>NZ_CP180630.1:0-5536171 GCF_047782815.1 Rhodococcus indonesiensis | reverse complement strand
GTCGCGTCCTCCCCAGTTCTCTCGGTCCGAATTCCACACGATTATCCACAGATGTGGACAACCACAGGGTGGCGCCCTGTGGATGAGGCTGGGGAGTTGTCGAGGTCGAGGCGGACGGATGAGCAGCCGCGACGACCGGCTCGGATCCGAAGTGTCCAGTGTGACATGTCTCGAGACGCCCGGCGCGCGTGGCCCCGGGCTAGCGACTGCGGATTCCGGTTCCCGCCCGGCTCGGCGGCCGGGCGCAACGCCGGTGCCCGCGGGGCAGGGGTGATCGGCCCTGCTCACCGCGGTGGTGGGCGACGAGGAACTGCCCCGGCGAAACCATGAACGGGAGCGTACCGGAGCATGAACGGGGTCACGCGACTTCGTGTTGCGAACGTGACGAGGGGGGAAAATGGCGTGCGGCGTGTCGTCTTGCGTGTGCCGCGTCGTCGCGGTTTGATTTCGTGCTTGCCGCCGAGTAGCCTCGAACAGTCACTCATACAGCAGTGACGGATCCGTGCTGCCACGCAGTGTTCTCTTTTCGCGTACGGCACGTGTTCATGCGATTTTCGTACACGTTGGACCGAGGACGCCGACCGGCGTCACAGAACTTCGAGGAGTGTTGACCGTGGCCAAGGGCAAGCGGACGTTCCAGCCGAACAACCGACGCCGCGCGCGCGTTCACGGCTTCCGTCTCCGGATGCGGACCCGTGCGGGCCGCGCGATCGTGTCGGCGCGCCGCCGCAAGGGCCGCTCTTCGCTCACCGCCTGATCCCGATTCCGGGAGCTCGGGGTGCTACCTGAGCCGTATCGCCTGCGGCGCCGCGCGGACTTCTCCGAGACAGTTCGTCGCGGCCGCCGACAGGGACGGCGAGACCTGGTCGTGCACGCGATCGAGCGGGAGCAGGCCGAGCTGGTGGTGAGTTTCGGCGGTCCACGATTCGGATTCGTCGTGAGCAAGGCTGTCGGGCCGGCGGTGATTCGACATCGAGTCGCACGCCGGCTTCGTCATATCTGTGCGACGCTCGTCGACGAGGTTCCCGCCGGCGCTGACGTCGTCGTCCGGGCTCTGCCCGGTGCCGCCTCGGCGTCCTCACACGAACTCGACCGGCAGGTTCGCTCCGGCCTCGCCCGCCTGGGCCTGGTCGAGACGGCGCGGCGGCCGGGATGAACGCGGGCGAGGTGCTGCAGTCGGTGCGCTCCGCACCGGCGCGAATGTTGATCTTCTGCATCGAGCTCTACCGCACGTACGTGTCCCCGACGCGCATGCCGACCTGCCGTTTCACCCCCACCTGCAGCGAGTATGCCGTCGAGGCGTTGCGTACCCGCGGGTTCGTGGTGGGCGCCGTATTGACGGTCGTCCGGCTGCTCAAGTGCGCGCCCTGGCACCCTGGGGGCTGGGATCCGGTACCCGAGCGGCGGCATCGATCGGTCGACCGGGATCCCTGACCGGCACTGAAGACTTCGGACCGACGCCGCTGGGTGGCGACCTTGGACGACCTGAGGAGTACATAGAGCCGTGCTCGACTTCATCTACTATCCCGTGTCCTGGATCCTCTGGGTCTGGCACAACGTATTCACGGCACTGCCCGGACTGGAACCCGACGACGGTGCGACCTGGGCGCTGTCCGTGGTCTTCCTCGTCTTCACGCTGCGGGCGATCCTGTACAAGCCGTTCGTCAAGCAGGTCCGGACGACGCGGCAGATGCAGGAACTGCAACCGCAGATCAAGGCGCTGCAGAAGAAGTACTCCAACGACCGGCAGCGGCAGGCCGTCGAGCTCCAGAAACTGCAGAAGGAGCACGGCTTCAACCCGCTGATGGGTTGCCTCCCGGTGTTGCTGCAGGCGCCGGTGTTCATCGGTCTGTTCCACGTGCTGCGCTCGTTCAACCGCACCGGTGAAGGCTTCGGTCAGCTCGGGCTGTCCCCGGAGGAGAACGCGCAGCTCGGCAACTATGCGTTCAGCCCGGAGGACGTGCAGTCGTTCCTCAGTGCGCGCCTGTTCGGTGCGCCGATCTCGGCGTGGATCACGCAGCCCGAGGCATCGCTGGTGGCGTTCGAGCCGTTCGGCGGGATTCCGTCCCGGCTCGACATCGCGCTCGTCGCCATCCCGCTCATGATCGTGGCGGGCATCGCGACGCACTTCAACTCTCGTGCCTCCGTCGCCCGGCAGAGTGCGCAGGCCGCGGCCAATCCTCAGGCCGCGATCATGAACAAGCTGGCGCTGTACGTGTTCCCGCTCGGCGTCATCGTCGGTGGTCCGTTCCTGCCGATCGCCATCCTGCTGTACTGGGTGAGCAACAACATCTGGACCTACGCGCAGCAGCACATCGTCTTCCGCAAGATCGACCAGGAAGAAGAGGCCAAGAAGCAGGCCGCGATCGCACGCCGCAGCGACAACGCTCCCAAGCCCGGCGCCCGTCCCGATCGGACGACGAAGAAGAAGACTGCGTCCACCGGTACGGAGGGCACCGCTGGTACGTCGGAGGTCTCCCTGGAGAAGACGGGCGCGGACGACGCGTCCGGCGGTGCCGAGCCGTCCGCGCCGCCGTCCGGATCCCCCAAGAATGCGGCCGGATCGAAACGCCCCGGCGGCTCGAAGAACTCCAAGCGCAAGCGGCGCTGACCGAAGAAGAGAGAGCGAATCATGGCCAGTGACCTGGACAAGGCACAGGAGGATGCCGACGTGACCACCGAGACGCCGGATCTCGATGCGGATTCCGACTCCGAGGACGATCTGCTGGTCGAGGAGGGCGAGATCGCCGGTGACTACCTCGAGCAACTGCTCGACGTGCTGGACTTCGACGGCGACATCGACCTCGACGTGGAGGGCGATCGCGCGGTCGTGAGCATCGACGGCGGCAAGGACCTGTCCAAGCTCGTCGGTCGCGACGGTGAGGTCCTCGACGCCCTGCAGGAGCTCACCCGTCTCGCCGTGCAGCAGGTCACCGGTGAACGCAGCAAGCTGATGCTCGACATCGCCGGCTGGCGAGCCGGCAAGCGGGCCGAGCTCAGCGCGCTGGGCACCGCTGCCGCGAAGCGTGTCCTGGAGACCGGAGAGCGTGAGGAGCTGACTCCGATGACGCCCTTCGAGCGCAAGATCGTTCACGACGCGGTGGCCAGGATCGACGGTGTCTCCAGCGAGAGCGAGGGCGCCGAGCCGCAGCGCCGGGTCGTCGTCGTCAAGGACTGACCGACAGCAGTTCGACCGGACAGCAGGAGGGAGGGATCTCGGCGCGCGACGCCGGGATCCCTCCCTTCTCTCGAGGCGAGGTGGTCGCCGGGAGAGGATGTTTCACGTGGAACAGGACGAGGGACGCATTCACGAGGTCGCCGTTCGCGTCTTCGGTGAGCGACTCGGTCTCGCGGAGCAGTACCGGGATTCGCTCGCGACCGACGGTGTGGAGCGTGGACTCATCGGACCGCGCGAGGTCCCCCGACTGTGGGACCGTCACCTGCTCAACTGCGCCGTGCTCGGTGAGCTGATCGACGAGGGTGAACGTGTCGTCGACGTGGGCAGCGGTGCCGGTCTGCCGGGTATCCCCCTGGCCATCGCCCGTCCCGATCTGCACGTGATCCTCGTCGAGCCGTTGCTGCGTCGGTCGGTGTATCTCGCCGAGTTCGTCGAAGCGCACGGCCTGACCAATGTGCTCGTCATTCGCGGGCGTGCGGAGCAGCCCGGCGTCGTGAAGGAGGCCGGTGGGTCGGATGTCGTCACCTCCCGTGCCGTGGCCCCCCTGGCGAAACTCGCCAAATGGTCGCTGCCGCTCGTGCACGAGGGCGGGCGGATGCTGGCACTCAAGGGTTCCAGCGCGGCGGAGGAGATCGAGCGTGACCGTGACGAGCTGGCCCGTCTCGGTGCCGGCAACCTCGAGGTCCTCGAGTGTGGTGTGGGTCTGCTCGAGACACCCACCCTCGTGGTGAAGGCCGAGCGGATGCCGCGGCCGATTCGGCGGCGCAAGAAGCATTGATCCGGTTTCACGTGAAACCGCTCCGCGCTCTCGAGTGAAAGACTCTCTCGAGCATCGCACTCGAGAGGATGCGTGCCTCGAGGGACTCGAGGCGATGAAGAGTGCCTGTCGGCGTGGATTGTTCATCCCCCGTCGGGCCCCCATTCGAAGGCTGGACCGCGCGCCGCTCGTGACCCCCGCCTCGAGATTCGGTCTCGAGACCCCGGGCTCGAGGACCCGCGGTGGGTCTCCCCGTCGCGTCACGGTTCCGGCCCCCGATCCTGGCCGAAATTCGCTCTGGTATGGCCGATCCTGTTCACATCCACCGCCTGTCGACCTCTTCGGCAGGAAGAGTCACCGAAGTTGTTGGCGGCCTTGACTGTTGGAGCCAGTGGTCAGGTGAGTCCGGAAGGGCAGATCTGTTGCGGCACGCGCCCTTCCCCCTACCCTCGTTCAAATCGTCACTGTGACAGTAGCTCCCTCCTTCGCGCCGGATCTGGCGCCGAGGGCGGAGCGTTGTTTCACGTGAAACCCGCTCTTTTCGGTTTCACGTGAAACAGCGGATTTCACGTGAAACGAGATCCGTCGGCGACGTCGTCGCACCCCCGCGGAAGGCGGATGGGATACTGAGTCGAAACGAGGAAAGGGAGTGAGCCGGCAACGGTCGCCAACCCTCGCCGGCGCGCTCCCCTTTCCGAGTTCGGGCATCAGTCACTGCGCCTCGGCTCACTCCACCCCCCGTGGGACCGAAACGGTGACCGGCCGCGGCGATCGAGCGCGGATCACCGGCGTGGTGTCGCGAGGGGGATGTACCGTGCGGGTGTCGACAACAAAGGAGCGGTCAATGTCGGGTGGATCTGAATCCGCTGTTTCACGTGAAACCGAGACGCAGAGGACGATGGCAGCCGCGTCCGAGTCCGCCGAGGACGAGTTCTCTCCGATTCCGTACGAGGGACTCTCCCCGCTGGACACCCCGATCGGCGCCGCTGCGCACCGGGCCAGTCAGGTGCTGCACCCGAGTTCCGTGAACGCTCTCCCCAAACCGGCCCACCGTCGAGTGATCACGATCGCGAATCAGAAGGGCGGGGTCGGCAAGACCACGTCCACTGTGAACCTCGCCTCCGCCCTCGCCGTCCAGGGGTTGACCGTCCTCGTCGTCGATCTCGATCCTCAGGGCAACGCCAGCACCGCTCTCGGAGTGCCACACCACTCCGGCATCCCGTCGAGCTACGAGGTGCTTCTCGGTGAGGTCAAGGCGGCCGAAGCCGTCCAGCAGAGCCCGCACAGCGAGCGCCTGTTCTGCATCCCGGCCACGATCGATCTCGCCGGCGCCGAGATCGAACTCGTCTCGATGGTGGCGCGCGAGAACCGTCTGAAGAACGCCCTCTCCGCGGCTGCGCTGGGCGACCAGGACTTCGACTACGTGATCATCGACTGTCCCCCGTCACTGGGTCTCCTCACCGTCAATGCGCTCGTCGCGGCGAAAGAGGTGCTCATTCCTATCCAGTGCGAGTACTACGCGCTCGAGGGCGTCGGCCAGTTGCTGCGCAACATCGAGCTGGTCCAGTCGCACCTCAATCCCGAGCTGCACGTCTCCACCGTGCTGCTCACGATGTACGACGGCCGCACGAAGCTCGCCGATCAGGTGGCGGAGGAGGTGCGTGCCCACTTCGGCAGCGCGGTGCTTCGCTCTGTCATCCCCCGCAGCGTGCGGGTCTCGGAAGCTCCCGGGTACGGGATGACCGTCCTCGACTACGATCCAGGTTCGCGCGGTGCGATGAGCTACCTCGACGCGGGACGCGAACTGGCCGCACGTGGGTACCGGAACGAGAAGCAGGGGAACGAATGAGCGCGACACGCAAGGGCGGGTTGGGTCGGGGTCTGGCGTCGCTGATTCCGACCGGCCCGGCGGCCGCCCCCGGTCTCGGTAACGCTGCGGCGGACGTGATCATCGGCGACAACCGCAAGACCGCGTCGAAGAAGGCTGCTGCCACCGCACCGACGAAGTCCGGGAGCACCAGGACCGATGACACGAAAACCGGGGGCATGACAACCGAGGGCGACGGCGGTCCGGCGCCCACGCCGGCACCACTCCCCTCCCCCGCCGGCGCGGTCTACCTCGAGATCGACGCGGACAAGATCGAACCGAATCCGCGACAGCCGCGGCAGGTCTTCGACGAGGAGGCGCTCGCCGAGCTGGTCCACTCCATCCGCGAGTTCGGGCTCATGCAGCCCATCGTCGTGCGCAGGATCGACGGCGAGCGGTACCAGCTCGTCATGGGTGAGCGCCGGTGGCGTGCCGGCCAGGAGGCCGGGCTCGCCACCATTCCGGCGATCGTCCGTGAGACCGACGATCAGTCCCTCCTGCGCGACGCGCTGCTCGAGAACATCCACCGCGTCCAGCTCAATCCGCTGGAGGAAGCCGCGGCCTATCAGCAGTTGCTCGAAGAGTTCGGGGTCACCCACGAGGAACTCGCGGCCCGCATCGGACGGTCCCGTCCCGTGGTGACGAACATGATCCGCTTGCTCAAGCTGCCGATCCCCGTCCAGCGACGGGTCGCGGCGGGGGTGCTGTCCGCGGGGCATGCCCGCGCCCTGCTGTCCCTCGAGGCCGGGCCCGACGCGCAGGAGGTTCTCGCGGCCCGTATCGTCGCCGAGGGACTCTCCGTCCGGGCCACCGAAGAAGCGGTCATGCTGGCGAATCGCGGCGACGGGAAGGACACCGCGCCTCAGCAGCGCCGCAAGCCCATCCAGATGCCCGGCCTGCAGGACGTCGCGGAGCGCCTGTCCAATTCCTTCGACACCCGGGTCACGGTCAGCCTGGGCAAGCGCAAGGGCAAGATCGTCGTGGAGTTCGGTTCGGTCGACGACCTGGAGCGGATCGTGGCGATGATGGAAACTCAGGCCGACCCCTCTTGACGCCTCGGCACGTCAGGACGACAGTCGAGGATACGGACATGGAGGCTGAGTAACCCAGTGTCGACTCGAGTCACAACTCTCACCCTGGGCGGAATGGACCAGCTGTCGGCACACGCCCGACGCTGTGTGTTCTGGGAGATGGATCCCGCGGCGGTACGCGACGCGGGCGGGTTCTACGATCCGGAGTTCGAGAAGGAGGCGTGGCTGTCGATGGTCATGCTCCAGTGGGGTTCCTGCGCCCAGGTCGCCACGCTCGACGACAAGCCCGCCGGCAGCGCGTTCTACGCCCCGCCGAACATGGTGCCGCGTGCCCACCTGTTCCCGACCTCCCCGGTGAGCGCGGATGCCGTTCTGCTGACCACCATGCGGATCGAACCGCTCGCGGAGGACAGCGACCTCGGCACGGGACTGATCCGCGCGGTGATCTCCGATCTGATCCGCCGCAACGTACGCGCGATCGAGGCCTTCGGGTACCGGTCCGACGGAGAGCCGGAGAGCGATGTCCCCGGCGCAACGGCGGCCCGGGACTGCTCCCCCACCGAGTGCATGATCGAGGCTGGATTCCTCGAGGACATGGGCTTCGAGGTGATCGCCCCCCACCACCGTTACCCCAGGTTGCGACTCGAACTCGATCGCGATCACGAATGGAAGATGGGCGTGGAAGCGGCCCTGGACCGTCTGCTCGAGGAGGCCGCACTCACCGTCGCGGGCATCTCGGACCGCACGCCCGTGGGGGCGGCCCGCTGAGCGAACCGCTCAGCGGGTCTCGGTGATCGACAGCTCCTCGGCGAGCAGTTCGGCGAAGGTGTAGGTGCCGGTGGGCTGATCGTCCTGCCCCAGCAGGTACAGACGCTTCACCGAGATGAGGATCGCTTCCGCGATGATGTCGCGTGAACGAGGGTTGGCCAGGACCGAGGCGTCCTGCGCGTTCGTGAGATACCCGAGATCGATCTGCACGGTCGGCATATTCGTCAGGCGCAGCAGATCCCACGTGCGGCCGTGGCTGCGGCAGTCCCGCAGCGGCGTGCGTGCGGTCACTTCGCGTTGGATGAACCCGGTGAGCACCTGGCCGATCATCGACTCGGAGCCGTGCGCATTGCCGTAGTGGAAGCTCGCGATACCGCTCGCGGCCGAGTTGGGGCTGCTGTCGCAACGCAGGGAGATCATCAGATCGGCGCCGAACGCGTTGGAAGTTCCGGCCCGCTCGATGTTCGACGGGTTCGCGTGATACGGCCGGGAGAGGAAGGTCTCCATTCCCGTCGCGGCCATGCGGCCCTCGAGGCGACGAGCGAGGTCCCAGAGGATGTCGGCCTCGGAGATGTCGCCGTGCGGGCTGCGCACGATGATGCCGTGGTCGCGCCCGCCGAGGCCGGGATCGATGACGATGCGTTTGCCGCTCAGGTGCGGACCGGACCGGCGGACGATCTCCTCCTCGCTGATGGCGTGCGGAGACCCACCGGTGACCCGGGTGCCGAGCAGCTCCAGCGAACGGAGGGTCTCGGGACCGCAGATGCCGTCGGGCGCGAGACCGATCTCCCGCTGGAAGGAACTCAGCGCCTCGTGGGTGCGCGGTCCGAAGTAGCCGTCGACCCGGTCCACGTAGAACCCGAGGTCCTGCAGACGCCGCTGCAAGGTCGCGACGTCGTCGCCGTAGAGCGGGGCGGAGAGCTGATAGATGAGGGTGCGGGCGCCGAGCCGGTACGAGGCTTCCTTCAGCGACCGGTACGTGGCGGGACCGACGATGCCGTCGACGAGCAGGCCACGATGCTGCTGGAACGCGCGCACCGCGCTGTCGAGCTCACGGTCGAACACCGCATCGGAGCCCACCCAGCTGTCGCCGGCGGCGACGTCGGACTCGCCGTGCAGAAATCCGAGGCCGGTGAGGGTGCTCCGGATTTCGGCGACGGCAGGGCCATGGTCGCCGTAGCGCAGTCGGTGCATGTCTCGGCCCTTTCCGTGCTGCTGACCTGCTGTGCCCGGTGTTCCACCAGACCATCGTTCGATTGTCGCAGATGCGCCCGGACCACGAATAATCCGGGCGCATCCGTGTCGACGTGGAAAACGGCGATTCAGAGTACGTCGGCGAGGTCGCGGAGGAGGGCCGCCTTGCCCTTCGCGCCGACGATGGTCTTCACCGGCTTGCCGCCGGAGAACAGGATCATCGTCGGGATCGACATGACCTTGTAGTCGCGCGCCGCAGCGGGGTTGGCGTCGATGTCGAGCTTGGCGATCTTGAGCTTGTCGGAGTGCTCTCCGGCGATCTCCTCGAGAACGGGAGCCACCATCTTGCACGGGCCGCACCAGGTGGCCCAGAAATCGACCAGTACCGGCTTGTCGGACTGCAGGACGTCCTCGACGAACGAGGCGTCGGAGATGGTGACGGTGTTCTTGTCGGCCACGATGGCTCCTACTCGATGAGGGGGGAAGGGATCAGTATCCGGCGTTGACGGTGATCGGGTGGTGGTCCGGCAGTTCGGCGAGCCAGCGCTCGGCATCGAGCGAGGCGGAGCAGCCGGTGCCGGCGGCGGTGATCGCCTGGCGGTAGAGGTGGTCGACGAGGTCACCGGCGGCGAACACACCCGGCAGGTTGGTGGCGGTCGTCGGCTGCTGCACCTTCACGTAGCCGGCGTCGTCGACGTCGACCTGTCCGCGGACGAGTTCGCTGCGGGGGTCGTGGCCGATCGCGACGAACATGCCGGTCACCGGAAGGGTGCTGCGTTCGCCCGTGACGGTGTCCTCGAGGACCAGACCGGTGACGGAGGTATCGCCGAGCACCTCGACGGGCTTGGCGTTGGTGACGATGCGGATCTTCTCGTTCGCGCGGGCACGGTCGAGCATGATCTTCGAGGCGCGGAACTCCTCGCGACGGTGGACGAGGGTGACGCTGCGGGCGAAGCGGGTCAGGAAGGTCGCTTCCTCCATCGCGGAGTCGCCGCCGCCGACGACGGCGATGTCCTGGTCGCGGAAGAAGAAGCCGTCGCAGGTGGCGCAGGCGGACACACCGCGTCCGAGGAGCTGTTCCTCCCCCGGGATGCCGAGGTAGCGGGCGGCGGCACCCATCGCGAGGATGACGGCGCGGGCCTGGTAGGTCTGTCCGTTGGCGACGACCTTCTTGACGTCGCCGGTCAGGTCGAGTTCGTCGACGTCCTCGGTGCGGATGTCGGCGCCGAAACGCAGGGCCTGCTCGCGCATCTGATCCATCAGGTCCGGCCCCATGATGCCCTCGCGGAAGCCGGGAAAGTTCTCGACTTCGGTGGTGGTCATCAGGGCGCCGCCGAACTGGGTTCCCTCGAACAGCAGCGGCTTCAGCTCGGCACGGGCGGCATAGATCCCGGCGGTGTATCCGGCCGGACCCGAACCGACGATGACAAGGTCGTGGATCGTGGAATCAGTGGTCATGCGAGCCTTCCGTGTCTGCTGGTACTTCTGCCTGCTGGTACTTGACGGACGAGCCTGAAGGCCCGTGACCGGGACGTCAGCGGTCCACAACGTCAGTGGTCCACAACATGGGTCAACAACAGGGTAAGGGGTGTTGTTCCTCGCGTGCCGTGCGTCACGCCACAGTGCGGCGTATTCTGCCCCGCTGTCAGCCGGGCTGGGGCGGGAGCCCGGCACCCGGAGGTCGAATCGTCACGTTGACGATATGACCGTCGAAGCCGTGCCGTGTCGTCCCGGCATCCGGTCCCCTCCCCCACGCGCGTCCGGGCCGATGCCCGGCATGTCGACGGCCCCGGCCACGCCCGCCGGGAGCCGGGCGCGCGAATCGTCCGTGTGCTCCGGCCGAGCGGTGTGACGCACGAGCGTCGCGATCGGCGCCGGGCAGGGACCGCACCGGGTTCGACTCAGGGAGCGCGTATCTCGTGCCTGAACGCCGCGGAGCCTCGGTCCGCGTGAGGATCCCGCGTGCGTCAGGCGGGGTGTTCCACCTCGCGCAGGGCTTCGCGCACGACGCAGCGGGTTCCGGTGTAGATGGTCGGCATGCACTTGTTGCAGTGGATGCACAGCCCCTCGCGCACGTGTTCGTCCCGGAACCTGTTGACGAGGTACGGGTCGCGCAACAGCGCTCGGCCCATCGCGACGAAATCGAATCCCTCGTCGAGCGCGTTCTCGATGGTGTCGATCCGGTTGATGCCGCCGAGGAGGATGAGCGGCATGCTCAGTTCAGCCCGGAACTGCCGGGCCATCGGGAGGAAGAACGCTTCCTCGAAGGGGTAGGCCGGGAAGAGCCTCGGCCCGTAGAACCGTAGCCCCAGTCCGACGAGTCGGGGCTGGGACGCGACGAACTCGGCCATCGGGACGTCGCCGCGGAAGAAGTACATGCCGTTGAGCAGCGAGCTGCCGCCCGTGAGTTCCATTGCGTCGACGTGACCGTCGGATTCGATCAGTCGCGCCATCGGCAGGCTCTCGTGCAGCCACAGTCCCTTCGGGACGCCGTCCGTCATGTTGAACTTGACGATGACGGCGACCGAGTCGCCGGCTGCTTTTCGGACGGCCTCGAGAACGCGCCGGGGAAACGCGGTTCGCTTCTCGAGACTGCCGCCGTAGCGATCGCCGCGCTTGTTGAGATTCGGGCTGAGGAACGAGCTGAGCAGATAGTTGTGCCCCAGATGCACCTCGAGCGCGTCGAATCCGGCCTCGACGGCGTAGCGGGTCGCGTTCTCGAAGTCGGCGACGACCTGATCGAGTTGCTCGAGGCTCGCGCCCCGCACCAGGCCCATCGCGGGGGCGCTGACGCGGGTGGACGGAGCGAGGGTCTTCGTCCCGTTGGAGATCTGGTTGGCGACGAGGCCGGCATGACCGATCTGCGCCGAGGCGAGCGCGCCCTCGGCGTGCACGGCGTCGGTGAGCCGCCGCAGGCCCGGGACGGTGTCGCGGTCGAGGACGACGGTGTTGCGATGCACGCGTCCGCCGGGTGCGACGGCGCAGTATGCGACGGTGGTCAGGGCGGTACCACCGCGAGCGACCTCGGCATGGAACTCGACGAGTTCGTCGGTGACGCGGCCGCCGGGCATGACGCCTTCGAAGGTCGCGGCCTTGAGGATGCGGTTGCGCAGGGTGAGCGGCCCGAGCCGGGCGGGCTCGAACACGGCAGGTCGCGACGAGGTCATGCCCCTACTTTCGATGCCAGTGGTTCTGTAACGTGTTGCAACTATAGTGCGGCGACGTGCCGTGCGCCACAATCACCGGTGATGACCACATTCGACCGCTCCCCCGCGCCCGCCGGCCGCCCCCGCGATCCACGTATCGACACCGAGGTCCTCGCCGTGACCCGTGAGATGCTGCTCGAGGTCGGCTGGGAGCGCCTGAGCCTGCGCGGTATCGCAGCCCGCGCCGGGGTGAGCCGGGCGGCGCTGGCCCGGCGGTGGCCGTCCAAGGCGCACCTCGTGCTCGACTCGATTCTCGGTTCCGCACCGGACCTGGCACCGATCGAGGGGACGGACCGTCGCGGCTGGATCGAATGGGTGGTTCAGGGCAGTGCGGACCTGTTCGCCCGCCCCGACGTCCGAGCTGCCCTGCCCGGGCTGATCGGGGCGCTCCGCGATCACGAAGATCTGCGGAACACGCTGTGGCGCAACTTCAGCGGCCCGAGCACGGCCCTGTTCTCCGACGGCTCCTCCCGCGCCGACCTCGACGCGCGTGCCGTGCTCGTCCTTGCCGCGGGTGCGGCGATGTTCGCGAGCATCGTTGCCGCCGAGGACGATACGGCCGCCCTGCGGGCACGGATCCTCGACCTGCTGATCCCTGTCGCCGACGATTGAACTTCTTGCGACTCAACCGATCCCATGGACCACCAGAGTGGCCGGGTCGGAGGCGCCGCACCCGGTGCCCACCACCAGCGCCGTCAACCGCGGCGACGCGGGGTCACCGAGGAGCAGTGCCACCGCCTCCCGGCCTTCGAAGCGGATCGTGCGCGCCCCCAGTAGCGGTCGTGACTCGTCGATTCCGTTGGCCGCGAGGCATTCCCGGAGGGAATTCCGGTCCGACAGAGGCCCGGTGTCCGCGGAGCCGATCATCGCGCGCCACGTCGCCGGATCGAGTACGTCGGTGTCGGGTGCGATGACGGCAGGCGCAGCTGTCGACGCCGGAAGCCCGGGACGGTCCGCGCCGTGGGCGACGACGGCGAATCCGATCGCCACCGCGGCCGCGGCGGCGATCCCGGCGCCGGCCGCAGCGAGTCGTCGGCGGCGGCGCGCGGCGGCCTCGGCGGTCAGCGCCGCATCGATCCGGGCCGCGACGTCCGGCGGGATCGACGGCCCCCCGGCGTCTTCGGCTTCACCCAGAGCCCGCAGGCGGCGGCCGACGGAGTCGAGCGCGGCGATCACCGTCATGGCGTCCGGATCCCGTCGCACCGCCGGCCACAACCGGGCGGCCACATCGTCGTCCAGAACCCCGGCGTGCAGATCGGCGAGCAGGTCGGCAGAATACGGCGGCTGCGGCAGCTCGTCCTCGGTCATCCGCTGTCCTCTCCGCCTCCTCGGGTGCCCTCACCAGGATAAGACGGTCACCGATCACGATCGGTTCCCCGTCTCTCGCAGGTCGCCGAGAAGCACCGCAAGCCGACGACGCCCCCGCGCGCACCGGCTCTTGACGGTGCCCTCGGGGACGCCGAGCCGCCGGGCCGCCTCGCTCACCGACCGGCCTTCCACGTCGACCGCGACGACTGCGGCACGCTGGTCCGGCGGCAAGGCGCCCAGCGCCGCCTCGATGTCGAGCGCAATCTCCCGCTCCGCGATGCGATTTCGTTCGTCACGGACGTCGGTGTGGTCGTCGTACAGCGGAACCGTAGGTCGTGCCCGGTTGCGCCGGATACGGTCCAGGCATGCGTTCACCACGATGGTGTGCAGCCAGCTGCGCACCGCCGCGTTGTTCCGGAATTTCCCCGCCGTACGATGCGCCGACAGCAACGCCTCCTGCAGGGCGTCCGCCGCATCCTCCGGCGAGTAGCTGGTGCGGCGCGCCACCTGCCACAGATGGTCGTAGTGCCGTTCGAGCAGGTGCGCGAACGCACGTCGGTCCCCCGCCACGTGCGCCGCCAGCAATTCGGCGTCGGACATGGCAATTCCTGCGATCCCCCCCAAAATTCGCACGCGCGGATGGTAGCCGATCGAGGTGGGCTACCGGGGGTGCGAGCGCCGGGCTACTCGGCGGCGGTGAACGTCACCTCGGCGATCGAGCTCTTGTTGCCGCCACCGGACGTGCTCAGGCCCGTGATCCACACCAGCACGTCGGAGGTGCGTCCCTCGGACTCGACAGGGATCTCCGTGACGCCGGAACGCAGTGTCGCCGAACCGATCACCTGGGTCTGGTCCAGGGACGCCTGGTCCGACGGCGCGCTGCGGATCTCGACCTTCGTGCCCGGGCTGTCCGACGTCACCGACACCGACGACAGCGCCGCCGGCTCGGCCAGCGCCACCATCAGGCCCACTCCGTTCTTCAGCGCGGGGAACGGCTGGAAGTAGGCGTCGGTGCTCCACTCCGTCGAGGGATCGCCGTCGATCGCCAATCGCGCCGTCGCCGGCGAGTCCGGAGTGCCCTGAGGGGAGAACACCGACACCGCCGAGGCCGCCACCGGTCCCGCGGCTGCGGCCGGCGCCGGTGCCTGGGCCACCGGTTCCGACGGGGCCTCGGTGGTCGGGGTGAGTCCGAAGTCCTGACTCGTGAGCGGCTCGTCGGAGCTGCCCCCCGCGAGCAGGTTCGCGATCCACCAGCCGATCAGGGCGAGGAGCACCACGGTGGTGATGCCGAGACCGACGAGCGCGAACAGCATCCGCTCGGACCGCTTCTTCTCCTCGGCGAGGGCCTCCGGGTCCGCGAGCGCGTGGTTGGTGGCACCGGCAGTGCGCTGCCCGAGCCGCAGCGCCGGGATCATGTCGGTCTTCTGGTCCACGACCGAGGCTTGGCCGAGGATGTGCTGCACGGTGGCCGCCGTCCGGATGCCGCCGTCGGCCGCGAGCGCGCGCACCGCGACCGCAGAGATCTCGAACGGCACCTCCGGCCGCAGCGCGCGGGGTTCTACCGGGATGCCCTCGGCGGTCAGGTCCGCGGGACGCATCCCGCCGATCGTGCCGCCGGTCTGGGCCGGGGGCTGCTGCCCGGGCGCGGCCTGCTCGGGCAGCGGCCAGCGCGCGGTGATCAGGCCGTAGAGGCTCGCGCCGAGGCCCCGGACGTCGGAGGTCACGTCCGCGTCGGCGAAGGTGGCGGGGAAGGCCAGCACCGCGTCGCCGGCGACACTGATGCGGATCCGGTCGGGGTGGTCGATCGAGAGGGCACCGCCGCCGCGGTGCGCAGCCTCGGCCGCGGCCGCGAGGGCCTGCACCGCGCGTGCCGCACCGAGCGGGGACGGCTCGGTGCCGGACATCTCGCGCAGCGAACGGCCGGGCGTCCACTCCGAGACGACGATGCCGCCCGAACTGCCGCGGACCACGTCGAGTACCCGGGCGAGCCCCGGTGAGTTGATCCGGCCCAGCCGCAGCGTGCGCGACAGGATCGCCTGCGGGCCGTCGGGGCCGGTCACGTCCCCGGCGCGCTGCTCGGCGTCGACGAACGTCAGCGCCACCTCACGGTCGAGTTTGACGTCCTGGGCCTGCCAGAAGCGCAGACCGCGCGCGCCGCCGTGCGGCGCGAGCAGACGGTAGCGACCGCCGGCGACCGACGCGCCGGGGATCAGTTTCGGCCCGCGCATCGGAGTGCGCGGCGCGGACCCGGGCACCCGCAGGGGCGGCAGCTGGGGCGAGCCGACGGGGACGACGCCGGTGTCGACGTGGGGATCGCGCCGCGGCCGACCGGAACCGGACCGGCCGTCGGCCGTCCCGCCGACGGACTTCTGGGACGAGGTGGAACGATCGGGCGTGCCGGCCTGCGGGGACCGGGTGCCGTCGGCGTCCGTGGACACCGAACCCGGATCGGTCGATGCGGACTCATCGACCGTGGACTTACCGGTAGCGTGATCGTCGCTCACCCTCACTCCTTCTTGTTCGACTCGCCCGCCCCGGAGGTAACCGGGAGGCCGTCCGGCATCCGCGAACCGGCGCGATCCGTCCCGGGCGGTCCGAACCTGCCGTCGACCAGGGTACGGGAGTTGCCCGTGTGCATCGATGTGGCTCGGCAGGTCCCGGAGCGCGGGAATCACCTCGGTGACCGCGTCGTAGGGAGCCACCCCGTAGTCGCCGTAGTCCAGACGCGGCAACACGATGGTCTTCTCCGCCTCGGACTCCCGGTTCGCCTCGAGTTCGGCGATCTCGTCGGCGTCGGCGTCGGCGACCTCCGGTTCGACGGGCGTGCGACCGCGCAGCGCGTCGACCTTGCGCCGGACCGCCGCGGTGATCGCCAGGATCTCGGGCACCTTCAGCAGCCACATGACCGTGAGGGTCACCAGCAGCATCAGTGCGCCGGTGATCGCGACCCGCACCATCGAACCGACGCCGCC
Organism: Rhodococcus indonesiensis; assembly: GCF_047782815.1. Classification (NCBI taxonomy): domain Bacteria; kingdom Bacillati; phylum Actinomycetota; class Actinomycetes; order Mycobacteriales; family Nocardiaceae; genus Rhodococcus; species Rhodococcus indonesiensis. Next base: position 5,519,890 of record NZ_CP180630.1, on the reverse strand, counting down.
GAACCGGTCGCTGAGCGCACCGAGTCGCAGCAGCCGATCGGCGATCAGCATCGCCACCACGCCTGCGGCCGACGCGGTCACCACGTGCCACAGGGTCCGGCCCACGTTCGCCATCCGCAGATCGCCGAGGGCGCGGTGCAGCAGGAACCCACCGATGCCCGCCCCGACCGTGAACGCCAGGCCCGTCGCCACGCCCAGCAGCAGCACCACCTGGTCGTCGTTACGGGCGACGACGGGCGCGAGGGCGGACAGGGCGATCTTCACGGCGGTGATGCCGAGGATGATCCACGTGGGGGTCCACGCCTGCTCGCGCGCGTAGAACACGCGCAGATGAATGAGGACGAGGGCGTACGGGATCAGGGTGAACGCCGACCAGCTGACGGCCTGGCCGAGCCGTTCGGCGTTGCCCTCGCCGAAGCTGCCGTAGCCGTACAGGGCCGTGCCGATCTGCGGGCCGGCAACCGTGAAGAACACGACGATCGGGATGAGCGCGATCATCGTCAGCCGGGTCGCGACCGACAGGTCGTCCACCACGGCGGGGGTGTCCTCCGCGGCGGCATTGCGGCTCAGCCGCGGCATGATCGCCGTGAGCACCGTGACGCCGAGCACGCCGTACGGCAGCTGCAGCAGCAGCCACGCGTTGTTGTAGATCGCCGGGCCGGCCGCGTCGGCACTCGACGAGACGTGGGTCGCGAACACCATGCCCGCCTGGCTGATGAGCACGTACAGCACGATGGCCGCGGCCATGCCGCCGAACTGGCGCAGCCGGTCGTCGAGTCCCCACAGCGGCTTGATGCTGATCCCCTCGCGGCGCAGCGCCGGCACCAGGGACATCGCCTGGGTCACCACACCGAGGGTGACGCCGCAGCCGAGCAGCAGCAGATGCGGGTCGCTCATCCGCACCGGGTCGAGGGTGATCTCCCCGGGCAGCAGGAAGTACAGGACGAGAACCGTGATGACGACGACGTTGTTCAGCACCGGCGCCCACGCGCCCGGTTTGAACACCTGCCGGGTGTTCAGGATGGCGGTGAGCAGCGCCGACAGGCCGTAGAACAGGATGGCCGGCAACAGCAGATACGTCAGCGCCGTGGTCAGAGTCGTCGACACCTTGCCCGTGTCGTCGAGGAAGAACCGGGTGACGAGGACCGGCGCGGCGGCGGTGGCCAGCAGCGCGGCGAGCCCGAGCACGGTGACGGAGACGGTGAACAGGCGCCGGACGAAGGCCGTACCGCCGTCCGGATCCTCGCGTTCGGCGCGGACCAGCACCGGCACGACGATCGAGGTGAGGACGGCACCGAGCACCAGCTCGGAGATCATGTTCGGGATCTGGGCGGCGACCGTGTAGGAGCTGGCGACGGCGGCACCGAGCAGGGTCAGCAGCAGCACCTGCTTGACGAAGCCGGTGATGCGGCTGATCAGGGTGGCGAAGGCGATCGAGCCGGTCGCGGCGAGGAGGCCGGGGTTCTTGCGCGGGGCCGGCTCCGCCGCCGCGGGGGCGGGCGGGGCGACGTCCTCACGGGTCGGATTCCCGGTCATTTCTTCTCGTACCCTTCGTCGGCTGGATCGGGCTCGCCGCGGAAGCGGTGCAGGAGACGACGGCCCGCCAGGAACAGCAGCAGCGCTCCCGCACAGCCGGTGACGATCGCGAGAACCTGGCCGTACGCGTTGGACCGTACCGTCACGTTCGTCGGGGTGCCGAGCGGCAGCCCGGACTCCGTGGTCAGGGCGAACTCGACACCGATCTTCCGCGAATCGCTGATCTGCGCCGGCACCGTGAGGGTGCGGCTGCCCCGCGGCGGCAGCTGCGTGGGTCCGATGTCGGTGATCTTCATCGCCGACGGGGCGTCCACGTGCAGCCGCACGGTGATGCCCACCGGCAGATCGTTGCGCGCGACCAACAGTAGGGGACTCTGTTCCGAGGTCAGCGTGTAGACACCACCCGGTGAGAGCACGGTCACTCCCGCGAACATCCCGTCGACGGCGTCGCGGACCTCGTCGCCGCGCCGCACCGCGTCGCGTGCTGCGGCACCGGGGTCGGGCCCGCGCCGGCCCGCCAGACTCATCGCCCGCAGCAGATCCTCGCGCAACGGCGCGGTGAACTGCTGCGGTGTCAGCTGTGCCTGGGGATCCTCGACGAGCGCCTCCTCGAACGCATCCAGCCGGGGCGCCTGCTCGCGGGCCGTGTCCAGCACCTCGGCCGAGGCGCCGTCGACGATGGCCTGCTCCGGGTAGGACAGCGCGACGGTGGGGGCGTCGCCGGGCACCGGTGCGAACAGGGTGTCGAACGGACGCGCGGTGGCCAGGCCCGAGCGGATCAGCGTGCCGACCATCGACAGGACCGCGGCGGCGTCGTCGCCGGAGGCGCTCCACGACTGCGGCGGCACGAACAGCACGGATTCCGGGACCGCGGGCGCGCCGGTGGACACGGTCCGGGTGGCGTCGTCCCCGGTGCGCAGCGTGGGCCAGCTCAGGGCGCCCAGCGCATCCTGCAGACGGGCGGCCGGGGAGTCCTCGGTGAGGTCGTAGCGGGCGTCCTCGGCGGTGAACGACGGCGTCTGCGGTGCGTCACCGAGCGCCGCGAGCGCGGTCGCGGCGGCGCTGTCGAACAGGACGGTGGACAGACCGTCCACCCCCCGCACGGGCACGGGACCCGTGCCCGCGGCCGAGTCCGCGGCGTCGACCGCGGTGTCGGCGAGCAGGGCCGTCACCGGGCCGTCGGCGGCGAGCAACGCCCCCGCCTTCTCGGTCAGGACCCCGGCATCGGGCCAGACCACGTCGCTACGGGTCGTCGTGATCCCGAGGATCGTGTTCACGATCCCGGTGGGGGCGGCGAGGGCGGGTCCGGCCAGTGATGCGTCGTCGAGTTCGGCGAGGGCGGCGGTATCGACCTGGGCGAACGGCACCGCCACCGTGCACATCGAGCCGGCGACGGCACGCAACCGTTCCAGCCATGCGGCGGCCGCCGCCGCCCCCTCCCCGTCACGGGCCTCGCCCATCGGCTCGGCGGGGTCCTCGACCACCAGATAGCCGCGGGTCATGTTGGCGACGGTGACGAGTAGGTCGGGGTCGACGGCCAGGCACAGCGCGTCGGCGACGCGGCGGTCCTCGGCGGTGACCGCCCGCTCGGCGGCGTCGAGCAATCCGTCGAGGCGACCGCCGTCGGCGAGCGACGTCGCGAGGTCGTCGTCGACGAGGCGGACCGGGTCCGTCGCCGAGCCGGGCACCCCCGCCGCGAGGCGTGGCCGGTCCGCGAGCGGCCACATCATCGTGACTCCTACGGGGGCGGACGTGTCCGGCGGCACGGGGCGGTCCGTCCGGTTCTCGCTCGGGGGCACTCCGAGCACGGGCAGCAGGAACCGGGCGTCGTCGAGCCGGGCCTGACCGCCGTACTCGGGAGCGCCGTTGACGTTGACGAGCAGCGGGTACACCCCGGGCGTATCGATTTCCAGCGACGGGTCCTGCGCCGAGCGCAGCGCCAGTTCGAGACGGAACTGCCGCTGCTCACCCTGCTCGAGGACGTCGGCGACCGGCTCGAACGGGCCCGTGCGGTCGTAGGCGGTCTGATCCCAGGTCAGCGCGGTGCGCAGCTCCTCGGCCGAGCCGGCCGCCGGGGCACGCTGCAGCCGCACGGCGATGTCCTCGACGTCGCGGTCCCCGACGTTCTCGAGCGTGCCGCTCACCGTCACCACCGGCTCGCTGCTGGTGGACACCGTCGTCGGCGTCACCGAGTCGATGCGCAGTTCCAGGAAGCGCGGCGCATCGGACGCGTCGCTGCGCGGCTGGGCGACGGACACGCCCGCCGTCGTCAGGACGAGCGCGAGCACGGCGAGAACGGCCGCCGCGGCCCGGCGAGCTGCCGACGTCATCCGAGACGGGCCTCCGGTCCGCCGGGTCCGAGCAGCATCGACGGATCCATCTCGGCGATCAACTGGTCGGCGACGTCGGCGAGCCTGCGCTCGTCCGCGTACGCCAGGCGTGAGCGCAGCTCCGGCAGCGGGACCCAGGCCACCTCGGTGACCTCGACGTCGGCGTCGGAGAGCTCGCCGTCCAGGTAGCGCAGCAGGTAGTGGTGCACGGTCTTGTGGACGCGCCGGCCCTCGGTGACGAACCAGTAGTCGATGCTGCCGAGGGTGGCGAGGACGGTGCCGTGGATGCCGGTCTCCTCGTGGACCTCGCGCATCGCCGTCTGCTCGGCGGTCTCGCCCTTCTCGATGTGTCCCTTCGGCAGCGACCACAGCAGCCGGCCCCGCCGGTCGGTGCGTCCGATCAACGCCGCGCACAATTTCTCGGGGGGTCCGCCGAGGCCGTCGACCACCAGTCCCCCGGCCGAGGTCTCGCGGACCGTGCGCAGGTGAGGCTTCGACGTGTCGGAGGTGGGCCGGCCACCGGACTTGGCGCCCGCGCCACGCCGCCGCGAGGTGCGGCGGTTGCGGTTGGCACGTTCTGCGGGCGACACCTCATCGATACTAGTTGGCGGGACGCGCCCGGCGGTTCAACCAGGCACGTCCGGAGCGCGCACCGGTGCGTTCGGCCACCTCGGTAAGGTTCGAAGACGTGAACTCTCCCTCCACCGACACCGAGCGGCGCGCCCGACTGCTCGCCGGGGCCGACGCGACGCTGCGTGCGCTGTCGGACATCCTGGCGCCGCTCGGTGCGCGCTTCACCGCCGCCGGTCACGAGCTCTACCTGGTGGGAGGGAGCGTCCGGGACGCGGTCCTCGGTCGCCTCGGCACCGATCTCGACTTCACCACCGACGCGCGACCCGAGCAGGTGCAGGCGTTGCTGCGCGGCTGGGCCGACCACCAGTGGGACACCGGCATCGACTTCGGCACGATCAGCGCGGTCAAGGGACCGGAGCAGATCGAGATCACCACGTTCCGCAGCGACGCGTACGACCGCGTCACCCGCCATCCGATCGTCGAGTACGGCACCCGCCTCGAGGACGACCTCGTCCGGCGCGACTTCACCGTCAACGCCATGGCCGTGCGCATCGGCCCGACCGGCGCGGAGGACTTCGTCGATCCGCTCGGCGGAATGGATGCCCTGATCGCCGGGGTCATCGACACTCCCGCGCTGCCGAGCGAGTCGTTCCACGACGACCCGCTGCGGATGCTGCGCGCGGCGCGGTTCGTCTCCCAGCTGGGGTTCGGGCTGGCCGAACGCGTCCACGACGCGATCGTGGCCATGGCCGACGAGATCCTGCGGATCAGCGCCGAGCGGGTGCAGGCCGAACTCGACAAGCTGATCCTCGGTGACTACCCCATCGAGGGCATCGACATCATGGTCGAGACGGGTCTCGCCGAGCGGGTGATCCCGGAGATCCCGGCGATGAAGCTCGAGATCGACGAGCACCATCAGCACAAGGACGTGTACTGGCATTCGCTGACCGTGCTCCGGCAGGCCATCGACCTCGAGGACGGCGACCCCGACCTCGTGCTGCGCTGGGCAGCCCTGCTGCACGACATCGGCAAGCCCGCGACGAAGCGCAACGAGCCGGGCGGTGGGGTCAGCTTCCACCACCACGAGGTCGTCGGCGCCAAGCTCGTCCGCAAACGGATGCGGGCGCTGAAGTACTCCAAGCAGATGATCGACGACGTCGGTCAGCTCGTGTTCCTGCACCTGCGGTTCCACGGCTACGGCAAGGGCCAGTGGACGGATTCGGCGGTCCGTCGCTACGTGCACGACGCCGGTGATCTGCTGCCCCGGCTGCACAAGCTGGTCCGGGCGGACTGCACCACCCGCAACAAGCGCCGGGCCGCGGCGCTGCAGGCCACGTACGACGATCTCGAGACACGCATCGAGCGGATCGCCGAGCAGGAGGACCTGGCGAAGGTCCGGCCCGACCTCGACGGCAACGCCATCATGGAACTGCTCGGCCTGAAGCCCGGCCCGCAGGTGGGGCAGGCGTGGAAGTTCCTCAAGGAGCTGCGGCTCGACCGTGGACCCCTCGATCGCGACGAGGCCGAGGCCGAGCTGTTGAAGTGGTGGTCGCAGCAACCGAAGTCCTAGCGGCCGGGTAGCCGCGGCCGCCCCGGGCATACGCGCGAATTCTGATCATGCTGCGATTGCGTCAAAGTCATGACTCATTCCAGAAAAGTGCGTCATAGTATCCCCGTGCCCTCGACGCAGGAATTCGTGGAGCAATTGCGTACGGCGGAGCTGCGCGTGACCCGGCCCCGGATCGCAGTGCTGGAGGCGGTGCACGAGCACCCGCATGCCGACACGGAGACGATCTTCGGGGCCGTGCGCACCGGTCTGCCGGACGTGTCCCGGCAGACCGTGTACGACGTGCTGCACGCCCTGACCGGTGCAGGTCTGGTGCGGCGGATCCAGCCGTCCGGTTCCGTCGCACGCTACGAGTCGCGGGTCGGGGACAACCACCACCACCTCGTCTGCCGGTCCTGCGGGGCCATCGTCGACGTCGACTGTGCCGTCGGCGAGGCGCCCTGTCTGACGGCGTCCGACCACAGCGGCTTCCACGTCGACGAGGCGGAGGTCATCTACTGGGGCACGTGCCCCGACTGCTCGGCAGCTCACGCTTCGCGGTCACATCCGTGATCACCGTCAGATTCACCGCATCCGGAAGGAAGGGCCGACGTGTCCAACAGTGAAAGCGAAAATCCGGTAATCCCGTCTCCCGAGCCGAAGCCGCATCGGCCCAGGACCAACCGGGACTGGTGGCCCAACCAGCTGGATCTGCAGGTCCTCCACCAGCATTCGCCCCTGTCCAATCCGATGGGACCGGACTACAACTACGCCGACGAGTTCGCAAGCCTCGACGTCGAGGCCCTCAAACAGGACATCTTCGCGCTGATGACGACGTCGCAGCCGTGGTGGCCGGCCGACTACGGCCACTACGGCCCGCTGTTCATCCGGATGAGCTGGCATGCCGCGGGCACGTACCGCATCGCCGACGGCCGGGGCGGTGGCGGCAAGGGCGCCCAGCGCTTCGCTCCCCTCAACAGCTGGCCCGACAACGCGAGCCTCGACAAGGCGCGCCGGCTGCTGTGGCCGATCAAGCAGAAGTACGGCCGCAAGCTCTCCTGGGCGGATCTGCTGATCTTCGCCGGCAACTGCGCGTACGAATCCATGGGATTCGAGACGTTCGGTTTCGCCTTCGGCCGCGAGGACATCTGGGAGCCCGACGAGGTGTTCTGGGGCCCCGAGGACACCTGGCTCGGGGACGAGCGGTACAGCGGCGAGCGGGAACTGTCCGGCCCGCTCGGCGCCGTGCAGATGGGGTTGATCTACGTCAATCCCGAAGGGCCCAACGGTAATCCGGATCCGCTCGCCGCGGCCATCGACATCCGGGAGACGTTCGGCCGGATGGCGATGAACGACATCGAGACGGCGGCACTCATCGCGGGCGGGCACACCATCGGCAAGACCCACGGTGCCGCGACCGCCGACCACGTCGGTCCCGAGCCCGAGGCCGCCCCCATCGAGCAGATGGGCCTGGGCTGGAAGAACTCCTACGGCACCGGCGTCGGCGGGGACGCGATCACCAGCGGGCTCGAGGGCGCCTGGACCCCCACCCCGCGGCAATGGGACAACACCTACCTCGAAACCCTGTACGGCTACGAGTGGGAGAAGACCAAGAGCCCCGCCGGCGCGTGGCAGTGGATCCCGAAGGACGGGGCCGCCGCCGACGCCGTCCCCGACGCCCACGATGCGTCCAAGCGTCACACACCGGTGATGCTGACCACGGATCTGTCGCTGCGGTTCGACCCGATCTACGGGCCGATCACCCGTCGCTGGCTGGACAACCCGAAGGAATTCGAGGAGGAGTTCGCCAAGGCCTGGTACAAGCTGCTGCACCGCGACATGGGGCCGGTCACGCGCTACCTCGGACCGTGGGTCCCCGAGGCGCAGCTGTGGCAGGACCCGGTTCCCGCGGTCGATCACGAACTGATCGGCGCGGACGACATCGCCGCCCTGAAGACCAAGATCCTCGAGTCGGGACTGTCCATCCCGCAGCTGGTCGCCACCGCGTGGGCGTCGGCGGCGAGCTTCCGTGGCACCGACAAGCGCGGCGGGGCCAACGGTGCCCGCATCCGCCTCGAGCCGCAGAAGAACTGGGAGATCAACGAACCCGGCCGGGTGGCCGAGGTACTGCAGGCCCTCGAGCAGATCCGGCAGGACTTCGACAGCGGTCAGTCCGCGAAGAAGGTCTCGCTCGCCGATCTGATCGTCCTGGCCGGCTGCGCCGCAGTCGAACAGGCGGCGAAGAACGCCGGTGTCGAGATCACGGTCCCGTTCTCGCCGGGCCGCACCGATGCCTCGCAGGAACAGACCGATACGGAGTCGTTCGCCGTACTCGAGCCCCGGGCCGACGGGTTCCGCAACTACCTGCGCGACGGTGAGAAGCAGCCGCCGGAACGGTTGCTGCTGGACCGGGCGAACCTGTTGACGCTGACCGCTCCGGAGATGACGGTGCTCGTCGGCGGACTCCGGGCCCTGAACGCCAACTTCGGGCAATCCGCCCACGGCGTGTTCACCGATCGGCCCGAGGCACTGACCACCGACTTCTTCGTGAACCTGCTCGACATGCGCACGGAGTGGAAGGTGTCCGAGTCGACCGAGAACGTCTACGAGGGCCGCGACCGGGCTTCGGGTGAGGTCAGGTGGACAGCCACGGCCGTCGACCTGGTCTTCGGTTCGAACTCGCAGTTGCGTGGAATCGCCGAGGTCTACGGCAGCGCCGACGCGCAGCAGAAGTTCGTCCAGGACTTCGTCGCGGCATGGAACAAGGTGATGAACCTCGACCGGTTCGACCTCACCTGATCCTCGAGGATCGGCCTTCCCCCGGCCGATCCTCCACACCTGGGGCGGCATCCCGCCGGCTGTGTCAGCCGGCGGGATGCCGCGCGTTCGGAGTGCGCGCGCACCCTCTCACCGGTCCGGACGGCGAATCGTGAGCCAGATGTCACCGGGGACTCACCACGGTTAATGCCCACGAAACACGGGGTCGGGAGCATGAGACCCGGCCGGAGGAACGTGGCCGACCCAGGTGAGGAGCGGTTCGATGCAGGGCGAGATCACGAAGGTCAAGACCGCCTGCTCATACTGCGGCGTGGGCTGCGGCATGGTGCTCGAGGTCGGCCTCGATCCCGCCACCGGTGCCCGCCGCGTGCTCGACGCGTACGGCGACAAGGACCACCCCACCAACTTCGGGCGCCTCTGCACGAAGGGGGCGACCAGCGCGGAGATGATGGCCGCCGGCGGACGCATGGAGACCGCGTACCGTCGCACCGAACGCGGGGCCACCCCGGTGCCCGTGGACGTCGACGCCGCGATCGCCGACACCGCCCGCCGGTTGCGGGGGGTGCTCGACGAGCACGGCCCCGACGCCCTGTCCTTCTACGTCTCCGGACAGATGTCGCTCGAGGCGCAGTACCTGGTGACCAAGCTCGCGAAGGGATTCGTCGGTACCAACAACATCGAGTCCAACTCCCGGTTGTGCATGGCCGGCGCCGGCACCGGCTACAAGCAGTCGCTCGGCGCGGACGGCCCGCCCGGCTCCTACCAGGACTTCGACCACGCCGACCTGTTCTTCGTCAGCGGCGCGAACATGGCCGACTGCCATCCCATCCTCTTCCTCAGGATGATGAACCGGGTCAAGGCCGGTGCCAGACTCGTCGTCGTCGACCCCCGGCGCACCCCCACCGCGGAGAAGGCGGACCTGTTCCTGCAGATCGCGCCCGGGACCGATCTGGCGCTGCTCAACGGCCTGTTGCACCTGATCGTCGAGAACGGGCACGTCGACCGGGCCTTCGTGGCGGAGTTCACCGAAGGCTGGGAGGCCATGAGGGCCTTCCTCGCGGACTACACGCCCGAGCGGGTCGCGGAGATCACCGGACTGGCCGAGGACGACATCCGCACGGCCGCGCGGTGGATCGGCGAGGCGGGCAACTGGATGTCGTGCTGGACGATGGGCCTGAACCAGAGCACGCACGGCACCTGGAACACCAATGCGATCTGCAACCTGCACCTGGCCACCGGCGCGATCTGCCGCACCGGCAGCGGCCCCTTCTCGCTCACCGGTCAGCCCAACGCCATGGGCGGGCGCGAGATGGGGTACATGGGACCCGGTCTGCCGGGGCAGCGGTCCGTTCTCGACGACGCCGAGCGAGCCTTCGTCGAACAGCAGTGGGGGCTGCCGGCCGGTGCCATCCCCACCACCGTCGGCAAGGGCACGATCGACATGTTCGAGCAGATGGCCGCCGGTGACATCCGGGCCTGCTGGATCATCTGCACCAATCCGGTTGCGTCCGTAGCCAATCGACGCACCGTCGTCGAAGCGCTCGAGCGGGCGGAGGTCGTCGTCGCACAGGACGTCTTCCTCGAGACCGAGACCACCGCGTACGCCGACATCCTGCTGCCGGGAGCCCTGTGGGCGGAGTCGGAGGGGGTGATGGTCAACTCCGAGCGCAACCTGACGCTGTTGCGACAGGCGATCGACCCGGTCGGGCAGGCCCTGCCGGACTGGCAGATCATCGCGCGCGTCGCCTGCGCGATGGGCTACGCCGAGGCGTTCACCTACTCCTGCTCCGAAGAGGTCTTCGAGGAGATCAGGCGTTTCCGGAACCCGAAGACCGGATACGACCTGCGCGGGATCACCTACGACCGGCTGCGCGAGACCCCCGTGCAGTGGCCGTGCCCGCCGGACGGCGCGACCGACCGGAACCCGATCCGCTATCTCAACGACGGCGTGAGCCAGACCCTGCTCAGGTCCGGGGACGGCTCTCTCCCCCGGTTGCGGTTCGCCACCGCCACCGGCAAGGCCGTGTTCCATGCCCGCCCCCACATACCGCCGGCCGAGATGCCCGACGACGACTTCCCCGTCGTTCTCAATACCGGCCGCGTCCAGCACCAGTGGCACACCCTCACCAAAACGGGAAAGGTCGCCAAGCTCGGGAAACTGAACCCCGGTCCCTTCGTCGAAGTCAATCCTGCCGACGCGCAGCGACTCTCGATATCCGACGGCGACCAGGTGGAGATCGCGTCCCGTCGCGGCCGGGCGGTGCTGCCGGCCGTGGTCACCGACCGGGTCCGGCCGGGATGCTGCTTCGCCCCGTTCCACTGGAACGACATGTTCGGGGAGAACCTGGCGGTCAACGCGGTCACCAACGACGCCGTCGATCCCGCGTCGCTGCAGCCGGAGTTCAAGGTGTGCGCGGTGTCGCTGACCAAGGTCGCGACGTCGGCCGGGGACGACTCGCCGGACGCCTCGGCCGACCGTCTCGCCTCCGCACTCGGGCTGGGAGATACGGCACGGCCGGTGCTCGACGAGGTCGGAAAGCACTATCTGACCGGATTTCTGGCGGGTTTCCGGGAGTCCGGGCAGGCGGGTGTCCCCGTGCTCCCGGCGTCCGCTCCGTTGCCGGCCGCCACCCGCGCCTGGGTGGACGGGATGCTGGCGGGTCACTTCTCGCACACCGCGGAGGACCGCGACGAGTCCGACGGGATCGAGACCGACGAGGCGGCGCCGGTGGTCGTGGTGTGGGCCTCGCAGACCGGCAACGCCGAGGAGTTCGCCCGGCTGTGCGCCGAGCGGCTGCGCGCCGCGGGCAGGTCGGTCACCCTGACCGGGATGAACGACGTCGACGTGTCCACGCTGACCGGGGTGCGCGATCTGCTCGTCGTCACCAGTACGTTCGGCGACGGTGACGCGCCGGACAACGGCGCCGCGTTCTGGAACGCTCTCGACCGGGACGACACCCCCCGCCTCCCCGACACCCGTTACGCCGTACTGGCGTTCGGAGACTCGAGCTACGACGACTTCTGCGGCCACGGCCGCCGCATCGACGAGCGCCTCGCCGAACTCGGGGCCACCCGGCTCACGCAGCGGGTGGACTGCGAACCCGACTACGAGGGACCGGCCGGCGAATGGCTCGCCACGGTCGAGCAACTCGTGCGCCTCGACGGGACCGTGCCGGTCCCGGCCGCCCCGGGACCGCCGGCGACGTCCGGACCCGCCTACAGCCGGAAGGCACCGCTCGTCACCCGGCTGACCCGGAACGTGCCGCTCAGCGGGTCGGGTTCGTCGAAGGATGTGCGCCAGTTCGGATTCGAGTTGTACGACCCGGATTTCGTGTACGAGGCGGGCGACGCGCTGGGTGTCATGCCCACCAACGGACCCGAGGCGGTCGACGAGTGGCTCCAGGTCACCGCGCTCGATCCGGAAACACCCGTGGAATTCCCCGATCTGCCGACCATTCCGCTGCGCGAGGCCGTGACCCGGCACCTCGAGATCGCTCGCGTGACCCCCGAGCTGCTGCGGTTCGTCCACGAGCAGACCCAGAGTGCGGAACTGGCGAAGCTGCTGCGGCCGGGCAACAAGATCGAGTTGCAACGGTGGTTGTGGGGCAAGCAGGCGATGGACGTGATCGCGGCGTATCCGTTCAAGGCGCCGATCGCGGAATGGCTGCCCGTGCTCAAGCGGTTGCAGCCCCGCCTGTACTCGATCTCGTCGAGCCCGCGGACCAACCCCCGCGAGGTGCAGCTGACCGTCTCGGTGGTGCGGTACAACTACGAGGGCATCGCCCGGGCGGGGGTGTGCTCGAGCTTCCTCGCCGACCACAGTCACGGCGTCGACATTCCCATCTTCGTCCAGCGCAGCACGCACTTCCGGCCGCCCCGGACACCGGACACCCCGATGATCATGGTCGGACCCGGTACGGGTATCGCACCGTTCCGGGCCTTTCTGCACGATCGCCGCGAGCTGGGCCACACCGGCCGGAACTGGCTGTTCTTCGGCGATCAGCGGTCGTCGACCGACTACCTGTACCGGGACGAGATCGAGGCAATGCACGCCGACGGCTTCCTGACCCGGCTCGATCTCGCCTTCTCCCGCGACCAGCGACAGAAGATCTACGTGCAGGACCGGATGCGCGAGCACGGAGCGCAGCTGTGGAAGTGGTTGCAGGACGGCGCCCACTTCTACGTGTGCGGCGACGCGAGCCGGATGGCGAAGGACGTCGACGAGACGCTGCGCGAGGTGGTGCAGGTGCACGGCCGGCTCGGCGAGACGGACGCCGAGTCGTACGTCGAGCAGCTCGCCGCGGAGAAGCGCTACGTGCGCGACGTGTACTGATCCACAGATTCGTTACTCCATCGGTTGATAGGTCCGCAGATGCGGAAGTAATGTCTGCATCGTGACGCAGATTCGCATCAAGGACGCCGCGCGGCTGCTCGGCGTCAGCGACGACACCGTCCGCCGATGGATCGACCAGGGCACCCTGCCGGCCGGCAAGGACGGGGCCGGGCGCAAGATCGTCGAGGGAGCCGACCTCGCCGAGTTCGCCCGGCGGCAGGCGGACGAGGCGCCCGATCTGCTCGGCGTGGGCAGCTCCGCCCGCAACCGGTTCGCAGGGATCGTCACCCGGGTGGTCGCCGACACCGTCATGGCGCAGGTGGAGATGCAGTGTGGCCCGCACCGCGTCGTCTCGCTGATGAGCAGCGAGGCCGTCCGGGAACTCGGCCTCGAACCGGGCAGCCTCGCGGTCGCCGTCGTCAAGGCCACGACCGTCATCGTCGAGACTCCCGGAGGGACATCGTGACACGCGCTCTCGCAGTTGTCGTCACCGCGCTCGCCCTCGCCGGATGCGCCGGGGAGATCGGCGGCGACCCGGCGTCACCGTCCGGGGCCGCGGGTGAGCTCACCGTGTACGCAGCCGCGTCGCTGCAGGCTCCCTTCCGGGAGATCGGTGCGGACTTCGAGGCCCGCAATCCGGGCACCCGCGTCGTGTTCGACTTCGCGGGCTCGTCGGATCTCGTCGCCCGCCTGTCGCAGGGGGCCGAGGCGGACGTCCTCGCCACCGCCGACACCGCCAACATGACCGAGGCCGTCGACGCCGGTCTCGTCGCGGGCGATCCCGTGGACTTCGCGGCCAACACCCTCACCATCGTCACCGAGCCGGGCAACCCGCTCGGCACCACCGGTTTCGCGGACCTGAGCCGGCCCGGAGCCGACGTCGTCGTGTGCGCGCCGCAGGTGCCGTGCGGCGCGGCGACGGCCCGTATCGAGCAGGCCACGGGTGTCGACCTCGCTCCGGTCAGCGAGGAGTCGTCGGTGACGGACGTGCTGGGCAAGGTGACCAGCGGCCAGGCCGACGCCGGGTTGGTGTACGTCACCGACGCCCGACAGGCCGGTGACGCCGTGACCACCGTGCCGTTCCCCGAGTCTGCCGCGGCCGTCAACACCTACCCCGTCGCCGTCCTCGCCGATGCCGAGAATGCCCCGGCTGCGGCGTTCGTCGCGTACGTCACCGGACCGGACGGGCGACGAATCCTGTCCGAGTACGGATTCGCGGCCCCGTGACGCGCGTCCGTCCGGCGGGGCTGCCGGCGTGGATCTACGTCCCCGCGCTCGTCGGCGGACTGTTCGTCGCCGTGCCGCTGTTGTCGCTGATCCTCGCCGTCGACTGGCGGCACTTCCCGGATCTGGTGACATCGGAGGCCTCCCTGCAGGCCCTGACCTTGAGCATGCGCACCGCGGGTGCCGCTACGGTGCTGTGCGTCCTGCTCGGCGTGCCGATGGCGACCGTGCTCGCACGCAGCACCTTTCGCGGCCTTCCGGTGCTGCGCTCGCTCGTGCTGCTGCCACTCGTGCTGCCGCCCGTCGTCGGTGGCATCGCGCTGCTCTACACCTTCGGTCGCCGGGGACTGATCGGCGAGTACCTCGAGCTGCTCGGAATCCGGATCGCGTTCTCCACCACGGCTGTGGTCCTCGCGCAGACGTTCGTCGCGCTACCGTTCCTGGTGATAAGTCTCGAGGGTGCTCTGCGCACCGCCGGCACCCGGTACGAGGCGGTCGCCGCAACGCTGGGGGCACGACCGACCACCGTCTTCCGGCGGGTCACCCTCCCCCTCGTGCTGCCGGGACTCGCGTCCGGCACCGTCCTCGCCTTCGCCCGGGCACTCGGCGAATTCGGCGCCACCCTCACCTTCGCCGGCAGCCTTCAGGGCGTCACCCGCACGTTGCCGCTCGAGATCTACCTCCAGCGCGAGACCGACGCCGACGCCGCGGTGGCGCTGTCGCTGCTGCTCGTCGTGGTCGCGCTCGTGATCGTCGTGGCCGTGCGGGGGCGACGGACAGCGGGTGGGCTGTGACCGGACTGCTGTTGCGGGCCCGGGTCGAGTCCCGCGACGTCGACCTCGCAGTCGACGCGGAGTCCGGTACCGTGCTCGCCGTCCTGGGACCCAACGGTGCGGGAAAGTCGACCGTGCTGAACGTGATCGCGGGGCTGCTGCAGCCCGACGACGGCCGCGTCGAAGTCGACGGGCGGGTTCTCACCGACACGGCGACGGGCGTGGCCGTGCCGCCGCACCGTCGCGCGGTGGCGCTGCTCGCCCAGCAGCCCCTGCTGTTCCCGCACCTGAGCGTCCTCGACAACGTCGCATTCGCTCCCCGCAGCACCGGCCGCGGCCGATCGGCCGCCCGCGCGGCGGCGTGGCGGCAACTCGCCGCCGTCGGCGCGACGGACCTCGCCGACCGGAAGCCGCACCAGCTCTCGGGCGGCCAGGCCCAGCGCGTCGCGATCGCCCGCGCCCTGGCCGCCGACCCACGGCTGCTGCTGCTGGACGAACCGTTGGCCGCCCTCGACGTGACGGCCGCCCCGGCCGTGCGGTCGCTGCTGCGCACGGTCCTGAAGGACGCCGGACGCACGGCACTCGTGGTCACCCACGACCCGCTCGACGCCCTCGCCCTCGCGGATCGTGCCGTCGTCGTCGACCGGGGCCGGATCGTCGAGGCAGGCACGGTGCGCGACGTGCTGTCCCGGCCGCGCAGCGCGTTCGCGGCCCGCATCGCGGGACTGAACCTGCTCGCCGGCACCCTCACCGCGGACGGCGTCGACACCGTCGTCGGCCGGGTGCGGGGTGTGCCCGACGACGACTGCGTGCCGGGGGATTCGGCGGCCGCGGTGTTCACCCCCGCGGCCGTCGCGGTCTATCCCGACGAGCCGCACGGCAGCCCCCGCAACTCGTTCGCCGTCGTCGTCGACGAACTGGAGGTCCGCGGTGCCACCGTCCTCGTCCGCGCCGCCGAGTCCGGGATCACCGCCGAGGTCACCACGTCCGCAGCCGCCGATCTCGCCATCGCACCCGGTGCGACGGTGTGGTTCGTCGTCAAGGCCACCGAAGTCCGCATCCACGCCGCCCGCTGACCGGGCGAACGTACCGTTCCGCCGGGCTGCGGAGGTGAACGGTACGTTCGCTCGGCGCCGCTGCGGCGCAGTCGGATTCAGCCCAGGCGGGCGCGCATCAGGTAGACGTTGTAACTGTCCCACTCCGACACGGTGAAGTACAGGTCCGTGCCGTCGGACCAGGGGTGCATGAAGCCGCCGTAGGCTTTCGGGTAGTCGGTCGTCCGTACCAGCGGTGTGGCATCGGACCAGTGGCCCTGAGGTGAATCCGATTCGCGCAGCACGATGTTGCCGGCGATCGGGTCCAGGTAGCTCATCTGCCAGCGGCCCCGCGCGGCGTCGAACCGCACCGACAGTTCGCTCGCCGCTCCGTCGGCGAGCGGGGTGGCGAGCTGCTCGAAGACCGGCATCCAGCGGTCGTGTACCCAGTACTGGTACGCGGAAGGGTTGAGCACGCCGTCGACCGGCACGCGGGCCAGGCCCACCGATCCGATGCGGCCGTTCGGAGTGCCGAACATGTAGACGTGGTCGCCGTGCGGCACCATCGTCGCCACCTGGAACCGGCCCAGTCCGAACACGTTGTCCCAGCGGGCATGTGGATCCTTCACCCATGTCTGTCCGTGGTCGTCGGAGTAGGCGATGCCGCCGTGGTTCGTGTACCACATGCCCGGCACGACGCTCCACCGTCGCACGGACATGTAACTCAGGTACTGGCGGTCGCCGATCGCGAATCCGGAGGTGGGGATGACGGTGGTCTCGAAGTTCTTCACATGCCGCGCATCGAGGATCTCCGCGGCGTGGCACGGGCTGTCCTGCACCATCGCGTCGATGGTGAGGCCGTCCGACAGGTCCGCATCGCGGCTGAACGCCAGGACGTTGCTGCGCCAGTCGCCGCCGGCCCCGCCCGGCGGGGACCATTGCGCACCGAAGGTGTCGCCGAAGGCGAGGGCCACCTCGCCGGGGCGCGTCTCCCACACGATGCCGAGATCGGTGCCGTGCACGGCCCAGCGCGCGTCGGTGCGATTCTCCGAGCCGGGACCGGTGAGCTGGGAAACCAGTTCGACGTCGCCGACGACGGGCGCGGACGGACGGGCGGTGACCGTGCCCGGCTCGAACGGCGGATTCTCCCGGGGCGGGGCCGGCGGGACGGGTGCACCCGGCGGGCCGGGCACGGGGATCGGGATCGTCTCCGGCTGCGGATCGAGTTCGACGCGCGGCAGGAAACTCGAGGATCCGCTCGAGCCGGCGGACCCACTCGAGCCACTCGAGAGGGCATCGGGAGCGTCCGGCGCGAGACCCGGATCCGGGCACGGGTCGGCGCACGGATCGGCGGGTAACGGCTCCTGCGGCACGCGGGTGTCGTCGGGTTCCGGTCCGGGGACCGGGACCGGGACGATCTCGGGGTACGGCAGGGGAATCTTCACGACGGGCGGGATGTCGATCCGCGGCAGCTGCGGCGCGCCGGGGTCCGGCGGCTCCACGGCCGGGTCGAAGCCCTGTTCCCCGCACGAGTTGACCGGCGGGGCGGCCGATGCGTGGCCGGGCACCGCGAGCAGCGGCAGAGCCAACGAGACCAGGGCGAGCGCCGACAGCGGTGTGCGGTGCCTGCGTGCCATGGCGTTCTCCTCCGGGATGCTCGGGAAAATGCCCCGCGAACCTAACAAATCCGGCGCCCGAAACCGTGGAGACTCACATGCGCAGGCGGCGAACCGCCGTTGCCGCGACGAGCCCGCCGGCATACACCGCCACTCCGGCGAGCGCGAGCAGCGTGCTGCGGCCGTCCGGCGCGACGACCAGGGCGGCCGCGACGATCGCCGCGAGAAATGCCATGTTGAACACGGTGTCCTGCAGGGCGAACACCTGTCCGCGCCGGGCGTCGTCGATCTCGATCTGCATCGCGGCGTCCCCGGTGAGCTTGACGGTCTGACCGGCGAGACCCAGCAGGAACGCGGCGGCGAGCAGTGCCGTCTCGTCGAACCCGGTGACCAGGACGAGCTGGACGATGCCCGCACACGCCAGTGCCGTGACGACGGTGCGGGGCCGGCCGAGGCGGGGGATGACGAGCGGGGCGGCGACCGCCGCGACGAGCATCCCGGCGGCGGTGGCTCCGACGGCGACACCGAACCCGACGAGCCCGCCCGGCAGTGTGGCACCGTCGGCGTCGCGCAGCACCAGCACCATGACGAGCGTGTCGATGCCGAAGACGATGCGGTGCGCGCCGATGCCGATCATCGCGACGGTGACGCCCGGCGCCTCCCACACCGCCGTGGCGCCGGTGTGCAGGCCGGCGGCGACGGCGCGGATCGGGTGACGCTGCACGGCCCGGTCGGGACCGAGCGCGTGACGGGCGAAGCCGCCGGCGGCGAGCGCGGCAACCACGGATCCGCTGACGCCGAGGGCCACAGCCACCCCGGAACCGAAGTCGCCCTCCCCCACGAGACCGATCGTGGTGACCGCGACGCCGGCCCCGACCGCGGAGATTCCCGAGCCCACCGTGGCGAGCACGGAATTGACCGGCACCAGCCATGATTGACGCACCACATGCGGGACGGACGCCGAGACCCCGGCGAGCACGAAGCGACTGACACCGACGGCGGCGAGGGCGAGCAGCAGCAGTGGGGTGGAACCGCCACCGGTGAGCAGCAGCGCCGACATCGCGAGGATGAGCACGCCGCGCAGGGCGTTGGCGACGACCAGCACCAGGCGACGGTCCCACCGGTCGAGCAGGGCGCCGGCGAACGGTCCGACCACCGAGTACGGCAGCAGCAGCACCGCGAATCCGGCCGCTATCGCGGCGGGATCGGTCTGGCGCTCGGGATTGAACAGGATCGCCCCACCGAGCGCCGCCTGGAACAGCCCGTCACCGAACTGACTGGCGAAGCGGACGGTCGTCAGGCGGGCCAGTCCGGGCGACCGGCGCAGCGCCGTCGCCGTGGAGCGCCACGCCTGCCGCCTCGACTCCCGCACAGTGTCCGACACTATCCGTCCGGCGCGGGTCGTCTCGCTGCGACGGTTCTGCCTCCCCCGCCACGTCCCCCGGCCTACCCTCGGCGCAACCGGCAACTTCCGGAAGAGGGGACCCACCGCCATGTGCCGACTGTTCGGGCTGACCGCCGCGCCGCACCGGGTACACGCCACGTTCTGGCTGCTCGACGCGTCCGATTCGCTGGCCCGCCAGAGCCGGCGCGAACCCGACGGCACCGGTCTCGGAACGTTCGCCGACGACGGCCGCCCGGTGGTGGAGAAGCAACCGCTGGCGGCGTACGAGGACCGCGCGTTCGCCACCGAGGCGAAGGAGCGGCGTTCCCAGACGTTCGTCGCGCACATCCGGTTCGCCTCGACCGGGGGTCTCGACGTGGGCAACACGCATCCGTTCGAGCAGCGCGGGCGGCTGTTCGCCCACAACGGTGTCCTCGGCGACCTGCCGCGGCTCGAGGCCGAACTCGGCCCGTACCGCGATCTCGTGGCGGGCGAGACGGACTCGGAGCGGTTCTTCGCGCTCGTCACCCGCCGCATCGACGAGCACGGCGGCGACGTCGGTGCCGGCCTGACGGCCGCGGTCCGGTGGGCCGCCGAAAATCTGCCCGTCTACGCATTGAACGTGGTCCTGACGACCGCGACGGAGCTGTGGGCGCTGCGGTATCCGGACACCCACGACCTGTTCGTCCTCGAGCGTCCCGCCGGTGGCCCGCACGGAGGCCGCCACCTCGAGCATGCCAGCGAGGCCGGCACGGTCCGCGTGCGTTCGGGCCACCTGGCGCGGCAACCGGCGGTCGTGGTCGCCAGCGAGCGAATGGACGAGGATCCGGGTTGGTCGGACCTGCGCAGCGGGGAGTTGCTGCACGTCGACGGCGAACTCCGGGTGACCCGCACCGTCGTCGTCGACGAGCCCCCGCGGCACCCGATCACCCTTGCGGACCTCGACGAGCGGGCGGCCGCGTCCCAGACCGGGAAGTGAGCTTCACTGCTCGCGCCACCACTGCACCGTCGCGGCCGCGGCCTCGGGCAGCGGCGTCGGGCGCAGGCCGAGGAGTTCCTCGCTGTACGTGGAGTCCATGACGAACGGATCGGTGAACTGGTAGAGCATCTCGGCCAGTTCGCGGGCGTCGCGGTTCACCAGTGCGGCGGCACGCAGCAGCCAGGTGGGGATCGTGCCCACCTTCGGAGCCGGCATCTGCGCCGCGGCGGCGAACGCGGCGACGAGTTCGCGCTGGGTGTCGGCCGGGCCGGTGGGGGCGTGCAGGACGCGGTTCCACGCCGCCGGCTTCGCCGCGGCCGCGATCATGGCGGCCGCCAGGTCCGGCACGTAGGTGAACGAGTGCGGGACGTCGGGTGAGCCGAGTACGCGGGGGCTGCGCCCGGCCAGGACGGTCGGCACCATCCGCTCGCCCGCGTGGGCGTTGCGGGCGTGGGGTCCGAAGAAGTCGGACGCGACCACGCTGACGGTCGGGGTGTCGCTCTCGGCACGGCGGTCCAGCAACCGGGCCCGTACCCCCCGCTTGCCGGTGGTGCTCGCGCGCGGCGACGCCTCGGTCATGACCCGTTCGGGTTCGCTGTACGAGTACAGGCTCTCGGGGAAGACCACGACTGCGCCCGTGCGCCCGGCCGCCTCGAGAACGGTGTGCTCCGCGTCCGGCAGTTCGCGTTCCCAGGTGTCGGCGCGGTAGGCGGAGCCGTGGATGCAGTGGTACACGGCCCCGGCGCCCTCGAGGGCGGGACCGAGCCGGGCGGGATCGGAGACGTCGACCCGGCGGCGCTCGACGAGCGGATGTTCCGGACCACTGCCGGACCGGGTGAGGACGCGGACGCGGTGGCCCCGGTCGGCGAGTTGTTCGGCGACGGTCCAGCCGACGGGACCGGCGCCGGTGACGACCTGCAGATTCGACATGGTGTCCAGCTCCTTCGAAGTGTGAGCACTGCTCTCTGTTCGGGGACAACAATGCGCGCCGCGGCGAGGAAAGTCAAGAGCAGTGCTCACTTTTGTTGACAGTGCTCACGAATCTGGCAGGGTGAAAGCCATGACCGGAACCCCCCGCGCCCGCGCCCGCCGGCAGACGATGGCCGACATCCTGCGGATCGGCCGCGAACATCTCGCCACCCACGGCGCCGCCGCCCTGTCGTTGCGCGCCGTCGCCCGCGACCTCGGCGTCGTCTCCTCGGCGGTGTACCGCTACGTCGCGAGCCGCGACGAACTGCTCACCCTCCTCGTCGTCGACGGCTACACCGAACTCGCCGACACCGTCGACGACGCGCTCGCCGACGTCGCCGTCGACGCCCACGCCGAGCAGTTCCGCGTCCTCGGCCGCGCGGTGCGGACCTGGGCGCTACGCGAACCCGCGCGCTACGCCCTGTTGTTCGGCAGTCCGGTTCCCGGGTACCACGCTCCCGCAGAGCAGACCACGGGCCCGGGCACCCGCGTCGTCGTCCGGCTCGTCCGTATCCTCGACGCCGCGTACGCCGCCGGCGCCCTCCGCGTCCCGGCCACCGTCGCCGTGCCGGACAGCCTCACCACCGATCTCGGCCGGATCCGCGCCGCACTCGGTTCCGGTGTCCCCGACGCGGCCCTGGCCCGCGGTGTGCTGGTCTGGGCTGCCCTGTTCGGGGCCGTGAACTTCGAGGTCTTCGGCCAGTACGGCACCGACTCCTTCACCGACCCCGAGCAGTTGTTCGACCATCACCTCGCGGTACTCGCCGAGACCGCCGGTCTCTCCTGAACGTCTCCCCGCCTTGCCGCCACGCCGCGTCGGCGACGGTGGGATGATGTCGGGGTGGCGCAGCATCAGGACGAACCCGAGGACCGCACGGCACCGGCGACACCGGCCGTCCGACCCGGAACGCTGCTCGTGTCGGCCACCGACCTCGTCGAGCCGACCTTCCGGCGCACCGTCGTCTACATCGTCGAGCACGGGGACGTGGGCAGTCTCGGCGTGGTGCTCAACCGCACCAGCGACACCGCGGTCCAAGCCGTGTTGCCGCAGTGGACGGAGCTCAGCGCCGCGCCCAAGGCGCTCTACGTCGGCGGTCCCGTCCGGCGGGACTCTGCTCTGTGCCTGGGTACGCTGCGCGTCGGCGTCTCGGTCGACGGGGTGCCGGGGGTGCGCCGGATCGACGGGCGGGTGGTCATGATCGACCTCGACTCCGATCCGGCCGTCATCGCCCCGCTCGTCGAAGGCATCCGCATCTTCGCCGGCTACGCCGGATGGAGCGCCGGGCAGCTCGACGGCGAGCTCGGCAACGACGACTGGATGGTCATCTCCGCCCTCCCCCAGGACATCCTCGGGCCGCCCCGGGTCGACCTGTGGGCGCGGGTGCTGCGCCGGCAGCCGCTGCCGCTCGCGCTGCTGGCCACCCACCCCATCGAGGTCGAACGGAACTGAACGCTCCAGGGCTCGGTGTGCGAAGTGAGGGCCCGGTGCGCGAAGTGAGAGCTCAGTGCGCGAAGTGCTGCTCGCTGGAGTGCCGGAGCGGACCCTCCTTGCGCAATTCGGTACACACCCGTTCGATGTCGGCGAACAGCTGCCGCGCGAGGTCGGCACTGAACCCCTCCCGGACCACGATCCGCAGCACCGCAACCTCCTCGGCGTCGGCCGGCATGGTGTACGCGGGCACCTGCCAGCCGCCCGCCCGCAGCTCGTGCGAGATGTCGAATACGGTGAACCCCGGATCGCCGGTCAGCTCGAATGCGATCACCGGGATGGCGGTACCGTCGGAGATCACGCGCATTCCCTCCAGCCCGGCGAGCTGCTCGGCCAGGCGGCTGGCGGTGGAGCGCAGCGTCTCCATCACCCGGCGATACCCGTCGCGGCCGAGCCGCAGGAAGTTGTAGTACTGGCCGACGATCTGGTTTCCCGGCCGCGAGAAGTTCAGGGTGAAGGTGGGCATGTCGCCGCCGAGATAGTTGACCCGGAAGACCAGTTCCTCGGGCAGGTGTTCCTTGTCGCGCCACACCACGAATCCGATGCCCGGATAGGTCAGTCCGTACTTGTGGCCGCTGACGTTGATCGATACCACGCGCGGCACCCGGAAGTCCCACTTCAGTTTCGGCTGCAGGAACGGCACGACGAAGCCCCCACTGGCCGCATCCACGTGCAGCGGCACGTCGGGACCTCCCGAGGCGGCCACGTCGTCGAGCGTGGCGGCGATCTCGGCGACCGGCTCCAGCTCACCGGTGTACGTCGTGCCGAGGATCGCGACCACCCCGATCGTGTTCTCGTCCACCGCCTCTCGCACCTGCTCCGGGGTGACGACGTACCGTCCGGGTTCCATCGGCAGATACTTCGCCTCCACGTCGAAGTAGCGGCAGAACTTCTCCCACACCACCTGAACGTTGCTGCCCAGCACCAGGTTCGGGCGTGCTGTGTCCTGTCCCGCGGCCTGCCGCCGGGCCCGCCAGCGCCATTTGAGCGCCAGCCCGGCGAGCATCACCGCCTCGCTCGAGCCGATCGTGGACACGCCCGTCGCCGTACCCGGGTCGACGTCGGACAGGCCCGGCGCGTGGAACAGCTCGGCGACCATCGCCACGCAGCGCTCCTCCATCGCCGACGTCGCCGGATACTCGTCCTTGTCGATGAGGTTCTTGTCGAACGTCTCGGCCATGAGCACGCCGGCCTGCGGCTCCATCCACGTGGTGACGAATGTGGCGAGGTTCAGCCGCGAACTGCCGTCGAGCATCAGTTCGTCGTGGATGTACCGGTACGCCTCCGCCGGGTCCATCGAGTGCGCCGGCAACCGTAGCGCCGGAACCGGCTCGCTGTCGAGGCGCCCGGTGTACGCCGGTGCGAGGACTCCGTCCGGGTGCAACCGCTTCCGATGGCTCACGTCGGCCTCCGTACTCGTCGGCTATCGCTGTACTCGTCGGCAATCGCTCCCATTAGACCGGATCGGCCGCGGACTCGCGGCGTGTTCGGGAAGCGGCATCCGCCGACGGTCGGTCAGCGACGGTCGGCGAGCGCGTTCAGCGCGCCGGCCATGCGTTCCGCCTGCGCCGCGGTGACGGTGAACTCCTGCCCGCCGGCGACGATGAGCACCAGCGCGGGACCCGTGATCGTGACGAGGCCGTACCGGCCCCGCCCCTTGGTGCGCAGTCCCCACCCACCCCAGTCCTGGAAGGGACGCACGTGCGCGACCCGCGCGCCGACGATCTCGTCGAGGTCGTAGTCCACCGCCGTCATTCCCAGGTTCTGCACCCGCACGCCCGCGCCGTCGACGACGACGCGGAAGCGCAGCAGGCTCAGCACGAGCGCGGCGACCGGCAGGAAGATCGCCAGTGGCCACCAGCTGCGCGCCGCGCCGCACACGACGACGGCAGGTGCCACCACCAGCGCCGCAAGCGCCACAGTGGTGCGCGTCCCGGTACCGACCTGCTCGACGATCGGCAGCTCGACCGGCCCCCGCGGCAGCGCCGGATCCGGGCGGCCGGTTGCCGGCCGCCGGACCCGGTGATCCCGCAACCGGGACGCGCCGAGCACCCCGGCGGCGACGCCGAGCGCGACGCCCGCGCCGATACTCCACATCGGCAGCCGTGCCTGTTCGGCCGGGGTGTCCAGTTGGCTCGCGAGCACCGTCGCACCCAGGGTGGACAGCAGGCCGGTCACGCCGAGACCGAGCACCAGCATGTAGCGGCGCATCAGCAGCATCGCGGGGGCCAGCGCCGCGATCGCGCTGCAGCCGCCGCCGACCAGCAGGATCACCAGCGCCATCGTCCACGAGAACGAGACCGGGTCCGAGAGTCCGTCCGGTGCGGACCCGGACCAGTGCGTCGCGATCCGCGGGGGCAGCCGCGATTCCCACACCCGGGTCAGCAGCAGTGTCGCCGCGGCGGCGACGAGGGGCAGGCCCAGTCCGAACAGGGCCCCGGCGGGGTCGATCACGCGGCGGGTGGTCACGGCCCCAGCGTAGGAAACGGCGTCGTCGACCACCCCCACGAACGGGGGATTGAGGGCCTGTGCCCGGGGCTGCAGGCTCGTAGAGAGAACTCGAGCACGACAGGATCGAGGCCGACATGACCACCACCAAGTCCACTGCCCTGACCGACGACGACATGGACGTGATGACATTGCTGCACGCGGCGTTCCGGCGCGACGTCGGACGCCTGGCGAACGTGGCACAGACCTACGGCACCGAGACCGACGAAGTCCACGATGCGCTGCTGGTCGGCTGGCACGGTTTCAGCCGGGAACTGCACCACCATCACCGGATCGAGGACACGCACATCTGGCCGCTGATGCGCCGCAAACTCGCCGACCGGCCGGACGATCTCGTGGTGCTCGACGACATGGAGGCCGAGCACTCTCTCATCGATCCGACGCTCGCCGCGCTCGAGGCGGCGTTCGACGATCGGGAGCACGGGCCGGAGCAGGTGCCTCATCGCATCGACGACCTCGTCGGACTGCTGCGGTCGCACCTCGCGCACGAGGAGCGCGACGCGTTCCCGCTCATCCGGGAGGTGATCACCGTCCCGGAATGGCGCGCGCTCTCCAAGGCCTCGGTGAAGGAACTTGCCTACAGCGACATCGCGCAGCTGGGGCCGTACGTCGTCGAGGGCGCCACCCCCGAGCAGGCGCGCCGGGTGCTGAGCGAATTGCCCGTGCCGCTGCGGCTCGTCCACCGCTTCTGGTGGAACCCGCGCTACCAGCGCGTACGCCGCTGGGGGTGACGGCCGCCCCCGAGGCGCCGGCTTCAGTTCACCGGGTCCGGCTGCTGCGGCTGCTCGAAGAAGCCGTCGGCGCCGACGGGGGTGCCCAGACGGGGCACGTACTCGGTTTGTGCGAGCTTGGCGACCAGGGTCGCGCGGCTGTTGACGCCGGTCTTGGCGAACACCGCCTTCAGATGGTCCTGCACGGTGTACGGGCTGATGCCCAGCGAGCGGGCGATCTCGTGACGGGTCTTGCCGGCGAGAAGCAAGGCGAGAACCTCGGATTCACGCCGCGTCAGTCCGTGTGCCGCCGCCACCAGGGTGACGATCTCGGGTAGCTGCGCCCGTTCCACGGTCATCAGCACCCGCCGGGGCGGATGCTCGCTGTCGAATCGTCCGACGCGGATCACGAGCCATTCCCCGTCGAGGGTACGGGCCCGCAGGACGGTGGCATCCGCCCCCGAGCGCCGCAGCCACAATGCTGCAGACACCGCGGGCGCACCGGTCTCGGGATTGCCGCGCGGGCCCCAGCCGAGTCGTTCGAAGTACTCCAGGGCGGAAGCGGTGACCGACTCGAACTCGTCGTCGGGTCCGACGATCGCCACCGCCGGTCCGTCCGGGCCTGGGGCCGGGACATGCGCGCTGCTGCGGAACAACGTGGTGCGCAACCCTTCCCCGATGTCGACGAGGACGGCGCCCAGAGTGTCGAGTTCCTCGTCGGCGAACTCCGAACCCGGTCGCCTGGCCATCGTGCACGCGCCCCAGCACGCGCCGTCGCGACCGCGGAAGAGCATGCGGACCTCGTCGTGCAGGCCGCTCGGCGCGAGCAGGTCGGCGTAGTGGCGGCTGCTCGTCACATGGTCGCCCGTCACCTGCCGGAGGGTGCGGATGGGGACCGCCCGCCCCACCAGCGAGCCGAAGCGGCTCGGCTCCGGATCGGGACCGTACTCCAGTTCCAGGGCCGTCGCGTACACCCGCGGTGTCTCGTAGCCGCGCGTCGTCAGCGCGGTGGGGATCAGCACGGCGGGATCGATGGTGGCCAGACAGACACCGTCGTAGGGCACCCGGGCGCGGATCGCGTCCAGGACGACCTCCCGGAACTCGGTCGAGTCCGTCGCCGCGGCGGCCGCATCGCGGATCGTGGACCTCAATCGGGCGCCGGCCAGTGCCGGGGTCACCCTGTCAGTATCGCGCCCGAACGCGCGCTCGGGAACCCTCCCGCAGATCCTTGCGCTCGGGCGGTGTCGCCGCGCCTCCCGCTGCGCTCAGGCGGGGGCCTTGCTCAGGCGGTCGGCTCGCAGGCGCCGCGCAGGCT
Source organism: Rhodococcus indonesiensis (assembly GCF_047782815.1). Taxonomy (NCBI): domain Bacteria; kingdom Bacillati; phylum Actinomycetota; class Actinomycetes; order Mycobacteriales; family Nocardiaceae; genus Rhodococcus; species Rhodococcus indonesiensis. Next base: position 5,492,793 of record NZ_CP180630.1, on the reverse strand, counting down.
GCACGCCCCGCACGACGCGCCGCAGCCGGCGGTCTCGGCCGGCGCGCTGGCGGCCGCGACGCGGGCACCGATGGAACCGCCGACACCGGCGGTGAAGAAGGCGGCGATACCGGCGCCCACGACAGCGATCAGGCCCGGGACCGTGTCGAGCGTGAGCGCGCCCACGCCGCCGAGGACGAGCAGGCCCGCCGCACCGAGCTGGCTGGGAGCGGCGACCTTGTTGGCCAGGGCGAACGTCTTCTCGTCGCGCAGGGCCTCCGCAGTACGCACACCCGCCCACCGGTTGCGCGGCAGCCGTCCGGTCAGACCCGCGGCGGCGACCCCGGCGACGACGAGAGCGAGCACGAACAGTACGAGGGCGACGATCAACACCCCTCGAGGATACGTGGGAGACGCAGCCGCTGGTCGGGCCGGGGCAGGCCACGCTCTACCCTGGTCGGAGGTAACCGACGTCAGCCAAGTAGATAGCGACCACCGTGACTCGTCCTGTGCAGCCCTCCACATCGTCGTCCGACGCCACCCCGCAGCACCGATACACCGCCGATCTCGCCGGTCGGATCGAGCAGCGGTGGCAGGATCAGTGGCGCGAGCGTGGCACGTTCAACGCGCCGAACCCGGTCGGTCCGCTCGCCGGCGACGTCCCCGACGACAAGCTGTTCGTGCAGGACATGTTCCCCTACCCCTCGGGGTCCGGCCTGCACGTCGGGCATCCGCTCGGTTACATCGCCACCGACGTCTACGCCCGGTACCACCGCATGCTGGGCCACAACGTCCTGCACACGCTCGGCTACGACGCGTTCGGACTGCCGGCCGAGCAGTACGCGGTGCAGACCGGCACGCACCCGCGCACCACGACCGAAGCCAACATCGAGAACATGCAGCGGCAGCTGCGCCGGCTGGGGCTGGGCCACGACGAGCGCCGCTCGGTCGCCACGACGGACGTCGACTTCTACCACTGGACCCAGTGGATCTTCCTGACGATCTACAACGCCTGGTACGACCCGGAGCAGAACCGGGCTCGCCGCATCGACGAGCTCGCCGCCGAACTCGACGCCGGCACCCGCACGCTCGCGGACGGACGCGACTGGTCGTCGCTGTCGCAGGCCGAGCGGCTCGCCGCCCTCGACGAGTACCGGCTGGTGTACCGCTCGGACTCCCTCGTCAACTGGTGCCCGGGTCTGGGCACGGTGCTGGCCAACGAGGAGGTCACCGCCGACGGCCGCTCCGAGCGCGGCAACTTCCCGGTGTTCCGCAAGCACCTGCAGCAGTGGATGATGCGGATCACCGCCTACTCCGACCGGCTCATCGACGACCTCGAGTACCTGGACTGGCCCGAGAAGGTCAAGACCATGCAGCGCAACTGGATCGGGCGCTCGCACGGGGCGCAGGTGAAGTTCGCGGTGCGGGGCGCGGGCGATGCAAAGACCGGCCACGACATCGAGGTGTTCACCACCCGCCCCGACACCCTGTTCGGCGCCACCTACGTCACGCTGGCGCCCGAGCACGCGCTCGTCGACCAGATCGTCGCCGGCGCGTGGCCGGAGGGGGTCGACGAGCGCTGGACCGGTGGCGCTGCCACCCCCGCCGAGGCCGTCGCCGGCTACCGGGCGTCGATCGCCGCGAAGTCCGATCTCGAGCGACAGGAGAGCAAGGAGAAGACCGGCGTCTTCCTCGGCGCCTACGCCGTCAACCCGGTGAACGGGCAGGTGCTGCCGGTGTTCATCGCGGACTACGTGCTCACCGGGTACGGCACGGGCGCGATCATGGCCGTGCCCGGTCACGATCAGCGCGACTGGGAGTTCGCCACCGAGTTCGGTCTGCCGATCGTGGAAGTGATTGCGGGAGGCGATATTTCGCAAGAGGCGTACACCGGCGACGGAACCCTCGTGAACTCCGGTGAGCTGAACGGGCTGAGCGTCGCGGACGCGAAGAAGGCGATCATCGCGACGCTCGAGGAGTCCGGCGCGGGCACCGGCACCATCCAGTACAAGCTGCGGGACTGGCTGTTCGCGCGGCAGCGGTACTGGGGCGAGCCGTTCCCCATCGTCTACGACGCCGACGGCAACCCGCACGCCCTGCCGGAATCGGCTCTGCCGGTGGAACTTCCGGACGTCGAGGACTATGCGCCGGTGTCGTTCGATCCCGAGGACGCGAGCTCCGAGCCGTCGCCGCCGCTGGCCAAGGCCGAGGAGTGGGTGAACGTCGAGCTCGACCTCGGTGAGGGGCTGCAGCACTACACGCGCGACACCAACGTGATGCCGCAGTGGGCCGGCAGCTCGTGGTACCAGCTCCGCTACATCGATCCGACGAACAGCGACGAGTTCTGCGCCAAGGAGAACGAGGCGTACTGGACCGGTCCGCGTCCGCAGATCCACGGTCCGCACGACCCCGGCGGCGTCGACCTGTACGTCGGCGGTGTCGAGCACGCCGTGCTGCACCTGCTCTACGCGCGGTTCTGGCACAAGGTGCTGTTCGACCTCGGCTACGTCACCTCGTCCGAGCCGTACCGGCGTCTGTTCAACCAGGGCTACATCCAGGCGTACGCCTACACCGATTCGCGTGGCGTGTACGTGCCCGCCGAGGAGGTCGAGGAGCGCGACGGGAAGTTCCTCTACCAGGGCGAGGAAGTGCGCCGCGAGTACGGCAAGATGGGCAAGTCCCTGAAGAACTCCGTCGGGCCGGACCAGATCTGCGACGACTACGGCGCCGACACGCTGCGGGTGTACGAGATGTCGATGGGCCCGCTGGACCAGTCCCGGCCGTGGGCGACCAAGGACGTCGTCGGCGCGCAGCGGTTCCTGCAGCGGGTGTGGCGAGCCGCGATCGACGAGGAGACCGGCACGCTGCGGGTCACCGACGCCGAGCCGACCGACGAGACCCTGCGCGCCCTCAACAAAGCGATCGCGGGTGTGTCCGACGACTACGCGGGCCTGCGCGACAATACTGCCATCGCCAAGCTGATCGAGTACACCAACCACCTCACCAAGGCGTACCCGGACGGTGCGCCGCGGACGGCGGTGGAACCGCTCGTGCTCATGCTGGCGCCCGTCGCCCCGCACCTCGCCGAGGAACTGTGGTCCCGGCTCGGGCACACCGAGTCGCTCGCGCACGGCCCCTTCCCCGTCGCGGACGAGAAGTGGCTCGTCGAGGACACGGTCGAGTACCCGATCCAGGTCAACGGCAAGGTGCGCAGCCGCATCACCGTGCCGGCGGACGCGGCCCGGGAGGCGATCGAGGCCGCCGCCCTCGCGGACGAGAAGATCACCGCTCTCCTCGAGGGTGCGGCGCCCCGGAAGGTGATCGTCGTGCCGGGCAAGATGGTGAACGTGGTGCGCTGACGCGCTGTGACACGGTGGGCTGACATGGTGTCCTTCCGGATCACCTCCGATCCGGAAGGACACCGCGCACGAAATCGACCACGTCGTCGAGCACCTCGTCGCGGTTGGTCTCGTTGAAGATCTCGTGCCGCGCACCGGGATACACCTTCGACGTCGACCGCGGTCCGGCAAACGTGGCCCAGCCCTCGCGGCTGCCCGCGATCGGGACGAGCAGGTCGTCCTCGCCGTGCAGCCACAGCACGGGCACGTCGCCGACAGCACCGGCGGCGGTGATCGCGTCGAGACAGTACTGCAGCGCCTCGACGGTCGGCCGCTTGAACGGGCCGTGCCACACGAGCGGATCCTCCACGTATGCGCGGCCCACCTCCGGATCGCGTGACAGCGTCGACGGGTCGATGGGGGCGTCCGGGATCTCCTCCGCCGCGAGCATCGCTTCGAGCGCGGGCCAGCGGCCCAGCACCGGGCCGGACAGGACCACCGCGGCGAGTTCGGAGCCGTAGCGCTGCGCGTACCGGGCGGCGATCATCCCGCCCATCGAGTGCCCGACGAGCACCACGGGCAGGCCGGGATGCTCGCTGCGGGCTTTGGCGTGGAGCAGGCGGAAGTCGTCGACGACCCTCTCGAAATCCTCGATCAGGACGCGTTCGCCGTCGCTGAGCCCGTGCCCTGCATGGTCGACGGCGTAGACCACGGCACCGTCGGCGACCAGCCGGGTCGCCACGTACTCGTAGCGACCGGCGTGCTCGCCGTAGCCGTGGCACAGCAGCACGACGTACCGCGGGTGGTCGTGGTACCAGCACCGGGCGTCCAGAGTGCCGGCGTGCCCGGGCAGGGGGAAGGTGGTGGTCTCGCTCATCGAGGCTCCTCGTGGTGTGGCCGTGTGCCAGGACAGCCAAGCACTACCGGCGGCTCCGGCGCGGTATCCGCGCCGGGTGTCGGGCCCGACACCGGACGCTGTGACCGGGTCGGCATCGCACGCGGGAACTCGTCCGCGGCCCGGTTCGTCGTATTCTGTGACAGGAATTCGTCGTCTATCGCAGAGAGAGCCATGAGACGCGCCAAGCGCAAACCTCGAAGACCCTCCCCGCCCCCGAGTGACGGCCCGTCCGTCGCCGCCCATCGGAGCCGACCGTGCTGACCGCCCTCGGTATCGCACTCGGCATCCTCGTGGTCCTGGCCATCACGGCCCTGACCGGCTATTTCGTGGCCCAGGAATTCGCCTACATGGCGGTGGACCGGTCCCGGCTCAAGGCGCGTGCCGAAGCCGGTGACACTGCCGCTGCCCGCGCCCTGTCGGTCACCCGCCGCACCTCCTTCATGCTCTCCGGCGCTCAGCTGGGCATCACGGTCACCGGCCTGCTCGTCGGCTACGTCGCCGAACCGCTCATCGGCAGCGGCCTCGGCGAACTCCTCGGCGGTGTCGGGATCCCCACCGCGGTCGGAGTGGCGGTCGGCACGGTGCTGGCGGTGCTGTTCTCGACCGTGGTGCAGATGGTGTTCGGTGAGCTGTTCCCGAAGAACCTGGCCATCGCACGGCCCGAGCCGGTCGCGCGGTGGCTGGCGCTGTCGACCACGCTGTATCTGAAACTGTTCGGCTGGCTGATCAAGTTGTTCGACGCCTCGTCGAACCTGCTGCTGCGCGCGCTGCGGATCGAACCGGTGCACGACGTGGAGCACTCGGCCACCGTCCGCGACCTCGAGCACATCGTGGCCGAATCCCGGGAGGCCGGCGAGCTGCCCAAGGAGTTGTCGACGCTGCTCGACCGGATCCTCGACTTCCCGACCCGCACCGCCGAGCACGCCATGATCCCGCGGGCGCGGGTGGACTACGTCCGGGCCGGGGAGCCGATCACGCAGGTGCTGACGCGGATGAGCGCGGGGCACACCCGGTACCCGGTGGTCGGTGAGTCCGCCGACGATCTGCGCGGGGTCGTGCACCTGCACGATCTGCTCGCACGTGACACCTCGGCCGGGACGGCCGGAGCGGTGTGCCGGCCCGCGGTGATCGTGCCCACCACCCTGCCGCTGCCGGACGTGCTGGCCCGGCTCACCGAGGGGCACGAGGAGATGGCCCTGGTGGTCGACGAGTACGGCGGCTTCGCCGGGATCGTCACCGTCGAGGACATGGCCGAGGAACTCGTCGGGGAGATCGCCGACGAGCACGACACCGCCGTCGAGACGCAGGTGATCACCCGTCAGGGTGAGGGCTGGGTGATCCGCGGCGACGTGCACCTCGACGAGGTCGCCCGCACCCTCGGCCACGAGCTGCCGGAGGGCGACTTCGAGACCCTCGCCGGGCTGGTCATCGCCGAGTTCGGCGGCCTGCCCGCCGTCGGCGACACCGTCGCGATCCCGCTCGAACCCGATCCGGCCGAACTGGTGCACGGGAACTCGCCCCCGACGCGGACCCTGCTCGCGGAGGTCCGTGGGATCGACCGGCACGTGCCGGCGTCGGTGCTGGTGACCGTACGGACCGATCACGAGGTGAGCGACGATGAGTAACCCCTGGATCGTGCTCGCGGTGACGGTCGGCCTGATCGCGGCGAGTGCCTTCTTCGTCGCGGTGGAGTTCGCGCTCATCGCCGCGCGCCGGCACCGCCTCGAGGACGCCGCCCCGCACAGCCGCTCGGCCCGTGCGGCGTTGCGCAGCGCCTCGGAACTGTCGGTCCTGCTCGCCGGGTCCCAGCTCGGCATCACCGTGTGCACCCTGGCCCTCGGCGCGGTGACCAAGCCCGCCGTGCACCATTGGCTCACCCCGGCCTTCGAGAACTGGGGTGCGCCGCTGTGGCTGGCGGACGTCGCCGGGTTCGTCCTGGCGCTGATCATCGTGACGTTCCTGCATCTGGTGGTCGGCGAGATGGCCCCGAAGTCCTGGGCGATCGCGCACCCGGAGAAGTCGGCGACCCTGCTCGCGCTTCCGATGCGGGCGTTCATGTGGGTCACCCGCCCGGTCATCGTGCAGCTCAACCACCTGGCCAACTGGTGCCTGCGGCGGGTCGGTGTCGTCCCGGTCGACCAGGTCGGTACCGGACAGGACCCGGATGCGTTGCGGCACCTGGTCGAGCACTCGGCCACCGTGGGCACCCTCGACGAGCGCTACCACGGCCACCTGACCAGCGCCCTCGAACTCGAGGCGCTGACCGTCGGCGACATCGTCCGCCCCAACGCCCGCCCGAGCAGTGTCCGGCCCGACGCGGACGCCGCGCAGATCCAGGACACCGCCCGGCGCACCGGGCACCTGCGCCTGCTCGTGCGCGGCAACGGACATGTGGACGGGGTGGTGCACGTGCGGGACAGTCTGCACGCCGCGGCGGGGATCACCGCCGCCGAGTTGATGCGCCCGGCGCTGACGCTCGAGGCGACGGTGCCGGTGTACGAGGCGCTGCGCACCATGCGCGAGACCCGCAACCACCTGGCTACCGTCACCGACGACGGACAGGTGGTCGGGTTGATCACCCTCGCCGACGTCCTCGAACGGCTGCTGCCGACGGTCGACGCGGACGCCTGAGCCGTTCCGAGCGCCTGAGCCGTTCCGGGCCCCTGAGCCGTTCCGGGCCCACAGCCGCGAGGCAGCGGCGCACGCCGGGCATTCCCAGTCCCGGCGTGCGCTGCTAACCTCCGTTGCTAGAACGCGTTCTAGCAACGGAGGTTTCCGCATGGCCCCCACTCCCGCCGCGATCCGCGCCACCGTCGAGTCCTACATCAGGTCGGTGGCCAAGGGGACCACCGACGAGGTGCTCGCCCTCTACGCTCCCGGAGCCACGGTCGAGGACCCGGTGGGCACCGACGTGCGCACCACCGAGGCGGCCCTGCGCGAGTTCTACGCGATGATCGAGCCGCTCAACCAGACCGGCGAGCTGCTCACCCTGAAGATCGCCGGCGGCAACGCCGCCTTTCTCTTCCGGCTGACCACGCATCTCGGCGAGCAGGACCTCGTCATGGAGGTCGTCGACGTCATGACGTTCGACGACGACGCCCGGATCACCAGCATGAAGGCCTACTGGAGCCAGGAGGACATGCAGACCGTCCCCGCCTCCTGAGCTGTTTCACGTGGAACATCCGCCCCGAGGTGCGGCCGGTGTCCGAATAGTCGGGGCTCTCCTAGACTGGAAGTCGTATCCCGCGTCTTCCCGATGAGGTGACACGACATGGCCGACGGTCCCGGGTGGCCGCCATGACCGCGTTCGCCGACATCCTCCTGGTCCTGGTGTTCGTCCTGATCGGCGGCGTCTTCGCCGGCACCGAGCTGGCCCTGGTGTCTCTGCGGGAGAGCCAGATCCGTGCGCTCGAGGAGCGGGGCCGGCGGGGTCGCCGGACGGCCGAGCTGGCGAAGAACCCCAACCGCTTCCTGTCCGCGGTGCAGATCGGCGTCACCGTGGCCGGATTCTTCTCCGCCGCCTACGGTGCCTCCACCATCGCCCCCGATCTCGTCCCCTCGCTCGAATCGTGGGGGCTGCCCGCCGCAGCGGCGAGCGCCGTCGCCTTGACCGGCACCACGCTGGTGATCGCCTACCTCTCCCTGGTCCTCGGTGAACTCGTCCCCAAGCGCATCGCCCTGCAACGGTCCACCGGGGTGTCGTTGCTGACCGCACCGGCCCTGGACCGGTTCGCCACCCTGATGCGACCGGTGATCTGGCTGTTGTCGGTCTCCACGGACGGGCTCGTCCGGCTGCTCGGAGCCGATCCGGCGCGCCGGACCGAGGAGATCACCCACGAGGAGTTGCGCGATCTGTTGCTCAGCCATTCGGCGGTGCCGGAGGACGAGCGCACGGTGCTCGCCGAGGTGTTCGACGCCGGACAGCGATCGCTGCTCGAGGTGATGCGCCCGCGCACCGAGGTCGACTTCCTACCCGCCGACACCCCGCTCCCGGCGGCGTGCGAACAGGCACTGGCAGGCGCGCACAGCCGGTATCCGGTCGTCGGCACGTCGCTCGACGACGTCGTGGGCTTCGTGCACCTGCGTGACCTGCTGCTCGCCGATCCGGCGACCGCCCCGACCGTCGCCGACGTGTGCCGGCCCATCCTCTCGCTGCCCGCCTCCAAACCCGCGCTCGCGACACTGTCGCTGATGCGACACACCAACGACCAGATCGTCCAAGTCGTCGACGAGTACGGCGGCACCGCCGGAATCGCGACACTCGAAGACATCGTCGAGGAGATCGTCGGCGAGATCGGCGACGAATTCGAACCCACCCAGCAGGCTGCGCCCCCGTCCGCGCCGGCGCAGGCCGGCACGCAGCAGGTGGACGGTCTGCTGATCGTCGAGGACTTCGAACGCGCCACCGGAATTGGGCTGCCGAAGGGCCCCTACGAGACCGTCGCGGGGTGCGTGGTCCACCGCCTCCAGCGCCTGCCACGACTCGGCGACAGCATCACCCTCGACGGTCACCGTCTCACCGTGAGCGAACTGGACGGCCACCGGATCGCCCGCGTGCGCCTGACGTCCGACGGCTGAAGCCGACCGAAAGCACCCGAGGCGCGGAGGGGTTCCGCCTACCATGGGCGGGTGGCCGCCGGCACCGCTGCGCGCGGATTCGGGATGGTACTCGCGCTGACTGCGCTCGCCGTGGGGGGATGCTCCACGGACGGTCCGTCGCGGACCGAGCTGGTTCGCCTGGACCTGGCGACCTCGCGGGGCGAGCATCCGTGGAGCGGTCTGCTCCTGCCGGATCAGGTGCCGGTCGCCGTTCCACCGGCACCGCAGGCCGAGCTTCCCGTGCCCGACGGTGGCCCGGTGACGGTGTCCGGGGACCGGACCGGACTCTACGGCGGCAGCCTCGAGCGTGAGCTGTGCGACCGGGAGCGGCTCGCCGGCACGCTCGAGCAGGACCCGGTCAAGCGGGAGGCCTGGCTCGACGTGTTCGACATCGCCGACGCCCGCGGATACCTGCGCACACTGACACCGGTGCTGCTGCGGGCGGACACCCGGGTCACCGATCACGAGTACCGCGAGGGACGTGCGGTGCCCGTGCAGTCGGTCCTCGAGACCGGAACCGTCGTGCTGGTCGACGACCGGGGAGTGCCCCGCGTGCGATGTGCGCCGGGCAGTCCCCTGCTCTCCCCCGTTCTGTCCTCGGGTCAGGAGATCGAAGGGGAACGCTGGTCCGGCCTCGACGAGGAGCGGTTGTTCGTCGTGCAGCCGGGAGCCGCGCCGGTCGGCGAACTGACCGTCGTCGACGTCACCACCGGGAATCTGCTGGCGGTGCCCATCGGTGCCGGTCCCAAGCAGCCGGCGCCCGGGGCTGCCGACCCGCTACCGCCGCCCGCACCGGAACCGGCACCCGTACCGCCGGCGCCGGACGCGGAGATCGCAGCGCCCGCGCCGCGGGCACCGGCGCCGCCACCGGAACCACCGCCTCCACCGCCGCCACCGCCGCCACCCCCACCACCACCTCCCCCACCGCCTGCGCCGGAGCCACCTCCTCCGGCACCGGCCCCTGCCCCGGTACCGGCCCCTGCCCCACCGCCGCCACCCCAGATCCGCATCCAGTTGCCGAACGGGGCGCCGGTCGTGATTCCACTGCCGTTCTGACGCCGACGCTGTCGTTCCGGCGCCGACGGCTAGCGGGGCCGCAGTACGATCTCGGTCGGGTGCGCGTCCGACGGGGTCCGAACGGCCTGCCCCACCGCCAGTGCCACGGTCGACGCCTTCAGGAAGCGCTCCGGTTCGTAGGTCCGGCCCTCGCTCTCAACGATCGCACGCTGCATGTCGGTGTCGATCCGGCCCGGATGCACCGACGTCACCCGCAGCGCCGGCTCCTCCTGCCGCAGGACGTCGGCGAAGGCCCGCAACGCGAACTTGCTGGCGGCGTATGCGCCCCAGCCGGCCTTCGCGTTCAGCCCGGCCCCCGAATTGAGCAGCACGACATGGCCTTTCGTAGCCCGGAGCGCCGGCAGGAGCAGCCGCGTCAGCTCCACCACCGCCACCACGTTCGCCTCGAACATCTCCCGCCACTGCGCGATTCCGCCGTCGGCGATCGTCCCGAGTTCGGCGAGCCCCGCGTTGTGCACCAGCACGTCCAACCGGTCGATTCCCGAGCAGGCCGCGGCCACCGCCTCGTGGTCGAGCAGGTCGACCGGCCACGGGGCCGCCTGCGGAAGCTCCGCGCAGATCGCCCGGAGCGACTCCGCGCGGCGGCCGCCGAGCAGCAGGTCGTGGCTGGGGGCGAGTTCCCGGGCGATGGCGGCGCCGACGCCGCGGCTGCCACCGGTGATCAGGGCTGAAGGTCGCATGCGACGACCCTAGGCGAGGATCCCGGCCGACGCCTCGCCCGCGGTCGCCGTCACGCGCGGAGGGCGCGGAAAATACATCTCCACAAGTGCTTTCGGACGCGACAGCACATACTCACGCAGGACGTTGCGCACCCGGGTGCGCAGCCGGCAGTCGCACTCCGCGATCACCCCGGCCATGTCGATCCCCGCCCGCCTCCCCAGCGCGACGGCCCGCGGCAGATGGAATCCCTGGGTGGCGATCACCGCCGTCGTCACCCCGTAGACCTGCGCGGCGCGCAGGCAGGTGTCGTACGTGTCGAGCCCGTACGGGTCGGTGGCGATCACTTCCCGTCCCACGCCGTGCTCCACCAGATAGCCGGTCATCGCCGCGATCTCGTCCCCGGAGCGGCCTGCCGCGTCGCCCGAGACGAGCACGCGGCAGGCGCGGCCGTCCGCGAGCAGCGCGACAGCCACGTCGAGGCGTCCGCGCAGCATCGCCATGGGCCATCCGTTCCGGACGCGGGCACCCGGCACGATCACCACCGGCGCGCTCGGCGCATCGGCGACGGTGTACAACCGGCCGGCCGCGGGCGTCGCGACCCGGGCGGCGACGCCGGCCAGTACCAGCGTCCCGCCGGCCACCCCCATCGCGGTTCCGGCCAGTGTCCGTCGCCACCTCGCATTTGTGCGCATGCGCCCCACGCTACGGACCACCGTGGCGAGAATGGACGCATGGACCCGGTGGACGCCCTGCGGGAGGTCGCGTTCTGGCTCGAACGCGACCGCGCCGAGAGCTACCGCGTGAAGGCGTACCGCCACGCCGCCGACATCGTCGCCCGGCTCGACCCGGACGAACGTGCCGCGAGGCGCCGGGCGGACAGCTGGACGGCCCTGTCCGGAATCGGGCCGAAGACCGCCACCGTGATCCGCGAATCCTCCGACGGCGTACCCGCCTACCTGCGACAACTGCGCGAGGAGGCCGAGCCGATCGGCCGCGGCGGCGTGGGCCTGCTCGAGGCCCTGCAGGGCGATCTCCACGTGCACTCGGACTGGTCGGACGGCGGCAGCCCGATCGCCGAGATGATGCGGACCGCCGCAGCGCTCGGACGCCGGTACTGCGCGCTGACCGACCACTCACCCCGGCTGAAGGTGGCCAACGGTCTCACCGCCGAGCGGCTGCGCAACCAGCTGGGAGTCGTCGCCGATCTCAATCGGGTCTTCGCCGACAGCGGCAGCTCCTTCCGCATTCTCACCGGGATCGAGGTGGACATCCTCGACGACGGCACGCTCGACCAGGACGAGGGACTGTTGGCCGAACTCGACATCGTGGTGGCCAGCGTGCACTCGAATCTGCGGGCCGACCGGTCGATCATGACGAAGCGGATGCTGAAGGCGGTGCAGAATCCACACGTCGACGTGCTCGGGCACTGCACGGGCCGGCTGGTGCAGGGCGGTCGCGGCACCCGCCCGGAGTCGCGTTTCGACGCCGAGGCGGTGTTCTCGGCGTGCCGCGATCACGGCACGGCGGTGGAGATCAACGCCCGCCCCGAGCGGCAGGACCCGCCGGAGCGGCTGATCGACCTGGCGCTGAATCTCGGCTGCCGCTTCGCGATCGACACCGACGCGCACGCGCCCGGTCAGCTGGACTGGATCGGGTACGGCTGTGAACGCGCCGCCGAACGCGGGGTGGAACCCGAGGACGTGGTCAACGCCTGGCCGGTCGACGACCTGCTCGCCTGGACCGCGGGCCGGTCCCGGTGACGAGGTCAGCCGGCCGCGACTTCGCCGTCCGGGCGGCACTCGGCGTCGAGAAGGACGCGGGCGTCGGCGGCGAACCGGCGGACCTGCGCGTCGGTCCACACCTGGGCGGGCACGCCGCCGCCGAGCAGTTCGCGGGCGAGTGCCGGTGACTCGCCGAGCGGTGCGTCGCTGCCGGCGATGACGATGTTGCCGTAGCGCCGGCCCTTGAGCATCGCGGGATCGGCGATGATCGCGGTGTGCGCGAAGACGCTGCCGATGGTGGCTGCTTCCCGCCGGGCGGTGGTCAGATCCCGGGTGTCACCGCAGTTGACGACGTAGACACCGCCCGCATCGAGGACCCGGCGGGCGTGCCGGGTGAACTCGACGGTGGTCAGCGCGACGGGCGTGCGGTTGATCGCGAAGACGTCGCGGATGATCACGTCGCGGGTCGCGTCGGTCAGGGAGGTCAGGACCGCGCGGGCCTCCCCCACCCGAATCCGCAGCAGCGGGGCGCGGGGCAGGTCGAACCAGTCCCGCACCAATTCGGCGAGCCGGCCGTCGATCTCGACCACCACCTGCCGCGCGTCCGGGTAGGTGGCGGCGAGGTAGCGGGCCATCGTGCAGGCCCCGCCGCCGAGGTGCAGGACCCGCAGCCGTTCGTCGCGCGGCCGTTGCGACTCGAGCAGGTGAGCGATCCACCGCATGTACTCGAACTCGAGCAGCGTGGGATCGGTGAGATCGATATGGGAGCTGGGCACGCCGTTGACCTCGAGCACCCAGCCGTCGGGCCGGTACCGATCCTTGACGAGTTCACAGGTGCCGGTGTCGATGTCGTGGATGCCCTCGGCCGGACCGCGACCGGACCCCGCCGCGGCCCGACGCTCCCGCTGCCTGCCCATGGGATCGAGGGTAGCCGGGCCGGGAGGACCGTCGGGAGCCGGTCGCCGGGCAGGCCGAGTCGCTGGAGGCGGCGTGTGCACAGCAACCGGGAGGTCCGGACATCTCGGCGCACGCTATGTGCCGATTGCGTCCCGAGGTCGATCGTCGGGTAAGGGGCGTCGGCAGATGTCGTGGGCTTCGTCGGCCGAGACGCCGAACATGCGCAGCAGGTCCTCGGTGACCTGGTCGGTGGCCTCCGCGTCGTCACGTTCGGGGTGGTCGTGCAGCAGTTGACCCAGGCACAGTGCAGCCCCTGCTGCGATGGTCAGGGCCAGTTCGGGATCGCGCACGCTGAACCGTCCCGAGCGGGAAGCTGCCTCGATGTCTCGGCGAGCTCTCGGCGCCAGGCCTTTGTCCGAGCTGACCAGACTCAGGCCGTTGCTGAGCAGGACCTTGCTCAGTTCGGGATTCCTGCGATGGAGGCGTCCGGTCAGACGGAAGCTCTGCGCGAAGACCTGGGCAGGGTCGTCCAGCTCCGCGGTCAGTTCGTCGAGCGCCGCGCCATGGCGGTCGAGGGCCTCCTCCACGGCAGCGTGGAAAAGCTCCTCCTTTGTCTTGAAGTGGTTGTAGAACGACCCCATCCCGACATCTGCGGCTTGGGTGATCTCGAGGATCGGGGCGGTCAGTTTCCCTGCCGCCATGAATGATTGGGCTGCGCGTACGAGTGCGGCACGGGTCCGCGCCTTGCGTCGGTCCAGGCGGTTCGGTGCATCGGTGATCTGCTCGGTCATGCCTGTCCGCCCTTCTCCTGATCCGCCTGACCACGCCCATATTACGGGCGTCTCATCAATATTGACGAATTCCTCAACCTCGGTGAACGCCCCGATGTGTCGCCAGGCGCGGTCCAACCTAGTGGGCGAGAATCTTGATTCCCACCACGAGTACTCCCGCACCGACCATGCCGATGATGGTCGACAGCTGCTGCCACCAACGTAACTGGGCCATCCGCACGGCAAGAAGAGCAATTACGCCGAGCTCGACGACGAGGATCCCCATCGCGATCCACATCGCTGTGGATGTGCTCAGCAGTCCGACGGCGGCGGCCGCCAGTATCAGCAGGGGCAAGACCGCGGCCGCCACAATCTGGCCGGAGGCCTGCAGCATCCGCAGCGCTGCCCTCCCGCGCGGAGCGCTGTGGTGCGCGCCGAGGTGTGCTACCCAGTCGGCCAGCAGGCTCGCCGCCCAGAGCCCGCCGGTGGCCACCGCGACATCCAGGAACGGAGCCCATGGGCTCGTCTCGGGGGCCGTGTAGCGGACGAGGACGGCGAGTGTCGCCAAACACGTCATCGCGCCGTACACGCGCTCGCGCAGGAGCGCGACGACATGCTCCACGGGAATCCCGTTCCGGTTCGTCTCGGCCGCGCTGGTCACTTCGCTCACCACGTCGATCGGTTTGAATCTGCCTTGTCCGAGCAACTGCTGCACCCTCACCTTCCAGTCATGAGCATCCCGCCGACGACGAACCTGCCCGGGGTTGTCCGACGTGCTGGGTCCGCCCCCGAGACGCGGTGGCAATTCCCCTGCCGGCGTCGAAATGGTCGGCGTCGACATGAACGGGGTGACACGTCGCGAGCGGCCGGCCGGCCCTCGAGAGGGCCCGGCCACCGCCGATCGCCCAGTGCGACGAAGTCGACCACGGCGCCCCCGGAACGGGCTGTCGAGCCATGACTTCGGGGTCCCCCCCGCCGCGTGGGAGAACTCACCGCTGACCCGACCATGCGCATGCTGAGCGCCCTCAATTGTGACGAATTCCTCAAAAACGCTTGACTGACGATATCCTCGTAAGTGACGATATCATCATAACTTGAAGGGAGTGATCGATGAACGTCCACCACGACCCCCATACCGGTCTGCACAGTGAGCAGGGCGGCCTGGCGGGCGAGCATCGGGGCCGGGCCGCCGATCCGATCATCAAGGTGCACGACCTGGCGTGGCTGGAGTTCGAGAAGCCCGACCTCGAGCGGGCGGAGGCGTTCGCCCATGCCTTCGGTTTCTCGACGGCGCTTCGAACCGCACACGAACTGCAGTTGCGCGGGACAGACCCCGGGTCGCCCTGCGTGCTCATCCGCCGAGGCCCGCGATCGCGGTTCGTCGGTCCCGCCTTCCGGGCGGCCGACCCGACCGACGTGCTGCGACTCGCGGACGCGGTCGGCAGTGCGGTGGTGCCCCTCCCCGAGAGCCTCGGCGGGATCGCCGTCGATCTCGTCGATCCGAGCGCCCTGGGAGTGCGCGTCGTGTCCGGCACATTCGATCTGCCCGCGCTACCCGCCCAGGCTCCGCTCCGGTTCAACTTCGGGCACGACGCCGGGCGGGTGAATGCCACCCAGCGCCCACCCCGCGCACCGGCCACCGTGCAACGGCTCGGACATGTCGTATTGCAGACGACGAAGTACCGCGAAACGCTCGATTGGTATCTCGAGCACTTCGGACTGATCGTCAGCGACTTCCTCTACTACCCCGGGCAACGGGCCCGGGGCCCGGTCATGAGCTTCATCCGCTGCGACCGGGGTGCCACGCCCACCGACCATCACACCCTCGCGATGGTTCTCGGACCGTCCAACCGCTACGTGCATTCGGCATACCAGGTCGCCGACCTGGACTCCCTCGCGGCAGGAGGCGAGTACCTGCTCGACCGCGGCTACCGCCGGTCCTGGGGTATCGGCCGACATATCCAGGGCAGTCAGATCTTCGACTACTGGCGTGACCCCGACGGATTCATGGTCGAGCACTTCAGCGACGGCGATCTCTTCGACAACACCCTCGACGTCGGCTGGGCACCGATGACCGCGTCCGGACTGGCCCAGTGGGGGCCGCCCGCCACCAAGGACTTCCTCGGATCGAAACCCGGTCGGGATTCGCTTCGGGAACTGCGCGCCATCGTCGATGCGCTGCGCGCCGACAACGAATTCGATCTGTCCCGCCTACGCGGCCTCCTGAAAGTTGCGAGCTCATGACCATCTCCGTCCTCCGCACCGCCGATGCCTGGTGGGTCGTCACACCCACGGGTGCCGCACAAGTCGACACCGCGGCCACCACCACCGCTCAGTTGCTGGCCGACCGACCAGCGGTCGAGGCGGCTGCCGCCGGCGAGGGCACCGTGCCCGTCGAGTCCCTCTCGTTGCTCTCCCCGGTCACGGCGCCCTGCCGAGTGGTCGCACAGATGACGAACTTCGCCTCGCATGTCGAGGACGCCGGGATGAACCCCGACACCACTCCGCTGACCTTCTTCCGCAAGTCGTCCGGTTCGATCAGCGGACCCCACGACGACGTGATCCGTCCCGCCCACGTCCGGCTACTGGACTACGAGGTGGAGATCGGACTGGTCTTCGGGCGCGAGCTGCCCGTCGGCACCACGATCACCGCAGACACTCTCGCCGATCACGTTGCCGGCCTGGTCGTCACCAACGACATCTCCGCGCGTGACGTCCAGCTTCCCAAAACGCAGTTCTACGAGGCCAAGTCGTACCCGACGTTCACCCCGGTCGGGCCCGCGCTCGTACTGCTGGACGCCGACGAACTGAAGCGGTTCACCGACCTGCGCCTGCGACTGTGGGTCAACGGGGAGCCGCGCCAGAACATGACCGTGGCCGACATGATCTACCAGCCTGCCGAGACGTTGCAGGCGTTGACCCGCTTTCAACGCCTCGACGCCGGAGACCTGCTGCTGACCGGAACGCCGGTCGGAACGGCGCTGAGCGCCCCACCGAAGCCACTCGAAATCCTCGCTTCGCTGCTGCCGCCGGCCGTCAAGTGGAAGCTCTTCTTCGCGGGGCAGGCGAGGAATTCGAACTATCTGCAGGACGGTGACCTCATCGAAGCGTCCGTCGCCACCGACGACGGGACCATCGACCTGGGGCGCCAGCGCACGGTGGTGAGGTACGCGCGATGAGCACCGACCTGCTCTGGCCGCGATACGCGGCTCCCACAGATCTGCCTGCCATCGAGGCTGTGCCGCTGCGGGATCGGGGGCTCCCGGAGTCCACCTACGCGCTGCTCACCCGAGCGGCCCGGCTGTGGCCGGATTGCATCGCCCTCACGGTCCTGCCCGACGGCACGCGGTGGCGGGAGCCGTTGCAGCGCAGCTTCTCCGAACTTCTTGCCGATGTTCATCGTTACGCAAATCTGTTCCATCGGCTCGGCGTGCGGCGCCACGACGCGGTGGCGCTGATGGCGCCCAACTGCGCCGAATCGATCCCCGCGACTCTCGCCACGCAACTCGCGGGCATCGCTGCACCCCTCAACGCCGGACAGTCGCCGCAGCACATCGCCGAACTGTTGCGCCGCTCGGGTGCACGCGTGCTCGTGGCGGCCGGCCCGGAACTGGCGGCCGACACCTGGAAAGCCGCGCACGAGATTGCCGTGGGCGGAGGGGTGGACGCGGTGCTGGCGCTGCGGCCCACCGGCGCCACCGGAGCGCCTGCGGTCCTGCCCGAGGTCGACGGGGTGCGGGTCGGCTACCTCGATGCGCTCTCGGCCCGTATCGACTCCTCCGGCTTCGTCGGTGATCCTCCCCGTGCGGTCGACTTGGCCGCGCTGTTCCACACCGGCGGTACCACCGGCGTCCCGAAGCTGGCCGCCCACACCCACGGCAACGAGATCGCCAATTCGTGGATGCTGGCCGCGAACTCGTCGTGGGACTGCGACTCCGTCGTGTTCGCGGCCCTACCGCTGTTCCATGTCAATGCGCTGATGGTCACATTGCTGGCACCACTGTTCAAAGGGCAGCACGTGGTGTGGGCCGGCCCGCTCGGCTACCGCGACCCGGCGCTGTCTCGCGAGTTCTGGAAGATCGTCGAGCACTATCGCATCGCGGTGATGAGCGCGGTGCCCACCGTATACGCGACACTCGCCCAGCACCCGGTCGATGCCGACATCAGCAGCCTGCGATCGGCGATCGTCGGAGCGTCGCCGCTACCGGCTGCCGTCAGGGTGACCTTCCAGCACCACACCGGTGTGCCCCTTCTCGAAGGCTACGGTCTGACGGAAGCGACCTGCGCGAGTGTCCGCACGTTCACCGACGCGCCACGCCCCGGCTCGGTCGGGCTGCCGATGCCTTACCAACACGTCAAAGTGGTACGCGTCCGCGACGACGGCTCCTGGGAAGAGCTCCCCACCGGAGCGACGGGAATCCTCGCCGTCAGCGGACCGACGGTGTTCGCGGGTTATGTCACCGGTCGCGACGAATACGGACCTGTTCTCGACGGCATGGGCAAACTGATCGACGGCTGGCTCGACACCGGCGACCTGGCCCGTGTCGACGACGACGGCTTCGTCTACCTGATGGGACGCGCCAAGGACGTCATCATCCGGGGCGGGCACAACATCGATCCGGCGATCATCGAAGACGCCCTGTCGGCCCACCCCGAGGTGACCGCGGTCAACGCCGTCGGACGCCCCGACGCGCACGCCGGCGAAGTGCCCGTCGCGTACGTCACCGTCGTCGCAGACTCCCGCGTCACCGATGAGGAGCTACGGGTCTGGGCGGGTGAGCACGTCCCCGAACGGGCCGCGGCACCCGCCTCGGTCACCATCCTCGACGCATTGCCCGTCACCGCGGTCGGCAAGCCCTACAAGCTCGCGCTGCGTGCCGACGCGACACGGCGCGAACTCGAGCATGCTCTCGCCCCCATCGCAGGTGTCGACAGCGTTCACGCGTCCGTGGTGAACGGTTCGATCCTTGCCACCATCGAGGTCCACGGATCGGCCGGTGAACCGGCCGTCGAAGCGATCCTGGACCGATACGCCGTCGACTGGAAGGTAATGGTGCGCAAATGACCGTCGCATCAATGGTTCTGGCCACCTCACTCGCCCTCCTCTATTTCACGCTCGGCGTGAGCAAGATGTCGGCGATCTCGCCGATGCGGGAACGGGCAGCCCATGTGGGAATGTCCGTCGGCACGTATCGGGGTATCGGTGCGCTCGAGGTCGCCGGTGCTGCCGGGCTCCTGCTCGGCGGGCTCGTGCCGGCGCTGGGCGCCGCAGCCGGCGTCGGGCTCCTGCTGCTGATGGTAGGGGCCGTCGTCACGCACGTACGCAGCGGTGACGGCCTGCGTGAGATGATGCCCGCCGTCGTCGTCGGTGCGCTGATCCTCGCCTACCTCCTCGTCCTGTTCGGATCGATCCGATGAGCGGGCAGGCCGTCCCGGTCGTCATCGTCGGTGCCGGGCCCACCGGACTGACCGCCGCCACCCTGCTTGCCCGCCACGGCGTCGAGTGCCTGATACTCGAGCGCTGGGAGGGCGTCTATGCGCAGCCGCGAGCGGTCCACCTCGACGGGGAGATCCACCGGATCGTGGCGCACCTCGGGATCGCCGACGAGTTCGCGGCGATCTCCCGGCCGTGCCTCGGGTTGCGGCTTCTCGACCGGAACATGCGAGTTCTCACCGAGTTCCACCGTGCACCCGGTCCGGGTATGCACGGCTACCCGGAGGCGAACATGTTCGACCAGCCGCAGTTCGAGGAGCTCCTGCGCGCCAATCTGACCCGGTATCCCGGGGCAACTCTGCGCGGCAACGTCGAAGTCACCGGGTTCGCCCACGACGAGACCGGCGGCGTTCGAGTCGATTTCACCGACCGAAGCACCGGTGTGCACGAATCGGTGCGGGCCGGATACGTGTTGGGCTGCGACGGCGCCAACAGCATGGTCAGAGACCGGATCCAGACAACGATGCGGGACCTGAAGTTCGAACAACGCTGGCTGGTTGTCGACGTCGCCACCACCGCAGACCTGGGCGAATGGGAGGGTGTGCACCAGGTGTGCGACCCCGTACGCGCGGCGACGTACATGCGGATCGGAGAAACGCGCTACCGCTGGGAGTTCCGTCTGAAGCCCGGTGAGACCGCCGACGACTACCGCGAGATGACCCGGCTGCATCCTCTGATCTCGCCGTGGACGAGGACCACACCGATCGAGGACCTGGAGCTCGTCCGCGTGGCCGAGTACACCTTTCGAGCGCGGATCGCGGACCGATGGCGCGACCGGCACGTGTTCCTGCTCGGCGACGCCGCCCATCTCACACCACCGTTCGTCGGACAGGGAATGGGGGCAGGGATGCGCGACGCTATGAACCTCGCCTGGAAGCTCGCCGGCGTTCTCGGCGGCGACCTGCCCGAGAGCACACTCGACACCTACGAGATCGAACGCAAACCCCACGCGCTGGCGCTGATCCGGCGGGCCAAGTTCGTCGGAACGGCCATGACCGAGGGTGGCGACCTCGGCAACCTCCTCCGCCGCGTCGTCTTGCCGCTGTTGCACGGCGTGCCGGGCCTCGGCGACAAGATCATGGCCGGTGAGACACCCGCTCTTCACCGCTCGGGTCTGATCGAGCGACCTCGGCTGCGCGGAAGCCGAGCGGGCCGATTGATCCCGAATCCGGTCCTCGGCGAGGGTCGCCGATTCACCGAGGTCGTCGCCGGCCGGTTCGCGGTGGTCACCTCTGTCTCCCCGACCGCGGAACAACGCACCGACATCGACCGGCGTGGTGGCAGACTCCTACTGGTTCGACCAGGCAGCGACCTGCACCGCTGGCTACGTCGCGGCCACGCGCGCGCTGCCATCGTCCGGCCCGACGGCACCGTCCTTCGTAGCGGCAACAACCTGTCCGGGCTCTGTGCCGCACTGCCCCGCTTCCACACCGGCTACATGCCGACTCTTCTCGCACGGTGAGCGAGTCTCCACTGCGGACTCGTCCGGAGGTTCCGAGCTACCGGCCCGCCGCGTACACGCGCCGGGCCGGGGCCCCTCGGGGGAGCTGGTGTGGGTGGTCGGCCCTCCGCCCGGTGATCGAAAGGTCAAGACCACCGGGTCGGCACGATCGTCCGCCGGCTCGTAGCGCCGACCGCGACCGTTCCGACGGCCGCCGCGACGATCAGCAGCACGGCCGGGACCGGCGACAGCCACCACGGGGAGGCGAGCAGCACCGCCAGCACCAGCATCGCGACCAGCAGGGCCGTCGGGTCGGGCCGGGTACGGGTCTCGCCGAGCGTCGCGTACCGGCGGAACCGGCGTCCGTCCTCCATGTCAGCGCGTCCCCTCGAGCGCGCGGGCGGTCTGGGCGTGCGAACCCCAGCCCACGTGGGCCTCGGAGCGCATCTTCTCGCTCATGTGCGGGTAGTGCAGCTCGAACGCGGGCCGCTCGGAGCGGATGCGCGGCAGCTCGGTGAAGTTGTGCCGCGGCGGCGGGCAGCTCGTCGCCCACTCGAGGGAGTTGCCGTAGCCCCACGGGTCGTCGACCGTGACGACCTGCCCGTACCGGTAGCTCTTGAACACGTTCCACAGGAACGGCAGGGTCGAGGCGCCGAGCACGAAGGCACCGATGGTCGAGACGATGTTCAAGGTGGTGAACCCGTCCGACGGCAGGTAGTCGGCGTAGCGACGCGGCATGCTCTCGTTGCCCAGCCAGTGCTGCACCAGGAACGTGGTGTGGAAGCCGGCGAAGGTCAGCCAGAAGTGCCACTTGGCGAGGCGCTCGTCGAGCATGCGCCCGGTCATCTTCGGGAACCAGAAGTAGATGCCGGCGTAGGTGGCGAAGGCGATCGTCCCGAAGAGCACGTAGTGGAAGTGCGCCACGACGAAATACGACTCGTGCAGCTGGAAGTCGAGCGGCGGGCTGGCGAGGATGACGCCGGACAGGCCGCCGAACAGGAAGGTGACGATAAAGCCGACCGAGAACAGCATCGGCGACTCGAACGTCAGCTGCCCCTTCCACATGGTGCCGATCCAGTTGAAGAACTTCACGCCGGTGGGCACCGCGATCAGGAACGTCATGAAGGAGAAGTACGGCAACAGCACGGCGCCGGTGGCGTACATGTGGTGCGCCCACACCGCGATCGAAAGCGCCGCGATCGCCAGGGTCGCGTAGACCAGGCCGGTGTAACCGAAGATCGGCTTGCGGGAGAAGACCGGGAAGATCTCCGAGACGATGCCGAAGAACGGCAGCGCCAGCACGTACACCTCGGGGTGACCGAAGAACCAGAACAGGTGCTGCCACAACATGACACCGCCCGTGCCGGGATCGAAGACGTGAGCGCCGAACTGCCGGTCGACGAACAGGGCGATCAGCGCCGCGGCCAGCAGCGGGAAGATCAGCAGGATCAGCAGCGAGGCGATGAAGGTGTTCCAGGTGAAGATCGGCATCCGGAACATGGTCATGCCGGGGGCGCGCAGGCACACGATGGTGGTGATGAGATTGACCGCGCCGAGGATCGTGCCCAGGCCGCCGACGGTGAGACCGAGGATCCACAGGTCCGCCCCGACTCCGGGCGAGTGCAGTGAATTCGTCAGCGGCACATACGCCGTCCACCCGAAGTCCGCGGCCCCGCCGGGGGTGAGGAAACCGCCCGCGGCCATGAGCCCGCCGAAGACGTACAGCCAGAAGCCCACCGCGTTCAGCCGGGGGAAGGCCACGTCCGGCGCCCCGATCTGCAGGGGCAGCAGATAATTGGCGAAGCCGAAGAACACCGGGGTCGCATAGAGCAGCAGCATGATCGTGCCGTGCATCGTGAACAGCTGGTTGTACTGCTCGTTCGACAGGAACTGCAGACCGGGCACGGCGAGCTCACCCCGGATGAGCAGCGCCATGAGACCGCCGACGAGGAACCACGCGAAGGCCGCCACGATGTACATCACACCGATCACCTTGTGGTCGGTGGAGGTGACGACCTCGAGGATCCTCGAGCCTTTCGGGCGGTGGGTGGGTGGATACGGCCGCTGCGCGTCCGGCGTCCTCAGTATCGGCGCGACATCGACCATGACCACGACTCCTGCCTTCGGGCCCGCCGTCCGGCGGGGCATCGAGTTCCGAACTGCTGCCGCGAGAGGCTGGATTCGCGACCTCCCGTTCGACCGGCGGCGCAGGCGCCCGGAGCGGAGCCGCCGACCGTCGGCGCGCTGACTCTTGCACCGCCGCATCGACATCGGCAATGAGACGTGGAGCACGTACACGACCCGGCGTGGTCTCGGCGAGACGCGCCGAGCAACGGCGGCTGCACCGGACGCGCGGGACCGTTTCGGGTGCCGAGGTCGTCGTCGGCCGGGCCGAAAATTACTGATCAACAGGTTTTTCCACAGCTGTGGATACGCGCGCCCGCGAGCGGTCCAGGCACCCGCCGCGCACCGGCGAAACGAGAATCACACGTCGGCTCCGGCACGGCCGGAGGGACCGTGGGCTCGGAGAAAAGGGTCCGAAGACTCCCGTCGCATGCGCCCATCGGCCGGAGCAGTCCGGCGCCGAGCGGGGGACCGAGTGGCGGGGACGCCCGGGCACGACGTCCCCGGCGGCTCGGCCGTCGGGAGAAATCGGTTCCCACAAGACATCCTGTCCGGGACCTTGGTCCCGGACCGGCCGGCGTCCGGGCTCAGTCGTCGAACAAGACGACCTGACGTACGGCCAGCCCGTCCGCGAGCTGGTCCATGGCCTCGTTGATGCGCGAGAGGGGGATCCGGGAGGAGATCAGTTCCTCCACCGGGAGCCGGCCCTCGCGCCACATGCGCGCGTACTCGGGGATGTCGCGGCGCGGCACGGCCGAGCCCAGGTAGCTGCCGACGATCGTGCGAGCCTCCGCGGTCACCGTCAACGGAGAGATCACGGCCGTCGCGGTCGGAGCGGGCAGACCGACCGTCACGGTCGTGCCACCGGGTGCCGTGAGAGCGAACGCGGTTTCGAACGCGCGTGCGCTGCCGGCACACTCGACGACGTACCGGGCGGCGACGCCCCGGTCGAGCGCCTCGGCTGGCGTGTAGGTCTCGTGTGCCCCCAGTTCGCGAGCACGGGCGAGCTTGTCGTCGAGAGTATCGATCGCGACGATGCGCGAGACACCCTGCGCGACAGCCGTGAGGAGAGCGGCCATGCCGACACCACCGAGCCCGACGATCGCGATGCTGTCCTGCGGCCGCGGCCGGGCCGCGTTGAGGACGGCGCCCCCGCCGGTGAGCACGGCACAGCCGAGCACCGCGGCGACGTCGGGTGGCACGTCGTCGTCGACTGCGACGGCCGACGCGCGGTCGATCACCGCGTGCGTCGCGAAACCCGAGACGCCGAGGTGATGGTGCACCGGGTGACCGTCACGGTGCAGGCGCCGGCCCCCGTGCAGCAGTTCCCCGGCGTTGTTGGTGGCGGACCCGGCGGTGCAGGGCAACCGGCCGTCCTCGGCGCAGTTGTCGCACGCCTCGCACCGTGGCAGGAACGACATGACCACCCGCTGCCCCACCCGGAAGTCGTCGACGGCCGAACCCACCTCGACGACCCGTCCGGCCGCCTCGTGTCCGAGCAGCATCGGCACGGGACGCACCCGGTTGCCGTCCACGACGCTCAGATCGGAGTGACACACCCCGGCCGCCTCGATCCGTACCAGAAGCTCGGTCGGTCCCGGCGGGTCGAGCTCGAGTTCCGACAGGCTGATCGGCTTCGACTCGGCGAACGGCCGCGGCCGGCCGATCTCCTCCAGGACTGCGCCGGTGATCCTCATGCTCCGGTACTCCTCGGGTCTCGGGGGTGGTTCCGGAATCCACCGTAGTTCTCGTGCGGGGACCGGGGTCGGCACCGAGCGCAGGGTTCCGGACATCGACACCGGTCGGGACGTGTGTGGCTGTCCGATTTCCGGTGGTCCGGCTGCCCCTCGGCGCGCGCCCACGCCGGACCGGTCGCACAATGATGCGATGCCGGACCGCGGATTCACCCACACCCAGCTCGCCGCGCGGGCTGCCTATCTGCTGCGCGGCAACGACCTCGGCACGATGACCAGCGCCGCCCCGAAGCTGTATCCGCACATGTGGAGCTGGGACGCGGCGTTCGTCGCCGTGGGGCTGGCCCCGCTGAGCGTCGAGCGGGCCGTCGTCGAGCTCGACACCCTGCTGTCGGCGCAGTGGCGCAACGGCATGATCCCGCACATCGTGTTCGCGAGCGGGGTGGACGGCTACTTTCCGGGACCGGCGCGGTGGGCCTGCACCGACCTGGCCGCCGCTGCCCCGCGGGGCCCACAGACCTCCGGCATCACCCAGCCACCCGTGCACGCCATCGCGGTGCAGCGGATCCTCGACCACAGCCGCCGGCACGGGCGCACCACCCGTGCCGTCGCCGAAGAGTTTCTGGACCGTCGCTGGCCCGACCTGGTGCGCTGGCACCGGTGGCTGGCCCGGGCCCGCGACCTCGACGGCAACGGCCGGATCGCGCTCTATCACGGCTGGGAATCCGGCATGGACAACTCGCCCCGGTGGGACGCGGCGTACGCCAACGTCGTCGCGGGGGCGGTGCCGACGTTCCGGCGCGAGGATCTCGCCCATGTCGGCGACGCGAGTCAGCGGCCCACCGACGCCGAGTACGCCCGCTACCTGTGGCTGCTCGAGGAGATGAAGGAAGTGCGCTACGACGACGACGCCTTGGCCACGGCCATGAGCTTCGCCGTCGAGGACGTGTTCGTCAGCGCCGTGTTCGCGCTGGCGTGCGAGGTGCTCGCCGTCATCGGGGAGGAGCATTCGTGCCCGAATGCGGACGTGCGTGAGCTGCACGAGTACGCGGACCGGTTCCGTCGCGGCGTGCTCGACACCACCGATCCGCGTACCGGCGCCGCCAAGGACTTCGATCTGCGCAGCGGCCGCTGGATGGCCACCGACACGATCGCGATGTTCGCGCCGTTGCTGTGCGGCGGTCTGCCGCCCGGCACCGAACGGACCCTGGTTCGCACCTTCGAGGGCCCGAAGTTCTGCGGGCACCCCGACCTGCGCTACGCCGTGCCACCCTCCACTTCCCCCGTCTCCCGGGACTTCCGTCCGCGCGAGTACTGGCGCGGACCGGTGTGGCCGGTGATGACCTGGCTGTTCTCCTGGACGTTCGCCCGCCGCGGCTGGGCGGAGCGCGCCCATCTGCTGCGGGCGGAGGGCCTGCGGCAGGCGAGCGACGGCTCGTTCGCCGAGTACTACGAGCCGTTCACCGGCGAGCCGCTCGGCAGTATGCAGCAGTCGTGGACCGCGGCCGCGGTGCTGGACTGGCTGGGCTGAGCCGGCCGCGCCGACAGCCGCGCGCCCCCCGGTCGGCCGCGCAGGCAATCGACGCGGCGAACGACCCAGGGGCGAGCGGCTGCCTGCCGCGCCGGACGGATCACCGGCCGCTCACAACGCCCCCAGTGCCTCGCAGGCCTTGCGAACCCCCTCACCGTAGGCCGGATCGGCCTGGGTGCAGTTGGCGATGTGCCGTTCGATCGTCGTCACCGATGCCCCGGTGATCGCGCGTGCGGTGTTGTCGAACAGTACGGTCTGCTGCTCGGCGGTCATGTTCCGGAACAGTATTCCGGGCTGCTCGAAATAGTTGTCGTCGTCTGCGCGGTAGTCGAACCGGTCCGCGACGGCACCGACGGTCAACGGCGGGTCGGCGTACCCGCGTTGTTCTTGGAACCGGCCGTACGAGTTCGGCTCGATGCTCGGGACGCTGCCCTGGTTGCCGTCCACCCGCATCGCGCCGTCGCGGTGGAAGGAGTTCACGTGGGCGGCGGCCCGGGGGCAGTTCACCGGGATCTGATGGTGGTTGACGCCGAGCCGGTATCGTGCGGCGTCCCCGTACGAGAAGAGCCGGCCCTGCAGCATCCGGTCGGGCGAGAACCCGATGCCCGGAACGACGTTCGCAGGGGAGAACGCGGCCTGCTCGACGTCGGCGTGGTAGTTGTCCGGGTTGCGGTTCAGCTCCAGCTCCCCCACCTCGATGAGCGGGTAGTCCTTCTTGGACCACACCTTGGTCAGGTCGAAGGGGTGGTACCGGTAGGTCGCCGCGTCGGCCTCGGGCATGATCTGCACGTACAGCGTCCATTTCGGGTAGTTCCCGGTCTCGATCGCCTCGTACAGGTCCCGCTGGGCGGATTCGCGGTCGCCGGCGATCACGGCCGCGGCCTCGTCGTCGGTGAGGTTCCGGATGCCCTGCTGGGTGCGGAAATGAAACTTCACCCACGATCGGGTGCCCGCGGCGTCGACGAACGAGAAAGTGTGCGAACCGAACCCGTGCATGTGCCGGTAGCCGTCGGGGATGCCGCGGTCGGACATCACGATCGTGATCTGGTGCAGGGCTTCCGGCAGGTTGGTCCAGAAGTCCCAGTTGTTCTCGGGGTCGCGAAGGTTGGTCCGCGGATCGCGCTTCACGGCATGGTTGAGGTCGGGGAACTTGAGCGGATCGCGGAAGAAGAACACCGGGGTGTTGTTGCCGACGACGTCCCAGTTGCCCTCCTCGGTGTAGAAGCGCACGGCGAAGCCGCGGATGTCGCGCTCCGCGTCGGCGGCGCCGCGCTCACCGGCGACGGTGGAGAACCGGACGAACACCTCGGTCTGCTTGCCGATCTCGGAGAACAGCGCGGCCCGGGTGTGCCGGGTGATGTCGTGGGTGACGCGGAAGGTGCCGAACGCGCCGGAACCCTTTGCGTGCATGCGCCGTTCGGGGATCACCTCGCGGTCGAAGTGCGCGAGCTTCTCGAGGAACCACACGTCCTGGAGGAGCATGGGTCCGCGGGCCCCGGCCGTGAGACTGTTCTGGTTGTCCGGCACCGGTGCGCCGGCAGCGGTGGTGAGTCCGTTGTGGTCGGTCATCGATCACTCCTGTCTGGTCACCCTGGTGGGGTGAACGTCTCTGCGCTCAGGAGTGTTTCGTGCGCAGCAGGGTCCGGTCGTCTCAATTTGACACGCACGCTCGGAATCAGAGAGTGATGCCGAATTCGCGTATCTTGCGGTAGATCGTCGCCCGCGACATGCCGAGGGCCTTCGCGGCGGCCACCTTGTCGCCACCGTGCAGCGCCAGTGCCTCCACGATCGCGTCCCGCTCGAGCGACTCGAGCCGGGTCAGGCTCCGGCGGGTCGTCGCCCGGCACTCGGCGGGCAGGTCGGCCGGCTCGACGGTCCCGGAGCGCCGACGCCGGCAGAGCTCGTCGAGGACGCTGCGCAGATGGGTCACGTTGCCGCCCCACGACAGCCGCATGAGCTGGTTCGCCGCGGCCGGGGACAGCGTGAGTTCGGTGGCGCCGGCGGCATCGAGGAGGAACCGCACGAGGTCGGGAACGTCCTCGAGGTGGTGCCGCAACGGCGGTACCGAGATCGTCTTCGGGAACAGCCGCAGCACGGAGTGGGTGTCGCTCTCCTCCTGCGGTGGCTGCATGGTCAGGGCGACCCACGGCGCGGGCGCCTGCGTGTCCTGGGCGACGGTCTGCAGGAACGACGCGAGCGCCGCGAGCTGGTCGTCGCCGAGGACGTGGGCGTGCAGCACGGCGAGGTCGCCGCCGTCGTCGAGGGTGGCGCCCGCGCGTTCGGACAGCTCGTCGCCGTCGAGCCGGGCCGCGTCGAGGACCGTCAGGGTGCGCTCGGGCCGGACGTGGTCGTGCGCCGCCCGGATCAGGGCGGTCTTCCCGACGCCCGGCTCACCGTCGAGGACGAGCCATTCGCTGCGCCGGCACGCCTCGACGACACCTTCGACGGTCCGCTGCCACTGGGCGCTGCGGCCGGCCAGGGCGCGGGGCGCGGGCGGGGCGACGGTCCGGGTCGCCCGGCTCCGGGCAAGCTGCTCCTTGATCCGCACGACGCCCCCGGCGAGCCGGTCGTCGACGAAGGTGGGCTGGTAGGACAGGCGGGCCGTGATCCCGCTCGGCAGGTCGGCGAGCAGGGTGAACGGCTCGTGCCGTCCCCGCGCGTCGCGGGTCCGGTCGATGATCGCGGCCTGGTCGCGCGAGTCGAACCGCTGCTGGGTGAGGGCGTTCATCATCAGGACCTCGTCGCCGATCGCGATGACCGGACGACCCGAGTGCTGGCACGCGGCGTGGTAGTCGTGCAGCAGCGCCCGGTCCAGTTCGTTGGCCTCCTCGAGGATCCGCTCCCGGATGCGGGTGGCGGCGAGTTTGGCGAACGAGAGCAGCAGCGAGTTCGTGTTCTCCGCCTCGGTGGTCAGGTCCACCACGCCCAGCAGGGCCCCGGTGATCGGATGGGTCACGAGTGCGCCCGCGCAGGAGAACCTGCGCAGATGCCCGCTGTAGTGCTCGTCGCCCCGGATGAGCAGCGGCGCGCCGACCTCGAGCGCGGTGCCGATGCCGTTGGTGCCGACCTGGGACTCGGAGTACCGGAAACCCGGCGCGAGCTGGACCCGGTCCAGCGCGCCGAGCAGGCGACGGTCGCCGCCGTAGCGGCTGAGTACGGTGCCTTTGCCGTCGGTGAGGATCAGACTCACGGGTTCGTTCTCGATCTCCGCCGCCAACGCGCGCAGCACCGGCCGGGCTGCCCGGGTGAGGACGGTGTCGGTGGGGAGGGATTCGACGTAGTCCGCGGCCGGGCGATCGGCATCGACCTTGGCTTCCCGGGAACGCAACCAGGACACCCGCAGCCAGTTGCGGACCCGCCGGTCGCCGAGATCGGGGAAGTCGCCCGCACGGACCGAATTGCCCGCTTCCTGAAGCGAATGCCCGTCCTGGGAACCGCTCCGGTTGTGTTCACCCACTTCGATCTCCCGGTCGTCCGGAGTTGTCACGCCACCTTCTCCTCGGGTCCCGCAAGAGCAAAGGTAATCACATCGATTGTGACCTGAGTCTCACATTGAGACAGATCGGGGTTGCACACGGGGGTTGTATCTGCACCCACACCCACCGTCCACGGCTGGCACAGAGCCGGCTCCCGATCCAGGAGGCGCACATTGAGTAGGCAGAGCCTGACCAAGGCCCATGCAAAGATCACCGAGCTGACGTGGGAACCGACGTTCGCGACGCCGGCCACCCGCTTCGGCACCGACTACACGTTCGAGAAGGCCCCCAAGAAGGACCCTCTCAAGCAGATCATGCGGTCCTACTTCCCCATGGAGGAGGAGAAGGACAACCGGGTCTACGGCGCGATGGACGGCGCGATCCGCGGCAACATGTTCCGCCAGGTCCAGCAGCGCTGGCTGGAGTGGCAGAAGCTGTTCCTCTCGATCATCCCGTTCCCGGAGATCTCCGCGGCCCGTGCGATGCCGATGGCCATCGACGCGGTGCCCAATCCCGAGATCCACAACGGGCTCGCGGTGCAGATGATCGACGAGGTCCGGCACTCGACGATCCAGATGAATCTCAAGAAGCTCTACATGAACAACTACATCGATCCCGCCGGGTTCGACATGACCGAGAAGGCGTTCGCGAACAACTATGCGGGCACCATCGGCCGGCAGTTCGGGGAGGGCTTCATCACCGGTGACGCGATCACCGCGGCCAACATCTACCTGACCGTGGTCGCGGAGACCGCCTTTACGAACACCCTGTTCGTGGCGATGCCCGACGAGGCCGCCGCCAATGGTGACTACCTGCTGCCCACCGTGTTCCACTCGGTGCAGTCCGACGAGTCGCGGCACATCTCCAACGGATACTCGATCCTGCTCATGGCCCTGGCCGACGAGCGGAACCGGCCACTGCTCGAGCGCGACCTGCGCTACGCCTGGTGGAACAACCACTGCGTGGTCGACGCCGCGATCGGCACGTTCATCGAGTACGGCACCAAGGACCGCCGCAAGGACCGTGAGAGTTACGCCGAGATGTGGCGGCGGTGGATCTACGACGACTACTACCGCAGCTATCTGCTCCCCCTCGAGAAGTACGGGCTGACCATTCCGCACGACCTCGTCGAGGAGGCGTGGAAGCGCATCACCGAGAAGGGCTACGTCCACGAGGTGGCCCGGTTCTTCGCGACGGGCTGGCCGGTGAACTACTGGCGGATCGACGCCATGACCGACGCGGACTTCGAATGGTTCGAGGAGAAGTACCCCGGCTGGTACTCCAAGTTCGGCAAGTGGTGGGAGAACTACAACCGTCTCGCCTACCCCGGCCGCAACAAGCCGATCGCGTTCGAGGAAGTCGGATACCAGTACCCGCACCGCTGCTGGACCTGCATGGTGCCGGCCCTCGTCCGCGAGGACATGGTCGTGGAGAAGGTCGACGACCAGTGGCGGACCTACTGCTCGGAGACGTGCTACTGGACCGACGCCGTCGCGTTCCGCGGTGAGTACGAAGGTCGGCCGACGCCGAACATGGGTCGCCTCACCGGTTTCCGGGAATGGGAGACCCTGCACCACGACAAGGATCTCGCCGACATCGTGCAGGACCTCGGGTATGTGCGCGACGACGGCAAGACCCTCGTCGGTCAGCCGCACCTCGATCTCGACCCGAAGAAGATGTGGACCCTCGACGACGTGCGGGGCAACACCTTCCAGAGCCCGAACGTCCTGTTGAACCAGATGACGGACGAGGAGCGCGCAGCGCACATCGCGGAGTACCGCGCCGGCGCCACGCCGCTCTGACACCGGGCCCGGCGGGCGGCGCCGAGCCGCATCCCGGCGCCGCCCGCCGATACCACCAGCACAGCAATTCACGAGCCCAGGAGACACCCCCGTGGCCGACACGCACCGTATCAACTTCGAGCCCGTCGACATCGAGATGGAGGTCGGCGAGGACGAGTACATCCTCGACGCCGCCTTCCGGCAGGGCATCCACCTGATGCACGGCTGCCGGGAGGGTCGCTGCTCGGCCTGCAAATCCTTTGTCCTCGACGGTGATATCCAGATGGAGGACTACTCGACGTTCGCCTGCAACGACGCCGAGACCGACGAAGGGCACGTTCTGCTCTGCCGCTCGACGGCCTACAGTGACTGCACCATCGAACTGCTCAATTTCGACGAGGACGAGCTCCTGGGTGGTATCCCCATCCAGGAAGTGCGCACCCGAATCACCGCGATCGAGCCGATGACCAAGGACATCGTGTCGCTGCAATTGCAGCCCGTCGAGCCTGCGGAGTACGACTTCAAACCCGGTCAGTACTCCGACCTGCAGATACCGGGAACCGAGGAACACCGGTCCTTCTCCATGGCGACGACCCGATCGACGCCGGGGCATGTCGAGTTCCTCGTCAAGAAGTACCCCGGCGGCAAGTTCGCCGGCCTGCTCGAGGACGGTATCTCGGTAGGCGACGAGATCGCGCTCACCGGGCCCTACGGATCCTTCACCATCAAGGACGGCCACGTCCTGCCGATCGTCTTCATCGGCGGCGGCGCCGGCATGGCCCCGATCCTCTCGCTCCTGCGGCACCTGAGCGAGACCGGCAGCACCCGGCCCGTCCGGTTCTACTACGGTGCCCGCACGCCGGCGGATCTGTTCTACCTCGACGAGATTCTCGAATTGGGAAAGACGCTGACGGACTTCGTGTTCACACCCTGCCTCTCGGAGTCGGCGGAGCCGGCACCGTCCGGCCTGCCGGACTTCGAGGAGGGCAACGTCACCGACGTCGTGGGCCGCCGCGAGCCGGAGATCCACCGGTGCGAGGTCTACCTCTGCGGGCCACCGCCCATGGTCGATGCGGCTCTGGAACTGCTCGAGGTGCACAACACCCCGAAGGACCAGATCTTCTACGACAAGTTCACCAGCCCGGCCTTCGAGTAGTCGCCGTAGGAAACCACACCGCTCCTTCACCGACAGAAGTGAGAAACGAGATGACCGCAACCACCGAATCCAAGCACCGAAGCTTCCCGAAGATCGAGTTCACCGACTCCGAAGCCGGCGCGCTGGAATTCCCCAGCTCCCGCAGCCGCACCTTCACCTACTACACGCCGGCCAAGAAGCGTTCGACGATGTACGAGGACGTCACCGTCGACGTGCAGCCCGATCCTGAGCGGCACCTGTCGCAGGGCTGGATCTACGGCTTCGGCGACGGGCCGGGCGGATACCCCAAGGAATGGACGACCGCGAAGTCGTCGAACTGGCATGCCTTCCTCGACCCCAACGAGGAGTGGGACCAGACGATCTACCGCAACAACGCCGCGGTCGTGCGTCAGGTCGACCTGTGCCTGCAGAACGCCAAGCGGGCCCGCGCCTACGACGGCTGGAACACGCCGTGGCTGAAGTTCATCGAGCGCAATCTCGGCGCCTGGATGCACGCGGAGAACGGTCTGGCGCTGCACGTGTTCACCTCCATCCAGCGCTCCGGCCCCACGAACATGATCAACACCGCGGTGGCGGTCAATGCGGCACACAAGATGCGGTTCGCGCAGGACCTGGCGCTGTTCAACCTCGACCTGTCCGAGGCCGGGATCCCGTTCGACGGAGCCGCCCACCGGGAGGTCTGGCAGTCCGCACCGGAATGGCAGCCCACCCGCGAGGTCGTCGAGCGGCTGACCGCGGTGCCGGACTGGTGCGAGCTGCTCTTCGCCACCAACATCGTCTTCGAGCAGCTCGTCGGCTCGCTGTTCCGCACCGAACTGATCATGCAGATCGCCGCCCGCAACGGTGACTACATCACCCCGACGATCGTCGGCACCGGGGAGCACGACTACGACCGGGATCTCGCCTACACGCGCAACCTCTTCCGGATGCTCGTCCGCGACGAGCAGCACGGGGAGTCGAACAAGGAATTGTTCGGGACGTGGCTGGCGACGTGGGTGCCGCGCTGCCTCGACGCCGCGCGCGCCCTGCAGCCGATCTGGTCCCAGCCGGCGGACAAGGCGGTCACGTTCGCCTCCAGCCTCGACGCCGCCGAAGCCAAGTTCCGTTCCCTGCTCGAGGATCTCGGGCTCGACATCCCGAAGGAGTTGGACCAGTGAGCATGCAATTCGGATCGGCCACCGAGTTCTCCAATATGTGTGGCGTCACCCTGATGAACACCCCGATCGGACGCGTCGTCGCCGACGTCATGGGCACCAAGGAGGGCGTGGAGCTGACGGAGTACCCGTCGATGATCCGCGTCGACGGCGTGAACCGTCTCGAGTTCGACTACGCCGAGCTCACCGACGCCCTCGGGGAGGACTTCGACGGATCGATCTTCGAGGAGATCAGCTCCACCCACTACGGGCGCATGGTGCACCTCGACGACAAGACCATGCTCTTCGCCAGCCCCGAGGACGCCGCCGAGTACATCGGATTCGATCTCACGGCGCACTGACCCCGGCCGTCCGGGCCCGCCCGCCGGGCCCGGACGGTTCCCGATCCACCACCGGCACACGACAGAACGAGGGAAGCGATGTACGAGAAGGACGGCCAGCAGTACTTCGTCGTGGACGGCCACGTGCACATCTGGGACGGCCGCGAGTCGAACCAGAAGAACGTGCACGGACGGCAGTTCATCGACTGCTTCTACGACTACCACAAGAACCTCAGCCCCGAGGAGGAGGTGTGGGACTACGACACCTACACCTACTACGGTGGCGAACGCCTCATGAAGGACCTCTTCGTGGACGGGCACGTGGATCACGCGATCTTCCAGGCCACCCTGCTGAGCGAGTTCTACCACAAGGGCTTCGGGCAGACCGAGGAGGCGTTCGAGCTCACCCGCAAGCACCCGGACAAGCTCACCTACAACCACGCCTACGACCCGCGCCACGGCGAGGCCGGACTCGAGCAGCTACGCCGGGACGCCGAACGGATGAACCTCCAGGGCGTCAAGCTGTACACCGCCGAATGGCACGGTGACTCCCGCGGCTACAAGCTCGACGACCCGTGGTCCCGGCGCTACCTCGAGGAGTGCATCGAGCTGGGCATCAAGAACATCCACGTGCACAAGGGCCCGACCATCCGCCCGCTCGACCGGGACGCCTTCGACGTCGCCGACGTCGACAAGGTCGCCACCGACTACCTCGAGCTGCGGTTCGTCGTCGAGCACGTGGGCTTGCCCCGGCTCGAGGACTTCTGCTGGATCGCGACCCAGGAATCCAACGTGTACGGCGGTCTGGCCGTGGCAATTCCGTTCATCCACACCCGCCCCCGCTACTTCGCGCAGATCATCGGCGAACTGCTCTACTGGCTCGGCGAGGACAAGATCCTGTTCTCCAGCGACTACGCGCTGTGGACACCGAAGTGGCTGATCGAGAAGTTCGTCGACTTCCAGATCCCCGAGGACATGACCGAATACGCGCCGATCACGATCGAGCAGAAGAAGAAGATCCTCGGCCTCAACGCCGCGGCGCTCTACGACATCGACGTTCCGGAACACCTGCGGCTGCCCGAGCCGGCCGGCCAGGAAGGCGTGGAGGTGGCGGCGGGAGCACAGCAGGCGGTGTCGTCGTGACCGCCGCGCCGGTGGCCGGCGACGACGTGCTCGCCGCGCTCGGCACGGTGGTCGACCCCGAACTGGACGAGCCGATCACCGATCTCGGTTTCGTGCGGTCGGTGGTTCTCGACGACGACGGGGTCACCGTGCATCTGCGGCTACCCACCGCGTTCTGTTCACCGAACTTCGCGTACCTCATGGCCTCCGACGCCCAGGACGCCCTTCGGACGATCGAGGGCATCGGCGAGGTGCGGATCCTGCTGGACGACCACCACGACAGCGGCAAGATCAACGCGGGGCTCGCCGCCGACGCCGGCTACCGGGGCACCTTCGGCTCCGAGGCGGAGGAGAACCTCGACGAGCTGCGCCGCACGTTCCGGCGCAAGGCACACCTCGCCGCGCTGGAGCGCTGCCTCGAATCCCTGTTGCAGCACTCGTCTCTCACCGTCGACGACATCCCGTCGCTGACGCTGAGCGACCTGCCGCCCGGCCGGCACAAGTCGGCGCTGATGCGGCGACGGTTCGACATCGGCCTGAGCCTGTGCCCGGCCGGCCGGGTGTTCGTCGACGACGACGGGCGCCCGATCCCCCGCGAGGCGGTGCCGATGCGGCTGCGTTTCGCAAAGTCCGTGCGGATCTCGATGGAGGGGAATTCGCACTTCTGCCGGGGCCTGCTCGCCACCCGGTACGCCGACGACGACGGCGCATCGGCAACGCCGCGGGTGGTCGACACCCGGACCAGTTCTTTTGCACCCGTCAGGAGGGTTTCATGAAGGCCGTGCAGGTGGTGGGCTACCACACCAAGCTCCAACTCGAAGACATCCCCGAGCCGAAGGTCGAGGGTCCGCTCGACGTCGTCGTCCGCATCGGTGGGGCTGGGGTGTGCCGCACCGACATCCACATCCTCGAGGGGCAGTGGGCCGAGAAGAGCGGCGTCGCCCTGCCGTACACGATCGGCCACGAGAACGCCGGCTGGGTGCATGCCGTGGGTGACGCGGTCACGAACGTGGCCGTCGGCGACAAGGTCATCCTCCATCCCCTCATCACGTGCGGGCTCTGCCGCGCGTGCCGGTTCGGCGACGACGTGCACTGCGAGAACAGCCGGTTCCCCGGCATCGACACCAACGGCGGTTACGCCGAGTACCTGCGCACCACCGCACGCAGCGTGGTCCGGATCGACGATTCGCTCGAGCCGTCCGACGTCGCGGCGCTCGCCGACGCCGGGCTCACGGCCTACCACGCCGTCGCCAAGGCGGCGCGCGCGACGCGGCCGGGCGACGTGTGCGTCATGATCGGCGCGGGCGGCCTCGGCCACATCGGCATCCAGGTGCTGAAGGCGATGTCGGCGGTCACTCTCGTCGTGGTGGACCGCAATCCCGCTGCGGTCGCCCTGGCCGTCGAGATCGGCGCCGACCACGGCATCGTCGCCGACGGCACCCACGTGCAGCAGATCCTGGAACTCACCGGTGGGCGCGGCGCCGAAGCCGTCGTGGACTTCGTCGGTGAGGGCGGCGCCACGAAGGACGGTGTCGCGATGCTGCGCCGCGCCGGCAACTACTACGTCGTCGGTTACGGCGAGAACATCGACGTGCCCACGATCGACGTGGTCTCCACCGAGATCAACTTCATCGGCAATCTCGTCGGCTCCTACAACGACCTGCAGGAACTCATGGCCCTCGCCGCCGGCGGAAAGGTCACCCTGCACACCACGAAATACCCGCTCGAGCAGTTCCAGCAGGCGATCGACGACCTCGACGCGGGACGGGTCCGTGGCCGCGCGATCCTGATCCCCTGAACCGCATCCCACACTCGACACGAAAGGAACCCGATCATGGCAAAGGATCTGCGGTTCGCCCAGGAAGCACGCACCCTGCTCGAGTACGGGGTCAACGCCCTCGCGGACGCGGTCAAGGTGACGCTCGGTCCGAAGGGCCGCAACGCGGTGCTCGAAAAGCTCACCGGCCCGCCCACCATCACCAACGACGGCGTCACGATCGCCCGGGAGATCCAGCTGCGGGACCCGTTCGCCAACATGGGTGCGCAACTGGTCAAGGAAGTGGCGATGAAGACCAACGGCGTGGTCGGTGACGGCACCACGACCGCGACGGTGCTCGCGCAGGCCATGGTCCGCGAGGGCCTGCGCGCCGTCGACGCCGGTGCCAACCCGATGCGGGTGCGCCGCGGCATCGAACGCACCGTGCCCGTCGTGGTCGAGGCGCTGCGCGACCGGTCCGTGCCGGTCGAGGACCGCGCGGACCTGCAGCGCGTCGCGACGCTCGCCGCCAGTGACGACGAGACAATCGGCGAGGCCATCGCCGAGGCCGTCTCGTACGTCGGCAGATCCGGCATCGTCACCACCGAGGAGAGCGACACCCTCGGGATGTCGGTGACCGTCGTCGACGGCATCGAATTCGACCACGGCTACATCTCCGGCTACATGGTCACCGACCCGGAACGCATGGAAGCGGTCCACGACAATCCGTTGATCCTGCTCACCAACAAGAAGATCAACCAGGTGCAGGACATCATGCCGAGCATCGAGGCCGCCAAACGCGCCGACCGGCCCCTCGTCGTGCTCGCCGAGGACGTCGACGGCCCGGCGCTGCAGCTGCTCGTCGGCGGCAACATGCACAAGACGATGCAGTCCGTCGTCGTGCGCGCGCCCGGCTTCGGGCACCGGCGGGTCGCCGAGCTGCAGGACCTCGCGGTGGCCCTGGGCGGGCACGTCATCGCCAAGGACACCGGCGTCGAGCTGTCCGAGGTGACGCGCGAGCACCTCGGGTCCTGCGACCGCATCACCGTCACCGAGAACGACACGACCATCGTCGGCGGCCACGGCGATGCGAAGCTGCTCGAGGCCCGGGTCGCGCAGCTCGAGGCGCAGCTGGGCCGGGCCCGGATCGATGCCGACCAGGACAGCCTCCAGCTGCGTATCGCCCGGCTCACCGGCCGGGTCGCCGTGATCCGGGTCGGCGGCGCCACGAGCGTCGAACTCAAGGAGCGCATGCTGCGCGTCGAGGACGCCCTCGCCGCCACCCGGGCCGCCCTCGAGGACGGCATCGTGGCCGGCGGCGGCACCGCGCTCGGCCAGGCACACCGCGCGCTGGCCGACCTCGAGCTGCCGGGCGACGAGGGCATCGGCCGGGACGTCGTGCGGCGGGCGTTGCCCGAGCCTCTGCGGTGGATCGCGATCAACGCCGGCTTCGACGGCGACGAGGTCGTCGAGGTTGTCGCGGGCCTGCCGTCGGGGCACGGGTTCGATGCCCTCACCGGCGAGTACGGCGACATGTTCGCAGAGGGGGTCGTCGACCCCCTCAAGGTCACCCGCGCCGCGCTCGAGAGCGCCGCGTCCATCGCGGCGCTGCTCATCACCACCGAGACCGCGATCGTGGAGGAGGTCGTCGGCAATCCCGGCGCCATCCATGCGCCCGGCTTCGGGGACCTGGCCGAGGGCATGGTCCGCCCGTCCAACATCTACTGATCGCCGGGGGACGGTCTCGGCGGCGGCCGGGTCCCGTCGGTCGCTTCCCTCCGGGGCGACCGGCCGCCGCCGTGTCCATCACTGCTCGACAGAATCGGAGTGCGCAATGATCTTCATCGTGGTCAAGTTCCGGGTCCGTCCCGAGTATCAGGACGACTGGCTCTCGCTCACAAGAGAATTCACCGAGGCGACGAGGACCGAGCCGGGCAATCTGTGGTTCGAGTGGTCCCGCAGCGTCGACGATCCCGCCGAGTACGTGCTCGTCGAGGCGTTCCGAGACGGCGAGGCCGGCGCCGCCCACGTCAATGCCGACCACTTCCGCAAAGGGCTCGACGCCATGCGCCCCGCACTGAGCGAGACGCCGAGGATCCTCAACACCGAGCTCCCCGGCGTCGAGTGGGCCCGCATGGGTGAACTCGAGACGGTCGGCTGACACGGCTCGCCGCCGTCACATTCGGGCGGCTCGCCGCCGTCACATTCGGGCGGCTCGCCGCCGTCACATTCGGGCGGCTCGCCGCCGTGGTGCCCCTTCGGATCTCCCCGTCCGAAGGGGCACCACGCGTTCACCGCTCCGTCGCGCGCACGAGCAGGCGCAGTTCCGCACCGAGCGTGCATGCCCGCGGCAGATCGACGAGTCCGTTCTCGCGAAGTTCGGTGGTCAGGCGCGTGACCCGGGCGATCGCGTCCGGGACCCGCTCCTGCCACCGCGCCAAGACCTCGTCGACGTCCGCCGGACCGGTCGGCGCGCCGTCCCGGCGCAGGATCGCGGCGACGAGACCGTGGTGACGGTCGGCGAGTTCGTCCCGCACGGTGGCGATCGCCGTGCTGTCCCACCAGGTGTGGGATCCGGTGGACAGGTCCGGTGACAGCCCGTCGATCCCGAGCAGCGAGCCCGTGGCGGTGTGCACCCGGGCGACGAGGCGGGCCGGGCAGTCCAGCGTGTGCGAGGTGTCGACCAGGGCCGGACACTCGCCGAGAAGCCGGAAGTCGGGTCCGTCGCCGGCCACGGCATCTGCGAGCAGATCCTCGACCCCGGCACGCAGCCGCGTGATCTCGGCGGTCACGTCGAGCGGCGACGGCCGCAGCCGCAGGATCCACGAGGCGGCATGCTCGACGAATCCCTGTACGGCGCCGAGGCGTTCCCAGCGCTCGGCGCCGGACCCGGCGCCGTCGCGTGCCTCGGCCCACAACCGGTCGGTGTCGAACACCGCCCGGATCACCGCGTAGGCCCGGGCGACCGCCGGCGTGCGCACCCCGAGCCGTTCCTCGAGCTGATAGATCATCCCCGGACCGACGTGATCGACGAGATCGGAGGCGATCCGGGTCGCGACGATCTCGCGGCGCAGGGGATGGTCCCGGATCTCGTCCCGCAGCACGTCGCGCATGCCGGCAGGGAAGTACTCGAGGGCGACGTCCGCGAAGACGGGGTCGTCGGGCACATCCGACTCGAGCAGATCCCGGCAGACGACGTTCTTCGACCGGGCGAGCAGCACCGCGATCTCCGGCCTGGTCAACCCCCGGCCGGCGCCCGCTCGCGCGGCCAGTTCCTGCACGGTGGGCAGCACCTCGGTGCTGCGCCGGAGCCCGCCACCGGTCTCGAGGTGGATGATGAGCCGCTCGTGCCTGCCGAGCAGCCGGGCCGCGCGCGAGACGGCGAGGCCGAGCGCCACCGACTGGTCCCGGTTCGTGCGCAACACCGTCCGGGCCACCTCGTCGCGGGCGTCGTCGAGCAGCCGGTTGCGCTCCTCGAGGGTCAGACCTCCTCTGCGCCGGGCAGATTCGAGAGCGATCTTCAGATTCACCTCGGCGTCGGAGGTGGCCACACCGGCCGCGTTGTCGATGAAGTCCGCATTGACACGCCCGCCCGCAGCCGCGAACTCGATGCGCGCCCGCTGCGTGAAGCCGAGGTTGCCGCCCTCGCCGACCACGCGACACCGCAGCTGCGAGGCATCGACACGGACGGGGTCGTTTGCCGGATCGGCTGCATCCGTGTGGCTTTCGGAGAAGGCCTTGACGTAGGTGCCGACACCGCCATTCCAGAGCAGATCCACCGGCGCCGTCAGCAGCGCCTTGATCAATTCGTCCGGGGTGGTGGTCGGGTGGGGCAGTCCGAGCAGGCGCCGTGCCGGTTCCGGGACGGTGACGGACTTCGCGGAGCGGGGCCACACGCCGCCCCCGGCGGAGAGGACGTCGCGGTCGTAGTCGTCCCAGCTCGATCCGGGGAGCTCGAACAGCCGGCGGCGCTCCGCGTGGGCGCGAGCCGGGTCGGGGTCGGGATCGAGAAAGATGTGCCGGTGATCGAAGGCACCGACGAGGCGCAGGTGCGGGGAGAGCAGCATCCCGTTGCCGAAGACGTCGCCGGACATGTCCCCGATCCCCACCGCCGTTACCTCGGTGGTGTCGACGTCGACGCCGAGGTCGGCGAAGTGCTCGCGGACCGCGACCCACGCGCCGCGCGCGGTGATGCCCATCGCCTTGTGGTCGTATCCGCTCGATCCGCCCGAGGCGAAGGCGTCGCCGAGCCAGTAGTCGTACTCCGCGGCGATGGAGTTCGCCAGGTCGGAGAACCGGGCGGTGCCCTTGTCGGCGGCCACCACCAGATAGGCGTCGTCCCCGCCGTGGACGACGGTGCGGCCCGGGTGCACGATCCGTCCGTCGACGATGTTGTCGGCGAGGTCGAGCATGCCCCGGACGAACGTCGAATAGGCCTGGGCGGGCGAAATATCCGGGCTCGTGCGGACGAACGCGCCCTTGGCGCCGACGGGGACGATGGGAGCGTTCTTCACGACCTGGGTCTTCATCAGACCGAGGACCTCGGTGCGGTAGTCCTCCGGACGGTCCGAGAACCGTAGCCCACCCCGGGCGACGGTGCCGCTCCGCACGTGGATGCCCTCCACGTCGTCGGAGTGGACGAAGATCTCGCGGTGCGGAACGACCGGTCCGGGGTCGGCGAGACGAGCGGACTCGAGCATGAACGACCCGTACGGTTTCGCCGCACCGTGTTCGTCGCGCTGGTACCAGTTGGTGCGCACGGTGGCGGTGACGAACGACTCCAGGCTGCGCAGGATGCGGTCCTCGTCGAGGCTTTCCGCCGCGCCGCGCCGCTCGGCGAGCGCCTGTTCGGCGGCGTCGTCCCGGTCGTGCCGGTCCGGGTCGAAGCGCGCGGCGAAGCAGGCGACGAGGGCCTCGACGAATCCGGCATGCCGGCAGAGCGTGTCGACGACGTACCGTTCCGACATGATCAGTCCCGCCTGGCGGGCGAAGCGGGCGGCGGCGCGGACCAGGGCGATGTCCCGCACGTCCACCTCGGCGACGACGGCGAGGCGGGAGTACCCGTCGACGACGGTGCGGCCCTGCGCATGGGCGTCGAAGACCGCCGCCACCCGGCGCGGCGAATCCGGTTCCCACTCCGGGGGCGTGACGAACGCGAACCGATGCACCCGGCGGTCCGGATCGCCGGCCGTCAGGAGCTCGTGATCGTCGATCCGCAGTCCGAAGTGCTCGAACGTGTGGACGGAGTCGGCGAGCAGCGGATCCCGTCCCGGCCATCGCATGACGGCACAGGCGGTGCCGTCGGAGGACGAGTCCTCCACGAACAGCAGGGCCGGTCCGGCATCCTGCGCGTGCGCGAGGTGCCGCGCTGCCCCGGCGACGTCGGTGGGCGCCGGTTCGTACGGGTGCGTGGGGGCGGTGATCATCGGTCTGTCCTTTCGGTCACCCGGTGTGGGCCGTGGTGTGCCGTCAGTCTGCGGCGGGCCGCCCAGGACGGACATGTACGCGGTGTCCATACAGATCGCAAAACTTGTACTCGAGGTCCATCAGAGACCCGGCGTCCGCGCTCCTACAGTTCGAGGAAACCGACGGAGGGAGAAGGACATGACCGCAGTCGAACTCGTACGGGGTGGCCCCGGGCTCGAGCAGGCTCGCCGCATCGTGACGGAAATCCCGGGACCCCGGTCGCGTGAGCTGGCGCAGCGCCGCGCCGACGCGCTGCCGGCGGGCCTGACGAGTGGCGCCGAGATCTACGCGGCAGCCGGGGGCGGGGGTGTGCTCGTCGACGTGGACGGGAACTCCTTCATCGACCTCGGCTCCGGGATCGCCGTCACCACCGTCGGCAACTCCGCGCCGCGGGTCGTCGAACGCGCCACCGC
The DNA here is from genome assembly GCF_047782815.1 of Rhodococcus indonesiensis. Lineage (NCBI taxonomy): Bacteria > Bacillati > Actinomycetota > Actinomycetes > Mycobacteriales > Nocardiaceae > Rhodococcus > Rhodococcus indonesiensis. The sequence continues at coordinate 5,449,926 of NZ_CP180630.1, read as the reverse complement.
GCAGCTGCAGCAGTTCACCCACACCTGCTTCCTCGCCACCCCCTACGAGCCGTACATCGAGGTCGCCGAAGCCCTCAACCGCCTGACCCCGGGCACGCACGCCAAGCGCACGGCCCTGTTCAACACCGGCAGCGAGGCCGTGGAGAACGCCGTGAAGTACGCCCGCGCAGCGACCGGCCGGTCCGCCGTGGTCACGTTCGACCACGCCTTCCACGGCCGCACGCTGATGACGATGACCATGACGGCGAAGAACCAGCCCTACAAGCACTCCTTCGGTCCGTTCGCCCCGGAGGTCTACCGCGCGCCGATGGCCTACCCCTACCGGTGGCCGAGCGGGCCCGACCGCGCCGCGGACGAGGCGTTCGAGCAGTTCCGGCTGCTCGTCGACGCCCAGATCGGCGCGGACCAGGTGGCGTGCGTCGTCGTCGAACCCATCCAGGGCGAAGGCGGGTTCATCGTTCCCGCGGACGGATTCCTGCGGCGCATCGCCGACTTCTGCCGGGACCGCGGCATCCTCGTCGTCGCCGACGAGGTCCAGACCGGAATCGCCCGCACCGGAGCCTGGTTCGCGTGCGAGCACGAGGGCCTCGTACCGGATCTGATCGTCACGGCGAAGGGACTCGCCGGCGGATTCCCGCTCGCGGCCGTCACCGGCCGGGCCGAGATCATGGACCGCGCCCATCCGGGCGGCATCGGCGGCACCTACAGCGGCAACCCCGCCGCGTGTGCCGCGGCGCTCGGCGTCTTCGAGACGATCGAGGCCGAGCACCTGCTCGACCGCGCTCAGGAGATCGGCGCGCTGATGCTCCGGGAACTGCGCGAGATCGGCACCCGCCACCCCGTCGTCGGCGAGGTCCGGGGCCGCGGCGCCATGGTCGCCGTCGAGCTCGTCGAGCCCGGTACGACCACCCCCAACCGCGAGGCCGTTGCGGAGATCGCCCGGTACTGCCAGGCCCACGGAGTCCTCACCCTGACCGCCGGCACCTTCGGGAACGTGCTCCGGTTCCTGCCTCCGCTGTCGATCTCCGATGCGCTGCTCACCGAGGCATTCTCGGTGCTGCGCGACGCGTTCGCCGCCCTCTGACCACCACCGCTCTTCTACCCCCGAGGACCAGCACATGACCACCACCGCACCCGCACGCACGACCGGCCCCCTGCGGCCGCTCGAACTCCTCGGCGCCGACACCCTGCTCGACGCCGACGAACGCGACATCGCCGCCACCGTCCGGCGCTTCGTCGAGACCCGGCTCGCCCCCGAGGTCGGCAACTGGTTCGAATCCGCCACGCTGCCCAAGGAACTGGCGAAGGAGTTCGGTGCCCTCGGCGTCCTCGGCATGCACCTGGACGGATACGGGTGCGCCGGCACCAACGCCGTCAGCTACGGCCTGGCCTGCCTGGAACTCGAGGCCGGCGACAGCGGATTTCGCAGCTTCGTCTCGGTGCAGGGCTCGCTGTCGATGTTCTCGATCCACCGCTACGGGTCCGACGAGCAGAAGGAGCACTGGCTGCCCCGGCTCGCCTCCGGCGACGCTATCGGGTGCTTCGGCCTGACGGAACCCGACTTCGGTTCCAACCCCGGGGGAATGCGCACCCGCGCCCGCCGGGACGGGTCGGACTGGATCCTCACCGGCACCAAGATGTGGATCACCAACGGCAATCTCGCGGACGTCGCCACGGTGTGGGCGCAGACCGACGAGGGCGTGCGCGGGTTCGTCGTGCCCACCGACACCCCCGGCTTCACCGCCAACCCGATCCACCGGAAGCTGTCGCTGCGGGCCTCGGTGACCTCCGAGCTGGTGCTCGACAACGTGCGCCTGCCGGCGTCGGCCGAGCTGCCGCTCGCCCGCGGACTCGGCGCTCCCCTGTCCTGCCTCAACGAGGCCCGGTTCGGGATCGTGTTCGGCGCGCTCGGCGCCGCCCGCAACAGCCTCGAGACCGCGTTGGACTACGCCGCCTCCCGCGAGGTCTTCGATCGTCCGCTCGCCTCCTACCAGCTCACCCAGGAGAAGCTGGCCGACATGACGCTCGAGCTCGGCAAGGGATTCCTGCTCGCGCTGCACCTCGGCCGCCTCAAGGACGAATCCGGGGTCACTCCCGAGCAGATCAGCCTCGGCAAGCTCAACAACGTCCGCGAGGCCCTGGCCATCGCCCGCGAATGCCGGACCATCCTCGGCGCCAGCGGAATCACCCTCGAGTACTCGCCGCTGCGGCACGCCAACAACCTCGAATCGGTGCTGACCTACGAGGGCACCAGCGAGATGCACCTGCTCTCGATCGGTCGCGCGCTGACCGGTCACGCCGCATTCCGCTGATCCGCACCGTCGACGCGTCGAAGGGACACGCCATGACGACACCCGTTCTGCTGCAACACTACATCGACGGTGAGTGGTTCGACGGCGGGGCCGAGACCCTGACCAGCATCAGCCCCGCCGAACCGGACGTCACCGTCGCCCACGGCCGCGCGGCCACCGGCGACGATGTCGACCGGGCCGTCGCCGCCGCGCGCGCCGCGGCCCGGCACTGGGCGAAGACCCCGGCGCACGAACGCGGTGCCGTCCTGGCCCGGGCGGCCGCCGTCGTCGAATCGTCCGCCTCGCAGTGGGGCGCGGAACTCGCCCGCGAGGAGGGCAAGACGCGCGGCGAGGGCGTGGCCGAGGTGCTCCGCGCCGCCCAGATCCTGCGCTTCTACGGGGGCGAGGGCGACCGGGAGGCCGGTGAGGTGTTCGCCTCCCCGCGGCGCGGGGAACAGATCCTGGTCGCGCGCAAGCCCGTCGGCGTGGTCGGTGTCATCACCCCCTTCAACTTCCCCATCGCCATACCCGCCTGGAAGATCGCCCCGGCACTGACCTACGGCAACACCGTGGTGTGGAAGCCGGCGGGCACCGTGCCGCTGCTGGCGATGCGGCTCGCGCAGGCCCTCGCCGACGCGGGCCTGCCGCCCGGCGTGCTCAACCTCGTCGTCGGCGGCCGCGCGGTCGGCGCCGGCATCGCCGATCATCCGGGGATCGACGCGCTGACCTTCACCGGTTCCACGGCGGTCGGCCGGAGCCTCGCGGCGGCCGGGGCCGCGCGGGGCGTGCCGGTGCAGGCGGAGATGGGGGGCAAGAACGCGGCCGTCGTGCTCGGCGACGCGGACCTCGATCTCGCCGCCGAGCAGGTGCTGCTCGGTGCGTTCCGGTCGTCGGGGCAGAAGTGCACGGCGACCTCGCGGCTGATCGTCACCGACGACGTCGCCGACGAGTTCGTCGGTGAACTCGTCGCCCGGATCGGGAAGTGGACCGTCGGCAATCCCCTGGACGAGCAGGTCCACATGGGTCCGGTGGTCGACGCCGCGGCGCGGACGTCGATCCAGGCAGGTGTCGACGAGGCGGTCCGGCAGGGTGCCCGGGTGCTGTTCGGCGGGCGACCGTACGAGGACGGTGAACTCGCGGCCGGGTTCTACGTGCCGCCCACCGTGCTCGAGCTGCCCGGCACCGGGCTCGACGTGTGGCGGGAGGAGTTGTTCGGACCCGTCCTGGCCGTGTGCCGCGCGACGGACGCCGAGGCGGCGTTCGCGCTCGCCGACGACAGCGACTACGGCTTGTCGGCGGCGGTGTTCACCCAGGACCTCACCCGCGCGCTCGGGGCGCTCGAGGACCTGGACGTGGGCATCCTGCACATCAACTCCGAATCCGCCGGCGCCGATCCGCACGTCCCGTTCGGCGGCGCGAAGAAGAGCGGGTACGGCCCGAAGGAACAGGGCCGCGCCGCACGGGAGTTCTTCACCCACACCACGACCGTCTACCTTCGCGGCGGGAGGCCGATCGCATGAGCCGAGGCGCACTCGACGGCATCGTCGTCGCCGATTTCACCCGGGTCCTCGCCGGTCCCTACGCCACGATGATGCTCGCGGACATGGGCGCCGAGGTCGTCAAGATCGAACGCCCCGGCACCGGCGACGACACCCGGGCATGGGGACCCCCCTACGACGACGCCGGCACGGCCACGTACTTCAACTCGGTGAACCGCAACAAGACCTCCGTGGTCCTCGACCTCGCGTCGGAGCAGGGCCGGGCCGAAGCCCGCCGGATCGTCGCGCGCGCGGACATCGTGGTCGAGAACTTCCGTGCGGGCACCATGGAGCGGCTCGGCCTCGGCTACGACGACCTGGTCGACGTCAACCCGGGGCTGATCTACTGCTCCGTCACCGGGTTCGGGAGCGGCGACGGAGCGGCCCTGCCGGGCTACGACCTGCTCGTGCAGGCCGTCGGCGGACTCATGAGCATCACCGGACCCGAGGCCGGCACGCCCACGAAGGTGGGCGTCGCGGTCGTCGACGTGCTCACGGGCCTGCACGCCCTCGCCGGGATCCTCGCTGCGCTGCACCACCGCGAGCGCACCGGCGAGGGGCAACGCGTCGAGACCAACCTCCTTGCCGCGCTGCTGTCCTCGCTCGTCAACCAGGGCTCGGCGTACCTCGGTGCCGGGGTGGTGCCGGGCATCATCGGAAACCGGCACCCCAGCATCGCCCCGTACGAGGTGTTCCCGACCAAGGACCGGCCGCTGGCGCTGGCGGTGGGCAACGACAAGCAGTTCGCCCGGCTCGCCGAGACGATCGGCGCGCCGGAGTTTGCCACCGACCCGCGGTTCTGCAGCAACCCGCTGCGTGTCGCGCATCGCGAGGAACTGAGCGAGGAGATCACCTCGATCCTTACTACGGCCGGCGCCGACCACTGGTACGACGAACTCTCCCGCGTGGGTGTTCCGGCCGGGCCCATCAACGATGTCGCCGAGGCCTTCGAGTTCGCCCGGCGTCTCGGTCTCGACGCCGTGGTGTCGGTGCCCGGAAGTGCCACGCCGCAGGTCGGAAACCCGTTGACCTTCTCCAGGACTCCGGTCCGGTACCGGTCGGCTCCACCACCCCTGGGTGGGGCCGCGGACTGACCGCAGAGGCCTGGAGGAGTGCCCGTCCCGTCGCGTCCGGCCGCGGCGGGACGGGCGTCGCACGGCGTCAGCGCGTGACCCCGGTGGCGGAGTATCCACTGTCTCCCGGCGTCGCTGTGGCATCCGGGCAGCCTTCGGAGCCCATGCCGGCCAACTCTGGACCGGACCACATGATCGGCATCGGCAGGGCGAATCGGCGACGGGACAGGGCGGCGGTGATCACCGCGCCCCGCCTTGCCGTCGCCGTGACCGGCAGGTAGGGGTCACGCGATCCCCGTGCACGCGATCGAGACGAATGTACTGATCGCAACCGTCCGGCCGAATTCGCTTGTCGCGCTCATTCGCATACTTCCTACGGAGCGCCTCACGGTCGATGCTCGTCGTCATCAGGGGAGCTTTCGCAGTCGTAATTCCTCGTCGGCTGGCTCATGACGCACAGCGCTGCGCGGTCACGGCTTCCCGACGATCGAGATCAGGAAGTCGCGGCTTCTGCGGTGCCGCCTCGTCACCCCAGGGCGCCTCGAAGGGGTCCCTCGCAGGCTTGCCCGACGGACATCGACCCTCGTTCGGTCGGGACGAGAGGACCTTTGGCTCTGTCCGCAGGACCAGACAAGGCCCACAGTCGGCCTACGGACCGAAGGACATCCGGTCACAGCAGGACCGAACGGGAAGGACCCTGTCATGAAGGTGCTGACCATCTACGCACACCACGACCCACACTCGTTCTGCCACGGCGTGCTCGATCGGTTCACCGCGGGCCTCCAGGAAGCCGGGCACACCAGTGAGGTCATCGACCTGTACGCAATCAAGTTCGACCCCGTATTCAGAGACCGGGACGTAGCCAGCTACACCAGCCCCGACATCCCTGCCGACATCCTCGAGCAGATGGATCTACGCAGCCGCGTGCTGGACTCCTGCCGATGGCCTGGGCAGCGGTGGCTGGCCCAGCGGGCACTCAGGGGCAAGTCACCGGCCGAAATCGCCGCGTTGATCCGCAGCCGCATGCCCAAAGACGTCCTCGCGCAGCAGGCCAAGGTCGCCGCCGCCGACGCCCTGGCCTTCATCGCACCGATTCACTACTGCAACTTCCCCTCGATACTCAAAGGCTGGATCGACCGGGTCTGGACGCTGGACTTTGCCTTCGGTCTCACCTCCGAGGGCTGGCACGGCGACGTCAACGGTCGGATCCCGCTGCTCGAGCACAGACGGGTACTCATCATGACCTCCACGATCTTCGACAAGGACTCCTACGACACCGGAGTCCGGGACGCCATCGGCAAGGTCCTCGACGAGTGGGGCTTCCGGTTCCCCGGCATCCAGGACGTGGAACACGTGTACTTCTACGCCGCCACAGCGGCGACGCCCGAAAAGGTGCAACAGTACCTTCGGCAGGCCTACGACCTCGGTCGCAGTTTCGACCGACCCCAGCCACCACCCGAGAGCCACGCTGCCGCCGCTCCCTCGGTCACACCATGACCGAGCGCCCGTCGACCAGTCGAAGCTGACGTCGTCGGGCCTCCAATTTGTTGTCTCGACGGCTCACACCGCCCACCGCTCGACCGTGTCCTGAGCACCGCCCACGACATGTACCGCGAAGTAACCGTCATGTCCGCGCGGCCGAAACCGCCGTACCGGTGCCCACAGTGATCGCCGAAGACAGCGCCGCACCCGCGCCATCGCCGCCGGCAGGATCACCACCCTCGCCGAGCGCCATCGTATCGACTACACGGCGGTAGGACTCTACAACCGACTCCCCGCCCTATCGGCCTTTCCGGTCCTCGCCGACGCCTCCACCGGCCTCGGCTTCCTCCCCCATGTAGGAAGTGCAACCGTGTCCGTGCGCGCCGAGATGGCTCGACTGTGCGCAGAAAATGCGATCGCCATGGCCCGTGGTGACCTCCCACCGCACGTGGTCAATCCCGAAGCATGGACGCGGTGAGCGCTCTTCCTGCTTACCGACAACCTCGAAGGCACCCACGAAGGAAGAAGTCCCCGGTGGGGGGTCTGATCGCCCCCGACAAGTTCAAAGGAAGTCTGTCCGCCTCGCACGCCTCCGGGTCTGGCCACCGACAACCACCTCGCTCGATAGTTCCGCGCCACCATCGACGTCCGCACCGAGTTGCGCTGCCCACTCGGATCGGGCAGCCTTCGACGCCACGCAGAGCTGAGCCGGCGATTCTGCCGACTCGGTCTCGACGCCGTGGTGTCCGTGCCCGGAAGTGCCACGCCGCAGGTCGGAAACCCGTTGACCTCCTCCAGGACTCCAGTCCGGTACCGGTCGGCTCCACCACCCCTGGGTGGAGCCGCGGACTGACCGGAGCTGCCCGGAGGAGTGCCCGTCCCGTCGCGTCCGGCCGCGGCGGGACGGGCGTCGCACGGCGGCGGGACCGTCGGATCAAGGATGCGCGACGACGCGATCCTCGGGTGCGGGAACAGGGGGTCGTCGGATCCCGAAGGACTCGAAGCCGACGACGTACAGAAGCGTCACCAACGCGAACAGGTCCATGAACCCGAGGGCGTTGCCGTGCAGGCCGTCGGCGACAGCTGGCTCGTGCAGCACGATCTCGGCGACCACGTAGTAGTAGAGGACGAACGTGATCACGGCGAGAGCGAACGTGATCGCCACGCGGGACACCAGATTCGCCACGGCCCCGGCCTCCGTCGGCTTGTTTCCGAAAGCGTTGGCCCACAGAATCATCCATGCCACCCAGCACACGCCCAGCTGGGCCGGGAACTGATCGATCGGGAAGCCCGGATCGGCGGCCGTGCCGGCGCCGACGAGCACCGTGCACACGGCGCGCAGTGCCGCGAACAACATGGTGCCGAGCGCGATGTTGCCGATCGTCGAGACCAGCGCGATCCGCATGCGGCTCCCGGCCAGCCGCCACGGCCAGTTCTCCAGGGTCTGCCCGGTGAGCACGATCGCGACGATGATCGAGTAGTACCAGCCGAGCAGTGTGTCGACGTCGAACAGCGCCGCCCCCTCCCGGACGGTGTCCGAGACCGCGGGTACACCCAGTACGAAATAGAGCAGGGCGGTCGGGACGAGGAGGGTGACGACCTCGCAGGCACCGACCCACGGCTGTTTCAGACCCAGATCGGTCCACGGCCAGTGCCCCCAGTTGAGCACCACCAGAACCCACGTGGAGAAACCGAACAGGACGAACAGCGCACCCGTGAAGTAGCCCAGGCCGTCGGGACGGTCGGCCGCGAAGTCGGGATACAGGTGGCCGATCCCGCTCGCGAGGACATAGGTGACGACGACGGCGAAAACCGAGGTGGCGCCGAGGAACACCAGTCCGCGCCACGGCTGCCGTAGCCGATCGAATCCCCAGAACTCCAGGTTGAATCCGGCCCACACGACGAACAGGAGAGCCCAGAACAGGAGGGCATTGAACGGTAGCGGATACAGATCGAACGGACTGAACTGCGGGTCGGCGAGCAGGTACCACGCCGCAACGGAAACGGTGACGACCACGGCGGTGTCGACGACACCGAATGCGAGCCACCCCGGGGACGTGCCGGCGTGTGAGCGTTCGGACATGGGGATACCGGAACCTTCTGTGATGCCCTCGAATCGAGGGTGGAGGATATCGACGGTCGAGAAGCTCGGTGAATCACCCGGCGGTCCGTCGGAAGTCGGCCGGCGGATCGCGGGTTGCTTCGTGACGGATTCTTCGTCAGTTCGGGCGGCCCAGTTCGGAACCGGCCGCGGGAGCGTGGCGCATCGGAGTGTCCTTCCCGTGAGAATGTGACTCGGAGCACACTCCAATCGACCACACGTCACAAGCGTTGCGGCGTGTTGCATCGGCCTTCGTATCGACGGCCTTGCCGACCCGCACTTCCGAGCCTCGATGCCTGGCTCCACTCACCCGGTGCTGATGACGCACAGCGCAGCAGGTGGAAGGTCTTCTCTCGCTCCCGCGAGTTCCGGAGCGATACCGTTCGGCATGCGGGACCGACGCGCTGTTTCGGAACCTATGCTCGCCCGCACGAGTCGACGTCCGAAGACCTTGGTTCTCGCGCACCCATGATGCTCACGGGAAGGAACGCAGATTTCCGGGGTCGGGGGCCACCCACCCCGCCAACGCACGAGCCTGGGCCTGTGGGTCCTGTCCGGGCGTGTTCGTCGTCGAGGGGCACTGTGCTCGCGACTACCCGGCCCCGCGATTGCACATCCTCGCGACACCTGGATCGCGCTCTGGTCGATCGGTTGTGTGCCGCCGGCCGGACGCGGGGGGTGTGTGTGCACCGTGAACATCGCTGCCGTCGAAGGGCCGACAGGGGCCTCCGCGGGCGCTGCGTGAGGCCGTTCGCACCTGGCGGATGTTCGACAAGCTGCCGCAGCTCGAGGCCGACACTCCGCCCTCGGCCGAGGTGGTCGCGAATGTGTGCCGTAGCTCAGGGCATTGCGCACCCTCCGGAGGGTGATCCCGGCGCGAGTGTAGGCGTGCGATGCGGTACTGCACCAGTGAGCGTGCGGTCTGTCCGTGCGGTCTGTCGATGTCCGGACGGGAGAACAGCGAGGCGGTGGTCCGGAACCGGCTCCGCGGGTCCACGGCGGCGGGCTCACCCGTCCCCGGCCGGCTCGGGATGTCAGGCCTGAGGATGACCGGGATGAAGGTGCACGAATCCTCTACAGATCCAAGCCTCGACGCCGTCAGGCAATGGTGACACCGCCGTCGACCGCGATCGTCTGGCCGGTGACGTAACCGGCTGCGTCGGAGGCCAGCCAGACTACTGTCGCAGCGAGTTCGATCGGGTCGCCGGTCCGGCCGAGGACCATGCGCCGTGACAGCGACTCGAGGTATCCGTCGCTGTATTGCTCGGTCATCTCGGTGGCGAAGAATCCCGGGGCGATTGCATTGACACGAATTCCCTTGCGCGATCCCCACTGCTGAGCCAGATCCCGTGTCAAGCCGATGACGGCAGCCTTACTCGCACTGTAGGCTGCTTGCGGTAATCCAGCCGTGGTGAGCCCGATGACGCTGGAGATGTTGACGATCGAACTTCCCGGCTGCATGACTCGGCCACATGCCTGCGTGGCCCAGTAGGAACCGTTCAGATTGATGTCGATCACCGATCGGAACTGCTCCGGCGTCTCGCGGAGGGCCGGAACGGCCGTTCCGATCCCTGCATTGTTGATGAGGACGTCGACGTGACCGAACTCGTTCATCGCCGCCGCCACCATCGCGTTGCACTGATCGGGATCCACGACGTCGGTGGCCACGGTCAGTGCCCGGCGGCCTGAGGCGCGAACGAGGTCGGCAGTGTCGTCGAGCTTGTCCGCCCGTCGGGCTGCCAGGACGATGTCCGCGCCGGCATCGGCGCATGCCTTCGCGAATGCGACACCGAGACCGGACGATGCACCGGTGACTACGACGACACGGCCGTCGAGGCGGAACTTGTCGAGCACATTCATGGGTATTGTCCTTCGGAAGTCAGAAGACACCGGGGTTCAAGTCGACCAGGGAGCGGTCCACGCGTCCCAAGAGCTCGATCTGCGGACCGACCTTGGCGAGTTCGTAGTTGTAGAAGTAGTGAACGGCGGCCCGCTTGCCGTCGTAGAAGGCGCCGACCTTGTCATCGACCGCAGTGAGCTGCTCGAGCCAGATCCACGCGACGACCGTGTGGCCGAACGCCTCGAGGTAGATCGAAGAGTTCGCGAGTGCGGCCGCCTTGTCCGGCTCCGAGAGCAAGGTGTCCGTGACCGCGACCATCCGATTCCACACATGTTCGAGTTCGTCCGCGTACTGCGCGGCGTCGGAGCCGACTCGTCGTGCTCGTCCGATCGTTTCGGCGATCTTCGATCCGAGCAGCGTCATCGCGGCGCCATCGCGCATGGCGACTTTGCGTCCGAGCAGATCCAGTCCCTGGATGGCGTGTGTGCCCTCGTGGATCGGATTCAGGCGATTGTCGCGGTAGAACTGTTCGACGTCGTAGTCGCGGGTGTAGCCGTACCCGCCGTGTATCTGGATTGCCAGGCTGTTGGCCTCCAGACACCACTGCGACGGCCAACTCTTGGCGATCGGTGTCAGGACGTCGAGTAGCAGGCCGGCATCTGCGGCGGCGGGCTCATCGAGGGCGGAGTCCTGCTCGTCGACCAGGCGAGCGCAGTAAAGACCCAGCGCGAGAGCACCTTCTACATAGGATTTCTGTGCCAGCAGCATCCGGCGCACGTCGGCATGGTCGATGATCGGGACCGGCGCCGCCGACGGGTCCTTCGCGCCGATCGCTCGACCTTGAGTCCGTACCTTCGCGTACTCCAGCGACTGCAGGTACCCGGCGTAGCCGAGTGCTGTGGCGACGAATCCCACGCCGATCCGGGCTTCGTTCATCATCTGGAACATGTAGGACAGCCCGCGATGTTCCTCTCCGACAAGGAATCCGATCGCTCCGGCCTGACCGCGCGGTGAGTGTGTTCCGTCCCCGAAGGACAACAAGGTGTTGGTGGTTCCCCGGTTGCCCATCTTGTGATTGAGTCCGACGAGGACGACATCGTTGCGCTCCCCCCGTCGGCCGCCGGGTGCGGGAAGGAACTTGGGCACGATGAACAACGAGATGCCCTTGACTCCGGCAGCGCCATCGGGAGTCCTCGCCAGGACCAGATGCACGATGTTCTCGGACAGTTCGTGATCACCGCCTGAGATCCACATCTTCGTCCCGGTCAACCGATAGCTGCCGTCGTCCTGGCGTACTGCCCGAGTGGTGATGTCCGCCAACGAAGATCCGGCCTGCGGTTCGGACAGGCACATCGTTCCGAACCAGCGACCTGCGACCATCGGACGAACGAAGTCGTCGATCTGCTGTGTGGTGCCGTAGGTCGCGATGAGATTGGCGTTGGCGGCGGTCAGGAACGGATATGCCGCGGTGCCGGCGTTCGCTGCCTGGAACCAAGCCATTGCTGCCCGTGCCACCGTAGCGGGCAGTTGCATACCTCCGACACTGTCGTCGAACTGCCCGGCGGTCAGGCCGGCGGCCGCGAAGATGTCGAGTGCCTGCTTGACCTCCGGGATCATCTCGACGGTGCCGTCCGGACGCATGGTCGGTTCGTTGGCATCGGCCTTCTTGTTGTGCGGGGCAAAATGCTTGTGTGCGATGTCGGCGCTGAGGTCCAGCATCGCGTCGAAGGTGTCCTTGGAGTGGTCGGCGAAACGCTTGCGGGTGGTCAGCGATACCACGTCCAGCCATTCGTACAGCAGGAAGTCGAGGTCGCGCCGGGAGAGTACGTCGGTCATGGGTGTCCGTTCGATGGTGGCGTCAGAGGGAGAGTCCGCCGTCGACCGGGAGGACGACGCCGGTGATGTAGCCGGCCTCCTCGGAAGCGAGGAAGCAGATCGCGTCGGCCATCTCGGAGGGGTCGGCGAACCGCGGGATCGGGCCGGTGACCTCGGCGATCTTCTCGTGTGGGATGGAGGCCGTCATCCGGGTGGCCGCGTTCGGAGAGATCGCGTTGACGGTGACGCCGAATGCGGCGAGTTCTTTCGCGGCGGTCTTGGTGAATCCGATGATGCCGGCCTTGGCGGTGGCGTAGTTGGCTTGGCCGCGATTGCCGTGCAGCCCGGTGTAGGAGGTGACGTTGACGACCCGCCCGAACTTCTGTCTGCGGAAATGCGGCACACAGGCCCGGGTGAACCGGAATGTTCCACCGGCATGGACCTCGAGGACCTGGTTCCAGTCGTCGTCGGTCAGCTTCCACAGCACCCTGTCCCGCAGGATGCCGGCATTGTTGACCAGGACATCTACCCGGCCGGTCTCGTCGATCACAGTGGCGACGACCCGCTCGACGTCCTCGGTGTTGCCGACATCGGCGGGGATGCCGACGGCTCCGACCTCGCGGGCGGCCTGATCGAGCTCGTCCTTGTCGAAGTCCACCATGAACACCGTCGCCTTGGCGTCGGCGAAGTGGCCGGCGAGGGCCCGGCCGATTCCGCGGGCGGCGCCGGTGACGACAACCGATTTGCCGGTGAAGTCGAAAGTAATGTTTCCCATGATCTTTCCTGTCTGTCAGTGAAGTCGCTCGAGGACCATGGCCATACCCTGGCCCCCGCCGACGCACATGGTCTCGACACCGAACTGCTTGTCGTGGGACTGCAAGTTGTTGAGCAGGGTCGCGGTGATTCGGGCTCCGGTCATACCGAATGGGTGTCCGAGAGCGATCGCACCGCCGGAGATGTTGAGTTTGTCCTCGTCTATGCCGAGTTCCCGGGCCGAGCCCAGAACCTGCACGGCAAATGCCTCGTTGATCTCGAACAGGTCGATGTCGGACACTGTCATGCCGGCGAGGGCAAGGGCCTTGCGGGTGGCCTCGATCGGACCGAGGCCCATGATCTCCGGCGACAGACCGGATACGCCGGTCGAGACGATCCGCGCCAGCGACGTCAGGCCGAGTTCGTTCGCCTTGGTGTCGGACATGATCACCAGGGCGGCGGCGCCGTCGTTGAGGGGACAGGCGTTGCCTGCCGTGACGGTGCCGTCGGGACGAAAGACCGGCTGGAGCCGGCTCACGGCTTCGTACGTGGTGCCCGGACGTGGTCCGTCGTCGGTGGAGACGACAGTGCCGTCAGGCAGCGTAACCGGGATGATCTCCCGTTCGAAGAAGCCGGACTCGAGGGCTTCCTCGGCGCGGTTCTGCGAGCGCACCGCCCATCGGTCCTGCTCCTCGCGGGAGATACCGGTGATCTGGGCGACGTTCTCGGCGGTCTGGCCCATAGCGATGTAAGGGTCGGGGATCTGTCCCTCCTTACGGGGATCGACCCACTGCTGTCCGCCTCGGGCGAGTTCGGTGGTACGGACCTGCGCGTCGGCGTAGAGCGGATTATGGGTGTCGGGCAGCGAGTCGGAGGTGCCTTTGACGAACCGCGACACCGTCTCGACCCCGGCCGAGACGAATACCTCTCCCTCTCCGGCCTTGATCGCGTGCAGCGCCATGCGAGTGGTCTGCAACGACGACGAGCAGTAGCGGGTGACGGTGGTGCCGGGCAGAAAGTCGTAGCCCAGCTCGACCGCGACATTGCGGGCCATGTTGAAGCCTTGTTCACCACCGGGCAGGCCGCAGCCGAGAAGCAGGTCGTCGATGTCCGTGGGATCGAGTTCCGGCACCTTCGCCAGCGCCGCGGCGACCATCTGTGCGACAAGATCGTCCGGCCGCATGTCCACCAGGGACCCCTTCCCGGCACGTCCGATCGGTGAACGGGCGACGGAAACGATGACGGCCTCGGGCATGGCGACTCCTGATCGGTGGAGGAGGGGTGCGGAAGACAGCACCTGAAAGTATGCGACCGCATATTTTCTATGCGTTTGCATATACTGGTCTCGTGAACGGAGCTCTGTCAACCCCTCCCCCGTCCGGAAAGCAGTTGTAGGCGTGGACACACCACTGGAGGACCCCGCCTACGAGGTGGGCACGTCGAAGGCTGCGGCACGGATACGCGCCGCAGCCACCGAGGTCTTTGCCGCCAAGGGATACGGAGCGGCCAGTACCAGAGAAATCGCTGCACGTCTCGACCTCAGTCCCGGCGCGGTGTACCCGCATTACAAGACCAAGGAGTCGCTCCTCTTCGCCATCGCCCTCGAGGGCCACCGCGCAGTCCTCGACACGATCACCCGAGCAGCCGACTCGGCGACGAGTCCGCGTGACCAGCTGACCGCCGCGGTATCGGCCTACGTCAAGTGGCATGCGCACCATCATGCAATTGCGCGGGTTGTCCAATACGAGTTGCGAGCCCTGTCCGACGAGCACTTCAAGACAATCGCCGAGATCAGGCGTGCGACATCGAGGGTGTTCGAGCGCATCCTCGAATTCGGCGGCGCATCAGGCGAATTCCACATCCTCGATTCTGCGGCGGCCACACTGGCGATCACCTCGCTGGGCATCGACGTCAGTCGCTGGTTCCCTTCGAACGCATACTCCGATGCCGAGGTGCTGGCGGAGCGGTTTGTCGAGCTTGCGCTGCGGATGGTCGGGAATATCTGATGTCTCGCACCCGTGTGTTTACCCGACCGTTCTGTATCGGGCATCCGGCTTCGCGGTCGGCGACAACGCTCACAGCCTCGCATCCGGGACGGTTGGATTGCAGATGCTGTCCGATGGTTCTTTCGACATCGAACGCCACGCCCGGCTCAGCCTCTAGATTCGGGACATGGACCTGCGCCAGATCGAGTACTTCCTCGCCGTCGTGGACAACGGCGGGGTGACACGAGCCGCGGCACAGTTGCGGGTGGCGCAGCCGTCCTTGTCACAGGCGGTGCGCAAGCTCGAGAAGGATCTTGGTGTCGAGTTGTTCCACCGGGTCGGGCGGGGGCTGGTACTGGCGCCGGCCGGCGAGGCGCTCGTCGGCCCGGCCCGCACCATCCTGCGCGAGGTGGGCGCTGCGGAGAATGCAGTCCGAGATGTCGGTGCGATGCGCGGTGGCCGGATCGACGTGGCTTCGCTGTCGGATCTGTCCTCGGATCCACTGTCGGTGTGGGTGGCAAAGTTTCGCCATCAGTACCCGGACATCCGTTTCCACGTCGAGGAACGCGACGAGACCACCGATGTCGTATCGCTGGTCAAGTCGGGAGCGTGTGAGTTGGGCATTCTCGCGCTGCCTCTGCCCGCCGAGGAGCTGGTGGGCGAGGAACTGATCGATCAGCACCTGGTCCTGGTGTGTCCGCCGGGAACCGATGCGCGGTGGCCGGACCCGGTGCCGATCGAGCAGTTGTCCGGAGTCCCTTTCGTGATGAGCGGGCGCGGTACAGCGACCCGCGACTTCATCGAGCGCTCGTTGCGCCTGCACGGAGTCGAGCCGGATGTCGCTGTGGAGGTGCGCCAGCGTGGCGCCGTGCTGCCGATCGTCCTTGCCGGTGGTGGGGTGTCGATTGTCGCGCTGCGTAGCGGGCTCGACGCGATCCTCCGCGGCGGAGTCGTCCGGGAACTCTCGCCGCGCCTGACCCGCAAGATGGGCGTCGTCCACCGACCCGGACGGATCACGGAGGCATCGACCGAGTTCCTGGTCTGCGCCCGGGCATCGTTCGAGGAGTTCGCCCAGTCCGTCGCGGGATACATGGCAGACGGACTGTCCCTGGTCGAAGCGGGAAGGCTGACGCGCGAAGAAGGTGACCGCCGACTACGGGAAGACAATGTCAGAGCCTCCATGATTCATAGGCAATTGCAGTAGATCTTCTACTTTTTTAGTCTTTGACCCGATCGATCCCTACGCCTTGAATGGTGTGTACCACATCACGTCATTGCGGCGCGCCCGGGTCCTCACCTGGATGATCATCCTTCGGAGTGGACATTGCCCCCGCTCGTCGGTGCGCCACCGCCGCTCGTTCTCGGAGGGATCCCACGATGCACACAACAGCGCCGACGAATCCGTCGGTACGGTCACGGCCACCACGGTCGATGCAGATGCGACGTGCCTGGCTCGTCGTCGGTCTTCTCGTCCTCTTCATGCTCATCAATCACGCGGACAAATCCGTCATCGCGTTCGCCGGGGTGCAGATTCAGCGCGACCTGGGGCTGAGCTCGCAGCAGTTCGGACTCCTGCAGAGCAGCTTCTTCTGGTTGTTCGCTGCCGGCGCCCTGTTCTTCGGCTGGCTCTCGTCTCGGGTGAGTCTCCGCTGGCTGCTCGCCGGTCTGATGCTGACCTGGGTCGCAACGATGATCCCGCTGCTCGGCACGGTCAGCTTCGGCGTCCTCATCGCCTGCCGAGTGATCCTCGGATTCGCCGAAGGACCTGCGTTCGCGCTGGCCAATCATGCCGCACACTCCTGGTTCCCGCCGGAGAAGCGGGCGATGGCGGGCGGCTTCGTCTCCGCGGGCGCCTCGATCGGCACTCTGCTCGCCGCCCCGGTGCTCACCTGGATCATCTTCTACTGGGACTGGCACGCCGCGTTCTATGTACTCATCGCGATCGGCATCCTGTGGGCGGGGGCCTGGCTGATCCTCGGCCGCAGCGCCGGCGAAGGCGAAACAGCTCCGGTTTCGACGGTGGTTGTCGAGACTGTCGACGCACCCTACAAGACGATCCTGAAGACCGGCACCGTTGTCGGCATCGCGGTACTGATGTTCAGCTCGTACTGGTCGACCACCCTGAAGATCGCATGGCTGCCCGTCTATCTCCAGGAAGGCCTGGGCTACGACACCGCCACCGCCGGTCAACTCATGATGCTGCCCTACGGGCTCGCCGCCGGCGGCGCTGTCGCCGCGGGCTGGTTCTCCGGCCGGCTGATCTCGCGGGGCGTCTCCCGACGGATCGCCCGCGGCTACTTCAGTGCAGCACTCGTCGCCGGCGCCGGAGTCTCGATGGCCGGGTTCACGCTGCTCCCCCAGGGCGGACTGCAGCTGGTCCTGATCGCTCTCGCGTTCTCGTTGAACACCGCAGCCTTCGGTGTGGCACTCTCCGCGATCGCGGACGTCGTCCAGGCGAAGAAGCGCGGGATGGTTCTGGGCATGCTCTCGGCGGTCGCAAGCATCTCAGGCATGGTCGCGCCGCTCGTGCTCGGCTTCGCTGTCGGCTCGTCCGTCGACAAGATCACCGGCTATGCGATCGGCTTCCAGTCCAGCGGCGCCCTGATGGTCGTCGGGGCGGTCATCGCAATCTTCCTGGTCAACCCCGAGCGCGACATCACCCTCATCCGCCGTCGAGTCGAGGAGACAGCATGAGCATCGACAAGCCGCTGGACGGTGTCCGCGTCATCGACTTCGGGCAGTTCATCGCAGCCCCCGCCGCCACGCAGATCCTCGTGGACCTCGGGGCGGACGTGATCAAGGTCGAGCCGGTGCACGGCGAGTCCGCCCGCGGGATCGGACCAGCCGGCGAGGCCATGCTGCAGAACTACAACCGCGGCAAGCGGTCCATGGCGCTGGACCTGAAGGATCCGCAGGCACAGGAGATCGCCCGGAAACTGATCGCCGGCGCCGACATCGTGGTGCAGAACCTGCGCCCGGGGGTCATGGAGTCGTTCGGACTCGGCGCCGAGCAGATTCTCGCCGCCCACCCCTGGATGGTCTACGCGACGGTCAGTGGATTCGGTCTGCACGGACCGTCGAAGTACCGACCCGGACTCGACATCGCGGCGCAGGCCGAGAGCGGAATGATGTGGGTCACCGGGGAAGCCGACAGTGAACCCCAGAAGGTGGGGGCCCAGATCGTCGACGTCGCCTCCGGTTACGTGTGCGCGCAGGCGATCCTCGCGGCATATGTGCGCCGGCTCCGCACCGGGGAAGGCGACACCGTCGAAGTCTCCCTGCTCGAAGTCGCCCTCCACCTGCAGGGCACGAACTGGGGCCAGTACCTGATCACCGGCGAGGAGCCCATCCGAAAGGGCAACGGGCAACCCAGTATCGCCCCCGCCGCGGACGTGATGACAACCAAGGACGGAAACCTGGTCCTGTCCGCCTACTCGGACGTGCACTTCCACCGATTGTGTCGCCTCATCGGGCGCCCCGACCTGGCCGAGGACCCCCGCTTTGCAAGCAACACCCTACGGGTGGCGAACCGGCAGGCAATGCTGGTCGAGCTGCGCAGCGCATTCTCGACGATGACGAGCGACGAGGCCATGGAGTTGCTGACCACCAACGGAGTCGTGGCCGGCAGGATCAACACCTACCCCGAGGCCATGCGCAGCGCCGACGTCGAAGCGTCCGGGTTGTTCATCGAGGTCAGCGACACGGACGGGGCATCGCACACCGCCCTCGGGTCACCCTGGCACCTGGGCAGCATGCCCAAGCCCGGCAGCGAAGGCGACCCGGACCTGGGTCAGCACACCGCCGAGCTGCTCGCCGAACTCGGCTACCCCCCCGCCGCGGTCGACGCCCTGGAATCCTCCGGCATCGTCCACCTCCGCTAGGCACCGGAACTCTCTTCCGACAGCCCCGCTTCTCAAAGGAATCACCATGCAACGCACCATCTTCACCGAAGACCACGACGCCTTCCGCGACACGGTCCGCCAGTTCATCGCCAAGGAGATCACTCCGAACCTGCCCGACTGGGAAGCCCAGGGCTGCATCCCCCGCGACTTCTACAAGAAGACCGCAGAGATCGGTATCAACGGTCTGCAGGTGCCCGAGCAGTACGGGGGCGGCGGTATCGACAGCTTCTTGTTCAATACCGTCGTCTACGAGGAGATCGGCTACGCCGCGGCCTCGCTCGGCGGGTTCCAGGTGCATCTGAACACGGTGCTGCCGTATTTCCTCGAGTACGCCAACGAGGAACAGCGCGACCGTTGGTTCCCGGGCTTCGCCGACGGCAACCTGGTCAGCGCCATCGCCATGACCGAACCCGGCATCGGCTCGGACCTCGCGGGGGTCGCCACCACCGCCGTCCGCGACGGCGACGACTACATCCTCAACGGCAACAAGACCTTCATCACCGGCGGAATCAATGCCGAACTGGTGATCGTGGTGGCACGTACTTCCAAGGATCCGGACAACCGCCGCAAAGGACTGTCGCTGCTGGTGGTCGAGGGGGACATGCCCGGATTCATCCGAGGCCGCAACCTGCACAAGATCGGTATGAAGTCGTCCGACACTGCCGAGTTGACGTTCGACAACGTCCGTGTGCCGGCCAGGAACCTCCTCGGCGAGGAGGGCGCCGCATTCGCGATGCTGGCGCACAACCTGCCACAGGAGCGGCTGTCGATCGCCATCACCGGTCTCGCCACCGCCACCGCGGCAGTCGACCTCGCCCTCGAATACGCTCGGGAACGCCAGGTGTTCGGCACACCGCTGGCCAACTTCCAGAACACCAAGTTCGTACTCGCCGAATGCGCGACCGATCTGCAGGCGGGGCAATCGATGGTCGACCAGGCGCTCATCGCCCTCGACAACGGCACACTCACCCCGGCGGACGCAGCGAAGGTGAAGCTGTTCTGCACCGAGCTGCAGGCCCGGGTGATCGACAAGTGCCTGCAGCTGCACGGTGGCTACGGCTACATGACCGAGTACCCCATCGCCCGGCTGTACGCCGATGCCCGGGTCACCCGGATCTTCGGTGGCACCAGCGAGGTCATGAAGAGCGTCATCTCGAAATCGATGGGGCTCTGAGCCTCTCACCGCACCCGTTCCGGTCGCCTCGCGTCCGGACCGCATCGAAGGATCATCGAAGTGCAGATCAAGGACATCAACGCCGTCGTCACCGGCGGTGCATCCGGACTCGGACTGGCGACCGCCACCCGTCTGGTCGAGTCCGGCGCCACCGTCACCCTGCTCGACCTTCCCGGCTCACCCGGCGCCGAGCAGGCCGCGTCGCTGGGCCCGGCCGCGCAGTTCGTGCCGACCGACGTCACCGACTCGGACGCCGTCGCCACGGCATTCGCCGCGGCCGCCGAGCATGGCCCGGTACGCGCCGTCGTGCACTGCGCGGGCCGCGGCAAACCCATGCGCATCCTCACCAGAGAGGGCAAGGCCGCCGACCTCGAACCGTTCGAGTCGGTCGTACGCCTCAATGTCATCGGCACCTTCAACGTGCTCCGCTATGCGGCCGAATCGATGGCTGCCAACGAGCCGCTCGACGGCGACCGCGGTGTGTGCGTGCTGACCGCGTCCGTCGCCGCCTTCGAGGGCCAGATCGGGCAGATCAACTACGCGACGTCCAAGGCCGGGGTGGTAGGGATGACCCTGCCTGCGGCCCGCGACCTTGCCAGTGTCGGGGTCCGGGTATGCACGATCGCGCCCGGTGTGTTCGCCACCCCACTTCTGCTGAACGCCCGCAGCGACATCCGCGAGGCCCTGGCCGCCTCGGTCCCGCACCCCCAGCGCCTCGGCGAGCCGTCCGAGTTCGCCTCGCTGGCCGCGCACATCATCGAGAACGGCATGCTCAACGGCGAAACGATCCGCCTCGACGGCGCAATCCGGATGGCCCCCCGATGACCGACCGGACTCCCGAGCGCGTGGTGCTGACCGAACGGCGGGGCCGGGTGCTGGTGGTCACGCTCAACCGTCCGAACGTCCGCAACGCCGTCGACCGGGAGATGGCGAGTGCGCTCGCATCGGCGATGGACCGGCTCGACAACGACCCGGATCTGAGTGTCGGCGTACTCGCCGGCGCCGGCGGGTACTTCTGTGCCGGAATGGATCTCAAGGCATTCCTCCGGGGCGAGAGCCCCCGCGTAGAGGGTCGCGGGTTCGCCGGCCTGGTCGAGGCGCCTCCCGCCAAGCCGTTGATCGCCGCTGTCGACGGCCCGGCGCTCGCCGGCGGATTCGAGATCGTCCTTGCCGCCGATCTCGTGGTGGCCGCACCGACCGCCACGTTCGGTCTGCCCGAGGTACGGCGTGGTCTGGTCGCCGCCGCCGGTGGCCTGACCCGGCTGCCGGCACGTTTGCCGCGTGCGGTGGCACTGGAGATGATTCTCACCGGGGCTTCCATGACGGCCGCTCAACTGCACCCGCTCGGCCTGGTCAACCGTCTGGCCGCCGAATCCGAGGTGCTGCAGGAAGCGCTCGCCCTCGCCGAAACGATCGCCGCCAATGGCCCGCTTGCAGTGCAGGCGAGCAAGAAGGTGGTCACCGAGTCGCCCGGTTGGCCGCCCGCCGAGGCCTTCGAGCGCACCAGGCGCATTGTGATGCCGGTGTTCGACTCGAACGACGCGCGCGAGGGTGCCGCCGCCTTCACCGAACGACGCACTCCGGTCTGGACCGGGTCGTGACCCCCGAGAACGAGAGAACAGGAACACACATGCGTGACGCAGTCATCGTCGAAGCCGTCCGGAGCCCCATCGGGCGTCGCAAGGGCGGATTGGCGGACGTCCACCCAGTCGATCTGTCCGCAACGGTCCTGACCGCACTCCTCGATCGCGCCGGCATCGAGCCCGGAGCTGTGGACGACGTCGTGTGGGGGTGCGTCGGCCAAGTCGGCGAGCAAGCCGGCAACATCGCCCGCAACGCCGTTCTCGCCTCGGGCTGGCCGGAGTCGGTTCCCGGCACCACCATCGAGCGTCAGTGCGGATCCAGCCAGCAGGCAGTGCATTTCGCCGCTGCCGGTATCATCTCCGGCCAGTACGACATCGCCGTTGCTGGCGGCGTCGAATCGATGACCCGGATCCCGATGGGATCTGCGCGGCGCGTCGGCCTCGGAGACCCGAACAGTGACGCGATCCGCAGGCGGTACGAGGGCGTCGAATTCAATCAGATTCGCGGCGCCGAGACTCTCGCCGGTCGGTACGAGTTGAGCCGCACCTGGCTCGACGAGTACAGTCTGCGCTCACACCAGCGAGCAGCCCAGGCGGTCGACGACGGTCGCTTCGCCGGCGAGATCGTGCCGGTGACCCTGCCGGACGGGACGAAGTTCGAATTCGACGAAGGAATTCGCCGGGCCACAACGCTCGACAAGCTCGGTCAGCTGGATCCGGTTCTCGACGAGGACGGGCGGGTCACTGCGGGCAACGCATCTCAGATTTCGGACGGTGCAGCCGCGCTGCTGATGATGTCCGGAGAGCGCGCCCGCCGGCTGGGACTGACACCACTGGCGCGGGTGCACACCGCGACAGTGATCGGCGACGATCCCGTCACCATGCTGGCCGGGCCGATTCCCGCGACGGCGCGGGTGCTCGATCGAGCAGGCCTGACCCTCGACGATATCGGTGCCTTCGAGGTCAACGAGGCATTCGCCAGTGTCATCGGGGCCTGGCTCCGGGCAACCGGTGCCTCGGAGGATCGGGTGAACTCGCTGGGCGGGGCGATCGCACTCGGCCATCCGCTCGGCGGCTCGGGTGCGCGCCTGACGACCACTCTCGTCCACCACATGCGCGCCGAGGGCATCCGGTACGGGCTGCAGACGATGTGTGAGGGTGGCGGCATGGCCAACGCCACCATCTTCGAGAGCGTCGCCGATCGCTGAACCGGCCCCCGATGATCACGAACGTACTGCCGGACCCCTCGCGCTTCCGGGCACCGTCTGCTCGTGCGGCGCCCGAGCCGTCACTATTCCACCGTCTTTCTCGATTCAGGACCTGAGATGAAGTTTGTAAGTGAAAAGCTGTTCGCCGTCCCGATCTCGTGGTTGCTGGCCGTACCGATCGTACTGCTCGACCGCTTGTTGGCTCCCGATCTGGGAGAACTGCCTTCCTGGAACGGCGAGTGCCGCATCGAGGCAAGGTACTGACCAGGGCCCACCCGGGTCGATTCCCGGAAGTGCTGAAAGACAAGTCCTTTCGAACTCCCATCGGGCACCCGCAGGTGGTGTCGGCCGGAGTCGCCTCCGGCAGCAGAGCTGCTCGCTGTCGCAATGGACTGCCTCGTTCTACCGTGCGGGCGGGTTCTGGCTGAAGTTGTTGCGCAAACAATCTCGTCACCGAACGTGTGCTCCCGCTGGAGCGGTCGCCGTAGCGGCGTCGGACCGGTGGTGCTTCCAGCGTGGTGGTCTCTCGGCCGCTTCTCTCCCCGGGTGCCGGCAGCAGATCGTTCCTCCTGTTCGTCACGCAGCCCGCTGATCCGGCTGGGTGGGCGGGACCGGACCTCGGAGGGGTACGAGTCCTCGTGCCTGCAGCGACCCGATCCTGATCACTGGTGACGTCGACGAGGCCGGCCGCGCCCGGTGTTTTCGACCCGCACCCGTGCCATGGTTCCGCTGAGCGATGCCAGGGGCGATAATCTGGGGAGACATTGTCGAGAGGTAGGGAGGCGATGTCAGGTATGCCAGGGCGGTCCAGGGACGGATAGCGCGTTGGGGACCCCCAGTGACCCGCTTCGAACCCAGCGCGATGTTGCCTCTCCGATGGGGGAGGAATTGCGTTCGGCGGGGTTCGACGACGTCCGGGAGATCGGGCGCGGCGGCTTCGGTGTGGTGTATCGCTGCGCCCAGCCTGCTCTGGATCGGACGGTGGCGGTGAAGGTGCTCTCCGGTGATCTGGACGACGAGAGCCGTGCGCGGTTTCTGCGGGAACAGCAGGCGATGGGACGACTGACCAGCCACCCGAACGTGGTGAATGTACTCGAGGTCGGAGTGACTGAAAATGGGCGTCCGTACCTGGTGATGCCCTACCATCCGCAGGATTCGCTCGACGCGCGGATTCGCCGGCACGGTCCGCTGCCGGTGACAGAGGCGCTGAGATTGGGAGTGAAGATGGCGGGTGCGCTGGAGACGGCTCACCGGCTCGGGATCGTGCATCGCGACGTCAAGCCCGGTAATGTCCTGCTCACCGACTACGGCGAACCGGCGCTGACCGACTTCGGCATTGCGCACATCACCGGGGGCTTCGAAACCGCCACCGGAACGGTCACCGGCTCGCCGGCCTTCACGGCTCCGGAGGTCCTCCGAGGTGATCCCCCGGGTCCGGCCTCGGATGTCTACGGACTGGGAGCGACACTGTTCGCGGCGCTGACGGGGCATGCAGCGTTCGAGCGTCGAAGTGGCGAGCAGGTGGTGGCCCAGTTCCTGCGGATCACCACGCACCCAGCGCCGGACCTGCGCGAATCCGGTATCGACGATGATTTCGCCGCCCTGGTGGAACGCGCGATGTCCCGAGATCCAGCCGAACGCCCCTCGCCGGCGATGCTGGGCGAAGCCCTGCAGCAGATCGAGCTGTCCCGTGGTGACCCGGTCGACGAGATGGCGCTACACCCCGGAACCGACACAGCGCGGGACCTGCGGTCGGCTGCCCGATTGTCGTCGGGACCCTCACCTTCCGTCCCGCCCGTGCCCTCTCCGCACTCGGCCGCCGAAGGGGGGCTTCCTCTGGAGTTGACCAGCTTCGTGGGCCGGCGAAAGGACCGCGCCCAGGTCGAGAAGCTGTTGTCGACCTCTCGGCTGGTCACCTTGACGGGGGTCGGTGGTGTGGGCAAGACCCGACTGGCGCTGCGGGTCGCGAGCGATCTTCGACGAGCCTTCGCCGACGGAGTCCGACTGGTCGAATTGGGAGAACTGCGTGATGGTTCGTTACTGGGCGAGGTCGTGGCGGACGCGTTGGGGCTCAGGAACCGCTCGCCGAAACACGTGCAGACACTCGTGGCGTTCTTCGAAGCGCGGGAAACCCTGGTGGTGCTCGACAATTGCGAGCAGATCCTCGATGCGGTCGCACACCTGACAGAGACGCTGTTGCGTACCTGTCCAGAACTGAGGATTCTCGCGACGAGTCGGGAAACTCTGACCATCGCAGGTGAAGTAGCTTTTCGGGTATTGCCCCTCCCGGTTCCGGATGAGGCAGACGAAGTGGCATCGGTGGACGTGGCCGACTGGGATGCAGTGACGCTGTTTGCCGAGCGAGCTGCCACCGCAGTACCCGGATTCGAAATCACGCCGGACAACGCTGCCACCCTCAACCGAATCTGTATTCGGCTGGACGGTCTGCCGCTGGCAATCGAATTGGCGGCCGCGCGTCTGCGGACGATGACGCCCGAGCAGGTTCTCGAGCGGTTGACCGACCGGTTCGAGTTGCTGACCCGAGGGAGCCGGAACGCCCCGGCCCGTCAACAGACCTTGCGGTGGAGCATCGACTGGAGTTTCGCACTATGTCTTCCGTCGGAACAGCAGCTCTGGAGTCGACTGTCGGTGTTTGCCGGCGGTTTCGAACTCGATGCCGCAGAGCAGGTATGTATGTACGATGCAGAGCCGATCGGACTGCTCGACCTTCTCGCATCGCTGGTGGACAAGTCGATTCTCGTCCGCGAGCACGCCGGGACCGTGGCGCGTTTCCGCATGTTGGAAACGCTGCGTGACTACGGCCGCGACAAGTTGTCGCAGGCCGGCACGCTCGTAGATCTTCGAAGGAGGCACTACCACTGGTACCGCCGGCTGGCCGTTGCAGCAGAGTCCGAATGGATAAGCGCCCACCAACTCGTCTGGCTCGCTCGACTCGAGCGAGAACGACCGAACCTGCGTGAAGCGATGGAGTTCGGCTTGGCCTCGACCGGTGGTGTTCCGGACGCAACTGGCCTCGAGATCGCCACGGCTCTGTTTCCGTTCTGGCTCTCTCGGGGGCTGCTCCGGGAGGGACGGCGCTGGCTCGAGCGGACACTCGCACTCCAGAGTGACCACGACATCGCCCTACGGGTGAAGGCACTGAATGCGGCCAGTGTCCTTGCCAGCCGTCACGAGGATTGCGAGCAGGCAGCGACCCTGATCGAAGAAGCACGCACCCTGGCCGCGGCGCGGAACAATGCACTCGATGTCGCCCTGGTGCATCACGCCGACGCGGTACATGCCCTGCACAACGGCGATCCGGAACGCGCCGTCAGGGCGTACACCGAAGCACTCCCCGTCTTGCGTGACACAGGCAGTGTCTTTACTCAGATCACGGCCTTGCATGGGCTCGGGCTGGCGCACGAGATACTCGGACACTCCCAGGACGCCACCGACTGTCTGGAAGAGGCGATCCGGATCACCGAATTGCACGGCGAATCCGTGTACCGGGGCCGCTCCTCCCTGACCCTGGGGCTGGTGATGTGGCGGCAGGGCCGACGCGATCGCGCAGTCCATCTGCTGAGGACCGGGCTCGAGCTGGCCCTTGTGGTCGACGATCCGTTCGCAGCCACATGGTGCCTGGAAATCCTCGCGTGGATATCGTCCCGGGAACGACGGTTCCAGCGTGCTGCTGTCCTGTTGGGTTCAGCCGAAGCACTTCGACAGCGCGTCGGCACCTCCATCGTTCAAATACCTGATCTGACCGAATCCCATACGGAGTGCGAGATCACCACACGCCGTGTACTCGGCTCGCGAGCATTCGCGGCTGCGGTTCGTGTCGGCGAGTCGCTGAGTCCCGAGGAAGCGATGACCTATGCCGTGGAGGAGCATCCCCTGGTCGTGCCGCCCGACCTCGGTTCCGCAACCACGTTGACCCAACGCGAGCTCCAGGTCACCGCCCTGGTCGGACAGGGCCTGACAAACAAGGAGATTGCTGCACGACTCGCGATCTCCCCACGCACCGTTCGACGCGACGTCGAACACATCGTGGGGAAACTCGGACTATCCTCCCGAGCGCAGATCACGGCCTGGGTCACGCAGCAGTCCGATACTCCGGACCACCCCTGAACGCGGTGCCGTACCGGAGATTCCGCACGTCACCCATAGCGCGACAGGACCACCCATGCTGAGAATCGAGTGGGTGCGCTCATGATCCGGTCTCGACGAAACTGTTCTCCGCGTCCGTCTCGTCGTTGCCGAGGTGCTCCACCGCGGAGGCTCGGATTCGTGCGATTCTCGTCCGGGCCAGATCCACTGCCCTCTCGACATCACCGGCGCGGATTGCCTCATGCAGCGCTCGCCAGCCCTCGAGGTTGAGCCGGATGGTGTCGGGGTCGGCTGCAAGGGCCAAGCGCACGTAGCGCAGCGTCTGCAGGGACACGGATTGCAGCAGATCGGCGAGAATTCGGTTGTCCGACAGCTCCGCCACTTCGCTGTTGAGGAGGAAGGTGGCGACAGCGTACGCATCGACCGACTCGTCGGATGCACGCAGGATTCGTGGGATGTGCCGATCGAACAGCTCGACCAGGTCGTCGTGTTGTTCCAGCATTTCCTCACGGAGGATCATTCCGTACAGGCGGGAGCGGATATCGAACACGTCCTGCAGGTCTTTGGCATGGGGAACCGGAACCATCGCACCGCGACGAGCCTGGAACTCGACCAGGCGATCGCGCTCGAGGATGCGTAGAGCCTCACGTACGGGTGCGCGACTCACCTTCAGCGCGGCGCTGATCTCCTGTTCCAGGAGTCGTTGCCCTGTATGGACGAAATCGAGCACGATCAGTGCTGCGAGCTTGGCGGCGATCTGCTCCGGCAGTGGGGTGGCCGCTATGGCGTCCTGCTGGCGACGAAGAACCGCCTGTTCGATGGCGACCATCCACTCGTTGCGTGGAAGCAGGAGCGCGGAGAGATCGGGTAGGTCCTGAGTTCGTTGGCGCGCCATACGTCACACTCCTGCGTGAATTCCGTTGCCGCCGTGCCCATGCGCCACAGGTGGACGGGCTGAGTTTATTGTCGACGACAATTGTATCCGACCCGGCCCCTGGCGTGTGCCACCTAGCGGACTTCGGCAGCCCGAACGGCCCGTCCTAAAGTTTTTGTCGACATAAACACTAGTCGATGTTAGCTTGTGATCTGTAGCACTCGCTGGCCGCGCGCTTCAGGCGCTCTTCGGAAGAGGTCAAGATATGACGCTCGAGATCACTCCCCTCACCGGTACGATCGGGGCTCGTGTCGAGGGGATCCGGCTCGATGAGCCAATTGACACGGCAGTGTTCCACGACCTGCGGGAGGCGTTTCTCGCCCACTGCACTCTGGTATTCCCCGATCAGCACATCAAGCCCTCTGCGCAGGTGGACTTTGCGCGGTTGTGGGGTGAGCCCGTCGTCACGGCGATGCTCAGTCCACTCGACGGCAATCCTGAGGTCGTCCAGATCGCCAACGTCAAGAAGGAGACGACGGCGACCGAGGCATGGCACTACGACGCTGCGTTCACCGAGGTGCCTCCGAAGATCTCGATTCTCTCTGCTGTCACCGTGCCGGCCGGCGGTGACACGATGTGGTCGAACCAGTACCACGCGTACGAGCGACTGAGCCCAGCCATGAGGGACGTGCTCGACACGCTACGGATTCGGTTCCACGGAACACGGCTCGGGCGCATGCTCGAAGTCGACCAGGCCGAAATCCCCAGTGCGGTACACCCGCTCGTGCGCACCCATCCCGAAACCGGGAGGAAGGCGCTGTACGTCGGGCACCGCGAGAACGTGTGCCTCGAAGGATGGACCCGCGAGGAGGGCGACGCTCTGCTCGAATACCTCTATCAGAGTTCGGTCACCCCCGACAACGTCTATCGCCACAGCTGGCGAGAAGGCGATGTGGTCATGTGGGACAACCGATGCACTATGCATTACGCCGTCCATGGCTACGGCGACCGAGAACGCGTCTTGAATCGCGTCACACTCCACGGCGAGAAGCCGATCTGAATCCCTGAGGTACTCACGCGGACGGTGCCACGGGTGCGCGCCGGCGCGACCGACCGATCGAGTCGAGAAACCTCCCCGACTATCACAGCGGACGGAACGAACGTCATCGTCGTTCGATGTCCGTGGCTACCAATCGGAGCATCCATGCAACTCACTGACGATCCCTCGACTCAGAAGAAAGACCACACCCGTTCCCGCAGTAGGCAACTACGGATTTCCCGGGAGAACGGGACGGTTTTCGCGGCACAGATTCTGCTTGCGGTGGTATGGCTGGGGCTGTGGCAGCTGACGGCCACACAGCAATGGCTCGACCCCGTTCTTGCGAAGTCTCCCGGACAGTCGTGGGACTACTTTGTCGCTGCAGTTCAATCGGGTGAGCTCTGGAGCAACACCCGGTACACGATGACCGCGGTCCTGATCGCTTGGATTCTCGCCGGGTCGGTCGGTGTGATCGTCGGGGTGGCCTTGGGGTTGCTGCCCAGGGTAGAGCGTGTACTCACGCCCTATCTCGAAGCGGCCAACGCCATGCCCCGTATCGCTCTCGCGCCGTTGTTCATCGTCGCTCTCGGTATCAACACCTCCGCGAAGGTCGCCTTGGCATCCACGTTGGTGTTCTTCCTGGTTCTGTCCGGAGCTCGCGCCGGCGTGCGCTCCACGGATGCGGAGTGGCTACGCATGTCGACGGTCCTCGGAGCCCGCAAGTACCAGATATTCGTGAAGGTGCTTCTGCCGGTGGCGACCCCGGCCATCTTCGCAGGGCTCCGTCTCGGGCTGATCTACTCCCTGCTCGGGGTGGTCGGTTCGGAACTGATCTCGGCGCGAAACGGACTCGGTCAGTTGATTGCAACGTACTCCGCAACCTATCGGATGGAGGCCGTCTATGCGATCCTCCTGCTACTCGCGGCTATCGCAGTAGTTCTCAATCAGATTATGGGATTGGCTGAGCGCCGTTTCCTGCGTTGGCAGCCCCCCGTCGACCGCTGACAGATCCGATACTCGGACATGAACTGGAGTGAAGAAGTGAGCGCAACATCGATGGTGCAACAAAGCTCTGCCCCCACTGCGCATGCGACGCAGGATCGCCGTCACGACGCGATCGTGCTCGCCGGCGTGCAGGTCGATTTTCCCGACCCCCGGGGTGGTACGCGGACCGTGCTGACCGACATCGACCTGTCTATTCCCGCAGGGGAATTCACGGCCGTGGTGGGACGCAGCGGTTGTGGGAAGACGACATTGCTCAATATGGTTGCCGGCCTGGTCGAACCCACCAAGGGGACGGTGTCGGTCGTCGGCGAGAAGCCGCGTTCCGCCCGACATCACCTCGGCTTCATGCCAGCGCGAGATGCATTGTTGCCCTGGCGTTCCGCGCTTCGTAACGTGGAATACGGGCTGGAACTGCGCGGAATGGGTAAGGCAGAGCGGCGCAGCATCGCCCGTCGATGGCTGAACGCAGTGCACCTGGACGAGGCGGAAAAGCTCTGGCCGTGGCAACTGTCGCAGGGAATGCGACAGCGAGTTGCGCTCGCTCGCACCTGGGCGCTGGATCCTGACGTCCTGCTGATGGACGAGCCGTTCGCGGCGTTGGACGTCAACACGCGACTGTCGGTCCAAGAAGAGTTCCTTCAGCTGTGGCAGCGCGAGGAACATCGCACCGTCATCTTCGTAACGCACGACCTGGGAGAGGCTGTCGCATTGGCGGATCGAGTCGTGCTGATGGGCGAAGGAAAGGTTCTCGACGACGTGAGAGTCGAACTCGACCGCCCACGAGATCTCGCCACCATCGCCGGGGACAGTCGATATCAGTCGATCTACGAGCGTCTTCGCGCGCAACTGTACTGATCCCATGCGCCGAACCATGCCTGTACGAACTTCACTATTCCAAGGAGCACCGATGTCGAGATCCCGCCGGACGATCACCCTGGTGGGCGCAGTGGCTGCACTGGGTGTCCTCGTGGCATGCAGCGGAACCGAATCGGTCACGGCCGACGACGGAGTTGCATCGGTCACTGTCGGCAACATGAACAGCAACTCCCTCACCTTTCCCCTCCTCGTGGCGCAAGACGAAGGGTTCTTTGCCGATGCCGGATTGCGGGTCGAAACAGTCAATTCCGTTTCGGGGCCGGAATTGACCGCGGCTCTCATCGGCGGCACGACCCAGATTGCCGTCGGAACGCCGGAGAATGTGATGCCAGCCATGGCACAGGGCCAGGACATCCTCGCGATTCCACCGTTCGGGCAGCTCGATATGTCCCTGGTGACTTTGAAGGACAGTGGTATCGAGAACATTGCGGAGCTCGCCGGTAAGCAGGTCGGTGTCGTACAGCGCGGGAGCTTTTCCGAGAAGTTCGCGCGCAGCGTACTCGCCGATCACGGAATCGATCCCGACAGCGTCACATACGTCGCGGTGGGTTCAGGTGCCACCATGGAACCAGCTGTGCGCAACCACAAGGTCGACGCCACGGTGGGGGCGACATCCACGATCGCTCTCTTGGAACAGCACGGCCTCGACGTCCACACCTTGGCAAGTTCACTGGACGGAACCGGAGGCGAGGCTGGAACGTTCGGGATGCAGACCCTGTGGACAACCACGGGAGCGTTTCAACAGCAGAATCCCGGGGTCGTGAACGGCTTCTGCACCGCTATGAAGCGCGCCGGCGCGTGGATCTCGGACGATGCGAATCGTGAGGCGGGAGTGCAGAAGCTGTCCACGTTGTTGGCGGTGCCGGAGGAAACTGCAGAAAAGATCTGGAATCGCACGCATTTGTCCTGGACGTACCAGGTCGATCAGGAGAAGTGGAGCAAGGTCAGCGAGTGGATCCTCGAGGAGAACAAATCGGAGCTGCCGTATGCCGATCACGTGATGGCCGAGTGCGGTGAGCAGCAGTAGACCGGGGCGAGCACCGTCCCCTGTCCGATGCAGTGTTTCCAATCGGTCGGCCGCATACGTCGGTGTCGGTACTCGCTCGACGAAGGAAAGCGATTTCATGAATATCACTCGACATGGGGCCCGTCCCGATTCCACCGTCGGTGTCGTTCGGGAAACGGGCGACGGCGAGCGGCGGGTCGCGCTGGTGCCGATGATCGTGCCGTCGTTGATCAAAAAAGGGCTCGACGTGGTCGTCGAGGCCGGGGCCGGGCTCGGTGCGCTGATCCCGGACGAGGCCTATGTCGAGGCCGGGGCGCGGATCGGGGACGGGTGGTCGGCGGACGTGGTGCTCAAGGTGGCGCCGCCGTCGGACGCGGAGGTCGCGCGGATGCGGTCGGGGCAGACCCTGATCGGGTTCCTCGCCCCCCGCAATGCGGAGAACCAGATCGGTGCGCTCGCCGCGGCCGGGGTGCAGGCGTTCGCCGTCGAGTCGATCCCGCGGATCTCCCGGGCGCAGGTGATGGACGCGTTGTCGTCGCAGGCGAACGTCGCCGGGTACAAGGCGGTGCTGGTCGCCGCGTCGGAGTCCACCCGGTTCTTCCCGATGCTCACCACCGCCGCGGGCACGGTCAAGCCCGCCACGGTGCTGGTGCTCGGTGTGGGGGTGGCCGGGCTGCAGGCGCTGGCCACGGCCAAGCGCCTCGGTGGGCGCACCACCGGGTACGACGTGCGGCCGGAGGTCGCCGATCAGGTCCGTTCGGTCGGGGCGCAGTGGCTCGATCTCGGGATCGACGCGGCCGGGGAGGGCGGGTACGCCCGCGAGCTCACCGAGGACGAACGCGCGCAGCAGCAGGCGGCGCTCGAGGAGGCCATCAAGGGCTTCGACGTGGTGATCACCACCGCGCTGGTGCCGGGCCGGCCGGCGCCGCGGCTGGTGACCGCCGCCGCAGTGGAGGGCATGAAGCCGGGCTCGGTGGTGGTGGATCTGGCCGGGGAGACCGGCGGCAACTGCGAGCTGACCGAGCCGGGACGCACGGTGGTCAAGCATGCGGTGACGATCGCCAGCCCGCTGAACCTGCCGGCGACCATGCCCGAGCACGCCTCGCAGCTGTATTCGAAGAACGTCGTGGCCCTGCTCGAGCTGATGCTCGACGAGGACGGCGGGCTCGCGCCGGACTTCTCGGACGAGATCCTCGCCGGCGCGTGCGTCACCCCGCGCACCGCGACGAACGATTCGACCACGATGGCAGGAGCATTCCGTTGAACAACATCCGTCTTCTGCTCGCTACCGCCCTGTCGTGGACTGGGGATGTCGCGGCCGGAACACTCGAACGGCTCAGTTCCGTGGAGCTACTCGAACCACACGAATGGCAGGAACACTCCGCGTCGCTGTGGGGGGCATAGATGTATACGGAATTGTTGGCGAACATCGCGATCCTGGTGCTGGCCGGGTTCGTGGGCTTCGCCGTGATCTCCAAGGTGCCCAACACGCTGCACACCCCGCTGATGTCGGGCACCAACGCCATCCACGGCATCGTGGTGCTCGGTGCGCTGGTGGTGTTCGGGCATCTGCCCGCCGACGCCCCGTGGAGCATCAAGGTCATCCTGTTCGTGGCGCTGGTGTTCGGCACGCTCAACGTCGTCGGCGGGTTCGTCGTCACCGACCGCATGCTGGGGATGTTCAAACCGAAGAAGCGGGTGCCGGTGTCGGCCGCCCCGGTGGAGAAGGGAGCCGACGCGAAATGAGCTACCTCGTCTCCGTCCTGTACATCGTCGCGTTCGCGATGTTCATCTACGGTCTGATGGGCCTGACCGGTCCGAAGACCGCGGTGCGCGGCAACTACATCGCCGCCGCCGGCATGGCCGTCGCGGTGGTGGCGGTGCTGATCGACATCCGCGAGACCGACAACTGGATCTGGATCGTCGCCGGCCTGGCCGTCGGTGTGGTGCTCGGGGTGCCGCCGGCGCTGCGCACGAAGATGACCGCGATGCCGCAGCTGGTGGCGTTGTTCAACGGTGTCGGCGGCGGCACCGTCGCGCTGATCGCCTGGGCCGAGTTCCTCGACTCGGACGGGTTCACCACCCTCGACGAGGCGCCGACGGTGCACGTGGTGGTCGGCTCGCTGTTCGCCGCGATCGTCGGCTCGGTCTCGTTCTGGGGCTCGCTGGTGGCGTTCGCCAAGCTGCAGGAACTGCTGAACAAGAACCTCGAACGCCGCCTGGTCGGCGCGGCCAAGGCCTTCCAGGTCGCGAACATCGTGCTCGCGCTGGCGGCGATCGCGATCGCGGTGTACATCGGCCTGCGCGCCGATCCGGCGAACGACCCGACCTCCGCGGTGTGGATCGTGGGGCTGCTGGTGGTGGCCGGGCTGATGGGTCTGTTCGTGGTGCTGCCGATCGGCGGCGCGGACATGCCCGTGGTGATCTCGCTGCTCAACGCCCTGACCGGTCTGTCGGCGGCGGCGGCGGGTCTGGCGCTGAACAACCAGGCGATGATCGTCGCCGGCATGATCGTCGGCGCGTCGGGGTCGATCCTGACCAACCTGATGGCCAAGGCGATGAACCGGTCCATCCCGGCGATCGTGTTCGGCTCGTTCGGCGGCGACGGCGGCGCCGGCGCGGGTCCGGCCGGGGCGGGCGGCACCGTCAAGGCCACCTCCGCCTCGGATGCGGCGATCCAGATGGCCTACGCCAACCAGGTCATCGTGGTGCCCGGGTACGGGCTGGCGGTGGCGCAGGCGCAGCACGCGGTCAAGGAGATGGCGGCGCTGCTCGAGGACAAGGGGGTGGAGGTCAAGTACGCCATCCACCCGGTCGCCGGCCGGATGCCCGGGCACATGAACGTCCTGCTCGCCGAGGCCGAGGTGCCCTACGAGGCGCTCAAGGAGATGGACGACATCAACGGGGAGTTCTCCCGCACCGACGTCACCGTCGTCATCGGCGCCAACGACGTCACCAACCCCGCCGCCCGGCAGGATTCGTCCTCGCCGATCTACGGCATGCCCATCCTCAACGTCGACCAGTCCAAGTCGGTGATCGTGCTCAAGCGCTCGATGTCCTCCGGGTACGCCGGCATCGACAACCCGCTGTTCACCGCCGATCAGACCTCCATGCTGTTCGGCGACGCGAAGAAGATGGTCTCCGAGGTCACCGAGGAACTCAAGGCGCTGTAAAACCCGAGGCGCTGTAAAAACTCGAGGCGCCGTAAGCAGATCGGCGCGTCCGGGGCGTCCGCACGGAAACACCGTGCGGACGCCCCGCTCGTGTGCGACCGTCGCAAGTGGCAGGCGGGGTTGCTTTCCCCAAGGGTGACGACCCAACAGCTGAGCCACTCGACGTAGGGCGATCGTCGATCGGCTACGCCGTCGACACACGTGCCCGCCGGTACGCCTGCTGATCGACACGTTCGTGTCCCCACGGGGCCGGTGCATTCGGCGTCGGCGCAACCTCTGGCGTCGACCGGGTTCTCCGGTGCTTCTTCGGTCGGGAAACGGGCTGCCCGATTCGGTCAACCATGGGAGATGGCGCCGCGTCCGAATTGTTTTATGAGGGTGAGGAAATTACGAGCGGCCAGCGGCACCGGCCGGTCGGCTCGCCAGACCGCACGGAGATCGCGTTCGAGTTTCAGATCGCGTACAGGGACTGGTTGCAGGGCGCCGCTGACCAGATCGTTCGCCACAGCAAGGCTACTCATTACTGCCGGCCCCATTCCGGCCAGTGCGCTGGAACGGATCGCTCCTGTACTGCCCAACTCGAGCAGCGGCGACACACGGTGCTCACCTAATGCACGATCGATGGTCATCCGTGTTCCCGATCCGGCCTCGCGAACCAACATGGGGGTAGCGGCCAACTCCGCTGCGGTGATCGGAACATCCCGATGCGCCCACGGGTGGTGTGGATGCACAACCACGACGAGTTGGTCGCGGGCGATCACTACGCTATGTAAATGCATTGGGACATCGGGGCATTCGACGAAGCCTAACTGGCAGGAACCATGGTGCATCTGCTCGAGCACCTGCCGCGAGTTCCGGACCTGCAATCGAGTCTCGATGTCATGAAACTTTCTGCGATACAAGCTAAGCCAACGCGGCATCAGTTGCTCCGCGATCGTCGTACTGGCGCACACGTCCAGCGCAGGATGCCGATCGTGTCGCAGTCCTTCCGCCACTGCGAAGAATTCCGCAAGCGCATCGAGCACCTCTCGTGCCGACTCGACGACCGTCCTTCCTTGCGTGGTCAGAGTGGATCCTGTCGGATCGCGACGAACCAACGAGGTGCCGATACTTCGTTCCAATTGCCGGACGTGTCGCCACGCATTCGTCGGCGTCATGTCCAATCGGCGACCTGCCGCCGCCACACTCCCGCATTCTTCGATCCCGGAGAGCAATTCCAGAGAGCGCATGTCGACGTGTCTGGTGTTCACGATGTGGTCCCACCTCCGGCAATAGGCATATCAATTAGATATGACCTGTAGGGTTTTTGGTGTCTACCAGATTCTTTCGGGATATCCGATGGTGGAGAGATGAATCCCATACAAGAGCAGACACGAACCGTCGGCCATCGCAGAGCCGCATCTGCACATACGATTCGGATCGGGAAACTCGGCGGTGAACTAGCTCCCGGTGTCATGGTCTGCCTGGCAGTGGCCGTGCTCTCGATGGCAGCGGGCCGATTTCTCCCGGCCGTGAGCCCTCTGTTGATTGCAATCGTGATCGGCACGATCGTGGCCAATCTGCTCACGATCCCACAACGACTCCAGCCGGGAATGACCTTCTCGTCGAAGAAGTTGCTGCGTATCGGAATCGCCCTTCTCGGACTGCAACTGATGGTGTCCGACATCTTCGGCCTGGGTTGGAAGATGGTGGCGGTCGTTGTTGCCGTCGTTTCGCTGGGTATCGCAGGCACCATGTTCGTCGGTGGATTGCTGGGGTTGACGTGGACACAACGCGTCCTTGTCGCATGCGGATTCTCTATCTGCGGCGCCGCGGCGGTAGCAGCCGCGGACGGCGTCGTCGACGCGGACGAAGAAGAGGTCTTGACCGCGGTTGCACTGGTGGTCATCTTCGGCACGCTGATGATCCCGACTGTCCCTCTCCTCGCGGGTGCGATGGGGATGGAACCCACCGTGGCCGGTCTGTGGGCCGGCGGGGCGATCCACGAGGTAGCCCAGGTGGTGGCGGTGGGCGGCATCATCGGGGGAGGCGCACTCACCGTCGCTGCGATCGTGAAGCTCGCCCGCGTCCTGATGCTCGCACCGGTGATTGCAGTTCTGAGCATGGTGCAGCGTCGGCGCGCAACGGACACGACCCACGAGAGCGGCCGGCCGCCTCTGGTGCCGTTCTTCGTGGTCGGCTTCCTGGTGTGCGCCGTCCTGCGGACGATCGGAGTGGTGCCCGACAACGCGTTGACGGTAGCCAAAGATCTTCAGACGCTCCTGCTCACAGCTGCGATGTTCGCTCTCGGGGCCGGGGTGCGATTGTCGCTGATCAAGAAGGTCGGTCTGCGCCCCTTCGTGCTTGCCGCCGCGTCCACCGTGTGGGTGGCCTCGATCGCGCTGGCCGGAGTGCTGCTGGCCGTATAGGTGCCGAGCTCTGCAGCAATCGGTGTCGCTTCCTGGCGCGGGAGGCGACACCGATTGCTGCAGGACTGCGGGGATGCGCGCACGGGTGGGTGGCGAGCAACGCGTCGGAGGTGGCGAGAGCGACAGTTCAGGGCGTGGACGGCCTGACCGGTACGGTGGTTCGGGCCGTCGTCAAATGGCCCCGGAACTGCTCTCGTAGAGGAGCTTTGAGAACCTTACCGGTCGAACCCATCGGGAGGGCCTCGACGAACACCACGTCGTCCGGCAGCCACCACTTGGCGATTCTGCCGTCGAAGAAGTCCAGGAGTTCGGCTGCGGTGAGGTCCGCTTCAGGAGTTCGGACCACCACCAGCAGCGGTCGTTCGTCCCATTTTCGATGCCGGACTCCGATACATGCCGCAGCTGCGACGCCCGGGTGGTTCATGGCGAGGTTCTCGAGGTCGATGGAACTGATCCATTCACCGCCGGACTTGATCACGTCCTTGCTGCGGTCGGTGATCTGTATGAAGCCGTCCGCGTCGATGGTGGCGATGTCTCCGGTCGGGAACCAGCCGTCGACCAAGGGATCGATGTCCTCGCGGTGGTAGTAGGTCTCGAGCACCCACGGTCCGCGAGCGTGTAGGTGGCCGGCACTGCTGCCGTCCCAAGGAAGCTCGTTGCCGGCATCATCGACGATCTTCAGATCCATCCCGAATACGCAACGACCCTGCTTGGCCTGGACCGCGAGGCGTTCGTCCACCGTGAGACCTTCGCTCGAGGGTTTCGGAACAGATGCGGTACCGAAGGGGCTGGTCTCGGTCATGCCCCAGCCGTGGATGACGGTGACGCCGTATTCCTGCTCGAGTTGGCGCAACATCGAGGGTGGGCATGCCGCGCCTCCGATCACGGCGCGTTCGAGCGCGGTGAACCGCACGCCGTGGTCCTGCGCGTACTGCAGCTGGCCTTGCCACACGGTCGGCACGCTCGCTGAGAGGGTGACCCGCTCGGTTTCCTGCAGTTCGTGCAGGGAGCGACCGTCGAGATCGGCGCCGGGAAAGACCACCTTCGCTCCGACCATGCATGCTGCGTACGGCAGTCCCCAGGCGTTGACGTGGAACATCGGAACTACCGGCATCACCGTGTCGCGTGCCGACAGGCCCATCGAGTCGGGCAAAGACACAGCGAACGTATGGAGAAGGGTCGATCGGTGGCTGTAGAGCACTCCTTTGGGGTTTCCTGTCGTGCCACTGGTGTAGCAGAGGGAGGAGGCGGTGTTCTCGTCGAAGGTCGGCCACTGGTAGTCGCCGGATTCGGCTCCGACGAGGTCTTCGTATGCGAGGAATTCGTCGGTGTCGCTGGGGAGATGATCGCGGTCGCTCATGACGACGAAATGTCGCACGCTCGCGAGTCGCGGAGCGAGTTCACGCACGAGCGGTAGAAACGTGAGATCGAAGAAGAGCACGTCGTCGGCGGCGTCGGTGATGATCCACGCCATCTGGTCTGGGTGGAGTCGAGGATTGACCGTATGCAGGACGGCCCCCGAGCCGGAAGCGGCATAGTAGAGTTCGAGATGTCGGTAGCCGTTCCAGGCCAGGGTCGCGACGCGGGATCCCGGCTCGATGCCCAAGCGTCCCAATGCCTGTGCGAGTCTTCTCGATCGATCCGCAAGATCGCGAAACGTGTAGCGGTGGATGTCGCCCTCGACGCGGCGCGACACGATCTCCTGCCGGCTGTGGTGGCGCTCTGCGTGTCGGAGTAGGGAGGAAATGAGCAAGGGTTGCTGCATCATCTGACCTATCACGGAGGACTCCTGTCTGTGTAGCGCGTCAGACGCGCTGGGCGTGGAGCGAGATCTGATCGAGAAGAGCGCGCGCGCGGCGTGCGGCCTCGCGGCTGCCGGCGGCGTCGCCGCGGACATGAAGCGGGCGCAGTTCTTCGATCTCGTCGAGAGCGCGGAGCAGCTCGGGCTCGACGATCCTGTACTTGCGCAGGGTGTTCACGACGAGCATCGACATGTGGACGATGTCCTCGTTCTCTGCGGAGACACCGTGTCTGTGCAGGGCATAGTTCGCCCAGTGGGTGCCCGCGAGCATCGCGGCTTCGATCGTGATTTCCCAGTCCTGCTCACTACAGTGTGCGACCGACTTCTCGATTCGCTGTGCGAGGTAGCGGTGTCGTTCGGGGTTCATCGGTCATCCTCGTGTTCGAGCGGCCAGCATGGCCCGGATCTGCGAGAACGCGTGCTCGCACTCGTCGACGATGTGCTGGTTCGGGATGTGGTAGCCCCGTAGGCAGGGATCGCGATGGTGCTCGACGGTCTCGAGGGCGCTCTCGAGCGTCTCGATGTCGGCCGGAACCGGTCGGGGTACGGGTGGCCAGCCCACATGGCTCACATCGCCGAGACCACACAGGATCCGCCGGTATGTGCCGTCGGGTTGAGGAGCCACATGGACTCCGGGGATCGTGGAGAACACTCGGTCGTCGCGAGTGAGGCCCGCGTCGTGCAAACATGCGTTGTACGCGTTCGTCCCGGCAGTCAGCGTGGTCCAGTACCACAGCTCGAAGTCCTCGAGGGGATGAAGTCGGTCCCGCAGATGGCACAGCCGCTCGAACTTGTCCAAGTGCGATGCGATGTTCATGCGGCTTCGTCCGCCGCCGGATCCACCAGCAACACAATCTTGCCGAAATGCTGATCGGTCTTCATGTACTCGTGCGCGGCAGCAATGTCCCCGAGTTGGTAGGTGCGATCGATCGGCGTGTTCAGCAGTCCCGCGGCCAGCGGCGTCATCAAGTCGCGTGCGGCGGCTTGCACACACTCGAGGCGTTCGGTTTCGGTGCGAGTGCGGAAGGTGACGCCGATCAGCTGTAGCCTTTTCAACCAGAGGGCATTGAGGTCGATGGACGCGGTCGCGGATCCGAGGCGTCCGATGTTCACCAGGCGCCCTTGTACGGCAAGGCATTCGAGATTGCTTTCGAACACTGTCCCGCCGACCGAGTCGATGATGACATCGACACCTGCGCCCTCGGTGGCGGCCGAGACCTCGGCTACCTGGTCGTGGGTCGAGACGTTGACGACACAGTCGAGCCCCAATGTCTTCAGGCGGTCGGCCTTGTCGTTCGAACGGGTGGTCGCGACGATACGGCCTGCCCCCATCGCCTGAGCGATGCGAATCGCAGCCAGTCCGATACCACTCGATGCGGCATTCACCAGGACCGATTCCCCGGGTTGCATCCGGGCATTGGTGATCAATGCGTCATGAGCGGTGATGAAGACATTGGGAAAAGCTGCGGCCTGCACCCAGGAGACGTTGTCCGGCACCGGCATCAGGGCCAGTGGCGCCGCCACCACGTACTCCGCCTGTCCACCCGTTCCATGGCCCATGACGCGATCACCGACACGCCATCGGCTCACTCGCGCCCCGACCTGTTCCACCTCACCGGCGAACTCGACCCCGATGGGGACAGGATCGCCGGAGGTGACGCGACCGGCCTGCAGAATTTCACCTCGGTTCAGTGCCGATGCCTTCACCCTCACGAGTACTTCGTCCGGGCCTGGCTCAGGGCAGGGCACCTCCAGGACGGTCACTTTCCCGCCGGCAGGTTCACCGACGATACGCGCAGCACGCATCTCTCCTCCTAGTCTCCGAGAATTATGTCGACATTAATAAAACTTCCTGCACATCGCTAGAGGTCTCGACCTCGAATCGCGTCCCGGCCAGCCTGTGGGCCGGGCGGTGGGCGTCGGCAAGATGTACCTCTTAAAAATTTATGTCGACAATAAACGTGAGTGCGGCTAGGGTCTGGTTTGCGACCTGCCAGGTCAGGTCGAAGCCCTACCACCCGATTTCAGGAGGGGACATGACCCAGACCAGAAGTGCCGAGCGCCTCGACCGCCTCCGGGGCAAGATCATCGACTTCCGCCTTCGTCCGCCCACCGGTCCGTACCGCAACTTCTTCACGCCGACCGTCGTCGGGGCAGTCAACCGGATCCTCGGGATGCCGACCCCGCGTTCGTACTCGATCAGCACCGATCCGTTCCCCCATGCCGAAGACCGGGCGATTGCTGCGCTCGTCGATGAAATGGACTCGGTAGGAGTCCGGTTGGGAGTGATGAACGGCCGTCACTCTGTCAACCGTCCGGTGCCCGTGCACATCGAAGACAGTGACCTCGCGGACCTGAGCGCACGCACCGACCACCGCGTCCTCGGACTTGCGGGGGTCGACTTCGACAAGCCCACAGAGGAGATCATCGAGGGACTCGATGTCGCGACGAAGGAGCACGGCCTCGTCGGGGTCTGCCTCGAACCGGGCCTCGCCCGCGAACCGATGTACGCCGACGACGAGCGCCTGTTTCCGATCTACGAGAAGATCGCCGATCTCGGTATCCCACTGCTGTTCATGTCCGGTCCGCTTGCCGGACCCGACATCAGCTACACCGACCCTGTGCGCTTCGACCGGGTTGCCCGCCGGCACCCGTCGATGCCGGTCATCCTCGGGCACGGATGCTATCCCTACGCCAACGAGGCCGTGGCGCTCGCCTTCAAGAGCGAGGCCACCGGTGTCCACAACGTATTCGTCTCGCCCGACGTCTACATGTTCGCCCCGGGTGGTGAAACCTTCGTCGAGGGTGTGAACTGGCTACCCAATCGTTTCGTCTACGCCTCCGCCTATTCCTTCGCCGGGGTTGCAGAGTCGGTACTCAGGACCGTCGAACTGGATCTGACCGACGACGCTCTCGACGCATACATGTACCGAAACGCCGAGAGCTTGCTGCGTCCCGTCCTGGGCCGCTGACCGGAACAGCAGCGAAGGAGAGAAGACCTTATGGTCGAGCAGAACGTACAGGTCCGCATGCGCCGTCACCCCGAAGGAATGGTGACGGAGGACGACTTCGACATCGTCAGCGTGGACGTACCCGTGCCGGGCCCCGGAGAGGCCGTGGTCAAGACTCACTACCTGTCACTGGACCCGTACATGCGACCGATGATGGATCCGTTGCGGTCGTACGTCCCTCATCTGAACCCGGGCGATCTGATGCCTGGTGCAGCCGTCGGCGAAATCGTCGAAAGCAACGAGCCGTCACTACCTGTCGGCTCGATCGTGTCCGGCATGCTCGGATGGCAGACACACGGGATCGTCACGCCCGGCACATGCCGCATCGTCGATACCGAGGCAGGACCGACCTCCGCAGCTCTCCATGTCCTCGGAATGACGGGTGCAACCGCGCACTATGGACTGCTCGAGTTGGCCAAGCCCAAGGCGGGAGAGACAGTCGTCGTGACCGCTGCATCGGGGGCGGTCGGTTCCGTCGTCGGCCAGATCGCGAAGATCCGTGGTGCACGAACGATCGGCATCGCAGGCGGTCCCGAAAAGTGCCGCTATGTCCGGGAAGAACTCGGGTTCGACGAGTGTCTCGACCACCGCGCCCCCGATTTCCTCGAGCAGCTTGCCGCTGCTACGCCGGATTACGTGGACGTACTGTTCGAGAACGTGGGCGGTCCGATTTTCGATGCGGTCCTGACGCGCATCAATGATCACGCTCGAATCGCACTGTGTGGAAACGTAAGTCAATACAATGCCGACGAACCGTACGGCATCACCGGCATGCGATACCTGCTGGTGCACCGGGTCAGCATGTCTGCCTTCGTCATCGCTGATCACCGTGAGTACTGGCCAGGTGCCATCGCGGAGATCGGCCAGTGGGTACGCGAAGGCAAGGTGCGCTATCGAGAAGACATCGCACCGGGGCTGCACAATGCGCCCAAGGCATTCATCGAGATGCTGACCGGCAGGAATTTCGGGAAGCAACTCGTGGAAGTGGCGGCATCTTGAAACTCTGAGCAAAGTCGCGATACCGGGCCGCGCGGCATGCCGACCGCGCGGCCGCGGCGACTTGCCGCGCTCCGATGTCGGCTCGTTCACAGCTACCGGCTGGGGACAGCCACCGCCGGCGCCTATCCACCACGGCCGTCCAGCATCTCGCGCGCCTTGACGGCCAGCCACCACTCCACCCGGGTGTGGATCGAGTCGAGGTCGCGCCCGGTGAGTTCGGCGATGCGGGCGAGCCGGTTACGCAGGGTGTGCCGGTGGATGCCGAGCGCGACGGCGGTGGTTTCGGCCTGACCGTTGTGCGCGAGGTACGCGGCAAGGGTCTCGACCAATCGTCCGCTCGCACCGTTCTTCTCGTCGTAGGCATCGAGGGCTTCCAGCCCGGTGCGGGCGATGGCCTGCAGCGCATCCGGATCCTGCATGCCCAGCAACACGGAGAAGGTGCCCAGTTCGGCGAACACCACCGGTGCCCCGCCCCCGTCCCGCACCGCGCGGGCAGCCGAGAGCGCTTGACGGACACTGGTGTTCGCGTCCGTCACGGCGCACGGGCCGCCCAGCCCGCAGCGCACCGGGCGGCCGAGCTGCGCGCGGACGCGGTCCTGGACCCGTGCCGCGATCTCGCGTGCCCGGTCGGCCGGCAGGACCACCGCGACATCCGCACCGACCGAGGCCGTCAGGTGGGGGATCCCCTCGGCGGCGAGGGCTGCGCCGACCTGCCGTTCCGCCGGCAGCAGCGGACCGA
This sequence comes from Rhodococcus indonesiensis, assembly GCF_047782815.1. NCBI lineage: Bacteria > Bacillati > Actinomycetota > Actinomycetes > Mycobacteriales > Nocardiaceae > Rhodococcus > Rhodococcus indonesiensis. Next base: position 5,406,143 of record NZ_CP180630.1, on the reverse strand, counting down.
CCTCGGTCAGCACGGCGACCGCGACGGTGTCGGCCGGCTCGAATCCGAAGTACCGGAGCAGGCCGGCGTCCATGCGTTCGGGTGCGTCGAAGAGCGTCCGGGTGACGACGGCCCGCAGCCGCTGCTCCGCGCTCTGCACCTTCGCGGGCTTGCCGAGTTCGATGGAGATCAGCGACACGGCGTGCGCGAGGAGCAGGCGGTCGGCCGGCGGGAGGGGTTCCGCGGTGCCGACGGCGAGGTATCCGTAGAGGTCCTGGGCGGCCGCGATGCTCTGCACGGTGTAGTGGCCGCCGTCGTCGGCCAGCACCTTGCTCAGCTGCCGCCGCCGCGGCGACCGGGACGCCGACTCCGACACCGCGCGGGCGTGCCGGATCGCCCGGCTCGTGTCCGAGCCGTACTCCGCGAGCACGCGATCGTCGGGGTCGACGACGGCGACGACGCCGGCGAGTGCCTGGCCGAGCGCGGTCACCACCGCGGGCACGCCCCCGCGCAGCGTGGCCCGGGCCAGCCGCTCCTGCTGATCGACGACCCGCTGCACCGCGCGAACCTGATCGGCGGTCAGTTCGTCGATGACCGCCCGGGTGATGGCGATGAACGGCGTCGAGGCGGGCACGGCGAGTACCGGGAACCCGAGCGCGTCACCCGCGGCGCGAAGACCGTCGGGCACGCGGTCGAACCGGGTCCCGGTGTCGAACGCCAATGCCACACATCCGGCCCCGACCAGGCCCTGGAGGTACGCGAACTGCGCGTCGGCGTCGGCACCGATCTCCAGACCGGTGGTCATGACGAGCTCTCCGCCCGAGAGCCACGGGGTGGGGTCGGGAAGCTCGATCGGATGGGCCCATTCGATGACACGGTCGGCGCCGTCGCGACCCGCCACGAGGGTGAGCCCGAGTTCCGGCAGCGTCGTGAGCCGACGCACGGTGATGGCCATGAGGACGATCCTTCCCCGCACCGGGCGGCTATGAGGTGGGGCGTTCGGCGAGTACTTCGAGGGCCAAATGGAGGTCGGTGACGTCCCGCGGGGAACGCAGGGACCGGCCCAGCAGGTCCTCGACGCGTTTCACCCGGTGCCGCACGGTGTTCGGATGCAGGTTCAGCTCCCGTGCGGTGCGCCCCACGTCCAGGTCCCGGGCCAGGTGCAGCACGAGGAAGTCGACCAGGTCGTCGTGACCGTCGAGCAGGGGGCCCAGCACCGTGGTGGCGCGCCGGAGGGCCTGCTGCGGGTCGCGGCCCGCCAGCAGCCAGTCGGCGAGGCTCACGTCCTCGAAGCGCTGAGCGGTTCTGCCGAGCCGTTCGGCGGACCGTCGCGCCCAGCGCGCCTCCCGCAGTTTGCCGGGCCCGCGCGCGGGATCGGTGAACGGCTCGCTCGAGCCGCACGTCAATCCCTGCGGGAGGTTGTGGGACCACGACTCGAAGGCCTCGGCCCGCGCCGGGACCACTCCGACCAGGCCGTCGTCGCCGCGGGCGAGCAGCAGGGTCAACCCGATGTCGCGGGCCAGACCCGACACGTCCGACTCGACGGCGTCGAGCAGGGAGTTCGCCCGGAACACCCATCGGCGGTTGTCGTAGTCGGGGGCGGCGGACAGGACCAGCATCCGCATGTCCGGTTCGGGGCCGAATCGGAGCATCTCGAGCTGGTCCAGGACGGTGTCGGTGTCGGACGGATCGCCCGACGCCAGTGCCCGCACCAGTGCGGCGTGCCGCGCGCGGTTCTCGATGGTGGCGCGCTGGCGGGTGCGTTCGATCGTGTTGAGCAGCCGCAGCGACACCTCGACCGCGGGTGCGGTGAGCGGGTCGGCGAGTTCGTTGCTCTTGGACGCGAGGGCCAGCCAGTAGTGCTGATCGCCCGGCGAGATCGAGTGCGCGCTCACCGACCACCGGCCCACCCGGAACAGCAGCCGCCCGTCCCGGCCGCGCAACTGATTGCGGATCAGGTGCACGGGCGCGCCGCCGGCCGAGGCCACGACGTCGCCGACCTCGTTGTAGAGGACCACGCTGCTGCGGAGCAGCCCGGAGAGGCGGGCCACGAGGTCGGCCTCGGGGGACTCGGCGGTCATCGCCTCGAGCAGGTGGTTCTGCATCTGCAGCGTACGTCGCAGCAGCATCGAGTCCTGCGCCTGCACTGCCGCGTTGACGCGTCCGACCACTTCCATGAACGGCAGTTCCGGCGGGATCGCCACCACGGCGAACCGATGGCGTTCGGCCTCGTCGAGCAGGGACCGGGGGATGTCGCCGGTGATCACTCCCACGCCGTACCCGAGTGCGGTGATGCCGGCCCCGACGAGTTCGCGGATCAGCTCGCGGCAGGCCTGCTGCGGGTGCTCGAGGGCGGGAAAGCGCGAGCCGGTGGTGAGCATCATCGATCCCGGCCGCAACCATCGGGTCGGGTTCTCGATCTCGATCGGGTGCGCCCCGGTGATTCCCACATTGGGGTCGGCGTCGGTCACCAGCCGGAGCCCGAGGTCGGGTTCGAGCAGCAGGTCGACGAGCCGGAAACGGTCCGGAAGCATGCCCGACATCTTTCTCCCTCCGCTGTGAGAATCTCCAATGATTCGGGGAACTCGATTCACTTTCTCCAATTGATGGGTTGCCGACCAGGTCGAATACTGAGTCCACCCGATTCAGGAGTATGACGATGATCACATCTCGCAACCCCCACCTGCGCGTCGCCGTGGACGTCGGCGGCACCTTCACGGACGTGTGCATCTTCGACGAGAGCGCATCGACCACCCGCATCGCGAAGGTCCCCTCGACCCCCGACGATCCCATGCGCGCCGTCATCGACGGTGTGCGCACCGCGGGTATCGACCTGGCCGAGGTGACTCTGTTCTCCCACGGCACCACCGTCGCGACCAACGCGCTCATCACCCGCAACTTCCCGCCCGCGGCCCTGGTCACCACCCGGGGGTTCCGCGACGTGCTCGAGATCCGCGACGGCACCAAGGACGAGCTGTGGGACACGTATGTCGACGTCGGCACCCCCTACATCCGCCGCCGTGACCGGTACGAGGTCACCGAGCGCATCGACTACGCCGGCGAGGTCGTCACCCCCCTCGACGAGGCGGAGGTCCGCGAGATCGCCCGGATCCTGCGCCGCAAGAACATCAAGACCGTGGCGGTGTGCCTGATCAACAGCTATGTCAACAGCGCTCACGAGGAGCGCGTACGGGCCCTGCTCGAGGCCGAGCTGCCCGACGTCACCGTGTCGACCTCGAGCGAGATCCTTCCCGAGATCTTCGAGTACGACCGCGCCTCCACCACCGTGGCCAACGCCGTGCTCGCACCGCTGGTCAGTGGATACGTCAACCGGCTCGAAGCGCAGTTGCGCACCGACGGGTACGACGGCGACCTGCTCCTGCTCCATTCCGGCGGCGGTTCCATGACCCCCGCGATGGTGGAGAAGTACCCCGTCCGCCTCGCCGCCTCGGGCATCGCCGCCGGCGCGATCGCCGTGGCCGACATCGCGACCCGCTGCGGATACCCCAACGCGATCGGCCTGGACATGGGTGGCACCAGCACCGACATCTCGCTCGTCTACGACGGCGAGGTCCGCACCACCAAGCAGTGGCAGGTCGAGTACGGCTTCCCCATCTCCTTCCCCAGCATCGAGGTGCTCACGATCGGTGCGGGTGGCGGATCGCTGGCCTGGCTCGACGAGGCGGGCTCGCTGCGCAACGGGCCGCAGTCCGCCGGCGCCTCCCCCGGCCCGGCCTGCTACCTGCGCGGCGGCACCGAGCCGACCAACACCGACGCCAATGTGCTGCTCGGTCGCCTGGGCACCGCCCTCATCGGCGGTGGACTCACCCTGGACGTGGCGGCCGCGGAGAACGCGATCAAGCAGAGCGTGGCCGGACCCCTCGGCCTCGACGCCGACACCGCGGCGAGCAACATCATCCAGGTGGCCAACGCCAACATGGCGGATGCGGTGCGGCTGTTGTCGATTCGCCGGGGCTACGATCCGCGCGACTTCGTCCTCGTCGTCTGCGGCGGCGCGGGCGCCCTGCACGGCGCGGCCCTCGCGAAGGAGCTGTCCATTCCCACCGTCGTGGTGCCGCCCCACCCGGGCATCACCTCGGCGCAGGGGTGCCTGCTCGTCGACATCCGGCACGACCTGTCGGCGATGTTCCAGGGCCGGGTCGACGAGATCGACACGACCGCACTCGAACGTGAGTTCTTGCGCCTCGAACAGGAGGGCACACAGCGTCTTCGGCACGAGGGGGTCGCACCCGATCGGATGGTGCTCGACCGTCACATCAGCATGCGCTACGCGGGACAGTGGCGGTCGCTCACCGTCACCGCCGGCAGCGGTCCCGGCTTCCTCGCGGAGGCGGTCGAACGATTCCACGAGGAGCACGAGCGGGACTACTCGTTCCGGCGCGACGACACGCCCGTGGAGATCTACCAGATCGGCCTGCGCGCGGTGGGTACCACACCGAAGCCGAACTTCCCGCGCACCTCCGAACCCACCACGGCGGAGCCAGTGCCCGTGGAACGGCGCAGCGTCTACTTCGACGAGGTGCACGGACGGCTCGACACACCCGTCTTCGACCGCGACACCCTGGAGTTCGGTACGCGCATCCCCGGCCCCGCCGTGATCACCCAGCTCGACTCCACCACCGTCGTCCCCCCGGGGACCACCGCCACCATCGACGAGTGGGCGAACATCCGCATCGACATCCAGGAGTCCTGATGACCACCACCTCCCCCACCCTCGATCCGGTCACGTTCGAGGTCCTCAAGAACGCGTTCGCCACGTCGGTCGACCTGATGTCCGAGCAGATCCTGCGCACCTGCTACTCGTTCGTCATCTACTCGCGGGACTTCTCCTCCGCGCTCTGCGACGCCGAGGGCAACACCGTGATGCAGGGCAGCCAGGACATCGCCGTCCACGTCGGCACCCTCCACTTCCAGTGCAAGGCCGTGCTGGAGGAATTCGGCTCCGACATCAACCCCGGCGACATCTTCATGGTCAACGACCCCTACCGGGGCGGCACCCACCTCAACGACGTCAGCTTCGTCCGGCCCATCTTCGCGGACGGGGTCCTCATCGCCTTCGCGCAGAACAAGGGACACTGGGCCGACATCGGCGGCAGCGTCCCCGGCTCGTTCGACGTGACCGCCACCGAACATTTCGGTGAGGGCCTGCGGATCACCCCGGTGCGGGTGTGGCACGAGGGCCGCTTCCTCGCCGACGTCGCGAAACTGCTCGTCGCGAACACCCGGTCGCCGGAGATCAGCATGGGCGACCTGCACGCCCAGGCCGAGGCGACGGGCGTGTGTGAACGCGAAATCCACCGTCTGGTAGACAAATACGGTCGCGGCACCGTCACCGATGCGATGCGCGAGGTCCAGGACTACGTCGAGCGCATCGTGCGCAGCCGGGTCGCCGACCTGCCGGACGGCACCTGGACCACCGAGGACTACCTCGACTCCGATCCGGCGCGTCCCGAGGGCCTCGTTCCGATCCGCGTCACCATGACGATCGAGGGCGACCAGCTCAGCTACGACCTGACCGGCAGTGCGCCCGCCGTCGCCAGCTTCCTCAACAGCGGCTACGGCACCGCCTTCTCCGGAATCGTGGCGGGCACCAAGTCCTTCTTCCCCGACGTGCCGCTGAACTCGGGCCTGTACAACGCGATTCACACCGACCTCGGGCCGGAAGGCACCGTCGTCAACGCCGGCTGGCCGCACGCGGTGACCGGGTTCTGCTCCGGCCCCTACGAGAAGATCATGAACGCGATCTTCGAACTGTGGTCGAAGGTCGTGCCCTCCCGGGCCATCGCGTGTTCGTTCAACCTCGAGTACCTGCTCGTCGGTGGGCGCGACGCCCGCACCGAGGAGCGGCCGTTCTTCATGTGGTACGACTGGATGGCCGGCGGCTGGGGAGGCCGCAGCTCGAAGGACGGATCGAGCGCCACTGCACCGGTGTTCGGCATCGGCCTGGCCGTGCAGCCTTGCGAGGGACAGGAACGCCTCACCCCCGTGCTCACCACCGAGCACGCCATCATCACCGATTCCGGTGGGCCCGGCGAATACCGTGGTGGGTGCGGCCTGTCCAAGGGCGGCGTCCTCACCGACAGTGACAACAGCGTGATGTCGTACTGCTGTGACCGTTCCCGCTCGGTCACCTGGGGCATCGAGGGTGGTCTGCCGTCCATCCCGCACGGCGTCTGGCTCAACCGCGGCACCCCCGAGGAGCGTTTCCTCGGATCGGTGTTCTCCAATGTTCCTGTCCAATCAGGTGATTCGTTCGATCGGCCGTCCGCGGGCGGTGGGGGCTACGGGGATCCGCTGCAGCGGGACCCGGAGGCCGTTCTCGAGGACGTGATCGACGGCTACGTCTCCGTCGAGCGCGCCGCCCTGGACTACGGCGTGGTGATCGTCCCCGTCGACCCGGAGATCGACCGCTACGAGCTGGACGTGGACGCGACGGACCGGATGCGGACCGAGATCCGGTCGGCACGCCGGGACTGGCTCGACGAGGACCCCGAATCCGTCGCGGCCCGCTACCGCACCGGTGAGCTGTCCATGCTCGACCTCGTGCGCCGTTACGGCGTGATCGTCGACTGGGGCACCGGCGAACTGCTGCCCACCACCACTGCCCAGTTCCGCGACCTGCTGCAGACCCGTTCCGTCGCGCACTGGTCCTGAAACCTGAGGCGGGGCAGCGATCCCGCTGCCCCGCCTCGGTTCCGCTCACCCCTCCTCGAAGACTCACCCTTCCCCGAAGACTCCCCTGCCGAACCTCCCGTGCCGCGGGCGGTCGTGCGCCCCTGCGCCGGTTCGGATTCCCTCCCCTCGAGAGGCGACCCCATGTCCGATCACCTCACCGACTCCGCTCCCGAATCCTCCGCGGAACACGAACGCGTGCCCGAATCCGGTCGGCTGTCCCGATGGTCGTTGACGATGGCCTGGTGGGCCATGTTCAGCGCCATGTTCTGGCTCTACATCGCGGTCGCCTCGGCCGGCGCGGTCGGGGTGCCGGCGACCCTCGCCGGCATGGCCGCCTCCGTCGCCACCTTCGGCGTCGTCAATCTGCTGCTCTCCCGCTATGCGATCCACACCGGCCTGTCCGTCGAGCTGCTGTCGCGGCGCATGTTCGGTGCCGTCGGCTCACTGCTCGCCCCGGCCCTGTTCGCCGCCACCGCGCTCTACTACGGGGTCTTCGAAGGATCCATCGTCGCCGTGGCCCTGCAGGAGTACTTCGGCGGCGACATCAGGCTGTGGTACCTGCTGTGCACGGTGTACATGATCCCCGTGGTGATCGGCGGCGTGGCCGCATGGCTCGACAAGCTCAACGGGATCCTGCTGCCGTTCTACCTCGTCGGCATGGTCGCCGTGGTGGTGGCCGCGACCGTGCAACAGGGCTACCCCACCGGGTGGCTCACCGCCACGGTGGCGTCGGGTCCGCTTCCGGGCTGGCTCACCGCCTACCTCGTCTACATGGGCGTCTGGGTGCTGATGATGTACACCTTCGACTACGCGCGGCTCGGTCGCCGCGCCGACGCCGGCTTCCACGGCACCGTCACCTTCGGCTGGGTGTTCTACGCGCTGACCTTCGGCGTCAACGGACTCGTCGGGCTCTACCTCCTCGGCGCCTGGGACATCGCCGGCACCGAGACCGGCGTGGTCGAGGCGGTCGTCGGCTCCCTCGGCTTCGCCGGCGTGCTGCTGATCATCGTGTCCCAGACCCGCATCAACTCGGCCAACTTCTACCTCGCCTCCACCAACCTGCAGGTGTTCGTCCACCGGGCCCTGCGCCTCGACGTGCCCCGGGCGGTGTGGGTGGTGGTCACCGCCGTGCTCGCCTACCTGCTCATGCTCACCGACGTGCTGGGATACCTGCTGCAGGCCCTCGCCTGGCAGGGCGTGCTCATCACCGCGTGGGTGGCGATCGCGGTGGTCTACGTGCTGCGCGATCGGGGTCGCGTCATGCCCCGCACCGCGTCCGGCGGCGAACTGGCGTGGCTGATCTCCTCCGTCGCGGGCATCGTGCTCACCGTGCAGGAGGTCAGCGCGACGTGGGCGCAGCTCGCCCCGGTGGTGACGGTGCTGCTGGCTGCGGGCAGCTACGTGCTGCTCACATCGACGGATCGTGCGCCCTCGGAACCCGAGGTGGCGCAGGGACCCGAGCCGTCGCAGGAGCCCGAGGCGGCGCCGGACGAGGCGCAACCGGTCTGAATCCGGCCGACAATCGCCCCGGCGGCCAATGTGGCCCACAGACGTGTACATCGCGGACATGTCGTGGGTCACATTGTGGTCTTAGTGTTCTCCCATCCGAGCGACAGCGCCGCCGGGACGCCGGAACCGGCACCCCACGGCGCCGCACACCAGGTCTCGAAGGGAGTGCCGTGCACACCGATTCACCGGCCGACAGGTCCGACACCCTGGGGCATGCGCTGAAGAGGCGCCATCTCACCATGCTGTCCATGGGCGGGGTGATCGGCGCGGGGTTCTTCGTGGGCATCAGCGCGATCATCGGCCAAGCCGGCCCCGGAGCCATCCTCACCTGCCTGATCTGCGGGCTCATCGTCTTCCTCGTCATGCGGATGCTCGGGGAGATGGCCGTCGCCAAACCCTGCACCGGCTCGTTCACCGAGTACGCCCGCGACGCCATGGGCAACTGGGCGGGCTTCGCCACCGGCTGGCTGTTCTGGTACTTCTGGGTGGTCGTCGTCGGAATCGAGGCCGTGGTCGGGGCCACCCTGCTCGGCCGCTGGCTCCCCGGTGTTCCGCTGTGGCTGATGGCGGCCGGTCTACTGTTGATCATGACCGTGGTGAACCTGTTGTCGGTCGGCAACTTCGGTGAGGCCGAGTACTGGTTCGCCGGAATCAAGGTCGCGGTGATCATCGCGTTCCTCGTCCTGGCCGGTCTCTACGTGCTGGGCGTCTGGCCGGGGGCCGACCTGTCGTTCGGCAACCTGACCGCCCACGGCGGCTTCCTGCCGAACGGCTTCACCCCCGTCCTGGTCGGGGTGGTCGCCGTCATCTTCTCGATGACCGGCGCCGAGCTGGTCACGATCGCCGCGGCCGAGTCGAAGGAGCCGGCCGCGGCGATCCGCCGCGCCACCAGCACCGTCGTGTTCCGGATCCTCGCGTTCTTCGTCGGTGCGACGTTCCTGCTCGTCACCATGCAGCCGTGGGACAGCTATGTCGTCGGCGAATCCCCCTTCGTCTCCGCCCTCGACCTGCTGGGCATCCCCGGAGCGGCCGAGATCCTCAACTTCGTCGTCCTCGTCGCCGTGCTCTCGTGCCTGAACTCCGGGCTCTACACCGCATCGCGGATGCTGTTCGTGCTCGGCGCGCATCGTGACGCCCCGGCCTGGATGACGGCGGTCAACTCCAAGGGCGTTCCGCTCAAGGGCGTGCTCTCGTGCACGTTCGTCGGATACGTGTGCATCGTCGCCGCGTACGTCTGGCCCGACACCATCTTCCTGTACCTGGTGACGTCGTCCGGTGCGATCTGCCTGTTCGTGTACATCATGATCTGCCTGTCGGAACTGGTGCTGCGCCGCCGCTGGGAGCGCACGTCGCCGGAGATCCTGCAGTTCCGGGTGTGGCTCTACCCGGCCCTGCCCGTCGTCGTGACGGCCGGCATCGTCGCGATCCTCGTCGGCATGTGGTTCACCGGCGCCCGTGCCGAACTGGTGCAGTCGCTGATCGCGCTCGCCGTCATCCTCGCCGCGTACCACCTCAAGACCCGGTATCTGCGCCGGCGCGGCGGTGCACGCACCACTCCGCCCGAGGAGGTGGCACTGGCCCGGGCGATGCACGTCGAGGCGGCACCGCAACCTGCCTCCTCGGGCGATCCGGCCCACTGACGATCCGCTCCGCGCCGCCGGCTGCCTTCCGCAGCCGGCGGCGCGGTGTTGTGCTCGGAGGACAACACCCGGCCGGAACTCGAGCCCGCGAGGCCGTAGCCGGGACGTGATCCCCGTCACTACCGTCGTAGTCAGCCGAAAAGGAGAGGACCGACGGTAGTGACGATCGAATATCTGGTGTGGCACCACGAATCGGACCGGCCCTGCGTGCGGGACGACAACCGGCAGCTCACCTACGCCGAATTCGCCCGCAGAGTAGACGGTTTCGCGGCGCAGCTCCAGCAGCACGGCATCGCGGCCGGTGACGTCGTCGCGGTGATGCTGCCCAACCGCGCCGAACTGCTCGTCGCCCTCATGGCGGCGTGGCGGCTGCGCGCGACGGCCACCCCCGTCAATCCGGCCTTCACCGCGAGCGAGGCCGAGTACCAGATCGCCGACGCCGGAGCCGCACTCGTCGTGAACGCCGGTCCCGGCGCCCCGTCGGGCGGCCGCCCGGTGATCCACGTGGACGACATGGCCGTCGCCGCTCCCTCGGGATGGGCGGCCGGCGCCGACCCGGAACCCGACGACACCGCCCTGCTGATCTACACCTCCGGCTCCACGGGCCGCCCGAAGGGCGTGCAGCTCACGCACGCGAACCTGCAGTTCATGGCGGACTCCTTCCGCACGCACCTGCGGTTGACCGAGACCGATCACTGCCTGCTGATCCTGCCGCTGTTCCACGTCAACGCGATCGCGGTCAGCTTCCTCGCGCCCCTGCTGGCCGGGGCGCAGCTCAGCATCACCGGCAGGTTCTCCCCGGACCGCTTCTTCGACGACGTGGCCCGGCTCCGACCGACCTACTTCTCGGCCGTGCCCACCATCTACGCCCTGCTGGTCTCCCAGCCGCAGGACACCCCGGTGGACACCTCGTCGCTGCGCTTCGCGATCTGCGGCGCGGCCCCGATCTCGAAGGAACTCCTCGACCGCGTCGAGCAGCGCTTCGGGCTCGTCGTCGTCGAGGGCTACGGGCTCACCGAGGGTACCTGTGCGTCGGCGTGCAACCCCGTCGACGGCCCCCGCAAACTCGGCACGGTCGGTCCCGCGCTGCCCGGTCAGCAGATCGCCGTAGCCGGACCCGACGGCCGGCACCTGCCGCCCGGTGCCACCGGCGAGGTGATCATCAAGGGCCCCAACGTGATGCGCGGCTATCTCGGCCGGCCCGAGGAGACGGCCCGCACCGTCGTCGACGGCTGGTTGCACACCGGCGACGTCGGACGCCTCGACGAGGACGGCTACCTCATCCTCGTCGACCGCATCAAGGACATGATCATCCGCGGCGGGGAGAACCTGTACCCCAAGGAGATCGAGAACGCGCTCGCCACCCACCCCGCGGTCCTCGAGTCCGCGGTGATCGGCGCGCCGCACGAGGTGTACGGCGAGGTCCCCGTCGCGTACGTCGTGGCCTGTCCCGGCCGGGCCGTCACCGGGACCGAACTGCTCACACACGTCGCCGAACGGCTGACGAGGGTCAAGGTGCCCACCGAGGTACACGTCGTCGACTCCCTGCCGCGCAACCCCGTCGGCAAGATCGACAAGCCCGGCCTGCGGCGCAGCCACGGTGCTCCCGTGCACGCCTGATCGCTCCCGAAGACACCACACGCTCCGACTCGCCGGCCCCGGGCCGGTGGGGCGGCCACCCCTACCCGAAAGGCGAATTCCCATGGGTTTCAAGACCGGCCACTTCCCGGAAGTGGATCCCGCCACCTTCTGTCAGCTCCCGTTCCGGGATCGGTTGCGGGCCATGGCGACCCACTGGGTCGACCACGGATTCGGCACCCCGAAGATGGTGCACACCGTCTACGTCCTCAAGCTGCTGTTCCTCTACATCGGTGCGGGCACCGCCCTCGCGACGCTGACCTCGGGCCTGTCGTGGCTCGACGTAGCGTCGTGGTGGAACCAGCCGATCGTCTACCAGAAGCTGATCCTGTGGACGGTGCTGGTGGAGGCGCTCGGCATCGGCGGCTCGTGGGGCCCGCTCGCCGGGCACTTCAAGCCGATGACCGGCGGATTCCATTCCTGGCTGAAACCGGACACGATCCGGCTCCCACCGTGGCCGGACAAGGTGCCGGGCACGGCCGGTGACCGCCGCACCGTCGGCGACGTCGCGCTCTACGCCGTCCTGATCGTCACTCTTCTTGTCGCCATTGTTCTTCCGGGTGTCCACACCGCTTCGATCGACGCGGTGGTCGCCGACAACGCGGGACTGGTCCGGCCCACCGTCGTGGCACCGGTCATCGTGCTGCTCGTCCTGATCGGCCTGCGCGACAAGGTGATCTTCATCGCCGCGCGCAGCGAGCAGTACCTGCCCGCGCTCGTGTTCTTCACCTTCCTGCCGTTCGTCGACATGATCGTCGCCCTCAAGCTGCTCATCGTCACCGTCTGGGTCGGTGCCGGCGTCTCGAAGTTCGGCCACCACTTCTCCATGGTGATCCCGCCGATGATCAGCAACACGCCGTGGATGCTGTCCAAGACGGTCAAGCGCGCGCACTACCGCAACTTCCCGAACGATCTGCGCCCGTCCGTGCTGGCCAGCGGCGTCGGGCACGTCCTGGGCACCCTCGTCGAGATCGCCACCCCGCTCGTGCTGCTGTTCTCCACGAACCGCACCCTCACGCTGCTCGCCGTGCTGCTGATGGTGGCGTTCCACTTCTTCATCGCGTCGACCTTCCCGCTCGCGGTGCCGCTGGAATGGAACCTGCTGTTCGCCTACGCCGCGGTCTTCCTGTTCTGGGGCTTCCCCGCGTGGGACGGTTACGCCGTGACCGACATGTCGTCGCTGTGGCTGGCCGGTGCGATCACCGCCGCGTTGTGCTTCTTCCCGGTGCTGGGCAACCTGCGGCCCGACCTGGTGTCGTTCCTGCCGTCGATGCGGCAGTACGCCGGCAACTGGGCGTCGGCCACCTGGGCGTTCGCGCCGGGCGCCGAGGAGAAGCTGAACCGGCACATCGTCCGTGGCGCGCAGAACACCCGCACCCAGCTGCTCGCCACCTACCCCGAGGACGTCGCGGACGTGGTGATGCACCAGCTGCTCGGCTGGCGGTCCCTGCACAGTCAGGGCCGGGCCCTGTTCTCCCTGATGATGCGGCACCTCGGGGACGACATCGACACCTACGACCTGCGCGAGGCCGAGTTCTCCTGCAACTCGATCGTCGCCTTCAACTTCGGTGACGGGCACCTGCACAACGAGCACCTCATCGCCGCCATCCAGCGCCGCTGCAACTTCGCCCCCGGCGAGTTCGTCGTCGCGTGGATCGAATCGCAGCCCATCCACAAGGGCACCCAGGAGTACAAGGTGATCGACGCGGCCCTCGGCGTGATCGAACGCGGCACCTATCGGGTGGCCGACGCCGTCGCCGAGCAGCCCTGGTTGCCCAACGGACCCATCCCGTTCGACGTGCAGTGGACAATGGACCGCACAGACGACGGGCAGTTGGAGGTGAAGGCGTGAGTACAGCGGTCGTGGTCGGCAGCGGGCCCAACGGGCTCGCCGCCGCCGTCCACCTCGCCCGTCGCGGTGTGGACGTCCAGGTCCTCGAGGCAGCCGAGGAGATCGGCGGCGGTACCCGCTCCGGCGAGCTCACCGTCCCCGGCCTGGTCCACGACCACTGCTCGGCCTTCCATCCGATGGGCGCCGGCTCCCCCTACCTGCAGACCCTCGGCCTCGAACGGTACGGCCTGCGGTGGCGGTGGCCGGAGATCGACTGTGCCCATCCCCTCGACGGGGGCGAGGCTGCTCTGCTGCACCGCTCCCTCGACGTCACCGCGGCGGGCCTCGGCGCGGACGGGCCGCGGTGGCGGCGGATGTTCACCGATCTCGCATCCGGGTTCGACGCACTCGCCGCGGACCTGATGCGACCGGTGCTGAACGTCCCCCGGCATCCGCTGCGGCTGGCGGCGTTCGGGCCGCGGGCTCTGCTGCCCGTGACGGCCGCGGCCCGCTGGTTCCGGACCCCGAAGGGGCGAGCCCTGTTCGGCGGCATCGCCGCCCACGCCTACCACCGGCTGGACCGCCCGGCGACGTCCGCCGTGGGCCTGATGATCACCGCCGCGGGACACCGCTACGGGTGGCCGGTCGCCGAGGGTGGTTCCGTCGCGATCGCGCGCGCCCTGACAGCCCAGCTCGCCGAGCACGGCGGCAAGGTGCACACCGGCGTCCGGGTCCGTCGCGCCGCGGACCTGCCGCCGGCGGACGTCGTCCTACTCGACGTCGCGCCCGGCGCTGCCCTCGACATCCTCGGCGACATGATGCCGCCGCGGATCGCCAAGTCCTACCGCAGGTTCCGGCATGCGCCCGGCGCCTTCAAGGTCGATTTCGCGATCGACGGCCCGATCCCGTGGGCCGATCCGGACTGCGGACGGGCCGGGACCGTCCACCTCGGCGGCGAGTTCGCCGAGATCGCCCAGGCCGAACGCGACGTCGCGACGGGACGCATGCCGGACAAGCCCTTCGTGCTGCTCGGCCAGCAGTACGTCGCCGACCCGACCCGCTCGGTGGGCGGCCTGAACCCGGTGTACGCCTACGCCCACGTCCCGGCCGGCTACACCGGTGACGCGACGGACGCGATCGTCGCGCAGATCGAGCGGTTCGCGCCGGGGTTCCGGGACCGCGTCGTCGCGACCTCGACGACCACACCGGCCGATCTCGCGCGGCAGAACCCCAACCAGATCGGCGGCGACATCGTCGGCGGCGCCAACGCGGACCTGCAGGTGGTCTTCCGGCCACGGATTGCCCTGGACCCCTACAGCACCGGGGTTCCGGGGGTGTACCTGTGCTCGGCTTCCACCCCACCCGGGGCGGGCGCGCACGGGATGTGCGGCTACAACGCCGCCGAGTCGGCGCTGCGGCACCTGCGGAGCACGGGCCGTGACTGAGCCGGTGCTCTCGGGGCAGCCGGCGGGCGCAGCGTCGGCCGCCGACGAGGTCCGGCGCGTCGTCGCCGAGGTCGCGCGCCGGTTCGATGCCCGCCAGCGGGAGATCACCCGGTCCATGACCGCGATGATGGCGCGCGAGATCGCCCACCTCGACGAGGATCCGCAACTCGTCGAACTCCTCGAGGCGAGCGTGCACGGCAACATCGCGACGATCATCCACGTGCTCACCAACGAGATCCCCGCCGACCACCTCCAACCCACCACGGCAGCAGTGGAATACGCGCTCCGGCTCGCGCAGCGCGACGTGCCGTCGCATTCCCTCGTCCGGGCGTACCACATGGGGCAGAACGACCTCATGCGGCTGTGCTTCGACGAGGTGCGGTCGATGAACCTGCCGCCACAGGTGACGCTCGACGTCGTCGAGTACATCTCCGCGGTGGTCTACCGGTACATCGACTGGATCACCCTGTACGTGTTCGACGCGTACGAGAAGGAACGTCGCCGGTGGTCGGCCGTGCGCGGCAACGTGCACTCGGCCCTCATCCACGGTCTCGTCGACGGGTCCGAGACCGACGCCGCGGCGTTCGAGGCGGAGACCCGGTACCGGCTCGGCCACTGTCACGTCGCGGTGATTGCTTGGACCACAGCCGAATCCACAGACGGCGCCCTCAATCCGCTGGACCGGCTGGTGCGCGCGGTGGCAGTGCAACTCGGCTCGGACGCACCGCCGATCCTCACCGCCATCGACCGGCGCACGGTGTGGGCGTGGCTCCCGTTCGATCGGCGCCGGCCGGTGATCGACACGGCGGCACTCGGCACCGTCGTGCGCTCCCATCCGGCCGGTCGCCTCGCGGTGGGTCTGCCCGGCTCCGGCCTGGCCGGCTTCCGGCGTTCCCACGAGCAGGCCCAGGCCGCGTATTCGATTGCGGTGGCTCAGGCCACGTGCACCCGGCGGGTTGTCGGCTTCGGGGACCGCGGGGTCGCGGTGGTGTCGCTGCTCGCCCGCAACCTCGACGCCGCGCGCGCGTGGGTGGGCGAGATCCTCGGTCCGCTCGCTGATGACACCGAGCAGGCCGCGATGCTGAGGGTCACCCTCGGCACCTACTTCGCCACCGGTGAGAGCCACCTGCACACCGCGGAGCGACTGAACCTGCACCGCAACACCGTCAAGTACCGGATCAACAAGGCGCTCGGCGACCCGACCAGCGCACCCGCGGTGCACGACAAGCTGGACATCGCGTTGGCGCTGCAGGCGTGCGAGTTCCTCGGAAATGCGGTGCTGCGCTGACGCGCACCGGCCCGGCGGTTCTGGGAGGATGCGGCGTATGAGCATCTTCGGGGTGAAGGCACTGGTCTTCGACGTGTTCGGCACTGTGGTGGACTGGCGCACCAGCATCGCGCGGGAGGCGGCGCCGTTCCTGGCCCGCCACGGAAGCGCCGCCGACCCGGCCGTGTTCGCCGACGCGTGGCGGGCCCGCTATCAACCGGCGATGGAGGCGGTGCGGGCGGGCGCGCGGCCGTTCGTCCGCCTGGACGTGCTGCATCGGGAGAACCTCGAGGACGCCCTGCGCGAGGTCGGCGTCGATCCGGCCGGCGTCCCGGGGGACGAGCTCGATCGGCTCAACCTCGCGTGGCACCGGCTCGACCCGTGGCCCGACGCCGTCGAGGGCCTGACCCGGCTGAAGCGGCGTTTCGTCGTCGCGCCGCTGTCGAACGGCAACATCGGCATGATGGTCGACATCGCCAAACGGGCCGGTCTGCCCTGGGACGCCGTCCTCGGCGCCGAGGTCGCGCAGGCGTACAAGCCGATGCCCGAGGCGTACCTCCGCACGGCCGAGGTTCTCGGCCTGGAGCCGGGCGAGGTGTGCATGTGCGCCGCCCACAACGAGGACCTCGCGGCCGCGCAGGCCTGCGGCCTGCGGACCGCGTTCTTCGCGCGACCCACCGAGCACGGCCCGGACCAGACCACGGATCTGCACGCGGAACAGGACTGGGACGTGATCGCCGACGACCTGGTCGACCTCGCCCGCCGCCTCGGCGCCTGACGGCGCCCGTGCGCGCTTCTGGTAGCGGCTGCTACCAAAAGCGCGCACGGGGTCAGGCGCCGATCAGGCCGTCGGACTTCCAGGCCGCGACGACCGCCGGGCGCGGCTGGGCGGTGCCGCCGTCGGGCCAGTGCGACGACGGGGCGTCCCACGTGGCGTCGTCGGTCTCGCCGGGGTGCTGCACACACACGACGACGCGGTTCTCCTGCACGATCGGACCGCATGTCTCCGCACCGACGGGCACGGTGAGGAACTGCTTGGTCTCCCCGCGGTGCGGACCGTCGAGCGCGACGCTGAACAGCCCGTCGTTGGACTTCAGGGCGTTGCCGTCGGTGGAGATCCACAGGTTGCCGTGCGGATCGAAGGCGAGGTTGTCCGGGCACGAGATCGGGCTGACCTGCGCCTTGTCGAAGCCGCCGAAGTAGGTGTCGGCGGCCTCCGGATCGCCGCAGACCAGCAGCAGGCTCCAGGTGAACGACGTGCCCGCGTGATCGTCGTCGATCTCGAGCACCTGCCCGTTCTTGTTGTTGTTGCGGGGGTTCGCCACGTCGGCCGCGGCCTTGCCGTCCTCGCCGCGCTTGGTGTTGTTGGTCAACGCGACGTAGACCTTGCCGGTGACGGGGTTCGGCTCGAAGTCCTCGGGCCGGTCCATCTTCGTGGCCCCGACCTTGTCCCCGGCCAGGCGGGTGAACACCGCGACCTCCTCGGCGGTCATGCCGTCGACCAGGGACTCGCCGCGGCCGTCCTCGGCCGTGCGCAGCAGCGGGATCCACTCCCCCGTGCCGGTGAACGCACCGGACGCGGGAAGCGCACCGCTGCCGTCGATCTCGTCCGGCGCATCACCGGTCAGCTTGGCCACGTACAGGGTTCCGGCGTCGAGCAGCGTCATGTTGTGCCGCATCGCCGCCTGCGACGTGCCGGGCTGCATCCTGCGGGAGGAGACGAACTTGTACATGTAGTCGAAGCGTTCGTCGTCGCCGCTGTAGGAGACGACGGTGCCGTCGGCCGTGACGTGGATCGTCGCGGCCTCGTGCTTGAACCGACCGAGCGCGGTGTGCTTGACCGGCACGGACGTCGCGTCCCAGGGGTTGACCTCGACGACCCACCCGAACCGGTTGACCTCGTTGGGGGTGGCGACGATGTCGAAACGCGGGTCGAAGCGCTCCCACAGGCGTTCCGACGCGCCGCCCTCGAGGCCGTAGCGAGCGAGTCGCTCCGCGGCGACGGGATCGGTGACGTTCTCGGCGTTGGCGAAGTACTGGTTGAAGTTCTCCTCGCCGGAGAGCACGGTGCCCCACGGGGTGAGGCCGCCGGCGCAGTTGTTCAGGGTGCCGAGCACGCGGGTGCCGGTCGGATCGGCGGCGGTCCGGACCAGGTCACTGCCCGCGGCGGGACCGGTGAGGAGGAACTCGGTCAGACCGGTGATGCGCCGGTTGTACGGACCGAATTCCGGTGTGAGACGACCGGATCCGGATTCACCCTTGACCTGCACGACGGACAGCCCGTGATTGGCCCATCCGATGCGCACCTGCTCCTCGGTGGGGTTGTCGGGATCGTAGCCGGCGAACATGAACGGCTCGGACGTGTACTCGTGATTGACCACCAGCAGGTAGGTGTTCGGCACGCCGTCGACGGGTAGCAACCCGGCGAAGTCGTTGTTGTAGCCGAACTGCTTCTCCTGCGCCGCCGCGCTCTGGTTGCCGATGTCGAAGGCGGGCGCGTCGGGCAGCACCGGGTCGCCCCACCGGATGACGACGGCCTGGTCGTAGCCTTCGGGAACGGTCACGACGTCGTCGGTGTTCGGCGCGACCGCGACGAAATCCGTGCCGGTGGGGGCAGGACCGAGATCGGCCGGACCCGACGTGGCGGCGCCGCCGCCGGTGCTACCCGCATCGTCGGAACACGCGGCGAGCACGCCGCCCGCTCCGACCGCGAGCACTGCCATCGCGCCGCCGCGCAGCACGCCGCGCCGGCTCATGGCGGTGCGCACGACGTCACCGAAGTACTCGCCACCGGAGGTGTTGGGAACGGCGTGGGAACACGCGTTGCCACACTTGTAGCGGCAGGTGACGGCGGCGCGTGACGACTTGCCGTCGTGCGTGACGATCAGCGGCAGGAAATTCGGACTCACAGGTACTCCCTCGTCGAATCGGTTCAACGCGGGCACCGTAGGAGACCGAAACCAGGCGAAGGGAAAGACGAGGTGAACGTGCGGTGTGTCCTTTGGGCTGCCCCAGCCGCCCAAGGGACACACCGGCCGGAGCGGTCTACAGCACCTGGGACAGGAACTGCTGCAGGCGCTCGGTTTTCGGGGCGTCGAACAGTTCCTCGGGCGCGCCGGTCTCGACTACCGCACCGTGGTCCATGAACACCACGGTGTCCGACACCGAGCGGGCGAAGCCCATCTCGTGGGTGACGACCACCATCGTCATGCCGCCCGATGCGAGGTCGGCCATGAGGGCGAGCACGCCCTTGACGAGTTCCGGATCGAGCGCCGAGGTGGCCTCGTCGAAGAACATCACCTGCGGGGCCATCGCGAGGGCGCGGGCGATCGCGACGCGCTGCTGCTGCCCGCCGGACAGGTTGCCGGGACGGGAGTCGGCCTTGTGTTTCAGGCCGACCAGATCGAGTTGTTCGAGGGCGAGTGCCCGGGCCCGTTCCTTCGACAGCCCCTTGAGCTTGTGCGGGCCGAGCGCGATGTTCTCGGCCACCGTCTTGTGCGGGAAGAGGTTGAAGTGCTGGAACACCATCCCGATCCGCTGCCGCAGCTCGTCGGGGTTGTCTTTCAGCACCGAGCGGCCGTCGAGGAGGATGTCGCCGGCGTCGGGTTCGTGCAGCCGGTTGAGCACGCGCAGCAGCGTCGACTTGCCCGAGCCGGACGGGCCGACCACGGTGACGGTCTTCCCGGCGTCGACGTGGATGTCGACGCCGCGCAGCACGCGGTTGGTTCCGAAGGCCAGGTGCAGCCCGGTCCCGGTGAGGGACACGCTCTCGGGGACGGTGGTCGGCATCGGTCAGCCCCTCTCCACGACGAGTTCCTGTTCGAGCGGGTCGAGGGTGGCCTCGGGCCGGCCGGTGCGCAGGCGGTGGTCGATGTAGTTCACGAGGTGCGTCAGCGGCACCGTGAGGATCAGATAGAACAGGCCCGCCGCGACGAGCGGGGAGAGATTGCCGGTCTGGGCGTTCAGGTCGCGGCCGACGGCGAACAGTTCCCGCTGGGTGGCCAGCAGGCCGAGGAAGTAGATGAGCGACGAGTCCTTGATGAGCGAGATGAACTGGTTCATCAGCGCGGGCAGCACGCGCCGCACGCCCTGGGGGATCACCACCAGCGTCAGCGCCCGGCGGTAGCTGAAGCCCAGAGCGCGGGCAGCCTCCATCTGCCCCGGTTCGACCGACTGGATGCCCGACCGGAAGATTTCCCCGATGTAGGCGGCCGCGAGCAGCGCCAGGGCGGCGGCGCCGAGCCAGTACGGGTTGTTGCCCGTCAGGCCCTGCACCACCGGTCCGGCGCCGAGGCC
This sequence comes from Rhodococcus indonesiensis, assembly GCF_047782815.1. Classification (NCBI taxonomy): domain Bacteria; kingdom Bacillati; phylum Actinomycetota; class Actinomycetes; order Mycobacteriales; family Nocardiaceae; genus Rhodococcus; species Rhodococcus indonesiensis. The sequence continues at coordinate 5,385,842 of NZ_CP180630.1, read as the reverse complement.
GACGAGGAGGATGATCACCACGGCGGGCAGGCCGCGGAAGACGTCGGTGTAGACGCGGGCGGGCCAGCGCAGCCAGCGGGTGCGGGAGATCCCGGCCATGGCGAGCAGCATGCCGAGGATCGTTCCGGCGACGCCCGAGGTGACGGCGAGGATCAGCGTGTTGGGCAACCCGGTCTTCAACAGATCCGGGAAGGCATCCCGGTACAGCTCCCACGAGAAGAACGTCTCGCGCAGCTGCTCGAGCGTGGACTTCGGTTCGGTCGACGCCGGTTCCTCGCCGGTGGCGGCATTCTCGGCGGCCAGCGCCGCGAAGTCCGGTAGGTCCGGTTCCGGCGCGGCCCTGCTGCCGGGTTTCCAGCCCTCGGGCAGTTCCCTGGGCACCCATTGGGTGTACAGCTCGGCCCAGGTGCCGTCGGCGATCAGCGCGTCGAGCCCGGAGTTCAGGGCGTCGATCAGCGGTTGGTTCTCCCTCGCGACGGCCCAGCCGACGAAGTTGTTGAGGCTGAAGGTGTTCTGCACGATCGATGTGGGATCGCCGGGGGCGATGGCACCCTCGGCCTGCTGCGACGGCGCCACCCACGCGTCGATCTGGCCGGTCTTCAGGTTCGCGTAGGCGGTGTTGTAGTCCGGGAACTTCACCGGATCGAGGCCGAGGGTGTTGACGACGTAGTCGTCCTGCACGGTGCCCTGCACGACCCCGACGCGCGTCGCGGCGTTCAGGTCGCCGAACCCGCGGATCGGGCTGCCGTTCTGCACGACCAGCGAGAAGTACCCGAAGTCGTAGCCGTTGGTGAAGCCGACCAGCTGGCGGCGTTCGTCGGTGGTGGTGATCGACGACGAGCCGACGTCGAAGCGCCGGCCGGCCACCTGGGCGAGCAGGCCCGCGAATTCGGTGCCCACGAACTGCACACGCAGGCCGAGCTTTTCCGCGATCGCCTTCAGCAGTTCGTTGTCGTAGCCCGTGAATTCCCCGCTCGAGTTCACGCAGATGCTCGGCGGCGCGTCGGAGAGCGTACCGACGGTGAGCACCCCGGGGGTGATGAGGTTCAGCCGCGCGACGTCGATCGAGTCCAGGGGCACCACGTCCGGCGTCGTGTACCGGTCCTCCGCGGCGGCGGCCGACGTGTCCAGGTTCGCCGGTGCCGCGGACGCCGAGCCGACTCCGGGCGGGGAACACAGGTCTTGCGGAGCAGACGATCGATCACCGCCCGACGAGCAGGCCGTCATGGTCAGCGCCAGGAGCACCGCCAGGAGCAGCGCTGCCACGGTGCTCCGTTTCGCGATCACGGATTCGGGCATGGTGGGAGCCTAATCCGAATCGAGGCGCTGGGCGGGTCAGCCGCCGGACGGCTCGATCGAGACCGTGGAGGCCCGCAGTCGCTCCCCGCAGTGACTGCACGCCAGGACGGGGGTGAAGGTGTGGTCGCACTCGCGGTGACACAGGACGATCGCCGGTCCCTCCGGTGCGCGGAACCAGCGCAGCCCCCAGTCGATCATGCAGGCGACGACGGGGAAGAACGCGCGCCCCTTGTCGGTCAGGTGGTAGGTCACCCACGCCGGGCGGGCGGGATTGGGCAGTTCCTGGAGCACGCCGAGTTCGGTGAAGCGCCGGAGCCGGCCGGCGACTACCGTCGGCGGCGCACCCATGCGCTCGGCGAACTGGCCGTAGCGGGTGGCGCCGAGGAACGCCGCCCCGAGCAGTGCCGCCGACCACCGGTCGCCGAGCAGTTCCATCGTGTGCGGCAGGATCTCCGGCGAGCGGGCGCGGCCGGACCGGCGGCGCCCGGTCGCCGCGGGCACGCTCCGCGACCACTGCCCGCTGGGGCCGGGCTGCGCCTCGACGTCGGGCGTGCCGACGGGACGGTCGCAGTGGCCGCAGACGAGGACCGGGGTGAACCGGGCGGCGCAGACCGTGTGCCGCCGGGCCGGGAGCTGCCCCCTGTGGTCCGGCGCCCACTGCTGTTCCCACGCCCACATGGTGAGCAGGACCGGCCACACGCCGTGGCCGCGCGCCGTCAACCGGTACTCGTGCCGAGCCGGCCGCGTCTGGTACTGCACCCGCTCGAGGAGTTCCGAGTCGGTGAGGCGGGTCAGCCGCGCGGTCAGCACGGCGTTGGAGATCTCCCCCCGCTCGATCCAGTCCCGGTAGCGGCGGTCGCCCTGCAACGCGTACCGCAGGATCCACAGGTTCCATTCGTCGCCGAGGATGCCGAGGGTGACCGCGATCGCGTTGTCACCGCCCGGCTCGAGTTCGGTGACCGTGCCGGAACCTGCCATCGACACATGATCATAGGTTCAGGACGTCGCCGGCCCGGTCCGCGTCCCGCCATCCCGGGAGGTCCGACCCCGCCGCCCACGTCGAGTGGGTGCCGCTCGAGACCCGTTCGGGCAGTCGGATCCGCGCGAGCGGTCCGTCCGCGGGTCGCTGTGCGTCGAAGACCAGGCATTCGGACCGGTCCCGGTTCATGTCGGTGGTGATCGTGATCAGGTAGCCGTCGTCCTCGCCCGCGGACCCGGTGCGGGGCGCCATCACCGTCTCGCTGCCGAAGACGCCCTCGCCGAACGAGTAGTGCTCCTCTGCGCCGGTCTGCACGTCGTGTTTGACGAGCCCGTCGAAGAGGAACCAGCCCGGTACCCCCGTCGCGGCGTAGGTGTAGCGGTGACGGACGCCGCCGTGGTGCGGATTGATCATTCCGAATTCGGTGACGGACTCGGACAGCCGCTCCTCGGTGAGCGAACCGGTGCGCAGGTTCAACCGCCAGCGGTGCAGGTGGGTGCCCATGCGGTCGAGCGCCAGTGAGCGGAACAGCCGCCGGTAGATCGTTCCGGTGCCGTCGTCCGGCGGTTCCGGCGTCTCCTGATGGAATCCCTCGAGCACGATCTCGTCGCCGTCCTCGTAGGCGTTGGTCCAGTGCAGCACGTAGGTCGGGTCGGCGTCGAACCAGGTGATCTGGTCCGCCCGGCCGCGCCGGGGTATGACGCCGAGCCGCATCGGCAGGTCGGGGTGGTAGCGCGGCACGTACTTACCGCATGCGAGAGCCTCCGGGATCCAGAACAGGGGGCAGTCGTTGAGGATCGCGTAGTTCTCGGTGAACGCCATGTCGTGGGGCAGGCGGGGGCCGGGCAGGGGAACGTCGACGTAGTGCACCAGCCGGTCCTCGGCATCGACCACGCCGTAGTGCATGTACGGGGCATCGGTGCCGTAGTTGAAGAACAGCAGTTCGCCGGTGCGGGCGTCGGCCTTCGGATGCGCGGAAACGCCCCAGTCGGAGGGAAATCGGCCGTCCCACGTGGCCTTGCCGACGGTCTCGAGTGTGGTCGGGTCGAGGCGGTAGAGGTCGCCGCACTGCCAGAAACTGGTCAGGGCGACGCCGCGGTGCACGGTGACGTCCGTGCTGGAGGCATCCTTCATGCGGCCGCGAGCGCCCCAGCCGTCCTGGCGGATCGAGTTCTGTGGCCGTTCGGCGATGCCCGCCCACAACGGGCCGCCGGCCTCCTGCTCGGCCAGGAAACCGTCGGTCCTCACGAATCTGTTTCGGTAGAATGCCTTTCCGTCTCGGAAGCCGACGACGTGCACCATGCCGTCCCCGTCGAACGGATGGTAGAGACCTTCGAGTGCCGGGTGCGCCGGGTTTTCGGTGTTGCGCAGGTAGACGCCGTCCAGGTCGGCCGGCAGGTCGCCGACCACCTCGAGGTCGTCGGCGCGACGCTCGGTGTGCTGCGGACGCCACGGACCGGTGCGGTACGGGTGGTCGTCGTCCGCGGGCAGGGTGGACAGTGCCCGTCCCAGGATCTCGAGTTCCATGGATGTCCTTTCAGCCGACGACGAAACTGACCGTGGTGGTCGTGCTTCCGCCGATGTTCAGGGTCGCGGCTCGTGCGGCGCCGGGGACCTGGTAGTCGCCGGCGCGCCCGGTGATCTGGCGGTGGCAGTCGAGCAGCATCCGGACTCCGGTGGCGCCGACCGGGTGCCCGCCGCCGAGGAGTCCGCCGCTGGGGTTCACGGGGATGCGGCCGCCGATCTCGAGGTCGCCGTTCTCGATCGCCCGCCAGCTCTGTCCGGGGGCGGTGATCCCGAAGTGGTCGACGGCGAGGTATTCGCCGACGGTGAAGCAGTCGTGTGTTTCGATCAGGTCGAGGTCCCGGACGCCGCCGATGCCGCTCCGCTCGAACGCGTCGACGATCGTGGCGCGCACGTGCGGCATGACGAGGGGATCGTCGCCGCCGCGGGTGAGCTTGCCGGACAAGGACAGTCCGACCGTGCGATGTCCCCACCCGAGGATGCGGGTCATGTCGTCGACGGTGCGGGGGTGCCGGCTCAGGTAGCGGTTGCTCAGCAGCACCACGCCCGCGGCCCCGTCCGTCAGCGGACTGCAGTCGGCCCTGCGGAGTCGTCCTTCGACCACCGGATTGGCGGTCTCGTCCGGGCCGAAGCTGCCGGGTCCGTAGGTCCGGTTGCGGGTCTGGGCATTCGGATTGGCGCGCGCATTGCGGACGTTCAGTTCCGCGATCGCCCACAGGTGCTCGTCGTCCAGGCCGTAGCGGCGGTCGTACTCGTCGGCGATCCTGTCGAACATGTACGGCCACATGTACTTCGCCTCGGAGCCCTCCTGTCCCACCCAGGCCGCGGCATCCATGACCCGGGTGCCGGCGTCGCCGGGGACACACCGCTCGAGTTCGACGCCGAGGACGAGGGCGCAGTCGTAGCGCCCGGCCTCGAGATCGGCCGTCGCGGCGAGCACGGCCAAGGAGCCGGACGCGCAGGCCCCCTCGTGCCGGGTGGCCGGGATCCCCCACAGTTCGGGCAGCACGGAGGCCGGCATGCCGCCGAGGTGTCCCTGACCGGTGTAGAGCTGTCCGAAGGCGTTGCCGACGTGGATCACCCCGACGTCGGCGGCGTCGATGCGGGCGTCGCGCAGCGTCTCCGTCACCGTCTCGGCGACGAGGTCCGCGACGGTCAGATTTTCCCGGGTGAGGTTCCGCGCGAAGTCGGATTGATATCCACCGGCGATCCATACGCCTTCAGGGTTCACGCCGCTCACCGCCTGGGTTCGACCGTCCGTGGTTTCAACTACAGTAAACAGAGTGACTGGTCCGGCGCAACGGTGCGTACGGGTGGCCGGGAACCGGATAGTCCGGCTGTCGCGTCCCCGGCGGCTCGGTGTCAGGCCAGGCCGGAGAGCGGCGGCGCGGAGTTCTCGTCCCGCCACCCGATCGCCTCGACGAGATCCGTCAGGTCGTAGTCGGGTCCACTCACGCCCACCGTGAACAGCGTGACGCCGGCGTCGACCAGCGCGGCCGCGTTCTCCGTGCCGCGCCACGGCACGGACCGTTCGATCTGGTTCGGCGAACGGCCGACGTCGGCGCAGCGCGCGGCGAGGATCTCGGCCTTCTCCCGGTGGGTGTCGAGGTCGCCGAAGCTGTGCCAGATGTCCGCGTACTGCGCGACCAGCGGGATGGTCTTACGCGGCCCACCGCCGCCGATGAGCAGCGGGATGTGCCGGGTGGGCTGCGGCTCGAGCTTGCCGAGGCGGGCGGTGATCCGGGGCAGGTACTCGCCGAGCAGTTTCAGCCGGGAGCCCTTGGTGCCGAAGTCGTAGCCGTACTCGACGTAGTCCTTCTCGAACCAGCCGGCACCGATGCCGAGGATGAGCCGGCCACCGCTGATGTGGTCGACGGTGCGGGCCATGTCGGCGAGCAGATCGGGGTTGCGGTAGCCACCGCCGGTGACGAGTGCTCCGATCTCGACGCGCTCGGTCTGCTCCGCCCAGGCCCCGAGCATCGTCCAGCATTCGAAGTGGGCGCCGTCCGGGTCTCCGGAGAGGGGATAGAAGTGGTCCCAGTTGAAGACGATGTCGGCGCCCGCGTCCTCGGCGCGGCGCACGGTGTCGCGGATCCTGCCGTAGTCGGGCTGGTGCTGGGGCTGGAGTTGGAGACCGATGCGTATGGGACGGTGCATGGGTCAACGGTAGGGCCGTCGCGCAGGTCTCGCAGCCGATCGGCGGCCGCGTTCCGGTGGTGCGGCCGGCGGCCCGGGCGCACAGTGGAGGAATGCGCCTCACCGAGCCTGCCGCACCCCCGACCGGGCTGCGCCGCCGATTCCTGCGCGCTCCGATCCACCTCTACCGGATCGGGCTGGGACGAGTGCTGGGCCGCAGATTCCTGCTGCTGCACCACGTCGGCCGGCGTAGCGGTGCGCCCCGGCAGGCGGTGCTCGAGGTGGTGAACCACGAGGACACGTCCGGCGGGTTCGTCGTCGCCGTGGGTCACGGGCAGCAGACCGACTGGTACCGGAACCTGCGGGCGCACCCTGCGGCGCGGATCGAGTCGGGTCGTGAACGGGTCGCGGTGACCGCCGAGTTCCTCGGTCCGGAGGAAGCCGCGGAGTTCATGGCGCGGTACGGGCGCCGGCACCCGAAGGTCGCGCCGCGGTTGTGCGCGGCGATGGGGTTCGAGGTCGACGGCAGTGAGACCGACTACCGGGAAGCAGGCCGGCATCTGCGGTTCGTGCGGTTGCGGCGTACCTGAGGCGGGTCAGCGGTCTGCCCCGGCCCGGCTCGCGAACCGCTGCGCCAGGCCCTGCAGGAACGATTCGAGTGCCAGTTCGAAGCCGTCGCGGTCGATCTCGTCCGCGTGTTCGCGCAGCCGGTGTGCCTGGGACAGATGCGGATAGCGTTCCCGGTAGATGGTGAGATCGTCCAGGAAGCCCCCGGAGAACGAGGCGATTGCCGAGCCGACGACGAGGTACTTGATCGACGCGCCGATCAGGGTTGCGGTGCGTGGGGGCCAGCCGCACCGGGTGAGGCCGCCGTGCACGGCGTTGGCGTGGTCGAGGGCGAGCTCACGCCGGCCGGGGCTGCGTGCGAGGAACGGAACGAGATTCGGATGCTCGGCGAGGGCTGCGCGATAGGACCTCGCCCAGCGGCGTAGCGCGTCCTGCCAGTCGTCGGTGTCGAACCCGCCCACGTCGACGGACTCGCCGATCCGGTCGGCGATGTCGTCGAGCAGCTCGTCCTTGTTCGCGTAGTGGCTGTAGAGCGACGGGGCGCGGACACCGAGCTCCGCGGCGATCTTGCGCATGGACAGTTCGTCGAGGCCGTGCTCGTCGACGAGGCGCAGCGCGGTATCGCGGATGAGCGGGCGGCTCAGAAGCGGGGTGCGGGGCCGGGCCATCGGCGCTCCCTCCTCGACGTCGAATCCGGGGCGGACCTGGACAACCTTACACTGTCAGGTTACAGTCGGGGAGTAGGCAGCACCAGAGCGAACCACCCCCTCGTCCTCGCGAATCGGGTAGCGCGGCGCGGGGATCGGTCGTCGCCGGTGTTGCGCTCGCACAGGCACAACCGTGACGGAAGGCCCCCATGAACCTGAAGCTCACCGACGAAGAGCTCGCGTTCCGCGACGAACTGCGCACGTTCTTCACCACCGAGTTCCCCGCCGAGATCCGAGAGAAAGTCGCTGCCGGCCGGCACCTGGAACGCGACGAGGTCGTCCGGAGTCAGCAGATCCTCAACGCCAAGGGATTGGCGGTGCCGAACTGGCCGGTCGAGTGGGGTGGCAAGGACTGGACCCCCGTCCAGCGCCACATCTGGCTCGACGAGATGCAGCTCGCCTCCGTGCCCGATCCGCTGCCGTTCAACGCATCCATGATCGGTCCCGTGATCGCGCACTTCGGGTCGCAGGAGCTCAAGGAACGCTTCCTGCCCGCCACCGCGAACCTCGACATTTGGTGGTGCCAGGGATTCTCGGAGCCCGAGGCCGGCTCCGACCTGGCCTCCCTCAAGACCCGCGCGGTGCGCGACGGCGACGACTACATCGTCAACGGCCAGAAGACGTGGACCACCCTCGCCCAGCACGCCGACTGGATCTTCTGCCTGGTGCGCACCGACCCGGATGCGCCGAAGAAGCAGGCCGGCATCTCGATGCTGCTCATCGACATGAACACCCCCGGCCTGACCGTCCGTCCGATCAAGCTCGTCGACGGCAGCTACGAGGTCAACGAGGTCTTCTTCGAGAACGTGCGCGTCCCCGCCGAGAACCTCGTCGGCGAGGAGAACGCGGGCTGGAGCTACGCGAAGTTCCTGCTCGGCAACGAACGCACCGGTATCGCCCGCGTCGGGGCCACCAAGGTCCGGCTCGCCCGCGCCAAGCAGCTCGCCGCACAGACCCGGGCCGGATCCGGCACCCTGCTCGACGATCCGCTGTTCGCCGCGCGCCTCGCCGAGATCGAGAACGAGCTCCTCACGCTCGAACTCACCCAGCTGCGGGTGGTCGCCGGTTCCGCCGACGGCAAGCCCAATCCGGCGTCGTCGCTGCTCAAGCTGCGCGGCTCGGAGCTGCAGCAGGCGGTCACCGAACTGCTCACCGACATCGCCGGTCCCGACTCGCTGCCGGTCGGCGCGGAGGGTATCGACTCGCCGGAGTGGGCGCAGCGCACCGCCCCGACCTACCTGAACTACCGCAAGGTGTCCATCTACGGCGGATCGAGTGAGGTGCAGCGCTCGATCATTGCCTCCTCGATCCTCGGATTGTGAGCCACTGTCATGAACTTCGAACTCGATACCGAACAGGACCTGCTTCGCAAGACGGTCCGGGACGTGCTCTCGGGCACCTACGACACCGAGACCCGTAACAAGGTCGCCGACACCGACCGCGGCTGGAGCGCCGACGTGTGGCGCCAGCTCGCCGAACTCGGCGTGCTCGGCCTGCCGTTCGCCGAGGAACACGGCGGAATGGGTGCCGGCCCGGTGGAGATCATGGCCGTGATGGGCGAGATCGGCCGGGCGCTGGCCCCCGAACCGCTCCTGAACGCGGTGTTCCTGCCGGGCGGCCTCGTCGCCGAGATCGGCACCGACGAGCAGCGCGCGGACATCCTGCCGCGCCTCTCGGAGGGCGCGCTGCTGCTCGCGTTCGCCCACGACGAACCGGGCAGCCGCTGGCCGGCAGCCGAGGTCGCCACGAGCGCCGCCCGCAGCGATGACGGCTGGGCCCTCACCGGCCGCAAGAACCCTGTGCTGCACGGGGACTGCGCCGAGACGTTCCTGGTCTCGGCGCAGCTGCCGGACGGTGGGGTCGGGCTGTTCCTCGTCGACGCCGACGCGACCGGCGTCACCCGCACCGCGTACCGCACCCACGACGAGCGCCGCGCCGCGCAACTCGTCCTCGACTCGGCGGCTGCCGTGCCGCTCGGTGAGGCCGCGGACGCCACCGCGGCGATCACCGCCGCCCAGGTGCGGGCTCAGGCCGCGCTGTGCGCGGAGGCCGTCGGCGCGCTGTCCGAGACGCTCCGCCTGACCACCGACTACCTCAAGCAGCGCAAGCAGTTCGGTGCTCCGCTCGCCCGTTTCCAGGCGCTGACCCACCGCGCGGCCGACATGTACGTGCTGCTCGAACTGGCGTCGAGCATGAGTCTGTACGCCACCATGGCTCTCGCCGACGGCATCGTCGACCCGACCATCGCGTCGCGGGCGAAGCTCCAGGTGGGCCGGTCGGCGCGCAAGCTCGGGCACGAGGCGATCCAGATGCACGGCGGTATCGGCATCACCGCCGAATACCCGGTGGGCCACTACGTGAGCCGGCTGACCGCGATCGAGCACACGCTCGGCACCATGGAGGACCACGTGCGGGTGCTCGCCGGGTCCGTCGCGGACTACGACCGCATCGAGGTCGCCGGCATGTGACGATGCGGGCTCACTCCCGGGGCAGCAGCGTCCCCAGCGGTCCGAGGTCGATGTTGAGATCCTCGGGGGTGAGCCCGAAATGGTCGCGCAGCTCCCCCATGCGCTCCTCGAGCAGCATGAGGGTGGTGCCGATCCGCTCGATCTGCTCGTCGCTCAGGTCGCCCTCGTCCACGCGCCGCAGCGCCTGCCGTTCCATCAGTTGCCGCAGCAGCTCCACGAGGGTGAGCACGAGCGTGACCAGCCCGCGCTCGACCGACTCGGGATCGGAGTCGATACGCGGCGGAATGCCCTCGAATTCAGTCATCGGCCGGAAGCTCCAGGGCGTCCCGCGGGACGGGCGGCTCGATCGCCGTGACCGACAGTGTGCTGACGGAGGAGATGAGCGCCCGCAGCGAGATCTGCACCATGTCGACGTCCGCGATCGAGAGCTTGATGTCGCCCGTGATGACGACACCGCCGGCGAGCACCCGGTCCAGCAGATCGATCAGGGCGATGCGGCGCTCGCCGTCCACGGACGGGTCGACGTGCTTCATGTGGTCTCCCGTTCGACGCCGGCGAACGAGTAGGGCGGCCACGGCCCGGTCAGCTCGAGCCGGATTCCCGGGTACTCCCTGCCGAGTTCCTCGACTGCGGTGGCGAACTCGTCCGCGCGGTCGTCGTCCACCAGGTAGGTGCCGTTGAGCACCATCCAGTCCCGGCGGCCGCTCAGCGCCGGATCTGTCGCGGCCTGCCGCCGTCCGGCGGCGGCCTTCCGCAGCAACCGGGAGTGGATCTCGTCGGCGCGGGCCGCGGCGTCGCGTTCGACGGACTCCTGCGCGGCCAGCTGCGCGCGGCGGCGGAGCAGATACGCCGTGCCCGATCCCTTGGCGCTCCCTGCGATCTGCGCTTCCGCCACCGCGTCGGCGAGCGCCTGCCGGTCGCCGTACGCCTTGACCCCCCATTCGGTGCGGCCGGTCACGAGGGTCAGCGCCGACTCGAAATCCGCCTGCCGCTCGTCCAGCAGGTCGCGCACACGGGCGTCGTCGAGGTAGACGGTCGCCAGGCGCAGCGGGATCGCCGGGCCGCGCTGTGCGACGGCCGAGACGACCGCGTCGTGCGCCCGGGCCGTCGCCTCCAGCCAGGTCAGGTCCTCGAGGTGGCGCTTCAGCGCCTCCTCCCCGAACACCTCGAGCGGCACCGAACCCACGACGGCCGTGAGCCCCCCGGACCGCACGGCGCGTACCACCTCACCGGCGACGCCCGTCAGCTCGCCGAGGTCCTTCTCGGCGAGCCGGTCGTCCGTCACGGCGTACAGCCACACTCCCGTTCCGTCAGCCACGGTCCTCCTCTTCGTCACGGGCGCTCTCGACGGCCGCGCGCCGGCCCTGCCCGGCCTCGAGTTCGGCGATCCGCTCGCGCAGCCGCCGGTTCTCGAGTTCCAGCTTGTCGTCCTCCCGATCGAGCTCGCGGTTGCGGGCCTTGCTGCTGAGCCACGGATCCGATTCCCACCAGTCGATGCCCACCGCCTTCGCCGTTTCGAGCGACGCGACCACCAGCCGCAGTTTGATGGTGAGCAACTCGATGTCGAGCAGGTTCACCTGGATGTCCCCGGCGATCACGAGGCCCTTGTCGAGGACCCGTTCGAGGATGTCGCCGAGGTTCGTCGACTGATGGCCGCCCCCGTACGGCTGCGGCGACGAACTGCCCCCCACCACCGTCATCGCCGGTCCCTTTCGCCGATGTCGCTGCTGCCGCGGCCGTACCGTTTGGTCCGGCGGTACGCCAGCAGGTTTCCGTCCAGGTCGATCTCCACCTCGTAGAGGGCCAGCATGTCCGCCGACGACGGAATGCGCCGGTCCTCAAGCACCTCGACCTCCACGGTCCAGCCGTGATCCGTGGGTTCCACCGAGGTGGCCCCCTGCGCCTCCTTGGACGTCAGCTCCACGAGGTGCTCGAGGGCGGCCGCGGCGGCCTGCGCTGCCGTCAGGGGTGGCAGCTCGCCCGCTTCCTCGTCGTCGTGGACGTCGCCGGAATCCTCGGGCGTGGCCTTGGCGCTCACGGGTTCTCACTCCCCCCTCGCGGCGGGTGTCGTGCCGCCGCCCGGCCGGATCATGCGGTCCAGGACCGCCTGCTGTGCTTTCTCCTTCTCTTCTTCCGACAGATGTCCGGCCGCCGCCGCCTCGTCGATCTCCTCGAGTTCCTTGCGAATGGTCGCGGGGTCGTGCATCTTCTGCTCGACCTGGTCCTGGATGACTTCGCCGAGCCAGAGCACGCCTTTGACCGGTGCCAGCGGCAGCGTGAGGATGGCCGAGATCAGTCCCATGCGTCAGCCCTCCGGTTCCCGCTTCATCACGAAGTCGTACGCCGCCATGGGGCCCAGCAGCGTCATCTCGACGCGGCCGTCCCATTCCTGCGCGAGCGAGCCGACCGCCTCCTCGAGTTCGTCCTGCCGGTCGAGTTCGACGAGGACGGCAATGTGCGCCGCGTCCTCCTCGTGGGTGGGCTGCCGCTCGTTGACCATCGGTTCGAGGGCCTCGAGGGCGTCGATCACCCGGCGGGTGTCCTCGGCGCGTTTGGCCTCGATCGCCTGGTTGATGATCTCCCCGAGCGCCATTCGGGCGTCGCGGGTGGCGTCCTCCGACTTGTCGCGGATCTCCTCGCGCAGCCGGGCGGCCTCGGAGTTCTCGTCGAGCACCTCGCGCAGCACGGCGTTCTCGACGTAGCGGCCCTTGATCACGAACTGTGCCCGGCCCTCCAGCTCGTCGAGGGCAGCCTTCAGCTCGTCGTGGTTCTCCTCGAGGAGTTCCTTCTCGACCGCCTCGGCGTCGGTCATCACCGCCCCGAACCGCAACGGCAGTACGGGGACGACGGCCGCGGAACCGTCCAGCAGTTCCGCGTGCGCCTTCAGGTCGTCGGGCGTGCCGAGGGGCCTGTCGACCGAGATCTCGCTGACCAAGGCGGCGACGTCGCCGTGACGCACCACCGTGACGTCGCTCTGCGGATCACCCACACCCTTCGCGTGCTCCTCGGGCTCCACGTCGGCCGGCACGATGCCGTAGACGTACATGGCGGTGCTCTGCCCGCCTTCGCTCTCGGGTGCCTCTGCGGCCTGATCGGTGGACATCAATCCCCCCTTCGCTTCGGTCGGCTTGCCGTCTCCCGCTTGTCCTCGACGTCGCCGAGGAAGTCCATCACCTTCTCGCCCGCGGCCTCGAGCGCGCCCTTGGTCTTGTGCTTGGACCCGCCCTGGGTGATGTCACCGACGAGGTCGGGCAGGCCCTTCGGCTCGTTGTCGGCGATTTCCAGGCGGTTCACCGCCTCGGCGAACCGCAGATAGGTGTCGACGCTGGCCACGACGATGCGTGCGTCGATGGTCAGCAGCTCGATGCCCACCAGCGACACTCGCACGAACGCGTCGATGACGAGTCCCTTGTCCAGGATGGTGTCGATGACGTCGGCGAGACCGGAGGAGTTCGGGCGGGCCATCGTGCCGCCGCCGCCCCCTCCGCCCCCGCCGCCGGCGGGTTGGATGGTCATGTGCGTGCTCCTCGCCTGGCGCCCCTACGTGTGCCCGTGCGCCGCCGCCGTGCCGGTGCCTCCTCCTCGTCCTCCTCTTCGGGCTCCTCCTCGGTCTCGTCCTGCATGCCTTCGTCCTCGTCGTCCTGCAGACCCTCGTCCTCCTCGTCCTGCTCCTCGGGGAGTTCGTCCTCGTCCTCTTCGTCGGAGAGTTCGTCCTCAGCGCCTTCGTCCTCGGCGCCTTCCTCTCCGACGTCCTGCTCCTGCTCTTCCTGTTCCCGTTCCTCCTCCTCGCGCCGGGCGGTCTCGTCGTCCTTGACTACCTCGCTGTCACGGATCTCCCCGTGCCAGCCCACGACGTCGTCCGGGTGCAGGACTGCCTCCGTCATCACGTGCCGCTCGAAGTGCTTGAGTTCCAAGCGCGCTCGTCGACCGACAGCGCGCCACAGGTTGGCGGTCTTCTCGAACAACCCCCGCGGGTGGTACTCGAGCACCATGATGATCCGGGTCAGATTGTCGGCGAGTTCGTGGAAGGTCACCGCCCCGTCGATGTAGCCCTTGGCGCCCTTCGAGCGCCACACGATCCGATCGAACGGAACCTGCTCGAGGATCGTCGACTCCCAGTTGCGCCGGGACCAGAAGACCTTCCCGGTCCATTGCAGCTTCTCGTCGGAGGCCTGCTCGACCTGCTCGACCTTCTTCATGAACTTCGGCCAGTCGGCGAATTGCGTCCACAGGTCGTAGGCGAGGTCGATCGGAACACCGACGTCGATCTGCTCGACGATGTTGGTGAGCTTGAGCTTCTTGTTGCCGCCGCCCTTACCCTTGCCTTCGCCGCCGCCGAGGGATTCCTTGACGTCGTCGAACTTGTCCTTGGCGGTCTGCTTGACGTTATCGAACCCGCCGCTCAGCGCCGCGGTGATCGGCGACTTGCCCTCGGCGGACTTCTGCACACCGGTGATCGCGCCGAGCAGATTCCCGCCGCCGCCCTCGGCATAGTCGTTGAGACGCCCTGCCGTTCCGGTCACCTTGTCGGAGACCGTGGACAGGGCACGCTCGGCGAACGTGCCGGCCAAGCCCTGCAGCGACTTCTGCAGGTGCTTGGTGGGCGAGAGATCCTGTGCCGCTTTGCCGGCGCTGCCGGCCGCCCCCGTCGCCGTCTTTCCCGCCCGTCCCGCAGTGCCGGTGGCGGTCTTCCCGGCCTTGCCGGCCGTCTCCCTGGCGGTCTTGCCCAACCGGCGGGTGGCGTCTTCGAGTGATCGCGTCATCGGACTCACTTCCTCGTGCGCCGGACCGGAGCGCGCCCCGAGGCGGATGCCTCGGCGCGGGTACTACGGCGCCGGGGCTTCGCCGGCTCCTCGTCCTCGTCGCCGGACTCCTCCGGTTCCTTCGCCTTCTTGGCTCGGGATGTCTTGGGACGGCTCGCGGATTCGGCAGTGCGTCGCCTGGCGGCCGGCCGTCGGCGCGCGGGCTTGGGGGCTTCCTCTTCCTCCGCCTCTTCCGGAGCGCCCTCTTCCTCTTCCGGCGTTTCCTCCTCTTCGGACTCCTCCTCCGGGTACTCCTCCTCGGCGGACTCCTCGGCCGGTTCCTCCTCGTATTCGCCTTCTGTGTACTCGTCTTCGGGCTCCTCGCCGGCGTACTCCTCTTCCTCCGGCTCCTCCTCGGAAGCCTTGGGGCGCCCGGCGGCCCGCTGCTGGAGTCGCTCGTTGAGTGAGTCGATCCGATTGCTCGCGGCGGTGACCGCGGCCGCGCGGGCGGCGCTCATCAGCTCACCCCGCACCGAATCGGTGATCTTGACCAATTCCGGTGAGGACCCGACCATCGAGGCCCCACGCTTGAGGATGTCCTGCGGGTTGCTGGGCAGGCGTCCCGTCAGGCCTGCCCCCGCGAGCATCAACGCCAGCCGCATCTTGTGCGTGCGACCGAGGAAGTATCCGATACTCACCCCGGCGGCGACTCGTGCCCCACCTTTCATGACCATTCTCCTTCGCCTGCACGTGGCCGCGGTTGCGGGCAGGTTTCCGGTCGCGCACGGTGTCTCGTCCGATGCGGTGGGCCCGCGGTGCGGTTCGAATGTGATGTATCCCACACTACGCATTTCAAACATCGATTCGCTGACGATCGACCGGAATACCCATCCGTCATGGCAGGGGTGTGATAACGAACCGATCGGTATGCCCATGGGGCGTTTCCGGGCGGTGCGCCGCGGGTATCGCAACACTCGATGGGGCGCGGCTCCGTCCTCGCCGGAATCCACAAGGAGGGCACCATGGCTCACCTCGCCAACAGGATGATGCACAAGGCCGAGGAAATGGTCGGCAAGACCCGCTACAACCTGGGCAAGCGGACCGGGAACAGGAACCTGCAGAGCGTGGGTCGGCGCGGTCAGGTCTCCGGGCGAATCAAGGGGTTCGGTGACAATCTCACGCATGCGGTAAGAAATGCCCAAGGGCGGTTCAAGAACAGGTCACATCGTTCCGATCTCCGCTGAGCCGTCACTCGCAGGCGGCGATGCCGCAGGCGCGCAGGGCGAACGCCGCCTCGGGCCCGACGATCTCGCCGACCAGGGTCAGGAACCGGTCGACGAACGCGGGCCCGTGCGGCGGTTCGGTCGGGTCGTCCGGATCGGACGGATCCAGATGGTGTGCCAGCTCGTGCAATACCACCAGCTCCCGGAACGCCCACGCGGTGTTGGCATGGTGCTCCGGGAGTGCGATTGTGGCGCAATCGCTTTCGTAGTGGGCGGCAGAATTTCCGGCGCGTGCCCGGACGCGTGCTCGCACCGACGCCCGCGGCCAGCGGGCCCGCACCCAGTTCAGCGCCAGCACCGCGTCCACGTACGCCTGGATGGACTCGAGGGAGGCGAAGCGCCGCTCCACCGGCAGGGTGACCTGCGATCCGGCCAGCTCCACCACCCGCAGGCCGCGCTCGTCGGCCCGGTCGAACATCGTGCGTACCAACGATTCCGCCTCGTAGACGGCAGTCCTCTGGGTGTCGCGCAACCGGGTCACCGCGGCAACCTCCGGGCCGCGGCCGGCAGTTCCGGGCCGGAACCGAGGCGCGCCTGCCGCCCCGCCCGGTCCCCGGCACGACGGGCGTCGGACGAGTGCCCTACCCCCACCGCGGGTCCGCGCCAGCTACCGCGCGCCTCGGACGTGCTGCGGTAGAAGTCCCGCAGCTCGATCTGCTTGTCGCGCAGCGCCAGGGCCGCCCCGGGGGTGTCGACGCTCGCCTCCCGCTCGATGTCCTGTTTGGCGTCCGAGAGCCGCTGCCCGATGCGCGTCGCGAAAGCCGACTGGAAGTTCAGCCGCGCGGTGACGGCCGCGACGGGCCGGCGCACCCGCGTCCGCACCCGCCGCCCCCCGCGCATCTCGACCACCGTGCGCACGGTCGTCTCGTCCTTGTAGGTACCCGAACGCAGGTAGGCGTCGGAGGCGCGGACCATCTGCACGAGCAGCGACGAGTACAGGGCCTCGCACACGTCGATGTCGGAGGCGAAGCCGTAGGCGTAGATCACCGTCGACGTGGTGGTGATATCGCACTGCACGTCGTTGGCGGCGGCGATCGCCAGGAACAGCTGCGCGTACGTGCGCAACCCCTTCTTCCCGCTCTCCCCGATCGTGATCAGGCGCTGCACCGGCGTCGCCCGGCGCTCCCGGCTCGCCGTGTGGGCACGCGCGACCGCCAGATCCACCGACGCGGCCGTGGCCAGCCGCTGCGCGGCGGCCAGGAATGCGTCGGCCTCGTGGGGGTTGTCGGTGGATTCCGCCTGACGGAGCAGGCCACCGATGCGGGTCAGCATCTTCTCCGAACTCACTCAGGCAGGTTACGCCTGTCGCGGTGCCTTTCCGGGCCTGTGGCGATCCGAGACGACACGACGGCGACGGGGTCGCCTATTCTCCTGCCATGGCCCCAGTGACCTTCGACCACGCGACCTGTCTGTTCCCCGGGTCGACCACGCCTGCCGTCGACGCGCTGAACCTCGAGATCGAGGACGGCGAGTTCCTCGTCCTGGTCGGCCCGTCCGGCTGCGGCAAGTCCACCTCCCTGCGCATGCTCGCCGGGCTCGAACAGGTGCACAGTGGGCGCATCCTCATCGGGGGCCGCGACGTCACGGCGCAGGAGCCCAAGGACCGGGACATCGCGATGGTGTTCCAGAACTACGCCCTCTATCCGCACATGTCCGTCGCCGAGAACATGGGCTTCGCGCTCAAGCTCGCCAAGACACCGAAGGCGGAGATCCGGGCGCGGGTCGAGGAGGTGGCGAAGATGCTCGACCTCGAGCAGTACCTCGACCGCAAACCCAAGGCGCTGTCCGGCGGTCAGCGGCAGCGCGTCGCCATGGGCCGCGCCATCGTCCGTCAACCGCAGGTGTTCCTGATGGACGAGCCGTTGTCCAACCTCGACGCGAAGCTGCGCGTGCAGACCCGCACCCAGATCGCACAGCTGCAGCGCCGCCTCGGCACCACCACCGTCTACGTCACCCACGACCAGGTGGAGGCGATGACGATGGGCGACCGCGTCGCCGTGCTCGACAAGGGGATCCTGCAGCAGTGCGCCTCGCCGCGCGTGCTCTACAACAAGCCCGCCAACGTGTTCGTCGCCGGGTTCATGGGATCACCGGCGATGAACCTGTTCACGCTGCCGGTCTTCGACCGCGGGGTGATGCTCGGCGACACCGCCGTGCAGGTGCCGCGCGACGTCGTCGGCCGGGTCACCGAGTCCGAGGTGGTGGTCGGCATCCGCCCCGAGCATTTCGAGATCGCACCCGACGGTCTCGCGATGGACGTCGACGTCGTCGAGGAACTCGGCTCCGACGCCTATGTCTACGGCCGCGCCCAGGTCGCCGGCCGTCCGCAGCAGATCGTCGCGCGCGGGGACTGGCGGAATCCGCCGCAGAAGGGCGAGCGGGTGCACCTGCGGTTCGATCCCGACCAGGTGCACGTCTTCACCACATCCGACGGTCGTCGCCTGGGCTGACCGGGTGCCGGGGCGCCGACACGGAACCGATCAAGGTCAGGTGGAATGCCTGCAGTTCGGTGCCCTCCATGCCAGAGTAAGGGCCGATGTCGGTGGCCCGGTGCCGCCGACGAGGGTTTTCTCACGATCTCAACGGGGAGTCATTCATGATTCTGAACTCGAAGGCGATGCGCCGCGCAGCGGTCGCGGCGTCCGCCGCGTCGATGCTGGTGCTCACGGCCTGTTCCTCCGACGGCGGCTCGGACTCGGGCAGCGAAGGGGGTACCGCCGCCGGCGGTGAGGGCCGCGGACCGATCACGATCGTCGAGGGTCAGGATCCGCTGAACACGGCACTCGAGAGCATCATCGCCGACTGGAACGCGGAGAACCCGGACGAGCAGGTCACCTTCAAGCCCTTGGGTAAGGAAGCGGACCAGCAACGCGACGACATCACCCAGCGCATGCAGGCCCAGAGTGACGAGTACGACCTCATCGCCGTGGACGTCACCAACACCGCCGAGTTCGCGGCCAACGGCTGGCTGCGGCCGCTCGAGGGCGACTACGCGATCGAGACCGACGGCCTGCTGCCCGCCACGGTCGACTCGGCCACCTACAACGGCACCCTGTACGCGGCGCCGAAGAACACCAACGGCGCGTTCCTGTACTACCGCACGGACCTGGTCGACAAGGCCCCGGCCACGTGGACGGAGCTGAAGGAGCAGTGCCCGAAGGCGCAGGAGGCGGGCATCGACTGCTACGTCGGGCAGTACAAGAACTACGAAGGCCTGACGGTCAACGTCTCCGAGATCGTCAACGCCTACGGCGGAGCCTTCGTCGCCGAGGACGGCACCACGCCGGCCATCGACGACAAGACCGCCGAGGGCCTGCAGTTCATCGTCGACTCGTTCGAGGACGGAACCATCCCCGAAGCCGCACAGACCTACACCGAGGGCGAGTCGCAGAACGCCTTCGGCGAGGGCCGCGCCCTGTTCATGCGGACCTGGCCGGGCTTCTTCACCGACGGTGAGTCCTCGTCGGTCGCCGGCCGCTACGGCATCGCCGTGCTGCCGGGCGTGGACGGCCCCGGCGCCTCCACCCTGGGCGGCTACAACGTCGGTATCAGCGCGTTCTCCGACGCGCCGGCGACCGCCCGCGACTTCCTCGAGTTCATGCAGACGCGTAAGTCGCAGACCTACTACGCCGAGGCCGGCGGCGCGCCGGTCCTCGAGGAGGTCTACGACGACCCGCAGATCCTCGAGCAGTACCCGTACTTCGCGACCCTGAAGGAATCTCTGGCCAACGCGCAGCCGCGTCCGGTCACCCCGTACTACTCGCAGGTCTCCAAGGCCATCCGCGACAACGCCTACGCGGCGATCCGCGGTGAGAAGACGGTCGACCAGGCGCTCGCGGACACCCGCGCCGGCATCGAGACCGCCGGCAACTGATGCAGGAGTAGTACATGGCGAAGCCGCAGGTCGAGCCCGCGGATCAGTCGCCCCTCACCACGGTCGGGACCGCAGTGATCGGTCCCGACCGTGGCCGTGGAGGCGGCCGGCACCGAGCCCCCGAACCCCCCGAGCCGCCGGCCGCGGCCGCGAAGCCGCGCCGGCGGATCCCGGTGTGGGCGTTCGTCGCGCCGACCCTGGTCGTGCTGGCCGTCGTCATCCTGTATCCGCTCGGCCGGGCGGTATGGATGTCGTTCCACGGCGACGCGAAGAAACTCGACCCCGAGACGGGCCGGTTCGTCACCGGCGGCTTCGTCGGACTCGAGAACTACGTCCGCTGGATCACGCAGACCTGCGGCACCGCGACGGGCTCGATCCCGTGCCCACCGGGCACCCTCGGCTCGCAGTTCTGGGGTTCGGTCGGCAACACCTTCTTCTTCACCGTGGTGACGGTCGCGCTCGAGACGGTCATCGGGTTCGCGATGGCGCTGGTGATGGCGAAGTCGTTCCGCGGTCGCGGGCTGCTGCGCGCGTCCGTGCTCGTGCCGTGGGCGATCCCGACGGCGGTCACCGCGAAGCTGTGGTTCTTCATCTTCGCCAACGACGGCATCGCCAATCAGATCCTCGGCACCGAGATCCTGTGGACCGCCGACCCGTGGCCCGCGCGCTTCGCGATCATCGTCGCCGACGTGTGGAAGACCGCACCGTTCATGGCGCTGCTCATCCTGGCCGGGCTGCAGATGATCCCGTCGGACGTGTACGAGGCGGCGAAGGTCGACGGTGCCACCGCCTGGCAGCGGTTCACCCAGATCACGCTGCCGCTGGTCAAGCCCGCGCTCATGGTCGCGATCCTGTTCCGCACGATGGATGCGCTGCGCATGTACGACCTGCCCGCCATCATGATGGGCTCCAACCCGGCCACCTCGACCATTTCGGTGCTGGTGGTCGACCAGATGCGTCAGGGCGCGAACTCCGCGTCGGCCCTGTCGACGATCACGTTCCTCATCATCTTCGCGGTGGCGTTCGTCCTGGTCCGGTTCCTCGGTGCCAACGCGGTGCGCACGCAGGAAGAACAGCGGAAGGGGACCCCGGCATGAGCCGACCGGGCACCGGCAAGGCACTGCGCGGCAGTATCGGCACCTACGTCGGCGTCGCGCTCATCGTCGTGTGGGGCCTTGCCCCGTGCTACTGGATGATCGTCACGGCGCTACGCGACCCGGCCGACACCTTCAGCACCACGCTGTGGCCGTCGAATCCGACGCTGCAGAACTTCGCGGACGCCCTGGATCCGTCGGCGAAGGTCAACTTCTCCCGGGCCCTGCTCAACAGTGTGATCATCGCCGGGGCCACCACCGCGATCGCGCTGCTGGTCGGTGTGTTCACCGCCTACGCCCTGTCGCGGTACGACTTCCGCGGCAAGTACTTCGTCACCGGCATCATCCTCGGTGCGTCGATGTTCCCCGTCGTCGCGCTGGTGACGCCGCTGTTCCAGCTGTTCACCGACCTGGACTGGATCGGGACGTACCAGGCCCTGATCATTCCGAACATCTCGTTCGTGCTGCCGCTGACGATCTACACCCTGACGTCGTTCTTCTCCGAGTTGCCGTGGGAGCTCGAGGAGGCCGCCCGCATGGACGGCGCCAGCCGGGGGCAGGCGTTCCGGATGATCATGCTGCCGCTCGCGGCGCCCGCGCTGTTCACCACCGCGATCCTCGCGTTCATCGCGACCGTCAACGAGTTCCTGCTCATGTCGCAGCTGTCGACGGAGAGGACCGCCCCGGTGACGGTGGCGATGGCCCGCTTCACGGGAACCGACCCGTACGTCACCCCGTATGCGTCGATCATGGCGGGCGGCACCCTGGTGATGGTGCCGCTGGTGGTGATGGTGCTGATCTTCCAGCGTCGCATCATCGCGGGACTGACCGCCGGCGGCGTCAAGTCGTGAGCCGACGGCCGTCGCGCCGGCAGCGACTCGAGCTGCTGCTCGGGTTCCTGACGATGGTCACGCTGCTGGCGCTGGTCGGCGCGGTCGCCGGGTTGCTGTCCGCCACGCCCGGTGTCGTCCCGTCGCTGCTGCTGCTCGCGTGCGTGGTGGCGTGGGGGCTGACGTTCCGGGCCTGGCGGCGCACCGGCTCCTGAGGGGCTCGCAGCGCCGCAGGTCGGGGCCGGTTTCTCGACCCCGGACCGCGGGCCGGACCGGGTCTGCGCGGCCTGCGGTACCCGTCACATCGGGGCGGAACTCCGTACCATGCGGTCGAGAGGGTGCGATCATTCGTCGGACCCGGATCTATCCGAGAAAGTGGTACGTGTGAGTTCTACGACCCCGTCGAACCCCCAGCACAGGAAACCCGCCGCCGGCGCGAAAGCGCGGCGGTGGCGCATCGTCGGCAACCTCGCGCTCGCCCTGGTAGCCGTTTTGGTGCTCGTGCCGGCGCTGATGTTCGCGGTGGCGTACATGTCGACGGACGTGCCCCGCCCGTCGGACATGAAGACCAACCAGGTCGCGACCGTCCTCGCCGCGGACGGTACCACCGAGCTGAGCCGGATCGTGCCACCCGAGGGCAACCGTGTCGAGGTCGATCTGGCAGAGATCCCGGAGCACGTGCGCAACGCCGTGCTCTCGGCCGAGGACCGCAACTTCTACAGCAACCCGGGCTTCTCGGTGAGCGGCTTCGCCCGCGCGGCCCGCGACAACGTGCTCGGCAAGGAGACCGCCGGCGGCGGGTCCACCATCACCCAGCAGTACGTGAAGAACGTGCTCGTCGGCGCCGACCGGACCGTCACCCGTAAGATGCGGGAACTGGTGATCTCGACGAAGATGGCCAGGCAGTGGTCCAAGGACGAGATCCTGCAGGCATACCTGAACACCATCTACTTCGGCCGCGGCGCCTACGGCATCGCCGCCGCCGCGCAGGCGTACTTCGGCAAGCCGGTCGGTGAGCTGTCGGTCGCGGAGGGCGCCGTGCTCGCCGGGGTGATCCAGACCCCGTCGGCGCTCGACCCCGAATTCAACCGGCCGGCGATCGAGGCGCGCTGGAACTACGTACTCGACGGCATGGTCGAGATGGGCGAGCTCGACACCGCCGAACGCGACGTGCAGGAGTTCCCCCCGACGGTGCCGGCTGCCCAGGCGACGCAGGCCGATGCTGCCACCGGCCCGGAGGGGTTGCTGCGTACCCAGGTGATCCGCGAGCTCGAGGCGGCGGGCATCAGCGGCCAGGTGCTCAGCACCGAGGGCCTGCAGATCACGACGACCATCGATCCGCGGGCGCAGCAGGCGGCGATCGATTCGGCGCGCGAGACTCTCGAGGGAGAACCGGCGAACCTGCGCACGGCCGTGGTGTCGATCGATCCGCGCTCCGGCGCGGTGCGGGCGTACTACGGCGGTGAGGAAGGGGCCGGGTTCGACTTCGCGCAGGCCCCGGTGCAGACCGGCTCGGCGTTCAAGGTGTTCGGTCTCGTCGCGGCGCTGAAGGACGGCATCGGCCTCAACGCCCGGTTCAGCAGCGCCCCGTTGACCGTCGGCAATCTCGAGATCGGCAACGTCGAGGGCGAATCGTGCGGGGTGTGCACCATCGCCGAGGCGCTGAAGCGGTCGCTGAACACCAGCTTCTACCGGTTGATGATGGCGATGGAGGACGGGCCGCAGAAGATCGCCGACGCCGCCCACGAGGCCGGCATCCCGCTCGAGATTCCCGGCGTCGACGGCCCCACGCTCAGCCACAACGGCGGCGCGCCGGAGGGTGGCATCGTGCTGGGTCAGTACCAGTCGCGGGTGATCGACATGGCGTCGGCATACGCCACGCTCGCCGCCTCGGGGACCTACCACCAGCCCTACTTCGTGCAGCGCGTCGTCAACGCCGAGGGTGAGGTGCTGCTGGACCGGCCCGCGTCTCCGGGCGAGCAGCGCCTCGATCCGGCCGTCGCGGACAACGTCACGCAAGCCATGCAGCCGATCGCCGCGTACTCGCGCGGACACGCGCTCGCGGGCGGGCGGCCGTCGGCGGCGAAGACCGGTACCACCCAGCTCGGCGACACCGGACTGAACAAGGATGCCTGGATGGTCGGGTACACCCCGTCGCTGTCGACGGCAGTGTGGGTCGGCACGCCGGACGGCACCGCCATCACCAACAGCTGGGGCGGGTCGATCTACGGTTCGATGCTGCCGTCGGACATCTGGAAGGGCACGATGGACGGCGCCCTCGAGGGCACCGAGGTCGAGAGCTTCCCGTGGCCCGATCCGATCGGCGGGCAGGCAGGTGTGCCGGTCGACACCGGGGTCACGGCGCCGTCGAACAACGTCCCCGCCCCGGTGCAGCTACCCCAGCTGCAGCTGCCGGAGCTGCCGCCGATCACGATCCCGGCACCTCCGGTGGAACTGCCACCGCAGATCCAGGTGCCGCAGCAGATCGAGGTGCTGCCGGGCGTGACGATCCAGATCCCGGGGTAGGCACCGCCGCCGTGGGTGTGGGCGGCACCGCCGCCGTGGCATCGTCGCGGACCCACTCGGACCCTGCACGCCGCCACGGCTGCGCGGCGGCCTCGAAGGTGGCGAACGCCTGCGCTGCCGTGAGTTTCCCCGCGGTGATCGGACCGAACAGGCCGACGATCCCCCACGCGAGGAACTGCACCGCGGGATCGAGCGCCGCGTCGTCCGCCCCGCGGGGTGCACCCAGGTGACGGGTGAGGACCTCGTGGACCATGTGGGCGGTGGCGCGCACGAGCACGGCGTCGCTGCGTCGGCCGGCCAGGGCCGCATACACCCGCGGGTACTCCTCACACAGGTCGAACACGGTGCGCACCGGCTCCCAGGGCGACGACCGTCCCCGGGCGCGTTCCTCGACGGCTCGCTGCATGTATTCGGTGCAGCTCACCACCAGCAGGTCGTCCTTATCGCGGAAGTGATGGTAGAACGTCGAGCGGCCCACGTCGGCGCGGTCGAGGATGTCCTGGACCGAGACGCGGTCGTATCCCTTCTCGGTGAGCAGCTCGATCAGCGCGCGGTGCAATTCGGTGCGGGTCCGCCGGACACGGCGGTCCTGGTGGGGAGGCACGGGTTCTCCTGCGATCGTCGGCGTTACCGGACATTGTGCGCCCGAGTGTGCCGAACCGGACGCTTTCCGGGGTTTCGCTCCTGGTGCCGTGCCACCGTCGCCTCCACCATGGAGCCATGACACACAACGAATTCCGGCAACGCCCCGAAGTACACGACGATGCGCCGGGGGTGCTGATCACCCGGGTCCGCGGGTACGCCGCGTTCAACGCGGTCTTCTTCGCCGGGCGACGTTCGCGGGTCGACGCCGCGGCGGCGGACCTGCTCGACCTGCAGCTCGGCCAGCGAGTCCTCGACATCGGTTGCGGACCAGGTGATTTCGCCCGGGTGCTGGCGGCGCGGGTCGGTCCCACGGGCCGTGTGGTGGGCGTGGACCCGTCACGGCCGATGATCGATCATGCGACCGCCCGGGCGGGGACCGTGCCGCAGTGCGAGTTCCGCGTCGGGACGGCGCAGGACCTCGACGATCCGGACGAGTCGTTCGACGCGGTGACCGCGACGTTCTCGATGCACCACATTCCCGAGGATCGGCGCGACCACGCGCTGGCCCAGTTCTTCCGTGTACTCCGCCCCGGCGGCCGGTTGCTGCTCGCGGACATGTTCCCCACCGACCGGGTCCGCCCGTTCGCGGTGCGGGTGCTGGCCCGTGCGATGGGGCACCGGCACGGCGGGGCCGACGCCTCGGACGTGGCCCGCGACCCGATCGCCGCCGTCGACGTCCGTCGCTACGCCGGCGCTCTGCGCAGTACCGGATTCGGCGAGCCGGTCTTCCATCGGATCAGGCCGTCGACCGGCTGTCTGATCGCCGTCAAGCCCGCTCCTCGCGGATGAGCCGCACGGCGTGGTCGACGACGTCGCCGACCGTCACGGACGGCTCGTCGAGCCGGTCGATCGCCATGGACTCGACCAGCGACCACCACCCCCGGATCCGTATCCGCGTCATCGGGGTCGGCTCGATACCGATCGCCGCGACGGTGCGTTCGACCATCGTGTTCCGCATGTTCTCGTGGATGGCCCGGATCTGCGGATCGGTGCCGAATCCACCGTGGAAGAACGCCTGATAGTGCCGGCCGTGCCGATCGATGAACGCCACGAACGGCTGCACGACGGCGCGCAGCGGGTCGGCGTCGTCGGGATCGGGGACGGCGGCCCGCAGCAGGCGCCGCGCCGCGGCGGCGACCACCGCGACGTAGTAGTCCTGCTTGGTGGGGAAGTAGCGGAACAGCAGGCCGCGGGAGATGCCGGCGATCTCGGCGACCCGGTCGACGGACAGGGCGTGAATCGGGCGGGTGGCGAGCTCCTGCAGGCCGATGGCGACGAGCTGGCGTTTGCGTTCCTCCGGAGGAAGGCGCCGCCGCTTCTCGGTGCTCACGGGTGGTCCCTCCCTCTTGATGGTGTGCTGCGCGCCCGGCTAGTCTAACTAAGCATTGCTCAGTTAGAGCTACGGAGGCCTCATGGATTTCGGTCAGTCGGAACGCTCGCGCGACTACCTCGAGCGCTTGCGCCACTTCGTCGCCACCGAGGTGGTGCCCGTGGAGGAAAAGCTGCGGCGCGAACGGGTCGCCCCCTTCGCGGCACGCGGCGACTCCTCGGGTGACGCGACGTGGTCGGTACCCGAGGAGTTCCGCGAACTGCAGCGCAAGGCCCGCGCCCAGGGCCTGTGGAACCTCTTCCTCCCCGACGCCGAACTCGGAGCGGGACTGACGAATGTCGAGTACGCCTCCCTCGCGGAGGAGATGGGCCGCTCCCCGTTCCGGTCGTCGATCTTCAACTGCGACGCCCCGGACACCGGCAACATGGAGGTGCTGTACCACTACGGCAGCCCCGAGCAGAAGGAACGCTGGCTGCGCCCCCTGCTCGACGGCGAGATCCGCTCGGCGTTCTGCATGACCGAACCCGGTGTCGCCTCCTCCGATGCGACGAACATGGCCGCCACCGCCGTCGTCGAGGGCGACGAGGTGGTGCTCAACGGACGTAAGTGGTGGAGCACGGGCATCGGCAGCCCCGACTGCAAGATCCTGATCTTCATGGGTCTCACCGATCCCCAGGCGCCCAAGCATCAGCAGCACTCGATGGTGCTGGTGCCGATCGACACCCCGGGGGTGAAGGTCGAACGGATGCTGTCCACGATGGGCTTCTACGACGAGCCCGGCGGCCACGGCGAGGTGTCGTTCACCGACGTGCGCCTGCCGCTCGACGCGATCATCGCCGGACCCGGCCGCGGATTCGAAATCGCCCAGGGCCGGCTCGGTCCCGGCCGCGTCCACCACTGCATGCGCCTGATCGGGCTCGCCGAACACGCCCTCGAACTCGCCTGCCGGCGCGGTCTCGACCGCGTCGCGTTCGGCAAGCCCCTGGTCAACCTCGGCGGCAACCGCGAACGCATCGCCGACGCCCGCATCGCGATCAACCAGCTGCGGCTGCTCGTGCTGCGCACCGCCTGGCTGCTCGACACCCAGGGCCTGGCCGGCGCGCGCTCCGCCGTCTCCGAGATCAAGGTCGCCACCCCGCGCGTCGTGCAGCAGGTGGTCGACTTCGCCATCCAGATCCACGGCGGCGCCGGACTTTCGGACGATTTCCCGCTCGCCGGTGCCTGGACGGCCGCGCGGGCACTGCGCCTGGCCGACGGTCCCGACGAGGTGCACCAGGGGCTGGTGGCGCGCTTCGAACTCGGCAAGTACACCAACCCGGAGGGTCGCAAGTGACAATTCCCGACAACGCCCGCGCCGTCCGCGACGAGGACGCGTTCGACGTCGCGGCCGTCGCGGCCTGGCTCGGCGAGCACGCCGGCATCACCGGACTCCCGGAGGTGCACCAGTTCTCCGGTGGCGCATCGAATCTCACATACCTGCTGCGTTACCCCGACCGGGACCTCGTGCTGCGCCGGCCGCCGGTGGGGGCCAAGCCGTCCTCCGGTCACGACATGGTCCGCGAGTACCGCATCCAGTCGCTCCTCGCGCCCGCCTACCGGTACGTGCCGCGCATGGTGGGCCTGTGCACCGACCACAGCGTGCTCGGCAGCGACTTCTACGTGATGGAACGGGTACCGGGGACGATCCTGCGGGCGAACCCCCCGGCCGAACTCGACCTGACCCCCGAGCGCACCCGCACCCTGTGCCTGCGGATCGTCGACCTGCTCGTCGAGCTGCACGGCGTCGATCCCGCGGCCACGGGGCTGAGCGAATTCAGCCGCGGCTCCGGATACGTCGCGCGCCAGGTGTCGGGCTGGACTGCGCGCTTCGAGAAGGCGCGCACCGAGAACGTTCCGGACTTCGCCCGGGTCACGAAGTGGCTGAACGACACCCAGCCCGCCGACGTGGCCTCGGCCGTCATCCACGGCGACTTCCGGCTCGACAACGTAGTGCTCGACGAGAACGACCCGCTGCAGCCCGTCGCGGTGCTGGACTGGGAACTGGCCACCGTCGGCGATCCGCTGATGGACCTCGGTTCCTCCCTCGCCTACTGGGTGCAGGCCGACGACGATCCGATGCTGCTCGCCACCAAGCGGCAGCCGTCGGATCTGCCGGGCATGCTCACCCGACGCGAGATCGTCGACTACTACTCGAGCAAGACCGGTCTGGCCGTTGACAACTGGGGCTTCTACGAGGTCTTCGGCCTGTTCCGGCTGGCGGTGATCGCGCAGCAGATCTACTACCGCTACCACCACGGGCAGACCACCAACCCGGCATTCAAGGACTTCTGGGTGATCGTGGGCTATCTGGACTCGCGGTGCAACAAGCTGATCGACGACATCGAGGCGGGACGAGCATGAGCACGCGGCAGAACATCCTCATCACCGGGGCGAGCTCGGGCCTCGGCGCCGGCATGGCCCGCGAGTTCGCCGCGCGGGGGCGCAACCTCGCCCTCGCGGCGCGACGGACTGAGCGGCTCGAGGAGTTGCGCGACGAACTGCTCGCGCAGCATCCGGGCATCACCGTCGCGGTGCGGCGGCTCGACGTCGACCGGCACGAGGACGTGTTCACCGTCTTCCGGGAGTTCGACGACGAGCTCGGCGGCCTCGACCGCGTCGTCGTCAATGCGGGCCTGGGCAAGGGGCAGCCCTTGGGCACGGGCTACTTCCGTGCCAATGCGCAGACGGCAAACACCAATTTCCTCGGTGCGCTGGCGCAGAGCGAGGCGGCCCTCGAACTCATGCGTCCCCGCAATGCCGGTCACGTGGTGCTGATCTCGTCGGTGAGTGCGGTGCGCGGGATGCCGCGCAATCTCACGACGTACGCGGCGTCGAAGGCTGCCGTCGCGGCGCTCGGGGAGGGAATGCGTGCGGACCTGGCGCGCACGGGCATCCGGGTGAGCACGATCTTCCCGGGGTTCATCCGCTCGGAGATCAACGAGAAAGTGAAGAACGTGCCCTTCATCGTCGACACCGAGACCGGTTGCCGCGCACTGGCGGCCGCGATCGAGAAGGAACCGCACAAGGCGTACGTCCCGGCCTGGCCGTGGACACCGATCGCCTACGCGATGAAGGTACTGCCGCTGTCCGTCGTCAGCCGGATGGTCTGACGACGCCGCGTGTGTGGCCGAATGTCACATTCGGTCGATCTAATCGACGCGATGTGACATTCGGCCACCACCACCACCGTTACTACCACTACCACCCGCGAGGGGTGTTGTGACGCTAGGGATCAGGCGTCGGCACCGATGATGAAGGCCTCGAGCTCGGCGCGGGCCTTGTCGTCGGCCATCTGGACCGGGGGGGACTTCATCAGGTAGGCGGACGCCGGCAGGACGGGGCCGCCGATGCCGCGGTCCTTGGCGATCTTCGCGGCGCGGATCGCGTCGATGATGATGCCGGCGGAGTTGGGCGAGTCCCACACTTCGAGCTTGTACTCGAGGTTCAGCGGCACGTCGCCGAAGGCGCGGCCCTCGAGGCGGACGTACGCCCACTTGCGGTCGTCGAGCCAGCCGACGTGATCGGACGGGCCGATGTGGACGTCGTTGGCGCCCATCTCCTTCTTGAGGTTGGAGGTGACGGCCTGGGTCTTGGAGATCTTCTTCGACTCGAGGCGCTCACGCTCGAGCATGTTCTTGAAGTCCATGTTGCCGCCGACGTTGAGCTGCATGGTGCGGTCGAGCTGCACGCCGCGGTCCTCGAACAGCTTCGCCATCACGCGGTGGGTGATGGTGGCGCCGACCTGCGACTTGATGTCGTCGCCGACGATCGGGACGCCGGCCTCGGTGAACTTGGCGGCCCACTCCGGGTCGGAGGCGATGAACACGGGCAGCGCGTTGACGAACGCGACACCGGCGTCGATGCAGCACTGGGCGTAGAACTTGTCGGCCTCTTCGGACCCGACGGGGAGGTAGGACACGAGCACGTCGACCTCCGCGTCCTTCAGCGCCTGGACGACGTCCACGGGCTCGGCCTCGGAGAGCTCGATGGTCTCGGCGTAGTACTTGCCGATGCCGTCGAGGGTGTGGCCACGCTGGACGGTGACGCCGCTCGGCGGAACGTCGGCGATCTTGATGGTGTTGTTCTCGCTGGCGAAGATCGCCTCGGAGAGGTCGAAGCCGACCTTCTTCGCGTCCACGTCGAATGCGGCGACGAACTGGACGTCGCGCACGTGGTACGAGCCGAACTCGACGTGCATCAGGCCGGGAACGGTGGTGTTCGCTTCCGCGTCCTTGTAGTACTCGACGCCCTGGACCAGGGACGAGGCACAGTTCCCCACGCCTACAATGGCCACGCGCACCGAGGTGCTGTTCTCACCCATGGTCGGGTTCTCCTTCTTTGTTGCGTTGTGCTGTCGACTGCTCGGCGGCGATCAGTTCGTTGAGCCAGCGGACCTCGCGCTCACTGGACTCGAGGCCGAGCTGATGAAGCTGACGGGTGTAGCGATCCAACGTCCCGCTGGCCCGTCCGATTGCGTCGCGGAGCCCTTCCCTGCGCTCCTCGACCTGGCGGCGCCTGCCCTCGAGGATCCGCATCCGCGCCTCGGCGGGGGTGCGGCTGAAGAAGGCGAGGTGCACGCCGAAACCGTCGTCGGTGTAGTTCTGCGGACCGGTGTCGGCCACCAGCTCGGAGAAGCGCTTGCGGCCCTCCGGGGTGAGCTGGTACACGCGACGGGCTCGTCGCTTGACGGTGCCGGGTGGTCCCGAGTCCTCCTCGATGAGTCCGTCGGCCTGCATCCGTCGCAGCGTCGGATAGAGGGAACCGTAGGAGAAGGCGCGGAACGCGCCGAGCAGCCCGGTCAGTCGTTTGCGGAGCTCGTAGCCGTGCATGGGCGACTCGAGGAGCAGCCCGAGAATTGCCAGCTCGAGCAAGAGGCCTCCTCCACCGTGTCGTCGAACTATCCGAGTGATGCGATCACCGATTATATCGCACCGATATATAGGACGATAACTGACAGAAGTTCATGTGACAACGGGTATCGGTAAGAATGTCAGGGTTCGAAGTCGAGCCGACCGTCCGCGTAGGCGGTGTCGAGACGACCGCAGGCTTGCGCCCGGTCGGTGTCGCGTGCCCGCGTTCGAGGCGTGTGTCGGCTCACCACCCGGGCAGCCTGGAACGTCCGATATGTGCGTGTCGCACAGTCACGCGGCCCACACCCCGCCCACCCGCGTGCCGTCCGCACGTACTCTGGACCCGTGCGGATACAGCGGCAGGTGGTGGACTACGCGCTGCAGCGCAGGTCGCTGCTCGCTCAGGTCTACTCGGGGCGGACCGGCGTCTCGGAGGTGTGCGACGCCAGCCCCTACCTGCTCCGCGCCGCCAAGTTCCACGGTCGGGGCAGTGACGTGGTCTGCCCGATCTGCCGCAAGGAGCAGCTGACACTCGTGTCGTGGGTGTTCGGCGACAAGCTCGGCCCGGTGTCCGGGTCGGCCCGTACCGCGGAGGAACTGGTCCGCCTGGCCGCCAGCCAGGAGGAGTTCTCCGTCCACGTGGTCGAGGTGTGCCGCACGTGCAGCTGGAACCACCTCGTCCAGTCGTATGTCCTGGGGGCGGAGCCCGCTCCGAAGCGGCCCCGCCGCAGGTCGACCGGCCAGAGCCGCCGCACCGCGAGCGAGTGAGCCGTGCGCGACCCCTGCTGAACCGCCCCGTCCCCGGTGAAGTCCCCGGGCGACACCGCACTGCCCGAACACTGCACTGCCCGAACACTGCACTGCCCGAACGCGCGCTGCCCGACGAGACCGAAGTCTGCAGACGTGAAACGAGGACGCGTGCCGCGCGTCCGCGCTACCGGTTGGAGATGAGTACGTGAGTTCCCCCCACAACGACCCGCAGGGCGAACGGCCGATGCCGCCGCACGGGAACGGACCGGCCGGTCCCCCGCCGCCGCGGCGACCGGGACCTGTGGGGGGTCCCCCACCGCAGCGCGGTCCCGGCGGCCCGCCGCCCGGCGAACGGCGGATGCCCCCGCCGCAGGGACGCCCGTACCCGCCGCAGCCGCCGCGCCCCCAGCAGGGCGGCCCGCGGCCCCAGCCGTATCCGCCGCAGCAACGTCCCCCGCACCAGTACGGGGCCGCAGGGATGCCGTCGCCGGACGCTCGCGGGCCGCGACCGCAGCAATCGCCGGCCGACCGGACCCGGCAGCTTCCACCGCAGAACCGGCCGCCGGTGCAGAACCGCAACCCTCAGCAGCCGCCCGACCGGCCCGCCGGCGCGCCCCCCGGCGGGCGCCCGCCGACCCCGCCCCCGACCGCACGTGGCGGGGGTGACGAGCCGCCGCGTGGTCCGGGCGACCCCAAGTCGACGCGCTGGCGCACCGTGCGGCGCGTCGGCTACGTAGCCGTGGCCCTGGCCCTGGTGCTGCCGATCCTCGCGTTCATGCTGGCCTACGTCGTCCAGGAGGTCCCGCGTCCCGGTGACCTGAAGACCAATCAGGTCGCCACCGTCTTCGCTTCCGACGGTTCGACCGTCATCACCAAGGTGGTGCCCCCTGAGGGCAACCGCACCGAGGTGCGCCTCGACGAGATCCCCGAGCACGTGCGCAACGCCGTGCTCGCCGCCGAGGACCGCGACTTCTACAGCAACCCCGGATTCTCGGTCAGCGGCTTCGCCCGCGCGGCCCGCGACAACATCCTCGGCCGGGAGAGCGCCGGCGGTGGCTCGACCATCACCCAGCAGTACGTGAAGACGGCGCTGGTCGGCTCCGAGCGCACCCTCACCCGCAAGATGAAGGAACTCGTCCTCGCGTCCAAGATGGCCAACCAGTGGTCCAAGGACGACATCCTCGCCGCCTACCTGA
This sequence comes from Rhodococcus indonesiensis, assembly GCF_047782815.1. Lineage (NCBI taxonomy): Bacteria > Bacillati > Actinomycetota > Actinomycetes > Mycobacteriales > Nocardiaceae > Rhodococcus > Rhodococcus indonesiensis. The sequence continues at coordinate 5,353,003 of NZ_CP180630.1, read as the reverse complement.
ACACCATCTACTTCGGGCGCGGTGCGTACGGCATCGCTGCTGCCTCGACGGCGTACTTCGGCAAGCCCGTCGGCGAGCTCACCGTCGAGGAGGGTGCCGTGCTCGCCTCCTCCATCCAGCTGCCGTCGCTGCTGGATCCGGAGACCAACCCCGAGGGCGCCCAGGCGCGCTGGAACTACGTCCTCGACGGGATGGTGACCGCCGGCACCCTCGACGAGGCCGACCGGGCGTCGATGCAGTATCCGCGGTACGTGCCGCTGGCCGAGGTCGACAACGGCGGACAGTCCAACGGACCGGAGGGGCTGCTACGCAACCAGGTGCTCCGGGAACTCTCCGAAGAAGGCATCGACGAGAACCTCCTGAACACCGAGGGACTCCAGATCACCACCACGATCGACCCGCAGGCGCAGGAGGCCGCGCTCGACGCGGTCCGCACGAACATGGAAGGCGAGCCGGAGGAGCTGCGCACCGCCGTCGTGTCCGTCGACCCGCGCAGCGGCGCCGTCCGCGCCTACTACGGCGGCGACAACGGCGGTGGTTTCGACTTCGCCCAGTCCGGTCTGCAGACCGGTTCGTCGTTCAAGGTGTTCGGCCTGGCTGCCAACCTCGACCAGGGCAACCCGCTGTCCGCGATGTACGACAGCGGCCCGCTCACCGTCAACGGCATCTCGATCGGCAACGTCGAGGGCGAGAACTGCGGCACCTGCACCATCGCCGAGGCGCTGAAGCGGTCGCTCAACACCAGCTTCTACCGGATGATGCTCGAGATGGACAACGGCCCGCAGGCCATCGCCGACATGGCGCACCAGCTCGGCATCCCGGAGGAGATCCCCGGCGTCGGCGAGACCCTCACCGAGCCGGGCGGCGTCGGCCCCAACTACGGCATCGTGCTCGGCCAGTACCAGTCCCGCGTGATCGACATGGCGTCGGCGTATGCGACGCTCGCCGCGTCCGGCACCTACCACGAGCCCTACTTCGTGCAGAAGGTCGTCACCGCCGACGGCACCGTGCTGCTCGACCGCGGCACCCCGGCCGGGGAACAGCGGGTCGACGAGGCCGTCGCCGACAACACCACCGCCGCGATGATGCCGATCGCCGCGTACTCCAACGGACACGCCCTCGCCGGCGGCCGCCCGTCCGCCGCCAAGACCGGCACCGCGCAGCTCGGCGACACCGGCTCGAACAAGGACGCCTGGATGGTGGGTTATACGCCGTCGCTGTCGACGGCCGTGTGGGTCGGCACCGAACAGGGCCTGCCCCTGGAGAACAGCTGGGGCGGCATGATCTACGGGTCCGGCCTGCCGTCGGACATCTGGAAGGACACGATGGACGGTGCCCTCCAAGGCACCGACGTCGAGAAGTTCCCCACTCCCGAACCGATCGCCGGACAGGCCGGTGTGCCGGCGTACTCGGCGCCCGCGCCGCCGAGGACCACGACGCAGACCCCGACGACGACCGAGCGGACGACGCCGGAGCTGCCCACGCCGCCGGAGATCACGACCCGCAACGTCGAGATCCTCCCGGGCGTGACCATCCCCATGCCGGGCGTGGCGCCGCAGACCACCACCCGGCAGGTGCCCACCCCGGCCCCCACCACGGAGGAGGACACGCCGGGCTTCGGGACGCAGGACGAGTCGACCGGCGCCGGCGGAGACGAGCAGTCCGGCAACAGCCGCTTCCAGGAGGACCCCGTCGGCGCCACACCCGGCGGGTAGCCTCGCGGGGTGACCGAGAAGAGAGAGCTCGCGTCGCCGGGTCCGCTCGTCGCCGACCGCCGCTCCGCGGACTGGCGCGACGCACCCGGATGGACCGACCCGACGGTGTCGCGTCTGTCCACCGCCATCGGCGGCCCCGTCGGGCGGTACGCGCTGCTCGGTCGCACCCGGTTCTTCACGCCGCTGCGCGCGCTGCTGCTCCTGGCGGTGGTGTTCCTCGCTCTCGGCTGGTTCACCAAGGCGGCCTGCATCCAGCAGGGGCCGGTGGGTGAGAACGGCGTGCTCGGGCTGGACTGGAGCGGCAACCGGCAGTACGTCGCCATGTGCTACTCCGACGTCGTGCCGCTCTACGGCGCCGAACGTCTCAGTGCCGGCGCCTTCCCGTACAAGACGTCGTGGGAGGAACCCGGGCCGGACGGGCAGACCCAGGTCCGGTACATGGAGTATCCGGTCCTCGCCGGCCTCTACCAGTACGTCTCGATGCGGGCCGCGAAGGCCTGGGACGCCGCGTCGTGGCTTCCGGGCGGCCTGCAGGTGGCGATCTACTTCGACATCGTCGCCGTCGGTCTCGCCGCGGCCTGGCTCGTCACCGTGTGGGCCACCGCGCTCTCCGCCGGCCGGCGAATCTGGGACGCGGCGCTCGTCGCCGCCTCCCCGCTGGTCGTCGTGCACGCCTTCACCAACTTCGACGCCCTCGCCACCGCCTTCGCGGCCGGTGGGCTGCTGGCCTGGGCACGGCGGCGGCCGGTGCTCGCCGGGGTGCTGCTCGGACTCGGTGCCGCCACCAAGCTGTACCCGTTGCTGCTGTTCGGTCCGCTGCTGCTGCTGTGCCTGCGCACCGGGAAGCTGCGGGCGCTGGGACAGGCGGCCGGTGCCGCGGCGGCTGCCTGGCTCGCCGTGAACCTGCCGATCATGATCCTCTACCCACGCGGCTGGGCCGAGTTCTTCCGGCTCAACACCGAACGCGGTGCGGACCCCGATTCGATCTACAACGTCGCGCGGTCACTGACCGGGTGGTCCGGCTGGGACACCTCCACACTGAACTCGGTGTCGCTGTTGTTGTTCGCCGTGGCCTGCGCCGGCATCGCGTGGCTCGCGTGGACGGCTCCACGCCGCCCCCGCCTCGCCCAGTTGTGCTTCCTGGTGGTCGCCGCGTTCCTGCTCACCAACAAGGTGTGGAGTCCCCAGTACTCGCTGTGGCTGGTGCCGCTGGCCGTACTGGCTCTGCCGCACCGGCGGATCCTGCTGGCGTGGATGACGATCGACGCCCTCGTCTGGGTGCCGCGCATGTACTTCTATCTCGGTGCCGAGAACAAGGGTCTGCCCGAGCAGTGGTTCACGACGACCGTGCTGCTGCGCGACCTCGCGGTCGTGGCGCTGTGCGCGCTCGTCGTCCGGCAGATTCTCCGTCCGGCCGAAGATCTCGTGCGCTACGGATTCGTCGACGATCCCGTCGGTGGTGTGCTCGACCACGCCCCCGACGCTCCCCCGCGGTGGATACCGGAGCGGCTCCGGCCCGGCGCCCGGCGGAAATCGCCCCCCGAATCGTCCGATCCACGAACACCCGCGTCGAGTGCCGCGCCGTAGTTGAGAGCCGCGCGCAAAGGTGTTTCCCGCGCGCGTAAGAACATGCGCAGGATGAACTTCCGCGCGCGGGCGCGCGTCCGTGCGCTACACGCGCAGCGCGTCGAAGGGCGCGACGGGGAGATTGCGGACGACGAACCAGCCCAGCACCGCCCACAGCACGATCTGCGGCGCCCACCGCCACTGGTACCACTGGGTGATCCGGCGGCCACGGACCCGGCCGGCCGTCCACACGACGAACGACCACCCCAGCAGGAGCACCGCGACCACACCGAGGGCGTTGTAGCGCAGCGCTGCCGGAACATCGAGGCGCACCATCGAATACAGCATTCGCGACGAGCCGCACCCGGGGCACCAGATACCGAACAGCGCGCGGGTCGGGCACGGCGGAATCGGGCCACCCGGCGTCGTCGGATCCGCCCACGCGACGGCCGCGCACACGCACACCGACACGGCCGCCACCCCGACGGGAGCGGCGAGCCGGGCGGTGAGCGTCTGCACGGCCGGGTGCCTCAGTAACTCGACGACGAAACCGCCGCGGCGATGACGACGATGTAGAAGACGACGATCACCGCCCATACCGCGACGCTTGCCACCACCGACCAGATCGCCCACTTCTTCGCGTCGTCGGCCGATCGGCGCGCGGCATCGAACTGGCCCTGCGCCCAGAGGGAATTGACCTGGCTCGCCTTGATGATCGAGACGACGCCGAGCGGCAGGCAGCACAGGATCGTCGTGAGAATGCCCCACACCAGGTTGTTGTCGGGCGGTGGCCCGAACTGCGGCCCCGGGTAGTACCCGTAGCCGCCCGGCGGGGGATACCCGCCCGGATTGTTCGGCGGGTACTGCGGATAGTCACTCATCTTCGTCCTCGATCACCCCGTCGGGATCTCGGCCTGTTCCGAGTCCCCCCGCGCGGAAGGGTAGACCAGCCTCGGTGCTGCCGCACCCACGACGACCGCATCGGCTGCCCGGCCGGGACGTGTTCAGCGGCGTTCCCCGCTCATCGCCGGCATCCGGGGTTGCTCCTCGTCGGGTGGGGTCGGGCCGGGCCGGCGCAGCGGTGCGCCGGCGAACACGAAGAACAGCACGACGAGCAGCGCGGCCCGGCCCCACACCCCGACGAGGGTGAGCAGCAGCGGGATCGTGGTGTCGCTGTGGGTCATGGTCGCGTCGAACCACAGGAACACCCCGATCCCGATGGCGAGGTCCACGGTGAGGTACGAGACGATCAGCGGCCAGCGCACCCGCAACAGCACCAGGAACGGCAGCAGCCACAGGGTGTACTGCGGCGAATGCACCTTGTGCAGCAGCAGGAATCCGCACAGCATCGCGGCGCCGACCGCGACCCACGGGTAGCTGCCGTCGCGGCGGTACCGCCGCCACCCCAGCCACAGCGCCAGCGCGAAGGCGGCGCAGATCGACAACGGCGAGACGACGGAGACGATGTCGTTGTACTCGGCCGTGACCTCGGTGTCCTGGTAGCCGCCGACCAGCGGCCGCAGCCCCCAGTACCAGATCGAGTTGCTCGTGGCATCGGCCGCACGGTTGCCCTGGAACTCGAACGATGCCCGCCACCCCGGATACCCGAGCAGCGCGAACGGCAGGTTCACGGCGATCACCGTGGCCGCCGCTGCGGCGCCCACCGTCACCGCGCCGCGCACGTCGCGCCGGGGTCGCGGTTCGTCCCCGCCGGTGAGGACGTACGCGATCAGCGGCAGGACGAAGATGCCGGGATACACCTTGAGGCAGAACCCGATCGCGAGCAGGACGGCCGCGGCCACCGCACGGGTGCGCAGGGACCAGCGTCGCACCCCGAGCACGGCGACGGCCCCGACGGTGGTCGCGACGACGGGCAGGTCCCAGTTGAGGAAGCCGTACAGCACCAGCGGCGGCGTGACCGACCAGAGCAGCGCGGCCCATCCGGCCAGCCGGCCGAGGAGCCACGCGACGAGCAGGCCGAACGGCGCCAGCAGCAGCGCGGAGTGCAGGAGGAACTCGGCGTCGGTGTGGGCACGCAGGGCCCCGACCCACATGAGGATGCCGCTGAGCACCGGGTACTCGACGGTGCCGCCGGTGAGCACGCCGTCGCGGGTGATCCCGCCGTCGAGGAACGGGAACAGATGCAGGTTGATGCCGCGCCCGATCCACAACTGCTGGATGTCGGAATAGCAGACCGTGGCGTCCTTGACCGCGTCGAACCGCACGCTGCGGCCCTGCGGGTCGAACGGCGGCCCGGCACAGCGGGCCTTGTTCAGGTAGCCGAGCCACATGGCGAGCGCGCACGTCGCGACGGCGACGAGCGCGGGCGTCCGGGAACTCGTGCGCATGTTCTTCACCCTAGGTCAATTTCGCTGGTCAAGGGCGCGTCGTGTAGCCTGCATGGGTTGCTGACGCAACGACCCTCCTGTCACGGACCGTCCGTGACCGCCCATAGTCCATAGGAGGTGATGAGGTCTTATGCGTCATTACGAACTGATGGTCATTCTCGACCCCAGCCTGGACGAGCGCACTGTCGCCCCGTCGCTGGATACGTTCCTCAACGTCGTTCGCCAGGACGGCGGCAAGATCGACAAGGTCGACGTGTGGGGTAAGCGTCGTCTCGCGTACGAGATCGCCAAGCACAGCGAAGGCATCTACGCGGTGATCGACATCAGCGCTACGCCCGCCACTGTCGCAGAGCTGGATCGCCAGCTCGGCCTGAACGAGTCGGTGCTCCGCACCAAGGTTCTGCGCCACGGCAAGTGAGTCTGTCGGCGTCCGGCCGTAGGCTCGGGCGCATCAGGACTCCACACACAGCAGGAGGAACCACATGGCAGGCGACACCGTCATCACCGTCATCGGCAATCTGACGGCTGATCCCGAGCTGCGTTTCACCCCGGCGGGGGCCGCGGTCGCGAACTTCACCGTCGCGTCCACGCCCCGCATCTTCGACCGTCAGTCCAACGAGTGGAAAGACGGCGAGGCGCTGTTCCTGCGCTGCAACATCTGGCGTGAGGCAGCGGAGAACGTGGCCGAGAGCTTGACCCGTGGCTCGCGCGTCATCGTGCAGGGCCGGCTCAAGCAGCGCAGCTACGAGACGCGTGAAGGCGAGAAGCGCACTGTCGTGGAGCTCGAGGTCGACGAGATCGGCCCCTCGCTCCGCTACGCGACGGCCAAGGTCAACAAGGCCAGCCGTGGCGGAGGCGGTGGCGGGGGCGGCTTCGGTGGTTCCTCCGGAGGATCGGGCGGGGCCCGTGCGGGCGCGAGCACCGGCGGGGACGACCCGTGGGGCAGCGCTCCGGCGGCGGGCTCCTTCGGCGGGGACGACGAGCCGCCGTTCTGATCCGACCTTCGATCGGAACATTCGGAAAGTACGGAGAAAGACCATGCCTAAGGCGCCCGCGCGCGAAAAGGTTTTGAAGAAGAAGGTCTGCACCTTCTGCAAGGAAAAGAACGTGCAGATCGACTACAAGGACACGACGTTGCTGCGCAAGTACGTCAGCGACCGCGGCAAGATCCGCGCCCGTCGTGTCACGGGCAACTGCGTGCAGCACCAGCGCGACGTTGCCATCGCTGTGAAGAACTCGCGTGAGGTGGCCCTGCTTCCTTACGTCTCGACGGCTCGCTAAGGAAAGGGAGGGACACACGATGAAGCTCATTCTCACTGCCGACGTGGACAACCTCGGTGCGCCTGGCGACACCGTCGAGGTCAAGGACGGCTACGGCCGCAACTACCTGCTGCCCCGCGGCCTGGCGATCGTCGCCACCCGTGGTGCCCAGAAGCAGGTCGAGGGCATCCGCCGGGCTCAGGAGGCTCGTGCGGTGCGCGGTCTCGATCACGCCAAGGAGCTCAAGGCCGCGATCGAGGGCCTCGAGAACGTCACCCTGGCTGTGAAGACCGCCGGCGACTCGGGCAAGCTGTTCGGCTCGGTCACCGCAGCGGACGTTGCCGGTGCCGTCAAGGCCGCCGGCGGCCCCGTCGTCGACAAGCGCATCATCGAGCTGCCCAAGGCGCACATCAAGTCGACCGGCAAGCACACGGTGATCGTGAAGTTGCACCCGGACGTGACCGCGAAGTTCGATCTGAACGTCGTGGCCGCCTGATTCCGGTCCTCGAAGAGCCCTGCGCCCCCGGTGCAGGGCTCTTCGTCGTCTGTCCATAGGGCCTGTGGATAACTCGCCAAGGGTACCGGTAGGTTTGTGACCTGCGGCATAGCGACGCGGGTGTCGGAACCGGGTAACACGCCCGGAAACACATACGGCGCGACACGCCGAGCGGGTTGTTCTCCACACGTGTGAAACTCGATTTGTTCCCTCTGAGCAGCACCGATGCAGAGTGTGAGATGCGTTGTCCCCAGGTTGTCCCCAAGGGGTGCACAAGGCCGTCCTCCCGTTTCCACAATTCATCCACAGATGTGTGCACAGGCGGATTTGGACGGGGCGTTCCCAGTGCCTAACGTCGAGCGCGCGCGTCCGAAGGACGTGTCGGTGGGGCCGGGTAGAAGTGGTGACGAGCGCGGTTGGACAGGGCCTGTCCCCCGCGAAGGTGCCGAGATGGGGAAGGACGGCGTCGCGTGGCTGTAGTGGACGATCGGGGCCATTCCGAGTACCCGGGACCGCCGGAGGAGCCGGCGGGCGACTTCGGCCGCCAGCCCCCGCAGGACATGGTCGCCGAGCAGTCGGTGCTCGGAGGGATGCTGCTCAGCAAGGACGCCATCGCCGACGTGCTCGAAGTACTGCGGCCCGGCGACTTCTACCGTCCCGCCCACCAGGCGGTGTACGACTCGATCCTCGATCTCTACAGCCGTGGTGAGCCGGCCGACCCCGTCACGGTGTCGGCAGAACTCGACCGGCGCGGAGAGCTCCGCCGCATCGGTGGCGCCGCCTACCTGGTGACGCTGACCCAGACCGTGCCCACCGCCGCGAACGCGAGCTACTACGCCGAGATCGTCGCCGAGAAGGCCATCCTGCGCCGCCTCGTCGAGGCCGGCACCCGCATCGTCCAGTACGGGTACGCCGGCTCCGAGGGGCAGGACGTCGCCGAGGTCGTCGACCGCGCCCAGGCCGAGATCTTCGAGGTCTCCGAGCGCCGCACCTCCGAGGACTTCGTCCCGCTCGAAGAGCTGCTGCAGCCCACCATGGACGAGATCGACTCGATCGCCAGCCGCGGCGGCATCTCCCTCGGCGTGCCCACCGGGTTCGCCGAACTCGACGAGATCACCAACGGTCTCCACGCCGGGCAGATGATCATCGTCGCTGCCCGCCCGGGCGTCGGCAAGGCGCTGGCCCTCGACACCGCCCTGCCCACGCCCGGCGGCTGGACGACCATGGGCGAGGTCGCAGTCGGCGACGAACTTCTCGACGCCCACGGCCGTCCCACCCGGGTGCTGGCCGCCACCGACGTGCTGCACGGCCGCCCCTGCTTCGAGGTGGAGTTCTCCGACGGCACGGTCCTCGTCGCCGACGAACAGCACCAGTGGCTCACCTCCGACGGCGGTCCGTCGCGCGTGCGCACCACCGGGGAGCTCGCGGCTTCGCTCTCCGCCGGCCACATCGTCGGCAACGTCGCTCCGCTGCACCTGCCCGTCGCCGAGCTGCCCGTCGCCCCGTTCACTCTCGGCGCCTGGCTCGGTGGTCCGTCGGCCGATCCCCACGTGCACATGCGGGTGCAGGGCGAGGGCGGATTCGCCGAGGAACTCATGACGCTCGGCGCGCACATCCCCGGTGCCTACCAGCGGGCGTCGGAACAGCAGCGGCGCGAACTGCTCGCCGGTCTGCTCGACGCCGGTGGCCACGTCGAGGACGACGGCACCGTGCGATTCGAATCGGACTGCGCCCGCCTGCGGGCCGACGTCGCCGAGCTGCTGGCCGGCCTCGGCTACACCTGCACCGCCACCGGATCGGCGGTGCGATTCGCCACCGACGACGACGTGTTCGTCCTCCCCAGCAAGGCCAAGGCGCACAAGCAGACCCGCACGACGGTGCCGCGGCAGCGTCGCATCGTCGCCGTCCGTCCGGTCGAGTCCGTGCCGGTGCGGTGCGTCGAGGTCGACGGCGAGCACCTGTATCTTGCCGGGCGGTCGATGGTGCCCACCCACAACTCCACGCTCGGCATGGACTTCCTGCGGTCCTGCTCGGTCAAGCACGGCATGGCTTCTGTCATGTTCTCCCTCGAGATGGGCAAGACCGAGATCGTCATGCGGCTGCTCTCCGCCGAGGCGAAGATCAAGCTCGGCGACATGCGTTCGGGCCGGATGACCGACGACGACTGGACGCGCCTCGCCCGGCGGATGAGCGAGATCAGCGAAGCGCCCCTGTTCATCGACGACTCCCCCAACCTGACCATGATGGAGATCCGCGCAAAGGCGCGGCGCCTCAAGCAGAAACACGACATCCGGCTGATCGTCGTCGACTACCTGCAGCTGATGACCTCCGGTAAGAAGGTCGAGTCCCGTCAGCAGGAGGTCTCCGAATTCTCGCGTAGCCTCAAGCTTCTCGCGAAGGAGCTCGAGGTCCCGGTGGTCGCGATCTGTCAGCTCAACCGCGGTCCCGAGCAGCGCACCGACAAGAAGCCCATGGTCTCCGACCTTCGCGAGTCGGGATCGCTCGAACAGGATGCCGACATGGTGATTCTGCTGCACCGGCCCGACGCATTCGAACGTGACGACCCGCGTGGCGGTGAGGCGGATCTAATCCTCGGCAAGCACCGTAACGGTCCGACGGCCACGATCACCGTCGCGCACCAGCTGCACCTGTCGCGCTTCGTGGACATGGCGCGGGGCTGAGCGGTCCGCCTCGCGGCCCTGCCGACGTCCGACGGGATTCGCGCGCCGATTCGGAACTTGCCCAAGCAATTCACGCGGCAAGTTCCGAATCGGTGGGCAAGTTTCGAGCGCTACCGCACCGGCCGGCTCGTCGACAGTGCGACGGCGCCGAGTACGCCGACGGCGGCGAAGGCGTAGAAGCCCCAGGGGTAGGCGATGCCGGCCTGCAGGAGCGCACCGCCGAGGATCGGACCGCAGATGGCGCCGATGCGGCCCACGCCGGCGGACCAGCCGAGCGCCGTGGCGCGTGCCTCGGCGGGGTAGGCCGCGCTGGTGAAGGCGTAGACGAGCACCTGGGAACTGAAGACGAAGCAGCCGGCAAGGAACACCAGCACGTAGACGCCGTAGGCGAGGTTGATGCTGAGCGTCGCGAGGAACAGCGCGGCGAGGGTGAACCACGCGAGGCCCGCGGTGCGGGCGCCGATCCGGTCGGCGACGCGGCCGGCGACCAGCAGGCCCGCGACGGCACCGGCGTTGAGCACGAGCAGCAGCGACAGCGACGCACCGAGGTCGTAGCCGGCTTCCCGCATGATCGTCGGCAGCCAGGTGTTGAGGCCGTACACCAGGAGCAGCCCCATGAAGGAAGTGACCCAGATGGACACGCTGGTGCGTAGCAACTGCGGCGAGAACAGGGCCCGCACCGGCGACGCCGGCTTCGCGGTGGCCGGGGTGTGGTCGGCATCGGATGGCACGACATCCGTGGACGGAAGTCCGTAGTCGGCAGCGATGCGCTCGGCTTCGTCGTGCCGGCCTCGCGCGGACAGGTACGCGGGCGACTCGGGCAGGTAGCGGAACATCAGGGGGACGAGAACGAACGCCGGCAGCGTGCCCGCGACGAACATCGCACGCCACCCGGAGCTCTCCAGCAGGACGAGAGCGAGCAGCGCGGTCGCCACGGCGCCGACGTGGTAGCCGGTCATGACGGTGGTCGACGCGGATCCCTTCTTGCCGGGCATGAATTCGGCGACGATCGCCAACGCGGTGGGCAGTGCCCCGCCGAGGCCGAGGCCCGCGAGGAAGCGCAGGACGCCGAGCATCTCCGGTGACGTCGCGAACGCGCATGCGAGCGTCAGTACCGAGAAGGCGGTGACGGAGAAGATGAGGGTGCGTCGCCGGCCGAGGACGTCGGTCAGGGTGCCGATGGCCAGGGCTCCGAGTGTCATGCCGACCAGGCCGGCGGTCGAGATGACCGTGAGGCTGCCGGCGTCGACGTCCCAATCCGGGTAGTCCAGCAGCGCCGGGTTCACCGCACCGAGAACGACGAGGTCGAAGCCGTCGAGGAGTACCGCGACCCAGCACAGCGCGATGACGAGTCGCGCGGAGCGGGTCGTGTGTCGGGCCGCCTCGGTGGCGGTCCCGTCCGAGCTTGTTCGCATAGTGCACACCTGTTCGTAACCGAGTGATCGTTCGGATTGTGACTGTGTGCACTGCGGTACGTCAACTCCCCTGCGAGACAAGCTCGATCGGGAAAAATGATCAGGCAGAAGCTATTTCACTCAGTGAAAACGACCATTGTGTCGGCGGTCCCGAGGTGGATCAGACAGGCTCAGCCTGGGGCGCGAGGGTGAAAGGCGATCTCCGGAACGACGGGACGGAGCGGAATGCGCTGCAGTGGTGCAGTGCGCGAATCCCGGATGGTGGGCGACGGGCGCGCCCGGGCGGCCTCGGATGGTGTGGCTCAGGTGCCGGTGGGATGCCGGAACGGCAGTTCCTGCAGGTGAACTCGCTCGGGTTCGATGAGCGAGACGATCGCCGAGCGCATCGGGAAGTCGGTGCCGACGTAGCGGTTGCTCATCCGGTCCATGATCTCCACCGCTTCGTCGCCCTGGAGTTCCTCGACGACCCGGCCGCGGACGACGACCGACCGATAGGGGTTGTGCTCGTCGCAGACGGACACGGCGACGCGGCCGTCACGGCGTAGATTGGCGACCTTCTGGTTCTCGCGAGCGGAGAAGATCGCCAAGCGATCACCTTCGACCGCAATCCACACGGGAGAGACATGCGGTGAGCCGTCGGGCATGAGCGTCGCGACGTGTGCCATGTTCCGCGCCCCGAGCAGAGCCCGCACCTCGGCGGACAGTTCGGCCATGAGCGGCAGCCTACTCGCGCGCGCATCGGTGCACAGGCTGTTGCCGCAGGACAGGCGGCCCGGACGGAGGTGCTGCCCCAGCGAAACGACGCGGGGGCAGGGGCCACTCCCGCGATACGGACGTGTAACACGACCGAGGTCCCGAGCGACGTTCCGTCCGACGCGTCGACACCGCAACCGGGGTCGTCGACACGGATCGAGATCGGATGGGGTGGGACCATGGCACTCGACTGGGCGGTGCGAAACAAGCGGATTGTCGCGGCTGCGGTGGCACCCGTGGCGCTCGGGGCGGCGGCGGTGGTAGCGATCGCCGTCTCGGAACCGTCGGCCCCGTCGACGGCCCCGACGACGCTGACCGCCTCGGTCACCGAGTGCCACGACATGGTCAGCATCGCGGTCGGCGGGCGCAATGACAGCCCGCGTCCCGGCACGCATGCGATGCTCCTCGACGCCGACGGCAACCCCCTGCCCGCGGCCTCGTCCACCGACTTCAGCAGCCCCTGGGTCGACGAGGTCGTCAATGCCCCGCGCGACGACGTGCCGGAGGGCTCGTACTCCGCGGTGTACGTCGAGTACCCGGCGGACATGTCGTCGTACGACGACGCCGTCGAGACCGGCGTGGACAACGCCCAGACTGTGATGCAGGCGATCCGCGAGGCATGCCCCGACACGAAGTTCGCCGTCGTCGGGTACAGCGAGGGCGCCGATGTGGCGCGCCGGGTGGCGATGGAGATCGGCAACCAGGAGGCCGCCGAGGACGGGTCGTACGAGATCGTCGATCCGGATTCGGTCGTCGGTGTGGTCATCCTGGCCGACGCCGGTCGTCAGGCGGGCGAGGGACCGTTCCCCGGTGCGGAGGACGAGTTCCGCAACCCGGACGGGTTCGACCTCGCCTACCAGTCGGGCCGCGACAGCGCGTCGGGCAGCGGTTCGCTGCCGGGCACCTCGGGAAGCTTCGGGGCGCTGGACGGCAAGGTGGCGTCGTTCTGCTCGGAGGGCGACCTCACCTGTTCCGCTCCGGAGAACATCGCCCTGCTGCAGCTCGCAGTGAACGTGGGCCGGCAGCTGAACGTCGACGCACTCGAGCGCGACGGCCTCACGCCGCAGACCGCGCTGGACGTCGCCACGGTCCTCGGGCGGATCGCAATGGCCGCCTTCGCCGACATCCAGTCGCAGGAGAACTGGATGCAGAGCGACGAGACGTTCCTCGACGTGCTCATCAAGGTGTCGGATCCGTCCTACGAGCCGGCCACCCGCGATGTCGCCTCGGACGGCACGGACGAGGAGATCAGCTCCGGTGAGCTGATCGACCTGGCCTACCTGCCGGCGAAGCTCCGCAACGAGGTCATCGGGTTCCTCGCCGACAACGAGAACACCCTCGAGGTGGCGCTGAGCGACCCGTACCAGCAGACCCTCGGTCCCGATACCGGGCACCACTTCGACTACTGGCGCGACTCCGACCCCGAGAACGGAAAGCCCCTGACCTCGGCGCAGTACGCGGCAGCCTGGCTGACGCACCTGGCGAAGCAGGCCGAGAGCGGCGAGCTCGACAAGGCCGAGGCCGAGTCGACCGCCCCGAAGCTGGTCGTCTCGTCGAAGCCGATCGATCCGGCGCCGATCCCGCCGACGGTGGACGAGGACGCGGAGAAGGCCGCCGCCGAGGCCACCACGACCGCCCCGACGACCACCTCGCGGACCCCGGCCGCGACCACCACGACGGCGGCGTCGCCGGCGCCCGTCCAGGCCCCCGCGCCCGCCCAGGCGGCGGCTCCCGCTCCGACGGCGACCACGACGTCCCCGGTTCCGTCCCCTGCAGTGCAGTCCCCGGTCGTCGAGCCGCTGCCGCCCGTCGAGTCCACGACGACGGAGTCGAGTGCCGCCGAGACCACGACGCCGGCGGCCACCACCACCGCGACGACCACCACGCCGGTGCCTCAGCCGTAGGCCGGTCGAAGGCTCGCCTCGCGGATCGTCCTGGCCCTGGTCGTCGACGCGACGACCAGGGCCACCGCGGAGAAGGCGGGCAGTGGATGGCCCAGCAGCACCGCGACGGCCAGATCGGCGGCCACTGCGCCCGTCGCCATCGTGAAGACCCACGGCGGCGCGGTGGGCAGTTTCGCCTTCCCGGCCGTCCACGGGGTACGGGCCCAGGGTTTCGCGACCGACAACCACGCCTGGAAGGCGAGCGCCCCGACCATCAGAGCGGTACCCGCGATCATCGGCCCCGCCGGTCCGGACGCGCCGTCGCGGGCGGCGTCCACCGAACTGTTCAGGCCCGCCGACAGCAGGAAGATCCCGAGGTTCACCTGGACCACGGTGAGGACGAACTTGATCGCGACCCACCAGTAGCGCAGGAAGCCCCACGGCGTCGCCGCCGCGAGCAGGAAGCCCGTGAACGCCGACGCGTTGGCCAGCGGGACGAGCAGCGAGCTGTCGAGGTGCTGCGCCATCGTCGTGCCGGCCACCCGCACCGCGGGATCCACCGCGGTGCTGCTCAGCGTCAGCAGGACGAGCAGCGCGAGGGCCTGGCTCATCCATCCCACGGACGTGACCACGTGCAGCCACACCGTCGCCTGCCGCCACCGCTGCCCCGGACGTTTCGCCATGGGGTCCACTGTCGCCCGGCGCACGCTGGAGCGAATCCGGGATCACCCGGAGAATCCCCCTGAAATTGTCGTGCCCGGGTTCAGCCGTGCTCGATGTACGACTCGAGCTGGTCGCGTTCGCACTGCAGTTCGTCGATCCGGCTCTTCACGACGTCGCCGATGCTGACGATGCCCACCATGCGGCCGTCCACCACGACGGGCAGGTGCCGGATCCGGCGTTCGGTCATGGTCTCGGCGAGGCTGTCCACCGTGTCGGTGGGCAGGCAGGTGGACACCGTCGTGCTCATGATGTCCCGGACGCGGGCGGCGAGCAGGGCGGGGCCGTGCTGGTGGAGCCGGCGCACGACGTCGCGCTCGGAGACGATGCCGATCACGGCGTCGCCCTCCACCACCACGAGGGCGCCGACGTTGTGGCGGGCGAGCGTACCGATCATCTCCTCGACGGAGCGGTCCGGCTCTATCGTGGCCACCACCGGGCCCTTGTTCCGCAGCACGTCCGCGATCCGCATCCGGGCACCCCGATCCATCCGTTCCCACCCGCCGTGACGGCGATCGATGGTTGTCGATCTTATTCCCGCAGGTCGGCGAAATTCGGGGTGGTTATCCAGTCGTGACTCGTGCTCGGAGTCGGGCCCCGGATCGTTATCCGGTGGCGTCGCCCATCACGGCGCCCTCGCGACGCGGGTCCGCGCCGCCGATCCACCCGGACTCGTCCCGGCGCAGCGCGCTCAGGCCGCTGGACTGGGGGAGCACCGCAACCTGATGACCTCGTGCGCGCAGCTCGGCGACGAGGGGATCGCGGGCCCCGTCGTCGCTGCCGTCGATCGCCGGATGCTCGCCGCCGACCCCGGTGACGGGCGTGTTGGCCGCGCCGAAGGCGACCGCCGAGACCGCCTGCTGGGGATCCAGACCCCAGTCGAGCATGCCCACGAGGGTCTTGACCACGAACTGGATGATGACGGAACCACCCGGCGAGCCGACGACGATGCGCACGTCGCCGCGGGTGCCGTCGGGGTTGCGGTCGAACACGAGGGTCGGTGCCATCGAACTGCGCGGCCGCTTGCCCGGTTCGACGCGGTTGGCCACCGGGACCCCGGCCTCGTCCACGGGTTCGGCGGCGAAATCCGTCAGCTGGTTGTTCAGCAGGAAACCGTCGACCATGTGGAACGAGCCGAACGCCGATTCGATCGTCGTGGTCATCGAGGCCACGTTGCCGTATTCGTCCGCGATGGAGATGTGACTGGTGCCGTGTTCGCGATCCTGTGCCGGAACGCCCAGGGGCACCGGTCCGAAGTCGCCGGGCTGTGCCGTGCCCATGCTCCGGCCCGGGTCGATGAGATCCGCCCGGGCGCGCAGGTAGTCGTCGTCGAGCAGGGTCTGCGGCGAATTGCCGGGCAGGGGAACGAAGTCCGAGTCCGCCACGTACTTGTCGCGGTCCGCGTACGCGAGCCGCTCGGCCTCGGAGATCAGGTGCACGGCGTCGGCGGTCGGCTCGCCCCCGTTCTCGTCGACCTCGGTCGGTCCCAGCGCGGACACATCGAAGTTCTCCAGAATGCCCATCGTCGCCGCGACGGCGATCCCTCCCGAGGACGGGTTCGGCATGCCGCAGATCTCGTGCTCCCGGTAGGGCGTGCACACGGGGGTACGCGTCTTCACCTCGTAGCCGGCGAGGTCGTCGACGGTCATCGTCCCGGGGGTGCGGCCCCCCGTGTCGGTGTCGGTGGCGTCGACGATGTCCTGGGCGAGCGCTCCGGTGTAGAACGCGTCGGCTCCGTCGGACGCGATGGTGCCGAGCGTCTTCGCCATGGCCGGATTGACCAGGACGGTGCCCGCGGTCTTGGGTGTGCCGTCGGGGTTCAGGAAGTACGCCCGTGCCTCGTCGTCGACGGCGAGGTCGGGCGCGGCGTCGGCGATCGCCGCGGCCATCCGGTCGCTGATCACCACCCCGTCCTCGGCGAGGGCGACGGCCGGGTCGAACAACCGGGCCCACTCGGTGCTCCCGTGGTCGCGGTGCACCTCCTCGAGCAGGCGCACCACCCCGGGCACCCCGATCGAGCGGCCGCTGGCGCGGGCGTCGGGCCGGGGTTCGGTGCGGTCGGTGTCGCTGATCCAGCGCAGGTAGTTCTCGGTGGCCGACATCGGTGCCGTCTCGCGGCCGTCGTACGCCTGCACCTGCCCGGACTCCGCGTCGTAGTAGAGCAGGAAGGCGCCGCCGCCGATCCCCGACGATTGGGGCTCGACGAGTCCGAGCACCGTCTGCGCGACGACCAGTGCGTCGGCGACGGTGCCGCCGTCGCGCAGCACCTTGCATGCCGCCTCCGTCGAGACCGGGTTGGCAGTGGACACCGCGTACGTCGCGGTCGTCACGGCCGTCATGTCGTCCCGGTAGCCGGTGGCGACCTCGGGGTTGGTGGCCAGGTCCCGCTCACCTGTGGGCGGTGCCGGCGGCGCGGCGGACAGGGGGGTGCCGTTGGGAACCGAGATGCACTCCGCGGTGACCGCCGGGTCGTCACCGGACGACGTGCAGGCGCCGAGCAACGCGACGGACAGGGTCGCGGCGATCGCGACGCGGATCGGGGAGCCCACCTTCGCCGGCGCTGTCATCCCTCCGACGGTAACAGCGGCCGCCGGTGCCCGAAGTGCTTCCGACGAAATCCGTTTCGGCCGGGCCGTCGCTCCGGGCCACCGCGTCCAGCGGCGAACCGTCCGGTCATCCGCGTGCGGCACGACCGTTGTCCGTGTCCGATCGGCGCGCGGCTGCGGAGCGTATCCGCTATCCCAGCAGCAGGATTCCCGTGAGGGCGATCGCCGAGACCCACACCGTGGATGCGGCGGCGAGGGCGAAGGGGCGCCAGCCCACGCCCCGCAGTACGTCGAGCCGTACGCCGGTGCCGAGCGCGAACATGGCGGCCGTGAGCAATGCGGTCTGCGTGAGCCGGGCGACGTCCAGGACCGGGCCGGGGAGCAGGCCGGTGGCCCGCAGGGCGACGCAGCCGAGGAAGCCGAGGAGGAACAGCGGCACCAGCGGCGGTCGCCGCACTTCGGTCTGCTCGCGGTTACGGCGGCGCGACACCGCCCCGATCCAGGCGACCACGGGTGCGAGCATCGCGACCCGGGCGAGCTTCACGGTCACGGCCACCGCGAGCGCACTGGCGCCCAGCGCCCCGGCTCTTCCGGTGTCCACGGCTTCGCCCGCGGCGACGACCTGCGCCACCTCGTGGATCGCCGCCCCGGCCCACATGCCGGCCTGGGTGGTGTCGAGTCCCAGCGCGGAGGCCGCGAGCGGAAGTCCGGGAATCATGGCGGTGCCGAAGACGACCACGAGCGCGACGGAGGTGACCACGTGTTGCTTGCGGGCGTCGACGACCCCGTCCACCGCGGCGACGGCGGCGGCGCCGCAGATCGAGAAGCCGCAGGCGACGAGCAGGCGCTGGGTCCAGTCGAGCCCGAGGAGTCTGCCCAGTGCCATCGTCCCGGCGATGCCGCCGGCCACCACGGCCACGACGAGGCCGAGCACGCCCCAGCCGAGGGCGAGCACGTCGGTGACGAGGAGTTGCAGCCCGAGGAGCGCGACCCCGATCCGGAGCAATCGGCGGGAGGCCACGGCCAGGCCGGGGCCGGTGGCCGCCGGGAGGGAGGTCGTGTTGGCCAGGAGTGCGCCGAGGACGATGGCGATCAGCAGGGGGCTGATGCCCCCGACGAAGCGGGCGGCGACGAGGGCCACCGCTGCCGCCGCGGCACAGACGGCGAGTCCCGGGAGCGGAGCGCGCAGGCGTGCCGCGGCCGGAGCCGAGAGCGCCTGGAGAGAGGTGGCCATGGTCTCCACCCTGGCGGGTGGCGCGCGTCGCGGATAGACGGTGTTTCGGCATCACCTCATATCGATTCGATATGAGCTGATGCTGCAGTAGGCACGGCCGCGCCGCCGCGAAGCGAAATTCATCGCCGGTGTGCGAGCGCCCGCACCGCGACGTCTCCCGCGGTCTGCAGCGCCTGCACGAGCACGACCAACACCACCACCGCGACCATCAGGACCGGGGTGTTGAAGCGCTGGTACCCGTAGACGATGGCGAAGTCGCCGAGCCCGCCGCCGCCGACGACCCCGGCCATCGCGGAGTACCCGACCAGCAGAACCGCGGTGAGGGTGGAACCCGAGATCAGAGACGAAAGCGATTCGGAAAGAAGTACTTTGGTGACGATCTGCCGGTTCGAGGCCCCCATGGCCCGGGCCGCGTCCACCCGCCCACGCGGAACCTCTCGCAGCGCGCTCTCGACGATGCGGGCAAAGAACGGGATCGCGCCGATCGTCAAGGGGACGAGCGCGGCGGTCGGCCCGATCGCAGTCCCGACCACCAGACGGGTCACACCGATCAGCGCGATCAGCAGGACCAGGAACGGCAGTGAACGGAACACGTTGACCACGGCCCCCAAAACGAGATACAGCGGTCGGATCGGGCGCAGCCCGTCCGGCGCGGTCACGTGCAGCAGAACACCCACGAGCACCCCGCCCACGACGGTGAGGAGGAAGGCGACGCCCACCATGTAGAGGGTGTCGAGCGTGGCGGCCCACACCTCGGGCAGGGCGTCGTACCAGCTGAGTTTGTTCATGCCCCTACTCTCGCCACGGCGCCGGTCGTCCACGCGACGGTGACGTCGGGCAGGGTGGCGAAGAATCGGTCCACCGCGTCGCGATCCACGTCACCGTCGAAACGCACGTGCAGCTTGCCGATATCGGTACCGGCGACACGGTCGACCCGGCCGCCGACGACCGCGACGTCGACCCCGACGTCGCGGGAGAGCCGGGACAGCCACGGCGTGGCGACGGCGGATCCGCGGGCGGTGACGAGCGCGGTCACGTCACCGTTCTGCTCGCCGACACCCGCCGGCAGCAGCGCATCACCGAGGCGGGACCCGGGGTCGGCTACGAGATCGGCCACGGGACCGGATTCGACGATGCGGCCCCCGTCCAGCAGAGCCGCGGACGTGCAGATCCGGCGCACCACGGACAGCTCGTGGGTGACGACGACGATGGTGACGCCGAGGGTCCGGTTGACGGCCGCGATCAGATCGAGCACCTGCTCCGTGGTGATCGGGTCGAGGGCACTGGTCGCCTCGTCGCACAGCAGTACGTCGGGCTCCGCGGCGAGTGCGCGGGCGACGCCGACGCGCTGCTGCTGCCCGCCGGACAACTGCGAAGGGAAGGCGTCCCGCTTGTCGGTGAGCCCGACGAGCTCGAGCAACATCTCGGCCCGGTCCCGGCGCTCCGTCCTCCGTACGCCGGCGACCTCGAGCGGAAACTCGACGTTCGCGCGGACGGTGCGGGAGTGCAGGAGGTTGAACTGCTGGAAGACGGTGCCGATGCGGCGGCGGGACGCGCGCAGCCGGCCTTCGGACAGGTGCGAGAGGTCCTCGCCGCGCAGGAGGATGCGTCCGCTCGTGGGGCGTTCCAGCAGGTTCAGGCATCGCAGCAGCGTGGACTTGCCGGAACCACTGGGGCCGACGATGCCGAAGACTTCTCCCTCCTCGATCTTCAGGTCGATTCCGCGGAGTGCGTCGATCGTGCCGGTGCTACCCGTTGCAGGGTACGACTTGGTGAGTCCGTCGACGACGATCACGCCCCGACCTCGTGGACGGGTACGACTGCGCCGTCGTAGTTCTCGGCGATCCAGGCAGCGACCTCGGGCGACTCGATGGCGTCTGCGAGGGCGGTGACGGCGGGATCGGACGCATCCTCCGACCGCACCACGAGGATGTTCTCGAACGGGTTGTTGTCGACGGATTCTCGGACGATGCTGTCGTCCGCAGGGTTGAGCCCCGCTTCGAGCGCGTAGTTCGAGTTGACGACCGAGGCCGTGATCGCCGGATCGTCGACGGTGCGCGCGAGCTGCGCGCGTTCGAGTTCGACGAACCTCAGGTTCTTCGGATTCGAGACGATGTTCGCGGCAGTGACCGTCGCGATGTCCGCTTCGGACAGCGGCTTGTCGAGTTCGAGCAGGCCCGCCGACTCCAGGAGGTAGAGCGCGCGCGCGAAATTGGTCGTGTCCTTCGGCAGCGCGATCGTGTCGCCGTTCTTCAGGTCCGCGACCGCGGCGATCTTGTTCGAGTACAGGCCGAGCGGTTCGAGGTGTACGGCGGCGGCCGACTCGAGGTTGTCCACGCCCTTCTGCTGCTGCCAGTCGGCGAGGTACGGGTGGTGCTGGAAGAAGTTGGCGTCGACGTCACCGGCTTCGAGCAACTCGTTCGGGTCCACCTCGCCGGTTACGGGCTTGATGTCGAGGACGACGTCACCGAGCGCACCGGATTGCCGCACGTGTTCCAGGATTTCGACGTGCGGTGTCGCGGAGGCGGAGATCACGAGCGTGTCCTCGCCGGTCCCGGAGGCGGAGCAGGCGGCCAGTCCGGTGGCGAGGGCGACGGCGGAGACCAAGGACAGGTTGCGGCGCAGAGTCATTCGGAGTGTTCGCTTTCGTCGACATCGCCGGGCCGGCCGGCGATGAGGGGGGAATTCGAGAGGTCGGCGTGATGGCGCTCGGTGACGTTGGGGTGTGCCCGCAGTCGTGACTTGAGTGCGTTGAGCCCGTACACGGCGTGCAAGGCGTCACCGTGCTCGTCCGCACCGGCGCCGCGGGCCTCGGCGGCGAGTGCGCCAGGCAGTCGCACATGCGGCAACGCCCGATCCAGTGCGGGATTGAGGAAGAACGGTAGGGATACCCGGTCGGTGCCGGGAGCCGGCGGAAGGACCCGGTGCGTCGTCGCCTTCAGGTAGCCGCCGGTGGCCAGTTCGAGGAGCTCGCCGATGTTGACGATGAAGTGTCCGGGCAGGGGTTCGACGTCGACCCAGGTACCGTCGATCTCCACCTGGAAGCCGGTGCTTCCGGGTTCCGGATAGAGCAACGTGAGAACTCCCACGTCCTTGTGACTGCCCACACCCTGTCCGGTGATCGATCGGTCGTGGCCCGGGTAACGCACGATCTTCAGCAGCGGATCGGGGTCCGTGAACGCACCCTCGAAGAAATCGGCTGGTGCGGAAAGGGATTCGGACCATGCGCGGAGGAGTCTACGGCCGACCGTGCCGGACTGTTCGATCCACTGCAGCGCGAGCGGCCGCAGCTGCGGCACCCGGCTGGGCCACAGGTTCGGACCGTGCAGCACCTCCCACGGCCGATGGGGGTCGAACTGTGCCACCGGAGCCCGTTCGGGGCCGATGTCGAGTTGCTCGCGCCAGTCCACATATCCCTGGGTTCGTTCACCCCCGACGCGGGTGTAGCCGCGGAAATGAGGTGAGTGGGAGTTCTCGATCTCCAGCTTCACGGGGTCGGGCAGGGCGAAGAACGCGCGTGCCGCCGCGATCAGCCGGTCGGCGAGGGCCGGGTCGATGCCGTGGCCGGCCAGGTGGAAGAAGCCGACCTCGTGCGTGACCCGGCGCAGCCGGTCGAGCAGGGCGGCCCGGGTGGCGGCATCGCCGTCGAGGCCTGTGAGGTCGACGACGGGCAGGGTGGTCGAGGGAGGCATCGCGGGGAGTCCTTTCGGGCCACGTCGAGCGCCGGGTGCCCGGGAAACGGGCAACGCGGCACCGGCGGCCGGAGGAGATGTCGGTATCGGGAGACGCGGGTGCGTCCGGTGGGACGGCTGTCAGCGACAACAACACGCCGGGGCGTGCGTGCCCACGACGCATGCGATCACGACCTGCGCGTGACTGGTGCCGACCATCTTTCCTCCGATGGGCCGCGGGCGCGGCCCGTTCGTGGCGGGAATCCGCCCTCGGTGCTGCCGGACGGTCACGCTATCCATTGGACGGGTCTCGGACAACCCACGCCCTTTCGGGCGGGTCCGACCTGCACCGATTTCGGATCACGACGATCGCAATCCTGGTCCGCACCCCGGTGCACGGCTACCGTGACGCCGATGCCGAGACGGCGACGTGTCCGGCCGGGCGCAACGGTTCCGATCACCTCGAGGACAACCCTTCGCGGACGCCCACCGGGACGGCAGACTCTGTAGTTCGTGCGCTTCCAGATACTGGACATCATCTTCAACCCTCCGCATCCGGTCACCGGCGACGTCGTCGCTCCCGCGGACCGCCTGAACCGCGTCGTCGAGATGGCGGTGCTCGCCGAGCAGCTCGGCATCGACAGTTACTCGGTCGGCGAACGTCATGCCGGCGACGTGCTCTCGTCCAGCCCGACCGTCGTCCTCGGTGCCATCGCACAGGCCACCGAGCGGATCCTGTTGTCCACGGGTGTGACCGTACTGTCGGTGCTCGATCCCGTGCGCGTCGCCGAGGATCTGTGCACCATCGATCAGCTGAGCCGGGGCCGCCTCGAGATCGTCATCGGTAAGGGCAACGAGGTGCTCCAGTACCCCCTGTTCGGCCTCGACATCGGCAAGCAGTACGACTACCTCACCGAGAACTACGAACTGCTGCGCCGGTTGCTGCGGGAGGAACACGTCGACTGGTCGGGTTCGTACCGAGCGGCACTCGCCGATGTCACGACGCTGCCCCGCCCGTTCGACGGGCCGTTCCGCATCTGGCACGGATCTGCCACGTCGGCGCGCGCCGTGGACCTGGCGGCGAAGTGGGGAGACCCGATCGTGACGGCCAACGCCCTGCAGCCGCGGGAGAACTACAAGGTCCTGATCGATCGATACCGCGAGCGCTTCGCCGCACACGGTCACGACCCGGCGAAGGCCTACGTCGGCTCGGGTTCGGGCGGGTTGTTCCTCGCGGACACCACGGAGAAGGCGATCGAGGAGTACCGGCCGATCTACGAAGGCGTGGTACGCCAGGCCGACAAGAGGAAACACGATCCGGACGCCGTCGGCAAGACCACCAGCTTCCGCACGATCGAGGAGGCGGTCGAGCGGGGTCCGGCCCTTGTCGGTTCCCCGGACCGCGTGGCCGAGAAGATCTTCGACTACCACGAGTGCTTCGGCCACGTCCTCCAATCCGTATCCGTCAACCACGTGCTCGACTTCGAACGCCAGAAGGACACCCTGCGTCGATTCGCCGAGGAGGTCGTACCGCTGGTGCGCGCCGAGGTACCGCCGACGACGCTGTGGAGCGAATCCGACACCGAGCGCGCCAGAGGGTTCACCACCGATTCGCCGGTGGGCAGCCGATAGCGATCCGTCGACCGGCCGGGAACCGGCCAGAAGGGCTCCACCCGTGACCACGTCCCACCCACTCACAGCGAACCCCGGCGCCGGCGCGGATCGGGTGGTCGCTCGCTCCGAGGCACTCGACCGGCGCGATGCCCTCGAACGACGCTTCGGTGCTGCCGACACGGCCGGCCCCTGGAACGAGGTGCTGGCGACTCGGCTGGCGCACCGGTCGGTGCGCCGGTTCCTCGACCGTCCCGTCCCCGAGGACCATCTGCGCGCCGTCGTCGCCGCCGCGTCGTCCGCGGCCAGCTCGAGCAATCTGCAGCTGTGGTCCGTCGTCGCCGTCACCGACCGCGAGCGGATCGATGCGCTCGCCACCCTTGCCGGCGATCAGGATGCGGTCCGCCGCGCGCCGCTCTTCCTGGTCTGGCTCGCAGACTTCGCACGCTCGGAGCGCATCGCTACGGTCCACGGCCGAGAACTCGTCAATGCGGACTTCGCCGAGGGCACCCTGCTCGGCGTGGTCGACGCGGCCCTGGCCGCGCAGAATGCCGTGGTCGCGGCGGAATCGATCGGCCTGGGCACCGCGTATATCGGCGGCATCCGCAACGAGCCCGAGCGCGTCGCCGACGTCCTGGAACTGCCGCAGCGGGTTTTCCCGGTCGTCGGCCTCTCGGTCGGCTTCCCCGATCCGGCGGGGAAGGCCGAGGTCGAGCCGCGACTCGGTTTCGACGTGGTGTGCCACCGAGACCGTTACCGACTCGAGGCGCAGGACGCGGGTATCGCTCGGTACGACACCCGCGCCGAGGACTTCTACCGTCGACAGGGCCTGCCGGGCAGCTGGACCGGACGAATCGTGGCACGACTGACGGATCCGGGTACGCTGGGATCGCGCCGCCGACTTCGAGACGCGTTACGCGAAAGGGGTTTCCCGACGAACTAGAGGCGCCGGCAACCCCGGCACCGCCTCGGCTGTGCCCCGACGAAGACCGTCGGGGACGGCCACGATCGACTGCAGACAGGTGAGGATCGAGCACTATGACCGAAACAGCGTGGAGCCGCAGGCACGTGGACCTGTGCCGCACCCGCTCGTGTCTCTGTGCCTGCTGACCTGAGTACGTATCTTCCCGATTCCTCCCTCCGTCTCGGTATGTACCTCCTTCAAGGAACGGCTATGTCCCTGTCTATGTCGAATGCCCTCGAATACTCCGCCACCGCCGCATCGGAGCACGTTCCGGGCGTCCGTAGCGACGAATACCGCTCGGCCCTTCGGCGGCACCCCGCCGGGGTCACGATCGTCACTCTCGAATCCGGCTCCGGCCCGGTCGGGTTCACTGCGACGTCCTTCGCTTCGCTCTCCCTCGATCCGCCGCTGGTCTCGTTCAACATCACCGACACGTCGTCGAGCATCGGCGCCGTCCGCTCGGCCGAGTCGTTGGTGATCCACCTGTTGGGCGACCATCAGCAGCATCTCGCGCAGCGCTTCGCGCGCAGCGCGTCGGAGCGGTTCTCCGACGAGTCGCTCTGGACGCGAATCGAATCCGGTGAACCCGTTCTACACGGCACGCCGGTCTGGCTCCGGGTTGTCGTCGACCGGTTGATTCCGCTCGGTGACAGCACTCTGGTCGTCGGTGTCGTGGTTCGTGCGCACGAGGACCCGAATCCGGCGGAGGGCAAGAGTATTCCGTTGCTCTACCACGAGGGCGCCTACCATCGCCCCGTCGCATTGGAGGAGTGAATCATGAGTCGCCTGCCGAGTCTCCGGAACGAGTGTCCGAGCTGTCGCCACACCGCATCGCCCGTCAGCTCGTCGGATCCCCTCCTCGACCGGAGCCTCACATGGAAATCCTCGCCACTCGCAATGACGTAGTCACCGACGCCGGTGCCGAACTCGTTCTCGTCCTGCGACTGCCCGACATCGGAACACACTCCTCGCGTGACCTGGCGGCGCTCGCCGACGCCCTTCGCGAGGCCGCCCAGGATCTGGTTCCGGGCGTGAGCACCCATACGGTGCTCAGCCCGACCCCCATCCCGTTGATCATCGACCTTCCCGCCCGCGACGTCCTGCTCGACGGCCGGCGAGTGCTGCTCAGCCACAGCGAGTTCGAGATCCTCGCCTATCTCGTCCGCAACCCGAGGACCGTGGTGTCCCGGGCCGTCCTGCGCGACCTCGGCACCGGGGTGCGGGAGGTGGACAGTCGCGGCCGGAACGTCGATGTCCACGTCTCCCGGATCAGGACCAAATTGCAGCAGTTCGGCAGCATCATCTCCACGGTCCGCGGCAGCGGATACCGCTTCGACCCGCACCCGGCCGTTCACATCACGGAACTGCTGACGAGGCGGTGCGCATGACGCCCGGGCACGACGACCTCCCCACAGGTCGCCCTTCGGCGGCCGCCCCCGAATCGGAGACGCTAGGTCTACTGCGGCGGCTGTTCACCGAGGTCCGGTGGCCGGACGTCGCCACCACCCGCGCGGTGATAGAGCTGTGCACATGGTGAGCGCGGTCCGACCAGAACCTCCCGGCAGCGCACCGCACCGGGATACCCTGAATGTACCTGGAAAGGCACCTGCGTGAAGACCACCGTCGTCGCCGGCAACCCCAAGCCCGGCTCCCGCACCCTCGACGCCGCCACCCTCCTGGCCACGGAGCTCACCGGCTCCGCACCTGACCACGCCGTCGACGTGATCACCCTCGGGCCCGGTCTGCTCGGTTGGGGTGACGATGCCGTCACGGCGGCGGTGGAGACCGTCGCCGACTCGGACCTCGTGGTCTTCGCCAGCCCTACCTTCAAGGCCGCCTACACGGGCATCCTCAAGCTGTTCCTCGACCAGTTCGCCACCAGCGACGGCCTGCGCGACGTCACCGCCGTGCCGCTCATGCTCGGCGCCGGCCCGGCCCACGCCCTGGCCCCGGACCTGGTGCTCAAGCCGGTGCTCGTCGAACTCGGCGCCACGACCCCGGCGCCGGGTCTGTACCTGCTCGACTCCACGTACACGACCGACACGCGGATCGCGGACTACGCCCAGCGCTGGGCGCCTGTCCTGCGATCCGCGTGGCGGTGAGCGGGCCGGGTCAGACGACCACGGGCTCGAGGTCGTCCTGATCGGCGGCCTCGAGTTCGCGCACGAGCGGCAGCACCTTCTCGCCGAAGTACTCGATCTCCTCCTGGAAGTGGAGGAAGCCGGAAAGGATGAGATCGACTCCGCGCCGGCGGTATTCGACGATGCGGTGGGCGATCTGCTCGGGCGTGCCGATAAGCTGGGTGCGGAAGCCGTCGTTGTACTGGACCAGGTCCTCGAATGTCGAGTCGGCCCACATGCCCTTCTTGTCCCCGGTGGACGCACCGGCCTGCTGCACGGCGCCGCGGAAGCCCTCGACCGCCGGGCGGTTCGCCTTCTCGATGATCTCGCGGAGAGTGTCGCGCGCTTCTTTCTCGGTGTCGCGGGCGATGATGAACCCGTTGAGGCCGACCTTGACCTCGCGCTGGTGCTCGCGGGCGACGGCGCGCAGGTCGGCGATCTGCTCGCTGATGCCGTCGTAGTCCTTGCCGTTGCTGAAGTACCAGTCCGCGAAGCGCCCACCGTTGGCGATCGCGGCGGTGGAGTTACCGCCCTGGAACAGTTCGGGATTGGGTCGCTCGGGCGTGTTGGCCGGCTTGGGCTCGAGGGTGAAGTCGTGGATGCGGTAGAAGTCGCCGCGGAAGTCGACATCGTCCTCGGTCCAGATCTTGCGCAGCGCCTGCAGGAACTCGGCACTGCGGCGGTAGCGTTCGTCGTGCTCGAGCCACGGCTCGCCGAGGTGGGTGAACTCGTCCTTGAACCAGCCGCTGACGACGTTGACAGCGAACCGGCCGCCGGAGAGCTGGTCGGCGGTGGCACCCAGTTTGGCGAGCACCGCCGGCTGCCACAGTCCGGGATGGACGGCGGCGATCACCTTCAGGCGCTCGGTGGCCAGCAGGAGAGCGAGGGAGAAGCTGGTGGACTCGTGCTGGAACTCCGCACCGTAGCTGGCCTCGTACCGCACCTGGCTGAGGGCGTACTCGAAGCCGTTGTTCTCGGCGGTGCGGGCGAGCCGGACGTTGTAGTCGTAGTCCCAGCTGGTCCGCTGTTCGATGTTCGAGGTGACCAGGCCGCCGCTGACGTTGGGCACCCAGTAGGCGAATTTGATCTCGGGGGTGATGTGTTCGGTCGACATGGGCACCAATTCAAGCGTCCGCACCTGCCGCACCCAATCGTTGGAATCAACCCGATCCCAACCGTCGCGAGCGGTCGCGACGGTCGGGACCGGGTCGTCGTCAGGCGGGCTGGACCGCGGCGCCCGCGAGCGGCGACGCGCTGAAGCCGCCGCTCGGCTGGAACCGCGCCAGCACGTCCTCGGCCGGCTCGCCGGCATGCGCGGCGATGAATGCCAGCACGTCGTCGCGGGTGTCGATGCCGAGCAGCGTGCCGGGTTCGGACAGGAACCCGAACAGCGCGGCGGCCACCGGCTCACTCACGGTTGCCGCGGGAAAGAGCAACTCCGCGTGCACGGCGTACTTCGGATCGCCGAGGAACAACCGGGTCACCTCCGCGGCGGCGTGACCGCGGTTGTCCCAGTGCTTTTCGAACTGATCCGTGAGCCAGTCGGCGGTGAACTCGCCCTCGTGGCCGCGTGCCGCCTCGATCAGCGCCGCCACCTGCACCACGGTGTTCTGTGCGCCCTGGCCGGCGATGGGGTCGAACGCGATGGCGGTGTCGCCGATCGCGGCGACGACGTGGCCCCCGGCCGTGCGGCCCACCGCCCGCCGCACCGTCGGGGTGACGGACCCGCGCAGCCAGGAGTGCGGATCGGCCTCGATGACCTCGAGCTTCTCCACCTCGGGGGCGTCCTGCGGGAAGTAGTCGCGGTACAGCTCGACGACGGTGCGACGGGCGCTGTGGACGTCGGTGACCGCCTCGAACCGCTCGACCCACGGGCTGCCCGGCTTGGCGAAGCCGAGGAAGCTCCACGTCGGACCCGCGTCCTTGTGCAGGTACGGGCCGAGCCATGCCTCGCCGTACTCGGTGTGCAGGTTGAACAGGTTGTGGGCGCCCCCCGCCTCGGAGCGGTAACCCCACGTGTCCGGACCGTGCCCGAGTCCCCGGAGCGTCACCAGCAGCAGGTTGCGCTGGGGCTCGCGGTAGACGGTGCGCTCGGCGTCGACGGGGAACAGCGACGACAGGCCGCCCTTGCCGGTCGCGACGAGCGTCAGGTCGTGCTCGGCGGCGATCGCATCGAGATTCTCCGGCGTCACCGCGCGCACCTCGAACCGGCCACCCCGGTCGAGGAAACGGCCCAGCCGGTCGTCCGCCCGCAGCCGGACGTCGACGCCCTGCGCGACGTACCGGAAATCCGGGTCGAACTCGAGGACCTCGGTGCGGGTGTCGCCGTCGCCCGAGTACAGGCGCGTGCTCATGCCGGTCGAATGGGGTCCGTCGGCGTACAGATCCTCGATGATCCGGGCGTCGGACTCACGGGACTTGCCGAAGTAGACGGCCGTTCCGGTCGCCGGCACGTCGTTGCGCAGCGACTCGCGATCCCGGTCGCTGAAGACGGTGACGTCGAATCCGGCATCGAGGAAGCCGAGCGCGGCCGTGGTCCCGGCCAGTCCGGCGCCGACGACGGCGACGGAACGTCGAGTGGTGGTCATGGAATCTCCTCGTGATGGGCGGTGATGGGTCAGCCGACGTAGGCGCGGTAGCGGTCGGTCACGGTCGAGAGGGACGCGCCGAGCCGGTAGCGGGCGCCCCGATGCTCGTCGGGGAGACGGTCGCCCTTGCCGAAGAGCTTGTGGCGCAGCGTTCCCTCGGTGTAGGTCGTCGGGTAGGCGCCGCGCTCCTGGAGGACGGGGACGACGTGGGTGATCACGTCCTCGAACGAGCCGGGCGTGACGGCATAGGCGAGGTTGAACCCGTCGACGCCGGTTTCGGCCACCCACTCCTGCAATTGGGTGGCGACGGACTCGCCGGATCCGACGAAGCGGGGGCCCAGTCCGCCGATGCTCGCCCACTCGGCGATGTCGCGGACGCGCCATTCGCGGCCGTCGTCGTCGGCCTCCTGGAAGGCCGCGACCGCGGAGCGGATGGCGTTGCTCTCGACGTTGCCGATCGGCTCGTCGAGGTCGTAGCGGGACAGGTCGATACCCATCCAGCCGGAGGTGAACACCAGCGCGCCTTCGAGGCTGGCGTACCGCTTGTACTCCTCGTGTTTGGCCGCGGCCGCCTCGTCGGTGGCGTCCGTGACGATCGTGGCGAGGGCGTAGATCCGCGCGGAGTACGGATCGCGGCCGGCGTCGACGAGCGCGGCCCGGATGCGGGCCACGGTGTCGCGCAGGACCCGCTTGGACGGTGGCCCGACGAAGATCGCCTCCGCGTTCTCCGCCGCGAAGCGCACGCCGCGCGGCGACGCCCCGGCCTGATAGATCACCGGGGACCGCTGCGGTGACGGTTCGGACAGGTGAATGCCGGGCACCGTGAAATGCGGACCGCGATGCCCGATGTGGTGCACCTTCTCCGGGTCGATGTAGATGCCGCGCTCGGCGTCGCGGACGACGGCGTCGTCCTCCCAGGAGCCCTCCCACAGCTTGTAGAGCACCTCGAGGTACTCGTCGGCGTGGTCGTAGCGGGTGTCGTGATCGAGCTGGTCGGCCTCGCCGAAGTTGCGGGCCGCGGACGGCAGGTATCCGGTGACGACGTTCCATCCGATGCGGCCACGGGTGAGGTGGTCGAGGGTCGAGAGCCGCCGCGCGAACGGGTAGGGATGCTCGAATCCTGTTCCGGTGGTGATGCCGAAGCCGAGATGCTCGGTCGCCGCGGCCATCGCGGAGACGAGCAGGAGCGGATCGGCCACCGGGACCTGCGCCCCCTGCCGCAGCGCCGCCTCGTCGGTGCCGCCGTAGACGTCGTACGTGCCGAGCACGTCGGCGATGAACAGGCCGTCGAACAGGCCGCGTTCGAGGAGCCGGGCAAGTTCGGTCCAGTACCCGAGGTCGGTGTAGCGGTGCGACCGGTCCGCGGGGTGGCGCCACAGTCCGGGGGACTGGTGGGCCACGCAGTTCATGTCGAACGCGTTGAAGCGGATGTGCCGGGTCACGCGATGACTCCGGGGCGACGGCCCGCGCTCCACGCGTAGGGGAGCGGATCTCCGTTGAGCACATGGGCGCCGACGGCCTGCTGCTTGTAGATCAGCGGGTTGTGCGCCGCGACGGTCCGTGCGTTGCGCCAGTGCCGGTCCAGCGCCGCCTCCGACGAGGTGATGGATGCGCCGCCGACCTCGAACAGCTGCGCCGTCGCGTCGAGGACGAGCCCGATCACCACCGACTGGGCGCGGGCGGCGGAAGCCTCGGCGCGGTCGAGCAGTTCGGGGTCGTCGGCGCCCGCGTCGAGAAGGACGTCGAGGTCGTCGGCGACGGCGAGCACGGCGGCGCGGGCACCGAAGGCCGCGGCCGACAGCTTCCCGATCACCTGCTGGACCAGCGGGTCGTGCCGTGGCAGGTCGGCCACGGCGTGGGTGAACGTGCGGGTGCGCGCCCGAACCCAGTCGACGGCGTCGGCCTCGGCGCGCCGGGCGATGCCGGCGAGCACCGCGAGCTGCACCAGCTGCAGGTAGGCGGTCGCGTAGGTGCGGCCCGGGGCGCCGTAGCCGGGCCCGAGGATGCGGTCCTCCGGCACAACGACTCCCGTGAAGGTGGTGGTACCGCTCGCGGTGAGCCGCTGGCCGAAACCGTCCCAGTCGTCGGTCTGCTCGACCCCCGCCTGCCGCGCGTCCACCAGTACCGAGACCCGCTCGCCGTCGCGGTCCGCGGCGACGAGGATGTGGTCGGCGTAGAGGCTTCCGGTGCTGTAGTACTTGGTTCCGTCGAGGACCCAGTCGCCGCCCTTGCGGGTGAGGGTCGTGCGGTAGCGGTCGGCGGCACCGACCCCCGGTTCGGTGATGGCGTTGCCGACGAGCGTGCCGTCCGCAGTGGCCGCGAGCCAGTGCCGGGCGCGTTCGTCACCCGCGAGCCGCTCGTCCTCGACGAAGCTCCAGTGCACGCGCAGCGCCTGTGGCAGGTTCGACTCGGCGGCAGCGAGGTCGATCAGCAGGTCGAACAGCTGACGGACCGTGGCACCGAAGCCGCCGAACTCGACCGGTACCCGCAGGGCGCCGAAACGGGCCTCCCGCAGCCACTGCACCTCGTGGAACGGCAGCCGGCGCTCGTGCTCGCGCTGGACGGCTCCCTCGGCGATCCGGTCGAAGATCGGCCGGAAGCGCTCCCGGAGTTCGTCGTCGGTCACGGCCGGCGTCTGGATCGTTGAACTGCTCACCTGTCATGCTCCTCGGTGTGGCGTCGATGTCGACACAACGATGGACAATCGGGCCCGCGATGGCACCGGTTGCGATCGGCCAGAGTTCAATACTGGCGTCGGGGAACGGGCGTGCGGCCGCCTCAGATCACGCCGTGCCGCGGTGGAGATGTCCCGTCCAGCGTCCAACGGCCGATGTGCTGCAGCTTCCAGCGCGTCGCGTCGTGCAGGGTGTGGGTGCGTGCGTCGCGCCAGTAGCGGGACAGGTTGGCCGCCCCGGATGCGCTTCGGGTGCCGCCCAGTTCGAACACCGCGTTCGCGGCTTCCAGCGCGGCGCGGGTCGCGGCGACCTTCGCGGTGGCGACGTCGATCGATGCCGCCGCGGCGGTGTCGGCGTCGAGGTCGGCGCGCGCGGAGTCCACCGAGCGGGCCGCGACGGTCAGCAGGGCCTGGGCCGCCCGCACCGTGACCGTCACCTCGCCGGCGAGCTGAGCCAGTAACGGATCGTCCACCGCGCGGTCGACTCCCGCCTCGAAGTGGGGACGGGCGCGGCCGGCCTGCACGACCGCCTCGCGCAGGGCGCCGGTCGCGATCCCCACGTCGATCGCGGCGTGCAGGATCTGTGCCTGAGCTCCGTAGGTGGTGGGGCCGTCGAACAGCCCCGAGTACGGGACGATCGACGAGGCGGGCACCGTCACGCCGTCGAGGGTGACGGTGCCACTGGCGGTGGTGCGCTGCCCCATGCCGTCCCAGTCGTCGACGACGGTGAGCCCGGCGGCGTCGCGGGGCACGAACGCCACGGCCTTCGGAGTGCCGCGGGCCGGGGTGCTGCCGTCGCCGACCACACTGGCGCGCACGGCGATCCAGTCCGCGAACAGGGCGCCCGTGCTGTAGAACTTGCGGCCCGAGAGGGTGAAATCCGCACCGGACGGGACGAGCACCGTGGTGTCCACGTCGACGGGATGGGGGCCCCGTTCGCTCTGCGCATTCGCGAAGAGGGCTCCGGACCGCACCTCACCGTAGAAGAACTCCTGCCGATCCGGGGTTCCCTGCGACCGGAGCAATTCGAGGAAGG
Source organism: Rhodococcus indonesiensis (assembly GCF_047782815.1). Lineage (NCBI taxonomy): Bacteria > Bacillati > Actinomycetota > Actinomycetes > Mycobacteriales > Nocardiaceae > Rhodococcus > Rhodococcus indonesiensis. The sequence goes on along the minus strand of NZ_CP180630.1, from coordinate 5,319,722 downwards.
TGAAGTGGGACTGCGGGATCTGCGCGATACTCGGATCCGCCTCGGCGAGGAGCCGGAAGATCTCCACGAGGGTCTCGGTGGGCACGTCGATCCCGCCGTACGCGCGGGGCACCGTCACCGCGCCGAGGCCCGACCCGGCGAACTCGCGGATCTGGGTGCGCGGCAGTTCGCGGTTTGCGTCGCGGAGCGTGGCGTCCTCGGCGAATCGCCGGCCCAGCACCGTGGCCGTCTCGAGCGCGTGGTCGCCGTCGACGATCCCGGATGCGACGTCGGCAGTGCCCATCTCAGCGGACCCCGGCGGGAAGGAAGGGAACGCTTCCGGACACGGCGCCGCCGGCGCCGCCGGTGAACAAGCCGCGTTCCCGCAGGACCGGTAGCACCCCCTCGCCGAACCAGTACAACTCCTCGAGGTGCGGGTATCCCGAGAGGACGAACTCGTCGATGCCCAGCGCGGCGTATTCGGCGATCCGGTCGGCGACTTCGGTATGGCTGCCCACCAGCGCCGTCCCGGCCCCGCCGCGCACGAGACCCACCCCGGTCCACAGGTTCGGCGCCACCTCCAGGTTACGGGCGTCGCGCCAATTTCCGCTGCGCCGGTTGTTCTCGTGCAGGGCGAGCATGCGGCGTTGTCCTTCGGACTCGCTGCGTGCGAGACCCGCCTGTGCCGCGGTCACCGTTTCGGGGCCGAGTGCCGCGATCAGCCGGTCGGCCTGCGCCCATGCATCGGCGGCGGTGTCCCGGGTGATGACGTGCAGGCGGATTCCGAACCGGATGGTGCGCCCGCGCCGGGAGGCGAGTTCGCGGATCCATGCGATCTTTTCGGCGACGGCCGCCGGCGGCTCACCCCAGGTGAGGTAGACGTCGGCGTGCTCGGTGGCCACCGGGCCCGCGGCGGCGGACGATCCACCGAAGTAGAGCGGGGGGACAGGGCTCGGGAGCGTGGCCAGCGCGGCTTCCGAGACGTTCAGGTGCGTGCCGGAGTGGGTGACGGTCTCGCCGGCCCACAGCCGTCGGACGATCGAGAGGAACTCGTCCGCTCGGGCGTACCGCTCGTCCTTGCCGAGGTGGTCGCCGTACGCGCGCTGCTCGTGGGCCTCGCCGCCCACTACCACATTGAGCAGGATTCGCCCCGGGGCGTGCAGTGAGAACGTCGCCGCCATCTGCGCGGCGAGGGTGGGGCTGATCAGTCCCGGGCGGAACGCCACGAGGAAGGCGAGTCGCTCGGATTCGCGCGCCACCATTGCCGTGGTGAGGAAGGCGTCCTCGCACCATGCGCCGGTAGGGGTGAGTGCGCCGACGAATCCGAACTCCTCGGCGGCGCGGGCGATCGACGCCAGGTACCCGACGGTGGCGCGCCGATCACCGCGGGCCGCCCCGGCGGGCGTTCCGTGGCCGCCGCCGATGATCAGGCGGCTGTCGCCGTAGGTGGGAAGAAACCAATGGAATGCGAGGGACATTGTTGCGAGGTTAAGGGCGGGACGGAGCGCGGGCCACGGTTGAAATCGGTCCGATTCGAATTCCGGTGCTCGCCGGACGCCGCCTGCCGAGCGGGACACGCGGACCGGACGACGAAAGGCGGGGCGAGAGAAGAAACTCTCGCCCCGCATCTCGAACGACGGTCAGGACGCTCGGATGAGACGGCGGTCCCCGGTCCTGAAGCGGCGCAGGACCTCCACCACAGCGGGCGACGGCGTTGCCAGGCCACGTGATTCGAGCCACGGCAGGGTACCGTCGACGATGTGCTCGATCGTGAACTCGGCACCGAGAGGGAGCAGCGTCACGCCGTCGGCCACGCGGGTGGTGTGGATGTCGGCGATCAATCCGGCGAGACCGTGCGGGGTGCCGATGTAGGACACGGTGTCTGCGCGACGACGGCTGTCGAGCAGCGCATACTGCCTGCGGGCGCTGCGGGCCTCCTCGGCGACGAGCACCTCGAGATCGACCAGGACGCTGATGCCGTCGGGATCGCGACCGTCGGCGCGGGCTTCGGAGCGTGCCCGCTCGCGGAGCTTCGCGCTCTCCCTCAGGTCGGCGGCGCGGATCCGGACCACGTTCGACGGCGAGGCGCTCAGGTCGAGCGCCGGTTCGTCGGCGCGTCCGGTGGTCAGATCGGCCCAGTAGTGCGGTCCCTCGGGTCCGGCAAGCTCGACGGCGATACGCAGGGGGCGATCAGTGGTCCGGATAGTGTTGTGCGACAAGGATTTTCTCCTGGATAATGCGCCGCTCCGGTGGTACTCCGGCGCGACGTGGCGGAAGGGGCTGTGAGCGGTCAGCCCGTACAGATGCCCGAGGAGGTCCGGCCCAGATCGACGTGACGACGGCACCAGCGGGCGACGACGGTCGCTGCGGTCTCGGGTGCCATGGGCGATATCCTACACAATCGGTCGGGAATGCTCGATTCGGTGGTGAACCCGCTGTGCGGGTGGGCTCACCACCGGGGTCAGGCCGCGCGGAGCGCGGCGAGCCCCCACTCGCGCGCCAGCAATTCGTACGAACGCAACCGGTCCTCGTGCCGGTGCGTCACCGACGTGACCACGAGCTCGTCCGCCCCGGTGACGCGCTGCAGCGACTCGAGCCGCTCCGCCACGGTGGCGGGAGCGCCGACGAACTGGGTGATCAGCCGGTCGTCGACGAGGCTGCGCTCCTCGTCGCTCAGCGGTGCCGACGTGGCCGGGTCCGGGTACGGGACGGCCCCGTGGCCGGACCGGATGCTGTGCGTCCAGTGCCCGTACGTGGCCGCCAGGTCACGCGCGGTGGCGTCGTCGTCGGCGACGACCGCGTCGGCGGACACCACCACGTACGGCCGGTCGAGGAAGCGGGACGGGCGGAACGCCGCGCGGTACGCCTCGACCGCCTCGACGGTGGTGCCGGGACTGACGTGGTAGTTCGCACCGAACGGCAGACCCAGCCGTCCGGCCAGCGACGCCGACGGCCCCGCACTGGTCCCGAAGACCCACAGCTCGACGTCCGCGCCCTCGCCGGGGCTGGCGTGCAGCTCGATCCCGTCCTCGGTGCGATAGGTCCCGTCCAGCAGAGCGAGGATGTCGTCCACCTGCCCGTCGAAGTCCGGGGCCTGCGCCCCCGGTTGCTGCAACGCGGCGAACCCGGCGGCCAGGCGCGGAGAGGACAGCAACGGCCCGGGCTGGTACGGCGGCGGAATGACCAGGCCGTCGCGCACCTCGGTGGCGCGGTGCGATTCCTCTTCGGCCGCCCCGGACCGGGCGGCCGCAAGCGCCTCCGCCCGGCGTTGTCCCGACCGGCCGAGTCCCAGGTCGATCCTGCCCGGATACAGCGCGTCCAGCGTGCCGAACGCCTCGACCACACCGGCCGCGGTGTTGTGACCGAGCTGAACCGCGGCGGCACCGACGCGGATGGTGCTGGTGGCGGCGGCGATTGCGCCGATCAGCACGGCCGGCGACGACGACGCGACGGCGACGAAGTGGTGCTCGGCCACCCAATACCGGCGGTACCCCCACCCTTCCGTCCTCCGGGCCAGGTCGACGGTGTTGTGCAACGCCTGCGCCGTGGTGGATCCCTCGCTGACGGGGGAGAGGTCGAGGACCGAGAGCGGCACCGGATTCGATGCGGTCGTCACCGGGCCTCCTCGTCGCGCGGAGTGCGTTCGCCGGCCTCGACGGCGAACGGCAGCCGGTTCTCCGCCGGGGCGATAGGGCACGTCGCCGCGTCGGTGAACGCGCACGGCAGGTTGGCAGCCCGGGTGAAGTCGAGCGTGACCGAGCCGTCGGCGGTCGGCGCGGCGACCTCGAGGATCCGCGCGGCCGGGTAGGTCGTCACGCCGCTGGTCCCGTCGGTGAACAGCACGCGCAGTGGACCCGAGCCGTCACCGAACGCGACGAGGCGGTGCTCGGAGCCGTCGTGGCTGAAGCGGATCAGTCCGGCCGCGCTGTGGTGGTGCTCGAGGCCGTCGACGACGGCGCCGGTGGTGACGGTCCGCACCTGATCGAAGGGCTCGAAACGGCCCTGCAGCACCCACTCCGGCGCGGGCTCGTACGCAGGGATTCCGGTGAAGGCCGCCAGAGCCGGCGATTTCGGGTCGTGGATGCGGACGGCGAACCGGCCGGTGCGGCGGATGATCTCGGCGTAGCCGTCGCCGGCCGCGACCCGGACACCGGGTGCGCCCTCGATCGGCTCGTGCACCTCGGTTCCGCCGTCGGATTCGAGGAGCACGCGCTCGCCGTCCACCCGCCACGTTCCGGGCACCTCGTCGAGGATCGTGGGCTCGGTGTCCAGCCAGTACAGCCCGGTCAGGCTGAGCCAGCCGTCCGGGCTGCGCAGCGCCTCCTCACGGGCTGCGTGCCAGCTCCGCCAGTCCTCGGTGAACGTCTCTCGGTCGAGTGTGGTGGTCACGATGCCTGGACTCCTTCGTCGATCTCGTGCGGGTGGCGCAGGTCGAGGTGACTGCGCAGGGTGGTGCCCTCGTACTCGGTGCGGAAACTGCCGCGTTCCTGCAGCAGCGGCACGACCTTGTCGACGAATTCGTCGAGGCCGCCGGGGGTGAGGTGCGGAACCAGGATGAAGCCGTCGCTCGCGTCGGTCTGCACATAGCGGTCGATCTCGGCGGCGACGTGTTCGGGCGTGCCGACGAACTGCTGCCGCGCGGTGACCTCGATGATCAGTTCGCGGATGCTGAGCTGCTCGGCCTCGGCTTTCTCCCGCCAGGCCAGCGCGACGGCGCGCGGATCCTTGGCGTGGCGGACGCGGCCGCGCGTGATGTTCAGGTTGTCCTCCGGTTCGACGTCCGGCAGCGGCCCCTCGGGGTCGTACCCGGACAGGTCGCGGCCCCACACCTGCTCGAGGAACGCGATCGCGGTCTGCGGGCTCACCTGCTGCAGCCGGATGTGGCGGGCCCGCTCGGCCGCATCCTCCGCGGAGTCGCCGAGGACGAACGTCGCAGCCGGCAGGACCTTCAGGTCGGCGTGGCTGCGCCCGTACTTCGCGAGGCGACCCTTGACGTCGGCGTAGAAGGCGTGGCCCTCCTCGAGGGTGCCGTGGCCGGTGAAGATGGCGTCGGCCTTGGCGGCGCCGAATTCGCGGCCCTCGTCCGAGTCGCCGGCCTGCAGGAGCACCGGGTGTCCCTGCGGGCTGCGTGGCACCTCGAACCGCCCGGAGATGTCGAACTGCGTGGTGTGGATGTCGAACGGAGCGATGTCGGAATCCGCCGCGAAGATGCCGTTTTCGCGGTCGACGACCGGTGCTCCGGGTCGCCAGCCGTCCCACAGCCGCCGGGTGACGTCGACGATCTCGTGGGCGCGGACGTAGCGCTGCGAGTGGTCGAGATAGCCGCCACGCCGGAAGTTCTCGCCGGTGAAGGCGTCGGAGGAGGTGACGAGGTTCCACGCGGCGCGGCCGTCGGACAGATGGTCGAGGGTGGCGAACTGCTTGGCCAGTTCGTACGGCTCGTTGAAGGTGGTGTTGATCGTGCCCGCGAGCCCGAGGTGGGTCGTCGCACCGGCGAGGGCCTCGAGAACTGTGAGGGTGTCGGGCCGACCGACGACGTCGAGATCGTGGATGCGGCCGCGGTGTTCGCGCAGCCGCAGTCCCTCGGCCAGGAAGAAGAAGTCGAACAGTCCGCGTTCTGCGGTCCGGGCCAGGTGCAGGAAGGACTCGAAGTCGATCTGGCTCTTCGATTCGGGATCCGCCCACACGGTCGTGTTGTTGACGCCCGGGAAGTGCGCGGCCAGGTGGACTTGTTTTCGAACGGTGTTCTGCGGCATGGTGCTCGTCCTCCTCAGGCGGTGGCGTAGCGGTTGGCGGGGCGCGGCAGGCCGAGACGGTCCCGCAGGGTTCCGGTGGACGTCGGGACCTGTGGCCGCAACACCGGCAGGACCCGTTCGGTGAGCGCCGCGACCGTACCGGCGAGGGCCAGCGGACGTAGCACCACGCCGTCCAGGCCGTCCACGTCCCCGAGGAGTGCGAGCAGCCCGGCCGGGCCGCCGAGGTAGAACAGCGACTCCGGCGTGTAGGCAGCGCCGGCCCAGTTCTCGAGCTGGGCCAGGTCCGCGGCGGCGGTGACGTCGTCCGCGGCGAGCAGCACGTCGATGTCGAGCAGCACCGCCGGTCGCCGATCACCGGCCTGCGCGCGCAGGCGCTCGACCAGGTTCGCGGCGGACCTGAGGTCGGCGGCCTCGATACGCACGAGATCGGCCCGTTCCGAGGCGAACTCGAACGACTTCTCGTCCGCTACCGCAACCGCGACGAGGGGCCGGCCCTGGGGTGACCGGGGCGTGATCGACGGACCTTTGACGGAGAAGTGCTCGCCGACGAAGTCGATGTAGTGCAGCTTGTCCCGGTCGACGAACCGGCCGGTGGCGACGTCGCGGATCTCGGCGTCGTCCTCCCAGCTGTCCCACAGGCGGGCCGCGACCTCGGCGGCTTCGGCGGCCTCGGCCCACAGTGAGCCGGTGTCCTGGGTGCCCTTGCGGCCGAACAGGGCGGCCCGGTCCTCGCCCTCCGAGACGGCGACCTGCCACCCCGCACGACCGGCCGTGGTGTGGTCGAGGGTTTGTACGGCCTTGGCCACGTGGAACGGTTCCGTGTGGGTCACCGTCGCGGTGGGGATCAGCCCGATCCGCGCGGTGACGGCGGACAGGCGCGCGGCGACGCCGACCGCTTCGAGCCGGCCGCGCACGGTGTCTGCACCGGAGTCGATACCGAACGAGTCCGGGATGAAGGCCAGGTCGACGCCGGCACGGTCCGCACGGCCCACGAGATCCGCCCAGTAGCGGGCGGTGAACACGTCCTCCGCGCGGGAATCCGTGCGACGCCACGAATGCGGATGCGTGCCGGTTCCGCTGAATTCGAGGGCGAGCAACAACTGTGAACTATCGGGCATGCCCAACCTTTCCTGGAATGGCATCGAGCAGCAGTTTCGTGTACTCGTGCTGTGGCGTGTCGAAAATCTCTGCGGTGGTTCCCGATTCGACGATTTCGCCGGACCGCATCACCGCGACGGTGTCGCTGATCTGCCGGACCACGGCAAGATCGTGGGAGATGAACAGGTAGCTCAGCCCCAGCTCGTCCTGCAGTCGGGCGAGCAGGTCGAGGATCTGCGCCTGGACCGACACGTCGAGCGCGGAGACGGGCTCGTCGAGCACGAGGAGTTCCGGGTGCAGCGCGAGCGCGCGGGCGATCGCAACGCGCTGTCGTTGTCCGCCGGACAGTTCCGCGGGTCTGCGCTCGAGGTGTGCTGTGCTCAGCGCCACCTGCCCGAGCAGCTCCGCAACACGTTCGGCGCGCTCGCTTTTCGTGCCGATGCCGAAGGCTTCGAGCGGTTCGGCGACGACGTCGCGGATGCGGAGCTTGGGATTGAGGGCCGCATAGGGGTTCTGGTGGACGATCTGCACCCGGCGGCGGAGCTCGCGCAGGTCCCGGCCGCGCAGTGCGGTGATGTCCCGCCCGTCGAACCGGACCTGCCCGGAGGTGGCGGATTCCAGTCGGATCGCGATGCGGGACACCGTGGACTTGCCGGAACCGGACTCGCCGACCAGGGACAGGGTGCGACCGCGCGGAACCGAGAAGGAGACGTCGCGGACCGCCTCGAGCGACGTGCGCCGGTCGATGCGGAAGGTCCTCGAGACCCCGGACACAGTGAGCAGGGGTTCCGTGGGTCCGCGGCCGGGCCGGGCCGCGGTGCCGGCGAGGCTCGGTGCGGCGGCGACGAGCGCCCGGGTGTACTCGTGCCGGGGGTTCTCGAGGATCTGCCGGGCCGGGCCGGCCTCGACGATCCGGCCCTGGCTCATCACGACGATGCGGTCGGCGCGGTCGGCGGCGACGCCGAGGTCGTGGGTGATGAGCAGGACCGCGGTACCGGTCTCGGCGATGCGGCTGTCGAGGTGGTCGAGGATGCGCCGCTGCACGGTGACGTCGAGGGCGCTGGTCGGTTCGTCGGCGACGACGAGGTCCGGCCGGCATGCGAGCGCGATGCCTATGAGCACGCGCTGCCGCTGCCCGCCGGACAGGTCCTGCGGGTACTGCCTGGCACGGAGTTCGGGATCGTCGAGCCCGGCTTCCGCGAGGATGCGCCGCGCGTCGATCTTCGCGGTGCGCCGGTCGGCGAGACCGTGGATACGCAGGACCTCGGCGACCTGGTCACCGATGCGGACGACCGGGTTCAGGGACGTGGTGGGGTCCTGTGGCACGAGTCCGATGCGGGCACCGCGCACCTTCTCGAAGGCGCGTTCGGGCAGGGAGTCCAGTCGCTGCCCGTCGAACGTGACGGTACCGCCGGTGATCCGGCCGCTACCCGACAGCAGGCCGAGGATCGCATGTGCGGTCGTCGACTTGCCGGAACCGGACTCGCCGACCACCGCGACGACCTCACCCCGGGAAAGCGTGAAGCCGACTCCGTCCACCGCGGTGACCGGGTCGCGACGGCTGCCGTACTCGACCCGCAGGTCGCGTACGTCCAGCAGGGGCGCGGTCATCGAGTGCTCCGTTCTTCGATGGCGTGACCGAGGCGGTGCGCCGACAGGACGACCGCCACGATGACCAGGCCGGGCAGTGTCGTCATCCACCAGGCAGTGGCCAGGTAGTTCCTGCCTTCGGAGATCAACGATCCCCATTCCGGGGTGGGCGGCACCGCGCCGAAGCCGAGGAAGCTCAGCGACGACACGGCGAGCACGGCCATGCCGAACTCGACCGCCGCGAGCGCGACGACGGGGGCGTACGAGTTGCGCAGCACGTGCCGGCGCAGGACGGTGTGCCAGCGGGCACCGCATGCGAACGCCGCCTCGACGTACAGGGCGCGGCGCACGCGCAGGACCTCCGACCGCATGACGCGGGCGAAGTTCGCGACGAGCCCGACGCCGACCGCGATCGCCACGTTCATGGTGCCGAATCCGAGGGCGGTGACGAGCGCCAGGGACAGCAGCAGTGCGGGGATGGACAGCAGAACATCGACGACCCGCATGAGTAGCCCGTCGACCGCTCCGCCGACCGCACCGGAGAGCAACCCGACGAGCGAGCCGACGACGAGAGCGATTCCGACGGCGACGAGCGTCGCGGTCAGGGACAGGCCCGCACCGTGCACGACCCGGGTGTACACGTCGCGCCCGATGTTGTCGGTGCCGAACCAGTGCGCCGCGGACGGCCCCTGCAACTTGTCGGCCGGGACGCCCTGCAGCGGATCACCGGACGCGAAGACCGAAGGGAACAGAGCGAAGCCGACGGCGAGGAACAGCACAGTCGTCGAGACCACGAGAATCCCGTAGCGGCGCAGGGCGCTCGTCGCTCCCCGGAGCCGGGACGGTCCGTGTGGCCCGGCCGCGGCCTGCGCGGATGCGGCGACCGGTTCCCGGATCAGGACGTCAGACATGAGCCTTCCTCTCCTCCTCCACCGCGAAGCCGGTGAGTTCGGTGGTCAACTCGGCGGGCGTCGGATGCGAGGGCGAACCGCCGCCGCGACGGCCGTCGGCGATGCGCGGATCGATGAGCGGATAGACCAGGTCCACCGCGAGGTTGACGAGCACGAAGATCACCGCGCTGAAGACCACGATGCCCTGGACTACGGGAATATCCTGCGCCAGAACCGAAGTCTGGGTCAGTCGACCGACACCGGCGCGGGAGAACACCGTCTCGACGACCACGGACCCCGCCAACAGGTTGCCGACCGTCACCCCGGCGATGGTGAATGCGGGGATGCTGGACAGCCGCAGTGTGTGCCGGGTCTGGATGCGCCACCGGGACGCGCCCTTGGCGCGAGCTGCTTCGACGAACGGTTGCCGCCATGTGGTCTGCAGGCTCGCGGCGAGGACCTGCGCGATCACCGCCCCGGTGGGGAGCGCGAGGGTGATCGCGGGCAGCACCAGATGCTCGATGCCCTGGTCGCCGAATGCCGGAAGCAGCTTCATCCGGAACGAGAAGAGCTGGAGCAGAAGCAGTCCCACCCAGAAGGTCGGAACCGCGACACCGAGCGGCGGCAGTGAGAACAGCGTGCTGCGCAGCCACCGGGCGCGCGTGTACGTGGCGACGAACGCGATCGAGGTGCCGAGGAGCACGGCGAGCGCCAGGGCGACCGCGGCCAGGGCCAGGGTGCTGGGTACGGCGGCGGCGATCGCTTCGGTCACGGGTTGTCCCGTGACGATCGAGATGCCGAAGTCCCCCCGGACGGCGTTGCTCAGCGCAGTGAGGTACTGCCCCGACAACGGCCGGTCGAGCCCGTACCGCTCCTGCAGTTGCGCGACAGCGGCCGCATCCACCGGTGTGCCGCTGCCGGCGCCGTCGACCGCGATGCTCACCGGGTCGGACGGCAGCAGGTACAGCACGCCGAACGAGACGGTGAACGCCGCCCACAGCACCAGCAGCGCCTGCACGAGCCGGGAGCCGAGATACCTGGCCATGGTCTACTCGCTCAGCCAGGTGTCGAAGAACTGCAACCGGGCGGAGGCCTCGAACTTCAGGTCCTGCACCGCCCCCGCCGCACCGATGGCCTGGGACAGCTCCACGGTCGGCAGCCACAGGCCGTTGTCGAGGACGAGCTGCTGTGCCTGCTCGCTCAGCTCGCCGCGTTCGGCCGGGTCGGTGGTGCGCAGCTGCGCAGACAGGACCTCGTCCAGTGCCGGGATCGGGCCGCGGTTGTTGAGGTTGCGCCCGTCGAGTCCGAACGTGGTGCGCAGGATGTCGCCGTCGGCGCGCGTGCTGTTGTAGTAGGTGGCGTCGAAGTCCTTCGCACCCTGCCGGGCAGTGGCTTCCGGGGTGGAGACCAGGTCGAGCTGCAGGTCGATACCGACCCCGCGCAGCTGCTGCTGCACGAGCTCGAGGATTGCCTGGTTGCCGGCGAACACCGAACTGAACAACACCGAGAAGGACAGGCGGTTGCCGTCCTTGGCACGGATGCCGTCCGGGCCGGGAACCCAGCCGGCGGCGTCGAGGATCGACTTCGCCTTCTCCGGGTCGTAGGCGACGTCGTCGAGCGCGACGTAGCCAGGGGTGCGGGAGGCGAGGGTGCTGGTCGCGGGCCGGAAATCAGGGCCGAGGACGGTGTCGACGAGTTCCTGGCGGTCGAGGGCCGGCACGATCGCGGCGCGCACCGCCGGATCGGTCAGGACGCCACGGGTGACGTTCGGCTGGAAACCGAACGGAACACCCGGGTTCGGTGTGGTGAGGATCCGTCCGCCGCTGCCTTCGATCTGGGAAGCGTCCTGCGGCAGCGCATCGCTGATCGCGTCGAGCTGGCCGGATGCGAGGCTGCCGGTGCGTACACCGGACTCCGGGACGATCGTGAACTCGATGCGATCGAGGTAGGCCTCGCCGTCGTGCGCGAACACGTCGGATCCCCACGCGTATCCGGTGCGCTTGACCAGCGTGGCGGACTTGTCCTGCTGGTAGTCCTCGTAGACGAAGGGACCGGTGCCGGACAGGTTGCCGGCGCAGCGTTCCTCCGCGGACTTCGCGACGTCGCTGTCGGACAGGAAGCCGAGCTGCAGCGTCGACGACGCCTGCAGGAACTGCGCGTTCGGACCGGCGAAGGACACCTGGGCGGTGAGCGGATCGAGCACCGTGGTGCCGGTGTACCCCGACAGGTAGCTCGCCGCCAGCGCTGCCTTGGCGCCGGTGAGGGTCTGGACGATCGCGTCGAAGTTCTTCTTCACCGACTCCGCGGTGAACGGGGTGCCGTCACTGAATGTCACGCCGTCCTTCAGCCGGAACGTGAACGCCGAGGCGTTCCCGTTCACCTCCCAGCTTTCGGCGAGCCACGGCTTCAGTTCACCGGTCCCGGGGTCCTGATCGGTGAGCGAGTCGACGATTTGACGGGTGACGTAGATGGTCTGGTTGCTGCCGGCCTGCGCGGGATCGGCACACGTGGGGGCCTGGGACAGGCCGTAGCGCAGGGTGCCGCCGGGCTGCGGGGTGCCGCCACCGGAGGAAGTGCCCGCCGTGTCGGTGCCGCACGCGGCGAGCCCACCGGCGAGGATTGCGGCGGTGGCGCCCGCGACGGCGCGACGTCGGGCGGCAGAGGTGAACGGAACAGGCACCGGGGAACTCCATGATCTCGTGAGGCGCCGGTGGCACCGCGCTTCGCGATGCCACCGGCCGGGCAGACGGTCGTAGTTCTTCGACTGGAAGGCGCCGCTCAGGCGCGACAGGACCGTGGGCGACAGAGGCCCGAGCACTGACGGCACAGGTCGACGTGCAGGCGCGCCCACGCACCCACGAACCCCTCGCCTGCCATGTCTTCTCCTCCATCGTTCCCGGCGGTAGCACCCTCACCTGCGGTGGCAGGGGGTTGCTGCGACGTCCTCGAGCCGGGTCTCTCGGTCGCTCTGGATGGTTCCCGGTGACCGTACGCGTTGCGAACGAGTTCGGAGAACCCTTTCGCTCACAGTGATCGAAACCCGACGCCGGCACGACGGCGCCGGTCGGCGAGCGCACAGAGCAGCGACACCGAGAGCATGGCGGCGCACACCGCGAGGCCGGCCGACGCGGCACCGGCGAAGTCGTCCCCGTCCGTCGCCAGCGCCGACAGATACAGGCCGGACACCGCGGCGAGGGCGACCGTCGCGGACAACCGCTGTGACAGTTGCAGGAACCCGGCCGCGACACCGTGACCGCCCTCCGGTGACGACTCGAGCGTCAGCGCCCGGTTGGGTGCATCCACGAATCCACCCGAGAGGCCCGACAGAGCGGCCAGCGCCACGAACACCGGCATCGTGGCCTCGTGCTGCACAGCGGCGGCGTAGCCACCGACGACGGCGATCTCGGCTGCCACCACCACGACGACCGTCACCCGGCCGTATCGCGCGGCGACCCGCCACCCCATGGCAGAGGCGACGGCCATCGCGGCGGCAGCGGCGGACAGCACGGCGGCTGCTTGGACAGCGGCATAGCCGCGCCCCTCGATGAGATACAGGCTCACGACGGTGTTCAGGGACAGCACCGCACCGAACCAGAACAGTGCGACCAAGGTGCCGAGGACGTATCCGCCGGATCCGGTCAGTTCGGGAAGCAGCACGGGCTTGCCGCCGCGCGCGGCGACACGGCGTTCCCACCACAGGAAGGTGGCGAGTGAGACCGCCGCTCCCCCGACGACGAACACCGCACCCACCGGACCCGGATCGGAGACCACGGGCAGCATGACCAGCGTCGTGGCCGCCGCGAGGAGTGCGAGGCCCCGGCATCGACCCCGCTGCGGGCCGACGGTCGTCCCCGATCCGGGGGCAGGCGGCGTGCAGCCAGCACGAGTGTGACGAGTGCGCACGGCACGTTGAGAATCAGCAGAACGCGCCACCCGTACTCCCCGGACGCAGCGCCGAGCACCAGCCCCCCGACGAGCGGACCGCACAGCCCGGCGAGGCCCCCGGCGGTGCTGTAGGCGGCCAGTGCCCGAGCGCGCGCCGGGCCGGTGTAGTTCTCGGCCAGGATCCCGAGCACCTGCGCGCTGATCAGGCCGGCCCCGGCCCCCTGACCGGCCCGTGCGGCGACGACCGTCCAGGGGTCGGACGCGACAGCTCCGCACACTCCCATGACCGCGAAGAGGGTCATGCCCGCGAGGAACAGCCGCCGCCGGCCGGCCACATCGCCGAGCCGGCCTGCCGGGACCAGCGCAAGACCGAAGCTGAGCGAGTATGCGGCCAGGATCCACTGCACCTGTGAAACGCCCGCGTCGAGACCGGTCCGCAGGGCGGGGAGGCCGACGTTCAGCACCGACGAATCGAGCAGGGTGGTGAAGCCGGCGGCCGCACAGACCGGCACCACCGACGTCGTCTGTTGGGGCGTCTGCGCCCGATCGGTGAGTGTCACGCGGGAGGGGGGCTAACCGCCGACCGCCACCGGATCGGCCGGTACCCGCAGCCCGAGGTTGTGCCGCAGCGTGGTTCCGGTGTACTCGGCGCGGAGGACACCACGGTCCTGTAGCAGGGGCACCACCTCGTCGACGAAGTCGTCGAGTCCCCAGGGCACGAGGTGGGATCCGAGGATGAACCCGTCTGAGCCGTCGTTCTGCACGAAGGCGTCGATCTGCTCGGCGATCCGTGCCGCGGTACCGACGAGGGGTCCGCGCTCGAACTGGTCGATCACGACCTCTCGCAGGGTCAGCTTCTTCTCCTCCGCGATCGCGCGGAGCCGTGCGACGGTCTCGAACCGGTCCTGGTGGACGAAGGCCCGTCCCTGGATGATCGACTCGGCGTCGGGGTCGGGATCGATGTCCGGCAGCGGGCCCTCCGGATCGTATTCGGACAGATCCCGATTCCAGATCTGCTCGAGCAGGATCAGGGCGGTCTGCCCGGTGACCTGCTGGTTACGGATCTCGTGGTACTTCTCGACGGCCTCGGCCTCGGTGTCCCCGATCACGAAGCTCGCCGACGGCAGGATCTTGATGTCGTCGGCGGAGCGGCCGGCAGCGATCGCCCGGGCCTTGACATCTCGGTAGAAATCCGTGGCCTCGGGCAGTTTCCCGTACGGGGAGAAGATGGCATCGGCGTTCGCGGCAGCGAAGTCCCGGCCCTGCGGGGACACCCCGGCCTGGAGGATCACCGGGCGTCCTTGGGGGCTGCGCGGAACCGTGAACCTGCCGTGCACGTCGAAGTGGTTGCCGTGGTATGCGAAGGTGCCGGCGTCGGGTCGACGCAGGAACCGGCCGCCGGCCTTGTCGGCGACGATGTCGTCGCTACGCCACGAATCCCAGAGTTGACGGATGAGCGTCAGGTTCTCGTCCGCGCGCTCGTACCGTTGGGAGCGATCCAGGAAGCCGCCGCGGCGGAAGTTGCGCCCGGTGAAGGCATCGAAGGAGGTGACCACGTTCCACGCGGCCCGGCCGCCGGAGAGGTGATCGAGAGAGGCGATCTGCCGAGCCAGCTCGTACGGCTCGTTGAAGGTCGCGTTGATGGTGGCGGCCAGGCCGAGGTGGTCCGTGACGGCGGCCAGCGACGCGAGGACCGTGAAGGTGTCGGGCCGGCCGATGATGTCCTGATCGAAGATCCGGCCCGCGCGCTCGCGCAGCACGAGGCCCTCGGCGAGGAAGAAGAAGTCGAACTTGCCGCGCTCGGCGGTACGGGCGGTGTGCTCGAAGGTCGAGAACTCGATCTGGCTGCCTGCCCGGGGATCCCACCATGCGGTGTGGTGATTGACACCGCCGAGGTAGGCCCCGAGGATGACCTGCTTGCGTGTGCTCATCGGTCGTGTCCTTCGGTTCCGGCCGTGGTGACGGCGTAGCGGTTGGGAACGTCGGTCGACAGATCCAGAAGTCCGCGCAGGGACGTGCCGGGGTATTCGGAGCGGAACAACTCGCGCTGTTGCAGGATCGGGACGAGCACGTCGACGATGACGTCGAGGTCGTCGACTGCCACCCCGGGTCGGAGCCGGAAGCCGTCGATACCCTGTCGACGCCACTCACCGATCCGGTCGGCGAGTTCGGCCGCCGACCCGGTGAACACGAGTGCATCCGAGTCGAAGGCGCTGCCCGCGAGTGCGTCGAGACGCCGGAGCCGCTCGGCTCCGCTCTCGCGCGGTGTGTCGAGGAAGACCACGAGGTCCGCATACACCCGCAGCGGTTCACCGACCCGCCCGACCCGCACGCCCGCCGCCGTGACCTCGTCGACGAGGTCACGCACACGGCGGGTGTCCGACGGGGTGACGAACACCAGATCTGCCTGCCGCGAAGCCAGTTCGTACGGAAGGTCGCGGTGGGCCAGCAGTGCGACCACCGGCTGTCCCTGCGGCGGTCGGGGGGTGATCGACGGCCCCCGAACGTGGAAGAACCGGCCTTCGAAGTCGATGTAGTGCAGCTTGTCGCGGTCGATGAACCGTCGCGTCCTCACGTCGCGGAGCTCCGCATCGTCCTCCCAGCTGTCCCATAGCCGCCGAACGACCTCGACGGCGTCGGCGGCCTCGTCGAACAGGTCGTGGACGAACTCGGGCAGGCGATTCTCGGCGAGCGCCTGCCGGTTGCGCTTGTCGAGTCCGGGGATGTCGCGCCGGCCGAAGTGTGCGGCCTCCTGCGCGGAGGAGGACACCTTGACCTGCCAGCCGGCGCGGCCGTGCGATGTGTAGTCGAGGGTGGCCAGCGCCTTGGACACGTGGAACGGTTCGGTGTGCGTGGTGGTGATCGTCGGGATCAGCCCGATGTGCCGGGTCGACGGTGCAACCCGCGCGGCGATCAGGTGCGCATCGAGCCGGACCCGTACCCGGTCCACCGCGTCGGGGTCCTCACTCGTGTACGGGTTCGACGGTACGGCAAGGGAATCCTCGATCGTGACGAAGTCCAGCAGTCCACGCTCTGCCGTGGTGACGAGATCGGTCCAGTACACGGACGAGCTCAATTCGTCGGGACGGGAATTCTCTTCACGCCAGGCGGCGGGATGCCAGCCGGCGCCGTCGAGAGCGACGGCGAGGTGGACGGGTGCTGTCGAGGTCATCGGCGAGACTCCTGGGCGGTGTGCGGCGGGGATCGGTGGCGTCACACGGGTGTCCGGCCACCGGGGTGTCCGGCCGCGGGACGCACCGGCAGCACCGCGGGCTCGCGATGCTGCCGGGCCTGATGGGAGGATTTCGGGCCGGGGACCGAGCCGGCGGGCGATCAGGGTTTCTCGGTCGCTCTTGATGGTTCCCGCCGAGGATAGGACGCACGGCCCCGGTTCCTGAACCGTTGCACTCACCGTGAACGAAAAGACTTGCGGCGGAGGAGACCGCGCCGCAGCCAACCACACGAGAATCGGACGTCCACACCCGTCGCGACGGCTGTGGACGTCCGATTCGTGCATTGCCTCGAGCCGCTCGGCGCGGTTCAGTCCGTCCGCAACCGGATCAGCATCTTCTCGAAGGGGTGCGGCCCGATCTCCTCGGCCGGTCGGCCGGGATCGAACAGGGCGGTGTATCCCGCGGCCAGGTACAGCGCGACTGCCTCGGGTTGACGCCACCCAGTGGTCAGGTAGATGCGGGCGTACCCCCTCCGGGCCGCCTCGGCCTCGAGTTCCTCCAGCACGAGTCTGCCGAGTCCGCGCCGCCGGTGCTTTTTCGACGTCCAAATGCGCTTGAGCTCAGCGGTGGTCGCGTCGTAGCGCCGGAACGCGCCACCGGCGACAGGTTCGCCGTCCTCGACGAGCACCAGCAACGTGCCGTCGGGTTCGGCGAACTCGTCGGCCGGGTGGGTGGTGAGGGTATGGATCTGCTCGTCGAGCGGACGTTCGTAGCGGGTGCTGTATTCGACGGCGAGTTCGGCGAGCAGCGGGGCGGCCAGCGGGTCGTCCTGCCGCACGGTGCAGACCTGGATGTGGCGGGCGGTGGTCATCGCGCGGTCACCGCCTCGCGGGTGCCGAACCGGAACGGCTCCGGTGCGACGGTCGTGCCCTCGACGAGACCTGCGATCAGCTCGCCGATCGCGGGGGCGAACTTGAAGCCGTGCCCGGAGAAGCCCGCGGCCACGACGACGGCGCCGATGCGGTCCACGACGAAGTTGCTGTCGGGTGTGCTGGTGTACAGGCAGGTGTCGGCCACGGCGCTGCCCGGGTCGACGCCGGGCAGCCATCGGGCAGCGTAGGTGGCGAGCCGCGCGACGCCGGCGGGGTCGACCCGGAAGGTTCTCGTCTCGGGCGTCACTTCGGGTCCGGTGCCGTGCTCGCCGATCTTGATGCCCTCCTCGGAGCCGAGCCCGTAGATGCCGGCCGTCGTGAGCAACGCGCCAGGGTGATGCACGAAGCTCGGCCAGTCGGGCCCCGTGACGGGAACGAAGTGTGCGGGCTGCTCCTGCGTGGTGCGCATCGCTGGGAGGAGAGGCGCTGGATCCGAAGCCCGGGTGAGCAACCGGTGCGACCACGCGCCGGCCGCGACGACGACGTGCCGGGCGCGCACCACCGCGTCCGGGGTGACCACGTCGACGCCGTTTCCGTGACTGTGCAGGCTTTCGACCACGGTCCTGTGCCGTATGTCGGCCCCGGCCTGCGCCGCGGCCTCCTGGAATGCGGCGACCGCCCGGTCGGCGTGCAGCCGTCCCGCCTCGGGATGATGCACGACGGTTGTGTCGAAACGTATTCCCGGCCAACGACGTTCCGCGGCGCGCGGCTCGAGGACCTCGTGCCGGACGCCGAGGACGGCCAGCGACTGGGCACGTGCCTCGACGACGGCGGGCAGTCCGTGGTCGACCGCGCCGGTGAGGGTCAGTACCTC
This sequence comes from Rhodococcus indonesiensis, assembly GCF_047782815.1. Taxonomy (NCBI): domain Bacteria; kingdom Bacillati; phylum Actinomycetota; class Actinomycetes; order Mycobacteriales; family Nocardiaceae; genus Rhodococcus; species Rhodococcus indonesiensis. The sequence continues at coordinate 5,301,605 of NZ_CP180630.1, read as the reverse complement.
CGTGCCCGTGGTGTCCTGCAGGTGCCGCCAGAGCGGCAGGGCACGGCCGGCGAGGGCCGTGTAGAACTCGCCGTCGTAGGCCTGCCGGTAGATGCGGGAACTGCCGTGCGAGGCGCCGCGACGGTGACCCGGCTCGAACTGTTCGAGCAGGATCACCGCCTTCCCGCGGGCGGCCAGGCGCCACGCCGCCGCCGACCCGATGACGCCGCCCCCGACGATCACGATGTCGGCCCGGCGCTCCACCTGACTCATTGCTGTCCCTCCCCTGGCTGTCGTCCGGCTACTGCTTCTTCGGCAGGCCCGGAGGATTGATCACCGAGGTCGCGACGGCCTCGTTCGCGATACCCCATCGGTCGAGCACCTGCTGGTAGGTGCCGTTCTCGATGACGTGGTTGAGCGCCTCGTTGATCGCCTCGATCAGGCCGTTGTCCTTCTTGGTCAGGACCGCGATCTCGCCCTGCAGGTCCGCACCCGCGCCGGAGAACGTGCCGGCGATCTCGGTCTCCCCGGCCTGGATGACGTGGAACGACGCGGACGGATTGGGTCCGAAGTAGGCGTCGATGCGGCCGGAGCCGAGTGCGAGGTAGTAGTCGGTGGCGTTCTGGAAGTAGAGGATTTCGGTGGGCTCGAGGCCCGCGGCGACGTTCTGCTCGTTCCACTCGACGAGCAGCGCCTCCTGGTTGGTGCCGGAGCTCACGCCGACTTTCAGACCCGCGACATCCTTCGGATCCTTCACCTCGATCCCGCTGTCCTTCTTCACCTCGAAGGCGAGGTTGTCGAGACGGTAGGTGGAGAAGTCGTACTTCTCCTTGCGTTCCTCCGTGACGGTGACATTGGAGATGAACACGTCCGCTTCACCGGAGTCGACGCGCACGAAGTTCTGTGCCCAGTCCGCGGCGGTGAGCTCGACGTCGAGGTCGAGAACGTCGCCGAGGAGATGTGCGAAGTCGGTCTCGGACCCGATGATGGTCTTGTCGTCGTCGGCATAGAACCGCAGCGGGGGTGCGGTGCCGGCGGACCCTGTGACGATGAGAGTGCCGCGGTCGCGGATGGACTGCGGGACCTTGGCGGCGATTTCGGGTACGGAGTCGGTGGTGATGCGGTTCTGGTCGGCGGTGAGGTTGTAGCCGGAAGAGGTGGCCGCGTCGGGCTCGTCGGTGCCGCTGCCGGAGCTGCAGGCGGCGACCGACAGCAGGGCGACGGCGGTCAGGGCCGAGGCGACCAGCCTCGTGCGTCGGGTGAACGCGGACATCATTGCCTTTCGGGAGGACTTCAGAGGACTTTGGACAGGAAGGCGCGGGTGCGTTCCTGGGTGGGTCGGTCGAGAACCTGCGCGGGCGGCCCCTGTTCGACGACGACGCCGCCGTCCATGAACACGACGGTGTCGGCAACCTCACGCGCGAAGCCGATCTCGTGGGTGACGATCACGAGGGTCGCGCCGTCGCGGGCCAGGTCGCGGATCACCTCGAGCACCTCGCCGACCAGTTCGGGGTCGAGCGCGGAGGTCGGCTCGTCGAACAGGATCACGGCCGGGCGCAGCGCGAGTGCGCGGGCGATGGCGACGCGCTGCTGCTGCCCACCGGACAGCTGTTTGGGGTAGTCGTGGATCTTGTCGCCGACACCGACCCGGTCGAGCAGTTCCCGGGCGAGCGTCTCGACCTCGGTGCGGTCGCGGCGCTGCGCGGAGATCGGCGCCTCGACCACGTTCTCGAGCACGGTCAGGTGCGGGAAGAGGTTGAAGTTCTGGAACACGAATCCGATACGCGACCGTTGACGGAGGATGTCCTTCTCTCGCAACTCGTGCAGCTTGCCGCCCCGGCGGCGGTAGCCGACGAGTTCGCCGTCGATACGGACCGTGCCGCGGTCGACCTTCTCGAGGTGGTTGAGGGTGCGCAGCAGGGTGGACTTGCCGGAGCCGGAGGGGCCGAGGATCACCGTGACCTCGCCCTTGCGGACTTTCAGGTCCACACCCCTCAGGACCTCGAGGGATCCGAACGACTTGTGCACGCCCCGGACGTCGACGGCATACGTGGTGGGGTCGACCGGCGTGGTCATCGGGTGGCTCCCCGGGGTGCGGCGATACCCGAGTCACGGATCTCGCGGAACTTGCCGACGGTCTTCTGCCAGGGGGTGAGCGGGAGGGCGCGGGACGAGCCGCGCGCGTAGTGCCGCTCCACGTAGTACTGGACGATCGACAATGCGGTGGTGAGCACGATGTACCAGACGGTGGCCACCATGAGCAGGGGCACGACCCGGCCGTTGCGGCCGAAGACGACCTGCACCTGGTAGAACAGCTCGGCGATCGCCATCGTGGAGACGATCGAGGTGCCCTTGAACAGGCTGATGACCTCGTTGGCGGCGTTGGGCAGAATCGATCGCATGGCCTGCGGCAGAACGATCTTGAAGAACTGCCGGCGACGAGGGATGCCCAGCGCCTGCGCCGCTTCGATCTGGCCGTGGTCCACGGAGATGACGCCGGCGCGGATGATCTCCGCCGAGTAGGCGGCCTGATGCAGCGCCAGGCCGATCACCGCGGCGGTGAAGCCGGAGATCACGCCGGTGACCTCGAACTCGAAGAACGACGGTCCGAACGGGACACCCAGCGACAGCGTTCGGTACAGGTACGCGATATTGAACCAGAACAGCAGCTGCACGATGAGCGGGATGGATCGGAATGCCCAGATGTACACCCAGGAGATCACCTGCAGGACGGGATTCCTCGACAGCCTGCCGACGGCGAGCAGCACGCCGAGCCCGAATCCGAGAACCGTTCCCCACACGGTGAGTTCGATGGTCACCACCAGGGCCGAGAGCACGGACTGTGCGGTGAAGTACCGAGCGAACGTCGCCCAGTCCCAGCCCGGGTTGGTAGCCAGGCCGTGCACGAACTGCGCCACCAGGACGAGGGCGAGGGCGGCGACCAGCCAGCGCAGCGGGTGGCGGGCGGGGGCGACGACCAACCCTGCGTCGTCGGGCTCGGCGGTGCTCGCCGGCGCGGGACGGATCCCGGTCGGCGCGCTCACGCCGACCCACCGGGGAAAGCGTTCATCGGGTAGTACCTTTCACGGATCTCGGGTGAGTGATCGGCGTGCACACCGGGAGGGCGGGGCGCGTGGACACCACTCTCGCCCGGCGGGGTCCTGCTCGTCACGGATTCCGATCCGATTGATTCGAACCCGGCTCCGGACCCGAGCAGTCCGCGGGATACTGCACCCCTGAACGACCGAATGTCACACGGGTTCGATCTACTCGAACCCGTGTGACATTCGGTCGTGTGCAGCAGCGGTGGGCGGGCGTGGGGCTAGCCGATCGGCACCCGCGTCGTCTCCGGCAGCGCCGGTTCCTCGGTCGCGCGTGCATAGACGGTCTCGCCGGGTGCGAGACCGAGAGCGCGTGCGTCACCGCGGGTGACCTGCGCGGTGAAGTCCTCACCGGTCGCGGAGTTGCGCAGCTCGACGCGGACCTCGAACCCGAGGTGCACGACCCGCTCCACCGTCGCGCGGGTGACACCCACGGACCCGGTGGCGTCCGCGTCCCGGGCCGAATCGAATTCGCGGCCGAGACGGATGTCGTGCGGCCGCACCAGCTTTCCGTTCAGCTTGGAGACATTGCCCAGGAACGACATCACGAAATCGTTCGCGGGCCGGTCGTACAGGTCCTGCGGGGTTCCGACCTGCTCGATGCGGCCCCGGTTCATCACGGCGATTCGGTCGGCGACGTCGAGCGCTTCCTCCTGATCATGGGTGACCAGCACGGTGGTCACGTGCACCTCGTCGTGCAAGCGCCGCAGCCACGTGCGCAGGTCGGCGCGCACCTTGGCGTCGAGCGCGCCGAACGGTTCGTCGAGCAGCAGCACCTTGGGATCGACGGCGAGGGCGCGGGCCAGGGCCATGCGCTGGCGCTGGCCGCCGGACAGCTGTGCCGGATAGCGTTGCTGGAACCCGTCGAGCCCGACGATGCCGAGCAGTTCGTCGACGCGACGGCTGATTTCGGTCTTGGGCCGCTTACGGATCTTCAATCCGAACGCGACGTTCTCGCGGACGGTCATGTGCTTGAACGCCGCGTAGTGCTGGAAGACGAAACCGATGTCCCGCTTCTGCGGGGTCACGCCGGTCACGTCGTCGCCGCCGATGCGCACGATGCCGTCATCGAGGGTTTCCAGTCCGGCGATGGACCGCAGCAGCGTCGACTTACCCGAGCCGGAGGGTCCGAGCAGCGCGGTGAGCGATCCGGACGGGATCTCGATGTCGACGTCGTCGAGGGCCGCGAAGTCGCCGTAGTTCTTTCGTGCGCCCGTGACGGTGATCATCTGGTACTCCTCTTGCGGTCGAGCAGGGTCATCAGCAGCAGCACGATCACGGCGATGGCCATGAGCAGGGTCGCGGCGCAGTAGGCGCCGAAGGTGTTGTGGTCGTCGATGTAGCGGGAGTGCACCAGCAACGTCAGGGTCTGGGACACGCCGGGGAAGCCGGACGAGACCATGATGACGGCCCCGAACTCGCCGAGCGCGCGGGCGACAGTGAGGACCACGCCGTACGTCAGGCCCCACCGGATCGAGGGCAGGGTGATGCGCCGGAACGTCTGCCAGCCGTTCGCGCCGAGTGTCGCAGCGGCCTGCTCCTGTTCCTGGCCGATCTCGTGGAGCACCGGTTCGACCTCGCGCACGACGAACGGCAAGGTGACGAAGATCGTCGCGATCACCATGCCGGGTAGCCCGAATATCACCTTGAATCCGAGGGATTCGACACCTCCGAACCACCCGCCGGCACCCCACAGCATGATCAGGGCGACACCGACGACGATCGGTGAGACGGCGAACGGTAGGTCCACCACGGCTTGCAGCAGCCCGCGACCGCGGAACCGGCCGCGCACGAGCGCAAGTGCGACGACGACACCGAACACGACGTTGACGGGCACCACGATGGCGACGATCAGCAGCGACAGGTTCAACGCCGAGATCGCCGCGGGCGTGCTGATCGACTGGAGGAACGCACCCACACCGTTCTCGAATGTGCGGTAGAGGATCACCCCGATCGGAACGAGCAGCAGGACCAACAGGTAGCCGAGTGCGATCGTCCGCAGCGAGATTCGCGTCCACGGGGAGACCTTCATCGGTCCTCCTCCTCCCGGCGCAGTCTGCGTCCGGCTGCCAGGCGCAGCACGAACAGCACGACGAAGGCGATGAGCAGCAGCGCCACGGACACCGCGGCAGCGTTCACCGGGCGGTCGATCTCGATCTGCTGCTGGATGTACTGCGACGCCACCTGGGTCTCGTACGGGATGTTGCCGCCGATGAGCACGATCGATCCGTATTCGCCGAGGGCGCGGGCGAACGCGAGCCCGGCACCGCTGACGACAGCCGGGGTCAGCACGGGCAGTACCACGGACCGGAAGACGGTCAGGTTGTTCGCGCCGAGGGACGCCGCGGCCTCTTCCACCTCTCGGTCCGCTTCGAGGAGCACCGGCTGCACCGAACGCACCACGAACGGCAGCGTCACGAATGCCAGCGCGACGACGAGCCCCGGCTGGGAGGCGTTGAGATGGATCCCGATCGGGCTCTCCGGCCCGTACAGCGCCAGGAGCACGATGCTCGCCACGATGGTGGGCAGCGCGAAGGGCAGGTCGATCAGGGCATTGACGAACTTCTTGCCCGGGAACTCGTCGCGCACCAGTACCCACGCGATGAGGGTGCCCATGACCACGTTGACGACCGCGACGATCGCGGAGACGACCACGGTGATCCGCAGCGTCGCCAGCGCGGCCGGGGCGGTGACGGCGTTCCAGAAGCCACTCGGGCCGTCGGCGAACGCGTCGGCGGTCAGCGCCGCGAGCGGCAACAGAACGATGACGGACAGCCACAGCACGGACACTCCGATGCCGAGCGGTCCGACCGTGCCGGTGGCTGCGCGCAGCGGAGTGCGGCGGCGCGGCGCCGGGGCGGGAGCCGGCATCGGTCCCACCCCGGTGGCGCTGTCGGTGATACTCACTGTCCGGGCTCTACTTCGTGGCGTTGTCGTAGATCACGGCGATCGAGCCGGTCTCGGCCTTGAACAGCTGCTCGTCGACAGCCTTCCAGCCGCCCAGGTCCGCGATCGTCCACAGCTTCGCCGGCTGCGGGAAGTCGGCCGCGAACTCCTCCGCCACCGCAGGGTCGACGGGCCGGAAGCCCGCCTCCGCCCACAGGCGCTGTGCCTGCGGGGTGTAGAGGAAGTCCGCGAACGCCCGTGCCTTCTCGGCGTTCTTCGAATTCGTGAGCACTGCAGCCGGATTCTCGATCTTGAAGGTGGTGGGTGGGGTGACGTGCTCGACCGGGTCGCCGTTGCGCTCGATGAACAGCGCCTCGTTCTCGTAGCTGAGCAGCACGTCGCCGGAGCCCTGCAGGAACGCCTCGGTGGCCTCGCGACCGGACTTGGGCTGGATCTTGACGTGCTCGTTCACGAGTGTGGTGACGTAGTCCAGACCCGCCTGCGGGTTCGCGCCGCCGTCGCTCTTCGCCGCGTAGGGGGCGAGCAGGTTCCACTTGGCCGAGCCGGAACTGAACGGGTTGGGCGTGACGACCTCGAGGCCGGGCTGGAGCAGGTCGTCCCAGTCGGTGATGTTTTTGGGGTTGCCCTCGCGCACCACGATCGTCACCACCGACCCGAAGGGAATTCCGTTGTACGGAACGGAGTTCCAATCGGCCTCGACGAGCCCGGCGTCGACGAGACGGGTGATGTCCGGCTCGACGGAGAAGTTGACGAAGTCCGCCTCTGCGCCGTCCTTGACCTTCCGGGACTGATCGCCGGAGGCGCCGTAGGACTGCTGGAACTCGACGCCCGCACCCTCCTCGGTGGCCTGGAAGGCGGGGATCAGCTTGTCGAATCCGGGCTTCGGCACGGCGTACGCGTACAGGTTGATCGTGCCGCCGGAGCCGTCGCCGCTGCTCTCACCTCCGCCCACGGTGTCGCTGGATCCGCCGGAGCACGCGGTCAGCACGGTCGCGCCGAGGGCGGCGAGGGCGGTGACGAACAGACCCGAACGTCTCTTCATGAGGTGATGCCTTTCCTGCAGGAGTGTCTCTGTGCGAGACCGGGGGAGGGCCGGACACACCGGTTCGAGGAGACGCTCCGCAGGACGGACGAATGTGGTGGAGACGTGGACCCGAACGAGTCGGACCGACGAATGTCACGCCGGACGGGGCGACGCGACTCCTCGGCAACCGGGGGCGGCAACGATGCCGCAAGGGTTGGTGACGGGAGTCAGCGACGACAGTCGACGTCGGCGACCGCGCGCACGCCGACAGCGATCAGCGCCAGTTCATGGCGGACGCGAGGCACGGCGGTAGCGGACACGCGGCAGACTCTAGCAGAGGCGCTCGGCCTGTCCGACTGTGTCGTCCGGAAGCGCGCGCAGTCCGATGACGCGACCGCTGCTCCCGCCGCCCACCGCGTCCACGGCCTCGCCGAGGAGCAGGCAGCCGGCGAACACGACACCGCCGACGGTGAGCACGGTGGCGTACATCTTGTCGATCACGATCTGCCTCCCGGCGGGTTCGATGGGGTCGCGAGTGGTCGTGCTCCAGCGTGAAGTGGGGTCGGCGTCCCGAACTGTCCGGAATCTGGACAGTGCCGGTGTCAGGGCGTCGTCCGCGCGCCCGGGGAGCCCTCGCCGCCCTCGGCCGCGGCGACCCCGAGCATCAGCCGCGTGATCTCCTCCCGGTCCGACCCGCCGGGCAGACCCCAGCCGGGCTGGTAGCCGTACATCTCCGCGAGGGTGATCGCGCGACGGTTGCCGTCCGCCACCTCGATGTCGGTCGGGGTGATGAGACCGGGATGCGCGACGCCGCAGGCCTCGGCCAGCTTGAACATGTCCCGGCGCAGCGCCCGGATGTAGTTGGCGGCGCGCACCGACTTCAGCTCGACGTCGAGTCCCCGCTCCAGCCACGGGTTCTGGGTGGCGACGCCCGTCGGGCACCGGTCGGTGTGGCACTTCTGGGCCTGGATGCAGCCGATCGCGAGCATCGGCTCCCGCGCGATGTTGACCATGTCGCAGCCGAGGGCCATCGCCACCACCGCGTTGTCGGGCAGTCCGAGCTTGCCGGCGCCGATGAACGTCACGTCGTCGCTGAGACCGGCCTCCGCGAACAGCTTGTAGACCCGGGCGAAGCCGCTGCGGAAGGGCAGCGAGACAGCGTCGGTGAACACGAGCGGCGCCGCACCCGTGCCGCCCTCGCCGCCGTCGATCGTCACGAAGTCGACGCCACGGTCGGAGTTGCACATCGCGTCGACGAGGTGCTGCCAGAACACCATGTCGCCGACCGCCGACTTGATGCCGACCGGCAGCCCGGTCTCGTGGGCGAGCAGCTCGATCCAGTCGAGCATGCTGTCGACGTCGTGGAACGTGGCGTGCCGCGACGGGCTGACACAGTCGCGACCCTCCGGGATGCCGCGGATCTCGGCGATCTCGGGCGTCACCTTCGCCCCGGGCAGCAGGCCGCCGAGGCCCGGCTTGGCGCCCTGGCTCAGTTTGATCTCGATCGCCCGCACCGGTGCCGACTCGACGACGGCCTTCAGCCGGGCCAGGTCGAACCGGCCCTCCGCGTCGCGGCAACCGAAGTACGCGGTGCCGATCTGGAAGATCAGGTCTGCCCCGTTGCGGTGGTAGCGCGACAGGCCGCCCTCGCCGGTGTTGTGCAGGCACCCGCTGGCGGCGGCGCCGCGGTTGAGGGCCGTGACGGCGGCCCCGCTCAGCGAGCCGAAGCTCATGGCCGAGACGTTGACGATCGACTGCGGCCGGAACGCCTTCGCTCGTCCGCGGGCGCCGCCAAGGATCTTCGCCGACGGGATCTGCAGCTCCTCCCCGGCGTGCGGCGCCGCCGACGGCGGGGTCTCGGAGAACGTGCGGTGTTTGATGATCGTGTAACCGTCGGTGTATTCGACGTCGTTGTCGGTGCCGAAACCGAAGGTGTTGTTCACGAGCTTCGACGACGTGTACACCCAGCGGCGCTGATCGCGCGTGAAGGGACGCTCCTCGTCGTTTCCAGTGGTGATGTACTGCCGCAACTCGGGACCGACCGCTTCGAGCAGGTAGCGGCCGTGCCCGACGACGGGGAAGTTGCGCAGCAGCGCGTGGCGTCGCTGCAGCAGGTCGTACGAGGCGACCGCGGCCATCGCCGCGGCGGGAAGTCCGAGGGCTTTCGACCACTTCATGAGGCCACCGTACGACGCTGCCGCCAGGCCTGCCGACCTTCGCGAGCCGGCTTCGTGGGCGCAGCGACGAGTGCCCGGCGGAGGTGCATCAGGGTCCCGGGGCCCGTTCAGCCGACGGTGTGCCGGGCGGCAGTGCGGGAGTGACCGGCGCGGAATGCCGCCGGTGACGCCCCGTAGCGCCGGGTGAACGCCTGCCGCAGCGTCTCGGTGGTGCCGAATCCGCAGCGGGCCGCGATCGCCGTGACCGGCAGCGACGTGGTGGTGAGCAGGACCGCGGCGGCCTCGAGCCGGACCCGGCGGACGTAGCGGGCCGGGGTGTCGTGCACGTGGTGCAGGAACACCCGGGTGAGATGCCGCTCGCTCATCCCGGCCCGTGCGGCGAGCGCCGCGGCCGACAGGTCGCCGCCGAGGTGGGTGGTGATGTGGTCGACGAGGCGCCGCATGCCGCGGTCCTCCGGTTCGGGCACCGTGGTGAACAGGCTCATCTGGGCCTGGTTTCCCGGTCGCTGCAGGTAGGTGACCAGGGCGCGGGAGACGTGGCGGGCGAGGTCGGGGCCGTGGTCCTCCTCGACGAACGCGAGGGTGAGGTCCAGGGCGCTGGTCACCCCGGCGGCGGTCGCGACGTGGCCGTCGCGCACGAAGATGGGTGTCGGATCCACCTGCACCTGCGGGTATCGCGCGGCGAGGTGAGCGGCGAACGCCCAGTGGGTGGTGGCGCGGCGGCCGTCGAGCAGGCCCGCGGCCGCGAGGACGGAGGCGCCCGTGCACACGGACGCCACCCGGCGGCTGTCCCGCGCCAGGCGGCGCACGTGGCCGACGAACCGGGCGTCGTCGGCCACGTCGACGTGCCCGAAGCCGCCGGAGACCACGAGGGTGTCGAGTGCTCCGACGAGTCGTTCGAGCCGTCGCTGCCCGGCCAGCACCAGTCCGGTGTCGCAGGTGATCGCGGCCCCGCCGGGGCTGGCCAGCTCGACGCGGTACGGCGGGGCGGCACCGAACCGGTTCGCCGCCGCGAACGTCGTCGTCACGCAGGCGATGTCGAGCAACTCCGCCCCGTCGTAGCCGACGACCACCACGAGTCGTTCGTCCACACCGTCGACCGTAACCCCCGGAACGGGCCGATCGCGGTGTGTCCGGCGGACAGGGATCCCAAATTTCCGGACCTGTCCGAGATCGGGCCTCGTCCGGCCGGATCCGGCCGCCGATCGTGGAGGGATCCGCTCACCACTGCTCCCGGGAGATGACATGGATTCGACGACGATCGTCACCACGGCCCACCCCGCACCGCGCCGCTCCGCCGGCCCGGCCCTGCTCCTGCAGCGCTGGCCGACGGTGGCGGCGCTGGCGTTCGCGCTGTTCGGCACGCCCGCCGAGGCGAGCGTCGACGTGCTCACCGAGATGATGATGCTGCTGCCGTTCCTGTATCTCGTGACGGCCGTGCTGGGCCGGCCGCGTGCGGTGTGGGTGGTGTTCCTGGTCTCCTACGCGGCGTGGTTCGTGCTGCGGGCGCTGGACGTGGTGCCGTCGACGGCGCTGATCGGCGCCGCGGCAGCGGTCGTGGTCGTCGTGGGTGCGGTGCGCGGACGGCTGCGCGATCGCCGGTTCCTCGTCCAGGTGGCCGGCATGGCCGCGTTCGGGGCGCTCGGTCTGGTGGCGCTAGCGGTCGATCCGGATCTCGCCCGGTACCTCGTCGCGGCGGGATGGTTCCTGCACGGCGTGTGGGATCTCGTCCACCATCGGTTGCGGAGCACGGTGGACCGGTCCTTCGCCGAATTCTGTGCCGTGCTCGATTTTGCGGTCGCCGCCGCGCTGGTCCTCGTGTGACGCACCGGCACTGCGCTCACCGGGCGCGCAGCCGCAGCCGCGTGTAGGTGAACGTCGCGTAGACGATCCCGAGGAGGAGCAGCATCCCGGCCGAGAGCAGCCACCACGACGTCGCGTGCTGCCACAGCACGTCGGCCTCGGCGGTCGGGTCCTTGGCACGCAGGTCGGTGGTCGAGGCGGTCGCGGCGTAGCCCCACCGCGACGGCGACAGCCACGACAGCTGGGCGAGCACGGCACGCCCGGTGATGGGGATCAGGCCGCCGCTGAGCACGAGCTGCACCATGACCGTCACGACGAGCAGCGGCATCACCTGTTCGCCGGACCGGGCGACGGCCGACAGGGCCAGGCCGACCACCACGCACGCACATGTGGTCAGGGCGATGTCGACGACGAGTTCGACACTGCCGGAAGGGATCACGCTTCCGGTGCCGGGGCTGCCCTTGCCGATCAGGACGACGAGGACGAGCACGAACGACTGCACGATCGCGGCGGCGCAGAACACCACGATCTTCGCGATCAGGTACGCCGACGGTGCGAGCCCGGCGGCGCGTTCGCGGTGGTAGATCATCCGTTCGCCGACGAGGTCCCGGACGGTGAGCGAGGAGCCCATGAAACAGGCCCCGAGGATCAGCAGGATGAGGATGAACGCCAGTTCGCCGGGTTCGGCGCCCGGGCTGGGCGGACCGAATCCGTCGCTACCCGGCACCAGGATCGACAGCCCGCCGAGGATGAACGGCAGCAACGACAGGAAGATCAGGTAGCCGCGGTCCGCGCGGATCAGCCGCATCTGCCGCCGCGCGACGGTGCTCAGCTGCCGGCGACGGGAGGTGTGGGCGGGCCGGCCCAGCGGGCCGGGCGCGGCGGCGGGTGGGTGGTCGACGGTCGCACTGCGGGCGAGGTGCTCGGCGTACACCGCATCGGGTTCGGCGGCGACGCGGGCGAAGATCTCCGCCCAGTCGGAGCTGCCCAGCGCGGGTCCCACCTCGCCGGGCGGCCCGACATAGGCGGTCTTTCCCCCGGGCGCGAGCAGCAGCACCTGATCACACAGTTCGAGGTAGGACAGCGAGTGGGTGATGACGAGGACGACCCGGCCGGAGTCGGCGAGGCGGCGCAGCGTGGTCATGATCTGCCGGTCGAGCGCCGGGTCGAGGCCGGAGGTGGGTTCGTCGAGGATCAGCAGCGACGGTCCGGTGAGCAGTTCGAGGGCGACCGACGCGCGTTTGCGCTGCCCGCCCGAGAGGCGGTCGACCCGGGTGCCGGCGTGCTCGGTGAGCTGGAGTTCGCCGAGTACCCGGGCGATCACCTCGTCGCGGTCGGCACGGGTGGTGTCCGGTGGCAGCCGTAGTTCGGCGGCGTAGCCGAGGGCCTCACAGACGGTGAGCTGCCGGTGAAGCACGTCGTCCTGGGGAACGAGGCCGATCCGGGAGCGCAGCGCCTGGTATTCGGCGTGCACGCTGTGGCCGTCGAACTCCACGACCCCATCGGTGGGGCTGCCGGTGCCGGAGACGATCTTGGCCACGGTGGACTTGCCGGCGCCGGAGGGGCCGATGACGGCGGTGAGCGTGCCGGGCGGCGCGGCCAGGGTGACGTCGTGCAGCAGGCGCCGGCTCCCGTCGATGGTCAGCCCGACGGCGCGCACGCGCAGGCCGTCGGTGGTGGCAGCCGCCGTCTTCTCCCGCGGGACGAGGGTGCCGTCGTGGACGACGAGGTCGGTGTTGCCGATCGTCACGACGTCGCCCTCGGCGAGGACTGCGTGGTCGATCCGGGTGCCGGCGACGAACGTGCCGTTGACGCTGCCGAGGTCCTCGATCTCGAGACCGGTCGGCCCGGTGCGCAGGGCCGCGTGATGGCGGGAGGCCAGGACGTCGTCGACGACGATGGCATTGTCGGCGGCCCGGCCGATCGACACGTCGCCGGTGCGGGGCGCGCGCCGGGGCCGGCGTCGCGCGCCGCGGGTCTCGCCGGCCCGGACCGCGGTCAGCTGGTCGAGCAGGCCCCCTCTGCGTTCACGGGTCGCCTCGGGTTCGGCGACGGAGATCCGGACGTCCGGTCCCTCGGCGCGGTCGCCGATCCGGGCGACGACAGTTCCGGTGACGCGGATCCGCTCGACCCGGCGGCCGTCGACGAAGAGCCCGTTCTTGCTGCCGGAGTCGACGAGATACCAGCCGTCCTCCCACTGCAAGAGCGCGTGTTCGCGGGAGACCACGGGGTGCTCGAGCGTGACGTCCATCGATCGGTCCCGGCCGATGCGCACTGTCGTTCCGGGGTCGTAGCCGGCGCGGCCGCCGTCCCATTCGAGCAGGACCTGCGCGTGCCGGGTGTCCACGTCGTCCATCGTCTCGGCCTTCCGTCAGCCGTGTCCGCTCGCACCGACGTGCGGTTCTCGACCGCCCACCGACGATTTCCGACCGCTCGTCGCGTCGCGCGCCGGTGGTCGTTCGACCTCCGATTCTCCCACTCCGGGAATGCCCAGGCCAGGGCGCGGCTGCGGCCGCGACGGGTGTGGCCTGTCCGATTTGACATGCGGTTGTGTGGCCCAGGACACTACTGACAGACCGCTTACCGACCGAGCGATCGGTCGTGGTGGTGGAAGGCCCCGCAGTCGAGTGGAAGGAACTGCGTCGTGACGTCCGAGATGCGCCCCTGGACCGCGCTCTACCCGAACGGACTCGCCCCCGAGCCGGTGGTGCCGTTCGTCTCCCTGGTGGACGCGTGGCGCGCCCGTGTGGACGCCGATCCCGACGGCAAGGCCATCGCCTACTTCGACGGTGTGCTGACCGCCCGCGAGACCGACGAGCTCTCCGACGCTCTCGCCGTCGCCTTCGCTGCCCGAGGGGTGCAGCGCGGCGACCGCGTGGGCATCTACCTGCAGAACGTCCCCCAGTACGCGCTGACCCTGCTCGCGTTGTGGAAACTCGGCGCCGCGGCGCTCGTGCTCAACCCCATGTACCGCAGAGCCGAGCTGCGCCGCCTCGTCGACGACGCCGAGATCGTCGGCATGGTGTGCGCCGACACCGCCGTCGCGGAGACCGCGGACACCGTGCGCGACAGCTCGGTGCGCTGGATCGTCAGCACCAGCGACCTGGACTTCCAGAGCCGCGACGACGCGCGGGTCTTCCCGACGACGGACCGTGCCGTGGCCGCGCCCGACGGCGACCTCGTCGAGCTGATCGAGCAGTACCGGGGCCGGCGGCCGTCGCCCGTCGAGATCACCGGCGACGACGTCGCGTTGCTCGCCTACACCTCGGGAACCACCGGACCGCCGAAGGGCGCGATGAACTCCCACGCCAATGTGCTGGCCGTGGCCACCACCTTCGGCTCCTTCGTCGGCCTCACCGACGGCGACGTGGTGTTCGCCGTCGCCCCCCTGTTCCACATCACCGGCGCCGTCATCAACGCCACGCTGGCGCTGGTGCACCGAACCACCCTGGTCTTCGCCAACCGCTTCAATGCCGAGGTCGCGCTCGAGGCCCTCGTCGAGCACAAGGTCACGTTCACGATCGGCTCGATCACGGTGTTCAACGCCCTGTACGAAACCCCCGGCGCCGACGCCCGCCACTTCGCGTCGGTCAAGACCCTCTACTCCGGCGGCGCACCGATCCCGCCCGCGACCGTGGAGAAGTTCGAAGCGAAGTTCGGCAAGTACATCCACAACGCGTACGGCATGACCGAGACCTCCTCCGGCGTCATCGCGGTGCCCCCCGGACGGCGGGCACCCGTGGACCCCGCCAGCGGCACCCTCGCGATCGGCGTCCCGCTGCCCCTGATCGATGCGCGCGTCGTCGACGCGGACGGTGCCGTCGTCGAACCCGGCACGCAGGGGGAGCTGGAACTGGCCGGCCCGCAGGTGATCTCGGGGTACTGGCGCAAGCCCGAGGCATCCGCCTCCACCCTGCCCGGCGGACGGCTGCGCACCGGCGACGGCGCGATCATCGATCGGCACGGCTGGGTCTATCTGGTGGACCGGCTGAAGGACCAGATCAACGTCTCCGGCTACAAGGTGTGGCCGCGCGAGGTCGAGGACGCCCTCTACGAGCACCCCGCCGTGCACGAGGCCGCCGTCGTCGGTCAGCCCGACGACTACCAGGGCGAATCCGTGGTGGCGTTCGTGTCGCTCGAACGCGACGCCCACGCCACCGAGGGCGAACTCGTGGACTTCGTCCGCGACCGCCTCGCCGCCTACAAGCGGCCCCGGCGGGTCCACATCGTCGAGAACCTCCCCAAGACCCAGACCGGCAAGATCCGGCGCAGCGACCTGCGCGACCGCACGATCCCCACCCCGACCACCTGACGATCCGCCCCTGGCCCGACCCCCTCCTACCGACCTCCTACCGACCGAATGTCACACGGGTTCGGTCACATCGACCCGATGTGACATTCGGCCACTGCTCCCGCGAACGAAAAGAGACACGACGTGAACACCGACGTCCGGAACCCCCGGGATGCGGTCGACACCGCGCCCACCCTGGCCTCGAAAAAGAAATCGCTGTTCGCCAGCGCGGTCGGCAACGTACTCGAGTGGTACGAGTGGAGCGCCTACGCGGTCTTCGCCCCGTTCATCGCCGCGGTGATGTTCAACAACTCCGATCCGATCTCCGCGCTGCTGTCGACGCTCGCGGTCTTCGCCGTCGGCTTCCTCATGCGTCCCCTCGGTGGCATCGTGTTCGGCCGCATCGCCGACCGGCGGGGCCGCAAGTTCGTCCTCGTCACCACGATGCTCATGATGGCGGCGGGCAGCCTCGTCATCGGCATCATGCCCACCTACGAGTCCATCGGTGCCTGGGCGTCGCTGATCCTGCTCGCCGCGCGGATCATGCAGGGCTTCGCCCACGGTGGTGAATCGGCCACCGCCTACTCGTACGTCGGCGAGATCGCCCCGCCGCATCGTCGCGGCATGTGGGGCAGCGTCGCCTTCATCGCGATCTTCGGCGGCTCGGTCCTCGCCTACAGCATCGGCGGCGTGGTCACCTCGTCGCTCTCCGAAAGCGCTGTCGCCGAATGGGGTTGGCGTATCCCGTTCCTCATCGGCGCCTGCCTGGCGCTGGTCGCCCTGTACCTGCGCCGCAGCATGGACGAGAGCGACGTGTTCGACGCCCAGCAGGACGACCAGCCGCGTATTCCGCGCAAGACCGTCGTCCGCGCGATCCTGCTCATGATCGGCATGACCTCCGGCATCACCGCCGCGCACTACACCTGGACGTCGTACGTCTCCACCTACGCCATCACCCAGCAGGGCATGGATCCCGACGTGGCCTACTGGATGTCGGTGATCGCCCAGTCGATCGCGCTGATCTCCCTGCCCTTCTGGGGCATGCTGTCGGACCGGATCGGCCGCCGTCCCATGCTGTTCGCGTTCGCCGGCCTGATGCTCGTGCTGCAGCTGCCGCTGACGATGATGATCTCCTCGGCCGGATGGACCCTGCTCGTCGCGACGACGGTCGCGCTGCTCGTGGTGTCCGTTCCCGCGTCGGTGCTGTCGGCGACGCTGTCGGAGAGCTTCCCCACCCGGCTGCGGACCCAGGCGATCGGCTTCGCGTACTCGTTCTCGGTCGCGGTGTTCGGCGGCACCGCCCCGTACCTGAACCAGCTGCTGATCGGCCGGGGTATCGGGTGGGCGTTCAGCGTGTACATCATGGTTCTGTGCGTGCTGACCGGAGTTGCCTGCATCTTCATGAGGGAGACCAAGGGCATCCGCCTCGAGCACGCCTGACGGCTCGTCCACTGCGCCCCACCGGCCGTCGTGCCGGTGGGGCGCAGTCGCGTCCGCGACCGCCTCCCTGTCGATACGCTGGGCCTGCCGCGACGGGGCCGACCCGGTTGCGGTGACGCATCCGGGTGGGCGAGGAGGCGGCGTGCAGGCACATCCCGGTCCGCAGGTGCTCCCCGGCGACGGCCTCACCGGTGGCGAGGCCGCCGCGCGGCTGACCCGCGACGGCCCGAACCAGCTCCCCGCCGCGCGACGGGTGCCGTGGTGGCGCAGGCTGGTCGCGCAGCTGACGCACTTCTTCGCGCTGCTGTTGTGGTTCGCCTCGGCGCTCGCGTTCGTCGCGGGCATGCCGGAGCTGGGCATCGCCGTGATCGTGGTGATCGTCGTCAACGGCATCTTCGCCTTCGTCCAGCAGGAACGCGCGGAGAAGGCCGCCGAACGTCTCGGCGAGCTGTTGCCCACCACCATCGTGGTGCGCCGGGACGGGGCGCTGCGCACGGTCGACGCCCGCGACCTGGTGGTCGGCGACGTCGTCGTGCTCACCGGCGGTGACCGCGTCCCGGCCGATCTGACCCTCGTGGTCGCGGGCCGCTGCACGTTCGACGAATCCACCCTCACCGGGGAGAGCGAACCGGTACTCCACGAAGCCGGCGCGGTCGTGTTCGCGGGCACGTTCGTCGCCGAGGGCGAATCCGAGGGCGTCGTGACCGCGATGGGTGCGCACACCCGCCTCGCCGGCATCGCCGCCCTGACCACCTCGGTGCGGCGCCCACCCGGTCCGCTCGATCTGGAGATCCAGCGGATCGTTCGCACGCTCGCCTTCGGTTCCGTCGGCGTCGGTACGGTGTTCTTCGCCGTGTCGCTCTTGGTAGGGATCTCCTGGCGGGACGCCTTCCTCTTCGCGGTGGGAATCACCGTCGCTCTGGTGCCCGAGGGACTGCTGCCCACGGTGACGCTGTCGCTGGCGATGGGGGCGCAGCGCATGGCGAAGGACAACGCGCTGGTGCGCAACCTCGAGGCCGTCGAGACCCTCGGTGCGACGACGTTCGTCTGCACCGACAAGACCGGCACGCTCACCCAGAACCGGATGAACGTCGTCGAGGCCTGGACCCCGGCCGGGACGGTCACGGTGCGCGGGGAGGGGTATGCGCCCACCGGCGAGGTGACCGGCCCGGAGCCCGCGGTGGCGGCCGCCGCGACCGCGGGTCTCGCCGGTGCCGCCGCGTCGAAGGGCGGAATCACCCTCGACGACGAGTGGCGGGCGGTGGGTGACCCGATGGAGGCCGCGATCGCCGCGTTCGCGGCTCGTCTCGCCGGCCCCGACGTGCAGCCGGGACCGGTCACCCGCCGGTTCGTGTTCGACCCCCGACGCCGCCGGGAATCGGTGATCGTGGACGGGCGACTGCTCCTCAAGGGCGCACCCGACGCGGTGCTCCCCCGCTGCGCCGAGACGGGTGAGCTGATCGACCGCGCGGAGGAAGCGCTCGCGGACATGGCGTCGCGGGGACTGCGGGTGCTCGCCGTCGCCCGCCGGACCCTGACCGACCCCGGCGCGGTCACCGACCCCGATCTCGCCGAACGCGACCTCGAACTCCTGGGCCTGCTGGGCATGGAGGATCCCCCGCGGATCGCCGTCCCGGCCGCGCTGCGGGCCGCCCGCGGCGCCGGCATCAAGGTCGCGATGCTCACCGGTGACCACCCGGAGACGGCCCGCGCCATCGCCCGCGAGATCGGTCTGCTCGGGCCTGAGGGCAAGGTGGTGCAGGGCAAGGATCTGCCGGACGACGATCAGCTGCTCGGTGCCCTCCTCGATCGCGACGGCGTCGTGATCAGCCGGGTCTCCCCGGAGCAGAAGTTGCGCGTCGCGAAGGCCCTGCAGGACCGCGGGCACGTCGTCGCGATGACCGGCGACGGCGTCAACGACGGGCCGGCCCTGCGGCAGGCCGACATCGGGGTGGCGATGGGAGAGAGCGGCACCGACGTCGCCCGCGAGGCCGCGGACCTGGTGCTGCTCGACGACGACTTCGCAACCATCCTCACCGCGGTCGAACAGGGCCGGGCCACCTATGCCAACATCCGCCGCTTCCTCAGTTACCACCTGACCTCCAACGTCGCGGAACTGACGCCGTTCGCGCTGTGGGGGCTGTCGGGCGGGCAGTTCCCGCTCGCCCTGGGGGTGCTGCAGATCCTGTGCATCGACATCGGCACCGATCTGTTGCCGGCGCTGGCCCTCGGCGGCGAACCGCCGAGCCGGAACACGCTGAAGCGGCCACCGGAGCGCCGGCACCTCGTCGACCGGACCCTGCTGGTCCGGGTGTTCGGGGTGCTCGGCCCGACCGAAGCGATCGTCGAGATGAGTGCGTTCCTAGTCGCGCTGCTCGTCGCGGGCTGGCGCCCAGGTGGCGAATTTCCCACCGGGACGGCACTTCTCGCTGCCTCCGGTGCCGCGTTCGCCGCGGTCGTCCTGGGACAGGTGGGTACCGCGTTCGCCTGCCGCAGCGCGACCCGGCCGCCGTGGCAACTCGGGTGGGGCTCGAACCGGTTGCTGCTGTGGGCCGTTCTCGTCGAGCTCGTCGCCCTCGTCGTCTTCCTGGGAGTCGTCCCGGTCGCCGACGTGCTGGGCCATGCAGTCCCCCCGTTGGAGGCTCTGGGCGTCGCGCTGCTGGGCATCCCCGCGGTCCTTGTTGCAGACTTCGTGTACAAGGCGGTCCGTGGCCGCCGGTGAGTGCGGTGCGTCTGTCATCGCCGCACCGGGGGATTGCGGGGCCGCGGCTCCGGGTATGCCCGGAACACCGTTCGTCGATGATCGGAAGGGACCGGCCATGACCACCCCCTGCCTGACTACACCGGACCTGACCACACCGGACCCGGATACCGAGCCGGGCTCGCCCGAGCCGGCCCCGCCGATCCCGCCGACGCCCCCGCCGCCGTCCCCGTTCCCGCCGGAACCGAATCCGGTGCCGACTCCACCGGAGCCGCAACCGCCGTTCCCGCCCGAACCGGATCCCGAGCCCTCGCCTCCGCATCCGGAGCGGCCCTTCCCCCAGATCCCCGACCACGCGATGTGACGACCTCGCCGGCGGCGAGAGAAGGAGAGCAGGTATGTCGAGCATGTTCGGCCGCACGTTGCTCGGAACGACCGCGGCGACCGCTGCGACAGCAGTGGCTGGATCGATTGCCTCGCGAGACGTGGACACGCGCTGGTACCGGCGGCTGCGCAAGCCGTCGTTCCAGCCGCCGAGCGCGGTCTTCCCCGTCGTGTGGACGGCGCTGTACGCCGACATCGCGGTGAGTTCCGCGGTGGCGATCGACGAACTCGAATCGGAGGCGCGGGTCGACGAAGCCACCTACTACCGGGCGGCCCTCGCAGCGAACCTCATGCTCAACGCGTCCTGGTCGTGGGTGTTCTTCAAGGCGCACCGGCTCGTTCCGGCGACGGTGGTCGCCGGCGCGCTCGCGGTGAGCAGCGCCGACCTGGCGCGCCGCGCCGCGCTCGCGAAGCCGGCGGCGGGGGCCGCGCTCGGCCCCTACGCGGTGTGGTGCGCGTTCGCCACGGTTCTCAGTGGCAGGATCGCGCGGCTCAACTGACCGGGCGGCGACGTCCCGGAGATCCCTCGAACCGGGACCTCCGGGACGGATGCGTCGCCCGGTGGTTACCGCTGGGCTGCAATGCGATTGCGCATCGCCTCGAGCCCTGCGACGACGACGATCGCGATCACCACGTGCATCAGTGACAGGGTGATCGTGCTCGGCGCGTCGAAATCGGCGACGATCGTCGACGCGATGGTGCCGAGCGCGGCCACCGCGCCGACCACCTCGGCGACGCGGATGATGCCGAACCAGCGCAAGCTGAGCAACGCCGCGAGACCCAGGCCCACGGTGAGTGGGACGACGGTCATGACGAGAACGCCACCCGGGGCGGCGCTTTCGACGGTGTCGCCGTTGGTGAGCTCGAACGTGCCGCCGGCGGCGAGACCGACGAGCCACAGCGCGACGTTGACGACGAGTGCCACGACGACCGGGACGAGCACCGCCGTCGGACGACTCAGCGAGAAGGCGGGCAGGGTCGCCGTGGCGGTGTGATCGAGGGGCTTGACAACACTCATGATGTCCTCCGGAAGGGCCGATGAACTGACGTCGCCCATCGTTCAACCTCGAGTCGACTCGAGGTCAAGCCTTTCTGCACGAGTTACGCGGCCGCCACCGCGCACCAGTCCACGGTGACCGAGCGCGCACCGGAATGCGCGAGCATGGAACGCACCGGGCCGCCCAGGCACAGCTGCCGGTCGAGTTCGCGCCACTCGGCGTCCGGGTCGCGGTCGTCGGAGGTGCCCACGAGAATCTCCGCCGGCTCGGTGCTGCGCGCACCTTCCATCAGGAGCCGTTCCTCGTCGACGATCCGAACGGGCACGTCGTCCGATCCGGCCACGTCGCCGATGAGCAGGGCAACGTAGTCGGCGTCGTCGTCGGCATCGTGATAGGCCAGCAGGCGGCCGCGGACGGTGTCCGAGGCGAGCCGCCGATCGAGAGTCAGCCCGGACTGCTGCGTTCCCGCCGCGACGGCACGCAGGCAGCGCGGCAACGTCACCCGTCGTGAGGTCCAGCTGAAGAAGGCCCCACACCCCGTGTCCATGACACTCGCTCCTCCTCGGTACGTCCGGGCGAGGTGGTCCCCGGTTCTGTGATCAGTGTGCGCCGGGGGTCCGACATGTTCCGGGAGTGCCCGAGCTGGTGCCGGAGCAGGTTCAGGGCGTGGTGCTGAGCGAGCCGGACGGAGGCGGCATCGGTGTTCAGGGCACGAGCCGTGTCGGTGATCGACAGGCCACACGCGATGCGCAGGTGCAGCACGGCGCGGTAGCGGTGCGGGAGGGCAGCGATCAGCGTCGAGGGTCGTGTCGCCGCCTTGTCCGTCGTCACCGCCTCGTCCGTCGTCACCGCGTGCGTCCTCCTCCGTCCGGTGCGGGACATCGTGTCGCGACCGGTGTCCCGGACGGAAGGGACCGGTGTCCCGATCGCGCGGGCGCCCGGCGTCTGCTGTGATGCACTCGCGACACGACGCACCCGGGAGGCTTCCGTGAGACTCACCACCGAGGACATCGAGCGGATGACCGCGACGCTGTTCCTGTCCGAGGACGCCCGGCCACGGTCGCGGCGCGCGACGTTCTGGACCCTGCTCGTGCTGGCCTCGGTCATTGCCTCGGCGGGCGTCGTCGCGGACTCCACCGCCACCGTCATCGGCGCCATGATCGTCGCTCCGTTGATGACGCCGATCGTCGGGACGGCCCTGGCGGTGGTGCTCAACGACCATCGCAATCTGGTCGCCTCCGCGTTGCTCGTCGCGGCGGGAGCGGCCGCGGTGGTGGCGACCGGATACGCGGTGGGCCTGCTCGACCCTCTGGATGTGCTCGCCGAGAACAACAGCCAGGTGGCAGGCCGGGTCGCACCGCGGCTGATCGACCTCGTCGCGGCCCTGGCCACGGGCGCGGTCGGGGCGTTCGCATTGGTGCGGCGCGATGTGTCCGACGCCCTGCCCGGGGTGGCGATCGCCATCTCGCTGGTGCCGCCGCTCGCGGTGGTAGGCCTGACCCTCGAGTCCGACGCGCCGCGGCAGGCCGGTGGGGCGCTGTTGCTGTTCGCCACGAACGTCGCGGCGATCGTCGCCACCGGCACGCTGGTCTTCCTGTTCTCGGGTGTGCGCGGGGCGGCGCGGCGCGCCGGTCGCGAGGTCGGGGACCTGCGCGGCCTCAGCCTGCTCACGGTGGTGGCCGCGGTGGTGGTCGTCGCGGTGCCGCTGGGTCTGTCCAGCGCCCGGGTGATCCGGCAGGAGACGCTGAAGGCCGACGTCGCTCCGGTCGCCGAGCGGTGGGCCCAGGAGCAGGGCTGGGCGATCACCGACATCGGATTCCGGCAGTCCGTGCTCTGGATCGAGGCGCTTGGCCCGCCTCCGGAGGCGGACCCGGCGACGCTGCGTGACGCCCTGGACGAGGCCGGTCTGCGCGACGTCGACGTCGAGATCACGCTTGTGATCGGCGGAACGCGGCGCCTGCCCGGCGGGTAGCGGCCGTGGTCAGCACACGATCGGCCGGTCTGCGGACGGGTCCAGCGCGGCCAGCACGAGCTGCTCGGCGACGGGATCGTAGGGGATCGAGACGTGGTCGGCGGTGTTCGCCGGGCACACGTCCTGCAGCAGGATGTTCTGGGCGCCGGGTCCGGTGAGGAACGACGCTGTGTAGGGGATGATCACCTGGTCGTATCTGGTGGCGACGACCGTGTACGAAACCCCTTCGACGGTGTCGCTGCCGGCGTTGAGCGCGGCGAGCACGGCGTCCTGCGCGACGGACGGCGGTCCGAGCGACGGATAGTTCGCCGGCGCCAGCCCGACGATCCGGCTGGTCCTGTCCGCCCCGCCGAGGAACCGCACGTACCACCGGGGGACGGCGCCGCCCTTGGAGTGACCGACGATGGACACCCGCTCCGCCCCGGTTTCGGCCAGGACGGTATCGACGAACGTCGCCAGTTCGCCGGCGGCGTCCGGGATCGGCTCGCGCGCCTTGAACGGCTCGCCCGGCGCTGCCCCGTAGTCGAGCGCGAACACGCAGTACCCCTCGGTCTTCAGGGCCGGTGCCAATCCGGCCCAGTTGGCGTAGGAGTTCTCGAGGAAACCGTGGACGAGTACCACCGGCTCGGGGTGCTCCGGCACAGGCACGCAGTCGAAGTCGTTCGTCCCGGCCGGGACGACACCGGGATGCGCGAGCGAGTAGGCGAGCGCGGCGCCGAAGGTGCTCTGCGACGGTCCCGTCGGCTCGTCGGCGGAGGCCGGCGGACTCGCGACGACACTGCTGCCCAGCACCAGGAGACCGGCGACCGCGAGTGTGCGGATCATGACGCCGATCATGCACCGTCGAGGTGCAGGCGGGGGACGGAACGAGCGGAGGGGGAATACCGGCGAGCCCCCACCGTTCGTATAGTTGAGTAATCAACGATTAGACGGAGGCACCCGTGCAGTTCGGCATCTTCACCATCGGCGACGTCACCCGCGATCCCACCACGGGCCGCGTCCCCACCGAGCACGAGCGGATCGTCGCCATGACGGAGATCGCGCTGAAGGCCGAGGAGGTCGGGCTCGACGTCTTTGCGAGCGGTGAGCACCACAACCCGCCCTTCGTCCCGTCGTCGCCGACCACCATGCTCGGCTGGATCGCGGCGAAGACCGAGAAACTGATCCTCTCGACCGCGACCACGCTGATCACGACGAACGATCCGGTCAAGATCGCCGAGGACTTCGCGATGCTGCAGCACCTGTCCGGCGGCCGCGTCGACCTCATGATGGGCCGGGGCAACACCGGCCCGGTCTACCCGTGGTTCGGCAAGGACATCCGCCAGGGCATTCCGCTCGCGATCGAGAACTACCACCTGCTGCGCCGGCTCTGGCGGGAGAAGGATCTCGAGTGGGAAGGCACGTTCCGCACCCCGCTGCGCGGCTACACCTCCACCCCATGGCCCCTCGACGACACCCCGCCGTTCGTGTGGCACGGCTCGATCCGCTCGCCGGAGATCGCCGAGCAGGCCGCGTTCTACGGCGACGGCTTCTTCCACAACAACATCTTCTGGAACCGCGAACACATCCAGCAGATGATCGGCCTCTACCGCACCCGGTTCGAGCAGTACGGACACGGTGCCGCCGACCAGGCGATCGTCGGGCTGGGCGGCCAGGTGTTCATGGCCGAGACCGAGGAGAAGGCCAAGCGCGTCTTCCGTCCGTACTTCGACAACGCCCCCGTCTACGGTCACGGACCGTCGCTCGAGGACTTCTCCGCCACCACCCCGCTCACCGTCGGCACCCCCGAGCAGGTGATCGAGCGCACCCTCGGCTTCGCCGACTATGCGGGCGACTACCAGCGGCAGCTGTTCCTCATGGACCACGCCGGCCTGCCCCTCGACGTGGTGCTCGAGCAGATCGAGATCCTCGGCCGGGACGTCGTGCCCGTGCTGCGCGCCGAATTCGAACGTCGCCGCCCGGCGCACGTGCCGTCGGATCCGCCGACGCACGCCTCGCTCGTCGCCGAGGGCGCAGACTCTCCGCACCGGCTCGTGATACCCGCGAAGGTCGACCTGTCCGCCGCCGGGGAGGCCGGGACTCGGTGAGCCGAACCGGCGGTGTGACGCGCAGCGAGCCGGGTATGCCGGTTCGTATGGAGACACACAACGACAAGCGCAGGTTCGTGGCTCAGCGGCTCGACGAGATCATCGGTGCCCTGGAGACGAGTGCCCCGGGTCCCGGTGAACAGAGTCCGGTGCCGACATCGGGGGAGTTCGACGGATCCCTCGTGGCGGCGCAGCGGCACCGTGCCGAGATCGAGACCGCCTCGGACGAACGGCTCGACGAGATCGCGGCGGGATACCCGGAGATCGCCGCGGCGTGGGAGCGAGACGGCTCGTCCTGAACCCGGATCACCCGGTCGCCACCCGTGCCCGCAGATCGTCCACACCCGGGCCGGACAACCGGGGCAGCGCCGCGCGACGGCCGGTGAGCAGCAACAGGATCGCGGAGATCGGTCCCCGGATCTCCGGCCCCTCGCCGACCGACCATTCGACGTCGGTAGCGGTGAGCCGGGAGATCACCGATCCGTATCGGTCCACGGGAGCGTAGTCGTCCGGTCGCATCCGGCCGGGACGTCCACCCGGTGTCACGCGTGACGTACGCCGGGAACGATGTTCGCATTCCGGTGAAAGACGTTGTGCGGATCGTACTTCGCCTTGATCTCGGCCAATCGCGCGTACTTGTCCGGACCGTAGGTGGCGCGCACCCGGTCCTGCTCGAATTCGGTCATGGAGTTGACGTACGCGCCGATGCCGACCGAATACGGGCGCAGGGCATCCCACAGGGACCGGGCCCAGGCTCGCTCCGGTGGCAGCAGTGCGGGATCGGGACAGACGCCGACGATGAAGACGGCGAAGCGTGGCGTCCGTCCGCCCCCGAAGGCGGTGTCGTCCTCCCCGGTCTCGCAGTACGCCTCGTCCAGCCGGTAGAACAACAGGAGCGACAGAGGCGAAGTCTTCTGCGGCACGAACTCGACCACGGTCTCGATGACGTCGTCGGAGAGAGCTTCGAGGTAGCAGCCCTTGTCGTAGCAGTGGAAGCCCCACGCGTTGCTCTCGTCGAGCAGTTGTTGCACGTCGAGATAGGGCATCGGCGTGACGAACTCGAACAGTGGTGGCAGAGCGCGCCGAATTCGCGTCAGCGCGTCCTCGTGCGTCTGCGCTGCTCCGAAACCGGTGACCAGAAGGGCATAGCCGGGCTGCAGATGGTACTGCTCGGGCACGAACGGGGCCGGTGGGGCGTTCACGCCGGCGATCACGATGTTCAGCTCGCGCGGCAGCGTACCGATCACCTCCCGGGCGAGCCGCAGCACCTCGGTGCCCTGATCCAGGCCCCAGAACAGGAGTCCGAATTGCACGACGGGACCGGCCTCGTGCAGGCGGAACTCGAATTCCGTCACCACACCGAAGTTTCCGCCGCCGCCCCGGATGGCCCAGAACAGGTCCGCATTCTCGTCCTCGGCGGCGCGCAGGATCCGGCCGTCGGAGGTGACCACCTCGGCCGATTCGAGGTTGTCTATGGTCAATCCGGCCTGCCGCGTGAGCCAGCCCATTCCTCCCCCCAGCGTGAGTCCCGCGACGCCCGTGTGACTGATCAGCCCGGCCGGGACGGCGAGTCCGTGGGCCTGTGTGGCGGCATCGAGATCACGCAGCAGGGCGCCGCCACCGACCCGCGCCCGTCTGCGCTCCGGGTCGACGACGACGTGATCCATCGATCCGAGGTCGATCACCAGGCCGTCGTCGACGACCGACGCGCCTGCGGTGCTGTGGGCGCCCGCGCGCACAGCCAGCTCCAGTCCGTGCCCGGTCGCATAGGCGATCGCCGCCTGAACATCGGCGGTACTCCGGCACTGTGCGATCGCGGCCGGACGGCGGTCGATATCGGCGTTCCACACCTTGCGGGCCTCGTCGTAGTCCGGATCGCCGGGTCCGAGCACCGGCCCCTCCATCGCGGCCCGCAGCATGCCGAGGTCGCCGGTCGTGTGAGTCATGTGTCCTCCCGAACCTGCCAGGAACGAGCGGACTCGCGGGCCGCGAGGCGCTCGGCGCGCTCCCGGATGCCGAGCAGCATCCTGCGCATCATCGGAAAATCGGCCAGTTCCATCAGTGCGACGGTGAGCGGCAGCGACGGTGTGGGCCGGTAGGCGGCCTGCAACCGGCTCACGAGCCGGGTCCGTCGCCCGCCGTCGACGGGATCGAGGCGCCACGACCACGTCGAATCCGGCTTCGCCCACACCAGGTAGCGCCCCGGATCGAAGGAGTGCACCCGGAAGGACGTCGCCGCCGTGGCCGGACTCGCCATCGGCGCCGCCACGTCGCCGACCTCGACGCACTGCAGACGCGGATCGATCGTCGTCGCGCTGGGCCGCCCCAGGTTGTCGAGACGGTCGTAGGAGTAGAAGCCGGCCCGGTTGTAGCCGACCTGGACGATCCACGGCCACACGCACTCGGCCGGCGCGTCGATCGTGAGGGCGCGGGTCGCGCTGAACGCGGCCGAGGAGAGGATGTCGTCTCCGGGCATCGGGCCGGCGCACTCGGCAGTCGTCGCTCCCCAGCGCCGGTGCCACCGGCGATACAGGACGAAGGCACTCACCGCTGTCGTGACTGCGGCGAGCGTGCGGATCGCCATGAGAAAACTGTTCCACATCGGCGCCGGGGAGAGAAGGTCCCGGCGGTCCCGCTCATCGGACGGTCCGGAGGGCGAGGGCGGCCTGCACGACCGCGGCATGCGTGAGCGCCTGCGGATAGTTGCCGAGGAAGGCGCCGGTGGCGGGATCCACCTCTTCCGGAAGAAGGCCGAGGGCGCCGGTGTGCCGCAGCAGGGTTTCGAACAGCTCCTCGGCTTCCGCCCGCCGGCCGGTGAGAGCCAGTGCCTGGGCCAGCCAGAAGGAGCACGGCAGGAATGCGCCCTCGCCTCCGGGCAGTCCGTCCTGTCCGGGCGGATACCGGTACAGCAGCGGGCCTCCGGCCGACAGCTCGCGCCGGATCGCGTCGATCGTGCCCCGCACCCGGTGCGAGTCCGGGTCGTCGATACCCAGAACGGGAAGCACGAGCAGGGCGGCATCGACGTCGCGGGAGCCGTAGGTGCGGGTGTAGCGGTCTCCGAGCCGGTCGAAACCGCGATCGCGCACCTCTGCGGCGACGGCGTCCCGCACCGCGCGCCAGCGCCGGCGGCGACGGGCGGGCAGGCGATGGGTCTCGGCGATGCGCAGGGCACGGTCGAGGGCCAGCCAGGCCATCATCTTCGAGTGCACATGGTGGGCGGCGTCGCCACGGATCTCCCAGATGCCGGCATCCGGCTCGGCCCACCGTTCGCAGACATGATCGGTGAATCCACGCACCATGCGCCAGGTTTCGGAATACAGCGGGCGGCCGGACCGGACGAACCCCCACGCCGCGTCGACGACCCAGCCGTAGCCGTCGAGTTGGTGCTGGTCGGCCGCGTCGTTGCCGAACCGCACGGGGGCGCTGCCGGCGAAGCCGGGCCATCCCGCCAGCGTGCGTTCGGCGGGTCCGGGACGGCCGTCGAGTGTGAACAGGACCGGCAGGTGGGGTCGCTGCAGACGGCTCGCGTGCAGGAGCCACCCGAGGAACCCGCGTGCCTCGTCGACCTTGCCCACTCCCAGGAAGGCTGCGACGCCGATGCCGGCGTCGCGCGGCCAGGCGTAGCGGTAGTCCCAGTTTCGGATGCCCCCGGGCCGTTCGGGCAGCGACGTCGTCGGCGCGGCGACGGGTGCGCCGGAAGGGGAATAGGTGAGCAGACGCAGCGTCAGCAGGCTTCGCACGACGGCCTCCCGGTGGGGCAGGTCGTGGGCGATCTCGGCCGTCCACGTCCGCCAGCGGGCCTCGTCCTCGGCCACGAGGCCCCAGGCGGCGTCGGGAGCGAGGTGGATCAGCGGCTCGCGGTGGGCCACGGCCAGGACGAAGGTGACCGGATGCCCGGGGGTCACGGTGATCGAGGCCGGCCGGCCCGGCGTGATCGGGGTTTCGGAATCGCATGCAAGCGACAGGGCGAGCGAGCCCCACTCGCACACGAGATCGCGGCCGCGCCGCCGCACGTTGGGAGAACGGTGCCGTTCACCGAGCATGGGATCGAAATCGACTACTGCGCGGGCAAATTCGCCCTCGGCGGAGAGTTGTCGCACCAGGACCGTCGTCGGTAGCAGCCGCCCGGCCACCTCCGCGATCATCGCCTCGCGCAGGGTGAGCCGGGCGTTGCCGAGATCCCAGGTGGTCTCCAGCGTCGCGGTGTGTGTCCGGTAGCGGCGCCGGACGACGGGGGCAGGACCCTCGGGCCCGAGCCGGAACCGTCCGGCCTGCGCCCCGCCGACGAGCCGGCCGAAGACGGGATCTCCGTCGAAGCGCGGCACGCAGAGCCAGTCGAGCGATCCGTCGTCGGAGACCAGCGCTGCAGTGCGAGTGTCGCCGAGCAGGCCGTAGTCCTCGATCCGGGACGGCACGGCCGCGTCGTCCCTGATCCGATCGAAAGCGCTTGCCGTGGAGGTCACTTCAGGACACCTGCAACAACAGTCCGAGTGCGATGCCGTAGACGAGATGTGCGACGACGGCGACGGCCGGAGTTTGGGCACCGTAGTTCAGGCCGAGCAGGCCGGGCGGTTCGAGGACCGCGGTGCTGCGCGGACCGGCTCGCCGGGAAGCCATGCGTGGATGTACGCCCGGCAACAGCGGCAGCAGGACCGTCAAGGCGACGACGCCGTGCAGCAGGCCGAGCATCATGCCGAGCCACCACGTCGCCTGATGGAGAAGCGCGAAGGTGGCGGCGTACCCGAGCGCGAAACCCTGGCCGATCGCGAGGTGGACGAAGAAGCCGACCACCCGGGCACGGTCCGGGTCGGGAGTGACGGCCGTGCCGAGCACCAACGGCAGGTCCAGTCGGCTGAAACCCGCCAGTTGGGCGGCGATCATGACCGCCGTCAGGACGGTGGTGGCCAGCGATCCGAAGAGTGCCCATCCGGCCCAGTCCATGGCATTTCACCTTCGGGTGCGGGAGCGGCGGGTCCACGGTCGGCGTCCGCCGTGGACCCGCCGCTCGAATTCACGGGGTGCCGGCGGTGACTCTGCGCCGGGCGGCCGGGGCGGTGGCCAGCCGGGCGAGGGCGAGGGCGGCGACCGCCAGTCCGACGTCGCGCAATGCGATGTCGAGGTAGCCGCCCAGGGTGACCAGATCGACGATGATGCCGAGCAGCCATGCGGCGACGACGTAGCCGCCGATCGCAGGTCGGATCGCGACGAGGATGCCGGCGAGGATCTCGACCACTCCTACCGCGAGCATGGCCTGGTGGGCGGTGCCGGGGACGATGTCGTCGATCCACGGGGCGAGATAGCGCTCCCAGTCGGTGAGCAGGTTCGTGAACTTGTCGAGACCGAAGGCGATCGGAGCGACCGTGAAGACGGTCCGCAGAAGGACGAATGCCTGGCGGGCTCCGGCGTCGGCGTCGATGCGGGTGCGAGGGGACGTGGCAGGGGAGAGAGGTGAGGGGCTCATCGAAGTCTCCTGACTTCTAAAAGAGGGTAGTATCTATTTTAGATCTGTGACGTAGATTACGTCAAGAAGTTTCTCTTTTAGAAGGAGAGCGAGCGTGCAGGACGAGTTTGCGGAGCAGGCTGCGGGGATCGGGGCGCTGGCGGACCCGGTCCGGCGCTCGCTCTACCGGTACGTCGTCGCGCAGGCGGGCGCGGTCGGGCGCGAGGAGGCGGCGGCCGCGGTGGGGGTGCCGGTGCATACGGCGAAATTCCATCTCGACCGGCTCGTCGCCGACGGTCTGCTCGAGACGGAGTTCCGACGGCTTTCGGGACGGACCGGCCCGGGCGCAGGACGGCCGTCGAAGCTCTACCGGCGCTCGTCGCAGGAATTGTCGATCTCCCTGCCCGAGCGTCGCTACGACCTGGCGGGGGAGATTCTGGCAACTGCCATCGAGCGATCGATGCGTGAGTCGGTGCCCGTCGCGGACGCGGTGCGGACCGCCGCCGCCGAGCGGGGACGGCGGATCGCGGCGGAGCCGGCCCCGGCGGACGGCCCCGCGAACGGAGACGATGTCGAGGCACCGGCCGGCCTCGAGGGCGTGGCGCGGGTGCTCGCCCGGCACGGCTACGAGCCGCGCCTGTCCGGCGACGGGCAGATCCGGTTGGCGAACTGCCCCTTCGACCGGCTGGCCGGCGAACACCGGGACCTGGTCTGTGGCATGAACCTCGCTCTGGTCGAGGCGGTCGTCGCCGGGCTCGGGGCTGCCGGTCTCGACACTGCCGAGCTCGACACAGAACTCGCCCCGGAACCGGGATTCTGCTGCGTCCGGATCCGGAGCGGGGACCGGTGAACCGGCGCCGCACCGCTCCCGCCGCGGACGACGGGACCGCACCGGCCGGCGCGGTCCCGTCCGGACGTCAGAGCCCGAGGGCCGCGGCCACCTCGCGCAGGGCCGGCACCGGGTCGTCGCGCATCGGCAGGGCCTGCACCGCGACGTGGTCCGCCCCGGCGTCGAGGTGCTCTCGTAGCCGGGTCGCGATGTACTCCGCGTCGCCGTGCGCGACGAGCGCGTCGACGACCCGGTCGGTGCCGTCGTTGTCGAGTTCCTCGGCGGTGAAGCCGGTGCGTTCCAGATTCGCCCGATAGTTGCGCAGTTTCAGATACGGGTTGGCCACGGCCTTGCGGCCGATGGTGCGGGCCGTGGCGACGTCGGTGGACAGCACGATCTTCTGCTCGGGGGCGAGCACGACGTCCGGGCCGAGGACATCGCGCGCCTCGCGGGTGTGCTCGGGGGTGGTGAGGTACGGATGGGCCCCGGCGGACCGGTCTGCGGACAGCTTCAGCACCTTCGGTCCCAGCGCGGCGAGCACCCGCCGCGCCTCGGGTACGCCCTCGCGGTCGAGCACGTCCAGGTATTCGACCAGTGCCGTGTACGGCTTGCGGTACGTCTCACCGTGCGCCTCGGGGTGGCCGACGCCGATCCCGAGCAGGAAGCGGCCGGGGTGGCGTTCCTCGAGCCGGTGGTAGGAGGCGGCGATCTCGTCGGCGGGAGCGGTCCAGATGTTGACGATGCCGGTGGCCACGACGATGTTCTCGGTGGCGTCGAGGAGACGTTCGGCCACCTCGAGGTCGGCGGGCGGTGAGCCGCCGATCCAGATGGTGCCGTAACCGAGTTTCTCGATCTCGGCTCCGGTCTCCGGTGGGAGGCCGGTCGCGTGCCGCCAGACGCCGAAACGGCCGAGCGGGGGAGTCTGTGTCGTGTTCTCTGCCTTCGTCGAATCGGTCACCCCGGATCCAACCTTCGGGGGATCCGGTTTCATTCCGGGTGAGCGATCGCCGCTCTTCACCCCCGCCGTATCCGGACCTGCGCCCGCCGACGCGACGCACCCCGCGATCGGCATCCGGCCCTGCGAGGTGCCGCCCGGCCCACCGGGGTGCGACGGCGTTGCCGGCGCTGCCGGCGCTGCCGCAGGACCAGGTAGACGACCAGCGCCGCCACCGCCGACACGGCGACCGCCGGGCCGACCCGTTTCAGGACGGACCCGCGGGCGTACTGCATCAGGTCCAGGGGTGCGGCCTCGCTGGGCTGGGGTGCGGGCGTCACCGGGGTGGCCAGGGCGGCTTCCGGGGGCGGTCCTGCCGGGGCGGCGGGCGCGACGGCTTCCGCGGCCGCTTCCGGGGCGGGGACCGGGGCCGGTGCGGCGGGTGGGCCGCCGAGCTTGTCCGCCAGGCACGCCGTGAACTGCTCGATGATCTTGCCGCCGACGTCGGAGATCATGCCCCGGCCGAACTGGGCGGGCTTGCCCGTGATGGACAGGTCCGTCACGACGGTGCCCTCGGTACGGTCGCCGTCGCCGGTGAGCGTGATCGTGAACGTCGCGTTCACGGTGCCGTTGCCGCGGGAATCCTTCGCGGCGGCCTCCATCACGGCACGACGGGCCTGTTCGTCGGTCTCGACGAACTTCCCGGTGCCCTTGTACAGCAGTTGCACCGGCCCCATCTTGATCTTCACGGTGCCGGTGAAGGTGTTGCCGTCGACGCCGGTGAGGGTGGCCCCGGGCATGCAGGGTGCCACCTTCTCCGGATCCAGCAGGGCCGTCCACACCTCCTCGACGGGTGCCGGCACGGACATGTGGTGTTCGAGTTGCATGGGTCGTCTCCAGTGCTTGTTCAGGCAACAGTGCTTGCTCAGGCGATGTCCGCTGCCGTCGACACCGCACGGCGCGTGAGCACCCGCGCGAGTTGGCGACGGTAGTCGGCGTCGGCGTTGCCGTCGCTCATGGGGGAGGTGCCCTCGGTGGCCTGCTCGGCAGCGGCCCGGATGGTGTCGGCCGTCGCGGGCTGCCCGACGAGTGCCTGCTCGACGGCGTGCGCGCGGACCGGCACGGCCGCCATGTTGGTCAGCGCCACCCGGGCCTGCCGGATCGTGCCGCCGTCGGTCTGCACGGTGGCGGCGACCGCGACGATCGACCAGGCGTGCGCCACACGGTTGAACTTCTCGTACCGCGCCGCCCACCCCGTGCGCTTGGGGATCCGCACCTCGACGAGGATCTCCTCGGGCTGCAGGGTGGTGGTGAAGTAGTCGTCGAAGAAGTCCGCGGCGGGGATGCTGCGCCGCCCCGACGGTCCGGCCGCGACGAGGGTCGCCTCGAGCGCGAGCACCGGCGCGCCGAGATCCCCGGCGGGATCGGCGTGGGCCAGTGCCCCGCCGAGAGTGCCCCGGTGCCGGATCTGCGGGTCGGCCACCGTGCTCGTGGCCTCGGCGAGCAACCGGGCGTGCTCCCGCACGAGCGGATCGTGGATCACATCGTGGTGCGTGGTCATCG
Source organism: Rhodococcus indonesiensis (assembly GCF_047782815.1). NCBI lineage: Bacteria > Bacillati > Actinomycetota > Actinomycetes > Mycobacteriales > Nocardiaceae > Rhodococcus > Rhodococcus indonesiensis. The sequence goes on along the minus strand of NZ_CP180630.1, from coordinate 5,267,975 downwards.
CACCGATCACGAGGTCGCCGCCGTCCTCGCGGACACCCCGCAACTCCGGGATCCGTCCGATGTCGACGAGCGTGGTGGGGGCCGCCAGCCGCAGCCGCAGCACCGGCATCAGGGACTGCCCGCCGGCGATGATCTTGGCGTCCTCCCCCGCCGAGGCGAGGGCGGCGACGGCCTCGTCGACGGTGGTGGGCGCGACGTAGTCGAACGTCGACGGGATCATCGGGCGCCTCCCTGAGCCGAGTTCCGGGCTGATTCGACGGCGTGCCACACCCGCATCGGCGTGCACGGCATCTCGATGTCCCGTACGCCGAGGTGACGCACGGCGTCGAGGACGGCGTTGACCACCGCGGGGGTGGAGGCGATCGTGCCGGCCTCGCCGACTCCCTTGACACCGAGCGGGTTTCCCACCGCCGGGGTCTCGGTGCGGTCGGTGGTGAACGTCGGCAGGTCCGCAGCGGACGGCAGCAGGTATTCGGCGAACGAGCCGCTGAGCAGGGTGCCGGACTCGTCGTGCACGGCCTCCTCGTAGAGGGCCTGCGCGATGCCCTGGGCGAGACCCCCGTGCACCTGCCCCTCCACGATGAGCGGGTTGACGACGTGCCCGACGTCGTCGACGCACACGTACGAGCGGATACGCACCTGGCCGGTCTCGGTGTCCACCTCGGCGGCACACAGGTGCGTACCGTGCGGGAACGAGAAGTTGTCCGGGTCGTAGGTGGCCTCGGAGTCGAGGTTGGGTTCGATGCCCTCGGGCAGGTCCGCGGCGGTGAACACCGCGAGCGCGATGTCGCTCATGCCCACGGCCTTCTCGGTGCCCCTCACCCGAAACCGGCCTTCGGCGAACTCGAGGTCGTCCTCCGAGCACTCCATCATGTGCGCCGCGATCGGTCTGGCCTTCGCGATCACCTTCTCCGCGGCCTTGACGACCGCCACGCCGCCGACGGCCAGCGACCGGGATCCGTAGGTGTCCAGTCCGCGCGGGGAGCTCTGCGTATCACCGTGCAGCACCTCGACGTCCTCGAACGGCACACCGAGCCGGTCGGCGACGATCTGGCTCCACGCCGTCTCGTGCCCCTGCCCGTGCGACGACGAACCGGTGACCACCTCGACCCGGCCGGTGGGCAGCATCCGGATCGCGGCGTGCTCCCAGCCGCCCGCCCCGTAGTTGAGCGAGCCGAGTACCCGCGACGGCGCCAGGCCGCACATCTCGGTGAAGGTCGACACCCCGATGCCGAGCTGCACCGGATCGTTCCGGCCGCGACGTTCCTCCTGCTCACGGCGCAGCTCGTCGTAGTGGAACAGATCGCGGGCCTTCGCGGTGGCGGCCTCGTAGTTGCCGGAGTCGTAGGTCAGGCCCGCGACGGTGTCGAACGGGAACTCCTCGTGCCGGATCCAGTTCTTCGCGCGCAGCTCGAGCGGATCCATCGACAGCTCGGCGGCGAGCTCGTCCATGATCCGTTCGATCCCGAACGTCGCCTCGGGCCGGCCCGCGCCGCGGTAGGCGTCGGTGGGCACCTTGTTCGTGAACACGTTTGTGCACGTGAAGTGGTAGGCGCCGAATTTGTAGATGCCGTTGAACATGAACGCGCCCAGGATCGGCACGCCGGGGGTGACCAGCCGCAGGTAGGCACCCATGTCGGCCAGCAGCTCGACCTTCAGGCCGACGACGGTGCCGTCGCGGCGCGCGGCGAGGGTGAGCTTCTGGATCTGGTCGCGGCCGTGATGCGCCGCGACCATCGACTCGCTGCGGGTCTCGGTGTACTTCACCGGTTTCCCGAGCCGGCGCGCGACGAGCAGGGCGAGCAACTCCTCCGGCGTCACCTGCAGTTTGCCGCCGAAGCCACCGCCGACGTCCGGGGCGATCACCCGCAGCTTGTGCTCGGGGATGCCGAGCGTCATCGCCAGCATGATCTTGAGGATGTGCGGGACCTGCGTGGCCGACCACACCGTGATCTGCGGCCCGGTCGGGTCGACGACCACGGAACGGGGTTCCATGAATGCCGGGATGAGCCGCTGCTGCCGGAACGTGCGCTCGACGACCACCTCGGCGTCCCGGATGGTCTGCTCGACGTCGCCTCCGGTGCCGGCCTCGGCGGAATCGAACGTCCACGTCGCGCTGACGTTGGTGCCGAGGTCCGGATGCACGAGGTCGGCGCCGTCGCGGGCCGCGTCCGCCAGGTCGAGGACCACGGGCAGATCGTCGTAGTCGACGTCGATCGCCTCGAGGGCGTCGTGGGCCTCGTAGGCGCTGCGCGCGACGACGACGGCGACGGCCTCCCCGGCGAAGTTGACCGTGTCCACCGCCAGCGCCGGCGCGGGCGGGATCTTCATGTCGGGGGTGATCACCCACGCACACGGCAGGCTGCCCTGCTCCGGCGAGGCGTCCGCACCGGTGAGCACCGCCACCACGCCGGGCCGCTGCCGGGCTTCCGACGTGTCGATCGACGTGATGCGGGCGTGGGCGAACGGGCTGCGCAGGATCGCCATGTGCAGCATCCCCGGCAGGACGAGATTGTCGGTCCAGCGGGTGCGTCCGGTGACGAGATGCTCGTCCTCCTTGCGCCGCCGCGCCTGGCCGATCTCCGGTTCGACGGTACTGGTCATCGTCCGCCTCCCGCCGCCGCGTCGGTCTGCAGTTCGGCGGCGCGGGCCTTCTGCGCCGCGTCCAGCGCCGCCTTCACGATGTTCTGGTAACCGGTGCAGCGGCACAGGTTGCCCTCGAGGCCGAGCCGCACCTCCTGCTCGTCGGGATCGGGGTTCTCCTCGAGCAGGTCGATAGTCGACATGATCATGCCGGGCGTGCAGTAGCCGCACTGCAGGGCGTGGTTGTCGTGGAACGCCTGCTGGACGGGGTGCAGCACGCCGTCGCGGGACAGGCCTTCGACGGTGGTGACCTCCGAACCGTCGGCCTGCACGGCGAGCACCGAGCAGGACTTGACGCTGCGGCCGTCGAGATGCACGGTGCAGGCGCCGCAGTTGCTGGTGTCGCAGCCGACCACGGTGCCGACCTTGCCGAGCCGCTCGCGCAGGTAGTGCACGAGCAGCAGCCTCGGTTCCACCTCGTCCGTGTAGGCCGTCCCGTCGACGGTGACAGTGATGCGCATCGGGCCTCCAATGCCGGGAACATCCGGGATCCAAGATCGTCGAGAAGTGTTCACTGACACTGTGCTCCAACGGTGACTACCGAACACGCCGATTCGCCGAATCGGTGGCGGATCAACCTTGTTCCCGCGTTTGCGGCGGCCGGGCCGAGGGAATTCGCACGGACACGTTCGTCGGAGAGCGACAGGCGGAGGTGAGAGGTGACCGCGGTGGAGGAGATCGTCGAGCGAGACGCCGGACGGGAACTGCCCGTCGTCGGCAGCCTGGCGGAACTGACGGACCTGGTGATGTCCCACGACTCCGAGATCTACCTGCGGTACTCGAAGGGTCCGGACAGCGATGCGCGGAAGGGCCCGAGCAAGGACTACGAGGCCGACGTGACACTGCCCGGCTTGTCGGTGACCACGATCGTCCCGGAGCCGTGGTGGCCCCGGCCCGCCGTCGACTGGGTGGCGCGCCGGATCCGCAAGTACGCCGAGCTGGGCCGCGAGAGCGGCCGATTCGCGTGGCTGCTGACCGGCACGGTGGTCGGCGAGGGGCCGGACCACGAACCGCTCGTCGTGCGCGCCCGCCCGCTGGCACGCCTGTCCGACGAGCTGCTCGACGAGGCGGCCGAGTGCTACCGGGCCCGGTTCCGCGTCGGGAACGATTCGCGGAGCTGAGTCGCGTCGCGGGAGCGCGCGCGGGGTACCCGTCGGGCATGGACCAGTCCGAAACTCCCATGCTGGATGCGCTGGATCAGTACCACCGACTCGACCGCTACGGATTCTCCCCGCCCGGCCACCGGCAGGGCCGCGGCGCCGACCCGCGGGTGACGAAAGTGCTCGGGCTCGATCCGTTCCGCTCGGACGTGCTCGCCTCCGGAGGCCTCGACGACCGGAGGTCGCGCAATGGCTACCTGTCGCGGGCGGAGCAGCTCATGGCCGAGGCGGTCGGAGCGCAGCAGGCGTTCTTCTCCACCTGTGGCAGCTCGCTGTCGGTGAAGGCCGCGATGATGGCGGTGGCGGGCAACGATCCGGGGGGACTGCTCGTCGGCCGGGACTCGCACAAGTCGATCGTGGCCGGTCTGATCTTCAGCGGCGTCACGCCCCGCTGGATCACGCCCCGCTGGGACGAGGATATGCACTTCTCCCATCCGCCGTCGCCGGAACAGGTGCGAGAGACGTGGGAGAAGTACCCGGACGCGGCCGGCGCGCTGATCGTCAGTCCCAGTCCCTACGGCACGTGCGCCGACATCGAGGGCATCGCGAAGGTCTGTCACGAGCGGGGCAAGCCCCTCATCGTCGACGAGGCGTGGGGTGCGCACCTGCCGTTCCACGACGACCTGCCCACCTGGGCGATGGACGCCGGCGCCGACATCTGCGTCGTCAGTGTCCACAAGATGGGTGCCGGCTTCGAGCAGGGATCGGTCTATCACCTGCAGCGCGACCTGGTGGACGGCGCGCACCTGTCGGCCTGCGCCGATCTGCTGATGACGACGAGCCCGAACGTGATGATCTACTCGGCGATCGACGGGTGGCGCCGGCAGATGGTCGAGCACGGCACCGAACTGCTCGGCGACGCCCTGCAACTGGCCCGGCGGACCCGCGAGCGGATCGCCGGGATCGACGGCCTCACCGTCCTCGAGGACCGCCTGCTCGGCGAGGAGGCCTCACACGACCTGGATCTCCTCCAGGTCCTGATCGACGTGAGCGAACTCGGCGTCTCCGGCTACCAGTGCAGCGACTGGCTGCGCGAGCACTGCCGGCTCGATCTCGGCATGACCGATCACCGGCGCATCCTGGCGACCTTGTCCATGGCCGACGACGAGAGCACCACCGATCGGCTCGTCTCGGCGCTCGAGTCGCTGTCGCAGGCCGCGGAGTCGTTCGATCCGCCGCCGCAGATGTATCTGCCGAGTCCCGGGGAACTGCAGCTCGACTCGGTGATGTCGCCACGCGACGCGTTCTTCGGCAAGGCGGAGATGGTCGATGCGAGCAGTGCCGCCGGGCGCATTGCGGCCGAGCAGATCACCCCCTACCCACCGGGCATTCCCGCCGTCGTGCCGGGGGAGCGCCTCGACGACGCCGTCGTCGACTACCTGCGCAGCGGCGTGAACGCCGGGATGACGATTCCCGACGCGACCGACACCTCGCTCGAGCAGTTCCGGGTGGTCACTGAGAACTGACCGCCGCGCCCCTACTGACCCGGCACTGCGGTGTCCTCGTGGGTGTGGATCGGGCCCGCGGTGCGGGCGAGGTGCTCGCCGCGGCCGCCCCATTTCAGCGCGATGATCTCGGCCGCGATCGACACCGCGGTCTCCTCCGGTGTGCGCGCCCCGAGATCCAGCCCGATGGGAGAGCACAGCCGCGCGAGCTCGTCCTCCGTCATCCCCGCTTCACGCAGGCGCGCCGACCGGTCCTCGTGCGTGCGCCGCGAGCCCATCGCGCCCACGTAGGCCAGGTCGAGCCGCAACGCCACCTCGAGCAGCGGCACGTCGAACTTCGGGTCGTGGGTGAGCACCGTGACCACGGTGCGCGAGTCCACGCGCCCCGCGGCCGCCTCGGCGGCGAGGTAGCGGTGCGGCCAGTCCACGACCACCTCGTCGGCGGCGGGGAACCGGGCGGCGGTGGTGAACACGCCCCGGGCGTCGCACACCGTCACGCGGTAGCCGAGGAACGAGCCGAGCTGCGCCATGGCGGCCGCGAAATCGATGGCGCCGAACACCAGCAACCGCGGCGGCGGCTGGAAGGAGTGGACGAACACCGACATGCCCTCGCCCCGGCGCTGCCCGTCGGGCCCGTAGTGCAGCGTCGCGGTCCGGCCCGCGGCGAGCAGACCCCGCGCGTCGTCGGCGACGGCGTCGTCCGCCCGCGCCGACCCCAGCGACCCGCGCGCGCGATCCGGCCACACCGCCAGGCGACGCCCCACCCATGCCGGATCGGGATGTTCGGTGACGGTGGCGACCGCGACGGCCTCCTCGGCCCGCATCGACGCGACGACTTCACCCAGCTCGGGAAACGCGGCGGCATCCACCCGTTCGACGAACACGTCGATGATGCCGCCGCACGTGAGGCCGACGGCGAAGGCGTCGTCGTCGGACACGCCGTACCGCTGCAACACGGGCACACCGTCGTCGAGCACCTGCTGCCCGAGCTCGTACACGGCGCCTTCCACGCAACCGCCGGAGACGCTGCCGGTCACCGTGCCGTCCCCGGCGACGAGCATCGCGGCGCCCGGTGCGCGGGGCGCGGACCGGAACGTCGAGACCACGGTTCCGAGGGCGACGGTGTCACCGGCCCGGTAGCGACGTTCGAGTTCGTCGAGAACTTCACGCACGGTGGACCTCCTCCAGCAGTTCCTGCAGCGTCGCGAGGCTGTGCCCCGCGAGCAGACGGTCGAGATGCGGCAGGGCGGCCGCGATGCCGGACTGCACGGGCTCGTACCCGGCTGCCCCGGCGTGCGGATTGACCCACAGGACGGCGTGGGCGAGCCGCCGCAGCTGGGCGAGCTGCTCGGCGAGCAGGGCCGGATCGCCGCGTTCCCACCCGTCCGAGAAGATCACCACGACGGCGCCGCGCGCGAGGCCGCGCCGGCCCCACCGGTTCAGGAAAGCCCGCAGGGTCTCGCCGAGCCGGGTACCGCCCGCCCAGTCGGGGACCGCCCGGCCCGCCGCGGCGAGGGCGCGTTCCGGGTCGCGGGCCCGCAGCGCGCGCGAGAGCCGCGTGAGGCGGGTGCCGAGGGAGAACACCTCGGTGTGGGCGGGATCGGCGCGGGTCACCACGTGCGCGAACCGCAGCAGCGCGTCCGCGTACGGGCTCATCGAGCCGGAGACGTCGAGCAGCAGCACCACCCGGCGCGCCCGGGTCGCCCTGCCGTGCCGGCTCGGCCGGACGGGTTCGCCTCCGGCCGCGAGCATCCGGCGCACCGTGCGGTGCGGGTCGATGCGGCCCCGGCGCGACGGGCGCAGCCGCATCGCCGGACGGGTGGGCGGCCGCGGATGCAGCGTCGCGATCAGTTCCGCGAGGTGTGCCCGCTCGGCGTCGGTCAGTTCCGCGATGTCGCGCCGGCGGAGCACGTCGGTGTCGTCCGCCGCGACCCGCAGTTCGGGGCCGCCGCCGGCGGTCTCGTCGCCTCCCGAGGGCGTGAGGCCCGCGATGCGGGCCCGGCGCGGAGTGCGGGTGCGCGGCGACGTCACGTCGGGTGCCGTTCCGCCGAACCAGCTCTCGAACGCGAGGTCGTAGCGGGGGATGTCGTCGGGGTCGTGGCACAGGGTGGCGCGCCCGGCCCAGTACACCTGACGGCGGTCGCCGAGGTCGATCTCGCGCAGGGCGCGCAGGTAGGCCACGGTGGCGTCCGAGGCGACGGACAGGCCGGCCGCGGCGAGGGCGCGGGTGAAGCCGGTGAGTCCGACGAGGGAACCCCCGGCGTCGGTGGTCGTCGTCATCGCCGCTGTCACCCCGTCAGGAGCCGGTCGAGCCCGGTGCGGACCACCCGGTCGAGGTCCTCCCGGTACTTCAGGACGGCACCGAGGGTCGCGGCCGCGGTCGTCGCGTCGAGCACGTCGCGGTCGAGTTCCCGCAGCGCTCGTGCCCAGTCCAGCGACTCCGCGACCCCGGGTGGTTTGAGCAGGTCCATCCCGCGCATGGCCTGCACGGCGTGGGCGACCTGCGCCGCGAGGTGTTCGTCGATGCCCGGGATGCGGCGGCGCAGGATCTCCACTTCCCGCGCGAGGTCGGGGTGTTCGAGCCAGTGGTACAGGCAGCGGCGTTTGAGGGCGTCGTGCACCTCGCGGGTGCGGTTCGAGGTGAGCACCACGAGCGGCGGCGTCTGCGCCCGCACCTGTCCGAGTTCGGGGATGGTGACGGCGTTCTCGTCGAGCACCTGCAGCAGGAAGGCTTCGAATTCGTCATCGGCCCGGTCGATCTCGTCGACGAGCAGCACGCACGGCGCGTCGGTGAGCGCCTGCAGCAGGGGCCGCGCGAGCAGGAACCGCTCGGTGTACAGCGAGCGCTCCGCCTCCTCGGCCTCGAGGCGGCCGCCGCTCGCGGCCTCGAGGGTGCGCAGGTGCAGCAGCTGCCGGGGAAAGTCCCAGTCGTAGAGGGCCTGGGACGCGTCGATGCCCTCGTGGCACTGCAACCGGATCAGCGGCAGGCCCAGCGCGTCGGCGAGGGCGACGGCCAGCGACGTCTTGCCGGTGCCGGGTTCCCCCTCGCAGAACAGCGGGCGGCCCATGCGCAGCGCCAGGAACGCCACCGTCGCGAGCCCGTCGTCGGCGAGGTACCCGGTCGTGTCCAGTGCCCGCGTCAGCTCCGCCGGTGAGCCGATCGCCGCCGTTGCCGTCATGGTGCGAGCCTATGGCAGCGCCGCTGCCGAGGTGCGTTTTCCGATCCCCGGGCACTGCGGGCGGGGACCGAGCAGCTCGGCGGTCAGGCGACGGCCACGACCTCGAGGCGCGGGGTGTCGTCCGTGCGGTGCCGGGCCAGGTCCGCGGCGCCGACGATCCCGGCGTCGGGGCCGAGTTCGGCCAGGCGCACCGGCGCGGCCGGGCGGTGCCCGCGTCCGGTCAGCCGCTGGGCGAACGTGGCGACGGCGGGGCCGCGCAGCAGCTCCCCGGCCTCGCACACTCCGCCGCCGAGGACGAAGACCTCCGGGTCGAGGAACGCCGCGAGGTCGGCCATGCCGTGCCCGAGCCACGTGCCGATCGTGCGGAAGCACTCGAGCGCGGCGGCGTCGCCCTCGCGGGCGGCGGTGGTGACGTGGTGCCCGGTGATCTGCTCGGCACGCCCGCCGGCCAGCTCGAGCAGCCGGCCGGCGAGCGCGGGCGAGACGCTCGCGATCTCCTGCGCCTCCCGCACCAGGGCCCGCCCGCTGGCGTACCGCTCCCAGCAGCCGTGGTTCCCGCACCCGCAGCGACGCCCGTGCGGTTCGACGTTGAGGTGGCCGAGTTCCGCAGCGAGCCCGGAGGATCCGCGGTGCAGGGCGCCGTCGATGATCAGTCCGCCACCGATGCCCGTGCCGACGGTGAGCACGATCGCGGTGCGGGCGCCGCGGCCCGCGCCGAAGCGCGCCTCGCCCCAGGCGGCGGCGTTGGCGTCGTTCTCGACGACGGTCGGCAGCCCGCACGCGGCCTCGACGGCCGCCCCGAGCGGTTCGCCGCGCCACGCGAGGTTGGGGGCGAACAGTACGGTACGACGATCGGAGGCGACGAACCCGGCGGCGCCGATCCCCACCGCGCACACGTCGTGCGCGGCGCGGAGTTCGCGCACGACGTCGGCGACGACGTCCTCGGTGCGGGCAGGGTCGTCCGACGGCGTGGCGCGGCGGAGCCGGGCGTGCAGAGTGCCGTGTTCGTCGACCACGCCGGCGGCAACCTTGGTGCCGCCCACGTCGATTCCGATGGTCAGTGCCATGTCTGTTCTCTCCCTGACTTCAGTTGCCGGACGGGTTCAGGCGACGTCCATGTCCTCGAGCTCGCGGCCCTTGGTCTCTTTCACCCAGCGCAGGACGAACAGCAGCGACAGCACCGCGCACACGGCGTAGAAGCCGTACGACATCCCCAGCGACAGTTCCTTCATGGCGGGGAAGGAGACGGTGATGACCCAGTTGGCCGCCCACTGCGCGCCGGCGGCGAGCGACAGTGCCGCCGCGCGGATCCGGTTGGGGAAGGCCTCGCCGAGCAGGACCCACACGACCGGTCCCCACGACATGCCGAAGGCGACGACGAACAGGTTCGCGGCGATCAGCGCGATCGGTCCCTGCAGTCCGGTCAGGTGCGGGGTGGTCACACCGTCGACGACGGTGGTCGAGGCGGTGGCGAAGACGACGGCCATCGTGGCGAGGGTGACGGCCATGCCCGCCGAGCCGATGATCAGCAGGGGCCGGCGTCCGACGCGGTCGACGAATGCGATGGCCACGAGGGTGGTGGCGATGTTGACGACCGAGGTGACGACGGTGATGACGAGGGAGCTGCTCTCATCGAATCCCACTGCCTGCCAGAGGATGCTGGAGTAGTAGAAGATCACGTTGATACCGACGAACTGCTGGAACACCGACAGTCCGATGCCGATCCACACGATGGGCAGCAGGCCCAGCGCGGGTCCTCGCAGGTCGCGCAGCGACGGGGTGTGCTCGTGGCCGAGGGTGGCGCGGATCGATTCGATGCGCAGGTCGATGCCCTGCTCGCCGAGCAGCATGCCGAGGATGCCGCGGGCCTCGCCGATGCGGCCCTTCGCGACGAGATAGCGCGGCGATTCCGGGATGGTGAGGGTCAGGAATCCGTACACGAGGGCGGGGACGGCCATGGACAGGAACATCCAGCGCCACGCCTCGAGCCCGAACCACAGTTCCTCGCGGGAGCCGCCGGCGAGAGCGGCGAGTGCATAGTCGACGAGCAGGGCGGAGAAGATGCCGACGACGATCGCGAGTTGCTGCAGCGATCCGAGGCGGCCGCGTACCCGGGCGGGGGAAATCTCGGCGATGTAGGCGGGGGCGATGACGGAGGCGAGTCCGACGCCGACGCCGCCGACGATCCGGAACAGGACGAGAGTTTCGACGTTGAAGGCGAATCCGGTGCCGAACGCGCTGACCAGGAACATCGCGGCGGCGACCTGCATCGTGGTGAGGCGGCCGTAGCGGTCCGCGATGCGACCGGCGAGGACGGCGCCGCCGGCCGCGCCGAGCAGGGCCGAGGCGACGGCGAAACCGAGGACGGCGGACGAGACGGCGAACCGGGATTCGATGGCCGAGACGGCGCCGTTGATGACGGCGCTGTCGAAGCCGAACAACAGGCCGCCGAGCGCGGCGATGACGGCGATGCGGACCGGCACCGCGGCGCCGGCGGTGTCCGGCCCGGTGTCGGGGACGGTCGGGAGCGCGACGTGGTTGCTCATGGGACTCCTCGTAGGCGGCGGGAACCGGCCGCGGCGGTCCCGTTCCGGGAGGCGAGTGGCGGCGGTCACGCGAACTGTGTGCTGGACCACAGTAGGGCGAAGACGGCTCTGTCGTCAAGAAGTGAACGAACAAATCCTTCTCGATGATCTTCTATGTTCGAATGTGAACTTAAATAGCGACCTGGAGCGAGAAGAAATCGTCGGAGTCGATCATCAGTGCGGGTTGGCCGCCCGCAGGCCCAGGGCGACCGCCCCGAGCACCTGGGCGCGGGCCCCGAGGGCCGCGGTGCGCACCTGCACGGTGCGCGCGGCGCTGGGCACCGCATACCGCTCGATCGCGCGGCGCAGCGGCTCGAGCAGCAACTCTCCCGCCAGGGCGAGTTCGCCGCCGATCAGGATCAGCTGCGGATTGAGCAGGTTGCACAGGCCCGCCGCCGCGACCCCGACGTGACGGCCGGTGTCCGCGAGCACCCGGGCGCACCCGGCGTCGCCGGCCTCGGCGAGTGCCACCACGTCCGCGATCGTCAGGCCGGGTCCCCGGCTCGGCTCGAGCAGCCCGATCACCACATGCGAGGCCACCATCGTCTCGAGGCAGCCGCGGTTGCCGCACCGGCACACCTGGCCGAACTCGTCGAGGGACGTGTGGCCGATCTCCCCGGCCGTGCCGGCGCGGCCACGGTAGAGCCGCCCGTCCAGGACCAGTCCGGCGCCGACGCCGTCGGACAGCTTGATGTAGGCCAGGTCGTCCATGCCGCGCCCGGCGCCCCAGATGTGTTCGGCCAGTGCGCCGAGGTTGGCGTCGTTGTCGACATGGACGGGAAGCGCGAGCCGGTCGGCGGCCAGGGCGGCCGGGTCGACGCCGACCCAGCCCGGCAGGATGGACGGCCCGCCGATACGGTGCGTGGCGGACTCGACCGGTGCGGGCAGTCCCATGCCGACGGCCGCCACAGCGTCGCGGCCACACCCGAGTTCGACGAGAGCGTCGTCGAGAAGTGCTCCGGCTCTTTCTATTCCGTCCTCGGCGCGGTGCCCGGTCGCCAGCTCGACCCGCTTCTCGGCGAGGATCTCGTGCGACAGGTCGGCGACGGCGACGGTGAGATGCCGGTGCCCGAAGTCGATTCCGACGGCCAGGCCCGCCGACCGGGTGAGCTTGACGGCCCGTCCCCGCTGGCCCGGACGCTCCGCCGCGGCCACCTCCACCAGCCCGCCGGTGGTCAGTTCCCGAACCAGATTCGACACCGTCGCCGGGGCCAGACCGGTGCGCCGGGCGATCTCCGCCTGGGTGAGCTCCCCGCCCGACTGCAGAACCCGAACCACCCGTTGCTGATTGGCCGAACGCAGCGACGACTGCGAGCCGGGATGTTCGGTGTCCTCACGCATCCGCTCAGGGTACCGGCCCGCGACCGTCCGTTCGCTCCGGACGGCCGGGACCATCCGCGACCTGCGCGGTCGTCCGCACGCGTCGCGACGGTCGCGTACGACGATCGAGCCTGCGGATGCGGCGACGTCGAGGACTCGCCCCCGCCGCATCCGAGCGAGGCGGAGGCGAGCCCGGTCCGCCTACGCCTCGGCCTGGCGCAGTCTCGCGGTCACCTGCGCGAGGCGGGTGATCCGGGCCCAGTCCCGGGTCTGCACCGCATCGGCGGGGGTGAGCCACGAGCCCCCCACACAACCCACATTGGGCAGTGCGAGGTAGTCGGGGGCCGTCGCGACCGAGATTCCGCCGGTGGGGCAGAACCGGGCCGCAGGCACGGGGGAATGGACGGACGCGAGGAACCGGGTGCCGCCCGCGGCCTCCGCGGGGAAGAACTTCATCTCGCGGTAGCCGCGTTCGAGGAGCACCAGCACCTCCGAGACGGTCGCCGCTCCCGGCAGGTGCGGCAGTCCGGTGTCGGTCATGGCTTTCAGCAGCGATTCCGTCGCGCCCGGTGACACCAGGAAGCGCGCACCGGCCGCCGCTGCCTGCGCGGCCTGTCCGGGTTCGACGATCGTGCCGGCACCGACGGTGATGTCGGGGACCTCGGCGGCGATCCGCTCGATCGCCTCGAGGGCGCACGGGGTGCGCAGGGTCAGCTCGATCATCGGCACGCCACCGTCGGCGAGGGCACGGGCGATCGGGACTGCGTCCGCGGCATCGTCGATCACGACGACGGGCACGACAGGGGTCACGTCCAGCAGGCTCATCGGGGACTCCTTCACACGAATTCGGGTCGAAAGACGCTGGCGCCGTGGGTGGCCGGGCCCACGGTCGCCCGCAGGCCCGCGAACAGCTCCCGGCCCGTGCCGGTCCAGGCGTCGTCGGTGGGGGCGTGGCCGGTCGCCACGCGATCGGCGAGTGTGGCGTCGGACAGGTGCACGCGCAGCGAGCCGGCGACGGCGTCGACGGTGATCAGGTCGTCGTCGCGGACGCGGGCGAGCGGACCCCCGGCCGCGGCCTCGGGCGTGACGTGGATGGCGGCGGGCACCTTGCCGGACGCACCCGACATCCGGCCGTCGGTCACCAGCGCGACCCGGCGCCCGCGGTCCTGCAGCACCCCCAGCGCGGGGGTGAGCTTGTGCAACTCGGGCATCCCGTTCGCGCGCGGGCCCTGGTAGCGCAGCACGGCCACGACGTCGCGGTCGAGTTCGCCGGCTTCGAACGCCGTGAGGAAGTCCGCCTGGTCGTCGAACACCCGGGCCGGGGCGGTGACGACGTGGTGCTCGGGGGCGACCGCGGACACCTTGAGCACGGCCTCGCCGAGGTTGCCGTCGAGCACCTTGAGCCCGCCGTCGACGGCGAACGGCCCCGCGACGTCGCGCAGCACGGTGCGGTCCAGGCTCGCGGACGGCCCGGCCGCCCACCGCAGCTTTCCGTCCCGCAGCCGCGGCTCCTGCGTGTACCGGTGCAGACCGGGCCCGGCGACGGTGGTGACGTCGTCGTGCAGCAGGCCTGCCGAGAGCAGCTCCGAGACCACGACACCGAGCCCGCCGGCGGCGTGGAAGTGGTTCACGTCGGCCGCACCGTTGGGGTAGATCCGGGCGAGCAGCGGCACGACGGCCGACAGGTCCGCCAGGTCGCGCCACGTGAGAGTGATGCCGGCGGCCCGGGCGATCGCTACCAGGTGCATCGTGTGGTTGGTGGACCCGCCGGTCGCGAGGAGTGCGACGCAGCCGTTGACGACGGCCCGCTCGTCGACGACCTCACCGACCGGGGTGAAGTCGGAGCCGAGGGCGGTCAGGCCGGTGACGCGGCGCGCGGCCTCGGCGGTGAGCGCGTCCCGCAGTTCGGTGCCGGGGTTGACGAAGCTCGCGCCCGGCAGGTGCAGGCCCATCACCTCCATCAGCAGCTGATTGGAGTTGGCGGTGCCGAAGAACGTGCAGGTGCCGGCGCCGTGGTAGGACGCGGCCTCGGCCTCGAGCAGGTCTTCACGTCCGGCGCGGCCCTCCGCGTAGAGTTGCCGCACCCGGGCCTTCTCGCCGTTGGGCAGCCCCGACGTCATCGGCCCGGCCGGGACGAACACCGTAGGCAGGTGCCCGAAGCCGAGCGCGCCGATCAGCATGCCGGGGACGATCTTGTCGCAGACGCCGAGCATGAGGGCGCCGTCGAACATGTCGTGCGACAACGCGATTGCGGTGGACATCGCGATGACGTCGCGGCTGAACAGCGACAGCTGCATGCCGTCGCGGCCCTGGGTGATGCCGTCGCACATGGCCGGGACGCCACCGGCGAACTGCGCGATGCCCCCGGCCTCGAGGACCGCGGCCTTCAGCCGTGCCGGGTAGTCCTCGAAAGGCCGGTGCGCGGAGAGCATGTCGTTGTAGGAGGAGACGATCGCGATGTTCGGCTTCACCAGCCCGCGCAGCGCGGACTTGTCGGCAGGTTCGGCGGCGGCGAATCCGTGGGCCAGGTTGGCGCACGCGAGACGTCCGCGGGCCGGCCCCTTGTCGGCGGCGGCGCGCAGCCGCTCGAGGTAGGCGGCGCGCTCGGCCCGGCTGCGCCGGACGATGCGGTCGGTGACCCGGTCCAGAACGGGATGGCTCATACGGAAGTTCCTTCGTACCAGGCGCGTCCGTCGCGCTCGATGAGGGTGGTCGCGTCGGTGGGGCCGGACGTCCCCGCCGGGTAGCGGCGCGGCATCCGGCCGGTGCGGTCCCAGGTCTGCAGGATCGGTTCGACCCACGCCCATGCGGTCTCGACCTCGTCGCGCCGCATGAACAGGGTCGGGTCGCCCCGCACCACGTCCATCAGCAGCCGCTCGTACGCGTCGGGGGAGGGCCGGTCGAACGCGTCGACGTAGTTCAGATCCAGGGACACCGGGCGCAGGCGGATCCCGCCGGGTCCGGGTTCCTTGGCGGTCATGTGCAGGCAGATGCCCTCGTCGGGCTGCAGCCGGATCACCAGGCGATTGGGTTCGGTGGCGCCTTCGGCGCGGGGGAACATCGGGTGCGGAACGTCCTTGAACTGCACCACGATCTCGGAGCTGCGCTTCTCGAGGCGCTTACCGGTGCGAAGGTAGAACGGCACGCCGGCCCAGCGCCAGTTGCGCACCTCCGCGCGCACCGCGACGAAGGTCTCGGTGCGGCTGTCCGGGTTCTCCACCTCGTCGCGATACCCGGGCACGGCACCGCCGTCGACGAGTCCCGGGCCGTACTGGCCGGTCACCGTGAATCTTTCGACGTCGTCGGCCGTCATCGGCCGCAGTGCCTGCAGCACCTTCAGTTTCTCGTCGCGCACCGTTTCGCGGTCGACGATCGTCGGCGGTTCCATCGCCACCAGGCACAACACCTGCAGCAGGTGGTTCTGCAGCATGTCGCGCAGCGCGCCGGAGGTGTCGTAGTAGCCGCCGCGGGTGCCCACGCCGAGGGATTCGGAGACGGTGATCTGGACGTGGTCGATCCACGTCGAGTTCCACAGCGGCTCGAGCAGGGTGTTGGCGAACCGGGTGACCAGCAGGTTCTGGACGCTCTCCTTGCCGAGGTAGTGGTCGATGCGGAAGATCTGCGACTCGTCGAACACCTCGCCGACCGCGTCGTTGATCGCGCGGGCGGAGGCGAGGTCGCGGCCGATGGGCTTCTCGAGCACCACCCGCGAGGTCGGTTCGACGAGTCCGTGCCGGGCGAGGTGATGGGAGATCGGCCCGAACAGCGAAGGAGCACAGGCGAGGTAGAACACGCGCACGGAGTCCGGGGTCAGGACGTCGTGCAGGGCGGACCAGTCGTCCCCGCCTGCGAAGTCGAGGCTCACGTAGTCGAGGCGGTCCAGGAACCGGGTGAGAGTGCCGACGTCCAGCAGGGGAGCGGGCACGAAGCGCGCGAGCTCGCCGCGAATCTTGTCGCGGTAGCCGTCGGTGTCGAGGCCGGCGCGTGCGGCGCCGACGATCCGGCTGCCGGGTGGCAGCTGGCCGTCCCGATCGCGCAGGTAGAGGGCGGGCAGGAGCTTACGGACGGCGAGATCGCCGGTGCCGCCGAAGACGACGACGGTACAGGGGGCGGCGGGTGACATGGCTTGTCCTCCCGAATGAGGGGGTGAGGGCTGTCACTCGCAACCGTAGAGCATCTTCCGCACTGAAACAACAAACTTACGCATTTCTAAGAACAAAGTTCGCCGGGGTGCGGCGTCCT
The DNA here is from genome assembly GCF_047782815.1 of Rhodococcus indonesiensis. Lineage (NCBI taxonomy): Bacteria > Bacillati > Actinomycetota > Actinomycetes > Mycobacteriales > Nocardiaceae > Rhodococcus > Rhodococcus indonesiensis. Next base: position 5,251,401 of record NZ_CP180630.1, on the reverse strand, counting down.
GCCGCGGCGCCAGGCGCTCTCGAGTGCGTTTCCTTGGTTCAATGGCGATATGAGCCGATCCTCCAGCGCGCCCGCCACAGCGGGCGAGGTTTTCGCCCTCGTCCGTGCCGGCGCCGCGACCACCCGAAGCGAGATCGGGCACCACACCGGGCTCTCCCGCACCGCCGTCGCGGCCCGGGTCGCGGCGCTCCAGGACCTCGGCCTCGTCGTCGAAACGGAGGAGGGGCCCTCGACCGGGGGGCGCCCGCCCCTCACCCTCACCTTCGGGGCGGGGGCGGGCATCGTGCTCGTCGTCGCGATCGGCCGCAGCCGCACCCAGCTCGCCGTCTGCGATCTCGCCGGGGAACTGCTCCGCACCGAGGACCTCGAGCAGGAGATCGGGGCGAGCCCGGGTGAGCTGATGCCGAAGGTGGCCGCGCACCTCGCCGACCTGCGTGACGCGCTCGGTCCCGGCGCCCCCCGCACCGTCGGTATCGGGGTGAGCCTGCCGGGCACCGTGGACACGGTCCGCGGCTGCAGCCTGGATTCGCCGATGATGGCCGGCTGGGACGGTGTCGAGTTGCAGCCGTTCCTGGCGGACCTCGGCGACGCACCGGTGTTCGTCGACAACGACGCGAACGTCATGGTTCTCGCCGAAAGGCTGGGCGAGCGAAGGCAGTTCGACGATATGCTCCTCATCAAGGCATCCACGGGCCTCGGGGCGGGCATCGTGTCGGGCGGGGTGCTGCAGCGCGGCGCGGTGGGCGCGGCCGGCGAGATCGGGCACACCAAGACCGCTGCGGCGCAGGGCGTCCTGTGCCGCTGCGGCGACGTCGGCTGCGTCGAGGCGATCGCCGGGGGCTGGGCGCTGGTCCGTGACCTGCAGGAGCAGGGCCGGGACGTGACCCACATCCGCGACGTCGTGGCCCTCGCCGTCGGCGGAGATGCGGAGGCGCGCCGCATGATTCGCGACAGCGGCCGGCGGATCGGCGAGGTCATCGCCGGCGCCGTCAACCTCCTCGACCCGGCGGTGCTCGTCGTCGGCGGCGACATGGCCGAGGCCTACGACGTGTTTGTCGCCGGACTGCGCGAGACCCTCTATCGCGATGCGGTGTCCGTCGCCACCCGTGCCCTGCAGATCCTGCCGTGGTCGCACGGCGATCGCTCCGGGATGATCGGCTGCGCCTCCATGGCGCTGGACCAGGTACTCAGCGTGCGCGCCGTGGACCGGATGGTGGCCGAGCGGGGCCGGTGACCCGGTTACTCCGCCGGCTGGCGGCGGATGAAGTCGGCCATACCCGGGACGGTGAAGGCGATGCGACCGTGCTCCGGCGCCCAGATCAGGCCCTTGCGGATGGCCGAGTTGCGGACGTCGCTGACACCGGTGGCCGTCGAGCCCATCAGCTGGGCGACCTTTCCGGACCGGGGTGCCTCCTCGCCGGCCGCGGCGAGTGCGGTGAGATACCGGCGCTCACGGTCGGTGGCCCGGTTCCAGCGCGACGGGAAGAATCCCTCGTCGAGGTGACGGCGGCCCACCTCGACGGCGAGCTCGGCATCCTCGAGCTGGAAGGGGCTGTGCGGAGCGATGTTCCAGATTGCCTTCCCGAACTCCTGGAGGAAGTAAGGATAGCCTCCGCTGGCCTGGACGAGCACGGCGAGGGCGTCGTCGGTGAAGTCCCCGCCCTGGCGGTGCACCGGGATCCGCAGGGCGTCGGCGGCGGCGACCGGCGAGAGGGGGCCGATGGTGCTGTAGAGGAACTGACGCTCCGCGTACGAGCGGTTGCCGGCCAGGACCGCGGGAAGATTGGGCAGTCCGGCGCCGACGAGGAAGAACGGCCATTCCCGCTGGCTCGCCCGGTGCTGGACGGCGAGCAACGCCGACAGCAGGTCGGAGTCGAGGTCCTGCATCTCGTCGACGAACAATCCGAAGGCACTGGATCTCGGCCGGAGTTCGGCGGTGATCGCCTCGACGAGTTCCTCGAGGTCGAGGTCGATGTCCCCGGTCGCCGCCGGACGCTGGTCGAGGGAGAAGCTCGCGGTGGCCGGTCCGAGGCCGAGACCGAGCGAGAAACCCCGGGCGAGGTCGATGAGCGGGTCGATCGCATGCTGGATCCGGTGCTTGCGGCTGTAACGGCGCAGTCCGACGGTCAGCTCCTGGGAGAGCTTGGCGCGGACCGCGCTGGTGCCGGCCTCGCTGGGTCGCGCCTCGAGGGCGATCGTCAGCCACCCCTGCCGGTCGGCGTGCTCGACGAGAGCGTTGAGCAGGGTCGTCTTCCCGACCCCCCGCAGACCCGACAGAATAAGTCCGCGGTCGTAGATCTGCCGCTTGCTGCGGGCGACGAGGAGTTCGAACGCCCCGATCTGCTCGTCACGCCCCTCGAGCGCCGGCGGCCGCAGGCCGGAGCCGGGCTTGAACGGATTGAGCTCGAGGTCCACGAGCCGAGTATAGAGACTTATGGCGACTTATCTGAAGATTTCCATAGTCGACCATAACTACCGATAGATTCGTCGGCCGCGCTTCTCCGCCGTCCGATTCACAGCCCGGCGATCCCGTTGCCGATCAGGATCAGGCCGAGGATCAGAAGTACTGCCGCCATGATCACCGTGTGGTGGCGGGTCATCCACTCGTCGGTGACCGCGAGCGCCCGGTCGGCACGGTCGGCGAACACGCCGCGCACCACGGGCGGGGCAGCCACCCCCAGACTGGCTACGACCGCGAAGACGATCAGCGCCACGATCTGTTCGTGCACGCGCGCAGTCGCGTCCGCGATGACCACTGCGCCGGCTGCGACCAGGGCGAGGTTCTTCGGATTCGCCGCTGCAAGCAGAAATCCGAGAGCCAGTGCCCGTCGAGCGGTCATGGTCTGCGCGGCCGCCATCCATCCGGGCACGGTGGATTCCTCGCCCGGCTGCGGCCGCGAGTACCACTTCCGGACGGCCAGGAGGACCAGCACGACTCCCAGCACGAGTTTCGCAGCAGCGGCCCACCAGGTGGGCTCGTCGGACAGCATGATCACATCCGCCACCGCGATGACCACGGCGCCTACCACGAGCAGACCCGCGAACCAGCCGCCGACGAAGGCGTAGGAGACGCGCAGCGGCCGCTTGGTGACCAAGAGCACCGACAGCATCACCATCGGCATCGCCGCCAGCAGCAGGCCGACCGCAATCGGCAGGGACTGCCCGATCGCACCTGCCATGAGCCACCCCTCGGATCGCCGATCATCGATCTCCGACGAAGAGTAGTCCGGTACGCCCCGGTCGGGGCGTCGGAGACACCGGTCACCGGGGTGTCGATGTCACTGCGGTACCGGAGATCCGCCGCCGAGCCCGCAGGGGACCGTTTCGTCCTGTGTCAGCACGTCGAACACTCGGCTCTTCGCATTGTCGCGGGTGGTGACGACGACCTGGTCCCACGGGCTCCCGGCCGTGGCGTCGTCCTCGTCGGTGAGGTGCGATCGCAGAACGGTCCATCGATGCCAGTGCCGCGCGAACGACGACTCGTTCACAACGCGCCCGCGAGCGTGCTGCCCGGCTTGCGCGACATCGCGGGGTACGTCGAGGAAGACGAGCACCGGCGTCCAGCCTCGCCGCCGCGCCAGGCGAGCCGTCCAGTCGCGTCGGCGGCTGCGTGTGGCGGTGTCGTGAACGGCCACAGGCCCTTCGCTCCGGTGCGGTCCGGCCAGCAGAGTGCGCACCACGTCGAGGGTGTGCATGAGATGGACGAGTGGCCGATACCGGCGATACGGCAGGTCCGGCGGAAGCGCGGCGGCGAGGCCTTCGGCACGGCGTTCGGGATCGAGAACGGTCAGACCCGGGATGTCGTGCTCGATCCGGCGAAGCAGGGTGCTCTTACCCGCTCCGGGAATGCCACCGACCATCAGGAAGACGGCACCGGTGTCGCGCCCGGACGGATGTGCCAGGCGGGAGACCGTCGGAGCTGAAGCGGCTATGACGATTCCTTTCCCCGCGAACAGGTTCGCGATCGATTCTGCCGTCTCCAGAATGCCGGCACGGACTGGGCCGTCGCTGAGACCTTCCTGAGGTCCGGCTGTGAAACCGGGCCGCACCGCGCGGCCCGCCTCTCATGCCTCGGCCGGTCCCCACTCACGCAGCTCAGCAGTCACGCAGCTCAGCAGTCACGCAGCTCAACTGTCACGCAGCTCCGCGAGCGCAGCGGTGCGCTGCTCGATCCAGGACCGCATCGAGTCTGCACTCGATCGCAGGGAATCGGCCGGGAGCCCGTCGCTCACCGGAACGGTCGCGACCAGGGTGTCGAGTATCTCGAGAGCGCGTCCGCTGCCGTACATCTGGTCGTACAGTTCCCGGTAGGCGTCCTCGTAGACGCCGGTGAAGGCATCGGATCCGAGAAACCGTGTCTTCAGCGCATTGCCGGACTGCATCCGGCCATCTCCCGGGGGCGCGGCTGCGTCCGAGGGCATCGCGCGCGGCTGAGCCACCGCGCCGACGCCGGCGGGTGGGGTACCGCGGCCGTCCTGCCCGGCGCCGCCCCTCGCTCCGGGGCCCATCGAGACGGTGTCGTGCGGGCCGGTCGTGGCATCACCTTGCATGGCCAGGTTCAGGTCCCACGACACGACGGAGAGCCTGCCCGTCCCGAGGTCGTACCAGAGGTAGTAGTTCTGGCCCGGCCCGCTCATGTCGTCGCCGTTGACGAGCAGATTCTGTGTGGCGACGTACCGCGCGAACGAGTCCACGTCCACCCACTCCGACAGGTGTGCATCGAACTCCTCGTCGCCCGCCGAATCCAGCCATTCCAGGAAGCGGACGATCGGCTGCAGGTTCCCCGTCCCGACCGCGTTGATCTGCTCGAACTGGTCGGCGTAGTCCGACTGGTCGTCGCCGACATACTCGAACCGCGACGACGCATCCGCCTTGTACAGATAGCCGTCGGAGTCGAACAGGGAGTTCGCATAGGTGTCGTCGGGATGTTCGAGCAGCAGGCGCGTGGTGGTGGCGCTGCCGTTGACCGAATAGACCGTGTACGCGTAACGCTGTGTCGGCTGCTCGGTCTCCGCGGTCAGCGACAGGGCCATCGCCTCGTTGAGCACGGGCGAACCGGGGCGCACCGAGATCTCGGTCATGCCCTGGTAGGCGCGGCCGTCGGCGTTCTCGTCGAAGCTGACGAGCAGCGGCAGCGACGTCGGATCGTCCGCGGTCGCCTGCGACATGCCGCCCGTGGCCGGCGGCTCGAATCCTTCGGGCAGCTCCAGCCCCGCCGGTGGTGCGACGCCCTGACCGCCGACGCGAGTATCGGTGCCGCGCAATCCCATCAGGGTGGAGTTGCCCTTCAATCGTACCGAGACGTCGGTGATCAGCGTGCCGTCGAGGGTGACGTCGGCGGTGACCCACTTCTTCTCGCCGGTGCTCTGGAAAGCGGTGATCATCTCGTCGTACTCCGCGTCGGTGATCTCGACCGAGAGTTCGTGCGGAACAGAGGCGTCGAACAGGTCCACCGTGCCGGTGATGTTGTCGGTGATCTCCGAGGCGATGATCGTCGGGTCGCCGGTGAGGTACGGCCGGATGCGGGTCGCCCCGAACACGGTCGCCAGGATCGTCACGAACGCGACGAACACCGCCAGAAGTTTCCAGTGCTGTCGTAACGACACCGGGATCCGGTGCCGGAGCCGTCGTCGCGGTGGCGGCTGTCCGCCGGTCGGCGTCCCGCCCATCAGATGTCCGTCTGGTCGTAGCCGGTCAGGACCGTCACCCGCTGACCGGTGTTGACCGCGCTCAGGGCCGAGATCAGGTCGTTCGGCTTCGCGTCCTTCTTCAGCTGCGCGGTGTAGTACAACTCGGTCAGCGCCCCGGAGCGGACGGATTCGGTGGAGACCAGCTCGAACTCGGTGCAGTACCGGACGAGCACGTCTTCGACCATCGCGCTGTACTGCTGCTCCGGCGGTACCTGCACCTTGACGACCTGGCGCCGGACGTCGAGCTCGAACCAGTTGAACTTGCTCATGATCAGCAGCACCAGGCAGATCGCGATCGTCGCGGCGATCGCCAGCAGGTAGAAGCGGGTGCCGGTGGTCATGCCGACGGCCATCACCAGGAAGATGAAGCCCACATCGCGAGTTTCCTTGATGGCGTTGCGGAACCGAACCACCGACAGGGCGCCGACGAGTGCGAACGCGCGGGCGATGTTGGAGCCGACGACCAGCATGATCAGCGCGATCACCATGCCGACCAGTACCAGGGTCTGCACGTAGGACTGGCTGTAGGAGACGTTCTTGTGGGTGTGCCGGTAGACCCAGCCGATGATCGAGGCGAGGACGAACGACAGTGACAGCGACACGATGATGTCGAACGTGGTGAACGTCCCGCTGAGGTCTTGCAGGTCGAAATTCATGAGAGTCCTGGTTCGGTGTAGGGACGGGAACAGGGCGGCAGGTCAGGGCACCGTCGTCGTGGTCTCGAGGAGGCCGGTCGGCACACGGCCGTCGAAGCCTTGCGGCAGAACGAGTCCGGGAGCGCCGAACCGGGAACGGGGCGCGAGACCGAACGCCTCGACGGACTGGCAGTACTTCGAGACGCGGACGACCGACATGTCCATGCGGGCAGTGAGATCGGTCGCCCAGTACGGAACGCGCTCGTTGGCCTTGAGTTCGACGATCGCGAGTTTCGGCGGCACGACGAACCGGTTCTGCGCTCCCGACGCGAAGCCGAAATCGCGGTCGCGGCCGTGCACCTTGTGGTCGATCGTCACTCGGAGGCCGAGGTCGGCCTCGCGGCCGACGAACGCCTCCCGCAGATATCCCGTGGTCACGATCGGTCGCAGGTCGAGGTTGCCGATCAACGTCGTCACCTCGTGGACGAACGGACGCTGCGGGGGATCACAGCCGATCTCCTGCCGTCCGTCGAGCCAGCGCTGCGCCGTCCCGTACGGCATCGCGATGCGCCGCTTCTGGGTGACCCGGTTGACGCGCTGCTTGACCTCGATGTGCACCGGCGTGTCGTCGGTGCATTCGGAAGGGTTGCCGTACAGACGCATCCGCAGTTTTCGCCGGAATCTCAGGCCCTCGATCTTCTCCCAGTAGAACCGCAGGTCCGGCGTGTCGTAGTAGAGCGAGGTGACTGGGTACCCGCCGTGGGGTGAATACGGATCGGTGTCCATCCGTGCCGCGAGTTCCCGGCGCAGGTCGGGAACCTTCAGTTCGTCGACGAAGTACTTGATCTCGTAGCGGTTGAAGGCATGCAGGCTACCGGCGGTCTGCCGGTAGCCCGTCGGTGCGGTGGGAACGGCGTCGGTCGGGGGCATGTCCTGCGGGGTGGACGTGCGGAATCGGTCGAACACTGTCATGGAACCCGGCCTCTCGTCGGCGAACTGCGCTGCGGGGAACGCGATGCGAACGGGACCAGTACAGCCGGTGACGCTCGAGGGATCTTGGGACGTTCCTGGCAGTCTGCTGGCAACGTGTCGGGATCGGGACTCGTACCCGCGACACGAATCGACATACGCACCGACGATCGCTGTCGCGTACGGCTGCGAAGTGCGCGGCTGTGCGGCTCCGAAGAAGGCTGTCCCGCGCGTCGTCAGGTTCCGGCGGGCTGGATCCCCAGGATGCGGTGCCACCAGCGTCGACGCGGCGGCTCGGCGGTGTACTCACGCAGCGCTGCGGCCGCCGCCGCAGCCCGCTCGGCCCGTTGCGACCGCAGCTCCGCCCGATCTGTGGCCCACTGCCGGACCACCTCCTCCGGGTCGACTCGGTGGATGGGAACCAGGGGACCGCTCGGTGCGCGCAGGCAGTCCACGATTCGCCGGTTCAGCTCCCGGACGATCTGCCGCACCGCCGTCTCGGTGGGCACGTCGCGCACGGTGTCGCGCAGCCGCTCGACCTCCTTGCGCAGCTGCAGCGGCGGTGGCAACAGGGCCTCGGTCGAGAGTCCTTCCCGGCGCAGGTAGTCCTTGACCCACCACAGCTCGTCGTCGCTGCGGTGCGGAATCGGCTTGCCCGCTCCGCGCAGGTTGTCGAAGTCGCCCCGCTCCTGCGCGACGCGGATCTGGCGTTCGATCCACGACTCGAAGGTGATGTCCGGCCGCTTGCGCTCGGTCATGGAGGCGATTGTCCTCCGCGAGGCGCCGGGTTTCACGCTCGGCGGGTCACCGGGACCGTTGCGGACACGCCGATCGGGTCGGGGACTGAGAGCGTCGAGAGCAGGCGCCAGCGGCCGCACGCGCAGCGCTGGTATCGCACGATGCCTTCGCTCGTCGGGTGGCGGGAGACCTCGGTCCAGTGGTGGCTGTGGGATGTCTGCATGCCACCCAGCGTGATGTAATGACATTATGCATCTCAACCCTTACGGCGAATACGCCGTGCGCCTCGCCGCGGATCTGGTGAACGACCCACCCGCGACCGTCGACGCGCTGGTGCGCCGCTGCCTCGAAGCGGGCCTGGTGATCGACTTTCCCGTCGGTGCCGGCGACCTGCGCGACGTCGAGGCGATGCTCGTGCGCTGGTGTGGCGTCGTCGACGCGACCGGTGACGCCGAGCGTGCCGCGCTCGTCAACGAGATGCTGGCCGCCGCTTCTGCATATCCGCGGATGACGAATCACGCGGGCGACGGCTGGCACCTGCACTACCGGGACGATCAGCAGTCGCTCGCCGGGGTGCTCGAGGCACTGATCTCTGTCGGTACGGCCCTGCACCTGGTGGGCCGGGGCATGCACCGACTCGGCCGCTGCGCCCTCGACGAGTGCGATCACGTCTACGCGGACACCTCCCGGAACGGGCGGCAGCGGTACTGTTCGCCGCGATGCGCGAACCGCGACGCCGTGCGCAGGCACCGCGCCGTGCGCGCCGTCTGAACCGCGCCGTGCGCGCCGTCTGAACCGCGCCGTGCGCGCCGTCTGAACCGCGCCGTGCGCGCCGTCTGAACCGCGCCGTGCGCGCCGGGTGAGCCGGGTTCAGCGCGGCGCGGTGCCGACGACGACGGTCGCGAAGTCGTCGTCGCTGTGTACCACCTGCGGGGTCAGCCCGCTGCGGTCGAAGCATGCGGCGATCCCGTCGGCCTGCTGCTCGCTCGACTCGACCAGCAGATGCCCGCCCGGTGCGAGCCATCGCCCGGCCGCGGCCGCCACCCTGCGCAGCACGTCGAGTCCGTCGGCGCCCCCGTCGAGAGCGATGCGGGCTTCGTGCTCCCGGGCGTCGGCGGGCAGTAGCGCCAGATCCGACGTCGGGACGTACGGCACGTTCGCGAGCAGAAGGTGGACGCGCCCGCGCAGCCCCGCGGGCAGCGGGTCGTAGAGGTCGCCCTCGTACACGTGACCGCCGAGCGCGGCGAGATTGCGGCGCGCGCACTGCACCGCCGCCGGATCGAGATCCGCCGCATGCAGTTCCACCTCGGCGACGGCCGCCGCCACGGCGGCACCGAGCGCTCCGGACCCGCAGCACAGGTCGACGACGACGGCGCCGGGCACGGCGAGCGCGACGGCGCGGTCGACGAGGAACTCGCTGCGCCGGCGCGGGACGAAGACCCCGGGGGCCACGTGGATGCGCAGGCCGCGGAACTCGGTCCAGCCGAGAACGTGTTCGAGCGGTTCGCCGGCCACGCGCCGGCGAACCGAGTCGGCGAGGTCGCCGGGCGTCCGGGCGGCGTCGAACAGCAGCCGGGCCTCGTCCTCCGCGAACACGCACCCCGCGCGTCGCAGGGTGGCGGCGACGGCGGTGAAGTCCGGCGGGGGCGGCATGCGGTGGTGCCCGGCGTCGGGTCTCAGTCGGCGAGATCCTTGTATTCGGGATGCTTGTCGATGAAGCCGTCGACGAACGGGCAGATCGCCACGACGCGCTTCCCGCGGGCGCGGACGTCGTCGAGCGCGAATCGCACGAGCGTGCTCGACAGGCCCCGGCCCGAGTAGGCGTTGTCGACCTCGGTGTGGTCGAACACGAGCTGGACGTCGCCGTCGGAGTGGTACTGGGTGTAGCCGACGACGTTGTCGCCGTCGCGCAGTTCGTAACGCTGTTGCTGCGGATTGTGGACGGCAACGACGGACGGTTCGCTCATGGCATTCCTCCGGCTGTTCAGGTGTTCTCGAGCAGGTGCGTGCGCATCGCGGTGTACGTGTCCCCGAAGCGGGTCACGTCCTGGGGACCGAGCAGGTCGAACACGTAGGAGCGTACGGCCTCGACGTGCCCGGGACTGGCCTGGGCCAGCTTCGTGGCGCCGGCGTCGGTGAGTTCGGCCAGCGTGCCGCGCTTGTCCTCGTCGCATTCGACGCGCCGGACCCAGCCGGCGTCGACGAGGCGGCTGATCGCGCGGGTGACGCCGCTGCGGGTCGTCACGACGGCGTCGGCGAGCGCGCGCATGCGCAGCCGCCGGCCGGGGGCCTCCGAAAGCGCGACCAGCAGTTCGTAGTCGGTGAGGGACATGCCGGAGTCCCGGGTGAGCTGCCGGTCCAGGGCATTCATCAGCAGACGGGTGCTGTCGAGGTAGGCGCGCCAGGTGCGCTGCTCGTCGTCGCTGAGCCACCGGGTCTTCGTCATCAGTCGAGGATAACCGGATGGTTGCTCAGGAAATCAGTTCGGCGTCACTCCTGCGGGGGACGGACCGGGTGCCGGCTGACGATGGAGACCCGGTTGAACGTGTTCATCGCCACGGCCACCCACGCGATCGCGGAGAGCTGGTCCTCGGTGAGGCGGGCGCGGGCGAAGGCGTAGTCCCGGTCCTGGGTACGACTGTCGGGCAGCTCGGTGATCGATTCGGCGAGGGTGAGGGCGGCCTGCTCCTGCTCGTTGAACAGGTCGGTGTCCCGCCAGGCCCGCAACACCGCCAGCCGCTGAGTGGTCTCGCCCTCGCGCAGGGCGTCCCGGACGTGCACGTCCAGGCAGTAGGCGCAGCCGTTGATCTGGGAGACGCGGATGTTCACCAGCTCCACGAGCCGACGCCCGAGTCCGGCGTCGGCCGTGGCCTGGCGTATCGCTTGGGCGACCGCGATCTGCGCCCGGTACACCGGGCGGGTCTGCTTGTCGATCGGGACGCGCTTGTCGCTCACTCCGGCGGTGAGACGTGCACGGAGATGTAGAGGGGTTCGCCGAGCTGCTCGAGCAGGCCCAGCTGGGTCTCCAGGTAGTCGATGTGCTCTTCCTCGTTCGCGAGGATCTCCTCGAAGATGCGGGCCGAGGTGATGTCGTGGACCGAGCGCATGTACTCGGCGCCCTTGCGGAGCCGGTCGCGGGCCTCGATCTCGACCTGCAGGTCGGCCTCGAACATCTCCTTGACCGTCTCACCGAGCCGCAGCGTGCCGAGGCGCTGGTAGTTGGGCAGGCCCTCGAGGAACAGGATCCGGTCGGTGAGGGTTTCGGCGTGCCGCATCTCCTCGAAGGATTCGGCGCGGGTGTGCGCGGCGAGCTTCGTCCAACCGTTGTTGTCCTGCATCTTCGAGTGCAGGAAGTACTGGTTGATCGCCGTGAGCTCGGCGGTGAGCTGCTCGTTGAGGTACTCGATGACCTTCTTGTCGCCCTTCATGGCGCCTCCCGGGGACCGAACGCGGATCGACCGCCGGGTATTGGGTCTAGACGGCGGTCTCGAGTTCGATCCTCTCATCCCGGTCGCGGGATGCGCGAACGATCGCCGAGATATTCCGGACGCAGCGTCCGCAGTCGGTGCCCGCGCGGCAGGCCGCCCCGATCTCGCGTGTGCAGCGCGCACCGGCAGCGATGTGGGCCTCGATGTGCCGGTGCGAGAGAGCGTGGCAGCTGCAGACGATCATCGAGACCCTCCTGGACGTACTACTTAGGTTCACCAAACCTTACCTCAATGAGGTGTGGCTTACCTGTGATGGTAGTCACAGTCCGGCGGTGGGCGCCCCGGGCAAGTACCCAGTCCCGACCCAGGGCGCCCGGGCTCAGTGCTGCTGGGACTGCAACTGCGACGCCACCACCTGGTTGATCCGCTGCAGACCACCGGGAGTCAGACCGGGCAGCTGCCCTTCGATGGTCCGGACGACCGCGCTGTCGTCGATCACCTTCTCGCTGGACTGGATGAGCACGGTCCCCGCGCCCGTGAAGTCGAACTGCCGTTCCTCCCCGGACTGCACGCCGAACATGCGCGCTCCGGCGGCCACGAAGCCGTTGACCCAGGCCTCGTCGTAGTGATGGCTCGGTGACGGGCAGTCGGCCCAACCGACGAGCGCCTCGGGGTCGACCCGCAGGGGCGGCTCGGCGAACATCACCGGCCCGTTCGACGAGGCGAGAAACTTGCCCGTCCCGATCAGGGTGAGAAAGCCCGGCACGATCGACTGGTTCAGCGAGAGCCCCGGCTCGAACGCGAGCAGGTTCGCGGCCCGGATGGTCAGATTGCCGTCGTCGAGGTCGTAGGAGTTGATGTCGTAGCCCCGGTCGCCGAGGATCAGCTTCCCGTACCCCTCGGCGACGACGTAGTCACCCATGTACAGCGGCGCCGAGAACTGATGCGCGACCATCTGCAGCAGCTGCCCCTGCAGTCCGTGCGTGAGCGAGGTGAACTGCACCTGCCCGTAGTAGGCGATCATCGCGCCCTTGGACAGGAACCACGGGCTCTGCAGGTCGATGCAGAAGGCGTAGTGATTGCCGGGCAGGTTGTCGCTGCCGACGAGATGAGAGGGATTGAGGACGACGCTCACAGTTTCTCCTCGGACGCTTGCACGTAGACGATGCCCTGACCGGTGCATTCGAGCTGAAGACCCTCGCCGCCGCTGCGGCCGGCGTTGCGCCAGCTCATGGCGGACTTCAGTTCCGTCCGCACCGATCCGGACGCGGCGATGAACGACTGCGGGTCGACGACGACCGGGGCCGGACCGCCCACCTGCAGTTCGAGGAAGCCGCCGTGCCCGAGCAGCACCGCGGTGCCGCGCCCCGACAGCTGGGTGGTGAACATGCCGCTGCCGGTCACCATGCCCGTCGCGGCGTTGCGCAGCGCGCCGAGGAAGCCGCCACCCCCGCCGCCACCGCCCGCCGGCGGCGCCGACATCGACACCACCGAACTCTGCAGGCTCGCGGTGTACCCGAGCAGCCGCGACGCCTCCACCCGCAGATCACCGCCGGCGGACAGGTCCACCACGTGCACCTCGAGGCCGCGGAAGCCGTAGTGGACGACGCCGTTGCCCTGCGCGAGCATCGTGCGTTCGTGCTCGCCCTGCATCATCCGTCCCGCCATTCCGGCGATCCCGCCCATGCCCGGCATCCCGCCGGCGCCGGGCACCTGGTGCGGAGCGAACTGCACCATGCCCGTATAGAACAGCATCGCCCCGCGGCGGGCGACGACCGGACCGGACTGGTTCAGATCGACCTTGACGACCTTGCCGTTGATCTTCGAGAACATGCTCTCCCTCACCGCTCCGCCGGCTGGATGGACACGACGCCCATGCCGTCCCACCGCAGCGAGAACGCCTCGCCGCTGCCCTGCCCGACGAACGTGCGCCACGAGACGTCGGTGACGAACGACTGGCTCAGCTGTCCCTTCGCGCACACGAACGCGTCCGGGTCGACGACGAGCGGATACTGCGGGGATACCTCGAGGTGGATCAGCGGACCGCCGGCCGAGAGCAGCGCGACCTGCCCGCTCCCGGTGACCGTCGTGGTGAACAGGCCCTGGCCGCTCATGTTGCCGCGCACCCCGGCGAACGTGACGTTCGTGCCGAGGTTGCCGTTCAGGGCGAGCAGCTGCTCCGATTCGACCTGCAGCGTCTCGTTGTTCAACTCGAGCACCGTGACGTCCTGACCCTGGTGGGCGAGATAGACCACGCCGTTGCCGCTGCACTCCATCAGCGACAGGCCCTCCCCGGTGGCCCGCTGGCGCAGTCCGGCCAGCACGCCCTCGCCCCCGCCGAACCCGGCCGACTTGAACTGCACCTGGCCCTCGTACGCCACCATCGACCCCGACAGTGCCCGGACACTGGTGTTGTTCAGGTGCGCCTCTATGACCCGTTTCGATTTCTCGACCAGTCGCATGCGGCAAGACGATAGACGCTCGGCCGCCGGTTCGCCCTTCCGGCTCGGCGCCCGGTGGCGCGGACACTCCACAATGTATGCGTGCCCGATGCTCCCGACCGGTCCCTGCTCGGCCGTGCCTTCGCAGTGCTGGGCGCGTTCACCGCCGAACGGCCGCGCCTGACCCAGTCGGAACTGAGCCGCCGGACCGGACTGCCCCTGCCGACGGTGTTCCGGTTGTGCGGTCAGCTCGTCGACGCCGGAGCTCTCGAGCGCCGGGCGGACGGCAGCTACCAGATCGGGGTGCGGGTGTGGGAACTCGGTGCCCTCGCGCCGCGGGCTCACGGTCTGCGCCAGGTGGCGATGCCCTATCTCGAGGACCTGTTCGACGCGACGCGGGAGAACGTGCAACTCGTCGTCCGCGAGGGACTCGAGGCCCTGTACGTGGAGCGGCTTTCGGCGCGCGGTGCCGTGCCCGTCGTCGGCCGGGCCGGTGGCCGGCTGCCCCTGCACGCGTCGAGCGGTGGGTTGGTGCTGCTCGCCCACGGCGGGCCGGAGCTGCTGCAGGAGGTGCTCGATGCCGGACTCGAACGGTTCACCCCCGCCACGATCGTCGACGAGTCCCGGCTGCGGCGGGTGCTCGACGACATCCGGCGGACCGGTGTCGTGATCGCCCGTGAGTACCTCAACGTCGGCACGATGGCGATGGCGGCGCCCATCCGGGAGCGCTCGGGCCGGGTCGTCGCCGCGGTGTCGGTGGTGGTGTCGGTCGAGGCGGATGCCGCGCCGCTGATCCCGGCGATGCGGGCCGCCGCCAGCGGCATCTCCCGCAGGCTGACCTGAAAGCCGTCTTTCGGTGAGTGAAAGCGGGGGGTGACGACGTGGTCCTTCCTCCCGGACAGTGAGGGGCATCACCGATCGTCCCCGTTTCCGAGGAGTCTTCCCATGAGCGAGTCCCGCACCCAGGTCGCGATCGTCGGCGCCGGCCCTGCCGGCCTGATGCTGTCGCACCTGCTGCATCTGCGCGGCATCGAGTCCGTCGTGCTCGAGGCGCGCTCCCGGGAGGACATCGAGGCCACCATCCGTGCGGGCGTGCTCGAGCAGAACACCGTCGACCTGATGGTCGAAACCGGGGTCGGCGACCGGCTGAAGGCCGAGGGGTACGAGCACCACGGCGTGGAGTTCCGTTTCGGCGGCCGAGGACACCGCATCGCGTTCGACGAACTCGTCGGCCGTGCGGTCACCGTCTACCCACAGCACGAGGTCAACAAGGATCTCATCGCGCGCCGCCTCGCCGACGGTGGCGACATCCGCTTCGGGGTCTCCGACGTGCAGGTCCACGATCACCTCACCGATCGGCCCTACCTCACCTACACCGACCCGCAGGGCAACCCGCAGCGTCTCGATGCCCGGCTCGTCGCTGGATGCGACGGCTCGCGCACCAGCACCCGCGGTCTCATCCCCGAGCCGCAGATCCGCACCGACCACTTCCGTCAGTACCCGTTCGCGTGGCTCGGCATCCTCGCCGAGGCGCCGCGCTCGTCCGAGGAGCTGATCTACGCGCGGCACGAGCGTGGCTTCGCGCTCGTCTCGACCCGGACCGCCGATGTGCAGCGGCACTACCTGCAGGTCGATCCGGACGACGACATCGCGAACTGGTCCGACGACCGCATCTGGAGCGAACTGCACGCCCGGGTCGACGGGGAGGGTGCCGAGATCAAGGACGGCCGTATCTTCGAGAAGTCGATCCTGCAGTTCCGCAGCTTCGTGTGCGAACCCATGCAGCACGGCAACCTGTTCCTCGCCGGCGACGCCGCGCACACCGTGCCGCCCACCGGCGCCAAGGGCCTCAACCTCGCGGTCGCCGACGTCTTCGTGCTCGCCCGGTCGATGGACGAGTACCTCGCCCGCGGCGACCGCGCCCGGCTCGACGGCTACACCGAAGAGGTCCTGCCGCGCGTGTGGCGGGCCCAGCACTTCTCGTGGTGGATGTCGTCGATGCTGCACACCCACCCGGGCAACAGCCCGTTCGACAACAAGCGGCAGGACGCCGAGCTCGACGCGGTCACCCGCTCCGTCGCGGGACGCACCCTGATCGCCGAGCAGTACACCGGCTGGCCGCTGGTCTGAGACGCGGGAGTTCGCTGCGCGGTCCGCTCGGCGTCGGCCAACCGGTCGCGCCGAGCGGACCGTGACCGCGGCACCGGCCGAGTAGCCCCGACGACAAGCTCCCGCTGGACGCGGCATCCGTCAGTACGACGCGCGGCCGCCGCTCGCGTCGTACACGGCGCCGGTCGAGAAGCTCAGCGCGTCCGAGGACAGCCAGGCGACGAGTTCGGCGATCTCGTCGGGCCGGCCCATCCGGGCCATCGGCGTCAGGCTCTGCGACCGGGCCAGGATCGCCGGATCCGTTCCGGCATTCATCGGGCTCTCCACCGCCGCGGGCGCAACCACGTTGGCGAGCACCCCGGTGGTCGCGATCTCCTTGCCGAGCGACTTCGTCAGCGCGATCACCGCGGCCTTGGACGCGGAGTAGGCGCTCTGGTTCGGGTTGCCGTCCTTGGCGGCGATGCTCGCCAGGTTCACCACCCGGCCCCAGCCGGCGTCGATCATGGCGGGCACGAAGGCGCGGCACATGAGGAACGTGCCGTCGACGTTGATGCGGAACGTCCGCTGCCAGTCCGTCAGGGCGGTGTCGACGAGCGGGGCCGACGGACCCACCACCCCGGCGCTGTTGACGAGGATGTCGACCCGCCCCAGGCGTGCGCGCAGCCGGTCGACGGCCTGGGGATCGGTGACGTCGACGTGCTCGTCGGCACCGTCCGCGACGTCGGCGGTGACGACCCGGATGCCTTCGGCGGACAGCCGCCTCGCGCAGGCCGCACCGATTCCGCTCGCCCCGCCTGTGACGAGCGCGGTCGTGCCCGAGGGATAGGTCACCATGCGCTCGCTCCTCGCGGGTGTGCCGGTAGTAGTCTGAATCCATGTGCGAAATCGAAACAATCGACGACGCACCATGTATGGATCTGGATATACGGCTGTAGGCGCAGCCGTCAAGTCCCCGGAGGGATCGAGATGGAGATCCGCTGGCTTCAGGCCTTCGTCGCCGTCGCTGAGGAACTGCACTTCGGGCGGGCGGCCGCCCGCTTGCAGATGGCGCAGTCGCCGCTGAGCCAGACGGTGCGCAAGCTCGAGAAGGACCTCGGTGTGCCGTTGTTCGAACGCAATACGCGCAGTGTCGCTCTCGCGGCCGGGGGGCATGCCTTCCTGCCCCACGCCTACCACATTCTCGAAAGCGTCGAGACGGCACGACAGGCCACGCGCGCGTCCGCCGGCGGAGTGTACGGCCGCATCAAGATCGGGTTCACCGGTGTGCTGAACCATATTTCGCTCCCCCCGCTGACGCGGGCGCTGCGGCAGCGGTACCCGGACATCGAACTCGATCTCGTCGGCCGCATCATGACCCGTGAGGCCGTCACCCAACTGGAAAGCGGCGCATTGGATCTCGCGTTCGTCGGGCTGCCGGTCCAGTCCACGGCGGTGGCCACCCGGCTGATCCGCCGCGAGTCGTTCGGCGCCGTGCTGCCCTCCGACCACCCGCTCGCCGGGGAGGCGGAGATCGACCTGCACGACCTCGCGGACGACGGCTTCATCACCACGCCGTTGTCGGCGGGGTCGGCCCTGCAGGAGAGCGCCATGCGGGCCTGCCTCGACGCCGGATTCCGCCCGCGCGTGGTCCAGGAGATCACCGACCCGTACATGATCCTGGTGCTCGTCTCGGCCGGTGTGGGAGTGGCGCTGATGACGTCGAGCATCGCGACGATCACGCCGCCGGGCACGGTCTTCGTCCCTCTCGCCGACGAATCCGTCTACATGCACCACGGGATCGGCTGGTCACCGCGCCGCGTGTCCCCGGCGCTCGAAGTCGCCTTGCGGGTCGCCGAGGAGATCCTTCCCACCCCCAATTGAGACGACAATCGTCTTTATCTGAGACTTTTTCAGTGTTGGACGCTGCATAGTGCGGCGTGTCAGGCTCGTTCCGTTCCGGCGACTGTGAGGGCCATCACCGAAGGCCGACTCGGCGTCCGTCGGATCCTGGGACGAAAGGAACGCCATGGCGAACACACACGCTGCCGGCCCCGACGGACGACCGAACGAGAACGCCCGCCGGGCGGCCATCTCCGGTTTCCTGGGCAGCACCCTGGAGTACTACGACTTCTTCATCTACGGCTCCGCCGCAGCGCTCGTCTTCGGGAAGATCTTCTTCCCCGGCGACGGAGCGACGTCGACGCTGCTGTCGATCGGCACCCTCGGCGTCGCCTACATCGCCCGCCCGCTCGGCGCGGTGCTGTGGGGGCACTGGGGCGACAAGTTCGGCCGGCGCAACGCCCTGCTGGCCTGCCTGCTGCTGATGGGCATCGCCACGTTCGTGATCGGCTGCCTGCCCACCTACGAACAGATCGGCATCGCCGCACCGGTGATCCTGGTGCTGCTGCGCCTGCTGCAGGGCCTGTCGGCCGGCGGTGAATCCCCGGGCTCGTCGTCCCTGACACTCGAACACGCCCCGGCGAACCGGCGCTCGTTTTTCACGTCGTTCACCATGAGCGGCATCATGTTCGGCATCGTCATCTCGAGCCTCGTGTTCATCCCGGTGGCGTCGCTTCCCGACGAGGCGCTCTACTCGTGGGGCTGGCGGGTGCCGTTCTGGCTCAGCATCGTCGTCACGGTGGTCGCGGTGTGGCTGCGCCGCAAGCTCGACGAACCCGAGGTGTTCGAGGAGCTCCAGGAGAACGGCGACACCGCCGCCCTCCCCGTCGTCGAGATGTTCCGGTCGCACTGGCGCACCGTCGTGCGGATCAGCCTCAGCGCCACGTTCGCCATGATCAACACGATCGTCAACGTCTTCGCGCTCGCCTACGCCGTGCAGGTCGAAGGCTTCGAGCGCTCCACGATGCTGTGGGCGATCGCCACCGCCAACTTCGTGGCGGTGCTCAGCCAGCCCGTCGCCGGGCTGCTCGCCGACCGGATCGGCCGCAAGCCGGTGTTCGTGTTCGGTGCCCTCGGCTCCGGCGCGATGGTGTTCGTCTTCTTCCACGCCATCGGAACCGGAAGCACGCCAATGGTGTTCGCCTCGGGAATCGTTCTGATCGGTTTCTTCTACGCCATGCCGAACGGTGTCTACCCGGCTTACTTCCCGGAGCAGTTCCCGGCGCGGGTGCGCTACACCGGCATGGCCGTGAGCCTCATGCTCGGTCTGCTCGTCGCTGGATTCACCCCCGCCGTCGCGCAGCTGCTCTCGGCGGGCGACACCAGCAACTGGACCCCGGTCGCCTGGATGTGCCTGGGCTTCGCGGTGCTGTCGTCGATCGCCGCCCTCACCGGGCCGGAGACCTACCGCACCCGCACCGAGGACCTGGGCGAGTCTCGCCCGGCGTCAGTGGCGCGACCGGCGCAGGAACTCGTCCGCAGCGACGTCTGACCGGCAACCGAGCCCCGGCGCCCGAGGCGCCGGGGCCACGGCCCGTCCCATCCCGTAGGAGTAACCGTGACCCCGTCCACCGCCCGCCACCGCATCCGGCTCGTGGGGGCAGGCATCGCCTCGTCCCTGTCGCCGGCCCTCCACGAGCGCGAGGCCGCCGCACTCGGCCTGACCGACTACCGCTACGAACTGCTCGACCTCGAGGCGGAGAACGTACCCGTCGAACGCACCGGGGACCTGGTGCGCTCCGCCGTCGCCGACGGCTGCACCGGGCTGAACATCACCCACCCGTGCAAGCAGGTCGTCCTGCCGGTCCTCGACGATCTGTCCGACAACGCCCGTCTGCTCGGCGCGGTCAACACCGTCGTCGTCCGGAACGGGCGCCTGATCGGCCACAACACGGACCACAGCGGATTCCTCACGGCGCTGCGGCGCGGGTTGCCGGCCGCCGCGCTGGATGCGGTCGTGCTGGTCGGTGCGGGCGGCGCCGGCTCGGCCGTGGCGTACGCGCTCGCCGCCGCGGGTGTCGCGGACCTGCGGATCGCCGACGTCGACACCGTTCGCGCCGCGGACGTCTGCGCACGACTGTCGGCCGCCTTCCCCTCGACACGGGCCACGGCTCTGCCGGTGGAGGCGATCCCGGCCGCCCTGCGCACGTGCACCGGGGTGGTCAACGCCTCGCCGATCGGCATGGTCGGCCACTCGGGAACGCCGTTCGACGTCGCTGCCCTACACCCCCGGCTGTGGGTCGCGGACATCGTCTACCGGCCGATCCGAACCGAACTGATCTCCGCCGCCGCGGTTCTCGGCTGTGACGTGCTCGACGGCGGACAGATGCTCGTCGCCCAGGCCGCCGACACGTTCGCGTTGCTGACCGGCATCGACCCCGACGCGGACCGCATGCGACGTCACCTCGACGAGCTGCTGTCGAACCAGGTCCTCGCCACGCACCAGGAGGCACGATGACCACCACCCCCGCGTTCGCGCGGCCCCTGGACATGGGTCCCGTCCGGTTGCGCAACCGCTTCGTGTCGGCGCCGATGGAACGCAACTACTGCGAACCCGACGGCTCGATGACCGACGCCTACATCGCCTATCTCGAACGACGTGCCGCCGGCGGTGCCGCGCTCGTCTTCACCGAGGCGAGCTATGTGCGGGCCGACGGCAAGGGCCGCATCCGGCAGATGGGGGTCGACGTCGACGACCGCATCCCCGGCATCGCCCGGCTCGCCGAGGCGGTGCACGCGCACGGCGCGCTGCTCGGGGTCGAACTCAACCACGGTGGCCGCACCGCGCAGGGAGCGGTCAGCGGGTTCGTCCCGGTGGCCCCCACCCCGATTCCGTGCGCGGTGGTCGGCGGCGAGATGCCCGAGCAACTCGACGGCGACGACATCGAGCACATCGTCGAGTGTTTCGGTGAGGCCGCCGCGCGCTGCGCGGAGGCGGGCGTCGACGTGATCTCCCTGCACGGCGGCCACGGCTATCTCATCCACCAATTCCTCTCGCCCGCATACAACCACCGCGACGACGAGTGGGCCGACCCGGCACTGTTCCTCAACCGGGTCATCGATGCGGTCCGCACCATGGCACCGGGTATCGCTCTGGGACTGCGCTTCTCGGCGTTCGAGGCGGTCGACGGCGGGCTCGATGCGCAGACGACCCGCGAGCGTATCGACGCGGTCGACACGCACCGGCTGGACTTCCTCGACGTCTCGGCGGGCAACTACGAGTCGGGGCAGTGGATCATCCAGCCGGGGGAATGGCAGCGCGGTCTGCTCGCCCCCTACGCCGAACCGTATGCCCGCGACTTCGCCATCCCGGTGGGCGTCGCCGGCCGGATCAACACCCCCGAGACGGCGGAACACATCATCGCCTCCGGCCGCGCCGATTTCGTGAGCCTGGCCCGGACGCTGCACGCCGACCCGGACTTCCCGAACCGGGCGCTGGACGGGGGTCGTTACCGGCCCTGCATCGCCTGCAACTTCTGCATCGACAACCTTGCCGCAGGGCCGATTCCGTGTTCGGTCAACCCCTGGGTCGGCCGCGAGCTCGAGCAGCCGACGAAACCGGCCGGGACCCCGGTGCGGGTCGCCGTCGTGGGCGGCGGCCCGGCCGGTACGGCGGCAGCGCGCGAGCTCGCCCTGGCGGGCCACAGCGTCGACCTCTACGACGAGCGCGACACCCTGGGCGGCGACTTCGCGTTGGCCTCCCGGCTGCACGAGTACCCGGAGTACCACCGGATCGTCGACTGGTACCGCGACGAACTGGCCGACCTCGACGTCACCTGCCACACCGGCACTCGGGTCGACGCCGCGACCCTGGCGCCGCTCGGCTTCGACGCGGTGGTGCTCGCCACCGGCGGACGCGGACCCGCGATCGACATCCCCGGTGCCCACACCCGGTCGATCCGCGACGTGCGGGAGTTTCTCGCCTCCGGAGACCCTGCGCCCGAGGCGATCACGATCTTCGGTGCCGACCGGGAGGCCGCGGCCGTGGCCGACGATCTGCTCCGGCGCGGGACGACGGTCGTGCTGATCGGCCCCCAGGAGACGATCGCGCACGACGTCGGCCGCCGGGCGAAGATCGTCCTGCTGCCCCGGCTCGCGGCGAGCGAACGCCTCACCACACACCTGTCGTCGATCGTCACCCGGATCGAACCCGAGCACGTGGTCGTCTCGACGAACGGGCGCGAACGCACCGTCGCCGCACCCGGTGAGCTGCTCGTCTCGCACGGCATCGAGCCGCGCACCGACCTGCTGGCCGATCTGCGCCGGCTCGAGCCCCGCCTCGGCGTGCACTGCGTCGGCGACGCGAGCGGCGACGGCGGATCGATCCAGGCCGCGCTCGTCACCGCCGCCGACGTCGCCGTCCGGATCACCGAGGCCGCCGATTCGCGCGTGGGAGCCGGCGCATGAGCGCGGAGACCACCGCACCCGCGCCCGATTCCGTCCGCACCGCACTGCCGCGCCTGGGCCTGGGCACCTGGCCGCTCGTCGGGCCCGACGCCACCCGCGCCGTGCTCACCGGCATCGAGGCCGGCTACCGGCTGATCGACACGGCCGCGATCTACGGAAACGAGGACGCCGTCGGTGCCGCCCTCGCCACCTGCGGCGTGCCCCGCGAGGACCTGTTCGTCACCACGAAACTCCGCGGCAGCGACCATGTGTCCGGGGACGTCCGCGGCGCCGTGGAACGCAGCCTCGAGCGCCTGGGCCTCGAGCGGCTCGACCTGTTCCTGATCCACTGGCCGCTGCCGCGGTTCGACCGGTATGCCGCGGCGTTCGAGGCCATGCTCGAGTGCCGCGACGCCGGGCTCGTGCGCTACGTGGGGGTGTCCAACTTCCTCGGTCACCACCTGCACAAGGTGGTGGCCGAGACCGGGGAGGCGCCCGCCGTCAACCAGATCCAGATGGACCCGTCGCTGGCCCGGCTGCCCGTCCGCCGCGCGAACGACGAACTCGGCGTGTTCACGCAGTCGTGGAGCCCGCTCGGCCGCGGCGAGGTGCTCGCGGCCCCCGCCGTCGCCTCGATCGCGGACCGCATCGGCTGCACCCGTGCGCAGGTCGTGCTGGCCTGGCACCTCGCGCAGGGCGCCGTGCCGGTCGCGCGGTCGGCGAATCCGGCGCGCCAGGCCGAGAATCTGGCCGCCGTCGACGTGGCACTCACGGCAGCGGACGTCGCCGCGCTGAACCGGTTGGACCGTGGCGAAGCCGCAGCCCGGGACGTCGAACGAGAGGAACACTTCTGATGGCCCTCCGCGCAGGCATCGTCGGATGCGGAAAGATCGCGGGCAACCACGCGCACGCGCTGCAGCAGGTGCCCGGCGTCGAGGTCGTCGCGTGCTGCGATCCCGACCTGGAGCGCGCCCGCGCCTTCGCTGCCCGGCACGGTATCGCTCACGCCGTCGGATCGGTGGACGAGCTGTTCGGGCTCGGCCTCGACGCCTGCACCGTGTGCACCCCGCACCCCGTGCACGAACAGATCGTCGTCGCCGCGGCCGAGGCCGGGATCCACGTGCTGTGCGAGAAGCCGATCGCGGTGGACGTGGCCGCGGCCGACCGGATGATCGCGGCCGCCGACCGCGCGGGCATCACCTTCGGGGTGTTGTTCCAGCGCCGATTCTGGCCCGCGGCCCGCCGCATCAAGGCGGCGATCGAGGACGGCCGTCTCGGCGTGCCCGTTCTCGGGGAGGTGTCGGTGCTCCTGCACCGCCCGTCCCGCTACTACTCGGCCGACGCGTGGCGCGGGCGGTGGGACACCGACGGCGGCGGCGTCCTGATGACGCAGGCCGTCCATCAGATCGACATGCTGCAGTGGTTCATGGGCGAGCCCGTCCGCGTCGGCGGGTTCGTCGGCACCCGCTTCCACGGCGAGCACATCGAAACCGAGGACACTGCCTCGGCCGTCGTCTCGTTCGCCTCCGGCGGCACCGCGACGATCACCGCCACCACCGGCGCCGGCCACAACCTCGGCAACCGCGTCACGGTGATCGGCGCAACCGGGGCGATCGCGAGCGTCCTCGAGTTCCCCGAGGGGCGGGAGGGCGTCAACGAGCTGTGGACCGTGCCGGGTGAGGTGGAGCTGAGGTCTCCGTATTCGCCGGCTGTCGACGCCAACCTCGACGTCCGCGACATCAACGCCGGGCTCACCGACTTCCACACCCTGCAGGTCCAGGACTTTGCCGAGGCGGTGCTGACCGGTCGCCGGCCCGCGGTGACCGGTCGCGACGCCCGCGCCTCACTGGCCGTCGTCGCCGCGATCTACGAATCCTCCCGCACCGGCAGAGTCGTCGAACTCTCGCCCGCACCCACCCTCGTCCCATCCGGCAAGGAGCCCCGATGAACCCCGCCACAGTGTCCGAATCCCTCACCTACGACGTCGTCGTCGTCGGGTCCGGTGCCGGCGGGCTGTCCGCGGCTGTGGCTGCCGCCCACGGGGGCGCCTCCGTGCTCGTCGTCGAGAAGGCGGACGTGTGCGGCGGCGCCACCGCCTGGTCGGGTGGATGGATGTGGACACCGCGGAACCTGTTCGCCCACGCCGACGGTGTGCACGAGGACCGCGCGCAACCGCGCCGCTACCTCGAACACCGGCTCGGGGACGAGTTCGATGCCGCCAAGGTGGATGCCTTCCTCGACGGCGCCCCCGCGATGGTCGAATTCTTCGAACGTCACACGGCGCTGCAGTTCGTCCCCGGTGCCGCCATCGCCGACATCCACGGTGACACGCCCGGCGCGGGCACGGGACACCGATCCGTCGCGCCGAAGCCGGTGAGCCTGCGCCGCCTCGGACCCGACGTCGCCGCGCTGCTGCGACGGCAGCTGTACGAGACCTCGTTCCTCGGCATGGGCATCATGGCCGGCCCGGACCTGCAGGCCTTCCTGCACTCGACCCGCTCCGGCCGCGCGTTCGTGCACTGTGCACGACGGGTCTCGACCCACATGCTCGACCTCGCCACCGAGCACCGCGGCCAGCAACTGGTCAACGGCACCGCACTCGTGGGCCGGCTGCTGCGCTCCGCCCTCGACGCCGGCGTCGACATCCGGGTCGCCACCGCCGCCACCGCACTCGTCACCGACCCGTCCGGGCGCGTCACCGGAGTCCGGATCGACGGTCCCGGCGGTGCCCGTACCGTGTCCGCCCGCCGCGGTGTCGTCCTCGCCACCGGCGGGTTCACCCACGACATCGACCGGCGACGAGAGCTGTTCCCGCGGACTCCGACCGGACGCGAACACTGGACGCTCACCCCGCCGACGACGACCGGCGACGGCATCTCACTGGGCGAATCCGTCGGCGGCCGCCTCGACCGCTCCCTCGCGTCACCGGTGGCGTACTGTCCCGTCTCCCTGGTCCGCTACCGCAACGGCAGGCAGGGGGTGTTCCCGCACATCCTGGACCGCGGAAAGCCCGGCGTCATCGGGGTGCTCGCCGACGGGCGCCGCTTCGTCAACGAGGCGCTCGGCTACCACGACTACACCCTGGCCATGATCGAACAGGTGCCGGACGGCGAGGAGGTGTGCTCCTGGCTGATCGCCGACCAGCAGTACCTGCGGTACTTCCCGCTCGGCATGGCCAAGCCCTTCCCGATCCCCACCTGGCCCTACCTACGATCCGGATACCTCTCGAAGGGGCGCACGATCCGCGACCTCGCGGAGAAGATCGGCGTCGACCCGGACGGGCTCGAGAAGACCGTCACCGCGTTCAACGAGAGCGCCCGGGTCGGGGAGGATCCCGAATTCGGCCGTGGCACCACACCGTTCAACGTCAAGTCCGGCGACGCGGACAACCCGTGGCCGAACCCGTCCCTCGCCCCGCTCGAACGCGGTCCCTTCTACGCCGTCAAGGTCGTCCCGGGCAGTTTCGGCACGTTCGCCGGCCTGGTCACCGACTCGTCGTCGCGGGTGCTGAACGGCGACGACCGGCCGATCGACGGGCTGTTCGCGGTCGGTGTCGACCAGTCCAGCGTGATGGGCGGCCACTACCCCTCCGGCGGAATCAATCTGGGCCCGGCAATGACCTTCGGCTACCTGACCGGACGCCGACTCGCCTCGACCACAGGAGCCACCCGATGAGCACCCCACTCGGCCTCGCCGCCCTCACCGTCCTCGACACACCGCCGCTGAAGCACGTCGACCTCGCCGAGCGGCACGGCTTCGACACGATCGGACTGCGTCTGCTGCCCGCAGCGCCCGGCACCACCGCCTATCCACTGCACGAGGACGACGCCGCGCTGTCCGCGCTCGTCCGGCGGTTGAACGATTCTCCGGTCGAGGTGTTCGATCTCGAGATCATCCGGATCGGACCGGATTTCGACCCGACGGCGTACGTGCCGCTGCTCGAGGCCGGGGCCCGGCTCGGGGCGAAGGCGGTGCTCGTCGGCGGCGACGACCGCGACCGCCGCCGTCTCACCGACTCGTACGCGCGGCTGGCGGAACTGTGCGCCTCCTACGGCATCGTCGCGAGCCTCGAATTCATGCCGTGGACGGCGGTTCCCGACGCGAAGACCGCGGTGGAGATCGTCGGGCAGGCCGACGGCCCGGCCCGCAGCGTCCTCGTCGACGCGCTGCACGTCGCGCGTTCGGTCACGTCGCTCGAGGACCTGGCCGCGATACCGCGCGAGTGGCTGCACTATGCCCAGATGTGCGACGGCTCGGTTCCCGCCCCGCGTGACCACGCGGAGCTGATCCGGCACGCCCGCGAGGAGCGCCTGGTGCCGGGGTCGGGAGGCATCGACCTGCGGGCGATCTGGTCCGCCCTCCCGGAGGGGCTGCCGGTGAGCATCGAGTTGCCGAACGAGCCGCTGCGCCGAGCGGTCGGCACGGACGTCTGGCTCGAGCAACTGATCACGGCGGCCGGGGCCGTACTGGGCCGGGTCCCAACCGCCGCGACCGTCGAGTAGCTGAGCCGCACAGCAGAATTCGCTCGGAACATCGGAATCCGCCCACGCCGTGACGTGGGCGGATTCCGGTTCACCGCACGGATCCTGTGTGCGTGGGGTCAGAGACCGAGGTCCTTGGCGATGATCGTCTTCATGACCTCGCTGGTGCCGCCGTAGATGCGGCTGACGCGGGTGTCCGCGTAGAGCCGCGCGATCGGGTATTCGAGGACGTAGCCGTATCCGCCGTGCAGCTGCAGGCACTTGTCGATGATGCGGCCGGCGGCTTCGGTGCTGAACAGTTTGGCACGTGCCGCATCCGGCACGGTGAGCTCTCCGCGGTCGTGCAGCTCGAGGGCGTTGTCGACCATCAACTGCACGGCCTGCAACTCGGTGGAGCATTCGGCGAGCACGAACTTGGTGTTCTGGAACGCGGCGACCGGCTTGCCGAACACCTTGCGGTCCTTGGTGTATGCGAGTGCGTGCTGCAGGGCGGCGGCCGCGGTGGCGGATGCGCCGAATGCGATCGTCAGACGTTCCTGCGCGAGGTTGTGCGTCAGGTAGGAAAAGCCCTTGCCCTCCTCGCCGAGCAGATCCTGCACCGGCACCCGGACGTCGGTGAACGACAGTTCCGCGGTGTCGGAGGTCTTGAGGCCGATCTTCTCGATCTTGCGGCCGACGGCGAACCCCTCGGTGGTGGTGTCGACGACGAGGATCGACAGCCCGGCCCGCCGGTTCTCCGGGTCGAACGGGGCCGTGCGGCACACCGTGAGGATGCGGTCGGCGAGCACACCGCCGGTGATGAACGTCTTCGCGCCGTTGACGACGTAGTGGCTGCCGTCCTCCGACAGCTTCGCCGTCGTCGAGATGTTCGCGAGGTCCGATCCCGTGCCTGGTTCGGTCATGGCGATCGCGAACATCAGATCGCCGGAACAGAATCCGGGCAGCCAGCGCTGCTTCTGCTCGTCCGTGCCGTACTCCATCAGGTACGGCAGGATCAGATTCGTGTGCACGGAGTAGGAGCCGAACGACGCGCCGGCTGCAGCGACCTCCTCGGCGACGACCGCGTTGAACTTGATCGACGACTCGCCACCACCGCCGTACTCCTCGGGTGCCTGGATACCGAGGATGCCGAGTTCGCCGAGGCGACGGTAGAAGTCACGCGGGGGATGGCCGTCGGCCTCCCACTCGTGTTGGACGGGGGCGACTTCCTTCGCGATGAAGTCGCGGACGGTCTTGCGGAACGCTTCGTGGTCTTCGTCGAACACCGTACGCTGCACGGTCGGTCTCCTCGGGTCTCGGATGAATCAGGACTACAGCTGAATCGGGACTACAACGCGTATTCGCGCAGCACGCCCTTGCTGATGATCGTCTTCTGGATCTCGCTGGTGCCCTCGCCGATGAGCAGGAACGGTGCCTCGCGCATGAGCCGTTCGATCTCGTACTCCTTGGAGTAGCCGTAGCCGCCGTGGATGCGGAAGCTGGCCTGGGTGACCTCCGAGCAGTACTCGCTGGTGAGATATTTCGCCATGCCCGCGGCGACGTCGTTGCGCTCGCCGGAGTCCTTGAGCCGCGCGGCGTTGACCATCATCAGGTGGGCGGCCTCGACCTTGGTGGCCATCTCGGCGAGGGAGAACGAGATCGCCTGGTGCGCGGCGATGGGCTTGCCGAACGTGGTGCGCTGCTGGGCGTAGCGGGCGGCGAGCTCGAACGCGCGGATCGCGACGCCGCAGGCGCGGGCGGAGACGTTGACGCGGCCGACCTCGACGCCGTCCATCATCTGGTAGAACCCCTTACCCGGGGCGCCGCCGAGGACGTCGGTGGCCTTCGCACGGTAGTTGTCGAAGATCAGCTCGGTGGTGTCGATCCCCTTGTAGCCCATCTTGTCGATCTTGCCCGGGATCGTGACGCCGGGGACGACCTCGCCGAAGCCGGCGGGCTTCTCGACGAGGAAGGTGGTGAGATTCTCGTGCGGCTTGGCGGCGCCTTCCTCGGTGCGCACCAGGGCGGCGACGAGGGTGGAGCTGCCGCCGTTGGTCAGCCACATCTTCTGGCCGTTGATCACGTAGTCGCCGTCGGCGTCGCGCTTGGCCTTGGTGCGGATCGCGGCGACGTCCGAGCCCAGTTCCGGTTCGGACATCGAGAACGCGCCGCGGGTCTCGCCGGTGGCCATCTTCGGCAGGTAGTAGTTCTTCTGCTCGACGGTGCCGTGCTGACGCAGCATGTAGGCGACGATGAAATGGGTGTTGATCACCCCGGACACGCTCATCCAGCCGCGGGCGAGTTCCTCGACGCACAGCGCGTAGGTGAGCAGGGATTCGCCGAGTCCGCCGTACTCCTCGGGGATCATCAGCCCGAACAGGCCCATCTCCCGCATCGCATCGACGATGTCCTGCGGGTAGGTGTCCGAGTGTTCGAGTTCCTGGGCGTTCGGGATGATCTCGCGGTCGACGAACTGCCGGACGGTGGCGAGGATCTCGGTCTGGAACTCGGTCAGGCCGAGGGTCTGGGCGAGGCGGGTCATACGGCGAGGTCCTTCTCGAGGGCGGGGAGGGTTCCGGCGGGCACCCGGATGGTCCCGTCGGTGGCGAGGCGATCGATCTCCTGGGGCGTCAGACCCAGGTGCTCGGCGAGAACGGCGGCGGTGTCGTCGCCGTTGGCGGGCGCCGGACGGGGTGCGGGGTGGTGGCCGTCGAACGACATCGGCAGGCTGGGGGCCAGGTGCCCGCCGACACGGGGCTGGTCGACGTACTGGAACATCGGGTTGGCGGTCACGCGAGGGTCTTTCGCGATCTCGGCGAAGGTGCGGTACCGCTCGTGCAGGATCGAGGTGCCCGCGAGGGCGGCCTCGACCTCGGCCGCGGTGTGCTCGCGGAACCACACGGCGAACAGTGCGTCGAGCACCTCGCGGTGCCGGTAGCGGCCGCCCTCGTCGCGGAAGTCGGCGCCCAGGGCGGATTCGAGCGCGCCCACGGCGACAGTCGTGCCGGTCAGCTCGGTCAGGTCCCGGAAGTGTCGCGGGGTCAGCGCGACGACCATGAAGGCCACGCCGTCGCAGGTGGTGAAGTCGCGCCCGTAGGTGCCGTAGACCGAGTTGCCGATCCGGTCGCGCTCGGGCCCGCCGAGCTGGGCCTCGGCGAGATAGCCGAGGTTGCCGGCGGTGGCGAGGGCGACGTCCTCGAGCGGCAGCACGATCTTCGCGCCGGCGCCGGTGACCTCGCGGCGGTGCACCGCGGACGCCACCGACAGTGCGGCGTAGAGACCGCAGGCGAGGTCCCACGCCGGCAGCAGATGATTGACCGGACCGGCGTGCCCGACCGGACCGGTCGCGAGCGGGAAGCCCGCGGCGGCGTTGACGGTGTAGTCGACGCCGGAGCCGCCGTCGGCCCGGCCGAGGACCTGCACGTGGATCAGGTCGGGACGGATCGCGGCGAGGCTGTCGTAGTCCAGCCAGTCCCGCCCGGCGGCGTTGGTGACGAGCACCCCGGCGTCGGTGATCAGATCCCGGATCAGATTGTGCGCCTGGGGATCCAGGAAATCGGCGGCGAACGAACGCTTGCCCTTGTTCAGGCCCGCCCAGTAGATCGATTCGCCGTCGTCGGTGACCGGCCACCGGTGGTAGTCCGCGGCCCCGCCGATCGGGTCGACGCGCACGACCTCGGCGCCGAGCTGCGCCAGCGTCATGCCGCACAGGGGAGCCGCGATGAAACTCGAGACCTCGACGACCCGTACCCCGGCCAGGGGCGCGGTGGACGAGGGGAGCCCGTCGATGGAAGCAGTGGGGTTCATGTCGCCTGTCCTCATCCGCCCGGACGTCGGAGCCCGGAACGCGCCGACGAAGTTGTACGGCCAAATATGCAGCACTATCGGAACGTAGGACCAACACCGTTCGGCTATAGGTCGGTTAGCGGCCGTCAATGGCCCTGTTCGAACCGCTGGAAGTCCATAGGCAGCGGCAATCGGTCGATTCACCGACGGGACATTGCTTCAGTGACCTACACCACGTTGAATGGATCCCGAGCGCCTGATCGGTGCACATCTCTCGATCGACGACGCACCGTCCGATCGACACATCCCTTCGAGCCATTAAGGGGACACTCCGGTGACCACTGGCGAAATCTCGCACGACGCAGCGCACGGCGCCCCGCCGAAGGGGGCTACCTCACTCGTCAGCGGCAAGCAGGCGTGGGGCATGACCGGCCTCGTGATCTTCCTGTACGTCGTCAACTATGCCGACAAGGCTGTGCTGGGCATCATCGCGCAGCCGCTCGCTCGCGAGCTGGGACTGTCCTCCTCCCAGATCGGCCTGGTCGGCTCCCTGTTCTTCGTGACCTTCACCCTCGGCGGTTTCCTCGCCGGCCCCCTGAACAAGTACCTCACC
This sequence comes from Rhodococcus indonesiensis, assembly GCF_047782815.1. Classification (NCBI taxonomy): domain Bacteria; kingdom Bacillati; phylum Actinomycetota; class Actinomycetes; order Mycobacteriales; family Nocardiaceae; genus Rhodococcus; species Rhodococcus indonesiensis. The sequence goes on along the minus strand of NZ_CP180630.1, from coordinate 5,220,268 downwards.
CTGCGGTGGGCGCTGCTGGCACTGGGCGCCGCCTGGTCGGTGGTCATGCTGCCGCTGGTCGTCTCGGCGAGCCTGGTGATGCTGATCGTCACCCGCATGCTGCTCGGCCTGGCCGAGGGCCCCAGCTCCGCCCTCATGCACACCGCCGCGTACTCCTGGCATCCCCCGGCCAAGCGCGGTCTGCCCGGCGCGTTCCTCGCCGGCTCGGCGTCGGTCGCGAAGATCGCTCTCGCCCCGATCCTCGCCTACATCACCGTCCAGTGGGGCTGGCGCGCCGCCCTGATCACCCTGTCGATCCTCGGGGCCGTGTGGATGGCGTCGTGGCTGACCGGCTGGAAGGAAGGCCCGTTCACCGCGACGGCCGTGAAGAAGGGGACCGGCGCCGCCTCCACCGAGCCGTCGGTGCCGTGGAGGAAGATCTTCCTCACCCGCACGTTCCTCAGCTGCGTCGTCCTGATCATGGTCGTCTACGCGCTCACCACCGTCGTGCTGACCTGGCTGCCCTCCTACTTCGAGGTGGGGCTCGGCTACAGCGCCCTGCAGGCCGGTTCGATGTTCGCCCTGCCGTCGATCGTCGGCCTGTTCCTGATGGTCACGTCCGGCTCGGTCACCGACCGGCTCGCGCAGCGCGGCTACCGCTCCCGCGTCGTGCGGATCATCGTCCCGGGCATCGGCGTCCTGATCTGCGGCTCCGTCCTGGTGTTCCTGCCCAGCATCGGCACCCCGGGCCTGGCGGTCGCGGCCGTGTCCATCGGCTACGGCTTCGGTGCGATCGTCTTCCCCCTGATCAACGCCGCGATCTCGGAGCTGTGCCCGCCGCAGCAGACCGCCGGCACGATGGGCGTGTTCCTCGCGCTCATGGCCGTCGGCGGCCTGGTCGCCCCCTACGGCACCGGTGTGCTCGTCGACAACGCCGCCACCGCGGCCGAGGGCTACGCCACCGCCTTCCAGGTCATCGGTGCGCTGGGCATCGTCGCGGCGATCCTCGTCCTGATCTTCGCGAACCCGGAACGCGACCGCGCCATCATCCGGTCCGAGGCCACCGCGAAGGCATAGCTTCCGCCTAACGGAGCCATCCACCGAATGTCCTTTCCCCACCGGCCGGGTGCGTGATCGACTCGATATCGAGGGCCACCACCCGGCCGGTCGTCGTCTCCCGTTACTGCAAAGGATCCACCCATGCGCGATGCCGTGATCGTCGATGCCGTCCGCACCCCGATCGGACGCCGGGGCGGCGCCCTGTCCGAGATCCACCCCGTGAACCTGTCGGCGCATGTGCTGACGGCGCTGGCCGAGCGGGTCGGTTTCGATCCGGGCACCGTCGACGACGTGATCTTCGGTTGCGTCAGCCAGGTCGGCGAGCAGGCCGGCATCGTCTCCCGCTCGGCGGTGCTCGCCGCCGGCTGGCCCGTGACGGTTCCGGCCACCACGCTGACCCGGGCCTGCGGTTCGAGCCAGCAGGCGGTCTCGTTCGCCGTCGCCACCGTCCTGTCCGGTCAGAACGACGTGGTGATCGCCGGCGGCGTCGAGGTGATGAGCCGGGTGCCGATGGGCACGGCCGCGAAGAACGGCGAGCACTTCCCGAAGGAGGTGCTCGACCGGTTCGGCGTCGACGGCTTCAGCCAGGGCGTGGGCGCCGAGATGATGGCCGAGAAGTGGGGCCTGTCCCGCACCGTCCTCGACGAGTTCTCGCTGCGTTCGCACGAGCGCTCCGCCGCCGCGACCGACGCCGGAGCCTTCACCGGGCAGCTCGCGCCGATCGCCGGGCTGACCGCGGACGAAGGAATCCGCCGCGGCGGCAGTGTCGAATCGCTCGCCAAGCTCAAGACGGTCTTCAAGGAGGACGGCGTGATCCATGCCGGCAACTCCTCGCAGATCTCCGACGGCGCGGGAGCTCTGCTCGTCACCACCAGCGAGTACGCGGCCGCCCAGGGATGGACGCCGATGGCGCGCATCCACACCGCCGTCGTCGCCGCCGACGACCCGGTCATCATGCTCACCGGACCCATCCCCGCGACCCAGAAGGCGCTCGACCGCTCGGGCCTGTCGCTCGACGACATCGGTGCCTTCGAGATCAACGAGGCGTTCGCACCGGTTCCGCTCGCGTGGCAGGCCGAGACCGGCGTCGACGACGCGCGCCTGAACCCCGTCGGCGGCGCCATCGCCGTGGGACACCCGCTCGGCGGATCCGGCGCGGTCCTCATGACTCGACTGGCACATCACATGCGCGACAACGGTATCCGGTACGGACTGCAGTCGATGTGCGAGGCCGGCGGCATGGCCAACGCCACCATTCTCGAACTGCTCTGACACGCACTTCACGCAAAGGAACGAAAGATATGGAACTGAAGGGTCTTTCCGTCGCGATCACCGGCGGCGCCTCCGGTCTCGGCCTGGCCACCGCTCGCCGCGTCCTCGACGCCGGCGGCACCGTCACCCTCATCGACCTGCCCGGCTCACCGGGAGCCGACGTCGCGAGCTCCCTCGGTGACGGCGCGACGTTTGCCGCGGCCGACGTCACCGACGCCGAGCAGTTCGCCGCCGCCCTGGACGTCGCGCACGAGCGCGGCGGTCTGCGCGGGCTCGTGCACTGCGCCGGCGCCGGCCGCAGGATGCGGGTCCTGGAGAAGGACGGCAAGGCCGGTTCGCTCGAGGACTTCGAGTTCGTGATCCGCCTCAATCTCATCGGGTCGTTCAACGCGCTGCGCCTCGGCGCCGAGCGCATGGCCGCACTCGAACCGGTCGACGGCGAGCGCGGTGCCATCGTCATGACCGCCTCCGTCGCGGCGTTCGAGGGCCAGATCGGCCAGATCAACTACTCGGCGTCCAAGGCCGGCATCGTCGGCATGACCGTCGTCGCCGCCCGCGACCTGGCGAGCAAGAACATCCGGGTCAACACGATCGCGCCGGGCATCATGGACACCCCGCTGCTCGCCCGCCTGCGCGACGACGTGCGGGCCTCGCTCGAGAAGACCGTGCCGAATCCGGCGCGCCTGGGCCGCCCGGACGAGTTCGGCCGGCTGGCCACCAACATCCTCGAGAACGGCTACCTCAACGGTGAGACCATCCGACTCGACGGTGCCATCCGCATGGCCCCGCGCTGAGGTGGCGACGATGAGCACCGACGTGCCCGCCCTGTCCCTGACCTACCCGGACGTGACGATGGGTGTGTGGGCGCCGAGCATGGCCGCCCTGTACGGCGACCGCCCCGCCGTCGTCGACGGCGAGCGGACCTGCACGTACCGCGAGCTCGACGAGCGGTCCGCGCAGTTCGCCTCCGCGCTGACGGCGGCCGGTGTGGCTCCGCGCGACGTGGTGCTGATGCACGTGGGCAACTGCATCGAGTTTCTCGTCGCCTACTACGGCGCGCTACGCACCGGGGCTACCGTGACGCTGGTCAACCCGCTGCAACCGGAACCGGGTCTGCGCAAGCAGATCGAGGAGACCGGCGCCGTCGCGGCCGTCACCCAGACGCAGCAGTTGGGAGTGCTGCTCGGCGCCGCCGCGGGCACCACCGTCGCGACGATCGTGGTGGCATCCGACGACCCGGTGTCCGCACCGCCCACGTCCGCGGCCGTGGTGCGGTTCGACGACTTCCTCTCCGGACAGCCCACCGCGTTCACACCGGCACACGTCGCCGGAACGGACGTCGCGCATCTGGCTTACACGGGCGGCACCACCGGCATCTCCAAGGGTGTGCGGGTGCTGCACCGCAACGTGGTCGCCAACGTGACCCAGATGTGCGGTTGGCGGGCCGCCCACCAGGTCGTCACCACCGGTGACGGGCTGGTCGCGCTGCGCCCGATCGAGGGGCTCGACGTGCACGGGGTGATCCCCGGCGAGGGCGCCACCGTCGTCGTGTCCCCGCTGTTCCACGCCCACGCGCTGATCAACACGTCGTTCCTGCTGCTGTGCGGCCTCACCCAGGTGCTCGCGGGCCGATTCGACCCCGCGCGCATGCTCGAGCTCGTCGAGCGGCACCGCGTCAGCTACATCACCGGCAGCCCGGCCATGTGGCATGCGCTGGCCACCCATCCGGACGTCGCACGCCGTGACACCACGTCGGTGCGGGTCGTGTCGTCGGGTGCGGCGCCGATCGATCACGTCACGCTCGAGGCGCTGGAGGTGGCGTTCCCGAACGCCCGTGTGGCCGAGGGGTACGGCCTGACCGAGGGCACGTGCGTGGTCACCGCCATGCCGCTGGTCGTCGGGTCGGCCTACCGTCTCGGCAGTGTGGGCCTGCCCCTCTTCGACACCGAGCTCGAGATCCGGGCACAGGGCGATCCGAGCGTCGTCCTCGGTGACGGCGAGCGCGGCGAGCTGTGGATCCGGGGGCCGCAGGTGACCGACGGCTATCTCGGCCATCCCGAGATCACGGCCCAGCAGTACGTGGACGGCTGGCTCGACACCGGCGACATCGCCTACCGCGACGCCGACGGCTACGTCTACATCTGCGATCGCGCCAAGGACATGCTGATCTACAAGGGCTACAACGTGTATCCGCGTGAGCTCGAGGAGATTCTGGTGTCCCATCCGGCGGTGTCGACGGCCGCGGTGGTCGGCCGGGAGGCCGGCAGCGTCGGCCAGGAACCGGTCGCCTTCGTGGTGCCGCTACCGGAAACCGATCCCGACGCGGCCGAGCTGATGGCGTTCGTCGCCGAGCAGGTCCTGCCCTACAAGAAGATTCGCGAGATCGTCCTCGTGGACGCCCTGCCCACCTCCGCGGCAGGCAAGGTCCTCAAGACGGACCTGCGGACGCGCCTCGAGCAGTCCGCAGCCACGCACTGAACCACCATCGCCGTGCGTGTTTTCGGTAGTACCGACTACCGGAAACACGCACGGCGTGGTCGTGCTGCCCGTGCGTGGTTCTGGCAGCCCTGGCTACCAGAACCACGCACGGGTGCGGGTCAGCCGCGCTGGGCCTGCTTGACGAGTCCGCCGCCGATGATCAGGCGCTGGATCTCGCTGGTGCCCTCGTACAGGCGCAGCAGCCGCACGTCCCGGTAGATCCGCTCGACCGGCACCTCCCGCATGTAGCCGGTGCCGCCGTGGATCTGCACCGCCAGGTCGGCGACCTTGCCGACCATCTCCGTGCAGAACAGCTTCGCCGCCGACGGCGCGATCCGCCGGTCGGTGTTCTCCACCCACGCCCGCGCCGCCTCGCGCACCAGCGCCCGCCCGGCCATCACCCCGGTCTGCTGATCGGCGAGCATCGCCTGCACCAGCTGGAAGCTGCCGATCGCGGCACCGCCCTGCGTCGCGGTCGCCGCGTACGCCACCGACTCGTCCAGCGCACGCTGGGCCTGCCCCACCGACAGGGCCGCGATGTGCACCCGCCCGCGGGCGAGCGAGGTCATCGCGGCCTTGTACCCGACGTCCTCGCTGCCGCCGACCAGCGCCGCGGCCGGCACCCGCACCTGGTCGAAGTGCACGTCCGCCGTCCAGGCCCCCTCCTGGCCCATCTTGGCGTCCTTGGCGCCCACCTGCACCCCGGGCGTGTCGGCCGGTACGAGGAACACCGCGATGCCGGTGCCGTCCGCGTCGGCGGGGCGGGTGCGGGCGAAGACGACGAACAGGTTCGCGAGCGGGGCGTTGGTGATGAAGCGTTTCTCGCCGGTGATCACCCAGTCGTCGCCGTCGCGCACGGCCTTGGTGCGCAGCCCGGCCGGGTTCGAGCCGGCGCCGGGCTCGGTGAGGGCGAACGAGGCCACGACGTCACCCGAGGCGATCTTCTCGAGCCACTGCTGCTTCTGCTCGTCGGTGCCGAACCCGACGAGGACCTGCCCGGCGATGCCGTTGTTGGTGCCGAACATCGAACGCAGCGACAGGGTGGTGTAGCCCAGTTCCATCGCCAGTTCGGCGTCCTGCATCAGGTTCAGGCCCAGACCGCCCCATTCCTGCGGGATGGCGTAGCCGAACAGGCCCATCTCCTTGGCGGCATTACGGATGTCGTCCGGGATCGCGTCGGCGTCGGCGATCTCCTGTTCGCGGGGCACGACCACGCCGCGCACGAATGCGCGGGTCTGGGCGAGGATTTCCTGGAAGTCGTCGTCGTCCACCTCGGTGGCCGGCATCGCAGTCGAGGTTGTCATGAAACCACCATCGGCTCCGGGACCGCGGGTGTCCAATACGAATCGCCCCATCGCCACATAGGCACTGTCGATGAATCCACCGGGGTCGAATCACCTTTCCTCTCGCTATGATTCGGAGTATCAGCCGACGGGCGTCGCCCGCGACCTCGATTCATCGGTGCCTTCCCGCCGTCCCCGGACCGGGCGGGCTCGTGCGAAAGGAACCTCATGTCACTGCTGGAGAACCGAACCGCCGTCGTCACCGGAGGCGCTCAGGGCATCGGTTTCGCAATCGCACAGGAGTTCGTCGACGCCGGCGCCCGGGTGGTCCTCGGCGACCTCGATCTCGACGCCGCCACGGCGGCCGCCGAGAAGCTCGGTGGCCGCGACGTGGCCCGCGCGGTGCGGTGCGACGTCGTGAACGCGGACGAGTGGGACACGCTCCTCGCGGAGGCCGTCGACGGGTTCGGCTCGCTCGACGTCGTCGTCAACAACGCCGGCATCACCCGCGACGCGACGATGCGCACCATGACCGAGGAGGACTTCGATCTGGTGATCGCCGTGCACCTCAAGGGCACCTGGCACGGCACCCGCAAGGCGTCGGCGATCATGCGCGAGTCCAAGCGCGGCGCCATCGTCAACATCTCGTCGCTCTCCGGCAAGGTCGGGATGGTCGGTCAGACCAACTACTCGGCGGCGAAGGCAGGCATCGTCGGCCTGACCAAGGCGGCTGCGAAGGAGATGGCGCACCACGGCGTGCGCGTCAACGCGATCCAGCCGGGTCTGATCCGTTCCGCGATGACCGAGGCCATGCCGCAGAAGGCGTGGGATCAGAAGATGAGCGAGATTCCCATGGGCCGACCGGGCGAGGTGTCCGAGATCGCGTCCGTGGCGCTGTTCCTCGCCTCCGACATGTCCTCCTACATGACCGGCACGGTACTCGAGGTCACCGGCGGTCGATTCATGTGAGTTCCGGAACTCACCTCTCCCGAAAGGTCGTCATGCGCGAAGTCGTCATCTGCGAGCCGGTCCGCACCCCCATCGGTCGCTACGGCGGAATGTTCAAGTCCCTCAACGCTGTAGACCTCGGTGTGGCCGCGTTGAAGGGTCTGCTCGACCGCACCGGGGTCGCCCCCGACGCGATCGAGGACGTGATCCTCGGTCACTGCAACGGAAACAGCGAGGCCCCTGCCATCGGCCGCGTCGTCGCGCTCGACGCCGGCCTGCCGATCACGGTGCCCGGCATGCATATCGACCGTCGTTGCGGATCCGGACTGCAGGCCGTGATCCAGGCCGCGCTGCAGGTGGGCAACGGTGACAACGACGTCGTCGTCGCCGGCGGCGCCGAATCGATGAGCAACGCCTCGTTCTACTCCGTCGACATGCGCTGGGGCGGTGCCCGCAGCGGTGTGCAGATGCACGACAGCCTGGTGCGGGCCCGCGCCACCGCGGGCGGACGCCACTACCCGGTGCCCGGCGGCATGATCGAGACCGCCGAGAACCTGCGGCGCGACTACGGCATCAGCCGACTCGAGCAGGACGAACTCGCCGTGTCGTCCCATGCCCGCGCCGTCGCCGCGCAGAAGAACGGCATCCTCGCCGAGGAGATCGTGCCGGTCACCGTCACCACCCGCGCCGGCGACGAGGTCATCGACACCGACGAGCATCCCCGCCCGGACGTCACCGTCGAGTCGCTGGCGAAGCTGAAGCCGATCATGGGCAAGCAGGACCCCGAGGCGACGGTCACCGCCGGCAATGCCAGCGGCCAGAACGACGCAGCGTCGATGTGCCTGGTCACGACCCCGGCGAAGGCCGCGGAGCTGGGGTTGACCCCGCTGGTGCGGGTCGTGTCCTGGGGGCTGGCCGGGGTGGCGCCGAAGATCATGGGCATCGGCCCGGTCCCGGCCACGGAGAAGGCCCTCGCCAAGGCCGGCATCACCCTCGCGGACGTCGACGTGATCGAGCTCAACGAGGCCTTCGCGGCGCAGGCACTGGCGGTGACGCGCGAATGGAAGTTCGGCGCAGCCGATTTCGAGCGCACCAACATCCACGGGTCCGGCATCTCCCTGGGCCACCCGGTCGGTGCGACCGGTGGCCGCATGCTGGCAACGCTCGCCCGCGAGCTGCACCGCCGCGACGGCCGCTACGCCCTCGAGACGATGTGCATCGGCGGCGGCCAGGGCCTGGCCGCGGTGTTCGAAAAGGCGGCGTAGCCGCCGGTGTGTCCTTTGGGTTGTCAGGGCCGCCCGAAGGACACACCGGCGCGTCAGCGCCGACGCACCAGGTCGACGAACGCCTGACCCACTGCCGACAGGGATGCGGGGTCGAAGGCGAGGCCGTAGGCGCGCGCCAGCCGCGGCTCGCATGCGCGCACCACGACCCGGTCCCCGGCGGCCTCGGCCGGCACCCGGTCCACGATCGACCCGCCGAGTCCGGCCGCCACCATCGGCAGCCGGACCTCGCGCTGACCGACCAGGACGGAGATCTCCGGACGGGCGCCGGCCGCCCGCAGCGCCGATTCCACCGCGTCGACCATCGAGGCGCCGGTCGGCGCGAACACCATGGGAATGTCCGGTAGTTCGGACAGGTGGATCGGGCCGTCGGGCACCTCGAATCCCGGCGGAAACGCCAGCCAGTACTCCTGCTCGCCGAGTTCGATCACCTCGAGCCCGTCACCGCCCTCGAGCGGCAGGTGCGCGACGACGAACTCACAGTGGCCGTCGCGAATCAACGACGCGACCTGCTCCTCGTCGCGCAGCGGCGACAGCCGCACCGCCACTTTCGGATACTCACGCCGGAACCGGGCGATCAGCTCCACCAGCGGACCGACGGACAGCGACGGGAACGCCATGATGTCGAGCCGGCCCGCCACCGCGCCGTCGGACGTGGTCAGCAACTCCTCGACGGCAGTCACGTCGCGCAGGATCTGCCGGCTGGGGCCGACGAGGCTGCGGCCGGCCGCGGTGAGGACCATACCGCGGCCGATGCGGTGGAACAGCTCGACGCCGAGTTCGCGTTCGAGGCTGCGCAGCGCCTGCGACACCGTCGGCTGTGCGACGCCGAGCGCGGCGGCGGCCCCGTTGATGCCGTTGTTCTCGACGACCGCGAGGAAGTACTCCACCTGCCGGAAATCCACAGTCCTACGCCCCCTGTCGCAGCGTCGAGGCGACCTCGAGGAACGCCGCCGCGGCCGGCGACGGCTCACCCGCACGCAGCACCAACCCGACCGGCCGGGTCAGCGGCGGCTCCAGGGGCCGCACCGTCACCGTGGGCATCTGCTGTTCGGCCACCGGCCGGGGCACCACCGTGGCGCCGGTGCCCAGGCACACCAGCTCCCATGTCGCCGCCGGGTGGGCGCAGTCGACGACGACGTTGGCGGCGTTCTCGGCAAGCAACTCGCCGGCCTTCGCAGCGTTGGTGCGATCACCGACGTCGACGACGAGCGGCACGTCCCGCACACGGACGCGCGGGACCGGGTCCGGCAGGCCGGCCGCGAGGTCGTGGTGGAGAGCGAGCACGAGTTCCTGTTCGAACAGCGGCACGGTGATCATGCCGGCGTGCTCTACGGACAGGTCGGTCACCCCGATCTCGGCTTCCCCGCGTCGCAGCGCAGTGTGCACGCCGCCCGGGCCGTCCGCGTCGACGATCCGCACCAGGATGTGCGGGTAGCGGTCACGGAAGCGGCGCGCGAGCTCGATCATCGGATCGAAGGAGAACGACGAGTACGTCACCACGTCGACGCGGCCCGAGACGAGTTCGCGTACCGCGGCCACCTTCGCCTTCGCCCGTTCGACGTCGGCGAGGATCCGGCGGGCTGCTACGTCGAGCCGGCGTCCGTCCTCGGTCAGTGTGAGCCGGCGTCCGGTGCGGTCGAACAGGGTTGTGCCGAGCCGACGTTCGAGGGTCCGGATGGCCTGCGACAGCGACGGCTGCGAAATGTAGAGGGACTGGGCGGCCTTCGTGATCCCACCTCGGTCGACGACCGCGACGAAGTAGGTGATGAGGTGAAGGTCCACTCGCTTATCGTACGGGGGTGGTCACGGCCGGCGCCCAGCGGTCCGGATCGGTGCCGCATCCGGTGACCACTCCCCGGTCGGCGAGAACCAGCAGGTGGGCGTCGGTCTCGCGCACCGCGAGCCGGCGCAGCCGCGGCGACATCGTCTCGAACGGCCGGGACCACGAGATCCGGGTGGAGACCTCCCATGCCGTGGAGCCGGGATGCCGGGACACGACGTCGGCGATCTCGTCCAGCCGTTCCTCGTGGTGGCCGAGCAGCCCCTGCGCGCGGGAAGCGACACCGCGGAAACGGTATTCGTGCGCGGGGAAGACCTCACCGTCGGGCAGGCCGACGGTGGCGTGCAGCGACAGCAGGTAGCGGTGCAACGGATTCGGCAGCTCACCCGGGATGGTGGAGATGTTGGGGCTGATGCGGGGGAGCATGTGGTCGCCGCTGAACACCAGTTCGTGGGTGTCGTCGACGAAGCACAGGTGACCAGGGGTGTGGCCGGGCGTCCACACGGCGCGCAGATCCCAGCCGGGCAGGTCGAGGGGTGTCCCGTCGTCGAGCACCACGTCGAGTGATTCGCGCGGCCCGAAGCGGACCAGTTCCATGACCTCGCCCGATCGGACTTCCTCGGGCGCTCCGAGCCGGGCCAGCTGCCGGGCCCACGACGCGGCGTACCCTTCCCGGTCCGTCGCGGTGTGGTGGCCGAGCAGCGACGCGTCGGCGGCGTGCATCGCCAGCGCGGCTCCGCTGACCTCGCGCAGCCGCGGTGCCAGGCCGAAATGGTCGGGGTGCAGGTGGGTGATCGCCGCGAACCGGACCTCGGTGATGTCGTGCCCGGTCTGCCGGATCCCGTCGACGAGGGCCTGCCAGGACTGTTCCGAGTCCCAGCCGACGTCGATCAGGGCCAGGCCGTCGGGCAGCGCCAACGCGTAGACCAGCACGTAGCGCAGCGGATTGTTCGGCATGGGCACGGGAATCGACCACAGCCCGGGCCGGACCTGCTCGACCGGCGGCAGCTCGCCACGCCGCCACGCCTCCTGCTGCACGACGCCGACGACCTCGATCGCGGTCACGAGACCTCCTCCGCGAGAGTATCGCGCAACGTGCGCTTGAGGATCTTGCCACTGGCGTTGCGCGGCAGCTCACTGACGAAGTGGACGCGCTGCGGCTTCTTGTAGGACGCGAGCCGGCCGGTGGTGAACGCGACCAGTTCGTTCTCGTCCGGCGCGGCGGTACCGTCGGCCAACCGGACGACGGCGGTGACGGCCTCGCCCCACTTGCGATCGGGCACTCCGATCACGGCGACCTCGGCGACGGCGGGATGCTCGGCGAGCACCGACTCCACCTCGATCGGGTAGACGTTCTCGCCGCCGGTGATGATCATGTCCTTCACCCGGTCGGTGACGAACAGGTAGCCGTCCTCGTCGAGGTGACCGGCGTCGCCGGTGCGCAGGAACCCGTCGTCGGTGAACAGCGCCGCGGTCTCCTCCGGGCGCCGCCAGTAGCCGGACGTGTTGTGGCGGGAGCGGCACACGATCTCGCCGGACTGTCCGACCGGCAGGTCCGCACCGGTCACGACGTCACGGATGGCGAGCTCCACGCCGGGCATGGGGCGGCCCGCCGAGCGCAGCAGGTAGGACCGCGGACCGGTCGGGTCGTGGTCCTCGACGCGCAGCGCGGTGACGGAGCCGCTCGTCTCCGTCATCCCGTAGCGCTGGACGAATCCGCACCCGAGCGTGTGCACGGCGCGCCGCAGCATCGTCGGGGTGACCGGGGAGGCGCCGTAGAAGATCAACTGCAGGCTCGACAGGTCGAACGAGTCCAGTTCGGGCAGGTCGAGCAGCATCTGCACGGTCGCGGGCACCAGGAACGCGTGGGTGATGCCGTGCTGCTCGACGAGCGCGGCGACGGTGCGCGGATGGAACTCGCCGAGCAGGACGGTGTGCACCCCGGCGGACAGGCAGGTGCTCAGCCAGCCGGCGCCGGCGATGTGGAACAGCGGCATCGCGTTCAGTGCCACCGAGTCGCTCTGCCAGTGGTAGATGCGCTGTCCCTCCGCGTCGTTGTGGAGGTTGCGGTGGGTGATGAGCACGCCCTTCGGCGTGCCGGTGGTGCCGGAGGTGTAGAGCTGCAACAGGACCGTGTCCGGGTCGTCGCCGCGGCCGGGGTCGTCGTCCGTGCCGCTGTCGCCGAGCCGTTGCCACGTCCAGGCCCCCGGCAGCAGATCGTCGCCGGGTTCGGCGTCGACGAGGACGACGGGCAGGCCGGGCAGTGCGGCACGGATCGCCTCGGCTGCCGCGGCGAACCCGGACTCGACGACGAGCACGTCGAGATCCGCGTCCTCGGCGATGCGGGCGGCTTCCGCCGGGGTGAGTCGCCAGTTGAGGGGGACGAACACCAGCCCCGCCTTGCCGCAGGCGACGAACGTCTCGGCGGCCTCGAGTCGCATGCGCAGCAGGGCCCCGATCCGCCCGCCACGCCGGGCCAGCCCGTTCAGGGCGGTCGCGACCCGGTTGGTGCGCCCGTCGAGCTCGGCGAAGGTGACGGTGGTGTCGCCGCAGGTCAGTGCGAGTGCGTCCGGCCGTTCCGCCGCGTGCTGCCGGACCCGCTGCGGAAGGTGCAGACCGCTCACATCACACTCCTCGTTCCGTTCGGCGAGCGCCTCGATGCCGGGCCCGCCGTGCCCGATCAGTCGATCACCGCCGCCTCGGCGGAACAAAGTCCAAGATCCACAGCGACCGATAGCGAGTGCCTATGTCGGGGTCGGCAGCGGGCGACTGTCCCTGCGCGCAGAAGTGCTTCTTGCGCGGGTACCGACGGACGCGCGCAAGAAGCACAACCCCGCGCGGATGTCCGGTTCGGCCCCGGAGCTCAGTGCCCCAGCGCCGTGCAGCTCCCCGTCAGGACACCAGGAACCGGCCGAGTTGCGGCGCGGCCTCACCGGGGTGCTTGGCCTGGATGCCCTCGCCGATGGCCTGGAGCTTCCAGTCCTGCCCCTGCCGGTACACCTTGGCCATCACCATGCCGGTGAACGGCATACCGCCCTGCAGGGTGTAGCGGGCCAGCTCGGCGTTGTTGGTGCCGTCCACCAGCCGGCAGAAGGCGTTCGCGACCTGCTCGAAGGTGTGGCCCTTGTACGAGGTGACGATGAACATGACCGTCGTGATGTGGGCCGGCACCCGGGTGAGGTCGACGAGCACGACCTCGTCGTCGCCGGCGCCCTCGCCCGTGAGGTTGTCGCCCTGGTGCTGGATCGAGCCGTCCTTCGACCGCAGCTGTCCGTAGTACGCGACGTCGACGAGGTTCTGGTCGGCGAACAGCACGGCCGACGCGTCGAGGTCGATGTCGGCGGCGCGATTGCCGAACAGCCCCCGCTTCGCGACCGGATCCCAGCCCAGCCCCATGCGCAGGTGGGTCAGGGCCACGCCGCCCTCCTTGCGGAGGGTGACCTTCTGGCCCTTGACGAGGCTGACGGGACGGCTCTTGGTGAGGCTGACCTCGGGCTGGGCGTCCTGCGCCGGCTGCGGTGCGGAGGCCTGCACGTACGGCTGCGGCGGAGCCGGCTGCGGGTAGGGCTGCTGGGCGGAAGCCGGCGGTGTGGAGTAGGTCGGCGGGACGGGCGGCGCGGCCGGAGGTGCGGGCTGAGCCGGTTGCGGGGCAGCGGCCGGCGCGTCGTCGACGCTCACGCCGTGGTCGGTCACGAGCGCGGCGAATCCGCCCGCGTAGCCCTGGCCGACGGCCCGGACCTTCCAGGAGCCCTGCCGCCGGTACAGCTCGAGGGCGATCACGATCGACTCGCTGCTCAGTCCGTCGACTCGGTACTCGTAGAGGACGTTGCCCGCGGTGTCGGCGACCCGCGCGGTCGGCGGGGCGAAACGGCCGAAGCTGCTCGACGCGTCGTCGAGGGTGATGACCGCGCGCACCTGGTCGATGTCCGCCGGCACCTGGTTCAGCGACACGGCCAGCGAGGCGGCCTGGCCCGGTGCGCCGGGCACGAGCCGCACCCCGGGCCCGGTGGGCTGGTTGAAGAAGACGAAGTCGGCGTCGGAGCGCACCTTGCCGTCGGCCTTGACCAGCAGCGCGGACAGGTCGGCCGGGGTGGTCAGCTCGAGGGAGACGACGACGTCGGCGGCGGTGAGGGGGCCGTTCTGACCCTTGGCGAGAGATACGGGCACGGGTGGGGTCCTCACTGTTACTGGAAACTCTGTCTCGGGGATGGTTGAGCGTCACTGCCACTGTACGAAGCCGTCTCGATCCGGGCGGATCGGGCGAACCAGGCGAGGATCTCCTCGCCGGCCCGGATCCCCGCCTGCCGGGTCACCGCCACCGTCGGGTGCCGCCAGTCCAGCGCCTCGAGTTCGCCGTGGCGCGGCCGGATCGCGGCATCGGCGGCGGTCAGCATCTCGGCATCGAGCGCGCCGTCCCCGGCGGCCAGTACGACGGCGTCCGGAACGAGCGTGCCGTCGTCGACCAGACGTCGGCGGACCTCGGCGACCGCGCGGCTCTTGCACACCGCCGACGGCATCGTGTACAGCTTGCGGCCCTGCTGGGAGGCGTTCCATCCGCGGCGCCGGCACCAGTGGTCCCATTCGTCGAGGAAGCCGACGGGCTGCGCGGCGACGTCGATCACGAGATAGCAGAACAGCTCGTCGGCGACCCGGAACTTGTGCACCCAGTCGTCGGAGATGCGGCGGCGCAGTTCGGCGGTGACCTCGTCGAGTCCGGCGCCCTCGGTGCGCACGGCCGTGTCCACCGTTCGTCGCCACCCGGCGTCCGGCACCCCGTCGGCGAGGATCATGCCGCCGTTGCTGGCGATCGCGTACCGCCACGGCGCCCCGGGCAGGTCGATGCGCCGGAACTGCTCCGGGGTGCGCGTGGTGGTCGGCACCACCACCGCCGCCGCGGTGAGGTCGCGCAGGCGCTGCGCGGATGTGATGGTCACGTACGACAGGGGTGCGCCGTCGTAGTGCTCGACACACACCAGATCGCCGTCGGGGACAGGTGATTCGCCCATCGCGGCGCGTGAGTAGATCATCGTGCGGTCGAGATCGGTGGCGACGAGGGTGGTGGTCACGGCAGATCCTTGATCAGGCCCATGCACGAATATGCCAGGTCGGGAACCACGTCCACCGGCACGTCGCGGGCGGCGGCGAGCATCCGGATGTGCGCGTGCTCCTCGGCGTCGGCCTCGCGGACCAGCACCCGCCACGGCACGCGCCGCAGCAGCACCCGGGTGGTCTCGCCGACACCGGGTTTGACGTAGTTGACAGTGGAGATGCCGCACTCGGCCCGCACCTTCTCCACCGACTCCCAGCCCGCCCACGTGGGGGTGCGATCGGAATGCAGGATGTTCCCGGCGGCGGTGACCGCGGCCTCCCGGTCGCCGAACTCGGCCGCCACGGTGTCGAGGAGGACCGCCGAGACGTCCTCGCCGGCAAGTTCGGCGTAGAACTTGGCGCCGTGGAACTCGCCCGGGCCGATCAGGGTGTCGTTGAGGACGGTGCGTGAAACCAGTCCGGATACAGTGGAATTCAGGCACGCCGAGGCGATGAGGAAGTCGTCGCGGGTGCCGTAGGTCCGCACGCAGTACCCGGGGTCGGCGAGCACGGCGAGGTCGTCGGAAAGCTCCGGGCCGCCCGCGGTCCGGTACTCGGCCAGGGCCGCCGTGAGTTCGCGGGCGATGGCGCCCTTGCCGGTCCAGCCGTCGACGAACACCACCGAGGCCGGATCGTGTCGTGCCGTCACGTGGTCGAGGGCGGCGAAGTCGATACCACGGCCCCGCACGATCGACACCGCGTAGTGCGGCAGGTTCAGCCCGTGGTGCCGCTGCGCCCATCGGCGGATCAGGATCCCGACGGGAGTGCCCGCGCGGGCCAGCGATACGAGCGTCAGGTCCCGGCCCCGTTCGGCGAGCAGCAGTTCGGTGACGGTACCGACGGCGTGGGCGAGGCGCCCCGCCGTCGCGGCGAGCACCTTGTCGAACAGTTCGCGGTAGGCGGCATCGGGTTGGTATTCGATCGGCAGCGACTCGGCGTAGTGGGCGAGGCCCGCCTGGATGCGGCGCTCGCGTTCGGCGACGTCGGCCTCGAGCGCGACGTGCGAGAGGTCCTTGAGGAGCCAGCTCACCTCGTCCGCGGCGTAGGAGCCGAAGCCGGGCCCGGTCAACGGGGTCGTCATCGTCCCTCCCGGTCTGCGCGCAGCACGGCGGGATCGGTGGCGGGCACGACGGCCACGACGACGTCCTCCCCGGCGGCGGTCAGCACGTCGAGCAGCCCCCCGTCGGCACGCAGACGGTCGGTGTCGGCGGGAGCGTCGAGCACGAGCAGCAGCTGTGCGCGTTCCCCCTCCGGCCACCGCGCGTTGTAGAGGTAGCGCGGGACGTCGTCCGGTTCGGGTGCGGTGAAGGTGAATCCGCGACGCAGGGGGTAGCCGGGCACGTCCCGGACGTATGCGGGGGAGCGGGTGGTGGTCTGGAATCGTGTGGCGACGCCCCTGCGGGCGAGCGCGTCGGCGAGGCGCAGCGGCAGGTACATCAGTTCCTCGTGACCCACGACGACGACCGGCCGTCCCGGCGACAAGGCGGTGGTCACGGCGTCGGTGGCGCGGTCGATCGCGGTGTCGAAGGCCGCGGTGTCGGTGCGCAGGAACCCGTGCCGACCGCCGTCGGGCACGACCGCCGGCCACGGCAGCGTGACGAAGGTGTACGTTCCGCGTTCCGGTGCAACCGGATTCAGGTCCGGGTCCGGTAGCTCGCCCACCCGCTCGGTGAGTCCGTCGGGGAGGACGGTGTGCCCCGTCGCCAGGCTCACGTGGTCGATGCGGACGCCGAGCCCGGTGGCCGCCTCGGCGACGGCGCGACGGTGTCCGGCGGTGCGCATGTCCACCAGCGATGCGACGACGTACCGGGTGCGGGGACTGTGCCGGTGCAGGGACCGGATGGCGTCGACCGCGGTTGCCCCGGTGGAGATCTCGTCATCCACCAGGACCAGCGGCGCGTCGTTCGCGAACAGCTCCGGCGACGTCGGCTGGAGCAGGTGCGACGTGGCGTGCGAGTGCCCCTCCTCGAATCCGGCGAAGGTGCCGGCGCCGGGCACGTCGCGCCGGGTGGAGTGCAGGTAGCAGCGTGCCCGCAGCCGGCTCGCCACGCAATGGCCCAGTCCCGTTGCGGTTTCGGCGAAACCGAGGACCACCGCATCGGACGCGGCGGGACCCAGCAGGTCCGCGACGAGATCACCGAGCCGGTCGCCCGCGTCGATCACCGCGGCCGGTTCGGTGGGGAGGTGCTTGCCGAGGACCGTGGAGACCAGCAGGTGCGCGCGACGGGGGTTGCGGCGCAGTCCCGGCACGACGAGGTCCGGCACGGTGTCACCGGTGGCCGACGCCAGGTGCTGCAGCTCGAGCCCGAATCGTTCCGTCGCCCAGGGCGGTCGCACTCCGGTGATCACCGGTCCACCAGTGCCGTCAGCAGGTCCACGAAAGTCACTCCCTTGTTGGTGACGCCGAACACCGACGCGCGCAGCAACGTCTGCTCCGCCCAGGTGCGGTGCGGGCGCCGCTCGTTCATCTTGTTGCGGTATCCGGAGGCCTGTACGCCGCCCGCGTCACCGCCGAGGATGTCGACCGCGTCGTGGTACTCCTCGTGCGTCACGGCGGAGAGCGCGTGCACGGCCGCCACGTGCGAGGGGTGGATCACGGTCTTGCCCTGGATGCCGTTCGCCCGGTCCAGGGCGATCTCCCGCAGCAGGCCGTCGAGGTCCCGGCTGACGAGCTGCTGCCGGAACAGCACCGCGTCGTGCTCGGCGAACGGGGTGGCCCGCAGCATCGGGCGGAACATGCGCTCGTGATCGGCGAAGTACTCCCAGACCGGACCGGTGATGACGAATCCGGTGCCGTCGGTGCGGCCCAGGTAGTTGACGACGTCTGCGATGACGTCGACCACGACCCGCACGTCGTAGATGGTCAGGTCGCGGTCGCGGCGGATGCCGAAGGTGGCGCACATGTCGGTGGCGCCGATCCGCACGGCCAGCACGCGGTCGCGGTGCCCGGCCAGGAGCGCGGCGATCTGCTGGAGCTCGCCGTCACGGGTCTGCCGGTGCACCAGCTCGGCGGATTCGAGCACCGGCATCGCGTACAGGTGCTTGCCGAGGCGCTCGGACGCCGCAGCCACGGCGTCGAGGAACGCCGGCCCCGAGGCCGCGGTGAACTTGGGCAGGACGAAGCCGGTCAGCGCGGCGACGCCCGGGCCCAGCGTGTCGGCGATGCGGTCGACACCGTCGGGGGTGCGCACCCGCACGAACAGCAGCATCGTCGAGGCGGCGGTGCCGGCGAGTGCGTCGAGGGTGGCGACCGCGTTGCGCAGGCCGTCCTCGACCTCGTGGTCGGCGACGGCGTCCTCGAGGTCGATCACCATCGAGGCGACGCCCTCCCCGCTGCGGCGCGCGATCGTGGGGGCGAGATCCGTGCGGGTGGCGGGCACGTACAGGGTCGCCCCGAGCGCGACGGCGAGCCGTTCACGCTCGTCGGCATCGGAGAACGGTCGCGGCAAATGCAGGAACAAGGTGTCCCGGGCCGCGTCGTCGAGGTGGTGGAAATGATGCATCGTGCGCATGTCGGTGAAGGATCCCCCACTCATACCTCGTCCGTTCGTCCTCTCATTCGTTGCACCACACCGGCGATGAAGCGCGAAACGGCGTCGAGCTCCCGAACGTACGCCCAGTAGTCGGGGTGTACTCCGGTGAGCGAACCGACTGCCCTGTCGATCCGATCGAGCTGCGCGTCGAGCACCGAGCCCCATTCTGCGGTCAACCCCCGTTGGACCGCGAGTTGTTGCGCGTCGCGCAGACGGAACCGTACCTGCTCCACCTTCGCGGCCGGATCACGGCGGACCTCGCGGAGGACCGACAGCCGGTCGGTGACGGCGTCGACGTACCGCTCGGCCTGGGTGAGGGATGCCCGGGCCGCCGCGGTCAGTTCGAGCGCCTGTTCGGGCCGGTTCGCGGCCGATGCCGTTCGCGCAGCGGACACGTCGGCGTCGGCCCGATCGAGGAACTCGCGGGCGGCGCGTTCGTTGCCGGCCAGGTCGGCGGAGCTGGCGGCGTTGAACTCGCGCAGCAGCGCCGAGAACGCCGGCGCCAGGCTCTCGGCACGGGTGCGCACCGCCGACAGCCGGGTTGTGACCGATGCCACGGCCTTCCGGGCGGACTCGGCTCGGTCCGGTGCCTGCGCGAGGGCGCGGCGCAGGGCCGTCGCCGCCTCCTCTGTCCGGCGTGCCGCTGTTCGGACCGCTCCGGTTCCCCCGGCCGCATCGAGCGCCCGGATCTCCGCGTCGAGTGTGTCCGCCGCGGCCCGCACGGACGGGTAGTCGGCGTAGGCCGCCTGCTCGGGCGCGGTCACCAGTGCCGCCGCGGCCTGCGCCTCGGTACGGACCTGCCGGGCGAGCTGCGGGACGGTCCGGGCCACCGCGACCGAGTGCTCGAGGTGCGCACGGTGGCGCTCGTAGAACTGGTCGAGGGTGCGGGTGGCGAGACCGATCTGCTGCAGGGCCTGTTCGTAGGCCGGGGCGGGGGCGAGCGGATCGGACGGTTCGGTGCGGGAGAGGTTCAGGTACGTCTCGGCCGCGCGGTAGCACGCTTCACGGACGGGTTCCCACTCCCGCCGCAGGCCGCGCTGCGGGGTGAGCTCGTGCGAGGCCGTGACCCCGGCCTCGGCGACGGACTGGCGCCGGTCCATGTCGAGGAACGCGGCGACCATCGCGTCGTAGGCGCGCAGCGCCACCGGATCGTCGGTGCTCCCACCCCCGAAGAGGCGGCGCGTCCATCGGCTCGCCACGCCCCGAATGGTACTGGTCCGCGCCTTTCCGCCCCGTGTGCGTGCGGAGCGCGGGGGCGTGGGCGCGGAACAGCTATTAGGGTGGTGGGACACGCGCAAATCGGGCGTGCCCGCCCGGGCACCTCGTCCGGACCGACAGATCGAAAGGACCCCGCATGGGCGTCAGCTTGACCAAGGGCGGCAATGTTTCCCTCACCAAGGAAGCGCCGAACCTCACCGCCGTGGCCGTCGGCCTCGGCTGGGACATCCGCACCACCACCGGTGCCGACTTCGACCTCGACGCCAGCGCGATCGCGACCGGCGGTGACAAGAAGGTCGTGTCGGACCAGCACTTCGTCTTCTTCAACAACCTCAAGTCCCCCGACGGCTCGATCGAGCACATCGGCGACAACCGCACCGGTGAGGGCGAGGGCGACGACGAGGTCATCAACGTCGACCTGAGCGCCGTGCCGGCGAACATCGAGAGCATCTTCTTCCCGGTCTCGATCTACGACGCCGACTCCCGCAGCCAGTCCTTCGGTCAGGTCCGCAACGCCTACATCCGCGTCGTCGACCGTGCCAACGGCAACGAACTGGCCCGCTACGACCTCTCGGAGGACGCGTCCACCGAGACCGCCATGGTCTTCGGGGAGCTGTACCGGCACGGTGCGGAGTGGAAGTTCCGCGCCATCGGCCAGGGATACGCCTCCGGCCTGGCGGGCATCGCCCGTGACTACGGCGTCAACGTCTGACGTTTCTCCGGACCCCGGATCCGGCCCCCGGCTTCGTCGCCGGGGGCCGCTTTCCTTGGGTCACCGATAGTTTGCTGCAGTAACCACCCTGCACCGCCCGATCCAGACAGAAAGGCCACGCTTCGTGGTTCTGCGCATCTTCGGCATATCGTTTGCCGTCACCGTCGTGTCCCTGGTGGTCGCCTTCCTCTACGGCGGACCCCAGGCACTGTTCCTCGCCGCGATCCTCGGCGTCCTCGAGGTCTCCCTCTCGTTCGACAACGCCGTCATCAACGCCACCGTGCTGCAGCGGATGAGCGAGTTCTGGCAGAAGATCTTCCTCACCATCGGCATCCTCATCGCCGTGTTCGGTATGCGGCTGATCTTCCCGTTGCTCATCGTGTGGATCGCTTCCGGCCTCGGTCCTGTCGAGGCACTCGACCTCGCCCTGAACCCACCGCCGAACGACGCCGCGTACTTCCCCGACGGCAGCCCCAGCTACGAGACCATCATCACCGAAGCACACCCGCAGATCGCCGGCTTCGGCGGCATGTTCCTGCTGATGCTGTTCCTGAACTTTATCTTCGAGGAACGCGAGATCAAGTGGCTCGCGTGGCTCGAGCGTCCGCTCGCGCGGGCCGGCAAGCTCGACCAACTCGAGGTCGTCGTCGCGTCGGTGCTGCTCGTGCTGACCGCCACGATCCTCGCCCCTGAGGACAAGGTCTCCACGGTGATGATCGCCGGCGTACTCGGCATGATCACCTACATCGCCGTCAACGGCCTCGGCGAGATGTTCCACATCCCCGAGGAAGGTGAGGAAGAAACCACCGGCGGGCCCAGCCAGCTGGCCAAGGCCACCGGCAAGGCCGGCTTCTTCCTGTTCCTCTACCTCGAGGTGCTCGACGCGTCGTTCTCCTTCGACGGCGTGATCGGCGCATTCGCAATCACCTCCGATCCGATCATCATCGCCCTGGGCCTCGGTTTCATCGGCGCGATGTTCGTCCGTTCGATCACGGTGTTCCTCGTCCGCAAGGGCACCCTGTCCGAGTACCGCTACCTCGAGCACGGCGCGCACTGGGCGATCGGTGCCCTCGCGTTCATCCTGCTGTACTCGATTGGCCATCACGTGAACGAGATCATCACGGGCCTGGTGGGGGTCGCGCTCATCGGCGCCGCGTTCGCCAGCAGCATCCGGCGCAATCGTCAGGAGACGAAGGCGTCGGTCGCCGCCTGACCGCACGACATCGATGGGAACCTGCGATCGGTTCGAGTGATCGCAGGTTCCCATCTTCGTATTCAGGGAAAGGTTCCATCCATGGCAATCGACTACACCCGGCCCCCGAAGAACCCCGGCGACGGCAAGGGCGGAGTCGGCCTGAGCAAGATCAGTCTCACCAAGGCTGCTCCGACGGTCGATCTCGCCAAGTCCGGCAGCGGGATCACCCTGGTGAACCTGAACTGGTCACAGGCCGGCTCCCCGACCCCACCGAAAAAGGGATTCCTCGCCAAGCTCACCGGCGGCGCGGCGGCCCGCGGCGTCGACCTCGACCTCGGCTGTCTCTACGAGCTCGCCGACGGCTCCAAGGGTGTCGTCCAGGCCCTCGGCAACAGCTTCGGTGCGCTGCAGAAACCTCCGTTCGTCGCGCTGGACGGCGACGACCGGACCGGTGCCGTCTCCGCCGGTGAGACCATGCGAATCGACCTGGGACAACCCGAGCGATTCCGCCGGATCCTGATCTTCGCGATGATCTACGAGGGCGCCCCCAACTGGGCTGCCGTGGACGGCGTCGTCACCCTCACCCCGCCCTCCGGGCCGCAGATCGAGGTGCGTCTCGACTCGCCGAACAACGGCGCACGGATCTGTGCCATCGCGATGCTGCAGAACACCGGCCGCGAGATCAGCGTCTCGCGGCTCGTCGAATACGTCGACGGCAGCCAGTCCGACCTCGATCGCGCCTACGGCTGGGGCATGAACTGGGCGCCGGGCCGGAAGTAGCCATGCCGACACACCCCGGCGTCCGCACCGATTACGGGATCCTCACCGTGTCGAAAACAACTCACGCAGCAGCGTCTCGGCGTCGGCGAACGCCCCGGCCCGCCGCACGACGGTGGGCGGCGCCGGGGGATGCCCGCCCCACCCGTGGAACAGCGTGCTCAGGCTCAGGACGATCCGCTCCGGATGGATCCAGTCGTCCCACCGGACGAATTCGGGGTCGCGCACCAACTGCCGGGCCGACTCGAGCGGCCCGGCACCGCGCGCGTACTGTTCCCGGCCGGCCTGCTCGAGCCACACCCAGTAGGCGCGCAACTCGCGGATCTCGTCCGGTCCGCACAGCGGCCCGTGGCCCGGCACGTAGACGTCGGCGTCCAGGGCCAGCAGCCGATCGATCGCGGCGATCCAGTTCTCCAGCGGTCCGTGCCACAGAATCGGCGTCGAGCCGACGAACAGCAGGTCACCGGCAAAGACCACGCCGGCGTCCGGCACGTGCACGATCGCGTCTCCGGCGGTGTGGCACGGCCCGAGACGCTCCAGCATCACCGGACGTTGTCCCACCTCGAGCCGCAGATCGGTGTCGAAGGTGTGGTCGGGCAGCCGGGGCGACCGCCACGGCAGGTGGGCGCCGCCCGGCACCCGGCGCATGTAGGCGGCCGCGGCGCCGATCCGGCCGGGCACCGCGCCCAGCCACCGGCCCGCCGTCGCCAGCGTCGCCACCGCGGCCGGCGGCAGATCCTCGCGCATGCCGCGCAGCGCGGCCGCACTGGTCGTGATGCGGGTCGTCGCGGGCAGCGTGTCGTTGCCCCACCAGTGGTCGCCGTCGGAGTGGGTGTTGACGGCCTCGGTGATCGGTGCCCGCGCCACCAGCGGCTGCTGCGCCTCTGCGATCCGGCGCGCCAGGCGGGTGTCCCAGGCAGTGTCCACGACCAGTGACGCCGTGCCCGCATCGACGACGAGACCGGTGTTCGCCTCGCCCCAGCCGCCCGGTGCCCGCACGAACGCCCACACCCCGTCGCCGATCTGCGTCGATCCGCCGTCGCCCACGATTCGCCCCCTGTCCACGGTGGCGGAGAGTCTAATAGCAGGCGCCGGACCGGAGGTTTGCTCCCCGACGGGCCCGGGAACGCGGTACGGGTCGCACCGGCGACGGCACGAGCGAGGGGATTCTCATGGGCACGACAGTTGCGGTCACCGGACCCACCGGCGAGATCGGCAGAGCCGCGGTCGCGGCCCTCGAACAGGACCCGCGCATCGACCGGATCCTCGGCATGGCACGAAGCCCGTTCGACCCCGCCGCGCAGGGGTGGACCAAGACCGAGTACCGGCAGGGAGACATCCTCGACCGTGGCGCCGTCGACGCCCTGGTCGCGGAGGCCGACGTCGTCGTGCACCTGGCGTTCGTCATCATGGGTTCGCGGGCCGAGAGCCACCGGATCAACATCGCGGGCACCCGCAACGTCTTCGAGGCGACGGTCGCCGCGGCCCGGCCACGACGCCTCGTGTACACCTCGTCCGTCGCCGCATACGGCTACCACCCGGACAATCCGACCCCGATCACCGAGGACGTGCCCACCCGCGGCTCGCACGAGCACTACTACTCGGAGCAGAAGGCCGAACTCGAGCGCGTCCTCGACGAGGTCACCCGCGGATCGGATCTCGAGGTGTTCGTGCTGCGGCCGTGCATCGTCGCGGGACCGAACGCGACCGCCCTGGCCGACGCCATGCCGTGGCGGCAGATCGCCGAGCACCTGCCCGGAGCCGTGCGGAAGGCCGCGGGTGCCCTGCCGCTGCCACCGCCGCTGTTCCCGGACCCGGGTCACCCGCTCCAGCTCGTGCACCACGACGACGTGGCGAGTGCCGTGGGCGCGGCGGTGACGTCCGACGGGCCGCCCGGCGCGTACAACATCGCCGGTGACGGGGTGGTGTCGCTGTCGGACGTCGCGACCGCGCTCGGTGCCCAGCCGGTCCGCGTCCCCGCCGCGGTCGCGACGGCGGCGTCGGCCGTGGTGGCGCGGCTACCGTTCCTGCCCTCGCTCGTCGAGTGGATCCACACCGGCCGCACGTCCGTCGTGATGGACACGACGAAGGCCCGGACACAGCTCGGCTGGCAGCCGCGCTACACGAGCGCCCAGACCCTGGAGGCGCTGGCGCAGGCGATGGGTGAAGTCCGGTAGCGGCGTTCAGCGTCGCGCGGCCGCATGCGCGGCCATACGGACCGGTGCGTTGACGGTGCCGTGACCCCGGTAGCCGCCGCGCCGCTGCACCAGCTCGAAGAACACCCGCGCGCTGACGACCCTGGTGAACACCTGGAACAGTTCGCCGCCGTCCTCGTCCCGGTCGTAGAGCACGTTGTACTCCCGAAGGGCGGCAAGAAGTTCCGGATCCGGAGCGAGCCGCGCATCCAGATCGTCGTAGTAGTTGGCGGGGATCTCCAGCACCGGGGCGCCCGAATCATGCAGGGTGCGTGCCGCTTCCACCGCATCGTCGACCCCGAACGCGATGTGCTGAGGGTGCCGCACCCCCGGCGCCCACTCCCCGCGCCGCAGCACGGGCGCGATGAGGCCGACCTCGAAACCGTCCGCGGCCAGGACGCGGCTGCGCACCAGACCGAACGGCCCGGCGTATTCGGCCGCCTCGGCATCGTTCAGGCCCAGCACCGAGCGGTAGAACAGGGTGGCTTCGTCGAAGCGGTCGTAGGCCTGGGTCAGTGCGACGTACTCGGTGCATCGCACGCCCACCGTCCTGGCCGGCGACGTGCCGGTGGGGCGGAAGTCGTTGCGCCAGTCGGCGGTACCGTCTGCTTCCGCCGAGAGGAACAGGGCGGTGCCGTCCGGGGAGACCACCGCGGACAACGGTGCCTCACCCGGCCCGACGACCCGCGCCAGCTGAGGTGCCAGCAGCTCGTGGGCGTGCCGGGAGACGGCGCCGACATCCGCGACCTCGATCCCGAGGGCGGTGACGGCGGCGCCGTCGGCCGCACTGTGGGCCGGGTTCGAGGTGTTCACCAGCACGCGCGCGTCCCCCTGTTCCCACAGCTCCACCGGCTTGCTGTGGTGCTGTCCCGAGTGCGTGAAGCCGAGCGCGGCGAGAGCCTCACGGACCGGTTCCGCGGCGGTGGGCGGGGTTCCGATCTCCGTGAACGCGTGCCCGCGCACCTGCACCGGTTCGGGGTCACCGTCGAGGCGCAATTCCAGATCGAGCAGCGAACGCATCGCGTCGATCGCCGTCGGCACCGGGGCCGACTGGCGGAACACGTCGTTGAACACCTCGAGCGAGAGCGGGCCGGTGTAGCCGGCGGCGAGGACGTGGGCGACGAGTCCGACGAGATCGAACTCGCCCTCGCCAGGGAACACCCGGTAGTGGCGGCTCCACTGCAGGACGTTCATGTCCATCTCCGGTGCGTCGGAGAGCTGCAGGAAGAAGATCTTCTCGCCCGGGATGTCCGCGATCCCGGCAACGTCCTTGGTGCGGGAGAAGATGTGGAAGCTGTCGAGACACAGGCCGAGGGCCGGATGATCGGCTCGGCGCACGATCTCCCACGAGCGCTGCCAGGTGTTCACGTGGCGGCCCCACGCCAGGGCCTCGAAGGCGATCCGCATGCCGCGCTGCGCCGCCGCGTCCGCCAGCTCCCGCAGTTGCGCGGCGGCGAGGTCGACATCGTCGACGGTGTGTGGCGAGACCGACGAGCACACCAGCACGAGGTCGGTGCCGAGTTGTTCCATCACGTCGAACTTGTGCCGCGCGCGGCGCATGTTGCGGGCGTGGATGTCGGCCGGGACGGCCTCGAAGTCGCGGAACGGTTGATACAGCGGAATGCTCAGCCCGAGTTCGGCGCAGCGCTCGCGCACTGCCGCGGGCGTGAGCGGGGAGCCGATCAGGTCGGGTTCGAACAGTTCGATGCCGTCGAAGCCGGCGTGGGCGGCGGCGACGAGCTTGTCCTCGAGGGTGCCGGACAGGCACACCGTGGCAATTGCCTTGGCGCGCTTGGTTCCGGGTCGGGGGTGGGTCATGGTCGGGTTCCTCCACAGCGGCCGCCTGTGCGGGCGGGCGCGGAATCGGGGACCGATGCGCCGGGGCGGGTTCGCCCCGGTGGTATCGGCACGGACGGCTCGCTGCGGGTCACGCGCGCGAGAGGACCGGTGACGGCGCCGGTTACGCCTGGGTCGTGCGCTGGGCGACGAGCGCGCGCAGTGCCCATTCGTAGCCGGCGACGCCGAGGCCCACGATGATCCCGGAGGCGACCGGGGAGATGTAGGAGTGGTGGCGGAACTCCTCGCGGGCATGGACGTTGGAGATGTGCACCTCGATGAGCGGCACGTGCGCGCCCTTGATCGCGTCGTGCAGGGCCACCGAGGTGTGCGTGTAGGCACCCGCGTTGAACACCACGCCCAGGGATTCCCCGCGGGCGACCGCCGCGCCGGCGTCGTGGAGGGCGTCGATCAGGACGCCTTCGTGGTTGGACTGCCGGAAGTCGATGTCGACGCCCAGTTCCTTGCCGACGTTGCGGCACAGGGTCTCCACGTCCTCGAGGGTCTGCGCGCCGTACACACCGGGCTCTCGGGTGCCGAGCAGGTTGAGGTTGGGGCCGTTGAGTACGAGCACCGAGGTCATGAACGAATCTCCTTCGCTTTCTGCGTGTTCCGGAACAACGCCCCGGAACGGTCTGTCAGCCGACGGGCAGGCCGGCGGTCACGGTGCTCGAACGCACGACGAGGTGGGTGGCGAGTTCCACGGGTCCGGCGTCTAGTGCGGTCTTACCGTCGAGGACGTCGCACAGCAGATCGATTGCCGTCACGCCGGCGTCGTCGAATGCCAGATGCACGGTGGTCAGCGGCGGCGAGGTCATCTCGCAGAGCCACGAGTCGTCGAATCCGACGACCGAGTAGTCGCGGCCCGCACGCAGTCCGTGCTCGGCGAAGCCCTGCATGAGGCCCACGGCGGCCTGGTCGTTGTAGGCGACGACGGCCGTCGTGCCGGTCCGGACCAGTTCGTCCGCCGCGTTCCGGCCCGCGACGACGAAGTCGGGTTCGAGGGGACCGAGCACGGTGCTGGCGATGCCCCGGGCGGCGCAGGCCGTGGTGAAGGCGGTGAGGCGCCGCCGTTGGGCGAGCCAGTAGTCGGGACCGCCGAGGTACGTGACGGCGGTGTGCCCGGCGTCGGCGAGGTGGTCCACCGCCTGGGACATGCCCTCGTCGGAGGTCAGCAGCACGGCGGGCAGCTCCCCGCAGGTGTGGTTGACGAGCACGACGGGGGTGACCCGTGCGAGATCCTCGAGGTCGGTGTCGGACATGCGCGGAGCGATGAGCACCAGTCCGTCGACCTGCCGGGCGATCGCCCGGACGAGGTCGAGCTCGTCGGCGGACCGTCCTTCGCCCGCCGCGACGAAGAGGGAGTAGCCGCGCTCGCGCGCCCGGTCCTGCGCGGTTTCGACGGCGGGACCGAACACGGGATTGCGGATGTCGGGGACGAGGAAGCCCAGGTTGTGGGTGCGACCGAGGGCGAGCGAGCGGGCGGTGGGGTTCGGAGTGAAGGACAGCGCCTCCGCGGCGGTGAAGACCTTCGCGCGGGTGTCGGGACTGACCGCTTCCGGTCGGGAGAACACGCGGGAGACCGTGGCGGTCGAGACGCCGGCGCGCGCCGCGACCTCACGAAGCGTCGCCATGGGTTCTCCTCGGGGTGGGGTCCACCCACTGTGCAAGCGGTTACATCGCTTTGTCAAGCTTTGCGCAACCGCTTGCAGGCCGAAGGCGCCTGGCCAGGTTGCGCTCGGTGCCGCGTGTCGGGGTGGGCGTACAGGCACCGCAGGGTGCCTGTCGAGTACCCGGACTGCGGCCGACGATGGAGGACCTTCCCACACCGTCCCAGGAGGCTGCCATGAACATCCGGATTCGCACCACCGTCGCGCTGGCCGCGACCTTGTTCACCGTCCTCCTCGGCGCCGCGGGCGCCGCGAACGCCGCAACCACGAGCGCCTCCGTCAAATGCGGCCACGTGACCATCCACTGTCCGGGCTGAGCAGAGGTGCCGCCGGGGACGTCGCCGTCCCCGGCGCCGCCCCCGTCGGCGCCGGGTGCGGCCCTCCGCGATGATGAGCAGATGATCGAGACACCTGTGATCGTGGGCATCGTGTCCATCTGCATCGGATTCGTGCTCTTCGTGCTCGCCGCGAGCGGAACCCGCGGCGGATGGAACCGGAAGCTGACGATCACGCTGTTCGTCCTGTCGGTCCTGTTCCTGACCCTCGTCCCGGTGACCGGCGCGGTCTTCTTCGCCACCTGATCGCTATCGAGGACCGAAGTCGTCCGCAATCCCGCCTACCGTCGTCGTAGCAGGAGAATCGACCTCACGAAGGGCGGACACCAGATGACCGAGCGGACCGGGGAACGCGCCGACATCCTCGACATCCTGGCCGAACAGCGGAAGACGTTCCTGATCACCCTCCGCAACCTCGACGACGAGCAGGCCCGCACCCGCAGCACCGTCAGCGAGTTGACCCTGGGTGGGTTGCTCAGGCACGTCGCGACCACCGAACAGCACTGGATCGACACCATCCGCACGCTCGACGACACCGCCGAGTTCGACCTGGAGTCCGCGATGGAGCAGTACTTCATGCGCGACGACGACACCGTCGCCGGACTGCTCGAACGGTACGAGGCGATCGCAGAGGAGACGGAGACGTTCGTCGCCGGCCTCGAGGACCTCGACCTGCAGGTGCCGCTGCCGACCGCACCGTGGGCCCCGGAGCGACAGTGGTGGAGCGCCCGGAAGGTGCTGCTGCACATCATCCGGGAGACCGCTCACCACAGCGGCCACGCCGACATCATCCGCGAATCCCTCGACGGCGCGAACACCACCAGGCAGCAGGGCGCCGACGCGGGGATGACCTTCGATTAGCCGGGTCGTCGCGCGCCGCGGTGCTTCCTGCGCGCGTTCTCACGCGCGCAGGAAGCACTTTCGGGCGCGGGGTCGCCGCCGAATCGCGGCGATCGGCGACACGCGGTCGGATGTCCTTGGTGCTCGCGGTTTCCGGGAGCAGTATCGGCCCATGTCGGCACTCTGGGACGAAGACGGCCGCGTCGCCTGGGAACTGCACGCGTCCGGGTGGGACTGGGAACAGATCGGTCGTGAACTCGCGTGCCCCGAGCACATCGCCCGCGAGATGTGCGAGAGACACGGCGCGGTGCTCGCGCAGCAGGCGCAGCAGGACCATCCGACGCTGTTCGACCTGCCCTGACATGACGGGCACCCGCACTCGCATCTGCCGAGTGCGGGTGCCCGTCGTCGTCAGTGGGCGGTCGCGACCTCCGCCCCGATGCCGGTCTCGGCGCGCACGAGCATCTCCGCGAACTTCTCGTCCTCGTGTGCGGTGCGCCCGCGCCGCTTCTCACCGATCAGCGAACCGGCGACACACGCGGCCAGGCCGAGCGGCATGGTGACGATCACCGGCAGCTGGATCGTCAGGGGTGCCGGCCCGCTGCCGAGCCACAGCGCCTCGGTGAACATGAGGCTGACGACGGTCGAGATCAGGCCGGTGAGGATTCCCCACACGGCGCCGGTGCTGTTGAAGCGCCGCCAGTTCAGGCTGAGCACCAGCGACGGCAGGTGGGCGCTGCCGGCCACCATGAACGCCATGCCCATGAAGTAGGTGATGTTGGTGTCGTCGCCGATCAGCATGGTCAGCCCGATCGCGAGGGCACTGAATGCGACGGCACCGAACCGGGCGACGCGGGCCTGCGCATTCTCCTCGCGGGTGCGGGCCGCGACGTCGAGTTCGTCCACCGGCGGCGTGCGGGTCAGCGCCGGCCAGATGTCGCGGGCGAAGGTGCCCGCGGCGGAGATCACCACGCCGGCGACGACGGCGACGATGCTCGCGAAGGCCACCGCCGCGACCATCGCGAGGGCGATCGAGCCGCCGATCGTGCCCACGCCCCCGCCGAGTTCGGTGACGAGCACGGGCGCCGCGAGGTTGCCCCCGGCGCCGATGCGATCGGCGCCCCCGTCGCCCAGCAGTGCGGCGGCGCCGAAGCCCATCACGATGACGATCAGGTAGAACATGCTGCACAGCGCGACGGTCCAGCCCAGCGAGCGTCGTGCGGTGCTCGCCTCGGGGACGGTGAAGAAGCGGATCAGGATGTGCGCCATGCCTGCGGTGCCGAGCGCGAACGCCAGCGAGTACGAGACGAGGTTCAGTGCGCTGGTCTGCCCGAAGATCAGGCCGGGGGACAGGACGGCCTCGCCCGCGACCGCGTGATCGGTCGCGGTGTCGAGGACCTTCGGGAAGCTGAACCCGAACTGCGCGAGGATGCCCAGGCCGACGACGATCGCGAGGACCGACAGGATCGTGGACTTGATGACCTGCACCCAGGTGGTGGCGAGCATGCCGCCGACGAAGACGTAGATGCCCATGAGGGTGCCGGCGACGATGACGGACAGCCAGAACGGGATACCGGAGACCGACTCGAGCAGCACCCCGGCCGCGACGAGTTGCGCGAGCAACACGAAGGTGCCGGTGGCGATGGTGCTCAGCGCCACGACGACTCGCACACTGCGTGCCTCGGTGCGGAACACGAGCACATCGGCGAGGGTGTACTTGCCCACGTTGCGCATCTTCTCCGCGAGCAGGAACAGCACGGGCAGGAACGAGATCACCGAGGTGCAGAGGATGACCGCACCGTCGACACCCTTGTAGAAGATCAGGCCGGTGGTGCCGAGGAAGCTTCCGGCCGAAATGAATTCACCGGCGATCGCGAAACCGTTCTGCCAGCTCGAGATCGAGCGGCCGGCGGCGAAGAATCCGTCGGCGCTGCGGGCCCGCCGGGACACGGCGAACGTGACCCACAGGGTCAGCGAGATCACCGCCGCGCAGATCGCGATGGCGAGGTAGTCGGCGTCGCCGGTCATGCCGCACGCTCCTGGTTCTCGAGGACGGCCGCGACGGCCGCGTCGGCGGCGGGCTGGATGTAGGTGCGGGTGAGCCGGAAGTAGGCGTAGACGAGGACCCACGTCCCGGCGAACTGGGAGAACACGACCCACAGCGAGAGGGGGACTCCGAGCAGTTCGGTCTCGCCGAGGAAGTGGGGGAAGTAGGCGAAGCCGACGAGGAAGGACGCGAAGAGGGCGATGGCGAGGCCGCCGAGGGAGTTGGTGACGGTGCGCCGACGACGGCGCAGTTCGACGACCTCGGGCAGGGCGAGCATCGCGCTCCAGGTCGGTTGCGTGCGCAGTTCGGTCACGGTCGCACCGCCGCACGCCGCGCCGTCTCGAGCGCGAACAGATTCTCGTCCCAGCCCTGTTCGAGGGGGCCGAAGAAGTGGAAGCGGACCTGCTTGACGCGGTAGCGCCAGCGGCCGTCGACCTTGACCACCTCGTCGGTGTAGCGCCCGGCGGCGATCGCGGGGGTGCCGTCGGTGACGCAGGGCTGCCACAGGAACGACCGCACGGTGGCGCGGTCGCCGTCGAGGTCGATTTCCATGTTCGTGATGAAGTGCCAGAACGTCGTGAGTCCGCCGGCGGCGAGGCCGGCGAAGAACTCGCGCATCTCGGCCTTGCCGCGGGGACGGGACAGGCCGTCGAACTCGCCGTCGTCGGTGAACAGGTCCATCAGGGCGTCCCAGTCGCCGTCGTCGAGATGGCGACAGTAGCGGGCGTCGAGCGAGCGGATCGCCTCGAGGTCCTCGAGGCGGGCGATCCGCTCGGCGAGCGTGATGTCGGGGAGGGTGGTCACAGCGCGTCCTTCGATGAAGTGGTTAACGCATGTTCATGTGAGGTGGACCATAAATGGAGCGCAATGGCAGCGTCAAGACGGACTTCTTGCTGGTCCCGACCCGGGCCTCTACCCTGCACCTCATGAACACTCGATCGGGCACGGCCTTGGTGGGCGTCCGCGACCGGATCCTCGACGCGGCGCTCGACGAGTTCTTCGCGGCTGGTTTCCACGGTGCGACGATGCGTACGATCGCCAATCGTGCTGGTTGCAGCGCCGCCAATGTCTACAACCACTTCGAGAACAAGTCGGAACTGCTCGTCGAGATCCTCCGCGCGGCCAGCGACGAGCAGTTCACCGCCACGCGTACCGCCCTGCGCAAGGCCGGTCCCGATCCCGCCGAGCAATGGCGCACGGCCGTGGTGGCGCATGCGCTGTTCACCGCCCGCAACCCGCGCGAGTGCCTGGTGGCGAACACCGAGCTGCGGTACCTGGGGGAGGTGGACCGCAAGCGGGTCGTGGGCTCGCGCGACGCCCAGGAGCAGCTGTTCGTCGACATCGCGGAAAAAGGCGTTGAACTGGGAATATTCGAGGTCCCGCACGTGCACCAGGCGGTGACCGCCGTCCTGACGATGTGTGCCGGGATCCCGCTGTGGTTCCGGCCCGACGGACCGCTGAGCGCTACCGAGGTGGCCGACGACTACGGCCGCTACGCCCTCAATCTGCTCGGCTACCGCCCGTCCTGAACCGGCCGTTGACGTGTGGGCGGCGTCATGCTCTACTGGGTGAACAAGCGTTAATGACCAGATACTGGTTCATCGAGGGAGTCCCCAATGACCCACCGGCCGTCGCAGCCGCGCACCGACACCCCGCGGTACCTCACCGAAGAGCGCCTCGCCATCCGCGACCTCGCCCGCGACTTCGCCATGACGAAGGTGCTGCCCGTCGCCAACGAACTCGACCCGGTCCAGGGCACCATCCCCGACTCGCTGAAGAAGGAGATGGCCGAGATCGGGTTCTTCGGCATCATGATCCCCGAGGAGCACGGCGGCCTCGGCCTCGGCGTGTTCGAGTACTGCCTGGTGGCCGAGGAACTGTCCCGGGCCTGGATGAGCGTGTCGGGGCTGCTCGCCCGCGGTAACGGCATGGGCGGCGGCTTCACCCCCGCGCAGGAGGCCGCCCTGCTGCCGAAGGTGGCCCGTGGCGAATACCTCGGCGCGTACGCGCTGTCCGAGGCGGAGGCCGGCTCCGACGTCGCCAACATCTCCTGCCGGGCCGTCCGCGACGGCGACGAATGGGTCGTCAACGGCACGAAGATGTGGTGTACCTACGCCGACGAGGCCGACTACCTCGTGCTGTTCGCCCGCACCGATCCGCGCAAGGATCCGGCCAAGCCGCACCGGGGAATCAGCGCGTTCCTCGTCGAGAAGCAGCGCGGCGTCTTCCCGGAGGGGATCTCGGGCACCAAGGTCCGCAAGATCGGCTACTTCGGCTGGAGCACCTGGGAACTGTCGTTCGACAACTTCCGCATCCCCGCCGACAAGATGCTCGGCGAGGAAGGAAAAGGCTTCTACCTCGCCGTCTCCGGGCTCGAGGTCGGCCGGGCCCACACCGCCGCCCGCGCGATCGGCCTTGCCCGCGCAGCCCTCGAGGACTCGATCGCCTACGTGCACACCCGGCGCCAGTTCGGCCGTCCCATCGGCGACTTCCAGCACCTGCGGTTCAAGATCGCGAAGATGGCAGCCGACATCGAGGCGGCGCGCCAGCTCATGTACTCCGTCGCCACCGACATCGACACCGGACGCCGCTGCTCGCTCGAGGCGTCGATGTGCAAGCTCGTCGCCACCGAGATGGCCGAGCAGGTCACCAGCGAGGCGGTGCAGATCCACGGCGGCGCCGGCTACACCACCGACTTCCAGGTCGAACGACATTGGCGCGACGCCCGCCTGACGAAGATCTTCGAAGGAACCAGCGAGATCCAGATGCGCATCATCTCCGACGAGCTGCTCGGAAGGCCGGAAACCGCATGAGCACCACCGTGACCACCTCGCACACCGTCCGCGTCGGCGATCGCGCCGCCAGTCCCGTCCGGATGGCCTCCGAGCTGCTTTGCGAGTCCGGAATCGTCCTCTCCAGCGGCACGCTCGCCCTCGGCACCGTGGCCGCCGAGCTGCTCACCCCGCGTGTGCCGGCCGCACACCGCACGGGATTGCGCTGGACGGCGATCGCGCCGGTCACGGCGGTGGACCGGATCCGGTCGGAGGCCGTCGTCACCCGCGTCGCGGGCACCACCGCCGAGCGGTTCGTCCGCGTGCTCGACGCCACCGGCGCCGTCCGCGAGGAGGGGACCGAGACCTGGCAGCTCGACTCGCCCGCCGCGACCGCCACCGAACTCGAGTTCTGCACCCCCGCGTGGGGAGAGTTGTTGCGCGACAGCCTCACCGAGGATCCGGCCTTCGCGTCGTCGCTGGCCACCTGGGACGGCACCGTCGGCCTGCGCAGCGGCGACCGCGAGGTGCACCTGCGGATCTACCGTGGCCGAATCGTCGACGTCACCCGCCGCACCCCGCACGGAGCCACCTTCACGTTCGTCGCACCGGACCACCTGTGGGCCGACCTGATCCTCGGTGAGCGCGACGACTTCATGCGCCGCGCGATCGGTGGCGAATTCTCCGCCACCGGAGACGGATACGAGTACCTCCGGCTCACCAAGCCGCTGAACCTGATCATCGGCCACGCCCGTGCCGTCGCGAGAAAGGCCCGCTCATGATCGAGGCCCGCTACCTGGACATCGACGGAGCCCTCGGATTCGTCGAGATCGTCACCCCCGACGGGACTCCCGCCGCCGACCCGCTGCCCACCGTGCTGTGCCTCCACACCGCCGGCCAGAGCGGGGTGCAGTGGCGGCACGTCGCCCGTGACCTCGCCGTCCGCGGCTACCGCGTCCTCGTACCCGACCTGCCCGGCCACGGCCGCTCCGAACCGGCCCCGGCCGGACCGGTCACCAGCCTCACCACCTACGGCGACTGGCTCGGCGCCCTCCTCGACGCGCTCGACGTGCACCGGCCGTACGTGCTCGGCTGCTCCATCGGAGGCAAGCTGACCCTCGAACTCGCCACCCGGCCGGACCGGCCGCTCGCCGGCGCCGTCGCGATGGAGGCCGAGGCCGCTCCGGGCCGGGTCAACGTCGCCGGCTTGCGGCGCGAACTCGAGGACGTCGCCGGGCCGTCGCGTGCCGAACGCACCTACCTCGGCACCCTCGCCTCCGTCGGGCGCTCGGTATCCGCCGACACGGCGCACCGGATCGCCCTCATGCACAAGCGGGAGGACCCCGAGATCTCCTCGTCCGACCTCATCGGCTGGGGCACCCACGACGTCCGCGACCGCCTGTCGCAGTTGACCTGCCCCCTGCACCTCGTCGTCGGATCGGACGACCCGTGGCTCGAGGCGGATGCCGTCGCGGACCTCGCCGAACGGATCAACGAGATCTCTCCCGGACGCGCCCGGTTCACCCGGCTCGACGGCATCGGTCACTACCCGATGGAGGAGGTCGACGACTTCGCCGGCCTCGCCGATTCGTGGCTGACCGACCTGCGAGCCGCCACCGCGGAGGTGCTGTCGTGACCGCTACGACCACCGCGGGGCTCGCCCCCTTCCTCGACGACCTCGTCGCCGCAGATCCGGACGCCGTGGCCACCTACGACGCCGCCGACGGCCGGCTGCTGCCCTGCAGCCGGGCCGAGCTGCGCCGCCGCGCACAGGCACTGCGGTCCGAACTCGAGGCCGTCGGCGTCGAACGCGGCCGGTGCGTCGCCGTCCTGCTCCCCAACTGGTCCGACGCGCTCGTCTGGCAGTTCGCGGCCGCCGCGCTCGGTGCCCACGTCATCGGGGTCAACACCCGCTACAACACCGGGGAGGTGGCCCACATCCTCACGGCCGCGCGGCCCGCGGTCGTTGCCGTCGCGGCGGGCTTCCACGGGCTCGACCTGTTCGGCACCCTGCGCGACGCGGCGGGCACCGCGACGGTGCCGCCCCCCGCGGTCGCCGTCGTGGGCGGCCCCGGCAGCGACGCCGGCGATCCCACGGGGTTCGATCTCGGTGCGGGCTGCTGGTGGGCGGGCAGCGGCGACACCCGGGGGGTGCGCGCGCCGGGCACCCCGGACACCGCCCTACCCACCCCGGCCGGGGCGGAGGACGATCCGGCGGATCCGCTGGCCGTCGCGTTCACCACCTCCGGCTCCACCGGCACCCCGAAACTCGCGGCGCACCGGGACTCCGCGGTGGTGCGGCATGCCCGCGCGGACGCCGCGGTCATGCGGGTCGTCCCCGGCGACGTCGCGCTGTGCGTGCTGCCGGTGTCCGGCGTGTTCGGCTACAGCACCGCGATGGCCGCCCTCGCCGGTGGCGCCACGCTCCTCATGGAACCGGTCTTCGACGCGGCGGCGACGCTGCGCCGCATGGAGCACGTGCACGTCACGCACGTGGTGGGCGGCGACGACCTGTTCGGGCGCCTGTACGACACGTGGCACGGCGAGGTGCGCGCCGACCTGTCCGCGCTGAAGTGGCTCGGCATCGCCGACTTCCTCGGCCGTTCCCACGAGATCGCCCGCTGGGCCCGTGACGAGTTCGCCGCCCACACCTCGGGGGTGTTCGGCTCGTCCGAGGTGTTCGCGCTGACCCTGCTCTGGTCGGACGACGACCCGGAGGCGGTGCGCTGGAACGGCGGCGGCCGGCCGGTCGATCCGGCGATCCGGGTGCGTATCGCCGACCCGCTCGACGACCGGGTGCTGCCGGACGGCGAGCAGGGCGAGCTGCAACTGCGTGGCCCCAACGTCGTCGACGCGTACCTCGGCAACCCGGACGCCGCCGCGCGCGCGTTCACCGCCGACGGCTGGTTCCGCAGCGGCGATCTCGCCGTCGCGACCGGCGACGGCGGCTACACCTACGTGTGCCGGATGGGAGACGTGCTGCGGCTGCGGGGATTTCTCGTGGACCCCGCCGAGATCGAACACCGGCTGGCCGAGCACCCCGGGGTGCGGACGGCCAAGGTCGTCGGCATCACCGGCGACGGCGGCTACACCCGAGCCGTGGGCTTCGTCGTCCCCACCGACGACGACCCGACCGACTTCGATGCGGCGTCGCTGAAGGCATGGTGTGCCGAGACGCTCGCCGCGTTCAAGGTGCCTGCGGCGATTCACGTCATCGAGGCGATGCCCACGACGGTGGGCGGCAACGGCACCAAGATCCGTGCCGTGGAGCTGCGCGAGTGGGCGCAGGACTGGACCGACCGGGAAAGGGACTTCCGACATGACCACAACTGATGCGACCGCCGGCGACGTGGTGATCTGCGAACCCCTGCGCACGCCCGTCGGCCGGTACGGTGGGGTGTTCGTCGACGTGCCCGCCACCGACCTCGCCGCCCGCGTGATCTCGGAGCTGCTGTCCCGCACCGGGATCGACCCGGAGTCGGTGGACGACGTGATCTTCGGGCAGTGCTACCCCAACGGGGAGGCCCCCGCGATCGGCCGCGTCGCCGCGCTCGACGCGGGCCTGCCGGTGACGGTGCCGGGCCTGCAACTCGACCGGCGGTGTGGCTCCGGGCTGCAGGCCGTGCTCGACGCCGCGATGCGCGTGCAGACGGGCGTGGCCGACGTCGTGATCGCCGGCGGCGTCGAATCCATGAGCCGCGCCGAGTACTACACCGAATCGATGCGGTGGGGCGCCAAGGGCGCGCCGGCCGCGCTGCACGACCGGCTCGCCCGTGGCCGCGTCACCGCCGGTGGGCGCAACCATCCCGTCCCGGGCGGGATGCTCGAGACCGCGGAGAACCTGCGCCGCAAGTACGGGATCGGTCGTCGCGAACAGGACGAGCTGGCGGTCGAGTCGCACCGGCGTGCGGTGGCGGCGATCGATTCCGGGGTGTTCGCGGAGGAGATCGTGCCGGTGTCGGTGCCTCAGCGCAGGGGCGACGACCGCGTCGTCGACCGGGACGAGCACCCGCGGGCCGACACCACCGTCGACACCCTCGCGAAGCTGCGGCCGATCATGGCGGCACAGGACCCGGAGGCGACGGTGACCGCCGGCAACGCCAGCGGTCAGAACGACGGTGCCGCAGCGTGTCTCGTCACGACCCGCGCCCACGCGGAGCGGCTCGGGCTGCGACCGCTGGGCCGGCTGGTCACATGGGCGGTGGCCGGCGTCGCCCCGGCCGAAATGGGCATCGGACCGGTGCCCTCGACGGAGAAGGCTTTGAAGCGGGCCGGTCTCACGCTCGCCGACATCGACCTCGTCGAACTCAACGAGGCGTTCGCCGCCCAGGCGCTCGCGGTGACCCGCGAGTGGGGCTTCACGGCAGCCGATTTCGAGCGGACCAACGTCAACGGCTCGGGGATCTCGCTCGGTCACCCGGTGGGGGCGACAGGCGTGCGCATCCTCGCCACGCTGCTGCGCGAACTCGACCGCCGCGGAGCACGATACGGCCTCGAGACGATGTGCATCGGCGGTGGGCAAGGGTTGACGGCGATCTTCGAGCGGGTCGCATGACGACCCGGCCGCTCGACGGGGTCCGCGTCGTCGACCTGTCCAGCTTCGTCGCCGGCCCGACCGCCGGGCGCATCCTCGCCGAACTCGGCGCGGATGTGATCCGCGTGGACCCGATCGGCGGCGCGGTCGACGGTGGTCGCTGGCCCCTCGCGGAGTCGGGAGCCAGCCTGTACTGGACGGGCCTGAACCAGGCCAAACGGTCCGTCGCGGTGGATCTGCGCAGCGACGACGGCCGCGCCGTCGTCACCGACCTGATCGCCGAGGCGGGCATCGTGCTCGAGAACGCGGCTCGCGCGTCCTGGCTCGCACACGACGTGCTCACCGCGCGCCGGCCCGACCTGATCCACCTGCACATCGCCGGCAACGCCGACGGCTCGCCCGCCGTGGACTACACCGTCAACGCCGCGGTCGGCCTGCCCCTGATGGCCGGACCCGTCGACGGGACCGTCCCGGTGAACCACGTGCTACCGGCCTGGGACCTGCTCACCGGGGTGCAGGCGGCCCTGGGCATCGTCGCCGCGCTGCGGCGGCGCGACCGCACGGGCGAGGGCGCCTACCTCGAACTCGCCCTCGAGGACGTCGCCGTGTCCGCGGTCGCGAGCATGGGCTGGCTGGCCGAGGCAGAGGACCGCGGGGCCGGCCGGGAGCGGCAGGGCAACGCGCTCTACGGCAGCTATGGGTCGGATTTCGCCACCGCCGACGGCCGTGCCGTGATGGTCGTCGGCCTCACCGCCGGCCAGTGGCGGGGGCTCGTCGAGGTCACCGGCACCGCCGAGGTGTTCGCGGCGCTCGAACGGCATCGCGGGCTCCGATTCGCCGACGAGGGCGACCGCTACGCCGCGCGGGACGAGATCACTGCG
This sequence comes from Rhodococcus indonesiensis, assembly GCF_047782815.1. Lineage (NCBI taxonomy): Bacteria > Bacillati > Actinomycetota > Actinomycetes > Mycobacteriales > Nocardiaceae > Rhodococcus > Rhodococcus indonesiensis. Next base: position 5,180,551 of record NZ_CP180630.1, on the reverse strand, counting down.
ATCCTGCGTCCGTGGTTCGCGGCGCGCACGCTCGCCGAGATCGAGAAGGAACTGTCCGGCAGCCGGGTGCTGTGGGCGCCGTACCGGACCATGGACGAGGTGGCCGCCCGCGAGTATGCCGTCATCGAGCGCGTCGAACAGCCCGGCGTCGGTGCGGTACCGACGGCGCGCTCCCCGTTGCGCTGGGACGGGGCGTACACCGGGGCGCGCCCGGCGCCGCAGCACGGGCAGCACACCCGCGAGGTGCTGGCGGAACTCGGGCTGGGAGACGGCAGCATCGACGCGCTCCTGGATGCCCAGGCGGGGACGCCGGCGCCGTCGGCCCGGCCCGACGGGGCGTAGCACCACGCCCGCGAACACGGCGTCATTTCTCCTCGGCGAAGCCCCCGAAGAACAGCGCGACGAGCAGGTCGGTGAACTCGTCCGTCGTGTAGTCGTCGCGTCCCGGCCAGTGCATGCTCGCCCACAGTGTGTCCCGCACGGTGCGGTAGAAGACCTCGGCGGGAATGTCGGAGCGGAAGCTGCCGTCGGCGACACCAGCGGCGAGGGCGGTGAGCCAGTAGTCGCGCACCGTGCGTGACGGCGCGTCGACGACGTCGAGCAGGCCGTTGTCGCGCAGGTACTGCCGGTTCTGCTGGTAGATCGCGGTCGGGTGGGGATGTTCCTCGATCACGGCGAGAGTTTGCCGAATCAGGCCGCGCACCGTCTCGCGGGCACTCGTCGATGTCTCCACCACGCGCCGGAAGCGCTGGTCGATGTCGGCCATGAAGCCGCTGAGGATCTCGGCGACGATCGCATTCTTCGATGTGAAGAAGTGGTAGAGGCTGCCGGAGAACACTCCCGCGCGTTCGCCGATGTCGCGGACCGTGGTGGGGGCGATCCCCTTGGTTGCGAAGAGTTCGGCCGCGAGCCGCATGATCTCGTCGCGTCGGTCCGACGTCATGGCCACTTCTCCTTCCGTTTCGCCCGTTCGGCTCGAGTTTTCTGCCGTCCGTTCCAACTGAGTGGGAACGGGCAGTTCCGGCGGGGCACCCGCGCCTACCGTACTGCACCAAGCGCTTGCTCAAGAAAGGTGGTGCGGACGTGCCGACGCTGGAACAGGAGTTGGAACGGGAGTTCGAACAGTACGTCGGGCGGGAGGCCGAGCCCGCCCGGGTGGCCCGGTACGCCGTCGGTGAGGCGATGATCCGGAACTGGGTCGAGGCCCACGACGACTGCAACCCCGTCTACGTCGACCGGGACGCGGCCCGCGCCACCGGACGACCGGACGTGGTGTGCCCGCCCGCGATGATCTCGACGTGGGTGATGGCCGGCTACCGGCGCTGGCGTGAGGTGCAGCGGCTGCGTGCCGAAGGGCGGACCGAGGACTTCGCCTACTCCGAACTGATGACACTGCTGGACCGGCACGGCTTCACCTCCGTGGTCGCCACCAACGTCGAGCAGGACTACCACCGCGAACTCGTCCCGGGCGACCACGTCACCGCGCACTTCACCATCGAGTCGATCTCCCCGGTCAAACGCACCGGCCTTGGCCGCGGCTGCTTCGTCACCCTGCACAAGCGCTACGAGAACCAGCACGGCGAACTGCTCGTCGAGGAGCGATTCCGGTTGCTCCGCTTCGACCCGAACACCACCGAGGAGGCGTGATGACGGCCGTTCCCAGGCTGACTGTCACCCAGGACAACGAATTCTGGTTCGCCGCCGCCCGCGAGGGCCGGCTCGAGATCCAGCGCTGCAGCGACTGCGGCGCACTCCGGCATCCGCCGGGACCGGCGTGCCCGAAATGCCGTTCCTTCAAGTGGGACACCGTCGAGTCGTCGCGGCGGGGCACCCTGCACAGCTGGACCGTGATCCACCACCCGAAGGACCCGTCCTTCGACTATCCCCTCGCGGTCGGGCTGATCGACCTCGAGGAGGGCATCCGGATCGTCGCCGACATCGCTGGGGTCGAGCACGACCGGCTGCGGATCGGCATGGAGCTCGAGGTCGGCTTCGCCGAGCACGCACACGGCGAGATCCTGCCGCAGCTGCGCCTGCCGGGCGGAGGTGCCGCATGAGCCTGCCGGCCGTGTCCGTCGGCACCGAACTGCCGGTACTGGACCTACCGCTCGATCGCAGCACCATCGTCGCCACCGCGATCGCCTCCCAGGATTTCGAGGACGTGCACCACGATCCGGGCGCAGCCGAAAAGCGCGGCACGCCCGACATCTTCATGAGCATCAACTCGACGAACGGATTCGTCGACCGGTACATCACCGACTGGGCCGGGCCGACCGCCCGCATCCGCCGCGTCGCACTGCGGCTGGGCGTCCCCAACTTTCCCGGCGACACCATGCGTCTGACCGGGACGGTGACCCGCGTCGACGCCGGCGCCGTCACCGTCGAGGTGCTCGGCCGCAACGCCCGAGGAACGCACGTGACCGCCGAGGTCACCGTCGCACCGTACGAAGGACAGACACGATGAGCGGCAGGACAATTCCCGGCGGGGGCTTCGCCCGCAAGGCAGCGATCGCCGGTATCGGCGCCACCGAGTTCTCCAAGAACTCCGGGCGCAGCGAATGGCAGCTGGCCTGCGAGAGCGTGCTCGCCGCACTCGAGGACGCGCAGATCGGCGTCGAGGAGGTGGACGGCTTCGCGCTGTTCACGATGGAGACCAACCCGGAGATCGCGGTCGCACGCGCACTCGGCATCCCCGAATTGAAGTTCTTCAGCCGCATCCCGCACGGTGGCGGTGGCGCGTGCGCACCCGTGCAGCAGGCCGCGCTCGCCGTCGCGAGCGGCGTCGCCGACGTCGTGGTCGTCTACCGGGCCTTCAACGAACGCTCCGGCACCCGGTTCGGCGCCGGGCCGCCGCCGTTCGCCTACACGGCCAACACCGACCAGGAATACCGCAACTGGATCAATCCCTACGGGCTGCTCACTCCCGCCCAGCAGGAGGCGTTCCTCGCCCGGCGCTACATGCACAAGTACGGTGCGACCAGCGCCGACTTCGGCCGCATCTCCGTGCTCTCGCGCAAGCATGCCGCCGTCAACCCCAGGGCCTGGTTCTACGAGCGGCCCATCACCCTCGACGACCACCAGAACTCCCGGATGATCGCCGATCCGTTGCGGCTCCTCGACTGCTGCCAGGAGAGCGACGGCGGTCAGGCCCTGGTCATCGTCAGCACCGAGCGGGCCCGCGACCTGCCGCACCCGCCGGCCGTCGTCTCCGCCGCCGCGCAAGGCGTCGGACCCCAGCAGATCTCCATGAGCAGCTACTACCGCGAGGACATCGACGAGATGCCCGAGGTCGAGCTGGTGGCACGGCAGCTGTGGGATCAGGCCGGTATCGATCCGGACGACATCGACGCCGCGATCCTCTACGACGCGTTCACTCCGATGGTGTTGCTGCAACTCGAGGAGTACGGGTTCTGCGGCCGCGGCGAGGCCAAGGACTTCATCGCGGACGGCAACCTCGAACTCGGCGGCCGCCTGCCCGTCAACACCCACGGCGGCCAACTCGGCGAGGGATACATCCACGGCGTCAACGGAATCGCCGAGGGCGTGCGCCTGATCCGCGGCACGTCGGTGAACCAGCCCGGCAAGGACGTGGCGAACGTCCTGGTCACGGGCGGCTCCCCGGTGCCGCACAGCGCACTCGTGCTCTCCACCGACAACTGACCGACCACCCATTCAGAGGAAGTCCGAACATGACCGAACGCATCACCTATGCCCGCGCCACCCACGGCGAGGACGAAATCCGAGCGGTGGTCGACGTCCTGCGCAGCGGCCATCAGGGGCTGCGCATCGGCAAGAACGTCTTCGAGCTCGAACGCCGTATCCCCGAGCTGTCCGGGAAGCAGTACGGCGTGATGTGCAACTCCGGATCCTCCGGCCTGTACCTCGCCGTCGAGCTGCTCGACCTGCCGAAGGGCAGCGAGGTCATCACCTCGCCGCTGACCTTCTCCACCGACGTCGCGCCCCTCGTGCGTGCCGGCCTGACACCGGTCTTCGTCGACGTCGAACCGGACACGTTCAATGTCGACGTCGCCAAGATCGAGGCGATGGTCACCGACCGCACCAGCGCCGTGCTCATCCCGAACCTCGCCGGCAACTGCCCCGACTGGGACGCGATCCGGGCCGTCGCCGACCGGCACGGCCTGAAGGTCGTCGAGGACACCTGCGACACCCTCGGCGCACGGCTGCACGGCACCCCTACCGGTGCGCGCGCCGACCTGAGCGTCACCAGTTTCTCCATGGCCCACATCATCACGTGTGCCGGCACCGGCGGCATGGTCATGATGGACGACGAACAGACCCGTGATCGTGCACTTCTGCTGCGCCGCTGGGGACGTCGCTCCGAGCCGAACCTGTTCGGCAACGGCGGTGGACGCGTCTTCCGGGAGGACCTGGACGGGGTCGACTACGACAACGACTTCATCTTCGATCTGCTGCCGTGGAACTTCGAACCGTCCGAACTCGGCGCCGCCTACGGCGTCGTGCAGCTGAACAAGCTCGCGCAGAACTACGAGCGGCGCCGCAAGACCTTCGCGGAATTCACCGCCGCATACGGTGCCTACCCCGAATTCTTCCGCACGCCGGTCGAAACCGACGGCCTCGACACCGCCTGGCTGTGCTATCCCGTCACGGTCACCGCCGACGCCCCGTTCTCCCGCAGCGACCTGCAGGAGTTCGTCGAAGCGCAGGGCATCGACACGCGAACCGTGTGGAGCGGCAACATCACCCGCCATCCCATGATGGCCGGCGTCGAGCACCGCGTGCCGGACGAAGGCCTGCCCGAGGCCGATGCGGTGTTCGAGCGCGGCATGACGCTCGGCATGAGCCACGGGCTGTCCGATGAGGAAGTCACCCGCGTGACCGACGCGATCCACGCGTTCGCCGCGAAGTGGCGGTGATCGCCGTGTCGTCCCGTTTCACCGGCCGCAGCTCCGACGGTCTCGGCCTCGTCGACGAATTCGGGCTCGGCAACCGACAGTGGACCCGACCGGAGGTACCCGCATGAAACCCGTGATCGTCGATGCCGCACGCACTCCCTTCGGCAAGCGCGACGGCTGGATCTCCGGCCTGCACGCCGCCGAGCTGCTCGGTCTCGCGCAACGCGGCGTGCTCGACCGGCTCGGCCTCGACGCCGCCCTCGTCGAGCAGGCCGTCGGCGGGTGTGTCACCCCGATCGGCGAGCAGTTCGGCAACATCACCCGCACCGCGTGGATGCATGCCGGTCTGCCCTCCCACACCGGGACCACCACCATCGACGCCCAGTGCGGCACCGCGCTGCAGGCGGTGCATCTCGTCGCCGGGCAGATCGCGCTCGGCACCCTCGAGGTCGGCATGGCGTGCGGCGTGGAACTGATGTCGCGCGTCCCGCTCACCTACAAGGTCGGCACCGGCGCCGGCACCCCGCGACCGGCGTCGTGGTCGGTGGACACCCCCGACCAGTACACCGCGGCCGACCGCATCGCCCGGCACCGCGGCTTCTCCCGTGAGGACCTCGACGCGTTCGGCCTGCGGTCGCAGCAGCGGGCGCGCGCGGCCTGGGACGCCGGGTGGTTCGACCGGCAGATCATCCCCGTCGCCGTCCCGGGCGACGGCGGCACCACCGTCGCCCGGGACCAGGGACTGCGCGAGACCAGCCCGGAGGCGCTCGCGCGGTTGCGTCCCACGATCGAGGGCGGCCTGCACACCGCCGGCACCTCGTCGCAGGTGTCCGACGGGGCGAGCGCCGCAATCCTGATGTCCGAGGACAGGGCACGAGAACTCGGCGCGGCACCGCGGGCCCGGCTGCTCGCGCAGTGCGTCATCGGCGGCGACACCGAGTTCATGCTCGACGGTCCGGTGGCCGCGGCGCAGACGTTGTTCGACCGCACCGGGATGACGGTCGCCGACGTGGACCTGTTCGAGGTCAACGAAGCCTTCGCGGCCGTGCCGATGTCGTTCGCCGAGGTGCACAAGATCGACCCGGACGTGCTCAACGTCGGCGGCGGTGCCATCGCCCTCGGTCACCCGGCCGGCGCGACGGGAATCCGGCTGCTGGCCACCGCAATCGACGAGCTCGAACGGCGGGACCGGCAGGTCGCGATGATCGCCATCTGCGCGTCCGCCGCCACCACGTGCATGATCCTGGAACGGATGTAGGTCATGGCCATTGCACTCGACGCCGACCACCGCGACCTCGCTGACGCCGTCGCGGGGCTCGCCCGTCGGCACGCCCCGATCGAGCGCACCCGCGCCGCGTTCGCCGACCTGGCGGCCGGCAAGCGGCCGGAGCTCTGGGATGCGTGCGTCGCGCAGGGCCTGCACGCCCTGCACCTGCCCGAGGAGCACGGCGGCGGTGCGGCGGGACTGCCGGAACTCGCGGTCGTGGCCGAGCAGTTCGGCCGCGCCCTCGTTCCCGGCCCGTGGGTTCCGACCGTGCTGGCCGGGGCGTTGGTCGCCACCCTCCCGCCCGAGGGTCTCGTCGCGGACCTGCTGCGGCGGTTCGCCGAGGGCGCGACCGGCGCCGCCGTCACCACCCCCGGCCTCGTCGCGACCGCGTCGGGACAGGGATGGACGGTCACCGGTGTCTCCGAGCCGGTGCTCGGGTTGCCGGGCGCCGACGAGGTGATCGTGCGCGCCACCGCCGACGGCGCACCCGTGTGGTTCCGGCTCCCACCCACCGCCGGGGAGATCGAGACCGCCGACGGCGTGGACCTCACCCGATCGGTGGGACGACTGCGACTGTCCGCAGCGGCGATCACACCCGAGCACCTGCTCCCGGCGATCGCCGACGACGACGTGCAGCTGATCGTCAACACCGTGCTCGGCGCCGAGGCCGCCGGAATCGCGGCGTGGGCGCTGGACACCGCCGTCGACCACGTCTGTAACCGCCACCAGTTCGGCCGACCCGTGGGCAGCTTCCAGGCCGTGCAGCACAAGGCCGCGATGATGCTGGTGCGCAGCGAGATCGCCCGTGCGGCGGCGTGGGACGCCGCCCGGTCGGTCGGGCAGGACCGGGAGCAGCAGCGTCTCGCGGCAGCGCAGGCGGGGCTGACGGCCGTCCCGGCGGCCGTGGACGTGGTGCTCGAATGCGTCACCCTGCTCGGCGGTATCGGATTCACCTGGGAACACGACGCGCACCTGTACTGGCGACGGGCACTGTCGATCGCCTCCGTCGCCGGTCCGGAGGACGTCTGGGCGCGCCGGCTCGGTGAGCTCGCGCTGTCCGGCGAGCGCGACTTCTCCTTCGTCGAAGCCGATGCGCTACCGGAGCTGCGTGCGCAGGTCGGTGCCGTCCTCGACGAAGTACGGGCACTGCCGGACGATGCGGTGCGCAGCGACGGCTGGGCGCCGGCACGCGGCGGGGCACGTCGTGCCCGGCTCGCCGAGGCCGGACTTGTCGCGCCGCACTATCCCCGGCCGTACGGCCTCGCGGCCGGACCGCAGGAACAGGCCGTGATCGCAGACGAATTCGCGCGCCGCGGCCTCGAACTGCCGACCACCGTCATCGGCGAGTGGGCCCTGCCCACCCTGTTGCGGCACGGCACCGAGGACCAGCAGCGGCGTTTCGTCATCCCCACCCTGCGCGGCGAGATCGTCTGGTGCCAGCTGTTCAGCGAGCCGGGCGCCGGCTCGGACCTCGCCGGGCTGTCCACCCGCGCCCGCAAGGTGGCCGGCGGCTGGGTCCTCACCGGACAGAAGGTGTGGAATTCGATGGCGCACGAGGCGGATTGGGGCATCTGCCTGGCTCGCACCGACCCCGATGCGCCCAAGCACGAGGGCATCTCGTACTTCCTCGTCGACATGCGCAGCGACGGGCTCGACGTGCGACCGCTGCGGCAGGCGACCGGGCGGGCGGAGTTCAACGAGGTGTTCTTCGACGACGTCTTCGTCCCCGACGACTGCCTGGTCTCGGAACCGGGGCAGGGCTGGCGTCTCGCGGTGACCACCCTCGCCAACGAACGGCTCAGCATGGGCGCACAGCTCGCGCACGGTGCGGCCGCACGGGTGCGCGACGTCGTCGAGTCGGGCCGCTACGCCGCCGCCCGCGACGAAGCACTGCGCGTCCTCGGCCGCAACACCGGCCGTGAGATGGCCCTGTCGGCGATGAACCTGCGCAGCGTGCTGCGCCGGTTGTCCGGTCTCGACGCCGGGGCGGAGATCAGCGTGCAGAAGGTCTTCAGTGCCCTCGCCCAACGCGACGGCTCGCGCGGGCTGGTCTCGCTGCTCGGTCCGCTCGGCGCCGCCGACGACGACGGACACATGCTCGACCACCTCGGTCTGCCCGCGGTGCTCTTCGGCGGCGGCACCATCGAGATCCAGCTGAACGTGATCGCCCGTCGCGTGCTGGGACTGCCGCGCTGACACCGACCACACCACATCCACCTGGAGGGGCTATGCACCCGGAACTGTCCGACGATTCACGTCGGCTCCGCACCGAATTACGCAACTACTTCGCCGAGATCATCGACGACGACGACCGGCGCGCCCTCGTCGACCAGACCGAGGGCGGACCCGTGTTCGACCGCATCCTGCGACGGATGGGCCGCGACGGGTGGCTCGGTCTCGGCTGGCCCACCGAATACGGCGGGCGGGGAGAGGATCCCGAGGCCCTGTACGTGTTCTACGACGAGGTGATCCGCGCCGGCGCACCGCTGTCGCTGGTCACTCTCAACACCGTCGCGCCGGCGCTGATGAAGCACGGGACCCAGGCGCAGAAGGACTTCTTCCTGCCGCCGATCCTGGCCGGTGAACTCATCTTCGCGATCGGCTACACCGAGCCGAACGCGGGCACCGACCTCGCCTCGCTGCAGACCCGCGCCCGCATCGAGGGCGACGAACTGGTCATCAACGGCAACAAGATCTTCACCAGCGCCGGCGTCTACGCGGACTGGATCTGGCTGGCCGTCCGCACCGACCCGGACGCGCCGCGGCACCAGGGCATCTCGGTGGTGCTGGTACCGACGTCGGCGCCCGGGTTCTCGGTGACCGAGATCCACACCGTCGGTGGCATCAGCACCTCCGCCACCTACTACGACGACGTCCGCGTGCCGCTGACCAACGTCGTGGGCGAGCTGAACCAGGGCTGGGGCCTGATCACCAACCAGCTCAACCACGAGCGGGTCGCGCTCGCGGCCCGCGGTGGCATCGCGAACGAGCTGTACGACGCCGTGCTCGCCTGGGCGCAGTCCGAGCCCCTGGGCGCCGGGACCGTCTACGACCTGCCCTGGGTGCGCACCAATCTGGCGGAGACGTACGCACTGCTCAGCGCCGCCGATCTCGTCAACCTCCGGCTCGTCGCGGACGTCGCTGCGAACACGCTCGGCGGCGGAGACTCCGCCGCTGCCAAGATCTTCGGGACGGAGGCGGTCGTCACCGCCTACGGCAAGATGCAGGAGATCCTCGGCGTCCGTGGCCTGCTGCGGCCCGGCAGCCCCGGAGCCGTCGTCGAGGGGCGCGTCGAAACCCTGGCGCGCAGAGCCCAGAACAACACCTTCGGCGGCGGCACCAACGAAGTGATGCGCGAGATCGTCGCCGCCAAGTGCCTCGGCATGACGCTCGCCGCCCGTCGCCGCACCGACGCCCCCACCAGCACGAGGAGCTGACATGGATTTCGAACTCGACGAGGGCCTGACGAGTGTGCAGGACCTGGCGTCCCAGCTCTTCCGGCAGCTCGCGCCGGTCGAGCGGGTCGTCGAGGTGGAGAAGAACGAGGGCGGCTTCGACGCGAAGCTGTGGAGCGCCCTGGCCGACGCCGGTCTGCTCGGCATCGCGGTGCCGGAGGAGTCCGGTGGCGCCGGGATGGGTCTGCTCGGCCTGATCACCGTGCTCGAGCAGCAGGGCCGGCACGTGGCGCCGGTGCCGCTGTGGTCGGTGACGGCGGCCGCGTCGGCGATCGTTCGGTTCGGCACGGCCGAGCAGGTCGAACGGCTGGTGCCCGGCATCGTGGACGGCTCCCGACCGGTCGTCGCCGCGTTCGACGCACCCTACGGTGAACTCACCTCGTTGTCGGCGGTGAGCAAGGGCGACGACCTGGTCGTCAGCGGAACCGTCGCCGGCGTGCCCGCCGCGGCCGTGGCCGCCGCCACGACCGTGCCGGTCCGGTGCGACGACGGATCGCTCGCCGTCGCAGTGATACCGACCGGGGCGGACGGCGTCACGGTGGAACCGGTCGCCGCCACCGACCGCGGCAGCTTCGCCAACCTCCGGTTCGACGACGTCGTCGTGCCCGCGGCCGATCGTCTGCCGGGCGACGGCGCGGAGACGGTCGCCTGGGTGCGCCGCCGGATCCAGCTCGCGCTCGCGGCGGTGCAGCTGGGCGTGTGCGCGCAGGCGCTGCAGACGACGGCCGAATACACCTCGCAGCGAGTCCAGTTCGGTCGGCCGCTGTCGACCAATCAGGCCGTGGCGGTGCGCGCCGCCGACGCCTACCTCGACACCGAGGCGATCCGGCTCACCACCCGGCGGGCGGCGTGGCTGCTCGACGCCGGACGGGAGCAGGAGGCCGAATCCGCGGTCCTCGTCGCCAAATGGTGGGCGTCGCGAGGCGGTCTGCGGGTGGTGCACGCGACGCAGCACCTGCACGGCGGTATCGGAGCGGACGTGGACTACCCGATCCACCGCTACTTCCTGTGGGGACGGCAGCTGTGCTTCAGCCTCGGCGGTGCGGACGCCACCGCGGCCGAGCTGGGCGACGTCCTCGGGTCTGCACCCAGGATCGGGGCACCCGCATGACGCATCCCGGGCGCCCGACGCTCGTCACCGACGCCGGCATCGGCCCGGCGCTCACGCGCCGGATCGCCGGAGAGGACTCCCGATGACCCGCACCATCGATGTGCCCGCGGACCTGCGGGAGGCGTCCGCGGAACTCGTCGCCGCGACTCGCGCGCTGATGCTGGCCGCGGCGACCACGACGGCGGACGCCGAGACCGTCCGCGCCGCCCGCGCAACGATCGCCGAACTGGCCGAGACCCTCGGCGTGCGACCGCGCTCGCGGGTGCTGCGTCCCCCGTTCGACGGTCCGTCGCGGTCCCGGGACACGGGTGGGCGCGAGCCGTGGGCGCTGTTCACCCACAACCCGATGGGCATTCCGCTCGAGATCCACTTCGGCGCGGACGAGGCGCGGGCCCGGCTGGTCGCGAACGCCCTGCACGAGGGTCCGCCCGACAGCGTGCACGGCGGGTTCAGCGCTCACCTGCTGGACTGCATGCTCGGCACCCTCATGCAGGCCCGGGGCAGCCGTTCGCTGACGGCGTCGCTCGACCTGCGCTACCTGCGCCGCACGCCGCTCGACGAGCCGCTGGATCTGTATTCGCGGATCGTCGAGACCGAGGGCCGGAAGACCGTCGCCGAGGGCTGGATCGAATGCCGCGGTGAGCGCACGGTCGAGGCGCGGGGAGTGTTCGTCCGCGTCGAGGAATGACCGGTTCCGTCGACGGAACAGCATGCAGGAAAAGTGAATTCGCGGCGCGCCGGACGACGTCCGGCGCGCCGTCGCGTTCTAGTTCGCGACACCCACACGTGTTCGGTGCGCCAGGCGGGTCCGCGCGGTGGAACCGGAGCGGCCGGGGGTGAGCATCCGCGAGGTGCGGCGTGCGGCGGCCCAGACCATCGGTGCGATGTGGGCGAGTTCGACCGTTCCGCGGCACGCCACCGAGATCGCGCCCACGACGCCGTCGGGGCCGACGACCGGTGCGGCGACCGCGCTGATGGACATGGGGCACGAGTGGCCGGGCACGAACGCGAGGCCCTGCCGCTGGCGCACCCGGTTCAGACGGTCGTGCAGTGCCGACAGATCGGCGCGGGACCGGACGTGCGGCCCGGCCGTCATGAGAGCGTCGACCCGCTCCGGCTCGAGGCCGGCGAGCAGTGCCCGTCCACTGACGGTGCTCTCGGCCGGCAGCCGGGCCGCGACCTGGGAAGGGATGCCCGCGCTGGCCGCGCCCCCGATCCGGTCGAGAAAGTACACGGACGAGCCTTCCAGCACCGTCAGGTGCGCGACCCCGCCGGTGCCGATCTGCAGGTCGTTGAGCATCCCCGCGGCCGCGGCGCGCAGCTGTGAGTAGTCCCGGGGCCGGGCCATCGTCTGCATCCGCAGCCCGGGTCCGTATCCGCGGGAGTCGTGTTCGACCCAGTGGAGGTCGACGAGCTGGGTCAGCAGGCGGAAGACGGTCGAGCGGGGCAGTCCGGTGGCGGCCGTGATCTCCTCGAGGAACATCCGGTCGGGACCGGATGTGAACACGTCGAGGATCTGGGTGAACCGCTCCGCCACGCTGGGGCGCTGCTCACGCGGCATGTCCGACACCGGAATCGAGTCACTACGCATCACAGTCAAGGTCTGACCTCCTTCGGCTCACGTTACCTAGCACTTGCTTGGTGCGCTACGCGGGCCGGCGCGGCGGCGCCGCCGGATGACGATCGGTGCCGTCACGAGAGCTTGGTACGCACGCCGGTGGTGTCCAGGGCTGCGACGCTGCGGGCGGAGAACGTCCGGTCGGCGGGGCGGTCGGCGAAGTACCCGGAGACCTGCGCGTCGAGTTCGTCGAGGGTGAAGACCCCGGAGCCGGCGGTGAATCGATTCTCCACCGTCGGGGGAGCCATCAGCGCCACCATGTCGCCGTAGACGACGAAGACCTGACCGTTCACGCGGCTCGCCGCCGGACACGCCAGGTAGGCCACGAAGGTCGCCACCCGCTCGGGGGCCAGGATGTCGACGGCCGATCCGGACGGGTCTTCGTCGAAGACGTGCGCGGTCATCTCCGTGCGCGCCCTCGGCGCGATCGCGTTGGCGGTCACCCCGTACCGGGAAAGTCCGTGCGCGGCTGCCAGGGTGAGAGCGACGATTCCGGACTTGGCGGCGGCGTAGTTCGATTGCCCCGCCCCGCCGAAGAGGAACGCCTCCGAGGTGGTGTTGATCAGCCGCCCGTACACCGGGGCGCCCGACGATTTCGACTCCGTACGCCAGTATCTCGCCGCCGCGGTGGTCAGCGCCGCGTGCCCCTTCAGATGCACGCGGATCACCTCGTCCCACTTCTCCTCGGTCATGTTGACCAGCATCGCGTCGCGGATGATGCCCGCGTTGTTCACCACGACGTCGAGGCTGCCGAACTGTTCGACAGCCGCGTCGACGAGGCGGTCGCCGATCGACCAGGCCCCGACGTCACCTTCGACGGCGATCGCCCTGCCGCCGCGCGCCTCGATCTCGGCGGCGACGGTGTGTGCAGCAGCTCCGATGTCGTTGACGACGACGGCTGCGCCCCGTTCGGCGAGTGCGAGCGCCTCGGCCCGGCCCAGGCCGGACCCGGCTCCCGTCACCACGGCCGTGCGGCCGGTCAGGTCGGTGTCGCTCACAACGTCTCCTCGTTTCGATGGATGCCGGTCCCACGGGCCGGTGCGACGGGTCCGCGCAGGTGCGGACTGTTCCTGCAGCGTGGTCCACCCCGCGGCGACCGATCCTGCCGCTCGGTCGGCACAATAGAATCAGATTCTTTTTCTGTCGAGGAAGGGATCGGTCCCTCCTCGCCGATACAGAAGTGGCTCAGCTGCATATTCCATGTATACGACGACGAATAAAAGAACGTGATTCTATTCCGCTGACCGGGACCTGGGGGCGGGATCATGCTCGCTCTACCGACGCTTCACACGGGCGCTCGACGCCGCTACGGTGACCGACCGGCCCGCCCTCTGTGACCCTGTCGTCGCTGCCGCGGAGCCGCGCTAGTCTGCGCAGGTGAGTTCCGCAGCCGCCGGTGTCCCCATGAGCCCGGACGACATGACCCCCGCACAACTGCGGCGACGCAGCCGGATCACCGAGACCGTCGTCGAGATGCTCGAGGAGACGAGTCCCGACAGCATCCAGATGCGGGACGTGGCCGAGCGTTCCGGGGTGGCGCTCGGCACTCTGTACCGATACTTCCCGGCCAAGCCGCAACTGCTCGCCGCCGCGATGGCGGCATGGAACGACCGCCTGTCGCAGCGGCTCGCCGCCGAGCGCCGGCGCCGCCCCGACCGCGACGCCCGGGCGGGGGATGTGGTGGAGCGCGTCGTCCGGTTGTACGTGCGGCAGATGAAGGCGTTCCAACGGGGCCCGTACTTCGCCCGCCTGGAGGTCGAGCTGCAGACCTGCAGGGATCCGTATGTGGTGGAGACACTGGTCGAGCGGTCGGCGGTCAACCGCTCGGCCGTCCTCGAAGCGATGGAGGGAATTCCGGCCGAGCGGGCACGGCTGGCCTCGCTGGCGATCGGCAGCACCATGCTCAATTCGCTGGTCCTGTGGACGACGGATCGCATCAGATTCGCCGAGGCGCTGCGCAACGTCGAGGACGTGTGCCGGCTGGTACTGAGCGATCGTCCCGCCTCGAGCTGAAGGCTGCCCACCGAGGGCGACGGATCACGTTGCGAGGCACAGTCTCACGCGTCCGGACCCGATTGCCTCCGTACCTCCGTCGGGTCTCCGTCACCGCGTGTCTCCGTCACCGCGTGTCTCCGCGGCCGGGGTGCGCCGGTGCTGCATCAGGTGTTCCCCGGCGAAGAGGGCGAAACCCGCAGTGGGGAAGACCGCTCCGAGGACGCACACCGCGAGCCATCCGCCGGTGAGGTAGGCGGCCGTGGACAGCGCGCTGCCGAGGGCGCCGGCCAGAAAGTAGGACGTCATGTACGCGGTGTTGAGGCGGCTGCGGGCGTCGGGCCGCAACGGCTGGATCAGGCTCTGGTTGCTGATGTGCGTTCCCTGGATACCCAGGTCCAGCAGGGCGACGCCCACCGCGAGTGCCGGCACGTGGTGTTCGCCGAAGGCGAGGAACACGAAGCTGACCGCGGTGACCGCGACGAACAGCCCCGTCTGCCGGCGGGCGTAGCCGCGGTCGGCGAAGATGCCGGCCGTCCGTGCTGCCAGCGCGCCGGCGACCCCGACGAGGGTGAAGATCCCGATGCGGGCCTCGGACCACCCGTACCCCGGCCCGGCGAGCAGGAAGCCGACGCTGGTCCAGAACACTCCGAACGAGGCGTAGGTCAGGGCACCGTAGGCGATCCGGCTGCGCAGTACCGGTTCGTCGCGGATCAAGTGCACCACCGAGGCGAGCACCGTGCGGTAGCCGGCGGTGGTCGCCGGGGGCAGGACCGGAAGGGTCCGCACCAGCAGCACGGTGCAGAGCATCAGCACCGCGGCCAGCACGAACACCGCTCGCCACCCGGCGATCTCGGCCACCAGGCCCGCCACGACGCGGGAGAGGAGAATGCCGAGCAGCAGGCCGGTCATCACGTTTCCGATCACACGTCCGCGTTCGTCGTCCCGGGCCAGAGATGCGGCGAACGGGACGAGGATCTGGCCGACGACCGATCCGGTGCTGACGAGCACGGCCGTGACTGCGAGGATCTGCCAACTCGGTGCCCAGGCCATGACCAGCAGGCCGGCGGCGGTGAGCACGAGCATGCGTCGCAGCAGCCGCCGCCGTTCGACCATGTCGCCCAGCGGCACCAGCAGCGCCAGACCGACGGCGTACCCGATCTGGCCCGCGGTGACCACCCATCCGACCTGTGTGGTGGAGGCGTCGAGGCTGTCGGCGACGGCGCCGACGAGCGGCTGGGCGTAGTAGCTGTTGGCCACAACCAGGCCGGAGGCCAAGGCCATCGCGACGACGAGCCGGCGGGGCATGCGCGTGGTCGCGGTGTCGGCGGTCGGGGCGCCGGTGGACGGGGACTGCATGGCACCGATCCTGCGAGCCCCGGCATTGATGTGTCCAACGGGATGAATCGATGAATCCGAGCGATAGAGTCGATGAATGGAACTACGGCAGTTGCGGCACTTCGTGGCCGTCGCCGAGCACGGGCACTTCACCCGGGCCGCCGAGTCGGTGCACCTGTCGCAGTCGGCGCTCAGTGCGTCCGTGCGCGCGCTCGAGCACGAACTCGGGGCGTCGCTGTTCGAGCGCACCACCCGGTCGGTGCTCCCGACCGCGGCGGGCAGAACCCTCTATCCCTACGCGCAGCGGCTGCTACGCGAGGCCGCGGATGCCCGCGCAGCCGTGGCGAGACTGGAAAGCGGTGCGACCGGCACCCTCGCGGTGGGTACCGTGCAGACATTCCGGGCCGCGGACCTGCCGTCCCTGCTCGCGCAATTGCACCGCGCCCACCCGGGTATCGAAGTGGCCCTGCGAGAGGCGACCACCACCGAACTGTTCGACGCCCTCGTCACGGCAGAACTGGACCTGGCGTTCGTGGCCCTCGACGCGCGTCCGCTGCCGCCCGGGCTCGTCGCGTTGCGCACCTACACCGAAGAACTGGTCGCCGTGGTCGCACCCGGCCACCGGCTGGCCGCCGTCGCGAAGACCGATCCGGCCGGGCTGCAGCCGTACCCGTTCATCGAATTCGAGGCCGGCACCGGACTGCAGACCACCGTGGATGCGCTGTTCGTCCGCGCGGGCGTGCACCGCGACGTGACGTTCCGCGTCGGGGACATGGACCGCCTGCTCGATCTCGTCCGCCACGGTCTCGGGGTCGCGGTCATCCCCGAACCGATCGCGCGACGCAGCGGCCTGCACCGCATCAGACTGCGGCCCGGGCCGCCGCACCGCACACTGGCGCTGGTGTGCCGCGACCCGGCCCCGTCCTCCACCGCCGCGCGTCTGTTCCTCGACCTGCTCTGACCCGGCGATCCGACCGTCAGCGAGCGTCCCGCTCGGTCCCGCTCAGTGCCCCGGCGTCCGGTACGCGGCGTTGCGATGCACCGCGTCGTCCATCTCCTGAGGGGTGAGCAGCCGGATCGGCACGGAACGCGCGATACCCGACGCACGGGTGCGGAACTCGAGCGTGGCCGCGGCGAGATCGTCGGGCACGTCCCCGATGACGTAGAGGTCGTGCCCGCCGAGCGCGAAGTGCACGGACTCGACGCTGCCACCGACACTCTCGACCATCTCGGTGATGGCGGAACTACGGACGGAACCACCCTCGGAGAGCAGACCCTGCGCGCCCTCGGGGGTGTAGGTGACCTGCCACAGGTACTTCGGCATGTTCTCGACTCCTCGGCTGTCGGGCCATTCCACGGCCGGGCTCGGTGCCCCCTCCATGGTCGACCCGCTCGCGCCCTCGTGGGGCGGTTTCGCCCCGAACCGGCGTAGGTTCGTGACCGAACCGCCCGACCTTTCCGACGAGAGGACCACTGCCGTGCCCAGACCTCCGCTGCCGCAGGCCGTCGCCGAGATGCTCGCTCAGCCGAACTACGCCACCATCAGTACGGTGCGGGCCGACGGACATCCGGTGTCGGTGCCCACCTGGTACCTGTTCGAGAACGGCCGGATCCTGGTGAACATGGACGCCGAGCGCAAGCGGCTCGAGCACCTGCGCCGAGATCCCCGGGTCAGCCTGAGCGCGATGGACCCGGCGGACTGGGTGACGCACGTGAGCCTCCAGGGACGGGTCGTCGAGTTCGTCGACGACCCCGAGCTGACCGACATCGACCGCGTCGCGCGGCACTACACCGGCACGCCCTACGGGGTGCGCAACCGGCCGCGGGTCAGTGCCTGGATCGAGATCGACCGCTGGCATGCGTGGGGCCGGCTGAAGGATGCGGCCTGACACAGTCCCGCCGCCGGCCCCGGGGGGCCGGGCTCACACGAGCCCGGCCTCCTTCGCCACCTTCCGGACCTGGAAGGCCACGACGATCAGCAGCACGCCGAAGAGGATGGCGTAGATACCCAACAGCCAGATGAGGCTGATGATCCCGCTGCCGGGGAAGATCAGCAGCACGACACCCAACAGAACCGCGAGGATGCCGGCGAAGAGCGACCATCCCCATCCCGAGTTCGGGACTTTCCGGAAGCTCAGCGCACCGATGATGCCGGTGACGCCGAACAGGATCGCGTAGAACGCGATGATGTACAGCACCACGAGTGCGGTGGCCGCGGGCCAGACGAGGGCGACGATGCCGGCGGCGATGGAGACCAGGCCCATCGCGAGCCACCAGCCCCAGCCGTCGAGGCGGGCCCGGTCGCGAATCGAGTGGTAGACGAGTACGACGCCGTCGACGATGGCGTAGATGCCGAATACCACCACGAGGGCCCAGACGGTGATCCCCGGCCACACCAGGGCGACGACACCGAACAACACGGCGAGGATGCCCCGGATCAGCACCAACCACCACATCTGTTTGAACAGGGGACTGAACTGATCGTTTGCGGTGAACGCTCTCTCGGACACGGCCACTCCTAGGATGCGGTCTCGTAGTTCGGGCACAGCGTAGGCCCGTACGGTTCCCCCCGCCTGCCGAATGACGATCCGATTCCCAGTCGTGACGAGCGTTACCGTGGAGCGATGGCTCAGGTGCGGATCGGGATCTCCGGCTGGCGGTACGCCGAATGGCGCGGTGACTTCTACCCGGCGGGGCTGGTGCAGCGCCGCGAACTCGAGTACGCCGCGGAGCGGTTCGGATCGATCGAGATCAACGGCACCTTCTATGCGCTGCAGCGGCCGTCGAGCTTCCTGCGGTGGCGGGACGAGACACCGGACGGGTTCGTCTTCGCCGTCAAGGGCGGCCGGTACGTCACCCACATGAAGCGCCTCGTCGACGTCGACGACGCCCTCGCCAACTTCTTCGCGTCCGGGGTGCTCGCCCTCGGCCCGAAGCTGGGGCCCGTGTTGTGGCAACTGCCGCCCTCCTTGGCATTCGAGCCGGAGCGGCTCGCCGCGTTCGTCGAGCGGTTGCCTGCCTCGACGACCGAGGCCGCGGCACTCGCCGTGCGCCACACCGAGAAGGTTCCCGACGATCGGGCGTGGACGGAAACCGAGGCGGATCGGCCCCTCCGGTACGCGCTCGAGGTGCGGCACCCGAGCTTCACGGACCCGGACGCGGCGGCACTGCTGGCCCGGCTCGGCGTCGCCCTCGTCGTCGCCGACACGGCCGGGCGGTTCCCGTTCCTGACCGAGGCCACCACCGATTTCGTCTACGTGCGACTGCACGGAGACACCGAGCTGTACGCGAGCGGGTACGCCCCCGACACCTTGGACGAGTGGGCGGCGCGGGTCCGTGGCTGGCGCTCCGAGGGGCGCGACGTGTACGTGTACTTCGACAACGACATCAAGGGCTACGCGCCCTGGGATGCGCTCGAACTGCAGCGCCGCGTCGGCTGACCGTGTCGGTGCGGCATGGCACGCTCGTCGTGACGCGCCGGCGCTCGCCGGGAGCATCGGCGACCCGAGGAGGACACCGTGTGGCCCACGCACTGGCCGCAGCTCGCGCGGGAAATCGCGGAGCACACCAGCGTGGCGCTCGCCGCCGCCCGGACGCGGTCGGTCCCGGCCTGGGAGGACGCGACGACCGAGTTGGTAGCGCTGCCGTACGAGCAGGTCGCCGGCGTGCACGCGACGATGATGCGCGAGCTGCTCGAGGAGCTGCACCCGGACGGCCTGGCCGGCGAGGACGTGCAGGCGGTGTTCGAGCGCAGCGCGCGCACGGGGGCGGCGTGGCTGCCGTCGCTGCACCCGGACACGGTGGTGGCCGTGCTCACCGGCACCCTCGGGGTGTCGGATCCCGACGCACCGAAGGCTCGTCCCGACGAGTACCTGCAGGCCGGCCTGGTCGTGCTGGCCGACCTGCTGGCGGCCCGCCGGGCGGACCCGGGCGTGTACCTGCGTCGCGCGCTCGGGGAGATCGAGCGTGCCGAGACGGTCGAGATGCCCTGACGGCCCGCCTCAGTGCCGGGTGTGGTCCTCGACTGCGCGGGTGAGTCGTCGCAGCAGCGCGGTGAGGGTGTCGAGTTCGTCGTCGGTGAAGCCGTCGAGCATGCGGCGCTCACGTTCGACGCGTCGGGGGAACTCGGCGTCGACCACGGCGCGGCCCGCTTCGGTGAGGGAGAGCAGGACGACGCGGCCGTCGCGCTCGAAACGCCGGCGCTCGACCAGCCCGAGCCCCACGAGACGGTCGGCGTGCTTGGTGGTGGAGGCGCCGCTCAACCCGGTGACCGACGTGACCTCGCTGGCACGCAGAGGCGTGTTGCTGCGCGCCAGCGCGCACAGCACTTCGAACTCGGGACGTGTGACACCGCTCGGCACGAGTTCCCGGTCGAGCTGGGAGAGGGCGAGGGAACTGATCCGGGTGATACGGCCGATGACGTCGATCGGGCGGGTGTCGAAGCCGGGGTGCGTCTCGGCCCAGCCGAGCCGAACGTGGTCCACGAAGTCCTCGGGCTGGGCGGTGTCCGACATGGGTCCATCCTAGCGAGGAGTCTCACACTCAATTCACATTTACTTTATCTCTGAAATATCTACGCTGGAGAGGTGCGCCCCTCCCTCCCGATCCCAGACCACAACCGTCTCAGGCACTCGACGACCGCGCTCGCGCATTCGCTGTCGCCTGCCGCGTGGCGCGAGGCGCTCGAATTCCGCAGTGCCGACGCCACCGTGGCGCCTGCGCTGCGCGTGGGATCGGCGGTGCTCGTCGCGCTCGTCGGAGGCGGCCTCCTGCACCTGCCACACCTGGCCGGATTCGCCGCCCTCGGCGCGCTCGCCTCGGCCTTCGGACGCTACGAGCCCTATCCGCGACTGGCCGGAAAGATGGCGATGGTCGGACTCGGTGTGGTCGGCTACGTCGCACTCGGCGCCGGTGTCGGCGCGGCCACGGTGCCGATGGGGATGCAGATTGCGGCGCTCTCGGTAGCGGCCGGGTTCGCCTTCTGGGTTCTGGGGGCCTTCCGGCTGTCCGGGCCGGGACCGGTCATCCTGGTCTTCGCGGCCGCCGGCGCAGCCGGATTCGCGCGCACCGCCACGGACGTACGGGACGCGGTCGTTGCCGCGTCTGTGGGAGTGGTTGTGGGATGGGTGATCTCGATGGTTCCCGCCCTGTATCACCCGCACGGGCCCGCGCGAATCGCCGTCGCCCGCGCCCTGGCGGCGGTCTCGGTAATCGAGCGCGACGGCCACTGCGCGGTGCCGGGCGCCCGCGCCGCGATCTCCCGGGCTCACGACGTCGTCGCGCTCGGCTCCCGTCGGGCGGACGCACACACCCGCGAACTCCTCGCGCTGCTCGCCGCCGCCGGCACGGTCGTCGACGAGGCCGAGTCCGACGCCGTGCCCGATCGGGTGGCCGAATTCGCCCGATTCGAGGTCGAACTTCGGAGAGTCCGGCGCGACATCGCCATTCCCCGTGTCGACGGGACCGGAACACCCGTCCTCGCACGGCCCGTCGGATTCGTGCGTGAGGGCGTCCCAAGGTTGCGGGACCGCGCGATCCTCGTCGGCGCCGCCCGGGTGCTCCTCGCCTCGCTCCTGGCGGGCTGGTTCGCCGCCGCGGCGGGTCTGCACCACCCGCTGTGGGCGACGATGGGGGCGATGGCCGCGTTGCAGGGCGTCAACTACCGGCAGACGGTGCAGCGGGCGATCCAGCGTCTGCTCGGCAACGTCGCGGGCGCCGTGCTGGCGGCGGCGTTGATCGCGCTGTCCCTGGATTACTGGCCGTACGCGCTGGCGATCGTGGTGCTGCAGGTCGTCGCCGAGCTGTACGTGATGAAGAACTATGCCGCGACGTCCGTTGCGGTGACCGCGATGGCACTGCTGCTCACCGGGCTCGGCGAGAACCTGGGCCCGGAGATCGCGATGAGCCGGATCGCCGACACGCTCGTCGGGGTCGTGGTCGGTGTGCTCGTCGCGGCGGTGACCATCGACCGCGCCGACCGGCACCATCTGCGACCCGCGCGGTAACGCACCTTGCGCGGCGGTCCGGGACCGGCGCCCGAGCTGCGACGTATCGACGGTCACGATCGCACTCGGTCTAGCATCGGCGCATGCGCGTGCGCCGGATCGTCGACCTGAGCCGAACCGTCTCCGGCGACACCCAGGTCTATCCCGGAGACCCCGTCCCGGTGCTGAGCCCGCACGCGACACTCGAGCGCGACGGCTACAACCTGCTACGGATCGAGATGGGGTCGCAGACCGGAACCCACGTCGACGCGCCGCTGCACATGCGCGCCGGGGCCGCACCGATCGACGAGGTTCCCCTCGGCCGCTTCGTCGGCCGGGGAGTCGTCCTGGACGTGCGGGGCCTGCCGCCGCGTACCGCCGTGACGCCGCGGCACCTCGCCGGCGGGCCGGAACCGGGGCCCGGCGACATCGTCCTCGTGCATACCGGCTGGGCCGAGCACTACGGCACCGACACGTATTTCGAGCATCCCTACCTGTCGGAGGATGCGTGCCGGTGGGTGCTCGAACGCGGCGTGCACACCATCGCTCTCGATGCCCCGAGCATCGACTCCGCTCTGGGAGAAGACTTTTCCGCGCATCGGCTCGTCGCCGAGGCCGGCGGCGTCGGGTGCGAGAACCTGTGCAACCTCGAACTCGTCGACTTTCCCGATCCGCTGATCAGTCTTCTCCCGCTGCGGCTGCAGGGCGCGGACGGTGCGCCGGTGCGGGCCGTGGCGCTCGAACTCGAACCGTGATCAGGGCACCTGCGCCGCGACGATCCGTGCGGTGCCGTATGCCGCGGTGCCGAGCGTGACGACCGCGAACGCCACGATCCACACGGCCGTCGGTACGCGGGTGAGCCATCGCAGCTGATCTGCGTCGGAACCCTGCCCGCGGCCGCGCCGATGGGTGCGTGCCAGTTCGAGCACCGGCCGGGTGGCACCGAACAGCAGTACCCAGGTCGTCAGGTACGCGACGGTGTAGCGCACCAGTTCGTCGCCGTAGTACGCGGCGATGCCGATCACCGCGCCGACCGCGAGAACCGAGACGAATCCGAAGAAGTTGCGGATCAACAGGATCAGCAGGGCGAGGGCCGCGAGCACCGACCACAGCACCGCCGCGGGCCGTCCGGTGGTGAGGAGGGTCGCGGCGACGAACCCGAGCGCGGCCGGGCCGGTGTACCCCGCGAACGCGGTCGCGATCATGCCCGGCCCGCGCGGATTGCCGGAGGACACGGTCACACCCGAGGTGTCGCTGTGCAGGCGGATGCCTGCCAGCCGCCGGCCGACGAGCCGGGCGACGAGCGCATGCGAGCCTTCGTGGGCCTGGGTGATCACGTGCCGGGTCACCAGCCACAGCGGGCGCACCGACACCAGCGCCAGCGCGACGGCCGCGGTGAGGACGACGAGCACGGCCGGCGCGGGTTCGCTCACCGAGCTGACAGCATGCCAGCCGGCGCGGACGGCTGAGGTGAAGGACTCGAGCGGTGTGGACGGGTCGGCCTCGGGGTCCACGTACGGCACCTTTCTGTCGGAGTCCGCCATCGTACGGTCCGGCAATTCGCTCCACGGGGGCCGGGAATGTGCCACTCTCTAGGTTAATCATTCATATCAATAGGGAGGCCGCGTGTCGGTCGGGATTCTGGAAAGGCGCCGGGTGGCCCGGCCGTCGTGGATCGCAGCGTCGGTGTTCCTCGTGTTCGCCGCGAGCAACGCCCCGGCTCCGCTGTACGTGGTGTGGCAGCGAGAGATGGGGTTTCCGCCCAGCACGGTCAGCCTCATCTTCGTGAGCTACATCGTCGGATCGGTGGTGGCGCTGGTGTTCGGCGGCCGGGCGTCGGACCGGTTCGGGCGACGGGCCGTGCTGCTGCCGGCGCTCGGCCTCGCGATCGTGGCCTGCCTCGTGTTCGCGACGGCCCGCACGCCGCTCTGGCTCGAGACGGGCCGGTTCTTCATCGGCCTCGCCTCCGGGGCGTTCGGCGCGGCGGGATCGGCGGCGATCGCCGACGCGTTCGGCCCCGGCCGCGGAGGCCGCGCCGCGCTGTACGCCAGTGCGGCACCCGTCGCCGGGTCGGCCGTGGGACCGCTGCTCTCCGGGGTGCTGGCCGACGTGGCACCGGCACCCACCCGCCTGGTCTTCCTCGTATTGATCGTTCCGCTGGCGGCAGCAGTGATACCGCTGACCGCCGTCGGCGGTCGCTCGGCCAGGGTGGGCGGGCGCTGGGTGCAGCTGCCGAGTATCCCGCGGGAGATCGCGGGCACCGTCGTGCTGGCCATGGCCGTGGCCGGCAGCCCCTTCGCGCTGGCAGGGCTGTTCATCTCCCTCGGTCCGGCGCTGATCGCCGACCTGCTCGGCAACGACAGTCGCACCCTGGCCGGGGCGGTGTCGTTCGTCGTCTTCGGTGCCGGTGCCTCGGCCCAGTTCCTCGTCCGGCGGATGAGCATCTACCGGGTCGCGGTGGTGGGACTCTCGGTGTCCGCGCTGGCTGCGGTGCTGATCGCCGTCGCGGTCGGCGCCGCCTCGGTGCCCGTGATCGTCGTGGCGGCGATCGCGGCGGGTCTGGGCCAGAGCCTGGCGCAGCTCGCCGGACTCACCCTCGCGCGCGGGTACGCCCCGGCGGGACGGACCGCCGAGGTGGTGTCGATGGTGTGGCTCGCCGGATACGCCACCGTCGGGTCGGGAATCCTCGGTCTGGGGTTCCTGGCGGACGGAATCGGCTTGCGTCCCGCGACTTACGCCTTCTGTGGGTTCTTCCTGGCGTGCGTGTGCGGAGCGGGGGTCGCGGTGATGCGTCGCCGGCCGGTCGTCGAGGCACTCGAGGCCGACACCCATTGACACCGATCAATCAATGAATATGATTATGACTTAAATCACGCAGTCATCGAATCGGAGGAGTGCGCCGTGACCTACACCGTCACCGAGCCCTGTGTCGACGTCCTCGACAAGGCCTGCATCGAAGAGTGCCCGGTGGACTGCATCTACGAGGGCGGCCGGATGATGTACATCAACCCGGAGGAATGCGTCGACTGCGGCGCGTGCGAACCGGTCTGCCCCGTCGAGGCCATCTTCTTCGAGGACGACGTCCCCGAGGACCGCGCCGACTACACGCAGATCAATGCCGACTTCTTCGTCGAGATCGGCTCTCCGGGCGGCGCTTCCAAGATCGGAAAGACCGATTACGATCCCCCGCTGGTGAAGAGTCTGCCCGTACGGGCATGATCGCGGTCCGGGCGGATCGTCCCGGCCGGGGTTCGGTGCTCCTCGGTGCCGCAGTGGCGGCGGCCTTCACCTTCGCCGTCGTCGGATCCAACATTCCGGGGCCGATCCTCCCGTTGTACGAGGACCATCTGGGCCTGTCCCCGTTCGTGCTGGCCGCCCTCTTCGTGACGTACTTCGTCGCCCTGGTGTCGATGTTCCTGCTCGTGAGCCGGACCTCGCTCGGGCGGTTCGCGTGGGCCGTGCTGCCCGGAGCGCTCGTCGTCGGGCTGCTCGGCGACGTCGCCCTGTGGTCCGGAGCGGACACCGCCTGGCTGCTCTTCGTCGGCCGCGCGCTGACCGGAACGTGCGTCGGGCTCGCCACGGGATCCGCCGCGACGCTGGCCGTCGCGGCGCGTGGTGACGCGGGCCGCACCCTCGCGGCGACCGGCGCGATCGCCGGCTCGTTCCTCGGTCTGATCGCCGCGGCCACCGTCGCCCAGCTGCTTCCGGAACCCACCGTGCTCATCTACCGGCTGCATGCCGTCTCGCTCGTGCTCTCGGGACTGCTGCTCGCCGCCGCCCTGTGGCGCAGCAGGCGCCGGCTCTCCGCGCTCCGGCACGACGAACCCACCCGGCCCCCCGGGCCTCTCCCACCCCGGGCGGACCCCGGGTCGTCCCGGAACGCGCTACCCGCTTACGGATTGGGCGCGGCCGGCTGGACCGTCGGCGGTATCGCCGTCGGCGTGCTGCCGTCGGCGTTGCGGGACGGGATCGGCTCCGAGCTACTGGTGATCGGTGTCCTCGCCGCCATCATCCTGCTCGTCACTGCCTGGCTGGGTCCCTACGTCGCCCGTGCCGTGGGCCGCGCCCCGGGGCCCGGCCTGTGCCTGCTCCTGCTCGCCGGCGGCGGTGTGCTCGTCGCTGCCGGGCTCCTCGCGCACACGTTGTGGCCGGTGCTGGCCGGCAGCTTCCTGTGGGGCATCGGACAGGGATTCGCCTATGCGCAGGGCCTGATCCTGCTCACCGCCGGGATGACGCCGGTGGAGCAGGGCAGGAGCACGTCGCTGTATGCATGCTCGTCGTACGGCTTCGCGGCGGTGATGATCCTGGTGGCCGGCGCCCTGTCGTCCGCGTGGGGCTACTCCTACGGATCCGCCGGTGCGGTAACGATCTTCGTCCTGTTCTGCGTGACCGTCGCGGCAGCAGGGCGGGGGCGGTGGGCACCGGCCGTCGCCGTGCCTCCCGTGGCCGTCCCCACCCGCCGATAATTCCTGCGCATGTTCGGATCGAACTCTGGACTTTTCCCGCACGTGGCTCTACTGTGACGGGCATCACGACTAATGATGCATATCATTCGACCGGAAGGTGCACACATGTCTCGAGTCGACCGGAAAGTCCGGCGCCGCCTGCTCGGCGCTGCGAGCGCGTTCGGCGTCCTCTTCGCGGCCGCCTGCAGTTCCGGGGGGAACAGCACCGTCGCCGACGGTGATCTACCGGCCGAGATCAAGGTCGTCTCCGTGACCGACCAGACCGGCACCACGGCCTACGTCGGGAACAGTCAGCTCAAGGGCATCGAACTCGCCATCGAGGAGATCAACGACCAGAACTACCTGGGGGATTCGAAGATCGTTCTGCAGAAGCGCGATTCGGCGAGCGACACACAGACCGCCGTCAGCCAGGCCACGGAGGCGCTGACCGACAAGAGCGTCAGCGCCCTGCTCGGCCCGGTCCTCAGCGCCCACGCCGTCGCGATCGCCCCGCTCGTGGAACGCGCCGGGCTGCCGACGATCTTCACCCAGTCCGGCAGCGAGGGTGTCGTCATCGGCGACTACACCTACCGCGCGACGGCGCCGATGGAGACCTACTTCGTCAAGGCACTCGAGCGCCTGCAGCAGCAGGGCGCCGAGACCGTCAGCGTGCTCTACAACGCGGGCAACGTCACGCTCGCCGGACTCGGCGAGAAGACGATCCCCGAGGGCCAGGACAAGTACGGCTACCGGATCCTGTCGAGCACCTCCGTCCAGGCCACGACCCAGGACTTCGGTACCACCGCAACGAAGATCGCCGGTGAGAACCCCGACGCCGTGATCGTCCTGCTCGTCGGTGCCGGCAACTCCACCGCCATGTCGCAGCTGCGCCAGGCGGGCTACACCGGCCCCGTCGTCGGCAACCCGGCCGCCGGCGCGGGCAACCTCGCCCCGGCGGGTGCCGCGGGAGCGGGAATGTACTGGGCCACCGACTTCAGCTTCCACCAGAAGAACGAGACGTCCCAGCAGTTCGTCGAGGCGTACCGCGCCAAGTACAACGGGGAGAACCCGCTGAACTACGCGGCCGAGGGCTACGACGCGACCTGGATGCTCGCCCACGCGGCCAAGAACTCGGGCGGTGCGTCCCGCGACGACCTGCAGCGCGGTCTCGAGCAGGTCGTGGCCGAGGGCTTCGACGGCGCGCTCGGGCCGGTGCGCTTCGAAGGCAACGACATGCGCGTCGACGGCGTGCTCGTCGAATGGAACGGCACGGAAGAAGTGCTGCTCGACGGCCAGGAATCGGCGGAATAGTGCGGACCTCACCGCACCCGTGCACCAAGGAGTTCGACGAATGACCGGAACATCGCACAGTCACCGGGGCAACCCGGCCGGAGGAAGGCAGGGGTCATGTCACAGCTGGTGATCGACGCACTCGTGCTCGGCTCCATCTACCTGCTCTTCTGCCTGGGAATGAGCATCTCCTGGGGAACGATCGACATCCTCAACTTCGCCCACGGCGGGATCTTCATGTTCTCCGCGTTCGTGGCCTCCCAGATCGTCTCCCACGTCGGGCTCGGGCTCGTCACCGTCTGCCTGATCTCCGTCGTGGTGGGCGCGGCGCTCTCGGCGGCCATCGACGTCTTCGCGTTCCAGCCCATCCTGCGCCGGGCCAAGAACCAGCGGACGGCCGAACTGCAGATCCTCATCGGCGGTATCGGTATCGGCACCATCCCAGTGGCGATCGTGCAGTTCCGCACGCTGAGCGAGCCGTTCGGTTTCGTCGGCAGCTCCTACGAGACGTCGGTCTACACGATCGGGGGGTTGCGACTGACGAGCACGGGGCTGATCGTGCTCGGTTGCGCCCTGATCCTCACGCTGGCGATCTCCTTCTGGCTCAAGAACACCAGCCACGGTCTCGCCCTGCGGGCCATCGGCGTGGACTCGGAGACCGCCGAACTCATGGGCGTCAAGCGGCGCCAGCTGTCGCTGCTGACCATGGCGGTGTCGGGCGGTCTCGCCGGTCTCGCCGGCGCCCTGCTCACCTACAACCTCGGCGCCATCACGGCCGAGAGCGGTGAAACCCTGCTCATCAAGGCATTCGCCATCATCATCCTCGGTGGTGTGGGCAGTACCGGCGGCGCCGCACTCGGTGCCATGGTGCTCGCGTTCTCCGAGGTCCTGGTGCTCCGCTACACCGGGGGCGGTTGGGTCGACGCCGTCGGCTTCGGCCTCATCCTCGCTGTTCTGCTGCTGCGGCCGCAGGGCATCTTCGGAAGGAAGGAGGTGCGACGGGTATGAGCGACTTCTACTTCTCCAACATCGTCCTCATCCAGAGCACGTTCACGGTCCTGCTGCTCGCCCTGAGCATTCAGATCCAGTTCCGGATGGGAGTGTTCTCCTTCGCCGGCGCCGCGTTCTACGGCATGGGTTCCTACGGAACCGCGATCTTTGTGCTGCACTACGGATTCGACGCGATCTCCGCGACCGCCGCCATCGTCGCGATCTGTGCGGTCACCGGATACCTGCTCTCGCTGATCCTGCAACGTCTCACCGGCCTGTACCTGGCCATGGCCACCGTCGCGTTCGTCATGATCGTCACCGTCGTCGCCCACAACGGCGGTGAACTCACCGGTGGCTCGGTCGGCCTGTTCGGCGTGCTCACCACCCCGGAGATCTCCGTCCCGCACCTGGCCGTCGTCTGCGCGGTCGTCGTCGCAGCGATGATCTTCAGCGAGCGCGGCAGCATGGGCCGGCGCATCGAGGCGGTCCGCGAAGACCCGGAACTCGCCTCGGCCATGGGTGTCAACGTCGCCCGCTACCGCCGGATGTCCTTCGTGATCAGTGGTGTGCTCGGCGCGCTCGGTGGCGCCCTGAACATCCTGATGATGACGGCCATCGCCCCGGAGAACATCGGCTTCCCGTTGATCGTGCTCGCCCTGACGATCATCATCGTCGGTGGCTCCCGGTCCTGGCTCGGCGTGCTCATCGGTGCCCTCATCTTCACCTGGCTGCCGGTGATGCTGGAGCAGGTGGGCACCTACCAGAGCATCGTCTACGGCATCATCGTCGCCATCGCCGCGATCTTCATGCCCGGCGGCATCACCGGCGTCGTCACCGACCTGTACCGTCGCCGCACTGCCCGTCGCGACAGCGCGGCGCTCGAGGACGAGGCCGAAGCGGAACGTCGCGCCGACGCCGCCGACGACGAGGCCGCCGCCGAACTCGGTGCCGAACTCGCGGGCACCGGCGCCCACTCCGCCCCGACAGGAGAATCGCGATGACCACCGAAGCCGTTCCCCACGAGGGCATTCCCGGCCGGCGGATTCCGGATCAGGTGCTGCGCGTCGAGGACCTCGCGGTCCACTTCGGTGGCATCAAGGCGGTCGACGGCATCACCCTCGGTCTCGAGCGCGGTCTGATCTCCGGAATCCTCGGGCCCAACGGCTCGGGTAAGAGCACCCTGCTCGGCGCCGTCACCCGGCTCACGCCCCTGACCCGCGGATCGATGTTCTTCGAGGACCGGGACTTCTCCGGTGTCCGGCCCGAGCAGGTGGCCCGGCTCGGCATCGGACGCACCTTCCAGACCGTCCGCCTCCTCGACGATCTCACCGTGCACGAGAACGTCCAGCTCGGGCACGACCTGATCGCAGGACCGCGACGGTGGTGGCGGCGGGTCGACAGCACCGAGCGCGACGCCGCCGAGGCGGCCGTGCACACCGCGCTCGAACGCACCGGGCTCGACGGCAAGGAGAAGCTGCGTCCGGGTCAGCTCTCGTACGGTCTGCAGCGCCGGGTCGAGATCGCCCGCGCGATCGTGATGTCGCCGAAGCTGCTGCTGCTCGACGAACCCACCGCCGGCATGAATCGCTTCGAACGCGAGGAGATCGGCCGGCTGATGTCCGACCTGCGTGCGGAAGGACTCACCCAGCTGATCGTCGAACACGACGTGCAGATGATGGTGGACGTCTGCGATCACCTGTTCGCCATGAACTCCGGACAGCTCATCGCCTCCGGTGCCCCCGCCGACGTGGTGCGCGATCCGGCGGTGCGCGAGGCCTATCTCGGAAAGCAGGACAACGATGATCGAGATTCGTGATCTGCACGTCGACTACGGCAAGGTCAGTGCGGTACGCGGGGTGTCCGTCACCGCGCGGCCGGGCCGGGTGACGCTCGTCCTCGGTGCCAACGGCGCCGGCAAGACCACCACCCTGCGCACCGTCGCAGGCCTGACCACGCCTACCTCTGGCGACGTCCTCGTCGACGGTGAGTCGATCAAGGGATGGCCCGCCCACCGGATCCTCAAGCGAGGCATCTCGCTGGTGCCCGAGGGCCGCAAGGTGTTCGGCTCGCTCACCGTGCACGAGAACCTCAAGATCGGTGGCCTGGTGGCGTCGAAGAAGGCCCGCGAGGAATCGATGCGGACCGTGTTCGAGATGTTCCCCATTCTGGAGGAGCGGCAGTCCGGACCCGCCGGTCTGCTCAGCGGCGGCGAGCAGCAGATGCTCGCCTTCGGCCGCAGCCTCATGTCGCAGCCCGAGTACATCCTCATGGACGAGCCGTCCATGGGGCTGGCCCCCGCCGTGGTCGACCGGGTCATGGCCAGCGTGCGCACCATCGCCGACCGGGGCATCGGCGTTCTCATGGTCGAGCAGAACGCCGATGCCGGCATGCGGATCGCGGACGACGTCGTCGTCGTCAACCGCGGTGAATCGGTGTACTCCGGGCCGGTCGACGAGGCACGCAACCACTCGTCGGTGGTGCTGGCCTTCCTCGGTGAAGCCGCGCTGACCGGAACCGACAACTGAACCGAGAACGGAAGAGAATGAAGAACAAACGTATTGCCGTCGCTGCGTTCGCCGGTGTCGCCGGCCTCGCCCTGACCACCGCGTGCGGGTCGGGCGGCGGCGGGACCGTCGGGTCCGGCGAGATGCCCGCCGAGATCAAGATCGTCTCGGTGACCGACAAGACCGGTCTGACCGCCTTCGGTGGCCTGCCCCAGTTCCGGGGCATCGAACTCGCCGTCGAACAGGTCAACAGCAGTGGATTCCTCGGCGACTCCACCCTCGTGCTCGAGAGCCGGGACGCCGCCAGCGACACGCAGACCGCCGTGAGCCAGGCGACCGAGGCGACGGCGGACCGGTCGGTCAGCGCGCTGCTCGGTGGCATCTCCAGCGCTCAGGCCATCGCGATCTCCCCGATCGTGGACCGGGCGAAGCTGCCGACCGTCTACACCCAATCCGCCAGCGACGGTGTGCTCGGCGGCGACTACACCTTCCGCGCGACGCCGCCGCAGACCACACACATCGGCACCTCCCTGGCCCACCTCGAGGACCTCGGGGTCGAGCGGGTCAGCGTGCTGTTCAACGCCGCCAACCCGGCGCTGGCGGAGATGGCGGAGAAGAACCTTCCCGAGGGGCAGTCCGAGCACGGGTACGAGATCGTCTCGACCACGTCCGTGCAGAACACCACCCAGGACTTCGCGTCCTCGGCGACGAAGATCGCCGGGGAACGGCCCGACGCGGTGGCGATGCTGCTCACCGGCGCCCAGAACGCCACGGCCATGCGGCAGTTGCGTCAGGCCGGCTACACGGGACCGGTGCTGGGCCAGACCGGCGCCGGCGCGAAGAACCTCGTCCCGGCGGGCGCCGACGGAGCCGGCATGTTCTGGACCGCCAACTTCACCCTCGACCAGCCGGCACCGTCGTCCCAGGAGTTCGTCGCGGCGTACCGGGCGAAGTACAACGAGGACCCGTTGAACTACGCGGCCGAGGGGTACGACGCTGCCTGGCTGCTGGCACGGGCGATCAAGGCGTCCGGCGGCGCGTCCCGCGAGGACATCCAGCGCGGCCTCGAGCAGGTCACCGCGGAAGGGTTCGACGGCGCGCAGGGCGAAATCACCTTCGAGGGCCACGACATGCGTACCCCGGGTGTGCTCGTCGAATGGGACGGCAGCCGTGAGGTGGTCGTGTCGAAGCCGTCGGCCTGACTCTTGTTGTGGCCGAATGTCACATCGCGTCGATCTGATCGACGCGATGTGACATTCGGTCCAACTGCGGGGCACGAACACGAACGGGGCCCGGGGAGAAATCCCCGGGCCCCGTGTCGTTCGGTCAGCGTCCCTGCCAGACCGGTTCGCGCTTCTCCTTGAACGCCAGCGCGCCTTCCTTCGCGTCGGCGGAGGAACGCACCGGCTCGTAGATCTCGCGCATGCGCTCGAACTCCTCGTCGTTGGACCAGTCCCGGGCCTGCGCGATGATCTGCTTGGTGGCGCGCACCGCGAGCGGGCCGTTCTTCGCGATCGCCTTCGCCAGCGCGACGGCCTCGGTCAGCGCCTGCCCCTCCGGGACGAGCCGGTTGAGCAGCTTCGCCTCGTACGCGGTGTGCGCCGTGAAGTACTCGCCGGTGAGGCTCCATTCGACGGCGAGCTGATGGGGAACCTTGCGCGGCAACCGCAGCAGACCGCCACCCCCGGCGAGCAGGCCGCGCTTGACCTCCGGCAGGCCGAAGACGGCGGTCTCCGACGCGACGACGAGGTCGCACGCGAGTACGATCTCGAAACCGCCTGCGACGGCGTGCCCTTCGACCGCCGCGATGATCGGCTTGTCGGAGGACTTCTCGGTGATGCCCGCGAAGCCGCGACCCTCGACGGAGGGGCGTTCGCCGGCGAGGAAGGCCTTCAGGTCCATGCCGGTGCAGAAGGTCTTCCCGGCACCGGTGACGACGCCGGCGACGAGGTCGTCGCGGGCGTCGAGTTCCTCGAGGGCGGCAGCGATCGCGACGGCGGTCTCGGTGTCGATCGCATTGCGCACCTCGGGCCGGTTTATCGTGATGATCTGCACGCCGTCGGACTGTTCGACGTGTACGGGGGTGTCCATGTCTGTCTCCTATCGGGGCTGCATGCGGATCGCGCCGTCGATGCGGATCGTCTCGCCGTTGATCATCGCGTTGTCCACGATCGACAGGGCGAGCTTCGCGTACTCGTCGGGCTGCCCGAGACGGGCGGGGTGCGGGGTCTGGGCGGCGAGACCGTCGCGGATCTCCTGCGAGAATCGGGACAGGATCGGCGTGTCGAAGGTGCCGGGGGCGATGCTGTTGACCCGCACCAGCTTCCGGGCGAGGTCACGGGCGGCGACGAGGGTCATGCCGACGACTCCGGCCTTGGCGGAGGCGTAGGGGATCTGGCCGATCTGGCCCTCCCACGCCGCGACCGACGCGGTGAGGACGACGACGCCGCGTTCGCCGTCGACGGGTTCGTTGTTCACCATCCGGGCGGCCGACAGGCGCAGCACGTTGAACGAGCCGATCAGGTTGATCCGGATCAGGTTCTCGTACATGTCGAGCGAGCCGGGGGTGCCGTCCTTCTCGACGACGCGGACGGTGCCGCCGCGGCCGGCGCAGTGCACGACGGCGCGCAGGGGAGCACGCTCCTCGGCCGCGTCTAGCGCGCGGTTCACTGCGTCGGGATCGGTGACGTCGGCCGGGGCGAACACGGCGAGTTCACCGAGTTCCTTGGCGACGACCTCCCCGTCCGAGGTGGGCAGGTCGAGGATCACCGTCGGCACGCCGAGGCCGACGAAGCGCTTGACGGTGGCCAGGCCGAGGCCGGAGGCCCCGCCGGTGACGACCGCCGATCCGTTGGTCATGTCCATGACTTCTCCTGTCTTCGTGAGGAATTCAGAGCCGTTCCACGATCGTTGCGTTGGCCATGCCGCCGGCCTCGCACATCGTCTGCAGGCCGTAGCGGCCGCCGGTGCGTTCGAGGTGGCCGATCAGCGTGGTCGCCAGCCGGGCCCCGGACGCGCCCAGCGGATGTCCGAGGGCGACGGCGCCGCCCACCGGGTTCAGGACGTCGTCGGACGCGCCGATCTCGCGCTGCCAGGCGAGGGGGACGGACGCGAACGCCTCGTTGACCTCGAAGGCGGCGATGTCTGCGACCGACAGTCCGGCCCGGGCGAGGACCTTCTCGGTGGCGGGAATGGGGCCGGTGAGCATGAGGGTGGGATCGTCACCCACGACCGCGGAGGCCACGATCGCGGCCCGCGGGCGCAGACCGAGGGCGGCGGCTTTCGCCTCGGACATGATCAGCAGAGCGGACGCGCCGTCGGAGATCTGCGAGGAGTTGCCCGCGGTGACCTTCCAATCCAGGTCGGGGAAGCGCTCACGCCAGGTGTCGGTGCCGAAGGCCGCGGGCAGTCCGGCGAGCCGCTCGGCGGTGGTGCCCTCGCGGATGGTCTCGTCGGCGGTGACCACTCCGGTGGGCGTCGTGACGGGGACGATCTCATCGTCGAACCATCCGGCGGCACGCGCATGTGCGGCGCGCTCGTGCGAGCGGGCCGAGTACTCGTCCAGTTCGGCGCGGCTCAGGGCCCACTTCTGCGCGACGAGTTCCGCGGCGATGCCCTGCGGGACGAGATCGGGGAAGCGTTCGCGGACGGCGGGCCCGTGCGGGTCCTTGCCCATGGCCGCCGATCCCATCGGGACCCGGCTCATCGATTCGACGCCGCCGGCGACGACGATGTCGTACGCGCCGGCGACGATGCCCTGGACCGCGAAGTCGATCGCCTGCTGGCCGGAGCCGCATTTGCGTTCCACGGTCACCGACGGCACGTGGGTGGGGAATCCGGCCGCGAGCAGGGCCTGCCGGCCCGGTGTGGCGGACTGTTCGCCGGACTGGTTGACGCAGCCGATGACGACGTCGTCGATCAGGCCGGGGTCGAGGTCGTTGCGGGCGACCAACCCGGCCAGGACCTGGCCGAGCAGATCGCTGGGGTGCACGCCGGCCAGCGCGCCCTGCGCTCTGCCCCGGCCGACGGGGGACCGGACGGCATCGACGATGACGGCGCGGGTCATGGGCTCTCCTCCACTCGCGGGACTAATTCATGATGATGGTTACTATAGACCACGGTCAGGCGCTCGATATGGCGTGCATCACACCGCGGCTCACCGGTAGGTGGACCAGGTGGGCAGGCTTTCGGGGAAGTCGGCGCGCTGGGGGTGGGTGCCGGGCCACTGGATGCGTTCGGTCGTGCACAATCCCGCGTTCATCTTCTCGAACGGCACGGCGTACATGAACCGCAGGCTCCGTCGCCGGAACAGCCATCGGTCCCGGTCGCGGACGTACTCGTCGGAGTACCGGTAGGCGGCCATCACGAGAGTGCCGTCGAGGGCGAGTTCGGCTCTGCCCGTGAGCAATCCGCGAGCAGTGTCGCCCTCGACGCAGATCTGGTCGCTGAGCGGGGAGTGCAGGGTCAGGCTGTACCTGTCCATGGCGGCGACGTAGAACTCGCGGATCTCCTCGTGCCCGTGGGCGACGGAGCCGGCCCGTTCGAACTCGCCGTCCTCGGTGAACAGCGACAGCAGCGTCTCGATGTCGTGATCGTCCACCGCGATGGCGTAGGCGGCGACGAGGTCCTGGATGCGGGCCCGGTCCTCGAGGCGGGTGAGGCGGTGAGCCAGCTCCTCGAGAGTGCCGGGACGCGGATCGACGGTCGTCATGTGACCTCCCTGAATAATGATAACGATTGTGATGTATTACACATCATGACGTACCGGCAGGGAAGGGGGCGGCGCTCCGCGAAGGGGCGCGACGCGAGGAAGCTGTGAGACAACCCGTTGCCTCTTAATCATTATCATGGTTAGTATGTGAGTCATCGAACTGAGTGACCTTGACCACATCTGGCGGGCGCTTTAGGTTAATGATGAACACAGAAAGGTGGGGACATGGCGAAAGCGCACGTCGACGACGAGCTCCGGGACATCCGTGCGGCCGCGGCGACCGTAGCCCGGGAGCGCTACGCACCGAAGGCTGCGCAGTGGGATCTCGAACGCACCGCCTTCCCGCACGACGAGCGCCGCTTCCTCGGTGAGCTGGGGTACCTCGGCATCTCGTTGCCGGAGGAATACGGAGGATCCGGCGCTCCGCTGTCCCACGCCCTGGCGGTGATCGAGGAGTTCGCCAAGGTCTGCCGGCCGGCGGCCTTCCAGATCTTCGAATCCAACACCGGACCGGCTCAGGCCATCGCCCGACTGGGCACGGAACACCAGAAGAAGACGTTCCTGCCGCAGATCGTCGCGGGGGAGAAGACCATGGCGGTCGCCATCTCCGAGCCCGACGCCGGCTCCGCCGCCACCGACATGACGACCAAGGCCGTGCGCACCGACGAGGGTGTCGTGGTCAACGGCATGAAGCGGTGGATCTCCAACGGCAGCGAGGCCGACGTCTACCTCACCTACTGCCGCATGGGCGACGCCCCCGGCGCCAAGGGCATCGGAGCGGTCCTCGTCGAGGCCGACCGGCCCGGCATCAGTTACGGCGCGCGCGAGAAGCTCATGGGCTTCCGGGGGATCCCCTCGGCCGACATCTTCTACGACGACGTGGTCGTCCCGGAGGAGAACATCGTCGCGGAGGCCGGTGGCTTCCGGAAGCTGTTCGGCGCGTTCACCATCGAGCGCCTGGGCAACACGACCATGAGCCTGGCCATCGGGCAGGAGGCGCTCGACCGCACCATCACCTACGTGCAGGAGCGCTACCAGTTCGGCAAGCCGCTCGTAGAGTTCCAGTCCGTCCAGATGACGCTGGCCGACATGGTCCTGCAGGTCGAGGCCGCTCGCCTGCTCCGCGACCGCGCGGTCGCCAACATCACCGACGGCCTGCCCGATCCGCTCGAGGTCTCCCTCGCCAAGTGCACCGCCAACGAAATGGCCAAGCGCGTCACCGACATGGCCATCCAGCTGCACGGCGGCAACGGGTACACCGAGGAGTTCGGAATCGAGCGGCTGCACCGCGATTCGCACGGATGGGCACTGGCCGGCGGCACGCCGACCATGCAGCGCACCCGGATCGTCTCCGAACTGCTGGGCCGCACGTTCGATCAGCGCGCCTGACATTGCACATCAACGAAGAACTTATCGAGAACGAGGTGAACGAAATGCTGGGTCGTTACGAGGGACGTATCGCCGCGATCATCGGTGGCGGTTCGGGCATGGGCCGCGCGATCAGCCATCGCATCGCCCAGGAGGGCGGTCACGTGTACGTCGCCGACCTGTCCGAGGACGGGGCGGTCACCGTCGCCGAGGAGATCCGGGCCGAGGGCGGTCAGGCCACTCCGATGCGGGTGGACGCGACGAACAACGCCGATCTCCGCTCGCTGTTCGGCAAGATCGACGCCGACCACGGAGTCCTGCACGCACTGCACGCCCAGGTCGGCATGCCCGGCCCGGGCGGCCTCGACGTCGACGACGCGCAGTGGGAGAAGAACATCGCGGTCAACGTCAAGAGCGCGTACTACTCCACGACGCTCGGGTTCGAGCTGCTGAAGAAGGCCGAGGGCAAGGGGTCGGTGACGCTCACGTCGTCGACGTCGGCACTCATCGGTTCGCCTTTCAGCCCGATCTACTCGATGACGAAGGGTTCGCTCGTCCCCTTCGGCCGCTCCCTCGCCCTGCTCGGCGCGAAGGACGGCATCCGGGTCAACGTCATCTGCCCCGGGCAGGTCGTCACCCCGATGCTCTCGCAGTTCTTCGGCCGCGAGCCCGGCGCCGATGTCTCGGCTCTGACCAAGGACTTCGTCGCCACCATCCCGCTGGGCCGGGGCGCGCAGCCGGAGGAGATCGCCTCGGTGATCGCCTTCCTCAACAGTGACGATGCCAGCTACATCACCGGCGTGACCATTCCGGTCGACGGCGGACTCACCGCTCAGTAACGACCACTTCGACCGGGAGGACAGGACCATGGTTCAGGTCGGCTTGCTGCTCAGCGACGTTCCGAAGTCGGTGAGCCCCGCACAGCAGTTCAAGGATGTCCTGCGCATCGTCGATGCGGCGCAGGAGAACGGCTTCACATACATCGCGATCGGTCAGCACTTCCTCTACGGGGAACTGCGGTGGCTGCAGCCCGTCCCGCTGCTCGCCCGCCTCGCCGCGCACGTCGAGCCGAACGTCAAGCTCGTCACCCAGATCATGATCGCGCCGCTGTACCACCCGGTGATGCTGGCCGAGGAGATCGCCACGCTCGACGTGGTCACCGAGGGCCGGTTGATCTTCGGTGCCGGGCTCGGCTACCGGCCCGAGGAATTCGACTACCTCGGTATCCCGTTCAAGCAGCGCGCCGGGCGGTTCGACGAGTCGCTGCAGATCATGAAGAAGCTGTGGACGGAAGAAGAGGTCACCTTCCACGGCAAGTACTTCCAGCTCGAGGGTGTGAAGCCGCACCTGTTCCCCGTGCAGGATCCGCACCCGCCGATCTGGATCGGTGCGCACGCGATGGGCGGTGTCCGCCGCGCCGGCAAGTACGGTGACGCCTACGCGACGCCCCCGGAGACCCCGAAAGAGGAAGTGCTCGAACGCTTCCGGGTCGTCCGTGATCTCTTCGCCGAACGCGGCAAGGAATTCGGCCCCCAGCCGCTGCGGCGCAACGTGCTGGTCGCCGACACCCGCGAGCAGGCGATGCAGGAATACGCGCGGGTGGCGCAAGGCCGCTACCTCACCTACGCGAACAAGGGCCTCGACGTCATGAAGGGCACCGACCTCGAGAACGAGTTCGCCAAGGCGGTGTCGAGTCACGCCGTCGTCGGTGATCCCGAGCAGGTCGTCGCGCAGCTGACCGACCTGGTGACCACCATGCCGGTCGATCCGCTGCTGATGCGTCCGCAGTGGCCGACGATGGACGCGGACGAGACCATCGCGGCCATCGCCCGGCTCGGCAAGGAAATCGTTCCGTCGATCACTGCGATCCCCGCGAACCGGGAGTTGTCCTGATGCAGACCTACACCGATCTGAAACCGACCTTCACCGATCCGGAGGAGTGGACACTCAACCACGTGCTGCGCACGTACGCTGCGTCCCAGCCGGATTCGGAGTTCCTCGTCACGCCGGAAGAGAACCGGCGCTTCACCTACGCCGAGATGCTCTCCTCCGCCGAGCGGATCGCGAGCACCTGGTACCGGACCGGTGCGCAGCAGGGCGACCGCGTCGTCATCATGGCGCAGAACTCGTCCCAGCTCGTGCGCTCCTGGTTCGCCACGGCCGTCGGCGCGCTCGTCGAGGTGCCGATCAACACCAACTACGAGGGTGAGTTCCTCCGTCACCAGGTGGTGACCGTCGAGCCACGGTGGGCGGTCGTCGACGACACCTACGCCGAACGCTTCGTGACGATCGCCGAGCACGCGCGCGGCATCGAGAAGTTCTGGGTGATCGACTCGGGCACCGGAAGCCGGGACCGCGCCGTCGAACTGCTGCGCGCCCACGGATGGGACGCCGAAGCGTGGGAGACGCTGGAATCGGGTGCGGTGCAGGAGCTGCCGCAGGCCCGGCCCCAGGATCTCGGGGCGATCTTCTTCACCTCCGGAACCACCGGCCCGTCCAAGGGCGTGGCCATGCCGAACTCGCAGTTGTACTTCTTCGCGCAGGAGGTGGTGTGCTTCACCCGGCTGACCCGGGAGGACACCTACCTCACCACCACCCCGCTGTTCCACGGCAACGCCCAGTTCATGGCGGTCTATCCCGCACTTGTCGCCGGGGCGCGGGCCGTGGTGCGGCCGAAGTTCAGCGCGAGCCGCTGGATCGACCACGTGCGCGACGACGACGTCACCGTCACCAACTTCGTCGGCGTCATGATGGACTTCGCGTGGAAGCAGCCGCCGCGCGAGAACGACCTGGACAACCGCCTGCGCTGCGTCTACGCGGCGCCCACGGCGTCCTCGATCGTCGACGACTTCAAGAAGCGCTACGGCATCGAGGCGTTCGTCGACGCGTTCGGGCTCACGGAGACCTGCGCACCGATCGTCGCGCCCTACGGGGTGCCCCGGCCGGCCGGCGCGGCGGGACTCGCCGCCTCGGAGTGGTTCGACATCCGCCTGGTCGACCCGGAGACGGACCGCGAGGTCGAGGTCGGCCAGGTCGGTGAGCTGCTCGTGCGTCCGGTGCAGCCGTGGACGTGCAGCATGGGGTACTACAACATGCCCGAGAAGACGCTCGAGGCGTGGCGCAACCTGTGGTTCCACACCGGCGACGCCCTCAAGAAGGACGAGGACGGCTGGTTCTACTTCGTCGACCGCTACAAGGACGCGTTGCGCCGTCGCGGCGAGAACATCAGCTCCTACGAGATCGAGCAGGCGGTCCTCGGCCACCCGGCCGTCGTCGAGTGCGCGGTGATCGGTGTCCCCGCCGACGTCGAGGGCGGTGAGGACGAGGTCCTCGCGACGGTGGTGGGCACCGGTGACGTCGGCCCGGAGGAGATCCTGGCCTGGTGCGACGGCCGGATTCCGGCCTTCGCGATCCCGCGCTACCTTCGATTCGTCGGCGAACTGCCGAAGACGCCGTCGGAGAAGGTCCGCAAGGCGGTCCTGCGCGAGGAGGGCATCACCCCCGACACCTACGACCGCACCGCGGTCTCCGACAGCGACCGCACCGCGGTTCCTGCGGTCTGACGGCCGGGAAAGGCAACCGAGATGGACTACAGCAAGAACGAGACGCACGAGGAGATCCGGCGGGGGATCCACGATCTGTGCAAGCGGTTCCCCGACGAGTACTGGGCCGAGCACGACGAGTCCCACGAGTTCCCGTGGGAGTTCTACAACGCCATGGCCGAGGGCGGCTGGATGGGCCTGACCGTCCCCGAGGAGTACGGCGGCGGCGGCCTCGGCGTCACCGAGGCCGCGATCGTCGAGCGGGAGATCGCCGCGTCCGGTGCCGGCATGGGCGGGTGCAGCGCGGTGCACATCGGCATCTTCGGGTTCGAGCCGATCATCCACCACGGTTCCGAGGAGATGAAGCGCAAGTACCTGCCGCGCGTCGTCACCGGTGAGCTGCACACCTCGTTCGCCGTCACCGAACCGGACGCCGGCACGGACACCACCAACATCCGCACCTTCGCCAAGAAGGTCGACGGCGGGTGGCTGGTGTCCGGCAAGAAGGTGTGGATCACCAAGGCGCAGGAGGCCGAGCGCATGCTCCTGCTGTGCCGCACCAGCCCCCGCGACGAGAACGCCAAGCGCACCGCCGGCATGACGCTGATGTTCGCGGAGATGGATCGCAGCAAGGTGCAGATCCGGCCGATCCCCAAGATGGGCCGCAACGCCGTCGACACCAACGAACTGTTCATCGACGAGCTGTTCGTCGCCGACGAGGACGTCGTCGGCGAGGTCGGGCACGGCTTCCGCACGATCCTCGGCGGCCTCAACGCCGAACGGGTCATCTCCGCGAACGCCGCGCTCGGTATCGGTGAGGCGGCGCTGCGCCGCGGCGTCGACTACGCCAAGCAGCGCGAGGTCTTCGGCCGGCCCATCGGGCAGAACCAGGGCATCGCGTTCCAGCTCGCCGAGGCGCGCATCCGGCTCGACGCCGCCGAGGCGGTCCTGGACAAGGCGACGTGGATGGTCGACCAGGGACTGCCGTGCGGCCGCGAGGCGAACGCGGCGAAGTTCCTGTGCGCCGAGGCCGGCTTCTACGCCGCGGACGTGGCCCTGCAGACCCACGGTGGCTTCGGGTACGGCAAGGAGTTCCACGTCGAGCGGTACTTCCGGGAGGCCCGCCTCATGCGGATCGCGCCGATCAGCCAGGAGATGGTCCTCAACTACACGGCCGAGCACGTGCTGGGCCTGCCGCGAAGCTACTAGGAGGGCGACGTGCAGCCGTATCGTTCGATCCTGTTCGTCCCGGGGCACCGCCCGAAGTGGGTGGACAAGGCGATCGCCGCCGGCGCCGACTGCGTGGTGCTCGACCTCGAGGACTCGGTGCCCGCCGCGGAGAAGGCGGCGGCCCGCGCGACCGTCGCCGAATCCATCGCCCGCGTGCGTGAAACGAACCGGGAAGTCGGGTTGTTCGTGCGGGTCAACCCGCTCGCCACCCGGCTGACCGGCGCCGATCTCGAGGCGGTCGTGGTGCCCGGACTGACCGGAATCTTCGCCCCCAAGATCGAGCAGGCCACCGACGTCCTGCGCTACGACGCCCTGCTCGACCACTTCGAGCTGCGAAACGGCGTCGACGGGCTCGAGTACATCGTCCCGGTCGAGACGGTGCGCGCCATCCACAACTGCCTCGAGGTGGCCACCGCGTCGCCGCGCGTCGGGGCGATGATCGGTCCGTCCGCCGAGCACGCCGACATCGCCCGCGAGGTCGGCTACGAGTGGACCCCGGAGGGGCACGAGACGCTCTACCTGCGCAGCCGGGTGCTGCTGGCCTGCCGGGAGGCCGGCATCCACGCCCTGACCGGCCTGTGGGAGGATCTCGAGAACCTGGACGGGCTGCGCGAGTTCGCGGTGCGCGGCCGCCAGCTCGGGTTCCGCGGGATGATCGCCATCCACCCCTCCCACGTGGCCACCGTCAACGACGTGTTCAGCCCGTCGGAGCAGGATCTGGAGTTCTACCGCGGACTCGCCGAGGCCTACGAGAAGGCGGAGGCGGAGGGCGTCGGCGCGCTGCGGTACCGCGGCCTGCACATCGACAAGGCCCACTACGACAAGGCAATTCAATGGCTCGACCGAGCCGAGGCGATCCTACGGAGAGGTGAACGGTGATGCGCGGTCTGTACTTCGAGGAGTTCGAGGTCGGGAAGCACTACAAGCACTCGATGACCCGCACCGTCACCGAGATGGACAACGTGATGTTCACCTCGCTGACGATGAACATCCAGCCGCTGCACCTCGACGAGGAGTTCTGCAAGACGACGATCCACAAGCAGCGGGTGGTGAACAGCCTGTTCACCGTCGCGCTCATCGGCGCGTTCCACGTTCCCGAGCTGACCATGGGGACCACCCTCGGGAACCTCGGCTACGACAAGGTCAAGTTCCCGAATCCGGTCTTCCACGGCGACACCCTGCGCG
The DNA here is from genome assembly GCF_047782815.1 of Rhodococcus indonesiensis. Classification (NCBI taxonomy): domain Bacteria; kingdom Bacillati; phylum Actinomycetota; class Actinomycetes; order Mycobacteriales; family Nocardiaceae; genus Rhodococcus; species Rhodococcus indonesiensis. The sequence goes on along the minus strand of NZ_CP180630.1, from coordinate 5,137,647 downwards.
CCGAGACCACCATCCTGAAGAAGCGTGAATCCGAGAGCCGCACCGACAGCGGCATCGTGTGGTTCGAACACCGCGGCTTCAACCAGCGCGACGAACTCGTCTGCCTGCTCGAGCGCGTCGGCCTGATGGCCAAGCGCCCCACCACCGAGGAAGGTGCCTGAGATGACTGCAGCGCCCGAAACCGAATTCCCCTTGAAGGACTGGGTTCCCGAGACCCGGACCCTGCTGATCGGCGACCGGGAGGTCGAGCCCGCCGGTGAGACGTGGGACGTCTACAACCCGGCCACCGAGGAGGTCATCGCCACCGTCGGCGGCGCCTCCACCGACCAGGTCGACGACGCCGTCGCCGCCGCCCGCGCCGCCTTCCCGGCGTGGTCGGCCCTGAGCGGCGAGGAGCGCTCCCGCCACATCCACCGCTTCGCCGACGTGCTCGAGAAGGCCGCCGACCGGCTGCTGCCCTCGATCGTCAACGAGGTCGGCACGCCGGTCTCGCTCGCCGAGTACCTGCAGGTCAAGATGGCCGTCGACGAGCACCTGCGGTGGGCGGCCGAGGCGGCGAAGACCGACCGCACCGTCCATCTCGGCGAGTACGACAAGCCGGTGCCGACGATGAGCGACGTCGTGTACGAGCCGGTGGGTGTCGTCGCCGCGATCACCGGCTACAACTACCCGCTGAACCTGGCCATCTTCAAGTTCGGCGCAGCGCTCGCCGCCGGCTGCACCGTGGTGCTGCTGCCGTCCCCGCGTACCCCGCTGACCACCCTGTTCCTGGGCGATCTCATCCGCGAGGCCGGCCTGCCGCCGGGCGTGATGAACGTCGTCATCGGCGGCGCGGACGTCGGACAGCGGCTGTCCTCGCATCCCGGCGTGGACCGGGTGTCCTTCACCGGTTCCGACGGGGTGGGCGCCAAGATCATGGAGCAGGCCGCGGCGAACCTGGCCGGGGTGACCCTCGAGCTCGGCGGCAAGTCGCCGAACATCGTGCTGCCCGGTGTCGACGTGCAGAAGATCGCCGTCGAGATGCACCTGCGCTGGTCCCGCAACGGCGGGCAGGGCTGCGCGGCCCTCGCCCGGCTGCTGGTGCACGACTCGGTCTACGACGAGTTCCTCGAGGCCGGTGCGTCGGCTTTCGACCAGATGGTCGTCGGCGACCCCTGGGACCGTGCGACGAACATCGGCCCGATGATCCGGCCCGACCACCAGAACCGCGTGCAGGGCTTCATCGACGGCGCGGCGGCCGAGGGCGGCAAGAAGCTGCTCGAGGTGACCAAGCCGCTGCCGGAGAAGGGCTGGTTCGTCAATCCGGTTCTGCTCGGCAACCTTCCGCACAACGCGCGTGCGGTGCAGGAGGAGATCTTCGGCCCCGTCGCGGTGATCCTGCCGTTCAAGGACACCGAGGAGGCCATCCGCCTCGCCAACGACACCCCCTTCGGTCTCGCCGCGAACGTCTGGTGCGACGACCCGGTCGAGGCGCGCCGCGTGGCCGAGAAGATCCGGGCCGGAACGGTGTGGATCAACGGCGGTGGCGCCATGCGCCCGGACGCCCCGTTCGGCGGCTACGGACGCTCGGGCGTCGGCCGTGAACTCGGCGAGTGGGGGATGCGCGAGTACCTCGAGGTCAAGCACATCCAGTGGCGGATCTGATTCGCCGGCAGGGCATTCGGCAGTATCGCATTCGGCCGGGCCGAATCGGACGACAAGGCTAGGAGAGACGACGATGAACGCATCCGCTGCGGGCCCGCTCGCGGGCGTCAAGGTGCTCGAACTCGGCACCATGTATGCCGCCCCCACCGCGGGGCGCATGCTCCGCGACTTCGGTGCCGAGGTGGTCAAGGTCGAGGATCCGACGACCGGCGACTTCGCACGCCAGTGGGTTCCGCAGAAGGAGGGGCTGTCGCTGGGCTTCTCCCGGCTCAACGCCGGCAAGAAGTCCCTCGGCATCGACCTGCGTTCGCCGGAAGGCCGCGACCTGGTGCGCCGGCTCGCGGCCGAGGTCGACGTCGTCGTCGAGTCGTTCCGTCCCGGCCGGCTCGAGGAGTGGGGCCTGGGCTACGACGTGCTGAGCGCGGACAATCCGGGGTTGGTGCTGGCCCGGGTGTCCGGGTTCGGGCAGACCGGGCCCAACCGGAGCCTGCCGGGCTTCGGCACCGTCGCCGAGACGGCCAGCGGGTTCGCCCACGTCAACGGCTGGCCGGACTCTCCGCCGACCTCCCCGCCGTTCGGGTTCGCCGATTCCATCGCCGGGCTGTCCGCCGCGATGGGCGTGGCAATGTCGCTGTACAAGCGGGAACGCACCGGGCAGGGCGACGTCGTGGACGTCGCGCTGTACGAGCCGCTGATGTTCATCATCGGCGACATGTTCCTGCGCTACACCGCGCTCGGGGAGATCCAGCAGCGCATCGGCAACGCGACCGGTGCGGCGTCGCCACGCGGCATCTACGAGGCCCAGGACGGGCGCTTCCTGTCCATCGCGGCGTCCAACCAGGGCATCGCCAAGCGGCTGTTCGCCGCGATGGGACGGCCCGAGATCATCGAGGATCCCCGCTACGCCACCAACGCCGCGCGTCTCGAGCACAACGACGAGGTGCAGGCGATGGTGAAGGAATGGGTCGGCTCGATGCCGCGGGCGAGCGTGCTCGAGACCCTGGAGAAGTTCGAGGTCGTCAGCGCGCCGGTGAACGATGCCGCGGACGTCGTCGCCGACCCGCACTTCCAGGAACGCACCCTCGTCGAGATCACGGGCAACGAGATCATGAAGGGCGTGCTGATGCCGGGACCGGTGCTGCACCTCGGCAGCTACGACGGCCCCGACTACGACGGGGTGCCCACCATCGGTGAGCACACCGCCGAGGTGCTCTCGGACCGGCTCGGGCTCACCGGGGACCAGCTCGCGGCGCTCGCCGAGGCGGGGGTGATCGGCCGGCCCTGAGAGCCGCCGTCCCGGTTCGACATCGATGCGGTGAACCGGAATCCGCTCACGACACAGCGTGCGCGGATTCCGGTCACACGCGCGCTCCGGATTCGCCGACGCACGCAACGAGACGAGGTAGCAATGCATCTGAGTATCGGTTCGGGGTCGGCCTACGCCAACGACCGCCTCGAGACGGCGGCTGCCATGGCCGACAGCGGCCGGGTGCAGTACATGGGTTTCGACTGCCTGGCCGAACGCACGATGGCCCTGGCCCAGATCCGCCGCCTGCGCGATCCGTCGACCGGGCAGGACGAGCGCATCTCCGCCCTGGTGCCGATCCTGCGCCGCTTCCTCGAATCGGGAGGCCGCGTCGTCGGCAACTTCGGTGCCGCCAATCCCGACGCCGCCGCAGCCGAATTCGCCGCGAACCTCCGCGCCCTGGGGCTCGGAGGGACCCGGATCGGCATCATCCGCGGCGACGACGTGCGGGCGGCCGTCACGGAAGCCGACGTCGCACTCCCCGAACTCGACACCACCACCCGGGCCGTCGCCGACCGGATCGTCTCCGCCAACGCCTACATCGGGGCCGACCCCGTCGTCGACTGCCTGCAGCAGGACGCCCAGATCGTGCTCGGCGGCCGGATTGCCGACCCCTCCCTGTTCGTGGGGCCGATCTGCCACGAGCTCGGATGGGCGCTCGACGACTGGGACCGCGTCGGCACCGCGACCCTCGCCGGGCACCTGCTCGAGTGCGGCGTCCACAGCACCGGCGGCAACTTCGAGGACCCGCCCTACCGGGTCGTCCCCGATCCCCACAACCTGAGTTTCCCCCTCGCCGAGATCGACGACGACGAGCTGATCGTCACCAAGCTCGACGGCACCGGCGGGGCCGTCGACCTGCGCACCACCCGCACCCAGCTCTACTACGAGATCCACGATCCCACGCGCTATCTCACGCCCGACGTGACCGCCGATTTCAGCGACGTCCGGATCGAACAGGCCGGACCCGACCGGGTGCGCCTGTCCGGCGCCCGCGGCTCCGCCCGCCCCGACACCCTCAAGGTGCTCGTCGGCGTCGACCTCGGCTACAAGGCCGTCGCCGAGATCTCCTACGGCGGCCCGGGCTGCGTCGACCGCGCCCGCCGCGCCGAGGAGATCGTGCGCCGGCGCCTCGAACCGATCCGGGCGCAGATCGACGAGCTGCGGATCGAGCTGCACGGCGTGAACACCCTCTTCGGTGATCGCATCGCCGGCGGCGAGCCGGCCGAGGTCCGGCTGCGGCTCGCGGCACGTGCGCTCGATCCCGACGTCGCCAAGGCCGCCGCGTACGAGGTCGAATACCTGTACTTCGGTCCCGCGGGCGGAGGCGGGGTGGTGACCTCGGTCGTCCCGGCCATCGTCGTGACCCCCGCGCTGCTGCCCCGCAGCGATGTCCCCCTGTCCGTGGAGGTGACCACCGCATGAAACTTCGTGACGTCGCGTACAGCCGCTCCGGCGACAAGGGCGACACCAGCAACATCTGTGTGTTCCCGCACGACGACGCCGACTACGAGTGGCTCCGGTCGGTGCTCACCGAGGACGTCGTCGCGAAAGCCTTCGGTGATCTCGTCCAGGGTGAGGTGATCCGCTACGAGATTCCGGTGAACTGCTGCCTGAACTTCGTCCTCACCCGCGCGCTCGCGGGTGGTGTCTCCAAGTCCCTTCGGGTGGATCCGCACGGAAAGTCCTACCAGTCCCTGATTCTCGACATCGATGTAGCCGGACGCGAGGAGAAGCGATGATCGACGATCTGTTCGCCCGGGCGTCCCAGGGTCCGTCCGTGCACGTCGGGGGCGGATGGGAGAGCGGGCGGGGTGCGACGTTCGAATCGGTCGATCCCGCCACCGAGGAGGCGCTGGCCCGGTGGACGGGCGCCGACCGGGCACAGGCCGACAGCGCGATCACGGCCGCCCGGCGCAGCTTCGATGCCGGGGAATGGCGGGCCGCCTCCCCCGAGCAGCGCGCCGGTGTCCTGCGGCGGCTGGCGGATCTGATCGACGAGCACGCCGATCAGCTCACCGAGCTGGTCGTGCGGGAGGTCGGATCGCCCGTCGGTCTGGCTCGCACCCTGCAGGTGGCGCAGCCGGCGATCAACTTCCGGTGGTTCGCCGACGCGGCGCTGCGCGGTCCCCGCGGCGGTTACCAGGAGCGGCTGCCCGGCATCCGCGGTGCCGTCTCGTCCGAGAGCCTGCTGCTGCGCGAACCGATCGGGGTGGTGTCGGCGATCGTCCCGTACAACTACCCGCTGAACATGATCTCGTGGAAGGTGGCACCCGCGCTCGCCGCCGGCTGCAGCGTCGTGCTGCTGCCCTCGCCGCGGGGCACACTGTCCGCGCTGGCCTTCGTGCATCTCGCCGCCGAGGCCGGTCTGCCGCCGGGTGTGCTGAACCTGGTGCCGGGCGGAGCGGACGTGGGTGAAGTGCTCACCACGCACCCCGGCGTCGACATGGTGAGCTTCACCGGATCCTCCGCCGTCGGCGCGACCGTGATGGCGCAGGCCGCGGCCACCCACAAGAAGGTCGTCCTCGAGCTCGGTGGCAAGTCCCCCAACATCCTGCTCCCGTCGGCGGACCTGGCCACCGCCGTGGGGCCGTCGATCCTGCGGTTCTGCCGCAACGCGGGCCAGGGCTGCGGTGCCACCACGCGCATCCTCGTGCCACACGATCGGATCGACGAATTCCTGGATCTGGCCGCCGGATTCATCGAGGAACGGGTGCCGACCGGCGACCCGTCCGACGAGCGCACCGAGGTGGGTCCGCTGATCTCCGCCGAGCACCTCGCCCGCGTGCTGGGCTGCCTCGACCGCACCGTCGCCGCCGGGGGCCGCATCGCGGTCAGTGGCGAGCGGCCGGTGGGCAAGGGCTGGTTCCTGCCACCCACCCTGGTGACGGGCGTGGACAATTCGGCCGAGATCTCCCGGGAGGAACTGTTCGCCCCCGTCGCGGTGGTCCTGCCGTACCGGGATGTCGACGAGGCCGTGGCCATCGCCAACGACTCGCCGTACGGGCTCAACGCGAGCGTCTTCGGTGACCACGCGGAGGCGGTGGCCGTGGCTCGACGCCTCGACACCGGCACCGTCGCGATCAACGGCGGCGGCCCGATGCGGGCCGACGTGCCGTGGGGCGGATCGAAACGCAGTGGCACCGGCGTCGAGATGGGCGAGGACGGATTCCTCGAGTTCTTCCGCGTCAAGCACCTGAACTGGCAGGTGCCGGCATGACGCCCGAATCGCCGACGACCCCGCGGGCGCCCGCATACCCGATCCTCGACGGCCTGCCGACCGGCAGCGCAACGGGCGCGTACACCGGCGACCGCACGGTGCCGTGGTTGCTCGACCGGTGGCGCACCGACCGGCGGGACAAGACCTTCCTCGTCTGGGAGCCGCATACCGGCGCCGGGGCGCAGCGCTGGACCTACGCGGAATTCGGCGCCGCGGTCGATCGGCTCGCGGCCGGACTGCAGGCACGCGGCATCGCACCCGGCGACCGGGTGGTGCTGCTGATGGACAACTGCCCCGACTTCCTCGTCGGATGGGCAGCGATCGTGTCGGCCGGAGCGGTGGCGGTGTGCCTCAACACCCGCAGCAGCGTCGACGAACTCGCCTACTACGACCGGCACTGTGCCCCCCGCGCCGCGCTGGCCGGAACCGGTCTGGCGGAGACCGCTCGGGACGCCATGCCCGGGCTCGAGTGGATCGCCGCGTCCGGCGGCACCGACAGTCTCGCCGTCCCGTCCGCGGTGTGCCCGGCGCCGACCGGGACGACCTGTGCTCTGGGCCAGCTCTGCGGAGCCGGGGCGGCGCCGGCACCGGTGTCCATCGATCCGCTCGCACCCGCGAGCATCCAGTACACCTCCGGGACGACGGCGCGACCGAAGGCCGTGGTCTGGACACACGCCAACTGCCTGTGGGCCGCACAGGTCAATTCCGCCCACGCCGGTCTGCGCGGGACCGACGTCGGGCTGATCACCCTGCCGCTGTTCCACACCAATGCCCTGGGGTACTCCTTCCTGGGACTGCTGTGGGCCGGCGCCACCGCGGTGCTGACGCCGAAGTTCTCCGCGTCGCGTTTCTGGGACGTCTCCCTCCGGCACCGGTGCACGTGGGCGTCGGTGGTGTCGTTCATGCTCCGCGCCCTGGCCGGCACACCGGTCCCGCCCGACCACACCTACCGGCACTGGTCGGGCAGCGCGGCCAAGCGGTCGGTGGCCGGCGGAATCCGCACGACGGGCTGGTTCGGCATGACGGAAACCGTCTCGCACCCCGTCGTCAGCGAACTGGCGCATCCCGACTCCGACGGGACGATGGGACGTGCGGCGCCCGAATACGCCGTCGCCGTCGTCGGTGCCGACGGTCGTCCCGTGGAACCGGGCACGGTGGGGGAGCTGTGGGTGCGGGGTACACCGGGGGTGTCCCTGTTCGCGGGCTATCTCCACGACGACGACGCCACCCGCGCGGCCTTCACCACCGACGGGTGGTTCCGCACCGGCGACCGGGTGCGCCAGGACCGGTCCGGACAGTACTGGTTCGTCGAGCGGTCCAAGGACATGCTCAAGGTCGGTGGGGAGAACGTCGCCGCCGCCGAGGTCGAACGCGTGGTCGCCACCGTGCCGGGGGTCCGGGAGGTCGCCGTCGTGGCGAAACCGGACCGCATGCTCGGCGACGTCCCGGTCGCGTTCGTGATCGCGGACGGTGCCGCGCCCGGCGACCTGCCCGCCGAGATCGACCGGGTGTGTGCCGAACTGCTGTCCGACTTCAAACGGCCCCGTCAGATCCATCTGGTGCCGGAGTTCCCGCGCGCCACCTTGAACAAGGTCGCCAAGGCGAAGCTGCGGAACTGGCTTCTCGAGCCGCCTGCGGAAGCGAGGAAGACATGGACCTGGGTGTGATCCTCGGCGACGTGCACACCACGCTGTCGCCGCGCGAACATCTCGACGGACTCCTGCGACAGGTCGAGGCGGCGCAACGCAACGGTGTGCGCTACATCGTGATGGGCCACCATTACATCTACGGCAACCTGCGCTGGCTGCAGCCGATCCCCACGCTCGCCCGGATCGCGGCCGAACTGGATCCGGGCGTGAAGATCGGCACGATGGTGGTGCAGGTACCGCTGTTCCATCCGGTCGCACTCGCCGAGGAACTCGCCACCCTCGACATCCTCACCCGCGGCAATCTCATCGTCGGCGCCGGCGCGGGGTACCGGCGTGAGGAGTTCACCGCCTTCGGTGTCGACTTCGATCAGCGGTTCGCCATGATGGACGAGGCGCTGCAGATCGTGCGGATGATGTGGACGCAGGACGAGGTCGATTTCGACGGCAAGTTCTGGCGGCTCGACGGCGTGAAGACCCACATCCGCCCCTGGCAGGACCCGCATCCGCCGATCTGGATCGGCGCGCTGAGGGATTCGGGTGTCCGACGGTCCGCACGGCTCGGGGACGCGTGGCCGGTGACACCGGAGACGCAGACCGAGGACATGCATCGCATGTTCGGCGTGTACGCGGCGGCCCGGCGCAGGCACGGACGGCCCCCGGTCGCGCGGCATCCGCTGCGCCGCGAGATCGTTCCCGGCGCCACCACCGAAGAAGCGTTCCGGCGCTTCGAATTCATGGCACGGGACCGTCTCCTGGCCTACGCCCAGCGAGAACTGGCCACACGCGATGCCGGCGCTCTCACCGACAGGTTCCGGCAGGTTGCCGCGAAGGAGGCGATCATCGGCACCGCCGACGACTGTCTCAACCAGTTGCGCACGCTCGCGGCGCAGGTGCCCGTCGATCCGGTGATCGTCCGGGCCCAGTGGCCGGACATGACGGCCGACGACGTCGTCGCGTACCTCGACGATCTCGGCCGGGACATCGTTCCGGGTATGCGCGAGATCGTGCCGGTCGATGCCCGTGCCGTGATGGAACACTCGGCGGTCCCGCACCCCGGCCCGACAGGAGAAGCACGATGACGGACGACGATCGCGGCCTCGAACCACGTTGTCCGGTACTCGACTTCGACCACAACTCGGCGTCGCACGCCGAGGACACGGTCGCCTCCTACCGGCGGTTGCGGGAAGCGGGACCGGTGATCCGGTCCGCCGGGCACGGGGGCTTCTGGGTACTCACCGACTACGAGGGCGTCTTCGAGGCCGCCCGCGAGGATCAGGTCTTCTCGTCCGCGCGGTGCCCCTACGGGGGCGAGGGCCTGGCCACCGTCATCCCCAAGACGCCGGTGAACCACCACATCCCAGTCGAACTCGACCCTCCGGAACATCGGAAGTACCGCAAGCTGATCAACCCTCTCACCGCTCCGGCGGCGGTCGAGCACCTGCGGCCGGTGATCGAGAAGTACACGACGCGGTTCCTCGACGAGGTGATCGAGGACGGCGAGTGCGACTTCGCAACCGTCATCGGTGTTCCCGCGGTGGTGACGATCGACTGGCTCGGTCTGCCTCCCGAGGACTGGGAACGGTACGCGCACGCGCATCACGCCGCGCTGTCGGACCGACCGGGAACACCGGAGTTCGAGCACGCGATCGCCGTCGAGTTTCCTTGGATGGAAGCACAATTGCGTGCCGCGATCGCCGAGCGGCGCACCTCTCCGCGGGAGGACGTGCTCAGTCGTCTCGTGGGCTCGGAGGTGGACGGCCGGCCGGTCACGGACGACGAGGTGTTCGCCATCGCCGAGCTGCTCGTCTCCGGCGGCGTGGGCACCACCGCTTCCCTCGTCAGCCAGACGCTCATGTACCTCGACCGCCACCACGACCTGCGCCGCACCCTGGCCGCGCATCCGGAGAAGCTGCCGCGCGCGATCGAGGAATTCCTTCGGGTCTTCTCACCCACGCAGGCGCTGGCCCGCACCGTCACCCGGGACGTGGAGTTCCGCGGGCACGACTTCCGCACGGGCGACCGCGTGCTCCTCGGCTGGGCGTCGGCGAACCGCGACCCGAAGGCGTTCGAGGACCCGGACACCGTGGACATCGAGCGGTGGCCGAACCGGCACACGGCGTTCGGGATGGGTGTGCACCGGTGCGCGGGGGCGCACATCGCCCGCGCCCTGTCGCTCGAGCTGCTCGGCCAGATCCTGGTCCGCATGCCGGATTACGAGATCCTGCACGACGAGGTGGTGCCGTTCCCGCATCAGGCGGTCAATCCGGGGTGGAAGCGCATCCCCGCGCGTTTCACCCCGGGCCGGCGCCGCGAGGCCCGCGCTGCGGACGATCTGCGAAATCGCAACTGAGGGAACGGTGCTCGACTGTCGGCCGGAGTGGTCGCTCCGGCCGGCAAACTTTCCGGGCTCTGCCGTTGACGCCCCGGGGTGTGGTGTGAGCATAATCATATGCACAGATTTCTTCCGCTGCTGTCTTCGCGCAGTCCCGGCGCAGTGCGCCACCGGTGATCGCCGCCGGTAGGTCACGACCAGGCCGTCCGGGATGCGAACCAAACACCGAGGGAAAGGCTTACACCGTGGGATTCGACGGCATGGTTGCATTCATTACCGGTGCGGCGAGGGGGCAGGGACGCAACCACGCGGTGCGCCTCGCCCGGGAAGGCGCCGACATCATCGCCCTCGACCTGTGCGCGCCGGTGCAAGGTGCCCCGTACGACATGGCCACCCGGGCGGACCTCGACGAGACGGTCCGACTGGTGCAGGCCGAGGGGAGGCAGATCGTCGCCTCCGAAGCGGACGTGCGGGATTCGGCAGCGGTCGCAAAGGCCGTGGCGGCGGGCGTCGAGCGGTTCGGGCGCCTCGACGTCGTCGTCGCCAACGCGGGGATCGCCGGTAGCTATCCGGTCGAGGATCTCACCGACGAGATCTGGCGCGACATGATCGACATCAACCTCACCGGCGTGTGGAACACGGTGAAGGTCTCCGTCCCGCACCTGCGAGCGGGCGGCCGTGGCGGCAGCATCGTGCTGATCAGTTCCATCGCGGGACTCAAGGGGCTGCCGAACAACGTCCACTATGCGGCTGCCAAGCACGGCGTGCTGGGCGTGATGCGCAGCCTCGCCAACGAACTCGGCCCCGAGGGCATCCGCGTCAACGCGGTCCTGCCGACCAACGTCGAAACCCGGATGCTGCTCAACGATGCGATCTACAAGCTGTTCCTGCCGGACGAGGCGCAGCCCACCCGTGAACAGGTCGAACCCCTGCTGCACGGCATGCACGCCCTCGACGTCCCGTTCGTGCAGCCCGACGACGTCAGCAACGCCGTCCTGTTCCTCGCCGGAACCCAGTCCCGCTACGTCACCGGCATCACGATGCCGATCGACGCCGGCGCACTGGTGAAGTAGGGGCAGGACCCGACATGCACTCCGCGACGGAAGGATCCGGCATGCACGACCCCCGGGACCGCCACCCGCGACGGACGGCGGACGTCCTCGAGATCCGGGAGCTGGCGGCGCGGTACGCGCTGGCAGTCGACGACCACGACATGGCGACGCTGGCCGCCCTGTACGCGCCCGACGCCGCATTCTGCGGTCTCACCGAGACGCTGCGCGGCCGGGACGCGATCGTCGCCTACGTGCAGTCCGCGCTCGACGGCTACGACGGCCTCAGCGTGCACACCCCGCACCCCGGCACGGTGGACTTCACCGGCGAGGACACAGCACGCGGCGTCGTGCCCTGCCACGTCGAGTTCGCCCAGGCGGGCGTGCAAAGCATCCTCGCCCTCCGGTACCACGATCGCTACGTCCGACGGGACGACCGCTGGTACTTCGGTGAACGCCGGCTCGAGGTCCGGTACGCGACACCCACCACCGCCTACGGGACGGTTCTCACAGCTGCGACAGCACCCGAGGCCCCGCGTCCCGCCGAGCAGGACGGACGGCGCCGGCCGAGTCCGTCCGCCGTCGTCGACTGAACCACCCGAGAGAGGGATTGCGATGCAACACAACGAAGAAACAGACGGGTACGACGTCGTCGTGCTCGGCAGCGGCGCCGCCGGACTGTGCGCCGCGTTGTCGGCTGCCCGGAGCGGAGCCCGGGTGGGTGTGTTCGAGAAGGGCGAGCTGCTCGGCGGCACCACGTGCTTGTCGAGCGCCGTGGCGTGGTTGCCGAACAATCGGTACGCGCGGGAGGCGGGGATCGCCGACTCGCGCGAGGGGGCCCTCGCCTATCTCGAGTCGTTGTCGCACGGGATGATCCTGCCCGAACTCGCCGAGGCCTTCGTCGACACGGTTCCCGAACTGCTGGACTGGCTCGACACCACACCGCTGAAGATGCGCCTCGTCGCCGGGTATCCCGACTACCACCCCGAGCGGCCGGGCGGCATGCCGGAGGGCGGACGCTCGCTGGAGCCCGAATTGTTCAGCTTCATCGACCTCGGTCGATGGGAGGACAAGCTCGTCGGGGTCCCGCGCCGGATGACGGTTGCGGAGACCCCCATCGGCGGCGGCACCGGGCACCTTCCGTCCGACGTACGGGAGCAGCGTGAGCACGACCGTGTCGAGGGTCTGGGGCGTGGCATGGTCGCGGCCCTGCTCCAGGGCTGTCTCGACGAGGGCGTCGCGGTGCACACCGGCGAGCGCGGCGTGCGGCTGATCCAGGACGAGTCCGGCCGCGTCACGGGTGTGCGGTTCGAGGGGCGGGGCGGTCTGCACGACGTGCGCGCCGAGCACGGCGTCGTCCTCGCCACCGGTGGCTTCGAATGGGACGAGCGTCTGCGGCGCGACTTCCTGCGTGGGCCGCTGGCGCACCCGGCCACGGTCCCCACGTGCACCGGGGACGGTCTGCGCATGGCGATGCGTGTCGGCGCGCAGCTCGGCAACATGCGCGAGGCCTGGTGGGCTCCGGTCGCGGTACTGCCCGGGCAACGGGCGAACGGTGCGCAGGCGGTTCAGCTCGTGCACCGGGAGCGGACGGCGCCGCATTCGATCATGGTGAACCGGCACGGACGCCGGTTCACCAACGAGGCGACCAACTACAACGCCCTCGGCGGCGCGTTCCATCATCTCGACGCCCACGACTTCGACTATCCGAACCAGCCCTGCTGGCTGATCTTCGACGCCGACCATGTCGAGAAGTACGGGGCGTTCGGGGCCGCGCCGGGTACGGAAGTGCCCGAGTGGGTGGTGCGTGCCGACACCCTCGCCGATCTCGCGCGGCGGATCGAGGTCCCCGCGGACGCGCTCGAGTCGACGGTGGCCCACTGGAACGAGGACGTGCGCCGGGGCCACGACAGCGAGTACCACCGCGGGGAGAGCGTGTACGACGGGTTCGTCGGTGACAAGGACAAGTACCCGGGCGTGGAATCCACCCTGGGGCCGGTCGCGCGGGGGCCCTTCCACGCGGTGCAGATCCACAGCAGCACGCTCGGCACGAAGGGCGGCCCGCGCACCGACGCCGACGGCGCGGTCCTCGACGTCGACGATCGCGTCATCCCCGGACTGTTCGCCGCGGGCAACGTCATGGCGGCCCCCACCGGGATGGTGTACGGCGGAGCCGGCGGAACGCTCGGTCCGGCACTGGTGTTCGGCTACCGGGCGGGCCGGGCCGCGGCGCGGGCGGCCGGATCCCCGCCCGAACCCGACGGCATCCTGATGGAGCCGACGACGGTGTGACATTCGGCGGGCGGACCCGCCGAACACCCGCGCACTTTCCGGTCAGACGCGACAGCAGTTGCTGTTGCGTCTGACTGTTGTGCGCGCGGGTCCGGAACCTGTTCCGGCGCGGGACGTAGGTGTCCGACGATCGGGGACCTTCGGACCTAGTGGGTGCGCTAGCTAATAATGATGATAAGCATTAAGGTGCTCTTCGTCACAATCCGAGCAGAAGAGGAGATCGGAAATGGGTCGAGTAATCGGGAAGGTCGCGCTGGTCACGGGCGCCGCACGGGGGCAGGGACGTTCGAATGCCGTCCGCCTTGCGGAGGAAGGCGCCGACGTCGTGATCCTCGACTCCTGCAAGGACATCGACACGGTCGCCTACCCGCTCGCCACCCCCGACGACCTCGCCGAGACCGGACGCCTCGTCGAGGCCGCGGGCCGTCGCTGCCTGTCCCGCGTCGTCGACGTGCGCGACCAGGCGGCCCTCGACCTGCTCGTCTCCGACGCCGTCGACGAGTTCGGGCACATCGACATCGTCAGCGCCAACGCCGGCATCGTGAGCTTCACCCCCACCTGGCACCTCAGCGACGAGGAGTGGCAGAACGTCATCGACGTCAACCTCACCGGGGTCTTCCACACCGTGCGGGCCGTCGTCCCCCGCATGATCGAGCAGGGCACCGGCGGCGCGATCGTGCTCACCAGTTCCGTCGCGGCGATCCGGGCGAGTCGCAATCTGGGGCACTACGCCGCCAGCAAGGGCGGGGTCGTCAGCCTCATGCGCACCCTCTCCAACGAGCTGGGGGAGCACGGAATCCGGGTCAACACCCTCAACCCCGGCACCGTCCGCACGGATATGATCGAGAACGACGCCATGTACCGGATCTACCGCCCCGACCTTGAATCGCCGACGCAGGCGGACATCGTCGACCACTGCCGCCGGCGCAACGAGCTCGACGTCCCCTGGGTCGAGCCCGTCGACATCAGCAACGCCTTGGTCTGGCTGGCCTCGGACGAGGCCCGCTACGTGACCGGCGTGGTGCTGCCCATCGACGCCGGGCTGCTCGCCAAGACCTAGACCTCCGGCTCGCCGCCGAATCCCGACTCGGAAGGAACGCACGATGGAAAGCCCCGCCCGCTGCCCGGTCGTCCACTTCGACCACAACTCCCCCGAGCACTCGGCCGACCCGGCCGAGTCATACCGGAAGATCCGGGAAACCGTCAAGATCGGCTGGACTCCCGCCCACGGCGGCTACTGGGTGCTCTCCGACTACAGCTCGGTCTTCGACGCCGCCCGCGACGACGAGACGTTCTCTTCCGCGCGCAGCGAGTACGGCGGGGAGGGACTGTCCGTGGTGATCCCGAAAACCCCGCACCACGACCACATTCCGATCGAGCTCGATCCGCCGGAGTTCCGCAAGTACCGCAGGATCGTCAACCCGGTCAGTGCGCCGGCCGCCGTCGAGAAGATGAAGCCCACGATCGACCGGCACGTCGCGGGCTTCATCGACAGCGTGATCGAGAGCGGCGAGTGCGACCTGACGTCGGTCATCGGGGTGCCCTCCATCGTCACGGTCGAGTGGCTCGGCCTCGACGTCTCGGAGTGGCGCCGCTATTCCAATGCCCACTTCCAGGTGCTCGCCGGAATCCCCGGTACCCCCGAACACACCCATGCGGTCGAGGTCGACTTCCCGTACCTCGCCGGCCGCATCGAGCAGACCATCGCGGAACGACGCGCGGCCCCGAAGGACGACATCATCAGCTACCTCGTCCAGCAGGAGGTCGACGGCAGCCCGATGAACGATCACGACGTCTTCGCGATCGTCGACCTGCTCATCTCCGGTGGCGTCGGCACCACCGCCTCCCTGGTGAGCAACTCGCTGGTCTGGCTCAGCCGCCACAAGGACGTGCGGCAGCGGCTGGCCGACCATCCCGATCTCCTCGATCACGCCATCGAGGAGTTCCTGCGGTACTTCTCGCCGACCCAGGCGCTCGCCCGCACCGTGACACACGACGTCGAGTTCCACGGCTGCCCCATGCGCAAGGGCGACCGGGTGCTGCTGTCCTGGGCTTCCGCCAATCGGGACACGGAGCTGTTCGACAAGCCCGACGAAATCGACATCGAACGATGGCCCAACCGGCACACCGCCTTCGGTATCGGTGTGCACCGTTGCGCCGGTTCGCATCTCGGCCGCTACATGTCGCACGCGCTGATCAGCCAGGTGCTCGAACGGATGCCGGACTACGAGGTCGACTACGACGCGCTGCAGCCCTACCCGCGACAGGGCGTGAACACCGGCTACCAGCGCATCCCGGCCACCTTCACGCCGGGCCGACGGGTACTGACGGACTACACCCTGCAGTAAGGACTTCCGATCCGCGACGGTCCCGGTCGTCCGCGTAAGTAATTCGCTTATGCGGACGACCGGCCGTTTCGCGGATCTCGCCGAGGGCTGTGCTCGGGGTGGCCGGTCTCAGCCGAGGGCGCCCGTCGGTTCGAACTTCACGCGGAGCTCCGGGATGCTGCGCGTGTACAGGCCTTCCTCGCGCGGGACGAAGCCGTCCTGGTACTCGATCGAGTCCATCGTGTCGAGCACGAGGTTCAGCGCGATGGTCATCTCCGTCTTCGCGAGCATCGAGCCCACGCAGAAGTGCCGGCCGAGGATGAACTGCACGTGGTTGGCCGCACCGCTGAAGGCCCGATCGACGTTGAGATCGGTTCGGAAGATGTCGAACTCGTCCGGGTTCGAGAAGTGCCGCTCGTCGCGGTTGGCGGCCGCGAGCATCATGATGCACGTCGCCCCCGCGGGGATGGTCGAGTCCTCGATCTGCACCTCGTCCTCGGTCTGGCGCATGATCATGTGGACAGGTCCGGAGTAGCGCAGCGTCTCGGCGATGACGCGGTCGGCGAGACTGCGGTCCTCGCGGACGGCCCGCATCTGGTCGGGGTGGTCGATGAGATTGCGGATCATGCTGGCGATGGCCTTGTCCGTCGTCTCACCACCGGCGACGAGGAGCAGGCTGACGAAGGCCTTGATCTCCTCGTCGGACATCTGCTCGCCGTCGACCTCCGCACGGCACAGGCGCGAGAGCAGGTCGTCGCCGTCGCCGGAGCGTCGTTCGCGGATGATCGGCAGCATGTACTCCCGCAGCTCGACGTGGGTACGTTCGGCGGCGGCGTTGATCTCGGGGTCCCCAGCCAGGTTGTTGAGGTAGGCCATGATGGAGAAGTACCAGGTGCGGAACCGCTCGTGGTCGCTCTTGGGCAGTCCCAGCATGTCGACCATGACGTTGATGGGGAATCGGCTGGTGAACTGGGAGACGAGTTCGGCCTCGCCCTGTCCGGCCACCTCGCCGAGCAGCTCGCCGGCGTTGCGGGCGACGATGCCGCCGATCAGGTCGGCCGCGTTGTGCGTGATGGCCGGCATGAACTTCTCGAGTCCGTTGCCGCGGAAGAACGGGTTGAGCAGCGCGCGATGCGTCGAGTGCTCGCGACCTTCCATCTGCAGGATGGTGCGCCCGTGGATGGGCTCGAGCTGCCACTCGTAGTTGCGGCTGGAGAACTTCGGGCTGCGGAAGGCCTCGGCGCAGTCGGCGTACCGGCTGATGAGGTAGCTCTCCGTGGCTTCGTGGCGCAGGGCGGGGTAGTGGTCGCGCAGTACGCGGTGGGACGGGTAGGGGTCGGCGAGGAACTCGGGGGAGAGGATGTCGGGGGCGGTGGGGCGGGGTTCGACTGCGGTCACTCTGGAATCTCCTGATCGTCGAATCGAGGGGTCGAGCAGGATCGGTGCCGGCAGGCACCGGTCGGGGTCGTGCCGCTCCGCCGAGGGTCTGGGGCCGGAGGGGGGAAGTGATCCGGATCACTAAGTGCTGATAACTATAAATACGATCTGAATGATGTCAATGGATTGGTGAAACGGGTTCTCGACGGGAACGGGCGCCCACCCCTGAGGAGTGGACGCCCGTTTCCGGAAGCGACGGTGATCAAGCCGATTTCGGTGGCTCCAGCGTGTGGAGGGCGGCGAGCAGTCGCTCGGGAATCTGCGCCTTCTTCCCGTCCGCGCCTCGCACGGCGAACGTGATCTTGCCGTGCGCGACGAGTTCGTCGCCGCGCTGGAAGTCGAATCCGAGCGCGTACGACGTGGTACCGAGGTGGTCGAGGACGACCGTGCAGGTCAATTCGTCGAACACCTCGCAGCTGGTGAGGTACTGGCACTCCGACTTCAGGCCCACGGTGTAGACGCCGATAGTGTCGAGCATCGTGTGGCTGTCGAGGCCGAACGAGTGCAGCCAGACGCTGTACGTCCGTTCCATCCACGGGTAGTTGATCGCGAAGTACGAGATGCCGACGGCGTCGCAGTCGCCGTAGGCGAGCTGGAAGCGCTGCTGGGTGACGGCGGTGGTGGCGGTGGTCATGTCTTGTCCTTCCGGGCGGATCAGGGGTGGCCGCCGTCGACGGTGACGATGGAACCGGTGGTGAAACTCGAGGCGTCGCTCGCGAGGTACAGGGCCGCGCCCACGATCTCGTCGGGCTGGCCGCCGCGCTTGGCGGCGAAGCTCTGCGCCCGCCGCGAGAATGCCTCCATGTCCCAGGAGTTGCTCACGTCGGTGAGGAAGGTACCGGCCATGATCGCGTTGCTGCGCACCGTGGGACCGAACGCGTGCGCCATGCCGATGGTAACGGCGTTGAGTCCGGCCTTGGCGGCGGCGTAGGGCAGGATATCGGGCCTGGGGTGGACGGACCCGGCACTGGAAATGTTGATAATGGATCCGCCGTCGCCCTGCGCCATGCGGGTTCCCACGAGTGCCGCGAGCCGGAACGGACCCTTGAGGTTCACTCCGACGACCTTGTCGAACAGCGTTTCGCTGACGGTGTCGAGGCTGTCGTACAGCGGGGACATGCCCGCATTGTTGATCAGTACGTCGATCTTCCCGAAGTGGTCGTAGGCCGCGTCCACGAGTTCCTCGATCGACTCCCACCTGCCGACGTGGAACGAGTGCGCGAGCGTCTTGCGGCCGGTCTCCTCGGTGATCTCGTCGGCGGTGGCCTGGCACGAGGCCAGGTCACGGCTGGCGATGACGACGTCGCAGCCGGCCCGGGCCAGCCCGAACGCCATGGCGCGGCCGAGGCCCCGGCTGCCGCCGGTGACGATCGCGGTGCGGTCGGTGAGATCGAACGCGCGCGTGGGGTCGAACCCCGGGCGGGTCCGGCCGGTCGTTGAATCGGTCATCGAATTCCTCCGCTGGTCCTGGTTGACGGTACCCAATTCCTTGCTATTGTGATCATAGATTAGCGGATAGTGATCCAGTTCACGACAATGGCCGAGACCGCACCGAGTCACAGCGCCGTGGCGCCTCCGGTGAGCGGACGCATCGCCAGAACGGAGTACAAGGTGAGTGACGACCAGCAGGACCTGTTCGCCCTGCCGCAGCGATACCTCGACCTCCAGCGGGAAGCTCGCGCCCTCGCAGCCGAGTGTGCCGACATCGCCGCGCGTGCCGACGAGGCGGACAGCTTCGACCCGGACGTCCGCAAGCGGCTGACCGCGTCCCGTCTCACCGAGGTCGTCGTGCCGGCCGCCTACGGTGGCCGCTTCGAGAAGGTCGATTCCCTCGCGGTGACCATTGTGCGCGAGGCCCTCGCCGCCGAGTCCGCCCACCTCGACTCCATGTTCGGCATGCAGGGCATCGGCAGCTACTGCATCAGTGTCGGCGGGTCCGAGGAACTCAAGGCGGAGTGGCTGCCCAAGGTGGCCCGGCTCGAGGCGGTAGCCGCGCTCGGCCTGACCGAGCCGCACGTCGGATCCGATCTCAAGGCCCTCAGCACCACCGTCGTCGAGCGCGACGGCAAGCTCGTCGTCGACGGCCACAAGTCCTTCATCACCAACGGCGGCGACGCTGACTTCTACAGCATCCTCGCCCGCGAGGGCGACGGATACTCCCTCGTGCTGGTCCCGGCCGGCGCGCCCGGCCTGCGCATCGAGCACCCCCACCAGATCATCGCGCCCCACGTGCTCAGCGACGTCATCCTCGAGAACGTCGAGGTCCCGGTCGGCAACCGCATCGGGGAACCGGGCAAGGGCTTCGCGCTCGTCCTCGCCACCCTCGCCACGTTCCGCGTGTCCGTGGCCGGCGCCGCCGTCGGCGTGGCCCAGGCCGCGCTGGACGAGGCCGTCGCCCATGCCAAGTCCCGGGAGGGCTTCGGTGTCAGCCTCGCGCGCCTGGGGTCGGTGCCCGAGCACCTCGCCTCCTGCTGGACCGACATCGAGATGGCCCGCTCGCTGACCTACCGCGCGGCCGCCGCCTCGGCCCGCGATGCCCGCGCCAATCTGCACCTGTCGTCGATGGCGAAGGTCGGGGCGACCGAGGCGGCAGCTCGCGTCGTCGACCGGTCGGTGCAGATCATGGGTCGTTTCGGGCTCGTGCGCGGCGGCAAGCTCGAACGCCTCTACCGGGAGGCGCGTCCCATGCGGATCTACGAGGGCTCGACCGAGGTGATCTTCGATTCGCTGGCCAAGCAACTCGTGAAGGAAGCCCCGTAGGGGCAGAATGCGGACCAGAGGCAGGAATCCATGACAACGGACGCGAACACCACCAAGCTGGAACGAGTCGTCATCCGCTTCGCGGGCGACTCGGGTGACGGCATGCAGCTGACCGGTGACCGCTTCACCTCCGAGGCGGCCGCGTTCGGCAACGACCTCGCGACGCAGCCCAACTTCCCCGCCGAGATCCGGGCGCCCCAGGGCACCCTGCCGGGGGTGTCGTCGTTCCAGATCCAGATCGCGGACCACGACATCCTCACCGCGGGTGATCGACCGGACGTCCTCGTCGCGATGAACCCGGCGGCACTGAAGGCGAACATCGACGATCTGCCGCGGGGCGGCACCGTCATCGTCAACACCGACGAGTTCACCAAGCGCAACCTGTCCAAGGTCGGCTACGCCGCCGACCCGCTCGACGACGGAAGCCTCGACGAGTTCGTGGTCCACCAGGTCCCGATGTCGAGCCTGTCGGTGGGGGCGGTGGAGCCGGCCGGCCTGAGCCGCAAGGACGGGGAGCGCGCGAAGAACATGTTCGCGCTCGGGCTGCTGTCGTGGATGTACAACCGGCCGGTGGAGCGGATCGAGGAGTTCCTGCGCACCAAGTTCGCCAAGAAGCCGCAGGTCGCCCAGGGAAACCTGCTCGCCTTCCAGGCCGGGTGGAACTACGGCGAGACCACCGAGACGTTCGCGACGACGTTCGAGGTGGCCAAGGCGGACCTGCCGGTCGGCACGTACCGGCAGATCACCGGTAACACCGCGCTGGCCTACGGTCTGGTGACCGCCGGTGAGCTGTCCGGGCTCGAGGTGTTCCTCGGGACGTACCCGATCACCCCCGCCTCCGACATCCTGCACGAGCTGACCAAGCACCGTGGTCTCGGCGTGACCACATTCCAGGCGGAGGACGAGATCGCCGCCATCGGCGCAGCGGTCGGCGCCTCCCTCGGGGGCGCACTCGGTGTCACCAGCACCTCCGGCCCGGGCCTGGCCCTCAAGAGCGAGGCCATCGGCCTGGCCGTCATGACCGAGCTGCCGCTCGTCGTGATCGACGTGCAGCGCGGCGGACCGTCGACGGGCCTGCCCACCAAGACCGAGCAGTCCGATCTGCTGCAGGCACTGTACGGACGCAACGGCGAGTCGCCCGTCGCCGTGCTCGCGCCGCGCTCCCCGGCCGACTGCTTCGCCACCGCCGTCGAGGCGGCCCGCATCGCCCTGACGTACCGGACGCCGGTCCTGCTGCTGTCCGACGGCGCCATCGCCAACGGCTCGGAGCCCTGGCAGATCCCGCAGGTCGACGAGCTCGCCCCGATCGATCCGAACTACGAGACGGGCCCGGACGCCGCCGGCACGCCGCTGCGTCCCTACGCGCGGGACCGCGAGACCCTCGCCCGTGCCGTGGCGATACCCGGGACTCCCGGCCTCGAGCACCGGCTCGGTGGCCTCGAGAAGGCGAACGGCAGCGGCAACATCTCCTACGATCCCGCCAACCACGATCTGATGGTGCGCCTGCGGCAGGCGAAGATCGACGGCATTTCCGTTCCGGACGCCGAGGTCGACGATCCGTCGGGGCAGGCCGAACTGCTGATCGTGGGCTGGGGCAGTTCCTACGGGCCGATCGGCGAGGCCTGCCGCCGCGCCCGGCGTCGCGGTACCGCGGTCGCCCACCTGCACCTGCGGCACCTGAACCCGTTGCCGCGCAACCTCGGTGAGGTGCTCGGCCGGTACCGCACGGTGATCGCGCCGGAGATGAATCTGGGGCAGCTGACGAGCGTGCTGCGGGCGCGCTACCTGGTCGACGTCGAGCCGGTGACGAAGGTCGAGGGTCTGGCTTTCCTCGCCGACGAGATCGTCGACGCGATCGATGCCGCGCTCGCCGGCACCCTGCGCGAGTTCGAAGACGCCAAGACCACCGCGGCGCTGGCTGCGGCCGAGTACCGGCCGGCGCCTGACCGCGAGGAGGAATCGGCATGACCGAATTGATCAGCCGGGTCGGCACCGATCTCGGGCTCAGCGCTACCGCGCTCGTCCCGACGACCGACGCCCCGCAGAAGGCCAAGGACTTCACGAGCGACCAGGAGGTGCGCTGGTGCCCGGGTTGCGGTGACTACGTCATCCTGGCCGCGATCCGCAACTTCCTGCCCGAACTCGGGCTGCGCCGCGAGAACTTGATGTTCGTCTCGGGCATCGGCTGTTCGAGCCGGTTCCCGTACTACCTCGACACCTACGGGCTGCACTCCATCCACGGCCGCGCGCCGGCGATCGCGACCGGCCTGGCCGTCACGCGGCCCGACCTGTCGGTGTGGGTCGTCACCGGTGACGGCGATGCCCTCTCGATCGGGGGAAACCACCTGATCCACGCGCTGCGCCGCAACGTGAACCTCACGATCCTGTTGTTCAACAACCGGATCTACGGGCTGACGAAGGGGCAGTACTCGCCCACGTCCGAGGTCGGAAAGGTCACCAAGTCCACCCCGATGGGTTCGGTGGACCACCCCTTCAACACCCTCTCCCTCGCGCTCGGTGCCGAGGCCACCTTCGCGGCCCGCGCGCTCGACTCCGACCGCAAGGGGCTGACCGACGTGCTGCGCCGCGCAGCCGAGCACCGGGGCACCGCGTTCGTCGAGATCTACCAGGACTGCCCGATCTTCAACGACGGCTCGTTCGACGTGCTGCGCAAGGAGGATGCGGAGCAGCGGGTGATCCCGCTGCGCCACGGTGAGCCGATCGTCTTCGGCGCGGAGGGGCAGAAGTGCGTCGTCCGTGACGGATTCGGTCTGCGCGTGGTGGACACGGCATCGGCGGATCCGGGATCGATCGTGGTGCACGATGCGCACGCCGACGACCCGGAGTACGCCTTCGCGTTGTCGCGACTGTCCGACCAGGACCTCGCCCACACCGTGTTCGGCGTGTTCCGCAGCGTCGCCCGCCCGACCTACGACGATCTCGTGCGCGAGCAGAACGAGAGCGCCCGAGCCGGCGAGCCCCGTCGACGAGAATCCTTGCAGTCCTTGCTGACCGGGCACGACACCTGGACCGTGTCCGAATCACGCTGAGTGCCGTCTCCCGGCACGGAAATCGGGGTCTTCGTACCCCTAGACAATGCGCATGATTAGTATAAAGTGACTGTCATCACATCTCCCTTCCCTCCCTTCGGCAGGAGTAGTCGTAATGTCGCTCAGGAACGAAATCGAAAACGCCCTCGCCCGATACGCTCTCGCCTACGACGACGGCGACATGGACGGTGTCGAGCGCGTCTTCGGTGAAACCGCCGTGTTCACCATGAAGATCGGGGACGGCGACCTCATCGGGCCGCTCAACGGCCGTGAGGAGATCATGGGCCTGTTCCGCGGAGCCCACGAGTCCCAGACCGACCAGCGGCGGCACGTCACCACCAATCTGCTGATCGACGAGATCGACGAGAAGAACGTCCGCACCGTGTCGTACCTGCTCATCACCTCTGCGGAGAACGGTGCCCTGCGGGCGCTGTCCACCGGCAAGTACGAGGACGAGTGGACCAGGAGCGGCGGCGACTGGGTGCTCACCAAGCGGCACATCGCCCTCGACCTCCCGTACTGAGCCTCCGGAGCCACCATGACGATGAACCAGGGCCTCATCCCCGCCAAGTGGGCCGCCCTCACCCCGAACCGCATGGCGTTGTACGACGTCCCCAACGACCGGCGCATCACCTTCGCCGGCCTCGACGAGCGCGTCCGGCGCCTGGCGAACGGACTGCGCGGACTCGGCCTCGAGAAGGGCGACCGGGTCGCCGTGCTGACCAAGAACAGCATCGAGTTCCAGGAGCTGTTCTTCGCCGTCGGTCGCGCGGGCCTGATCCTGCAGCCGCTGAACTGGCGACTCGCGACCCCCTCCCTGCTCGGGCTCGTCGCCGACGCCACCCCGAAGGTGCTCATCACCGCGTCCGAGTTCCGTTCCGTAGGAGAGGAACTCAGCCGAGCCGCCACGGTCGAACACTGGCTCGAGTTCGGTCCGGGAGGTAACGGGACGTACGAGGGGCTGCTCGCGAGCTCCAGCCCGGCCGAACCGATCTGGACGCCGAGCATCGGGGGAGACGACCCGTTCTTCATCCTCTACACCGGCGGCACCACCGGCGAATCCAAGGGTGCGCTGCACTCGCACACCAGCGCGGCCGCAGGCATGCTCAACCAGACCGTCGCCGAGCGGGTCGTGCCGACCGACGTCTACATGCTCACCGGCCAGATGTACCACATCCCGGTGGTGCTCTCGATGAACTACATGAAGCACGGATGTCCGGTGGTGCTGGTCAATTTCGAGGCCAAGCAGGCGCTCGAGATCATCGAGTCGGAGCGGGTCTCGGCGTTCCTGGGCATCACCACCATGCTGAACTGGATGATGGCCGTGGAGAACTTCGACTCCTACGACCTGTCGAGCCTGCGCAACATCCAGTACGGCGGCGGCCCCATGCCGTCCGCGATCGTCCGCAGCGCGCTCGAGGCGTTCCCCTGCACCCTCATCCAGGGGTACGGCCAGACCGAGGGCACGACCATGTCGTTCCTGTCCCAGGAGGACCACCTCGACGCGGTCCAGGGAATCAACGAGCACCGGCTCAAGTCCTGCGGCCGGGAAGGCTTCGGCACCACCATCCGGGTCGTCGACTTCGACGGCAACGAGGTCCCCAAGGACGGCAAGACCCCCGGCGAGATCGTGGTCCGCTCCGAAGCCAACATGCTCGGCTACTGGAACAAGCCGGAACTGACCGCACAGACCCTGCGGGACGGCTGGATGTGGACCGGCGACGTCGCGGTCTGGGACGAGGACCACTACGTCTACATCGTCGACCGGGCCAAGGACATGATCATCTCCGGCGGCGAGAACATCTACAGCATCCAGGTCGAGGAGGCCATCGGCGCCCACCCCGCCGTCCTCGAATGCGCCGTCATCGGCATCCCCGACGACGAGTGGGGCGAGGTCGTCAAGGCCGTCGTGGTTCTCAAGCCCGGGCAGACCGCCACCGAACAGGAGATCATCGACACCGCCAAGCGGAACCTGGCCTCCTACCAGAAGCCCCGTTCGGTGGACTTCGTCGACGCCCTGCCGAAGGCGCCCACCGGGAAGATCATGAAGCGGGACCTGCGGGCCCCGTATCTCGAGACGACGGCGGCCCGATGACCGTGGATACCGGGCGCCGGGTGCCGTCCGAAGCCGAGCTCGCCGACCTCGTCGGCACCCGCTTCCCGGGCGGGCAGGCCACGCTCGAGCCGTGGTGGGTGCACCTCGTCCTCGACAGCATGCTCGCCGACCCCGCCGACGGTGGCGCGCACCCGGTGCTGGTGTTCCTCGTCGCCACCGGCGCGATGGGCTGGAGCTGGGACGAGTTGTTCGCCGTGTTCGGGGCCACCGAGGCCGACGGGCCGATGGCCGGCGAGACCGAGACGGTCGTGCACCGGCCGCTGCGTGTCGGCGGCACCTACCGCGTCTCGGGCGAGATCGTCTCCGCGACGCGCAAGGTGGGCCGGCGCACCGGCGTCTTCGACATCGTCGGCTACCGCCTCGACCTGCACGGTGAGGACGGCGCGCTGTGCGCCTCCACCACCAACTCGATCGTGTTCCCCCGTCGAGGAGAAACATCATGAAACCGGCTGTCGGGCAACAGATTCCCGAACGGACCGTCGATGCGGTGGATCCGGCCCGGATGAAGACCCTCTCGGCCCTCATGCGCGACCCGAACCCGATCCACTTCGACCGGAACGCCGCGGCTGCGCTGGGCCTCGGGGAGCGCACGGTCAACCAGGGGCCGAGCAACATCGCCTACGTCGTGTCCATGCTCGGATCCTGGGCCGGCGGCGTGGACCGGGTCACCGGATACCGGTTCCGATTCCTCGGCAACGTGTTCGAGGGAGACCGGCTGCGGGCCGCAGGGGTGGTGACCGACGTCGAGGACACCGCCGACGGTCTCCTGGTGCGCTGCGATCTCACGCTCGACGTCCTGGGCGGCGCGCGCGTTCTCGAAGGCACCGGGACCGTCCTGGTCCCCGCCGAGCACTAGACATCGTTTTCCACGAGAGGAGCGTCAACCATGGCAGGACGAGTAGAAGGCAAGGTCGCGTTCATCACCGGGGCCGCCCGCGGCCAGGGCCGCAGCCACGCGCTGCGGCTCGCCGAGGAGGGCGCCGACATCATCGCGGTCGACATCTGCGAGAACATCGACACGGTGACCCCGTACTACCCGCTGGCCACCGAGGACGAGCTGAAGGAGACCGTGCGGCTCGTCGAGGCCCTCGACCGCCGGATCGTGGCCCACCGCGCCGACGTCCGGGACCGCGCAGCGCTGCAGCGCGCCTTCGACGACGGCGTGGCGCAGCTCGGCGGTGTCGACATCGTGGTCGCCAACGCCGGCATCGCCACCTACGGCCGCTCGTGGGAACTCACCGCCGAGCAGTGGCGGGACATGATCGACGTCAACCTCACCGGCGTCTACAACACCGCCGTCGTCGCGATCCCCACGATGATCGAGCAGGGCCGCGGGGGTTCGATCATGTTCACCAGTTCCATCGGCGGACTCAAGGGTATCCAGCAGGTCGCCCACTACGTCTCGGCCAAGCACGGCATCGTCGGCCTCATGCGCACCATGGCGAACGAACTGGGCCCCTACAGCATTCGTGTCAACACCATCCACCCGACGAACGTCGACACCATCATGATCCAGAACCCGGGGACGTACGGGATGTTCTCCCCCGGGGACCCGGAGCCGTCGCAGGAGAAGGCGATGCCGGGGTTCATGTCGCTGAACACGCTGCCGGTGCCGTGGGTCGAACCGATCGACATCAGCAACGCGGTGCTGTTCCTCGGCAGCGACGAGGCGCGGTACGTCACCGGAGTCACCTTCCCGGTCGACGCCGGCGCATACGTGAAGTGATGTGAGATGGCCGTCGGCATCGACGACAACGAGGATCTGCGCACGCTACGGGTCGACGAGGACGGTATCGCCGAACTCGTAGCGGCGCAGCGCGAATGCACCTTCGCCTTCACCACCGCGGCCGGGTGGCCGGCCGGGGTGGTGATGAGCTACTTGCACCACGACGACCGGTTCTGGCTCACCGCCGCGAAGGAGCGCGCCCACGTCCGGGCAGCGATGCGCGAACCCCGTGTGACGCTGGTGGTCTCGAATGCAGGTACCGGATTGCCCGGCAGGAGGATGCTCGCCGTCCGCGGCCGCGTCACCGTCCACGCCGATGCGGAAACCAAACGCTGGTTCTACCCGGCGTTCGCGGCGCACCATGCTCCGAACGATCCCGAAGCCTTCCAGCGCCTGCTGGACAGCCCGAACCGAGTTGTCCTGGAAGTCCGTCCCGTCCGAATCGCGGTCAGTCACGACTCGACCAGGATGCCGGGGGACGGACGCGGTGGCTCGCTCGGGCCCCGACCGAACAAGGGGTGAACGAAATGACCGCGGATCCGGACTCCGCTTACGCCCATCTGCTCTCGCCGTTCCAGATCGGCCCGATGAAACTGCGCAACCGCGTGGTGCTGCCGCCGCACGCCTCGGCGATCGGCAACATCTTCGGGTCCGAGGCCGACGCCGAACGCAACCTCGCCTACTACGTGTCCCGGGCCAGGGGCGGAGCCGCATGGTTCGACAGCCTCAGCGCCTGGGTGCCGAACACCGGGGTGATCCCGGGGTTCGAACCCACCGGCGTGGGCGCCACGGTCGAAGGTCATTACAGCCTGCCGTTCTTCGTCGAACGGGTGCAGGCCTATTCCGACGCCCTGCACGCCGAGGGGGCGGTGGCGACGGGACAGATGGTGCACCAGGGCGGCATGCCGCACGGCGCGTCGTCGGTCCTGAGCGCTCCGGTGATCAACAACGTTCCGCACAAGCTGAACCGGGACGAGATCGCCTACTTCGTCGGTCAGTACAAGTTCTGTGCGGAGCAGGCCCAGAAGGCACGCCTCGACGGTGTCGAGCTCCACATGAACCACGACGATCTGCTCGAGTACTTCCTCTCGCCGCTGACCAACAAGCGCGACGACGAGTACGGGGGCTCGATCGAGAACCGCTGCCGGTTCCCGGTCGAGGTGCTGCGGGCCATCCGTGACGTGATCGGATCGTCCATGGTCATCGGCATCCGCCTGAATCTGCGCGAGGAGGTGCCGGGCGGATACGACATCCACGGCGCCATCGAGATCGCGCAGTACCTCGAGAGCACCGGACTCGTCGACTACTTCCACGGCGTGGTGGGCAGCCCGTGGGGCAACCCGTCCTACATCCAGCCGCACTTCTACGAGGCCGGCCAGTGGAGCGATCTCGCCGGGCAGCTCAAGCGGGCGGTGTCGCTGCCCGTCGTGCACACGGGCCGGATCAACCACCCCGATGTCGCGGAGCGGATCCTCGCGGCCGGCGACGCCGACGTCGTCGGCATGGCTCGTGCGCACATCGCCGAGCCGTCGATCGTGGAGAAGGTCCGCACCGGCCGCGTCGACGAGATCCGGCCCTGCGTCGGCGGCAACGAGTGCATCAGCCGCCGCTACGTCGAGGGGCTGCCGTTCGGCTGCGCGGTCAACCCCGTCACCAGCAACGAGGTCGACGGGCCGTGGCCCACCGTGACCGACCCCAAGCGCGTGCTCGTCGTCGGCGGTGGCCCGGCCGGCATGGAGTTCGCTGCCCTGGCCCGGGAGAAGGGCCACGACGTTGAGCTGTGGGAGGCGTCCGACGTGCTCGGCGGCCAACTGCGCACCGCGATCAACGCCCCCACGTACGACATGTTCGAGAAGTACCTGGACTGGCAGCAGCGCCGGCTCGAGCGGGCGGGCGTGAAGATCGCCTACCGGCATGCGGCGACGAAGGCGGAGATCGAATCCGCGGGATTCGACGTGGTGGCGGTCGCCACCGGCTCCACCCGCCGGATTCCGGACATCCCGGGTGTCTACGGCGACAACGTCGCCGACATCCGCGACGTCCTCAATGGCGACGCCGCCGTCGGCAAGCGGGTCCTGATCGTCGCGCAGGACGATCACATGCCGCCGCTGTCGCTCGCCGACTTCCTCACCGATCGCGGGCACGACGTCACCGTCGTCTACGCGACCCAGGTCGCGGGACAGCTGCTCGGCCGCTACATCGTCGGCGCGATCCTCGGGCGCCTCGACGAGAAGGGCGTGCAGTACCGGTTCATGGAGGACGTCGTCGAGATCACCCCGACCGGAGTGGTCACCCGCAACGTCTATTCGGGGCGCACCTACCAGGTGGACGGCTTCGACTCGGTGGTGCTCGCCTGCGGTGGCATCGGCGATGCCGACCTGTACGAGAGTCTCGAGGAGGGCCCGGCGGCCGAAGGCGAGCGGGAGGTGCACATTCTCGGTGACGCCTACGCGCCGCGGCGACTGGTGTTCGCCACCCGTCAGGCATATGCGCTGGCCAAGCTGATCTGACGGACACGCGAACGGGGGTGGGGGGTTCGGCCCGCACCCCCGTCGTCGTGTCCGCCGGCGATGAGCGGGATGTTGCTGCGCCGAGCGGGAGGTTGCCGTCGTCGCTTCTCGCGTTTCGGCGCGAGATCCTCCCGCTCGGCGCGAGATCCACCCGCGCGACACCAACGACGCAGCGAAACGCGCCGGACGATCGCTGGTCGCGATCGTCCGGCGCGAGGCCCCGACGTCAGGCCAGGACGAATCCCTTGAAGTCGGCGTCCCGGACCTCGTTCCACGTCTGCTCGTACAGCACGATGCCGCCGGCGTAGGGCATGAAGATCTGCGGCTTGCCGGGGATGTTCTGACCGCGGTACCAGGATCCCGACTCGCCCTGCGGCCACAGGGTCATGTTTGCGATCTCCTCGACCGTCTCGACCCACGCGTTCTGCGCCTCCTCGGTGGCCTCGATCGTGGTCAGTCCGTGCTCGCGCATGTGATCCATGGTCTCGACCGTCCACTCGACGTGCTGCTCGATGGCGGTCACCATGTTCGACAGCACCGACGGGCTTCCGACGTTGGCGATGATGAACATGTTGGGGAAGCCCGCGGTGCCCAGGCCGAGGTGTGTCTTCGGGCCCTCCTGCCATGCCTCCCGCAGCGGCAGACCGGCGCGGCCGCGGATGTCGATCTGGGTGAACGCACCGGTGAAGGCGTCGAATCCGGTGGCGAGCACGACGGCGTCGAACTCGTACTCGGTGCCGTCGGCGAGATGCATGCCGTGTGCGGTGAAGCTGTCGAGGGGCTTCTTCCGCAGGTCGACCAGTTCGACGTTGTCGCGGTTGAACGTCTCGTACCAGTCGGTGCCGATGACGGGCCGCTTCGCGCCCATCGGGTACCCGAACGGCTTGAGGCTGTCCGCGACGTCCGGATCGTCGACGATCTCGTCGATCTTGGCCCGGATGAAGTCGCACACCGAATCGTTCGCCCGCTGATCGACCATCAGGTCCGCGAACGCGCCGAGGAAGGCGATGCCGCCGCCCTGCCAGCGCTTCTCGTACTCGGCCCAGCGCTCGTCGTCGCTGACGTCGTACGCGGCCTTGGGGTTGTCGTCGCGGATGCAGCCGGCGGCGGCGGTCCGGCAGGCCTGGCGCCGCTCGCGGTAGTTCGCCTTGATGTTCGTGACGAACTCCGGGTCGAGCTTGTGGTTGCGGGCGGGGATGACGAAGTTGGCGGTGCGCTGCAGAACGGTCAGCTTGCCGGCCTGCTTCGCGATCTCCGGGATGGCCTGCACCCCGGACGAACCCGTACCGACCGCGGCGACCCGCAGGCCGGTGAAGTCCACCCCCTCCTCCGGCCACGCGCTGGTGCGGTAGATCGGTCCCTGGAACTTGTCGAGGCCCGGAACGTCGACGTCCTTGGGTACCGACAGGCAGCCGACGGCCATGAGGCAGAACCGCGCGACGTACTCGTCGCCCCGGTCGGTACGCACGTGCCACTTCTGCTCGCTGTCGTCGAAACGGGCTTCGGTGACGGCGGTTTCGAGCCGGATGTCGCGGCGCAGGTCGAACCGGTCGGCGACGTGCGAGAGGTACGCCTGCAGTTCGGGCTGCGACGGGTAACGCTCGCTCCACTCCCACTCCTGTTCGAGCTCCTCGTCGAACCCGAAGGAGTAGTCGTGGCTGTCCACGTCGCAGCGGGCGCCGGGGTAGCGGTTCCAGTGCCAGGTGCCGCCGACCTCCTTGCCCTTGTCGAGGGCGACGGCGGTGTAACCGTGGCGGCGCAGCTTCCACAGCAGGTACAGGCCTGCGAAGCCCGCACCGACGACGACGGCGTCGACTTCGGCAGCGGCGGTGGGGGTGGGGGTTGCAGTCATCGGATAGCCTCTCTGACTGAGGGATTCGATCGGATGTGCCGATGTTGCCGCCGGACTCGCGGATTCGGTGGGTCCGGCGGGAGCATGATCCGCCCGGCTGGTCGGCCGGCGCGGAAAAAGTCTGTGACGGGTATCACTCTATCAATGCGAATGGATATAATCAAAGACGGGGAGTGAATATATGTGGCGGGCTTCCTGTCTCCTCCCTGCGTGCGGGAGCACTCCACCGCCCCGCGTGCGGGCCCGCTGCCTTCGGAGAATGTCCGAATCCACCATCGAAAGAGGTCGACATGTACCGACTCGTCGCCGCGTACAACCACCCCGAGGATCCCGAGAAGTTCCTCGACCACTACCGCAACGTGCACTCCAAGCTCGCACTGAAGCAGCAGGGCATCCGGAACTACGAATGGGGCGTGTGCTCCACTCCCGACGGCAGCACCCCGCCGCACTTCCTGGTCGCGGTATGCGACTGGGACAGCAAGGAAGCCATGCTCGCGGACATGGCGTCTCCGGAGGGGCAGCAGGGCGCAGCCGACCTCGAGAACTTCGCGCAGGCCGGCGTCTCGTTCGACTTCTACGAGATCACCAAGGACATCTGACCCGGTACACCGACCGGAGACACGCGACCGGGGTGGGGACTTCGCAGTCCCCACCCCGGTCGCGTGTCTCGGCATCGCACGGTCAGGCGTCGAAGCCGTCCATCTGCGGGGTGGTGAGACCCGTGATGATCCGCTCGGCGATCTTCCAGCCGTCGGCGGTACGGACGTAACGGTCCTCGTTGAGTGCGATCGCCTTGATGGCGGCGCCGTTCTTCATCTCCGCTTCGGAGAAGACGTAGTTCGTACCGGTGGCATGGTCGTCGTCCTCGAAGTCGATGACGTGATTGGTGATGATGTGGAACTGCTTGTCCACCGCCTGTGCGTCCCGCTCGAAGAAGTCGAGGATCTGCTCGTGGCCCTCGTACCGGGTCAGGCCCACGGCGCTGGCGTCCCACACTCCGTCGGGTGCGAAGGCGGACAGGGCTTCCTTGGGGTCGAATCGGTCGAGGCCCCGGGCGTAGAGGTGGGTGACGCGGATGATCTCGTCGATGTCGTCGGCGCGCATGTGTCGGTCTCCGTGTACTCGAGGGGATGGGTCAGGGAACGGACGGCAGGTCGAGGCCGTCCAGGTCGGCTCTGATCTGGAGTGCGAGGTACTTGTTGTAGATCCGGGCGAAGGTGAGATTTCCGCCGCTGAACCAGAACCCGTCGTGGCCGGAACGTCGCCACACCGACCGGATCTCGCCCTCGTCGTCGAGGCCCCAGACCGGTCCGCACCGGTCGGCGACCGCGTCGCCCAGGACGCGACGGGCAGTGTCGAGAATGCCCCGGAATCCGGTGGCGAACACGACGGTGTCGGCGGGCAGCACGGTGCCGTCCGACATCACGACTCCCTCGGGGACGAACCGTTCGACGGTCTTCCCGGCGACCAGCCCGATCGACCCGTCCGCGACGAGCCGCGAAGCGCCGACGTCGATGTAGTAGCCGCCGTTGCGGGTGAGGAAGAGGTTCATCGCTCCGGTCCCGCCGTCGCCCAGGCTGTGGCGGAATCCCCGGGCGCTCAGGGCATCGAGCAGGTCGCGATCGATGTCGGCCATCGCCGCGACCGCGGTACGCAGCCCGTCGACGAAGCCCTCGTCCCGTCGCGCGAACGACGCGCCGACGAGGTCGGCGATCTCGGTGGGCGCGGTGTCCTCGCCGTAGGCCGGCTTCAGCATGACGTCGACCACGGTGGTGCCGCCGACGACGTACGTCGGACCCCGCTGGACGAGGGTCACGTTCGCGCCGGTGTTGTACAGGTCCTGCGCGATGTCGTGGCCGCTGTTCCCGGTGCCGATGACGACGACGTTCCGGCCGCTCCGTCGTGGGTCCGTCGTGTACCGGCCGGAATGCAGCAGCTCGCCCGCGAATTCTTCGCTCCCCGGAATGTCCGGGACGAGCGGCTCGGTTCCGCTCAGGCCGGTGGCCAGGACCACGTGGCGCGGATGCAGGACGCGCCGTTCGCCGCCGCGGTCGAGGAGCACGTCCCAGCGCTCCGGCGCCGGATCGTAGGAGGCGCTCACCAGCTCCGTGCGGGTCCACACGTTCAGTTCCAGGGCCCGGGAATAGATTTCGAGCCAGTCACCCATCTTGTCCTTCGGCGTGAACACCGGCCACGTAGATGGGAACGGCATCATCGGCAGATGGTTCGACCACACGGGGTCGTGCAGCACCAGCGAGTCGTAGCGGTTGCGCCAGTTGTCGCCCACGCGCTCGTTGCGTTCGACGACGAGCGTGTGCACGTTCATCGCGCCCAGGTAGGCGGCGAGTCCGAGCCCGGAATGCCCGGCACCGATCACGAGGACGTCCGGATCCCGGTCGGTGCACTCGTTCGCGAGGCGGCGGTGGTCCCCCCAGTGGGTGGTGACGCGTTCCCCGGGTTCCGGCGCACCGATCGGACGGCGCTCTCCCACAGCCGGTTCGGCCCCGACGAGACTGTCGAGGGCGGTCAGCACGGCGGTCGCACGCCAGCGGTCCGTCTCGTCCGGCGTCAGGCGCGCGACGCCACGGACCTGTCCGAAGCGGACGGTGAGACGGAAGAGCAGCTGTATCACCGGCGGACCGTCGCCGGTGGGCAGCAGAACCGGCGGAGCGGAGGAATCGAGTGCCTCGTCGCGGACCTCGAGGTCCGCCGCGCCGGTGAGCAGCGGCCGGATCGCCGATTCGCCGTGCAGGCTGCGCAGATCACCGGTGAAGGCGAGCAGATCGCGCCACCATGCGTCGGTGGCGAGAGCATCCGGGTAGTCGCCGGCACTGCCCGACCGGAGTGCATCGGCGAAATCCGCGAGCCAGCGCTCGGCGACCTCGGCGGGGCGGGCGGGATCGAGACGCGGGGTGTCGAGTCGTGTGGTCATGGGGTCTCCCGTTCGTCCGGCCTGGTCAGCGCAGGGTGTAGCCGGCGTCGACCTTGAGTTCGGTGCCGGTGACGTACCGGGCCTCGTCGGAGGCGAGGTAGAGCACCGCGTTGGAGATGTCGATCGGTTCGATCCACGGCACGGGCAGGACGTTGGTGGTGGCGAAGACCGGTGCGGCCTGTTCCCGGGTGGGATGCTCCACGTCCGGGAGGAACAGGCGGAAGCAGGATTCGTTCAGGATCATGTCCGTGGCGACGCCGGTGGGGTGCACGGTGTTGACGCGGATGCCGTGCGGCCCCAGTTCCAGTGCCAGCGTGCGCATCAGGCCGACCACGGCATGCTTGCTCGCGGTGTAGGGCGCCACGTTCGGCGTGCCCTTCAGGCCTGCGGTGGAGCTGGTGATGACGATCGACCCTCCGGTGCCCTGCTCGATCAGGTGGGGGGTGACGGCCTTGCAGGTGTGCCACACTCCCTTGAGGTTGATGTCGAGGACGTCGTCCCAGTCGCGTTCGGTGACCAGGTGCGTCTCGTCGCCGAAGAGGAAGATCCCCGCGTTGGCGGCGACGATGTCGATCCGGCCGAGTTCGGCGATGCCCTCGTCGACGACGGCCTTGACAGCGTCGAAGTTGCGGACGTCGGCCTTGCGGGCGATGATCCGGCGGTCGAGGGCCTCGACGGCGCGCACCGTCTCGGCCAGATCCTCCTCGGTGGCGCCGGGGTAGAAGCGGGTGACGCTCTCGATCTCCTCGGCGACGTCGAGAGCGACGATGTCGGCGCCCTCCTCGGCGAGGCGGATCGCGTGGCTGCGTCCCTGGCCGCGGGCCGCACCCGTGATGAACGCGACCTTACCTGCTACCCGTCCTGTCATAGCTGCTCCTTCGGGGCCGCCGACGGGCCCGATCCGCCGTCAGCGGTAGGTGTTCCAGGTGGGAGCCGACTCCGGATAGTCGGCATCGGTGTATCGGGTCTGGGGCCACCGAATCCGTTTGGTGGTACGGAAACTCGAGCCCATCGACTCGAACGGTACCGCGTACATGAACGCTACGGTGCGTCTTTCGAAAAGCCATGCGCCGTCCCGTCGCACGTATCGGTCCCGGTAGCGGAAGGCGGTCATCATCAGCGTGTCGTGGACCGCCAGTTCGGCGTGGCCGGTCATGATTCCGCTTGCGTGCGAGTCGTCTTCGATCGTGACGAGGTGGATCTCGGGGGTGTGCAGCATGGTGTGGTAGCGGTCCATGCTGGAGACGTAGAAGGGTCGGATCTGCTCACGGCCGCGGAGTTCGGTGCCGGCGACCTCGAAGACACCGTCCTCGGTGAACATCGACAGCACGGTGTCGATGTCGTGGTCGTCGACGGCCAGGGCGTAGCGCCCGGCCAGGTCCCGGATCTCGTCCTTGGCGACGAGGCGGCTCAGGGCAGCGGAATCGAGTTCCGCGAGGTTCGAGGCAGTCATCGGCTCTGTTCCTGTCGGAGGTACACGGACGGGCCGGGGCGGAGTGTCGACTCCGTCCCGGCCCGGGCGCCGGGCGCGGGTCACCCGCGCGGTCGCGTGTACCGATCTAGTCGTCGTACATGATGACGCCGCGGATGTTCTTGCCGTCGCGGAGATCCTTGAACGCGGTGTTGATGTCCTCGAGCTTGTAGGTCTTGGTGACCAGCTCGTCCAGCTTGAACTCGCCGCGGCGGTACATGTCGGCGATGAGCGGGATGTCCCGGCGGGCCGTGGTGGTGCCGTACAGGGTGCCCTGCAGGCGCTTGCCCGACATCGCGAAGGTGAACAGGTCGAACGGCACGTCGCGCTGGGTGACCGGCGCCGCCGAGGTGAGCACCAGGGTGCCGCCGCGACGGGTCATCTCCTGCGCGGGGTTGAGCAGGTGCCCGTAGGCGATGTCGACGGTGATGATCACGACGTCGGCGCCCTGTCCGTCGGTGAGCTGATCGACGACCTCGCGGCACTGGTCGAAGTTCTCGGTGGTGTGGGTGGCACCGAAGATCTTGGCCTGGTCGCGCTTGAACTCGACGGGGTCGATCGTGACGACGTTCTTGGCGCCCTTGTGTCGGGCGCCCTGGACGGCGTTCATGCCCACGCCGCCGGTGCCGATGACGACCACGGTGTCACCGAGCTGGATGTCGGCCGCGTAGACGGACGAGCCCCAGCCGGTGGGGACGCCGCAGCCGATCAGCGCGGCCTTGTCGAGCGGGATGTCCTTGCCGATCTTCACGCACGAGTCGATGTTGACCACGACGTACGGCGAGAAGGTGCCGAGGTAGGAGAACGGGCCGACGCCCTGGCCGCGGGCGTGGATGCGGTGCGTGCCGTCGGGTGCGTAGCCCCCGAGCACGCCGGCGCCCATCTCGCACATGTTGGAACGGCCGATGGTGCACATCTTGCAGTGGCCACAGGACGGCAGGAAGGACAGGACGACGTGGTCGCCGACCTCGAAACCGGTGACGTCGGGGCCGAGTTCCTCGATCACGCCGGCGCCTTCGTGGCCGCCGATGATCGGTGCCCAGTCGAGGGGGATGTCGCCGGTGTCGACGTGGTCGTCACTGTGGCAGATGCCGGAGGCGGCGAGCTTGATCCGCACCTCCCGGCTCTTCGGCGGATCGATCTCGATTTCCTCGACGCTCCAACCGGACCGGGTTCCCGGCTCCCACAGCAGCGCTCCGATGGTCTTCATGGCTTCTCCTCGTGACGGGGTGAAGGCGCGAGCGGCGGCCGGTGCAGGGCTCCGGCACAGGCTCGACGCATGTGATCGCGATGTGTGCATGTGATCGCTATCACCATAACCATACGCATGGATATAAGCAATAGTGCGGCTGCGAAACCAATCATGGGAGCCCGCAACGACGGCGGGCCCGCGCCGAGACGGTGCTCGGTGCGGGCCCGCGGGTCCGTGGCGTCGGACGTCGCCGACGGCCGTGGTCAGCCGCCGAGTGCCTGATTCCAGGGCAGGACCTGGCTCAGGAGTTCGGGGAACTTGCGCTCGGCATAGCGGACGTATTCGTTGATGTGGTCGCGCATCCGGTCCTCGGACAGATCCGCGTCATGTGAATTCAGCGCCTCGTAGATCTGCGTGTGCGCCTTCAGCGTCGTCTCCCGCAGCGGTGCGGGATGGTCGACGCCCATCACCGTGCCGCCGGTGATCCGCAGCAGCGCGTCCGTCAGGTAGCCGAAGAGTGCGTTCCCGGTGGACCAGGCGATGACGTCGTGGAACTGCTTGTTCGTCTCCAGGAACGTGTCGATGTCCGCCGTGTCGAACGACTGCTGCATGCGGTCGACGGACTGCTTCAGTTCCTGCAGGTTCTCGTCGCTGATCCGCTCGGCGGCCAGGCGGCAGATGACGGGCTCGAGGGCGGTGCGGGCTTCCACGATGGTGCTGAGCGAGGCGTTCTGGAGCTGCATCAGCAGGATGATGGTGCTCGCCAGATGGGACGCGTCCGGATCGAGGAGGACGGGACCGCCCTTGGGGCCCGGCTTCAGGGCGATCATCCCCTGGAACTCGAGCAGTCGCAGTCCCTCCCGCAGGGTCCCGCGGCCGATCTGGTACTCCTCGAGCATCGCCTTCTCCGGGGGCAGCAGGTCCCCGGGCTGCAGGCCTTTTCGCGCCGTGTCCCGGACGATCTGCTGCGCTACCACCAGCGACGTCTTCGGGCCTCTCGACATTGCAGCCACGAAAGCCTCCTCAGCCTCTCGGCCTCCTGACTTCCGGGAAGCGGAGGCTGTCACGGCGGAGCGGGTGCTCGCCGTGTCGGCGGATCGTCCGGGCAACTTCCCCGGTCGATCCGAAATGTGCACTGTACTCATTGTGCACGCGATTGTGCACATTGATGTGCACCATTATCGGACGTGTGTCTATTCGGCGGGCGGGAACTGCGGCTTGCGCTTCTCCAGAAACGCCTGCGCCCCCTCGACCATGTCTGCGCTGCCGATCGCCTGGATGAGCATGCCGAGGCCGTTGCTGAAGGAGTCCCGGGCGGAGTTCCACCAGATGTTCGAACTGACCTTCGTGATCTCGAGATACCGCGGGCTCAGCGCCTCGAACTCGCGGCACAGCGAACGGACGGACTCCTCGAGGAGCTCGTCGTCGACCACCTCGTTCACCAGGCCCATCTCGTATGCGCGCTCCGCCGGGTAACGCCGGCACAGCAGCGACAGTTCCTTGGCACGCTTCTCGCCGATCTGCACGCCCATCACGTTCGTGGCGCCGCTGACCGGAGC
Organism: Rhodococcus indonesiensis; assembly: GCF_047782815.1. NCBI lineage: Bacteria > Bacillati > Actinomycetota > Actinomycetes > Mycobacteriales > Nocardiaceae > Rhodococcus > Rhodococcus indonesiensis. Next base: position 5,099,223 of record NZ_CP180630.1, on the reverse strand, counting down.
GCTACCGACGCGGGGGCCGGTCTGCCCGAAGGTCGCCGATCGGGCGGCAACGGCGAGGTCGCAGGCCACCACCAGTTCGTTGCCGCCGCCTGCCGCGGCACCGTTGACGGCCGCGACGACCGGCCGGGGGCAGGTGCGGATCGCGTCGAACAGTTCGAGCGAGGACCGGTACAGGCCGCGCAGTTCCTTGACGGTCGGCTGGCTGAGCTGGCCGAGCGATCCACCGGCGCAGAAGCTCCCACCGGATCCGGTGATGACCACCGAGCGGTATTCGGTGGCGTTGTGGAGCGCGTCGACCATGACGGCGCACATCTCGGCATCGAACGCGTTGCGGCGCTCGGGCCGGTTGAGCCGGATCCACAGGCTCGAGTCGACCGAGTCGAGAACGACACTCGTGGTGGTTGAGGTGGGGCTGCTCATCGGAACTCCTTCGATCGAGGTTCACGGTTCGGCTCGGCTGGGTACCTGGGAGATGCCGGCTCACTCGGGGCATCTTTCCGGGCCCGACACACGAACTGTACGTTATAATCGTTAGCATTATTTTGGCTCGGCGGGAAGCGGGGAGTGTCCGATCCGGACGGCGTTCCCGAGCCGGCAGGTGCTCCGGGGAGGAGAAGGCGCGATGATCACAGGACGGGCGCCGAAAGCGGCCATGGTGGTGGCGCAGCACATCATCAGGGACGCGACCAGGCAGAACTTGGCGGCGGGTGATCTGCTGCCGTCGGAACGGGTCATGCTCGAGAAGTACGAGATCGGCCGTGGCACATTGCGGGAAGCCCTGCGATTGCTGGAATTCCAGGGGGTCATCGCGCTCAAGCCGGGACCGAGGGGCGGGCCGGTGATGCTGGACCCCGACGCGTCCCACCTCGCGAGTTCGCTCATCCTCCTCATGCAGCTCAAGGACGCCCCGTTCAGCGTCATCATCGAGGCGCGCAGCGCCCTCGAGCCGATGATCAGCCGGCTGGCCGCCCAGCGCGTCAGCGGCGAGACGCTCGTCGAGCTCAAGGAAACCATCGAACGGATGCACGGATCGCTCGGCGATCAGTACGAGTTCCTCGAGGCGAACAAGAGCTTCCACGACTTGATCGCCTGGTCCTCGGGCAATCCGTTGTTCGGGTACATGGTCGATTCCCTGCTCGGCATCATGGACGGCACGGCGATCGGCATCGACTACCCGCCGCACCGGCGCGAGGCGATCATCGTCGCGCACACCCGGATCTACGAGTCCCTCTCCCAGGGCGACGAGATCGGCTCCGAGGAGCGCATGCGCGAGCACATCGACGCCTACCGGAGGTATGCCCAGCGCAAGTACCCCGACCTGCTCGAACAGGTCATCCAGTGGGACCGCGCGCTGGGCTGACGCCCCCCGCAGGCGCTGGGCTGACGCCCACCGCAGGCGCTGGGCTGACGCGCTCCGGTCCGCAGGCGCAGGAAGGGGCCCCGGATTCGAATCCGGGGCCCCTTCCTGCGTCGTGTGCCGGCCGATCGAAAGGCGTCGTCACTCGGTGACGACGGAGATCGCACGCTCGGGGCAGGACGCGGCGGCCTCGCGTGCGGCGTGCTCGTTGGCCGGGTCGTCGCCCCCGGGCAGGACGTACGCGTGGCCGTCCTCCTCGCGCAGCGCGAATACCTGCGGGGAGGTCATGAAGCACAGCCCGTGGCCCTGGCAGTGGTTCTCGTCGACAACAACCTTCATCGGTCGCTCCTTCCGTCATCCGGATATCGAGGATGCCAGCTCGTTGAACATTTGATTTGATGGCCGGGCTGGCGGTGTGATCTACACTACTATATCATCTGTTATAACCATTAGCAGGAGATGCCCGATCCGACGCAGGAGGGTCCACGCGATGGACAGCCGCAATCGTTGCCCCGTCATAAACTTCGACCACAACTCGCAGGAACACTCTGCCGATCCGGTCGCCTCGTACCGCAAGGTTCGCCAGAACGAGCGAGTCGCCTGGACGGAGGCGCACGGCGGGTACTGGGTGCTCAGCGACTACGACTCGGTCTTCGAGGCCGCCCGCGACGACGAGACGTTCTCGTCGGCACGTAACGAATATGGGGGAGAAGGACTTTCGGTCGTCATACCGAAGACTCCGATGCACTTCCACATCCCCATCGAGCTCGATCCCCCGGAGTTCCGCAAGTACCGCAAGATCGTCAACCCGATCACCGCCCCCGCGGCCGTCGAGCGGATGAAGGCCCTCGTCGACCGCCACACCGCCGGGTTCATCGACAGCGTGATCGAGGACGGGCAATGCGACCTCACCTCGGTCATCGCCGTTCCGTCCATCGTGACGGTGGACTGGCTCGGCCTCGACCTGGCCGACTGGAAGCGCTACTCCCATGCGCACCATCAGGCACTCGCCGGCATTCCGGGAAGCGACGACTACCGCCATGCGATGGAAGTCGACTTCCCCTACCTGGGCGACCGCATGCGCGAGACCATCCGGGCGCGACGCGAGAACCCCACCGACGACATCATCAGCTACCTCGTGCAGCAGGAGGTCGACGGCCGTCCGCTCAACGACTTCGAGATGTACTCGATCGTCGATCTGCTGCTCGCCGGCGGTGTCGGAACCACCGCGTCCCTGGTGAGCCAGGCCCTCGTGTGGCTCGCAGAGCACCCGGCCGTGCGGCAGCGGTTGATCGACGACCCGAGCCTGATGGACCACGCCGTCGAGGAGTTCCTGCGGTACTTCTCGCCCACCCAGGCGCTCGCCCGGACCGTCACCAAGGACACCGACTTCCAGGGCTGCCCCATGAAGAAGGGCGACCGGGTGCTGCTGTCGTGGTCGTCGGCCAACCGCGACGAGAAGCTCTTCGAGAACCCGGACGAGATCGACATCGAACGGTGGCCGAACCGGCACACCGCCTTCGGTATCGGCGTACACCGTTGCGCCGGATCGCATCTCGGCCGCTACATGTCCAAGACGCTCATCAGTCAGATCCTCGAGCGGATGCCCGACTACGAGGTGGACTTCTCCGCCCTCGAGCGGTACCCGCACCAGGGCACCAACATGGGCTGGCAGCGGATCCCGGCCACCTACACGCCCGGCCCGCGGGTGCTGTCGGACTACACCCTGTACTGAGGGGTGCCGAGCGCGTCCACCGCACCATCCGATCCATCGACAGGACAGGGGAACGCCGTGTTCAACGGCCGAAGAATCGTCGTCGTCGGCGGCGGCCTCGCGGGGCTCCGCACGTGTGAGGCGCTGCGCGCCGAAGGTTTCGACGGGGAGCTCGAGCTGCTCTGCGCCGAATCCACCCCGCCGTACGACCGGCCGCCGCTGAGCAAGTCCGTACTCCTCGAGCCGCAGGACACCACGTTCGACGTCGACTACGCGGCGCTCGGGGTCGAGCTGCGCCTCGGTGCCCGCGCCCGGTCGCTCGACACCGCCGCCCGCGTAGTGCACACCGACGCCGGCGAGCAATCCTACGATGCGCTCGTCGTCGCGACCGGGGCGGCCCCGGTCACCCTGCCCGGCGCGGGCCGGCAGCTCGTGCTCCGCACCGCCGCGGACGCCGAGCGTCTTCGCACCGAGCTGCGCCCGGGATCCCGCGTCGTCCTCGTCGGTGCCGGCTGGATCAACGCCGAGATCGCCACGACTGCACTGGCTCTGGGCTGCTCGGTGACCTGCGTGGAGGCCGGGCCCCGGCCGCTGGCGGGACCGCTGGGCACGCGGGTCGCCGAGCGCCTGCACACCTGGTGGGACGGGGTCGATCTGCGCTGCGGCACCGGCGTCGGCGAGATCACGCCCGGCGGGCTGACATTGGACGACGGCACCGCACTCCCGGCGGACGTCGTCGTCACCGGTATCGGAGTGCGGCCCGACGTGGGCTGGCTGACCGGCTCGGGCCTCGAGATCGATCGCGGGGTCGTCGTCGACGAGTCGTTGCGTGCCTCCGACCCGTCGGTGTTCGCCGTCGGCGACGTCGCGATGCGCTGGTCGCCCCGGTTCGGGACACGACTCGGCGGTGAGCACTGGGACGAGGCGCGCACCGGACCGGCGACGGTCGCCGGTGCACTCCTGCGGCCGCAGTCGCCGCCCGTCTTCGACCCGATCCCGTACTTCTGGAGCGACCAGTTCGGGCACAAGATCCAATTCGTCGGACACAGAAGCGAATCCGACGATATGGTGGTCCGCGAGGGCGCGGACGGCAAGTGGGGTGCGGCCTGGTTCGATGCCGCCGGGCACCTCACCGCGCACCTGAGCGTCGATTCCCCCCGTCACATGGTGCAAGCCCGCATGGCGATCGATCGCCGTGCCGTCGTGGATCCGGACGCGATCCGGGATCTGTCGGCGCCCCTGCAGGCGCCGGCGCCGGCAGTGAAGTAGTACTCCCATCCCATCCAGCGAGTCGCCGTGGCGAGAGTCCGCGGTCGAGTGGAGGAACACAGCATGACCACAGCCACTCCCATCCAGTTGAAGAGCTACGACAAGCTGTTCATCGGCGGATCGTGGGTCGAGCCGTCCAGCGACGCGTTGATCGAGGTGATCTCCCCGATCAACGGTGAGGTCATCGCGACCGTGCCCGAGGCACGCGAGGCCGACATGGACCGCGCCGTCGCGGCGGCACGCAAGGCGTTCGACGAAGGCCCCTGGCCGCGGATGACGCCCGCCGAGCGCGCGGAGATCCTCGTGCGTGTCGGAAACGAGGTGAAGAAGCGGATCCCGGAGATGGCCGAGGCCTTCACTCTCGAACTGGGCGCTCCCGCAGCGGTGTCCACACTGTTCCACCAGAACGCCGTCGACATGTGGGACGACGCGGCCACCTTCCACGAGCGTTTCGCGTTCGAGGAGGAGCGCACCTGGAAGGGCGGGCACGGCAAGGTCGTGCGGGAGCCCATCGGGGTCGTCGCGGTCGTGGTCCCGTGGAACGGTCCGGTCGCGACCGGCTCGCTGAAGATCTCGCCTGCGCTCGCCGCGGGCTGCACGGTGGTGCTCAAGCCGGCCCCGGAGGGGCCCGTCACCATGATGATGCTGGCCGAGGCGCTCGACGCCGCGGGCCTGCCCGAAGGCGTCGTCAGCGTCGTCCCGGCCGGACGGGAGGTGGGTGACTACCTCGTCAGCCACCCGGACGTCGACAAGATCAGTTTCACCGGCAGCACCGCGGCCGGTCGTGTGGTCATGAGCCGGGCAGCAGAGCGGATCAAGCGGGTCACCCTCGAACTCGGCGGCAAGTCGGCCGCGATCATCGCCGACGACATCGACCTCGACACCTTCCTGCCCGGCATGGTGTTCGGTGGCATCGGCCATTCGGGGCAGGTCTGCGCCGCCCTCACCCGCATCATCGTCCCGCGCGAGCGCCAGGAGGAGGTCGTCGAGGCGATCAAGGCGGTGATGGAGAGCGTGAAGGTCGGTGACCCGCGGGACGAGGACACGGTCCTCGGCCCCCTCGCCGCCGAACGTCAGCAGACGCGGGTGCTCGACTACATCGAGCTCGGGAAGAAGGAAGGCGCGCGGCTGGTGACCGGCGGCGGCAAGCCGACGCACCTCGACCGCGGCTGGTACGTCGAACCGACCCTGTTCGCGGACGTCTCCAACGACATGCGGATCGCGCAGGAGGAGATCTTCGGACCGGTGCTGGTGGTGATCCCGTTCGATTCGATCGACGAAGCCGTCGCCATCGCCAACGACTCGGACTACGGGCTGTCCGGCTCCGTCTACGCGAAGGACGAGGAGCTGGCCCAGAGCATCGCCCGACGGGTGCGCACCGGCCAGATCTCCGTCAACGGCTACGCGATGTGCGTCGTGCAGCCCTTCGGCGGCTACAAGCAGTCCGGTCTCGGCCGTGAGGGCGGCATCGAAGGGTTCGATGCGTTCTTCGAGACCAAGCTGATCCAGCTTCCCTGATCCACAACGGATACCGGGGTGCGCCCGAAAGGAGGGCGCACCCCGCCATCCGGCACCGACGAAAGCGGAGGACCCGACATGACTGCGGTATCACCCGAACTCGCTCGCCGCGCGGAAGACCTGATGTACGCGTACGCGTCCGCCGTGGACGGGGGTGACCTCGACGCACTGCGCGCGCTGATCACAGACGACGTCTCGATCATCCAGAACGGCAAGGAGGATGTGGGGCCGGAGGAGTTCCTCGGGGTCTACCGCGCCTTCGCCGAATCCGGTGCGGAGTTCTCCCGTCACGCGATCACCAACGTCCGCGTGACCGGCGAGGGCGACGGCCGGGTGCGGGTCGACGCGTACTTCGAGGCGACGGTGGCCGGCCCCGAGGGCACGCAGCGGCTGTACGGGCGCTACGCCGACACGTTCGCCGAGCGCGACGGCGCGCTGCTCATCGAGCGCAAGGACATCACGGTGGACCGCGTGCTGGAACAGCCCGCATCTGCGGCGGCGTACGCGCCGTACTGATCGAACGGGAAAGGGGCGGCGATTCGACGAATCGCCGCCCCTTTCCCGTGTCCTGGGGGCCGTCCTACGGGCGACCGCTGTGGGTGGCACCGACGCGGGTGGCCAGCAGGCTCGCATCGCGCGTGTGGCGACGGGCGGCTTCGGAGGAGTTCGGCGCCGCGCAGGCGTAGAGGGTGTCGCCTTCCGGGCCGCCGAGCATGCACGCGAACACACCGGTCGGGAACACGACCTCGGCGGTGATCGCGCCACCTTCCTCGACGCGGATGACCCGGCGGTTGAGAGCGTCGGCGACCCACACCGCGCCGTCGCTGTCGAGGCAGATGCCGTCCGGCGCGACCGCCGCGGCGCTCATCGCGGCCTTGACCGACTCGGTGGGCAGGTCCGGCCCGAACGCGGCCCAGGTGCGCTGCCCGTCGAGCCGGCCGTCGGCGCCGATGTCGAAGGCGGTCAGCTTGTTGCCCATGCTCTCCGCGACGACCAGCGTGCCGGCGGGGGTGATCACCATGCCGTTGGGGAAGCGGAGGTCGGAGGCCTCGACGGTGAAGGATCCGTCCGGCGCGACCCGGATCAGGTTGGCCGGCGCGATCGGGGTGTCGCGCTTGAACTCGAAGCCGAAGCTGCCCACGTAGGCGGTGCCGTCCTCGGCGACCACCATGTCGTTGAGCTTGCCGGTCGCGACCGAGGAGAGATCGGCGTGGACGACGATCTCGCCGTCGTGCTCGCGGCGCATGATCCGCCCGGACTCCATCGCGGTGATGAGCAGGCGTCCGTCGGGCAGCCAGCCGAGACCGGACGGCTCGTCGCCGGGAAGGGTGGCCTCGACGGTGACCGCACCGTCGGCGCCGATCGAGATCACCTCGTGCCGATAGAGATCCGAGACCCACACGCGTCCGTCGTGCCAGCGCGGGCACTCGAGGAAGGCACGGTCGGAGACGACGGTGTCGATGGGGCTCTGCAGCGCGGTGTCCTGGTTTCCGGCAGTCATGGTCGGTGGCCTTCCGTAGTAGATGCGGGGAGACAGCAGATGCGGGGAGACGCCCCGGACTCTCTCTTCCAAGCTAGACCAATCATGCGCATAGATAAAGGCCGCGCGCGACCTATTGCAAATAATCATGCGTATGGTTATGGTGATGCGCATCACTCGTTGGGCGCCGACTCTGCGCATCGATCGGGAGTTGTCGACGTCTGTCGAAACCCATGCTGCACACGAAGGAGATGCCATGGCCCTCGATTCCGCCACCACCGCGTTCCTCGCCCAGATGGCCGAGGCGGGCGGTCCTCCGCTGCACGAGATGAGCCCGCAGGAAGCGCGCACGCTGAGCGACGGCTTCATCGAGTTGGTCGGCGCCGGACCGGAGATGGCCCGGGTCGACGACATCACCGTCCCCGGTGCCGACGGACACGAGGTGCCGGTTCGCGTGCTGGTCCCGGTCGACGACGCCCGCGGCGTGATCGTCTACCTGCACGGCGGTGGCTGGGTGGTCGGCAGCCTCGACGGCTACGACACCCTGGGCCGGCAGCTCGCCGAGCGCACCGGTTGCGCCGTCGCCCTCGTCGACTACCGCCTGGCCCCCGAGCATCTGTTCCCCGCCGCTGCCGACGACGCCTGGACCGCGTTGCAGTGGCTCGCGGCGAACCGGACCGCCTATGCGGCCGCGGACGCCCCGCTGATCGTCGGTGGTGACAGCGCCGGCGGCAACCTCGCAGCGGTCGTCGCGCAGCGCGCCGTCCGGGAGAACGGGCCCGAACTCGCCCTGCAGTTCCTCGCCTACCCCGTCATCGACTGCGACTTCGACACACCCAGCTACCTCGATCCCGCGAACGAGCTCATGCTCACCCGCGACGCGATGGTGTGGTTCTGGGACCTGTACGTGCCCGAGGCGAAGGACCGCACCCGATGGGAAGTCGCCCCGATCAACGCCGAATCGCTCGCCGGTGTCGCGCCGGCCGCGGTGCTGATCGCCGAGCACGACGTACTGCACGACGAGGGCCGCAAGTACGCCGAGGCGCTCCGCTCAGCGAGGATCCCCGTGCGCGAGAAGGTGTTCACCGGACAGATGCACGGCTTCTTCCAGTTCGTGAACATCCTGCCGGGCGCCAAGGACGGCATGGACTACGTCGTCGAAGCGGTCGAGGACGCGCTCGCCGGCGCGGACATCGCCCGATGACATCGGAGGCTGACATGGGATTCGAGAAGACTGCGGAGGAATTCGACGCGATCGTGGTGGGTGCCGGCTTCTCCGGCATCTACATGGTGCATCGGCTGCGGGCGATGGGGCTGACGGTCCGCGCCTTCGAGGCGGCCGAGGGCGTGGGTGGCACCTGGTTCTGGAACCGGTACCCCGGGGCCCGATGCGACTGCATCAGCATGGAATACGCCTACACGTTCTCGCCCGAACTCATCGACGAGTGGGAGTGGACCGAGCGCTACCCGGCACAGCCGGAGATCCTGCGCTACCTGAACTTCGCCGCCGACCGGCTGGATGTGAAGAAGCACTTCCGGTTCCGGACCCGGGTCGACTCGGCTCGGTTCGACGACCACACCGACCGGTGGACGGTCACCACCGACTCCGGAGACGTCGCCGTCGCCAAGTACTTCGTCACCGCGGTCGGCTGTCTGTCCACGTCGCAGACGCCGGATTTCCCGGGGCTGGCGAACTTCCGCGGCGCGACGTACCACACGGCCGACTGGCCCAGCGAGGGCGTCGACTTCACCGGCAAACGGGTCGGGGTGATCGGCACCGGTTCGTCCGGCGTCCAGGTGATCCCGCTCGTCGCCGAGCAGGCCGAGAAGCTGACCGTATTCCAGCGGACGCCCGCGTTCAGCCTCGACTGCGGCAACCGTCCCCTCACCGAGGACGAAAAGCGGGAGTTCAAGGAGAACATCGAGACCTTCAAGGCGACCTCGAAGACCACGCCGTCGGGCCAGTACACCGACACCCTCGAAGTCAGCGCGCTCGATCACTCCCCGGAGGAGCGGTGGGCGACCTACGAGGAGCGGTGGAACCGGCACCGGGCGATCGACCTCATCGCCGCCTACCCCGACCTGTTCACCAATCGGGAGGCCAACGAGACCATCGCGGAGTTCTTCCGCAGCAAGATCCGTGCGGTGGTGCAGGACCCCGAGCTCGCCGAACGCCTGTCGCCGCGGACACACCCGCTCGGCGCCAAGCGGATCACGCTGGACACCAATTACTTCCAGACGTACAACAGGGACAACGTCGAGCTCGTGTCGCTGCGCGAGGCGCCGCTCGAGGAATTCACGGACAAGGGCATCCGGGCCGGGGGTGTGGAGCACGAGCTCGACGCGGTGGTCCTCGCCACGGGATTCGACGCGATCACCGGTCCGCTGCTGAAGATGGACATCTCCGGCGTGGGCGGGCAGACGCTGCAGGAGAAGTGGCAGGACGGCCCCGTCACGTACCTCGGAATCGCCGTCGACGGGTTCCCGAACATGTTCATGCTCACCGGCCCCGGCAGTCCGAACGTGCTCACCAACGTGGTGTGTGCGATCGAGCAGCACGTGGAGTGGACCGCCGACTGCATCGAACGACTCGAGGAGCGCGGCGCCCGCCGGTTCGAGGCGCTCGAGCCGTACACGCACGACTGGACCGACCTGAACAACGAGCTGGCGAAGGGCACGCTCTACCCCGAGGGCAACTCGTGGTACACGGGCGCCAACGTGCCGGGCAAGCCGCAGGTGATCATGTCCTACGTCGGTGGGCTCAACACCTACCGCGAGATCTGCGACGACGTCGCAGCCGACGGCTATCGCGGTTTCGCCATCAAGTAACGGGAAACGGCAACGGCAGGACGCGCATTCGCGGCTGCAGGCCGCGGCGCGTCCTGCCGCCGTTTCCGAGGTTCCGACGACGAGGAGTTCGTGGTGTCGCAGGGTCTGAAGTTGGGGTACAAGGCGTCGGCGGAGCAGTTCGGGCCGCGGGAGCTGGTGGAGCTGGCGGTGCTCGCCGAGGAGCGGGGGATGGATTCGGCGACGGTGTCGGATCATTTCCAGCCGTGGCGGCACAACGGGGGGCATGCGCCGTTCTCGTTGGCGTGGATGACCGCGGTCGGCGAGCGCACGTCGCGGGTGCAGCTGGGCACGAGTGTGCTCACCCCGACCTTCCGGTACAACCCGGCGGTGATCGCGCAGGCGTTCGCGACGATGGGGTGTCTGTATCCGGGGCGGATCATGCTCGGGGTCGGCACCGGGGAGGCGCTCAACGAGATCGCCACCGGCTACGAGGGGGCGTGGCCGGAGTTCAAGGAGCGGTTCGCGCGGCTGCGCGAATCGGTGCGGCTGATGCGGGCGTTGTGGACGGGGGAGCGGGTCGACTTCGACGGGGAGTTCTACACCACGAAGGGGGCGTCGATCTACGACGTGCCCGCCGGCGGGATCCCGGTGTACATCGCGGCGGGCGGTCCGGTGGTGGCGCGGTATGCGGGGCGGGCGGGGGACGGGTTCATCTGCACCTCGGGCAAGGGGATGGAGCTCTACACCGAGAAGTTGTTGCCGGCGGTGGCGGAGGGCGCGGGCAAGGCCGAGCGGGACGCCGGTGGGATCGACAAGATGATCGAGATCAAGATCTCCTACGACACCGATCCGGAGAAGGCGTTGGAGAACTGCCGGTTCTGGGCGCCGTTGTCGCTCTCGGCGGAGCAGAAGCACTCGATCGACGATCCGGTGGAGATGGAGGCGGCGGCGGATGCGTTGCCGATCGAGCAGGTGGCCAAGCGGTGGATCGTGGCGTCGGATCCGGACGAGGCGGTCGAGCAGGTCGCCGCGTATGTGAAGGCCGGGCTGAATCATCTGGTGTTCCATGCGCCGGGGCACGATCAGCGGCGGTTTCTGGAGTTGTTCGAGCGTGATCTGGCGCCGCGCCTGCGTGCGCTGGCCTGACACGGCTGACGCCCCCGGTGCGTCCTTTGGGCGGTCAGGGCAGCCCAAAAGACACACCGGCGGCTGAGCCGCCTTACGAAGGGAGAACCTATGCCCGCGCCCAAGCTGTTGATGCTGCCCCCGGCGATCACGGAGTCCTGGGACTGGCAGCTGCAGGCCGCCTGCCGGGACGCCGACGCCGCGACGTTCTTCCATCCGGAGAACGAGCGTGGGGAGGCGCGCACCGACCGCGTCCGCGCCGCGAAGCGAATCTGTCAGTCCTGTCCCGTGCTGACCCAGTGCCTCCGGCACGCACTCGAGGCCGGGGAGCGGCACGGCACCTGGGGTGGGATGTCGGAAGAGGAACGTCGCATCCTGCTGCGCAGGGCGAGCAGGTCACCCCATAGCCTGGAGCCATGGCAGATGGCCGTCGCTCCGAGATCCGCACTGGTGTCCGCGACTCCTGGGCAGTCGGTCTCGGCCTGATCCCGCTCGGCCTTGCATTCGGGGTCGTGCTCACGCAGGCGGGCTTCGACTGGTGGTGGGCGCCGCTCTTCTCGACGGTGATCTATGCGGGTTCGATGGAGTTCCTCGCCGTCGGCCTGATCGGTGCGGTGACTCCGGTGGCGTCGATCGCGGCAGCGACTCTGCTGGTGAACTTCCGCCACGTGTTCTACGGACTGTCCTTTCCACTGGAGAAGATCCGTAGCCGGCTCGGGCGGGCGTACGGCGTCTACGCACTCACCGACGAGACCTATGCCATCGTCGCCACCAAGCGCCGCGACGGGCTGACCGGCGCGCGGATGCTTGCGGTCGCGGCGACGTGCCAGTTGCTGTGGGTCGCATCCGGGACCGCGGGCGCCCTGCTCGGAGCGGCGCTGCCCGCGGGATTGTCGGGCCTCGAGTTCGCCCTCACGGCGTTGTTCGCCGTGCTCGCGCTCGACGCATTTCGTCTCGGGCGCGATCTGCCGGCGTCGGCCGCCGCACTGGTGTGCGGCCTCGTCGGGATGACCGTGTCGAAGGACGGCATGCTGGTGATCTCGCTGGGCCTGTTCGTCGCGTATCTGCTGTTGCGGTTCGTCTACCGCAACAAGGTGGCCCGTGCCTGAGTCGGTACCGGGCGCCGGCTACGTCGTCGGTGCCCTGATCGCGATGTTCGTCGTCACCGTGGGTCTGCGGGCGGTCCCGTTCGCCGCGCTCGCCCGGCTGCGGGAGTCGGACGTGGTGGGCTACCTCGGCGGCGCGATGCCGGCCGGGGTGATGGTCATCCTGGTGGTGTACACCCTGCGCGACGTCGGGCCGGCGACGTGGCTACCGGCGGTGCTGGGTCTCGCCGGGACCGTCGCGGTGCACCTGTGGCGGCGGAGTGCGGCGTTGAGCACCGTCGCCGGAACCGCGATCTACGTCCTGGCCGGGGCGTTCTGGAGCTGAGCGGGGCGAGCGCCGGCCGGTGCCGGCACCGTGCCGGGACGGCGGGACCGTGCCGCGACGACCGCCGCGACGAGTACCGCGAGACCGGTGACGCACTGCGCGTTGCCGAGGGTCTGCTGGATGGCCGACTCGACCCAGCCGTGCGTGGAGGTGTCCTCGAGCAGGTAGTTGGGTCCGACGAGGAAGACCAGCGCGGCCGGCAGCAGCACGGGCCACCACGAGCGGTACCGCGGAGCCAGTGCGACCGCGACGAGCAGCACGCTGTAGGCCCAGTGATGCGTGACCGCGATGGGCGCCGCCAGCAGGGTCGCGAGCGCGATCACACCGAGCGCGACGACGTGCTCGCCCGATCGGGTGAAGCGGTGGGCGGCCCACAGCGCCCCGAGGACGACGAGTGCGACGCCCGCGAGCCAGACTGCGGTGTAGGCGTGACCCTCGAGGCCCAGCCGGGCAAGCAGCCCGCTGAGCGCCTGATTACGGAAGAAGTCCTGATTCCCGGCCCGGTCGGTGGCCCAGGCCTCGGTGGTCCAGAAGTACACGGAGGACTCCGGGCGGAGCCAGTACGCGAAGCCCGCCACGGCGAGGAACGCGCCGAAGGCACGCGCCGCCGACGGCATGTCCCGGCGGAGCAGGAACAGCACACCGAACGCGGCCGGGGTCACCTTGATCGCGGCGGCGAGGGCGATTCCGACGCCGCGGAACCGCTGCGGGATCACGCCGAGGACGTCGGCGACGACGAGGGCCATGAGGAGGATGTTGATCTGCCCGAACAGGAAGTTGGAGTGGATCGGTTCGAGCCAGAGCGCCACGCCCAGACCGGCGGTCGCGACCAGGTTCGCGCGACGGACGTCCATGTGCTCGAGCGAGACCTTCAGCACCCACCACACTAGGCCGATCAGCCCTGCGGTCCACAGCACCTGCATCAACGTCGCGTTCAGCAGGGGCAGCGGGGCGAAGAGGAACGCCGCGAACGGCGGATAGATGAAGCGGAACCCCGAACTGGTGTGGAAGCCCTCGGTGTAGAGGGGGGTGTGGTGCAGGAACGCCCACCCCGCGTCGCGGAAGACGGACAGGTCCATCAGGTATCCGGTGACAGCGTTCTCGAGGTGGATGCCTGCGACCACGGCCGACACGAGCAGCCCTGCCCCCACGAGCAGCGAGTACCCGGGCCGGGCGCGAACTTCGGACAGCAGCACGGACGATCACCTCCGCTTGTCGGGACAGGAACTCTCGGATACGTTACACAATCGTTGCCTTCGGGGCCGGATACGCGGGTTGCCCGGCCTCCCAGCACGTTTCCGGCCGCTTTGTCCTGTTCGGGTGGTTCCGGTGTGTGGCGTGCGTCATGGCGTCGCGATGAAATCACCGTTTCTACTCCGTGGCGTAGACACGGGCAGAAACTCCTGTCGTGGGGCGCTGCGATACTGGCCGCATGTCGCGCCGCGTGCCGGAGGAGCTTCTGCCGCACCTGCGCCGGGCCCGTGATCTCGCGGACCGGGAGTACGCGCAGCCTCTCGACCTCGCCGGGCTCGCCGCCGCCGCGGGGGTCTCGAAGTACCACTTCCTGCGCTGTTTCACCGCCGTGTACGGCAAGACGCCCGGGGTCCACCTCACCGAACGCCGCATCGAGCGGGCGCAGGATCTGCTGCGCGCGACGAACCTGACCGTGACGGAGGTCTGTCACCTCGTCGGGTACAGCAGCCTCGGGTCGTTCAGCACCAGGTTCCGTCAGCTGGTCGGTGTCACCCCCAGTGAGTATCAGGCCGCGTTCGCCGAGTCCGGGGCGCCTCGCATCCCGGGCTGCTGGGTGTTCATGCACGGTCTGAGCGACCTCCGCTGAACTCCGCAATTTCGGAGAAGCTTGCACCGTGCCCGTCGCTCTACCGTCGAGACGTGCCACATCACCGATCCGGAGGACACGCCATGATCACGAACATTTCCCTGGTGACCCTCTATGTCACCGATCAGGACGCGGCGAAGAAGTTCTACCTCGACACGCTGGGGTTCGTGGAGACCGCCGACGTGACGATGGGTGAGGGCTTCCGCTGGGTGACCGTCGCGCACCCGGACCACCCGGAACTCGAGGTGACGCTGATGGTGCCCGGCCCACCCCTGAACCCGGACATGGCCGAGGCGATTCGTCGCGCGCTCGCCGACGGCACCATGGGCGGCTTCGGGCTCCGCACCGCGGACTGCCACAAAACGTACGAGGAGCTCACGGCCAAGGGGGTCGAGTTCACCCAGCCGCCGTCCGAGCGGCCCTACGGTGTCGAGGCCGTGTTCCGGGACAACTCGGGCAACTGGCTCGTGCTGGTGGAGCCCCGTGAGTACACGCCCGGGGACTTTCGTTGATTCGGAATTCTTCGGGATTCTCGCAATGCCCCGAGACAGGGATATAAAGACGCATATCCGCGTGCGGCGCCGTCGCGCCGCCGTGGCGGTACCCTCCTGTGCGGCGCCGGTCCGGCCGGCGACGTGACGCACGGGAGGGGAACCCATGAGACGGCAGGCGCCGGCGATCGCGCTGCTCGTCGCGGTGCTGGCGGCGACGCCGGCCCGCGCCGACGAGCCCGCGACGGACGGGGTGCCGGGGAGCGGCCCGTGTGCGAGCGACACGTGGCAGCACGAGTCGGTGATCCCGAAGGACCTCGACATCCCGGTGCCCTATCCGGTGATCACCACCGTGCCGTACCCGGCGCCGGAACCGGACCCGGTGCGGATCGATCCACCGCCGCTGCCGGTCGATCCGTGCACGGATCCGTGCCCGGACCTGACCGACGAGCCGGTTGATCCGGATCCGGTCTTCCCGCGGATCGCCTTGAAGCCCAGTCCCTTCCACCTCGGCATCCCGGTGCCCGGGGAGGGCGCCGCGCCGCCGCCACCTCCGGCGCCCGAGGCCCCGCCGATCGAGCCCGCCGCGCAGATCCCCGCGCCCCCGACGCCGCGGGTCGTCGAGGTCACCACGGTGGCGAAGCAGACCGGTGCCGGGTCCGTCAATCGGACGGACAAGCGCTGGCAGGTGTACGGCACCGATCTCGGCCTCATGTGGGAGTCGGAGCCCGGCCGGATCGCCGTCGCGTTCGGTGACACCGTCGGCAAGGGCTTCCATCCGCCGGGCGGGCAGGGCGGGGACTGGCGCAGCAACGTGCTGGCCTTCTCCACCGACCGCGACCTGACGGACGGGATGAGCTTCGATTCGATGATCCAGGACTCGCGGTGCCACGCCGCGGAGATCCTCGGCAGCCGCAAGCTCGACAACGTCGAGATCACCACGATCCCGACGTCGGGATTCGCGATCGGTGGCCGCCAGTACCTGACGTACATGTCCATCCGGACGTGGAACAGCATCCCCGGCACGTGGTGGACCAACCACGGCGGCATCGCCTACTCGGACGACGGTGGTTCCACCTGGGTCGAGGATCCGCATGCGAAGTGGGACAACATTTTCGGGGTCACCAACTTCCAGGTGGCTGCGGCGGTGCCGGCGCACGGCTACGTGTACCTGTTCGGCACCCCGAACACCCGGCTCGGCTCGGTGGCACTGGCCCGGGTGCCCGAGGACCGGGTGCTCGAGCCCGGCGCCTACCAGTACTGGCGCGACGGGACCTGGACGCCGGTCGGCGGATACACCGCGGCGACGCCCGTCGTGCACGGTCCCGCCGGAGAGTTGTCCGTGCGCTACGACGCCGCCGCGGACCGCTGGCAGATGACGTACCTCGACACCGCCGAGGCCGCGATCGTCGTGCGCGAGGCCGCGTCACCCCAGGGGATGTGGTCGGAGAGCGCACGCCTGGTCGGGGTGGAGCAGCACCTCGAGTTGTACGGCGGATTCATGCATCCGTGGTCGACGGACGAGGACTTGTACTTCATGCTCTCGACGTGGTCGGACTACAACACCTTCCTGCTGCGAGCGAGGCTCGAGCGTTGAGCCCCGCGCACCTGCCCCGGACCGAATGTCACATCGGGTCGATTCGATCGAACCCATGTGACATTCGGCCACGAGGTTCGCGGGTGGTGGCCTCCTCCAACGTGGCGAGGATCGGGTGCACGTCACTAGGTAGACCGCCCGGAAGTGGTCCCGGCCATGCCTGCTCGACGTCGCGCACGGACGCGGAGAGACGGTCGAAGAGTTTCCTGCCCCGCACACTCAGATAGACCCGGGTCTTCCGGCGATCGTGGGCGTCGGCCTCGCGGTACACCGCCGCGACGGAGACCAGGCGGTCGACGACCCGGGTGAGTGTCGGCGCCGGGGTGTGGGTCCGATCGCGCAGTTCGGCCATCGTCAGTCCCGGCCGGACCGCGAGTGCCTCGAGCACGAGGAAGTGGTCCATGTTGAGTTCGTCGGAGGAGAGGACCGCCTCGATCGACTGCGTGGCGAGGCGTGCGGCGAGGACGAGCGCGGTCGTCGCAGATGCTTCCCTCGATGTGGCAACACCTTTGTCCGACATGACAGCCCCCGAGCTATTGCACAGTCCACGTCTCACCAATAATACTTCCAAGTGAAATGATAGCCGACGTGCGGGTCGTGACCCGCGGTGCCGTGGGGGCACCGACGTGAGCGCGTTGCTCGATCGTGCACGCGCGTCGCAGTGGCGTGTGGCCATGGTGGTACCGCTCCAGGGGCCGGCCGGTCTGTTCGGCCCGTCCTGCGAAGCGGTGAGCGAGTTGGCCGCGCGCGACCTGAATTCGGCGGGTGGCGTCCTCGGTCGCGAGGTCTGTGTCCAGATCGTCGACGGGGGTGGCGACCCTCGGCGGATCGCCGCCGAGATTCGTCGCCTGGTGGCCACTCGTTCGATCGATGCGGTCAGCGGCTGGCACATCTCGTCCGTGCGTCATGCCATCGCCCCGGTGGTGACCGGCCGCGTTCCGTACGCCTACACGTCCCTCTACGAGGGCGGTGAGAGTCGTGGTGGCGTCTACTGCTGCGGTGAGACCCCCGCGCAGCAGATCGGACCTGCGCTGAAATGGTTGCGGGAGAACGTGGGGACGCGTCGGTGGTTCGTCGTCGGGGACGACTACGTATGGCCCCGCGGTTCCCTCGGTGCGATACGCATGTTCGCGCGCGAGTTCGACCTGCAGATCGTCGGCGAGTCGTTCGTCGACCTCGGGCGCGCCGACATGACACATGTCGTGGACGCGGTCGCGGCTTCCCGGTGCGACGGGGTGGTGATGCTCCTGGTCGGCCAGGATGCTGTCGAGTTCAACCGGGCCTTCGCGCGGCGAGGGCTCGCCGATCGGGTCGTCCGATTCAGCCCACTCATGGAGGAGAACATGCTGCTTGCGAGTGGGCCGGCGGCGACGGAGAACCTCTACGTCGCCGCCTCCTACTTCCGGTCCTTGGCCGGCGCCGACGCGATGGATCTGCTCACCGGGTACGTGGCGATGCACGGGCCGCACGCGCCCGCGCTGAACAATGCCGCCGAGTCCTGCTACGAAGGCATGAACACGTTGGCCGGTCTCGTGGCCCGCGCCGGAACGGCGGATACGGCCGCTCTCGACGACGTGGTGGACGGGGCGGCGTTCGACGGACCTCGAGGCACGGTCGAGTTCCGAAACGGAGTGGCTCGGCAGCGGATTCACCTGTCCATTGCGGACGGCGTCGACTTCGAGGTTCTGACGGCGCTCTGACGGACACCCGTTGACATGTGTGGCGCCGGCCACTACTTTCATTCGAAACAGTTTCATTTGGAAGCAATGAGAGGTCTCCGGTGGGCAATGTCGGTTTGCTGTACGTGGGAGCGGTCCTCCTCGTCAACGGGTTGATGCTTCTCTCCGTCGTACCTGCCAGGTCGGCCGCAGTGTTGAACCTGTTCGTCGGCGCGCTGCAGTGCGTCATCCCTACCGCCCTGCTGATCCAGGCCCAGGGGGACGCGGCGGACGTTCTGGCCGCATCCGGCCTGTATCTGTTCGGGTTCACCTACCTGTACGTGGGAATCGTGAACCTGGCCGGACTCGAGCCGCAGGGTATCGGATGGTTCTCCGGCTTCGTCGCGGTTGCCGCCCTCGTCTACTCGGCGGTGTCGTTCACCGTTGTCGGCGACCCCGTATTCGGGGTCATCTGGCTCTCGTGGGCGTTCCTGTGGGCGTTGTTCTTCCTCGTTCTCGCGCTCGGGTTCGACGGACTCACCCGATTCACGGGTTGGGTCGCGATCCTCCTCAGCCAGCCGACATGTACCGTCCCGGCGTTCCTCGCCTTGACCGGTAGCCTCCACGCCACCGCGTTCGCCGCGGCCGGTTGGGGGTCGGTCCTCGCCGTCCTCGTGGGAATCGCCGCTGTGCTCGGCTTCCCCGCATCGTCTCGTCTCGACGAAAAGCCTTCCCCCCAATACGGTCCCGTCCACAACTGAACTCGGCGAACTCGCCGGGCGAACTCGAAGAAGGAGCACGATATGCGACACGGAGACATCTCCTCCAGCAGCGACACGGTCGGCGTGGCGGTGGTCAACTACAAGATGCCGCGCCTGCACGACAAGGCCGGGGTACTCGACAACGCACGACGCATCGCCGACATGATGATCGGGATGAAGTCGGGTCTGCCCGGACTCGACCTGGTGGTGTTCCCCGAGTACTCGACGCAGGGCATCATGTACGACGAGCAGGAGATGTACGCGACTGCAGCGACCATCCCCGGCGACGAAACGGCCATCTTCTCGGCGGCGTGCCGGGAGGCCGACACGTGGGGTGTCTTCTCGATCACCGGTGAGCAGCACGAAGACCACCCGGCCAAGCCGCCGTACAACACCCTGATCCTGGTGAACAACCGGGGCGAAATCGTCCAGAAGTACCGAAAGATCCTGCCCTGGTGCCCCATCGAGGGCTGGTATCCGGGCGACACGACTCACGTCACCGAGGGCCCGAAGGGACTGAAGATCTCCCTGATCATCTGCGACGACGGCAACTACCCGGAGATCTGGCGTGACTGCGCGATGAAGGGCGCCGAACTGATCGTGCGTTGCCAGGGCTACATGTACCCCGCGAAAGACCAGCAGGTGCTGATGTCGAAGGCGATGGCGTGGGCGAACAACTGCTACGTCGCCGTCGCGAACGCCGCCGGATTCGACGGTGTCTACTCCTACTTCGGGCACTCGGCGATCATCGGATTCGACGGACGCACCCTCGGTGAGACCGGGGAAGAGGAGTACGGCATCCAATATGCCCAACTGTCGGTCTCGGCCATCCGCGACGCTCGCGAGAACGACCAGTCGCAGAACCACCTCTTCAAGCTGTTGCACCGCGGCTACTCGGGTGTCCACGCCGCCGGCGACGGAGACAAGGGGGTCGCGGACTGCCCGTTCGAGTTCTACAAGCTGTGGGTGACCGATGCGCGGAAGGCTCAGGAACGTGTCGAGGCCATCACGAGAGATACGGTGGGAGTGGCCGACTGCCGAGTCGGCTCGCTCCCCGTCGAAGAGACCGCCGAGGCGTAGCCGCGGATGCCGGGAGCCCAGATGCCCTATCTCACCGACATGTTCCACGACCAGAATCGCACGCGGGTGAAGATCGCGGAACCGGCCGATGCCCCAGCGGACAAGGGTGATCCGACGACGCTGTCGCACCGGCTCAACGCCTGCATCGTCGGGCAACGGCCCGCGGTCGACGCGGTCGTCCGCGCCGTGTCGCTGGCACGGGTAGGCGCGCACGACCCGACCCGACCCCTCGCCAACATCCTCCTCGTCGGGCCCACCGGCGTCGGCAAGACCGAACTCGTCCGCCGAGTCGCGGCGGAGTTGCGGTCCGGGCCCGACGACATGTGCCGGATCGACATGAACGCGCTCGCCCAGGAGCACTACGCCGCCTCCTTCTCCGGAGCACCACCCGGGTACGCCGGCAGTAAGGAGTCGTTCACGCTGTTCGACAGGAGCAGGATCGAAGGTGACCCGTACACCCCCGGAATCGTGCTCTTCGACGAGGTGGAGAAGGCAGACACCACCGTTCTGCGAGCGCTCCTGCAGATCCTCGATCACGGGGAACTGCGGCTCGCCAACGGCCAGCAGACGATCTCGTTCCGCAACAGCTACGTGTTCCTCACGTCGAACCTCGGATCCCGCGAGGTGGCGCGAAGAAGACGCGCCCCGTGGGCGCGGTTGGCTCGCCGCGCAGGATGGGGGCCACGGTCGGAGGGCAGCCGCGTCGTCGTTCGGAATGCGGTGGAACGATTCTTCGATCCCGAGTTCTTCAACCGCCTCGACGACACGGTGGTGCTGAACGAGTTCGACGACCGGACGGCCGAGGAACTGACGCGCCGGGAGATCGAGATCGTCACAGGTCGACTCGCCCGCCGAGGGATTGTGGTCGACATCGGATCCGACGTCGTCGCCCTGGTGTGCACCCGAGGATTCGACCCCGTCTACGGAGCACGAGGACTCCGGCGCACCATCCGGAACCTGGTGACCGAACCGGTAGCAGCAGCGGTGCTCGAGCATCGTCCGCACGGTTCCGCACGACTGACTCTGTCGGTCACCGTCACCGACGGCGAGATCCGCGTGACCCCCCGAGCCCCCTGACCACCCTGACCGCCCCCTGACCGCCCCCGACCCCGGCCGAATGTCACACCGGTTCGATGACATCGAACCGGTGTGACATTCGGCCACGGGCACGAGGCTAGGTGCCGGTGATCTCGTTGGGGGTCTGCGGCAGGGACGCGGTCTGCACCTGGGCGGAGTCGAGATCGACCGCGTGCAGTGCGTTGTTCGCCGGGTCCGTGACGTAAGCGGTGTGACCCTGCACGTACAGGGCCGGGCGCGGCGACTGCCATTCGTCGGGTTCGGTCCACGGGGCGAGAACATCGATGCGCCGCACCGCCGCGCCGCTGTTCTGGTCGATCACGTGCAGCGCGCCGTCGGTGCCCAGGACGAGCGCCTCACCGTGGGGTCCGCGTCCGAGCGAACGGAACGTGTAGCTGGTGCCGAGGTCGACGAGCCGTAGCTCGCCGGTTCGGGTATCGGTGAGCGAAACGCGCTGGGGTCGTTCGAGTTCTGCGTCCGGATCGCTCTTGTAGTCGCCGAGAACGACGACGGATTCCTCGGATCCGGCCTGGTTTCCGATCCGGCCGTACGGATCCGGCGAGGCGACCTTGGTGATCGTGCCGTCACGGTAGACGAGCAGGCCGTCCTCGCAACCCAGCACGACGGTCTCGTCGGCGGCGACGGCCTCACCGTGCACGCCGGGGCACTGCTCGTTGCGGGTGAGCTCCCGGCGTTCGGCGTCGAGCACGACGATGCCGCTGCGGGATTCGCTGTCGCCGAGAGTGACGATCAGGCTGCCGTCGGCCAGCGCCACCGCCACGCCGTGGTGCGCTTCCGGGGCGGTGTAGGTGTCGGCCCGGGGCTTGCCGTCGGCGAGCTCGGAGGGGTCGAGGATGTCGATGCGGCCGGTGCCGTCGTCGAAGAGCACGGTCCGGCCTGCGTGCCGGACGACGTGCCCGGGCTTGGTGGCGGCGAACTCGACGTCGGTGAGGGCCGGAGTACCCGCGTAGTGGTGCGCGTGGTCGCCGTGGGGTTCGGACCAGCTGCCGGTGTCGAGGGCGCGGAAGCCGCCGGTGGTGGAGACGAACACGTGCCGGCCGTCGCCGGCGGGAGCAAGTCGGTTGAATCCGTCGAGTGGCAGATCGGCGACGACGTCGAGGTCGTTCGCGTCGAGGACGAGGATGCCGCCGTCGTAGGTGACGGCGAGCCGGGGCTCGGCGGCGGCGACTTCGGCGGGTGCGGCCGAGGTGGGAGCGGGCGCGGCGGTGTCGTCGGCGGTGGAGGTGGCGCAGCCGGCCACGAGCACGGTGGCGCAGCCGGCCACGAGCACGGTGGCCGGCCCGGCGGTGAGCGCGAGACTTCGGGAGGACTTCATGCCGGAACATCTACGCTTTATTGCAAACGAATGTCAAAGTCTATTATGCGAATGCGCGCATCCGCGACACGCGGCGGAAGGAGGGAGGTGTCCGTACGCAGCGCCGTTACCATCGACCGATGGACCCGGTCCGCAACCCGTACGCTCCCGGCGCGGGGCAGCGTCCGCCCGAGCTCGCCGGCCGGGCGAAGCAGCTCGACGCCTTCGACGTGGTGCTCGAACGGATCGCCCGCGGCCGGCCCGAACGCAGTGTCGTGCTCACCGGGCTGCGCGGCGTCGGCAAGACGGTCCTGCTCAACCAGCTTCGCTCCGCGGCGATCTCGCGGAGCTGGGGTACCGGCAAGATCGAGGCCCGGCCCGATCAGGACCTGCGCAGGCCGCTGTCGTCGGCGCTGCACATGGCGGTACGCGAAATCGCTCCGGCCCACCCGCATCCCGAATCGGTCGAGTACTTCCTCGGCGTGCTCAAGTCGTTCGCGTTGCGGGCGACCGCGGACAAGGGCATGCGCGAACGGTGGCAGCCCGGCATCGACGCGCCCGCGGTCAAGGGACGCGCCGACACCGGCGACCTCGAGATCGACCTCGTCGAGCTCCTGATCGACGCCTCCGGGCTCGCCCGCGACGTGGGGGTGGGCATCGCGCTGTTCGTCGACGAGATGCAGGACCTCGGCGCGGCGGACATCTCCGCGATCTGCGGGGCGTGTCACGAACTGAGCCAGGACGCGGCGCCCCTCATCGTGGTCGGCGCCGGGCTGCCGCACCTGCCGGCGGTGCTCTCCGCGTCGAAGAGCTACTCGGAGCGGCTGTTCAGCTACCACCGGATCGACCGGCTCGACCGCGACTCCGCCGACGTCGCGCTCCTCGCGCCGGCCGAGCGTGAGGGCGTGACCTTCACGGCGGAAGCCCTCGACGCGCTCTACGAGACCGCCGACGGATATCCCTATTTCGTCCAGGCCTACGGCAAGGCGACGTGGGACGTTGCGGCGACGAGCCCCATCACCGCCGACGACGTGCGGGTCGGGGCACCCGCTGCCGAAGAGGAACTGGCCGTCGGGTTCTTCGGTTCCCGGTACGAACGCGCCACACCCGCCGAGCGCGAGTACATGCGCGCCATGGCCGACCTCTCCGGCGACGACGGTCCCGTCGCGACGTCGAAGATCGCGGCCGAACTCGGCCGCAAGCCGGCGTCGCTGTCGCCCGCCCGCGACGGGCTCATCAAGAAGGGGCTCATCTACTCCGCCGAGCGGGGCTTCATCGGATTCACCGTGCCGCACTTCGGACGGTATCTGCGCGCTCAGCACGACTGAGCTGCACCCGGATTCGCTGCAGGGCCCGGTGCTGGGCGATCCGGACCGCGCCGACCGACGTGCCGAGCAGCGCGGCGGTGCGTTCGGCGCTGTAGCCCTGCAGGATCCGCAGCTGCACCACGCGGCGCTGCTGCTCCGGCAGCAGCGCGAGTTGCCGGCGGACCGCGGTACGCAGTTCCTCGTCGAGGACGCCCTCCTCCGGACCGGGGCCGGCGACGTCGTGCAGCGGTGTCACGGTGCGCGCGGCCTTGCGCCGGACGTCCGCGACCTTGTGCGTGGCGATGCCGAATGCGAAGCGCAGCAGCGACGCACCGCGATCCTGGTAGCGCGGGAGTGCCCGTGCCAGGGCGAGGCACACCTCCTGGGTGACGTCCTCGGCGGGGGTGTGTGCGCTGGTCCCCTCGTCCATGCGTGCGGCGCAGAAGTTCAGCACATGGGGGCGAACGGAACTCACCACCACGCCGACGGCGTGCGGTTCACCGGCGACGGCGCGCGGTACCCATCGGCGGAGCAGTTCCTCGGTTTCGATGCGGTGCACGGGGTGTCCTCTCGGGCAACGGAAGGTGGGGAGTTCCACCATCCGTCGCCCGGGCGCCCCGGGCCAGGACCCCTGGGGTGGTTACTCCTCCACCCACCGCACGGTGTCGTCCAGGCTCGCGCGGTCGGTGCGGCAGGTGTTGGCGGGGTGGCTCTCGTCGGCGTATCCGAAGGAGATCGCGCACACGATGTCGCGCTCCGTGGAGATGCCGAGTTCGCGGCGGACGGCGCCGGCAGCCATCGCGACAGCGGCCTGCGGGACGGCGGCGATGCCGAGTGCCTGCGCGGCGAGGAGCAGGGTGGCGACGTACCCACCGCAGTCGACCGCGCCGTAGGTGCCGAGGGCCTTGTCGGTCGTGACGATCGCGACGTGCGGCGCTCCGAAGAAGCGGTAGTTCTCGAGCATCTGCTCGGTGCGGCGGGCGTAGTCGTCGCGGGCGATGCCGAGGCTGTTGTAGAGCGCGTACCCGGCGCCGCGACGACGCTCGGCGTACACCCCGCGGTACTCGGACGGGCCGGCGATGTCCGGGTCGAGCCGGCCGGAGGCCGCCTGCTCGTACACCGCGGTCCGTAGCCGATCGACGGCGTCCCCGCCGACCAGGACGACCTCCCACGGCTGGGAGTTGCACCAGGAGGGGGTGCGCTGCGCCATGCGCAGCATCGTCTCGATGTCCTCGCGGGGTACCGGCTTGGACAGGAATGCCCGGCAGGAGTAGCGGGTGTCGAGCAGTGCCGAGAGCGAGGCGCGGTGGTCGATCGTCATGTGACCAGGGTCGCACAGGCGCTTGCATAGCGCTCGTTCAGGTCCGTTGTGCGGGACCGGCGGTGGTGTAGTTCTCCCGGTCGAACCGCCGGGTCCGGAGCCGGTATCCCCAGGACGAGGCCGGCCACAGCGACCGGTTGACCTCGCCGCGGTCCAGGTACCAGCTCCGGCACCCGCTGGTCCATACGGTGCCCGACGAGCGTCGGCGCATCTCGTCGGCGAACTCCCGCTGCGCGGCGGCCCGTACCTCGAGGGCGGCGCCCTCCCGGTCGGCGGCGTCCATCGCGGCAGCGACGTAGCGGAGCTGGCTCTCGATCATGAACAGCAGCGAGGTGTGACCGATCCCGGTGTTGGGACCGCCGAGCAGGAACGCATTGGGGAACCCGGCCACGGTCGTGCCCAGGTGCGCCGACGCACCGTCCCGGCCCCACCGCTCGAGCAGGGTGCAGCCGTCGCGACCGACCACGGGCAGTCCGGCGAGGGCGGCGGAGACCCGGAATCCCGTCGCGTACACCAGGACGTCGACCGCGTGGTCCCGGCCGTCGGCGGTACGCACGCCGTGCGGGCGCAGTTCCGCGATCGGGCTGGTGACCACCGTGCTGGAGTCCCGGACGAGTGCGGGGTAGTAACTGTCGGAGAACAGGATTCGCTTGCAGCCGATTCGGTGCGGCGGGGTCAGGGCGCGACGCAGGTCCGGGTCGGGCACCTGCCGGTGCAGGTGCCGCAACGCCCGGGACTCCAGGCGAGCGAGTCGGCGGCCGGACCCGGTGAGCGCGGGGACGAGCGCTTCGCCGCGCCAGTACTCGACCGTCCGGCGCGCGCGGTGCGGCAGCGGCAGACGCTGTGCGCGCCGCGGCAGCACCCAGGCGGGCGTGCGCTGGAACAGGGTGAGGTGGTCGGCGACGTCGGCGAGGTGCGGAATCACCTGCGCGGCGCTTGCGCCGGTCCCGATCACGCCCACGCGCCGGCCGGTGAGGTGGGCGCCGTGGTCCCACCGGGCAGTGTGGAACGCGGGGCCGCCGAAGGAGCCCTCGAGGCGGGGGATCTGCGGGACGTTCAGGGCGCCGGTGGCCAGAACGAGGAAGCGGGCCGCGTAGGCCGGGCCGTGGTCGGTGCGCACGTGCCAGCGGCCCGTCGACTCGTCCCACCGGCACGCGGCGGCGGCCGTGCGGTACACGATCCGGTCGTCGAGTCCGTTCTCTGCGGCGAACGCGTGCAGGTGCGCGAGGATCTCGGGCTGGGTCGCACGGCCGCGGGCCCAGGCGGCCTGGGGTGTGGACGAGTACGAGTACAGGGCGGGATGGATGTCGCACTCGCACCCCGGGTAGGTGTTGTCGCGCCACGTCCCGCCGAGGGCGGCACCGCGTTCGAGGACGAGCACGTCGCGGCCGCGTCGCCGCAGGTGTGCGGCGGCACCGAGCCCGGCGAAGCCGGCTCCGACCACGAGTGCTTCGACGTCGATCACTTGAACAGTGTGCAAGTTCGGGGCCCACCAGGCAAATCAGGAAATATATTGCTCTCTACCTCATATTCGAGATTGCCGGATATCTTCCGATCAGACCACGTCTTCCTCGTTGCCCGGCGTGACCCGGCGCAGTCCCCGGTACGCGTCGGCGGGGGAGCGGCGGCCGGCCACGACGGCCTCGACCTCGGCGGCGATGGGCATCTCCACGTCGTACTCGCGCGCGAGTTCCATCACCGTCGGCGCGGTCTTCACGCCCTCCGCGACCTGGCCCAGCCGGGCCACCGCCTCGTCGAGGGTTAGCCCGCTCGCGAGGGCCTCGCCGATCCGGCGGTTGCGCGACGCGGGGCTCGTGCACGTCGCAATCAGGTCGCCCATCCCGGTCAGGCCCGCGAACGTCCGCGGGTTGGCTCCCATCACCTCGCCGAGCCGGGTCATCTCGGCGAGCCCCCGGGTGAGCACCATCGCCCGGGTGTTGTCGCCGACCCGCAGCCCCTCGGCCATGCCTGCCGCGATCGCGACGATGTTCTTCAGGACGCCGCCGAGTTCGCAGCCGAGGACGTCGGTGTTGCGGTACACGCGGAAGACCTTCGAGGCGAACAGCGGTTGCAGGGCCGCCGCGACGCGTTCGTCCGCGGTGGCCACCACTGCGGCCGCCGCCATCCCGTCGGCGACCTCGCCGGCGATGTTCGGTCCGGCCAGCAGCCCCACCGGGTGACCGGGCAGGCATTCGCCGATCACCTCGGTCGGCCGCAGGCGGGTGCCCGGTTCGAGTCCCTTCGCCAGCGAGAGGATCGGCACCCAGGCCCGCACCTCGTTCGATATCTCGGCGAGGGTGGCGCGGACGGCGTGGGACGGCACCCCGACCACCAGCACGTCGGCCTCGTGCGCGGCCTCGAGAAGGTCCGAGGTGGCGCGAAGGTTGGCCGGCAGGGTTCGCTCGCCGAGGTACCGGGTGTTGCGGTGCTCCTCGTCGATCTCCCGGGCGGTGTCCGGGTTGCGGGACCAGAGCAGGGTCGGGGTGTTGCGGGCCGACAGTCCTGCGACGGTGGTACCCCACGAACCGGAACCGAGGACGACGACGCGAACCGGACGTGCCATGGGTTGTGGATCCTGTCTGCGAGGAGGAACGGTACGGCCTCAGGGTGTCAGTTCGCCCGTCCCGGCGCCGGATTTTCGCGGTATGTCCGTCCTCCGTCGCTGTCGTCCCGCATGTGCTCACTGGCACGGTTCATACCCTAGGGGGTATATTGACCGCAGATTCCGATCATCCCCCGAGGAGGACGCCCATGTGTTACCCCGTCACCTGCTCCAAGTGCGGAAAGACCGGCTGGGGCGGCTGCGGCCAGCACGTCGACAGCGTGATGAAGTCCGTGCCGGTCGCCGAACGGTGCACCTGCGACCAGGACTCCGCTCCCCAGGCGAAGTCCGGCTTCTTCGCCTCGTTGTTCGGCCGCTGAGTTGTTCGGCCGCTGACGGCCGGCGGGTGCGCTCGCGCACCCGCCGGGGTCATCGGGCCCAGTCGCCGCGCTCGAGCAGCCGCGACACGAGCACCCCGGCCACCAGCCCCCAGAACGCCGCACCGATGTTCCAGAACGTCACGTTCGCGGCCGTGACGACGAACGCCACCAGCGCCCCCATCGTGTACTTCGAGGCGAACGCCGTCACGAACGCGCCCTGCAGCGCCCGCAGCATCGCCAGGCCGCCGAGGGTCGCGACGAACGCTGCCGGCGCAGCTGTCATCCACCGCACGAACAGCGGGGCGAACAACCCGAACACGATCGAATAGAGCCCGAAGCACACGGCCGCCGTGTACTGACGGCTCCGCTCCCCGGACGCGGTGAGCAGTGCGTTCGTCGGGCCGGTCAGACACGTCGACACCGCACCCACGCAGGCCGCGCCCAGTGACCACACCCCGCACGCGATCGTGGTGACGTTGATCGGAGGCCGGTGCCCGGCCGCCGTGAGCACGGCGATGCCCTGCCCGTTCTGCACCACCAGCACGGTGATCGCCAAGGGAATCACCAACTCCAGCAACGCCGTCCAGGTGAACACGGGAGCGGTGAAGACGGGGGAGGCAAAGATGCCCGATCCGCCCGGCGCGGGCGAGAAACGCCCCGACGCGGACACCGCCACCGCCCCCGCGATCAGCGCCCCCAGGATCGGCGGCAACCACCGGCCGATCCGCCCGAACGCGCTCAATGCCAGGAACGTCAGCACCATGGGCGCCGCGATCGCGGCGTCCGCGCCGAGCGCGACCACCAGGTCCACGCCGAACTTCAGGAAGACACCCGCCACCATCGCCATGACGATCGGCATCGGCAGCGCCTCCATCACCCGCCGCACCAGTCCGGACGCTCCCAGCACCAGCACCAGCAGGCCGGTGACCAGGAACGCGCCGATCACCTCCGGCCAGGACAGGTGACCCAGCGACCCGCCGACGAGGATCGTGCCGGGAATCGTCCAGGCGAAGCCGAGCGGCTGCCGGTAGGCGACGCTCATCGCGACCGTCAGCACCCCGTTGAGAACGAAGATCCCGAAGATCCACGACGCGAGTTCGGCCGCGTCGAGCCCACCGGCCGCGCCGGCCGCGAGGACGACCGCGACCGGGCCCGTCGACGAGAACACCAGGCCGATCACGCCGTTCGCCGCATACTCGACGCCCAGATCCCGCAGCACCCGGCGGGGCCGGGTGAGGGGCCGGGCAGGCCGCTCGAGCAGGTCGGTATCGCCGGGGCCGGTGGTCTTCTCGTCGACTGTTGTCATCGCTTCCTCACTCGTCCTCGCGGAATCGGGCGGCGAGCTCGCTGCGCGAACGGATGCCGAGCTTCGCGTAGACCCGGGTCAGGTGGTACTGCACCGTCTTCACCGACAGGAACAGCTCACCCGCCACGTCCTTGTTGGTATTGCCCGCGGCCACCAGCGCGGCGACCGCCTTCTCCTGCGGCGTCAACGCCGCCAGGTCCATGTGTGTCCGGCGGGCACCGTCGCCGCTCGCCTTCAAGCCACCGGCCTTGAGTTCGCGGTCACAGCGCTGCACGTACGACGTCGCGCCGAGCGTCGCATACAGTTCCCGGGCGGTGCGCATCACCGCGTCCGCCTCCCGCCGCCGACCGGCCCGCCGCAGCGTCTGGCCGTACGCGAAGTTCACCCGGGCCCGGTCGTACGGCAACGACAACGTCGCCAGGTTCTCGAGCGCGGCTTCGAACGTCTCGCGCGCGGCGTCGATGTCCCCGCGTGCCCCGTGGATCCGTCCGCGCACGTATCCGAGTCTCGCCCGCGCGGACAGGTGTCCCCGGGAGCCGGCCAGGTCCTCGAACGGACGGAGGAATTCGTCGGCCTCGTCGACGCGCCCCGTCATCACGAGGGCATTCGCATACAGGTCCGGCCACGGCCAGAAACCCGGCTCCACCAATGCCTGCCGTCGACGCGCGGTGAGCGGCGCCAGGTGCCGCAGGACGCCGTCGTAGTCGGCGGCGACCTCGGCGCACTGGGCGGCCGCGATGCAGGCCGGCACCACCATGACGGCATAGTCGGTGGCACCCGCGCGGCCACGTCGCAGGTGCTCGCGGGCCAGAGCCCAGTCGCCCCGCAGGGCGTGCACCTGGGCGCCGGTCCAATGCACCAGGGGCCGAAGCAGATCCAGACCCGCGGTGTCGAGCTGCGCGGCGGCCCGGTCGACCGTGCGGACAGCGTCGTCCCAGGCGCCCAGCGCGAACTCGGTGCGGGCCAGCCACGCCTGTGCCCACAGCGAGATTCGGATCGATCCCCCGCGGAAGACCGTCGGCTCCGCGCTCTCCAGTTCCGCTCGGGCCCGCTCCGGCTCGTCGAGCGCCAGCGCCAGCCAGCCCTCCGCCATGCGGATGCGCTGGCCCTGGGCGCCGAGCCGGACGTTCTCCGGCAGTGTGGCGTACGAGGCGCGGGCCTCGTCGACGTGGCCGGTCATGGCCAGGCCGAGTCCGCGGATCGCGGCCGACTCGACGGCGGCGGGGGTGTCTGCGGCCACGAGGGACGACGCGCGGTCGGCCCATTCGACCAGGCCTTCCCCGTCGAGCCGGGCCAGCGAGTGCAGCACCATGCGCTGGCAGATCATCGCCCCCAGGTCCGGGTCCCGGGCCGGGTCCGGGAGCAGTTGCCATGCGCGGGTGAGGAGTTGGGTGGCCTCGTCCTGCCGCCCGCGCTGGATGGCGAGATAGCCGAGCACCACGTCGCGCATGGCACCGTCGGGCGCGGTCTCGACGGCCGGAACGAACGTCAGCGCCTGGGGCAGATCCGCCGCGCCCGTGAGGGCATCGACGCCGCGCATCAGCCGCTGCGCGCGCTGGTCCCGGTCGGGGCTGATGCCGCTCGCGACGATCAGGGCCTCGGCAGCATCAGACCACGCGCCGACGGCGGCGCGGCGCCGGCCGTACCGATCGAGGCGGTCCGCCAGGTCCGCGTCGGCGGTGGCGGTGGCGGAAACCAGGTGGGTGAGCGCAGCCCCCTCGTCGTCGACGAGTTCGGCGGCGCGGGCGTTCAGGTCGCGCCAGCGGGCGGGGCCGATGTCGTCGGCGACGGCGGCCCGGGTCATCGGGTCCGGGAAGACGAGGGTGACCGTGCCGCGCTGCTCGCGTCGGCACAGCACTCCGGCGGTGTGTGCGGCGTCGAGCGCCGCGATCGGGTCCGCCAGACCGGCCAGTGCCGCCGCCTGGGTCAGTGTGCATTCCGAGCCGAGCACGGCCGCCGCCTCCACGAGTGCCCGGGTCTCGGCCGGACAGCGGTCCAGCGTGCGGCGCACGGCGCCCGCTCGTTCCTGCGGAGCCGGGAACCGGGCCCGCCAGTGCTGCCACTGGTCGCGGGGGATCTCGTCGAGCAGCTGCAGAACCGGACGGGGGATGCCGTGGGTGTGCTCGAACAGCCGCCGCGCGGTCCACGGTGACAGGTCCACACCGATGCGGGCGAGGGCGAGCTGGGCGATGTCCTGGGGTCCGAGCGGTCCCACGTGCACGGCGAGGGCGCGGTGGTGATCGAGCACCTGCCGGGTGCTGTCGGGGATCGTGTCCGGCAGCGGATCCACGATCACCAGCAGGACGAGCAGCTGCCTGCCGTGGGCACGGCGGACGGTGGACGACAGGGCTTGCAGCGACTCGGAGTCGGCCCAGTGGGCATCGTCGACGACGAGGACGGTGGGATCGTCCACCAGGGACAACAACTCGTGTGCCACTTCCACCGGATCACGTCCGGTGGCGGGGGCCTGCAGCAGTTGCTCGACGGTGCTCCACGCGCGCCGCGCCTCCCACGGGACGCCCGCGGATGTACGCACCTGCCAGCCGTCGAGCAGCTCGGTGAATCGTTGCACCAGAGCGGACTTGCCGATACCCGGAGGGCCCTCGACGAGGGCGAGCACGGGTGAACCGGCTCGCGCCTCGCCGAGGTGACGGTCGAGCTCGGAGAGCTCCCGGGTACGTCCGACCAACATGGTGGGCTGAGTCACACTTCCACGGTAGTGGGGCCGGGCGCCGCAGCCCCCGGGGTTCGGGCAACGTACTGCGCACCCCGCCGGACGGGGACGAACACCGTCACCAGGGCGCCGGCCACGGCGATGCCGGCGAAGATGTAGAAGCTCACGTCGTTGCTCAGCCCGGCGCCGATGAGCAGGCCGCCGATGATGGGGCCGAAGATGCCGCCGAGCCGGCCGAATCCGGCGCACCAGGCGACGCCGGCGCCGCGCGCGGCCGTCTCGTAGTAGTTGGAGACGAACCCGTAGATGAGCACCTGGGTGCCGATCGTGCCGACCCCGGCGATCGCCACCGCGGTCAGCAGGACCGGCAGCGGGAAGCCGAAGGTGAGCAGGATCAGTGCCAGGCCGGCGAGGCCGAACGTGGTGGCGATGACCGGCTGGGGGCCGCGTCCGTCGGCGATCCGGGAGGCCAGGAGGCCACCGATGATCGCGCCGCCGTTGAGCACCAGCAGGAATGCGAGCGAACCCTTCGCGTCGTAGCCGGCGTCGGCCATGATCTTCGGCAGCCACGTGTTCAGCCCGTAGGTCAGCAGCAGCCCGGCGAAGCTCATCAGCCCGAGCAGGGTGGTGCCCAACGCGTAGCGGCGGGTGGCCAGTGCGGCGAAGCCGACCTTCTCGGCCGGGGCCGGAGCGGCCGTGGGCCGGGGGAGGCCGAACTTGTCGCAGACCGCGGCGGCCTCGTCCGTGCGTCCGCGCGCCTGCAGCCACATCGGGGATTCCGGGAGCTTGACCAGAGCCAGGGGCAGCAGGATCACCAGAGGCAGTGCACCGATCCAGAACAACCCCCGCCAGCCGATGGCGTCGCGCAGCACGATGGCGAGCAGGGAGGCGAGGACGCCACCGGCGGGGACGCCGCTGTAGACGATCGCGTTGAACAGGTTCCGCTTTCCGGGCGGGGCGAACTCGGCGACCACGGCGCCCGCGGTGGCGACGAGACCGCCGACGCCGATGCCGGTGAAGAAGCGCAGGATGCCGAAGGAGGTGATGCTGGTGGCCATCGCGGCGGCGCCCATGCCGACGGAGAACCAGACGATGTTGATCAGCATCATCTTCCGGCGCCCGATCCGGTCGCCGAACGCGCCGCTGAGGAGGGCGCCGACCATGACGCCGATGAGGGCGTACGAGCCGAGCGCGCCGCCCTGCTGCGCGGAGATCGCGCCGATCTGGCTGGGGTCGGCCATCAATGTGGGCAGGATCGTCCCGTAGACGACGAGGTCGTAGCCGTCGAAGATGATCGCCAGCGTGGCGAGGGCGACGACCCAGATGACGCTGTTGCGGTGCCGGGGACTCGCCCAGGTGGTTGTGTTGTCGGCCATGTCGGCTCCGGTCTGTGAGTGCGGTCACAAGGAAAACGGGGCAGAAAGAGGGCCTCACCAGCAGGGGATCCCTGGCCTGCCGGTGAGGCCTGTGGCGGAGCTGGGGTGGTTATCCCAGGTCGCCGCCGGCGACGGGAAGGACCGTGCCGGTGATGTAGGAGGCCTCGTCCGAGGCCAGGAAGGTGATCGCGGCGGCCTGCTCGTCGAGCGTGCCGTACCGCTTGAGCAGTGAGGAGTCGACGGTCTGGTCCACGATCTGCTGGTACCAGGTCTTCTCCTGCTCGCTCTGCGCGGCGGGGCCGCGCGCCACCCGCCGGGCGGGGGCGTCGGTGCCACCGGGGGCGGTGGCGACGACCCGGATCCCGTGCGGGGCGGCCTCGAGGGCGAGCGCGGCGGTGATCGCGTTGACCCCGCCCTTGGCGGCGGCGTACGGGACACGGTTGACGCCGCGGGTCGCCACGGAGGACACGTTGACGATCGTGCCCGACCGTTGCTCGATCAGATACGGCAGCACCGCGCGGCACGTCCACAGCGTCGGGAACAGCGAGCGCTGCACCTCCGCCTGGATCTGCTCCGGCGTGTAGTGCTCGTACGGCTTCGCCCAGATCGTCCCGCCGACGTTGTTGACGAGCACGTCGATGCGGCCGTGCTGCTGCCGGGCTTCGTCGATCGCGGACTGGGCTCCCTCGAACGTCTCGAGGTCGGCGGTGACGGAGTGCGCCTGGAAACCCTTCTCGCGCAGCTCCTTCGCCACCTCGTGCACCAGCTCGGAGCGGTCGACGAGGATCACGGATCCCCCTTCGGCCGCGATGCGGGTCGCGACCACGAGGCCGATGCCCTGCGCGGCGCCGGTGACGGTGACGACCCTGCCGTCGAAGCGGCCCGGGTACACGGTGCCCATCGGGAGGAGGACGCTCACGCGATCTCCGCCTTCGCGGAGTCCTCGATGGCGCGGCGCATCGTCGCCTTGGCGTGCTCGGCATGGCTGACGATGAGATCGCGCGCCGCCGCGCGGTCCTTGCGCTCGAACGCCCGCACGATCTGCAGGTGGTCGTGCGGAACCTGCTCGTCCACCCACTGTGCGGTGCGCAGGACCTTGCGCATCAGCTGCGTCACCTCGAGACGGTTGTACGCCTCGAGCAGCACCGGGTTGCCGCAGCAGCGGAACAGGAACTCGTGGAAGGCGGCGTTGGTGTCGGTGAACGCGCCCGCATCGGTGAAGCGGTCGTGGTCGATCGACGCGGTCGACGCCTCGGCGAGGATCCGGAACTCCACGAGCTGCGCGTCGGTGAGCCGGCCGATGGTCAACTCCAGCGCGCCGAGCTCGAGCGCCATGCGCGCATCGAACTGGGCGTCGGACTCGGTGACGGGCGGGTGCTCCTCGCCGATCTCGTAGTTGTCCTGTGCCACGGCGTTCGCGGACCCGAGCGACACCGGCAGTCCGGTTTCGGCGGCGGCCTTCTCGGCCGCGATGCGCTCCGCCTCGGTCGGCTCGGGAGCCTGCTCGGCGGCGCCCGTCGCGGAGTTGTTGAACTTCTCGAAGAAGAAGTTGGCGGGCGTGAGGCCCTCGTTGTCGAAGTGCGTGCGCACCGCCTCGACCATCGGCGGCGGCCCGCACAGGTACACGTCGACGTCGCCGTCGTTGAGGTGCTTGGGCTCGAACAGCGACGTGACATAGCCCTTGTTCGCGGCCGAGGTGGCCGGGTCCGAGACGCAGTACTCGAACATGAAGTTCGGCAGCGACCGCGTGTACTCCTCGAGCTTGTCGAGTTCGACGACGTCCTGATCGAACGAGGCGCCGTAGATCAGATGCACCGGCAGATCGCTGTCCTGCTCCTGCATCCTGGCGAGGATGGCCAGGATGGGGGCGAGTCCGGTGCCGCCGGCGAGCAGCAGCGCGGGCCGGGTGCGCTCGCGCAGGAAGAAGCTGCCGAGCGGACCGGTGAACTCGAGCGTGTCGCCGACCTGGGCGCGGTCGCGCAGGTACTCCGACATCAGACCACCCTCGGTGATCTTCACCAGGAACGACAGGTGCGGATCGTTGGGGCCGGTGCTGAACGAGTACGACCGGGTCTGCCCGGTGCCGGGCACCGTGATGTTGACGTACTGGCCGGGCAGGAACACCAGCTCGTCGCGGTTCGGGATCTCGACGGAGAACCCGACGGTGCTGTCGGAGAAGCGACGGATGTCGGTGATCGTCGCCGTGTAGGTCGCGGCGGAGGTCTTCGCGACGTCGGAGGTCGTGGCGATCTGCAGCACCAGGTCCGACTCGGGCGTCATCTGGCACGGCAGGCAGTAGCCCTGCTCGGCCTCGTCGTCGGTCAGCGCCTCCTCGATGTAGTCGCCACCGTCGTAGGTGCCGGACTCGCAGAGTGCCTTGCAGGTACCGCACGCGCCGTCACGGCAGTCGAGAGGAATGTTGATGCGCGCCTTGTACGACGCGTCGGCGACCGTCTCGTTCGGTCCGCACTTGACGAAGCGGGTCACCCCGTCCTCGAAGCTCAATGCCACCTGGAAACTCACGGCACGGGCCTCCTTTCGTGAATCGGGGGTGGATCAGACGACGTAGACGTCCACGATGTGGTGGATGTAGTCGTTCTTGAGCACGATCTTCTTCTTCTTGATCACCGGCTGGGCGCCCGAGACGTCGAGCGTGACGAAGGTCGTGCCGAAGTAGGTGTCGGTGGTGTTGTACCGGTAGTACAGCGAGAACCAGTTGTGGCGCAGGTCGATCTCGGTGCCGCGGCGCTCGAGGATCTCGACGTTGGTGATGTTGTGTCCGGTGCGCGGTTCGGGCAGCGACGTCGCGGACGAGCGGTCGGTGCGGATGCGGAACACCCGGTCCTCGAGGCCGCCCCGGTTGGGGTAGTAGATGAGCGAGATCTCGCGCTGCGGGTCCGTGGTGAGCTCACCGTTGTCGTCCCACGCCGGCATCCAGTACTCGGCCTGCGGGTGGTAGCACTCGAGCCACTTCTCGAACTCGCGGTCGTCGAGGAGACGGGCCTCGCGGTAGAGGAACTGCTCGATGTCGTTCTGGGTCAATTCCATTGCGGTGGTCATGTTCTCGTCTTCCTCAGCGCTCGTTCGCGGCGGTGGACTCGGCGGCGGCCTCGGCCGCGACGGCCTTGCGCATGCTGTCGAGCCAGAAGCCGTGCTGGATCGGGTACAGGCCCTCGTCCTCGGTCTTCACCCCGCTCGACAGCACGTTCTTCATGCCGAGGTCGAGGGCGACCTGGTCCGGCCCGTTCAGCTGGTGGGTGGCGCCGCGGCTCAGGTCGTTCCACGGGGCGGCGGTGGCCAGGTAGGTCTTCTGGCAGGACCGGAACTCCTCGAGGTCGTCCGGGGTGGCCATGCCGGTGGCGTTGAAGAAGTCCTCGTACTGCCGGATGCGGTTGGCACGGGACTCGGCGCTCTCACCCTTCGGCGCGATGCAGTAGATGGTGACCTCGGTCTTGTCCACCGAGATCGGCCGGAAGTGCCGGATCTGCGAGGAGAACTGGTCCATCAGGTACACGTTCGGGTACAGGCACAGGTTGCGCGACGCGCCGACCATGAACTCGGCTTTCTTCTCGCCGAATTCGGCGGCGAGTTCCTCCCGGCGCGGGTAGAGCGGACGGTCCTGCGGGTTGCCCCACCACATCCACAGCAGCAGATGGCCGTTGTCGAACGAGTGGTAGCCGCCGCCCTGCTTGCCCCAGGTGCCGGCGTCCATCGCCTTGGTCTCGTTGGCCGACTCGCCGGCGGTACGGCGCGCGGTGGTGGCCGCGTAGTTCCAGTGCGTGGCCGACACGTGGTAGCCGTCGGCGCCGTTCTCGGCCTGCAGCTTCCAGTTTCCGTCGTAGGTGTAGGTGGACGAGCCGCGCAGCACCTCGAGGCCCTCGGGGGACTGGTCGACGATCATGTCGATGATCTTGGTGGTGTCACCGAGGTGCTCCTCGAGCGACTTGACGTCGGCGTTCAGGCTGCCGAAGAGGAACCCGCGGTAGCTTTCGAAGCGGGCGACCTTGGTCAGGTCGTGGCTGCCGTCCTTGTTGAACTGTTCCGGGTAGCCGGCGTCGCGCGGGTCCTTGACCTTGAGCAGCTTGCCGTTGTTGCGGAAGGTCCAGCCGTGGAAGGGGCACGTGAACGTCGTGCGGTTGTCGGTCTTGCGGCGGCACAACATGGCGCCGCGGTGGCTGCACGCGTTGATCAGGCAGTGCAGCTCGCCCTCCTTGTCGCGGCTGATCACGATGGGCTGGCGGCCGATGTAGGTGGTGAAGTAGTCCCCGTTGTTCGGGATCTGGCTCTCGTGCGCGAGGTAAACCCAGTTGCCTTCGAAGATGTGCTTCATCTCCAGCTCGAAGATCTCTTCGTCGGTGAAGATGTTGCGGCGCACCTGGTATCGGCCGGCCTCCGCGTCTTCGACGAGGGCGCCGTCGAGTTCGGCTCGCACGTGGTCCAGGGTCTCGGTCATGGGGATCCTCCAAAAGGGTGTCGGTCGGCCCCGGATGGCGAGCGGGGCTGTCTCCGCGTTGCATCCAGACTGCCAGCATGTGGCCGCAGTCACACCAGGCAAATGCCTAGGCCTACCTAGGACCCTCGGCAGGAGGGTAAGAGGTCCTCAATCGCCCGGTGCGTCCTTCGGGCTGCCCAGGCAGCCCGAAGGACGCACCGGGCGACTACACCGCCGAAGTGAACTTCTCCCGGCGGATCCGGCGCGGCGACATCCGTCGCCGCTTGAACGCCTTGACCGCGCTGTCGACGAACGCCTCGGACCCGCAGATGTAGCCGGTGTACTCCTTCGCCGACGCCACGTCCTCGACGAACGCGTCGGTCGCGTAGCCCTCGCGGTCGCCGCCGGTCGCGCGGCTCAGGCAGGTGACCAGCCGCAAGCCCGGGTGCTGGCCTTCCCATTCCCGCAGCAGCGCGACGTCGTACAGGTCCTCGGCCGTACGCACCCCGTGATAGACGGTGATCGCCCGGTGCGGGTCGAGCGCCAGGGCGTGCCGCACGATGCTCTTCATCGGGGCGAGTCCCGTCCCGCCCGCGAGGAGGACCATCGGTCCCGTCGATTCGGCATCGAAGGTGAAGTCGCCGAACGGTCCCGTGACGTCGACCCGGTCCCCGACCGAGACGGCCCCGAAGATCCATCCGTCGCTGGCCACCCCGCCGGGCCGGCGGCGGATGTGCAGTTCGAGCAGCTTCGGCTCGCTCGGCGGGTTCGCGAGGGAGTACTGCCGCCGGACGTCCGTGCCGGGCACCGTGACCTCGACGTACTGCCCCGCCGAGAACTCGAGCGGGGCGTCCAGGGTGAGCAGGACGCGCCGGGTGTCGCGTGCGATGTCGCGGACCTCGGTCACCGTGGCGACGAGATCCCGCAACACGTGCGTGGCCGTGGTCTGCTCGCCCGCGGGAGGTTCGACGACGGTGTCCGCACAGACGGTCGCCTGGCAGGCCAGGGCGAATCCGTCGGCCCGCTCGGTCTGCGGCAGGGTGTCCTCGGGCGAGGCGTTGTGCTCGACCGAGCCGGAACGGACGCGGATCTTGCACGTGCCGCAT
This sequence comes from Rhodococcus indonesiensis, assembly GCF_047782815.1. Taxonomy (NCBI): domain Bacteria; kingdom Bacillati; phylum Actinomycetota; class Actinomycetes; order Mycobacteriales; family Nocardiaceae; genus Rhodococcus; species Rhodococcus indonesiensis. Next base: position 5,060,276 of record NZ_CP180630.1, on the reverse strand, counting down.
GTGCCCTGGTTGCAGGAATTGGGCATCCACACGCCGCCGCGGAGGAGGGCGTCGAGGACGGTCTGATCGGGTCCGCACGGCACGGTGGTGGTGCCGACGGTGACGGTGTGCTGGGTCATGGCAGTTTCCTGATCGCTCGGCGAGGTCAGATTTCCCACGTGACGTGCAGCGCGGTGGGGCCGCGGAAACCCCAGCCCCAGAACTCCACATCGGCGTCGGTGTCACGCTCCAGGTTGGGGATGGTCTCGAGCAGCTCCTCGAGTCCGATGCGGCACACGTGGTTGGCGAAGTAGATGCCGGCGCACGCGTGCCTGCCGGCGCCGAACGCCAGGTGCGGCAGCGGGGGGCGGGTCATGTCGTACGCGGTGGGGGCGTCGTACTTGCCGGTGTCGTGGTTGGCCGAGCCGTACGACAGGATCACCACGGTGCCCTCGGCGATGTCGATGCCGGCCACCGTCGTGTCGCGGGTTGCGATGCGCGCGGTCGCGGACCAGATCGGCGACGTCCAGCGCATGCCCTCGGCGATCGCGCGGGGAATCAGATCCGGGTCGTCGACGACGGCCTCGAACTGCTCGGGCCGGGTGAACAGGCCGGCGAGGGTCGAGCCCATCGCGTGGCCCGGTTCCTGCATGGCGCCGAGCAGGAACACGTACAGCGTCGGATAGATGTAGTCCCGGCCGCGGGTCTGTCCTTCCGGCATGCCGTCGTGCAGCCAGTGCGAGATCGCGCTGTCGTCCGGGTGCTCGATCCAATGGTCGATCAGCGGGTCCACGACGGCCTGGATCTCGGCCTTCGCACGGTCGCCGTCCGCGAACCGCTCCTGGTTGGCGAACTCGCCGTTCTCGTCGACCTCCGCATTGGTGAACGACAGCGACAGCCGGTGGAACCAATCGCGCAGCGTGTCGGAGGAGACGTCCTTCAGGCCGAGCAGGTCGCCGAGCGCGCGGACGCTGACCGGCTCGCAGAACTGGGCCATGAGGTCGGCTCTGCCGTCGGACTCGAAGGCCTCGACGTACCGGCGGGCGATCGGCCGGACCAGGTCGTCGATCCACCGGTCCACCTCGGCCGGCTGCAGCGCCGGCTCGACCATCGAGCGCAGATCCTGGTGGATGTCGCCGTTGACGCCGATGATCGCGGGATGCCCGAAGGTGCGGCCCCCGGCCGGGGTGATGATCGCCTCGAAGTCGTCGCTGGTCGCGATGGCATGGCAGGTCTCGGTGGTCGAGGCGACGTAGGCGCCGAGCACCGGCACGTAGGCGATGGGTGCCTCGGCGCGCAGCCGCTCGTACACGGCGTACGGGTTGCGCTCGAGCTGGGTCATGGTGATCTCGTCGATCCACGAGAGGGTGCTCGTCATGGGTTCTGCTCCTGGATGTGTCGTCGGCCGGGACGCACGCCCGGGTGGGTCGTCGTCGTGTGACCTGGAACATATGACGCGGGTCACGCCGACACCGAGACGATGTGCGCGGCGGCGGGACACATCGCGCGACTTTGTGTGATCGGGGTCTCGGATCCGTACCCTCGTGGTGTGAGCACGGCCGAGATCGGAGACTGGGACGCCGCGTCCCGGGCGGTGGCGGACGCGTACTTCCCGCACGAGCTGACCGATCTGTCGGGTACGGACCGGCCCGCGCTGTCGTTGCGGACGGTCGACCTGGGCGGGGTGACCCTCGGGCGCCTGCACTGGGGTGCCGACGTCGCGATCGCCTGCGACTACCCCGGCGCGTACGAGGTCAACATCCCGCTCACCGGCCGGCTCGAGTCGCGTGGCAGCCACGGCGAGGTCGTGTCGGCGCCCGGTCAGGCCACCGTGTTCCGGGCCGACACGCCGAGTATGATCACCCGTTGGGGCGCAACGTGTTCCGTTCTCGGCGTCAAGTTCGACCGGGACCGTCTGGAGCGGGAGGCCGACCGGATCCTCGGTTCGCCGGTGCGCACGAAGCTGGTGCTGCCCGACCAGCTGGACCTGTCCGGTCCGGCGAGCGAATGGCACGGGCTGGTACGGGCGCTGTCCGAACAGCTCGACGGTGGCCTGGAGATGGTGAGCAACCCGATCGTCGGTGCCCAGCTCGCCGGGGCGGTCACCGCGGCGTTCGTCCTCGCCGTCTCGCCGCAGGACGGGCCGGTCGCTCCGGCGCGGCCGGGCATGGTCCGTCGCGTCCTCGACGCCCTGAACGACGATCCCGCGCGGGCGTGGACCGCGGCCGACATGGCCGAGCTGGCCGGGACCAGCGTCCGGCGCCTGCAGGAGGCGTTCGCCGAGTACGTCGGGGCCAGTCCGTCGGCGTGCCTGCTCGACATCCGGCTCAGCCGTGCGCACGACGACCTGGTTGCCGGAGCCGGCACCGTCGCCGACGTGGCGTACCGGTGGGGGTTCGGTCACCCCGGACGGTTCGCCACGGCGTTCAAGCGGCGCTACGGGACGACGCCGGCGCAGGTACTGCGCGGCCGGTGACACACAGCGGACATCGACAACCGCCGAGACGGTTGTCGATGTCCGGGACCTGTGTCGCTGTGGGCCTACTCGACCCAGAACTGCGGGGTGGGCCGGTCGAACGACAACTCCGGAAAGTCGTCGTCGCAGATCGGTATCCGGGCGCGGCGCTCGGCGTAGTCGTGGCCGAAGTCGCGCATGTAACCGAGGCACGCGACGGTGTATCCGACGGGATCGGGGTGGGCGGCGGTGACCGGCCGGAAGAGATTGGGAAAACCGTTCTCCGTCAAGGTGGTCGCTGTGCATCCTGCACCGTCGCGGCCGTACAGCGGGAGGGTGCCGTCCCCGTCGACGACGAACTTGGCCCGCGCGACGACGGTCGTTCCGTCGACGATCTCCCAGCGGTGGTCGACCTCGTCGTAGCGGGCGGCGGTGGCCTCGTCCGCCTCCAGCACGGCCAGGCGCACCTCGTCGCGCAGGCGGGTGGCCGCCCGCCGGGAGGCGAAGGAGTGCCCGAGGACCACGACGTCGAACTCCGGTACCGGGGCGGGGAGGACGAACTTCGAGGCAGTGGTCATCTGGGGCACTCCTTCGCGGGTGGAACGCCGCGCGCGGGCGGCAGGGGATCGCCCGCGCGCGGCAGCTGGGGTTACTTGCGGTAGTAGGCGCTGACGTCGTCGTTGCCGATCAGGTCGGGCACGGTCCAGCCGTCGAGGTCGTACTCGCTCATGAACTGCTCGGCCAGGCCCTTCATGCCGGAGACGATGCCGCGGTTCTCGGCGGCGAACAGCAGCTCGGCCTTGACGTTCTCGTGGTTGCCGGAGTAGTTGCGCTCGTAGAGTTCGTGGCGGCCGCCGAATTCGGAGCCGATCGAATCCCACAGCGCCTTCATCACCTTGACCCGGTCCACCGCGGTGATGCCGTCCGAGCCGCGGACGTACTTGTCCAGGTACGGGCGCACCTCGGGGCTCTTGAAGTCCGCGGCCGACGAGGGCAGGTAGATCAGGCCCGAGGCGACGTCCTGCTCGATGATCTCCTTGATGCGCGGGTAGCCCTGGATCATGAACATCCGGTAGGTCAGGCCGTACTCGAGCTTGGGGATGACGGTGTCCCCGATCCACGGCTCGGGATCGCGGGCCATCGACTCGGTCAGCGACCAGAACAGGTTGCGCCAGCCGATGACCTCGCCGACACGGGTCTGCACGCCGCGGAACCCGCCGGCGCCGGTCGCGTCGAGCGCCTTCATCAGCAGGCCGGCGATGAAGTCGAGCTTGACCGCCAGGCGGGTGCAGCCCTGGAAGGTGAACCGGGGCAGGAAGCCGGACTGCGGGAAGAACGCGTTGATCTTCTCCACGTCGCCGTACATGAAGACGTTCTCCCACGGCACCAGCACCTTGTCGAAGATGAAGATGGCGTCGTTCTCGTCCATGCGCGAGGACAGCGGGTAGTCGAACGGGGAGCCGACGACGGCGGCGTTCTGGCTGTAGGAGGCCCGGGAGATCAGCTTGATGCCCGGGGCGTCCATCGGCACCGTGCAGATCAGGGCGAATTCCTTCTTCTTGATCGGCAGGCCGTAGTGGGCGATGAAGTTGTAGTTGGTGATCGCCGAGCCGGTGGCGACGACCTTGGCGCCGGAGACGATCAGGCCGGCGTCGGTCTCCTTCTCCACCTTCATGAACACGTCGCCGACCTGGTCGGGCGGGAGCTGGCGGTCCACCGGCGGGTTGATGATGGCGTGGTTCCAGTACAGGACCTTCTCCTGCGACTCGCGGTACCAGCGCTTCGCGTTGTCCTGGAACGGGGCGTAGAGCTCGCTGTTGGCGTCGAGGGTGCCGAGGAAGGAGGCCTTGTAGTCGGGGGACCGGCCCATCCAGCCGTAGGTCATCCGCGCCCAGGTGGCGATGGCGTCGCGCTCTTTCAGCAGGTCGTCGGAGGTCTTCGGGGTGCGGAAGAACGGCATGGTCACCCCGCCGTTGCCCGTGTCGGTGGGGCAGGTGAGGGTGTTGACGTGCTCGCCGGTATGCAGCGAGTCGTACAGCCGGGCGGTCATGCGGATGGAGTTGCGGAACGCGGGGTGGTTGGTGAAGTCCTTCACGCGCTCGCCGTGCAGCCAGATCTCGCGGCCGTCCTTGATCGACTCGATGTACTCGTCGCCGGTCATCGGTCGCGTGGCGAAGTTCTGCTGCCGGTTCGCCGGGGCGTCGGCGGCGACGTTGACCTTCGAACGGTCGATCGCATTCTCGTCGGGACGGGACTCGAGGGTGGTCATGGCTGTCTCCTTGCGACTGGGTGACTGGGATGAAAGGTTTCGGGGGCTCGTGGTCAGCGGACGGCGGTGTCGACGTACAGCGGGGTGAACCGCGTCCGGGCGTCGAACCAGCCGCTGTGCGGGTCGTCCATCGACCCGTTCCACGCCGCGGAGGCGCTCGGTGCGCCGAGTTCGTGGAAGGTGCTGCGGTAGAACAGCAGCGGCTCGGTGTCGCGGCACTGCGCGTCGACGATCTCGCCGATGTAGATGACATGATCGCCGCCGTCGTACTCGCGCCACGGAACGCAGGACAGGGTTGCCGCTGCGCCGGTGAGCACCGGTGCGGTGGGTCCGTCCTCGAACACCGGGCCGGGGGTCTGCGGTCGGCCGGCGAAGTGCAGGGCGGTGTCGACCTGGTCGGCGGCGAGGATGTTCACCGCGAACGGCGCGCCGGAGAGGAAGGCGCACGCCTTGGAAGTACGGGTCAGGGTGACCTGGCACAGGCGGGGCTCGAGGGAGACCGCGGTGAACGCGGTGACCGTTGCACCGTGAGGTGTGCCCTCGTGGTTGGCGCAGGTGATCACGGTGACGCCACTTGCGAACTGTCCGAAGATGTTTCGGAGACGACGCTGTTCCATTTCGGCGCTCCTTGCCGGTCGTTCCGTCCTGGTGTGATGTAGACCATAGGAGCGACCGGACGGCCTTCGCGATCCGCTGAGCGCGGTCGCTATCCGTTCGGCGCGGTCGTTGTGACGAACGATGCTGTTTGCCCGGGGACGTGTTGCCCATCACACTGGGTAGTAGGGTTCGCGAACACGGGCTGGAAGCCCCTCGGGGACACGGGCCGAAAGCCCCCGAGGACACGGGCTGAAAGCCCCCGAAGACACGGGCCGAAGGTCCCGAGAACGCACACGGGAGGTGCGCAGGTGGTGTCGACGCCGGAGCCGGCCGACTGGGACGAGGCCGAGCATGTGGTGTCCGACGCGTATTTCCCGCACACCCTGACTCCGCTCGCACGAGGTTCGGAACCGCACGTCAACGTGCGGTCGCTGCAGCTCGGTCCGCTGCGGCTCGCCCGCATCGGTTGGGGGGCCGAGGTCGCCGTGGACTCGGATCATCCGGGTGCGTACGCGGTCAACATCCCGCTGTCCGGCCACATCGAGTCGGTGGCGGCGGGACGGGAAGTGAGTTCCGCACAGGGGCAGGCCTCGGTGTTCCGGCCCGACACGGCGGCGCGGATCACGCGGTGGACCGAGGACTGCGAGATCGTCGGGGTCAAGCTCGACCGCGACTACCTCGACCGCGAGATGCACCGGATCCTCGGTCGTCCCGACCTGGGGCTGCCCGACCAGGTGGACCTGACGAGCGAAGCGGGGCGGAGCTGGATGGCCCTGCTGCAGTCGGTGGTCGAGCAGCTGCGGGCGGACGAGGGACTGTGGCGCAACCCCCTCGTCGCCGACCAGCTTTCGGGGGCGCTGACCTCGGCGTTCGTGCTCGCCGTGATGCCGAATGCGGGTGCCGGTACGGCGGCGCGGCCTCGGATCGTCAAGCGCGTTCTCGACCGTATCCACGAGGACCCGGCACAGCCGTGGACCACCGCGGACATGGCCGAGCTGGCGGGCGTGAGTGTGCGACGGCTGCAGGAGGGCTTCCGCGAGTACCTCGGTGTCTGTCCCCGCGACTACCTGCTCGATCTGCGGCTCGAGCGGATCCACGAGGAACTCGCGGCCGGCGACCCGGCGACGACGTCGGTCACGGATGTGGCCCTGCGCTGGGGGATGACCCACACCGGTCGATTCGCGGCCGCCTACCGCCGCAAGTACGGTGTGGCGCCCTCGGCGACCCTGCGCGGTTGACGCGCCCTATCCGCGGTATCCGAGGTCGGCGCCCAGGGCGTGCGCGGACTTCATCAGGCATTCCGCGGCGAGCTCGCGGAACTCTCCGGGCGTGTGCCGGGCCGTCGACGTCGAGCAGGCGAGCACGCCGACCACGGTGCCGGTGGCGTCCCGGACCGGCGCCGCGGCCGAGATCAGCCCCTCCTCGAGCTCGGCGGAGGTGAGCGCGTAGCCCTGGGTGCGCACGCGCGCGAGCTCGGCGCGCAATTCGTCGGCGTTGCGCACGGTGGCGGTGGCGAGTTTCTCGAAGCGGGTCTCGGCGACGACCTGCTCGACGATCTCCTCGGGCGCCCACGCCAGCAGCGCCCGGCCCATCGACGTGGCGTATGCCGGGACCCGGGTGCCGACCGAGACGTTGATGCTCATGATGCGGCGTACGGGCACGCGGGCGGCATAGACGACCTCCGCGCCGTCGAGCACGCCGAGGGAGGCGGATTCGCCGGTGTGCTCGGCGATCTCCACCAGCCTCGGCATGGCCGCCTCGACCAGGGCGTGGGAGGCGGAGTAGTGCTGGCCGATGCTGAGCACGCGCGGGGTCAGCGTCCAGCGGCTGCCGGTGCTGTTCACGTAGCCGAGCTTCTGCAGGGTGAGCAGGATGCGGCGCACCGCAGGTCGGGACAGGTCGGTCTTCGCTGCCAGTTCGGCGAGGGAGGGATTGGGGTGCCGCTCATCGAACGCGAGCAGCACCGCGAAGCCCCGCTCGATGCTTTGGACGAAATCCCGGTCCTGACTAGGCATTGTGGTCTCCTACCTGCGGTTTCGGGCCATTCGGACACCCGGGTGTTGACAATCACCTGTGACTGGACGCACAGTATGTGTACGCACTGCGATATATAAGTACGCACAGCGTACAACCCGAGTGGCGAGAGCGCCAGCCCCGCGATCACCACCCACAGCTTTCGCGACCACCGTTCGAGCCTCGCCGAGGAGGACACATGACCACCACCGAAAACCCCACCGCCCACGCCTCGGGCAACGCCGCCACCGACAAGTTCAAGAGCGAGCGGGTCTCGTCTGACACGTCGGTCGAGCGCGCCGCCGCCATCTACAAGGACGTGCTCGGTGCGTTCGCCGAGATCATCCACAAGCACCAGGTCACCTACGACGAGTACCGGGTGCTCAAGCAGTGGATGATCGACGTCGGCGAGTACGGCGAGTGGCCGCTGTGGCTGGACGTCTTCGTCGAGCACGAGATCGAGGAAGTGCACTACAACCGCAAGCACTTCTCCGGCACCAAGGGCAGCATCGAGGGCCCCTACTACGTGCCGGACTCGCCGAAGCTGCCGGCCAAGTGCACCATGCCGATGCGTGAGCAGGACAAGGCCGCCAAGGCGCTGATCTTCAAGGGTCAGGTCACCGACCTCGAGGGCAAGGGCCTGCAGGGCGCCACCATCGAGCTGTGGCACGCCGACGAAGAGGGCTACTACTCGCAGTTCGCCCCCGGCATCCCCGAGTGGAACCTGCGCGGCACCATCGAGTGCGACGACGAAGGCAACTTCGAGATCACCACGCTCAAGCCCGCGCCCTACAAGATCCCGGCCGACGGCCCGACCGGCTGGTTCATCGACTCCTACGGCGGCCACCCGTGGCGTCCCGCCCACCTGCACCTCATGGTGAAGGCCCCGGGCAAGCGCGCCATCACCACCCAGCTCTACTTCCAGGGCGGCGAGTGGGTCGAGGACGACGTCGCGACCGCGACCAAGCCCGAGCTGATCCTGGATCCGCAGCCGAACGCCGACGGCGTCGACGAAGTGACCTACAACTTCGCGCTCGACCCCCAGGCCTGAGCACTCCTGTGAACCGGGTCCACGCGTGGTGACGAATGCCGGTGTCCGCCAAGGGCACCGGCATTCGTCGTCGCGGAGGCCCGACTGTTACCCGCATCACCGCCGAAATCCGATTGTGAGCTGTTCGATGTCCGACCCCGACCTGAAGATCGTCTCGATCGATACGACGATCGTCGACGTACCGCTGGTGCGTCCCCACAAGTTCGCCACCACCACCGCCGAGAAGCAGCCCATCCTGCTCGTGGCGATCACCACCGCGGGCGGCGTCACCGGCCACGGCGAGGGCGTCGTCCCCGGCGGTCCGTGGTGGGGCGGCGAGTCCGTCGAGACCATGAAGGCGATCGTCGACCGCTACATCGCCCCCTACATCACCGGCCGCGGCGTAGACGAGATCAGCGGCATCATGGTCGACATCGAACGCGTCGTCTCCGGGGCCCGTTTCGCCAAGGCAGCCGTCGACGTCGCCCTGCACGACGCGTGGGCCCGCGCCCTGGGCGTCGGGGTGCACACCCTGCTCGGTGGCGCGTTCCGCACCGGCGTCGACGTGCGGTGGGCGCTCGGTGCCGCGCCGGTCGACGAAATCCTCGAGGAAGTCGAGGAGAAGATGGCGGCACGACTGAACTTCGCGTTCAAGCTCAAGATGGGTGCGCTCGACCCGAAGGTCGACACCGAGCGTGTCGTCACGATCGCGCAAGCCCTCGAGGGCAAGGCCGGCGTGAGCATCGACGTCAACGCCCGCTGGGACCGGTTCACCGCGCTGCGATACGTTCCGCAACTCGTCGACGGCGGTGTCGAACTCATCGAGCAGCCCACCCCCGGGGAGCAGCGCGAAGTTCTCGCCGAGATCAACCGGCTCGTGGCTGCCCCGGTGATGGCCGACGAGTCCGTGCAGACCCCGCACGACGCCCTCGAGATCGCCAAGCTCGGGGCCGCCGACGTCATCGCCCTCAAGACCACCAAGTGCGGTGGCCTGCAGCGCAGCAAGGAGGTCGTGGCGGTCGCCAAGGCCGCCGGAATCCGCTGCCACGGCGCCACTTCGATCGAGGGGCCCATCGGCACCGCGGCATCCGTCCACTTCGCCTGCGCCGAGCCGGGAATCAACTACGGCACCGAACTGTTCGGGCCGCAGCTGTTCGCCGTCGAGCTGCTGCAGACTCCGCTGGACTACTCGGAAGGCCAGGTGCACCTGCCCCAGGGACCCGGCCTCGGTGTCGAACTCGACATGGACGTCGTCAAGCACCTCGCCCGCGACTGACCACCCCCGTGCGCGGTTCCGGTAGCACCCGCTACCGGAACCGCGCACGGCCCGAAAGGAGTACCGACCATGGCACTGTTCCACGTTCGCATGGACGTCGACATCCCCCGCGACCTCGACCCCGAGGTGCGTGCCGAGACCGTCGCGCGGGAGAAGGCATACAGCCAGGAACTGCAGCGCGAGGGCAAGTGGCGGGAGATCTGGCGCATCGTAGGCAAGTACAGCAACATCAGCATCTTCGACGTCGACTCCGCCGACGAACTCCACGAGATCCTCTGGAACCTGCCGCTGTTCCCGTACATGAACATCGAGATCATGCCGCTGACCAAGCACGGGTCCGACATCAAGGACCAGTGACGCCCGGCAGGCCATACTCGGGTAATGGACCTGCCGCTGCACGACGTCTACGCCGAACCCACCCTCGCGGATCTGATGCCGTCCGTCCTCGCGTCCGCGGGGGTGCCCGGTGAGGCCAACCGTCTCGCCCTGCCCGAGCAGTCCCGCACCGTCGTGCTGCTCGTCGACGGCATGGGATGGAACCTCCTGCGACGGAATGCGGCCGCCGCGCCCTTTCTCGCCGGACTCGACGGCCGGCCGCTCCGCGCCGGATTTCCCACCACCACCGCGGTGAGCATCGCCTCGCTCGGCACCGGGCTGGCCTCCGGCGCCCATGCCGTCACCGGCTACCAGTCCTACGTCGAGGAGATCGACGCCCCGTTCAACTGGCTCCGCTGGACCCTCGCCGGGACCGCCGTCGATCAGCGCGAGCGGTTCGTCCCCGAATGGATACAGCCCCACCCGACGGTGTTCGAACGAGCCGACGCGGCCGGGCTGACGGTGACCACCGTCGTTCCCCGCAGTTTCGACGGCAGCGGCCTCACCCGGGCCGTGCTCCGCGGCGGCAACTTCGTCGGTGTCTCCGCCTACGGCGACCTGCTCGCCCACGTCGTCGCCGCCGTCACCACCGGCGACCGCACCCTCGTCTACTGCTACCTCGGTGAGGTCGACACGATCGGGCACCTGTACGGACCCGAGTCCCCCTCGTGGATCGCGCAGCTGACCGTCGTCGACCGGTTCGTCGAGCAACTCGTCGCCGCCCTACCCACCGGGACACGGCTGCTGATCACCGCCGATCACGGCATGGTCGACGCCTCCCGGGGCCGACGCGCCGACTTCGACCACCTGCCTGCTCTCTCCGAGGACGTCGACGTGATAGCCGGTGAACCGCGCTGCCGGCACGTGCACACCCGGCGACCGGACGCGGTGCTCGAGCGCTGGCGCAACGAACTCGGTGACGACCTGTGGGTCGGCACCCGCGACGACGTGATCGCCGGCGGACTGTTCGGCCCGGACCCCTCGCCCGCCGCGTGCCGCCGCATCGGTGACGTCGTCGCGATCGGACTCGGCGAGTCCACGGTGATCCGTACCGACGGCGAGCTGGTCATGTCGCAACTGCCCGGACAGCACGGTGCGCTGACCGACGAAGAGCTGTTGGTGCCGTTGTTGCAGGTCTGAGGCAACGGATACGTGTGACGGAGAGTACCTCGACCCGGTGCCGGACCCGTCCTATCGTGGCGTACATGCGCACCCACGGATCGACGATCTGGCACTGGACGGTGAGCCTGCGGGCGATCCTCGTCTTCTGGTTCGTGCGGATCTTCGTCAAGCCGCTGTTCGCCTACTGGCCGGCCACCGACCGCGGGATCGAGACCCTCAGCCGGCTCGACCGTCGCGTCGACAAGATGCTGCCCCGCCCGCGCAACGTCGACATCGATCCCCTCACTCTCGGCGGGGTGCCCAGCGAACGCATCGAACCGCCGCGTCCCGCCGAGGACTCCCTCGCCGGCGCGACGATCCTCTACTTCCACGGCGGCGCTTTCGTCTTCTGCGGGCTCGCCACGCACCGCACGGTGTGTTCCCTGCTCGCTACCGAATCGGGGGTGCCGGTGTACTCCGTCGCCTACCGGCAGCTACCTGTCGGTTCGATCGGGACGTCCGTCATCGACGCGATGGCTGCGTACACCGCGTTGCTGGAGACGGCCGAGGACCCCACGCGCATCGTCGTCGCCGGCGACTCGGCCGGGGGATATCTGGCGATGAAGGTCGCCGAGATCGCCGCGCTGCGCGGCATGATCCGCCCGGCCGCCGTGATCGGGTACTCACCGCTGCTCAACCTCGATCTCGAGGAGCACGATCCCGACTTCATGAAGCGCGACGCGTACCTGCCGATGCGGCAGGTGGAGAAGCTGCGCGACCGCTGGCTCGCCGGTCCCGATTACATCGAAGGTGCCCAGTCACCGGTCCGCGCCGATCCGGCACTGTTCCCGCCCGCGTTCTTCTCCGTCGCCGAATACGAGATCACCCGTCCCGACGTCGAGATCATGACGGAGGCGTTCGACGAGGTGGGCACGACGGTCGAGACGCACCTGTGGGCGGGCCAGGTGCACGCCTTCCCCGTCATCGGGCAGGTGCTGCCCGAGGCGCGGACACTGCTGCAGCACAGCATCGACTTCGCGCGGCGCACGGTCGTCGCGGAGGAGCGTCGCCACACGGCATGACCCTGCCCCTCGGGATGGCCGCCCCGGGGTGGCCGAATGTCACATTCGGTCGACTGCATCGACGCGATGTGACATTCGGTCACGATCACGATCACGATCACGCGTTGGTGTTCACCGGGTCCGGGGTGGCGGGGAACCCAGCGGACGGGGGACCGCCGTCACCGGCCGTGCACGTGAGACCGAGGGTGTAGGCGCTCATCGACAGCGACCCGTACGCGAAACCGTCGATCAGCGGTTCGACGAGGTCCTCGCCCACGCCCGCCAGGCCCGCGAAGTACAGCAACGGCAGGAAGTGGTCCGGGGTGGGAACCGCGTGGTCGAAGTCCGCGTGCCCGTCGAGACCTGCGACTCCCTCGGGGCGGTCCATGACCATGACCCGTGCGGCCGCGTCGAACCGGTGCGCCCAGTCGAACCCCTCGTCCGGGCGGCGACGGTCCATGCCGGCCAGGTTGTGCACGATGTTGCCGCTGCCGACGATCAGCACGCCGCGGTCACGCAGCGGGGCGAGCTTCGCGCCGAGCTCGAGGTGGTAGTCGAAGTCGCGGTAGGCGTTCAGGCTCAACTGCACCACCGGCACGTCCGCCTCGGGGAAGGCGTGGGTGAGCACCGACCAGGTGCCGTGGTCGACACCCCACGAGTCGACGTCCGCGCCCACCCACGTCGGATGCACGACGTCGGCGATCTCCTCGGCCAGTTCCGGCAGCCCGGCCGCGGGGTAGTCGACGTCGAACAACTCCTGCGGAAATCCGTAGAAGTCGTGGATGGTGCGCGGGTTCGGCATCGCGGTCACCGCGGTGGCGTTGATGTACCAGTGCGCCGAGATCGCGAGTATCGCCCGGGGCGTCGGCACCGCGGAACCGAACTCCCGCCACGCCCTGGTGTAGCGGTTCGACTCGAGCGCGTTCATCGGGCTGCCGTGGCCGACGAACGCGGCCGGCATGCGCGCGGGCGGAGCAGCCGCCACCTCAGCCGAGCCTCGGCCGGAGCCATTCCACCAGGTCGTCGAGGACCTGCTTCTTCTCCGGCTCGTTGAACACCTCGTGGTAGAGGCCCTCGTACATCTTGAGCGTCACGTCCTGCGACCCGACCAGCTCGGCGACGAGCCGGCTGCCGGACGGCGCGGTGAGCCGGTCCTCGGTGCCGTGCTGCAGCAGGATCGGCAGATCCAGTGCGGGCAGCCGGGCCGGCAGGCTCTCGCCCGTGGTGACCAGCGCGCGGGCGATGCCGGCAGGTACGAGACCGTGGTGCACGAGGGGATCGGCTTCGTACCCGGCGACGACGTCGGGGTCGCGCGAGATGCCCGCCGAGTCGAGTTTCTGCACCGGCAGCTGCGGTAGGACGCGCCCGATCACCTTGCCGAGTGCGACGACGGGCCGCGGCGTGCCGGAGGTGACGTCGACGGCGGGACCGGACAGGGCGAGGGCCGTGAGCTCGTCGGGGTGCTCGAGCGCGTAGGCCAGGGCGATGGCTCCGCCCATCGAATGGCCCAGCAGGACCCGCGGCAGGCCGGGCTGATCGAACGCGGTGATGCCGACCAGGCGATGCACGTCGCCGGTGAACTGGTCCATGTCCCGCACGAACACCCGTCGTCCGCCCGAGCGACCGTGCCCGCGGTGGTCGAGGGCGTAGACGACGAGACCCAGCTCGCCGAGGCGTTCGACCACGTGGTCGTACCGGCGGGCGTGCTCGCCGAAGCCGTGGCAGAGCACCAGCACACCTGTGGGGTCTGCGCCGGGCGACCACACGTCGTACACGACGCGGGTGCCGTCGGCACTGGTGAACGAGGTCTCGGTTCGCTGCATGATCGCTCCTCACCGCGTGGGTCCGCCGTCGGCTCGGTCATCCTTCCACGAAACGGCACCGGATCGGTACGCATTGCGACGACCGGGTGGCGGTGTTCAGCTCTCCGATCCCGGTGGTGCCGGGCTGGTCATCGACTGGCGCAGCGCGAGGATCAGACTCGACATGGCCGACGACCGGGGGGCGTCGTTGCGGAGCACTCCGCACACCGGGATGCTGAGCCGGTTGCGCGCCTCGCGCATGTAGGCCAGGCCGGTCCTGGGGGTTTCCGCGGCGGTGCTCGGGTACAGAACCGTCCACGCCCGCGGGTTGGTGATGACGTCGAGGGTGGCGGTGTGGTCGCTCGCGATCGAGGGTCCGAGCTGCACCCGTCGTCCCACCGCCCGGAAGGCGTCCTCGATCACCGTGTGGATGAGCACCTGGCTGTGCCGGGGCGGCAGGAGCAGCGGATAGGGCGCGAGATCGCCGAGGTCGACGGTGGAGAACGCGGAGAGCGGGTGCCGGCTCGATGTGACGATGACCAGATCCTCGATGCCCAGTTCCACGGTCTCGAGTCCGGGACGGTCGACCTCACCCCGGATCAGGGCGATGTCGGCGTCGCCGCCGGCGACCGCGTCGATCCGGTCGGCGAAGCTCTTGATGACGAACTCGATGTCGATCGCCGGGTACTGCTCCCGAACATGCGCGATGGCGTCGAGGCTCTGGGACGCGAAGGTCATGTTCGCGGCGATCCGGATGCGGTTGCGCGGCTCGCGTGCGACCGAGAACGCCTGCGCTTCGAGGCTCAGCACCTGCTGCGCGATGGGGACCAGGCGCGAGCCGGCCGGGGTGAGCCGCACCATCCGCGTCGACCGCTCGAACAGCGACGCGCCGAGTTCCTTCTCGAGCCGGGTGATCTGGTGGCTGATCGCGGACTGGGAGATGAAGCACTTCTGGGCGGCCTTGCTGAAGCTCAGCTCCTCGCTGACGGCGAGGAAGTACCGCAGCTGCCGGAAGTCCATACCCCCATCCTACTTATGAGCGATCGAGATAAGAGCTCCCCGACTTCGGCAGGTTGGTGGTCTTCACGGCCTCCCGTCCATACGGTGGGTGTCATACATCGACTTCAGTGTGGAGGTAGAGGTAATCGTGAGTAGCACAGCAGTGACCGACCGGACCGAGGTCGTCGTCGTCGGTTCGGGCTTCGGCGCGCTGGCGACGGCGAAGAAACTCGCCAAGGCCGGGACGCCGTTCGTCCTGATCTCCGAGACCACCGAACATCTCTTCCAGCCCCTGCTGTACCAGGTCGCCACCGGTGTCCTCTCGGCCGGCGAGATCGCTCCGTCGATCCGCTCCATCCTCGCGAAGTACCCGAACGCGGACGTGCGGCTCGGCCGTGTCGTCGACGTCCGGCCCGACGAGCACGAGGTCGACTACGTCGCCGGCGGCGCCGTGCACACGGTCGGCTACCGCTCGCTCGTCGCAGCGACGGGCGCCCGGCAGGCGTACTTCGGCCGCGACGAGTTCGAGAAGGTCACCTACGCCCTCAAGACCGTGGAGGACGCCGAGCGGCTGCGCCGGCAGATCCTGCGGTGCTTCGAGGAGGCGCACACCACCGCCGATCCGGAACGCCGTCGCAACCTCCTGAGCTTCGTGGTCATCGGTGCCGGTGCGACGGGCGTCGAGCTCGCGGGCCAGATCAAGGAACTCGCGGGCCGCTACTTCGAGCAGTCGTTCCACGACATCAGCGCCGACGACGTGTCCGTCACCCTCGTCGAGGGCGCGGGCGAGGCTCTTCCGGCCTTCGGCGGCAAGCTCAGCGAGTACACCAAGCAGTCGCTGCAGAAGTCGGGCGTCGACGTCGTGCTCGACACCTTCGTCACCGACATCGACGAGCACGGTGCCACTCTGAAGGCGAAGAACGACGAGGAGCGCCGGATCACCGCCGAGACCATCATCTGGTCGGCCGGGGTGCGGGCCAACGACTTCGCCGGCGTCCTCGCGGAGCGCACCGGCTGCGCCACCGACCGTGCCGGCCGGCTGCTGGTCAACCCGGATCTCACCGTGGGCGGCTACGCCGACGTGTACGCCATCGGTGACATGACGTCGCTGAACAACCTGCCCGGCCAGTCGCCCGTCGCGATGCAGGGCGGCCGCCACGTGGCCCGGACCATCCTCGGGAAGCAGGGCAAGGGCACCCCGTTCAAGTACCGGGACAAGGGCAGCATGGCCATCATCAACCGCTTCCGCGCGATCACCCGCGTCGGAAAGATCGAGCTGAGCGGCTTCGTCGCGTGGGTGCTGTGGCTGGCCGTGCACCTGGTCTACATGGTGGGCTTCCGCAACCGCTACGTCGCAGTGATGTCGTGGTTCGGATCCTTCCTCGGTCACCGTCGCCCCCACTTCCACTACGCGCAGGAATCGGTGACGCTCGACGCGGACGTCCCCGACGACATGACCGTCGCCGCTGTACCGCCCCGGGTGGACCGCGCTCCCGAGAAGGAGCCGGAACCCGAGAAGGTCAGCGTCCGATAGGGCGGCTCGACGAGAAACCGGGCCCCGGGCCGTTCGTCACGAACGGTGCGGGGCCCGGTTTTCTCGCACCCGGGGGTGGGCCGTTCGGCGGAAATGCTGCGGGTGGGTGTGGTTGGATGCGGCATGACGACTCTCGCCGAGAAGGCCGTAGCCCTGAAGTCCCTGCATGTTCCGGGTGACCCGGTGGTCCTGCCGACCGTGTGGGACGCCTGGTCGGCGAATCTGGCGGTACAGGCCGGCTTCTCCGCGTTGACGATGGGCAGCCATCCGGTGGCCGACTCGGTCGGCAAGCCGGACAACGAGGGAATGACATTCGAGGAGCTGCTGACTCGGGTACGGCAGGTCACCGCGGCGGTCGACGTCCCGATCTCGGTGGATGTGGAGGCCGGTTACGGTGAGGTCCCTGCTCGGATCGTCGAGGGGCTGCTGGGCGCGGGTGCTGTGGGGTTGAACATCGAGGACACCGTGCACAGTGAGGGCGGCCGGCTGCGCGAGCCGGCCGAGCACGCCGAGTACGTGGCCGGGTTGCGTGCCGCTGCGGACGCCGCGGGTGTGCACCTGGTGGTCAATGCCCGTACCGATCTGTTCGTCAAGAAGGTCGGGGCCGAGTCCGATCGGGTGGACCGGGCGATCGACCGTCTGAAGCTGGCCGCCGACGCAGGGGCCGATGTGCTCTATCCGGTCGGCTTCCACAGCGACGAGATTCAGCGGCGCCTGACGTCGGAGCTGCCGTTGCCGGTCAATGCGATCGCCCACCCGGCGAAGAACGATCGCGCGTCGTTCGCTGCTCTCGGCGTCGGCCGGATCAGCTTCGGCCCTCTGCTGCAGGCCGCTCTGGCCGAGCGGGCGGGTCAGCTGCTGGAGCAGTGGCGCTGAACGATTCCGCAGCGCGCGTTCGCGAACGCGCCACGGGTAGACTCCCGGCATTGTGGGAGAGCCTGGAGAACGCGACGCCGTGGACGCCATCGTCGCGCACTGGGCGGTGGCCCGTCCCGAACTCGACGTCTCGGGACTGAAGGTTTTCGGGCGTCTGCACCGGAGCTTTCTCGTCTACAAGTCCCGGATCGCGCCCACCTTCGAGGAGCACGGGATCAACGATTCGGGATTCGACGTCCTCGCCTGCCTGCGCCGCGCGGTACCCCGTCATCGGCTCACCGCGGGGGAACTCGCCGAGCAGACGCTGGTCACCACCGGCGGGCTGTCGCTGCGGGTGAACCGGCTCGAGGAGGCGGGCCTGGTGACCCGGTCGAAGGACAGCCAGGACGCCCGCGTCGTGTACGTCGAGCTCACCTCTGCCGGCGCCGCGCTCGTCGACTCGGTGGCCGACGCGCACTTCGCCAAACTGCGCGCGATGCTCGGTGACCTCGACGCGACCGAGCGCGAGACGCTTTCGCGCCTGCTCGCCCGCCTGGAGCGCTCTGCCCGCGCGGCCGAGTTCGATGCCGACGCGGATTCGGGTGCCGATCGTCGGGTCTGACGGTCCGGCCGGGAAAAATTTCGAGAAACTTATGATGCCCGCCACACCGCTGTGACCTGCGTCTCCTCCGTTTCCCGGCCGTAAATGCGGCGTAACGACCGGCTGATCTGGGCATTCGAGTCTTGACCTCTTAGTGCTAAGACGCTACAAATCTCTTAGTGCAAAGATATCGATCCGGCGCGCACCACCCTCCACGAGCACCGTGGTCCGCGTCCCTCCCCATCGAACGGACCCCCCTCATGCCCATTGCGTACGCGTCCCCGCTCCAGGCGGGAACCGCCGAGCACGCCGAGTCCGTCGACACGGTCGACGAGATCTTTGTCGCCGGCCGCTGGCAGCGTGGACTCGGAGAGTGCCTCGAATCCGTCGACCCCGCGACGGGCCGGGTCTTCGCCGGCCTGCACACGGCGACCGTCGACGACGTCGACCGCGCGGTCGCCGAAGGTCTTCGGGCCGCGCACGGCGGATGGTCGTCGCTGCTCCCGCACGAACGGGCCCGCGTGCTGCACCGCATCGGAAACGCCCTCGACGACGAGGCCGAACGCGTCGCCCGGTTGCAGACCCTCGACACAGGCAAGACCCTGACCGAGACCCGGGCGCTGGTTGCCAGCGCCGCCAACACCTTTCGCTACACGGCTGCCGCCCTCGAGACAATGGACTCGGCGGTGACCACGCCCCGGGGGCCGTGGCTGACCATGTCGACGTACCAGCCGATGGGTGTCGTCGCCGCGATCACGCCGTGGAACTCTCCGATCGCGTCCGACGCGCAGAAGATCGCCCCGGCCCTCGCCGCCGGCAACGCCGTCGTGAGCAAGCCGCCGGTGTGGGCCCCGTGGGTGACCCTGCTCCTCGCCCGCATCTGCGAGGCGGCCGGTCTGCCCGCCGGCGTCCTCTCGGTCCTGCCGGGCTCGGGGCGCACAGTCGGCGAGGCGCTGGTCCGGCACCCCGACGTCGCCAAGGTCAGCTTCACCGGTGGCACCGCCACCGGCCGCCACCTCGCGCATCTCGCCGCCGACAAGCTCATGCCGATCACCCTCGAACTCGGCGGCAAGTCCCCGACGATCGTGTTCGAGGACGCCGATCCCGAACAGGCCCTCGCCGGCGTGCTCTACGGCATCTTCTCCTCGGCCGGGCAGAGCTGCATCGCCGGATCGCGGATCTTCGTGCACCGCAGCATCGCCGAGACCTTCACCGCCGAACTCGTCCGGCGCGCAGCGGCGCTGCGCCTCGGGCCCGGCACCGACCCGCACACCCGGGTGGCCCCGCTGGTCACCTTCGCCCACCGGGACCGCGTGGCTGCCATGGTCGACGACGCCGTCGCCGCCGGAGCCCGGGTGCTGTGCGGGGGCGCGATCCCGACCGGCGAGCGGCTCGCCTCCGGTGCGTACTACCCGCCCACGGTGCTCACCGGCGTCGACAACTCCGCGACGATCTGCCGCGAGGAGGTCTTCGGGCCGGTGGCCGTCGTGCTGCCCTTCGACGACGAGGAGGACCTGATCGCGCAGGCGAACGACTCGGTGTACGGGCTGGCCTGCGGCATCTGGACCGCCGACTACCGGCGCGCGTGGCGCGTGGCCGGCGCGGTGAAGGCGGGCACCGTCTGGATCAACACCTACAAGCAGTTCAGCATCTCGACCCCCTTCACCGGTCTCGGCGACAGCGGTCTCGGCACCGAGAAGGGACGCGACAGCATCCGCCAGTACTGCGATCAGAAGAGCATCTACCTCGACCTGTCCGGCGAACCGATCGCCTGGGCCACCCCCGACCCGACCGAAATCCGAAAGGACCCCTCCCGGTGACCGATTCGATTGCCGTCACGCACGAACCCACCGCCCATCCGTACAGTCCCGCCTACGCCGTCGCCGGCTTCGGGTTCGTCTCCGGCGCCCTGTCGGTCGACGAACACGGCATCGCCGTAGACGGCACGGCCGCCGCCCTCGACGCCGCGATCGCCCGCCTCGGCGAGCGCCTGGCCACCATCGGCATGACCCTGTCCGACGTCGTCAAGACCACGTACTTCGTGACCGACGTGTCGCTCCGCGACCAGGCGAACCGCCACTACGAGAAGATCTTCGCCACTCCCCGGCCCGCCCGCTCGTTCGTCGAGGTCGCCGCCCTGCCCTACGGCGCCACCGTCGAGATCGAAGCCGTCGCCTACCGCGCCTGAACCACCCACCGCACGAAAGGACCACCGACATGGCCGCACCCGAGAAGACCACCGTCGACCTCGAAACCCTCATCGACTCCTGCATCGCCAGCCGCGACAGCCGCTACGAGGACTGGGACACCCTCGGCTTCCAGGCGGCCAAGGGCGGAGACCGCTTCAAGCGTGCCCAGATCCGCTACATCGGCTCCGGCGCCACCGGCAACCACGAGGGCGACGCCCGCGCGCTGCCCGCCGAACACTTCACCCTGTCCAACATGCGGCTGCCCGCCGGCGCGGTCGGACCCGAGCACACCCACCACGACGTCGAAGAGGTGTTCTTCGTGCTCGAGGGCGAGCTCGAGGTCGCAGTCCACGACGTCGAGGACGGCACCCGCAAGGCCGTCCGCCGGCTCGGCTACCGCGACATGATCCGCGTGCCCGCCGGCGTGCCGCGCAGCCTCGCGAACGTGGGCGACACCGACGCGCTGTTCTGCGTGATCATCGGCGCCGCCAAGCCGCAGCTGCCCACCTACCCGCCGAGCTCGGAGATGTACGGCGTCACTCGCTGACGCCACCGAGAAGACCCGCCGACAGGGAGATCCCGATGGAGCAGTCCGTCCGACGTCGCCTCCGCGTCCACCAGAAAACTTGGGAGGCAGACGGAGTCACCAGCGTGACGTTCGTCGATCCGACCGGTGCCGCGTTGCCGCAGTGGCAGCCGGGTGCACATCTCGCCCTGCACCTGCCGAACGGTGTGGTGCGCGAGTACTCGCTGTGCTCGGATCCGCGGGACACCACGCGCTGGACGGTCGCCGTGCTGCGCGCCGAGCGCTCCCGCGGCGGCAGCGCCTACGTGCACGAATCATTGCAGATCGGCGCGGAGATCGACGTCGACGGACCGCGCAGCGCCTTCGCCCTCGACGACGCCGCGACCGAGCACGTCCTCGTGGCCGGCGGTATCGGCATCACCCCGATCGTCGCGATGATGCGGCAACTGCAGGCCGACGGACGGCCGTGGCGCCTGCTCTACGCCGGACGCTCCCGGGCGGCGATGGCGTTCGTCGACGAGATCGCCGCCGGACCCGCCGGACAGGTGACCGTCCACGCCGACGACGAGGCCGGTGGTCTGCCGGACCTGGCGGGGGCGCTGTCGGGCCTCGCCCCGACCGCCGTCGTCTACTGCTGCGGACCGGCACCGCTCATCGATGCGGTCACGGCCGCGGCCCCGGACCCCGGCCAGGTACGCACCGAGCGGTTCGCGGCCCCGGAACCGGCGCCGCGCGCGGGCGAGGACACCGCCTTCGACGTGATCGTCGAGAGCACCGGCCGGCGCATCCCGGTGCCGCCGACCGTGTCGGTGCTCGACGCCCTCACCGCCGCCGGTGTGCCCGTGCCGAACTCGTGCACCGAAGGTATCTGCGGGACCTGCGAAGTCAAGGTACTCGAGGGCGACGTGGACCACCGCGACTTCCTGCTCACCGAGTCCGAACACGCCGCCGGATCGACGATGTTCCCGTGCGTGTCCCGTTGCCACTCTGCCGAACTCGTGCTGGACCTGTGAGAAGGGAACCGGAACGCATGTACCACCACCAACTTCCGCGCTACAGCGACTCGCCCGCCTGCCGGCTGCGCGCACTGCGCTCGGTGACTCTGTCGGTGCCGGATCCGGCCGCGTCGCGGGACTTCTACCACGAGGCCTGGGGATTGACGACCGTCGAGGCCGACGGGGATCGATTCTGGCTGCGCGCCACCGGACCCGAGCACCACGTGCTGACGGTCGAACGAGGGGAGACCAACGCGCTGGGACGGATCAGCTTCGCCGTCGCCACCCCACGTGAGATCGACGACGCCGCACTGGCCCTCGACCGGCTCGGCATCCCGATGCTGCGCACCCCGGGACCCTTCGACGATGCCGGGGGCGGCTACGGGCTGCAGCTCGTCGATCCGGAGGGACGCTGCGTCGAGCTGTCGGCCGACACCCACGCCGTCACCGAGCAGGAACCGGCGGGGCGTCGCGCCGTCCCCCGCAAGATCGCCCACGTCGTGCTCAACACGACCGACATCGAGCGCACCACCGCCTTCTACACCCAGGTACTCGGCATGCGGGTCTCCGACTGGTCGGAACGGCAGATGTCCTTCCTCCGCTGCAACTCCGACCACCACGTCATCGCCCTCAACCGGGCGCCGTGGCCCTCGCTCAACCACGTGGCGTACGAGATGCAGAGTCTCGATCACTTCATGCGCGGCATCGGCAGCCTCAAGGCCCACGGCATCGCACCGCAGTGGGGACCGGGCCGGCACGGTCCCGGCGACAACACCTTCTCCTACTTCACCGATCCGTCGGGCCTGGTGTGCGAGTACACCTCCGAGGTCGCCCAGATCGACGAGGACGCCTGGCTGTGCCGCACCTGGAAGCGCACCCCGGAACTGTCCGACCAGTGGGGGACGGCCGGGCCGCCCACCACGACCGTGCGCTCCGCCATGGCGGGCAGCCCCGACCCGGGTCACCGCGACCGCGTCGAAGCCCGCGACGCCGGCTACTTCTACGGGGCCGTCGCGGCCGGTGCGCTGTCGTGACCGGGCACCTGCACGTCGAGCGGCTCGGGACGGGAGATCCGGTGCTGCTGCTGCACGGCATCGGCGGGAACGCGAACTCGTGTGCACCGCTCGCCGCGGAACTCGCGGCCCGCGGACACGCGACGTACCGGCTCGACGCCGCGGGGTACGGCCGCTCCGCCGACCCGGCCGACGTCCACCACGACCACGCGACGGACGTCCTGACCGTCCTCGGCGACATCGACCCGGACCGGCCCGTGCATCTCGTCGGAACGTCCTGGGGCGGAGTGGTCGCGCTCGAGGTCGCGCGCCGTCGGCCCGGCCGGGTCCGCACGCTCGTCCTCGCCGACAGCACCCGGGGATCGGGCACGTCGCCCGCCCGCGCTGCCGCCATGCGTGACCGGGTCCCGGCGCTGCGCACCGCCGGCCCCGAACGTTTCGCGGCCGAACGCGCACCGAAACTGACCGCGCCGGACGCAGCCGAGGACGTCCGGGCTCGCGTCGCCGCCGACATGGCTGCCGTCCGGCCCGCCGGGTACGCGGCCGCCGCCGAATGCATGGCGTCGACCGACCACGGGCCCATCCTGCACAAGCTGGCCGTCCCCACCCTCGTGGTGGTCGGCGAGCACGACCACGTCACCGGCGTCGCCGAGTCACGCCTCCTGGCGGACGCCATTCCCGGCGCGCGGCTCACCGTCGTCGCCGGTGCGGGTCACGCCGCGATCCAGGAGCAGCCCCGCGTGGTCGCCGGCGAACTCGTCCGATTCTGGGAAGAGGTGGCGTGATGAGCGGAACCGTCGTGGTGACCGGCGCCGGTCGCGGACTCGGCTACTGCATCGCCGAACGGCTGTGTGCCGACGGACGACGCGTGGTGATCGCCGAGCGCAACGCGGAGAACGCCGAAGCCGCCGCCACCGCCCTGCGCGCCCGCGGTGGCGAGGCGGTCGCAGTGGTCACGGACATCGCGGACGCCGCGTCCGTGCGCGCTCTGGCCGCGCGCGTCGCCGAGGAGGGGCCGCTGGTGGGCCTGGTCAACAACGCCGCCGTCGCCGACGGCGTCGGCGGGGACACCTTCTGGGAGCTGTCCGAGCCCGAATTCGACCGGATCACCTCGGTCAACGTGCGCGGCACGTGGCTCGTGACCAAGCACCTGTGGCCGCTGCTCGCCGCCACCGGTGGCGCGATCGTGAACATGGCCTCCGACGTGGCGTTCTACGGATCACCGCGGCTCATCCACTACGTCACCTCCAAGGGCGCAGTCGTCGCGATGACCCGTTCGATGGCCCGGGACGCCGGCCCCCACGGGGTGCGGGTCAACGCCGTCGCCCCCGGACTCGTCCGGGTCGAGGCCACCGAATCCGTTCCGGCCGCCCGCTACGCCACCTACGCGCAGGGCCGCGCTCTCCCGCGCGACCAGACCCCCGAGGACGTCGCCGGGGTCGTCCGGTTCCTCCTTTCGGAGGACGCCGCCTTCGTCACCGGCCAGACCGTCGTCGTCGACGGCGGCTTCGTCCTGAACTGACCTGCTCGCCCGGCGAGCACCCGAACCCACGGAGATTCAATGGACCTGCACCTCACCGGACGCACGGTGATCGTCACCGGCGCGAGTTCCGGGGTCGGCCTCGCCACCGCCCGGATGCTCGCCGCCGAAGGTGCCCGCGTCGCACTGTGCGCACGCGATATCGCACGCCTGCGCGCCGCCGCCGGCACCCTGGCGGCCGACCCGGCCGACGTCCTGACCGTCGCGTGCGACGTCACCGACCGGAATTCCGTGCAGGCCTTCGTCGATGCGGTCGTCGACCGGTTCGGCGGGATCGACGGGGTAGTGTGCAACGCCGGGCGCTCGCTGATGTCGACACTCACCGACACCACCGACGAGCAGATCCGGGACGAGTTCGAGCTCAAGATCTTCGGCGCGCTGCATCTGATCCGCGCGGCCCGGCCGGCGCTCGCGAAGTCCGATGCGGCCTCCGTGGTGATCGTCAACGCGATCCTCGCGCGGCAACCCGAACTGCGGCTCGCCGTCACCTCGGCCGCCCGCGCCGGACTGCTCAACCTGGCGCAGTCCCTCGCCGGGGAGCTCGCCCCCGAGGGCATCCGCGTCAATTCGGTGCTGCTCGGCCTCGTCGACACCGGGCAGTGGCAGCGCCGCCACGCCGAATCCGGGGACGGCCGCGACTTCGACGAGTGGAGCGCCGAGATTGCCGCCGATCGAGGGATCGGACTGGGCCGCTTCGGAACTGCGGACGAGGTCGCCTTCCCCGTCACCACCCTGCTCTCACCCCGCAACAGCTACGTGACCGGCGCGACCGTCGACGTCGGCGGCGGAGTCGGACGCTACGTCTGACCCCCCAGTGGTCATCTGCAACGGAGGAAACATGGACATCCCCTCGACCGAGCCGGCTCGGCGCACCACCGGCGGCGACGTCCTCGTGTCGGTCATGCGCCGGCACGGCATCGACACCGCGTTCGGCGTCGTCAGCATCCACAACCTGCCCCTCGTCGAGGCCGTCGCCCGCGACCTGACCTTCGTCGAGGTCCGGCACGAGGCCGCCGCGGTCAACGCCGCGGACGGGTACGCCCGCGCCTCGGGCCGCATCGGCGTGGCGCTGACGAGCACCGGCACCGGCGCCGGCAACGCCGCCGGGTCGATGATCGAGGCGCTCACCGCCGGCAGCCGCGTCCTGCACGTGACCGGTCAGATCGAAAGCGAATTCCTCACGCCCGAACCGGCCTCGTCGAGCCGCGGCGTGATCCACGAATTCCCCCGGCAACGGCAGATGCTCGATGCCGTGTCCGCCTACGCGGCGACGATCACCGACGCCAAGGACGCCGAGGCAGAACTCGAGGCCGCGATCGCCTGCATCCTGTCGGCACCGCAGGGGCCGGCGAGCGTCGAATGGCCCACCGACCTGCAGTATCTGGCGTCGCCGCAGGAGCAGCGGACCGCCGACGTCCGGAGCGTGCAGCCGCCGGCCCCCGCCGCCGCGGCACTGGACCGGGCCGCCGCGGTGCTCGCCACCGCCGAGCGGCCCCTGCTGTGGCTCGGCGGGGGAGCGGCCGGCGCGGGCGAGGAACTGCGCGTCCTCGCGCACCGGCTCGGGGCGGGGATCCTCACCAGCAACTCCGGGCGGGGCATCGTGCCCGAGGACGACGATCTCGTCGTCGGGAACTTCGCGGCGTCCCCCGAGGTCGCCGGTCTCCTCGCCGATGCCGACGTCCTGCTCGCCGTCGGAACCCACTTCCGGTCCAACGAGACCAAGAGCTACCGCCTCGCGCTGCCCGGCACGCAGGTGCAGATCGACGTCGATCCCGCCGCGATCGGCCGGGTGTATCCGGCCACGGTCGGGATCGTCGCCGACGCCCGCACGGCACTGCACGGCCTCCTCGACGCGCTCGAGGGTGCCGGCCGGCGCGACGACTGGGCGGCCCGGGTGCAGGCGGTGCGTAAGCGCAGCCGGGCCGCGCTCACCAAGTACATCGGCGGCTACGCCGAGATCTGCGAGGGCATGCGCCGCGTGCTGCCCCGCCGGTCCGTGGTCGCCCGCGACGTGACGATTCCGTCCAGCCAGTGGGGCAACCGCCTGCTGCCGTTCTACGAGCGGGGGACCAACATCTTCCCGCTCGGCGGCGGCATCGGGCAGGGCCTGGCCATGGGACTCGGTGCCGCCCATGCCCGCCGGGACGTGCCGACCGTGGTCATGGCCGGGGACGGGGGTCTGGCGGTGCACCTCGGCGAGCTCGCCTCGCTCGCCGGCACCGACGCGTGGTGCGTCGTGCTGGTGTTCAACGACGGCGGCTACGGTGTGCTTCGGAACATGCAGGAAGCCAACGGGTTCCGACGATCCGGTGTGGACCTGCACACGCCGCGGTTCGATCTGCTCGCCGCGTCCATGGGCATGCCGTACACCCTCGTGCAGCGGCCAGGGGTCTTCGAGGCCGCATTGGCGGAGGCGGTCGCGGCGCGTCGGCCCGCCCTGGTCGAGGTCGACGTGACCGCCCTCGACCCCCCGCCCGGACCGTTCGTCCCTCCGGTGCACGTGCCGACGGGAGGTGCGCGATGAACTCGCCGGCCGAGGCGCTGTGGTGGGCCGACGGGCAGGCCGAGGCGGCGTTGCGCGACGGCCGCGCGGTGCACCTGTACGCCGCGGGTACCGATGCCGGACCCGCCCTGCGCGCGGCCGACCGTCACGGCACCCTGCTGCGCAGCCTGATCCTGGCCGATCCCGTGCTCGACGTCGACACCGTCGGCGGCGTCCTCGGCCGGATCACCGTCCCCACCCTGGTGGTGGCCTCCGCGCTCGGCGACGACACCGATCTGTCCGTGCCGCAGCGCCTCGCCGGCGAGATCGACAACGGAGTCTTCGTCGTCGTCGACGGATGTCCGGCGCCCGTCCACCTCACCCGGCCCGAGTCGTTCGCCGAATGGACGAGCGCCTTCGCCGCCATCGCCGAGGGACTCGCCGCCCGCTACCGATCCGGGCTCGCCGCCCCCACCCCCCACATCGAAGGAGTTCTCGCGTGAACCGCACCGCGACGGCACGATCCGCCGAACCGTACCTGGAACCTCGACAGACCCATCCCGATCCGCTGACCCCTTACGAGGACAAGCTCGCCGGTTCCCTGATGGAGATCTTCGGGACCGGCACCCACGACCTGCCCGGTGTCGTCGAGGGACTCAACGGCCTGGGGCTGCACGGCCCCGACGGCCGGCCCTGGACCGAGGACACCTTCCGCGCCGAGATGCGACGACTGGGGAGATGAGATGACCACCTTCGAGACCACACAGACCACCACCGGCGGCCCGCGCCCGGCCGGACCCCGATTCGCCGTCGGCACCCGTCGGCCGATGGATGCCGACGAGATCGCCGCGACCGGCCTGCGCGACCGCTGGTACCCGATCCTGCCGTCGCGCATGGTCGAACCGGGCGCCATGGTCAAGGTCACCCGCCTCGGCGTGGACTGGCTGCTGTTCCGCGACGCGCGGGGCGCGGTCCACATGCTCGAGGACCGGTGCCCGCACCGCAGCGCCCCGCTGTCCGTCGGGCAGCATCTCGGTGACCGCGTCGCCTGCCTGTACCACGGCGTGCAGGTCGACGGCACCGGCACCGTCGTCTCCGTGCCCGGCATGCCCGGGTGCGCGCTCGAGGGCAAGCGCGCCACCGCGTCGCTGTCGGTGGTCGAAGCCGCCGACACGATCTTCGCGTTCGTGCCCCTGACCCACGACTCCGTCCCCACCCCGTTCGTGCTGCCGGACCGGCTCGCGGACGACGAGGTGTCGTGGTTCCCGAACTACGCGGAGTGGGCCGGGCCGTGGCGGTTCTACATGGACAACGTGCTCGACCCGATGCACGGGGCGTTCCTGCACCGCAATTCGCACTCGATGTTCGGCGGCGACACGTCGGCGCGGTTCCGGATCCGTGAGACCGACCGCGGGTTCTTCTTCGAGAAGACCGACCAGCGCGGCGTGAACTTCGACTGGGTCGAGTTCGTGCGCGGATCGATGGACTACGTGGACCTCGAGATCCCGTACGCCCCCAACGCCGGTCCCGGCGGGGTGTTCGGCATCGTCGGGATGTGCACCCCGATCGACCGGGACCACTCCGCCATCTTCCACTGGCGCACCCGGCGGGTGTCGGGCTGGGAACGGGAGGCGTGGCGCTTCCTGTACCGGACCCGGCTCGAGGAACGGCACTGGGAGGTCCTCGAACAGGACCGGGCCGTCCTCGAGGCGCTGGCCGCGGACGCCGACGTCGAGGAACACCTCTACCAGCACGACCTCGGTGTCTCCCGGATCCGCCGGATCTACCGGGCCGACGCGAAGCAGCAGGCGGCCGTGCTCGCAGGAGTGCCGGCATGAGTGGCGGGACCCTGATGCTCACCGTCGTCCTGCGGCACGACCAGAGCCGGAACCTCGAACAGTTGCAGGGCCGGCTCGACGACGCGGACTGGTGGCACGGGTTCCCGCCCGAGGGATGCGAGGTCGTCTCGTGGGTCGTCGCGATGGGGATCGGACAGATCGTGACCCTGCGGCTGCCCGCCGATCGGCTGGCCGCCGTCAACGTCGAACTCGAACGTCGCGCGTGGGGGGTGTTCCACACCGAGTGCTATCCGACCTACGACTTCGTGCCGGTACGGGAGCGGCTGACCCGCGAATCCGACGCTCGTCGCGGCGCGGTGCTCCGATGAGCCGGGTCGGCCACCCCACCGTTCCGGAACCCCCGCGTCCGGGCATGTTCAGCAACGCCCGGGTCGTCGGCCGGCACTTTTTCGTCTCCGGCATGCACGCCGGCACCCCCGACGGTCCCGTCGGCGGCGGCGACGTCTACCGGCAGGCGCGGGAGGCGTTCCGGCGCACCCGCCTCCTGGTCGAAGCCTGCGGGGCGCAGGTCGACGACATCCTCGCCCTGCGGATCTATGTCACGGACATCGCGGACAAGGCCGCCGTCGGGCGGGCCCGCGCGGAGGTGTTCCGCGGCGACTTCCCGTGCTCGACCCTGGTCGAGGTGTCGGCCCTGGTCGAGGCCGGCCTCGGTGTCGAGGTCGAAGCACAGGGAATCATCTCAGCGACCGCGACGGCGGACGCGTAATCTTCCTTTTCGACGCCCTTGGTAGGGCATCGACCGACCCGAGGACGCCACCATGCGCGGAACCGACAGCACACCGTCCCTCACCCGAACCGACGAGGCCTCGCCCAACTGGCTGGTTCTCGTCCTGACCTTCGTCGCCGTCGTCCTCGACGGCTACGACACGATCGCCCTGGGACTGTCGGTCCCGGCACTGGCGAAGGACTGGGGCGTCGCCCCGTCCCACTTCACCCCCGCGCTGTCGCTGACCAGCGTCGGCGTCGCCCTGGGCTATCTGGCCTGCGGCCGCCTCGTCGCCCGGTTCGGTGCCCGCCGCGTCGTGCTGGCGGCCGTGGTGGTGTTCACCGTCGGTTCGCTGCTGACGGCGTTCGCGTCGACGATCACCGAACTGACCGCCCTGCGGGTGCTCACCGGACTCGGTCTCGGCGCGGTACTGCCCGCCGCGGTGTCGCACGCGACGGCGCTCAACCCGCCCCGGCTGCGGCAGTCCATCGCGGTGTTCGTCACGATGGGCATCTCGCTCGGTGCGCTGCTCGCCGGTCTGGTCGGCACGCGCCTGATCGCCGCGTTCGGCTGGGAGTCGGTGTTCCTCGCCGGCGCCGCCGCATCCGCCGTCCTGCTGCCGCTGCTGTGGATCGGACTGCCCGACGGGCGCGCCGCCGCCGGTGAGCCCGCACCGGATGCCACCTCGTCGGCGGCGCGGCAGGCCTCCGTCGCGCGCCTGTTCGATCCCGGCCTGCGGAGCCGCACGCTGCTGCTGTGGGGCTTCTCGTTCCTGATGTTCACCGTGTTCTACGTCTTCTCGTCGTGGCTGCCGACGCTGCTGACGAGCTACGGGTTCTCGACGAGCCTCGCGCCGCTGGGGTCGGCGGCGCTCGGTATCGGCAGCATCGTCGGCGCGGCGGTCCTGATGATCGGTGCGCTGCGGTTCCGGATGCCGTCGGTGCTCGTGGTCACGACGTCGCTGGCGATCGTCTTCCTCGTCGTGTCCGCCTTCCTCGGCGCCGACAAGGTGCTGCTGCTGATCGTCTTCGGTGGAGTGGGGCT
This sequence comes from Rhodococcus indonesiensis, assembly GCF_047782815.1. Taxonomy (NCBI): domain Bacteria; kingdom Bacillati; phylum Actinomycetota; class Actinomycetes; order Mycobacteriales; family Nocardiaceae; genus Rhodococcus; species Rhodococcus indonesiensis. The sequence goes on along the minus strand of NZ_CP180630.1, from coordinate 5,029,972 downwards.
CGGCATCCAGGCGGGCATGATCGGCCAGACCGCACTGTCGGTCTCGATGTACCCGCAGGCCACCGCGACGACGGCGGTGGGCTGGTCGGCGTCGATGGGCCGGCTCGGTTCCGTGGTCGGCCCCGTCCTGGGCGGCGCACTGATCGGCCTGGGCGTTCCCACCGGCACCATCGTCCTCGTGGCCTGCGTCCCGGTCCTCGTCGCTCTGGTCCTCATCGCGGTGCTCGGCCGGATCACCGCACCGAACGCGCTCTCGACGACGGAACCGGCCGCTGTGCCCGCCCGCCGCTGACGCGACCGGTGTGTCCTTCGGGCTGCCCTGGCAGCCCGAAGGACACACCGGGGGCTACGCCACCTTTTCGAACACCGCGGCCAGGCCCTGACCGCCGCCGATGCACATCGTCTCGAGGCCGTAGCGACCCCCGCGACGGTCCAGTTCGCGCAGCAGCGTCGCGAGGATCCGGCCGCCGGTCGCGCCGACCGGATGGCCGAGGGAGATGCCGGAGCCGTTGGGGTTGAGGCGGGCGTCGTCGGGCTCGAGGCCCCAGCTGCGGGTCACGGCGAGGGCCTGCGCGGCGAACGCCTCGTTGAGCTCGATCACGTCCATGTCGGCCAGGGTCAGGCCGAGCCGGCCGAGGGCTTTCTCCGTGGCCGGGACCGGGCCGATGCCCATGGTGCGCGGCGGCACTCCCGCCACCGCCCAGCTCGCCAGGCGGGCCAGCGGACGCAGTCCCAGCTGGGCGGCCTTCTCGGCGGTGGTGACGATCGCGACGGCCGCACCGTCGTTCTGGCCGCTGGCGTTGCCGGCGGTGACGGTCGACTCCGGATCGATCTTGACGCGGATCGGGCGCAGCTTGGCGAGCGATTCGACGCTGGTGTCGGCGCGGGGGTGCTCGTCGGTGTCGACGACGAGCGGCTCGCCCTTGCGCTGCGGCACCGCCACGGGAACGATCTCCTGCGCGAAGACGCCGTTCTTCTGCGCGGCGACGGCGCGCTGGTGCGACTGCACCGCCAGAGCGTCCTGGTCCGCGCGGCTGATGGAGAACTCGGCCCGCAGGTTCTCGGCGGTCTCGATCATGCCGCCGGGCACCGGGAAGTCCCGGCCGCCGGCGGTGACCCGCGCCCGGGCCAGCCGATCGGACAGGGCCACGGCCTCGCCCTTGACGCCCCACCGCATGCCGGTGGCGTAGAACTCGGCCTGGCTCATCGACTCGGCGCCACCGGCGAGGATCAGGTCGCTGCCGCCGGACTGGACCTGCATGACGGCCTGCAGGATCGCCTGCAGGCCGGAGCCGCAGCGACGGTCGACCTGCAGTCCCGGAACCTCCACACCCAGACCGGCGTTCAGTGCGGCGACGCGACCGAGCGCGGGAGCTTCGCCGTTGGGTGAGGCCTGACCGAGGATCACGTCGTCGACGTCGGTGCCGGCGAGGCCGGTGCGGGCGACGAGCTCGCGGATCACGGTGGCGGCCAGATCTTCCGGCGCGACGTCCTTCAGGACGCCGCCGAAGCGGCCGACGGGGGTACGGAGGGGTTCGCAGATCACGACGTCGCGCATGGCACTTCCTTGTCGGGGAATCGGGGGGTCAGTGGTTCTGGGTCCGGGCCAGGTCGGCCGAGATCGCCGCCGCGGTGTCGACGACAGCGGGCACGAGGTCGCTGTGGACGGCGTCGAGGCTGTAGCGGGCGGCCTGGGTGGAGATGTTCACGGCCGCGACGACGGCACCCGAGGCGTCGCGGATGGGTGCGGCCAGCGACCGCAGGCCCTCCTCGAGCTCCTGGTCGACGATGCAGTAGCCGTCCCGCCGGATCCGGTCGAGTTCGGCGCGCAGGTCGTCGGGAGTGACGAGGGTCCGCGACGTGAGGGGCTCGAGCGTCGCGGTGGCGAGGTAGGCGTCGAGGTCGGCGGGGGACAGGCCGGCCAGCAGCACCCGGCCCATCGACGTGGCGTGCGCCGGGAAGCGGGTGCCGATGGTGATGGAGACGGTCATGATGCGGCTGACCGGCACCCGCGCGACGTACACGACGTCGCCGCCGTCGAGCACGGACACCGACGTCGACTCGTGGACCTTCTGGGCGAGCGCCTCGAGGTGCGGGCGGGCGACGTCCGGCAGCGTCAGGCTCGACAGGTAGCTGTAGCCGAGTTCGAGCACGCGCGGCGTCAGCCAGAACTGGGAGCCGTCCGTACGTACGTACCCGAGCTCGACCAGGGTGAGCAGGAACCGTCGCGCGGTGGCCCGAGTCAGGTCCGTGGCCTTGGCGACCTCGCTGAGGGTGCGGCGCGGATGCTCGGCGTCGAATGCCTTGATGACGGACAGGCCGCGCGCGAGCGACTGCACGTAGTCCGGCGATGCCGCGATCGGTTCGCCGTCGGTCATCGTCATGCGGTGCTCCCCTCGCCGTCTGCGAGTGCCTGCCTACCGAGCGCGAAGGCCCGGTTGCTGTTCGGCACTCCCGCGTAGATCGCGGTGTGCAGGAATACTTCCACGAGCTCGTCGGGGTCCACACCGGCGCGCAGCGCGGCCCGGATGTGCATGTCGAGTTCGTGGTCGTTGCCGACGGCGGTGAGGATCGCCAGCGTCAGCAGCCGGCGGGTGTGGTGGTCCAGGCCCGGCCGGGACCAGATGTCGCCCCACGCGGTGCGGGTGATGAAGTCCTGGAACGGCCGGGTGAACTCGGTGGCCGACGCCACGGCCCGGTCTACGTGGGCGTCGCCGAGGACCGCGCGTCGCACCCGCATGCCCTGCTCGAACGCGGCGGTGCGCTGCGCACCGGCGGGCGTCGCACGGGTGATGTGCTCGCGGACGAGCGCGGTGATCCGGCCGGCCTGCTCGACGTTGGCCAGGTGCGCGCCCGGGCCGACGACGTGGAAGTCGGCGTCGGCGACGCCGTCGGCGATGAGTTGCATGGTGTCCGGCGGGGTGGCCGGATCCTGCTCGCCGGCGACGACGAGGGTGGGCGCGACGATGCGGGCCAGGTCGGGGCGCCCGTCCCACGTCGCGAGCGCCTCGCAACAGGCGGCGTAGCCCTCGTCGCTCGTGCCGGAGACCATCTGGACGTGCCGTGCGACGAGTTCCGGGTCGCGCTCGGCGAGTTCGGGGGTGAACCAGCGGCCGACGATCGACTCGGCGATCGATGCCAGGCCGTCGGTGCGGACGGTGGCGGCGCGGTCGAGCCACGGCTGGGGCGGGGCGAACGCGGCGGACGTGCACAGCAGCGTGAGGGTGCGGATGCGCTCGGGACGGTGCGCGGCGAGCCACTGGCCGACGGCACCGCCGAGCGACAGGCCCACGAAGTGCACCGAGTCGAGGCCGAGGGAATCGAGGAGCGCGACGACGTCGCCGCCGAGATCGGCCACCGTGTAGGGCCCGTCCACGACGGGTGACTTGCCGTGCCCGCGGTGGTCGACGGCGACGACGTTCGCGATCGGGGACAGCGCGGTGATCTGCGGCGTCCACATCGACAGGTCGGAGCCGAGGGAGCCGAGCAGCACGACCGGCGGGGCCGAGGGGTCGCCGTACTGTTCGTAGTTGAGCGTGACGGTCATGCTTGTCCTCCGAGGAGCCGGTCGTGGTGGGCGAGGGCACGGTCGACGAGATCGCCGGCGTGGCCGAGGTAGCGGGTGGGGTCCAGCAGGGTGCGAACCCGATCGGCACCGAGGTGTCCGGTGATCGCCGGGTCGTGGTCGAGCGGGGTGCCGGCCTGTGCGGCGGCGGTGACGAGGTCGCGGGCATCGTCGGTGTGCTGAGCCAGGGCGGCGGTGACCTTCTCGGCGAGGATCGCGCCGCCCGTGCGGTCGAGGTTGCGGGCGAGTGCGTCCGGGTGGACGTGCAGTCCGCCGATGCTGGTCGAAAGCTGATGTGCTGCACCACCGGTCAGGCGAAGCAGGTCGGTGAGCGGCTCCCATTCGGCGTGCCACGCGCCCGCGGCGCGGGCGAATTCGTGGTCGGTCGATGCGAGCACGGTCGCGACCAGGCCGGGTACCCGGCGGGCGGCGGCGCGTGCGGTGATCGCGGCGACCGGGTTGCGCTTGTGCGGCATCGCCGACGATCCGCCGGGCGCGTCCTCGCTCACCTCGCCGAACTCGGTGGCGGCCATGAGCACGACGTCGGTGGCGGGTTTGGCGACGGCACCTGCGGCGACGCCGAGCGCCGTCGCGAGCCGGGTGATCGGGGTGCGGGCGGTGTGCCACGGCACGAGGGGCCGAGCGAGGCCGAGCAGGTCGGCGAGGGTGTCCGCGAACGCGAGTCCGTCGGGGTGCACGGCCGCGAGAGTTCCTGCCGCCCCGCCGTACTGGACCGGCAGGGCGCTCAGAGCGCGGTCCAGTTCGAAGGTGGCGTCGTCGAGTGCGACGAGCCACGTCGCGGCGAGGGCACCGAAGGTGGTGGGCAGCGCCTGCTGGCCGAGGGTGCGCGCGACCGTGGGGGTGTCACGGTGCCGCCGGGCCAGGTGCGCCGCGGCGTCGGCGGCGGCGCGTAGCTCGGCGACGACGTGCCGGCCGGCCTCGCGGGCGAGCAGCATGAGCGCGGAGTCGAGCACGTCCTGGCTGGTGGCTCCGACGTGCACCGCGGCGGCGGGGACGCCGGCGCGCTCCCGCAGGATCTTCACCAGCGGGATCACCGGGTTGCCCCCGGCCGCCGAGAGCCGGCCCAGTTCGGCCGGGTCCAGCTCGCGGGCGAGGTCCTCGGCCGCGACGGCGACGCCGGCGACGTCGGCGGGGGTTGCCCGACCGTGCTTCTCGGCGGCGCGGGTGATCGCCACCTCCACCTCGAGCAGGGCGGTGATCCAGGCCCGGTCGGACAGCAGCGGTGCGAGGTCGCCGGCGCCGAACACGGGGTCGAAGAGGGCACCGCGGGTGGGGTCGGACTGCGCCGGCACGGTCAAGGCACGCTCCCGTCTAGATCGCGAAGAACGGTGTCTCCACACCGTTCGGATCGAGGTCCTGAACGTACACGGTCCAGGTGTACCCGTCGTCGGACTTCTCGGCGATCAGCTTGCGCCGCTGCGCTTCCGGCAGCGCGGTGAGCACCGGGTCGGTCGCGTGCGCGGCGAGGTCCTCGGGGAAGTACAGGCGGGTGTAGAGACGATCGAGCATGCCGCGGGCGAAGATCCCGACGTTCAGGTGCGGTGCCTCGTCGGCGTCCGTGTCGGACTCGTGGGCGCCGGGCTTGATCGTGTGGACGGTGGCGGTGCCGGTCTCGTCGGCGGCGCTGCGGGCGAAGCCGCGGAAACCGTCGGTGCCGAACCGGCCGTCGGCGTCGGCCTGCCAGGTCTCGACCATCGCGTCGGCGATCGGCGTACGGTCGCCGTCGATCACGGTGATCCGCACGGTGATCCGGCCCGGGGTGTCGGCGGGGACGACGTTCTCGCCGTCGGCGCCCCAGTCGAGGCCGATCTTCCAGTACGGGCCGACGGTCTGCGACGGCGTCGGGCCGAACGGGGCCGTGCTCTGGTCACCGGCGGTGACGGGGTAACGAGGAGCGAACTCACTCATCGTCGTCCTCCTCGTTCTCGAAGGGGGTGGCCTCGCGGCCGCGCAGGACGATGTCGAAGCGGAACCCGAGGGCCCAGTTGTCGACGGTGGCGTCGTAGTCGAAGACGCTGACCATGCGGTGCCGTGCCTCGGCGGGCACCGAGTTGTAGATCGGGTCCTGGAAGAACATCGGGTCGTCGGGGAAGTACATCTGGGTGACGAGCCGCTGGGTGAACGCCGTGCCGAACAGCGAGAAGTGGATGTGGGCGGGGCGCCACGCGTTGTGGTGGTTGCGCCACGGGTAGGCGCCGGGCTTGACGGTGGTGAACCGGTAATTGCCCTGGGCGTCGGTGACGCACCGGCCGACGCCGTCGAAGTGCGGGTCGAGCGGGGCGGGCCAGTTGTCGTTCACGTGCCGGTACCGGCCGGCGGCGTTGGCCTGCCACACCTCGACCAGCGCGTGGGGCACCGGCTTGCCGTCGCCGTCGAGAACCCGGCCGTGCACGATGATGCGCTGCCCGGCGGCTTCGCCTCCGTGGGCGAGGGTCAGGTCGGCGTCGCCCTCCTGGACGCGGTCCTCGCCGAAGACGGGTCCGGTGAGTTCGCCGAGCCGCTGCGGGATCAACGTCAGCGGCTGGGCCGGGCGGCGCAGCGCGGTGGTCCGGTAGTCGGGGAAGTCCAGCGGCGGGTGTGCGCCTTCGGGGCGCGCAAAGCGGGGCGGCAGATGAAGCATGAGACCTCGGTGTTCGGCGCGTGTTCGCGATATGGACGGAGGGACGCTATGCGTACAAGGCTAGTGGCTCCCTCGGTACGAATCAATATTCCAAAATGAAACAGTATCGAAATGGTTCGTATGACGGACGAGGGTTCACATTCCGCACGACTATCGCTATCGTAGAGGCATGGACAAAGTCGTTGCCACCGCCGCCGAGGCCGTAGCCGACATCCCGAACGGCGTCACCATCGCCGTGGGTGGATTCGGCCTGGTCGGCGTCCCGGAAATCCTCATCAACGCGCTGCTCGAACAGGGCGCCACCGACCTCGAGACGGTCAGCAACAACTGCGGCACCGACGGCTTCGGCCTCGGCGTGCTGCTGGAGAAGGGGCGCATCCGCCGCACCATCTCCTCCTACGTCGGCTCCAACAAGGAGTTCGCCCGCCAGTACCTCGCCGGCGAGCTCGAGGTGGAACTGACCCCGCAGGGCACCCTCGCCGAGCGGCTGCGCGCCGGGGGTGCGGGTATCCCCGCGTTCTTCACCCCGGCGGGCGTCGGCACCCAGGTCGAGGAGGGCGGGCTTCCGCTGCGCTACGACGGCAACGGCGGCATCGCGGTCGCGTCGCCTCCGAAGGAGGTCCGCGAGTTCGACGGCGAGACCTATGTCATGGAGCGCGGAATCGTCGCCGACTACGCCCTGGTCCACGCCTGGAAGGGCGACCGGCACGGCAACCTCGTCTATCGCGCGAGCGCCCGCAACTTCAACCCGCCCGCCGCCACGTCGGGCCGCATCACCATCGCGCAGGTCGAGCACCTCGTCGAACCGGGCGAGCTCGACCCCAACGAGATCCACACCCCCGGCATCCACGTCCAGCGCGTCGTGCCCGTCGGACCTGTCACTGTCGGCATCGAGAATCGGACGGTTCGTTCATGACCCAGACCGCCACCACCGTGAAGAAGCTGACCCGCGAGCAGATGGCCGCGCGTGTGGCCCGGGAACTCTCGGACGGGCAGTACGTCAACCTCGGCATCGGCATGCCGACCCTGGTGCCCAACTACCTCGACCCGGGCGTCGAGGTCATCCTGCACTCGGAGAACGGCGTGCTCGGCGTCGGCCCGTACCCGACCGAGGACGAGCTCGATCCCGAACTGATCAACGCCGGTAAGGAAACCATCACCACCATCCCCGGCGCGTCGTTCTTCGACTCGGCGCAGTCGTTCGGGATGATCCGCGGCGGCCAGATCGACGTCGCCGTCCTCGGCGCGATGCAGGTCTCCGCCAAGGGCGACATCGCCAACTGGATGATTCCCGGCGCGATGGTCAAGGGCATGGGTGGTGCGATGGACCTCGTCCACGGTGCCAAGCGCGTCATCGTGATGATGGAACACGTCACGAAGAAGGGTGACCCGAAGATCTTCGACGAGTGCACCCTGCCCCTCACGGGCAAGCGCTGCGTCCAGCGGATCATCACCGACATGGCCGTCATCGACGTCACCGACGAGGGCCTGAAGCTCGTCGAGACCGCGCCCGGCGTGAGCGTCGACGACGTCGTCGCCGCGACGGCCGCGACCCTTCTCGTCTGACCTCACCGTCCCCGAAAGTCTCACGGGCCGAACACCCTACGGGCCGAACACCCTACGGGCCGAACACCTACGGGCCGAATGTCACACCGCGTCGATCTGACCGACCGAATGTGACATTCGGCCCGTCGGCGTCGGCGTGGGAGCGGGAGCGGGGTGCCACGCGAACGGGGCGAGCGGCGGGTCCAGTTCGGCACCGGTGAGGCGGTTGGCGAGCGTCGAGAGGGTGAAGGTGCCGACGCCGAGGACGACGTCGAGTGCATGGCGGGTGGTGAAGCCGGCGGCGGTGAACGTGGCCCATCGGTCGGCCGGGACCGCGCCCGCCGAGTCGATTACGGCGAGGGTGAAAGTCCGCAGGGCCTCGAGTCGCGGATCGGTGAGCGGCCGGCCGGCCCGCAGGGCGTCGACGAGGTGGCCCGGCGCGCCCATCCGTGTCAGCGCGGCGGTGTGCAGTGCGACGCAGACGTGGCATTCGTTGCGCGTGGCGATCGTCAGCACCAGCACCTCGCGCTCGAGTTCGTCGAGGCTGCTGCGCTCGAACAGCGCGCCGGCGCGGGTGAAGGCGGACAGCAGTTCGGGGGATTCCGCCATGAGCGCCACGGCTGCCGGCACGTAGCCGAACTTCTGCTCGATCGCTGCCATGGTGGACCGCGACGCCGGGGGTGCGGTCTCGGGTCGATGGTGGAGGAATGCTGTGGACACGGGTGGCCTCCGATACGATAGACAACGTGGTTGACGAAATAGTAAACCGAGTTGTCGAAACGGCGCAAGACCCGACCCCGGGCTACGAATTACCTCTTCTCCTGTTCGCCGGATTCCGTTCGCTCGTCGACGCACTGCATCGACGGCTGGCCGAGGAGGGTCACCCGGACGTGCGGCCGGCCCACGGCTTCGCGATGCAGGCCGTCGGGGCGACCGGCGCGTCGGCGAGCGAGATCGGACGCCGCCTCGGCGTCTCCAAGCAAGCCGCCGGCAAGACAGTCGACCGGCTCGAGCGTCTCGGTTACCTTCGGCGCGAGCCGGATCCGTCGGACGCGCGGGCGCGGATCGTCGTGCTCACCGACCGTGGCCTCGACTGCCTGCGGCGGTCGGCGGTGATCTTCGACGACCTGCGGGCGGAGTGGGGACGCACGCTCGGCGCGGACCGGCTCGAGCGCCTGGAGGGCGACCTGCGCGCCGTCACGCGCGGTCAGGACGTCCGGCTCGACGCGCAGGCGTGGTTCGACCGGTAGTCGTGCCGCGAGCCGGGCGATCTGGACAACTCGGTTAACAGCGATTAACTTCGAGGTTCGTTGTCGCGACGGACCAGGAGGCCCCGTGAGTACGCGCTTTCCCGCCATGGAACTGAAGGACCTGCCCGAGGACATCGCCACCCGGGTGCTCGAAGTGCAGGAGAAGTCGGGCTTCGTGCCCAACGTGTTCCTCACCTTCGCGCGACGTCCCGCGGAATGGCGAGCCTTCTTCGCCTACCACGACGCGATCATGTTGCGCGAGGACTCCGGCCTGACCAAGGGTGACCGCGAGATGATCGTGACGACGATCTCCGCCGCCAACAACTGCCTGTACTGCGTCGTCGCGCACGGGGCGATCCTGCGGATCTACGAAAAGCAGCCGACCGTGGCGGACCAGGTGGCGATCAACTACCGCACCGCGGACATCACTGCGCGTCAGCGCGCGATGCTCGACTTCGCCACCAAGGTCAACGAGCGGGCGTACGAGATCGACGACGCGGACTTCGAGGCTCTGCACGCACACGGCTTCACGGACGAGGACGCCTGGGACATCGCCTCCGTCACCGCGTTCTTCGGTCTGAGCAACAGGATGGCCGGTGTCGCCGGCATGATGCCCAATCCGGAGTTCTACCTGATGGGCCGGATCCCCCGGGCGTAGCCGCTCAGCGGTCGCCCGGTTCGGGGCCGGGCGCGGCGTCGTCCGAGTCGCCGGTGTCGCCGGTGTCGCCGGTGTCGACGGTGTCGACGACGAGTTCGTAGCGCCGGCCGTACGTTTCCACCAGAGCCTGGAGGACAGCGACGACCGGGACCGACACCAGCGCGCCGATCGCACCGAACAGCGACGCCCCCACGATCACCGATCCGAACGCGACGGCCGGATGGATCGACACGGTCTTCGACGTGATGCGCGGGTGCAGGACGTAGTTCTCGACCTGCTGGTAGGCCGTGCCGAACAGCACCACCCACAACCCGTCGATCGGCTGGTTGGCCGCGGCGATGATCGCGGGCAGCGCGATCGCCAGGTACGTCCCGAGGGTGGGCACGAACTGCGAGACGATCCCGGTCCACAACGCGAGCGGCAGCCAGTACGGCACGCCGATGATCATGAGGAAGATGCCGGTGCCCACGGCGCTGATCGCACCGAGGATGAGGCGGGAGACGACGTACCCACCGGCCTTCTCGACGGAGATCTCCCACACGGTCGAGATGACTCGTTGCTGCCGGGCCGGGAACCAACTCGAGATCGTGCGGCGCATCGCCGGGCCCTCGGCCGACATGTAGAACACGAACAGCAGCATCGTCATGGCTTGGAAGACCACGCCCACCACCGACGACACCACGCCCAGCACGCCGGGGGTGAACCGCTGGACCAGGTCGCGCACCGTCTCGGGGGTCAGCCGCAGCAGTTCCGGGCCCGTGGTGAAGTTCGTGTCGAAGACACGGTTGGCCCACTCGGTGACCGCGGTCAGCGCGTCCGGCAAGGCTTTCAGCAACTGGCCCAGCTGTTCGGCGAGCAACGTCCCGAACAGAGCGACGAATCCGACGGCGAACGCCAGTAGTCCGAACAGCACCAATCCGGTGGCCGCTCCCCGGCGCAGGCCGTAACGCTCGAGCCGGTCGACGACGGGCTCGAGCGTGATGCTCAGCAGCCATGCGAGAAACAGCAGTCCGAGGAAGCCGCGCAGATTGTGGAACAGCCAACCGGACAGCTGGTAGGCGGCGACGGCAAGGAGGACGTACAGGATCGCCGGGCGAAGCCATTGTGGAGCCCGGGGTCCGTTGCGTTTGCGGTGTGCCGGCAGCGGGGCCGGCCCGTCCTCGCTCATCGCACTCTCCGCGGTCGCCCGACAGATCCGTTCACAGCCGGAATCTACCCGTCCGCGCCGCCCGGACAGAGCGAATGTATCGGTCGCCACCACTATCGAGACGGACGATGCCTTCGCTCGACGAGGCCGGGACGAGCGCGAGGCGAGCCGGACGAGGCCGATACGACGAAACCGGCCCGGACTCGTGAGAGTCCGGGCCGGCGGTGGTAGCGGGGACAGGATTTGAACCTGCGACCTCTGGGTTATGAGCCCAGCGAGCTACCGAGCTGCTCCACCCCGCGTTGCATCACCGACTATACACGAGGCGGAGAGTGCTCCGTTTCGGGGTCGTCCGGACGGGTGTGGTCACGCCCGAGGCTCTCCGCGTAGTAGCCGCGAATGTGATCGACGATGCGGGAACGGGCGAGGTCGGCGTCGCCGGCACGGACCGCCTCGAGCAGTCCCCGGTGCTCGCACCGCAGCCGGGCACACGTCGTGGGCCAGGTACCCAGCGGAGCGCCGGCGAGCACGTAGCTCTCGATGGAGTCGCGCAGTCCGGTCATCATCGCCGCGATCACCTGGTTCCCGGCTGCGTCCGCCATCGCGATGTGGAACCGGGCGTCGAGCACCAGGAACTCGTGGGCCGCGAGCTCGGCGTCGTCCATCGCGTCGAGCAGTTGCTCCGCGTGGGCAAGGTCGGGCGCCGGATCACTCTCGGCCAGGGCGCGCATCACCTCCGTCTCGAGGACGAGCCGGGTCCGGACCACGTCCGCTACCGGGAAGCTCTGCGCCGCCACCTGCATGCGCATGAGCATCGACATGCCCCCGGTCGGACGCGAGACGATCATCGCGCCCGCCGTGGGCCCGGATCCGGTCTGCGCGCTGAGCAACCCGAGTGCCTCCATGACGCGCAGGGCCTCCCGCACCGACGAGCGGCCCACGCCGAGATCGGCAGCCAGGATGCGCTCCCCGGGCAACCGCTGGCCGGGCGCGAGTTGTCCCGAGACCAGTTGCTGCTCGAGGTGGTTCAACACGGTCTCCCATGCGCGGGGCTCGGAGTGCGGCATGGTGTGAGCCTATGCCGGTCGCCGGACCCGAACGCCCGGCGGCCGGGCGCGCGACGGTCCGGCGTGCGGCAGAGCAGGCCCCGTGCCTGCCCGCCCGGGGGACGACTCACGGCAGCATCCACGACAGCACCGGAGTCGACTGGAGGTAGACCAGCACGCACAGCAGGGCCAGCATGCCGACGCTGTAGCCGACGACCTTGCGCAGCAGCAGCGGCTCGCTGCCCGGCCGGCCGACGGCGGTCGCCGCGATGGTGAGGTTCTGCGGGCTGATGAGCTTGCCCACGACACCACCCGAGGTGTTCGCCGCGACCAGCAGCGTCGGGTCGATGCCCGCGGCCTGTCCCGCGGTCTGCTGCAGCCGGGCGAACAGTGCGTTCGCGGAGGTGTCCGAACCGGTCACCGCGGTGCCCAGCCAGCCCAGGATCGGCGACAGCAACGCGAAGATCGCGCCGGTCCCGGCGAGCCACGTGCCGATGGCGACGGTCTGCCCGGAGTGGTTCATCACGTAGGCCAAGCCGAGTACCGTGGCCACGGTGGCGACGGAAAGCCGCATCTTCCACAGTGTCTCGGGAAAGGTGCTGAGGGTCAGGCGCAGGGTCATCGGGAACCGGCCGCCGCCGCTGAACACCGTGTACACGATGCCGACGACGATGCCCGAGAACAGCAGGAGAGTGCCGGGATTCGACAACCACGGCAGTGTGTAGATCGCGCCGGTCGACGGATCGCCGCTCGCGGTGAGCAGATTCCCGTACAAGCCCGGCCATTCGATTTTGATGTCGGTGCTCGCCAGCCACTTCGGCACGTCCACGCCGAGCGTCCACAGCTTGGCGATCCCGAACACGACGATCACGAGCAGGTACGGGAACAGCGCCATCGCCGTGCGCGCGGCACCGATCGGTTCCGCGGTCACGTGCGAGTGCTGGTCGTCGGGGGTGCTCGGCCGCCAGAAGCGCAGCATGACCACGGCTGCGGCGAGGCCGACGAGAGAGGCGACGACGTCGGTGAGCTCGTACGAGAAGTGGCTCGAACACCAGTACTGCGCGATCGCGAACGCGAAGCCGGTGACCAGCGCAATCGGCCACACCTGACGGACGCCGCGCCGGCCGTCGACCAGCAAGAGCAACAGGATCGGCACGAACCAGGCGAGCACCGGCGTCTGCCGGCCGACGACGGCAGCGATCTCGGTCGCCGGGATACCGGTGAGGTTTCCGGCGGTGGTGATCGGAATTGCCATGGCGCCGAATGCGACCGGGGCGGTGTTCGCGACGAGTACGGTGACTGCGGCGCGGATCGGCGGCATGCCGATCGCGATGAGCATCGCACCGGTGATGGCGACCGGTGCCCCGAAACCGGCGAGCGCCTCGAGCATTCCGCCGAAGCAGAAAGCGATGAGCATCGCCTGGATGCGCATGTCGCCGTGGCCGACGGAGTTGAACACGTGCCGTAGGTCTTCGAAACGTCCACTGACGACGGTGAGTTCGTAGAACCAGATCGCGGTGACGACGATCCACATGACCGGGAACAGGCCGAACGTGAAGCCCTGCAGGGCGGACAGGCCGGCCAGCGGCGCCGGCATGCCGAAGCCGACGACGGCGACGACGAGGGCCACGGCGAGCGCACCGAGTCCGGAGTACCAGGCCTTGAGTTTGAGGCCGGCGAGGAGCACGAAGAAGGTCAGGAGGGGGACCAGGCCCAGCAGAGCCGTCGCGGTGAGGTTGCCGGCGACGGCGGTGGTCGACGGTGTGTACGTCACCGCGAGCAGTTCGGTTTCCACATGAAACTCCAGGTTTGCGCCGCGGACCGCGACGGGATCTGTGGTCAGACCACAGGACCGTACACCATGACCTCGGTCACAATCCAGGGCCGTAGGGGATTCGGAAGAAAATCGGACAGGGGGTGACGCAGGGCACCTACCATGGGTTACTGTGGTCTGACCACATACACCCGATGCGGAGATCCACATGCGAATCGCCCTGTTCGCGACGTGCCTCGGGGACACGATGTTCCCCGACGCCGTCTCGGCCACCGCCCTCCTCCTCACGCGGCTCGGCCACGACGTCGTCTTCCCCGACGGCCAGACCTGCTGCGGTCAGATGCACGTCAACACCGGCTACCAGCCCGACGCGTTGCCGCTCGTCGAGAACTACGCCGATGCCTTCGGCGACAACGGCATCGACGCGATCGTCGCCCCGTCCGGATCCTGCGTCGGGTCCGTACGGCACCAGCACGAGATCGTCGCCGGTCGCTACGGTTCGCCGGCGCTGTGCAGCCGCGTCGACGAGGTGAAAGCCAAGACGTACGAACTCTCCGAGTTCCTCGTCGACGTCCTCGGGGTCACCGACGTCGGGGCCTACTTCCCGCACCGCGTGACCTACCACCCCACCTGCCATTCGCTGCGCATGCTGCGGGTGGGAGACAAGCCGCTGCAGCTGCTGCGCGCCGTCCGCGAGATCGACCTCGTGGAACTGCCCGAGGCCGACGCCTGCTGCGGATTCGGCGGCACGTTCGCGCTCAAGAATGCCGAGACTTCCACGGCGATGCTCGGGGACAAGCTGCGCAACGTCACGTCGACGGCCGCCGAGTACTGCAGCGCCGGCGATTCGTCGTGCCTCATGCACATCGGCGGCGGACTGTCGCGTCTGCGCACCGGAACCCGCACCATCCACCTCGCCGAGATCCTCGCCGCGGTCGAACCGGCCGTCTCCCCGAAGGGAGTGCCCGCGTGACCGCTCTCGGCATGCCGCCCTTTCCTCCGCGCGGCTCCGGAAATCTGCGGGGTGCCGTGACGTTTCCTGCCGCGGCGCACGAGGAACTCGCAAACACCCAGCTGCGCCGCAACATCGGCAAGGCCACCCACACCATCCGGGCCAAGCGCCTGAGCGTGACCGGTGAGCTCCCCGACTGGGAGCAGCTGCGCGACGCCGGCGCTGCTGTCAAGACCGACGTGCTGAACCGGCTGCCGGAGCTGCTCATCCAGTTCGAGGCCGCGGTGACCGCCCGTGGCGGCGTCGTGCACTGGGCGGCCGACGCCGCCGAGGCCAATTCCCTCGTCGCCGAGCTTGTCCGCGCGACGGGCTCCGACGAGGTCATCAAGGTCAAATCGATGGCCACGCAGGAGATCGGGCTCAACGAGCACCTCGAGGAGCAGGGTATCGCGACCTACGAGACCGACCTCGCCGAACTGATCGTCCAACTGGGGCACGACAAGCCCTCGCACATCCTCGTTCCCGCCATCCACCGCAACCGGGCCGAGATCCGTGAGATCTTCCTGCGCGAGATGCCGGGCGTCGATCCCGACCTGGACGACAATCCGCGGCATCTCGCGGCTGCGGCCCGGAAGTTCCTGCGCCACAAGTTCATGACCGTGCCGGTCGCGGTCTCGGGTGCGAACTTCGGAATCGCCGACACCGGCACGCTCGCGGTCGTCGAATCCGAGGGCAACGGCCGCATGTGCCTGACACTGCCCCAGACCCTGATCACCGTGATGGGCATCGAGAAGTTGCTGCCCACCTACCGGGACCTCGAGGTGTTCCTGCAGCTGCTGCCCCGCTCGTCCACGGGCGAGCGGATGAACCCGTACACGTCGATGTGGACCGGCGTGACCCCCGGCGACGGTCCGCAGGAGTTCCATCTCGTGCTGCTCGACAACGGGCGCACCGCCGCGCTCGCCGACGAAGTGGGACGTGAGGCGCTGCACTGTATCCGGTGCTCGGCGTGCCTGAATGTGTGCCCGGTGTACGAGCGCACCGGCGGCCACGCCTACGGCTCGACGTACCCCGGGCCGATCGGGGCCGTGCTCAGCCCGCAGCTCGCCGGGATGGATGCCCCTGGGGATCCGAACGCGACCCTGCCGTTCGCCTCGAGCCTGTGCGGGGCGTGCTACGACGCGTGCCCCGTCAAGATCGACATCCCGTCGCTGCTCGTCGAACTGCGACACCAGAAGGTCGAGCACGCGTCGTTCGGAATCGAGGCGGCCGCGATGAAGGCGGCCTCCCTGGCGATGTCGTCGTCGCGTCGCTGGACGGCGGCGCAGAAGGCGGCGGGACTCGGCCGGCTCCTGGCCGGGAAGAAGGGGAAGATCACCTCGCTGCCGGGCCCGCTCGCCGGCTGGACGGAAGCCCGTGACATCCCGGCGCCGCCCAAACAGACCTTCCGGCAATGGTGGAACTCCGACGAGGGACGTGCCGCGCTGGCGCAGGCGCGCGAGAAGGGACGGCAGCAGTGAGCACCCGCGACGTGATCCTCGGCCGGATCCGCGACGCCCGGACACTTGCCCCACCGGTACCGGTGCAGGTGCCGCGGGACTACCGCACCGGGCGCACCCTGCCGGACGCGCAGCGGCGGGAACTGCTCGTGGACCGGCTCGTCGACTACAAGGCGCACGTGCACGAGTGCGTGCCGGCCGAGCTTCCCGGCGTGCTCGCCCGGGTGCTGACCGAGCACGGCGTGCGCCGTGTGGGGGTTCCCGCGGGATTGGATCGGTCGTGGCTCGCACGGTTCGACGGCGACGTGGTGGTGGACTCGTCCGAGATCCCCGCACCGGACCTCGGCGGCCTCGACGGCGTCGTCACCGCCTCCGCGGTCACGTGTGCCGAGACGGGCACCATCTTCCTCGACGGCGAGCCCGACCAGGGCCGGCGTGCGCTGACCCTCGTGCCGGACCTGCACGTGTGCGTCGTGCCCCTCGCCGACGTCGAAGTGGGGGTGCCGGAGACGCTGATGCGCCTGGTGCCGGAACGCCCCACCACCATGATCAGCGGCCCCTCCGCGACGTCCGACATCGAACTCGAACGGGTCGAGGGGGTGCACGGGCCACGGACCCTGATCGTGGTGATCGTCGGATGACCGCCACCCGCACCCGGCCGGGGTTCGGGTGGCAGTTCCGCGGCAGTTGCCGCTCCCTCGGCGAGTTCTACTTCTTCGCCCCGGACGGTGAGGACCCTGTCCTGCGGCGCCGGCGTGAGGCAGCTGCGAAACGGATCTGCTCGAGCTGCCCGGTGCTGACGGAGTGCCGGACCCACGCGGTCCTCGGCCGCGAGCGGCACGGCGTGTGGGGCGGGCTGTCGGAGCGGGAGCGCCGCCCCGGGTGGTGACGGCGAGGCGCTCCCGCTCCGCTGGGCCGGGAGCGCCTCGCGGCCGTCTCACCCCACGGCCGCGAGCGGCCTCATCCCACGGCCGCGAGCGGCCTCATCCCACGGCCGCGAGCGGCCTCACCCCACGGCTGCGAGCGGCCTCACCCCACGGCCGCGAGCGGCGTCGCAGTCCGGCCGGCGGCAGCCTGGACGGCGGCGACCAGAGCCT
The DNA here is from genome assembly GCF_047782815.1 of Rhodococcus indonesiensis. Lineage (NCBI taxonomy): Bacteria > Bacillati > Actinomycetota > Actinomycetes > Mycobacteriales > Nocardiaceae > Rhodococcus > Rhodococcus indonesiensis. Next base: position 5,012,798 of record NZ_CP180630.1, on the reverse strand, counting down.
CGGGGTCCGTGCCGTCGACGACGGCGGCGATGTGGGCGTCGGGCCGGATCACCCACACCTCGTGCGGCGCTGCGGACAGACTCTCGGCGAGCGCTGCGCTCGGGTCGAGATCGTCGATGCCGTGGATGCGCACCGGCGCTCGGGTTGCGCCCAGCGCGAGCGTGCGCACCGACTCCGGGTCCACGGCGCTGCCGTGCAGGAGCAGGAATCCCTCGCGCGCCAGCGCCCGCAGCCGCACGGCCCGCCCGGCGCGGACCGGCATGTCCGGCAGCAGGACGCCCGGAACCGGTTGCGGAGCGACACCCTTGGCGGGTCGCCCGGTGAAGGGCCGGGTCGGGTCCGGGGTGGTCAGCGGCGAGTCGACGTACCAGAACGGCTCGGCGAGGCGACCCGAGTCGACCTGGGCGCGCGCGTCCGGGTCGCCGGCTGCGGCGCCGAGGATCCGGACGCGGCGCGCACGCAGCTCGTCGGTCTGCGGCACCAGGAAGTCCATCGTCGCGGAGGTGACCTCGATGTTCTCCAGGGCCGCGGCGCGGCGCTCCGTGTCGTAGGTGTCCAGGAGCGACTCGTCGGCCCAGCCGCGCAGCACGAAGGCGAGCTTCCACGCGGCGTTCTCGGCGTCGCCGACACCGGAGTTCAGGCCGCGGGCCCCGAAGGGGGAGACGAGATGCGCGCAGTCACCGGCGACGAGGACCCGGCCGACGCGCATCCGGTCGACGAGCCGAGCGTGGAAGCGGTACACAGACTTCCACACGATCTCGTAGTCGAGATCGTTGCCGATGATCTGCCGGATGCGGCGGTCGAGAGCACCCGAGGCGGCCTCGGCGTCGAGGTCGTAGTCGCCGGGGACCTGCCAGTCGATCCGGAACGTCGAGTCGGGGCACGGATGGATGAGCACCTGGCGTCCGGGGTTCCACTCCGGATCGAAGTAGAACCGGCGTTCGTGTGCCCAGTCGGGGATGTCGGTCTTGATGTCGCAGATGAGGAACTTGTCGTCGAACGTGCGTCCTGCGAAATCCAGACCGAGGTGCCTGCGGAACGCGTCGGCCCGGGCTCCCATCGTCGCGACAGCGTAGTCGACCGGCACGACGGCCGGGCCGTCCGCCGTTGTGCACAGCACGCGTACGCCGGCCTCGTCCTGGTCGATGCCGTCGACGTGATGCCCCCAGCGGACCTCGATCAGCGGTTCGGCCGCGATGCGCTCGTCGAGGAGTTCCTCGGTGCGGGCCTGGGAGATGTTCACGAACGGCGGGAACGCCGAGCGGCCGTTGTCGACGAACGGCTGGGTGAACAACTTCTCGTTGCGGTAGAAGGTGCTTGCGGTGTCCCAGGTGACGCCTTCGGCGGCGACCTGCTCGCCGACCCCTACCGCCGCCCACACCTCGAGCACGTCACGCTGCTGGCAGATCGCCTTCGACCCGATCGGGTCGCGCTCCGGGCGGCCGTCGAGGACGATCACCCGGATGCCCCACCGGGCGAGCAGCAGAGCCGTGGTCTGACCGACGGGCCCGTTACCGAGCACCGCAACGGTGCCGTTGTGAATATTGCGCGCTGTCATCATCTTTCCCTCTCGTGCCGTGGCAGGCTCAGCCCTGCAGCTGGGCCCACACCTCGCGGTCGCGTTCCGCGGTCCAGATCACGGGGCGTTCGATGCCGGCCAGCTCGTCCCACACACGGGAGACGTCGAAGGGCAGGCAGTGCTCGAAGATCGGCCAGTGGCCGTACTGCTCGTGCAGGGCGGCGTGCGTGGCGTCGAAGGCCTCCTTCAGGGTGCCGCCGCGGCGCTGCACCGCTCCGACCTCGTCGAGCATCACCTGCAGGAAATGGCGGGTCTGCTCGATCGCGGCATCGACCGCGGCCCGGCCGTGGCTGACGGCGCCGCGTCCGCCGACCAACGCTTCGGCGCCGTACGCCTTGATCCGGTCGAGGGTGCCGGTGGACCAGTCGCGGTGGAAGGCGTCGCCGGTGTAGAGGGCAGCCTGGGCCTCGACGAGGTCACCGGCGAAGAGGATCTTCTGCTGCGGCAGCCACGCGACGAGGTCGCCTTCGGTGTGGCCGCGGCCGACGTGTTCGAGCACCAGTTCCCCACGGTCGCCGCCGAGGTCGATGGTCATGCGGTCCGCGAACGTCGCGGTGGGCCACGTCAGCCCGGGCACCGAGTCGGCGCCCTTGGCAAGTCGCGGCATCCGGCCGAATTCGGAGGCCCAGTCCTCGAGTCCGCGTTCGGCGATGAGCGCGGCGGTGGCCTCGTGCGCGACGATCGTCTGCGCATCGAATGCGGAGGCGCCGAGCACCCGCACCGCGTGGTAGTGCGAGAGCACCAGGTACCGGACGGGCTTGTCGGTGTGCTCGCGCAGCTTCGCCAGCCATTCGCGGGCCGCGACGGGAGTGGCGAGCGCCTCGAAGCAGACGAGGAAGTCTTCGCCCTCGATGGCTCCGAGATTGGGATCGCCCTCGGCGGTGAGGGCGTACACGCCGTCGGCGAGAACTTCCAGAGTCTGCGTCTTCTCGCCCAGATCGGCGGAAGAGGCGAAGGACAGTGAGGTCATGTGGAACCACCTTTGATCAAAGGTTTGAATAAAACTGGATCCAATGTAAGTGGCGTCACACCGAATGTGCAAGCCTTTGACCACTTCGTGCCCGTATCCGGGGTTGTCGCCTCTACGCTGGCAGCGTGACCGAGCCTGCCGAGAACGTCGACGACCTGGACTTTCTGAGCTTCGTGGACTTCGCCGTGCGCAAGACGACGCGGGTCATGCCGGAGGTGGACCCGCAGGCGATGCGACTCGTCCTCGAGCTGACTCGCGTTGCCAGCGCCCTCGTCTACGACCTCGAGTCCAGCGTCCATCGCCCCCAGGGTTGGAGCTGGCCGGGGTTCCGGGTGTTGTTCATGCTCTGGCTCTCCGGGCCGAGCGACGCAAAGCGTGTCGCCAAGCTCTCCGGAATGAGCCGCGCTGCGGTGTCCGCCCTGGTCAACACCCTCGAGCGGGACGGCCTGGTGACGCGGCGGCGTGCGGAGCACGACCGTCGTGCGGTCGAGCTGGCTCTGACCGAAGCCGGCGTCGACGCCATCACCAGCACGTATGCCGCGCACAACAGGCGCGAACAGACGTGGACCGGTGTCCTGAGCAAGCCCGAGCAGACGATCCTGATCGGTTTGCTGGAGAAGCTCGCAACCGCCGCGGACGAGTTGGAGATCCACACCCGCGACTGAGCCGCACCCGCACCCCCTTGCGCTCTGTGATGGTCCTCACTTACCGTAGGAGCAGCCAATCAATCAAACCATTGATTGATTGATCCCGTCTTCGCACCGAGGTGATCATGTCGCTCGATATCTCTGCACCCGCCGACGGCGTCGCAGCCCGGCCGGCCGGGGCCGACCTGGACGCGGTCCTCGCCCTGGCCCGGCAGCGCCGGCGCCTCTCGCTCGGCTCCGCAGCCGTCCTGCTCGTCGTGTTCATGGGCTACATCGCCCTGACCACGTCGACCACCCTCCTCTCGGGCCGCCTCGGCGGGCTCGGCCTCGCCTACTGGGTCGGCTTCGCCGTCTTCGGGGTGATCCTCGTCGTCGCGCAGGTCTACACCCGCTGGGCACGCCGCATGGACGCGGTCGTCGACGCCCATCTCGCCGCGCTCGAAGGGCGGTGACCGGGATGGGACTGAGCGTCACGATCGTCGTCGCCATCATCGGCGTCACCCTCGGTATCACCTACCTCGCCGCCAAGCGCAACACCTCCACCGACTCGCACTACGTCGCCGAAGGGCAGGTCGGGCCCGTCGGCAACGGCCTCGCCATCTCCGGCGACTACGTCTCGGCCGCTTCGTTTCTCGGCATCACCGGCATGATCGGCATCGCCGGTTTCAGCGGCTTCTACTACGCCACCGCCGTGCCTCTCGCGTACCTGCTGGTACTGCTCATCATCGCCGAACCGCTTCGCAACCTCGGCCGCTTCACCCTCGCCGACGCCGTCGCCGCCCGGTTCGACGGCCGCGGACTGCGCGCCGCCCTCGCCGTCACCACGATCGTCATCTCCGCGATGTACATGGTGATCCAGTTCGTGGGCGCCGGTCTGCTCGTGCAGGCCCTGCTCGGCATCAAATTCTGGGTGGCGGTCGTCGTCCTGGGCATGCTCATGGTCGTCTACACCATGTTCGGCGGCATGCTCGCCACCACGTGGGTGCAGGTTCTCAAGACCGGGCTGCTGCTCACCGGCACCGCACTGATCCTGTTCCTGGTCCTCGCCAAGTACGGTCCGAGTCCCCTGCACGTCGTCGAGTCGTTGCCCGACGCGTCCACGTCCTCGCAGCCGCAGACCACGACCAAGACGTTCGACATCATCTCCCAGCAGCTCGCGCTCGCTCTCGGCGTCATGGGTCTGCCGCACGTGATGGTCCGGTTCCTCACCGTCAAGGACGCCCGTGCCGCACGCAAGTCCGGCGTCGTCGCCCTGTGGATCTTCAGCGGCTTCTACCTCGTGCTGCCCTTCATCGGGTACGGCGCGATCCGGGCCCTGGGCTCCGACACCATCGCCGCGGCGCATCCGCAGGGCAACCTCGCCGTCGTCCAGCTCGCCGGCACCCTCGGTGGTCCCGCCCTCGAAGCGGTGATCATCGGCATCACGCTCGCCACGATCCTCGCGGTCCTCGCCGGCGTCGCCATCGCCACGTCCGGCGCGTTCGCCCACGACCTGTACACCCATGTGATCAAGGGTGGAAAGGCGACGGGGGAGCAGCAATTGAAGGTTGCTCGGCTCTCACTGCTCGGCATCGCCGTCGTCGCCATGTTCCTCGCGCTCGGTGCCAAGGGGTTCAACCTCGGCTTCCTGGCCAACGTCGCGTTCGCCGTCGCCGCGAGCACCAGCCTGCCCGTGCTGCTGCTGAGCATCTACTGGCGCGGCTTCAATCGCGTCGGCGCCACCTGGGCGCTCGTCGGCGGCCTCGCCGTCAGCCTCGGTCTCGTCGCGATCAGCCCCAACATCCTCGGACCCACCGGCCTGATCCACGGAATCGACCCGCTCTTCCCGCTGACCATCCCTGCTCTGGTCTCGGTACCCGCCGGCTTCCTGCTCGCGTACGTCGGCTCGCTCGTCGGGCGGTCCCGTCCGGAGGCGGCCGGCACCGACTTCACCGACATCGAACGCCTGGCCCTCCTCGGCCGCTGACGCGGCCGGAGTGTCCTTCGGGTTGCCCTGGCAGCCCGAAGGACACACCGCCGTGGACGTTACGATTGCCAGGGGATCCGGTAGGGCTCCTGCTCGGCTGCGGGCGCGGAACGCGGCGACTGCGGGAACCACCGGAGCCGGGGGTCCGCCCGCAGTTCGGCCACCTCCGGCGGAACCGGACGTGCCACCATCTCGATCTCGAACCAGTGGCATTGTCCGGCAGCAACTCTCGCCGCGTACCGGCGCAACTCGGGGGACGCGTCCTCACCTGCCGCGAGTTGTTCCAGTAACGTCTCGTCGACCTCGATACGTCGGTCCCGGCCGGCACCGGCGAATCGTTGCGCGCGGATCACCGCGCTGTCGAGGTCCGTCACGGCCCGGTGGATGCGCCGGAGCGGACCGTCGAGGTGCGCGGGCACGTCCCTCACGGCGCATCCGCCCACGGGTCCCCGCCGACCGAATACGCTTCGGTGGGCCTGTTCGTGGGGCCGCTCACGTCTGCGACGCCGGCGAGATCGACGGCCACCGCCGCCCGGTGCCCGGTGCGCTCGTACGCCTCGGTCAGCGGCGCCAGGTCTTGCTCGACCCGCTCCTGCAGGGCGTTCGCCGGCGACGCCAGTGCGTCGAGAAACATCGTCAGCGCGTCCGTGAGTTCCCGGATGCGGGCCACGACGTCGTCGACGAATTCCATAGTGTCCCGGACGATCCTGGCGAGTGTGACGATCTGTACGGCCGTGCCGGCGAACGGAACCTTCTTCAGCGCGAACTTCAGCTTCTGCACCCCGTCGTCGAACGCTACCTCTTCCTCGAGCATCTCCCTCAGCGACCGAACCGCGGTGACGATCCCTTCCCGGATCTTGTCCGCAACCAGGTGGCACGTCTCCTCGATCACTCGTCCGACCGGTCCCTCCCATCGGAGGGCATCGACGATCCGGGCGGCGTAGTCCGTGAAGACCCGCGCAGCCTGCCCGTCCCAGTGGGGATCCAGCGTCCCGACGACGGCGGCGAGGTTCTCACCGCTCGTCTCCACCGCCTCCCCGGCGACGCGGTATACGTTGCCGAGGCGCTCCAGTTTGTTCCAGTTACCGCCCAGCGGTTCGAGCACCTGCGCGATCGGGCTCCACCCGGTCAGCATCTCGATTGTCTTGTCGACGTCGCCGAGCCAGCCGGCCGCCTCCGCGACGACCTCACGGACGTCCTCGTCGGGAGTTTCGGGGTGGGGGAGTTCGATCCTGCGCGCACCCCCGTGCCGCACGGGATCGGGGTACGGTCGCGCCGGCCCTGTGGCCGGTGCCTCGGGACCGTGTGCGTCGATCGATTCCGGAAAGAGGAGGTTGGCGTTGAGCCGTTCGTAGTTGCGTTTCTCCGTGTCGTAGTAGATCCACGCGCAGCGGTTCAATTCGATGCCGGTCTTCAGGCAGAGGTCGGCAAGGACGAAGTATCGAGACTGTGCCGACGGCAGAACCGCCCGGAACCCTTCCTGGATCGTCCGCAACAGTGCACCGTCCAGTGTGACGGTCGGCTCACCGTGGACGGCGAGGTACCGGTTGGCCCACAACACATCGTTGCCGATCTCCTGCGCAGCGACGGCAGCGCCGGCAATCTGATTCGCGGTGGCACTGAACCTCTCGTATGTCTCGGACATCACGACCTCCTCAGCGACTCGACGAGGCCGTCGATGGAGTCGTCGTCGAGCTGGCCGGCCACACCGCGATCCGTCTGCACGACGAAGACCACGACCTCCGCGGAGGCCAGACCGGTGGTGGCCACGAAGTCCCACCGTGCTGCCGGCGGGGCACATTCGTGGACGGGAGGAATGTCGGATACCAGCGCCGTGATCCGGACCGCCGGATTTCCGTCGATGTCGAAATGGACCGGGTCCGAATACTCGACCGTCGGCGACTGTTCCCCGCCGGAGTACATCGACTCGACTGCTCGAACCTCGTGAGCAGCCACGGTCAGCAGGTCACCGGCGGACCGCCCCGTGATACCCACGGACGCCAGCGTGGACGTGTCTTCCGCGGCGCAGTACCCCTTCCCGAGAGAGGACGCCGAACCGATCACCAGCATTCGACCGTCACGGCCCTTCCAACCCATCACGGACTCTCCCCCGAACCAGCCGGGTGGCGTGGTGTACGTGAGTCCGAACTTCGTCGGTACCGGTTGCGGTGCGCCCTCGGGAACGTCGGGCAGGTCCGGCGCCCGCTCCATCGACGGGAATCCCGGTGGCAGTTCACGTCGTGGCGTTGTGGCAGTGGGTGACTCGGTCCGTGACGTCGTGACCGGTGGGGCCCACTCCGGCACCGCCTCCGGAACATCCGGAGCCAGCAGGCTCCCTGCTGCCGATATCCCGCCGATGGCGAGCGCACCCGCCACACACCACAACACGACTTTGCCCAGCTCGAAGACGACGACGCCCCACTTCGACATTTCTCGACCCCCCTTGTCGACAGCGGAACAATACCAGTTGATCTGGTCCACAGGGGTTTCCGTGCTCCGAGGGTGTGGACAACTCGGCCCGCCGGGTGGGCAGCGGCCGTCGGACGTGCGCGAACGGGGGCTGTGTGGTCCGGGGGACCGGTCGATCTCGACCTCACATGCTGTCGAGACGCCACTGTGCGAGCTGGACTGCGTTCGAGACGCATTCGGTCACCACCGCCGACCGTTCGGCGGGGCCGGGTGCCGTGAGTATCTGCAGGCGATCCGCTTCGCCTATCGGAACGAATCGTGCCAGCGCGAACAGCCGCGCGCCGGGCTCGTCGGGCAGTTCGGTGATGCTCGGCGGTTCGATCCGCCCGTTCGACAGCCGGTCGAGCAGACCGTAGAGCCGGCCGAGTCCCACGCTCAGTCCGGCGAAATCCACCGGGCCGGAGTCCGTGTCCGGCCACAGCTCGACCTCTGCGCGCGGATAGGGATCGTCCGGAAGCCAGTTCTTCACCCGGATCCGCTCTTCACCGATGCACTCCAGGACGTATCGACCGTCGTCGAGTTCGGTGTCCATCACAATCCGCGCGACCGTGCCGACGTCGTGGCGAGTCTCGCCGCCCCCCACCTCGTGTCCTCGTTCGATGAGCACGACGCCGAACCGCGGCCCGTCCGGATCTGCGAGGCAGTCCTGGACGAGACGGCGATAGCGCGGTTCGAAGACGTGGAGCGGAAGGGCGTCGCCCGGAAGCAGGACGGTTCCCAGCGGGAACATCGGGAGCACGGGCATCAGGGCAGCCGCAGCCGGGGAATCGGCGGTGCCGGAATCGGCTCGCCGCGTTCGATCTCGGTCAGCAGGTGCTCGGCCCACGCCGCCAGGCCGTCGATGTCCAGCCCGTGCGGCGGCTCGTCCTCGTAGTGGCGGATCCGAGCCTCCCCCTGCCGCAACAACGATGCGGCGCCGACCGGATTGCCCCGCAGCAGGTGCGTCAGTCCCACGGCGAGCTGCGCCAACCCCTGCCACAGGGGCCGCTCCTCGACCGGCGCCGATTTCCACGTGCTCTCCAGCACCTCGTGCGCATGAAACGGATGGCCGTGGTCGAGCAGCCGCTGGGCCTCGGTGATCGCCTCGTCGGGCTCGAGGTTCAGGTCCTCCGGGACCCGCTCGACGCCCTCCTCGCCGTAGGGCAGGGGGCGCCCCAGCGCGTCGCGCGGACGGGCGTTCTGCGGTTTGCCGTCGACGGTTCGATCCCGTTCAGCCATGAACCCAGCGTAAACCGGTATCGCCGACCCGACTCCGCTTCTCGCGGGCCCCGTCGACGGCGACGGCCAGCTCGTCGCGCAGCAGCGCCGGCGTCGCGGGACAGACCTGAGTGCGGCGTCCGGTGCGGAACAGGTACCGCCCGTCGCCCACGACGTCGAACCAACCGAGATCGGTGACCGGCGTGAAGGTCAGACCGTCGGGTGAACACAGCACCCGCAGGTTGCCCGTCCCGGACCGCGGATCGGTCAGCAGCCGTCGCAACCGGACCGCCGGCGGCGCCTGCGCGGTCCGCAGGATCTGCGTCGGGGTCGAGAACTCGGCCACCTCCGCGGTGGGTGCCGACAGCGCCGGCGCCGTGCCTGCAGGCGCGTCGGGCAGACACTGCACGACGGCGTCCGCCAGGGCGTACGCCGCCGAGGTCGTGACGACGAAATCGCCGGCACGTCCCGGTTCCTGTCGCACCAGAACTGCGGCGTCGTGCCTGATGCAGCCCCGAAGCCGCAGCTCGGAGTCGCCCGAGACCTGCCCGTACACCTCGACGGTGATTTCCGCATGCCGCATCGTTGCCATCGCCGCGGTGAGCTGCTCGTCGGGATTCGCGCGCCGCCACCGCTGGGCCGCCTCCATGTTCGCGGCGTGCTCGTCCTCCCACAGTGCGGTCGAGCGGTAGCGCAGGGGAAACGGGATCTCGTCGAGTCCTGTCGCGGTCCACAGCGCGAGGAACCGGTCGGGTGTGAGCCGCCACGTCATGCCGGATCGACCCCCAGCACCGGCGGCGCGGTGAGCGGCATCGGGCCGATCAGCTCGTTCCCGTTGTCGACGCCCACCAGGTAGCTGGGCACCGTGCGAGCGGCCTCGTCGTCACGCGCCGGACGTGCGGGGGCGCCCAGCATGCCCGGGTACATGCCGCTCGCGCGGGCGGAACCGGCGCGGGTGCCGGGACCCGACGTCGCCGAACCGGTCGTTCCGTTCGCCGTCGGCGCACCCCCGACGGGACCGGGTCCGACGAGTCCCGGAGCGCCGGCGCCGCCTGGACCGGCCCCCACGCCGCCACCCCCCGACGTCGCTCCAGCGGGTCCGCCCGGGACTCCGCCGGGGTAGCGCTCCGGGGCCGTGGCCGTGCCGGCCGTCGTCGTCGCCGCCGCCGGGACGGTCGTCGCGGACTCGGCACCATCCGTCGCCGGGCCGCTCGGCGCTGCGGGACGGTCTGTCGCAGGAGCATCGGTGGACGGGGTGCCCGTGGCCGGTCCGCCGTCGCTGTCGGCTCCTGCGGGCTCGGAACCGCCACCTGGGCCGTCCGCGCCGTCCGCGGTGTTCGTGGCGTCCGCGGCGTCCGCGGCGTGCCGGACCGGGCTCGATCCGACCGGTCCCGATCCTGCCGTCGCCTCGTGCGGGGACGGCAGGATCGGGACCGCCGTGCCGGATTCACGGTAGTGCGGGACGTAGAGCGACTCCATGACGCGCACGGCCTCGGTGCGCGCAGCCTCCGCCGCCCGCGCGAACTCCGCCGCGTCCTGGGGCACCACCACGCCCGACGGCAGCGGGATCCGTGCCGGCGGCGGTTGCACATTGGTTCGCACGGCCGTGGCGATCTCCGACGCCGCAGCGAGCTTCGTCGACACCGCCAGCAGGGCCGCCACCAGTTGTTCGGTCGACTTCGCGAAGGAGCGGGTCGCCGCGACGGCCTGCCGCGCCGCCTCACCGTCCCATCCCTCGGCAATCTTCTTGCAGATCATCTGGGTTCCGAAGATGAAGCCGACGCTCATGTCGGTCGCGATCGTGCGCCAACTCTCCGCCAGGCTGCGCATCGCCCCCGGGTCCATTGTCTGCACGTCCCGGTAGATGGCGTCGTGTTCCATGCCGTGGAAGTTCTCGAACACGGTGGCGTAGTCCGGGTCGAAACTGCCGTCGAGCCGTGCCACCAGGCTGGTGTGCCAGTTCGTCAGCGCGTCGACCCGATCCGGTACCGCGGGATCGAGCAGCGGTGCGAGCATCGATTCGATCGGATTCTCGTTGTGCGACAACTTATCCGGCACTTCCACTCACGATTGCGGCCAGCCGCGTCGTGCGTCTTCCGGTGCCGTGTGAATCCTCGACTGACATGCCCATGGAGTCCCCCCGATTCCGTGGTCGTGCGCAGGATGCTAGCGGACCGGGCAGTCTGTGGCGAGTCGTGCCGGTGGTGCCGGGATCGTTCTCCTCCCATCCGCGCGTTCCCCAGTCGTACGCTGCCTCGATTGCGTTCGCGGGTGACTGGCGCCCGCGCGGATACCGCACGACTCGGGAAGCCGTGCGTTCTCCGATCACACCCGACACCGGTTGCGTGCGCGGACGGCCGATCGCCGCGCGAGAACATGCCCCCGCTCATGGACCCCCCGATCCGTCGTGTGGGGGCAGATCCTAGCGGACGGCGCCGACGAGGCGCAGGGCCAGATCGGAATAGAGGTTCGCGATGGCGTGGGGCTCGTTGTAGCGGCCGGAGGGGTACCAACGGCAGATGTCGACGCACAGCGACATCAGGGCCAGGGTGACGCCCTCGGTGTCGGGGACGGTGAACTCACCCGAGGCGACGCCGGCGTCGACGATGGTGCGGACGACCTGCGTGGTGCGTCGGCGCAGACCGGTGATGACGCGGTAGTGCTCCGGGGTGAGGGCGGTCAGCTCGTACTGGACGACGCGGGCGCGGCGATGGTGCTCGGCCTGCCACTCCGCGAACCGGGCGATCACGGTGGACAGGCGCGTCGTGGCGTCCTCGTCGGGCAGGTCTGCGGTGCGCACCACCTCGAGGGCCAGGTCGTGGCCCTCGTAGCTGATCGCGTAGAGCAGTTCTTCCTTGGACTTGTAGTGCGGGTACATCGCGGCCGGGCTCATGTCGAGACGAGCGGCGATCTGCCGGGTGGTGGTGCCGCCGTAGCCGTTCTCGGCGAACACCTCGACGGCTGCCTCACGCAGCCGGGCCGCGGCCTTCGATCCGCTGATCACCGCGTCCCTGGATGTGCTCACGTCGTGCTCCCGTTCCTGCTACGGCCTGGTTGACAAGATAGCGGCCGCGGTTCACTATAAGCGCACGCTTAGAAAATAAGCAGATGCTTACAGATTTGAGGAGCGGTTGATGCGACGCACCCTGTACGGCCCCGATCACGAGGCGTTCCGCGAGTCGGCTCGCGAGTTCGTGAACCGGTTCGTCATGCCCCGTGCGGAGGAGCTCATCGAACGTCACGAGATTCCGCGTGACATCTGGATCGAGGCCGGCAAGGCCGGCTTCCTGGGACTCGAGATCCCGGAGCGCTTCGGTGGCATGGAAGCGAACGACTACCGCTTCAACGCCATCCTCGGTGAAGAGTTCGCCCGCGCGAACATGGCGCTGTCCTCGTCGATGGGGATCCACTCGGACATCACCGTCCCCTACATCGTCCACCTGGGCAACGAGGAGCAGCGCGAGCGCTGGCTGCCGCGCTGCGCCACCGGCGAGCTCATCTGCGCCATCGGCATGACCGAGCCGTCGGGCGGCTCCGACCTCGCCAACCTGAAGACCACCGCCGTGCGCGACGGTGACGACTGGATCCTCAACGGCGCCAAGACGTTCATCACCAACGGCTACAACTGCGACCTCGTCGTCGTCGCGGCTCGCACCGACCCGTCGAAGGGCGCGAAGGGCATCTCCCTGTTCGCCGTCGAGCGCGGGATGGAGGGCTTCGAGAACGGCCGCAAGCTGGACAAGGTCGGCCAGCCCGAGGCCGACACCGCAGAGCTGTTCTTCAAGGACGTTCGCGTCCCGCACGCCAACCTCATCGGCGAGGAGGGCATGGGCTTCATCTCGATGATGAAGATGCTGCCGCAGGAGCGACTCGGCTCCGCGGTCAACAACGTGCACCACGCCAAGCACATCCTGCTCGAGACCATTGAGTACGCGAAGGAGCGCAAGGCGTTCGGCCAGGCCATCGGTGCCATGCAGTACAACAAGTTCCTGCTGGCCGAACTGGTCACCAAGATCGAGGTCGCCGAGGCGTACGTCGACCAGGCCGTCGAGGCACATGCCGACGGCAAGCTCACCGCAGTGGATGCGGCCAAGGCGAAGTGGTGGAGCGCGCAGACGCAGTCCGAGGTCCTGGACGCGTGCGTGCAGATCCACGGTGGCTACGGGTTCATGAACGAGTACCGTGTGGCTCGTGCATGGAAGGACGCCCGCGTCACCAAGATCTGGGCCGGCACCAACGAGATCATGAAGGAACTCATCGGCCGCGATCTGGGCCTGTAGAGACTCGAAGCGTCAACACCGAACAAGGAGCGCGTGATGCCCGAAGCTGTGATTGTCTCCACCGCCCGTTCTCCCATCGGGCGGGCGATGAAGGGGTCGCTCAAGACCGTGCGCCCGGACGACCTGGCCACCCAGATGGTCGCCGCCGCCCTGGCGAAGGTGCCGGATCTGGACCCGACCCAGATCGACGACCTGCTGCTCGGCTGCGGTCAGCCCGCCGGCCAGTCCGGGTTCAACATCGCCCGCGTCGTCGCGGTGCAGTTGGGCTACGACTTCCTGCCCGGCGTCACCGTCAATCGCTACTGCTCGTCGTCGCTGCAGACCACCCGCATGGCACTGCACGCGATCAAGGCCGGCGAGGGCGACGTGTTCGTCTCCGCGGGTGTCGAGTCCGTCTCGAGCTTCGTCACCGGCAACGCCGACGGCCTGCCGAACACCAAGAACCCGCTCTTCGCCGACGCCGAGGCCCGCACCGCCACGCTCGCCGAGGGCGGCACGGCGTGGACCGATCCGCGCAGCGAGGGTCTGCTGCCCGACGTGTACATCGCGATGGGGCAGACCGCGGAGAACGTCGCGTCGATGACCGGCATCTCCCGTGAGGACCAGGACCGGTGGGGTGTGCGGTCGCAGAACCGGGCCGAGGAAGCCATCAAGTCCGGCTTCTTCGAGCGCGAGATCAGCCCCGTCACCCTGGCCGACGGTACCGTCGTCACCACCGACGACGGCCCGCGGCCCGGCACCACCTACGAGGCCGTGAGCCAGCTCAAGCCGGTCTTCCGACCCGACGGCACCATCACCGCGGGCAACGCCTGCCCGCTCAACGACGGCGCCGCGGCCCTGGTGATCATGTCCGACACCAAGGCCAAGGAACTCGGTCTGACCCCGCTGGCGCGGATCGTCTCGACCGGCGTGTCCGGTCTGTCGCCGGAGATCATGGGTCTCGGCCCGATCGAGGCGGTCAAGAAGGCCCTCGCCCACGCCGGCAAGACCATCTCCGACATCGACCTGTTCGAGATCAACGAGGCGTTCGCCGTGCAGGTGCTCGGCTCCGCCCGTGAGCTCGGCATCGACGAGGACAAGCTGAACGTCTCCGGTGGCGCGATCGCCCTCGGTCACCCGTTCGGCATGACCGGCGCGCGAATCACCGCCACGCTGCTCAACAACCTGCAGACCCACGACAAGCAGTTCGGCGTGGAGACCATGTGCGTCGGCGGCGGTCAGGGCATGGCGATGGTGCTCGAGCGCCTGAGCTGATCCCTTCCGACCGGAACGCGAACGAGGCGCGGCCGCGGGCCCGAAAGGGCTTGTGACCGCGCCTTTTTCGAAAACTACATATTGAACTCGAGCGCGAATTCAACTATACAAGTCGCGTAGGTACCAATTTCCGGAGGAGACTACCCCCATGTCCGTACTCGACCAGTTCCGCCTCGACGACCGCGTCGCGATCGTCACCGGCGCCTCCTCCGGCCTCGGCGTCGCCTTCGCCCAGGCCCTCGCCGAGGCCGGTGCCGACGTGGTGCTCGCGGCCCGTCGCGCGGACCGACTCGAACAGACCGCCGAACTCGTCCGTGCGGCAGGCCGTCGCGCGCTGACCGTCGAGACCGACATCGCCGAGCCCGAGCAGGCGCAGCGGATGGTCGACGCCGCGGTCGAGCACTTCGGAAAGGTCGACATCCTCATCAACAACGCCGGTATCGGCACGGCCGTCCCGGCCACCAAGGAGACTCCGGACCAGTTCCGGCGCGTCATCGACATCAACCTGAACGGCTCGTACTGGGCAGCGCAGGCCGTCGGGCGCGTCATGCAGCCGGGCAGCGCCATCGTCAACATCTCCTCCGTCCTGGGCCTCACCACCGCCGGACTGCCGCAGGCCGCCTACGCCGCGAGCAAGGCCGGCGTGATCGGCCTGACCCGCGACCTGGCCCAGCAGTGGGGGGCCCGCAAGGGTATCCGCGTCAACGCCATCGCGCCGGGATTCTTCGCGACCGAGATGACCGACGAATACCAGCCCGGTTACCTCGACAGCATGAAGCCGCGAATTGTTCTGGGCCGCACCGGTGATCCCGCCGAGATCGCTGCCACCGCCGTGTGGCTCACCTCGGCGGCCGCCGGCTACGTCACCGGACAGACGATCGCGGTCGACGGCGGCCTGACCATCAACTGAAGTTTCCAACCACACCGGAGGTAAGCAGTGAGCGAAGCAAGCACCCGCACCGCCATCGTCACCGGCGCCGCGCGCGGCATCGGCGCCGCAGTCGCCAAGCGTCTCGCCGAGGACGGATTCCAGGTCGCGGTTCTGGACCTCGACGAGTCCGCGTGCGCCGACACCGTCTCGGCCATCGAGGCGGCCGGCGGCAAGGCCCTCGCCGTCGGCGCGAACGTCGCCGACGAGCAGTCCGTCGCCGCGGCCGTGGAGAAGGTCGCGAACGGACTGGGCGACCCCACGGTGCTGATCAACAACGCCGGCATCACCCGCGACAACCTGCTGTTCAAGATGACCGTCGACGACTGGGACGCCGTGATGAACGTGCACCTGCGGGGCGCGTTCCTCATGTCCCGTGCGACGCAGAAGTACATGGTGGAAGCCAAGTTCGGTCGCATCGTCAATCTGTCGAGCACCTCCGCGCTGGGCAACCGCGGCCAGGTCAACTACTCCGCGGCCAAGGCCGGCATGCAGGGCTTCACCAAGACCCTCGCGATCGAGCTCGGCAAGTACGGTGTGACCGCCAACGCGATCGCCCCCGGCTTCATCGAGACCGAGATGACCGCGGCGACGGCCGAGCGGGTCGGGATGTCGTTCGAGGACTTCAAGGCCGCCGCGGCCTCGCAGATCCCCGTCGCCCGCACCGGAAAGCCCGAGGACATCGCGCACACCGCGTCGTTCCTCGCGAGCGAGGGCGCGGGCTTCGTCTCCGGCCAGGTCATCTACGTCGCCGGTGGTCCGAAGGACTGACAACGAGGACCGAACCACGACGACGCCGTGCGTCCTTCCCCCCTGCGGGAGGACGCACGGCGTCGTCGTCTGTACGGTCGTTACGACTGCCGGGCCGCCTGCCGGCGGTGCAGGAGCCAGCACGCGCCCGCGATCGTGGCCGTGAGGGCGCCGGTCGCGACGAGCTGGGTGCGCGCGGCCGAGTCGAACAGTGCCAGCACGGCGATGCCGGCGAGCAGTCCGAGCGTCGCGTACGACAGGTACGGGAAGCCCCACATCTTCAGCGGCAGAGCATCTTCGGTGCCGTCGCGACGTGCCCGCTTACGCAGCACCAGGTGCGAGACCGCCACGAACGTCCACAGCACGAGGATGGTCGAGCCGACCGCGTTGAGAAGCAGCGGCAGGACCTTGTCGGGACGCACGTAGTTGAGTGCGACGGTGACGAATCCGAACGCCACCGAGGCCAGGACCGCGTTGCGGGGCACGCCGTTGGCGGCCACCCGGCCGAACACCGGGTACGCCGAACCGCGCTGCGAGAGCGAGTAGATCATCCGTGAGGCGCTGAAGAGCATCGCGTTGAGCGAGGACAGCAGCGCCACCACGACGATCACGGTCATCACCGCGGCCGCCCCCGGCACCGAGCCGGCGTTCAGCACCGCGACGAACGGCCCCGTGACGAGATCCTCGGACGTCCACGGCAGCACCGTCACCATGATCAGCACCGAGCCGATGTAGAAGACCAGGATGCGCCAGATCAGCGTGCGCACAGCGCGGCCGACGTTGCGGCGCGGATCCGAGGTCTCGGCGGCTGCGATCGCGATGATCTCGGTGCCGCCGAACGCGAACACCACGATGAGCAGGCCGGCGGCGATGCCGGCGATACCGGTGGGGGCGAAGCCTCCGTGTGCGGTCAGGTTTGCGAACCCGGTGCTGTCGAAGGCCGGCACCCACCCGGCGATCATCGCGACGCCGATCGCAAGGAAGGCGACGATGGCGACGATCTTCAGTGCCGCGAACCAGAATTCGACCTCACCGAACCGGCGCACGCCGACGAGGTTCACGCCGGTGAGGGCGACCATGAAGAACAGGGCCGCGGCCCACTGCGGGATCCCGGGGATCGAGGCGGCGGTGATGGCGGCGGCGCCGGTGGCCTCCGCCGCGATCACGATGACCACCTGGATCCAGTACAGCCAGCCGATGGTGCGACCGGCGACGGAACCGAGGGCGTTCTCCGCGTGCACCGAGAACGCACCGCTGGCGGGGTTCGCGGCCGCCATCTCGCCCATCATCCGCATGATGAGGACCACGAGGGCGGCGGCGGCGAGGAACGAGACGAGGATGGCCGGGCCGGCGACCGCGATACCGGCGCCGGAGCCGACGAACAGACCCGCACCGATCGCGCCGCCGAGGCTCATCATCACCAGCTGCCGCGGTCGCATCGCCTGGTGCAGCATTGCCCGCGGTGCGGGCGCGGTCGTGGTGACCGGTGGAGTGGCCAAGGTATCAGTCATCGATGCGCTCCCCGGCCGGCACCAGCTGGTCGAGGGCGATCTCGAACGCCGTGGCCGCGACGCCCGTATGGTCGGCGCTGCGATCGTGGCAACGCTGCAGCGCACCGGCGACGGTGTCGGAGACGTCACCGAAGATCGCGGCGTCGGAAACCTCGACGTCGCCCTCCATGAGCTGCGCGAAGGCGCGGGCCATGCCGCTGTTGGCGATGAAGTCGGGGATCACCGAGACGGACTTGTCGGCGTGCTCGTAGGTGGGACCGTAGAAGATCTCGTCGTCGGCGAAGGGGACGTTCGCTCCGCTGGCGATCACCTCGAGCCCCGCCGCAACCATACGGTCGACCTGCTCACGGGTGACCAGCCGGGACGCGGCGCACGGGAGGAAGACCTCGGCACCGAGGTCCCAGATCGCGTCGTGCACCTCGGTGAACGGGCGCATCCGGTCGCTGCGGAGCGCGTTGCCGTCCTTGGTCAGCAGCAGGGTGCGCACCTCGTCGAAGTCGAGCCCGTCCGTGTCGAGGATGCCGCCGTCGCGGTCGATGATGCCGACGACGCGGGCGCCGGCCTGCGCCAGGTAGTAGGCCGCGGCCGCACCGACGTTGCCCCAGCCCTGGACGATCACGCGCTTACCGGCGAGCTCGCGGTTGCCGGCCGCGTCCCCGTAGATGCGGTAGTGGTGGCGTACCGACTCGGCGACGCCCCAACCGGTGATGAGATCGGCCACCGTGTACTTCGCGTCGGGGGCGGGGGTGAAGCGGGTGTCCTCGACGACCTTGGCCACACCGAGCCGCAGCTGCCCGACCCGCTGGATGCGCTCGCGCTCGTCCGCGGCGAAGTGCCCGTTGACGACGCCCTCCTGGGGGTGCCACAGACCGTTGCTCTCGGTGAGCGGCACGACCTCGGTCATCTCGTCGACGTTCAGGTCGCCGCCGGTGCCGTAGTAGGCGCGCAGCAGCGGCGCGACGGCCGCGAACCAGCGGCGCAGCACCCCGTCCTTGCGGGGGTCGGACGGATCGAAGTCGATGCCGGACTTGGCGCCGCCGATGGCCGGGCCGGAGACGGTGAACTTGACCTCCATCGTCTTGGCCAGGGACTCGACCTCGCGGCGGTCGAGGCCGCGGCGCATGCGGGTGCCGCCGCCGGCCGCTCCGCCGCGCAGGGAGTTGATGACGACCCAGCCGCGGGCAGTGGTCTCGGTGTCGTGCCACTCGAAGACGATCTCGGGGGCCTTGTCCTCGAAACGGGTCAGCAGGTTCTTCATGTCTTCTCTCGGGAGTCGGGACGGTGCGGTGCCCGGTGCGGGCGAATGAAGAAGACTGTGACCGTGGTTACAAAGGGCGCGCAAGTGCGGCCTGCGCTACTGGTCAGCCTGAAGAGCTGTAGTGCAGCGGGCCGCTGATTTTCTGTGCAGTGTGCAGAGCTGACTCGCCGTTTTCGGCGGGGGCGGGCTGGTGGTCCGGTTTTCAGCTCTACCGGCGGTAGGCGGGCGCTTTGGCAGTTCTGCCCGGTTGGAGCGTGCGCAGTAGCGGCATGGCCCGGTAGCGGACCACCTCCGACAACACCATGACGCTGGTCGACCGGGCGACGATCGACGAGCGGTTCAGTTCGATCAGCGTCTGCTGCAGCCCGAGGTGGGAGTCCGCGGCGATCCGGCACAGGATGTCGCCGGCGCCGGTCGTCGCGAACGCCTCGAGTACCCCCGGAATCGCTTCCAGCACATCGGTTATCGCTTCGAGCGCGCCCTGGACGATCTCCATCGTCACGAACGCCTGGACCTCGAATCCGGCGGCCGCCAGGTTCAGGCGCGGTTCGTAGCCGGCGATGACGCCGGACTCTTCGAGCCGGCGCAGCCGTGCCGAGACCGTCGCGCGCGCCACCCGTAGCCGCCGGGACAACTCCAGCGCGCCGATCTTCGGATCGGTGTGCAGCGTCTCCAGGAGCGCGAAATCCAACTCGTCCAGCTGCACGGCGTCACGCATAGCCGTTCCTTCCGAAGAGGCGGCGGAAACTGTGCCGATTGTATAGCGGCACGCCCGGCTTCCCTCGTTTTCCAGTCAGGTCGGCCAGCTGGAAAGGGGGAGATTGCGCTGCCCTCGCGACGGGTTTTTCCTGGTGACACACGACACACCGATGGCGCCGCGTCCGGCGGCAGGAGGAATCGCCATGACTCTCGAGTTCACCCTTACCGACAGCGAGAAGCTCGCCCAGCTGAACGCCGAGGAACTGCGGCAGCTCGTCGGCCTCGTCGAGTACGACGCCGAGCGGGACCCGTTCCCTGTCAGTGGCTGGGATGCGGTGGTCTGGGTAGTGGGTAACGCCACGCAGACCGCGCACTACTACCAGTCCGCGTTCGGAATGGAACTGATCGCCTACTCCGGTCCCACCACCGGCAACCGCGACCACCACGCCTACGTCCTGCGGAGCGGGGCGGTGCGGTTCGTCGTCAAGGGTGCGGTGGATCCGGACAGCCCGCTCGTCGAACATCACCGCCGGCACGGCGACGGGGTCGTCGACATCGCGCTGCAGGTGCCCGACGTCGACAAGTGCGTCGCGCACGCCCGGGCCCAGGGCGCGACGGTGCTCGAAGAGCCGTACGAGATCAGCGACGAGCACGGCACGGTCCGTCTCGCCGCGATCGCCACCTACGGCGAGACCCGGCACACCCTCGTCGACCGCTCGCGGTACTCCGGCACGTATCTGCCCGGCTACGTGGACAAGTCGTCGACCTACCGCAAGCGCGACGGCGCTCCCAAGCGGATCTTCCAGGCGCTCGACCACGTGGTCGGCAACGTCGAACTCGGCCACATGGACGAGTGGGTCGACTTCTACAACCGCGTCATGGGATTCACCAACATGGCCGAGTTCATCGGCGACGACATCGCCACCGACTACTCGGCCCTGATGAGCAAGGTGGTCTGCAACGGCAACCACCGCGTCAAGTTCCCGCTCAACGAGCCGGCCGTGGCGAAGAAGCGCTCGCAGATCGACGAGTACCTCGACTTCTACCGCGGTCCCGGCGCGCAGCACCTGGCGCTGGCCACCAACGACATCCTCACCGCCGTCGACCGGCTCCGCGAGGAGGGTGTGGAGTTCCTCGCCACCCCGGACGCCTACTACGAGGACCCCGAGCTGCGGGCGCGGATCGGCGAGGTGCGGGTGCCGATCGAGGAGCTGCAGAAGCGCGGCATCCTCGTCGACCGCGACGAGGACGGCTACCTGCTGCAGATCTTCACCAAGCCGATCACCGACCGGCCCACCGTCTTCTTCGAACTGATCGAACGGCACGGTTCGCTCGGCTTCGGCAAGGGCAACTTCAAGGCCCTGTTCGAGGCGATCGAGCGGGAGCAGGAAGCGCGCGGCAACTTCTGACCACTTCCGCGCTGCGGGATCAGGCGTTCCGGACGACCTGGTCCCGCAGCGCGTTCTCGGTTCGCCGCACGATCGTGCCCACCAGGGGCTCGATGAGCAGCCCGGCCGCACGCCCGGCCAGACCGCCGGGCAGCTGGTAGCCGAAGTCGACGGCGAGCCGCATGTCGCCGTCGCCCAGGTCGTCGAACTGCCACGCCGACCGGGTGCGGAACCCGGAGATCGAGCTCAGCACGATCCGGTGGTCGTCCTCCCATTCGACGATCTCGAGCCGGGAATCGAAGGTGGCCGGCCCGATCCGCATGCTCGCGTCGAACACCGCGCCCACACCGCGGACCTGCTTGCCCACGGGCTCGAAGCGGGTGACTCCGAACATCCACTCCGGGACCGTGCGGTGGTCGGCGACATACGCGAAGGCGGTGTCGAGTTCGACGTGCGCCACCCCGTCGTGGCGCACGTGGATCATGTGACGGTCGTCGGGCATCGGGCACCTCCGCCGGGAACCTAGCGGACTTGCTCGCGCCTTCGGAATCCGCCCGTGCCACAGGGCGGGCGAATTCCGGACGAGCGGGCGAATTTTCCTGTTCGCAGACAGCGCGCGCTGCTCAGAGAGTGTTGTGGAACCCGCGCTGTCAGTCGGTGAGGTCCTCTGCTAGCCGGCGTGCCGCTTCGGCTTCGATCGGACCGCGGGGCTCGATGTCTTCGCCGGCCAGGCGGGCCGCCATGAGCCTGATCATCGCGACCTGGATCATGGCCTCGGCATGTGCCGTCTTGCGTTCGTAGTCCCGTGCCAACCGTCTACACCTCGTCAACCATCCGAAGGTCCTCTCGACCACCCACCGCCGGGGCAGCACCTGGAAGCCTTTCACGTCCGCGTTGCGAGGTACCACCACGACCTCGAGATTCTCGGTGCGGGCCGCCCAGTCGACCAGGCCCGCATCGACCGAGTTGACGTACCCGCCGTCGACCCACACCAGCCCCAAGCCGGGGAACCGGGTCCGGGCCCCGGCCAGCACCAGCCGGGCCCCGGCCCGGTCCTGCACCGACGCCGAGTGCACCAGCCCGACCAACATCAACCCGAGGGTGTCGACCAGCAGATGACGCTTGCGGCCCCGGACGCGTTTGCCGGCGTCGTAGCCGATCTGCTCGCCGCCCTCGCTGCTGCGCACCGACTGCGAGTCCAGCACCGCCGCCGATGGCTGCGGATCACGTCCGTCGTTGGCACGCAACCGATCTCGCAGGGTGTCGTGGATGCGCGCCCAGGTGCCGTCCGCGCTCCAGGCGGCGAAGATCCGGTAGGCGGTGCTCCACGGGGCCAGATCGTGCGGGACCAGCCGCCAGGCGCAGCCGGTGGCCAGCACGTACAAGATCGTGTCGACGACCAGTCGGCGCGGGTGCACCGGCGGCCGGCCCCCGAGCCGCGGACTCGGTCGAGGCAGCAGCGGTTCGATCACCGCCCACTGCGCATCGGTCAGCGACGAGTCGTAGGCGGGCTTGCACACACACGGACACACGTACCGAGACGATCATCGATCACGTTCGGATACCACGGCCGACACGCCGCGTCCGCACAGGGTTCCACAACACTCTCTCAGGCGACGCGGCCGAGATTCGAGCGCAGCGCCTGTTCCGTCTGGCGGATCGCGGTACTCACCACCGGTTCGACGAGCTTGCCCAGTGCCCGTCCGGCCAGCCCGCCGGGGAGCTGGTAAGCGAAGTCGACATCGAGGCGGACCCGGCCGTCGCCGAGATCGGCGAGTTCCCACCACGAAGAGGTGCGGAACCCGGCGATGGAGTCGAGGACGATCCTGCGGTCGAGTTCCCAGTCGACGATCGCCAGGCGTGAATCGAGGCCCTTCGGGCCGATCTGCATGGTGACGTCGAAGATTGCGCCGATGCCGTTGACCTGCGATCCCACCGGTTCGAAGCGGTGGACGCCGTACATCCATTCGGGGACCGTGCGGTGGTCGTCGAGGTAGGCGAACGCCACGTCGACGGGGACCTCCGCGACGGCGCTGTGACGGATGTGGATCATCTGTACCTCCGTGGGGACATTTCTGTTACCCAAAGTATCAGGTAACTCGCGTCCTGGGGAGATCCTCAAAGCGGTCCGTTCGGACGCTCGTCCTGCTCTACTCATGGTGACACAGTTCACAGTGGATCCGGTGGGAGGGTTCGTGAAGACCAAGGCTGCGGTGATCAAGGGGCTCAATCAACCGTGGGAGATCGAGGAGATCGACCTGGGCGATCCGGTCGCCGGCGAAGTACAGGTGCGTCTGGCTGCGTCCGGACTGTGCCATTCCGACGAACATCTGCGCACCGGCGCGACGCCGATGGCGTCCTTCCCCATCCTCGGCGGGCACGAGGGTGCCGGCGTGGTCACCAAGGTCGGACCGGGCGTGACCAATATTCGAGAAGGCGACCATGTGGTGCTCGCCTTCATCCCGGCCTGCGGACGGTGCCGCGCGTGCGCGAAGGGCCTGCAGAACATCTGCGACGAGGGGGCGAACCTCCTCACCGGGCAGGCGATCGCCGACAAGACCCACCGGGTGACGCTCAACGGTGACCCGGTGATCCAGATGTGCCTGCTCGGCACGTTCGCGCCGTACGTCACCGTGCACGAGGCGTCGGTCATCAAGATCGAGGACGACATCCCGCTCGACAAGGCCGCCCTGCTCGGCTGTGGCGTCGCCACGGGCTGGGGCTCCGCGACCGCGATCGGCGGCACCAAGGTGGGTGACTCCGTCGTCGTGATCGGCATCGGCGGCGTGGGCATCAATGCGGTGCAGGGTGCTGCGCACGCGGGTGCCCGGCACGTCGTGGCCGTCGATCCGGTGGAGTTCAAGCGGGATCAGGCCAAGAAGTTCGGGGCGACCCACACCTTCGCCTCGATCGAGGAGGCGCTCCCGGTGATCGGCGAGATCACCTGGGGTGCGATGGCCGACGTCACGATCATCACCGTCGGCGAGATCCACGGCGACATCATCGCCCCGTCCATGGCGCTGACGGGCAAGGGCGGTCAGGTGGTCGTGGTCGGCATGGGTAGCGCCGCCGACACCCAGGTCACGCTGAGCCTGTTCGAGCTGACCCTGCTGCAGAAGCGGCTGCAGGGTGCGATCTTCGGTGGCGTCGGTCCGCGATCGCAGATCCCGAAGCTGCTCGACCTGTACCGGAGTGGACAGCTCGAACTCGACAAGCTGGTCACCAAGACGTACCGGCTCGAGGAGATCAACGAGGGCTACGCCGACATGCACGAGGGTCGGAACCTGCGCGGCATGGTGCTCTACGGCGACGACGACTACTGACGAGAGCGAATACCGGCACCTCGCTCCGTGGCCGGCCGGCGGTGACGTTCGGCCGGCCCCGCAGGGTCGCCTACGGTGATGCCATGGAAACGCGTGAGGAAGCCGTCGAACCGGGGACATGGCGGCAGTACGGGCCGTCGACCCTGCCCAAGCCGCTCGAGGCTGCCCTCGAGGCGTTCGCCGAGCGGGGTTACGACGGCACCTCGATCCGGGAGGTCGCCGCCCGGGCCGGGTTGTCGGTTCCGGGTCTGTATCACCACTATCCGTCCAAGCAGGCGCTGCTGGTGTCGTTGACGACGCTGGTGATGCGTGATCTGCTCGACCGGAGCAGACAAGCCCTCGAGGAGGCGGGACCGACACCATCCGAGCGGTTCGACGCCGTCGTCGAGTCGCTGCTGCGGTACCACATGTTCCGGCGCAACCAGGCGTTCGTCGCCTCCACCGAGATGCGCAGCATGGAACCGGGCAACCGGAAGGCCTACATCGCGTTGCGCGACGAGCAGCAGCGAATGCTCGACGAGATCGTCCGGGACGGGGTGGCGAGCGGCGAGTTCGGTACCGAGTTCCCGGAGGATGCGAGCCGGGCAGTGACGACCATGTGCGTGGCGGTCGCCTCGTGGTACCGGCCGGACGGACCGCTGTCTCCCGACGAGGTCGTCCGCCGCTACCTCGCCATTGCGCGCTGCGCCGTAGGCGCTCGGTAGGCACGGCGCCGTAGGCGCTCGGTAGGCACGGCGCCGTAGGCGCTCGGTAGGGCGCCCTGGGTTGACCGCGCGGGGTGGGGTATGTCACGGTTGAGGCAACCGAGCGATCGATCGGTCGGGGTGAGGAGGAGGAATCGCGATGGCTGTCGATCTGTCGTACCCGGAACACGTCCAGGCGCTGGTGGCGAAGACCGAGGAGTTCGTCCGGGAGCACGTGCTGCCCGTCGAGGACGCCCACAACGGTGACATCACCGCCGCCGGGGGTGACGACCTGCGCGTGAAGCTGCAGCAGGCGGCCAAGGAGGCCGGTGTCTTCGCGCCGCACGCGCCCGTCGAGTACGGCGGCCACGGCCTCGGCATGGTCGACCGCGCCCCGGTGTTCGAGGCGGCCGGGTACTCGCTGTTCGGGCCGATCGCACTCAACATCGCCGCGCCCGACGAGGGCAACGTGCACATGCTCGCGCACATCGCCAGCCCGGAGCAGAAGGAGCAGTTCCTCGCGCCGCTCGCCCACGGCGACGTGCGGTCCGGCTTCGCGATGACCGAACCGGCCCCCGGCGCCGGATCCGATCCCAACGCCCTGACCACCCGCGCCGAGAAGGCCCCCGGCGGCTGGAAGATCAACGGCCGCAAGTACTTCATCACCGGCGCCGACGGCGCAGGGTTCTTCATCATCATGGCCCGCACCTCCGGCGAACCCGGGCAGCGCGGCGGGGCGACGATGTTCCTCGCGCCCGCGGACGCTCCCGGCCTGACCGTCGGCCGGCACATCGACACCATCGACCGCGCGATGATCGGGGGCCACTGCGAGGTCTTCTTCGAGGACCTGTTCGTGCCGGACTCCGCCGTCCTCGGCGAGGTCGACCAAGGCTTCGCCTACGCGCAGGTGCGGCTCGGGCCCGCCCGCATGACGCACGTGATGCGCTGGCTCGGCGCCGCCCGTCGCGGCCACGACATCGCCGTCGCCCGCGTCGCCGAACGCGAAGGATTCGGGAGCAAACTCGGCGACCTCGGCATGATCCAGAAGATGGTCGCGGACAACGAGATCGACATCGCCGCCACCCGCGCCCTGCTGACGCAGGCGTGCTGGGAACTCGACCAGGGCTCCCACGCGTCGAACTCCACGTCCATCGCCAAGACCTTCGCTGCCGAGGCGGTGTTCCGGATCGTCGACCGCTCGATGCAGATGTGCGGCGGGCTCGGTGTCTCCGCCGACCTGCCCGTCGCGCGCCTGGCCCGCGAGGTCCGCCCGTTCCGCATCTACGACGGACCGTCCGAAGTGCATCGCTGGGCGATCGCCAAGCGGGCCGTCGGCGCCGCGAAGAAGGCCGCCGCCGCGAAGGAGGGCCGGGCATGAAGACCGCACAGCACGAGGGACTCGACCTGGGGGCCCTGCAACGCTACCTGGAGGACTCGGGCATCGCCCTCGACGGCGAACTGCGCGCCGATCTCATCTCCGGTGGCAAGTCGAACCTGACGTACGCGATCTCCGACGGCACGTCGCGGTGGGTGCTGCGGCGGCCGCCGACGGCGGGACTCACCCCGTCCGCCCACGACGTCGCCCGCGAATTCCGCATCACCTCGGCGCTCCAGGGCTGCGGTGTGCCGGTCGCCCGCACGGTCGCCCTGTGCGAGGACGACTCCGTGATGGGCGCCCCGTTCACCGTCGTCGAGCACGTCACCGGGCGGGTGATCCGCACGACCGACGACCTCGCCACCCTGAGTGACACCGAGATCGAAGCGTGCACCGGCGAACTCGTCCGTGTGCTCGCCACCCTGCACTCGGTGGACTACGAAGCCGTCGGTCTCGGGAACCTCGGTCGCCCCGACGGGTACGTCGCGCGTCAGGTCAAGCTGTGGGCCGGTCAGTGGGGCCGGGTCAAGACCCGCGACCTCGACGACCTCGACCGCCTGCACGCCGCTCTCGCCGACTCGATTCCGGCATCGTCCGCGGCGTCGATCGTGCACGGCGACTACCGCATCGACAACACGATCCTCGATCCCGGCGACGCGGGAAAGATTGCGGCGGTGGTGGATTGGGAGCTGTCGACGCTCGGCGACCCGCTCACCGACGTCGCCCTGATGTGCGTGTACCGCAACCCCGCGCTCGACCAGGTGCTCGGCGAGTCCGCCGCATGGACCAGCCCGCGCCTGCCGTCGGCCGACGACCTCGCCCAGCGCTACGCGGTCGCGACCGGGCGCGAGCTCGCCCACTGGGAGTTCTACATGGGACTGGCGAACTTCAAGCTCGCCGTCATCGCCGAGGGCATCAACCACCGCTGGCGCGTCGGCGCGACCGTCGGCGACGGCTTCGACAAGGCGGGGGAGGCCGTACCGGTCTTCGCAGCCGCCGGACTCGCCGCACTGCGGGGAGGCGTCGCATGACAACCGATCTCGCCAACCCCAGTGCGCTCGTCACGGGCGCGTCCCGTGGCATCGGGCTCGGTGTCGCCACCCGCCTCGCGCAGCAGGGCTACGGTCTGACACTCACCGCGCGCGACGAGGCCCGGCTCGACGCGGTCGCGTCCGACCTTCGCGACGCGGGCGCGCCCGAGGTGCGCGTCGTCGCCGCCGACCTCGGCGATCCCGAAACCGCGAGCCGCGTCGTCGCGGCACACGAGGAGACGTTCGGCAGCATGCGAGCGCTCGTCCTCAACGCGGGCGTCGGCACCGCCGGCACCATCGCCGAGTTCCCGATGCGGCGGTTCGGCAAGACGGTGTCGGTGAACTTCGAGACTCCGTTCGCGTTCGTCCAGTCGGCACTGCCGCTGCTGCGCAAGGCCGCATCGGCCGCTCCGCGTCGTGGGGCGAAAGTGGTTGCGCTGTCGTCGATCACCGGCGTGTATGCCGAGGCCGGCCTGGCCGTGTACGGGGCGACGAAGGCGGCGCTGATCTCGCTCGTGGAGACGCTCAACGCCGAGGAGTCCGGCAACGGCATCAGCGCGTCCGCGATCGCGCCCGCCTACGTCGACACCGACATGTCCGACTGGATCAAGGACCGCATCCCCGCCGAGGAGATGCTCGAGGTGAACGACGTCGTCGAACTCGTCGACGCGGTGCTGCGGCTGTCGTCGCGCGCGGTGCTGCCGCGCCTGGTGCTCAGCCGCGCCGGGACGGACGCCTACCGGGCGTGAGCACTCACCGGCCGTCCGCCAGCGCGCGGACGGCCGGGCTCGCGCTGTGCCGGACGAACGCACAGTCCGAGAGCCGCTCGGCCGCACCGAGGGTGAGCGTCAGATCGACCGAGTCGGCGAGCCGGTAGGGGCGGCTCTCGACGACGGAGCCGAGCGCGCGGCGCAGCCGGGACACCTCCGCCCGCACCGCGACGGCGTGGTCCGGGTCGCCGTAGATGCCGTTGCTGAGCTCGGTGACCGTCATCCCCTCGCGGCCCCGCAGGTGCAGTATCAGCAGGATCTCCGCGTGCCGCGCGGACAGCGCGCTGCGCCACGTCGAGTCCGCGCCGCTGACGACCACCGTCGGCGCGCCGGACAGGTCGAGCTCCATCGTGATCCGCGCCGGGCCGCCGGCGGGCCGGATCAACCAGCCGTGCGCGAGCTGCTCCGGGACGCACATCCCCAGGCCCGGGACGCTCAGGGTGCGGTCGGCGGTCGGTGCCGCGACCCGCTTGGTGGCCGCGACGCCCGACGCGTGCGCCACCCACCCGTGTTCGTCGACGAGCAGCAGCGGACCGCTCATCGAGGCGAGCACCGGCGCCGCGACCGTGCGCAGCCGCTCGAGCCGGTTCTCGTGCAGCCGCCACAGCTGCGCCTCGGCCAGCCGCACCGCCGTCTCCACCAGCGCGCTGATCGTGGGGTGGATCGTCAGCGCCGGGCCGCTGACGTCGACCACGCCGAGCAACTCCCCGGTGCGGGGATCGTGGATCGGGGCGGCCGTGCAGTACCAGGGGTGCTGGGACTGCTCGAAGTGTTCGGCGGAGAACAGCTGCACCGGGGCGGCCTCGGCGAGCGCCGTGCCGATCGCGTTGGTGCCCACGGTCGACTCCGTCCACCGGGCGCCCTCGCTGAACCCCAGGCTGTCCGCCCGGCTGCGAACCTTCGCCGACCCGGCCCGCCACAGCACGATCCCGTCCGCGTCGGTCACCACCATCAGCATGTGCGACGCCTCGGCCACCGAGCACACCACCTGCTCGAGGTCGCCGATCACCCCCGACAGGGGCGAGGCGCGGCGCCGGCGTTCGACCTCGGCGAGCGGCAGCAGGGCGCGGGCGTTGCTGCCGTCGGGGGCGAGACCGGCGCCGAGCACCCGCGTCCACGACCGCGCGACCACCGACCGCGGCCGCAGCGGCGAGCGGCCGCCACCGATCACCGCGTCGTGCATACGCGCCAGCTCGCGCGCGTATCGGTGCAGGTCGGTGCCCGGTTCGATGGCGCTGAAGTTGCCCACGGTCTCCGTCTCTCGTCGGTCGAGTTGTCGCGAGCATATGCCCTCGGGTGTGTCCGGCACCACACCCGGCGGTACGCGCAACGCGCTGCAACGTTTGCCGCGGCGGCGCGCTCGATGTGTGCTGGATCACGCGCCGACCTCGGCAGCGGCGCACCCGGATGATCCCGCGTCGGACTCGGCCGACCAAGATCCGACGCCCGTACAGCGAGGAGATCGACCCATGAAGGCAGCCCGCTTCCACGGCCCCGGGGACATCCGGGTCGAGGACATTCCCGAACCGGCCACCCGCCCCGGCACCGTCAAGGTCGAGGTGGAGTGGTGCGGCATCTGCGGCACCGACCTGCACGAGTACCTCGAGGGCCCGATCTTCGCCCCGCCCGCCGACGCACCGCACCCCATCACCGGCGAGACCGTGCCGATCACCCTCGGGCACGAGTTCGCCGGCGTCGTCGCGGAAGTCGGCGAGGGCGTCGACGATCTGCGCGTCGGCGACCGGGTCGCGGTCGAGCCGTACATCATCTGCGGACGCTGCGACGCCTGCCGCAACGGACGCTACAACGTCTGCGGCACACTGGGATTCGTGGGACTGTCCGGCTACGGCGGCGGGTTCTCCCAGTACGTCGTGGCCGAGCGGCGCTGGATCCACCCACTCGGCGAACTCGGCACCGACGTCGGCGCACTCGTCGAACCCCTCGCCGTGGCCTACCACGCCGTACGCCTGTCCGGAGCGCGACCGAGCCACTCGGCGCTCGTGTTCGGCGCCGGGCCGATCGGGCTCGTCACCACGTCGGCCCTGCGCGCCGCCGGTGTCGACCAGATCATCGTCGTCGAACCCGCCGACGTGCGGAAGAAGAAGGCCGAACCGGCCGGCGCGGACCACATCATCGACCCGCGCGACGGCGACGTCACCGAGCAGGTCCTCGAGCTGACCGGCGGACGCGGCGCCGACGTCTCCTTCGAATGCGCCGGCATCGACGCGGTGCTGAAGTCCGCGATCCTGTCCACCCGGGCGGGCGGCACGTGCGTCAACGTCGCGATCTGGGGCCACGAGGCGTCCGTCGCGATGAACGATCTGGTCTTCCGCGAGGTCAACCTGCTCGGCAGCCTGGCCTACGCGAACGATCATCCCGCGACGATCGAGATGATCGCCTCCGGCAAGGTCGACCCCTACCAGTTCATCACCGGCCGCATCGACCTCGACGACATCGTCGCCCACGGGTTCGAGGAACTGATCTCCAACAAGGAGGAGAACGTCAAGATCCTCGTCCGGCCGTGACGGTCAGTCGTCGTCGCCGTTCTCCTTGTCCTCGCCGCGGCGGCGCAGGAAGTTGAACCCTGGCACGCCGACGATCGCCTGCCGCACGTCCTTCGCCACCCCGAGCAGCTCGTGGATCTCCGGGGCGACGGTCTCGAGCGTGCCGAGGATCGGCATCAGAGCCGTCATCCGGTCCGCGAGCTCGGGCAGCTGATCGAGCAGCACGACCGCCGCGTGCACCTCCTCGGCGCTGAGCTCGTCGATGAACTGGCCGGCGAGTGGCGCGGCCCGCGTCGCCATCGGGGCATACGTGTCGAGCAGTTCGCCCGCCGAGTCGGACGTGCGGCCGGCCGACGCCACCACGTCCTGCGCTCGGTGCGCGACGGTCGCCGCCTCGCCGACCACCGCCGAACTGCTGTCGACGACCTCGCCGACCCTCCCGACGGTCGCGCGGGCGTCGGTGACCACGTCGTCGATCCGCGCGACGATCTCGCGGGCCTCGGTGACGACGCCGTCGATACGCCCCACCAGGGCCTCGGTCGTCTCGAGCAGGTTGACGACGCGGCCGGGGACGGACACCGCGAACTCGGCGACCTCCACGGTCCGGTCCAGGACGAGGCGGGCGGCTCCGATGGGCGCGGCGAGAAGCGACATCATGTGCTCATCCTGCCGGACGGAGGTGCCCGGCCCGCGCGGGGACCGGCGACGGTTCTGGGCGCCGACAGTCTCGACGGCATTCCGAGATCGGCGCCGATCGTCGGGGTGTGACACCGCAGTGGCGGACGCCGTATCGTTTTCGTCACCAGGTCTTCGGGCGAGCATCGGCCGTGTCGACCGGAGATCCGGGAGCGCGTCTCCGCAAGTGGCATTCGAACCTGCCGATTCCGAGCCCGGGCCGCTGCGGTCGCGCGACACTGCGGTCGGGGGCAACCCGCGACGCATTTCGCTCGGATCGGGAGGTAGCAGTGATGAATGTCCTCGACAAGACCACGCAGGTAGTCGTCGGCACCGCCGACGCCACCACCCGCGCCGCCGGTGCCGTC
Organism: Rhodococcus indonesiensis; assembly: GCF_047782815.1. NCBI lineage: Bacteria > Bacillati > Actinomycetota > Actinomycetes > Mycobacteriales > Nocardiaceae > Rhodococcus > Rhodococcus indonesiensis. Next base: position 4,981,173 of record NZ_CP180630.1, on the reverse strand, counting down.
GGCGGCGCCGCCCTGGGCGCACTGACAGGCAGCGTGCGCGGCGCCGCCGAAGGAGCTCGCTCCGGTCTCGGCAGTGGAGCCGAGTCGACGACGACGGCAGCGGCAACGATCGTCGTGCTGGGCGCTACCGGACTGGCAACCGGTATTGCCGCCGCGCCCGTGCTGGCCGGACTCGGCGCCACGGCCCTGGCCATCCGGCTGCTCACACCCCGCCCCACCCCGACACCCGGCGCTCCCACGATCGAGCGTGCGCCGGCGCCGACCCCGGACACCACACCGACCAGCCCCGGCGCGGCCCCGACCGCGGCAGCGGCGAAGCCGTCGGCCGGGAAGCCGACGACGGGGGAGCGACCGGCAAAGAAGGCACCGGCACGGAAGCGGTGATCGCCGTCCTGAGTGCACCGCCGTCCTGAGTGCACCGCCGCGGGGACGGCGTCCGGTGCGCTCGGCTACGTCGCAGGGACGACTGCGACGCCCGGGCTGCCGTCCGTCGCCGCTGCCTGGGCCGGCGAGTCAGGACCTTCGGCGGCGGACTTGGCATGCTCGGTGACCAGGACCTGGCCCACACCGATCGCCACCGCCACGGGCCACTCGATCAGATCCAACGCCACGAGCAGGCCGAGGCCGGCGAAATAGGCGAGTTGTTCGGGCCGGGGAATGCCGAGCCGGCCCACCAGGGGCAGGTGCACCGCGAAGCGTTCGGCGTCGCGGGCCACACCGGCAAGAGTGCGATGGGACTGCCAGAAGGACTGTTCGTCGGCCATGGCTATCTCTTTCGTGAGCTGTGCGTCCTCGGGACGCATCTCCAGGCTTCCATCCTCGATCCTAGGGCTCGCTTTCGGCCGGAGTCGTCGACCATCTGCCGGTTCGGCCGATTTCGCTCGGAGAGGTGGGCTCGCTTCAGACCGCGGCGGACGTAGGGGTGAGCCGTCAGTCGACGTACTGGCCGATCGAGTCGGCGGCGGCAGCGCGAGCAAGCCCCCAATGGTCCGCAACCGATATCGATCAGGGGGATCGAGGGGAAGGGGCCAGCCGCCGCGGCTATAGGTACAATTTTCTGTACAAGGATGGAGGTCGTCATGCGAACTATGAGCTACAGCGAATCGCGCGCCCGGTACGCCGAGGTCTTGGACTCTGTCGTCAACGACCGAGAGGAGATCGTCATTACCCGCTCGGGCCACGAGCCCGTTGTGATCGTCTCCCTGGCGGACTTCGAGTCGCTGCGGGAAACGGCTTACCTGATGCGTTCACCGGCGAACGCTCGACGTCTGCTCGACGCGATGGAACGGCTCGAGGCAGGCGAGGGGCAAGTGCACGAACTGATCGAGGGTGACGACTGACCGTGCGGCTGGTGTGGGACGTCAATGCCTGGGAGGACTACCTGTGGTGGCAGACCCAGGATCGGAAGGTATTGAGACGCATCAACGCATTGGTACAGGACATCCTGCGCAACGGTAACGAAGGAATCGGCAAGCCTGAGCCGTTGAAACATGATTTCGCAGGCTATTGGTCCCGGCGCATTACGGATGAACATCGCCTGGTCTACAAGATCACCGACACAGAGGTCCGCATCGCTGCGTGCCGCTATCACTACGGCCGGTGAGAGGCCTCGGCGAGACTCTCGAACCAGGGATTCGGGCCTGCGAAGCGGCAGCCGTGTTACCGGCGGCTGAGCTGCGATGACGAGGGCCGCTTGTCCCTTGTGAAGCACGGGGAAACCGGCGCACGCTGGACACATGGCAGTCGCACCGAAGGTGGCGGTAGCAGGCGCGGCGGCAGCCGTGGTCTACGGACGCTTCGTGCGCCCGCGGCTCGTGCGGTGGGGCGCCACCGATGAGGAGGTCAGCGGGCCGTTCCCCGGCGCCGATCTGGTGCCCGACGGGGAGAGATCGGGCGCGATGGCCGTCACCATCGACGCGCCGCCGGAACAGGTGTGGCCGTGGCTGGTGCAGATGGGCTGGGACCGCGGCGGCTGGTACTCCTGGGATCACCTGGACAACGCCGGTCGTCCGAGCGCGCGGGAAGTGCACCCGGAATGGCAGGACATCCGGCCCGGCGACCAACTGAAGTACTGGGCGCCCGGGGCGGGACCTCTGGACGCGTACAAGGTCGCGCGGGTCGAGCCGAACCGGTTCCTCGGGCTGTACGGGCTGATCGATCTGCGGGGCGGCGCCCTCGACCCCGGTCAGCCGCGCCCGTCCGCCTATCTGGAAGGACTGTGGGGCTTCCAGCTGAAGGAGCTGCCCGGCGGACGCACCCGCCTCGTCGTCAGTGGGTATCAAGCGGGCCGACCGCGATGGGTCGCGCGCCTCGTCTACTCCGGGATCTTTCCGCCGGTCGTGTGGATCATGCAGGCACGCATGCTGGCAGTCCTCAAGCGCAACATCGAAAATAGCTCGCGGGCAACGGGTTCGAACACGGCAACAGGCGAGGTGCGACGACGTCACTCTCGTGGTCTTTCGTCGGTAGCGGTGAAATGGCGCGGCAGCCTGCACCGCGTCCGGCCCGGCCGGGTCCCGATCCGGGACACCTCCCTCTATGTCGATGTGGTCGGGCAGGGACCTCCGTTGGTGGTCATGCACGGCGGACCGTCGGCGGACCTGTGGACGATGCAGGCCTTCCGGCAGTGCGCGGACCGGTTCACCCTGGTGTTCTACGACCACCGTTGCAACGGACGCTCGATCGGGCCACCCGTCGAAACGATGACGTGGGAGAACCTCACTGCGGATGCCGACGCCCTGCGCGAGCGGCTCGGGTTCGAGCGGTGGGCGGTGCTCGGCCACTCGTTCGGCGGGCAGGTCGCGCTCGAGTACGCTCTGCGCTACCCCGAGCGGGTCACGCACCTCGTGCTGCTCGACACGGGCGCCGACAGTCACTGGGAGCGGCAGAACGCGTCCGAGGTACTGATCGCACGCGGCTACGGCCGGGAGAAGGCGGAGCTGGCGCGGCGGTGGTTCAACGGAGAATTCACCCCCCGCGAGTACTTTTCGATCTTCTCGCAGATCGGGGACGCGTACTTCGACGGCTCCGGCCTCGCCATGCTGGCGCGCGAACTGAGCAGCGGGGCGTGGCGCTCGAGGCCGCGGGCGGAGCCGCTGATCTTCGCGGGCCGGCACCTGATGAGGGACTGGACGGTCGTGGATCGGCTCGGTGAGATCACCGCCCCCACGCTCGTCGTGGCCGGGCGCGAGGACTTCGTGTTCCCGCCGCAGTGCCAACTGGAGCTGGCCGCCGGCATTCCCCATGCGCGCCTTCGGATCATCGACCGTGCCGGGCACAACCCGCACGACGAGCAGACCGCCGAGGTGATGGAGGCGGTGACGGACTTCCTCGGTGGCGGGGTTCCCGGCGGATGACGAATGTGCCCAGGATGAGGCACGTTGCGGAAGCGGACGCCCTGCGGGCGGCTGCCCTCGACCGAGCGGAGACCCTGCGGGTCCCTGTGTTCTTCGGCCCCTTCCCCAACGCTGCCCAGTCGCCATACCCCGATAGACCGTCTCGGCCAGCACTTTCGGCCCCACGTCGCGGGCGACGTGCGGCTGTGCTGGACCCGAACGAACGTGTCGACCCGCGCGATCAGGTGCCCCGCCACCAGCTACGGGGACAAAGGTACTGGTGCCCAGTCGGTTTCGAGCGCGACGAACTCGCGCTCGCAGCGTCCGTGCGCTGACGTCGGACCACGGGAGATGAGCGACGTGGGCCGGTGTGCCTCGGTTACCCTTGCGCACACCGGGAACAGCGATGCACGACGAGCCCCTCGGTGCCGAGGGGCTCGTGCGTCAGGACGTGGACCGGGTGCGGCGGTGCGAGATCGGCGCGACGGAACGTGCGCGCGGTTGCGGATACCCGCGCCTGCCGGGCGTGTGGATAGACTCCACCCTACGGTGCATGACAGCTCTTTCTGTCGTGTGCCCAGACCCCGGTGCGGTGCTGCAACACCTGCCGGGGTCGACCTGTTTTCAGGCCAATGGAGGGATGGTGGCACGACCGGCACGTGCCGTCAACTCGAACGCGCGTTCGGATTCTGGGGCGCGCGTAACGAAATCCGAAGAGAGTCCGGCGCGTCGAGCACGCCCGAGGTGGGACGCCCGGCGATGGTAGGGCGTGGCGTCAATTTTCCGATATGTCCTTCTTGTCGTCGGCGGGTTCACCGCCGGGCTGGTGCTGGCCGCCCCGAGCGTCGACACCTATCCCTTGGCCGACGGGTTGCTGCCCGGCCCGGTGTTCACCTCCGACGTCGCCGCCGCTGCAGCGGGAGCGCTCGCGGCGCTGGCCGTGGCGGCAGCGATTCGCCGGCGCGTGCTCGCGGCCGCCCTGGTCGGCGCGATGGCGGTGGCCGTCGTCGCGCTGCCGGGAGGATGGCGGTTCGACGTGTACGTCGCGACGATCGGCGCGGGCCTGCTGCTCGGCGCGCTCGTCGTGCTGGGCGCCGAGAAGCTGCATACCGCGCTGGCCGGAGCGGTGGTCGCCGGGCTGCTGACGGCCGAGCCGCTCGCGCAGTTCCGGGAGCTGGACTCGGCGCCTCAGCGGTACGCGTCCTATCTCGCAGCGAGCGTTCAGCCGGTCAATGCCGCGTGGCTGTCGCTGGCGATCGTCACCGCCGTCGCGGCGGGGGTGGTGGCGCTGACCGCCGGAAACGACACGGCGCCGGTCGACGCGTCCCGGGCCCGCGGGCGGGAGGTGGCCGTCGGTATCGGTGTGCCGATCCTCGGGGTGGGGCTGTATTGGTCGTTCCACCACGCGCTGTTCGCTCTGGACGACTTCGGGGAGGGTCGGTGGCTGTGGGGTCTGGTGGCGGTGCCGGTGCTCATCGTCGCGGCGCTGTGGCTGCGGGGACGGACGGGGACGGTGCTCCTGGCGGCGACGGCGATGGTCGTCGCCGTGGGCGGCGCCGTCTCGTGGTCGCCGGCCGCGTGGCCGGCGCTGCTGATCGCGCCGGCTCTTGTGGCCGTCGGTGTGTGGCTGGGTCGCCGCAGGCCGATGCCGCTGATCGGGGTCGGTCTGCTCGCGCTCGTCGCGGCTTCCGGGATCTTCGATCGTCCGCCGTGGGACAACGTGAACTTCGCGGCGACGGTCCTCGTGGTGCCGTTCGCCGCGGCGTACACGATCGTCGCGTCACTGCCGTCGACGGCGCCCGTGACCGCCACCTCGCTGGCTCTGCCGGCGGTGCTGGCGCTGCCGCTGCTCGCGCAGTTCGGGTGGACCGCCTACACCCCGCTCACCGAGAACCCAACCGGGTGGAGCCCGAGTGCGTGGGTATGGATGTCGGTGGGTGCGTCGACCGCCGCCGTGCTGGCCTGCGGTGCGGCGATGGCGTGGCTTCGATACCGCAGGGGGAGTGAGGACGCCGGAACCTGATACAGCCGCGGAAACGGACACTGCGAGAATCCGGCCATGCCTGACTCCACGTGCGGATACTTCACCGAATCCGACGGCACGTACCTTCCCACGAAGTACGCCGTCAGCCCCTGGTCGTCGACCATGCTGGCCGGGCCGTGCGTGACCGGCCTGCTCGCCCGGGAACTCGACAAGGATCACGGTCCCGACGGGTTCGTTCCCGCCCGGCTCACCGTCGACCTGTTCCGCCCGGTGCAGAACGCGCCCGTCCGGTTCGAGACGACCCGCGTGCGAGACGGCAACCGCATCCGCGTCGCCGACGCCTACCTGATCCAGGGCGACGACGTCACCGCCCGCGGAACCGTCGTCTACCTGCGCCCGTCCGAGCAGCCGCCGGGCACCGTCTGGACCCGCGACGAGCACCCGACGCCGCCCATCGAGGCGCTCGACGACCCGGAGACGGGATTCGCGCGCACCTGGTTCGGCAGCGACGCGCACCCCGACGGCTGGTCGCAGGTGCGGGCCGAACACCAGAACGCGAGCCGGAAACGCATGTGGTCCCGGCAGATTCCGGTAATCGTAGGGGAGGAGATGTCGCCGTTCGTGCGGACCGCGGTCGTCGGCGAGGGCACCAGCTTCATGGCCAATTGGAGCGACGAGGGCGTCGGCTTCATCAACGGCGACCTCACCCTGACCCTCTCGCGGCTGCCCGTCGGCACCGAGGTCGGCGTCGAAGCTGATCACCACCTCAGCGCCGACGGCGTCGCGGTCGGCACCTCGGTGCTGTTCGACCGGCTCGGCCCGTTCGGGACGGGCGCCGTCACGTGCCTCGCGAACGCTCGTCGTCAGGTGAACTTCGGTTGAGCGGCGCTGTGCCGAGCGCGCAGTTTTCGTGGTAGTTGCCCGGCGAGTCGTCACGAGAACTGCACATCCGAACGAGCCCGTGACTGGCTGCGGGACATGGGCCGCGTGCGGCCTACATCGCCTCAAGTGATAACAAAATCTGTCATCGTGATGTCGTGGCTGTCGGCTTCGGTGACTTCGTTCGCATCCGGCGGGGGATTCTGGGTCTCTCGCAGCGGGAGCTCGCCGAGCGCTCCGGCATCAAGCAACCTCTGATCGCCGAAATCGAGGCAGGACGACGGCAACCGTCCGAGCCGGCCCGTTCGGCGCTGACGGCAGCGCTGCCCGTTCGTCCCTCCGAGGCTCTGGCAGCCCGACGTGGGGAAGTGTGCGAGCTCTTCGCCGAGGCGGGGCTGCCGAGCCCGAGGGTGTTCGGATCTGTGGCGCGTGGCGACGACGACTTCGCCTCGGATGTCGACCTCATCGTGGATTTCAGCGATCGCCACGACATCGTCGACCTTCTCGGGTTGCAGCAAGCTCTGGAAGACATGCTCACCGTGCGGGTCGAGACCATCGACGGGCGAGCCGGGGGGCGCGTGGGGGACCGGGCCCGGGAGGAAGCCGTGGCGCTGTGACGTCGGAGGAGAATGCAGACGAGCGCGTTCGCCGTCGTTTACAGGACGTCGCCGATTTCGCGGCGGATGCGGCCTACACGGTGGGACTCGGTCTGGATGCCTACCTGGAGGACAGTCCCTACGGGCGCGTGCTGCGGAACAACGGCCGGCACATCCTGATCCAGGTGGCCACGATCGTCGAGAAGCTGCCGGAGACGTTCAAGTCCGAGTTCCCCGGCGTCGACTGGGTGGCGATCGGACGGATGCGAAACCTGATCGCACACCACTACGACCAGGTGAACGACCGTCTCGTGTACTCGGCCTTGGCGACGCGGATCCCCGAGCTGAGCGCCACGCTGGGGCATTGAGCTCGGTTCTCCGCCGCCCGCCTCGCAGGCTGGACAACGCCGGACATCGACAACCGTCGCGTTCGTTGTCGATGTCCGGAGCAGGTGTGGAGGGGCGGGCGCAACGCCCTGCGGCGCAACTCACCGGCGGTCGCGACGTCGTCGCTTCGGCACCCGTCGGCGCTCGACGGACTCGACGAACCCCAGGGCCGCGCCGGCGGCCACGGCGACGATCGCCGCAGCTGCCAGGACCTGCGTCGACGCCGTGAACGCGGTGACCGCAACGACGAACACCACCCAGGTCGCGGCGGCCGCCATCGCCTTCGGGTCGGCCCACCGCGACCGACGAGTCGAGCGCAGGTGCAAGCGCTGCCACAACACCCGCTCTGCGGCGTCGCACAACTCCTCCACAGCCGCCCGCGCCGCGGTGACCTCCTCGGCGCCGAACGCCACGAGCAAGGTGCGTACCCAGGTCGAGTCGGTGTGCGCCGGACGGGCCTCGGCGGACAGGAGGGCGAGTTCGACGAGTCGCACCCGTGCCCGGGCGACATCGTCGAGGGCGGTGCGGATCTCGTCGGGGTCGAGCGTCTCGTGCCGCCGCAGCGCGGTCAGCAGGCGACGGTGATCGGCATGCAGTTGTGCGCGCAGGCCCGCCCAGCCGATCAGGTGGTACAGCATCTCCCGGCCGTGCGCACCGACGTGTCCGCCGCCGGTGACGAGGTCGAGTAGCAAAGCCCGGCCGTCCCCGCGTACGGCCACGTCCGTCGCTGCCGGTCGGTGCCAGGCCTGCAATCGTCCGCACGAGCGTGCGGCCGCTTCGGCCAGTGCACCAGCGGGTGGGCAGTCCACCAGCCGGCGCACCGCCTCGCGCCCGTCGCCGGCAACCTCGACCACCAAACCCTCGATCGAGGGTTCGTCGGTGAGGAAAGGCGCGGTGCGGACGGCCACCTGCGCGAGCGGGCGGTACACCTCGGTGTCGGGCAACCGCGTGTCCAGCCGCGGGAACAGGTCCACCAGACTGGCGTCGGCGGTGATCCCGAACGGGGCGAGGAAGGTGTCGAGGGTTCGCCGGAAGCCCGTCTCGGCGCCGTCGAACAGGGGGTCGCTGTGCCAGGTGAGCACGGCACCCGGTGGGTCGGCGGACAGGATCTCGCAGACCAGTACCGGTCCGGCGCCAGGGACCTCCCACAGCGACGCACATGCGCCCGCCGGTCCGTCGTACGGCCGCGAGTGTGCGGCGGAGGCGGGCGTCCCGAAGGTCAGGCGGGTGCCGGGCTCGGTGCGGTGCCGGAGCGCCAGGAGGGCCCCGGGGCGTTCGAGGTAGTCGGTGCCGCCGGCGATCCGGGCCGGCAGAAACGGCTCGGCGTAGGACACGGCGGGTACCGGGGGCGGTACAGGCCGTTCGCCGATGTCCAGGGGTAGGAACATCACCTTCAGCACAGCGGCCCGCACGGGTGTGCTGCCCGGCTCGAGCCGGGCTACGGGCGCGCTCGCAGGGATGCGCATCATGGTTCGGTCATCGCTTTCGACACCGGCCCTACCGGGCCGAGACGACGCTCCGTCCCGGATACATCGGCCGGGACGGAGCGAGGGGAGATGTTCAGTGCGGTGTGCGCGCGTCGGTGGTGTCCTGCAGCGCGACCACGTGCGCCAAGGCATCGTGGAGCCCGCGGCGGTAGCCCGCGGTATGGGTGGACGATCCGACGGTCGCCAGTTCGTTTTCCAGATTGCTGCGAATATTCTGCAGCGCGCGTCTGGTGATTTTCATGCGGCTCGTGCCTTCTGCTCGGTGCTGTCCTTTCTCGCCATCGAAAATCCGGAGCATCGGGCGAGTTCGTCGAGTACGTACAACCGGGCGGTTTCCAGCCCCTGGCGGTATCCCGGAAAATCGATTTCGAGATTCCGGCCTCGCGTCATCATTTCCCCGATATTCCGGTAGAGTGTCTCCAGAGTCGTTGTCGTGGAGTGCATTCGAATGAGTGTCCTGGCTCTGCTCGAGTGATCAGCTCTTGCGCTTGCGGATGAGCTGACCCGCATCCTGAGCCTTGGCGCGTTTTTCCGCGCGGCGCTCCTTCAAAGCGCGGGCGGACTGTTTGGAACTTTTGACGGCGGACTTGGCAGCCATTGTCAATCCTTTCCGAATCGGCAATCGCGAACTCGGCTCGACCATACCCAAAAGAAAAAATAAGTCCACTTCGGAGGTGAGGCGTTCCCACACCCGCGCGTCGCCCGGTCATCCGAGTCGACGATCGTCGCCGCGGATGACCGGCCGGCGCGCGGCTGTTGCCGGTGGACAGCCGACTGCACCGGCAAGGCCGGCGTGATCGGATTCTGCACGGGCGGAGGGTTTGCGGTGCTCGCCGCGGCACCGAACTACGGGATGCTGCCGAGGAACGCGACCGAGGTACTGCGGGGCGCGGCCGGGAAGCTCGAGCGGGTGCTGTCCGAGCGGGTACCCGCTCTCCGGCCGGTCATCCGCTCTGACGATCGTCGCCGCGGATGACTGGGCGGCGAGCGGTTCCCATCGGTGACCTGACTCGAGCGCCGGACGGGTGTCGGCCGCGCCGCACGAGCCTCGTCAACGGACCCGACAGCAGCAACAGCAGCAGCGGATAGTACGACAGCGGCGGAACGGTGACGCTCAGGACCAGTGCGACCAGCAGGAGCGCCGTCAATGCGACGGTCCCCGCCAGATCCGGTGGCGCGGCACCTGCCGTGATGGCCGGGTGCCGGCCGGCGGCCCACGCCGACAGCATCAGCGCCGCCCCGCTGGCCGCCATGGTGCCGATGTACAGCGCGCGTGTCGCGGTCTCGTCGGAGTTCGTGGCCACCAGCGCGGAGGGAAACGGCAGGAAGATGATGGTGAACACCCACAGGAACAGCGCCCGATCGACCCAGGGATCGTCGGCGACGATGTCGCGCACCAGCCGGTGCTGCCCCCACCAGAACCGGAAGATGACGACGAAGCTCAGGGCGAACGCCCCGAGCGCCCCGGCGGCGTCGTGCAGCAGTTCGATCGTCGTCCCCTCGTGATCGGAGGCTCGATCGACGAGCGGCAACACCAGCAGGGTGATCGCGATGGCCACGATCGCGTCGAGGAACGTCAGATACCGTTCGAAGCTCCGGGCCCGCTCTCTCGGTTCCGTCATGGCTCCTCAGCATGGCATCGCGCGTCCCGGCTCGGGGCCGAACCGGTGGTCAGGGCCGCGGGCCCGTGCGGGTCCAGCGGGGCCGATCGTGGCGTGTGGCCGCGGTGCAGCGGCGGCACGGTACGACACCGTGCTCGCCGGTGTCCGCCAGGTACAGCGCCTCGCTCCACGGCACGTGCGGGAACCGGGCGAGGCGGGCACGGGAGAGCGGGACTCCGCACAGGGTCTGATTGGTGCCGGGCGTCCAGGCGTGCGTATCGCCGCGCGGGTATCGGATTCCGTCGTCGTCGTCGATCCACTGGCTCGACGCCGCGACCGCGGGTTCGGTTCGCCTGGCCATGAGTCCGGGTTCCCCAGCCGGGGCGGAGCCACGCACCCGAGGAAAGATGAAGGACCGGCACGCTCGGTCGCCTCACGGCGAAAGGCGCAATGCAGCTCCAGCCGGACGGAACTCTGCAAAGGCAGAAATATTGAGCCCGGGGGACACGGAGCGTGCCGATCCGAACTCTTCAACACGGACCCGTTCCCGGGTATTCCAGCCACACCCCGGTGAACTGCGTCACGGAGCGATCTCACGTTTGCGTCCGTGGAGGCGTCTACCTCGTATACGCCGGATGGAAGGATCGAACCTGTGAACGCGACGCGAACCCACACGGTCGTCGACTCACCGATCGGACCGCTGACAGTGGTGCGGACCGACGGGGCCCTCAGCGGCCTGTACCTCGCCGAACACCGGCACCGGCCCGGCCCGCACGCCTTCGGAGATGCCGCAGCGACTGGCTTCGAGGAGATCGCCGAGCAGCTCGACGAGTACTTCGCGGGCCGGCGCACCGAGTTCACCGTGCCGCTCGAGCTGCACGGGACCCCGTTCCAGCGCCGGGTATGGCAGGCGCTGCAGAGCGTCCCGTACGGCACGGTGTGCACATACACCGAGCTCGCTGCCGCGGTCGGGCACCCCACCGCCGTGCGCGCGGTGGCCGCCGCGAACGGCCGCAACCCGGTGAGCATCGTGGTGCCCTGCCACCGCGTGATCGGTCGCGACGGCACCCTCACCGGGTACGCCGGCGGTCTCGACCGCAAGCGTTACCTGCTCGACCAGGAGGCGCAGGTGACCCGTGCACGCCAGTGACCCGCTGCCCCCGTTCGAGCGGGTCGTCGCCGAACACGGTGGCACCGTCCTGCGGGTGTGCCGTGCGCTGCTCGGTCCCGTCGATGCCGACGACGCCTGGTCCGAGACGTTCCTCGCCGCGCTGCGGGCCTACCCGGCGCTGCGTCCGGGCAGCAACGTCGAAGCGTGGCTCGTGACGATCGCCCATCGCAAGGCCGTCGACGTCCACCGGTCCCGGGCTCGCACGCCGGTACCGGTCGCCGTTCTCCCGGAGCGCCCGGCCGAGGTGGGCATCCCCGCACCCGACGACGACCTGTGGTCCGCGGTCGCCGCGCTGCCGTTCACCCAACGCGCCGCCGTCGTCTACCACCATGTGGTCGGCCTGCCCTACGCCGAGATCGCCACGATCCTCGGCAACTCCACCGACGCCGCGCGCCGCGCCGCCGCCGACGGCCGGGCCGCGCTGCGCCGCCGCTATCCGACGGAGGAACCGTCATGACGCTCGAACCGTCCCCTGTCGACACCGCCGACCTGACCCGCCTGCACGCCCGGCTGACCGCCGCTGCCGCCGACGCCGACCTGCTCGACGTCGCCTACCGCATCGTCGACACCCCGGTGGGGCCGCTGCTGCTCGCCGCCACCCCCGCCGGACTCGTGCGAGTCGCCTACGCCGTCGAGAACCACGACGCGGTCCTCGACCGGCTCGCCGCCGACCTCAGCCCCCGCATCCTGGCCGCGCCCGCGCGGCTCGACACCGCCGCCCGCCAACTCGACGAGTACTTCCGCGGCACCCGAACCACGTTCGACCTGCCGCTCGACCTGAGCCTGGCGCGGGGCTTCCGGCGCGAGGTGATCACGCACCTGCCCGGCTACGGCCGGACCGCGAGCTACGCCGAGGTGGCGGCCGTGGCGGGCAGCCCCCGGGCCGTCCGGGCGGTGGGCACGGCGTGCGCGACGAATCCGCTGCCCGTCGTGCTGCCGTGCCATCGCGTGGTGCGCAGCGACGGCGACCTCGGCCGGTACGTGGGCGGGGTGGAGGCCAAGCGCGTCCTGCTCCGGCTCGAGCTCGCGGCGTGAGCGTCGTCCTGCGGCCGACCGTGACACCGCCGCTGGCCGCGGCGCCGATGCTCGCCGCGCTGCGCGCCCACACCGTTCCCGGCCTCGAACGGCACGACGTGGACACCGGCACGCACGTCCGGTCGGTGCGGGGGCGGCACGGTCCCGCGGTGGTCGCGATCCGGCCCCGCTCCGAGCACGTGTCCGTCCGGATCGGCGCGGATCGTCGCGACCTACCCGAGCTCGAGCAGACGGTCCGGCGGTGGCTGGACCTCGATGCCGACCCGGCCCCGATCGACGCCGCGCTCGGCGCCGATCCGTACCTCGCGCCGATGGTGGCGGCCCGGCCGGGACTGCGCGTGCTCGGAACGACGGACTGGTTCGACACCGCCGTGCAGACCGTGCTGGGACAGCAGGTCAGCGTCGCGGCGGCCGCCACGTTCGCCGGCCGCCTCGTCGCGCGCTACGGCGATCCGGGACGCGACGGTCTGCGCTGCTTCCCGTCGCCGAGTGGGCTCGCGGGTGCGGATCCGCACGAATTGCAGGCGGCGGTGGGGCTGACCGGTGCCCGGGTGCGTACCGTGCTCGTGCTCGCCCGCGCCGCAGCCGACGGTCTGGACCCGTCCGACCCGGTGCGGTTCCGCCGGGACCTTCTCGCGCTGCCGGGAATCGGGCCGTGGACCGTGGATTACCTCGCCGTGCGCGTGCTCGGGGACCGCGACGCCTGTCCCGCCGGAGATCTGGTGCTGCGCAGGGCCCTCGGCGTGGACACCGCCGGTGCGGTGACGGCCCGGGTGCAGCGATGGAGTCCGTGGCGGGCCTACGCCGCGTTCCACCTGTGGACGTACACCGCCTACGGCTCGTCGGCGCCGTAGCAGTCGCGCACCGAGACCTGCATGGGGAACCGCACTTTCGTGTCACCGAACAGCAACCGGGTGGCCGACCCCACCGCGGCGGACAGATGTGCCGTCGCAGTCTCCGGCGTGCGGGTGTGCACCACGATCTCGTCGTGCTGGAAGAAGACGAGTTCACCGGCGTCGTCGGCGGCCAGGCGCAGGCGCAGATCGGCCAGCACGCATAGCGCCCACTCGGCGGCCGTCGCCTGGACGACGAAGTTGCGGGTGAACCGTCCCCGGGCCCGCGCGTCGCCGTGCGTGAAGAAGCCGGCGTCGGGGGGCGGGCACGCGCGACCCAGCCACGAATGCACCACCTCGCCGCGTTCCCCGGCCCGCGCGGCGCGCTCGACGAACTCCACCGCCTCGGGAAAACTCCGCCGCAGCATCGTGAGCAACGCTCGTGACTCGCCGGACGTCGCGCCGTAGAGCACACCGAGCACGGCCACCTTCGCCTTCGCGCGGTCGCCGCCGAACGTGGTCGCCGCCACCGGCGCGTACAGGTCCTCGGCCCCCGCCGCCGTCGTCATCCGCGGGTCGCCGGACATCGCGGCGAGGATGCGCGGTTCGAGCTGGCCGGCATCGGCGATCACGAAAACGTGGCCGGTCTCGGCGATCACGCTCGACCGCAACGCCTTCGGGATCTGCAGGGCCCCGCCGCCACGGCTCGCCCAGCGCCCGGACACCACGGCACCGGGTACATAGACCGGGCGGAACCGGCCGTCGCGCACCCAGGTGTCGAGCCAGTGCCAGCCGTTGGTGCTGTGCAGCTTCGACAGATCCCGGTGCTGCAGGAGCAGCGGCACCGCCGGATGGTCGAGTTCGCGCAGTACCCGTTTGCGGGTGGACGGCACCTCGATGCCTTCGCGCCGGAACGCGTCGAGCACCTCGGTGTGCGAGGCGGGGTTGAGCGCACGACCGAACACCGCACCGATCCTTGCGTTCAGTTCGGTTATCCGAGGCGGCAGCCCGTCGTCGGTGGGGCGTGGGCCGAGGGTGCGCTCGAGCACCTGCCGGTGGGCGTCGGCGGAGAACGGCAACCCGTCGAAGCTCATCTCGGCGGCGGCCAGCGTGCCCGCCGATTCGGCGGCGACGAGCAGTTCGAGCCGGGCACGGCCGCCGAGTTCGGCGCGCTGCCGGGCGAACTCGGCGAGCACCGAGTCGAGGTCGGCGGAGGGGACGACGTCGAACAGTCCCGGACGCTCGTCGACCGATTGCTCCGGTGGTGCGGGAATCCCGGCGCGTACGTTCAGGATCGCGCGTGTCGAGGCGAGGTCGTGACATCGGCGCACGCGGGCTCCGCCGCGCAGCAGTGCGGGGTAGACGGAGGCGGTGCCGGTCCAGATCCACCGCGGCGGGTCCGTCGCCTCGCACCCCCGGACGAATGCCGTGAGGTCGCCGTGGTGTTCGGCCGCGGCGAGCGGTCGTCCGTCGGCGTCGACCGGAACGGTCCATCCGCCGGGCGACTGCCCGCCGGCGGTGTCGGGAACCAGCACGGTACGCACCCGTCCAGTCTGCACCCCGTCCGATTTCATCCCCCGTTTCACCCCGTCGCGGCTGGGCCGGGCGGAAGCGGAACGCTACCTTCGGGACCTGGGACCTCGCTGCTCTGCCCTCGAGGAGCAGCGGGGTCCTGTCTCACGCGTCCTGCGCCGGAACGAGTGCGGGCTCGGCGTCGCTGCGGCGGTGGAACCCGCGCACGTCGTAGATCCGGGTCACCACCGCGCCCAGCACGAGGCCGATCCCGAGGCCGAGCAGGGTCATCAGGACGCCGCGGGTCAGGCCGGCGGGGCCGCTGCCGTCGAAGTACAGGATGGCCCGGGTCGCGATGTACACCTGGTGCATCGGTTCGAAGGTCGACAGCCACGCGTACAGCGGCGGCATCGCCTCGAGCGGCACGGTCCCGCCCGACGACGGCAGACCCAGGATGATGAAGATCAACAGGTTCACCAGCAGTCCGGCGGAACCGAACACGGCCATCACCGAGATCGAGGTGACGCCCACGGCCGTGATTGCGAGGGCCCCGTACTCCCACAGCAGCAGGGCGCGGGTCACCGGCATGCCGAGCAGGGTGGCGATCCACAGGTAGAGCGCCGAGACGATCAACCCGAGGATCACCATGATCGCCCACTTCACGAGTAGCACCCGGAACCGCGACAGATGCGCCGTCTTCCGGTCGACGTACCAGGGCCCGTACTCGGTGGGGACGAATCCGAGGGCGCTGTCGACGAGCGAGTTGACGATGGTGGCGCCGGTGAAGCCCGCGAGGATGAGCAGCAGCGTGTAGTAGAACGCGGACAGGCCCAGCCCGGTGCCGTCGGGCAGTGGCTTGTGCTCGACGAAGCGGACGTCGATGGGATCGGCCAGCGTCAACCGGCTGCCGCCGGACAGCTGAAGATCCGGGGCGCTGGTGGCGAGGGTGTCGGTGACCGTGGTGGTGAGTTGCTCCCCGACGGTGGTGTTCACGGTGGTCAGGGCACGGTCGGCGATCGACTCGACGATGCCCTTGCCGAAGGTGCCGGTGCGGGGGTTGGTGTAGACGGTGATGATCGGCTTCTCGATGTCGCCGGGGATCACGCTGCCCTGCGCGAGGATGGACGTGCGCTTGGTGAAGTCGCTCGGGATCACGATCGCGCCGTAGAGCCGGCCCGAGTCGAGTCCCGAGATCGCCCCGGAGATCCCGACCTGCTGCAGGTCGATCTCCGCTGGATCGACCCCGTCGGCGACGGCGGCGGTGATCTCGGCGCCGAGATTGCGCTGCTGGTCCGAACCGGGCAGCACGTCGCCGACGTCCTGGTTGACGATGGCGACCGGGAACCTGTGCAGATTGTCGGCCGGATTGATCATGCTGCCGATGTAGAGGGCCGCCAGGGCCGCCATCACAGCGGTAACCACGACGACCGGCGCGAGCCAGAAGCGGGGGCTGCGCAGGGTGCCGGCGTGCGGGTCGGCGCTGATCTCCGTCGAACTCATTCCAGGCCTTCCGTGATGCGTGGAGTCGGTGCGGTGCCCTTCAATTGTGCACGCACGTGTTCAGATGTGGGGCCTTGTCGGCCTCCTCGTGGTACGAGACACGAAACGGGCACGCGCGCGAGGCATGTCACTTCCGGACTGTAGGGTGCCCCGCGGAACAATTCGATACGGGGGGATTTCATGGGGGGAATCGTGCGCGTAAGCCGGGCGTCCGTCGCGAAACGGGCGGTGCCGGTGCTCACGTCGTTGCTGCTGCTCGTGGGCTGCGGCGGCGGGAGCCGGGATCACATCGCCGCAACCTACGAGCATCGGGAGACGCGGGGAGGCGTCGAGATCTACCACTCGCCGGATCCGGTGCAGGTGACGGTCGAGGCGATCGTGCGCAGGCAGGAGCCGACCGCGCAGACGGTCGATCGCGGCCGGTGGGAGCTGCGATTCCCCGGTGACGTCGTGACCGTCGAGGCCGCGGCCGAGGGCGGCAGCACAGTCACCGTCCGGGACCTCGACCGGCGACCGCGCCGGAGTCTGCTGCAGCGGCTGGGGGCGCTGTTCGGGTCCGACTCGTCCGGAGCGGGGCACCGGCCGGGATCCGAGCGAGGGGTGAGGTAGGTGCGGCACTACACCGCTCTGGATCGGACCCGTTCGACGGTGCCGGAGTACTTCTCCGCGGAGGATCCGAGATGCTGCTCGGTCACTCGCGGCACGCGCCGGCCGCCCGGACATCACGTTCAGTGGAGAAAGCGGATCGTTCCTCGATAATCGTGCAAAGCAATGGGTTCGAGATAGGATCGGAAAGCGGTTCAGCGAGCGGGCAGTCGAGCAGCATCGGAAGCCCCACCTCGTCCAGGGCGGTTCACGGTCACGGGCCTGCGCGATCCGGGTGCTCACCAGGGTCGGGTGCTCGCCGGGGCAGCGGGTACGGTGCCCGTGTCGGCGTGCGGGTCACCCAGAGCCCGGCGCCGAGTCGACATCTGGCGCCTGGCGTCACGGTTCGGTCGGGGCGAGCGCGTTCCAGAATCGGTCGGGCACCGCGGGCCAGTCGTCTCGCCACCGCCCGGACTCCCGGTCCGCCCGCAAATCCTCGAGCAGCGCCGTCAGGTATGACCCGCCGTCGAGTAGATAGCGCACGATGCCGAGGGTGGCGCACTGTGCGGTGATCGTCGCGAGCAACTTCTTGGCTTCGTCGGTGCGGCCGGCCGCGGCGAGGGTGTTGACCAGCAATCGTCGTGCCTGCAGCAGCGCCCGCGGGCGGTCGGCGTCGTCGAGCATGTCCACCCATTCCTGTGCCCAGGTGCACGCCAGCTCCCTCGACGCCGGCGTGCCGTCGGCGAGCAGTGCCCAGATGGCGACGGTCTCGTCGAGTTGGGCGGTGATCGCCTCGATTCCGTGCACCGGCCGGCGCCGCTGCGGATGGGGGATCGGTGGGGGTGGGGGAATGCCGACGGTCGGGGGCAGCCCCAACCGCACACGTTCGTCCTCGATCCGGGCCCGAAGCCGGGGCAGCGCCAACGTGTGCGCGGCCCGGGCGCCGGCATCGAGGCGCTGCGCGGCCGCGCTGCGATCGCCCCGTAGTGCCTTGATCCGGGCGCCGATCGCGTACCGGGCCGCCTTGAACTCCACGGCTCCGCCTTCGGAGCCGAGCAGGTAGGCCTCGTCGAGAAGCCGTTCCGCCTCGTCGAGGCGGTCCTGCTCGTAGCGCAGTTCGCCGAGCAGTGACCCGGCGAGCCGTGCGGTGAGCGAGTGTCCGTCGCCCGGGTTGCGGGCTACCCGCACCGCCTGCCGGAACTCCTCTTCGGCGGTGGCGATGGCGAGTCGTTCGTGCGCGGCGATGCCGAGACAGCAGTAGCCGAGCGTCTGGGCATACGGCCCGCGGTTGCGGGCGTGGTAGGGCGCGGCCCACTGCTGGAGCCGTTCGGTCGCGTCGAAATCGAACCGGTAGATCGCGGCCAGGCCGGCAAGGTTCGCGGCCGCGGAGACCACCCAGGGGGAGAGCGAGTCGGCCCGGTTCAGGGCGGGGCGGACCACCTCGTCGATGGTGTCGAAACGGTCGCATCGGGCCGCTACGACGGCGCGCACCACCCCGACCTCGGCGCGCAGGTCCTCGGTTTCGTCAGCGGTGAGAGGGGCGGTGGTGAGGAGGGATTCGACGGTATCGAGGGCCTGCTCGGCGGGGCGAACGCGGTTCGACAGGATGGTGGTCCATGCCAGCATCAGTTGCAGGCGGGGGCGTGTGGACAGCACCGCCGGAGGTAGCTTGTCGAGCAGCGCCAGCGTGGAGGCCACGTGGGCGTGCTCGAGCAGGCTCGTGCCGTGCTGCTCGACCAGGTCGACGGCCATCTCCTGCTCGCCTGCGGCCTGGGCGTGGGTCACTGCGTCGCGGATGACCCCGTGCTCGGCGAACCACCGGGCCGCGGTGCGGTGCAGCTGTGTCACGCGTTCGGGGTTCTCGCGTTCGATCCGGCGTTGCAGGTACTCCCGGAACAGGTGGTGGTAGCGAAACCAGGTGCGGTCGTTGTTTACTCGGCGCAGGAACAGGCCGCGGTCCTCGATTTCCTCGAGCATCGACTGGCATCGAGTGTCGCCGGTGAGAACGGTCGCCAATTCTGCGGAGACGTATTCGCAGATGCAGGTGGTGAGCAGGAACTCGAGAATTCGGGGTTCGAGGGTGTCGAGGACGTTCTCGGCGAGGTATTCCCCGATGACCTGGTGGCGTCCGGTGATGCCGTGGATCAGGTCTGCCGGATCGTCGCTGTCGCGCAGTGACAGCGAGACCAACTGCAGCGCGGCCACCCAGCCGCCGGTTGCACGGGTCAGGGCGTCGATGTCGTTGTCGGTCAGGGGCAGTCCGGCCAGCTCGACCAGCAGTTGTCTCACCTCGGGGGCGTCGAACCGCAGACTGGCCGCGTCCATCTCGATCAGCTCGTCGCGCAGCCGTAGGCGGCTGAGCGGCAGTCCGGTGCGTGCCTGGCTGGTCACGATGATCTGCAGGTGACGGGGGTCGGCGTTGTCCAGTAGGAACGTCATCGCAGCGACGGTCGCGGGGTCGGAGACCCGGTGCCAGTCGTCGATGATCAGGGCGATGTGCTCCCCGGACTGCTCGATCTCGTTGATCAATGCGGTGAGCACATACTGGGTGGCGTCGTCGCCGTACTCCTCGAGGACTGCGTCGAGGTCCTGGGCCAGGGCCGGCCGCACCTGCCGGAGGGATTCGACCAGATGCGCCAGGAGCCATACCGGCTTGTTGTCGTCGCTGTCGACGGACAGCCAGGCCACCTGGACGCCGGTGTCGGCCAGTTCGCGCGACCACTGTGCGGCCAGGGTGGTCTTGCCGAAACCCGGCGGGGCGGTGATGGCGGTCAGGGTGCGCCGCCCGCCTGCGCGCAGCAGCTGCAGCAGACGCTCGCGGTTCACCAGGGGGCGGGTCGCGGTCGGTGGGCGCAGCCGTGTGGCGGGCACCGGTGGGGTCAGCCGGCCGGATCCGGTTCGCCGCCGGTGGCCGGTGCCGGTGGTGGCGCGGGGGTGAGTGGCGCCGGGGGCGGTGGGCTCGCTGGTGTCGGGTACCGGTAGCTCGTCGACCAGCAGCCCGTGGTGTTGCTCGACTGCCCGTAACTGTTCGCCGAATTCGGCGGCGGTGCCGGTGCGGGCGGTCGGGTCTCGGTCCATCGCGCGCGCGATCACCTCGCCGACGTCATCGGGGATGCCGGTGCCGGCGTGCAGGTCCGGGGCCGGGCCGCCGGTGATCCGCAGGAACTGCGCGACCACCGATTCGCCGCGGCGCCGCTCGTACGCCGCGTGTCCGGTGAACACACAGAACAGGGTCGCGCCGAGGCCGTACACATCGGCCGAGCGGGATGGGGACTGGCCGGCAAGCACCTCCGGGGCGGTGAATGCCGGGGATCCGGTGACGGCGCCCGCGGCGGTCTCGAACCCTCCGGCGATCCGCGCGATCCCGAAGTCGGTCAGCTGCGGCTCCCCGTAGTCGGTGAGCAGGATGTTGGCCGGTTTCACGTCTCGATGCAGCATGCCCATGCGGTGCGCGGTTTCCAGGGCGCCGGCGATCTTGACGCCGATCCCGAGTGCGTCTTCCCACCCCAGCGGGCCCTGGTCTCGGATTCGGGCCTCGAGGGAGTTGCGGCGGTGGTATTCCATCACGATGTACGGCTGACCGGATGCGGTGGCGCCGACCTCGTGGACGGTGACGATGTTCGGGTGTCCGGACAGCCGCCCCATGGCGCGTTGCTCACGTAGGAAGCGTTCGAGGTTGTCGGGGTCCGGTTCGGCGGTCAGTACTTTGATTGCCACGGTGCGATCGAGGGCAGGCTGTCGGCATCGGTAGACGACGCCGAAGCCGCCGCGGCCGATCTCGTGGACGTCCTCGAACCCGGCCGTGATCAGTTCGGCCACGATGGGCGGCGGGTTCTCCCGCTGCGTGGCCAACGGATCGATCTCGGCCATCGGTTGCCTCGTCCATAGCCGGTTTGTTCGAATGACCCCACCATCATATTCCCGGGGGATCTGAGGTGGAGTGATCGTCAATCGACGACCGATGGCCTCTCCACTGAGGGAGTGGGTGTTGTGGCTCGACCAGACGACGACGGGGGCTACTACGCCTCCGCACTCGCCCGGTCCGGCGTTGACGTGGTGGAACACCGAGGACCGGATGCCATGAGTTCGGCGAAGCCGCGCACGTGCGGATCTGCCCGCCCTCGGCGCGAACATCGGCGCCCTCGGTCGGCAACTGGCCTTACCCACGGTCGATCTGCAGCTCGTGTCCCGCCTTGCCACGACGATCCGGGACACCCTCGCCCCGCTGGCCGATCGGCTCGACTCGGGCGCCGCCAACGCGGCCCCCACCGCCCCCGCCCGGAGTGGGGCCAAGCCGGACCGGCGCGGGCGGGCGCGATACGGCGGAGCACACCGCGCGCGGTCGTGTGACTCGACGTGAAGCTGTCGCGCAGATTGAACGGCACCGGCCATGCGGCGTCGCCTGTGATCGCGACGCGGCCGGCGGTCTCGACGTCGGCCGTCCGGTGCGCCAGCGGACCGACCTGGCCATGCATGGCCGCCACCGTACAGCTGCTTGCCGGCTTCGACGTGTATCTCGACGATCCCGAGCGACAGAGTCGGCCCGAGGACCGTTGTCGGGTACCGGCCGGGGGTGGTCGACGGTCCCGTGGACCGTATACGGCGATAACCTGGAGGTACGCCTCACCAGGTGAGGTCACGGAGGAACGTGTACTGGTCGGGCCGTCGGGTCCGGTGCGCGGGAGTGACGAGCCGACGGAGTGAGCAGCGCGTTCCGATGGGTGCAGGTGATCCGCTCGACACGCAGCGGTACCCGCCCGCCCCGGCCGCGGAATTGACCGAGGCCGGGTTCGACGACGCCCAAGAGATCGGCCGCGGTGGGTTCGGGGTGGTCTACCGCTGCACCCAGACCGATCTGGAGCGCACGGTGGCGGTGAAGGTGCTCACCGTCGACCTCGACGAGGAGAACCGGGCGCGGTTCTTCCGCGAGCAGCGGGCGATGGGACGGTTGACCGGGCACCCGAACATCGTCCCCGTCCTGCAGGTCGGCGCCACCGACAGCGGCCGCCCCTACCTGGTGATGCCGTACCACCGGCAGGGCTGCCTCGACGTGCGGCTCCGCCGCCGCGGGCCGCTGCCGCTCGGCGAGGCGCTGCGGCTGGGGGTGAAGATGGCCGGTGCGCTCGAGACCGCGCACCGGCTCGGGATCCTGCACCGCGACGTCAAACCGGCGAACATACTGCTCACCGAGTACGGCGAACCGCAGCTGGCCGACTTCGGCATCGCGCACATCGCCGGCGCTTTCGAGACCGCCACCGGCGCCGTCACCGGATCGCCGGCCTACACCGCGCCGGAGGTGTTGGGCGGGGAGCCGCCGAGTGCGGCCGCCGATGTCTACGGTCTGGGCGCCACCCTGTTCAGCGCGCTGACCGGTCATGCGGCGTTCGAACGCCGCAGCGGGGAGCAGGTGGTCGCGCAGTTCCTGCGGATCACCACGCAGCCGGTCCCCGACCTGCGCGAGCACGGCATCCCCGACGACGTGGCCGACGCGATCGCACGGGCGATGGCCCGGACCCCGGAGCAGCGTCCGGCCACCGCCGCCGACCTCGGGGAGGCGCTCCGAGCCCTGCAACGCGCCCACGGCTTACCGGTCGACGAGATGGCCCTGCGCGCCGACGTCGAGGCCGAAGCCGTCGAGGCCGGAGGAGAGGCGGAGGCCGGGGACCCCGGGCCGGTGCGGAGCGGCCGGCGCCGGACCCCGGTGCCCACCGTGTCGGGCGCCACCGGCAGCCTGCCCCTGGAGTTGACCAGTTTCGTCGGCCGTCGCCACGAACTGACCGAGGCGAAGAACCTGCTGGCCGGATCCCGGCTGGTGACGTTGACCGGGATCGGCGGGGTCGGCAAGACCCGGCTGGCGGTGCGGGTGGCGGCGGCGGTGCAGCGCGACTACGCCGACGGGGTCCGGCTGGTCGAACTCGGGGAGCTGCACGACCGCGCGTCGCTGCTCGAGGCGGTGGCCGCCGCCGTGGGACTGCGGGATCAGTCGGGCCGGCCGATGCGGGAGGTGCTGGTCGAGTTCCTCGCCCCACGGCAGGTGCTGGTGGTGCTCGACAACTGCGAGCAGGTGATCGACGCGGTCGCCGACCTGGTCGAGGTGCTGCTGCGCCGGTGTCCTCGGGTGCGGATCCTGGCCACCAGCCGCGAACCCCTGGCCGTCGGCGGGGAGGCCGTGCTGGATGTCCCGCCGCTGACGGTCCCGGATCCGCAGCAGCCGCCCTCGATGCGGGAGTTGCCGCGATACGAGGCGGTGAAAATGTTCACCGAACGCGCCGCGGCCGCCGTGCCGGGTTTTGCGCTCACCGAGGACAACGCGGCGACGGTGGCGCGGATCTGCCACCGGCTCGACGGGCTGCCGCTGCCGATCGAGCTGGCCGCGGCCCGGCTGCGGGCGCTCTCGCCCGAGCAGATCCTCGACCGGCTCACCGACCGCTACACCCTGCTGACCCGCGGCCACCGGGGCGCGCCGACGCGACAACAAACCCTGCGGTGGTGCATCGACTGGAGCTACGAGTTGTGCACCGCCGTCGAACAGCGCGTGTGGGCTCGGGTGGCGGTGTTCGCGGGCAGCTTCGACCTCGACGCCGCCGAGCAGGTGTGCGGTGAGGGGCTCGCCGCGGGAGAGGTGCTCGACACGCTCACCGCCCTGGTGGACAAGTCGATCCTGATCCGGGAAGAGGCCGGGTCGGTGGTGCGGTTCCGGATGCTCGAGACGTTGCGCGACTACGGCGCCGAGAAGCTCGGACAGTCCGGTGAGGGTCTGACCGTGCGTCGCCGGCACCGGGACTGGTACGAGGCGTTGGCTCTTACCGCGGAGGCCGAGTGGATCAGCGCCCGTCAGCTCGACTGGATCGCCCGCCTCAAGCGCGAACAACCCAACCTGCGCGAAGCCCTCGACTTCTCCGTCGAGGACGAGCCTGCCGCCGGGCTGCGTATTGCCGCCGCGCTGTTCTCGTTCTGGATCTCGCAGGGCCTCTACCACGAGGGGCGGCGGTGGTACGAGAGACTGCTCGCCCGCCACAGCGGCCCGCCCACGCTCGACTGGGCCAAGGCGCTCTACGGCGCCAGCGTGATGGCCAGCGTCCAGGGCGACCTCCCCACCGGGACAACAATGGTCGCGCACGGGCGCACCCTGGCGGCGCAGACCACCGACCCCCTGATCCGCGCGTTCGTCGACGCCGCCGACGGCAGGCTCGGCGTCCTGCGCGGTGATCTCGACCATGCCCGCTCTCGCCTCGAATCCGCACTCGCACAGTTCAGCGAACGCGGAGACCGGGCGCTCGAGATAACCGCCCTGACCACACTGGGGACGGCCTATGAACTGTCCGGCCTGACAGAGGAGGCCGTCGAATGTCATGAGCGGGTCCTGGCGATCACGAACACGTACGGCGAGACGGTGCATCGATCGTATGCGCTGTGGGCCCTGGGTATCGTCCAGTGGCAGCAGGGTGATGCAGATCGTGCGGTCCGGTTCCTCGAAGACTCGCTGGCGTTGTCCCGACAAGTGCGTGCTCCCCACACCGCGGCAGCCTCCCTCGCGGCGCTGGCCTGGATCAGCGCCGACCGGCGCGATGCACGTCGGGCCGCAGTTCTGATGGGCGCCGCGGACGGACTGGCGCAGGCGATCGGCAGTTCCCCGATCATCTATTCCAATCTAGTTGTGCATCATGAAGATTATGTACGAAATGTTCGGAAAATACTCGGGGACAAGGATTTCGGGTCGGCCCACCGCCGAGGTGAACAATTCGGGTTCGACGCGGCCATCGCCTACGCCCTGCGCGAACAACCGCCGGCCGCCTCCACGCCCGGCGCCGACGCGTCGATGCGACTGACCAAGAGGGAACGGCAGGTCGCCGACCTCATCGGCGAAGGCCTGACGAATCAGGCCATCGCCCGTCGGCTGGTGATCTCCCCTCGCACGGCACAAGGTCATGTGGAGCACATCCTGGCCAAACTCGGCTTCACCTCTCGGGCCCAGGTCGCGGCCTGGGTCGCGGAGCAGACGCACGACTAGCCTCATGCGAAGGTCCGCTCCGAACTGGCGACCGATCGCCGCCAGCTCGTACCGACCAGTTTCCTTCCTTCGGGGAAAATGGGTATGCCTCTAGGTATTCCGGCCGTGGTCCATCCTCGATGGATACGGCAGGGTGGGACATGCCTCACCCGTTCGATCGAAGGTCCACCGATGCACTACCGACGCCGATCGACCATGACCCGAGCCGACGGCCAGTCCACCGCGATGCACTGGTCCACTGTTCGAGTCGACGCACAAGCGGAGATGTGTGCCGTCCTCGGGCGAGGATCGCCGGTGGTCTTCGTTCCCGGATGGGGATTGACGCCCTGGATCTACCGGCACGCCCTGGCCCGGCTGGCCCGGAGCTGTCGTGTCTATGCCCCGGCGATACCGGGTTTCTCGGGCGTGCCGGACCGTCCCCTCGATGAGCGAACCGTGGCAGACTGCGCCGCCTGGCTCGGTCGGTTCCTCGACGCTGCCGGACTCGGTCCGGTGACCCTGGTCGGGCATTCGTTCGGCGGGGCGCTGGCGGTCCGAGCCGCCGATGATCTTCCGGATCGGATAGCGCGCCTGGTTCTGGTGAACCCCGTGGGTGCAGAGGGGTGGCCGGATGTCGAGAGTGCGGTGCCCCCGCTCGGTGACGGACCACTGTGGGAGCGGGGCGCTGCGGCTCTGGGGGACGCGCTGGCGCTGCGGATGCTCGCCCCGGCCACGCCGCCGCGCCGCACCGCCACCATCGGCCACGACGTCGGTGCTCCGGGACGCGTCGGGCGCACCGACCTCATCGCCGCGGGTGGTGGCCTGACCGGGGAGCTGAACCGACTGGCGCAACGACGTCTGCCGGTAGCGCTGATGTGGAGCCGGGGCGACCGCCTGATATCGCGTGCGAGTGTCGAATCGCTCCGCGCCTGCCTGGGCGGACCGCCGGTGTTCACCGTTGCGGGCGGACACGGGTGGCCGATCACCGACCCGGAGTGTTTCGGGCACACGATGCGCACCGTCCTGGAGTGGATCCCCACCGAGGTGGCGTCGTGAGCGCCGGACTCGCCCGTCGCGGGCGCGAGACCACCCGCTCCGGGAAACTCGTCATCTGGAAATGTCGGGGATGCGCTGCACTGCTCGCGCCCCTGACCGGGTGCTGTCCCTCGTGCGGGGCCGGCACCCTCGAGCCCATCGCCTCGGCCGGCGCGGGCGTGATCGTCTCGTACCGGGTCGTCGATCGCACCCCCGACCCGGTGTGCGGCGAGCCGTGCCCGTCGGTCATGGCCATCGTCGCGCTCGACGAGGGCCCCTGGGTCTATTCGTGGATCGACGGCGACGTGCCGGTGCGGTCGGAGCGGCCGGTGCGGGTGCGGTTCCGGTCCACGCAGCCAGGCGAGCGATTCCCGGTCTTCGCACCCCGCGACCCCGACTGACTTCCGGTCCTGTCTGAACCGGAGGACAGTGCCGGTAAACAACATTGGGAGGCAGGCGCGGAGCGGTCAACTCCTCGCCGAAGCCTGTGTCGTTGCTGTCCCGGTGTCGTGACACAGAACCCGACCGAGTCGGACAGCGCCTCGTCGTCGACCGCTGTTGGACAGCGCTTTCCTTCCAGCACGACACGATGCACGCGTCCGGAAAGGGCGGCCGTCTCGGGTGTGATGCCGATCAGAGGTCGGAAGTCGGGGTTGTTCGCGGTTTGGGCGTCCCGTCGGCGACGGGTTATCGGTGACGTCGCCACGCTCGTACCTGCGCCCACGTCCCGGCATCGCCTGGATGGCGTTCGCGCCGTCGGGGCGTGACGAAGAGCTGTGCACCATGCGGACGGCTGTCACGCTCGTCGAGGATGGCGACAGGCCACCCCCGGGCGGTGCCCAGTGGTCTCGGTCGGGACGGGGCACGGTATCGGCATCGGTCCGGGCGCGCGAAACCGACGATCGCGAAGGGCATCGCGATCGGGAGCCGAACGCATGCACGTATTGACGAAAAGCGTTGACATCCAGGGCATGCCAGGCTTCTGGGTGGGATATTCCCGAGGGGCACGCGCGTGCTCCTGGGGGCGGACCCCGTCGAGTGCGACTTCGTACCGACCGAGCGCAGCACCGATATCACCGAGCACGCCCCGCGGGAAGGAAGGTTCGGCGCAAGGCGGGGATCGATGCGTAGTCCGGCCGGGTCGTGGATTCGATCCCCGCGACTCGTCGGGCTCAGGGCCCGTGCAGCCCTGGTGCCGGCGGCTTCTCGACCGGCACCAGGGGTGGCCGAGGCTAGTATCGGCGGGCCGCGTAGAACGGCATCGAGTCCAGTGGTGCCTGTTTCACCGACTGCCCGGTGGTGGGGGAGTGGATGACCGTGCCGTTCCCGGCGTAGAGCCCGACATGCTGCGCTCCGTTGAACAGGACGAGATCGCCGGGCTGCAGGTGGGCCCGATCCACCGGGTGTCCCCCGTCGAGCTGGTCGTAGGTGGTGCGCGGCACGACGACCCCGACCTGCTGGTACGCCCACCGGACCAGGCCCGAGCAATCGAATGCATCCGGCCCTGCCGCACCCCAGACGTACGGTGACCCGATCTTCGACTCGGCCGCGGCGAGCGCCTGCGCACCGTGGGTCGACGGTGACGGCGGCAGGGAGGGTGCCGTGTCGAGGCGCGGTGCGGGGTCCGGTACCGGGAGGGGTGCTGGGGTGGGGACCGGAGGAAGCCCCGGCGGGTGGGGTAAGTCGAACGTGCCGATCCCGGGGACGGTGATCGGCTCCGCTGCGGCCGGAGCCGCCGGAAACAGGCATGCTGCCGCTGTCGCACTCCCGGCGATCAGGAGACCTACGGGCGAAAGTTGCAGGCGAGAGCCCCGATGCGCTCTGTGTTTGGCCATGGAATGGAGTCCTTCGTGGGGGACGGTGTCCGAGGACTGTGCGGCTCGGACGTGACACTCCATAACATTCCGGTCACGAACGACTCGGACAACGGTCGAACGGCCGATACGCATACCTATTTCGGTGATGCGGGTAGATCACGAACCGGGCCTGCCGACCGGCACCGGCGGGCGGGTCACCCACGCTGAGGTGTGTCGCCGCCCTGGAACTCGTCCCGCCGGAATCGGTCGGTGAGTCGGCGGACATCGACCCCACTTCGGAATCGAAATCCACTGCTACGCCGGGTATCCCGATTCCTTCTCGGGGCACGCCGCACCGGGTGCCCGGGCCGGAACCGCGGACCGGATGAAGCGGCCGATCTCGGCGATGGCGCGGCGGGATTCGGGCAGCAGATCGGCCGCGGCTTGGAACACGTGCACCTGGCGGTCCCAGATTTGCAGCTCGCACTCGGTTCCGGCCGCCGCGAGCCGGTGGGCTATCGTTTCGGCATCCGGCAGCAGCAGCTCGTCCGACCCCACCTGGATCAGCGTCGGGGGCATGCCGCGCAGATCGTGATCGATCGGGCACCTCCGGGCCTGCGCGTTCGGGTCTGTCGCCTTCTGTGCATCGATGCGCCGGGTGAGTCGGGACAGTTCCGCCACGGCGGTCCCGGGCAGCAGTGCACATCGGTCCGCATTGACGTGTGCCAGTTTGCG
This sequence comes from Rhodococcus indonesiensis, assembly GCF_047782815.1. Lineage (NCBI taxonomy): Bacteria > Bacillati > Actinomycetota > Actinomycetes > Mycobacteriales > Nocardiaceae > Rhodococcus > Rhodococcus indonesiensis. Next base: position 4,952,712 of record NZ_CP180630.1, on the reverse strand, counting down.
GGCCGGATCCAGCTCCGTGAGCGGCGACAGGGCCACGACCGCAGCGGGCGCAGGCAGGCCCTCGTCCCGGAGCCGTAGCGGCACCATGAACGACAGGTAGCCGCCGGCGGAGTCGCCGGCGATCACGATCTGCTCGGGACGGTAGCCGACGGTCAGGAGGAGACGGTACCCGTCGATGCTGTCGGCGATGGCGTCGTCGATCGTATGGGTGGGCAGCATTCGGTAGTCGACCATCAGCACCGGTGCCTGTGCCTCGGCGGAGATGCGCGAGACGAGGCGCCGGTGCGTGCGCAGGCCACAGCACAGAAACGCGCCGCCGTGCAGGTAGAGGACGACGCGGTCGATACCGACGTCCCTCGCTTCGGCCCAGAGGGCGCCGCAGTTCGGCAGTGTCGCGGGCCGGCACCGGGTGCCCTCGATCGGCGGCAGCAGGTTTCCGACGGATTCGATCAGGTTGGTCGGCCACGGCAGCCCGGACGCGCGCGCCCACAGGGAGAGCACCGGGCGCAAGGTCAGCTGGAGCGAACGCGCGAGCAGTTGCGCCTGCACGCTGGTTCCGGGGAAATGCCGCTGGTGCAGAGGGGCCGGCCAGTGGGGGATTCCTGGCTCGTCATGCGTAGCGCATCCGTCGAGATCGCCGGGTTCCCACGGCGGGTTGGTCGTCACGATGGTCCTCACATCAGTTCATTCCTTCGCCCCAGCGGTTCGGCCACGCGTTGCCGGGGGACTACGCACAATGCGACGTCGAAGTCGGCGTGCGCGTATTTCACAGGGTTACAGGGGCATCGGCACAGCGGCAGTGCCGCCGTCGGAGTCTGGTCGCGGTGCCGGTCGGGGGTCCACGCCCCGACGATGCCGGCCGGGCGATTGCAGTATCTGCCGGTCGGCGTCCAGCGACGCTGGGCGTGCTGCGCCGAGGCCTGAGCGTGCTGCATATCGCTCTGCTGCGGTGAGTGCTCACGCGTACCGAGCCGCGGTGCGGATGGAATCGGCCTGGCCGGCGGTGCGATCCAGGATGTCCCAGACAGTCCGGTAGCGCTTGACGGTCATCTCGTCCGCGTCCGCGAGCAGGGCGTCCAGTAGGGAGGAGGGATTGTTCTGCCAACAGCGCGCCGCCTCGGCGACGGCGCGGTTGGTGAACAGCCCCGAGCGAGCCAGCGCCACACGCCACTCATCGACGACACCACGATGGATCTGTGCGACGGTGTCGTAGTCGACGCCCTCGGCGGCGAAATCGCGGGAGAACGTCGCCGTGACATAGTCACCCCAGCTGGACGATTCTGCCGTCATCGGTGCAGACCCCTTTCCGTGCAGTCCACGCGACGGGTCCGTTCCGAAGTGCGACGATCAACGGTGTCGGCGTCACCAGGGGACCGGCTCGCGGCTTGTGGCAGGTCGTATCGTTGCCCGCCGCGGGGCCGCAGGGCATCGGCCGAATGACCCGGGGTATACCTGTTTTCTCGCCTCCCGCACCCTCGAGCGAGGTGGGCAACGGTTCGTGCGCCCGCACCGGGACCGGTTCGGTGCGACCACGGGACCGATCGCGGCGTCGGCCTTCATGGACTGGCAAGCAAAGAGGAGAGGCTGTGCCACGCCCTCTCGCACCGGTACATCGAGGCCCACATCGCTGCCGGCGCCCGCTGCCGCGTCCAACGTCGTATCGACGTGCAGCGCCGCGAACTGTTCAGGTCCCCGCTCGGACCGCCCATGTTGATTAATACGTGTACTAAATAGACGGTCTCGGATAAAGTGGCGCCCATGACCGAAACGGACGCCGGCGAACTCGACTACTGGTCCTTCGTCGAGCTTGCGAACCGGCGTCTGAGCAATCGATACGGCGACTACCACGAGCAGGCCACCGAGGTGCTGCTGACCCTCAACCGCGCCTCCGACATCGTCACGTATGACCTCGAGGCGGCCGTGCACCGCCCGCGGGGGCGGTCGTGGTCGGCCTACCGCCTGATGTTCGTCACCTGGCTGGCCGGTCCGATCGAGCCGAAGATGGCCGCCAAGCTCACCGGCATGAGCCGCGCCGCCGTCTCCAATCTGGCGAAACCGCTGGTCGAGGCGGGTCTGTTGACGCGCACCCCCGACCCGGAGGACGGCCGGTCGGTCCGGTTGTCGCTCACCGAGACCGGCGAACGCGAGATCGTGGAGACGTTCCGGGCGCAGAACGAGCGGGAAGCGGCTTGGGTCGACGTGCTCACCGAGGCCGAACAGCACATTCTGGTCATGTTGCTCAACAAGCTCATCACCAAACGCAGCCAGTTCGACATCCGCGGCCGCAACTGACGACCGATTCGGCCTATGTGGTTGCGCTCACGCCCGAAATCTAGTTAAGGTATTAACTAACATCCCGCGGGGTTCACCGCGGATCGGTCAGCACGAGCCCGAGGAGCTGAAACCCATGGCCTTCTACCGACAGCTCGGCGTCATCCCGCCGAAGCGGCACACGCAGCACCGCAACGAGGACGGTGGACTGTTCTACGAGGAGCTGATGGGCGAGGAGGGCTTCTCCTCCGACTCGGCGCTGCTGTACCACCGGCACATCCCGTCGGCCATCGTCGACGCCACCGAGTGGAAGCTGCCCGACCAGGCCACCACCCCGAACCACCCGCTCAAGCCGCGCCACCTGAAGCTGCACGATCTGTTCCCGCAGACCGTCTGGGCCGAGACCGACGTGGTCACCGGCCGCCGGCTCATCCTGGGCAACGCGGACGTGCGCCTCTCGTACGTCGTGTCGGCGAAGGAGTCGCCGCTCTACCGCAACGTCGTCGGCGACGAGATGGTCTACGTCGAGTCGGGAACCGCCCGCGTCGAGACCGTCTTCGGTGTGCTCGACGCGAAGGCCGGCGACTACGTGCTGCTGCCGATGGCCACCACCCACCGCTGGATTCCCACCGGCGACGAGCCGCTGCGCGCCTACGTCATCGAGGCCAACAGCCACATCGTCCCGCCGAAGCGCTTCCTGTCGCGGTTCGGCCAGTTCCTCGAGCACGCACCGTTCTGCGAGCGCGACCTGCACGGCCCGACCGAGCTGATCCAGGTCGAGGACAGCAACGTCGAGGTCCTGGTCAAGCACCGCACGTCGCACGGCATCGTCGGTACCCGCTACCTCGTGCCCAACCACCCGTTCGACGTCGTCGGCTGGGACGGCTGCCTGTACCCGTACACTTTCAGCATCCACGACTACGAGCCCATCACCGGCCGGGTCCACCAGCCGCCGCCGGCGCACCAGGCGTTCGAGGGCAACAACTTCGTCATCTGCAACTTCGTGCCCCGCAAGGTGGACTACCACCCGCTGGCGATCCCGGTGCCCTACTACCACTCCAACGTCGACTCCGACGAGGTCATGTTCTACTGCGGCGGGGACTACGAGGCCCGCAAGGGCTCCGGCATCGGCCAGGGATCCATCTCGGTCCACCCCGGTGGCCACGCCCACGGCCCGCAGCCCGGCGCCTACGAACGCAGCATCGGCGTCGACTTCTTCGACGAGCTCGCCGTCATGGTGGACACGTTCCGGCCGCTCGAACTCGGCGAGGGTGCGCTGGCGTGCGAGGACGCGGCCTATGCCGGCAGCTGGAACCGGGGGTTGCAGAAGTGAGCACTCTCGGACCCCTGCTGACGGAGCTGTGCGACGACGCCGCGCTGTTCCCGCCCGGTAATGCCCCGCTCGATCGCGCCCTCCCCGCTCACGCCGCGCACCGCATCGCCGACCATGCCGGGCTGGTGGGCACGTTCGTGTTCCCGGCGCCGCGGATCCCGGAGTTGCTCGAGGCGCTCGGCGAGCGTCCGTTCGGCGGCGACCTCACCCTGAGCCTGACCGTTCCGGGCGGGCCGTCCGCGGTCGTTCCCGCGATGGAGAGCCTGCGCGACGTCGACGGCGTCACCGTGGCCGCCCTCGAGATCGCGGTGCCCGCCGGGGAGAGTCCCGCCGGTGTGCTCGTCGCCCTCGATGTGATCGCCGCCGAGTACCCCGGAGTCGCACTGTTCGTGGAGGTGCCGCGCGACGAGCGTCGCGCCGAGATCCTCCAGGGACTCGTGGGGTCGCGTTACGCGGCGAAGTTCCGCACCGGAGGGGTGGTCGCCGAGGCGTACCCCGACGAGCGGGAACTCGCCGAAGCCCTCTCGACCGTGGTCCGCACGAAGGTCGCGTTCAAGGCCACGGCGGGCCTGCACCACGCGGTCCGCAACACCGACCCGCACACCGGATTCGAACAACACGGATTCCTCAACGTACTCGCCGCCGTCGACGCCGTACTCGACGGTGCGGACACCGCTGCCGTCGCGGCGGTGCTCGCCGACCGGGACGGCGCCGGTCTCGCTGCGCGACTGAACGATTTGCCGCCTGCTCGAATAGAAGAGCTGCGCAACAGCTTCCGCTCGTTCGGCACCTGCAGCATCATGGAGCCGCTCGCCGATCTCGTCGAGGTCGGCCTGGTTCCGTCGACGATGTCCCCGATCACCGAAGGATCTCTCGCATGACCGTCATCGACATTCCGGAAGGTTCGCTCTTCGGCGCGAACAACCTGCCCTACGGCGTGTTCTCCACGGCCGGAACGCAGCCGCGCGTCGGTGTGCGCGTCGGTGACTCCGTTCTCGACCTGTCCGTCGTGTTCGACGATCCCGCGTTCGCCGAGGCGACTCTCAACGCGTTCATGGCACAGGGCCGCGCCCGCTGGGACGAGGTGCGGGCCGCGCTGCAGGACCTCGTCGCCGGGGACGTGCCCGCCGAGGCCGTGCACGCCGTCGCGGACGTGACTCTGCATCTGCCGATCGACGTCGCCGACTATGTCGACTTCTACGCGTCCGAGAACCACGCGTCGAACCTCGGGCGCCTGTTCCGACCCGACAACCCGTCGCCGCTGATGCCGAACTGGAAGCACCTGCCGGTCGGCTACCACGGCCGGTCGAGCACCGTGGTCGTGTCGGGAGTGGACATCGTGCGTCCGTGCGGACAGCGCAAGGGCCCGAACGATCCGGCGCCGGTGTTCGGTCCGTCGACCCGCCTCGACATCGAGGCCGAGATGGGCTTCATCGTGGGCGTGGGCTCCGAGATGGGTTCGACCGTCACCCCCGACGAGTTCGCCGACCACTGCTTCGGCGCGGTGATCCTCAACGACTGGTCGGCCCGCGACATCCAGGCCTGGGAGTACGTGCCGCTCGGCCCGAACCTCGGCAAGTCGTTCGCGACGTCCATCTCCCCGTGGGTCGTGCCGCTGGCTGCGCTCGAGGCGGCCCGCATCGACACCCCGGTGCAGGACCCGGAGCCGCTGCCGTACCTGAAGGGCACCGAGAAGTGGGGCCTGGACATCGATCTCGAGGTCGAGTGGAACGGTCACGTCGTCTCGCGTCCGCCGTACGCCCAGATGTACTGGTCGCCGGCGCAGATGCTCGCGCACACGTCCGTCAACGGTGCCGCCACCCGCACCGGCGACCTGTTCGGCTCCGGCACCATCTCCGGGCCCGAGAAGGACCAGCGCGGCGCGTTCATCGAACTCACCTGGGGCGGCAAGGAACCCGTCCAGGTCGGCGACGAGACCCGCACCTTCCTCGAGGACGGCGACGAGATCTCGATCTCTGCGACCGCGCCCGGCCCGGACGGCACCCGGATCGGTTTCGGTGAGGTCCGCACCCGCATCCTGCCCGCGAAGGACGCAGGCCGCTGACCGGCGCGGATCCGCGCTCGGGCTCGACAACGGCGCGCCGAACCGGGCGCGCCCACGTCCGGTCGGCGCGCGGATCCGCCTCAGCGAACGGTCAGTGAGTCACCCACCGCGAGAACGCCTTCCGTCGCGACATCGGCGTACACACCGATGCACGGTGCCGGCGTGGCCTCGGGACGATTCGGCACGCGGTTGCGTTCGGTGACGGTGCGGAGCATGTCGCGCCGGGCCGGCACCTCCTGGTGCGGCAACGTCACCATCACGCACCGGGCCGTGCGCTGCGTCGGCACGAGCGCGGCCGTCCCCGCCTCGAGCCGCCGGCCCAGCCAGCCGTCCTCGACGAAGCCGGTGCCGTCCGCCGAGACCACCACGTTGGGCCGGAAGCGGCGCAGCGCGACGTCGGCGGCGTCGCCCGTGCCGAGCGCGTCCACGGCTGCCGTCGTGAGCAGGTGCACCGGCGCGTCGTCGTAGGTGCGCGGGCGGGCTTCCAGCGTCAGTGCCCGCCCGGTCAGTTCCGCCAGCAGGCCCGGGGTGCGTGGGTCGTCGCCGCGGGTGCACCGGCCGTCGGGCAGAGTGATCTCGAGGACGGCCGGATCCGACGGGTCGGTGTCGTCGAGCAGTCGGGCGCGGCATTCGAGCAGCCGCGACCAGGCGCGCACCTTCTTGGCCGTCGCGACGGCGCCGGTCTCGGCGTCGATCACCGCCCACAGGTGGTCGCCGCGCAGGCCGTCCGGCTCGATCGTCGCCGACTGCAGTTGTTCGCCGCCGAACGACTTGACCGGGTAACGCCACAGCTGAGAGACCTGCACAACGGGCCAGCATACGGACCGGTGTGTCCTTCGGGTGGTCCTGGCAGCCCGAAGGACACACCGGCGCGGCCTAAGGTGTGGCGTATGAGCGATGATGCGACGCCTCGCCGTTGGGGCCTGACGATCCCCCTCGACGGCATTCCCCTGCCCGGCCAGCGAGATCTGATCGCCGAACTGCCCGACCTCGGCTACACCGACGTGTGGTCGTCCGAGAGCAGCGTGGCCGACGCCTTCACGCCCCTGGCGCTGGCGAGCGTGTGGGCGCCGACCTTGCGCCTGGGTACCGCGATCGTGCCGGTCTTCACGCGCGGTCCGGCCACCCTGGCGATCTCCGCGGCCACTCTCGCCGCCGCCGCCCCGGGGCGATTCGTCCTCGGCGTGGGCACCTCGTCCAACGTGATCGTCGAGAAGTGGAACAGCACCCCCTTCGAGGAGCCGTTCAAGAGAGCCCGCGACACCCTGCAGTTCCTGCGGGCCGCGCTCGCCGGCGAGAAGGTCACGCACAGATACGACACGTTCGAGGTCAGCGGGTTCCGCGCCGGACTCGTCCCCGATCCCGCCCCGCCGCTGCTGCTCGCCGCCCTGCGGCCGGGCATGCTGCGCCTCGCCGGGCGCGAGGCCGACGGCGCGATCGTCAACTGGCTGTCGGCCGACGACGTGCGCACCGTCGCGCCGTACGTGCACGAGGGCGGAGCGGGCAAGGAGATCGTCGCCCGCATCTTCGTCCTGTCCGGCTTCGACGCCGAAACCGCCCGCAGCATCGGTCGTCGCATGATCGCCGCCTACATGAACGTCCCCGTCTACCGGGCCTTCCACGAATTTCTCGGACGCAGCGACGATTTCGAGGGCATGTGGCGGTTGTGGGCGGAGGGGGAGCGGTCGGCGGCCCTCGCCGCGATCCCGGACCACGTGGTGGACCAGCTGGTCGTGCACGGGCCGCCCGAGGCCTGCCGGGAGCACATCGAACGGTACGTCGAGGCGGGCGTGACCACCCCCGTGATCGCGATGACCACCGCGGGCGACCCCACGGAGATGGTCCGGGCCCTCGCCCCACGCTGACCACCGGTCACGATTCGGTCGCGGCGGTAACGTCCCGCTCGGGCATCGGCGACATTCCCGGCAGATCGACCGCTGGGAGGCCGCGATGCCTGGACCGGATCTGCGTCGGGTGACCGTCGTCGCCGACGACGGTGTGCCTCTGTCGGTGCGGGTGCACGGACCCGTCGACGCGCTCGTCACCGTCGTGCTGGTGCACGGGCACTGCCTGCACACCGGCAGCTGGTCGGCGGTCCGCGAGCGCCTTGCCGGGCAGGCCGGGGCGGGGATCCGCATCGTCGCCTACGACCAGCGCGGGCACGGCCGGTCGGGGGTCGGTGCGCCGGAGACGTACACGATCGACCAGCTCGCCCACGACCTCGACGTCGTGCTGCGCACCGTCGTGCCCCACGGTCCGGTCGTGCTGGCGGGGCATTCGATGGGCGGGATGGTGGCGATGGCCTACGCGCGGCTGTACCCGGAGCGGATCGGGAGCCGCGTCGTGGGCGCCGCCCTCGTGGCGACCGCGGCGAGCGGCCTGGCCGAGCTGGGACTCGGCCGCTATCTGCGGCACCCGGCGGTGTCCGTGCTCCACCGCGCGGTGCGCCGCGCGCCGCGGGTGATGCAGGGATCGATGCGGGTCGGCGGGCGGATGTGCGCTCCGGTGATCCGTCGCGGCGGCGCGGACTCGTGGGCACGGTCGCTGGCGACGACCCTGGCCACCGAGGCGTCGATCGTGACGCTCTCGCGCTTCCTGGCGGCGTTCGCGGTGCTGGACGAGTCGGCGGCCCTGGCCGTGCTGGCGGCGATCCCGGTCCTGGTGCTCGGCGGTTCGGCCGACGAGCTGACGCCGTTCGCGCACTCGCGGGCCATCGCCGCGCGGCTGCCGGCCGCCGAACTGGTGCGGGTCGAGGGCGCGGGGCACTCGGTGATCGTCCAGCACGCCGACGAGGTGGCGGCCGCGCTGCTGCGGCTGCTCACCCACGTTCGGGGGGTGGCCGCCCCCGTCGCGGTGGTGTAGGCAGGAGCGCATGACCGATACGCGCACCGACCAGCCCGCCGCCGTTCTCATCGCCGTCGACGAGGCGTCCGGCATCGGCCTGCTCACCCTCAACCGTCCCGATCAGCGAAACCCGTTGTCCGCGGCGGCGATGCGCGAGGTCACGATGGGGCTGCGCGCGCTGTCCGCGGAGCCCGCGACCCGGGTGATCGTGATCCGCGCCGAGGGCCCGGTGTTCTCGGCGGGGCACGACCTGCGCGAGATGATCGGCCGCACCCTCGAGGACGAGCGGATCATCTTCGACACCTGCACCGAGATGATGCAGACCGTGCAGTCGGTGCCGCAGCCGGTGATCGCGTCGGTGCAGGGCACGGCCGTCGCGGCCGGCTGCCAGCTGGTGGCGTCGTGCGACCTGGCGGTCGCGTCGTCGGACGCGGTGTTCGGTACCCCGGGGGTCAAGATCGGCCTCTTCTGTTCCACGCCGATGGTCGCGCTCAGCCGGGCCGTGGGGCGCAAGCGGGCCATGCAGATGCTGCTCACGGGCGAGACGATCGACGCGGCGACGGCGGCGGACTGGGGATTGATCAACTTCGTCGTCGATCCCGCGGTCCTGGAGTCCGAGACGGCGGCCCTGGCCGCGAAGATCGTCTCGGCGTCCCCGGCGACGGTGCGGATCGGGAAGGAAGCCTTCTACCGGCAGATCGAGCTGTCGCAGGAGCAGGCCTACGAGGCGATGGCCGAGACGATGGCGACCAACGCGATGATCTGCGACGCCCAGGAGGGTATGACGGCGTTCGTGGAGAAGCGCCGGCCGGTGTGGCAGGGTCGCTGACGTTATCGATCGATCGGTCTGGTCAATTGGTTGGACGTCCTATAACCTGTCGGCCATGAGCCTCGACCCGCGCGCGAACACCGTCGACGGCGTGCTGCACCGCAGCGCCGCCCGCTTCCCCGACCGCACCGCCCTGCGATTCGGCGACCGAACCCTCAGCTACCGCGAGCTCGACGACGCGGTCACCCGGGCGGCCGGACGGTTGCGTGCGCTGGGCCTGGTGCAGGGCGATCGCGTCGCCGCGTACGGCACCAACTCCGACGCCTACGTCGTCGGGTACCTCGCGGCCGCCCGCGCCGGCCTGGTGCACGTGCCGATCAACTACGCGCTGCGCGGCGAGGAACTCAGCTACCTTCTCGGCCAGTCCGGGGCGCGCGCCGTCCTCGTCGACCCCGCGTTGCGCGAGAACCTCGACGCCGTCCTCGGCGACGTCCCGGCCGAGCATGTGGTGCCGCTGCGCGACGCCGACGACTCGCTTCTCGCCGTCGCGGGCACGGGCGAGGTGCCCGAACTCGACGTGACTGTCTCCGACGCCGACCTCGTGCAGCTGCTCTACACCTCCGGCACCACCTCGAAGCCCAAGGGCGCCATGATGTCCCACCGGGCGCTGGTGCACGAGTACACCTCGTCGATCGTCGCGCTGGACCTGGCGGCGGACGACAATCCGCTGATCTGCATGCCGCTGTACCACTCCGCCGGCATGCACGTGTTCATGCTGCCGTACCTGGCCGTCGGCGCCACGGTCACGCTGCTGCCCGCCCCCGACATCCCGGAGATCCTGCGGCTCGTCGAGTCCGAGCGGATCGGCTCGCTCTTCCTCGCCCCGACGGTGTGGGTGCCGCTGGCGAACCACCCCGATCTCGAGACCCGCGACCTGTCGTCGCTGCGGAAGGCGCAGTACGGCGCGTCGATCATGCCCGTCACCGTGCTGAACCGGCTCCGCGAGCGCTACCCGGACCTCGGGTTCTACAACTGCTTCGGTCAGTCCGAGATCGGGCCGCTGGCAACGGTTCTGCGTCCGGAGGAGCACGCGGACCGGCCGTCGTCGTGCGGGAAGGCGGTGCTGTTCGTCGAGACCCGCGTCGTCGACGCCGACGGCAACGACGTGCCGGACGGTGAGCCCGGCGAGGTGCTGTACCGGTCGCCGCAGCTGTGCCTGGGCTACTGGGACAACCCGGACGCCACCGCGGAGGCGTTCCGCGACGGGTGGTTTCACTCCGGCGATCTCGTCACCCGTGACGCCGAGGGTTACATCACCGTCGTCGACCGGATCAAGGACGTCATCAACACGGGCGGCATCCTCGTCGCGTCCCGGGAGGTGGAGGACGCCCTCTACACCCACGAGGCCGTCGCCGAAGTCGCGGTCATCGGCACCCCCGACGAGAAGTGGATCGAGGCCGTCACCGCCGTCGTCGTGCTGCGCGACGGTGCGGACACCGACGAGAACGAGCTGATCGACCACGTCAAGCAGCGCCTGGCGCCGTTCAAGGTTCCGAAGCTCGTCCGCTTCGTGGACACCCTGCCGCGCAACCAGAGCGGCAAGCTCCTCAAGCGCGAGTTGCGCACCCAGTGACCGGCATCGACCTGCGGCGACCGGCATCGACCGAATGTCACATCAGTTCGATCGAATCGACGCGGTGTGACATTCGGTCACACCGGAGGGAAGGTTGAAGGACACCGATGGTGAAGAAGCACGTGCCGTCCTGGCACGACGACGAGGTCCAGGCGGTTTCGGAACTGGCCCGCGACTTCTTCGAGCGCGAGGTGATGGCCCGCGCCGATAAGTGGGACACCCAGCGGCGCATCGACCGCGAGGTGTGGCTCGCGGCCGGCAAGCTCGGTCTGCTGCTGTGCTCGATCCCGGAGGAGTTCGGCGGCGGGGGTGGGACCTTCGCGCACGATCTCGCGGTCTTCGAGGCACAGGGCTACTCGGGTGATCTCGCCCTCGGCATCTCGGTGCACAGCGGCATCGTCGCCCACTACATCCTCGAGTACGGCAGCGAGGAGCAGAAGCGAACCTGGTTGCCCGGCATGGCCACCGGCGAGATCCTCGGCGCGATCGGCATGACCGAGCCCGGCGCCGGGTCGGACCTGAAGGCCATCAAGACCACCGCGGTCCGCGACGGCAACGAGTACGTGGTCAACGGCTCGAAGACGTTCATCACCAACGGTTCGTCGGCCGACGTCATCGTGCTCGCCGTCAAGACCGACCCGAAGGCCGGCGCCAAGGGTGTCTCCCTGCTGATCGTCGACCTGCGCGACTGCCCCGGCTTCGCGGTCGGGCGCGTGCTGGACAAGGTCGGCCAGCACGGCGCCGACACCTCCGAGCTGTCGTTCACCGACGTGCGGGTACCGGTGTCGAACCTGCTCGGCGAGACCGAAGGCCAGGGCTTCGCGCAGCTGATGGCGCAGCTGGTGCAGGAGCGGTTGATCATCGGTGCCCAGGCGGCCGGGGCGATGGACCGTGCGGTCGAGGAGACGGTGCGCTACACCAAGGAGCGGCAGGCGTTCGGGCACAGCCTGTTCGAGTTCCAGAACACCGCGTTCGAGCTGGCCGAGTGCCGAACCATCGCCCGCACCTGCCAGGTATTCCTCGATCACTGCATCGAGCAGCACCTGAAGGGCGAACTCGACGCCGCGGACGCCGCGATGGTCAAGTACTGGCTGACCGACAAGCAGTGCGAGGTCATCGACCGCTGCGTGCAGCTGCACGGCGGCTACGGCTACATGCGCGAGTACCTCATCGCCCGGATGTATGAGGACGCCCGCGTGCAGCGGATCTACGCCGGCGCGAACGAGGTGATGAAGCAGATCATCGCCCGCTCCCTCTGAGCCCGTCCGAGGTGGAGGGGTCCCGCACGGGACCCTTCGCCTGCCGGGTGTGGTGCGCGAGCAGCTTCGTGAGCAGGGCGGCGAGTTGGTCCCGCTCGGCCGGGTCCAGCGACGCGAACGCCTCGTCCTGAGCCGCGACGAGGACGTCGTCGAGGGCGCGCAGGTGCTGCCGCCCGCGGCGCGTGACGCTGATGATGTTGCGGCGCCGATCGGTAGGATCGGGACTGCGGTCGACGAACCGCCGATCGGCCAGCTCGTTGACGGTGGCGACGATGTCGCTGCGGTCCATCCCCGCCCGGCGGCCCAGATCCGCCTGACACAGCGAGCCGTACTCCTCGAGCGCCGCCAGCGCGCGGTAGTGGTAGCCGCGGGCGTCGGCCAGGCCGAGCCGGCCGGACACCACTCGGTGTACGTGGCGCGCGGACTGGGTCAGCAGCCAGCTCGGGAGCCGCGCGAGTCTCGTGGGCGCGGTCGAAATGTCTGGGTCGGACATGCCACCAGGGTACGGTCCGACGGCCGACGTGCTCACCGCCTACGGTGATCGGTGATCGGGGTCCGCGGCCCCCGCCGGGGGACCCGCCCCGCCCCGCCGGTCGCCATGATCAGCCGCACGGCCCGGTAACGGTGCGGCCGAAGCGGTTCCAGATACTCCACCATGCCGGCGTCGTCGAGCGGCGCGCCGAGCAACGACCAGCCGACGATCTTCGCGAGGTGGTAGTCGCCCACCGACAGCGCGTCCGCGTCTCCGAAGGCGCGCTGTGCTACCTCGGCGGCGGTCCAGATTCCCACGCCCGGGATCGAGTGCAGTTTGCGCTGCGCCTCGGCGGGATCGAGGTCGACGAGCCGCTCGAGCCGGTCGTCCAGCTGGGCGCAGCGTACGACGGTGCGGGCCCGGCCGGGGTCGACGTTGGCGCGGTGGAACTCCCACGACGGAATGCGGCGCCACGTCTCGGCCGCCGGCGGCACCCGCATACCCTCCGGTGCCGGGCCGGGCGGGTCGTCGCCGAACCACGTGACGAGCCGCCGCCACGACGCGAACGCTGCGACGGCGTGCACCCGCTGTTCGAGGATCGCCGGGATCAGCGCCTCGAGCACGCGGCCGGTGCGCGGGATCCGCAGGGCAGGGAGACGTCGATGGGCCTCCGCCAGGCGCGGATGTTCGGGCCGGAACCCGGCCGGATCGTCCTCGGCGCCGAGCAGGGAGGGAAGACGGTCCGCCAGCTCCCCGGCTCCGGGGCCCCACGCCTGGCAGCGCGCGCCACGCGGACCGTCCTGCACGAGCCGGTAGGTGACCGGCCCCGATGCCAACCGGGACGTGCGCCACACCGCGTGCCCGTCGCGGCGGTGGCAGGGGTCGTAGGGGCCGCGCTGGAGCGGCTGCAACGTCAGCGCGACGTCCACCGGCCGGGGCAGCTCGGCGCGGACGACGAGCGCGCCGGTGCTGGGTGGAGCGGGGACGGGCACCGGTCCACCGTACTGTGCCGCCGTACCGGGCGACGAGGGGTGGACCGGCGGCGCCGGCCACGAGTGTGCACGTCTCGTGCCGACACCCCGACGAAGGCCGCGATTCGTGCACGGTCGCGGCGCGTCGGTGCCTCGGGCGCGACGTCGCCCCTGCCACGGGATATGGTCTGGCACATGATCATCGTGAGCACCGACGGTTCGTGCCTTCGAAACCCGGGCGGCGCCATCGGGTGGGCGTGGGTCAATCACGAAGGGCCGAGCCGGGCGGGCGGGGAGCGCTCCGGCACCAATCAGATCGCCGAGCTGCGGGCGCTGCTCGAGGCGCTGAAGGCCCACCCCGGCCCGGAGCCGATGATCATCGAATCCGACTCGCAGTACGCCATCAAGTGCGCCTCGGAGTGGCTGCCCGGATGGAAGCGCAAGGGCTGGAAGACGGCGACGGGCGCGCCGGTGAAGAACCTCGACCTGGTCCAGGCCATCGACCGCGTCCTCGCCGAGCGGTCCGGGCCGGTGCGGTTCCGCTGGGTGCGCGGGCACGTCGGCAACCACTTCAACGAACTCGCCGACAAACTGGCAGGCGAGGCGGCACGCGCCCAGGCGGCCGCCCCGATCGCATCCGCAATCGAACCGGCCGGGCCCGAGCCGACCACCGCGCCTGCGCGGCCCGAGCCGACCGCCGCGCCTGCGCGCGCCGCGAAGAAGGCGGTGCGCCGGACGGTGAAGGTGGTCGAGGAGGTCGAGCTCACGCTCTTCTGACGAGGCGTCAGAAGCCGCCGGCGACCTCGATCACCGCGCGGCCGGTGAACTTGCCGGCGCGCACCAGGTCGAGTACGGACACCAGCTCGCGCGCAGGGATTCGGCGCATGATGTCGGTCAGGTGCCGGGCGCGCAGGTCGCCCGCGAGACGCTCCCACAGCTCGCGCCGCGGGCCGATGGGCAGTTGCACCGAGTCGATTCCCAGTAGCGCGACGCTGCGCAGGATGAACGGCATCACCGTGGTCTGCAAGGCGGCGCCGCCGGTGAGCCCGCTCGCGGCGACCGCGCCGCCCCACTGCACGGTGCTGAGGACGTGGGCGAGGGTCGCGCCGCCCACGCAGTCCACGGCCCCTGCCCAGGTCGCCTTGCCGAGCGGGCGCGGTTTCGCGTCCGGGTCCTCGGGGAGCCGTCCGATCACCGACGCGGCGCCCAGCTCGCGGAGCAGGTCGTGAGCTTCCGGCTTGCCGGTCGAGGCCACCACCTCGAATCCGGCGGCGGCGAGGAGATCGACGCTGACGGTGCCCACGCCGCCGGAGGCGCCGGTGACGACGACGGGCCCGTCGTCCGGGGTGAGTCCGTGCCGCAGCAGCGCCTGCACGCTGAGCGCCGCGGTGAAGCCGGCGGTGCCGATGGCGGCGGCGTCGGCCGTGGAGAGCTCGCCGAGCCGGACCAGCTGATCGGCGGGCACGCGGGCGTACTCGGCGTAGCCGCCGTGCCGGCCGGTGCCGATCTCGTAGCCGTGCGCGAAGACCCGGTCGCCCGGCGCGAAGTCGGGGTGATCCGAGGTGACGACCTCACCGGCGAGGTCGATGCCAGGAATGATCGGGTAGGTGCGGACCACGCCGCCGCGCGGGACGACGGCGAGGGCGTCCTTGTAGTTGACGCTCGAATGCAGGACACGGACGGTGATGCCGTCGTCGGGCAGCATCGTCTCGTCGACGGTCTCGGGGGCGAAGTCGATCGCGTCGTCGTGCTCGCGCGCGACCCAGGCGGAGAACGTGGTGGAGGTCATGATCCGACCGTAGTGGTGGCGCGCTCGTCCGTGTGGAGACACGACATCTTGCCAACGGTAAGTAAAGGCATGCTAAGTTAGGCAACGCTTCGCTCAGTTCGGGGTGGGGCCGGGCTTCGAGAGCGGATCCGACTACCCCGGAAGTTCAATTTTCAAGGAGATTGCCCATGCGTATCCGGTTGTCCGCCGCCGTCGCCCTAGTCGCGGCCGCCTCGCTCGGGCTCTCGGCCTGCTCCTCCGACACCCCCTCCGACACGGCAGATACCGGCGCGACCATCGTCGTCAGTCATGCCCAGGGCGAGACCGAGGTGCCCGTCGATCCCGAACGGGTCGTGGTCTTCGACCAGAGCGTGCTGCAGTCCATGATCGACCTCGACCTGCCCGATGCCGTCGGCGTCCCCGCACTCACCAATTGGCCCGAATCGTTCGCGCGTTACCGAGGTGACGACGTCGCCAAGGTCGGCTCGCTGTTCGAACCCGACTTCGAGGCCGTCAACGCCCTCGATCCCGACCTCATCATCGTCGCCGCCCGGTCGGCCACCAGCTACGACGCGCTCAGCGAGATCGCCCCCACCGTCGACCTGTCCGTCGACTCCAAGGACTTCCTGAACAGCGTCGAGAAGCAGAACCGCAACCTCGCCGGCATCTTCGGAGCCGAGGACGCCTTCGAGGCGAAGTTCGGCGGAATCCGGGAATCGTTCGATGCCGTGTCCGCGAGCGCCGAACAGGCGAACCTGCGCGGGCTGATCCTGCGCGTCGAGGCCGCCGAGGTCACCGCGTACGGACCCGGATCCCGGTACGGGATCATCCACGACCTCGGCGTCGCGCCCGTCTCGGAGACCTTCGCCGACGACGTCGCCCACGGCGATGCCGTCTCCTTCGAGTACATCGCCCAGGCCGACCCCGATCTGATGTTCGTCCAGGACCGAGAGGCGCCCCTCGGCGACACCACCGGCCCGAACGCGTCCCGCGTGCTCGACAACCCGCTCGTCGGCGGCACCACCGCCGCCGAGGAAGGCCGGATCACCTACCTCGACCTGTACACCTGGTACATGGCGCCGAGCGCGCTGAGTTCCGTCCAGTCGCAGATCGACGTCGTCGGGCAGGCCGTCGGCAAGGCCGCGGCGGCATGACCTCCGCCCGCTCGTGAGTTCCCCGACAACGACCGGCAGGGCCGGCGACCGCACCGCGCGTGCGGCCGCCGGCCCCGCCGTGCGTCTGCGTCCCGTCCTGATCGGCGCCGCGATGCTCGCCGCCGCCGCCTTCGCATCCCTGTTCGTCGGGGTCGCCGACGTCACCCCCGCCGACCTGCTGCGCGGCGATACGGCGACCCTCGAGGTCTTCTTCGTCTCGCGCGTGCCCCGTCTGATCGCGATCCTGCTCGCCGGCGCCGCCCTGAGCGTGTCCGGCCTGATCATGCAGCATCTGACCCGCAACCGGTTCGTCGCACCGGACACCGCCGGCACCGTCGAATGGGCCCTGCTCGGCATCCTCGTCGCGACCCTGTTCCTCGGTGGACAGTCCGTGCTCGGCAAGATGCTCGTCGCCGTCGCCTTCTCCCTCGTCGGCACCTTCCTGTTCCTGCGGTTGCTGCGCCGCGTCCGGTTCACCGATATGATCGTCGTGCCGCTCGTCGGCCTCATGTTCGGCGGCGTCGTCATGGCCGTCACCACGTTCTTCGCCTACCGGCTCGAACTGATGCAGGCCCTGAACACCTGGACCAGTGGTGACTTCTCCGGCATCCTGCGCGGACGCTACGAGATCATCTGGGTCGTCGTCGCCGTCATGACCGTCGCCTATCTGTATGCCGACCGCTTCACCGTGGCCGGTCTCGGCGAGGGCTTCGCGAAGAACCTCGGCGTCCCGTACCAGCTGGTGATCAACATCGGCATGGTCGTCGTCGCCGTCACCACCGCCGTCGTCACCGTCGTCGTCGGCGCCATCCCGTTCCTCGGCCTCGTCGTGCCCAACCTCGTCACCATGGCGCTCGGCGACAACCTGCGCCGCGTCCTGCCGATCACCGCGCTCGCCGGCGCCGGATTCGTGCTCGTCTGCGACGTCTTCGGCCGCGTCATCCGCTACCCGTACGAGATCCCGGTCGGTACCGTCGCGAGCGTCGTCGGCGCCGTCGTATTCATCGCACTGATCCTGCGCACCCGGCGAGGTGCGCGATGAGCCCGGCCGTCGCCGCACCCTCCGCAACCCGTCGCCGGGACCCTGCCCGCGTGCTCGTCGTGCTCGGCGTCGTCGCCGCACTGGCAGTGTGCGCGTACCTGTTCCTCTTCGTCACCGGCTCGTGGGACTTCGCCATGAAGATCCGCAGCCGGCAGGTGCTGTCGATGGTGCTCGTCGGCTACGCCACCGCCTTCGCCGCGGTGATCTTCCAGACCGTCACCGCCAACCGCATCCTCACCCCGGGTGTGATGGGGTTCGACAGCCTGTTCATGCTGCTGCAGACCCTGGTGGTGTTCCTGTTCGGCGCGAGCGCCCTCGCGACACTGGATCCGCGCCTGAAGTTCGTGGTCGAGGTGCTCGCCATGGTCGGCTTCGCGCTCGTGCTGTTCCGATGGCTCTTCGACCGCGGATCGCGCGACCTGTACGTGCTGGTGCTCGTGGGCATCGTGCTCGGTGCCCTGTTCGGTGGGCTGTCGTCGCTGGTGTCGCGGCTGATCGACCCCAACGACTTCATGACGCTGCAGGACGTGCTGTTCGCCAGCTTCAACAACGTGCAGGTCGACCTGCTCGCCGTGTCGGCCCTGCTCGTCGTCGCAGCAACGGCGTTCTCGGTGCCGATGTTGCGTCAGCTCGACGTCGTCGCGCTGGGCCGCGAGCACGCGATCGGTCTCGGCGTCGACCACCGGCGCGTCGTCACCCGCACGCTGATCGTCGTCGCGGTGCTGGTCTCGGTGTCCACCGCGCTCGTCGGGCCCATCACGTTCCTCGGACTGCTGGTGGCCAACCTGGGGCGGGAACTCGTCGGCACCTTCCGGCACCGCTGGACGGTGCCCGCCGCAACGCTCGTCGCGATCGTCGCCCTGGTCGGCGGGCAGTTCGTCCTCGGCCGGCTGCTCGACTACAACTCGAGCCTCATCGTCGTCGTCAACTTCGTCGGCGGCATCTACTTCATCTCCCTGCTCGTGAGGGGTGCACGTCTGTGATTACCGTTCGGGATCTCGCCAAGAACTACGCCGGCACCACCGTGCTCGGGCCCGTCGATCTCGACGTCCCGCGCGGGGGCCTCACGTCGATCATCGGTGCCAACGGCGCCGGCAAGTCGACCCTGCTGACCATCGTCGCGCGGCTGCTCGACTCCGACGCCGGGTCGGTCAGCATCGACGGGCTCGACCTGCGGGCCACCCCCTCGGACGGGCTGGCCAGGAAACTGTCGGTGCTGCGCCAGGACAACACCACCGCGGTGCGGTTGTCGGTGCGTGAACTCGTCGAGTTCGGTCGCTTCCCGCATTCGAAGGGCCGGCTGTCGGCGTCCTGCCGCGACGCGGTCGACCGCGCCATCGAGTACACCGGCCTGGGCGGGTTCGAGCACCGCTTCCTCGACCAGCTCTCCGGCGGGCAGCGGCAGCGCGCGTTCGTCGCGATGGTGCTCGCCCAGGACACCGACTACGTGCTGCTCGACGAACCGCTCAACAACCTGGACATGAAGCACTCGCAGCACATGATGCAGCTGCTGCGACGGATGGCCCACGAGATGGGCAAGACCGTGATCCTGGTGATCCACGACATCAACTTCGCGTCGTGCCACTCCGATCGCATCGTCGCGATGCGCGACGGCGCCGTCGTCGCCGACGGGGACGTCGACGAGATCCTCCGGCCCGAGGTGCTGCGCAAGGTCTACGACATGGACATCGCCGTGCACGAGATCGACGGCCGTCGCATCGCCGTGTACTTCTGAGGCGCCGTCGGCGCCGGTGCGTCCTTCGGGTGGCTGAGAGAGTGTTGTGGAACCCGCGCTGTCAGTCGGTGAGGTCCTCTGCTAGCCGGCGTGCCGCTTCGGCTTCGATCGGACCGCGGGGCTCGATGTCTTCGCCGGCCAGGCGGGCCGCCATGAGCCTGATCATCGCGACCTGGATCATGGCCTCGGCATGTGCCGTCTTGCGTTCGTAGTCCCGTGCCAACCGTCTACACCTCGTCAACCATCCGAAGGTCCTCTCGACCACCCACCGCCGGGGCAGCACCTGGAAGCCTTTCACGTCCGCGTTGCGAGGTACCACCACGACCTCGAGATTCTCGGTGCGGGCCGCCCAGTCGACCAGGCCCGCATCGACCGAGTTGACGTACCCGCCGTCGACCCACACCAGCCCCAAGCCGGGGAACCGGGTCCGGGCCCCGGCCAGCACCAGCCGGGCCCCGGCCCGGTCCTGCACCGACGCCGAGTGCACCAGCCCGACCAACATCAACCCGAGGGTGTCGACCAGCAGATGACGCTTGCGGCCCCGGACGCGTTTGCCGGCGTCGTAGCCGATCTGCTCGCCGCCCTCGCTGCTGCGCACCGACTGCGAGTCCAGCACCGCCGCCGATGGCTGCGGATCACGTCCGTCGTTGGCACGCAACCGATCTCGCAGGGTGTCGTGGATGCGCGCCCAGGTGCCGTCCGCGCTCCAGGCGGCGAAGATCCGGTAGGCGGTGCTCCACGGGGCCAGATCGTGCGGGACCAGCCGCCAGGCGCAGCCGGTGGCCAGCACGTACAAGATCGTGTCGACGACCAGTCGGCGCGGGTGCACCGGCGGCCGGCCCCCGAGCCGCGGACTCGGTCGAGGCAGCAGCGGTTCGATCACCGCCCACTGCGCATCGGTCAGCGACGAGTCGTAGGCGGGCTTGCACACACACGGACACACGTACCGAGACGATCATCGATCACGTTCGGATACCACGGCCGACACGCCGCGTCCGCACAGGGTTCCACAACACTCTCTGAGGCAGCCCGAAAGACGCACCGCCGGCGGGGCCGCTACCTTCGGGGGATGGACGAAGCGCAGCAGGTAGCCGACTTCCGGGACCGGCACGGCCTCGACGGCCTGATCGACGTGCACACCCACTTCATGCCCAAGAGCGTCATGGACAAGGTGTGGGGATACTTCGATTCCGCCGGACCGCTCGTGGGCCGCGAATGGCCCATCACCTACCGGCACGCCGAGGAGGAACGCGTCGAGCGGCTGCGGCGTTTCGAGGTTCGCCGGTTCACGGCGATGCTCTACCCGCACAAGCCCGTGATGGCCGCATGGCTGAACTCCTGGGCAGTGGACTTCGCCGCCCGCACCCCCGACTGCCTGCACACCGCGACGTTCTATCCCGAGCCCGAGGCGGGCGACTACGTCGCCGCGGCGCTCGAGCACGGCGCGCGGGTGTTCAAGTCGCACATCCAGGTCGGCGACTACGACCCCAACGATCCGCTGCTCGATCCGGTGTGGGGACTGCTCGAGGACGCCGGCGTGCCGATCGTCATCCACTGCGGCTCGGGGCCGGCGCCGGGGACGCACACCGGGCCCCGGCCGGTCGCCGCACTGCTGGAACGATTCCCGCGGCTCACGCTGATCGTCGCGCACATGGGCATGCCCGAGTACCGCGAGTTCCTCGATCTGGCCGAGAAGTATCCGCGGGTACATCTGGACACGACCATGGCGTTCACCGATTTCACCCAGGAGTCGATGCCGTTCCCGGACGACGAGCTGCCGCGGCTGCGGGCGCTGGGATCGAAGGTGCTGTTCGGCAGCGACTTCCCGAACATCCCGTACCCGTACATCCATCAGCTCGAGGCGGTCGAACGGCTCGGCCTCGGCAGCGAATGGGTCCGCGCGGTGTGCTGGGACAACGCGGAGGCTTTGTTCGGCTCGGTATGAGCCGGGAGCTGGGTGGCCGAATGTCACACCGGTTCGATGTGATCGAACCGGTGTGACATTCGGTCGGTCAGGTGCAGCAGTGGGGGTCGAGGACGAGACGTAGCGCCTGCAATGCGTCGCTGCAGGCACGGTGGTGGACGTTCATGCCGCGGCGTGTCGATTGCACCATCCCCGCCTTGCGCAGCTGGCCCAGGTGATGGCTGACGGTCGACTCCGTCAACCCCACGGCCGACGCCAGGTCGCACGTGCACACGTCGTCCTCCCGTGTGGTGAGCAGGATCGACATCAGCTGGATCCGGGTCGGGTCGGCGAGTGCCTTGAGTCGCAGCGCCACCTCGAGGGCGGCCTGCTCGTTCATCGGTGCGGCCGAGACCGGCGCGCAGCAGATGGGGGCGGAGACGTCGACAACCGGGAGCGCCTTGGGCATATCCCCATCATCCATCCCTCTTGACATATGTCAAAAAGGTGGTGACAGTTGACCTACGAATTCGATGTATGTCTCACAGGTGGAGGTCATCATGTCCCGCGTCCAGCTCGCCCTCAACGTCGACGACCTGCAGGAGGCCGTGACGTTCTACACGAAGTTGTTCGGCACCGAGCCGGCCAAGCTGAAGCCCGGCTACGCGAACTTCGCGATCGCCGAGCCACCGCTGAAGCTCGTCCTGATCGAGAACGCGGGCAAGGGCGGCTCGATCAACCATCTCGGCGTCGAGGTCGACTCGAGCGAGAAGGTGCACTCCGAGATCGCCCGCCTCACGGACGAAGGCCTGTTCACGGACGAGGAGATCGGCACCACCTGCTGCTTCGCCACCCAGGACAAGGTGTGGGTCACCGGCCCGGCGGGGGAGAAGTGGGAGGTCTACACCGTCCTCGCCGACAGCGAGACCTTCGGTACGAGCCCGAAGCTGCTCGACCAGGGCGAGAACTCGGAGGGAGTGTGCTGTGGCTCCGTCGTCGAGCGGGAAGCGGCCGCCGCCGAGCAGCAGGCGCCGGCCGCGGGGACCTGCTGCTGAGCGACGTCCACGGCCCGCTACGGACGCACGTCCGTAGCGGGCCCGATCCGTCGGAGACGCGTCGTCGGCACCTCCGTACCGCCGCAATCCGGTGCCGGACACCCGGCCGGAGCCCTATCGTGAGGGGATGACTGCCGACGAGCGCAGTGGCGGGGCGACGGGCGGGCGTCCGGCCCGGCCGTCGGAGGAACTCACGCCGCTGCCGGATCTGGTGCACGGCCGTCCCCGCGCCGGCCCGGTGCGCCGGCGTCGGCCCGTGTATGTGGACCTGTTGCCGCCGTGCAACGCCCGGTGCCCCGCGGGGGAGAACATCCAGGCGTGGCTGGCGCACGCGAAGGCCGGCCGGTACGAGCAGGCCTGGCGGCAACTGGTCGCCGACAATCCGTTCGCCGCCATCCACGGCCGGGTGTGCTACCACCCCTGCGAATCCGTCTGCAATCGCGCCACTCTCGACAGCGCCGTGTCCATCCATTCGGTGGAGCGGTTTCTCGGTGACCGGGCGCGGGAGCAGGGCTGGATGTTCGAGCCGCCGCCCGCCCGCAGCGGCAAGCGGGTACTGGTGATCGGTGCCGGGCCGAGCGGGCTGTCCGCCGCCTGTCACCTCGCCCGCCGCGGCCACGACGTCGAGATCCGTGACGCCGGCGCCGAGGCCGGCGGGATGATGCGCTACGGCATTCCGAACTACCGTCTTCCGCGCGACGTGCTCGAAGCTGAGCTGGAGCGGGTCGCAGCACTGGGCGTGCAGTTGACCTGTAACCACCGGGTCGAGGATCTCGCGGCGGAACGCGCGGAGGGTGGTTTCGACGCGGTGTTCGTCGCGGTCGGGGCGCATCTGGCCAAACGGGTCGACATCCCGGCCTGCGACGCGGGCACGATGATCGACGCGGTCTCGTTCCTGCGCAGTGTCGCCTCCGGGGAGAACCCGGCCGTCGGGCGGCACGTGCCGTCTACGGCGCCGGCAACACGGCAATGGACGCGGCCCGGGTGGCCCGTCGGCTCGGGGCCGAGGACGCGGTCATCGTCTATCGGCGCACCCGCGAGCAGATGCCCGCCCACGAGGAGGAAGCCGAGGACGCCGAACGCGAAGGTGTGCGGATCAATTGGCTGCGCACGGTCACCGCCTTCGACGGTCCCGAACTGCAGGTCGAGGTCATGGAACTCGACGAGTCCGGTCGTCCACGGCCGACCGGGCGTTTCGAGACCCTGGCCGCGGACACCCTGATCATGGCGATCGGCCAGGAGACGGAGTCGGCGTTCATGCGCACGCTGCCCGGCGTCGAGTTCGAGCGCGACGGCAGCGTGCGGGTGGACGGGTCGCTGATGACCGGCTGCCCCGGGGTGTTCGCAGGCGGCGACATGGTGCCCGGCGAGCGCACCGTGACGGTCGGGGTGGGGCACGGGAAGAAGGCGGCGCACCACATCGACGCCTGGTTGCGTCGGGCGTCTGCCGAGCGGCCCGCCAAGCATCCGATCGCGACGTTCGACCAGCTGCACCTGTGGTATTTCGCCGACGCGGATCGGCGGGTGCAGCCGGAATTGGCTGTTGAGCAACGACTTTCCGGGTTCGACGAGGTGGTCGGCGGGGTGTCGGCCGAGGCGGCGACATTCGAGGCGGGCCGGTGCCTGTCGTGCGGCAACTGCTTCGAGTGCGACGGCTGTCTCGGCGCGTGCCCGGAGGACGCGATCGTCAAGTTGGGTGCCGGCCACGGCTACCGGTACGACTACGACAAGTGCACCGGCTGCGCGGAGTGCTTCGAGCAGTGCCCGGTCCACGCGATCGAAATGTTTCCGGAGCCGACATGACGCGTGCCACGGTGGACGGTAACGAGGCGGCCGTGTCGGTTGCCTACCGGCTCAACGAAGTGTGCTGCATCTATCCGATCACTCCGTCGTCGGCGATGGCCGAGCTGGCCGACGAATGGTCCAGCCGGCACCGGCCGAATCTGTGGGGCACCGTGCCGAGTGTGGTGGAGATGCAGAGCGAGGCCGGCGCGGCGGGGGCGCTGCACGGCGCACTGCAGGGCGGGGCACTGGCGACGACGTTCACCGCGTCACAGGGACTGCTGCTGATGATCCCGAACATGTACAAGATCGCCGGCGAGCTGACCTCGGCGGTCATGCACGTCGCTGCCCGGTCCCTGGCCGCACAGGGGCTGTCGATATTCGGCGACCATTCGGACGTGATGGCGGTGCGCCAGACCGGATTCGCGTTGCTCGCCTCGGCGTCGGTGCAGGAGGCACACGATCTGGCGCTGGTGGCGCAGGCCGCCACCCTGCGGACGCGGGTGCCGTTCGTGCACTTCTTCGACGGCTTCCGCACCTCCCACGAACTCAACACCATCGAGACGCTGGCCGACGACGACCTGCGTGCCCTGGTGCCCGAGGAGCTGATCCGAGAGCATCGCGAACGCGCGTTGTCGCCGGAGCGGCCCTTCATCCGGGGCACCGCGCAGAACCCGGACACCTACTTCCAGGCGCGTGAGACGGTCAATCCGTTCTATGCCCGGGTTCCGGGGGTGGTGGACGAGCTGATGACGCAGTTGGGGGAGCGCACCGGACGCGACATGCGCATCGTCGAGTACACCGGGCATCCCGAGGCGGACCGCGTGCTGGTGCTGATGGGATCCGGTGCGCACACCGCAGCCGAAACCGCTGCCGCGCTCACCGCCCGCGGTGAGCGGGTCGGGGTGGTGCAGGTGCGGCTGTATCGGCCCTTCCCCGCCGAGGCGCTGCTGGCGGCACTGCCGGCGACGGTGCGCACGCTCGGCGTGCTGGACCGCACCAAGGAGCCCGGTTCGCACGGCGAGCCGCTGTATCTCGACGTCGTCGCGGCCCTCGCGGAGGCGCATGCCGATGGTGAGCGGGCCGTCATGCCCAGGGTCTGCGGCGGACGCTACGGTCTGTCGTCGAAGGAGTTCACACCCGGCATGGTCGCCGGCGTCTTCGCCGAGCTCGCCCGTGAGCGGCCCCGCCGCCGGTTCACCGTGGGCATCGACGACGACGTGACCGGCACCAGCATCACCTACGACCCGTCCTTCGACATCGAATCCTCCGACACCGTGCGGGCGATCTTCTACGGCCTGGGCTCGGACGGCACGGTCGGGGCCAACAAGAACACCATCAAGATTCTCGGCGACGAGGAACACCTGCACGCACAGGGCTACTTCGTCTACGACTCGAAAAAGTCCGGTTCGCAGACGTTTTCGCATCTTCGCTTCGGGCCGCGGCCCATCCGCGCACCGTATCTGGTGAGCCGCGCGGACCTCGTCGGATGCCATCAGTTCCGATTCCTCGACAAGATCGACGTCTTGGGACCGGCTGCGCCGGGATCGACCCTGCTGCTGAACTGCAGACACCGGCCCGACAAGGTCTGGGACGCGCTCCCTCGCCGGGCCCAGGAACAGATCCTCGACAAGGGGATCACGCTGTATGCGGTCGACGCGGGCCGGATCGCTCGTGAGGTCGGGCTCGCCGGGCGGATCAATGTCGTGTTGCAGACCTGCTTCTTCGCGATCTCGGATGTGCTGCCGCGTGAGCAGGCCGTCGCCCGGATCAAGAAGTCGGTGGAGAAGACCTACGGCAACCGTGGAGCCGACGTGCTGCGGCGCGAACTGGCCGCGGTGGACCGGGCATTGGAAGAGTTGCACCGGATCGATGTGCCCGATCGGGTGACCACCACACGGGTGCCGGCGCCGATCGTGCCCGAGCGCGCGCCCGAGTTCGTCCGCACCGTCACCGCGGAGATGATGGCCGGGCGCGGGGATTCCCTGCCGGTCAGCGCGTTTCCCGTGGACGGTACCTATCCGAGCGGCACCACCGCGTACGAGAAGCGCAACATTTCGGAACTGGTCGCAGTGTGGGACCCGGACACCTGTATCCAGTGCGGAAACTGCAGTCTTGTCTGTCCGCACAGCGTGATCCGCACCAAGTTCTACGACAAGTCCCACTTGGACGGTGCCCCGGAGCAGTTCGGCTCGGCGGCCCTGGGTGCTGTGGGCCTGCCGGATGCCCGGTACACCCTGCAGGTCTACGCCGAGGACTGCACCGGATGCGGGTTGTGCGTCGAGGCCTGTCCTGCCGTGGCCCCCGGCGCGACGACCACCAAGGCCATCAATCTCGCACCCCGCGAACCGCGGGTGGCCCCCGAACGCGAGAACATCGTCTTCTTCGAGAAGCTGCCGACGGCCGACCGGGCCCGGGTGGACTTCGGCACCGTCCGCGGAACCCAGTTCCTGGAGCCGCTGTTCGAATTTCCCGGCGCCTGTGCGGGCTGCGGGGAGACCCCGTACCTCAAGCTGCTCTCCCAACTGTTCGGCGACCGGTTGACGATCGCGAACGCCACGGGCTGCTCGTCGATCTACGGCGGCAATCTGCCCACCACCCCCTGGACGACCAACGCGGACGGACGCGGTCCCGCCTGGTCCAATTCCCTGTTCGAGGACAACGCCGAATTCGGGCTCGGGTTCCGGCTGGCCGCCGACGAGCACACCCGGCTCGCCCGGCGGCGCCTGACCGAACTGCGGGAGGCGATCGGTGCCGACCTCGTCGACGGCATCCTGACGGCGCCGCAGCTGCGCGAGTCCGAGCTGCGCGCCCAGCGGGAGCGGGTGGCCGAACTCGAAACCCGTATCGCAGAGCTGGATTCCGCTACGACGGCGGACCTGCGCAGTGTGCTCGACCATCTGGTGCGGCGTAGCGTGTGGATCGTCGGCGGCGACGGCTGGGCCTACGACATCGGTGCCGGGGGTCTCGACCACGTCCTGGCCAGCGGCCGTAACGTCAACGTCCTGGTCCTCGACACCGAGGTGTATTCCAACACCGGGGGGCAGATGTCCAAGGCCACCCCGCTCGGGGCGATCGCGAAGTTCGCCGCCGGCGGCAAGACGGTCCCGATGAAGGACCTCGCGTTGCAGGCCATCGCCTACGGCAATGTCTACGTGGCCCGGGTCGCGATGGGAGCGGATCCGCAGCACACGTTGCAGGCGATGCGGGAAGCCGAAGCCTACGAAGGCCCTTCGCTCGTGATCGCCTACAGTCAGTGCATCGCGCACGGCATCGACATGCGTCACGGGATGGACCAGCAGTATCGCGCGGTAGCCAGCGGGCACTGGCCGCTGATCCGCTACGACCCGATGTTGCGGGCGGCCGGGGAGAATCCGTTCCTGCTCGATTCCCACCGGCCGAGGATTCCGCTCGAGGACTACCGCAGTCGTGAACTGCGGTACCGCGCACTCGCCAACACCGATCCGGAGGAATACGACCGACTTCTCGGTCTCGCCGAGGAGGCGATCGCTCAGCGCTGGGACCGGTACGAGGACATGGCATCGCGAGGATCGCACCACTTCACCGCCGACGCCCGCAAGGACCGTTGATGGACCTGTCGACGCGCTATCTGGGCCTGTCCCTACCGAATCCTCTGGTGGCGGCGGCATCTCCACTGTCCCGGACGGTCGACGGTGTCCGCCGGCTCGCCGAGGCAGGCGTCGGGGCGGTGGTGCTCTATTCACTGTTCGAAGAGCAGCTGCTGCGCGAAGCGGAGCGCAATGCGGCACTGACCGAGCACGGTTCGCAGAGCTACGCCGAATCCTTGTCGTACTTTCCGGAGGAAACCGTCGAGGACCACGGACCGCGCCGCTATCTGAGTCTGCTCGAACGCGCCGCGCAGGCGGTCGCTGTCCCGGTGATCGGCAGCCTGAACGGCGTCACCCCGGGCGGGTGGGCGGGTTATGCCCGGTCGATGCAGGATGCCGGCGCGGCCGCGATCGAGCTGAACATCTACTACCTGCCCGGTGATCCGCACATCAGCGGCCGGGACGTCGAACAACGCCACTTGGACGTCCTTGGCCGGGTCGAGGACGCCGTCACCGTGCCGGTGGCGGTCAAGGTGAGCCCCCAGTTCAGTTCGATCGGTGAGATGGCGCTGCGCCTCGACGAGGCCGGGGCCGACGGGCTGGTGCTGTTCAACCGGTTCCTGCAACCCGACATCGATCCCGAAACCCTCACCGTGGTTCCTGGCGTGAGCCTCTCGACGTCCGTCGAGACCCGGTTGCCGCAGACCTGGATCGCGTTGCTGCGGGGACGGGTGCGTGCCGACCTGGCCGCGACGACCGGCGTCGAGGACGCCACCGATGTGATCAAGTACCTGCTCGCCGGCGCGGACGTCGTGCAGTCCGCCTCGGCGTTGTTGCGTCACGGTCCCGAGTACGCCGCCGTCCTGCTCGACGGCGTGCGCGAGTGGATGCGCCGCAAGGGATACCGCAGCGTCGGCGAGTTCCGGGGGATGCTCGCCGGACCGCCCGGCGCGGACGGGACCGGCCGCGGACGTGGCGACTACGTGAGCGCGCTGCGCGAGGCCGACCACCGCGCCTACGGCGTCCCGTGAGGCTTCCGGCCCCGCACGCCAGCCGGACTCCGGGGGTGCTCATCGGGCTTTCCGGTCGGCCGCCGTGGCCGCGGTGCCGGCTCAGAGGTCCAGCGCCAGCCCGGCGACGGCGGCCTTGGCGGTGCGCCCGACCCCGATCAGCGTGGCCGACCCGGGGCCGGTCCAGTCCCCGTAGCCGAGCAGATGCAGCTTGGGTTCCTTCAACGCCTGGGTTCCTGTCACGGCGATGGAACCGTCGGACCCGCGCAGGTGCAGCGGCCGCAACGGCGTCAGGGCGGGGCGGAATCCGGTGGCCCAGACGATCACGTCCGCGCGCCGGCTCTCCCCGGTGTCGTCCCACGAGATGCCGTCCCGGGTCAGCCGGTCGAACATCGGCAGCGGATCCAGCGCGCCGCGGTCCCGGACCGCGAGGACCTCCGGGACCATGACGATGTCACCGAGGTCGGCGATACCGCCCGGATCGGGGCGCCCGGCCGCCAGCGCCAGCGCGCGCCGCGACGCCATCTCGAACAGCACACGTCCGTCGACGTCGTCCGGTAGGAACCGCGGCGGGCGGGTGGTCACCCAGGTGGTGCCGGTGACCTCCGAGATCTCGGCGACCAGCTGGGCACCGGAGTTGCCGCCGCCGACCACCACGACCGCTCTACCGGCGAATTCACCCGGGATGCGGTACTGCACGGTGTGCAACTGTCTGCCCGCGAAGGTGCGGGCTCCGGGGCAAGCGGGCCAGAACGGTTGCTGCCAGGTGCCGGTGGCGCTGATCACCCGCCGTGCCCGCCACACCCGCTCCGCGGTGTCCACCCGCAGCCGCTCCCCGTCCTCGTCGCGGGTGACCGCCCGAACCCGCACCGGCCGCCGCACCGGCAGACTGTAGCGGCGCTCGTATGCGGTCAGATAGTCGATCACGTGCCGGGCAGGTGGGAACCCGTCCCGCCACGACGGCATCGGCCATCCCGGCAGCGACGCGTACTCCGCGGGGGAGAACAACCGCAGCGAGGGCCAGGTGTGCGGCCACGCGCCGCCCGGTGTGGGCTGGTCATCGAGGACGACGAACTCGAGCCCGGCCCGGCGCAGGTAGTACCCGGCGGCCAGGCCGGCCTGCCCGCCCCCGATCACCACGACGTCCACCTCGCTCGTGCTCATCGTCTCCCTCGTCATCGCGTGCGCAGATCGTCGGTTTCGGCCGTCAGGGTTGGCCGGGGGTGTCGAGCAGGCTCGCCGCGGCGATCAGGGCGGCTTTGACGATCAGTCGTTCGGGGATCTCTTCGAATGTGACTGGTCCGAGTGCCACTGTCCGGCAAGGGGAGTCGCCGCACACCGAGCAGCAGCGGCTGCTGCCGACGTCGGCGTCGAGCCAGTCCTCGAGCGGGCGGCCGGCGATCCAGATGCGGTTGGATTCGGTCGGGTTCGCGGCAAAGGCGGCGTCGTCGAGTTCGCGGACCTCGAGGTGCGGTGCGATGCCCAGCGGGCGCAGGGCCTGATCGAGCGTGCCGACCGCGTGCTGGATCTGCTCACCGGTGCCGGCGCAGCGGCGGCACGTCTGTCCCTGGCTGACCAGGCGTTGCCAGACGATGGGCAGTACCGTCATCACAGACCCCTTCTCGGTTCGCGGGGAAGGTGGAGTCGACCCGGTCTCCAGTGTGGCCGACCCGGCTGGGCCGCAGGTGTGTCCCGGCGGATCCGGCCGGGGCACGCCCTGCGTTCGGTCAGCTGCGGACGGCGCCGGGGACGAGTTCGGCGATCAGCGCCTCGACCCGCGCCCTGATCTCGTCGCGGATGGGGCGGACCGACTCGACGCCCTTGCCGGCCGGGTCCTCGAGCACCCAGTCGCGGTAGCTCTTGCCGGGGAAGACCGGGCAGGTGTCGCCGCAGCCCATGGTGATCACCACGTCGGAGGCTTCGACGGCGTCGGTGGTGAGGATCTTCGGGGATTGGGTGGAGATGTCGATGCCGAGCTCGGCCATGGCCTCGACGGCGGCGGGGTTGACCTGATCGGCGGGGGCGCTGCCGGCGGAACGGACCTCGACGGCGTCGCCGGCGAGGGCGGTGAGGAATCCGGCGGCCATCTGGGAGCGGCCGGCGTTGTGCACGCACACGAACAGCACGGACGGCTTGGTGGTCATCGAGGGAACCTTTCGGGTGTCAGGCGGTGGGAACGGCGGTGAGGTCGGCGAGCAGAGCGCGGACCCGGGCGTCGACGTCGTCGCGGATGATGCGGACGACCTCGAGGGATTGCCCGTCCGGGTCGGGGACGGACCAGTCGAGGTAGCGCTTGCCGGGGTAGACGGCGCACGCGTCGCCGCAGCCCATGGTCACGACCACGTCCGCGGCGGCGACGACGTCGTCGGTGAGCGGCTTGGGGAACTCGGCGCCGAGATCGAGGCCGAGCTCGGCCATGGCCTCGACCACCACCGGGTTGATCGCGGCGATCGGTGCGGAGCCCGCGGAGCGGACGTGGACGCGGCCACCGGCGTGGCGATCGAGCAGGGCAGCGGCCATCTGGGAGCGACCGGCGTTGTGCACACAGACGAACAGCACCTCCGGAACGTCCTTTGCGACGGCGCCTTCGGCCTGGGCCAGCGCGGTCAGGCGTTCGGCGGCGAAGCGCGGGGCGAGTGCCGTCAGATGGGTGTAGACGGTGGCGGTGCGGCGCAGTGCCGCATAGGACTCGAACACCACCCGTTCGACGGTCTGCGGGGAGAAGATCCCGTCGTACTTGTCGGCGAGGTGCTCGGCGGCACGCTGGAGCACCGCCTGCGGCATCAGCAGTTCGGGCTGGTGGCGGTTCGAGTGGTCGGACATGTCGGCTCCCTGGCTCTCGGGCTTCACGAAGCGGCGGGGGTGGCGGAGGGGGTGAAGCGCTTGCGCAGGGCGAGCGAGACGTAGACGAGGCCGACGAGCACGGGCACCTCGATGAGCGGCCCGACCACGCCCGCGAGGGCCTGCCCGGAGGTGACGCCGAAGGTGGCGATGGCGACGGCAATGGCGAGTTCGAAGTTGTTTCCGGCCGCGGTGAACGCGAGGGTGGTGGTGCGCTCGTAGCCCAGGCCCATCGTGGCGCCCAGGAGGTAGCCGCCGCCCCACATGATCGCGAAGTACGCCAGCAGCGGCAGGGCGATGCGGGCGACGTCCCACGGGTGGGAGGTGATCTGCTCGCCCTGCAGCGCGAAGAGCATCACGATGGTGAACAGCAGGCCGTACAGGGCCCACGGCCCGATCCTGGGCAGGAACTTCTGCTCGTACCAGGTCCGGCCCTTGGCCTTCTCGCCGAAGTGCCGGGTGAGGAAGCCGGCGAGCAGCGGGATGCCGAGGAAGATGAGCACCGACTTGGCGATCTGCCAGGGCGAGACGTCGAGGGTGGTCTGTTCGAGTCCGAGCCAGCCCGGCAGCACCGAGAGGTAGAACCAGCCGAGGCCGGCGAACATGATCACCTGGAAGACGGAGTTGAGTGCGACCAGCACGGCGGCGGCCTCGCGGTCGCCGCAGGCAAGGTCGTTCCAGATGATGACCATGGCGATGCAGCGGGCCAGACCGACGATGATCAGCCCGGTGCGGTACTCGGGCAGATCGGGCAGCATCAGCCAGGCCAGGGCGAACATCAGCGCGGGCCCGACGATCCAGTTGAGGACCAGCGAGCCGATCAGCATCCGCCGGTCGCCGGTGACGGTGTCGAGCCGGTCGTAGCGGACCTTGGCCAGCACCGGATACATCATGATCAGCAGACCGAGGGCGATCGGCAGCGAGATGCCGTCGATCTCCACGGTGGAGATGATGTCGCCGAGGCCGGGAATCAGGCGGCCGAGCAGCAGGCCGGCGACCATGGCGACGCCGATCCACACCGGCAGGAACCGGTCGAGGGTGGACAGCTTGCCGACGACTGCCGGGTGGTCGGTGGTGGTGGTCACGAGACGACCTCCTCGAGGGCGGCGGCGGGCGTGCAGGACGAGTTCGCGACGATTCCGGCTTCGACGGACAACACCGCGGACAGCTGGGCGAGGGCCGAGGGGACGACCCGGTAGTGCACCCAGGTGCCGCGACGTTCGCAGTCGAGGAGGCCGGCCTCCCGCAGCACCTTCAGATGGTGCGAGATGGTCGGTTGCGACAGGTCGAAGGACGGTGAGATGTCGCACACGCAGCACTCGCCGCCCTCGTGGCTGGCGATCAGGCTCAGCATCCGCAGGCGCACCGGATCGCCCAGGGCCTTGAACATGCGGGCCAGGTCACCGGCCCAATCGGAGGTGAGCGGCTCGCGGCTGAGCGGCGGGCAGCAGGGCTCGTCCCCGCGCGGCGGTTGATTCGGCATGCGTCTATATTGACGGTTGTCGAAACACGGCGTCAAACGGACAGCCGGCCCGGTCGAAAGGAAACCCTCACGTGCACACACCCTCGGTGCTGTTCGTCTGCGTGAAGAACGGCGGCAAGTCCCAGATGGCCACCGCGCTGATGCGCAAGGCCGCCGGCGGCCGCATCGCCGTGCACTCCGCCGGAACGGCACCGGGTTCGGCGCTCAACGCCCTCTCGGTGCAGGTGCTCGAGGAGGTCGGCGCACCGGTGGACGGCGAATACCCCAAGCCGATCGATCCGCAGCTGCTGCGTGCGGTCGACCTCGTCGTCACCCTCGGCCGCGACGCCCGCGTCGACGCGGAGTACGTGGAGAACTGGGACACCGACGAGCCGTCCGAGCGCGGCATCGACGGCATCGAACGGATGCGCCTCGTGCGGGACGACATCGCCGCCCGTGTCGACGCGCTCGCCGCCCGCCTGCTCGACCCCGCATCCCCCACCCGCTGATCCGACCAGGAGAAACCATGAGCACCATCGCAGTCTTCGAACCGGCCCTGTGCTGCAACACCGGCGTGTGCGGCGACGACGTGGACCGGAACCTCGTCACCTTCACGGCCGACATGCAGTGGCTGAAGGATCAGGGTGCCACCATCACCCGCCACAACCTCGCCAACGATCCGCTGGCCTTCGCGCACAATCCCGGCGTCAAGCGCTTCCTCGAGGTCGCCGGCTCCGCCGGTCTGCCGCTCGTGCTCGTCGACGACGTCACCGTGCTCACCGGTCGCTATCCCGATCGGACCCAGCTCGCCGCATGGGCGGGACTCGACACCGCGCAGCTGCCCATCGGCGCGACGATGCTGAATCTCGATGCCTGCTGCACGCCCGGCGACGCCACCTGCTGCTGAGCTGTCGAGGACGAGGAGAGCACCGGATGACCACCCCCACGTTCCTGACCGACCCGCCGAGGTTCGTGTTCTTCACCGGCAAGGGCGGCGTCGGCAAGACCTCCATCGCCTGTGCGAGCGCACTGAGCCTCGCCCGCGCCGGGAAGAAGGTGCTGCTGGTCTCGACGGACCCCGCCTCGAACGTCGGCCAGGCCTTCGGCCTCACGATCGGCAACGCCCTCACCGCGATTCCCGCGGTGCCGGGCCTGTCGGCGCTCGAGATCGATCCCGAGCAGGCCGCCGACGCCTACCGTGAACGCATCGTCGGGCCGGTGCGGGGATTGCTGCCCGACGCGGAGATCGCCTCGATTACCGAGCAGCTCTCCGGTTCGTGCACCACCGAGGTCGCGTCGTTCGACGAGTTCACCTCCCTGCTGACCGAGACCGACGGCGAGATCGCCTCGTTCGATCACGTGCTGTTCGACACCGCCCCCACCGGACACACCATCCGGCTGCTGCAGCTGCCGGGGACCTGGACCGAGTTCCTCGCGGCGGGCAAGGGCGACGCGTCGTGCCTCGGACCGCTCGCCGGGCTCGACAAGCAGAAGACCATGTACGCCGCCGCGGTCGACGCCCTGGCGGACCCGCAGCGCACCCGACTCGTGCTCGTCGCCCGCGCTACCCGCTCCGCCCTCGCCGAGATAGACCGCACCCACGGCGAACTCGCTGCGCTCGGGCTGAGCCGGCAGCACGTCGTCGTCAACGGTGTCCTGCCGGCGCCGTCCGGCGACACGGACCCCCTCGCCCTCGCGATCCACCGCCGCGAACAGGCCGCCTTGGCGGGCATGCCGGCGGCGCTGAAACCCTTGCCGCTGGACCTGATCGAACTGAAGGCCACGAACATGATCGGTCTCGAGGTCCTCGGGACGCTGTTCGAGACGGGCGACGTCGGCACGGCCCTCCCCCCGGAGACCGGCGCGGTGCCGGGCGTCGCGGACGCATCGCTGCGTGCACTGATCGACGACATCGAGCGGGACGGGCACGGTCTCGTGATGTGCATGGGCAAGGGCGGAGTCGGGAAGACTACGATCGCCGCGGCCGTCGCCATGGCCCTGGCCGAACGGGGGCACGAGGTCCACCTGACCACCACCGACCCTGCCGCGCACCTGACCGAGACCCTCCGCGGCGACGTCGAACACCTCCACGTCTCGCGCATCGATCCCGCCGAGGCCACCCGCGCCTACCGAGAGCGGGTGATGGCCACCAAGGGTGCGCACCTCGACGAGCAGGGCCGGGCGACCCTCGCCGAGGACCTGCGCTCCCCGTGCACCGAGGAGGTGGCGGTTTTCCAAGCATTCTCGCGAGTGATCCAGGAGTCCCGGCGCAAGTTCGTCGTCGTCGACACCGCGCCTACCGGCCACACCCTGCTGCTGCTCGACGCCACCGGGTCCTACCACCGCGACGTCACCCGGCAACTGGGCCCGGGTCTGCACGCCGTCACCCCGATGATGCGCCTGCAGGACCCGGCTTCGACCAAGGTCCTGTTGATCACCCTCGCCGAGACCACTCCCGTGCTCGAGGCTGCGGGGCTCCAGGCCGACCTCGAACGTGCCGGCATTCACCCATGGGCGTGGGTGATCGACAACTCCGTGGCCGCCGCCGCGCCCACCGCACCGCTGCTGCGCCGCCGCGCAGCCGCCGAACTCGAGCAGATCGACAAGGTCCGCACCGAACTCGCCGAGCGCTACGCGGTCGTGCCGCTGCTCGCAACCGAACCGGTCGGAGTGCCGGCACTCCGCGCGCTCGGCCGAGCGTCCGCCCCGGTCCCCGTCCGGTAGGACGCGGTCCCGAAATGCACGGTCCCGCCCCGGTATCCGGGGCGGGACCGATGCGTGAGTCCGGATCAGGCGCCGGCGGCCTCGAGGCCGGTGGTGAGGTCGGTGAGGATGTCGTCGATGTGTTCGATGCCGACGGCGAGGCGGACCTGGCCGGGGGTGACGCCGGCGGCGAGTTGTTCGGCGGCGGTGAGCTGGGAGTGGGTGGTGGAGGCGGGGTGGATGACCAGCGAGCGCACGTCGCCGATGTTGGCGACGTGGCTGTGCAGGGTCAGCGCGTTGACGAACTGCTTGCCGGCGTCGATGCCGCCGGCGAGTTCGAAGGTGACGATCGCCCCGGCGCCGCGGGGGGCGAGGTGCCGGGCGCGGGCGTGCCAGGGCGAGGAGGGCAGGCCGGCGTAGGCGACGGCGGTGACCTCGGGGCGGCGGTCGAGGAATTCGGCGACGCGCTCGGCGTTGGCGACGTGGCGTTCCATGCGCAGGCTCAGGGTCTCGAGGCCCTGGGCGATGAGGAAGGCGTTGAACGGGGAGACCGCGGCACCGAGGTCGCGCAGCAGTTGCACGCGGGCCTTGAGGGCGTAGGCGGGGGCGCCGAGGTCGGCGTAGACCACGCCGTGGTAGCTGGGGTCGGGGGTGGTGAACTGGGGGTGGCGGGGGACGCCGTCGGGGCCGGTGCCGGTCCAGTCGAAGGTGCCGCCGTCGACGAGGACCCCGGCGATGGCGGTGCCGTGGCCGCCGAGGTATTTGGTGGCCGAGTGCACGACGATGTCGGCGCCGTGTTCGAGGGGGCGGATCAGGTAGGGGGTGGCGACGGTGTTGTCGACGATCAGCGGCAGGTGGTGGGCGTGGGCGACGGCGGCGATGCCGGGGATGTCGAGCAGGTGGTTCTTGGGGTTGGCGATGGTTTCGCCGTAGAGGGCGCGGGTGGTGGGGCGGATCGCGGCGCGCCACTGGTCGAGGTCGTCGGGGTCGTCGACGAAGGTGACCTCGATGCCGAGGCGGGGCAGGGTGTAGTGCAGCAGGTTGTAGGTGCCGCCGTAGAGGTAGGGGCTGGCGACGATGTGGTCGCCGGCGGCGGCGAGGTTGAGCAGGGCGTAGGTTTCGGCGGCCTGGCCGGAGGCGAGGAGCAGGGCGGCGACCCCGCCTTCGAGGGCGGCGATGCGTTGTTCGACCGCGTCCTGGGTGGGGTTCATGATGCGGGTGTAGATGTTGCCGGGTTCGGTCAGGCCGAACAGGGCGGCGGCGTGGTCGGTGTTGTCGAAGGTGTAGCTGGTGGTCTGGTAGATCGGCAGGGCGCGGGCGCGGGTGTCGCCGCCGGCGGGCTGTCCCGCGTGGATCTGCTTGGTCTCGAAGCTCCAGGAAGCTGCGGGATCGATGGGGGTTTCGCTCATGGGATTGCTGCTCCGTTGTTCGTTCGACAATCGTCTCGGGGTGACGTGACGGTTCCCGCACGGGACGAGACACGGGGAAGTCACGTCGGTGCGCGATCGGGATGCCCGGTACGGGCGAGGATCGGGTGCGGCCGATCAGACGGCCGGACACCCGCACATACACATGCGCACGGCCCGGCAGTGGGCGGAAGGCCCCGGCATTGCCTGCATCAGTGTCCGGCTCACGCGCCCGACACTATCTGCTGTGCGAGGTGCCGACCAGCGCTCCCCGGAATTCATGCGATCTCGACGACGGTCCGCACCGGGGTGGGATTGCGGGTCAGATCGAGGACGGGGCAGTGGGCGTCCACCGCTTCCTGCAGTTCGAGGTAGCGTTCGCGCGGCTCCGGTCCGGACAGAGTGACGGCGACCCGCACCTCTCCGAATCCGGGGCGGACGTCGTCGAAGCCGAAGAACCCGCGCACGTCCAGGTCGCCCTCGGCGCGCGCAGAGATGTCGTCGACGCTGATCCCGAGTTTGTCCGCCCAGACGCGGTAGGTCACGACCTGGCAGGACAGCAGCGAGGCCAAGTAGTACTCGACGGGGTTCGGCGCGGTGTTCTCCCCGCCGAGAGCCGGCGGTTCGTCGACCTCCACGCTGAACCTGCCGAGGGCGACGGTGCTGGCGACGGCGTCGTGCCCGTGCGCTTCGGCTCGGAAGACGGCGTGGGCCCTGGTGTGGTCCTCGGCGATGGCGTCACGGTTCGTGTCGACGACCGCGCGCAGGTCGGTGGATGGGGCAGTGCTCATGAATGTGATTCCTCGACAGTCGGTTCGGGGGAAGGGACCGGCCTACGGGCACGGACATGTGGACGTCGCCGTGCGGGCGAAGTCGATGTGTCGGCGACGGGTCAGCAGGAGCACGGCGCAGACGGTAACCAATTCCAGACCGTAAAGCTAGGGATAAGTGCGTGTGTTCCGCGGCTCAGTGTGTGCACCCTGCGGACGTGAGCTCGGCGAGCTGGGCGATCACGTCCCGGGCGGTGCCGCCGGCCGAGAACACCCGTCGCTGCCGGACGGCCCCGTTTCCACACCCGAGCACGGCGTGCAGGCCCTCGCGCGCCTGCTGGTAGCTGCCGAGATCCTCGAGGGCGGGCCGGACGTGTTCGATCATCGCCCGGAGCAGGTGGGCGGCCGGGCGACGGGCGGTCGAGGGCAGGTCGATGCCGTCGCCGGGCAGGCCGTCGCGCGCCGCGCGCCAGTACGCGGCCCGCAGTACTTCGGAGGAGAAGGCCACGGCGGTGCGGCCGGCATCGAGATCGCGCAGAGCGGTGAGCACCAGGGCGCGAACGAGGACGGCGACGAGGACCGTCTCGGCGACGGTCACAGGGACGTCGCACACCCGCACCTCGACGGTGGGGAAGTTGGCCGACGGACGGACGTCCCAGTAGACCATCGCCTTGTCGAGGATGCTGCCGCACTCCAGCATGGCCGCGACGGTGCTGTCGTACTCCTCTATCGACGAGAAGTACGGTGGCGGACCGGCGCTCGGCCAGCGTGACCACAGGATGGACCGCCAGCTCGCGTACCCGGTGTCCACTCCCCGGTGGATCGGGGAATTCGCCGACAACGACAGCAGGATGGGCAGCCACGGCCGGAGGTGATTGCTCACCTGCACGGCGGTCGCCCGGTCCGGCACGGCCACGTGCACATGACAGCCGCAGATGCCCTGTTCGCGGGCCAGCATGCCGAAGTGACGTTCCATCCGCAGGTATCGCGGCTTCTCCGTGACCGGAAGCTCACGGGATCCGACGACCGGGACACCCACCGCCACCAGCCGGGACCCGCAGTGGCGGGCCGCCTCGGCGACGAGGGATCGCCGGGTGGACAGGTCGGTGTACAGCTCGTGGGCGTCGTAGCAGACCCCCGACGCCGTCTCGACCTGGCAGCGGTCGAGTTCGTACTGCAGTTCCACCCCGAGGACGCGGGCCTGCTCGACGACCTCGGAGTTGTTGACGGCGGGTTCTCCGGTTTCCGCGTCGACGAGGAGGAATTCCTCTTCGACCCCCACCGTGGGGAGGTCGGACGATGTGGTCATGGTGCTCCCGGGCAGGGCTCGCGGTTCCTACCTGAATTCTGCGCCGCCAGTGACGGTGCTGCAGCACTTGCGCGAATCCGGCTTGCCGGATCGGTGCGCCGGCGACGGGATTCCGTGGACGAGGCCCGGCGGGCGGTCCGGCCGAGTAGGGTCGATTCCCGAACCGAGGAGGCGTGGTGAACGAATCGACATCGGTTCCCGGA
Organism: Rhodococcus indonesiensis; assembly: GCF_047782815.1. Lineage (NCBI taxonomy): Bacteria > Bacillati > Actinomycetota > Actinomycetes > Mycobacteriales > Nocardiaceae > Rhodococcus > Rhodococcus indonesiensis. The sequence continues at coordinate 4,913,383 of NZ_CP180630.1, read as the reverse complement.
GGGTCGTGGCCGCGATTGCGCACGGCCGACTGGGCCGCGACGCGGGACACCCTGCACATGTGGCTGCAGATCGTCGGCAAGATCCGGCTGGCCCACGCGCCGATGGTCAACCACTGGTGGCAGGCGACGCTGTACGTCACCCCGCGCGGGCTGGGCACCTCGTCGATCCCCTACCGGCACAACGCGTTCGACCTCGAGTTCGACTTCTGCGAGCACCTCCTGCGCATCCGCTCTAGCGACGGCGGCAGCCGCTCCGTCCCGCTCGCTGCGCAGTCGGTGGCGGACTTCCACGGACGCGTTCTCGGCGCCCTCGACGAGCTGGGCATCCCCACCCGGATCCAGGGCACCCCCAACGAGGTGGATCCGGCGATCCCGTTCGCGCAGGACAACGAGCACAACACGTACGACCCCGATGCGGCCCACCTCTTCTGGCGGCAACTGCTCGCGGCCGATCGCGTCCTGCACAGATTCCGAGGGGAATTCCTCGGCAAGGTCAGTCCGGTGCACTTCTTCTGGGGCGCGATGGATCTCGCCTGCACGCGCTTCTCCGGGCGAACCGCGCCGCCCCACCCCGGAGGCATCCCCAACTGCGCCGACTGGGTGATGACCGAGGCCTATTCGCACGAACTCAGCAGCTGCGGATTCTGGCCCGGGGGCGCGGACGAAGGCGCCTTCTATTCCTATGCCTATCCGGCGCCGGAGGGTTTCGCCGAGCATCCGGTGCGTCCGGACGCCGCGTACTACTCCGCCGAGCTGGGGGAGTTCCTGCTGCCGTACGAGGCGGTGCGCACCGCGGCCGACCCCGATGCGGAACTACTGCGGTTCCTGCGCAGCACCTACGAGGCGGCCGCCGATCTCGGCCGCTGGGAGCGAGACGATCTCGAGCGGCCGACCGGATGAGGGTGCGTACCGGGGACCCCGAACGACCAGGTCGCGCGAGACCCCTCGACCTCGCGCGACCTCGGACGTGACGACTCAGAGCAGGTGGACTTTCTTGTAGAGAATCTTCGACGGTCCACCGATCAGGCCGACGCTGTCGAGGAACGTCATGAGCTTGGCGCCGGACTTGCGCACACGGTCGTGGTAGTGGGTGTTGTTCGCGGCCTCGGCGAGTGCGCGGTCGCGGTCGAGTCCCGCGTTGCTGTACACGTCGGGATGGATCATGCTCTTGACCACGAAGTACACGGTCACCGCGGTGTTGATCCGCTCGAACTGCAGGCGGGCGCGGCTCGCCCCGGCCAGCCGGCGGGCGACCTCCTCGCGGGCGAACCGGATGTGCCGGGCCTCTTCGAGGACGTGGATCTTGCTGACTGTGCGGGTGACCGGCTGGACGCGTTCGTCGCGCATGAAGTCGCGCTGCATCATGTCCAGGATCTCCTCCGCGGCCATGACGCTCGCGTAGGCGTTGGCCCCGCGGAAGAACCCGCCCCACACCCGGCCGAGGCGGTGGATGTAGCGGGCCGGGCCGTAGTCCGGCATGCCGAGGCGTTCCCCGGCGCGGCCGAACATGACGGAGTGGCGGCACTCGTCGGCGACCTCGGTGAGGGCGAACTGGACGTGGCGGGAGTGCTTGTCACGGTTGTAGACGTCGCGCAGCAGCATCTGCATGAGCAGGATCTCGAACCACAAGCCCACGCTCGAGACGCTCGCGGCCTCGTGCTTGGTCAGTTCGATGTGCTGTTCCTCGGTCATCTCGTCCCACAGGGCGGTGCCGTACAGCGTGCTCCACTCGGGGGTCATGCCGTACTTGTCCGTGGGGACGGGGGCCTCCCAGTCGACCTCCACCGTCGGGTCGTAGGACTTGCGGGCCGACGAGGCGAGCAGGCGCTGCGCCGTCTCCTCGCGCTCGGACAGCGGGACGCCGGGGACGAAGCCCTTGCTCTCGGCTTCCGACGGGCGGGTGAGCGATGCGGTCATGTCTCCACCTTTTTAGTGTGACGACTGGTAACTGTTAATCCGAGGTTACCGCGACAGCCGTCGACGCACAACAGGTCGTGGCCTCCCGCGCGCCCACCACACAGCTCCGGCCAGCACCACCACCCCGCGCGCCCAGCTCACCTGCTGCATTCCGTGCAGGAATGCACCGCGAGCAACCGCCTCGAACTCGGGTCCGCGTGGACCGGCGGCCTCGGCGACGACCGCGGCAGCGAGCGGGTCCGAGGTGATCGCACTGCTTGCCGGTTCCGGGACAGCTCGTGACCGGCACGATCCGGTCGGAACGAGCCGCTTTCAGCGAGGTCGACAGTGCCCGGCGCGCTCTACGGGATGGCGGTCACTACGGGGCCGACGTAGTAGTACGGCGCACCCGTGCCGATGCACTGGATGAACACTCGGGTGCCGGGGGTGTATCGGAAGAACATCGGGTTCGGTCCGGTCTCGAACTTGTAGAAGTCCGGTATCACCTGCAGGTACGGCGGCTCGAGACTCCACCCCTCGCACTCCCACGTTTCTCCCGGGGCCAGGTCCATGCGGATGATCCCGCCGGGCTCGGGTGTGGCAACCGGCGGAGTCGCGGACGCCGGGCCGACGGCCAGCAGCATGAGCGCTGCCGCCGCAGCTACCGGCCCGGCACCTCGGGTGTTTCCGAGTCGGAGGTTTCTCATGAGAAACCCTCCTCTGGTCGGATCTGGGGGGCAGGTTCAGCAGTGGTTGTGGAATGTGCCAGCCGGATCAGCAGACCGCCGAGCAAGTGGCCTTGCTTCCCGAGCGCTCCGAAGCGGTGGATCACCGCGAGGTCGCGTTTGTACCGGGTGCCGGTGCTGCCGCAGACTCGCTCGGCTGCGGCAACCCTCCGAGCAAGTTCCGTGCGCCGCACGATCGCCGCGAGGATTTCGGCGTCGATGTTGTCGATTTCGTGGTGCAGCTCGCCGAACTCGATCGTGATCGACCGGTTGTTCGATTCGAGGGATGCAAGCGGATTCATCTTCGGCTCCTGGCGACAATCGGGTATCGAGCCCGGGGTTTCGGTGGTACACCGCGCAGTCGAGACCCTGTGTGGGGGCTGGGTCAGCCACGCAAGCGCCGGGCTCACCGGAATCTTCTACATCGTCGAACTCCGTCGACTGCGCAGCTGATCGCCTACCACAATCTGCCGGGGCCGCTACCTGCGGTAGGCACCCCAGGGTGCCAATTCCCCCCCCCCCCCCCCGGGGGGTGCTTGCGGGTGGGTCGGGACGAACCGTGCCGGTGGTCGCGGACCGGGCGAGTGCATGCTGCCGCGTGGAACCTGTCGAGGTGGGGCGGGTGAGGCATCCGTGGCATCGGCGATCGCGGCGCCCTCGCTCATGACGGCCTCGCCGGGCCGGGCTACACCGCCGACCCCAGGTCGGGGAAGGAGAAGGCGTTGTCGACACGCGGCACACCGGCGCGGGTGTGGGCACCGGCGGGTCGAGCACGGCGGGATGGATCGGCTCGGGGCGGCCACCACGGCGCGAGGCGCGTTTCTCGGTCACGGTAGTAAGGGGCGACGCTGTTCGGCACTGCGACTGGGCGGTCCCTGCCGGTGGCTCTTCCACGCCCGCCGTCGACGCGCACGGTCAGCGCACTGACCGCGGCCCAGCGAGAGCCGATTCCCGCAGGGACTCGCCCAGCCCGATCCGCGCATGCAGCCGGCGCAGCGGTCCCGGTGCCCACCAGTTGTATTCGCCGGCCACTTGCATGAATGCCGGCACCAGCACACCGCGCACGAGGGTGGCGTCGATCAACACGGCGAGAGCGGTGCCGATCCCGAACATCTGCAGGAACGACAGCCCGGTCGAGAAGGACAGCAAGGTCACGGAGAGCAGGGCGGCGGCGCTGCTCACGATCCGCCCGACGCGACCCAGGCCGTCGATGGTCGCCTCGGTGAGGCTCGCCCCACCGTCGCGCGCCTCCTTGATCCGGCTCAGCAGGAAGATCTCGTAGTCCACCGACAGACTGAATGCGATGCAGCACACCAGCACCACCATGCCGATGGTCAGTGGTGCGGGTGTCACGCCGGTGATCGCGGTCAGGTGCCCGTCCTGGAACAACAACACCATCACCCCGGTCACCGCGACGAGCACGCACACGTTGAGCAGCAGCGCCTTGATCGGCACGATCACGCTGCCGGTGAACAGGAACAACAGCACGAAGGTCGACGCGGCCAGCAGTGTCAGCGCCAACGGCAGCCGCGCGGTGATTGCGGAATTGCTGTCGATCAGCGTCGCCGTCGGACCACCGACGGCGAAGTGGTTCTCGGTCACCGTCGGCAGCGTCCGGATCCGGCGCACCAGGTCCTGGGCCGATTCCGAGTGTGCCTCCGCCGTCGGTTCGACCAGGATGTACCCCGCGTCGCCGGCGGTGAAGCGCGCGCTGTGCGGGCCCGGACCGGCCACCGGCATCCCGTGTCGGTAGCGGCCGAACGCGCCGTCCACCCGAGCCACCTCGTCGAGCGCGGACACCTCGCGGGCCACTCGCTCGAGCGCCGCCGCGTCGTCGCGCGCTACCACGGTCGCCGCGTCCGAGCTGTCGGCGGCGTAGTCGTCCCGGATCGCGGTAGTGACCTCACGCGCGGGCGAATCCGCCGGCAGGGCCCGCGCGTCCGGGGTTGCGAACTGCGCATGCAGGGCTGGGGTGCCCAGCAACAGCAACAGCACCAGCACCGGCAGTGCGGCCCGTACCGGTCGGCGCATCACTGCCGCCGCGGTGCGACGCCAGAACGGCGAATCCGTCGCCAGACGGTCGCGGCGGCGCCGCACCGTCAACGAGTCGATTCGCCCACCGAGCAATGCCAGGATCGCCGGCAGCACCACCACCGCACTCACCGCCGCCGTCCCCACCACCACCATCGCCGCGAGCCCGACCGACCGCAGGAAGTAGAGAGGGAACACGAGCATTCCACCCATCGCCACCGTCACGGTGGCCGCGCTGAACAAGATGGTGCGGCCGGCCGTCGCAACCGACTCGATCACCGCTTCCCGCGGCAGTTTTCCAGCGGCCCGCTCCTCACGGAACCGGGACACCAGCAGCAACCCGAAGTCGATAGCCAGGCCGAGTCCGAACGCCGTGGCCACAGTCAGGGCGTAGACGGACACGTCGGTCATCTTGGCCAGCACGAACAGCACCAGCATCGTCGCCAGAATCGAGATCACGCCCAGGCTCAGCGGCAGCAGCGCCGCCACCACGCTGCCGAACGCGACGATCAGCAACAGCAGCGTCGCAGGCAGCGCGATCGATTCGGCCAACTTCAGGTCCTGTGCCACCTGGGTCTCGAGGGCGTCGGTCAGCCCCAGCCTGCCCCCGGCCGCCACCCGCACCGCCGGGTCCTCGGCGGGCAGCGCCGCGAGGATCGCCGAGGTGTGCCGTGCAGCCTGTTCCGCGCTGCCGCCGACGTGCAACAGCACCAGCGCCGACCGGCTGTCGGCGCTGCGCAGATCCGGCAGCTGCGTGGTCCAGTAGGAGCCGACCACGGTCACTTCCGGCTCCGCCGCGATCCGCCGCTCGAGCCGCTGCGCCGCCACCATCACCTCAGGATTGTTCACGTCGCCGGAGCGGGCGGTGACCTGAAGTATCAGGTTCGGTGTCGAGCCGCCGAAGCGCTCGTCGAGGAAGCTTTCGGCCAGGGACGACTCCGAATCGGGGTCGTTGAAACCGCCGACCTTCAGTTCGGCGGAGACCCCGGTGCCGAGTACGCCGGCGAGCACCATGAACGTCAGCGCGATGGCGAGAACTCGGCGCGGATGGTCGACGATGCGGGTAGCGAGCCGTGTCAGCATGGCGCCGTACCACGGGGAACCGGTCGTCGGACCGAACGGTCCTGCGCATGCCGCGGGCCCAACACGTCGAGCATGATCGGCCGGCGCGGTCCGGTGGCGATGTTGTGCGGGACCGACACCGGCGGTCGACGGCGTCGGTCCCGTTCCGGCAGGGCCAGCCGGACCCGCGACAGGATGGTCGCCAGCACGATCGGCATCTCGTAGTCCGCCAGAGCGGACCCGATGCACCGCCGATGCGCCCCGCCGAACGGTGCGAACTCGAACGGGCTGTAGCGCCGTCCGACGAAGCGCCCGGGATCGAACCGGTCGGGCCGCTCCCAGACGCCCGGATGCGAATGCAGAAGCGGCAAGGCGATACCGACCGTCGCGCCCGGGGCTACCGGGACGCCACGCACGTGCAGCGGCCCGGTCAGCCGACGCAGCACGATCGGCACCGGCGGATGCAACCGCAGCGTCTCGTTGCACACCGCGGTGAGGTATGGCAATCGCGCGAGTTGCTCGGGTGTGGCCGTCGAGCCCAGGTTCCGCACCTCGGCCATCACCCGCGCGCGGACGTCGGGGTGGCGGTGCAGGTGGAACAACGCCCAGCACACCGAGGTCGCGGTGGTCTCGTGGCCGGCGACCAGCAATGTGCGCAGTTCCTCGCGCAGTTCGGCATCGTCCATCCGTGACCCGTCGTCGTAGGTGGCGGTGAGCAACATGCTCAGGATGTCCGGCCGGCCGTCCTCGGGTCCGGCGCGCCGGCGCGCGATGTCTTCGGTCAGCAGCGCATCGAACTCGTCGCGGGCGCGGACGAACCGGTCCCAGGGGGCGCGTCCGAACATGCCGTGGCGCAGCAGCGGAACCAGCATCAGCGGACCGGTATAGGCGGCGAGGAAGTCGGCGACCACCCGCGTGTATGCGGCCGACCTGTCGGCGTCGGAGAGCCCGAACACTGCCTCCAGGATCACGCGCAGGGTGATGGCCCGCAGGGCAGCCCGCGAGTCGACGGTGCGTCCCGGAGTCCAGTCGGCGATCTCGTCCAGCGTCGAATTGCGGATGATCTCGCCGTACGCCCGCATCCGTTCCCCGTGCAACGGCGGGGTCAGCAATTTCCGTTCCCGGCGGTGCCGCTCTCCGGATATCAGAATCAGCGACGAATCCCCGACCATCGGCGCGATCGGATTCGGTGTCGGGGGTTCGACCAGATCGACGGGCGCACGGAAGATGTCGCGGGCACCCTCGGGATGGCCGGTGAACAGGATCGGTGCAAAGCCGGGAAACCGGACCTCGAACGGGTCGCCGTCACGGTCCCGCCGCCACCGGAAGTATCGATCGGGATCGGCGCCGGCGGTGACGGTGCGAACGGCTCCGCGTCCGGCCGCACGGATCCGCGCAGCGCGCGGCCGCATCGTGGACATACGCAGACCTCACAGCTTTCGCAGTGTCCGCAGCACCGCGCGGCCGGCAGCGCGGTCGCCCACCGCGATGCGGGCACTGCCGTCGGCGTAGGACTTGGCCACGATGCCGGCGCGCTGCAGCGCCGGTGCGGTGTGCGGCCCGCCCAGGAAGAGGAAATTGGCGTGGCTGCGGGGCACCTGCACCCCGTTCTGCCGCAACGCGTCCCGCAGCAGCTCGCGCTCGGCGGTGATCCGCGTGACCCGGGCTCGCAGTTCGTCCTCTGCCGCGTAGGAGGCGGTGACCGCCGCCACCGCCGCACAGCTCATTCCGAACGGTAGCTGCCAGCGTCGCACCCGTGCCGCCAACTCGCGTCCCCCGAAGGCGTACCCGATGCGCAGCCCGGCCAGTCCGAACGCCTTCGAAAACGTCCGTAACACGAGCACATTGGGGTAGCGACGAACGAGGCCGAGCACGTCGACCGCATCGGCGTCGTCGACGAACTCGACGTAGGCCTCGTCGAGGATCACCACCACCCGCGGTGGGATCGAGGCGAGGAACACCTCCAGGTCGACCGCGGAGACCAGAGTGCCGGTCGGGTTGTGCGGGCGGCACACCACTACCAGCCCGGTCCGGTCGTCGACGATCTCGCTCAGGGCGCCCAGATCCTGCCGCCCCGCCCGGTCCAGCGGCACCGTCACCGCCTCGATTCCCATCATGTCGGCCATGATCGGGTAGCCGTCGAACGTGGGCGTCGCGAACGCCATGGTTTCGCCGTCGCCCAGCACGGCCTGCATGATCTGCATCGCGACCCCGGTGGCGCCCGCGCCGACCACCACCTGCGGCGGATCCACGCCGAGTCGTTCGGCGATGATCTGCGGTAGCCGCTGTGGCAGGAACTCCGGATACCGATTGGCCTGGGCCATCTGTTCGTGCAGCGCCGCCAGCACGGACGGTAATGGGGGGAACGGGTTTTCGCTCAGCCCGAGCTCGAAGTGGCGTGTCGGTCGACTCCCGCCACCCGCCACTGGTGTCGTCATCTCTGTGGTCTTGCCGGTCATGGTGTCGGCCCCGCTCCCCATCGGACGGCGGCGGCACCGGCGAAGTCGCCGGCGTGGGCGAATCCGGCCAGCAGCACCAACGATCCGTTGCCGATGCGCCCCTCCCGATTGGCGGTGTCCAGCGTCACCGGGATCCCGGCGCCGAACAGGTTTCCGCACTCGTCGAAGGTGTCCGGGTGCTTTTCCGGGGGCAGCTGCATGGCCTCGCGCCAGTTCCGCAGGAACAGCCGATTGGGTTGGTTGGTGACGAAGGTGTCGATCTCGCCGGACTGCACCCCGATCCGATCGCACACCGCCAGCGACACCTCCGGAACCAGCCGGTTGCCGCGGGCGAACACCTTGGTGATCTTGGACTCGGTGAATCCCACGCACACCTGGCCGGGTCCCGATTCCCAGTACTTGCGGTCGGAGACCGGGACTGTTTCGAAGGTCATGTCCCCACCGAACTCCGGGTAGGTGCGGCAGTCGATGCCCAGGATCGGCGCGTCGTCGGATTTGGTCAGCAGGCCGACCCCGCAGCCGTCGCCGGGGACCGAAGCGTGCGCCAGCCCGCGGATCTCGGTCTGGGTGAAGACCTGTCCCGCACTGTTCTGAACCGTGGCGATCAATGCCGTGGTCGCGTCGGTGCTGCGCAGGATGGTCCGCGCGAGTGCCATCATGTGCACGAACGACGCGCAGCCGCCGTTGTGCACGTCGATCACCCAGTCCGGGCGCAGCCCCAACCGTCGGGCGACCTCCGGGCCGCAGCCGAGCACCGGGTTGTCGGGCAGTTGGGTGTGGGTGAGCAGCACATCCACGTTGGAAATTGTGTCCGGGCCGTGCCTGTCGATCAGCGGCGCGACCGCCCGCTCCACCATGTCCACCGCGGTCTCGTCACGGGCCACGTGGTGCCGATACCTCGGTGCGCGGAACATGACGTTCTTCGCCATCCGGTCCGAACGTGAGAACTGGGTGAAATACTCGGTGGGAACTCGGTTCTCCGGTAGATAGCCGGCAACGTCGATCAGGCTGACCGCAGGCAGGGACGCTGTCGTCGGCGCGTGCGCTGTCATGCTCATTTCATCCACTCCGGCTTGATCGGTAGACCGTGTGCGGCGCGGTACTCGCAGATGGCCTTGAGGTTGTCCATTTCCAACTGGTGTCCGGCGGAGAACATGTCCCAGAAGTCGCCGACCCACACCGGGCGGTTCGCCGGCGCCGTCTCCGGGTAGGGGTTCTCGTCGTAGAACGGGTGGTGGCAGTTGGTCCACAGCACCACCGATCCGGGGGTGTTCAGCACCACTTCCGCGTCGACCACCCGCATCAGATAGATCATCCACAGGTGTCGGCCCTGGTCCCAGGCGCAGTGGTAATCCACCGTCATCGCGTCGGGGTTCGCGACGGTGCGGACAAAGCATTTCGTCTGGTCGCCGAGCCGGTCGTAAGAGAGCCACAGCCCGGGCTCGTCGGTCTCGGTGAACCCGCGCAGGCTGTAGGTCCACTCCTCCAGGCATCGGGTGTCCGCCAGGTACTCGTACACCTCACGCGGCGGTGCCGCGATGTAGGCGTTGATCGGACAGAACTGGCCGAACACCTGCTCGTGGGGGTACACCGACCGCAGCATGTCCATGATGATCGGTGTGGTGGCATCCTTGTCGGAATTCTCGATCCGCAGCACACCGGGGATCGAATCCTCGGCGATGTCGCTCAGGGCGGGAAGGCTGATGGTCATGACTTGTCTCCTGGAATCAAGGTCGGGTCAGGAACGGCAGGAACGGTGGTATCTCGTCGGGATCGCAGTCCACCGCAATGAAGGACGGGCCTTCGGCGTGTGCACTGTGTGCCAGCGCGTCGGTCAGTTCGCTGACACTTCGGGCGGCGAATGCCGGCAGCGTCGGGAACATCGCCGCGATGCCCTCGCCGAGCAGAGTCGGCCGGAAGCGGTTGAAGCTGTATCGGTCGCGGTAGAACAGTTGCTCGCGGGTCACGCACATGGCGTGCGCGTTGTTGTTGAACACGATGAAAGTCACCGGCAGGTCGTGCTCGATCGCGGTGTGCATCTCCAGGCCGTGCATGAAGAACGCGCCGTCACCGGCGATGACGAACGTCCTTCTGTTCCGCGCGAACGCCGAACCGATCCCCGCGCCGAAACTGTAGCCCATGCCACCCATCCCGAGGGCGACCACGAACCGCCCGCCCCGCGGCACCGACAGATGATGCACCACGGATGCGCCCGTGTTCCCGGCATCGGCGAACACGTCCGATCCCGCCGGCAGCATCGCCGAGATCGCCTCCACTGCCTCGCGGTAGCGCAGCCCCGGCCCCGAGGAGTCCGGCACCTCCAGCGTCGTCAGGGCCTGCGGGCCTACCGGTTCCGGTTCGCCGTCGGCCTCGAACATCGCCGCGAGCTCGGCCAGTGTCGACCGGAGGTCCCTGCTCACCGCGTGCACTGTGGGCGGATAGGGTGGTTCGGCACCGATGCTGGCCACCGGCACCCCGGCCAGCGCACCGTCGAGTCCGGCCCGCGCGGTCATCGGCATCCGGGTGCCCACCAACAGGCACAACGCCGAATGCTCCACGGCGTCGACGAGTTCGGCGTGGCCCATCGTGCCCGCGACCCCGCAGAATCCGTGCTCGTCGGCGGCGTAGCAGTCCTTCGCATCCGGTGCGACTCCGACCGCCGCATCCAACGCGACGGCCAATTCTCGCACCTGCGCACGGGCGTCGTTGCGCGCAACCTGGTCACCGACGACGAGCACGATCTTGCCCGTTCGTCGGGCCGCGGCGACCATCTCGGCGATCCGGGCCAGCCCGACGTGATCGTGAACCACCTGGGGTGTCGGCGGGGTGAACCGGGACACCGTCACGGATGCTTGCTGAATGTCTTTGGGCAACAGCAACACCGCCGGACCGCCCTGCAGCGCCGAGGACACCGCTCGCTCCAGGTGCTCGGCGATGTCCTCGGGCTGGTCGATCCGCGCGCAGTAGCGGGAGATCTCGAAGAACAACCGCGCCGCGTCGATCGAACCCGCTCGGCCGCTGGAATCCTGGAATGCTCCTTCGCCCTCCGACGCGGTCGGTGGCTGGCCGACCAAGGCCAGCACCGGTACCCGCGAGGTGTAGGACTCGGCCAGCCCGGCGACCAGGTTCATCGCGCCACCACCCGAGGTTGCGGCGACGACGCCGAGCCCGCTCGTCGAACGGGCGTACCCGTCGGCCATGGTGGCCGCGGAGAACTCGTGCTTGGCCACCACTCCGGTGACGTCCACGTCGGCATCGAAGACCGCATCGTAGAGGTCCTCGATGTTGGCGCCGTCCACCCCGAAGATGTTCCGCACGCCCAGCGCGGCCACGGCCTCGACCAGATAGTCGACGACTCGGCGCTGTTCGCGTCCATGACTTCGATCGCTCGCTACCATCGTGTGCTCTTTCCGGGACTCCGGTCCCTCGGGTGCTTGCCGCTCCCTGCGGATATCGCTGGTCGGCTCGGTCACCACCGCGGGTGTGCCGGGGCGACCCGGGGTGGGCGGGAGGGCAGGCCCCGAGTCTCGGGACCTACCCGACATTCCTCCGTCGTCACGCGTCGTCGGTGTGCAGCTGATCGCCTACCACGATCGGCCGGAGCCGCTACCTGCAGTAGGAACCCCAGGGTGCAAATCGCTACCCCGAGGGGGAGGGGTTGCGGGTAGGTCGGGACGGTGACCCCGGACTTCGGGCCGGCGCAGCACCGCTGCACGCAAGTCCCGGCGCCGCTGATCGGCAGCCGCGCCACTGGTACGCAATCGAGTGTCACCCGTGGCGCCGCCGGAGCGCGCGACAGGACAGTCGACGTTCTCCGACCGCCCCGGTGCCGGCGTCTCAGTCCTGAGCCGGCCGCAGCACCGAGGGGCGCAACCGGTGGAAATCCTTGACCCGCAGCGCGCGCAGGGGGCGCAACCGGAAGTGCTCGTCGCCCTCGAGCACGCCGGCCAGGGTCGAGTCGATCAGCACCGTCCCCGGTCGCGCGGCGCCGGTCAGTCGTGCCGCGATGTTGACCGCCGAGCCGAACATGTCCCCGAACCGGGCCAGGACCGGGCCCTGCGCCATGCCCACCCGCAGATCCGGGGCGTCGGGCCGCGAGCTCGACGACTCCTGCAGCGCGAGCGCGATCCGTGCCGCGTCCACCGGGTCTTCTGCGGCGAACATCACCTCGTCGCCCACGGTCTTGATCACCCAGCCCCCACCCTGGGTCACGATGCCCGTCGCGGTCGACTCGAAGTCCTCGAGCAGATCGTTGAGTTCGTCGGCGTCGATCCGGCGGGTCAGGCGGGTGTACCCCACCATGTCGGCGAAGCCGACGACCAGCACCCGGCCCGCCGACTCGCCCCCGGCCCGCACCACGTTGCGTCCGGTCGTCGCGACCAGGTGCCGTCGCCACACATACAGCTGCAGGTTCTCGGTGAGCGGCAGGACCTGTTTCAGCAGTCCGTCGACGAACGACCGGATCTCCTCCTCGGACGGGGAGGCTCCGGTGTACTCGGTCTCGAGCCGGTCCAGGATGTGGGTGTTCATCAACGTCACCTCCCACTCGGCCAGCCGGGACATGGACTGTCCCAGCGACCGCGCAGCCGCGAGCTCGAGGTCGGGGTGCAGCGCACCGCTGCCCACGATGGCGTCGATGTTGCGCAGAGCCGCGACGTCACCGTCCGTGAACGTCCGCGCATCCGGGTCCGGATCCACGGTGAACCCCAGCGCCTGCCAGAGTCGTTGGGCGCGTTCGTAGTCCACCCCGGCCAGGGCGGCGCTCTCCTTCTGGGTGTAGCGGCGTTCGCCACCGAGCAGGGTCCGCTCGAGTTCGGCCTGCACGGCCTGCAGGAGCTCGTTCCCGAGCTCCGGTTGCTCCGACGCGCTCACGTCGCTCCTTCCCGGCCGCCGAAGGTGACCGGCCGACCCAGCATTGCTCACCACGGTTCGGGTGCGCAACGAATTCGCGAGAGTGTCGCACCTGTGTGCGACAGTGGTCGCGCCTCCTGCACCCCCAGCACGAAAGGACGCGCATGCCGCCCCGCAGACGAGCCGGCGCAACCGGCCCGGATCACCTCACCGACGAGCAGCTCGCCGAGCTGACCGCCGCCATCGCGAACGGTCGCCGTGCCACCGTCTATCTCATCGAGGGCATCCCGAGCCTGGGCATCGCGCCGGGCGCGTCGGCCCGGGCGGTGTCGGTGGCGGGCCGCACCGTCACCGTCCGGCCCAAGGGCGTCGACGACGAACTGCCCTTCGAGGCCGAGGAACTGCGCCTGACGAAGGAGCCGGCCCGTAAGACCGCGGATCGACCCGCCCCGCGCTCCACCACTGCGCGCTCCACCACTGCGCGCTCCACCACTGCGCACTCCACCCCGCGCACCTCCGCGCAGCCCGCGGCATCGGGGACCTCCCGCGGTCCCGCCCCGAAGAGCTCGTCGTCCCCGGCACCCACGCCCGCCCCGAAGGAGACCCCCGCCGTGCCGCCCACCGCACCCGAACCGCAGACCGGCGCAACCGCGAAGCCCAAGGCGGCGCCGCGCCGGGCCAAGAAGCAGCCGGGGGTGACCGTCACCATCACGATCGATCCGGACCAGGAGTGGACCGTCGGTGTCGCGCAGGGCACCCGACGTCTGAGCAAGGCCAATCCCGTCAGTCCCGACGCCGTCGAGCGCGCGGTGCTCGAACTCGGCGACGAGGCGGCCGTCGAGGCGGTCCGGTCCGTGATCGATGCGGCGCGTCAGGCGGCGGAGGAACGCGTCGCGCAGCTCAGCCGTGAACTCGAGGCGGCCAGAAAGGCGTTGGAGAGCCTGGGGTCGGGTTCGACCGGGTAGGCTGATCGGCTGATGCGGCCGGAACCGGCCGGGCGGGAGGGCTCATGTTCAAGCGCGTTGCGATGGCGATCGTCGCGGGTGTCGCACTGCTGGCAGGTGGAACGGGGGTCGCGGTCGCGGCACCGCCGGTTCCGCTCGGGGGTGGCTCGGGCATCACGCTCGGCAACGGTTCCGAGGACATGTTCGACTGCACGCTCACCACGATCGGCAACGACCGGGCCGGCCGGCTCGTCGGCTTCACCGCCGGACACTGCGGCGGCCCCGGGACGACCGTGAAGTCCGAGACGGACCGCGGGGCCGGGGTCCTCGGCCGGATCGTCGGCACCAACGAGGTGCTCGACTACTCGGTCATCGAGTTCGACCGCAGCCGGGTCGCACCGGTGAACCGGGTCGGCAACGTCACCATCACCGGCGTCGGCACCCCCGTGGGGTTCCCCAACGTGGCCTGCAAGGAGGGCCGCACCACCGGCAACACGTGCGGTGTGGTCTGGGGTGACGTGTTCAATTCCCAGGAGACCTGGACGCAGGTGTGCGTCGTCGAGGGCGACTCCGGCGCGCCGTTGGTCGTCGGCACGACCCTCGTCGCCATGGTCAACGCGTACCTGCTCACCCCGTGCGTCGGCCCGGAGGTCGGCACCAACTTCGTCACTGTCCTCGGGGACGTCGACGCCCGCGGCGGGGTCGGCGCGGGTTACCGCCCCATCTGACACGCACACGGATGCGGGCCCCTGTCCGGGGCCCGCATCCGTGTCTCAGCCGCAGACCGCCCCGCCCGACGCCGACCCGACGAGCTTCGTGTACTTGGCCAGCACCCCGCGGGTGTACCGGGGAGGCAGCGGTTCCCACCCCTGCCGGCGGGACGCGAGTTCGTCCTCGTCGACCAGCACGTCCAGGGTGCCGTTCGCGACGTCCAGCCGGATCGGGTCGCCGTCGCGGACGAACGCGATCGGACCGCCGTCCACGGCTTCCGGCGCCACGTGCCCGACGCACAGTCCCGTCGTGCCGCCGGAGAACCGGCCGTCGGTGAGCAGCAGCACGTCCTTCCCGAGCCCGGCGCCCTTGATCGCGCCGGTGATGGCGAGCATCTCCCGCATTCCCGGCCCGCCCTTCGGGCCTTCGTACCGGATCACCACCACGTCGCCCGCCGTGATCGTGCCGTCCTCGAGGGCATCCATCGCCGCCCGCTCGCGCTCGAAGACCCGGGCGGTGCCCTCGAATACCGACTCGTCGAATCCGGCGGACTTCACCACCGCCCCGCCCGGGGCGAGACTGCCCTTCAAGATCGTGATGCCACCCGTGGGATGGATGGGCTCGCCCAGTGCGCGCAGCACCTTGCCGTCCGGATCGGGTGGGGCGATCTCGGCCAGGTTCTCGGCGACGGTCCGCCCCGTGACGGTGAGGCAGTCGCCGTGCAGCAGGCCCGCGTCGAGCAGGGCCTTCATGATCACCGGGACTCCGCCGATGTGGTCGACATCCTTCATCACGTGCCGGCCGAACGGCTTGACGTCGGCCAGGTGCGGAACCCGGGCACCGATGCGGGAGAAGTCGTCCAGGGTCAGCTCGACCCGCGCCTCGTGCGCGATCGCCAGCAGATGCAACACCGCGTTGGTCGACCCACCGAACGCCATCACGACGGCGATCGCGTTCTCGAACGCCTCCTTGGTGAGAATGTCGGAGGCGGTGATGCCGCGGCGCAGCAGGTTCACCACGGCCTGGCCGCTGCGGCGGGCGTATCCGTCGCGGCGGCGGTCCGTCGCCGGCGGGGCCGCGCTGCCCGGCAGCGACATACCGAGCGCCTCGGCTGCGCTCGCCATCGTGTTCGCCGTGTACATGCCGCCGCACGCGCCCTCGCCGGGGCAGATGGCCCGCTCGATCGCGTCGACGTCCTCCCGGCTCATCAGTCCCCGGGCGCATGCGCCGACCGCTTCGAAGGCGTCGATGATCGTCACGTCGCGTTCGGAGCCGTCGGACAGCTTCGCGACGCCCGGCAGGATCGATCCCGCATAGAGGAAGACGGCCGCGAGGTCGAGACGCGCGGCGGCCATCAGCATCCCGGGCAGGGACTTGTCGCATCCGGCGAGCAGCACCGACCCGTCGAGCCGTTCCGCCTGCATGACGGTCTCCACGCTGTCGGCGATCACCTCGCGTGAGACGAGCGAGAAGTGCATCCCCTCGTGGCCCATCGAGATGCCGTCAGAGACGGAGATCGTGCCGAACTCGAGCGGGTAGCCGCCGGCGGCGTGCACGCCGTCCTTGACCGCCTGCGCCAGCCGATCCAGCGACAGGTTGCACGGGGTGATCTCGTTCCACGACGAGGCCACCCCGATCTGCGGCTTGTCCCAGTCGTCGTCGCCCATGCCGACGGCGCGGAGCATGCCGCGCGCGGCGGTCTTCTCCAGTCCGTCGGTGACGTCGCGGCTGCGCGGCTTGACGTCCGGCTCGGTCACACCGCTCGCCTCGGGTGTCATCGCGCTGCTCCCCGCGGGTCGCGTCCGGTCAGCGCCAGCAACCGGTCCTGCAGGGGCGCGTCGTCCGGCATCGGGACGGGCGGCGCGAACAGCCCGGTCGCGCCCAGCATGTCGCGCTGTGGTTGCAGGTCCTCCCACACCGCCGCCACCAGATCGGGGTCGAGGGTCTCGTCGGCGCCCACGGCCCGTGCCAGATCCCAGGTGTGGATCGCGATGTCGCTCACCTGCTGTCGCAGATAGTCCCGCGCGGGAACCATTCCGTACGACAGGTGCACCTGTCTGTCCGGATCGGTGGACGCCCACGCGACGGACGCGTCGACCGCGTGCCGGTCCCACTCGGCCGGCAGGTCGTCGCCGAGGGGGAGGAGATCGGCCTCCGCCTCGGCGATCGTCTTCCCGGCGAGGAGGGGCGGCACCCACCGTTGCTCGTCCACCACGTGCCGGACCAGCGTGGCGACGTCCCATTCGGTGTCGGGGGTGGGGGCGGACCAGTCGGTGACCGCCGAGAGCCGGTTCTCGAAACCCTGCCGGGCGATGCGCTGCAATTCGAGCCAGTCGTACGACATGGACTCAGCGTAGGCGGGTGGTGGCGACGGCACCGGGTTTCCCGGACGTGCGCCGGATGCCGATGTTCGGAAGGATCGAGCGGGCGCACCCGGCGCGCATCCCGTTCGTCCGACATGCACTGGAGAATTCATGCCCGTCCCCACCGTCGCCCTCGCCCCCGGTCTGACCGTCAGTGCCCAGGGCTACGGCGCGATGTCCGTCTCGCCCGCCTACGGCCCGGTCGACCTCGACGAGGCCCTCGCCACGCTGCACCACGCGGTCGATCTCGGCATCACGTTCGTCGACACCGCCGACGTCTACGGCGACGGCACCAGCGAGCGGGTCGTCGGGAAGCTGCTGAAGGACCGCGGCGACGAAGTGCAGGTGGCCACCAAATTCGGTCTGGTCGGCGCGCTGGGGACCGGCAACCGCGGTATCGACGGCCGCCCCGAGTACGCGAAGCGGGCGATCGACGAGTCCCTGGGCCGGCTCGGGGTGGACAGCGTGGACCTGTACTACCTGCATCGCGTGGACCCGAACGTGCCGGTCGAGGACACCGTCGGCGCCCTCGCCGAGCTGGTGCAGGCCGGCAAGGTCCGGCACATCGGCCTGTCCGAGGCCACCGGCGACGAGCTGCGGCGCGCGCACGCCGTGCACCCGATCTCCGCGATCCAGTCCGAATGGAGCATCGTTTCCCGCGACGTCGAGAAGAACGTGGTGCCCACGGCCGCCGAGCTGGGCATCGGATTCGTGCCGTACTCGCCGGTCAGCCGGGGCCTGCTCACCGACGACTTCGACGCCGGACAGATCGGCGACCGGGATCTGCGCCGGCGTTTCCCCCGGTTCGACGCCGACGCGCTGCCCGCCAACCTGCAGGTGCGGGCCGCGGTGCGCGCGGTCGCCGACGAGGCGGGGGCGACCGTCGCCCAGGTGGCGCTGGCGTGGCTCGACGCCAAGGCACGGCAGTTCGGATTGCCGTCGGTCGCGATCCCGGGCAGCCGCTACGCCGCACGCGTCACCGAGAACGCCGGCGCACTCGACGTGCGGCTCACCGACGAGCAGCTCGTCCGGCTCGACGCCCTCGCCGACACCGTCGTCGGTGGACGGGCCGCGGACCCGACCTGGGTGTCGTGGGGCCGCGAATGACTACCGGCCGGTAGACCCGTCGCCGCGTAAAGTCGTTTCATCATGAAACGGGTGTGGTGGGTCTGGGGTGTCGGTGTCCTCGCCTATGTCGTGGCCGTCATGCATCGCACGTCGTTCGGCGTGTCCGGTCTCGCGGCCACCGAACGTTTCGACATCACTCCGGCCGTGCTCTCCGGATTCGTGGTCCTGCAGATCGTGGTGTACGCGAGCATGCAGATCCCGGCCGGGGTGTTGCTCGACCGGTTCGGGTCCCGGGTGATGATCGCCTCGGGTGCGGCGATCATGGCGTCGGCGCAGCTGGTGCTGGCGTTCACCGAATCCCTGCCCGCCGCCTACGCGGCCCGGGTCTTCGTCGGCGCGGGCGACGCACTCACGTTCATCTCGGTGCTGCGCCTGGTTCCGGTGTGGTTCGACGTGCGCCGGGTGCCGCTGGTCTCCCAGCTCACGGGAATTCTCGGGCAGCTGGGGCAGGTGCTCTCGGCGCTGCCCTTCGTGCTGATTCTGAACGGAGCGGGGTGGAGCGCGGCCTTCGCGAGTGCTGCGGCTCTCGGTGTGCTCGCGTGCGTGCTCGCCGTGGCCGTGGTGCGCGATGCACCGCCCGGCGTGGTGGTGCGGACCGAGGCTGCCGGGATGCGGCAGGTGCTCGCGCAGATCGGGGCGGTGTGGCGCCGGCCGGGGACGCGGCTGGGGTTCTTCACCCACATGGGGACCCAATTCTCGATCACCACGTTCGCGTTGCTGTGGGGCGTGCCGTATCTCCAGTCGGCGCAGGGACTGTCCGCGGCGGCGGCCGGGTCGCTGCTCACCCTCTCCGTGGTCTCGGCGATCGCGGCCGGCCCGGTGCTCGGGATCCTCAGCGGCCGGTTCCCGCTGCACCGCTCGTGGCTGGTGCTGTCGATCATGGTGAGCAACGCGGTGATGTGGACGGTCGTGCTGCTGCTGCCGGCGCCGGCCCCGATGTGGCTGCTCGTCCTCCTGATCGTGACCATCTCGGTGGGCGGGCCCGGGTCTATGATCGGATTCGACTATGCGCGGACGTTCAACCCGAGCACCGCGCTCGGCACCGCCCAGGGCATGGTCAACATCGGCGGATTCCTGGCGTCCCTGCTGGTGATCCAGGCGATGGGGGTGATCCTGCAGCGTCTCGGCGGCTACACCTTCGAGGCGTTCCGGGTCGCTTGGCTGGCGCAGTATCCCGTGTGGGTCGTGGCGATCGTCGGGGTGCTCGTCACCCGCGGCAAGGCTCGCCGCGAGGCGGGGGTATCGCCGCGGACGTTGCGGCAGGTGCTGCGCGACGGTCGTCGCGCAGGGCCGGCGGAGTCGCCGACGCGCGTCGAGGAGGCTGGCGATGACGGGGATCGGACCCGAGCGGACTGACAGCCCCCGGCGAGACCCGGCCGGTGGCGGCAGAGCCGGCGGATTCGCCCTGGAGGACCTGCGGACCAAGATCGGAATCGTACGGGACGAGTTCGTCGATCGTCACGGCTACGACCCGGTCGAACACGTCGAGTCGTGGACGGCCGGCGCCGCGTCGTCCGAGCTCGCCGGAATCCGCATCACGTGTGGAGTGAACGCCGACGTGTACCGGCTGCGGGATCTGCTCGCCGTCCGGCGGGACGTGCGGGTGGTGGAGGCCCGGGACTACATCAGACGCGCGGGTCCCGACGGGTACCGGGGTTTGTGCCTCGTCGTGGAGGTCCCGGTGGCACGGTCGGACGGTGTGCGTGCGGTGCGCGTCGAGGTGCAGATCCGCACCGGGATCATGGAATCGTGGGAGTTCGTGGCGACCCGGCTCCGCACCGGATTCGCCGATCACCTGCCGCCGGAGATGCTCGACGAGCTGGGCGTGGCGGCCGAGCGTGCCCGCGACCTCGACTCGCGGATCGGCGCCCTGCACCGGCGCATGGAGGACCGCATCGCCGGGGCGCAGCAGGAAGCGCCGCCGGCTTAGAGCCGGTCGTGCACCTGCGCGCGCAAAACCTTGTCGCGCGGGTACTTACGGGCGCATGCAGCACTACCCCGCGCGGGGACGGCGACAGCACGGACCCCGCCGGAGATCCGACGGGGGTCCGTGCTGTGGGGCTCAGTTGTAGCTGTAGAAGCCCTGGCCGGTCTTGCGGCCGAGACGGCCGGCGTCGACCATGCGGCGCAGCAGCGCCGGCGGCGCGTAGTGCGGCTCGGCGAACTCGTCGTAGAGCGACTGGGCGGCGTTGAGCGTGATGTCGAGGCCGACGGTGTCGATGAGGGTGAGCGGGCCCATCGGGTAGCCGCACCCGCCCTTCATCGCGGCGTCGATGTCTTCCTTCGTCGCATAGCCCGACTCGAGCATCCGCACGGCGGAGGTCAGGTACGGGATCAGCAGCGCGTTGACGATGAAGCCGGCGCGGTCGCCGGCGCGGACCGTCGTCTTGCCGAGGGTGTTCTTCACGTAGTCGAAGACGGCGTTCGCGGTCTCCTCCTCGGTGGTGAGCGCCGAGATGATCTCCACCAGCGGCATCACCGGCACCGGGTTGAAGAAGTGCACACCCACGACCCGACCCGGACGCGACGTCGCCTGGGCCATCTTGATCACCGGCAGCGACGAGGTGTTGGTCGCCAGGATGCCGGACGGCTTCACGACCGCGTCGAGCTTGGTGAAGATGTCGACCTTGAGCGACTCGACCTCGGGCGCCGCCTCGATGACGAGGTCGCGGTCGGCGAGGTCGGAGACGTCGGTGGTGACGCGGACCCGCGCGACGGCGGCGTCGGCCTCCTCCTGCGTGATCTTGCCGCGGGCGACGCCCTTGCCGATCGAGCCGGCGACGCGCTTGCGGGCCGCTTCGGCGAACTCCTCGCTGGTCTCGAGCACGATGACGTCGCTGCCGGCCTTGGCGCACACCTCGGCGATGCCGGCACCCATCGTGCCGCCACCGACCACGCCGATCAATTCCACTGCCACGGGGATTCTCCTCGTTACGAAGGTTGGACCAGGGTGAACTTACTGCCGCAGGGTCAGCGCAGCAGCGCGCGGGACATGACGACCCGCTGGATCTGGTTGGTTCCCTCGTAGATCTGGGTGATCTTGGCGTCGCGCATCATGCGCTCGACCGGGAAGTCGGTGGTGTATCCGGCGCCGCCGAACAGCTGCACGGCGTCGGTGGTGACCTCCATCGCGACGTCGGACGCGAAGCACTTGGCCGCGGAGGAGATGAAGCCGAGGTTCGGCTCGCCCCGCTCGGCGCGTGCCGCGGAGGTGTACACCATCAGCCGGGCGGCCTCGACCTTCATGGCCATGTCGGCGAGCATGAACTGCACGCCCTGGAAGTCGGAGATCGACTTGCCGAACTGCTTGCGGTCCTTGGTGTAGGCGATCGCGGCGTCGAGCGCGCCCTGCGCCAGGCCCACGGCCTG
This sequence comes from Rhodococcus indonesiensis, assembly GCF_047782815.1. NCBI lineage: Bacteria > Bacillati > Actinomycetota > Actinomycetes > Mycobacteriales > Nocardiaceae > Rhodococcus > Rhodococcus indonesiensis. The sequence continues at coordinate 4,891,844 of NZ_CP180630.1, read as the reverse complement.
CGCACCGATGGTGGGCCGGGTGTGGTCGAGCGTGGCGAGGGCGGTCTTGAAGCCGGTACCGGGCTCGCCGATGATGCGGTCGCCGGGGATGCGGCAGTTCTCGAAGTACAGCTCGGCGGTCGGGGAGCCCTTGATGCCGAGCTTCTTCTCCTTCGGGCCGACCACGAAGCCCTCGTCGTCCTTGTGGACCATGAAGGCGGAGATGCCGTTGGCGCCCTTGTCGGGGTCGGTCACGGCCATGACGGTGTACCAGCTGGACTTGCCGCCGTTGGTGATCCAGCACTTCGAGCCGTTGAGGATCCAGTCCTCACCGTCGGCCTTGGCGCGGGTGCGCATGCTCGCGGCGTCGGAGCCGGCCTCACGCTCGGACAGGGCGTACGACGCCATCTCACCCTTGACGAGGTCGGGCAGCACCTTGCCCTTGAGCTCGTCGGACCCGGACAGGATCAGTCCCATGGTGCCGAGCTTGTTCACGGCGGGGATCAGCGAGGACGAGCCGCATACGCGGGCGACCTCCTCGATGACGATGCAGGTGGCGACGGAGTCGGCGCCGTCGCCACCGAACTCGGCCGGCACGTGGATCGCGTTCAGGCCGGACTTGTTGAGGGCGTCGAGCGCCTCCTGCGGGAAGCGTGAGTTCTCGTCGACGTCCTTGGCGAAGGGCGCGATCTCCTTCTCGGCCAGCGCGCGGATCGCGGCGCGAAGCTCGTCGTGCTCCTCGTTCAGCTTGAACAGACCGAACTCCGGGTTGAAGGCCATGACGGCGGACTCCTATCGGCACGCAGTGCCAGTATCTGAGTTGGTGTCGCATCCACCCTATCGGACGTAGGGCGCGCGACGTCATGAAATTGCATCAAGTGAAGCACGGCACTCAGTGCCAAGTCAATGGTTGCGCGGGTCGGAGGTTCACCCGGCGTCAGTCCGGTGCCGCCTCGAGCTGTGCCTGCACCCGGCGGGCGACCTCCGCCGGCGGGGTGCCCGGCGGATACGTCACGACCGTGATCGCCCGCTCGTCCGCGGCGGCAGCGACGCCGGGGGCCTCGCTCTGCCCCGGGGCGACACCGAACGAGCGTCGCACCTCGAGCAGCGCGCGGCGCAGTTCCTCCGCCGTCGCGGACTCGTCGCCGCGGATCATCGCGCGCAACAGGAAGTTGTGCGTCGCGGTCATCGCCGCCGCGAAGCTGACGATCCGCACCCCCGACTCCGACGGCACCGCGGAACGCAGGTAGTCGGTGAACAGCCGCTCGTAGCGGTACGTCGTGACCAGCTCCCGCTCGCGCAGCGCGGGCACCCGCTGCACCACCCGGTACCGCCACACCGCGAGCTCCCGCTTGTCCCGGAAGTGCCCGAACACCAGCTCGGCGGCCTCGGCCGTGGCCGCCCACGGATCGGCGAAGTGCCCCGACAGGTACCGCGCGACCTGCTCGAGCAGCGACTCGTGATCGGCGAAGATCACGTCCTCCTTCGAGCGGAACTGCCGGAAGAAGGTCCGGCGCGACACCCCCGCGGCCGACGCGATCTGCTCGACGGTGGTCGACTCGTAGCCGTACTCGGAGAACAGGCGGATCGCCTGCGTCACCACGTGCACCCGGAACTGAGCGGGATCGGGGCCGGTCGCGTCGATGCGGCGGGCGGAGTCGGGACCGAGTGCCATGGTTCTCAGTATCCAATCCGCCGCATCGAAGTCGAAACGGCCGCGCCGCCGGACCGGCGGCGCGGACGGCCTCAGGCCTGCGGCGAGTGCGCGGCCCGCAGCTCGAACTTGAGGATCTTGCCGGTCGGCGTGCGCGGCAGGTCCAGCGGGAACACGATCTCCCGCGGCACCTTGTACCCGGCGAGCAGCGTGCGGGTGTAGGAGATGAGCTCCTCCGCCGTGACGGTCTCGTCCTTCTTCAGGATCACGAACGCCTTGGGTCGCTCGCCCCACTTCTCGTCGGGCACGCCCACCACCGCGACGTCCAGCACCGCCGGATGGCTCACGATGGCCTGTTCGACCTCCACGGTGGAGATGTTCTCGCCGCCGGAGATGATGATGTCCTTCGCGCGGTCCTTGAGCTGGATGTAGCCGTCCGGGTACATCACGCCCAGGTCACCGGTGTGGAACCAGCCGCCCTCGAACGCCTTCGCCGTGGCTTCCGGATCCTTGAAGTAGCCCGCCATGACGTTGTTGCCGCGCAGCACGATCTCGCCCATCGTCTGCCCGTCGGCGGGCACGTCGTTCATGTTCGCGTCGACGACCCGGGCGTTTTCCGCCTGCAGCATGCCCACGCCCTGACGCGACAGCAGCGCCGCGCGTTCCTCGGCGGGTTTGTCGTCCCACGAGTCCTGGTACTCGCAGATCGTGTACGGCCCGTAGACCTCGGTCAGGCCGTACACGTGCACCACGGTCACGCCGATCTTCTCGAGCTGTGCGATCACCGTCGGCGACGGCGGCGCGCCCGCCGTGGTGATCCGCAGCGGCCGGTCCAGCCGGTGGGCCTGCGGGGCTTCGGCGATGGTCGAGCACACTGCCGGAGCGCCGCACAGGTTGGTGACCCCGAGGTTGTCGACGGCATCCCAGATCGCGTCCGCCCGCACGGCCCGCAGGCAGATGTGCGTACCGCCGGCCGCCGTGACGGCCCACGGCGTGCACCACCCGTTGCAGTGGAACATCGGCAGGGTCCACAGGTACTGCGTCTTCCCGTCGAACCCGTTGTGGAATGTCTCGCCGAAGGAATTGAGATACGCGCCGCGGTGCGTGTACATCACGCCCTTCGGCTTGCCGGTGGTGCCCGAGGTGTAGTTCAGGGTGATGACCTGCTCCTCGTCGTCGACGCCCCAGTGCAACGGGGTGCTGTCGAGGCCGTCGGCGGCGGCGAGGAACTCGTCGTACCGGGCGGTGACGATCCCGGCCGGAACGTCCGGGTACGGAACCGTCGAATCCGGCACCTCCACGACCTCGGTCAGCGACGGCACGCGGTCCGCGACGCCTGCGACCGAGCCGACGAACTCCGAGTCGACGAACAGCAGCGACGCCTCGGCGTGGCCGAGGATGTACTCGAGCTCGGGTCCGGCGAGCCGTGAGTTCAGCGCGATGAGCACACCACCGGCGAGGGGCACCGCGAAGTGCGCGATGAGCAGTTCCGGCACGTTCGGCGCCAGGAACGCCACCCGGTCGCCGGGCTGGATGCGGCTGCGCAGAACCCGTGCGAAGCGCTGTGCCTCGTCGGCGAACTGCGCGTACGTGTAGCGGCGGTCGCCGTGGATGATCGCGGTGCGATCGGGGAACACGGACGACGATCGTTCGAGGAACCGCAGCGGGCTGAGCGGGGTGTGGTTCGCCGTTCGGGCGGCGGTGCTGGACGTGAGGGTGGACGACGGGGTGGACGTCGGGGTGGACACGGATACCTCCGGAACTTCGGCACTCGGTCGGTGTACGCCATTGTGATTGCTGCAACACCGGAACGGGTGGAGGTTATGGGTCACGGGAGATCCCCCGCTACCCTCCGAAGTGGGTATTCGTGGTCTCGGAGGTGGTTCCGGTGAGGTCTGTGTCGGCGAGGCTCGGGGCGTCGACTGCTGCGCCGACGGGCCGGCACGCGCAGCTGCGGCCGAGCGACGAGGACGCGCTGCGCGCCGAGCTGCGCCGCCTGCAGACCTTGACGGGGATGCCGGTGCTGTTCGGCGGCACCGTGCACGGCGGGGACATGCTGCTGTCCGGGTTCGTCGGCACGCGCAGTGGCATCCTCCGCGACCTGGTGATCAGCTCGGAGTGCGGGCTCGGCGGCAAGGTGGTCGCCGAGCAGCGGCCGGGCGCAGTGTCGGACTATTTCAATTCCCGTCAGATCTCCCACGAGTACGACCGCGAGGTCGCGGGGGAGGGCATCGAGTCGCTGGTCGCCGTGCCGGTGGTGGTGCGCCGCCGCACCCGCGCTGCCCTGTACGGCGGCCTGCGCACCAACCTGCCCATCGGCGACGTGGTCGTCGAGCAGGTGCTGCGGTCGGCCCGCACCCTCGCCCGCGAAATCGAGATTCGCGACGAGGTGGACCGGCGGGTCGCCCTCATCGACAACGCCCGCGCCGCCGCTCCGCCGGCCGTGTCCGCGGCGGTATCGGAGGGCATCACCGAGAGCTACCTGGCCTTGCGCGAGATCGCGGCACAGACGTCCGACCCGGCGATCGAAGCGCGCCTGCGTGAGGTCGAGGAGAAACTGCGGACGCTGACCGGTGGGAACGCGGCCCCGGCGGTGCGGCTGTCGGCGCGGGAGCGGGATGTGCTGGCGTACGTGGCGCTCGGGTGCCGCAACGCCGAGATCGCCGAGCGGCTGGCGCTGAGCGTGGAGACGGTCAAGAGCTACATGCGCAACCTGATGGGCAAGCTCGAGGTGGGCAGCCGGCACGAAGCGGTCGTCGAGGCCCGCCGGCAGGGTTTGCTGCCCTAGCGGCCCCGAGCGAGGCGCGTCGGCCGGGCGCGCGTCGCCGGTTCACACGTCCAGGGTCACCGAACACGACCATCCGCCCGGTCCGCGCCCGAGGCGCAGTCCGTGCAGCGACACGGCCTTCGGGACCGCACCCACCTGGGTGACCGTGGCGGCGTCGACCATCGAGAACCGCACCTCCGCCGTGCCGGCGCCCGAGTCGACGGCCATGTCGACCGGGACCTCGCCGGCCGCGTCGAGCAGATAGACGACCTCGTCGAGTACCGCGACGAGCAGGTCCTCGTCACCGTCGGCTGCCAGCCGGCGGGTGCGCACCCGGGCCGGCCCGGCGGCGGAGGTGTCGGCGAAGCTCGCGACGGCGCCGCGCACCGCCTGCGCGATGCACTCGTCACGGGTGGGTGCCCACGCCTCGATGCGCAGGTCCGCCGTGTGCGGCACCGACCGGTACCCGCTTTCGTTCATGACGCGCTCCTGTGCAGCGGGCACTGCAGATTCTATGGTGGAACGAAGCCGCCGACGTCGCGTTCTCCACCCCGGATCGGACAGTGATGAGGATCGTCGAGGAGACCCCGTACCGGTTCCGGATCGACCGGACCGGCGCGATGCGCGTACCCGGGATCGTCTTCGCGGCCCGGTCCCTGCTTCCCGCCGCGGAAGGAGACGAGGCGCTGACCCAGGTCGCGAACGTCGCGACCCTGCCGGGCATCGTCACCGCGTCGTTCGCCATGCCGGACGTGCACTGGGGTTACGGCTTTCCCATCGGCGGGGTCGCGGCGACGGACATCGACGACGGCGGCGTCGTCTCCCCCGGTGGGGTGGGCTTCGACATCTCGTGCGGCGTGCGGCTGCTGATCGCGCGTGACGCCGACCGGTCCGCGCTCGCGCCGCGCCTCGGGCCGCTGATGGACCGGCTCGGTCACGTCGTGCCGCGTGGCATGCAGACCCGGGGCGTGTGGGAGCTGCCGAACCGCACCGTCCTGCACGAGGTGCTCGAGGGCGGCGCCCGATTCGCGGTGCAGCAGGGGCACGGCGTCGTCCGCGATCTCGAGCGATGTGAGGACCGGGGCGTGTTGGACGGCGCCGACCCGGCCGCGGTGAGCGACCGGGCCGTCGAGCGGGGCCTCGGTCAGCTCGGCAGCCTGGGGTCGGGAAACCACTTCCTCGAGGTGCAGGCCGTCGAGCGGATCTTCGATCCGGACACCGCGCGGCCGATGGGTCTCGACGTGGGCACGGTGTGCGTGATGATCCATTGCGGGTCCCGCGGCCTCGGCCACCAGATCTGCACCGACCATGTGCGGGAGATGGGTAAGGCCATGGGCCGCTACGGGATTCACGTTCCCGACCGACAGCTGGCGTGCGTTCCGGTCCGGTCACCGGAGGGGGAGGCGTATCTCGGGGCGATGGTGGCGGCGGCCAACTACGGTCGGGCCAACCGGCAGTTGCTCACCGAGGCGGCCCGCCGGGTCTTCGAGGACACGGCCGGTACGACCCTCGACCTCCTCTACGACATCTCGCACAACCTCGCGAAACTCGAGCGGCACGAGGTCGACGGCCAGGTCCGCACCCTGTGTGTGCACCGCAAAGGCGCGACGCGGTCACTGCCGCCCCGCCATCCCGACGTCCCCGCGGATCTGGTGGACGTGGGGCAGCCGGTGCTCATTCCCGGCACGATGGGCACCGCGTCGTACGTGCTCGCGGGCATCGCCGGGAACCCGGCGTTCTACTCCACCGCGCACGGGGCCGGCCGGGTGCAGAGCCGGCACCGCGCCGCCCGGCACACCGACGGCCGGGTGGTGCGCGACGCGCTCGAGTCCCACGGCGTGCTCGTGCGGGGGAGTTCGTGGCGGGGCCTGGCCGAGGAGAAACCGCAGGCGTACAAGGACATCGACGCGGTGACGGAGGTCAGCGAGCGGGCGGGCCTGGCCCGTCGGGTCGCGCGGCTCGTGCCGCTCGGTGTCGTCAAGGGGTGAGCGCTCCGCCCTGACCGAATGTCACATTCGGTCGACTGCATCGACGCGATGTGACATTGGGTCGCAACAGCTCTCAGGCGATCCCGCGAATCGGCCACTGCGGGTCCACGTCGGATACGTCGCGCCCGAGACCCGCGAGATACTCGGCGAAATTGCGTTGCCGCTCCGCGTGCCAGGCCGCCTGGTCCGTCATGATGTCCAGGTCGGCGAGCTGGGGGAAGCGGGTGCACAGCGCCCGCGCCAGTTGCCCCGCCGCGAGGGCGTCCGCCTCGGCCTGGTGAGCGGCGGTCAACGCGATGCCGTATGCCTCGCAGACCGCCTGCAGGGTGCGGCTGCCCTCGCGGTCGCGGTCCAGCTCGCGGTCGACGACGTACGGGTCGAACACCAGGCCCGTCTCGAGTCCCGGCAGACCCAGCCGGCGGCCCTCGGCATCGATCACCGTGAGGTCGTAACTGGCGTTGAACGCCACGACGATGTGATCACGGACCCATGCCTCGCACAGTGCCTCACGGATCCGGGTGTATCCGGTCGTGTACTCGAGACCCTCCGCGCGCGCACGCTCCGTGGTCACACCGTGGATCGCCGACGTCTCCTCGGGGATCTCGATGCCCGGATCGAGCAACCATGTCCGCGACGAGACCGTGTCACCGTCGAAGACGACGACGGACGCGGTCACGATGCGCGCGATCCGCGGATCGCGGTCGGTGGTCTCGAGGTCGAACGCGCAGATCGGTCGATCGGGCCAGTGCGTCATCGGGGTCCTGTCGTCGGTCGGGCGGTCACGGCGATTGTGGCCGCACCCACCGACACGTCGGCGCAGCGCGAGCCCGGGGGCCGGACCGGCTGGCTCCGCACGGCACGAGGGCGTACGCTGCTGGGGGTTCGTCGAGCCTCGGCGCGGTGCCGGGTGATGTGGAGGAGGTGGGACTCGCGATGCGCAGTCGACCTCCGAGTACCAGCTGACGGCAGCCCGTACGCGCCCTGTCGGTGCGCGACGGTTGCCGTCGCGTGTGTGTGCCCCTACGGCGACCACTCTCGCCGTCGCCCTCCGTGCCCCCGAAAGGCCGTGCCGACATGCTGCCGAACCGTTCCGTCCGTGCCCTGCTGCCGCGTCGCTCCGTCCCGGCGACCGCCGACCCGTCCGCCGGTTTCGGCGCGTCCCTGAATCCCGCTGCCGCGCAGAGCTCCGGCCGTGACGGTGCGGCGCGGGCGGAGAACAGCATCGTCGACAGCGCGGTCTACCGGGACGGCCGCCGCGTCGCGTCGCCGGCGACACTCGCGCAGGCCCTCGACTGCCTGCCCGAGCCCGGGTCGATGGCCTGGATCGGGATGTACCGGCCCACCGACGCGCAACTCCACGCCGCCGCAGAGCAATTCGGGTTGCACGAGCTGGCCGTCGAGGATGCCATTGCCGCCCACCAGCGCCCGAAGCTCGAGCGTTACGGCGACACCCTGTTCGTCGTGCTGCGTGCCGCCCGCTACGTCGACGAATCCGAGCGCGTCGACTTCGGTGAGGTGCACGTCTTCGTCGGTCCGACGTTCGTACTGACGGTCCGGCACAGCGAATCGCCCGACCTGTCGGCGGTGCGGGACCGGATGGAGAGCGAGCCCGAGCTGCTGCGGCTGGGTCCCGAGGCGGTGCTCTACGCGATTCTCGACGCCGTCGTCGACGGGTACGCGCCGGTCGTCGCGGGCCTGCAGAACGACATCGACGAGATCGAGACCGAGGTGTTCAGCGGGGATCCCCGGGTCTCGCGCCGCATCTACGAGCTCTCCCGCGAGGTCATCGAGTTCCAGCGGGCGGCCAAGCCGCTGCTCACGGTGCTGTCCGGTCTGTCGTCGGGATTCGCCAAGTACCGCACCGACGACGAACTGCAGCGCTACCTGCGGGACGTCACCGACCACGCGACGACGGTCGTCGAGCAGGTCGACAGCTTCCGGCAGTTGCTCGGCAACATCCTTACGGTCAACGCGACACTGGTGTCGCAGATGCAGAACGAGGAGATGCGCAATCTCAGCCGGGCGAGCATCGAGCAGAACGAGGAGATCAAGCGGATCTCGGCGTGGGCGGCGATTCTGTTCGCGCCCACGCTGATCGGCACGGTCTACGGGATGAACTTCGACACCATGCCGGAATTGCATTGGGCTGTGGGCTATCCCATGGCGCTTCTGATGATGGTCATGACGTGCGCGGGTCTCTACGCGATCTTCCGCCGCCGCGGCTGGTTGTAGCCGGCCGCGGCGGACGGCGACCTCAGAGCGTGTCGGTGCAGACCACGAAACGACGCTCGCTGTAGACGAATCCACCCTCGGAGACGGAGCAGTCGTTGACGTTGTCGGTGTTCTGCAGGATCTCGGTGACCTTCTCCGTCTCGGGGCCGGGCGCGGCGCAGTCGACGCGCTGCGGGTCTTCACCGGAGATGTCCATGCAGCTGCCGACCACCCAGTCGACGTCGAGGCACAGGGCGCCCACCTCGACTCCGCCGGAGGACTCGTAGTAGGTCTGGTCGGCGTCCGAGACGCACTGCTCGCTGGAGTCGACGATGTCGATCACCTTGTAGTTCGAGTCCATGCTGCCGCAGGTCGCGTTCTCGATGGTCGCGTCGTCGACGGTGCCACCGAGGCGCACGCAGTCACCGATCTCGACGTCGATGTCCAGGCCGGAGGAGCCGGGGGACGTCGGTGCCGAGGTGGTGGTGGTCGGACGGCCGGTGGTCGTCCGGGTATCCGATGCGCTCGCCGACGTGGTCTCGGACCCGGACTCGGGCACCGCCCGGGGCTCGACGTCCGATCCGCACGCGCCGAGCACCAGAGCCGCCGCGGCCAACGCAACGGCGGTGCCGCTCACCCGTCGAATGAGGTTCATGGGGGGAGAGCGTACGGAATGTCCGCCTCGGACGGGAACCGTAGGGCGATTTCTCACAGATCCGGCGGGCACGTGTCGGCCCCGGGTGCGACCATGAGCCGGTGCAGCTGCCAGTCGAACCGCCGATCGCACCGATGCTCGCCAAGGCCGTGCCCGAGGTTCCGGCCCAGCCCACCGACGGCGACCCCGAGTGGTCGTACGAGCCGAAGTGGGACGGCTTCCGGGCTGTGGTGTTCCGCGACGGCGACGAGGTGGTGCTGAGTTCGCGGGGCGGGAAGGATCTGGTGCGCTACTTCCCGGAGCTGACCGCTGCGGTGCGGGCGGAACTGCCCGCCCGGTGCGTGGTCGACGGGGAGATCGTGGTGCCGCGCCCGCACGACGGCCGGACCCGGCTCGACTGGCAGGCCCTGTCCGAACGTATCCACCCGGCGGCGAGCCGCATCGCGCTGCTCGCCGAGCAGACCCCCGCGCAGTTCGTCGGCTTCGATCTGCTCGCCCTCGGCGACGAGAACCTGATGGAGATGCCGTTCGCGCGGCGCCGGGAGCGGCTGCGGGCGGCGGTCGGTGGCGGCCCGAGCTGCCACGTCACCGCCGCCACCCTCGACGCACAGATCGCCGGCCGATGGTTCGCCGAGTTCGAGGGCGCCGGCCTCGACGGGGTCGTCGCCAAGCGTCTCGACGGACCCTACGTGCCCGACAAGCGGGAGATGCGCAAGGTCAAGCATGCCCGCACCGCCGACTGTGTGCTCATCGGCTACCGCCCGCACAAGAGCATCGACGGGGTCGGGTCCCTGCTGCTGGGGCTGTACGACGGCGGCGACGAACCGGTGATGGTCGGTGGCGCGTCGGCGTTCACCGTCGAGCAGCGCCAGGAACTGCTCGCCGACCTCGCGCCGCTGCGGGTCGGTGCCGACGTCGTCGCCGAGGGCGAGCCGAGCCGGTGGCGGACCGCCGCGGACCGTCGATGGATACCGCTGCGGCCCGAGCGGGTGCTGGAGGTGGCCTACGACCAGATGGAGGGCAGTCAGGTGGCGGGCAGCGTGGAGGCCGGCCTGCGGTTCCGGCATGCGGCGCGGTTCCTGCGGTGGCGGCCCGACCGCGATCCGCGCAGCTGCACCTTCGAACAGTTGGACGTGCCGGTGCGGTACGACCTCGCCGACGTCCTCGACCGGACAGGAGTGTGATCTCCGGTGCCCGACGCGAAGCGTTCTCCCGCGGTGGAGCTGGACGTCGGCGGTGTGCCCGTCCGCCTGTCCAACCCCGACAAGGTCTACTTCCCCCGGCTCGGTGAGGCCGGCAGCAAGCGCCGACTCGTCGAGTACTACCGGACCGTCGCGACGGCCGGCTCGGCGCCGCTGCTGCAGGCGCTGCAGGAGCGGCCGACGCATCTGCAGCGGTTCCCGGACGGGATCGAGGGCGAGGAGATCTACCAGAAGCGGGTGCCCGCCCGCCGGCCCGACCACGTCGCGACATGCGAGGTCACGTTCCCGTCCGGCCGGACCGCCGACGTGCTGCGGGTGCGCGCCGCCGCGGACGTCGTGTGGGCGGCGAACCTGGGCACCGTGACGTTCCATCCGTGGGCGGTGCGCTGCGGGGACGTCGACTGCCCGGACGAGTTGCGCATCGATCTGGACCCGCAGCCGGGGACCGCCTTCGACGATGCCCGTGCGGTCGCCCTCGAGGTGCTGCGGCCGCTGCTCGACGAACTGGGTCTGGTCGGGTTCCCGAAGACGTCGGGTGGCCGTGGCCTGCACGTGTACGTGCGCATCGTCCCGGAGTGGGACTTCGTCGGCGTGCGCCGCGCCGGCATCGCCCTGATGCGGGAGGTGGAACGTCGTAGCGGCGGACGGGCCACTACCGCGTGGTGGAAGGAGGAGCGTGGGCAGCGCATCTTCCTCGACTTCAACCAGAACGCCCGCGACAAGACGATCGCGTCGGCGTACTCGGTGCGGCGCACCCCGATCGCGACGGTGTCGACACCCCTGACGTGGGACGAACTCGTCGACGCCGACCCGGACGATTTCACGATCGCGACCGTGCCGGGGCTGCTCGAGCGCCGCGGCGACCCGATGGCCGCGATGGACGAGACCGCGCAGACCCTCGACGTGCTGCTCGAGATGGCCGAGCGGGACGCCGCCGCCGGTCTCGGCGACCTGCCCTACCCGCCCACCCACCCCAAGATGCCGGGCGAGCCGAAGCGGGTGCAGCCGTCGCGCGACACGGATCGCACGCGGCCCGGGTAGGCATTTCCCCGGGGCGTAGTCACCGGAGCGGTGACGTCCCGTGACCGCATCGATGCCCGCCCACCCGGTGAACCGGTGCGCGTCTCCGTAGACTCCCCTGAGGGGATTCGGTTTGCGGGGGACGAGGCCGGAGGAGGCAGTCACCGTGTCGGTGGTAGCGCATGCACGCAAGTCGGTTCGGGTGCTCGGCGGTGGTGCGGTGGTGGTCGCGGGTGTCGCGGCCGCACTCGTCGCGGCACCGTCCGCCCAGGCGGTGACGTGCGCCGCGCCTCCGGGTACGGCGACCTCGGTGACCCAGCTCGACGGGCGGACCGCGTGCGGTGCGGTCGCGGACGCACCGAGCGGCGCGTGGAGCTACGGCGACGGCGGAGTCGGCTTCGCCGATGCCCGCACCGGGGCACGGGTGCTCGCGGCCGGACTGTCCGGGGGTGCCGGAGCGGGCGAAGCCACGGGAGGCCCCCTGGCCGCCGTCGGCTTCGGCGAGAACGCCCTGGCGCTGGGGATCGTCGAGGAGCCCGCGGCCGCGCTCGTCCTGGCCGGCCCGCAGTCCCAGGCGTTCATCGGTGACCTGCGCGATCCGGTGCTGTGCGAAGGGTCCGCCGCGACCGCGGTCAACCTCACGACGGGACGGGGCTGCGTCGTGCTGGGGACGTTCCGGTACGTCGCACCCTGACGGACCGTTCGGCAAAACCCGTTCGGGAACGGACGCTGCGACGTAGCCTGGCGGCACGATGTCGACTGGGAGGTACCACGGATGACAGCCCGACCGGTGCGGGGCGCGACGGCGGTCCAGGACCCGCCGCCGACCGAGATGCACGTCGACCGGCGATTTCTGCCGCTCGCGGATCGCTTCTTCGACCTGTACCGGCTGCCCCGGCACGGCGGCGGTGCCCTCGCCGCCTACCTGGACGGCGAGAAAGTACTCGACATCTGGGCGGGCTGGGCCACCCGCGACCGGCGCTGGAACCGCGACACGGTGTCGCTGTCCTTCTCCACCGGCAAGGGCGTGGCGTCGACCGTGGTGCACCGGCTCGCAGAGCGCGGCCTGATCGACTACTTCGCGCCGGTCGCCCGGTACTGGCCGGAATTCGCGGCGGCCGGTAAGGAGCACGTCACCGTCGCGGACGTCCTCACCCACCGCGCCGGGCTGCACCGGGTACGCCACCTGCGGCCCGGCCGGATGGGCATCGTCGACTACGACGCGACGGTGCGTGCGCTGGCGGCGGCGCCGCCCGATCCCCGCCGGCTCAGCGGACCGGGGTACCACGCGGTGACCTACGGCTGGCTCGTCGCGGAGATCGTGCAGCGGGTGACCGGGCTGCCGTTCGTCGACGTCGTCCGGCAGGAGATCGCCGAACCCCTGGGCACCCCCGACTTCTGGTTCCGCGTTCCGGAGGACCAGCGTCACCGCATCGCCAAGCTGTTCCCGCGGATCAATCCCGCCGGACTGCACTGGGGGATGACCGCCTCGGTGCTGTCGCTGGTGAGCCTGACCCGCGGTCTCGCGGAGGCCGCGATGCCGGAGGAGTTCGACGAGCTGGTGCGTGATCCGTCGGTGCACGACGCGGTGATGCCCGGGTGGAACGGGGTGTTCTCGGCGCGGGCCCTGGCGCGGATGTACGGGGCGATCGCCGCGGGCGGCACGATCGACGGCGTGCAGTTCCTGAAACCGGAGACTGTCGAGGCCATGAACGAGGTCCGGGTGCGCGGGCGCGACTACGTGCTCGGCGTCCCGATGGCGTGGCGCCTCGGCTACCACCAGCCGGTGTTCGTCAGCCGGGAGCGGCCGCGTGGGGCGCTCGGCCACTACGGGGTCGGCGGTTCGGGCGCCTTCGCCGACCTCGACACCGGTCTGTCGCTCGCGTTCACGACGAATCGCCTGGGCAGCGGCCCGATCGCGCTGGGCGATCTGCGGCTCGCCCGACTGGGCGCGGTGGCCCGCGAGCTTGCCCGTCGCGCCTGAGGACGGCCACGAGTGTTCGAAGCAGTTCGATACGGAGGGAGCGAAGCTGTGAGCCACGTGTACCGGGTGATCGAGGTGGTGGGTTCGTCGACGGACAGCGTCGACGACGCGATCAAGCAGGCCGTCGCGCGGGCGGCGGAGACCACGCGTCATCTCGAGTGGTTCGAGATGATGAACGTCAGGGGCCACATCGACGACGGGGCCGTCGCGCACATCCAGGTGACCGTGAAGATCGGCTTCCGCATCGAGCCGAGCGACAGCTGACGCCCGGCGCGGGGGACACGCCGGGAGAGCAGGTGCAGCGAACCGGATCTCGACCGGAATTGGAACACGTTATAGTCTGAGTGGGTCGTCGAACCCCCGGCACTTCAGGCAGGTATCCACCGTGGTTTACGTGATCACCCAGGCGTGTTGCAACGATGCCTCGTGCGTCGAGGTCTGCCCCGTCAACTGCATCCACCCCACGCCCGACGAGGCGCCGTTCGCCACCACCGAGATGCTCTACATCGACCCGGACACCTGCATCGACTGCGGCGCGTGCGTGGACGAATGCCCGGTGGATGCGATCTACGCCGACAACGAACTCCCCGCCGAGCACGAGCCCTACCTGAAGATCGCCGAGGACTACTACCGGCGCTACCCGATCGGGCCGGACTGGCCCGAGGAACGCGACCGCACCAAGATCCCCGCCGAACTCGGCACCCTGCGGGTCGCGATCGTCGGTTCGGGTCCGTCTGCCTGCTACGCCGCGCTGGAGCTGACCGGCCGGGCCCGCGTCGAGGTCGACATCTTCGACCGCCTGCCCACCCCGTACGGACTCGTCCGCGCCGGTGTCGCCCCGGACCATCAGAGCACCAAGTCCGTCGGTGAGCTGTTCCGCAGCGCCCTCGGGCACAAGAGGAGCCAGTGCTGGTTCAACGTCGAGGTGGGCACCCACATCAGCCACGAGGAACTGCTCGCGCATCACCACGCGGTGATCTACGCCGTCGGTGCCGCCGGCGACCGGCACCTGGACGTCCCCGGCGAGGACCTGCCCGGCTCGCATGCCGCCACCGAGTTCGTCGCCTGGTACAACGGGCACCCCGACTACGCCGACCGCACCTTCGACCTGTCCGGTGAACGCGCGGTGATCATCGGCAACGGCAACGTCGCCCTCGACGTGGCGCGGGCACTGGTCACCGACCCGGACGAGCTGGCGAAGACCGACATGGCCGACCACGCTGTCGCCGCCCTGCGCGCGTCGAACATCCGCGAGGTCGTCGTCGTGGGACGGCGCGGACCCGCCCAGGCTGCCTACACCAACCCGGAACTGCTGGCCCTCGGTCAGCTCCCGGGCGTCGACCTCGTCGTCGACCCGGCCGAAGCCGAACTCGACCCGGCCAGCCAAGCCCTCGTCGACGACCCCGCCGTCGAACCGCGGATCGCACTGAAGGTCGACCAGGTCCAGGGCTTCGCCCGCCGGACCCCGAGCGAGGGCAACAAGCGGATCGTGCTGCGCTTCCTCGCCGCACCCGTCGCGCTCAACGGTGACGGCCGGGTCGAATCGATCACCCTCGAACGCACCGAACTCGCCGAGACCAACGGTCGCCTCGAGGCGCACCGCACCGGGCAGACCGAGACTCTGTCCACGGGCCTGGTCCTGCGGTCGGTCGGCTACCGCGGGCATCCCGTCGCCGATCTGCCGTTCGACGAGACGCGCGGCATCCTCCCCAACGAGGAGGGCCGGGTCGTGGACCCGGAAACGAACGAGCCCCTGCCCGGGGTGTACACCGCGGGCTGGATCAAGCGCGGACCCACCGGCGTCATCGGCACCAACAAGCAGTGCTCCGCCCAGACCGTCGAGCACCTGGTCCAGGACTTCGTGGCCGGCCGCCTCGTGGCCCCCGTCGCCGACCGGGAGAAGCTCGCGGCGCTGATCTCCGAGCGCCGGCCGGAATACGTTGACTACCGGGGCTGGCAGCAGATCGACAAGCAGGAACGCGCCCGGGGCGGTGCTGCGGGCCGCTCCCGCGTGAAGTTCGTCGCTGTCGACGATCTCCTCGCTGCCTCCCGAATCGAGTCCTGACCTGGGGTCGAGCTCCGGCGGGTGGCCCTGACGGGCGCGGTCGAATTGCCCGCCCGCAGGTGTGCTGTGTCTAATGGGTTCGCCAAGTCGTCGCTGTCGGGGCGGACGTGGGTGCGACGGCACGAACGAACGATGGGTTGTCGAATGTTCGAGAACAAGGGTCGGCCGAGCAGTCGCGGCCGCGCCGGACGCTGGTCCGGTCGTGTCGTCACCGCGCTGGTGGGTGTCGGCGCCGCCACGCTCACCATGACGGGACCCGCCGCCGCGGTACCCCTGTGGCCCGGCGGACCCGAACTGCCGAGCGTGCAGGAACTCGTCGAACGGTTGCCGGGCCAGGCTCCGGAACCGGCCCCGTTCTCTGCGCCGTCGATCAACCCGTCGAACGGCGAGACCGTGGGCGTCGCGCAGCCGATCATCATCCGCTTCGACGAGCCGATCACCGACCGCGCCGCCGCCGAGCGGCACATCGAGGTCGAGGCCGACCCGCCCGTCGACGGGCACTTCTACTGGGCGTCGGACCGGCAGGTGCGCTGGCGTCCCTTCGAGTTCTGGCCCGCACACACCCAGGTCACCGTGAACGCCGGGGGCACGCAGTCGTCGTACACCGTCGGCGACGCGCTGATCACCGTCGCGGACGACGCCACCAAGACCATCACCGTCACCCGCAACGGTGAGGTCGTCAAGACCATGCCGACGTCGTTCGGCAAGCCGGGCTACGAGACGCCCAACGGCACCTACATCGTCGGCGAGAAGTTCCGCGACATGTACATGGACTCGTCCACGTACGGCGTGCCGGTGGACTCGCCCGAGGGGTACCGCACCTACGTCGAGTACGCGACCCGCATCTCCAACAGCGGCATCTTCGTGCACGCGGCGCCGTGGTCCGAGTGGGCGCAGGGCAGCACGAACGTCAGCCACGGCTGCCTGAACGTGAGCACCGAGGACGGCCGCTGGTTCTTCGAGAACGCCCGGAAGGGCGACCCGGTGATCGTGCAGAACACCGGTGGCGGCACCCTCAACGGCTGGGACGGCCTCGGCGACTGGAACCTCTAGTCACACAACGGCCGGCGTCGGCGAGCACTTCGTGACCGCGAAGGTGGCGAGAGTACTCGTCGGCGCCAGACCGGCGTAACCTCCGGTTCGTTCGCGGCAGACACACTGCCGCAGTGCGCTCGAGTCCGGAAAGAGTACTGCCCCGAACCGACCGGGGTCCGTGGGGACGCCCCTGGGGCGACTACGCGCTGTTCGCCGCGCTGATCGGGCCGAATCTCGCACTGCTGGTCCTGTTCACGTACCGGCCGCTCGTCGACAACATCCGGCTGTCGTTCTTCGAGTGGAACATCTCGAGCCCCACCGCGACGTTCGTCGGACTCGGCAACTACCGCGAGTGGTTCGGCCGTGCCGACACCTGGCAGATCGTCGGCAACACCGTCGCCTTCACCGTCGCCACCGTCGCGGGATCCATGCTGCTCGGGCTGGCGCTGGCGCTCCTGCTGGATCGGAAACTGCTGGGCCGCAACCTTGTCCGGTCCGCGCTCTTCGCCCCGTTCGTCATCTCCGGTGCCGCGGTGGGGGTGGCGTTCCAGTTCGTGTTCGACCCCAACTTCGGCCTCGTCCAGGATCTGCTGGGCAGGCTGGGGCTGAACACCCCGGACTTCTACCAGGATCCGACCTGGGCGCTGGTGATGGTCACCCTCACCTACCTGTGGAAGAACCTCGGCTACACGTTCGTGATCTACCTGGCGGCCCTGCAGGGCCTGCGTCCCGAACTGTCCGAGGCCGCCGCGATCGACGGCGCCTCGTCGTGGACCGCCTTCCGGCGCGTACTGCTGCCACAGCTCCGTCCCACCACGTACTTCCTGTCGATCACCGTACTGCTCAACTCCTTCCAGGTCTTCGACATCATCAACGTGATGACCCGGGGCGGACCGCTCGGCACCGGTACCACCACGATGGTCTACCAGGTCTACAACGAGTCCTTCCGGAACTTCCGGGCCGGCTACGGTGCCACCGTCGCGACGATCATGTTCCTCGTGCTGCTGGCCGTCACGGTCTACCAGGTGCGTCTGATGGACCGCGACGACGCGCCGCGCCCCGCCCGTCGTCCCCGGCGCGTGCGTGGGCGTGTCCGTGCCCATGCGACCGAATGTCACATTGGTTCGATTACATCGAACCAATGTGACATTCGGTCGGGCCGGCGGGCGGGGGCTGCAGAATGACGACGCTGCTGGACCGTCCGATCGCGCCCGCGGAACCGGAAGCGGCGCAGCCGTACCGGCGACGCGAGCGCACGATCCGGGTACTCGCCTACGCCGCGATGGTCGTGGCGCTGCTCGTCGTGGCGCTCCCGCTGTACTGGATCGTGGTGACCTCGTTCAAGCAGCGACCCGACATCTACACGCTGCCGGTCACCTGGTGGCCCGGCGTGTTCCATCCACAGAACTACACCGAGGCGGTCACCTCGGTGCCGTTCGGCACGTTCCTGCGGAACTCGCTGATCATCACCACGGTGCTGTCGAGCGTGAAGTTCGTCCTCGGCATCCTGAGTGCCTACGGTCTGGTGTTCCTGCGCTTCCCCGGCAAGAACCTCGTGTTCCTCGGAATCGTCGCCGCGCTCATGGTGCCGAACCAGATCACCGTCATCTCCAACTACGCGCTGGTAGCGGAATGGGGATGGCGCAACACCTTCCAGGGGATCATCGTGCCGCTGGCAGGTGTGGCATTCGGAACGTTCCTGCTGCGCAACCACTTCCTATCCATCCCCGCCGAGATCATCGAGGCGGCGCGGATGGACGGCGCCGGGCACGTCCGCCTGTTGTGGCGGGTGGTGCTACCGGTGTCCGGGCCGACCCTGGTCTCGTTCGCACTCATCACCGTGGTCAACGAATGGAACGAATACCTGTGGCCGTTTCTCATGGCCGACGACGCATCCGTGGCGCCGCTACCGATCGGGCTGACCCAGCTGCAGAACAACGACGGCGTCACCAACTGGGGACCGGTGATGGCCGGCACGGTGCTGGCCATGCTGCCGATCCTCGTGATCTTCCTTGCGCTGCAACGTCACATGATCAAGGGCCTCACCTCCGGTGCGGTCAAGGGCTGAACTCTCCTAGGAGCAATCTCGTGAACATCGACAGGCGTAGGTTTCTCGGACTGACCGGGGTCGTCGCGGCGAGCGCCGCGCTGGCCGCGTGCGCCGGCACCGGCTCGTCCGGACCGTCGGAGTCCGCCGCCGCGAACACCGTCAAGTTCTGGTCCAACCACCCGGGCAAGTCCCAGGACGTGGAGCGGGAGCTCATCGCCCGGTTCGAGGCGAGGTACCCGGAGTTGACGGTCGACCTGATCGACGGCGGCAAGAACTACGAAGAGGTGTCGCAGAAGTTCAACGCGGCCCTGTCCGGGGGCGGTCTGCCCGATGTGGTGGTCCTGTCGGACGTGTGGTGGTTCAACTACGCGCTGACCGGCGCGATCACACCGCTCGACGATCTGTTCACCGAGGTCGGCGTGGACACCGGGGACTACGTCGATTCGCTGCTGGCCGACTACCTCTTCGAGGGCCGTCATTTCGCGCTGCCCTATGCCCGCTCGACGCCGCTGTTCTACTACAACCGCGACGTCTGGCGGCAGGCCGGTCTTCCCGACCGCGGGCCCGCCACCTGGCAGGAGTTCGCCGAGTGGGGCCCCGAACTGCAGCGCGTGGTCGGATCCGGCAAGCTGGCGCACGGCTGGGGCAACGCCAAGGACTACCTCGGCTGGACCTTCGAAGGACCGATCTGGACGTTCGGCGGAGCCTACTCCGACGGCTGGCGGCTGCGTTTCGGCGACCCGGAGACGATCGCCGCGGGACAGTTCCTGAAGGACATGATCCACACCGGCAGGTACGCGGGCGTGTCCACGGACATCGCCAACGACTTCTCGGCCGGGATCATCGCGTCCACCATCGCATCGACCGGCGACCTGTCCGGCATCACCGCCAACGCCGCGTTCGACTTCGGCACTGCGTTCCTGCCCGCCCCGGACGGGACGCCGGGATGCCCCACCGGCGGTGCGGGACTGGCGATTCCGGCGAACATCTCCGAAGAGCGGAAGCGCAACGCGCTGAAGTTCGTCGACTTCGTCACCAACGCAGAGAACACCGCCTATTTCTCGCAGAAGATCGGCTACATGCCGGTACGCAAGTCCGCCACCGAGGATCCCGCGATGAAGGCGTTCCTCGAGCAGAACCCCAACGCCCGCACCGCGGTCGACCAACTCGCACGCACCCGGTCGCAGGACTACGCGCGCGTCTTCGTTCCGGGCGGCGACCAGATCATCGGCACCGGCCTCGAACAGATCGCGCTGCAGGGCGCCGACGTGACGACGGCGTTCGGCGACGTCGCGCGGCAGCTGCAGCAGATCATCGACCGTCAGATCACCCCGAATCTGTAGGGAAAGCATTGGCAAGCATACGTTTCCGATCCGTCACCCACCGCTATCCCGGCGCCGACCGGCCGTCGGTGGACCGCCTCGATCTCGACGTCGCGGACGGGGAGTTCCTGGTCCTGGTCGGCCCGTCGGGCTGCGGGAAGACCACGAGCCTGCGCATGCTCGCCGGCCTCGAGGCGGTCGACGACGGCCGCATCGAGATCGGCGGGGCCGACGTGACGGGACTGCCGCCCAAGGCCCGCGACGTGGCGATGGTGTTCCAGAACTACGCGCTCTACCCGAACATGACCGTGGCCGAGAACATGGGTTTCGCACTGCGCAACGCCGGCGTCGGCAGGGTGGAACGGACGGCGCGGGTGCTCGACGTCGCGCGGATGCTCGAACTCGAGCCGCTGCTCGACCGCAAGCCGGGCAAGCTCTCGGGCGGGCAGCGACAGCGCGTGGCCATGGGGCGGGCGATCGTGCGACGGCCCGCGGTGTTCTGCATGGACGAACCGCTGAGCAACCTCGACGCGAAACTGCGCGTCAGCACGCGTTCGCAGATCGCGGGACTGCAGCGGCGGCTCGGCACGACGACCGTGTACGTCACCCACGACCAGGTGGAGGCCATGACGATGGGGGACCGGGTGGCCGTCCTCAACGGCGGTCGCCTGCAGCAGGTCGCCGCACCCCGCGTCCTGTACGACAACCCCGTCAACACCTTCGTCGCCGGGTTCGTCGGTTCGCCCGGCATGAACCTGCTCGACGCACCCGTCCGCGACGGCGAGGCCGTGCTCGGCGCTCTGCGGGTGCCGGTACCGGCCGGCGTCGACGCCGAACGGATCGTCGTGGGGGTGCGGCCCGAGGCCTGGACTCCCGTCGGCGCGTGGCGGTCCGGGACCCTGTCCCTGACGGTGGACCTCGTCGAGCAGCTCGGCGCGGAGGCCTTCGTCCATGCGACGGCGGCCGGGCCGGCCGACTGGTCGAGCGCGTCGGGCAAGGTCGTGGTGCGGGTGGATCGGCGAGTGGCGATCGGCCCGGGAGAACAGGTGTACCTGCTCCCGCAACCGGGTGAGGTCTACTTCTTCTCCGCGACGACGGGTGCCCGCCTCGGTGTGGGCGACCGAATGTCACATGCGGTCGATTCGATCGAACGCGTGTGACATTCGGTCGAAGCGGGGCACGCGGGAGGAGCAGGCTCAGCCCGGATAGGGCGGGTACTGCCGTTCGCGCAGCACGGTGCTCAGGTGCACGGCGTTCCGGGCCAGCGCCTGGGTGGTCGTGGAAACCGGTTCGGGCACCTCGGACAAGTCCTTGAAGTCCGTGCCGGACATCGCTTCCCCGTTCCAGTAGGTGCAGCCCTGGGCCGGGATGCTGAATCCGATGTCGTTGAGACCCTGGAAGAGGTCGGCGACGATCTTGTGCGCACCGTCCTCGTTGCCCACGACCGCGGCGACGGCGACCTTCCCGACCATGCGAGGCCGGTTCTCGTCGTCAGTGCTCGACAGTTCCGCGTCGAGGCGTTCGAGGACGCGCTGGGCGACGCTGGACATGTGGCCGACCCAGGTCGGCGTGGCGACGACCAGGATGTCGGCGGCGGCGATGCGTTCGAGCAGGCCCGGCCACTCGTCGCCGTCACCCATGTCCGCCTCTATTCCGGGATGGACGTCGTGGTCGACGACCCGCACCGACTCGGTGGTCACGCCGTGCGGGGCGAGGGCGGACAGTACATGCGACACCATCAGATCGGTGCTGGACTCCGCCGGGGACGGCTTGAGTGTGCAGTTCAGGGCAAGGGCACGAAGGGTGGTCATGGGTGCGGTTACCCGGTCGGGTGAGGGTCAATCCCCGGCCGCGGGTTTCCCCGGCCGCGGTGCGGGCATCCGGGTGATCGCACCGGTGCCGGGACGAGCCGCACCGGCCGGCCAGTGGGAAGGGAGGACGGCAGTGGAGGAGAAAGAGCTCCGGGTCGGCGACGGGGTGGAATGGAACAGTCACGGCAGCACCGTGAGCGGCGTGGTGGAGGAGATCCTCACCGCGGACACCGAGGCAGCCGGACGGACGGTGCGAGCCTCGGAGGACGATCCGCAGTACCGCGTGCGCAGCGACAACAGCGGCAGCGATGCCGTGCACAAGGCCGGCGCGCTGCGCCGGCACTCGAAGCGGAATGCGGACCGGAGGAACACCTGATGGCAGAGCCGAATTCGTATCGATACACCGCAACGGCCGAGGACACCTCGGTGCGCATCGACGGGCACTCGCCGGACCTGCGCGTGACGACGCCGGACAACGCCGCCGGGTTCGACTCGGTGACGCCCGAGCAACTGTATGCGGCGGCACTGGCGGCGTGCGTGTACCAGACCCTGATCGCGACGGCGTCGGCCGGCGATCACGACCTGGGGGAGTGCGCCGTGGACGCTCGCGTGGAACTCACTCCACAGGGCAATCAGGAGTTCGATCTCTCCGCCGAGGTCGACGTGCGGCTGCCTCGTGTCGAGGATCGCGATGCGCGGGAAGCCCTCGCGTTGCGGGCTGTCGAACGGTGTCCGATGGCGAAGTCGGTCCAGGTGCGACTCGCCGGCGCGCACGCGTCGTGACGAGCACGAGCCGGCACGCACGGTGACAGCGCCCTGCGGAGGTGACAGCGCCCTGCGGATACGAGCGCCGCTACCCGGCCGGAGCCGACCCGGCGGGCAGGCAGGGTCCGTCCGGTGGCGGGGTGTGCTCGTAGCCGGGGTAGCAGGGCAGGACCTGCGGTGCAGCCGGTGCCGGTGCCGGAGCCGGGGCCGGGGCCGGTGCGGGGCCCGACCCGGCGGGCAGGCAGGGTCCGTCCGGTGGCGGGGTGTGCTCGTAGCCGGGGTAGCAGGGCAGGACCTGCGGCGCTGCGGGCGCCGGCGCCGGTGCCGGCGCCGGGGCGGGCGCGGGGCCTGACCCGGCGGGCAGGCAGGGTCCGTCCGGTGGCGGGGTGTGTTCATAGCCCGGGTAGCAGGGCAGGACCTGCGGCGCTGCCGGTGCCGGGGTAGGCGCCGGAGCAGGGGCAGGCGGTGCCGATCGAGGGGCCGGCCTCGCGGGGGCGGCGTCCTGCGGTGGGACCCCGGCGTCCTGCGATGGGACCTCGGCGACCTGGGATTCCTCCTGAGGGGGCGCCGGCTCCTGCTCCTCGGCCGTCGAGGTGGTCGGTGACGGCGAGGGTGCGGGCGTCGGAGAGGCCGGCTGCACCGCGATGGGGACGGGCGTCGGGTCGGCGTCATCGGACGACACGGCCCCGAGGGCCATGCCGCCGACGACGAGTACGAGTACAGCGACGATCGCCGCGAGAACGGGGATCAGGACGCGCCGGTTCCGGGCGAGCGGGGCGACCGCGGGAACGGATCTGCCGGTCGGATGTGACGGCGAAGCTGCGGCGCGCGCCGCCGCGGCCAGCTCGCTCGCCGATCCGTAGCGCCGCGCGGGTTCGGGTGCCGTTCCGCGTGCGATGACCTCGACCATGCCGGCCGGAAGGGCCGAGATCGCCGACGACGACTGCGGTGGCCCCGCTCGTCCACCCGAGGACTGGAAGAGTCCGCCGGTGAGGCATTCGTACAGCACCGTCGTCAGGCCGTAGACGCCCGTCGCAGCGCCGGGATGCGGGGGGAACCCGACATCGGTGAGAAGGACGTTTCCGTCGCCCTGCACCAGGACGTTCGCCGATGTCACTTCCTGTTCGACCAGTCCGGCGGCGTGCACGGCCTCGAGGGCCGACGCCAGCTGCTCGACGACATCGACTGCGCGCGGGACGTCCATCGACCCGGTGGACCGGAGCATCGTCTGCAGATCGGTGCCTTCGACGACGGGCGTTGCGAGGAATAGCCTGCTGCCGATCTGCCCGAAGTCGTGGATCGGGAGCACACGAGGGTTCCGGATCCGAGCGGCGATCTCGGCTTCGCGTTCGAAACGAGCGCGGTACTCGTCGTCCTCGGTCACGTCCGGCGGCAGCGCCCGCACCGCGACGTTCCGTCCCGTGGTGGTGTCGAACGCGGCCCATACCTCGCCCGTCGCGTCCACCGACAGTGGACGGTCCAGACGGTACCTACCGAACAGGGCACCAACTTGCATCTGTCACTCTCCGCCCCTCGAAGTAGCTGTGGCTGCGGATCCGTGCGCCGGAAGGATCGACCGCCTCCTCCACCGGAAGTCTATGCGGCGGACGTGCGCAGTGTCGCGCTCGGGTGCGAACCACGCTCCTACGCTGGTTCTTTCGCCTGCGGCTTCAGGCCACCGGCTGCGTCGTTGCCGGAAGTGCTGCCCGGGAGAAGCGCACGGCGCCGTCCTCGAGTCGTCCGCGGCGCATCATCACCAGGTCCCGGATGTAGTTCTGGAACAGGCGCCACGGCGCTGCGGGACCCTGCCTGGGCATCGAATCGATGCTGCGCAGTACGTACCCGGACTCGAGATCGACCAACGGGGATGTCTCGGTCGTGGTTGCGGGGGCGGTCGGGGTGCAGTAGGCATATCCGCGTGCGTCCATGTGCCGCAGCAGGCGGCACACGTATCCGGCGACAAGATCGGCCTTCAACGTCCACGACGCGTTGGTGTATCCGACGGTGAATGCGAGATTGGGCACTCCGGAGAGCATCATCCCCTTGTACGCCAGCGTCTTTCCCATCTCGACGTCGCGACCGTCGACGCTCACGGCCATCCCGCCGAGCAGAAGCAGGTTCAGTCCCGTCGCGGTGACGATCACGTCGGCGTCGAGTTCCCGCCCGGATCCCAGCCGGATCCCGCGTTCGGTGAAGGTGTCGATCGTGTCGGTGACGACCGTCGCCCGGCCCTCGCGCAGCGCCCGGAACAGGTCGCCGTCGGGAACGAAACAGACGCGCTGGTCCCACGGGTCGTACCGCGGCCGGAAGTGGACGTCCACCTCGTAGTCCGCGGGCAGGCGGCTCTGCACACCCTTGCGTAGCAGCCGCTTGACCAGATCGGGCCGGCGCCGGCTCAACTGGAAGAAGGCCATGCTGCCCAGCACGTTTGCCCAGCGGACGACGGGATAGGCCAGCTTCAGCGGGATCCGACCGAGCAACGCGCCGGCGACCGGGTCGATCGAGGGACGTGACATGACGTAGCTCGGGGAGCGCTGCAGCATCGTCACGTGTGCGGCCGTCCTCGCGAGAGCCGGGACGAGGGTCACGGCGGTGGCGCCGCTGCCGACGACGACGATGCGCTTGCCGGTGCAGTCCAGGTCTTCGGGCCAGTGCTGCGGGTGCACGAGAGTGCCGGTGAACCGTTCCACGCCGGGGAACTCGGGCGTGTAGCCCTCGTCGTAGCGGTAGTAGCCCGAATTGACGAAGAGGAAGCCACAGGTCAGACGAACTCGCTCCCCGGTGTCGGTGCGCTCGGCCGTCACGGTCCAGCGGGCCGCCGGCGTGGACCATTCGGCGCGGACCACGCGATGCCGGAACCGGACCTTCTCGTCGATGCCGCGGTCGCGTGCGGTGCGACGGACGTAGTCGCGGATGGACGGGCCGTCGGCGAAGGTCTCGGGCTCGGCCCAGGGCTCGAACGAGTACCCCAGGGTGAACATGTCGGAGTCGGATCGGATGCCCGGGTAGCGGAAGAGGTCCCAGGTGCCGCCGATGGCGTCGCGGGCCTCCAGGACTGTGAAGGTCTTGTCCGGGCATTCGTCCTGCAGGTGGCAGGCCGCGCCGATACCGGACAGGCCGGCGCCGACGATGAGGACGTCGACGTGTTCGTCGTGCATCGCGCTTCTCCGTTCCCGGGGTCTGGGCGACCGGGGCAGCTGACGAAGAACACTACCAACGCGCAGTGAACGAGGCGGCGATGCCGCAGGGAACGCGGCGGCGATGCCGCAGGGAACGCGGCGGCGATGCCGCGGTGCACTCAGCGGCGGCGCCGCAGCGCCCCCTGCAACGCTGCGGTGCCGCCGATGCCTGCTGCCAGCACGAACAGCAGCAGGACGACATTGACCGTCACGGCTGCACCTGCCGTGATGCGCTTCGGAGATCGCACCCGTGGGGTGCGGCCGGGATGGCGAGCAGATGGGCCATTGCTGTTCCTCCGTCGACACTTCCGACTGCTGGAGCAACGCCTGGCTGGGCAGGAGAGCAGCAGTCGCCTACGTAACGAAATGCGGCTGCTTCTCAACCTCGTTCGCAACAGTAACGTCTCGGCGGCGTACCTGTAGGCCGAATCCGTGAAGATTCTGTGAAGACCCGGGAATCCCCGTCGTGCCCGAACGCTTCAGCGCGCTCCGGAGCGGACGGACCGCACCGACTGCGGATCCGCCGGGACGCATCTCTCGTAGGTGCGCACGGCGTCGGCAGCGGAACGGTCCCACGAGTAGCGGGTACTCGCCCGGTCGTGGCCGGCGAGACCGAAGGCGGTGCGCTGGACGTGGTCGGTGAGCAGGGTGTGTACCGCTGCCGCGACGGCGTCGGTCGCGTGCGGTGGCACCAGCGTGCCCGTCACCCCGTCGACGACCGTGTCGAGCAGGCCACCGACCGCGGTGGCGACCACCGGCCGGCCGCACGCCATGGCAGCGAGCGGCACGAGGCCGAGCGGTTCGTACCAGGGCGTGCATACGACGACGTCCGCCGACCGCAGCAGGGCCGGCATGTCCGTCCGGGACACGTGTCCGGTCATTTGCACCCGGTCGAGCACGCCGTGGTGCCCGGCGACGGCGCGCAGGCGTGCGGTCTCGTCGGGGGTGCCGTCGTCCGCCGGTCCGCCGGCGATCACCAGTTCCGTGTCGGGGAGCAGGGCCAGAGCCCGGATCGCCACGTCGAAGCCCATACGCGGCACGAGCGGTCCGACAGCGACGATGCGGCGCCCCGGCCCACGCGCCGGAGCCTGGGGTCCCGTGGGCGCGAATTGTGCGAGGTCCACCCCGCAGGGCACGACGGACGTGCGGGTGCGGGGCAGGCCCAGCGCGGCGAGCTCGAACACCTCGTCCGTGCAGGTGGCGGCGACCCGGCTCGCGCCGCGCGCCAGGAGCCGCTCGAGACGGATCCGGTTCGGCGACCCGGTCTCCGCACCGCCCCGGTGCCGGCTCTCCACCACGCCCAGGGTGTGGAAGGTCTGCACCGTGGGCACCGTGACGGTGCGGGCGGCGAGCTGGGTCGCGATCCCCGGCATCCAGCAATGGGCGTGGGCGATGTCGGGGCGATCCCTCGTCCATTCCCGTTCGAGGAAGGTGCCGAACTCGCCCATCCGCGGGAGGAGTTCGTCCGCCGGCAGCGGAGCCGGCGGACCGGCGGGGACGTGGACCACTTCGTATCCGACGTCGGTCCGAACTCGCTCGGGAAAGTCGGGGTCGTCGCGACGGGTGTAGACGGTCACGTCGTGTCCCGCCCGCACCAGCGCCGCCGAGAGTTCGGCGACGTGCACCTTCCGGCCGTCGGCGTCGACCTCGCCCGGGGCCGTGAAGGGGCTTGCGTGCTCGGACACCATCGCGATCTTCATGGCCCTCCCCTTCTGCGGATCGTCGTGCTCGTCGCGTCGCCCGACAGCCTCGTCGCGCCACCTGACAGCGAATGCGACCCGCGAACCCGTGACCGGTGCGGACTCCGAACGTGCGGGGGCATCGAGAAACCGTGAACGTGCCACGACAGCACGTTCACCGAGGACGCCACAGGTGCAGGGTTGCCGATTCTGCGGCAGGTAAACCGCGTGGAGCGAATTACCGTCGGATCGTTGCGGGCACGTTTACTCCTGTCGGTCGCGGGCACACGACTCGAAAGGCCACCGACGAAGGAGCAGCTGTGCACGCCGATCGATTCGCAGACTTCACCACCGCGACCGGCCCGTTCGCCTCGGTGTACTACGAGGATTCGCATGCGACAGAGGATGCTGCAAAGGTTGCCGAACTGACCTGGCGTTCCATCTCGGAGCAACTCGAACGACTCGGGACTCCGCAGGCCGTGCTCGACAACGTCGAGCGCGCGGTGACCGAAGCACCGACGGCGGTCGGCAGCGGCGGCCGTGCGATCGTGGCAAACCCGGAAGGGGTCCTCGTGCACGAGCGGCTCGTGCGCCCGCCGCTGCGCACCGAGGTGCGAGTGTCCGACATGCCGTACCTGCTTCCGCTGGTGGAACACGGCACGAGCGGCCGGCCCTACCTCGTGGCCGCTGTCGACCACGCGGGCGGCGACCTGACCGTCTACGACCGGCACGGCGGCGTACTCCACGAGGAGACGGTCACCGGAGAGGGCTACCCGATCCACAAGGCTGCCGGCGCCCAGTCACCCGGTTACGGGGATCCCGAACCCAACGTCGAGGAGCAGCGGCGCCGCAACATCGCTGCCGTCGCCGACCGCATCACCGAGTTGGTCGACGAGCACCACGCCGACCCGGTGTTCGTGATCGGCGAGGTCCGCTCCCGCACGGATCTGGCGGAGACCGTGCCTCAGCGCACCGGCGATGTTCTGGTGCAGGTGCAGACCGGCTCTCGCGCCGAAGGTTCCGACCGCGAACGGGTCCGCCAGTCCATCCAGGAGGAACTCGCGCAACGCCGCCTGGTCGAAATGGACGACGCGGCCGAACGCTATCGGGCCGGCGCCGGAACCGGCCTGGCGGTCGAGGGTTCGTCCGAGGTGACGGCGGCGCTGCGCGAACGACGGGTCGACACGCTGATCCTGGGAGATCTCGACGACACCACGGTGCTGGTGGGCGACGACCCGTCGCTCGTGGCTGCCGACGCAGGAGCGCTGTCCGAGATGGGTTCGGGGAGCGAACGCGTCTGCCGCGCCGACGAAGCTCTGCCGTTCGCGGCCGTGGCCACCGGCGCGACCGTGCTCCGGATGGACGAGCGCCTCACCCCCGCGGACGGCATCGGCGCACTGCTGCGCTACTGACCGCAGGTGTCAGGTTTGCGTCGGCCAGGGCACCGTCGCCTGCAGGACGGCTTCCTGCAGCGCGTCGGTGCGCCACGCCGTGACCCGCTGGTATTCGGGGTCGGCGACCATTTCGGAGAAGGCACGCCGCGACGGGTAGCGCACCAACAGGACCGCGTCCCAGTCCTGCCCGTTCTCCGCGACGAGAGCGGTCGACCCGTCGCCCGCGTAGAGCACCTCGCCGCCGTAGCGCGGCAGGAACGTCTCGTGGAGGGCGTCGGCGTAGCGGGCATAGAGTTCGCGACCACCTGCGCCGAACCGCAGCAGATTCAGCATCACCACCGGCCCGCCCGGGTCCTCGGTGAGAAAGCGCTTCAGGTCGGCACCGCGTGGATCGACAGCCATGTTCCGGAGTCTGGCACCACACCGGACACGCCGTGGTCTTCGCTTCCCGGCATGTCGGCCGGTCGCGGCGGCCGGAGTACAGCAGTTGCCGCACCGCATACGGTCGGAGAACGTTTCATGCACCCCTGGTCCAGGAGCCCACCACATGACCCAGCCTGCCGAACCCATCGTCGTCCTGCTGGTCGAGGACGACGCCGGGGACGAGTTGATGACCCGAGAAGCCCTGGACGAGCACAAATTCGCCAACACCTTGCACGTCGTACGCGACGGTGAGCAGGCATTGAGCTTTCTCTTCCGGCGCGACCCCTATCCCGACGCGCCGCGGCCCGATCTGATCCTCCTCGACCTGAATCTGCCCCGGTACGACGGCCGGGAGGTCCTCGCACGGATCAAGGCGGACCCCGAACTGCGGCACATCCCGGTGGTGGTGCTCACCGCCTCCGCCGCCGAGGAAGACCTGCTGCGCAGCTATCGGCTGCACGCCAACGCCTACATCACCAAACCGGTCGACTTCCCGCAGTTCGCGGAGGTGATACGCCGGATCGACAACTTCTTCCTCCACATCGTGCGCCTGCCGCGTGGCAGCTGAGGCCCGGAATCTGTCCCGATACGACGCAGACGAGGACGACGTCGACACCTCTGTGCGGTCGGCGACGATCCATCGGTGTCTCCGCCTGCGTTTACCGGTTCTCCCGGCTCTTCCTGGTCTCCCTGTCTTTGGCTGTGCACAAGGCCTCGACGAGTTCGTCCTCGGACATAATGGATCTGCCGTCGATACCCAGTTTCCGGGCCTGCTGGTAGAGATGCTTCTTGGTGGCATCGGCATCCACACCGCCCTCGGCCGCTCCCGAATCGTGGCCGCCTGCGCTCTCGGCCCGCAAGTCGGAAGTGCCTTTGCGACCTTTCGGCTCCCAGTGGTCACAGACCTTTTCATGGGTGTGTTTCACCGCGCTCCAGGCGATGCGGGGCGGTGCGTGATTCGTCGTCGTTACTCCTCGTCGGCCGAGTCGTATGTCTTGGCGAACGTGCGCTGGACTTCTCGTCGGAGCGCTGCAGGGTGGAGGGCAGTTCGCTCTTCTCGACGTCTCCGCTCCTGTTGGTTTTCGGCATGTCGGCCTGCGAATGCAGGATGTATGCGGACAGGCCTGGAACCCGGCCGCTGTGGCGCTGCACGGTGCAGCGAACACGGCAGTGAGGGTAGTTTCTTCATCAGGCAATTCCCCTCGTTACCGAGGCCGGCGATACCCAGCATGCGGACGCACCGACGCCCGTCGTGTCCCTCTGCCAGCTCTCGCGCTCGGTGCGGAGCCTCCGTGCGATGACCGTCAACTCCACCGCGACGTCGATGTCGAACATCGGATCACGCTCATCGGAATAGCACCCGCTGCGCCGACTGCATCACCGTGCGGTACACCCCGCCGAATGCGCCATCGCGGGCGAGCGCGGCACGGGCGGCGTTGGCCCCCGGGGCGCCGTGCACCGCCCCACCAGGGTGAGCTGAGGCGCTGGCCAGGAACAGACGGTCGACCGGGGTATCGGCGCGGCCCAGACCTGGGGTGGGACGGAAGATCAGCTCCTGATGGATCGCTGCGGTGCCCTGATTGATCGCCCCGCCGACAAGGCTCGGATTGTGGTGCTGGAGATCCTCGGGGCTCTGGATCGCCCGGGCCACGATCCGGCCGGCGAATCCCGGGGCGTGCCGCTCGACGGTGGCCTCGATCCGTTCGGCGAAACGCTCCAGCCGGTCCTTCGTCCAGTCGATGTCGCGGGGCACGTGGGTGTACGCCCACACCGCTTCGGTGCCCTGCGGGGAGCGGTTCGGGTCGGCGGTCGTCATCTGCCCCATGAGCAGGAACGGCCGGTCCGGCAGTATCCCGTTGCGTACCTGGGTGTGGTACGTCGCGAGGCCGTTCATGTCGGCGCCGAGATGAATCGTTCCGGCACCGGCTGCCGCGGGATTCGACCAGGGGATCGGTTCGGACAGCGCCCAGTCGATCTTGACGGTGCCGGAATCCCACTGGAAGCGCCGCAGGTCGTCGACCAGACGGGCCGGCAGGTGCTCCTCCCCGAGGAGCCGGTGATACAGCGCCGGGGCGTCCACGTCGGCGAGCACGGCGCGCGTCGCCGCGATTTCCTCACCGTGCACGTCGCGCACGCCGGTTCCGCGGCCGTCGTGGACGACGACGGCGGTCACCGCACGGCCGCATTCCACCGTGCCGCCGTACGCGGTGAGCCGGCGCACCAGCGCATCGGTGATGCGGCCGGCCCCGCCCTCGGGCACCGGGAACCCGACGGTCTGCCCCAGCATGGTCAGCAGCCATCCGAACATGGCGCCGCCCGCGTCGTCGGGGCCGAGCTCGCTGTGGACGGCGCTGCCGGCGAACAGGATTCGCGCACCCCGACCCTGGAAGGTCTCGTGGCCGAACCGGCGGACCGGCAGCAGGAACCGCCGCACGAGCCGGAGCGTCTGCGCGGTCCCGAGGGTGCGCACGAGCGCCGTGGTCGACCGGATCGGCGGAAAGGGCCGCAGAAGGGCCGCGAGCAGGTCGTCGCCGATGCGGTGCCACAGCTCGACCTCGCCGTGCCAGGCCTGCGCATCGGCCGGTGCGAACCGGCCTACCGAGGCCGCCGTGCGGTCGACATCTCGGGACAGCACCGCTACTTCGTCGTCGGGCAGGATGTGTGCCAGCACGTCGGGGGCGTGCCGCCAGCGCAGCCCGTACCGGTCGAGTTCGAGGCCGGCGATCACTGGAGAGGCGGCACCGAGGGGATAGAAGGCGCTGCACAGGTCGGTCCGGAAGCCGGGTGCGGTGAGTTCGGCACTGCGCACCGATCCACCGGGTTCGTCGGCGGTTTCGAGGACGAGCACGCTCCATCCCGCATCGGCCAGCAGATTGGCGGCGACGAGCCCGTTGGGTCCGGCGCCGATCACGACCGCGTCGAATCGCCGCACCTCTAACTCCTTTCCTCGTCGGAGCGCCGGGACGACGGGGGGACGGGGCGGTGCTCCGCGCCGGACGTCGCCGAGTGATCCCCGCGGTGTGCGGTGTCCTCGGCGACGCGAGTGCCACGCCCGGCCCCAAACGGGTGCACGTGGGCTTCGGCGCGGATGCGGTCGACCATGTGCGGGTAGTGCAGCTCGAACGCGGGCCGCTCGGAGCGGATACGCGGCAGCTCGTAGAAGTTGTGCCGCGGCGGCGGGCAGGTGGTCGCCCACTCGAGCGAGTTGCCGTAGCCCCACGGATCGTCGACCGTGACCGGCACCCCGTACCGGTAGCTGCGGAAGACGTTCCACAGGAATGGAAGCGTCGAGGCGCCGAGCATGAACGCACCGATTGTCGATATCGTGTTGAGCGTGGTGAAGCCGTCGGAGGGCAGGTAGTCCGCGTAGCGCCGCGGCATGCCTTCGGCGCCGAGCCAGTGCTGCACCAGGAAGGTGGTGTGGAAACCGGCGAAGGTCAGCCAGAAGTGCCATGTGCCGAGCCGCTCGTCGAGCATGCGCCCGGTCATCTTCGGGAACCAGAAGTAGATGCCTGCGTAGGTGGCGAACACGATGGTGCCGAAGAGCACGTAGTGGAAGTGTGCTACGACGAAATAGGTGTCGTGGACCTGAAAGTCGAGTGACGGACTGGCGAGGATCACGCCGGAGAGGCCACCGAACAGGAAGGTGACGACGAATCCGACCGAGAACAGCATCGGCGTCTCGAAGGACAGTTGTCCCTTCCACATGGTGCCGATCCAGTTGAAGAACTTCACCCCTGTCGGGATCGCGATGAGGAACGAGGTGAACGAGAAGAACGGCAGCAGTACGGCCCCGGTAGCGAACATGTGGTGGGCCCATACCGCCATCGACAGCGCGGCGATGGAGATGGTGGCGAAGACCAGTCCCTTGTAACCGAACACCGGCTTGCGGGAGAAGACCGGCAGGATTTCGGTGACGATCCCGAAGAACGGCAGCGCGACGATGTACACCTCGGGGTGTCCGAAGAACCAGAACAGGTGCTGCCACAGGATGGCGCCCCCGGAGGCCGGATCATAGAGGTGAGCGCCCAGGTGGCGATCGGCGGCCAGGCCCATGAGCGCGGCGGTCAGGATCGGAAAGGCCAGCAGCACCAGCAGGCTGGTGAGGAGGATGTTCCAGGTGAAGATCGGCATCCGGAACATGGTCATACCCGGCGCGCGCAGACACACCACGGTCGTGATCATGTTGACCGCGCCGAGGATCGTGCCGAGCCCGGACAGTGCCAGACCCATGATCCACAGATCCGCTCCGATACCGGGGGAGTGGGCGAGGGCGTTGAGCGGGGCGTAGGCGGTCCATCCGAAATCGGCCGCGCCGCCGGGGGTGACGAATCCCGCGACCGTGATGATCCCGCCGAAGAGGTAGGCCCAGTAGCTGAAGGCGTTGAGGCGTGGGAACGCGACATCGGGGGCGCCGATCTGCAGGGGCAGGATGTAGTTCGCGAATCCGAACACGATCGGGGTCGCGTAGAGCAGCAGCATGATCGTGCCGTGCATGGTGAACAGCTGATTGTACTGTTCGTTGGACAGGAACTGCAGTCCCGGCACGGCGAGCTCGCCCCGGACGAGCAGCGCCATCAGCCCGCCGAGCAGAAAGAAGGTGAACGCGGTGCTCAGGTAGAACACACCCAGCATCTTCGGATCGGTGGTGGTGACGGCCGCGACGATCGTCGCACCTTTGCGCCGGAAGCGCGCCGGGTAGGGACGATGCGCAGTGGCGGGTCGGGTCGTGGTTCGGGTCATGGAGGTGCCTTCACGAGTTCGGCGGCGAGGCCGAGTGCCGGTCCGGAGGGTCGATGTTGCCGCGCCAGGCACCCGTCGCGGAGCCGCGGGTTTCGACGAGGTCTTTGAAGCGCTGCATGTCGCCTGCGACGCGGCGGCGGATGATCCCGGTCTTGTCCGCGACGGTCTCGGTGACGGTGCCGGGGTCGATGTCCATCTGGGCGGTGACCCGGCAGTGGGTGTCGTCGATGCGGTGGAAGGTGACGACACCGGCGTGGCGGACCAAGCCGTCCGATTTCCAGGCGATGCGCTGGTCCGGGTGCTGTTCGGTGATGGTGGCGTGGAAATTGCGGGCGGTGAGACCGATCGTGATGATCCACAGCAGGTGGGTGTCGTCGAGCTGCTGGACGGATTCGACGCCTTCCATGAATTCAGGGAAACTCTCGAACTGGGTCCACTGGTTGTAGGCCACGGACACCGGTACGGCCACGTCGACGGATTCGGTGATGGTACTCATGGCAGTCGGTTACCTCTTCCTGTGTTCGGTTCTGTGCCGTGTACCGCCGCGGCGAGGACCTGGGCGGTGTGCAGGGGGGCGCTGCCGGGCTCGAGGTCGCGCAGTTGGGTGCGGCAGCTGAATCCGTCGGCGACGATCAGTGCGCCGGGGTCGGCGGCGCGGACCGCGGGCAGCAGTTTGTCTTCGGCGCACGCGACGGACACGTCGTAGTGTCCGCGTTCGAACCCGAAATTGCCTGCCAGGCCGCAGCATCCGGCGTCGAGGATGTCGACCTCGATTCCGGCACCCGCGAGGGCGTCGTGGTCGGCGGCATATTTCAAGACCGCGTGCTGGTGGCAGTGCGGCTGGAGCAATGCCTCGGCATTCAGGTGCGGGGGGTGCCAGTGCGGGGCCTTCTCGCGCAGCAGTTCGCCGAGGGTGACGGTCTGCCGGGTGAGACGCCGGGCGTCCTCGTCGCCGTAGAGCAATTGGGGCAGGTCGGCGCGGAACACCGCCGCGCAACTCGGTTCGAGCACGACGACCGGGGTACCGGCGCGCAAGTCCGGGCCCAAGACCTTCAGGGTGCGCCGCAGCACGCGTTTCGCCGTGGTGAGCTGGCCGGTGGAGATCCACGTCAGCCCGCAGCACGCGGTGCGGTCCGGTATCCGGACGTCGAAGCCGGCGGCCTCGAGGACTGTTACGGCGTCGCGGGCGATCTGCGGGTCGAAGTTGTCGGTGAACGTGTCCGGCCACAGCACGACGGTGCCGCGCTCGCCGCCCGGCTGTGCCGGGGTGCGGCGGGTGAACTCGTCCCGGAAGCGCTGCCGGGCGAACCGCGGCACGGGCCGGCGGCGATCGATGCCACCGGCGGCCTTGAGAGCGCTCGACAGACCCGGGGCGTGGGTGAGGGTGTTGACGAGTCCGGGGGCGATGGCGGCCAGGCGCGCCCACAGCGGGATCCAGCCCATCGAGTAGTGGGCGAGCGGGCGAAGCCGGTGCTCGTAGTGATGCGCCAGGAATTCGGCCTTGTAGGTGGCCATGTCCACGTCGACCGGGCAGTCGCTGCGGCAGCCCTTGCAGGCCAGACACAGATCCAGGGCGTCGCGCACCGCGGTCGAGCGCCAGCCGTCGGTGATCACATCGCCCTGCAACATCTCGAACAGCAACCGGGACCGCCCGCGGGTGGAGTGTTCCTCCTCGCCGGTGGCGCGGTAGCTCGGGCACATGACGCCGGACTCGTGGCCGCGGCACTTGCCCACCCCCACACATCGCGCCGCCGCGTGACTGAACCGATGGCCGTCCTCCGGGTAGGCGAAGTGGGTGTCCGGCTCGAGCGGGCGATAGGTCGCGCCCTGGCGCAGGTTCTCGTCCAGCCGGAACGGGTGCACGACCTTGCCCGGGTTCATCCGGTTGCGCGGATCGAACAGGGCCTTGAGCTCACCGAACGCGGTGACCAGGCGCTCGCCGAACATGATCGGCAGCAACTCGGCGCGGGACTGCCCGTCGCCGTGCTCCCCGGACAGCGAGCCCCCGTAGTCGACGACCAGGTGGGCGCTGTCCTCGGCGAAGGCACGGTACTTCGCGATCCCGTCCGCGGTGCGCAGGTCGAACGGGATGCGGGTGTGCACGCAGCCCTGCCCGAAATGCCCGTACAGTGAGGCGGTTCCGTACCCGTACCGGTCGAGCAGTGCCCGGAAGTCACGCAAGTAGTCCCCGAGCCGGTCCGGGGGGACCGCCGCGTCCTCCCACCCCTCGTGGGTTTCCGGCTCGCCCGCGGGGTAGGCGGTGGCGCCGAGGCCGGCCTCTCGGGCGGCCCACATCTGCTTCTTGTGGGTGGCATCGTCGAAGACGGCCGCGTGGGCGCCGGTGCGGCGGCAGACGTCGTCGATCATCTTCTCCGCCCTGGCGTCGGCCTCGGCGCGGCTGTCGCCGTTCATCTGCACCATCAACCAGGCCGCGCCCTCCGGCAACTGCCGCAGGGCGTTCTCGGCGAGGTGGCGGCTGTGCTCGAGCTGGGCCAGCCGGTGGTCGATGCCCTCGAGCGCGGCCGGATCGTGCTGCACGACGAGCGGCACCGCGTCGGCGGCGGTGGTGATGTCGTCGAAGCCGAGGAGCACGAGCGCAGAGGCGGCCGGCCGGCGCACCAGCGTCAGTTCGGCACGCAGCACCGTCACCAGTGTGCTCTCGCTGCCGACGAGCAGCTGGGCGACGTCGAAGTTCTTCTCCGGCAACAGCGAATCGAGGTTGTACCCGGAAACCCTCCGCGGGATGTCGGGGTACCGTTCGCGGATCTCGTCGGCGTAACGGTCCCGCAGCGCACGCAGACCGTGGTAGATCTCGC
The DNA here is from genome assembly GCF_047782815.1 of Rhodococcus indonesiensis. Classification (NCBI taxonomy): domain Bacteria; kingdom Bacillati; phylum Actinomycetota; class Actinomycetes; order Mycobacteriales; family Nocardiaceae; genus Rhodococcus; species Rhodococcus indonesiensis. Next base: position 4,855,102 of record NZ_CP180630.1, on the reverse strand, counting down.
CGCGACGCCCTCCCTCGTGCACGATGCGGTCGTACTCGTCGTCCTCGGTGGCCTGCACCCACATTCGCGCCCCGTCGTAGGTGAGCACCTCGAGGCGGCGGACCGAGTCGACCGTCTTGCCGTACGCCTGGGCGCTCGACCCGCAGGAGTTGTTGCCGATCATGCCGCCGATCGTGCAGCTGACGTGCGTGGACGGTTTGGGACCGACCATCCAGCCGGACGGCGCCAGTGCATCGTTGAGGTCGTCGAGCTTGACGCCCGGCTCCACCAGCGCTGTGCCGGCCTCGTCGTCCACCTCGAGCACCCGGGTGCAGTACTTGCTCCAGTCCAGCACGACCGCGACGTTGCAGCACTGCCCGGCCAGGCTCGTGCCCCCACCGCGGGACAACACCGGCACGTCGAACTCGCGGCAGACGTCAACCGTCTCGACCGCGGCTTCGGGTGTTCGGGGCACCACCACACCGATCGGGACCTGCCGGTAGTTGGACGCATCGGTCGAATACGTCGCCCGCGATCCGGCGTCGAACCGGACTTCGCCGTCGACCCGCGTGCGCAGCGCTGCGGCGAGTGCGTCGAACAGCAGGGCGCCAGCCGTGCCGTGTGTCCCCGCGGTGCTCGCATCCGCCGCGTTCGTTCCTGCTGTCTTCGTCCCGGTCGTGTTCGTCACCACCGTGGCCGCCTTTCCGTGTTCCGGCCCGTCACCGGACCCGATAGCGATCGAGGTCCGCGGTGCGGGGTGTCAATCCGTGGCCGACGGCGCCGTCGTCCGGGTGCAGGGCACCGCCGGCCGGGTCGAGAGTGCCGTCGAAGCACGTCGATTCGATGCGTACGTGGTCGTGGAACCACTCGAGATGCCGCAGGTTCACGGTGGCGGCGGCGACGTGCGCGTGCAGATGCGGCGCGCAGTGCCCCGAGACCTCGAGGCCGTGCGCCGCCGCGACCGCCGCCACCCGCAGCCATTCGGTGATCCCGCCGCAGCGGGAAACGTCGGCCTGGAGGCAGTCGACGGCACCCGCCGCACACATGCGCCGGAAATAGGGGAGGTCGTAGCCGTATTCGCCGGCGGCGACATCGGGGCGGACCGCGTCGCGCACCTGCCGCAGGCCGTCGAGATCGTCGGACGACACCGGCTCCTCGAACCAGCGGATGTCGTACTCGGCGGCCTCGTCCATCATGCGGACGGCCTGCTTGCGTCCGTAGCCGCCGTTGGCGTCGACGAACAGTTCCGTGCCGGCGCCCACCACCGCCCGGGCCTCCCGGATGCGCTCGAGGTCGCGGTCGGGCCGACTGCCCCAGCTCTCGGCGATCTTGATCTTGACCCGGGGGATGCCGCGGCCCGTCCAGTCCGACAGTTGCCGTTCGAGCCGTGCACGGTCGTAGGTGGTGAATCCACCACTGCCGTATACGGGGACGGCGTCGCGCACCGCGCCGAGCAACCGGTGCAGCGGCAACGACAGCAACCGCGCCTTCAAATCCCACAGCGCGACGTCGACCGCGGACAAGGCGCAACCGGCGATGCCGGGACGGCCCGCGTTGCGCAGCGCACGGACCATGGTTTCGTGGACACTGGGCACGTCCGTCGCGCGACGCCCCACGACGACGGGAGCGAGCAGGTCGGTGACGACGGAGGCGCACATGGCGGGGCCGTACGTCCAGCCCACCCCGGTGCGGTCCGCGGCGTGGGCGCGCGCGAGGACCAGGGTGGTGCTGTTCCAGGCGAGGGTGCCGTCCGCCTCGGGGGCGTCGGTGGGGATCGTGTACGCCTCGGCGGTCAGGGCCGTCAGGACCGGTTCGTTCATGGGAGGCCGCGCATTCCGGGGTGCCCGGTCAACCGTTCTTGTGGGGCATGAATTCCTGGGCTTTGGTCCGGATGCCTTCCTTGACGAAGTCCCAGCGATCCTCGTCCCCGCCGAGCACCGCGGCCGTGGCCGACTTGAACTGTTCCCAGGTGGCGTGCGGCGGGATGGGCGGCATGTTCGGATCGGTGTGCACGTCGAGAACGGTGGGTCGATCCGCGGACAATGCAGTCTCCCAGGCTCCGCCCACGTCGTCCGGGTCGGTGACGGTGATCGCCTGCATACCCAGACTCGATGCGAAGGCCGCGTAGTCCACATCCGGAAGAGTTTGGGATTCGACGAATTTCGGTGCACCGGACATTGCCCGCATCTCCCAGGTGACCTGGTTGAGGTCGTTGTTGTGCAGCACCGCGACGATCAACCGGGGATCGCGCCAGCTCTCCCAGTAGCGCTTGATCGTGATCAGCTCGGCCATCCCGTTCATCTGCATCGCACCGTCACCGGCGAAGACGATCACCGGCCGGTCGGGGTGGCCGAACTTGGCACCGATGCCGTACGGCACCCCCGGCCCCATCGTCGCCAGCGTGCCCGACAACGACCCGCGCATCCGGCCGCGGAAACGCAACTGCCGGGCGTACCAGTTGGCTGACGAACCCGAATCCGCGGTGACGATCGCGTCGTCGGGCAGCCGCGGGGAGAGCTCGGCGAACAACTTGAGCGGATTGACGGGATCGGCCGGCACGGCGGCCTCCATCTCCATGGTTTCCCACCACCGCGCGACATCGGACTCGATCTTCTCCCGCCAGGCGCGGGTCTCCTTCCGCCTCAGGTTCGGAATCAGCGCTCGGAGCGCGGTACGCGCATCCGCGATCAGATTGACCTCGTTCGGGTAGCGCATGCCGACGAGCCGGCCGTCGATGTCGATCTGAACCCCGCGGGCCTGGCCGTACTCGGGCAGGAATTGGGTGTACGGGAAACTCGAGCCGATCGTCAGCAGAGTGTCGCACTCGCGCATCATCTCGTAGCTGGGCCGGGTGCCCAGCAGGCCGATGGAGCCGGTCACCCACGGTAGTTCGTCGGAGAGCACGTCCTTGCCCAGCAACGCCTTGGCTGCCCCGGCGCCGAGCAGGTCGGCGACCTGCTCGATCTCCTCGTGGGCGCCGCGGGCCCCGTTGCCCACCAGCAGGGCCACCTTCTCGCCGGCGTTGAGGATCTCGGCGGCGCGGCCGATCGCCTCGTCGTCCGGCGCAACGGTGGGCCAGTCCACACCCAGACTCGACGGGACCATCTTGAACTCGTGTGTCGGCGGCGAGTACTCGAGTTCCTGCACGTCCGCGGGCACGATCAGTGCCGTGGGGGCGCGTTGGGTAAGTGCGACCCGGATCGCCCGGTCGAGCACATTGGGGAGCTGCTCGGGCACGGTGACCATCTGCACGTAGTCGCTCGCGACGTCCTTGTACAGGCTCAGCAGGTCCACCTCCTGCTGGTAGGACCCGCCCATCGCGGTGCGGTTCGTCTGCCCGACGATCGCCACCACGGGCACGTGGTCGAGCTTGGCGTCGTACAGACCGTTGAGCAGGTGGATCGCGCCCGGACCCGACGTCGCCATGCAGACCCCGAGGCGGCCGGTGAATTTCGCATAACCGACCGCTTCGAAGGCGCTCATCTCCTCGTGCCGGGACTGCACGAACTGCGGGCTGTTGCCGGCTCTACCCCAGGCGGCGAGCATTCCGTTGATGCCGTCACCGGCGTAGGCGAACACGTGCTCGATGCCCCAGGAGCGCAGCCGCTCGAGTAGATAGTCGGCTACCTTTGCGCTGGCCATCGGTGCCTCCTTGTCGGGTGACACTGTGTGCATTTCGAACGACGGTGGGCGAGCCCGGTTCGAAATGATCCGGGTGACACGAGGCGTGCGTCTGCTGCGCCGTCCACCGTGGTCGTGGTCGGTTGGAGATCGCGGGGTTGTTCGTTCGGAGTCCCGCATCGGGGTGGCTGATCCCTCTAGGGACCATGATTGTCCTCGGGCACGAGTCCGGCAACCGCTAGACAAAGGTTGCGGAAGAACAACCATTGCGAGTAGCAAGATAGGGACGGTGTGATACGGCCGCGCAACTCTTGTCGGCCGTCCCCACAAGTTCACGAATCGAAGCGGAGTCCATGGTTCCAATTCCTCGGTACGACGCAGATGTCGCACCGGACGCAGATGTCGCCCCGCACGTGCTACGGGAGTACTCCTTCGTTGCCGATGGTGAGCGAGGGGCTTTGATCGGTCCGCGCGGGGATTTCGCATGGATGTGCGCCCCGCTGTGGCATTCCGAGCCGGTGTTCTCGACTCTGCTCGGCGGAACCGGGACGTACGTCGTCGCTCCGGATACCTCCCGGTTCGTATGGGGTGGCTACTACGAGGACGGCACCCTGATCTGGCGCAGTCGATGGGTGGACAACGGCATCGTCGAATGCCGCGAGGCTCTCGCCATGCCCGCAGATCCGCACACGGTAGTGATCCTTCGCCGCCTGGTCGCCGTCGAGGGCGACGCCCGACTGCGGGTGGCACTGCGAGTCCGGGTGGGTTACGAAGGCCGGGGTATGGAGTGTCCGACGCTCCGCGACGGCGTGTGGCATGCGCGGGCCGGTTCGTTGCATCTGAGGTGGCAGGGTGCCGGCACGGCCACTTCGAGCGCCACTGGTTTCGAAATGCGGCTGGGACTGCGCTCGGGCCGCACCCATGATTTGCTGCTCGAGATCTCCGATCGCCCGTTCGCCACGGCGACGCCCTCTGCTGAAGCCGTGTGGCGCCGCACGGAGCAGGCATGGGCGGCTGCGACAGCACCGATCCACGGCACACTCGCCGACCGGGATGCACGCCACGCGACCGCCGTTCTGACGGGCCTGACCAGCGGCAGCGGTGGCATGGTGGCCGCCGCGACGACCGCCTTGCCCGAACGAGCCGCTCAGGGTCGCAATTACGATTACCGTTACTGCTGGATCCGTGACCAGTGCTATGCCGGTCACGCGACGGCGGTCTACGGCCCGCATCCTCTTCTCGACGCCGCGATCAACTTCGTCAGCGACCGTCTTCTCGCCGACGGCCCACAACTGAAGCCGGCATACACCGTCGGCGGAGGTCTGGTCCCTTCTCAGAGCACTCCGCCGCTACCGGGATACCCGGGGGGCAAAGTCGTCGTCGGCAACTGGGTGAACCAGCAATTCCAGCTCGACACGTTCGGAGAAGCGCTGTTGCTTTTCGCCGCCGCATCCCGCCGCGACCGCTTGGAACAACAGCACTGGCGTGCCGTGGAGGCTGCCGTGGCGGCCATCGAGTCGCGATGGACAGAGCCCGACGCCGGAATCTGGGAATTGCACACCCGTCGCTGGACACATTCGACATTGACATGTGCAGCCGGGCTGCGGGCCGTTGCCGCGGTCGCCCCCCGCATCCAGCGCGATCATTGGAGCAGCCTCGCCGACACGTTGACCAGGTCCGCTGTGACCGAATGCGTCCATCCCTCCGGAAGATGGCAACGCGCTCCCGATGACGAACGGGTCGACGCAGCACTGCTCCTTCCCACCCTCCGAGGAGCCCTGCCACCGGACCATCCGACGAGCCGGCACACACTCGACGCTGTCCGCACGGAACTCGGCCGCGACGGCTATGTGTACCGCTTCCGCCACGACGACCGTCCACTCGCGGAGGCGGAAGGGGCCTTCTTGCTCTGCGGGTTCGTCATGGCATTAGCCGACCATCAACAGGGCAACTCGTTCGAAGCCGTGCGCTGGTTCGAACGCAACCGCGCCGCATGCGGCTCGCCCGCGCTGTTCACAGAAGAATTCGATGTCATCGAGCGGCAACTGCGAGGCAACCTCCCCCAGGCCTTCGTCCACGCACTGTTGCTCGAATCGGCTCAACGACTGGCGCGTCCTTGGAGATCCCGAGGATGAGAACAGCCGGTCGGTGACGGAAAGGACCGTTCCCATGACTACCTCTCCTACAGGTCAAGTCGTCGTCGTCACCGGCGCCAGCGCCGGAATAGGACGTGCAGTGGCCCGTTCCTTCGGACATCGCCGCGCCAAGGTGGTCTTGCTGGCACGAGGTGAACTCGGATTGGCAGCGGCCGCTCGGGAAGTCGAAACCGCAGGCGGACAGGCACTGGCCGTGCCCACCGATGTTGCCGACCCTGCTGCGGTGGAGGCAGCCGCGGCTGCGGCCGAGGAACAGTTCGGCCGAATCGATGTGTGGGTCAACGTGGCGTTCACCTCGGTGTTCGCGCCCTTCACCGATATCTCTGCGGCCGAGTTCAAACGAGTGACGGAAGTGAACTACCTGGGTTTCGTATACGGAACGATGGCCGCACTCAGCAGGATGATGCCCCGTGACCGCGGGACCATCGTCCAGGTCGGCTCCGCGCTCGCCTACCGGGGGATTCCGCTGCAGAGCGCATACTGCGGCTCCAAACATGCCATTCAGGGTTTCCACGAAGCGCTGCGGTGCGAACTGCTGCACGAAGGAAGCCATGTACACGCGACGATGGTGCAGATGCCGGCAGTGAACACCCCTCAGTTCGCGTGGGTCCTGTCGCGGCTTCCCCGCCAAGCCCAGCCCGTACCTCCGATCTACCAGCCGGAAGTGACCGCTCGAGCGGTCCTGCATGCGGCAGACCATCCGCATCGGCGCGAATACTGGGTCGGTGGCAGCACCGCCGCCACACTCGCGGCCAATGCCATCGCCCCCGGCCTTCTCGATCGTTACCTGGCCCGGACGGGATACGACTCCCAGCAAACAGACCAACCACGCAATCCAGATCAGCCGGTCAACCTCTGGCATCCGGTGGACGGCCCGGACGGAAAAGACTTCACTGCGCACGGGGCGTTCGACGATCGCGCCAAGACCTCGAGTGCGCAAGCGTGGTTGTCCAGACATCACGGACTAGTGGGAGCGGTCCTGGGTGCGGTAGGCGCGGTCAGCACTGCGGCACTGGTCGGCCGTCGAGTCGAGTCTTCACGGTAACCGCTGTCGAAGTCGGTCCTCCGAATTCGCTCCGGCCGTCATGGTGCGAGCGGCCAGAGCAACGTCAGCGCATCCCCGTGGGTGGGTTCTCCAGCAGCGGTTGCGAAGGCATCGAATGCGGACGCCAGCTTGTCCCGCTCCTGCGCACTCAACCGCTGGAGCACGGCGGCGATAGCACTGCGACGGTGCTCGGTCACCGTCCGGACAAGTTCTGTCCCCTCGGGTGTCAACGTGAGCGCGAGGTTGCGGCGATCGGACGGAGAATCGCGGCGATCCAACAACCCCAGCTTGATCAGTCGGTCGACCGCTCGGCTGGCATTGGAAGGATTGACCTCCAATTCCTCCGCCACGGCAGCGAGATTGAGCGGTCCCCGAGTTCCGACCAATACAAGGATGCGTAACTGCGGGATGCTCACCCGGTCCTCGACCTCTGCCACCGACGTCGCCGCGATCCCGACCAGAGCGCGCGACGCCCACATCACCGCGTCGACCTGAGTGTCGAACTTCTTTCTACCGCGGCGATTTTGTGACGAGGGGCGAGCCGTCGGGTCCATGTCGCCATCCTGCCCCGGCATCATGTGTGCCGGCAACAATTGCGTCCCTGCAGTCATAATGTCGCTACGGTTCGTCCCGGGCAGGTTCAACGCGTCGGCGGGATGCTCGGACCGTCGTCGACGGTGTGACCGGCAAGTTGGTGCCTCACGCTCCCGCGTGTTCGCTCTTCGGTCGTGCGCGAACTGGTTCGCCGAGGCATGGCCCGACCTCATGACAAGCGGGAAAGCCGCATTCTGCGCCGGATGGCCGAAACCGCTGCCCGCAGGGACCCGGTGTCTCGTCGCGCACCGGTACTGCCCGCCCACCGTCGACCTCGGCGCACTGGCCGAGGCGGTCTCCGAGGTGCTGCGCGACAAGACCTTCTCCCGCCAGGCTGGGAGCAACGGGTTCATCAGCGGCCGCGACGACCTGAAGCCACCACCGCACCCGAGCCCATGACTGCACAGACCAAGTTGTCCCGCACGCCAGTCGCGCCGGTCCGACGCGAAGGTAGCGGAGGTGTTTGATTGCTCCCTTTTCGGGTACCGCCGTTGCCATGACTGCTGTGGACCGGATCAGAGATCCGTGGGGCGCCCGCACCCCCTATGGCCCCGGTGAGGCGTGGCCGACCAGGGTCGACATGTACCTCGCCGAGGGGGTGGACGAGGACGACGTCGAGGCGTGGGTGCAGTCGGCGACGATCCTGCACTCGAACGGGGACGGGCTGGACATCGCCGTCAAGGACGGACGCATGGTCGGTGTCCGTGGCCGGGCGGTGGACCGGGTCAACCACGGCCGTCTCGGTCCGAAGGATCTGTTCGGCTGGCAGGCCAACCATTCGCCGGACCGGCTGACCACGCCGCTGATCCGGCGCGACGGCGCGCTCGTGGAAACGGACTGGGACACGGCGATGGACGCCGTCGCCGGGCGGACGAAGGAACTGTTGCAGGAGCGCGGACCCAGTTCGATCGGCTTCTACACCACCGGGCAGCTGTTCCTCGAGGAGTACTACACGCTGGCGCTGATCGGACACGGCGGCATCGGCACCAACCACATGGACGGCAACACCCGGCTGTGCACGGCGACGGCGGCTGCGGCGCTGAAGGAGTCCTTCGCGTGCGACGGCCAACCGGGTTCGTACACCGACATCGACCACGCCGACGTGATCGCGCTCTACGGCCACAACATGGCCGAGACCCAGAGTGTGCTGTGGACCCGGGTGCTCGACCGGCTCGCCGGCCCGAACCCTCCGGCGATCGTCTGCGTCGACCCGCGGGAGACGCCCGTGGCACGCGCGGCCACCGTGCACCTCGCACCCCGGCCCGGCACCAACGTGATGCTGATGAACGGGTTGCTGCACGAGATCGTGCACCACGGCTGGGTCGACCGCGACTACATCGACGCCCACACCGTCGGCTTCGCCGAACTGGAGAAGCAACTCGAGGACTACCCGGCGGAGAAGGTCGCGCAGGTGTGCGACGTCCCGCTCGCCGACCTGCAGGCGGCCGCCCGGCTCCTGGGCACCGCCGAACGGCTGCTGTCCACCGTGCTACAGGGCTTCTACCAGTCGCATCAGGCCACCGCCGCCGCCGTCCAGGTGAACAACGTGCACCTGATCCGTGGCATGCTCGGCAAGCCGGGATGCGGGGTGCTGCAGATGAACGGTCAGCCCACCGCGCAGAACACCCGCGAGTGCGGGGCCGACGGCGACCTGCCCGCGTTCCGGAACTGGGCGAACGACGAGCACATCGCCGAACTCGGACGGGTGTGGAACATCGATCCGATGCGGATCCCGCACTACACCGCGCCCACCCACCTGATGCAGATGATGCGGTACGTCGAGGACGGTTCGATCCGGTTCCTGTACGTCAACGGCACCAACCCGGCGGTGTCGTTGCCGGAACTCGGCCGAATCCGCGAAATCCTCACCCAGGAACGGCTCTTCCTCGTCGTGCAGGACATCTTCCTCTCCGAGACCGCGCAACTCGCGGACGTCGTGCTGCCGGCCGCCACGTGGGGGGAGAAGACCGGCACGTTCACCAACGTCGACCGCACCGTGCACCTGTCGGAGAAGGCCGTCGACCCGCCCGGGCAGGCCCGCGCCGACCTCGACATCTTCATCGACTACGCCCGCCGGCTGGGACTGCAGGACAAGGACGGGCAGCCCCTGGTCAAGTGGTCGACGCCGGAGGAGGCGTTCGAGGGCTGGAAGCAGTGCACTGCGGGACGGCCGTGCGATTACACCGGTCTCTCGTACGACAAGCTCCGCGGCGGCAGCGGCATCCAATGGCCCTGCAACGACGAACACCCCGACGGCACCGAACGCCTCTACGAGGACGGGAAGTTCTGGAGCGCACCGGACTACTGCGAGAGCTACGGCCGCGACATGGTCACCGGCGCCCCGCTCGAACCGACCGAGTACAAGGCGATGAACCCCCTCGGCAAGGCGGTGATCAAGGCAGGGGAGTACCTGCCCCCGCACGAGGTGGTCTCCGAGGAGTTCCCGTACCTGCTCACCACCGGGCGGACGCTGTACCACTTCCACACCCGCACCAAGACCGGGCGGGCGCCGCAGCTGCAGAACGCCGCCCCCGAGGTGTGGGTGGAGATGTCCGCCTCCGACGCCCAGCGGCACGGCTGGGGGGAGGGCGACCTGCTGCGCATCACCACCCCGCGCGGCCGGGTGGAGGCACGGCTGCGGATCAGCGGCATCCGCCCCGGGGTGCTGTTCCTGCCGTTCCACTACGGTTACTGGGACACCCCGGGCGGGCACGAGCCGGGCGGCGCCGAGGGCCGGGCCGCCAACGAACTGACCGTCACCGACTGGGATCCGGCGTCGAAACAGCCACTGTTCAAGACCGGAGCCGCCCGGGCCGAGCGTCTCCTGGCCGGTGACGGCACGCCGTCCGCCGCACCGACGACCACCGCGTCGCGTCCGGTGGGCGCCGGCATACCGGACACCGAGGGCGGACCCGCGGCCACCGTGACCGAGACCGTCGTCGACACGAGCGGAGGCGCATCGTGAACAAGGTGGGCATGGCGATCGAGGAGCTGCACCGAGCTGAGAACGACCTGGCCGGCAAGTTGCTGGAGATTTCGGATCGGCAGAAGGTCGACCACGAGATCTTCTACCTCGGGCGCGATCTCGCGCGCTGGTCCCAGCAGCACGTGCGCGAGCTCGCCCGGGTCGGACGTGACTACGGTCTCGACCTCGACGCCGAGCCGGAGGACGATCACACCATCCTGGCCCGGCTGCGGCAGAAGGGCAGCGAACTGCTCGGCCGGCACCACGAGCCCGGCCTGCTGCTCCTGCACGACCTGCGTGAGATCCACCGGATGGCAGCCGGGGTCTCCCTGGACTGGGAGATACTGGCCCAGACCGCGCAGGCCATGCAGGACCGGGAACTGCTCGCCACGGCCGAACGCTGCCACCCGCAGACGCTGCGCCAACTGCGCTGGGCCAATGCGAAACTCAAGGAGAGCGCCGCGCAGATCATGGTCACGGGCTGACCGGTGCTCGTCTTCGGAAACGACTACCGTTCTGCGGGAACAGGTTACCGGTCGGAACCGGCCCCGCGTTCGAGGATGTCGACAATCTCCTGGGCCCGGGCGATCCACTCGCGTACCCGCGTCCCGGAAACCCGGCGGGGAAGCTGCCCCAAACGCAGCGTGCGCGTGTAGCCGCCCGCTCGGTCGCGAACCGGCAGTACGACGGAACCGATGTCGTAGGTTTCCTCTTCCTCGAGGTCGCGCAAGGTGTAGTCGACCACCGATTCGACCACGCGCTCCCGGATGTTCCGCTCCTGGGCCGGGGTCAGTCTCCCGTTCGCATAACGGTGGGTGGCGTCGCGCATCCCTTCGTATGCGGCTCCGCCTTCCCGAGGAAGGAACGACAGCAGGAACCCGTGGGCGCGGACGAAGTCGAGACGGTCCCGGTAGAGCTGCCTCCCCGGCTCCTCGACGCCGCGGGCCTTGGCGAGCCACCGCTCCTGATCTTCCGGCGGGAGATCGAACACGAGCGAGTCACCGATCGGGGGCACGATCGGAACTCGCTGCGCCAGGCCGTTCTCCGGATCGATTCCGGGAGCCGACGCCGAGAGTACCGTTGCCATCTCGTCCCGACCCACCGCGGTGTAGACCGTGACCTCGCAGCCGATGTCGTGCGCGAGGTCCTCGACGGCCGTCCGGGCGCAGTCCGCCTCCTGGATCTCCGACAGCAGCCGGTGCTCCAGCCGAGCCAGCAACGAGGTTCCGACGAAGCTCCCGTAACCGCCCTGGAAGAAGATCAGCGGGGCCACCGGGTTGGTGACGGCCATGTCCGCCACGGCGCACAGGACGATCCAGTGGTCCCCTGCCTCCACCGCGTCGGTGATGCGGGTGTCGATCCAGGCCACCGAGTCCGCCAGCACCGGATCCCCCGACGGGGACGGGAACCAGTCGATTCCGTCGAACTTGTTCTCCCAGCGGCGGGCGAGGGCGGAGACCAGTTCCTCCTGCTCACCGCCGACGATGTTGATGCACAGCGACGCGCACTCCCGCAGCTTGGCGAACGTCTTCGACGTCTTCATCGGCATGAAGGAGACGAGGGGCGGATCGAGAGACACCGACCCGAAGGTCCCGACCACCAGGGCCAGCAGTTCACCGTCGTCCGCGCGGCCGGTCACGACGGCCACACCGGTCGGGTAGTGCCCCATCACCTCCCGGAAGAGCCCTCGGTCGACCGGGGTCGCGATCTCCGTCATTGCGGTCCTCCTGATCTCGGGGACGGGATGGTTCCGGCATGCATCCGAGATGCCGGGTTCAATGCTTGACGTACTCGGACTGCAGTTTCCGTCCGAGGCTCTCGGGCCGGAGGAACAGGATGCAGAGCACGCCGCCCACGAGAAGGATGATGCCGGTGATGGTGAATGCCTGGTGCACACCGGTCGCCATGTTCGTCGCCATCTCGGGAGTCAGCTTGCTGCCGGCAGCGGGCGACACGTAACCGGCGCGGGCCATCAGCCAGCCCACGAGCGTCGGGGAGACGATGGCACCGATCGAGGCCACGCCGCCGAGCGTGGCCATGAGGATCGGCCGCTGCTTGGCACCGACCGCGTAGGCGATCGCGGAGGCGGTCATCGGGTACGCGAGGCTGCAGCCGGCTGCGAGGCACAGCAGGGCGACGGCCGGCACACCGGAGGTCGTCTGGACCAGGATGAAGCAGGTTCCGGCCACCAGGGCTGCGATACCGAACGGGACAGCGATCGCGCGATGCGCGTTGTGGCCGTGCTTCATCAACCGGTGGCCGAGGAAACCGAGCAGCAGCAGCACGGCGGCACCGAGGATCCAGGGAATGGTGGTGACTGTGCCGACCTGAGGAAGTGACAGGCCCACCACGGTGCCGAGGTACTGAGGCAACCAGGTCGTGACGAAACCCTGGACCCAGAAGTTGGAGGCCCCTCCGATCACCGCGGCGAGGAAGGTCATGCTGAGCAGGGCGCGCCATACGACGACCGGCTTCTGCTCGTCCACCTCGGCCGTGGCGACCTCCGCGGTGCGCTGCGCCGGCTTCCGGTCGCCGGTACGGTCGTCCGCCGGGGTGTGCTTGCCGTGCCCGGCGAACGGTCCGTCGGCGGCGATCAGGAGCCAGGCGACGACCCACACGAATCCGACGATGCCGAGGACGCCGAAGGCCCAGCGCCAACCCCAGGCGACGATGACCCAGGCGAGGGCAGGCGCGGCGATGACCGGCCCCAGCGTCGAGCCGGCGGCAACCAGATTGGACGGCAGTGCGCGACGACGCGGCTCGAACCACGAATGGGCCGAGGTCAGGGACATCGCCGTAGCCGGGCCTTCGGCGCCGCCGAGGACGATGCGGGTCACCAACAGCACCGCGGCACCGCCACCGAGGAGCATCGGGAACTGCATGACCGCCCAGACGACGCCCATCGTCAGGATGATCCACTTGACCGAGAATCTGGCAGCCAGGAAGCCTGTGATCACGGAGACCACTGCGTAGAGGAAGAAGAACGCGCTGCCGATGAATCCGAACTCCACGGCGGAGATTCCGAGATCGGGCATGGCCTCGGAGGCCACCAGGCCGAGCACGGCCTTGTCGGCGAAGGCCACGATCTGGAAGAGGACGAGCAGAGCCGTCACTATCCACGCCTTGCGGTTCATCCTGTGGAAGTCGATCCTCTTCTCCCCGGATTCCGGGGAGGCGGAGACATCGGGCGCCACGGTCGAAGCCATGAGCAGCCACCTTTCCTAGCGAGCCGCGGATGCTCGATCCGTCGGCGAGTCGACAGTGGTTCAGAAGCTATTTCCACGCGTCCCTACTGCGGTAGGAGGGAAACCTTTACTGTCGGCTCCCGCCGTGTTCACCCAGAATGAAGGAGTCGAGACCGGAGGAGGACTATGAGCACGCGCGCGTCGGACCTGTCCCTGGGTGAGCAGGTCGGGGCTGTCCGAACCGGATCGGTGACCGCCGAGGACCTCGCCACACAGGTCAGACGAGCGATCGAACTGCGGGAACCGGAACTCGGTGCCTGGGTGTGCCTGTCGTCGACGACTGCGGAACAGGCCCGTGCCGTCGACCGGGGCCTCGGCTCGGCACCGTTGGCCGGGTTGTCCGTCGGGGTCAAGGACCTCATCGACGTCGCCGGGATGCCGACGCGCGCCGGTTCCACGGTGACCTCTCCGAATGCGGTCGGCACCGATGCTGCCTGCGTGAGTCGTCTGCGTTCCCTCGGTGCGATCGTCCAGGGCAAGACCGTGACGACGGAGTTCGGCTACTTCACTCCCGGCCCCACCCGCAACCCGCACGCCCTCGACCACACCCCCGGCGGGTCCTCCAGTGGCTCTGCTGCGGCCGTCGCAGCAGGGACCGTGCCCCTGGCGCTCGGTACCCAGACGGCCGGCTCGCTGACCCGGCCGGCCTCGTACTGCGGGGCCGCCGGCATGGTTCTCGCGCACGGCACCACGGACATGTCCGGCATCACCGGTCTGAGCGAGTCACTGGACTCCCTGGGTCTGCTCACGCGGTCCGTAGCCGATCTTCGCTTCGTGCACAACGTATTCGGTCACGGGCGTTCGGAGGTTCCGGCGTCGGAGCCGGTGACTCGGGGCCTGGTCTGGAACGCCGGTGCCCTCCACCCCGTGGAACCCCCCATGTCTGCGTTGCTGGCACATGTGCCCGCCCTGTTGGAGGAGATCGGGGTGAAGGCCGAACCTCTCGACTGGGACGATCATGTCCAGACCTTGTCCGAGGACCACGTCACCGTCATGTCGTACGAAGCCGCGCGGGCTCGGGCCCACGAATTCGACGAACACGCGGGTGCACTGAGCGCGCCGATCCGGGATCTGCTGGAGAACGGTCGCAGGATCGCCGGAACCGAGTATGCCGCGGCCCTGACCCGTCGGGACCGCTCCCGGGAACTGCTGGACGCGATTCTCGTCTCCGCTCCGATCATCGTCGGACCGGCAGCGCTGGGACCGGCCCCCTTCGGTCTGTCCGCAACCGGGTCCCCGATACTCAGCCGACCGTGGCAGCTGCTCGGATTGCCGGTCGTGGTCGTGCCGGGCGCCCGCACGTCCTCGGGGCTGCCACTGGGTCTTCAGATCGTCGGGCTACCGGGACACGAGGACCGGCTGCTCGACGTGGGCGAGAAGCTCGAAGTGCTCCTTCGCGAACTGCCGGAAATTGCCGCCTGAGCTGCGAGCTCGCTCGGCTCGTGAAATCTGCTCGCTCGGCTCGTGAAATCTGCTTGCTCCGCTCGGTAGAAAGGACCGGTCATGCTCGAACCCCGCCCGACCCACCATCACAGGATGTTCCTCACCTGCTACGAGGACACCTTCGACCGCGGTTGGCACCACGTCGATCTGTTCGTCCACGACGAGTACGGCCGTGAGGTCAACTGGGTGCACTGGACAGTGGAGGCCGACGGCCCGGAGGCGGCCGACGAGTCGGTTCGCAGGGAGGAACCACTCCTGCGCCGGACCACGGAGTGGCAGCACCGGGTGAGCGCCGCGGGAATGGACTACTGGACCGCCGACGCCTGCTGGGACGACGCTCCGGCGGACGTTGCGTGAGCCGGTGGTTCCCGCCCGGCCGGGGCGGGGACAATGTCGGGAGTCGGGGACAAGCCCTGGCTCCCGAATTCGGAGGTGGTGACGAGCCATGGCGGAGAGTGCGGAAGACCTCCGAGCCGAGACGACGGTGTACGTGGTCGACGACGACTTCGAAGTATGCGAATCCGTCGACTGGTTGCTGGAGAGCATCGGGATCAGACCGGTGATCTGCCACAGCGGTGAGCAGTTCCTGAACGCCTACGACGGCAGCCGGCCGGCCTGCATCGTCCTCGATGTGCGCATGCCCCACATGAGTGGGACGCGGTTGCAGGAGAAGCTCAACGAGTTCGCGCCGCACGTCGCGATCATCTTCGTCTCCGCCCACGGTGACATCCGGATGTCCGTCTCCACCCTGAAGGCGGGCGCCCTGGACTTCCTGGAGAAGCCCTACGATCCGCAACGGCTGCTGGATGCCGTGCAGGCCGGGGTGGAGAAGGCTCGTCTCCGCTTCACCGATCACGTACTGCGAGAATCGGTGCGGAGCAAGGTCGCGTCCCTCACCCCGCGTGAGCGCCAGATCCTGGCGCTCGTGGTCGAAGGTCTGCCCAGCCAGAACATCGCCCGCAAGCTCGGCATGAGCGTGAAGACCGTCGACGTCCATCGTGCCCGCATCAAGAGCAAGACCGACGCCGACAGCATCAGCACCCTCGTACGGGACGTGCTCCGGTACGGGGTGGACGTGCCGGTCGAGGATCAGTAGTAGTCCAGCACCAGACGCTCGCCCGCGGCCCGCGAGACGCAGACCGCCATGAGCTCGCCGGACTCCTTCTCGGCCTGCGTGAGAACGTTGTCCCGGTGGACCGGAGTCCCTGCGACCACCTGCATGATGCAGGTACCGCAGATACCCTCCTGGCAGGATGTGTCCACGTCGCAGCCGTTCTCCTGCAGCACCTCGACGATGCTCCGGTCGGCCGGGACCCGGTAGGTCTCGCCTTCCAGTTCCACCTCGAACGGGGAGTTCTCGGACGCATCCGGCTGTTCGGTCGCGTGGAAGTTCTCGAGGTGGATCGACTCGGCCGGGACGTGCCGGCTCGCGAGCGCAACGACCTTGGTCATGAACCCGTCGGGTCCGCACGTGTACACATGGGTTCCGGGGTCCGCTCCCGCAAAGATGCTCCCGAGGATCTCGTCCTGCTCGTCTCGGCCCACCCCGAGATGGGCGTGGAGCCTGTCGGGACAGCGCTCGCGCAGCAGCGGAAGGAAGGCGGCTTCCGCCTCGCTGCGAGCGAAGTAGTGCAATTCGAAGCTGATGCCGTGGACGTCCATGTAGCGTGCCATGCTCAGCATCGGTGTGATGCCGATGCCGGCCGCGACCAGGACGTGGTGCGTGGCGTCCGTCGCGATGCTCAGCAGGTTCCGTGGAGGGCTGATCCGGAGAGCGTCGCCCACCTGCAGCTCGTGCAGAGCAGCCGAACCGCCGCGGGAGTTCTGCTCACGCTTGACCGCGAAGGCGAACGAATCCTGCGCATCGGGTGTACTGAAGAGCGAGTACTGACGGGTGATCGACGTGGGTCCGACGACGTCGATGTGCGCACCAGGCCGATACGTGCCCAGTGGGGATCCGTCGGTCTTCGTCAGCGTGAACGATCTGACGGTGGGTGATTCCTGAACGATCTCGGCGACGGTGACGTCGATGAGTGCCATGGCCGTTTCTCCTCGTGAATTTCTCCGGACGGAAAGCGCCGGCCGGACCCTCCCGGACGGGAGGAATCCGGTCAGCGGAGATACAGTCCGCCGTTGACGTCCCAGCAGGCGCCGGTGACGAAGTAGGCGTCGTCCGAGGTGAGCAGCCCGACCATGTCGGCAACGAACGACGGATTCCCCAAGCGTCCCACAGGGATACCGGCGACGATGCCTTCGAGCCTGTCGGGGGGCACCGTCGCGCGCACGACCGGGAGGTCGTGCGGGCCGGGAGAGATCGCGTTGACGGTCACTCCCCGGCCGGCCAGTTCGCGCGCGAAGACCTTGGTGGTGGTCAGGATCGCTCCCTTCGACGCCGCGTAGTGGCCCCCGGTTGCCGTCCCGCCGTTCTGGCCGGCGAGCGACGCCATGTTGACGATCCGTCCGAATCCCTGGTCGGCCATTGCCGCACCGAACACCTGGCAACCGAAGAAGATGCTGTTCACGTTCGTCGTGAGGACGCTCGTGAAGTCCGCCTCCGCCAGGTTCATCAGATCCGCTGCCTGCGTGACGGCGGCGTTGTTGACGACGATCGTGGGGATGCCCCAGATCTGCCGGCAGGTCGCCAGGGCTTCCTCGAACCCGTCCTTGCGGCTGACGTCGAGCTCGAGGCCACGTGCGGTGGACCCGTCGCCGGACAGCTCCGCTGCGAGGGCTTCGACACCGGCCGTGTCGATGTCGGTGAGCAGAACCCGTCTACCGTCGCGGTGGAGCTTCCGGGCAATCGCCGCACCCATACCTCCGGCTGCGCCGGTGACGACGGCGATGCCGGGGTCGGTGGACTGAGAGATCACATCGGCCCCCTAGAGCAGGTAACCCGAGGCGCTGACCGCGTCCTCGCTGTCGATGAGCCGCACGACCTTGAGAGCGATTGCGTCCCTGTCCTCCCCGAGAGCGATCCGGTGGGTCAGTTCGGCGCCGACGGTCGTGAACTCGTTGCGCTTGAAGGCATTGAGGATCTGGGCCGACCGGAGGGTGACCGACGTGTCGGTGACCTCCTCCACGGTGAACCGGGAGACGATGCGTACGGTCCGGGCCGCGGCCACCGCAGAAGGCGAATAGCCCTGCATCATCCGCTCGACGCGCAGGTGCCGCATGCGCTTGTCGTCGTAGACCATGTTCAGGCCCGCGGCGAAGTCTTCGGTGTGCGGATCGATGGGAATCACGTAGAGAGCCTCGTCCGTGTACATCTGCTCCCAGGTCCGATAGTCCTTGGCATCGAGGACCTGTGCTTCCCTCCAGACGAGCTCGATGGCGCGGAGGGTACGGGAGTCCGTCAGGGTCGACATCGCCAGGGTCTCAGTCATTGCTCATCATCTTCTTCCACATCGCGTAGGCCTCCCGCATGCCCGTCTCGTCGGTGACATGCGAGGTGGGCCAGCCTTCTTCGGTCGTGTACTCGCGTCCCTCGCCGCGGTTGACGAGGATCGGCATGTTCGGATTGCCGCCGGCGCCGATCTGCACCCGGATCCACCCCTCGGCGTCGTCGGGGCTACCGAAACCGAACGGGCCCTGGAAGTGCTCGTGGATCCTCAGCCGCTCGCGGTTGATGCTCTCGGGCCCACCATCCATTCCCAGTGCCATGTGCCAGATCTCGGTCTCGTCGACGGAGAGGGGGATGAGGACACGGAAGAACGACGACGACATCGCGACGTTCGGGAAAGTGTTGAGATTGAAACCGCAACCGTGCATGGATCGCATGTAGCGCCGGATCCGTTCGGGACTTTCGCCCGCGGCGGCGAGCTCGTCGACCAGGTGCTGGAAGCGAGGCTGGATCTCCTCGGTGCCGTCGTCGACGTCGAGATCCGCGTGGGCTGCGGCCATGATCGCGACGCTGTGCCCGTTGCCGAGGGCGTGGGTCTCGGCCGTGGGGTCGTCCATGAACGACATCATGTCCGCCGTCTCGGCATCGACCGAGGCCATCCAGGACTTGTGCACCATCGGGAAGTGGTAGCCGTCCGTGGTGTTCTCGAGCTGGATCTTCCAGTTCCCCTTGAATCGAAACTTGTGAACTCCGATCACCTTGGTCGGAAAACCGTTGCTCTGCTTGAAGAAGCGCTCCATCCAGATCTTGGCGTCCCCGAGGAAGTCCTCGAGGGGCTCGATGTCCTGGTCGAACGTTGCCCAGATCATTCCCAGGTAGCTCTCGGTACGCAGGGTCTGGAGCGGGAAGTCCCTCTTGTCGACGACGCCCTCGTATCCGTCCGGGTAGGGAATGCCGCGGAGTCGTCCGTCGAGTGCGTAGGACCAGTTGTGGTACGGGCACGTGAAGCCGTTGGCTTTGCCACTGCGCTGATCGCACACCGTCGCACCGCGATGCCGGCACCGGTTCAGCAGGGTGTTGAAGTTGCCCTTGCGATCCCGGGTCACGATGACCGGCTGATCGCCGACCTGGGTGGTCTTGAACGAACCCGCCTCCGGGATCTCGCTCTCATGTGCCACCCATACCCAGGTCTTGTAGAAGATCCTCTTCATCTCCTCCTGGAAGATGTCCGGGTCGGTGTACAGCCGGCCCGCGACCCGGTCCTTCTCGACGAGGTCCGCGTAGGTGCGTGCGGTGGGTTCTTCTGTCGTCGTCATGTCATCCTTCGTTCGTGAAGTGAAAGCTCGGGCGGTCGCCCTGGATCAGGTGGGCCATCGCGTCGGTCGGCAGCGGCGCGGCGAACATCCGCCGGGTGCAGAATCGGCTCATGCGGGCCGTCGCTCCTCCGGGTGCCCGGTCGAGGTCGAAGTCGATCGTGAGCCGGGCGCAGAGAAGTTCGGCCGTTCCCGTCGAACGGAGCGACAACTGCTGCATGATCCACTGCCCGCTCGCACGGTTGCCGTCGAGACGGATCTGCTCGCTGCCGAGGAGGTGCACGTTGCGGAGGAAGTGGTCGGCCGGCGGCAGGTACCGGGACACGAGAGCCACGACTTCGTCTCGCCCACGGGCGATCCCGAACTTGTCGGCGTACTCCGGACCCAATCCTTCCCAGGTCGCGTCGTCGGTGAACAGGACACCGAGTTGCTCGGGGCTCTGCAGTGGTCCGGGCACATCGCACAGGTCCAGGTAGCGAGCGATGCAGTCACGGACGGCGTCCTTCGCCTCGACGATCTCGAGGCGCTGCTCGGTGCCGGTCACGGGTCAGACCGCGACGTCGGCGCGGATCGTCAGTTCCCGGCCCATGCGGGCCTCGATCTTGAAGTACTTCCAGAGGGCGTACTCGCCGATCATCGTCGTCCGCAACAAGTTGCACGCGGCCCTGACCGTTTCCTGGTCCTTCACGTCGGCCAGGACGTAGCAGGTCCAGGGCCAGCCGTCGGACGGGCCGACCATGTGGGCGTCGTCGTCGAACGTGCCGATGACCTGGACTCCGTCCATGTTCGCGAGAGTGGAGAGCATGGTGGAGATGCCGACCCACACCGGCCCGATCTCGGCCTTCGGCAGATCGAAGAAGTTCTGGTTGTTGCCGATGCAGAACAGGGTGCGCAACGGTTCGGCGGTCATGGGCGTCCTTTCGCTGGGAAGGCGGGAACCGGTCTCGAAGGTCGTGTCCCGGTCAGGGGAAGCTGGGAATGCCGGGTTCGAGGCCCAGGAGGACGGCTCCGGCCGCCTCGAAGGTGTTGGTCTGGAGCATGGCGTGCTGGGCCGGGACGAGCGCGTCCCGCAGGTAGCGCTGCAGCGGGTGGCTCTCGTAGATCGCCCCGGTGCCGGCCAGGTCGAACGCGGCGAGCACGACGTTGCGGCCGACGTGGGCAGCCTGGGTCGCCCCCAGGCGGAGCATGGCCGTGTGTTCGCCGGTGATCTCGTCGCCGCGGACCGCCAGGTCCCACACCTCGTCGGTGATCTCGTAGAAGAAGGCCCGAGCGGAGCGGAGATCGGCCTCGGCGCGGGCCAGCCCGGTCTTGTACGCGGGACGATTTCCCTTGCTGTCACCGCCGGTGATGCTGGATCGCACCGCTCCGACCTCGTGGGCGTAGTCCAGAGCTCCCCGTGCGGCACCGAGAGTCACCACCGCAAGCACCTGGGCCGCGTAGGCGAGCGACGGATACCGGGTGAGCGGCTCGTCGATCCGGGGAGCGCCGCCGCGGACGAACGTCATCTCCTCGGGGACGAAGAGCCTGTCGGCCTTCACGGCGTGCGATCCGGTCGCCTTCATCCCGGCGACGTCCCAGTTCTCCACGATCTCCACGTCGGCGGGGTCGACGAGCGCGGTCAGCGGCTTGCCGTTCGTTTCCGGACCGCCGGCGAGGCCGATGCCGAGGATGTCGGCGCCCAGGCATCCGCTGGCGAACTGCCAGAGGCCGCTGCACACGTAGCCGCCGTCCACCTTCTCGGCCTTCTGCATGGGGAACAACCCACCCGCATAGGCGACGTCCGGGCCGTCGGCGTAGATCTTCTGCTGGGTCTCGACCGGCAGGGCCGCGAAGTACACGAGTGAGGACCCGAAGCTTGCCACCCAGCCGGTCGCCGGATCCACCGCGGAGATCCGTTCGACCTGCTTCATGAAGGAGGCGGGGGCCATCGGTTCGCCACCGAACTGTGCGGGGGTCGACGCGCGGTAGAGCCCGGCGCGCTTGAGGAGCGCGACGAAGTCCTTCGGTACGAATCGTTGCCGGTTGAACTCGTCGCGCCGGTCCCGCAACACGGCGAGAGCGTCCTCGAAGGCCTTCTCCCGCGCGGGACCCGCTGTCGCGGCCTGCACTGGATTCATCGTGCTCCGGATCGCCATCGTCGTCTCCATCCACCTCGTCGTGTCGCGCTGAGGAGAACGCTAGGAAAGGTTCGGACGAGGCGGTATCGGGATTTACTCCGCCGGTCATAAAGCAATCCCCTATGGTCGATCCGCCGATCGTGGGGCGACAATGAACCGTCACGGCACCCGGAAGTGAGGATCGATGTTCCCGACAGGCCGCGACTTCCAGGAAATGGTGGAGAAGACGGAGACGGGGATCCTCATCCACGAGGCGGCGTCGAAGAACATCCTCTGGGCCAACCCCGCTGCGTGCCGGATGTTCGGTTTCACGCTCGAGGAACTGCGACCGCTGAAGGCTCACCACATGAGCAGCCAGGAGCGCCAGTACCGGCGCTCGGTCGGGGTGGCGTGGCTCCAGGACGCCGTGGTACGTGGTTCGAGCCGCAGACAGTGGAAGTACCGGACCAAGGACGGTCAGGACTTCCTCGCCGATGCGGTCGCCTCACGCCTGACGTTCCAGGACGGGCAGGTCGTGATGGTCGAGTTCCGCAACATCGCGGAAGAAGTGGAGCTGCAGGAGGAACTCAGCTGGGTATCGCAGTCTCTGCAGCGGATCATGACGCACACGTCGGCGGGCATCGTGGTGCTCGACGAGACGAACTGCATCGAAGACATCTCGCCGCTCGCGGCCCAGCTGTTCGGCAGAACCCCGGACGAACTGTCCGGGGTGTATCTGGAGGATCTGGGCCGGTGCGAGCCCCGGCTGACCGCCGAGCCCGTCGCGGCCAAACTGGACGCGGCGGCAGGACCGGTGGGCATCATGCAGGAGATCGAGAAGAGCGACGGGAGCACCACCTGGCTGTCCGGCTTCCTCGAGGCCGTGGTGCACGACGGAATGACGTCCCGGGTGCTGACCATCCGTGACGTCACGGATCGGGTGGAGTGGGAACGCCGTCACGCGTATCAGGAGGCCAATCTCCAGTACCTCAGCCGGTACAACGCGATGGGGGACATGGCCATGATCCTCGCTCACGAACTCGGGCAGCCCCTCGCGGCCTCGACGAATTACCTGAGCGGTCTCGAGGCACGGATCTCCGACCGATCTCTCGACCCCGAGGCCCTGCGCTACGGGCTGGACAGGATAGCGAAGCAGCTCCGCCGGGCGGCGGAGATCGTGTCCTCCGTGAAACGCTACGTGCGGCGGATCGAGAGCACCAAGACAGCCATCGACCTCAACGAGACGGTCGACGAGAGCCTGTACTTCGTACGTCTGCGGGCAGCCGAGCGGGGGGTGCACATCTCGCTCGACAGGTCTCGTTCGCCGTTGCCGGTCGAAGGCGAGAGCGTGCTCATCG
This sequence comes from Rhodococcus indonesiensis, assembly GCF_047782815.1. Lineage (NCBI taxonomy): Bacteria > Bacillati > Actinomycetota > Actinomycetes > Mycobacteriales > Nocardiaceae > Rhodococcus > Rhodococcus indonesiensis. Next base: position 4,831,947 of record NZ_CP180630.1, on the reverse strand, counting down.
GGCAGGTGGTCATCAACCTCTGCTTCAACGCGATCGACGAGATCGTGTTGCCCTCGACCGCCGTCAAGGAGCTGACCGTCCGGACGGCTCGACGGGGGGAGTGGGCCTGTGTCTCCGTCTTCGACCAGGGACGGGGCATGGACGACGATACCTCGGGAAATCGGCTGGCGTCCGGGGCGTTCTCCGCCAAACAGGACAGTTCCGGAATCGGTCTGATCATCTCGGAGCACATCGTCGAGCGCCACGGGGGCAGCATCCGCTATCTGCCGAACGACCCGCACGGCACCGAGGTCCGGATGTGCCTGCCCATCTCCGAATCCGGAGAGGATTGACAGTGCCGGTCTCCGGGCAACTCTGAACGCATGAGCATCGACATCGTTCTCGCCACCGTCGGGGTGCTGGGCGTCGGTGTAGCGGCGTTGTCGGCAAAGATGCGCCGTCTTCCGGTATCCGAACCTCTGCTCGGGCTTGCGGCGGGTGTGCTGCTCGGACCGTACGTCCTCGACGTACTCTCCCTGCCGGCGTTGACGGTCGAGCAGGGGTTGTTGCACGAGGCGAGCCGGATCCTGCTGGCGGTATCGGTGATGGCGGTGGCGCTGCGTTACCCGATGACGGACGTGCGCCGGCAATGGCGTCCCGTCGCCGTGTTGCTGGCTGTAGCGATGCCGGTGATGGCGGCTGTCACCGCAGGAGTGGGGTGGGCGTTGCTGTCCATGCCCCTGGCCACGGCCGTGCTGCTGGGCGCGGCCCTGTGCCCGACGGACCCGGTTCTCGCCTCGAACGTCGTCACCGGAGAGGCGGCCGAGGAGGATCTGCCCGCCCGGAATCGGCAGGTTCTCTCGCTCGAGTCCGGGGCGAACGACGGTTTGGCGTTGCCATTGGTGCTGGCCGCGGTCGCCGTCGCCGGAGGCATGGGAGCGGGCACGGCGGCACTGGAGTCGCTGTGGCAGGTGGCCGGAGCGGTGCTGATGGGGGCCGCGAGCGGATGGGCTGGTGGCCGGGCCCTGCGCTGGGGGGAGAGGTACGGGGCGACCGATCCGGCGCCGGCACTGTTCTTCACCGTCGTGATCGCGCTGGGCATTCTGGGTGTCGCCGGATTGATCCATGTCGACGGGGTGCTGGCGGTGTTCGTCGGCGGACTGGCATTCAACCTCACCAGTACCGGCAGCGAGCGGACGGCTGAGGTACCGATCGACGAGGCAATCAACCGCTTCGCGGTGTTGCCGCTGTTCGTCCTGCTGGGGGCGGCGCTGCCCTGGCCGCAGTGGGCCGAACTCGGCTGGGCGGGGATAGGTCTGGTGGTGGCGGTGCTGACGTTGCGCCGGGTGCCGATCCTGCTGTTGTTGCGCCGGCCGCTGCGCTTGGCGCTGCCGGACGGGCTGTATCTGGGGTGGTTCGGTCCCATCGGGGTGTCGGCGCTGTTCTATCTGACCCTCGAGGCCGAGCGGATGGGCGCAAACGAGACGGTGCTGGCGGCGGGGTCGCTGGTGCTGGCGGCGAGCACGGTGGTTTTCGGTGTCACGGCGGTGGCGGGCCGGGTGCTGTACCGGCGGGCCACGGCTCCGGCGGCGCGGTCCCCCGAGCGGCACCGGTGAGCGCCGCCCCGGTTCCGAGTGTGATTGCCGGGCCGTTCCCGGGGTATTCGCAGGAGATGTGGTTCGAGACATGGTCGGAAATTGCGCGGGTACTGCTGGTGGGCTCGGCGGCCTACGTCGCTCTGGTGATCGTGCTGAGGGTGTCCGGCAAACGAACCTTGGCCAAGCTCAACGCGTTCGACCTGGTCGTCACCGTCGCGCTGGGGTCGACACTGGCGACGATCCTGCTCAGCTCCGACGTGGCCTGGGCCGAGGGCGCCGTGGCCTTGATCCTGCTGGCCGCCCTGCAGTACATCGTTGCGACCGTGTCGTCCCGCTGGCCCCGGAGCCGCGCCGTGCTCACCGCCCGGCCCACGATCCTCGTCGACCACGGCACCGTGCTGGATTCGGCGCTGGCGCAGCAGCGGATCAGCCCAGGAGAGGTCCGTCAGGCGATCCGTGCAACCGGCACCGGGGATGTCAGCCGGGTTGCGGCCGTGGTGCTGGAGACGGACGGCAGTCTGAGTGTGATCGGTCGCGAACAGTTCGGGGACGGGTCGGCACTGCAGGATGTGACCCGCCCCGGCCGCCGCGCCTCTGTCCGGAAACCGACGAGCGCCGACGGCACCGAGTGAGCCTGCGATGACCGGCGACTCTCGGACCCGGACACGACAGGGACCGATCGGGGCTGCGCTGAAACGCCGGCAAGTGTTCGTCGAAGCGATACGTTCGCGGCTGTGGCCGGTCCCGGCAGCTGCGGTGCTGCTGGCCGTGCTGGCCGGCATCGGCATGCCCGAGCTCGACGCCGCCGTCGACGACCGGCTGCCACCGACGGTGGCGGGGTACCTGTTCGGTGGTGGTGCCGACGCCGCCCGCGAGGTGCTCAGTGCGATCGCCGGGTCGCTGATCACCGTCACCTCGCTGACGTTCTCGCTGACCCTGGTGACCCTGCAGCTGGCCAGCAGTCAGTACTCGCCGCGGCTGCTGCGCACCTTCGCCGCCGACCGGGTCGTCCAACGCACCCTGGGACTGTTCCTCGCGACGTTCGTCTACGCGCTGACCGTGCTGCGCACGGTCCGCAGCGACACCGACGACAGTGCCTTCGTCCCCCAGCTGGCGGTCACGACGGCGTACCTGCTCGCGGTCATCAGCGTCCTCGCACTCGTGCTGTTCCTCGGGCATCTGGTCCGGCAGATCCGCGTCGAGGCCGTGCTCGAACAGGTGCGCGCCGACACCTGCGAGACCGCTGCGAGGTTGCTGCCTGCGGATCGGCAGGATCGGCCCACGCTGCCCGTCCCCCCGCCGAGCCCGCACTACGTCGAGGCGGCCTCGTCCGGATTCCTGGTCGAGCTCGACGAGCACGCGCTGCTCGCGGCGGCCGAGCAGGCAGAGGCGGTGGTGTGGGTGAGCCGGCCGGTGGGCAGTCCGGTGCTGGCGGGCACGCCGGTCGCGTCGTGGTGGTCCCTGCGTCCGCAGCTCCCGGCCGAGGACGAGGCCCGAAGGCTGTGCGAGCGGGTGCGCGGTGCGCTGCGCACCGGCAGCGAACGCACCGCCGTCCAGGACATCGGGTACGGGCTGCGGCAGTTGACCGATGTGGTGGTGCGGGCCCTCTCGCCCGGCATCAACGACCCGACCACCGCGGTGCACGGACTGGTCTCGTGCACCGCGGTCCTGGGCGACCTGCTCGACCTTCGCCTCGGCCCGTACCCCCTGTGCGACGAGCACGGCCGGGTCCGGGTGGTGCTGGCGCGACCTACCTTCGCCGAACTGCTGGATCTGGTGTGCACTCAGCCGCGGCTCTACGGCGCCGACGATCCGGCGGTGCTGGACGCGTTGCTGTCGATGCTGCGGGAGCTGGCATGGAAGGCCGCCACTGCGCAGCAGCGTGCGGCGATCACCGACCAGCTCGGGCGCCTGCGGGAGCACATCCCGGGCCACGGTACCGCGACGCGTGGGCACTTCGACGAGCTCATCCGGCAGGTAGGCGACGCCCTCGAAGGACGATGGCAGACATCATGATCTGGATCTCGAGTATGGTGGGTGCGGCGCTGATCGTCGGGGCGCTGCGGGACATCTTCGTGACGTTGTGGCATCCCCGGGGATTGGGCACGATCTGCCGGGGGGTGTTCGTGGTCCTGTGGCGTGGCGCGCACCACCTCGGGCGGCGACGGCGGCTGCTGGGTTCGGTCGGGCCGGTCGGACTCGTCGTCACCGCCGGGGTGTGGGCGACGATGATCGTGCTCGGCTGGGCCCTGATCTACCTGCCGCACATGCCCGACGGATTCTACTTCGCCAGTGCGCTGCGCCCGTCGGCCGCGTCGGACCCGGTCATGGCGCTGTATCTGTCCCTGGTGACCGTCGGCACCCTCGGCTTCGGGGACATCACACCGGCCTATCCGGCGCTGCGACTGCTGATTCCGTTGCAGGCGCTGATGGGGTTCGTGCTGTTCACTGCGGCGATTTCCTGGGTGCTGCAGATCTATCCGGCGCTGAGCCGTCGCCGCGCCACTGCCCGCCGGCTCGTGCTTCTGGCGGCCACCGGCACCGAACAGATTCTTCCCGCCGCGGAGGCGAGCATCGCCGTGCAGTGGCTCGACTCGGTCACCGAGGCGCTGACCACGAGCGAACTGGACCTTATGCAGTACGGCGAGACCTACTTCTTCCGCGAATCCGACGCAGACCTCTCGCTCGCCGCCGCTCTGTCGTACGCACCGCGACTCGCGGCCGCGGGCGCAGGGTCGTCCGCGATCGAGGTCCGCCGGGCCGCGGCGATCCTCGACGAACAGACCCGTCGCCTCACCCGGCGGCTGGACACCGGGTTCCTCCACACCGGCGGGACCGTCGACGAGATCTGTGACCGTTTCGCTGCCGACCACCGGCATCAACCGGTGAGCACCACGTAACAGGACTCCCCGCAACCGAATCGGCCGAAAAACTAATCGTGCGTCTCGTGTCGTCCCGCACGCTCGTGGGTACGCGAGTTCGTACCGGAGCGTGCAGCTCGGGTGTTCCGATTCGACGAAAGGAAACTCATGAGCACTGCAGCGACCATGCTCGACAGCTACCCGAAGGACCTCGGCGGTATCGACACCGGCAAGCTCACCGCGTGCATCGAGGCGTGTATCGAATGCGCGCAGGCGTGCACCGCCTGCGCCGATGCCTGCCTGGGTGAGGACTCGGTGGCTGAGTTGATCAAGTGCATCCGCACCGATCTGGATTGCGCCGACATCTGCGAAACCACGGGGCGGGTCCTGTCGCGGCATACCGGCTACGACGCCGCCCTGACTCGTTCGGTGCTCGAGACCTGCGCGGCGGCGTGCAAGTCCTGCGGGGACGAGTGCGCCCAGCACGCCTCCCACCACGTGCATTGCAAGACGTGCGCAGAGGCGTGCCGGCGATGCGAACAGGCCTGCCGGGACCTGATCGGTTCCCTTGGCTGAGCACCGGCAGTCGCCGGTCGCCGCATATCCCACATCGGCGACCGCGTCGTCTGTTCGTACCGCGTGGAGCTACTTCCCAGAATATGAATTGACCGAGCGGCGAACCGATCTCGGTCCCGATGGTCAGAGCGTCGCAGGCGCCTGGCAACTCGGTTTCGTCACCGTGGGTTTCTCGCGGCTCACAGTTGCCGGCGCATTCCGGGCTCCCGCGTGAGGTCGGTGAACTGTGCTGCCGCATCCCCGTTTATCGCTGTGGCGGCGTCGCTGCGCCGCCACAGCGGCAGCACCGCACGCTCGTCCACTCCTTCGAGCTCGAACGCGAGCGCGGCATACTCGCTCATCGTCGCCAGCAGCACCCCGATCCATCCGGCCGTGCTCTGCCACCGCGCATGCCGGTCGGATGCGCCAGTCCGGTGTCGGCCACCGGACCACGCGCCAGGAACCCGAACACGCACGCGATCAACTGCACCGGCACGGTCGATCCGAGCACTGCCTACGCGATCAACGTGCCTTGCTCGGACGGTGCCCCCGGCTGCAGACCGGCGAAGCAGAAGGTGGCCACGCACAGACCGAGAAACCCCACCGGCAGCGGCGTGCTGATCGGGCGCACGCCGATACCGGTGACAGCGCCGGGTGGTTGCGCGGACGACGCGGACGAGGAATCAGTCATGGCCCGTGCACTACCCGAACGCCGGGGCGGCATACGTCGGTGCTGTTCGGACGGGGCAGGACTGGGCAGCGGGGCACCTGCCCGGGTCGATCCGGTAGCGGGACAGGGCCTTCAAGGGGCGTCGGGGCGGGAAGGGGCTCCGCCGGCTGCGGTGTTCCCCCCGGCGGTTGTGCGTAGCTCGGCGCCGGATACCGGAGCCGGGGGCTCCGAGTCCATCCGGGCCAGATGGTGCTTGATCCATTCGGTGCTGGTCGTCGCGGGTGCGGACAGGTATGCGTTCGTGTCGGTCATGGAAGCCCATCGGGATCGGGGTCGGGGGCGGGCGGCTGCGCACGGCGGGGTGCCGAGTTGGTGTGCGGGCCGGTCGCCGGTGGGACGAAAGGTGGTCGGGGCGGGTGGTCGCTCATCGGATGTGTGGGGAGACGGGCGGGGGAATGTCTCCCGGTCCCCAGAACGGGCGGTATCCGTAGTAGCCGTACAGGTCGGCGTAGTACTGCGGGGCGTGGGCCAGTTCCGGATCGTAGGGCGAGCTGTCGGCGACATGACCGCGGGTGCGGTCGAGACGGACCGCGTCGGGGGCGATGTGCGCGACGGCGTCGACGGGGACGAGGCGGTCGGTCTTGCCGAGGCCGAGGAAGCCGCCGGATCCGATTCTCAGCAACCGTACGGTGTGGTCCTGTTCGTCGACGAGCAGGCCGTCGACGGTGCCGATCTCGTCGCCGTCGCGGTCGTACACGGCGCGGCCGCGGATGTCGTCACCGGGATCGACCAGGGTCAGGTCGGTGTCGTTCAGGTCGATCAGGATGGGCTGGACGGGCCGGTCCTGGGCTGCCATGAGTCTTCCTTTCCGTGTCCTCCCCTACGAGCTGGGTTGGGGGTATTCGCAGTCGACGCTCGGGTTCACCCCGGCGTAGTTCAACGGTCCGGCCACGACGGTGACGGCAATGGTGCCGACGCTGGCGCAGTTGGTCGAGGCGTCTTCGAAGTAGCCGCGTTGCCCGGCCGCGACGGCGCCGATGGCCAGCCAGATCAGCACCAGCACACCGATCAGGCCGGACAGGCGGTTTCGGGTGCGCATATCGTCTTCTCCTTCCCGGGTGGTCAGGTTCGGGTGCTGCCGTTGGTGGCGGCCACGGCCTCGGCGACGGTGTCGCAGCACCCGAGCGTGGCGTCGAGACCCGTCAGGTGCAGGACGTGCCGCACCTGCGGTTGCACGGCCGTGGTGAGCGTGGCGCGGCGTCGGCGCACCCGGTTCGCCGCGGCGTCGAACATCGCCATGCCGACGCACCCGAGGAACGGCACCTCCGTCAGATCCAGCACTAGATCGGTGCCGTCGGCGCTCGCCCGGCTCAGATGGGGCTCGAGCGCGGGTGCGGTGGCGAGGTCGATGTCCCCGCGCACGGTCAGTACGAGCGGACCGTCGGGGCAGGGATCGAGGTGGACCTGCAGGGCCGGAGCCGAGGGGCGGTCGGCTGCGGGCGCCGAGGACGGTGGCGGCGCCGACAGTGATGGCCCGGCCGGGGGTGGGGCGGGTGCGAAGGACGGGTTGCTGGTCATTACGGCATTTTCCGTTCGTGCGGCCGGCTCAGGGACCGCCGTGCCCACGCCGAAGGCAGGCGAGCAGACGCGGCCCGGGGGCGGCCGGAGATCGAGGGTGCAGGTCGGATCGATCTGTCCTCCACGCTAGTAACGCCCCGCGCCGGGTCAAGGCAGAGTACGGCGCAGCACGGCATGGTTATGCGATTGCAATGCGTGGGTCGAGCATTGCCCATGGGTCCCGGCCGCGGGATGCGGCGTCGCCGAGATACTGTTCGATCACCCACCGTCCCTGGCGTTTCCGCAGTTCACAGCCCTGTGCCAGGCCGGCCGCAGACGGTATGGCCGGCCGGAGGTCTCGTGCGGGCCGGCCCCCCGCCTGCCGTCTCGGCACTTCCCGGTGCCCCTTCACGTGCGCCCACCTCGTTTGTGGCCGCGGGGGTGCGGGTACGGCGGGGACATGCGCGTCGCCCGAGCCGGGCGCACGACACGATCGGCGCGACACCCCCGCTGCTCACCCCGACTGTCCCCGGGCCCGGTTCGTTGCATTCCCTGCACAGCGACGCACCCTTCGAGGGACAGGAGAACAACCATGACCGTGCCGCACCCCGCCCCCACTCGTCCCTGCACCCGGGAGCCGACCCCGCGCGCCCGGAGCTCGCGGCGCCGTGGAGCCGCCCTGCTCGCCGGGGCGGCAGTCCTGGCCGTGGCCGGCTGCACCACCGACAACGACCCACCCGAATCCACCACCGGCCTCCCGTCGGTGTTCACCGGCTCGCCGGCGCCGCTGACCACCGGCGAGACCCCGGGCGAGCCCGGACACTCCCCGGGCGGCAACTTCGTCACCGCCGGCTTCGCCGACCCCGAGGGCGATCCGGCCGGCACGGTCACCTTCGTCGAACGCGCCGGCTTCCTCGAGATCCAGGCCCGCGTGTCCGGGCTGGAACCGGGTTTTCACGGTTTCCACGTCCACGAGAACGGCACGTGCGAGGCGGACTCGACCGCCCCCGACCGAAACGAGACCGGTGATTTCCTCTCCGCCGGTGGGCACCTGCAGCTCGGCGACCGCACCGGCGTCCCGGCCAGCGGGGACCTGACCTCGATCCATGTCCGCGACGACGGCCGCGGACTGCTGGTGACCTCCACCGACGCGTTCACCCTGGCCGATCTGAACAACAACGGCCGCGGCCGCGCCGTCGTCGTGCACGCCGACCCCGACAACTTCGGCCACATCCCCACCCGCTACACCCTGCCCGACGGCGCCGCCGTCCCCGACCGGCAAACCCTGAGCACCGGTGACGCCGGCCCCCGCGTCGCCTGCGCCGTCGTCGAATAGGCGTCGTCCCCGGTCCCCGAGCACGCCTCGGGGCACCCATGATCGGAAAGGCACCGAAGTTCATGACCGTCGTCTTCTCGCCGCGTCCCCCACGTCCCCGGACACGCCACCGGATCCCCGCCGTCCTGGGGCCGTTGCTGCTGGTGCTGACCGCCGCGTGCGGGGCCGGGCAACAGGCCCAGACCGCCGACGTGCGCGGCGGCGGCAACGGCAGCAGCGCCGAAGTCGGACACATCCTGCTGCGCAACGTCTACCTCGACGCCGAACCGGACCCGCAAGGCCCCTCCGGGTACGGCGACCCCACCTTGGCGTTCACCGCCGTCAACACCAGCGTCGACATCGTCGACCGGCTGGTGCGCATCGAATCGGAGGAGGCCACCTCGGTGACCATCGACGCCGACCCCGCCGCCCTGGAGTTGCGCCCGGACACCGCCCTGGCCGCCGGCCAACCGATCGAACAACTCGACAAACCCCTCGCCCCCGACAATCCGATCACCGTGCGGGTACAGATGGCCGACGCCGCCGTCGACCCGGGCACCGCCGTGCCGTTCACCTTCGTCTTCGAGCGCGCCGGCTCGGTGACCTTCGACGTGCCCTTCGACGTCTGGACGCCGGGCGAGCCCCCGCCCCCGACCCGCCCCACCGTCAACTGAAATCCTCCCCGGCGGTGTCACCGCTTCTGCGACCGGTGCCCGTCCGACGGCTGTCGGTCGGTCTCGGCGTCGCCGCGGCGCCGCACGATCAGCCATTGGCCGGCGAAGACGGCTGCGGCCACCACTGCGGTGACGACCACCGTGAACAGATCCGTGCGCACCTTCATGATCACGAAGGGCACGAGCACGAGCACATCGAGCGCGATCGCCACCGCCGGGACCCAGATTGCGAATTCCACCTCGTCGCGCAGACGACGGACCATGCCCCAGTGGATGGCGATGTCCATCGACAGGTACAGCATCGCCCCGAGCGACGCGATCTGACTCAGATCGAACACCGTCGCCGTCACCAGCGCCAACGCTGCGGTGATCAGCAGCGACTGCCGATTCACCGACCCCGGCAACCCGGGCACCTGGCCCATCTGTCGCAACATGTCGTACAGCCGCGACACGGAGAACAGGCTCGCCACCAAGCCGGACAACGTCGCAACCACCGCCACCGCCACCGTCAGCCACACACCCCAGGACCCGAACAGCGGCTCGGCAGCCTCGGCCAGTGCGTAGTCGCGGGCGGCGACGATCTCGGGCACCGACAGGCTCCCGGTGACCGCGACGGTCAGCAGGAGGTAGAGCACCGTGCACACCGCGATCGCGATCACGATAGAGCGCGCGATGTTGCGCCGGGGATCGCGTAGATCGTCACCCTGATTGGTGATCGTGGTGAAGCCCTTGTACGCCAGGATGCACAGGGCGATGCCGGCCAGGAAACCGAGTAGTCCGCTCTCCGGCGGCGTCGCATCCGCGCCCCCGGTGACCAGCCGCGAGAATGCCGACACGCCGGTGGCGGCGATCCCGGCCACCGCCAGTGCCCCGATCCCGACGATCTTGATCGCGGCGGTCGCCGTCGCCGACCCTTCCACCCACCGGTTGCCGACCAGGTTGACCACCGTCGCGGCGACGATTGCTACCACCGCCAGGACCGGCACCCACACGGCTGAGCCCTGCATCCCGAACGGGCGCAACAGGTACGTGCCGAAGGTCCGGGCCAGCAGGCTCTCGGCCAGGATCATCGACACATACATGAACAACGAGAACGACCCGGCCACCACACCGGGCCCGTACGCGGCCTTCAGGATCATCGCGATCCCACCCGAGGACGGGTTCGTGCTCGAGTACCGCACGTAGGAGTAGGCGCTGAATGCAACCACCAGCGCGCCCGCGACGAACGCCCACGGCACCCAGGACCCGGCCAGTTCCGCCACCTGTCCGACCAGCGCGAAGATGCCTGCGCCGATCATCACCCCGGTCCCCAGCGCGACCGATCCGGTCAGCGACAACTTCTTTTTCTGCTCGGTGTCCGACAGCACCTGTTCCACCTCGTCTCACGTTCGTCGAGTTGTCGCGCCCGCCTCGGGCAGTCGATTTGTTCGGTGCCTACCCTGGCTGGGCCGGGTGGAACCCTCGGAAAGATTGCGTACGTCCGGTGGTGCCGGAGATTCGCCCCCGAACGGCCGGCGGAAGCACCGGGGGAGGGGTTACGAGATGCGGCGTTCTCGCAATCTGCAGCGGCGGCGAGTTGTGGGCTTTCGGCCCTTGAGGGCCGGTATGGGGATTCGTAGCGTCGGAGTCGGGCATCGTGACGAGGAGGCTGGCCATGACAAAGACGACTGCGACCCCCATTCCTGCCGGAATCGAGTCGCCCGACGCGGTTCACACCCGGTTGGGGACCTTGCGATTCTTCGACGGTTTTCCGGACGATGCGACGGTCCGGACGTTGTTCGACAACCTGGACTTCCAGCGCGCCGTCCAGGCGTACCTGCTGGCGCTGCCCGCACTGAACATGATGGCGATGCGCAGGGCGCTCCTGGAGCAGGGTCCGGTGAACTCGACGGCGTACGTCTTCGAAGACCTGATGCATCCCTGCACCGTCTGGCTCACGGCGAACACGAGCACCTCCTACACCGCCATCTGGATCGACCTGCACGACGGTCCGCTCGTGATCGAGGCGCCGCCCGGTGTGCTGGGCGCGATCGACGACAGCTGGGGGCGTTGGGTGGCCGACGTCGGCCTGTCCGGACCCGACAAGGGCGAGGGCGGCGCCTACCTGCTGCTGCCTCCGGGCTACGACGGCGAGGTTCCCGACGGCTACTTCGTGGTGCGTACCAAGGGCTTCGGCATGGCGATGTTCGTTCGCGGCTTCCTCGACGAGCACGGCGATCCCCATCCCGCCGTCGAGGTCATCAAGGACAAGACCCGGGCCTATCCCCTCGCGCTCGCCGACCGTCCACCGTCCATGCGGTTCGTGAACGTGTCGCCGGAACCGATGGTCGGCGTCCCGCCCGCCGACTTCCGGGCGTGGGAAATGCTCGACGAGGTGGTGCAGTCCGAACCGCCCGAATCGTCCGATCCGCTCACCCTGGGATTCTTCGCCTCGATCGGCATCCGGCGCGGCAGGCCGTTCGACCCGGACGAGCGCATGCGGGCGATTCTGACCGAAGCAGCCGCGGTGGGTGACGCCACCGGTCGCGCCCTCACCTACCGGTTCCGGCAGCCGGAGGCCTACCGTTACCCGGGCAGCACCTGGCGCGCATTCTTCCTCGGTGGCCATCGGTTCGAAGAAGACGGGGTCGCCCTGCTCGACGCTGCCGTGCAGTTCAACTTCTCGGTCACCGGCGTGAGTCCGGCAGAGGACGTCGAGAAGATCGGCGCCGGGTCCCAATACGTCGTTGCCTGCGTCGACACCGACGGCAACCCGTTCGACGGCGGCCGTACCTACCGGCTCCGCGTTCCCGCCGACGTTCCGGCCGCCAATTTCTGGTCCGTCCTCGTCTACGACACCCAGACCCGGTCGATGCTGCAGACCGGGCAGGAGTGGCCGTCGGTGACGAGCCAGGACCGGGATTTCACCCCGAACGACGACGGCTCCGTCGACATCCACTTCGGCCCCGAGCCACCCGAGGGCGGCCACAACTGGATCCAGACCGTGCCCGGCAAGAGCTGGTGGGCCATGTTCCGGTTGTACGGTCCTCTCGAACCGTGGTTCGACAGGACATGGCGGCTACCGGACATCGAGCCGGTGTGACGTCAGATCTCGCGCCAGGCTTCCTCGGCCATGTCGTGACCGTGCGCGGCCATGAGCATCAGCCCGCCGTCGACAGGAATCGAGCCGCCCGTGAGGTACGACGAGCGTGGCGATGCGAGAAATGCGATGGCCGAGGCGACTTCGTGGACGTGCCCGGGCCGGCCGACCGGATTGCCGGGACGGTCCTCGTGGTACGCCTGTGACTCGTCCATGCCTGTCATCGGGGTCGAGATCTCGCCGGGCGCAACCGCATTGACGAGGATCCCGTGCCGGCTCAATTCCAGTGCGAGGCACTTGGTGAGCATGCCCAGGCCGGCCTTGGCGCTGCAGTAGGCGGCGGCCCCGAACCGGGGGATGTGCTCGTGCACGCTCGTGACGTTGATGATCCGGCCCCCGCGGCCACTGGCGATCATCCGGCGAGCCGCGCGCTGAGCGCACAGGAACGGACCGTCGAGGTCGGTCGCGAGCACCTCGCGCCACGTCTCGTAGCCGAGGTCGAGAACTCGGTCCGTGTGCCCGGTTCCGGCGTTGTTGACCAGAACACCCAGACCGCCGAGCTTCTCGGCGAGCGTGTCGACGACATCGGCGGTGTCCGGGCTGGTCAGATCCTGGCGGACGACGAAACAGCGCTGGCCGCGCTCCTCGATCCCGTCCCGGGTGCTGCGGGCGCCGGCTTCGTCGGTGTGGAACGTGATGCCCACGTCGAATCCTTCCGAGGCCAGCGTCTCGGCCGTGGCCTTGCCGATTCCCGAATCGGCACCGGTGACGATCGCGAGCCGCTCGTGTGCAGGAATGCTCATGTCCGGCGAGTACCCAGTCGCCGGCCGCTGACACGCCGTCGGTGGTCGCGGGTGGTCGTCTCGAGTACCCTCACGCCTGGGGAGCACAGGAGGCACACATGACCACCTTTGCCGTGACCGACACCGGCGACGGGCTGGACGTCACCCTGAACGGCACGACCCACCGTCTCGACGTGGAGGACGCGAGCCGGCTGGCGCACCGGATCCTCGACGTCGTCCACGCCGCCTACCCCGAGCGCACGGGCCGAGGGCTGGAATCCTGGCCCACGGAGCGTGTGGAGGAGTTCGTCGCCGACCTCGAACGGACCGTGAACCCGGACCGGCCCGGGCACATCCTCAGGGCCGCCCGGGTAGAGCTGGATCGCCGTCGGGGCGACGTCCGGTGATCAGGAAGACGACCCGTTCGGCCACGTCCACGGCCTGGTCTCCGAAGCGTTCGTAGAAGCGGGCCACCAGGGCGAGGTCGACGGCGGGGGTCACGCCGTGCGTCCAGGCCGGATCCCGCAGCGTCCCGAGGACGCGGGCGTGGACGAGGTCGAGTTCCGCGTCGGTGCTCCGGATCTGCGCGGCCAGCTCCAGCTTCGGCTCGCGGAAGGCATCGCACAGGGCGCGGACCATCGTGGCCGTGAGTTCGCCCATCCGGGTGATGTCGCCCCGGACCTGATCGGGGACGAGCTCGCCGGGGGTGCGACGCCGGGCTGCGCGCGCGATGTGCAGGGCGAGCTGGCCCATACGCGCCAGATCGCTGCTCATCCGCACCGCGGAGAACACGAACCGCAGATCCCCGGCGACCGGATGCTGCAACGCCAGGATCGCCACGGCCCGTTCGCTGCACTCGGTGTGCAAGGTGTCGATGTCCTCGCCGAGATCGAGCGCTTCCTCGGCTGCTGCGACGTCGCCGTCGAGCAACGCGCGTGTCGACAGCTCCAGGGCCCTCGCGGCGAGTTCGGCGAGGCCCCGGAGCTGACCGGTGAGGTCGCGTAATTGCTGATCGAACGACGCCCTCATAAGTACCGATCCACTGCGCTGTCCTCCGTTGCTGTCAGGAAGGCATACCCGGAGATGGCCCCCGGTATACCCCCATCGACGAGTTTCCCCGCAATACCCGGTCGCGGCGCACACAGTCCGACAATCCCCGCAATACGGTCCGACCGGACGGCCGAGGTTTCGTTGCGACCCGACGGGGATAGCCAGTTCACGATGACTGAGAACATTTTCGTACCTGGACTGACCGATCTGCAGCGCGGAGAGCTCGGCACCGTCGAGATTCCCGAAGGCTTCACCTTCCACGGATTGCTCGACTACGAGTCGCTGGTCTCCGCCGACAGCTTCGACTTCGACACATTGCTCGAGAGAGCGGACAAGGAACTCGATTCGTTCGAGGGCAGTGTCGACGCGATCATCGCCCACTGGGACTTCCCGACCAGCGTGCTCGTGCCTGTTCTCGCGGCCGCACGCGGCCTGCCGTCGCCGAGCCTCGAGAGTGTGATCCGCAGCGAACACAAGCTGTGGAGCCGCATCCTCCAGCGTGAGGTCGTGCCCGAGTGTGTGCCGGCTTTCGACGCGTTCGATCCCTTCGATCCGGAGGCACTCGACAAGATCGACGTCCCGTTCCCGTTCTGGGTCAAGCCGATCAAGGCGCACTCGTCTCAGCTGGGCTTCGAAGTGTCGAACGCCGAGGAGTTCGCCTCCGCGACCGCACGCATCCGAGGGGAGATCGGCCGCATCGCGAGTCCCTTCGACCAGGCGCTGGCTCACGTGGACATCCCGGTGGAGGCGCGCGCCGCGGGCGCTCGCACCTGCCTGGCCGAACAGATCGTCACCGGCACGCAGGCAGCGCCCGAAGGGTCGATCTTCCAGGGAGAGTTCGGAGTGCACGGCGTGTTCGACATGCGCAAGGACGAGTCCGGGCACAGCTTCGATCACCTCGACTACCCCGCGCGCACCGTCCCGCCCGAGGTGCAACAGCAGATGATCGACGTCACCGAGCGCTATCTGCGGCACACCGGCTACGACAACGGTTGCTTCAACTCCGAATTCATGTGGGACGCCGAGACGGGCAAGCTGTGGCTCATCGAGGTGAACACCCGTATCTCGCAGTCGCACAGCGACCTGTTCGCGAAGGTGGACGGAGCGTCCAATCACGCGGTGGCGATCGACGTCGCTCTCGGCCGCCGGCCGCGGATGCCGCACCGGCAGGGTGAATTCGCGGTGGCGGCCCAGTGCATGGTGCCCCGCTACGACGACGGCATCGTCACCCGCGTCCCGAGTGAGAGTGAAATCGGCGCGCTGCAGGCACGTTTCCCCGGTACGGTCGTGCGGATCGACGTACAGCCCGGCACCCGGCTGTCCGACCTACCCAACCAGGACGCCTACCGGTACAAGCTCGCCACCCTCTACCTCGGCGCTTCCGGTCATGACGAACTGGAGCAGCGTTATCGCGACTGCCTCGAGGCATTGCCCTTCGAATTCGAGGAGGCCGCCTAGTGCACACGGTCGAGTCGTTCCCGTACGAGGTGCGAGACGTCGAGAACGTGTTCGTTCCCATGCGCGACGGCGCGCGCCTGGCCGCCCGGATGTGGCGACCGGTCACCGACGAACCGGTCCCGGCGGTACTCGAGTACATCCCGTACCGGAAGCGGGACCTGACCCGGGCGCGGGATGCCCTCAATCACCCCTATTTCGCCGGGCACGGCTACGTGTCCGTGCGTGTGGACATGCGCGGCAGCGGCGACTCCGACGGGGTGCTCGCCGACGAATACCTGGCCGCCGAACACGACGACGCCTGCGACGTCATCGCATGGCTCGCCGAACAGCCCTGGTGCGACGGCAATGTCGGCATGATGGGTATCTCGTGGGGCGGGTTCAACAGTCTGCAGGTGGCCGCCCGCCGCCCGCCGGCGCTCAAGGCGATCGTCAGTGCCTCCGCCACCGAGGATCTGTACGTCGACAACATGCACTACATGGGCGGATGCCTGCTCTCGGACAATCTGTCCGAGGCGACGGTGATGTTCGCGTTCAACAGCCTGCCCCCGGATCCGGCGATCGTCGGTGACCGGTGGCGGGAGATGTGGCACGAGCGCCTGTCCGGCAGCGGATTGTGGATCGAGAAGTGGCTCGAGCATCAGCACCGCGACGACTACTGGAAGCGGGCGTCGGTGAACGAGAACTACGGGGACGTGGAGTGTCCGGTGCTCGCGGTCGGCGGCTGGGCGGACGGCTACACCAACGCGATCTTCCGGCTGCTCGAACATCTGCACGTTCCGCGTCTCGGTCTGATCGGCCCGTGGGGGCACAGGTATCCGCACCTGGGCGTGCCCGGGCCGGCGATCGGGTTCCTGCAGGAACTCGTCCGCTGGTGGGATCATTGGCTCAAGGGCCGCGACACCGGAATCATGGACGAGCCGGTGTTGCGGGCCTGGATGCAGGACAGCATCCCGCCGCAGCCGACGTACGCGGACCGGCCCGGTCGCTGGGTGTCGGAACCGTGCTGGCCGTCCCCGAACATCGAGGACCGGCGTTACACTCTGACCCGGCATTCGTTGTCCGACAAGCCTGCTGAGGAAGCCGACCACCACCGGATCCGGCTGCAGTCGCCGCTCAGTGTGGGCATGTTCGCCGGCAAGTGGGCCTCGTATGCCGCGACACCGGACCTGCCGGGCGATCAGCGGGAGGACGACGGCGGTTCGCTGGTGTTCGAGACCGAACCGCTCGACGACACCTTCGAGGTGTTCGGGCTGCCGACGCTCGAGTTGGACGTGTCGGCGGACCGACCCAATGCGATGGTGGCGGCGCGTCTGTCGGATGTGGCGCCGGACGGCGAGGCCACCCGCGTCACCTACGGCCTGCTGAATCTCACCCACCGCGACGGCAGCGGCGACCCGCAACCCCTCGAGCCGGGCCGGACGTACCGTGTGCGGGTGCCGCTCAACGGGATGGCCCACTCGTTCCCCGCCGGCCATCGCATCCGGTTGTCCGTGTCCTCGTCGTACTGGCCGCTGGCGTGGCCGTCGCCGGAACCTGTGATGCTGACGGTGAATACGGGCACCAGCACCCTGACGCTTCCCCACCGCCCACAGCGTCCCGGGGACGACGAGAGACTACGTGCGTTCGGCCCCCCCGAGGCTGCTCCGGAGGCCCCCGCGACGCACCTGGAACCGGGCCGGCACCACTGGAAGGTCGAACGCGACCTGGCGACCGGGGTCTCCACCCTCGAGATCGAGAACGATCAGGGCACGATCCTGCTCGACGACGTCGGCACGACGGTCCGCCGCGCCACCACCGAGTGGTTCAGCTTCCGGGGCAACGACGTCGATTCCGTGCGGGGCGAGACGAGGACCGTGCGCCGCCTCGAACGCGGCGACTGGCGTACCGAGATCACGACGAACACCGTGTTGCGGTGCACAGCAGACGAATTCGTCATCGACGCCCGCCTGGACGCGTTCGAGTTGGGGAACCCGGACGTCGACCCGCGGCCGGTGGAGAATCGGGTCCATTCGCAGAACTGGCACCGCCGCATTCCGCGGAACCTCGTCTGACCGCCGTCAGTTGGCTGCTTCCTGCTCGCGTTGCCGGCGCAGCCGCTGTGCCGCCGCGTGCGCGCCCTCCCGCTCGAGGGCCCGGAGCATCGTCTCCACCTTCTCCGCGGGGGCACGCGGTGGCAGCAGCGGGGTGCCCGGGTCGACGACCGCCTGGATCAGCACCGGACGATCGGCGCTCAGGGCGGTACGCCACGCCTCGTCGACGTCCTCGGGCCGATCGATCCGGATGCCCTCGAGACCGAGCAGACGGGCGTAGTCGGCGTAGGGGAAGGGCGGGACGGTCTGCGAGGCGGGGATGCGGGCATCGCCCTCCATTTCCCGCTGCTCCCAGGACACCTCGGTGAGATCTCCGTTGTCGAGGACGAGGACGGCGAAGCGCGGATCGGCCCAGTCGCGCCAGCGGTGGGCGAGAGTGATCAGCTCCGAGATGCCGTTCATCTGCATGGCGCCGTCCCCGGCCAGCGCGACCACCGGGCGATCCGGGTGGGCGAGCTTGGCGGCCAGGCCGTACGGCATCGCGGATCCCATCGAGGCGAGGGTGCTCGACAGGTGTGCCGGCACTCCCGGTGGCAGTCGCAGGAACCGGGCGTACCAGTACACGACCGAACCGACGTCCACCGCCACCTGGGCGTCCGGGGGGAGATGGTCGGACAGGGCCGCGACGACCGCCTGCGGATCGAGCCCGTCCGCGGGCTCCGTGCGTCGTGCGGCGGCGATCCGCCGCCAGTTCCGGACCATCTGCTCGACGTCGCGGCGCCACGGGCGGTCGGTTCGGTGCAGCCGTGGCAGCAGGGCGCGCAGCGTTTCGCGGGCGTCCCCGGCGAGGGGCACCTCGACGGGATACTTGGCGCCGAGGTTGCGGGCGTCGATGTCGATCTGCACGGCGCGCGCCTGGCCCGGAGCGGGATAGAACTCCGTCCACGGGTCGTTGCTGCCCACGATCAGCAGGGTGTCGCAACCGGTCGTCAGGTCCGCCGCGGCGGTGGTGCCGAGATGCCCCATGACACCGCAGGCCCAGTCCCGGGACTCGTCGATGACGGGCTTGCCGAGCAGCGACGTCGTCACACCCGCGCCGAGCAGTTCCGCGAGTTCGTCGACCTCCCGGGCCGCACCGTGGGCGCCCTGGCCGACGAGCAGCGCGATCCGCTGCCCGGAGTTCAGCAGGTCGGCGGCCCGGTCGAGGTCCGCGTCGGTGGGCAGGACCCGTGGGACCGCGACCGTCGCGGCGCTGGGAACCACGCCGTGGGTGTGCTCCTCCTCGGCGACGCCCGCCTGCTGCACGTCGTGCGGGACGATCACGCACGTCGGGCTCGACGTCGCCCGCGCGGTGCGGAATGCGTTGTCGAGTACCGCGTCGAGTTGTTCGGGGGTGTCGAGGGTCTGCACGTACTGGGCGCACACGTCCTTGAACAGGGTGGGCAGCGCGACTTCCTGCTGGTAGCCGCTGCCCTGGGCCGTCGTCACCACGTGCCCGACGATCGCCACCACCGGTTTGCCGTCGAGTTTGGCGTCGTACAGGCCGGTCAGCAGATGCACCGCCCCCGGCCCCTGGGTGGCCAGGCACACCCCCACCTCGCCCGTGTACTTGGCGTGGCCGGTTGCCATGAACGCCGCCATCTCCTCGTGCCGGGTCGTGACGAGTTCGATGTGCTCGGACGAGCGGTCGAGCGCGGCCAGGATCGGGTCGATGCCGTCGCCGGCGTAGCCGAAGACGCGGTGCACGCCCCAGGCCCGGAGCCGGTCGACAATCCCGTCGGCGACGTTGGCCATGGTGTTCCTCCCGGTGGCGCCCGCCGTCCGCCGCGGGCATCGTTCGTCGTGTACTCGTTCGTCGCGTACTCGGGGCGGGGTGCCCGGTGGGAGCCGCGTGAAACCTCGCCGTGGGGCGAAAACCTGGCGGGCACACTGATCGCATGAGGTTGCTGCTGCTGGCCGACACCCACGTCCCCGTCCGCGCGCGGGACCTGCCGGCGCGGGTGTGGGAGGAGGTCGATCGCGCCGACGTGGTGCTGCACGCCGGGGACTGGGTCGACGTCGCGCTCTTCGACGCCCTGTCCGAGCGGGCGGCCCGGTTGGTCGCGTGCTGGGGTAACAACGACGGTGCCGAGCTGCGAGGCCGGATGCCCGAGACCGCACGCGTGACGCTCGAGGAGGTGCGCTTCACCGTCGTCCACGAGACCGGCGCCTCGGCAGGTCGCGACCGACGGATGTCGGCGGCGTACCCGGACACCGACGTCCTGGTGTTCGGGCACAGTCACATCCCGTGGGACACCACCACGGCGACAGGGCTGCGGCTGCTGAACCCGGGGTCGCCGACGGACCGCCGGCGACAACCGTTCTGCACCTACATGACCGCCACCGTCGCCGGCGGTGCACTGGGTGAGGTCGTACTGCACCGCCTGTGACCGGAAATCGAGCCGAACGACCGGTTCGGGCGTACGGTGGGTGTGCCCCGCTACCGCCCGAGGGAGCTCACATGCCCGCATCCTTCTTCGCGCATCCCCACCAGGCGTTCACGGCAGGTTTCTACCGCGACGAGGACTTCGACTTCGACGTCCGCTTCCTGCTCGGGCAGGCCGTGCACGGCGCGGCGGACGTGGGGGAGGTCCTCGCCACCATCGCCCCGCTCGGGGAGAAGGACCCCGAGAAGTGGTTCGACGCCTGGGTGGCGCTCGGCAATCGCGTCCGACGGCTCGCCGACGCCTCCATCGAGACCGGGCACGCGATCAGTGCCGCAGGCGCATACCTGCGCGCGGCAACGTATTTCGCTACCGCAGTCAACTCCGTCGACGGGCTGGGCGACGACGGCCCGCTGCTGCCGACGTTCCGGCAGCATCGGGCGGCGTGGGACCGGTTCGTCGAGACCACCCCGCACCCGGCCGAACAGGTCGACATTCCCTACGAGGACGGTTTCCTGCCGGGCTACCTGCTGCGTCCGCTCGGTGCGGAGACCGGCGAGCCCCGCCCCACACTGATCCTGAACAACGGCAGCGACGGACCGATCAGCAGCCTGTGGACCGCCGCGGGCGCCGGTGCCCTGGCGCGCGGCTACAACGTGCTGTTCTTCGACGGCCCCGGCCAGCAGTCCATGCTGTTCGAACGCGGCGTGCCGTTCCGCCACGACTGGGAGGCTGTCATCACCCCGATCGTGGACTTCCTCCTCCGGTACCCGGAGGTCGACGACTCGCGCATCGCTCTCTACGGGATCAGCCAGGGCGGATACTGGGTGCCGCGCGCACTGGCCTTCGAGCACCGGATCGCCGCCGCCGTCGCTGACCCGGGCGTGGTCGACGTGTCCGCGTCGTGGTTCGCGCACATGCCGAAGAACATGATCGAACTGCTCGAGAAGGGCGACCGGGAGAAGTTCGACCGGGACATGGCCTTCGGCATGCGGCTGTCGGGCCGGCTCGAACGCACCTGGCGGTTCCGGGCCCGCCCCTACCGCCGGATGGACTCGTACTTCGACACCCTCACCGAGGTGCTGAAGTACCGGCTCGGCGACCTCGCCGGCTCGATCACGACGCCGATGCTGGTCACCGACCCGGAGGACGAGCAGTTCTGGCCCGGCCAGTCCCGCCGGCTCGCCGAGGGGCTGCCGGGGGTGAAGGAACTCGTCGCTTTCACCGCCGCGGAGGGAGCCAACTTCCACTGCCAGCCCCTCGGCCGCGCTCTCACCGATCAGCGGATGTTCGACTGGCTGGACACAATGCTGGTCGACCCGGACCGCGTCCGGGCTCCGGGCGGCGCGTCGTCGCGCGAGGCCGCGGAAGGCTGATCGAGGTGGCAGCCGGCAGGAGCCGGCCCCGCGGCGGTGTCCTGTCCACACCCGCGCGGTCCCCGGGCAGCCGCGACCGCCGTTGCTGTCGCGGCTGACTGCCCGGCGCGCGGCTGCGCTTCCTCCGACCGAATGTCACATTCGGGTCGCGGAACCGACCGGATGTGACATTCGGTCAGGCAGGACGCGCTACCCACAGCCGCAAGCATGCGCTAATCTGTGACTCGACCGTGACCAATCCGTTATTGAACGGACTACTCGAACGTCGAGGACAGCAGTTTGGCCCCGTACGCCCGCCCCGATGGTGACAACTTCAGCGAAACACTCGAACCCGCAGTACCCCGGCGTGGGGCACACCGGCGTGCGCACCGGAGTGGGCCCGCTCGCCGGTTGCTGACCATTCCCCTGGCGATCGGTGCCGTGCTGGCGGCCGGCAGCGCCGCGGCCCAGGCGGCACCCGGGCAGCCCCGGGCCCAGGCCGCCCCCGAGCGGCAGCAGCCGACGGTCGGACTCTCGACGGCGCCGCAGGTGCTGCAATTCCCGGACGCCGGCACCGACCGGTACGTCGACCAGCTGCAGCGTGCCGCCGAGCGGGAGACCGCGCGCCTGGCCGCGGAGGCCGCGGAGCGCCAGCGCGAGGCCGAGCGGATCGCCCAGGAGGAAGCCGAGCGCATCGCGCGCGAACTCGCGAGCCGCCCGAGCGCCGTCTTCCCGACGATCGGGGCGCTGACCTCCGGCTTCGGCCCCCGCTGGGGAACGGCGCACAACGGCATCGACATCGCCAACGCCATCGGCACGCCGATCAAGTCGGTCACCGACGGGACCGTCATCGAATCCGGCCCCGCCTCCGGCTTCGGACTGTGGGTGCGCATCCAGCAGGACGACGGCACGATCGGCGTCTACGGGCACATCGACCAGTCGCTCGTGTCGGTCGGCCAGCAGGTCCGGGCGGGCGACGTGATCGCCACGATGGGCAACCGCGGCCAGTCCACCGGTCCGCACCTGCACTTCGAGGTGTGGCAGCCGGGCGGCGCCAAGATGGATCCGTTGGCCTGGTTCGGCTCGCGCGGGGTATCCGTACCGCAGTCCTCGCGTTCCTAGTCTCGGACGCCGGTACGCCGCCCCGTCGGGGGGCGCGGCGCACCGGCGTCCGGCTCACCAGATCCGCACGCGCTGCGCGGGGTCGAGATACAACTCGTCGCCGGGGTGCACGTCGAACGCCTCGTAGAAGGCGTCGATGTTGCGCACCACCCCGTTGCACCGGAACTCCGGCGGGGAGTGCGGATCCACGGCGAGCCGGCGCAGCGCCTCCTCGTCACGGACCTTGGTCCGCCACACCTGCGCCCAGCCGAAGAAGACCCGCTGCAGGCCTGTGAGGCCGTCGATCACGGGCGCCTCGGCACCGTCGAGCGCGATCTCGTACGCCTTCAGCGCGATGGACAGCCCGCCGAGATCGCCGATGTTCTCGCCGATGGTGAAGCTGCCGTTGACGCGGTGCCCGGCGAGTCCCTTCGGCTCGAACTCGTCGTACTGCGCGATCAGCGCCGCGGTGCGCTTACCGAACTCGGTGCGATCGTCGTCGGTCCACCAGTTCTCGAGATTGCCGTCGCCGTCGTACTTGGCGCCCTGATCGTCGAAGCCGTGCCCGATCTCGTGCCCGATGACGGCCCCGATCCCGCCGTAGTTGGCGGCGTCGTCGGCGTGCAGATCGAAGAACGGCGGTTGCAGGATCGCGGCGGGGAACACGATCTCGTTCATGCCCGGGTTGTAGTAGGCGTTGACGGTCTGCGGCGTCATGAACCACTCGTCGCGGTCCACCGGACCCCCGAGCTTGGCCAGGTCGCGGTCGTACTCGGCGGCGTAGCCGCTGCGGTAGTTGCCGACCAGATCGTCCGCGGCGACGGTCACCGCCGAGTAGTCGCGCCACTTGTCGGGGTAGCCGATCTTCGGCGTGAACTTCTCCAGCTTGCGCAGCGCCGCCTCACGGGTCTGCGGGCTCATCCATTCGAGGTCGGCGATGCTGCGCCGGTACGCCTCCTGCAGGTTGGCGACGAGCTGCTGCATGCGGGCCTTGGCCTCGGCCGGGAAGTGCCGTTCGACGTACAGCTTGCCGACGGCCTCGCCGAGCAGGTCCTGGACGAGCGCCACGCCGCGCTTCCATCGGTCGCGGATCTCCTGCGCCCCGGTCAGGGTGCGGCCGTAGAACGCGAAGTTCTCGTCGACCAGCGCCTCGGTGAGGTACGGCGCGCGGGAGTGCAGGACCCGCCAGGTGGCCCAGGCCTTCCAGTCGTCGAGGGGTGCCTCGGCCCACAGGTGCGCGAACGTGTCGAGGAAGCTCGGTTGGCGGACCACGATCTCGGCCCACTGTTCCTCGGTGGCACCGAGTGCGCCGATCCAGCCGCGCCAGTCGAAACCGGGTCGCTCGGACGTCAGCGCCTCGAACGTCACCAGGTTGTAGGACAGGTCGGCGTCGCGCCGTTTGACCACGTCCCAGTGCCCGGCCGCCAGGCGGGTCTCGAGTTCGAGCACCCGCTGCGGGGCGTACCCGATGCCGGCCAGCTCGAACATGCGCCCGATGTGCGCGACGTACTGCGCGCGGATCTCCGCGTGGCCGTCCTCGCGGTAGTACGACTCGTCGGGCAGGCCCAGACCGGACTGCGTCGTGTGCATCAGGTAGCGCGCGGAGTTCTTCGCGTCGGTGTCGACGTAGTGCCCGACGGCACCGCCGATCCCGACGCGCTGCAAGCGGCCGAGCACCTCCGCGAGCGCGTTCCGGTCCGCGGCGTCCGCCACGGCGGCCAGTTCGCCGGCGATCGGGTCCAGGCCCGCCGCCTCCACGGCCCCGGTGTCCATGAAGCTGGCGTACAGGTCGCCGATGCGCTGCGCATCGGTACCCGGCTCGGCCGAGGACGCGGCCGCCTCCTCGATGAGGGTGCGGACGTCGACCTCGGCCTTGTCGAACAGGGTGCGGAACGCGCCGTCGAGGGCACGATCGGCGGGGATCACGTGTTCGGCGAGCCAGCGGCCGTTGACGTGTTCGAACAGATCGTCCTGTGCTCGGGTGCTCTGGTCGAGGTGGGTCAGGTCGATGCCCGAGTGCCGAGCCCGGGGATGCTCCACGATGGTCATGCCGTCCATCCTTACACCGAATCCCGGCACCCGGCACGGGCCTGCGTACGGGTGACGGGCCGTCTCCGCCCGCGACACGCCTCGCTCGAGTTACCGTGACCGAAGCCACACATACACGTGGAAGCGGGGTGGACGAGTGGGTCTGATGGACCCCATCGATGCAGTTCTCATGACGGCAGAGCTGCTGGCGAACCCCATGCACGTCGGAGTGGTCCTGATCCTGAACCCACCCGAGGATGCCGGCTCGCGGTTCGTCGACGACGCCTACCGGGACGCGCTCGGCCGCGCCGACGAGGTGGATCCGGTGCTGCGCCGCCGGGCGCACCGGGGGGTGGACACCGGCGGGTGGTGGGCCTGGCGCGACGTGGACGACATCGACCTGAGCTACCACGTGCGGCGGGCGTCGCTGCCGCCCGGCGCCGGGCGGGACGCGCTGTGGCAGCTGGTGGGGGAGCTGCATGCCGAACCGCTCGACCGCTCCCGCCCGATGTGGGAGGCCCACCTCGTCGACGGGCTCCCCGACGGCCGGTTCGCGCTCTACACCAAGGTCCACCACGCGGTGCTCGACGGGATCGCCGGCCTGCGGATGATCGAGGAGTCGATGTCGCCCGATCCCGATCGCCGGTCGATGTCCCCGTTCTTCGCCACCGGCAGGCGCCCGCGGCCCGACGCCACGCACGGTGGACTTCCGACGCCGCTCGGGCTGGCCCGCTCGGCCCTCGGGGCACTCACCTCCGGTGTGGGTCTGGTTCGGCGGACCGTCGGGGGGCAGGTCGGGGCCACGGTGCAGGGCGTGACCAGCGACACCACCGTCCTGCCGTTCGGGGCGCCACGCACCCGGCTCAACGGTCCGCTCGGAACCGGGCGCGCCTTCGCCGCCGCCGGCTGGCCGAAGTCTCGACTGCGCGCGATCGAGCGCGCTGCGGGCGTGACCGGCAACGATGTCGTCACGGCCATGGTGGCCGGCGCGTTGCGCTCGTGGTTCGGCGAGCACGACGAACTCCCCGGCGACTCCCTGGTGGCGATCTGCCCGGTCTCGGTGCGCGGACGGCAGGACGGCGCGACGGCGGGCAATGCGTTCGGAACGGCGGTGTGCACCCTGGGTACCGATCGCACGGACCCGGCCGACCGGCTGCGGCTGATCCACCGCTCGATGCAGGTCGCCAAGGACCGCGTCGCAGCGCTGGGGCCGGTGCCGTCGCTGGTGGTGACGGCACCGAGCATCCTGCCGACCATCCTGGCCCCCATGCTTCCGTTCGACCCGGGGCTCCGGCCCGGGTACAACCTGCCGATCTCCAACGTGCCCGGTCCGCGCACCGAGCTGTACTGGAACGGCGCCCACCTCGAGGAGATGTACCCCGTGTCCATCGTGTACGACGGGATGGCCCTCAACGTCACGGTGTGCTCGTATGCCGACCGGATCGGTTTCGGATATGTGGCCGGTGGGGAAGTAATACCGGATATCGCGACGTTGATACCTCTGACGGAGCGGTCTCTGTCGGAGCTGGAGACTGCGGTAGGAGTGGCGTGATGAGTGCCGAAACGGGAGCAAGGCGGGTGGACGGGGAGCATCCCCGGACCGAGATGATCGTCGACCCCCGCTTCCTGCCGGTCGCCGACCGGTTCTTCAAGATGTTCCGCGACACCCGGAACGGCGGCGGGGCGCTCGCGGCGTACCTGCACGGCGAGCCGGTGCTCGACATCTGGGCGGGCTGGGCGTCCCGGGACAGGCGGTGGACCCACGACACCGTCGCGCTGTCGTTCTCCACGGGCAAGGGGGTCGCGAGCACCGTGCTGCACCGCCTCGCCGAGCGCGGGCTCGTCGACTACGACGAACCCGTCGCGACGTACTGGCCCGAGTTCGGGGCCGCCGGAAAGGAGTCCATCACCGTCCGGGAGCTGATGTCCCACCGCGCCGGTCTGCATCGCGCCCGGGGCCTCGTCCCGGGACGATTCGGGCTGCTCGACTCCGATGCGGTGGCGTCCGCGCTCGCGGCCGCCTCCCCGGATCCGCGGCGGCTCGCCGGCCCCGGCTATCACGCCGTCACCTACGGCAACCTCGTCGCCGAGATCGCCATCCGGGTGACCGGCCTGTCCTTCACCGAACTGGTCGAGCAGGAGATCGCCGGCCCGCTCGGTCTGCGCGAATTCTGGTTCCACGTGCCGCAGGACGAGCGGCACCGCATCGCCCGGGTCTTCCCCCGGCTGAACCCGACCCCCGCGCCGTGGGCAGTCACCGGCACCGTGCTGTCGCGGCTGCCCGGCCTACGTGGCGTCGCCGAGGCGGGCATGGCCGAAGGCTTCGACGAGCTGGCCCGCAGCCCCGCCGCGCACGACGCGGTGATGCCGGGGTGGAACGGGGTGTTCACCGCCCGCGCGCTGGCCCGGATGTACGGGGCGCTCGCGAACGGCGGCGAACTCGACGGAGCGCGGCTGCTGAAGGAGGAAACCCTCGAGCAGGTCCTGGAGGTGCAGACCCGGCGCCGCGACTACGTGCTCGGTATCCGCCCCAACTGGCGGCTCGGCTACCACCCGGGCTGGGTCGCGCTGCGCGAGCAGCCGCTGCAGTCGATCGGTCACTTCGGCTTCGGCGGCTCCGGCGCGTTCGCCGATCCGGAGACGGGCTTGTCCATCGCCTTCGTCACCAACCGCCTCGGCAGTGTCACCCCCATCTCGGACATGCGGTTTCCGCGGCTCGGGGCCGCAGGTGTCGTCGTCGCGCGGCGGGCGGCCTGACGGTCGGCACACTGCTCACGGTCGTCGCGGGCGGAGCAACTGAGCTGCGCCTGCGTCAGGCGGCAGACCTCTGATCAGCCCGGCCGTCGTCAGGGCGCCAGAAGCTGCACGCTCGCCTGGGCCCGGACCAGGACCGTGCCGTCGGGTGCGGTGAGATGCGTGTCGATCGAGGCGAGCCGTCGGCCGGCCCGGGTGACGCGGGCGTCGACGAGGAGGTCGGGGCCAGGAGCGGCGGGGGAGCGCAGGTAGTCGAGCGTCAGGTTCAGCAATCGGTACTCCTGTCCGGCAGCGGTGAGGGTCTGCGCCGCGAGTTCGGCGACGGTGCCGGCGACGGAGACCAGGACGCCGCCCTGCACGGTGCCCATCGGATTGGCCATCCACTCCGCGGGTGGGACGACCGCGGCGACACGGCCCTTCTCGACGGCGCCGACGCGCAGATCGAGCAGGCCGGCGAGCGGGCCCCGGGCCACGGTTCCGGCGGCGATGCCGACGACCGTGTCGAGCCCGGTGCGATCGGCGAGTTCCGAAGGGTCCGTCCAGGGTTCGGGGGTGGGCCGGGCCAGACCGGATGCGTCCGCGAACGAGTCGAACACGGCGGGACGATCCACGACCATCGACCGTCCCGTCAGCTGCACCACCAGATCGCCTGCGGCGTCGCAGATCTGCGCGGTGCTCAACGCGGTGGAGTCGTCCACGTGGACGGCGCGGCCGGTGCCGTGCAGATCCCCTCGGGCCGGCATCGGATTCGCGGTCGAGGCGCTGAGCTGGGTCAGGACGGACCGGGTGTCGCGGCCCTGCCCGCGCCACACGAGGTGCGGGGCAGCGCCGAGAACGACATCGGTGAGCACGCCGACCGACCCGACGGTGGTGCGGCCGCGGTGGTCGAGGAACCAGGTGCCGAGCGGCTGGCGGAACGACACCGTGCCAGGCTTCCCGGCCACGGTGTCGATGCCCATGAAGGCGTTGAGACGATCGGTTTCGGGGGCGGTGACGGTCACGGGCAGCATCCTGGGATCGAGCGGAGCGAGGGTTCGCTCGGTTACGGTACCGAGGCTCGCGGCTCGCCGCCGCGCCCACCCCGGTCAGCCGATGCGGGCGTGCATCTCCCACACGAGGATTTCCGCGGCCGTGTCGGTGTGGACCCGCTGTCCGCCGGAACCGGTCAGCCGCACGGCGTCGCCCTCCCGCAGGATTCCGGCGCCCTCGAGCTCGGCTGTGCCCTGGGCGACGAAGACGTGCAGGTAGGGGGCGTCGGGCAGGACGACCGGCCGGCCCGGCTGCAGCCTGGCGACCGACAGCCCGGCGTACTTGTTGTGGATGCGGATGGCGGCGTGATCGCGGTGCTCGGGGATGCCGGTGGCGACGGGCACCAGCCCGCCGCGCATGAGCTCGTCGTCGATCTCGAGCTGCTCGTAACCGGGGGTGATGCCCGATTCGTCCGGCACCACCCACATCTGGACGAAGCGGACCGGCTCGGCGTGCTCCGCGGCGTGCACGCCGGTGGCGCCGGGCAACCGCCAGGAGTCGTTCTTCTCCGAGTGCAGGATGCCCGTTCCGGCGCTCATCCGCTGTGCCAGGCCCGGATAGATGACGCCCGAGTGCCCGATCGAGTCCTGGTGCACGAGGCTGCCGCGCAGTACCCAGGTCACGATCTCCATGTCGCGGTGCGGATGGGTGTCGAAACCTTGGCCGGGCAGGACCGTGTCGTCGTTGTTGACCAGCAGCAGCCCGTGGTGGGTGTTGTCCGGGTCGTAGTGGTGGCCGAACGAGAACGAGTGCTTCGAGTCGAGCCAGGAGATGTTCGTCGTCAGCCGGTCCTCGGCGCGCCGGATGTCGAGGGTCGTGGCGTCGGTCATGGATTCTCCTCGGGGAGGTGCGGCGGGTTCAGGGTACGAGGGCATCGGCGCGGCGTCACGGCAGCTGTTCGTGCCCGGCCGGGATCGTCCCGAGACGTCCCGCCTGGAAGTCTTCGAACGCCTGGATGATCTCGGCTTTGGTGTTCATCACGAACGGCCCGTACATCGCGACGGGCTCGCGGATCGGCCGTCCGCCGAGCAGGAACACCTCGAGGGACTCGGTCCGCGAGTCCTGGGTGCGGTCGGCGGTGAACGTGACGCTGTCGCCGTTCGGTCCGAACACGGCGGTCTGTCCCGCCCGGATCGGTGCATGCTCGGCGCCGACGGTGCCGTCCCCGGCGAGCACGTAGCCGAGCGCGTTGTACTCCCGGTGCCAGGGCAGGGTCACCGACGCGCCGGGCGCGACGGTCAGGTGTGCGAGGGCGATCGGGGTATGGGTCACGCCCGGGCCGCGGACACCGCCGATCTCACCGGCGACGACGCGGACGAGGGCGCCGCCGTCGGGCGAGGAGGCCAGGGCCACGTGGCTGCCGGCGATGTCCTGGTATCGCGGCTGCGCCATCTTGTGGTTCCGGGGCAGGTTCACCCACAACTGCACGCCGTGGAAGAGGCCGCCGCTGGCGACGACGTGTTCCGGCGGGGCCTCGATGTGCAGGATCCCCGAGCCCGCGGTCATCCACTGGGTGTCGCCACCGCCGATAGTGCCGCCCCCGCCGTTGGAGTCCTTGTGCTCGAGGATCCCGTCGATCATGTAGGTGACGGTCTCGAATCCGCGGTGCGGGTGCCACGGGGTGCCCTTGGGTTCGCCGGG
This sequence comes from Rhodococcus indonesiensis, assembly GCF_047782815.1. Lineage (NCBI taxonomy): Bacteria > Bacillati > Actinomycetota > Actinomycetes > Mycobacteriales > Nocardiaceae > Rhodococcus > Rhodococcus indonesiensis. Next base: position 4,802,008 of record NZ_CP180630.1, on the reverse strand, counting down.
GGCGTACTGCACCTCGCCCATCTGGTCCATGTGGATGAACGGGTCGAGGAAGCGCTGGTCGATACCTGCGAATGCCCGGCGCACCGGGAAGCCTTCGCCTTCGTATCCGACGGGAGCGGTGCGCACGCCGAGGACCGGACGGGCCGGCACGTCGGCTGCGGGCGCCGGGATGCGGGGCAGGGTGAGGATGTTGTCTACGGTCACCGCGGGCATGGCGGGCTCCTTCGGCATGTAGTTGACTATGCAACTACTCTAACCGACGGTCCGGGGGATTTGTTCCCGCACTGCGAACGGGGCGCAGGCGGACCCGAGAAAGACGAAACCCCCTGCCCGAGGGGAGGGAGGGCAGGGGGTCCGCGCCGGGCGCGTGACGCCCGGCGCCACGTCCCGCCTTCGGGGGGGGGGAGGAGGGACGCGGTGTCGGGGGCGGCCGATCGTCTCCGTCGGCCGATGAAGCCAGGGTACATACCCGTCGGGGTATGGTCCATCACCCCGGTGCGCGAAGCACCGGGCGCACAGCATAGTTACTCGCTCCGATTCGCGCCGGGGTTTCGGCGATCCCGTCCGGCGCGATGAGTTTTCCGGAGCCGGACGGTCTACCTGCTCGACACCTCACACGAGGTGCCGGCCGTCCGCTCACACGCAAGGAGTTGAAGATGCCCCGCATGCTCTTCGCCAACCTGTCCGTCAAGGACGTCGCTGCCGCCCGCACGTTCTTCGATGCCCTCGGCTTCACCTTCAACGAGATGTTCTGCGACGCCAACACCGCCTGCCTCGAGATCAACGACCAGACCTACGTCATGCTCCTCGAGGAGCCACGCTTCCGCGACTTCATCACCGGCGACATCTGCGACACCGCCACGGCCCGCGAGGTGCTCCTGAGCGTGTCCGCCGAGAGCCGCGACGACGTCGACCGCCTCGTCGACGCCGCGCTCGCCGCCGGTGGCAGCGACTGGATCACCGCCGGGTCGGAGGAGATGAAGACCGACTTCATGTACGGCCGGGCCTTCCGCGACCTCGACGGGCACGTCTGGGAGGTCATGTGGATGGACGTCGAGGCCGCGGCCGCCGCGATGGGACCGCAGGCGGAGACGTCCGCGCAGGCGTAGCGGTCGGCGTCAGGGGTGCTCGGGTAGTCCGAACAGGGCGAACAGATCGGTGTCGAAGAACACGGTCACATGCACCACCCGGTCGCCCACGACGTCGAGCACCTGCAGCTGGAACGGATGGTGCTGCCCGTCCTCGCCTCGCATGTAGAGGCCGAGGGCGGGCTGCCCGTTCGCCACCGTGGGCAGCAGAACCTGATCGCCGGGACCGCTCGCCGGGCAATGCGTCCGGATGAGGGTTCCGATCGCCGCGGCGCCGCGGTACCAGCCCTCGAACGGCGGCATCTCCCACACCGCCTCCTGGGTGAGCATCTCGACGATCGAATCGATGTCGTACTTCTCGAACCCCTCGACCCAGCGCTGCACCAGCGCCTGGGCCTCCGGACTCTCCGGCTCGACCAGATCGTCCTTCGTCACCTGCGCCTGTTCGAGCTGCGCGCGGGCCCGCTGGAGCAGACTGTTCACCGCGGCCGTCGAGGTGTCCAGCGCGGCGGCCACCTCGGTCGCCCGCCACTGCAGGACGTCGCGCAGCAGCAGCACTGCCCGTTGCCGCGCGGACAGATGCTGCAGGGCCGCCACGAAGGCCAGGCGAATGGACTCCCGCGAGGTCACGATCGCCGCCGGGTCCGTCGGATCCTCCGGCCGGCCGTCGTCGCCGAAGGATCCGCCGGGAATCGGCTCGAGCCACGGCACCTCCCCGCGCTCGACGAGGTCGTCGGCCGGATCCGAGCTCGGCGCCCCCAGCCCCGTCGGCAGCGGCCGGCGCGATCTGCCCTCGAGCGCGGTCAGGCACACGTTGGTCGCGATGCGGTGCAGCCACGTCCGCAGCGACGAGCGGCCCCCGAAGTTGGCGTAGCCCCGCCACGCGCGCAGGTACGTCTCCTGCACGAGGTCCTCCGCGTCGTGGATCGAGCCGCTCATCCGGTAACAGTGCGCGAGCAGCTCACGCCGGTACGGACCGGCCAGTGTCAGAAAGTCGTCCTGCGAGTCGAGAACCTGCTCCGTCATGTCGTACCCCCGCCTGCCCGTCGCTGTCGAAGTGCAGTTACGAGCGTGAGCGTAGTCCCGGGGGCCGACAGGAAACAGGGTCTCGAACTATCTGTGCACTCCGGGTACCGTCCAGTAACTGCCCCGGCCGACAGCCCCGCCGGCAGGCAGAAGGACGAAGGTGACCCGTGCCCGACATCGCGCCCCGACCGACAGGCCCGTACGCCGGGGGACCGCCCGCGTCGGCGCTGCATGTCGACATGCCCCCGCTCGAGCGTTTCGGCCTGCGCGAAGCCGGCCGCACGGTCGTCATCGGCGTGGTGCTCCTCGTCAGCGTCCTGCTGAAACTGCTCGCCTGGCCGCTGCGGCCCGACGGCCGCGGTCCCGCCGACGCCGCCGCCGAGGGCACCGTCGACGCGTTCGAGGTCCTCGGTCCCACGTTCGTCAAGCTCGGCCAGCTCATGGCGTCGTCGTCCGGGGTGTTCCCCAAGCCGCTGGCCGACGCGTGCCTGCGCTGCCTGGACGACGTCGCACCCGTGCCCGCGGACCGGGCCCGCGCCGTGATCGAGGAGGACCTCGGCCATCCCGTCGGCGAACTGTTCGCCCGGTTCGACGACGTCCCGCTGGCCGCCGCGTCCGTCGGCCAGGTGCACGCGTGCGTCCTGCACGACGGCCGGGAGGCGGTCGTGAAGGTGCAGCGGCCCGGCATCGCCCATCGCATGCTCGTCGACCTGCGGGCGGCCTACGTCGGCGCGCGTCTGCTGCAGGCCTTCGAGTTCTTCCGCATCGCCAACGCCACCGCCATCATCCGCGACCTGCACTCGTCCACGATGACCGAACTCAACAGCGCGGTCGAAGCAGACCGGCAGAGCCGGTTCCGGGAGTGCATCGGCGCGTTCGGGGACAACACGACCGTCACCACGCCGCAGGTGTACTGGGACTACTGCGGCCCGCGCGTGATCTGCATGGAACGGCTCCGCGGTGTGCCCATGGACCGGGTGCCCGCCGATGCGGGGATCGACACCAGTCTGCTCATCCGCCGCGGGGTGAAGGTGTGGATCGAATCGGTCGTCCTGCACGGGCCGTTCCACGGCGACGTGCACGCGGGCAACCTGTGGCTGCTCGACGACGGCCGTCTCGCCTTCCTGGACTTCGGCATCGTCGGTGAGCTGCCCGAGCACTGGCGCGCCATCCTGCGCGACCTGTTCCGCGCGACCGCCATCGACGGGGACTTCGCCCGCGTGGCGCGGGGCATCCGCGCCCTCGGCTACACCAGCGGACTCGACGCCGACGACGCCGAGATCGGCATGCAGGTGGCGCAGGCACTCGCTCCGATCCTCGGGCGCGACCTGGGACAGCTGCGGCTGAGCGACCTCATCGTCGCGCTGATCCGGCTCGGCAAGCAGTGGGGGATCGCCAGCCCGGAGGAACTGGTGCTGTTCGGCAAGCAGCTCGGCTACTTCGAGCGCTACGCCACCGCCCTCGCCCCCGGCTGGGTCATCGGCCGGGACCTGTACCTGCTGCGCAACGTCTTCCCGGCGGAGGTGGCGCGCCGCGCCGCCGAACAGGGGCTCGAGCTACCCGCCTGACACGCGGGCGCGTCAGCCCACGCGTGTGACGGGGATCGACGCCCCGGTCACGGCGGCGCCGTCGTCGGAGAGCAGGAACCGGATCACCCGCGCGATCTCGGCGGGCTGCGACCACGAGCGCCGGTCCGCGTCGGGCATCGCCGCCCGGTTCGCGGGCGTGTCGATGACGACGGGCAGCAGCGCATTGACCCGCACGCCGTCGCCGGCGTACTCGACGGCCAGGGTCTCGACCAGTGCGGTCACGGCGGCCTTCGACGCGACGTAGGCGGCGCCCCCGGCGAACGGCCGTTTCGTCGCCGCGGTGGACATGCAGACCACCGATCCGCCGCCGCTCGCGAGCAGGTGCGGCAGCGCCGCGCGGGTCACGGCGTAGGCGGTGCGCAGGTTCAGGTCCAGTTGGGCGTCGAGGACCTCGACGGGCGTCTCGTGGACCCGCGGGCCCGAGGTGAACCCGCCCACCAGATTCACCACGCCGGACAGCGGTGCGGATTCGTCGGCGGCCGCGAGCGCGACGGCCTGCCGCAGCTGCGCGTCGTCGGACACGTCCGCCTCCACGAGACGCAGACTCGGATGGTCCCCGAGTCGCCCGAGTTCGGTACGAGCCACCCAGGGGACCACGACCCGCCAGCCCGACTCGAGCAGATGCGTCGTGACGGCGGCCCCGAGACCGCCGGTGCCGCCGGTGACGAGCGCGGACCGGGTCGTGGTCATCGAAGATCCTCTCGGCCGAGCGGACGGATGCCCGTCCACGATAGGCGCCGGGCGCGCCCGCGCATCGCGATACCGAGCCACGCGCTCCGGTTCCGGACATCGACAACCGTCCCGACGGTGGTCGATGTCCGGATCTGCACTCCGGTAGGCGAATCCGTCCCGCCGACGGAGAGAGGGTCCTAGCTCGTGCGCGACGCCGCGTACGCGCCCTGCCACACCGTGTCGAACGGGGTGTGCGCCCCGACCCGGCCCTCGATACCGGCGGTGACGAAGTCCTTCGCGAGCGCGACGGCGGCCGGCACGTCGGCGCCCTTGGCGAGTTCGGCGGTCACGGCCGCGGCGAGCGTGCAGCCGGCACCCGACACCCGTTCCCGGCCGACCTTCGGCGCGGAGAGGACGGTGACCTCCTCGCCGTCGAAGAGGACGTCGACGGCGTCGTCACCGGCGAGTTCGACGCCGCCCTTGGCCAGGACGTACCGCGGGCCGAGGGCGTGGATGCGGCGAGCGGCCTCGACGAGGTCGTCGACGGTGTCGATGCGGTCCATCCCCGCCAGGGTGCGGGCTTCGAACAGGTTGGGAGTGACCACCGTGGCCAGGGGAAGCACGGACTCACGCAGCGCGTTGTCGGTGTCGAGTGCCGCCCCGGGTTCCTGCCCCTTGCAGATCAGCACCGGGTCCAGAACGACGTGCCGCCACGACCGGCCGCGCAGACCCTCGGCGACCACGTCGATCGTGGCCGGGGTGCCGAGCATGCCGATCTTGACGACGTCGAGGTCGTGGGCCGCGGTGGCCGCCTCGATCTGGTCCGCGACGACCTCGGGCGCGATCGGGACGAAGCGGTGCGACCAGTCGTTGCGGGGGTCGAACGAGACGATGCAGGTCGTGGTGCCGACGCCGTAGACGCCCAGCTCCTGGAACGTCTTCAGATCCGCCTGCAGCCCTGCGCCGCCGGTGGCTTCGGTCCCGGCGATGACATAGGCGAGGTCGACCACGGTGTACTCCAATCCGATGGGGGACAGACTGCGTGCCGACCCGAGAAGGAGCCCGCACGTCCGGGGAGACCACGGCTGCCCGCGACGTCGCCGCCGGGTTCGCGCGACCGGTCCCGGCACCCAGGCTAGCGCGCGGGGTCCGGCGTCCCGTCAGGACGGCCCCTGCCGATGACCGGCGTCACACGCGTGTCGGTGCGGTGCGGCACCATGGGAATCGACCGGTCGAGGCCCGACGACGGAAGGTGAGTGCCCATGTGCGGTCGGTATGCGAGCACGGTCACCGATCAGGAACTGCGCTCCCTGTTCGACGTGGTGGAGACGGTGGGGGATCCGCTGCCCCCGTCGTACAACGTCGCGCCGACGCAGACCGTGCGGGTGGTGCTCGAGCGCGCCCCGAAGGGCGAGCCCGGCGCGGAGCCGGTGCGACAGCTCCGGTCCGCCCGGTGGGGGCTCGTGCCGTCGTGGGCGAAGGACCCGAAGATCGGCAACCGGATGATCAACGCCCGCTGCGAGACGATCACCGAGAAGCCGTCGTTCAAGGCCGCCGCCTCGCGGCGACGGTGCATCCTGCCGGCCGACGGCTACTTCGAGTGGCAGAAGCGCGAGGACGGCACCAAGGTCCCGTACTTCCTGCACGGCGACGGTGTGCTCGCGATGGCGGGACTCTACGAGCTGTGGCCCGATCCGGACCTGCCCGACGACCATCCCGACAAGTGGCTGTGGACGGTCACCGTGCTGACGACGGAGGCCACCGACGCCGCTGGGCAGATCCACGAGCGGTGTCCACTGGTGCTGCCGCCGTCCTTCCTGGACGTGTGGCTCGACCCGGCCCTCACCGACCGCGACGACGTCGACGCGCTGGTCGCCTCGGTACCGGAACCGCACCTGCATCCGTACGAGGTCGGCACCGAGGTCAACAACCCCCGCAACAACCGTCCGGAACTGCTCGAGCCGGTGTGACGGGGGCCGCCCGGGTGGCCGCACCCTCCCGGTCCGGGCAGGATGGGCACGATGCACACTCCTCGATTGGCCTGTCGACGTGCCGGTTCCGGCGAACCACTGCTTCTCCTGCACGGGATCGGCGCCACCCGCGACGACTTCGCCGAACTCGTTCCGCGCCTCGCCGAGCACTTCGACGTCCTGGCCGTGGACCTTCCCGGCCACGGATCGTCCCCGATGCTGCCGACTCGTCCCACTGTCGAGTCCCTCGGCGCTGCCCTCGCGGCGGACCTCGACGCCCACGGGCTGGATCGGGTGCACATCCTGGGCAACTCCCTCGGCGGCCGCCTCGCGCTCGACCTGGCACGGCGCGGCCGCGCCCTGTCGGTGGTGGCCCTGTCCCCGTCCGGTCTCGGGTTGCCGCCGGAGCGGGCGCTTCAGGGACTGCTCATGGCCGCCGCGCGGATCGTCAACAAGGCACGCAGCCCGTTGATCGAGCGGATGTCGCACAGCACCGTCGGGCGCACGGCACTCACCGCCGGGCTGCGGGCCCTTCCGTGGCGCACTTCGAAAGCCGAATCACTGTCCGTGAAGGGAGGTTTCGCGGAATCGGAGGGTTACTGGTCGATGCTGTGGAATGCCGTACTGACGGACGTACCGACGGGTCTCGACCGCGTTTCGTGCCCCGTCACCCTCGCGCAGGGCGTGCTCGATGTCGTCGCATCCGCGCAGACGGTGCGATACGTCCCGCTGATTCCCGGGGCGCGGTTCGTGCCGCTGCCGTGGGCCGGGCACGCGCCGCAGTCGGATACTCCCGTCGCGATCGTCGACCTCGTGCGGCAAACCGCGGCGCAGGCATGATTCCGGCGCGGGTTCCTCAGCCGATCCGGACGCCGTCCGTGACGACCCAGATGCCGTCGGCTCCCTCTCGGACGGGCTGGCGCAGCTGCAGCACCACGATGCTGCCGTCCGCGCGGTCGGTCACCTCCACGGTGTGCGGGTCGGCCATGCGCGCCTCGGTGTCGCTCCAACCGAACCGGTCCGCCACGAATGCCTGCGCGACCAGGGATGGATCCAGCCGCCACGGCTGGCTGCCCTCGTCGACCGCACGCTGAAGTTCCCCGGCCTCCTCCGGGGTCAGATTCTCGCCGGGAAAGGACGCCTCGGTCGGTGGTGGGGTGGTGTCCTCATACGCTGTGGCCGGCGAGGTGTCCGGCACGGAGGTGCTCTCGACCGTCGTCGCCGTCACTAGTGCCGACGCGGGCACGGACCCACCGGTGGTCGGCGCCGGGGTGTCGCCGTCGCTGCACGAGGTGGCCAGACCGAGCGAGAGCGCCACTGCAGCAATGGTTTTCGATGCTCTGAACCTCATCCGTCCTCCTCGTGATCCCGGTCATCGAGGTCCTCACTGGCGGTAGGACTCGACCTCCCCCACGGGCCGCGCCTCCGCCTCGTCCGGGTCGTTGCCGAACTCGGCTTTCGCGCGGCGCTGCCGGAGCAGGTCCCAGCACTGGTCGAGGCGTTCCTCGACGGCGCGCAGACGCTGCCGGTCCTGATCGCTCGTGCCGTCGCCGCTCGACTGCGAACGCAGCGCCTTCTCCTCGTCCACCAGTTCCTCGATGTGCCGGAAGAGGTCGTTCTCGTCCATGGGAAGGCTTCCTCGCTGTGGTCGTCTCCCCGGCATATCCGGCCGCCGGCCCCGGTAAACCTGCGCCGTTGTGTGTTTCCGTGGTCTGTGCGTTTCCGTGTTCGCCGGCTCGGGTACGTCACAGCCATGAGTATCGAAGACGGTCCCGGCGACACCCTCAGCCCCAGCGAGGGCCTCGACTCCGACGAAGTCCGCAACGACGACGGCGACGAGGCCGTGGACCCGCCGGAGGGCTGGAGCGGCGCCGACCGGTTCGGCACCACGCAGCGGGAGGAGCAGGAAGGCGAGTCGCTGGACCAGCGCCTCGCGGAGGAGGAGCCCGACGTGGCACCCGCAGAGCCGCTCGAACGGCCGGTCGCGGCCATGCCCGACGACGAACTGACCGAGGATGTCGTCGACGAGGTGGTCGACGGGGACGTCGCCGTCGCGGGCGGTGGGAAGCACGCCGAGGTGGTCGACGGTGTCATCGTCGAGGACTCGCGCGTCGACCGCGGCCAGATCGACGGCAGTCCCGAGGACGGCGACTCCCTGTTCCCGATCGTCGAGTGAGCCGAGCTGTGAGGACGTGCCGAGGCCGACACGGTGGCGCCGAACCGCCGTTGGGCTGTCCGCAGGCGCATTCAATGTCATGATCGTTTGTTATGAGTGACAACTCGGGAGACGCAGGCAGTGGCGGGCTCACCGTCGGCTCGCGGGTGGTGGTGCGCCGCGGCGGCGAGAAGAGCCGGGCGCCCGGTGTAGTGGTCGAGGACTACGCCAGCGAGGCCGCCCGGGCCGGCGAGCAACTCGGACGGGACTGGGCGCCGGTACGCCGTTGGGCCGTCGCGCTGGACGACGGCCGGTTGGTCTTCGCCGACGACGACGAGGTGGAGGCGGAGCCGAAGAAGGGCTGACCGCGTCACGAGAGCCGCCTGCCGACCGGGCGGTACACAGCAGTACGGAGTGGCGACGTATGCCCACCGCAGGGAGGGTGCCGGGACACCGGCACCCTCCCTGCGGCGTAAGTGCGTGACGGCCGCTTCGAACCCGTGGTTCGCAGCAGAAGACCGACCGTCCTGTGCTGGACCTGCTACCTTCATGCCTAGCAGATCTAGGCATAGGAGACCTATGTACATCGAGAAGGACCTCGTGGCGGCGTCGGCGACCCCGCTCGTGCTCGGAATCCTCGCCGAGGGTGAGTCCTACGGCTACGCCATTCTCAAACGCGTCAAGGACCTGTCCCGTGGACGGATCCAATGGACCGACGGAATGCTCTACCCCCTGCTGCACCGGCTCGAACGGTCCGGATACGTGTCGGCGTCGTGGGGAAGCTCCGACACCGGACGGCGACGCAAGCACTACGCGATCACCGACGCGGGACGGAGCGCGCTCGCCGAGCGGCGCAGTCAGTGGGACGTCGTCGCGGACGCGCTCGACCAGGTCTGGCGCTGCGCGGAGATGCCCGCGGCCCCGGGGTGGTCGTGATGGACGCCGCGCTGGAGTCGCAGATCGGTCGGTGGCGGGGCTACGTCGAGCGTCGCCGCGTGATCTCCACCGCCGACGCCGACGAGATGGAAGACCACCTGAGGGACCAGATCTCGGATCTGTCCGCCGCCGGACTGGCGGCCGACGAGGCATTCCTGGTCGCGGTCAAACGCATGGGCAGCGTGGACGACATCTCCCGGGAATTCGCACGCGAGCATTCCGATCGCCTCTGGAAGCAGCTCGTCCTGACATCCGACGCCTCGGGCGACGGCGGTCCCCGCCCCAGGCGTGAACTGCTCGTCGTTCTCGCGCTCGCCGTCGGCGGTGCCGTCGCCCTGAAGGTGGGGCTGGCGACCCTGGACGAGGGCGTCGTCGCGCGCAACCTCGCTCTGCTCGTGCTTCCGTTCCTGACCGCATACTTCGCGTGGAAGCGCCGGATGTCGCCCCGCGGCGCCGCGGCGCTGCTGGTGCCGTTCGCGTTGGCGGCGGTCGTGATCAACGGGTACCCCTTCGCGCCGAACGGATCGACCGAGGTGATCGTCGCGATCCACACCCCGATCGTGTTGTGGTTCGTCGTCGGTCTCGCCTACGTCGGTGGCGAGTGGCGGTCCGACCGGCGCCGGATGGACTTCATCCGGTTCACCGGCGAATGGGTCGTCTATCTCACCCTTCTCGCCCTCGGCGGGGGTGTGCTGGTGGGTCTGACGATCGGCGCGTTCGATGCGCTCGGCACGGATGCCGAGTGGGTCGTCGAGGAGTGGGTGCTGCCGTTCGGCGCGGCGGGTGCGGTCGTCGTCGCCGCCTGGCTGGTCGAGGCGAAGCAGAACGTGGTGGAGAACATCGCGCCCGTTCTGACGCGCGTGTTCACACCCGTCACCATCGTCATGCTGCTGGTGTTGCTCGGGGCCTTCGCGACCACGGGAAGCGTCGTCGACGTCGACCGGAATCTGCTGATCCTGATGGACCTGATCCTCGTCGTCGTCCTGGGCCTGCTGCTGTACGCGGTCTCCGCCCGCGAGCCGTACCTGCCGCCCGACCTGTTCGACCGCCTGCAGCTCGTCCTCGTCGTCCTCGCGCTCGTGGTCGACGTGCTCATGCTGGCCGCCATGCTCACGCGAATCGCGGAGTTCGGCTTCACTGCCAACAAGGTGGCCGCACTCGGGATGAACCTGGTTCTGCTGGTCGGTCTCGCCTGGTCGGCTCGGCTCCTGTTCGGGTTCGTCCGTGGCCGCCGCGGCTTCGGCTCCGTCGAACGCTGGCAGACCCGGTACCTGCCGGTCTTCGGGATCTGGGCGGCGCTGGTGGTGTGCGTGCTCCCACCCGTATTCGACTTCGCCTGACCGCGGCCGGCCCGGCCGTCGCGGCGTCCACCTCTTTACAACAGGTCCTCGGCACAGTAATTTGAACGATCGTTCGACCTAATCTGCTGCCTGCCGTTCCGTCGGCCGAAAGGACCTCCGCATGAGCGCACCCGAGGACGTCGTACTCTCCAGCCGCGAAGGCCACGTCACGACATGGACGATCAACCTGCCCGAGGCGCGTAATCCGATCTCCGGCGACGACGTCGTCGAGCGACTGGTGCAGCTCGTGGACGAGGCGAACGCGGACTACGAGACCCGCGTGGTGATCCTCACCGGAGCCGGGAGCGCGTTCTCGGCCGGCGGCAACGTCAAGGACATGGCCGACCGTACGGGGATGTTCGGGGGCGCCCCGCATCAGCTGCGGGAGGGTTACCGTCGCGGAATCCAGCGGCTGCCCAAGGCGATCTACCACTGCGAGGTGCCGATCATCGCCGCAGTCAACGGACCCGCGGTCGGCGCCGGCTGCGACCTGGCCATGATGTGCGACATGCGGATCGCCTCGAACACCGCGTTCTTCGCCGAGAGTTTCGTCAAGCTCGGCATCATCCCCGGCGACGGCGGTGCCTGGCTGCTGCCCCGCGCCATCGGGTCGGCGCGGGCCGCGGAGATGGCCTTCACCGGCGACCGCGTCGACGCCGCCACCGCGCTGGAGTGGGGCATGGTCTCCCGGGTCGTCGAACCCGATCAGCTGCTCGCCACGGCCGGTGAGCTCGCCGCCCGCGTCGCCTCGAACCCGCCGCACGCACTGCGCATGACCAAGAAGCTGATGCGCGAGGGCCAGCGCCAGGATCTCGACAGCATCCTCGAGCTCTCCGCAGCGTTCCAGGCCCTCTCGCACCACACCGCCGACCACGGCGAGGCCCTCTCGGCGTTCCTCGAACGCCGCAGCGGGAACTTCACCGGGAACTGACCGCCGCGACCCCCTCGGGTCGCCGCACGCAAACGAAGGAGCACGGCCGTGGAGCGGACGATCTTCAGCCGGGAGCACGACGAATTCCGATCCATGGTGCGCGATTTCATCGCGCGAGAGGTGCTGCCGCAGCACGAGGAGTGGGACGGGCTGGGCCGGCCCCCGCGCGAGTTCTTCCACCGTCTCGGTGAACTCGGCATCCTCGGCATCCAGGTGCCCGAGGAGTTCGGCGGTGGCGGCGAGTCGAGCTTCAAGTACAACGCCATCGTGTTCGAGGAAGTGGCGCGGGCCGGCGTCTCCTTCGGCTCGTACACCGTGCACTCCTGCCTGATCCTGCCGTACCTGCTCGAATACGGCACCGACGAGCAGCGTAAGCGCTGGTTGCCGGACTTCGCGTCCGGCCGGATGATGACCGCCATCGCGATGACCGAGCCCGGCACCGGCTCCGATCTGGCCAACATCGCCACTACTGCCAAGCTGTCCGCCGACGGCTCGCACTACGTCGTCAACGGCGCGAAGACGTTCATCACCGGCGGCGTCACCGCCGATCTGGTCCTCACCGTGTGCCGCACCGCGCCGTTCGACCCGCAGGACCGTCGCGCCGGTCTGTCGATCCTCTGCGTCCCCACCGACGCCGAAGGGTTCTCCGTCGGCCGCAAGCTCGACAAGCTCGGTCTGCACCAGCAGGACACCGCCGAGCTGTCGTACCAGGACGTGAAGGTGCCGGTGGAGAATCTCCTCGGCGAGGAGGGCAAGGCGTTCGGCTACCTCGCCCACAACCTGCCCCAGGAACGTCTGAGCATCGCCCTGAACCAGGTGGGCCAGGCTGCGGCCGCGATCGAGCATGCCCTCGCGTACACGCGGGACCGCAAGGTGTTCGGCAAGCCGGTGGCTTCGTTCCAGAACACCAAGTTCGTCCTCGCGGAATGCTCCGCCGAGGTGCAGGCTGCCCGCGTCTTCGCGGATCACTGCCTCGAGCTGCTCGACCGGGGCGAGCTGTCGGTCGCCGACGCCGCCCGGGCGAAGCTGTTCTGCACCGAGGTCTCCGGTCGCGTGATCGACAAGTGCCTGCAGTTGCACGGCGGGTACGGCTACATCACCGAGTATCCGATCGCCCGGCTCTACGCCGACACCCGCGTCAGCCGGATCTACGGTGGCACCAGCGAAGTCATGAAGACAATCATCGCCAAGGACCTCGGCCTGTAGCCGTCCCGTCAGGCAGGTGGAAAGGAGCTCGGATGTATCCCGGACGCTACGCGTCGGCCGCCCCGGACAAGCCGGCGGCGATCGAGGCCGCCACCGGCCGGGTGGTGAGCTACCGTGAGCTCGAGGACCGTTCGGTGCAGTTCGCGCACTGGCTCCGCGCCCACGGCCTCGGCCCCGGCGACCACCTCGCGGTGCTGTCGGTCAACGACGTCACCGCATTCGAACTGTACTGGGCGGCAGTACGGTCCGGCATGTACGTGACGTTCGTCAACACGCATCTCGCCCCCTCCGAGGTCGCCTACATCGTCGACGACTGCGACGCCACCGCCCTCGTGGTCTCCGCTCCGCTCGCGGACCTGGCCGTCGCCGTTGCCGTCGACACGCCGAAGGTGCGGCACCGCTTGGCATTCGGCGGTGACGTACCCGGACACCTCGGATACGAAGCCGAGATCGCGGCGATGAGCACCGTGCCGCCGGCCGACCAGCCCGGCGGCACGGACATGCTCTACTCCTCCGGAACGACGGGCCGGCCCAAGGGAATCAAGCCTGCGCTCGGCGGTGCCCAGGTCGGCGAGCAGGCGGCCTCCAATGCGGTCGGGCTGCTGCAGCGTTTCGACTTCGACGACAGTTGCGTGTACTACTCCCCGGCCCCGATCTACCACGCTGCGCCGCTGCGATTCGGGGCCGCGGCGCAGGCCCTCGGCGGCACGGCGATCGTCGCCGGAAGGTTCGACGCCGAGACCTGCCTCGCCGACCTCGAGCGCCACCGCGTCACTCACAGTCAGTGGGTGCCCACGCATTTCGTCCGGATGCTGAAGCTGCCCGACCGGACCCGCTCCCGCTACGACCTGTCCGCGATGCGGGTGGCCATCCACTCGGCCGCGCCGTGCCCGGCGGAGGTCAAGCGCGCCATGATCGACTGGTGGGGCGAGCGGATCTACGAGTACTACTCGTCCACCGAATCCGTCGGCAGCACCATCGTCTCGCCGCAGGAGTGGCTCCGCAAACCCGGCACCGTGGGCCGCACCGGTCACGGCCACCCCAGCCGTGCCCACGTCTGCGCCGAGGACGGAACGGAGTTGCCGGCCGGGCAGATCGGGTCGATCTACTTCGAACGTCCCGGCTACAGCTTCGAGTACCACAACGATCCGGAGAAGACGGCGGAGTCGCGCCACCCGCTGCATCCCACGTGGGCGACGACCGGGGACATCGGATACCTCGACGAGGACGGCTATCTCTTCCTCACCGACCGGGCCATGTTCACCATCATCTCAGGCGGGGTGAACATCTATCCGCAGGAGATCGAGAACACCCTCGCCCTGCACCCCGCGGTGTTCGACGTCGCGGTGATCGGCGTGCCGGACGCCGAGATGGGCGAATCGGTCAGGGCGGTCGTCCAACCGGCGGCGGGCGTCGCCGGCGACGACGCGCTCGCCGCCGAACTGATCGCCTACTGCCGCGACCGCATCGCCGGATACAAGTGCCCGCGCAGCGTCGATTTCGTCGACGCACTGCCCAGGACCCCCACCGGAAAGCTGGTCAAGGGCGCGCTGCGTCTCACGACCGCCGGAGGTAGCCGATGAGCGCGCGGCGGGGAACGTACGCACGACCGGGAGACACCGTGGCGCCCTCGGAGCGGCAACGGGCGTTCATCGAGGCGGCCCGCCGCGAGTTCGTCCGCAACGGATACGGGGCCTCGTCGATCCGGACGATCGCCCAGGAAGCCGGCGTCAGCCTGTCGGCGCTGTACTACCACTACAAGAACAAGCAGGACCTGCTCCTGGCCATCCTGATCGACGGCGTCAACGCCTTCGACGCGATGTGCGACGAGGAACTTTCGCGCGTCGGGGACGACCCGGTGGAGCGACTCCGGGCCCTGGTGATCGCCCTCGTCCGGTTCCGCACCACCTGCCAGGAGCAGAGCTTGATGATCGGCACCGAGGTCCGCAACCTGGAACCGGAGAACGCGGCGGTCTACGAGCAACGGCGACGTTCCGGAAACGAGTTGCTGGGCAGCATCATCGAGGACGGCGTGAAATCCGGCGCGTTCACCACCCCGTACCCGGAGGACTGTCGCCGCTCGATCCTGGCGATGACGACCTCGATCGCGAACTGGTACGACCCGGACGGTCCGGACACCCCCGCCGACATCGCGGCCCGGTACGGCGATCTGGCCCTGCTGCTGCTGCAACCGCGACCCTGACCCCCTCACGGAAGAAGACGACGATGCGTACATCACTGGTGCCGGACGCCGGTGCCCCCGACCCGAGCCTCGCGGAGTTGCGAGCCGAGGTGCGCGCCTTCCTGCGCGAGCAGATCGACGCAGGCGTGTTCACCCCCGGCGTGGACACCTGGCTCGCCCGCTGGAACACCGACTTCACCAAGGCCCTGGCTGCCCGCGGCTGGGTCGGCATGACCATCCCCACCGAGTACGGCGGGCAGGGCCGCACCTTCATGGAGCGCTTCGTCGTCACCGAGGAACTCCTCGCCGTCGGTGCGCCGGTCGCCGCCCAGTGGGTCGCGGACCGACAGGCTGCACCGTCGCTGCTCAAGTACGGCACCGAGGAACAGAAACAGCGCTTCCTGCCCGGTATCGCCCGCGGCGAGATCTGCTGGGCCATCGGCATGAGCGAGCCCGAGTCCGGATCCGACCTGGCGAGCGTGAAGACCAGGGCCGTGCAGGTCGACGGCGGCTGGCGCATCACCGGCACCAAGCTGTGGACCTCCGGCGCCCACCACGCCGACGCCTTCTTCGCGCTGGCCCGCTCCGCGCCGCTCGACCCGGCGCACCGGCACGCCGGGCTGAGCCAGTTCATCGTCCTGCTCGACTCGCCCGGCGTGGAGATCCGGCCCGTCCTGTCGATGTCCGGTGAACACCACTTCAACGAGGTCGTCCTCGACGACGTGTTCGTGCCCGACGACCTCGTGCTCGGCACCGTCGGCGACGGCTGGGCGCAGGTCACCTCCGAACTCGGCTACGAGCGCAGCGGCCCGGAACGCTTCATGTCCACCTTCGGGGTGCTCGCCGGCGCGGTGGACGAGGCCGGCGCCGGGCGCCTGCCGGCCGATCCCCGCATCGGCGCGTTCGTGGGCCGGATCTTCGGCCTGCACCACATGTCCCGCGGGGTGTCCGAGGCACTGCAGCGGCACGAGAACGCGGAGGTCGCCGCGTCGGTGGTCAAGGTGCTCGGCACCCAGACCGAGGGCGACATCGCCGACCTCGCCGACGAACTGGCCGACGAGAGCGACGCCCCCGGTGAGGGATTCGCCGAACTGGTGCGAGCCGGTGTCATGCAGCGTCCCGGATTCACCCTCCGAGGCGGCACGAGTGAGATTCTGCGCGGGGTCATCGCGCGGGGATTGGGGATGCGCTGATGAGTAACGCGACTACCGGCAACGACGTGGAGATGCGCGAACTCGCGCAGATGCTCGAACAGCTCTTCGGTGAGCGCCGCGGCGACGATCACCGCCTCAGCGGCCCGCTGCGTCTCGACCGCGAACTGTGGTCGACCCTGGCCGAACTCGGTCTCGCCCGGCTCACCGGCCCGGAGGCGGACGGGGGCAGTGAGGCGGGCTGGGCCGAGGCCGCCTACCTGCTCGGCGCCGCGGGCGCCGGTGCCGCGGCGGTGCCGGTGGCCGAGAACGACCTCCTCGCCGGCTGGCTGCTGCAGCTGTCCGGCTGTGCGCGCGCGGTGACCGATCCGGCGGCGGCACGCACCGCCGCGGTGCTGAATGCCGACGGCTCGGCCCGGCACGTGCCGTGGGCCCGGGACGTGGACGCCGTGGTCGTGCTGTGGGAGACGGACGGCGCGTGGCGGGTCGCCGACGTCGCCCGCGCCGACGTCGAGGTCACCGAGGCGGTCGACGTCGCGTCCGAGCCGCGCGACCACATCCGCGTCGACGTCGCCGCGCTCTCCGGTGCCGAGGTGCCGGACGGCACCGCGGAGGAGTTCCTGCGCCGCGGCGCACTCGCCCGGGCGCTGGCGATGAGCGGCGCGATGGAACGGGTGCTCGACCTGGTGGTCGGCCACACCACCGCCCGCGTCCAGTTCGGCCGTCCACTCGCCAAGTTCCAGGCGGTGCAGCACCTGGTGTCGGACATCGCTGCCGAGGGCGCGCTCGCACGCGCGGCCGCGCAGGCCGCCGTGACGATCGCCGAGGAGTCCGGATTCGGCAGCACCGAGGCGGGATTCGCGATCGCCGCAGCGAAGTCCTGCGCGGGGCACGCCGCGTCGGTGGTGGTGCGCAACGCCCACCAGAGTCTCGGTGCGATCGGCTTCACCATGGAGCACGAGCTGCACCGGCACGCGAACCGGCTGCTGTCGTGGCGCCGCGAGTTCGGCTCCGTCCGGTTCTGGGACGACAGGCTCACCGCCGCGGCCGTCGAGGCCGGGTCGCGGGGGTTGTGGCCGCTGATCACCGACGGCCGGCCGGAGTAGTTCGCTCGGGACCCCGCTGGACAGGTACCGCCGGTCGGGTATCGACTGTGGGGTGACGGGGGCACGGGGTCCCGGTCGGACGAGAAGGGGCGCACGTGCAGGACGAAGAACAGTCCGGACCCGGGCCGGTGAACCTGCGGGACCTCGGTGGGCTGCCGTTGACCGACGGCGGCCGCACCGCCGCCGGTGTGCTGTACCGCGGCGACGCCTGCTACACCGGCGACGTGGCGCGCGGACTCCTCGCCGACCGGCCGCCTGCGACCGTCGTCGACCTGCGGTCCGACGCCGAGCGTGGTCACCGCGCATACACCTGGCCGGACGGCACGCGCGTGCACCAGCTGTCGCTGCACGCGGACGCCGCACCGGGCGGGCGCACCGGCCTCGGCCTCGCCGAACTCTACGGTCGCGTGTTCGACGTGGCCGCGCCGCTGTTCGCCGGTCTCGTGCCGGTAGTCGCGCGGGCCGCGGGCCCGGTCCTCGTGCACTGCACCGCCGGCAAGGACCGCACCGGTCTCGCGGTCGCCGTCCTGCTGCTCGCGGCGGGTGTGGAACCGCAGGCCGTCGTCGACGACTACGTGGCCACCGACACGAACATGCCCCTTCTGTACCGTCGCTGGGAGGCCGTCGGGCTGCGCGGCGCCTCGTCCTCGGACGGCGACCGGGCGGTGCCGCCGGACCTGTTCCGCGCTCCCGCCGAGGCGATCACCCCGATCGTCGAGCGCCTGGTCGCGCATCCCGGCGGGCCGGAGGCGTGGCTGATCGGACACGGGGCGCGGGAGGACGACGTGCGGCGGTGGTGTTCGCGTGCCAGGGGAGAAGCCGCAGCGGCATACCGAGACAGGAAGGCACAGACGGGATGAGTGAGAACAGCGAGCCGACAGGCGAGGTGTCGACGGGCCTGCCGCTGGAAGGCATCACCGTCGTCAGCCTCGAACAGGCGGTCGCCGCCCCCATCGCGACCCGTCACCTCGCCGATCTCGGCGCCCGCGTCATCAAGATCGAACGGGTCGGGGAGGGCGACTTCGCCCGCAACTACGACGCCGCCGTGCACGGCCTCGCGTCGCATTTCGTGTGGCTCAACCGAGGTAAGGAGTCGATCTGCATCGACCTCAAGGCCACCGAGGGCGTCGCCACGGTGCGTCGCCTCGTCGACGAAGCCGACGTGGTGCTCCAGAACTTCGCACCCGGCGCGGCGGCGCGGCTCGGGCTCGGCGCCGACGAGCTGCGCCGCGCACGACCCGAGCTGATCGTGGTGAACATGACCGGCTACGGCACCGATGGTCCGCTGCGCGAACGCAAGGCCTACGACATGCTCGTGCAGGCCGAAACCGGGCTGTGTTCGATCACGGGCACCCCGGAGACCGCCACGAAGACCGGCATCCCGACCTCCGACATCGCCGCCGGCATGTACGCGCTCACCTCCATCCAGGCGGCGCTGTTCCGGCGCGAGCGCACCGGGGCGGGTGCGACGATCGACGTGTCGATGTTCGACGCGACCGTCGAATGGCTCGGCCACCCCATGTACCTGCAGATGTATCAGGACACGCAGGTTCAGCGGATGGGCCTGAGCCACGCGTCGATCGCGCCCTACGACGCGTACCCCACCGTCGACGGGAAGATCCTGATCGGTGTGCAGAACGACCGCGGCTGGCGGGCCCTCGTCACCGAGGTGTTCGGCCGTCCGGATCTCGCCGGGCACCCGAAGTTCGCGACGAACATCCTGCGGGTGCAGCACCGCGCCGAGACCGACGCGGTCGTCGCCGAGCACACGCGCCGCTTCGGGACCGCCGAACTCGACAAGCGTCTCGCCGCCGCGGGCGTACCCGCCGCCCGGCTGAACGAGATGAAGGATCTGATCGAGCACCCGCAGCTCGAGGAGCGCAACCGGTGGCGGGAGGTGGCCACCGAGGCGGGCCCCGTGCGGGCCGTGCTGCCGCCGATGACGTTCACCGACGTGGAGATGCGCATGGGTGCGGTCCCGGCGCTGGGCCAGCACACCGACGCGGTGCTCGCCGACCTCGGCCTCACCGACGAGCAGATCGCCGGGCTGCGCGCCGCCGGCATCGTGCAGTAGCCGGCCCAGTACGCCGATCGACCCAGTGATCCACTGGCGCAGTACTCGAACCCGAAGGAGTCCGACATGCCCCAGTTGTTGCAGCTCGACTCGTCCGCAAACCTCGAGACGTCCGTCTCCCGTGAGCTGACCCGTCTCTTCGCCGATACATGGCGCCGGCGCGGACCGGACCACACCGTGATCGAACGGGATCTGCACCGCGATCCGGTCCCGCACCTGCGGGACGCGGAACTGCACTACGCGCCGCGACTGCGGGCACCCGGCGCCTCCGTCGATCCCGCGGCGGAGGCATTGCAGACCGAGCTGATCGCCGAGGCCCGGAGCGCCGATGCCGTCGTGATCGGTGCCCCGATGTACAACTGGTCGCTGCCGTCGACGCTCAAGGCGTGGATCGACTACGTCCACGTGCTCGGCACCACCGTGCCGTTCGACACCCCGGACCAGCCGTTCGCCGGCACGCCCGTCGTCGTGATCTCGAGTCGCGGGCTGGCCTACGGTCCCGGTGATCCGGACGAGGGACTCGACTGCACCGTGCCGCCGTTGCAGCAGGTGCTCGGCGCGTCCCTCGGCATGGACGTCACCGTCGTCACCGCCGAATACACACTGGCGGGACGCATTCCGGCCCTGGAGTCGATGGCGGACCGTTCTGCGGCGAGCCTGGACGCCGCGCGCGAGAAGGTGCAGCGGCTCGCGCACGACCTCGGTGTCTGAGCGCGGTCAGCCTGCCGCCGACGTAGCACGGTCCGGCAGCCAGCGGACGTAGCGGAGTCCGCGACGTTCCCTCTCGGTGAGCCCGCCCCAGATCCCGTGCTGTTCCTTGTTCTTCACGGCATGGTCGCGGCACGTCAGGCGCACCGGGCAGGCCGCGCAGATGTCCCGGGCCGCTCGTTCCCGGCGCTGCCTCTCGCCCAGGGTCTCACCCTCGGGGGCGTAGAAGGTGTCCGGCCCGATGAACCGGCAGCGGGCGTGCAGACGCCAGTCGTGTGTGTCCGGGACGACGGGGGGAATCGGTGCCGGGGCAGGAGAAGTCATGTCGGTTCCGGGGTCAGGCCATGAGCGCGGTGAAGCGCCAGTCCAGCACGGCTGCCGGCGCATCGGTGCCGCGGTGGGCATGGACGATCGAGCGCAGTTCGAGCACGCCCCCACCACTTTCCAACGGGTGGGCGGACTCGATGTGCAGATCGCTGGTGAGGGTGTCGCCCTCGTGGACCGGACCGGTGTGGTCGCACGAGTGCCAGCCGAGGACGGTGACGAGGTTCGGCAGCGCCCGGCTGGCCTGGGCCAGAGCCAGGCCGATGGTGTGGCCGCCGTACACCAGTCGTCCTGCAGCGCCGACGCGTTCGTCGTGATGGGTGGCGGCGATGTTGAGGGTCAGGCGCGCCAGCTCGGGTGCGCTGGAGACGACGTCGCCGCTCGACCGCAGCGCCGCCCCGGCGAGCGACGGATCGAAATGCGTTCCCGGAACCCGCTTCCGGTAGGTGTCGAGGTCCCAGTCGACCGGGGCGGACCACCGCGGCGGCTCCTGCGGTCCGATTGCGGACAGGTCGTCGGCGGCCACGACCCGATCCGGATCGGGGCTGCCGCTCAGCGGCAGCATCGCGCACCGGTAGAAGTCGAGGACGGTCCGCCCGTTCTGGTCGACGGTGTTCATCCGCAGCGCCGCCAGACCGGTCGGCTTGCGGCCGGGCTTGGCCGAATTCTCTTTCAGGCCGACCACTTCGGTGGTGGTGTAGAGCGTGTCGCCGATGTGCGGGAAGCGGTGGAAGCGCAGGCCGCGGTAGAACAGGTTGGCCTTGACGTGGTGGGTGACCAGCGTGGACTGTCCGATGGCGAGATCGGTGACGAGTCCGGCGTGTGCGACGGGCCCGCCGGCGACGGCTGCCGACAGGTGCGCGTCGAGGGGCAGGCGCAGACGGTCACCGAGGATCGCCTGGTGGGCGGCTGCGAGGCCGTCGGTGATCGTGACCGCGGGGGCGGTGTCGAAGACCTGGCCGACGGTCAGCTCGTCGAAGTAGGGTCCGCCGACCTCGGCGGCGTTCGCGGTGGTCATCTCAGTTCTCTCCGATCAGGGCGAGGGTGCGGCGGGCGGCGACGGCGACCGCCTCGTCGAGCATCTGTCCGTCGAGCTGGGCGGCGCCCGCGCCGCGGGCCTCGGCCTCGGCCAGGGCGGCCAGCACCCGCCGCGCCTGCTCGGCCTGCTCGTCGTCGGGGGTGAAGGCCGCTGCGGCCGAGACGATCTGGGCCGGATGAATGACCCATTTGCCGTCGAAGCCGAGGTCGGCGGTCCAGCGGGCGGCGTGACGGAACCGGTCGTCGTCGGTGATGCCGAGGAACGGGCCGTCGATCGCCTGCACGCCCGCGGCGCGGGCGGCGTGCAGGATCCGGTCCTGCACGTACAGCCAGTGCTCGGGGGCGGCGGTGCGGGTGCGGCCGAGCGCGGCGCCGAGGTCGGCGTAACCGAGGATCACCGCGGCCAATCGTGGGCCGGTGACGATCTCGTCGAGGCGGGTCACTCCGGCCGGGGTCTCGATCAGCGCCTGCACGGCCAGGTCGGTATCGCCCGCCTCGGTGAGGATGCGGTCGGTCTCGGCGAGGTCGTCCGGGCCTTCGACCTTGGGCACCACCACCGACGACAGGGCCGATCCGAGGGCGGCGCAGGCGCGCAGATCGTCGGCGAACCACGGCGTGCCGGGTCCGTTGACGCGCACCGCGATGGTGCGGCCGGTGCCGTGCGTGGACACCAGATCGGCGACGAGGCCGCGGGCGGTGTCCTTGTGGGCGGTGGCGACGGCGTCCTCGAGATCGAGGACCACCTCGTCGGCCGAGGAGGCCAGGGCCTTGCCGGCCTTGCGTTCGTCGGAGCCGGGGGCGACGAGCACGGCTCGCCGGCGGGGCTGGGCGAGAGTCACGGATCAACCTCTGCTGTGGGGCGGTCGGGAACGCGCTAAATGTACGGCCATTGTCCGGTCCGGCGCTACCTGGAGCGGACCCATAGGTGCCGACAGGGTCGACATATAGCTCATTCGAGGGATGTCGAGCGGCCGTCCGGTGTTGACACGGTCGGGTGCGCGACGAAAAATGGCCGTACAAATGGCGGGTGGGATCGCAGGTCCCGTGTCGATTCGAGGATTTTTCCGTGAGCTACCTGAGCGACGAAGAGACCTACCTGGTCGAGACGGTGCGCGAGTTCATCGACCGGGAGGTCAAGCCGTCGGTGCAGGAAGTCGAGCACGCAGGCGAGTACCCCGAGAAGTGGATCGAGCAGATGAAGCAGATCGGGATCTACGGGCTGGCGGTGCCGGAAGAGTACGGCGGGATGCCGGTGTCGATGCCGTGCTACGCGCAGGTCACCGAGGAGCTCGCCCGGGGCTGGATGTCGCTGGCCGGCGCGATGGGCGGGCACACCGTCGTCGCCAAGCTGCTGGTGCTGTTCGGCACCGAGGAGCAGAAGCGGGCCTGGCTGCCGAAGCTCGCGACCGGCGAGGTGCGGGCGACGATGGCGCTGACCGAGCCGGGCGGTGGGTCGGACCTGCAGGCGATGACCACCACCGCCCGCCGCGACGGCGACGAGCTGGTGATCAACGGTGCCAAGACGTGGATCACCAACGCGCGCCGCGCCGGGCTGATCGCGCTGCTGTGCAAGACGGATCCGGCCGCCACCCCGCGGCACAAGGGCATCTCCATCGTCCTGGTCGAGCACGGGCCCGGCCTGACCGTCTCGCGGGATCTGCCCAAGCTCGGGTACAAGGGCGTCGAGTCGTGCGAGCTGAGCTTCGACGGCTACCGCGCCCCGGCGACGGCGATCCTCGGCGGTGAGCCCGGCCGGGGTTTCGCGCAGATGATGAAGGGTCTCGAGACCGGCCGCATCCAGGTCGCGTGCCGCGCCTTGGGTGTCGCCGCGGCCGCGCTCGAGGACTCCCTCGCGTACGCGCAGCAGCGGGAGAGCTTCGGGCAGCCGATCTGGAAGCACCAGTCGATCGGCAACTACCTGGCGGAGATGGCCACCAAGCTCACCGCGGCGCGGCAGCTGACCCGCTACGCCGCGGAGCGCTTCGACAGCGGCGAGCGGTGCGACATGGAGGCCGGCATGGCCAAGCTGTACTGCTCGGAGATCGCGATGGAGATCGCGCTGAACGCGGTGCGCATCCACGGCGGCTACGGCTACTCCACCGAGTACGACGTCGAACGCTACTTCCGGGACGCCCCGCTGATGATCGTCGGCGAGGGCACCAACGAGATCCAGAAGGGCGTCATCGCGTCCCAACTGGTGGCCCGCGGCGGCCTGTGACCGCCCGTCACTAGGATCCGTGATCGTCATGGGCGAACGCGACACGGAACCGGCGTACGCGCAGCTGTCGCGACGGCTGCGCGAGGCCGTCGACGCCGGCGAGTACCGCGGCGGCGTCCGGCTGCCCACCGAGGCCGAGCTCGCGCGGCGCTACGGACTGAGCCGGCAGACGGTGCGGCGCGCGTTCCAGGACCTCGTCGCCGACGGCGTCGTCTACCGGGTGCCCGGCCGGGGCACGTTCGCCGACGAGGACGGACGGCGCTACCGGCGCCAGCTCGGCTCCATCGAGGACCTGCTCGACCTCGCCGCGGACACCACGATGGAGATCGTCGCGCCACTGAGACGCGGCGTGCACATCGAGGCCGCCAGCCGGCTGCGCCTGGACACCGATCTGGTGCACGCGGTGGTGCTGCGCCGCGTGCACGACGGAATCCCGTTCGCGCTGACCACCGTGTACCTGCCCGATCACGTGGCCGCGCACGTACACGAGGCCCCGGAACTCGCGGCCGGCGCGTCGAGCCGGAACACCGTGATGGGTCTGCTCGAGCCGCACCTCGAGCATCCCATCGTCGAAGCGGCACAGACGATCACCGTCGCGCGGGCCACGGAAGAGGTTGCCCGCGAGCTGAACTGCGAGACGGGCCATCCGCTGCTGCGGGTGGACCGGCTGTACTCGAACGACGTGGGCGAACCCACCGAGCTGTCCGTCAGTTACTTTCTGCCCGAGCACTACACGTATCGCGTCACCCTCCGTCGCGCCGGACACCGTCCGTAGCGGCCCCGACCCAGGAGAAACGAATCATGCGTACCTTCCACGGAATCGACGAGATCGAGGCGGCCGTCGGCGAGGATCTCGGCCACAGCGAGTGGCTGGAGATCACCCAGGAGCGGGTGAACCTGTTCGCCGAGGCGACGGGGGACCACCAGTGGATCCACGTCGACCCCGAGCGCGCGAAGGACGGACCGTTCGGCACGACCATCGCCCACGGCTACCTCACCCTCTCCCTCCTGCCCGTCCTCGGATCTCAGATCTTCTCCGCCGAGGGGCTGAAGATGCGGATCAACTACGGTGCCAACAAGGTTCGATTCCCGTCGCCGGTTCCGGTGGGATCCAAGGTGCGGGCGACCGCGAAGTTCACCTCGCTCGAGCGCACCGCGAAGGGCGCGAACCTCACCGTCACCTACACCGTCGAAGCCGAGGGCGCCGAGAAGCCCGCGCTCGTCGCCGAGACCATCGCCGTGCTCGTGGCGTAACGGTCGACCAGTCGGCGGACGGACTCGGGCACCGGCACGTCGTCCGCGACCCACGGTGCGGCGACCGGCCGGTCCGCGACCGTCCGCAACGGGACCACACCCGCCCACGAGCCGTCGTTCACGTCGGGCTCGGACGGGGGTGCGTCGCGAATCTTGACCGTCCACTGCCCCGCCCGGATCGGCAGGACCAAGGTGGCGGTGGCCGCCAGTTCCTTCCGGGTGTGTGCCCGGGTCTCGGTGCTGCGCCCCGGAATCAGGCCGTCCGACAGAGCATCCAGGGCGGCGGCGGACTCCTCCGCGGGCAGGACGTGGACCTCGCCGCGGACGACGGCGGATCGGAAGTTCGCGGACGAGTGGAACAGGTCCTGCGCGACGACGACACCGTCGAGGAGCGAGACGCACACGGCCACCGGCGCACCGGATGCGGCCAGGCGCAGCGCGCCCGCGCCGGTGGAGCCGTGCAGCAGGATCCGGTCGCCGTCGCGGGCGTAGAGCATCGGTACCACCCACGGCAGGCCGTCGACGACGGTCGCGAAGG
Organism: Rhodococcus indonesiensis; assembly: GCF_047782815.1. Taxonomy (NCBI): domain Bacteria; kingdom Bacillati; phylum Actinomycetota; class Actinomycetes; order Mycobacteriales; family Nocardiaceae; genus Rhodococcus; species Rhodococcus indonesiensis. Next base: position 4,776,502 of record NZ_CP180630.1, on the reverse strand, counting down.
TGCAGGTGACGGCCGCGTCCAGCACCGCGTCGAGGTCGGCTCGCCGGGTGCGGGCCCGCTCGGGATGGCGCCTGATGTTGTCCATGCCGGTGAGTCTGGCGGCAATCCGGATCACTGAACAGGTCCACAAAGCGCGCATAGTCCAGGACCAGTATCGTGGCGCCGTGCCCCGTGTCGCGCCCGCCGTCCATCCGGCCTTCGACCTGCCCGACACCGACGCGCCACTCCGGCAGCGCGTCGCCGAGGCCGTCGTCGACCAGATCCGGTACGGCCGCATCGGGGTCGGCGACCCGCTGCCGTCGACCCGCGTGCTGGCCGCGGAGCTCGGGGTCTCCCGCGGGTGCGTGGTCGACGCCTACGACGAGCTGTGCGCCTCGGGATTCGCCGTGGCGCGGGCGGGTTCGGGCACGCGAGTCGCGCCCGGTGCCGACGTCGCGGCGCGGGCGCACGCCGCATCCCATCCGGTCGCGCCCGCGGCGGCGGTGACGGAACCGGATCCGGCGCGGCGCGCGCCGGTACTGGACCTGCGGCCGGGGATACCGGATCCGGCGCTGATCTCGGAACCCGAGTGGCGTCGCGCGTGGCGGGCGGCCGCCGCGGCGCCGCGGGCCCTCGGCGTCGCGGATCCGGAGGCTCATCCGGATCTGCGCCGGGCGCTGGCCTACCATCTCCGGCGGACGCGGGGCCTCGCCTGCGGGGCGGACGAGATCGTCGTGCTGCCGGGCGTCGCGGCCGCGATCCGGGTGCTCGCGATCGCGGCGCGGCTGCGAGACCGCGACGTCGCCTTCGAGGATCCGGGATACCTCCGTGCGCGACGGGCACTCCTCGGCGAGGGCGCCCGTCCCCGTCCGATCCCGGTGGGGACGGACGGCTTGCATCCCGAGACGGTGCGGGAGACCGACGCCGCGGTGTACTGCACACCCGCGCATCAGTATCCGATGGGAGCGCGGATGCCCGTGTCCCACCGCGCCCGGCTCGTCGCCCGTGCCGCCGACATGGGCACGATCGTCGTCGAGGACGACTACGACGGTGAGTTCCGGTACGACGTGTCGGCCCTGCCGGCGCTGCGCAGCATCGACGGCGGCCGCGAGTGCGTCGCGTACGTGGGGACCGCCTCGAAGATCCTGTCCCCGGATCTGCGACTCGCGTGGCTGATCCCACCGACTCCGCTGCGCTCGCGGATCGCGGCGGCCGTGGCCGAGAGTGGGGAGGTGGCCTGCTCGGTCACCGCGTCCGCGCTGGCCCGGCTGATCGAATCGGGGGCGCTGTCGCGGCATCTGGCGCGTGCGTCCCGCACGTACCGCGCTCGTCGGGCCGCGTTCGTCGGTGCCCTCGGCGATCTCGAACGGTCCGACGTGACGGTGACCGGCATCGAAGCGGGTCTGCATGTGGTGCTGCGGTTTCCGGAGGGTGTCGACGACGTCGCGATCGCAGAGGCAGCGCGCCGGCTCGGTGTGGAGACCGCGCCCCTCAGCAGGTACAGCGCCGGCCTCGGCGGTCCGAGCGGACTCGTGTGCGGGTATGCGCGGTTGCCGGAATCGCGGGCGGCGGCCGCGGCCGCCGCGATCGGCGCGGCCCTGCCCGGCGGTGTGCCCTTCGGGCTGCCCTAGCAACCACCGGCGGCGGAGCCGCCTACGTGTTGCAGCCTCGCGCGGCGACGGGCCACCGGCCGACGACTGTGTCTCCGGCGACGACGGTCAGGTCGTCGGCGAGATTGACCGTGGAGCACACGTGGTTGGGGATCACCCGGATGCGCGTGCCCAGGGTGGGGCGGTCGGCGTCGGCCGGCCACTGCACGGTGGCGTGGTGTTCGGACAGTGCGACGATGCGCGCGTCCGGGGCGCCGAGGATGCGGCCGTAGCCCGTCGCCCACGGGGCGCGGTCGGCGCCGAGCACCTTGCTGCCGGCGTCGAGCACGACGGTGTCGTCCCGCGCCGACACCATCGTCGCCAGCGCGGTCAGCGCGATCGCGTCCTCGTCGATCGTGCCCAGTTCGAGCTGCTGGGCGTCGCCGAAGACGTACACGCCCGGGCGCAGTTCGGTGGCGGCCGGTACGTCGAGGTGAGCGGTGGGGGTCGAGCCGCCGCTGATCACGTCGGCGTCGTGTCCGGTAGCCTCCAGCGCCGCCACGGCCCGGCTCAGCGCCGCCGCCTCGTCCGTCGCCGCGACCGCCGGCTGTCCCGGGCCGTACGAGTGCCCCGGGAAGGTGAACACGCCGCGCACCTCGAGCCCGACGGACGCCGCCGCGACGGCGACCGACCCGGTCCGCTCCGGGGCGACGCCGGTGCGGTGGTGACCGCTGTCGACCTCGACGAGCACGGTCAGACCCGGCCGGGCGTGCTCGGCGAGTGCCCGCGCGCCCTCGACGGAGTCCACGCCCACGGTCAGCCGGACCTCCGCGGCGAGTGCCCGCAGGCGGGCCCCGCGCGCGGCGTCCGTCCACAGCGGATAGGCGATGAACAGGTCACGGAAGCCGGCATCGGCGAAGACCTCGGCTTCGGAGACCGTCGCGACGGTGAGCCCGACGGCGCCGGCGGCGATCTGACGCCGGGCGATCTCGATGCACTTGTGGGTCTTCGCGTGGGGACGCAGGGACACCCCGCGGGTGCGTGCCGCGTCGGCCATCCGCGCGATGTTGCGGTCGAGGACGTCACGATCGACGAGCAGGGCGGGGGTGGCGGGAACCGCCGGGAACGCGGGCATGGCCGCACTCTATTCGCGGTGCTGCCCGGCGGCGGTCCGCACCCCGGGTTGCCCGAAAATAGAGAGCGACCGTCCTCTTTCCGGCTATGCTTCGTATATCGATGTGAGGGAGGTCACATGAGCACGACACCGGCGTCAACCGAGTTCGACCTGGTCGTCCGCGGCGGACTGTGGTTCGACGGCACCGGCGCCCCCGGTGTCGTCCGCGACCTGGGCATCAAGGACGGGGTGGTGGCGACGGCGAGCGCGGACCCGCTGCCCGTCGGACCGGACACCGAGGTGGTCGAGGCGGCCGGCCGGTGGGTGATGCCCGGCTTCGTGGACCCGCACACGCACTACGACGCTGAGGTGCTCGTCTCGCCCGGCCTGCCGGAATCGGTGCGGCACGGCGTCACCACCGTCCTCATGGGCAACTGCTCGCTCTCGACGGTGTTCGTGCCGCCACTCGACGCCGCGGACCTGTTCAGCCGGGTCGAGGCGCTGCCCCGCGAGCACGTCCTCACGGCACTCGAACAGGGCCGGACCTGGTCGTCGCCCCGGGAGTACGTCGCCGCGCTCGACGCCCTGCCGCTCGGTCCGAACGTCGCCGCGTTCATCGGGCACTCCGACGTGCGGGCGGCCGTCCTGGGGCTGGGCCGCTCCACCGATCCCTCGAGCCGGCCGAGCCGGGCCGAACTCGCCGCGATCGACGCCGGCGTCGAGGACGCCCTCGACGCCGGATTCCTTGGGGTGTCCACCATGACGAATCCCTGGGACAAGCTCGACGGCGATCGCTACCGCTCCCGCACCCTGCCGTCGACCCACGCGTCGTGGGCCGAGTTCCGCCGCATCCACCGCATCCTGCGTCGCCGCGACCGCGTCCTGCAGGCCGTGCCGAACCTCAACACCAAGTACGACGTGGCCTTCTTCGCCCTCGCCACCACCGGGCTGGGCCGCAAGCCGATGAAGGCGGCCGTGCTCGCCGCCGCCGACACCAAGGCCGAGCGCTGGGTGCACCGGATCTTCGGTCCGATCGCCTTCGCCGCCAACCGGATCGGGCGCGGCGCGTTCCGCTGGCAGCACCTGCCCACCACGTTCGAGGTGTACTCCGACGGGATCGACCTCGTGGTGTTCGAGGAGTTCGGTTCGGGGCGTGCCGCGTTGCACCTGAAGGAGGAGGTCGCCCGCAACGAGCTGCTGCGCGACGAGGCGTACCGCCGCTGGTTCCGGCAGGACTTCGACAAGAAGTTCTCGCCTCGCGTGTGGCACCGCGACTTCGACGACACCACCATCGTGGAGTGCCCCGACGCGTCGCTCGTCGGTCGCTCCATCGGCGACGTGGCCCGCGACCGCGGCGTGCATCCGGTGGACACCTTCCTGGACCTCGTCGTCGAGCACGGACGGAAGTTCCGCTGGCACACGGTGATCGCCAACGACCGGCCCGAGGTGGCCAACCGGCTGCTCCGGCAGCCCGGCGTGACCGTCGGCTTCTCCGACGCCGGTGCCCACCTGCGCAACATGGCGTTCTACAACTACGGCATCTGCATGCTGCGCCGTATCCACGAGTACGCCCGGCGCGGAAAGCCCGTCATGCCCCTGGAATCGGCGGTCCACAAGCTCACCGGCGAACTCGGCGACTTCTACGGCATCGACGCCGGGCACCTGCGCATCGGCGACCGGGCGGACCTCGTGGTCGTCGACCCGGCGGGGCTGAACCAGGACACCGACGCCTACCACGAGGCGCCCATGCCCGAGTTCGGGGGACTGAGCCGCATGGTCAACCGCAACGACGCCGCCGTGACCGCGACCGCGGTGGCCGGTCGCGTGGTGTTCCGCGCGGGTGAGTTCGTCCCCGGCTACGGCGCCACCGTCGGCACCGGCCGGTTCCTGCGCGCGGGCACCGACGAGCGCGGACCCGTGCCGGTGCGCCGCCCCGCGCCGCCCGCCGCTGCGCCGGCCGGCAGCGCGGCACCGTGACCGGGACCGCGGCACCGTCGCGTCGCACCCAGCAGCAGCGGCGCACGGCGACGATCGAACGGATCCTCGACGCGACCGTCGCCGCACTGGGCGAGCTGGGTTACACGGCCACCACCATCGGGGAGGTGTGCCGCCGCTCCGGTGTGTCCTCCGGCGGGGTGTTCCGGCACTTTCCGACCCGGCTCGACCTGATGGTCGCGGCCGCCGACGCCGTCCGTGAGCGGCAGTTCGCGAACTTCCGGCTGGGGCTGGCGCAACTCGGCGGGCCCGACGACAGCCCCGAGTCGGTCCGCGAGTGCCTGCGCCTGCTGCGGGCCGCGTGCCGTGCCCCGATCAACGCCGCCTGGTACGAACTGCTCGGCGCGGCACGCACCGACCCCGCGCTGCGCGAACGCCTGGCCCCCATGGCGCAGCGGTACCACGACCAGATCGCCGAGTTCGGGCGCACCCTGCCGATCGCGTCGCGGTTCGAGCCGGCGGAATTCGACATGCTGCTGTTCACACTCGTGCACCTGCTCGACGGGGAGGCCGTCGCGTCGGTGGTGCATTCGCAACCCGAGCAGGAGGAACCGCGCCTGGAACTGATGGCCCGGCTGGTGACCGGGGCCACGCCACGCAGTAGATTCAGGTAATGAGCATCGACAACGATTCGGCGCCGAAGTGGTTCGTCGAGGCCCTGTCCGCGCCGGTGGAGACGGGCAGCGTCGAGGTCGACGGCGCCTCGATCGCCTATCGCGCGTGGGGTGAGGAGGGCCGTCCCGGCCTCGTGCTGGTGCACGGTGGGATGGCGCACTCGCGCTGGTGGGATCACATCGCACCCCAGCTCGCCGGGGACCGGCGCGTCGTCGCGCTGGACATGAGCGGACACGGGGACAGCGACCACCGCGAGCACTACTCCCTCGAGTCGTGGGCGCGAGAGGTGCTCGCGGCGGCGCAGGCGGGCGGGATCGCCGGGCCCCCGGTACTGGTCGGGCACAGCATGGGCGGGATCGTGTCCTTCGTGGCCTCCCACGTGTACGGCGACCGGCTGGCCGGGGTGATGATCCTCGACTCGCCGATCCGGGACCTGACACCCGAGGAGATCGAGCTGCGCGCGCAGGTGGCCCGCGAGCGCAGCGGCACGAAGGTGTATCCGACGGCGGAGGAGGCCATGGCCCGCTTCCGGCTCGTCCCGCCGCAGGACACCGCCGAGCCGTACGTGCTCGAGCACATTGCCCGCCAGTCCATGCGGCAGGTGCCCGGCGGCTGGAGCTGGAAGTTCGACGCCCTGCGGATGACCAAGGACCAGCGCACCAGCCTCGAGAGCTTCGAAGCGAAGTGCCGCGTCGCCTACTTCCGTTCCGAGAACGGGATCGTCGGCCTCGACCTGCTGGATCGGATGCGGCCGCAGTTCGGTCCGGGTGCGCTCGTGGCCGAACTGCCCGCCGCGGGACACCATCCGATGATCGACCAGCCGCTGGCGGTGGTGACCGCCGTGCGGACGGTCCTGGCCGGATGGTCGGCGCCGTGAACCCCCTGCGTCCCGTCGCGGTACAACTCGGCCGGCAACCGTGGCTGCCGCGGTTCACCCCGCAGATCGTCACCGTCGACCACACCATCCAGCGGGTGACGTTCGGCCGGGTCACGCTGCTGACACTCGCCGGGCTGCCGGAGCTCGTGCTCACCGTCCGCGGCCGTAAGAGCGGGGTGGAGCGGCGCACGCCCCTGCTGTGCGCCCCGCGCGACGACGGCTGGCTCGTAGCCGGATCCAACTGGGGGATGCCCGAATTGCCGGGCTGGGCGCACAACCTCGAAGCCGCCGACGAGGCCCTGGTGACCTACCGCGGGGAGAACACCGTGGTCGTGCCGCGCCGCGCGCGCGGCGACGAGCGCGACATGCATTGGGAGGTACTGGTGCAGGTGTGGCCCAACTACGAGCTGTACGCCCGGCGCACCGAGCGGGAGATCCCGGTCTATCTGCTGACCCCGAAGGGCTGACGGCTCGCGGCATTCGTGCGGGAAACCGGAATCCGCCCACGCTGTGGCGCGAGCGGATTCCGGTGCGATGGGCTCAGACCGGTTCGCGGGCGCCGCGGTCGGCGTCCTCGACGCGCACCGGGCGGCGCCGGTCGCGCAACACGTGTCGTGCCGCCCAGTCGAGGCAGAATCCGAGCACGCCGATCACGACGATCACAGCCATCACCTGGTCGTAGGCGAGCTGGTCGCGGGCGTTGAGGATCTGGTAGCCCAGGCCGGAGCGGACGCCGAGCATCTCGGCGGGAACCAGGACCACCCAGGCGATGCCGAGCCCGACCCGCAGCCCGGTCTGCACCTGGCCGCGGATTGCGGGCAGCACCACGGCGGTGAGCTGCTCGAACCGGGTCGCCCCGAACGACCGGGCCACGAGCAGGTGACCGGGGTCGACGGCGTGCACGCCGGCGGCGGTGTTGATGACGATGGGCCACACGGCCGCCGCGGCGATGAGGAAGAAGACCGGCTGATGGCCGATCCCGAACAGCGCCACGGCGATCGGCGCCCACGACAGCGGCGAGATCATCCGCAGGAACTGCATCACCGGCAGGGTCGCCCGCTCCACGGTCGGGTTCAGTCCGATCAGCAGGCCGAGCGGGATACCGACGGTCGCCGCGACGAGCAGGCCGACGAGCAGCCGCCACATGCTGGCGGCGACGTCGGGCAGCAGCACACCGCGTTCGACGAGCCCGACCAGGGCGGGCAGCACGTGCTGCGGCGCGAACTCCCGCAGCAGCGAGTCCGTCCCGGCGACGACGCTGGTGAGCAGCCACCACACGGCCACGGCGACGAGCACCGCGACGAGTTGCGGCACGAGCGACGGTCGCCGGGACGGCGGGGTGGGGGCGGGGGTAGTCAAGACGGGTCGACCTCCTCGGTGCGCGTCAGGTCTGCGGGCAGGCCGAAGGCGGTGGGGCCGCCGAGACGGCCGAGCGACGCCCGGACGAACCGGTCGTCGACGAGGTCGTCGTGCACGGTCGCCGGGTCGAGTCGGTCCAGGAACCGGGTGTCGCCGTCGACGAGCGTCCCGTGCATGGCCTCGATCAGCGCCGCGGTGAAGCTGGGAAAGGGGAACGGCTGGTAACCCACCCGCTCGGGCTGCCAGTGCGGATGCACGCCGGGGGCGCGGCCGGGATAGGTGAGGGCCGTGGTGATCGCCGGCAGCGGCTGCGGCAGGTATCCGCCCGCGAGCAGCTTCGCGGCGGCCGGGCGATCCGTGCCGATCCGCTGCTGCGCGGCGACGAGCGAGTCGGCGACCGACTGCGCGACGGCGGGCCGCCGCTCGAGTAAATCCTCGTGCACGAGCAGCGCGCAGCACGCGTGGTCGCGCCAGACGTCGCCGAGGAAGCGGTGGATGCGGCCGACGCCGCGCAGTTCGGCGGCGGCGTTGAACGGGTCGGCGACGGTGAAGCCGCCGATCGAGCCGTTGGCGAGCGCGGGGATCATGTCCGACGGGCTCATCACGATCAGCTCCACGGTGCCGTCGGCGCGGGACGCCGACCGCCGGATCACCGGGCGCAGCCCGCGTGCGCGCAGCATCTTCTGCAGGACGATGTTGTGGATGGACCACCAGAACGGGATCGCCACCTGCCGGCCCGCGAGCTGCCCGAGGTCGGTGACGTCCGGCGCGACCGTCAGCGCCGAACCGTTGGTGTGGTTCCAGCCGAGGATGCGCACGGCGCTGCCGAGCGCATACCGCAGTTGCACGGCCATCGGCATCAACAGGTGCACGACGTCGACCTGCCGGGTGAGGAACGCCTCGGCCAGCGACGCCCAGCTGCGGAACAGCACCGGTTTCGCGCCGTCCACGACGCCCTGCGGGTACAGACCGGTGCGGTGCGCGACGAGCAGCGGGGCGGCGTCGGTGATGGGCAGGTAGCCGATCCGCAGCTGCCCCGTGGTGTTGGCGCGGTCGGTGGCCGCAACCCGGCCGAGGTCCACCAGACCGGCCAGGCCGCCGGCCGCGGCCAGCCCGACGGTGCCGCGCAGCAGCGTGCGGCGCGTGATGGCGGCGCTCACGATGCTGTCAGCGACGTGTCGCGGTAGCGGGCGAGGATCTCGGTGCGCAGACGGTCCGGCTGCCCGTCGATGCGGTCGTCCAGGCGCCACTGCTGCCGGACGGTGCCGTGGCCGAGCAGCGCGATGCGGTCGGCGAGCAGCAGCGCCTCGTCGATGTCGTGGGTGACGAGCACCGTGGTGAAGCCGAGCTCGCGGGCGAGGTCGCGCAGCCACACCTGCAGGTCGGCGCGAATGGCCGGGTCGAGCGCGCTGAACGGCTCGTCGAGCAGCAGCAGCCGGGGGCGGACGGCGACGGCGCGGATCACCGCGACCCGCTGGGCCTGCCCACCGGAGAGCTGATCGGGGTAGTACCCGGCCAGTTCCGCGAGCCCGAACGTGCGCAGCAGCTCGTCGGCGTAGGCGGCGTCGAACCGGTCGCGGTGGGCGGCGAACCGGCCACCGAAGGCGATGTTCTCGCGGACGGTGAGCCACGGCATCAGAAACGGTTGCTGGAACACCACTCCCGTGCGCGGGCGGGTGTCGTCGTCGGCGGTCGGCCAGGTGACGGTGCCGCCGTCGAGGTGCTCGAGGCCGGCGACGATGCGCAGCAGCGTGGACTTGCCGCTGCCGCTGGTGCCGAGCACGACGAGGAACTCGCCGTCGGCGATGTCGAGATCGACCCCGTCCAGGACGGGCGCGCGTCGTCCGTGGAAGCTCTTGTGGCCATCCGTTATTCGTACTGCGAGAGTTCCCACCGCAGTTGTCCTTCCGAGGGCGACTGAATGGGCAGGAAGGCGGCCTCGCGGAAGCGGCGGTTCGTCGCGCTCGACGAGGCGTAGCCGGCGCCACCGCGTAGCGTCGACTCGAGACGGGTCGCCGCGACCGCGACGACCGAGCCGTCGAGCCGTAACCGGATCAGGTCGGCCGATCCCGCGGTCACGGGATCCGCGGCGAAGCGGTGCAGACGCTCGCGCAGGGACTCGTACCGCGCCGCCAGAGCCTCGTGCTCGCCTGCGAACTGGGCGCCGAGACCCGTGAGTCGGGCCGCGGATTCGGTCAGGGCGGCGCGGGTGATGCCGCTGCAGAACGCGGTCTGCAACAGCAGGAACGTCGGGCGGATGCCCCCGCAGAAACCACCGAGGTCGTCGGTGACGACGTGGTCGGCGGGCACGTGCACCCGCTCGAACGTCAGCGAGGTCGACGAGGCGGCGCCGAGTGCCAGCAGGTCCGGCGCCGGAGCGATCCGCACGCCGGGCGCGTTCGCCCGCACCGCGGCGACGTAGCGGGTGCCGTCGGTCCCGCGTGCCGGGAACACGATGAGCGAGTCGGGAAACACGTTGGAGGCCCAGTGGATCGGCCCGGAGACCGTGAGGCCGTCGGCGGTGCGTTCGGCCGTGAGCGGAAGCTCGCCGAGGCCGGCGAGATGCTTGAGCGCGGCCGCCATCGCGGTGACGCCGACGATCCGCCCGGCGGCGAGGTCGTCGCGGTAACGGTCCCGCAGCGGGGCGGGAGCCCGGTCGATGTATTCGAGGCTCATCCGCTGTGCCCACAGCGAGAAGCCGACCGTCAGGCTCTCGGCGGCGACGTCCTCGATGACCGCGACCATCTCGCCGATCCCGTGCTTACCGAGACCTGCAGCGAGCAGGCAACTCTCGCCGATCTGGGCGAGGTCGGTACGGACGTCGGTCTCGCCCCGGTCGAGCGAGTCTGCCCGGCCGCGAACGAATTCGGCTACGGCTCGGCGTCGTTCGTCAGTGGATCGGGAAACAGCCGCGGTCATCGTGGGTGTCAGCTCTCGAGGGTGTGGATGCGGTCGACGGGGGTGCTCACGGCCTCACGGGCGCGGAAGACCGCAGCCTCGTCGGGCGCGTTGTAGAAGCACAGGCACTTGTCCATGTCCTCGCGCACGTAGGTGCGCAGGAAGCTCACCTCGGGGACGTTCGCGTACTTCGGCGAGTTGGCCTTCTTGCGGGCCAGGTAGGTCTCCATGTCGATGGTGTCGGGGATGTCCCACTCGACGAGGTAGCCGGCCTCGGGGCGGGCCGCCTTGATCTGGTCGAGTTCGGCGCCGACGAGCCGGACCTGGTGCGGGCCGTCGAGTTCGGCGGCAGACAGCGACCCGGCGTCGAGGTCGGGGGCGCTGCAGCCGTCGAACTCGGCGATCGCGAAGACGCGCTGCGCACGGTTCGTGACCTGGGCCTCGATCAGCTCGCCGCCGGCGGCGGCGATCCGGGTGTCGAATTCCTTCAGAGCCTGATCGGCGTTGCCGGCGGTGGGCACGAGTTCGTACAGGTACAGGGACATGGGTCACCTTCCGGGGACGGGATGTGAAAGACGGGACGCGCCGAACCGCGAGAGGGTGGCGCGCGGGCGCTGGGAGCCGATGGCCCTGGTCAGCGACAGCAGTGACGACACACCGCAGCGGCCACGCGCACGAAGTCCACGTGCAGGCGGCGGGTGAGGTTGCTGCGGGTCACGCCGCCCACAGTACAGGCGAACAGAACGATCTGTCTATGCGGGGCCTCGGTTATCCTGGATTCGTGCCCGCTCCCGCCGATACCCGCGTCGACGCCGCGCCCAGAGTCCGCTCGATCAAGGCCCCGCCCGCTGAGCGGCTGCTCACCACCGCGTCGGACCTGTTCTCCCGCTACGGGATCCGCGCCGTGGGCATCGATCGCATCCTTGCCGAGTCGGGTGTCGCCCGCGCCAGCATGTACTCGGCCTACGGGTCCAAGGACGCGCTCGTACTCGCTTATCTCGAGCACCTCGACCGACGGGACCGAGCGCGCTGGGCCGACGCCGTCGCCGGGGACCCCGACCCGGTGGCCCGGATCCTGGCGTTCTTCGACCTCGCACTCGCCTCGGCGCCGGTGCGCAACTTCCGGGGGTGTCAATACGCCAATGCGGCAACCGAATTCCCGGACGAGGACCTCGCGCCCGTGCGCGCGCACCGGCTTTGGCTGCGCGACACCCTCACCGGGCTGCTTGCCGAGGCCGGGGTGCGCGATCCGGCGGCCACGGCGCGGCGCATCCAGCTGATCTACGACGGCGCGCTGTCCGGTTCCAAGATGGAGCATTCCGACGCACCGTTGCGCCTCGGCCGGGCGCTTGCTGCCGAGGCGGTCGCCGCCGGCTGAGCCGCACGAAGGGCGACCGCTCGGCGCGCGGTCGCCCGCATCTGCGATGGTGTCCGCGTTCGCCTACCCCCGGCGCGCGTACGGATCGGGGCGCATCGTGGAGTGCATCCGCTCGTAGGCGGCTTTCTCTGCCTCGCGCCGCTCGGCCCGGCGCGGGTTCTCGAGCTCGCCCGGCAACCCGTGGCGCTCGAGCCGGCGACGACGGTTCTGTGCCATGTAGGCGGCGGAGAAGAACAGGGCGAGGGCGACGCCGAGCCCCATCGTCGACAGGCGGAGCCAGACCGGGCCGGGCAGCAGCAGGAATGCGGCGTACAGCGGCAGGAACGGGACCTGGCTGCGGATCATGTGCCGGGCGACGGCGTGGTCGCCGACCAGGTCGTTGCGCACCCATTCGCGCATCGAGGCCGGGAGGGGGCGGCCGAAGGCGTAGGCGAGCCATTGGAACGGTCCGGGGCGGGTGCTCATTCTCTGGGGCCTTTCGTGCAGGGTCGACACACCCGTAGTCTAGCCATTTAAATAGTGCATTAACTAATCGCAGGCTAAATATATTCGGGTCACGACCCCGTGTCTCGTCCTGTGTACGAATCCGAGAACGTGTTCTATATTTCGTGCATGTACGAGTGGTCCGACACCGATCTCATGTTCCGTGACGCGCTGCGCGGATTCATCGACAAGGAGATCCGCCCGCACGTGGATCGGCTCGAGAGCGGGGATCTGCCGCCCTACGACATCATCCGCAAACTGTTCGCCGCCTTCGGTATCGACGAGCTGGCCCGCGACGGCCTGAACAAGGCCCTCGCCCGCGAGGAGGCCGGCGAGGCGCCGTCGGCCAAGTCGGGCGGCGGCATGGGCTCGGGCGGCATGGCGGCCCTGCTCAACAGCGAGATCGCCGGCGTCAGCCTCGGGCTGGTCGCCTCGATGGGGGTCAGCCTCGGCCTCACCGCCGGGACCATCCGCAGCCGCGGCACCCTCGCCCAGAAGAAGCGGTGGCTGCCCGAACTCGTGACGTTCGAGAAGGTCGGCGCCTGGGCGATCACCGAACCCGACTCCGGGTCGGATGCCTTCGGCGGGATGAAGTCCACCGTCCGGCGCGACGGTGAGGACTACATCCTCAACGGACAGAAGACGTTCATCACCAACGGTCCCTACGCCGACGTCCTCATCGTGTACGCCAAACTCGACGAGGGTGACCCGAGCGTCGACCGGCGTGACCGCAAGGTGCTGGCCTTCGTGCTCGAGAAGGGCATGGAGGGACTCACCCAGAGTCCGCCGTTCAAGAAGATGGGCATGAACTCCTCGCCCACCGGCGAGCTGTTCTTCGACAACGTGCGCATCACGCGCGACCGGCTGCTCGGCGAGACCGAGGAGGGTGGCCGCAGCGACGGCAAGGAGAGCGCGCGCGAGTCGTTCGCCGCCGAACGGATCGGTATCGCCTACCTGGCCCTCGGCATCATCGAAGAGTGCCTGCGCCTGTGCAAGGACTATGCCCGCAGCCGCACCCTGTGGGGCCGCGAAATCGCGCAGTTCCAGCTGATCCAGCTCAAACTCGCCGAGATGGAGATCGCCCGCATCAACGTCCGCAACATGGTGTTCAGCGCCATCGAGCGTGCCGAGGCCGGCAAACCCGTCGCTCTCGCCGAGGCGTCGGCGATGAAGTTGTACTCCTCCCGGGCGGCCACCGAGGTCGCAATGGAGGCGGTGCAGCTCTTCGGCGGTAACGGCTACATGACCGAGTACCGGGTCGAGCAGCTCGCGCGGGACGCGAAGTCGCTGATGATCTACGCGGGCAGCAACGAGATCCAGGTGACGCACATTGCCAAGGGGCTGCTCTCCGGGTGACGGGGAGTCCGGGTCGTCCCTCACGGTCCGGAAGTCCCGGTACCCGGGACAAGTATCTGCACTCGGGATGCAGGTTCTATTATCGTGTCGCCATGCCCGAGCTCATTCCGGACTCGACCGAGGTCGATCCCGAACCGGCCGCCGCGACGACACTCCTTTCGGATCCCGACGGAGACCGTCCGGACCTGGACTCCGTCGTCGCGGCCGCCGGGCCTGGTGGCACCGTCGAGGAATGGCTCGTCCCCGGCGCGCCCGGCGACCCCGAGGTGCCCGTGCGGATCCACACGGCGGATACGGGTCCGAGCGGCAACCCCGCGGCACGGCCCGTCGTGCTCGAGATCCCGGGCGGCGGATCAGCCCTCGGCGGTGCCACGCACCGCGAGGCCTTCGCCTTCGCCGTCGCCCGTGCGACCGGCGCGATCGTCGTCTCCGTCGGCTACCGGCTCGCGGCCGAGGATCCCACTGCTGCGGCAGACGACTGCTACGCGGTCCTCGAATGGGTCGCCTCCGGCACGGCCTGCCCGGACATGGACCCGGACCGCATCGTCGTCCTCGGCGATGCCGCAGGTGGCGCGCTCGCCGCGACCGTCGCGTTGCGGGCACGGGAGGAGGGCGGCCCGTGCATCGCGTTGCAGGCACTGCTCGACCCCGGCCTCGACCCCGGCCTCGACGCCGCCGGAAGCCGGCCGCACCCCTTCGGCGGCCGGGAAGCCACCGGGCAATCCGTGCCCGCCCGCCGGATCGATTTGACCGGGATGCCCTCGACCTACCTCACCGTCGGCGAACGCGCTCCCTTCCGGGGCGAGGCGACCGACTACGCCCGACGGCTCCGGCAAGCCGGCGTTCCTGTCGAATTGCACTGCCGCCCCGGCATATCCGACGAGTCCGTCCTCGTCCGGGACGCCGGCGCCACCCGCGCGCTGTGCGACGCGATCGTCCGGGCGACCGCCCGCACTCCCGTGCTCGATCACGACTGAACCGTCTCCCGCGCGGCGCCGCGCTCCCAGGTGACACAGGCCCTGGCACAATTGGGTTCGCCGCACCGGTTGGGAGGAACCGGTCGGCGACACGGGAGGAGAGACACGTGACCGTCACCGACGGACGCGTCGCGCGGGCCGAACGGACCCGCCACGCAGTGATAGAGGCACACATCGCCCTGATCGAGGCCGGGGAGCTGAAACCGACCGGGGCGCAGATCGCCGCCCGGGCCGGGGTCTCGCTCCGGGCGTTGTGGGCGAACTTCAACGATCTGGAAACGCTGTTCGAGGAGACCGGGGCAGAGCTGCTGCGGCGGCAGGACTCCGCCTTCGTCCCGGTCCCTGTCGGACTGCCCCTCGGGGAGCGGATCGACGCGTTCTGCCGGCAGCGCGCGGAGCTGCTCGAGCTGGTGGCGCCGTTCGCGCGCTCGTCGGCGATCAGGGCGTCGCAGTCCGAACGGATCCGGCGGAACAGGTTGCGGCACATCGCCCGGGTGGTCGAAGAGGTCGACGAGCTGTTCGCGGCGGAGCTGGCCGCCCTCGACCCGTCGCATCGCGCCCGGCTGGTGCGGTCCGTGGCGGTGGCGAGCACCTGGGGGTCCTGGGTGGCGCTGCGCGACGTGCTGGGCCTGCCCGTCGCCGAAGCCACCGAGCTGATGAAGCACACCGTCACCGCGCTGCTGTCTGAGGCCGGCCGGCCGGCACTGTCTGAGGCCGGCCGGCCGGAGCTGTCGGAGGCACGCCAACCGGCGTCGTGCTGAGACCGGTCAGGGGGTCAACCGGTAGAACCGCCAGAACCCGAAGTCCTCGATCGGCAGCACCGACACATCCGAGAAGCCCGCGTCGAGCGCATACCGGCGCAGGGTGTCCGCGCGCATCACCGTGCCGGTTCCCGCGCTCGGCGGATGGCTCATGCCGTCCGGCAGGCAGCACACGATGCTGAACCCGTACATCAGCCGCTCTACCTCGTCGCCGGGCGCGGTGAACCGGTCGGCGACGGCCTCGTCCATCACGATCATGACGCCGTCGTCCGCGAGCGCACCCCGCACCGAGGAGAGCACCTCGACGGGACGCGGCATGTCGTGGACGCACTCGAAGGCGAACGCGGCGGTGAAACGTTCGTCGGGCAGGCCGGCCGCGTCGGCCTCGACGACGGTGATCCGGTCGGCGACGTCGGGGCACGCGGCGACGTTCGTCCGGGCCAGGGCGACGGTCGCCGGATCGATGTCGACGGCGAACAACCGGGCCTGCGGGTACGCGCGGGCCAGGGCGATCGTGGACCATGCTCCGCCACAGCCGATGTCGGCGATCGCGGCCCCCGGCCGGCGCAGCAGGGCGTCCAGGTTCGGTACGGACGCCAGAGCACCCGGCAGCACCTTCTCGTACCACGGCCGGTTCATGTCCGCCTGGCTCTCGCGCGCATCGGTGCCGAGCTGCGCCCAGCTCACGCCGCCGCCGGTGCGGTACGCGTCGAGCAGGGCCGGGAGCTGCACGGACACTCCGGCGAACAGGCGGGCCAGCGGCCCGAGATAGTTGAGACTCTGCTCGTCGGTGAGGACCTCGGCCACTGCTGGGGGAAGCGTGAAGCGCGGCGGAACGTCGTCGTCGACCTCGAGCAGACCGGTCACCGCCTGCTGTTCGAGCCATTCGCGGGCGTAACGCGGGTCGGTTCCGGTGCGCGTCGCGAGCTCGTCGGCCGTGGCGGGACCGTCGTTGACGAGACTGCGGTACCAGCCGAGCCGGTCGCCGATGTAGATCGCAATCACATCGACGGCGCCGAGCGCCGAGTCGAGGACGCGCTGAGCGGCGGTGTCGACGGAGGAGACGGTGTGCGTCACGGTGGGACCTTCCGGAGGGGACAGGGGTGACTCCGAGAGTCCTCCGGTTCGGGGCGGCGGACAACACCCCCTTGGGGGCCGAATGTGACATCCCTTCGATCACATCGAACCGATGTGACATTCGGCCGCACCCACGCAGCGGGGCGCGGGAACCGGATGCGTCCACCGGACGTTCGCAGTCGTGCAACCGGAAGGAGTTCACAGTGCAGATCACTGCCAGTGCCTTGTCCCTCAACGTTCCCGACGTGGCCGCGTCGGCCGACTTCGCAACCCGCCATCTCGGGTTCACCGAAGCGATGGCCGCGGACGGGTTCGTCTCCCTCACCCGCGAGGATGCCGGCTTCAACCTCGTCTTCCTGCGCACCGGCCTCGGCAGCTTCAAGCCCGCGAGCGTCGCCGGCGACGCGGGGCAGGGGATGCTCGTCGCCTTCGTCGTCGACGCGATCGACGACGAGTACGAACGCCTGCGGGCCGAAGGGGTACCGATCGTCACCCCGATCGAGACCGAGCCGTGGGGCGAGCGGTACTTCCAGATGCGCGACCCGAACGGCATCGTCTACCAGCTCGTGCAGTGGGTGGGCGAGCCGTCCTCGGTGAGCTAGCCGGACGATTCGCCGGCGTGCGCCGCGAGGAACGGTTCGATCACGGACAGTACCTCCGGCGCCGCCGCGATCGTCGTCGCGTGGTCGTACCCCCGGATGACGGCGAGTAGGGCACCGGGGATCGTCCGCGACAACTCCCGGGTGTCGTCGATCCGTTCGCCGTCCTCCGAACCGACGAACGCCAGCGTCGGCACGTCCAGCGCGGCGAGGGCAGCGTCGTCGATCCCGGGTTCGCGATCCGACCGCCGCATGTACGCGGCGAGGGCGGCGGCGTCGTTCGCCCGGAACGCGGCCTGTGTCGCCGCATCGACGGGTGAACCGAGGTGTTCCGCCCACGCCTCGAGGAACCCCTCGACCCCGTAGTGGCCGAGCACGTCGGCGCACCCCGGGAAGAACAGCCGATCGAACGTCCCGGTCTGCGCACGTGCGCTGCCCCCGCCCACGGTGAGCGTCCGTAGCCGGCCGGTGTCACGTACCGCCAGCGACAGGCCGACCCGGGCTCCGAACGAGTATCCGAGATAGTGCACGCGGTCGGTGCCGGCGGCGTCCAGCACCGCCAGCACGTCGTCGACGATCCGGTCCATCGCGTAGGCGTCCGGGACATCGGGCTTGTCGCTGCGGCCGTGTCCGCGCAGGTCGGGCAGGATGAGCCGGTACCGCTCCCGCAGGGGACGCACGTACCCGAATCCCCGCCAGATGGCGGACGACAGGGCGCTGCCGTGCGCGAGCAGCAGCGACGGGCTGCCGGCGCCGGCGTCGGAGTCGATCACCGAGAAGGCGATGCGGGTTCCGTCGACAGGGTTGATCGCATGGCTCACCGCTCCAGTCTGACCGACCGGGTCACGCCGATGTCGGACAGGAACCGCTCGTCGTGGCTGACCACGACGAGGGCACCCCGGTACGCGCGCAGCGCCTGCACCAGGTGCGTGAGGCCGGGCAGGTCCAGATTGTTGGTCGGCTCGTCGAGGAGCAGCAGCCGCGGCGCCGGATCCGCCGCGAGCAACGTCGCCAGCGCCGCCCTCAGACGCTCGCCGCCCGAGAGGACGGCCGCCGGCACGTCCGCGTCGGCGCCGCGGAACAGGAACCGGGCGAGCAGTGCCCGGACCTGCTGCGACGACATGTGCGGGGCACCCAGCGCGACGTTGTCCGCCACCGACAGCGACTCGTCGAAGATGTCCAGCCGCTGCGGCAGCACCGCGAACGGCACCCGGGGGCCGGCTGCGACGACCGCGCGCAACAGCGTCGTCTTGCCCGAACCGTTGGCGCCGCGCAGCGCGATCCGCTCGGGACCGACGATCTCGAGGGGCCCCTCGGCGACGCGCGCCCCGGGGTGCACCTCCGTCTCCGGCAGGTCCACCCGGATCTCCCGGTCGTCGCGCACGCTGTCCTGGGCCCGCTCGAGGGTCTCGCGCGCGCCGGCGAGCTTGCCCTCGTGTTCGCGCCGCAGCCGACCCGCCGACTCCTGAGCCTGCCGTTTGCGGGCCCCCATCACGATCTTCGGCTCCCGCTTGTTCTCGAACATCTTGCGGCCGTAGCGCTCTCGCCGGGCGAGCTTGATGTGCGAGTCGCTCAGTTCGCGTGCCTGCCGGCGCACGTCCGCCCGGGCGTCGCGTACCGCGGCCAGCGCGGCTTCCTGTTCGGCCGTGACGATGCGTTCGTACTCGCGGTAGTTGCCGCCGAACAGCCGCAGCCGCCCGTCGCGCACCTCGGCGACGGTGTCGACCCGCTCGAGCAGGTCACGGTCGTGGGTCGCGACGACGAGGGTCCCGGGGAACTCCCGCAGCACGTCGTACAGCCGCGCGCGGGCCGCCGGATCCAGGTTGTTCGTCGGCTCGTCGAGCAGCAGGACGTCCGGCTCGTCGAGCAGCCGGGCCGTGAGTGCCAGCAGGACGGTCTCGCCGCCGGAGAGGGTGCCGACGGTGCGATCGAAGTCGCTGGGGGATCCGACGATTCGGTCGAGGCCGAGGTGGTGCAGGGTGGCCAGGGCGCGCTCCTCGACGTCCCAGCGTTCGCCGACGGTGTCGAAGTCGTGGGCGGCGGTCGAGCCGGACTCGATGCGCCGCAGCGCCGCACGCACGCCGTCGATGCCGAGGACGGCGTCGACGGTGCGGTGCGGGTCGAGCACGATGTCCTGCGGCAGCAGCGAGACCCGGCCACGCATCGTGACGGAGCCGCGGGTCGGCGACAGTTCGCCCGACATGATGTGCAGCAGAGTCGATTTGCCGGACCCGTTGCGTCCGACGAGTCCGGTGCGCCCGGCCGGGAGGGTCGTGTCGAGACCGTCGAACACGACGGTGCCGTCCGGCCAGGTGAAGGTGAGGTCCGACAGCGTCGGGGAAGGGTGTGACATGGCTGCTCCCGGCAGTAGGTGACGACATACCGCGCGCAGGGTGCGGCGCGGCGGGCGAAACCTCTACAGGAGCAACGGCCTTCTCCGATCGACGGGAACGTGACGAGAATCCACGGTAGAGCGGTGATCGCGGAGCGGCAACCGGTTTTCCGTCACCGCGGCCTGCGTCACAACGTGCCGCCTGTACGGCACGCGCTCCGGTCGTGCACGACGGCACCGTCCGGATTCGGGCATGATCGTGGTCGTGCCCATCCTTCGACGCCGACCGGTTCCGCTCCTGACGACCGTCGTCGCCGCGCTCGCGGCCGCCGGGTGCTCCTTCGGTCCCGACCAGCCCGAGACCGTCGTGGGCGAGTTCGCGGCGGCGCTCGAGGCCGGTGACGTGCAGGCCGCGGCGGAACTCACCACCGACCCCGCGGCGGCAGCCACGACGATCGGCGACGTGTTCGACGGTCTCGGCGTCGACGGTTCCGGCACGGTCCGCCCCGACGTGAACCTCGCCGGCACGGCTGATGCGGGCACGTTCGACCTCGACGTCGCGTGGACCTTCGGCGAAGGGCAGGACTGGGCGTACCGCACGTCCGGCAGTGCGGTCGACCTCGACCCGCAGGGCTGGCGCATCGAGTGGGACCCGGCGCTGCTCGCCCCGGACCTGACCGCCGACGCCACCCTGAGCTACACGACGACGACGGGTCCGGCACCGTCGGTGCTCGACCGCCGCGGGCAGCCGATCCTCGAACAACAGGTGGTGACGCTGGTGAACCTCGACGCCACCGCCGACCCGGCGGCCGTCGCGCCGCTGCTCGCCACGGCGGCGCCCACCGTCACCGCGCCATCGCTCGCCGCCGACGTCGCCGCCGCCGCGGGCAAGCCCGTGACGGCGGTGACCCTCCGGGAGGCGGACCTCGCGCCGATCGAAGCTCAGCTCGCCGCGCTGCCCGGAGTGAGCCTCGTCCGGCAGACCCGGTTGCTGACGGTCGACCGCGCCCTGGCCTCGCCGGTGCTGTCCGGGCTGGGAGAGCTGTGGCAGGAGGGCCAGGACGCGTCCGCCGGATGGGCCGTGCGGCTCGTGTCCGGGGACGGCACCACGCGCCGCGTCGCCGGAGCCGACGGTCCGCCGGCACCGGACCTGCAGACCACGTTCGACCTGGACCTGCAGACGCGCGCCGAGGCGGTCCTGGCGCCACTGCAGCAACCGGCGGTGATCGTCGCGATCGAACCGTCCACCGGGGCGGTGCGGGCGGTGGCGCAGAACGCCGCCGCAGACGCCGAGGGGCCGCTCGCCCTGACCGGGCTGTATCCGCCCGGCTCGACGTTCAAGACCGTCACCACCTCGGCCGCGCTGCAGGCCGGGGCCGCAACCCCCGACACGGTGGTGCCGTGCCCCGGGACGGCGAACATCGAGGGCCGCGTCATCCCCAACGACGACAGTTTCGACCTCGGCTCCGTGCCGTTGCACACGGCCTTCGCCTTCTCGTGCAACACCACGATGGGCCGGCTCGCCGTCGGCCTGCCGGCGACCGCGCTCACCGATGCGGCCGCGCAGTTCGGGCTCGGGGTCGACTACGTCACGCCCGGGCTGGTCACGGTCACCGGCAGCGTGCCCGAGGCGCAGACGCCGGCGGAGCGCGTCGAGTCCGCGATCGGCCAGGGTCGGGTGACGGCGTCTCCGTTCGGGATGGCACTCGTGGCGGCGTCCATCGCGCACGGGTCGACTCCGTTGCCGATGCTGGTGGAGGGCCGGCCGGCGGTGGCCGATCGTGCGCCCGTCGCCGCGCCGGAGGAGGTCACTGCCGCGTTACGGACGATGATGCGGGAGACTGTCACGGGTGGAACCGCGAGTGTGCTGCGGGACATCCCCGAACTCGTCGGTAAGACGGGGACGGCGGAGTACGGTGATGGCACCGGTGCCCACGGGTGGTTCGTCGGCTCGCAGGAAGACCTCGCGTTCGCGGTTTTCGTTGCGGGAGCGGGCAGTTCGGCACCGGCAGTGGACGTGGCGGGACGCCTGCTGAGGGGGTGAGGCGCGGTTCGAGGCGCAATCGTGATCGCATCGTAGGCAGGGCGTGCTTGTTACTGAAGTGACAGAAGTGAAGGTTGGTCGTTATGGGTTTTCGGGACTGGCGCACGATGCGCGGCCGCGTGACAGCCCTGGTCGCCGTCGTGGTTCTCGCAGCGGGCATGGCCTCGTGCGTGTTCGACGACCCCCGGAGCGACGCGCAGCGACTCGTCGACGACTTCGTCGCGGAACTGAACGAACAAGATGCCGCCGGCGCGGCCGCCCTCACCTCGTACCCGAACGCCGCCGAGGCGTCGATCCGCCAGATGTTCGAGGGCATGAAGGACGGCGACGTCGAGTTCGACGTCGCCCAGTTCGTCGAACTCAACGAGCAGACGGGCTTCTTCTCCCTGGGGGCCGACTGGAATTTCGGGCCCGGCAAGGACTGGGGATACCAGGTGGACGGCGTGGCGAAGAACCTCGCCGTCGGCTGGCGGATCTCCTGGGACCCGCAGGTGCTGGTGCCCGAGCTGAACCGGACCCGCACCGTGCACCACGTGCGCACCGACGCCGCCCCGCCGAAGATCTTCGACCGCACCGGTCGGTTGCTCATGGCCGAGCAGACCATCAATGCCGTCGTCGTCGACCCCACCCTCACGTCCGACCCGGTCGACACCACGACCCGGCTGGCGAAGGTGCTCGAACCGGTCGCCCCGGTCATCACCGCCGACCTGCTGCAGCGCAACCTCGCGGCCGACCCGGGCGCGCGCATCACCGCGGTGAAGCTGCGCGACCAGGACTACCAGTTCCTCGAGGACGAGATCGTGCCCATCCCGGGCGTCGTGGTGGTCAAGACACCGACCCTGATCAGCGCGGACCGGCGGATCTCCACTCCTCTGCTCGACCCGCTGCGCGCGGCCTGGCAGCTCGAACGCGACGCCACCGCCGGCTGGGCAGTCACTCTCGAAGAACCCGGCGCCGACCCCGTGCAGCTCGCCGGCTTCCAGGGCCCGCCGCCGCCGGACCTGCAGGCGACCCTCGATTCGCACGTCCAGCTCGCCGCCAAGGAAGCCGTGGTCAGCGTGGGTACCCCCGCGGCGATCGTGGCGATCCAGCCGTCCACCGGCGGTGTCCTGGCCCTGGACGTGAACAACTGGGCGATGGAACTCGGACCGGTCGCCTCGCGCGGGCTGTACCCGGCCGGACAAACGCTGGATCCGGTGCGCCTGGCCGCAGGTCTCGACCGCGGCGTCGACCCGGTCTCGGTGAGTACCGACGATCTGGCTGCCACCGCCCGCCGGCTCGGGCTCGGACTCGACTACGACGTTCCGGGGTTCGAGTTCGAGACCGCGCAGATCGGGGACAACCGGTCGGGCGTGGTGCAGTTCTCCGGGTCGGACGGCGGCAACGAGGCACTGCTCAGCCCGTTCGGTGCCGCGCTGCTCGCCGCGTCCGTCGCGCGGGGTGAAGCGCCGCTGCCGGCGATCGTGCAGGGCAGGTCGGCGAAGGTCGACGAGGCCGTCGAACCGCTGCCACCGCAGGTGACCGACGCGCTGCGCGCCGCGATGGCCGAGAACGTGCGCAGCGGCCCCGCATCGCTGTTGAAGGGCCATCCGGGTCTGGCCGGCATCGCAGCCGCGAGCGGCGACGACCGATGGTTCTACGGATACACC
Source organism: Rhodococcus indonesiensis (assembly GCF_047782815.1). Taxonomy (NCBI): domain Bacteria; kingdom Bacillati; phylum Actinomycetota; class Actinomycetes; order Mycobacteriales; family Nocardiaceae; genus Rhodococcus; species Rhodococcus indonesiensis. The sequence continues at coordinate 4,753,420 of NZ_CP180630.1, read as the reverse complement.
GGCGATCTGGCCTTCGCGGTGTTCGTCGCCAACGCCGACGGCGGCGACCGTGCGGTGAAGATGGCCGACATGTTCCTCCGGGAGCTCGCCAAGCCGCCTGCCGACGGCTGACCGCCGCGGACCTCGACGGTTCCCTCGAAGCGGACCCGGGTACGTTTGTCGCTCGTGACCCCTGTCGACCTGCTGCTGCTCGCGGTCGCGGGGTTCTTCGCCGGGCTCGTCGGGTTCGTCACCGGCCTCGCGTCCATCGTGTCGTACCCGGCACTGCTCGCCGTGGGGCTGCCACCCGTCGCCGCCAACGTCACCAACACCGTCGCGATGGTGGGGGTCGGCGTGGGGGCGCTGGCCAACTCGACCCGCGAGGTCGTCGACACCGGACCACGGCTGTGGCGGTGGACTGCGTACTCGGCGCTCGGCGGCCTCGTCGGCGCCGTCGTGCTGCTGTGGGCGCCGGCCGGATCGTTCGAGGCGGTGGTGCCCTACATGGTGGCGTTCGCGGCTCTCGCGCTGCTGCTCCAGCCGCGGATCCGTGCCCTGGCCGGCGGCCGGGATCTGCCGGGACCGTACTCGGCGTTGCTGTTCGTCGTCGCCGTGTACGGGGGCTACTTCGGGGCCGGGGCGGGCGTCGTCTTCCTCGCCGTGACCCTGATCTGCACCTCCGAGCACATCTGGCGTGCCACCATCCTCAAGAGCTTCCTGCTCGGGGTGGCCAACCTCGTCGCGGCGATCGGGTTCGCCGCATTCGGCCCGGTGCACTGGGGCGCGGCCGCGGCGATGGCGCTGGGGGCCGTCGCGGGCGGGTGGTGCGGACCGCCCGTGGTCCGGCGGATCCCGCCCGACGTGCTGCGGGTGTCGGTCGCACTCGCCGGCTTCGGGCTGGCGGTGTGGCTGGCCGTCCGATGAGTCCGCCGCGCCCGTGCACACCGCCGGGTCAGTGGACCCCCTGCATCTTCCGCCGGATCCAGGGCGAGAGCAGCGCCAGCACGACGCCGATCGCGATCGAGCCGAAACCGACCCACGCGAAGTACGGCTTCTCGTTCGCCTCGTCGTAGTACTTCGCGAGCGTGCCGGCCATCGCCGTGCCGAGCGCCACGGACAGGAAGAACAGCGCCACCATCTGGGTGTGGAAGTTGCGCGGGGCGAGCTTCGTCGCGAGGGACAACCCGACAGGGGAGAGCAGCAGCTCGGCGAACGTGAACAGCAGCAGGATGCCGGCGAGACCGAGCACGGGAGCGCTGTTGGGGCCGCCGCCGGACATCGGGATGAAGCACAGGAACGCGACGCCCATGAGCATCGTGCCCATCGCGAACTTCGCCGGCGACGACGGCTGCCGGGGCCCGAGCCGGGTCCACAGCGCGGCGAACACACCGGCGAACACGATGATGAACACGGGGTTGATCGACTGCACCCATGCCGGCGGGAAGTCCCAGCCGAACAGGTTGCGGTCGAGGCGTTTGTCCGCGTAGACCGCGACGGTGGTGAACTGCTGCTGGAACAGCGACCAGAAGGCCGCGCTGGCCAGGAACATCGGGATGAAGCTGACCACCCGGCTGCGTTCGACCGGGGTGATCTGGCGGCTGGACAGGATCACGACGAAGTACACGACGGACGCCGCGACGATCGTGCCGACCACGACATCGGACAGGTTGTCGACGGTGACCAGTCCGGTCGCGAACAACACCGCGATCAGGGCGAGCACGACGAGGGCGATGCCGGCGGCGCGGACCCGCTGGGTGGCGGGCAGCGGGTGCGGGGGCGTGGCGCCGATCCCGCGCAGGTGCTTGCGGCCGAGGGTGTACTGGAGCAGTCCGAGCGCCATCCCGATCGCGGCCAGCCCGAAACCGTAGTGGAAGCCCAGCTCGGTCTGGGCCCAGCCGGTGAGCAGCGGGCCGATCAGCGCTCCGATGTTGATACCCATGTAGAAGATGGAGAACCCGGCGTCGCGACGGGTGTCCTGCTCGTCGTACAGATCGCCGACGAGCGACGTCGCATTCGCTTTGAGGCCGCCGCTGCCGACCGCGACCAACACCAGGCCGACGGCCACGCCGGCCAGTCCGGGTAGCAGCGCCAGGGAGATGTGGCCGAGCATGATGAGGATCGCGCTGTAGAACAGTGTGCGCTCGGAACCGAGCAGCCGGTCCGCGATCCAGGCGCCGAGGATCGTCGACAGGTAGACCGTGCCGCCGTACGCGCCGACGATCGACGTGGCAGCCAGCTCGCTGATCCCCAGTCCGCCGTCGGCGGCGGAGTAGTACAGGTAGTAGATCAGGATGCCCTGCATGCCGTAGAAGGAGAATCGCTCCCACATCTCGACACCGAACAGGTTGGCCAGGGCGAACGGCTGGCCGAAGAAGGTTCGTTCCCGGGTCCGTTCGGGAGGCGGCGCGGTCTCGCTCATGGTTGTCACTCTCGCACAGCGCCGGCCTTCCGGATGCCGTCCGCCCCGCACTCCGCCCGATATGCGCAGTACGGCCAGGGCAGGGCGGAACGGTCAGGCGGCGTCGACGCGCCGGCGCAGCCAGAGGCCGGCCAGCAGGCGCCAGCCGAGCAGGAACACCGCGAGCACGATCGATGCGACGACGATGAACGACCCGGCGGTGCCCTGGCCGGTGACGACGCGCAGCAGCATCCCGACGACCACGGTGCACAGCCAGGCGAGCACGCCGGTCGGGACGACCAGCCACGGGTCGAACTTCTCCTTGTAGAGAGCCGCCGTCGCGATCCATCCCGCGGTCAGGCCGGCCAGGAACGGCCATGCCGTGTTGGCGAGTCCCGCCAGGCCGCCCCCCTCGTCGTGGCTCGCGCGTCCGAGCGCGGCGAACACGATGACCAGGACGACGTCGATCAGGGCCGGTGCGTACTTCTTCACGACGTCCAGCGTAGGTCGACGACGACAGCGAGCGCCCTCCGGGACGGGAGAGCGCTCGCTGTGCGGAGCGGGGATCAGGCCTGCAGACCGGCCTCGATCTCGAGGTTGATGGTGATCTTGTCGCCGACGACGGCGCCGCCGCCCTCGAGCGGCATGTCGATGGAGATGCCGAAGTCCTTGCGGTTGAGGACGGTGGTGGCCTCGAAGCCGGCGACCGGGCCCTGGCCCATGCCGGGATTCACGCCGTTGAACTCGAGCTTCAGTTCGACGGGCTTGGTGACGCCGTGCAGGGTGAACTCGCCGTCGACTACGTAGTCGCTTCCGGCGGTGCGCACGCCGGTGGACCGGAAGGTCGCGGTGGGGAACTGCTCGGCGTCGAAGAAGTCGGCGGAGCGGATGTGGGCGTCGCGGTCGGCGTTCCTGGTGTCGATGGACGCGACCTGGATCTCGGCGGCGACGGCGGCGGTGCCGTCCTCGGCGACGGTCACGGCGCCCGAGAAGTCGTCGAAGGTGCCGCGCACCTTGCTGACGACGAGGTGCCGGACGGTGAAGCCCACCGTGGAGTGGACCGAGTCGATGACCCAGGTGCCGGCGGTGAGTCCGGGGAAGGTGGCGGTCGTGGCGGTGGTCATGGGGCTCCTCCTGGTCGAGTTTTAGTTGAAGTTTCAACCTTCGATGCAGTCAACGATCGCATCGAATGATTGATTCCGCAACTACTTGAGGTGTGAGGTGGATCTCACTCGTCACTCCGGCGCGGGGGTGCCCTCGCTCGCGGCCCGGCCACGACGTCGTTCGAGCACCGAACGGGCGTGTTCCTCGCGTTCGAGATCGGCGTCGATGCTCTCCTCGTGCCGGCCCGACCGGAACTTGAAAGCCACCACCGTCCACCCCACCAGCGCGACCAGGATGAAGCTGACCCCTCGGTACACGAACACCGCTGCGAGGGCCTGCGAGGCGCTCATCCCGGCCGCGGTGAGCGTGGCGATCAACGTGCCGTCGACGAAACCCAGCCCGCCGGGCGCCAGCGGAATGCTCCCCACCGCTTTGGCGGCAGCGAAGGCGATCAGCAGTCCCGGCAGCGACGGCTCCCCACCCACCGCCCAGCACGCGAACCCCAGACACGCGACGTCGAAGGTCCGGTGCACGGCCGACCAGCCGATCGTGGCGAGCCCGTCGCGCCGACCCAAATGAACCGCCTCGATCTGCCCGAGAATCTGCTCGAACTTCTCCATCCCGGTGTCGGCCGGCTTGCGCAGCAGGCGGTTGACGCGCGCGAGAACCCACGCCCCGGCCGATTCGACGGACGACGGATTGCGGGACACGTACCGGACCCCGACGACCAGCGCGATCACCCCGGCGACCGACAGGACCAGCGTCACCGGGCTCACCCGCGTGCCGACCGCGAACGCGCCGCCCACGCCGACCGCCGCGAGCGTCACCGCCGCGATCACTCCTGAGACCGCCAGCTGCCACGACGCCACCACCGGCGTCGCACCCCAGCGCCGGGTCTGCTGGTAGGTGAACGCGGTGGAGAACACCGGACCGGCCGGCAACGTCACCGCCATCGCGGTGCTCGCATAGATCACCGACGCCGAGCGCACGTGCCCGACGACGACCTCCCCGGCACGCAGGAGCCGGCGCTGCACCTCCGCGAAGCCGCTCAGCGACAGGGCCTGCGCGAGGATGCAGGCGGCCAGCCAGCCCCAGTGCAGTTCGGTCAGGGCGCGCCAGGAGTCGGCCAGCGTCGGCCACAGGTAGATGCCCTCGACCACCAGCAGTGCGACCAGGGCCACGGCGAGCAGCCACTTCACCCGTCCGAAGCGACCCCGGCGCCGCGTGGCGTCGGGTGCTGGCGGATCACGTCGGGGCTGCGCCACAGGATTCAGCGTAGCCAAGTGGCCCGGAGGGCGGATCGTCCTTTTCGGCGCCGGTCGTCCCGGCCGCCCGTCACTCGTGGCCCGATTCCGGGTACCGCACCGGCCAGGCCAGATGCGTCACCCGGCGGCGGCCCCGGAGTTGCACCTCGTCGCCGAGCTCCCAGTGGGCCCGTTCCTCGTCGTCGGCGAAGTACAACGCGCTCGACGAGGCGAGCACCCGGCTCGGCCGCAGCTTCGCCAGTTCGGTCAGGCGCGACGCCTCGTTCACCGGATCGCCGATGACGGTGTACTCGAACCGTTCGGCCGCGCCGATGTTGCCGGCCACCGCCAGCCCGGCCGAGACCCCGATGCCGATGTCGAGGTCGGTGATCTCGTCCAGCGCGAACCGCAGTTCCCGGGCCGCCGCGAGCGCGGCGGTGGGTGCGTCGGGCCGGTCCAGCGGAGCGCCGAAGATCGCCAGCGCCGCGTCGCCCATGAACTTGTTGACGAAGCCGTGGTGCCGGTCCACGACGTCCACCACCACCCGGAAGAACTCGTTGAGCAACTCGACGACCTCGCCCGGCGGACGTTCGGCCGCCGTCGCCGTCGATCCGACCATGTCCACGAACAGCACCGCGACGTAGCGGGTCTCCCCGCCGAGCTCGGTGCCGTACTGCAGGGCGCGGCGGGCCACGTCCTCGCCGACATGCTGACCGAACAGCTGGCGCAGCCGCCGCCGCTCGTCGGACTCGGCCATCATCCGGTTGAAGCCGACCTGCAGGCGTCCGATCTCGCTGCCGTCGAACACCTCGACCTGCACGTCCGTCGCGCCGCGCTGGACTCGCTCGATGGCCCAGCGCAGCTGCTTGACCGGATCGGAGATCTGGGCCGCGGTGAGCGACGACAGCACCCCCGCCAGACCGATCGCCATCACCGACAGCGCCAGCACCGCCCAGGCCATCGCGTCCGCCGGGAACGCGACGTCGGTGGTCAGCTGCGTGACGCACAGCAGTGCGATGCCGCCGGTCGGCATCAGCGTGCCGAGCCCCCACGTCATGGCGAGGCGCGTACCGACACCCGGCGCGAGGGTCCGGTCGAACTCCCCCTCGCTCAGGGCCCGCGCTGCCACCGGCCGCAGGATCCGCTCGCCCAGCATGTACGTGAACCCGAACGTGCTCGTGGCGGCCATCGCGACGGTGATCGCCACCGCGACCGCCAGCTCCGGCATCTCCTCCGCGGTGAGGAACACGAACAGCGCACCGCCGAGGATCCACAGGATCAGGTGCACGATCGCCTGCCGCAGCGGCGCGTGCAGCGCGGACATCTGCTCGGACCGGGTCGGGGGGCCGCCGCGCAGCTGCCACCGCACCACCGCCCGCAGCATCAGGGCGGCCGCCGTCAGGCTCACGATCCCGGCGAACACCAGATACACCGCGAACACCGCGAAGTTGCGGACCCGGTCCGCGATGATGTTCTCGTTCTCGGACAGCGGGATGCCGTACCGGACGAACGCGAACACCAGCAGCGCGCCGAACAGGTTCGACGCGCCCATCGAGGCCATGTAGAGCGGCCAGCGACTACGCAACGTCGCCGCGACGGCTCGATAGGACCCCAACACGACATCAAATCAAACCACTGTGCCCACCGTCACAGTGCACCATGGTCGTGATCCGGGCGTTTCGGGCGGTTACCCTCGGCGCGACGACCGACCGGGAAGGGGACCGTCCGCATGGTCCGGCGCAGAGCCGACGACAGGCCGCCGCGTCGCGTCGCCGTGCCCGCCCGGGACCGGATCGGCGCCGACCCCGACGCGCCGCTGTGGCGGGCCGCGCAGGTGTTCCGGCTCGTCACCGTCGTCTACGCCGTCAGCTCCCAGTTCTCCACCGTCGCCCACTACACCTCCCCGCAGCTCAGCTGGTTCTTCGTCGCGCTGCTGGCGGTGTGGTCCGGGGTGTCGGCGGTGCTGCTGTCGCAGGGGGTCGGCCGGCGCGCCGTGGTGGTCGGGATCGACCAGGTCGTCGCGGTCGCGCTCATGGGCGCGACGCGGCTCGTCGCCGACCACGACTGGTACAGCGCCCACCAGACGCTGCCCACCACCCTCTGGGTCGCCAACGCGGTGCTCTCGGCCGCGATCCTCGGCGGTCCCGTCGCCGGCGTGGCGTCCGCACTGGTGATGGCGTCGGTCAGCGCGATCGTCCGCGACCAGATCAACCTCGACCTGTGGCGGGACGCGACTGCCCCCGTCCTCGTCGCGGTCGGCGTCGCGATGGGATTCGCCACCACCACCGCCCGGCGCGCCCACCGGCAGCTCGAACAGGCCGTGCGAGTGGCGGCCGCCACCGAGGAACGCGACCGGCTCGCCCGCGAGGTGCACGACGGGGTGCTGCAGGTGCTGGCCCTGGTGCGGCGCCGCGGCACCGCTCTCGGCGGGGAGGCCGCCGAACTCGCCCGGCTCGCCGGGGAACAGGAGGCCGCCCTCCGGATGCTCGTCTCGGAACAGAACACCCGCCTCGACCGCGGCGACGAACTGGTGGACCTGCGGGCGTTGCTGCGCGCCCAGGCCGGTGCCGGCGTCACCGTCTCCGCGCCCGCCGATCCGGTCCTGCTCGACCGCGTCCGCGCCACGGAACTGGCGGCCGTCGCCACCACGGCGCTGACCAACACCACGCTGCATGCGGGTGCCGGCGCGAAAGCCTACGTGCTGGTCGAGGACCTCGGCGACGAGGTGATCCTCAGTGTCCGCGACGACGGGAAGGGCATCGCGGAGGGGCGGCTCGCCGAGGCCCGCGCCGAGGGCCGGATGGGTGTGTCGAAGTCGATCGTCGGCCGCGCGCAGTGGCTCGGTGGCGTCGCGGTGCTCGACAGCGCGCCCGGCGAGGGCACCGAATGGGAGATCCGCGTTCCGAAGAGGGGAGCACGAGGTGGGTGAGGACAGCGCGACGAGCGGCCCGATCACGGTGATGGTCGTCGACGACCATCCGATGTGGCGCGACGGCGTCTCGCGGGACCTCGAGGCGGCCGGCTTCCGGGTCGTCGCCACCGCCGACGGCGTCGGTGCGGCCGCGCGCCGGGCCGCGGCGGTGCAGCCGACCGTCGTACTGATGGACATGTCGCTGCCCGACGGCACCGGCACCGAGGCCACCGTCGCCGTGCTCGGGGCCTCCCCGGCCAGTCGCGTGCTCGTGCTGTCCGCGTCCTCCGAGCGTGACGACGTCCTCGGGGCCGTGAAGGCCGGTGCCTCCGGGTATCTGGTCAAGAGCGCGTCGGCCGCCGAGCTGGCCGAGGCCGTGCGGGCGACCGCTGCCGGGCAGGCGGTGTTCACGCCCGGACTGGCCGGTCTGGTCCTCGGCGAGTACCGGCGCATGTCCTCCGGCGAGTACCGCCGCATGTCCTCGGACTCCGGCCGGCGAGCCGCCGCCCCGCCCACCCTCACCGAACGCGAGACCGAGGTGCTGCGGCTCGTCGCGAAGGGACTGTCGGCTAAGCAGATCGCCGCCCGGCTCACCCTCAGCCACCGCACGGTGGAGAACCACGTCCAGGCCACGCTGCGCAAGCTGCAGCTGGCCAACCGCGTCGAGCTCACCCGGTACGCGATCGAACAAGGACTGGACTAGCTCATCGGGCTCACCGGGCGCCACCGATCCTCTAGAATTCGACCGCTTCCGCAGTCCGGTTGCGGCGGTGACGTGCTCGATCGAAAGGCTGGGCGATCGAAAGGCTGGGCGATCGAAAGGTGGAGCGCCGATGACCATCGCTGGCGTGGCGCTCGGCGTACTGGGAGGCTTCGCCGTCAGCGTCGACGGACGACCCGTCGACCTCGGTGGCAGCCGGCAGCGCGCCCTGCTCGCCGCGCTCGTCGTCGCGTTCCCGGGCGACGTGTCGGGCGAGCGGCTGCTCGAGCAGGTCTGGCACGACGTCGACGACCCGAAGACGAGCTCACTGCACTTCGCCGTCTCCAAGCTGCGCGACCGGCTCAGCCCGCAGCGACCACGTGGGGACGAGGGGGTGATCGTCCGGGAGGGCTCGCGGTACCGGCTCGCCGTCGCCGCCGAGCAGATCGATGCCGTCCGGTTCACCGACCTCGTCGCACGGGGCGACCGGCTGCGCGAGCAAGGTGCCGCTCAGGCCGCGGCCGAGGCGTACGCGACCGCCCTGTCGTGCTGGCGAGGGTCGCCCTACGCCGACGTCGCCGACGCCGAGTTCGTCCGCTCCGAGGTCGCCCGGCTGACGGCCGTCGAGTTGCGCACCCGCAAGGCCCTGCTGCAGATCCGGCTGGACCTGGGCGGCGCCGATGACGTCGTCGAGACCGCCGAGCGGCTCGTCGCCGCGCATCCGCTCGACGAACGGGCCTGGGAACTCCTCGTCGTCGCCCTCTACCGGGCGGGCCTGCAAGCGGACGCGCTGGCGGCGCTGCGCCGCGTGCGCACCGTGCTCGACGGTGAACTCGGCATCGAACCGGGGACCGGACTGCGCGAACTCGAAACGGCGGTGCTGCGGCAGGACGACGCCCGGCTGCTCGGCACGGTGATCCCGCCGTCGGCCGCGGCCCCGCGGAACGCGAACTCCACTCTGCCGTCCCCACGCACCGCCCTCGTCGCCCGCAACCGTGAACTCGTGGAGGTCGCCGCGGCGCTGGCCCGGGAACCGTTGGTCACGCTCGTCGGCCCCGGCGGGGTCGGGAAGACACGTCTGGCGGTGGAGGTGTGCCGCCAGGGCGGTGAGCGTCCCGCCGACGGACCGTGGTTCGTGGACCTGGGGGCGGTGCGCACCGATGCGCTGGTCGCCGCGACCGTCGCGGCAGCCCTGCAGATCCTCGGCCCCGGGACCGTGGACCACCTGGCGACGGTCCTCGCGCCCCGCGAGTTCGTCCTCGTGCTGGACAACTGTGAGCACCTGCTCGACGGGGTCGTGGAGCTGGTGACGGCGCTGCTCGAGCGCTGCCCGGGTGTGCGGATCCTGGCGACGAGCCGGGAGCCGCTCGGCATCGACGGCGAGTGGGTCTACGAGGTGCCGCCGCTGGACGAGGATGCGGCCGTCGAGCTGTTCGGCGTCCGGGCCGCCGGGGTGGTGCCGGGCTGGACGATCCACGACGAGGTGACCGAACCCGTGCGCCGCATCTGCACCGAGCTCGACGGGATCCCGCTGGGCATCGAACTGGCGGCGGCCCAGCTGCGGGTGCTGTCCGAGCAGCAGATCGCCGAGGGGCTGAGCGACCGGTTCGCCCTGCTGCAGGGCGGCTCCCGCACCGCTCCGCCCCGGCAACGCGGACTCGCCGACGCCATCGAATGGAGCTACCGGCTCCTCGACGACGAGCAGGCGCGGCTGCTGCGCGAGGTGGCGGTGTTCGCGGGCAGCTTCGATCTCGAGGGCGCTGCCGCCGTGCACGGCAGCGCGCCGCCGCTGAGCGTCCTGCCGCCGCTGACCGCACTCGTGCGACGGTCGCTGTTGCGGGTGGAACCGGCGTCGTCGCCGCGGCGGTACTCGATGCTGCAGACGATCCGGGAGTTCGCCCTGGAACGTGTGGACGCGTCCGAACGGGACCGGATCGCCGTCGTGCACCGCCGGTTCGTGCTGCAACGAGCCCTCGCGGCGACGCCCCACCTGCGCGGTTCCCGGGCACGGCAGACGTTCGACGCCCTGACTGCGGACATCGCCGAGCACCGCGCCGCGGCGGCGTCCGCCGCAGCTGCCGGCGATGCCGTCTACCTGCTCGAGCTCGCCGGAGCGCTCTACTGGTTCTGGTACCGGCGCGGGCACATCCGGGAGGGCCTCGGAGTGATCTCGGCGGGGCTCGGGGCGGTGGAGCGCTCCGCCACCGTCGTCCCGGATGCGACGCTGTCGTCGGCGCTGACCGGTCTGGGTGGACTCACCTACCTGGCGGGCGACGCAGCCGCCGCGGCGGCTGCGCTGCTTCGGTCCGCCGAGACCGCGGCGCGCACCGGCGATGCCGTCACCGAGGCATGGATGCGCTCCTGGTGGGCCTACTGTTCCGCGATCACGGGACCGTCCGAGGAGTCCCTGCACGCAGCGCACGAGAGTGCCGACGTCCTGCGCCGGGAAGGTGCCGTGTGGCAGCGCGCCGACGCGCTGCTCATCGAGGGGATGATCCTGCGCTTCCTCGGCCGTCCCGAGCGGGCCCGGCAGGTGTTGCGGGAGGCCGTGGAGACGGGCGAGCGCTGCGGCCACGGCTGGGCAGTCGGCTCGGCGTCGTGGACCCTCATGCGCACAGCGATGGACGTCGGGGACACGGATGCGGCGCTCGACGCGGTCCGGGTGATGCAGCCGGTGCTCGAAGCCGAGGGCGACGTGACGTCGTGGCTGGTACTCGTCCACAGTGCCGCGGCCCTGGTGGCGCGGCTCGGCACACCCGACGTCGGCGCGATGCTGCTCGGCGCGGTCCGTGCCCTCGGTGGCCGCATCGGCTTCCTGCCCGAGGTGATGGATCCCGTCGACGGCCCGCGCGAGGTAGCGGTCGTCCGCGATGCGCTCGGCGACGCCGAGTTCGAACGGTATGTCGGTCTCGGCGCCGGCCTGGACCGCGCGGAGGTGAGCGCACTGCTCGACCGGCTGTGCCGAACGGGACACGTCGGTGCCCAGCCGGAGCTAAGCGGCAGCTAAGCGCCGTTCGCTGTCCTGGAGGGGACCCCGAGTCGTCCCCTCCGAGGAGCATCATGTCCCACCAGTCGTTCCAGACCCTGGCCGCCACGCCCGTCGCCGACCGCCTCCGCGCCGCCGTCGCCGGCGCGGTACACGCCCCCGGAGACGAGGGCTACCGCCTGTCCGCCACCGGCTTCAACGTCGCCACCGTGCACCGCAGCGCCGCGGTGGTGGTCGCCTCGAGCGCCGCCGACGTCGCCACCACCGTCCGGATCGCCGCCGAGTGCGGACTGACCGTCGCGGTGCAGGCCACCGGCCACGGCGCCGCCCCCGCCCCGGAGAACAGCATCCTGGTCGACACCGCCCTCCTCGACGGGGTGAGTATCAACCGCGCCGAACGCACCGCCACCGTCGAGGCCGGGGTCCGCTGGCGGCAGGTGCTCGATGCCGCCGCCCCGCACGGGCTGGCACCGCTGGCCGGGTCGTCGCCCGACGTCGGTGTGGTGGGGTACACCCTCGGCGGTGGTCTCGGACCGATCGCTCGCACCCACGGCTTCGCCGCCGACCGGGTGCTGCGGATGGAGGTCGTCACCGCCGACGGACAGCTGCGGCGGGTCACCGCCGACGAGGAACCCGACCTGTTCTGGGCGCTCCTCGGCGGCGGCGCGGCGTTCGGGATCGTCACCCAGATGACCTTCGAGCTGCTTCCCATCCAGACCCTCGACGGCGGCGGCCTCTTCTTCGACATCGCCGACGCACCGGCCGTGCTGCGCCGCTGGCGGGACTGGATCTCCGCCGCGCCGATGTCCGTATCCAGCTCGCTGGCGATCGTCAACTTCCCACCCCTGCCCGTACTGCCCGAGCCGCTGCGCGGCCGCACCGCCGTGCATGTGCGGTTCGCGCACGTCGACGACCACGAGGACGGGACAGCACTGCTCGCACCGATGCGGGCGGCGGCCACCCCGATCCTCGACACCGTCGCCGAGATCGTGTACCCGGCGCTGGGCTCGATCCACGCCGACCCCACCGATCCGATGCCCGCCACGGAACGTTCCCTGTTGTTGCGGGAACTCCCGGACGCCGCCCTCGACGCCCTGCTCGCCGTCGCGGGTCCCGCAGGCGCGCTGCCGATCACGCTCGCCGAGCTCCGCGCGATGGGTGGCGCCCTGAGCGCGCCGCCGGAGACCGCCAACGCGGTCGGGGGCCGCGACGCCGCGTTCAACCTCTTCACGGTCGGAGTGCTGGCGCCGCCCGTCGCCGACGCGGTGCCCGGTGCCCTCGAGTCCGTCGTCGAGGCACTCGCACCGTGGGGCACCGGGGGTGCGTTGACGAACTTCGCCGGTGCAGCGGACGGTGTCCCCGCCGCCCGCGTGGCGAGCGCGTGGACCCCGGCCCAGCGTGCGCGGCTCGCCCGGATCCGCGCGGCTTACGACCCCGCCGGTGTCTTCGCGTCTGCGGCGCGCTGGCCCGCAACGGCGATCTGAACCGACAGTGACGATTCCTCGACTCCATGATCGTCCCGCACTCGCGGCAGCGCTGACCCTGATGACCCCGGGTGCGGCAACGCCTACCCTGTCGATCATGGAGTCGAGGGATCTGCGTGTCTCGGACGCCGAGCGCGAACACGTCGGGACATTGCTGCAACGTGCGGTCGGGCAGGGGATGCTGTCGCTGGGAGAGTTCACCGAACGCATGGATACCGCGCTGGCCGCGAAGACCCGCGGAGAACTGAACGCCGTACTCGTCGACCTGCCCGGCATGCAGGTGCGGCCCGAATACCTGCCGCACCCCACCCAGCCCGGTCCCCTCCCGGCGCCGCCGATGCCCGCCCCGGGGCATCCCGCGCCACCGATGCCCGCCCCGGGGCATCCCGCGCCACCGATGCCCGGGCAGGGGTATCCCGCGTCACCGACACCCGGGCCGGCATACCCCGCACCGTCTCCGCACATGCATGTACCCACCATTCGCGGCCGGATGTCCAACCTCAGCCGCAAGGGCCGGTGGGAGGTGCCACCGGTGCTGCGGCTCGACACTGTGCTGTCTTCGGTGACCCTCGACTTCACCGAGGCCGTCATGCGCACCCAGGTCGTGCGGATCCAGGTGGACGACTACCTCAGCTCCATCACCCTGGTCGTTCCCGCCGAGGCCACGGCCGACATCAACGGTCTCGACACGGTCGCCGCGAGTGCCGAGTCGAAGGTGCGCAACGGGCCCCCGTTCGGTCCGCTGCATCTGATCGTCGACGGGACCGTCCGCCTCGGTTCCGTCAACGTCAAACACCCGCTGGGGACGACCCTGCGCAGATTGCTGGGCTAGCTGTACTGATCGGGGACGTCGATCGAAGCTCGCGGATGCGCCCCGAAGTCGCTCACGAGCCAGTCGTCGATCGAGTCGTAGGGGAACTCGTGGCGGTGATGCGGGCCGGGCAGGGTCCTGGGCGCCTGGACACGGTCGAGGCGGAAAAGCCTCCAGTCGGCGCGGCCGAGGTCGTACCCGATGAGGTACCAGTGCCTCCGGCGCAGGATGTGGCGATAAGGATCGACTGTCCGCTGCGATTCAAGTCCCTGTCGGTCCGTGTAGTCGAAGCAGAGGCGCGCGCCGGTCGCCACGGCGTCGGCGACTGTTCCGACGAGTCGCCAGTCCACCGGAGACGGCGCGTCGGTCAGAATCTGCGTGGCGAGAGCGGTCGCTGCTGCACGCCTGCGCAAGCCGGCCGGAAGCACTTGCTCGATCTTGGCTCGCGCGGCTGCGACGGACGCGTCGTCCGGCGCCCGAGCCTCCAGTACGAGCAGGCCGGTGATGATGGTTGCAACCTCGTCCGGGGTGAGCAACAGCGGGGGAATCTTCATGCTCGGGCGTAGCCGATAGGTGGCACCTGGCCCAGGCCGTGAGGTCACGTCGTAGCCGAGGTCGCGCAGGCGCCCGGCGTCGCGGCGCACCGTGCGTTCGCTGACTTCCAGTCGGCGGGCCAGCTCGGCAGCGGTCCATTCACGGCCGGTCTGGAGCAGGGTCAACAGTTGAAGTGAGCGCGACGAAGCAGACTCCATAAGCCCCAGCATCGTCGAAATGGCGGACAGGAACAGGCCGCATCAGCTCCTACGGTGACAGAACAGACCCGAGAAACGAAACGGAGCCACTGTGCGCATCGCAGTCACCACACCTCTGGGACATGTAGGCCACCACGTGACCACCATGCTCATCCGGGCGGGCGTCAGGCCACTGCTGCTGACCCGACATCCAGGCAGCATCCCGGCCGGGATCGACGAGTGTGCCGACGTAGTCGAGGCCGACTCACGCACACCGAGCGACGTCGTCGCCGCTACCGTCGGCGTCGACGCCATCTACTGGGTGGATCCGCCTGCCGAGTCTGCAGACCCGCTCGCCGACTACGCGCGGGCAACCGAGGCGATCCGGGCGGCGGTGGAGTCCAACGGGATCGGTCGCGTGGTTTTCCAGAGCAGTGTGGGGGCCGAGAAGCGTCGGGGGGCCGGCGAGATCGACGGTCTGGCGGCGACTGAGGTAGCTCTCGATCGACTCGGGGTGGCCGCCACGCATCTGCGGTGTGGTTACTTCTTCACCAACCTGCTCTTCGAAACCGAGTCGATCACAGCCGGCCTGCTGCAGACCGTGCTTCCGGTCGACAGTCCGATGAGCTGGGTGGCTCCACGCGACATCGCCGAGGTCGCCACGACGACGCTGCTCAACGGCGACTGGAGCGGTCGCCGGGTTCAAGCCGTTCACGGCCCCGAGGACCTCACCTGGGCCCAGGTCGCCTCGATCCTGAGCGAGGAAACGGGGCGCAACGTGCGCGTCGAGCAGATCACCGACGAGGACATGACCCAGCAGTACCTCGCAGCAGGCATGCCGCCCGCCATGGCCGATGCCGTGCTCGGGATGTCGGTCGGGTTGCGGGACGGCTTCGTCCCCGAGCAGCAGCGCTCCCTGGTCACGACGACTCCCACGCAGCTGCGCGGCTGGATCCGAGAGGAGCTCGTTCCCGCCCTCTGACCATCTACGCCCGCTGCCACTCCGAGAGGCGATGCACGAGCCCAACATTGCGGTAGTGATACTCATGCCCCCGGACGCCGAGCCGCGGACCATGAAGGGATGAGTACGCCGACCCCGCCCGGTCTCGATCCGCGGCTCGTCGCCCAGCTGTCCGGCGAGTGCTACGCGCTCGAACAGCACCTGCTCGCCGTCGGCGCGCACGTCGCGCACCTACGGGCCCAGCTCGACCGCCTCGCTGTCACCCCGGCCCCGGCCCCGGTGCCGGTGCCGGCCCCCGCGCCGTCCGTGTCGCGGACCCCGCCGCCACCCCCACGGCCGGTCCCGCCCGTCGTCCCGCCGCCGCCGCCGGCGCCGGCGCGGGAGCCGTGGTGGCAGCGCGACGGCGTGATCAGCCGGGTGCTCGCCGTCGCGGGGGTGGCGGTCACCCTCATCGGCGTCGTGATGCTGCTCGTGCTCGCCGCGCAGGCCGGGATCTTCGGGCCCGTGCCCCGCGTCGTCTCCGGTGCGGTGCTGGCCGTCGCGCTCGTCGCCGTGGGGATCCGGGTGCACCGACGCGAGGGCGGACGCGTCGGCGGTGCCGCCCTGGCCGCGACCGGTTTCGCGGGCGGCTACCTGGTGCTCTTCGCGGCGACCGCGTACTACCGGTGGGTGCCTGCCGTCGCCGGTCTGGCCGCTGCCCTCGTCGTCGCCGGTGCGGGCGTCGCGCTCGCGGTGCGCTGGTCGGACCGGATCCTGGCCGTGCTGCTCGTGCTCGGTGCCGCTCTGCTCGCCCCGGCCCTGTCGGAGGGCGATCCGCTGCCGCTGCTCGGCTTCCTGCTGGTGTTGCTCGTCGCGAGCTTCCCGGCCCAGTGGCAGCGCAACTGGGCGCTGCTGCATCTCGCGCGGGTCGTGCCGATCGTCGCGGTCCTGCTGGCGACGATCGCCGGGGGCGAATTAGCCGACCGTGGCGAGCTGGCCTGGCTGGTCGGATTCCCGGTGGCGGTGGCCGTCTTCGTCGCCGGCACCGCGGTGCTGCTGCTGCGCCGGGACCCGGGCGACGTCGTCGCCGCGGTGTGCCTGGCGGTCGCGGCACTGCCGCTGCTCACGGTCGGTCTGCGGCTGGACCGGTGGCCTGCCGTCGCACTCGAAGCCACGGCCGCCGCCGGGTACCTCGCGCTGTTCGCGCTCGCCGGTCCCCGGTCGCGCCCGCTGCGGGTGGCGTCCGCCGCGGTGGCGGCGTTCGCGCTGCTGCACGCGTGCCTCACCGGTGCGAGCCCCGATGCGGCGGCCACGGTACTGCTTGCCGTCGCCGCCGGGTATGCGGGCGCGGCCGCATCGATGCGCTCGCGTCTGCTGTTCGTCGCCGGCCTCGGCTTCTGGGTGCTCGGCGGCGCGATGTTCTACGACGGGGCCGAAATCGAGAATCTCACCGACCGGATGCAGGCGGTGGACCGCCTCGACGTGACCACGCTGGTCACGGCGGTCCTGCTCGCCGCGGTCACGCTGCTGTTCGCGTGGACGGCGACACGACTGCATCTCGTCCGGGACCGGGGCGTGCCGTGGATGTGGAGCGGGGTGGCGCTCGTGGTGCTGTACGCGGTGACCACGGCGCTCGTCACGGCCGGCGTCCTCCTGGGGGGCGCGGATGCGGGGTTCGTCGCCGGGCACGCCGCCGCGACCATCTGCTGGATGATCGCGGCGACCGCGATGCTGGCGCTCGGTCTCGCGCGCACCGAGTACGCACACGCCGCCCTGGCCGCGGGGCTGTCGCTGACCGCTGCCGCGCTGGCCAAGCTCTTCCTGTTCGACCTCGCCGCCCTCGAAGGGGTGTGGCGGGTCGTCGCCTTCATCGTCGTGGGCCTGCTACTGCTCGCGGTCGGCACCCGCTACGCCAAGGCGTTCGCCGGTCGCGAAGCCGACTCGCCGGAGCCGGGACGCGACCAGGACTGATCCGGCCGGTCAGTCGCGGCGCTGCCGGGCGATCAGTTCGCTCACGCTGATCGACTGGCTGTTCTCGGCTCCTCCGTGCCGGCCGCCCTGCGCATCCTGCTCGTCGGTCTGCGACCGCTGCGCCGGGGCGTCGTCGGCGGGGGCGCCGGCCTCAGCCGGCGGTGTCGGCTGCGCCCGATCGTCGGTGACCGGCTGATCCGCCGTCCGCGGGTTGGCCCGTCGCAGCTGTGAGAGCCAGTTCTCGATCGCCTGCGGGTCCCGGGCCGGTGCGCCGGAAGAGCGCCGTTGCGGCTGTGCCTGCGGGCGTACGTAGGTCTGGGTCACCGGCGGTGGCACGTCGCCGCGTTGCCGGCGAGGCAACGGGGGCGTGGCAGGGCGACGGCTCTCCGTGGGGGGAACCCCGCCCCGCTCGCCGCTCGAGGGCGGGGGCGGCGTCTGCGGGTCCGGGACCTGCTGCGGGCGGGGCCGCTGCGGCAGGGGATGCTGTGCCTGCGGTTGCGGGGCCTGCGCCCGCTCGGGGCGTGGCTGGGGTTCGGGTGCCGGCGGGCGGGGACTGTCCGGGGTGGGAGCCGGCCGCGGCGGCGTCGGGATCCGGCCCGACGGATTCGCCGCCGCCGGCTGCTGCGGCCGTGCCGGCGGCGAGGCCGGGGCGGCACCGGTCGGGCGGCGGGACGGCCGGTCCCGACCCTCCGGGGCCCGTGCCGGCGGCTCCGCCGGGCGCGGTGGGCGAGGGGGCGCCGACCGGCGGACGGGTGGCTGCAGGTCGCGCACGCGCCGCTGCTCGGCGGCCGAGCGGGGTGGGGCGATCTTCGGCAGCGGCTGCGTCATCGGATCGTCCATGGCGACGCCGGCGACGGTCGGCAGGCGATGCGACCCGGTGGCTGCGACGGTGGCCGGACCGAACATGCCGACGGTGATCAGCTCCGGCACGTCCTGCGGCATGAGCTCGTTGTCGAGGATCGGCTCGGCGAGCCCGATCCTGGCCTGGATGCGCTTCATCCACGCCGGTGCCCACCAGCAGTCGTCGCCGAGCAGCTTCATCGTCGCCGGCACGAGCAGCATGCGGATGACGGTGGCGTCGATGATCAGGGCCGCGATCATGCCGTAGGCGATGTACTTCATCATCACCAGTTCCGAGAAGCCGAAGGCGCCGGTCACGACGATCAGGATCAGCGCCGCGGCCGTGATGATGCGGCCGGTGTGGGCCGTGCCGATCCGGATGGACTCGGTGGTGCTCGCCCCCTGCGAGCGGGCTTCGACCATCCGGGAGAGCAGGAACACCTCGTAGTCGGTGGACAGGCCGTAGATGATCGCGATGATGAGTACGAGTACCGGCGACATGATGGGGCCGGGGGTGAAGTTCAGGGCGCCGGCGCCGTGGCCGTCGATGAAGATCCACGTGAGGATGCCGAGGGTGGAGCCCAGGCCCAGTGCGCTCATCAGTGCCGCCTTGATCGGCAGCACCAGTGACCCGAAGGCCAGGAACATCAGCAGGGTCGTGAGCACCACGACCACCGTCACCATCAACGGCAGCGTGTTCATCAGGGCGGCGATCGAATCCTGCTCGATCGCCGGTGTCCCGCCGACGAGTACCTCCACGCCGTCGGGCCACTGCGCCGCATGCAGATAGTCGATGGTCTCCGCAGAGTTGTTGCGGTCCTCGAGGCCGGCCTTGACGACGCGGACGCCGTCCCGAGCGGGGCCTTCGATGGTGAACTTCTCCACCAGGCCGGGCGCCGAGCTGGCCGTCTGGATGATCTGGTTGAGATCGCCCCCCTCGGCCCCGCGGACGACGATGCGTACCGGCTCGGCGCGCTGGCCGGGGAACAGTTCGTCGAACTGCTCCTGGGCGAGCCGGGTCGGATGGTCGGGCGGCAGGTAGGTCTCGTTGATGCCGCCGAACTTGATGCCGGTCAGCGGCACGATGAGCAGCAGCAGGCCGATCACGGTGGGAATCGTGACCTTGAGCGGGTTGCGCATCACCCAGCGGGTGATGCGTCCCCAGATGCTGTTCTCGATCTGTTCGTTGGACTGGATCTGCCCGAACCGGGACCAGCCCCACTTGTCGATGTTCTTGCCGAGGATGGCCAGCATGGCGGGCAGCAGTGTGATCGAGGTGATCGCCGCGAGGGACACCGTCGCGATCGCGCCGTAGGCGACGGACTTGAGGAATCCCTGCGGGAACAGCAGCAGGCCGCCGAGGCTGGTGACGACCATCGTCGCGGAGAACACCACGGTGCGTCCCGCCGTCATCACCGTGCGGCGGATCGCGGCGGGTGTGGCGTAACCCTCGGCGAGTTCCTCCCGGAACCGGGACACCATGAACAGGCCGTAGTCGATCGCCAGACCCAGGCCGATCAGGGACACCACCGGGGCGACGAACGAGTTCACCTCGGTGAAGTTCGTGATGAGCCGCACGATGCCGTTGGCGGCGACGACCGTCAGTCCGCCGGTGATCAGCGGCATCGCGGCCGCGATCACCCCGCCGAAGACGAAGAACAGCAGGATGCCGACCGCCGGGATGGCGAGCAGTTCCATGCGCTTGATGTCCTGCGCCATCGTGTCGTTGAGGGCGCCGGAGATCGGTTGCAGGCCGGCGAGCTGCACGTCGACCCCGTCGATGAGGAACTCGTCCTTCACGTCGCGGAAGTTGTTGGTCAGCTCGGTGTCGTTGTCGCCGGCGATGGCGATCGACGCCACCGCGTGCTGCCGGGACTCGTCCGCGAGAGCGGGCACCGCGGGGGCCCCGTCCGTCGGCCAGTACGCGCCGTTGATCTTCAGGATCTGATCGGAGTGGTCCGCGACCAGCGAGTTCAGGCTGTCCTTGACCTTCGCCGCGAACTCCGGATCGTCGACCGTCCTGCCCTCCGGCGCCGTGTACAGCGCGAGGACGTCGCCGTTCGTGTCCCGGCCGAAGGTGCCGTCGGCCAGCTTCGCCGCGGCGACGGACTCCGAGCCGGGATCGTCCCAGCCGCTCTGACTGAGATGATCGCTCAGGCCCGCGCCGTACCCGGCGAGCCCGAGCAGACCGGCGACCATCACCGCGATAACGGTGAAGCGCGCACGGTGGACGAGCTCTCCCCAGCGGTCGAACACGAAACTCTCCTATTCGGCCACGCTCTTGCGGCCCACGAGCAGGGCGGACAGCGGTCGGAACGGCTGCAACCAGGCGCCCTCGTCGGGCAGCGAGTCCAGGCTCACGCGTGGCAGCGGCTCGCGGAACACCCCCGGGATGTCCTCGAGGTCGAGGAAGTCGAGCACCTCGGACGTGACCGCCCAGCTGGCGTGCTCGCGGAAACCGAGGACCTGCACCGCCACGCCGGTGGCGGCGATCTCCTCGAGCGGTTCCCGGAACGCCTGCCCGTCGGCGGAGGCGACCATCACCCCCGCCAGACCCTCACTGCGTCGCAGCGCGATGTGCCGCAACATGTCGGAGTCTACGTCGCTGTCCTCGTCGATCTTCGGCTTGGCGAACACCGCGAAACCCACGTTGCGCAACGCCTCGACCCATGGGCGGACCACGTCGGCGCTGCCCGGGGCGATGTTCGTGAACACCGTCGCCTCGGGCTCGAGGGTGGCCGTCGTGGTGCGTGAGAGTTCGGCCGTGCGGCTGAGCAGCCACCGTCCGAGCGCGTCGAACCGCGGCCGGTACGCGGCGGTGGGCCGGCCACCCAGGATGGCACCGAGACCCATGTCCAGGTTCGGCGCGTCCCACACGAGCAGCACCCGCTCGCGCCGCTCGGTGCCGTCCGCCGGGGGAGCCGCGGACACGTCGGACACTTCTTCGTGGACGCTCATGCCCTGATCTTCCCCCAGACGAGCTCGGTGATGCTGCTGCCCACCCGCTGCGCCTTGTCCTCGAACTTCGTGACGGGCCGTTCGTGGCTGATGGGGGACTCCCAGTCGAGGCTCGTCAGCAACGGCTCGGCGTTGCCCGCCTCGGCGATGGCTTCGGCGTACTCGGCGTGGTCGGTCGCGACGTGCAGCACGCCGCCCGGCTGCAGCCGGCTCGCGATCAGGGCGAACGTCGGTGGCTGCAGGAGCCGCCGCTTGTGGTGGCGGGCCTTGGGCCACGGGTCGGGGAAGAAGACCCGCACTCCGGTCAGCGACTCGGGGGCCACCATGTGCTCCAGTACCTCGACGGCGTCGCCGCGCAGGATCCGCAGGTTCCGGATCGGCGTGTCGGTGTCGTAGGTGCGCTCGATCTGCTGCAGGGTCTGCGCGATACCGGGCTTGTAGACCTCGACGGCGACGAGATTCACGTGTGGTTCGGCACGGGCCATCGTCACCGCGGCGGTTCCGGTGCCGGAGCCGATCTCCAGCACGACCGGTGCGGAGCGGCCGAACCAGGCATCCATGTCGAGCCGGTCGTCGCCGACGTCGCGGCCCAGCTCGGGCCAGCAGCGGTCCCACGACTCCTGCTGCGGGAGCGTCAGCGCACCCCGCCGCGAGCGGAAACTCGTCACCCGCGGGTACAGACGGTTTCCTCGGGTCGGGCCCTGCTCCAGCGTCTCGGTCGTGTCCAGATCGGCGTCGTTCACCCGACCATTGTCGCGTATCGACGGAGTGTGTGGCAGGAGGGACTGAAGTGACCACAGTGTTTTCTCAGGGTGCCGACGCCCCGGGCCGCTGCCGTCGCCCGCCCCCTCTGTCAGAATCGGCGGCGACACACGGGGGTGGTCATGGTGGGGGATGCGGGGGTCGCGCACGCTCGTTGGCGACACATCGTCGAGGACATCGGCCGGTTCGACGCCGGAGCCGGCCGGCAGGCCCAGCGCGCCCTCGAGCGGCACGACGCCCCGCTGCGGGTGCAGATCGCCGGTCGCGGCGGGGCCGTCCGTCCCACCCTCCGCAGCGCCGTCGAGGCGGCGGTCGCGCGCGTCGAGGCCGCGGAACTCGACTCGCCGGACCGGCCCGAACCGGTCCTCGACGCGGACGTCGTCCTCCTCGTCCTCGCCGCGCGGGCGCACCCCGCCGATCTGGCGGCGCTCCTCACCGTCGACGCCGAACGACTCGTCGTCGTGCTCGACCGGACCGAGGGACTCGACGACGCCGACGCCGCATTCGCCCACGCCGCCGCGCAGGTGCGACGGCCGGTCCTCGCGCCCGGGTCGGCGCCGGCGGCGGTGGCCCACCGGCTCGGATCCGCGCGCCGCCGCCGCGCCGCCGCGCTCGCCCGCGACCTGGCCGGCATCGCGGCCGGCCCGCGAGCCCGCGACGTCATCGAATCCGTCCTCGACGATCTCCTCGGGTCGGAGTGGTGATCCCGGCCGATGTCGGCGACGTCGTGCGCCGCTGGAACCCGGACGGATGGGCTCGGCTGCACGCACCGGTGGGCCCGCCGCGGGTCCGGGTGGCCGGGGTCGACGGTTGCGGTTGCGCAGTCCTCGTCGACGAACTCTCCGCGCTCGACGCTGCCCCGGAGTACGTCCGCGACGGTCCCGCGACCGTCGTGCTCATGGTGTTCGAGGCCTCGGCCTACCTCGGCCGGACCGAACTCGCCGTCCTCGAGTCCGCCGGACGGGGCGCCGGCCGCGTGGTGTGCGCCCTCACCGGCATCGACGCGCACCCGGACTGGCGGGACGTGCACGACCGGGACGTCGCCCTGCTGCAGCGGCACGCGCCCTGGCTCGGTCCGGTGGCCCTGCTGCCCGTCGGGACGTCGCTCGCCGCCCGCGCCCGCGTCGTCGGCGGCGACGCGGGCGCGGTGCTGCGACTCGAATCCGGGATCGTGGACCTGCACGAGGCCCTGACGGCGGCGCTCGTCGCGGGCCCGCACACGGACCGGGCCCTGCGTACCGCCGTCGTCGCCGAGACCCGCCACCTCGTGATCCGCGCGGTCGCCGAGTTGCGCGCCGGCGACGACACCGCGGCACTGCGCGCCGAACGGGCGCGATGGAGCCTGCGCGCGTCCACTCCCACCGACGACGGCAGTCTCCGAGCCGAGCTGCAACGGGCCCGCCTCGACACCGCGCAGGCCGTGGCGGCGGCCGTCCGGGCGGCGTCCGCCGAGGTCCGCGACGCACTCGAGTCGGTGGATCCGGCGATCGTGCCAGATCTGCTCGACGACGCGGTGCGCGGCCTGTACGTCCGGGTGGACGCGGTCGTCACCGCGCGGCTGGCCCGCCTCGATCCGATCGAACAGCGACCGGCCGGACCGCCGGTGGCGCCTCCGCGTCTCGCGCCGCCCTCCCCACGACGTTCCGTGGAGGACCGCCTCACCGTGGTGATCGGTGCTTCGGCGGCGGCCGGACTGGGACGGGTCGCGGTGTCCCCACTGTCCCTGGTGCCCGGGCTCGAGCTGGCGACGGTACCGCTGAGCCTGTTGCTCGGCGCGGCGGCCGCGTGGTGGCTGGTGCGGATACGCCGCCGGCTCGCCGATCGGGATCGGATGCGCCGGTGGGCGCTCGAGGAACTCGTCGACGTGCGGGCCGAGCTCGAGGCCGTGGCGCTCGAGCGCCTCGTCGACGCCGAGGCCCGGCTCGGGGCGGCCGTCGCCACCGCGCGTGCCGCCCGGATCGCCGCCGCGCGGGAGCGCATCGCCGCCGTCGACGACGAACTGCGACGTCGCGCCGAGGTCCGGGCCGGGAAGCTGGCGGCCTGCGAGCGCGATCTCGCGGTACTCGCCCGGGCGGGAACCGCCGGCCGGCCGGGTGCGTCCAACGCGATGACGGCATCCGACGGTGGGGCACGGGAGTGAGGAGCGCACGATGGTGGACGGTTCGATCGACATCGACGACGGGGAACCCGGTCCACCCGTCCCGGGACGTCCGTCGTTCGTCCCGGGGCTGGTCCCGGCCCTGCTCGACCCGGTCGGACCGGGTGCGCTGCCCCCGCCCGTGGACGTCGACGGCGACGGCCTGCCCGAGACCGTCACGTTCACCACCGCGGAGGCCCTCGTCGTCGCGTCGGACACCGACGCCGACGGCTGGTTCGACCGGGTCACCGAGCTCGGCGACGACGGACGGTTCGGCGTGTGGCAGTTCCGGTGCGACGTGGAGGGGGCGGAGTCCTGGACCCGTATTGACGAAGGTCACCTGGACGGGAGAAAGTGAGACAAATCGCCTGTGCCGTGGGGGTGTGAGGCGGGTACGCTGTCACCCCTCTGAATCGTTTCTGTGACATTTCCGACCGGCCCCGATTGCCATCACCCCGAAGTCCGGCGTTAACCTCTATGAATAGGACATCCGGCGCCCGCCTCGTCCGTTCGGCCACGGAGGAAGCGGGTGGTACCCCTGCCGAGAGGGGGAGTCCGGGTCCGCCGCTGGTCCCTGGGACGGTTCGTCGCAGGTCGGGGGAGGGATCCGGTTCCGGCGCACCCCAGGAGAGTTTGATGACCTCAGTGACCATTCCCGGTCTGAACGGCACCGACGGCACGCCCCCGACCCAGCACGCCGAGCTGCTCGCATGGGTACAGGAGATCGCCGAACTCACTCAGCCGGACCGGGTCGTCTGGGCCGACGGGTCCGACGAGGAATGGGACCGGCTGACCACCCAGCTGGTCGAGGCAGGGACCTTCACCCGCCTCGACGACGAGAAGAAGCCCAATTCCTTCCTGGGTAACTCCGACCCGTCGGACGTCGCGCGCGTCGAGTCGCGCACCTTCATCTGCTCGCGCAACGAGGTCGATGCCGGACCCACCAACAATTGGATGGACCCGGCCGAGATGCGGGCCACCATGACCGAGCTTTACCGCGGCAGCATGCGCGGACGCACCCTCTACGTGGTGCCGTTCTGCATGGGCCCGCTCGGCGCGGACGACCCGAAGCTCGGCGTCGAGATCACCGACTCGGAGTACGTCGTCGTCTCCATGCGGATCATGACCCGCATGGGCACCGCGGCCCTGGAGAAGCTGGGCACCGACAAGCCCTTCGTCAAGGCCCTGCATTCCGTGGGTGCACCGCTCGAGCCCGGCCAGAAGGACGTGCCGTGGCCGTGCAACGACACCAAGTACATCACCCACTTCCCGGAGGACCGGGAGATCTGGAGCTACGGCTCCGGCTACGGCGGCAACGCCCTCCTCGGCAAGAAGTGCTACTCGCTGCGTATCGCGTCGGCCATGGCGCACGACGAGGGCTGGCTCGCCGAGCACATGCTGATCCTCAAGCTGATCTCGCCGGAGGACAAGGCCTACTACATCGCGGCCGCGTTCCCGAGCGCCTGCGGCAAGACCAACCTCGCGATGATCCAGCCGACCATCCCGGGCTGGCGTGCCGAGACCCTCGGCGACGACATCGCCTGGATGCGGTTCGGTGAGGACGGCCGGCTGTACGCGGTCAACCCGGAGTACGGCTTCTTCGGCGTCGCGCCCGGCACGAACCACGGCTCCAACCCCAACGCCATGAAGACGATGGAGGCCGGCAACACGCTGTACACCAACGTCGCGCTGACCGACGACGGCGACGTGTGGTGGGAGGGGCTCGAGGGCGATCCGCAGCACCTCACGGACTGGAAGGGCAACGACTGGACTCCCGAGTCCGGCACCCCGGCCGCGCACCCGAACTCGCGGTACTGCACCCCGATGTCGCAGTGCCCGATCCTCGCCCCCGAGTGGGACGATCCGCAGGGCGTGCCGATCTCCGCGATCCTGTTCGGCGGTCGCCGCAAGACGACGGTGCCGCTGGTGAGCGAGTCCCTCGACTGGCAGCACGGCACCTTCCTCGGTGCGACGCTGTCGTCCGAGCAGACCGCCGCCGCAGAGGGCAAGGTCGGCACCGTCCGTCGTGACCCCATGGCGATGCTGCCGTTCATCGGGTACAACGCCGGCGACTACCTGAACCACTGGATCAACATCGGCAAGTCCGCCGACTCGGACAAGCTGCCGAAGATCTTCTACGTGAACTGGTTCCGTCGCGGTGACGACGGCCGCTTCCTGTGGCCGGGCTTCGGCGAGAACTCCCGAGTGCTCAAGTGGATCGTCGATCGCATCGAGCACCGGGCCGGCGCGCAGTCCACGCCCATCGGCTTCGTGCCGTCGGCCGCGGACCTCGACCTCGAGGGCCTCGACGTCGACCGCGACGACGTCGACGAGGCACTGAAGGTCGACGTGGCGGAGTGGAAGGAAGAGCTGCCCCTGATCGAGGAGTACTTCGAGTTCCTCGGTGAGAAGGTGCCCTCCGGCATCCGTGACGAGTTCGAGGCCCTGAAGCAGCGCCTCGGCTGACGCCTGACCGACCGAATGTCACATCGGATCGCTTGGATCGATCCGATGTGACATTCGGCGTTTCAGGGGTGCCGGCTGCTCAGGACGACCGGCTCGTGAGCCATTCGTCGATGCGACGTCGTGCCTCCTCGGGCGGGACGTCCTCGACCCGCGTCATGATCGCCCACCGGTGCCCGAACGGGTCGAGGATCGTCCCGAACCGGTCCCCGGTGACGAACGTCGACGGTTCCTCGAAGACCTGCGCCCCCTGCTCGACGGCCCGGGCGAACGTCGCGTCGACGTCGGTGCAGTACAGCACGTAGGAATGGTCGACGACGTTCGTCCCGTCCGGGGCGCGCAGGCCCATGGCCGGCGCGGGGTCGCTCAGCTGGAGCCGGCCGGCGCCGAAGTCCAGTTCGGCGTGGGCGATCGTGCCGTCGGGTCCGTCGGTGCGGTCGACGACCTCGGCGCCGAACACTGTGCGGTAGAACTCGACGGCGCGGGCCGCACCGTCCACGACGAGGAACGGTGTGAGGGCGGTGTAGCCGGTGGGAATCGGTTTCACGGAATGCGTCATGCGACCAGTCTGGCGTCGTCACGAGCTGCAGTATTGGACGTTTCCGACATCCTTCGTCCCGTGCCACGGACCGAATGTCACATGGGTTCGATTCGATCGAAGGAATGTGACATTCGGTCAGTTCTGCGGCGAGGGGTTCGCGGTAGGGCCGTTGTCGGCTCCCCACGTGAATCGGGCATCCGGCGGAATGATGCAATAGGTGACGACGGAACCAATCCGGTCGGCACTGCGACCGGGAGGAGGATCGGGCCCATGAGCGGTATCTACAACAATGTCACCGAGCTGGTCGGGCGAACCCCGATCGTGCGGCTGAACCGGCTGACCGAGGGGCTCGACGCCCAGGTCGCGGTGAAGCTCGAATTCTACAACCCGGCCAACAGCGTCAAGGACCGGATCGGCGTGGCGATCATCGACGCGGCCGAGAAGTCCGGCGAGCTGCGTCCCGGTGGGACGATCGTCGAGGGGACCAGCGGCAACACCGGCATCGCGCTGGCGATGGTCGGTGCCGCACGCGGCTACAAGGTCATCCTGACGATGCCCGAGACGATGTCCACCGAGCGGCGCGTGATGCTGCGGGCGTTCGGCGCCGAGATCGTCCTGACCCCCGGCTCCGAGGGTATGGCCGGCGCGGTGTCGAAGGCGGAGGAGATCGTCGCGAAGACCGAGAACGCGATCCTCGCCCGCCAGTTCGCGAACCCGGCGAACCCGGAGATCCACTACAACACCACCGGTGAGGAGATCTGGAAGGACACCGGCGGGGAGGTCGACATCTTCGTCGCCGGCATCGGCACCGGCGGCACCATCACCGGAGCGGGCCGCAGGCTCAAGGAATACAAGCCGGAGGTGAAGATCGTCG
This sequence comes from Rhodococcus indonesiensis, assembly GCF_047782815.1. Taxonomy (NCBI): domain Bacteria; kingdom Bacillati; phylum Actinomycetota; class Actinomycetes; order Mycobacteriales; family Nocardiaceae; genus Rhodococcus; species Rhodococcus indonesiensis. The sequence goes on along the minus strand of NZ_CP180630.1, from coordinate 4,725,586 downwards.
GCGTCGAGCCCATCGATTCGCCGATCCTCACCGGCGGGCAGCCGGGCCCGCACAAGATTCAGGGCATCGGCGCGAACTTCGTGCCGGACGTGCTCGATCGCGCGGTCTACGACGAGATCGTCGACGTCTCGTTCGACGACGCCGTGCGCGTGGGCCGGGATCTCGGCACGCAGGAGGGCATCCTCGGCGGCATCTCGTCCGGTGCGATCGTGTGGGCGGCGCTGGAACTGGCGAAGCGCCCGGAGAATGCGGGCAAGCTCATCGTCGCCGTGGTCTGCGACTTCGGCGAGCGGTACATCTCCACTCCGCTGTTCGAGCACATCCGGGACTGAACGAATCGTGAGTGTTCTGCGCACCCTCCGGGAAGACCTGCAGGCGGCCCGGGGCCACGATCCGGCGTCGCGTGGTGACATGGAGAACGCCCTCGTGTACTCGGGCCTGCACGCGATCTGGTCGCACAGGCTGGCACACCGGATGTGGGCGCGGCCGGCGCTGCGGGGACCTGCCCGCGTCCTGGCGCAGTTCACCCGCTTCCTCACGGGCATCGAGATCCACCCCGGCGCGACGATCGGCCGGCGATTCTTCGTCGACCACGGCATGGGCGTGGTGATCGGAGAGACCGCCGAGATCGGCGAAGACGTGATGATCTATCACGGCGTCACGCTCGGCGGACGGTCGCTGGCACGGACGAAGCGGCACCCGACCATCGGCAACCGGGTCACCATCGGCGCGGGGGCGAAGGTACTCGGGCCGGTGGTGATCGGCGACGACGTCGCGATCGGCGCGAACGCGGTCGTCACCCGCGACGTCCCCGCCGACTCGATCGCCGTCGGCATCCCGGCGACGATCCGGCCGCGCAAGTCGCACGAGGAACTCGTCGACCCGGCGTGCTACATCGATCCCGCGATGTACATCTGACGTCCATCGCCGTCTGACGGCCGAATGTCACATCGGGTCGACTGGATCGACCCGATGTGACATTCGGCCCAGACCCGGGAGAGGGGGTCAGGCGCCGTAGCCGGGCGGGTACAGCACCGACTTGGTCTCGCAGAACGCCTCGACGCCCTCGGGACCGTTCTCCCGTCCGATGCCGGAATTCTTGTAGCCGCCGAACGGCGAGCCCGGGTCGAAGGCGTACCAGTTGATGCCGTAGGTGCCGGTGCGTACCCGCGACGCCACCTCGAGGCCCTTGTCGACGTCGGTGGTGTAGACGGAGCCGGCGAGGCCGTAGTCGGAGTCGTTGGCGATCTTCACCGCCTCGTCCACGCTGTCGTACGGGATCACGCACAGCACGGGACCGAAGATCTCCTCGCGCGCGATGGTCATGGAGTTGTCGACGTCCGCGAAGATGGTCGGTTCGACGAAGTAGCCCTTGTCGAGTCCGGCGGGCCGGCCGCCGCCGAGCACCACTCGCGCGCCCTCCTCCTTGCCCTTGGCGATGTAGCCCTCGACCCGGTCGCGCTGCTTGGCGGAGATCAGGGGCCCGAGCTGTGCGGTTGCGTCGTCGGGGGCGCCGACGGGGAAGAACGCGGCGGTCGCGACCATCTTCTCGACGACCTCGTCGTAGCGCGAGCGCGGCGCGAGGATGCGGGTCTGGCCGACGCAGGCCTGTCCGGTGTTCATCAGACCGGACATCACGAGCATCGCGATCGTCGAGTCGAGGTCGGCGTCCTCGAGGACGATGGCGGCGGACTTGCCGCCGAGCTCGAGCGAGCAGCGTTTGAGGTTGCGGGCCGCGATCTCGCCGATGTGCTTGCCGACGGCGGTCGAACCGGTGAAGGTGATCTTGTCGATGTCCGGGTGCGAGACGAGGTACTCGCCGGTCTCGGCACCGCCCGGGACGAGGGAGAGCACGCCCTCGGGCAGGCCCGCCTCGGCGAAGATCTCGGCGACCGCGTTGGTGGTCAGTGGCGACTCGGGCGCGGGCTTGAGCACGACGGTGCAGCCGGCGAGCAGGGCCGGCCCGAGCTTGTTGATCATCAGGAACAGCGGCACGTTCCACGCAATGACGGCGGCGACCACGCCGACGGGTTCGCGCGTCACCCGGGAGCGTCCGAAGGCGCCGGTGCGCTCCTCCGTCCAGGGAAACGAATCGGAAAGTCCCGCAAAGTAGTTGATCGTCGCCAGCGACGGCGTCACCTGCATCATCTGCACCGAGGCCGGCGGCTGGCCCATCTCGGCGGACAGCGACGCCGCGAGGTCGGCGCTGCGTTCTTCGATCAGCTTGGCCGCCTTGGCGAGCACCTGGGCCCGCTCGGACGGCGCGGTCCGGGGCCACGGCCCGTCGTCGAAGGCGCGACGGGCAGCGGCGACGGCGGCGTCGATGTCCTGCGGCCCGGCGACCGGCACGGAACCGACGCGTTCCTCGGTGGCCGGGGAGAACACCTCGAGGCGCTCGTCGGTGGAAGGGGCGGCCCAGCGTCCGCCGATGAAGAGCTTGTCGTAATCGGTCATGTCACCTTTCCTCAACGATCTTCGGTTGCTCACTTGTCCGACCGGGCGGGGTGGGTGTCGACGAACCCGGTGAAGCCGTACTGCCGGTGCGGCCCGATCACGGCGACCTCGAACAGCCCCGTACCGACCGCGTCCGATCCGGTGATCCGGAACCGCGCGAGATGGTCGGTGGGGCAGAACAGCAGCAACGCCGGGTCGATCTCGCGGACGTCGCGGCGCAGCGACTGCACCACCAGCTCGCCCTGCCACATGCCGTGCCGCCAGTCCTGCTCGAGCCCGTAGCCGGTACCGACGGCGAGCAGGTTCGGCACCAGCAGTTCGCAGTCGACGGTCACGACTTCGGACCCGGGCCGGTGGAACGTCAGTACCGCCCCCGTGACGTTGCGGGTGCCCGGCGCGAACACCAGCCGGTGTTCCGGCCGGCCCAGCCACTCGGGCTCGGCGCCGGACCGGATCCGGATCGCCTCCTCGACCAGACGCCGACCCTGGTCGTCCTCCTGCACGATCGTGACGAGCGTGTCGTTCTCGAACTGCATCACCGAATAGATCCAGAAGAAGCCGGGCGTGCCCTCGTGTGCCTTGCGTCCGGGCGGCTCCGGTTCCCCGACCGGGCGCACGCCCCACGAACGGTCGCGGTTGCCGAGCCACGTCCGCGGATCCACCTGCCGCGTCTGCCCTTCGACCGTGAGAGTGCCCGACCATCGGCCGGACTGCACGAACCGTGACGTGTCCATGACGACGCGCTCGAGCTGGCGCAGTCGCTGCGGTGTCTCCTCGGTGGCCGGGACGGTGCCGTCGAAGGTGATATCGAAGGAGAGGTCGGCGGTCTCGGCGTGACCCGGCTCGAGGACCACCCGCAGCCGCTGCAGTCCCTCGAGCACCTCGACGCGCAGCGGTCCGACGGTCGTGTCGGTCCGATCGGTCCCGAGTGCCTTCGACGCCCGGACGACGAGGTGGTCGTCGCCGCGGCGCAGCACCGCGAAACCGTCGGCCACACCGAGATTCGGGTACTGGCCCATGCCGACGATCAGGAACAGGTCGGCGGTGTCGGCGGGGTAGCAGTTGAAGTAGTACCGGTCGTAGAAGTTGCGATCGGACGTCGCGACGCGCCGGATCGGTTCGGCCGTCTGATGGACGGGGTAGTCGTCCAGCGGGGAGAGGGAGCTCACGACGCCGGCCCCTGCCGGTCGGTGCCGTCGAGCATCGCCTCGAGGGTGGCGCGGTGCATGATCCCGTCGTCGGGGTCGTGGGGTGGTTCCGCCTGCCCGAAGTGCACCGCGCGAGTGTGGATGCGCAGCATGATGATCGCGTGCTGCAGCGCCGCGTGGACGGTGTAGAAGTGCAGGTCGCGGGGGACGTGACCGGTGCGCTGCGCGTACGTGCGGGCCACGTCGTCGAGACGCAGGAAGTCCGGCAGGCCCGGGAGCCCGGCGGCGACGGCGATGTCCTCGAAGAACCGGTGCAGGAACGTCATCCAGGCCAGGTCCATCTCGCGGGCGCCCAGGGTGGCCAGTTCCCAGTCGAGCACCGCGACGGGCCGGAACCCGTCGAAGAGGATGTTGCCGATCCGCGCGTCGCCCCAGCACAGCACCGCGGGGGAGCGGTCGTCGGGACGGTGGGTGTCGAGCCAGGTGAGCGCCCGCTCGACGAGCGGGGAGCGGGGCCCGCCGGTGCGGGTGGTCCATTCGTAGTAGGCGCGCTGACGATCCAGGTGCGCCCGGACGGCGTCGGCGACGGTGCCGGCCGGTCCCAGCCCGGCGCTCGCCGGCGGGACGCCGTGGACCCCGGCGAGCACCTCGACGCAGGCGTCCTGCATGGCGGCGCGCTCGGCGTCGCCGGCCTCGGTGACCCAGGAGCCGAAGTTGTACGGCATCACGTCCGGCGGTACGCGACCGGCGACGCGGGTCATGACGAAGAACGGGGCTCCGAGCGGTGCGGGGTCGGGTTCGTACCAGTGCACAGCCGGGACGGGCACACGGGAGTGCTCGGCGACGGCGCGCATGACACGGGCCTGGCCCTCGAGGTCGTAGGTGGGGAAGACGGGCACGGCGGTCTCGGCCGGGGCGACACGGGCGACGAGCGGACGGTCGACGCCGTCCCAGCGGGCGTCGAACAGCAGCGTCTCGCTGGACATGCCGGTGGTCTCGGGGATGTGCACGTTCTCGACGACCGGGTCGGTCACCTTCGTCGCGAGCCACGAACGCAGGTTCTCCCGGACCTGCTCGGGATCGCGCCGGGAGTCGCTGGGCCGGGCGACCTCGGCGTCGTGGCCGGCGGACGTCGACGCGGCAGGGTCGATGCTCACGCGCTCTCCTTCCGGCCACCGGGGACTGTGACCTCGAACACTAGAACACGTTACAAGTTTTCGGAAGGGGTCAGGCCAGGTGGGTCCCGAACCAGGCGAGCATCCGGTCGTACGCCTGGGCGGCCGCGTCCGCGTTGTACCGGGGGCCGGTGTCGTTGAAGAAGGCGTGGTCGGCGCCGGGGTAGGTGACCACCTCGTGGGCCAGGCCCGCCCGCTCGAGCGCCGCGGTCGCCGCGTCCCGCGAGGCGTTCACCCGCTGGTCGAGTTCGGCGTAGATCGCGAGGACGGCGGCGCGGGAGCCGGCGAAGTCGGCAGCGTCGGGCAGCGGTCCGTAGAACGGGACGGCCGCCGCGACGCGCGGGTCGCCGGTCGTCAGCAGCAGCCAGGTCATACCGCCGCCGAAGCAGAATCCCACGGCGCCGATGCCCCGATCGGGTACCCGCCGGGTCAGTTCGTCGATGCCCGACCGCATGTCCTGGGAGAACCGTTGCGGCGGAACGGTGCTCAGCGCCGCCGTGGCCTGTGCCGGGTCCGTGAACACGGCCGTGCCGCCCTCCTCGGAGAGGAGGTCGATCGCGAGCGCCGAGTAGCCGGCCCCGGCCAGGCGCCCGGCCACCGAGCGGATGTGGTCGGTGAGCCCCTTGTTCTCGTGGATCACGAGCACGGCGCCCCGGGGGTCCGCCGCCGGCGCCCACGCGCCCTGCAGCGTCCGTCCCTCCGGCCCGGCGAACGTGATCGGCTCCGTCGCAACGGCCTCCGCGGTGCCCGGCGGCGGCCGGTCCGGGGATGCGGGTGCGGCCCCGGTCGGGGTGGAAGATGTTGCGGGCGAATCGTTCTCGTTCGCACAGGCCGCCAGCAGGGCGGCGGACGCGGTGAGACTCAGCCCCATCAGCCCCAGCCGACGCAGCGCCTCGCGGCGGGTGAGCAGACCGTCGGCGTGGTCCACCGCGATCTCCTCGGCGATGTAGCGCTGGAAAGGCGTCATGGCCGCTCCCGTCCCCGAGGGCAATACCTTCGTATTGTGACGCGAGAAGGGGCCGCGGCGCGGGCGATTCGCGCCGAAGCTCAGTCCGCGACGGCGAGGAACCCGGCGCCGGCCAGGGTTCCCGTGGCGGCGAGCCGCGCCGGGACGAGCCGCAGCCCGGACAGGAACGGCAGCCGCGCGTGCCGGGCCGCAGCCGCGCGCATCGGCTGCCACAGCGGCGCGCCGGCCTGGGCGAATCCCCCGCCGACCACCACGAGGTCCACGTCGACCAGCGCCGCGGCCGACGCGATCACCTCCCCCAGGGCCGTCCCCGCCCGTTCCAGCGCGGCCACCGCGACAGGATCACCCGCACCCGCGTCGCGGGCCAGCGCCGCCCCGTCGGCACCGGACCAGCCGTGCGCCCGCGCCCACCGCACCGCGGCGGGCCCGCTCGCCACGGTCTCCACGCACCCGATGCCCCCGCACGCACACGGATCGGTACCCGCGCTCGACACCATGTGCCCGATGTGGCCCGCGTTGCCGGTCCGGCCCCCGGCGATCCGGCCGCCCAGCACCAGGCCACCGCCGATGCCGGTGGAGACCACCACGCCGACGAGGTCGGCCGCACCCCGGCCCGCCCCGAGTCGGTGTTCGGCCAGCGCGGCCGCGGCCCCGTCGACCGCGAGCCGCACCCGTGCGCGCGGGAACAGCCCGCGCACGGCATCGGCCAGATCGAATCCGCGCGCCCACTCGCCGATGTTGATCGGCGCCACCGAGCCGGCGCCGGCGTCGACCGGTCCGGCACTGGCTATTCCGACGGCGGTCACCTCGCCCCCCGCGGCGGCCTGCCGCAGCAGCTGCGCGCACGCCGCCCACACCCCGTGCACCGGCGTCGGCACCGTCCGCGGTGGGTCGAGCGTGCCGTCGACGCGGACGCGGGCAGCCGCCATCTTGGTGCCGCCGACGTCGAGGGCGAGCGCGACCATCAGCGCCGGCGCAGCACGAGCACCAGGTTGCTGACCAGGAACTCCCGCAGCGCGGGAACCCGGACCAGCCACCACGCCCAGCGCGGGTGGTACCGGGGGAACGCGGCCAGCAGCTCCCCGTGCGGCGTCGACCGTGCCCATTGCAGCCCGTCGCGGCAGCCCACCTCGAACAACGAGACCCCGTACCGGTTCTTCGGTTCCCGGCCGTGCCGGCGGGCGTACCGCCGGGCCGCGTACTCACCGCCGAACGCGTGCCACGGGCCGGTCTCGTGCCCCCCGAACGGGCCCCACCACAGCGTGTACGACAGCACCGTCAATCCGCCCGGCCGCGTCACCCGCAGCATCTCCTCGGCCATCACCCACGGCTGCGCCACGTGTTCGGCGACGTTCGACGAGAAGCACACGTCCACCGACCCCGTGCGCAGCGGCAGCGCGAGGCCCGAGCCGCGGACCGATCCGCCCACGGCGAGGCCGGCCGCGTGCATCTCCGACGGATCCGGCTCGACCGGCACGTAGCGGGCGCCCGCCGCGCCGAACACCTCCGCGAAGTATCCCGGTCCGCCGCCGACGTCGACGACGGCCGTGCCGGTGAGGTCCCGGCCGGTCAGGCCCGCGTACAGATCACCGATCAGGTCGACGGTGTCGCGTGCGAGCGAACCGTAGAACAGCTCGGGTGCGGACTGCTCGTGCCGGAAGTCGCCGAGCAGTCCGACGGACCGGCGCAGGGTGGCGCGCCGGGCGAAGGTGCGGGCCACCGGAGGGACGGGCAGGGTCGGAACAACCACGAGGAGCAACCATAGCGGCCCTCGCACTGCACTACCCGCCGGTAACCCTCCACCGCGGGTGCCCCTGCACCCGTTAGTGTGTTCCGGGATACAACCGTCGACGACGAACCACAGGGGGTCGCCACGTGCGCGAGGTTCTGTTGCTGTGCTGGCGCGATACCGGGCACCCCCAGGGCGGAGGCAGCGAACGGTACCTCGAGCAGGTCGGCGCCCAGCTCGCCGCGCGCGGCATCCGCGTCACCCTTCGCACCGCCGCCTACCCCGGTGCCCCCCGCCGCGACGAGATCGACGGCATCACCGTCAGCCGCGGCGGCGGACGGCTTACCGTCTATCCCCGGGCTCTCGCCGCGATCGCCGCCGGGCGTCTCGGCTTCGGCCCGCTGCGCCACCTCCGGCCCGACGCGGTGATCGACACCCAGAACGGCATCCCGTTCTTCTCCCGGCTCGTCGCCGGGGCGCCCGTGACCGTGCTCGTGCACCACTGCCACCGCGAGCAGTGGCCCGTCGCCGGCCGCGTCATGGCCGCCCTGGGCTGGTGGATCGAGTCCACGCTGTCGCCGCGCGTGCACCGCGACGACCAGTACCTGACCGTGTCGCTGCCGTCCGCCGACGAGCTGATGGCCCTCGGGGTCGACCGCGACCGCATCGCCGTCGTGCGCAACGGTGCCGACGCCGTGCCCGCCGGCGTCGAGCCCGGCGACGAACACACCCGCACCGCGCACCCCACCGTGTGCGTGCTGTCGCGGCTCGTACCGCACAAGCAGATCGAGGACGCCCTCGTCGCCGTCGCCGCGCTGCGCGACCGCGTCCCCGGCCTGCACCTCGACGTCATCGGCGGCGGCTGGTGGGAGCGGAACCTGCGCGCGGCCGCCGCGGACCTCGGCATCACCGACGCCGTCACCTTCCACGGCCACGTCGCCGAGGACCGCAAGCACGAACTGCTCGCCCGGTCCTGGGTGCACGTGATGCCGTCCCGCAAGGAGGGCTGGGGGCTCGCGGTGGTCGAGGCCGCCCAGCACGGTGTGCCCACGATCGGCTACCGCAGTTCCAAGGGCCTGACCGACTCGATCATCGACGGTGTCACCGGCGTGCTCGTCGACTCCGCGGACGAGCTCACCGGTGCCGTCGCCGACCTGCTCGCCGACGCCGACCGCCGTCGCACCCTGGGCGGCAAGGCCCGGGTGCGCGCCGCCGAGTTCTCCTGGTCCGCGACCGGGGACGGGGTGCACGAGGTGCTCGCCGCGACGGCCGCGGGCCGTCGCGTCTCAGGACTGTTCCCGCGCCCGGCGCCGACCGCCGTGGTGCTCGCGGCGCCGGACGCGCCGTCCCAGGACCAGCAGGCCCACGAGCCCGCCTGCTGACACCGCCGCCCACAGCGCGTGCGCGGCGAGCGCCGCCGTCCGGTCGTCCGACGAGGTCCCGGCGACCCCGGGCACCCGGTACAGCGACAGCGCGGCGTCGGTGACCACCGGCTCGAGCTGCTCGAGGGTGCGGGCCGAGTCGCCGAGATCCCCGGGCGTGCCGTGCTCGACGAGCACCCATCCCACGCCGTGGGCCGCGAGGTCGGCCGGCGCCGCCCCCGCCAGCAGCAGGCGTTCCACCTCCGCCGCCCCCCGGCCCTCGCCGGCAACGGTGCCGCCGGCGACGACCAGTTCCCCGGACTGCAGCACGTCCGCGCGCAGCATCCGGGGGGCCGGATCGAGAACCGGTGCGGCGCCGCTGAACTCGAATCGCCGGAACATGCCGGCCGGCAGCACCGCCACATCGCCGTCGCCGGACGGGACCGTCGCCGCGACCCGCTGCCACGCGTCCGGATACTGCACCGGACGCACGCGTCCACCCACGCCCCACGCCAGGTCCGGAAGGGCCAGCAGCACCGTCAGTGCGGTCGCCGTGGCCCAGACGCCGGCTCGCCCGCCGAAGCGTGCGTGCAACGTGCCGACCCCCGCCGCCGCGGCCAGCGCGTACAGCGGCACCGCCCAGGCCACCCACTTCTGCGTGTCGCGCAGCAGACCCGCACCCGGGACGTGCACCATCGCCCACTCGCCGGCCTGCAGCCCCGGCCCCGTCGCCGCGAGGGCCGGACCGAGCACCGCGACCGCGGCCAGCGCCGTCAGCACACCGAGCACCGGGTTGCGCCGCCGCCGCCACAGCGCCGGCACCCCGCACGCCACCACCAGCAGCAGCGCCGCCGTGCCGACCAGCGCCCACACCGTCGTCCGCGACGCGGGCACCGCGTCGGCGTTCCAGATGCCGCCGAGCCCCGCCACGCTGCCGAGCGTGCCCAGCGCGGGTTCGGCCCGTGCCGCGAAGGCGCGCACCCCCGCCGGATCCGATCCGTCGCCCGCGCCGCCGGACACGGCCGTCGCCACCAGCCACGGCGCCGCCACCGCACCCGCCAGCGCCACCGCGCCGGCCAGCCGCGGCACCAGCCGGGACCGCCCGCCCGGGGGCGCGAGCACGGCCAGCGCCGTCACCGACGCCAGCAGCGCACCCGTCGGTGTCAGGCCCGCCACGCCCAGGCACACCGCCAGCGACGGCCACCCGGAGCGGTCGCCCCGCCGCACCGCCACCGCGGCCACCACCGTCCACGGCAGCGCCGCGTAGCCCACCAGCAGGCTCCAGTGCCCCTGCAGCAGCCGTTCCGCCACGTACGGGTTCCACACGCCCACCGTCGCCGCCACCAGGCGGGCCGGCAGCCCGGCCGTCGGCAACAGCACCGCCACCAGGCGGGCGCTGCCCCAGCCGGCCGCCCACAGCGCGCCGGTGAGCAACGCCGTCACCACCAGACCGCCGTCCACCACCGAACTCGCCGCCGCCAGCAGCGCGTCCTGCGGCACGGCCCGCGCCGCGGCATCGGTCAGGCCCAGCGCCGAGTCCGTCGGGAACGACCGTGGAGTGCTCACCGCGTCGCGCAACAGCAGGTAGCCGGGGGAGGTGAGCAGCGGCCCGAGCACCACGGCCGCCAGCGCGAGGCTGTAGAGGGCCGGGACAGCGGGACGCAGCGACACCGGCCTGGGCATGGCCGCACAATACCCATCCCGCGCCGGTCTCCCGGCGCCTCGTCGCCCGCACCTGCCGCGTGCAACCATGGTCCGATGCCGCGACCTGAGATGCCGCGCTCGGCCACCGGAACCGCCGTCGCCGGGATGACGATGGTGACCGCCGGTGCCATGACCGCCAACCTGGCGTCCTACCTGCTGCACCTGCCGGCGGCCCAGTGGCTCGGGCCCGCGGGATACGGCGAGTTCGCCAGTCTGCTGGCCGCCCAGCTGGTCCTGGCGGTGCCGGCCCTCGCCCTGCAGACCGTCGTCGCCCGGGAGACCGTGCGGGGGGCCGGCACCGCGGCTCTGCGCCGCCTCGGGTATCGCTGCGCCGGCCTCGCCGGGTTTGTCGCGCTCGCCGTCGTGCCCCTCGTCGCGTGGGCTCTCGACACCAGCGTCGCCGGGGCTCTCGGCTCGCTCGTCACCGCACCCCTGCTCGTGCTGCTCGCCGCCGAACAGGGCCTGCTGCAGGGCCGGGGACGGTTCGGCGCGCTCAGCGTCGTTCTCGCCGCGGCCGGCGTGGCGAAGGTCGTGCCCGCCGTCGCGGTGCTCGCCGTCGGCGGCGGGCCGGGGGCGGCGCTGTTCGCCGGTGCGGTCGGTACCGGATTCGTCGCGGCCGCGGCCGCCACGCTCGTGTCGCGCTCCCCGGCGGGCCCCGGATCCGGTGCGACTCCGGTAGTCGGTGTGCTCGCGGTGCTGCGCGCCTCGCAGGTGCAGCTGGCGCTGATCGCGCTGACGTCGCTGGATCTGCTGCTCGCCCGCACCGTGCTCGACCCGCGGGACGCGGGACTGTATGCGCTCGGCGCCGTCGCGACGAAGGTCGCGTTCTGGCTGCCGCAGGCGGTCGGGGTGGTGCTGTACCCGCGGATGGCCGACCCCGCCCAGTCCGCGGCCGCGGTCCGATCAGCCCTGACCGTCCTCGTCGGGATCGGCGCGGCGCTCGTCGCGGGCGCAGCCGTGGGCGCGCCGCTGGTGCCGCTGCTCGTCGGTGAGGCGTACGCCCCGGTGCAGTCGCTGCTGTGGCTGTTCGCACTGCAGGGGGCGTGCCTGGCGGTCCTGCAGGGCGCGCTGCTGTCCGCGATCGCCGGCGAACGCACCCACCTCGCGGCCGTCGCGTGGGTCGGTCTCGCGGCGGAGGCCGCGCTCATGCTCACCGTCGCCACCACCACGCGGCAGTTCGTGCTCGTCGCGGTGGCCGTCGCGGCGACGACGGCCGCGGTGGTCTCCGTTCTCGCCGTGCGCGCCGCCCGCACCGTCGGGCCGGATACGAGGCCCGCCCCCTCTGACCGAATGTGACATCCGTTCGATCCAACCGACGCGATGTCACATTCGGTCACACGACGATGCCCCTCCCGAACGGATCGGAAGGGGCATCGGCCGGGTAGTTACTGCTGCGGCGGTTCCTTGCGCAGGTCGGTGCGCGGGATCTCCTGCGTCTGGTCCGTGGTCCAGTCCCGCTGCTGCGGGGGAGCGTCCGTGCGGGGGATCTCCTCGGTGCGGTCGCTGGTCCAGTCGCGCTGGCCCGGGGCGGCGTGGGCCGGTCCGGCCGGGGCGGTCGGGCCACCCGTCGCGGCGACGGGACGGCCGGTGCGGCCGCTGCCACCGCGCAGGCCGAGCACGATGCCGGCGATCAGCGCGAGCAGGCCGAGGATGCCGAGGATGATCGGCACGGTGCGACCGAACAGGTTCAGCGTGTCGATACCGTTCTTGGCCTGTTCCACCTGGAACTCGATGGTGTCCTCGTTGAACGGCAGGGACACCTGCAGCACCGTCACCTCGGGACGGTCCGCCTCGCGGGCGTAGTACTGGTACTGCTGCTCCTGGCCCTTGATGACGACGCCGGTCTCCGGCTCGACCCACAGGTCACGAACGTTGGTGTACCAGCGGGTCATGGTCACCGGCGTCTCGCCGCCCTCGACACCCCACGTCGAGGCGGGCAGGCTCAGCTTGTAGGTCGGCACCGACGGATCGACCGCGGACAGGTCGACCGGCTCGATCTCGTGCCGGAAGTGGTAGACCTTCACGCCGTTGATCTCGGTCTCGTCGACGTAGTCGATCGGGTAGGTCTCACGCGCATTGAGGTCGAAGTACGGGTAGGACTTCTGTTCGGTGCCGAACGGGAAGCGGTACTGCAGGCCGTCGCGGTCCGGGATCTCCGTCGGGGGAGCCGTGGCCGAGGTCTGGATGGTGCTGACCGCGTCCGGGTTCTCCTCCTTGGTGACCGGCATGCCGCTGACCCGGTCCACCGTGACCCGGTCGACGGTGGCGGAGACCAGACCCGTGTCGCCCTGCATGTCCAGACGACGGACCGTCTGGCCCGCCTGCAGGGTCATGATGTCCGCATCCGCCGGGTCCTCGACGGTGACGAACCGCTGCGCCACGATCGGCACGTCGGTGTCGACCTGCGCCCGCCCCGACAGCAGCGCCCGCGCGTTGAGGATGTCGCCGGTGCCCTCGGCGACCGTGGTCACCTCGAGGTCCAGCGGCGTCTTGGCGAGTTTGCCGACGGTGTACGTCGGGATCAGTATTGCCGCGACGATGAGGAAGGCGCCGAGGCCCACCAATACCAATGCCAGTTTCCGGCCCGAGCCCGAACGCTCAGCCATGCTGTGTCTCCTCACTCAACGGTTCCATCGAGTACCCCCACCGGCAGCCGGTCTGCACGGATCGCCTGGCATCCGGCTCGCGAATACCACGTGAGCCCAGACACTAACAGGGCATCCGCCCGGCGCGCGCCACCGTTCGGACTCGAGATCCCGGCTTCCCCGCCCCGCAGCGACCGGGCAGACTGTCGTCGATGACCAGCAGCGCCCCGCCCACCGCCTCGGCTCCCGCCGTCTCCGGCTTCCTGCCGGCGCTCGAGGGCATGCGCGGATTCGCGGCCGTCGGCGTCCTGATCACGCATGTGGCATTCCAGACCGGCGCCGTGCACGACCCGGTGCTCGGCCGCATCTGGGGGCGGTTCGACCTGGCCGTCGCCCTGTTCTTCGCACTGTCGGGCTTTCTGCTGTGGCGGCCGCACGCGGCGGCCGCGCGGGGTCTCGGGGCCGCGCCGCCCGCCGGGCGCTACCTGCTGTCCCGGGCTACCCGCATCCTGCCCGCCTACTGGGTGGTGGTGTGCATCGTGCTGCTCCTGCTGCCCGAGGCCGGCAGCGGGTGGCGGCTGTGGCTGGCGAACCTGACCCTGGTGCAGGTGTTCGTGCCGCTGAGTCTCACCGAGGGGCTCACCCAGATGTGGAGCCTGTCGGTGGAGGTGGCCTTCTACCTGCTGCTGCCGCTGTTCGCCGCGGCGCTCGCCGGTCTGCGTGGCGAACGGGCCCGGTTCCGCGTCCCGCTGCTCCTCGCCCTGAGTGCGCTGTCGCTGGTGTGGGCGTGGCTGCCGGTTCCCACCCCTGGCCACATCAACCACGACAACTGGCTGCCGGGCTATCTGCCGTGGTTCGCCGCCGGCATGGTGCTCGCGGAGCTCGTGACGGGCGAGCGGACCTGGGTGCACCGCCTCGCGGCGCACCGGGTGCTCATGGCGGTGGTCGCCGTGACCGCGTTCGCGCTGTCCACCACGGCCCTCGGCGGGCCGGAAGGACTCGTGAAGATCGATCCGTGGCAGTACAACGGCAAGATCCTGCTCGGTGCGCTCATGAGCTTCGCGCTGCTCGCGCCCCTCGTCCTGGCGCCGCGCGCCGAGCACCGCATCCTGGCGAGCGGACCGGCGCTGACCGTGGGCCGATGGTCGTACGGCATCTTCATCTGGCATCTGGCCGTGCTGTCCATCGTGTTCCCGGTCTTCGGCATCATCCCGTTCCAGGGCGACTTCTGGTTCGTGCTCGCGGTGACCCTCGTGCTGAGCATCGCCGTCGCGTCGGTCAGCTACGCCCTCGTCGAGGAACCGGTGCGCCGGGAGGTCAGGCGTCGGCAGAGCCGCGTCGCCTCCACCGCAGAACGCGTCGCAGACTCCGCCGCGCCCTGACCGAGACCGGCAGCGCGGCGAGTCCCAGCGCGACGAGCCCGCACAGCGCGGCGAACTGGACGAGGAACGAGTGCCCGACGTAGCCGCCCGGGGCCCGCCACGGCCCGGTGGACAGCAACGCCATCGCCGTCATGGTGGCGCATCCGGTCACGACGACCAGCGTGCGGGCCGCCACGTCGCGGCCCCAGCGCGCACCCACCGCCACGATCGCCGCTGCCGCCACGATCGTCGTCGCCGCCCCCACCGCGCCGGCCGCGAGGACGGCGACGGCCAGCACGCCGGCGAACCCGACGGTGGTACTGCCCCAGACCCGGGGCGCGGGCCCCGGATCGGCGACGGGGCGTCGGCGCGGCCACGCCGCGAGCGCGAACAGCGGCAGCAGCAGGAGCAGACCGCCGAAGATGCCGAGGCGATACCACCGGTCGGTGGCGAACTCGAGCGTCACGGTGCCGCCGGTGCCGGCGGGCACGACCCAGCCCTGCTGCCAGCCGTCGACCACCACGGGTGTCAGCTCGGTGCCGTCGGCGGCCGTGGCGACCCAGCCGACGTTGGTGCTCTCCGGCACGACGACGATCCGGTCCCGTTCGGACGCAGGCACCTCGAGCTCGCGCAGGTTCTCGGTCCAGGTGCCGACGGCGAGTTCGGTGGGTTCGGGGGCCGGCGGGCTCGCGGCGCCCGGAACCGGGAGCCGCACCGTCCCGACGGTGAACGCCTGACCCGGATCGATCTCGACGTCGACGTGCCCGGCGGGCAGCGGCGCGACGGTCTCGTCGCACAGGGTGGCCGGCACCTCGACGCCGGCGGCGAGGTCCGCGACGGTCGCGGTGACCGAGGTCCGGTAGCTGCGGCCGTCGACGGTGAGTACCGGGCCCGTGTCGCAGCCGACCGTGACCTGCCGGTCGTACACCGAATCCTGCGGGCCGATCGGACCGTCCGGGCCGAGGACGGTCACTTCCGCCAGACCCGGCGGGACGACCTTGGCGAAGCCGAGCACCGTCTGGTCCAGCACGTCCTCCCAGTCGACCAGGCCGAGCACCACCCGATCCGTCACATGTGGTTCGAGATCGATTGTCGCCGTTGATGATTCGACGTCGCGCACCTGGGGTCCGTTGCCGAGGTCGACGGCGACGCGGGTCGGGCGCGCCGGCAGCGGTCCCAGGCCCGCGGCCACCTCCAGGCCGGTCACCAGCTGCGGGGACGGCAGGTCGAGCGTGACGGTCGGTCGCGGTGCGCCGGGACGCACCGACTCCTCCGACGCCGTCCACGTGGTCCGCGGATCACCGTCGGTCGCGGCGAACGCGGAGCCCTGCAGGTCGACGACGTCCGCGGCGCCGCGGGCGACCACCCGGTCCGGCAGCGCGACGATCTCGGCGAGGGCCGGGCCGGGCCGGGCCCGCACCCACGGCTGCGGCGCCACCGACGTCGCTTCCGGCACCGACAGGGTGCGGGTGAAGAGGTTCGGCTCCTCGGCCGCGACGGCCAGACCCCGCGCACACCGCACCCGATCGGGGGTGTCGACGCAGCCGCCGCGTCCGGGCAGTTCCTGACCGAGATTCCAGCCCCGCACCGTCGCCCCGGCGACGACGTCCGGCAACACGATCCGCTGCCGGATCTCGACGGGCCGGGGGTTGTCGCGGTCGGTGAAGTCGTCCACCGCGACCTCGGTCAGCCCGAACTGGTTGCCCACCGACCCGTCCTCGGTGCGGGTGGAGGTGATCCGGATCCAGGTCGTCCGTCCGAGCGGCAGCGCCACGGTCTGTTCGCGGCCGGGCTTCTCGACGCGCACGGCGGTGCTGCCGCGGTCGGTGGTCACCTCGAGCCATTTCACGGCGGGGCCGAGCGCGCCGGGGCTGGTACTCAGCCGCAGCAGCCCGGCCTCGAGGGGCCGGTCCAGGTCGAGTTGCAGCCACTGGCCGACCGCGGACTCGAGGCCGTTGCTGTGCCAGCCGGTGGTGGGATCGCCGTCGACGGTGGCCGCCGGTCCGCTCCCCACGGAGGTGCCGCCGAGCTGGGTGGCGTCGGCCGCGGAGCTGGACACACTGATCCGGGCGCCCTCCCATTCGGCGTGCACGAGGTCGGTGTCCGGCACCGGATAGTCCGGCACGAGGTTGTAGGTGCGCCGCGGGTCACCGGCGGCACGGATCGCCGAACTGTGGTGGTCGACCTGGCCGTAGTCGGTTTCGCGGGCGGTGGGGGTGTCGGTGACGAGGACGTCGTCGACGGGCAGACCGGCGCGGTTCGCGTCGGCGGCGAGCAGGGCGGGGCCGGTGCTGCCCGGCTCGGCGTCGTCGAGGCGCAGCAGGGCCTCGGGGCCGCCCTGCACCCGGGGCACGTCGGCCGCGTCCACCGCGTACGGCCCGACCGGGGCGCCGGGCAGGTCCACGCGGTAGATCTCGATCGCCGGGTACGCCGGCCGCAGGTCGGAATCGGCGGTGAAGCCCTCCTCGAAGTTCCGGGTGATCTCGTTGCCGAACTCCGCGACCCGGACCAGCCCGGGGGAACCTTCGATCGCCCGGTGCACGAGCACCGGCCGCGCCGACGGCGACGTCTCCGGGTCGAGGTCGTTGCGGATCACCACATATCCGATGCCCTGACCGCGCAGCGTCGCCGCCAGCCCCGGGGTGGGCCGGCCGTCGGCGATGTGCCGCTGCACCGAGTCCAGGGCCCGGATCGCACCCGGCGGCACGAGGGGCACGGCGTCGCGGGAGGCCCACGGCGTCGACGCGAGCGCCTGGATGGGCTCGTCGCGGGTCAGGCCCCAGATCTGGCTGCCGAACGGGGCGCCCGGCACGATCAGCGCGCGTTCCCCGCGGGTGTGCTCGTCGAGCCACGCGGCGGTCTCGTGCCAGTATCCGGGCACCGCATCGTAGGCACCGCGCGGGGCGAGCCGGCCGGTCCACGCCAGCGACGTCGCGAGGGTCAGCGCCACGAGGATCAGGGTGGTGAACGCGACCATCGGCTGTCGCTCGGGGTGCGCGAACGCGGTCCGGGCCTGCCGCCACGGCACCGCACCGGGCAGCGGCACCCGGCGCAGCAGATGCGCGAGCCCGAGCACGAGCGGCAACCGCACCAGCGGCTCGAGCTTGTGCACGTTGCGCAGCGGGGCGCCGGTCGAATCCAGGAAGAGCCGGACCTGCTCGGCGATCGGCGAGCCGAGGTCACCGACGTACCCGGCGGCCAGCCCGGCGATGCCGGCGAACAGGATCAGCGTCCACCGCCCCCGGGCGGGCATCGAGCGCGTCGCCAGTCCCGCCAGGCCCGCGGCCGCGAGCAGCCCGGTGACGAGGACCGCCGCCGGCTGGGTGACCAGCACCGCGCCGGCGATGCGCTCGGGGGAGACGAACGGGGTCCAGCTGTCGGTGCCGCGCAGCACCTCCGCCAGTGAGGTCCACTGCGTGGTCACCCCGGACGATTCGATGTAGTCCAGGAACGGGGGACTGACGCGGCCGAGCAGCAGCAGCGGCACGATCCACCACAGCACCGCGACGACGCAGGCCGGGATCCACCACAGCGTGAACCGCCACCAGCGCCGGTTCGGGCGGTGCGCCAGCCACCACAGCCCGGCGACGAGGCACGCGGCGACGGTGGCGACGGCGTTGATCGCGCCCATGAGCGCAACGGCGACGGCGGACTGAGCTGCCGTTCGACGAGCGGAATGCGACCCGTCGCCGTCGAGGTAGCGCACGAGCGGCAGGAGCACCCACGGCGCCAGCATCATCGGCAGCGTCTCCGACGAGATGGATCCCAGGGTGGTCAGCACGCGGGGAGAGAGCGCGAACGCCGCCGCGGCGATCAGCCGGGAGCCACGATTGCCGACACCGAGCGCCTCCGCAAGCCGCACCACGCCCCAGAACCCGGCGAGCAGCAGCAGCGCCCACCACACCCGCTGGGTGATCCACGGCGGGATGTGCAGGAGCTGGCCGACGGCGAAGAAGGAACCGTGCGGGAAGAAGTAGCCGTACGCCTGGTTCTGGACCTGGCCGAGCGGCGCGATACTGCTCCACTGGTGGGCGGCGCGGGCGAGGAATCCGAGGGGATTCTGGGTCAGGTCGTACTTGGTGTCGGCGACGATCAGGCCGGGGGCCTGCGCGAACGCCAGCAGCAGCGACACCACGGCGGCCCCGTACAACCACCGCCTGGATAAGGGGTCGGCGGACGGTGCACCACCGGGGTGGGGTGCCGTGCCGTGGGAAGTGCGTGAACTCGTCGCGTGGACGGCGCCGTCAGCGGCTGCCGTACTCAACCTGGTTCAGCAGGGAGGAATCGGCGTTGCCGCTGCGGTCGACCTGCGGGCGGGTGTTCTCCTGAACCGCCGCCGTGACGCCGAACACCGCCACGGCGCCGAGGACGGCACCGATCGCCGCGCTGGCCAGGCCCGGGCCCACGAACTTCGCCATACCCATCTCCCCATCGTCCATCGTCGGCTCCCGTGTGAGCCGACATCCGTCGCGCGCGCCGTCGCCGGGTCCGACCCGGTGTCGTCGCGCTCCGCGTCAAGGTATCACCCGTAGGGAGACAACTGTGGCGTGCTCCACTCGTGGCGGCCTAAAGGCCGAGCGCGCCGAGCAGTGTGCGCAGCTTCGCGGTGGTCTCGTCGAGTTCGGCCTGCGGATCGGATGCCGCGACGATGCCCCCGCCGCCCCACGCGAGGGCGCGCCTGCCGTCGGCGCTGAGTTCGGCGCAGCGGATCGCCACCAGCCAGTCCCCGTCGCCGTTCGCGTCGCACCACCCCACCGCCCCGCCGTAGAAGCGACGGTCGCCCTCCGTGCCGCGGATCGCGGCGAGCGCGGCCTCGGTGGGGGTGCCGGCCACGGCCGGGGTGGGGTGCAGCGCGGCGGCCAGGGTCAGGACGTCCGTCGCGGGATCGCGCAGGGTGCCGGTGATCGGGGTGGCCAGGTGCCACACGTCGCTCGTCGCGGTCAGCACGGGTGTGCCGGGGATCTGCAGGTCACCGCACAGCGGGGCCAGGCGGGCGCGGATCCACTCGATGACGAAGGCGTGCTCGGCGAGGTTCTTCGCCGAGGCGAGCAGCTGCCGGCCCGCCTCCCGGTCGGCGTCCGGGTCGGCGCAGCGCGCGGCGGTGCCGGCGAGCGGACGGCAGGTGACGGCGTCGCCGCGGCGGCTGACCAGCAGCTCGGGCGTCGCACCGACCAGGGTGTGACCGCGGTACCGCTCGCCGGCGGCGCTCAGATCCGCCGCATAGACGTGGGCGGTGGGGTGGCGCTCGGCCATCCGGGCCGCGAGGGCGAGCGGGTCGACGGGTGTGTCCGCGACGAGCGTGACCGAGCGGGCGGCGACGACCTTGTCGAGTTCGCCGCGGCCGAGCCGGTCGCGCAGCGCCGCGACCCGCGCGACGTGTTGCTCGGGCTCGGGGGTCTGCGCGGCGATCCGCACCGTGGGCAGGTCGGGCAGGGTGTCCGGCGGCTGCCAGGCCGTGCCGGTCACCTCGGCCGTTTCGGGCTGGGTCAACGCGGCCGGACGCTCGGGATCGAAGGGCAGGGCGCCCACGATCAGGTCGGCCTCCCCGCGGCGCAACGCGAGGGAGGCCTCGGCGATGTCGGTGAACCGGCGGCGCGTCCCGGTGGTGTGCACGGTGCGATCGGCGCGGGAGAGGAGGAAACCGTCCATGGTGGGTCGACGATATCCCCGCCCGCGTGCGGTTCGCGCCGCGGCTAGCGTCCCGGCGGGACGATCAGCACGGGCCGATGGCTGTGCCGCAGCACATGGTCGGCCACCGACGACTGCAGCAGCGAGCGCAGGCCCGTGGTGCCGCGGGTGCCGGTGACGATGATGTCGACGTTCAGCTCGTCGGCGGCCTCGACGATGGCGGTCCACACGGCACTGACCACCTCGAGGGTGCGGCCCTCCGCGGCGAGCCCGGCGGAGCGGGCCAGGTCGAGTCCCTCCGCGTTGATCACCTTCGCGTCGGTGAGTGCGACGTCCTCGGTCTCCTCGTCGGGGACCCATTCCGGCTGCATCACCCCCGACAGCCCGGACATGCGGGCGGCCTGACGGACCATCGGTTCCCAGGCCGTGACGACGACGGCGCGGCACGAGGCGAGGAATCTCCCCGCATATTCCACGGCCCGCTTGGCGTTCTCGGAGCCGTCGTAGGCGATGAGGATGAGATCTGCGGGCATCACGAATCCCTGCTGTCGTGGCGGTCCTTGGGGGACACTTTACCGGCCGTCGTAGGCCGCGGGGACCACCTGCCGCCGCGGGTCGTGGGGACCGCCACGGTGGTGGTCGGCTACCGTCGGAGGCCATGCGGATCCGTCACACCCTCACCGTCGCGGTCGCGGCCGTCCTCGCCGTCGCCGGGTGCGGAGGACAGGACGCTCCCCGGGCTGCCGAGTCCACGCCGCCGCCCACGGACACCTCGGCCGTCGCGCCGCCACCGTCGCCCGCCCCGATGGCGACCGCGTCTGCCGCGCCGGCGTGCGGCGACGAGCTACTCGCGTCGCTGACGGTGCGGCAGCGGCTCGCGCAGCTGCTCAACGTCGGCGTCACCGGCACGGCCGACGCCCTCGAGGCGGTGCAGTCCGAACAGATCGGCGGGATCTTCGTCGGCAGCTGGACCGATGTGTCGATGCTGGCGAACCGGGAGATCCCGCAGGTGGCGGCGGCGAGCCGGCTGCCGCTGATGGTCACCATCGACGAGGAGGGCGGCCGGGTCTCGCGCGTCGGGGCACTGCTGGGTCCCGATCCGTCGGCGCGGGTGACGGCGCAGACCATGACGGTGGAGGAGACCTACCGGATGGCGCTCGAGCGGGGCCGGGAGCTCCGCGAGCTCGGCGTCACCGTCGACTTCGCGCCCGACGTGGACGTGAGCAGCCAGCCCGACGACGCGGTGATCGGCGACCGGTCCTTCTCCGCCGATCCGCAGGTGGTGGTGCAGTACGCCGACGCCTACGCGCGCGGGCTGCGCGATGCGGGAATCCTGCCGGTGCTCAAGCACTTCCCGGGCCACGGCTCGGCGTCGGGCGACTCGCACACCGGTGCGGTCACCGCGCCGCCGCTCGACCAGTTGCAGCAGGTGGACCTGGTGCCGTACCGGGAGCTGGTCGATTCCGGTGTCGCGGTGATGCTCGGGCACCTGGACGTGCCCGGTCTGACCGAGGGTCTGCCGGCGAGCATCAGCCCGCAGGCCGTGCAGTTGCTGCGCTCCGGAACGGGCTACGGCGCCCCGCCGTTCGACGGGGTGGTCTTCACCGACGACCTGTCGGGGATGCAGGCCATCACCGATACCTACGACATCACCGAGGCGGTGCAGGCGGCGCTCGCCGCCGGGGTGGATCAGGCGCTGTGGCTGTCCACCGACGACGTCCCCCGGGTGCTCGACCATCTCGAGCAGGCGGTGGCGACGGGAGCGCTGCCGGCCGCGCGGGTGGACGACGCGGTACGCACCGTCGCGCGCGCCAAGGGCGCGCTGAACTGCTGAATCGACGTCGGAAACCCCATCCTTACTCTAGGGTAAGGAATCGGAGCATCGGGACTTGGAGGAGACATGGCCGGCGGTACCAAGCGACTGCCTCGCGCGGTGCGGGAACAGCAGATGCTGGATGCCGCGGTGGAGGTCTTCTCCGAGAACGGATTCCACAACACCTCGATGGACGCCATCGCGGCCCGGGCGCAGATCTCCAAGCCGATGCTCTACCTGTACTACGGCTCGAAGGACGAACTGTTCGCCGCGTGCATCAGCCGGGAGGGACAGCGGTTCGTCGAGGCGCTGACACCCGCCGGCGACCCGGGGCTCACGCCGCGCGACCAGCTGCGGGTGGCGCTCGAGTCGTTCCTCGGATTCGTCGACGCCCACCGCAACTCGTGGATGGTGCTCTACCGCCAGGCGATGTCGCAGCAGGCGTTCGCCGGGCAGGTCCGCAGCAGCCGGGACCGGCTCATCGAGCTCACCGCGCATCTGCTCGAGTCGAGCACCCGCGACCCTGAGCCCGGGACGGACTTCGTCATCATGGCGGTGGCGCTGGTCGGCGCCGGTGAGGCGGTCGCCGACCGCATCGCGGGCGGCGAGATCGACGTGGAGAAGGCCGCCGATCTGCTCGAGAACCTCGCCTGGCGCGGTCTGGCCGGCAAGAAACGCACCGACCAGCACGGCTGAGCAGCCCCGAGGCCCCGTCGGGGCCGTCCGGAGACGACCCCGACGGAACCGGGGGTCCTTCCGCCGGATGGGGGGTCGGCGGAAGGAGCAGGCGCCCGGACCTCGCCCGGGCGAGCCGAGGTGGCTTCCCGTTACAGCGAGGCCGGCACGGCCGCGCCCCGACCGGCGACGTCGTCCAGTGCGACGGACTCGTCCGCGAGCGCGGCGCGATCGATCGGCGCGCTCGCGGCCACGAGCCGGCGCACAGTGCGGATGTCCTTCGGACGGCCGAGGGCGATCGCCCCCACGAGGCGGTCGCCGCGCAGCGCGAGCGCCGTGAAGTCCCGGTCCTCGATCGACCCGCGCACCACGTAGTCGTCGTCGTGCCGGGACCAGCCGGCGAACTGCAGGTTGTGTCCGTACTGATTGGTCCACCCCCACGGCACCTCCGCGGCGCCGAGCGGCTGCCCGAGTACGGATTTCGCCACGGCAACGCCCTGCGCCCGGGCGCTGTTCCAGTTCTCCGTGCGGTGCCGGCCGCCGAGCACCGGGTTGGGTTGCTCGGTCACGTCGCCCGCGGCGTACACCCCGGCGGCCGAGGTGCGGTAGGACTCGTCGACGACGATGCCGTCACCGACGGTGAGCCCGGCCGCCCGGGCAAGCGCGGTGTCCGGCACCGAACCCACCGCAACGAGAGCGGAGCCCGCCGTCCAGAAGCGCCCGTCCTCCGCGACGGCGTGCACCCCGTCGTCGCTCCCGGCGAGGGAGCGCAGCGCGACGCCGGTATGGACGGGCACGTCGTGTTCGGCATGCAGACCGACGTACATCCGGGCCACCGCGGGCGGGACGATGCGGGCGAGCGGCGACGGCGCGCTCTCGAGCACCGTGACCTCGGCTCCCAATTCCCTTGCGGTGGAAGCGACCTCGCAGCCTATCAGGCCGGCTCCGACGACGAGGAGCGATCGGTGCGCCGCGATCGCGGCCCGCAGCGGCGCGACGTTCTCCGCCGTGCGCAGGCTCAGCACCCTGTCCCCGGCGTCGTGCTCGAGGTGGCGGGCGCGGGCGCCCGTCGCCAGGATCACCGCGTCGTAGTCGACGATCTCGTTGTCCCACAGCCGGAGCCGGTGACGTTCCGGGTCGAGTTCGACGACCCGGGTCTCGGTGCGCAGTTCGATGTCGTGATCGGTCCAGTAGCCGGCCGGTTCGAGTTGCGCCTTCTCGTCGGTGATGCTGCCGGCGAGCAGGTCTTTCGAGAGCACCGGCCGCCGGTACGGCAGTGCGGCCTCCTCGCCGATCAGCACGACGCGGCCGGTGAAGCCTTCCTTGCGCAGGGTCTGTGCGGCGGTCGCGCCGGCCACCCCGGTGCCGACGACGACGATCGTCTCGGTCACGTCCGGCTGACCTCGACCATCTCGAAGTCGGACTTGGCGGCGCCGCAGTCCGGGCAGGACCAGTCGTCGGGGATGTCGTCCCAGCGGGTGCCGGGCTCGATGCCGTCCTCGGGCCAGCCCTCGGCCTCGTCGTACTCGAATCCGCACTGCAGGCAACGGAACAACTTGTAGTCGGTGGTCATCTCAGCGTCCTTCGAAGTCGATCTTCTCGCGAACCCCGCAGTCGGGGCAGCACCAGTCGTCGGGAATCGCGTCCCAGGGGGTGCCGGCGGGGAAACCCTCGCGCGGCGCGCCGGCGGTCTCGTCGTAGACGTAGTTGCACACCGGGCATTCGTAGGCGGCCATCACCGTGCTCCGTACTGCGCGAGGACCTTGTCGCGCTTGCCCGGCTGGATGTTGGCTCGGGTGAGGTCGCCGTCGTAGTGCTCGACGACGCGGTGGTCCATGACCTTGCGCCACAGCGGCGGGATGTAGGCGAGGCCGATCATGCTCGCGTAGCCGCTGGGCAGGTTGGGGGCGCCGTCCATGCTCCGCAGGGTCTGGTAGCGGCGCGTCGGGTTGGCGTGGTGATCGCTGTGCCGCTGCAGGTGGTACAGGAAGATGTTGGTGACGATGTGGTCGGAGTTCCAGCTGTGCGCGGGGGTGCAGCGCTCGTACCGGCCCGAGGCCGTCTTCTGCCGCAGCAGTCCGTAGTGCTCGAGGTAGTTCACCGTCTCGAGCAGGGAGAAACCGTAGACGGCCTGCAGGATCAGGAACGGCACGATGACCGGGCCGAACACCGCGACGAGCACGCCGAACAGGACCGCCGACATCGCCCACGCGTTGAGGACGTCGTTGCGCAGGGTCCACGGGCTCTTGCCGAGCCGCTGCAGGCGGGTCTTCTCGAGCTCCCACGACGACTTCAGGCTGCCCCACACGCTGCGCGGCAGGAACGCCCAGAACGACTCGCCGAAACGGGCGGAGGCCGGGTCCTCCGGGGTGGAGACCCGCACGTGGTGGCCGCGGTTGTGCTCGATGTAGAAGTGGCCGTAGCCGGTCTGGGCCAGGGTGATCTTCGACAGCCACCGTTCGAGGTCGTCCTTCTTGTGGCCGAGCTCGTGGGCGGTGTTGATCCCGACGCCGCCCATCACGCCGACGCTGAACGCCAGGCCGATCTTCGAGACCAGCCCCAGGCCGCCGTCGATGCCCAGCCAGGACAGGTCCGTGGCCGACCACAGGTAGCAGGCGAAGACGAGGCTGGCCAGCTGGAACGGGATGTAGGCGTAGGTGCAGTACCGGTAGTACTTGTCGTTCTCGAGCATCTCCATCACCTCGTCGGGCGGGTTCTGCCCGTCGGGGCCGAAGAACCGGTCGAGGATCGGCAGCAGCACGTACACCAGGAGCGGACCGATCCACCACCACACCGGCGCGACCGCGGTCCAGCCGAGCTGGCCGAATCCCCAGACCAGGGCGGTCGCGAGGAAGATCGCCGTGGGCGGAATCAGCCCCATGAGCCACAAATGCCGCTTGCGATCGCGCCACTGTTCCACCGGCGTGTGCGCGTGCCGGCCGATGTCCGACGTCGTCACCGTTCGACCTCCCTGTCCCCGTGATGCTCGGAGGAGCCGGTATGAGCCAGCTCACTGTCTCTTGGACAGTACAACAGTTCGGGTCCGCGCGGTAGACAAAGATGAAAATTTGTACACGACGGCAGTCCGCGACGGAGAAGCCTTCCCGTGCGAGGGACGCCAGAGTCGGCTACGCCGTGCGTGTTTTCGGTAGTCGGTACTACCGAAAACACGCACGGCGGTGGTGGTGCGATTGCGGCGCAGCGGCTCTCAGCGCAGGGTGGCGGTGAGGTGCGGGTAGCCCTTCTTCGGGTTGCGCAGCGCCAGGTCCCAGCCGTCGGCGGCGCGCTCGGCGTACAGATTCACGGTCGCGGGCAACAGGACCGGCTTGCCGAACCGCACCGAGTACGTCGCGTGCGACGGGATGCGGCCCTCCACTGCCCGCAGCGCAGCGGCCGCGCTCCACATGCCGTGCGCGATGGTCCTCGGGAACCCGAACGCCTTGGCGCCGAGCCGCGAGACGTGGATCGGGTTGCGGTCGCCCGAGATCGAGGCGTAGCGGTCGATCGTCTTCTGGTCCACCCGCAACGTCGACGTCGGCACGGGGGCGATCTCTTCGGCCTTCGGTTCGGGTTTCGGCTGATCCGACAACGAGGTGCGCTGCTGGTGCAGGAACGACGACGTCTGCCGCCACACCGGCTCCCGGCCGACGCTGATCTCGCTCACCAGGTCGACGAGCAGCCCCTTGCGGTGCTCCCGCAGGTTCTCGGCGTGGACCTTCAGATCCAGCGGCTCGGTCACCGACACGGGCCGCAACTGCTCGATCACGTTCTCGGCGTGGACGGAACCGACAGCGGGGAAGGGGAAGCCCTTCGACACCATCAGTTTCATCACGAGGGGAAACGTCAGTGTGAACGGATACGTCAGCGGCAGTGTGTCGCCGAAGCGCAGCCCGCACACCTTCGTGTACCCGGCCAGGTTGTCCGGGTCCACGCGCAGGCCGCGCAGCACGAGGGTGTCGTCGGGCAGGCTGTCGCCGGAGGCGCCCACGACCGGCAGCGCCGAGAGCACCGCCCGGGAGTAGACGTCGAGAGTCGAAGGCCGCGAGGAAAGTTCGACGACAGCCATCACGCCCCCAGCATGGACTGGCCGCACACGCGCACGACCTGGCCGGTGACCGCGCTCGAGGCGGGGTTGGCGAACCAGGCGACGGTCTCGGCGACGTCGACGGTCTGCCCGCCCTGCTGCAGCGAGCTCATCAACCGGCCGGCCTCGCGGGTGGCCACCGGGATGGCCGCGGTCATGGCCGTCTCGATGAAGCCGGGTGCAACGGCGTTGACGGTGATGTTCTTCGCGGCCAGCACGGGCGCGGTCGCCTGCACCATGCCGATGACGCCCGCCTTGGACGCGCCGTAGTTGGTCTGGCCGCGGTTGCCGGCGATGCCGGCGATCGACGACACGTCGACCACCCGGCCGCCCTCCTTCAGTGCGCCCCGCTCGACCAGCTTCTCGGTGATCTTCTGGGGGGCGAGCAGATTCACGGCCATGACGGCATTCCACCGCGCGGCGTCCATATTGGCGAGCAGCTTGTCGCGGGTGATCCCGGCGTTGTGGACGATGACGTCGGCGCCGCCGTGCCGCTCGAGCAGGTACTCGGCGAGCTTGTCGCCCGCGTCCGGGGCGGTGACGTCCAGCGCGAGGGAGACGCCGCCCACCTTGTTCGCCGTCTGCGACAGGGCGTCGCCGGCCGCCGGCACGTCCGCGCAGACGACATGCGCTCCGTCGCGGGCGAGTACCTCGGCGATCGTGGCACCGATGCCGCGGGCGGCGCCGGTCACGACGGCGACCTTCCCGGCGAGCGGACGCTCCCACGATTCGGGCGCCGTCGCGTCGCCGGCTCCGACACGGATCACCTGACCGGAGACGAACGCGGACTTCGCGGACAGCAGGAAACGCAGCGTGGATTCGAGGCCGGAGAGCCCGGTGGCGGCGTCGGGGGAGACGTACACCAGCTGCGCGGTGGCACCGCGGCGCAGTTCCTTGCCGACGCTGCGGGTGAAGCCCTCGAGTGCCCGCTGGGCGATGCGCTCGTCCACGGAGGAGGCCTCCTCCGGGGTGGTGCCGAGCACGACGACGCGGCCGCTCGGCCCGAGGCCCTTGATCGCGGGCTGGAAGAAGGTGAACAGCTGTTCGAGACCGGCGACGTCCGTGATGCCGGTGGCATCGAAGACGAGCGCGCCGTATTCGGTGTCGGCGGGGTCGGCGAAGGGGTAGTCGGACAGCAGCGTGCGGATCGGTTCGACGAGGCGGCCGTTGCCCCCGACGAGCAGCGGGCCGGCCAGCGGCGGCTGCCCCGGCTCGTACCGGCGCAGCTTCTCCGGCTGCGGCAGGCCGAACTGCTTGGCGAGGAATGCTCCGGGTGCGGACCCGATCAACTGGGCGTAGAGGCCGGGGGCGTTCTTGGTTTCAGCCACGATTCCACCTTCTCTGGTTCGGACGTCGGTATTGTCGGGAGGGGCCGACGATGTGGTGTCGACAATGAACTTACTCGCGAGTAAGAATAGTAGCGAGAGCCAGTACTCACCGCCATCATCCACCAGCATCCCGGGAGACGTCAGTGACCACCACCGCCCGTTCCACGCAGCTGCGCCGTGTCGCAATCCTCGGCGGCAACCGGATCCCGTTCGCCCGCTCGGACCGCACGTACGCCCGTGCCTCGAACCAGGACATGTTCACCGCCACGCTCGACGGCCTGGTGAGCCGGTTCAATCTCCAGGGTGAGCGGCTCGGTGCCGTCGTCGGTGGGGCCGTCCTCAAGCACAGTCGCGACTTCAACCTGATCCGTGAGTGCGTGCTCGGCAGTGCGCTGAACCCCCACACCCCCGCCTGGGACCTGCAGCAGGCCTGCGGCACCGGTCTGCAGTCGGCGATCTCCGTCGGGGACGCCATCGCCGCCGGCCGCATCGAGGCCGGCATCGGCGGCGGTGTGGACACCACCTCCGACGCTCCCATCGGCGTCAACGACGAACTGCGCGAGTTCCTGCTCTCCCTCAACCGGGCCCGTTCGACCGGCGACCGCATCAAGCTGCTCGGCCAGGTCCGGCCGTCGATGCTCGGCATCGAGATCCCCCGTAACGGCGAGGCCCGCACGGGGCTGTCCATGGGGGAACACGCGGCGATCACCACCAAGGAGTTCGGCATCTCCCGCGAGGCGCAGGACGAACTGGCCGCCGCGAGCCACCGCAACATGGCCGCCGCCTACGACCGTGGCTTCTTCGACGATCTCGTCACCCCCTTCCTGGGCCTCACCCGCGACGACAACCTGCGTCCGGACTCGACCGTCGAGAAGCTCTCCGGCCTCAAGCCGGTGTTCGGCGTGAAACTCGGCGATGCCACCATGACCGCGGGTAATTCGACCCCGCTCACCGACGGTGCGTCGGCAGCGCTGCTGTCCTCGGAGGAGTGGGCCGCGGAGCGCCGGCTCCCCGTGCTGGCCTACCTCGTGGACTCGGAAACCGCGGCCGTCGACTACGTCCACGGTGGTGACGGCCTGCTCATGGCCCCCACCTACGCGATCCCGCGGCTGTTGCGCCGCAACGGCCTGACCCTGCAGGACTTCGACTTCTACGAGATCCACGAGGCGTTCGCGTCCGTCGTGCTGGCCACGCTCCAGGCGTTCGAGTCCGAGGAGTACTGCAAGGGCCGGCTCGGCCTGGACGCTCCGCTCGGATCCATCGATCGCACCAAGCTCAACGTCAACGGCTCGTCGCTGGCGGCCGGGCACCCGTTCGCCGCGACCGGCGGACGCATTCTCGCGTCCCTGGCGAAGATGCTGCATGAGAAGAAGCAGGAGACCGGTAAGCCCGTGCGGGGACTCATCTCCATCTGCGCCGCAGGTGGACAGGGTGTGACCGCCATTCTCGAGGCCTGAGTCCCGCGTCCCGCGGTCCCGTCCGGAAAAAAATTTCGGAGATTTGTAACGCCCCGGCGGGACCGCCGATAAACCAGTCGACCTCGCGCTGCTGCTTGACCCCCGACCTGGCGGCAGCGCGAGGTCTTTCGCTTCTCCGCGGGCGCTCCGGCTGCCCGTCCGATCGGGAGCCCCGGGATCCGACATTAGGCTGGATACCGAGTGGTGCGCCCGATCCGGGGCGCACCCCGGTGAAAGGACACGGGTGAGCGGCAAGAACGGGACGAACGACCCCGAGGGCGGCCAGGACGACGTTCGACCGGTCGTCCCCGAACCGGAGGCGGCCCGGGACGCTGCCGGTGACCGGTCGGAGGCCGTCCCCGTGGAAAGCCCCGGCCGCGCCCCGCAGTCCGTCGCCGACGACGCTGCGCCCGAGCCCAGCCCGGATGCCGAGCCGGTGCCGCCGGCGGAGGTACCGCCCTGGGAGGCGCCCACGGCCGTGCTGCCCGTCGTCGGGCCGGCGATAGGCAGCACCGCCGCCGACGGGCCGGGTACGGACCGCACCGCCGCCGAAGGGCCGGCGACGGGCCGCACCGACGCCGACACCGAGGTCCTCCCCACTCTGTCGGACGACGCCTCCCGCGAGCCTGCCGTCGCGAGGGACGCGACCGCCCACTCGGCAACTCCGTCGGAGGGAGCGGACACCCCGCCGCCCGCCGGACCCCCGCCCGCCGGACCCCCGCCCCCGGGACCCCCGCCTGCCGGGCCCTCACCCGAGGAGCCGGCGCCGACCGGACCCGGAGGCGACGGCGGTCCGCCCTGGCGCCGCATCGCCCTCGTCGCCGGCGGGGTGTTCGCCGTGCTCGCGGCCCTCTACGTCGGTGACCTCGTCGTCTCCTCGGGCAACGTTCCGCGCGGTGTCACCGTTGCCGGCATCGACATCGGCGGACGGTCGGTCCCGGAGGCCGAACAGATCCTGCGGACCGAACTCGGGCCGCGCACCGAGGAGCCCGTCACCGTCACCGCGGGCGATGTGACCGCACAGATCGTGCCGGCGCAGGCCGGTCTGGACGTCGACTGGGAGCACACCCTCGACCGCATCGGATCGCAGCCGCTCGATCCGATCACCCGCGTGACGTCGTTCTTCGGTGGTGGCGACGAGATCGGTGTCGTGTCGACCCGCGACGACGCCGCGTTGGCGGCCGCGATCGGCGGCGTGCGCGCGGTCGCCGACCGCCCGCCCCGCGAGGGCAACCTCGTGTTCGACGGGGCGACGCCCGTGCCGGTGGCGCCGCTGCCCGGGCAGACTCTCGATGTGGAGGCCGCCGCCGACCTGTTCGCCGAGCGATGGGCGTTCGGCGACGTCGAGTTCCCGGTCGAGACGGTCGACGTGACGGTCACGCCCGAGGGGCTCGAGCGCGCACTGCGGGAGGTCGCGGACCCGGCCGTCGCCGGCGACGTCACGGTGCGCGGACGGGACGGGGCCGTCGCGACCCTGCCCAGCGACCGGATCGGCGCCGTGCTGACCTTCGTGCCGGACGGCAACGGGGGCCTGACCCCGCAGTACGGGATCGACGCCGCGACCGAGATCCTCCGGCCGCAACTGGCGGCGACCGAGGTCGAACCGAAGGATGCCCGGATCGTGATCGAAGGCGGCGGCCCGACGGTGATCCCGTCGGTCGCCGGCGAGCTCGTCGACTGGCCGGTGAGTCTCGAGTCGCTGCCGCAGCTGCTGGCCGCGCCGGGCGAGCGGGTGACCGACGCCGTGTACAAGCCGGCCGAGCCTGCGCTGACCACGGAAGCCGCCGAGAAGCTGGGCATCCGCGAGGTGATCGGTGAGTTCACCACCGGGGGCTTCGAGTACGCCTCGGGCGTGAACATCCGCCTGGCGGCGTCGGAGATCAACGGTGCCCTGGTGAAGCCGGGGGAGACGTTCTCGCTCAACGGCTACACGGGCCCGCGCGGCGCGGCACAGGGGTATGTCGAGTCCGGGATCATCAACAACGGGCGCCCGTCCAAGGCTGTGGGTGGCGGCATCAGCCAGCTCGCGACCACCCTGTACAACGCGACGTACTTCGCCGGTATGGAGGACGTCGAGCACACCGAGCACAGCTACTACATCTCGCGGTACCCGGCGGCCCGGGAGGCGACGGTCTACGAGGGCGCGATCGACCTGAAGTTCCGCAATCCCTCCGACACCGGAGTGCTGATCCAGGCGATCGGCACGTCGTCGGACATCACGGTGCGGATCTGGGGCACCAAGACCGTCGACGTCGAGTCCGTGACCGGTTCCCGCACCAACTTCACGGCACCGAACACGATCACCCTTCCGGCCGGGCCCGGGTGCATCCCGTCGAGCGGTGCGCAAGGGTTCACGGTGAGCGACACCCGCATCATCACCGACGCAGCCACCGGCCGGCAGATCTCGAGCACCACCCGCACGGTCCGCTACGACCCGGTGCCGGTGGTGCGCTGCGTCAGCGCCGAGCCGGAGCCCGAGCGGGAGTCGGCACCGGCCGCGCCGTCGCAGCCGGCACCCGGTGAGGCGGAGACGCCCGGCGGTGGCTCGGACGAACCCGCCGGCGCGCGCCCGGCCGGGACGACGACCCCGCAGCCCGCACCGAGCGGCGCGGACGAGGCGGAGGAAGCTCCTGCCGAGACGCCCGCGGCGGCATCGCAGACGCCGGCCGGGACGGAGTAGCCGCGGCAGTAAGTGCACACAGCACTGTGCCCTCCCGTCGCGAGACGGGAGGGCACAGTGTTTCTGTCTACGTACTCGGCTTCTGTCTACCTGTTCGGTTCCGTCCGAGCGCCGGCTCAGAACGCCGCTTCGTCGAGCTCCATGATGTCGAGGTCGACGTTGGCGACGATGCTGCGGACGGCGGTCAGCTCCGGCAGGACGTTCTTGGCGAAGAAGCCGGCGACGGCGACCTTGCCCTCGTAGAACGCCTTGTCCTTGGCGTCCGAGCCGGCGTCGAGGGCCGCGAGGGCGATCTCGGCCTGCTCGAGCAGCCGCCAGCCGATGAGCAGGTCGCCGAAGGCCAGCAGGAACCGCACCGAGCCCAGACCCACCTTGTACAGCTCGGTGGGCTGTTCCTGGGCACCCATGAGGAAGCCGGTCAGGGTGGCGGTCATGGCCTGGACGTCCTCGAGCGCGGTGGCCAGCAGGGCCCGCTCCGACTTGAGGCGCTCGTCGGCGCTGTCGGAGGCGAGGAACTTCTGGATCTGGCCGGTGACGTGCGCCAGGGCGACGCCGCGGTCACGGGCGATCTTGCGGAAGAAGAAGTCCTGCGCCTGGATCGCGGTGGTGCCCTCGTAGAGGGAGTCGATCTTTGCGTCGCGGATGTACTGCTCGATCGGGTAGTCCTGCAGGAAGCCCGAGCCGCCGAACGTCTGCAGCGAGTCCGTCAGGTACTGGTAGGCGCGCTCGGAGCCCACACCCTTGACGATCGGCAGCAGCAGATCGTTGACGCGGTGCGCCAGCTCGTGGTCGGCACCGGAGATCTGCTCGGCGACGACGTCGTCCTGGTGCGCGGCGGTGTAGAGGTAGACCGCGCGCAGGCCCTCGGCGTAGGCCTTCTGCATGGCCAGCGCGCGCCGCACGTCCGGGTGGTGGGTGATGGTGACCCGGGGAGCGGTCTTGTCGGTCATCTGGGTCAGGTCGGCGCCCTGCACGCGCTCCTTGGCGTAGGCCAGGGCGTTGAGGTAACCGGTCGACAACGTCGCGATGGCCTTGGTGCCCACCATCATGCGGGCGTGCTCGATGACGTCGAACATCTGGGCGATGCCGTTGTGGACCTCACCGACGAGCCAGCCCTTGGCCGGGACGCCGTGGCCGCCGAAGGTGAGCTCGCAGGTGGCGGACGCCTTGAGGCCCATCTTGTGCTCGACGTTGGTGACGAACACGCCGTTGCGCTCACCCATCTCGTTCTTCTCGAAGTCGAAGTGGAACTTCGGGACGAAGAAGAGCGACAGGCCCTTGGTGCCGGGGCCGGCGCCTTCCGGGCGGGCGAGGACGAGGTGGAAGATGTTCTCGAACAGGTCGTCGGAGTCGGCGGAGGTGATGAACCGCTTGACGCCCTCGATGTGCCAGGAGCCGTCGTCCTGCTTGATCGCCTTGGTGCGGCCGGCGCCGACGTCGGAGCCGGCGTCGGGCTCGGTCAGCACCATGGTGGCGCCCCAGCCGCGTTCGACGATGGTCGCGGCCCACTGCTTCTGCTCGTCGGTGCCGTTCGCGTGGAGCACACCGGCGAAGGAGGGGCCGGCGGCGTACATGAAGGCGGCCGGCTGGGCGCCGAGCATCATCTCGTTGACGGCCCAGCTCAGGGCGCGCGGTGCCGGCGTTCCGCCGATCTCCTCCTCGAGGCCCATGGACCAGTAGCCGGCCTCGTACCAGGAGTTGAACGCCTTCTTGAAGCCCTCGGGGAGCGAGACCGAGTGGGTCTCGGGATCGAAGACCGGGGGGGTGCGGTCGGTCTCGGCGAACGACTCCGCCGCGGGGCCCTCGGTGAGGGTCTTCACCTCGGCCAGAATGCCACGAGAGGTCTCCTCGTCGAGGTCGCCGAACTTCCCGGCCTCGAGGAGCGTCTGAATCCTCAGCACCTCGAAGAGGTTGAACTCCAGATCCCGGAGGTTGCTCTTGTAATGGCCCATGTCTGCGCTACTCCCAGTGAGATGGTGCGGTCAAGCTGTGTTCGAGTACCGCCCAAGTTATTACTCGTCGGTAACATCCGCCTATGTTACCCGTCGGGCAACTAACTGCCAAGGGTTGGTTTGCGGGCCACCACCAACGCGTCGATCGCCATTCCTGCGTCCGTTTCCCGCATTCTCCGTTCGGCGGTCCGGATTTCCAGTCGTCCGTCGATTTCCGCGACGACATCTGCTGGGGTATAGAGGATTTCGGGATCCTGGGGGCCGCCGGCGCCCTCGGTGGGATTGAGCGAATCGTGTCCCAGAAATATGAGGATTCCATCAGGTTTCAGGGCCGCGACCGCATTGTCGATCAATGCCCGTCGCTGTGGTGGAGGGAAATGGAGATAGGCCGAGAGGACGAGATCATAACCAGCGTCGAAAGTGGCCCCGGTCACGTCGGCGCACTCGTACGTCAGGCGTTCGCGTACCCGCCGTGGCGCCTGCGCCGCGATCGCCCGGGCCTTGTCCACCGCCACGCGGGAGAAGTCGAGTCCGGTCACCTCCCAGCCGCGCGTGGCCAGCCAGAGCGAGTGCCGGCCCTCGCCGCAGCCCAGATCCAGGGCGCGGCCGTGCGGCAGCGACGTCGCGAACTCGACGAGCACCGGGTTCGGCGGCACCCCCCACACCGTCTCGCTCTTCGAGTACCGCGCATCCCAGTCCTGTGCGTCCATGGACGCACGGTAGCCCGGACGCCGCGCCGGTCAGGGATGGAGCGTGGTGCGCAGCAGGAGCACGTTGTAGTTCTGGTGCACGGTCGTGAGGAAGTACAGATCCGGGCCCGAGGACCACGGGTGGATGTACGCGCCGTACGCCGTCGGCAGTTCGCGGGAGTCGAGGACGACCTCCGGCGCGCTCCACGGGCCTGTCGGCGACGGTGCCCGGCGCAGCACGACGGAGTTGTGCGCGTCGGTGGTCAGCAGCACGAACTGCCCGAGGTGGTCGTTCCACTGCACCGACAGCTCCGCCGCACCACCCGTCATCACCGGGCGCG
Source organism: Rhodococcus indonesiensis (assembly GCF_047782815.1). Taxonomy (NCBI): domain Bacteria; kingdom Bacillati; phylum Actinomycetota; class Actinomycetes; order Mycobacteriales; family Nocardiaceae; genus Rhodococcus; species Rhodococcus indonesiensis. The sequence goes on along the minus strand of NZ_CP180630.1, from coordinate 4,690,455 downwards.
CCGCGTTCACGTCGCGGACCCACGCGCCGCCGTCCCAGTACTCGTACGCCGCGAGGTCGAGGATCTGCTGTTCCGGTACCCGCGCCAGGTGCACCGGCCCGCCGCGACCGGGCGGGGTTCCGTACTGATAGACGAACCCGCCGTGCCGGACGAAGGCGCCCATCTGGAAGTTCCGGTTCCCGTCGGCGTTCGGCCGCTCGGTCTGCGGCGCCACCGTCCAGTTCTCCCCGTTGTCGTGGGAGAAGGCCAGGCCCGAGAAGTTGGTCTCCCACGAACCGGCCGGCCCCCAGTTCTTCACCGACATCAGGCTCAGGAACTGGGTGTCGCCGACGGCGATCCCCGCGGTGGGGATCCGGCTGATCTCCAGGAACGGGATCTTCGGGCTCGGGACGAGTTCCTTCGCCTGGCCGAAGAAGTCGCGGGCCGCGCTGTCGAACGTCATCCCGTCGGCGAGGTTGCGGTCCGAGCTGCGGAACAGCGAGCTGCTGCGCCAGGCCCAGATGCTGCCCGACAGCAGATTGGGCAGGCCGAGGCCCGCGGTGTCGCCGAACGCGGTCAGCACCTGGCCGCGTCCGTTGTCCCACATCACGCCCAGGTCGGTGCCCAGGACGTTCAGGTCCTGGGTGCGGTTGGTGCTGAGCATCCCGGTCTGCTGTGCCACCACCTGTGTGCGGCCGCGCAACTCCGGCAGGCCGTTGACCCCGTTGAGGCCCGGGATGGGATTGATCGCGTTCGGGTTCGCCGCGGAGGTGCCCACGAACGGGACCATGGTGACGACCGCACAGGTCAGTACGGTGACCCCGAGCCGGATCGAAGCACGTCGGTAACCCCCATTACGTGTGTGCACGGCCACAGACGGTAACAGGAGGTGACAACCGTCACACGTCCTTCGATGTCCGTCGGCGTGTCCCGGCGGTGCTCGCACGAGGGCCGGGCCGACGGGTCGGCTCCGCTACGATTCGCGCGCGCGTTACCGTGTCAGGGACGCGATGCACTGACAGGCAGTGCACGAAGCAGAGGAGATTCGCCTGATGGGTGCACAGATCGCCGGTCCCGCCCCGCTGCGGAACACCGCACTGCTCGGGCTGGGCGTGCACCGCCCCGAGCGGGTCGTGACCAACGACGAGATCTGCGAGCAGATCGACTCGAGCGACGGGTGGATCCAGTCGCGGTCGGGCATCAAGGAACGGCGCTTCGCGAAGCCGCACCCCGAGGAGTCGGTGGTGGACATGGCGATCACGTCGGCCCGCAAGGCGCTCGAGGCCGCCGACATCACCGGTGACCGCGTCGGCGCCGTCATCGTGGCCACCTCGACCTACCCGAATCAGACGCCGCAGTCCGCGGCCCTGGTCGCGCACGCCCTGGGCACCGGGGGCGCGGCCGCTCTCGACATCTCGGCCGGGTGCGCCGGATTCTGCTACGCGCTCGGCGTGGCGTCCGACATGGTGCGCACCGGCACCGAGGACTACGTGGTCGTCGTCGGCGTCGAGCGCATGAGCGACACCACCGAGCCCACCGACCGCTCGGTGCGGTTCATCTTCGGCGACGGCGCCGGCGCCGTGGTCGTCGGCCCGTCCGACGAGGTGGGTATCGGCCCCACCGTGTGGGGGTCGGACGGTTCCCAGGCCGACGCCATCCGCCAGGAACCGGACTGGGTGAGCTTCGCGGACAACCCCGATCAGAAGCGGCCCTGGATCATCATGGAGGGCACGGCGGTGTTCCGCTGGGCGGCCTTCGAGATGGGGAAGATCGCCCGCCAGGTCGCCGACAAGGCCGGGGTCGAACTCGCCGCCCTCGACGCGTTCGTGCCGCACCAGGCCAACCTGCGCATCAACGACGTCATCGTCCGGCAGCTCGACCTTCCGGAGACGGTGGCCGTCGCCGACGACATCATCGAAACGGGCAACACCTCCGCCGCCTCCATCCCCCTCGCGATGGAGAAGATGCTGCGCACCGGTCAGGTCCGGCCCGGCGGGCTCGCCCTGCTGCTCGCCTTCGGCGCCGGGCTGTCCTACGCGGGGCAGGTCGTGAAGATGCCGCAGCTCGCGCAGTAGTGGCCGCGGCGAACTCCGCCGGCCGCCGCCGGCTGTGGTTGCTCGCCTACGTGCTCGCCTTCGTCGTCTTCGTCGTCCTCCAGCAGACGTACGGCGGCGACGAGGCGGGCCCCGGACCGGCGCCGGCGCCGGCACCGTCGTCGGCTGCCGCAGCCGAGACAGTCGAACTGCTGAAGAGCCTTGCCGTGCGTGCACCGGACCCCTCGGGCGGGTACGACCGTGCCCAGTTCGGGCCGGCGTGGACCGACGACGTGACCGTCGCGGGCGGGCGCAACGGCTGCGACACCCGCAACGACGTCCTGAAGCGGGATCTGGTGAACATCAAGCTGGCGCCGGTGACGAAGGAGTGCACCGTCGAGGCGGGAACCCTGTACGACCCGTACACGGGCCGGGAGATCTACTTCCGGCGCGGGGTGGACACGTCGTCGGCGGTGCAGATCGATCACGTCGTCGCCCTGTCGGACGCGTGGCAGAAGGGCGCGCGACTGCTCGACGCGCAGACCCGCAAGAACCTCGCGAACGATCCCCGGAACCTGCAGGCCGTCGACGGCCCCACGAACCAGGGCAAGGGCGACAAGGACGCCGCGCAGTGGCTGCCCCCCAACTCGGAGTACCGCTGCACCTACGTGTCCCGGCAGATCGAGGTGAAGGCCGAGTACGGACTGTGGATCACGCCGGACGAGAAGGACGCGATGGCGGGCGTCCTGGCCACCTGCTGACCGCTCTCAGGCGCGGCGGTGCGCGAGGTACTTGCGGACCGCCGTCACCACCCCGACCGCCGAGGCGACGATCACCACGATGCACACGATGCCGACGGCGAGGTTCAGCTGTGCCGTCAGGTCCGAGCCCGTCCTGTCGCGCAGGTCGGATAGGAACTGGGCGGAGAAGTACGGCCGGTGCACGAGCACGGCCGTGGCCACCGCGACGGCGAGCAGATCGGAGACCACTGACAGGGCGGTGACGACGAGCGTCCAGCTGCGCACGGCCAGCGCGACGCTCGCCGAGATCACCCACAGCACCGCGACGGCCACCATCGCCGGCACCAGCCGGTCGGTGAAACCGGGGTCGAGCGCCTCGTACCCGGCGCCGAAGAACGACGGCGCCAGCGACGGGGACAGACCGGCCACCCCGATCAGCACGACCACCGCGAACACCAGCTCCGCGATCGCCTCCCCGACCGGGATCTCCCGGCCGTGCGGCACTGCGGGCAGGTCGTCCGGATCCCACCGCCCGAGATCCGTGGCGGTGGGCGCGGTGCGTTCGATCACCGCGAACACGACGGTCACCCAGAACGCGGCGTACACACCGCCGGTCAGGGCCGCGTCGATCGCGTCCCACACGACGCCGGCGCTGTCGAGCGGCGCGGCCGCGGGGTCGGTGGCCTCGGTCAGGGCGCCGAGCAGGGTCAGACCGCCGAGCACCGCCGCCACCACGCCGACGACGGGCCACAGCACACGCAGATAGGTGTCGTAGAACTTCGGGCCGATCAGATGCCGCGGCGCACCCCGGTAGGTGCGCGCGAGATCCTCCGGAGTGCCGAGGTCGGTGAGCACCGCACGTACCTCGCGCTCGGCACCGGCGCCTTCGATGCGGCCGCGCACGTCGGCGGCCACCTCGGCGCGCCGGGACCGGGGCAGGTGGACGACGACGGCATGCACGTACCGGTCGACGAGCTCGTCGTCGGTGAGGCGGGTGGGCATCCCGGTGTTCCTTCCGTTCGGCGCCGGTCTGCGAGCGGCCGGCGCGACGACCCGCGCCGCCCGGGACCGGGCGGTACTGTGCCGGTACACAGTATTGGGCAGGACCTGCGAGGGTGTGGGGCAGCGCGATGACGGCCGAGCCGCTCGACGAGTACTTCACCGCCACCGTCCGCGGCTGGAGCGCCGCGGGCGGGCAGGCGTCGGACGAACCGCTGCTGCGGTACTTCGACGCGCAACTGCAGTCCCGTCACCTCGACTTCGCGGCCCGCGAGATGCAGCGACGCGGTGCCGGGTTCTACACCATCGGATCGTCCGGCCACGAGGCGAACGCCGCGCTGGGGCTGCTGTCGCGGGTCACCGATCCGGCGCTGCTGCACTACCGGTCGGGTGCCTTCTACGCCGCGCGGGCGGCGCAGGTGCCGGGTACGACGCCGGTGCGGGACGTGCTCGCCGGGTGCGCCGCCTCGACGCTCGATCCGATCTCCGGCGGTCGGCACAAGGTGTTCGGCAACGCCGAGTTGAACATCCTCCCGCAGACCTCGACGATCGCTTCCCATCTGCCGCGCGCGGTGGGGACGGCGTTCGCCCTCGCCCGCGCGGCCCGATTGGGCCTGCAGTGCCCGTGGCCGGCGGATTCGGTGGTGGTGTGCAGCTTCGGGGACGCCTCCGCCAACCATTCCACCGCGGTCGGTGCGCTCAATGCGGCTGCCTACTGCGCGTACCGGGGCCTGCCGCTGCCGCTGCTGTTCGTGTGTGAGGACAACGGTCTCGGCATCAGTGTCCGCACGCCGGAGGGCTGGACGGAACGCGCCCTCTCCTCGTATCCGGGGGTGAGCTACCGCGCGGCCGACGGCGCGGACCCGATCGGCGTGCTCGCCGCCGTCGCGGACCTGCTCGTCGCCGTCCGGACCGCGCGCGCACCGGCCGTGCTGCATCTGAGGACGGTGCGGTTCCTCGGCCACGCCGGCTCCGATGCCGAGACCGCGTACCGCAGCCGTGAGGAGATCGCCGCCGACTATGCCCGGGATCCGTTGCCGGCCACCGCACGTATCCTCGTCGACCACGGAACGCTCACGCCCGCACAGGTGCTCGAAAGATACGAGGCGATGCGTGCCGCCGTCGCCGCGGAGGTGGACGCCGTCGCGGACGCCCCCCGACTGGGATCGGCGGCCGAGGTGATGCGGCCGCTGCACGTGCACGGCCGGCGCCGGGTTCCGGACGGGCCGGAGCCTGCGACGACGGAGCCCTGCACGCTCGCCCAGGCCGTGAACGGTGCGCTCGCCGGAATTCTCGACGAGATACCGGAGTCGTTCGTGTTCGGGGAGGACGTGGCCGACAAGGGCGGGGTGTACGGGCTCACGCGTGGTCTGCTCCGCCGATTCGGGCCGCACCGCGTCTTCGACACCGTCCTCGACGAGCAGACGATCCTCGGCACGGCCCTGGGGTTCGCGGTGACGGGCCTGCTGCCGATTCCGGAGATCCAGTACCTGGCCTACCTGCACAACGCCGAGGACCAGTTGCGCGGCGAGGCGGCGAGCCTGATGTTCTTCTCCGACGGCCGTTTCCGTAATCCGATGGTGGTGCGCATCGCCGGCCTCGCCTACCAGCGGGGGTTCGGTGGGCACTTCCACAACGACAACTCCGTCGCGGTGCTGCGCGACATCCCCGGTCTGGTGCTCGCGGTGCCGAGCCGCCCGTCGGCGGCGGGGGCGCTGCTGCGCAGTTGCGTGCACCTCGCGCGCAGCGAGGGCCGCGTGTGCGTGTTCCTCGAGCCGATCGCGCTCTACCACGAACGCGACCTGTACGACGAGGGTGACGGGCTGTGGCGCGAGCCGCCCGATTCCGTTGCGGTACAGCCGGGCTCGGTGCGGTTGTACGGCACGGGGGAAGACGTGCTCCTCGTGACGTTCGGCAACGGCGTCCGGATGAGCCTGCGTGCGGCGCGTCGGTTGTCGGCGCGCGGTGTGCAGGCCGCGGTGCTGGACCTGCAGTGGCTGGCTCCGCTGCCGCTGGCCGAACTCCTCGCGTGCGCGCAGTCCTTCCCGCGCGTGCTGGTGGTGGACGAGACGCGGCGCAGCGGTGGGGTGTCGGAGGCGGTGGTCACCGCACTGGTGGACGCGGGCTACCGGGGCCGGATCTCGCGGGTCACCAGCCGCGACAGTTTCGTGCCACTCGGTCCGGCGGCGGCCGAGGTACTGCTGTCCGAGGACGACGTCGTCAGCGCGGCCGCCGAGTAGCGGCGCTGTCGGGGGGGCTGTGGTCCGTCCGCGGTCCGTCCGCCGGGACGAAGGTCCCGGAAAGCGGGGACCTTCGCAGGGCGGAAATACCCGCCGGGGTACTTGAAGAGCCGGTGCCGGGCGCCTACAGTCGTCGGTGGATACCCCACCGGGTATCTGGGGGCGTGGAGGCCCAGCCTGCGTCCGCGCCTGCGTCACGGACGGAAAGGACTGTTCACATGTCGCTCCATTCAGGTGCCGCGCGACATCGAGTACTCGTCGTCGGGGGAGGCACGGCCGGCATCGCGACCGCAGCACGCCTGCGCCGGGCCGGAGTCACCGACATCGCGGTGATCGAGCCCTCCGACGACCACTGGTATCAGCCGCTGTGGACGCTCGTCGGTGGGGGACAGGCCTCGCTGGACGAGACCCGCCGAGCCGAGGAGAAACTGATCCCCGAGGGCGTCCGGTGGATCCGCGCCGCCGCGACCGCCGTCGACCCCGACGCGCAGACCGTCACGACCGATCGCGGGTCCGTCGTCGGCTACGACTACCTGGTCCTCGCCACCGGCCTGCAGCTCGACTGGGACGGCGTGCCGGGCCTCGCCGACGCCGTCGGGCACGGTGCCGTCTCGAGCAACTATTCCCCGCGGTACGCCCCCTACACATGGGAACTGATCCGCAACATGCGCTCCGGCACAGCGATCTTCACCCAGCCGGCGGGGCCGATCAAGTGTGCCGGCGCGCCGCAGAAGATCGCCTACATCGCCTCCGACTACTGGCGACGGCAGGGCCTGCTCGACAAGATCCGGGTGGTTCTCGTCCTGCCCGGCGACTCCATGTTCGGCATCGCGTCCTGGCGGCAGACCCTCGAGGGGGTCGCCGCGAGGTACGGCATCGAGGTCCGGCTGAGCTCGGAGATGACCGCGCTCGACGGACCGTCGCACAAGGCGACGATCGTGAACAACGCCACCGGAGCCGAGGAGATTCTCGACTTCGACATGCTCCACGCCGTGCCCCCGCAGCGCGCGCCCGGCTGGGTCGCAGCGAGCCCGCTCGCCAACCCGGCGAGCCCCTTCGGTTACGTCGAGGTCGACAAGCACACCCTCCAGCACCGCCGGTACCCCAACGTCTTCGCACTCGGCGACGTCGCGGACCTGCCGACGTCGAAGACCGGCGCCGCCGTGCGCAAGCAGGCGCCCGTCCTCGTCGCCAACCTCGTCGCCGAGATGCGCGGGGTCGGCAAGCGCAAGAGCTACGACGGGTACTCGTCGTGCCCGTTCGTCACCGCCCGGGACCGGATGATGCTCGCGGAGTTCGACTACGAGCTCGAACCGTCCCCGACCATTCCCGTCATCGACACCACCAAGGACCGCCGCGACATGTGGTTGCTCAAGCGCTACGGCCTGCCGGCGATGTACTGGCACGGGATGGTCAAGGGCCGCGTCTGAGCCCTACAGTCCGAGTCACCGCAGTCCGAGTCACGGCCGTCCGGTCACCGCCGCCGGCGCAGCGCGATCGGCTGCCCGTCGGACGGGTACGGCAACGATGTGAAGTTCAGTGGGGCAACGTAATCGGACGGCACATGCCAGCTGTACCCGAGCAGCAGGTGGTGCAGTACCGTCTTGATCTCGGCGCCGGAGAAGTACATACCCAGGCAGCGGTGCTCTCCGGCGCCGAACGGCGTCCACGCGAACTTGTGCACTCGGTCCTCGCGGCGTTCCGGGGCGAAGCGCCCGGGATCGAACTTCTCCGGTTCCGGCCACAACTCGGACATGTGGTGGCTGTAGTGCAGTCCGACGTTGATCAGGGTGCCGCGCGGCACGAAGTGGCCGAGGATGTCGGTGTCAGCGGTGGTGTACCGGACTATGCCGGGCACCGGCGTCACGAGCCGCTGGCATTCCTTGATCACCAGGTCCAGGCTGGTGAGGGATTCCAGGTCCGCCAGGGTCGGGGTGGTCGTACCGAGCGCCTCCGACTCCTCCCGGCACAGTTGCTGCCACTGCGGGAACTGGCCGAGGTACTGCAGCACGGTGGACAGCGTGATGGTCGAGGTGTCGTGCGCGGCCATCATCAGGAAGATCATGTGGTTGACGACGTCCTCGTCCGAGAACCGTTCGCCGTCCTCCGATTCCACGTGACACAGTGCGGTGAACAGGTCGTCGCCGTCGCCGGCGCGCCGCGCCGGAAGGTAGCGCCGGAAGAACTCCTCGAGCCGGCGACGGCCCACCACGCCACGGCGCCAGCGGGTTCCGGGCAGGGGGTAGCGCACGATCGCCGTGGCCGCCTGCACGCATCCGATGAAGGCCTTGTTCACCTCGGCCATCTCCGCGGCCGACGAACCCTCGGCGCCGCCCATGAAGATCGAGGTGGCGAGCCCGAGGGTGAGTTCCTTGAGCGCCGGGTAGGCGCGGAAGTCCTCGCTCGGTGTCCACGAGTCGAGGGCCCGGGCGATCGCGGGCTGCATCGAGTCCGTGTAACGCGCGAGGCGGTCCCGGGTGAAGGCCTGTTGCATGATCCGGCGGTGCGTGCGGTGCTCGTCGCCGTCGAGCAGCATCAGGCCGCGGTCGAAGAACGGGCCGATGAGGGTGCGCCAGCCCGGACCGTTCGCGAGTGCCCGGTCGCGGTTCTGCAGCGCGGCGCCGCAGGCGTCGGGGCCGAGCAGCACCACCCAGGGCCGGCCCGCGAACCGGAACCAGGACACCGGCCCGTGTTCGCGGTAGCGCCGGTCGTAGGCCTTCAGCGGGTTGCGCATGTAGTCGAGGGCGTACCCGACGTACGGCAGGCCGGCGTCCCCGGGAACGGCGGTCAGACCGGGCGGGGAGGGCGCGAGCACTTTCGTCATGAGGTCTCTCGATTCGTCGGACCGTATCTGACATGAAGCTCTGTCAATTGACTGTAGCGTGGATCACAGACGGCGATCTGTCAAGATTCGACTATGGACCGGCCCAGTCGTCAGTACCGCGGAAAGAGTGCCGAGCAGCGCACGGCCGACCGCCGTGAGCAGTTGCTCGAGGCCGGTCTGACGGTGTTCGGCCGCGAGGGTGGGGACCGTGCCACCATGACCGCGATCTGCCAGGAGGCCGGGCTCACCGAACGGTACTTCTACGAGAGCTTCTCCGGCCGGGACGAACTGCTCGTGTGCGTCGTCGAGCGGATCGCCGACGAGATCCGGGAGCGCGCGCTGGCCGCACTCGCCGAGTCCGAGCGCGGGCCGGAGGAGCGCGCCCGCGCCGCCATCGCCGCGTTCGTCGCGGTCCTCACCGACGATCCGCGCAAGGGCCGGGTCGCCGTCGTCGAGTCCACGGGATCCGAGCCCGTGCGCGTCCGTCGCCGGGAACTGCTGCGCCAGTTCGCCGGCCTCGTCGCCGCCGAATCCCACGAGCTGTGGGGCGACCGCGCGTTGCAGCCGCCCCACGACCAGATCGCCGCGCTCCTGTTCGTCGGGGGTCTCGCCGAACTCACGACCGCCTGGCTCGGCGGCGAGATCGACGTGACCCCCGATCAGATCGTCGAGGCCGCGACCCGCCAGTACGCATTCACCGCCCACCGCTGAGGCTGTCGTCGCGTTCGGCCCGCTCTGCCCGCCGTCGCGTGCCCGGCATCCGCCACACGGGTTCGAGCGCCGCGGTCTCCTCGGCCGTGGCCACCCGGAACGGCGGCGTCGTGGGCGCCTCGAGGCTGCGACGGCCCTGGCCGCGCGTGGCGCGCAGGCTGGCGACGATCGACACGGTCAGGATCGTGGCGACGACACCCAGCGAGATCGGCGTCGGGATGTAGAACACGTCGATCTTGAGCAGCATCTTGATGCCGACCCACACCAGCACCAGCGCCAGCCCGATCTTCAGGTACACGAAGCGGTGGATCAGGTCGGCGAGCAGGAAGTACATCGCCCGCAGTCCGAGCACCGCGAATGCGTTGGCGGTGAAGACGAGGAACGGTTCGTCCGTGACCGCGAAGATGGCGGGGATCGAGTCGACCGCGAAGATGATGTCGGTGATCTCGATGAGGACGAGCACCGCGAGCAGCGGGGTGGCGAGCAGGGCGCCGCCGCGGCGGACGAGGAACTTCTGTCCGTGGTACGCGTCCGTCATCGGCACGTAGCGGCGGAACAGCCGCAGCGCCCGGGACTTCTCGGGATCGAGGTGCTCGTCGCGCTGCCGGATCATCCGGTAGCCGGTGTAGAGCAGGAACGCCGCGAACAGGTAGAGGATCCAGCCGAAGCTCGCGATGAGCACCGATCCCGCCGCGATGAACAGGCCGCGGAACACCAGGGCGCCGAGTACACCCAGGAACAGGACCCGGTGCTGGTACTCGCGCGGCACGGCGAAGTACGTCAGGATGATCGCCCAGACGAAGACGTTGTCGACGGCCAGCGACTTCTCGATCAGGTAGCCGGAGAAGTACTGCTGGCCGAACTCCGCGCCGTACTGCCACCAGATCAGCGCACCGAATCCGACACCGGTGCCGACCCAGAACACCGACCAGCCCGCGGCCTCGCGCACGCCGATCACGTGAGCACGCCGGTGCGCGAACAGATCCACGGCGAGCATCGCCACGATCGCGGCGAGCACCGCCGCCCACAACCACAACGGAACGGTCATCGGGACCACCCTTCAGCCTCGAAACGGCCGAAAGTCTTTCCCGGCTCCGGTGAGCCCGCTCCGCCGGGGAGCCGGTGAACGGCGCCCGAGTTGACGACGAAGCGCGGAGGGATACTCCCTTTCGCGAACTTAAATTAGTGAAGAGTATTTCTGGTTACTTGTCAAGAGGCGGGGTTGGCGTACACGAAGAGCGATACCGGAAATCGTGGTGCCCTGTGGTGCGGGTGAACTCCTCCGCCCGCCCGTCACTCACCGACAGCGAGGACCACCCCCGGGGCTGGACGTTCCTGACCAACCACGCGCACGTGCTGCTGTGTGTCGCGCGGGGCGGACACTCCACCGTCCGCGAGCTCGCGCAACGGATCGGGATCACCGAGCGCTCCGTGCAGACGATCTTCGCCGATCCGGTCGACGGCGGCTACCTCACCCGCATCCGGGTGGGCCGCCGCAGCACCTACTCGCTGAATCCGGAGGGCGGCTGCGGCATCCGCTCGAATCTGCACACCGTCGGCGAACTGATCGACGCGCTGCGCTGAGCGGAGGTGTCCGGCACGCGTCGTCACGGACACCTGCCTCGTGTGGCCACGGTCACGTGGCATGCTGGCGATCATGATCGACGTCGAACGTCCCAAACTGGAGGGCACCGTTGCGGTCGGAGGCGACCGCCGGATCGGATTCGCCGAGTTCGGATCGGCCCAGGGCCGCGCCGTGTTCTGGCTGCACGGCACCCCCGGGGCGCGCCGGCAGATCCCCGTCGAGGCACGCCGCTACGCTGAGCGCGAGCACGTCCGGCTCATCGGCCTCGACCGCCCCGGCATCGGCTCGTCGAGCCCGCACCGCTACGAGAACGTCCTCGCCTTCGCGGACGACCTGCAGATCGTCGCGGACACCCTGGGGGTGGACCGGATGGCGGTCGTCGGACTCTCCGGTGGCGGGCCCTACACCCTCGCCGCGGCGCACGCGATGCCCGAACGCGTCATGGCCGCCGCGGTACTCGGGGGTGTCGCACCCGTCGTCGGTCCCGACGCGATCAGCAGCGGCCTGATGCGGCTCGGCACGATGGTCGCACCGCTGCTCGCCGTGGCGGGTGTCCCCATCGGTATGGGCGTGACCTCGATCATCCGGGTCGTGCGTCCGTTCGCGTCGCCGATCATCGACCTGTACGGCCGGCTCTCTCCCGAGGCCGACCGGCAGTTGCTGGCCCGCCCCGAGTTCAAGGCGATGTTCCTCGACGATCTGCTCAACGGCAGCCGCAAGCAGATGGCCGCCCCCTTCGCCGACGTCGTGGTGTTCACGCGGGACTGGGGCTTCCGCCTCGAGGACGTCAAGGTGCCGGTCCGGTGGTGGCACGGCGACACCGACCACATCGTCCCCATGGAACACGGCCTCCACGTGGTGGGCCGGCTCCCCGACGCCCACTTCCACCACCTGCCGGGAGAGAGCCACCTCGGCGGTCTCGGCGTGTCCGAGGACATCCTCTCGACCGTCCTGCGGATCTGGGACGACGCCGACCGCTGACCCCTGGTGCCCAGTGGTGGCCCTGGTGGCCCTGGTGCCCGGTGGCCGTGCCCGTCGCCGTGACCGAATGTCACACCGCTTCGATGTGATCGAAGCGGTGTGACATTCGGTCGCCACAGCGACGGGGTGCGCACGGCGCGTGCGGCTCCCGCCGGCCGATCACAGCCACCGGCGGGGCGGCTTCTTCACCCACATGATCTTCTCGTCCGCGGCGGTGGGGGAGGCCGCGGGGTGGTCGGGGTGTTGCGCGGCCCAGGCCGACTTCTCGTCGAGCAGCCGAGCGACGAGCGTCCACGTCTCCATCGTGCGCGGCGGGTGCGCCCCGGCCGCCCGTGCCAGCTTCCGGCGCACGTCCTCGCTCAGGGCCAGCAACTCCTCCGCCGTGATGCCGCGATTCCACGCGAACCGGGCGAGGACGATCGCCTTTTCCCGACGGTTGCGGGCTGCCTCGTCGGTGTGCGCGAAGTCCTCGTCGGTGGCCATGCCCTACAGGATTGGCCGCCGGCCGTGCCGTTGACAACCCACCCCGCGCGGCTCACGCTCGGAGCAGGCGTAGCTGCGGCCCGGGGGAGGACGACATGCCGGTGACTCCGATCGAACTCCCGGACGGCACCCCCGAAGACGTGCGGAGGCGTGCGGCGTCGGCCCCCCGGGTGCCGGTGTCGGATCCCACGCTCGGGCGCGACGTGCGGGTCGACGCCCGCGGAGTCCCACCGCACCGGCTCGTCGCGATCGGGGATTCGGTGCTGCAGGGGTTCCAGAGCGGCGCCGTCTTCCACACCGACGTCTCGGTACCCGCGATCGTCGCCTACGAACTCGGCTGGCTGCGCCGGTTCCGCTACCCTCGCTACGCCGGCCCGGGCGGGTTGCCGCTCAACATCGAACTGCTTCTGCGCGACCTGGAGCGACGCTTCGGGTCCTCGGTGAATGTGTGGGAGACACCCCTCGCGCTGTTCGCCGTGCGTGCGCTGATGGACGAGGTGGAGGACTACTGGGAGCGCGGACCCGGTCTGGCCGCGCCGGTGCCCGCGACGTACCGGCACAACCTGTCCTGCTTCGGCTGGGACCTGCGCGACGCCCTCAGCAAGACCGCCGCGACGTGCGAGGCGGCGATCGCCACGCCGAAGGACGACCTGCTCGACCAGATCGTGCAGAACAACGGCGAGCGGGCCGCGTTGCGGGTGTATCCACGCTGGAGCGACGACGTGAAGGCGATGACGGTGTTCGACGCGGCCGCGGCCCTCGGCGACGACCACGACGACACGACCGAAGCCGGGATCGAGACGCTGGTGGTCTTCCTCGGCTCCAACAACGCGCTCGGGACGGTCACGGACCTGCGCATCGCGTGGAGCGGTCCCGACTTCCGTGACCTCACCGCGAAGGACGCCTACACCATCTGGCGACCAGGGCACTTCGCGTCCGAGTTCGCGGAGGTGGTCGATCGGGTGGCGGCGATCCGGGCGCGGCACGTCGTGTGGTGCACGATTCCCCACGTCACCATCGCCCCGATCGCCAAGGGACTCGGCCACAAGATGGAACCGGGTTCGCCCTACTTCCCGTACTACACCCGCCCGTGGATCGAGGAGTCCCGGTTCGATCCCGCCCAGGACGAGCACATCACGGGAGCCGGGGCGTACTCGGTGGACGTCGCGATCGACCTCTACAACGAGCACATCGAGCAGGCAGTGGTCGACGCGCGCGCCGGAGCACACGGGCCGGCACGGGACTGGTATCTGCTGGACGTGGCCGGTCTGCTCGAGCGTCTCGCGTCCCGGCGCTTCGTCACGGACGTCGGTGCCCGTCCGGCGTGGTGGACGCCCTATCCGCTTCCACCCGCGCTCGCCGCGCTCGACCCCGTACCCGATTCGCGGTTCCTGACGGCCGACGGCCGAGGCGGTCGGGCCGCGGGCGGGCTGTTCTCCCTCGACGGTGTGCACCCGACGACGGTGGCGAACGGGATCCTCGCGCAGGAACTGATCAACGTGATGCGTCGCGCAGGGGTGCAGTTCCACCACGCCAACGGCGGCGTACGCCCCGATCCGGTGACGGTGGACTTCGAGCGGTTGATCCGCAGGGACACCCTCGTGCGGACGCCCCCGGGGAACATCGACTCGACGCTCGGCATTCTCGCGTGGGCGGACGAGGTCGGTGACCTCGTCCGTCGCACGCTCAGCTTCCGCGTCAGGTGATCAGTTCTCGACGGTGGTGGCCCGCCGGGTGATCAGCGCACCCCACAGTTCGGTCGCGACGGTGTGGGCGCGCCGGTGCGCCGGAACCGTATCGGGAGTGGTGGTCAGGTCGGTGAGGGCTTCGCACAGGTCGACGATGTCGACGTGGAAACGCATCGAGGCGTCGAGCAGTTCGTCGAACGCCTGGTCTTCGCTGTAGGAGCGGCCCCGCGCGGCGCGGAGCAGGGTCTGCGCGGTGTCGAGTGCCGTCAGGCGTCGTACCGCAGGGATGTCACGGTGTGCTTCGATCGTCAATTGTCCGCCTCTGAGGTGTCGCCACTGGGCGTGTGTCAACTCGTTGTCGTTCGGGTACCCCGCCGGTTCGGCAACTACCCGCTCTTGTGTCCTCCGTCACAGTACGAGGACTGCGTCGTCGTGTCCACCGTACCCGTGTTTACCCAGCGCAGGCCGGTGACGCGGAGCCGGGCCCTGGGCATTCCGTCTTCGATGTCCGAATTCGTCGCAGCTGCACGGGTTTCCGACATCGTGTATGTTGCGCGCCGCTCAGGTCGAAGGATGGTGGTCGAGGAACCAGTCCCGCGCCTGCTGCGCCACGACCTCGAGCGTGCCGGGTTCCTCGAACAGGTGCGTCGCCCCGCGCACGATCCGCAGGTCGTGTTCGCACCGCATGGCCGCGGCGGCCTGCCGGTTCAGTTCGATCACCGTGCGGTCCAGGCCGCCGACGAGCATGAGCGTGGGGGCGCGGACCCGGCCGAGCCGGGGCATCGCGAGATCGGGTCGCCCGCCCCGGGAGACGACGGCGGCGATCTCCCGGTCCGGATCCGCGGCGGCCCACAGCGCCGCGGCAGCACCCGTGCTGGCCCCGAAGTAACCGATCCACCCGGCCTCCGTGCGGACGAGGTCGGTCACTTCGCCGAGCCGGCCCGCGAGCAACTCGATGTCGAAGACGAGATTGCGGTCGCCCTCCTCGCCGGCCGTCAGCAGGTCGAACAGCAGCGTGCCCAGACCGGCGGCGTTCAGTTCCCCGGCGACGTACCGGTTGCGCGGGCTGAACCGGCTGCTGCCGCTACCGTGCACGAAGATCACCAGGCCGTCCGAGCCGGCGGGAACGGTCAGGGTGCCGGCCAGGGCCACGTCGCGAAGCTCGAGCTCGACGTCTCGCGCGCTGTCGGCGGTGCTCATCGGGGTCGGCTCAGGCGAGGGTGACCGTGCGGGTGTGCGAGCGGACCGCGTCCTGCAGGTCCTGGCGCGACAGGGTGTGCGGGCCGCACGCGCAGCGCGCGGGCACGTCGTCGTCCTCGAACTGCGTCGTCTCGAGGGTGTCGACGAATTCGGACCCGAGGGCGCCGCCGTGGTGTGCGGTCTCGGAGCGGTCGCGATTGCCGTGCGCCGTCGGCCCACCGCCGGCGACGAGCACCGGCCCCTCCGGGGTGCGGTAGACGGTGGCGACGTTGTGGCTGGCGGGGCACTTCACGCGGACGAGGGCGTGGTCACTGCGCTGGGTGCCCAGCGAATCGACGGCAGCACGAGCCATCCGGCGGCGGTCTGTGGGAAGGAGGTCGGGGATGTTCATGGCACCTATTGCACACCCGATCGCGGCCGGATCGAGGGCTTTCGACGGCAACGGGCCCGATTCGCCCGTTGCGCTACCAGTGCTTCGGTGTGGTCACTGTGGCGGGCAGCCGGGTACGGCCGTCGCCCCGCGCGGAGTCGAGCTGGGACTGGACGAGGAACAGGCTGCCGGTGAGGTCGGCGCCGCGCAGATCCGCGTCCCTCAGGTCGGCGCCGATGAGGTCGGCGCGGCGCAGGTCGGCCTCGCGCAGGTCCGCGGCGACGAGGAGGGCGCCCCGCAGATTCGCGCCGTGCAGGTTCGCCCGCCGGAGCCTCGCGCCGACCAGGTCCGCGCCGCGGCGGTTCTTCCTGCGGCCGGGCACGGCGGCCCGGGCGAGTTCGCTCGCATGCAACAGCAGGGTGTTGATCTGCTGCCGATGCGCCGCGACGTCGAGGCGGGCGAGGGTGTCGGCGTCGCCGTTGCTCAGCCGGTCGGTCGCGGCCCGCGCAGCGCGCAGGTCCGCGCGGATCGGCCCGGAGGTGGGCAGTGCGGCCGCCTCGTCGAGATACCACAGCAGCTCGTGCAGTTGGCGCACGACGGGGAAGACGTCGAACATCTTCCGGGCCAGCTGCGGCGAGCGCCGCCAGTCCTCCCCGCCGAAGGTGACCTGTGAAACCTTCTGCCCCGCACCGAAGCAGTCGTAGACGGTGCATCCGGTGAAGCCCCGGGCCCGCAGGTCCCGGTGGATGCCGCATCGGAAGTCGTCCTGCAGGTTCGGGCAGGGCCGGCCCGCGTCCTTGTCGATCGCGAAGTCCGACGATGCGGCGAACGGCAGAGCTACGCAACACAATCCGAAGCAGTCGGCGCAGTCGGCCAGCAGTTCCGGGCGGGGAAAGGAGCGGTCGGGCAAGGGATACGTGTCCTTCTCGGCGGGCGGACGGTGATCGGTGCGCCCGCCGAGCCTAGTCCGGACCGTCGTGCGGGGTCCCTTCCGGGCGGTCGTGGGGTGGACGCCACGACGGGTCACGTCCGCTGAGCCCGATCAAGCGATCGAGGTCCGGGGCGTCGTCGGGAACCGCGACGGCCGGCCCGAAGAGCCCGCCGGCTGCGCGCTCCTCGTCGGTGGTCGCGGCGACGAACGTCAGGCACGCGGCCAGCGCGGCAGGATCGCAGGAGAACTCCTGGTCGCTGGCAGTGGCGATGTCCCAGCCGTGGATCACGAGTTCGTCGAGCGCCACGATTCCCGCGACGTATCCGGGCAGGTCGATGCCGCCGGCCCGGGTGGTTCCGGTCCATGCGCCGGGGTCGTGCCACGCCTCGGCGAGGGCGAGGACCTGGGCGGGAATTCTGGTGTGCCAGTCGTCGCCGAGTCGGGAGGCATCCGCAGACGGTCTGTGGTCGGCGACAGCCTTCGTCGCGGCGGCGGTGAACGCCAGGGACAGTCCGCCCACGTGATCCACCAGGTCTCCGAGGGTGGTGCCCGCGCACGGGGTGGGACGCGCCAGTTGTTCGTGCGTGAGCGCGCCGACGAGCCGTGCCATCTCGTGGGCGGCCGGTGCCAGGTCGAGGATCTCGGACATGAGCGTTCCTTTCGGCGGCGGTGCGCTCATGGTGCCGCACCGGTCCGACAGGATCGGAGGGCGGTCTCGCGTCGGCCGGAAAAACCTGCAGTCGCAGCGGTAGACTTTCGGTAGCGAGGCCGATAACATCGAGGGCGTCAACGCGAAGGATCCGGAAGAGGGGCAACCGACGGGTTGCCGGCGAAGTTGCAGAGGGGGGTGGAGCCGCACTCGGTTCTGCGGCTCCACCCCGACGACGCGACGGGGCGGACTCTGGGAGGCCGACCACGTCGCCACCGGAGAGCAGAGCGAGAGGCTGGTGATGCGTATCCATCGGGATTGCGAACTCGTATATGTCATTTCCTCGTGCCGGTCGAGGCCGGCATTGTCATAACCGTCACGAACCCCGGCGCTGCACGTGCCGGGGTTCCCTCTCGTAGCAACGAAGGGCACGTGGATCCCACCGACGACCGCGCTCCCGCGGTCACCAACGAACTCGACAACGACGACTACCCTGCCTTCAGCATGGGCCGCGCCGCTGCGGCGCTCGGCGTCACTCCCGCCTTCCTCCGCAGCCTCGACGCCCCCGGCCTCGTGGTTCCGCACCGTTCCGAGGGGGGCCACCGCCGCTACTCCCGCAACCAGCTCCGGATCGTCGCGCGGGTGCGGGAACTGGTCGACAGCGGCACGGCGGTGGACGCGGCGTGCCGTATCGTCGGCCTCGAGGACCAGCTCGCCGAAGCGCGGAGCCGGATCCCGACCAAGTAGAGCGCCAGGTTCCGGCCGGGTCGGTGCGGGCACAGACACGATGCGGGTACAGAAACGATGCGGGTACAGAAACGATGCGGGTACGGACACGCCTCCGCGCCGCTGGGACTACCCCTCGTATAGTCCCGGCGGCGCGGAGGTGCTGTGATTTCGGGTCGATCGGGAACACCCCTCCGCGTGCTCCATGACCGACCCTTTTTGTTTCCCGACTGCACTACACATTAGCATAAACCGGTCGATCGGTTTGTCGAGTTCGAAGAATTCATCCGAGCGATCGACGGGGGACGGAAGCTGTTCGCCACCGGCGTGCCGGCTACCGGACTCGAGCGTGTCCCGATTCGTCCCGGTCGTCTATAGTCCCTCGATAAAAGCAGTCCGGCCGGTTTGCAATGAAAGAAGCGACAATGACCGTGGATGCGGACGCAGTACCCCGGAACAGTCCCGTCCTCGGTTTCGAGTCGACGGTGCCCAGGCGGTACGTCCATCGGCAATCGGTGTCGGAGGTGTTCCTGACGGACTGCACGTCCGTCGGCGTCGCCCATCGGTTCCTTCTGGGTGCGCAATGGCCGCGGCTGCACGGCTTCTACCGGACCGACACCGGTCGCTACGACGCCATGCTGATCGCCGAGACTCTACGCCAGACGGCAATCTACTTGGGGCACACTCAGTATCGTGTGCCGCTCGGCCATCCGTTCGTCATGCAGACCCTGCGGGTGGACGCGGCGGTGGACGCGCTGGCCATCGGGGCCGGAGCCGCAGAGGTCGTGCTCGACGCCTCCCTCGACGACCCGGTCCATCGCGGCGGGTTGCTCTCCCAGTTCGATCTCACGGTGGTGTTCACCGTCGACGGACAGCGGGTGGGTACGGGTGAGGGGGTGGCCAACGTCCTCACCCCGGACGCCTACCAGCGGCTGCGCTGGAACGGCGCCGGCCCCCGCCGGATCGGGGATCCCGTGTGCCCTCCGCCGATTTCCCCTGGCGTCGTCGGCCAGTCCCGGCCCGTGGATGTCGTACTCGGTCCGCAGTACGCCGAGAACCGCTGGCGCCTGCGGGTCGACGATCGGCACCCCGTGCTGTTCGACCATCCCAGTGATCACGTCCCCGGAATGCTGCTCCTCGAAGCGTTCCGCCAGAGTGCCCGGGCCGCGTGCGGTTACCCGCACGCCGACATCGCGCTCGTCGAGGCCACCTACCACCGGTTCGTCGAACTGGACGAGCCTGCAAACGTGGTGGCGCGGACCGATCCGCACGATTCCTGGACCGTGCACACCACCGTCGAGCAGTGGGGCGAGGTACTGGCGAGCGGTGTCGTGCGGCTCGCACCGGACCGGTCGCGATGCTGACCGCCGGCGACCGTCGTTCAGTCGCCGGACGGCGGTGTCCAGCGAGCCGCGCGGATCCGCGGGATCTCACCGTGGCGGTCGGCGGGCATCACGGCGGGCAGCAGCAGGATCCACATCTCGTCGAGGCGCTGCTCGAGATCCTGCCGGTGGGTGAGGACGTTGGACACGAGCTGGACACCGTTGTAGGCGGAGATCACGAACCGGGCCAGCATGGCCGCGTCGATCGTGTCGAGGATGTCGCCCTGGGCGATCGCCTGCTCGGTGAGCTTTTCGCAGGCGGCTATCCAGTCCAGGTACGGACCGGTGGGCCCGTTGGTGGCACTGAGTTCGAGGGTCAGACGGATTCCGGCCCGCACGATCGGCTCGTCGATCATCTGGCGCGCCATCTCGTGCGAGAGCATCACGATCTGCTCCAGCGCGGAAATGTCGAGGTTCGCGATGGCCTCGACCGCGGCGATCGAGATGCGATGCTGCTCCTCGATCACGACCTGCGCGAGCTCGTCCTTCGACCGGAAGTGGAAGTAGAGCGCACCCTTGGTGATACCCGAGCTCTCGACGATCGCGCCCAGGCTTGCGCCCTCGTAGCCCGACCGTTCGAAGTTCTCTGCCGCGCCCAGGACGATCTGCTGCCTGGTAGCCACCGCCCGCGCTTGCTGAGCCATCCGTCCTCACTCCGTTCCCACCCTGTGTTCCGACGAGGTGCATCGTGACGAACCCCATCGGGTTTCCCCCACCCGGCCGAATGGTACCCGCCGCCACGGAGTGCCGCCGTGACGAACCTTCGGTGCGACACCCGCGGATCGCGGTGATCGGCGCGACCGGCTTCGTCGGCGGCGCCGTGCTGACGGGGCTCGCGGAGTCCGGCGTGCCCTGCACGGGCGTCGCGCGACGGCCCGACGACGTGCCTGCCGCGGCAACGCGGAGGATCGCGGCGGACCTGACCGAACCGTCGTCCCTCGGCGCCGTGATCGCCGCCGCCGACGTGATCGTGCACGCGGCCTCGTACACCGGATCGGACCCGCAGACGTGCGACGAGGTGAACCGTGCCGGGACCGAGAACCTGCTGGCGGCATCGACCCGGCAGCACCGGCCCCACGTGATCTACGTCAGCACGATCGGGGTCTACGGCCCGGGCCCGCACCGCGGGGTCGCCGAGGACGCCGTCGAGCCGAACCCGGTCTCGGCGCTCAGTGCGAGCCGGCTCGCGGCCGAGCTGGCCGTGCGGGACTACGGGGGCACCGTGGTGCGCGCCGCCTTCGTCCACGGACCCGGAGACCGCTGGTTCGTGCCCGGAATCGCGCAGATCCTCTCTCGTCTCGGCGCATGGGTCGAGGACGGTCGTCCACTGCTGTCGGTGATCTCGGTCGGCGATCTCGGCCGCCTGATCGCGGCACTCGCGGTTCGCGGTACCCGTCCCGGGCCCGGTGGCGCTGTCCTGCATGCCGCCCATCCCGAGCCGGTGAGTGTGCGGGCACTCGCCTCGGCCGTCGCGCGCGAAGCCGGATTCGACCTGCCCCGCACCAGTCTCGGGTACGACGAGGCCGTGGCCGTCGCGGCGGAGCGGGGACTGACCGAGCGGCACATCGATCTCGCCGGCCACGACCACTACTACGACGCGACGCGGATCTGGCGGGAGACCGGGCTGCGCGTGCCACCGCAGGCCTTCGGTCCGCAGGGGTAGCCCGGCGCCGTTCCCGGCCAACGGGAACGGCCTGATGCCGGCGGGGTGGGACGGCTACCGTCGCGGCGATGACCCCCGTGCCGACCTCGAACAATCCGTCGCATCCCTTGCTGTCCGGACGGACCGCGCTCGTCACCGGAGGAGCGAACGGCATCGGCGCGGCCGTCGTGCGGCTGTTCGCCGAGCACGGCGCCCACGTCGTCCTCGTCGACACCGATCGCCGGGCGGCCGAGCGGCTCGCCGCCGAAGTCCCCGGCGCGGTACCGATCGTCGGAGACGCAGCGGACCCGGCCGTCGCGACGGAGGCGGCCGGCCATTACCCGGACGTGCTCGTCAACAACGTCGGCGACTTCCTCCGCGCCGCGACGCCCTTCGCGGAAGCCGACGAGTCCGAGTGGGAAGCCCTCGCCCGCGTCAACCTCGACCACGCCCTGCGGATGACCCGCGCCGTCCTTCCCGGCATGATCGACCGGGGGCGGGGCGGTTCCGTCGTCAACGTCACCACGGTCGAGGCACACCGGGGCATTCCCGGGCACGTCGTGTACGGCACGTACAAGGCCGGGCTGCGGCACTTCACCCGCAGTCTCGCAGTCGAGGTCGGCCGGCACGGCATCCGGGTGAACGCGATCGCACCCGACCTGATCGAGACGCCGCAGGTGCCGTACGAGCGGCTCGTGCCCGAGGAGGACCGGCACCGCTGGCCGGGCTGGGCGCCGCTCGGCGGCCCGGGCCGGCCCGAGGACGTCGCTGGACCGGCCCTGTTCCTCGCGTCCGACCTCTCCCGCTACATGACGGGGTCCACGCTGCACGTCGACGGCGGCAGCTACGCGGCCGGCGGGTGGTTCGCCCGCCCAGACGGGTCGTGGACCAATCGTCCCCTGGCGCCCTGACCCCTCCCCCGAAGGACCTTTCGCGTGAACTCTCCCACCCTGAGCGTCAATCTCCCCAACTTCGGCGACGTGCTGGCCCGCGACAACTACGCCCACCTCCTGGACGTCGCGGTCCGCGCGGAGGAGAGCGGGGTGGACCGGGTCAACGTCACCGACCACGTCGTGATGGGAGCCGACACCTCCGGTTACGCGTGGGGACCGTTCGCCACCGAACCGGATGCCGTGTGGCTCGAACCCATGACCGTCCTCGCGGTGATCGCCGGCCGGACCCGCACGATCCGCCTCGGCACCGGCGTGATCATCGCGGCGTTGCGGGGCGCGGCCGTGCTCGCCAAGACCGCGGCCACCCTGGACCACCTGTCGGGTGGGCGGCTCGATCTCGGCGTCGGAACCGGCTGGCAGGAGAAGGAATACGAGGCGGCCGGGTTGAGCTTCCGCGATCGTGGGCCGCTGCTCGACGACACGCTCGCCGCCTGCCGGGCCCTGTGGGCGCACGCCCCGGCTTCGGTGCAGCGCCCCAGCGTCGCCTTCACCGACGTGTACTGCTCGCCGCGCCCGGGGGACCGGCGGATCCCGGTCTGGGTCTCGGGGTCGTTGTCGAAGCCGGTGATCCGCCGGCTCGCCCGGTGGGGCGACGGGTGGATTCCCATCATGGGTGCCGGACCGGACGAGCTGCAGCGGGGCCGCGACCTGCTCCGTGCCGCGCTCGAAGGGGAGGAGCGCGATCCCGAGGACCTGCAGATTCGCGGGCGACTGCAGGTGGTGCACGAGACGAGCGGCGAGATCGCCGTGCCGGAGACCGCGCGAGCGATGAAGGAGCTTCTCGCCGTCGGAGTCACCGATGTGATGGTCCCGCTGACCATGCTGCATCCCGATCCGGACCGGGCCGCGGACCGGCTCGCGACGCTCGTCACGGTGCTGCGGGAGGCGGCGGCCTAGAGCGATGGTCCCGCCATGACCGGTGGTGCGGTGGCATCATGCCGGGGTGGAACGTGCATGGATGCAGCCGCTCGCCGAACTGGGCGCGGGCACTGTCACCGCGCTGGTTCCCGACACCCTCGTCGACCTCCTCGGCCGCGGCCTCGCCCTCCGGTACGCGGGCCGTCCGATCGAGAAGACCGTGCAGGGAGTGCCGCTGCGTGCCGTCGTCGACGGCGTCCGGATCCGCCGTGACCGCGCGCATCTCCGTGCCCGTGTCCGGCTGAACGATCTCGACTGGGACGATCGGCGCATCGACAGCCTGACGGTGACCGCCCACGGGCTGCGGATCGTGCCGGGCCTGCCCACCCGGATCAGCGCGGCGCGTCTCGACGTGCAGGGCATCGCGCCGATCACCGTCGTGCTGGACTGGTTCAACTCCCTCGACACGCCGTGGCGGTTGAGCGACGGGGACGACATCCGCGCCGATCATCGTCGGCTGAACGTCAGCGCCCTCGTGGACGGGGCGGTCGTCGACGACGTCGCCTACGTGGAGTTGCTGCGCCTGCGCTGCTACGGTCTGCTCGTGCCGGTCGTGGCGGCTCGGCGAGTCCCGTTGCCGCCGTTGCCCACCGGGATCCGCAAGGTCCACGCCGCCAGACGGGGTGACGACGTGCTGTTCGGTTTCGAGATCGCGGACGTCGCGGGAGTGCTGCCCTTCGGGGACAGGCCACGCAGGTAGTCGCGCAATGTTCGCCGTCCGAACCGGACGGTGTCGGTCAGGGCCGCCGGGCAGCCCACGCCGTGCGGACACTGCGGACCGTCAGGTCCGGTCGCCGCGCCAGGTGTTCGGGGCTGCCGGGTGACAGCAGACGATCGAGACGGCCGAGGTCGTCCCTGTCCAGTCGATCGTCGAGCGCCTCACGGATGCGCGCCAGGTAGGTCGACGCATACCGCACCGTATTCGGGTGCGCCGCAGTGGCTTCCGTCGTGAACCGTCGCCGGCCGACGGCCTCGAATCCGGCGCGCTCGAGATGGGCCTGCCAATCGGGATGGGCGTTCCACCCCGCCTCCTCGAGCGCCCGAAGGCAGCGCTCCTCGAGACCGGGCCGGTCCCGTCCGGTGTCGTCGGGCAGAAAGCGCGGCAGTTCGTCCATCTCGACGACGACGAGCAGTCCGCCGGACGTCAGGCCGGTGTGGAGGTCGCGCAGCACCCGGGCGGGGTCGGCGACCTCGTGCAGCGACGACGCCGCCCATGCGAGGTCGATCTCGTCGACCGGAATCCCGGTGGTGTCCAGGTCGGCCAGGACGGTCCGGATACGTTCGGCGACACCGTGTTCGCGAGCGGCGGTGCGCACGCGGTCGAGCATCGATGCCGACCGGTCGATCGCGACGATCTCCGCGTCGGGGAATCGGCGGGCCAGGGCCACGCTGCCGGTTCCGGTTCCTGCCCCCACGTCGGCGATCAGCCGGGGACGGGCCGGGGCGTACGGTTCGGCCCACGCCGTCACCTCGTCCAGATACGCGCCGAGCACCTCGGCGTCGAGGTCGAGGAGGTCCGCCAGCCCGGCCTCGTGATGCGTGTGCGGGTGATCCGGAGAGTGGGAGTGGTGCGCCATGTCGCCCACGGTAGCGGGCGTAGTGCCGAGAACGCATACCATCTTGCGTATGACGCAAGATCTGGACGCCGTGATCCGCCGCCGCATCCGCAGCCTGCGCCTGGCCCGCGGCTGGTCGCTCGATTCGCTGGCCGCCCGCTGCCGGCTCAGCCCGTCGACGCTGAGCCGCATCGAGACCGGCAACCGCCGGATCGCTCTCGATCAACTGGTGCCCCTCGCCCGGGCCCTGGGCACCACGCTCGATCAGCTCGTCGAATCCGCCGAAGACGAGGACGTGGTGATCCGGCCGCAGCCCGAGCACATGCCCGGCGTGACGACGTGGCTACTGTCCCGGGAACGTGCCCTGCACGGCGTGACGGTGGCGAAGATGCGGATCACCCCCGACCGGCCCACCGGAACCGGTGCGGCGGCGGTGCATCCGGGCCGCGAGTGGTTCACCGTGCTCTCCGGCATCGCCCGGCTGCAGCTGGGCGAGCGGACGATGCTGGTGCGGACCGGGGAGGCCGCCGCGTTCTCGACGATGGTCCCGCACGTCATCGGTGCCCACGACGGCCCGGTGGAGATTCTCACGATCTTCGACCACGACGGCGAGCGTGCCCACCTCCACGGTGAGCACGGCTCGTCGCGGCCGTGACGCCGGCGGCTACAGCGGCTTCAGAAAGTCGAAGAAGCCGGGCGTGTGCACCTGCCGCAGCCGGGTGAGCTTGCGGTAGCTGATCAACCACACACCGTCGACCTTGCGGTACCGCTCGTGGTAGTGGCCCCAGCCGTGCAGGTGTTCCTCGACGGTCCCGTTCGTCCACCACAGTTCGTCCTCCATCGCCCAGACGCCGGTCGCGGTGGTGTCACCGGTGAGGGTGATCTCGGGATTGTGACCGTGGTGCGCACTGGTGACCGGAGTGCCTCCGTCGAGCAGGTTCTCGATGGCGCGACGCAACGGTTCGCGGCCCACCACCCGATTGGACTGCCCACCGGTGCGCGGCTGGGTGTCCTCGGGCAGGCCGCCCCAGGTCTCGCTCACCACGTCCTCGGTGTGCAGCGTAGGGTACAGATCCCACTGCTTGGTGTCCATCACCCGCAGCCGTGCGGCGAAGAGCCGTTTGATCTCCTCGACGGCCAGCAGTTGTTCCGCGGCGCTCAGGGTCAGGGCCGGTTCCGTCTGTGTCACGAAGATTTTCCCTTCACTCGGATCGGAGCAACGTCACTTCACGGTCGGCGGTGAGATCGACGACCAGTTCCCGGCGCGAGATGCGCCAGCCGCCGGGCCCGCGCCGGTACTCGTCCCGGTAGCGGACGGACACCGCGTAGTCCCGGTACCCCTCACCGCTCGGGTACACGTGGTGCGCCTCGCAGTACAGCTCGCCGCGGGCACGGTCGCCGTCGAGGTCGACCACGTGCTGGCCGAGGACGTGGCGCGTGGAGTGCAGGTGCGCGACCGCGGCGAGCACGCCGTCGGCGATCGGTCCCGCGCCGGCGAGTACCGGGTCGTGCCCGCGACGGACCAGCCCGGGCGGCTGCACGAACTCGGCGTCGTCGGTGAAGAGCGAACGCAGCACGGCCGGCTCACGGCGGTCGACGGCACGGGCGTACCGGGCGACGACGTCCGCGAGTTCGAGGCGATCCTCGAATGGACTGCTCATGCCGGCATTCTCCACCGGTCGACACCCGGAGCTCGATCCTCGTCCCACTGATCGGTCGGCGGATCGGTCGGAGCAGAGGCCGCGCCGGGACGGGTGAAGCGCAGGACCGGGCAGCTGCCCGGGTGGTCGGCGACGGTCACGACGAGACCGGCGTGGTCGGTGACGGCGGGCAGCAGTGCGGCGTACGTCGTCGCGAGCGCGTCGGCGAACGTGCGCCGGTGCGGATTCACCGGTCCCGCAGCGCCGGGACGCAGCAAGGAGGTCGTCGCGGTCCCGCCGGGGGGCGACGCGTGGTGCTCGCCGGTGACCACGACGTGGTCGAAGCGGTCGGCGGTGATCTGGTCGTCGTGGTTCTCGATCCCGACGAGCACCGCGATGTGGGCGGGGTCGAGCAGGGCTGCGGCGGCGTCCGACAGCACCCGCACGGTGCGCGGCAGTCCGTGGGCGGGCATCAGCACGGCGCGGTGACCGGTGCCGATCGCGCTGACCCACGGTCCCAGGAGCGAGAACAGGGGAGCGGTGCGGCTTCCCACGATGGCCACCGTCCCGGCGTCGTGATGCGGGCCGCAGTGCCACAGCGCCCCCGACGGTCCGGGTATCCGGTAGGTGGGCCGACCGGCGCTGTCCCAGCCTTCCAACGACTCCCGGACCCGGTGCAGTGCCGTCAGGGACGTGAGGATGTCGTCCATGACCACGTGCGTCGGCAGTTGTCCGTCGAAGTCCGCGTGGACCGCCTCGGTGAGCGGCTTGTGGTGTTGCACGAGCAGATCGATCATGGCGCGGACGGGCCGGACCCGCTGGCCCGGATCGGTGGCCGACGCCGTGGCCGGCGTCCGGCGCTGCCGGTCGAGCACAGCGGAAAGTTGCTCGGGGAACGAGGATCCCATGGAGGCCTCCTGTCGTCACCGCCGCGCACCCGCCCGTTCGGGGTCAGGTCAGCGACGCTTCGTGGATCGCGCGGTCGAATTCGGGCAACGGCCCCCCGGACCGCAGGGTGGTCGCGAGGGCCGGGTCGGCCAGGTGCAGGCGGCCGACCGCGATGAGGTCGAATTCGCCGTTGTCGATCCGCCGTTCGACCTCGTGGACGTTGTCGTCGATCGGGGCCGAGCCGCTGATCCGGCTCTCCCGCAGCGACTTGCCGATGCCGACGCTGCCGACGGCCATGGTGGTCACGCCTGTCAGCTGCTTGGCCCAGCCGGCGAGGGAGAGGTCGCTGCCCTCGAAGGCGGGGGTGTCGAAACGCCGGATGCTCGCGTCGAGGATGTCGACGCCGGCCTCGACGAGGGCACCGAGGATCACCTTCAGTTCGTCGGGCGTCTCGGCGATGCGCGCGGTGTAGTTCTGCTGCTTGTGCTGCGAGAAGCGGAACACGATGGGCAGATCGTCGCCGATCTCGGCGCGGATGGCCGCGACGACGGCCGCGGGGAATCGGGTGCGCCGCTCGAGGTCACCGCCCCACGCGTCGGTACGGGTGTTGGTGCCCTCCCACAGGAACGAGTCCAGCAGGTAGCCGTGCCCGCCGTGCAGCGCGATGCCGTCGAATCCGGCCTCCGCGGCGGCCGCAGCGGCGCGAGCGTAGGCTGCGATCACGTCGGCGATGTCCTGCTCGGTCATCGCCTCCGTCGGCCGGGTGGCCCACGCGACGTAGTCCTCCGGGTACGAGGTGATGCCCAGGGTGCCCCAGCTGCCCGACGGGCGCATCGGCTTCAGCGCGGGATCGACCGCGCTCATCGCGCCCCACAGCGGTCCGACGTGCCACAGCTGCGGGACGATCCGGCCCCCGGCGTCGTGTACTTCGTCGACGACCCGGCGCCAGCCCGCGAGCGCCTCGGCGCCGTGCATGCGCGGCACCCGCGGATTGTCCACGGCCGTCGGGTGATCGATGGCGACACCCTCGGTGACGATCAGGCCGGTCCCGCCCGCGGCCCGCCGCCGGTAGTACGCGGCGACGTCCTCGCCCGGCACACCGTCGATCGAGTACGACCGCGTCATCGGTGACATCACGATGCGGTTCGCCAGCTCCAGCGAACGCACACGGAGCGGGCGGAACAGGGGGGAGGAGGCAGCCATGCGGTCGAAACCCTCTCTCGGACGGTACGGGCGTGACCTGCCGTGCGGCAGGCCGGGTATGGAAGCGGCCCGCCGGCCGGGTACGACACCGGCCGGCGGGCCTGTAGGACGCAGATTTCCACGCGGCGCCGGCGCTGTCGACCGGGTGTCCCACTCAGTGCGATGGACCCGGCGCGACGGAACCCGGCGCGGTGGGCCGGCGGCCGATCAGCGCAGCTTGATGCTGCCGCCGTCGGCCATCAGCGTCTGTCCCGTCATGTACTTCGAGTCGTCGGAGGCGAGGAACACCACCACCGGCGCGATGTCCGTCTCCGGGTCGCCGATGCGCTGCAACGGCACCTTCGCCGCCGCGGCGGCCGCCCGGTCGGGGAAGGCCTGCTGCCAGGCCTGCACGCCTTCGGTCGCGGCGAACGGGCACACGACGTTGACGCGGATGCCGTCGGCGGCCCACTCGTTCGCAGCCACCCGGCTGACCGCCCGGATCGCCTCCTTGGCCGCCGCGTACGACGTCTGCGTCGGCATGCCGTCGAGCGCGGATCCGGAGCCGAAGTTGACGACGGAACCGCGGGCCTCCTTCAGCTGGGGGTAGCAGGCCTGCATGAGGTGCACGGTGGGGTAGAAGCCCGTGCCGAACGACAGCTCGAACATCTCCGGGGTGTGCTCGAGCAGCGGTGCCTGGCGCGACGCGTGCGCGTTGTTGACCAGGATGTCGATGCCGCCGAACGCCGCGACGGCGGCATCGCGGATCTGTTCCGCACTCTCGCGCCGGGAGATGTCGGCCTGCAGGAACTTCGCCTCGCCGCCGGCGCCGGTCAGCTCGGCTTCGAGCGCGCGGCCGCGGTCGTCGTCGACATCGACGAACAGCACGCGGGCGCCCTCGCGGACGAACACCCGGGTCACGGCGCGGCCGATCCCGCCCGCACCGCCGGTGACGACGGCCGTCTTCCCGCTCAGTTTCACGACCGTGTCCCTTCCGCTCATGCGTCGACGGGGTCGCCCGTGGCGAGCGCGACCTTCTCCAGCTCGGCCACACTGTAGGCGGCGTAGGTCTCGTACGGGCCGCGACCGGAGAAGTAGGACGAGAGCTGGTCGCCGAGTTCGTCGACGGTGAACGCGGAGCCCGCGGCGTCGAAGCGGTGCTCGACCTTGGGGGCCTCCATGAGCGCGACCATCTTGCCGTACACGACGAAGACCTGGCCGTTGACCTTGTCGGAGGCGGGGGAGGCGAGGTACCGGACCAGCGTGGCCACTCGTTCGGGCGCGAGCGGGTCCAGGCCCGACGCGCCGGTGTTGCTCTCGCCGAACGCGTCCGCCGTCATGGCCGTGCGGGCGCGCGGGCAGATGGCGTTGGCCCGCACTCCGTAGCGCGACAGGCCCTGGGCGGTCGACAGGGTCAGGGCGGTGATGCCGGCCTTGGCGGCCGAGTAGTTGGGCTGCCCGGCCGAGCCGAACAGGAACGCCTCGGAGGAGGTGTTGATCACGCGGCCGTAGACCGGTCCGTTCGCGTCCTTCGACGCCTGCCGCCAGTGCACGGCCGCGGCGCGCGACGTCGCAGCGTGGCCCTTGAGGTGTACCCGGATCACGTCGTCCCAGTCCGACTCGGACAGGTTGAAGATCATCTTGTCGCGCAGGATGCCGGCGTTGTTGACCAGGATGTCCATCGATCCGAACTCGGTGACCGCCGTGCGGACGAGTTCCTCGCCGAGCGCCCAGTCCGAGACGTCGCCGGTGACGGCGACGGCGCGGCCTCCGGCGGCGCGGATCTCGTCGACGACGTCGTGGGCGGCGGCGCCCATGTCGTTGACGACGACGGCGGCACCGGCGTCGGCGAGGGCGAGGGCTTCGGCGCGGCCGAGGCCGGCGCCTGCTCCGGTGACGACGGCGGTGCGGCCGTCGAGGGTCGTGTTCTGGGTCATGGTGGGCTCCTTGGGTCCGTGCGGAGGTGCGGAACGATGACTGAAAACTAGTATTCATTCTATTACTTGCGCAAGGGCGTCCTCGGACCGTGGTCCCCGGATGGCGGGGCGGTCCTCGGGGACTGCAGCCAGGCCCGGGACCCGGCTCCCCGTCGTCGCTGTCCGGCCTTTGATCCCGAAACGAGAATATGTTCTACTTAGGCCGCTGTGATCCGCGGCACACACGCGACGATCGCGTGGTCGTGCGCGTCCTCACCCACCCACGAACCCCGGAAGGACCCGCGATGTCTCTGAACCTGGCCGATCTCACCGAGGCCGTCGTCGATGCGATACCCGACCGGACGGCCCTGATCTGCGGGGACGAGTCCCGGACGTACGCCGAGTTCGACGCCCGCGCCAACCGGGTCGCGCACCACCTCGCGGCCGTCGGGGTGGCGGCAGGTGATCATGTGGGCCTGCACATGCGCAACAGCCTCGAATTCCTCGAGGTCATGTTGGGCTGCTTGAAGATTCGCGCGGTGCCGGTGAACATCAACTTCCGCTACGTGGGTGCCGAGCTCGTGCACCTCTACACCGATGCAGACCTCGTGGCACTCGTGATCGACGACGAGTTCGCCGACGTCGCGGCGCAGGCCGTGCCGCACACCTCACAGCTGCGGCGCATCGTCGTCGTCGGAAGTGCGGAGACGGCGGCACTCGAACAGGCTGCGGCAGGTGTGGGTGCGACCGTGGCTCGGTATGCGGAAGCGGTGGAGAGCGCCTCGGCGGAGCGGGATTTCGGTGAGCGTAGCGGCGACGACCGGTACATCCTCTACACCGGCGGCACGACGGGCATGCCCAAGGGAGTGATGTGGCGGCACGAGGACTTCTACTTCGCGGCGCTGGCCGGCGGCAACCCCTACGGCGAACCGCACCGCAGCTCTGCCGATCTCGCCGCGGCCGCCGCGGCGAACGAGCACCCGATGTCCTATCTCGTCACGGCGCCGCTCATGCACGGGGCCGCGATGTACTCGGTGCTGATGGGGCTGTTCGCGGGTGCGAAGCAGGTGCTGATGCGGTCGTTCGAGCCGATCGAGGCGCTACGCCTGATCGACCGGCACCGGATCGCGATCGTGATGGTGGTCGGCGACGCCATCAGCCGGCCGCTGGCCGACGCGGTGGCCGCACGCGGCAAGGAGTTCGACCTGAGTTCTCTGCTGGTCATCGGCTCCGGCGGAGCGCTGTGGTCGGCGAGTGTCCGCGCGCAACTGGCGGAGTTGCTGCCGAACGTCTACCTGCGCAACTCCTTCGGCTCGTCGGAAGCGGGCGCGACCGGCACCGTCGACGCCGGCGCGGACGGGCGTGCCCGGATCTCCCCGTCGCCGACACTGCGGGTGGTCGACACGGATCTGACCGAGGTCGAGCCCGGCTCGGAGACCATCGGCTACCTCGCTCGCATCGGCCACGTCCCCCTCGGCTACTACAACGACCCGGACAAGTCCGCGGCGACGTTCCCCGAACGCGACGGCGTGCGCATGTGCCTGCTCGGTGACCTGGCCACCGTGGAGGCGGACGGCTCGATCGTCGTGCTCGGCCGGGGCTCGGCCTGCATCAACACCGGCGGCGAGAAGGTCTACGCGGAGGAGGTCGAGGAGGCCGTCAAGAGCCATCCGGCCGTCCTCGACGCGGTCGTGGCGGGCATCCCGGACCCGCTCCTGGGTGAGCGGGTCTCGGTGGCCGTGCAGTTCCGTCCCGGGGTGACAGCGCCCTCGGCCAGGGAACTGACCGACCACTGCCGGACCCTGATCGCCGGGTACAAGATCCCGAAGACGATCGTGCCGGTTCCCGAGGTGCTGCGTTCGCCCGCGGGGAAGGCGGACTACCGGTGGGCCAAGGCGACGCTCGAGAACGCGACCGTCGACGCCTGACGCGGTCGGACACGCACACGGCCGGCCCCGGATGCGGGGCCGGCCGTCACCGGGTCAGCGGCCGGGTCAGCGGCCGGCGCGGGCGAGCAGCTCACGCGACTCGTCGCGGCCGTCGAGCACCCGGGCCGTGCGCTTGCGGATCCGCCACCGGCCGTCGTTCTTGACGAGTTCGAAGCGGTTGGCCGTCACGCGCCAGACGCGGAAGCCGTTTTCGTCGTGACGCAGCAGCTGCGAGTGGCAGGTGGCCACGGCCGTGTCGCCCTCGACCCGGATGTGCACGGGGTCGAGGAGGTGTCCGCATCCTTCGTGGATGTAGTCCTGGTGCGGCCGCGTGCGCACCATCTCCATGATCTCCTTGCGGCCGTTCATGATTCGCATGTCGACGTCGTAGACGGCGTCCTCGGTCCACAGTTCGCCCACCGCGTCGGCGTCACCGGCGTCGACGGCGGGGCCGTAGGCGGTGACGATCTCCTGGACGGCGATCTTGTCCTCGAGGAGCTGGACGCGGGCGAGGAGGGACTGGACGAGCTCTGCGGTGTCGGTCGCTGCGGTGTCGGTCATCGGGTCTCCTGTTCGGATGGTTCGGCCGGGGCGAAGTCCAGCCCCAGGTCGGTGCCGAGTGCCCGCAGACACTCGAGCTGTTCGCAGTAGTGGGTCACGTCGGTCGCGGCGACGGTCGCCCCTACGACGGTGGCGCCGGCCTTGCGACGTCGTTCCAGGGACCGGACGGTGCGCTCGGGCGCGCCCAGCGGGTCGAGGGGCGCCCCGGTGTCGAGAACGACGTCGAAGCCCGCCGGGAGGTCCACCCGGCCCAGCATCGCGGTCAGATCGGGCAGGGGCAGCCCGAACGGCACCCAACCGTCGCCGTGGGCGACGGCGCGGCGCAGCGAGCGCAGCGTGCGCCCCCCGATCCACAGCGGGACGCGGGGTTGGACGGCGTGCGGCTCGACGAGCAGGTTCTGGAATTCGTA
Source organism: Rhodococcus indonesiensis (assembly GCF_047782815.1). Lineage (NCBI taxonomy): Bacteria > Bacillati > Actinomycetota > Actinomycetes > Mycobacteriales > Nocardiaceae > Rhodococcus > Rhodococcus indonesiensis. Next base: position 4,657,340 of record NZ_CP180630.1, on the reverse strand, counting down.
ATAGGAGCCGTGGTACTCCGGCAGGCGTCGGGACAACGCGGCGCGCAACGCGGCCAGGGCGTCGTCGGCGCGGGGGCCCCGGTCTTCGAAGGATGCGCCGAGGAGGTCGAACTCCTCGCGCAGGCTGCCCACCCCGAGGCCGAGCGTCAGCCGCCCGCCGCTGAGGACGTCGAGGGTGCCGTAGCGTTTGGCGATCTCGAGCGGGTGGTGGTAGCCGAGGACGAGTACCTGGGTGGCGAGCCGGATGCGCTGCGTCCGGGCGGCGAGATAGCTCAGGGTCGCGAGCGGATCCCAGTAGGTGCCGCCGCGGGCGGCTGCGACGTCCACCGGGACGGCGACGTGCTCACTGCAGGTCAGATGGTGGAAGCCGAGCCGATCGGCGGCCCGGGCCACCCGGACGAGGTCGTCGACGCCGGCGGTGCGTTCCCACGGGGAGTGCACGCCGGGGTGCTGGACCACGACGGGGCTGACGATTCCGATGCGCATGCGAGCCTCTCCGCTGCCGGGACTGGGAGGGTGTCGGTCCGTTGTACCGGACCGCGCCGCTCCGTCGCGGCCGACGTTCCGATGAGCGGGATCCGGGGTCGACCGCGGATGCGAGGCGCGCGAGGGTCGCAGGTGGGAAATTCGCGCCCCCGATCACTACTGGTGGCGAGAGTGAGCTGATACACTTTCAGAATTCATTTCAGTTTTCCCGCTCCCCCCGGGAGCAGAAGTATCGGGAGGCCGCAGATGGCAGTCGTCGAAGCAACGGAACCGACAGCTACCTCCGCCCCGCGGCGCGACGTGCCGCCGTCGATGGTCGAACGGATGACACTCATCCTCGACGCGTTCGAGGGCCGGTCCTCGCGGCTGACGCTGGAGGAGGTGGCCTGCCGCACCCGGTTGCCCCGCTCGACCGTGCACCGCATCCTCGATCAGCTCGTGAAGCTGAACTGGGTCGATCACGCATCCTTCGGCTACTGCCTCGGCCGGCGGGCGCTCGGTCTCGGCGGCGGGGACGGTGGCCACGGGGAGATCCGGGCGTCGGCGGCGCCGCTCCTGCACGAGCTGCACATGCAGACCGGCATGGTCGTTCATCTCGCCGTCCTCGACGGGGCCGAGAGCGTCTACCTCGACAAGGTCGGCGGCCGGTTCGCCACGGCACTGCCGTCGCGGGTGGGCGGCCGGGCCCCGGCGTACACCACCGCCGGCGGCAAGGCGATGCTCGCCTGGCTCGAGCCCGAGCGCGTCGACGACCTGTACGAGCGGCGCCTGGCCCGCCGCACCGAACACACCATCGGTGACCTCGCGACTCTGCACCAGGAACTCAGCCGGATCCGGCAGCGGCGCGGTCTGTCGTTCGAGCGCAGCGAGTCCGTGCGCGGCGTCGCATGCGTCGCCGTCGCTGTGCGCGGGCACGACGGTCCGGTTGCGGCGATCTCGCTGTGCGGCGACGCCCGCACCGCGCAGCTCGAGCGGGTCGCACCGCTCGTGGTGGACGCCGCCCGGGAGGTCTCCCGCAGTCTCTACCCCGAACTCGGCGCCCCGCGCCGGGGCCGCCGGGCGCCCGAGCCCCCCGAGAGCACGTGGTCGCCGGATGCGATGGACCGCCTGCTGTCGGTCCAGAGCGGACAGTGGCTCTGAGGAATCTCCCGACCGGGACGCGCCGACGACGATTCGTCGGCGCGTCCTGCTCCGCCACCAGGGAACTGCGTCCGGGCCACCACCCGGGCGCGTGATCCGACACCGGCGTATCGGAGACGCCGGGACTACCTGAGTCGGCACAGCCGGATTCTCGAGCCGGGGTCCGGCACATCGGTCGGTCGGTCGAGGTTTCCTACTGCGAGTCGGTCTGCGGTGCCGAAGTGTCGACTGCCCGTCGGTACCGGGACCCGCCTCTCGCTCCGTGCCGGTCTTGTTCCGACTCGCGCCGCGGCGGTCTCCGCCGGAGAACGGTGTCCGAGGTGTGCGCCCGAGACGGGTCTTCACCGCCGGTCGCGATGGGATACTGAACGAGGGGTGCCGTAACCCGACGCAGGAGTCCAGCGATGACCGACCACCGAGAGCATGCAGACCACGACCACACCCACGGCGAATCCTGCGGGCACGTAGCCGTCCCGCATGGTGACCACGTCGACTACGTGCACGACGGGCATCTGCACCGGGCCCACGACGGGCACGTCGACGAGTGCGAGCCCACCGAGCACCACGTCCACGAAGGACACGACCACACCCACGGCGAGGGCTGTGGGCACGTGGCCGTCCCGCACGGCGACCACGTCGACTACATCCACGACGGGCATCGGCACGCCGCGCACGAGGGGCACTACGACGACCACTGACCGGCAGAACCCGACCCGGGGCGTGAGCGAGCCGCGCATCCGGGCGTTCTGTGAGCGGAATCTGCGCTGGAGATGGGTGCTGCTGGGTGGCGTCTGCAGCATCGGGGCACTGCTGGGGGTCACGCCGATCCGTGTCGCGGTGGTCGGTGCCTGGCTGATCCTGCTGGGTATAGCGGTGTTCTCTCTGCGCCACCGGCCGATCGGAGCACCGGTGGCCTCGTTCGGCCTCGGAGTGCTGACACCGGCCGCCGTTCCGACGGCGCTGGATCTGCTCGACTCGCTGTGAGTTCCAGCCATGGGCCGGTAGCCGCGGCACCGGCCCACTTCGGGCAGGCCACAGCGGTCGCCGCCGAACCGCGTTCCGTGCGGCGGTCGACCCGGTTGTCACCGCGAGTGCCCGCGCGGCGTCCGGGCTGCAATCCGCTGCAACGTTGAGTTGGCTCGCACCCTCTCCCTACATTCGTGACCTGGGTTACACGGCGTGAGACGGGAACCGTCCCGAAGTCTCGTCACGCTCGGGGCCTGGCCCTGTGCGGCCGGCCCTCAGGCAGAAAGCAGAGGAGAGCAATGGCGCTGAACAAGAGTGCATTACTGAGCGCGTATCGCAAGATGTCGGAGATCCGCGAATTCGAGGACCGGTTGCACGAGGAGAACGCGACCGGTGACATCCCGGGGTTCATCCACCTGTACTCGGGGCAGGAAGCGATCGCAGTCGGTGTGTGCGAGAACCTGAACGACACCGACTACATCGGCTCCACCCACCGCGGGCACGGCCACTGCATTGCCAAGGGGTGTGACCTCGACGGGATGATGGCCGAAATCTTCGGCAAGAACGACGGATTGTGCCACGGCAAGGGCGGATCGATGCACATCGCCGACCTGTCGGTCGGCATGCTCGGCGCGAACGCAATCGTCGGCGGTGCCCCGTCGCTGGCGATCGGCGCTGCGCTGAGCGCCAAGACCCTGGGGAACGGCGGTGTCGCGGCCTCGTTCACCGGCGACGGCGGATCCAATCAGGGCACCGTGTTCGAGGCCATGAACATGGCAGTCGTGCTCGAGTTGCCGATCGTCTTCGTCATCGAGAACAACGGATTCGGTGAGGCCACCGGCCGCGACTATGCGGTCGGCACACCGAGTATCGCTGCGCGCGCCGCGTCGTTCGGGATGCCCGCAACCACCGTCGACGGTACCGACTTCTTCGAGGTGCACGAGGCAGCGCGCGAGGCGGTCGAGCGAGCCCGCAGAGGAGGCGGTCCCTCCACCATCGAGGCGGTGGCACACCGCTGGCACGGCCACTTCGAGGGCGACGCGCAGCTGTACCGCACCGCGGAGCAGGTCGCCGAACTCCGCAGGACCCAGGATCCGCTGGTGAAGTTCCGCGCGAAGGTCGACGGCAAGAAGGTCACGGCGAAGGAACTCGATGCGATCGAGGCCGGGGCTCGTGAACGGGTCGACGTCGCCGTCACGAAGGCGCGAGCTGCCGAGTACCCGCCGCTGACGAACCTGCTGACCGACGTCTACGTGTCGTACTGAGAGAGAGAACGAGAATGACCACGTCGAAGACGACATATCGCGAAGCGATCAAGGCCGCACTCGCGCAGGAGATGCAGCGGGACGCGACGGTCGTGCAGATCGGTGAGGACCTGCGCGGCGGTCACGCCGGCACCAATCCGGAACTCGAGTCCGGGAAGGTGGAGGCGTTCGGCGGCGTGCTGGGGGTGACGAAGGGTCTGTGGACCGAGTTCGGTTCCGACCGGGTCATCGACACCCCGATCACCGAGTCCGCGATCATCGGCATGGCAGCCGGTGCTGCTCTGACCGGGCTGCGTCCGGTGGCCGAATTGATGTTCATGGACTTCTTCGGAGTCTGCTACGACGCGCTCTACAACCAGGCCGCGAAGTTCCGGTACATGTTCGGCGGCAAGGCCCGCACCCCGCTGGTGGTGCGGGGCATGATCGGCGCCGGATTCTCCGCCGCCGCCCAGCACTCGCAGTCACCGTACAACGTCTTCGCCGCCGTTCCCGGCCTCAAGGTCGTCGCCCCGTCGAACGCCTACGACGCCAAAGGCCTGCTGATCCAGTCGATTCGCGACGACGATCCCGTCGTGTTCTGCGAACACAAGACACTCTACGACGTCAAGGGCGAGGTTCCGGACGAGCCGTACACGATCCCGTTCGGTGTCGCCAACTACACCCGTGAAGGCACGGACGTCACGATCATCGCGCTGTCGGCGATGGTGAACGCCGCCAACACCGCCGCGGACAAGCTGGCTGCCGAGGGGATCTCCGTCGAGGTCGTCGACCCCCGCACGGTGTCGCCCCTCGACGAGGAGGGCATCCTCGAATCCGTCGCCTCCACCGGCCGGGTAGTGATCGCCGACGAGTCCGCGGCGCGCTGCGGGTTCGGTCACGACGTCGCCGCGCTGATCGCGACGCGTGCGTTCGGGTCACTGAAGGCGCCGATCGAACTGGTCACCCCGCCGCACACCCCGGTGCCGTTCTCCCCGGTCCTCGAGCAGGCGTGGCTGCCGAACGCCGCTCGGATCGAGGCCGCCGTCCGCAAGGTTGTGAGTGCCTGACATGAGTGAGATCAAACTGATCGAAGTTCCCAAGTGGGGCCTGTCCATGGAGGAAGGCACCGTGGCGGAGTGGCTGGTCGAGGAGGGAGCATCCTTTTCGAAGGGCGACCTGATCTGCGAGATCGAGACCAGCAAGATCGCCAACCAGTTGGAGGCGCCGTTCGACGGGGTGCTCCGACGGGTCGTCGCCAAGCCGGGGGAGACGTTGCCGGTCGGTGCGGTGCTGGCGGTGTCCGCCGAGGCTGCAGTCTCCGACGCCGAAATCGAGGAATTCCTCGCCGGCATCGGGGCAGACCAGCTGCCGACCCCGGCCGAGTCCGGGCGCTCACCGGGCGGACAGCCCACCGCCGCGCAGCCGGATCTCCAGAGCAGCCCGCCGGCGTCGGCGGCCCACGAATCGGTACCGGTGACCGGGGCGGCCACCGGGTCCCGTCAGCGTCCCGGTGCGACGATCGTTCCCGCTGCCCTGCGAGGACGGACGAACGGTGACGTGTTTGCGACCCCGCACGCCCACCGCCTGGCAGACGAGTTGTCGATCGACCTGGCCCGTGTGACAGGGACCGGCCGGGGCGGCCGGATCTCCGTTGCCGACATCCACGACACGATCCGGGCGGGCGGTGGAACCGTCGCACCACAGCCGTCGCCGACGCCGTCAGGTATTCCGGGACGTTCCTTCGAGGACGACACCGCCATCCCGGCAACCCCCGTGGCCCGACGTCTGGCCGCATCCCTCGGGATCAATCTGCACGACTGCCGCGCCACCGGTTCACGCGGCCGGGTGTGTGAGGCCGACGTTCGCGAGGCCGAGCGCCGGTTCCGGCTGCAACCGGAAGTCGTCGCAGCGCCCGAACCCGTCGCGGAGGCGGAGTTCGAGACGATTCCGTTCACGGCGATGCGCAAGGCGATCGGGCAGCGGTTGCAGGAGTCGAAGCGCAGCGCCCCGCACTTCCGGCTCACCGCGGACCTGCAGATCGACGACCTTCTCGCCTTGCGGACGAAGATCAATGCGACCGTGCCCGCCGTCAAGCTGTCGGTCAACGACTTCGTCGTCAAGGCGTGTGCCGCGGCGCTGCGGAAGGTACCCGATGTCAACGTTCAGTTCGACGAGGCGACACAGTCGGTGCTGCGCTATGCAAGTGCCGACATCTCGGTGGCTGTCGCACTGCCGTCGGGTCTGATCACCCCGATCGTGCGCGGGGCCGATGGCAAGACTCTCGCCGAGATCTCCGGGGAGGTGCAGTCGCTGGTGACCAAGGCCAAGACCGGGAAACTGACGGCCGACGAGTTTCAGGGCGGCACTTTCACGGTGTCCAATCTCGGCATGTTCGGTGTGCGGGAATTCGACGCGATCATCAACCCACCGCAGGGCGCCATCCTCGCAGTCGGTGCCGGACAGGAGCGTCCCGTCGTCGTCGACGGTCAGGTCGTTGCGCGCACGATGCTCACCGTCACGCTCTCGTGCGACCACCGGGTGATCGACGGCGCGCTCGGCGCCACCTTCCTGCGAGAACTCCGGCGTTTCGTCGAGTCACCCGCGCTGATGCTCGTCTGAGAGGTACACCATGACAGAGAAGTACGACGTCATCGTCGTCGGGAGCGGGCCGGGTGGCTATGTCGCGGCCATCCGTGCTGCGCAGCACGGTCTGCGCACCGCCGTCGTCGAGCGGGACCGGCTCGGGGGGATCTGCCTGAACTGGGGGTGCATCCCTACCAAGGCGTTGCTGCACGGTGCCGATGTCGCCCACACGCTGGCGAACCTTCGGCCGCTCGGGTTCAGTGCCAGCGGTGTGGAATTCGACATGGCACGCCTCGTCGAGTTCAGCCGGTCGGTGTCGGGGCGACTGTCCGACGGCATCGGCTACCTGATGAAGAAGAACGGCATCGACGTCGTCCGGGGGTCGGCGCGGCTGCTCGACAAGGGAGTCGTCGCCGTGACGGCCGCGGACGAGTCGGTGTCCGAGTACCGGGCCGACCACGTCATCCTGGCCACCGGGGCCCGGCCCCGTTCGGTTCCCGGTGTCGTGCCCGACGGCGACCGGGTCTGGACATACTTCGAGGCTCTGGTCCCGTCGGAGCTTCCGAAGTCCTTGCTGGTCATCGGCTCCGGCGCCATCGGCGTCGAATTCGCGAGTCTGTACAACGATCTCGGCACCGACGTCACCCTCGTCGAATTGGCCCCGCAGATCATGCCGATCGAGGACGCTGCCGTCGCGGGCCATGTACGGCGGCAGTTCGAGAAGCGAGGCATCAGGATTCACACCGGCGCCTCGGTGTCCGAACTGACGGTCGGCACGAACGCCGTCACCGTGGCCGTCCGGTCGGCCGACGGAACGATCGACGAGTCGACCGTGGACAGAGTACTCGTCGCGGCCGGAATCCAGGGCAACGTCGAGGACCTCGGTCTCGAGGAACTCGGTGTCGAGGTCGATCGCGGATTCGTCACCACCGACCAGTGGTGTCGCACCACCGCATTCGGCGTGTACGCGATCGGTGACGTGGCGGGCGCACCTTGCCTCGCCCACAAGGCAAGCCACGAAGCCGTCCTGTGTGTGGACAAGCTCGCCGGTGCGGATCACGTCCGGCCGTTGGACCGCGACTACGTTCCGGGCTGTACCTACGCGCGGCCGCAGGTCGCCAGCCTCGGTCTCACCGAAGAACGAGCCCGTGCGACCGGCCGTCGCCTGCAGATCGGGCAGTTCGATCTGCAGGCGTCCGGAAAGGCGCTCGCGATCGGCGAAGCCGACGGGTTCGTGAAGACGATCTTCGACGCCGACAGCGGCGAACTCCTCGGTGCCCACATGGTCGGCCCGGATGTCACCGAGCAGATTCAGGGATTCGGCATCGCTCGATCCCTGGAGGCGACCGCCGACGATCTCGCCGAGGTCGTCTTCGCGCACCCGACGCTGTCGGAGGCGATGCACGAATCGGTTCTGGCCGCGCTGGGCCGTCCGATCAACATGTAGCAAGTCCCGCCGAACCGCGGACCCGCGTGGAACCGCGGTTCGGCGGGAACCCACGCCCAGGAATCGAACGAAACGTGAATCCCATACCTGGAACAACACCCGACGCGCCGGTCCCGTCGGGCCGCAGGTTGCTTCGACTGGAGGTCCGCAATGCGCAAACCCCCGTCGAACGCAAGCCGAACTGGATCAAGACCCGCGTCAAGAACAGTCCCGCGTACGCCGAACTCGAGAGCCTGGTCGAACGCGAAGGACTGCACACGGTGTGTGCGGAAGCCGGCTGCCCCAACATCTTCGAATGCTGGGCAGACCGCGAAGCCACGTTCCTGATCGGCGGTCGGCAGTGCACGCGCCGCTGCGACTTCTGTCAGATCGACACCGGCAAACCCGCCGACCTCGACCGGGATGAGCCCCGCCGCGTCGCCGAGTCCGTGCAGGCGATGGGACTTCGGTACGCCACCGTCACCGGGGTTGCCCGCGACGACCTGCCCGACGGCGGCGCATGGCTCTACGCCGAGACCGTCCGACAGATCCACGCCCTCAACCCCGGCACCGGCGTCGAGAATCTCGTCCCCGACTTCAGCGGACGGCCGGACCTGCTGGCCGAGGTGTTCGACTCCCGGCCCGAGGTGCTCGCCCACAACCTCGAGACCGTGCCGCGGCTCTTCAAGCGGATCCGTCCCGCGTTTCGCTACGAACGCTCGCTCGGTGTGCTCGCCGCGGCCCGCGACTTCGGCCTGATCACCAAATCGAACCTGATCCTCGGTATGGGGGAGACCCCACAGGAAGTGCAGCAGGCGATGATCGACCTGCACGATGCCGGCTGCGACATCCTCACCATCACCCAGTATCTGCGTCCCTCGCCGCGACACCACCCGGTCGAGCGGTGGGTCGAGCCGGAAGAATTTGTCGAACACTCGAAAGCCGCCGAGGAGATCGGTTTCGCCGGCGTCCTGGCGGGGCCGCTCGTGCGTTCCTCGTATCGCGCCGGCCGCCTCTACGCCGACGCCATGGCCCACCACGACCGTGAACTCACTTCTCCCCTCAGTCATCTCGCCGAATCGCACCCGCCAGGAGTTCGACCCACATGAGTTCCGCCACCGAAGACGACCGCATCATCGACTTCGCCCGTCGCTGGCTGCCCTACGGCGGCGGAAGTCCCGGAGACCTTCTGGTCGAATTCGGAATGACCCCAGCCGGTTACCTGACCCGGCTGGGGGAGATCCTCGACAGCCCCGCCGCCTTACGACTGCACCCCCGACTACGTGCGGACCTGCGCGACTTCGTCGCTGCGCGCACCTCTGCCTCGCGCGCCGCGCCGAATCGGAGCGACCAGGTTCGGAGGCGGAATGTCACCTGATCACACGAACTTCGACACCGTCAGCGAACCGGTACGGCTGGGGCGTCAGCACAGGGCCGAGGCTCTTGCGCAGCCGGGAGACCTCGGCGCGGACGGCAACGATGTGGTCCCGGTCGCCGAACAGGGCCTCGCTCAACGACGCGGCATCGATGCCGGCCGACCGGGTACGTGCCAATACCCTCAGAATCTGCGCGTGCCGCGGTGACAGGGCACGCGTCCATTCCATCTCCCCCCGCACCGTCGCCCGAGGGGCCGTCCCCAGGTCGAGTTCGAGTCGGATGGCCGCCCGTTCCGCGCGGCGGCGCACCAACCATGCGTCACCGAGCGGTTCGGGTACGCAAAGTCCGAGACCGGGCACGAGCAGCGGTCGGTCGGCCTCCGGTGAGGCCAGTCGTTCGGGAACGCCGATGCCGCTGGCTGCCACGACCCATCCGTGACCGTCCACGACGACGGCAGGCCCGCACGTCCTTGCCAGCACCGGCGCCGCATCGGTACGGAGCCTGTCGAGGTGGACGGCATGCTCGCGCCAGAGCATCGACTCGGCCAACCGCACAGCCGTCTGCACGAGGGCCACGGTGGCCGGATGCACCGACATCGCCGACCCGCTGATATCCAGTACGCCGAGGACCTCGCCGGAGCGTGGATCGTGGACCGGTGACCCCGTACACGACCAGCCGTAGTGGGACCGGGCATAGTGTTCGGCCGAAAAAAGCTGTACCGGAGCGTCTTCGACCAGCGACGTGCCGACAGAATTGGTGCCTACCGACTTCTCCGACCAGCGGGCGCCTTCCACGAATCCGAGGACGTCGGCTTCCCTCTGCACGTCACGTGCACCTTCTCGCCACAGCACCACCCCGTCCGAGTCAGCGACGACCACGATGAAGTTCGCGTCGCTCGCCATTTCGGTCAAGGTGCCGCGTAGTTCGGGCAGAACCGACCTCAGGGCGCTTCGTGCACGGCGCGCTTCGAGTTCGGAGACGTCCGCGAGTACCACGTCCTCACACCGGGCGGGACTGACGCCGTCTGCCTGGAGACGCGACCACGACCGGGCGACAACGTCACGCGGAGGCACCGGCGGCGTCCGGCCGGACATCACCGCGTCGTGGACGTCGCTCAACAATCGGGCGCGTCGCGACAAGTCTTCTCCGGAACCGAAAGCGAGCAACCGCTGGCGCGCCGAACTGGCCCTACTCACAGCGTCCAGCCTACCGTCAGGGGGTCAGCCGCACCATGTCCCCTGCCGTCTGCGGCCACCCCAACAGCAAACCCGTCGACGAGTTCGCACATTCGGCGAGACGCGGGTCGACCGGCACACTGCTTGGACAAGAACGTTCCGCACGAACGCTTTCGGTCCTCGGGCCCACGCTTCTGCCGTGCGGCCCGCCTGGGTGGGCGCGGCAAGTGGGCCCGCCACAGCCCAGACCCACGGGGCCGCCGAACGAAGTCGACGCCTATGATCCTCTCGACACGGGGTGCCCGGGTAAGAGGGCTGAGATCACACCCGTCGAACCTGCTCTAGTTCGTACTAGCGAAGGGATGTCCGAATGACGATGTCTGCTGTTCCACCGCCGCGAGTGCTTTCCATTGCCGGTACGGATCCGACCGGCGGCGCCGGCATCCAGGCGGACCTGAAGAGCATTGCCGCGCATCGAGGCTACGGAATGGCGGTGGTCACGGCGTTGGTCGCCCAGAACACCTGCGGCGTGCGCAGTGTCCACCTTCCTCCGGCATCGTTTCTCACCGCTCAACTCGAAGCGGTCAGCGACGATGTCACCGTCGACGCCGTCAAGATCGGCATGCTCGCCGAGACCGATCAGGTGCAAGCCGTCGCCGAATGGCTTGCCACGGTCGCGCCCCCCGTGGTTGTGCTCGATCCGGTCATCGTCGCCACCAGCGGCGACCGGTTGCTCAGCCGCGAGGCCGAAGGCGCGCTCGAAGACCTCATTCCCCAGGTCCATCTGATCACGCCGAACGTTCCCGAACTCGCAGTCCTCAGTTCCACGTCTCCGGCCGACTCCTGGGAGGAACTGCTCGGGCAGGCCCATGAGATTGCCGATCGCTACGGGGTGGCGGTGTTGGCCAAGGGCGGACATCTTCCTGGAGACACCGTCTACGACACCGTCATCGGCCCTGTAGCGGGGGAGGACGATGCGGTCGTGGTCGACAGTCCCCGCATACGCACCTCGAACACGCACGGCACCGGTTGCTCGCTGTCGGCAGCCATGGCTACCCTTCGGCCGCAGCGAGAAAGCTGGGATGCCGCGCTCGAGGAAGCCAAACGGTGGCTCACCGCAGGCATCGAAGCAGGCAGGGAGTTGCATGTCGGTCGCGGCCACGGCCCTGTCCACCACTTCGTCGATCTGTGGACGTGACCTGCTGCGAGGAACAATGCTGCCGTGCACGTCGTCCTCGTGCCGGCTGGGACCCCGGGCAGTCTCGTGAGTTGCCCGAAGTGACAGTGATGTTCGACGGACGGGCATAACCGGGGTAGTCTTGCGACGGACTCGACACGGGGTGCCGGAAACGGCTGAGAGACAGACCCGTCGAACCTGATCTCGATCATGCGAGCGAAGGGATGCCGAGCCGGCGCGGCCGTGTGGTCCGTCGCTGCGGTGAACCCCTTCCCACCGAAGGGAAACAACACAATGCTCTTGCAGAACCAGACGGTACTCGTCACCGGCGCCGGGCGCGGTCTCGGTCACCACCTCGCGCAGTCGTTCGCCGACGAGGGCGCCGCCGTCGTAGTCAACTACCGCAACAGCAGCGACGCCGCCCACGCCCTTGCCCAGAAGATCGGCTCGGACCGCGCTGTCGCGCTGGCCGCCGACGTGACCGACCCCGCCCAGATCGACGCCATGCTCACACAGGCCAGGAAGCACTTCGGCCGACCGGTCACCACCGTCGTCAACAACGCGCTGCCCGACTTCTCCTTCAACGGCGACGCGCGCCGCAGAGCCGACCAGATTGGCTACGGCGATTTCGCCGCTCAACTCGACGGTATCGTCGGCGGCGCGGTCAACACGATCCAGGCGGTTCTGCCCGGCATGCGCGAGGCCGGCGGCGGCAGCGTCATCAATATCGGCACCAACCTGTTCCAGAACCCGGTGGTGCCGTATCACGACTACACCGCCGCCAAGGCAGCACTGCTGTCGCTGACCCGCACATTCGCGGCAGACCTGGGGCCTGAAGGCATCCGCGTGAACATGGTCTCCGGTGGGCTGCTGCGCACCACCGACGCATCGGCAGCGACCCCCGAGGAGGTATTCGAACTGATCGCCGCCTCCACGCCCCTGCGGAAGGTCACCACCCCGGAGGACTTCGCTGCCGCTGTCCTGTTCTTCGCTTCCGACTGGTCGCGAGCAGTCACCGGTCAGAACCTCGTGGTCGACGGCGGGCTGGTGATGAACTGATGCTGTCCCGCACCCTCCATCTCAATGCCTTTCTCCATGGTGTCGGCCATCATTCGGCGGCGTGGCGGCATCCGACGTCCGCGGCGGAGCGAATCGGGGACATCACCTACTTCGAGGAACTCGCTCGGACAGCCGAGCGTGGCTGCTTCGATGCGGTGTTCTTCGCCGACGGTCACTGCGTGAATCCGAGCTACACGGCCGGGACCACGTGGTTTCTCGAACCCCTGACCGCGCTGTCCGCGATGGCGCGCGCGACGAAACGCATCGGGCTGGTCACCACGGTGTCCGCGAGCTTCTACACACCGTTCCATGCGGCGCGGATGCTCGCGTCGCTGGACCACATCAGCGGTGGACGGGCCGGGGTGAACATCGTGACCTCGATGTTCGACGCGGAGGCCCGCAATCACGGGCTCGACGCTCTGCCGGACCATGCCGAGCGTTACGGCCGCGCCGAGGAGTTCATCGAGGTGCTGACTGCGCTGTGGGACTCGTGGGACGAGGCCGGCATCGCCGTCGATCGCGCCGCCGGTCGATACCTCGACGCCGACGCCATCCGTCGGATCGAGCACCGCGGTCAGCACTTCCGCGTCGACGGTCCGCTCACCGTCCCGCGCTGCCCACAGGGGCGTCCGGTGCTGTTCCAGGCAGGAGCGTCGGAGACCGGACGCAGCCTCGCAGCGCGGCACGCCGAAGCGGTGTACTCGGTTTCGTGGGATTCGACCATGGCGCTCGACTTCGCCACCGATCTGCGTGGCCGCGCTGCCGCCGCCGGACGAGATCCCGCGTCGATCGCGATACTTCCGGGCCTCGTCCCCTATGTCGGTCGCACCGAGGACGAGGCCCGGGCAAAGAAGGCGACGTTGGACGCGTTGATCGACATCGACGCCGCGCTCGCCCAGCTCGGCGTCTTCACCGGTCAGGACTACACGGGCCACGATCTCGACGCGCCGGTTGCCGACCTACCGCCCATCGACCAGTTCTCCGGCCCCCAGGGTCGCTACGCAACGGTGCAACGGATCATCGGATCGCACCGGCCCACACTGCGTGGACTGCTCGGCTACCTCGCGGCCGGAGGAGGGCACGCGACGATGATCGGCACGCCCGAGGCGATCGCGGATCGGATCGAGGAGTGGTTCGTCGCCGGCGCCTGCGACGGATTCAACCTGATGTGTCCGGCGTATCCGGATTCGCTGGACGACTTCGTCGACCTGGTAGTCCCGGAACTGCAGCGCCGCGGCCTGTTTCGCACCGCATACCCCGGGACCACATTGCGCGACACGCTGGGACTGTGGTCCTTCGCGTGAAGACGCCCGGGTGACGGCGCCGCCCGGGTAGTGCACAGCGTGGTCACGGATCCTGCTCGTCCAACACCCGCCCGACGAATCCGCCGAGTCGAGTCTCGAGTTGCCGGATCCGAGTCTCGGTGGGCAGTGCTCGATCGGGCTGATTGCCGGGCAGAGGCGCCAGCTCCCGCACATACAGTGAGCATGCGAAGTTACTGCACATGTAGGTTCTGATGCTGTTTCCGGCCTTGCCGCCGGCGCCGGCCTTGCGCGCCGTGAACAGCGACGTCCCACCGGCGCGGTGAACGGCGTGACAGAGGGTGCACATCGTGCTGCGCGACCGGGACCCGTCGGTGTCGGCCTGGCGCAACTCGATGCCGACCGTGTGCTCGGCGCGCTGGGCAATCAGATATGCGCGGAGCGGAGCTCGAGGGTCCGTCCAGCCGAAGAAGTCGAGTTCCGCCCAGCGCACCGCGTCGAAGTCGGGTGGGAACGTCACCGTCCTGATCCTGCTGCGCGAGCTGTTGACGAACGACCCGAGGATCTCGTCGCGGGACAGTGCCTGCATCACCATTCTTCCTTCCACGTTTGATTCATGAAACGTGTGGAGTATAAACTCGCCGGCATGGGTCGCCACAAGGATGTCGAGCGTCGGCGCGCACTCCTCGAGGGCTGTTGCGCCTACGCCGAGGAGCGCGGGCTGTTCGGTCTCACTCTGCGTCCGCTGGCCGAGCGGCTCGAAACGTCGACCAGAAATCTCCTCCACCACTTCGGCAGTCGTGAGAACCTGATCGCCGAGATCGTCGACCGCACTCTGGTGACCCATCTGGCCGCGTCGCGGGAGCTGCTCCTGCGGATCCGCGATCTCTCGGTGGACGAGTCGTCGCCGTCGGTGACCGCCGCCCACGTGACCTCCGTGATCTCGCAGGGGCTCGAGATGGCCTGGGTAGACGCGCACACGCCGGGTGGGCGCCGGCGAACCGCCATGTTCTTCGAGATCTATACCGCAGCGACGCGGGATCCCGAGCTGCAGCAGACATTCCTCGTCCCCGTGGTAACCGAATGGCTCGACCCCATGGCCGCGGCGATCGAGGCCGCGGGCGCGTCACCGGGCGCGGCACGGTCCGTCGCCTCACGCATCCTCGCGGCCCATCGGGGTCTCCTCCTCGAGGATCTCGCGCTCGGCTGCAACGTCGCCACCGATGCAGCGCATCGGGACGCCGTCCTGACGGTCCGTGCCGAGATCTTCCGTGCGACTTCCTCCGACCTGCACGAGGTGCATGACGCGGCGAAGTGAGCGGCCCGCCGGTGGTTCGTCACGCTTCCGATTCCCGCGCTGTTCCGGGCTTTCCCGGCGTCGCCGGCCGGGGTGGTATCGAGCCCCGGCTCGGTCGGCGGACCGGCACGAGCTGCCGGACCTTCGGGGGCCACCGTTCGCACCGGCCTCCGAATTCCCCGGCACAACCAGTCTTGCTAACGACAACGATTATCAGTAGCTTCTGTGTCGCTGGGTACTGCGGAGGATGCGAGCGGAAGGCCACGTGTGGCACACCTACTGCTGGTAGAGAGTTGGGTCGGAGCAATGGGAACGTTGCTGCCGAGAGCGATTGCCGACCTGGGAGTCGAGTTCACGTTCCTGACCCGACGACCGGAGCACTACCCGGACACCCTGCCGGACGGTTCCCCGCATCCGCTGCGTCTCGGTCGTGCGGTAGCGACTGCCGAGACCAACGATCCGGCTGCCGCACTCGAGGCGGCGCGGCGGATCGATGCCGAGGCAAGGATCGACGGCGTCCTCACCAGCTGCGACTACTACCTGCCGACCGCCGCGCGAATTGCCGCCGCACTCGGACTTCCCGGTCCGGCACCCGAGGCGATCGAGACGGCCTGCGACAAGGCGCGCACCCGGGCGGTGTTGGATTGCGTCGGTGTCCCGGGGCCGCGGCACACCACCGTGTCGGTCGACGACCCGATCCGGCTCCGTACCGCGGCCGAGTCGGTGGGATTCCCCTTGGTGGTCAAGCCCACCGATCTCTGTGCGGGAATGTTCGTGCGGCGCGCGGACAGTTGGTCGGATGTCGAGTCGGCGGTGCACGCGCTGCGGGGGTTCGAGATCAATGCGCGCGGGCAGCAGCGGAACTCGGCGGTGTTGCTCGAGGAGTTCCTCACCGGCCCGGAATTCAGTGTGGAGAGCTGGATTTCGCGCGGCAAGGTCCACACGGTCGGCGTGACCGACAAGAGCCTGGGTGGGGCGTCGGGTTTCGTGGAGACCGGGCACATGTTCCCGGCCGACCTGGCAGAGCGAGACCGCGCGAGAGTGGTGACCGCCGCTGAGGAGGCGATCGAGGCGGTGGGTCTCGATCACGGGGTGGTGCACACCGAACTACGCCTGACCTCCGCCGGGCCCCGGATCATCGAGATCAATCCGCGGCCGGCCGGCAACCAGATCACCGAGCTGATCCGGCATGTGAGCGGAGTCGACCTGCCGCGGGTGGCGGTCGAGCTCGCACTGGGACGCGAGCCGATCCTCCCGACGGTCCCGGACGAGCACCGTGACGGCGGACGGCCCTCGAGCGCAGCCGTGAGCATGCTGGTGCCGACGAGGGCGGGTGTTGTGACCGGAATCGAAGGAATCGACACCGTCACAGCCGATCCGGCGGTGGCCTCGGCGGCGTTCAAGGGGCCCGGTCACCGAACTACGGTGGGAATGGACAACAACAGCTACCTGGGCAGCATCGTCGTCGTCTCGTCGGAGCGGTTCGGGGCCCGCCCGCTGGCTGAGCACCTGCTGTCGTCGATCTCCGCCACATACGGCGAAGAGCCGGCGTCGTGACCGCCACCACTGCGATCGGCGCCGCGACGAACGGCCGCCTGGCTGCGCTTCTCGAGCGCTACCGCACCGACCCTGCCCGGCGTCCCGCGCGCGACGTGATGGTGTCGGTTGCGTTCACCACATCACAGGGAGTACGGCACAGCGGGCGCAGCGGCGGCTACCGCAACCAGGTGATCTCGCTGCGGGTCGGGGCTGCGACGGGCTCGTGCGCGGTCGAGCCGGGCTCGGTGGACCCGGAGATCGTGCACGCCTGTGCAGGGGTGGCGGTGGCCGACCTGCTGCACCATGCCGAGACCGCCGTGCAGATCGCTGCACTCGACGCCTACCTGACGCACCGGCGGCCGCACTCGGGTGAGCCTCGCGCAGTGGCGGCGCAGCTGGATTCCGGGGATTCGTTGCACCGCTCGCTGGCCCGGGCGCATCACGTGACCGGGCTGGTCGACGCACCATCCGACGGGCGGGTGCTGGTGATCGGAGTGGTCAACTCGCTGCTCGTCAGCCTGCGCGAGCGCGGGCTGCGGTACGTGCCCTGTGATCTGAAGGGTGGCACCACCGAGTGGGGTGAGCCGATCGTCACCGACTTCGCCGAGCACCTCGACGAGTGTGATGCGGTGCTGGCCAGCGGGATGATGCTGGGCAACGGCACCGCCGACACCTTGTTCGCGGGGGTAGCCGCGTCCGGCCGGCGGATTCCGGTCACGATGTTCGCCCAGAGTGGCGCCGCGGTCGCCCGGGAGTTGCTCGGACACGGCATCGACGCACTCTCGGCCGAGCCGTACCCGTTCTTCTGGCTCACCGGGGACGCCGGCCCGATCTACCTGTACCACGGGTCGCGGGCACGATGACCGTGATCGAGTCGCCGGCGCGGGTGGGGGACAGCCCACTCGTGCGCATCCTCACCCCGGTGCCGAACCCGCATCCGGGCTACTTCGCGAAGATCGAGTCGCTCGGCTTCGGTGGGCTCAAGGCGCGGTCGGCCCTGTCGATGCTGGTCGGTGCCCGGCGACGCGGGCAGCTGCGGGACGGTGCGCGGATCGTCGAATCCACCAGCGGCACTTTGGGGGTGGGGCTGGCATACGTAGCACAGCCACTCGGCCACCCCGTCACCCTGGTGGTGGACTCCGAGCTCGAGCCCGCCATGCGCAATCTGCTGTGCGCGCTGGGTGCCACCTTGGAGATCGTGGACCGTCCGCACCCGGAGGGCGGGTGGCAGCAGGCCAGGCTCGATGTCCTGCACCGGATTCTTGCCGCCGACCCGGATGCGTACTGGCCCAACCAGTACGACAATCCCGACAACGCCGTGGGCTACCACGGGCTCGCCGACGAGATCGTCGCGGGCCTGGCCGCACAGGGTATCGAGCGGGCCGAGGTGCTTGTGTGCAGTGTGGGCACCGGCGGCCACAGCAGCGGAGTGGGTCTGCGGTTGCGGCAGGTGTGGCCGGACCTGCGGATCATCGGGGTCGATGCGGTGGGGTCGACGATCTTCGGACAGCCCGCCACCTGCCGGGTCATGCGGGGACTGGGTAGCAGCGTGCATCCGGGCAATGTGCGATACGAGATGTTCGACGAGGTGCACTGGGTCGGCCCGCGCGAGGCCGTGCACGCCTGCCGCAGCCTGGCGCGGGACGGCTTCCACACCGGCGGCTGGTCGACGGGTGCGGTGGCCACGGTGGCCGGGTGGGCGGCCACCCGCTGGCCGGGCCCGGTGGTCACCGTCTTTCCGGACGGCCCCGACCGCTACCTGCGCACCATCTTCGACGACGACTGGTGTGCTCGGTACGGCCTGCTCGCTCCGCCGCGAACACATCCGCACGAGATCGCCGAGTGCGGGGACCCGGCGGAGTGCTGGACGCGGTGCGAAGCCGTGCGGGCCCCGCACCCGGGGGCGAGGGACCGGATGGAGACGGCGCGATGAGGCTGACCTGGTCGGTGAGCACCCTTGCCCTGGCCCGGCCGTTCCGGATCAGCCGGGCGGTGATGTCGTCCCGCCAGGCGGTCACGGTCACCGTGACCGACCCCGGCACGGGATCGTGCGGCCGCGGCGAGGTCGTCACCTCCGTGTTCGCGGGCCTGGACGTGCACCTCATCGAGACCCAGCTGCGGGCAGTCGCGGCGTGCTGCGGTGCCCCAGGGATTCCCGAAACGATCCCGGCGCAGGTGCACCCGGCGGTCGCCGGCGCCGTGTGGTCCGCCGTCGCCGACTACCGGGCACGCGTGAACAGGCAGACGGTCGCTGCGCACCTCGGACTGCCGCTGTCCGCCGAGATCCCGATCTCCCGCACCCTCGGAATCGGTGCGCCCCAGGACATGGCCGCCGAGGCCGCCGAGTTGTCGCGGCGCGGGTTCGCTCTGCTGAAGGTCAAGACCGACGCCGACCCGACCGAATCGGTACGGCGGCTGGCCGCCATCGCCGCTGCCGCGCCAGGCGTGGATCTGATCGTCGACCCGAACGAGGCGTGGAGCGCGGCCACCGCCCTGTCGGTGCTCGCCGACAGCGATGGTCTGCCGGTCGTCGCGCTCGAACAACCACTGCCGGTGCACGATCGAGACGGAATACGGGAGCTGCGCAGCCGCACCGATCTTCCGCTCGTCGCGGACGAGGCGGTCCACGACCTGGCGGACCTGGACGAGCTGACCGGCCTCGCGGACGTGGTGAACATCAAACTCACCAAGTGCGGCGGCATCTACCGCGCCCACGCACTGGCCGTAGCGGCCGGCGCGCGCGGAATGGAGGTGATGCTCGGCTGTCTGGTGTGCAGCTCGCTGGGTGTCGCCCCCGCGGCGCAGCTGGCGTCCCTGGCCCGATGGTGCGATCTGGACGGGCACCTGCTGCTCGCCCGGGACCCGTGGGCCGGCCTCGGGGGTGACGACGGAAAGCTGCGTCCGAGCGGCCTGCCCGGACTCGGCGTGTACCGGCCCGACAACGAGGAATCGCGATGACCGCCACCGACTCCCCGGCAGGGACATTCGCTCTGCTGCGCAGCTTCCCCCGCTCGGTACAACTGCTGGTGCTCAACCAGTACGGCGTCAACACCGGCTTCTACATATTGGTGCCGTTCCTGTCGATGCATCTGACCGGGAACCTGGGTCTGTCCCTGGCGATCACCGGCCTGGTCCTCGGGGCGCGCACCCTCAGCCAGCAGGGCTTGTTCCTGATCGGGGGCACCGCTGCCGACCGGCTCGGACCCCATCGGGTCGTCATCGCCGGCTGCGCACTGCGGTCGGTGGGCTTCGCGGTGTTCGCTGTGGGCACCAGCGTGCCGCTGCTGCTGCTCGCCTCCGTTCTGTCGGGATTGGCTGGGGCTCTGTTCAATCCGGCCGTGCGCTCCTACATCGCGGTCGCCGAGCCTCGGCGCCGGGCGGAGGCGTTCGCGGTCTTCAACGTCTTCGCACAGGCGGGGGCATTGTCGGGACCGCTGATCGGCAGCGCGCTGCTGACGGTGGACTTCCGTACCGTCGCCGTCGCCGCGGCGGTCGTCTTCGCCGCCCTGACACTGGCGCAGTGGCGGTTTCTGCCCGCCCACCCGGTGGACCGCGCCGAGACGACGGTGCTGCGCGGCTGGGGTGCGGTGCTAGCCGACCGCCGGTTCGTGCTGTTCACGGTGGCCATGCTCGGGATGTTCGCCCTGCAGACGCAGATGTACCTGGTGTATCCGGTACTGGCCGGGCGAATCACCGACTGGAGTGGAGCTGTTGCGGTGCTGTTCCTGTCCACCACCGTCTTCGGTCTGCTCACCCAGGTGCGGCTGACTCGATGGTTCGATCGCCACACCAGCCGCGGCACCGCCATCGCGGCGGGACTGATCCTGATGGGTGCCGCGTTCGTGGTGGCACTGCCGGTCCTGTGGGGCGCACCCTCCCCCGGGGCGGGACGGATCGCGTTGGCGCTGGCGCCACTGGTGCTCTCCGCCCTGATCCTCGAAGCAGGCATCCTGATCGCGCAGCCGTTCGTGATGGAGCTGATCCCGGCATACGGGGCGTCGAACATCTCCGGGACTCTGTTCGGGATGTTCTACCTGGTCTCCGGGCTGGCCGCCGCCGGCGGAAACGCGCTGATCGGGTACGGCCTCGACCTGGGCAACGGGTGGCCCGGGGTGTTGGTGTGCGTCGCCCTCGCGTGGGGTTCGGCCACCGGGATCTGGCTGTTGCACCGCCGCGGCCTGCTCGCCGACCCGGCCGGAGCACGGACGTGACCGCGGCTGCAGGGGCGCGGAACCTGTTGACGGACAACCCCGCTCTGTACGAGGCACGAT
Organism: Rhodococcus indonesiensis; assembly: GCF_047782815.1. NCBI lineage: Bacteria > Bacillati > Actinomycetota > Actinomycetes > Mycobacteriales > Nocardiaceae > Rhodococcus > Rhodococcus indonesiensis. The sequence continues at coordinate 4,636,338 of NZ_CP180630.1, read as the reverse complement.
TTCCCGACTCGGACCACAGTGCCGCCCGGTTCGTCGACGACATTCTCGCGACCTACCTGACCTCCGACGCTCCGGCGCCGCGGACACACCCCGCGACGGTGCTGGACCTGGGCTGCGGCACCGGCCGCGACCTGGGATACCTGGCCCGACGGGGATACCGCTGCCTGGGCATCGACCAATCCCCGGCGATGGTGCGATACGCGCAGCAACAGTATCCCGGTGTGAGAGCCGAGGTCGGCGACCTGCGCACCTTCGAGGTCGACGCGGGCGTCGACGCCATCGTCTGCCTCGACAGTGCCCTGTTGTACTGCCACACCGACGCCGAGCTGGAATCATGCCTGCGCTGCTGCCGCAGGCACCTACGTCCCGGTGGGCTGCTGATCGCCGAAATGCGCAACGGCGCCTTCTTCCTCGGCAACACCGAACTTCTCGACGAGCCCACCCACTCGTCCTTCTCCTGGCACGCCCGCACCTGGCGGGCCGAGACCACCTTGTGGATCGACCACGCCGCCCAGCTGCTACGCCGCCGTCGGCAGTGGCAGATCCCGGAATCCGCCGAGCCCCTCGTCCAAACCTCGGCGTGGCGGTTGCTGTTTCCGCTGGAGCTGACCGGCCACCTGCAGCGCGCCGGGTTCGCGGTGCGGGCCCTGTTCGACACACCCGGACCCCGTACCGAGACCGGCTGGCCGGGGCGCTCAGCCCTGACCGATCTCGCCGGCACCGCACTCTGCGGAGACCGGATCCACGTGATCGCCGAGGCTCTCTGACTCACCCCCACGCTTCACCTCGACCCCTCGATCCATTGCTCAAGGAGAAACCCCGATGAATCCGGTCACCCTGTCCGCGCTGCCGCACCTGAGCCGGCGCTCGTTCCTCGGCCTCGGCGCCGCCGCCGGCGCCGTACTGCTCGGCGCATGCAGCACGAGCGGCGAGACCGCCCCCGCGCCCACCGCCGCGCCCCGGGACGGCGGCCGACTGCGAGCGGTGTTCGCCGGCGGTGGCGCACAGGAGGTGCTGGACCCGCACAAGACCAACCTGTACGCCGACGTCGCCCGCGCGAACGCGCTCTACGACAAACTCGTCGAATACGGCGACGACCTCGGCCCGGTACCGCGGCTCGCCACCGCCTGGCACCCGAACGCCGACGCGACCACCTGGACGGTGAAGCTGCGCCCGGCGGTCTTCCACGACGGCCGGCCGGTGCGCGCCGCCGACGTGCTGTACTCCTACCAGCGCATCCTCAACCCGGCGAACGCACTGCGCCCGCGGGCCTCACTCGAGGTGATCGACATCGCCCGCTCCCGCGCCCTCGACGACCACACCATCGAATTCGTCTGCGCGCGCCCGTGCGGGGAACTGGCGAACGTGCTGGCCGCGTTCGGCGCCTACATCATCCCGGAGGGCACCACCGACTTCAGCCGTCCGATCGGCTCCGGGCCGTTCACGTTCGTCTCGTTCGAACCGGGTCGCTCGCTCGTCACCGCGCGATTCCCGGACTACTGGGACGGCGCCCCCCATGTGGACGAACTCGAGATCCTCACCGCTCCGGACGAGACCGCACGGATCAACGCCCTGCTCGGTGGGCAGGTCGACTACGCCGACGACCTCGGTGTCACCTCGGCGCGCACCTACGAAAGCGACGCCCGGATGCAGATCCTGCGGTCGCCACGCAGCGCGATGTCGGCGTTCGCAATGAAGGTGGACCGGCCCCCCTTCGACAACGTGGATCTGAGGCGGGCGATGTTCGCCCTCGTCGATCGCGAGGAACTGGTGACCACCGTGCTGGGCAGCACCGGTGTGGTCGGCAACGACCTGTTCGGCAAGGACGCCAAATACTATGCCGCGGATCTGCCGCAGCGCGCTCTGGATCTGGACGAGGCCGAGGCCCTGATCCGCAAGGCCGGCGTCCGGAACACCACCATCGAACTGCAGACCACCGGTGCCACCAACGGATTCGTCAAGGCGGCGAACATCCTCGCCGAACAGGCCGGGCGCGCCGGACTGAAGATCGAGGTGAAAGTCACTGAGGGATCGACCTATTGGACGCGAACCCTCGACGAGGGTGTGCTGTCGAGTTTTCGCTCCGGGGCCATGCCCATCGAAACCCACCTCGCACAGCGGATGCTGTCGACATCGGCAAAGAACTACACCCAGTGGCGCCGCCCCGAATTCGACGCATTGTTCGCCACCGCCAGCGAAACCACCGACGAGAACATCCGGGCCCGCGCATATCAGCAGATGCAGTCGCAGCTCCACAGCGAGGGAGGTCTGCTGGTGTGGGGCTTCTCCGACGGCCTGCACGGCATGGCGCCGCATCTGGCGGGGATGGCCGAGAACGCGCCCAGCAACACCCTCGGGTACGCCCGCTTCGACCGGGCCTGGCTTTCGTGATGCTCGCCCGCTACGCCGGTACCCGCCTCACGGTGGGACTGGTCCAGGTGCTGGGCGTACTCGTCGTCGTCTTCTCGATCGCCGCCGCGCTGCCGGGGGACGCTGCGGTGGTGATCGCGGGCGATGACGCAGATCCGAGGCGGATTGCGCAGTTGCGCGAGCTCCTCGGGCTGGACCGGCCGCTGTCCGTGCAGTTCGGGGACTGGCTGACCGGTCTGCTCGGCGGCGACCTGGGCACCTCCGTGGTATCCGGGCGCCCGGTCACAGCGATGCTGGGCTCGGCGCTGGCGCCGACGCTGACCCTCGCTGCCCTGGCGTTCGTGGTGCTCGTCCCGTTGGCGCTGCTCCTCGGGGTGGTCGCCGCGGTGCGCCGCGGCCACCGGGTCCACCGGGCCGTCACGGCCCTGACCGTAGCGTTCTACGCGGCACCGGAATTCGCGGTGGCGATCGTGCTGGTGGCAGTGTTCGCGGTCGGGTTGGGATGGTTCGCGCCCACCGCGGTCGGCGCCGGCGGTCCGTTGCTGATGCAACCGGAGCTGTGGGTGCTGCCCGTACTGGTGCTGGTGATCCGCCCGGTGTGCTCGCTGTCGCGGTTGGTGCGCTCGTCGCTGATCACCACCCTCGACTCCGAATACATCCGGCACACCCGTCGCCTCGGTGTGCCCGTGCGGCGGGTGATCTGGCGGCATGCCTTGCCGGGCTCGCTCACGCCGGCGACACAGCATCTCGCGCGGGTCGCCGATTGGCTGCTCGGCGGGGTCGTGGTCGTCGAGGCGGTATTCGCGCTCGGCGGTCTCGGGCAGTTACTGGTCAGCGCGGTCAGCAGCCGCGACATTCCGCTGTTGATGGGATTGGTGACGGTGTTCGCGATGATCACGGTGGCCGTGAACACGGTCGCCGACATCGTGGCGTTCCAGCTCAACCCCACGGCCGGACTGGCATCGTGACCGGCTCCACGTTTCTCGGGCGTGCGAGTGGGCGGTCCCGGGTGCGCATCGGGGCTGCCCTGACCGCGGTCCCGCTCGCGGTCGCGCTGCTCGGGCCCCTGCTCACCGAACCCGGTGCCCGTGGCCCGGCGTTCACCTACGGGGACCAGTGGCTCCTGGGAACCGATTCCGAGGGGCGCGACCTGCTCACACAGGTCCTTCTCGGGGGGCGGTCGCTGGTGCTGGTGGCCGCCGCGGCCGTGGCCCTGACCTACCTGCTCGCCGTGCCGTGGGGGGTAGCTGCCGCGACCGCCAGGCGACGGATCGTCGACGAGATGCTGATGCGGCCGTTGGATCTGCTGCTGTCGCTGCCGTCGATCATGGTACTGCTGCTGGCCGTGGCACTCACCGACGCCGACCTGCCCGTTCTGACAGTGACCGTGGCGGTGCTGCTGTTCCCGGATGCGGCGCGTCTGGTGCGGGCCTCGGCGCTGCACGCCGCGCACACCCCGGCCATGGAGGCGCTGGTCCTACAACAGGAAACCTGGTGGCGCCGGCACCTCGGCTACCTGGGACGATCACTGCTCCCGATCCTCGCCGCGGACGCCGGACTGAGGTTCGTCGGGGCGATCTACCTGGTTGCCTCGGCCAGCTTCCTGGGGGTGAGCGCGGACTCGGCCGGCACCGACTGGGCCGTGATGATCGACCGCAACCGCGCCGGCCTCGCCCTCGTTCCGTGGGGTGTCGTGCTGCCCGCGGCCCTGATCATCGACTTGGCGATGGGGGTGAATCTGCTGTTCGACTCCGGTGCTCGCGCGGCAACACGCGAGGTGTCGACGAGGAAGTGGCGATGACCGAGGTAATCTCGGCGGCCCAGGCCGCCGCTGTGCCCAGCGGCACCATCCGCGTGCGCGGACTGACCGCACGGACACCGGATCGGATCCTGGTCGAAGTCGTCGACCTGGACATTCCCACCGGGGTTGTCACCGCGCTCGTCGGGGCTTCCGGGAGCGGCAAAACCACCACCGCGCTGGCATTGATGGGCGAGCACCGCCCGGGGGTGGAGGTGACCACGGCCGTCCTGGACACGGGCGGGGCACGGTTCGGGTACGTGCCCCAGCACCCCTCCTCGGCGCTGAACCCCGCCCTGCGGATCGGTACCGTGCTCGACGACATCGCTCGTGCCGGCCGAGGGCGCGGGAATCCGGTGACCGTGGGCGACGCACTCGAACGTGCGGGATTCGCCGACGATCCGGGCATGCTGCGCCGCTACCCGCATCAACTGTCGGGTGGGCAACAACAACGACTGGTCATCGCCCAGGCTCTGCTGACAGACCCGACATGCCTGATCCTCGACGAACCCACTACCGGGCAGGACCCGGCTCGTCGGACGGCGGTCCTCGACGAGATCACCCGACTTGCCCGGCAGGGCCTGACGATCGTGCTCGTCACCCACGACCTGGATGCGGTCCGCGCAGTCGCCCAGCGTGTGATCGTCATGGGCGGCGGCCGGGTGCTCGAGACCGGTGATGCCGAGATCCTGCCGGTCGCCGCCCCGCGGATCCCGCAGACATGCGCCGACCCTACGGATCGCCGCCCGACCCGGGTCGACGCCCGGTTGACCCTGGACGCCGTTTCGGCGGGGTACCGCAACACCGGAGTTCTGCAGCATTTCTCGCTCTCGCTCCAGCCGGGCGAATGTCTGGCACTTCACGGCCCCTCGGGCTGCGGCAAGACCACCGCGGCCCGGATCGTCGCCGGCTTGCACCCACCCACGGCCGGACGGGTTCTTCTCGACGGCCACCCGTTGGCCGCATCGGTACGGCGACGGACCCGGCACCAGACGGCGGCGATCGGGTACGTCTTCCAGGACGCCAAGGCGGCCTTCGACCCGTATCGCAGCGTGTGGGAGCAGATCCTGCGCGGTCCGACACGCCTGCGCGGTGCCACCGGCCCGGAATCGGCCACGGCGGCCCGCCGCGCGCTCGACCAGGTGGGTCTGGCCGAACGGATCACCCGGCAACATCCGTCCGCCCTTTCCGGCGGCGAGGCCCAGCGCGCCGCGCTCGCCCGTGCCCTGGCGGTCGAGCCGTCGCTGCTCATCTGCGACGAAGTCACCACGGGACTCGACCCCGCATCCCGACAGCGGGTGCTCGACATCTTGTCCGATCTCGTACGAACACAACGCATCTCCCTGCTGGTGATCAGCCACGACGGCGCCGTGGTGGACGCGATCGCCGACCGGGTCGTCGACATGAGCCTCCAGGTCACGAACCGGGGGCCGCTGTGAGCACGCATCGCCGCGTCCGTCGCGGAGGAATCCGACTGCCTCCGCACCGAGCCCGAACCGGACAAATCACTCGCGTTCGAGGGGCTGGTTGTGTCAGTCTCTCGGACATGACCGTGCACGATTTCCTCACCATCCGTACCGCCACCGACGACGACTGGCCGGCCCTGGAGCTGCTCGACTCGGTGGGCTTCGGCTATCACCCCATCGATGCCGAGCGGACGCTGCTTCGTCCGATGTTCCGTACGGAGAACATCGTGGTGGCAACCGAGCGGGAGGTGCCGATCGGTCTGGCGCTGTATCTGGACATGGAGATCACCGTGCCCGGCGGGCACCAGGTCCCGGCGTGCGGTGTCAGCTGGGTTTCGGTCGCCCCGACGCACCGTCGCCGCGGCGTGCTGCGGACAATGTTCACCGAACTGCACCGCCGGATGGAGGCGACCGGGGCACCGCTGGCCGCCCTGACCGCCCGCGACGCCGGCATCTACGGGCGCTTCGGATACGGGCCGGCCACCGTCGCTACCGAGGTCACCATCGATCGGCGTTTCGCTCGCTTCCGCGAGGACGCTCCCGATCCCGGCGGGGTGGTCCTGGCCGACGCTGCGACGGCGGCGGGCCGGTTGCCGGAACTGTACGACTGGTGGCGGCTGCGCACGCCGGGTGCGCAGGCCCGACCGAAAGCCGAGTGGGACTACACCTTTGCCGATCCCGAGGAGCGCCGCGACGGCGCCTCGGCGCTGTTCTTCCTGGTTCATCCCGACGGATACGCCACCTTCCGCCGCAAGGGATCCGACGACGAGCCGGTCGCGGTGGTCGAGGAGTTGGTCGCGATCACCGACGACGCCCACGCCGCGCTGTGGCGCACCCTGTGCGGGCTGGACCTGACCCACCGCATCGAAGCCGTCCAGCATCCCGACGACCCGCTGCGTCTGCTGCTGACCGACTACCGTCTGCCGCGCACCACCGCCCGGTTCGACGAGTTGTGGCTGCGGATCATGGACGTGCCGGCCGCGTTGACTGCCCGCGACTATGCCGCCGATCTGGACACCGTGCTGGCGGTCCGTGACCCGTTCCGCAGCGCCGGGGGAACGTTCGCGTTGACGGTACGCAACGGCCGGGCCCGGTGCGTCCGCACCGACTCGACTCCGGTGATCACGCTGGATCTGGACGCGCTGTCCGCGGTGTATCTCGGCGCGCACAGGGCCCGCACGATTGCTGCAGCCGGCCGGGTTGAGGCGCGCAGCGCCGGTGATATCGCCGACCTGGACCGCGCGTTCGACGTCGCCCGCCCCGCAATGCTGGGCTGGCACTTCTGACGGTGAACTCTCGCAGGAAGCGTCGGACAAGCCTCCTCTCCGGTCGACACGACGGAAACGGTATCGGGAAGTCGTCATGCCTTTTTGTGCAGGACAACATCTCATCCGTGTGAGAGGCGCGATTCCCCGGGTGGTCCTGCGAACTCCCCGGCAGTGATCGCGTACCTGCAGCCTGGCGCGTACGTGCCCACAGGCGGGGGTGCCGACACGGGGTGAACGTTCGGGAAACGGCCGACGACAAATTGGTATAGACCAAATTTGGTGTACGCTGACACGCATGAGCTCTGACACGGAGGTCTTGGAAGAGACTGCTGCGCTGCTGGACTCGCTCCGCGGCGTGTTCGACGGTGAAGCGGTGGACCAGCTCGATCACGCATTGCAAGCCGCCGGCCACGCGATCGCGGACGGAGCCGACGACGAGCTCGTGTTGGCCAGTGCGCTGCACGATCTCGCGCGCAGCCCGCTGATGGGGCTGACCACCGATGCGCAGCACGACCGTGTGGCTCGGGAGTGGCTCGCGCCGCGCTTCGGGGAGCGGGTCGGCTGGTTGGCCGGAGCCCACGTCGCCGCCAAGCGCTACCTGGTGGCCACCGACCCGGCTTACACCCGAACTCTGTCGCCGGAATCGATTGCGACACTGGATCATCAGGGGGGACCCGCGATCGAAACGCAGAGGGTGGCCCATCCCTGGTGGGCGGATGCCGTCCGGTTGCGGCGCTACGACGACCGCGCGAAAGTTCCAGGAGCGCACGCCCCGACGATCGCAGATGTACTCGGTGTGGCCCTGCGGGTACGCGCCGGAACCAAAGTGACGACCACGAAAGAGTCTGCCCGGGATTGAGCCCTGACCCTGCCGGCCAGGCTTGGCGCCTCCCATTAGTCGGCGACCAGCCGCGTCGACCCGTGCCGTCCTGCGCCGTGCTCGCGTTGTCGACGGATCACGTAGCAACCCGGAGCGATCCCCGTCGCCCCGTGCTCGGGATGGAGGAGATACGCCGTCCCGGTCGTCTCGACGATGCCCAGGGCGAGACCCATGGTGTCCCGGACGGGGGTCGTCCACCTGCAGGTGCCCTCGTCGGCCACGAGAGAGTGCGGGTTGCCGCCGGCGGCGCTCCGCAACAACTCCACTCCCGACAGTGGCACCCGGATGGAGCGCGCCCACGGTGTGCGTTCGACGGCGGCACCGACAAGCGCGTACGGAATGACGATCAGATCGCCTTGAGTCTGGAGACCATCGGTCACCGGGACGGTCACCTCCCGGTCCAGGTGGTCGAGGACGTCCAGACCGCTGAGGGCCGTGAGGTCGGACAGGGTGAGATCGGAATGCATGGGATCACCTCGGTGGAGTTCAGGTTCGGCGAACGAGTTGTGCATAGTCGGTACCGCTGATGCCGTAGGTCCAGCCCGCGGCGTCCAGTGCGGAGGGAACCCAATCGGGGACGTGCAGGCCGTAACGGCGCCGCTGCCCGTCGCGTTCGACGGAACCGTTGACGACGAGCAGGATCCGGCCGGACCGACCCCAACCGGTCGGGGATGCATACAGTCCGAGCGTGCATCCCGGGTTTCCCGGATCGTCGGCACGGTCCACGAGTGCGAGCGCGGCCATGTCGATGTACCTGTCCCAGCCGATGCGTTCGACAGCACATCGGCGGACCTCGACATTGCGCTCGTCGTTGATCCGCTCGACGGTGGGATCGAGGACGACCCAATCGGGAACGATCGTGCCGTTCTGCACGAAAACATGACTGCCGTCCGCGAATTCGAGCGCCGGACGATCGGAGTGGTGTAAGCGGCGTTCGTTGTGGACGCCCCCGGGTGTGGGTTCGGTGTGCAGTGCGGTGGGCCGTTCGGCCATGACGCAGACACGTTCGAAGGCCCACCACCATCCGGTGGCACGGACCAGTGCGCCCTGAAGCTCGAGAAGGTCGTCGTCGCGCGACTCGAAGCCCGCGAGACCGTAGCGTCGGAGCGTGTCGTAGTACGCGACCCGATGTGCCTCCTGTTGCCCGTACCAGGTGACGCCGGGAGTCGGGCCCGGCAACAGTGTGCGTATCGCCGTCGCGACACCGACGAACAGCGAGGTCCGCAACGAATCCCACACGGCCGCACGAAGAAGCGGGTCCTGCCGCCGAGGTGTGCGCGCGTCCATTCGGTCACGGGACGCGGACCAGATTGCGGCGATCCCCGCCGAAGGGTGTGCCGGTTCTCCGAAGCGCAGCGGGGGGACCGAGAAGCCCTCGTCGGCAATCAACTGCAGGGCCGCCGGGGGAGAAGGTACCCAGACGAACTCCGGTTCCTCGAATCCCGCTCGCCGGTAGAGCTCTGCGACGGCGGATTCCGCGGCGGGCCGGTCCGAAGGTCTCGTACACAGTCCTTGCGCGAGCCAATGGTCACGCCGGGCGGACACGGCGGCGGCAAGGGCGTGAGGATCGGTGATTCGGGTGGACAGGGTGCGGTGCGGAACCGCTGACGAGATCGGCACGGCGCTCACCGGATGGTGGCGGTGGCCGCCTTTCCTGTAGTCATGGTTATCGAGGATGGCACGGGAAGGCTCCGGGCGCAAGCAAGTGCCCTCGCCCGGGCGGCCGAATGCGGCGAAGGCCGGCGCCTACTTCGCCGGCCGATCGCGACCGGCGACGATCCTCGTAAGGGGCTGCTGCAGAAGGGCGTTCTCGGACCTTCCGTCGCGCCCACGGCGGCGCATCGACACATGACGACGGCGTACGCGCATCAGCCGATCTGCTCGAACAGTGACACGATGATCCCTTCGGGTCCACGCACGTAGGCCATCCGCACGCTGTTCTCGTACTCGCCGATGCCGCCGACGAGGCCGTACCCCTCCGCAGCCACCGCGTCGACGGCCGCCTGGAGGTCGCCGACCTCGAAGGACACGTTGCGCAGTCCGAGTTCGTTGGCCATCGCCATGGGCGATCCGGGCGCGTGGTCGGGCGTGACGAAGCTCGCGAGTTCCAACCGCGTCCCTCCGTCGGGCGGCCGCAGCACGGCGATCTCACAGTGCGCGCCGGGGATGCCGCAGACGGTCTCGACGAACTCGCCCTCCACGGATCCGGTGCCCTCGACCTCGAAACCCAGTCCGACGAAGAACGCCGTCACCGAGTCGAGGTCCGCGACGGTGATGCCGATGTGGTCGAAACGTCTCACGTGCGCCCTGGGGTCCATCCTCCGATTGTCGTCGTGCCGATCCCGGGACGGCGACGGTATCGGCGACGGTGATGTCCGTTCCCGGCGACGGACCCGGTCAGGCCACCGGCACCGGGTGGTCGATCCCGAACCGGCCCCGGAAGAACACCATCGGCCGCTCCTCGCACACCGTGTCCAGCTCGAGCACCCGGCCGATGATCACGTCGTGATCGCCGGCGACGTGGACGTCGTGCACTTCCGCGTGCACGCGCATCAGCACGTCCGGCAGCGCCGGCGTCCCCCAGCGGGACACCTCCCACGCGAGATCCTCGTACTTGCGTCCCCGGCTCGAGCCGAACCGGGCGCACAGGTCGGACTGGTCCTCGCGGAGGACGTTGACGCAGAACCGCCCCGTCGCACGGATCCGGGGCCAGGCACGGCCGCGGTGGTCGGCGCAGAACAGGATCAGGGGCGGCTCGAGCGACACCGAGGCGAACGACTGGCACGCGAACCCCACCGGGCCCTCGTCGTCCAGTCCCGTCACCACCGTGACTCCGGTGGCGAACTGTCCCATCACCCGGCGCATGTCCTCCGGGCTGGGCGCGTCAGCTGTCGATGGTGCGAGGGTCGTCGTCTCGAGGGGCATGAGTCCACCTCCGGGTCGTGGGACGGATCGGCGTGAGCACGCCGTGGTCGATGGGCTCGACGCTAGGACAGGCCAGGGGAGGTCCGAACGGGCGTCCCGCTGAGCGGACGCGGCCGGCGGCGACCCGGTCGCCGGAGCGGTGATCTCGCTGAACGGGATGGTGTATGGCCGTCGTCGACCAGGGCTGGCAGCCTGCGGTTCGAATGGGCGGTGTGCCCGGCACCACGGCGACGAACAGGGACGACGATGACCGAAGTGAGCTACGAGGGGACCCTGAAGGAACTTTCCACCGATCAGGGTGTGCTGCGCTACCACGAGGCCGGCGACGGGCCGCCGCTGCTCCTGCTGCACGGCTCCGGACCCGGCGTAACGGGGTGGCGCAACTACCGCGGCGTCCTCGCCGACTTCGCACAGCACTTCCGCTGCCTGGTGCTCGAGTTTCCTGGTTTCGGCGTCAGCGACCCCGGTGACGGCCACCCGATGGTGATGGCGCAGGGGGCCGTCGGCACCTTCCTCGACGGGCTCGGTCTCGGTGCCGTGGACATGGTCGGCAACTCGATGGGCGGGATCGTCGCCGCCAAGGTCGCCATCGACGAGCCGCACCGCGTGCGCAAGCTCGTCACGATCGGCGGGATGGGCAAGAACGTCTTCGCGCCCGGTCCGGGCGAGGGCATCAAGCTGCTCATGGAGTTCACCGACAACCCGACCCGCGAGGGCCTCGTCCGCTGGCTGCAGTCCATGGTCTACGACCCCGCCGTGGTCACCGACCAGCTCATCGAGGAGCGCTGGGCGCTCGCCACCGAACCGAAGACCCTCGAGATCGCCCGCCGGATGTACAGCTCGAAGGCATTCGCCGCCGGTGCCGCCGCAGCGGCCGCGTCGAACGTCACCCCGTACTGGGCGCAGCTGCACAAGATCACCGCGCCCACTCTGCTGACGTGGGGCCGCGACGACCGGGTCAGCCCCGTGGACATGGCGATGCTGCCCATGCGCGACATCCCGAACTGCGAGCTGCACACGTTCCCGAAGTGCGGGCACTGGACGATGATCGAAGCCCGCGACGCGTGGCTGTCGGCCGTGCTCGCGTTCCTGCTGCGCGACGACGACCGCAGCTAGTCCACGATCCCGCTGAGCGGGAGGGCTTCCGCCGTCCCACCTGCGCATATGTCACCTTCGAGACAGCCCGATCGGCGCGACGACGCGCGGATCATCGACCAGTTCCAGGAGTGCACGATGCTCGACGGTTCCCGGCGACTCGCCGCCGCCGATCTCCTCTGGGCCGCCGAGCGCGACCGCGTCGCGATCGCCCCGCTGACGGAGACCTTTCCCGACATCGACGTGGTGGATTCGTACGAGATCCAGCTGATCAACATCCGCCGCCGGCTCGAGGCGGGTGCCACCGTCTACGGCCACAAGGTCGGCCTGTCGTCCGAGGTCATGCAGAAGATGATGGGCGTGGACGAGCCCGACTACGGACACCTGCTCTCGACGATGGTGTACTCCGAGGACGAGCCGATCGACACGGCGCAGTTCTGCTACCCGCGCATCGAGGTCGAGATCGGCTACGTCCTGGGCGAGACCCTGCCCGGCGAGGACTGCACCGAGGCGGACGTGCTGCGGGCGACCGAGTACATCGTCCCGAGCATCGAACTCATCGACTCGCGCATCGTGGACTGGCGCATCGGCCTGGCGGACACGATCGCCGACAACGCCTCGTCCGCGGGAGTGATCCTCGGAGCGGGCCGCATCGAACCGGACAAGGTCGACATCGGAGCGATCTCGGCGGTGCTGTACCAGGGCGACGAGGAGATCGCGCGCGGCGAGGCGGCAGCAGTGCTCGGTGACCCGACCCGCGCCGTCGCGTGGCTGGCCCGCAAGGTGGCGAGCTTCGGGGTGCGGCTCGAGGCCGGGCACGTGATCCTGCCCGGTTCGTGCACTCGCGCCGTCGATGCCCGCCCGGGCGACGTCTTCCGCGCCGATTTCAGCGACATCGGCTCCGTCTCAGTCGAATTCAAGTAAGGAAGTGCACCAGTGACGAAGGCTACCGCCGCGATCGTCGGGCCCGGCAACATCGGCACCGACCTGATGTACAAACTGCTGCGCTCGGATGTCATCGAGCCGCGGTGGATGATCGGTGTCGACCCCAGCAGCGAGGGTCTCGCCCGCGCAGCGACGGAGGGCCTGGTCGCGAGCCACGAGGGTGTGGACTGGCTGCTCGCCCAGGACGAGCGGCCCGACGTGATCTTCGAGGCCACCTCGGCCTACGTGCACCGCGCGAACGCCCCCCGCTACGCCGAGCTCGGCATCCAGGTCGTCGACCTGACCCCGGCCGCCCTCGGGCCGGCCGTCGTGCCCGCCGTGAACATGGGCGAACACGAGGATGCGCCGAACGTCAACCTCATCACCTGCGGTGGCCAGGCCACGATCCCGATGGTGCACGCCGTCTCCCGGGTCACCGAGGTCGAGTACGCCGAGATCGTCGCGAGCGTCGCCTCCCCGTCGGCCGGCCCCGGAACCCGCGCCAACATCGACGAATTCACCATCACCACCAGCCGCGGCATCGAGACCATCGGCGGCGCCCGCAAGGGCAAGGCCATCATCATCCTCAACCCGGCCGAGCCGCCGATGCTCATGCGCGACACCGTGTTCTGCTCGATCCCCGAGGACGCGGACCGCGACGCGATCGCCGCGTCGATCCACGAGGTGGCCGCCACGGTGCAGGGCTACGTCCCCGGATACCGCCTGCGCGCCGAGCCGCAGTTCGACGACCCCACCCCGATGAGCGGGGGACGCGCCCGGGTGGCGATCTTCCTCGAGGTCGAGGGCGCCGGCGACTTCCTGCCGCCGTACTCGGGCAACCTCGACATCATGACCGCGGCCGCCACGAAGGTGGGCGAGAGCTTCGCGGCCAAGCTGCTCACCGCCCGCGTGTAGACCCCCACCGCAGACCGTACTTTCGAAGGAACACAGTCGATGCCCTACAGCGCTGATCTCGACATCCGGATCACGGACTCGTCGTTGCGTGACGGCTCCCATGCCAAGCGTCACCAGTTCACCGTCGAGGACGTGCGCTCGATCGTCGGTGCACTCGACGCCGCCGGTGTGCCCGTCATCGAGGTCACCCACGGCGACGGCCTCGGTGGCTCGTCGTTCAACTACGGCTTCAGCCGTACCCCCGAACAGGAGCTGATCAAGGCCGCCGTCGAGACCGCGACGCAGGCGAAGATCGCGTTCCTGATGCTGCCGGGTCTCGGTGTCCGGTCGGACATCCGTGAGGCCGCCGACAACGGCGCGTCGATCTGCCGGATCGCCACGCACTGCACCGAGGCCGACATCTCCGCCCAGCACTTCGGTCTGGCCCGCGAGCTCGGACTCGAGACCGTCGGATTCCTGATGATGTCGCACAGCCAGCCGCCCGAGGTGCTCGCGAAGCAGGCGCGCATCATGGCCGACGCCGGCTGCCAGTGCGTGTACGTCGTCGACTCGGCCGGCGCCCTCGTCCTCGAAGGGGTCTCGGACCGGGTCGCGGCCCTCGTCGCCGAGCTCGGCGACGACGCACAGGTCGGTTTCCACGGGCACGAGAACATGGGGCTCGGCGTGGCCAACTCGGTGCTCGCGGTGCGCGCCGGTGCACTGCAGATCGACGGCTCCACCCGCCGGTTCGGCGCCGGCGCGGGCAACACGCCCGTCGAGGCGTTCGTCGCCGTCGCCGAGAAGCTCAGTATCCGAACGGGTATCGACACCCTGAAGATCATCGACGCCGCCGAGGACGTGGTGCGGCCGATCATGGACGGCGAGTGCCTCCTGGACCGGATGTCGCTGACAATGGGGTATGCCGGCGTGTACTCGAGCTTCCTCAAGCATGCCGCCACGCACGCCGATCGGTACGGGGTCTCCGGCGCGGAGATCCTCATCGAGGCCGGCCGCCGCAACCTCGTCGGAGGCCAGGAAGACCAACTCATCGAGATCGCCGTCGGTCTCGCCGCCCAGAAGTAGACCCCCGGGTCCCGAGCAGAGAGCTGACAGTCATGGGCCAGGTTTTGGACAACATCATCCAGTACGCGGACGAGATCCGCGCCGAGGGCGCCGAGGGTGACAAGCTCATGCGCCTGACCGACAGCAACGCCAAGCGGCTGCGCGACGCCGGAGCGATCCGCATGCTGCAGCCGAAGAAGTACGGCGGCCTCGAGGTCCATCCCCGCGAGTTCGCCGAGACCGCGATGGCGATCGGCGCGATGGACGGCGCGACGGGCTGGGTCACCGGCATCGTCGGCGTGCACCCGTGGGAGCTGGCGTTCTTCGACACCAAGGCGCAGGACGAGGTGTGGGGTGAGGACCCGGACATGTGGATGGCCTCGCCCTACGCCCCGATGGGTGTCGCCGTGCCCACCGACGGCGGGTACATCCTCAACGGCCGCTGGTCCTTCTCGTCCGGCACCGACCACTGCGGCTGGGTGATGATCGGCGCGGCCGTGGGCGACAAGGACGGCAACCGCCTGATGCCGCCGAAGGTGCTGCACGTGCTGCTGCCGCGCTCGGACTACGAGATCGACCAGGAGAGCTGGAACGTCGTGGGTCTGCGCGGCACCGGCTCGAAGGACCTGATCGTCGAGAATGCGTTCATTCCGGACTACCGCACCCTCGACGCGGCGAAGGTCTTCGACGGCACCGCCCCGAAGGAGGCGGGGCTGTCCCAGACCCTGTACAACTTCCCGTTCTCGTGCATCTTCCCGCTGGGCATCACCTCGTCGCTGATCGGCATCGCCGAGGGCGCGCTGCAGTGCCACATCGCCGCGCAGAAGGAACGCGTCGCGATCACGGGTGTGCCGATCAAGGAAGACCCGCACGTGCTGTTCGCGATCGGGGAAGCCGCCGCCGAGATCGCCGCGTCCCGCGCCGCGATCCTCGACACCGTCGACCGCTTCTGGGACAAGACCGAGAAGGGCCAGGAAGTCACCTTCGAGGACCGCGCCATCGGGCGCCGCACCCAGACCGCCGCGGCGTGGCGGGCCGTGCGGGCCGTCGACGAGATCTTCGCCCGCGCGGGCGGCGGTGCGCTGCAGTTGAACACCCCGATGCAGCGGTTCTGGCGCGACGCGCACGCCGGCCTGACGCACGCGATCCACGTGCCCGGCTCGATCTTCTATGCGTCGGCCCTGAGCCAGCTCGGCGGCGAGCCGCAGGGCGTCCACCGCTCGATGATCTAGCTCTCCCGCCGAACGTCCCGGAAGGAACACAAATGACGGATATTCGAGGACTCGGATACCTCCGGATCCAGACCACCGACGTCGCGCGCTGGCGTGAACTCGTCGTCGACGGCCTCGGCATGGCCGTCGGCTCCGGCCCCGAGCCGGACGGCCTCTACCTGCGGGTCGACGAGCGGCGGGCCCGCCTGATCGTGCTGCCCGGCGAATCCGACAAGGCGCTCGCCGTCGGCTGGGAGGTGCGCGATCAGTTCGCCCTGCAGCGTGTCCGCGAGACCGTCGAGAAGGCGGGCGTCACCGTCGAGGTCCTCTCCCAGGAAGAGTGCGACTACCGCGACGCCGAGCAGGTCATCGCGTTCGACGACCCGATCGGCACCCGCGTCGAGGTGTTCTTCGGTCCGGTGCTCGACCACAGCCCCGTCGTCACCCCGCACGGCGGCCGGTGGATCACCGGCGAGCAGGGCCTCGGCCACGTCGTGCTGCCCGCCACCGATTTCGACGCGGCGCACGCGTTCTACACCGAGGTGCTCGGCTTCCTGCCGCGCGGCGCGATCCGGCTCCAGGCTCCCGGCCCGGCGCGACGCGTGCGGTTCCTCGGTGTGAACCAGCGCCACCACAGCCTGGCCCTGTGCCCGGCGCCGCCGACCGAGGAACCCGGCCTCGTGCACCTGATGACGGAGGTCGACACCCTCGACGCCGTCGGCCAGGCACTCGACCGGGTGCGCAAACTCGGGTTCTCCATCTCCTCGACGCTGGGCCGGCACACGAACGACAAGATGGTCTCGTTCTACGTGCGCGCCCCCGGCGGCTGGGACCTCGAGTTCGGTACCGAGGGAATGCTCGTCGACGAGTCGTACTACACGGCCGAAGAGATCACCGCCGACAGCTACTGGGGCCACGACTGGTCCGGCTCCGAGCCGCTGGCGGCGTTCAGCCCGAAGTCCTAGCGCGCAGAGGCACGACGAAGGCCCGGCCGGGGAGCACCGGCCGGGCCTTCGTGCGCCGTGGTCTGCCGGCGCGTGGATCAGGCGGTGCGCGGGCGGTCATCCCGGTGCGCGCACTGCCGCAGCAGTGGGCGATGCGCATGTTCGAGGTGGCCGCCGACGGCGCGGCCCGCGGTGGTGGGCCGGTTCAGGTGCGGCGCAACCTGGCCCGGTGTTGTCCACCACCGCAACGCAGGTGCCTGACGAGCTGGTGCGCGCGAGCCTGCGCTCCAACACCAGGTACTGGTGTGAGGCGTTCCGGCTGCCGTCGATGGATCGTGGTGCGGCTGGCCGAGCGCGTCGAATCCGTGGCAGGCGGACTCGAACACATCCACGGGGCGGTCGAAGGTGGGCGGGGCGCGGTGCTGGCGGTGACGCACAGCGGCAAATGGGATCTGGCGGGTTCGTGGCCGGCCCAGCGGATCGGCTCACCGACCGTGGTGGCCGATCGGCTCGCCCCGGAATCGTTGTTCCGCCGCGTTGTTCTGTTCCGGAAATCGTTGGGGTTCGAGATCGTTCCGCTCACCGACGGCGCGACGCCGCCGTGCGAACATCTGCGCGAGTGACTTCGGTAGGGACGGATGGTCGGGCTGCTCGGAGAGCACGATCTGACGGGCGCGGATGTGCCGACCCTCGATCCGAGGCTTCGACCGCTGAACATGTCGAGCATGAAAATGCCATTCACGCAGCTATTGCCGCGAACCCCGAGGTGAGCGTGTCTTCCCACGCCGAGGCCCTGTCGGCGCTGTGCGGTACGGGTTGCACCCGAGGATATGGAGACGGAACCCGCCGACGACGCGCCGCTCGCGGTACCCGGGACCCCGCCGGGGCACGCGCTGCCGGATCTCGCCTCGGCCACCGCCGACCGGATCGCGGAGTCGGTGGCCGGGGTGCGGGGCGCCGGCACCCGCCGCACCTACGCCTCGGCGTGGCGGGCCTTCACCCCCTGGTGCGCCGCCGAGGGCCACACCGCGGTGCCGGCGCACCCGGTCACCGTGGCCGCCTACCTGGTCGCGTGCGCCGACACCGTCACCGAGGCGGGGGAGCGGACCTACGCCCCGGCCACCCTCGCGCATCGCCTCGCCGCGATCGCCCACCACCACCGCCAGAGCGGGCACCCCAACCCCACCGGCGACGACCTGGTCAAAGCGACGATGTCCGGGATCCGCCGCGACTACGCCACCACCGGCGAGCGCCCCCGCACCCCGCGGGCGCCGCTGCTCACCGCCGACATCGTCGCCATCGTCGACAAGACCCGCGCCGACTGCCAGAGTTGGGCGGACGAAGTGGTCGAACGCCGCGACACCGCCCTCCTGCCGCTCGGGTTCGCCGGGGCTTTCCGCCGCAGCGAACTCGTCGCCCTCACCTGCAGCGACGTCTCACTTCATCGATTGGACGGGTTGCACATCCGCCTGCGCAAGACCAAGACCGATCAGGAGGGCCGCGGCACCGTCCGCGCCCTGCCCTTCACCCACAGCCACACCAGTTGCCCACCGTGCGCGTGGCTGCGGTGGACGCAGGTGGTCGCCGCCAAGACGCGGGCGGCCGGCCCGCCGTCATCCGGCTGCTCCGGAACACCGAGCGGTTCGCGGCGCACGTGTGCCGCAGCACCCGCCCCCGCACCGGCGGCAGGGCGCCGTTGTTGCGCGCGATCCGCCGCAACGGCAACCTATCGGTCACCGCGTCTGCTACTCATAGATTCTTTCGACCTCGCGCTGCTCCGATACGGATGCCGCGCTGTCCTCCTCGTGCTTGATCCCATGCTCAGTATTGAGATGCAGCAGCACGACACCCACGATGATCATGCCGAGGCCGATCATCGCTTGCAACGAGAGCGACTCTGCGAATAACAGAACACCTAGGATCGCAATAGTCGCTGTCCCGATTGCAGCCCACGTCGCATACGCCAGCCCCATTGGGAGTCCTCGACTCAACGCCAATCCCAATAGCGCGAAACTCAAGGCATAGCCAGCAATCACAACTATCGACGGCTGCAACTTCGAGAAGCCATCGGAGGCTTTGAGAGCAAGTGTTGCAATCACTTCGCTCACTATGGCCACTGCCAACATCACGTACGCAACCACTGGCCAGCTCCATTCATGATCCGGATGATTTGTTGTGGGCGGGTCGTTGAATGCTCATCAGGGCCTCCATCGCCGAGAACGTCCTTCTTCCCATCGAATAGTGCGAGCCGCCGTTCAGGTCCATCGCAGTCGTCCACGGAAGGTGTCCAATACCCCCCAGCTCCGCAGCGACTTGTTCTCATTGACGGCCGATCCTCAGATAGACGTCTGGCTTCGTGCGTTCCAACCGCACCGCGACGAGGACGCCGCCAATGAATACTCCATACACAATAGTGATGAGCAGAGCGGACAACCACGTGACTCCAGCAGTGTGCGAGGAGAAGTCGGTGATGGACATGACCACGGCCCACCCGAATCCGACGATCGTTACGAACGGCGCCAGGAACGAGGAGAACAGGTGGCCTCGCCACTTGTCGTGTCGGGTCAGGTACACCGGTATGGCGACGGCCGTAAGCAATTGCACGGAGATTCCGGTGAGCGCCGCGATACCGAGCAACGCACCATAGAACACCATGGAGTCGACGCCCGCGACGACCACAACGAGGTTGGCGATCAACATCGCGGCACTGACAATCATGGACGCACGATACGGTGAGCCGAACCGCGGATGCACCGCGGCGACAGATCGCGACACGACGCCGTCGGCGCCCAGGTTGAACAGGTACCGCGCCGCCACGTTGTGGGCGCAGATGACAACGGCCAACGAACTGGTCACGAGCAGAACGGCCGCGATATCGAGCAGCGCGCGTCCACCGAACGCGACGATCGACGCGTCGAATGCGGCGGTGCCCTCTGCGAATGCCACACCGACGGCATTGTCGACGCCGAGCGCGTTGACGAAGAGCCATGTCGTACCTGCGTACAGAACCACGGCGAAGGCGATGAGACCGAACGCCGCACGCGGAATCGTGCGTTCCGGCCTTTTCACCTCGTCACGGAACAGCACGGTCATCTCGTAACCGCCGAACATCGCACACGCCAAGAGCAGTCCGGTGGCGAACGAACCGTCGAACCAGTGCACCGGAGAGAACGGCGCCGCGCTCAACCCGTCGGCACCGCCGCGAGCGAACACGACGGCGTCGTAGGTCAGGACGACGGCGATCTCCATGATCAGGATGACGGCCATGACCTTCGCCGACACGTCGATCCGGAGGAAACCCAGTACTGCGACCAACGCCCAGACCGTCAGCGCCCACACGTACCAGGGCAGGCTGGGCCCATTGAGCTTGTCCGACACAAGTGTGCCGATGGAGGCGCCCGCAAACGGTAGGTACCCGCACGCGCAGGTGAAATATGCCAGCAGCATGGTGAAGCCGGCGCCCAGCCCGAGCTTTCTTCCGAGCCCGGCCGTCACGTAGGCATAGAACGCTCCCGGTCGGTCCAGCACATTCGACATGCGCAGGAATGCGGTTGCGAAGCAGAAGACGATTGCCCCTCCGGCCACGAAGATGAAGGGCGTGCCGACGCCGTTCCCGGTTGCGACCATGATCGGGATGACGCCCATGACGACGACGAGAGGGGCGTTGAACGACATGATGCTGAAGAAGAGCCCGAACGTGCCGATCGAACCCTGCAGCTTGGTGGAATCGCCGACCGTTGACGGCGCACCGTTCCCTCGTTTCGAGAGGGTGTTGGTTGTACTCACCTGATCCCCTAGCTCTCGGTCGACTCAGTAGGTCTTCGCGGTGGCCGGGTGGTCTCGCCACAGCCATCGCAGCGTTCGAGGGAACTCGTAGCCACCATGACGGAGAGTGTGGCCACCTTCACCGATGACGAACTTGTAGTCGTAGTAGCTCCATTCGAGGGCGGCGGCCATTTCACGGTTGGCGGCCACGAGATCGCCGAACACCACTCGTGCGTCTCGGCGTCCGGTCTGCATCCAGATGCGAATCGGCTTGCGCGGCGATCGGCGCACCTGAGGGATGTGGTTGTGTCCACCGCGGATGTCGACGAACGATCCGCAATGGGAGATGACATTCCTGAAGACGTCCGGCCGGTGCCACGCGGCGGTGAAGGCTGCGTTCCCGCCGGAGCTGTATCCGACGATGACGCGATCGGCAGCCTCGGACGACATGTTGAGGTGTCCGGTCGCCGCCGGTAAGAGTTCGTCCACCAGGAACTGGACCCAGGTGTCGTCGATCGAATCGAACTCGATGCTCCGGTTGTCGCTGCCGCCGAAGATGGGGTAGCCGGGACCGGTCTTGCCCGCATCGACGAACAGCGCCGCCGTGAGCGGAATGAGTTGATCCGCATTGAGGTTGTCCAACGCTGCGATGGCCCCGAAATCCGCACCGAGGTACTCGTACGCGTCCAGGAAGACGACGAGCGCCAACGGAGCGGACCCGTCGTACTGACTCGGGACATACAGGGTGTAGTCCCGCTCAACGCCCGGATAGGACGCCGTGCTCCGGTGCGTGTGCGCGGTGACGACTCCCCGCGGGACGCCGTCACGCGGACGCGAGTACGGGCTGAGACTGTATTCGGGCAGTGTGTCGTCACACGCTGCGTACCCCATTCGATCCTCGAGGGTCATGTTCTTGTCGGCGAACCATGCCTCGTCCGAATTCGACGGGTTTCCGGCATTGCCGTGTCCAGAAGTCACCGAGATCTCCTTCAACCGAAATCTGAAGTGGAGCGGCCCAACTCGGCCGAGCGAATGCGACGCATCACATCGCAGAAGAACTGTGAGTCAGACCGCTCACCTCGTCAAGCAGGTCCGCGTAGGCCCAGCAAAGTGATCCACATCACGGAACAGAGGGATGTGGAGGGAGAGTGCGACAAGTCCCCGAACAAGCCCTGAAACCTGCCGAGGTCGCGATCCCGCCTGGATGCCGGCCGCTACGTGCCGAGCTGTTCGACGGGAAACCGCCGACGCAGCGGTTCCACGGAATCGGCCGAGGTAACGCTTCCTGCCCGCGCAGACTCACGACCCGGTGCGCGCACCAAACCCCCAGGTAACCGATCCACATAGCGGAATAGTTGACTGAGGCGCACGCCACTCCTATCGTGCAGTTGTGACCGGGTTGGCACCTGGAAATGCATAGATCGGGACCACGCCCATCCCATATGAGTGGGGATGATTCCATAATGCGGAACGACAACCGCATCGGATGACACGTTGGTGACGAAGGTCGCGGATCGACGGCGTCGAACCGGTCCGGGCACCACTCGCCGAACTCGCAGGAGAGAAGTGATGGAACGAAGAATCGCATTCGTCACCGGCGCCGGCGCCGGCATCGGCGCGGCGATCGCCGAACGACTGGCCGAGGACGGGCACCACGTCATTGCCAGCGATCGCGACGTCGACAGCGCCAAGGAGGTCGCAGCGAAGCTCACCGAACTCGGCTACAGTGCCGAGTCCCTGGCCTTGGACGTAGGTGACACGACGTCGATCGATGCGGCGTTCGATCAGGTGGAGCGAGAGCACGGCCGATGCGACATCCTGGTCAACAACGCCGGGGTCGCGACGACCTTCGACTTCCTCGACTTTCCTGTCGATCACTGGGAGCGGACCCTCCGGATCAACGTCACCGGCCCCTTCCACTGCAGCCGACGCGCCGCGCGACTGATGCGCGACCGGAACTGGGGCCGCATCGTCAACATCAGCTCGGTAAGCGGCCTCCGTGCAGGCGTCGGACGCACCGCCTACGGCACGTCGAAGAGTGCGCTCAACGGGCTGACACGGCAGATCGCCGTCGAACTCGCTCCCTTCGGGATCACGGCCAATGCCGTGGCCCCTGGACCGACCGAGACTGCCCTCGCGCGCGAGGTGCACACCCAGACCACGCGTGACGAACTCTGCCGCCTCCTACCCGGAGGTCAGTACGGTTCCCCTGCCTCGATTGCGGCAGCTGTGTCGTTCCTGGCTTCGGAAGGCGCCGACTTCGTGAACGGTCAGGTTCTACCGGTCGACGGAGGCATGACGGCCGCAGGCGTTCTCCGCATCTAGGAAGCCGCGAAACCGACTTCTGCACAGCTGAATCCAGATACCGCGCCGATCTCGACCCGCAGAATGCGAGATCTCCACCCACGAAGGGACGAAGGAACAATGAGATACGACCCCCAGGACCGGGACGACAACCTGGTCCTCCTGATGGACTCGATCAGCGAGATCGAGAGCGGCGACGCGAACAAGTTTATCGTCGCCGGCTCGCACTGCTCGCAGAACGTGCCCCGTTACGCACTCAGTATGCCGCTGCGCGGCGCCGTCTTCAACGACGCCGGAATCGGAAAAGACAATGCGGGAGTCTCGTCGCTCGGCGCACTCAGCGCTGCCGGACTTCCCGCCGCAGCCGTCTCGCACGACACCGCCCGAATCGGCGATGCCCGCGACGTGTACGAGAACGGAATCCTCTCCACCGTCAACGAACTGGCCGCCGGGATCGGTGCCGCTCCGGGCATGTCGGTAGCCGAGTTCGTCGAATTGCTGCTCCACGCCCGCGACAGGG
Organism: Rhodococcus indonesiensis; assembly: GCF_047782815.1. Classification (NCBI taxonomy): domain Bacteria; kingdom Bacillati; phylum Actinomycetota; class Actinomycetes; order Mycobacteriales; family Nocardiaceae; genus Rhodococcus; species Rhodococcus indonesiensis. The sequence continues at coordinate 4,612,912 of NZ_CP180630.1, read as the reverse complement.
ACTGACCCCCGACCTCTGTGCGTCGCGTATCTGCGATCCCCGCGGTCCGTGTTACGGACCGCGGGGCGTCAGCCGGTACCACTCGACAGTCGAGCAGGCCGAGCCACCTCACCCTGCCCCTGATCTCCGCTGCCACGTGCGGCGCACCACGAGAGAGTCTTCAGATGACGAACGCAGGATCACCCAATCTCGACACGGACGCCGCGCCCGCTGACGCGGCAGGCACTCCTTCCAGAAGCAACGAACTCGCGGGGATGGTCGTGGCCGTGTTCGGCGCAGGTTCCCGTGGGGGCGGGGTGAGCAATGGGCAGGCCGCCGCGGTGACCTTCGCGCGCGCCGGGGCCTCAGTCGCCTGCATGGATCTCGATGCGAGCGCAGCCGAACACGTCGCGCAGCAGATCACGGACGAGGGCGGTTCCGCCCTGGCCATCCAGGCCGACGTCACCAGCGAGTCCGACATCGTCAAGGCGTACGCCGAGATCGCAGCCACCTGGGAACCGCCGACGGCGGTGCACAACAACGTGGGCGTGGCGATGGCAGGAGAGATCACCACCCTCGAACCCGAAGAGTGGAACAAGGGAATCGCGGTGAATCTCACCAGCTGCTATTCGACCATCCGGCACGCACTCCCCGCCATGCTGGACCGAGGCAAGGGTGCAATCGTCAACGTATCGTCGACTGCCAGTATCCGGGACATGGGATACGTGTACCCCGTCTACAACGCGACGAAGGCCGCGGTCAATCAGCTGACTGTGTCGCTGGCTTTGACGTACGCGAAGCGCGGTATCCGGGTCAACGCCGTGCTGCCCGGGCTGATCGACACGCCGATCGGCCGCGCCTTCGTCTCCGGCCGCGGCGACCTGGACGCACAGCTCTCGGCGCGCCACGCCGCAAGCCCGACCGGACAGATGGGCAGCCCGTGGGACATCGCACACGCTGCGCAGTTCCTGCTGAGCGATCGCGCCGCCTATGTCAACGCCGTGTCGCTGCCCGTCGACGGAGGGCTGACGGCGCGCTGCATGTGAGCCGAGTGTCCGGACCATAATCGGAATCGTCGGGAACCGAGCACGACGACACGAGGAGGCACGATGAAGGGCACCGCGCTGCAGCAGCGTGCGTGCGCACGCGCAGAAGAACTCCCGGGAGCCGTGCTCACCCACCCTTTCGGCGCGAACTGGGACGTCTACAAGTTCCGCGACAAGGTGTTCATGTTGCAGACCGCGATCACCGGTGTGCCGATCGTGATCCTCAAGTCCGCTCCGTTCGATGCGCGTTCGCTCCGGGAGGCCACAGCGACGTGACACCGGGCTACCACATGAACAAACGGCACTGGATCGCCCTGCACCCCGACGGCGACCTCGACCCGGGGCTCGTCGACGACCTGGTCACCGAGTCGTACCTTCTGGTCGTCGAGGGCCTCCCGAGGACGCAGCGGCCGGTCGACCCCGAAACCTTCGCGCACCGCGCCGGCTGAAGACGCACGAAAATCGTTCTCGCTGAGGAAAAGTCGATGCAGAACACTGCGAAAGGCACCCGCGTGACCGAGTACGAACAGGGTTATACCCCCGAGCAGAAGCAGCTTGCCGAGCATATCATCGGGCTGGAAAAGGCAGCCCTCGACAAGTGGTTCGCCGGCGACGTGTCGGGATACCGCGAACTCTGGTCCCGCCGGAGCTTCACTTACTTCGACGGAACGAACACCGAGCGGGTCGAGAACCACGACACCGTCGACAAGTTCCTCGACGAACTGGACGGAAAACTCCACGCCGACACCTACGAATTCCGCAGTCCGCGCGTGCAGTTCGGCACCGACATGGCACTGCTGACCTACCAGCTCTTCGCGGACACCAACCTCATCGACATGAAGTACAACTGCATCGAACTCTACCAGCGCGAGGACGATTCGCAGTGGCGGGTCGTCCACTCCACCTGGTCGTTCATCCGCCCGATGGACATGGACTTCGGTTCCGTCGAGACCGTCGTCTGAGACCCTCGAATGCAGGCTGCCGCGAGAGTCGACTCTCGCGGCAGCCTGTACTGCGCACGAACGCTCGCCGCCATTCGGCCGTGGCTCCTACGACGACGAGGGAACCGTGAGCTATTCGTACGCCCCCGAGCTGACGCCCTGGATTCCGTAGCAGCCCGCGCTGCCGTGGTCGAGGTGACGGGAACGTGGTCCGACGGCCGAACTGCCCGCGTCCGTAGCGATCCGGGACACTGCGGTACCCGGGACGTCGAGCGCTCCCGACATCCCGGTGCGGAGCTGGACAACCGCCTTGACACCCCTCGATGATCAAATTCGTCGACACCTCGATGTGGAACCGGCCGAACGCGGTCCTCAGCTGGAAGCTCGTCGGCGACGCTGCTCACGCAACGTCGCCGTATGCTGTATACGGCGCCGGGATGGCCACCGAGGACGGCTACTTCCTCGGCCGCCGCCTCGCCGGCGGCGACCTGTCCGACTACACCTCAGTCAGAGCGGCACTCGAGGACTTCGAGGCTCCCCGTTGACGTCACACCTCGCGTCAGGTACAGCGCGCCTGGACGGAGGGAGAGCTTTTTCACCACGCGCCTGCCCCCTATGCCCAATCCGAGATGCGATCTTCGACCACACCCCGCTACTGCAGAAGGTGATCGGGGAACAGTCTCCGAAGGAGATCATCCAGCAGATCGCCGAGATCGACCGGGCGGAGGAACGCTTCCGCAGTATCACCGCTCCGCACTGACAGCACACGCCAGTGGGCGGCCGCACCCCCGATCGGGAGGTGCGACCGCCCACTGCCGTTCACTGTGCCCGGATCAGGGCCGGCTTACATACACCGCGCGCTCAGACCGCCGTCGACGGGGAGCAGCGCTCCGTTCACATACCGCGCTCGCTCACTCAAAAGAAAGAGCGAGGCGTTGGCGACGTCCCACGGACTGCCCATCCTCCCGGTAGGACTGGCAACATTGCGGGCGGCCAGTTCGCTCTCGAGATCCACGTCGGGACCGCGGACCTGGCGGCCGATCGGGGTGTCGATGACGCCGGGCAGGACCGCATTGGCTCGGATACCCCGGGACGCGTACGTCAACGCCAAGGACACCGTCAACTGGTTCACCGCTGCCTTGCTCGCGTTGTACACCGGATACACGTAGCCGGTGTGCCGGATGCTCGCAGTTGAGGAGACGTTGACGATCGCCCCCTTGCCCTTCGATAGCATGTGCGGCAGGGCGTGGCGCGCGGTGAGATAACAGCTGGTGGCGTTCAATGCCATTCCCTTGTCCCAGCCCGCACGGTCGAGTTCCACGACGTCACCCGCGATGGTGACACCGACGTTGTTGTGCAGCGCCAGCGGCGGCTCCCACTCGGTGCCGATCGTCGAGAAGGCCCGCATTACATCGTCTTCCGAAGTGACGTCAGCCTGGATTCCGAGCGCCGTCCCGCCTTCGGCCACGATCTGCTGTGTCACGAAGTCGGCGGCGGCGGCGTCGACGTCGATGCAGGCGACCGCAGCCCCCGCCCAGGCGAATGTGAGCGCCGCAGCCTGGCCGTTGCTGAGGCCGTCGCCCCGGGAACCTGCTCCGAAGACCGCGACGACGACGCCGTCCAGCTCCCCGGCCGCCGACGGGCCCACGTCGACCGGGCTCGTCGGCGAACCTTCGGCGGCACCGGATTCGTAACTATGGGACACGGGATATCTCCTCGACAAAGGGGTCAGGCGGTTTCGGTGATCGGCCGGTCCACCCAGCTCATCAGGTCGCGCAGCTGCTTGCCGACGACCTCGATGCCGTGCTCGGCGTTCTTCTTGCGCAGGCCCTCGAGCTCCTTGTTGCCGCCCTCGACGTTGGCGACGAGACGCTTGACGAAGGTGCCGTCCTGGATGTCCTTCAGGATCTCCTTCATGCGCTCCTTGGTGCCGGCGTCGATGACGCGCGGGCCGGAGAGGTAGCCGCCGAACTCCGCGGTGTCGGACACCGAGTAGTTCATGCGGGCGATGCCACCCTCGTACATGAGGTCGACGATGAGCTTGAGCTCGTGGAGAACCTCGAAGTAGGCCATCTCGGGGGCGTAGCCCGCCTCGACCATGACGTCGAAGCCGGTCTTGACCAGTTCCTCGGTGCCACCGCAGAGGACGGCCTGCTCACCGAACAGGTCGGTCTCGGTCTCTTCCTTGAAGGTGGTCTTGATGACGCCGGCGCGGGTGCCGCCGATGCCCTTGGCGTAGGACAGCGCCAGCGCCTGGCCCTCGCCCTTCGGGTCCTGGTGCACGGCGATGAGCGCGGGCACACCCTTGCCGTCGACGAACTGCCGGCGCACGAGGTGGCCGGGGCCCTTGGGGGCGACCATGGCGACCGTGACGTTCTCCGGCGCCTCGATGAGACCGAAGTGGATGTTGAGGCCGTGGCCGAAGAACAGCGCGTCGCCGTCCTTCAGGTTGGGCTCGATGTCGTTCTTGAAGATCGACGCCTGCGCGGTGTCGGGCGCGAGCACCATGATGACGTCGGCCCACTCCGAGACCTCGGCGGGGGTACCGACGGTGAGGCCGGCCTCCTCGGCCTTGGCCCGCGACTTCGAGCCTTCCTTCAGGCCGATGCGCACCTCGACGCCGGAGTCGCGCAGGCTCAGCGAGTGCGCGTGTCCCTGGCTGCCGTAGCCGATCACCGCGACCTTGCGGCCCTGGATGATCGACAGATCGGCGTCGTCGTCGTAGAACATCTCGACTGCCACAGTTGTCCTTTCGTTGTTCCCGCGCGTCGACGGGAGGCTTCGCGTCATTGTCCGCCGCACCCGTGGTGCAGCGGACAATGACGTGGAATCTGCTTGCTCTCAGTCGCGTTTGCTGTCCGATGCGACGGCCTCACCGGCAGCCGGATTGTTGCCTTCGGCGAGTTCGGGGTCGGCGGTCTCGACATGGGGACGAGTGCGGCGCGCGTTGACGGCGACGACCAGAACCGTGGCCACCAGGATGCCCACACCGACGATCCAGAACCCCGACGCGGTGTCGCCCGCGGCCGCAACCAGACCGATGAGCATCGGCCCCACCAGACCGCCGAAGTTTCCGCACAGGTTGATGAATCCCACCGACGCCCCCGTGCGGTTGCGGGGAACGATCTGCATGACCCAGGTCCACCACAGCGCCAACGCCGCGTAGATCGACGCCGTCGCCACCACCAGTACCGCGAACCCGACTACCGGTGAGAGCTCGACCACATGCTGAACCAGCAGACAGACCGCACACAGCCCGATGGACGGCGCGATGAACCCTCCCAGAGACCGACCTGACGCCACCGCCGTCTTCGTCACCGCGTACATCGCCACCGTGCCGCACAGGAACGGAACCGCAGTCAGGAAGCCGACAACCAGGGAACCCTCACCGGTGAGCTCACCGATCACCGTCGGCAACCACAACGTGAGCGCATAGATGCCCATTGTCCAGAAGAAGTAGACCACCGCCAGTACCCACACGACGGGGCGTGCGAACACCTGCAACAGGGTCGACTCGTCGGCGGTACCGACCGTACGGGTTGCGACGATGTAGTCACGCTCCTCGGCCCGGAGTCGCGCATCGTCCTCCGGACGCTCGGACACCGACCACTGCAGCCAGATCGCCACCAGGATCGCCGGCACCGCCTGGATGACGAACATCGCACGCCAGTTCGTGGCCTCGAGCAGCCACCCCGACAGCGGCGCCATCACTGCCGTCGACAACGGCACCGAGTAAACCGTCAACGCCACTGCAAGGGCACGCTCCCGCGAGGGAAACCAGCTGAGGAACAACACCGCGAACGCCGGGAAGATCGCTCCCTCGGCGAGACCGAGCACGATGCGCATCCCGAGCAGCAGCGGATAGTCGTGCACCAGACCGGTCGCACCCGCAGCCAGTCCGATCACCACCATGCACGCCACGATCACCGACTTCGCGTGCCCCTTGTTTGCCCAGGCACCCGCTGGCATACCACTGAGCACGTAACCCCAGAAGAACGCCGAGAACACCACTCCCATGGCAGCCGCACCCAACTGCAATTCGTCCGCCAGATGCGGCGCGGCCACACTGATGTTCGTCCGATCCATGAAGCACACGAAGTACGTCACGAACAACGGCACACCGATCCGCGACCACCGCGCCTGACGCAGATCGATCCGCGGTGCCCGCTCACTCACCATCGAAGTCACTATTACGGTCCTGTCTGTCCACTGGAAACCTTTGATCGGAGCAACCCCACCACCGATGAGGTGAGCTGCATCACGTTGTGAAACAACAGTGAAACTCGCCCGCCCGCCGCGTCAAATACGTCCACAAAACCCCAGCAAAACGATCCATATAGCGGAATAGTTGACTGAGATTCGCGTCACTCATACGGTGGGGATCGCATCGATCAGCGCTTAGACCGGGCGGGCGCAAATAAAAAGACAGCCGAAGGAGTTCCATAATGCGGAACGATGGAAGCGATCCGGATACCGCCGTTGGGCGGCGGCATCCCACCGGTACCCAGAGCGTGCGCCGGGCACTGAGCCTGCTGTCGCTGATCGCCGGGCACGAACGAGCGGGAGGCCTGTCACTGGCCGAACTGTCCTCGGAAACAGGCCTGAGCAAGCCCACCGTGCACCGGCTCCTCGCCGAACTCGTCAGCAGCGGCTATCTCGAACAGTCCGAACACCGTCGGTATCGGCTGGGTACCGAGGCGTACCTGGTCAGCAGCGCTGCCGAGGGCCGGCACGGGCTGCGGCAGCAGGCACTCGCCTCAGTGGTGCGTCTTGCGCAGATATCCGAGGACGCCGCTTTCATCTCGGTCCGGCGCGGGACACATGTCGTGTGTCTGCACCGAGAGGAGGGAACTTGGCCGATCCGCAGCCACGTGCTGCAGGCCGGGGATCGCTACCCGCTCGGAGTCGGCGCCCACGGAATGGCCTTGCTGGCGGCGATGTCGCCCCAGGAGGCGTCCGCAGTCACGGCAGCCAACGCCGCGGAACTCGCGCAGAACTTCCCGCACCACACCCCGGACTGGATTCTCGAGCAGGCGGAGCTGGCCCGCCGACGGGGCGGTGTCGCTGTCAACGAGGGCACGGTCGTCCCCGAGTCGTGGGCAATCGGCATCGCCGTTCCCGACGCCTCGGGAACGCCGTCAATGGCATTGAGTATCGCCGCGATCAGCTCGCGTATGGGACCGGACCGACAGTCACGCCTGGCGCTCCTCCTCCGCGAGGAAGCAGCCCGCCTCGCGCCCGCATCCCGCGGCACCGCAGCTCTCGACCAGCACGTGTAGATCCGAAACACCAGCTATTTCAGCAACTTATTGAACCCATGGAGGAGCTCCCATGACAAGTCGCACGTCCATCATCGGGTGGGGACACTCGAAGTTCGGCAGGCTCGACGAGCCCGACGTCACCGCACTGATCGGCTCGGTGGTCCCGCAGGCCCTCACGCACGCACAGATCAGCGCCGACGAGGTCGACGGCCTGTTCGTCGGCGTCTACAACAATGGGTTCTCCGACCAGGGTTTCCAGGCCTCGTTGGTGTCGCTCACCACCCCGGATCTCCAGTTCACCCCTGCCATGCGGGTCGAGAACGCCTGTGGTACCGGAAGTGCTGCAATCTATGCGGCGGTCGACTTCATCGACTCCGGCCGGGGGGACGTGGCTGTGGTGATCGGTGCCGAGAAGATGACCGGAGTCGACACCCCTCGGGCCGGTCAGATTCTGTTGTCGGGGTGCTACCGGCCGGAGGAATCAAACGTCTCCGGCGGCTTCGCCGGGGTCTTTGCTGGTATCGCAAGCGCATACGCCGACCGCTACGGCGACCCCAGTGCGGCGATGGCGGCCATTGCGGCGAAGAACCATCACAACGGTATGACCAACCCCTACGCCCAGCTGCACAAGGACCTCAGCTTCGAGTTCTGCAACGAAGTCTCGGACAAGAACCCGTACGTGGCGGCACCGCTGCGCCGCACCGATTGCTCGCTGATCTCCGACGGGGCGGTCGCACTGGTGATCACCAGTGCGGACCGCGCGAAGGCCGCACCACGACGGGTGTCGTTCCGCGCTCGCGCGCACGCCAACGACTTCCTGCCGCTGTCACGGCGCGATCCGATCGAGTTCGCGGGTGCCCGACGCGCCTGGAACCAGGCACTCGAGCAGGCGTCGACCGGGACCACCGACCTGGACTTCATCGAGACCCACGACTGCTTCACCATCGCCGAACTCATCCAGTACGAGGTCTTCGGGCTCGCCGAACGTGGTCATGGTCGTGACGTGGTCGACGAGGGTATCGCCCTCCCCGACGGGAAGCTCCCGATCAACCGGTCCGGAGGACTCAAGGCCAAGGGGCACCCCATCGGCGCCACCGGCGTGTCGATGCATGCCATTGCCGCAATGCAGTTGACCGGCGAAGCCGGCACCTTCCAGCTTCCGACCGCCGACATCGGCGGCATCTTCAACATGGGTGGCACCGCGGTCACCAACTACGCATCCATCCTCGAAAGGTGGTGACTCGCATGACCACACAGATGGCTCCGAGCACCCACGGCCGGCGCACCACGAACCTCGCGACATTCCTCACCCAGACCGCCAGCCGGCTCCCGGACCGGCCTGCGGTGATCCGGGGCGACACCACCTGGACGTGGGCCGAACTCGACGCCCGCGTCACCGCCCTGGTCACCGCCATGCGGGACAACGGGATCGGACCGGGATCGAAAGTCCTTCTGCACAGCAAGAACTGCCTCGACTCGCTGACCGTCCTCTACGCGACCTGGCGGATCGGCGCGGTCATCGTGCCTACCAACTGCAAGCTGCTTCCCGACGACGTCTCGGTGCTCGCCGACCTCGTCTCCCCGGACCTCGTCGTGCTCCACGCGTCGAGTGGCGCGCATGCTCGGGCATTGTCGGGCCGTCAGATCTGGTCCATGACCGACGACGGTGAGGTTGCCGGTTTCGGCACCGCCGACGTGGCGCAGATGATCGACAAGTACATCGACGCCGGTGTGGTCACCACCGACGCCGCGGTGTACGTCGACTCGCCCGCCTGGTACTTCTTCACGTCCGGGACCAGTGGTCGACCCAAGGCCGCGGTGCTCACGCACGACCAGATGGCGTTCGTCGTGACCAACCACATCTGCGACCTGATGCCCACCCTGTCCGAGCGCGACGCCACCCTCGTGCTGGCGCCGCTCTCGCACGGCGCAGGGGTGCATGCCCTCACCCACGTCGCCCGCGGTGCCGCGGTCGTCCTCACCACGTCGGACGGACTGGATCCGGAGGAGGCCTGGGATCTGATCGAACGCCACTCGGTCTCCACGATGTTCACGGTTCCGACCATCCTGAACAAGCTGGTCCACACCGCCGCTGCCGACTACGACCCAGAACGCAGCAGCCTGCGCTATGTCGTGTATGCAGGCGCGCCCATGACCTCACGCGATCAACGCGCGGCGCTCGACAAGCTCGGCAAGGTGCTCGTGCAGTACTACGGACTCGCCGAGGTCACCGGCAACATCACTGTCCTGCCGCCGGAACTGCACGGAACCACACCGGAACCCGACGGCATCCCGACAGCGGGCTACGTGCGCACCGGGATGACGATCAGTATCCAGGACGACGAGGGGCGCGAACTCGAGCCCGGTACGCGAGGCGAAATCTGCGCCTGCGGACCCGCTGTGTTCGCCGGCTACCTCGACAACCCGGAAGCCAACGCGAAGGCGTTCCGCAACGGCTGGCTCCGCACCGGCGACCTTGGATACCTCGACGAGTCCGGACTGCTCTACATCACCGGCCGCGCCTCCGACATGTTCATCTCCGGTGGATCCAACATCGACCCGCGCGAGGTCGAGGAGAAGCTGCTCAAGCACCCGGATCTCGTCGCCGCCGGTGTCGTCGGTGCCCCCGACGAGACATGGGGCGAAGTCGGCTACGCCCTGTGTGTGCTTCGCGAAGGCTCGTCTTTGACGGTGGAAGAGCTGCGGGCGTGGTGCCAAGAGAACATCGTGCGCTACAAGATCCCGAAGCACATCGAGTTCGCTACGATGCTTCCGACATCAGGATACGGCAAGGTGACCACCGCGCTTCTGAAAGAAGAGTTCCGTAAACGGGGCTCCTGGCCGGGCGAGGTCTGACATGACAGCCTTCCCGCCCAACGCGCTACCGGAGGTCCGCTACCTCACCCAGCCGGGTGAGCCGCTGCCCCAACGAGTCGATGTCTATCCCACCACGCTCTACCCCGTCCGTGTCGAGCTTCCGGCCGGAACGCCGTTGCTGACAGCTCTCAAGCAAGTGGTGTTCGATCAGGGGTATACCTGTGCGTTCGGTGAGCTACGCGGTGGCACGTTCGCATCGTTCGGTTACTACATCCCGGCGGTGTGCCAGGCAGGGACCAGTGTTGCGACGTTCAGTGCGCCGTTCGAAGGCCGCGCCCCGGCCACCTTCATGCGGGGCGGACTGACTGTCGGTCTGCGTGACGGCGCGACTTTCACGCACTGCCATGCACAGTTCGTCGATGCCGACGGGGTCATGCGTGCAGGGCATCTCATTCCGGACTCTGTTGTTCTCGGTGCAGGCGTGACGGCCGACTTGTATGCCAGTCGCGATGTCGCGATGACGGTCCTGCCGGATACCGAAATCAACTTCTCGGTGTTTCAGCCCCACGCGGTGGATCCGGCAGATGGTCCCCTGCCCACACCCGGCGGTCTGCGGTCGGTCGTGGCTCGCATTCATCCCAATGTCGACATCGTCGAAGCGGTCGAAGACCTCGCCGAACAACACGGCTTCGACACGGCGATCATCCGCGGCAAGATCGGTTCATTCGTCGGTACCACCCTGCAGCAGGGTGATCAGCTCGTCAGCGCTCCCGGCCCCGCGGTGGAGGTCATGTACCTCGACGGTTCGATCCGCCGCGACCACACCGGCACAGTACGAGCAGAGCTGACCTGTGCGGCCGCTGCGCTCGACGGGAACGTCTACAGCGGGCAACTGGTCCGGGGACACAATCCCATCGCCATGACATTCGAGCTCGCACTCTCCGAACCAGCGAAGGCCATCCTGTGATCACCGAAACCACTGCGATCGACCGGCTCGTCGATGCGCTCCCTACCGGCATCGTCACCTGTGATCCCGATGTCGTCGCGGCGTATGCCGCAGATCAATCGCAGTTCACCCATCGCGCACTGCCCCTCGCAGTAGCTATGCCCCGGAGCACCGAGGAGGTGGCGGCATGCGTTCGCGCCGCTCATGCCCACGGTGTTGCGGTCGTGCCGCGCGGCGCCGGCAGCGGACTCAGCGGCGCGGTGAACACACCCGCGGGCGCGCTCGTGGTCAGTCTGCACCGCATGACCGCCATCCGCGAACTCGATGTCGACAATCGAGTCGTCGTGGTCGAACCGGGCGTCGTTACCGCCGAACTCCGCGACCATGTCAGCAAGGCCGGACTGTATTACCCGCCCGACCCCGGTAGCGTCGAGTTCTGCACGATCGGCGGCAACGTCGCCACCAACGCTGGTGGTATGTGCTGCGTGAAATACGGTGTCACTGGCGATTTCGTGCTTGCTCTCGAATGCGTTCTCGCCGACGGTCGCATTATGCGAACGGGCCGGCGGACGGTGAAGGGGACTGCCGGCTACGATCTGACCAGTCTTCTCGTGGGCTCCGAAGGAACCCTCGCCATCATCACCGAGATCACCCTGCGGCTGATCCCGGCCCCACGCCCACCCCACACCCTCGTCGCGTCGTTCCCCACACTTGACAGCGCCGGGCAAGCGGTCAAGGCTCTCACGACCGCCGGGATCACTCCGTCCATGCTGGAGATTCTGGACCGCGCGACCATCAAGGCTGTCGACGACATGACGCGAATGGGAATCGGCGACGACACCGCTGCGCTGCTGCTGATTCAGCATGACGGGGCCGAGGCGCTCGGTATCCTCGCCGATATCGAACGGCATTGCACGACGCACGGGGCCAGCGAGATCGTGGCCAGTTCCGACCCCGCCGAAGCGGAAATGCTGCTCGAGGCGAGACGGCAAGCCTTGCCCGCCCTGGAACGGCTCGGTGACTGGCTGCTCGACGACGTCTGCGTGCCGTGCTCGCGTATCACCGATCTGATTGCGGCGATCGAGCAGATCGCGCAGCAGACCGGGTTGACGATCGGAGTATTCGGCCACGCCGGGGACGGCAACCTGCACCCCACCGTCATCTACGACAAGTCCGATCCGGCCAGCTGCGAGGCTGCCTGGGAAGCGTTCAACGCGATCACCCAGAGAGCCCTCGAGCTCGGAGGGACCATCACGGGTGAACACGGTGTTGGTCGTTTGAAAGCGGGGTGGCTGCGCAAGGAACTCGACCCGGTGAACCTCGAGGCCCATCACGCGGTCAAGCGAGCCCTCGACCCCGCCGGAATCCTGAATCCCGGTGCCGTGCTGCTCGGTCGGGACTGATCTGACATTCACCCACCCAGACCGGTGCGACGTACGGCCGAGGTCGGTCGCACCGGCCCGATAGACAAGGACATCATGATCCTCAGCCTCGATGAGACCCGGGCTCCCTCGATCGCCGCGGATGCCTGGGTCGCACCTACCGCTGTCGTGGTCGGAGCGGTCACCGTCGGCGCAGAATCCGGAGTTTGGTACAACGCCGTCCTCCGCGCCGACGCCGAAACTGTCACCATCGGTCAGCGGACGAATGTGCAGGACGGCTGCGTCGTCCACGCCGACCCAGGCAGCCCCGCGACCATCGGGGACGATGTGTCCATCGGCCACAATGCCACCATCCACGGGTGCTCCGTCGGGGACAACGTACTTGTCGGAATGGGTGCGGTCATCATGAACGATGCCGTGGTGGGGGAGGGCAGCCTTGTCGCCGCCGGCGCGCTGGTGCTCGAAGGAACGGTCGTCCCGCCCCGGTCACTGGTTGCCGGGGTGCCGGCCAAGGTTCGGCGTCCCCTCACCGACGAAGAGATCAACCACATCCAGACGAACGCGGCGCACTACGTGACACGACGCGAGGTGCACGCCAACGCGAAGCTATGGTGACCTCGCTTCGCCGGCCGTACCGTGCGGGACGGCAACAACTGTCGATCCGCTCGCTCGGCGCACCGATCCTGATGGCCGGTAACGGCAACTGTTCGTGGTGATCGGTCCAGCCCCCGCCGATACCGGAGCTGATGATCGCTTGCGAAACATCTTGTGTCCATGCAGAGCCCAACCCCGGGCCGGGGCGACGCACCCATCACGGGAGCACGTCGGTCTTGATGCACTCGACCGCGTCAGGACCGTGGAAGGAGTAATTGAATGAAGGGAACGAAGCTCCAAGCCCGGGCGGCCGCCCGAGCCGAAGATTTGCCCGGCACAGGACTCGAGCACCCGTTCGGTCCGGACTGGGGGGTGTTCAAAGTCTGCGGAAAGGTCTTCCTGCTGCTGACCCAGGTGACCGGTGAACCGATGGTGATCTTGAAATCGGCCCCAGCGGACGGGAAGGCGCTGCGGTCGTCGCACGAGCACATCACGCCGGGCTATCACATGAACAAGCAACACTGGATCACCTTGACGCCCGGTGAGGACATCGACGCGACCTTGGTCGACGAACTGGTGACCGAGTCGTATCTGCTCGTGGTCGAAAAGCTACCCAAGGCTCAGCAGCCTGTTGACCCGAAGACTTTCTTGCGGAGTCGGGTATGACGCTCGTGAATGGACGTGCCGAGAGTCGGCTTACCACGATCCTGTGGCACCATCAAGGTGCGGTCGAGCAACGATCGCTGGGTCGCTCACCGAGCACACCAATCTCGTGTTCGAGCTGCTCTCGAGAGACTATTTCCAGGGGTAGCGGGCAGGCGGAGAAGGCTCCAGGCAGCGGTACGGCGACGGCCCCCAGGAGAAAACGCGCCACGCCGGACAAGCTCACGGAGCGAACCGCCCCGGCCAGATCGTCCTCGTCTTGCCGTGCCCCCAGGCCCCCAGACCATGACCAGCGAACGCTGCCTCCTCGCACCAGCGTCCGATCGATGTACACGAATCAATCATGGCCGCCGTCTCAGGATGTCGGTCACCCCGCTCTTGCACGACACAAGATCACGATGTCAAGTCGTGAGGGGGCCGCGATATCACCCCCTAGCGACACACCGGTGGGCGCGACCATCGGTGTAGTCGCGGAGTCACTGCCCGCCGAGTCGAGAGTGGCGGCCACCCCGACCACCGTCACACACCTGATCGGCCTCGGTTATCGGGTACACGTCGAATCGGACGCGGGAATCAAAGCCGGCTTCGCCGACGATGCCTATGCCACAGCGGGCGCCACCGTGGTCTCGACCTCCGAGGCCTGGGCGCGCGAGATCGTTCTCAAGGTCAATGCACCCACCGACGACGAGATCGATCGGCTGCGCCCCGGTGCGATCCTCGTCGGCCTGCTCGGCCCCGCACACGATGCACACCTCGTCGACAAACTGGCCGATCGTCAGATCACCGCACTGGCCATCGACGCCGCCCCCCACATCTCGCCGGCACCGTCGAAGAACGCGCTGAGCTCGGTCGCCGACCTCACCGGCTACCACGCGGTGATCGAAGCCGCCCGCGAGTTCGGCCGGTTCTTCACCGGACAGCTCACCGCGGCAGCGACGGCGTCGCCGGTGAAAGTCCTCGTCGTCGGCTCCGGGACCGCGGGCCTGGCCGCAATCGGAGCAGCCAGCAGCCTCGGGGCAATCGTGCGCGCCACCGACCCACGACCGGACGCTGCCCAACAAGTCCGGGCCCTCGGCGGCGAGTACCTACCGGTCGTGGCCGACGAGGGCCCGACGCCGTGCACCGACGGATCCGCCAGAAACACCAGCGACGCCTACAGTCGCCGCGCCGCCGAGATCTACTCGCAGCAGGCCCGGGAGGTCGACCTCATCATCACCACCGCGCTCGTCCCCGGTCGGCCGGCGCCGCGGCTGATCACCGCTGCCGACGTGGCGAGCATGAAAAGCGGCTCGATAATCGTCGACATGGCCACCGCCCATGGCGGCAACGTGGAAGGCAGCATCGCCGACCAGGTCGTACGCACTGCCAACGGCGTCACCATCCTCGGTTACACCGACCTCGCCGGACGTTCGCCCGCCCAGGCTTCACAGCTGTATGCCACCAACCTGGTCCATCTCGCCGAGCTGGTCACCCCGAACAAGGACGGCCAGTGGACCCTCGACCTCGACGACATCGTCCAACGCGGAATCACCGTCGCCCGGGACGGTGAAAGACTGTGGCCGGCAACGCCGGTCCAGGCCGGCACCGTCCCGCCGCCCGAACCGACCGCTCCCGCACCGACAGGAAGTCCGTCGTCGACCGGTGTCGCACTGCGCCTCGTCGCAGTCGGCATCGCCGTGCTGTTCCTTCTCGTCGCCTACACCCCGGACCCTATCGCACAGCACTTCACCCTCCTGGTGCTGGCGATCGTGACCAGCTATCACGTGATCGGAAGGATGTATCACCGAGAGCGGACTCCAAGGTCGCGGTGACCACGTCTTCGACCTGGCCCGGGCGCGTCGACCAGCCCGTCGAGTCGGTTAGTGCGGAAACGTGCTTGCCAGGGTTCGGCGGTCGATCTACCGACACCGAGGTCGCCCGCGGCCTGCTTGTTCATGCCGGCTTCGCCGCAGCACGGCACGAAGCTCGCCAGCATCGCCGGATGCCAGACGGTTTTCGTCCCCTACGCCCATGGTCTCAGATGCGTTCACACGTCCCCGCTCGGTGCCGGCTCTCCCTTCGGCCGCCGGTTCGACCCGACCCCAGACCAGCCCATCGAACCGCTCGGCAGCGAACTTCCGCCGCTATCTCGACGCCACCTTTCCGGGGCGCCGGGATCCCCTGCCACGACGGTATTTCGACGCGTCCTCTACCCAGGCCAGCACGATGCATCCCCGCTCGGCTGGGGCCGATCTGACGTTGTCGACATGTCGGTGTATGCCCCTGCCGGCCACGTACTACTTTACGTAATATCACTTGTAGGCTAAATGTCGGGCTAGATTATGGCTAATACTTGGGCAACCATGAACGCGTGACGACGGTACCGATCGGCGAAGCCAAGGACAAGCTCTCGGCGCTGGTGGACAGTGTCGAAGCCACGCACGACATCATCACGATCACCCGGCACGGCAAACCGGCCGCGGTCCTGATGTCGGCCGACGATCTGGAATCGCTGCACGAGACGATCTACTGGCTGTCTCGGTCCGGTACCGCCGAGTCGGTCGCGGTCGCCGACCGTGAGTACGCCGCCAGCCGGACCGCCTCGCTCGACGAGCTGCGCGCCGAGCACGGCCTGCCGCCTCGATGACCGACGAGGCGCCGGCACCCTACGACGTCGCGATCGCCTCACCGGCCCGCCGAGCCCTGTCCGACTACCGGGACGGATCGCGCACGCGGTCGTCGAATTCCTCTCCGGCCCAATGGCGGAGAATCGGCACCGACTGAGCACACCGCTGCGCAACGGTCTCGCAGGCCTGCGCAGTGCCCGTCGCGGCAACTACCGCATCCTGCTCCGTGTCGACGACGACCACCGCACCATCCTGATCGTCGGCGTCGACCACCGCGCTTACATCTATCGACCCTGAAACCTCGAAGCTGGTCCTGCGGCGGGCCACGCACGGCTGAGTGATCCGTGCAGGTCGCCTCGGACGTGGTCGTAGTAGTTACCCGGGATCGCCCGCAGGCGGGACGCGATGGCGGAGTTGTCCGGGTTCGTCGGAGCGACGATCGCCCGAGTCTGCTAGGGCGTCTTTCAAATGTGTTCTCATTCATAGCCACTGGTTGAGGGCAGCGACGTGGACGGTGGCCAGATAACGTACGGCGAGCTTGTCGTAGCGGGTGGCCACCGCCCGGTGCTGTTTGAGTT
Organism: Rhodococcus indonesiensis; assembly: GCF_047782815.1. NCBI lineage: Bacteria > Bacillati > Actinomycetota > Actinomycetes > Mycobacteriales > Nocardiaceae > Rhodococcus > Rhodococcus indonesiensis. The sequence goes on along the minus strand of NZ_CP180630.1, from coordinate 4,596,099 downwards.
GGTTGATGCCGCACTCGACCGCGTGCCGCTGCCGGTACACCTGACGGTCGAACGCCGGGGGTCGGCCGCCTCGCGAGCCTCGTCTGCGGCGGTGCGCGAGCTGATCGGACGGGATCGCGATCGTCGCTCTGATCCGGCGTCGACGCAGGTAGGCGCGGTTGGCGCGGGAGCTGTAGGCCTTGTCCGCCAGCACCCGCACCGGCCGGGTGCGGGCCCGGCCGGCTCCGAGTCGGGGTACCTTGATCCGCTCGAGCACCGCGGTGAACTGCGGACTGTCGCCGTGCTGGCCGGGGGTGAGCAGCACCGCCAGCGGCCGGCGGTTCTGCTCACAGCCCAGGTGCAGCTTGGTGCTCCACCCACCGCGCGAGCGTCCGAGGGCATGGTCGTCGGGTTCGGTCTCGACGCCGCCGGCCGGTTCGAGCTGCAGCGATCGGCGGGCGCCGGCGGCGTGCTGGTGGGCGCGCACGACGGTCGAGTCGACGCTGACATCCCACACGATCCGGCCGACGGCGTCGGCCGACGCCTGCAGCGCGGTCAGGATCTGTGCCCACACCCCGGCCCGTTGCCAGCGGCGGAACAGTCCGTACACCGTCTGCCACGGCCCGTACCGGGTCGGGACGTCACGCCACGGCGCACCGACGCGGGTGCGCCAGCGAATACCGTCGATGAGCTGCCGTTTCGTCCACACACAGGGCCGTCCGGACCTGGCCGGGCGCGGCAGCAGCGCTTCGAGCACCGCCCACTGCGCGTCGGTCAGGTCCGCCCGGCCCGTCACCGCTACGCTGGTCACGAGGTCTCCGGTATTCAGGGTTTTTCTTGGTCGTTAAACCCCTCTACCGGAGACCTCGCTCATTCAGCGCTCACGACACACCTCCACGTCTGAACAACCTGGTGATCTCCCACTTTTGAAACACGGCCTAATCGGTACGCGGATACCGTTCCATCCCGGCAGATGTTCGCGGACTGCGACGATCGGCTACGCATACGGCGGCGCCGGACACCGGGATACACGCCATCGACCTCCGGGAATCATCCACCAAATCCACTTCCTTACAACGCTTTTGATAAATAACCGGAATTGTCCATTTTTTCCGGATTCGGCAGGGTCTCGACACGTTGTGCACGAGTGCGTCACCGTGTCGCACTTCATCACGGGCGTAGTGGGCTGGTAGTGCCTCGTGCGGCTATTGGATGGTCCATCCCGCCGTCGGCATGTACACCGCGCCGTGGCGGTCGCCGCCGCCCCGCGGGCATCGCGTATCGGATAGCGAAAAGGAGTATGCGCGCAGCTCAGGAAGCATTTCTCTGCGAACCGGGGGGAGGTGAGCGCGGCGGTTTCTGCCGCCGCGGTCACCTCCCTCGTGCGCGTTCCGGTTACGGCTTCCCGGTGTAGAGGGAATCGTCGGCCGTCCTGCGGGAGCTCACCCAGGTCGGATCGAGGACGTTCTCGATCCGCTCGTGTCGTGATTCGTCGAATACTACGATACGTTCGGCGATGCGCCACTGGCTGTTTCGTTTCTCGAACCGGTCGACGTATCGGCACTTGATGGTGCTCAGCATCTGAGTCGACTCGCCGTCGGCCGGTGCCTGGCGCAGGTAGCACAGGCAGTAGGACTCGACGTTTGCGGTGTCGCCGTCCAGGTCGATCAGGATGTTGCTGATGTAGTGCATCGAGGAGTCGATCGTGCGGTGCCGGGTTTTCATGTCCTCGATCAGTCCGTCGACCGTCCCGATGTAGCCGCCGTGGGTGTCGATGGCGTCCGGGAAGTAGCATTCGGCGACGCGGTCGAAGTCTGCGCGGTCGACGTAGCGGGCATACCGGTGCAGGACGTCGGTGATGACGGCTTTGTCCTCGAGTGACATGTCAGCCGAGCTCGCGGGTGATGCGGTGGTAGAGGCCGCCGGAAGTCAGGCCGCCGTCGATGACGATCTCGGTGCCGGTGATGTACTTCGATCTGTCCGACAACAGGAATGCGACGGTTTCGGCCACTTCGTCGGGGTCGGCCGACCGGCCGGCGGGAACGGATTTCAGGCTCTCGTCGACGAATTTCGTCGTACCCGAGGTCAGCAGCGGCGTCTCGACGAGCCCGGGGTGGACCGAGTTGACCCGCACATGGTGTTCGGCGAACTCGAGTGCGCCGACCTTCGACAGGCCGCGGACGCCCCATTTGCTGGCGCCGTAGGCGGCGGCGAAGTAACCGAGCATGCCGGCGATCGAGGAGATGTTGACGATCGAGCCACCACTGTTGCGTTTGAGCAACTGTGCGCACGCCCGCATTCCGTAGAACACGCTGTCGAGGTTGATCGCCATGACCCGCCGCCAATCCTCCACGGAGGTGTCCTCGATTCCGTATCGAAAACTGACCCCCGCGTTGTTCACCAGTCCGTCGAGGGTCCCGTCGGCGGCGTCGATCACCTCGGCGAATCGGCTCCACCCCTCGGGATCGGTGACGTCGAGCCGGTAGAAGTCGGCGGCACCGCCCTTGTCCCTGATCTGGTCGATGACGGCTTCGCCGGCGGTGGGGTCGATGTCGGCGACCCACACATGCGCCCCGAGGGAGGCGAGCAGCTGTGCTTCGGCACGGCCCATCCCGCTGCCGGCACCGGTGACGGCGACGGTCTTGCCGGAGAACTCGGTGTTCATAGCGCTGTCCTTGTCTGGGTCAGTCGGTCTTCAGTTCGCAGCCCTTGGTCTCGGTGACGAAGAAGACCGTGACGAAGGTGAGGACCGCAGTGAGCACGAAATACCCGGCGGGGGCGAGGGGATTACCCGTGAGGGCGATGAGGTAGGTCGCGATGAACGGGGCGGTGCCGCCGAGGACCATGTTGGTGACGTTGTTGCCGAACGCAAGTCCGGTGTAACGCACCGAGGTCTTGAGCATCTCGACGTACGTGACGTACGACGCCCCGTTGACCACGGAGACGCAGATGAACAGGACCGACTGGCCCACCACGGCCTGCCAGATGCTGCCGCCCGCCATCATCATGAACATCGGGACGCCGAGGACGATGGCGGCGAAGCTGCCGGTGAACAGCACGGGCTTGCGGCCCCACCTGTCGGACGCCCAGCCGGCGAGGGGAAGGGTGATGACACCGAGCACCAGGGCCAGGGAGGTGGACAGGAACGCGACCTGGGAGGTGTGGCCGCCGGTGGTCTTGAGGTACGTGGCGGCGTAGACCGAGGCGATGTAGTAGCCACCGGTGATCAGGGCGCCGAGGAAGATGATCTTCACGACGCTGCTGCGGGAAGTGGCCAGCAGTTCCCGGATCGGGAGCTTCTTCGTCTCGCCGCTTTCTGCGAGTTCTTCGAATTCCGGGGTGTCCTCGAGCTGGGTTCGGATCCACACCCCGATGACACCGATGACGATGCTGAGCAGGAACGGGATCCGCCATGCCCACGCGAGCACGGTCTCGTCGTCGAAGACCGAGGTCAGGGCGAGCGCGACCAGCGAGGCCGCCAGCGAGCCGAGGTAGGTGCCAGTGTTCACCATCGACGTCTGCATCCCGCGCCAGCGGGCGGGTGCGGACTCCGAGACGAAGGCGTTGGCGCCGCCCAGCTCCCCACCCGCGGCGAAGCCCTGCAGGCAGCGGGCCAGGACGAGGATCGCCGTGGCCCACAGGCCGAGGGTGAAGTACGACGGCAACAGGCCGATGCCGGCGGTGGCCACCACCATCAGCAGGATCGTCCACGACAGGGCGTTCTTGCGGCCGTACTTGTCTCCGATGTGACCGAAGAAGATTCCACCGGGCACCCGGAGGAAGAACGCGACGGCGAACGTGGCGAAGGTGCCGAGCAAGCCGGCCGTGGGGTTGTCCGAGACGAAGAACAGTGCGGCGATAGTGGTGGCCATGTAGCCGTAGATGCCGAAGTCGTAGTACTCGACGACGGTGCCGACGACGGCGGCGCGGATGACCGTGGCGGTCGACTGCTTCTTCGGGTGGGACTGGGTGTGCGCAGGTTCATCCGCGACGGGAATCACGGGGGAATCACCAATCATGGCGCGTCCTTTGGGTGTGCGGGACCGGGGTGAAGACCCTGAGGTCAGGGGCGGGCAGAGGTGAGGGCGGAGGGGTGCGTGGACGAGAGGCGGGAGGCGCGTGCCGCGTTGCGACCGGCGATCCGGCCCATGGTCAGAGCGTTGGCGACGGCGTTGCCGCCGCCGACGTACCGGAGTCCGAGGATTCCGGCGCCGGCCTCCCCGGCAGCGAACAGGCCGGGGATCGCAGATCCGGTCCGGTCGACGACGGCGGCGTTGCTGTCGATCTCGAGGCCGGCGTGCGTGCAGACCAGCTCGGCGGGCAGCATTCTCACCGCGTAGAACGGACCGTGCGCGATCGGGTCCGGGGCGGCCGTGGAGCCCTTGTTGGCCAGGGTGCGGTGGCGCAGGAAGTCGTCGTCGGTGCCAGCCGGGAGCTGCGCGTTCCACCGCTCGACGGTGACGGCCAGCGCGTCGGCGGGTACCTCGAGCAGCGCGGCCAGCTCGGCCAGGGTGCCCGCTCGCAGCGTCCGACCGGCGTCGGCCTCCTCGGCGACGCGCCCGGGGATCCAGTCGGTGTACCCGCTGGGCAGGCCGAGCCGGGCCCGCTCGTCGAAGATCGCCCACACCGGGCCGTCCTGGGCCTCGATGATGCCGGCGGAGACCGCGTAGGAGGCATCCTCGTCCATGAACCGGCGGCCGTGCCGGTTGACGTGGATCCGCGACTTCGGCGGGAAGCCGGACTGCCAGTGGTGGTAACGCTGGAAGTAGGCGGTCGGGAGCATCAGTCCCCAACCGTCGCCGGTGACGGCGGCGTCGACGTCACGACCGAACGCGAGGTGATCGCCCCGGCTGCCCGGGGCGGCGACCACGAACAGCGACTCGCCGGCGTTGTTCGCGACAGGATAGTAGCGGTCGACCAGCTCGGGATCCTGCGCGAAGCCCCCGGAGGCGACGACCACAGCGTGACCCGGGACGTCGAGGTCGTCCGCGACCACACCGACGACGCGGCCGTCCTCGGCGAGCAGTTTCTGGACCCGGGTGCCCAGGACCACCTCGACACCGTGCCTGCGTCGGGCCTTGTCAAGGACCTGGACCAAGCCGTATCCCTGGTCCTTGGGCACGTGCCCGCGCCAGACGTCCTCGACGCCGGCCTGGCAGAGTCCGGGCATGTGGGCGTTCGCGGACTCGCGGGCCGGGATCTGCACACCGAGCTCGATCAGCCATTCGAGGGTGGGTCCGGCGTTCTCGCAGAAAGTGCGGATCAGTCCCGGCTGAAGCATCCACTGGCTGAGGTCCATGTAGTGCTGGAAGAATTTCTCGGCCGAGTCCTCGATGCCCAGGCCCCGCTGAACGCTGGTGCCGGCGGCGGTGAACAGACCGGCCGAGAGCTGCGTGGAGCCGCCGAGTTCGGTCTCGGACTCGAACAACAGCACCGATGCGCCCTGCTCGGCCGCGGTGACCGCAGCGGCCAGGCCGGCTCCGCCGCCGCCGATGACGATGACGTCCCAGGTGTCGTCGGTCATGACAATGCGTTCCCTGTCTCCGCGCTGGTGCGGTCGTTCGAACAGTGGGAAGGGAGGCCGCCGTCGACGGCGGCCTGCCCGGCGGTCCGGGAGGTGAATTGGTCGGCCGACGGGACGAGGACGGTGGACTCAGACATGACGGGAGCCGCCGTCCACAGCGATGGAGTGACCGGTCACGTAGCGGGCGCTGTCGGAGAGCAGGAACAACAGCGGGCCGAGGACCTCTTCCGGGGAACCGAGGCGGTGCAGCGGCACGACGTCGAGGGCGTGCGCCAGCGCAGCCGGATCGTCCTGCACCCACCGGGTCATCTCGGTGTCGATATAGCCGGGAGCGATCGAGTTGACCCGGATGCCCTTGTCACCGAACTCGACGGCGAGGGCTTCGGTCAGATGTGCGACCGCGGCCTTCGACGTGCAGTAGGCGCCGCGGCCCTTACGGACCCGGAGCGCCGACACCGACGACATGTTGACGATTGCCCCACCGGGCTGCAGGTGGCGGGCGGCGGCCTGCGCGCCGAAGAGGACACCTTCGACATTGACGTCGAGTGTCGCGGCGATCTGCTCGGGTGAGATCTCCTCGGCCAGGGCGAACGGGAAGATGCCCGCGTTGTTGACCCAGAAGTCGATGCGACCGAACGTCTGCAGCGCCACCTGCGCGAGGCTCTCGTGGTCCTCGGCGTTCGTGACATCGACGCGTGTCCCGAGCACCGTACCGGGCTGGTCCGCCAAGGAATTCGCGGCGAGCGCGGCGTTGATCTTCTCGGCGGTTTCCTTCATCTGCACGTCGTCGATGTCGGCGGCGACGACGTGTACGCCGCGGGTGGCCAGGCCCTGGGTGAATCGAGCGCCCATGCCCCGGGCGGCGCCGGTGACCACGGCGACCTTGCCGACCATTTCCGGGTACACGGTGGTCAGCGCGGTGGTGACGGTGCGGCCCGGGTTCTGGGCGTCGGTGGTGTCGGTATCCATGGTCGAGGTCCTCCAGGAGAGCGGTATCGAAAGAAGTACGAAAGGTCTTGTGGATTTTCAGAAGTCGTCGCGACGGACGATGCGTCGCGCGATCCGCCAGGCGTCGTCGTGGCGGACCACCAGGTCGGTGAGGGTGGTGAAGCGCACCACGCGCGATTTCCCGCCTCGGACCGTGGCCACGATCTGCAGATAGGCCCGTACCGCGAGGGTGTCCCCGCCGCCGGGCTCGATGTCGACGTTGGTGATCACATGCCGGTGCACTTCGCCGGCCGCGGTCGCAGCTGCGAAGAACCGCTCGGCGAACGCCGTGAGCTCTTCGGCACCGACGACGGGCGCCGGGTAACTGGGCGAGCGGAACTCCCCGTCCGGGGTGAACGTCCGCGCCCACTCGTCTGCCGCGCCACCGTCGATGAGATGGCTCTGCCGAGCGTAGAGCTGGTGAAGCTGCGCGAGCACCGTCGCGTCGACATCCGTATCGCTGGGCGTCATGACACTTGAACCGTCCCCACTGTGTGCTATTATCGCACTGTGTGTGCGACTAACGAATACGCTAGGTGGTACGGTTCACACCTGTCAAGGGAGGTGTGGTTATGACACAGGTGGGGTCACGGCCGGAGCGAACGGCCGACTCGGACATCGTCCGCGTACAGGCGGACTCGGGAATGTCGAAGACCCTGCATCACGGACTGGAAATCCTCGAACTGCTTGCCGTCCATCCACGCGGACTGACGGTCAGTGAGATCGCGGACGGGATCGGCGTACACCGCACGGTCGCGCACCGGCTGATCCGCACCCTCGAGGCACACCGATTGTGCCGGCGCGACAACCGCAAGCGGATCTCGCTCGGCACCGGGCTCGTGACGCTTGCCGACTCCGTCGAGCAGGACCTGCGTACCCTGGCGCGGCCGATCCTCGAGGAACTCGCGGACACGGTGGAGGCAACCGCCCACCTGGTAGTGCGTGAATCGGAGTCCGATGTGCGCGCGATGATGGTGGTCGAGCCGCGACGATCGAAAATGCACATCGCATTCCGGCCCGGCCAGGTGGATCCGATCGACCGCGGCTCCGCGGGCCTGGCGATGCTGGCCTCGATGCCGCCGATGGACGGTGAACGCCCCGAAGTCGCCGCGGCCCGCCGCCGCGGTTATGCGCTATCGCAAGGCGAAATCGTCCCCGCGGCCATCGGCATCTCCGCCGCCGTCCCGAGTCGTCCCGGCGGCACCCAAGCTGCCGTGGGCATCTCTGTATTCGAGCTCACGGCAGGAGAGGAAAAGCTCGCCGCGGCCGTAATGGCCGCCGCGGGTGCCCTGGGAAAGCTGTTGCACTGAGGCCGAGATTCCATTCTTCCGTGAGGAGTATGCGCGAAGTCATCTGCAGAGCGGGCGCCCGACGAAGCACCAGGGACACGCCCACGCCCCCGGGTGCGTTCCGGGCACCGGGAACGGCAGGCACCCGGGGACTACGACGGACGACGAACCGGCACCGACGTGGGTGACCGCAGCTCCTGATGTCGTTGTCTCCGGTGTGCGTATCGTGCCAGGCACGTCGCACGAAAGGCGCACACGATCACCGGTCGATTCTCGCGCGCCGGAGACGAAGGCGGAGTCGGTGCAGGCCGATCACGGCCTTCTCGGCGGTACTCCCCGACTTGGGGAGCACACTCAGCTGCACGAGCAGATCCCTCGCGTCGAAGGCGGTCCACAACCGGGCCACCCTGCCGTCACGGTACTCGTGGAAGTCGTTGCTGGCGAATGCAACTCGACGGATCGAGGCGACCCCGACGGGTGGCCCTCGCCGTCCACCGGCGCAGCCTGTTCGAGCTGGTCGAACACCCCGCGCTGATCCACTCGTCGCCGGGCCCGCAGGGTCGTGGCCGAGACCCGGTCATCGGCGTACGCCTGGTAGGAGCCCCCCGGCACGAGCCGGGCCACGAGCTCGTCGAACACCACCCGGTCCGGTACCCGCCGCCCGTGACAGCCCAACGGATGGGTGTCGACCCGTGCAGGGATCAGGGCCTGGAACTGGACCCACAACGGGTCGATGAAAATGCTGGCACCGCAGGCACGAGACTCCTGAGACAATGACATTTGCTTGGACGAACCCGTGTTCGACAGGACTTGTAAATCTCTTGAAGGAGCGCCACACACGCTTCCGAGGAGGCCGGCGTGACCGAACCGAACAGCTTCATCTGGAACGAACTTGTCACACCCGATCAAGCGTCGGCCGGGGAGTTCTACAGTGCCCTCTTCGGCTGGGAGAGACACGAGGTCGACGCGGGCCCACTGGGCACCTACACACTGTTCCGTCACGAGGGCAAGGACATCGCCGGAATGATGAATCCCACGGCGCGAGATTACGACGGATCCCCTCCGCCACGATGGATCGGCTACATCGCCGTGGCCGATGCGGACGCCACCGCCGCCAAGGTTGCCGAACTCGGCGGCAAGGTACTCGAGGAGCCACACGACGTTCCAGGCGTAGGACGGATCACCATGTTCACCGACCCCACCGGAGCGCTCGTGCATGTGATGCAACCCGAGGAAACCGGGGCATAGTGGTGTCCATCAGCGTGTATGGATCCAGTTGCTGAGGGTAGATGCCGATAACGGTCATGGTCTGATCGTTCGAGCACGCGGCCTACTTCGAACGCGCCCCGCTCGAACGGGCACCCAATCCGCCGACACCGAGAGAACCTCGATGCCGCCTCGCGCATCAGGGCCCCGGGCGCTGAATCTGCGGTATCGAACTTCTGGTCCCGACCGCCGTCGCTCCGGCCCGTACCGAAACGAACTGCCCACCCGCCGTGCTCGGCGGATGGGCAGTTCGGAAACGAGAACCGATCGGGCCGGCCGTCCTGCGCAGCAAGTCGACGGTGGACCGACTGTCATGGAATGTGCGCAGTCCGGCCGACCCGATCGTGTGTAAGGTACCCCCGCGTCGGTGCTTTCACACCGGCGCCCGGAAATTCGTTCGGTCAGCTCCGGTTCAGCAACTTGCGCATCGCCTCGGCCGCGCCCCGGACAAGTTTGTCGCGGGGGAATCCGCTGCGCTTGACCGCGGCCTCGTAGTTGCCGCCGGCCACCCACACCGGGCCGTCGGTGAGGTGTTCGAGGCCCTCCCGGGCCACCTCCTCCGGCTCGGCGACGAGCATGCCGGGGATGTCGAAGTTCAACCCGGCGCGGATCATCGCCGGGGTGCGGGTCACGCCGAGGACGAGTTCGACGACATGCACCCCGTGCGGGGCCAGTTCGAGCCACAGGCTTTCGGCGAAGACCCGGCTGAACGCCTTCGACGCCGCGTAGATGCTCTGGTGCTCGGACCCCATGTAGCCGGCGAGCGAGCCGAGCAGCATGATGCCACCGCGTCCGCGCTCCTTCATCTTCGACCCGAACAGGTGCGAAAGTTCCAGCTGCCGATCGATGTTGAGGGTGATCACGCCGCGGAAGCCGTCGAGGTCGCCGGAGACGAACTCGTGGCCGTAGCTGTTGGCGCCGGCATTGAAGATGAGCAAACCCACCTCGACGTCGTCGGTCGCCTGCCGGATCTGCTCGACCGCGTCGGCGGCGAGCAGATCGAGCGCGAGGGTGCGCACCTCGACCCCGTTGCCGCGAACCTTCTCGGCGGTCTCCTCGAGCGGACCCGGCTTGCGGGCGATGAGCACCAGGTTCAGGCCCGCCTTGCTCAACTCGTCGGCGAACGCGGCACCGACGCCCTCGGAGCCACCGGCGATGACGGCCCACGGGCCGTACTGCTTGACGTCGATCACGAAAGTTCCTTTCCGGCTGGCTTACTGGACGATCGGTCCGGGGACCGGGGTGTCGTCGAGGACGGTCAGGCGGCCTTCGGTCGCGGCCCACGTGATGGTCTCGGCGAGCTTCGCGCAACCGCGGCGCGGCGCCCCGGGGCGGCAGTCCTGCCCACCCTGCTCACGCATCTCCGGGCACCGGGACCGCGCCTCCTCGTTCCACTGGACGGAGGTGTGCTCCCAGCTGTTCTTGGCGACGAGAACCCGGGCGCCGCACTCAGTGCACTGCAGGGGTTGCATCGGTGGTCGCCGCCTCCTCGGCTGCCGTCTTGCGGGCGAGGTTCTCCTCGACCTCCTTCATCCACGCAGCCACGGGGCGGGTGGTGTCCATCTCGAACTCGAACCGCTCGGTCATCTCCGGCTTGACGTCGGCGGCGTCCACGTAGAACTGCTCGTACCAGCGGCGCAGCTGGTAGACCGGGCCGTCCTCGTCGCACAGCAGCGGATTCTCGATGCGCGTCTTGTTCTTCCAGATCTCGACGTCCTGCTCGAAGCCACGGGCGATGAAGTCACCGAACTTGCGGGCCGTCTCGTCGGCCGAGTCGCCGAGGGCGTCCGACTTCTTCACGATGATCCCGTACATCAGGACGAACTTGTTCTCGCTGACGGGGTAGTGGCAGTTGAGCAGCACCGAGTCGATGTCGTAGCCCTCGTACTTGTACTGCAGGTCGTCGATCATGAACGACGGACCGAAGTACGCCGCCTCGGAGCGGCTGCCGACGAGCCTCGGCTGGCCGTCGGCGTGCGGCCGCATGTCCTCGCGCGCCTGACCGTGCATGATCTGCGTCGCGACGTGGCCCTCGAAGATGTTCTTGAAGTACGTGGGGAACGAGTAGTGCACGTAGAAGAAGTGCGCCATGTCGACGATGTTGTCGATGATCTCGCGGCAGTTGGTGTCGACCTCGGTGGTGTACCAGACCCAGTCGGTCCACTCGTCGCTCGTCGCGCCCTCGATGCGGGGGATGGTGACGTCGGCGGGCGGCGGGTTGCCCTCGGGATCGTGCCAGACGAACAGCATTCCGTCCTGGTCGAGGGTGTGCCACGCACGGGTCTTCGCGATCGGCGGGACGCGCCGCGCGTAGGGGATCGAGGTGCACCGGCCGTTGCCGCCCCAGCGCCAGTCGTGGAAGGGGCAGGCCACCGAGTCGCCCTTGATCGTGCCCTGGCTGAGGTCGCCGCCCATGTGCCGGCAGTACGCGTCGAGGATCTTCAGGTTGCCGTTGCTGTCGGCGAACACCACGAGCTTGGTGCCGAAGGCGTGGATCGAATGCGGCTTGCCGTCCTTGAAGGACTCGGACAGGCCCAGGCAGTGCCATCCCCGGGCGAACCGGGTGGGCGCGGCACCGGCCACGATCTCGCGAACTTCGACGTCGTCGGACTTGCTGGAGCTCACTGTCGTCCGTCCTTTCGGAGGAAATGTCGTATCGGATGGAGCACCTCGGTGCTGTGCGCGGGTGGGCCGGGGGACGGCAGCCGCCTGCGACCGTGGATTCGACGCTAGGTGAGGCCGGTCACCGGGGGGGCGACGATCCCACTGTCCGGGACACGTTCCGGCGGTCCGCGGCGACGGCGCCGCACGATGGGGGAGCTCGTACCCGCCCCGGTCACGAAGGAGTGACGCCGATGCCCGACGACGTGCTGACGAAGGTGCGCGAACTGCTGCCGTCCATCGCGGAACGCGCGCACGTGGTCGACGACTCGCGCCGGGTGCCGGACCAGACCGTGCAGGACCTGGCCGCCGCGGGGGTGTTCCGGATGTTGCAGCCCGCCCGGTACGGCGGTCTCGAATGCGACCCCGTGCGCTTCTACGAGGTGGTGCGGGAGATCTCGGGGGCGTGCGGGTCGACCGGCTGGGTGACGTCGATCCTCGGGGTCCACTCCTGGCATCTGGGCCTGTTCGACCCGCAGGCCCAGGACGACGTGTGGGGGCAGGACGATTCGACGCTGCTGTCCTCGTCGTACGCGCCGGTCGGCGAACTCGTCCCGGTCGACGGCGGTTTCCGGCTGTCGGGCAGCTGGCGGTTCTCGTCCGGGTGCGAGCATGCGACCTGGGCGTTGCTCGGGGCGCTCGTCGTCGGTGCCGAGGGCCGGCCGGTGGACTTCATGACCGTCCTGGTGCCGCGCAGCGACTACCGGATCCAGGACGTGTGGGACGTCGTGGGCATGCGCGGAACCGCCAGCAACGAGATCACCGTCGACAACGCGTTCGTGCCGCATCACCGCACGGTGCGCAACTACGACCTGGCGCAGCTACGGGCCCCCGGACATGCGGTGAATCCGGGGCCGTTGTTCCGGTTGCCGTTCGCGGCGATCTTCACCACCGCGGTCGCCGCGCCGGTGATCGGAACGGTCGCCGGCTGCTACGAGCAGTATCTGGGCGCGATGCGGGACCGGGTGCGGTTGAGCCTGGGCGGGGGCCGGTTCGCCGAGGACCAGTTCGCGCAGGTCGCCGTCGCCCGGGCCGCCTCCGAGATCGACGCGGCGATCCTCCAGACGGACCGCAACATCCGGGAGTTGTACGAGCTGGCGGTGGCGGGGCAGCCGCTGCCGACGAGGCTGCGGCTGCGGCTGCGCCGCGACCAGGTGCGGGGCACCGAGCGTGCCGTCGAGGCGATCGATCTGCTGTTCAAGACCTCGGGTGGCAACTCGCTCGGCCGGGGGAACCCCGTCGAGCGGGCATGGCGTGATGCGCACGCGGGCAGCGTGCACGTCGCCAACGATCCCGAGCGTGCCCTCGCGATGTACGGGCGGGGCGCGTTCGGGTTGCCGGTGGAGGACAATCTGATCTGACCCGGGGCCTGCCGGAACGAGGGGTGACCGGGACCGCTGTATCCTGCCTCTCGTGCGTCGAGCACGGGCACGTCCCACTGAGTGGAAGATCTCCGGCGGCTCGGCGTGGAACGCGGGATGCTGGAGGGCGCGGCGTTGCCGCAGGGACGAGACGACGGAGGAGGACCCCGTGCCCAGAGTTGCCGAAGCGCGGGACGCCGCGGAGCCGACGTCCGCCGAGCAGCGCGCGCGGTTCGGGCGCATCCTCGACGCCGCCGCGAGCCTGGCGACCGAGAAGGAACTCGAGCGGGTGCAGATGCACGAGGTCGCGAAGATGGCCGGCGTCGCCATCGGCACCCTGTACCGGTACTTCCCGTCCAAGACACACCTGTTCGTGGCGGTCATGGTCGATCAGATCGATCAGATGAGCGACCGGATGGCCCAGCGCACCAATCCGGACGCCACTCCGCAGGAGGCCGTCTACGAGGCGCTCGTGCGGGCGACGCGGGCGCTGCGGCGACGGCCGTTGCTGGCGACGGCGATGATCCAGTCCACGAGTACCGCCAAGGCGACGTCCATTCCCGACGTCGCGAAGATCGACCACCGTTTCCGCGAGGTGCTCTACCGTGCGGCCGGGCTCGAGTACGTCACCGAACGGGACGCGACACTCGTGCGGGTCCTCGAGCAGGCGTGGTTCGGGATCATCCAGTCCAGTCTCAACGGCCGGATCTCGGTTCCCGATGCGGAGTCCGACCTGCGGGTGGCGTGTGAGCTGCTGCTCGCGGGGCTGTCGAACGCGAGTCCGGCGAACGCGAGTCCGGCGAACGCGAGCCCGGCGAACGCGAGCCCGGCGCTCTCTGTCTGACCCCCGCGGTCGCGCACTCGTGCGTCGAACCGTGGCGTACCCATAGAACTGAAATGAATTCTAATTCTGTCGGCCGGGCATAGACCGACATCCGGTCCTAGGCAGACCATTGCCTCGGCGTAAGAAATGGAATACATTCCAAAAATGAACGCGTTCCGGTTCTGTTCCCCGGCGCGTCCCATGAACACCTGCCCAGCACTCATGTTCCGAGGAGCCAGCTCATGACCGACGTAGTCATCGTCGACGCGGCCCGTACCCCCGTCGGCCGCCGCCGCGGCGCCCTGTCCGGTCTGCACCCGGCCACCCTGCTCGGCACCGCCCAGCGCGCCGTTCTCGAGCGCACCGGCCTCGCCGCCGACCAGGTGGGACAGATCGTCGGCGGCTGCGTCACCCAGGCCGGCGAGCAGTCCAACAACGTCACCCGGCAGGCCTGGCTGCACGCCGGACTGCCCTACACGACAGCTGCCACGTCGATCGACTGCGCGTGCGGCTCTTCCCAGCAGGCCGTCCACATCGTCGCCGGTCTCATCGCCTCCGGCCAGATCACCGCGGGCATCGGCTGCGGCGTCGAATCCATGAGCCGGGTGTTCCTCGGCCAGGCCCTCACCCCCGAGACCGGCAGCCCCTACCCGGACGACTGGACCATCGACATGGGCGACCAGTTCACCTCGGCCGAGCGCATCGCCGCCAAGCGCGGCATCAAGCGCGGCGACACCGACGCCTTCGGCCTCGAGTCGCAGCGCCGCGCCGCAGCCGCATGGGCCGAGGGCCGGTTCGACCGCGAGATCGTCCCCACCGAGGCGCCCGTCCTCGTCGACGGCGTGCCCACCGGCGAGACCACCGTCGTCACCCGCGACGGTGGCCTGCGCGAGACCACCGCCGAAGGCCTGGCCGCACTGAAGCCGGTCGTCGAGGGCGGCATCCACACGGCCGGTTCCGCGTCGCAGATCAGCGACGGCGCCGCCGCGGTCCTGCTCACCAGCGCCGAGCGGGCCCAGGAGCTGGGCCTGCGGCCCCGCGCCCGGATCGTCGCCTCGGGCATGGTCGGGTCCGACCCGTACTACCACCTCGACGGTCCGATCGACGCCACCCGCCACGTCCTCGGCAAGGCCGGCATGACGCTCGACGACGTCGACCTCGTCGAGATCAACGAGGCATTCGCCGCGGTCGTCCTGTCGTGGGCGCAGGTGCTCGACGCCGACATGTCCAAGGTCAACGTCAACGGCGGCGCCATCGCCCTCGGTCACGCCGTCGGGTCGACCGGTGCCCGGCTCCTCACCAGTGCCCTGCATGAGCTCGAGCGGTCCGACCGGTCCACGGCACTGGTCACCATGTGCGCGGGCGGCGCACTGTCCACCGCCACCGTCATCGAACGCATCTGACCGACACCATCGAATTCGCGAGGCCGACATGACCATTGGATTGACAGACGAGGACCGCGACCTGCGCGACGCGGTGCGCGGCTGGGCCACCCGCCACGTCACCGCCGACGTGGTGCGCCAGGCCGTCGAAGCCAAGACCGACACCCGTCCCGCGTTCTGGAACTCGCTCGCCGAACTCGGTGTGCTCGGTCTGCACCTGCCCGAAGAGGTCGGCGGCGCCGGCTGCGGTCTGGTCGAACTCGCGGTCGTCACCGAGGAACTCGGCCGGTCGATGGTGCCCGGCCCGTTCCTGCCGACCGTGCTGACCGCCGCGGTGCTGCGCGAGGCCGGCCGCACCGCCGAACTCGCCGGTCTCGCGGACGGTGCCACGCTCGCCGGCGTCGCCCTCGAGCCGGGCACGTTGCGGGTGGGGCGCGGCTCGGCCGGCACCACACTGTCCGGACGATCCGGATTCGTCCTCGGCGGCCACACCGCCGATCTGCTGCTCGTCGCGGCCGAGGACGCCGGCAACCGCGCCTGGGTGCTGCTGCGCCGCGACCGGATCGACGTCGAGGACCTGCCCAGTCACGATGTGGTCCGCGGCAATTCGCAGTTCGAGGTGGACCGGCTGGCGCTCGGCGCCGACGACGTGCTGCGGATCGATCCGCAGCGCGTCACCGATCTCGCCGCCGCTCTGTTCGCGGCCGAGGCCTCGGGCATCGCGGACTGGTGCGTGCGCACCGCCGCCGAGTACGCCGCCGTGCGCCGCCAGTTCGGCCGGCCGATCGGCCAGTTCCAGGGCGTCAAGCACCGCGCCGCACGCATGCTCGCACTCGCCGAGCAGGCCCGCGTGTGCGCGTGGGACGCCGCCCGCGCCCTGACCCCCGGCGGTGCCGAGGCGGACGAGGCGTCCCTCGCGGCCGCCGTCGCCGGCGCCACGGCCCCCGAGGCAGCGTTCGCCGTGGCCAAGGACTGCATCCAGATCCTCGGTGGCATCGGCTACACGTGGGAGCATGACGCGCACCTGTATCTGCGCCGCGCCCAGTCGCTGCGGATCCTGCTCGGCTCCACCGCCTCGTGGCGCCGGCGCGTCACCGACCTCACCCGCGGCGGCACCCGCCGCGTCCTCGGCATCGACCTGCCGCCGGAGGCGGAACGGATCCGCGCCGAGGTGCGCGGCGAACTCGAGCCCGCCGTCGCTCTCGACGGCACCGAACGCACCGCGTACCTCGCCGAGAAGGGCTACACCGCACCACATCTGCCCGCACCGTGGGGCAAGGGCGCCGACGCGGTCACCCAGCTGGTGATCGCCGAGGAGCTGCGCGGGGCCAGCCTGAGGCCGCACGACATGATCATCGGCAACTGGGTGGTGCCGACCCTGATCGCGCACGGCAGCCCGGAGCAGCTCGAGCGGTTCGTGCCGCCGTCGCTGCGCGGCGACATCGTCTGGTGCCAGCTGTTCTCCGAGCCCGGCGCGGGCTCGGATCTGGCGTCGCTGACCACGAAGGCCACCAAGGTCGACGGCGGGTGGATCCTGCAGGGGCAGAAGGTGTGGACCTCGATGGCCCGCGACGCCCACTGGGGCATCTGCCTGGCCCGCACCGACGCCTCCGCTCCCAAGCACAAGGGCCTGTCGTACTTCCTCGTCGACATGCGCGGCAGCGAGGGTCTCGACATCCGCCCGCTGCGCGAGATCACCGGCGAGGCGCTGTTCAACGAGATCTTCATCGACAACGTCTTCGTCCCGGACGAGTGCCTCGTCGGCGAGCCCGGCGACGGCTGGAAGCTCGCCCGCACCACCCTCGCCAACGAACGCGTCTCCCTCTCGCACGACTCGTCCCTCGGCTCCGGCGGCGAGGCCCTGCTCGAACTGGGCGCCGAACTGCCCGGCGGGCTCGACGACGAACAGGCCACCGTCCTCGGGAAGGTGTTGTGCGACGCGCAGACCGGCGGGCTGATGGCGCTGCGCACCACGCTGCGGTCGCTGGCCGGGGCGCAGCCCGGCGCCGAGTCCTCGGTCGCGAAGCTGCTCGGCGTCGAGCACATCCAGCAGGTGTGGGAGGTCGCGATGGACTGGGCCGGACCGCGTTCGCTGCTCGGCGCGCAGGACCGCCGGTCGGCGACGCAGATGTTCCTCAACTCCCAGTGCATGTCGATCGCCGGCGGCACCACCAACGTCCAGCTCAACATCATCGGGGAGCGCCTGCTCGGCCTGCCCCGCGACCCCGAGCCCGGAAAGTGAGCGCCGCGGTGACGTCGGCGCGGCACGGGCGTCGTGTGTTCGTCGTCGGCGTGGGGATGACGAAGTTCGAGAAGATCGAGACCAGCGGCCGGGAATACCCCGAGATGGTCCGCGAGGCCGTCGACGCCGCCCTCGGCGACGCCGGCATCGGCTACGGGCGGGTGCAGCGGGCCGCCGTCGGCTACGTGTTCCAGCCGTCCACCGCCGGTCAGCGCGCCCTGTACGAGGTGGGGCTGACCGGCATCCCGATCGTCAATGTCGACAACAACTGCGCCACCGGGTCCACGGCGCTGATGACGGCGCGGGACTGGGTGCAGGGCGGGCAGGCCGACGTCGCGCTGGCCGTCGGGTTCGAGAAGATGACCCGCACCTCCCTCACCGGCACCGGCGAACTGCCCAAGGTCACCACCCTCGACCACCACCTGAAGGTCATGACCGACCTGCACGAGTGGGGCACCGGGCCGATGACCGCGCAGTTGTTCGGCAATGCCGCGGTCGAGCACATGGAGCGCTACGGCACCACCGCCGAGCAGATCGCCGCCGTGGCGGTGAAGAACCACCGGCACTCGGTGCACAACCCCTACGCGCAGTTCCGCGACGAGTACACCCTCGAACAGGTCCTGGGCGACAAGATGATCCACGCGCCGCTCACCCGCTCGCAGTGCTCGCCCACCTCCGACGGCGCCGGCGCGGCGGTCCTGGTGAGCGAGGCGTTCGTGCGCGAGCACGGCCTCGAGGACCGGGCCGTCGAGATCGTGGCGCAGACGCTGACCACCGACACCGGCGAATCGTTCGACAGCCGCTCGATGATCGACGTCGTCGGCGCCCCGATGACCGGGGCGGCCGCCGCCCGGGTGTTCGCCGAGTCCGGGCTCACCGTCGACGACGTCGACGTGATCGAGTTGCACGACTGCTTCGCGATCAACGAGATCATCACCTACGAGGGGCTCGGCCTGTGCGGCCCGGGGGAGGGCGGCAAGCTCGTCGAGTCGGGGGCCACCACCTACGGCGGCCGGTGGGTGGTCAACCCGTCGGGCGGCCTGCTCTCCAAGGGCCATCCCCTCGGTGCCACCGGCCTGGCCCAGTGCGCCGAACTCACCTGGCAGCTGCGCGGCGAGGCCGGTGACCGCCAGGTCGACGGCGCCCGCGTGGGCCTGCAACACAATCTGGGGCTCGGCGGCGCGTGCGTGGTGACGCTGTACCGGGCCGGGACCCTCACCGGATCCGCGGACGAGAAGGAGAACTGACCGTGCCCATCGACCCGAAGATCGCGCTGTCCGCCGAACCGACTGTGCGCGAAGCGGTCTGGACCGACCGCGACGTCATGCTGTATCACCTCGGCCTCGGTGCCGGCGGCGACGGACTCGACCCGGCCGAGCTGCGCTGGGTGTACGAGAAGGACCTGCGGGTGCTGCCGACGTTCGCGATGGTGGCCGGTCAGGGCATCTCGGCCGGCGCCCTGAAGCCGGCCGGCATGAACCTGCCCGGCATCGACATCGACCTGCGACGCATCCTGCACGGCGGGCAGTCGCTGCAGCTGCACGCCCCCATCCCCGCCTCCGGGACGGCGCACATCTCGTCGCGCGTGGCCCACGTGTGGGACAAGGGCAAGGCCGCCGTCATCGTGCTCGAACAGTCCGCCGCCACCCCTGAGGGTGCACCGCTGTGGACCACCGGCATGCAGATCTGGGCCCGCGGCGAGGGCGGCTTCGGGGGCGAACCCGGCCCGGAGACGCCGCACGCGGTGCCCGAACGCGACGCCGACACCGTCCTCGTCTCGCCCACCGGCACCCGGCAGGCGCTGCTGTACCGGCTCAGCGGCGACATGAACCCGCTGCACGCCGAGCCCGCATTCGCACAGGCCGCCGGATTCGACCGGCCGATCCTGCACGGTCTGGCCTCCTACGGAATCGTGTGCAAGGCCGTCGTCGACGGTCTGCTCGACGGCGACCCGGCGCGGGTGCGGAGCTGGTCGGTGCGGTTCGCCGGCTCGCTGTTCCCGGGCGAGACCATCGAGACCGCCGTCTGGCGCGACGGTGACCGGCTGACGTTGCTGGCCACCTGCCCGGAGCGCGACGGCGCCCCCGTCCTCACGCACGCCGTCATGGAGGTGCGTCCGTGAAGGTCGGCACGCATCCCACCGCCGCCACCCACGCCCACGGCACGGTGCTGACCTCGGCGCCGCAGGACGCGCCGGTGGACCGGGCGACCGCCGCCGCGCGCCGCGTCGTCGACGCCATGCTGCGCACCGACCGCGGCAACGCCAACCTCGACCGGGTCGCCGAGGAGCTGAACAGCATCGCCGACCACCTCGAGGAGCACGCCCCGGAGGTCGCCGAACGACTGATCGACATGTGGAACGGCGAGGGCGTCACCCGGCACGACCCGGTCACCGGGCCCGAGAACGCCATCGCCCCACCGCTGGTCCTCGAAGGGCTCGAGGACGGCTCGGTGCGGGGCACGGTCACGCTGACGATGCCGTACCAGGGTCCGCCCGGGTGCGTCCACGGCGGGGTGTCCGCGCTCATCCTCGACCATGTGCTCGGCGTCGCCAACGCGTGGGGCGGCAAGTCCGGGATGACGGCGAAGCTCGAGACGAACTACCACCGGCCCACGCCGCTGTTCGAGCCGCTGGTGATCACCGGCCGGCTCGTCTCCGTCGACGGCCGCAAGATCCGCACCGTCGGCAGCATCACGACGGCCGACGGGCAGCTGTGCGTCTCGGTGGAGGGACTCTTCATCGACAAGACGGTTCCGCGCCCCCGATAGGAGAGTCCGCATGGGAGCACTCGACGGCCGCGTCGCGGTAGTCACCGGCGCCGGCATGGGCATCGGACGCGGCATCGCTGCGGCGTACGCGCGGGAGGGCGCGGACGTCCTCGTCGCCGAGATCGACGAGCAGGCCGGCGACGCCACCGCCCGGTGGCTGCGCGACGAGTGGGGTGCGCGTGCCCACTTCGTGCGCACCGATGTCACCGACAAGGACCAGGTCCACGCCGCGGTCGACGGCGCGGTCGAGCGGTTCGGCCGTCTCGACGTCCTCGTCAACAACGCCTGGCGCGGCTCCGGGTACGCCCGTTTCGAGAACATGACCGACGAGCAGCTGCGCGCCGGATTCGATACGGCCGTGATGGCGGCGTTCTGGGCGATGCAGCGCGCCCTCCCGGAACTCGAGCGCCACGGCACCGGCCGGGTGATCAACCTGTGCTCGCTCAACGGCGTCAACGCGCACATGTACTCCGTGCAGTACAACGCCGCCAAGGAGGCGTTGCGCACCCTCACCCGCACCGCGGCGCGGGAATGGGCGCCGAAGCAGATCTGCTGCAACGTGATCTGCCCGGGCGCGCAGAGCGAGGCGTTCCGCCGGGTGGCTGCAGCCGACCCCCAGATGGCGGCGGCGTCGGCGCAGGCCAACCCGATGGGCCGCATCGGTGACCCGCTCGACGACATCGGGCCCGTCGCGGTGTTCCTCGCGAGCGACGCCGCGCGTTACCTCACCGGCAACACCTTGTTCGTCGACGGCGGTGCGCACATCAACGGCGTCCAGTGGGCGCCGCGGGTGGACTGAGCATCCGGGTCCCGACCCCCCCGAGACCGGCCCGTGACCGTCGGCGACGAAGATGAGGGGGTCGTGTCGGTGACCAGCGGGAGGCGTGTGCAGCGATGAGGCCGGGCAGGTGCACCACGTGCGGCCGGACCGTGGGTCCGTTCGAGAGGCGGGTCGACGGCCGGTGCACCCGGTGTGTCGCCGCCCGTCTGCGCGCCTGGGCGGCGATGCCCGAGGCACCGGTGCGCCGCGAACCGCAGGGCCGCGGCCCGAAGCCGCGCCGGCTGTGGCGCTCCGCGGTGCAGTGGCCCCGCCGGTCCGAGCCGCAGCCCCGCCGCGAGCCCGAATACGCAGGATTCCGTCGGCCCGAACCGCCGTGGCCACCCGTCGCCCGGCCCGGGCAGCCGCCGCTGCCGGCGCAGCCGCCGCGCAACCCGTGGCCTGCGCGCGCGAAGTGGGCCGGGGCGGCGGTCGCGGCGCTCGTGCTGATCGCGCTGACGGCCACCGCGTCGCTGCGGGTGTGGACGCCGGCGTCGTCGCGGTTCATGCGCATCGACGACGGTCCGGTCACCTACCAGTACGTCTCGCTCGATCATGTCAGCCGCTATGTCGTCGCCTCGGTGATCGCGCACGAGGACGACCAGATGGGTCTTCGCGCGCAGGCATTCCACTGGGGCGACTATGCCGACCGTGCCGTCGCCCACCTGACGGGTGAGCCACAGCAGACGTATTCGACGATCCCGCAGCAACTCGCGAAGAACATGTTCTTCACCCCCGACCAGAGCGCGATCCGCAAAGCCGTCGAGACGGTGCCGTCGATCCTGCTGAGCACCACCCTGCCCGACGCCCGGATCATGGAGCTGTACCTGAACTACGCGCAGTTCGGTCCCGACCTGTACGGGGTGTGCGCGGCCAGCTGGTACTACTTCGACACCGCGCCGTGGGAGATGTACCAGTACCACGCGATGCAGCTCGCGGGCATGCTGCCCAATCCGGAGGACGTGGTGCGCCTGCCCGGCGGGGGCGTCGCCACGCCGCCGGACGCGCCGTACCCGAGCGCGGCGTTCCACATCAACGGCGCCGCCAACGTCGATCTGCCCGCCCGCTTCGCCGGCTGGGGCGGCTGGGAGAACATCGTCGCGTCGGTGGGGATCGAGGATTCGGCCGCCGACCACGCCGACGACCGCCCGAGTGCGGACTCGTGCTCGACGATGCCCGAGCCGGTGCGGCAGCGCCTGGCGGTCGAGGACCCCGGGTTCGTGTCCCGGTCGCGGTAGCCGCATCCGCGACCGGCGGTGCTTCTTGCGCGCGTGAGAACGCGCGCAAGAAGCACCGCCCCGCGCAACTAGATGCTGACCTCGCGGCGCACCGTCTTGCCCGTCGCGTTGCGGGGCAGCAGGTCGGACGTGATCCGCCAGCGTGTGGGCACCTTGAAGTACGACAGGCGCTCGGCCGCGTACTCGCGCAGCTCCTCCTCCGTCGCGCTCGCCCCGTCGGCGAGGACGACGACCGCCGCGACCTCCTGGCCGAGGTCGGGGTGCGGGACGCCGATCACGGCACACTCGCGCACGGCCGGATGCTCGTCGAGGGTCTGCTCGATCTCGGTGGGATAGACGTTCTCGCCGCCGCGCAGGATCAGGTCCGAGCGACGGCCCGTCAGGCGCAGCCGGCCGTTCTCGATGACGCCGTAGTCGCCGGTGCGCAGCCACCGGTCCGGGGTGATCGCCGCGGCCGTGGCCTCCTCGTCCTCCCAGTAGCCGAGCATGACGAACGGGCTGCGCACGCACACCTCGCCCTCGACCCCGTCCGGCAGCCATTCGCCGAACGGGTCGCGGATCTCGAGGCTCACCGTGATGATCGGCCGGCCCAGGGTGCCGGGGAACGCCTCGAGGTCCTGCGAGTTGGCGACCGCGATGGCGGTGCTGCACTCGGTGAGGCCGTAGCTGTCGACGAGGGCGTCGCGCGCGAACGGCACCTTCTCGCGCAGCCGGTCCTTGAATGCGATCGACGACGGTGCCGACGCCAGCGCGAACGCCGTCAGCGACGACAGATCGTACTTGTCGAGGCCCTCGTGCTCGAGCAGCCGCGACGCCATCGTCGGCACCGCGCCCCAGTTGGTGACGCGTTCGCGTTCGATCAGGCTCAGCACCTTGTCCACGTCGAACGAACCCTGGTGCATGATCACCGCGCTGCCCGTCGCCAGCCGCGGGATCACCAGGTTGTGCAGGCTCGCGATGTGGAACAGCGGCGAGGTGAGCAGGTACCGCAGGTCGCTGGGGACGTCGTCGCTGTAGGTCCGGCCGGTGAACGCCGCGAGCAGGGCGTCGCTGAACCGGTGGTAGTCGACGACCGCCAGCAGGTTGCGGTGCGAGTGCAGCGCGCCCTTGGGCCGGCCGCTGGTGCCGCTGGTGTAGAGGATGACGGACGGGTCGTCCTCGTCGATGTCGACGTGCGGCGGCTCGGCCCCGGCGTACTGCGCGATCAGGCGGGGCAGATCCTCCTCCATCGTCAGGACCGTGATCCCGGTGGTGTCGACGTCCGCGAGAGCCTCGGCGCGCTTGGCATCGACGACGAGGATCTTCGGCCGACTGTGCCCGAGGCCGTACTCGATCTCCCGCGGCACCCACCAGCCATTGAGCCCGACGGTGATCGCGCCGAGCGTCTGGCTCGCCCAGAACGTAATCACCCATTCCGGGGTGTTCGCGGCCAGGATCGCGACGCGATCGCCCTTCTCGACGCCGTAGTCGCTGCGCAGCGCCTGGGCGAGGGAGTACGCGGCGGCGGCGTGCTCGGCGAACGAGAGCCGGCGGTCGGCAGTGACGAGGTAGTCCCGGTCCCCCCAGCGCAGGGAGTCGGCGAGCAGCTCACCCACGGCCTTGCCACGGTTCTTCATCACCGGCATCGAGGCGCCGAGCACCTCTTCCTCGACGATCTCGAACCGGCCACCCGGGCCGGTCAGACGGGAGACGACCTCGTCGAGGTAGAGCCGGGGATCTGCGGACGCAGTCATGCGGGGACCTTTCCTTCGTGTCACGTGAACACCGTGCCACCTGCGGCGATAGACCTTGGAACCCCACCCCGGCCGCGGCCGCGTGTGAGGCGTACCACTGCAATTTCTCACGTCGGGCAGCCACTGCGGTAGTGGTTACCACTGAGCGAGACTTGCCGTGATCCACCCGACAGCCGGGGCTACGTTCGGCGCAGAATCGCTGCCGGAGGAGCAACCGCATGTCCACATTTCTCGATACCCCGACGACGAGGATCGATCCCTTCGCCCCCGCGAAGATCGGCCCGCTGACCCTGCGCAACCGGGTGATCAAGGCGGCCACGTTCGAGGGCCTGACCCCGAAGGGGCTCGTCACCGACGAGCTCATCGAGTTCCACCGCCGGCCCGCCGCCGGCGGCGTCGGCATGACGACGGTCGCCTACTGCGCCGTCGCACCCGACGGCCGGACCGCCCCCGGCCAGCTGCAGTGGACCGACGAGACCCGGCCCGGCATGCGCAAGCTCACCGACGCGATCCACAACGAGGGCGCCGCGGTCTCCGCGCAGATCGGCCACGCCGGTCCGGTCGCCGCCGCGAAGTACCTCGGCACCCCGGCCCTCGGGCCGAGCCGCGCCTTCCGCATGACGACCCAGAACTTCAGCAAGCCCGCCACCAAGGCGGACATCGCCCGCATCACCGAGGGACACGCCGAGGCCGCGCGCCGCGCCGTCGAGGCCGGCTTCGACGCCGTCGAGATCCACTTCGGGCACAACTACCTGATCAGCTCGTTCCTGAGCCCGAAGATCAACAAGCGCAAGGACGAGTACGGCGGGTCGCTGGAGAACCGCGCCCGCTTCGCGCGGGAGGCCGCCCGTGCCGTCCGTGACGCCGTCGGCGACAAGATCGCGATCCTCGCCAAGCTCAACATGGACGACGGTGTGCCCGGCGGCTTCTGGCTCGACGAGTCGATCCAGGTCGCCAAGTGGCTCGAGGCCGACGGCTCGCTCGACGCCCTCGAGCTGACCGCCGGCAGCTCGCTGCTCAATCCGATGTACCTGTTCAAGGGCGACGCGCCGCTGCGCGACTTCGCCGCCGTGATGCCGCAGCCGACGAAGCTGGGAATCCAGCTGGTGGGCAAGCACTTCCTGCGTGAGTACCCCTACCGCGACGGCTACCTGCTCGAAGACGCCAAGCAGTTCCGGTCGCAGCTGAAGATGCCGCTGGTGCTGCTCGGCGGCATCACCGGCCGGGCGATCATCGACGAGGCGATGGCCGAGGGCTTCCAGTTCGTCGCCGCCGCGCGGGCGCTGCTGCGCGAGCCGGACCTCGTCAACCGCATGCAGGAGGACGCGGCCGCCGCGTCGCTGTGCAACCACTGCAACAAGTGCATGACCGCGATCTACGGGGGCACCCACTGCGTGCTCCGGACGGCATGAAGGGAGCTGCGACGATGACGAGCACCGTGAACCCCGGTACCGCCGCGACGGAGACGGGGGTGCAGCGCGCCACCATCGCCGAGATGCTGCTCGACCGCGTCGGCGACGACCGGTTCGGCCTGCGGACCCGGGAACAGGACTGGACGTGGGACGCCGTGGTGCGCGAGAGCGCCGCGCGTGGCGCACTCGCGCGGTCGCTGCGCGTCGACGCCCCGTTCCACATCGGCATCCTCCTCGACAACGTCCCGGACTTCCTGTTCTGGCTCGGCGGGGCCGCCCTGGCGGGCGCGACGGTCGTCGGCATCAATCCCACACGCGGCGCGGCGGAACTCGAGGCCGAGATCCGCTACGTGGACTGCCAGCTCATCGTCACCGACACCGCCGGGATGGCGAAGCTGCGCGGACTCGCCCTGGGCCTCGACGAGGACCGTTTCCTGCTGATCGACGATCCCGGTTATGCGGCGCGGATCGATGCGCACCGAGCGGAGCCGGCCATCGCCGACGGCGTCGGTGAGGACAGCCTGTTCCTGCTGCTGTTCACCTCCGGCACCACCGGCCGGTCCAAGGCCGTCAAGTGCTCCCAGGGCCGGTTGTCGCGGCTCGCGTACGCCAACACCGCCAAGTACGGGCACCACCGCGACGACGTGGACTACTGCTGCATGCCGCTGTTCCACGGCAACGCGCTGATGGCGCTGTGGGCGCCGGCCCTGGCCAACGGTGCGACGGTGTGCCTGACCCGCAAGTTCTCCGCGTCCGGGTTCCTGCCCGACGTGAAGTTCTTCGGCGCGACGTTCTTCACCTACGTCGGCAAGGCCCTGGCCTACCTGATGGCCACCCCCGAACAGCCCGACGACGCCGACAACCGGCTCGAGCGGGGCTTCGGCACCGAGGCCTCGCCGGAGGACAAGGCCGAGTTCGTGCGCCGGTTCGGCGCGGTGCTGTACGAGGGGTACGGCTCGAGCGAGGGCGCCGGGTCGGTCCGGCTCGATCCGGCGGCGCCGGAGGGCGCGCTCGGCCGGCCCGCGCACGCCGGGATCGCGGTGGTGCATCCGGACACGTTCGCCGAGTGCGCCCGTGCGGTGCTCGACGAGCACGGCCGGGTGCTCAACCCGGACGAGGCGATCGGCGAGATGATCAACAAGGAGGGCGCCCGCGCCTTCGAGGGCTACTACAAGAACGACGTCGCCGACGCCGAGCGGATCCGCAACGGCTGGTACTGGACCGGCGACCTCGGCTACGTCGACGAGGCCGGTTTCATCTACTTCGCGGGCCGCAAGGGCGACTGGATCCGGGTCGACGGCGAGAACACCTCGGCGCTGATGATCGAGCGGGTCCTGCGCCGGCACCCGAAGGTCGTGACCACCGGTGTCTACGCGGTGCCGGACCCGCGTTCGGGCGATCAGGTGATGGCGGCGATCGAGGTCGCCTCGCTCGCCGACTTCGACCCGGTGGAGTTCGCCGAATTCCTCACCGGCCAAGCCGATCTCGGCTCGAAGGCGATTCCCCGGTTCGTGCGGGTGTCGACGAACCTGCCAGTGACCGGCTCGAACAAGGTCCTCAAGCGCGAGCTGCAGGCGCAGCGCTGGCACACCACCGAACCCGTCTACCGGTGGGTGGGACGCGGCGCGCCGGAGTACACCGCCATGAGCGAGGCCGACAAGTCTGCCTTGGACGAGGAATTCGCCGCACACGGCCGGCAGCGGCTGCTGAGCGTGTAGCCCGGTGTCCGGCACCCGCGTCGCCCTCGTCACGGGCGCCAGCCGCGGCATCGGACGCGAGACCGCCCTCGCGTTCGCCCGTGCGGGCTTCGACGTCGCCGTCACCGCCCGCACGGTGCGCGAGGGACAGGGCGCCGTACCGCCCCGGAGCCGCCGCGACGGCGACGAACCCATCGCCGTGCCCGGCAGCCTCGAGACCACCACCGCGGAGATCGAGGCTCTCGGGGTGCGGGCGTTGCCCGTCCCGATGGACCTGCTCGACGTCGGATCGGTGCGCGCCGCGGGCCGGCACGTCCTGGACGTGTGGGGCCGGATCGACGTGCTGGTCGCCAACGCCTACGCGCAGACCGCGGGAAACATGGACCGGCTGCTCGACATCGACCTCGCCGACGCCGCCGCCATGATCGACGGCAACTACCTGCACCAGGTGGCGTTGATCCAGACGGTGCTGCCGGCGATGCTCGACCGCGGCAGCGGTGTGGTGATCGATCTGGTGTCCGGGTCGGCGGCGGTCGACCCGCCCGCCCCGCCGGGGGAGGGCGGCTGGGGCCTGTCGTACGCGGCGTCGAAGGCCGCGTTCGCCCGGATCGCCGGGATGATCAACGCCGAGTACCGCGCCCGCGGGATCCGGGCGTTCAATCTGAGCCCCGGGTTCGTCGTCACCGAGGCGGGCCGGGCCCGGGGCGGCACGCGCGCCGTCGAGGACGCCGGATTCGAGGCCGTGTCGGCGACGGTGCCCGCCGCCGCCGCGGTGTGGCTGGCGACCGCGCCCGACGCGGACCGGCTGCTCGGCAAGGTGGTGTGGGCGCCGAAGCTGATCGAGGAGACGACCGCTCGGGGAGCGGCGACACGAGAGGACGGACGTACGTGAAGCTGGGTGTGGTGGTGCCGATCGAGCTGGGACACAGCGGGGACCCCGAGAGGATCCTCGAATTCGCTCGTGCCGCAGAAAAACTGGGGTTCGACGAGATCTCCGCCGTCGAGCACTCCGTGGTGATCTCGAACACCGGCAGCGCGTATCCGTACTCGTCGACCGGCAAGTCCCACCTGCCCGACGACTGCGACCTGCCCGACCCGCTCGAGCTGTTGTCGTTCGTCGCCGGTGCCACCACCGACCTCGGCCTCGCCACCGGGGTGCTGGTGCTGCCCAACCACCATCCGGTGGTGCTGGCCAAGCGACTGGCCACCCTCGACCGGCTCTCCCGCGGCCGCGTCCGGATCTGTCTGGGACTGGGCTGGATGCGGGAGGAGATCGAGGCGTGCGGCGGCGACTTCGACCGGCGCGGAAAGATCGTCGACGAGGCGATCGCGGTGATGCGCACCCTGTGGGCCGGCACCGACCCGGCGGGCGTGGACTTCGACGGCGAGTTCTACGCCTTCCGTGGCGCCCACAGCTGGCCGAAGCCGCACTGCGAGAGCGGGGTGCCGCTGTACATCGGCGGGCACAGCGCCGCCGCGGCCCGGCGGGCCGGACGCCTGGGCGACGGATTTCAGCCCCTCGGCCTGGCCGGGGAGGACCTCGATCGGGCGATCGGGCAGATGCGCCGCGCCGCCGAATCGGCCGGCCGCGATCCCGGCGCCGTGGAACTGGTGCTCGGGGCGACGCTGCCGCGGCTCGACGAGGCCCGCCTCGACCGGGCCCGCGCGTTGGGGGCGACGCGGATGGTGCTGTCGGCGTCGCCGAAGGCTGGGACGCTGGACCGGGTCGTCGACGAGATGGCCGCCTGCGCCGAACGCCTCGGCCGGGTGTGACCGGCCGGTTCCCGCTGTTCGAGACGGTTCGCCCGCGCGGCGGCCCCGCTGACTAGCGTCCGAGGTCACAACGACATTCGGTCGCTAGGAGAATTCGCGATGGATCTGAAGGAATCCCCGGAGCAGGTCGCGCTCAGGAAGGAGCTGCGCGCCTACTTCGCGTCGCTGCTGCCGGAGGACAAGCGTCGCCGCGCCGGTGAGCAGGGAGTGGGGGGCGAGTACTTCCGCGAGGTCGTCACGCTGCTCGGCAAGGACGGCTGGTTGGGGATCGGCTGGCCCACGGAGTACGGCGGGCAGGGCCGGTCCATCGAGGAGCAGTTCGTCTTCTTCGACGAGGTGCAGCGCGCGGGCCTGCCGTTCCCGTTCGTCACCGTCAACACGGTCGGCCCCACCCTGATGAAGTACGGCACGCAGGAGCAGAAGGACCGCTTCCTGCCCGGCATCCTCTCCGGCGACATCGTCTTCGCCATCGGCTACACCGAGCCGGAGGCCGGCACCGACCTGGCGTCGCTGAAGACCCGCGCGGTGCGCGACGGCGACGAGTGGGTGGTCGACGGCAACAAGATCTTCACCTCGGGCGCCAACACGGCCGACTACGTGTGGCTGGCGTGCCGCACCGACGCCGACGCCCCCAAGCACCGCGGGATCTCGATCCTCATGGTGCCGACCGACGCGCCCGGGTTCTCGTGGTCGCCGATCCACACCGTCGGCGGCCTGTCGGTCACCGCCACCTACTACAGCGGCATCCGCGTCCCCGACCGGGACGTGGTCGGGGAGATCAACGGCGGCTGGCCGCTGATCACCGCCCAGCTCAACCACGAGCGCATCGGCCTGGCCGCGATCGGCGGCCGCACCTACGGGCTGTGGCATCAGGTGCTGGACTGGGCCCGCGAGAACGGCACCATCGAGATTCCCTGGGTGCAGCAGGAATTCGCCCGCACCCACGCCAAGCTCGAGGCGATGCGGCTGCTGAACTGGAAGATGACCGCCGCCGTCGCGGCCGACACCCTCTCCGGCGCGGACGCCGGCGCCACCAAGGTGTACGGCACCGAGACGCACGTCGACGTCTACCGGACGCTGCTGGGCATCCTCGGCGCGGCCGGTCGCATCCGGCCCGAGTCGCCGGGCGCGGTGCTGGCCGGTCAGATCGAGCAGATCTCCCGGCAGGGCATGGTCAACACGTTCGGCGGTGGCGTCAACGAGGTCCTGCGCGACATGGTCGGCACCATGGGCCTGGGCCTGGTGCGGGAGAAGAGGGTCAAGTGAGCGAACTGCTGACCGCGCTGCGCGCGTTCGAGGGGCAGACCCTGACCCCCACGACGTGGGGTCCGGACGAGGTCAACACCCCGATGATCCGGCACTGGGTCGAGACGATGGGCGACACCAGCCCGATCTACCTCGACGACGAGGCCGCCCGCGCCACCGGGCGCGACGGTGCCGTCGCACCCGCGCTCATGACACAGGTGTGGACGATGCGCACCTTCACCGACAAGATGGCGAACAACGACCCGTCACAGGTGTGGACCGACCTGATCGCCACCCTCGACGCCGCCGGGTACACCTCCGTCGTCGCGACCGACTCGGACTTCGAGTTCTTCGCCGAGTTGCGTCCCGGCGACCGGGTCTCGCTCACCGAGGTGATCGAGTCGATCTCGGAGGAGAAGAAGACCGGCCTCGGCGCCGGGCACTTCGTGACCACACTCAAGACGTACCGCAACGGCGCCGGCGAGGTCGTCGCCACCCAGCGGTGGCGCACGCTGCGTTTCCGGCCGAAGGACGCGGGACAGGCGAAGCCGAAGGGGCTGCGGCCGCGCCCGGCGCTCAACGCCGACAACGCCTTCTGGTTCGAGGCGGCGAAGGAGCACCGCCTGGTGATCCAGCGCTGCACGTCGTGCGGCACCCTGCGGCACCCGACCGGGCCGATGTGCGGGCAGTGCCGCTCGCTCGACTGGGACACCGTCGACGCGTCGGGCCGCGGCACCGTCTACAGCTTCGTGGTCAACCACCACCCGCAGATCCCCGGCTTCGAGTACCCGCTCGTCGTGGCGACGATCGAACTCGAGGAGGGCACCCGCCTGATCGCGAACATGACCGGTGTCGCGCCGGACGCGGTGGAGATCGGCATGCCGGTGGAACTGGACTGGATCGACGCCGACCCGGATTTGACGCTGCCCGCGTTCCGGCCGGCCGCACGGGAGGACGCGTAGATGGATTTCAACTTCACCGAAGAGCAGGAAGCGATTCGCGGCCTCGCCCGCGAGGTCTTCACCGGCAAGGCCGGCATCGACCGGGTCAAGCAGGTCGAGCTCGGCGACGAGCGCGTCGACCGGGAGCTGTGGCGCGAACTCGCCACCACCGGTCTGCTCGGCGTCGCCCTGCCCGAGGAGCTCGGCGGCGGCGGTCTCGGATTGTCCGAGCTGTACGTGCTGCTCGAGCAGCAGGGCCGGCACGTGGCGCCCGTCCCGATCTGGCAGTCCGTGCTCGCCGCCCTGGCGGTGGTCGAGTTCGGCACCGACGCGCAGCGCACCGCTCTGGTTCCCGGTGTCGCCGACGGCAGCCGGTTCCTGACGATCGGGCTCGAGGAGTTCGGCCCGTACGTCGACGGTGCTCCGGCGACCACCGCGACCGAGACCGACGGCCGGTGGCACCTGAGCGGCGCCAAGGCCGTCGTCCCGGTCACTCACGTCGCGGAGCGCGCGATCGTGTCGGCGACGACGCCGGCCGGTGCCGCGCTGTTCGTCGTCGACCTTGCCGGTGACGGTGTCTCCGTGGAGCAGACGCAGTCCACCACGTGGGAGATCTGCGGCAACGTCACGTTCGACGGGGCGTCCGCGGAGCTGCTCGGCCCGGCCGACGGCACCGCGGTGCAGTGGTTGCTCGACCGCGTCGAGCTCGCACTTGCCGCCCTGCAGCTCGGTGTCGGTGCGGGGGCGGTCGAGCAGGCCGTCACCTACCTCAACGGGCGCATGCAGTTCGGGCGTCCGCTCGCGACGTTCCAGGCGGTGGGCCATCAGCTCGCCGACTGCTACATCGACCTCGAGGCCATGCGGGTGACGCTGTGGCAGGCGGCCTGGCTGCTCGCCGAGGGCGTGGATCCGGGTACGTCGGTGCTCGTCGCCAAGTGGTGGGCCACCGACGGCGGCCAGCGCGTCGTGCACCGCACGACGCACGTGCACGGCGGCATGGGGGTCGACACCGACTATCCGGTGCACCGGCACCTGTTGTGGGGCAAGCAGATCGGCGCCACTCTCGGCGGGTCCGCGTCGGACCTGGCACGGCTGGGCGCCCAGCTCGCCGCCGGGGTCGAGGTGGTCGCATGACCGCCACCGTGTCCACGGACCGCAGCTACGACGACATCGAGATCGGCGAGGTGCTGCCCGAACTCGCGATCCCGCTCACCCGCACCCTGATCGTCGCGACCGCCCTCGCGACCCGCGACTTCCAGGACGTCCACCACGATCCCGAACTCGCCCGTGAGCGCGGATCGAAGGACGTGTTCATGAACATCCTCACCAGCAACGGCCTGGTGGGCCGGTTCGTCACGGACTGGGCCGGTCCGTGCGCCGTGGTGCGGCGGGTGAAGATCCGCCTGGGCGCGCCGAACTACCCCGGCGACACCATGACGATGACCGGTGAGGTGGTCGGCAAGTCCGACGGGCTCGTCGAGGTCCGGGTCCGCGGGGCCAACAGCCTCGGCGATCACGCCACCGGCACCGTCACGATCGCCTTCACCGACCGGCCGGGAGGAACCCGATGACCAGTCCGCTCTCCGGTGCCGCCGCGATCGTCGGCATCGGCGCCACCGAGTTCTCGAAGAAGTCCGGCCGTTCCGAGCTGCAGCTCGCGTGCGAGGCGATCGTCGCGGCGCTCGCCGATGCCGGCATCGACCCGTCCGAGGTCGACGGCCTGGCCACCTACACGATGGAGACCAACGGCGAGATCCTCGTCGCCCGCAACTGCGGGCTCGGGGAGCTGAAGTTCTTCTCCCGCATCGGGTACGGCGGCGGGGCGGCCTGCGCGACGGTGCAGCAGGCCGCGATGGCCGTCGCGACGGGCGTCGCCGAGGTCGTCGTGGTCTACCGCGCGTTCAACGAACGTTCCGGGGTCCGGTTCGGTCTCGGCCAGCACGACCGGCCGATGGATTCGACCGCCGACCGCGCGGCCTACGCATGGCTGACGCCGCAGGGGCTGGCGACTCCCGCCCAGTGGGTCGCGATGTTCGCCCGCCGGTACATGCACCAGTACGGGGCCACGAGTGAGGATTTCGGCCGGGTGGCCGTCGTCGCCCGCAAGCACGCCGCGAACAACCCGGCGGCGTGGTTCTACGGCAAGCCCATCACGCTCGAGGATCACCAGAACTCGCGGTGGATCGCCGAGCCGCTGCACCTGCTCGACTGCTGCCAGGAAACCGACGGCGGGCAGGCGCTCGTCGTCGTCTCCGCCGAGCGGGCCCGGGACCTGCAGCACACGCCGGTCCTCGTCAAGGGCGCCGCGCAGGGGTCCGGCAAGGACCAGCACATGATGACCAGCTACTACCGGCCGGACATCACCGGCATCCCGGAGATGGGCCTGGTCGGCCGGCAGCTCTACGCGCAGAGCGGCCTGAGCCCGGACGAGATCGACGCCGCGATCCTCTACGACCACTTCACCCCGCTGGTGCTGCCGCAGCTCGAGGAACTCGGCTTCTGCCGCCCCGGCGAGGCGAAGGACTTCATCCGCGAGGGCAACCTCGAGCTCGGCGGCCGGTTGCCGTCCAACACCCACGGCGGGCAGGTCGGCGAGGCGTATCTGCACGGCGTCAACGGCATCGCCGAAGCGGTGCGGCTGCTGCGCGGCACCTCCACCAACCAACCCGACGGCGTCGAGAACGTGCTGGTGACGGCGGGAACCGCGGTTCCCACCTCCGGCCTGATCCTCGGCGCGGCCTGAACCCGGAAGGACACGACATGACGGCAGTGGAGCAGAAGGCCGGGGCGTGGCGCGGTGCCGACCTGGGCACCCGCACGGTGAGTTACGACGAGCGCGACGCGATCCTGTACGCGCTCGCCGTCGGTGCCCAGCCGGCCACCGACCTGGACCTGGTGCTCGAGGACCGGCTGCGGGTGCTGCCGACGTTCGCGCTGACCCTGGCCCAGTGGGCGCCGGACGAGCTGGGCTCGCGCGGTGCGTTCGACACCGGCACCGCACTGCACGGTTCGCAGGAGCTGACCGTGCTGGCTCCGCTGCCGCGCCGCGGTGAGGTGGAGTTGCGGGCGTCGGTGGGCGAGGTGTGGGACAAGGGTGCCGCGGCCGTGTTCGAGGTCCGGGTCGAGTGCGAGTACTTCGTCGCGACCTGGTCGATCTTCGCGCCCGGCGCGGGCGGATTCGGCGGCGAGCGCGGTCCGTCGAAGCCGGCGGGCCCGCAGGGTGAGCCGGAGCTGACCGCCTCGCTGGTCACCGCCGCCAACCAGGCCGCGCTCTACCGGCTCACCGGCGACCGGCACCACATCCACATCGACCCGGAGGCGGCCGCGCGGATCGGGCAACCGCGTCCGATCATGCACGGGCTGTGCACGCTCGCGGCGGCGACGCTGCCGCTGGCGCGGCTCGTCGGTGCGCATCCGGCGGATCTCGCCACGCTGCAGGGCCGCTTCGCGGCGCCGGTGTTCCCCGGCGACGTCGCCGAGCTGCGGGCCTGGGGTGGCCGCGACGACGTGTCGTTCGAGGTGGTCGGGGACGGGCGGGCCGTGATCTCGGGGGCGCGGGCGTCGTTCGCGTGAGGCGGGATCGGTGCCCGGCATCCGGGCACCGATCCGCGCCGGG
Organism: Rhodococcus indonesiensis; assembly: GCF_047782815.1. Lineage (NCBI taxonomy): Bacteria > Bacillati > Actinomycetota > Actinomycetes > Mycobacteriales > Nocardiaceae > Rhodococcus > Rhodococcus indonesiensis. Next base: position 4,561,344 of record NZ_CP180630.1, on the reverse strand, counting down.
TCACTTCCCGTGCAGGGCCATGTACCGGGCCGGGAACTCGCCGCCGCCGTGGACGGCGAGGTCGGCGCCGTTGACGTAGGCGGCGAGGTCGCTGCCGAGGAACAGGCAGGCCCGGGCGATGTCCGACGGGACCGCCATCCGCTCCATCGGCAGGGTCCGGGTCACGGCGGCGCCGCCGTCGTCGCCGTACACCGACGCGGCAGCCTCGGTGCGGATCAGGCCGGTGGTGATGTGGTTGACCCGCACCTTCGGGGCCCATTCGAGGGCGAGAGCCTTCGTCAGGCCCAGCAGGCCGGCCTTGGCGGCGGTGTAGGCGGCGGTGCCGGGCTGCGGGTCGTGCGCCGAGACGCTGCCGATGTTGACGATCGCGCCGCCCTCGGGCTGTTCCTGCATCACCCGGTTCGCCGCCTGCGCGGCGTAGAACGGGGCGAGCAGGTTCAGTGCGACGATCTTCTCCACGAAACGCGGGGAGACGGTGGCGGCGTCGGCGTCCGGCGACCCGCCGGCGTTGTTGACGAGCACGTCGAGCCGGCCGAACCGGGCGACGGTGTCGTCGACGAGGCCGGCGACGTCGGCCGGGTCGCGCACGTCGACGGCCCGGAACGCGGCGCTGCGGCCGTCGACCGAGGGCAGCGTCTCGGGTTCGTTGCGGGCGCAGACCAGGACGTCGGCGCCGGCGGCGAGGAAGTGCTCGGCGACGACGAAGCCGATGCCTTTGGTGCCGCCGGTGACGATCACGGCGCGCCCGGTGTGGTCGGCAGGATTGGGAAGGTGCACGTGGCTACCTTTCTGCGAGTTCGGATCGGTTCGAGACTGCTTGCCGTCCGACGTTTTTCGCGGAAGAACAGGGAAACCGGCATAGACAAGCAAGTGCTTGGTCAAGGATAGTGGACGGGAAGCCTGGGACACACCGGGACTTCCGAAGTGGCGAGAGAACCGGAGCAGGACACATGAGCAAGCTGGACGGCAAGGTCGCGCTCATCACGGGCGCGGGGCAGGGGATCGGCCGGGGCATCGCCCTCGCCCTCGCCAAGGAGGGCGTGCGGATCGCGGCGGCCGGCCGCACCGAATCCAAGGTGGTTTCGACGGCCGAGGCGATCGAGGAGCTCGGCGGCAAGGCGCTCGCCGTGCGCTGCGACGTCAGCAACCCAGACGACGTCGACGCGGCGGTCCAGCGCACCGTCGAGCACTTCGGCGGCGTGGACATTCTGGTCAACAACGCCAACAACTGCCGGCCCGGACCGCTGCTGTCGTTCACCGACGACGAGTTCGAGCGCTCCTTCGCCACCGGCCCGCTCGCGACGCTGCGGCTCATGCGGGCCTGCTACCCGGTGATGAAGGAACGCGGGGGCGGATCGATCGTCAACCTCGTCACCTCGGCGGCGGTCCGGTGGGACGCGAGCAACTACGGCGTCTACGGGTCGATCAAGGAGGGCATGCGGTCGCTGACCCGTGCCGCGGCGTGCGAGTGGGGCGTCGACGGCATCCGCGTCAACGCCATTGCCCCCCACGCGCTGTCGCCGGGACTCGAGCGCTGGATGGAACGCAACCCCGAGGAGGCCGAGGAGTTCCGCGCCGGAATCCCCCTGCGCCGCATCGGCGACCCCGAAACCGACATCGGCCGGGCCGTCGTCTTCCTCGTCGGCGAGGACGCCGGCTACCTCACCGGCGCGACCATCCCCCTCGACGGCGGCCAGTCCCGCTGGGGCTGACGCCCCCGGTGCGTCCTTCGGGCTGCCCTGGCAGCCCGAAGGACGCACCGGCGCCGGAGGCGCCTATGCGGTCACCCGGCCCGCGTTGCCGGCGTCGACCGGCAGCACGGTGCCGCTGATGTGGGCACTCGCCTCGGCGGCGAAGAACAGCACCACGCGGGTGATCTCCTCGGGGTCGAGCCACGGCACCGGCTGCGCGTGCAGGCTCTGGAAGACCGGCGCCACGTCGTCGGCGCCGGGGTGCTCGAGATCCGGGCGCATCAGACCGTAGAGGAAGTCGTTGTGGATCATCGGCGTCGAGATGTTCCCGGGCGCGATCGCGTTCACCGTGATCCCGTGCGGAGCCAGATCCAGCGCGGCGCTCTTGGTCAACCCGATCACGCCCCACTTCGACGCGCTGTACGCCGCCATGTTGGTGTTGCCCGCGCGCCCGAGCATCGACGAGATCGTCACGATCCGGCCGTAGCCCCGCTCGACCATGCCGGGCGCCACTGCCCCGACCGTGTTGAACACCCCGGTCAGGTTCGATCCGATCGCCTCGGCCCACTGCGCCTCGGTCATCGACTGGACCGGGGCGGCGACCGACACTCCGGCGTTCGCCACCGCGATGTCGATCCGGCCGAACTCGGCGTGCGCCTGCGCGACCAGTTCGTCCATCGCCGGGCGGTCCGCGCTGTCCAGCTTCGCGGTGAGGCACCGGCGCCCGGTGGCGCGCACCGCCTCCGCCGTCTCCTCCAGGTCGGCCTCGGTGGCCAGCGGGTACGGCACCACGGGGCTGTCGGCACACCGGTCGCACAGCACGATGTCGGCGCCGCGCTCGGCCAGCGCCACCGCGTGGCTGCGTCCCTGTCCGCGTGCCCCGCCCGTGATCAGCGCGACCCGGCCTTCGAACTCACTCATCGATTCACTCCTCCTACTCGGTCAGCAGGTCGATGCTGCTGCCCCGGGAGGGCGTCGACACTCCGGCGATCCCGCTCAGCGGGAGGAGAGCAGGTCGCGGGTCCTCACGCGACGGCCGCGACGGGCACGGACGCAGCGCCCATGCCCGACGGTGCATAACCGGGCCGGTACGACGGTTGCGACCGGTTCCCCGAGACGAGCACCGCGACGACGACGAACGCGACCGCCAGCAGCACGGCCAGCACGCCGACGACCGTCCACAGATCCGGCCGCCACGAGCGCCCGCGGGGCTCGTCACCGTAGGTGAGCCGTTTGACGCGCCGGACCTCGGCACCGGAGATCGGGGGCGGGGCGGCAGGACGCGACGCGGGTGCCGCGGCCGGCTCGCTCGGGGCGAGCAGCCTGGCGATGGGCTGGGTGGCCGCGAGGGGGTCCACCGACTCGGGGTTGTGCATGGTCGTCCGTTCTCCACAGTTACCGACGGCCGTAGATCGACGGTCCCCGCACGCCCGTTACGGTGAGATTCGCCACGCACTCAGGTGGTCCATGCGAATCGGAACCGCTCCACGAGCTCGGCGGGCGGCCGCGCACGGTACTCGTCGAACTCGTAGCTCTTCACCGCCAGCAGCGCCTCGAGCAGCGACGGCCCGAACAGGTCCCCGGCGAGCCGCGACGACGCGAGCGCCGCGAGCAGGTCGTCGGGGCCCGTGGGCAGGAGGCCGACCCCGAGCGCGGCGCGTTCGGCCTCGGTGAGCCGGGCCGGATCGACCGGGACCTCCGCCGGCACCGGCAGCGCATCGACGAGGCCGGCCTGCGCGGCCCCGAGGATCGCCGCGCAGGCGAGGTACGGGTTGGCCGAGGGATCCACCGGTTTGACCTCGAGATGCGCGCCGTGCGGATTCCCACGGGTGAGGGCGCACAGCCGCACCGCGGCCTCGCGGTTCTCGAGTCCCCAGCAGCACCAGGCGCCCGCCCACATGCCCGGGCGCAGGCGCAGGTGCGAGAGCACGGACCCGGTGAGGACGGCACCGAAGTCGGGGAGGGCGCGCAGAATGCCGGCGACGACGCTGCCGCCCGCGTCCGTCATCCCGTGTGGCCCGTCGCCGCCGGACAGCAGCGGCCGCCCGTCCCGGGTGAAGGACACGTGGACGTGGGCGCCGTTGCCCGACCCGCCGGTGACGGGCACGGGCGAGAACGACGCGCGCATCCCGTGGGCGCGCGCGGTGCGACCGATCAGGATGCGCGCGAGAACGAGGTCGTCGGCCGAGCCGACCGGGTCGGCGGGCGACAGGGACAGTTCGAACTGCTGCGCACCGGCCTCGGCGTGGATCTGTTCGATCCCCAGTCCGGCGCCTGCGGCGGCACGCAGCAGGTCGGCGACGAACTCGTCCTGCCCGAGGACGGCGCCGAGTCCGTATGCGGCCCACTCGCCGTGCCCGCCGACGAGCGTGAACTCCACCTCGTGCCCGATCCGGGCCTGCACCCCGATCCCGGCGAGAGCGTCGACGATGCGCTCGAGCACCCCGCGGGTGCACAGCGACGACCGGGTCCCGTCCTGGTCGTACAGGCCGGCAGGAGCCCACCGGATCCCGTCGCCGACGCACCGGAGCCGGTCGCGGTCGATCCGGAGCCGCAGATCACCCGTCACCGACAGCGACGGTGTGAACGCCAGGTGGTCGTCGACGCAGAACACCGCCCAGCTCGGCGACGCCCCGGCGCCGACCTCGGCGAACCACGGAAGCATGTGCGCGGGAAATGCTTTCGCGCGGGAGATGCCGGTGGAGTCGACGATCGAACCGACGATCCGATCTGCCGTCCCGGTGTCGGGTCGTTCCTCCGTCACTGGAAACCTCCCGCACGCGCCGCCGGCCGTCCCGAAGACACAGTAGAGGCGGGGGCGGGTCCCGGGGGCGTCTTCGCCGACACCGGACTGCGCCGGTGACGACCGCCGCGGTCGATGCCGGGATGCAGTGGACGCCGTCCCGGCGGCGGAATTGTGGTCCTCCTCGTCACGCACCGTCGCCGGGGCGGCCGTCCCGGGCGAGCGTCGAGCTCGCGAGGGTGTCCGCTGAGAGGGACGTTCGTTGACACGGCCACGGATGCCTGCGGAATGTAAGTAGGGTCACATTCCATCAGTCGGGAGGGCTGCTCGTCATGACCGTTTCGGAAACTTCGACCGGGTCGGCCACTGCGCCCCGGGATCCGTTCGCCCCCACGATGTTGGGCCCTGTCCGGCTTCGCAACCGCATCATCAAGGCCGCGACGTCGGAGGGGCGTTCACCCGAAGGGCTGGTGACCGACGACCTGATCGACTTCCACCTCGGCTTCGTCCGCGGTGGGGTGGGCATGACGACGGTCGCGTACTGCTGTGTGGCTCCCGAGGGCGCCAGCGCGCCCGGCCAGATACTGATGAACCGGAAGGCGCTTCCCGGGCTGCGGAAGCTGACGGATGCCGTCCACGAGGCCGGCGGCGCAATCTCCGCTCAACTCGGCCACGCCGGTGTCGTGGCCTCGAAGAAGATCACAGGTGTCACCGCGATGGCACCGAGCCGGGTGATCAACCCGTCGTCTTTCGAGTACTGCCGCGAAATCGGTCGTGCCGAGATCCAGAAGGTCGTCGATCAATTCGGTGAGGCGTCCGCCGTCGCGGTCGAGGCCGGGTTCGATGCAATCGAACTGCACTTCGGCCATCTGTATCTGCCGAGCTCGTTTCTCAGTCCGCTTCTGAACCGCAGGAAGGACGAGTACGGGGGCAGCATCGACAATCGCTCCCGTTTCGTCCGTGAGATCGCCCGGCGGGTGCGGGAAGTGGTCGGCACGCGAGTGGCTGTCACCGCGAAGATGAGCATGGACGACGGGATCCGCGGCAGCATCTGGCTCACCGAGTCCCTTCGCACAGCGCAGTTGCTCGACCAGGACCGCAACCTCGATGCGCTCGAGCTGACGCAGGGCTCGTCCTTCTTCAAGCAGATGTACCTGTTCCGCGGCGACGTGCCGGTCGACGAGTTCGCGTCGGTCATGAAGGAACCCTTCAGGACGGGTGTGCGCCTGTTCGGCAAACGGGCGCTGGGTTCGTATCCCTACGAGGATCTGTACATGCTCGAGTCCGCTCGCCAGTTCGTTCCCGTCATGGAGCACACCGCGCTGATCCTCCTGGGTGGGATCAACAACTACGACCACATCACCACCGGAATGCGGGAGGGGTTCGACTTCGTCGCCATGGGGCGCGCGCTGCTGCGGGAGCCGGATCTGATCGAGCGCATCCGCGCGGACCACACGGTGACCGGACGGTGCAACCACAACAACAAGTGCATGTACACCGTCTACGGCCGTACCCACTGTGTGCTCGTCCCCGATGAGCGCCCGGGGAACGTGGCGATCGCGGGTCCGACGCCCTTCACCGCGTCCCGCACGGCCGCACGGTAGCGACCACCGACGCGGCTCGGGAATCCGTTCCGGGCGCTCCCCAGCGGACCGGTCGATGCCGGACGTGCCGACGCATCGGTCCTGCGCGGCACCGCCGCATCGGTCCTGCGCGGCACCGCCGCATCGGTCCTGCGCGGCACCGCCGCGGCGGTCCCGCGGCGGCACCGCAGGACCCGTCACCGCGGTTGATGCTGGGTGATGCAGTGGATGCCGCCCCCGCGGCGGAAGAGCGGCCGTGCGTCCACCCCCACGACGCGCCGGCCGGGATACGCGGCCGCCAGGATCTCCGCGGCCTCGTCGTCGGCGGCGTCGCCGAAGCGGCAGGCGATCACCCCGCCGTTGACGACGTAGTGGTTGATGTAGCTGTAGTCCACCCAGCCCTCGTCGTCGCGCACCGTCGCCGGGGCCGGCACCCGGACGATGCGCCACGGCTCGCCGCGGGCATCGGTGCTGTGCTGCAGCCGGTCGACGATCAGGGCGGTGACGTCGAAGTCCGGGTGGTCCCGGTCGCGCTGGTCGTGGACGAGCACCACACCCGGAGACGCGATCGCGGCGACGATGTCGACGTGCCCGCGCGTGCCGTAGCGTTCCTGGTCCCGCGTCAGCCCGCGTGGCAGCCAGATCGCGCAGGTCGCACCGATGGTGCGCCGCAGTTCCGCCTCGACCGCGGCCTTGTCCAGGTGCGGGTTGCGGCCGGGGTCGAGCTGAACGGTCTCGGTGAGCAGGACGGTGCCGAGACCGTCGACCTGGATGCCGCCGCCCTCGTTGACGAGCGTCGATGCTACACGCTCGACGCCGGCGCGCTCGAGCACGAACGACGCGATCCGGGCGTCGTGGTCCCATCGGGCCCAGTCCTGGGCGCCCCAGCCGTTGAACACCCAGTCGACCCCGCCGCGGCGCCCGTCGTCGTCGAGGACGAAGGTCGGCCCGATGTCGCGCATCCAGGCGTCGTTCAGCGGAGCCTCGATCAGTTCGACGTCGCGGGACAGGTACCGGCGAGCCGCGTCGACCTGGCCGGGATCGGCCACCACGGTGACGGGTTCGAACTCGGCGACGGCATGCGCGACCGCCGCCCACGTGGCGCGGGCCTCGTGGTGCTCCTCCGCGGTGTCGCCCAGCGAGTATCCCTCGGTGGGGAAGGCCATCCACGTGCGCTCGTGCGGTTCGCTCTCCGCGGGCATGCGCCAGCTCATCGCGCGGCTCCGAAGGGTGCGTGCGCGTCCACCGGGGCGGTCAGCGAGCCGTAGGTGTCCGGGCGGCGGGTGGCCAGGAACGGGAACAGCGACAACCAGTCCCGGCGCTGGGCGAGGTCGAGATCGGCCACCAGCACGGCGGATTCGTCGCGCGGTGCCTGCACGAGGATGCGGCCGTACGGATCGGAGACGAACGAGGAGCCGTAGAAGGTGACGGCTCCCTCGCAGCCGTGCCGGTTCGGCACGATCATGAACGTGCCGTTGGCGATGCCGTTTCCGACGATCACCTGCTGCCACAGCGGACGGGTGTCGAACTCGGGATGGTCGGGTTCGGATCCGATCGCCGTCGGGTAGACGAGGATCTCGGCGCCGGCGAGCGAGTACGCGCGCGCCACCTCCGGGAACCATTCGTCCCAGCAGGTCGGCATGCCGATGCGGGCGCCGTCGAGACCGTCGGGGGTGTGGACGGGATACGGGTCGTCGGCCGGTCCGCCCCGGAAGTAGGTGTCCTCGTGGTATCCGGCGGTCACGGGGATGTGCAGTTTCCGGGTGCGGGCCACGGGTTCGCCGGCCGGGGAGACGAGGACGGCGGTGTTGTAGCCGAGTCCGTCGGCACCGTCGGCACGTTCGTAGAGGGAGGCGTGCACGAACACGCCGTGGGCGGAGGCGGCGGCCGCGGCGAAGGCGACGGTCGGGCCGGTCCGCAGGTCCTCGGCGGTCCGGGCGGCGTCGGCGCCGCCGGGTGTGTCGGCCGGGTAGCGACTGAGGGTGAGTTCGGGCAGGAACACGACGCGTGCGCCCAGCCCGGCGGCGGCGGCGATGCCCTCGGTGAGTTCGGCGCGCAACGTCCGTTCGTCGTCGTGCCAGCGGTGCTGGACCAGTCCGACGCGCAGCGGCGGCCGATCGGGGGATTCCACCCGGCACAGCGAGTCGGGCGGCGTGGTGGCGGTGATGGTGAGCATGGAGTCCTCGGGAATCGGTCCGGGGGATAAAACGAATTTGATTCGTTAAGTATGGTGGACGAGCGCGTTCAGGGCAAGAGCCCACGACGATTTCGAGGAGTGTTCGTATGCCACGACCGCCCAAGCGGCTGCTCTCGCCCGAGATCATCACGGACGCAGCCATTCGGATGGTGGACACCGCGGGGGACTTCACCATGCCCGGACTGGCCGAACGGCTGAAGGTGCGGCCGTCGTCGCTGTACAACCACGTGTCCGGACGCGCCGAGATCGTCGAGGCCATGCGGGCACGCATCATGTCCACCATCGTCGTGGGCGACCCGGCCGGCGACTGGTCCGAGACCGTCGCCGCCCTCGCCCGCGAGTACCGTCGCGCCTACGCCGCGCATCCGCGGCTGATCCCGCTGTTCACCGCGCAGACCGTGCAGTCACCGGTCGCGTTCGGGATGTACAACTCTCTGGCACAGGCTTTCACCGATGCCGGGTTCACGCCGGAGCAGGTGCTGCATGCCGTCACGACGGTGGACAGCTTCGTTCTCGGCTCGGCGCTCGATCTCGCCGCACCCGAGGTGGTGTGGGCGAGCGTCCCCGAAACCGGGGACGCGATGCGCGCCGCGCTGCAGACCGCCGGCCCGAATCCGCAACGGGCCGATGCCGCCTTCGAATTCGGCCTGCGCGTACTGGTCGCCGGCCTGATCGCACAGACGCCGGCCGGGCGCTGAGCGCCCGGCCGGCGGGGATCGGTGCGGCCCGAGGTCAACCGCGGTCGGTGGAGAGCACGTCCGTCTCACCGGTGAGCGCGGCGGTACTGCGCGTGAGGGTCTCCCCACGGAAGAACTGCGGGTTGCGGACCCGCATCACCAGCATCAGGACCGCGCCGAGCAGCAGGATCCCGAAGCCGAGGAAGAACACCAGCCCGACCCCACCGATCTCGGCACCGCTGCCGTTGTCGGGATTCATGCTCTCGCCCACGGAGATCGCGAAGACGGCGGCGAGCATGATCCCGCCCGACAGGGGGAAGGCGAAGCGGAACACGGCGTTGCGGGCGCTGGTGAACAGCCGTCCGCGGAAGTACCACACGCACGCGAACGCGGTGATCCCGTAGTACCAGCAGATCATGATCCCCAGCGCCGCAATGGTGTCGAGCAGGGTCCGTTCGGACAGGAACGTCACGCCCGCGTAGAACACGGCGGTGACGACCCCGGCGACGACCGTCGCGTACGAGGGCACCAGAAAGCGGGGGTGCACCGCGGCCAGCCGGCGCGGGAACGCGCCGTAGGCGCCCATGGCGAGCATCGTCCGCGCCGCGGGCAGGAAGGTGGTCTGCAGACTTGCCACCGACGAGACGAAGATGGCGAGGAAGAGCAGCAGGCCGCCCCACTGGCCCAGGACGGGATCGGCGAGGGCGCCGAAGATGTTCTCGGAGTTGTCGGGATTGCCCAGCCCGAGACCCGTCGTGCCGACTCCCGCGTACATCATCGCCGCGACCGACACGAGCAGGTAGGTCAGCAGGATCGTTGCCACGCACAGCAACCCGGCCCGCCCCGGGGTCTTCTTCGGGTCCCGGGACTCCTCCCCGAGGGTCAGGCACGTGTCCCATCCCCAGAACGCGAAGATCGACCCGGTCACGCCGATTACGAAGGCGCCGAGCGCGAGCCCGTGGAACGGGTCGAACCAGTCCGCGTCGAACGAGAGTCCGGCGGGCGCGTCGCCCGCGCCGACGTGCACGAGCGCCGCGACCGCGAACGCGAGCAGAAGCACCATCTGGAAGCCGACGAGCGCGTACTGGACGCGTTCGCTGGTGGTGATGCCACGGCTCGCGATCCACGTCGCGATCGCGACGAACACCAGGGTCGTGCCGACGTTGACGAGCTTGTTCCCGGGTAGATCCGCGAGCGCGGCGTCTCCGGTGACCCGAGCGAGGAACAGGTAGAAGAACTGGACGGCGATCGCGGCCAGATTGGACAGCACGATGATCGTCGCGATGACCATGCCCCAGCCGCACATCCACCCGACGTACGGGCCGAAGGCTTTCGTCGACCACGTGAACGACGCTCCGCAGTCCGGTGATTCGGAGTTGAGCTCCCGGTAGGCATACGCCGTGAGGAACATCGGGATGAACCCGGCGATGAAGATCGCCGGCATCTTCAGCCCCACGGCCGCGACGATCAGGCCGATGCTCGCCGTCAGCGTGTACCCCGGCGCGACGGACGAGATGCCCAGGACGGCCCCGGCGAACGTGCCGATCCGGCCGGCGGCCAGGCCCTTGGAGACGACCCCGTCGGTGGGTGCGGTCATCGGGATGACCTCCCGGATCTCGGTGGTGGGAAGCGAATTCGTCATGACGGGTCTACTCACTGTTCTCGAACTCGTGCTTGGGAACGACGATCATGGGCACCGGAACGACCCGCAACATCTTCGCTGCCGTCGAACCCAGGAAGAGCCGGTGCGGTTGGGCGAGCCGGCTCGAGCCGACCATCACGACGTCGCCGTCGTGCCATTCGAGCTTCGCCACCGCCGATTCGACGGTGTCCCCGTCCGCGACGAGCGACCTGACCGGGTAGTCGCCGGGAAGCTCGGCGCGGGCGGTGTCCAGCAGGGTGCGGGCGTGGTCCCGCGCCGACTCGAGGGCGAGCTCGTGCGACTTGCGCGCGTCGCGGCCGAGAGCCTGCGGGTCGAGGGCGACGAGCGAGACGAGCCGCAGCGGCGTGCGCATCCGCTCGCAGGCGCGGACCGCGGTCCTGAGCAGGACGTCCGCTCCGGTGCGGGTGCCGAGTGCGCACGTGACCTCGCGGACGTGGGGCGCGGCGGAGTGCCGGAATCCACGCGGTGCCAGGGCCAGCGGCACGGGCGCCGAATGCAGCAGCTCGGAGGACACCGTGCCGACGGAGTGCCGGCCGAGGAGCCCGTCGCCCGCCGCCCCGAGAACGACGGCGCGCGCGCCGAGCCGGGCCACCTCGTCGAGCAGGCCCTGCGCGAAGGAGTCGTGGAAGCTCAGGTGCGTGTGTGCCCGCACGTCGTCGGGCACCGTGGCCGCCGCCTGGGCGAGCCATGCTTCGCCCGTGCCGGCGAGGACGTCCTCGTATCCGGGTTCGGCGGGCACCCGGGAGGGCACCGGGCGGTCCGGGGGCAGGACCATACAGATGTCGAGTTCGGCGCCCAGACTGCGGGCCAGCTGGACGCCGAGCGCCAGCCCGTCCGCGCCGCTGGGGGTGGCGAGGTATCCGACAACCAGTCTCATGGGATTCCGATCCGGTAGGGGAAGCCGGCGGTAGGGGTACGGCCGGCTTCCGGCAACGGCGCGGTGGGGCCGCGGAGGGTCAGTCGTGGGTGCTCATGACGTGCTTGATACGGGTGTAGTCCTCGACGCTGTAGGCGGAGAGGTCCTTGCCGTAGCCGGACTGCTTGAACCCACCGTGCGGCATCTCCGCGACGAGCGGGATGTGGCAGTTGATCCACACCGCGCCGAAGTCGAGCGCGGCGGACAGCCGCTGGGTGCGCCCGTGATCGCGGGTCCACACGCTCGCGGCGAGCCCGTAGCGGACGTCGTTGGCCAGCGCGACGGCCTCGTCCTCGGTGGCGAAGGACTGCACCGTCAGGACCGGGCCGAAGGTCTCGTCCTGCACGATGGGGTCGTGCTGATCCACGCCGGTGACGATCGTCGGTTCGAAGAAGAAGCCCTTCTCGCCGGCGCGCTTGCCGCCGGTGACGATCGTCGCCGAGGCGGGCAGGGCGGCGATCTTCTCGGTGACGCGCTGGAAGTGCACGGCGTTGTTGAGCGGGCCGTAGAAGGCGTCCGGGTCGTCGGGCCGGCCCGGACGCAGCTGCTCGGCCTGCCGCACCAGCGCGTCGACGAGGTCGTCGTGGATCGACTCGTGGACCAGTACCCGGGTGGCGGCCGTGCAGTCCTGGCCGCCGTTGAAGAAGGCGGCCGCCGCGACGGCTTCGGCGGTCTTCGGCACGTCGGCGTCGTCGAACACCAGGACGGGGGCCTTGCCGCCGAGTTCGAGGTGCGCGCGCTTGAGCTGCCGGGCCGCGGAGATCGCCACCTCGGTGCCGGCGCGGACCGAGCCGGTGATCGACACCAGGCCGAGCGCGGGATGCTCGACGAGGGCGGTGCCGGTGGCGGCGTTGCCGAGCACGACGTTGAAGACGCCGTCGGGCAGGATGCCCCGGGTCAGGCGGGCCAGCACCAGCGTGCTGTCGGGGGTGGTGTCGCTCGGCTTGAGCACGATCGTGTTACCGGCCGCGAGCGCGGGCCCGATCTTCCACAGCGCCATCATCAGCGGGTAGTTCCAGGGCGTGACCTGCCCGACCACGCCGATCGGCTCGCGCCGCACGTAGGAGGTGTGGCCCTCCATGTACTCGCCGGCCGCCTTGCCCTCGAGCATGCGGGCCGCGCCGGCGAAGAAGCGCAGCTGGTCCGCGCCGACCTTGACCTCCTCGTCGGCGATCATGGATTTCGGCTGGCCGGTGTTGCGGCACTCCGCCTCGACGAGTTCGTCGCAGTGCTCTTCGAGGGCGTCGGCGAGCTTCAGCAGCGCCGTCTGGCGTTCCTTGGGGGTGGTCCTGCCCCAGGTCCGGAACGCGCGCTGCGCGGCCGCGACGGCGGCGTCGACGTCGGCGGCGGTCGACACCGGGATCGAGCCGACGAGGGATTCGTCGACCGGGTCGATCAGCGGCAGGGATTGCGTGGCCGTCGAGGGCACGAAGGCGCCGTCGATGTAGTTCTCGCGGAGATCGGTCATGGCGGGGTTCCTCTCGGAGGCCTGCCCGGCCGGGGGCAGGGACTCTGGTGATCAGTGTGGGCCGCACCGGTGGTGCCGGGCCAGGGGATCCGGCCGGCGGATGGGGTGCGGAGGGTTCGGAGGGCGGCGCCGCCGGAGGGGCGGCGTCGCCGGGACCGGAATGCTCACCTCGTCGTGAGCGGGCCTGATGCCGAAACCGGCGCCGGGCGAGCGTGAAAAGTGTTGTGGAACAGTATGTTCGGTCTTGTCGTGGTCCGGCCGGTCAGTGCGTCGGGGCGCCGGACGCTGCGGTCGCCGTCGCGGGGGAGCCGAGGGCGTCGAGGATGCGCCGGGCCGTGTCCTCGCCCATGCGCACGGCGCCGTCGACATGCTGGTAGCCCTCGGCGGCGAGGTCGGACGACGAGAAGAGGATCGGTCCGACGGGGGTGAGCTGGTCCTTGCCGTAGCGGTGCAGTCCGCCGAGATCGTAGCTCGCCGCGTAGGCCCCGCGGGTCCACTCCTCCGAACCCCAGTCGGATTCGTAGTAGACCACCGGGTTCAGCGCCTTCTCGCCGAGATAACCAGCCATGGACGAGAGGATCGCGGCCTTGCGTTCCGCGGCGGAGAGCTCGAAGACGGCGTCGGCCTTCTCGTCCGCCACGAAGGCCACCAGGGTGCCCCGCGGATCCTCGAAATTGGTGTTGTCGTAGATCTCCTGGACGAGTGCCCCGGCGCCGAAGCACGTGCCGGACAGGCCCTCTTCACGCCAGAACGGGGTGTCGTACACGGCGTGCACCTTGATGACGAGCCCGAGGGACTGGTGCTGGTGCATCTGGTGCTGGCGGCGCGGCAGCGGCGGGACGTAGGAGATGCGGGAGTACAGGTTCGGCGGCACGGCCAGCACGGCGAACCGGGCATCGACGGCGACCCCGTCGGCCACCGCGCGCACGCGCCCCGGTGCCCCGGCCTCCTCACCTTCGGACCAGTGCAGGGTCCGCACCGGATTGCCGAGAAACACGTCGTCGCCCAGCTTTTCGGCCAGCCGCTCCGACACCTGCTGCATACCGCCGACGACGCGCTTGTCGAGGATGAAGTCCTCGTCCACGAGGTTGCTGAACGAACCCGCGGAGGCCGCCATGAGGATCGCCTGCAGCGCGGAGAACGCGTGGGCCGGCTTGGTGAGCATGCCCCCGGCGATGAACAGCCCGATGTTGGCGCACGCCTCCTCGTCGTCCGAGTTGGCCCGGAGCCAGTGGTGGAAGGAGACGGTGTCGAGTTCCCGCGCCCGCGGATGCGCCCACGGCTCGTGGGGGCCGATCTCGGCGGCGAGCTCGTCGAGCAGCGCGATCAGCTTGTCCATCTCGGCGCGGGTGCGCTCGGACGTGGGGAACGTCTCGCCGCGGTACCGGACGGGCCGGCCCTCGGCGTCGAGGTAGATGTTCTCGCCCTCGCGGTAGCGGGCGAACGTCCGCAGGCCCAGTTCGTCGAGGAGGGCGATCAGGGCGGTCTGGTCGGGGGACACCCACTGACCGCCGATCTCGAGCATCGCTCCGTCGATGGTGTCGGTCCAGGTGCGGCCGCCGACACGGTCGCGGGCTTCGAGGACGGCGACCCGCAGGCCCGCCTGCCGCAGGCGGTGGGCGGCGGTCAGACCGGACGGGCCCGCCCCCACGACGACGACGTCACGCTCGATGGATTGCATGGGATTCCCCTTCGAGAAAATGAACGACATTCATATGTGTCGCATCACACTGTAACCTCATCGAGGCGCGAGGAGAAGACCTTCGCGGCAATTCGTGGCCGGGAATCGTGAGACGAAGGGAAGCGGCGTGGGAGAGGGGACGCACCGGCGCGCCGGTCGGCCGTCGACGAAAGTGCTGTCTCGGCAAGTGATCACCGACGCCGCGCTCGACGTGATCGAACACGGCGGCTACGACGCCTTCACCGTCGCCAAGCTCGCCCGCGCCCTCGGTGTGGCCCCGTCCGCCCTGTACAACCACGTGAGCTCGAAGCAGGACGTCCTGCTGTGGGTGCAGGAGGATCTCATGACCAAGGTCGACGTGAGCGGGTTCGGCGTCGAGCCGTGGGCCGTGGCGACGCGGCGCTGGGCCCTGTCCTACCGGGACGTGTTCGCCCGGCACGCGCCGCTGGTCCCGGTGATCGCCGTGATGCCCGTGGCGGGCGCGCCCCGCACGCTGGCGGTCTACGAGGCGGTGGCCGCGGGCTTCGCCGACGCCGGGTGGCCGATCGAGACCATCGTGCCGGTCGTCGTCGCGCTGGAGTCGTTCATCTTCGGCTCCGCGCTCGACGCCAACGCCCCGGCCGACATCTTCGACACCGCCGACCTCGCCGACGGCAGCCCGGTGTTCACCGCAGCGATCGACGCGTTCGCCGGATCGGGCGGCGACTACACCCCGGACGCAGGTTTCGACGCCGGCCTCGACGCCATGATCGCCGGACTCGAGGCCCGCCTGGACCGGCTTCGGAAGGGCTGATCCGCAACAGGATACGGCTCGGTCCGGGGGTGCGACGTGCCGCACTCCCGGACCGAGCCGGTATTCGATTTCCTGGTGGTCCCGCTACAGGGCGATGTATTTGGTGTCGAGGTATTCCTCGATGCCCTCGGCAGCACCCTCGCGGCCGAAACCGGACTCCTTGACGCCGCCGAAGGGGGCGGCGACGTCGGAGATGACCCCGCGGTTGACGCCGACCATGCCGGTCTTCAGCGCGCCCGCCACGCGCATCGCGCGGTTCAGGTCGCGGGTGTAGAAGTAGGCGGCCAGGCCGTATGCGGTGTCGTTGGCGGCCGCGACGGCCTCGTCCTCGGTGTCGAAGACGGTGATCGCCGCGACCGGGCCGAAGATCTCCTCGCGCAGCAGCCGCGCGTCGGCCGGCACCTCGTCGAGCACGGTCGGCGGGTAGAACGTGCCGGGCCCGTCGGGGATCTGCCCGCCGGTGCGGACGCGGGCACCGCGTTCGACGGCGTCGCGCACCAGCGTGTCGACCGTGGCGCGCTGGCGGGCGGTGATGAGCGGGCCGAGGTCGGTGCCGTCGTCGAGGCCGTGGCCGGTGCGCAGCGCCGCGATGCGGGCGGTGAGCTTGTCGGTGAACTCGTCCGCGACAGTGCGGGCGACGTGGAAGCGGTTGGCAGCGGTGCAGGCCTCGCCGCCGTTGCGCATCTTCGCGGCCATCGCGCCGTCGACGGCGGCGTCGACGTCGGCGTCGTCGAACACCAGGAACGGGGCGTTGCCGCCGAGTTCCATGGAGGTGCGCAGCAGCCGGTCGGCGGACTGGCGGACCAGCAGTTTGCCGACGCCGGTGGAGCCGGTGAAGGTGATCTTGCGCAGCCGCGCGTCGGCGAGCAGCGGCCCGGTGAGCGCCGCGGCGTCGGTGGCGGGCAGGATCGACAGGACCCCGGCCGGCAGGCCGGCGTCGGCGAAGACCTGCCCGAGCAGCAGCATCGTCAGCGGGGTCTCGGCGGCTGGCTTGACCAGGATCGGGCAACCGGCGGCCAGGGCGGGCCCGATCTTGCGGGTGGCCATCGCCAGCGGGAAGTTCCACGGGGTGATTGCCAGGACGGGCCCGACGGGTTCCTTGGTGACGAGGATGCGCCCGTTGCCGGCGGGGGCGGTGGCGGTGCGGCCGCCGATGCGCACGGCCTCCTCGGCGAACCAGCGCAGGAACTCCGCGCCGTAGTTCACCTCGCCGCGGGCCTCGGCGACGGTCTTGCCCATCTCGAGGGTGACGACGCGAGCGAAGTCGTCGGCGCGGGCGTGGACGAGTTCGAAAGCGGTGCGCAGGATCTCGCCCCGCACGCGCGGCGGGGTCGCCGCCCACTCGGCCTGCGCGGCGACAGCGAGGTCGAGGGCGCGCAGTCCGTCGTCGGCGGAGGCGTCGGCGACCTCGGCGAGGACCGCGCCGGTGGCCGGGTCCTCGACGGGGAACGTCGCGCCGGTGGCGGAGTCGGTGAGCTTGCCGCCGAGCCAGAGGCGGGTCGGGACCCCCGCGGGAAGGGTGTGCGTCATCGGGTGGCTCCTGCCAGGGTCGGGCGCACGCCCGCGACGTCGCGGACGGCGGCAGTGAGGACGTCGAGGCCGTCGGTGAGCAGTTCGTCGGAGATCACCAGCGGCGGCAGCAGGCGGACGACGTTGCCGTAGGTGCCGCAGGTGAGCACGATGACGCCCTGTTCGAGCGCCTTCGCGGCGATCGCCTTGGTGGCCTCCGGGTTCGGCTCGCGGGTGCCGGGCTGGACGAATTCGACGGCGAGCATCGCGCCGCGGCCGCGGACCTCGCCGACGATGTCGACGTCCGCGGCGAGCGCCCGCAACTGCTCGGTCGCAATCTGCTCGATGCGACGCGCGCGGCCGCACAGGTCCAGCTGCTCGATTCGGTCCAGGGTGGCGAGCGCCGCGGCACACGCGACGGGGTTGCCGCCGTAGGTGCCGCCGAGTCCGCCGCCGTGCACGGCGTCGATCAGCTCGGCGCGGCCGGTCACCGCGGCGAGCGGCATGCCGCCGGCGATGCCCTTGGCGAGGGTCATCAGGTCCGGGACGACGTTCTCGTCGTTGCTGGCGAACCAGTCACCCGTGCGTGCGAAGCCGGTCTGCACCTCGTCGGCGACGAAGACGATGCCGTTGGCCTTCGCCCAGTCGACGAGGGTCGGCAGGAATCCCTTGGCCGGCACGATGAATCCGCCCTCGCCCTGGATGGGCTCGAGCACGATCGCGGCGACGTTGTGCGCGCCGATCTGCTTGTCGATCTGCGAGATCGCGCGGTGGGCGGCCTGCTCGCCGGTGACCTCGGTGCCGTCGTAGTTGCGGCCTTCCCGGAACGGGTAGGACGCCGGCACGCGGTGGATGTCCGGGGCGAACGGGCCGAAGCTCTCCTTGTAGGGCTGGTTCTTCGCGGTGAGCGCCATCGTCAGGTTGGTGCGGCCGTGGTAGGCGTGGTCGAAGACCACCACAGCGCTGCGGCCGGTGGCGACGCGGGCGATCTTCACCGCGTTCTCGACGGCCTCGGCGCCGCTGTTGAACAGCACCGTGCGCTTGGCGTGGTCGCCGGGGGTCAGGGCCGCGAGCTTCTCGGCGACGGCGATGTAGCCCTCGTAGGGGGTGACCATGAAGCAGGTGTGCGTGAAGTGCGCGACCTGCTCCTGCACCGCCGCCACGACCGCCGGGTCCGAGGCGCCGACACTGGTGACCGCGATGCCGGAACCCAGGTCGATCAGGGCGTTGCCGTCGACGTCGACGACGATGCCGCCGTCGACATCGGCCGCGTAGACCGGCACGGAGGACGCCACACCCGCCCCGACTGCGGTACGGCGCCGCTCGGTCAGTGCCGCCGAGCGCGGGCCGGGCAGCGCGGTGACCAGGCGGCGCTGCTGCGGAAGGCGGTATTCGATGCTCGTCATGGGGGACTTCCTCGGGCTCGGCGGCGGAAAAGACGATTCGAGTATGAAAGTGGGCCAGGTACCCGAGACAGGGCCGTTTCGTACAACACGGCGAAACGCACCGCGCCATTTCGTCGAGTCGTTCTACGATGACCCCATGAGTGTCGGCATCGCCTGGCTGCTGCGGCAACCGGGACTGGGATTGGCACTGCGCGGTGGCCGGGCCGGGAAGGATCGCCAGATCGGCTTCGTTCAACCCACCGAACTGCTGGACCCGCGGCCGTGGCTCTCCGGAGGGGAACTCGTCCTCACCACCGGCCTGGGACTACAGCCGGAGGAGGGCGGCGACTACGTGCGCCGCCTCGCGGAGGCGGACGTCGCCGCTCTCGGCTTCGGCACCGGCCTGTCGCACGAGCGGATTCCGCCGGCGGTCCTCGAGGCGGCCGACGCGGTGGGGCTGGCGCTGCTCGAGGTGCCGTACACGACGCCGTTCGCCGCCGTGAGCCGTGCCGTCACCGCCCGGCTCGCCGAACAGCAGTACGAACTCGTGCGGCGCGCGGCCGACACCCAGGTGCGCATCACCCGTGCCGTGCTGCGCGGCGGGGTGCCGGCGATCGTGCGGGAACTGGCCGTCGCCACTCACACCGCCGTCGCCTATCTCGACGAGCGCACCGGGGACGTGGTCGCCCACCCCGAGGCCGCGGCGGAGCTGGCGGAGCAGATCTCGGAGCTGCGCCCGGACGGCGCCGGTTCGGTCACCGCGAGCCGGCCCGGCCGGACGCTGACCGTGCAGCCGGTCACGCACGCCGGCGTCGTCAGCGGATACCTGACCGTGCAGGCCGACCGGCCGCTCGAGAACGTCGAACTCGTCCTCATCGGCCACGCCGTCTCCCTCGTCACCCTCGAGCTGGACAAACCGCGACGGCTGCGTGCAGAACGGAATGCACTGGGCGCGAAGGTGTTCGGACTGCTCGTCGCCGGTGTCCTCGACTCCGGCGACGCTGCGGAGTATCTCGCCGACGCGGCCGGCGCGCGCAGCCGGATCCGGATCCTGCAGCTGCACACCCCGGCCGCGGCCGACGTGCGGCGCGTGCTCGACGCCGGTCTCGGTGCCCGGCAGCGTCCGCTGTACGCGCGCAGCGAGGACGAGGCGCTCACCGTGCTGCTGCGGGGTGAGGACACGCTGTCCGACGTGACGGCGCTGCTGGCGGACCTGTCCCCGCCGCAGGCCCGCACCCTGCGTGGCGGGCTCAGCGCTGCGCACCGGCTCGCCGACACCCGCCGCGCCCTCGAACAGGCCGAGCATGCCGTGGCCGCGGCGGACGCGGCGCGCCGCATCGTCGAGTTCGACGCCACGCACGGAACCGCCTTGCTCGCGTCCCCGGCGGTGCGGGCCGTCCTCGAATCCGTCGCCGCCTCCACGGTTTCCGCCCTCGCCGACTACGACCGCGGCCGCGGGACCAGGCTCGTCGCGTCGCTGCGGGCCTTCCTCGAAGCGAACGGGCAATGGGAGGCGGCGGCCACCGCCCTGGAGATACACCGGCACACCCTGCGCAGCCGGATCGCCAAGGCGGAGCAGGTGCTCGGCGTGGACCTCGGTGATGCCCGCGTCCGGGCAGAGCTGCTGCTCGCCTTGCTGATCGGGGAACCGGCGCCTTAGCTCACCGGCCTCATCGTGGGAGGAAGAGCCGGGACCAGGCAGTTCGTGCGTCATGCCGCACGCAAGAGCCGATCCATAAGAGACACACGCTCAGCGGTCGAGCAGGCGCAACTCCCCGGCGACCACGGCGAGCCGGGCGGTGTCCACCGCGTCCTCGCCGCGGAGCCGGTCGAGGAGCCGCACGAGCCGGTGCGCTCGATCGGGCAGCTCCGCGGCACCGCCGTCGAGCGCGGTGACGACGAGCGCGTCGAGGCGGTCGGCGATCTCGTCGCGCAGGCTCGCCGCGCCCATGGCCTCCCAGTACGGCCCGCGCACCCGGGTCACGAAACCGTCGAGGAGCCAACGAATGTGGAGGAGTTCGACCACTTCGTCGCGGGCCACGGCGACGCGGGTGGGTTCGATGCCCAGGCGCAGCGCCACCGCGGCGTTCGCGAACGCGCCGCGGCAGTCCTCGGCGGAGGGCCGCTCGCCCAGTGCCTCGGCGACGGGTGCGGCGAAGAGCGCGACGAGAGCCTCCGGTGTGTCCGCGTCGTCGCCCGTCCCTGCGAGCACATCGCGGAGCGTTCGGCGCGCGGTGTGGCGCAGCAGCCAGGCCATCTCGGCCTCGACGACGCGCGCCAGCGCGCTCAGTTCCGACACCGTACTGCGTGCGTCGGAGCCGTCCGCGAGGACCCGGGCCCGGATGTCCTCGGTGTGCAGCACCCGGCTGACCACCACGTAGGCGCGCGCCGAGTCCTCGGTGGCGGCGCCGAAGCGTTCCTCGAACCGGTACAGGGCGCCGGGGCCGAGCCGGTTGACGAGTTCGTCCGCGAGCGACGCGACGACGATCTCCCGGCGCAGAGGGTGCTCGGCCACGCCGCTTCCGGCGCGGGCGACGATCTCGGCGGGGAAGTAGTTCTCGGCCCACGGGGCGCAGGCGGGGGAGTCCGGCAGCGGCGATGCGGCCAGCTCGCTCGCGACGACGTTCTTCGACTGCGCCAGCAGCACCGCCAGCTCCGGTCGCAGCAGGCCGGTGCCTGCCCGCCGCCGCTCCCGGATCTGGTCCGCGGTGGGCAGACTGTCGTCGCTCCGGGCGATCCGGCCGGCCCGCGCCAGGTCCTCGATCAGGCGTTCGTGCTGGGTGAGCAGCGCCGGGGCGTCGTGCTCGCTGCATCCCAGCGCGAGCACCTGATCGCGGGAGGCCGTGAGCACCGCACCCGCCACGTCGTCGGTGACCGCGGCGAGCAGCTTCTCCCGGTGCCCGAGCTCCAGTGTTCCGGCCGCCACCGCACGGTCGACCGCGATCTTGATGTTGACCTCCCGGTCGGAGGTGGCGACGCCGGCGGCGTTGTCGATGAAGTCGCCGTCGCAGCGGCCGCCGCAGCGCGCGTACTCGATGCGGGCGGCGCGGGTGAAGCCGAGGTTGCCGCCCTCCCCGACAATGCGGGCCCGCACGTCGCGGGCGTCGACCCGGACGCGGTCATTGGCGGGATCGACGGCGTCGCCGTGCGTTTCGCCGGAGGCCTTCACGTACGTGCCGACACCGCCGTTCCACAGCAGGTCCACGGGCGCGCGAAGGACGGTCGCGATCAGCTCGTCGGGGGTCAGCGTCTCGGCGTCGGTCCCGAGGGCGGCGCGGGCGGGGGCGGACAGCGGCACGGACTTGGCGGTGCGCGGCCACACGCCGCCGCCCGCGGAGATCACCGCGGGGTCGTAGTCGGCCCAGGACGATCGCGGCAGCGCGAACAGCCGCGCGCGCTCGCGGTGGGAGGCGGCGGGGTCCGGGTCGGGGTCGAGGAAGATGTGCCGGTGGTCGAACGCGGCGACGAGGCGGATGCGGTCGCTGAGCAGCATGCCGTTGCCGAAGACGTCACCCGACATGTCGCCGATGCCCGCGACGGTGAAGGTCTGCGTGTCGACGTCGTGGCCGAGTTCGGCGAAGCGGTGCCGCACGGCCACCCACGCGCCGCGGGCGGTGATGCCCATGGCCTTGTGGTCGTAGCCGGCCGAACCGCCCGAGGCGAAGGCGTCGCCGAGCCAGTAACCGTATTCGGCGGCAACGGCATTGGCGGTGTCGGACATGCGGGCGGTGCCCTTGTCGGCGGCGACGACCAGGTAGGCGTCGACACCGTCGTAGGCGACGGTGTCGGGCGGGGTGACGGGTGATCCGTCGACGATGTTGTCGACGACGTCGAGCAGGCCGCGCACGAACGTGGTGTAGGCGGTGGTGAGGTCCGCGCCGGAGCCGGGCCGGATCACGAACGCGCCCTTCGCGCCGCCGGGGACGATGGGCGCGTTCTTGACGGCCTGGGTCGCCATCAACCCGAGGACCTCGGTGCGGTAGTCCTCCGGGCGCTCCGAGAAGCGGAGCCCGCCCCGTGCGACGAGCTCGGCCCGCACGTGCACACCCTCGACGTCGGGGGAGTGGACGTAGATCTCCCGCACCGGCACGACCGCACCGCCGACGCTCAGCGCGGACGGATCGAGCTTGAACGACGCGTACGACCTGCTGCCCCCGCTCTGGAACCAGTTGGTGCGCAACGTCGCATCGACGAAGGAGTGCAACCCCCGCAGGGTCCGGTCCAGATCGAAGGTCGCGGCGCGATCGATGTGGCCGGCCACTGCCGCGGCCGTGGCGGCCACGGCGCCGTCCCGATCGGGCAGTCCGGGCCGGAACCGGGCGTCGAACAGCGCGGCGAGGTCCGCCGCGAAGCCGGGAGTGGCCGTCAGGCAGCCGAGCATGTACGCCGGGGACAGGCCGATCCCCGCCTGGGCCAGGAACCGGACGGCCGCCCGGACGAAGTCGACCCACCGCCAGGAGATGCCCTCCTGCAGAACGAGCATCGAGAAGTCGTCGATCTCGGTGCGGCCCTCGGTGCCCGCGACGAACGCGTCCGCGATCAGGTCGAGCACCCCGGGATCCGGTGCGGGGCTCGCGGACGGCGCGAGCGTGAAGTGGTGCGTCCCCGGCTCACCCAGCGGCCGGTGATCGCTGACGTGGAGTCCGAAGCGCCGCAGGACGTCGACGACGTCGGTGAGGGTGAACCGGTGGTCCGGCCAGGTCGCGACACAGCCGAGCGGAGTGCCGTCGGCAGGATCGAGGAAACGCAGGGTCGTCGTGTGCTGGGTCAGGGAGGGGGCGCTCACGGGGGGTCCTTTCCGGGGCGGCGGCGATGAGGCGAGTCTGCCGCCGTCGCACCCCGGCAGGGCAGGGCCGAAATGGAGCGGTCGGGGCGCGAAAGGACGCCGAATCGGTGTGGACCCCGCCGGTCACTGCCCGGGCGGCGGACCTGCCGGACGGCCGCCGGTCGGGCCGCCCCCCATCCCGCTCTGCGGGGGCATGTCGGACTGGACGTTCGCCGACTTCTCGGCGACACCGATCGTGATGTCGACGGCATAGCCGGTGTCGACGCTGCCCGTCACGGCGGCGAGTTCGGCGTCCCAGCCGTCCCCGAAGACGTTGTCGGAGTCGAGACTGATCTGTGTGAGGTTGCGGGTGCTCTGCGAATAGCCTTCGGCCTGCGCGTACACCGTCTCGCACACGTCCTGCGGCAACGCGATCTGCGAAGTGAGCCGGGCGTTGTCGCCGGCGACGGCGACCTCGAGGGAGTCGTAGACCTCGAAGTGGATGTGTGGCCAGCGGCCCGAGTAGCAGGCCGGGAAGATCGACGTGAACGAGACGGTGCCGTCGGCGTCGGCGACCTGCACCCCGCGCAGGTAGTTCTGATCGGTGACACCCTCGCTGTAGAGCGAGTAGTTGCCGTCGCGGTCGCAGTGCCACAGGTAGACCGCCATGCCCGCACCGGCGGCGCAGTCGGCGGTCAGATCCTGCAGGTGCAGCGTGACGGTCGTCGGCACGCCCTCGGCGGTGCCGGTGTAGCTGCCGAAACTGGTGGTGATGTCGCGCCGCACGATTCCCGATTCGATCAGGACGTTGGGTCCGTTCGATCCGTCGCCGGGGTATGGGCCGGCGGTCTCCTGCGGGGCGGCGGCCACGCACTCGCCCGCAGCGGTGGTGGTGCTCGCCGCGGTGGTGACCGACGCGGACGCCGAGGTGGACGTGGACCCACCCGTCGAGCATGCGGCGAGGGCGGCGGTGCCGGCCGCGCCGAAGACCGCGAGCATCCGGCGGCGCGACAGCATCGTCTTCAGGTCGTGCCCCAGCCCCAGGTCGTGCTCGTGCGGCTCGGCGCCGTCGTGGGTGTGCCGTGAACTCATACCGGTGTCCTCTCCGTTCGTTCGGTCGAGTTCACGCTACGAAGCGATGCTGGGGAAATGGTGGGCTCAGGCTGTGAACCTGCTGGGAGCGGAGCGGGGACGAGTGCAGCGATCGCCGGACAGCTTGGCGGTTGACGGCGCGCCCGGGGGAGCGGAGCCTGACGGGATGGCGAGACCGTTGCCGGAGTGGGAGTTGCTGGTCCCCGGGGAGGGGCCGTATGTCGGCACGATGCGGTGCGAGGACGCAGCCGGGCGGGAGGTGCCGAGTGCCGACGCTGTCGGAGCCGGGGCATACGCGTGGCGGGCGAAGTGCCTGCACTGTCCCTGGCTGGGTGAGACGGCGGTGCGGATCGGTGCGGGGTCGGCACCGCGTCCGAGCTCCCGGACGGTGGACAGGCTCGAGGAGCAATGGGTACGGCACATCTACGAGGTGTCGGCGACGGCGGCGGTGCTCGACTCGCTCGAACAGCTCGACCGGTTGGCGGCCCGGCAGCAGGCGGTGACCGAGGTGCTGGACGACGCGGTGCGGCGTCTGCGCGCCGAGGGGGCGTCCTGGGCGCAGGTGGCGGAGTTGGTGGGAATGACGCGACAGGCCGCGTGGGAACATTGGGCGGACTCGTCCGCGGCACGTCGGCACCGCGGGCGGTGACCCTTCGGGGAGGTATCGTGCCTGTTTCGGGAGCTGTCGGGCATGCCTGACAGAAGGAACTTGTCAGGGGTTCCTGTCGACTGCCGGGAGATCGGGAGTACTCCACACCGTCGGCTTCACACCGTCGACCGTTCCTTCGGCACCAGCAGGGCCAGCAGAGCGAGCAGGAGACCGCCGCCGACGAGATACAACCCCCAGCGATCGGTGAGCAAGTCGGCGTAGTTGTCGCGGACGAAGTCCCCGAAACTGTCGTCGAGTCGCCACAGCAACACGGCGGTGGTACCGATCCCGACGATCACGCCGAGCCACCCGACCGCGCGTGCCCCCACCAGCGCAGCGATCAGCAGCAGGATCGCGGCCAGCAACAGCAAGGCCGTCATCGACTGGTAGAACCGCACGGCCTGAGTCTCGACCTGCTCGAAGGTGAACTCGGCGGGGAAGCCGTCGCGCAGATCCACCAGCGCGACATCGCTCGGCTGTATTCCGCCGACGAGGGGAAGGAAGGCCCCGACCGCCACCGCGATGGCACACGCGAACAGGACCAGATGGACGAAGGTGCGCATGAGTGTTCTCCTCTGTCGGCTGACGAGGTGCTCGGGTTCACAGTAGTCAGTGTGGGCTGTTGTTCTGTATGGATCGGGTCCCCGATCGAAGTCGGCAACCGGTCGTCGAGGTTGCGACGACCGTCTCCCCAGCGTTCCGCGGCGAGGTCCGGCACGCGAAGACGCGGTGGTGACGTGCGGAGAGCGGCCCGGTATCGAGGCAGCCGCAGGGGGGCACTGCGCATGATGTCTGTAACGTGACGTCTCTCGCGAGACGCCGTACTCTCCCGTCCGACATGTTCGATCTCGATTTGTCGCGGTCCGCTCGTCGGCCGTTCGGTTGTCCCTCGGGTTGTTCGGCTTCTACACCGGAAAGAGCGCCCATGAGATCCCGCCCCGTTCTGGTCGCCGGTGTGCTCGCGGTCGTTCTGGCCGGATGCGCGGACCAGAGCAGCGCGACTGTCGACACTGCGACCACGACCGCTGTCCCGCCTGCCGCGGTCGTGAAGACAGCGTTTGTCGAGGCAGAGAAGCGCCTCGGTGGCGTTGATCTGTTCGATCCCGAACGCACGTGCGCCGAACTGGTCGAGGTATTCCGCTCGCAGCAGCAGGTGGAAGAACTCATCCACGGCGCCTACGATCCCGTTCGCACCGCCGACGAGTTTCTCGAGTTCGTGCAGCGTGGGGAGACAGGTACCGGCGTGCGGTGGCAGGTGCTGACCTCGGCTGAGCAGTCGAACCTGCACAGCGCGGTCCGCAATGCGGCGGACGGGATCTGCTGACCCGATCGGCAAGCGGCGGGTGGCCGCGACGACGAACTCGAGCCGGAACGCGGTGAGGCCGGGGACGAGTTCGCGGATACCCGCGCCCGCGCGCGCCTCGAACTCGGCGGACCGAGCGGGCGGTCTCGCTCAACGGGACTGCGCCCGGGGCCGTTCGGCACCGCTCATAGCATCCGCGCCATGACCGCAACCATCGGCACCGACGTGCACGCGCTGCTCGAGAACCAGCAGAAGGAGTTTCGCGCACGACGGACCAGCTCCGCGGCGGAGCGCCGCGCCCGGATCCAGCGGGTGATCGACATGCTCGTCGCCCGGCGCGGACAGATCGTCGAGGCGATCGACGCCGACTTCGGCGGCCGACACCCGGGATACTCCACCGTCAACGACGTGCTCGGTTCGCTGGCCGCGCTGAAGTACTCGCGCGATCACCTCGAGGAGTGGATGCAACCCGAGCAGCGGTCGGCCTTCGCCCCGTACGACCAGCTGGGTGCCACCGCCTCGGTGCAGTACCAGCCGAAGGGTTCGGTGGCGATCATCGGCACCTGGAACGCGCCGGTGTTCACCCTGCTCAGCCCGCTCGCCGGGGTGCTGGCAGCCGGGAACCGGGCTGTGCTCAAGCCGTCCGAACTCGTCCCCCGCACCGCGCAGGTGCTGGCCGAGGCGGCCGCCGAGTTCCTAGACCCCGTCGACGTCGCGGTCGTCACCGGTGGTCCCGACGTCGCGCAGACCCTCACGGCGTTGCCGTTCGACCACATCGTGTTCACCGGCGGTCAGACCGCGGGCCGCTCGGTACTGGAGAACGCCGCCCGTAACCTGGTGCCCGTCACGCTCGAGCTCGGCGGCAAGTCCCCGACGATCGTCGGGCGTTCGGCCGATCTCGCCGCCGCCGCGCACCGGATCGCGGTCGGCAAGGCCACCAATGCCGGTCAGCTGTGCGTCAACCCGGACACCGTGTACGTCCCCTCGGAGAGCCTCGAGGCGTTCGTCGCTGCGGTCCGCGAGTCCTACCTCGAACTGCTGCCCACCGCCACCGGCAACGCCGACGCCACAGCTGTCGTCACCGATCGGCACGCCGCACGCATCGACGGCTACATCCGCGACGCCGAACAGCGGGGGGCGCGCATCGAGACCGTGCCCGCGGAGCCGATCGACGCGACCGACCGGCGCCGCCCGCTGCGGCTGGTCGTCGACCCGCCGGCGGCCGCGGCGATCTCGCAGGAGGAGATCTTCGGACCGGCCATGGTGGTGCGCACCTACGACGATCTCGCGGACGTGATCGCGCAGATCAATGCCGGGCCGAAACCGCTGGCCCTGTACTACTTCGGCCGGGACGCCGACGAGCAGCGCGCCGTGGTCGAGTCCACGACCTCCGGGGGCGTGACGATCAACGACGTGATGATGCATCCGGGCATGCTCGACGCACCGTTCGGCGGGGTCGGCGCCTCCGGCACGGGACACTACAACGGCCGCGAGGGATTCCTCGAATTCAGCCACGCCCGAACGGTGTTCGTCGCACCCGATCTGGATCCGCGCCGCGAGTGGGGGATGCTGCCGCCGTACGGCGACGGCTACCGCGCCGCGATGGATGCCCAGGTCACCCCCTGACACCGGACCGATCCCGACACCGTCCCACACCCGGAGGAACCCGATGAGAACCCGCGGCGCGATCATCCGCCAGGCACCCGGCACGTACGAGATCGCCGACCTCGAACTGGACGAGCCGCGGCGCGGCGAACTGACGGTGAAGATGGTGGCGGCGGGACTGTGCCACTCCGACGACCACATCGCCACCGGTGACCACGCTGTCGGCAGCTACCCGATCTGCGGCGGTCACGAAGGCGCCGGCGTCGTCGTGCAGGTCGGGCCGGAAACATCCGGCTGGAGCGAAGGCGACCACGTCGTGTTCTCGTTCCTCGCCGCGTGTGGCCGGTGCCGGTGGTGCGCCAAGGGACTGCAGAACCTGTGCGATCGGGGTGCGGCGATCATGACCGGGAGCCGGCCCGACGACCCGGCGAGCTTCCGGCTCAGTCTCGACGGGGCACCGGTCGCGCAGACCTGCGGCCTGTCCACCTTCAGCGAATACACCACGGTGAGCGTCGATTCGGCGGTCAAGGTCGACAAGGACCTGCCGCTGGACAAGCTGTGCCTGCTCGGCTGCGGTGTCGGCACCGGCTGGGGTGCGGCGGTCAACTCCGCCGAGGTGTATCCGGGGCAGACCGTGATCGTGCAGGGCATCGGCGGGATCGGGATCAACGCCGTCCAGGGCGCCGCCCACGCCGGCGCGGCCCGGGTCATCGCCGTCGACCCGGTGCCGTTCAAGCGGGAGAGCGCGTTGCGGTTCGGCGCGACGCACGCTGTCGCCGATATGGCCGAGGCGACGGAGATCGCCCGCTCCTTCACCGACGGTCAGGGTGCCGACGCCGCGATCGTGACCGTGGGTGTCACGACCGGCGAGCACATCGCGCAGGCGTTCGCCGCGATCCGCAAGGCCGGCACGTGCGTGGTCACCGGTCTCGGTGCGATGACCGACGTCGGTATCCCGATCAGTCCGATGGAGCTGGTGCTGTACCAGAAGCGGCTGCAGGGTTCGCTGTTCGGCGCCTCCGCCCCGACTGCCGACATCCCGTGGATGATCGAGCTGTACACCTCCGGCAAGCTGAAGCTCGACGAACTGGTCACCGCCACCTACAAGCTCGACGACATCGCGCAGGGGTTCACCGACATGCACGAGGGACGGAACCTGCGCGGGATCGTCCTCTTCTGATCGACGCGAGGTCCCGAGATGGAAGTGGTGGCATCGCTGCCGGCGGACACGCCGCTGAGCCGGGTGGCCGAGCGGGTGCGCCGGATCGAGGCCCTCGGCTACGACACCGTGCACGTGTCGGAGACGGTGCGCGACCCGTTCGCGGTGTGCGCGCTGGCGCTCGAGCACACGTCGCGGCTGACGGTGCGGACCAGCATGGTGGTGGCGTTCGCCCGCAGCCCGATGGCCACCGCGTACTCGGCCTGGGAGCTGGCCCGCTTCTCCGGGGGCCGTTTCCAGCTCGGGATCGCGACGCAGGTCCGCGGCAACATCGTGGGCCGCTTCTCGATGCCGTGGAGCGATCCTGCCGCGCAGCTGCGTGACTACCTCGACTCCCTACGGGCGATCTTCGATGCGTTTTCCACGGGGAATCCGTTGTTGCACAGCGGAACCCACTACACGTTCGACCGGTTGCAGCCGTACTTCCGGCCGGGTCCGCTCGACGTCGCCGCCCCGCAACTGTGGACGGGTGGGGTCAACCGGCGCATGTGTGTGCTCGCCGGGGAGCGATCCGACGGCTTCGTCACCCACCCCACGAATTCGCATCCGCTGTTCCTGCGCGAGCGGGTGCTGCCGGCGCTGCGTGAGGGCGCCGCCCGCGCCGGCCGGGACGACGGCGGTCCCCGCGTCGTGGTGGTGCCCAAACCGATCACCGGACGCGACGATGCCGCCGTCGCCGCCGCCACCGACGCCGCACGCTCGGAGTTCGCGTTCCTGTACTCCACCCCCGCCTACCGGCGCACCCTGGAGATGCACTGTCTGGCCGGTCTCGGCGAACGGCTCGGTGCGCTCGCCCGGGACCAGCGCTGGGCCGAGATGGCGCCGCTGATGACCGACGACGTGCTGCATGCCCTCGTGCCGTGCGGCACCTACGCGCAGCTGCCGGAGGTCCTCGGCTCCTGGTACGGCGGGCTGTGCGACGGCCTGTCGATCGACCCGCCTGCCGAACCGTCGGGTGACGACGACTTCGCGCGCCTGCTCGATCGTCTCCGCGTGCTGCCGGAACGCCGCCCGGCTCAGGATCGCTGAGGCGGACGCGGCAGGAACTCCGGCGCGCTGACCGGTGACGGCAGTGCGGCAACTGCCGACCGGCGCGCCGACACCGAAATCATGCCCATCCGGCAGCGCCGCGATGGACAATGACGGCCAGGGACCCGGATCCGGGGGAGGGATCGTCGATGACCGAGCAGGACGGCGCGACTCCGGGTGAGCCGCCGGACCGGCAGCCGGTGGGGGCCGGGTCGCTCGTCGCGGACGGACGCTACCGGCTGGTGGACGGGGCCGGGACCACGGTCGGCCTGCAGTGCTGGCGCGGACACGACACGGTCATGAATCGCACCGTCGCGCTGACCGTCGCCCCGCGCCCGGCGGGCGACGACGGTGCCTTCTTCCACGCGCTGTGTGTGCGCACGGCCTCGGCTGCGTTCGCCCGGGTGGGGTCGGCGGCCCGGGTCTTCGACGTCGCCGACGACGCCGCCCGCTGCGTGGTCGTGTCCGAATGGACGCCGGGCCGGTCGCTGCACGACGTCGCCGGGGACCGTCCCGATCCGGCCGTCGCGGCGCGCACGGTGCTCCGACTGGCCGAGACGGTGCGCACCGCGCACCGGCAGTCGACGATCCTGGGCCTCGACGACCCCGTGCGCATCCGGGTCGACGAGTCCGGCGCCGCGGTCCTGGCCTTCCCCGCGACGCTGCCCGGTGCGGACGAGACGACCGATGTCGCCGGTCTCGGCGCGGCCCTGAAGTGCATGCTCGGAGACCGGGGTAGTGCACCGGCGATGCGGGCACTGGCCGACGAGGCGGTCGACGGAAGTGTGCGGACCGCAGCAGTGTTCGCCGAGCGACTGGGGCGGCTGCTGCCGGGGGCACCGCCGGACCGTCCGGAACCGGTGGCCCGGATCGCGGCGCCCGTACGGGACCCGGACCCGTCCCCGGCCACCACCCGGCGCAGCGCAGCGGTGCCGGCAGTGGTGGCGCTCGTGGGCGTGGCGTGCCTCGCCGCGGTCGGCTGGGTGGCCGGCACCGCGCTGAGCGGACCGCGTGCCGGGTCGGCGGCGCCGCCGACGCTTCCGGTGATCGTCGCCGCGTCGCCGCCGACGGTGGGCGGGACCATCGTCCCCGTCGTGCCCCGCGCGGTGCGTGCCCATGCGCAGGAAGGCGCGGCGGACAACGCCGTGACGGCGGACCTCACGGTCGACGGGAACCCGAACACGGCGTGGAGCACCGAACTGTATCCGCGTCAGCTCCCCGCGGGACGGGCCGGACTGGGCCTGACCGTCGCGTTCGCGCAACCGGTGCGGCTCGGTGAGGTGTGGATCGACAGCCTCAGCGCCGGTACGCACGTCGAGATCCGGACGGCACCGGACGGGGGCGGTCCGCTCCACCTGTCGCAGGTGGTGGGCACCGCCACGCTCGACGAGGGCATCACGCGCATCCCGGTGGCGGCGACGGCGGCCCCGATGTCGGAGGTGCTGGTGTGGATCACCCGGCTCGGACCGGCCGGCGACCGCTTCCGCACGTCGCTGTCCGAGGTGGGGTTCACGACCTTCGACGGGCCGTGAGCGTGGGCCGTCCGTCGCGAGGGATCAGTCGCGGGCACAGATGTGCCGGATCAGCACGTGCGGCCCGTACAGGACGCGCGCGCGGGCCAGCAGGGCCGTGTGCACCTGCTCCTCGGTCACGCCGGTCGGCAGGGACAGGACCAGGGGATCGAGACGGCGATCCGGATCGCTCGGGTCCTCGACGAGGCACGTCCAGTCGAACGTTCCGCCGGCGCGTCTGCGGGCCAGTTCGATCCGGGCGGCGTGGACCTGCCCGCTCCGCTCGGGCACGGCGTCCGTGGGGTTCTCCTGCACCAGCCGGTCCAGATGCTCGTCCGACCACCTGTACACACCGAAGCTGTGCCGTCCCGGATCCATCTCGCCACGCCTTCCCGCGGTGCTTTCCAGGTCGCTCGGCCGTGATTATCCCACTCGCGCAAGGATCGAGCACGTGGTTACCCGAGTCGATCCGGGAGAGCCGGCGTCGGCCGAATCTGTGGCGCCGGAGAACCCGGTCCACCACGATGAGTGCACACCCCGCGCGTCGACTCGAAGGACGGTCCCGCCCATGAGTACTCCCGAGCTGGCCCGGCAGGCCTCGCAGTTGCGCGCGGATCTGCACGCGTTCGACCGGCGGATCCAGCAGCTGAGCGAGGAGTTCGGGCGGATCGACCGGCATTCCCACGGCGATTCCGCCGAGGCTGCGCTCCTCGAGATTCTCGACCTCCTGGCCGACGCGCGCCTCGATCTGCGCAGCGTCGACCGGCACCTCGAGACGACGGTCCGGCACGCGGAAAGCCTGCACTGACCCACCGGGACCGCCCACGGGCGGTGGGGTCGGTGAACTCGCGGTCGGCCCACAGGCGTCGGGTATCGCGGTGGGTTTCGCAGACGACCGGAGACAAGGAGGCCGAGCAATGCTGCAGCCGAGTTCGACGTCGTCGTCACGTCCGTGTCCGTGGTCGCCGCGGGTGTGCTCGGGGCGATCATCACGCTGTCCGCGGTCGACGAACTGCTGCGGGTTATCAGCCCGTCGCGTCCTGGGCCGCGGGCGTGAACCTCGCCAACGCGGGGTGGTGGCTCGCGGCGGGGTTCGCCGCGATCTGGGTTGCGGCCGCGATGACGCTGTGGACGCGCCGAGGCTCCGCGGTCGTGAGCCGATCGCGGCAGAGGCATCCGGGGACATTCCATAATTCCGTAGAATGTTGTAACGGTACGTCCCGACAGGTCCCGGAAGGCGCTCGTGAACACCTCCATGCCCCCCACCACCCCGCTCGATCAGCAGATCGGACTGGGCCTGCGCCGCAACCTCGCCCAGTTCACGCTGCTGGTGGTCGTCAACGCGCTCGTCGGCGGCATGCTCGGCCAGGAACGCACCGTGCTGCCGCTGCTCGCCGAGGAGGAGTTCGGCATCCGCGCCTACACCGCCGGGTTGTCGTTCATCCTCGTCTTCGGGCTGTCGAAGGCGATCACCAACTACTTCGCCGGCACCTTCTCCGACCGGTACGGGCGCAAACCGGTGCTCGTCACCGGCTGGCTGGTCGCCCTCCCGGTACCGCTGCTGCTGATCTGGGCACCCTCGTGGGGCTGGGTGATCTTCGCCAACGTGCTGCTCGGCATCAGCCAGGGACTGACCTGGTCCACCACCGTGGTGATGAAGATCGACCTCGTCGGCCCGGCCCGGCGGGGATTCGCGATGGGACTGAACGAGGCCGCCGGGTACGCCGCGGTCGCCGCGACCGCGCTGGCCACCGGCTACCTGGCCGAGGTCTACGGTCTGCGGCCCGCGCCGTTCCTGCTCGGCATCGCCTTCGCGGCCCTCGGCCTGGGACTGTCCACCCTCGCCGTGAAGGAGACCCGCGAACACGCGCGTCTCGAAGCCGTCGGCCACGTCGCCCGCGCCGACGGACGCCACGACCACCTGCACGACAAGCTCACCGACCGGCAGGTGCTCGTCCAGACCAGCTTCAAGGAGCCGGCCCTGTCCTCGGCCAGCCAGGCCGGGCTGGTCAACAACCTCAACGACGGACTCGCGTGGGGGCTGTTCCCGATCCTGTTCGCCGCGGCCGGCCTGTCCGTCGGCCGGATCGGCGTCCTCGCGGCGCTGTACCCGGCTGTGTGGGGAGTCGGTCAACTGGTCACCGGGGCACTGTCGGACCGGTGGGGCCGCAAGTGGATGATCGTCGCCGGCATGTGGTTGCAGGCGCTCGCTCTGGCCGTCATCGCCGTCTCGGACTCCTTCCTGCCGTGGGCGATCGCCGCGGCCGCGCTCGGCGCGGGCACCGCGCTGGTCTACCCGACCCTGCTGGCCTCGATCGGCGACGTCGCCCATCCCGCCTGGCGGGCCAGGTCCGTGGGCGTGTACCGGCTCTGGCGCGACGGCGGCTTCGCCGCCGGCGCCCTGCTGGCCGGTATCGTCGCCGACGCGTTCGGCATCCACGCCGCCGTGTGGGTCGTGGCCACGCTGACCGCCCTGTCCGGACTGATCGTCGCGGTGCGCATGTACGAAACGCATCCACGGCCCACCCGCGCCCCACAGGAAGGACCCACCCGTGGCTGACCGAGCCGCCAAGGACGCGCTGTACACCGAGTTCGCCGCCGTCGGCAAGGTGCTCGGCAACCCCGCACGCCTGGAACTGCTCGACCTGCTCGCGCAGGGACCGCGCAGCGTCGACGAGCTCGCCACTGCCGCCGGCCTCGGCGTGAGCACCTGCTCGGCGCACCTGCAGACCCTGCGCGCGGCCGGGCTGGTGCGGTCCCGCCGCGACGGCAAACGCATCTTCTACTCGCTCGCCGGCGACGACGTCGCCGAACTGTGGGACACCCTGCGCCGCGTGGCCCAGCGGCACCGCCCGCACACCGAACTCGCCCGGCGCGCCTACCTCGGCCCGGACGACACCACCGCCGTCGACACCGAGGAACTGCTGCACCGCCTCGCGACGGGCGAGGTGGTCCTGCTCGACGTGCGGCCGGCGGCCGAGTACGCCGCGGGGCACCTGCCCGGCGCACTGCACGTGCCGCTCGACGAGCTGACCGAGCGGCTCGCCGAACTGCCGGCGGACCGGGAGATCGTCGCCTACTGCCGCGGCCGGTACTGCGTGCTCGCCCACGACGCCGTCCGGCTGCTGCGAACCCACGGCGTGCCCGCTCGGCGCGCCGCCGACGGTGTGCTCGAGTGGCGACTCGCCGGGCTGCCCGTCGACTCCGACGTCGCCTGACCGACTCCGCGACGTTCGCCTCCGGTTCGATTCGCGGTCACCCGCCGTCCACGGAACCGGGCTTTCCGGCACCTACGGTCCGGAGGACCCGACCGCATCGATGGAGGTATCGGAAACCGTGACGACGGCACCACTGAATCGCCGGGGATTCCTCGGGTGCACCGCACTGGCCGGACTCGGCGTGGCCCTCGCCGGCAGCGTCGAGGCCCTCGTCCGTCCCGGACTCGCGTCCGCAGTGCCGGGCGGGGCGATCGGCTACGGCCCGCTCGTCCCGGATCCCCAGCGCATTCTCGCTCTGCCCGTAGGCTTCTCGTACACCGTGGTGTCGCGCTCCGGGGAGACGACCCTCGACGACGGCACGCCCGTCCCCAGCGATCCCGACGCCAACGGGGTGTTCGCGCACGGCAACGGCTCCACCATCGTCACCAACCACGAGATCGGCAAGGACGAGCCGTTCGGGGTGCCCGTCGTCGACGGTCTGACCTACGACCCCGGCGCGCGCGGCGGCACCACCACCGTCACCGTGGGGCCGAACGGGCAGCGCACCGGCCAGTACGTCAGCCTCGCCGGGACCGTGAACAACTGTGCCGGCGGCATCACCCCGTGGGGCACGTGGCTGACGTGCGAGGAGACCGAGGACCGGGCCGGTTCGAAGGGATTCACGCTCGATCACGGCTACGTCTTCGAGGTCGATCCCGCGAGTCAGGACGCCAACCGCGGCAGGAGTCCGGTGCCGCTGAAGTTCCTCGGCCGGTACGCGCACGAGGCCGTCGCCGTGGACCCGGCCACCGGCGCGATCTACCTCACCGAGGACGCCGACGAGCCCAACGGCCTGTTCTACCGGTGGAGCCCTCCGCAGGGTTTCCGGGCCGGCCCGGGCGCACTGCGTGAACTCGCCCAGTCGCCCGGCGGTGACACCGCGGGCAGCCTGCAGGCGATGGTCTGCTTCGACGGCGGCGCGCACGTGCCCGACCTGTCGCAGGCCACCGAGCCGGGTGTGCGCTACGCCGTGCAGTGGGTCGACGTCCCCGACCGCGATGCCGCCACCACCCCGGTACGCGAGCAGTTCGCCGCCGACCAGGTGACCCGCAGCCGCAAGCTCGAGG
Source organism: Rhodococcus indonesiensis (assembly GCF_047782815.1). NCBI lineage: Bacteria > Bacillati > Actinomycetota > Actinomycetes > Mycobacteriales > Nocardiaceae > Rhodococcus > Rhodococcus indonesiensis. The sequence continues at coordinate 4,525,541 of NZ_CP180630.1, read as the reverse complement.
GTCAGTGGTGGGGCGACGGCGGCGCCTACTTCGTCGCCAGTTACGCCCGAACCAGCGACGGCAGCGTCGCCGAACACGACGGCCAGGTGTGGTTCTTCGATCCGGCCTCGCAGACGGTGACGCTGAAGACGCTGTTCGGGGTCAACCCCGACCCGTCCGTGGACACCGGCAACTACGACGGTCCCGACAACATCACCGTCTCGCCGTACGGCGGGGTGATCCTTGCCGAGGACGGCGACGGCATCAGCCACCTCATCGGCGTCACCGCCGAGGGCCGGCCGTTCACGATCGCGCGCAACGAACTCAACGACAGCGAGTTCTGCGGGCCGGCCTTCAGCGCCGACGGCAGGACCCTGTTCGTCAACATCCAGTCACCCGGCCTGACCCTCGCGATCACCGGGCCGTGGCGTCGCCCGATCGGCTGAGTCGCCTCACGCGGACCACGACCGCCAGCGCAGCCTGTCGATCCGGAGCACCGGTCCCGACGGGTGCGCCGCGCGGTACTGCGCGTACTTGACGGCCAGCGCGTCGAGACCCCACGAGCCGAGCTCCGAGCGTGGGTCGTGGACGGTGGCGGTGCCGTCGAGACGGATCCACCACAGCCGCGACCAGTCGTCGTCGTAGTGGTCGACGAGCACGGCCACCCGCGGGTCGTTCTCGATGTTGCGCAGGCGCCGCAACCGTCGCGTCGTCTTCGGCTTGTCGTCGACGCAGGTGTAGAGCGTGTCGTCGACGAGCGCAAACACGATCGGCACGAGGTGCGGCCGTCCGTCCGGCCCGGTCGTGGCCAGCCGGGCGACGCGGGCGGCGGTGACGAGAGCACGGGCGTCCACGTCGTTCACGGTAGGCCCACGCAGGGGGTCATCTCCTCGGCCCGGGCATACCCCGGTCGGGGCCGAACCGTGAGCCCGTGATTCCCGGGGGCACCGGCCGCCAGTTGTACAGGTTGTGCGGCGGCGGAGATTCGAGGTCGGCGCAGGCCTCCTGCGCCCAGGTCTCCGCCTCCGGGCCCGGCCCGAAGTCGATGCCGAGCGACGGATCGTGGGTGCCGATCACCCACCGGTGACCGTCGGGAGTCGCGTGGATGCGGTAGCGCCGGATCGTCGCGGGGTCGGGGAGAGGTGCCATGCAGACCGGTTTCCCCGCCGCGTGGCAAATCATGTCGGCAAGATGCGATTCCGGCCCGCGCGCCGCTCAGGTGGTGCCGAGGCGCTGCGGCCGGGCGCCGTCCGCCTCCGCCCGCAGCACGTCGAGTACGACGCCGCCGTCGACGGTCTCCTCCTCGACGAGGATCGCGGCCAGCTGGTCCAGCGCCGCCCGGTGCTGCGTCAGGAGCGCGACGGCCCGCTCCTCGGCGGCCCGCAGCAGCCGGGCGACCTCGCGGTCCACGAGCTGCTGGGTGTGTTCCGAGTAGGGCCGCACGAGGCTGCGCTCACTGGTGTCGGCATGCAGATAGTTGGGGTCGCCGGAGCCGTACCCCACCGGTCCGAACGCTTCGGACAGCCCGAATTCCCGCACCATGCGCACGGCGATGCGGGTCGCGCCGCTCAGATCGTCGGCGGCGCCGGTCGACCCCTCCCCGAACACCACGAGCTCCGCGGCCCGCCCACCGACCCGGACGGTGAGCAGATCGTTGAGATACCCCTCGCTGTAGAGGTGCCGCTCGACCTCGGGCAGCTGCTGGGTCGATCCCAGCGCCATGCCCGCGGGCAGGATCGTCACCTTCGCCACCGGGTCGGCGTGCGGGCACAGGGCCGCGAGCAACGCGTGGCCCGATTCGTGGACCGCCACCGAGGCCCGTTCCTCGGGGAGCAGGGCATTGGCGCTCTCGCGGCGCCCGAGCAGCAGGCGGTCACGCGCGGACGACAGGTCGTCGGCGCAGATGACGGTGCGGTCGTCCCGGACGGCGTTGATGGCGGCCTCGTTGACTAGGTTCGCCAGGTCCGCACCCGAGAAGCCCGGGGTGGCCCGTGCGAGCACGTTCAGGTCGACGTCGGGTCCGAGATGTTTGCCCTGCAGGTGCACCGCCAGGATCGCGGCCCGTTCCGACTGGGTGGGCAGGGGGATCACCACCGTGCGGTCGAACCGGCCCGGCCGCAGCAGGGCCGGATCGAGCGCCTCCGGGCGGTTCGTCGCAGCCAGCACCACGATGCCGACGCTCTGGTCGAAGCCGTCCATCTCGGCCAGCAACTGGTTGAGCGTCTGTTCCCGCTCGTCGTTCCCGGCATACGTCCCCACGCCCCGCTTGCTGCCGATGGCGTCGATCTCGTCGATGAAGATGATCGACGGCGGGCTCTTGCGGGCCTGCTCGAACAGGTCCCGCACGCGGGATGCGCCGACACCGACGAACATCTCCACGAACTCCGAGCCGGTGACGGACAGGAAGCGCACCTCCGCCTCGCCCGCCACCGCGCGGGCCAGCAGCGTCTTGCCGGTGCCCGGCGGGCCGATCATCAGCACCCCGCGGGGGCCCTTCGCACCGGCGGCCGCGTACTTCTCCGGATCCCGCAGGAAGTCGACGACCTCACTGACCTCCTGCTTGACTCCGTCGTACCCGGCGACATCCGCGAAGCGAGTCGTCGGCCGGTTCGCCTCGATGACCCGGGCCTTCGAGCGGCCGAACGCGCCGATGCCCCCGATACCTCCGGCGCCGCCGCTGAAGGCGCGCTGCGCCCGGCGGCCGACCCACAGCAACAGCCCCGCGAACACGACGAAGGGCAGCATGCTGAGCAGAATCGCAGCCCACGGGCTGTCGTCGGTCTGTTCCGCGCTGACCTGGACCTGCTTCGCCCGCAGCTTCGCGTCGAGCCCGGCGAGGTTCAGTGCGGTCGGTAGCTGGGTGACGAATTCCGTTCCGTCCGAAAGGGTTCCGTAGGCCGATCCGCGGTCGTCGATCGTCACCTGCTGGACGGTGCCCGCGTCGACCCGGTCCACGAAGTCGCTGTAGGACAGGGTGCTCGACGTCGGGGTCTGCAGCGCCAGGGCGATCACCAGACCGCCGAGCAGGACGGCGACGGCCACGAGCTGCCACCACAGGCCCGACGACGGCGCCGGCGGAGGCGGCGGGTCCGGGGGAGGCCCCGATCGCGCCGACCGCGAGAGATGAACGGAGAAGAACCTCGTCCGCGTGATCATCCGGTGCTCCCTGACCTCTTCGTGTCGGGTCCACGGTATCCGCACACGCGGAGCTCCTCACGCAGGTCGCCGGGATCGACAAGTGGTACGAAGAGGCGCTTGATGCGACGCATGCTGTTCGGCCCGCGGCGCTTCCGCCTCCTTTCGAGGAGAACGCTGCCGTCGTGGGCCGGTGGGTCAGGAGTTCACCAGCTGGTGGACGCGCTGGAACGACACGCCCAGCACCTCCCCGATGTCGCGGAGGGTTGCACCGCGCGCTTGAAGTGCTCGGGCCGCTGCGACCTGCGCCGACGCTGCGCGGGCGCGTGCTTCCTCCGCGGCGTGCTGGGCCGCGTGGAATTCACGAACCGCGGCCGCCAGGTCTTCGGGCAATTCGATCTCGATCTCGATTTCGTCGACCGGCGATCCCGTCATGATGTGCACCAGGTCGGCCGCCATCGCCCTGACCTCGCGCAAGTGGCGGGCTTGGGTGGTGCGGTCCACTTCGGGCACGTGGACCGACCACCATCCGTCGTCGCGGGTCAGTTGCGCGGTGTACTTCACTTCTTCCACCAGTTCTTTCCGAGCTTGACGGCGGCCTCCTTGTAGATCGCCGTCGTAGTCAGTTCCTTGATTTCGCTGTGGCGCGGGACTGGGATCACAAGGCCGTCGATGTCGACGATGGTGTGACGCCCGCCCTCGGTGACTTCGATGGGGAGGCCTGCGGACTCGGCGGCGGTGCGGAGGCGTTTCAGGATGTCCCTGCGCTTCGTCACCAGCGTAGTCTATTCGAACTAGACGGATCAAGTCAATTCTGACTAGACAAATATGGCGGTGTGCTGGGCTCCACGTTCCATCGAGCAGGACGGCGACGGTCGCCAGCTGCCACCATGGGCCCGACGTCGGAACGGCGACCGTGGCGGCGAACCCCAGGGGGTTCGCCGCCACGGTCCGGGATCAGCCCTCGAGGGGGGCGGGTCGGGGCTGCGGAGCCTCGGCGCGCTCGCCGACGAGGTCCGCCGCGACGGGGTGGAGAGGGGTCACTGCCCGGTTCCGGTCCGTTGCGCGGGGGCGGCGGACAGGGTGGCGAGCTTTCGGACGCCGGCGGGGTAGACGCGCTTGCCGACCAGCAGCACCGCGACCGCGCCCAGGTAGACGAGCGGCGCCAGCTGCAGAGCCTCGGCGAGACCGATCCGGTCCGCGAGGACGCCGACCACGAACGGGCCCGCGGCGAGTCCGAGGAGGCTGTTGGCCAGGGTGGTGGTGCCGAACGCCGACGCCCGCACGGTGGGGTGGGTCAGGTTGGCGACCATGGCGGTGACCGCGCCGGTGGAGCCGGCGGAGAAGAACGCCCCCAGTCCGAGCAGCACCAGCTGCGCGGTGCCGACCGGCAGCTGGAACCCGACGATCAGCAGCACTCCGGCGGCGAGGCTGATCGCGATCGCGACCGTCCACTTGCGGGCGGGGTCGATGCGGGCGATCCGGTCGGCGAAGATGCCGCAGACGATCATGCCGGCGCCGATGAGCAGCACGAAGATCGCTGCCGTCGCGGCGGCCTTGTCCGCGGCCAGCCCGTAGGAGCGGCCGAAGTAGCTCGGCAGCCACGCCATCAGAGCGGCGGCGGTGAACATCTGCAGGCCGCCACCGATGTAGGCGCACAGCACCGCAGGGTTGGTGAACAGGCTCGAGATCGGGGCACGTGCCGCGCTGCCCGGCGCGGCGGTCGCGGCGGCGGGGTTTGCCCCGTCGTCGTCGACCGCGTGGCGGGCGAGCTTGCGCTCGCTGACCAGCGCCCAGAACAGCGCCACCAGGACCAGCCCGAAGATCGCCATGGACGCGAAGGACCAGCGCCAGGACAGCTGCACAGCGATGACCCCACCGAATGCGACGCCGATCACCGACCCGAACGAACCGCCGGCCATGAACGCACCCGAGAGCGAGGCCCGCAGCCGCGGTGCGAACACGCTGAGCACGACCGCGATACCGACGCTGCCGTAGGCGGCCTCACCGACCCCGACCAGGAACCTGGCGCCGAGCATCTGCTCGTAGGAGCCCGCCACCGCGCACAGCAGGGTCGCCACGCTCCACAACGCGGCCATCACGACGAGGCTGCGCACCCGGCCCCATCTGTCGGCCAGCATCGACAGCGGCAGGGTGAGCAACCCGACCATCAACGCGACCACGCTGTTCAGCGATGCGAGATGCGAATCCGAGAGCGCCCATTCGGCTTTCAGGAAAGGGAACACCGCGCTGAGGACCTGCCGGGACATGTAGTCCGAAAGCAGCAGTCCGAAGGTGAGCGCGAACACGAGCCACGGGTAGAACCGGGACCGCCCGCTGCGGCGCGACGGCGCCGAGACGGCCGCGGACTGCTCCGGCGCGGTGGTGATGACAGACGACATGATCTTCCTAATTCGAGGTGAGGGAATGAGCGCGAGGGTCGAGGTGGAACCGATGATGGTGACGATGGGTGGGAAGCGGTTTCGCGCATCCGGGGACGCGACACCGGGTTGCGGCGTCGCGCCCACCGGTCACGCGGATGCCGTGTCAGGCGTGCTGGGTGAAGCCGCGCTGACCGGGGCGGCGGTTGGGCGCGAAGCCGATCTTGGCGAGGGTCTCCTCGGCGCTGGTGTAGTGCTCGTCGAGGCGGTAGATCTCGCGGGCCTCCTTGCCGGTGGCGACCTCACGACCGAGTTCGTTCGCGATGCGGACGAGCTGTTCGACCTGGGCGACGGAGGTCATCTTCTCGCCCTTGCGGCCCCACAGGGTGTCCTCGGTGCCGCAGCGGGCGTGCAGGCCCATCGCGATGGCCATGGTGTTGACGGGCAGCACGCTGCGCATCAGGGTTTCCAGGGTGAGCACTGCGCCGTCGGGAGTGCGGCGGATGAACTCCATCATGTTGTACGGGTTGGGGCCGTCGAAGCCGCCGCCGATGCCGACCCAGGTCACCATCAGCGGGCCGGTGTAGACGCCGCGGCGGATCAACCGCTCGACGGTCTCGAGCTGGGCGATGTTGGCGAGCTGGAAGTGCGGCTGGATACCGTTCGCCTGCAGCCGGCGCAGGTGCTCCTCGACCCAGGCCGGCCCGGCCGGGACGGTCATCTCCCGGTACGCCTCGTACACCTCGGGGCGCTCGAAGGAGGTGCCGGCGATGTCGTCGGCCGTCATCAGCTCGACGATGTTCATCTGGTTGGTGTTGATGGCGATGGTGACCTGGTCGGGCTTGGGGTCGAGTTCGGCGAGCATGTGGCGGGTGTCGTCGGAGAGCCACTTCGCGTCCGCGCCCTCGCCTTCGGGGGCGAACGAGATCGAGCCGCCGACCTGCAGGATCATCTCGGGCACCGCCTCGCGCAGCCGTGCCAGCAGTTCGTTGAACTTCGAGAGCCGCTTGGAGCCCTTGCCGTCGAGTTCACGGACGTGGATGTGCAGCACGGTGGCGCCGGCGTTGTAGCAGTCCACCGCCTTCTGCACGTGCTCGTCCATGGTCAGTGGCAGATCCTCGGCGAAGTCGTCGATGTCCCACTCGGGGCCGTAGGGGGCGACGGTGATGACCAGCTTTTCCTGGTTCTCGGGGAACAGGGCGTCGTCGTGGAAGTGCATGGTGCTGCTCCGATCGGAGTTGTCGTGAGGGTGGGAGGGTGAGAGGGGCTCAGAAGGTGGGGTCGCCGATGATGCCGGCGCGTTCCATCTTGCGGACGGCGGGCCAATAGTCCTGCACCGCATAGTGTTGCGTGGACCGGTTGTCCCAGATGGCGACGCTGCCGGGTGTCCAGCGCCATCGCACCTGGTATTCCGGGATCGTGGCCTGGCTGATCAGGTAGCGCAGCAGATCTCCGGCGCCGGGGGCGTAGTCGATCCCGAAACGGACGTTGTCGGGGGTGTGGTAGTTGACGATGTGGGTGGTGAAGGAGTTGACGAACAGGATCTTCTCGCCGGTTTCCGGATGGGTGCGCACCACCGGGTGCTCGGCGTCGGGGAACCGCCCGTGGAGCGCGTGGCGTGCTTCGACAGGCATGTTCGCGCCGAAGCTGGCCTCGATGCTGTGCCGGGCGCGCAGTCCCTCGATCCGGTCCTTCACCGACTGCGGCAGCCGCGCGTAGGCCTGCACCATGTTCACCCAGATGGTGTCGCCGCCGACCGGCGGGATCTCCACGGCGCGCAGCACCGAACCCATCGGAGGGTTCACCCGCCACGTGGCGTCGCAGTGGTAGGCGTTCTCGTAGTGCTCGGGCGGACTGTCGAGGTCCTTGTAGATCCGCACCAGTCCGGGATGGTCGGGGTCGCTGCCGGCCACCGGGTGATCCTCGAGCGGGCCGAACCGCTCGGCCAGGGCGACGTGCTCGGCACGGGTGATGTCCTGGTCGCGGAAGAACAGCACCTTGTGCTCGAGCAGCAGGGCCCGCAGCTCGGCGAACAGCGCGTCGTCGCGGGACACCTCCCCCAGGTTCACGTCGAACAGCTCCGCGCCGATCGTGGCGGTCAACGGCTCGACCCGGAACGGGGTCACCGTTCGGGCCCGCCGGGGCGTCTCGCTCGTGACAGACATTTCTTTGTCTCCTAGAAGAATTGGGGTGGAGTACGGTGTCGGGTGGCCGCCGATATCGATGGGCGCCGCCATCGCGTCCGGGCCGGCCGGTGGATCGCTCATGGAAACGAACGATGTGTGCCCCGCGGATCTCTCTCGTCGGTCCCGGACCCTGCGCGCCTGACGGCTACTTGATCGAAAAATCCTGAGGTGTAACGGTATTCACGCTCAAGCGGTTGCGTCGGTTCGGGTTGTGGGGTCGGTCACCGGCCTGCTCCTCTTGTGATGGACCTAACATTACCCGCACATTCCCGGTATTACTTCTCTTGGTGGGACATCAACTATTCACTTCGAGACGTCGGGTTCGATTGCGTCCGGATCGACGGGTCTGAGATGCCGACATCGCTTCCCTGGCACTGTGGAGGGCGTAGTACGGGGCGGTGTCGGTCGATCGCGCCGACGGGGGGCTGCAGGGTGCGCGTCGGAGTCGTGCGGCATACAGTGCCGTCGGCGCAGGAACGCGCCTGTCCCGATCTGAACAGTTTGCCGACCCGATGGGATAAGTGCGACGAGGGTGGTTCGGCTACTGTGAAGTCGCAACCCCGAAGACCCACATGGGTTCTCGATCGAATCCCGCACTCGACGGGGCCGCATCACCAGCCCCGGGATCGTCGATGTCGCCGGCAGGCGCAGCTACCTGCCCGGCGTGCTCGGACGCCACCGTCGCCACCCCCACCAGGAAGACCGATGACCAGGACCATCTACGCCGCCGACCACCTCGCCTTTCGTGACACGGTCCGTGATTTCACGCAACGCCACCTGATTCCGGAGCACGAGCGGATCATCGAGCAGCGGTTCATCGACCGCGAGATCTGGATCGAGGCGGGCAAGCTCGGCCTACTCGGTTTGGAGGTACCCGAACAGTACGGAGGCAGCGCGGCAGGGGACTACCGGTTCAACGCGGTGGTGGGGGAGGAACTCTCGCGGGTGAGTGCGGCGATCGCGTCGAGTTTCGGAATCCACTACGACATCGTGGCGCCGTATCTGGTGGAGCTGACCACCGAGGAACAGAAGCAGCGGTGGCTGCCGGGGTTCTGTACCGGTGAACTGGTCGCGGCAATCGCGATGACCGAACCGGCCGCGGGATCGGATCTGGCCGGGCTGAAGACCACGGCACGCCGCGACGGGGACGACTGGATCCTCAACGGTTCCAAGACGTTCATCACCAACGGTTACTACGCCGACCTGGTGATCGTGGCAGCGAAGACGAGCCCGGAGAAGAAGGCCAAGGGCATCACCCTGTTCGCGGTCGAGACCGGTATGGCGGGCTTCGAACGGGGCCGCAAGCTGGACAAGGTCGGTCAGCCCGAGTCCGACACCGCCGAGTTGTTCTTCACCGACGTCCGGGTCCCCGCGGCGAACGTGATCGGCGAGGTCGACAGCGGGTTCGCGCACATGATGCGAATGCTGCCGCAGGAGCGGATCTGCGCGGCGGTGTCGAATCTCGCGCACGCCGAGGCGATCCTGGGCGAGACTCTGGACTATGCCCGGGAGCGCAGGGCGTTCGGCCAGGCGATCGGTTCGTTCCAGTACAACAAGTTCCTGTTCGCCGAACTGGTCACCACGCTCGAGGTGGCACAGGCATTCGTCGATCGGTGCGTGCAGGCGCATACGGAAGGCCGGCTGACCGCGGTGGACGCCGCGAAGGCCAAGTGGTGGAGCTCGCAGGTGCAGAACCAGATTCTGGACAGTTGCGTGCAACTGCACGGCGGCTACGGGTTCATGAACGAATACCGGGTCGCGCGGGCATGGAAGGACGCCCGGGTCACCAAGATCTGGGCCGGGTCCAACGAGATCATGAAGGAGATCATCGGACGGGATCTCGGGCTGTGAGCATCAACGCGCCGACCACTCGTGCGAACGAACCCAGCGAGCGGTTCGCACAGCTGACAACGACCCTCCTCGAATCACACCGGAGACCCACCACATGACCAACCTCAGTGACAACCTTGTCTTCTCGGCGCGTAACTACCCCGGCAAGACCGCGCTGCGGTGCGGCGAGGACACGCTGTCGTTCGCGGAGTTCGACGCGGCCGCCGCGCGGGTAGCCACCCTGCTCGAACGGGCTGGGATCGCACCCGGTGACCGGGTCGCGGTGATGCTGCCCAACACCGCGGCGTTCGCGATCGTGTTCTACGGCATTCTGCGTCGCGGGGCGGTCGCGGTGCCGATGAACCCGCTGCTGAAGGCCCGCGAGATCGAGTTCTTCCTGACGAACACCGCCGCGGCGGCGCTGTTCGCGACCCCGGTGTTCGCCGAGGAGGCCCGCGCTGCGGCCGATGTGGCCGACGCCCGGTTGTGGCTGGTGGACGACGACGACCTTGCCCGGCTGATCGCCGACCTGCCTGCGCAGGCTGCCCCGGTGGCGCGGGCGGGTGAGGACACCGCGGTGATCCTGCACACCTCGGGCACCACCGGCAAGCCCAAGGGCGCCGAACTCACCCACGCCGGACTGGCCGGCAATGCCGAGGTGACCGCCCGCACCCTGATCCAGATCGGCGCCGACGACGTGGTGATGGGCGCACTGCCGCTGTTCCACGTCTTCGGGCTCACGTGCGGGCTCAACGCCTCGGTCCTCGTCGGTGCCATGCTCACCCTGGTGCCGCGGTTCGACCCGCGGACCGCGCTCGAGGTGATCGCCCGCGACCGGGTCACCGTCTTCGAGGGCGTGCCGACGATGTACGCCGCGATGCTGGGTGTCGCAGAGGAATTCGACGCGGCGGCGACGGCGAGCCTGCGAGTGTGCGTGTCCGGCGGTGCGTCGTTGCCGGTGGCGGTTCTCGAGGACTTCGAGCGGACCTTCGACGCGGTGATCCTGGAAGGATACGGACTGTCGGAAACCTCGCCGGTCGCCTCGTTCAACCACCCGAACCGCGTCCGCAAGGCGGGCTCGATCGGCACCCCGATCGAGGGGGTGCGGATGCGCGTGGTGGACGGCGCCGGTGTCGAGGTCGAGGCCGACCAACCGGGTGAGATCCAGATCGCGGGACCGAACGTGATGAAGGGTTACTGGAACCTGCCCGAGGCGACCGCGGCCGCGATCGACGCCGCCGGGTGGTTCTCCACCGGCGACATCGGCCGGATCGACACCGACGGCTACTTCTACATCGTGGACCGCAAGAAGGACCTCATCATCCGCGGTGGGTTCAATGTCTACCCCCGCGAGGTCGAGGAGGTCGTCTACGAGCACCCTGCCGTGGCGGCGGCCGCGGTGGTCGGCATCCCGCACGACAGCCTCGGCGAGGAGATCGGCGCCGCGGTCACGCTCAGGGCCGGCACGAGCGCCGACCCCGTCGAGATCGTCGAATTCGTCAAGCAGCGGGTCGCCGCCTACAAGTATCCGCGCCACGTATGGATCCTCGACTCCCTCCCGCAAGGACCCACCGGCAAGATCCTGCGCCGCGACATCACCATCCCCACATTCGAAAGCAGCAGCAACCGAGCATGACCACCCCCACCATCACCGAGACCGTGCACCGCTCCGACGAGCCCGCCGCGCCGCTTGACCTGCTGCTGGCCGGCTCGGCCCGCGGCCTGGCCGGCCGGATGCTCCCCGACCGAGGCTGGGCCCGGCTCGCGGGCAAGCTGGCCACCCGCCCCGGCACGCTCGCGCACCGCGGCGGCACCCTGGCCAGGGAGCTCGCCGCCGTCGCCACCGGCCGCGCCGACCGCGCACCCGCCAAGGGCGACAAGCGATTCGCCGACCCGGCCTGGCAGCACAACCCGTGGTTGCGCCGCAGCATGCAGGCCTACCTCGCCACCGCCGACACCGCTTATGCCCTGCTCGCCGAGGCCGACCTGGACTGGCGCGACACCGAACGGCTGCGGTTCGTGCTCGACAACCTCGTCGAGGGCCTCGCGCCGAGCAACAATCCGCTGCTCAACCCGCTCGGGTGGAAGGCGCTCATCGACACCGGCGGACTGTCCGCGCTGCGCGGGGCGCGTGCGTTCGCCCGCGACATGGCCACCAAGCCGCGGGTGCCCGCCATGGTCGAACCCGGTGCCTACACCCTCGGCGAGACCGTCGCAGTCACACCCGGGGCGGTGGTGCTGCGGACCCCGGTGTTCGAGCTGATCCAGTACGCGCCGCAAACCGCCACCGTGCACGAGGTGCCGCTGCTGATGGTGCCGCCGGTGATCAACAAGTACTACATCACCGACATCGCCCCCGGCCGCAGCATGATCGAGTACTTCGTCGCCCGGGGCCAGCAGGTGTTCACCATCTCCTGGCGCAACCCTCACGCAGAACATCGGGACTGGGACCTCGACACGTACGTCACAGCGATAATCGAGGCGATGGACGCCGTCCAGGCGATCGCCGGGACCGACCGCACGCACCTGCAAGGCAGCTGTTCGGGCGGGATCCTGGCCGCGACGACCGCCGCGTACCTGGCTGCCACCGGGCACGGCGACCGCGTTGCCGGACTGACCCTGGCGGTGACCGTGCTCGACCAGGCGCGAGCCGGGTTCGCAGCCGCCGCCCTCGACGAACGCACCGCCGCGACCGCAATCGAACGCTCGCAGTCCAGGGGCTACCTGGACGGGGACGAGCTGGCCGAGGTGTTCGCCTGGCTGCGCCCGACCGACCTGGTGTGGCGCTACTGGGTCAACAACTATCTGCAGGGCCGCCCGCCCGCGCCGTTCGACGTGCTGCACTGGAACGCCGACACCACCCGCATGGCCGCCGGCCTGCACCGCGACCTGGTCCGCATCGGCGTCACCAACGCGCTGGCCGCCCCCGGCTCGATGGAGCTGTCGGGTACCCCGATCGACCTCGGCGCGGTCACCGCCGACGCATATGTGATCGGCGGTATCGCCGACCACATATCGCCGTGGCAGGGCTGCTACCGCAGCGCCGCTCTGCTCGGCGGTGCCGACACCCGGTTCGTGCTCTCCACCAGCGGGCACGTCGCCGCGCTGGTCAATCCACCCGGAAATCCCAAGGCGTCCTTCCGGGTCGGGCCCGTCGACGCGGACACCCCGGAGCAGTGGCTCGACCGCGCGGAGGTCACCCGAGACTCCTGGTGGCCCGACTACGCCGCCTGGCTCGCCGCACGCAGCGGCCCCACCGTTCCTGCACCCGCCGCCGTCGGCGGTGCCACCCACTCCCCGCTCGACGCCGCTCCCGGCACCTACGTCCACCACAGCTGACCCACCCAGGAGGCCACATCATGACCACCACACTCGACAACCCGCGGGCGCTGCTCGATCTGGTCGGGCGCGAGCTCGGCCGCACCGACTGGCGCGAGATCACCCAGGAACAGGTGGGCCGGTTCGCCGACGCCACCGGAGACCACCAATGGATCCACACCGAGCCCGACCGGGCCGCGGCCGGACCGTTCGGCACCACCATTGCTCACGGCTACCTCACCCTGTCGCTGACACCGATCGTGCTCGCCGAGGTACTCGCCTTCGACGACCTCGGTATGGCAGTGAACTACGGGACGAACAAGGTCCGGTTTCCTGCACCGGTCCCGGTCGCATCGGAACTGCGCGCCACGGTCACCCTCACCGCCGCGGCGGAGAAGCCCGCCGGCATCGAGGCAGTGTTCACCCTCACCTACGAGATCCGGGGCGGGGTGCGGCCGGTGTGCGTCGCCGAGGTCGTCATCGTCTACCGATGACCGACGACGCTCGTACCACGCGGCACGAGATCGCCGTGGGCCGGCAACGCATCCGGGTCCACGTCCGGCACGGGTTCGGAGTGCCGCTGGTGCTGTGCAACGGGATCGGCGCCGGGCTCGAGGTGCTCGACCCCTTCGTCGCCGCCCTCGATCCGGCCGCCACGATCGTCCGGTTCGACGTCCCCGGCGCCGGGGCGTCGCCGCCCTCGTTCGCGCCCTACGGGTTCGGTTACCTCGCGCGGCTCCTGGGGCGGGTGCTCGACCGGCTCGGCATCGGCACGGTGGACGTGCTCGGCTTGTCCTGGGGCGGGGCGCTGGCCCAGCAGTTCGCCTTCCAGAACCCGCGCCGGTGCCGGCGTCTCGTGCTCGTCGCCACTGCCACCGGGGCGCTCATGGTGCCGGGACACCCCCGGGTGCTCGCCAAGATGCTCACCGGTCGCCGGTTCACCGACCCCGGCCGTGCCGCGGCGATCGCCGGCCGGATCTACGGCGGCACCGCGGCAGAGCACAGTCACGACATCGCTGCCCTCTTCGGCGCCCAGGCCCGGACCGGATCGGCGATCGGCTACCTGCACCAGTTGCTCGCCGGCGCCGTGTGGACCAGCCTGCCGCTGCTTCCCGCCATCCGCCAGCCCACCCTGATCGTCGCCGGCACCGACGATCCCATCGTCCCGATCGCCAACGCCCACATCCTGCACCGACTGCTGCCGCACGCCACCCTGCACCGGCACGCCGGCGGGCACATCGAACTGATCACCGACGCGGCCCGACTCGCCCCGGTCATCGAGGCCTTCCTCCGCGAACCCGGACGACGGCCATGACGATCGTCGACGCATGCCACCGTCCGCCCGGGCTGCGGACCAGCCTCCGATGCGCCCGGTGCTCGTGGTTCTCGATGCTCCCGCCGACCATTTCGATCACTACCTGCCCGGGCGTGTCGCGACCCGGGCCGGCGTATCTTGAGGTGACCTAGGTTGTTCCCTCTGGGACGGGATGTGGGGTCGGACATGAAGCCGTTGGCCCGCTACGCCGCCATCACCGGGTATGCCGACCTGTGCGCGTCGCTGGGAATGGACCCCACGCCGTTGCTGCGCAGCGTCGGGCTCGATCCCACCGGTTTGGGGTTGCCGGACCGGTGGATCCCTGCCGTCGCGATCGCGCGTCTGCTGGAACGTTCGGCGGCCGCGGCCCGCTGCCCCGACTTCGGGCTGCGGCTCGTCGAGCGACGGCGCTTCGCCAGCCTCGGCCCGGTGAGTCTGGTCCTCCGGGAGGAACCCGACGTCCGCAGCGCGCTGAAGTTCCTGATGCGCTATCAGCACATGTACAACGAGGCCCTGCGGATGCGGTTGGTCGAGGCCGAGGACGTGGCGACCATCCGGGTGACACTCGAGTTGGGCGAGCCCGCCGACACCCGGCAGGCCATGGAACTGGTGATGGGGGTCCTGCACGGGCTGTTGCGCGATTTCCGCGGTGGCCGCTGGCAGCCACTGGCGGTCTGCTTCACCCACCTCGCCCCCGAGAACACCAGCACCCACCTCGAGGTGTTCGGGCCCATGGTCAAGTTCGACCAGGAGTTCACCGGAATCGTCCTCTACACAAGCGATCTCGACGCGCCCAACGCCATGTCGGGTCCCTCCATCGGTCCGTATGCGCGCCGGTACCTCGACACCCTGGACACCCGGCCGGAGGCGATGCTCGTCACCCGGGTGCGCGAGCTGATCGAACTGCTGCTGCCCACCGGGCGATGTTCGGTCGAACAGGTCGCCCGCAGCCTCGGGGTGGACCGGCGCACCGTGCACCGTCACCTCGCCGAGGCCGGGCAGAACTACACCGCGGTGCTCAATGCCACCCGCGTGGACCTGGCCGAACACCTCGTCGCCGGTCGGCGCTACTCGCTCACCGAGGTTGCGGACCTGCTCGGTTTCTCCTCCCCGAGCAACTTCTCCCGCTGGTTCAGCAACGAATTCGGCTGCAGCCCGAGGAAATGGCGTGCCGAACACCGGATCGATGCCGGCGTCGGAGCCGGGGGCGTGCCGGTATGAGACCGAGCTCCCGGATCGACGGTTGCGCGTGTCTTCCCGAGGCACTTCGGACCGGCGACGTGTTCCCACTCTGATCCGCACCGCCTCCTGACCTCACGCCGATCCCACCGGCGGTGTGTGGCGTCGTCGATCGGCGTGGTCCGGACGTCGGGGGTTCGGGGATTGCGCCACGTCGCGTCCCATATGGAACAGATCGTGTCCCGACGCGAACAGTATGGCGTGCCGAATCCGGATACCGTGAGGTACGTCGCATTCGGGGTCCTGCAAGGACATCTCTCGGCGCGGTTGCTCGACGTGGCCCGCTCGATCGCGGCGCCGTTCATCGCAGCCGCCGGTCGTCGCGATGGGTCCGTAACGAACCGGCAGATCTCGGTCACCGAGCGAGAACGACGAACCGGCCACAGGCCGAAGACCCCGGCCGGGCCGGGTTCTCGTGCCGATACGTGGAAGAAAGAGAGTGTGCAGCGTGCAGGGTGCTATCGCGGCCGCGGAGACCGACCGCAGAGATCCCGACCACGACACGTCGGCCGGGCCGGCCACGCGCCCGGTTGCCGGGCCGGGACGCAACGGCGGCCGCCGCACGGGTCTCACCCGGCACGTCTCGCTCGAACGCGCGCGTGCACTGCTACCCGGATTGGGGTTGTCTGCCGCCGCGGCGGCAGTAGCCGTTGTCGCGGCACGCTTGCTCGGCGGGATCAGCCCGCTGCTGATCGCGATCCTGCTCGGCGCAGCGGTCGCGAATGTGAGGACCCTGCCGGCGGTCTTCGAACCGGGTGTGACCGTCGCATCGCGGCGGCTGCTCCGCATCGGAGTCGCGCTGCTCGGTCTGCAACTGCTGCTGTCGAACGTGCTGGCACTGGGGTGGGGGACACTCGCTGTGGTCGCTGCCGTGGTCGGTCTCGGCATCGCCGGGTCGATGGTGCTCGGGAGGTTGCTCGGGATCGGCTGGACGCAACGGCTGCTGATCGCCTGCAGTTTCTCGATCTGCGGTGCCGCCGCCGCGGCCGCGGTCGACGGTGTGGTGAACGCGCGCAAACGGGAACTGGTGACCACGGTCGCGCTGGTCGTCGTCTTCGGCACCGTGATGATTCCGGCTCTTCCCGCGGCTGCGGCCGCCCTGGGCCTGGACTCGACCCAGGCAGGGATGTGGGCCGGCGCCGCGATCCACGAGGTGGCGCAGGTGGTCGCTGCCGGCGGCGCGCTCGACGCGGGCTCGTCGGCCGCGGCGGTGGGCGGCGGCGCCCTGGCCATTGCGGTGACGGTCAAGCTGGCCCGAGTGGCGCTGCTGGCGCCGGTGGTCGCCTGGATCGGGGTGGCGTCACGACGCCGCACCGCCGCGCCCACACAGACGAGGCGACCGCCCCTGGTGCCGCTGTTCCTGATCGGATTCCTCGCCTGCGTGGCGGTGCGGGCCACCGGGGTTCTCGGACCGGCGTGGCTCGACGCCGCGCGCGTGACCCAGACCGCGCTGCTCACCGCCGCGATGTTCGCCCTCGGCACCGGGGTCCGGCTGTCCGTGTTGCGTGGTGTCGGGTGGCGGCCTTTCGCTCTCGCCGCCGGCTCCACGATCCTCGTCGTCGCGATCGCACTCACCGGAGTTCTGCTGGTCGGCTAGGCCGTGCATCTGCACGCGGGCATGCGCCGAGTCCGACCGACGACGAAGGGCCCCGGCTGCGCGCGGTGCGCCGGCCGGGGCCCTTCTGGAGAGCCGATGACGGGAATCGAACCCGCGTATTCAGCTTGGGAAGCTGATGTTCTACCATTGAACTACATCGGCACGCTGGGCTTTTGCCGATTTCTCGGCTTCGTCCCAAGCTCGTCGCACACTGTAGCAGACTCCGCGCGGCCGTTGTCACACCGACCGGGATGGTCCCGCGTCGAGCGGGCCGTGGTTGCGGCAAACGCCGAGTGGCGACGTCCGAAACCACCCGTTCGCCGCGAGATCCTCCCGCTCGGACGACAGCGGCGCGTCGTTCCCCCACACTGAAGGCATGAAGGCCACGGGGGAGCGGTCCGAGGCGTCGGAGCTGGCTCGGTTGCTGCTCGACGAGGTGGGTGCGGCGACCGGCGGTGTGCAGGCGGTGCACCGCCGCATCTCCGACCGGGTGTTCGGGGCGGTCGCGCTGGGAGTCGGGACACCGGCGCTGGCGGTCAAGGCCGCGCACGACGCGATCACCGACGGGGTCTACTCCGTGATTCGAGAGGCCGCGTCGGCGACGGGGAAACTGACCGAGTTCGGGCTCGCGGAGTCCACCGGGGACCGGGTGCCGTCGGAGACCGTTCGCGGCGCGATGGCGATCGCTGCGGTCGACGGCCTCATCGGGGACGTCCTCGAGTCGGAGGGATCGCCGCTGGCGCTGCCGATGTCGGTGCGGGTGGACGGCCGCGCCGTGCCGCTCACGGCCGACGCCCTCGCCCGCGCGTTCCCGCACGCGGCCGGCCGCGTGGTGGTGTTCGTGCACGGATTGATGGAGACCGAGGCGACGTGGCGGTTCGGCGGTCGCCGCACCTACGGCGAACGGCTCGTCGACGATCTCGGATGCGCATCGGTGTTCGTGCGCTACAACACCGGCCGGCACATCTCCACCAACGGTCGCGAGCTGGCGGAGCTGCTCGACACGCTCGTGCGGGTGTGGCCACGCGAGGTCGAACAGATCGCGCTCGTCGGTCACTCGATGGGTGGACTCGTCGCGCGCAGCGCCTGCTTCTACGGCACCGAGAAGGCGTGGACTCGTCTTGTGCGGCAAGTTGTTTCGCTTGGGTCCCCGCATCTGGGCGCGCCGCTCGAGCAGGCGGTGCACTATGCGAGCGCGGCGCTCGTCGCGATCCCGGAGGCGAAGCCGTTCGGGACGCTGCTGCGACGGCGCAGCGCCGGCATTCGCGACCTGAACCGGGGCGCGGTCGTCGACGAGGACTGGTCCGGTCGCGACGCGGACGACCTGCGCCGCGCCGTGTGCCGGGAGGTGCCTCTGCTCGACGGGGCGATGCACTGCTTCGTGACGGCGACCCTGACCCGCAGTCCGCGGCATCCGCTGGGGCGGTTGCTCGGGGACGGGCTCGTCCTCGTGCCGAGTGCGTCGGGGCGTGGCCGGACCCGGCGCATCGGCTTCCGCACGGAGGACGGCATGCACCGGGCGCCGGCGCATCATCTGACGTTGCTCAACGACGACGAGGTCTACCGGCAGCTGCTGATGTGGCTGCGCACCGGGCCCGAAGGATCTAGACCAGGGGACGACCCGTCCGGATCCGCCGGCGCAGATCGGCCATGAGCAGCCGGTAGGGCGCTTCACGCAGCGCCACCGGGATCCGCGAGTTGACCGCACCGAGGGTGCGCATGAGCCGGTCGAAGCGGCGCTGGTCGCGCGGGCTCCACGGCAGCCGCATCCGGTCGCGGAACATCGGGGGCAGGAAGCCGGTGGTGAGGAACAGGTTGAGCCGGCCGACCAGCAGCGACACAGGATGGTCACAACGTCGATCCCTTCGCACGTCCGGCATGTGATCACGACTGCACTCACATATATGATCGGGGTGAAGGGGTCGCCTGCGAAGATGGACCGATGGTGACAGGACGGCTCTACGGAGGACGCGGGGGAGAACAGCGGCAGGCGGAACGACGGGCGCAGCTCATCGAGGCCGGGCTCGACATCCTCGGCGGACCCGAGGGCGATCACACGCTCTCCGTCCGCGGCGTGTGCAAGCGGACCGGCCTGGCCTCACGCTACTTCTACGAGAACTTCGCCGACCGCGACGAACTCACCGTCGCCGTGTACGACCACGTCATCCAGCGCATCGCCGAGAGCACCCTGCGGGCGGTGACGGAGGCGCCGCGCGACGAGCGGGCGGTGGTCCGCGCCGGCGTGGCGAACATCGTCCACGAGGTCGCCGAGGATCCGCGCCTGGGCCGGCTCGTCTTCTCCGTCAGCCAGGCCAACCCGCATCTGGTGAGCCGACGACTCGAGTCGTCACGCATGTTCGCGGGCCTGGTGACGGCGCAAGCGGTGGACTTCTTCGAGGTGAGCTCCACGCCCCGGCTCGACCTCGCCGCCCACTTCGTCGTCGGCGGCCTCGCCCAGGTCCTCACCGCGTGGCTCGAGGGCGACAGCCCGCTCGGCGAGGACGAAGTGATCGACGCGTGCACCGACTTTCTGCTCACGATGTCGTCGCAGGCACGCTGATGTGGCCCCGCCCACTCGTGCGGGAGGCACACTGGGAACGACGGTCGCCGCCGGTGCCGCGGGGCTGGCGCTGGCCGCGCTGTGAGGAGGCCGTGATGAGCAAACGTTCCGAGCGGAAATCCGAGGCGCAGGTGTGGGACTGGCGGGTTCCGCGGCGCATCGACGGCCCCGCCGCACCGACGCGGGCCTCGACCGCCCTGGTGGTCGGGTTCGACCGGCACGCGGCCAGCCGCCGGCCCTGGAGTTCGCGATCGAGCTCGGCGCCGGCCTGAGAGCGTATCTGCACGTCGCGCACGGCGTCGACACCGAGGATCTGCCGATCGATCCGGATTCGGACGACTGGGAGGCCCGGATCTGCGAGGCCTTGGACCGCGAGCGTGAGCAGGCGTGCGCGGTGCTGGCCACCTCGGCCGGAAACTGGACGTATCACGGTCGTGCCGGGGATCCGGCGAAGGTACTGATCGCGCTCGCCGACGCCCACGACGCGGCGATGATCCTCATCGGCACGCCCCGGCGGGACCTGATGGCCCGCATCGACCGGTTGCTCGGTGAGTCGGTCTCGGCTCGCCTGGTCCACCACAGTCACCGCCCGGTGGTGCTGGTGCCGCACAACACGGTCGCCCGGCTCGGTACCGGTTCCGGTACCGGCCGCAAGCCCGACTGACGTCGGGTCGTGGCGCGGGCGCTCAGCCACACCGTGGGGCGGCGCGACTTCCGCCGGGAAAAAGTCGATGCGGATCGCCTCCGACCGCGGTAGGAGGAAGGCGACTCCGGTATCGCGGCTCCATTCGACCGGCAACAACAGATACTGGTCGCCTGACGGAAGGATGAGTTTCAGTCCGTCGTAGCGGAAGGGGTAGGCCGCATCGGCGTCCTTACAGTCGAGCTCGATGACGCCTGGCGCGGAAAGTCCAAGACTCTGCGCTGAACAGACCGACACGCTCGGTTGTGCCGGGAACTGCTCGACCTGTTCGATTTGCCCGTCCGGTTCCGACGGCGGCTGAATAGTTCGGGACAGCCCAGAACAGCCCGACACCGACGAGAACAAACACTGTCCCACTCGCCCGCGCTGAGCGAGTCCGCGTACGACTCGCCGATTTGCTGATTGGTGCGGCGGAGCCGGATCGCCGCGACGGTCAACGCAGTCCTGCCCCCATGCACAGGCCCGGTAGAGCGACAAAACTATTGGGTGGTGTAACGACGACGATGCTGATCAGGCGATGCCGACGAGGCGGGTCGGGCCGAGGATGAGACGACCGTAATCCTTACCGTCACAACGGATCATCGAATCGTTCGACGTCGGGAGGGTCGGCAACGCGCGGAGGAGTCGACCGGTGCGGCAAGCGCGATGATCACACCGAACACACTGAGACAAAGGGCGCTTTCGGAAATTCGACAGGGGAGGGGTACCGCCGCCGACCGGACTATCCACAGCCGGGTTTGAGCCGGACGGCCGTCGGCGGTCACGGTGGGGCGTGCACCCGGGGGTGCGCCGACTCGCGTTCGCGTCACGGGAGAGCAGGCGCACGATCGGGTGCTCGCCGTCAGCGGGCTGTCGGAGCCTGTTAGCGGAGTTCGCGCTACTGGCGGGTAAATATGGTTCTTGTGTTCTCGCACGTAGCCTGATACTCGATGCAATACCGCACGCAAAGCACTTCGTGAAGCGGACCGAACTGACGTGGGAGACGAGACAAGAATGAGCGCCGATAAGCAGTCGACCATCATCTACACGTTGACCGACGAGGCACCGTTGCTCGCGACCTACGCCTTCCTGCCGATCGTGCGTACCTTCGCTGGTGCCGCGGGCATCGAGATCGAGTCCAGCGACATCTCGGTGCCGGCGCGGATCCTGGCCGAGTTCCCCGACCGCCTCACGGAAGAGCAGCGCGTCGCGGACAACCTTGCCGAGCTGGGTCGTCTGACGCAACTGGCCGAGACCAACATCATCAAACTGCCCAACATCAGCGCGTCTGTGCCGCAGCTCCTGGCCGCCATCAAGGAACTGCAGGGCAAGGGCTACCAGGTCCCGGATTTCCCGGACGCCCCGAAGACGGAAGAGGAGCGTGCCATCCGGGAGCGCTACGGCAAGATTCTCGGCAGTGCGGTCAACCCGGTCCTGCGTGAGGGCAACTCCGATCGGCGCGCACCCCGGGCGGTGAAGGAGTACGCCCGTAAGCACCCGCACAGCATGGGCGAGTGGTCGATGGCCTCACGCAGCCACGTCGCGCACATGCGGCACGGCGACTTCTACCACGGCGAGAAGTCGATGACGCTCGACCGGCCGCGCAAGGTCCGGATGGAGCTGGTGACCGAGGGCGGCGAGACGATCGTCCTCAAGCCCGAGGTGGACCTGGGTGAGGGCGACATCATGGACAGCATGTTCATGAGCAAGACGGCGTTGCTCGACTTCTACGAGGAGCAGATGGAGGATGCGCGCAAGACGGGCGTGATGTTCTCCCTCCACGTCAAGGCGACGATGATGAAGGTCTCGCACCCCATCGTCTTCGGCCACGCGGTGAAGACCTTTTACAAGGACGCCTTCGCCAAGCATCAGAAGCTGTTCGACGAACTGGGCGTCAACGTCAACAATGGTCTCGGCGACCTGTACGACAAGATCGAGACGCTGCCCAGCACGCAGCGCGACGAAATCAATCAGGACCTGCACAACTGCCATGAGCACCGTCCCGAGTTGGCCATGGTCGATTCCGCCCGCGGCATCTCGAACTTCCATTCACCCAGCGACGTCATCGTGGATGCCTCGATGCCCGCGATGATCCGCTCAGGCGGCAAGATGTACGGCGCCGACGGAAGACCCAAGGACGTGAAAGCGGTCATGCCGGAGTCTACTTTCGCGCGCATCTACCAGGAGATCATCAACTTCTGTAAGACCAACGGCGCGTTCGACCCGACGACCATGGGTACCGTCCCCAACGTCGGGCTTATGGCGCAGAAGGCCGAGGAGTACGGCTCGCATGACAAGACTTTCGAGATTCCAGAGCAGGGCGAAGCCAACTTCGTCGATGTCGACACCGGTGAGGTGCTGCTCACCCAGCATGTCGAGGCGGGTGACATCTGGCGCATGTGCACTGTCAAGGACGCGCCGGTCCGCGACTGGGTCAAGCTCGCGGTCACCCGGGCACGCAACTCCGGTATGCCGGTCCTGTTCTGGCTCGACCCGTACCGCCCTCACGAGAACGAGTTGATCAAGAAGGTCGAGCTGTACCTGCAGGATCATGACACCGAGGGCCTCGACATCCAGATCATGTCGCAGGTGCGCTCGATGCGGTACACGCTGGAGCGGCTGATCCGCGGGATGGACACTATCGCCGCGACCGGCAACATCCTGCGTGACTACCTCACCGACCTGTTCCCGATCCTCGAACTCGGTACGAGCGCCAAGATGCTGTCGATTGTGCCGCTGATGGCGGGCGGCGGCCTGTACGAGACGGGCGCCGGCGGGTCGGCGCCCAAGCACGTCAAGCAGTTGGTGGAGGAGAACCACCTGCGCTGGGATTCGCTCGGTGAGTTCCTGGCGTTGGCCGTAAGCCTGGAGGACCTCGGCATCAAGACTGGCAACGAGCGCGCCAAGATCCTGGCAAACACGCTCGATGCAGCGACCGGCAAGCTGCTGGAGACGAACAAGAGCCCGTCGCGCAAGACCGGCGAGCTCGACAACCGGGGCAGCCAGTTCTACCTCGCGATGTACTGGGCGCAGGAACTTGCCGCGCAGACCGAGGACCCGGAACTCGCAGAACAGTTCGCCCCGCTGGCCGAGGCGCTGGCCAGGGACGAGGACACGATCGTGCGGGAGCTGATCGAGGTGCAGGGCGCGCCGGTTGACATCGGCGGCTACTACAAGCCGGACCGGGATAAGACCGTGGCCGTGATGCGGCCGAGTCAGACCTTGAACACCGCGCTGGCGGCCGTCAACCCTGAGTCCGGAACCGCACCGTGACAGGTACACCTGCGTCCTTGTGAGTAAGGTCCGCCACTCCACGGCCGGTGCGACCGCGGGTCGTCGAGCAGACCGAAGTATGCACGGGCAGAGGGGAGGTCGACTGGCCCCCAAAACGGAGGGCCGGTCGACCTGCTCGCGTACTACGCGGACGACGGCCAGCATTGGTACGAAATCACACCGATGAGAACTGAGTTGACGAAGTTTGTCGATCATCAGATCGGTTGTGCCAAGGACCGCCCGGATCGCCGCCGACGCGCAGGGTGAGGACTACGACATCCCGGCCACCGCGAAGATCTCCCATCGCAATCCTCGCGCGAAGGTCCTCCAGATCCGGCTCAACGAGGACGAGTACACGCGCCTGGAAACCCTCGCCGCGGAGAAGGAACTGCCCGTCTCCACCGTCGCCCGCGCCTACCTGCTGAGGGCCCTGAAGAGCTGCGAGCCCGACCCCGGTGTCGAGGTCACTGCCGAGCAGCTCGAGATTCTGGCGCAGGTCCCGGAAGGCCTGTTCGATGTGCTCTCCGACATGCAATACGCCGCCCTTGCCGGAGCGGTCCCCGCCTCCTCCGGTACCGCCCGCAGGACGAGGATTCCCACGGCGGGCACGGCCCAGGGCAAAGCCAAGAACAAAACCAAGACTTCCCGGTAGGTGGACTTGTCCGACGCTCACTCCCGCACCGCAGCGCGGCTTTTCCTGCGCCTTCGCCCAAACATCCGTGTCGTCGAGCAGACGGTCCTGGCGGGATCAAAGTGAGCACCCGGTAGCGCGTGCGTGCGCCACGACTGACAGTCGACGCCGATCGACCAAGCGCCCGGCCGCCTGCGGGATCGAGTGTCCAGCGGCCCGTAGCGTGGCAATGCGCTGGCGTTCGAGCAGGCTCAGATACCGGGGAGGGGAGCGTGATGGGTGGTGTCGGTGGGGGCCGCGGATCGGGCGAGGACGCTCTGCCCAGCGGTGGTCAGTGGCCGTCGCCGAGCCGGCCGGAGAGCCGGTCGAGGCGGTCGAGGCTGGAGCCGTCGAGGCCGACGATCTCCACGTGCTTGCCCTTCGCCGCGTACTTGTGCCGGATCGCGTCGAGGGTGGCCACGGTGGACGCGTCCCAGATGTCGGCGCCGGTGAGGTCGATGACGACGTGGCGGGGGTCGCCGACGTAGTCGAACTGGTAGATCAGGTCGTTCGACGAGGCGAAGAACAGCTCGCCGTGCACCTTGTAGACGCGGGTGTCGACCGTGCCGTCGTGATCGGTGTCGGCCTCGGAGACCTTCTCGATGCTGATCATGTGGGCGACGCGGCGGGCGAAGAGCACCATGGCGGTGAGCACGCCGAGGATCACCCCGATCGCGAGGTTGTGGGTCGCGACGGTGGCAACCACGGTCACCAGCATCACCAGGGTTTCGCTGCGCGGCATCAGCTTCAGGGTGCGGAGGTGAATGCTGTGCCAGTCGAGGGTGGCGACCGACACCATGATCATCACCGCGACCAGGGCGGCCATCGGGATCAGCGCGACGACGTCGCCGAGCGCGACGACGAGGATCAGCAGGAACACCCCGGCCAGGAACGTGGAGATGCGGGTGCGGGCCCCGGAGACCTTGACGTTGATCATGGTCTGCCCGATCATCGCGCAGCCACCCATGCCGCCGAAGAACCCGGTGACCAGGTTGGCCACGCCCTGTCCCCACCCCTCGCGGGTCTTGTTCGAGTGGGTGTCGGTGATGTCGTCGACGAGCTTGGCGGTCATGAGCGATTCGAGCAGGCCGACCAGCGCCATCGCCAGCGCGTAGGGGGCGATGATCGACAGGGTCTCGGTGGTGAGCGGCACGTCGGGGACGAAGAGCATCGGAAGCGACTCGGGCAGCTCACCCTCGTCGCCGACGTTCGGCACCTCCCACCCGAAGACGAGCACGGCGGCGGTGAGTGCCACGATCGCCACCAGCGGCGCCGGCACCACCGAGGTGAGCTTCGGCAGCAGGAACATCACCGCCAGCCCCACCGCGACCAGGGGATAGACCAGCCAGGGCACGTCGATCAGGTGCGGCAACTGCGCGGTGAAGATCAAGACGGCCAGGGCGTTGACGAAGCCGACCATGACACTGCGCGGGATGAACCGCATCAGCTTGGCCACCCCCAGCACCGAGAGCGCCACCTGGAAGATGCCGCCCAGGATGACGGTGGCGACGAGATAGTCGAAGCCGTGCTCACGGGCCACCGGCGCGACGACCAACGCGATCGCGGCGGTGGCAGCGGAGATCATCGCCGGCCGCCCGCCGACGATCGAGATGGTGACCGCCATGGTGAAGGAGGCGAACAACCCCACCCGCGGGTCCACCCCGGCGATGATGGAGAACGAGATCGCCTCGGGGATCAGCGCCAGTGCCACGACCAATCCCGCGAGGATCTCGGTCTTCAGGCGGTTCGGGGAACGCAGGGCGCCGCGCACCGAGAGAGCGGGGTCGGCGTCCGCCTCGGGGACGGCCGGCGCGCTGCCGGCAGGAGTGGTCACAGTCGGGTCTTCTTTCCAGCGGTGGGATGGGGACCGGGGTCGAGGCGCCCGTGCGGGGACGGGACGGCGTCGTCGCGTCAGCGGAACCCCCGGAACTCTACCCTCCGGTGAGGGTAGAGTTCGAATCGAGGGTCGGACGGCTCGCTACGGTGGAGGCGGACCGGGAGGAAAGGGTGCGGCTGTGACCATCGATTCGGGGCATATGCAGATCGGGCAGGTGGCCTCGCGCACCGAACTGTCGATCAAGACCATCCGCCACTACGACGAGGTGGGCCTGGTCACCCCGTCCGCCCGCAGCAGCGGCGGGTTCCGTCTCTACACCGACGACGACGTGCGGCGACTGCTGGTGATCCGGCGGATGAAGCCGCTCGGATTCACCCTCGAGGAGATGCGCGAATTGCTCGCCGCTCTCGATCGGATCGCCGACGCCGCGACGTCCGGGCAGGCGGCCGCCGACGCCCGCGGCGTGCTGGCGGAGTTCCACCGGCGAGCCGAGGACAGTTGTGCCCGTCTGCGCACCCAGCTTGCGTATGCGGAGGAACTGACTGCCATCCTGGGCGAGCACGCCACCGGTGACTGACCCTCGCGGCGACGACGATCCACTGAGGCGCGGAGGTCGACCGCGGCGTCGGTTACCGCCCGCTCGCCTGTACCGGCCGGGTGTCCCGTTCGGCGAGCCGATCGACGAACGGCACGATCTTCGTGGCGACAGCGGCGTTGTAGGCCTGCGGTTGCTGGATCGGGTCGGCGTGCCCGGTGCCGGCCAACCGGACCACCAGCAGCGATCCCCTCGAACCGCCGACCCGCTCGAACAGCACCCGCTGGCTGTAGTCCACGTCGACGACGTCGTCGTCGGTGCCGCGCCCGGGCCGCACGAAGACCACCGCCGGACCGCGACTGTCCCCGCGACGTGACGCCAGCGCCCCCAGATCGTCGAGCGCACCCGAGGCGACGATGGCCTCGAACTGGGACTCGATCAGCCCGGTACTGGCCACGTCGGGGGCGAAGATCTTGTCCTCGAGCACTTCGGTGACCGCGTCGACCAGCCCACCGGGATCGACGGTGGGGAAGCCGTGCGGATGCGGAACGACGTAGCGGTCCTTGCGGGCGGCGGTCTCGACCACCAGTCGCAGGGTGCGGCTCTCACGCGCCCCGGGCACCCACCCCACCCAGCGCAGCAGATCCTCCCCGGCGTCGCGCTTGTCGGCCCGCACCGCGTGCAGATCGACGGGCGTGCAGTCCAGGATCACCGCCAGCAGATCCAGGTCCGGGTCGGCGACGATGTGCCCGGCCACCTCGAGGGCGATGATGCCGCCCATGCTGTGCCCGGTCAGCACGACGCGTTCCACCCCGGCCTGCTCCGCGTGGTCGACGATCATCCGGCTGATCACCGCGGTGTCGAGACCGCTGTTGTCGTACTGCACCGCCCACACCTGCCCGAGCGCGGCCAGCGCCGGGAGGGCGACGGCGGTGTCGGTGGCATCGAGATTGCCGAGTCCGACCATGCTCACCACCGCGGTGGCACGATCGGCCGGATCCGCGGCGTCGAAGACCGGATGCAGGTGCGGCCGGGTGTGGGCCAGCCGGTCGCGTTCGGGGGCGACGTCGTGGATCCAGTACTGCCCGCCCAGGATCGAGACCGGGACCGCCAGCAGCGCCAGCCACGCGAGACCGCGGCGCGCGCGCCCGAACCGCCGCCAGCGGTGCCCGAGCCGGGTGGAGCGCAGGCACTCTTTGCGACGCTCGTTGCTCCAGTCCGTCACCGGGCACGGCGCGAGGGACCGATCGTGCACCATGTGTGATCGAGCTTAGTCGCCGAGCCCGGCCGCCTGCCCCCGTCGCCGGGGGCCTCGAGCCGCGGGACCGCCCGGGGCGGGTTGTTAGTCTCTACCCCGTGCTGCTCTCCGATCGCGACATCCGCGCCGAGGTCGCCTCCGGGCGTCTCGGCATCGACCCCTTCGACGTCGCGATGGTGCAGCCGTCGAGCGTGGACGTGCGGCTCGACAGCCTGTTCCGGGTCTTCAACAACACCCGCTACACGCACATCGACCCTGCGCTGCGACAGGACGAACTCACCTCGCTCGTGCAGGCCCCGCCCGGGGAGCCGTTCGTCCTGCACCCGGGGGAGTTCGTGCTCGGGTCGACGATGGAGACGTGCAGCCTGCCCGACGATCTCGCCGGTCGTCTCGAGGGCAAGTCGTCGCTCGGCCGGCTCGGGCTGCTGACTCATTCCACGGCCGGATTCATCGACCCGGGCTTCAGCGGGCACATCACCCTCGAGCTCTCCAACGTCGCCAACCTGCCGATCACGCTGTGGCCGGGGATGAAGATCGGGCAGCTGTGCCTGTTCCGGCTGACCAGCCCCGCCGAGCACCCCTACGGCAGCGCCGCCGTCGGCTCCAAGTACCAGGGCCAGCGCGGGCCGACGCCGTCGAAGGCGTATCTCAACTTCGTGCGCGAGCATCCCGACGCCCGGCCGAGCTGACCGGGCGCCCGCCGCGCCGGCTCGTGCCGTTCAGCCGCCGAGATTCGCGACGGTCGCCTCGAGCGTCGTGGCGTGGAGTTCGAGATCGGTGTCGTTGTAGTCCCGGTCTTTCGGCAACTGCCCGCGCAGCTCGTCGCGGGTGACGATCACCAGCGCGCGGTTCTCGTCGCTCAGCTCGTCCGCGGCGACGACCTGCGGCCGGCCGCCCTGCAGGATCAGCGTCGCACCGTCGAGCGACGACTCGAGCAGCGTGCGCAGCGTGTCCGCGGTGACATGCGTGTTCACGGGCTTGTCTCCTCCGGTCGTGGTCTTCGCTGCCCGAGGCGTACCCGTCCGGTTGCGATTCAATCGCAACGACCGTCCTTGTGCCCGATTCCGCACCCGGCGCTGCCACACTGGGGAACCATGCGCGCCACGAATGTGGACGAGGTGCTCACGATCCTCGACGGGATCGTGGCCGGCGCCCGCAGCGCCGAGGACCCGCGCGGGTACTTTGCGGCGCTGTACCGGCAGGTGACGCTCGAGGTCCGCACCCGCATCGTGGACGGCTGGTTCGACGACGGCCCGCGGATGAGCCGGTTCGACGCCCTGTTCGCCAACCGCTACTTCGACGCCTACCTCGCGGATGCGGCAGCGGCCCGGTGCTGGCGTGTCGCGTTCGACGCCGTCCGCTCGGGGCAATCCGTGATCCTGCAGAACCTGCTGCTCGGCATCAACGCCCACATCAATCTCGACCTCGCCGTGGTGACCGGACAGACCTTCCAGGGCGCCGCGCTCGCCGGCTTCCACGACGACTTCGTCCGCATCAACGACATCCTCTCCTCGTTGATCCCCCGGGTGCGCGCCACAATCGGGCAGTTCTCACCGCTGCTGGGTCTGCTCGGCGACTTCGGGGACAGTTCGGACCGCATACTCGACTTCAGCCTCGACCGCGCCCGGGACAACGCGTGGAACGCGGCGACGCTGATCGCCGCTCTTCCACCGCAGCAGCGGCCGCTCATGGAGACCCAGCTCGACAACTCCGCCGCAGTTCTCGGCCAGTTGATTGCCAGACCCGAAGAACCGCTCGCCACCTGGATCCGGATGATCCGGCGCACGGAGAGCAAGCACGCGCCGTCCCGCATCATCGCCGCCCTCGACAGCATCGTGGCCTGAGCGGGGACACGTTGCGATTACCGCCGACGCTCCGTGATGTGCGGCATAGGGTGGGAGCACGGGGAGCCAGACTCCTTTCCCGGATGCTGCAGGAGGGGGCGGCCATGGACGGGTGCGAACGGATCGTCCCGAGCGGCGGACGCGACCTCGGGGGTGGGCGATGACCGCGGGTCCCGCCGACCTCGTCCTCGCCGGTGGCGGGGTGAAAGGCATCGGACTGGCCGGCGCCGTCGTCGCTCTCGCCGACGCCGGGTACCGGCTCAACCGGGTCTCGGGAACGTCGGCGGGTGCGGTGGTCGGCGCCGTCGTCGCGGCCGGATCGAAGGCCGGGTGGACGGGCGAACAGATGCGCGACGCCGTCTTCGGCCTCGAGTACCACAAGTTCCTCGACTCGGGTCCGGTCGAACGGATTCCCCTGCTGGGCCCCGCGATCGGGGTGCTGCGCGGATCGGGCATCTATCGCGGCGACTACGCCCACGCCTGGATCCGGGACACACTGAAGGATCTGGGCATCAGTACGTTCGGGGATCTGCGCATCGCCGACGACCAGATCCCCGAGGAACGACGGTACCGCCTGGTGGTCACGGTCACGGACATCACGCGCGGGCTGCTGGTCCGGCTGCCGTGGGACTACCGCTCGGTCTACGGGCTCGACCCGGACGAGCAGTCGGTGGCCGACGCCGTGCGCGCGTCCATGTCGATCCCCTTCTACTTCCGGCCTGCGACACTCACGGCCACATCCGGGTTGCGGTCGACGCTGGTCGACGGCGGGTTGCTGTCGAACTTCCCCATCGACTCGCTCGACCGGATCGACACCGACCAGCCCCGCTGGCCCACGTTCGGTGTCACCGTGTTGCCGAACCTGCCCGCCGGCAACGACAAGGTCCTGCCACCGCTGCGGCTGCTGCGTCCGTTCTCGGCGCTCGGCGACTCCCCGGAGCTGATCGAGGGCATCGTCACCACCGTCCTCGTCGGCCGCGACCAGGCGCATCTCAACCAGCCGTGGGTGAGCGCCCGCACGATCCGCGTCGACTCCACCGAGGTCGGCGTCCTGGACTTCGACATCGACAAGTCCGAGATCGAGGCGCAGTTCGCCAAGGGGTACGAGGCAGCGCAGGGTTTCCTGTCCACCTGGAACTGGGTGGAGTACGTCAAACGCTACCGATCCCACGGAAAGCGATGGTGATGTCGTGACTGCCGACGGACTCGAAAGACTTTTCGCCACTTCGAAGATCGGTGCCCTCGTCACTCTGAAGAGGGACGGGCGGCCGCAGCTGTCCAACATCGTCTACCACTACGACCCGGGCGCCCGGACCTTCGCGGTCTCCGTCACCGACGGCCGAGCCAAGACCGCGAACGTGCGCCGCGACCCGCGCGTGAGCCTGTACGTCAGCGCCGCCGACGGCTGGGCGTACGCGGTCGCCGAGGGCACGGCCGAGCTGTCGCCCGTCGCGGCGGATCCGCACGACGCCACCGTCGAGGACCTCGTCGCGCTGTACCGGACGGTGCAGGGCGAACATCCGGACTGGGACGAGTTCCGGGCCGCGATGGTCGCCGATCGCCGGCTCGTGCTGCGGATGCGGGTGGAACGGTTCTACGGTATGGCCGGGCCGACGGGCTGATCCGGACGAAGGGGGAGACGATGCCGCGTGCGTCGACAGAGTTCGCCACCACCGCCGAGGGAGAGCGGTTTCTCCGCGCCTACGATGCCGTGCTCGCGAAGTGGCCGGCAGATGTCCGCGCGGTGACGGTCGAATCGGACTTCGGCACAACGCATGTCAATGTCTGCGGCCCCGAGGACGCGCCGCCGGTCGTCCTGCTGCCCGGCGGGGGAGCGACGTCGGCGGTGTGGTTCGCCAATGCCGCGGCGCTCGCCGGACGGTACCGGGTCCTGGCCGTGGATCCGCTCGGTGACGTGGGCCGGAGCATCGCGCAAGGAAAGCCGATGCGCGGCGTGGACGATCTGCGGGTGTGGCTCGACGGCGTCGCCGCGGCGCTCGGTGTGTCGTCGTTCCACCTGGTCGGCCACTCGTACGGGGCGATGGTCGCGCTCGCCTACGCACTCGAACGCCCCGAGCGGATCCGGAACATGGTGTTGCTCGATCCGAATTCGTGCTTCGCCCGAATGCGCGCCGGGTACCTGACTCGCGCGGTCCCGCTGCTGCTGCGGCCCAGCGGCGACCGTCAGCGCCGATTCCTGCGCTGGGAGACCGGCGGCCGGCCACTCGACGAGGACTGGCTCGAGCTCGTCGCCCTCGGTGCCGAGCACTTCCCGACGGGCAAGCTCGTCGTCCCGAAACGCCCCGCACGCCGCGCCCTCGCCGGGCTCGCGGTGGACACGACGGTCGTCCTCGCGGCCGGCAGCAAGGTCCACGACGGCGCGAAGGTGGCGGCCGCGGTCGCGGCCGCGAATCCGCGGTTGCGAGCGGTGCTCGTCGAGGGCGCGACGCACCACACGATGCCCATGGTCCCGGCCGCGGAGGTCAACGCCGCCCTCCTCGGCGCGCTCGGCTGACCACCGATTCCCGCGCGGTCTCGTTCAGTGGGAACGGCGATGTGCGGCACGTCACAACCCCTTAGGTTCGGTCGGCAACAGGGCCGTGCGCATCGTCGTCCGTCCTGAAATCGACTGTGCGCGCGAGCGCTTCGAGGAAGGGGTGAGATGCCGGTCGCTATGGGCAGGTTTGCCGTCCGGCGGTGGACGGCCGCCGTCGGGACGTGCGCGGTGCTGGTGGCCGCATGCGGCTCCGAGGTGTCCGAGAACTCGGGGGTCGCCGATCCCGCGATTCCGCTGCGCTACGCGACGGTCTTCGGCGCGTCCTCCTTCGACCCGCACAAGACGAAGATCACCAGTGACGCCACGATGCTCAACCTGGTCTACGACCGGCTCGTGCACCGCGACGTCGACGCACAACCCGTCCCCGGCCTGGCCGAATCGTGGGAGCTGACCGACGAGTCGCTCACCTTGCATCTGCGTGAGGGGGTGAGCTTCGCCGACGGTTCCCCGGTGGACGCAGCCGCCGTCCAGGCCAACCTGAACCGCGCGCTCGAACCGGACTCGGTGACGGCACCGATGCTCGCCGGGGTCACCGGCATCACGACCCCCGACGAGCGCACCGTCGTGCTCGCCCTGGACCGGCCCGGCGCGCAACTCGTCCTCGCACTGTCCGACCTGCCCGGAATGATCGTCGACCCCGACGCTTTCGGCACCCCCGAGAAGAACGCCGCGCTGGCGCTCACCCCGGCCGGCGCCGGCCGCTACACGGTGACCCGCGCACAGCCGGGCGCCGAGTACGAGTTCACGGCCCGGCCCGGCTACTGGGATCCCGACGCGGTCCGCACGGACAGTGTGGTGTGGACGGTGATGACCGACCCGCAGGCCCGGCTCGCCGGCGTCACCTCCGGAGACCTGCACGCCGCCATCACGACCCCGCTGACCATCGATGCCGCCGAGCAGCAGGGCCTGCGGGTCGAGACGGCCCTGCGGCTCGACCACATGGCCGTCAACCTCAACCGGTCGCGCGGAGAGTTCGGCAAGCTCGAGGTGCGGCAGGCGCTGGCGTACGCGATCGACCGGCAGGCCATCGCCGACACCGCGATGGAAGGTCACGCCGAGGCCGCGACCCAGAACTTCCCGAAGGACTACTTCGCCTACGATCCCGACCTGGCCGGCGCCTACCCGTACGACCCCGACCGGGCACGGGAGCTCCTGGCGCAGGCAGGACTGCCGAACGGGTTCTCCTTCACCGCGATCCTGCTCAACCTGCCCGAGAACGTGCAGGTGGCGCAGATCGTGCAGCAACAGCTCGCCGAGGTCGGCATCGACATGCAGCTGAAGCCGATGCCGCCGTCCGAAGCCTCCCCGACGTTCAACCGCGGCGACGCCGACGCCATCGTCACCACCTTCACCGGCCGGTCCGATCCCGCTCTGCTGTTCTCCGCGCTGTACGGGGTGCAGTCGCCGCAGAACCCGTCCCGCAGCACGGCTCCCGGATTCCAGGAAGCCCTGGATGCGGCCAACCGCGAGTTCGACCTCCAGGCGCGTGCCGACAAGCTCGGCGACGTGTCGAAACTCGTCAGCGACAACGCGCTCGCAATCCCGCTGGTGTTCTTCGAACTCGGCTCCACCCTGACCGACGAGGTCGTGGGCTACGAACCCACCCTGCTCGTCGACGAGTGGCGCGGCGTCGGCGTCGCCGCCCCGTGAACCGTTCGACGAACCGAATCACCCCGAGGACTGTCATGTTTCGCAGATCGATGAAGGCCGCCCTGTCCGTGCTCGCCGTGACCGTCGCGGTGGCCGGGTGCGGCAGCTCCGCGGCGACGGACGTCGCACAGACCGCCGACCCGAACGCGACGTTGCGCTACGCCACCACCTACGGCGCGTCGTCGTTCGACCCGCACAAGACGAGAATCACCAGCGACTCGATCATGCTCAATCTGGTCTACGACCGGCTGGTGCACCGTGACCGGGACGCGAACCCGATTCCCGGGCTCGCCGAGTCGTGGGAGTTCGCCGACGACGGCTCCACCCTGACGCTGCGTCTGCGGCAGGACGTGACGTTCTCCGACGGCACCCCGTTCGACGCGGCCGCGGTGGTGGCCAACCTCGAACGCGCGATGCAGCCCGACTCGATCACCGCCGCCATGCTCGCCGGTGTCGCCGCGGTCGAGGCGCCCGACCCGCAGACCGTGGTGCTGCGGCTCGACGGTCCGGGCGGGCAGCTCGTGCTCACCCTCTCCGACCTGCCCGGAATGATGGTCAACCCCAACGCGTTCGGCACCTCCGACAAGGACGCCGCCCTCGTACTGACCCCGGCCGGCACCGGCCGATACACCGTCGCGCAGGCACAGCCCGGTGCGCAGTACGAATTCGTCGCCCGGGACGGCTACTGGGATCCGGAGGCGGTGCAGTCCCGCGCCTTCGAGTGGATCGTCATGACCGATCCGCAGACCCGGGTGAGCGCGGTGGCCTCCGGCCAGCTCGACGCCGCGATCGCCACGCCGCTGTCCGTCGACCCGGCCGAGCAGCAGGGCCTCGAAGCGGACGTGCAGACCACCCTCAACAACTACGTGCTCAACCTCAATCGGACCCGCAGCGAATTCGGCCGGCTCGAGGTGCGGCAGGCCCTCGCCCACGCCGTCGACCGGGAAGCCGTGGTCGAGACCGCCCTCGAGGGACACGGCGAAGCCGCCAGCCAGAACTTCCCCTCCGGGTACTTCGCGCACAACGCCGCCCTCGACGGCCAGTACGCCTTCGACCCCGAACGCGCGAAGGCCCTGCTCGCGCAGGCCGGTGTGCCGAACGGATTCTCGTTCGTCGCCGGCGCGTCGAACCTGCCGGAGAACCAGCTCATCGCGCAGATCATGCAGGAACAGCTGGCGCGGGTGGGCATCACGATGGAGATCCGGTCGATGACGCCGACCGACCTCAATCCCGCGTTCAACCGCGGTGAACTCGACGCCATCCTCACCACCCTGACCGGTCGCGCCGAACCGTCGCTGCTGCTGACGTCGTACTACGGGCAGGACTCGCCGCAGAACCCGTCGCACGACGACATCCCCGGCTTCCGGGAGGCGATGGAGGCGGCCAACCGGGCCACCGACCCCGACGAACGGGCCGCTCTGCTCGGGGAGGTCAACGCCGTGGTGATGGACCACGCCGCGATGCTGCCCGTCGCGTTCGCCGAACTCGGCGCGATCACCTCCGGCACCGTCGTCGGCTACGAGCCGAGCCGGGTGCTCGACGAGTGGCGCGGCGTGGGAGTGGCCGCACCGTAACGCCCGTCTCCATCCCCTGAGAAACGGAGAACAACATGGCCCGTCGCACGAGACTCGCCCTGGGCGCCGCACTGGCCGTCGCGCTCCTCGCCGGGTGCGGTTCCGCCCCGACGTCGGACGCCGTCGACCCGCAGGCGACGCTGCGGTACGCGACCACCTACGGGGCGTCGTCCTTCGACCCGCACAAGACCCGGGTCGCGCAGGACAACATCATGCTGACCCAGGTGTACGACCGGCTGGTGCACCGCGACCGGGACGCGAATCCGGTTCCGGGACTGGCCGAGTCGTGGGAGTTCTCCGACGACGGTCGCACCCTCACCTTCCACCTGCGGGAGGGCCTGCAGTTCCAGGACGGCACCCCCCTGGACGCGCAGGCGGTCCGGGCCAATCTCGAACGTGCCCAGGAGCCGGACTCGATCACCACGACGATGCTCGCACCGGTCGAGGCGATCGAGACCCCCGATGCCACCACGGTGGTGCTGCGGTTGAACGGGCCCGGCACCCAGCTCGTCCTGACCCTGTCCGATCTGCCGGGAATGATGGTCAGCCCGAACGCCTTCGGCACGCCGGACAAGGACGCCGCCCTGGTGCTGCGGCCGGTCGGCGCGGGCCGGTACACCGTCGCCGACGCGCAGCCCGGCGCGTCGTACGACTTCGTGGCGTGGGACGGCTACTGGGATCCGGAGTCGGTGACCGCCGAGAGCTTCGAATGGGAGGTCGTCACCGACCCGCAGACCCGCATCAACGCGCTGGCGTCGGGCGAACTCGACATCGCGATGGCCACGCCGCTCTCGATCGACCCCGCTGCCGCGCAGGGCCTGGACTCGCAGGTGCAGACGAGCCTGAACCACTACGTCCTGCACTTCAACCGCACCCGCAGCGAGTTCGGCAACGTCGACGTGCGCCGGGCGCTGAGCACCGCGATCGACCGGCAGGCCCTCGTCGATTCCGCACTCGAAGGCCACGGCGAGGCGGCCAGCCAGAACTTCCCGCAGGGCTACTTCGCCTACAACCCGGAGCTGGCCGACCGGTACGCCTACGACGAGCAGGCCGCCCACGAGACGCTCGCCGCGGCCGGGCTGCCGGCCGGGTTCACGTTCACCGCGGGCGTGATGAACCTGCCCGAGAACGAGCGGATCGCACAGATCGTCCAGCAGCAGCTCGACGCGATCGGCGTCACCATGCAGATCCGGCTGCTCAGCCCCGCCGAGATGTCGCCGGTCTTCAACCGCGGCGAGCTGGACGCCGTGCTGACCACCTTCTCCGGACGGGCCGATCCGTCACTGCTGCTGACCACGTACTTCGCGCCGGATTCGCCGCAGAACCCGTCGCACGACGTCACCCCCGGCTTCGCGGAGGCCCTCGCGTCCGCGAACGCCGAACCGGACCAGCAGGCCCGCGGACGGCTCCTCGGCGACGTCTCCGCCACGGTCGTGGACCAGGCACTGATGATCCCGCTGGCCTTCTCCGACCTCGGCGCCACCCTCACCGACCGGGTCGTCGGCTACCGGCCGTACCGGGCGCTGGACGAATGGGGCGGGATCGGCCTCACCGCCGCCGAGTGACCGGGGCGGCACCGCCGCCGAGTGACCGGGGCGGCAGCGTCCCGAGCGACACCTCGACACGATGTAAAGGACCGGCAGGATGCTTCGATTGATCGGGCAACGGCTGCTCGCGGTGCTACCGCTGCTGCTGATCGCCACCGCCATCACCTTCGGCCTGATCTTCCTCATCCCGGGTGATCCCGCGCACCGGATCGCCGGCGAGACCGCGACCCCGGAACAGATCGAGCTGGTGCGCACCGAACTCGGGCTCGACCAGCCCGTCGTCGTGCAGTACGCCGACTTCCTCGGCGGACTGGTGCGGGGCGACCTGGGGACCAGCTTCACCTACAAGGCGCCGGTGCTCGAGATGATCGTCGACCGGCTGCCGGTCACCGTGTCCCTGACCCTGGTGGCGGTGCTCGTCGCGCTGGCCGTCGGTATCCCGGCCGGCATCGTCGGCGGCAGCCGGCCGGGCAGCTGGCAGGACCGCGCCACCAGCGTCGGATCCACCCTGGGCGTCGCGACCCCGAACTTCGTGCTCGGCCTGATCCTGGTCCTCGTCTTCGCGCTGCAGCTGAGGGTCCTGCCCGCCACCGGTTACACCCCGCTCGCCAAGGGCGTGTGGCCCTGGCTCAGTCACCTGCTGCTGCCGGCGATCGCGCTCGGCCTCGCCGCCGCCGCCGAGATCGCCCGCCAGTTGCGCAGTTCGATGATCGAGGTGATGCAGCAGGACTACGTGCGCACCGCCACCGCCAAGGGGCTCGGGCGGCGCTCGGTCCTGTGGAAGCACGCCCTGAAGAACGCCTTCATCCCGACCGCGACCGTGCTCGGCATGCAGATCGCGTTCCTGCTCGGCGGCACGGCCGTCATCGAGTCGGTGTTCGGCCTCAAGGGACTCGGCGACTTCGCCGTGCAGGCGGTGCTGTCCGGCGACCTGCCCGCCATCCAGGGCGTCGTCATCTTCGGTGTCTTCGCCACCGTCGTGATGAGCCTGCTCGTCGACATCTCTTACGGGTACCTGAACCCTCGGACCAGGAGCGCGGCATGAGCGAAACCCTCACCTCCCCGAACCCCGTCGCGGAGACGGCGCCGGCCGCCGTCGAATCGCCGCGCCGCCGGTTCCTGCGCCGGTTCCGAGGCCGGCGGGCCGCCGTCGCCGCGGCGGTGTTCCTGGCCCTGATCACCGTCCTCGGGCTCGCCGCACCGCTGATCGCCCCGCACGACCCGCTGATGCAGGAACTCACGGCCCGCCGGCTGCCGCCGCTGTCCGACGGCTATCTGCTCGGCACCGACAACCTCGGTCGGGACACCCTCTCGCGGCTGCTCTACGGGGCCCGCGTCGCGGTCACGGCCGCGGCGATCTCGGTGACGGTCGGTCTGCTCCTCGGCGTGATCCCAGCCCTCGCGGCCGGATTCCTCGGTGGCCGCTGGGACGCGCTGCTCTCGCGCATCGCCGACGCGTTCCTCAGCTTCCCGCCGCTGCTGCTGGCGATGGCGATCGTCGGCGTCATGGGACCCGATCTCACCAACGCCATGTTCGCGATCGGAATAGTCTTCGGCCCGAGGTTCTTCCGCGTCGTGCGCGGCGCGGTGATCGCGGTGCGGGAGAACACCTTCATCGAGGCGTCCCGCAGCATCGGCACCCCCACCACGCGGATCGTGCGCCAGCACATCCTCCCGCACACCCTCTCCCCGCTGATCGTGCAGATCAGCCTCGCGTGCGGCTTCGCGATGCTCGCCGAATCCTCGCTCAGCTTCCTCGGACTCGGGGTGCAACCACCGGATCCGAGCTGGGGGCGGATGCTGGCCGAGGGCCGCGAGGCATGGAACTACACCACCTGGCCCGTGCTGATCCCCGCCGTCGCGATCATCCTCGCCGTGCTCGCCTGCAACACCCTCGGCGACGGGATCCGCGACTCGGTGGGCCGCGAGAATCGGAGCGAGAAGTGACCGAACCACTGTTGAGCGTCGACGGTCTCGGCGTCGAGTTCGCCACCGCGTCCGGCTGGACACCGGTGCTGCAGGACGTGTCCTTCGACGTCGCGGCCGGTCAACTCGTCGGGCTCGTCGGCGAGTCCGGATCCGGAAAATCCGTCACCTGCTCGTCGGTGCTGCGGCTGCTGCCGTCCCGGCAGTCCCGCACCGTCGCCGGCAGCATCCGCTTCCAGGGCCGCGACCTGCTGACCATGCCGTCGCGCGAGCTGGAAGCGGTGCGCGGCAACGACATCGCCATGATCTTCCAGGAACCCATGACGAGCCTGAACCCGGTGTTCACCGTCGGCGACCAGATCGCCGAAGTGGTACGGCGGCACCGTCGCGTGAACCGGAAGGCGGCGACGGCCCGCGCGGTGGAGGTGCTCGACCTCGTCGGCATCCCCGACGCCGCCCGCCGGATCCGTCAGTACCCGCACGAATTCTCCGGCGGCATGCGGCAGCGGGTGATGATCGCGATGGCGCTGGCGTGCGAGCCGAAGCTCCTCATCGCCGACGAACCCACCACCGCGCTCGACGTCACCATCCAGGCGCAGGTGCTCGACCTGATCCGCGAGATGGCCGGCCGGTTCGGGATGGGCGTGCTGTTCGTGACCCACGACCTGGGAGTGGTCGCCGACCTGTGCACCGAGGTCGTCGTGATGTATGCGGGGCAGGTCGTCGAACGGGCCCGCACCGAGCCGCTGTACGCGACGCCCCGCCACCCGTACACCGCGGGCCTGCTGCGTTCGGTGCCCGACGTGGGCGGGCGCAGCGAACTGCACACCATCGCAGGCTCACCGCCGCCGCCCGGCTCGATCCCCGTCGGCTGCCGGTTCGCGCCGCGCTGCCCCCACCGGGCCGACGAGTGCGCCGCCGACGTCCCGCTGCTCGCCGTGGGCGACGACCGGACGGCGCGCTGCGCCCGGGTGACCGATCTGATCCTGGAGGGAACCGTATGACCGTCGTCGAGAAGGACACGAACGCGCCGCTGCTGAGCGTGCGGGGCCTGCGGGTCGAGTTCCCGGTGCGGGGGCGCGCGTTCGCGAAGAAGCGCACGATCCGCGCGGTGGACGAGGTGGGGTTCGACATCCGGGCCGGCGAAACCTTCGCCCTGGTCGGAGAATCCGGCTCCGGGAAGTCCACCACCGCGCGCGGCATCCTGCGGCTGGTGGACGTCGCCGCCGGGTCGGTGGTACTCGACGGTGTCGACGTCACCGCCCTGGGAAAGTCGGAGCTGCGCACCGCGCGCCGCGACATGCAGATGGTGTTCCAGGACCCGTACTCGTCGCTGGATCCGTCGCGCACGGTCGGC
Organism: Rhodococcus indonesiensis; assembly: GCF_047782815.1. NCBI lineage: Bacteria > Bacillati > Actinomycetota > Actinomycetes > Mycobacteriales > Nocardiaceae > Rhodococcus > Rhodococcus indonesiensis. Next base: position 4,485,291 of record NZ_CP180630.1, on the reverse strand, counting down.
GACGCCGTCGCCGAACCGCTCGAGGTGCACACCGACCTCGACGCCGCTGCCCGCCGCCGCAAGGTCGGGCAGCTGCTCGAACAGGTGGGGCTGCGGCCCGAACACGCCGAGCGCTACCCGTACGAGTTCTCGGGCGGGCAGCGCCAGCGCATCGCCATCGCCCGGGCCATCGCGGTGGAGCCGAAACTGGTCGTCGCCGACGAGGCGGTGAGCGCCCTCGACGTCTCCACCCAGAACCAGGTGATCGCGCTGCTCGAGGAGCTGTCCGCCGAGCTGGGCATCGCGTACCTGTTCATCGCGCACGACCTCGCGGTGGTCCGGCACATCGCCCACACCACGGCGGTGATGTACCTGGGCCGGATCGTCGAGTGGGGTCCGTCGGAGCGGCTGTTCACCGAGCCGGCGCACCCGTACACGCAGGCGCTGCTGTCGGCGGTGCCCGTGCCGGATCCGGCACGGCAGCGCCGCCGCGAACGGATCCGGCTCACGGGCGAGCTGCCCGACCCGGCGAATCCGCCCGCCGGGTGCGCATTCAGTTCCCGCTGCCCGAAGGTGCTGCCGGTGTGCCGGGAACGCCGTCCCGAGATCACCGAGGTGCCCGGGGGCGGGCAGGTGGCCTGCCACCTGGCGTGACGGGCGAGTTCAGGACGGCGCGTCGTCGGTCCGATCACCGGCTGCCAGGGCGGTGTCCACCACGATCTCCGAGTGCAGGGTCCGGTGCACCGGACAGCGGTCGGCGATCTCGAGCAGGCGCTGCCGCTGTTGCTCGTCGAGATCACCGGCGAGCCGGATCACGCGTTCGATCCTGTCGAGCCGCCCCGTCCGGGTCTCGCAGTCCTCACAGTCGGCGGCGTGGATCCGGCTGTGGCGCAGGGAAACCGACACGTTCTCGAGCGGCCACTGCTTGCGGTCGGCGTACATGCGCAACGTCATCGACGTGCAGGCACCGAGGGAGGCGAGCAGCAGGTCGTACGGTGACGGCCCGGTGTCGTCCCCCACGGGTGTAGGTTCGTCGGCGGTCATCAGGTGCCGGCCCATGGCGATGCGCTGCCCGAACCGGGTGGCCCCGTTCCACGAGACTTCGACGACGCCCTCGGCCGGGGGCGGCCCGGGCCGCGGGTGCTCGTCGAGGTACCTGCCCACCCAGACCGCCAGCGTCGAGGCGACGAACCGGGCGTCGGACTTCCGGGTGAGCAGGTGGTCGGCGCCGTCGACGGACAGGAAGGACTTGGGGTGACGGGCCGCCTCGAAGATCTGCCGGGCGTTGTCGATGTCGACGGTGTCGTCGTCGGGGGAGTGCATCACCAGCAGTGCGGCACCGAGCTTGTCGATCTGCTCGGTCGCCGCAGGGGCGCCGATCGTGACCACGGCTCGCGCCTCGGGCACGTGCTCGGTCGCCGCGAGGACGGCCGCGCCCCCGAAGGAGTGGCCGATCAGGACGCTGGGAGCGGCGTAGTGGTCGCGTAGGTGATCTGCGGCGTGCACGATAGCGGCGACCTCGGACTCCGAGGCGGTGCCCTGGCAGCCGACGCGCAGGACGCCGATGCCGTGCTCGGTGAGGGTCTCCGAGATCCGCGACGCTGCCGTGCCGGAGCGGTGGGCGAACAGTGCGAACGCGCGCGGCGGGCCTTCCGGCAGATCCAGCACCGCCGTCGATTCCGTGCCGCCGGAGCCGGCGACGGGGATCTTCTCGCTGTGCATGGTGCCCGCCCTCTCGCCCTTTCCCGGAGGCTATCTCGTTCCCGGGAGGGACCACAGAGGATTCGGCGCCCTCCGCGGATCAGTACAGCGGGCCGCCGCCGAACGCCCCGCGGTGCGAATCCGGTTGATTGCCTTCGACGTCGACGACCCCGTAGTCGAGGGCGGTCTCGGCGGTGATCAGGGTGTGCCCGCTGCGCTTGTTCACCTTCGGGTCGTTCGCGAGCGCGACGATCACTCGTCCGACGAATTCGGGGGTCTCGGCGTTGGCGAGGGAGAAGCCCTCGAAGTTGTCGATGCCGCGGGCGAGCATGGCCTCGTTCTTGACCAGCCCCGGCCACACCGACAGGGCGGTCACACCGGTCCCGCGCAGGTCCACGGCCATGTCGGCGGCCATCTTGTCCAGCCCCGCCTTCGAGATGCCGTACAGCACCGAGTGCAGGTAGCCGCGCGTGCCGAACGAGGAGATGTTGACGATCGTTCCGCTGCCGCGCGGCACCATGAGCTTCGCCCCCTCGACGGACGCGACGTAGTGCGCACGCAGTCCGAGGCCGACGAGCGAGTCCCAGTCCGAGAGCGGGCGCTGCCAGAACGGCTCGGAGAAGCCCGCGAACCCGGGCGGCCCGGCCCACACGTTGTTCACCAGCAGGTCCAGCCGGTCGCCCTGCTCGTCGGCGATGCGCCGGAACAGCGCCTGGATCTGCTCGTCGTCGGTGTGGTCGCACTGCACGGCGATGCCGGTCCCGCCGCGGGCGGTGACCTCGGCGGCGGTGCGGTCCAGTGGGCCGTCGGTGCCGACCGGTCCGCGGGCGGTGACGTAGACGGTCCAGCCGTCGGAGCCGAGGGCGCACGCAATGCCCTTGCCGACGCTGCGGCTCGCGCCGGTGACGAGGGCTACCTTGCGTTCGGTCATGTCTTCGGGCATGTCACTGCGCCACTTTCACGTCGTCGGTCAGTGGGCGTTCGATGGACCAGTGCACCCGCACGTGGCACCGGGCAATCTTCCACCGTCCGTCCTCGACGACGTAGTCGTCGTCGTAGTCGAGTGCGCTGACCCGCTCGGTGCGGGTCCGTAGATCGACCTGCCGGAACCGCAGGGTCCACGCCCCGGTGGCGGTGCCGTCGCCGGTGATCTCGAGGCTCGGGTGCATGCCGTGGTGCATGTCGAGGATGACATACCGGTCGTCGACGCGTTCGAGGGCGAGGCGGGCGTAGACGTCGACGAGACCGTCGGCGTCGTCGAAGCTGCCCAGCGCGGGGCCGTAGTAGATGTCGGCACCTTCGGCGACGAAGCAGTCGCGCATGCCCTCCGGGTCCTTGGCGTCGCACGCGCGGAAGTACCGGTGTTTGAGCATCCGGATCTCCTCGAGCGCCTCGAGCCGGGCCAGTCGCTCTTCGACGGTCATACTCGCGTCCCTTCCGTCCTGCGGATACAGCGGCGACCCGGACCCTAGCCGCGCCGCGAGGGTGGCGGCAGCGATCGTCCCGGTGACCGGGCCGCAGCACCGGAAAGAGCGTAGAACTCGTTTCAGAATCTTCGTCGCGGCGCCTTCCTTCGGAGTACATATGTGTGCAGAATGCTCGGCATGCCCACGCGCACCGCCCGCCTGCTCACCGCCGCCCTGACCGTGCTGCTGGCGCCTCTCGTCGCCGGGTCCGTCGCGGCTGCCGCTCCCACGGGGTCTGCGTCGGGCTACGACGAGTTCTACCTCCCACCCGATCCGCTGCCCGGCGGCGCGGCCGGCGACGTCCTGCGCACCGAACCCGTCGTCGCCCCGGCGCTCGACGCCACCGCCACCCGGGTGATGTACCGCAGCGAGAACGCCACGGGCGGCCCGACCGCGGTCACCGGCACCGTGTTCGTGCCCTCGCAACCCTGGTCCGGCGACGGTCCGCGTCCGACGATCGTCCTCGGTCCGGGCACGCAGGGCATGGGCGACCAGTGCGCACCGTCGAAGCTGACGAACCACCTCCAGGAGTACGAGTACCTGCACATCGTGCCGCTGCTCGCGCGCGGCTACGCCGTCGCGATGACCGACTACGAGGGCCTCGGCACGCCCGGCGGGCATCCCTACCTGAACCGAGTCTCGCAGGGGCACGCCATGCTCGACCTGGCCCGTGCGGCGCTGCAGCTGACCGACCGCGGTATCGACGAGGGCACCCGCATCGGCTTCTGGGGGTACTCGCAGGGCGGCATGTCGTCGGCGGCGGCCGCGGAACTGGCCGGCACCTACGCCCCCGAACTGCCCGTCGTCGCCGCGGTCGCCGGTTCCCCGCCCGCGTCGCTCGCCGACCTCGCCGTCGCCGGCGACGGATCGCTGCTCTCCGGCGGGATCGGCTGGGTCGTCAACGGCTTCGCCGCGGCCTATCCGCAGGTGCGGGAGGAACTGCTCGGGGTGTTCAATCCCGCCGGACGCGACATTCTCGCGCGCGCCGAGACGTACTGCGTCTACGACGCGCCCCGCATGAATCCGTTCTTCCCGACGGCCTGGTACACGGTCGACGGCCGGCCCATCGCCGATCACCTGGCCGCCGAACCGTGGGCGTCGCTCGTGCGCGAGCAGGAACTCGGCAACATCGCCCCCACGATCCCGACGTTCGTCGCGCAGAACGCGACGGACGACTTCGTCCAGGTCGGCGGCGTCGACACGATGGTCGAGAAATGGTGTGCCGGAGACGCATCCGTCACCTATCGCCGCTACGCCATTCCGCCGGTGCTGCCCGGGACCGGCGCGGGTCACGGAATCGGCCTGCTTCCCGCCGCCGTCGAAGGCATGGACTGGATGGGCCGGCGGTTCGCCGGCATGCCGGAGGAGAACACCTGCGTGGGCTGAAGGGGTCACCCTGCCGACCATGGATGACCCGACACCGGACATCGTGCCGTTGCGCCGATCCGGCGTCCCGCCGACCTGTCCCGGTACTCTGCAGCCGCCGGGACGAGCGCGGGTCCCGAGACTGGGTCGAACTGTCCGGTCACGGACTGGCGGGCAGCGGCGGCAGCGGCCGCTGGGTCGGCAGCGGTTCGGCCGGGGTCCATGCGTCGAACGGTACGGCAAGCGTCACCGGACCGGCCTCGGCGAAAGTGAAGGTCACCGGATGGGTCAACCCCGGCCGGATCGACTCGGCGGGCATTTCTGCGCGAACGGTCAGCGGCTCGTCAGGTGCCGGGGGCTTCTCGAGCTGCTCGACGGGTTGGCCCGCAGACAGGGAGGTGCCGGGCCGGATCTCACGTGCTTGTTCAGGGCCGGTGACCGTGAACGAGGCTGCCGGGGAGTCGATCGACACCAGGCGCTCGGTGTTGAGGGAATTGTTGGTCACCGTGAACGAAAGCCTGACCTGACCGTAACGTGCCTCGGACGTGTCGGTGGGTTCGGCGTGAAAATACACATTGAGCAGGTGCAGGTCGTCGAGCCGGGCATCGTTGCCGTTGACTGCGGCCTGCTGGGTGGCGGTCTGGGAGATCTGCCCGGCCCCGCATCCGACGGTCAGTCCGACTGCTGCGGCGATCGTCAGCACCAGCCCTGCGCGTCCGCTTCGAAAGCGGACCGAAGTGTTCGTCGGCATGACATCTCCTCACTGTCGTCTCGCTACCGGACGTACCCACGTCGATGCGACGTCACCGCCGGCATCCGTCTCGGTCGGGTTACGATCCCGGCAGCTGAGCTCTCGGTCGGCCTGTCCCCGGATTCGTCATGCGAATCGCACCGATGCGACATGTGCTGCCTGTCCTCGCCCCGACGGACGACTGCGTATCGGCGAAACCGTCCGGCACGGACTCGATCGGAATCGCGTCGATCGCCTCGGTGATGATCGGGATCCGGGTATCCGAAGACCCAGCATTCAGGTTTCGTCGGATCGGTGGCGTGCTGCGGCTCCTGGCATGGGCACGATCGTCGGTTCCGCCGGCGACCGTAGGTGACACGAAGGAGCAGCGGTCCGGCATTGACCGATTAAGGATGCAGACTTAATATGGTCGACGTGACAGAGGCCACTTCCAGAGAAGCAATGATCGATGCGGCAGAGCGGATTATCGCCGAGAAGGGCATTGCATCGATGACGCTCAAAGGTGTTCAGCTCGCGGCAAATCAGGGCAACAAGTCGGCTGCGAAGTATCACTTCGGATCAAGGGAGGGCCTCCTCGAGGCCATCGTCGAGGCTCGAATGGCTCCCGTGAATGCGCGCAGGCAGGAACTGCTCGACGACATGAATCGGCTGGGTGCCCTCGTGACGATCCGGCAGGCCGTGGAGGCGCTCGTACGGCCCCTTGCCGCCGAGACGCTGGGTCGACCCGGCAGCCGATATGCCCGCTTCATGGTCCAAGCGCTCACCGATCCTGCTCTCGCCGACATCATGCAGAAGCATATGAACGGCGAAAGCTACAGGCGCGTACACCAATTGATGGTCGAGCTCAGTTGCGCCGGCCACGCATCCGCCGTTCGCCGTGCCAACAACGTGGTGATGCTCACCATGGCTGCCCTTGCTGCTCAGGAAGGCCGAGTTCGCACACCGGAACAGACTGCAGAAATCGTTTCCGATCTTGTCGACAGCTGTGCGGCGGTGCTCGGAGCACCGAATTCGCCGGCTGCGCCCGAACCCCGAGGAGTCACACCATGACATATGCCCTCCCTGCCACCGCCATGCCCACACCGACCGATCCGCTCGCCGCATTCGGTCCACTCGTTGCGCAGCGGATGCCGGACGCGATCGAAGACCGCCCTTACAAGCTTTTTTCGCTCGATCCTCAAACTCCTACCATCGGAGCTGAAATATCCGGAGTACGCCTCGGTGGTGACATGTCCGACGATGTGCTCGCCGAGCTCCGACGGGCACTGCTGGAATGGAAGGTGTTGTTCTTCCGTGACCAGGACATCGATCGCAGCGAGCATCGCAGTTTCGCGGCGCGGTGGGGCGAGCTCGAGCAGCACCCGTTCTTCAAGTACACCCAGCCCGGCCAGGACGACGCGGATGTGGCAACGCTCGCCAAGGACGCGACGATCGTCGGAGCCGAGAATGTCTGGCACAACGACGTGACGTGGCACGAGTTCCCCTCCTTTGCGGCGGTACTGCGGGCAGTGGAGGTGCCACCGGTCGGCGGCGACACCCTCTGGACGGACACGGGAGCCGCCTACGACCTTCTGCCCGAGGATATCCGCGCACGGATCGACGGGCTTCACGCCGAGCACGACTGGATCAGATCGTTCGGGTCGGGTATGCCGGAAGATGCCGTGGCGATGCTCCGACCGCACTTTCCTCCGGCCGTTCATCCGGTCGTGCGGGTCATCCCCGAGACCGGTCGACGCGTTCTCTTCGTGAATGTTGCTTTCACTCAAAGGATCTTGGGAGTATCGGAGGAAGAGTCGAACGAACTCCTCCGTCTCCTCTATCGGCATGTGCAACGACCCGAGTTCCAGGTACGTCTGCGCTGGCGCAAAAACACAATTGCTTTTTGGGACAACCGATCCTGTCAGCATTACGCATCGAGTGACTACTTTCCCGCTCGTCGGGTGATGGATCGGATTTCGATTGTCGGTGACAAACCCCTCGGGATTTTCTCCTGAGAAGGTGACCGAGGACGGGCACCGACAATGAGTCCACCCGCACCACGCTGCTGTGCAGCGCATCAGCGCAGGACCCACGGTGGTGGTGAGCGCTTCGAGTCGAGTCGAGGCGAGTCGAGGGGGCCGGCCAGGACATCCTGCCGCCTCATGCACGACCGCGGTGCCGCGTCCTCGTACGCGAAATGAGGTTCGCTGCCGCTACCGGCGGCAACGGCCGACGCGTCCGAGGTCGGATGGGATCTGTCGGTGTCGAACGATCGAAAGGAAGCTGTCCTGAAGGAATACTCGGAAGCGACAGATCCCATCGCTCCTCCGTCCACCGTTCGCAGTTCTATACCGCAGCGGGGAGGCACCCTCCCGCGCGGCAGATCGCCGGTCAGGTGGCCGGCAGCACTGACCGTGCCTCCCATCCGGTTGCGCTCCCGGAAAGCCACGGGAGGGCGACACCTCGCCGGATCGCGCGGCAGTGCATGGCAGGTCCATCCGGAATCCCAGAGCGTGGAGTGCCTGATTCGGCACCGCGTGGTCGTCGGCAACTACTCCGAGGTCCTTGAAGGACCCGGGACAGAATTCCGGTCCCCGAAACGTGGATCGATGCAGTCGTCGCCGCTGCCCGCGACCTGCGGTGCTTGCGTTGCAGCCGCCACATCGACCGGACCGACTGGTGCGGGAACTGTCCATCGGTCCTTCCTGTGCCGTCACTATCGGGTGACGCGGAATCTTGTGCATCGGTGCCTTGGACTGTGTCACGGCTTGTCGACGAACACCTCGTGCACCGACGCAACTGTCTGGGGCGGCGGATACCGGCCAGGCCGAATTGGCCGGCTACGACTTCGTACAGTAGCCCTCCCGTAGTGGCCACCAGTTCGTGCCGCGACTGCCCGCGATAGCGCCCATACGGGTCGCTCACTGGTAGCAGGGCGATTTCGGCGATCGAAAATTGTCCACCAGCTCCCGTTCCGGGAGCGAAGAACCGCTCATCGGACCATTCCTGCCGACGGCAGGAGAATCCTGGTTCCGGCCGTCCTCCACGGCGCCGTCAGCGGAATGTCGTCTGAGCGGACCAGGGCCGTTCAGGTCTCAACCAGGTCGAACGTTCTGTGGGCATGCCCAGGGTCACGTGCGCTACGCCCGCACACAGCGCGGATATGCTCTCGGGCGCAGTCTCTTGCGGTTCGGTCTGCCGACGCGACCACCATCCGACTCCGGCACACGCCCGCGCACTTAGGAGGGGGCCGGCGGATATCGACCGGTCGGACGCCGGCCTCCCGATCGGACGCGCCCGTCAGGGATAGCATCCGTTCGGGAGGCTCTTGCGCCGCGCATAGCGTTCACCTCACCGACCGAATCGATTGTGGACGAGTCGGTGCCGCCGAGTGCAGATCGGACTCAGGTCGGGTGTTTGACGCTCAGCACCCGGCTCTGCAGAAAGTCCTTGATTCCGGCGAGGCCACCCTCGCGTCCGAATCCACTGGCCTTGACACCGCCGAAGGGCAGTTCCACTTCGACCGCATTGTGCTGGTTGACCCACACGCTCCCGGCCTCGATGCGTTCGGCAACTGCCGTGGCGAAGGTCTCGTCGGTACCCCACACCGATGCCCCGAGGCCGAATTCCTGGCTGTCGAGGGTCTCGATCACAGCATCGAGACTGCGGTACGTGACAACGGGAAGCACGGGGCCGAACTGTTCGAGGGCGACGAGGTCGTCGGAGTCGTCGACGTCACGCACCAGGGTCGGTTCCAGAAACCAGCCGGGAAGATCGGTACCACGGCCTCCTCCGGTGACCACAGTGGCACCTCCGGCGATCGCCTTGTCCAGCAAGGATCGGACGAAGTCGAGCTGGGCTTCGTTGTGCAGCGGTCCCATCCCGGTACCCGGTACAGCGCCGTCCCCGACCACGATCCGGCCGGCGTCGGCGGCGAAGGCATCGCAGAACTCCTCTAACCGGCCGTGCGGTACGTAGACCCGTTTGGGCGCGACACACATCTGTCCGGCATTGAAGAAGGCCGAACGCACCAGCGCGGCGGCGGTCCGTGTCATATCGGCGTCGTCGAGGACGATCGCCGGATCGTTCCCGCCGAGTTCGAGGGTGACGGGAGTGATCGTCTCGGCGGCCTGCTTCATGATCCGGCGTCCGACCGCGGTCGAGCCCGTGAAGCTGACTTTCCGTATCGATCGGTGCTCGACAAGTCGTCGCCCGACCTCAGGACCCCCGTGGACGATCTCCAGAACTCCGCGGGGCAGGACCGACTGCAATACCGACACCATCTGCTCCACGACCATCGTCACCGACTCGGCGGGTTTCACGACCACGGTGTTACCGGCCGCGAGCGCCGGCGCAATCTTCGCCGCCGTCAGAAATACCGGAAAGTTCCACGGAACCACCGCGGCGACCACACCGAAAGGCACTTTCTGGATCCGGGCGGTCCGGCCCACCGACTCCGGGCCGGGCGTCTCTTCCATCCAGTCGGCTGCGGCAGCATGGGCGAAGGCTCGAGCGCTGATCCACACCTCGCCCTGCGCCTCGGAGCCGACCTTTCCCTGTTCGGCCACGAGCGTCGATGCGAGCAGGGAAGCATTCTGTGTCAGTTCGAGCGAGCACCGGCGCAGCAGGTCCTGCCGGTACCGGCGGTCGGTGCGCCAGGAACCGAACGCGGCGTGGGCGCGTTCGACCGCGCGGTCCACCCCCTCCGTAGAGGAGACGGGTACTCGACCGACCTCCTCGAGAGTAGCGGGATTGCGAGAAATCAGTTCGTCCACGATGGCTCCGTTCGTTCGTTGAAAGGCATCTCCGGCCGGCGGCGATCGTCGTCGGAGAGGTTGCGTTCTCCGGGTTCGGTCGGGCGCACCGGGGGTCGAGATCTCCGTCCCGCCCACAGAACCGGCACGGCGTTCCGTGGTGCGTGCAGGTCGATTCGCAGGCACCGCGCGTATACTCGACGCGTCCGGGAACAGCTCACCGCGGGGTTCGGTGTTGCACTGCCTGGTCGAGATTCAGCGTCCCTGCCATCTCGGGGGGCGCTTCTCGAGGAATGCACTGACGCCCTCGTGCATATCGGCCGAGTCCAGCAGCGTTGCCACGGCCTGCTCGGTCAGCGCCCAACCACGGACATCCTCTGCGGCCGTCAGATCGCGAAGAGCGCGCAAGGTGGTACGAGTGGACATCGGTGAACACCGACAGACGTCCTCTGCCAGTCGCATCGCCTGTTCGAGGGCTCGCCCCGGCTCTGCGAGTTCGGATACGATCCCGAGTTCGTATGCCCGCTCGGCACCGATCGCCCGCCCGGACAGCAGCATCTCCCTGGCGACGTTCGGCGGAAGCATGCGTGTGGCACGGAAGAGCGCACCCGAGGTTGCGACGAGTCCGCGCCGTGCCTCCGGCAGTGCGAATCGAGCTGTCGTGGACGCGACCACCATGTCGCACGCGAGGGCGATCTCGAATCCTCCACCGAAGGCCGGTCCTTCGACGGCAGCGATCAGCGGCGTGTCACGGGCGCGGCGGATGACGCCGTATTCGCCACCGCGTGGGGTGCGCAGATTTTCGTGGGCGCTGAGATCTGTTCCGGCACTGAAGACCTCTGTGCTGCCGGTGAGGATGCCCACCCACAGACCGGGATCGTCGTCCAGGCGGTCGAGGGCGGCTTCGAGTACCTCGGCCGTGGGGCGGTCGATCGCATTGCGCTTGGCCGGGCGGTCGATACGGACGATCAGGATCCGGCCGTGCTGCTCGGCCACGACCGTCATTGTGCCACCAATTCGGCGACTGTCGCCTTCGCCCAACGATAGTCGGCCTTGCCTGCGGGGGAGCGCCGGATACGCGGCACGAAGACAATCGTGCGAGGGATCTTGTAGCCGGCGAGGACTTCTCGGCAGTGCTCGATCAACCTGTCGGCATCGACGGTGTTCCCGCCTCCACGTTGTTCGACCACGGCCGTGACCTGTTCGCCGAACCTCTCGTGGTCCGCGCCCACCACTAGGGCGTCCATCACGGCCGGGTGGCTCTTGAGTGCCGCTTCGACCTCTTCGGGGAAGACTTTCTCGCCGCCGGTGTTGATGCACATCGAGCCACGGCCGAGCAATACGATCGAACCGTCGGCCTCCACTCTGCCCATGTCGCCGAGCACCGCCATCCGCACACCGTTCATCACAGGGAACGTCCGCGCCGTCTTCTCCTCGTCACCGAGATACTCGAGAGGAACATGGCCGGTCCGGGCCAGGTAGCCGGTCAGCGGTGAGCCGGCGGGAAGGGGCTGCAGCTTGTCGTCGACGACGTGCATGTTCGGATTGCTGCGGACCCGGACGGTCCCGTCGGCGCCGAACTCGAGGGTGCCGTCGGCACCGCTCTCGGAGGTGCCGAAACTGTCCCGCAGGAATACGTCGGGCAGCAGACGCTGCAGTTCCCGCTTGGAGGTCGGCGACCACAGGGCACCACCGGAGCCGATCGTCGTCAGGGAGGACAGATCGAACCGGGCGCTGTGCTCGCGCAAGCAATCCGCAATCGGCCGTGCCATCGCATCACCGACGAGCATGATGCACTGCACCTGCTCGGCCTGAACCGCCTCGAGCGCAGCGACGGGATCGTAGGTCCGCATCAGGACCATCCTGCCTCCCGCGAAGAGTCCGGACAGGAGCGAGTAGAGCGCGGCGCCGTGCATCAGCGGGGCCGGGACGAGGATCGTCATCGGATTCGCTCTTGCGGCAGCCGCAGCGGCAAGCGCCTCCGGGGTGCGATAGGGCGCGCCTTCTCGATTACCGCCACTGAGTGCGGCCATGTAGAAGTCTTCGTGACGCCACACCACTCCCTTGGGCATTCCGGTGGTGCCCCCGGTATAGATGATCAATCGATCATCGTCACTACGGGGTCGGAACCGGCGCTCGTCGGAGGCCTGAGATGCAGCCGCTGCAATATCGTACGGCGCGAACCCTGTGGTGTGGGGCAGGGTGTCGGCATCGAAGACACCCACGCGCAGCAACCGGGGACAATGCGGGGCGACCTCCGCGACCACGTCGACGAACTCGGATTCGGTCACCAGCGTTGTCAGCGCGGCGTCGGTGTAGAGGTATCGGAGTTCTGCCGCGGTGTATCGGTAGTTGACGTTGACGGGAACAGCGCGGATCTTGAAGCACGCCAGCAGTGTTTCGACGTACTCGATACGGTTACGCATGTGGATGCCGACGTGCTGCCCCGGGCGGATGCCACTGTTTTCGAGATGACGGGCGATCCGGTTCGCTCGTCGGTCGAGCTCACCGTACGTTCGGCGGATACCGTCGCAGACCACCGCGGTGCGGTCGGTGAGGGCCTCCGCGACCGCCTCGAACAAGTCTGCAAGATTGAGCGACATGAAGTAGCACCTTCCGGTAGCGCTGGGTGGGTCGAGTTCCGAATAGTGCGGATGTGAGCTGTCAATCGCACCACGTGACGACCGCGTCGAGATCTGCGCGGGTGGTGCGAAACCGGTTCTCGGGCCGTGTGTGGTCTTCGAAACCGAACGAGACGGCGCAGAGCACCTTGCGCTGCGGGGGGATGTCGAAGAACTGCCGCACGAACGGGGCACATCCGGCAACAGCGGCCTGGGGTACTGCGGCGATGCCGTGACTGTGGGCGGCGAGCAGGAGGGTTCCGAGGTACAGTCCGCAGTCCACGGCACCGTAGACGCCGAGCGATTCCTCACACGTCAGGACTGCGACGTGCGGGGCACCGAACAGATCGAAGTTCTTCATGGTCTGCCGTGCCGAGGCCTGTCGATCACCGAGCGGTATTCCGACGCTGGTGTACAGCTGTTCGGCGCACTCTTTACGGCGGTCTCGGTATACCCCGTTGTATTCCTCGGGAAATGGGTAGTCGGGATCCTGGGGCTCGGACCGGACGGCGTGTGCCAGCCCAACTCGGAAACGCTCTGTGGCGTCGCCTTCGGTCAGGTACACCGACCAGGGTTGCGTATTGCACCAGGAAGGAGCCCACTGCGCGGCAGCGAGGAGCGACTCGATGGTGGCTCGGGGTACCGGATCCGGGCGGAAGGCTCGGCAACTGTGGCGAGTAGCGAGCAAACGTTCGAAATCCTCCGCTGTCGGCGTAACAGGTGCTTCGATCACATCAATGGTCCCGTTCGGTGAGAACGCGGTCGCGCCGGTCGACGTCTGGGAGCGACAGAACCGGGAAATGGCAGACCGCAGATTAGGTCGACGTCGGCCTTGCCGGCCGTGACAGCGGACAATCCAGCTGTGCGGTCGATTAGAGCAACACCCGGCTGCACTGTCAATCTCACAGGGCTGTTGCCGGCCTGCACGCCGGAGCGCCATGGTCTGTGCACACGGATCGGCTGGGTGTGAGCCGATCGAGGTGTTCGCGCACGAATCCCGAACTGTGACGGGCGTTCGCCGGTGCTACGAGCTCGGGTCCTGGCCCCGCGTCGGTTTGCCCCGGTGTCCTGGCTTCCCTTGTGCGGCTGAGGGTGCGGGGACTTCGAGGTATGCGTGCCGAAGTGGGTGCCGTGGGGGCGGGTACGGGGATTGACGAAATAAGGATACTCCCTTAATGTCGACGTTGTGACGCGAAGCACAGCTCGCAGGGCGATGATCGAGGCTGCGGAATACCTCGTGGCAGAGCACGGGATGGCAGCTCTGACGTTCAAAGACGTCCAAGTTCGCGCCGGTCAGCTCAACAAGTCCGCCGCCAAGTACCACTTCGGTTCCCGTGAGGGACTGATCAAAGCTGTCCTCGAAGAGAGAATGGCTCCGGTCGACGCTCGGCGGCGACTTATCCTCGACGAGCTCCTGGCCGACTCGGAAAGGCCTACCCTCAGGCAACTCGTCGAGACCCATATCCATCCCCTGGCAGAACACACTCTGCTCCGGACAGATAGCCGCTATGCGCGATTCCTCGTGCAGGCCCTGTTCGATCCGAAGCTGGCCGAGATCATCTGGAAGCAGGTCGAAGCAGAGAGTTTCCGGCAGGTGACGGACATGATCGTCGCAACAATCCCCGCACCTGCGGGTCTCGCTCGGCTACGCGCCGATCAGATCCTGACCCACGTCATCGTCACCCTGGCTACGTGGGAAGCCAAACCGCGCAGCCGCTCGCAGAGCCGCGTCCTTGTTCTCGACCTCGTGGAAACCAGTCTGGGCATAGCCCGCGCCGACGTTTCCCCCTCCATTACAAGCTTTTTCGGAGCCAGCCAATGACAGCATCAGCGGGGCCGCAGAACCGCCCCCCATTACCAGTCCGCGCCCGTGTGAACGCAACTGCCAGCATCGGATTGCTGCCATGAGCGCCCCCACCGCGTCGCCGGACGCCGATCGCACCATGAGTACCGCCCGGATCGTCGGCGCTCTTGCGGCGATGATTCTCTTGTCGGAGATCGCCACCTTCGAGATCTTGATGGTACTTCCGGCCCTGCCCCACATGGCCGCCGAGTTCCAGACGACTGACGTCGCATGGGTCGTGTCGATTGTGACTCTCACCGGCGCAACCGTCATGCCACTGGTCGGCAAGGCATCCGACAAGTGGGGCAAGAAGCGTGTCATCATGATCCTGGCCGGAGGCTTCGTCCTCGGCAGCGTCGTCAGCGCGACAGCACCGACCCTCGCCCTCATGCTCGTCGGTCGCGCCATGCAGGGTGCGCTCGTGGGAATCGTGTCCATTTCCTACGGTCTGGTTCGTGACACCTTTCCGCGCAGAATCGTGCCCGTAGCTCTCGGCGCAGTGGTGACCGGAATCGGAATGTCCGCTGTGGCAAGCCCGTTCATTGCAGGATGGATCATCGATGGCGTCGGGTTCCGAGGCATCTTCTTGTTCATGGCGGCGTACGTGCTGGTCCTTCTGCCGATATACGCGGTGATGGTTCCGGAAAGTCCGGTGCGTGTACGGCGGGCCGTCGACTATCTCGGAACCGCACTTCTGGGGCCGGGTATCGCAGTCCTGCTGCTGGGGTTGACGGTGGGCTCACGCTGGGGTTGGACTTCGCCGGCCACTCTGGCGGCCTTGGTTCTCGGTACCGTGATGCTCGGATCCTTCGTGGCATGGCAGCGAGTATGTCCCCACCCGCTGATCGATCTGAAGATCCTTCTCGGTCCACGGTTCGGCCCGGCCATTCTGGCGGTCTCGTGTGTGTCCTACATGATGAACGCGCACGCCCTCATCATCCCGACCATGCTGCAGACGCCCGCGGGAATCCCCGGCATCACGTACGGATCCGGCTTGTCCGCAACTCAACTGGCGTTCTGGACGTTTCCGGTCGGAGTGGTCTCGATGATCATGGGACCGGTCGGCGGATATCTCGCCAGGAAGATCGGGGCACGGCAAGTGCTCATCGCAGCGACCGTCACGCTGCTGGCCGTGATGTATCTCGGATCGCGGCTGTTCACCGTGCATTGGCAGGTCGCCGCAATGAGTTCGTTGTGCGGCCTTGGGATCGGCTTGCTGCATTCGTCCAACGCCAACTTGATCCAGGACGCGCTTCCGCCCTCCCAAGGCGGTGTGGGCAATTCCATCGGAGGCATGGGTGTTCTCCTCGCCGGCGGCATCGCCACTACCCTGACAGGTGTCGTCATGTCGAACCACGTGTTGACGGTGACGGCCGGATCACATGTGATCTATTCGGATACCGGACTCACGCGTGGATACTTGTTCGCCGCCCTCGCCGGTGCGCTGGGCCTGATAGTCGCGCTCGTGATGCGGCACGGCCGATCCCCGGCCCAGGGCGGAATGACGGAAATCGTCGACCCTTCCACGATGTCACCCGAATCGTCCACCTCGATGGCCGGACATCGATCGTCGTGACACGCCGCGGCCGCACCCGAGGCGGCTTCGAGGTCGTGGGTCGCCACGTTCGATGTATGCGTCTCGCACGTCACCGGGATCGGGTGCCGAATCGGCCGTAGCCACATCGATCGTCCCCGCCCGCCGGCGGAGCGCATACCGAGGAGCGAGGAGCGGGGGAGTCGACCACCCGCCTCGACATCGACTGTCGACGCCCCCTCGTTGCCCTGCCCGAAGGATTCACAACTGCACCGGCTGCGCCGGCAAGCGGGTTTTCACCGAACCGAAGCAGTATCTATTCGATACCGATCACCGTCGTCGACCAAGGGAGATTTCATTGACCCCATCGATTCGAGCTCGTGCCTGGGTGCTGACTTCGGCCTTCACAGCAGCGACCATGCTGTTGGCGGGATGCGCCGGTGAGCCCACCACGGCGACAGATGCCTCGGCCGTTTCCACCGGACTCGTCGGTGAGCAGGCAGACGGCGGTGAGCCGACGCCGGGTGGCACCTTGTCCTTCGCTACGTACAACAGCGTCAGCAGTCTGGATCCGGCCAATCGCCAGGACGGAGGTGCGACCGGCGGCAGCGAGATGGCCGCGATATACGACCTGCTGATGCGCTACGACCCAGCGACACGGGAGTTCGAACCTCAACTGGCACAGTCCCTGACCTCAAACGGTGAGAACACCGTCTGGACACTTACACTGCGCGAGAATGCGGCGTTCAGTGACGGCACCCCGGTCGACGCCGATGCCGTTCAGTGGAGTATCAATCGTTACCTGGAGAAGAAGGGGACGCACGCGCAAGTCTGGACGGCATCGGTCGATCGCATCTCCTCCCCGGATGCGAAGACGATCGTCTTCACGCTCGAGCAGCCGTGGGACGAGTTCCCGATCCTGTTCACTACCGGTCCGGGCATGGTCGTCGCGCCATCGTCGATGGCATCGGGCACGTTCACTCCGATCGGGGCCGGTCCGTTCACGGTCGACGAATTTGCCTCTCAGGACGAGCTTGTACTGGCAGCGAATCCGAATTATTGGGATGGTCGTCCACATCTGGACAAGCTGCGCTTCCCCGCGATCGTCAGTGAGCAAGCCAAGCTCGATGCTCTACACAATGGGGACATCCAAGCCGCCTACCTGCGTAATGCCGAAACTGTCCACAATGCGCTCGACGCCGGGGACGTCGGCTACGTCTACACCGTGAACATGGGCGCGTTGGGTCTGATCAACCAACGTGAGGGCCGAGCAGGAGCGGACGAGCGGGTGCGCAAGGCCATCGTGGCGGCCCTCGATCCCGCCACCTTCACCGAACGCACTGAAAGCGGCTTCGGCATACCAGGCAGCGACATGTTCCAGCCGTGGTCGCAATGGCACGGCGATGTGTCCGGGTCCGGATTCGACCCGGACGCCGCCGAGGCGTATCTGGCCGAGGCGAAAGCGGACGGGTACGACGGAAAGCTCACCTATGTCGGACTCAACGATCCGATCGCCCAGCGCAGCGCACTGGCCTTCCAGTCGATGCTGCAGGCAGTGGGTTTCACGGTCGAGATCGTGTACACCTCCAGCATCAACGAACTGGTCAAGACCATGTACGCGCAGCACGACTACGACATCTCCTACGTCGGATTCAATGTTCTCGACGAATCCCCGTTCGTGCGCATGTACGGCAACTTCGCCAGCACGTCGGCCTCCAATGTCCTCGGCTACTCGAACCCCGAGATGGACGCGTTACTGGATCGGCTGCAGACCGCCCCGAACGACGACGAGCGGCGCCGTGTGCTCCAAGACATTCAGTCCCTGGTCAACGAGACGGCACCGATGGCCGTCATCGGCGCCGGCAAGTATTTCGTTCCGTGGAGCTCCGATGCCTACGGGATCACTCCCAGTGCGGACGGAATCATGCTGTTCGGAAATGCCTGGCTCGTATCCGGGCCGACAGCCTGAGCCGGCGTCGGCCCCGACCGTCGACATGGTGTGGACACGAGCGGAAAGGCGTCGGTGACGCGATGGCGCGCACAGTGCTGGACAAACTCATCGAACTGATCGTTGTGCTTCTCGTCGTCAGTTTCGGCACGTTCACCCTGGTCTCGCTCATCCCGGGCGATCCGTCGGTGGCGGTCCTCGGGGAAGGACGAACGCCCGAAGAATACGCGAGCGCGCGGGCCGCACTCGGTCTCGACGAACCCTTCGTCGTGCGGTACTGGAACTGGTTGTCGGGTGCCCTGCAGGGCGACCTCGGCCAGTCTCTGGTCCCGCCGCAAGGTCCGGTGATCGACAGCATCGGCGCGGCCCTGCCGGTGAGTATGCAACTCGCCGTCATGGGCCTGGTCCTCGCGCTGGTGGTGGCGATACCACTGGCGATGTACTCCGCGCGTCATCAGGATGGCTGGATCGATCGCGCTGTCAGCGCCGGCACCTTCGGCGTGCTGTCGATCCCCAGCTTCCTGTCCGGACTGTTGCTGATCATGGTCTTGGTCAACTACCTCGGGTGGTTCCCCCGCTCGCAGTGGGCTCGCATCTCGGAGGGGCTGGGGCAGAACCTTTATCACGCCATCCTTCCGGCGCTCGTCGTCAGCTTGCTGGAGATGGCGATGTTCACCCGAATCCTTCGCAGCGACCTGGTGACGACGTTGAGAGAAAGCTACATATTCGTCGCGAAGGCGAAGGGCATGTCCAACGCCCGGCTGCTGTTCAGCGACGCGCTGCGTCCGTCGTCGTTCTCGCTGATCACGATGCTCGGCATCGTGCTCGGGTCGATGATCGGCAGCACGGTCATCGTCGAGATGCTGTTCTCGTTGCCGGGTATGGGTTCGCTCGTCGTGCGTGCGGCCCAGCAGGGCGACATGCCGATGGTGCAAGGTGCGGTGCTGGTGATCGCCGTCATCTATGTGGTGGTCAACGGCGTCATCGACATTTCCTACGGATACCTCGACCCAAGGAGTCGCCGTGCTCACGTCTGAGACGACCGCCGAAGACCACGAGATGCCCGCCGGGACAGACCGGGGGGCGCAAGAATCGACTGCGGAAATCGTTGTCGATTCGCCAGGCGCGGCTGCACGCCGGAACCTGTTCCGCATGGGCACGGCCCTCACTGTCGTCGGTGTGGTCGCAGCCGGCCTCGGCCTGGGGGCAGCCGGTGTGGTGATGCCGGCGCGGATCGTGGTCTTTCTGGTGGGGCTCGTCGGGATCTTCGCGGGTCTGCGCCGGCTGGGGCTGGCACGGTTCGGCCCCGACTTCGACCTGACATTCGTTCTGTCCTGTGCGTGGCTGGCAGTGCTGGTTGCTGCGGCGCTGCTCGCCCCGGTGTTGCCGCTGGCCGAGCACGAAGACACCGCCACGACCCTCGGGGCGAGGAGTTACGCGCCGCCGAACCTGTTCTCGGAACACCCGCTGGGTACTAACAACTTCGGTCTCGACATGCTTGCGCGAGCGCTGTTCGGTGCCCGCTCGTCGCTGATCGTCGCGGTGGCCGCGGTCCTGATCGGCATGCTGGTCGGCGGTGCGATCGGCATCGTCGCCGGCTATTTCGGCGGCAGAATCGACCGAGTCGTCGGGGTGCTGACGAACTCTCTGCTCGCGGTGCCGGCATTGATACTGCTCATCGCGCTCGCCTCGGTCCTCTCACCGAATCTGCGGAACATCTCGTTCGCACTGGCGATCCTGGCGGTCCCGAGCATGGTCCGTATCGCCAGGGCTAACACCCTGGCGTTCTCGCAAAGAGAATTCGTACTGGCAGCACGGGCAATGGGCGCCACCAAGCGGCGAGTGATGCTGCGGGAGATTTCGCCGAACGTCGCGCTGCCACTCCTCTCCTTCGGCATGGTGATGATCTCGGTGCTGATCGTGGCCGAGGCATCGTTGAGCTTCCTCGGCCTCGGGATCCAGCCGCCGACTCCGACCTGGGGCAACATGATCGGTGAGGGCCAAGGCAACGTCTTCGAAAACCATCCTTACATCGTGCTGGTGCCGGGCACGTTCCTGTTCCTGACCGTGTTCTCGTTCAACCTGGTCGGTGAGAAGGCTCAGAAGCGCACCGGCGGAACGCGGCAGGTGAAATTGTGACCACCGACCATCCACTCCTGCTAGTAGACGGAATGTCCACGAAGTTCCGCACCAAGAGAGGCAACCTCGTGGCTGTCGACGGGGTCTCGCTCCAACTCGACGCCGGCGAAACCCTCGGCGTGGTTGGCGAATCAGGGTCGGGAAAATCTGTCCTGGGCCAGACGATCATGGGTCTTGTCTCGCACGGCGGCAGCACCACCGTCACAGGCAACGTTCGCTTCAAGGGCCGGGACATGCAGGCGCTCTCCCGTAAGGAACAGCAGCACCTGTGGGGCAAGGACATCGCGATGGTGTTCCAGGACCCGATGTCGGCGCTCAACCCGTTCAAGCGGATCGGCATGCACCTCACCGAATCGCTGCGGGCTCACCTCGGGCTGGACCGCATACACGCGCGCGAACGTGCGATCGAGCTGTTGCGCGACGTCCGGATCCCCGAGCCGACTCGGCGGATGGACCAGTACCCGCACGAGTTGTCGGGGGGTATGCGTCAGCGTGTGTTGATCGCCATGGCGCTGGCATGCGGTCCCGAGCTCGTCATCGCCGACGAGCCGACCACTGCCTTGGACGTCACGGTGCAGAAGCAGATCCTCGAACTGCTCGAATCCCTGCGCGCCGAGATGGGTACGGCCGTGATCCTCGTGAGCCACGACTTGGGCGTGGTGGCCGGTCGGACCGACCGGGTCGCCGTGATGTACGCGGGACGAGTCGTCGAGACCGCACCGACCGGTCAGCTGTTCGCCAATCCTCGCCATCCCTACACAGAGGCGTTGCTGGCCGCGGTTCCCCGACTCGACCAGGAACCGCACACCCGACTCGAATCCATCGAAGGCGCCCTACCGGACATGACCGCCCCGCCGGAAGGCTGTGCGTTCGCACCCCGATGCAAGTACGCGCAGCCCGCCTGCCGGAACATCGTGCCGGCATTGACACCCGCGCCGGATCCGGTGGTGGCCGGTCGTCCGCATGCAACTGCTTGTCATTTTCCGCTGCCCGGCATCGGAGCCGTCGAGCTCGGAACGCCCGCGTCGCCGGTGCCGACAAGCCCGAGTGGGAAGTGGAGTGCAACTGATGGCCGGTAGTGGAGTCGCGCACCTGCGCAGTGACGAAAACCCCATCCTTTCCGTCGAGAACCTGGTCGTGGAGTTTCCCTCGGGCCGCAATCACACGGTGCACGCAGTGTCCGACATCAGCTTCGACCTGCTCCCCGGTGAGACCCTCGGCATCGTCGGCGAGTCCGGCTGCGGCAAATCCACCGCCGGCCGGGCAGTGCTGCAATTGCCGGCCCCGACATCCGGCAGCGTCGCGATCGACGGCATCGAACTGACCACGCTGAGCCCCTCTGCGCTGCGCAAGACCCGGGCGAAATTGCAGATGATCATGCAGGACCCGATCTCCTCCCTGAACCCGCGCCGCAAGGTCAAGCATCTGGTGACCGAAGGACCCCGGATGTGGGGGCAACGCAACAGAGAACACCTCGAGAGCAAGGGACGCAAACTCCTACAGGCGGTCGGGCTGGATCCAGACATGGTGTGGGACCGGCTACCGAGTGAACTGTCCGGTGGTCAATGCCAGCGTGTGTGCATCGCACGTGCGATGATGCTCGAGCCGAAGGTTCTCATCTGCGACGAGCCGGTCTCCAGCCTCGACGTGTCGGTGCAAGCGCAGATCCTCAATCTGCTCGAACAGACAAAGACCGAGTTCGAGCTGACGATGATCTTCATCGCCCACAACATGGCGGTGGTCAAGAACATCAGCGACCGCATGATGGTGATGTACCTGGGCAAGGTGTGCGAAATCGCTCCGTCCCGCGGCATGGAGCGACAGGCACGGCATCCGTACTCCCGACTGCTACTAACATCGATCCCCGACCCCGACATCCACTGCGGGCAAGCCGGAAAGACACCGGAGATCGAGGGTGACCTTCCCTCACCCCTGAATCCACCGTCCGGATGCCGGTTCCGCACCCGCTGTCCCCTGGCGACAGAGCGGTGCGTGGCGGAGGAGCCACTGCTGCGGAAGGTGGGCGAGGGTCACTACGTGGCATGCCACAACGTCTGAAACCAACGGACCCCCGTACCTGTGCCCTCCTCGTGCCAGGCGCGGCGGGTGATGAGGTTGTCCCTTCCGGTGCCCGGCGTGCCGTCGGCACAGCCTGTCTACTGCCGATCCACCTGGACTCCGAACAGATTCGCTCCGCTGACGTCCTGCTGCGGAGACGAGCACCGCGCCCGTGGGGAAGCGGCTGATGCCGAGGCCCTCGGACTCGGGCCGGACGTCGAACTCGCGGCACCGGACGAACATCCGAGGAGGTTCTGGGATGATCGGGTCGACGACTGTGAGATCGGGAGGTCACGTGATCGACGACGCGGAGATGACGCACCTGCGGCGGTGCGTGGAGTTGGCACGGGAGGCGCTCGACGCCGGCGACGAACCGTTCGGCTCGGTGCTGGTGTCGGCCGACGGCACGCGTCTGGCGGAGGACCGCAACCGGGTCGCGGGCGGTGACCACACCCGCCACCCCGAGTTCGAGCTCGCCCGGTGGGCCGTCGGCCACCTGACCGAGGCCGAGCGTGCCGGCGCGACGGTCTACACCTCCGGGGAGCACTGCCCGATGTGCGCGGCCGCGCACGGCTGGGTCGGGCTCGGACGCGTCGTGTACGTGGCGTCCTCGGCGCAACTCGCCGGCTGGCTCGAGGAGATGGGGGTGCCGGCGGCGCCCGTTCGGTCTCTGCCGATCCAGGAGGTCGCGCCCGGGGTGACGGTCGAAGGTCCGGTGCCGGAACTCGTCGACGAGGTGCGTGCGCTGCACCGGCGATGCCACGGCGTGACTGCTTCGTGACCTACTGCGTCACGGTGAGATGACGGCCGACCGCAGTCGATCACGGGTTGTGATCGACTGCGGCGCTTTGCAGTTCCTGTACCCGCACCTGGGCCGACCATTGAACCGGTCGGGGCTGGTCACGGTCGAAAGGAACGCCCATGAAGGGCTCGAAGCTCGGACGCGCAGCGATCGCCCTCGCGGCGCCGCTCGCATTGACGACGGGCCTCGCGCCCACGGCATCGGCAGTGGATCCCTACCCGTACGGCAGCTGGAGTGTGAGCGTGCGAGAGCACACCATCACGGTCAAGTTCATCTACTACCGCGCCCCCGAGGCGGACTACCCGCACTACTGCAACGCGGTGATCGACGAGATTCCCCTGGTGAAGAGTGCGAAGATCTACTATGCCGACTACGAAACCGTGCGTTTCGACAACGTGCCCGACGGCGACTACACCGTTCGTTCCGACTGCCAGGACGACGACCACGTGTATCGAAGCGTCGGATCGATCGATGTCTCGATCCCGGGCCCGGCGCAGACCCGGTTCGTCGGAAGCGAGCACTTCTCCTTCGGCTGAACGAACCGCCACTGGGGAAGGACTTGCTCGCATCTCCGGGATTCGCACAGGCCACGGCGTGGGCAGATTCCGAAGGTGCGGGCAAGTCTGGGCACCCTCCGCACCGCCGCGTGATGGTGGACACGGTAGGAGCGATATCCCTACCATGCGGTTATGGCGGGGGAAGGGCCGCTCATCGGACGCGCAGGGGACTTGCGTCTACTCGAGGCGGCGCTCGACGGCACCGACGGTTACCGGGGATGTGTGATCGCCGGCCAGGCCGGGGTGGGCAAGAGCCGACTGGCGCACGAGCTGGTGCTCCGCTCGTCGGCGGCCGGCATTTCCGTGCGGTCGGCGGTGGGGACGGCATCGGCGCGGACGGTGCCGCTGGGAGCTCTCGCCGGATGGTGTGACCACCCCACCTCCAACCCCCTTCAGCTGATCGACCAGCTCGTACAGTCGTCCACTTCCGAAGGCTCCGACGAGGTGTTGTCGATCGACGACGCGCATCTGCTCGACGAACTTTCGGCGTTCGTGATCCACCATGTGGCATTACGGGGGACTGCCCGGCTGATCGTCACAGTACGGTCCGGGGAGCCGGCACCTGATGCCGTCACCGCCCTGTGGAAGGACGGCATGCTGCTGCGGCGCGACCTTCAGCCCTTGTCGCGATCCGAGTCCGACGCACTGCTCGCCAGTGTGCTCGGCAGTCCCGTAGCCGAGAAGTCGGCGTCGCAGATATGGGATCTGACGCGCGGCAATGCCTTGTACCTGCGGCATCTCGTCTCACAGGAGGTAACCAGCGGCCGACTTCGAGAATGTCACGGATTGTGGTTCTGGCAGGAGGAATTCACCGTTTCCGACAGTATTGCGGACCTGCTCGGCGAACAGATCCGCCGCCTCCCGGAGGCGGTGCGCACGGTCCTGGACTTGGTTGCGGTGGCGGAACCGTTGCCCGTCGCGGTGCTGTCGGCGCTGTCCGACCTCGATGCGGTGGAAGAGGCGGAGAACCGCGGGCTGATCCGGATAGACGCCGAAGACCGAGCGAGAACTGCGCGAATGGCTCATCCGCTGTACGGAGAGGTGCGTCGAGCACGAGCCGGGGACACGCGACTGCGGCGCCTGCGAGGGCGGGTCGTGTCGGCGCTCGCGGCTCGCCCGCCGTCCGAACCCGAGGACGTCGTACGGCGGGCGGTCCTGCATGCCGACTCGGACCTGCCGATCGACCCGGACCTGTTCCTGCGCGCCGCTCGAGGCGCGATGGCGCTGCTGGATCTGTCCCTCTGCGAGAGGCTGGTCCATGCGAGTTCGCTCGCCGGAGGCGGGGCCGAAGCCGACCTCTGTCGTGCTCACGCCCTCCTGCTGCTGAACCGGGGAACCGAGGCCGAGGATGTGCTCGCCGCCATGCCGCTCGAAAGCCTGACGGACGATCGGCTCGCGCGTGTGCTGACGCTTCGGGCTACGAACATGCTGTGGATCCTGGCGCGGGCGGAGGAGTCGAAACGGATCGTCGACAACGCGCTCGGCGACGCCCCGCCGACCGTGGCGGAGTCGTTGCGCGCCGTTCGAGCCGTACAGAGCGCTGTCGCGGGTGATCCCCTGGCCGCACTCGAACTCGGCCGGGATGTCGACCCGACACGGGTGCCCGCGTCGGCGGCGATGTGCGCGATCTGGGGAACCGTCATCGCGGCAGGGGATGTGGGCGAGTCGAAGCTGGCCTCGGAAACCGCATCGAAGGGCTACAGACTGGCGGAATCCTGGCAGGAAGCCTCGTACCAGCGCGTAGGCCTCGTCGAGTTCCATGTCGGCGCGATGCTCCTCGCCGGCGAGGTGGCCGAAGCCGAAGCCGTTGCCGCTCGCACCTACCGCGAGTGCATTCGCCTCCCCGGCGTGACGAGCGCGGTGGGAACCGCGATCGCGGGCATGGCCGCCCTCGGGGGCGGGCGGCTGGCACTCGCCCTCGAACACCTCGAGCGGGCCTTCGCCGAGTTCGAGTCGCTCGACTACCCGGTCCTGATGTATCGGTACGGCATGCTCCTCGCTCAGGCATTGGCAATGGCAGGCCGCAGTACTGCGGCGACGGCGCTGCTGTCCGACGTCGACCGGAACCGGCACCCGGCCTTCGACTTCGTCGACTCGGAGCGGTTGCTCGCCCACGCCTGGAGCCACGCGGCGTCGGGGGAGGTCAGTACAGCGGTGGCCGTCGCGCTCCGGGCCGCGGAGTACGCCGTCGCGCATCGTCAGAAGGCCCGGGAAGTGATGTGCCTCCAGGTCGCAGTTCAACTGGGTGACACGACGGGAAGAGGGCGGCTGGCGCAGCTTGCGGAGAGCACGGGAAGCCGTCGCGCGCGTATTGCGGCCGCGTTCGCCTCCGCGGTGTACGACCACGACGGAGAGGAATTAGCTTCGGTTGCAACGCAATTCGAGGAGATGGGGGATACCGCTGCGGCCGCCGATGCTGCTGCGCGCGCCGCCCTCGCGTTCGCTCGCGCGAACCTACGCGGATCGTCATTGACGCTGAGCACCCGCGCGCAACGTCTTGCCCGGGAGTGCGGAGGGCTGACCACCCCGGCGCTCCGCGAGACGCTCGACCGCGACCTTCCTCTCACGCCCCGCGAGCGCGAGATCATCTCGATGGTGATGCGGGGTCTGACGAATCGGCAGATCGCCGAGGCGCTGACGATGTCGGTACGAACGGTCGAGGGCCATCTGTATCGGGCCCAGGCCAAGACCGGAACCCACGACCGGCACGAACTCGCGGCTCTGCTGCGCGAACAGTGGCGTTGACGCAGAACCGCTTCGAGTAGTGGAACTACTCGGTCGGGCCCCCGGCCAGCTCGGTGGGAACGTCAGGAACCCGCCTGAGGGGGTCGGAACCGAAGTCGGTGACAACGTCGACGAACGCACCGAGCGGGATGCTTCGGGACGACTCCGTCCCTGCCGTCCAGTAGGTACGTCGACGGGTGCGCGCTCGGTTCAGGGTCTCGCGCGCGAGTCGGGTCTTGCCGACGCCCGGTGCGCCGGCAATGACGACGCCGGCGCAGGAGCTGTCAGCGGCCACGCGCTGAGCACATGCGGATTCCAGGTCACCACAGCAGCGGAAATCCAGCGTCGGACGACACCTGGAGGGTCTCCGGTTCGGCCTCCGCGACGCGCACGAGTCTGTCCGGCGCGCCTACGTCGATGTACTCGGCGAACGGCTCGTTGCCGGCTTTCCCTGCCCGTATCGGTCGCACTGTCGCGTTCGGCCTCGGCGGCTTCTCGGATATCGCATCCGTGGTCTCGATGTTCTCGTCCATGCCTCGAGGGTTGCGCCGCGGCGCGCGGGTGGCACGCGTAGAGAGGTACTCGATTCGGGTCCGTGCCGGACCGGTACGCCACGTCGTGGCCCCTGCGTATCGCGGTCCGGCACGAGGGCCGGACTGGAGTAGTGCGCTACTCACCTCTCCCGACGCTGGGCGTCCGATGCTGAGTGTGCGGTCCGGAGATCCGGCCCGCCCGGGCGGTCGTCACCGCGTCGAACTTCTGCCCGGACCATCGGAACGACAAGGACAGCCATGACATCCAACAGCATCCGCAGCCCGCTGTCACCGCCGCAGCCGAGGCGAACGCCCCCACCGTGTACATCGTCGCGGGAGCCACCGATCGTCCGGGGAACGTGGCTGCTGGGATCCACGAGGGAGCTGCTTCGCGATCCCCTCGAACTCGGTCTACGCGGGTATGCAGAGGGAGGCGACGTCGTACGCTACGTCGTCGGACTGCCGGGCCGGCGCCGCGAGTTCTTCACGGTCAATCACCCGGACGGGGTCGGGGAACTGCTGAACGCCCCGCGCCACCTCGACTACCGGAAGGACTCGGAGTTCTACCGCGCAATGCGTGACCTGTACGGGAACGGCCTGGTCACGAGCCAGGACGAGACGTGGTTGCGTCAGCGTCGGTTCATCCAGCCCCTGTTCACCCCGCAGAGCGTAGACGGCTACGTGACGCCGATGGTCGCGGAAGCCGATCGTGTGGCCATTCGGTGGCACAACTGCTCGAGTCGTCTCGTCGACCTCGACGGGGAGATGAGGGCGCTGACGCTCGGTGTCGCCGCTCGCATCCTGTTCGGCGTGCAGGCGCCCCGGATGCTGCCGATCCTACGCACGACATTGCCCGTCCTCGGACGCGCCGTCCTGCAGCAGGGTGCGTCCGCGATTCGGATTCCCTCTTCGTGGCCGACGCCGGGGAATCGCAGAATCGCAAATGCGGAATCCCGTCTCGACGGGTTGTGTGACGCGATCATCGAGCGTCGCCGCACCTCCGCCGAGCCGGGAACGGATCTGATCGGCCGACTGGTGGCGGCCCGAGAAGGTGGTGACGCGTTGTCCACCGAGGAAATTCGTGATCAGGTCAAGGTGTTCCTACTGGCAGGGCATGACACCACGGCCACCATGCTGACGTTCGCGCTGCACCTGCTGGGCAAGGACGCGGGTGTGCAGGATCGAGTGCGTGACGAAGTCGAACGGGTGCTGGGGGACGAGACACCGACGGCCTCCGGTGTCCACGCGCTGACGTACACGACGATGGTGCTCGAGGAGGCCGCCCGGTTGTATCCGCCCTCGCCGTACCTGACGCGGCGGGCCGTCGAGGAGAGGGACGTGTGTGGGTACCGGATCCCCGCCGGTGCGGACGTCAATCTGGCGCCGTGGGTGATCCACCATCGTGCCGATCTGTGGCCGGATCCGTTCCGGTTCGACCCGGATCGCTTCACCCCGGACAGGGTGAAGGAGCGTCACAAGTATGCGTGGTTCCCGTTCGGGCACGGCCCCCGTGGCTGTATCGGTCAGCGCTTCGCGATGCTGGAGGCGGCGATATCCCTGGCGATCCTGGTGCGTGAGTTCGAGTTCCGTTCCCCTTCGGGATCGGTGGCGGTGACCACCGACCTACTGCTGCACCCGGTCGGTGCGGTGCCGTGCCGTGTCCGCCGACGTGTACCGGTGCGTCGGACGTGCCGGCCGTCGTGATCAGGCGCTGGAACCGGACGGCGGTCGCGAGTGACGACCGCTGAGCCCGAGGTGGTGGCGCATGCCCGACCGACCGCAGATCCCCGCGTGTCTTCGGAAGATGCGCGGTGCACGGCGTGGGCAGATTCCGAAGATGCGAGCAAGTCCGTGTGCCCTTGACACCCTCCGGGCCGCGCCATCCACGCGCCCGCGCAGGCTGGGACCGGGCCTTGGGCCGCGTCCCGGCGGACGCGTCCGTCGTGCACACCCCCGCCCGCAACCGGCACACGCTGACTGTGCACTTCTCGTGCCACCGCCCGGCGTGTCGCCACGAGAAGTGCGCGCTCGGGCGCCGCGGGGGTGGCGAGCGCCCCGGTTCACACGGACGCGAGTATCTCGTCGAACAGTGCGGCGTAGCGTTCCTGTGCGGCCCGGCGCCGGGTGGGCACGTGCTCGGTGGGAATCCGGTCGGCCGGCGCCTCGTAGCCCCGCAGGATGAGCTTGGCGACGGTGTCGCGGTGCACCTCGTCCGGGCCGTCGTAGAGTCGCGCGGCGCGTGCGGCGCGGTACATGAAGTCCAGCGGCAGGTCGGAGCTGTAGCCGAGGGAGCCGTGGGTCTGCACGGCCCGGTCGATGACGTCGTGGAGGATCTTCGCGCCGAAGTACTTGATCATGGCGATCTCCTTGCGGGCCGCTTTGGTGCCCTGGGTGTCGATCACCCAGGCGGCCTGCAGCGTCATCAGCCGCAGCGCCTGCATCTCGGCGGCGGAGTCGGCGATCCAGTTGCGCACGGTCTGCTTCTCACCGAGGACGCTGCCGTGCGCGAAGCGGTAGGTGGCGCGTTCGCACATCATGTCGAAGGCGCGGTTGGCTTGGCCGATCCACCGCATGCAGTGGTGAATGCGGCCGGGGCCGAGCCGCTTCTGGGCGATGAGGAAGCCGTCACCGGGATTGCCGAGCAGCGCGTCGGCACCGACCCGCACGTCGCGCAGTGTCACCTCGCAGTGCGAGCCGTAGGTGTTCTCGCGCGGCGACGGATTTTCCATCGACGCGATGTCGCGCACCACCTCCAGACCTGGAGTGTCGATGGGGACGATGAACTGCGAGGCGCGGCGGTGTCGCTCGGCGTCGGGATCGGTGACTGCGACGACGATGACGAAGTCGGCCGTCGAGGCGTTGCTGATGAACCACTTGTCGCCGTCGAGCACCCAGTCGTCGCCGTCGCGGACGGCGGTGGTCTGCAGGTTGGTCGGGTCGGCGCCGGCGTTGTCCGGTTCGGTCAGGGCGAAGGCCGAGTACTTCTCACCGGCGAGCAGCGGATCGAGCCAGCGGCGCTTCTGTTCGTCGGTGCCGACCGCGGCGAGGATTTCTGCGTTGCCCGAATCCGGTGCCTGACAACCGAACACGATCGGTCCGAGGGGTGACGAACCGAGGATCTCGTGCATCAGACCGAGCTTGACCTGGCCGTAGCCCTGTCCGCCGAGTTCGGGGTCGAGGTGCGCGGCCCACAGCTGCTGCGCCTTGACCTGTTGCTGCAGTGGCGCAATCGCGGTGAGTAGCTGCGGCCAGGTCAGTTCGAGGGTTTCGAGCGGACGGATCTCCTCGCGCACGAAGGCGGTCATCCAGTCCAGCTTCTGCTGGAATTCGGGTTCGGTGGAGAAATCCCATGCCATGTGTGTCTACCTCCGGATCGGCGGGTCAGTCGAGGAAGCGCAGGGTGCGCTCGAACAGGTGGAGGGCGTACCGGTGCAGCCGGTCGCCGACGGGGCGGGGGGCCTGCCCGGAACAGGCGCGGGCGTAGGTGCCTTCGAGGATGATGCCGAGTTTGAAGGCGGCCAGCGCGGTGTACCAGTCGACGGCGGCCAGATCGCGGTCGGTGTTCTCGGCGTACCGCTGCACCAGTTCCGCACGGGTGGGCAGTCCACCGGCGTCGGCGAGGCGGCTTTCGAGCAGGTCGGGCTCGCCGTCGGCCTCGGGCCAGATCGCGAGCAGCCAGCCGAGGTCGAGCAGCGGGTCGCCGACGGTGGCCATCTCCCAGTCGACGATGGCATTCACCGTGGGGGCGATGCGGTCGAACATGACGTTGGAGATGTGATAGTCGCCGTGCAGGATGCCGGGTGTCCACAGCCGGGGCCGGTTGTCGTCGAGCCAGGACGCGATGCGGTCGACGCCGGGCAGCAGCACCGTGGGATATCCGGGCAGCAGCGTGTAGGACTCGAGTTCGCTGGTCCAGCGGCCCACCTGCCGCTCGAGGAACCCCTCCGGGCGTCCGAATCCCGTCAGGCCGATCGCGGCTGGGTCGATCCGGCCGAGTTCGGTGAGCGCGTCGACCATCGCCAGTCCCATGCGACGGCGGGTGTCCGGGTCGGCGGCGTGGGCGGGGGACAGACTCTCCGCTGCGTTGTAGCCGTCCACAGCGTGCATCAGATAGAAGACGGCGCCCAGGACGTCGGTATCCTCGCACCCGGCGATGAAGCTCGGGTGCGGCACCGCGGTCCCGGCCAGGGCACGTAGCAAGGTCATCTCCCGCAGCATCATCCGGTTGGATTGCGGTCGAAGGTGTTTCGGTCCGCGGCGTAGAACGTAGCGGGTTCCCGCCCGCTCGAACGCGAGCATGATGTTCTGCGTTCCGCCGCCGATCGGGGAGACCTCGGTGAGGTCGCCGGCACCGAGGCCCCTTGCGTCCATCCAGTCGCGCAGCGCGGGGAGGTCGACCCCCATCAGTTCGCTGTCTGTCGTATCGGTCGGCATACAACGACGGTATCGGCCGGGTCCGGAGGGGGCAGTGCGGCTTTCACCGCTCGTTGTGGGTTTCCACAACCACTGCGGAGCGGGGTCCGCGCTGGTCAGTGGCCGGAGAAGTCGAGGATCTGGAAGGCGAGCCGCGCCGAGAGCATGACGTCGAGACTTGCCGGATCGAGCCGGGTCAGTTCCTTGACCTTGCCCATCCGGTAGCGCACCGTGTTCTCGTGCACGTCCAGGGCCTGTGCGGCGCCCTGGACCCGTCCCTCGGCGGTGACGAACGCGCGCCACGTGTCGAGCAGGACGCTGTCGTCGGCGGTCTGCACGGCGTGCAGGTACTCGTGCGCGAAGTGCACCGCCTCCTTGACCCGGCCGGAGCTGACGACCAGCCGGAACAGCCCCAGCTCGGTGACGTCGAGGACCCCGGCGGACCATTCGAACGACCGCGCGATCTCGGCGACCTCCCGCATCTCCCGGGAGGCCTGCGGGAAATCGGTGACTTCCCGGCACACGCCGGAGATGACGGTGGCGCCGGTCGCCAGCTGCGGCTGCAGCGACGCGCGGATCCGGGACACCGCGTCGCGCACTCGCTGTAGTTCCTCGCCGGAGCCGCCGTCGGGTAGCGGCACCAGCACTGTCACGCTGCCGGGCAGTTTCACCGCCGCGGGCTCGTCGATCCCGAGCACCTCCTGGAAGCGGCGCGTGACCAGGCGCTGCGCGGCGGAGGCGGACATCCGCTGGTTCGCCGCCAGTGTGAACCGGACCAGCACGTGCGGATACGTGAGGTCGATGCCGAACTGCGGGCCGCGCCGCACCAGGTGTTCCTTGTCGCGGGTGTTGCGCAGCAGATCCGACAGGTAGTCGTCGCGAGCCTGGCCCTGGGTCTCGATCTGGCGGCGTTCGGAGAGGATCTGCAAGGACAGCACCGTCGCGCCGTGTTCGGCGATGTTCGCGTCGACCTGCTCGAGCGAGCGACCCACTTCGACGATGCCCAGGTAGCCGTTGGGTTTGCCCTCGATCATCAGCCGGCACAGCAGATGCCGGCGGCCGAGGCCTACCGACAAGGTGGGCGGCACCACGGCCGACGGCCGGTCCGGGCTCAGGCCGGCGAGCTCGGTCTCCACCGAGGGCATCCGCCGGATCTGCTCGGAGATCACCGGGGCGCGATCCAATCCGAGGGTGGCCGGCGCCGCCCAGGCGAGTACCCGGAAGTCCTCGTCGTAGAGGACGACGGGCTTGGTCGACAGGTCGCTGAGCAGCCGCACCACGCGGTGGATGTCGGCGCCCTCGAGCACGGCGTTGGTGAGCTTGCGATGCACGTCCGCGAGGTAGGCGAGCGTGTTGCGGCTGCGGGTGATCTCCGAGGCCTGTGCCCGCAGCCGCGAATTGAGCATCGCCTGGGTGAGGAACAACGCGCTGAGCTGGGCGAACATCTCGGCGATCTCGATGTCCTCGGCAGTGTAACGACGGGGGAGATCCTTGTTGTCGACGAAGAGCAGACCGATGACCTCTCCGTCGAACACCAGTGGCACCCCGAGCATGGCGCGGACCCGCCAGTGCTCCATGGTCCGGCGATGGGGGCGCGGGTCGTTGGGGACGTCCTCGATCAGCACCGAACGGGCGGTCTCGATGATCTCCCGGCTGAAGTGGTCGCCCGCGATCCCGGATTCCTGGCGTTTGACCGCTTCGGTGATGTCACCGTCGTCGGCGCAGTGTCCCGCGGCGCCGCGGAACCGGCCGTCGGGGCGTCGGAGGTAGAGCGAACTGCGGGACACCCCGAGGACGGTGCACAGCTTCACGCACACCGAGCGCAGCAACTGTTCGAGGTCGGCGTCGCCGATGGCTTCGCCGGTGATCTCGGCGAACGCGGTGATGACGTCGCGTTCGCGGGGTCGGGTGGTGGGGTGGGCCGCCAGGGTGGGCGCGTGGGCGGCGGTCGGAACCGTCGCACGGGCGGGGCCGTGCTCAGGCGTCGTGGGCTCGACGTTCCCGCTCGGCAGCGCCATGCGTCTACCTCACCTCCCGGCGCCCGAGGGTGCGGCGCCGCCGCGTGTCGATGTTGTTCATTATCACAATCTACGGGAAATCAGGTCGCGATCACAGTCGCCAGTGCGCTGTCGAGCTCGTGGCCCATCCGGTCCCGCTTGGCCCGCAGGTAGCGCACGTTGTGTGCGGTGACGACGGTCGGCAGGGCCACCCGGCCGACGATCTCGATCGAATAGCCTTCCAGCCCACCGAGTTTGCCAGGATTGTTGGTGATCAGCCGCATCCGCCGCACACCCAGGTCGGCGAGGATCCGGGCGCCCACCCCGTAGCTGCGCGAGTCGTCGGGCAGACCGAGCGCCCGGTTCGCGTCGACGGTGTCGAGGCCCTGCTCCTGCAGCGAGTACGCGCGGATCTTGTGGGCCAGTCCGATGCCCCGGCCCTCGTGGCCGCGCAGGTACACGAGCACCCCGCACCCTTCCCGGGCGATCTCGGCGAGCGCACGCTCGAGCTGCGCCCCGCAGTCGCATCGCAGCGAACCGAGGATGTCGCCGGTCAGACACTCGCTGTGCACCCGCACCAGCACCCCGTCGGAGGAGCGTCCTGCGACGGCGACGTCGCCCATCACCAGCGCGAGGTGCTCGGTGCCGTCGAGCACCGACCGGAACGCCACGGCCCGGAACTCCCCGAACTCGGTGGGCATCGTCGACTCGGCGACGAGTTCGACGAACGGCTCCGTCGCAGCCCGGTATCGCACCAGGTCGGCGATCCGCAGCAGGGGCAGGCCGTGCCCCCGGGCGAACGCGACGAGATCGGCGCCGCGGCGCATCGAGCCGTCCTCGGCGACGATCTCCCCGATCACCCCCACGTCTCCGGCCCCGGCGAGACGCAGCAGATCCACGGTCGCCTCGGTGTGCCCGGCGCGGGCGAGCACTCCACCCTCGCGGGCTCGCAGCGGGAACACGTGCCCCGGTCGGCGCAGATCGGCAGGTTCGGTCGTGTCGTCGGCGAGTGCCCGCACGGTCGCGGCCCGGTCCTGCGCGCTGACCCCGGTCCCGGTGGAGACGTGGTCGACGGTGACGGTGAACGCCGTGCCGTGCGCGTCGGTGTTGCGTTCGACCATCAGCGGCAGGTCGAGGGTGTCGGCGCGGTGCGCGGTCATGGGGGCGCAGACGATGCCGGTGCTGTGCCGGACGATGAACGCCATCTGCTCGGCGGTCATCGTGGCGGCGGCCGCGACGAGGTCACCTTCGTTCTCCCGGTCGTCGTCGTCCACGACGACGACCATGCCGCCGGCGGCGAGGGTCTCGACCGCGAGTTCGACGTCCTGAGCGGGGCTGGTCCGTGGCATGGCGACTACTCCTGTTCTGCGCTGTGGGTGCCGAAGGTGCGCTGGTGGTACGTCAGCGGCGGATGATCGACGCGGGCGGCGGCTTCGACGTGCCCGAGGACGACGACGTGGTCGCCGCCGTCGACGAGGTCGGCGACCCGGCACGCCAACCACCCCGGCGCCGCGTCGACCCGCGGCACCCCGGCCGACAGCGACCAGTCGACGCCGTCGAACTTGTCGGTGCCCTTGCGGGCGAACGTCAGGGCGAGGGCGTCCTGACCGTGGCCGAGGACGTTGACCCCGAACCGTCCCCCGGACCGTACGACCGTGAGCAGATCGGACCCGCGGTCGAGGGCCACCAGGACCATCGGAGGATCGAGTGAGAGCGAAGCGAAGGCGCTGACGGTGGTGCCGTGCGGACGGGCGCCGTCGAGTGCGGTCACCACCGTCACGGGAGTGCACACACTGGCCATCACGTCCCGGAACTCAGCGGTGAACTCTTGGGCGGCAATTGGATTCATCACGTCCTCCGACGGGATCGGCCGGAGCGGTGCCCGGCGGGACCGGGCACCGCTCCGAGCGGCTCAGGCGGTCGCCGGGACCGGCGCCTTCATCTTGTGGAGCTCGGGAACGACCTTCTCGCCGTAGAGCTTCAGGGCCTTCTCCGCTTGCTCGATCGGCAGGCCGCCGAATGCGAACGCCGCGTTGGCGAAGAAGTCGCCGATCATCTCGTGCCGGGCGGCATACTTCTCGACGATCTGCTCGGGCGTGCCGTAGACGTTGGCCTCGACGTAGGCGTCGGCCGCGGCCTCCATTCCGGCCTCGCGGATCATGTCGGCGCCGACCTGGTAGGTCTCGTAGCCCTTCGTTTCGCGCCAGTGCTCGCCGGCGAAGTCGTAGTGCTTGATGACCGACAGGAAATACCGCGCGACGTGCTCGTAGGCGAGGCGGCGGGCCTCCTCCGCGTCCTCGTGGCAGATCACGAAGTCCTGGATGACCGGCGGCAGGGGCTCGGTGTTCCAGCGCTCGCGGTACAGATCGCGCCACCGGTTGATCGCCTCGGCGTGCTTGCCGAACTCGAACTGCATGAACGTCATCATGCGGACGCCCAGATCGGCAATGACCGGAACGGAGTCGGGCGACATCGCAGCGCCGAACAGGCGGTCGCGTCCCCACTCGTACGCCGGGTTCGGGGCCGGACGGATCTCGACGCGCTGCTGCGGGTAGAACTCGCCGTCGGGCTGGTCCACCACGCCGGTGCGCAGCCCCTCGATCGCGAGGTTGGCGGCTTCGATGAACCGTCCACGCGCTTCGTCCATCGGGATGCCGAACGCGTCGTACTCCATCTTGGCCAGTCCGCGGCCCATGCCGAACAGGGCGCGACCCTCGGACATCATGTCGAGCATCGTCATCTTCTCGACGACCCGGACGGGATTGTTCCACGGGAGGATCACCGCGCCGGTGCCCAGCTTGACGGTCGACGTGCGGGCCGCGAGGTACGACATGATCTGCATGTTGTCCGGGCACATCGAGTAGTCGTCGAAGTGGTGTTCGGCGGACCAGACGGCATCGAAGCCGTACTTCTCCGCCGCGACGCCCATTTCGAGTTCGCGGACGAACACTTCCTGGTCGCTGACGTTTTCGTGGTAGTTCTGGAACACGAGCAGCATGCCGACGTCCATGAACGTAACTCCTTGTGTGAGAGGGATGGAGGGAGACGGGGAGCGGATCAGGGTGCGAGGAACACGGCCCGGGTGTGTTCGG
This sequence comes from Rhodococcus indonesiensis, assembly GCF_047782815.1. Taxonomy (NCBI): domain Bacteria; kingdom Bacillati; phylum Actinomycetota; class Actinomycetes; order Mycobacteriales; family Nocardiaceae; genus Rhodococcus; species Rhodococcus indonesiensis. The sequence goes on along the minus strand of NZ_CP180630.1, from coordinate 4,449,035 downwards.
TGTCGAGGTACTCCTTGACCGACTCGATCAGGCCGTCCCGGATCTCGAAGACGAAGTGGTAGAGGTTGTTGTAGTCGCGGCCGTTCGCCATCTCCGAGTACGACTCGGTTTCGACGGCGACCCGGTCGCCCTCGGCCGTCCACGCCCGCGGGGTCAGGGCGATCGCCCCGGTCCTGGTGGTCGCGGACAGGCCCGAAAGCATCTCGCGGAACTCCTCCTTGGTCTTGGTACCGGAGATTCCGTCGATGGTGCCGGCCACCCACCAGGTGGCGGTGGGGGCGAGGTAGCCGAGGATCGCCTCGACGTCGCCGGAGGTGAACACCTCCATGAACTCGGCGACGAGCTTCTTGTTGGCCGCTTCGAGGCTTCCGGCACTCGCGACGTTGTCCATCTGAGCTCCTTCGAGTGAGGACGAATCAGGTAGCGGGAAAAGAACTTCCCAACTGCTGCGTCCGACGGTATCCGGAAGACTGTGGTGTGGGTCACGCCGGTTTTCCGGTCGTTGTAGGCCGCTACAACGACCGCGCGGTCACGACCGCGAGCTGAACGAGGACATCAACCCACCGTCGGTGGCCACCACCGAACCGGTCATGTACGGCGCGTCCGCGACACCCACGATGACCTGCGCAATCTCCTCGGGACGGCCCGTTCGGCCCATCGGGATCGCCGCGACGACCCGCTCCCGGGCCCGGCCCGTCAGCGCCGAGGTCATGTCGGTGTCCACGAAGCCGGGGATGACGAGATTGACGCGGATGTCCCGTGGTGCGAGCTCGACGGCGAGCACTTGGGTCAGCCCGCTCAGCCCCGCCTTCGCCGCGCCGTAGGCGACGTCGCCGGGGAACCCCCGGAAGCCCACCACCGCACCGACATTGACGATCGCCGCCCCCGCGGACAGCCGGGGAACGACGGTCCGGGCCACCTCGAACGCACCGGTGAGGTTGGTGGCCAGCACCTCGTCCCAGTGGGCGCGGGGCAGATCGTCGATCCGGCCGCCGCGGTGCACACCCGCGGCGTTGACCACGACGTCGAGCGCACCGAACCGGTCGAACACCGCGTCCACCCCGAGTCCGACCGACGCCGTATCGCTGATGTCGGTGTTGATCTCCACCACCCGGTCGGGGTGCGTCCACGGTGCCGCCGCCGGCTTGCGGGCGAACACCGCGACGTTGTCGCCGCGGGCGGCCGCGGCCTCCGCCACGGCCCGTCCGATGCCCCGGGAACCGCCGGTGACCAGCCACGTCCTGACGCCGCTCATCGGTTCAGGAATCCCGTCAACGCGGCGAGATAGCGGTCCCGCTCCTCGAGGAACGGGGCATGCCCGCTCGACGGGAACTCCACGACCTCGGCGCGGTCGTTGAGCGTCGGCACCGCCTCGGCCCCGGAGAACGGCACGAACGCATCGAGCCGGCCGTGGAGCAGCAGGATCGGCACCTCGAGCGCTGCGATCTCCTTGCGCAGGTCGATCGTCGCCAGATCACGCAGCGAGTCGTCGCCCCGCGGCCCCATCGACATGAACATGTCCCAGATCGACTCGAGCACGGCCTCGCCGGGGTCCTGGGCGCACACCGCCGCAGCGACCCCGCGGAACGTCTCGGCCCGGTTCGCGGCGACCCCGGCGAGCACACCCTCGACGTCGGCGACCGTCCCCCCGTGCGGCCAGTCGTCGGTGGCGGTGTATCGCGGCGATGCCCCGCCGGTGAGCACCAACGCCGACGCCCGCTCCCCGAGCTGCGCGGCGGCCGCGGTCGCCACCGCCCCGCCGAGCGACCAACCGTTGATCACGGGCCGGTCCAGGTCCAGATGCTCGACCAGCGCCACCACGTCGGCGGCCAGCGCGGCGATCGACACGTCGTCGAAGTCCTTGTCGGACCGGCCGCAGCACCGCAGATCGAGCGTCACGACCTCGTTGCCGTCGGCGCGCAGCGCCGGCAGTGTCGTGTCCCAGGCGCGGGCGGTGGCACCCCAGCCGTGGATCAGCACGATCGGCCGGCCCTCCCCGCGGTGGTGTTCGAAGTAGATCCGGCGGTCGTTCTCGACGGGCAGATAACCCATGGTGTCCTCCTGTGCGAGTGGGGAAGTGGGATGGAACGGATGGGGAAGCAGAGGGGTGGCCGGGGTGGCCGGGTCGTGTCGCAAGGCCCGCGGCACCACGGCCGGGCGATCCCGGAACCGGGGCATGACGTGTTCGGCGAACAGTTCGAGTGAGCGCATCACCTTCTCGTGGGCCAGGCCGCCGAACCGCATCCAGCAGATCAGGTGTTGCAGGCCGGTCTCGTCGTGCAGGGCCTCGAGCTGCCGGGTCAGGCCGTCGGGATCACCGACGTACACGACGCCGCCGTCGCGCAGACCCTCGACGGTCATGCCGCCGGCCTCGTCGGCCGCGGTGACCAACTCGGCGTAGCGTTCGTAGGTCGGCGGCACGTCCGGGCCCTGCGGCACCGCCGCGAGCGCCGCATCGAAATACCAGGTCAGGGCGTCCCGCGCGTTCTCGACCGCGACGTCCTCGGTGTCGGCGAGGTGGATCTGCCAGTTCATCGGGAAATCCAGGCTCAGCACGTCCCGGCCGAGGTCGCGCAGCCGTCGTTTGGCGTCGACGACGAACGCGTTCAGCTCCGGCATCGTCATCAACGTCGGCGTGACCAGCATGTTGTAGCCCTGATCGGCCGCCAGATCCAGGGTCTCCGGGCTGATCGAGGCGATGTAGATCGGCGGGGTGGGCCGCTGCACCGGGGTGGGACGGCAGTCGACGTTGTCGAGGTCGAAGTGCTTGCCGTGGTAGGAGAACGGTTCGCCTGGCCTCTTGCTCCACAGGCCCCGCACGATCTCGAGCGCCTCGACGAACACCTCGCGGCTCTCGCCCTGCAGATCGGCGACGCCCATGTTGTGGAACTCGTCCGGCTGGTAGCCGCGCCCGACCCCGAAATCGAGGCGGCCACCGGAGATGACGTCGACCATCGCATAGTCCTCCGCGATGCGCACCGGCCAGTCGAACGTCAGGTTGCTCACCGCGATGCCGATCCGCATCCGTTCGGTGCGGGCGGCGATCGCCGCCGCCGCCACCTGCGGCGACGGCATCGACCCGTAGTCGCTGCCGTGATGCTCGGCCAGCCACACCTCGTCGAAGCCGAGCTGCTCGGCGTAGGCGATCTGTTCGAGCATCTCGCGGTAGGCCCGGGAGAAGTCCCGGTCCGGGCACTCGAGGACGTAGAAGATGCCGAACTTCACGGTGTGCCTCCTTGCGACGACGCCTCCGGCGGGGCCGCCCGCGCCGCACCGGTGGACCCGACGCTAGAGCGGTGCCCGGTTCAGGCGGGGAATCTGGCTCCGCCGCCGTTGTGGGAGTCCACAAACACCCGGGCGTCGACGGTGCTGCGCAGGCGTTTCTTGTCGACCTTGCCGACACTGGTGCGCGGCAACGACTCGACGACCACCACCTGCTCGGGCACCCACCAGCGGGGTGCGAGGTCGGCGAGCGCGGTACGCACCGCCTCCGGGTCGAGAACCTGCCCTTCCTCGGCGACGACGAACGCCAGGGGCCGCTCCTGCCACTTCTCGTGCGGCACGGCCACGACCGCGGCGTCGGCGACGTGCGGGACCTGCACCAATGCCTGTTCGAGCGCGACCGAGCTGATCCACTCGCCGCCGCTCTTGATCAGGTCCTTCGCCCGGTCGACGATGGTGAGGTAACCCTCCTCGTCGATGGTGGCGATGTCGCCGGTGCGCAACCAGCCGTCGACGAACGCCTCCGGGTGCTCGTCGCGGAAGTATCGTTCGGCCACCCACGGGCCCCGCATGAGCAGCTCGCCCCGATCGACACCGTTGTGGGGAACTACAGCGCCATCGTCGTCGACGAGCTTCCACCGCAACCCGGGCAGCAACCGCCCCTGCCGGCGGATGTACTCGTAGCGCCTGCCCGGATCGTCGTCGGCGGCGCGGGGAGGCCGGGCGAACGTGCCCATCGGCGACATCTCCGTCATACCCCAGCCCTGATAGGCCGGCACCCCGAGGTCCTCCTCGATGCTGCGGATCAGTTCCGGGGTCGGGGTCGAGCCGCCGAGCACCAGTGCGCGCAGACTCGTCAGGTCCGCTCCCGTCGCCAGGGCGTGGCGCACCAGCTCGACGGCGACCGTCGGCACCATCCCGACGTAGGTGACGCGTTCGGCCTCGAGGATCCGGGCGATGTCCGGCACCGCGGGGTGCGGTCCCGGCAGCACCTGGTTCGCGCCGGTCATCAACGCCGCGAACGGAATTCCCCACGCATTGGCATGGAACATCGGCACGACGTGGCAGACGGTGTCGCGCTCGCAGATCGCGTGCCCGTCGGCCAGGCACGCGGTGAACGTGTGCAGGTACAGGCCGCGGTGCGAATACCCCACCCCCTTGGGGAAACCGGTGGTGCCGGACGTGTAGCACAGTGCCGCGAGGTCGTTCTCGTCGCGGGGAACCGGCTCGGTCAAGGGTGCGGCGGCGTCGGTGAGTGCGTCCTGGGCGGGCAGGTCGATCCCGTCGCCGTCGGTGGTGACGACGAGCATGCCGGGCCGCCGGGCGCGGGCGGTGTCGAGCAGCGGCAGCAGCGCGGTGTCGACGAAGATCATCCGGTCGTCGGCGTGGTCGACGATGTAGGCGATCTCGTCGGCCTCGAGCCGCAGGTTGACGGTGTGCAACACCGCACCCGCCAGGGGCACCGCCAGGTACAGCTCGAGGTGCCGGCGATGGTTCCAGGCCAGTGTCGCCACCCGGTCGCCGGGCCGCACCCCGAGTTCGATCAGGGCCGCCGCCAACCGGAACACCCGGTCGGTGTAGTCGCGGTACGTGTACCGCGAGATCGCCCCGCCGTCCTGGTACTGCGTGATCGTCTTGGCCGAGAACAATTCCCGCGCGCGATACAGGAAGTCGGTGATCACCAGCGGGCTGCCCGGAGACGGGGTCATGCAGGCACCTCCTGCCGGGCGGCGGCCACCGCCGACCGGACCTCGGGCATCACCTTCGAGGTGAGCAGCTCGATCCGGGCCGAACCGCTGTCGACGGATTCGCCGGGCAGCTGCGCCCAGAAGTGCACGTCCTTGACCTGCGGCCGGGCCACGAGCAGGGTAGTGAGTTCCCGCACCGCGGTCGCCGCGTCCCACAGCTGGAACGCCCCCGCGTCGACGAGTGCCTGCGGCGAGTCGAACAACGGGGTGGACTCCGGCGGCCCGAACGCCCCCATCCGGATGTAGCCGTTGATCTGGTACAGCGCGTGCTCCCCGATCCGGGCCCATTCACGTTCCGGATCGTCGGCGATCACCGCCCACTGCCCGGCGTAGATGCGGCCGGCGTCGCGGGGGCGCCCGTGCCGCTCGAGTGCGTCGAGGTACGTCTCGTGGTGCGCGTTCTGGGTGCTGAGGAACCCGTCGGCGATGCGTGCCGCCCGGTCGATGGCCGGGTCGGCCATCGCGCCGACGAGCACCTGCGGGGTGCGTTCCGGCTGCGGCGTCACCGGCAGTGCCGGGAAGTCGAAGCGGCTGCCCCGGAACTCGACGCAGTCGCCGTCCCACGCCTGCCGGATCAGCGCGATGCCCTCCTCGAGCAGGCTCGGCCGGTGCCGCAGCGAGCGGCCGAACGCTTCGAACTCCGGCTGCCAGTACCCCTGCCCGACTCCCAGATCGAAGCGGCCCGCCGTCAGGAGCGACACGGTGGCCGCGTCCTCGGCGAGCCGGATCGGGTTGTGCAGCGGGGCGACGATCAGATTGGTGCCGATGCGCAGCTGCTCGGTGTGCGATCCGATCGCGGCGGCGAGCACGAACGGCGACGGGGTGTAGCCGTCCTCCATGAAGTGATGCTCGGTCAACCACACCGAGCCGATCCCACAGCGTTCGGCCCAGGCGATCTGTTCGAGGCTCTGCCGGTAGAAGTCGGTGAAGCTGCGCGGCCATCGCGTGGGGTTGCGGAAGTCGTACCACAGGCCGAAAGTGCAGTGCTCGTCGTTCACGGTGCGCGTCCTTCGAGTCGGATCGGGCTATTCGGATCGAGCTATGTCGCAGATCACACTTTGGTGGGATGAGGCCCGACGGTGAAGAGGGGGATGCGAGGGCGATTGTGGGCGGATCCAACCGTGCTGCCGGATCCACCCACGCTCGCGCGGCGGTCCGATCAGAAGTTGCCCTTTGCGGCCCACCCGCCGTCGACGGGGTAGATCTCGCCGGTCAGGAAGCTGCCCTCCCGCATCAGGTAGGCGACCATCGACGCGATCTCCTCCGGCCGGCCCAGACGCCGGACGATGTGGGCGTTGGCGTTCGCGGCGCGCATCTCGTCGGTGATGTCCGCCAGGATCGGGGTGTCGATCGTGCCGGGGCAGATCGCGTTGATGAGGACGTTCTTGTCGCCGTACTCGAACGCTGCCTGCTTGGTGAGGGAGACGACGCCGCCCTTCGCCGCCGAGTACGAGGCGAGGTTCGGCAGGCCGCGCAGCGCCGCCATCGACGCGATGTTGACGATCCGGCCGCCGCCACGCTCGATCATGTTCGGGATCACCGCCTGCATCCCGAGCCACACACCCTTCAGGTCGGTGCCGATGACGTGATCCCACGCCTCCTCGGTGAGCCCGACGACGCTGTCCTCGCTGATCATGTTGACGACACCGGCCACGTTGGCGAGCAGGTCGACGCGGCCGTGCCGCTCGATCACCTCGCGGACCGTGTCGGCCCAGCTGCTCTTGACGCGCACGTCGAGTGCGTGCGCTTCGGCCTTGCCGCCGGCGGTGAGGACGGCGTCCACGGTCGCCGCGGCGTCCTGGATGTCCGCCGCGATCACCGTCGCACCCTCGGCGGCCAGTCGCTGGGCGGTGGCTGCGCCGATTCCCTGCGCGGCACCGGTGACGATCGCGATCTTCCCGTTGAGTGTCATCGTCGACTTCCTTCTGTTCGATGGAGGCCCGACGTCCTCGATGTGATGCAGGACACGTCGGTGCCGCCGACAGTAGGGATCGGATGTCCCCGGCGACACACCGTTGCCAGGAGGCATTTGGAGGCGCGCACAACGGGTGGCGCGGCGGCCGTCGCGTACCGCATCGCACCGACCCGCGAGTGCGCACTTCTCGTGCCACTGCCCGGCGTGTCGCCACGAGAAGTGCACGCTCGGTGATCTCGTCAGTCCGGGTGCGCCGCGCGCCACGCCTGCCAGACCTCGGGGCGGAGGCGGCCGCGGTCCGGCACGGGTAGGCCCTGCGTGCGGGCCCAGCCTCGGACCTCGGCCGTCGACGGCGTCGTGGTGGCGGGGGCGGCGATGCGGGCGATCGCCGGGTTCTCGGTCTCGGCCCAGACGTACGCGGCCGCGAGATACCGGTAGGTCCACTGTTCGGCGAGGGCGCGGGTGTCGCAGAACACGATCGGTACGTTCGGCCAGCGCACCTGCAGCTCGGCCAGGCCGTCGGCGACGATTGCGGGCCGCACCCGGTCGAGCGCGAAGATCGCCGAGTAGCGGTCCTCGACGACAACCGCGGCGCGCGGCAGTGCCGCCAGCTCGGCCAGTGCGTAGCGCAGGGTGCCGTTGGTCAGGCTGGTCACCAGGTCCGGAACCGACTTGCGTTCGACCGAGGCCACGAGTCGGTCGTCGTGGAAGACGCCGTAGTCGCCGCACGGCAGCGCCCGCTTGGTGAGGACGACCTGCTGGTCGGCGAACCGGTAGGCGTAGCGCTCGTGCGAGTCCACGACGATCGGCAGGTCGGCGACGCCCGCGGCGCGGGCGGTGGGGGTGCGGACATTGGGGCGGGCCTGTTTGCGGGTGCGCGGGGACTGCCAGAACACGACGTCGCGCCCGCGGGCGGTGGTGTACACGATCTGCGACCGATTCTCCCGGCCGCGGTCGAGTACCAGGTCGATCGCCGCGCCGCGGCGTGCGCACGATCGGACGACGACGCGTTCGACGACCTCGGGGTCGTCGGGCCATTCGTCGCTCGGCACGGGGTGGCAGTACAGCGCCTTCGTGCGTGGCCAGGTGCCGGAGGTGCGGAACACCAGTCCGCCGTCGAGGGGTACGCGCAGCAGGTAGCCCAGCTTGGACGCCGGGTCGGGGTTCACTGCAATCACCATCTCCACAGCTGTCAGATTCCCATCCAGTGGAACTGTCCGCGGAAGTTACTCGCCGGTTCGTGCCGCTGAACCAGCACCGGCGCGGCATCATTGCCGATTGATTGATCGATTACTCAATGGAGGAGGACGCACGTGAACTGTCTGAATGGGGAGACGGCCCTGGTGACCGGGGCGGGCCAGGGCGTCGGCCGCGGTATCGCCCTCGCGCTCGCGGCGGCCGGGGCCCGCGTGGCTCTCGCCGGCCGTACGGCGGAGAAGGTCGAGAAGGTGGCGGCGGAGATCGAGGAGCGGGGCGGTCACGCGGCCGCGTTCGAGTGCGACGTCACCGACGCGGATCGCATCGACCGGCTGGTCGAGCAGGTCGTCGCGCGATTCGGCGAGCTGTCCATCCTGGTGAACAACGCCCAGACCACGGTCCACGGCCGCCTGCTCGAGTTGGACGAGGAGGTCTACCAGCGGGGAATGGACTCGGGGCCGACCGCCACCCTGCGCCTGATGCGGGCATGCCACCCCCACCTGAAGGGCCGGGGGTCGATCGTCAACCTGGGGTCCGCGGCGGGAGTGCGCTGGGACCCGTCCGGGTACGGGGGCTACGCGGCCGCCAAGGAGGCGATCCGGGTTCTGACCCGCGCGGCGGCGTGCGAATGGGCGGCCGACGGAATCCGCGTCAACGCGATTCTCCCGCTGGCGAATTCACCCGCGCTCGAGGTGTGGGCGCAGAAGAGTCCGGACGAGGCGCGGGCCTACCTCGACACCGTGCCGCTCGGCCGCCTCGGCGACCCCGAAGCCGACATCGGCCCGGCGGTGGTGTTCCTGTGCAGTCCGGCAGCGCACTACATCACCGGTCACTCGCTGCCCGTCGACGGCGGCCAGGCGCTCATGCGATGAACCGATCCACCGACGAACACCCGACGAAAGAGAGAAGCGTGCTGGTCCCCGAAGCCCCTCTCCGAAAAGGTGTCCCGCTGAGCTGACATCCGGCAGCCACCGTGTGGGGAACTTCCTACGCTCGGTGTACCCGAGGAAGGAAGTGATCGGATGCAGTCGCTCGAATGCCACGCGTGTGGCAACAAGGTGCTGGTGGCGAAGTACAGCCCCGTGCACACGAGCATTCAATGGATCGGCCCGGCTCGCGACACCTGCCGCGAATTCGCCTCGGCGGCAATCGCGGACGAGGACACGCACTATCTGCCTCGCTGTGGGGCACTGCATGAGTCGGTCGATCGCGCCGTGCGCGACGGCCGGCTCGTGCCCTCCCGCCGGGTCGAACCCCAGCCGATCGAATCCCGGCCGAACGAGCCGTAGCCGGTCCGGCGCCGCCGCACTCGGACATACATCACCTGGAGGACTTCATGACTGTTGAACTCGAGACCATCGAGGTCCGGAGCATCGAGACGGGGAGCAACCCGACGCGGTATGCCCGCGGCTGGCACTGCCTCGGCCTGGCCAAGACATTCCACGACGGAAAGCCGCACCAGATACAGATTTTCGGAACCGATCTGGTGGTCTTCGAGGACTCGAAGGGCGCACTGCACGTGCTCGACGCGTTCTGCCGCCACATGGGCGGCAATCTGGCCCGGGGCGAGATCAAGGGCGACACGATCGCGTGCCCGTTCCACGACTGGCGGTGGGGTGGCGACGGTCGGTGCGCCGAGGTCCCGTACGCCCGTCGCACGCCGAAGCTCGCCCGGACGAAGTCGTGGATCAGTATGGAGCGCAACGGGTTGCTGTTCGTGTGGAACGACCCGCAGGGGAATCCGCCGCCGGCGGACGTGACGATTCCGGAGATCCCCGACTACGGGACCGACGCCTGGAGCGAGTGGACGTGGAACACTTTCCACGTCACCGGGTCGAACTGCCGGGAGATCGTCGACAACGTCGTCGACATGGCGCACTTCTTCTACGTCCATTTCCAGATGCCGCAGTACTTCAAGAACGTCTTCGAGGGCCACATCGCCGCGCAGCACATGCGTTCGACGGGCCGTGACGACATCAAGACGGGCGTGCAGCTCGATCTTCCGGATTCCCAGACCATCTCGGACGCGATGTACTACGGTCCGTCCTTCATGCTCGACACCGTCTACACGGTGTCCGGGGATGTGACGGTCGAGACCAAACTCGTCAACTGCCACTACCCGGTCACGCAGGACTCGTTCGTGCTGCAGTTCGGCACCATCGTCAGGAAGGTGGAGGGCGTCGGCGACGAGGAGGCCGCCGCGATGGCGACGATGTTCACCGAAGGTGTGGAGACGCAGTTCAAGCAGGACGTCGAGATCTGGAAGCACAAGACCCGGATCGAGAATCCGCTGCTGACGGAGGAGGACGGGCCGGTCTACCAGTTGCGTCGCTGGTACAGCCAGTTCTTCGTCGACGTCGAGGACGTCACCCCGGAGATGGTGCAACGCTTCGAATTCGAGGTGGACACCACTCGTGCGCTGGAGAACTGGCAGAAGGAGGTCGACGAGACCATGGCACGCCAGGCCTGAACGGTCGATACGTGAGCGCCCCCGTGGCCGGTCAGCCGGCCCGGGGGCGGAATCCGTCGACGAAGATGCGGGTGACGTCGCGAGCGAGATCGGCGTTGGAACGCTCCGCCGACGGGCGGTGCCAGCGCGATGCCTGCCAGACGGCGTCACGGATCAACTGGTAGAACACCTCCTGGTCGATATCGTCGCGGAACGTACCCTCGGCCACGCCGTCGGCGATGGCCGCCCGCCACGCTCTCTCGACCTCGTCGGCGGTCTCGGCCAGGTCGGCCTCGACGAGGCGGTCGCGCATGTACTCGCCCTCGCGCTGCCAGATCGTCGTGGCGCCACGGTAGTCCTCCGACGTGGACAGGGCCAGCAACGCGAGCGCCTCGATCCGCTCGATCGGGGTCTGGGACCGCGCGGTGATCTCGCGACACCGCCCGTTCAGATCGTCGATGTACTCGCGGATCAGTTCGGTGACGATCGCTTCCTTGGACGGGAAGTAGTGGTAGAGCGCTCCGGAGTAGACGCCGACCTCGTCGGCGATCTCCCGGATTGTAGTTGCTGCAATCCCTTTGGAAGCAAACAATTGCGCGGAGCTGTCCAGGATCTGGCGGCGGCGCTCGTGCGGATCCATGGCACTCCTCGGGACTCGGTCGTCGTCGGCCGGTCCATTGTGCCACATCTATTGATCAGCCGATCAATACGGTGTCATACCGCTGTCCGGACATTTCCGGCGCGCAGGTGGGTGAAGCGCCGCCACGCGGCCAGTGCGGCCACGCGCACCGGGGCAGCCAGGGCGGTGGCTCGGATCGATGCCGTCGGGCCGCTCACGGAGATCGCCCCGACGCACTTGCCGGCCGGTCCGATCGGCGCCGCAACGCAGGAGACGCCGGGCGCGGCCTCGTCACGTTCGTGCGCGACGTGCTGCTCGCGCATGCGGGCGAGTTCACTGCGCAGCCGGTCCGGGTCGGTGACGCTGTGCGGGGTCCGGGCGGGGAGAGGGTGATCGGCGAAGAGTGCTTCCACGTCGCATTGACCCTGGGCGAGAAGAGCCTTGCCCAGCGCGGTGCAGTGGGCCGGCTGCCGGCCCCCCACGCGGGACGGGATCCGCATCGAGTAGGGGCCGCCGACCTTCTCCAGGTACAGCACCTCGGTGCCCGTGAGCACCGCCAGGTGGACGACGAGACCGGTGCGGCCGTGCAACTCGTGCATGACGGGTAGCGCTGCCCGGTGCAGGGCGTCGTTGTGCTGGACGAGGGAGCCGAGCTCGAGCATCTTCGTGCCCAGCGAGTACGCCGGTGCGTCCCGGCGGACCCAGCCGATCTCGACGAGCTGGTTCAGTAACCGGTGCGTGGACGAGCGGGGCATGCCCGTCAGCCGGGTGAGCTCGGCCAGGGTGAGCCGTTCGCTGTCGCGGAACGCCTCGAGCAGCCGGGCAGCGCGGTCGATCACCGCCACCGGCACATCGTTGTGCGTCGTCACTATGCCTCCCACTGCGACAGAGGGTCCTTCTACTGATCAAGCGATCAATCAATGGTTGTGATGACTCTAACAGCTCCGCGACGGGCCGTGAAGAGAAACACAGGACGGAAATGTGTCCGCGTTCCGCACGGACACGACCGCTGCCGGGTGCGCCCGAGAGCGCACCCGGCAGCGGTATCGACAAACTCGGTCAGACGAGCGCGGCCGCCTCCGGGGACGTCGCGTTCGCATCCTCGGCGGTGTGGACGCGACGACGGAGCAGTCCCACCGCGACGGCGAGCGACGCCGCGGATGCGCCGGCGCACATCAGGTACGCCACCACCATGCCCGTGTCGGTGTAGTAGGCGTAGCCCTCGATCACCGTCGCCACGTGCGAGTTGAGCATGGTGAACGCCGCGACGGGGAAGATCGACGCGATGAGCGTCTGGGAGGTCTGCACCATGCTCGACATCGACGCCTGCACGTCGGCCGGCACCGAGTGGATCACCAGGTTGGGGATGGACGCGGTCGTGATGCCCATACCGATGCCGAACAGCAGCACCCACAGCACGAGCGGGAACTTCGCCGAGTGCGCGAACGCGGTGAGCACAGAGCTCGATGCCATCACCGACAGACCGACGACCAGGGTGAGTGCCGGCCTGGCGGACCGGATGGCGCGTCCCGCCGCCAGTCCGCCGACCAGGCTGCCGACACCGATGGGGGCCTGCAGGATCGCGAACTGGCGGGCGTCGACGCCGAAACCGTAGCCGAGGCCCAGCGAGATCGGCGCCATGCACATCAGCGGCAGGACCGTCGTGTACAGGGTGATCGTCCCGTATCCCAGGCCGGCCGCCGCGGTGATCCGGAACATCGGACCCTCACGGAAGAACCTCAGGTCGATGAGCGGCGAGGACATGCGCAGGCTCGACACCGCCCAGATCGCGAGCAGGGCTGTGCCGCCGCCGAGGAATCCGAGCGTCTCGGTGTGAATCCATCCCCACGTCGGCCCGAAGCTGACCCCGACCAGGACCGACGCCAGGCCGGTGCCCAGGAGTGCGGCACCGAGTACGTCCACCCGCGCCGGCGTGCGCACCGGGGACTCCGGCGTCGTCATCACCACCAGCGGCGCGCACACGACCAGTACGACCACGAAGAACCAGAAGATGCTGCGGAACGACCACAGGTCCAGCAGCATCCCGGTCAGGAACGGCGACGGGATCGACATCAACCCCATCCCGGCGGCGGTGACGCTGACCGACAGCGCCAGCGTCCTGGGCGGAAAAACGTCGCGCATCAGCGAGTACGCCAGGAACATGCAGGTGATCAGGCAGCCGAACAGTGCCCGGCCGACGATGAACACCCAGAACGTCGGGGCCATCGCCGACAGGGCCGCCCCAACGACGGAAACCCCGAGGGAAATCAGGAACATGCGGCGCTTGCCGTAGATGTCGGCCAGCTTGCCGACCACCGGGCACGCGATTGCCGCCATCAGCAACCATGCCGTCATCACCCAGGCGATCTGACCGGTCCGGAAGTGTTCGCCGATCGGCTTCAACGCGGTGGCCACCATGTACGAGCTGATCGAAATGATCTCCAGTACAAGAGCCATCGATACCAGCGACAGCACCAGTCGTGGCGTCCAACCGGGTCCGGTGGTGGTAGCGGGTGTGCTTGTCAACCCTGTCATCACATCGTCCTCGACTCACGGTCGGCCTCGCGCCGACATGTGACCGCCATTACAGAATGCCGTTCGAGCCTGCGACAGAGCCGTCCAGCTGAGCGGAACAACCGGTGCACGGCCGACGAATGCTCGGGCACTGTGTCCGGCAATCCCTTTCGCCCTCGAGAAATGCAGGTGCCGAACCATGTCGGTTTCACTCGGACCGGACGAACGTCCGCCTCTCTCCGGGGATGCGTCCCTCGAAGCGCCGGAGTCGACGGCTCGCTGGATCGGCATCCTGCTGATCCTCGTCCTGCTCACCGAGCAGGCCGCGCTCGCCTTCGCGCTGTTCACCCCGGCGCTGCCCAAGATCGCCGCGCACTACCAGACCACGCAGGTGGTGTGGGTGATGACCGCGCTCGTTCTCGCCGCCGCCATCGCCTCACCCGTCCTGGGCAAGCTCGCCGACATCTACGGCAAGAAGCGGATCCTGGTGGTGACCGCCGCGGTGGCGAGCACCGGAGCGTTGATCTCCGCCCTCGCCCCGACCTTCGGGATCCTGCTGGTGGGTCGCTTCCTGTCGGGGGTGGGTTTCGCGTTCACGGCCCTCGGCTATTCGCTGATCCGGGACGTCTTCCCGGCCCGGCTGCAGCCCATGTCGATCGGCATCGCCAACACCGGGGTCGGCGTCGTCACCGTCCTGGCGCCGTTGGTGTCCGGATTCATGCTGGACCGCACGGGTGTCGCCTCCGTGTTCTGGTTCTCCTTCGCGCTCTGCGCGGTGGGTGGCGTGCTCACGCTGCTGTTCGTGCCCGAAACCCCTGTGCGCGCCCGCGTCTCGGTGGACTGGGTCGGTGCACTGCTGCTTACGGCGGGTCTGTTCGCCGCGATGCTGATGCTGTCGATGGGCGCCGGATGGGGCTGGCTCAGCGGCAGGACCCTCGGAGTGCTCGGCCTCGCGCTCGCCGCGTTCGCGACGTGGGTGGCGTGGGAACGGCGAGTCGCCGAACCGTTGATCAGCATCGAGGTCCTGACCAGCCGCGCAGTCGGTATCACTCTGCTCGCCGGTGGCGTGGCCTACGGCGCAACCACGCTGATCGCCACCCTCATTCCGATGCTGCTGCAGACACCCGCCGCGGACTACGGATTCGGGCTGTCGGTGACGGAGATGGCGCTGTGGCTGTTGCCCGGCGGCGTCCTCATCGTCGTCAGCGGCGTGTTCGTCGGTGCCACGGCTCGGCGGATCGGGTTCCGGCAGCACCTCATCGCCGGGTCCGTGCTGATCGCGGTGGGGGCACTGATCCTGGGCACGACGCCGTCCCACCCGTGGCAGATCGTCGCCGCGTACGGGCTCGTCGGCTTCGGATCCATGATCTACGCCGCGGTGCCGAACCTCGTCATGCTCGCCCTGCCGGCCGAGCAACGCGCCGTCGGCGCCAACTTCACCGGCCTGTCGCAGTCCATGTTCGGCGGCATGCTCTCGTCCGTCGGGTTCGCGCTGCTGGCCCAGCACGTGGTGACAGCCGACGCGACGGGAATCGTCTACGACAGCCGCGGTTTCTTCGTCGCGTTCCTCGTGGCTGCCGTCGCCGCGCTCGCCGGCGCGGTGCTGGCGTTCTGGATCACGGCCGGGAGACGCGGGGAGTCGTCGGACGCGGCATCGCCTGTGGGGCCGCGCAGCGCCGCTCGCTGAACATCGGTCGTCCGCGACTGCGCAGTTGTCGTCGCCCGCATCGGCGTGGCGTCACGACAACTGCGCAGTCGACCGGTCAGTGGGTGGCGAGCGCGACCCGGCGGCGGTCGTCGGCCTGCGCACCCCCGCCGGGCGGAAGATCGACCCGGACGTGATGCAGGGTGCCGGTGAACGCGAACCGTCCGAACTCGGCGGTCTCTTCCGCGACCGGGCTGCCCCGGTCGACGCCGATGTCGAGCTGCTCGTTCATCGAGAAGATCGCCCGTGCGGTGCGCTCGATGCGCTCGCGCGCCACGACCTCGCCGTCGACGGAGAGCACGGCCTCGCCGCCCTGCCCGATGCCGCCGTCGTAGTCGAAGTGCAGCGACACTTCGCGCACGTCGCCGGTCAGCGGGCGGGGTGAGCGCACGAAGGTGTGGTGACTGCCGCTGAAGTTGTAGCAGAACACCGGCCGGGACTCGAGGACGTAGAACGCGAATCCGCCGAAGCGCCCGCCGATTCCGGCGAGCATGCCCCGGCAGGGCCGGTCGTGGGTGTCGATCCGGGCCGTGAGGGTGAACGAGCGGTTGAAGAACGACGGCGCCGCCTTCTCCACGAGGCCCTGCATGTGCGGGTAGAGGGTGACGGTGCGCCGGCCCGCGAACGGATGCGGTGGTCGTGAGCCGGGATCGGCATGGCGGCCGACGGTGCGGTCGTCGAGCGGGAGGACCTGGTGTCGGGCCGCCTCGACGAGGAACAGCTGTTTCAGCTTCTCCAGGGTGTCCGGGTGCCGGTCCGCCAGGTCGCGGGCCTGCGACCAGTCGGTGCGGGTGTCGTACAGCTCCCACCGGTCCTCGTCGAGGCTCGGGAGCTCGAGACCGTGCGTGGCCATCAGCCACGGCGCGCGGTGCGCGGTGACCGCGGTCCAGCCCTCGTGGTAGATGCCGCGGTTGCCGAAGATCTCGAAGTACTGCGTGGTGTGCCGGTCCGGTGCGGTGGCGTCGTCGAAGGTGTAGTTCATGGCGACGCCTTCCATCGGCATCTGGGTCACGCCGTCGACGCTGTGGGGCGCCGGGATCCCGGCCGCCTCGAGGATGGTGGGGGTGATGTCGACGCAATGGTGCCATTGGTGGCGCAGCCCGCCCTTGTCGGCGATGCCGTCCGGCCAGCGCACGATGAGCCCGTTGCGGGTGCCGCCGTAGTGGGAGGCGACCTGCTTGGCCCACTGGTACGGGGTGTCGAGGGCCAGCGCCCACGCCGCCGGATAGTGCGGGTAGCTGGTGGGGGTGCCGAGCTCGTCGAATCGCGCGAGGACGTCCGAGGTGGTGCTCGGATAGCCGTTGAGCCCGGCCAGATAGTTGAACGATCCCTCGAATCCGCCCTCGGCAGAGGCGCCGTTGTCGCCGAGCATGTAGAGCACGAGGGTGTTGTCCAGTTCCCCGAGTTCCTGCAACCGGTCGACGAGCCGGCCGACCTGGTCGTCGGTGTGCTCGAGGAACGCCGCATACAGTTCCATCAGGCGCGCCGACACCGTCCGCTGGTCCTCGTTCAGCGATTCCCACCGGGGCAGGTCGTCCGGCCACGGGGCCAGTTCGGTGTCGGGCGCGACGACCCCGAGCCGGCGCTGACGGTCCAGGGTGATCTCCCGCTGGCGATCCCACCCGTGGTCGAACTCGTGGCGGTACTTGTCCAGATAGCTCGCCGGTACCTGCAGCGGCGCGTGGCAGGCACCGAACGGCAGGTAGCAGAACCACGGCTTGTTCTCGTCGACGGCTCGGACCCCCTCGATCCACGCCGCGGCCCGGTCGACCAGGTCTTCCGACAGGTGATAGCCCTGCTCCGGGGTGCGGGGCGGGTCGACGACGGTGAAGTCCTCGTAGAGGACGGGGGAGAACTGGTCCGATTCGGCGCCGAGGAAGCCGTAGAACTTGTCGAAGCCCTCCCGCAGCGGCCACCTGTCGAACGGTCCGGCCGGGGTGATCTCCCACGTCGGGGTCTGGTGCATCTTGCCGAAGGCGCCCGTCGCGTACCCGTTGCCCTGCAGGATGCGGGCGACCGTCGCCGCCGAGGCGGGTCGTGTCCCATTGTATCCGGGTGCAGCTCCGGCCATTTCGGAGATCACGCCCATGCCGACGGAGTGGTGGTTGCGGCCGGTGAGGGTGGCGGCGCGGGTGGGGGAGCACAGCGCGGTGGTGTGGAATCGGGTGTACTTCAGGCCGTCGTCGGCGAGGCGTTCGGCCGTCGGCGTCCGGCACGGGCCGCCGAACACCGACGCGGCACCGAATCCGACGTCGTCGACCATCACGAGCAGGACGTTCGGGGCGCCCGCCGGGGGTCGCACCAGGTCGGGGCGGCGGAACGGGCGCTCCTGACTGCGGTAGTCGACGGCGGCCGACGGCTGCGGGAGGTCGGTGACGATGGGGAGGGAATGGCGGTTCATCGCTGATCTCCTGGGGGTCAGGCGCGCTGGGGCTGGGCGGCGGCGACGGGGGTGGGATCCGGTGTCCGCAGGCCGCCCGTGGCGGGGGCGCGGCCGTGCTTCATGACCAGCGCGATCACGAGCCCGGCGGCGCCGACGAGGGCCGCGTAGCGGAAGCCGTGTACCAGGGCGGTGTCGGCATAGAGCACCGCGCGTCCGCCGGGGCGCATGCCGGCGGCGTGCCCGGCCATGACGGCACCGGTGACGGTCACCGCGATTGCGGAGGTCAGCTGCATCCCGACGCCGGCGATGGTGGTGCCGACGCCGCTCTGTTCGGCAGGCAGCGCGTCCTGCACGAGGTTCGCGTTGGACGAATGCAGGAATCCGACGGCGAAACCGGCCAGGGCGCTGAGTGCGACGACCTGCCACAACGTCGTGGGCAGCCGGGTGCCGAGGAACATCACCAGCAGGAACAGCAGCGCGGCGCCGATGAGGACTTGGCGGGGCCCGAACTTCTTCGCCGCGAATCCGCCGAGCGGGCCGGCGACCATCGCACACAGACCGAGTGCACACGTCCACAGCGCGTACAGGGTGGCGGTCAGGCCTGCTCCGTACGAGATCCCGGGGAGTCCGGCGGGGGTCTGCAGCAGTGTGGGCATCAGGAATGCGTGCGCGTTCATCATGTAGGCGACGCAGCCGACGGCGACGACGGTCGGTCCGAAGCGGCGGCCGAAGAGGATGCCGAAGTCGATCAGCGGGTGGGTCGCGGTGCGCTGGCGGACGACGAACAGCGCGAGCATCACCGCGCCGACGACGAGCAGCGCGATCGTCGGCGTGGACGACCAGCCCCACGCCGAGCCCTTGGTGATGCCGAGCAGCAGGACGGCCACACCGGGGCCGAGCAGCAGCGTGCCGAGGTAGTCGACCGGCCGGTCGACGCGGACCGGGCTTTCCGGGACCACCGCCGCGTAGAGGGGGACGAGCGCCGTGACGTAGACGGCGAGGAACCAGAACACCGACCGGAAGCCGAAGCTGTCGATCAGCCAGCCGGCGACGAACGGGCCGGCCACCGCCGACATCCCGATGCCGGTGGCGACGACGCCGAGCGCAACGGGCACGAAGTCGCGGGGCATGATGTCGCGTACGAGGCTGTACGACAGGGCCACGATGCCGACGAGGGCGCCCTGGGCGGCGCGGCCGGCGAGCATCATCTCGAACGACGTCGCGGCCGCGCTCGTCACGCTGCCGAGGACGAACACCACCGCAAGCCCCAAGATGACGCGCTTCTTGCCGAGTTTGTCGGAGGCCTTGCCGATCAGTGGCATCAGGGTCGCGCCGGCGAGCGTGACGATCGACATCACCCAGGCGACGTCGAGGGTGCCGAACGCGGCGGCGATGTGGGGGACGGCGGGGTAGACCATCAGGATTTCGAACGTGGCGATCTCCGAGAAGAGGATGATCACGGCGAGCAGGACGAACAGTCGTCGCCGGGACGTTGTGGCCGTGGGCGGCTGCGGGTCGGGCACCATCGTTTTCCTTTGTTCGGATGGGCGGGGCGGCACGGTGGCCGAAAGCGTTGGGAAGCAGGCGGGGCGCTTCACGGCGGGGGAACTGTCCACCACCGGCGCAGGGGCCTCGGGTCGGTGACGCTAATCACGGTTGCGGGGTGCGACGGACGCCGTCCCGCTGAGTGGGACCTGAGGGTGCACTCTGCGTCCGCGATCGAACCGTATCCCGAAACTGGCTGGAAAACACGATATTTCACCGCCTCGGCAGAATTTAAGTCAGTGTCTTGACGCCGCTGGGCCGGGCGCCGTACGGTGGCGTCATGTCATCCACGGACGAGTCCCGGCGCGCGCTGGTCGAGGTTGCCGAAAAGCTCTATGCCACAAGGGGCATCGACGGAGTGTCGCTGAGGGACATCGCGGCGGCCGCCGGTCACCGCAACAACTCCGCGGTGCAGTACCACTTCGGCGACCGGGACGGGCTGCTGACGGCCATCTTCAGATCCCGGATGAGCGCCATCAACGACGTGCGGCGAGACCGCCTCGACGAGCTCGACCGCCAGGGCCGCGGTGAAGACGTGCGCGCCCTGGTCGAGGCCGGCATCCGCCCGCTGACCGACTTCCTCGCCTCCGCGCCGGAGGCAACCCACTATGCGCGCTTCCTCGCGAGGGTGTCGCCCTCGGTGGACTTCTTCGACGAGGAGTTCGCGGCCCTGTGGGACGCCAATGCCGAAGTCGTCCGCCGTCTCACGCGCCTGTTGCCGCACTTGTCTCCGCGCACCGCGGTCGAGCGCATCGATCTCGTCTTCAACATGTCCGTATCCGCCCTGGCGATCTTCGAGCAGCGTCAGGAAAAAGGAATTCCAGTGGTGCGAGCCGACTTCGACGAAACCGTCGATCACCTGATCGACATGGCCGTCGGGGCGCTGCAGGCCGAGGACTCGCATGCCCGGCTCGACCACTGACCCGTTCGCCAGCTATCCGACAGGAGTCGCCATGCCCCCGATGATCACGTCCCGTTCCGTCGAAATAGGCTCACACACCATCGAGTTCGGTCCGAGGTTCATGCGGCGCTCTTCCAGTGCGTCCAGCGACGAACCGTACGTGAGCCTGCGCCTCGAGCCCGTCACGCCCTACATCGGCGCCGTGGTCACCGACGTGGACCTGGGCGACCCGCAGCCCGAGCAGATCGCCGAACTGCGCCGCGCCCTCCTCGAATGGAAGGTGCTGTTCTTCCGCGACCAGCGCATCACCGGGGCTCAGCACCGCGACTTCGCCCGGCACTGGGGTGAACTCGAGGTCCACCCGCTGCTCCCGCAGGGTGAGGTACCCGAGGTGGTCCACTTCGAACGCGGTGAGGACAACCCCGGCACCGAGAACATCTGGCACGTCGACGTCACGTGGCAGCAGCGTCCACCGATGGGGTCGGTGCTGCGGGCGTTGCAGGTCCCGCCCGCCGGCGGCGACACCCTCTGGGCCGACATGGGTAACGCGTACGACTGCCTCTCCGACGAGATCAAGGACCGTATCGACGGACTCGACGCCGTGCACGACTTCGTACCGTCCTTCGGCCGGGGCATGACCGCCGAGCGCCTCGAGCAGATGAGGGAGCAGTACCCGCCGGTGCGGCATCCGATCGTGCGCACGCATCCGGAGACGGGACGCAGGACGTTGTTCGTCAACAGCCTGTTCACCACGCACATCCCCGACATGGATCCCGTCGAGGGCGGCCGGCTGCTGCAGCACCTGTTCGACCAGGCCAAGGTCCCCGACTTCCAATGCCGATTCCGATGGGAACCGAATTCTGTTGCGTTCTGGGACAACCGGGCCACCCAGCACTACGCGGCCAGCGACTACTTCCCGCACCGGCGCGTGATGGAGCGGGTCTCGATCCTCGGCGACGTTCCGCGCTGACCGCCGTACGGCGCGGTGAGGCCGGTGACCGCGATGCCGGTCACCGGCCTCGTCACATGTCCGGGCGCACGATGCAGCGGAAACCGATGTGGCACGTCGACGTCTCGACCGACTCGCCCTGCCGCGCCGCCGGACGGTAGCGGAGGCAGTAGTTCGGCGCGCACAGGTGCGAGCCACCCTTGATCACGCGCCGCGGGTACGGGCCGGACTCGTCGCCGGCACCCGTGCGGGGATTGCTGGGGATGCAGCAGGCGTGCGCGGGGGCGGTGTCCCGTCCGTCGGCGCCGTGGTGCGCGGTGTAGTGGTCCGCCGTCCACTCCCACACGTTGCCGGCCACGTCGACCAGTCCGTACCCGTTGGGACGGTAGGAGCCGACGGGCGAGGTGCCCACGAAACCGTCCTCGCCGGTGTTCTCCCACGGGAAGCGGCCCTGCCAGGTGTTGGCGCGGTAGCGGCCGCGCGGAGCGAACTCGTCGCCCCACACGAACCGCGCCCGATCCAGGCCACCGCGTGCGGCGAACTCCCATTCCGCCTCGGTCGGCAGCTCCTTGCCGGCCCACTGCGCGTAGGCGAGCGCATCGAAGTACGACACGTGCGTGACCGGGTGACGGTCGCGTCCGGCCACGGTGCTGCCGGGCCCCTCCGGGTGCCGCCACTGCGCGCCCGGCGTCCACGCCCACCAGCGGCGGTAGTCGTCGAGCGGCACCGGCCCGGGCGGCGGCACGAACACCAGCGACCCCGGAACCAGCAGGTCGGGTTCCGCGTCGGGGTAGTCCTTCGGATCGGGTGCCGTCTCGGCGGTGGTGACGTGCCCGGTGTCCTTCACGAACCGCCGGAACTCGGCGACGGTCACCGGGTGCTCGTCCATGAAGAACCCGTCGACCCGCACCTGGTGCACGGGACGCTCCTCGGGATAGAACTCCTCCGACCCCATCCAGAACGTTCCCCCGGGGATCCAGGTCATGTTCTTCGGTGCGGTGGAAGGCTCTGCAGCAGTTGCCATGTCCACCAGAATCTCAGATGTGCTCGGCCGTGGGACCGAGTATCCCGAAGAGAGGTACTACGGCGAGCCCCACGGCACGCGGTACTTCTCCGCGAGGTGGGCGGCCTCGTCGTCGGTGAGGTGACGCACCGGGTGCGGACCGAGCAGGATCAACAGCTTGCAGACCTCTTCGAGTTCGATCGCAGCGTCCACCGCCGCGGCGAGGGAGGCTTTCGCGACGATCGGCCCGTGGTTCTGCAGCAGGGCGGCTTCGAACGCGCCGGGAAGCGCGTGCAACGCCTCGGCCTGACGGGGATCCCCCGGCGGTGCGTAGCCGATGAGCGGGGTGCGGCCGACCTTCATCACGAAGTAGGGCGTAACGGGTGGGACCGCGCTGGCCTTGTCGTGGTGGTGCGTGCACGACCAGGCCGCGGCGTACGCCGAGTGCAGGTGCACGACCGCGCCGGCGTCGCCGGACCGCGCGTACAGCGCACGGTGGAGTGGAAACTCCTTCGACGGCGGAGGACCGTCCAACAGCTGTCCCGTGGCCAGGTCGAGCACCGAGAGCCGCTCGGCATCGAGGGCGCCGAGGGACACACCGGTCGGGCTCATCACCATCGTCGAACCCACCCGGATGCTGAGGTTGCCCGACGATCCGGGACTCAAGCCCAGATCGGTCAACCGGGCACCGGCACGGACGAGTTCGTCGCGCGAGTCGGTCATGCCAGCACATCCCACGCGGAGGTGAACATGTCGGTCGTCCCGAAGTTCCCGGACTTGAGCGCGACGTCGAGAGCGATGGAGCCGGAACGTGTCTCGGCCCACGCCACGCCGGGCGCGATCTGCGGACCGATGCGCAGACGGCAGGCCCCGAGGCCGCGCAGCACGGCTCCGGAGGTCTCACCTCCGGCGACGACGAGTTGGCGGACCCCTGCGTCGACGAAGCGGACGGCCAGTTCCGCGAGCGCGGCCTCGATCAGTGCGGCGCTGGAATGTCCGGAGCAGGTCGTGGCGGCCACGTCGGCCGGCTCGCCGACCGAGTAGATCATCACGGGTCGCTCCGGGTCGCGGTTCCACGACGCGGTGGCACAGTCGAGGATCTGCCCCAGGACGTCGTCGCGGTCGTCGACGAGTCGTTCGGCGTCGAGCATGAGGTGGGTCAGGTGAGGTCGAGCGTGCGCGATCTGCGCCTGGGTGGTGCGCGACGCGCTGCCGGCGAGGACCGCGCGGAAGCCGCGGTGCACGGTGACGGCGCGGGCGCCGGCGGCATCGGACGGCCCCTGCATCCCCAGTGCGAGTCCCGATCCTCCGGTGACCAGTGGCAGGTGCGAGGTGGCGGCGGCGACGATCGACAGATCGGCGGTGTCGACGGCGTCGATCACCTGCAGGCCGCTGCGGGTGGCGAGCTCGGTGCGCACGGCATCGGCCCCGGCGCGGACGACGGCGTGCGGGACGAGTCCGATCGGACGGGTGGTCTGCGGAGCGAGCAGTCGAACGATGTCGGACTCGCGCATCGGGGTCAGGGGGTGGTGGCGCATCGAACTGTCCGACAACAGCCTGTCGCCGACGAACAGGTGCCCCTGGTAGACGGTGCGGCCGTTGTCGGGGAACGACGGGACCACCACCGTGGTGTCGACGCCGAGTTCGGACATCAGGGCGTCGGCGACGGGCCCGATGTTGCCCTCCGGGGTGGAGTCGAACGTCGAACAGTACTTGTCGTAGATGCGGTCGGCACCGAGATCGCGCAACACCGACAGCGCGGCGCGGCTGTCTGCGACGGCCTCTGCGACCGGGGCGGTGCGGCTCTTGAGCGCGACGACGACTGCGTCGTGGTCGCGCAGGTCGTCGAGGTCGCCGTCGGGGACGCCGAGGGTGACGGTGGTGCGGAATCCGCGGGTTACGAGATTGGTGGCGAGGTCGGTGGCCCCGGTGAAGTCGTCAGCGATACCGCCGAGCATGAGTTCCCTACATTCGTGTGTTGGACAGCGGGCTGGTGTCGAGGACCCGCCGCAGGTTGTCGATCGCCTGATGCATGTGCTCGCTCATGGCGGCACGGGCGTCGTCGACGTTGCCGGCCTCGATGGCGAGGTAGATGGGCCGGTGGACGTCGAGCGAGTCGCCGAGGCGGACGCTGGTCGTCAACACCCGTTCGGTCCACACGCGCAGCAGGCTGCGGATGTTGGTGAGGACCCCGGCCAGGACGGTGTTGCCGCTCGCAGCGGCGATGGCGAGGTGGAATTCGGTGTCCGCCTCGACGAACTTGGCGACGTCCCCGGCCTCGGCAGCGCTCTCCATGAAGTAGAACCACTGCTGGATGCGGGCCAGGTCCACGTCGGTCCGGTTGCCGGCGGCCAGGCCGGCGAGATCGATCTCGATGTACTGGCGGGCTTCGGCGAGTGAGTCGATGCTGTGGGTGCCCAGCAGCACGCCCCACTCGATCACCCGGGGCAGCAGGTCCGAGGAAGCACCACGCAGATAGGTGCCGTCACCTTGACGCACTTCCAGCACGCCGAGCAGCACGAGCGACCGGATGGCTTCGCGGATGACCGTGCGGCCGACGCCCATGTGCTCGGCCAGGGCGCGTTCCCCGGGCAGACGCTGGTTGGGCTGGAACTGTCCGCTGGTGAGATACCGCAACAGATCCTGGGTGAGTTCCACTCCGGCACTGGCACTGTGCCGGGTCGAAGTCGGGAAGGAGCCGACGGTGGCGGTGCTTCTCGGGTCGTTCACAGCATTCCTCGTTCAGTATCCGGATCCGGTCGCGGGAGCGGCTGCACCTACGACTCCTCGCACGCTAGCAATTCGCTTCTGCGCCTCCGCACGGATCATCGACAGGTCGTTGCCCGGCGTGACCAGGTCGAACCCCTCGAAACGCCACCGGGCCGCCTCGTCGCCGTCGGCGCAGAACACCCCGACGGCCAGGCCGTTCCGGTGGGCGGCGTCCCGGATGGTGGCGCAGTGCCGGGCGACCGTGTCGCCGATGCGGCCGCCGGGCCGTTCGCCGAGGTCGAGCGCCAGGTCGTTCGGCCCGATGTACAGCCCGTACAGTCCCGGGACGGCGGCGATCTGCTCGAGGTTGCCCAGCGCCTGCGCGGACTCGATCATCGCCCAGAGGGTGACCGTGCGGTCGGCCTGGTCGAGGTAGTCGGGACCGCCGTACAACAGACCCCGGGAGGGGCCGAACGATCGGCGTCCGCGCGGCGGGTAGGTGCAGGCGGCGACGAGATGCTCGGCCGCCTCGGCGGTGTCGATCCCCGGGGCGACGATCCCGTAGGCACCGGCGTCGAGGAGCCAGCCGAGCTCGGCCGGGTCGAGGGTGGACGGCCGGGCCATCGGGGTCGCGGGTCCGGCGGCGATCGCCTGCAACATCCGCACCAGCGCGTCGCGACCGAACATGCCGTGTTGTGCGTCGACGGTGACGCTGTCGAATCCGCAGTGTGAGATGGCTTCCGCCGTGTAGGGGCTGTCCGTCGACAGCCACGCGTTGACCGCGCATCGGCCGTCGGCGATGATGCTGCGAACGTTGTTGGCGCGCATGTGGATCAGTCGTCCTGCGTGGTCATGGCGAGCAGGAACATCGGGGCGACGTAACCGTCTGCGTCACGGGACAGGCCCTTGTGGTTGGCTTCCTCCCACACGTCCTTCGACCAGTGCAGCGTCACGCGGGCGTCGCCGCCGTTGACGACCACCATTTCGGCGAAGTCGCTGTCGTCGCCGGCCTCGAGCACGGTGAACATCCGCCAGGCGTGGGGCGGAACCGAGAAGGTGTCCCACGGTCCGAGTTCGACGACGGTCTCGGCGCCGGGCTCGTTGAGCGTGATCCGCCAGCGACCCGATTTGACGATGAGCACCTGCGTTTCGGCATGCCAGTGACGCAGCATGCCTTCGCCCACCGTCGCCCGCATCCACGCCAGGTTGAACGAGTGGGGATTCGTGACCCGCGGTGCGGCGTCCCGGTCCTCGATCATGCCGTACCCGATCACCGGTGCGAGTTCGGCGCGGCCGCCGGGCAGGGTCGAGCAGACGAAGGGATGCTCGGAGTAGACACGGTCGGCGGCGGTGGTGACGCGCGCACGGATCTGCTCGGGGGTGTAGGTGCGCAGGCTGTCGACCACGTCCTCGGGCATGGGTCGGATCAGGGCGCCCTCCTCGGGGAGGGGATCGCCGGCGACGGTGTCGATCAGTTCGTTGTCGGCGGTGAGGTACAGCCCGTGGCCTTCGGCCTCCTTCAGCACGGAAGGACCCCAGATGATGCCACCGGTGTCGGGTCGCCCGAGGGCGGTGAACAGCCATCCGTCGTCGGGCCCGACGTTGGTGAAGCCCCGGAAGATCCACGTGGGCATGGACACGATGTCGCCCTCGTGCGAGATGTACTCGCCGCCGGTGCCGTCCTTGCCCCACCGGAAGAGCCAGTCGCCACGGAAGTTGAGGAACACTTCGGCGGTGAAGTGCATGTGCAGGTTGTTGGTCACACCGTTCGGCATCGCGGCGGCGCCGATGTTGTAGCCGTGGTCTTCCTGCAGGTTGATGACCTGCCCGGGATTCTGGCTGACGCCGTTGCCGATGAGGGAGTAGTTCTCCTTCTTGTCGGATCCGGGAGTGCGGCAGTCGATGAACGCCTGGTTGCAGGAGACCAGCGCGGTGCGCCGAATGGTGCGCCGTTCGGCCTCGGCGGCGTCGACGACGATGGGGCGGGTGGACATGACGTTTCTTCCTTCTCGGTTACTGCAGGGCGGTGGCGTAGCTGTCGAGCAGCTGCTCGACCCACGACCCGAGGGCGATGGCGACGGTGGCGGGCTGTTCCAGGGGGAGCATGTGACCGGCCCCGGGGACGACGGTCGACGTGCCCCTCGGGGCTGTGTCGGCGATCTCCGTCGCCACCGGAACGGGGATGAGTCTGTCGTTCTCCGCGGCGACGGCCAGCACGGGCCCGTCGAAGTCGGCCAGCGCCGGACGTTCGTCGATCCGCTGGTGCTGGATCTGCAACTGCTGCAGGTATCGCAGCTCCCCGGTGGCCTCCATCATGGCGCGCACACGGGCCGCGAGGTCCGGTGAGGCGTCACCGACGAGCTGGGGGAGCACCTCGTCGATGCACCCGGCCAGTTCGCCCCGGGCGACCCGCGAGATCTGATCGTTCCACGCGGCCCGCTGGGTGGGTCGCGGTCCGCGGGGATTGGCGCACACCGTCGCCAGTGCGGGTACCCGGTGCGGTGCGAGGCGGGCGGCAGCCAGAGCGACGGTGCCGCCCAGGGAATGCCCGACCGGCACGATCCGGTCGCCGGTCCCGAGCAGATCGTCGACGGCCTCCTCGAGCGAATAGGCTCGGACGGGACGGATCGTCATCGGTACCCGCTCGCCGAACCGGCCGCGCAGATAGTTGACGACGGGGGCGAAAGTGTCCTCGGTGCATTGCATTCCGGGAACGAATACAAGGGTGAACGGTGCGGTGGGGAAGTGCATGGTCAGACGCCTCGCTGCCCGACGGCGGGGGTGTCGTTGTAGTCGTCGGCGGCCAGGTCCTTGCGGTAGGTCTCCCGGTAGAACGCGAGGACGACGACGAGCGAAACCAGTGAGATCGCGCAGATGTACCAGGCGACGGACATGATCGTGCCGGTCTGCTCGACCAGCGCCGAGGCGATGAACGGGGAGGTGCCGGCGAAGATGCAGAAGGCGAGGTTGAAGGCGATCGAGCCGGCCGTGTAGCGCAGGCGGGTGGGGAACATCTCGGCGATGCAGCACGTGGTCGTCACGGCGATGAAGAACAGCGGCACCAGGTAGATCAGCTGGGCGATCACCGCGTTGCCGAATCCGCCCTGCGAGACGATCGTGAACGACAACGGCACGATGAACAGCGGGGTGACGGTGCCGGCGATGAGCATCTTCCGGCGGCCGATGCGATCGGACAGGCGGCCGGACAGGTACAGCAGCGGCAGAATGGCCAGCAGGGCGATGCTCGTCGAGAGGGTCGACAGACCCAGGGTCAGGCCCTGCTTGTCCTTGAGGTAGCCGGGGATGTACGCCGTCCAGCTGTAGGAGAGCACGGCGTTGGTCATCGCGAAGCCGGAGAACACCACGATCGGCTTCCACTGCGTCCGCAGGGTCTCGAGGATGCCGGTGGCCGGGATGTCCTCCGAATGCTGTTCTGCGAGTTCGGCTTCGAGGGCCTTCTGGCGGCGGAACTCGGGGGTTTCCTCGACGGCGCGGCGGATGTAGAAGCCGGCGACGGTCATCGGCAGGGCGATCAGGAACGGGATGCGCCAGGCCCAGTCGTGCATGGCGTCGTCGCCGAGGAGTTCACTGAGCGCGAACGTCAGTCCGGTGCCGGTGAGCAGGCCCGCGAACACGGAGATGGAGACGAACGAGGTGTACCGCGCTCGTTGGTGCGACGGACCGTACTCGACGATGAAGGACACGGCACCTGCGTACTCGCCGCCGGCTGCCAGTCCCTGCCCGAGGCGGATGAGCAGCAGCAGCAGGGGTGCGGCGATGCCGATGCTCGCGTAGCTGGGCAGCAGGCCGATCAGCGTCGTGAGCAGGCCCATCAGGATGATGGTGAGCGACAGGATCTTCTTGCGACCGACCGTGTCGCCGAGACGCCCGAAGATGAAGCCGCCGAGCGGGCGGATGAGGAATCCGAGGGCCAGGCCGGCGTAGACGCTGAGCGTGCCGACGGTCGGGTTGTCGGTCTGGAAGAACACGGTGGCCAGGACCGGGGCCATCGCGGCGTAGACGGCGAACTCGTACTGCTCGGTGTAGTTGCCGATGACGCCGGCGAGGACGGCTCGACGCATCGTGCTCTTCGCGACGGTCGGATGCGGCGGGGACGCGATCGTTTCCGTGTCGGGGAGGGAGGGTGGCATACGGGTGTCCTTGTCAGGGGTGCTGGTCGCGGAGCGGGGTCTGCTCTGTGAGGCGGATTACCCCTACGGTAGGAAGCGCACCCAATATTGGTCTACCGGTAACCCACTTACGTTATCAATTCGTTATGAATTTACCTCCTCGCGGAGCCAGCCGAACGGGTCGTCCGTGGTGTCGAAGTACTCGAGACCCACGTATCCGCGATAGCCCTGCGTGTGCAGCGTGCGCAGGGGCGTGTGCAGGTCGAGGCGACCGCTGCCCGGCGCGCCGCGACCGGGAACGTCGGCGATCTGCACGTGCGCGATCGCCCCGGCCCAGCCCGTCGGATCGGCCAGGGCCGGGTCATCGTTCACCGCGAGGTGGTACAGGTCCGCCAGTACGCCGATCGAGCCCGGCGGCACACCGGTCACCGCGTCGACGACTGCTCGGGCATGGTCGATGCGACGTACCGGATAGGCGGGTACGCCACTCAACGGCTCCACGTACACCGTCGCCCCGATCGATGCAGCCGCACGAGCGGCGTAGTGCAGGTTCTCGCGGGCCACCTCGTCCTGGCGGGACGGACGGTGCGCGTCGTCGCGGCAGCCGTAGAGCGCATTGAAGCCGGCGCTGCCGAGCGCGGACCCGATCGCGACGGCGACGTCGACACTGTCCCGGAACTCGCTCTCGCGCCCGGGCAGGGACACCAGTCCGCGTTCGCCCGCCTCGAACGCGCCACCGGTGAAGTTCAGCGCCGACAGCCTCACGCCGGCATCGCGCACCGCCCGGACGAAACCGTCGACCTCGGCGTCGGACGGATTCGGACCCGGAAACGGCCACCACATCTCCATCGCACCGAAGCCCGCGGCTCGGACGGCCTCCGCGCGGGCGGCAATCGGCAGGTCGGTCAGCAAGGTCGAGCAGTTGACCGTGAGCCGCTGCGCACGGAAGAGGTCGACCCAGAGTGGGTCTCGGTGGCGGATGGTGGGGGAGGGCGGGAGCGAGTGCATGACACCCATCCTCCCAAACTGGTTCTCCAATCGAACCCGACTGTTACCTTTCGGTTATCAATTGACGATGTTCGGGGTGGGAGGCGTCGTGGCCGCGGACCTCCCGCGATGGGCAGATTCGACCAGGTTGCTCTCGGGTAGCGCCGCGCCGGACCGCACGGCCGCGATCCACTCGGAGGTCGTGGTGACCGCGGCGAAGTTGGACTGCAGCAGCACCATCAGCGTGGTGTGCAGGGACTCGGCTTCCGCGACGGTCGCGAGGTCGCAGTTGTCGGTCACGCCGATGCGTCGGCTGTTTCCACCCCGGCCGCAGTGAACGGTGGTTCGGTGCAGGTTCAACGTCGTTCGAGTTGTGCGACAACCAGATGCAGTGCGGCGGTGGTGGTGAGGGTTCGGACCCGTTCGCGGTCCCCGGGGAAGCGGCGGGTGAGCGTGTATGTCGGCCGTCCGGCGATCGCGACGCCGAAGCAGACTGTGCCCACCGGCTTGGTCTCGGTGCCACCGTCGGGACCGGCGATCCCGGTGGTGGAGACCGCGACGTCGGCCTCGAGACGGCGTCGGGCGCCCTCGGCCATCGCTGCGGCGACCTGTTCGCTGACCGCACCGTGCGCGGCGATCATCTCGGCCGGTACGTCGATCAGATCGGACTTCGCGTCGTTGGAGTACGAGACGACGCCGCCCGTGACGTAGGCCGACGACCCGGGGCGAGCGGTGAGACGCGCAGCGACGAGCCCGCCGGTGCACGACTCCGCAGTCGCGATCGACCGGCCGTCGAGGGCGTCGATCAGTTGGTCGTCGATGGTGGAGCCATCGGTCGAGAAGATCTGGGGTCCGTGGTGTTCGGCGAGAACGTCGAGAAGACGGCGATAGACGTCCGCGTCGCCGGAGGCGAATCGGGTCACCATGTCGAGTTCACCGTGTCGAAGGCAGGTGGTGATCTCGAGTCGATCCAGGTCTGCGATCTCTGCTTCGGCCCGGCGCAGTGTCTCGGCGAGTTGTGCCTCGTGCAGTCCGTAGGCGCGCACGGTTCCCTGCTGCAGGTCGTCGGCTCGGGTCAGCACCTCGGCGACCGCAGGTGAGGTGATCGCGCTCGGCCACATCGCCTGCAACTCACCGGGCGGCCCGGGGAGGACGACGATGGTCGGGACCGGCCGGTCACCGGCTACTGCGGGGATGACCACGCCCGGTGCTGTGCCGGTCGGCGGCAGGGCGGTGGCACCGGTGGGGACCTGCGCCTGCTTGCGGATCCCGATTCGCGTCGGCCCTGCGTCGAGGTCCGGGGTGTGCGGGCGGTGGCGGCGGATGATGCCCGCGATGTGTTCTTCGAGTTCGGGGTCGAGTAGTAGCTCGCGATGACAGAACTCGGCGATGGTAGCGACGGTGAGGTCGTCGGCGGTGGGGCCGAGCCCACCGCTGGTGACGACGAGGTCGACGCCCTGGTCGGCGAGGAAGCGTAGTTGTGCGGTCAGGTCGGCGGGCCGGTCGCCGCAGATCGTGATGTGGGCGACGTCGACGCCGAGCGTCAGGAGCTGTTGGGACAGCCATGGTCCGTTCTGGTCGGCGATCCTCCCGGTCAGTACCTCGGTCCCGGTCACGACGATTCCTGCACGCACGCTCACGGCGTCGAGCCTAGTCGGCAGCGTCCACCGCAGAACGGGGCGCGGCGCAGCCAGTCGGAGGCGACCGACTGGAGCATCGACGCCGTCGCGTTCGCGTGCGGCTTCACCAGCGCCGTCACCTTCCGGCAGAACTTCGGCGCCGCCTTCGCAGTCACCCCTACGGCCTATCGGAGGCAGTTCGCACCGGCCCCGCCGGTTCGCGCGAAGACACGGTTGTGACATCGGAAGCCGACACGCCGTCACCGCCGGTGGCCGGTCGTCACGGGCACGATGCTGCGGCCCCGGGTTCGGAGCGGTGGTGGGGGAGCGGCGACCGGAGAATACTCGAAGATATGCGGCTCGGAGTCCTGGACATCGGCTCGAACTCGGCGCAACTGCAGATCGTGCAGGCGTTGCCGGGGGCTCCGCCGCTGCCGATCCACGCGGTCAAGACCTCCACGCTGCTGGGGGAGGCGATCGGCGACGACGGCTGCCTGGAGGAGGCCGGTATCGAACGGGTGTGCCAGGCCGTGAGCCGCACGCTCGCGGCGGCACACCGGTACGAGGTGGAACAGCTGTATCCGTTCGTCACGGCGGCGATTCGTGACGCGGCGAACCGGGATGCGGTCCTCGAACAGATCCACACCGAATGCGGGATCCGTCCGCAGTACCTGTCCGGGTTGCAGGAGGCCCGGTTGACCTACATGGCGGTGCACCGCTGGTACGGGTGGTCGGCGGGCCGCATCCTGATGCTCGACATCGGTGGCGGGTCGATGGAGATCGCGTTCGGGCGCGACGCCGAACCGGAGTTCGTCCTGTCGCTGCCGCTCGGCGCCGGTCTGCTCACCCGCACCTATCTCCATTCCGATCCGCCGCGCCGGGGTCAGGTCCGGGAGCTGCGTCATTTCGTGCGCGACACGCTGAGCGAGTCGGCGGAGCGGCTGCGCTGGGAGGGAGACTTCGGGCGGGTGGTGGGCACCTCCAAGACATTCAAGCAGCTGGCCCGATTGACGGGCGGAGCGCCTCAGCGGCACGGTCCGTTCGTGCGGCGCACCCTGCGCCGCAGCGACGTGCATCGCTGGGCGGGACGGCTGACGCAGCTACCGACAAGCGAGCGGGCGCGGCTGCGCGGCATCTCGCCGGCCCGGGCTCGGCAGATCCCCGCCGGCGCGATCGTCGCCGACGAGGCGATGCGGGCGCTCGACGTCGATCTCCTCGACGTCAGTCCGTGGGCGCTGCGTGAAGGCGTGATGCTGCAGCACCTGGCGACGGTGACGGCCCCGGATGCCGTGTTGCCGCTGCAACCGCTGGTGCCCGCCGAGCCGGAGAAGGCGCAGCTGGTCTCGTTGCCGACGGAAGCGTCGAGGCGAACGGGGTTCGCGTGACGGGACACTACTTGCGGATCATCGTCCACGTGCGCGGCCCGTCGCCGGGCAGGTCCACCGTGCCGACGACGCCGAACTCGAGCCTGCGGCAGAACGCGACGTTCCGCTCCGACGACGTCTCCAGATACGCCGGTACCCCCGCCTTGCGGGCTTCCCGAAGGCCGGGGGCGAGGACCGCGCCACCGAGGCCCGAGCCCTGCCGGTCCGGATCGACGGCGACGGTCGCGAGGAACCACGCCGGCTCGCTCGGCCGCAGCGGAGCCAGCGCCTCCTCCGCGGCCGTTGCCGCGGCGGCCCGATCGCCGGACAGCTCGGCGACGCGCCCGGCGATGTGCGCGAAAGCCTCTGGTATTCCGGTGGATTCGGGAGTGGTCCACACCGCGACGGCCGTGGCGTCGTCGGACACCCACACCCGCCCGCAGCGCAGACCGATCTCGGTCAGGTACAACCGCTGCAACTCCTCGACTCGCCGCAGGTGGTCTCGGGCGTCGACGGTATGGCGAGTGAAGGGGTAGTCCGCGAAGGCGCGCGCCAGGGTGCGGGTCGCGCGGTCGACGTCGGTGGGTTCGGCAGGGCGGATCTCGGTCATCGCGCCGAGCGTAGAGGCCGGCCAGCGGCGGCCGCGAGTTCTTTTCTGTTCCTCACAGACCACCAACACTCACACGTCTTTCCGTTCCAGGTACTCGTGGAACCCGAGGAGTCAGGTCTGGCCAGAGCATCGAAAGCTCGGGCAGAACAGGTACGTTCGGTGTCCGTGCGCCGCCTGGACACCGAACCTGTCGGACAGCTCGGGGTCAGAACACTCGCAGCGCTCGAGGAAGCGCTACGGCTGCATCTCGATCTGCGTTGACGTCCACGAGGTCTGGTCGGGCGGTCGCGGGGGAGTTGCTGTCGCCTTGCCGGTCGAAGTCCGTCGCCCCGGTTCTCATCGCCTGACCGGGGTGGTGGGGCGGATCTCGAACCGCTCGGGGATCCGCAGCCACGCGGTGCTCACCGTCGACCAGTCTCCGACGCCGGGCCACGGTCCGGACTGGCTGTGGCGGTAGCCGCCCGCCTCGTACCGGTCGTACGGCACCTCCGACAGCCGTGGATGGGCGCACAGCAGGCCGAGCGCCGACAGGTGCACCGCGTCCCACCGCTCCGCGATCGACGGCCAGTCCGGGACGTGCGCCCCGCGGTATTCGAGCGGATGCGCGGCGATCAGCTCGGCCCAGTCGTCGGCGGTGTCGATCCGGACGATCCGCGCGACGTCCTGGTCGAAGTGCACCGTGTAGCGAGCGGGGTCGGTCGCGCTGCGCAGGTTCTCGCCGCTGGCACCCCACGTGTCGGATGTCCCGTCGTCGAGGGGCGTGGCGGTCCAGAACGCGCCCTCGGGCAGCGCCCCGGGCCGCGCGCGGTTGCGCACGCGCGGCACGCTCAGTTCGGTGACGGCGCCCTGATGCACCTGCGGGCTGATCAGCGTGTCGCGGCTCGGCGCACGTAGGGCTGCGCAGATCGCCTCGCTCATCTCACGGACGGCGGGGGAGGTGACGGGCAGATCCAGGATCTCGTTGGCGCCGTTGCCGTAGAGGTATTCGCCGATGATCAGCAGCGTGTCCTCGACGAAGTCCTCGAGCGAGTCCGCCTCGACGAACTCGGTGACGGACGGCTGCGGATCGGCAGTGCGGTGGGCGCGCAGATACCACTGGACGAGCATGCGGCCCGGCACGGTGTCGAGCAGGTTCGCCGCCACATCGGAACACATGATCGACATGTTGCCGCATCGGTCGCGCTGTCGACTCGAACTCCGCAATCCCCCGACGTCGGTGTCGGTCTCGTCCTCGTCGCTGCAGCACGCCGGCATGCCTGAGGAGCTTCCTGAACTGAGCGAGTCCCGGTGATCGGAGCCTGCAGCGATCGCAGGTTGTCCTTCAGATGGTGTCGACCTCCAGTAGGTGTTCGATGCCGCGGAGATCGTCCGCGTTGCGGGTGACGAGTCGGGCGTTGTTCGCGTGCGCGGTGGCGGCAATCATCAGATCGAGTGCTCGAGGCTGAGGTTTGCGACCGTACGCGTGCACGGCCGCGGCAAGCTGTCCGTAACTTCGAGCGACACTGGCGTCGACAAGGAGTGGCTCGAACGCGCGCTCCACGGCGACCAGGCGCTGCAACCGCTGAGCTCGCTGCTGCGCGGTGGTCGCGACCAGGACTCCGAAGTGCAGTTCCGCCAGACTCACGGCGCTGATCGCGACCTCGCCGTCAATGGGCGGAACATCCCTCGCGATCAGGATGCTCGTATCGAGTACCGCCCTCACCGCGATGCCCACGGGTCCGCGATCGGGTCGTCGATCAGGTTGCGGTCGGCCTCCCACGTCGGATCGGTGTCGGTTCGAAAGATGCCGGCGACCTCGTCGAAGGCACACCACGTCTTCCGGCCGGCCGGGCCGAGGATCGCACTCGGGCGGCCGGCGACTGTGATCAGCATCGTCTCTCCCGCTTCGGCACGCTTGACGTAGTCGCTGGCGTGCTGGCGCAGTTCCTTCAACCCCAAACTCTCCATACCCGATGGTAGCACTAATGCTACTTATGGAGTTCGACTTCGTGCGTGGCGAGTGCCGGGTTGCAGAGCTCTGTTTCGACGACCGGCGGACGGCTCGCGCGGCAAGTGGACCCGAACCGGTCTTCACCTGCCGTCGACACAGTGGACGGTCTTCCTGCCGGGCCGGCAAGAGGTTACCGTTCGCGCATGCGCGCAGCCGTGGTCGTCGCCTGTCTGATCGCGGCGACCGCATGCGCGCCACCACCGCCACCCGAGGCGCCGGAGCCGCCGCCACCGGCGCGCGTCGCCGTCGACCACCGCGGCCTGACCCTGGACGGAAAACCGTGGTGGCCGGCCGGGCTCAACGCGTACCAGCTCGCGTCCGACTGGGACGTCAACGGCGGCTGCGGCGCGCAGGTGGACCTGGATGCGTACTTCTCGTCCCTGCCCCCGACGTCGCTGACCCGGTTCAACGCCTTCCAGGCGCTCGCCCTGAACCGGGTGACGGGGACGCTGGACTTCTCCGCGATCGACGCCGTGTTCGCCGCCGCGGAACGAAACGGGCAGCTCGTGATGCCGGTGCTGTCCCCGCAGGACGGCGCGTGCGGCAACGAGCTGTACAAGGATCGCGCCTGGTACGAGCACGGCTGGACCGAGCGCCGGGCTCCTTTCGCGGTGAGCTTCGCGGACTGGGTGCGGCTGGCCGTGGACCGCTGGCGGGTCTCCCCGGCGCTCGCCACGTGGGATCTGCTGGGCGAACCCGAGCCGGGCGTGTGCGGCGACGAGGCGTGCAGCCTGCCGCGACGTTCGTGCCCGGCCGACTCGGCGCAGCTGCTGCGGTCGTGGACCGACGCGGTCGGCCGCATCGTGCGCGAGACAGATCCGCGGCACCCGATCACCCTCGGTCTGATCGGCGGGGACCAGTGCGGCAGCGCCGGGGACGGCTACGCGCAACTCGCGCAGTCGCCCTACCTCGACGTGCTGCAGTACCACGACTACGACGACGCGGCGTGGCTGCCGGTGCGCCTCGGCCAGGTGACCAAGCCGATCCTGGTGGCCGAACTCGGTATCGAAGCCGGCAGTTGCCTGTCGCTCGCCGAGCGTGCCCAGCGGGTGGACGAGGCGCTGACCGATTACCGCGAGGCCGGGGCCGCCGGGGCGCTGCTGTGGGCGTTCGTGCCCGACCCGCGCGGTGACCAGTGCACCTACGACATCGGCCCCGGCGATCCGGTGCGTGAGGTGCTGGCGCGACACGGGCGTGCAGGGTCGTGAATTCGTCCCTTCTGTGACTGCACGACGGTGCCGGCAGGACCGGACATCGCGCTGGGCCGTGATCAAGGGAAGTGATTTTGCTGCCGGTGCGTGAACGGTTCGAGAGCGACCTCCACACGGAGAACCGCGACGTATTCGGAGCCGTCCCCGGTCATGACGTTCGGCGCGTATCGCCCGCCCCGCAAGGCGTGGAGTAGCTGCGACGATTTCGACGCCACCACATCGCGGTCCCGGCCGATCGCCGTCCGGTCCACCTCGCCGAGAATTGGGGCTGTGTCGATCTCGTCGAGGGTGACTTCGAGGTGCACCTGGTCCGCGCCCTTGAAGGTCAGCGCCCGGCCCTCGTCGAACGCGTAGTCATGTCGTTCACCCGGCGACAGTGTGACCGTCCTGTAGCTGACCCGCACGAAGGGGCGATCGGACACTCCGCGGCCGCCCTTGTAGATCCGGGCCGACACCTTCACCTCGTCGGGATCGGCCTTCGAAAAGTGCGCCACCCCTGCACCGTTGGTCAGTTCGAGCGCGTGGATTCTGTGCAGCCAGGCGGTGGTCTTGCGGACTTTCCGGGTCAGCGTGTGCGTCACCGTCGACATGCCGAGGGTGACGTTGATCGCGTAGTGATCCGACAGATCGATGCCGGGGCTGAGTTCGTGGCAGTACACACCCATGTGGGTGACGTGTGCGGTGACGCGTTCGCCTTGGTCGAGCAAGGCCAGGTCGATCCGTTCGCCGTTCTTCCCGCGGCTCGCGCTCAGCAAGGGGACGGGGGCTCTGCCCGGACGGTAGCTACTGGCCTTGTCGTAGGTGATGGGGTCGTATCGCTTCCGGTCCGCGGGCAGCCACATCTGGTACTCGGGCCACAGGTCTCGCACTTCGGGCAGATTGTCTGCGAGGGTGGTTCGGCCCGCGGTCTCGTTGACATCGATGTTGAAGTCGCCCATGACGACGACCGGCAGGTCCGGATCGCGCACTCCCAGAATCCACGAGTCCAGGTGCCGCAGCTGCGCTGCGCGCTTACCCTTCGCGCCGGTGCCCACTCCGGCATCGGTCGGCCATGAACCGGAGGCGGCGCTTCCGGCCTGCAAGTGGGTGCCGACTACGTGGAACGGCGGTCCGTCGGCGGGGTCCACCCGCACCATCACCGCACCCTTGTTGGCGAAGCAGTCCACGCCGGTGCACGACCGGAATATCGTGCTTCGAATTTCGGTGATCGGGTGGCGACTGAGGATGAGCAGCCCACCGTCCTCTTCGATGTCCCGCTCGTCGGGTCCCTCGGCGCTATGGGGAAACGCTCTCTTAACCGCGTTCGCGAGCTGTCGGCGTTCACCGTTACCCATCATCTCCGCCAGCACCACCACGTCGTCCTTCGAGCGGGATATCGTCTCGATCAGCGCGCTCAACTGTGCGACGCGGCCGCGGCCACTGTAGATAGGTTCGTCGATGATCTTTCCGATGCCCGGAACGTCGACGGTGGCTCTGTTCTTCGTTGTGCCGGCGACATCCATGCCGATCAGGGCGGTGTTGTAGAACATGATCTTGCGTTGCTTCTCGGCGGTCGCGGTGATCGTGCCGCCCTCGAACCGGCACACCGTCGAGTTCCCGTTCGTCTTGGGCATGCCGACCGGATAGCCGAACGGCCCGTACTCCCAGCCGCTCTTCGTCCACAGTTCGTACACCCCTCCGCGCGGCACGCCGCCGAGAACGGTCGTGCCGTCGTCGTGGTTGTACCGATACAAGATCCCGTTCGTGAAACGTCGGTACTTTCCGCCGATCCTGTTCGTCGATTCGGCCTGACCGGCCGGCTCTCCCACCCACGCCAGCTCGGCGGCCGCCGAGCCCAATGCGGCCAACGCCGCCCGTAACTGCTCCGCCCTTCCTGCCGAGATGATCTCGAGAATTCTCGGATCGAAAGTGATGCGGGTGTCACGATCATTCCTGTCGGGCATGTCAGGGCTCCTTGATGCTGTGTGGATGTGTCCACGAAGTGCCTCGTCGACTCCTCGCTCATGGTGCTGTCCCGTACTTGCCGCCGGCCTGCAGAAACCTTGCAGGCTGTCGGCGGGACGGTCGGCCGCGGCGCCTCCGGTCGTGGGTTTCGACGGGGAACGGTCACCCGATATCGTCGAACCATGCCCGGTGCATCAACCGAACCCGGCAGCGACCATGACAGCGGCACCCGATCCGGGGGCGGCACTGGCCAGGCGGCCGTTACGCCGATCGATGTCCGCGTTCTCGGTCCGGTAACACTGTTCGTCAACAGGCGGTCCGTGCCTCTCGGCGGCCCGACTCAGAGGGCCCTGCTGGCGGTCCTGACGATCAACCGGCGGCAGGTGGTGTCGGTGAACGCTCTGGCCGATGCTCTCTGGAACGGTCGTCCCGCTCCGACACATCGCCAGAACCTGCACTCGTATGTCGCCAAACTACGCAAGTCGATCACCGACGGGGGTGTCGTTCGTTCGATTCTGGGTACCGCTCCGCCCGGATATCGTCTCGACATTCTCGACTCCGAGTGCGACCTCGGTCGCTACGAGTGTTCCCGTGAAGCGGGCCGCGCGACCGCGGCGGCTGGTGATCCCGTTGCCGCGGCCGCCCACTTCCGCGCCGCCTCGAACCAATGGAGCGGCGACGTCATGGCCGATCTTCGTGGTCTGCACTACGCCGACAGCTTCGCAGTCGCGATGGCGGAAGACCGGCTCACCACCATCTCCGAACGTATCGGTGCCGATCTGATCTGCGGCAACTACACCGAACCCATCGCAGAACTACAGACGTTGACGCGCGAATACCCACTTCACGAAGCCCTGTGGGGGCAGTTGATCACAGCCCTGTGTCTCGGCGGTCGTCAAGCCGACGCTCTTCATGCCTGTCGGAGAATCCGGACGATACTCGCGGAGTTGGGCATCGACCTCTCCGCTCCACTGGTGGAGCTCGAACGCAAGGTCCTCAACCAAGAACCCCTCGCGGCGCCGCTCCCGGACTCCGAT
The DNA here is from genome assembly GCF_047782815.1 of Rhodococcus indonesiensis. Lineage (NCBI taxonomy): Bacteria > Bacillati > Actinomycetota > Actinomycetes > Mycobacteriales > Nocardiaceae > Rhodococcus > Rhodococcus indonesiensis. Next base: position 4,409,284 of record NZ_CP180630.1, on the reverse strand, counting down.
GCACTCTCTCGGACTCTGATGTCCACCGTCGCCGAGTTGGCCCTGGTCCGACGTCGTCCTCGGCTGCTGCTGCCCGACGGTCACGCGGTGTCGATTCCACCCGGCGGACTGCTCATCGGCCGCCGATCCGACAGCGACGTCCGGCTCGACGACCCCAAAGTCAGCCGACGACATGCGAAAGTTGTTTTTTGTCAAGGATTTCCGGTGATACGGGATCTCGACTCCGCCAACGGCGTCTATCTCGGTGGCTACCGTATCAAGACCTACACAAATACCCCGTTGCGTCACGGAGACGTCATTCGGATCGGTACCGCCACATTCGTTTATCAAGAAGGTTAGAAACGACACGCTACCGGTGCGTCGGTTCAGGGATGATCTGGCGGCAATCCGAACTTGCTGTCGCCGACCAACCTGCTCGACGACGCCGTGAAGCGGTGATCGAGCACGCCGATCGACGGCGAATCACGGCCAAGCGGTGGCGGTCGACAACTCGATCGTTGCGCATCCTCGCTGCGTTGGCGCTGACGAATCGGCCGCGGGCGACCCGTCGAGACGGGGCAGGACGGCCGCACCCGACGCGAAGGCCCGGGTCAGCTGGACGGTTCGGTCGCCGGGTGGGCCGGGAGGTGCGTCGCGGCCCAGCTGGCGAGAAGCTTGAGCCGGTCCTCGGACGCGGTTGCGGGTTCGGCGGTGTAGATGGTCAGGTCCAGGACCCAGTCGTCGTCCGCGGCCAGATCGAGGGAGTGGTAGACGAGGTCGAGCGTTCCGACCACGGGGTGGTTGAACTGCTTGTTCCCGGCGTGGTGGATGCGGACGTTGTGGGCCGCCCACCTGGTGCGGAATTCCTCACTGAGCGTGGATAGTTCGCCGACGAGGTGGCGCAGGTCCTTGTTGTGGGGATCGCGGCCGGCTTCGGCGCGCAGCAGTGCCACGGTGACGTTGGCGGCGCCGTCCCAGTCCGGGAAGTAGTCCTCGGCGCCGGGGTCGAGGAACTGGAACCGGGCGATGTTGGCGGGTCGGCGGTCGTCGGTGAACAGCGGCGAGTACAGCGCGCGGCCGAGCGCGTTGGTGGCGAGGATGTCCATGCGTCCGTTGCGGACGAACGCGGCGGAGGCGGTCATCGAGTCGAGCATCCACTGCACCCTCGGCCGTACCTGGGCCTGTTTGCGGGCGCGGGGTGCGCGGTGGGTGGGCCGGGCGGCGCGGGCGAGGTCGAACAGGTAGGTGCGTTCGGCCTCGTCGAGTTGCAGTGCCCGGGCGACCGCCTCGAGGACGTCTTCGGAGACGCCGCCGATGTGGCCCTTCTCCAGGCGGGTGTACCACTCGGTGCTCACCCCGGCCAGGACGGCGACCTCCTCGCGTCGCAGCCCGGGGACCCGCCGACGGCCGCCGCCGGCGGGTAGCCCGACCTGCTGGGGGGTCAGCCGGGCCCGCCGGGTGGCGAGGAAGTTCCGGATGTCGGCGCGATTGTCCACGCCGTCCACGGTACGTCCGGAGTGTCGTCGAGGGAGGTTGTGCTTGTACCCCCGATGAACGCGACCTCCCGCGCGGGTGGCGCCCGCCCGAGTTGCACCAATTCAGTGTGCCGACCCCGACCTCGGATTCGAGATCTCGAGGCAATCGAGGATGCTCACGGCGTCGTCGGTGAGCGGATCGACGGCGGTGTGTTCGTGCCCGGCGATCGTGACTTTCTGGCAACGCCGCGCTGACGTACTGGAAGAAGCTCGCAGAATCAGACATCCTGAACTTGCACGCAGATGCCGATACCGTGGGTCGAGATCGTCCGGAGGAGCCGTATGTGCACAGCCGCCAACTACACCGCCAAGGACCACTACTTCGGCCGGAACCTCGACCTCGAGTATTCGTACAGGGAATCGGTGACGGTCACGCCGCGTAACTTTCCGTTCGAGTTCCGCAGGGTGCCTGCGCAGAGGACGCATCACGCCATGATCGGTATGGCGACCGTGGCCGATGGTTACCCGCTCTACTACGACGCGACCAACGAGAAGGGCTTGAGCATGGCGGGGCTGAATTTCCCCGATAATGCCGACTACAAGCCAGTCTCGGAGGACGGGATCAATATCGCGTCGTTCGAGTTCATTCCCTGGGTCCTGGGACAGTTCGAGACCGTGGCTCAGGTGCGAGACGCACTGGCAGACGTGCGCATCGTCGACCTCGCGTTCAGCGAAGAGTTCCCACCTTCCCCGCTGCACTGGATCATCTCCGACCGGAACGAATCCATCTCTGTCGAGTCGGTCCGAGAGGGCCTGGAAGTCCACGACAATCCGATCCAGGTCCTCACCAACAACCCGACATTCGATATCCAGTTGTTCAACATCAACAACTACATGAGTCTGTCCGTCGATCCGCCGGAACCGCGATTCTCGAAAGAGATACCCTTCGACACCTACAGTCGCGGACTTGGTGCTGTGGGATTGCCCGGAGACCTGTCCTCGATGTCGCGTTTCGTCAAAGCTGCCTTCACCAAAGTGAATTCGGTATCGGGCGAGTCGGAATCCGAGGCGATCAGTCAGTTCTTCCATATTCTCGGCTCCGTGGAGCAACAGCGGGGATGTGTTCGGCTCGACGGCAAGTACGAGATCACCATCTACTCGTCGTGCTGCAATACGAGCAAGGGCGTCTACTACTACCGGACCTACGAGAACAGTCAGGTCACCGGCGTGGATATGCACAGAGAAGATCTCGACGGAAGCGCCCTCGCGGCATACCCGCTGGTCAAAGAACAGCAGATCCTCATGCAGAACTGAGCCGGGAGACGGCAGGGTCGTTGTGCTGTCGTGTTCGGGCACGACGAGTCGTAGTCATACAGCAAGTGTGTCATTTCCCGAACCCGCACCGCTGTCACCGGAGCGAACGCCAGATCGGTCCCGAGAATCGGTCGACCTGGTGCGACTCGGGTCCGGTGTGTCGCCGAGGGAGGTTGCAGTTGTACCCCCCATGAACGCGACCTCCCGCGCGGGCGGTGAGCGGGGTTCCATGGGAACCGGGCCGGAGACATGCCGGACCTCGAGTTCGAACATCAAGGAGCACCGTCATGCGAGGAGCAGTCCTGCACGCCCCCGGCGACGTCCGTGTCGAGGAACGCGCCCGTCCGTCCCTCGTCGAACCCACCGACGCGATCATCCGACTGTCCGCGAGCTGTGTGTGTGGCTCGGACCTGTGGCCCTACCGCGGGGTCGAGACCTACGACGGCCCGATCCCCATGGGCCACGAGTACGTCGGCATCGTCGAGGAGATCGGCGAGGACGTCGCCGACATCAAGGTCGGCGACTTCGTCGTCGGGTCGTTCTTCGCGTCCGACAACACCTGCGAGATCTGCCGCGCCGGCTACCAGAGCTCGTGCATCCACCGGGTGATCATGGGCAGCCTCGGTTCCCAGGCCGAGTTCCTGCGGGTTCCGCTCGCGGACGGCACGCTTGTGCCCACACCCGGGATGCCCGATCCGGAGCTGATCCCGTCCCTGCTGGCTGCCTCGGACGTCCTCGGCACCGGATGGTTCGGTGCGGTCGCTGCCGAAGCCGGACCGGGCAAGACCGTCGCGGTCGTCGGCGACGGAGCCGTCGGCCTGCTCGCGGTGCTCGCGGCCAGGCAACTCGGCGCCGAACGGATCATCGCGATGAGCCGCCACGAACCGCGCCAGCGGCTGGCCCGCGAGTTCGGTGCCACCGACATCGTCGCCGAGCGCGGCGACGCGGGCGTGGCCCGGATCAAGGAGCTCACCGGCGGGCTGGGCGCGCACTCGGTGATCGAGGCCGTCGGCACCCAGGAGTCGATGATGCAGGCCATCCGGTCCACCCGGCCCGGCGGGCACGTCGGCTACGTCGGTGTCGCGCACGACGTGCAGCTGCCCGGCGACGAGCTGTTCTTCTCCCACGTGCACCTGCACGGTGGTCCGGCCCCGGTCCGGCAGTATCTGCCCGAGCTGATCGACCTGATCTGGAATCGAAAGATCGATCCGGGCAAGGTGTTCGACTTGGAACTGCCGCTCGGGCAGGCCGCCGAAGGCTACAAGGCCATGGACGAGCGCCGCGCCATCAAGGTCCTGCTGCGCCCCTGACCTCACCCACCACCTCGAGTCTGCCGCACGGCGGACTCACGACGAATCAGGAACATTTCGTTCATGTCTGCGTCCTTGACCTCGGGCCGCCGCGACGACCCTCGGGTCACCGTGCGCGAAGTCGCCCGCGTCTCGAACCCCGCCCCGCCAGGCCGGCCGCTGGGCATCGTGCTGAGCCTGCTCACCGTATTCGGCCCGATCTCGATGGACCTGTACCTGCCGGTCCTGCCCGCGCTCACCGCCGACCTCGGGGCGAGCACGTCGGCGGCACAGCTGACCGTCACCGCGTGCCTGCTCGGGCTCGCACTCGGGCAGGTCGTCGCGGGTCCGCTGTCGGACCGGTTCGGCCGCCGTCGCCCGCTGCTGCTCGGCGTCGCCGCGTACATCGTGGCGTCCGCGTGGTGTGCGGTGAGCCCGACCATCGAGACGCTCGTCGCGGCGCGCCTGGTGCAGGGGTTGACCGGCGCGGTCGGCATCGTCATCGCTCAGGCCGCCGGCCGCGATCTGTACTCCGGTGCCCGCCTCCTGCGGTACTACGGGCGGCTCACCGTCCTGGGTGGTCTGGCGGCCATCGTCGGCCCGGTCATCGGCGGGCAGCTGGCGACGGTCACGGACTGGCGGGGCACCTTCGTGTTCCTGGCCGTCGTGGGCGTGGTGATCCTCGTTGCCAGTGCCGGCGTGTTGCGTGAGACGCTGCCGCCCGGCAGTCGGCGGACCGGTGGCCTGGCCGACACCGGGCGAGTGTTCCGCCGGTTGCTGGCCGACCGGGTGTTCCTCGGCGCAGTCCTCGTCACGGGGTTCGTCAATGCCGCATTGTTCGCCTATCTCAGCGGCGCCACCTTCGTGCTCCAGGGTATCTACGGCCTTTCACCGCAGGGCTATTCGTACGCTTTCGGATTGAACTCGTTGGGCTTCATGGTCTTCGGCTTCCTCGCCGGCCGTATCGCGGAGCGGTGGTCCGTCCGGGGAACCCTGGTTGTCGGTCTGATCATGGTGGTGGTCGGCGCCGGTGGGGTGTTACTCACCGCCGCTGCGCACCTGCCGCTGGCCGCGATGGTCGTCTCGTTGCTCACGATGGTCAGCGGGGTGGCGGTCACCACCCCGCCGTCGACTTCCCTGGCACTGGAGCACTATCCCGACGTCGCCGGTTCGGCCGCCTCGTTGCTCGGGCTGGCACGGTTCGCCTTCGGCGGTGTCACCGCGCCCCTCGTCGGTCTCGCCGGCCCGGGGACCGCGGTGCCGCTGGGCGTCGTCACCGTCACCGCGGCTCTGCTCGGCGTCGGCGGCTACGTCCTGCTCCGCCGACCGGCAGCCGACGTGCCGGAACACACTGCGTTCGCCTGACCCTTCAGCCCGTCCGGCGTCACTGCGATCCTCGGCCGCTCCGCGGTCCGGAACTACAAGCCGGTGAGTGCAGCAGCACTGAATTGGAACCGGGACGCACTCGAACAACCCACCTATGGAGGCCCGGTGAACACGCGCAGCCGTCGCCGGGACGTTTTCCTCTTCGGGCTGGTCATCGTCATTCTCGCGGTGACGACCTACCTGGACCCGCCGTACGCATAACCGTCGGCCTATCGAGCAGGTCGGTGATCGGCACCCGAGGGCGCTACCTGAGGCGTAGGAGGATTGGAAAGCTCGGCCGCGAAAGAGTCTCGGTTGGTTCACACCAGTGTCGACTCTTTGCCCGAGCGTCACCCCCGACTGTCGTCAGATCCACCGTTCGTACTGCTCCACCGGCGTCAACTTCGGGAAGAACGCGCGTCGCAGATCCTTGATCAGCGATGCATAGTTCGAGTCTTCAGTCTTTGCGGCGATGTCCAAACAGTGGAACGCGGCATTCAGCGGATCAGGCTTCACCGCTATGGAAACAACGTGTATCACCCGTAGAGCGGCAGATACCTCGGCATTCTCGACATCATTGCCGGTGACGGTCGTGTCGATAGTCGGATCGTCGTCGAATGCCTGCCGCAGTGCCTGGGACTCGTGTTCTCCGAAAGGGTACGGTAGTGGTTCGTCCCGATCCAAGGCTGCCAGTGCCGGGCGAATCCACTCGATCTCTGCGATGCCTGCAGTGGTATATGCGCGGCGTGCTGCCCAGGCCGCGATGCGACGCAGTTTCGGGGACCGAGCACGGGTGATCGCATCGGCCAGGGGGCGGTCGAGACCGGCGATGCCCATCGCGTAGTAGTTGGCGCGGAGCTTGTCCGATGGCGGCCGCCCACCCCATCGGATTGCTTCGTCCTTCGCCCACTGGGCCATCCGGTCGTATCCGTACTTGACATAGAGAGTGGCGTCGCCGGCCGGATCGGGATCCCACCAGTTGCGCTTGGGATGGGTGACGATGCTCTGGTCCCACGCGGCATCGCACTTGTGCAATCGCACCATCTCTCGCGGTTGCGTCGTCTGCCAAACCTGAACCAGGTAGTCTTCCTTCGGTTCGGTGACGGATTGCCCGGTGTAGGAATCACGTCCGCGGCCGAAAACCCGGAATCGATGCGGACCTCGTTTGATCGGCAGTTTCCGGAAGCCCGGAGCTTTCATTCCGTCCAGGGTGAGCACGTGTGCCGAGGCGGTGAACTCGACTGTGGCTTCCTCGATGACGCCCCATCGTTCGATACCGACCGGGGCCTCGGGTTCGCTGTCGAGGACATCGACGGTCAACCGGACCGGTCCCGAGGCGATGCCGGTCATGACCGTAGCGAAATTCGGGCCAACTTCGATGACGCTGCCGGTTTCCTTCGGCAGGTACGTTTCTCCGGTGGGTGTGCCGAGCACGAATTGGTAGTGGTCCGCGATGACGATTCCGTGTTGGATCACGACGAGACCGTATCGCGGGTGGTGACGCCCACGAATCAGGCGAGGTGTACTCGTTGCACCGGATTTCGTGATGATGGATCGACCAGCCACATCCCACCTGCGACGATCCACATTCGTCCTTCGCCGTCGTACGACACCTCCGGGTACGGCGAAAAGACAGCCAGACGGCACTTCAACGCAATGGTGACCGGGTCGAGCACCGACAGCAGGCAAATGCCAATCACTGAGGGGTTCGGTTCGACACTCCGGTCACCCCCGGGATGCACGACCCACACCCACGGCCCGGCCGTTCCGCCCGCAGATCCCCTGATCGGGACACCCTCGACCTCTCCGGCTGTCAGGTCCGGCCGGATCGGTACCTGTCGTCCTCGCGGATCGACCAATCGTCGCAGATCGTTCCCGACGAAGAACGTGCCCGTCAGCCGGGCCCCTCCGGTCCCAGTGGCAGGTTCCGCGTGTCCGACAGGGTCGAGAATTCTCCCACTACTAAGTGTTGCCACCTACCAGTACTCAGTGTTACTTTGTACTGGTAGTCAGTGACACCAGGTACCGGGAGAGAGTGATGGGCAAGCAGGCGACCGAGATGCTCAAGGGAGTCCTCGAGGGCATCGTGCTCGCGATCCTCGCGACACGGCCCGCCTACGGGTACGAGATCACCGCACAGCTACGCGAGCAGGGCTTCACGGACATCGCGGAGGGCACCGTCTACGCCCTGCTCGTCCGGGTCGAGCAGCGTGACCTCGTCGACGTGGAAAAGGTTCCATCCGAGAAGGGCCCGCCGCGCAAGGTGTACACCCTCAACGCGCGGGGACGAGACCAACTCAGCGAATTCTGGAGGAACTGGAGCTTCCTCGCAGAACGTATCGAACAGCTGCACAAAGGAGAGAAGTGATCATGGCCGCCAAATGGATCGAATTCCTCACCGGATCACTCGAGCAGAAGAAGCAGTTCAAGCGGTACAAGGCCCGGATCGAAAAGCTCCCGGAACCCTACTCGAGCACCGCGAAGGCCTTCCAGCGGTACCTCACCTACTACGGTGGCATCACCGACGGCGGCACTCTCGTAACGATGCTCGGCGACTCCGCCGACTTGTGGGAGCGCGCCGCGGCCGACGGAACTCCGCTCCGGGAGATCGTCGGCGAAGACCCCGTCGAGTTCGCCGAGACGTTCGCGCAGGCCTACACCGGCGCGCAGTGGATCGACAAAGAGCGTGCTCGCCTCACCAAGGCGATCGAGGACGCCGAACGCAAGGAGCAGCGATGACCACCGCCATCAGCGTCAAGGGCGTCGAGAAGTCGTACGAGCAGTTGCACGTGTTGCGCGGCGTCGACTTCGAGGTCGAGGCAGGCAGCATCTTCGCGTTGCTCGGCTCGAACGGCGCCGGCAAGACCACGCTCGTGAAGATCCTCGCCACGCTGCTGAAATCGGACGCCGGGCACGCCGCCGTCGCCGGCTTCGACGTTGTCGAGGACGCCGCCGAAGTGCGCGAATCGATCAGCCTCACCGGCCAGTTCGCCGCCGTGGACGAGATTCTCAGCGGCCGGGAGAACCTCGTGCTGATCGCCAAACTGCGTCATCTACCCGATCCGCAGGTGGTGGCCGACCAACTGCTCGAGCGCTTCTCACTGGCAGCAGCCGGGGACCGAAGGGTCTCGACGTACTCGGGAGGCATGCGCCGGCGCCTCGACATCGCGATGAGCCTCATCGGCAACCCGCCGATCGTGTTCCTCGACGAACCCACCACCGGGCTCGATCCGCAAGCGCGCACGGAGGTGTGGCAGGTCGTTCGAGACCTCACCGCAAGGGGCACGACCGTCCTCCTGACCACGCAGTACCTGGAGGAGGCCGAGCAGCTCGCCGACCGGATCGCGATCCTGCACGAGGGCCGGATCATCGTCGACGGCACCCTCCCCGAACTCAAGCGTCTGCTTCCCCCCTCGAAGGTGGAATACGTCGAGAAGCAGCCTACCCTCGAAGAGGTCTTCCTCAGCATCGTCGGTGGCGGCGCCGACGTCGAAAATCCCAGTGCCACAGATGGAAAGGAACAGAAATGACCACCCATGTCGTCGCCGACACCGCGGCCCTCACCGGACGATCCCTGCGCCACATCACCCGCAGCCCCGACACCATCATCACGACCGCGGTCACGCCGGTGGCCATCATGTTGCTGTTCGTGTTCGTCCTCGGCGGCGCCATCGACACCGGCGCCGGAACGGGCACAGTCGCGTACGTGAGCTACCTGCTGCCCGGCATCCTGCTCATCACCGTCGCCTCGGGCGTCGCGTATACCTCGGTGCGACTGTTCAACGACCTGCAGGGCGGCATCGTGGAACGATTCCAGTCGATGCCGATCTCCCGGTCCTCGGTGTTGTGGTCACACGTCCTGACCTCACTGGTCGCCAACCTGACCGCACTGGCCATCGTCGTCGGGTTCGCCGTCCTCATGGGGTTCCGTTCCGGGGCAAACATCCTCGAATGGCTCACGGTCGCCGCAATCCTCACCCTGTTCACGCTGGCGCTGACCTGGCTCGCGGTCATCGCCGGCCTGTCGGCGAGCACCGTCGACGGCGCGGGGGCATTTGCCTACCCGCTGATCTTCCTGCCGTTCGTCAGCTCCGCCTTCGTGCCCACCGAGTCGATGCCGGGCCCGGTGCGGGCATTCGCCGACAACCAGCCCGTGACGTCGATCGTGAACGCGGTCCGTGACCTGCTCACAGGCCAGCCGGTGGCCGGTGACCTGTGGGTGGCCCTCGCCTGGTGCGCCGGCATCCTGGTCGCCTCGTACGCCGCAGCGGTCATGATCTACCGACGCAGATTCTCCTGACCGTCATCACGCCGGAACAGTTGCAGCTCGCCCCCGTGACTCTCTCCACCTGACGCCGCAACTCTCAGACCGCTCGACCAGCCCAGATCGACGCTCGAATCGCCGCGCTGCACGCGGTCCAGAGATCGGATCCGTATCGTCCGCGGCCCGCGCGCGAGGTGTTCTCGTACTCACTCAGCCTCCTCGAGGCGGAAAGGACGTGGCTCGCAGCGCGAGTCCAGGCACCCGATGACGGAGAAGACTGATTTCAAGAAGACCCTCGACGCCTATCAGGCACGACGGGGCAAGTTCCGCCTGGTCGACGTACCAACGATGCAATACCTGATGATCGACGGTCATGGCGACCCCAATACCTCTCCCGACTTCGACCGGGCAGTCCGCGCTCTGTACCCCGTGGCGTACAAGCTGAAGTTTGCCAGCAAGCGCGATCTGGACCGGGACTACGTCGTTCCCCCACTCGAGGGATTGTGGTGGGCGGACGACATGGATTCGTTTACCGCGGCGCGGGACAAATCACGATGGGACTGGACCATGATGATAATGACGCCGGACTGGATCGACCACGCGATGTTCGCCGCGGCCGTCGAACGCGCCGGAGCCGGGAATCGCCCCCAGGGCCTCGACGACGTCCGCCTCGAGACGCTTCACGAAGGCCGATGCGTGCAGACACTGCACATCGGCCCCTTCGACGACGAAGCTGCCGTACTCGCGCAACTTCACGAAGAGTTCGTCCCGGACAACGAATTGCGCCTGACCGGCAAGCATCACGAGATCTATCTCACCGACTTCCGCAGGACCGCGCCCGACCGACTGCGCACCATACTCCGACAGCCGGTCGCCCCAATCCCTTGACACCGAGCGAGAGCCCGATCTCGTCGATTCCGGTCAGCCGGCGCTGCCGCCGGTGCCCACTCCGGCATCGTTCGGCCGTGAACCGGAGGCGGCGCTTCCGGCCTGCAAGTGGGAGGGGGCCGCCTGACGGTCGTCCGTCCACAACGATTCGGCAATAACTTGTGCGGCGTCGCGATGAGTTTCGCCCTCCGGGGCAGTCTGATCTGCATGGGCAAACTCATCTATGGCTTCAACGTGTCGGTGGACGGGTACATCGCCGATGCGCAAGGAAACATCGACTGGACCGATCCGAGCGAAGAACTACACCAGTACTGGAACGACTTCGAGCGGGAGACCGCCCTGTCGTTCTACGGGCGGCGGCTCTACGAACTGATGGCCGCGTACTGGCCGACTGCCGACGAGGCCCCGGACGCCACCCCTCTGATCGTCGACTTCGCCCGCGTCTGGCGCGACATGCCCAAGGTCGTGTTCTCGCGCACCCTGGAGTCCGTCGACTGGAACTCCCGCCTGGAACGCGGTGACCCGGTCGAGGTGGTGACGAAGCTGAAGGCCGAAACCGACGGGACGCTGGAGGTGGCCGGCGCGACGCTGGCCGCACCGATCGTGCAGGCGGGACTGGTAGACGAATACCGGCTCGTGGTCGCCCCCATCGCCGTGGGCGGCGGCACCCCGTTCTTCCCGACACTGCCGTCATGGATCTCGCTGCGACTGTTGGAGAACCGCACCTTCCCGGGTGGCACGGTCCTGCTGCGCTACGAGGCGAAACACGACTGATCGGCCATACACGTCCAGGCGAGCTGCGGATGCACTACGCGATACACGACTCGAGCGGCCCGCAATTATTGCTGCTGGACGGCGGCCGCGCGGAGTGACGAGAACGCTCTGGCGAAGTCGTTCTTCCAGAGCCTGAAACATGAATGACCGGCTACGAGTCCCTCCCCGCATTGCGGATGGGCGGTCGCGTACCCGTCCCGTGCCCACCGCGAACTGCGAGCTTCGGCGGTCCGGTGGACGCGGGGTCAGCGCACCACGGTCAGATCTTCACGAGCGTCGAGTCCGCCGGCGCCTCGGCCCTCGGCCGATCCATCGCCGTGGCGATCCGCAGCACGACGAGGCCGGCGGCCGTGACGACTGCACCCATCCAGATCGGGGAGGTGAAGCCCAGGCCGGCTGCGATGGTCAGTCCGCCGAGCCAGGCACCGAGGGCGTTGCCCACGTTGAAGGCGGCGATGTTGGCGCCGGAGGCCATGGTGGGGGCGGCGGAGGCGTAGTTCATGATTCGCATCTGCAGGCCGGGGACTGTCGCAAAACCGAAGGCGCCCATGAGGAACAGCGAGAGGATCGTCATGGCCCGGCTGTCGGCGGTCGCGGCGAAGACGACCAGAACGGCGGTCACCAGCGCGAGAATCCACGTCAGAGCCGGGGTTAGGGCTCGATCGGCTGCCTTGCCGCCCAAGTAGTTTCCGACGAACAGGCCGGAGCCGAAGACGATGAGCAGCCACGGCACGCTGGATGTCGCGAAGCCGCTGACCTCGGTCAGGGTGAAGGCGATGTAGGTGAAGGCGCCGAACATGCCGCCGTAGCCGAGGACGGTCAGCGCGATCGAGAACCAGACCTGCTTGTTGCGGAATGCGTGGAGTTCGCCGCGCAGGCCGCCGTGCGTGGCGGCCGGGGGAGTGGTCGGCACCAGGGCGGTGATGCCGACGAGCGCCACCACGCCGATCGCGGTGATCGCCCAGAAGGTCGAGCGCCACCCCAGTTGCTGCCCGAGCAGGGTGCCGAACGGCACGCCGAGGACGTTGGCGGTGGTGAGGCCGGCGAACATGATCGCGATGGCGCCGGCGCGCCTGGAAGGTGCGACCATGTCCGCAGCCACGACCGATCCGATGCCGAAGAACGCGCCGTGGCACAGGGCCGCGACGATGCGTCCGCCCATCATGACCTCGTACGACGGGGCGACGGCCGACAGCAGGTTGCCGACGATGAACAGCACCATCAGGGACAGCAGGGCCCGCTTCCGGTCGAAGCGGGTGAGGGCGGCGGTGAGCAGGATGGCGCCGAGGGCAACCGAGAGTGCATACCCGGAGATGAGGTAGCCGGCGACGGACTCGCTCACGGCGAAGTCCGCGGCGACCTCCGGCAGCAGTCCCATGATCACGAATTCGGTGAGGCCGATCCCGAATCCGCCCATGGCGAGGGCGATGAGGCCTGAAGGCACGTCGAGTTCCTTTCGAAGATCTGCGCGTCAGCGCATAGAGCGCGTGTGCAGTAGTTGCAGACGCCTTATAAATAGTTGCACGCGCTCTATACATGCGCAAGCGGGTAGTATCGGGGAGGGCAGGAAGCAAGGAGGCGACGTGGGCATTGCGGACGACGCGGTGGAGATCCGCGCGCAAGGTTGGCGCACGCTGGCCGCACTGCACGGGGCACTCGACACCGAGCTCGAACGTGCCCTCCAGCAGCAGCACCAGCTCTCGGTGGTCGAGTACACCGTGCTCGACGCGCTGAGCCGGCAGGACGGCTGGCACATGCGGATGGCGCAGCTCGCCCGCGCGGCCGCGCTGAGCAGCAGCGCGACGACCCGCCTGGTCAATCGTCTCGAGAAGCGCGGGTTGCTCACGCGGATCCTGTGCGAGGACGATCGCCGCGGCATCTACACCGAACTGACCGCCGACGGGCGCGAGCTACTCGACAGTGCGCGTCCGACACACGACGCCACCCTCGAAGCCGCCCTCGGCGAGGCCTGCGAGATCCCGGAGCTGGCGCCGTTGGTGCGCGCGTTGCACGAGCTGCCGCCCAGCCCGCGCTGATCCCGGGCGCTGTGCACCGGGCGCACGTCGCCGGAGTGAGTGCACGTGTTCGGCTCGGCGGAGAAGAATTCGGGTCAGCAAAGCAGACGGAGACCCTTCGGGTCCCTGACTCGTCGGCCCCTTCCCCAAGCAAACCCACGGACCATGCCCCGATACCGCGTCTCGGCCAGCACGTCTGGCCGCCTGCCGAAAAGGCAAGCGGCTGAGCTGGACCCGGTCGGACGTGTCGACCCGTGCTCGATCGGGTGCCCGGTGCCGTTCACCGGGACGGTGGATTGCCGGATGCGGTTGGTTAGCGTCGGACGCGCACGGAAAACGACGTGACCGCGCGCGCCTCGGTCACCGGAACGGCCCTTGCACGCACGCAGGGAAACACCGACAGCCCCGGACCCGGTACACGGGTGCAGGGCGGGGTGCAGGTCAGGTCGTCGGCGGGCTCGCGCAGGTCAGGACGGCGGACGGCGCCGCGTCGGGGTGCGTGGCACGCGGCCACTCCCGGGGATACGCGCCTGGAATCGGCGTGTGGATACAATCCACCTCACGGTGCATGACAGGTCCTCTTCTGTCGTGTGCCCAGACCCCGGTTCGGTGTTGGCGCACCGGCCGGGGTCGCCCCGTTTTCGGGGTCGGTGCAGCGATGGTGGCATGCTGCCCGCCGTGCGTCAACCGATCCGGTACAGACGCCAGGTCGGCTGGTTGTCACCGTCGTTGGGGATCTCCAGATCGAGGGTCGCGATGTCGGCGCCGTTCTCGAACACGGTGGGGTAGCGGCGGTTCACCGCATCCGAGACGCCGCGGCCTTCGTTCGGCACGGTCAGCAGATAGCGCACGCCGTTCGCGGCGGGATCGTTGAGGATGCGAGTGAAGTCGGCGTCGGACGGCACGACGAACTGCTCGGGCCGGTCGGTCGCGGTGAGCACCGCGAACCCGTACACGGTGTCCATCACCACCGAGCCGTCGGGCAGGTCGAGGTTGTCCAGGTAGTCGGCGATGCGCCGTTCCGTGCCGAACGAGGCGATGATCCGGTTCTCCTGGTCGCGCAGCTCCGAGGTGTCGTCCGGGTCGGGAAACAGCACGGTGCGCAGCGCATGCTGCTCCTGCGAGAGGTTCGCATCGCCCATCGCGACGAACGTGACCGGCACCGACACCGCGAGCGCCAGCGCCCCGACCGGCGCGAGGGAGCCGCGGTCCTCGAGGCGCGCCGTCGCGTGGGCGCCGAGCCGGCGTGCCGTCAGCTGCCCGCGACGGGGCGCGAGCTGCACCACCCACATCGCCGCCAGCGGCACCGCGGCGAGGTAGAACCGCAGGAACGGGAACGTCATGCCCCGGAAGTACGACAGGGCCGCGAACGCCAGCACCGCCCCCAGCACCACGAACGGCACGACCGGCTCGAAGTCCCGGCGGCGCCACGCCAGCACCGCGACGACCGGCGCGAGCAGCGGCAGCGCCGGTCCCAGCACCACGATCTCGGCGACGGAGAACGCCAGCGCCGCCAGGCCCCCGGCCGAACCGCCGCCGCTCTGCTCGAGGATGGCCGCGTTGCCGTACGCCGACGAGAACTGCTGCAGCGCTTCGCCGGTGATCAGCCAGCTCGTCGCCGCCCACACCAGGAACGACAACGCCACCGGCGACGCGACGAGGATCGCGTCGAGCAGCGCTGGGCGCCACCCGCCCGTGCGCCACCGCGTCACGGCGGCGACGAGGACGGTGACGGCCGC
Source organism: Rhodococcus indonesiensis (assembly GCF_047782815.1). Classification (NCBI taxonomy): domain Bacteria; kingdom Bacillati; phylum Actinomycetota; class Actinomycetes; order Mycobacteriales; family Nocardiaceae; genus Rhodococcus; species Rhodococcus indonesiensis. The sequence goes on along the minus strand of NZ_CP180630.1, from coordinate 4,394,182 downwards.
GCCGACCGCGAGCGCGTCGTACCGCGCCAGGTACGCCAGGCCCACCGCGATCCCGGCGACGGCGAGGTCGTGCACGTCGTCGGTGCTGATCCACCGCACAAGCCGGCGCGTCGCCCAGCACAGCAGCATCAGGAACGGTGCCTCGCTCATGCCGTTGGCGCCGTAGTACACGATCATCGGGTTCAGTGCGAACAGCACGGTCACCGTCCACACCAGCCACGGCGACGCCCCGCGGTCGCGGGCGAACAGGTGCACCTGCGTGACCGCCCCGGCCATGAACGGCGCCGACATCACCACCGCCGTGATGCCCCACCGGGTCAGCGCCGGCCACCAGTCCGACAGCGCCACGAGCGGCAACTGCAGCAGCGCCGTCAGGGGAGTGAACACGAACCCGATCGCCGCCAGGTGCGGGTCGCGGCTGTGCAGGGCGCTGCGCGCGGCCGCCACGCGGCTGAGCGAATCACCTTGGAAATAAGAGACATCCAGCGCCAGGTACAGGCCCACCGCCGCGTACAGCAGGCAGGACAGCCAGAACACCCGGGCGGCGCTGCTCCTCATGAGGACAGCCCGTGGAACGTCTTCTCCCAGTAGGAGGGATTGCGGATCAGCTGGTAGGTGCCCTTGATCGCCGCGACCGACATCATCAGCCAGTACAGCGGCACCGTCAGGCACGCGAGCCACAGCGCCGAGTTGCCGGTCTCCCGGCACGCGACCAGGTTCATGTACAGCACGGCGGAATTACCGAACACCAGCGAGATCAGCGCGGGGAAGTACACGTACCAGGGGAAGATCTCCTCGACCAGGAACGGCTGGCCCAGCAGCCAGGAGATGGTGATCAGCCAGAACATCATGTTCAGGCACGCGATGATCGGCGTCCCGGCGAGCAGGGTGGTGAACCGCAGCATCCCGACGGTGCCGATGCCCCGCCACAGTCGTATGGGCCGGCGCACGTGCACCAGCCACGTCTGCAGATATCCCTTGTACCAGCGGGAACGCTGCCGGATCCAGTTGATCGGATCGCTGTTGGCCTCCTCGAGCGTCGTGGAGTCCAATACGGCCGTACGGTAGCCCGTCTCGGCGATGCGCACCCCGAGGTCGGCGTCCTCGGTGACGTTGTACGGATCCCATGCGCCGATCTCGTCGAACACGCTGCGCCGGATGTGGTTCGACGTACCACCCAGCGGGATGGGCGAATTCGAGCGCATGAGCCCGGGCAGCACGAAGTTGAACCACAGCGCATAGTCGGCGGTGAACCAGCCGGTGAGCATGTTCTGCGTTCCGTTGTGGAACGCCAGCTTCGCCTGCACGCACGCGACGTCGTCGCCGAGCCGGTCGAACGCCACCGCCACCCGCCGCAACTGCAACGGCTCCGGCAGATCCTCGGCGTCGAAGATGGTGACGATGTCGCCGGTGGCGAAGTGCAGCCCGTAGTTGCACGCCTTCGGCTTGGTCCGCGGATCGGCCGCCGGCACCAGCAGGATCTCCACGATCTCGCCGAGGCCCGCCTCCTGCGCCGCGGCGATGGTGACGGCGTCGTCCTCCTCGAGCAGCAACAGCACCTGCAACTTCTCGGCCGGATAGTCGATCGCGGTCATCGCCGCGATCAGATCGCCCACCACCTCCGGCTCGTTGTAGGCCGGCACCAGCACCGTGTACGTCGGCAGGTCCTGCTCGGGCACGGCCCGGGCGACGTCGTCGTCGACGGTGAAGATCGCGTCGCGCGCCAGGCCGCGGGAGAACAGCAGCAACCGGTCGGCGAGCGTGGCGATGTACCCGGCCGTGCACACCGCCGTGAGCACGGTCAGCGTCGGGATCGTCGCGACCACCAGCGCCAGGATCACCACGGCGACCAGGCCCAGCGTCAGCCACTTCTGCCACGGCACGAACGCCACCGACGCCGACGACAGCGGCCGCTTCTCTCGCAGCCCGTACACCGCGTCGTGCAGCGCCGCGGCCTTGAACTCCTCGTCGACTAGATTCCGCGCCACTGTGCCTCCACCAGATCGCGACCCAGTTCCGTCAGCAGGTTCAGATCCTTGTACTCGGGGTCGGAGTCCTCCACCGACGCCCGGCCGCGCAGGAACACCGACAGCAGCGCACTCGCGTTCGAGGCCATGTTCGGGGTGGGCTGGGGGAACGGGGCGTCGAGCTCGTGATTGTCGACGGTCAGCAGGCTCACCCGCTGCGCAAGGGCGTCGCCGCGTGTCCAGATGAAACTCATCAAACTCCACGTGAGCAGCAGCTCGTCGTCGACGACGGTGAAGAAGTCGGCCTGCACACCCCGGCCGAGATCCACCCGGATCTTCGGGCTCACCCGCGCCTGCCCGAGGTCGTAACTGGTGTGCACGGGATACACCTCGAACACCCCGACCCGCCGCACCTGCAGGGTCTGCACGGCGACGGTCCGCGGGCGCGAGAGCCGGTCCCAGTCGGCGCGCGGCTCGACGGCACGGATCATCTGCCGTCGCAGCTGAGCCGTCGATCCGAAATATCGTCGCGGCCAGTCGTAGTCGACGGACTCGAGCTGATACCAGCCGGCAGGAACGACCTGGCTGACGCTGCCACTCGGCGGCGGGCCCACCGACACGGGCGTGAGCTGTTGATCGGGCAGCGGCGCCGCGGCCAGCACGACGGTCGTCGGCACGATGAGCAGCAACGTACGGGCCGCCTCCCGCGGCGACACCGGGTTCGGTGGCAGGGTCCGCGGCGCGAGGCCCCGGTACCGGTACAGGTAGAACGCGGCGCCGACGACGAGCGCCGCCACCGCCGACGGCACGATCTGCGCGACGGCGACCCGCGCATCCGGGTAGCGGGTGGTCACCGCGACCAGCAGTGCCAGGCCGAGCAGCATCGTCGCGCTGAAGCCGATCAGCGCCCGACGTCGGGTGCGGCCGACCGCGACGGCGATCGCGATCGAACCCAGCAGCACCATCAGGAACCCGGCGGCGAACTTGCTGCCCCCGAGTTGCACGAGCATCGCCCGGTAGGCCAGCGGCGAGGTGCCCAGCAGCAGCAGCCACACCGGCCAGTAGCGGGAGGCGACCCGCAGCCCGAACAGCAGCACGCACATGCCGATCACGAACAGCCAGGCGGACAGCACGTCCAGGTGCATCATCTGGTGGTTCGGCCCGTACCGCGGCAGCAGCAGCCACTTGACGGCGATCGCGATCAGCAGGACGGCACCGCCGACGATCCGGTCGGTCTGCCGGTCGTGGATCGGCAGCTCGCCGTGCCGGCGCCGGGTGACGCCCTCGGCGGCCAGCACCGCGAACGGCGGCACCAGCGCCACGTAGCCGCCGCTGGTGCCGCGCGCGACCTCCTCGACCAGCGCCTGCCACGTACTCCAGTAGCCGATCAGGGTCGCGGCGACGACGATGGCCCAGCGGGCACTGGTGTGCGCGAACAGTGCGGCGCGCTCGGTGGTCGTCATGGTGCTCATGGCGGGTCCGATCAGTGCGGGCGCGGGCGGCCGCGACGCCATCGCAGCGCGCCGATCAGCGCCGCGGCGAGACCGGCGGCGAGGACGAGGCCGCCGCCGACGAGCACCCACCTCGTCGAGACGGCGAGGGACTGCTGCGCGGTGGTCTCGGTGGCCGGGTCGGTGAGCGCGAGTTCGACGGGATCGCGGTCCGCGGTGGTGAACAGCACGTCGCCGTCGAGCTCGGCCCAGCGTTGCGGTTGCGCAGCGAGCCAGCCGAGGGTGCGGTCGAGTTCGGCGGGCACGTCGGTCGCGGTGGCGACGAGGACGGCACGCTCGCCGTCGCGCGCCACCTGCAGCGACGCGAATTCGACGTCGGTGGGGAAGGTGACGGTGGTGGCGTTGCCGGTGGCGGGGTCGACGAGTTCGAGGGTGCGGCCCTGCGTGCCGGCCAGCGGCAGCTCGAGCTGGTCGGGGACGCGGCCGTCGGCGGCGACGACGATGGCGGGGGTGCTGCCGGTGGCGGCCTCGTCGAGGCTCACCCACTCGGGGTCGAGCGGCACCGACGTCAGACCCTGCAGCCCGGCCACGAGCGCGACGGCCCGTGCCGTGTCGGCGATCCCGGCCTCGGTGGCGGCGACGTTCACCTTCGGCAGCAGCGCCTGCGGCAGCGACCGGAACCCGCCGGGCTGCGGCGGATCGGCGGGTTCGGTGGTGACGCGGCTGCCGGCGTCGACGGTCAGCGTCATCGGCTGCTGCAGGCCGCACTGGTAGGTCCCGCCGGTGGCGCGCAGGGACACCACCACGTCGGTGACCCGCCCGAGCACGTTGTCCGGCACGGTGATCCACCGATCCAGACGGCCCGTCGCGTCGGCGGGCCACGAGTCGACGACCGTGTCGCCGACCGTCACCGACACCAGGCCGCCCTCGGTCGTGGGCAGCGGGGTGTAGGAGCCCTGCAGGTTGATCCGCAGATTGTGGGACGGGCGTCCCAGACGGGTCTGGTCGATGCCGAGCGGCACCTCCACCACGCCGACCCCGGTGTCGGTGAGGGCCCCGAGACCCAGTTCGCCGAGGGTTGTCGCGTCGGGGGATAGCCGCGGCGGCAGGCCCAACGCGCCGACGGTGGCGGCCGAGGCCACCGCGACCGACGAGATGTCGCTCGTGACGAGGCGGGCCTGGTTGCGCAGCGCGTCGGCGTTACCCGTCACCGCCAGGGCCGGGGGGCCGCCGGGCACGTCGACGAGGGCGGCGGCACCGTCACCGTCGGTTTCGACGATCGCGATCTGCCGGGTGAACGGGCCTGCCGGGGTGGGCGGCACCGCGTCGTCGCCGGGCAGGGGCTGCACCGTCACCCGCAGTGGCCGGCCCGTGTATTGGGCGGTGACGGCCGCGGTGAGATCGAGCGCGGTGGCCGACTCGGCAGGGGTGGGGTCGGCGGGCAGTGCGAGTTCCAACGACTCGAGGATCGGCGGCAGGAAGTCGGCGACCACGGCGGGTGGGGTCGGTGCCCCGGTGTAGCGGACGCGTCCGTCCCGCAGCACCACCGAACGATCCGTCCAGTCCTCGGGGCAGATGCCGTCGAACGGCAGCAGGTGGACGGTGAGGGTGACGGTGACGGCGCGATCGACGATCGGTGCCGCCTCCAGGGGCAGCGACACCGGCACCAGGGTTCCGGCGGCGGGCAGGTCGATGCGGGCGAGCAGCAGGCCCTGCGACTCGACGTCGATCCAGCCGCGGGAGACGTTGGCGGGCATCTGCACCGTCGTGTCGAGCGCGGCGGGCCGCAGCCCGTCCGGCACCGGGACGGTGAGGGTCGCGGTGTCGCTGTGGCCGCGGAAGGCGACGGTGTCGCCGAATCCCAGCGTCTGCGTGCCGAAGACGACGTCGCCGGGCGGGTCGACGGGGTCCTGCGCGGCGGCAGGTCCCGCGGCCAGCACGGTCAGCGCGGCGAGGGCGGGGACGAGGAGGGCGTGTCCGGCGCGGCGAATTGTCTGGGTCGGCACGTCGGGAACTTTACGGTTGTTCGGTACGGAATGTGGGACAAGTGGGGCAACACCGGGCTAGGGTGACGCAATATCGGTCACACTTGCGTCCGCGTTACCCATCGGCGACGAACTTCGTACACACTGGGTGTATGTGGTGGTGGGTTGCGGCGATCCTCGTCGCCTGGCTGATCGTCTCGCTGGCGCTCGGCCTGCTGCTGGGCAGGGTCCTGCGCGTCGCCGACACCGAGGAATCCCTCGTCGAGATCCAGCGCGCCGAGCGCGAACGCGACCGTCACAGCACCCAGTCCTGACCGCGCGTCACCGCGCCGACCGGCACAAGATCATTTGTACTCGCGAGTAACTATCTATAGGACTAGTGTTTCCGTGTCGCCTTCCTGTCCCCCCTGCGAAGGCGACAACTCGCGAGCCGGTTACCCCCCATCACCGGCTCGCGACGAGGCCCCGCCGATTCGCCACCACGGTCGGCGGGGCCTCACCTTCTTCGGGCGGCCGGCCGATACGCTCGGGCGGTGACCGAGCCGCGCACCGCACCCCGCATCACCATCACCTACTGCACACAGTGCAACTGGCTGCTGCGGGCCGGCTGGATGGCGCAGGAACTGCTCAACACCTTCGGCACGGATCTCGGCGAGGTCGCCCTCGTACCCGGCACCGGCGGGATCTTCGTCGTCACCGCCGGCGACCGGACGGTGTGGGACCGCAAGGTCGACGGCGGTTTCCCCGACATCGTCACGCTCAAGCAACGGGTGCGGGACGTCGTCGATCCCGAGCGGGATCTCGGCCACGGGGACGCTGCGCGCCGGACGCAGGAGTAGGGTTTCCACGGCCGTATCCGGCGCCGGTGTCGTCGGAACGGCCGCCTTCCGGCCGCGCCCGTGTTTCGCTCGTCGTCGATGGGGGGAGTGGATGCCGTGCTCTGTATCGATACCCACTCGTTGCGGCTGCGCAATGTCCGTCCCCGGATTTCGGGAGCACACTCAGGCCATGCCAGTCGGTCAGAAGTGGTGCGAAGCCGAGAACGAATTCTTCCCGGCGGAGGAATTCCGAGGCGACGTGCATATGCACTGCCAGGGCCGAGCGTGGGGAATTCCGGACAGTTACGTGATGCCGTCCAAGTCGGCCGAGGAAGCCGATTGAGATCCCCGCTCGCCGTGGTGCGATCGTGGAGTCCTGCCACGAGGCCTTCGCAGGAACTCGAAAGGCTCCGGCTGGAGGCCGAGCGCGCGGAGGAGGAGCGTCGCGCCGCACTCGACAAGGCGACGACCGATTTCCAGATGGCCGGCTGGGCTGCCGAGTACGAACTGCGGAAGGTGTTCCAGGAGAACCTGTACGACGCATCGAAGGGCGGTTTCGAGCGAAGCCGTGACAGCGCTAAATTCGTGCAGACCGCCGCCGCTGCCATCGGAACCATCTATATCGGCGTGCTGGGTGTCTCGTTTTCCGTCACCGACAATTCGCTACCTCTGCGCGGGGTCTTCGCCCCGCTCTTCCTGGGTATGGCCGTCGCCTTCTCCGGGTTCTATCTGGCCTTCCTCATGCCGGCGAGCCGATCCACGCTGCAGCCACCGGTGGGCACCCTCCACAACCACCAGATGCAGAGGTTGATCTTCTTCATGGAATGGGTCAATCGCGCGACGGGGCAGCGACGGTACTTCATTCAGGCGAGTGTGCTCAGTCTGGCAGTGGGGCTCATCTTCATCGTCGCCCCTTTCGTCAGCAGTCCGCGCCCTCCCGACATTCCTGCCATGCCCACCCCGCCGACCGCGCCGGCCGCGACAGACCCGGCTCTGCAGCCCCGCGCAGTCGAATTGTTCCTCATCCAAGTCGACGAATTCCGGCGGGCGGTTCTCGAACGAAACAACGCAATAGCGGAATCCGCGCAACAGAGTGTCGAATTCGAGAAGCGGGAAGGTCGCTTGAATGCGTGGTCTGCTGCCCTGGCCGGGGTGGGCCTGATCATCGTCCTCGTGGTTCCGGTCTTCTTCTCGCGGGAGCGCGCTCCTACGCCGTGACGTCGAGGGCCGGGCACTGCGGGTGCTGCTCTCGTGCAGCGCTGTCCTTCGCAGACGTAACGTTTCGAGGATTTGCCCGATTCAACCGACCGTCAGGTCTTTCCTCTTCGAATCGAGGTCTTCGTGAAGCGTCTTCTCGTCGGCATCCTGGGCTGTGCCGCGATCACCGTCGCCGTACCGGCCACCGCAAATGCGGCCACCGGAAGCACCGATCTGCTTCCCCACCTTCTTCCTGCCGCGATCTGCGCCCTCACGTCCGGGTCCAGTCAGTGCGCTCTGGTTCCGCTTCCCGCGCCGGGCGGCGTGATCGGCGCTGCCGATCCGGTATCCCTTCCCGTGGCCGGATAGGACCGAGGCGGACGTGTTCAGACTCCGACCGGGGTCCGGACGATCGTTTCGGGCCTGGTCGGCGCGGCCGGCGCGTCCGCGGCGCGCGTCGGGCGGGACCGTTCCTCCCTGAGCCGGACGGCGTCACCGACCACGACCGCGACCAGCACCGACAGCGCTGCCCACAGCACCAACAGGCACAAGACGATGTCCATGCGTCGAACCCTAAACGATGCCGACCGAGTCCATCGTTTTGTCCGCGGCGACGGGCGCGGACTGGAATAGTCCGCTGAAACGACACCGAGAGTGCAGATTGGAGGCGTGGGGTGCGGGCGCGTTGGGGCGCCGCCGGAAACAGACCGACCGACTCGCATGTGAGGCCGCCTCGGGTTACGGTGTCTCCGAACATTCCGACCGGGGGGTCGAAGTGGACGCCGCGACTTCTCGCGGAGACGCCGTACTCGAGGGAGCTTTGATGCAATCCGTTCTGAAGAAGACTGCCGTGACCGTGGCCGGGGTGGGAGCGCTGGCGCTGTTCGTGCCGGGGACCGCGTCCGCCGCAGGCAATCCGGACGTCTCGGCCTCGGGCACGCCGGGCTCGATCACCGTCGACTTCGACTTCGCCGGGGTCGACGTGTCTGCCGGCGTCACCTGTGTGTCGTACGTGTCGACCAAGCAGAGCGGCCTCGACGCCGCCGACCCGTCGGGCCGCGCGGACGCGCAGGCTCCGGGCTCGAAGTTCTCCATCGAGAACACCAGCACCTCCGCGATCACCTTCGTGCAGGACGGCCAGCCCGTCTCGCAGGGCCCGCAGCCCATCGCCGCCGGCACCTACTACGTGTACTGGGGTTGCCAGGACGCTGCCGGCACCCAGTGGGACAACGTCGGCCTCCGCTCCGGAGCGCCGTTCCAGGATCCGATCGTCGTGAACATCGCCGGTGACGGCGCCGCTCCGGCGCCCGCGGCCCCGGCCGCGCAGTCCGCGCCGACCAAGTCCGAGGGCACCGTGCCGCAGGCCGAGGCCGAGGACGGGCCGAGCACCGACGACATCATCGACACCCCCGAGGAACTGATCGGTCTCGTGATCGACCTCTTCGGCGGACTGCCGGACCTCTCGCAGAGCTGATCCCGAGCGCCCGCTGGCGGCATCCCCTGACGGGATGTCGCCACGGCGTGCTTCCGGGACGACGACTTCGTGCGCGCACGTCTCGCTCATGCGTCGCACCGGGGGAATCATGAATGCAGAACACGCACCGGATGCGGTGATCCTGGTCGGAGGCAAGGGAACCCGACTGCGTCCCCTCACCCTGTCGGCTCCCAAGCCCATGCTGCCCACCGCGGGCGTGCCGTTCCTGACGCACCTGCTGGCTCGGATCAAGGCAGCCGGCATCACTCACGTGGTGCTCAGTACCTCGTTCAAGGCGGAGGTCTTCGAGGAGCACTTCGGGGACGGCATGAGCCTCGGCCTCGAGATCGAGTACGTGACCGAGACCGAACCGCTCGGCACCGGCGGCGGAATCCGGAACGTGCTCCCGCAGCTGCGCGCCGACAACGTCATGGTGTTCAACGGCGACGTGCTCGGCGGCAGCGACCTGCGCGAGATCCTGCACACGCACGAGACCAACGACGCCGATGTGACGCTGCACCTGGTGCGCGTCGCCGATCCACGGGCTTTCGGGTGTGTGCCCACCGATTCAGAAGGACGGGTCACGGCGTTCCTGGAGAAGACGCAGGATCCGCCGACCGATCAGATCAATGCGGGCTGCTACGTGTTCCGCCGCGAGTGGATCGAGAAGATCCCGGCCGGACGTCCCGTCTCGGTGGAGCGAGAGATGTTCCCGGCGTTGCTCGTGGACGGCGCACGCGTGTTCGGGCACGTCGACTCCGCCTACTGGCGGGACATGGGCACGCCCGGTGACTTCGTGCAGGGCTCGTCCGACCTGGTGCGCGGCATCGCGCCGTCGCCGGTGCTCGCGGGGGAGTGCGGCGAATCCCGCGTGCACCCCACCGCTCGGGTCGCGCCCGGCGCGATGCTGATCGGTGGGACAGTGATCGGCCGCGACGTCGTGGTCGGCGGCGGTGCCCGCCTGGACGGTGTTGCCGTGTTCGACGGCGCGCGCATCGACGCCGGGGCGGTGGTGGAGCGGTCGATCGTGGGATTCGGAGCCCGCATCGGGCCGCGCGCACTCGTCCGGGACGCGGTGATCGGCGACGGCGCCGAGGTCGGTGCCCGCTGCGAGCTGCTGCGCGGGGCGCGGGTGTGGCCGGGAGTCGTGTTGCCGGACGGCGGGGTCCGATTCTCGACCGACGTGTAGCGACATGCAGGGCAAGCTGATCCGGTTCCGGAGAGGAGTTCGATGTATCCGCTTCGCGGGGCCGTTCGACATTATTCGTGGGGTTCGCACACCGCGCTGGCCGAGCTGACCGGCCGGCCTGCGCCGACCGAGGAGCCGGAGGCCGAGCTGTGGCTCGGTGCCCATCCGGTGGCCCCGGCGACGGTGGACACCGAAGATGCCGCGGTGCCGCTGTGCGATCTCATCGCTCGCGACCCCGAAGGTCAGCTCGGACCGGACTGCGCTCGGCAGTTCGACGGCCGGCTGCCGTTCCTGCTGAAAGTCCTCGCGGCCGAGCAGCCGCTTTCGTTGCAGGCGCACCCGAGCCGGGCACAGGCCCGGGAAGGGTTCGCGCGCGAGAACGCGGCAGGTATTCCGCTGGATGCCCCACACCGGAACTACCGCGACGACAACCACAAGCCCGAGATGGTCGTCGCGCTGAGCCGGTTCGAGGCGCTGGCCGGATTCCGGGAACCCACCGAGACGGTCGAGTTCCTCCGCGACCTCGGGGTGTCGGAGTTGACGCCGTACGCCTCCGAACTCGGTGACAACCTCGATGCAACAGGGCTCCGCGCCCTGTTCACCGCATGGATGACGCTGCCGACCAAATCGCTCGTGGGGCTGACGGACGCCGTCCTCTCGGGCTGTGAGCGCTACCTCGAAGCACGATCCGGGTCGGAGGACGAGTTCACCGTCGCGGCGCGGACGGCCCTCGAGCTCGGTCTCGCGTATCCGGAGGACCCCGGCGTCCTCGCCTCACTCCTGCTCAACCGGGTGAGCATGGAGCCGGGTGACGCCTTGTTCCTCCCGGCGGGCAACCTCCACGCGTACCTGCGGGGCACCGCCGTGGAGATCATGGCGAACTCGGACAACGTGCTCCGCGGCGGGCTCACGTCCAAACACGTGGACGTACCCGAACTGCTGCGCGTGCTCGACTTCGACTCGGTGGGTGTGCCGTGGGTGCGTGCACGCCGCGACGGACACGAACGCCTGTACGCACCGCCGGTGCACGAGTTCGAGTTGTGGCGGGTGAGGCTGCACAACTCGGGCACGCCAGAACCCGCCATTGCCGCATTCGCCGGCGCGATCCCACGGATCCTGCTGTGTGTGCAGGGATCGGTGCAGCTGCGGTGTGGTGATACGGTACTGAACCTCGCGCAGGGGGAGGCGGCGTGGGTTCCGAGCTCGGACCCCGAACTCGTCGTCCGGAGCTCTCACGCGACGGTGTTTGTGGCAACCTCGCCGGTTCGGTCCGAATCGGCCTGATCGGCCGACAGCGCCTACTCTTCATGCACTGTTGGTTCAGACCTCAGCGTGCATCGGTGTGCTGAACACCCTTACTGGGTACCTCTGGGTGCATGCGCTGCACAGTCTTCGGCACGGGATACCTGGGTGCCACTCATGCCGCCTGCATGGCAGAACTGGGGCATGACGTCCTGGGCGTCGACATCGACGCCGGGAAGATCGCGAAGTTGACGGCAGGGGAGGTGCCCTTCTTCGAGCCCGGACTCGAAGAGGTACTGCGACGCAATCTCGACAGCGGACGGCTGCGTTTCACGACGTCCTACGCCGAGGCCGCCGACTTCGGGGAGCTGCACTTCATCGGTGTCGGCACCCCGCAGAAGAGCGGCGAATTCGCCGCGGATCTGTCCCAGCTGCATGCGGTCGTAGACGCGCTCGCCCCGCTCCTGACCGGTCCGGCGCTGATCGTCGGGAAGTCGACGGTGCCGGTCGGCACGGCCGAGCAGCTGGCGGAGCGTGCCAGAAGCGCCGCACCGGCCGGCGACGGCGTAGAGGTGGCGTGGAACCCCGAGTTCCTGCGCGAGGGGTACGCCGTACGCGACACCCTGACCCCGGACCGGCTGGTCGTCGGGGTCGACCGCAGTCGCGGCGGGCGAGCCGAAGCGACCCTGCGCGACTTCTATGCATGCCAGATCGCCGAGGGCGTGCCCTTCCTGGTCACGAACATCGCCACCGCCGAACTCGTGAAGGCTGCTGCGAACGCATTCCTGGCGACGAAGATCTCCTTCATCAACGCCGTCGCCGAGGTGTGCGACGCGAGCGGCGCGGATGTGGTCGAGCTGGCCGACGCGCTCGGCTACGACGCCCGGATCGGACGGCGATTCCTCAACGCCGGCCTCGGATTCGGAGGTGGGTGCCTCCCGAAGGACATTCGAGCGTTCATGGCGAGGGCCGGCGAACTCGGTGCCAACAACGTTCTCCACCTGCTCCGGGAGGTGGACGGCATCAACATGGGGCGCCGCAGCACCATGGTGGAGCTGACGAGGGAAGCGTGCGGCGGATCGCTCCTGGGCACCCGCATCGCAGTTCTTGGCGCGGCCTTCAAGCCCGACTCCGACGACGTCCGGGACTCGCCGGCACTCAACGTCGCCGGACAACTCCAACTGCAGGGCGCAGCCGTGACGGTCTTCGATCCGAAGGCAATGGAGAACTCTCGACGGCTGTTCCCCACTCTCACCTATGCGGCCGACATCTCCGACGCGTGCAAGGGTGCCGACGCGGTGCTGGTACTCACCGAATGGCGGGAGTTCAGAGACCTGGATCCGGAAGAGATCGCCGCAGTGGTTCGAGCGCGCACCGTTCTGGACGGGCGCAACTGCCTCGACGCCCAGCGCTGGCGTTCCCATGGCTGGCGCTATCACGGCATGGGCCGATAAGAGTTTCGCCGGTGGCCCAGCCCCTACTGCTGTGCGTCGGGGTCGATCTGCTTGAGCCGGTCCGTCAGCCATGACCGCAGCATCGGGCCGTACTCCGGACTGGCGAGGGCAGAGTCGACACAGGCTCGCAGATAGCCACCGGGATTGCCGAGGTCGTGCCGCGAGCCACGGTGGACCACGACATGAACGGGGTGACCCTCGTCGATGAGCAGCGAGATGGCGTCGGTGAGCTGCAATTCACCGCCCACTCCGGGCTTCACGCGGCGCAGCGCATCGAAGATCGCGCGATCGAGCAGGTAACGGCCGGCCGCGGCGAGGGTGGAGGGCGCGTCCTCGAGCTTCGGCTTCTCGACCATGCCGAGCACCTGCATCACGTCGGGGTTCGCGACACCAGGAACCTCCTGTACTTCGAAGATGCCGTACGAACTGACCTGGGACTTGGGCACGTCGATGGCGCACAGGACGGTGCCACCGCGCTTGGCGCGGACACGGGCCATCACTTCGAGGACGCCGCAAGGCTGGACGAGGTCGTCGGGAAGGAGGACCGCGATGGCGTCCTCGTCGTCGTCGAGGGCCTGCTCGGCACACCCGACGGCGTGCCCGAGCCCGAGCGGCTCGGCTTGCACGACGGATTCGACGTCGAGCAACCTCGGTGCTTTGCGCACCTTTTCGAGCAGGTGGTGCTTGCCCTTCGCTTCGAGGTGATTCTCGAGGACCAGGTCTTCGACGAAGTGCGCGACCACGCCGGCCTTGCCCGGTGCGGTGACGATGACGAGGCGGCCCGCACCCGACTCGGCAGCCTCCGACGCGACTAATTCAATACCGGGGGTATCCACGACCGGCAGAAGTTCCTTGGGAACCGTCTTGGTGGCGGGCAGGAACCGCGTGCCCATGCCGGCGGCCGGCACCACCGCGGTCTTGAATACGCACGGATTCTCGGCGATCAATTCGCCCATGGCGACACCTCGTCTCTCGATTGGGGCAATCGGACGCTCGTTGGCGGACCATGCCCACGGGAACGGAAATATCGATCGAAATAGGTACGCGCCCGAGCCATTGCGGTGGGAGAGTTGCCGCAGAATGCGCGATTGTGCGAAGTTTAACCCATCGAGCGAAATTCGCGACTTACTTGTGCGACCTCGGGGGCGCTGGAGCAGCAGTTCGCGCCGTCGCCAATGCTTGCCGAAGATCCCTCCAGGTCAAGGCATGTCGGACTCGCCGGTTGCCCTCGTGGAGCTTGCCCGCACTGCCGTGCCGGTGAACACAGCGGGACTCGCTCCTTCGCGATTCGAAATCTTGCACCGTGAATACCGGTTATGTACTAGCGTTTGCGTCCTGCTGTCTGTACGTTCGGATGAACTGGTCAGTCGTCCAACTAGGTGACGAATGCACCTCGTGTCCTGGCGTTGTGTGACATTTCACACTGTAACGAAAAATAGCTTGCCACCGAACGGTTGGCGCAGCTAAAGCGCAAACATACCGTCTGACCTGGTACTTGCTGAGAAGTTACTGAGAAGTAGGTAGTTTCCGCAGGTCAAAGTGTGTCAGCGGCAGTCCCAGTCGTGTCCCGATCGAGATGCGAGTCGCGGCCGAATGACCCAAGATGTTCCTTACCGAGGGCAACGCAGGTTTGAGATGTGTGCGGTACGGGGAGGTACGTGCACACCATCGAGGCCGTCTGCGTGTTCCGTCCGAGGTGATCGCACCAATACGGGCAACTCGCCCGTGTGGGGCTCGGGGAGGGAACGGAATGAATTCAGCAGTGGATCAGTCGGACCGGGTGCACACCACGGCCGACTCGATGAGCGAGGTGCCGGTCAGGCACGGCCCCTACTTGGTCGGAGACCGCTCCGGCAACACCCGATGGTCCTGGCAGAACGCGTACGTCCGGCGACTGTTCTGGACTGATAACGTCATCGTCGTCGTGGCCGTCGTCCTTGCGCACGTCGTTCGCTTCGGTGAGGCGGACTTGCTCACGGCTACTTCGTTCAGTGAGTTGAACTACGCCGTCGTGTCGGTATGCCTAGCAGCGGCATGGATCGGGACTCTCATACTCTTCCGTACCCGGTCGCGCCGCGTAATCGGCAGCGGGTACGAGGAGTACCAACGTGTAATCTCCGGAACGCTGCGGCTTTTCGGGGCCATCGCGATCGTCTCGCTGGTCTTCAAGCTCGACCTGGCCCGCGGCTACCTCGCCATCGCACTGCCCGCCGGGCTCATGATGCTGATCTTCAGCCGATGGATATGGCGACGGGTCGTGGCACGGAAGCGAAGCCGTGGCGAATTCCAGACCTCGGTCCTCGTCGTCGGCAGCGAGCACGCGGTACGCCACATGACGCGGACCTTCCAGCGCGGAGCATCCGACGGCTATCGAGTGGTCGGAGTCTGCGTTCCGCGCTACGCCGGCGCACGCGGTGAGTCCATCGAGGTGGACGGGAATCGGATCGCCATCTATGGCGACGAGTGTTCAGTCGTGAATGCCCTGGCCGAGTCGGGCGCAGATACGGTAGTAGTGACCGCAACCGAAACTCTAGGGCACCAGGGCATCCGCGACTTGGTCTGGGAACTCGAACCCTACGAGGCGGATCTCGTCGTGGCCACCGGCGTCGTCGATGTGGCAGGTCCACGCATGGAGATGCGACCCGTCGCCGGCCTGCCGCTCATCCATGTGGAGAAGCCCAGCTACCACGGCGCCAAGCGAAGCGGAAAGCGCGCGTTCGACTTGGCGTTCTCGCTCACGGCTCTCTTGCTATTGGCTCCCGTGTTCGCCCTCGTGGCGCTCGCCATCAAGCTGGACAGCAAGGGCCCGGTGTTCTATCGCTCCGAACGCATCGGTCTCGACGGCGAGCCCTTCGGCATGATCAAGTTCCGGTCGATGGTCACCGACGCCGACAAGCAGGTCAATGCGCTCCTCGATCGAAACGAGGGAGCCGGGCTCTTGTTCAAGATGCGTGACGATCCACGGATCACCCGTGTCGGCAAGTTCATCCGTCGATACAGCATTGACGAGCTTCCGCAGTTCATCAACGTCGTCCGTCGGGAGATGAGTGTCGTGGGGCCACGTCCGCCGCTGCGACGCGAGGTCGAGAACTACGACGGCATGATCCGTCGCCGGCTGCTGGTCCGACCGGGCGTCACAGGACTCTGGCAGGTGAGTGGACGTTCGGACCTCTCATGGGACGAGTCCATTCGTCTGGACCTGTCGTATGTGGAGAACTGGTCGATGGTTTCGGATGTGTTGATTATCGGCAAGACCATTAAGGCCGTCGCCGCGAGCGATGGCGCGTACTGATACCGAAGTCCTTCTCCAGAGAAAGTCGGAGTTTCCTCCATGAGTTGTCGCATTGCTGTCTTCGGCACCGGATATTTGGGAGCGACCCACGCTGCCTGCATGGCTGAGCTCGGGCATGAGGTTCTGGGTGTTGACGTCGACACCTCCAAACTTGCAAAGCTCGGATCGGGCGAAGTGCCGTTTTATGAGCCTGGCTTAGAGGAGATCCTCAAGCGGAATATCGAGAACGGCCGCTTGCGGTTCACCGCTTCGTATGAGGAAGCCGCGGACTTCGCTGACAACCATTTCATCGGTGTAGGGACGCCGCAGAAGCGAGGCGAGTACGCCGCCGATCTCACTTGCGTCGATGCAGTCGTCGATACGCTGGCACCGCTCCTCGATCGACCGAGCGTTATTTTCGGCAAGTCGACAGTTCCAGTCGGGACAGCCGAGCGCATTGGGCGCCGGGTACGACAGCTGGTGCCCAACGGTGTGGAGGTCGACGTAGCTTGGAATCCGGAGTTCTTGCGCGAGGGCTACGCTGTCCGAGACACTCTCCATCCCGACCGTCTTGTCCTGGGGGTAGACCGCAACCGACCAGGTCGGGCTGAAGAAGTTGCGCGAGAAGTCTACGCCCGCCTGCTGAGTGAGGACATACCGTTCCTCGTGACAGATCTGGCGACGGCAGAACTGGTAAAGACCGCGGCAAATGCCTTCCTGGCGACCAAGATCTCGTTCATCAACGCGATGGCTGAAGTCTGTGAGATGGCCGGCGCAGACGTCTCTGTGCTTGCTGACGCCATTGGTTACGACGCTCGGATCGGACGCCGCTTTCTGAACGCCGGAATCGGCTTCGGGGGCGGCTGCCTACCCAAGGACATTCGTGCTTTCATGGCGCGAGCGGGTGAGATCGGTGCCGATGAAGCGCTGACGTTCTTGCGCGAGGTGGACAACATCAACATGCGGCGGCGCACCCGGATGGTCGAGTTGGCCCGTGAAGCCGTCGGCGGCACTCTCCTGGGGACGAGCGTTGCCGTGCTCGGTGCTGCTTTTAAGCCAGACTCGGACGATGTCCGTGATTCCCCAGCACTCAGCATCGCGGGGCAGATTCAACTTCAGGGAGCCTCGGTGAACGTGTTCGACCCGAAGGCGATGGAAAACTCGCGTGCTGTATTCCCCACCCTGAATTACGCGACGTCTGCAATCGAGGCGTGTGCGAACGCCGACCTCGTCCTCGTACTGACGGAATGGAACGAATTCCTCGTGCTCGATCCGCAGGTCCTGCGGAAGGCGGTTCGCCGCCCCAGCATCATCGATGGACGGAACTGCCTGGACTCGCAGGTCTGGAGAGACGCAGGATGGGCCTTCCGTGCTCTCGGTCGAGTGTAATCCGCAGTCTGTGAGAGATGACAGGGATGTGACGATATGAATGGCGGTGTGATAGTCCACGAATGGATCGAACGTACCGGCGGCGCGGAGAATGTTGTCGAGGCATTCGCAGAGTTGATTCCGTCGGCGCCGGTTATCTGCTTGTGGGATGACGCACCGGGACGATTCGGTGCCGAACGAGTCCGTGAGAGCGCACTTGCTCGAACGCCGCTGCGCCGGAGCAAAGCCCTGTCACTGCCGATCATGCCGGCGATCTGGCGTACGAGGCGATGCTCCAACATCGAATGGGCATTGGTGAGCAGTCATCTCTTTGCACACCACGTACGGTTCGCCAATGCTCCGAACATCGATCGTTTCGTGTATGTCCATACGCCCGCTCGCTACTTGTGGGTTCCAGAGTTGGACGAACGGGGTTCGTCGGGACCAGTGCGCGCAGTTGCGCCGCTGTTCCGTTCGCTCGACCGAGCGCGCGCTCAGGAAGGCGCCGAACTGGCGGCGAACAGTCGGTTCGTCGCCGAGCGGATTCGGCAGTGCTGGCACGTTGACGCGCGAGTAATCTACCCTCCCGTGAATGTCGAGCGGATCCAATCCGTGGCCGATTGGGCCGGCGTACTGGGTCCAAGGGATAGGGCGACGCTTGATGCCTTACCGCGCGAATTCGTCCTCGCAGCGTCGAGGCTTGTTCGGTACAAGAAGATCGAGGCGGCTATCGACGCAGGTAGGCTGACGGACACCCCGGTTGTCGTTGCGGGCGACGGGCCGGACCGGGAACGTCTTGAGGCAATGGCTGAAACATCCTCTGTACCAGTCTATTTCCTCGGACGAGTCAATGACGAGCTGCTGTACGCGCTGTATCAACGTTGTGCGGTCTATGTGTTCACAGCAGTCGAGGATTTCGGAATCATGCCCGTGGAGGCAATGGCTGCCGGAGCGCGGGTGGTAGGGAATCGAATCGGCGGGGTGTCGGAGACTGTCGTCGACGGGGTGACAGGTGCACTGTGCGATCCCGACGACGCCACCGAGTTGCGTGATGCGACTGCTGTCGCCGCGTCCTGCGATCCTAACGCTAGCGTCGAGCAGGCGAGACGATTCGATACGCACAGGTTCAACAGCAACATCGTTGAATGGCTCGGATCCGAGAGGATTCGGGATCGAGCGGCACTTCCGTCCAACATGGGCGGTGGATCTTGATTCCTGACGTGACCGTGCTCTCGACAGCGGACTTCCACAGTTCGGTGTGGACGAACAAGCAGTACATGGCTGTTGGACTGGCCGAGCACACGAAGGTCTCGTATATCGAATCGATGGGATTGCGTGCGCCGACCGTATCCAAAGCGGACTTGGCGCGTCTCGCGTCGCGGGTCGGGAGGAGTCTGCGACGCTCCGGTGGAGAGATCTCTGTGCCGAACGTGCGGATATTCTCGCCGAAAGTGATTCCATACCACGGAGCGGGAGTAGTACGAGCGATCAATAGACGTCTCGTCAGTGCTACCCTGGCGCGCCAGCTGGAGCCGACGCCGGGCTCTGTCCTGTGGACCTTCTCCCCCCTTACTTACGGACTTGAGGATTTCCACTCAAGGGTTGTGTACCACTCGGTCGACCTGCTGCACACCCTTCCTGGAGTGCCCAGAGAGGCACTGCTCGCAGCGGAGGCGCAACTGATTGCGCGCGCAGACCATGTGATCGCGAGCAGCGCGGGTGTTGCCAATCATCTCACGGAGCTGGGCGGTCGTCCCCAGGTTTGGCAGAACGTCGCAGACGTGAAGAGGTTCTCGTCAGCAGCGTCACTTGAGCGTGACGATCGGGTCGTGTTCGCCGGGAACCTCACACCCACCAAGGTCGACTTCCAGCTCGTGAAGGGCCTGGTCAACAGCGGAATCAAAGTGCGGTTGGCCGGCCCGGTGAGCATCGACGGCGTGTCGGGCGAAAACGAGTTGCAGAAACTGCTATCCCATCCGAACGTTGAGTATCTGGGAAGGCTGTCGCTCGACCAACTTGCCGCTGTCTGCGGTCGGGCTAAGGTCGGAATTATTCCGTACCACATAAACGAGTACACGAGCGGCGTGTTCCCGTTGAAGGTGTACGAGTACATGGCGGCAGGAATGGCCGTGGTTTGCACGCCGATTGAGAGTGTCGTCGCCGCTAACCCCGAAGGGGTGGTTATCGCTGAGAGCGAAAACTTCTCGGCTGAGGTAGCGGACGTGCTGCAGAATTGGACGGTCGACCAGTCTGCGATGTTGTCAAGGCTCGCGGAAGGCCACTCGTGGTCCGGGAGAATCGAGCAAGCGCGTGGTCTGCTAGTCGGCGACAGGTCGTCCTGATGCGCATTCTGGATCATAACGGGAGTGCTCGAGTCGTTGCCTCATCCCCGGAGTTCTCAGCGGTGCCGAGTCCCACCAAGGCGGCTGGCGGAACGTTCAGTATCTTGATGCCGTTTGGGGGTGTGCTATTCCTCTGGTACAACCTTGTCCAAGATCTAAACGTAGCCAGCGCTGTTGGCTTGCTTAATGCGTTCATCTGTATGCGGCAAATCGCGAGGGGGATCCGATGTCGCGATAGCGGGCCAATCACCCTGACCTTCTGGTCGTTCTCGCTGGTATGGCTGTGTGTGGCCCCACTGGCACAGCTCGATGCGGAGCAGTTGCCGTGGCCCGACTCGCTCATGGACGAGTTCTACGTCGAGGCCCAGCTGATCACCACCGTCGCGTTGCTCTCGTTCATAGCAGGCAAGCTGATCGCTCGCCGTACGGCGGCGCAGATCACATCCGACAGGGTGGGGTCTGAGCCGCAGGTAGAATCCGGGAGTGGAGAGGCCGGATATGGTCGAATGTGGATTCCGTTTGCAATGGCTCTCGTTCTGGCGTTGCCGGTGCTCGCGATCACGGGGGGAGTTGCTGGCCGCTTCGCGACCCGCGACGATGTTGGAAGCGCGTTCGCGGAGAACGGTATTTCTGCGGCGGACGGTGACACCATCCAGCTCTTCTTGCTTAACCGACTTCCGGCGGCAGCCGCACTAGTTGCCGCATATGCGGCATCGCACTATTTCTTCCAGTACGCACGTCGAACTGGCCGTGGGCGGGGTGGACCACTAGTCATCCTGGTTTTGGGGATTTCCCTCATTCTGCTGTTGGCAAACCCATTCTCGAGTTCGCGCTACATCGCCTTCGGTGCCATCGCGGCAGTCCTCTTGGCGGCTGTACGCATCGACAGCGCGAAGCGACGTTTGATGTTTGCGTTTGTGTGCGTAGTGGGACTGCTATTCGTGTATCCTCTCGCCACATGGTTCAAGAGGGAATCGGTCCAGTCGAGCCCCTTTCGAGGGTTCCCAGACATGTTCTTCACTGTTGATTACGACGGTTACCAGCAGTTGATCAACTCTATTTACTTTGTTGACGAGAGCGGACATACTTTCGGGAAGTACGTTCTTTCCGCGGGCCTCTTCTTTATTCCGCGCGCACTCTGGGCAGGTAAAGCCAACCCGGCGAGCATGGACGTCGCCGGCGCGCGTGGGTACTCCTTCCAGAATCTGTCGCTGCCAATCTGGTCCGAATTCTATATCGATTTCGGAATAATAGGGGTCATAGCCGGTCTGATCGCCTTCGGCTTCATTTCCGGCAGGCTTGACCTGGCGTACTACCTGCGTCCCATGTCGACGTCTGCGCACATGTGCGTCCTAGTTGCTGTTTGTATGTTCGGCTTCTTGCGTGGGCCGCTCGGTGCGCAGGTTATCTTCATGGGTTCGGTCGCCGTGATCGGATACATCGTGTACCGGACACGCGATCGTGCCGTTGAGTGGAAAAACGGGGTGGTGGATCGATGAGTAACGAGCCCTTACGCGTGAATATCTGCATCAGAAAAATCGCATTCGGCGATGGTGTTGGGGGTATGGAACGCGCCGCCGTTCGTCACATAGAGGGAATGCTGGCGGCAGGACTTACTGTGCGGCTCTACACCGCGTCGGATACCTTGCAGGGAATCGTCCCGCCCGGTGTGGACGTGGTCGATGTGCCTTGGCCCTCAGGACTCTCCACCGGGGGTGGACCAACCTTCGGACTTGCATACTGGCTCTGGGTTCAGCGATTGCGGGAATCGATCGCACTGTCGGATCGGTACCGAGAGATTCTGCATCTGCACGGCGCGGCTGCAGGCGTCCTCGATCGGTCTGCCCGATTTGCAGCTGCCCGCACCGTCGTCAATCCCCATGGGTTGGAGGCATTCGGAAGCTTCTCTTTGAAGCGGGTACCAAACCGGCTGTTTCTTCGCCGCCTTGCACGAAAAGGGCGGTTCGCTGACAAGATCATTGCCACCGACGAACTTCTTGCGCCAGTTATCGCGCGGCACGTCGGCTGCAGCGCCTCTCGCATCGAATGTGTCGTTAACGCAGTAGACCTCGTGCCGTTGTCGAGCGTCGACCCGATGCAGGAGCCCGATCGGAAAACCTTCAGGATCGTGACTGTGGGCAGACTCGTCAGAAACAAGGGATATGATCTTCTTCTGGACGCGTTGAAAAATCCCGCGGTTCGCGACGCCATGCCGGCGGGCTGGGAATGGATCCATTTTGGGGATGGGACAGCAGCAGATGAATTGGTGACGAAGGCTGCGGTCCAACCGGTCGTGACGCTGAGCATCCTGCGAGGCCGCTCTGACGATGAGGTCCGGAATGGCCTTGCAGATGCCGACCTATTTGTACAGCCGTCGCGTTTCGAAGGAAGCAGCCTCACCACGCTGGAGGCGATGTCGCACGGCCGAGTAATTGTTGCGTGCGCCGTCGGCGGAATACCCAATAAAATCTTGGAAGGGGTGACGGGTTACTTGGCTTCCAAACCCACAAGCGAGGAAATCGCCAACGCCGTCATTCGTGCAATTCGAAACCCGACGACCGGTGCCGCCGCCGCAAGGCTGGTTCGAGAAAAGTACAGTGCCGACACGGAAAGGGAGCGCTACCTCGCACTGTACCGAACGATCTTCCTCGATAGGAAGCCGGAGCGGACTTATTTATGACCCGATCGATTGAGTACTGATGTTGCGCGGCGCAATCAGTCTTTTCGCTGGCGGGCTCATGGGAAAGCTTCTCGGGGTCTTTCGGGAGGGGTTACTCGCCTACCTGTACGGGACCTCGGAGGTTGCGGCAGCCAACCGAATGGCCCAAACTGCGGTCTTGTCCCCCCTCAATCTCGTCACGACGGACGCCTTGAGCGGAGCGTTCCTGCCTCACGAGGCCCGTCTGCGGAAGGATGATCACGCGCGAGCACTCGCGCTGTACCGAGTCGTGCGCGTCGGACTAATCTGTATTGGTTTGGTGTTCGCCTCCGGATCAATCCTGCTGGGCCAGCAGTTCGTCATAATTCTTGCACCAGGGCTCGACGCGAGTTTTGTCGATCTGACGGTGTCGATGGTCGTCGCGATGGCTGTCGGTGCGCCATTCTACCTCTATTACAATATTGCCGGGTATTTCGCGATGGCGAACGCTGACTATCGGATCAGCAGTGTGCGCGCGTCGGGTCAGAGCGTCGGACTTGTCATCGGCATCGTGGCCGGCTACAGCCTCGGACGGCCTTCCTTGCTTGCATGGGGATTTACCGTGGCGTATGCGCTTATGGCGGCCTGGGCGGTCGCGCGGATACGGAGGCGTGGTTACCTCTCGTCGGACGATGTCACCGAGTCGCTGTCTACACGAGACGCCCTCTCAAGTGCGAAGCCCTTCCTCAAGAGCGCATCGGTGCTGATCTGGATGCCGCTCTTCTCTCAGAGCGTCATCATTACTGAAAAGATCGAAGCGTCTGACGTAGGAGTGGATGCCGTTGCCGCCGTCGACTACGCCCGCATTATTTCGGACACGGCGATCCTCCTGCTCGCGGTGCCGATCGGTCTCGCGAGTCTGCCGGCATTTGCAGTCCTCGCGGAGGCGGAGTTTCGGGCACGGCTCGCAGCATTAACGAGGCCACTGCTGGCTCTTGCCGTCCTATGCGGCTCGCTGCTTTACTTGCTGTCCGGGCCATTAGTGCAACTGTTGTTTGGCCGTGGGGAGTTCGGCGAATCGTCGGTCGCCATCACGAGTTCGATTGTGCGTGGACTGAGTGTGGGCATTGGGGGACTCCTCCTCAGTTACGTTTTGACAAAGGCACTCAACGCGCGCGGGGCAAACATCCAGGCGATCTTGTCAGTGGGGGTCGCCGCCGTAGTCACGATCGTGGCGCGGCCATTCTTGGTCGACACCTACGGCGCGGCGGGCCTCGGTAAAGCGGTCTCGATCGGCGCTGTCTTTGGGGCGCTTACTGCCGCGCTGCTCGCTGGCGTTGTTCTAGCACTGCTGCGGGGTCTGCTGGTCCTTTCCCCTACGCTGGCCACGATCTTCGCCGCATCCGCACTCATTCCGAACGGCACTTCCAGCGCCCTTGCCGCAGGTGTCTGCGTCGCCGCGGTGTGGTGTATGAACGTTCTGCTGAATCGGGAACTCAGGGAAGCGGTCATCGCGATAACTCGCACAGGTAAGCGTCGGCACGCAAGTAAGCAGCAATACATGGGTAGGCACCGGAAGTCCGAAGTTCCTGCGCATGCGGGGGAACAGAATTCGAGAGGTTCACTATGACAATGAAGGTACTGGTCACTGGGGGAAACTTTCTCAATCAAGGTGCGTATCTCATGCTCGTCGCGGCAGGTGCGGGAATTCGCCAGCATCTTGGCGCGCAGCCGGTCATCCCGGTACGGTTCGGCACACAGCGGCAAAAGGCGTGGATCGGCTACGATACGCTGCTAGCCGAGGAGCGCGTCGGGTTTTTTCCGCGACTGGGTCGGGCAGTTGAGGGCAGCTGGCGGGATCGCCTTCCCTTCGTGACCGCTTCCGAGGTGGACGCAGTGTTCGATATCACGGGATTCGCATTCGGCGACCAATGGGCCGATGCTCCCCTGATGAGACGGGCGCGCAACTACGAAATGTGGGCAAAGAAGGGAATTCCCGTTTATATGCTCCCACAGGCGTTCGGCCCGTTCGAGCTCACGGCGGAACCGGCCAAGCTTGCCGTGCAGTCGAGTCGAATCGTCTATGCCCGAGATATGGATTCATACGATCACCTGCGCAATCTGGTCGGCGAGTCTGAAGGGGTTAGGATCAGCACCTCGCCGGACTTCACCATCGGTGTAGAGGGGGCACTGAACGCCGTACCTCGTCACGACAACGGATTCGGTGTGATCGTGCCGAACTGGAACATTATGGAGCGGGCCTCTAGCGCTGCTCATGCAAGCGGCTATCTAGATTGGCTCGTAGAAGCGTCGCTGGTGATGCAGCAGCATGGATTGAGTGTGGTGGGACTCTGTCACGAAGGACGACGTGATCGTGAGATCCTGGACAGGATCCGTACTCAGGTTCCGGCAATGGAGGTGCTCGGCGGACTGAACGGGCAGGAACTCAAGGGAGTTCTCGGTGCGGCTTCGGTCGTGGTGTCCGGTCGATACCACGCACTAGTCAGCTCGCTGTCTCAAGGAGTTCCTTCGATACTGCATGGTTGGAGCCACAAGTATCGATGGTTGGCGGAGGATTTCGATTGTAGGGAATTTGTCGCTGATCCCTACTACCCTGGCGACATCGTCGGCGACTTGATCGCCCGTGCAGTGGATAGTGAATCCGCTCGCGAACGCATAGTACTCGCGACCGACAAGTTGAAGGCACGGAACAACGCGATGTGGAGCGAAATCGCATCGGATCTGGGGTGGCGCAGTCAGTCCGGCGCGATGGTGGGAGGAATTGATGGATAAGAAGGATGTCAAGATTGTTCTCGTCAGTGCCAGGGAATCGATGAGAAGCATGTTTTTCCGTCGTGGCGGTCGGCTCGGTCGCGCGATATATCGGGTCCTCGGCACGTCCCATAACCGAGAGATGAACGCGGTGTTCTCAGGCGCGGCCGAGTTTTACCGGGTGGACCGCAGTCGGGGTCAGCGGTTTGCACTGCGCCGACACGTACACATGCTCGAAAAAGGCCTGTGTATGCGACCTCGACGCGAGACGTTTGCGGTCGACTACATCGAGACGACGGTTGGCGACCTTGGAAAGTGTATGGCCGGAAGCGAACTCAGCGACATCGAACTCAAGTGGTGCTTCGATGTTCTTTCGGCGTACTTCGACGCAACGTCGACCTCGCCGAATGCGCGGATCAAGACGGCCCGCGACGAATTCCTGGATCTGGCGAGGCCCGATGTGCCCATTCAAGAGAGCGCACCGTACAAGGTCGGGACACTCCAGGACGTCGTGTCGATCGAGGCGCTCGAAGCGCTCGCCGTCAGCCGCACGTCCGTCCGGTCATACCATTCGAAACCCGTGGATAGGGGCGTAATCGACAGGGCGTTGATGGTTGCGCTTGAATCACCCTCGGCTTGCAACCGCGTGCCATGGACGATGCGGATCATGGACGACCCTGAGAACGCAAGGCTGGTCGCGGGCGTGGCGATGGGAACCGCGGGGTACTCGGAGCAGGTGTCTAATGTCGCGGTGCTGGTGGGCAATCTGGGGGCCTATTCGAACGAGCGAGACCGGCACCTAATCTACATCGATGGATCACTCGCAGCTATGTCATTCATCCTTGCCTTGCAGGCGCAAGGAGTTTCGTCTTGCTGTGTGAACTGGCCCGACATCGCCACGCGCGAGAAGAAGATGGCGTCGCTCCTCGGACTGGAGCCGCACGAGCGCGTCGTCATGCTGATTCTGTTCGGGTATGCCGACGAGCAGGGATTGACACCCTATTCGGGGAAGCTTCCTGTCGACGCCATCCGAACCTTTGGATTGCCCAAGGGCAGGGTGTGACCCACACTGCCCGGTTGCTTGGGCCAGAGCGGCCGGACCAGGCAGTACGCATCCGCAGCGGATTCAGCCTCCCTCAGCCGGTTCAATTCTAGCCGGCCTTCGGGCTGAGCTTCCCGCAACCCCGGAGTCGTACGAGTTTCCGCTTGAGTCTGCGACTTCTGTAACCGTGCTTTCGTTCATTGGTAGTACGTTAGCCGTCAAGGTGAGGTCAGAGGAGTGCTCGATGCGGATTGCAGATTGTGGACTTCCCGAAATGGTGTTTCCTCGGATGATCCCGTAGTTGGAGTTTCGGACTAGAATCCCATGCGCTGCAGGGTTATCGATCACGCATGTGGATATGGTGAACCTCTCCGCCTCGGAGACTGTGATTCCCGGCCCGCTTCCGGACTTCTGATCGGTCATCAGGATGTTCTCCAGTATCAGATCCTTGTGGTCCCGGGATTTGCCGGATACCCACACCGATTGGCCCTGGATATTTCGAATGGAAATATTGTCGAGCCTGAGTTGATCGATCCCCGACGCCCTCACACCCGTTCCAGGCCCACCCGAATTATCGATACTGATGCTACTCAGTGTGATGCTGTGGACTTTGTTATCATCGCTGGATTCGTCGAGCATCCGAATCGCGTCATGTCCAGTGTTTAGTGCGGGCTGGACAATGCTCACGTTGGTGATGTGAATGGAACGAACTGCGGCATCCCGTGCCTTGGACTTCGCATGTATCTTGATGGCGGAAGCCATTGTGGAGCTGAGGCTGCAATTGGTTACGTTGACATTCTCGAGCACGGTATTGTCCGGTGCTTCGACCGTCAAGGCCAAGGCGTCATCCCCGGATCGGATGTGACAGTCGGAGATGTTGTAGTTGCTCCCGCCGTATAGGTGAAGACCGTCTTCGCCGTGGCGGCTGCTGCCGGACCACTGCAGGCGGGTGATGGATACATTATTGCAGTTCTTCAGAACAGCCATGAAGTCCCCAGCCGCTCCTTTGATTGTGTTGTCGGAGATACGGAGCTCGGACACATTGACAAATCCGAAATGCTTGCCGACATGGTGGGGGGCAACCAGCAGTATTCCACCGATGATTGTGATGTTGTGGTTCCCTTTTTCCTGGTCGGAGTTCACGATAGTGGCGCCTCCGTTGCCACCGGCGCTGTGGCCTCGGATCAGGGTGCATCCCGACAGGTCGAGTCTGGTGTCTGATGGTACGACGAGTTGAGTGCTCGTGGTATGGACGCCGGAAAGAGTCTTTGTCCCAGTGTCTGTGCGGTCCCTCAACCACGCGTTGATGTCATCTGTACTGGTCGACTCATCGACATGGTAGTGCCATCGGGTCTTTCGTGGAGAGGTCGTCAGAGAATCGATAAGGGAGTTCCCGACCACAGCCGAGATGATTCCTGCGGTCGCACCACCCAATGAGGAGAGGAGAACTGTTCGGCGATTTACGTTCATGGGTATGCCTTTGGGAGTTGAGGAGATCACAGGGTTTGTCGGACGCTGGCGATCTGCACTGGTGCCCATCGCCGTGAGTGCCTGGGTGCTCCAGGTCAACTGCATTCAGGAACGTCGAGTTTGACGTCCGGCTGATCGACGAGGGGTTGCACTGGGACTTGCGCTTTTCCGGGGTTCGTCGGTTCGATGAGGTCATATTTGACCTCGACGCTACTGCCCATTGGAACTGGAAATTGCACGCTGTAGACAGGGTGCCCCAGTTCCTTGCCGGTGAAGCTCATGGCCGGGGTGCCGTTCACGGTCACCTTGTCGAGCCTTGCGCCTTGGGTGGCGACGAGGGATAGATCTGTCAGATTGGCGCCGAACGGCGCTCCGACCGGGTTGTCGAACATACCCGCCACGTAGTTGGTGTACTCACCAGCAGGCAGGTCGTTGCTCAGGCGGACCGTGACCGTCGAGTTCCGGGTGTCGCCATCGCACGAGCCCGCGGTGTACTCGATCTCGCGTCGCAGGTAGTAGTCCAGCTTGTTGCCGCCCAAGTTGTTGACGACCACGCCCGCGTACGGGGCGGAATCCTCGGGAACGGTGTGGCCGAGCGGTGTTCCCGCAAGAACGGCCTGCTCGCCCGGGTTGGCGCTCCACACCGCGAGTCGCCCCTCGCTCGCTGCACGGCCGAGGGCTTCCAGCAGGGCTTGCGGCCGGCTGATGCTCCCCGTCATCTTCTGGACCACTGCCGCTGCTACGTCTTGCAGGTACTGCTTGCGCGCGGCGTTGTTGTCTGCAAATCGCGAGTAGGCGGTCGATTCGGTCAGCTCAACGACGTTGTCGGCCGTGATCTTCTCCCCGCCTGGCAGCGTCACCGGGCCGACCACCTCGAGGACGTAGCTGAGTGCCACGGGGTCCGTCGCGACCGCCCCGTCGACGCGTTCGCCCGACTCCTGTTGCCAGATCGACTGCCAGATCTGCGCCGCGTATGGGAAGTGCGAGCTGACGTTGCTGTTGCGGAAGTCCACCGTCGGCCGGCTGTGCCCGTAGGTACGGGCGAAGTCCGGGCCGAGATCGAGGGGTTGGTAGTTGGTGCGCAGTTCCCGGTTGCTCGCCAGGTCGTCGACCCGTACCGCGCCGTCCGCGGCACGCACGATGCCGAACCCGCCGAGCAGACCACCCGTGCCGCGGGCCTCGGCGTTGGTCTGGAAGCCGATGAAGTAGCTGCGCGGCCCGTCGGCGCCCAGCATGGCCGGTGCGATCTCTGCCGCGAGGGAAGTGTTGTGGAGCAAACCGGACAATTCGCCTGTCTGGTCCTGCAATTGGACGCGCGCGTCGTCGATCAGGCCCAGGTAGGTGCCGTCGATGTTCTGCGCCCTGGCGTCGAGCTCGGCGGCCGCAGCCGCGGTGGTCTCGAGGACCGGTGCGGCGTCGCGCAGGGCGGCGAGATTGATGCGGGCGCCGTCGAGGATCAGCTGATCGGGGGAGACGGCCGAGCCTGCGTCCACGGCGGGGACCAGAACGTCGGATGTGAGACCCGTCACAACGTCGCTCATCTGCTGACTCGAGGCGAACGGACTGCCGAGCCACGGGATCGCCGCGGCGATGCTCCACGGCAGCGAGTGGGTGGAGTCCTGCGCCTGCTTCGCGTACCTGTCGGCGTCGCCGGCGGTGCGCAGCGCGGTCTCGGTATCACCGGCCAGCAGAGCCTTTTTCGAGCTCGTGGCGTACTCCCGGGCCTGTTCGAGGCTCGACTTGGCCTGCAGGCCTTCGTAAGCCAGCCAGACGCCCATTCCGACGACGACGACCGCTCCTGCGGTGCAACCGATCGCGATGTTCCGGCGCTTGCGGCGCTCCTGTGCGATCTGCTCGTCGGTCTTGCGCCGGCGCACCTTGCGCCGGCGTGGCTCCGGCGAAAGTGACTCGTCGGTAACATCGTTCACGCGGTCCTGCCCCCTTCGATTCCTCCGGGGTGACCATAACCGAGAAACCGGTCGGCTGGTCGGTTCGAGTGGTGAGTAACGCTGAGGATCGTTAGGGTCGATGTATTCGACGGTGATGGATGCAGGGAGGCGTCCACGCCGTTGTCGATCGAGGGGTCCCCACTGCACGCCCGTCGATCTCGAGGGAAACACGAGGGGGTGCGGTGCCGTCTTTTGCCATGTCCACGAGTCAGCGTGGACTGTGGTTCGCTCAGCAGCTCACCCCGGACGTCCCGTTCACCATCGCGCAGTACCTGGACCTGCACGGCCCGCTCGACGCAGACCTTATCCGCGACGCGTGCGAGAAAGCTGCCCGCGAGGTCGAATCCGGCACGCTGTTCCTCGAGATGGTCGACGGCGAGCCGCGCCAGCGGGTCATCCCCGACGTCGACGACTACCCCGGCTACCTGGACCTGCGCGGCTACGACGACCCCGAGGCCGAGGCGCGACAGTGGATGGACGAGACGTACACCCGTCCGCTCGACCCGCTGCGCGACCGGCTCATCGCCACCACGCTGATCCAGCTCGCCGACGAGCACTTCTACCTATTCACCTACATCCACCACCTCGCCCTCGACGGGCACGGCGGCATGGTGATGCTCGGCCGCAGCGCCGAGCTGTACACGGCGTGGGCGCGCGGGGAGGAGCCGCCGCCGATCAGGGCACTGAGCCTCGAGCAGATCGCCGAGCACGAGCTCGCCTACGTCGGTAGCTCGCGGCAGGTCGCCGACCGCGAGCACTGGGCACAGCGCCTGGTGGACCTGCCGCCGCCCGTCACGCTCGCCGCCGGCTCCGCCGCCCCCACGATGCCGTGCCGGCACGTCGGCGCGGAACTCACCGCCGAGGTGACCGCCGCCGTGGCCGACCTGGCCGGCAGCGCCAACTCCACGGACGTGCCGATCGTCGTCGCCGCCTTCGCGGCGTACCTCGCCCGCATGAACGGCGCCACGGACGTCGCGCTGAGCCTGCCGGTTTCGGCCCGCACCACCGCACCGCTGCGCCGCTCGGCCGGGTCGATCTCGAACATCGTGCCGTTGCGGGTCCGCGTGGAATCCGACGTCACCGTCGCCGACCTGGTGCGCCGCGTGCAGGTGGAGCTGACCGGGGCGCTGCGGCACCAGCGGTACCGCTACGAGGACATGCTGCGCGACCTGCACGCCGTCGGCGACCACCGGGAGACGCGCAGCGCGTTCGGGCCCGTGGTGAACCTGATGATGTTCAACCCGGAGTACGCGTACGGCGACATCTCCGGCGAGTACAACCTGCTCTCCACCGGCCCGGTCGACGACCTGTCGGTGAACGTGTACGCCGGGATCGCCGGGCGCAGCGTGCGGGTGGACTTCGAGGCCAACCCGCGGCTGTACGGCGACGAGACGCTCACCCGGCACCATCGCCGCTTCCTGGACTTCCTCGGCGCGTTCGCGCGGTCGGCCGAGCGCGCGGTGGGGGATCTGCCGCTCGCGACGCCCGACGAACTGGCCGGCCTCGTGCCTGCGCGCGGCCCGCAGGCCGACGGTGTGTGTCTGCTGGCCGACGTGCTCACCGCGCACGCGGGCTCGGACCGCGTCGCCGTGCGCGACGGGGCGGTCGAGCTGACCTACCGCGACCTGGACGATCGTTCAACTGCGCTCGCGCGCAAGCTCATTGCCACCGGCGTCGGACCCGACGACCGGGTGGCGGTGCTGCTGCCGCGCTCGGCCGGCTCGGTGACCGCACTGTGGGCCGTCGCCAAGACCGGCGCAGCCTACACCCCGATCGACCCGGCCACCCCCACGCGGCGGCTCGCCCAACTGCTGCGCGACGTGTCCGTCGCGGTGTGCGGCGACGACGTCGCCCTGCCCGACGGCGTGACCCGCGTGGACCCGTCCGACGGCGAGACGTCGCCGGCGCCGTTCGAGGTGGGGGAGCGGGTGCGTCCGCTGCACCCCGACCACCTCGCGTGGGTGATCCACACGTCCGGCTCCACCGGCACCCCCAAGGCCGTCGCCGTCGGCCACCGCGGTCTCGCCGGACTCGTCGCGACACTGCGCGCGCGGTACCCGGCCGACGCCGACTCCCGCGTGCTGCATGTGGCCGCGCCGAGTTTCGACGCGTCGCTGCAGGAACTGCTGCTGGCCTTCGACGCCGGCGCCACCCTGGTGATCTGCCCGCCCGACGTCGTCGGCGGACCGGACCTGGCCGCGCTGCTGCGCGAGCAGACCGTCACCCACGCGATCACCGCGCCCGCCGTCCTGGCCGTCACGCCCGAGACCGACCTGCCGGCGCTCGGGATGCTCGACGCGGGCGGGGAGGCGCTGCCGGTCGACGTCGCCGACCGGTGGTCGCGCGGGCGCACCATGCTCAACGCGTACGGGCCCACCGAGACCACCGTCCTCGCCACGCTCAGCGACCCGCTGCGCCCGGGTGGGGGCGTGCCCATCGGTGCACCCGTCCACGGCGTGACGGCGCTCGTGCTCGACGCGCGGTTGCGGCCCGTGCCCGTCGGCGCGGTCGGCGAGCTGTACCTGGGCGGGCCGGCCGTCGCGCGCGGCTACCTCGGCGACCCGGCGCTGACCGCGGCCCGGTTCGTCGCGTCGTCGTTCGGGCGCTTGTACCGCACGGGAGACCTGGTGCGCTGGAGCCGTGCGCGTTTATGGTCGTCGGAGCTACCAGAAACGCGCACGGGCGGCGGGGGCGTCCTGGAGTTCATCGGGCGCGCCGACCGGCAGGTGAAGATTCGCGGCTACCGCATCGAGCCCGGCGAGGTCGAGGCGGCGCTCACCGCGCTCGACGGCGTCGCCAACGCGGCCGTCGTCGTCCACGGCGACACCCTCGCGGCCTACGTCGTCGGCGCCGTCGCGCCCGACGACGTGCACGCCCGCCTCGCCGAACGCCTGCCCGCCTACCTGCGGCCCGCGACGATCACCGTGCTCGACGCGCTGCCGCTCACCCCGGGCGGCAAGATCGACCGTCGTGCGCTGCCCGCCCCCGCCGTGGACACCGCCACCGACTCGCGGGCGCCCGCCGGGCCCACCGAGACCCTAGTCGCGCAGCTGATGTGCGAGATCGTCGGCGTCGAGACGGTCGGCGCCGACGCGAACTTCTTCGCCCTCGGCGGACATTCGCTCGGCGCGGCCCAGCTCGCCGCGCGGCTCGGGGCCGCCCTCGGCCGCGACGTGCACCTGCGCGACGTGTTCGACCATCCCACCGTCGCCGACCTCGCCGCCGCCGTCGACGCCGGACCGGCGGCGACCGTGCCGGCCCCGGTGCGCTCGGACGACGACACGCCCGCCCCGCTCGCCCCCGCGCAGCGCCGGCTGTGGCTGCTCGCCCAGGGCGACACCGCCGCCTACCACCTGCCGTTCGCGCTGCACCTCGACGGCACCCTCGACACGGCCGCGCTGCGCGCCGCGCTCGGCGATGTCCTCGACCGGCACGAGATCCTGCGGACGGTGTTCACCGAACCCGGCCCGCGCCAACATGTCCGGCCCGTCGCCGAGGTGCTGCCCGACCTCGACGCCGAACCCGTCGATCCCGCCGACGTGGACGCCCTGATCGCCGAATGGGCCGCCGCGCCGTTCGACCTCACCACCGACATTCCGTTGCGGGCGCGGCTGCTGCGGGTGGGACCGGATCGGCACGTGCTCGCCGTCGTCGCCCACCACATCGCCGTGGACGGTGCGTCGTTCGGGCCGCTCACCCTCGACGTCGCCGCCGCCTACACCGCCCGCGCCGCCGGGCACGGGCCGCGGTGGGAGCCGCTGCCGCTGCAGTACTCCGACTACGCCCGCTGGCACCGCGCCCTGCTCGGCGACGAGGACGACCCCGACAGCCTCGCCGCCCGCGAACTAGCGCACTGGACCACCGCCCTCGCCGGACTGGGCGAGGCCCCCACCGTGCCCACCGACCACCCCCGCGCCGGCAGCCCCGGCCCGGCCGAGTCGCTCGAATTGGCCGTCCCCGCCGCACGGTTCGAGGCACTGCGCCGCCTGGCCGCCGCGCACGATGCCACCGCGTTCATGGCGGTGCACGCCGCCGTCGCCGTGTGGCTGTCGACGTGGACCGGCGGGCGCGACGTCGCCGTCGGCTCCGGCACCGCCGGCCGCGAACACCCCGACCTCGACGCCCTCGTCGGCATGTTCGTCGGCACCGTCGCGCTGCGGCTCGACGTGGACCCGGCCGCGTCGTTCACCGACCTGCTCGCCGCCGCCCGTCGCACCGACCTCGACGCGTACGCGCACGCGACGGTGCCGTTCGACCGCGTCGTCGACACGCTCGGCTTCGCCCCGTTCCAGGTGATGCTCGCCTACGACAACGTCGCCGTGCCCGACTTCGACCTGCCGGGCCTGCGGGTGCGTGCCGAGGAGATCCCCTCCGGTCTCGCCCGATTCGACGTCGAGCTCGCGGTGCGGGAGCTGCCCGACGGCTCACTCGCCGGGCGGGTGATCTACGACGGCGGGTTGTTCGAACGCGCGACGGTTGCCGACGCGGTGGCCCGGCTGCACGCGGTGCTCGACGCGGCCGTCGCCGCGCCGAATGTCCCCGTCGGCGATCTCGACCTCGGCGCCCCCGAGATCGTCGTGGCCCCGGCCGGGCCGGTCGCGACGCTGCCGGAACTGCTTGCCGCGCACCCGCTGCACGTCGTCGCGCCGGGCGGTGAGCCGATCGAGTTGATCTCGGCCGCAACACCATTGGCGTGGCACCTGCTCGAGCGCGGGCTCGGGCCGGAGGACCGCGTCGCGATCCTGCTGCCGCGGTCGGTGGACTCGGTGCGTGCGGTGGCGGCCGTCGCGCTGACCGGGGCGGCGTTCGTGCCCGTCGACCCCGCCCAGCCCGCCGCCCGCATCGCCCGGCTGCTCGCCGACGCCGACGTGCGGTATGCCGTCGCCCGGCCCGGCACGTCGCTGCCCGACGGCGTCGCCCGCATCGACCCGGACGCCGGATCCGCGCAACCGGCGCCGATCACCGACGCCGACCGGGTGCGTCCGCTGCGACCCGACCACGCCGCGTACCTCGTCTACACCTCCGGCTCGACCGGCACGCCGAAGGGCGTCGTCGTCACCCACCGGGGGCTCGCGCCGCTCGTCGCGGCGCTGCGTCGTCGCATGGACCTCGACCCGCAGGCGCGGGTGCTGCACTTCGCGTCGCCCGCGTTCGACGCGTCGGTGCTCGAATACCTCCTGGCCGCCGCGGCCGGCGGCACCCTCGTCGTCGCGCCGGCCGACGTGTACGGCGGCGACGAGCTGCTGGAACTGCTGCGCGCCGAACAGATCACGCACTGGTTCTCCACCCCTGCCGTGCCGACCCTGCTGGACCCGTCGGGTCTGGACGCGCTGCGGGTGCTCGCCGTCGGCGGGGAGGCGTGGCCGGCCGAGACCGCCGCCCGCTGGGCGCCCGGCCGGACCATGCTCAACGTGTACGGGCCCACCGAGACCACCGTCCTCGCCACCGCCAGCGCGCCGCTGGTGCCGGGGGAGCGGCTGACCATCGGCACCGGCCTCGACGGCGTCACTGCGCTCGTTCTCGGTCCGCGGCTGCGGCCCGTTCCCGTCGGCGTCGTCGGGGAGCTGTACCTGCTCGGGCCGGGCGTCGCGCGCGGCTATCTCGGCATGCCGGGGCTGACGGCGAGCCGGTTCGTCGCGTCGCCGTTCGGCGGTGGTCGCATGTACCGCACCGGCGACCTGGTCCGCTGGACCCGTGCGCGTTTCTGGTCGTCGGAGCTACCAGAAACGCGCACGGGCGGCGGAGCCGCCCTGGAGTTCGTGGGGCGGGTGGATCATCAGGTCAAGCTGCGCGGGTTCCGGATCGAGCTCGGCGAGATCGAGGCCACCCTCACCGCGCACCCGGCGGTCGCCGCTGCCGTCACCGTCGTGCGGGGCGACGCGCTTGCCGCGTACGTGCACGGACCCGACACCGCCCGCCTCGACCCGGCCGAGCTGCGGGAGTTCGCGGCCGCGCGGCTGCCGCGGCACATGGTGCCCGCCACCGTCACCGTCCTCGACGTGCTGCCGCTCACGAGCACCGGCAAGATCGACCGCGCCGCGCTGCCCGAGCCCGTCGTCGCCCCCGGCGCCCCGGCCGGATACCGCAGCGCCGCCGAGGAACTCGTCGCCGGGGTCGTCGCCGACCTGCTGGACCTACCCGCCGTCGCCGCCGCCGACGACTTCTTTGCGCTCGGCGGCAACTCGCTGCTCGCCACCCAGCTCGCCGCGCGGCTCGGCGCCGTCGCCGGTCACCGGGTGGGCGTGCGGGAGATCTTCGAGCACCCCACCGTCGCCGGCCTCGCCGCCGCCGTGACGGATCCGCTCACCGGCGAACGCCTGCCGCTGCTGCCGACCGGTGACACCGGGCCGGTGCCGCTCGCACCCGCCCAGCAGCGGATGTGGCTCGCCAACCGGTTCGACGTCGCCGACGCGGCCCCCGGCGACCACGTCGCGTTCGTCGTAGACCTGGACGCCGGCACCGACCTCGACGCCCTCGCGGCCGCCGCCGCGGACGTGATCGCCCGGCACGCCGTGCTGCGCACCGTCCACCCCGACGGCCCGGACGGACCTACTCAGCAGGTGCTGCCGCGCATCGACCTCGACCTCGAACCGCACGCGGCGCCCACCGACCTCGACGCCGCCGACTTCGCCCGCGCCGGTTTCGATCTCACCGTAGACCCGCCGCTGCGCACCCGCCTGTACCGCACCGCCACCGGCTACACCCTCGCGGTGGTGCTGCACCACGTCGCCGTCGACGGGCTGGCGCTGCTGCCGCTCGGCCGCGACCTCGCCGTCGCCTACGCCGCCCGGCGCGACGGACGCAGCCCCGCGTGGCCGCCGCTGCCGGTCACCTACCGCGACTTCGCCCGCTGGCAGCGCACCCTGCTCGGTGACCCCGCCGACCCCGAGAGCCTCGCCGCCCGGCAGCTCGCGCACTGGACCCGCACCCTCGCCGGCGCCCCGCCGCTGCTCGCCCTCCCCACCGACCGGCCCCGCGGCGACGGCGACTCCACCGCTGGACGCGTGCGCTTCTCGGTGCCCGCCGAACTGCACGCCGCCGTCGACAAACTCGCCCGCGCCCACGACGCGACGACGTTCATGGTCGTGCACGCCGCGCTGTCCGTGCTGCTCGCGACGCTCGCCGCCACCGAGGACGTCACCGTCGGCACCCCCGTCTCCGGGCGCATCGACCCCATGCTCGACGACGTGGTCGGCATGTTCGTCGGCACCGTCGCGCTACGGCTGCCCGTACCCGCCCGCGCGACGTTCGCGGAACTGCTCGCCGACGCCCGCCGCGTGGACCTCGACGCGTTCGCCCACGCCGACGTGCCGTTCGACCGGGTCGTCGACGCGCTCGGCGCCTCCACCGCCGGCCACCACCCGATCTTCCAGGTGATGCTCGCCTACGAGAGCTTCGCGCTGGACGGCCTCGACGTGCCCGACGTCACCGGTGTGTGCGAGCTGTCCACCGGCACAGCCCGATTCGACCTCGAGGTGACCGTCCGCGAGAACCGCTCCGACGCGGGCACCCCCACCGGGCTCGACGGCGTGCTGACCTACGACCGCGGCCTGTTCGACCACGACACCGTCGCGGGGTGGGCGCCGTTCCTGCTGCGCATCCTCGACGTCGTCACCGCCGACCCGGCCGCCGCGATCGGCGACATCGACCTACTCGGCCCCGACGGCGACACCTCCGCACCCTCGGCGGACCCGGCGACGGCCACGCTGCCCGCGCTCGTCGCCGAGCAGGCGCGCCGCCGGCCCGACGCGATCGCGCTCACCCACGGCGACGACACCCTGACCTACGGGCAGCTGCATGCCCGCTCCGGGGCGCTCGCCGCGCTGCTCGCCGAGCGCGGACTCGGCGTCGAGGACGTCGTTGCCGTCGCGCTGCCCCGCTCGCTCGACCTGGTGGTGGCGATCCTCGCCGTCGCCCGCGCCGGCGCGGTGTACCTGCCGCTGGACGTCACGCACCCGCCGGCGCGGCTGCGTGCCCTGCTCGACGACGCCGCCCCCGTTGCGGTGCTGTGCGACACAGACTTCGCGGTCGATGTGGAAGTACCTGCGCTGCAGATCGATTCGACGGAGATCCGGGAACGCCTGGACGCCGGCGGCGAATGCGACGCGGCAGTCCCGGCCGGGGCAGGCGCGTACCTGATCTACACCTCCGGCTCCACCGGCACCCCCAAGGGCGTGCTCGTCAGCCACGAGGCCGCCGCCGCGGTGTTCGCCGCCACCGCCGACTTCGGGTTCGGGCCGCGCGACGTGTGGACGCTGTTCCACTCCCCGGCCTTCGACTTCTCCGTGTGGGAGATGTGGGGTGCACTCACCACCGGCGGCCGGCTCGTCGTCGTCGACCACTACACCGCCCGCGACCCCGGCGCCTTCGCCGCGCTGCTCGACGGGGAGGGTGTCACCGTCCTCAACCAGACCCCCACCGCGTTCCACCAGCTCGCCACCGTCGACACCCCGCTGGACACGGTGCGGCTGCTGATCTTCGGCGGCGAGGCCCTCGACCCCGAACAGGCCCGGCCGTGGCTCGCGGACCGGCCGCACGTGCGCGCGGTGAACATGTTCGGCATCACCGAGACCACCGTGCACGTCACCCGCGGACCCGCCGACCAGCCCGGCGTCGGCCGGCCCCTGCCCGGACTGGACGTGCAGATCCTCGACCGGTCGCTGCGCCGCACCCCGCCCGGCACCGTCGGCGAACTGTACGTCGCCGGAAAGCAACTCGCCCGCGGCTACCGCGACCGCCCCGCCCTGACCGCTGCGCGGTTCGTCGCCGCGCCCGGCGGCGTCCGCCGCTACCGCACCGGTGATCTCGGCCGCCGCGGCCGCGACGGCGTGCTGCACCACCGGGGCCGCGCGGACGACCAGCTCGAACTGCGCGGCTACCGCATCGAACCGGGCGAGATCGAGGCCGCGCTGCTGCGCTGCGACGGCGTCACCCAGGCCGCCGTGGTGCTGCGCGACGACCGGCTCGTCGCCTACCTCGTCGGCGGCACCCCCACCGCGGCGCTGCGCGAGCTGCGCCGCACCCTGCCCGACTACCTCGTGCCCGCCGCGGCCGTCGCGCTGGAGACGCTGCCGCGCACCGCCAACGGCAAACTCGACCGGGCGGCGCTGCCCGCGCCCACCGTCGCACCCAGTAGTGGCCTCGCCCCGCACGGGCCGCTCGAGGAACTCGTCGCCGAGGTGTACCGGGAACTGCTCGCCGCCGGACCCGTCGGCGCCGACGACGACTTCTTCGACCTCGGCGGCAACTCGCTGCTCGCGACCCGCCTCGCCGGGCGCCTCGCCGACATCGCCGACGTCGACGTCACCGTCCGCGACGTGTTCGCCGCCCCCACCGTCACCGACCTCGCCGCCCTGCTCGCCGCCCGCGCCGGCACACCCCGCCGCCGCGCCCCGCTCGTCGCGGCCGGCGACGACACCCCCGCGCCGCTGTCCCCGGCGCAGCAGCGGCTGTGGTTCGTCAACCGCCTCGACCCCGAATCCGGCAGCTACAACCTGCCGTTCGCGGTGCGTCTCGACGGCCGGCTCGACGTCGCGGCACTGACCACCGCCGTCGCCGACGTCCTCGGCCGGCA
The DNA here is from genome assembly GCF_047782815.1 of Rhodococcus indonesiensis. Taxonomy (NCBI): domain Bacteria; kingdom Bacillati; phylum Actinomycetota; class Actinomycetes; order Mycobacteriales; family Nocardiaceae; genus Rhodococcus; species Rhodococcus indonesiensis. Next base: position 4,354,979 of record NZ_CP180630.1, on the reverse strand, counting down.
CCGCACCCTGCGCACCGTCTACCCCGACCCCACCGCGCAGGTGGTGCGGCCCGTCGCGCGACCCGTCCTCGAACCCGTCGCCGTGCCCGCCGAGGGGCTCGACGAGTTCGTCCGCGAGTTCGCCGCCCCCGGGTTCGACCTCACCGACGAGCCGCCCGTGCGGATGCGGCTGTACCGGCTCGGGCCGCAGCGGCACGTGCTCGCCGTGGTCGTGCACCACATCGCCGCCGACGACTGGTCGCTCACCCCGCTGCTGCTCGACATCGTCGACGCCTACACCGCCCGGCTCGCCGGGCACGAGCCACGGTGGGCGCCGCTGCCCGTGCAGTACACCGACTTCAGCCGCTGGCAGCGCGCCGGCGCCGACGCGCAGCTCGAACACTGGACGGGCGTGCTCGCCGGCCTGCCCGACGAGGTGACCCTGCCCGGTGACCGGCCCCGGCCCGCCCGCCCCACCGGGCGCGGCGCCACCCACCGCACGAGCGTGGAGCCCGTCGTCGCCGAGGGTGTGTCGCGGCTCGCGCGGGAAGGTCACGCGACGACGTTCATGGTGCTGCACGCGGCGCTGGCCGTGCTGCTGGCCCGGCACGGCGCCGGCGCCGACATCGCCGTGGGCACCGTCGTCGCCGGGCGCGGCGACCCGCAGCTCGACGACCTCGTCGGCATGTTCGCCGGAACTCTCGTCCTGCGCACGCCCGTCGACCCGGACGCCGCGTTCGCGGACCTGCTCGCCGACGTCCACGCCCGGGACCTGGCCGCCTACACCCACCCGGACGCGCCGTTCGAGACCCTCGTCGAGCGCCTCAACCCCGCCCGCAACCCGGCCCGGCACCCCCTGTTCCAGGTCGCGCTGTCGCTGCGGCGCCCCGCCGTCGACGCGTTCGAGCTGCCCGGCCTGACCGCGCGGGTGCTGCCGGTGGCCGACGAACACGCCAACTTCGACCTCCAGCTCGTCGTCACCGAGACCGGCACCGGCGTCGACCTCGAATTCGTCTACGCTACCGACCTGTACGACTCCGGCACCGTCGCCGCGTTCGCCGACCGCTACGTCGCGATCCTGCGCGCCGCCGTCGCCGACCCGGCCGTGCGGATCGGCGACATCGACCTGCTCACCGAGCCGGAACGGGCCGCGCTCGTCCCCGCCGCCGGACCCGAGCCCGCCCCGGCGCGGACGCTGTGGCAGTGGCTGGCCGACGGTGCCTCCCGCGGCGGCGACGGTATCGCCGTGCGTGACGGCGACGTGGAACTGACGTATCCGCAACTCCTCTCGCGCGCCGAGGAGCTCGCCGCTCGGCTGCACGCCGCCGGCGTCCGGCCCGGCACGGCCGTCGCGTGCGCCCTGCCCCGCTCGCTCGACGCCGTCGTCGCCGTGTGGGGGATCGCTCGGCTCGGGGCCGCGCCGATGCTCGTCGACCCGGCCCAGCCCGCCGTGCGGCTCGCTTCGATGCTCGCCGGCACGACCGTCGGCGTCACCGGCGCCGCGCACCTCGGGTCGCTGCCCGACGCCGTGACCTGGCTCGACGTCGCCGACACCCGCGACGGCACCGTCGCGGTGGCCGACCCGGATCCGGGCGCGCCCGCCTATCTGGTGTTCACCTCCGGCACCAGCGGAAACCCCAAGGGCGTCAGCATCACTCACCGCGGGGTCGGTGCCCTCGTCGAGGACCTGACGGAACTGTTCGCCGCCGCGCCCGGTGACCGCATGCTGCACGTCGCGTCGCCGAGCTTCGACGCGGCGATGCTCGAGCTGCTCGTCGCGGGTACGTCCGGTGCGACCCTCGTCGTCGCCGGGGCCGACGCCTACGGCGGCGACGCCCTCGCCGACCTGCTCGCGGGTGAACGCATCACCCACGCCTGCCTGACCCCGTCGGCGCTGGCGACGGTGCCGTCGCGCGCGCTGCCCGACCTGCGGGTGCTCATGCTCGGCGGCGAGGCCGTGAGCGACGAGCTCGTCGCGCGGTGGGGCGCGGGCCGTCGCCTCTACAACGGGTACGGCCCCGCCGAGGCCACGGTCTTCGCGACCTGTTCGCCGCCGCTGACGCCCGGCGCGGACGTCGTGATCGGCACCCCCGTGCGCGGGGTCGAGGCCGTCGTGCTCGACGAGCGGCTGCGGCCCGTGCCCACGGGCGTCGCGGGGGAGCTGTACCTGGCGGGGGAGCGGCTCGCCGACGGCTACCGCGACGATCCCGGCCGCACCGCGACCCGGTTCGTGGCCGCGCCCGGCGGCCGTCGCCGGTACCGCACGGGCGACCTGACCCGCTGGACCCGTGCGTGTTTCTGGTCGTCGGAGCTACCAGAAACGCGCACGGGCGGCGGGGGCGCCCTGCGGTTCGTCGGGCGCGGCGACGATCAGGTCAAGCTGCGCGGGGTGCGGATCGAGCCGGGGGAGGTCGATGCCGCGGTGCGCGGGGTGGCCGGGGTGCAGCAGGCGGCGACCGTCGTGCGCGACGGGGCGCTCGTCTCCTACGTCGTGCCCGCGACCGTCGACGCCGACGACGCGCGACGGCAGCTGCGCCGCAGCCTGCCCGCCCACCTCGTGCCCGTCGCCGTCGTCCCGCTCGACGCGGTCCCGCGCACCGCACACGGCAAACTCGACGTCGCGCGGCTGCCCGCACCCGACCTCGGCGGGCGCGACGAACCCGGCACCGAGACCGAGAGTCTCGTCGCGCGGATCTTCGGCGAACTGACCGGCACCGACCCCGGCCGCGGCGACGACTTCTTCGCCGTCGGCGGCAACTCGCTGCTCGCCACCGTCCTCGTCGGCCGGCTCCGCGAGGAGACCGGCACCGCGGTGCCGCTGCGGCTGATCTTCGAGCACCCCACCGTCGAGTCCCTCGCCGCCGCGCTCGACGCCGGCGGGCTCGACGCCGAGACCGGACCGGTGCCCGTCCACCCGCGCCCCGGCCGGATCCCGCTGAGCCGGGCGCAACGTCGCCTGTGGGGACTGAGCCGCCTCGACCCCGACGCCTACCGGCTGCGCGCCGACGTGCACCTGACCGGGCCCCTCGACGTGCCCGCCCTCGAGGCCGCGCTCGACGACGTCGCGTCGCGGCACGAGATCCTGCGCACCCGCATCGTCGTCGACGAACAGGGCCCGCACCAGGTCCTCGCGGACCGTGCTGTCCACTGGGACCTGGAGGAGACCGACGGCACCCGGCGGCTGCGGCTGGCCGTCGACCATGCCGCGGCGGACGGGGCGTCGCTCGCGCCGCTGCTGCGCGACCTCGCCGTCGCCTACGCCGCCCGCGCGGCCGGGCAGCCGCCCCAGTGGGAACCGCTGCCGCTGCAGTACGCCGACTACGCGCTGTGGGAACAAGCCCGCGGGATCCCCGAGCCGGACGTCGCGCACTGGCGACGCGCCCTCGACGGCCTCGACCCCGTCGAACTGCCCACGGACACAGCCGCTTCCGAGTCTGTGGCGGAGACCGTCGCGTTCGAGGTGCCCGCCGACGTGCGCGCCGGGATCGCCGTCCTCGCCCGCGTCCACGGCGCCACCGAGTTCATGGTGCTGCACGCCGCCCTGTCGGTGCTGCTCGCCCGCGTCGGCGCCGGCCACGACGTCGCCGTCGCCGCCGTCGTCTCCGCCCGCCGCTGGGCGCAGGTCGAACAGCTCGTCGGCCCGTTCCTCGACACCCTCGTGCTCCGCGCCCGCGTGGAACCCGACATGCCGTTCGCCGGGCTGCTCGCGCAGGTCCGCGACTTCGACGTCGCCGCCCTCGACCACGCCGGGGTGCCCTACGAGCAGATCCTCGCCGGCCTGTCCGGCCGCGCCCCGCAGGTCGCGCTCGCCCTGCAGGACTTCGCCCTCGACCCCGTCCGGATCGGGGACCTCACCGTTGACGCGCAGGAAGTCCTCGCCGGCGCACCGAAGTTCGACCTGCAGTTCGCGCTCGCGCCCGCCGCGGACGGCTACACCGGCACCCTCGTGCACGACGCGTCCCGGTTCGCCGCATCCACGGCGCGCCGGCTCGCGGACCGGTTCGTCGCCGTCCTGCGGCACGTCGTCGCCGCACCCGACGCGCTCGTCGGCGACCTGCCCGTCGACCGGCCCGCCGCGCCGCTGACCGGAGCCGCCCCCGCCCCCGCTCGTACGCTGCCCGAGCTGCTGCGCGCCACCGCCGCCGCGCACCCCGACCGGGAAGCGCTGTGCGAGGGCGAGACCGCCCTGACCTACCGCGAACTCGACGCGCGCTCCGACGCGCTCGCCGACGAGTTGCGCGCCGCCGGCGCCGGCGCCGGCACCGTGATCCCGATCGACCGTCCTCGCGGCCTCGACCACGTGCTGCGGCTGTGGGCGATCACCAAGACCGGCGCCGCCTTCACCAGTTCCGACTTCTCCGGTGCCGCCGACGAGCCCGTCCCGGCGAACGTCGCGTACGTGGTGTCGACGTCCGGCTCGACCGGCGCTCCCAAACGCGTCGCCGTCACCCACACCGGTCTCGCGCCGCTCGCCGCCGAGGCCGCCCGCCGCTACCGCGTCGGACCCGGCGACCGCGTGCTGCAGGGCTACCACCCGGCGTTCGACGCGGCCCTGCTCGAGCTCCTGCTCGCCCACACCACCGGCGCGACCCTCGTCGTCGCCCCGCCGGAGGTATACGCGGGCGCGGACCTGCAGCAGGTGCTGCGCGCCCAGCGCATCACCCACTACCTGTCCACCCCCGCGGTGCTCGGCACCCTCGACCCGCAGCAGCTGCCCGACCTGCGGGTCGTCGCCTCCGGCGGCGAAACCCTGCCGCCCGCGCTCGCCGCCCGCTGGACCCGGGGCTCGAGTGCGGCGGCCCGGCACATGCTCGACGCGTACGGCCCCACCGAGGCCACGATCGTCGCGACCCTCACCGACGTCGACGGCCGCGGCGGCATCGGCCGGCCCGTCCCCGGCACCGTCGCGCACGTCCTCGACGCCCGGCTGTGCCCGGTGCCCGACGACGCCGTCGGCGAGCTGTACCTGGCCGGGACGTCCGTCGCCCTCGGCTACCTCGGCGCCCCCGGTCTCACCGCGCAGCGGTTCGTCGCCGCCCCCGGCGGCACCCGCCGGTACCGCACGGGCGATCTCGTGCACCGCCGCCCCGACGGCACCCTCGCCTTCCGGGGCCGCACCGACCGGCAGCTCAAGGTCCGCGGCGTGCGCATCGAACCCGGGGAACTCGAGGCCGCCCTGCTCGCGCAACCCGGCATCCGGCACGCCGTCCTGCTGGCTTCGGACGGCGCGCTCGTCGCCTTCGCGGCCGCCGACCCGGACGTCGACGACACCCGCGTGCGTGCCGGTCTCGCCGAAATCGTTCCCCCGCAGCGCATGCCGGCCCGCCTGCGGCTGCTGCCGGAGCTGCCGACCACCGTCAACGGCAAACTCGACGTCGCCGCCCTGCACGAGCTCGACACCGCCCGCGACGACGCCGCCGACGACCGGCCCCTCACCGACGTCGAGGACCTCGTCGTCACCGTCGCCGAGAGCGTGCTCGGTGCGCGGCCCGACATCCACGCCGGGTTCTTCGCCGCGGGCGGCGACTCGCTGTCCGCCGTCGTCCTCGCCGCCCGCCTCGCCGACGCCTTCGGTGTCGACGTGCCCGCCCGCGCGGTGCTGCAGGCCCCCACGCTCGCGGCGCTCGCCGCGCACCTGCGCGACGGTGACACCACCCGGATCCCGTTGCGCCGCTACGACGACGACGCGCCCACGCCGCTCGCTCCCGCGCAGCAGCGGCTGTGGCTGATCGGCCGCGCCGAACCGCGCAGCGCCGCGTACACCGTGCCCGTTGCGCTGCATCTGAGCGGCGACCTGGACACGGCCGCGCTGGCCGCGGCGGTCGCCGACGTCGCCGACCGGCACGAGGTGCTGCGCACCGCCTACCCCGACGGCATCGCCACGATCGTGGATCCGCCTGCGCTCGAATCGGTTCCGGGCACCGACGTGACCGCCGCCGTGACCGAGGTGCTCACCGCGCCGTTCGACCTCACCGCCGAGGCGCCGCTGCGGCTCCGGCTGATCGACCTCGGCGGCGGCGAACGGGTGCTCGCCGCGGCCGTGCACCACATCGCGTTCGACGGCGGCTCGGTCGCGCCGCTGCTCACCGACCTGCAGCACGCCTACGCGGCCCGCGTCGCCGGTGCCGCACCGATCTGGTGGCCGCTGCCCGTGCGCTACCGCGACTACGCCCGCTGGCACCACGACCTGCTCGGCGACCCCGCCGACCCGGACAGTCTCGCCGCCCGCCAACTCGACCACTGGGCAACGACTCTCGCGGGACTGCCCGACACGCCGCTGCCGCTGCCCACCGACCGGCCCCGGCCCGTGCGGCCCAGCCACGTCGGCGGCGCCGTCACCGCCCACCTCGACGCCGCCACCCACCGCCGCGTGCGCGACGTCGCGCGCGCCCACGACGCCACCGGCTTCATGGTGCTGCACGCCGCTCTCGCCGCGCTGCTCGCCCGTCGCAGCGGCCGCGCCGACATCGCCGTCGGCACCGCCGTCGCCGGCCGCGCCGACCCGCGCCTGCACGCCCTCGTAGGCATGTTCGTCGGCACCCTCACCCTGCGCACCACCGTCGATGTCGCCGAGCCGTTCGCGGACCTGCTGCGCCGCGTCCGCACCACCGACCTCGACGCCCTCGCCCACGCGGACGTCCCGTTCGATCAGGTCGTCGCGCGGGTCGCGCCGGCCCGCGGCACCCACCACCCGCTGTTCCAGGTGCTGCTCGCCCACCGCACCGTGCCCGCGGGGCAGGACCTGCCCCAGCTGCCCGGGCTGCGCGTGCGCGAATTCGACGCCGGCACCCCGGCCGCCCAGTTCGACCTGACCGTCGACGTCACCGAACGCGGCGACGACGGCATCGACGTGCGCCTCGTGTACGCCACCGACCTGTTCGACGCCACCACCGCCGACGCGTTGCTGGCCGACTACCTCGCGCTGCTCGGCGCCGCGCTCGACGACCCCGCCGCCGCCGTCGGCGATCTCGCCGCCCCCGCGCCCGCGCCGCTGACCGCCCCCGCCGCGGCGCCGCGGACGCTGCCGCAGATCCTCGCCGCCACCGTCCGCGCCCACCCCGGCGCCATCGCCGTGCGCGCCGGGACCGTCGCCTGGACCTACGCCGGGCTCGACGCCCGCGCCGCCGCCGTCGCCGCGCGGCTGCGCGCCCGCGGGGTGACCGGCGTCGTCGCGGTGGCCGTGCCGCGCGGGGAGTACTGGCCGCTCGCGGTGTGGGCCGTCGCGAAGGCCGGCGCGGCGTGGGTGTCCGTCGACCCGGCGCAGCCGCCCGCCCGCATCGCGACCGTGCTGCGCGACAGCGGCGCCACCGTCGGCCTGACCGTGCCGGGCGTGGACCCGGCGGGGGAGGGCGTCGACTGGCTGGACCTGACCGCCGACGAGTCCGAAGACGAAGCCCCGGATGTCGCCGCGGAGCCGCACCCCGACGACACCGCGTACCTGATCTACACCTCCGGCAGCACCGGCGCACCCAAGGGCGTCGCCGTGCCGCACCGCGGCCTGACCGCCCTCACCGACGCGCACGTTCTCGGCGTCACGCCCGGCAGCCGGGTGCTGCACGCCGCGTCGCACACCTTCGACGCGTCGGTGTTCGAACTGCTCACCGCCCACGCGCACGGCGCGACCCTCGTCGTCGCACCCGACCACGTGTACGCGGGCGAGGCGCTGCAGGAGTTGATCGTCGCCGAGCACGTTACCCACGTCGTCGCCACCCCCTCCGTGCTCGCCACCCTCGATCCGGACACACTGCCGCGCCCGGTCACCGTCCTGTCCGAGGGCGAGGCGCTCACCGCGCCCGTCGTCGAGCGCTGGCAGCGGCACCGGCTGCTCAACGGGTACGGGCCCACCGAGTTCACGATCGCCGTGTCGTTCGGCGGCCCGTTCGCACCCGGCGCCCGGCCCACCGTCGGGACCGTCGTCGCCGGCGCCACCGCCCACGTCCTCGACGCGCGCCTGCACCCCGTCCCGGCCGGGGTGATCGGGGAGCTGTACGTGACCGGGCCGAGCCTGGCCCGCGGCTACCACAACCGAAGCGGGCTCACCGCAACACGATTCGTCGCCGACCCGTACGGTGCGCCGGGCGGGCGGCTGTACCGCACCGGCGACCTCGCCCGCGTCACCGCCGCCGGCGAACTCGACATCCTCGGCCGCGTCGACGAGCAGCTCCAGCTGCACGGCATCCGCGTCGAACCCGCCGAGATCGACGCCGTGCTCACCGCCGCCGACGACGTCGACGCCGCCGTCACCGTCGCCGTGCCCGGCCCCACGGGCGAGACCGTCCTCGTCTCCTACGTGCAGGGCAGCGCCGACGCCGCCGCGCTGCGGGCCCGCGCCGCCGCGCACCTGCCGCGGGCGCTGCGGCCCGCCGCGATCACCGTCGTCGACGCGCTGCCGCTGCTGCCGTCCGGCAAGGTCGATCGCGCCGCGCTGCCCCGACCCGACTTCGCATTATCCGCACACGATTTCGTTCCTCCCACCGGCCCGACGGCCGAGGCGGTCGCCGAGGTGTTCGCCCGGCACCTCGGCCGGCCGGTCTCCGCCGACCAGGGGTTCTTCGACCTCGGCGGCACGTCGCTCGGCGCCGTCGCCGTCGCCGCCGACCTGCGGGCCGCGCTCGACCGCGACGTCCCGCTCGACTGGCTGCTCACCGCGCTGACCGTCGCCGACCTCGCCGACCGGATCGACCACGGCGGCGACGACACCGACCCCCTCGCCACCCTGGTGCCGCTCGCGGGACGCCCCGACGGCACACCCCTGTTCTGCGTCCACCCCATCAGCGGAATGTCCTGGTGCTACACGGGACTCGCGCCGCACCTACCCGGCGTCGCGCTGTACGGGCTGCAGGCCACCCGGCTCGAGCCGCTGCCGCGCACCGTCGCCGAGTTCGCCGCCCGCTACCTCGACGAGATCCGCGCCGTCCAGCCCGACGGCCCCTACCACCTGCTGGGCTGGTCCCTCGGCGGAACCATCGCGCACGAGATGGCCGTGCAACTGCACGAGGCGGGGGAGCAGGTGGCGTCGCTGATCCTGCTCGACACGCTCACCCCTGACACCCTTCCCGACATCGCGGCCCTGCCGGACGAGCCCGTCGTCGAACTCGAGGTGCCCGGCCTGCCGTCGGCGTTCGTCGCCGAGATCCGGAAGCGAGCGCTCGCCGCGGGCGCCGCCCTGGAGGAGGCCGTCACCGCGCACACGCCCCGCGTCCTCGACGGCGACGCGCTGCTGTTCCGCGCCCGCCCCGACGGGCCGGCCGGACCCGACCTCGCCGCGAGCTGGCGCCGACACGTCCGCGGCCGCGTCACCGCGCACGACGTGCCCTACCCGCACTCCGACCTGACCACCCCCGGCGCGCTGGCCGTGATCGGCCCCACGCTCGCCCGCCACTTGACCGAACGACAGATTTCCGCGCCCGTAGGGTGCACCGACAGTGTCACAGCAACGAGGGAGACACCGTAATGGAAGTACACGACTACCTACGCATTCTGCAGGCGCGATGGAAGATCGTCGCCGTGACGACCGTGGTGGCGGTACTCGGTGCGCTCGGCGCCTCCCTGCTCACCACCCCGATCTACCAGGCGAGCACCCGGCTGTTCGTCTCCACGTCGTCGGGGGCGTCGGTCAACGAGATCTACCAGGGCAACCTGTTCTCGCAGCAGCGCGTCGCCTCCTACACGAAGCTGCTCACCGGCACCACGCTGGCGCAGCGCACCCTCGACCGGCTGGGACTGTCCGACCTGACGCCGTCGCAGCTGGCGGAGAAGGTGACCGCCTCGTCGGCCCCCGACACCGTGCTCGTCGACGTCAAGGTCGACGACGCGTCGCCGGAACGGGCCCGGGACCTCGCCAACGCCCTGTCCGACGAGTTCGTCGTGATGGCCCGCGAGCTCGAGACTCCCGAGAACGGCGGTGAGCCCACCGCACGGGTCGTCGTCGAGCAGCACGCCGACACCCCGGCGACCCCGGTGTCGCCGAAGACGAAGCGCAACCTCGCGCTCGGCTTCGCCGTCGGCCTGCTCCTGGGCATCGCCCTCGCGGTGCTGCGCGACCGGCTCGACAACACGGTCAAGGACCGTAAGACGGTCGAGGAACTCGCCCACACCGGCCTCGTCGGCACCATCCCGCTCGACAAGGAACGGCAGGAGCACGCGGCAATCGCGTTCCAGGAGTCGAATTCCGGCAGCGCCGAGGCGTACCGGGAGATGCGCACCAACCTGAAGTTCCTCGACGTCGACAACCCGCCGCGCGTCATCGTCGTCACCAGCGCCCTGCCCGCCGAGGGCAAGACCACCACCGCCATCAACACCGCACTGGTGCTCGCCGAGGCCGGTCACTCCGTCGTGCTCGTCGAGGGTGACCTGCGCCGGCCGCGGGTGTCGAAGTACCTCGGCGTCGTCGGCGACGTCGGCTTCAGCACCGTGCTCTCGGGTCAAGCCGGTCTCGAGGACGTGCTGCAGCCCAGCCAGTACGAGGGCCTGTGGGTGCTGGCCTCCGGCGCACTGCCGCCCAATCCCAGCGAGCTGCTCGGCTCCGACACCGCCAAGCACGTCATCGACGACCTGCGGGCGCGCTTCGAGTACGTCATCATCGACGGCTCGCCGGTCCTGCCCGTCACCGACTCCGTCGTGCTCGCCGCGGCCACCGACGGCGCACTGCTCATCGCGCGTCACGGCAAGACCACCCGCGAGCAGCTCAGCCGCGCCGTCGGCAATCTCGGCAGCGCCGGCGCGCACTTGCTCGGCACCATCATGACGATGACACCGAACAAGGGCCGCGGCGCCTACGAGTACCGCTACTACTACGAGTCCGACGTGAAGAAGGACGCGCCGGCGCAGCAGCCCGCCGCGCAACCCACCGGTGGCCGTCGCCACCGCGGCGAGCCCACCCGGCCGGAACCGTACCGGCCGGAGCAGGAGGGCCACGACGACGCACAGGCGGGGCAGCACTACCGCGCCCCGCAGGCGTACTCCGCCGAGCCCGCCTACCGCGAACAGTCGGTGCCGACGGCGGTGTCGCGACCCGTCGCGCCCTCGCCGCTGCCGGGCCCGCGCAACGGGTCAGTCGTGGATCCGGGCGAGCAGCGGTAGCAGCAGATCGGCGATCTCGGTCCCGACGGTGACGAACGTGTCCTCGTCGCGGCCGATCGGATCGGTCACGTCCTCCGGCCCGGGCGCGGGAAACTGCGCCCGGGCCGCTGCCAGTTCGGTGACCGTCTCGGCGCCGCTGAGCTGCTGCAGCCGAGCGGCCTCCCGCAGCGTGAACGTCCGCTTGAGCATCCGGGGTGCCGACTGCAGCACGGCCCCGCGGTGCGACTCGGCCATCGTGATCACCAGGTCGGCGTCCTGCGCGATGCGCGGCGACAGACGCCGGGCGACGAAGCCGTCGGGCTCGCCGCCGAGCTGACGCAGCACCAGCGCCGCCGTCGGCTCCATGGGCCGGCCCACCATGCCGCGGGTGCCGGCGCTGTGCGCGGACAGCTCACCCCGGTCCGCTTCCCGCGCGAACGCGGTGGTCAGCAGTTCGGCGGTGGGCGATCGGCAGATGTTCCCGGTACAGACGTACAGAACCCGCATCGCTCGATCCTAGGCAGCCCCCGGGCCGTTCGTCCGGTTGCCGGGCCGCATGTCCGATTCGCCAGGGGGTCTGTCCGGACCGTTCGGTAGCATCGGGCGGTCGGGATGCGCCGGGGGAGGCTGTGCGGCGCACAACACGATCAGAAGGCGGCTGATGAGTTCGGTTCTCGGGGTGACCGCAGGGACGAGTGCCGTCCGGATCGTTCGTCCGATCGATCCGGACGCACCTTCCGCGGGTTACCAGTTCCAGGTGGTCGAGACCAGACGGGACGACCCGGCTCGCCTCGCGGCGCAGACCGTGGGCGTGCTCGTGCAGGCCGGCATCGCGGGCGAGAGCGTCGAGCGCGCGGGCCTGGTGTACCGCGACGCCGCCGAGGCCGGACGGCTCCGCGCCGCGATGGCCGAGCAGGGACTCGACCGGTACAGCCTCGTCGGCGAGTCCGAAGCGGCCCTGACGTACCTGCGGGCCACCGGTGAGCTCACCGCCGACGTCGCGGTCCTCTACGACCTCGGCGCGTCCGGACTCACCGTCACCGTCGCCGACCGCAGCACCGGCGCCGTGCACACCGAACGCACCGGGTCCGTGGCCGGGCGCCTGTTCGACGACGCGGTGCGCCTGCACCTGCTCGGCTCGGACGGCGTGTGGCGGCCCGACGACCCGCAGGACGAGGAGTTCGTCGCCCAGTGCCGCGCGGCGAAGGAACAGCTGTCCGGCAGCGACGCCGTCGCCGTGCCGGGCACCGCTGGCGTGATCCTGATGTCCCTGGAGACGTTCGAACCGCTGATCACCCCGCTCGTCGAGGCCTCGGCGCGGTTCGTGCGCGACGTCGTGCAGCGGTCCGGCGCCCGGCCCGAGACGATCGTGCTGCTCGGTGGGGGCGCCCACGTCCGCCTGGTGCGCCGGGTGCTCGAGACGTGGACGAAGCTGCCCGTCGTGGTTCCGCACGAACCCGAGCTCGTCCTGGCCAAGGGTGGTGCCCTGCGCGCCGTCGCCGCGGAACCGGCGGTCACCGAACTGCTCGTGCCGCCGGCGGTGACCGAACGCATCGTCCCGCCCGGCGGCACGGCGCCGCACCGCACCGAGCGGCTGTCGCGTGCCGAGTCGCCCGCACCGGCCCCGTCCGGCGAGACCAGGACACCGAGGCGGAAGCGGGCGGCGACCGCTCACGAACCGCACGTGTCCAAACGGCAGATCAGCGGGGCCGGGCTGGCCGGCACCGCCCTGGGCGTGGTTGCCATGATCGGCTTGGCGCTCGGCGCCCAGAACACCCTCGCCGGCGACGACGAGTCGGATATCCGGCAGACCGAGGTGATCGTGACGACGCCGTCGCCGACCCCGCAGCCGGCGCCCGCCGTTGCGCCGGCACCGGCACCGACGACGACCACGACCGTCCCGCCGGTCGAGGACCCCACGACCGCGCGCGTGGTGCCGCCTCCGCCGCCCCCCGCCACGGCGCCGCCGCCGTTGATCCCCGGCCTGAACATCCCGGTGCCGACGCTGCCGCCGCTACCGCCGCTGCCGACGATCGAAGTGCCGCCGGAGCTGCGGTTACCCATCTGACGGGTCCCGTCCGCTGCCGGGGACCCGCGAACCTGATGGCGCCCAGCGCGACAGGCTAGAGTACAAACGATGTTTTCGCCGCAGAACACCCCGCTGTGCGACTCGGTCACGCTTGCCTATCGGCGCGTGCGCGCCGAGCCCGGTCAGCTGACCGTGCTGCGGCGAGCCCTGGAACGCTGGCTCGACGCGGTGCACGTGAGCCCCGAGCTGGCCCGCGACGTGCTGCTGGCCAGCTACGAGGCCCTCGCCAACGCCGTCGAGCACGCCTACCGCGACGGTGCGTCGGGCACGCTCGACCTCGAGGCGACGCTGATCCCGGCCGACCGCCAGGTCGAGGTCGCCATCATCGACCGGGGCAGCTGGCGCGCAAACGACACCGACCCGAGCACGAGCTCGCGCGGGCACGGCCTCACCCTGATCAACTCCCTCGCGGACACGGCGACCGTGGCCCCGGCCGACAGCGGGACCGTCGTCACCATGCGCTGGAGCATCTGACGCCGGTCCGGCCGCCCGGGACTACTGGCGACGGCGGGGCAGCCGCACCACCTGGACGAAGAACTCGTCGATCTGCCGGACCGCCCCGATGAACTGGTCGAGGTCGACCGGCTTGGTGACGTACGCGTTGGCGTGCAGCCGGTAGCTGCGCAGGATGTCCTCCTCGGCGGCCGAGGTGGTGAGCACCACGACCGGGATGTCGGACAGATCCGGGTCGGACTTGATCTTCTCGAGGACCTGCCGCCCGTCGTACTTGGGCAGGTTGAGGTCGAGCAGGATCAGGTCGGGACGCGGCGCCTCGGTGTACGCGCCGCGCTGGTACAGGAAGTCCAGGGCCTCCTCGCCGTCGCGGACCACGTGCAGCTCGTTGCCGATCTTGTTGTCCTCGAAGGCCTCGCGGGTCATCAGTTCGTCGCCCGGGTCGTCTTCGACCAGCAGGACGTCGATGGGCTCGGCGGGGGTCATGCGGGGGCTCCTTCGAGGTCGGCGTCGGCCGGGGCGGGCGCTTCGGGTTCTTCGTCGGGCAGGGCGGGGACCGTGAAGCAGAACCGGGTGCCCTCGGTGTGCTCGGTGTCGATCCAGATCCTGCCACCGTGGTACTCGACGATCTTCTTGCACACCGCCAGCCCGATGCCGGTGCCGGTGTAGACGTCGCGGCCGTGGAGACGCTGGAAGATGACGAACACCTTCTCGGCGAACTCGGCGTCGATGCCGATGCCGTTGTCCGTGACGCACAACGTCCAGGTTCCGGGCCCGTCCTGATCCCCCTCGTCCCGGTCGCAGGTGATCTGCACGGTGGGAGTGCGGTCGGGGTGGCGGAACTTGATCGCGTTGCCCACCAGATTCTGCCAGAGCATCGTCAGCAGGGTCGGATCGCCCGTGATCTCGGGGAGATTCTCGGGACGTTCGATGCGCACGCCGGACTCGTCGATCGCGGCGGCGAGATTGGCCACGGCCTTGTCCAGCGGCTGATCCAGGTCGACGCGCACGTGATCGTCGCTGACCCGGCCGACGCGGGAGAAGGTCAGCAGGTCGTTGATGAGGACCTGCATGCGTTTGGCGCCGTCGACGGCGAACGCGATGTACTGGGCGCCGCGCTCGTCGAGCTTGTCGCCGTAGCGCTTCTCGAGCAGCTGACAGAACGACGCGACCTTGCGCAACGGCTCCTGCAGGTCGTGGGACGCGACGTAGGCGAACTGCTCGAGTTCGGCGTTCGAACGGCGCAGTTCCTCGGCCTGGGTGTCGAGGTCCGCCTTCTGCTGGGCGAGTTGCTGGTGCTGGGTGTGGGCGGCAGCCAGCGCGAACACGATGCGCCCACGCATCGCCTCGACGTCCCGGGCCAGGATCCGGATGTCCTTCGGGCCCTGAGGGTGGATGTGCTGGTCGAAGTTGCCGTCCGCGACGACCCGCCGCGTCGCCGCGCGCAGGCTGACCAGTGGCATGGCGACGAGGTTGTGCACCAGGATCACCATGAGCAGGCCGGTGAGCAGGAAGCCCGCCACCATCGCCACCAGCACGGAGTTGCGGATGGTCCGGGCCTGCACGAGGTCGTCGTAGCCGTCCGCACGGGCCTGGACGAGTGCGGCGTTCTGCTCCTCGAACAGGGTGCGCATCGCGTCGAACGCAGTCCGGCCGCGCTCGGTGGCCGCGGGATCCACCGGGGCGGGGACGCCGGGGACGACGCTAGCGACGAGCGGGTCGGCATAGTCGGTGCGCCAGGCCTCGGCCGCCGCCTCGATCTCGACGACGTCGGCGAGCAGCTCCGGGTGTTCGGCGGTGAACTCCCGCATCCGGTCGGAGGCCTCCTGCTCGACCTGCTTGCCCGTCAGGTACGGCGCAAGGAACTCGACGTCGGCGGTGGCGGCGTAGCCGCGGGCGCCGGTCTCCTGATCCAGCAGAGCCGCCTGCAGCCGATATGCCTCGGCGCGGGCCGGCTGGACCTGGTCGACCAGCTCGTCGGTGATCTGCGCGGTGCGCTGGATGAAGTACCCGCCCACGATGGTGCCGAGCACGACGAACACGGCAAGGACCGCGAAGGCGACCTGGAACCAGCTCTGGACCGTCAGCCGCGAGCGCACCCGCTCGACCTTGGGTTCGGGCATCGACGGGTCTCTCATGTCTGCTCCGCTACTTTCTCGCTCCATCGCACGTGCACCACGGCCACGTCGTCGCCGAGTCCTCCGTGACTTTCCGCCAGGGCCTCGGCCCGGTCGATCAGGGTGTCGACGAAGGCCTCGGGCGCCAGGTGCCCCTCCTCGCGGGCCAGCCGCAGCAGCCCCTCCTCGCCGAGGCGTTCCCCGCCGTCGCCGACCCGGCCCTCGAACAGCCCGTCGGTGAACATCATGATGCCGCCGCCCTCCGGCAGCTCCAACTCGTGCACGGGCCACGTCGAGACACCGGGCAGCAACCCGAGCGCGGGTCCGCCGGGCGCCTCGACCCAGTCGACCCCCCGGGAGCTGTGCAGCAGCAGACCCGGATGCCCGGCGCGCATCACCTGCACCCGGCGCCGGTCCGGCGACATGACGAGACTGGTGAGGGTGGCGAAATGCCGTTCGTTCGCCCGCTCGGCGACCATGATCCGTTCGAGCTTCTGCAACTGGGCGACACCGGTGACGCCGGTGATCACGAGGGTGCGCCAGGCGATCCGCAAGCTCACCCCGAGGGCGGCCTCGTCGGGACCGTGCCCGCAGACGTCGCCGATGAGCACGTGCACGGCGCCGTCCTCGGTCTGCACGACGTCGTAGAAATCCCCGCCGAGCAGCGACTGCTCACTTCCGGGCCGGTACCGCGCCACGATGTCCACGTCGCCGGCGTGGTGCAGCATCGGCGACGGCAGCAGTCCGCGTTCGAGGCGGGTGTTCTCCTGCGCCTGCAGCCGGCTGGCCTGCAACGCGACGGCGGCGTGCTCGGCCTGCTTGCGCTGGATGGCGTAGCGCACGGTCCGGCCGAACAGGTCCGGCTCCACGCGGCCCTTGACGAGATAGTCCTGGGCGCCGGCAGCGACCGCCGCCAGGCCCGTCTGCTCCTCGGCGAGGCCGGTGAGCACCACGACCGGGACGCCGGCGGCGTACTGCTGCACTCGCGCGAGGGCGTCCATGCCCTGGGCGTCGGGCAGATGCAGATCCAGCAGGATGCAGTCGGGCAGACCGGCGGCCAGTTCGGCGCGGGCCGCGGCCATCGTCTGGACCCATTCCAGGCGCATGCCCTGCGCGCTGTCCGCCACCAGCTCCTCGACGATGAGCGCATCGCCGGCGTCGTCCTCGATCAGGAGGACCGACGGCTCCTCCTGGGCCCAGTCGGTGTCCAGAGCGACCGGCGAAGTTGTGGTGCCTATTCCTGGTGGTGCGCCGGCAGGCCTGTGCTGCTCGGAGAACATGGCCCCTGCCCTTCGATCTCGTGTGTCGTGACTCCGGTCCCTCGCACCGGACGACAACAGGGGAAGAATACCTATCGTTCGCACGTTCACCGACGCCCGCGGCCGTCGAACCGGTCACCGGGCATGGCGGCCCTTGCGGGCTGCGGGCTCCGGGGCGCCGGGCCGGGCCAGCAGCGCGGCAATGCCCGTGGTCAGCGGAACGGACAGCGCCAGTGCGATACCGCCCACACACGCCCGCACCACCTCGATGGCGACGGCGTCGCCGGTGAGCACGTCCGACATGGACCGGCCGGCGACGCTGAACAGCAGCAACAGCGGCAGGGCGCCACCGGCGTACGCCAGCACGAGGGTGTAGACCGTGCTGGCGATGTGGTCGCGGCCGACCCGCATCGCGGAGGAGAACACCTTCCGGCGCGAGGCGGTGGGATCGAGCGCCGCCAGTTCGAAGGCCGAGGCTGCCTGGGTGATGGTCACGTCGTTGAGGACGCCGAGGGAGCCGATGATGAATCCGGCGAGCAGCAGACCGGTGATGCTGACCTGTTCGAGGTAGAGCTGCACGTCGGTGTTCTGTTCCTCGGACAGTCCCGTCAGATGGGTCATCCGGATCGTGACGTACGAGAGCACGGCGGCGAGCAACATCGACGCGAGGGTGCCGAGCAGGGCCGAGCTCGTGCGCAGGTTGACCCCGTGCGCGAGGTACAGCACGGCGTAGAGGATGATCGCGCCACCGACCAGGGCGACGGGCACGGCGGGTTTGCCGTCGAGCAACGCGGGGAGCATGAACACCACGAGCACACCGAACGCGATCAGCAGGCCGATCAGGGCGCGCAGGCCACGCCAGCGGGCGACGGCGACGATGACCACGGCGAAGGCGGTGATGATGAGCGCGATCGGGAGACCGCGGGCGTAGTCGTAGAACGAGTACTGGGTGGCGCCGGACGGGTCGACCTGCCGCACGAGCCGGATCTCCTCGCCGACACGCAGGTCGGGCTGCCCCGGGCCGGGCCCGATCTCGAGCAGGGTGCGGGTGCCCTCGTTGGGGCCCGAATCGATCGTGACGATGCTGCGCTGGCACTGGTAGGCCTCGGTGGGAGGCGGGACGGGGTCGCCGGTGAAGGGGCGGCCGGCCGAACTGCTGCCGCACGCGCCGATGTCCTGTTCGACGACGGTGCCGGCTTCGGTGACGACGGCTCCGCCGCCGGTGGTCTGGAGCGGGGCGGGGATGTCGACGGCCTCGCGGCTCGGCCACAGGGCCACGGCGCCCGCGAGCACGGCGATGCCGATCACGACGAGGAGTCCGACGACGACCTTCGCGGCGGTGGGTCCGACAGGGACGGGCCCGGAGAAGTGTCCGTGGCCGTGTCCGTGTCCGTGGCCGGTGGGCTCTGCTGGTGTCACTGCCACAGGGTAACGACGCGGTCGCGGTGAGGTCGCATCGCGGAATACGCGGTCACTCGAGGGGGAAGGGCTGGTGGTGGCGGGGAGCAGGGGGGTGTCCCCGCCACCGTCGACCTGATCTCGCACAGGGGGGGTGGCGATGATCAGGGAGCCCAGCACGCTGAGGTGCCGTAGACAAACGTACTGCGTCTGTCGGTCCACCGGGTAGTACCTACGGTGTGTCGGTCCTCACCGGAACCCGGCCGAACGCTCGTTCCCACCCGCTCGGCCTGCGACGATGCGGTTCGTTCGCGGCAACATATACTTTCGACAACGCTCGGCGTGTCGCGCATCCCGGGCGTGTCGCGGTCGGCTCGTTACCGGCCGAGATCACTGCTTGTAGCTGGACAGGAAGTTGCCGAACCGTTCGATGGCCACCGCGAGGTCGCGAGCCCAGGGCAGCGTCACGATCCGCAGATGGTCCGGATCCGGCCAGTTGAAACCGGTGCCCTGCACCATCAGGATCTTCTCCTGCAGCAACAGGTCCTGGACCAGCTTCTCGTCGTCGTGGATCTCGTACACGTCCGGATCGAGGCGCGGGAAGGCGTACAGGGCGCCGCGGGGCCTGACGCAACTCACCCCGGGAATCGAGTTCAGGCGCTCCCACGCCACGTCGCGCTGCTCGAGCAGCCGGCCACCGGGCAGGATCAGGTCCTCGATGCTCTGGTGCCCGCCGAGCGCGACCTGGATGGCGTGCTGAGCCGGCACGTTGGGGCACAGGCGGGTCGAGGCGAGCAGATCGATGCCCTCGAGGAAGCCGGCCGCGTGCTCCTTCGGACCGGTGATCGTCATCCACCCCGACCGGTATCCCGCCACCCGGTAGGCCTTCGACAGGCCGTTGTAGGTCAGGCACAGCAGGTCGGGGGCGAGGGTGGCCAGGGAGATGTGCTTGGCGTCGTCGTAGAGGATCTTGTCGTAGATCTCGTCGGCCAGAAGCAACAGCTGGTGCCGGCGGGCCAGTTGCACCAGCTGTTCGAGCACCTCGAGCGAGTACACGGCGCCCGTCGGGTTGTTCGGATTGATGACCAGCAGGGCCTTGGTCTTGTCCGTGATCTTCGACTCGATGTCCTCGATATCGGGATTCCAGTCGTTGGACTCGTCGCACAGGTAGTGCACCGGCGTGCCCCCGGCCAGGGACGTCATCGCCGTCCACAGCGGGTAGTCCGGCGCCGGGATCAGCACCTCGTCGCCGTCGTCGAGCAGGGCCTGCATCGTCATCGTGATCAGTTCGGAGACGCCGTTGCCGAGGTAGATGTCGTTGATGTCGAGCTTCGGGAAGCCCGGCACGAGCTCGTAGCGGGTGACGATGGCCCGGCGCGCCGACGCGATGCCCTTCGACTCCGAGTAGCCCTGGGCGTGGGGCAGCGCGGCGATCATGTCCTGCACGATCGTCTCCGGTGCCTCGAACCCGAACGGCGCCGGGTTGCCGATGTTGAGCTTGAGGATGCGGTGCCCCTCCGCCTCGAGCCGCGCGGCGTGCGCGTGCACCGGCCCGCGGATCTCGTACAGCACGTTCTGCAGCTTCGCGGACTGCTCGAGCTTCCGGCTGATGCGGTGGTGAAGGTGGCCCTGTTCTCCTGTACTCACGGCGTCCATGGTGCCACCCGTCCGCAACCGGGTTTCAGCCGGATTTGGCGCGCATTGCCGCGTCCACCGCGACGTTCGGCCCGAAAAGTGCAATCATGACGACTTGTGACCGTTGCGTCGGGGTGACGCGCGGGTGGATTGAGGAGTCGTACGGTATGGCACAGGGAACTGTGAAGTGGTTCAACGCCGAAAAGGGTTTCGGCTTCATCGAGCAGGACGGCGGTGGGCCCGACGTGTTCGTTCACTACTCGGAGATCCAGGGTTCCGGCTTCAAGTCGCTGGACGAGGGTGCCCGGGTCGAGTTCGAGATCGGACAGGGACAGAAGGGTCCGCAGGCCCAGGGGGTTCGTCCCATCTGAGCGGGTTCGTCCCGACATCTCGGCGGCGCTGCACCTCGGGTGCGGCGCCGCTGCTGTTTTCCGGTCAGGTGGGTTCGGGCCGGGTCACAACGCCGTGGGCACTTCGTCTCTTTTGTCCTACCATTCGGTAACATTCCGGCGCGTCGCGGGCATATGAAGGTGAAAACCGTGATGTTCGGGGGACGACGGGTGAGACAACCAGGGGGTTGGTGTAGATGGTGGGGGACGGTGCCGCTGTGGCGCAGTGGCGGGACCGCAAACGGTACCTGTGGCTCTGCGGACTCGCTGTCCCGCTGAGCCCGTTCGTCGCGTGGGCGCTCGTAAAGTACCTGCACCTCGGGCTGTTCTGGGCGTTCGGGGCGCTGCTGATCGCGGTGATCGTGCCGCTCGTCGACCGGTTCACCGGCGTCGACAAGGCCAACCCGCCCGACGAGCTCGTGCGGGAGCTCGAGGAGGACCGGTACTACCGCTGGTGCACCTACCTCTACCTGCCGCTGCAGTACGCCGGACTCGTCTTCGCCTGCTGGGTATGGACCGTCGCACCGATGGGTTGGCCCGAGCGGTTCGCGATGGCCGCCACCGTCGGCGTGGTCGGCGGCGTCGGCATCAACGCCGCCCACGAACTCGGGCACAAGCGCACCGACCTCGAACGCCGGCTCGCCAAGATCGCCCTCGCCCAGTCCGGGTACGGGCACTTCTTCGTCGAACACAACCACGGTCACCATCTGCGCGTCGCCACCCCCGAGGACGCCGCGACGGCGCGGTTCGGCGAGTCGTACTGGAAGTTCCTGCCGCGCTCGGTGTTCGGGGGCCTGCGGTCGGGCTGGCGGTACGAACGCGACCGCCTCGCCCGTCGCGGACTGCCCTGGTGGAGCCCGCGCAACAACGTCCTGAACGCCTGGGCGCTGACCGTCGCGCTGTACGCCGGCCTGATCGCGGTGTTCGGGTGGTCCGTCGCGCCGTGGCTGATCGTGCAGGCGGTTCTGGCGGTGATGTTCCTCGAGGCCGCCAACTACCTCGAGCACTACGGCCTGCTGCGGGAGCAGCGACCCGACGGTTCCTATGTGCGCGTGGCGCCGCGGCACAGCTGGAACAGCGACCACAGCTGCAGCAACCTGTTCCTCTACCACCTGCAGCGGCACAGCGACCACCACGCCAACCCGCTGCGGCGCTACCAGACGCTGCGCACGATGGAAGAGGCGCCGCAACTGCCCGCCGGTTACGCGGTCATGATCCTGCTGTCGTTCGTTCCGTCGTTGTGGCGCAAGGTGATGGATCCACGGCTGCTCGACCACTACGACGGGGACGTCTCACGCGCGAACCTCGATCCCGCCCGTCGCGAGGAACTGATCGCCCGGCACAGCTGACACCGTGCATCCGCGGTCGCCCTCGAATTCAGGTGTCGGCACGTGGTTTCCGGTGCGGGCACGGTTGTCCACAACCGGGAGATCCATCCACAGATCGAGTCGGTCCCGTCGTCGTCGCGGTGCGCGCCCGGGCCGATACGGCACTGTGACTGCATGGGCGACGAACACGACATCATCCGGCGCGCCGCGGCACTCGAGCGGGGCGTCAGCGATCGCGAGATCCAGCGCCTGTGCGGGCGCGGTCACTGGCACCGCGTCCACCGTGGCGCCTACCTGCCGGCCGAGAGTTTCGCGCAGCTCGACGAATACGGCCGCCACCGGCGGCGGGCTGTCGCGGTGGCAGGCGGGATGCGGTCCGACGCCGCGCTCAGCCACGTCTCTGCCGCCGTCCTGCACGGCCTCGCCCTGTGGAACACCCCGCTCGACGACGTCCACCTGACCCGCAATCGCGCCGGGGGAGCGAAGCGCACGCCGGGACGGAACCTGCATGCGTCGCCGTTCGCTCCGGACGAGGTCACCGATGTCGACGGAGCGCGCGTGCTCACCGTCGCGCGCACGGTCGCTGACCTCGTCCGCACCCTTCCGTTCGAGCAGGCCGTCGTCACCGGGGATCACGCCCTGCGCACGTGCGGGATCTCCGTCGCCGACGTGACCGATGCGCTGGCGCGCAACGTCCGCCACCCCGGCCATGCGAAGGGCGTGCGCGCGGCGCAGTTCATGGACGGGCGGAGCGAGAGCGTCGGCGAGTCCCGCAGCCGCGTGCTGTTCGTCCGCGACGGCCTTCCGATGCCCCTGACCCAGGCGACGATCCTCGACGCCCGTGGACGGTGGCTGGCCCGGGTCGATTTCCTGCTCGCGGACCACGGGGTGATCGGTGAGTTCGACGGTCGTGTGAAGTACCGGGGAGACGGCGTGGCGCCGGAGGAGACGGTGTGGCGGGAGAAGCAGCGCGAAGACCGTCTGCGCGATGCCGGCTGGACCGTCGTGCGCTGGGTGTGGGACGAGCTGGCCACACCTGCTGTGGTCGCCGAGCGTGTCCGGGAGGCGATTGTGCGGGCCGCGCGAGGGCCGCGGCCCACCGGAACGTTCCGGCCCTGACGTCGAGCTTGCACCCCCTGTCGCGTGCTTGCCCCCGTTGCAGGGGGTGCAAGCACGGTAGAAAAGGTGTCTGCTCAGGAAGACGACGACGCCCCCCACACGAGGTGGGGGGCGTCGCGGGTGTTACGAGCGCCGGCCGGGGGCCTTGGCGCCGGACCGGAAGCCCAGCGCGCCGGGCTTGGCCTGCGGCGGGGCCGGTGCCTCGGCACCGTTGGCCGACGCTTCCGCTCCGTTGGTCGACGGCGTCTCCGGCTCCGGTGCCTTCTCCGGCGGGGCGTCCGGATCGGGTGCCTCACCCGGGGGTGCGTGCGCCGGTTCCGGTGCCTTCGCGGGGGCGGGCTTCTCAGCCGGCTCGGGCTTCTCCGCGGGCGGCTCGGACGTCGCGGCCGGAGCCGTCGGCGCGGCGGCCTTACGGGCGCCGGGAGCCTTTGCTCCACCCTTGAAGGCCAGGCCACCCGGCTTCGCCTTCGGCGGCTCGGGAGCCGCCGAAGTCTCGGCAGCGGGTGCCGCCGCAGCGGGTGCTTCCGTGGCGGGTGCTTCCGTGGCGGGTGCTTCCGTGGCGGGAGCCTCGGCCGCCGGGGCGGCCTTCTTGGCGCCCGGAGCCTTGAGCCCACCCTTCATCTGCAGCCCACCCGGCTTGGCCTTCGGGACCGACGGCGCGGCCGGTGCCTTGGCAGCCGGTGCCTCCGTGGCGGGAGCCTCGGCGGCCGGAGCTGCCGGAGCGGCCTTCTTGGCGCCCGGGGCCTTGAGCCCGCCCTTCATCTGCAGCCCACCCGGCTTGGCCTTCGGTGCTGCCGGGGCCGATTCGCCCGTCGAGGCGGTGGCCGATTCGCCCGTGGAGGCGGTGGCCGGAGCGGATTCGCCGGTGGGGGCGGCCTTCTTGGCGCCCGGAGCCTTGAGTCCGCCCTTCATCTGCAGTCCGCCGGGCTTGGCGGCGGGTGCAGCGGGAGCTTCGGCTGCGGCGCCGTCACCGGAAGCCTTCGCGCCCGGAGCCTTCAGGCCGCCCTTCATCTGCAGTCCGCCCGGCTTCGCGCCGGGAGCCTTGGCGGCGCCCTTCATCTGCAGACCGCCGGCCGGGGCCGTCTTGGGGGCTGCCGGCGTCGCGGCCGCCTCCTCGATCTCTTCGACGCGTTCCTTCTCCTCGGTCTCGGCGACGGCCTCGGACGCCACGGCGGCGCCCTTCGAGTCCGCGGCCGGTGCGGGAGCGGGCCGCTCACTCGGGATCACCTCGAGGTTCTTGCCGAGCTGCGCCGGTTCGAGACGCGTGATCGAGTCGAGCATGAGCTGCGCGACGTCGACGACCTCGACGCCCTCACCCTCGCCCTTCTCCTGGCGAGCGGTGACACCGTCGTTGAGCATGACGCGGCAGAACGGGCAGCCGGTGGCGATCTTCGACGGACTCGTCGACAGCGCCTCGTCGACGCGGTCGATGTTGATCCGCTTGCCGATCTTCTCTTCCATCCACATGCGGGCACCACCGGCACCACAGCACATGGACCGCTCGCCGTGCCGCGGCATCTCGGTGAGCTTCGCACCGGACGCAGCCATCAGCTCGCGCGGCGCGTCGTACACCTTGTTGTGCCGGCCGAGGAAGCAGGGATCGTGGTAGGTCACGTCCTGGCTCACCGACGCCACCGGCACCAGCTTCTTCTGCCGCACGA
Organism: Rhodococcus indonesiensis; assembly: GCF_047782815.1. Classification (NCBI taxonomy): domain Bacteria; kingdom Bacillati; phylum Actinomycetota; class Actinomycetes; order Mycobacteriales; family Nocardiaceae; genus Rhodococcus; species Rhodococcus indonesiensis. The sequence goes on along the minus strand of NZ_CP180630.1, from coordinate 4,330,491 downwards.
GGCGGTTGAGCAGCTGGGTGTGGTGGACGACCTCGTAGTTGCCGCCGACCTGCGGGTACTCGTTGTTGAGCGCGTTGAAGCAGTGCGCACAGGTGACGACGATCTTGCGCTTGGAGTCCTCGACGCCCTCGAACACCGAATTCAGCGTCTCGATGTTCTGCATCGCGAGCTGCTGGAACAGGAACTCGTTGCCCGCGCGACGGGCCGAGTCACCGGTGCAGGTCTCCTCGGCGCCGAGCACCATGAACTTCACGCCGGCGGTCGCGAGCAACTCGGCGACGGCCTTGGTGGTCTTCTTGGCCCGGTCCTCGTAGGCACCGGCGCAACCGACCCAGAACAGGTACTCGTAGTCGGCGAAGCTGTCGGCGTCCTGGCCGAACACCGGAACGTCGAAGTCGAGCTCGGAGATCCAGTTGAGCCGGTCCTTGGCGTTCTGGCCCCACGGGTTGCCCTTGTTCTCGAGGTTCTTGAACAGACCCGCGAGCTCGGACGGGAAGTCGGACTCGATGAGCACCTGGTAGCGGCGCATGTCGATGATGTGGTCGACGTGCTCGATGTCCACCGGGCACTGCTCGACGCAGGCACCGCAGTTGGTGCAGCTCCACAGCGTCTCCGTGTCGATGACGGGTGCGAGCTCGCCTTCGACGGTCTCACCGACGAGCCGGCGGTCGGTCTCGGCCAGCGCTGCGGCCGGGATCTTTCCGAGCTTGGCTTCGTCCGGGTTGCCCTCGGCGTCGACCAGTCCGATCTCGTCGCCACCGAGGTCCTTACGGCCACCGGCGAGCAGGTAGGGAGCCTTGGCGAAGCCGTGATCGCGCAGCGAGGTGATGAGCAGCTTGGGCGACAGCGGCTTGCCGGTGTTCCAGGCCGGGCACTGCGACTGGCAGCGGCCGCACTCGGTGCACGTGCTGAAGTCGAGCCAGCCCTTCCAGGAGAAGTCCTCGATCTTCCCGGCACCGAAGGTGTCGGTGTCCGGATCGGCCGTCTCCATGTCGATGGCCTTGCCCTTCGACGTCATCGGCTTCGCGGCGCCGAGGGCGACGCCACCGTCGTCCTCACGCTTGAAGTAGATGTTGAAGAACGCGGCGAAGCGGTGCCAGGCGACGCCCCACGTGATGTTGCGGCCGACGACGTACAGCCAGATCATGCCGGACATCAGCTTCACGAACGCGAAGATCGACACCATCACAGCACTCGCCGGCAGCAGCTTGGCGAGGTTCATCGTGAAGAAGTCGGTCCACGGGTTGGCGTGGCCGTAGGTCGCGATCTTGCCGGCCTTGACGAAGATCATGCCGAGGCCCTCGATGAGGACGACGGCCTCGACGAAGTACGCGGCCCGGAAGTCGGAGCCGGCGAAACGCGAGAGCCGCTCGGGCTTCCGCGGGTGGTTCAGCTGCCGGATGATGATCAGCGCGGTGATGCCGATCACGGTTCCGAGGCCGAGCAGTTCGTCGATCAGGTGGTAGACGGCGGTGTTGCCGATCAGCGGCCAGTGGAACGCCGGATCGAAGGTCTGGCCGTAGGCCTCGAACCAGACGATCGCGCCGAGCATGAAGCCGACCATCACCAGCCAGTGGGCCCAGCCCACGGTGCGGAACTTGCTCATCCGGGTGTGTGCGACGAACTCGACGAGCATCTGCTTGAAGCGCGGGAAGAACGGCTGCCACCGATCCGGAGCCGGCTGGCCGATCCGAACGACGTTCACCATCTTCATCGCGCCACCGATGAACGAGTACCAGCACACCAGACTGAGCAGCACGCCGATCGTGCCCAACGTGATCGTCAGGGCATTCATAGGTGGCCTTTCGTGTCGGGGGCGGCCGCGGCCGCCTGGTATAAGCCCACGCATCGTAACCCGAACTAAGTTACCAGCCGGTAGCTATAGGAAGTTACCGGACGGTAGTCTAGTCTCGCGGTGCTGCGGCGCGGTGCCTGGTGGAGGTCGACCGCGTGGGGGGCGGCCGAATTGCCGCATCGCGCCGTAGCGTGAGTGTCCGCCCACGGTAAGCGTTAAACCTTTCGACTCATTGAGTCAGGCATACCTAACGTGCGGTAACCGGTCACGCTTCGATATCCCTACCGCCGAGTCGGGCAACGGACCGGCAACGGATTCGGCACATTCCGGACGCGACGATCCCTGTGATGTCGGTTATGATGCTGCGCGAGATGTGCTTCGCGCACCCGCGATCAGGGCCTACGGTGCGCAGGGGCGCATTGGTGTCATAACTTGGGGGGCGTCCGTCGGGGGCGTGCGCCGAAGTCACAGAACGGAATCGAATGAAGTTCAGGAAGCTCGCCGCCGTGGCGACGATGACCATCGCCGCCGTCGGCCTCACCGCCGGCACGTCCTACGCCGCACCCGCGGTCACGGCACCGGAGAAGATCAACTACGAGACCCAGGCGGAAGGCGACTCCGTCGTCACCGTCATCGACGCCGGTTCGTTCGCCGTGTCCGGCGACGGCAAGAGCGTGGAACTGCAGGACAGCGACGGCAACGCCGTCGTCAGCCTGCCGCTGGCCATCCAGCTCGGTGACCTGCAGCTGCCCTTCGAGCGGGAGATCAGCGAGGATGGCAAGACCCTGACCCTGACGCCGGTTGTCGACCCGTCGAAGGCCACTCCGGTCGACCCCGAGGACAAGGTCGCTCCGGGCCTCAACCCCGTCAGCCTGAAGCTGAACGACGTCGCGTCGCCCGAGGAGAACCTGAAGGCGCAGCAGAACTTCGCGTCGCAGCTGGGCATCGCCACCGCCGTCGGTGGACTGGTGGGCACCATCATCGGTGCGATCGCGGGTTGCATCGTGGGAGTCGGCGTCGGTTGCATCCCGGGTGCCACCATCGGCGGCATCATCGGCACCATCGTTGCCGGTGGTCCGACCCTGGTCGTCGCCGGTATCGGCCTGATCAACACCCTCATGGCGCCCCCGGGCACCACGGAGTGGGCCGAGAAGTAGTCCTCGCGCCGACAAGCCCCTGCGGCCCCGTCACCGTTCCGGTGGCGGGGCCGCAGTCGCTTTCTCTCGGCATCCTCAGGAGTTGAGGGTGATCAGCCGGAAAAGGTGCACCACGAGCTCGGCGGCATAGACCACCACATCGACCCCGACCAGCAACAGATCTGTTGACACCGGCCACTCACCTTCTGTCGAACCGGCCGTCGACGGACGCCGGGATATACAACAGTCCGGCTGCGGATCACTCCACAGCCGGACCTCGGGACGCTCAGGATCCTAAACCGGTCGGATGGTTTCCGGTCGTCGCGGACGGCGCGACACGCCGCACAGCACGAGGGCCCGCCTCCGATCGGAAGCGGGCCCTCGTCAGGCACTCAGCGTGAAGCTCTCACCCAGTGAGGATCACCAGGTGCGCACGCGCAGGCCGGGGTTCTCGGCGAGGATCGCGGAAATCGGCGTCGCAAACAACTCCGGTGACTCACCGAGCAGTCCGCTGACCACGCCGGCGATCTCGCACATGCCGTACTGGCCGACGTTCGACGCGCTGGAGATGCCCAGGGCGAGGGTGCCGGTGACGATCGTGCCGCCGCTGTCGCCCTGCAGGGCACACAGGTTGGTGGAGAAGCCGTCCCGCAGCACGCGGTGGCCGACCTCGACGGTCTGACCGGACGCGGTCACGACACCGCAGCTGTAGCCCGAGCGGACGCCGGACTTGCACGCGGGGGCGCCGACGACGGGCTCGGCGATACCGGTGATCGGCAGCGGCGCCGCGAGCGGCACCCGCACCCCGTTGTTCTCGAACCGCCCCTGTGCCTCACCGGTGGGCCGGATCAGGGCGTAGTCGTGACCGTCCAGGCTGGTCTTCTCGAAGGTGCCGACCTGCTGGCCGAGCTCCTCGCCGATCAGGTGGTACACCTTCGACGCGAACTCGGTGCCGGCCGACGGCCGGTTCGGGTCGCAGTGCCCGGCGGTGATGTTGACCGGCCGGTCCGAGCCGTCGACGGCGTTGAAGCCGAGCGAGCAGCGCAGACCCTCGCCGGCACCGAGAGCGGCATAGGCGTCGCCGCCGAACAGGGCCGTCGGGGCCGCGAGATCGGCGACGGGCTGCAGGTCTCCTGCGGCCGGCTCCGGGACGAGCGGTGCGGGCGCGAACAGCACCCGGGCGCCCTGCAGGAAGTCGGGCAGCTGGATCCCGGCGACGTTCTCGGTGCGCAGCACGACGTCGTTGTGCACGACGTCGATGGCGACGCCGCGAATCAGGTCGGCGACGGCGGGCGGCTGGGTGGCCAGCCAGTCGTTCAGCGCCTTCAGCTCGTCGCGCAGCTCCGTCTCGGTCCGGTCGGTGTCCTCGACGGTGAATCCGGCGTCCTCGGCGGCCTCGCGGGCAGCGTCGTAACCGTCACCCTCGGTCAGCCCCACCTTTGGCGTGCCGTCCTGCTCGAGCCACACCCCGGAGAACACGGCAGCGAACTTCTCCCGCGCCGTCTCGGCGAAGCGGGCCAGCTCCTGGCTGCGGGCTGCGTCCGTCAGGTACCGCTCGGGGCTCATCTGCAGGTCCCGGGCCAGCGCCTCCACGAGTTCGTTCGGCAGCGCCGTCGCCTCGATCGGGGCCGGTTCGGCCTGGGCGATGGCAGCGGCAGGGCCGAACAGCATGAGCGCTGCCGAACCGTAGACCGCTGCTCGACGGGCGAAGGAGCGTCGCATGGATGCCTTCCTCGTTGATCTCCGCGACGGTGCGTGGAGATACCGGCCCCGGGCGGGCCGGTGCTGGATGGGACGATCATATGGGGTCGGCCGCGCGAACACCCAGCCGTGCGGCGTGGCGCGGGACCGGTCAGGCCGCGGCGCCGGTGCGCACCCGCGCACCGGTCTCGGCCTCGATGTCCTGGATCGCGATGCCGAGGCTGGAGGTGCCGCCCTGCGGCGCGAGGACGAGATTGGCCTCGACGCAGTCCGGGGCGCCGGAGCTGTTGGAGCCGCTGATCACCCCGAGTGCGAGGGTGCCGGTGACGATGGCACCGCCGCTGTCGCCGGAGAGGGTGCAGACCGTGGTCGCGAAGCCCCGGATCGTGGTGCTCGTGCCGTCGGCGCGGACCAGCTGGGTCTCGATCCGGTCGGCGGCGACGATGCCGCACGTGAAGTACGACGACTGCCCGGACTTGCACACCGGGGCACCGGCCACGGGCGCCGCGGTGCCGGTGACGGTGAGCGTCGAGCCGTTGCCGCCGCGGATCACGGGCCGGTTCAGGCCGACGTCCGCGCCCGCCTGGTCGAGGCCGATGATGCCGTAGTCCAGGGTGCTGCCCTCGCCGACGGTCGAGCGGGTGAACGCGCCGATCTTCACGCTCTCGTCGATGTTCTCCCGGTTGGGCAGGTAGACGGTGGAGCCGCCCTCCTCGCGGGCGACCGCGTCGCAGTGACCGGCGGTGATGTTGACGGCCGATCCGTCGGCGTCGACGGCGTTGAAGCCGAACGAGCACACGCCGATGCGGTCGAGCGGCGTCGAGCGGACGTCACCGTCGGCGGTGATGTAGGTGTCGCCTCCGAGCGGGCCCGGCTCGTTCGGCGGCTGGCCGGGGGTGAGCATGACCTGGACGTTGGCGATCAGCGTCGGCAGGTTCAGGGCGCGGCCGGCGGGGCTGTTGGCGATGTCGACGATCAGACGGTTGTTGAACACGTCGATCGACGTGGAGTTCACCTGGGAGGCAAGTTCGCGGGGCAGCGCGGCGACCCAGCGGTTCAGCTCGGCGAGGGACTGCTCGAGCCCGTCCGCGGACACCGGCGCGACGGTGGCGTGGTAGCCGTCGTTCTCGGCCTGCCGGGCAGCGTCGGGGTTGGTGACCGCGACGACAGGCCGGCCGTCGGTGCCCAGCCATGCCCCCGCGAAGTCGTCCGGCCGTTCGGCGCGGAAGGTGCGCGCGTAGTCCGCCAGTTCCTGGGCGCGCTCGGACCGCTCGAGGTACTCGTCGGCGCTGATCTTCAGGTCCCGGCTGATGGCCTCGACGAGTTCGGCGGGCAACTGATCCGCGGGCAGCTGGTCGGCGTGGGCGGTCGCGGCGAGCGGCCCCGCCAGCAGCAGTGCCGACGCCGCAGCGACGACGACACGGCGGACGGTGGTACGAGCAGCGGCGCGCGACGCCGACGAGTAACGCATGGGGGCCCTTCGAGAATGAGTTGACGGGTTTCGTGCGTGATCGTGTCGCGGGAGCGAGCACGACCGTGTGACAGCGTACGGGACGGTGGGTATCACTCCGGTGCCTCCGAACTGGTGGTGTCCGTTGGGTCCGGTTCCGTGGTTCCGGTGGGGGTCGACGTGGACGTCGTGGTCGGTGCGACGGTCGCGGTGGCGGTGGGGGTTGTCGTCCGGGTGGGCCGGTTCCGGTCGCGGGTGGCCTCGCTCGTGGTGGGTTCGGTAGTGGTCGAGCGCGTGGTGGTGGGCGCCGGGCGGGACGTGGTGGACCGGACCGACGGTGCGACCGCGGCGGTGGAAAGCGATTCGGTGACGACGGGCCCGGAATCGACGGGCCCGGGGTCGACGGCGACCGGTGCCGCGTCGGGGGTGGTCGCCGGGGCGGCGCTGGTGCCAGGCGGAGTCCCGGTGGTCGACGGCACCTGCACGGCGCTCGACAGCGACTCATAGGCGGCGCCCGCCTCCCGTACCGGGGTGCCGGCCGGGGTGTCCCGCAGCGAGAACACCAGGGCACCCAGTCCCACGAGCAGCGCGACGGCTGCCGCGACGGCGCCGCTCACGACGAGCCGGTTGCGCGGAGCGGGGTCCGGCTCGGCAGGCATCCGGTCGGTGACGGTCGTCGCGACGGCGTCGACAGGGGGTTCGGTGGCGACAGGCGGTTCGGTGGCGACAGGGGGCTCGAGCGGTGTGCGTGCGGCGGCGCCCGAACGGACCGCCGGGATGATCCGGGTGGCGCCGACCATGTCTGCCGATCCGGCCGCGGCGGCGAGCGCCGCGCCCCGCACCACCGTGTGCTGCGGCTGCGGGGGCAGCACACACCGCACGCCCATCCCGGCCTTCACGGTCTGCGCGACGAGTTGTGCCGCCGACGGGTCCATGGGGTCCTCGGTGCTGATCACGACGGCGTCGAGGTTGCTGACGAGCCAGCCGAACGCACCGAGCGCGGCCGACAGCTGCGAGGGCACCGACGGGGCGTCGCCCTCGGGATAGCGGAACGCGCGGCCCGCGGCGACACCGGAACGCACGAGCGTCACCGTCGATCCGCCGGCGTCCAGGTGATAGACGGCGACGAGCCGGCCGCTCTGCTGCGCGACCCGCGCCTCGAACCACGCCGCGACGGCCTCGGCGTCCGACACCAGGGCGACGTGCCGCAACCCGACGTAGTCGAGGGCGTTGCGCAGTACTGCGACGGTGGCCGGCGACCATTCGGTGGGATGCGCGGCGGCCACCGTCGCCGGGGAGTCGCCGACCAGGGATGCGGCGTCGGCGAGGAGGCATTCCATCGCGGTCGCCACGAGGTCCTCGGCGCGGGAGAGCGCCCCGTCCTCGGCGCGCACCCCGGCCGGATCGCCCACCCGGTCGACGAAGCCGGAGAAGGAGCTGCACACGCCGGTGCCGGGGTCGCGGACGCCGAGCGTCGCCGTGCCGTCGGAGTGCAGGTGCAGGCGGGTGAGGCGTTCGACCGGTTCGGGGTCGGGACGGATGCCCTCGGCGGAGGTGACGGCCACGGCGGACACGACGGTGCCGACTCTCAGGCCCACGCCTACGGACATGCGGAAGTCCCCCCGTTCCCACTGGTTGCCGGTTGCCGAGCCTCGGCCCCGTGCCCGAGCGCACGGAGCATCGAGATGAGCTCCGATCGCGAGCCGGCGCCGAGCCGCCGCCGGATGCGCGCGACGTGATGCTCGACAGTCTTCGCGGAAATGTACAGGCGGGACCCTACTTCGCGGTAGGTCAGTCCGGCGACGACGAGGTCGGCGACCTCCGCCTCCCGATCCGACAGGGGACTCGGGGCCGTCGGCGACTCGGCAGCGGGTGCCGGTGCGGCGGTGCGCGGCCCGGCGGACGGGTGCCGCACGGCCCGCGCGACCTGCAGCAGGGCCGTCGCCGCCGCGGTGTCGTCCACCCGCAACGCGGCCTCGCCGGCCAGTCGTGCTCCGTCCCAGGGCAGGCCGATCGCGGCGAGCGACTCCGCGGCCGCCTGCACCCGCACGGGGTCGACGTCGCCCTGCAGCACCCGCAGCCACGCCTGACCGGCCCGCGCCAGGGCTGACGCGTAGGCGGTGGACTCCGCCGCCGCCCCGAGCGCGCGGGCGTGTGGCAACAGTTCCGCGGGCCGGTCCGCGGCGATGGCCGCCTGCACCCCGTACCAGTGCAGCGTCGCGCCCCACAGGGGCGGTTCGTCGAGGGTCGACAGGAGATCCTGCGCCTGAGCGATCAGATGGGCGATGCGGTCGGCCTCGCCGAGCCGGACCGCCGCGAGCCACAACTCGCCGAGGGGCAGCAGGCTCAGCAGGTCCACCGAGTACTCGGCCACCACGCCCTGCGCCGCGGTCCAGGCGGCGGTCAGCGCGCCGACGTCGCCGCCGCGGCGGGCCAGGCCCACCCGCAGCCCGTGCAGGAACAGCTGGTCCCGCTGCTCGGTGACCGCGGGGGCGAGCTCGTCGGCGGCGGCCGTGGCGGCCGGCAGATCGCCGCCGACCAGCGCCGTCCAGGCCGCGAGCAGGCGGTGCCGCACGGAGGGCACGGTGGTGGCGCGGCCGAGCACGGCGGCGGCATGGGCGAGTTCGCCCGAGTGCAGGCACAGCAGGGCCGTGACCGCCTCCGGGGTGTCCGGCAGCAGCCGTGTCCGGTCGCCGGCGCCGTGCACGGACAGGGCCCGCGTGAGGCTGTTCATCGCGACGCGCCCGTCGCCGCCGACGGACTCGCGCAGGCCGGCAGCCAGCAACTGAGCGGACGCCGCGGACGACGTCGGTGCCGGCGCAGCCGTGCCGAACCGGGCAGCGGCGCCGGGACGGCCCGCGGCGAGCAGCACCGTCGCGGCGATCGGCGCATCGGCGCCCGCGCGTTCGGGACCGAGCCACTCGTACAGATCCGCGCTGCGGCCGAGCATGCCGCGGCGCGCGGCGACGGTCGCGGCGATGCGGGTCGCGGCGGTCAACTCGTCGCCGGGCAGGGTCGCGGCGCGGTCGAGCAGCCGGTCGGTGAGCTGGGCGGCAGTAACGAGATCACCTGCGAGCCCGGCGGTCTCGGCGCGGCGCACCTCGAGCGCGTCGGCGTCGGCCCCGGCGCGGATCGCGGCGTCGTACAGCGCGAGGGCCTGCGCGGGCGCGGCCTCGGCGGCGAGCATCACGAGAAGGTCCGCGAGGCGGGCGTCGGCCACGCCCGCCTCGGCGAGGGCTCGGGCGGCGTCCGCGGACAGCAGCCCAGCGTCGAGACGCAGCGTCGCCAGCCGGTGCGCGAGCGTGCGGACGCCGTGGGACCCGAGGACGGTGGCGGGCACCGCGGCGGCCGCGGGGATCGGGACGTCGCCGTCGACGGTGAGCAGACCGCTGGCCCGCGCGGCGTCGACGAGTTCACGCGCGCGGTCCGCCTCGACGCCGAGGACGGGGGCGACCTCGAGCGGATCGAGGGTGCCGCCGAGGGCGGCGAGCACCAGTATTCGAGGCAGGTCCGGGTCGTCGCCGGCGAGCCGGTCCCGGACGCGGGCCGCGGCGGCCCGTCGGGGATCGGTGCCGTCGCGCAGTGCGACGAGAGCCGCGTCCACGACGTCGCGGGTCCCGCCGGTCAGGCGGTGCACCGCGCGGATCGGTTCCGGGCGTGGCGTGAGTCCGAGAGTTGCTGCCCGACCGGCGATTTCGCGAGGGCTGAGGGGACGCAGTTCGACGAGCGCCGAATGCGCGCCGAACGCGGACGACAACGCGCGCAGATCGCTGCGGTGCGGCCGCGGCTCCGTCGCGACGACCACCGCCCGCTCGCCACGCCGCACCTGCTCGGCGAGCGCGAGGACGGACTCGGCGGGCAGGGTGTGCGCGTCGTCGACCACCAGCGCCGACGTCGCAGGCGAATCCGGATCGGTGCCGACGGTGAGGTCCCGATCGGCGAGCGTCTGCCGCACCGAGGACAGCAACGCGGACTTGCCGCTGCCGGCGGGACCGGTGAGCAGCAGCCGGGGTGGGCTCGCGGCGACGGCCTGCGCGACGTCGCGCGGCAGGGAAACAGGCTGCGGCATCGGTCAGTTGCCGAGGAGTCCGCCGACGCCGTCGACGACGCCACCGACGGCACCGCCGACCCCGTCGACGACACCGCCGACCGCGTTGCCGGCGCCGCCGACGACCGCACCGGCACCCTGACCGGCACCGCCGAGGGCGTCACCGACCTGCGAACCGTAGTTCGGCGCGGGCGCCGGGGCGGGAGCGGGCGCCGGGGCCGGAGCGGGTGCCGGAGCCGGAGCGGGGACGACCGTGGTCGTGGGGACGGGGGCAGCCGGGGCGACGGTTCCGGGAGCAGGAGCTCCGGGGGCCGGCGCTGCGGGCGCCGCACCGGGTGCGGAGGTGCCGGCAGGAACAGACCCGGCAGGGGCGACGGTGCCCGGCGCCCCGGGCGTCGCCGCCGTGGCCGCGGCCCGGGTACCCGGTGTCGTCCCGGGCACGGCACTGCTCGTGCCGGACCCCGTGGTCGCGGTCGTCGCCGGCCCCCCGGCCGAGGCGGGGGTCGCGCCCGGGACGGTCGCGGAGGTGGAGACGCCCGCGCCGGCCTCCGAGGCGTCGGAGGTGCCGAGCGTTCCCACCGCGAGGCCACCCGCACCGAGCACGACGAGCGCAGCGGCCGCGGCCCCCGCGAGCACGTAGCGCCGCGACCGGGAGGGGGCCGGAGCCGCGGCGGCCGGAGTCGCGGTGGGGACGACTGCCGGGCGAACCGTCGAGATCGCTTCGGTCGGCCGGTCCGTCGTCACGGGCAGCACGGTGGTGGGCACATCGTCGTCCGCCAGGGCGGCGACCGCGGCTCCCGCCCGCGGCTGAGCCGCCCCGAGGGCTGCGGTGTGGGCCGGATGCGGCCCGGCCGCCACCGCGACGCCCAGCTCCGCCGAGAGCAGCTCGGCGACCAGGGGGATGGCGCCGCCGCCCCCGGTGAGCAGCACCCGCCCCACATCCGACGGCTCGACCCCGGCCCCGCGCAGGGCCTCGTGCACCAGCGCCATCGACTCCTGCAGCGGGCCGCGAGCCAGTTCCTCGAACTCGTCGCGGACGAGACGCACGTCCCGCCGCACACCGGGCAGATCGATCGCGACGACCGTCTCGGTGTCGGTCGACAGCTGCTCCTTCGCGGCCCTCGACCGGGTACGCAGCTCCGCCAGCGCCGCCGTCATCGGAGCGGCGAACGGATCGAGGTCGGCGACGTCGTCGCGCACGGTGTCCAGCAGATGGGTGGTGACCAGATGGTCGAGGTGGCCGCCGCACACGTCCTCGCTCGCGATCGGGCGGCCGAGAAGAACCGGCTCGGCGCCGGTGCGTACCACCGAGACGTCGAGAGTGCGGGCGCCCAGGTCGTAGACGACGACCACACCGTCGCCGAGGGAACCCTGGGTGGACTCGAGCCAGCGCACGGCGGCGATCGGCTCGGGCATCAGCGTCACGTCCGCGAGCCCGGCCTGCACCAGGGCCTCGCGCAGCGCGTCGACGGTGTAGCCGGCCCAGGTCGCCGGATGCGCCACCGTGATCGTGGGGGCCTCCGGCAGGTCGAGCGAGGCCTCGTGCACCAGGCAGCCGATCGCCGTCGCGGTCAGGTCCGCCCCGGAGTACGACGCTCCGTTGTCGGCGAGCACACCGACCGGATCCCCGACGCGGCTCACGAAGTCGGTGAACACCAGTGCACCCGGTGCGGCCGGGCGGCGACCGAGGTGTGGCGCGTCGTCGGGGGGAAGGTGCAGTTCGCTGGCACGGGACAGGACGACCGGGCGGTACGTGTCGGCGCGATCGAACGCGGTGGCCGCCACCGAATCGGCCGAACCGATCGTGACTCCGAGCCCTGCTGCCATGTCGTTTCGCTCCCTGTTCGGGGCGGACGTGTCCGCCGTGTCGCGTTGAATGTCGTCATCGGACACGATCTCGTTAGCCCGATACGAGACCTTCGACCCTGGTGCGGGGGCGATCCCCCTGTCCGCCCCGATCCCCTAACGCGCACCCCCGTACGGGCCCCGGACCGATGGGGGTCTCGGCCCCCTTGGGCGGGGGACCGGCCGTTCGTAGCGTGAATCGCAGAACACCGACCTCAGGAGATGCGATGTCCACCAACGCTGTGCTCGACTTCATCCTCAGCCTGCTGCGCGACGAGGAGGCCCTCGCCCGCTACTGCGCGAACCCCGACGCCGCCCTGGCCCAGGCCGGACTGGCCGACGTGTGCCACGCCGACATCGTCGCCGTCGCACCCCTGGTCGCCGACAGCGGACTGTTCGCGGGCACGGCCGCCGAACTCACCGCGGCACTCGGCGGGGCGGCGGGCGCGGCCGGCGCCATCGGTGCCGGTGCGGCCGGAGGTCTCGCCGGCGGCCTGGCCGGCGGTGCGGGCCTCGGTCTCGCCGGCGGTGCCGGCCTCGGTCTCGCCGGTGCCGTCGGCGGTGGACTCGGCGGCGGGCTCGGCATCGACACCGACTTCGCGGCCGAGCTGGCCGCCGGTCTCACCGGCACGCTGGGTGCGGCGCTGGAACTCGGCGGCGAACTCGGTGCCGCACTCGGCGCGGCGTTCGGCGCGGCCCTCGGTGCGGGCGGTGCCCTCGGCGGCATCGGTTCCGGTGCCCTCGACCTGGCGGGCGACCTCGACCTGGGCGCGGTGCTCTCCGGTGCACTCGCCGGCGGCCTCGGACTCGATGCCGCAACCGGCGTCGTCGCCGATCTGGGCGCGGCGCTCGATGCGGCGCTCGGGGCGACGGCCGGTACGGCGCTCGACCTGTCCGGTGCGCTCGAAGCCGCCTTCGGGGTCGGTGGCGAGCTCGGTGGTCAGCTCGGTGGGGCGCTGGGCGGGCTGCTCGACACGGCACTCGCCGCGGGCGGTGACTTCTCCGCCGCCGTCGAGGCGGCACTCGCCGGGGGCGCGGATCTCGCGACGGCCGTCGGCGCGACCCTCGGCGGGGCGCTCGGCCTGGGCACCGAACTCACCGCCCAGCTCGGTGGCGCCCTCGACTCCGTCCTCGAGCTCGGAACCGGCCTCGCCGGTGGTCTGGACCTCGACGCCCTTACCGGCGTCACCGCCGGACTCGGTGCCTCGCTGTCTGCGCTGCTCGAGACCGGCGGCTCCGTCGCCGGTGATCTCGGCGGCACGCTCGGTGCCGTGCTCGAGGCCGGCGCCGACGGAGGGCTCGTCGGGGGCATCGACCTCGGCGCCCTCCTCGGCGGCGACGCCACCGGCGGCCTGGACCTCGGCACCGCGGTCGGCGGGCTGCTCGGCGGCGCACTCGGCCTCGAGAACTCTGCCACCCTCGAACTCGGCAACGCCCTCGACGTCGCGCTCGACCTGTCCACATCCGTCGAATCGAGTGCCGACGGCACCCTGTCCGCGGTGCTCGGCTCCGCGTTCTCCGTCGGCGGGGAGGCCGGCGCGAACCTCGGTTCCGCGCTCGGTGGCGTGCTCGAGGCGGGCCTCGGTGGCACCGTCGACTCCACCGCGGACCTCGGTTCGCAGCTGGCCACCGCTATCGGCGGCGGTCTGGGCGTCGACGCCGACCTGACGGGTCAGCTCGGTTACGCCCTCGACGGTGCGCTCGACCTCGGCGGGCAGCTCGCCGGCGGCGGCGAGGCGGCGGGCGATCTCGCCGGTGGTCTGAGCGGTGGCCTGGATACCGTCGCCGACCTCGGCGCCGGACTCGGTGGGGGCCTGACCGGCGGTCTCGGCGGGGCGGCCGGCCTGGGCGGGGAGCTGGCCGGTGGACTGACCGGTGGGCTCGACAGCGCTGCGGATCTGGGTGCGGGTCTCGGTGGGGGCCTGGCCGGTGGTCTCGACAGTGCCGCGGATCTGGGTGCGGGTCTCGGTGGGGGCCTGACCGGTGGTCTCGGCGGAGCGACCGACCTGGGTGGCGAGCTGACCGGTGGCCTGGACAGCGCGACCGACCTGGGCGGCAGCCTCGGCGCCGGACTCGAAGGCGCCGCGGGCGGCGCGTCGCAGCTCGGGGGCGCCGTCACCGGCGGTGTCGAGGGCGCCGTCACCGGCGGTATCGAGGGCGCCGCCGACGCCGGCGGCTCGCTCGGTGCCGGCCTCGGCGGTGCGGTCGAGAGCACCTCGCAGCTCGGCGGCCAGCTCTCGGGCACCGCCGACGGCGCGACCGGTGCCTGGTCGTCCATCGACGCCGGCGACGTCTTCGGCAGCGCCGGCGGCACCGGTGGCCTGTTCGGTTCCGCCGAAACCGGTGCCGACTTGCACGGTGGGATCGACGCCGGCGCCGGTGCGGACACCGACCCGGACTTCGACACCTTCCTCGGCTGATCCACTGCACGGACCCCGATGCCGGCCCCGCGTGCACCACGCGGGGCCGGCGTTCTTCGCAGAGGACATAATCTCGGTGCAGCCCGCACTCCGACAGAAGGCGAGTCGAAGCGATCACCATGCACACGTCCTCCGCAGATGCCGCCGCTCGCCGCGCGGCCCTCGTCGACCTGATCGACGCGGCCGCCGAACACATCCGCGCCGCCGAGCGCGGAGACCTCGCCACCAGGCTCGACGCGGCGCGCACCCGCGTCGTCGACCCACGCCTGCGGGTCGTCGTCGTCGGCCAGCTCAAACAGGGCAAGAGCCAGTTCGTGAACTCGCTCCTCAACCTCGAGGTGTGCTCGGTCGGCGACGACGAGACCACCGCCGTCCCCACCGTCGTGCAGAACGCGGACCGCACCTTCGCCGAACTCGTGCTCGCCGAGCCCGGCCGCGAGCCCGTCCGGGTGGACCTGCCCGTCGACGAGCTGCAGCGCGTCACGCCCGCCACGCCGCGCGCGGGTGGCCGCGAGGTGCTCCGCCTCGAGGTGAACGTGCCGAGCCCGCTGCTCGCCGACGGACTCGTCCTCGTCGACACGCCCGGTGTCGGTGGGCACGGAAACCCGCACGCCGCAGCGACATTGGGTCTACTGCCGGCGGCCGACGCGGTGTTCGTCGTCTCCGACGCCAGCCAGGAGTTCACCGAGCCGGAACTGAGCTTCCTGCGGCAGGTGCTGCAGCTGTGCCCGGCCGCGGCAGTGTTGATCACCAAGACGGACCTGTACCCGCACTGGCGCGAGATCGTCGCCGCGGACCGTGGGCACCTGCAGCGCGCGGACCTCGACGTGCCCCTGCTGCCCGTCTCGTCGCTGCTGCGCAGTCACGCCCTGCGCCTCGACGACGCGTCGCTGCACGAGGAGTCGGGCTTCGAATCGGTCTACGGATTCCTCCGCGAGCGGGTCGTCGCGCGCGGGGCCGACGTCGCCCGGCGTTCCGTCGCGCTGGACGTGAAGTCGGTCGTCGAGCACGTCGCCCTGAGCCTGGGCAGCGAGCTCGCGGCGCTGCGCGATCCCGAGACCGGTGCGGCGGCCGTCGCGGAACTGCAGCGGGCGAAGGCCGCCGCGGAGGCGCTGCGCACGCGGGCCGCCCAGTGGCAGCAGACCCTGGCCGACGGGATCGCCGACCTCGCCGCCGACATCGACCACGACCTGCGGGACCGGCTGCGCCGCGTCACCCGCGAGGCCGAAGCCACCGTCGACGAATGCGACCCGGGCGAGGAGTGGCCCCGGATCGGGGAATGGCTCGGGGAGCAGGTCGCCGAGTCCGTCGGCGACAACTTCGTGTGGGCCCACGAGCGTTCGGTGTGGCTCGCCGAGGTCGTCGCGGGGCACTTCGCCGACAGCGATGCCGTGGACCTGCCCGATCTGCACCTCGGCGACCTCGAGGGACTGCTCGAGCCCGTCTCCCGGCTCTCGGACCTCGAATCGGGCCGCATCGGTGTCGGCCAGAAGATGCTGGTGGGAATGAAGGGTTCCTACGGTGGAGTGCTCATGTTCGGGCTGATCACCACGCTCATGGGTATGGCCCTGGTCAACCCGATCTCCGTCGGTGCGGGAGTTGTGCTCGGCACCAAGGCCTATCGCGACGACAAGCAGGCACGCATCGCTAAGCGCCGCGCAGACGCCAAGATCGCCGTCCGCAAGTTCACCGACGACGTCGGGTTCCAGGTGGGCAAGGAGTCGAAGGACCGGCTCCGGCTGATCCAGCGCCAGCTGCGCGACCACTTCACCGAGCTGGCCGAGCAGACGTTGCGGTCGCTGTCGGAGTCGCTGCGCGCCGCGCAGGAGGCCGCGACGGTCGAGGAAGCGCAGCGGCAGCGTCGCGTCGCCGAACTCGAGACGCACGTGCGGGCGTTGACCACGCTGCGCGAACGGGCCGCACAGCTGGCCGGGGTCGACGCGTGAGTGTCGAGCAGGCCCGCGAACTCGTCGCGGCCGCGCGTGCCCGGTACGGAAGCGACCCGCGCGCCGCCGAGCAGCTTGCGCTGTGCGCGGCGCGGCTCGAACAGCCGCTGCGCGTCGCGCTCGCCGGATCGCTCAAGGCCGGCAAGTCGACGCTGCTCAACGCCCTCGTCGGACAGGACATCGCCCCCACCGATGCCACCGAGTGCACGCGCGTCGTCACGTGGTATCGCAGCGGCTCGACCCCCTCGGTGACCGCCCACTACGACGGCGACCGGATCCTGCCGGTGCCGGTGCAGCGCCGCGACGGCCGGCTCACCTTCGATCTCGGTGAGCTGACCGCGGACCGGGTGGACCGGATCGACGTCGAATGGCCGGCCAGTGCGCTGTCCCAGACCACGATCATCGACACACCGGGCACGTCGTCGCTGTCACAGGACGTCTCGGCCCGGACGTTCGAGCTGCTGACCCCCGACGACGACGCCTCCGGCGCCGACGCCGTCGTCTACCTCATGCGCACCCTCGGGG
Organism: Rhodococcus indonesiensis; assembly: GCF_047782815.1. Classification (NCBI taxonomy): domain Bacteria; kingdom Bacillati; phylum Actinomycetota; class Actinomycetes; order Mycobacteriales; family Nocardiaceae; genus Rhodococcus; species Rhodococcus indonesiensis. Next base: position 4,313,625 of record NZ_CP180630.1, on the reverse strand, counting down.
CCGCCGACGTGCAGTTCCTCGGCCGGATCGGCCAGCACGTGGGCGGCGAATCCGGCCCGCTCGGCGTGATCGGTGTGGTCTCGCGTGCCGACGAGGTCGGCGCGGGCCGGATGGACGCGATGATGTCGGCCAAGGAGGTGGCAGCCCGGTTCGCCGGCGAGCTCGAGCGCACCGGACTGTGCCAGGCCGTGGTGCCGGTCGCGGGGCTGCTCGCGCTGGGCGCGCGGACGTTGCGGCAGAGCGAGTTCGCCGCGTTCGAGGCGCTCGCGCAGGTGCCGTCGCAGGACCTCCAGGTGGCGATGCTGTCGGCGGATCGGTTCGCCCGTCCCGACATCGCGCTGCCCGTCGACCCGGGCACCCGGGCGCACCTCGTCGACCGGTTCGGCCTGTTCGGGATTCGCATGGCCGTCACGCTGATCGTTCTGGGCGTGCGGGACTCGCCGACGCTGGCCGCGGAACTGGTGGCGCGCAGCGGGCTCGACGAGCTGCGCCAGGTGATCGACGTGCAGTTCGGCCAGCGCGCCGATCAGCTCAAGGCCCATTCGGCGCTGATGTCGCTCGAACGGGTCCTGCGCGCCCACCACGACGGCCCTCTGCTCGCCTCCGTGCAGCGGCTGCTCGCCGACGTCCACGGTTTCACCGAGCTGCGCCTGCTCGGCCGTCTGCGCTCGACCCGGGTCACGCTGAGCGAGGACGACGTGCTCGAACTGCAGCGGCTGATCGGTGGTTTCGGTATCGGCCCGGCCCAGCGCCTGGGTCTCGCGCCGGATGCGACCGTCGCCGAGATCCACGCCGCGGGTGTCGCCGCCGTCCGCACCTGGCGCGCCCGCGCCGAGCACCCCCTGCTCGACCGGTTCACCGCGAACGCGTGCAGCGTGGCGGCCCGCAGCGGCGAGGGCATCCTCGCCGACGTCGCAGGCTGATGCGCGCGTCGGTGCCTCTTGCGCGCGTAAGAACCCGCGCAAGAGGCACTTTGGCGCGCAAGGCTCGTGGGCTTCAACGTCGCGCCCGCTGTGCCGCCTGTTCGAACCGCGCCTGCACGACATGGAAACGGAACAGATCCGGCCACGTCCACCGGATCACCTCCAAGCCGAGCTGCCGGATGGCGTCCTCCCGCAGCTTTTCCCGGCGGACGATCTCGGCGGTCACACCGGGCTCGTCGGCACCGTACTTTCCCATGCCGTCGAACTCGCCGGCGATTCCCTCCCAGTAGAAGTCGGTGCGCGCGACGAATCGGCCTTCGCCGGTCCGCAGCTCGTACTGCAACTGCGGCCGGGGCATCCCGATTTCGAGCATCCGCAGCCTGCTGAGGGATTCACCCGGGCTTTCGCTACGTCCGTCCAGGAAGGGCACCACCCGCCGGGCGGAGGCGACGCCGGCCTTCGTCCCCGCGGATGCCACCGCGGCGGACAGCGCGCCGGGGTCGACACGGCGCAGGCGCAGTGCCGAGTCGCCGATCACCGTGGCGCGGTCCCCGGGCAGGGTGCGGGCCAGATCGACGACGGTGCGGGCGGCGGAGGTGACCGGCAGTCCGTCGCACGTGGCGATCTCGTCGGCGGCACAGCCACCGACGTGGACGTGCAGGTGGGGGGTCCGGCGGCCGCCCGACGTGCGTCCGCGGGTGACGTGCACGCGGGAGAGGTCCACGTTCCACAGGTCGAAGCCGTGGAGGACGGCGGCCGAGACGTGGCTGAAGACCGCGTCGGCGTCCAGCGTGGGAGCCACGGCCTCCAGGCGCAGCCGATGCCGGTCCACGTCGTCGAGGCCGTCGGTCTCGTCCCGGCGAAGATAGATGCCCGGAGCGATCTTCCGTAGTCGTCCCGTTCGCAGGGCGTGGCGTAGTTCGGCAGGTGTGTGTCCGGAGGCGATCAGGGCCGCGCGCCGTAGTGGAGTCGGGTTGTTCATACCGGTCAGCGTGCGGTCTACCTCCGTCCGTGATGCGCGCTCAGCGCGCGTGCGGGCGGGATCTGTGGACGAAGCCGCCGGTTGTGGACAACTCCTTGCGCGCGTCGGTGCCTCTTGCGCGCGTAAGAACGAGCGCAAACGGCACTTTCGCGCGCGACGAGCGGTGAGGTCAGCGACGCCAGGCCGCGACGGCGCCGACGACGGTGAGCCCGGCCCACAGCAGGGGAGCCCACAGCAGGACGCCGGCGGTGGCGTCGCCGGCGTCGGCGAGGAGGCTGCGGGCGGCGACGGCCGTGGCGACGGTGGCGGCGGAGACGACGGCGAGCGCGGGGCGGGCCCAGGGCCGGCCGCGGCGCAGCAGTTCGAGGAAGACGGCGGCGAGCGCGACGAGGAGCAGGCCGGCGGCGGCGAAGCCGGCGAGGGTGAGGGCGACGGTGTCGGCGATGCTTTCGGCGGTGGTGCCGGGGTTGGCGCTGCGCAGGGACTGCTCGAGGGCGCCCCGGACGGATTCGCGGTCGAGGTAGACGGCGCCGAGGAGACCGGCGAAGACGACGAACGACAGGACCCAGGCCGAGACCGCGGCGCCGATGCGCGGGCCGGGGGTGTCGGCGGTGCGGAGCGGGGTGACCGAGAACTCCGGGCGCGGCGGCTGCGGACGTGTACTCACCCCGGGATCGTAGCTTCCGACATTTCGTGTGATGCGAATCACGGCGGGAACAACCTGCGGTGGTGTGCCGTTGGAGAAGGCAGACAACTTGAGCGACTATGACTCAACTTTGACTTGACTGGGGATTCCCGGCGGGTGCAAGCTTGAGTCGACTGCGCTCAGCTGAGTCGGATCGGCTCAGGTTGTGCATGAACACCCATGCGGCACGGACGTGCCGCAGCGAAGAATGGAGAAGCACTATGGCTCGTGCGGTCGGTATCGACCTCGGAACCACCAACTCCGTCGTTTCCGTGCTGGAGGGCGGCGAGCCCGTAGTCGTCGCGAACTCCGAGGGATCGCGCACCACCCCGTCGGTCGTGGCCTTCGCCAAGAACGGCGAGGTGCTGGTCGGCCAGCCTGCCAAGAACCAGGCGGTCACCAACGTCGATCGCACCATCCGTTCGGTCAAGCGCCACATCGGCACCGACTGGAGCGTGGAGATCGATGGCAAGAAGTACACCTCCCAGGAGATCAGCGCGCGCACGCTCATGAAGCTCAAGCGCGACGCCGAGGCCTACCTCGGTGAGGAGATCACCGACGCCGTCATCACCGTCCCCGCCTACTTCGAGGACGCGCAGCGCCAGGCCACCAAGGAGGCCGGGCAGATCGCCGGTCTGAACGTGCTGCGCATCGTCAACGAGCCCACGGCTGCCGCCCTCGCCTACGGCTTGGACAAGGGCGAGAAGGAACAGACCATCCTGGTCTTCGACCTCGGCGGCGGCACCTTCGACGTGTCCCTGCTCGAGATCGGCGACGGCGTCGTCGAGGTCCGCGCGACCTCCGGAGACAACCACCTCGGCGGTGACGACTGGGATCAGCGCGTCGTCGACTGGCTGGTCGAGAAGTTCAAGGCGCAGCACGGCGTCGACCTGACCAAGGACAAGATGGCCCTGCAGCGTCTGCGCGAGGCCGCGGAGAAGGCGAAGATCGAGCTGTCGAGCTCGCAGTCGACGTCGATCAACCTCCCGTACATCACGGTCGACGCGGACAAGAACCCGCTGTTCCTCGACGAGCAGCTCTCGCGCAGCGAGTTCCAGAAGATCACCTCCGATCTCCTCGACCGCACCCGCGCGCCGTTCCAGCAGGTCATCAAGGACGCCGGCATCTCCGTCAAGGACATCGACCACGTCGTCCTGGTCGGCGGCTCGACCCGTATGCCCGCCGTCACCGACCTGGTACGCGAACTGACCGGTGGCCGTGAGCCCAACAAGGGCGTGAACCCGGACGAGGTCGTCGCCGTCGGCGCCGCCCTCCAGGCCGGCGTCCTCAAGGGCGAGGTCAAGGACGTGCTGCTGCTCGACGTCACCCCGCTGTCCCTCGGCATCGAGACCAAGGGCGGCGTGATGACCAAGCTCATCGAGCGCAACACCACCATCCCGACCAAGCGGTCGGAGACCTTCACCACGGCCGACGACAACCAGCCCTCGGTGCAGATCCAGGTCTTCCAGGGTGAGCGCGAGATCGCGGCGCACAACAAGCTGCTCGGCTCGTTCGAACTCGGAGGCATCGCCCCGGCTCCGCGCGGCGTCCCCCAGATCGAGGTGACCTTCGACATCGACGCCAACGGCATCGTGCACGTCACCGCGAAGGACAAGGGCACCGGCAAGGAGAACACGATCAAGATCCAGGAGGGCTCCGGCCTCTCCAAGGAGGAGATCGACCGGATGATCAAGGACGCCGAGGCGCACGCCGAGGAGGACCGCAAGCGTCGCGAGGAGGCCGAGGTCCGCAACCAGGCCGAGTCGCTCGTGCACCAGACCGAGAAGTTCCTGCAGGAGAACGCGGACAAGGTCGCTGCCGACGCCAAGGGCAAGGTCGAGGCCGCGATCAAGGAGACCAAGGACGCCCTCGCCGGCACCGACATCGGTGCGGTGAAGACCGCCGTCGAGAAGCTCGCGACGGAGTCGCAGGCCCTCGGTCAGTCCCTGTACGAGTCGCAGGCCGCCGACGCGGGTGCTGCCGCCGGTGACGGCGCGGCTGCGGGCTCGGACGACGTCGTCGACGCCGAGGTCGTCGACGAGCCGACCGACTCGGAGAAGAAGTGACGGCGGGGCAGCCCGAGCAGGAGCCGGTGACCGTCACCGACAAGCGTCGGATCGACCCCGACACCTTCGAGGTGCGCGACCCGGACGCCGGGTCGCAGCCTGTGGAGGAGGCGGACACCGAAGCTCCGGCTGCGGGAGAACACGAGGAGGCCGCGCTCGCGGCCGAGCCGTCGCCCGAATCGGCTCAGCTGGCCGAGCGCACCGCGGACCTGCAGCGCCTCACCGCCGAGTACGCCAACTACCGGCGTCGCGTGGAGCGCGAGCGGGTGGCCACGACCGAGGCGGCCAAGGCCTCGGTGGTCACCCAGCTGCTCGACGTCGTGGACGACCTCGACCGGGCCCGCGCGCACGGCGACCTCGAGCAGGGGCCGCTGAAGTCGGTGGCGGACAAGCTGACCGGCGTCCTGTCGGGCCTGGGGCTCCAGGCCTTCGGTGACCCGGGCGACGCCTTCGACCCGGAGATCCACGAGGCCGTGCACATGGAGGGCGACGGCGCCAATCCGGTGCTCGACACGGTGCTGCGCAAGGGATACCGGCTCGGTGAGCGGATCCTGCGGCACGCGATGGTGACCGTGACGGACACGGTCCCGTCGGGCGACGCACCGGCCGAAAAGCCGGACTCCGGTGCGGACAACGAGTAAGTACAGAGAAGCAGCGAGAGGAGGAGACACCCGGTGAGCCAGAGGGAGTGGATCGAGAAGGACTTCTACAAGGAGCTGGGTGTCTCCTCCGACGCGTCGGCCGACGACATCAAGAAGGCCTACCGCAAGCTGGCACGGGACCTGCATCCCGACGCCAACCCCGGGGACACCAAGACGGAGGAGCGCTTCAAGGCGGTCAGCGAGGCGTACGCCGTGCTGTCCGATCCGGCCAGGCGCAAGGAATACGACGAGACCCGCCAGATGTTCGCCTCCGGCGGCTTCGGCGGCGGGTTCCGTCCCGGTGCCGGTAGCGGCGGGTTCTCCGGCGGTACCACCACCTTCGATCTCGGCGACCTGTTCGGTGGCGGGGGTGGTGGGGCCGGCGACGCCGGTCTCGGCGATCTGTTCGGCGGTCTGTTCAACCGCGGCGGCGGTGGAGGCGCGCGCGCCACGTCGCGACCCCGTCGCGGGTCGGACGTGGACGCCGAGACGACGCTGGACTTCCGCGACGCAGCGCTCGGGGTGACCGTCCCGCTGCGGCTGACCAACCCGGCGCCGTGCACCACCTGCCACGGCAGCGGTGCCCGTCCCGGCACCAGCCCGCGGGTGTGCCCGCGCTGCAACGGAAGTGGCATCGTCTCGCGCAACCAGGGTGCGTTCGGATTCTCCGAACCGTGCGACGACTGCCGGGGCACCGGTTCGATCATCGACGAGCCGTGCACCGACTGCCGCGGGTCCGGTGTCCAGAACCGCACCCGCACCATCACGGTGCGGATCCCACCCGGGGTCCGGGACGGCCAGCGCATCCGGCTGGCCGGCCAGGGCGAGGCGGGACTGCGCGGCGCGCCGTCCGGTGACCTGTTCGTCACCGTGCACGTCCGCGCCGACAAGGTCTTCGGCCGCGACGGCGACGACCTGACGCTGGTCCTGCCGGTCAGCTACGGCGAACTGGTGCTCGGCACCACCGTCTCGGTTCCCACGCTGGAGGGACGGGTCGGGCTGAAGATCCCGGCCGGCACCGCCGACGGGCGGGTGCTGCGGGTGCGCGGGCGCGGCGTCCCGAAGCGCGGGGGCGGCGCCGGTGATCTGCTGGTGACGGTCAAGGTGGCTGTGCCCCAGCATCTGGACGATCAGGCGATCGAAGCGCTGCGGGCGTACATGCACGCGGAGCAGGCGAACGGCTTCGATCCACGGGCGGGCTGGGCAGGTGCATGATGAGCGAGAACCGCAACCGGAACGATTCGCCGATGGACCCCGACGCCCGGGTCTACGTGATCTCGGTGGCGGCGGAACTGGCCGGCATGCACGCGCAGACACTGCGCAACTACGACCGGCTCGGTCTGGTCACCCCGCACCGCACCCGCGGTGGTGGACGCCGTTACTCGCCCCGCGACGTGGCGCTGCTGCGTGAGGTGCAGCGCCTGTCGCAGGACGAGGGCGTGAACCTCGCGGGCATCAAGCGGATCATCGAGCTGACCAATCAGGTCGAGGCCCTGCAGCAGCGGGTGACGGAAATGGCAGCCGAGATCGCGCAGCTGCACGCGTCGCGCCGGGCGCTGGTGCCGATACCGCGCAGCAACGCGCTGGTGGTCTGGAAGCCGAAGCACCAGCGCGACAGGTAGCCCCGGTCAGCCCCTGCATTCACCCGATACCGTTGTGGCCGAATGTCACATCGCGTCGATTCGATCGACGCGATGTGACATTCGGTCGTTACGCGGTGCGGACGTTCGGCTGTCAGGTGGGGTCCTGAAGCGACACCGAGTAGTGCGCGCACATGTGCGGGAAGCGCCGGTCGATCTGCGTGTGGACGACGTATCCCTCGTCCGGTTCGATGCGGGTGCCGTCGACGCTGCTGTCGCCGTACCGGTACGTCTGGGCGAGGAAGATCGCGCGGGCGCCGCCGGGTAGTGAATACGTCAACCGGATCCCGATCCCGAGGTCGTCGCCGGTGCTCGCGGCGACGGTCGCGGCTTCGCCGGGCCGCAGCGACGGCGGCGGTGGAAGAACCCACCGGCCCTCGGGCAACGCGCTGTCGCGCAGCACCATCGGCTCGCTCGTGTCGTTCCTGATGGTGAGTGCGATGCTGGGGCACGCGACCGGGTTGCGGGTGTGCATCGGATGCTCGGGACCCTCCTGCTCGGGGATGCCCCAACTATGCGCCGCTTCCCGGCGCCGGTCTGTCCCCCGACGGGATGCGGCGAGGAGGAATTCCCGTGTCCCCCGACCGGGGGACACGGAAAGCGTGCCCGTGCCACGATGAGGTATGCCCGTGCGCGTGGTGGTCGGCGACGACCACCCCCTGTTCCGCGACGGGGTGGTGCGGGCATTGTCCGGCAGCGAACGGATCGAGGTGATCGGCGAGTCCGGGGACGGTGCCGCCGCCCTGGATCTGATCCGCACCCACCGGCCGGACGTCGCCCTGCTCGACTACCGCATGCCGCACCTCGACGGTGCCGCGGTGGCGGCCGCCGTCCGGCGCGACGGGTTGCCCACGCGGGTGCTGCTGCTGTCCGCGCACGACGACGCCGCGATCGTCTATCACGCGCTGCAGGAGGGCGCGTGCGGATTCCTGCCCAAGGAGTCGACGCGCGCCGAGATCGTCGCGGCGGTGCTCGACTGCGCGGACGGCCGCGACGTGCTGGCCCCGGAGCTGGCCTCCGGGCTGGTCGCGGAGGTGCGCCGGCGCAGCGAACCGTCCGGGCCCGCGCTCAGCGACCGGGAACGGCAGGTGCTGACGATGATCGCCCAGGGCCGGTCCGTTCCGTCGATCGCGGCGCAGCTGTACCTGGCGCCGTCGACGGTGAAGACGCACGTGCAGCGCCTCTACGAGAAGCTCGGCGTATCCGATCGGGCCGCGGCGGTGGCGGAGGCGATGCGCCGGGGAATGCTCGAGTGAGCGACCGGGACGCCGCGGTCGGGGACTACTCCGGCGACACGGTCCGTTGGGTGGCGATGCTGCGGCTGCCGCTGATCGCGCTCATGGCCCTGGTGGGCCCGGTGATCGTGGTGGCGCACTGGCTGCCCGTCCTGTTCCTGACCGTCCTCACCGGCTACGCCCTCGCGGCGCTCGGGTGGCTCGTTCTGGTGCTCCGCGGGCCCGTCCGGCATTCGTGGTGGGCTCCCACGCTGGTCGACATCGTCGCGCTGCTCGGCCTGTGTGCCGCCTCCGGTGGTGCGACGTCGGTGCTCCTGCCGGTGTTCTTCCTGCTGCCCGTCACCGTCACGTTCCTGCACCGGCCCTGGTGGACGGCGGCGGTCGGCGTCGCCACCGCCACAGGCTTCCTGCTCGTGTGGTTGTTCTACGCGGTCCGGGACGACGGTGTCGATCTGCCCGCGGTGGTGTACCTCTACTTCGGTTTCATGGTGTGGCTGGCTGCCGCGATGACCGGTCTGTCCGTGGTGCTCGCGCACCGGGCGGACGCGGTCGCCGCGCTGCTGGCCACGCGGCGACGGCTCGTCACCGAGGCCCTCGACGCGGAGAGCCGCGAACGGCAGTTGCTCGCCGAACAACTGCACGACGGTCCGCTGCAGAACGTGCTCGCCGCCCGCCTGGACGTGGAGGAGGCCGGCGAGCGGCGTCCCGACGACGCGCTGCTCGCCGCGGACACCGCGCTGCGCGAGGCCGCCCGGCAGTTGCGCTCGACCGTGACGACGCTGCACCCGCAGGTGCTGTCGCAGCTCGGGCTCGCCACGGCGCTGCGCGAGCTGGCCGAGCAGAGCGCCCGACGCGGCGGGTTCGCCGTCGACGTCGTCGTCGACGGGTCCTTCCCGCGCGAGGAGACGCTGCTGTTCTCCGTGGCGAGGGAGTTGCTCGGAAACGTCGTCAAGCATGCGAAGGCGACGTCGGTGCGGGTGCGGCTGGTGCGCCGCGGCCCCGACATGGTGCTCGAGGTGGCCGACGACGGCTGCGGGTTCGACCCGGCGACGCTTCCCGACCGGGTCGGGCAGGGACACATCGGACTGGCATCGCACGTGCTGCGCGTCGAGTCGGTCGGCGGTACCGCCGTGGTGCGGTCGGCGCCCGGCGACGGGACGACGGTGGTCGTCACCGTCCCGGCCACCGAGCCCGACGGCGCGGCCCTCAGGCCGGGACGAGCCCGCTGACCTGGGCCAGCAGTTCGAGCGAGCGCAGCCACGCCTTGCGGCCCGGCGCCGAGGACACGACGATCAGTTCGTCGGCCTGCGCGCGCTCGGTGAAGCGGTCGAGATAGTCGCGCACCTCGCCCGGGGTACCGACGGCGGTGTAGCGCAGCATCTGCAGCACCTGCTGCCCGGCGGGGGCGTCGAGCAGCATCTCGACCTCCTCGTCGGTGAACGTGCGGCCCCGGCCGAGCATCTGCCGGATGCGCTGCCGCTTGGTGGCCTCGAACAGGGCGTCTGCCTCGTCCGTGGTGTCCGCGGCGATCACGCCGACGCCCGCGACGACGTACGGCTCGGACAGTTGCTCGGACGGCTGGAACTCGCGCCGGTACAGCGCGACGGCGTCCTCGAGCGCCTGCGGCGCGAAGTGCGACGCGAACGCGTACGGAAGACCGAGCAGCGCGGCGAGTTTCGCCCCGAACAGCGACGAGCCGAGGATGTACAGCGGCACGTTCGTGCCCTTGCCGGGGACGGCGTCGACGCCCGGGATGCGGGACTGCCCGCGCAGGTAGGCCTGCAGCTCGAGCACGTCCTGCGGGAAGCTGTCGGCCGACGACGGGTCGCGGCGCAACGCCCGCAGCGTGTTCTGGTCGCTGCCGGGGGCGCGACCGAGACCGAGGTCGATGCGACCCGGGTGCAGGGTCTCGAGGGTGCCGAACTGCTCGGCGATGGTCAGCGGCGAATGGTTGGGCAGCATGATGCCCCCGGCGCCGAGCCGGATTGTGGAGGTGTGCGCGGCGACGTGCGCGATCAGCACGCTGGTGGCCGACGACGCGATGGTCGGCATGTTGTGGTGTTCGGCGTACCAGATGCGGTGGTAGCCCCATTGCTCGGCGCGCTGCGCCATGTCCACGCTCGCGGCGAAGCTGTCGCGCGCGGTTTCGCCACGGCCGATGTGAGCCAGGTCGAGAATCGATAGTGGTGTGGTCACCGGGATCCTTCGCGTGTCCGGGGCCCGGTGTCGGGATCCGGGCACACGACCGGTCCAACCACCCCGGCCGGTCCGCTATTCCGTGACGTGCGCCTCGTCGCCGGTCACCGCACCGGGTTCACGTCGGTGGCGGTCTCCGCGTCGAGGATCGCCTCGGTCGTGTACCGCCCGAAGCCGCCGCGGTAGAACAGCAGCGGGCCGTCGTCGTGCAGCGCGGTGAGCCCGGTGACGCGGGCGACGACGATGGTGTGGTCCCCGGCGTCGTGCTCGGCCTCGACCACCGCCTCGATCCGGGCCAGGGCGCCCGCGAGCGCGGGTGCGCCGTTGTCCCCGCGCGTCCAGTCCACGCCGGTGAACTTGTCGCCGCCGCTGACGGCGAACGCCATGCACGTATCGCGCTGGTCGTGGGACAGGACGTTGATCGCGAGGGTGCCGATCTCCCGGATTTTCGGCCAGGTCTGCGACGTGCGGGCGGGGCAGAACGACACGAGCGGTGGATCCAGCGACACCGACGCGAACGACTGGCACGCGAATCCCAGCGGTTCACGGCCGTCGTGGCCGGTCACGACGGTGACGCCGGTGCAGAAGTTGCCCAGCACGTCGCGCATGGTCCGGGGATCGAGCACCGTGTGTTCCGCGGCCATCGAGGCTCCTCTCGGGTAGGTCTGTGTCCAGTGTCCGTCATGCCGGTGCGTGCGATGCAAATCGCTCCCGGTCGGCGGGAGCGCGACGGCGGTGACCGGTCGGGTTCGGACGACGCGGTCAGTCGAGCCGGCCGGGCGTGGGGCAGCTGCGAGCGGTGATCGACAGTTCACCGCGGTCGGCGAGCTCGTCGACGGTCTCGCGCAGGTCGGCGCAGGTGTGGAGTGCGGCGCGACCGTGCTCGGCGTCGGCGCGGAAGCGCGCGCACGACCGTGCGGCGTCGGTGAGCCACTGGATGCTCGTGTGGACGGGACTGTACTTCTCGGCGAGGACGCGGTTGCCGCAGGTGCAGCAGGTGACAGGGTGCACGACGGGCCCTCTCAGTTCCGGCGCATGTCGGCCGGGGCCCAGAAGGCCCGCATGCTCGTGACGAGGCCGTTCTCGTCGAACGTCATGACATCGATGGGTTCGATCTCGTAGCGCTGTCCGTCGGCTTCGGTGACCACCCGGAAGTGGAAGGCGGCGCCGGCGTCGGTGATGCGGAGCGTCAGCAACTCCGTTTCGTTCCGGGTCTTCTCCACCGCGCGATAGAACGCCCGGATGGCCTCGTGACCCACCTTCGGTTCGCTGCCGGCCGGATCCTCGACGGTGGCGTCGGGCGCGTAGAGGGCGGTGATCTCGTCCGCGGTGCCGTTCGCGACGGCGGCGAGGTAGGCCGTGACGGTGGCGCGGATGTGGTCCGTGCGGGTGGCGAGGTCGGTCATCGTGGACGCTCCTGTCGGTTCTCGCGGCTGCTCTCCCGGACGCTAACGGCGCGGCCGCCGCAGTGGGGGCTCGTCTCCCGCGGAGCGGGACATCGGTGCAGCCCGCGGAGCGGGACATCGGTGCAGCCCGCGGAGCGGGAGATCGGCGCAGGTGGTCGAGGGTGGCGGGGTTGTTAGGCTCGCGGGGTGTCCGATTCCGCTCCTGCCGCGTATCCCGGTCTACCCGCGACGAGTTGGGCGGTGCTGGGGGTCTTGGCACTGGGGGAGGAGATGACGGGCAACGACGTGAAGAAGTGGGCGGATTGGAGCCTGAGCTTCTTCTACTGGAGTCCGTCGGTCAGCCAGGTGTACGGGGAGCTGAAGAAACTCGAGAAGCTGGGCTTCGTGCGGTCGCGATCGATCTCCGAGCCCGGGGCCCGCAGCCGGCGTGTCTACTCGATCACGCCGACCGGCGTGGGGGCGGTCCGGGCATGGTCGCGGGAGGCTCCGGTCGAGGCTCCGGTGCTCAAGCACGGGGTGATGCTGCGTATGTACCTGGGTCACCTCAACGAACCCGAGAAGCTGAAGTCGATCGTGCGGGATCACATCGCCAATCTCGAGGAGAACCTCGGGCGCGTCCGGAACTACGCGGACCATTCGGACGTCGAACCGAGCTGGGCGTTCCCGTTGCTGAGCTTGCGCTGGTCCGAGCGGTACTTTCGTACGGAGATCGCGCTGTTCGAGGAGTTGCTCGACGAGATCGACGAGGCGGCAGCGCGATTCGCGTGCAGCGACATCGACGAGAACGGTGTTCCGCATCCGCGGCGGCGAGGTAGCTGGCGCACCGTGGAGCAGACGCTGAGCGCTCACGACGAGGACGGCGGCGACGGACCGGCTCCCGCCGAATAGCGGTCGGGCGCCGGGGTCGGTCGGGCGCCGGGGTCGGTCGGGCGCCGGGTTTGGTCAGGCGCCGGGTTTGGTCAGGCAGAGTGCAGCCGGGGGCGCCGGGATGCGGCAGCGAAGCGCTGCCGGTCGTATCCGCGCCAGGTTGCGGTGGCTGCCATGCGCACGCGTCCGCTGAGCCGGTGGTCGAACGGCATGTGCTGCAACGGCCCGCACACGGAGACCGCGGCGGGAGCGGAGCCGACGGGACCGACGGGAACGGCGATGCACCCGAGCCCCGGCACGGCCTGTCCGCGTTCGTACGCAACCCCCGTCTCCCGGATGCGTTCGAACTCGGCACCCTGGGCGCCGGCGTACGCGAGCAGCGCCTTACCCAGGGCGGCGTGCGGTGCGGGCCGACGCCCCCCGACGCGGGTCGGGACGGCGCTGTCGAGGCGTCCCCCGAGTTTGTCGAGGTAGACGACGTCGGTGCCGTCGAGGACCGCGAGATGGACGACCAGTCCGGTGACGCGGTGCAGCTCGTGCAGGTGGGGGCGTGCGGCGGCGCACAGGCCGTCCTGGTGCACGGCGAGGGATCCCAGTTCCATCAGCCGCAGCCCGAGTGCGTACTCGCGGCCCTCGCGTCGCAACCATCGCAGTTCGACCAGGCGCTCGAGGATGCGGTGCGCCGACGAACGGGGGAGACCGGTGCGGCGGACGATCTGGGCGAGCGTCAGCCGTCCGGTCTCGTCGAACGTGTCGAGGACGAGACCCACCCGGTCGATGACGGCACTGGGGGTGGCGGGGGTGGCGGGAATCGTCACGGAGGCTCCTCACTCACATGCGCGGATGAGCTGGCTATTTCGATTAGAAATAGTGTCACATCACGGGCGCGTTGTGAAGTGCGTCACCGATCCGGGCGTGGCGAGGCCCCGCACGGCGGTCGTGCGGAGCCCGGCCGTCGCGGCGATCAGGACATCACGCCGAGTGGCTCGCTGCCTGACCAGTCGTGTCCCCAGTAGCTGTCGGCGGTGATCTCCTCCGCGGTGTAGTACCGCTCGTCGACCACCATCCCGTCGGTGCCGTACTCGATGTCCCAACCCCCGGGGGCGCGGACGTAGAAGGACACCATCTTGTCGTTGGTGTGCCGACCCAGCGTCGACGAGACGGAATACCCCTCACGCGTCACCCGGTCGAGGGCCCGCCCGACGGCGTCGAGGGTGTCGACCTCCACCATGATGTGGATCAGACCGGGGTCCTTGCCTGCGCGGACGGGCATGAGCGCCAGGCTGTGGTGTCGCTGGTTCACGCCGAGGAACCGGATGCGCATCGGCCCGACCTCGGGAGGCGTCGGCAGGCGGAAGGCGCCGCGGGGCAGGAAGCCGAGCACCTCGGTGTAGAACCCGAACGTGGCTTCGGGATCGGTGACCGGAAGTACGACGTGTCCGAGACCCTGTGCGCCCGTGACGAATCGATTACCGTGCGGCGTCACCACCGGACTGTGGTCGAGGACGGGACCGTGGAACACCTCGACGGAGGTGCCGGAGGGGTCCTGGAAGGCGATCACCTCCTCGGCGCGCCGGGCGTCCGCCTCGTCGACCGAGAGCACCTTCACGGCGACGCCGGCGGCCTCCACGGAGCGCCGTACCCGCGCCAGCGCCGCATGATCGCGCACCTCCCAACCGACGTCGACCACCCGGTCGCTGTCGCCGGGGACGACCACGATGCGTGCCGTGCGCTCGTCCATGCGCAGGTACAGGGCGCCGGGTTCCGGTCCCGACCCCTCGGCGAACCCGAGGACGTCGAACGCGAAGGTCCGCCACCGGTCCATGTCGTCGGTCTGAATCTTGATGTAGCCCAAACTCTTGATGTCGGACACTGTCGTCTCCCGGCTGAACTCGAATCGGTCAGATCATCGCCCGCAGCGGACCCTGCGGGTCCGCGCCGAGGCGGCTGAGGGTCGCGGCGTGCAGCACCGTGCCCGGCTGGTGGATCGCGTGGTGCAGGCCGGCGTGGGCGTCGCGCCAGAACCGCTGCAGGGGCTTGTCCATCCGCAGCGCGTTCCCACCGCAGCGCGGGTAGATGCGGTCGATCGCGTTCACCGCCCGCCACGCCGCCTGGACCTGCGTCTGCCGGCTCGCGGCGCGCTGCTCGAACGTCGGGGTCTGCCCCGAGTCGACGAGATCCCAGATCCGGTCGACGTTCGACAGCAGCGAATCGCGTGCGGCCCGCAGATCGGCGACGGCCTCACCGAACACGTACATCGTGTACGGATCGTCCTTGACGGCGGTGCCCTGCGCGTTGATCCGGTCGGCCTGGTAGACGTCCGCGTGCAGCACCAGTCCCTCGCAGATGCCGATCGTGGCGGCGGTGATGCCCAGCGGGAAGGCCGTCGACCAGGGCAGCTTGTAGAGAGTCTCGGTGCGGCCGTAGCGGGCCACCGCGCTGCCGTCGATCAGGTCGTCGTAGTACATGACGCGGTACTCGGGAACGAACGCGTCCTCGACCACCACGTCCTTCGACCCGGTACCCCGCAGGCCCACCACATCCCACGAGTCCTCGACGATCCGGTAGTCGGTGCGCGGGATGATGACGTGCGCCATCTTCGGGGGCTGCGCCACCGAGCCGTCCGGGTTACCGACGAAGGCGCCGAGAAAGGCCCAGTCGCAATGGTCCGTGCCGGAGGAGAACTGCCAGTTGCCCGAGAACCGGAAGCCGCCGTCGACCGGGGTGACGATGCCACCCGGCATGTAGGGCGACGCCATCCAGGTGTCCGGATCATCACCCCAGATCTCCTGCTGCACGCGGGGATCCGCGAAGGCGAGCTGCCAGGGATGCACACCCACGATGCCGTGTACCCATCCCGCGGAGGGGTTCAGCGCGGCCGTGCGCATCACGGTCTCCGCGAATTCCCTCGGGTGCGACTCGAAACCGCCGAACTCGCGGGGCTGGAGCATGCGGATCGAGCCGGCCTCCTTCATCTTCTCGGCGGTCCCGTCCGCGAGACGGCCGAGCCACTCGGCTTCCACACCTTCGGCGAACAGATCGTCCGCCATCGCGTCGATGTGCTTCAGGACTTCGTAACTCATGGTGTCTCCTCGACTCTGACGGCGGACGCTCAGGCGACCGGTTCGGGGGCGGACTGCGCACGGGCAGCGAGATTCTCGGCGATCTGCTGTTCCCACCGTGCGGCCGGTTTCGCGGTGTCGATCGCGAACTCGTAGCGGTTGGTCATGTCCGGGGTGATGTCCGCGACGTCGACGTAGAACTGCTGGTACCAGCGGCGCAGCTGGTAGACCGGACCGTCCTCGTCGCACAGCAGCGGATTGTCGATCTTGGCCTTGTTCTTCCAGATCTCGATGTCCTGCTCGAACGTCTTCTCGGTGCCCCCGCCGAAGTGGGCGGCCATGGCATTCGCCTCCTCGGCGGACATGCCCGGCAGGCGCTTGACGATCACGCCGTACTGCAGCACGAACGAGGTGGGCGTGACGGGGTAGTGGCAGTTGATGAGAACCGTCTCGATCGTGGCCTCGCCGGTCTCCGTCCACAGCTTGTCGATCATGTAGGAGGGGCCGTGGTACGACGCCTCGGAGCGCGAGAAGTTGTCCGCACCGAAGTCGATGTCCAGCTCGACGTCGGTGCGCTGGTTGAACGACATGATCTGCGTGGCGACGTGGCCTTCGAAGATGTTCTCGAACGAACGCGGGACGCTGTAGTGGACGTAGAAGAAGTGCGCCATGTCCACGACGTTGTCGACGATCTCGCGACAGTGCGAGCCCTCGATGAGCACCGAGTTCCACGTCCAGTCGGACCACTCGTCGGTGCCGGCGCCCTCGATCTCGGGGATCGTCACGTCCGCCGGCGGCGGGTTGCCTTCGGGATCGTGCCAGACGAACAGTTGCTGGTTGCGCTCCAGGGTGGTCCACGACCGCGTCCTCGCGAGCGGGGGGACGCGGCGCGCGTACGGAATGCCGGTGCACCGGCCGTTGCCGCCCCAGCGCCAGTCGTGGAACGGGCAGGCCACCGAGTCGCCCTTGATCTCGCCCTGGGCGAGATTGCCGCCCATGTGCCGGCAGTAGGCGTCGAGGACCTGCAGTTCGCCCGTGCTGTCGGCGAAGACGACGAGGCTGGTGCCGAACGCGTCGACCTGGTGGGGCTTGCCGTCCCGGTAGGTGCGGGCCAGCCCGAGACAGTGCCAGCCGCGCGCGAAGCGGGTCGGTTCCGCGTCGGCCTCGATGGTGCGGACTTCGTCGTCGGGTGTGGTGGGGGGTGCGCTCTGCGTCATCGTGTCCTCCGGAGCCGGTGGGTGCTGCGCCCGAAACAGGCATCGAGGCCATGCTGGGCGGCGTCGTGAGCGGCACAGAAGGGGTTCTCCCGCTGGGCGGACCGTTCGTCCGGGGGCGTCCCGGTGGGCGGGACACCTCCCGATGGGCGGTGTCGACGTGACCTAGCCTCGCTCCGAGGTCCGCACCGCCCTCCGGCGTCGACGACCTTTCGTCCCCCAGCGGCAATGACGTGAAGGAGCAGATCGATGGCGACGAATTCCGTACCGGTGACCCCCGCCCACGACACCACCGTGGACCTGCTCGTGATCGGGTCCGGCACCGGCATGGCCGCCGCGCTCACCGCGCACGAGCTGGGGTTGTCCACCCTGATCGTCGAGAAGACGGAGTACGTCGGTGGCTCCACGGCGCGCTCCGGCGGGGCCTTCTGGGTGCCCGCGAATCCCGTGCTCCGCAAGTCCGGTTCCGGTGACACGCTCGACCGGGCCGGCACCTACATCCGGTCCGTGGTCGGCGAGTCCGCACCGGCGGAGCGGGGTGCGGCGTTCCTCGATCACGGCTCCGCCACCGTCGAAATGCTGCAGCGCACCACCCCCATGCGGTTGTTCTGGGCCAAGGGGTATTCCGACTACCATCCCGAGCTGCCCGGCGGGTCCGCCGTCGGCCGCACGTGCGAGTGCCGTCCCTTCGACGTGTCCGTCCTCGGGCCCGAACGCGAGCGGCTGCGGCCGGGACTGATGAAGGCCGGCCTGCCGATGCCGGTGACCGGCGCCGACTACAAGTGGATGAACCTCATGGCGCGGAAGCCGTCGAAGGCGTTCCCGCGCATCTTCCGTCGCCTCGCACAGGGTGTCGCCGGGCTCGCCCTCAAGCGCGAGTACGTCGCCGGGGGCCAGGCGCTCGCGGCCGGACTGTTCGCCGGCGTGGTCCGGGCCGGGATTCCGGTGTGGACCGAGACCACGCTCGTGCGGCTGCTCACCGAGGGAGATCGGGTCACCGGTGCCGTCGTCGCGTGCAACGGGCAGGAGGTGACCGTGACCGCGCGGCGCGGTGTCGTGCTCGCGGCGGGCGGCTTCGACCACGACATGGCGCTGCGGCACAAGTACCAGTCCGAACGGCTCGGCGAGCACGAGAGTCTCGGCGCCGAGGGCAACACGGGCGACGGCATCCGCGCCGCGCTCGACGTGGGCGCCGCGACGGACCTGATGGACCAGGCCTGGTGGTTCCCCGCCGTCGCCGCAATGAAGGGGCGCCCGCCGATGGTGATGCTCGCCGAGCGGGCACTGCCCGGCTCCTTCATCGTCGACCACACCGGTCGCCGGTTCGTCAACGAGGCGACCGACTACATGTCGTTCGGCCAGCTCGTGCTCGACCGGGAACGCGCCGGTGACCCGGTCGAATCGATGTGGATCGTGTTCGACCAGCGCTACCGCAACAGCTACATCTTCGGCGGCGGGCTGTTCCCGCGGCAGCCCATCCCGGAGGCGTGGATCCGGGCCGGAATCGCGCACCGGGCGGACGATCCGGCGGCGCTGGCCCGCGCGGCCGGCCTGCCGGAGGGGGCGTTCACCGAGACCTTCCGCCGGTTCAACGATGCCGCGGCCGCCGGCACGGACGCCGACTTCCGCCGTGGTGCGAGTGCCTACGACCGGTACTACGGTGACCCCACCGTCGAGCCCAATCCCAACCTGCGGCCGCTGACGGACGGGCCCCTCTATGCGGTGAAGATGACGCTGAGCGATCTCGGCACGTGCGGTGGTGTGAAGGCCGACGAGCGGGCGCGGGTGCTGCGCGAGGACGGCAGCGTCGTCGACGGCCTGTACGCGATCGGCAACACCGCCGCCAACGCCTTCGGCAACACGTACCCGGGAGCGGGGGCGACGATCGGTCAGGGTCTGGTGTACGGCTACATCGCCGCGCAGGACGCCGCGAAGGCGGCCGTTCCCGCGAACGGATGACTCGGCAGCGGCGTTACCGCTCGCATTCGTCGATCACTGCCCGCACCACGGCGGGCAGTGCCGCGGCGGTGGCGGGCGTCAGGCCGACGCCGTAACCGACCTCGGCCACCTCGAGGGTGTAGACCACGACCCGACCGGGGTCGACGCCCAGGGTCCGGCTCAGCGCCCACGCCTCGGCGGGGCCGAGGCTGTGCGAGCCGGCGTGTCGCGGGCGGCGGGCGAGACTCGCATCCCCGATCTCGTGCCGCCGGATCGCGCCGGGCGGACCGGTGCCGACGGTGGCGTCGACGACGACCGCCAACCGCGTCCCGGCCCACGCGTCCAGCATTGCCGTCGGCTCGCCGTCGGAGATCAGGACGCGCCATCCGGGCCGGGACCGGCCGACCGCCCGGGCCACCGCGGGCCCGACGCCGTCGTCGCGGCGGTACTCGTTGCCGACGCCGATCACCACGAAGTTCGTCGCGATCACCCGCGGTCGATCGTGAGGTCGAGGAAGTGTGTGGCACACGAGATGCACGGGTCGTAGTTGCGGATCACCCGTTCGCACAGCGATGTCAGATCGGCATCGGACAGTTCCAGGTGACCGGCGATCAGCGTGCGCAGATCGTGTTCGACGGCAGCCTGGTTCTGGGAGGTCGGGGGGACGATCACGGCCGAGCGGATCAGTCCGTCGCCGTCGAGCTCGTAACGGTGGTACAGCAGGCCCCGCGGCGCCTCGCTGACGCCGTGCCCGGTCGCGGCGCGGGCGGCGACCTGGGTGCCGGGCCGGCCGGGACGCTCGTATCCGGCGATCAGGCGGAGCGCCTCCTCCACCGCATAGACGGTTTCGACGGCGCGAACAACGATGCTGCGAAACGGGTTACGGCATTGTGCTCCCAGTCCGGCCGCGTGTGCCGACTGTCGTGCGGTGTCCGACAGCTGCGCGGAGTTCAGGGTGTATCGGGCCAGGGGTCCGGTCAGGTACCGGCGCCCGTCGAGCCGCGCGTACAGGGCCGTCGAGTGCGGGACCTGGTGTTCGACCACATGGTCCGGGAACTGTGCTGCGGCGAAGGAGGATCCGGTCGACGAACGGATCTGCCCGTCCTCGATGGCGTAGCGGTCCGGCCGGTGCAGGGCGAGCAGGTCGTGATCGAGATCGATATCGGGAAAGTCGAACCCGGCCACCCAGCGGACCGTGTCGAGCGCGTCGTCGAGGGCGCGGCGCAGCCGCTCGGCGAGCGGGGCGAGTTCCGTGCGGGTCGGCGCGCGATGGAAACCCCCGATCCGCACGTTGACCGGGTGGATGGGTCGCCCGCCGATCTGCTCGAGGATCGCGTTGCCGGCCTTCTTCAGGGCCAGCCCGCGTTCGAGCGCGCTCCGGTGCCGCTCGGCGAGGGCGATCGCGTCGGGCAGGCCGAGGAAGTCGGGGGCGTGCAGGAAGTAGATGTGCAGCACGTGGCTGGCGATCCACTCGCCGCAGTAGAGCAGGCGGCGCAGGTTCAGCACCTGCTCGTCGAGCTCGACCCCGCAGGCCTGCTCCAGCGCATTGCAGGCGCTGACCTGGTAGGCGACGGGGCAGATCCCGCAGATCCGGGAGGTGATGTCCGGAGGCTCGCGGAAATCCCTTCCCCGCAGGAACGACTCGAAGAACCGGGGCGGCTCGTAGATGTTCAGCTCCGCGCGCTGCACCTGCCCGTCGCGCACCGACACGTTCAGTCTGCCCTCGCCCTCGACACGGGCGAGAGCACGGACCGTCAGCTCTCTACGGTTCCCGCTCACCGCGGTGCCTCTCGGCAAGTACGGGGGCGCCGACGTTGAATGTCGCGAAGGCGCGGTCGATGTCGTCGTCGCTCATGCCGCACGTGCGCAGCCACCCGGCCAGCGACGCGATGTTGGGGTCGGTCGTCGGCCCGAAACAGCCGTAGCAGCCGCGCGACTGCGCCGGGCACAGGGCGCCGCAGCCGGAGTGGGTCACCGGTCCCAGGCAGGGCGTGCCGTCGGCGACCATCACACAGGTCAATCCCCGGCGCTTGCATTCGGTGCACACACTGGTGTTCGGGATGTTCGGCCGGCGGCCGGCCAGGAACGCGGTGATCACCTCGAGCAACTGGCGCCGATCGATCGGGCAGCCGCGCAACTCGAAGTCGACCGGCACGTGCGCCGCGATCGCCGTCGACGTCGCCAGCGTCTCGATGTACTCCGGGTGGGCGTAGACCATCGAGGTGAACTCGGCGACGTCGGCGAAGTTGCGCAACGCCTGGATACCGCCGGCTGTTGCGCACGCGCCGATAGTGACGAGGGTCCGGGACTGCTCCCGGACCCGGTGGATGCGCGTGACGTCCGCGGCAGTGGTGATCGAGCCCTCGACCAGCGACAGGTCGTACGGACCGTCGTCGACGGCGCTCGACAGTTCGAGGAAATGGGCGATCTGCACCGCACCCGACAAGGCGAGCAGTTCGTCCTCGCAGTCCAGCACGGATAGCTGACATCCGTCGCACGACGCGAACTTCCACACCGCGAGCTTCGGCCTGTCCATTACAGCTCCCGTACGTGCAGCAGCGGTCCGGCCACCGCGTAGTCCAGCACGGGGCCGTCCCGGCAGAGCAGGATCTCGCCGAGCTGGCAGTGCCCGCACAGCCCGATCCCGCACTGCATGTTCCGTTCGAGCGAGACCCGGATGTCCGGGAGCCGAATCCCTTTGCCCAGCAACACCCGGGCCGAGAACCGCATCATCGCCTCCGGCCCGCACAGCAGTGCCGTCGTCCGCCCGGGATCGAGGTCGAGCCGGGCCAGCGGCTCGGTGACGAATCCGACCGGCCCGGACCAGCCCTGGACCGGCTGGTCGATCGTCAGCCGGACCTCCACGCCGCCGTCGGCCCAGTCCTGTAGCTCGCGCCGATACAGGATCTCGGCCGGCCGGCGTGCTCCGACCACGAGCACGACGCGCCGGAAGTCGCCGCGCGCGGCCACCGCGCCGAGAACGGCGGCCCGCACCGCGGCCAAACCCACTCCGCCGGCGACGATCACCAGGTCCCGGCCCGTGCACGACTCGAGGTCCCAGCCTGCCCCGAACGGGCCGCGCACGCCGACGATGGCGCCCGGCGCGGCGTCGTGCAGGGCCCGGCTCACCGCACCCACCTTCCGTACGGTGTGGACCAGCTCCCCGGTCGTGTCGGTGGGATCCCCGCTGATCGAGATCGCGATCTCGCCGACCCCGGGGGCGTAGAGCATCATGAACTGGCCGGGCCGGAACCGCGGTCGCGGCGCCCCCAGCGGGGCCAGCGACAGTGTCACCGCATCGGCGGTCTCGACGGTCCGCGCGCGAACCCGGTGGGCGCTCGGCAGCATCGGCGCGTCCGGCGCCGCTGCGGTGTCGTGCGCGAGGTCACCGAACATCGGAACCCGCATACAGGTCCAGCAGTCGCGCCCGGGTGGCCTGCAACCGCTCCAGGAGGGCCCCGAACAGGGCCCGCATCACTGCATATCCGAACTCGGCGTCGGCCTCGCTCAGCGCCTGCAGCGCCGCGGCGTCCACCTCCAGAGCCGAGGTCGCAGTGGCCGCGACGGCCCCGTAATGCCAGCGGTGGGGCGGCGTCAGCCACGACCATCCCAGGACGTCGCCGTCGACGAACGTGTCGAGGGTGACCTGGCCGCGGCCGGGCACCACCGTGTACAGATCCACCCGGCCCTCCTGCAGCAGCCAGCAACTGCGCGCCTCCCCGCCCTCGTGGAAGACGTGCTCCCCGGCGGCGAAGCGGACCGGGTGGGCGAGCGCGGCGATCCGATCCCGCGCCTCCCGGTCCAGCCCCGCCAGGGCCCGGATGCCGTCGAGCGGTGGGGTCGTCATCGATGCCCGTCCGGTTCGTCGTCGTGGGTGGCGAGCGCGCCGGTGAGGCGGGCCGCCTCCGCGGTGATGTCGATGCCGACCGGGCACCAGTCGATGCAACGGCCGCAGCCGACACATCCCGAGCTGCCGAACTGGTCGTGCCAGGTGCCGAGCTTGTGCGAGATCCACTGCCGGTACCGGCTCTGGCCGGACGTCCGGACGTCACCGCCGTGGATGTAGGAGAAGTCCGGTTCGAAACAGGACGCCCAGTGCTGCCACCTGCCGGCGTGCCCGTCGGCGAGGTCGGTGACGTCCTCCGTCGACGTACAGAAGCAGGTGGGGCACACCATCGTGCAGTTTCCGCAGGTAAGGCAGCGATCGGCGACATCGTCCCAGACGTCCGCCTCGCGGGCGTCGCGGAGCATCGCCCGCAGGTCGACCTCGGGCATGCTCCGTCCCATCCGGTCGCCGGCCGCCGCCACCGCGTCGCGGGCTTCGGTGGCCTCGTCTGCGGTGGCGTCGCGGTGGGGGAGCAGGTCCAGGATGCGGGCGCCCTCGTCGGTCCCGACGTCCACGAGAAAACGGTGTCCCTGCTCGTCGACGCGCTCGGTCAGACCCAGGTCGTACCCCGGGCCCGCGGCGGGACCGGTGGCCATCGAGGCGCAGAAGCAGACCTCGCCGGGTTCGGTGCAGTTGACCGCGACGACGAACAGCCCGCGGAACCGTCGCGCGGTGGCCCCGTCGGGATGGGCGCCGCGGGTCAGCACTGTGCCCAGGATGCCGATCGCAGCCAGGTCGCAGCCGCGGACGCCGAGGAAGGCGTACCGGGTCTCGCCCGCCGGTGGGGGCCGGTAACTGCCGTCCGGAGCGGTCGACCACAGTTGCTGTCGGGCGGGGTGCAGGAACTGCTTCCACGACTGCGGACCCGCGGAATGGCCGAACACGGCGGTGTCGTCGCGCCGCCGCAGCCGATACCGCCCGGGTGCGGTCGACACGCCCCACCCGTCGGGCAGTTCTCGTCCCGACCCGAGCTCGTCGAGCACGATGGCGTCGTCGCGGACGGTGGGGCCGACGACGCGATATCCCTCGGTCTGCAGCACCTCGATCAGCCGGTCGAGGTGGGCGCGGGACAGGATTGCCGGTGTCGGGGGGGCGGCGTGCGAATCCGCAATACCCATGGCAGCTCCCGTGATTCGAACGGTCACGACCCGGCGCAGCTCTCACTCGTCGCGCTGGTGGCCCCCTCGAGTATCGTCGCGGGCGTACCGCCCGGTCAACCGGCCGGCCGTTGCGGCTCGGTCAGTACGGGTCGGTCAGTACGGGTCGAACCGGATGTTCCCGGCCGGCGTCCCGGTCCCGGTGAGCTCGCGCAGGGTCGCGCGGACCATCGCCGCCGACCCGCACACGAGCACCTGGTGGTCGCCGAACGCCCCGTAGGAGGTGACCACCTCGTCGAGGCTGCCCTCGAGCAGTTCGTCGGGGTGGAACCCGGGGTCGCCGACGTGGGCGACGATGCGCTCGTACCACTCGTCGCCGAACTCCGGGTCCTCGACCGATTCGACGACCGGCACCACCGTCAGCCACGGCAGCGCCTCGGCGAGCAGGATCAGCATGTCGGCGGCGTACAGGTCGCGGGGCGTGCGGCCGCCGACGAACAAAAAGGTCTGCGGCGGGTCCGGCCGGCGCGCGACGTCGAGGAGCAGGGCGCGCAGTGGCGCCAGGCCGGTGCCGCCGGCCACCATGATCACGGTGCGGCCGGAGTCGTCGACGTGCAGGGTGCCGCCCTGCGGCGCGCCGATCGTCCACACGTCGCCGGGGCGGGTGCCGACGACGATCGTGCCGCTGACCCAGCCGCCCGGCACGGTGCGCACGTGGAATTCGAGCTTGCCGTCCAGCGACGGCGGCAGGGCGGGGGAGAGGCGGCGCGGCAGCCGTGGATGCTGCGGCACCGTGACGTCGAGGTACTGCCCGGGCGCGAACGGCACCATCGTGTCGGCTTCGAGACGCACCACGGCGACGTCGTGGCGCAGGCGGTGGTGTTCGACGACGGTCGCCGAACAGGTGGGGGCGTGCAGGGACTGTCCGGCCGGCTGCATGGTGTGACTCCCGGGACTCGAGCGTGAAGGTGGCCCCACTCTAGGGGAGGCCCGCGCCGCACCCGGAATGAAACATGTTCCAATTCTGCCGCCGATGCGGTTATGGTGACGAAGGGGGATCCCTGCCACGTCGAGCCGTCACCACGCCGCCCCAACGACCGGAAGGACGACCATGACCGACGAGTACGCCGACCTGCATCGCCCCGTGTTCACCGCGGACCTGCTCATCACCGCCCTCGAACGCAGCGCGGACAAGCCGGCCCTGTACCTCGGCGACGTGGTGCTCACCGGCGGGGAGATGCGCGACGAGATCAGCCGGTTCGGTCAGGCGCTCGCGTCGGTGGGGGTCGGGCAGGGCTCGTCGGTGGCGATGCTGTCGAAGAACCGTCCCGAGGTGCTCATCTCGATGGGCGCGACGATGGTCGCCGGGTGCCGCAACAGTGCGCTCAACCCCATGGGCTCGCTGTCGGATCACCTGTACATCGTCGGCGACGCCGCTATCGAGACGCTGATCTTCGATCCGAACCACTTCGAGGAACGCGCCGCCGAACTGAAGGCGCAGGTTCCGACGCTGAAGAACGTCTTCTCCCTCGGTCCCTCACGGGTCGGCACCGACATCCTCGCTCTCGCGGCACAGTTCACGCCGCAGCGGCTCGTCGCGGCGCCCGTGGCGGCGGAGGACACCTCGTCCGTCGTCTACACCGGTGGCACCACCGGAAAACCCAAGGGCGTCATGGGGTCGTTCCGCTCGGGCGCGACGCTCACCCAGATCCAGATGGCCGAGTGGGAATGGCCCCACGAGCCGCGCTTCCTGATCTGCACGCCCCTCTCGCACGCCGGGGCGGCGTTCTTCGTCCCCACCCTCCTGCGCGGCGGATCCCTCTACGTACTGCCGTATTTCGAGCCCGGCCTGGTGCTCGAGACGATCGAGAAGCACCGCATCAACGCCACGATGCTCGTGCCGACGATGATCTATCTGCTGCTCGACCACCCCGACTTCGACATCCGCGACCTGTCCAGCCTCGAGACCCTGTTCTACGGTGCGTCGGCGATGTCGCCGGCGCGGCTGCGTGAGGGCATCGAGCGGCTCGGGCCGGTGTTCTTCCAGTTCTACGGGCAGAGCGAGTGCGGGATGACGATCTCCGTGCTGCGCAAGGAGGATCACCTCGCCGACGACCCCGAACGCCTCGCCACCTGCGGCCGGCCCGTGCCGTGGCTCGACGTGCGGCTGCTCGACGACGACCTGAACGAGGTGCCCCGCGGCGAACTCGGCGAGATCTGCGTGCGCGGACCGCTCGTGATGAAGGGATACCTGAACAAGCCCGCCGAGACGGCCGAGGCGCTGCGCGGCGGCTGGCTGCACACCGGCGACGTCGCGCGGGCCGACAAGAACGGCTTCCTGACGATCGTCGACCGCAAGAAGGACATGATCGTCACGGGCGGCTTCAACGTCTTTCCCCGCGAGATCGAGGACGTCATCTCGTCGCACCCGGCCGTCGCGTCCGTCGCGGTCGTCGGCGTGCCGGACGCCAAGTGGGGCGAGGCCGTCAAGGCGTGCGTCGTGCTGCGGGAGGGCCAGTCCGTTCCGGCGGAGGAACTGATCGAGAAGGTTCGTGCCGCAAAGGGATCCGTCCACGCCCCCAAGTCGGTGGACTTCCTCGACGCCCTGCCGCTCACCCCGCTGGGCAAGCTGGACAAGAAGACCCTGCGCGCGTCGTACCGATAGGCGGCTTCGCCGCCGGTGTGTCCTTTGGGCGGTCAGGGCAACCCAAAGGACACACCGGTAGCGCAACTGCACCTGTTGTCGGTGCTGCGTCGCCACCCGAGGCGGGTGAGGACGGCTTCGATCTCTGCGGCCACGCCGCACGGGTCACGGCTGACCTCGTCGTACCCGTACACCAGGCGGGAGCGGCCGGCGAGTTCGGCGGCGTTGTCACGGCGACGGTCCCGGAAGGCGACCTCCGCCATCGAGTGGAACCTGCGTCCGTCGAGCCGGACGGTCAACGCGGCGCCGTGAACGTCGTAGGTGCAGTCCTCGTACAGCGTTCGCCCGTCCACGACCGTCGGCGTCTGCCGATGCGCCGGGGGAAGACCGTGTCGTTGCTCCACCTCGGTCGCATAGCGGAGTTCGAGCATCGACTGGACGCCGTCGGCGAGCAATCGGACCGCATCCTCGAGCGCTTTCCGGTAGCGGTACGGGGTTCGTTCCTGCATTCGGCGTCGGATCTCCGAGAGGGGAATGCGACTGTCGGTGACGACCCGGATCAACCGGACGTAGCCGTCGTGCGGGGTGGGGGCGGCTGTTGCCAGGTCGAGCGCCGTGTCGGCCCGGCCGGTGCGCGGGGGCATCGTCGGCACCCCGATGTGTGCGTGGGCCTTGCTGCGGTGGACGATCACACCCGGATGGAGCATTTCTCCGAGATGTGGCAACCGAATGCCGCGCGGCCTCGCCGTTGCGAAGGTCGCAGACTGCCCTTTCGCCGACGATCCCACCGGCACGGTGACATGGACCGGTTCGAGTGGATCGTGGGACAGCATTCCCCATTCCTCGGCGGCCGTGCCGTGACTGAGGACGGCGGCCTCACCGGAGAACGCGACGGCCGCGGCCAGCGCCGCGGGCCGGGACAGTGGACCGGTCGTCACCGAGTACACGCCTCGGAGCACCTGCTGCCACCGCCCGCTCTCGAGACGGTGCCGGATCCACGGCCAGGTACGTCCGTAATGTTCGAGCTGGGCACGGGTGACGATCCCGTGCTGGAACATGACGATGCGATCGAGTTCGGGGAGGTCCGGGAGAAACCGCATGGCAGACATGATTCGGCGCGCGACGCTCTTCGGGAACCGGCAGCCGGCCGATCGCCGCAATCTGTGGAGGAACCGGGCGGCTGGGGATAACTCGGCGGTGCGTCCTTTGGGCGGTCGGGGCAACCCAAAGGACACACCGGCGGCGTCAGCCGCCTAGAGCGGGTCGAAGCTGATGTTCTGCCGCGGGGTGCCGCCGGCGGACAGCGCGTACAGGGTGGTGCGGATCATCGAGGGGGAGCCGGCGATCTGGATCTGCCGATCGGCCCAGGAGCCGAACTGCGACACCACCTTGCCGAGCTTGCCGTGCAGGGGCCGGTGCAGGCCCGGTGGGGGATCCTCGACGGGAACCGGGTGCCACCACGGGTTCTCGGTCTCCTCGACGACCGGGACGACGGTGAGCCACGGATTGGTGGTGGCCAGCTGCCACAGGGTCTGCAGGTCGTACAGGTCGCACGGGTACTTGCCGCCGAAGAACAGGTGCACGCGCGGATTGTCGCCCCGCATGCCCATCTCCATCAGTTGCGCCCGCAGCGGCGCGAGGCCCGTGCCGGCGGCGATCATCAGTACGTCCTCGCCGCTGTCGCGGTCGACGTGCAGCCCCCCGAGCGGGGGTCCGATCACCCAGCGGTCGCCGACGGCGGTCTCGCCGACGAGCGCGGGACTGACCCAGCCACCCGACACGCGACGGACGTGGAATTCGATCTGGCCGTAGGGATTCGGAGGAATCGCCGCCGACAGGTACCGCCACATGTGCGGGCGCTGCGGGATCTGCACGCTCATGTACTGACCGGCGTGGTACGGGATCGGCGAGTCCGTCTCGAGCCGGATGATCGCCAGGTCGGGCAGCACTCGTTCGTGGCCGACGACGGTGGCGCCCCACGCGGCGGGCAGCTCGTCGTCGGCGACGGCGTCGGCCATGGTCCCGACGAGCAGGTCGATCACCCGGGCCCAGGTGCGGTCGAGTGCGTCGGTCCACAGGATCGGCGGGGTGCACTCGCGCACGGCGGTGTGCAGCGCCCGGCCCGCGGCCCGGAAGTGCTCGGGCCGGACTCCGTACTTGCGGTGGTCACGCCCGAGCTGAGTGAGGAATGCGGTGACGGTGTCGGGCTCGCCGAGCCGGTTGACCGCCCAGCCGACCGCGGTCGCGAACCGTTGCCGCATCGTCTCCATGCCGGCGGGGAACAGCTCGCGGATCCCGACGGTGTCGCTCCACAGGGCGGTGTAGAAGGCGGTGGCGAAGCGCTCGGCGCCGCCGGGGGTCGCGACGATCGACGCGAAGCTGAGCTGGACGCGGGCGACGGCGAAGGCCTCCACGCACCCTCCTGCTCGCCGTCTCTGCTGGTCGCCGCCACTGTAGTCCCGTGACGGTGTTTCGGCCACAATCGACGGCGGGCAGCTCGACGACCCCGGTATGTGCTGCACATCACATCGCCGGATAAAGTTGAGCGGAACAAACTCAAGTTTGGTGCCGTTGAAGCTTGCGAATGCCCGCGACGGGAGGCTTGCGGGTGCAGAATTGATACCGGCTCGCTCAATGAAGGGAAGGGGTTCGCAGTGGACTCGTTCAATCCCACCACCAAGACCCAGGCGGCGATGACGGCTGCCATGCAGTCCGCGTCCGCTGCGGGCAACCCGGAGATCCGTCCGGCCCACCTGCTCGTCGCGTTGCTCGACCAGACCGACGGCATCGCCGCGCCGCTCCTCAAGGCGGTCGGCGTGGACCCGACCGTCGTGCACCGGGAGGCGCAGACGCTCGTCGAGCGGCTGCCCCGTGCCACGGGCGCCACCCAGACACCGCAACTCGGCCGCGAAGCCGTCGCCGCCCTGACCGCCGCCCAGCACCTCGCCACCGAACTCGACGACGAGTACGTCTCGACCGAGCACGTCCTCGTCGGCCTGGCCGGCGGCGATTCCGACGTCGCCAAGCTCCTCGTCGGGCACGGCGCCACCCCGGCCGCGCTGCGCGACGCGTTCACCACCGTCCGCGGCAGCGCCCGCGTGACCAGCCCGGACCCCGAGGGCACCTACCAGGCGCTCGAGAAGTACTCGACCGACCTCACCGCCCGCGCCCGCGAGGGCAAGCTCGACCCGGTCATCGGCCGTGACAACGAGATCCGCCGCGTCGTACAGGTGCTGAGCCGGCGCACCAAGAACAACCCCGTGCTCATCGGCGAGCCCGGCGTCGGCAAGACCGCCATCGTCGAGGGTCTCGCGCAGCGCATCGTCGCCGGCGACGTCCCCGAGTCGCTGCGCGGCAAGACCGTCATCGCGCTCGACCTCGGCTCGATGGTGGCCGGCGCCAAGTACCGCGGTGAATTCGAGGAACGCCTCAAGGCCGTGCTCGACGAGATCAAGGAATCGGCCGGGCAGGTCATCACCTTCATCGACGAGCTGCACACCATCGTCGGCGCCGGTGCGACCGGCGAATCGGCGATGGATGCCGGCAACATGATCAAGCCCATGCTCGCCCGCGGCGAGCTGCGCCTCGTCGGCGCGACCACCCTCGACGAGTACCGCAAGTACATCGAGAAGGACGCCGCCCTCGAACGCCGTTTCCAGCAGGTGCTCGTCGGCGAGCCGAGCGTCGAGGACACCGTCGGCATCCTGCGCGGCCTCAAGGAGCGGTACGAGGTGCACCACGGCGTGCGCATCACCGACTCCGCGCTCGTCGCCGCCGCCACCCTCTCCGACCGGTACATCACGTCCCGGTTCCTGCCGGACAAGGCCATCGACCTCGTCGACGAGGCCGCGTCCCGGCTGCGCATGGAGATCGACTCGCGTCCCGAGGAGATCGACTCGGTCGAGCGCATCGTCCGTCGCCTCGAGATCGAGGAAATGGCGCTGCAGAAGGAGACCGACGAGGCCTCCAAGGAGCGCCTCGAGAAGCTGCGTGCCGAACTCGCCGACGAACGCGAGAAGCTGAACCAGCTCACCACCCGCTGGCAGAACGAGAAGACCGCCATCGATTCGGTGCGTGGCATCAAGGAACAGCTCGAGGCGCTGCGCGGCGAGGAGGAACGCGCCGAGCGCGACGGTGATCTCGGTAAGGCCGCGGAGCTGCGCTACGGCCGCATCCCGCAGCTCGAGAAGGAGCTGGAGCGGGCGGCCGCCGCATCCGGAGCCGCCGCCGACGGCGACGTCATGCTCAAGGAGGAGGTCGGCCCGGACGACGTCGCCGACGTCGTCGCCGCGTGGACCGGCATCCCGGCCGGCCGCATGATGGAAGGCGAGACCGCCAAGCTCCTGCGCATGGAGTCCGAGCTCGGCAAGCGCGTCGTCGGCCAGGACGAGGCCGTGCAGTCCGTGTCGGACGCGGTGCGTCGCTCCCGGGCGGGCGTCGCCGACCCGAACCGGCCCACCGGCTCGTTCCTGTTCCTCGGCCCCACCGGCGTCGGCAAGACCGAGCTGGCGAAGGCGCTCGCGGACTTCCTGTTCGACGACGAGCGCGCGATGGTGCGGATCGACATGTCCGAGTACAGCGAGAAGCACTCCGTCGCACGGCTCGTCGGTGCCCCTCCGGGCTACGTCGGCTACGAGTCGGGCGGTCAGCTCACCGAGGCGGTGCGTCGCCGGCCCTACTCGGTGGTGCTGTTCGACGAGGTCGAGAAGGCCCACCCGGACGTGTTCGACACGCTGCTGCAGGTGCTCGACGACGGCCGGCTCACCGACGGGCAGGGCCGCACCGTCGACTTCCGCAACACCATCCTCATCCTCACTTCGAACCTGGGTGCGGGTGGCGATCGGGACCACATCATGGCGGCGGTGCGCGCGGCGTTCAAGCCGGAGTTCATCAACCGGCTCGACGACGTGGTGGTCTTCCACTCGCTCACGGAGGACCAGCTCGAGCAGATCGTCGACATCCAGCTCGAGCAGCTGGCCGGGCGCCTGGCGGCCCGCCGGCTCACGCTCGACGTGTCGAGTTCGGCCCGGTTCTGGCTCGCCGTGCGGGGCTACGACCCGCAGTACGGTGCGCGTCCCCTGCGCCGGCTCATCCAGCAGTCGATCGGCGATCAGCTCGCCAAGAAGCTGCTGGCCGGGGACATCAAGGACGGTGACACCGTCTCGGTGGGCGTCAGCGACGACGGCGACCACCTGGTCATAGGCGCATAGCGCCCGGTGCGTCTTTCGGGCTGCTCCAGCAGCCCGAAAGACGCACCGGCGCGGAGCGCCTACCCTTGGTGGGACCATGACGAACCCGCACGATCCGCGCACTCCCCAGGAGCGCGCCTACTCGCTCGACGAGGGGCGCGACGACGACGCGCGCGCGACGGACGCCGACGACACCCGGGTCCTGCACACCGCCGACCCGACCGAGGCGTACGGCCGGCCCGTCGACCCCACCCTGGTCTACCCGTCGTACGACCCGCGGTTCGATCCGACGGCGCCGCCCCCGAACCCGACCCAGGCGTTCGAGCAGCCCGGCCCCTACGGTCCGCAACCCCAGTACGCCCCGACCCAGCAGTACGCCCCCACGCAGCAGTACGCCCCCACGCAGCAGTACACAGGGGCGCAGCAGTACCCCCATGCCCAGGACTACGCGGCGCCACCGACCCCGCCGCACGCCGGTGAGTACCCGCCGCTCGATGCGAAGCCGCCCCGCCGCCGCTGGGGCCTGATCCTGCTCGCCGCGGTGGCGTTGATCGTGCTGGCCGGTTTCGGTGGCTACCTGCTCAGCGGCGGCAGCGGCGAAGACCCGCAGCAGCGCAGCGCCGCGGCCCCGACCACGACGACCACGGTGCCCCGGCCTGCCCCCACGACGCCCGCGCCCACCACCGACCCGGCCGTACCCGGCCTGCCGTTCGAGCAGTTGCCCGGCGGGCTCGGCGACGTCATCGGCTCCGCCGGCACCGTCGTCGGCACCATCACCGCCAACGACGGCACGTCCCTCACGCTCAGCGGCATGGGCGGCTCGATCGTCACGGTGCGGCTCACCCCCGAGACACAGATCATGTCGCTCGCCGGTTCGGAGCCGTCGGCGCTGCGGGTCGGCGACTCGGTGGTCGCGCAGGGGTCGCCGCTGCGGAACGGGGAGATGATCGCCGACACGGTGGTCAGCGCGTCCCTGCCGTCCTTCGGCAGTCCGGGCAACTAGAACGCGATAGGCTGGCGCGCGATGACGGTGATGTGGTTCGGACTGGCGGCGATCGCACTCGCGGGTGCGTTGGCGCTGCTCTACGTCGACCGCACGCGGCGTGAACAGTCCGGTCGCGTGCGGGAGATCTGGGCGCGCGCCCAGGGCTACAAGTACAGCGCCGCCGACGACTCCCTGCCCGGGCACTGGCACCGGGCGGCCCTGGCCAAGCAGGAGTATCTCGGCGCGGTGGACGTCGTCCACGGCATCCGCCGCGGCGAGGAGTTCATCCTCTTCGACATCGAGGAGACCGCGACGATCGTCGCGGTGCGCCGCAAGGTCGGCTCCGACGTCGACATCGACCTGCGCCTGAAGTCGACGCCGCCGCCGAAGGACCCGGACATGAACCTGCTCGGCGCCATCGGACCGCGCATCGTGTTCGCCACCGACCTCGAGATCGCCCGCCGCATCTGTGACCAGCGCATGGTCGCGTACACCGAGTCGATCCCCCCGCACGTGCAGATGCTGTGGAGCGAGGGCGAATGGACCCTCGGCTCGATTCCCGTGGGCAGCACCGGCCGCGAATGGGACTCGGCCATCGAGACCGTCGCCCGGCTCTCCGGAATCCTGCACGTGCTGCCGCCGATCGTGGAGCCGCAGGAACTCGACCGGGCCGCGCACGATCCCGGCCGCCCCTCCGCGCGGCGCTGAGCGCACGTCGCCGGAAACGGCCGGCGCGCTGCGCTAGCTTTACCCCATGACTTCCGCTGCCACCCGGCCCGTCGCCCTGGTCACCGGCCCCACCTCGGGCATCGGCGCAGGCTTTGCGCGCGCACTCGCCGGCAAGGGGTACGACCTCGTGCTCGTCGCCCGTCGCGAGGAGAGCCTGCGGTCCCTCGCCGACGAACTGGCCTCCCGTTTCGGCACCACCTCCGAGATCCTCGCCGCCGACCTGGCCACCGAGGACGGCCGCGCGGCCGTCGCCCGCCGCCTCGCCGAGGGCGTGGAGATGCTCGTCAACAATGCCGGTTTCGGCACCTCCGGTGAGTTCTGGACGGCCGACCCGGCGGTGCTGCAGGCACAGCTCGACGTCAACGTCACCGCCGTGATGCAGCTGACCCGGGCCGCGTTGCCGCCGATGATCGCCGCCGGCAAGGGCAGCATCGTCAACGTCGCCAGCGTCGCCGGTCTGCTCTCCGGACGTGGGTCGACGTACTCGGCGAGCAAGGCCTACGTCGTTTCGTTCACCGAGGGATTGTCCGGTGGGCTCGCCGGCACCGGGGTGAAGGTGCAGGCGCTGTGCCCCGGCTTCGTGCACACCGAGTTCCACGAGCGGGCCGGGATCGAGATGAGCTCGATTCCGGAACTGATGTGGCTCGACGTGGACACCGTGGTGCGGACCTCCCTCACCGACCTCGAGGCGGGCAAGGTGATCAGCATCCCGGGCCTGCAGTACAAGGTGCTCACGACGGTGGGCCGGCTCGTCCCGAAGAACCTGGTGCGCCGGGCGACCAACCTGGTCGGCCGGGGCCGGGGCCGGACGTAGGCCGCGCCGGATAACGGTCCGGACACGGCGCCACGACACGGCGCGTCGCGCTCCGGGTGTCGCCGCGGCTGCGCGGTAGATTCCGGCCTGTGACGTCTGTGGCTCTTGTGATTGTCGTTGCGGTCGTGGTGATCGTGCTGCTGTGGACGCGTGCCGCCGTCCGCCGCCTCCGGGTGCTGAAGATGCGCCACCGCGACAGCCTGCGCCTGCTGACCAACGAACTCGACGACCGCTACGACCAGGTACCCGCACTCATCGCGGCGTCCGCCGGGGCAGGCATGGACCGCAGTCGGCTCAGCTCCGTCGTCGGGGCGCGATCCCTGGCGATCGCCATGCGCGACCAGCGGCTGTCCCTGGGGGAGCGGGCCGCCGCGGAGAACACCCTGTCGGCGGCCCTGCACGAGCTGATCGGCGTCCTCGACGGCGTCAACCACTGGCCGTTCATCCGCGTCGCCCGCGAACTGCGGACCCGCGAGCAGCGCATCGCCGGGGCGGCCCGCGTCCACAACGATCTCGGCCGCACCATCAACACCGCGGCCACCACCTTCCCGACCTCGGTGTTCGCACGCATCGCCGCGGTCGGGCCCGTCCCGCTGTTCGAGGTCGCCGCCCCGCTCGCCCCCGTCGCCGTCGCCCCGCCGGCGTCGGCGCCGGCCGCCTCCGCAGACGCGCCGACCGGCGGATCGGACACCGTCGCCGCCTGACCGCCGGACCCCGGCTAGGCTCGTCGTCGCCGGCGCCCACGGGCGCGGCGTGGAACGAGAGACGGTAAGGGGTTGCGATGACCGATCGCGAGGAGTTGGCTGCGCTGGTCCGAGAACTGGCGGTGGTGCACGGCAAGGTGACCTTGTCGTCCGGCAAGGAGGCCGACTACTACGTGGATCTTCGCCGTGCCACCCTGCACCACCGGGCCGGGCCCCTGATCGGCAAGCTCATCCGGGAACTGGTCGCCGACTGGGACTTCGACGCCGTCGGCGGACTCACCATGGGCGCCGACCCGGTCGCGCTCGCAGTCATGCACGCACCGGGCCGTCCGATCGACGCGTTCGTCGTCCGTAAGGCCGCCAAGGCGCACGGGATGCAGCGGCAGATCGAGGGCCCCGACGTGCTCGGCAAGCGGGTCCTGGTGGTCGAGGACACGACCACCACCGGCAACTCCCCGCTCACCGCCGTCAAGGCCCTGCGCGACGCCGGCGCGACGGTCGTGGGTGTCGCCACCGTTGTCGACCGGGCCACCGGCGCCGGCGAGGTGATCGCCGCGGAGGGCGTGGAGTACCGCTACCTGCTGGGCCTGCAGGACCTGGGACTGCAGGACGCCTAGGGCCGGTCGGGTGCGACGGACCGCGGCCCGCCTCGCGGACGGCCGGGCACTGTTCTACTTCGACGACACCGAGCCGTACGCCGGGGGCGGCGCGGTGCGGGAACGGCACGACACGCGGCGGCTGCCGCCGGCCGGGGCGGCCTCCGAACTGCGCTTCGACCCGCTCACGGGGGAGTGGGTGGTCTCGGCGTCGCACCGCATGGACCGCACCTTCCTGCCGGACCCCGCGGACTGCCCGCTGTGCCCCACCCGGCCGGGCCGGGCCGCCACCGAGATCCCCGCCGACGACTACGACGTGGTGGTGTTCGAGAACCGTTTCCCGGCCCTCGGATCCGGTAGCGCCGACGCCGGTCCGGTGGACGGCGACCCGCTGTGGCCGCGACGGCCCGCGGCAGGACGCTGCGAGGTGGTCGCGTTCACCGCCGACCACGAGGCCCGGTTCGCCGACCTGAGCCTCGAACGGGTCCGCACGGTGTTCGACGCACTGGCCGACCGCACCGCCGAGCACTCGGCCGCCCCCGACGTGCGGCAGGTGTTCTGCTTCGAGAATCGCGGCGCGGAAATCGGTGTGACACTGCAACATCCGCACGGCCAGATCTACGCCTACCCGTTCCTGCCGCCCCGCTCGCAGGTACTGCTGCAGCGTGCCCGCGCGCACCACGCGGCGACGGGCCGGCTGCTGCAACGCGACGTGCTCGACGCGGAACGCCGGGCGGGCACCCGCGTCGTGTGGTCCGGACGACGGTGGACTGCCTTTGTTCCGGCCGCGGCGCGCTGGCCCGTCGAGGTGCACCTCGCCCCGCATCGCGACGTGCCGGACCTCGTCGCCCTCGACGACGCCGAGCGCGACGAACTGGCGGTGGCCTACCGGGAGTTGCTGCGTCGCGTCGACCTGTTCTTCGACGGCGTGGAGCGCGTCCCCTACATCGCGGCCTGGCACCAGGCGCCGGTCGGCGACGAGCGACCGTACGGCCGTCTGTTCTGCCAGATATTCTCGCTGCGACGCGCTGCCGACAAGCTCAAGTACCTGGCCGGATCGGAGTCCGCGATGGGCGTATGGATCAGCGACACCTCCGCCGAACGCATCGCGGTGCGGCTGCGGGAACTCGCCGGATGACCGTGGCCGCGGCCGCCGCAGCCGGGTTCACGCGGGCGTTCGGCGCGGCGCCGGAGGGGGTGTGGTGCGCGCCGGGCCGGGTGAACCTGATCGGTGAGCACGTCGACTACGCGGGTGGGCTGTGCCTGCCCCTGGCGCTGTCGCGAGTGACGGCCGCCGCCGTCCGGCGCCGCGACGACGGCACGCTCCGGCTGGTGAGCGAGGGCTTCGGCGGTGTGTCCTTCGGGCGGCTGGGGCAGCCCGAAGGACACACCGGCGGCTGGGGCGCCTATGTCCTCGGGGTGATCGGCGCGCTCGACCCGCCCGGATTCGCGGGGGCCGACATCGCGATCGCCTCCGACGTGCCGATCGGCGCGGGCCTGTCGAGTTCGGCCGCGCTCGAGGCGGCCGTCGCTCTCGCCCTGGCCGAGCTGTCCGGACTGCCGGTCGACGATCCGGGCCGGGCCGCCCTCGCCGCCGCCTGCATGCGGGCCGAGAACGACTACGTCGGCGTCCCCACCGGCGGCATGGACCAGCAGATCGCGTTGCGCGGGCGGGCCGGGCACGCGCTTCTGCTGGACTGCGCGACCGGCGAGGTCGAGCACGTCCCGATCGACCTCGAATCGCACGGCCTGGCACTGCTCGTCGTCGACACCGACGCCCCGCACCGCCTCGTCGACGGACAGTACGGGCAGCGGCGCCGCGACGTCGAGGAGGCCACGCGCCGGCTCGGGAGCCTGCGCGAGGTCGGCACCGTCGCTGCGCTCGATGCGCTGACCGACCCGGTGCTGCGGCGCCGGGCCGGGCACGTCGTCACCGAGATCGCCCGGGTCCGCGCCGCCGTCGCCGCACTGCGCGACGATGCCCCGGAACGGCTCGGGCCGATACTCGACGCCGCGCACCGGTCGCTGCGGGACGACTTCGAGGTCAGCTCCGTCGAACTCGACAGCGCCGTCGACGCCGCGCGCGGCGCCGGTGCGCTGGGTGCGCGCATGGTCGGTGGCGGATTCGGCGGCTCGGCGATCGCGTTGTGCCGGGCGACGGACGTCGACGCGGTAGCACAGGCCGTCACGGTGGCCGCCCGCGAGCGGGAGCTGCCGCGCCCGAAATTCCTGCGGGCGACGGCGTCGGCGGGCGCCCGCCGCTGCGCCTGAGGAAAGCCGGCCGGGTGACGCCGCGCGGATCGGTACGCTGCCGGGCATGGGATGGTTCAGCCGGGACAGGTGGAACGCCGAGCACGCGGTGTTCGCCGCAGCCGCGACGGCGACGGTCGTGGGCGGGGTGCTCGGGAACGAGCGGCTGCAGCGGGTCGCGAAGCCGCTGATCGGGCCGGCGCTGGCGGTGCGGGTGCTGCGGCACGCCCCGCACACCGACCGGTCGGACACCGCCCTGCTGCTGCTCGCCCTGACCGGCGCGACGGTCGGCGACGTATTCATGATCGACCCGGACGACGACGCGCGGCTGCTGCGCGGTGCGTCCTCGTTCGCCGTGATGCAGGTCTGCTACTCGGCGCTGCTGGCCCGGCGCGGTGCCCGCCCGACCCGGTCGGCGGCGGTGCCGCGGGCGGTCGCGGCACTCGGCGCCGCCGGTCTGCTCGGCGCGAAGGCGCCCCGGGTGGCGGCCCCGCTGACGGGCTACGGTGCGCTGCTCGGGACCACCGCGACACTCGCCGCGGACCCGTCGCTCGCCCCCGGAGCCCGCCGGTTGGCCGACCTGCCGATCCCGGGCGGGGACCGGCGCAGCTGGCTGGGTCTCGGCGGCCTGGTGTTCACCCTGTCGGACGGCACCATCGTCGCGCGGCGGGTGCTGCTGCGGTCGGAGCGGGCGCGCGCCGCAGCGGAGGGGTTCGTGCTCGCGACCTATGCGCTGGCGCAGTTGCTCCTCGTCGAAGGCAAGCTCGCGCTCGGCCGGGAGACCGCCCCCGCAGCCCGGCCGTCGGTATAGACGACACGCTCGCAGGGCACGTCGACTACGGGCAGAGGACGATGCGGTCCCGGTCGTGCGGGTCGACGCGGATGCCCACGACCCGGCCCGGCTCGAACCGGTCGAGATCCTCACGGGCGATCTCGTAGAGCACCCGTCCGTGGTACGGCTGGGAACCCGGCACCGTCAGGTCGAGATCCAGCTCGGTGAGTTCGCCGTTGTCCACGGTGTGCCCGAGGTGCCGGGCCGAGGTGATGGTGGCCCAGCCCTCGAGTCCGCGGCGGGCG
Source organism: Rhodococcus indonesiensis (assembly GCF_047782815.1). Lineage (NCBI taxonomy): Bacteria > Bacillati > Actinomycetota > Actinomycetes > Mycobacteriales > Nocardiaceae > Rhodococcus > Rhodococcus indonesiensis. Next base: position 4,274,799 of record NZ_CP180630.1, on the reverse strand, counting down.
AGGCGGCGGTCGGCGCGCGGCGGCCGCCCGGCGAGCATCATGGCGATGCCCAGCGCCGAGCCGTACGCGGCCAGCAGGAACATGATCTGGTAGGGGACGGTGCCCTCGGGAGAGTCGCCGACGAACAGCCCCAGCCACAGGGCCAGGACGACGAGGTAGCCGGCGGTGACGAACGCGACGGCACGAACGACTCGAACGTGGTTCATTGCTCCTCCGATGCCAGGATAGTCCGTGACCTGCGCCACGTTCGGCGTCGCTACGCTGCAACCATGGATTCGCCCACTGCGTTCGTCACCGGTGCCGCCTCGGGAATCGGCCGCGCCACCGCCCTGCTCCTCGCCCGCCGCGGCTACCGGGTTGCCGCCGTCGACGTCGACGCCGCCGGCCTCGAGGCGCTCGCCGCCGAGCAACCCGGCGTCGTCACCGCGGTCCTCGACGTCACCGACGCGACGGGCTGGGAGCACGCACTGAAGGCGTTCTGCACCGACGGCACCCTGGACCTGCTCGTCAACAACGCGGGCGTCCTGGCCTCGGGGCCGTTCGAGACGACCCCGCTCGAGCGGCACCGGCAGATGGTCGACGTCAACGTCGCCGGGACGATCATCGGCTGCCACAGCGCGTTCGAGTACCTGCGTCGCACGCCCGGCGCCCAGGTGGTCAACCTCTGCTCGGCGTCGGCGCTGTACGGACAGCCGGAGCTCGTCACCTACAGCGCCACCAAGTTCGCCGTGCGCGGGCTGACCGAGGCCCTCGATCTGGAATGGGCTCCGCACGGAATCCGGGTGGTCGCGTTGTGGCCGCTGTTCGTCGACACGGCGATGACCCAGGACATGAACGTCGGGGCCTCGCGGCGGCTGGGGATCCGGCTCGACGCCGACGACGTCGCGCGAGCCCTGTACGAGCTGACCCGTCCGGGCCGGCGGGCGGCAGGTGTCCACCACGCCGTGGGCTGGCAGGCGAAGGCGTTCGCCGCCTTCGCCCAGGTCACACCCGCCCGGCTCAATCGCCTGGTCAACCGGTGGGTGACCGGCAGCTGACGCGGTCTCGCTAGAGTGGCGGGCGAATCAGCGACGGAAGGGAGTCGGGTGAACGTGCGTCGGATGTCGTCGATCGGTGCGGCCGCGGTCGCGGTGCTGGCACTGGCCGGGTGCGGAAGTTCTTCGGAGGACGCGGGGGAGCCGGCTGCCGCGTCGTCGACGAGCGCGGCCGTCACGACCACCACGACCACGACGGTGGCCCCTGCCCCGACGACCACCGAGACCACGTCGACCACCTCGGTCCCCGAGAGCGCTCCGACGACCCCCGCCGACGTGCAGTACGAGCGCAACGAGTCGTACTACTTCACCAGCCCGGACGGCGGGTTCCGGTGCGGCATCGTCAAGCTGCCCTCCCGCACCGAGGCGGGTTGCGAGGGCGTCACGGATCCGGTGCCGCCGCGGCCCGAGAACTGCATGGTCAACTGGGGTAACGGTATTCGTGTGCAGGACACGGGACCCGCGGAGTTCATGTGCTCGGGTGGGTCGGTCTACACCTCCGGCGGCGACGATCCGGTCCTGCCGATCGGGTCGAAGTTGAGCAAGCTCGGCTACACGTGCGAGACCACCGCCGCCGACGTCTCCTGCGTCAACGACGCCACCGGGCACGGCTTCACGATCGCTGCCACCTCGAACACGACGTTCTGACCGTGCAACTCGACGACGTTCCGGGTCCCACCGAGTGGGGTGAGCACCCGCACGGGTACGGTCCGTGGGTCGAGGAGTACGGCACCGAACCCCCGCGGGATCCGCGCTACGACCCGGAGCTGCTCGCCCACGGTGACCGGCGCAACGTCGTCGACGCGTACCGCTACTGGACGCGCGAGGCGATCGTCGCCGACATCGACACCCGCCGCCATCCGCTGCACGTGGCAATCGAGAATTTCGGGCACGACGCGAACATCGGCACCGTGGTGCGCACGGCGAACGCGTTCGCGGCGGCCGCCGTGCACATCGTCGGCCGCCGGCGCTGGAATCGTCGCGGCGCGATGGTGACCGATCGGTACCAGCATCTCGTGCACCACCCCGATGTCGACTCCCTCCTCGGCTGGGCGGCCGGACAGGGACTGACGATCGTCGCGGTGGACAACACACCCGGATCGGTGCCGCTGGAAACCGCGCAGCTGCCCCGCGCGTGCCTGCTGCTGTTCGGCCAGGAGGGCCCCGGTGTGACGGCGCGGGCGCGGGAGGTCGCCGCGACGACCGTGTCCATCGCCCAGTTCGGCTCGACCCGCAGCATCAACGCCGGCGTCGCCGCCGGGATCGCCATGCACGCCTGGATCCGGCAGCACGCCGACCTCGACCACGCCTGGTGAGGAAACATTCGACGAGGTGCGGCCGATAGGGGAAAGCTGGTAGCGGTAGCGACGGTGAGACGAGGTTGGCGACGACATGTCGGATTTGTGGGCCGAGCGGGCGGATCTCGCGGAGGCTGCAGTCACGTCGCGGCACGTGCGGCGGTTGTGGGCGCTGCCCGGCACCGCGCTCGCAGTCGTCGGATGGCCGGCGGTGCGCCGCGAGCGGCTCTTCCTCGCCTGGCACTACTGGTGGCAGGCCCACCTGATCGATCTCGCGGTCGACGCCGCCGAGCGGGAGGCGACGCCGCGGCGCCGGCGCCGGGTGGTGCGGCTGACGCGCTCGCACCGGATCCGCAACCTTCTCGGCTGGACCAACAACTACTTCGACGACATGGCCTGGCTCGGCCTCGCTCTCGAGCGCGCGCAGCGGCACCTGTACGTCGACCGCCGCGACGCCATCGCCGTCCTCGAGAAGGAGTTGTTCGAGGCGTGGGCACCCGAGCGGGGCGGGGGCATCCCCTGGCGGCGCCGCGACGACTTCTACAACACCCCGGCCAACGGCCCGGCGGGGCTGCTGCTCGCCCGCACCGGCAAGCTGCTGCGGGCCCAGGAGATGGCGGACTGGATCCACGAGACGCTGCGCGATCCGGAGACCGGCCTGATCTTCGACGGGATCCGCGGTGACCGGGTCGAGCGCGCGGTCTACACGTACTGCCAGGGTGTCGTGCTCGGCTTGGAGACCGAGCTGGCGGTGCAGATGGGCGAGCCGCGGCACCGGGAGCGGGTGCACGCCCTCGTCGAGGCCGTCGACACCCAGTTGGCCGAGCGTGGGGTGATCACCGGCGGTGGCGGTGGGGACGGGGGCCTGTTCAACGGCATCCTCGTCCGGTACCTGGCGATGGTCGCGACGACGCTGCCGGTCGTCGACGCGGAGGACGAACGCGCTCGCCGGCTCGCGGCGCGGATCGTGCTCGCGTCCGCGCAGGCCGCGTGGGCGAACCGCCTGCAGATCGAGGGGCTGCCGTTGTTCGGGCGGGACTGGTCCGTGCAGGCCCGGCTGCCCGGCACGGCACCCGGGATCGCGCGTTTTTCCGGCGGCACGGTGCGCAGCTCGGGAGTGGCGGAACGGGATCTGTCGGTGCAGCTGAGCGGGTGGATGCTGATGGAATCGGCGTACGCCGTCGCCGCCGAGCGGGCGCCGGGGCCGAGTTCTGCGCGACCCGACGGCACCCGTTTTGAAAACGGTTATCGATAACAGTTATCGTCGACGGCATGACCGCCGCGACCCCACTGCCCGTCACCGTGCTCTCCGGCTTCCTCGGCGCAGGCAAGACCACGCTGCTCAACCACATCCTCGCCAACCGCGACGGCGCACGCGTCGCGGTCGTCGTCAACGACATGAGCGAGATCAACATCGACGCCGCGCTCGTCGACGGCAGCCTCGACCGCACCACCGAGAAGCTCGTCGAGCTCACCAACGGCTGCATCTGCTGCACGCTCCGCGAGGACCTGATCGAGACGGTCGCGCGGCTCGCCCGGGAGAACCGATTCGACCACCTCGTGATCGAGTCGACCGGCATCTCCGAGCCGATGCCCGTCGCCGCGACGTTCGACTGGGAGTTCGACGACGGCTTCCGCCTCGGGCAGCTCGCGCGCCTCGACACGATGGTCACGGTCGTCGACGCCACCACATTCCTCGCCGAGCTCACGCGCGGCGACCGACTCGACGAGCGCGATCTCGAGGCCGGCGAGGGCGACGAGCGCAGCATCTCCGACCTGCTCGTCGACCAGGTCGAATTCGCCGACGTCCTGCTGCTCAACAAGACCGACCTGGTGAGCGACGCCGTCGTCGGGGCCGTCGAGGCCACCCTGCGCCGGCTCAACCCGACGGCACGGCTGCTGCGCACCGTCCACGGCGCCGTCTCGATCGGCGAGGTCGTCGGCACCGGACGCTACGACCCGGAGGCGGCGGCACTCGCCCCGGGCTGGGCCGAGGAACTCGCCGGCGGCCACACCCCCGAGACCGAGGAGTACGGCATCCGCAGCGTCGTCTACCGCGCCGACCGCCCCTTCGACCGCGCCCGGCTCGAGGCGGCCGTGGAGAATCTGCACGGGGTGCTGCGCAGCAAGGGCTTCTGCTGGTTCGCCGACGACCCGGACACCGCGGCGATCTGGTCGCAGGCCGGCCCCAACCTGGTGCTCGAACCGGCACAGCCGTGGTCCCGGACCGGCGAGACGCCGGGTCAGGAGATCGTCTTCATCGGGGTGCGTCTGGACCCGGACACTCCGCGCCGCATCCTGGACCCCGCCCTCGCCTGAACGCGCATCCACACACCTTCAGGACATCGACAACGGTCGCGACCGCTGTCGACGTCCGGGAGCGTTCAGGCCGTGTCGGACCTCGCGTACGGCCGACGGTCAGTCGGGGTCGACGTCCGCGATCTCCACGTCCACCGCCGGCCGCGCCATCTCGATCCGGTACTGCCGGACGCCGAGCACAGTGCCCACGACGAGGACGGCGGCCATCACGGCGAGGACCGTCGGCAGCAGCCACGAAACCCGCTCGAGGTACTCGCCGAAGTAGAACCCGACGAGCAGCAGGACCGGCGCCCACAGGATCGCACCGATCGTGGACGCGATCGTGTACCGGGTGTGGTTCATCCGCGCGGCCCCGGCCACCAGCGGCGACAGCGTCCGCACCCATGGGATCCAGCGGGCGATCAGCACCGCCCAGAACCCGTACCGGTCGAGCAGGGCATTGACCTTCCGCAGGTTCGCCACGTTGAGGTACCGGCCGTTGCGGCGGGCGATGAGGTGGTGACCCCGCCGGTGGCCGATCACGTAACCCACCTGGTTCCCGGCGATCGCGGCCACCATCGCCCCGACCGACAGGGCCCACACCTGCGCCGCACCGGAGTGGTGGGCGGCCAGCACGACCCCGGCGGTCAGCAGCATGGAGTCCCCGGGCAGGAACAGGCCGAGGATGATGGCGCATTCGACGAACACGAACGTCACGACGACGAGCCACACCAGAGCGGGCCCGGCGGTTTCGAGCGGACCGAAGGTCTCCGCGGCGAGAATCATGGAGGACGCGTTCGCGCGCGTGCTCAGGGCGTGGTGTCGCGACGCGTCGTCGGCACCGGCACCGTGTCCGCAGTGGCTTCGGCCTCGACGGCGGTGGCCTCGGCCTCGACGACGGCGGCGGCCCTGCGCTTGGCGATCAGGTGCTTGCCGACCTCGAGGATGATCGGGACGACGGAGACGAACACGATGAGCAGGAAGATGATGTCGATGTTGTCGCGGATGAAGGCGATCTGACCGAGCAGATAGCCCAGCAGCGTCACGCCGGCACCCCACACGATGCCGCCCACGATGTTGTAGGTGAGGAACACCGGGTACTTCATGCGGGACGCGCCGGCGACGACCGGCGCGAAGGTGCGCACGATGGGCACGAACCGGGCGAGGACGATCGTGATCGGACCGTGCCGCTGGAAGAAGTCCTCGGACTGGTCGATGTAGCCCTTGTTGAAGATCTTCGAGTCGTAGCCCTTGAACAGGCGCGTACCGCCCTTGGCGCCGATCCAGTAGCCCACCTGGTCGCCCAGGATCGCCGCGATCGGGATCGTCACCATCAGCACCCACAGCGGCGCGAACGGCGGGATCTCCTCGGATTTCGAGGCGGCGATCAGACCCGCGGTGAAGAGCAGCGAGTCGCCCGGCAGCAACGGGAACAGCAGACCCGACTCGATGAACACCACGAGCAGCAGGCCGATGAGCACCCAGGTGCCGAAGGAGTTGAGCAGATTCACCGGGTCCAGGAATCCCGGCAGTAACGCCAGATTCGTCACGGTCTCCGGGACGACGGTCACGGACTCCAGGCCTCCGAGCACACTCACGGCCACCAGAGTACCGGTGGGAGGCCGGTGACCCGAATCATGGCGGGCACCCGACTGTGTCCGCGCGCCGACAGTTGACATACTGCAGGGACAACCCTGGAGCCCTCCCGCACCCCCGGGAAGGCACCCATCGACTCTCATCTGGAGGACAGCCGCCGTGCCAATCGCGACTCCCGAGGTCTACGCCGAGATGATCGCCCGCGCCAAGGATCACTCCTTCGCGTTCCCGGCCATCAACTGCACCTCGTCCGAAACCATCAACGCCGCGATCAAGGGCTTCGCGGACGCCGGCAGCGACGGCATCATCCAGTTCTCGACGGGTGGCGCCGAGTTCGGCTCCGGCCTCGGTGTCAAGGACATGGTGACCGGCGCCGTCGCGCTCGCCGAATTCGCGCACGTCATCGCCGCGAAGTACGACGTCACCATCGCACTGCACACCGACCACTGCCCGAAGGACAAGCTGGACGGGTTCGTGCGCCCGCTGCTCGCCATCTCGCAGGAGCGGGTGAAGAACGGCGAGAACCCGCTGTTCCAGTCGCACATGTGGGACGGATCGGCCATCCCGATCGACGAGAACCTGCAGATCGCCCAGGAGCTGCTCGCCCTGTCCAAGGACGCGAACATCATCCTCGAGGTCGAGATCGGCGTCGTCGGCGGTGAAGAGGACGGCGTGGAGAACGCCATCAACGAGAAGCTGTACACCTCGATCGAGGACTTCGAGAAGACGGTCGACGCGCTCGGCGCCGGCGAGAAGGGCAAGTACCTGCTCGCCGCGACGTTCGGCAACGTCCACGGCGTCTACAAGCCGGGCAACGTCAAGCTCAAGCCGTCCGTGCTGGCCGACGGCCAGGCCGCCGCGTCGAAGAAGCTGGGCCTGGCGGCCGGCTCGAAGCCGTTCGACCTGGTCTTCCACGGCGGCTCCGGCTCGCTGAAGTCCGAGATCGACGAGGCGCTGAGCTACGGCGTGGTGAAGATGAACGTCGACACCGACACCCAGTACGCGTTCACCCGTCCGATCGCCGGCCACATGTTCGCCAACTACGACGGCGTGCTGAAGATCGACGGCGAGGTCGGCAACAAGAAGACCTACGACCCGCGCAGCTACCTGAAGAAGGCCGAGGCGTCGATGACCGCTCGGGTCGTCGAGGCCTGCAACGACCTCAAGTCCGCGGGCCGCTCGGTGTCCGCCGGCTGATCCAGCCCGCGCAGTAGTCCGACGCGAGCGGTGACACGGGCCCCGGCCCGCGTCACCGCTCGCGTCGTTTCGTTCCGCCTCTACCGTTCGCCCTCTACCGTTCGTCACGGATCATTCGCCGCAGACCTTCCAGTCCTCACCTTCGCGGGCCAGGTCGAAGGTGCGCTGGGTGACGTCGGTCGGGGTCCCGGCGGGGTGCGCCGTGACCTGTGCGATGGCCTGGCCGTCGGTGATCTGCACCTTGTCGACGCCGGTGACGACGGGCACGGTGCCCTGGTCGACGGCGGTGCGGTGGATGTCGGCGAACTGCTCGGGCGGTACCGAGGCGTAGAACTCCTGCAGTCCGCCGCACGTCGTGGTGCGCAGCGTCGTCAGGTCGCCGGTGGCGAGCGCACCGACGAAGGTCTCGACGGTGGCGCGGATCCGGGCCTCCGGGGAATTCGCCGCCCGGTCGTCCAGGTAGACCTTCACGGCCGCGGCCGCCACTGCGGCGCCGACGAGCAGACCCGCGACGAGCGCGGCGATCACCCAGCCTCGCCGGCCCCGCCGGGCGGGTGCGACGGGGTCGATGCGCTGCGGCCCCGGGACCGGCTGGACGCGCTGGGGTTCGACACGCTGGGGTTCGACACGCCGGGGTTCGATGCGCTGGGGCTCCACCCGCCGGGCCTCGGGTCGGTGCGGCTCCGGCTCCGCCGGCGGGACCCGCTGCGGTTCGGCGCGCTGGGGCACGATCCGCTGCGGCGCCTGCTTGGGGGTGTGCGTGGTGACGGCGATGCGGGCGGTGGGCGCGTCGGCGGGGGAGGACGCCGGTTCGGCGCGACGCGCGGCCGGTATGGCCACCGTCTCCGCCTCACTCGCCGAGGCCGCCTCGTCGGCGGGATCCGTGGCCGCAGCGCTGCCTTCCGAGGCTGCGCGCGGTGCCGGGTCCTCGCCGTCGTCGGGTGCTGCGGAGGTACGGGGTGTGTCCGTGGCCGGTGTGTCGTCTTGCGAGCCTGCGTGGCCCTCGGCGTCGGGCGCTGCGGAGGAACCGGGGGTGCCCGTCGCCGGCTCGGGGGACGTGGTGGTGTCTTCGTTCTTCGGATCCGGCACGCGATCCCCCTTGCTGAGCGGACGGCTGTTCTCCCGGGCAGCCTAACGACCGTCGTCCGGTGGTGGGCACAATGGTGGCCATGACGTCTTTCGGTGATCTTCTCGGACCCCAACCCACCCTGCTGCCCGGCGACGACGAAGCGGAATCGGCGCTGCTGAACCGCGAGGATCCGGCGAAGGTGGCAGCCGACCACCCGACCGCGTCGATCGCGTGGGCCTACCTGGCCGAAGCCGCCCTCGAGCGCGGCGAGACGATCGCGGCCTACGCCTACGCCCGCACCGGCTACCACCGCGGTCTCGACCAGCTGCGCCGCAACGGCTGGAAGGGCTTCGGTCCCGTGCCGTACGAGCACGAACCCAACCGCGGCTTCCTGCGGTGCGTCGCCACGCTGGCCCGCGCGGCGAAGGAGATCGGCGAGGCCGACGAGCACGCCCGCTGCCTCGACCTGCTCGAGGACTGCGATCCCCGCGCAGCCGAAGCGCTTGGCGTCGATTAGTCCCCGGCTGCCTACCAGGGACGGCATCCGCCGGCGGCTGCGCACGTCGGGGCGCCGGCTGCGGTCCTCGGCGCTGCCCATCCTGCAGTGCGCGCTCGCGGCGGGCATCGCCTGGTGGGTGGCCACGGGACCGGTCGGTCACGAGCAGCCGTTCTTCGCGCCCATCGCGGCGGTGGTGTCGCTGGGGCTGTCTCTGGGGGCGCGGCTGCGCCGGTCGGTCGAACTCGTCTGCGGGGTCACCGTGGGCATCGGTGTCGGCGACCTGATCATCTCGTTCATCGGCAGCGGTCCGTGGCAGATCGGACTCGTCGTCGCGATGGCGATGGGCACGGCGGTAGCCCTGAACAGCGGTCCGATCTTCTCCATGCAGGCCGGGAACTCCGCGGTGCTGGTGGCGACACTGATCCCGCCCGGCGGGTCCGGGGGTGTCGACCGGATGGTCGACGCCCTCGTCGGCGGACTGGTCGGCATCGCCGTCGTCGCCGTGATCCCCACGCATCCGGTCCGCCGGGCGCGCCGGGAGGCGGCGAACGTGCTGGCCACGGCGGCGGACGTGCTGCGCAAGGTCGAGACCGGCCTGGTCGAGAACAATCCGAAGCCGATCGAGGCGGCCCTGCGCGAGGCCCGGGCCACGCAGTCGGCGATCGACGCGATGCGCACCAACATCTCCGGCGGCAAGGAGATCAGTCGCATCTCGCCGCTGTACTGGAACAGCCGGCCGCGGCTCGAACGACTCACGGCCGCGGCGGACCCGATCGACAACGCCATGCGCAACACGCGCGTGCTGGCGCGCCGGTCGCTCTCGCTCGTGCGCGACGACGAGATCCTCGATCCGCGGCTGGTGCGGCGCATCGACGAACTGGCCGACGCGGTGGACGTGCTGAGGGCGATGGTCCTCGCCGAGCCGGGGGAGAAGCCGGACCAGGCGGAGGCGGCCCGGGTGCTGCGAAGTGTCGCCCGGGAGATGAAGCCGGACCAGGTACAGGGTGCGGGTCTGTCGGCCACGGTGGTGTTCGCGCAGATCCGCTCGCTGATCGTCGACCTGCTCCAGGTGGCGGGGCTGAAACGGATCTCGGCCATCGCGACCCTGCCGCCGACGGTGGAGCATCCGGCGTACCCGCCCGAGTCCTGACGCGCACCCCTCCGTTGAACATATGCGTATGTCTGCATATGATGTCCGAAACTTCGGAGGGAGGATCATGGGGGTCGGACACGGTCATTCGCACGGTCACGCCGGAGCCGGGGTGCCCGGTGAGGCGGGACCGTCGCGGGGGCGGCTGCGGCGGATGGCGATCGCCCTCGCGATCCTGGTGGCGTTCCTGCTCCTCGAAGCCGGCGTCGCGCTGTGGATCGACTCGCTCGCCCTGCTCGCCGACGCCGGACACATGCTCACCGACGTGGTGGGCATGTCCATGGGGATGGCCGCCCTGATCCTCGCGCGACGCGGCAGCACCGCCGCCGCCCGCACCTTCGGCTGGCACCGCGCCGAGGTGCTCGCCGCCATGGCGAACGCCGCACTCCTGTTCGCCGTGGCGGTCTGGGTGTTCTACGAGGCGGTCCACCGCATCGGCGACGCTCCCGACATCCCCGGAACGGCCCTCGTGCTCACCGCGACGGCCGGTCTGGCCGCCAACCTCGTCGTGATGCTGCTCCTGCGCGCCGACGCGAAGGACAGTCTCGCGGTCCGCGGTGCGTACCTCGAGGTCCTCGCCGACGCGGTCGGAAGCGTCGGGGTCCTCGTCGCCGGCGCGCTGGTCCTGCTGTTCGACTGGACCCTGGCCGACGTCGTGGTCGGCGTCCTCATCTCGCTGTGGGTGGTGCCGCGGGCGGTGCGGCTGGCCGCGGCGTCGCTGCGCATCCTCACCCAGGCGTCGCCCGCCCATCTCGACGTCGACGGGGTCCGCGCCGACCTGTCCGCCCTGCCCGGCGTCACCGGTGTCCACGACCTGCACGTGTGGACCCTGACGACCGGCATGGACGTCGCCACCGTGCACCTGATCAGCGACCACGACTCGCAGTGGGTGCTCGAATCGGCCCGCGCCGTCCTCACCTCGCACGGCCTCGAACACGCCACCGTGCAGGTCGAGACGACCGTCAACGGGCGGCGCTGCGAGGAGAACGTCACCTGGTAGCGCGGCTCAGTCCAGCCGCAGCGACCACCGGCCCGCGCGTCCGTGCAGCCGGACCCGGGCGAGTGGGCGCACGTCGATCCGCCAGAACACCCGCGGTTCCGCGCCCAGTGCGTACCCGGTCGCGGCGCGGATCACCGCCGGGTGGGTCACCGCGACGACCCGTCCCGGCGCCAGGCCGTCGAGCCATCCGGCCACCCGGTCGCCCAGCGCCGCGACGGACTCACCGCCGTGCGGTGCCGCATGCGGATCGGTCAGCCACTCGTGCAGACCCGCGGCCGGCACCTCGTCCATGGCCAGCCCCGCCCAGTCGCCGTAGTCCAGGTCCCGCAGCGCGGGATCGACGGCGGCCGTCGCACCCAGCGCGGCCGCGGTCTCGGTGGTGCGGCGCTCCGGTGCCACGACGACGCGGTCGGCCACCGGCGCCACCGCGCGCCCGAGTTCGCGTCTGCCGCGCTGCGACAGCGGTTCGTCGGCGGGGAACCGGACGGCGCGCTGCGCCTCCGTCGAGGCGTGGGCCAGCAGGGTGAGGCGAACCACGGCGACATCGAACCACACCCCGCGCGTTCGTCTTGACAGGGGACGGTGGGGGTGCGAATGTTCCTTCGTTACCCGTGCCGAGGTGCAGGCAATCCGGTGCAAGTCCGGAGCGGTCGCGCCACTGTGACCGGATGTGAAGTCCGGGAGTCAGAAAACTCCCTCGGTGCAAGGATTTTCGACGGGACGCGTTATCCCAGGAGGATGCTTTGGCTACTGTCCACACCCCCGAGTCCACGATGGGCTCGGCAGCTCTGGCTGCCGCGATCACCGCCGTCGTGCTGCTCGCCTTCGTCACCCTCTACCTGGTCGGGTTCGACCAGGGTGCCGTGTCGCGCACCGGCATGTTCATGCACGAACTGATGCACGACGGCCGGCACCTGCTCGGCCTGCCGTGTCACTGAGCGCGGGGGCCGTCTCGTCGCACCCGGCCGCTGCCGCCTCGGACAGCAGCCCGTTGACCGGCCCCTACACCCGGATCCTGCTGCGCGGCCTGCTCGCCGGTCTCCTCGCCGGCCTGCTCGCCGGCGCCGTCGCGTTCGTGATCGGCGAGCCGCACATCGAGGCCGCGATCGCGCTCGAGGAGTCCGCCGCCGAGCACGCCGCCACCGGCGCGCACACCCACACGCACGAGGCCGGATCCGCCGGCCACAGCCACGGCGAGGACGCTCTCGTCGGCCGCACCGGGCAGAAGGCGGGCCTGATCCTCGCCACCACCCTCGGCGGGCTGGCGCTCGGTGCGCTGTACGCCTCGGTGCTGCACTTCGCGCGGCGCCACACCACGCTGCCGGGCCCGGTGCTCGGCCTGCTCGGCGCCGGGGCGGGCTGGCTCGCCGTCGCCGCGGTGCCGTTCCTGAAGTACCCGGCCAATCCGCCCGCGGTGGGGGACCCGGACACCATCGACCAGCGCACGCTCCTGTGGGTCGCGACGGTCGTGCTCGGCCTCGCCGCGCTCGCGGTGGCGGTCGTCGTCTCGAAGGCCCTCGCGCGCCAGGAGATGCGTACCGTCCGGCTCGCCGGACCGGTCCTGGCCTTCCTCGTCGTGGTGGGCCTCGGATACGCGGTGCTGCCGACGATCGACGAGGTCGGGGCGGACTTCCCGGCGACGCTGCTGTGGGACTTCCGCATTGCCTCCGTGGTGATCCAGACCACGCTGTGGTTCGCCCTGGGGGTGGCGTTCGCGTTCCTCACCGAACGCGCCGATCGACGCGCATTCGCCCGCGTGGCGTAGCCGGCGTGGGACAGGGCCTGCTCGTCGCCGGAACCACCTCCGACGCCGGGAAAACCGTGGTGACCACCGGGATCTGCCGGGCCCTGGCCCGACGCGGCTTGTCGGTCGCGCCGTTCAAGGCGCAGAACATGTCCAACAACTCGATGGTGGCTCTCGACCCGGACACCGGAGCGGGCGTGGAAATCGGACGCGCGCAGTGGATCCAGGCCGTGGCGGCACGGGCGGTGCCCGAGGCTGCGATGAATCCGGTGCTGCTCAAACCGGGCAGCGATCGTCGCAGCCACGTCGTCGTGCTCGGCCGCCCCGCGGGGCACCTCGAGGCCGGCGAGTTCGCAGGCGGGCGACGGCATCTCGCCGACGCCGCGTTCGCCGCCTTCGACGATCTGCGCGACCGCTTCGACGTCGTGGTCTGCGAGGGGGCCGGCAGCGCCGCCGAGATCAACCTGCGGGCCCACGACTACGTCAACATGGGTCTGGCCCGGCACGGTGACCTGCCGACGGTGCTCGTCGGCGACATCGACCGCGGCGGGGTGTTCGCCGCCATGTACGGCACCCTTGCCCTGCTCGACGCGCCCGACCAGGCCCTCGTCCGCGGCTTCGTGATCAACAAGTTCCGCGGCGACGTGGGGTTGTTGCGGCCGGGCCTCGAATCGCTCGAAAAGCTCACCGGCAGGCCGGTTCTCGGTGTCCTGCCGTGGCAGCGCGACCTGTGGCTGGACTCGGAGGACTCGCTGGCCCTGTCGTCGCGGCCCGCCCACGACGGCGCCGGCGCACTCACCGTCGCGGTGGTGATGCTGCCCCGGATCAGCAACTTCACCGACGTCGACGCCCTGTGTCTCGAGCCGGACGTGCGGGTGCGGTTCGTCGACGACCCCCGCGCCCTCGCCGGCGCCGACGTGGTGATCCTGCCCGGTACCCGCGCCACCCTCGCCGACCTCGCGTGGCTGCGCGGCCGCGGCCTCGACACCGCCGTCGCCGACCACGCCCGACGTGGGGGCGTGGTGCTCGGCATCTGCGGCGGATTCCAGATGCTCGGCCGGCGGATCTCCGATCCGCACGGTGTCGAAGGCGCACCCGGTGCGTGCGTGGACGGTCTCGGATTACTGGACGTGCACACCGATTTCGAACTGGAGAAGGTGCTGCGCCTGCCGACCGGGACGGCACTCGGCGTCCCCGCCTCGGGATACGAGATCCACCACGGCCGCATCTCCCGCGGCGGCGGTGACGAGTTCCTCGGCGGCGCCCGCGCGGGGACGGTGTTCGGCACCATGTGGCACGGCAGCCTCGAGGGCGACGCCCTGCGCGCCGCCTGGCTCCGCGAGGTCGCCGACCTCACCGGCCGCGACGTCGCCACCGGCACCGTCGGCTTCCACGCCGCGCGCGACGCCCGCCTCGAGGTGCTCGCCGACATGATCGAGGAGCACCTCGACGTCGACACCCTGCTCGGGATGCTGGGGGACCGGCCCGCGCTGCCCACGCTGACCGGCGGCCTGGCATGACGGTGCTCGTTCTCGGCGGCACCGGCGAGGCCCGGGCGCTCGCCGCTCGTCTGGAGACCGCGGGGGTGGCCTACCTGTCGTCGCTCGCGGGACGGGTACGCAACCCGCGGCTGCCGGTCGGCGAGGTGCGGATCGGCGGTTTCGGTGGCGCCGAGGGGCTGCAACAGTACCTGCGCGGCAACGGAATCGACCGGGTCGTCGATGCGACGCACCCGTTCGCCGCGCGGATCAGCGGCAACGCCGCGACCGCGTGCGCGGCGGCCGGGGTGCCGCTGCTGCGCCTGGCGCGGCCGGGCTGGACCGGCGCCGCCGACTGGACGTGGGTCGACGACCACGACGCCGCCGCCGTGGCAGCGGCCGCGGGCACGAGCGTGTTCCTGAGCACGGGACGCCAGACCCTCGACTGCTTCGTCGGCCCTCTGGCGCGGCACCGTGTCCTCGTGCGGGTCGTCGAGCCGTTGGACCTCGACGTGCCGGCCTCGTGGACGGTGCTGCTCGCCCGGGGCCCCTACACCGTCGACGGCGAGCGGGCGCTGCTCGCCGGCCACGACGTCGACGTGCTCGTCACGAAGGACTCCGGCGGGGACCTGACCCGCGCCAAGCTCGACGCCGCGGCCGAACTCGGCGTGCGGGTCGTCGTCGTGCGCCGACCGCCGTCGCCGCCGGGGGTGCCGACGGTGCCGACGGTCGCCGAGGCCGTCGCCTGGGCCTCCGAGCCGATGACGAAATAGACACCGGCGCGCCGGATTTCGCGCGCGCGGCCACGGGGATCTGCGGCGTCAGACCTGCGGGCCCTCGGCGCGCAGGTCGTCGACCTTGCGCATCGCCTCCCGGAGTTCGGCGAGCCACTGCTCGCTGTGCGTGCCGACGAGCTTGATGCACCAGGCGAGCGCGTCGGAGCGCGACCGGGCGACGCCGGCGTCGACGAGGGTGTCGAGGACCTTGCGCTCGGGCTGGCGCAGCCGGGTCATCACCGGAACGGCCAAGTGGGTGAACAACACCCGGCGATCGCCGAGGGTGACTCCCCAGGCGACCTTCCGGCCGTAGCGGGCCTCGGCCTCGTCGGCGATCCGCATCCGGTCCGGACGGGTGCTCTCCCGGAAGCGGGCGATGCGCCCGTCGACGGCCGCGGCGCCGGTGTCCTCGGGCGGGGGCAGCTCCCCGACGACGACGATCTCCTCGCGGTCGACCTCGATGGTGGCGGGACCGGTGAACCAGTCGTCGGGCAGCCGTCCGGAGAACCACTCGGCGGCGTCGCTCGCGTCGGGGATGTCGGCCTGCTGCCAGCCGCCGGGGCGACCGAAGCGGGGTCCGTGCATGTGTGGGGTGTGTCGCATGTCGTCCTCCTCGGGACGAGGGGTGTTTCACTGATTACAGTGTTACACCCCTTACGTGATGCGCGCCACATTTCTGATCGCGAACGTGAGGGCAGTGCACACCGTCAGTGCGCCCACGCCGACCCGCGCGGCGAGCTGCACCGCACGCCGCAGGTCCGCCGGCTGGGGCGGGGGACCGTCACCGAGGGTGCCGCGGTCCTCCACCACCCCGTGGTAGACGTTCACCCCGCCCAGCGTGACCCCCAGCGCCCCGGCGAACGCCGCCTCCACCGGGCCCGCATTCGGGCTCGGATGCCGGTGGGCGTCCCGGCGCCAGGCCCGCAGAGCCGCACCCGGCCGGTCGCCCAGACCCGCCGCGAGCAGCGCCGACAGCCGCGCCGGAGCCAGATTGAGCACGTCGTCGAACCGGGCCGACGCCCAGCCGAACCGCTCGTGTCGGGGCGTGCGGTGGCCCACGCGGGCGTCGAGGGTGTTCGCGGCCCGGTAGCCGAGCAGGCCCGCCGGCCCGGCCACCGCACCCCAGAGCAGCGGCGCGACCACCGCATCGGATGTGTTCTCCGCGAGCGACTCGAGCGTGGCGCGGGCGACGCCGGCGGCGTCGAGCTGCGACGGGTCGCGGCCGACGAGGTGGGTGACCTGCCGTCGCGCGGCGGGCAGATCCCCACGGCGCAGCTGGCCGTCGATGGTCGTGGCCTCCCGCGCCAGGGAGCGGCCGCCGAGCACGGTCCACGTCGCGGCCGCGGTCACCGCCGTCCGCAGCAGCGGGCGCCGCCGGGTGAGTCGGTCCGCGCCGTAGCCGAGCCCGGTGGCGCCGCCGACCAGCACCACGGTGAACAGCGTCCCGGCCGCTCGGTGGTCCGCGTACAGCGCCCGCTCGGTCGCGCGCGCGATCCGGCCGAAACCGCTCACCGGATGGAACCGGCGGGGGTCGCCGAACGCGCGGTCGGCGGCATAGCCCAGGACGAGGCCGGCGGCGTGGGGATTCACGTCGGCCACGCCGCGAGCAGCGCCGCGGTGGTCTGCGGGTCGCGCACCGCGATGCGCACCCAGTCGGTGCCGAGGCCGGGGAACGTGTCGCCGCGGCGTACCGCGAACCCCTGGCCCCGCAGGCGTTCCCGCGTGCCGACCGGGACGTGCGCCAGCACGAACGGCGCCGCGGACGGTCCGGCCATCTCGACGCCGAGGGCGGTCAGGCCGTCCACGAGGACGGCGCGGTCGGCCGCGATCTGCACGGCGGCGCGCTCGGCTTCGACCGTGGCCGCCGCCGACGCGCACGCGATCATCGCTGCCGCCGCCGGGGTGGACACCGACCACGGTGGCTGGTGCGCCGCCAGATCGGCGACGATCGACTCGTCGCCGAGCACGTATCCCGCGCGGATCCCGGGAATCGCCCACGTCTTGGTGAGCGAGCGGATCACCACGACTCCAGGAATCGACTCCCCGGCAAGCGACTCGGTCTCTCCCGGTACCGCATCCATGAATGCCTCGTCCACCACGAGCACCCGCCCGGGTCGCGCCAGGGCCCGCAGCGCGGCAGCCGGGTGCAGCACCCCGGTCGGGTTCGTCGGGTTGCCGACGACGACGAGGTCGGCGTCGTCGGGCACCCGCGCCGCGTCGAGGACGAACCCGTCCTCGGCCCGCAACAGCACCCGCGTCACCTCGTGCCCGGCGACACGCAGCGCCGCCTCCGGCTCGGTGAACTGCGGATGGATCACCGCCGGTCGCGCCCAGCGGCGGGCGCGGGCGACGAGGGTGAACGCCTCCGCGCCGCCGGCGGTGGGGAGCACCTCGAGCGGATCGCGGCCGTGCCGCGCGGCCAGGGCCGCGCGCGCCGCCCGCGGATCGGGATACCGGTCCAGTTCGGCCAGCGAGCCCGTCAGTGCCGCGTCGAGCCAGTCCGGGCGTGGCCGGCGCGCGACGTTGACGGCCAGGTCCACCAGACCCGGGGTCGCCTCCCGGTCACCGTGGTGCTGCAGGTCCGGCGCGGTGGCCGGGGGCGTGCGCGGCGGCGGGGGGACCGGCCTCGCGGCCCGCACCGCGTCGGCGAACCGCTGGGCGAGGACCGGATGCCCGGCCCAGTGGGTGTGCAGATAGGAGGCGTGCACGGTGGCGGAGGCGAACCCGTCGGGCCGGCCGGCCAGCAGCCACGCAGGCTCACCGGTGGAATCGACGGTGGTGCGGTGGAATTCGTGCCCGGTCACCCGAGCGCCCGCCGGGGTGAGCAGGGTGTCGCGGGGCGCGACGGCGGTGCGGTAGCCGAGGGTGAGCCGCGGGGTCATCCGCGCGGACGCGTCGACCGCGCCGACCATCGGAGCGCCGTCCACGTCGCGGCACAGGTACAGCAGGCCCGCGCACTCGGCGACGGTGGGCGTGCCGGCCGCGATCGCGGCCCGCAGATGCTCGCGCAGCGGCGTGTTCGCAGCCAGGTCGGCGGCGTGTACCTCCGGGAACCCGCCGCCGAGGTAGATTCCGGCGGTGCCGTCCGGCAGGCGTTCGTCGCGCAGCGGGTCGAAGACGACGGTGCGGCACCCGGCGGCGCGCAGCATCTCCTCGGTCTCGGCGTAGCGGAACGTGAAGGCGCGACCCCCGGCGATCGCGACGACCGGTCCGTCCTCGGCCGACTCGCCCGGCTCCCACGGTTCGGTGACGAGAGCCGGTGCGCTGCGGGCGATCCGCATCACCTCGGCAAGATCGACGCGCGCGGCGATCTGCGCGGCCAGCCGGTCGAGCTGGGCGGCCGCCCCGGCCCGCTCCTGCGCCGGCACCAGCCCCAGATGCCGCGACGGCGCCGAGATCCCGTCGTCGCGCTGCAGCACCCCGAGCACCGGAACGCCCGTCGCGGCCAGGGCCTCGACCACCTCGTCGGAATGCCGCACCGAGCCGGCCTTGTTCAGGATCACCCCGGCGATGCGGACACCGCGGTCGAAGGTGGCCATGCCGTGCACCACCGCCGCGATCGAACGGGAGGCGTGCGAGACGTCGACGACGAGGATCACCGGGGCGCCGAGCACCGTCGCGGTGTGGGCGGTGGACGCGAAACCGTCGGTGCCGAGCATCCCGTCGTACAGGCCCATCACGCCCTCGACGATCGCGACGTCCGCGCCGCGGGCACCGTGCGCGAGCAGCGGTGCGAGCAGGTCGGTGCCGACGAGGTGCGCGTCGAGGTTGCGTCCCGGCCGGCCCGTCGCGAGGGCGTGGTAGCCGGGGTCGATGTAGTCCGGGCCGACCTTGTGCCCCGACACCGTGTGCCCGGCCGACCGCAGGGCGGCCATGAGACCCGTTGCGACCGTGGTCTTCCCGTGTCCGGACGCCGGCGCGGCGATCACCAGCCGCGGCAGCGTCAGCACGCTGCCACCCCGAGTGTCACCACGCTGCCACCCCCGAGTGTCACCACGCTGCCACCCCCGAGTGTCACCACTCGATGCCCTTCTGGCCCTTCTGGCCCGCGTCCATCGGGTGCTTGATCTTGGTCATCTCGGTCACGAGATCCGCGGCCTCGATCAATGCCGGATGCGCCCGGCGGCCGGTGATCACGACGTGCTGGTGGCCGGGGCGCGTGGCGAGCGTCTGCACCACCTCGTCGGCGTCGATCCAGCCCCAGCCGATCGGGTAGGTGAATTCGTCGAGCACGTACAGCCCGTGCTGCTCGGCGGCGAGCCGGCGCTGGATCTCCCGCCACCCGGCGAGTGCCGCGGCGGCATGGTCCTCCTCGGTGCCGTCCTTGCGGGACCATGACCACCCGGAGCCCATCTTGTGCCACTCGATCGGGCCGCCCGTGCCGCGTTCGGTGTGCAGGTCGCCGAGGGTCTCGAAGGCGGTCTGCTCGCCGAGACGCCACTTGGCGGACTTGACGAATTGGAACACCGCGACCGACCAGCCCTGGTTCCAGCCGCGCAGTGCCAGCCCGAACGCGGCGGTCGACTTGCCCTTGCCGTCGCCGGTGTGGACCATCAGCAGCGGCCGGTTGCGGCGCTGACGGGTCGTGAGACCGTCGTCCGGCACGGTGGCCGGTTGTCCCTTCGGCATCTACGCGGCCCTTCCTCGGACGACGGTCGTGAGCGCGTCGGCGTGGACCTCGCCGACGGGAACGTGTTCGGCGCCGAGCCGTTCGGCGAGCCGGGCCGCGAGACCCATGCGGAACCGGCCGGTCTCGGAATCCACGACGACCGCGTCGATCCCGGCGGTGGCGATGCGGTCGGCGGCCGCGAGGGACCGGGCCACCGCGTCCGCACCTGCGGTGGCGCGACCGTCGGTGACCACGACGAGCAACGCCCGCCGGTCGGGTTCGCGCAGCCGGTGCCGCCGGATCGTCTCGGCCGCCTCGAGCAGTCCCTCGGCGAGCGGGGTGCGCCCGCCCGCCGGCAGCTCCCGCAGCCGGGCCGCGGCCACGTCCACCGAATTGGTCGGCGGCAAGGCGAGCACGGCGCGATCGCCGCGGAAGGTCACCAGACCGACGGTGTCGCGGCGCCGGTAGGCGTCGAGCAGCAGCGACAGGATCGCCGTCTTGACCTGCGTCATCCGCTGCCGCGCCGCCATGGAGCCGGAGGCGTCGACGCACAGCAGCACCAGGTTGGCCTCACGCCCCTCTACGACCTTCCGTCGCACCTGCCACCCGTGCGCGTTTCCGGTAGTTCCCGCTACCGGAAACGCGCACGGGTGGGCGGCGGTGGCGCGGATGGTGGCGGGCAGGTGGACGGGGCCGGTGTCGGCGCGACGCTCGCCGACCGTGCGGCCGACCGTCGTGCGCGCCCGGGAGCGCCGGCCCGCGGTGCCGCGGCCCGTGCGGTCGACGGTGAACAGGCGGGTCCGGTAGGGCTCGGCCGGGGCCGCGACGGACGTCGCCGCGCCGGAGCCCTCCGCGCGATCGTCCCGGCCCGGCGTCGCTTCGCCGCCACCGGGACCGTCGGGTCCGGGGTCGTCCGGACCGGGATCATCGGGGCCGGGATCGTCGGATCCGTCCGGATCGGGTTCGGGGGACCGGTCGCCGAGCAGCTCGTCGAGCAGCGTCTCGTCCATGCCGGGCTCGTCGAAGGGGTTGCGGCGACGACGGTGCGGCAACGCGAGCCGCGCCGCCACCGCGATGTCCTCCCGCGTGACCTCGTCGCGGCCCGCCCAGGCCGCGTGCGCGACGGCGGTCTTGGCGGTGACCAGGTCGGCGCGCATCCCGTCGACGTCGAACGCCGCGCACACCTCCGCGATCGCGACGAGCGCGTCGTCGCCGAGCCGCACGTGCGGCAGCCGCTCGCGGGCCCCGGCGAGCCGCCGGGCCAGCTCGGACTCGGCGTCGGCCCAGCCCGCGACGAACGCCGCGGGGTCGGCATCGAACGCCAGGCGCCGCCGCACGATCTCCGCCCGCACCTGCGGATCGCGCGGCGCGGCCACCTCGACGGTGAGTCCGAAGCGGTCGAGCAGCTGCGGACGCAGCTCGCCCTCCTCCGGGTTCATCGTCCCGACCAGCACGAACCGGGCGGCATGCGAGACCGACACCCCGTCGCGCTCGACGGAGCAGCGGCCCATCGCCGCGGCGTCGAGCAGCAGGTCCACGAGATGGTCGTGCAGCAGGTTGACCTCGTCGACGTAGAGCACCCCGCGGTGCGCCCGGGCGAGGAGGCCGGGCTCGTACTCGGCGGTGCCCGCCGACAGCGCCTTCTGCAGGTGCAGGGAGCCGGTGACCCGGTCCTCGGTGGCGCCGACGGGCAGTTCCACCAGCCGCGCCGGCCGGGTCTGCGCCGCCGCGCCGTGCGGATGCGGGCCGTCGGGACAGGACGGGTCGGGGGCGGCGGGGTCGCACGCGAACCGGCAGCCGGCGACCTCGGTGACCTGCGGTAACAGCGCGGCCTGGGCGCGCACCGTGGTCGACTTGGCGGTGCCCTTCTCCCCGCGCACGAGCACCCCGCCGATCGACGGCGACACCGCGCACAGGGACAGGGCCAGCGCCAGGTCGTCGGAGCCGACGACGGCGCTGAACGGATACACGTGCACTCTCAACCTCCACAGGCTCCCGCTGGGATGTCTTCTCGGCAAACGGAATCGAGGCCGGTATTCGGACTTCCCGGTCGGACGCCGTGCGATCGCCTTCCCGGACCGGACGGTCCAGTGGCTGCGCGTGGTGCGCATGATCGACGACTCCCGGGTCACCGCAGCGGGCCTGTGCCGGATTCTCACCGGCTTCCCGATTATCCCCGTGAGGGGCACCTCGATTGTCTTGCCGGCGCCGAGTCTAGCCGCACCGGCTAGGGTTCGACGCCATGGGCTCACACATCACCGTCGTCGGCATGGGCGCCGACGGCTGGGACGGCCTGCCGCCCCCCGCCCGCGACGCGGTGCTCGGCGCGCAGGTCCTGCTCGGGGGACGGCGCCATCTGGCGCTGCTGCCCGAGACCGGCGCCGTCCGCGAGCCGTGGCCGTCCCCGCTGCGCGACGGGCTCGACGCGCTGCTCGCGCGGCACCGCGACCGCACGATCGTGGCGGTCGCGTCGGGCGATCCGCTCGTCTCCGGGATCGGGACCACCCTGATCGACCGGCTCGGCGCCGACGCGGTGACAGTGCTGCCCGCCGTGTCGTCGGTGGCGCTGGCCCGCGCCCGCATGGGGTGGAGCGCCGAATCGGTGGACGTGGTGACCCTGGTGGGCCGCGACGTGCACGCGGTCCGCCGCGCCTTCGGGCCGGGCCGACGGCTGATCGTGCTCTCCTCCGACGGGTCCACCCCGGCGCGGGTCGCCGACCTGCTGCGTCGCGACGGGTTCGGTGCGAGCGTCCTGACCGTGCTGTCGGACCTCGGCGCACCCGAGGAGGCGCGGCGCACCGCCACCGCCGACGACTGGTCCGGCGACGCGCCCGCCCTCAACATCGTCTGCATCGAATGCTGCGGAGCCGAGGGATATCCCACGACGCCCGGCCTGCCCGACGACGCGTTCGAGCACGACGGTCAGATCTCCAAACGACCGATCCGGCTCGCCGCGGTGTGCGCGCTCGCACCGCGGCCGGGGCAACTGCTGTGGGACGTCGGGGCCGGCGCCGGGTCGGTGGGCATCGAATGGGCCCGCACCGATCCGCGCTGCCGCACGGTCGCGATCGAACGCGACGCGGCGCGCGCCGAACGGATCGGACGCAACGCCGCGCGGCTCGGCGTCCCGTCGGTCGTGGTGGTGCGCGGCCCCGCCCCCGACGCACTCACCGGCCTCGACACCCCCGATGCCGTCTTCGTCGGCGGCGGCGGGTCGATTCCGGGGGTGCTGGAAACATGCTGGGCCCGGCTGCGTCCGGGTGGGCGTCTGGTCGCGCATGCGGTGACCCTCGAGACCGAGGCGACGTTGACGCAGTGGTGGAAGAGCCACGGCGGGGAACTGACCCGGCTGACCGTGGAGCAGGCCGCGCCGCTCGGCGGGTTCAGCGGGTGGCAGGCGCTGCGCCCGGTGGTGCAGTGGCAGGTGACGAAAGGCGAGAGATGACAGTTCACTTCGTGGGATCCGGCCCCGGTGCGGCCGACCTGCTGACGCTGCGGGCGGCGCGGCTGCTGAGCGAGGCGCCGGTGGTGCTCTACGCCGGCACATATCTCGACGGCGAGGTGCTCGCGCACTGCCGTCCCGATGCCCGGCTCGTCGACACCCAGCACCTGGACCTGGACGAGATCACCGCGCACCTCGTCGACGCCCACCGGCGCGGCCTCGACGTCGTCCGCTTGTGTTCCGGTGACCCGTCGCTGTATTCGGCCCTGACCGAGCAGACGCGCCGGCTCGACGCCGCGGGGGTGCCGTGGGACGTCACGCCCGGTGTGCCGGCCTACGCGGCGGCCGCGGCGACCCTCGGCGCGGAGCTGACCGTGCCCGAGCTGGTGCAGACCGTCGTGCTGACCCGCACGCAGGCCCGCTCGACGGCGATGCCCGACACCGAGGCCCTGGCCCGCGTCGCGGGACTGCGCGCGAGCCTCGTGCTGCACCTGGCGATCACCCGGATCCGGGTCCTCGCCGAGGAACTGAGCGTCGAGTACGGCGCCGACTGTCCGGCCGCGGTGGTGGCGTTCGCGTCCCGCCCGGACGAGCTGGTGCTGCGCGGCACGCTCACCGACATCGCCGACCAGGTCGAGGCGGCGGGACTGCGGCACACCGCGGTGATCGTCGTCGGACGGGCTCTGGGCGTGCGGTCGGCGGACGTCGCGTGCTCGCATCTGTACGACCCGGCGCGGGACCGCAGCGGCTTCACGCGCTGAATCGGGATCCGCGCATGCCGTGACGTGCGCGGATCCCTGCCGCGCGAATGTTCAGGGCCGCACCGAGCGCGACGTCCACACCGCGCCGGTCGCGGTGACCGCGGTGCCGGACGAGCCCACGACGATCAGGCACTTCATGTCGATCGCGTCCGGGTCGAGCTTCTCGAGGGTGGTCACCTCGAGCGACTCGCCGGGGCGGCCGACGTCGCGGCCGATCACCACGACGGTGTCGGCGGGGCGGTGCCGCAGCAGCACGGCCCGCGCCTGCGCGACCTGTGTGGTCCGCGACCGCGATGCCGGGTTGTAGATGCCCAGCACCAGGTCGGCCTGCGCGACGGCCGTGAGCCGCTGCTCGATCACCTCCCACGGCTTGAGCCGGTCCGACAGGCTCAGCACCGCGAAGTCGCCGCCGATCGGGGCGCCCGCCCGCGCGGCGACGGCCTGGATCGCCGACACGCCGGGCAGCACCCGCACCGGGATCTCGGCGAAGCGCGGATCCTGTGCGGCCTCGAACACCGCCGAGGCCATCCCGAACACTCCGGCGTCGCCGCCCGAGACGACGGCCACCCGCTCGCCGGACAGCGCCAGCTCGAGGGCGAAGCGGGCCCGGTCCACCTCGACGGTGTTGCCGCTGGCGTGCCGCTGCTGTCCCGGCCGGACCGGCACGCGGTCGACGTAGGGTCCGTACCCGACGATGTGGTCGGCGGACGCCAGCGCGGCGGCGGCCTCGGGGGTGAGCCACTTCTCGTCGGCGGGCCCGAGACCGACGACGAGCAGCTCACGGGTAGCGACCGTGTCCGGAACCTCGGCGACGACGGGCCGGGACCGGTCGGTGATGTCCCGGTTGCGCGGTGCGCGGTCGCCGGGGGTGAGGATCACCGAGAAGTACGGCACCGCATCGGCGTCGACGTCGGCGACGGGGACGATGCGCTGCCCGCCCATCGACGCGCGCTCGACATAGACCGCGTCGTCGAGCCGGCCCGCCTGGGCGAGCGCGGAGCGGACCGCGGGGAAGGTGCGGCCCAGCTTCATGATCGCGGCGCCGTCGGTGTCGGCGAGACGGCGCGCCAGTTCCGGCTCGGGCAGCGTGCCGGGCAGCACGGTGAGCACGTCGGTGCGCCGCACCAGCGGTTCCGCCGCGGCCGCCGCGGCCGCGGACACCGACGTCACGCCCGGAACCACCTCCGTCGCATAGCGGTTCGCGAGGCGGTCGTGCAGGTACATGTAGGAGCCGTAGAACAGGGGGTCGCCCTCGCACAGCACGACGACGGTGCGGCCGGCGTCGAGGTGCACGGCCAGGCGCGCCGCGCACTCGTCGTAGAAGTCGGCGATGGCCCCGTCGTAGCCGCCGGGGTGGTCGGTGGTGCCGGTGGTGACCGGGTAGATCAGCGCCTCCTCGTGCACCCCCTCCCGGATCAGTTCGGCCGCGATGCCCCTCGCGATGGACCGGCCGTGAGTGCCCGAGTGGTAGGCGATCACGTCGGCCTGCTCGATCAGCCGGGCCGCCTTGCGGGTGATCAGCTCGGGATCGCCGGGGCCGAGGCCCACTCCGTAGAACCGTCCGGTGTCGTTCACTCCGCCTCCTGGGCCAGGGCATTGATCGCGGACGACGCCATCGCCGAGCCGCCGCGCCGTCCCCGCACGACCAGGTACGGGATCTGCAGCGGATGCGCGGCGAGCGCCTCCTTGGATTCGGCGGCGCCGATGAACCCGACCGGCACCCCGACGATCGCGGCGGGCCGGGGGCCGCCGGCGTCGATGAGCTCGAGCAGGTGGAACAGCGCGGTGGGTGCGTTGCCGATCGCGACGACGGCGCCGTCGAGGCGGTCCTCCCACAGCGACACCGCCGCGGCCGAGCGGGTGGTGCCCCACGCCGACGCGAGATCGGGTACCTGCGGGTCGCGCAGGAAACACAGCACCTCGTTGTCCGCCGGCAGCCGGGTGCGGGTCACCCCGGACGCGACCATGTGCGCGTCGGTGAGGATCGGCGCGCCGGAGCGCAGCGCCCTGCGCGCCGCGGACACCAGGTCCGGGTGGATCGCGAGGTCGCGGGTCAGGTCGGTCTGCCCGCAGGCGTGCACCATGCGCACCGCGACCTTCTCGGCGTCCGCCGGGATCGCGGACAGGTCGGTTTCGGCGCGGATCGTCGCGAACGACCGGACGTAGATGTCGGCGCCGTCGGTGACGTAGTCGTAGCGGCGGGGTGGGGGGGACAGGGTCATGCCGGGTTCCTCGCGAGCAGAAGCGTGTGGGGGAAATTCGGTGCGCCGCAGGACCGTTCGCACCCCACGACGTGCAGGTGGCCCGGTGGCGGCGTATCGGCGACGGTGCGACGGGCCGTGGCACGGGTGTCGCCCTCGGCGAGGCTACACCGCGGCGCGCCGGTGCATGCGGTGGTGCGGGTCCACGGCGACGTGCCGTCGAGGACGAACCCGGCGTCGTGCAGCGGCTGCGGATCGTGCTCGCCGGGCAGGACCAGGCCGCGCCACGGGGTGACGATCACGTCTCGTTTGGGCAGCGCCGCCACCATCGCGGGGGCGAGGATGCCCAGCGGGACCAGGGCCGAGACCGCTCCGGGCAGGGGGCCGTACGGCACGGTGTACCGCGCGGGCGGCGGCAGCGGGGCACCACCGCCGAGTTCGGCGCCGGCCTCCGGCAGTCGGTGCACGTGCCAGCTGGTGTCGCGGATCGCCGCGAACCGTTGGGCGAGGTCGACCAGGGTCCCGACGACCCGCCCGGCCGGCACCACCGGGCCGGAGCGCCGGCCGATCGTGACGCGGAACAGTCCGGGTTCGACGGCCACCGCGGCGAGGTCGCAGCGCAGGGTGGTGACGTCGCCGCGGCCGTCGTCGAGCCCGAACAGGAACCGCCCCGGCAGCTGCGCGAGGGTGGGCTCGGCGCACAGGGCGGCGTCGAGCGCGCCGATCAGCGGGCGGATGTCGACACGGCCGCCGGTGATCCCGGACAGCGGCGAGGCGACGATGTTGCGGACCCGTTCGTGCGACGGCGCCGGCAGGAACCCGGCCGCGGTCACCGCCTCGACCAGGCCGGCCGGCACCCCGCCGCACGCGTCCACCTCGACGCCTCTGAGCTGCAGGTTTCCGCGCGAGGTGAGGTGCACGTCGCCGTCCGCGAAGGCGACCGACGCATCCGACAGCGCCTGCAGGCCGCCGTCCGGGAGCCGGCCGCCGGGCGCGCGCAGCCGCACCAGCGCGCCGTCGGCGGCGAGGTGGGGGCGCAGCAGACCGGGACACCGATCCTGGGCCGGCGCCGGGGGAAGGTCGACCATGGGGGCACATGGTTGCACACGTGCGCTACGCTCCACCTGCCGTGGTGCTCGGGAAGCCGGTGTGAGACCGGCGCGGCCCTCGCCACTGTGAGCGGGTAGTTGCTCGCCCTCGTCCGGACCGGTCCGCCGGTCCGGAGACCACTGGACGCACGTCCGGGAAGGTCGGCGCAGCAGCGACGATCCGTCAGCCAGGAGACCGGCCACGGCACGGGAAGTCCACGAGGGTTTGGAGACTGAACATGACCGAATTCGTGCTGCGCGGAATCGAACTGCGCAGGACCCGGCCGTGACGCGGCTCGCACTGCTGTCCACGTCCGACACCGACCTGCTGTCGGCGCTGAGCTCCGACGCCGAGTACGCGCTGGGCAATCCGTCGCGCCTCGACGTCGGCACCGAGCTGCCGCGCCTGCTCGACGGCGCCGACCTGGTGATCGTCCGCATCCTCGGCTCGGTGCGGTCCTGGCAGCACGGCATCGACGCGGTCCTGGCGCACGGCGCACCCGTCGTCGTGCTCGGCGGCGAGCAGCTGCCCGACGCCGAGCTGATGAGCCACTCCACGGTCCCCGTCGGCATCGCCACCGAAGCCCACGCCTACCTGGCGCAAGGTGGACCGGCCAACCTGGCCCAGCTGCACGCCTTCCTGTCCGACACCGTCCTGCTCACCGGCGAGGGCTTCGATCCGCCGGCCGCGCTGCCCGAGTGGGGCAGCCACGCGCCCGCCGCGCCCGATCCCGCCCTGCCGAAGGTGGGCATCCTGTACTACCGCGCCCACGAGACCAGCGGAAACACCCGCTTCGTCCGTGATCTTGCGCAGGAGGTCGACGCCACCGGCCGCGCCGTGGCCGTGCCGATCTTCTGCTCCACCCTGCGCGGGGCCCCCGCAGATCTGCTCGCCGAACTCGGCACCCTCGACGCCCTGATCGTCACCGTCCTCGCCGCCGGCGGTACCCGCCCGGCCACCGTCTCCGCCGGCGGCGACGACGATGCCTGGGACGTCGGAGCGCTTGCCGCCCTCGATGTTCCGATCCTGCAGGCGCTGTGCCTGACCTGGGGACGCGACGCGTGGGCCGAATCCGACGAGGGTGTCTCCCCACTCGATTCCGCGACGCAGATCGCCGTCCCCGAATTCGACGGCCGCATCATCACGGTGCCGTTCTCGTTCAAGGAATTCGGCGCCGACGGCCTACCGCGCTACGTCACCGACCCCGAAAGGTGCCGTCGCGTCGCCGGGATCGCCGTCGCGCACGCCCGCCTGCGACGAATCCCACCGGCCCGGCGGCGGCTGGCGATCATGCTCTCGGCGTATCCGACGAAGCACTCCCGCGTCGGCAACGCCGTCGGCCTGGACACCCCCGTCTCCGCGATCCGGCTGCTGCGCGCGCTGCGCAAGGGCGGCTACGACCTCGGCGACGGATTTCCCGGCCTCGACACCGAGGACGACGCCGAGGCGGGCAACGCGCTCATCCACGCCCTGATCGCCGCGGGTGGCCAGGACGAGGAGTGGCTCAGCGCCGAGCAGATGGCGGGCAACCCGGTGCGGGTGAGCGCGGCGCGCTACCGCGAGTGGACGGCGGACCTGCCGGCCGAGCTGACCGGCGCGATGACCGAGGCGTGGGGCGAGGCCCCGGGCGAACTGTTCGTCGACCGCAGTGCCGACCCGGACGGCGAGATCGTGCTCGCCACCCTGCAGGCCGGCAACGTGGTGCTGATGATCCAGCCGCCCCGCGGGTTCGGCGAGAACCCGGTGGCGATCTACCACGATCCGGACATGGCACCGTCGCACCACTACCTCGCCGCGTACCGGTGGGTGGAGAACGGCTTCGGGGCCGACGCCGTCGTCCACCTGGGCAAGCACGGCTCGATGGAATGGCTGCCCGGTAAGAACGCCGGCCTGTCGGCGGCCTGCGCGACCGACGCCGCCGTCGGCAACCTGCCGCTGATCTACCCATTCCTGGTCAACGATCCGGGGGAGGGCGCCCAGGCGAAACGACGCGCCCACGCCACCATCGTCGACCACCTGATCCCGCCGATGGCGCGGGCCGAGTCGTACGGCGACATCGCCCGGCTCGAGCAGCTGCTCGACGAGTACTCCAACATCGCCTCGATGGACCCGGCCAAGCTGCCCGCGATCCGCGCCCAGATCTGGACGCTGATCCAGGCCGCGAAGCTCGACCACGACCTCGGTCTCGACGACCGCCCGCACGACGCCGAATTCGACGACTTCCTGCTGCACGTCGACGGCTGGCTGTGCGAGGTCAAGGACGCGCAGATCCGCGACGGCCTGCACGTGCTCGGCACGGCGCCCGTCGGGGAGGCCCGCGTGAACCTGGTGCTGTCGGTGCTGCGGGCCGCGCAGGTGTGGGGCGGCAAGGCGCACGCGGTGCCCGGGCTGCGCACCGCGCTCGGTCTGAAGCCGGATGCGCCGCTCACCGAGACCGACGCGGTCGAGTCCCAGGCCCGGGCCCTGGTGCAGGGCATGGAGGACGCCGGCTGGCGCGTCGAGTGCGCTGGCACTGTCGTCGAACAGATTCTGGGACAGCAGGATCCGGAGGTCGAGCGGGTGCTCGCCTTCGCCGCCGAGCAGGTCGTGCCGCGCCTGGCCCGCACCACCGACGAACTCGACGCGGTGCTGCACGCCCTCGACGGCGGTTACGTCCCCGCCGGTCCGTCCGGGTCGCCGCTGCGCGGCCTGGTCAACGTGCTGCCCACCGGTCGCAACTTCTACACCGTCGACCCGAAGGCAGTGCCGAGCCGGCTGGCCTACGACACCGGCGTGGCCCTGGCGAACAACCTGCTCGACCGGTACCGCGCGGACACCGGCGACTACCCGCCGTCGGTGGGTCTGTCGGTGTGGGGAACCTCCGCGATGCGCACCTCCGGCGACGACATCGCCGAGGTGCTCGCCCTGATCGGCGTGCGCCCCGAATGGGACGCCGAGTCCCGGCGGGTGCGCGAGCTGACCGTGATCCCCCTCGACGAACTCGGCCGGCCCCGCATCGACGTCACCGTCCGCATCTCCGGGTTCTTCCGCGACGCCTTCCCGCACGTCGTCGCGATGCTCGACGACGCGATCCGCACCGTCGCCGCCCTCGACGAACCCGACGATCTGAACTTCGTGCGCGCGCACGCCCGCCGCGACGAGGCCGAGCACAGCGACCCCGAGCGCGCGGTCCGGCGCATCTTCGGTTCCCGGCCCGGCTCCTACGGTGCCGGCATCCTGCCGCTCATCGACTCCGGGAACTGGCGCAGCGACGCCGATCTCGCCGAGGTGTACACCGCGTGGGGCGGATTCGCGTACGGGCGGCACCTGCACGGTGTCCCGGCCGCGGACGACATGCGTGCCAACTACCGGCGGATCGCGGTGGCGGCGAAGAACACCGACACCCGCGAGCACGACATCGCCGACTCGGACGACTACTTCCAGTACCACGGCGGCATGGTCGCCACCGTACGCGCGCTCACCGGCGCGGACCCGAAGGCGTACATCGGCGATTCCACCACCCCCGACCAGGTCCGCACCCGCTCGCTGGCGGAGGAGACCGCCCGCGTGTTCCGGGCCCGGGTGGTCAATCCGCGCTGGCTCGCCGCGATGCGCCGGCACGGGTACAAGGGGGCGTTCGAGCTCGCCGCGACCGTGGACTACCTGTTCGGTTACGACGCCACCGCCGGCGTCGTCGCCGACTGGATGTACGAAACCCTCGCCCGCACCTACGCGCTCGACCCGGAGAACCAGCAGTTCCTGCGCGAGGCCAACCCGTGGGCGCTGCGCGGCATCGTCGAACGGCTCTCCGAGGCCGCCGACCGAGGGCTGTGGGCCGAGCCGGATCCGGCGACGCTCGCGGAACTGCAGCAGGCCTACCTCGACGTGGAGGGCGACCTCGAGGATCGCGGATGAGAAGGCGGCTGCGGCTGATCGGGATCGGGCCGGGTGGTCCCGACGACCTCACCGTGGCCGCGGTCCGGGCGCTGAACGAGGTGGACGTGTTCCTCGTCGCCGACAAGCAGCGCGGCGTCGACGATCTCGTCGCCGTGCGGGAGGAGATCTGCCGCCGGCACGTCACCGGCGACTACCGGGTGATCACGGTGCCGGACCCGCCGCGCGACCGGACCCCGTCCGCCTACGGCACCGAGGTGCGGGACTGGCACGCGGCCCGCGCCGCCGCCTACGAGTCGGT
The DNA here is from genome assembly GCF_047782815.1 of Rhodococcus indonesiensis. Taxonomy (NCBI): domain Bacteria; kingdom Bacillati; phylum Actinomycetota; class Actinomycetes; order Mycobacteriales; family Nocardiaceae; genus Rhodococcus; species Rhodococcus indonesiensis. The sequence goes on along the minus strand of NZ_CP180630.1, from coordinate 4,243,384 downwards.
GCTGCGCGAGCAGGTCGCGCCGCACGAGACCACCGGATTCCTCGTGTGGGGCGATCCGAGCCTGTACGACAGCACCATTCGCGTCGTCGAACGTATACGTGACCGGGGCGTGCTCGACGTCGACTACGACGTGGTCCCGGGGGTGAGTGCCGTGTCGCTGCTCGCGGCGCGGCACCGGTTGGTGCTCAACCGGATCGGCGGCCCGATCACGATCACGACGGGCCGGTGCCTCGCGCACGAGGTCGCCGCCGGGGGCGACAACCTCGTGGTGATGCTCGACGGCGCGCTCGAATGCGCCCGCCTCGAGGGCGACTGGCACATCTGGTGGGGCGCCGACCTCGGCACGTCCGACGAGGAACTCGTCGCGGGTCCGCTGCACCGGGTGCTGCCGGAGATCGAGCGGGCCCGCGCCCGCGCGAAGGCGGCGCGCGGCTGGGTGATGGACACCTACCTGCTACGTCGCGCGGGCGGCGTCGGCGCCGGCTCCTGACCGGGTGAGGGGAACGGCGTCGCCGCCCCGCCGGTACGACGCCGCGTACAGGGCCCACGCCACGATCGGCAGGATGATGTCGAACCACAGCGGGAAGCCGACGTTGCCCGGCTCGGTGTTGTCCTTCGCGAGCCAGAAGTACAGATGACCGGCGGCGTCGCCGAAGTACTGGACTGTCGTCACGACGATCGTCGCGAGCCAGAACCCGCCGCGGAAGCGGTAGCACAGGATGCCCGCCACGCCGATCGCGAGATCGCCCATGGCGTTCTCGAACTGGAAACCCCCGTCGCCGCGGGTGTATCCGATCATCTCGGCGGTTGCGGGACCGTCGAAGACGTGGAACGCGGCCCCGATCACCGAGGCGACGCCGACTGCCGCCACGAGCCACCACACGAGGTAGGTGTCGATGCGGGCGGTGCCGCGGCGGTGGCGGGACTGCAGGAATGCGCCGACGAGAGCGACGACGGCGAGTACGGCGGTCGGCACGGCAACTCCCTTCGTGGGGCAGCCGCGTCGGGCCGCTTCACCGGCGAAATGTACGCCGCGGCCGGCCTGCCGCGCAGTGGAACGCCGGGACATCCGCGCGGTGCGCGGATGCCCCGGCGCCAGAGCATCGGCCTCAGAGCACCGGCGTGGTCACCGGCTGCGGCCGCCGGTCGGTGGGGGAGCGGCTGAGCACGACGGGCAGCCACTGCGAGGTCAGCGCCACCATGCCGAGCCAGGCGAGCACCATTCCCGCGCCGGGGGCGTGCGGAGTCTCCACCGGCATGCCGTTCTGCGACCAGTAGCCGAGCAGCCCGAACAGGGACGCCAGGCCGGAACCGAGCATCGACGCCGACGCGAGCCGCCAGCGGTGCGTGCACAGCGCCGCGGTGGACGACACCACGCCGAACACCACAGCGAGGGTCACGAAGACCCGCATCGGCACGGTCGTCGTGGCCTCGTGCCCGAACCACGTGCCGAGCACCGTCCACGACCACTCGGTATCCGATTGCGGCAGAAGCAGACCCAGTACCACCGCGACGATGCAGGCGACGAGGACGCGGTGTCGCCGACCGGCGTCGAACTCCCCGGCGATCTTCCGCTCGATGCGGGCGAACTCCTTACGGTATGCGGACAGATCGTCGCTCACCGGCACTCCTCGTCGATAGGCACACGAGGGTTCATTATGCGCGTCCCCGGCTACGCCACCCGACGGCGGTGTCGACGAGGAGGAACGCCAGCAGGCTGAGCCCGAGCACCGGGGCGAACCACCCCACCACCGCGGCGGCGATACCGATCGCGACCGCCGGAACTGCGCCGATACGACGCAGCGCACCCCGGGACGGGGCCCGGCCGACGGACCACGCCGAGCCACGGGTGGGTCGTCGCCGCCACCACAGCAGGTAACCGCGCACCACCACCGTGACCAACGCCACCGCCAGCAGCGCCAGCGCGACCTGCGTGATCAGCCCGAACATAATGCCCATGTGCAGGGTGATCGACCACCACGTCAGCTGTGCGGCGAGCGGCCAGTCCGCGAACCGCAGCACGTCGACGACCCCGCCGGTCGCGCCGTCGACGGCGACCGAGTCGATGCCGTACACCCACGGCTGGCGGGTCTCGGCGACGGTGAAGGCGGTACCGGCCTGCGCCGGGATCGAGGCCTCGACGACCCCGGTCAGTCCCGCGGTGGCCGCCGCGTCCAGCACCGAGTCGATGCGGGCGATGTTCGTGTCGAGCAGCGCCGGGTCGGCGCCGTGCCCGCCGTGGCCACCGTGCCCCTCGTGGCCCGTCGCGGGTGCGGCGCTGCTCCCCGTCAGGGTCGCGTCGACGGCGGGCGTCTTCCAGTCCAGGGCCGCCCGCAGCTCGGCGATGTTGTCGCCGGCGAACCGGGACCAGGTCAGACCGGTCGCGGACAGGAACACCAGGCCGACCGCGATCCACACCCCCACCACACCGTGCCAGCCGAGGGTGCGGGACCGGCCGGTGGCGGCACGGTCGACGGTGAGCAGACGCGCCTCGGCGCCGCGGGCCCGCAACGTCCGGAACCGGCGCACCCACAGATACACGCCGCCGAGCGCGATCACCCACATCCAGGACGCGGCCAGCTCGCTGTAGAGGCGGCCTGGCTCGCCGAGATGCAGGTGACGGTGCAGTTGCGAGATCCAGGCCCGCACCGGCAGGGCACTGCTGCTGCCGTAGACGGCCAGCTCACCGAGCGGCCGCGCGGTGACCGGGTCGACGAAGACCGCGAGCCGCTGCGACTCGCCGAGGCTCGGATCGGCGAACAGGACCCGGGTGGTCTCGCCGGGCGCCGCGGCCGGCCGCACCGCGGTGACGGTGAGATCGGGCCGCTGGCCGGTGGCCACCCGGATCTGCTCGGCCACCGGCACGGCGGGACCGGTGGCGTCGGTGTGCAGCTGATCGCGATAGACGATTTGCTCGATCGTCGGCGCGAGTGCGTAGAGGCCGCCGCTGACCGCGGCGATCAGGATGAACGGGGCGACGAGGATGCCGGCGTAGAAGTGCAGCCGCAGCACGAGTGGTCGCAGGGAGGAGGTGCCGGCTCGGCCGGTCGGGGGCGGGACGGAACGATCCGTCCCGAGGTCGGTCGTGGACATGCGAATGCTCGTTTCGATCGTCGGTGACGACAGCGTCGTCACACGTGGGAAAGCCGCCGCGGGGTACGGGCGCGGCGGACAGGATCGGGTCAGGCGGTGCGGGGCGGACCCCGGGTGCCGGCCTGCGCGGAAACGAGCACCCGCAGCACGAGACGTGCCCGGTGCGAAGGTGTGGCCACCCACAGCGGCGCATGCGCCGGGGGCAGGGTCAGTATCGCGGCAACGATGTGCCGCAAGACGCCGAGTGCGGCGACGCACCCCTGCTCGGCCGCCCGGATCAGGGCTGCGGAGACGACGAGGGCGGCGGCGTGGGCGCCGAGCATCGCGGGCGAGAGCCCGAGGCCGTGGGCGTGCTCGGCGGTGAGGGTCAGGACGGTGTGACCGATCGCCTGGCCCGCGGTCAGGGCGAGCACCAGCGCGGTCAGCGGGCGGGGTGACCGGAGTGCGGACAGCGCGGCACCGAACGCCGCACAGGCGGCAACCATCAGCACCACCGACGCCTGGGACGGAATCTCACCGCCGGCGAGGCCGTGGGCCGCGACGGAGACCGCGGCGGAGGTCGAGCCCACGAACGCGCCACGCAGCTGCGTGGGCGTCGGCGGGCGTGGATTCACGCGAGGGAGCCTACAGCGGTGTGTCCTTCGGGCTGCCCTGACCTCCCGAAGGGCGCACCGCTCAGTGACCGCGCGGTTCGCGCAGGCTCGTTCCTTCGATGTCGCGGACCCGCTTGCGCTCGAGCAGGACCAGCACGGCACCGATCCCGAAGGACACGATGCAGGCGGGACCGGCGATCCAGGCCCAGCCCTCGAAGCCGTAGCCGGCAGCCACCAGAGTCAGGCCGAGCAGCAGCAGCCCGAGGCCCAGGAAGAAGTAGCCGGGCCAGCCCCGGGAGTCGGTCAGGGCCTCACCGGCGTGGCTGCGCATCGTGCGGGCGTCGTCGGCCGGGAAGTCGCTGTCGTTCGTCAGGTCCCGGTCGTGGACCTGCCTGCTGTGCACCGGATCGGCACCCGCGCGGGTCGTGTCACTTCTCCGAAACTCACTCTCGTGTTCCGTCACAGCCCCATCCTTTCCAGAGGTCGGGTCGGGAGAACGCTGGGGTTCACCGCCCGTGGAGTCCGTGTACCCACTCCTGGGTCCGGGTATGCACCGTGCGGACCGGGCGGTCCCGGGACCGCCCGGCACTCGCCCCCGACCCTCTGAGGGAGGACCCATGACCGACCAGCACCGGCCCCGAAATCCGGTCGAGCAGTACCCGGCCCCGGATCGTGAGAAGCAACCCGAACTCGAGTACCCGGGCCTGACGTCCGACATGGTGTCGGCACCCGACCACGGCGAGCAGACCTATCGCGGCAGCGGCAGGCTCGAGGGCCGACGGGCGCTGATCACCGGCGCCGACTCCGGGATCGGACGGGCCGTGGCGATCGCGTTCGCCCGCGAGGGGGCCGACGTCGTCCTCAGCTATCTGGAGTCCGAGGAGGACGACGCCCGCGAAACCGTGCGGTGGGTCGAGGAGGCGGGTCGGCGCGCCGTCGCGGTGCCGGGCGACATCCGCTCCGAGGAACACTGCAGGCATCTGGTCGACACGGCCGTGCGTGAACTCGGTGGCCTGGACATCCTGGTGAACAACGCGGCGTACCAGATGGTGCAGATGAACGGGATCGCCGACATCACCACCGAGCAGTTCGACCGGGTGCTGAAGACGAACCTGTACGCGTTGTTCTGGCTGTGCAAGTTCGCGACCGAAGTGATGGAACCGGGCTCGACGATCATCAACACGTCGTCGATCCAGGGGACGAGCCCGTCACCGGAACTGCTCGACTACGCCACGACCAAGGCCGGCATCGTCGACTTCACCAAGGGCCTGGCGTCGGATGTCGCGAAGCGGGGCATCCGCGTCAATGCTGTTGCCCCGGGACCGATCTGGACACCGTTGATCCCGGCCACCATGCCGCGGGAGAAGTTCGAGTCCTTCGGTGACGACGTCCCGCTCGGCCGGCCCGGGCAGCCCGCCGAACTGGCCCCGGCCTACGTCTTCCTCGCCTCGCAGGAGTCGAGTTACATCACCGGCGAGGTCATCGCCGTCACCGGCGGCAAGCCCTTCTCCTGACGGACCTGTGGTGGGGGTGGGGGCGCGGGTGCGGGTGGGGGTGGCCGAATGTCACATTCGGTCGATTCGATCGACGCGATGTGACATTCGGCCACCCCCACCCCCACCCTCACCCCACCGTCCCCCCGCTGCCGTCACTGCGGCAGCGGGGGGTCGGGTCAGGCCTGGGACCGCTCCCACACGCGGTGGGCGCCGAGCAGTTCGACGATCCCGGTCACCACGGCTTCCGGGTCGTCGGCGGTGACCACTCCGGGAGCCTCGGGGTGGACGGCTGCGTGCTCGAGCGCTTCGGTGCCCGTGCCCCACGTGCCGATCGCCTTGCAGTGCCGGAACGTCTCGTCGACCAGGATGCGTACCCGCGGATCGGCCGGGGCACTGGCGAGCAGCACGGCGTCGTACTCGACGGACCGCGCCGTGTCGAAGGTGCGCGAAATCGGCACCTCCTTGCGGCCGCCGTCGAGCTTGCCGCCGTGCGGGCCGATCACCAGCGGCACGGCCTTCGCCGCGGCCACCGCCGCCACGGCCTTGGCGACCTCGGCGACGTCGGCGCTGTCGTCCGCGACGATGCCGATCATCCGTCCCTCGACCGGCCACGTCGCACCGACCTGGGACAGGGCCTCGCTGTGCAGCGGCTCACCGTCCGTCGACACCGTCGGCTCCGGTGCCGGCAGGCCGAGACCCGCCGCGACGGTGGCGCACAGCCCGGCGTCGATGTTCGCGAGCACCTGCAGCTGCCGTTCCTTGATCGCCTGTTCGAAGCACTTCCCGAGCTCGAACGTGTACGCGTTCGCCACGTGCTTCTTCTCGATCTCCGACAGGCTCCGGTAGAACAGCCGGGCCTGCGAGAAGTGATCGTCGAACGTGCTCGGCGCCTCGCGTTCCTTGACGCCCGCGGCGATGGGCGCCGGCACGTCGATGAACGCGGCGTCCTCGACACCCGCGAGGAACGGGCACCCCGCGCCGAGCGTGTTGGGCCGGTAGGGGGCCGCACCCGGATGGACGCCGGTCTGGTGCATGCCGTCGCGCAGCATGTCGTTGACGGGGGCGTGCGGCCGGTTGATCGGCAACTGGCCGAAGTTCGGTCCGCCGAGCCGGCTGAGCTGGGTGTCCAGGTAGGAGAACAGCCGGCCCTGGAGCAGCGGATCGTCGGTGACGTCGATGCCGGGGACGAGGTGGCCGGGATGGAAGGCGACCTGCTCGGTCTCGGCGAAGAAGTTCGTCGGGTTGGCGTTGAGCTGCATCGTCCCGATCACCTGCACCGGGGCGAGCTCCTCGGGGACGATCTTGGTGGGGTCGAGAAGGTCGATGCCCTCGAAGGTCTGCTCCGGGGTGTCGGGGAAGACCTGCACACCCAGATCCCATTCGGGGTAGGCACCGGATTCGATGGCGTCGGCGAGGTCGCGACGGTGGAAGTCCGGGTCGATGCCGCCGAGCAGCTGCGCCTCCTCCCACACCAGCGAGTGCACGCCCAGGCGCGGCTTCCAGTGGAACTTCACCAGCGACGTCTCGCCGTCGGAGTTGACGAGACGGAAGGTGTGGACGCCGAACCCCTCCATCATCCGGTAGGAGCGCGGAATGCCCCGGTCCGACATGTTCCACAGGGTGTGCGCGGTGGCCTCGGTGTGCAGCGAGACGAAGTCCCAGAACGTGTCGTGCGCGCTCTGGGCCTGCGGGATCTCGCGGTCCGGGTGGGGCTTGGCGGCATGGACGATGTCCGGGAACTTGATCGCGTCCTGGATGAAGAACACCGGAATGTTGTTCCCCACCAGGTCGAACGTTCCCTCGTCGGTGTAGAACTTCGTCGCGAATCCGCGGGTGTCACGGACGGTGTCGGCGGAACCACGCGAACCGAGCACCGTCGAGAAGCGGACGAAGACACGCGTCTCGCTGCCCTTCTGCAGGAATCCGGCGCGGGTGATCTTCGAGGCGGCGCCGTTGGCCCGGAAGACGCCGTGCGCCGCGGCACCTCGGGCGTGCACCGCCCGCTCGGGAATGCGCTCGTGATCGAAATGGGTGATCTTCTCGCGGAAGTGGTGGTCCTGCAAGAGTGTCGGACCGCGGCGACCCGCCTTGAGGGAATGGTCGGTGTCGGTCAGCCGTGCGCCCTGCGCGGTGGTGAGGAAGCGGCCCTGGGGGCCGCGTGCACCGTCGGGCAGGTCTTCGGGTGTGCCGGTGGCAGTGACCGGGACGGGCTCACGCTGGTCGGGCTTGGCCGGAGGCGGGTCCGTCGGGGTCGTGGGTTCCTCGACCGGAACCTCGAAACCGGCAGGTGAGCCGGGAACCGGCGGATTCTTCTCGAACACTGCGATGCTCCGTTCGGTCGAGACAGGGGACGTTCACGTCCCGACCGAGTTGCCCCGCCCGTCCGTTTCCAAACATCCCCCGCTGCCCGCATGCGTCCCGGTGGCGACCCACCGGTCCGCGACCGTGTCGTACCGGGCCAGACCCGCCTCGGCGAATCGGGTGAGCCACCCCGTCATCGGCCAGCGCCCCCAGCGCCGATGGAAGACGGCGGCGTTGTGGAGGATCTCGTGCAGATGCTCGACCGGCGGGTCGGAGACCGGATGGTGCTGATGGAAGGCATGGGCGCCGCCGATCCAGCGCAACCCCACGCCCGCCCGCGCGGCGCGCTGGGCGAAATCGGTGTCCTCGCCGCCGTACCCGACGTAGTCCGTGCAGAAGCCCCCGACGGCCGTCCACGTCTCGCGGGTCGTCGCGAACGACAGCGACCAGAACAGGTCGTACTCGTCACCGGTGTGGATCGCGCCGGCCGGAGGACTCGGCCGTGCCGGGTGCGGGTTCACGCTCCGCTCGAGACGGGCCGGGTCGTATCCCTCCGGCCCCGGCGGCGGCAGATAGGTCACCGGACCGCACAGCAGGGCGCTGCCGTGCTGCGGATCGCTCGCGGCCCGCTCGTACAACCCGAGGAGACCCACCGAGGGGATGCAGTCGACATCGAGGAACACCAGCAGCTCGGCGCCGCGCGCCAAGGCACACTCGGCGCCCAGATTGCGCGCGGTGGACAGTGGCAACGGTCCGCCCGCAGGCGGTGACAACGGTCCGCCCGCGGACGGTGACAACGGTCCGCCCGCGGACGGTGACAACGGTCCGCCCGCAGGCGGTGACAACGGTCCGCCCGCAGGCGGTGACAACGGTCCGCCCGCAGGCGGTGACAACGGTCCGCCCGCAGGCGGTGACAACGGTCCGCCCGCAGGCGGTGACAACGGTCCGCCTGCGGACGGTGACAACGGTCCGCCCGCGGACGGTGACAACGGTCCGCCCGCAGGCAAGGTCACCGTATGGGCGGGATACCCCTCCGCTTCGATCAGCGGCGCGACGGCCGGGTCGCCCATCGACACCACCACGTGATCGTCCGGGGTCCGTGCGCTGCGCGCCAGGCCGCGCAGCTGCAGCCGCAGGTGCGCGTGCCGACCGGCGACGAGAGTGATCACGGTCGTCTTCATCGTGGTGCCACCTTCGCAGCGACCTCGTCGAGCACCGCGGCGGCGCGGCCGGCTGCCCCCTCGGTGCGCCACCGGGACCACTGCGCGGGATCGAGCCGCAGGGCCCGGCGCAGCAGCTTCGGCCAGTCGTCCGGATGCGGCCACGCCGGCAGGGTCACCGCCAGCCCGGCTCGGCCCAGCGCGTCGGCGGTAGCGCACTGCTCGTCGTACGGCCGGGGCTCGGCGACGACGATCGCCGGCCGCCGTGCCGCGGCGATGTCGGCGACGGAGTTCTGCCCGGCGTGCCCGACGACGACGTCGGCCCTGCTCAGGGCGGGCCACGGATCGTCCACCCACGGACCGCCCGGCACACCGACGCCGTCCCATGCGTAGCCGGGGTGACGCTCGGCCAGCTCGTGCAGGCGCTCGGCCGACAGGGACGAGCCGCCGCTGCCGCTCAGCACCAGGACCCGCGGTCGGTCACCGCGGCCGGGGCACGCGACGGGCCGGCCGTCGAACCGGCTGATGCCGCCGACATAGGTGGTCTTGTCCGCGTACGGACGCAGGTACGCCGGCTCGTACACCTCCCGCGGCCACGGCGCGACGATGTGCTCGGCCGCGCGGTAACCCAGCCCGTGCGGGGTGTCGGTGCGCTCGCCCGGCATGGCCACGACCACGACGGGGACGCCCAGCAACCGGGCGAACACCGCGACCTCGACCGACACGTCGACCACCAGCAGCCGGGGCCGGGCCGTGGCGACCCAGGACGCCAACGCCGCCATCCGCTCGCGCAGGCCGCGATCGTGCCGCGGCACCCAGTGCAGCATCCCGCCGGCGGTGGGATCCTCCGCGGTGTCGACGGACTCGTCGTCGCGGGGCAGTTCCACGACGTCGGCGAAGACGTCGGCGAAGTGCCCCAGCGGCGCCGAGCACAGGGCGGTCACGGGTTCGCTAGTGCGGGCGCAGATCGAGGCCGCCCGGGTGCGGTGCCCGTGTCCGTGGTGGTGGATGTAGTAGCCGATCATGCCGGGCACTGCCGGACGGCGGAACCGGCCGCACACAGGCGGCGGTACAGGGCGAGGTAGGAGTCCACCATGGTGCGTTCCGAACAGAACGTCTCGGCGCGGCGTCGGGCGTCGAGACGGGACAACCGGACCGCGCCGGGCACGGCGGCCGCCAGCGCCTCCACGTCGCCGGGGGCGACGAGACAGCCGCTGCGCCGGTCGAGCACCTCGGGGATGCCGCCGCGTGCGAACGCGACCACAGGTGTTCCGCATGCCAGGGACTCGGCCACGACGAGGCCGTACGGCTCGTCCCACTGCGGCGTCACCAGGGTGGCGGCCGACCGGCCGACCGCGGCCGCGAGTTCCCGCTGCGGCAGATGACCGAGATAGGTGACGCCGTCGCCCAGCTGCGGGGCGATGTGCCGGGTGAAGTAGTCCTCGTCGCTGACCGGACCGGCCAACCGCAGGGGCGTTCCCGCCCGCCGGGCCGCCTCGATCGCCAGGTGGGCACCCTTCTCGGGGACCAGCCGTCCGAACCAGATCAGCGACGGCCCACCCGGACCGAGCGGCCATGTCCCGAGGTCGACCCCGTTCGGGACGACGGTGATCGGCGCGGCGACCGCGTGCGCCCAGGCCGCCGCGGTGTATCTGCTGACGGCCGCGTAGTGCGCCGAGCCGCCACCGGGGACGGCCAGCGCCGACTCGAGCCACGGGGTGGGCGGGGTGTGCAGAGTGGTCAGCATCGGGGTCCGCAGTGTCGCGGCCATCGCCGGCGGCAGGTAGTGGAGGCTGTGGTTGTGGATCACGTCGAACGAGTCCGCGAGCGGGCCGGCCAGTTCCAGCAGCAGGGACAGGTAGGCGTGGTGGGCGTCGAGGAACGCCTCCGACGGCATCGACACGTCGCTGCGGGCGGCGGGGCTGGGCGTGAAGGTGCGGACCTCGAGGAACGAGGCGGGCAGGGTGACGTCCGAGCCCGCGGCGGCGAACAGCGTCACCCGGTGTCCGTCGGCGCCGAGCGCGCGGGTCAGGTGCCACACGTGGGCCTCGAGTCCCCCGGCGAAGGGCTGCGCGACGGGAAAGCGGTGGGACGCGACGAGGGCGATACGCAGTGGGCGACCCGTCACGACAGGGCCCGTTCGTAGATCGCGTGGTGTGCCTGGGACAGGAAGCGCCGTTCGAACATCCGCTGCGCCCAGTCGCTGTGCGGCCGTCGGCCGCTGTGGTACAGCGCGCGCACCGAATCGGCCAGGGAATCCGGGTCGAAGGACTGCTCGTCGTAGGTGAACACCCGGCAGGGCCGTTGCTGGTGGTAGAACCCGCAGCTCGGGGCGATCACCGCGGTGCCCAGGTCGTGGCAGGCCTCGAGCCAGCCGGAATGGGTGCCGAACCGGTAGGGCAGGACGGACACCGACAGCGAGGACAGGTACTCCCACAGTTCGTCGTCGGAGAAGTACTTGTGCACCCGCACGTCGACGCCCGGCCGGTCTCCGAAGGCGAGGATCCTCGCTCCGGCCTCGGGTGCGTACCAGTGGTTGTCCGGGTCGAAGATCTCGTCGTGGACGTCGATCCGCAGCTGTGCGCCGGGCAGGTCGCGGACGGTGTGGGAGAGGGTGTCGAGGACCGGGAAGACGTCCATGTTGGCGCGCAGGCTCTTCGCGTGCACCCCGACGACGAACGGCTCGTCCGGGGACCGGTTCGCGCGCGCGAACCAGGGCTGTTCGACGACGTGCGGGTGGGGCAGGACGGTGGGGGTGCGGCCCCACAGTGCCTCGATCCGTCCGGCGGCGCCTTCGGTGAGGGTGATCAGCTCGGTGGCGGCGGGGATCAGCACGTCGAGCTGCTTGTTGTGGACGCCCGGCGTGGGGTGGTGCGGGTTGCGCAGGTCGTGCACGGTGTACACGAGCGGGATGTCGTGGTCGGCGAGTTCGGCGACCACGTCCTGCAGGGCCTCCGGTTCGATCGCGTCGAAGCCGAAGTGGATGTGGAACACGTCGAACTCGGTGTGGTTGGCGGCGATCCATCCGGGCTCGAGCATCAGCGGCGGCCACCATCCGCCCGGTACCTTGCGTCCGTCGGCGGGCACCGGATCGGGCAGCCGCACCACCTCGTCGTCCCCGTGCGGTCCGGCCAGATGCCGGACGTAGACGTGCGACGCGGGCACCGAGGCCACTCGAATCATGTTCCACCCTCCCCGTGACAAACGACCGGACACGCCCGTGGGTGGCCGGCTCCGACGGGCGGCTACCCGTTCGGCAGGGATCCCACACCTCGCCCGCCCCGGGTGCGGCCGGGAACGATTTCGGGTCCGGAGGTTTCGAGCGCGTCGCAGTGGGCACAACGATCGGGGCCGTCCCGTAGTCCGGATGCGGGCCGGCCAAGGCGCCCCGGGTTGAACCCGACAGCCCGGGGCGCCGAATCTCTTCGTGCCGAACCGCGCGGCGGCCCGGGTCAGCGGACGAAACGCTCGACCGTGGCCCCGGGACGCCACAGGTCCACGTACAGGTGTTCCTCGTCGACCGAGGTGAGCACGGCCTCGGCCAGGTCGAGTTCGAACAGGTGCATCGGCCCCGGCGGCACCTCCTCCGGGTAGGCGGCGAGCACGGCCGCCTTGACGTCGTCGTGCAGTTCCCGGGCCCGGCCGCAGACTTTCGCGTCGCCGCCCGTCATCGAGTGGTGCCCGGGATTGGAATGCAGGGCGTAGCGCGGGTCGCGCTGCAGGTCGCGGGCTTTCATCGCTCCGGGCATCGACCCGAGCACGAGCCGGCCGTCGACGATCTCCACCTCCGTTCCGCTGACGCGCGGTGAGCCGTCCCGCCGCAGCGTCGCCAGGACGTGATGCTTGTGGGCCTGAAGGCGTGCCGCGATCGCCTGTGCCAGATCCGGTGCCTGCTCGGAGAACTCTTTCCATGTACTCATGAGGTCAGGATGCGCCGGTATCACTGACATCGAGTGTCAGTGATTCTGCGTAGGCTGCGGTCATGCGATCGGCACGCCTGCTCGCGATGATGCTGCGACTGCAGGGCAGCGCGGGCCTGACCGCGCGGCGGCTCGCGGACGATCTCGGTGTCTCGGTGCGCACCGTGTACCGCGACGTCGGTGCCCTGTCCGCCGCGGGGGTCCCGGTGTGGACGGAGAGCGGACCGGGAGGCGGCATCCGCCTGCTCGACGGGTGGCAGTCCCGGCTGAGCGGACTCACCAGCGACGAGAGCGCCGCGCTGATGCTGCTGGGGGTGCCCACCCTTGCCGCCGACCTCGGTGTGGAACTCGACGCGGCCCGCGGCAAGCTGCTCGGGTCCATGCCGGTCGCCCTGCGCAGCGCCGCCCAGGCCTGGCGCGACCGGGTCCACGTCGACGTCCCCGGCTGGTTCGCCGCGCCGGGGGACAACACGCACCTGCCGGCCGTCGCGTCCGCCGTGTTCGACCAGCGCCGCCTGCGCATCCGCTACCGGCGCGGCGACCGGACCGTGACACGCACCCTCGACCCGCTCGGGCTCGTCGCCAAGGCCGGGGTCTGGTACCTCGTCGCAGCGCACACCGGTCACGTCCGCACCTACCGGGTCGGGCGCATCGCGTCCGCCACCGTGCTCGACGCCCCGGCGCACCGGCCCGCCGGATTCGATCTGCCCGCCTACTGGGCGGCGTCCGCGACGGAGTTCGATCGCGCGCTGCGCAGATTCGCCTGCACGCTCCGCCTCGACCCGGCCGCGTGGCGGCGCCTGCCCCGCGTGGTGGGCACCGACGCCGCCGACGTCGATCCGGGACCGCCGGACGCGGACGGGTGGGTGCGGGTGGACCTGTTGCTCGAGGCCGAGGAGGTGGCGCTGGACCAGCTCCTCGGCCTCGGCGGCGGGGTCGAGGTCGTGGCCCCGTCGTCGTTGCGGGCTGCCCTGCGCGCCGCCGGCGAGGCGCTCGCCCGGTGCAATTCGTGACGCCGGCGAGTCGTGGAACGAGCGCGCGCCGCCGGCCCGGTGCGGTGGTGCGCGGTGTCGTGGCGACCGGTCGGGTGGACCGGGGCGACAAGTGTTCGGCCGGAACAATTCTCGTGGTGCGAGAACGAGACGCTCAGCGCACCAGCTTCCATTTGTGCTCGTGCCGGTAGAAGGTGGAGCGCTTGACCGCCCGGGGATTGGCGACCCCGTCGCGGGTGAGCACGGCGCCGGGCGAGCCGAGCTGGACGGCGCGTCCGGTCACCCACCGGTAGCCGCCGAACCAGCGCGGCCGATCGATCGCGGCCCGCAGTCCCGGCATGTCGACGGTCGGCTCGATCCGCACACCCGGGGCGACCCCGCTGAACAGCCGGGTGTCGTCCACGTACGCCTCGCCCACGAGTTCACCCACCTCGCCCTCGACGAGGGCACGCCCGACGAGTGCGATGCCGGCATCGTCGCGGATGAGCGGCACCGGCCGTGCCACGCCCTGCAGTGCGACTGTCGCGGCCTTCGATCCGAACCGCAGTCCGTACGCCTCGGCGGCCGGGGTGCGCCGCTCCGGCACGTAGGCCAGTTCGATGCCGAGCCGCTCCGTGCGCATCATCCGGGTCAGGGCCGCGGCGAAGGCGGCGTCCCCACCCACCACCACGAGCCGGGGATCCTCGACCGACTCGAGATGCGCGAACACGTCCTCGAAGTCGTCCTTGCCGGGGAGTGCCGGGGCAGTCAACGTGGTCAGGGACGTCAGCGTCAACGGCAGTGGGGCATCACCGCACTTGAGCACAACGGGGGTCAAGAGCACTCCTCTCGCGGGCGACGATGCTCCACTCACTCTAGTCACGACTCACCTCCCCACCGGACGCTCGAACGCGGCACAGTGAGTCGGGTGGATCGTCGGTGCCGGTCACAGTCGGGACGCCGGGGGCGGTGCCGCAGGTGTGGTCCGCTAGACTGTCCCCCCGGCTTCTGTTCTGTGACGGCAGAACCCTGCAGGCGGAGGGCGCCCGCACGTCGACACCCTAGGAGACAGCGAAATGCCGGCAATCGTCCTGATCGGCGCCCAGTGGGGCGACGAGGGCAAGGGCAAGGCCACCGATCTGCTCGGTGGCCGGGTGCAGTGGGTGGTGCGCTACCAGGGGGGCAACAACGCCGGCCACACCGTCGTCCTCCCCAACGGGGAGAACTTCGCGCTGCACCTGATCCCTTCCGGCATCCTCACACCCGGCGTCACCAACGTGATCGGCAACGGCGTGGTCGTGGACCCGGGCGTGCTGCTCGACGAGCTCGCCGGACTCGAGAACCGCGGCGTCGACACCACGAACCTGCTGCTCAGCGCCGACGCGCACCTGATCATGCCGTACCACGTGGCCATCGACAAGGTCACCGAACGCTTCCTCGGCGCCAAGAAGATCGGCACCACCGGCCGGGGCATCGGCCCGTGCTACCAGGACAAGATCGCCCGCGTGGGTGTCCGCGTCGCCGACGTCCTCGACGAGAAGATCCTCACCCACAAGGTGGAGGCCGCCCTGGAGTTCAAGAACCAGGTGCTGTCGAAGATCTACAACCGCAAGGCCCTCGACCCGCAGCAGGTCGTCGACGAGGTGCTCGGCCAGGCGGAAGGGTTCAAGCACCGCATCGCCGACACCCGGCTGCGCCTGAACAAGGCCCTCGAGGCCGGCGAGACCGTGCTGCTCGAGGGATCGCAGGGCACGCTGCTCGACGTCGACCACGGCACCTACCCGTACGTGACCTCGTCGAACCCCACCGCCGGCGGCGCGGCGGTCGGATCGGGCATCGGTCCCAACCGGATCGGCACGGTGCTCGGCATTCTCAAGGCCTACACCACCCGGGTGGGGTCGGGTCCCTTCCCGACGGAACTGTTCGACGAGCACGGCGCCTACCTGGCCAAGACCGGCGGCGAGGTGGGCGTCACCACCGGCCGGGCCCGGCGCTGCGGCTGGTTCGACGCTGTGATCGCCCGCTACGCGACCCGCGTCAACGGCATCACCGACTACTTCCTCACCAAGCTCGACGTCCTGTCGAGCCTCGAGACCGTGCCGATCTGCGTGGGTTACGAGGTGGACGGGGTCCGCGTCGACGAAATGCCGATGACACAGACCGACATCCACCACGCCACGCCCATCTACGAGGAGATGCCCGGCTGGTGGGAGGACATCTCCGAGGCCCGCACCTTCGAGGACCTGCCGGAGAACGCCCGGAACTACGTGCTGCGGCTCGAGGAACTCTCGGGTGCACGGATGTCGTGCATCGGCGTCGGCCCGGGGCGCGACCAGACGATCGTGCGTCGCGACATCCTGGGCTGAAACCCGCTGCGGCCCCGCGTCAGAACAGGGTCGGCTCGTCGAAGCCGGGGGCGTGCTCGAGGGCGAGCAGCTCCCGCTTCGTGACGGTGCTCCCGGGCGCGGAGAAGCCGCCGATGCCGCCGCCCGCGGCGAGGATCCGGTGGCACGGCACGATCACCGGAACGGGGTTGCGTCCCAACGCCTGTCCGACGGCCTGCGCGCCGCCCGGCCGGCCGACCCGGACGGCCACCTCGCCGTAGGTCGCGACCGCGCCGGGTTCGACCGTGCGGGCGAACTCGTAGACGGCGGTGTCGAATTCGGAGACGTTCCGGTAGTCGACCGGAACCCAGCGCAGGTCGTCGGGCGCGCCGGCGAGATGCGCGGCGACGGCGTCGATCACGGGCTGCACCGCCGCCGGGACGGGCCGTTCGACCGCGGCCGGGAACCGGCCGAGCAGTTCGTCACGCGTGGGTTCCGGGGCGGTGTCGGGCAGTTGCACGCCGACGACGCCGGCCGCGGACCAGGCGAGCCCGCACGTGCCGACGGCGGTGTCGAACAGGGTGTAGCCGAGGGTGGTCACGTCGTCAGTATGAACTGGCCCGGGGACAGGTGACCACCTCGCCGACTGGACTGCGATACTGGACTGGTGATCACGCGCGCGATCGGAGCCGGCTCCCTGGCCCGCGACCTCGGCAACTGGCAGGACACCGCCGATCGGCGGCCGGCGTACCGGGCTCTCGCGGACGGAATCCGCCTGCTCGTGCACGACGGTCGCGTTCCGCTGGGCGTGGCGCTGCCGAGCGAGCGTGAGCTCGCCGCGGCCCTGGCGCTGAGCCGCACCACCATCACGTCCGCGTACACGGCGCTGCGCGAGGCCGGCTACCTGCGCAGCAGGCAGGGTGCGCGCAGCACCGTCGCGCTGCCGCCGCGGCGACGGAGCACGCCGGCGCGGCCCGCCGCCCCGGCCGCCGTGGAAGCGCCGGAGCCCGTGGATCTCAGCTCCGCGTCCATGCCGGCGCCCGCCGCCGAGATCGAGTCGGCCTATGCCGCGGCGCTGCGTTCGGTGCCCGCCTACCTCGACTCGCACGGCATGGAACCGATCGGCCTCGCGTTGCTGCGGGAGGTCGTCGCGCGGCGCTACCGGGACCGCGGCCTGCCGACCGAGGCGGATCAGATCATGATCACCTCCGGCGCGCAGCACGCGCTGCGCCTGCTGCTCGGCGTCCTCACCGACGCCGGCGACCGGGTGATCGTCGACCATCCCACCTATCCCAATGCGCTCGAGGCGATCCGGCGGCACGGGGCGCGACCGGTCGTCGTACCGGTACGGCCTGAGGGTGGCGCCGACGACGGCTGGGACCTGGAGGGGCTGCGCAGCGCCGCCCGGCAGACCGCGGCGCGAATGGCGTTCCTGATCCCGGACTTCCACAGTCCCACCGGACTGTGCATGAGCGCGCCGGGCCGGGCCGAACTCGTCCGGATCGCGGAGGAGACCCGCATGACGCTCGTCGTGGACGAGACGATGGTGGACCTGTGGCTGGACACCCCACCACCGCCCGCCGTCGCCTCGTACGGCGCGGACCGCTCCGTCGTGACGGTGGGATCGACCGGTAAGTCCCTGTGGGGCGGTCTCCGGGTGGGCTGGATCCGCGCCCACCGGTCCCTGATCACCCGTCTGGTGGGGGCGCGCTCCGCTGTGGACCTCGGCACGCCGGTCATGGAACAGCTCGCTGCGGCGCACCTGCTCGGCGACGTCGAGGACCTGCTCGAGCGGCGGCGCGGGCAGCTGCGCCGCCGGCGGGCGGCGATGCTCGGCGCACTCGACGAGTTCCTGCCCGACTGGACGTACACGGTCGGACCGGGCGGGATGTCGCTGTGGGTGCGGATGCCCACGCCGGTGTCGACCGCCCTCGCGGCGACCGCCCCGAATCACGGCGTGGTCCTCGCCGCGGGACCCCGGTTCGGGGTGGAAGGCGCGTTCGAACACTTCCTGCGGCTGCCGTACGCGCGGGAGACCGGCGAGGTGCGCCGGGCCGTCGCGTCCGTGGCCTCGGCGTACGACGCGCTCGCCCGCGGCCGGGACCTGGGCGAACCACACCTGGTGGTCTGATTCTCGGGGTGGCCGGACCCCGTCCGGGAACGGGTCCGCGGCGTTATGCTCGAGGGGTACGAACGGGCAGCCGCCCCGCCCGGGAGTCGCCATTTCGGACGGATGTGAGAGTTATTGTGGCCGAACACGATCCGTACGCGACGCAACGCGACGTCGGGTTCGACCTCGCCGCCGAACTGGCCGACGCCGGATTCGACGACGCGCGTGAGATCGGGCGCGGTGGTTTCGGGGTCGTCTACCGCTGCTACGAGACCGCACTCGACCGTCCGGTCGCGGTGAAGGTCCTCACCTCCCACATGGACCCCGACAACCTCGAGCGCTTCCTGCGGGAGCAGCGCGCGATGGGCCGGCTGTCCGGGCACCCGAACATCGTCAACGTCATGCAGGTCGGCACCACCGGAACGGGACGCCCCTACCTCGTGATGCAGTACCACCCGCGGGATTCCCTCGACACGCAACTGCGCAGCACCGGTCCCGTGCCGTGGCCGGAGGTGCTGCGCATCGGCATCAAGCTGGCCGGCGCCCTCGAAACGGGCCACCGTGCCGGCATCCTGCACCGCGACATCAAGCCGGGCAACATCCTGCTCACCGAGTTCGGCGAGCCACAGCTCACGGACTTCGGCATCGCCCGGGTGAGCGGCGGCTTCGAGACGGCGACGGGCGAGGTGACCGGGTCGCCGGCCTTCACCGCCCCCGAGGTGCTCAGCGGACGTACGCCCACCCCGGCCTCGGACGTCTACAGCCTCGGCGCGACGCTGTTCTGCGTGCTCACCGGGCACGCGGCGTTCGAGCGGCGCAGCGGCGAGCGGGTCGTGGCTCAGTTCGTGCGGGTGACCACCCAGCCTGTTCCGGACCTGCGGGAGCGGGGGATCCCGGATGCGCTCTCGTCGGCGATCGAGCGCGCCATGTCGGTGGACCCGCAGACCCGCCCCGCAACCGCCGCCGAGTTCGGGGAGATGCTGCGCGAAGTGCAGGCGGCGGAGGGTCTGCCGGTCGACGAGCTTCCCGTGGCCGGGGAAGTCGAGCCGGGTTCGGAGTCCGGTCACCACCTGTCGCCGTCCGTGGTCGAGCGGCGGCGGGGCACCGACCGGTCCGGCGTGCGGGCGACCACCCCACCGGTTCCGGCCACCCGGTTCCGGCCGCCGTCGACGCCGCGCCGGCTGGTGCCGCGCGGGCGCCTGCTGTCGATTCTCGACACGGAGCAGCGCCGGAAGCTGACCGCCATCCACTCCCCGCCGGGATTCGGCAAGACCATGCTGGCCCTGCAGTGGCGCTACGTCCTCACCGAGAAGAACGTTCCCGTCGCCTGGCTCAACGTCGACCACGACGACAACAACGTGGTGTGGTTCCTGACGCACCTCGTCGAGTCCATCAGGCAGGTCCGGCCGTCGCTCGCGCGCGAACTGGGCCAGGTGCTCGACGAACACGGGGACGAGGCGGAGCGCTACGTGCTCACCTCGCTCGTCGACGAAATCCACGAGGCCGGAGAACGACTCGTCGTCATCATCGACGACTGGCATCGGGTGACGGACCCCGCGACGGTCGCGGCGATGGCGTTCCTGCTCGACAACGCCTGCCACCACCTGCAACTCGTCGTCGTCGGGCGCACCCGTTCGGGCCTGCCCACGAGCCGGATGCGGGTGCGCGACGAACTCGTCGAGATCGACTACGAGCAACTGCGTTTCGACGTGGACGAGGCCCGGATCTTCCTCGTCGACCTCGCCGGTCTCGACCTCGACGACGACGAGGTCGCCGACCTGACCGCCGCCACCGACGGGTGGGCGGCTGCGCTGCAGCTCGCGGCGATGTCGCTGCGCGGCCGCGACGACCCCGCGGAGCTGATCTCGCACCTGTCCGGCCGGCACCGGGCGATCGGCGAATTCCTCGCCGAGAACGTGCTCGAATCCCTGCCGCCGGCCGACGTCGAGTTCCTGCTCGCCTCCTCGATACCCGAACGCATCTGCGGCAGCCTCGCGACCGCCCTCACCGGGCACGAACGTGGTCAGGCGCAACTCGAGAGCATCGAGGAGCGGGATCTGTTCCTGCACCGGATCGACGAGGACGGTCGCTGGTTCCGGTATCAGCCGCTGTTCGCCGAGTTCCTCCGGCAGCGGCTCGAACGGGAACACCCCGAACGTGTTCCGGCCCTGAACCGGACCGCATCCGAGTGGTTCGAGAGCCATGCGATGGTCGGCGAGGCGGTCGACCATGCCCTCGCCGCGGGGGACGAGGACCGCGCGACGGATCTCGTCGAGGAGAACGGGCGGCGGCTGCTCGAGCACGGCCATGCGACCACCCTGCTCGGGCTCGTCGCCAAGCTGCCGCGTCGGGCTGCGTCGGGCCGGATCCACCTACAACTGTCCATCGCGTGGGCCAACATCCTGCTGCACCGCTCCGCGCCGGCGCTGCACGCGCTGGAGGTGGTCGAGGCGGCGGTCGCGGCCGGCGGTGTGGGTGCCGAGGAGGCGGCGGACATCGCCGTCGAGGTGGAGGTCGTGCGCGGCGTCGTCGACCTGCGCTGTGACCGCATGGAACGCGCCGACGATCTCGTCGAGCACTGCCTGGCCCGGGCCGACACCCTGCCGCCGCTGGTGATCGCGTCCGGACTCAACGTCGCCACGTTCGCCGCCGTCTACCGTGCCGACTACGACGAGGTGGTGCGGCTGCAACAGCTGGCCCAGCCGTACCTCGAGCTCAACGAGGGGCCCTACAACGTCATGCACGGCCGCGCCCTCCTGGGGCTCGCGGCGATCGAACAGCTCGACGTCGCCGGCGCCGAGGAGCACTTCCGGGCGGGTCTGCGGGCGGCGCGCCGGGGCGCCGGACGGCACTCGTCGGCCGCGATGCTGGCCGGGTCGATCCTCGGCGAGCTCCTCTACGAGCGAGGCGAGCTCGACGAGGCCGAGCGGCTGCTCGACGACGGCTACGCCCTCGGCTCGGAGGGCGGGGTCGTGGACTTCAAGATCTCGCGGTACGTCGTCGGTGCGCGGCTCAAGGCCGTGCGCGGCGACCGCGAGGCGGTGGTGTCGCGACTGGCGGACGGCGGCCGCGCGGCCGCGGCCATGAACCTGGAGCGGCTCACGGCGGTCGTGGAGAACGAACGGGTCCGGCTCGGGCTCGGGCCGCTGCCGGGGGTGCCGTCGCAACCACCGGTGTCCTACGGCACGCGTCCGCGACCGGACCACGGCACCGCGGCCTGGACGGCGCAGTTCCAGGAGGCCACGGCCATCCGGCTGCTGCTGACCGACCCCACGCCGGAGAACACCGAACTGGCGTGCCGGTGGGCCGGTGAGTGGGTGCAGCTGCTGCGCGGGAGCCGCCGGGAGCGGCGGCTGCTGCGCGCGGAGCGGCTCGAGGTGGCGTGCCTGGCCGCCGCCGGACGGCACGAGGAGGCGGTGACCCTGCTGGCCTCCGTCGGCTTGCGGTGCGAGCGAGCGGGCCTGCGCCGGTTCCTGCCCGACGGCGGCCCGCTAGTGCTCGACGTCGCACGCCGCCTCGCGGACGAGCTCACCGCAGGCAAGGGCCGCGCCGGCCGCCCGGCCGTGTCCCCGGCGTTCCTGCGCGAGGCCGTCGACACGGGCGCCGTCCACCTCCTGTAGGCGCCTGCAGCTTTGCTGCCTAGCGCCAGACGGAGTCGATGTCGGTGGCCTCGCCGGGCGGCGGGGTGGGGGCGCCGGCCGGGGTGCGGGAGAAGCGGGGCGCCGGGGCGTGCTGGGTGACGCCGTCGAGCTCGATCAGCGCGCCGCGGGCCGCGATGTGCGGGTTGGCCGGGGCCTCGCCGAACGTGAGTACGGGGGAGACGCACGCGTCGGTGCCGTCGAAGATCGCGGCCCACTCGTCGCGAGTCTTGGACAGGAACTTCTCCGTGAACAGCTTCTTCATCTGCGGCCACGCCGAGGTGTCGAGCTGCTGCGGCAGCTCGGCCGGGTCGAGCTCGAGACCCTGCAGCAGCAGCGCGTAGAACTGGGGTTCGATGGAACCCACCGCCATGTACTTGCCGTCGGCGGTCTCGTACACGTCGTAGAACGGTGCGCCGGTGTCGAGAAGGTTGACGCCGCGCTCGTCCGACCACACGCCGCGGCCGCGGAACGCCCACATCATGTGCGAGAGCGCGAGCGCACCGTCGACCATCGCGGCGTCGACGACCTGTCCCTTGCCGGAACTCTGACGCTCGACGAGGGCGGAGAGGATGCCGAAGATCAGGAACATCGAGCCGCCACCGAAGTCACCGACCATGTTCAGCGGCGGCACCGGCCGCTCACCCTTGCGTCCGATGGCGTGCAGCACACCGGTCAGCGAGATGTAGTTGATGTCGTGCCCGGCGGCGTGGGCGAGCGGGCCCTCCTGACCCCATCCGGTCATCCGGCCGTACACCAGGCGCGGATTGCGGGCCAGCGCGACGTCCGGGCCGAGACCCATGCGCTCGGTGACCCCCGGCCGGAAGCCCTCGATGAGCACGTCGGCGCGTTCGATCAGGCCGAGCACCTTCTCGACCTGCTCGGGATTCTTGAGGTCGGCCTCGACGACGCGGCGGCCGCGCTGGATCTGGTCGCGGTGCCCGGCGGGCGGGATCAGACCCGGACGCTGCACGCAGACGACGTCGGCGCCGAGGTCGGCGAGCAGCGTCGCGGCGTGCGGACCGGGACCGAGACCCGCGAACTCGACGACGCGGATACCCGCGAGCGGACCCTTCTTCTCAACAGCTTCAGCGGACACTCGTCGAACCTCACTCGGGTGCGTTGGGACCATTCCCCGAGGAGGCTACCTTAGCGATCGTTAGGGTGTGCCGAGGGTCACGGCATGCGCCTAACCCTCGTACAGATCACCCTCGTTGAGGCGAGTGGCCTCGAACGCCTCCTCGAGCGTGTCGTGCCGGTACACCGAGACCACGTGGTCGCCCACCACCCGGAACGCGATCGCTTCACTGCGCGGGTGCTCCGGATCGGCCGCCCACGTCGCGGTCTCCTCGACGACGACGATGCCCTCGTGCACGAACATCCGGCCCGGCTGGAACGTCACGCCCGCCGTCGTCGCCCACTCGCGCAGCTCGTCGAGACCCTGGTCCTCGTCGTCGTCGCCGGTGGGCAGCACGATGTCGTCGCTCGACAGCGCCAGCAGCGTCTCGATGTCGTTGGAGTTGACGGCGTCGTGCCAGGCCAGGACGGTCGCGATCTCGGAGGTGCTCATGTCGCAGATGCTAGTACTCCGAGCCCGCCACGCTCGGATTGTCGCGTCCTTGCCTGGCCGCGAGGCGAGGCGCACAGTGGACTCCATGACGATCAGCGGTCAGCTCGTGAGCTTCCTGCCCAGTACCGACCTCGACATCTCGGAAATGTTCTACGTCGACACGCTCGGTTTCGGGAAGCTGTCCCGGGACCATTTCACGCTGATCCTCGACGGTGGCGGTGGTGCACCGGTCCGGGTGACGTTGGTGCAGTCCCGCTCCGACACCGGCTACACCGCCCTGGGGTGGCGGGTGCCGAACCTGGACGCGACCGTCGAAGCCCTGCGGGCCAAGGGTGTCGAATTCGTCCGTTACAACGGGATGGACCAGGACGACCACGACGCGTGGACGTCACCCGAGGGCATGCGGGTCGCGTGGTTCCGCGACCCGCACGGCAACGTCCTGTCGCTGATGGAGGTTGCCGGCTAGGCACGTCCCGGCCTCGTCAGCTGCACCCGCTGGTGTTTCCGCACGACGGGCACGCGTGGCAGGAGCCGGAACGCTGCATCTGCACCCCGCACTGCATGCAGTACGGCGCATCGCTGCCGCGGGCGCGTCCCTGCCGGGTGTCCACGACCACCTCGGCGGCGGGCTCGCTGCGTTCGAGCCCGGTGCGGATACCGAGTTCGGCCCGCTCGTCCGCGTCGAGGTACTCCACTGCCAGCCGCCGGAAGATGTAGTCCAGGATCGACGTCGCGATCCGCAGGTCCGGATCGTCGGTGATGCCCGCCGGCTCGAATCGGGTGCTCGTGAACGCGTTGACGAACGTGCGCAGCGGAACCCCGTACTGCAGGCCGTAACTCACCGCCATCGAGAACGCGTCCATGATGCCGGCCAGGGTCGAGCCCTGCTTGGCCACCCGCAGGAACATCTCGCCCGGACGGCCGTCGTCGTATTGGCCCACGGTGACGAAGCCCTTGCAGTCCGCGACGCGGAACTCGAAGGTGCGCGACCGGCGCAACCGGGGCAGCCGTTCCCGCCTCGGCCCGGCTGTCGTCGTGGGGGGCGCCGCCGTGGCCGACAACGGTTGTCCCAGTTTGCAGTTGTCGCGATACACCGCGATCGCCTTGATCCCGAGCCGCCACGCGTCGAGGAACAACTCCTCGATGTCGGCCACGGTCGCCGACTCCGGCAGGTTCACGGTCTTCGAGATCGCGCCCGAGAGGAAGGGCTGCACCGCGGCCATCATCAGCACGTGCCCTCGCGGTTCGATCACGTTGTCGCCCATGGAGGTTGCGAACACCGGCAGATGCTCGGCCCGCAACTGCGGCGCGCCGACGACCGTGCGGTGCGTGTCGATGTGCGTGAGCAACTCGGCTACCCGATCCGGGGGATAACCGAGCCGCGACAGTGCCCGCGGCACCGTGCGATTGACGATGGACAGCGTCCCGCCGCCGACCAGCTTCTTCGTCTTCACCAGCGCCAGATCGGGCTCGATGCCGGTGGTGTCGCAGTCCATGGCCAGGCCGATCGTGCCGGTCGGCGCGAGGACTGTCACCTGGCTGTTGCGGACCCCGTGTGCCTCGGCGAGCGCGCACGCCGCGTCCCAGTCCTCCCGCGCCGCGGCGAGAATGTCGGCGGGCGCGGCCTGCTCGTCGATGTCGTCGACGGCGCCGCGATGACGAGCCAGCACCGCGAGGGTGTGCTCCCGGTTCTCGGCGAACCCCTCGAACGGCCCGAGCCGGCGAGCCATCCGTGCCGACACCGCGTACGCATGCCCGGTCATCAGGGCCGTCAGGGCCGCGGCGTAGGCGCGGCCGGCGTCGCTGTCGTACGGCAGCCCCAGGGCCATCAGCAGCGCACCGAGATTGGCGTAGCCGAGACCGAGCTGCCGGAACCGCCGCGACGTCGCCGCGATGCGGTCGGTGGGGTAGTCGGCGCGGCTCACGAGGATCTCCTGGCCGGTGAGCACCACCGCGACGGCGTGCCGGAATCCGGCGACGTCGAACGTGCCGTCGTCGCGAAGGAACGCCAGCAGGTTCAGGCTCGCCAGGTTGCACGCCGAGTCGTCCAGGTGCATGTACTCCGAACACGGATTCGATCCGTTGATCCGGCCGGTCGCGGCCGCGGTGTGCCAGCGGTTGATGGTGGTGTCGAACTGCAGCCCGGGATCGGCGCACTCCCAGGCGGCGGCGGCGATCCGGTGGAACAGATCGCGGGCAGGCACCGTGCGCACCGTCGCACCGGTGGTGACCGCGCGCAGCGGCCACTCGGCGCCGTCCGCGACGGCCTGCATGAACTCGTCGCTCACCCGCACCGAGTTGTTGGCGTTCTGGTACTGCACCGAATGGATGTCGCGACCGTCGAGCCCCATGTCGAACCCGGCCTCCGCGAGTACCCGCGCCTTGCGTTCCTCGACGGCCTTGCAGTCGACGAACTCCTCGACGTCGGGATGGCCGACGTCGAGGATCACCATCTTCGCGGCTCGGCGCGTCTTGCCGCCGGACTTGATGGTGCCCGCCGAGGCGTCGGCGCCGCGCATGAAACTCACCGGGCCCGACGCGGTGCCCCCACCCGCCAGCGGCTCGGCCGACGACCGGATGCGCGACAGATTCGCCCCCGCGCCCGACCCGCCCTTGAAGATCACTGCCTCCTGCCGGTACCACTCGAGGATCGAGTCGATGCTGTCCTCGACCGACAGGATGAAGCACGCGCTGGCCTGCTGCGGAGTGTCGGGCACCCCGATGTTGAACCACACGGGGCTGTTGAACGACGCCCGCTGCGTCAGGACCAGGTACGTCAGTTCGGCGGCGAACGCCTCCGGGTCGTCGAGGTGGCCGTCGGCCGCGCCCCACGCGGTGATCGTGTCCACGATGCGCGCGACGACGTCGCGCAGGGACCGTTCCCGGGCGGCGGTGCCCGGAGCGCCGCGGAAGTACTTCTGCGCGACGATGTCCGTCGCGTTCTGCGACCAGGCGGCGGGGAACTCCACGTCGCGCTGTTCGAACACCACCGCGCCGGTGCCGTGGTGGACGATGCGTGCGTCGCGCCGCTGCCAGTCCAGCTCGTCGGCGGGATCGATGCCGGCCGTGGTGAAGAACCGTCCGGTGTCCGACTCGAGATTCGGTTCGGCGACGTCCATCGCGACCTCCGGGTGCGACCTGAGGGGCACATATAGTCCCCCCATGGTCTCACCACGAATCGGTACCCCGCTGGCTCCCGGCGCTCTGCGCGTCGGCTCCTCGGCGCGGGTGAGCTGGGCAACAGAGCGGTCGTCGCGCTGCAGCGGCCGGGTGTCGAGGTGATCGCGGTGGACCGGTACCCGAACGCGCCCGGGCGTCGCGCACACACCGTCGACACGAGCGACCCGCAGGCCCTGCTCGCACTCGTCGAGGCGGCCTCACCCGTGCGGGCGGTCGCACCGTGACCGCCGGGGCGGAGGTCCTCGTCGGTCTGGCCGTCCTCGTCGGACTCGTCGGCATCGTCGTGCCGATCCTGCCGGGCACCCTGCTGATCTTCGGGGCGATCGCGGTGTGGGCGTGGCTCACCGGCGGCACCGTCGCGTGGACGGTGTTCGCCGTCGCGACGACAGCCCTGCTGGTGACCGGCATCGTGAAGTACACCTGGCCGGGCGGCCGGATGCGGCGGGCCGGGGTGCCGACGCGCTCGATCGTCGCCGGCGGTCTGCTCGGCATCGTCGGGTTCTTCGTCGTTCCCGTGATCGGGCTGCTGCTCGGGTTCCTGCTCGGCACCTACCTGTCCGAGGTGCAGCGGCACCGCACCCACCGTGACGCGTGGGTGTCGACCGTGCACGCGACCAAGGCGGTGGCGCTGTCGATCCTCGTCGAGTTGCTCGGCGGCCTGATCGCGGCCGGCGTGTGGCTCGGCGCGGTGCTGTTCACCTGACCGGAGGCGGCCCGGTACGACTGTGGCCGAATGTCACATCCGGTCGATTCCATCGACGGAATGTGACATTCGGCCACCAGGGGTCGGGGGGTGTCAGGCCTTGTGCGGCTCGGACGCGCGGAACATGTCCTCACGCTCGACGACCTTGACGCGCTCGCGGCCCTCGGCCTCGCCGAGGCTGCGCTCGTGCGCGTCGAGCCGGTACCAGCCCTGCCAGGTGGTGTAGGGCAGCTGCTTGTCCTCGAGGAAGGCGACGATCGCGTCCTCGGACGGGTCCTCGGGGGTGTTCAGCAGGCCGTGGGCCCGGTCGGCGAGCAGGTTCGCGACGGTCTCGTTCGCGTCGCCCTTGGTGTGGCCGATCAGACCGACAGGGCCGCGCTTGATCCAGCCCGTGACGTACGTGGCGGGCAGGAAACGCTCGGGACCCTCCGCCGACTCGTCGGCGACGACGCGTCCGGCCTCGTTGGGCACGGTGCCGGCCTGCTCGTCGAACGGCAGCTTGGCGATGTTCTGCGACAGGTAGCCCACCGCCCGGTACACGGCCTGGACCTCCCAGTCGCGGAAGCGGCCGGTACCGCGGACGTTGCCGGTGCCGTCGAGCTCGGTGCGCTCGGTGCGCAGGCCCACGACCTTGCCGTCCTCGCCGAGGATCTCGGCCGGGGACTCGAAGAAGTGCAGGAACAGCTTGTGCGGGCGGTCGCCGACGTCGCGGATGGCCCAGTCCTGCAGGGTGTTGGCGACCATGTCGACCTGCTTGGAATTGCGGCGCGCGGCCTCCGAGCCCTCGTCGTAGTCGATGTCCTCGGGATCGACGATGACCTCGATGGTGGGCGAGTGGTCGAGCTCACGCAGCTCGAGCGGCGTGAACTTGGCCTGAGCGGGACCGCGGCGGCCGAACACGTGCACCTCGACGGCCTTGTTGTTCTTCAGGCCCTCGTAGACGTTGGCGGGGATCTCCGTCGGCAGCAGCTCGTCGCCGGTCTTGGCCAGGACGCGCGCGATGTCGAGGGCGACGTTGCCGACGCCGAGCACGGCGACCTTCTCGGCCTCGAGCGGCCAGCTGCGCGGCACGTCGGGGTGGCCGTCGTACCAGGAGACGAAGTCGGCGGCGCCGTAGCTGCCGTCGAGGTCGATGCCGGGGATGTTCAGGGCGCGGTCGGCGTTGGCGCCGGTGGAGAAGATCACCGCGTCGTAGAACCGGCGCAGGTCCTCGAGGGTGATGTCGGTGCCGTAGTCGAGGTTGCCGAGCAGCCGGACCTGGGGCTTGTCGAGCACCTTGTGCAGGGCGGTGATGATGCCCTTGATGCGGGGATGGTCCGGCGCCACGCCGTAGCGGATGAGACCGAACGGGGCGGGCATCCGCTCGAACAGGTCGATGCTGACCTCGGTGTCGGACTTCATGAGCGCATCGGCGGCGTAGATGCCGGCGGGGCCGGCACCGACGATCGCGACGCGAAGGGGACGAGTCTGATCGGTCATCAGGGGTCAACTACCTCTTCGGTGTGCGGACGGACGTGATTCAGCTTAATTGAGGAAGGGAGTCGGCAGGGGTGGCTGCCAGGGGGCACGCGGGAGCGGCAAGAACTGCGCGACGAACCGGGCGTGACGGGAATTCGCTTCAGCGACAACACATGTGGGCGCTCACTCGACACAGGTCGACGGCGAGACGTCGAACGAGGTGCGTAGAGGCCATGGCCAATTCCTACCTCGAGAGGGTTTATCGGGGCAAATGCGCCCGCGTGGGGCCGTCCCGGCGCGGCCTAGGATCGCCCCATGGCAGCCGAACGCGCACCCGAGTCCGACCCGGACGAAACGGACCGCAGCAGTGCGACGCCGTTCCTCGCGGCACTCGCGATCATCGTGGTGCTCGTCGTCGGGGTGTTCGTCGCCCAGCTGGTGTCGCCGTCGGATCGCAGCACCTCCGGGACCGAACTCGTCGTGCGGACGGTCGACGACTACGTCCGTGCCCACAACGCCGGTGACCGCGCCGCGCAGGACCGCCTGCGCTGCGACCAGCTCGCGGCCGACCGGGCCCCGCTGGCCGGTATCGACGGCGAGGTGCAGCTCGAGGCCGTCGAGAACGTCGAGACGAACGACGACCGGGCGAGCGCCGACGTGCGTGCCCGGATCGCCGGAAACGAGCAGACCAGCACGTGGCAGTTCGTCCGGATCGACGACGTCTGGCGGATCTGCACCTTCTGACCGCCGCCCGCCCGCCTGGTCGGCTCGCCGAGAGCTGTGAAAAGCTGGTGCGGTGAGCTACGCAGGTGATATGACGCCGCAGCAAGCCTGGGAGCTGCTGCGCGAGAACCCGGACGCCGTGCTCGTCGATGTGCGTACCGACGCCGAATGGAAGTACGTGGGGGTTCCCGAAACGTCCCCCATCGGGCGCCGCACCGTCTTCGTCGAATGGGTGCGCTACCCGAACGGTGCCCGCAACGAGAACTTCGTCGACCAGCTGAAGGACGCCGGCGTGACCGGCGGGCCGATCGTGTTCCTGTGTCGCTCGGGACATCGTTCCATCGCCGCCGCGGAGGCGGCCACCGCCGCGGGCCTGGCCCCGTCGTACAACATCCTCGAAGGATTCGAAGGCGGCCTCGATGCCGAGCGGCATCGCGGCGCCGAGGGCTGGCGGGCCGCGGGCCTGCCGTGGAGGCAGTCGTGAGCACAATCCCCAGGGGCGGCGCCTTCGAGCGGCCGCTGCCGGCATCGGTGCGTCCCGCCACGCTCGGCGTGCGCGGCGGCACCATGCGGTCCGGATTCGAGGAGACCTCCGAGGCGATCTACCTCAATTCCGGCTTCGTCTACGAATCGGCCGAGGCGGCGGAGCAGGCGTTCACCGGCGAGGTGGACCACTTCGTCTACTCCCGGTACGGCAACCCGACAGTGAAGATGTTCGAGGAGCGGTTGCGGCTGCTCGAAGGTGCCGAGGGCTGCTACGCCACCGCCTCGGGCATGTCGGCGGTCTTCACCGCCCTCGCGGCGCTGCTCGGCAAGGGCGACCGGCTGGTCGCGGCCCGGAGCCTGTTCGGCTCCTGCTTCGTGGTCTGCAACGAGATCCTCCCGCGCTGGGGCGTCGAGACCGTGTTCGTCGACGGTGAAGACCTCGACCAGTGGGAGCGGGCGCTGTCCGTGCCCACGACGGCGGTCTTCTTCGAGACGCCCTCCAACCCGATGCAGACTCTCGTCGACGTGCGCCGGGTCTCCGAGATGGCGCACGCCGCCGGCGCCAAGGTGGTGCTCGACAACGTCTTCGCCACCCCCCTGCTGCAGCGCAGCCTCGATCTCGGCGCCGACATCGTCGTGTACTCGGGCACCAAGCACATCGACGGCCAAGGTCGGGTGCTCGGCGGGGCGATCCTCGGCCCGCAGGACTACATCGACGGCCCGGTCCAGCACCTCATCCGCCACACCGGTCCGGCACTGAGCCCGTTCAACGCCCACACCCTGCTCAAGGGCCTCGAGACGATGGCGGTGCGGATCCGGCACTCGGTGGAGTCGGCCGAGCGGATCGCCCGCTTCCTCCAGGACCACGCCGCGATCAAGTGGGTCAAGTACCCGTTCCTCGACTCGCACCCCCAGTACGACCTGGCGCGGTCCCAGATGAGCGGCGGCGGCACGGTCGTGACCTTCGAACTGGACGCCCCCGAAGGCGCCGGCAAGAAGCGCGCATTCGAGCTGCTCGACGGGCTGCGCATCGTCGACATCTCCAACAACCTCGGCGACGCCAAGTCGCTGATCACCCACCCCGCGACGACGACGCACCGGGCGATGGGGCCGGACGGCCGGGCGGCGATCGGCCTATCCGACGGGGTGGTGCGGCTGTCGGTGGGGCTCGAGGACACGGAGGATCTGCTCGAGGACTTCGAGCAGGCGCTGCGGTAACCGGCGGCGAGGTCGAAGGCCGCAGCTGCATCGAAGCCCTGCCGACGGGTCGGGGCTTCGATCCACCACCCGGAAATGCCAGGTCGGCGACACCGGCCGCACCGGAGACCGCGGAAGACCCGATCCCACGGCCGTGCGCGCTTCGGTAAGTTACAGAGTCGACCCGCAACTGCGTGTCGTTCGATCGGCTCTGCGCAGCCGAACTGTGGGAGGTTCCCGTGGCTGGTGGTCTCGTCGCCCTGCTGGACGACGTCGCGGCACTGACGAAAGCGGCCGCGGCGTCCATCGACGACATCGGCGCCGCGGCCGGCAAGGCCGGCGTCAAGGCGGCAGGTGTCGTCGTCGACGACACCGCCGTCACCCCGCGCTACGTGCACGGATTCACCCCGGACCGGGAACTGCCGGTCATCCGCAAGATCGCGATCGGGTCGATCCGCAACAAGCTGCTGATCATCCTGCCGGTGGCGATGCTCCTGAGCCAGTTCTTTCCTCAGGCGTTGCCCTACCTGTTGATCGCCGGAGGCCTGTTCCTGTGCTTCGAGGGGGCCGAGAAGGTCTACGAAGCACTGACCGGCGGTCACCACGAAGCCGACACCCCCGCGGTACTGAGCGGACCCGAAGTCGAGAAGTCCATGGTCAGCGGGGCCATCCGCACCGACCTCATCCTCTCGGCCGAGATCATGGTGATCTCCCTGTCGTCGGTGGAGGACGAACCGTTCCTCACCCGGCTGGCGGTGCTCGTCGTCGTCGCGATCCTCATCACCGCCCTGGTGTACGGCGCGGTCGCGCTGATCGTGAAGATGGACGACGTGGGCCTGGCGCTCGCTGGACGCGAATCGTCGTTCAGCCGGCGGGTCGGCCGGGGGCTCGTGGCCGCGATGCCGAAGGTGATGACGGTGCTCACCGTGGTCGGGATCGCCGCGATGCTGTGGGTCGGTGGTCACATCCTGCTCGTCAACGTCGGCGAGGCCGGATTCCACTGGCCGGCCGATCGCCTGCACGACCTCGAACACTGGTTCGGCGATCTCGTGCAGGGTGGCTTCGGCGGCGTGCTGGCCTGGACCGCGGGGACCGTGGCGTCCGCAGTCGTCGGGCTCGTCGTGGGCGCGATCATCGTGCTGATCGCGCACCTGATTCCGAAACGGAAGAAGCGTGAGGCGGCGCACTGACGGACCCCGGCCTGCCGTCCCCGGGCCCGGAGCCCTGCGATACGCTGCGGTGACCCCGCTTCCGGGTGGGGTGCCGCAGCGTATCGGTGAAGTCCGGTGTAATCCGGCACTGTCCCGCAACTGTGAGGCCGGCAGCGCGCTGCCGGACGAGTCAGGTCGGCCGGCGCGGCGGTCACGTACTGGTCCTCGGACGAAGGACGGTGTCGTGCCGCAACGGTGATCGTTGCAGCCGTGCTGTTTTCGTCCTCCGCCTCACGGAGGATGGTTGTGCCTGCCCCCACTGTGCCTGTCCTCACTGTGCCGACCCGCCGGCTGTTCGCCGCCGGACTCGTCGCGCTCGCCCTGCTCGCCGCCTCGTGCGCCTCGAGCGGCGGCTCCGAACCGGCCTCCGCGCCCTCCGGTGACGGGACCTTCCCCGTCACCGTGAACTCCGGCGACGGAGCGATCACCCTCGATGCGGCCCCGGATTCGATCGTCTCCCTCAGTCCCACCGCCACCGAGATGCTCTACGCCGTCGGCGCCGGCGACCAGGTCGTCGCGGTCGACGACCAGTCCGACTACCCCGCCGGGGTGCCCGTCACCGCCCTGTCCGGATACTCGCCGAACGTCGAAGCCGTGCTCGGCTACGAACCGGACCTCGTGGTCGCGATGGACGACGTGGGCGACCTCGTCTCCGGCCTCGATGCGGCCGGCGTCCCCACGCTGCTGCTGCCGGCCGCCACCACCCTCGACGAGGCGTACACGCAGATCGAGCAGCTCGGCGCCGCCACCGGGCACATCGGGGACGCGGCCGAACTGGTCGCGTCGATGCGCAGCGACATCGACGAGGTCGTCGCCGGGTTGCCTCCGCGCCCGGCTCCGCTGACCTACTACCACGAGCTCGACGACACCTACTACAGCGTCACGGGTGACACCTTCATCGGGGGCATCTACGCGATGCTCGGCCTGCGTTCCATCGGCGACGCCGCCGGTGCCGACGCCTACCCGCAGCTGTCCGCCGAGTACGTCCTCGACGCCGACCCCGACCTGATCTTCCTCGCCGACGGGCAGTGCTGCGGGGTCACGCCGGAAACCGTGGCCGCCCGCGCCGGCTGGAGCGAGCTGACGGCCGTCCGGTCCGGACAGATCCACGTGCTCGACGAGGACGTCGCCAGCCGCTGGGGACCGCGGGTCGTGGACCTCGTGCGGAACCTCGGAGCGATCGTGGCTGCCGCCGAACCCGCCGCCCAGCCCACCCGGTGACCCGCGCCGCGCGCCACCCGGCCCTGGTGCTCGGCGCGGCAGCCCTCGTCCTGGTGATCGTGCTGCACGTCGGGGTGCTCGTCGGCCCCGCCGGACTGACCGTGCGCGGCGTGTTCCTGGAACTGCTCGACGCCCTGCCCTTCGTCGACGTCGACTCCGGGCTGACGACCCGGCAGCAGGCCATCCTGTGGAACATCCGCATGCCGCGGGTGGCGCTCGGTGCTCTGGTCGGCGCGATGCTCGCCATCGCCGGCGCCACCTACCAGGGGGTGTTCCGCAACCCGCTGGCCGACCCCTACCTGCTCGGGGTGTCGAGCGGCGCCGGCCTGGGCGCCACGCTCGCGATCGCCCTCGGCGGAGTGCTCGCCTCCGTCGGGGTGCCGGTCGCCGCGTTCGCCGGCGGCCTCGTCGCCGTCGCCGCCACCTACGCGCTCGGACGCAGTGTCGGCGGGATGCGCTCGGAGGTGGTGATCATCCTGGCCGGCGTCGCGGTGGCGGCCTTCGCCAACGCGGCGCAGACGTTCGTCCAGCAGCTCTACGACGACACCCTGCGGCAGGTGTACACGTGGTTGCTCGGCCGCCTCAGCACCGACGGCTGGTCCGACGTGGTCGTCGTGCTGCCGTACGTCGTGGTGTCCGCGGCGGTCATCCTGCTGCACCGCCGGATGCTCGACGTGATGGCGGTGGGCGACGTCGAGGCCGCGAGCCTCGGGGTGAACCCGGCGCGGGTCCGGCTGATCCTGGTGTGCGTGGCGACCCTCGGCACCGCCGCCGTGGTCGGTGCCAGCGGGCTCATCGGTTTCGTCGGAATCGTGGTGCCGCACGCCATCCGGCTGATCGTCGGGCCGGGGCACCGGCTACTGCTGCCGCTGTCGCTGATGATGGGAGCTGCCTTCCTCGTCCTAGCGGACGTGCTGGCCCGGACCGTGATGTCCCCGGCCGAACTGCCCATCGGCGTGGTGACCGCGGCCGTCGGCGCGCCCTTCTTCCTGGTGGTGCTGCGCCGGCATCGGGGGGTGTCGTGAACGCCGTCGACTGCCGGGGCCTGCGCGTCGACCGCGGCGGCAAGACCGTCCTGCACGGGGTGGACCTGACCGTCGGGCAGGGGGAGTGGATCGCCCTCGTCGGGCCCAACGGTGGGGGGAAGACCACGCTCCTGCACGCGCTGGCGGGACTGGTACCCGCAACCGGCCGGGTCCGCGTCGGCGGACTGGACCCCGCACACTCCGGGCGCCGGACGATGGCCCGCACGGTGGCGCTCATGCCGCAGCGGCCCATCGTGCCCGAGGGTATGACGGTCACCGACCTGATCCGGCTCGGCCGCACCCCGCACCTGCCGCGGTTCGCGACCGAGTCGGCACACGACCGTGAGATGGTCGAGTCGGTCCTCGACCGGCTCGACCTGCGCGCGCTGGCCGGCCGTCCGGCGACGGAGCTGTCCGGCGGCGAGCTGCAACGCGTGGTCCTCGGGCGCGCACTCGCGCAGGAACCGCAGGTGCTGCTGCTGGACGAACCCACCAGCGCCCTCGACATCGGCCACCAGCAGCACGTGCTGGACCTGGTGGAGTCGATGCGCGTCGAGAACGGGATCACGGTCCTCGCAGCGATGCACGACCTGACCTCGGCGGCGCTGTACGGCGGGCGGCTGGTCCTGCTCGCCGACGGTCGCGTGGTCGCCGACGGCACGCCCCGGCAGGTGCTCACGGTCCGGCGGATCGCCGAGGTGTACGGCGCGCGCGTCGAGGTGCTGGACCGTCCCGGCACCGGCCCGGCCGTCGTTCCGGTGCGTGGAAGCTTCTCGGGCGGAACAAAATCGGAGGATTCGTGATGGAGGTACTGCTGCTGGGCACGGGTGCCGCCGACGGCTGGCCGAATCCGTTCTGCACCTGCCCGTCGTGCGCGGACGCGGCTGCTCGCGGCGAGATACGCGGGCAGACGGCCGCACTCGTGGACGACGTGCTCCTGCTGGACTGCGGACCCGAGGCGCCGCGCGCGGCGCTGCGTCACGGCCGCACCCTCGCCGGGGTGCGGCACGTCCTGCTCACCCACTCGCATCCCGACCACCTCGGCCCGCAGGCGCTGCTGTTCCGTTCCTGGGCGGCAACGGATTCCGAGATCGAGGTGATCGGCCCGGCCGACGCGCTGGACCAGTGCCGGGACTGGATCGCACCCACCGACCCGGTGCGGTTCGTGCCGGTCGCGGCCGGGGACGTGCTGACAGTCGGCGAGTACCGGGTGCGGGTGCTGCCCGCCGCGCACCGCGTCCTGGTCGACGGAGACTCCGTGCTCTACGACGTGCAGGGCCCCGGTGGTGACCGGCTGTTGTGGGCATGCGACACCGGACCCCTGCCCGTGGAGTGGTTCGACCGGGTCGCCGGTGTGGAATACGATGCGGTGTTCCTGGAGGAGACGTTCGGGGACCGAATGGATCTGGGCTCCGCGCACCACACGCTGCCGGCGTTCGGGGAGACGGTGCGGACCCTGCGCGCGTGCGGGGCGGTGACCGAGCGGACCGATGTGGTGGCCGTGCATCTGGGCCACCACAACCCGCCGGTCGAGCAGCTGCGGATCCGGCTGGCGGCCTGCGGGGCGCGAGCGGGCGACGACGGTGAGGTGACGACGGTGGGACCTGCGACCGGCAAAGTAGCTGCGGCGCAGCGCACTCTGGTACTCGGCGGTGTGCGTTCCGGAAAGTCGCGGCACGCCGAGGAGTTGCTCGAATCGTTCCCGGCGGTGACGTACGTGGCGACGGGCGGCACGCGCGACGGCGACGCGGAGTGGGCCGAGCGCGTCGCGCTGCACCGGGCCCGCCGGCCGCGGTCGTGGACGACGATCGAGACCGACGACGTGGCGGCCGTGCTCCGCGGGGCGGACGAGCCGTTGCTGATCGACTGCCTGGGGACCTGGCTCACCGCCCGCCTGGACCGTCACGACGTGTGGTCGGGTGGGGACGTCACCGCGGTCGAGGCGGACGTCGAGCAGTTGCTCGAGGCGTGGCGTTCGTGTGCCGTCCCGGTGGTGGCGGTCAGCAACGAGGTCGGCAGCGGCGTGGTCCCGGCGACGGCGTCCGGCCGGTTGTTCCGGGACCTGCTGGGTCGGCTCAACGCGCGGGTGGCAGCGGAATCGGAGTCGGTGACGTTGGTCGTCGCCGGCATCCCCACGCGTTTGCGTTAGAACACCGAACTGCGTTCTGCGCAAGTCGGATTCCCGGTCACACATAACCCTCGACGGCACACAGCCGTGCGCACATGTGATCTGGAACACAGCCGTAACTGTTTAGTGACCCTCTGCATCAGGCGTGTTATCGTTCCGAAACGAACTGGGGTCCGAGCGGGGGTGTCGGTCCACAGTGCCCCTCGGGGCAGCACGCCAACGACACCTGAATCCGCCTGTGCGAGAAACCGACCGGTATCTCGCCCCGACCTGACCAGAATGCACATCCGAATCGACCGCGGCGGCCCGCCCGCGGCCGTGATCAGCCGTGCCCGGGGGCGCCCGGGTAACCGCACACCTGAGTAGGGGAATGAATTGAGCAACAAGCACACGTCCGGCCTCCGCCGCGGCGCACGCATCGGTGGTGTAGCAGCAGCTGCCGCCGTCGCCCTGGGCTTCCTGTCCGCGGGTGCGGCGAACGCCGACACCTTCGTGCCGCTGCCCGACGGCGAGATCACCGCTCCCGACGGGAACGTCATCAAGCGGTCCGCCGAGAGCGCCCTGATCTCGCCGTCGCTCGCGGCGAACGGCGCGGGTCGCGTGGCCTGGGTGTCCGGCACGGTGACGGCCGAGGCGAAGAATGTTCCGGCCGACGCCAAGGCGGGACCCACCAACGGTGGCATCAACCCCAACGATCCGACCGGCACCCAGGGCACGGGCGGCACCTCCACCGACGGTGTGCCCCGTCTGACCACCGGTTACATCGTCGGTTGCCAGATGGATATCGCCGGCCTGAAGGGCAGCTTCGGTGGCGGAATCGACGTCGGTCCCTCGGCCGGCGGCGGCAGCCTCTCCGGGTCCATCAGCGTTCCGATCGCGGCCGGTCAGGTGAAGTTCGCGCGGGTGGACAGCAAGGCCATCCCGGCGGACGGCACGTACACCATCCAGTACCAGGATGCGCAGATCGAGGTCCAGGGCTGCGGCGGCTTCGCGCAGGCACGCTCGTACACGGTCCTGGAGATCACGGGTCCGAACTACTCGAAGACCACCCTGTACGGCCAGCCGTTCAGCATCGGCTGATTCCTCGCCGCCTTCTACCCGACTCTTCGCTCACGCGAGCATCGAAACCTCGAGAGAGAGAACATGAAGACCAGCATCGCCAACGGCCTGCGCCGTGGTCTCAAGGCGGCCGGCGTCGGCGCCACCGTCGCCGTCGCCATTGGATTCGCCTCCGCCGGTGCGGCCAACGCCGACACTTTCGTCGAACTTCCCGCCGGGAACATGACGCAGACCCTTCCTGACGGAACCTCCGTGACCGTCCGGCTCGACCGGGAGACCGCCAACATCTCCCCGTCCATGGGCGCCACCGCGCTGCACCGCAACGTGTGGGTCTCCGGGCAGGCGAGCGTGCAGCTCGACGGCCCGAAGGCAGCAGCGGCCAAGACCAAGTTGCAGCCCGGCTACATCGTCGCCTGCCAGCTCAACCTCGGCGGCACCGCCGGCGTCGGCGCCGGCGTCAAGGCGAGCTACGCCGGCCAGAACGGCTCGATCACCCCGTCCGCCAACGGCAACGGGACCGTCACCCTCGGCCCCGGCCAGGCGATGGACTTCAAGATCATCGACCGCACGATCGCGAACGCGTTCGACGAGGAGCAGCACCTGCCCTTCAACCAGATCTCGGGCCCCCAGGGCAGCGTGACCTGGCAGGATTCGACGATCGCCATCGGTGGGTGCGCCGGCTACGCGCAGGCCCGCAGCTACGTCAAGGCCACCGTCGAGACCCCGGACAGCATCCAGCAGGTCACCCTCTGGGGCCAGCCCTTCAGCATCGGCTGATCGAGGCGCCTTCCAGAGGTGAGCAGCCCCGCCGACGAGAACCTCATCCTCTCGTCGGCGGGGCGTTGTCGCTGCCCGGTCCGGTGGGGGCCGGGCAGTGGCGCTGTGGGTGAGCAGTGAGAGGGAGGTTGTCGCGGCATCGCCCGAGTGGCATGCGCGAGAACCTCCCTCTCGCTGCCGAAACCGCCCGCTCCGGTCAGAACGGATTCGCGGTGCGCCCCACCAGTTCCGCGACCGATTCGATGACGCGAGTGGGTCGGTAGGGGAACATCTCCACGGACTCGCGGGTCGAGATGCCGGTCAGCACCAGCAGGGTCTGCAGGCCCGCCTCGAGGCCGCAGACGATGTCGGTGTCCATCCGGTCGCCGATCATGAGCGTGTGCTCCGAGTGCGCGCCGATCGCGCGCAGGGCGGACCGCATCATCAGGGCATTCGGTTTGCCCACGAAGTACGGTTCGCGGCCCGTCGCGCGGGTGATCAGCGCCGCGACGGCCCCGGTCGCGGGGAGCGAGCCCTCCCGCGACGGTCCGGTCGGATCCGGATTGGTGGCGATGAACCGGGCACCCCGCTCGACGAGCCGGATCGCGGTGGTGATCGCCTCGAACGAGTAGGTGCGGGTTTCCCCGAGGACGACGTAGTCCGGGTCGTTGTCGGTCAGGACGTAGCCGATGTCGTGCAGGGCCGTGGTCAGTCCCGATTCGCCCACCACGTACGCGCTGCCACCGGGTCGCTGATTCGCCAGGAACGTCGCGGTCGCCAGCGCCGACGTCCAGATCGACTTCTCCGGGATGTCGAGGCCGGTGCGTAGCAGCCGGGCGCGCAGATCCCGCGGAGTGCGGATCGAGTTGTTGGTGAGCACCATGAACGGTGTGCCGTTCTCAC
Organism: Rhodococcus indonesiensis; assembly: GCF_047782815.1. Taxonomy (NCBI): domain Bacteria; kingdom Bacillati; phylum Actinomycetota; class Actinomycetes; order Mycobacteriales; family Nocardiaceae; genus Rhodococcus; species Rhodococcus indonesiensis. The sequence continues at coordinate 4,204,158 of NZ_CP180630.1, read as the reverse complement.
GCAGCTCGCTCAGGAACGCGTCGGCGCCGGGGATCAGGTGTTCCTCGTGCACCAGGACGCCGTCCATGTCCATGAGGTAGTTCCAGACCGGCGCGGGTACGGGTTCGTCGTTCACCGTTCGAGTGTGTCACCGACCGCTCACGCCAGCAGCCGGTACAAGCCGACCAAGCCGACCACGACGATGACGGCCCGCAGTGCGGTGGGCGAGAGCCGGCGGCCGTACCGGGAGCCGAGGGCACCGCCGATCAGCGAGCCCACGGCGATCAGCGCCGCCGCCGTCCAGTCGATCCGGTCGAACGCGACGAGGGTGTAGGCGACGGCCGCCACGACGTTGACCAGCAGCGAGAGCAGGTTCTTCGCGGCGTTCTGCCGCTGGATGTGATCGTGCAGCAGCGCCCCGAACAATCCCATCAGCAGGATGCCCTGCGCGGCCGTGAAGTAGCCGCCGTACACGCCCACGGCGAAGGTGCCGACGACCAGCGCCGTCATGCGCGCGGGCCCGATCTGCTCGGCCGGGCCGCTGGAGCGTCGCAGCACCCACTGTTGCAGCTTCGGCTGGAACACGACCAGGAGCAGCGCCAGCACGAGCAGAACGGGCACGATCGTCTCGAAGGCCGATTCGGGCAGGTTCAGCAGCAGCCACGACCCGAGGACCGCGCCGGAGACGGAGGCGGGGATCTGCCATCGCAGCCGCGGCCACTGCCCGCGGAGCTCGCGCCGGTACCCCCATGTGCTCGACACCCCACCCGCGACGAGCCCGACGGCGTTGGACATCGTGGCAGTCACCGGCGGCAGCCCGAAGGCGACGAGCGTCGGGAAGGTGATGAGGGTCCCGGAGCCGACCAGCGCGTTGATCGCGCCGGCGCCCAACCCGGCCAGGGCGACGACGAACAGTTCCAGCGGTGTCACCGAGCCGACCTTACGTCAGTCGCCGAAGTGCGCGGTCGCCGCCACCCCTGATCGGCGGGGCTACTCGAATCCGCTGTCCGGAAGGGTCTTTCGCGGCCGCCGCGCGAGACGGAGCGGCCCGCCGCGCCGTGCGGCGGCGCACCGTCCCATTTCCGGACACCGTTCGTCGGTGGAAGTCGTCCCGCAACCCGGGCGCCCGGACGTCCCTGCTCCCGTGTCGCGGCGAACCCGCAGGTAGAAGGCATCTCGACGCGGAAGATGAGCCATGTCATAGCCGGTGTCCGGAAGTGGCACACTTCACACCCGCCGGTCCGGCCCAGGCTTTCCCCATTCGATCCGCAACACCGCAACCCGAACGGGGGACACCCGATGGACAGACTCATCAACATCGACAACGGTGGCACACTCACCGACATCTGCGCCTGGGACGGCCACGAATTCAGCTTCACCAAGACCCTCACCACGCCGTTCGATCTGTCGCAGTGCCTGTTCGACGGACTGACGAAGGTGTCGAAGGAGATCTACGGCGCCGAGGACCTGCCCGCGCTGCTGCACTCCACGGCGCACATCCGCTACTCGACCACGCAGGGGACGAACGCGCTCGTCGAGCGCAAAGGTCCCCGCATCGGCATCGTCACCGACTCGGCAACCCTCGTCGACGAGCTGCGCCGCACCCCCGAGCAGCGGGCCCTGTTCGACGACCTCGTCGGCACCCGCGTCGCCGTCGTCGACACCGACGCCGCGGACCTCGAAGGTGAACTGGTCGCCCGGGTCAACCGTCTGACCACCGACGGTGCCGCCCGCATCGTCGTCGCCGTCGGGAACACCGACGACGGACGTGAACGGACGCTGCGCGGCATCCTGCTGCGCAAGTTCCCGCGCCACCTGCTCGGTTCGGTTCCGTTTCTGTACTCGTGGGACTTCACCACCGACCGCACGCCGGCCCGGCGAGTCTGGTCGGCCGTGATCAACACGTTCCTGCACCCGACGATGGAACGGTTCCTCTACAACGCCGAGCACCGGCTGCGCGACCACCGCGTCAAGAACCCGCTGCTGATCTACCGCAACGACGGTGCCTCCTCGCGCGTCGCGAAGTCCGTGGCCCTCAAGACGTACTCGTCCGGCCCGCGCGGCGGACTCGAGGGCACCCGGGCGCTCGCCGAGATCTACGGGCTCAAGCACGTTCTCATGATCGACGTCGGCGGCACCACGACCGACATCGGCACGGTCGCCGGGCGCGAGATCCTCACCGACCGCCGCGGCACCATCGCCGGCATCCCGACATCCTTCCCGATGTCGAACGTCGAGTCGGCCGGCATCGGCGGCAGTTCCGTCATCACCGTCACCGACGGGGCGATCACGGTCGGACCGGAAAGTGTCGGTGCGGCACCCGGACCGGCCTGCTTCGGCTTCGGCGGCACGTCCGCCACCATCACCGACGTCAACCTCCTCCTCGGCGTGCTCGACCCTGCCACCTACCTCGACGGCGACTTCACGCTCGATGCGGACCGGGCACGCGCCGTCGTCACCACCACCGTCGCCGAACCGCTCGGTCTCACCCTCGACGAGGCGCTGCTGGCGATGGAACAGGCGTACTTCACCGCGATGGGCAACGCCGTCGCCCCCGCGGTGTCCGACGCCGACGAGACCACCATCGCCGCGTTCGGCGGCGCCGGCCCGATGAGTGCGTGCGGCGCAGCACGGGTCGCGGGCGTGCGCAGCGTGCTCGTCCCCAAGCTCGCCGCGGTGTTCTCCGCCTTCGGTATCGGGTTCTCCGACATCGGGCAGAGCTACGAGGCCGACGTCGCGGACACGGCGGAGGCGACACTCGCCGCGGCCGTGGCGGACCTCCTGGCCAAGGCCGAGCGGGACATGTTCCAGGAAGGGCACGCCCTCGCCGACTGCGAACTGTCCTGGACCCTGACCACCGAGGACGCACACGGTGCCACGGTCGACGAGACGCCGTACGAGCCCGGCGAGTGCGTCGAGCTGCTGCCCGGTGCGTCCACCGCCCTGACCCTGGTGGCCACCCGCCGGATGAACCGGATCGAGCTCCCGCACGGCTCCTTCGCCGAGGCCCGCACCCCCCGGGCCGCCGGCGAACGCACCGTGCTCGGAGCGGCCGGGCGGCAGCCGGTTCCGGTGTTCACGCTGGCCGACCAGGAGCCCGGCGCCACCGCCGAGGGCCCGGCCCTCGTCGAAGGCCCCTTCTTCACCGCCCGGGTGCAGGAGGGCTGGAAGTTCGACGTCACCGCCGGCGGCGACCTGCTGCTCACCGACACCCACTGACCGACAGATCCCGAAGCCTGTTCGACCGTTCGAAGGACGCACGACATGCAGATTCCCATGACCGAATACCTGGTCATCGACCTCGAGACCGAACTGTGGGTGTGCCGGGTGTGCCGGCACGAACTCGGCAGCGCCCGCGGCAACTACAAGGAAGGCACCCTGGTCTACGACCGCGACCCGCGCGAGATCCACCAGCCCATCATCGATCCCGACCGCTACGAGTTCACCTTCTCACCGGACCCGGACTACTGCCGCATCCTCGAGTACTACTGCCCCGGCTGCGGCACCCAGATCGAGACCGAGTACATCCCGCCCGGACATCCCCCGACCGTCGACATGGAATGGGACGTCGACGCCTTGCGCGCCCAGTGGCTCGAACGCGGCACCGATCCCGGCCAGGTCGTCACGTACGGCCCCGGCCAGGACGCCGAGGGCGAGTTCGAAGGCCGGCGCCACAACCACCACTAGTCACCGCGACCCGCAAGGAACACCGTCACCATGAAACGAATCTCCGTCGACATCGGCGGCACCTTCACCGACTGCTTCTTCGCCTGGGACGACAAGTACGTCGAGGCCAAGGCCCTCACCACTCATCACAACCTGGCCCAGGGCTTCAACGAGGCCCTCGACCTCGCCTGCCGCCGCGCCGATCTGGACCGGGACGACGTGCTGTCCCAGGTGGATTCGGTCCGCTACGCCACCACTCTCGGCACCAACGCCCTCATCGAACGCAAGGGTCCGCGCGTCGGTGCCATCGTCACGCACGGTTTCGAGGACACCATCCCGCTCTCCCGCGGACGGGGCTACGGTGAGGGACTCGATCCGTCGATGCAGCAGAACCTTCCGGCTGCGGAGCGCCCCGAGCCGCTGGTCCACCGCAGCCTGATCCGGTCGGTCCAAGAGCGGGTCAATTCCGCCGGCGAGATCGTCGTCCCACTCGTCGAGCGGAACGTGCGCGAGATGGTGCGCGAGCTCGTCGACGCCGGCGCGCAGGCGCTCGTGGTGTCGCTGGTGAACGCCACCGAGAATCCCGCCCACGAGCTGCGGATCATGGAGATCATCCAGGAGGAGTATCCGGAGCATCAGCTCGGCGCGATCCCGGTCCTGCTCGGCCACCAGGTCTCCGGACGCAAGGGCGAATACGTCCGCGCGACGTCCACCATCGTCGACGGCTTCCTGCACGGCATCATGTTCCACGCCATGAGCCAGCTCGCGAACAACCTGCGGGACTCGGGCTACGACAAGCCGATGCTCATCATCCACAACTCCGGTGGCATGGCCCAGATGAACTCGACCGATGCCCTGCAGACCATCCACTCCGGTCCCGTCGCGGGTGTCAGTGCCGCCGAGCATCTGTCGGAGTCCTCGGGGATCGGCAACATCATCACCACCGACATGGGCGGCACGTCCTTCGACATCGGCCTGGTGCCGGCGGGCGGCGTCAAGCACTACGACTTCCAGCCCACGATCGACCGCTGGCTGGTCTCGGTCCCGATGATCCACCTCGAAACCCTCGGTGCCGGAGGCGGATCCATCGCGAGCTACGACCGGATCCACCACTCGGTCCGGCTCGGGCCCGAGTCCGCCGGTTCGGACCCCGGTCCGGCCTGCTACGACCGCGGCGGGCTGCGCCCCACGGTGACCGATGCCGACCTGCTGCTCGGCTACCTGGACCCGGACAACTACGCCAACGGTTTCATCAAGCTCAACCGCAAGCGGGCGGTGTTCGCCGTCGAGGAACAACTGTGCGACGAACTCGACCTCGACGTCATCGACGTCGCCAAGGTCATCAAGCGATCGGTCGACGAGCAGATGGCGATCGGCATCGCCAAGGAGCTGCGGGTGCGCGGCTACCTGCCGGAGGACTTCACGATGCTCGCCTACGGCGGCAACGGCCCGCTGCACGCGTGCGGGATCGCCGACCAGGCCGGCATTCGCAAGATCCTCGCGCCGCCGTTCTCCTCCGTGTTCTCCGCCTGCGGTGCCGGCAACATGAAGCAGCTGCACATCCACGAACGCGGCGTCCACGTGGTGCTCTACAACGCCACCACCCGGGGGCTCTACGACAGCTACGACGAGTTCAACGAGATCGTCGCGGCGCTCGAGGCCCGGGGCGCGGAGGATCTGCGCCGTCAGGGCGTCGGCGACGGCGCGATCGAGCACCGCCTCGAGATGGATCTGCGCTACGGCAACCAGCTCGTGACGACCGCAGTGGCGTTCGACATCAACCGGATCCACGGTGTCGGGGACGTGCTCCACCTGATCCGCACGTTCTCCGACATCTACTCCAAGCGCTACGGCGAGGGGTCGGCAGCACCCGAGGCCGGCATCCGCGTCCAGACCATCCGCGTCGCGTCCTACGTCAACGGTGAGACCGTCGAGTTCGATTCCCTGCATCACGACGGGGAACGGACGCTGCCGGCACCGGTCGGGCACCGCGACGTCCATTTCGTCGCGCATCCCCGGGCGATCACCACCGCGATCTACGACGCCGATGCGCTGAGTCACCACCACGTGATTCCCGGTCCGGCGATCGTCACCACCGAGAACACGACCTACCTCGTCGAGCCCGGCTGGCGCCTCGAACCCTCACCGCAGGGCGCCGTCTGGTTCCTCAAGGACTAGCGCAGAAAGCACAGGAGACACAGCCATGACCGCACTTCACGACGACCTCGCAACCGCTGCGGAGCAGCGCCTCGCAACCGCAGCGCAGCAGCGCCTGACGGCCTCGCTGAACGAGCAGGAACAGCAGTGGGTCGACGATTTCATGGACGAGACGACGCTGTTCCTCGGCCCGGACCGCGACATCATGCGTTCGCACCACATCACCTCCCGCAGCGAGTTCGAACAGCAATGCCTCGCCGACGGCGTCGACCCCCTCCAGGTGGACCGCATTCGCAAGCGCCTCGCCGGCGCCCTCGACGAGGGCTTCGAGATGTGTGAGGCGATGGGCGCTGCACCGGGCGCCAAATGGGGCGACCTCACCACGGCCATCTACACCGCGGCCGGGGACGTCACCTACCTGTCCTGCCACGGCGTGATCGCGTTCTCCGCGATCCTGCACCACCCGATCCGGTACATCATGAAGTACTGGAAGGACGAGCCGACCGTCGGAATTCATCCCGGCGACGGGTTCATCCACAACGACGCCCGCTTCGGCAACGTCCACAACACCGACCAGTCGATGATCATGCCGATCATCCGGGACGACCGCATCATCGCGTGGGTGGCCGCCACGATCCACGAGGGCGAGAACGGCGCCTGCGAACCGGGCGGCATGCCCTCCGGTTCGGAGACCCCGTTCGACGACGGGCTGCGGATGAGCCCGTTCAAGATCGTCGAGCGCGGCGAGTTGCGCCGCGACCTGCTCACCTTCCTGCAGCACTCGGTCCGAGACCCGAAGCTCCAGCTGGCGGACCTGAAGGTGAAGATCGGTGCGGTCCAGCGCATCCAGGAACGCGTCGACAAGATCATCGACGAGGTCGGTGTGGAGACGTTCGTCGCGGCGCTGCGGATCACCGTCGAGGACGTCGAAGCCGAGGTGCGCCGGCGTATCCGAGAACTGCCCGACGGCACGGTCCGGTTCAACCAGTTCATGGACTCCACCCTCAAGGAGAACATCCTCATCAAGCTCGCCTGCTCCATCACGGTGAAGGGCGAGAAGATGACCATCGACTTGCGCGGCAGCGGACCGGAGATCCTGAACCGGGCCATCAATTCGCCGCTGTGCTCGGTCAAATCGATGATGATGCAGGCGATCCTCGCGTTCTGGTGGCCGGACCTGCCGCGCTGCACCTCCGCGATGAGCCCTATCGAGATCATCTCCGACGAGCACACGTGGTCCGACGCCGGCTACGACGCCCCCATGGGCCAGTCGCTGCAGGCCTCCTTCCGCGGCTTCTCGGCGCTCCAGAACCCCTGGGCCAAGCTGCAGTTCTCCAACCCGGAGAAGTTCTCCAACGTCATCGCGCCCTGGTTCAACCAGATCAACACCTTCCTGTGGGGTGGGGTCACCCAGCACGGCGACCAGGTCGGCAACCTGTGCGCCGACCTGAACGGAATGGGCGGCGGCGCCAAGGCGTTCCGCGACGGCGAGGACGCGGTCTCCCCGCTCTTCTGCGCGATGGCCGATACGGCCGAGCAGGAGGTCATGGAGGAGGAGGTGCCCTTCATGCAGCTGGTGAGCAAGCGGATCGTCCGTGACAACCAGGGGTTCGGCAAGTACCGCGGCGGTATGGGCTACGAGATGATCGTCGCGGCCGAGGGCACCCCGCTGTGGGGCTTCATGACGGTGACCTCCGGCGCGAAGTTCTCCTCCATCAGCGGGCAGTTCGGCGGGTACGGCTGCAACACCTACCCGCTCGCGACGGTCAAGGGCGTCAACGTCTACGACGAACTGCGCCGCAACCCGGAACGGTTCGACCTGTCGATCGAGAAGGTGATGAACGAACAGCCCTTCGAGGGCGCCGAGTACAGCACCAGCCACATGGGTCTGCAGTTCGACGTCGCCAAGGACGGTGAGCTGTACATGATTTCGCAGGGCACGGGCGGAGGCTACGGAGATCCGCTCGAACGCGCCCCGGAGGACGTGGTTGCCGATCTCGAGATCGACCGGATCTCCGCGAAGGTGGCGCACGACATCTACGGTGTCGTGTACGCACCGGACACCTTCGTCGTGGACGTCGACGCCACGGAGGCGCTGCGTGCCTCGATGCGACGCGACCGGCTCTCGCGCGGTGTGCCCTACGGGGAGTTCGTCGAGAAGTTCGTGACGCCGGAGCCGCCGGAGGACCTGCTGTACTACGGGTCCTGGGGCGACACCGAGGAACTGACGGCCACCCACTTCACCGTCCACGGCGCCGAGCGGGTCACCACGACGATCGACAAGATGCCGATCATCATGATGCCCGACCGCCGGGAGTTGAAGATCGCCGAACTCGCGGCCCGGGTGAAGGAACTCGAGGCGAAGCACGGCGAGATCGTCCACCGCAAGTCCTGAAACCGATCCGGCCCGCTTCGGTCACCGGATCCACCCCGAACCGGGTGCCCGCACGTGTGCTCCCCTCACCGTGCGGGCACCCATTCCCTGGAGTCACAGTCATGACCATCTCGTTTCCCGCCGTGCTCGACGCGCCGGTCTCCGGGCGCCGGGTTCCCCTCGTCGTCGACCATCTCGACTACAGCCGCCGGATCCTGCTCCGCGGCAACCCGGTGCCCTGGGCCGATCCCACCGCACTGTCGAACTTCCTCAACCAGGCGCACGGGCTGCTGCGGCCGGACGTCACGCTGCTCGATCTCGGTGAGTTCTACCGCATCGCGGCGGGCGACCCCCGTCTGGGCGAGGCGATGTCGGCCCGGTCCCGGACCGGGTACGCGTTGCGGGCGCTGCTCGCGGACGCCGCGACCACCCGGGCCGTGACCACGCTCGCCGCCACGGTGGCCGGCACCACCCGGCTGCCGCTGCTGCTGCAGATCCCCTCACCGCGGGCCTGGCTGGCGGCGACCCATCCCGGAGACGCCGCGGACCTGGACGCGGACCGTGTCGAGGCCGCGGCCATGTACGTCGCGGACTGGCTGCGCGGATTCGCCGAGGTGCCGGTCGCGGCGGTCCTGCTCGACGAGCGGATCGTGGCGGACGCCGCCGCCGCGTTGCCGCCGGGCGATCCGCAGTCGTACGTGCCCGTGACGAACGTGGCCGCACACTACCGGTGGGAGATCGGACTGCGCGGCGAGGACACCGTCTCGATCGGCGAGCACGAGGGTGACGTCCTCGGCTCCGACTACTGGCTCGCCGAGGACGCCGCAGTCCCGGACGCGCACGGCGTGTTCCGGCTCGCGCACCTGCCGGCGGACGCGGTCCCGGAGACGGTGCTCGCCCGGCTGGCCGCACTCGACCTCCCCGGTGCCTGAGCGTGGACGACCTGCACGCCGGTGCCGCAGGGAGCGGCACCGGCCGGAGGGCGGACGCTACCCTGGAGGCGTGACATGCATCACGACCACACCGGGGCGGGGCGGCCGGTGAAGAGCGCGGACCGACGGCTGCGGGTGGCGGTGGCCCGGGCCGGATTCCTCGACTCCGGCGAACCGGACGATTCGCTGGTCTCCTCCGTCGTGTCGGCGTCGTGGCGACGCTCCGCCGCGGCGGGCGTGCGACCGTCCGGTGGGGAGGTCCGGTTCGCGGGTGAGGTCGACCGGACCTCCCGCCTGGTCCAGTGCTCGCTGCCGGTCCTGGACCGGCTCGCGGAGGAGACCGTCGACGTCCCGGTGAGCATCGCCCTGACCGACGCCAAGGCGCAGGTGCTGATGCGACTCGACGGTGCCCGGGCCATCGGACGGCTGCTCGACCACGTCTCGCTCGCACCGGGCTTCGACTACAACGAGGGCCAGATCGGCACGAACGGTGTCGGCACAGTGCTCGAATCCGGGCGTGCCGTGCAGATCGAGGGCGCCGAGCACTTCCACGAACGGTTCCAGCCGTTCGCCTGCTCCGGCGCGCCGATCCGGGACCCGTTCAGCGGACGTGTCGCCGGCGTCATCGACATCAGCTGCCTCACCGAGCATTCGTCACCGTTGCTCACGACCGTCGTGCGGACCGCGGCAGCGGAGATCGAGCAGAATCTGTTCCGCGACCGCAGCGCCCGCCAGCACGCGCTGTTCGACGCGTTCGTGCGCGCCGACGCCCGCGGCGGCGCGGCCCTCATGGCGATCGGGAGCGCGATGTCGCTCGCGAATCCGCTCGCCCACACCCTCCTCGCGCCGGAGGACCAGCGCCGGGTCGGTGAGCACGTCGACTACGTCATCGGGCACCGCGCGCGAATCGACGAACTGTTCGAGCTGAGCACCGGCCTGTCCGTCCGGGTCCGGGCGACCCGGATCCTGGCGGGCGAGGACACCGCCGGATACCTCGTCGAGGTGTCCGAGGCGGCTGCGGCCGCGGCCCCGCTTCCGTCCGTTCCGAACCGCGTGCGCGAGCACCGCATGCACTCCGGGCGGGTCGGTCTGGCTGCGGCCGGCACGGATCGTCTCCGCTCGAGCGGTTCCTCCGCGCTGTGGATGCGCGCCTGCAACGAGATCGAGGAGGCCCTGTCCGCCGGGGCGAAGTTGCTCCTCACCGGCGAACCGGGCACGGGGAAGGCGTCTCTCGCGTCCGAGATCTTCCACTCCTTGTACGCCGGGGGACGGAGCATCCTCGTGGACGGTAGCGAGACCGATCTGTCCGGACTCACGGTGCCCTCCGCCAACCCCACCCTGTACGTGCTGCGCAACATCCAGGCGATGCCCGGCCCGCTCACCACCACCCTGGCCGAGACCCTGGCGGAACCCGTCGCCGAGCACGTCTTCGTCGTGGCCACCATGGAGGAGTCCGAGGAGCCGCCGTCCGAGGCCCTCGCCCCGCTGCTCGCGGCCCTCGACCGGACGGTGCACGTTCCCGCCCTGCGACACCGCACCGACGACATCGCAGGAGTCGCGGCCCAGGTCCTCCGCAAGATCACCGGATCGCAGAGCCGCACCGTCGCTCCCGACGCCATGCGGGTGCTGACACGCTATCCGTGGCCGCGCAACATCCACGAGCTCGAAGCGGCGTTGCGCTGCGCCGTCGCGCACCGGCCTGCCGGTGCCATCACCGTCGAGGACCTGCCCGAATGGTGCCGGCACGGTCCGCGCCGCCAGCTCAACGCGGTCGAGTCCGCCGAACGGGATCTCATCGCCAAGGTCCTGCGGGAAACCGGTGGCAACCGGGTGCACGCCGCCCGCGCCCTGGGAATCTCCCGGTCGTCGCTGTACCGGAAACTGACCCTGTTCGGTTTCACCGGCGAGTAGGTCCCCGCGGGTCACCGAACCTGCCGCCGCACGCTGCGACCCCCTGTCCGGATGTGGGACAGTTCGCGACCGCTCTTCCTGCCGAAGATGGAGACAGCACATCTCGTCGACAGCGCGAAGGAGGAACGAGAGTCGTGGACGAGCCGTTCTTCAGCTGGAACCGCAGACGAATGATCCTGCACACCAACGGATGCCCGGTCCCCGGCACGTCGGCGGGCGGCGCCGAGTTCGTCTCGGACGTGCCACTGACGGTCGGGACCCGGCGAGGGCGTCTGATCACCGTCGTCGTCGACGACGACGAGTACGTGGCGCTGGTGGTGGGCGACGTCCGCCGGCGGCACGATGTGCCGGTGCGCCGCGTGGTCGCCGAAGGGTTGCTGATCGAGGGGAGCCGCAGCCGGCTCGACGCGGAGATCCTGTTGCCCGTGTCGGAGGCGCCCGTTGTTCCGGTACCGAGTGTCGTCCGGCGGATCCCGGACCCTCGGAGCCGGTACGCCGAGGCGGTGCAGGCACTCCTCGCGTACTCCGGCGCCCGGTCCGTCACCGTCGAATTCGCCCCGGCGTCGCTGCGGACCGCTCGGGGCCTGGACCGATCCGCGTGAACGCCGGCGGCCCTCAGCCGATCGTGAACTACGTGCATTTCGGGCGCCGGAGGGCTTTGATATCGGTATGAACGGCAGGCCCACCCTCGACCCGGTGCGCGTGGCGGTGGGTGCCGCGGCAACCGTGGGCGACGGGATTCGTCGCATGCTCCTGTTCGGCGTCGACGCGGCACGCCGGCTACCGGGTGTGGACCCGGCGCTCGTCGCCCTAGAGTCGCGCGGCGCCGAGACCCTGCGCGCCGGGGACGAGATCGCGGACCGGGTGCTGCACACCGTGGTGCGCAGGGTCGTGGACGCGGCCCTGGACGTCGTGGATATCACCGCCGTCGTGCGGGACCATGTGGACCTCGACACGCTCGCCGAGGGGATCGACATCGAACGGATCCTCGATCGGGTCGACATCGACGCCGTCGCGGCACGAGTCGCGATCGCACCGATCCTGGCCCGCGTCGACATCGACGCGGTCGCCGAACGAGTGGACGTGGCGGCGATCGTCGACCGGGTGGATCTCGACGCGCTCGCGGCGAAGATCGACGTGGACGCGATCATCGACCGCGTGGACCTGGACGCACTTGCGGCGAAGATCGACGTGGACGCGATCATCGGGCGGGTCGACCTGGTCGGCCTGGCGAACGCGGTGATCGAGGGGGTCGACCTGCCGAGCATCATCCGGGAGTCGACCGGGTCCATGTCCACCGAGGCGGTCCGCGGCGTCCGGAACCAAGGGATGCACGCCGACGACGCGGTGTCCGGGTTCGTCGGGCGGTTGTTCGGACGCGTGCCGGAATCCCCGGAAGCACCCGCGTGACCGGCGGGGAGCAGCACCGGCCGGCCGGGATCGTCACGCGGGGTACCGCAGCCGCCGTCGACCTCGGAGTGGTACTCACGATGATGGGCGGGATCTACCTGGCCGTGGTGTTCGCGCAGCTGCTGTTCTCTCCGCAGGAGTTCACCCTGCCGGACGCACAGATCCTGCTGTCCGTCGCCGTGTTCGTCGGTCTCGCGGTGGTGTACCTGACGGCGTGCTGGGCGACGACGGGACGAACGCTCGGCGCGGTGGTGATGGGGCTACGGGTGGTCAGCCGCAACGGCGACCTCGTCGGGTGGATTCGTTCCGCGGTGCGAGCCTGGCTGTGCGTGATGTTCGGCTTCGGGTTGTTGTGGGTGGCGGTGGACCGGCGCCGTCGGTCTCTGCAGGACATCCTCCTGCGCACCAGCGTCGTCTACGACTGGCAGCCGCATCTGCATCCGGCCGAACTCGAGACGTGACGTCGCGCCTGTCACAGTCGGCTGGGCCATACTCGAACCGGCTGAGAAACGTAGACGGGTAGGAGTTCGTGGTGTCGCAGGGTCTGAAGTTGGGGTACAAGGCGTCGGCGGAGCAGTTCGGGCCGCGGGAGCTGGTGGAGCTGGCGGTCCTCGCCGAGGAGCGGGGGATGGATTCGGCGACGGTGTCGGATCATTTCCAGCCGTGGCGGCACAACGGGGGGCATGCGCCGTTCTCGTTGGCGTGGATGACCGCGGTCGGCGAGCGCACGTCGCGGGTGCAGCTGGGCACGAGTGTGCTCACCCCGACGTTCCGGTACAACCCGGCGGTGATCGCGCAGGCGTTCGCGACGATGGGGTGTCTGTATCCGGGGCGGGTCATGCTCGGGGTCGGCACCGGGGAGGCCTTGAACGAGATCGCCACCGGCTACGAGGGGGCGTGGCCGGAGTTCAAGGAGCGGTTCGCGCGGCTGCGCGAGTCGGTGCGGCTGATGCGGGCGTTGTGGACGGGGGAGCGGGTCGATTTCGAGGGGGAGTTCTACACCACGAAGGGGGCGTCGATCTACGACGTGCCCGCCGGCGGGATCCCGGTGTACATCGCGGCGGGCGGTCCGGTGGTGGCCCGGTATGCGGGGCGGGCGGGGGACGGGTTCATCTGCACCTCGGGCAAGGGCATGGACCTGTACACGGAGAGGTTGTTGCCGGCGGTGGCGGAGGGCGCGGGTAAGGCCGAGCGGGAGGTGGCGGGGATCGACAAGATGATCGAGATCAAGATCTCCTACGACACCGATCCGGAGAAGGCGTTGGAGAACTGCCGGTTCTGGGCGCCGTTGTCGCTGTCGGCGGAGCAGAAGCACTCGATCGACGATCCGGTGGAGATGGAGGCGGCGGCGGATGCGTTGCCGATCGAGCAGGTGGCCAGGCGGTGGATCGTGGCGTCGGATCCGGACGAGGCGGTCGAGCAGGTCGCCGCGTATGTGAAGGCCGGGCTGAATCATCTGGTGTTCCATGCGCCGGGGCACGATCAGCGGCGGTTCCTGGAGTTGTTCGAGCGTGATCTGGCGCCGCGCCTGCGTGCGCTGGCCTGACGCGACTGACGCCGCAGGTGTGCCCTTGGGGTGGTCAAGGCCGCCCGAAAGGCACACCGGCGGCGGAGCCGCCTAGTCGACGCGGACGTCGTCGGCGGTGATCGTGAAACTCATCAGGTCCGCGCCGACGGTCAGGGGACCGTCGTAGGTCTCCCGGGTACGCTCGACCAGGACCTCGTCGGTGACGCCGGGTACGCGGCCGGGGATGCCGTTGACGATGTGGCTGTAGACGGCCATCTTCGGTGCGGTTTCGGTGAAGATCTCTCCGGCCTGCCTCGGATTGGTGTGGTGGGCGTAGACGCTCGGCAGGGCCGCGGGATCCTCGAATTCGGCCACCTCGTGGATCAGGACGTCCACGCCCGTGCCGTAGCGGACGACGTTGTCCACCGGCACGGTGTCGCCGCTGATCAGGACCGACCTCCCGGCGTAGTCGACGCGGTACCCCACCGCCGGACGGATGGCATCGGCGGGATCGTGCCGCACCTCGAACATGGTGACCTTCACCCCGTCCCGGTCGAAAACGACTCCGTCGCGGTCGAACTCGTGCGGGACGATCGTGGTGGTGGCGCGATCGACCTCGCCGTCCGCGACGCGGACGTCGATGTCGTTGCGGAACGTCTGGGCCAGCCCGTCGGTGATGTTCTTCACGCCCGTCGGTCCGTACACGTCGAACGTGCCCTCGCGACCGCCGAAGGCGGGAATGAACCCGGTGAGCCACAGGTCGTCCAGGCCGTTGACGTGATCGGAATGGAAGTGGGTGAGGAACACGCCGTCGATCTGCCCGAGCGGAACGCCCGCCTGGTTCAGGCGTACCGTCGCGCCGCGACCGGCGTCGAACACCAGGTTCAGACCGTTCGCCTGAACCAGGGTCGACATGCCGTAGCGGGTGGTGCTCGGGACAGGACTACCCGTGCCCAGCAACGTCACTCGCATCTCGCCCTCGGCGACCGGCGCGGCCGCGGGGTGCGGGGCGTCGTCGGCGGAGGCGCCACCGGTCGCCGCGACGGACGCGGAGCCGGCGGGCTCGGACGACGAACAGGCCACGACCGCGAAGCAGAGCGCGCCCGCCGCGAGGGCCGCCGCTGCTCGCCTGCCGAGACGTGAGTGCGGAACAGTCTTCGTCATCGTTCACCTTTCGTCTTCGGCACGAGCCGTCCGGATGGCCGACGGCACCACCCACAATATGTACGCAATGCGTACGTATGATTCACTATGCGTACATCATGATGTGGTATGGGTCACACGAAAGTCAAACGCCCTGCGGGGCCGCAGTGGATGCCGAGCGAAATCGGGTGCGCAGTCGCGCTGCAGATCAGGCGGTCCTGCCGCGCAGCGTCTCGGATGGGCTCACCCCGTACTTGCGCCGGTACGCGGCCGCGAACCGACCGGTGTGCATGATTCCCCAGCGATACGCGACATCCGAAACAGTTGCGGTGCACTCGCTCACGGACAGATCTGCATGGACACGCTCGAGCCGGACGTCGGCGAGGTACTCCATCGGTGTCATGCCGACGCACTCGCGGAACCCCTGCTGGATGCGACGGACACTGACGCCGACGAGTTCGGCCATGTCTACGGCGGTCCATTGACGCGCCGGATCCTGCTGGATCGCGTCCATCACCCGCTTGACGGTCCGCGGTCGTGCTCCGACCGGGCAGTCGCCGTCGTCCGGTGCGGCGGCGAGCACGAGTGCTGTCGTGACGGCGCGGCACAGCTGCTCGGCCACCTGGTCGCTGCGCAGCAGGGCGTTGTCCCGCAGCGACTCGTCGGCGATCGCACGCACCAGGCGCAACCAGTCGGCCCCTGCGCCGGACCGCAGATCCAGCTGCGCGGGCAGCCGCCTGCCGGGGCGGGGGAGCAGGCGGTCCATCTCGCGCTGCACGTAGTCGCGGTCGATCTTGAACCCGATGATCTCGCACGAACTGCTCCACCGGGTGATGACGGTCGGAGTGTCGGGCGGGCAGACCGTCGCCAGCCCGGGAGCCGACACGACCTCGTCGCGGCCGACGGCGGTGACGAGGTGGCCGGTCAGGGGAATGTTGATGCCGTACGCGCCGGGGTGCTCGGAGCGGATCGACACGTCCACACCGAAGCCGATCCTCGCCAGCCGCGAGGCGCCGAGCTGGGTAGATTCCAGTGACGTGCGGGCTGCGGACCCACGGCCGAGAAGCGTCAGCTGGTGCGGGAAGTACGCCTGGGACACCACATCATGCACTTCGTCCCAGTCCGTGAAGCTGCGGCTCTCCGGTGCTCGCATTCGCCCCTCCAACCCTCCCAACTGGTGCTGTGCCGGTGTGGGCAACTCCCCCCGCTAGCACCGTACTGTGACGACGGTCACGTGCCGTCCGGTCGATTCGAGCCCGCTTCGCAATGCGGATCGGCCCTTCGCAACGCGGATCGACGGGGTGTGATCCGGGTCATACGTTGGTCCTCGTTCCGGATCGACCCGCAACCGCACAGCGTGCAGAAAGGCGGTCTCCCCATGGACCAGCGAGCACTTCGCAACATCTTCGGCCAGTTCGCCAGCGGGGTCACGGTGGTCACGTGCGCCAACGCCGAGGGCACCCCGCACGGGGCCACGGTCACCGCCTTCACCGCCGTCTCGCTGGAGCCGAGGCTGTGCCAGGTGACGCTGACGCGGACGTCGAAGGCGTGCGGCTACCTCAGCGACGCGCCGTTCGCCGTGAACATCCTGGCGGCCGACCAGCTCTCCACCGCACTGCATTTCGCCGGTAGGCCGCAGGCCGTCGCGCCGGCATGGGACGACACCGGGATCGCACCCGCCCTCCCCGGCAACGCGGCCACCCTGCTCTGCCGACCGTGGGCCGAGTACGACGGCGGCGACCACGTCATCTTCGTCGGCGAGATCGTCGACGCCTCCGTCGACGCCGAGAAGGACCCGCTCCTGTTCTTCCGCAGCACCTTCCACGACATCGGGGACCGATCCGGCTCGACCGCGTGGAACGGGTGCCTCGACGATCCGCACAGCGGATGGTTCGACGCCACAGCCACATTCACCCCACTGCCCGCGCAGCTCGCCCGCGCTGCCTCCTGATCCCACTCCCGCCTCTCTCGAAGGGAAGAACATGACCATCACCGAAGCAGCCCCCGCTACCGGCACCGTCGACCGGTCGAAGGTGAACGTCGCCGCAGACCACCCGGCCAATCAGCAGAAGAACTTCGCCACGCGGCCCATGACCGGCGACGAGTACATCGCGTCGATCGACGACGGCCGCGAAATCTACCTGCACGGTGAGCGTGTCAAGGACTTCACCAACCACCCGGCGTTCCGCAACTCCATCCGCATGACCGCACGCTTGTACGACGCGCTGCACACCGGCGAGCATGTCGGCACCCTCACCGCCCCCACCGACACCGGCAACGGCGGGGTGACCATGCCGTTCTTCCGCACCCCGAAGTCCGCAGACGACCTGCGAGCCGACCGCGACGCTATCGCCACCTGGGCGCGACTGACGTACGGCTGGATGGGCCGGTCCCCGGACTACAAGGCGTCCTTCCTCGGCACGCTCGGTGCCAACGACGAGTTCTACTCGCCGTTCCAGGACAACGCGAAGCGCTGGTACCGCGAGTCGCAGGAGAAGGTCCTGTACTGGAACCACGCCATCATCAACCCGCCGGTGGACCGGTCGCTGCCGCCCGACGAGGTCGGCGACGTGTTCATGAAGGTGGAGAAGGAGACCGATGCCGGCCTGATCGTCTCCGGCGCCAAGGTCGTCGCCACCGGCTCGGCGATCACCAACTACAACTTCATCGCCCACTACGGCCTGCCGATCAAGAAGAAGGAATTCGCCCTGATCTGCACGGTGCCGATGGACGCCCCGGGCATCAAGCTGATCTCGCGGGCCTCCTACAGCCAGAACGCCAATGTCGTCGGTTCGCCGTTCGACTACCCGCTGTCCTCGCGCATGGACGAGAACGACGCCATCTTCATTTTCGACAAGGTGCTGGTGCCGTGGGAGAACGTCTTCATGTACGGCGACGTGGAGAAGATCAACAACTTCCTCGGCGGCTCCGGATTCCTCCAGCGCTTCACTCTGCAGGGCTGCACCCGTCTGGCGGTCAAGCTCGACTTCATCGCCGGCCTGCTGATGAAGGCGCTCGACGCGACCGGCGCCGGCGGGTTCCGCGGCGTGCAGACCCGCGTCGGCGAGGTCATCGGCTGGCGCAACCTGTTCTGGTCGCTGACCGACGCGATGGTCAACAACCCGGAACCGTGGATCGGGGACACCGTCATCCCCAAGCTCGAGTACGGGCTGACCTACCGGATGTTCGCGATGCAGGGCTACCCGCGCATCAAGGAGATCATCGAGCAGGACGTCGCCTCGGGCCTGATCTACCTGCCGTCCTCCGCCGCGGACTTCAAGAATCCGGACGTGCGCCCGTACCTGGACAAGTACGTCCGCGGCTCGGACGGCATCACCGCGGTGGACCGGGTCAAGGTGATGAAGGCGCTGTGGGATTCGATCGGCTCCGAATTCGGCGGCCGCCACGAGCTCTACGAGCGCAACTACGCCGGCAACCACGAGAACGTCAAGGCCGAGCTCCTCTTCGCGGCGGAGGGCCGTGGAGACGTGTCCTCCATGAAGGGCCTGGCCGAGCAGTTCATGAGCGAGTACGACCTCGACGGCTGGACCGTGCCCGACCTCGTCGGCAACGACGACGTGTCCCATTTCCGCCGCGCCTGAACACTTCCCGGGAGACATCATGACCACCATCGAAAGTCCCACCGCGGTCGCCTCCGGCAACGCCGCCACCGACAAGTTCAAGGGTGAACGCTTCACCGCCGACACCTCGCCGGAACGGTTGTCCGCCATCGCGACCGAAGCACTCGGGGGATTCGGTGCGCTGATCCGGAAGCACGCCGTCACCTACGACGAGTACCGCGTGCTCAAGCAGTGGCTCATCGACGTCGGCGAGGGCGGCGAGTGGCCCCTCCTGCTGGACGTGTTCGTCGAGCACGAGATCGAGGACGTCAACTCCCGGCGGTTCCGCGGCACCAAGGGCAGCATCGAGGGGCCGTACTACGTTCCGGGCGCCCCCGAACTACCCGCACAGTGCACCCTCCCGATGCGCGACGAGGACCGCGTCCACCCCCCGCTGGTCCTGCGCGGGCAAGTCACCGACCTCGACGGTCGGGGCCTCGACGGCGCACGCATCGAGATCTGGCACGCCGACGACGAGGGCTACTATTCGCAGTTCGCCCCGCACCTGCCGCAGTGGAATCTGCGCGGCACCGTCGTCGCCGACGCCGAGGGCCGGTACGCGATCACCACCATCGAACCGGCTCCGTACCAGATCCCGACGGACGGGCCCACCGGCCAGTTCATCGAGGCGGCCGGCTGGCACCCGTGGCGCCCGGCGCACCTGCACCTGCGGGTGACCGCACCCGGCCGGCAGCCGATCGTCACCCAGCTGTACTTCGCCGGCGGTGACTGGCTCGACGACGACGTCGCGACGGCGACGAAGCCGGAACTCGTCCTCGATCCGCAGGTCGACGACGCCGGAAGCAAGGTCGCCACGTACGACTTCGCGCTCGATCCACTCGCGGACTGACACGCCCCGCGCCGCCGGTGTGTCCTTCGGGTTGCTCCCACAGCCCGAAGGACACACCGGCGGCGAAGCCGCATATCGTGTGACCCATGAGCGCCGCCGCCGAGTCCGTGTCGAGCATCTACATCGCCGCGCCGGAAGGCGACACCGGCAAGTCCACCGTCGCGCTCGGCCTGCTCCAGGCGCTGTGCGCCTCCACCGCGCGCGTCGGTGTCTTCCGTCCCATCGCCCGCTCCGACAACGACCGCGACTACATCCTCGAACTGCTCCTCGAACGCATCACCGTCGACCTCGACTACGACGAGTGCGTCGGCGCCACCTACGACGACGTCCACGCCGACCCCGAGTCCGCCCTCAGCGAGATCGTCGTCAAGTACCACGCCGTCGCGGACCGCTGCGACGCCGTCGTCATCGTCGGCAGCGACTACACGGAGATCGCCAACCCCAGCGAACTCGGCTACAACGCCCGCATCGCTGCCAATCTCGACGCGCCCGTCCTGCTCGTCCTGCGTGGCTCTCGGCGCACCCCCGACGAGGTGGCGCAACTGACCAGCGTGTGCACCGCCGAACTCGCCGCCCAGCATGCCCACCTGACCGGAATCGTCGTCAACCGCTGCCCCGCCGACCGCCTCGACGAGATCGCCGCGGCTGTCGGCGACCGGGGTGTGCCGCTGTGGACCCTGCCGGAGGTGCCGATTCTCGTCGCGCCGACCATGGGGGAACTGCTCACCGCGATCGACGGCGAACTCTACAGCGGCGACCCGGAACTGCTGCACCGCGAAGCGCTGCGCGTCATGGTCGGCGGCATGACCGCCGAACACATCCTCGAACGCCTCACCGAGAGCGTCGTGGTCATCGCCCCCGCCGACCGCTCCGACGTGCTCCTCGCCCTCGTCAATGCCAATGCAGCCCAGGGTTTTCCGTCGCTGGCCGGGATCATCATGAACGGCGGCCTCCTGCCGCACCCGGCGGTGGCGCAGCTCGTCGCCGGACTCAAGCCCAGCCTGCCGATCCTGACGACGAGCCTCGGAACCTTCGACACCGCGTCGGCGGCCGACCGGACACGTGGGCGCATGGCCCTCGGCGCGCACCGCAAGATCGACACCGCCGTCGCGCTGATGGAACAGCACGTGGACACCGATCAGCTGTTGAGCCGTCTCGACGTACCGCGGCCGTCCGTCACGACCCCGCAGATGTTCGAGTACCAGCTCATCGACTGGGCGCGCCGTCAGCGCCGGCACATCGTGCTGCCCGAGGGCGAGGACGATCGGATCCTGCGCGCGGCCGGGCGTGTCCTGCAACGCCGGATCGCCGACCTGACGATCCTCGGCGACGAGACGCAGGTCCGGCGCCGGGCCACCGAACTCGGCGTCGACCTGAGCGCCGCGAAGGTGCTCGATCCCAGATCGTCCGAACTCGCCGAGCAGTTCGCCGAGGAATACGCCCGGCTGCGTGCCCACAAGGGAATGACGATCGAACGCGCTCGCGAGATCATGAGCGACATCTCGTATTTCGGCACGATGATGGTGGATCTCGGCATCGCCGACGGCATGGTCTCCGGTGCCGCGCACACCACCGCGCACACGATCCGCCCGTCGTTCGAGATCGTCAAGACCGAACCCGGCGTGTCCACGGTGTCGAGCATCTTCCTCATGTGCCTGTCGGACCGGGTGCTCGCCTACGGCGACTGCGCGGTGGTACCCGACCCCACCACCGAACAGCTCGCCGACATCGCGATCTCCTCGGCCGCCACCGCCGCACGCTTCGGCATCGAACCGCGCATCGCGATGCTGTCCTACTCGACCGGCGAATCCGGGTCGGGCGCCGACGTCGACAAGGTCCGCGCCGCCACCGCCCTGGTGCGCGAACGCAGGCCCGATCTGCCGGTGGAAGGGCCGATCCAGTACGACGCCGCGATCGAACCGTCCGTCGCCAGCGCCAAGCTGCCCGGCTCGGAGGTCGCCGGCCGGGCGACCGTGTTCATCTTCCCGGACCTCAACACCGGCAACAACACCTACAAGGCCGTGCAGCGCAGCGCCGGAGCCGTTGCCGTCGGTCCGGTCCTGCAGGGCCTGCGCAAACCCGTCAACGACCTGTCGCGGGGAGCGCTGATCCAGGACATCGTGAACACGGTGGCGATCACCGCCATCCAGGCGCAGGAGACCGGCGAATGAGCGCCCGGACGGAAGGCACCGTGCTGGTGCTCAACTCGGGCTCGTCGTCGATCAAGTTCCAGCTCGTCCACCCCGAGACCGGAGAGTCGGTGGCGCACGGTCTCGTCGAACGGATCGGCGAGCCGGAAGGCCGGGTCGTGTTCCACCACACCACCGGCACAGAGGAACACGTCGGTCCCATCGAGAACCACCGGGCCGGACTGCGGATCGTCCTCGACTGGGTGGAGGGACTGGGCCGGCCACTGCGCGAGGCCGGCATCATCGCCGTCGGCCACCGGCTCGTCCACGGCGGCGAGGTGTTCCACGAACCCACCCTCGTGGACGACGACGTGGTGCGCACCGTCGAGGAACTGTCCGTTCTTGCGCCGCTGCACAATCCCGCGAACGTCATCGGTATGGAGGTCGCGCGCGAGGAACTGCCCGACATCCCGCACGTCGGGGTGTTCGACACGGCGTTCTTCCACGCCCTGCCCGCCGAAGCCGCGACCTACGCGATCGACCGGGACGTCGCGCGGGCACACGGCATCCGGCGGTACGGGTTCCACGGCACGTCGCACCAGTACGTGTCCGAACGTGCGGCCCGGTTCCTCGGACGAGAACTGTCCGAGCTGAACCAGATCGTGCTGCATCTCGGCAACGGTGCGTCGGCCTCCGCGATCGCCGGCGGCCGGCCCGTCGACACGTCCATGGGATTGACCCCTCTCGAGGGCCTGGTCATGGGAACCCGTTGCGGCGACATCGATCCCGGCGTGCTGCTGCATCTGAATCGCAGCGCGGGCATGGACGTCGACACCATAGACGGTCTGCTCAACCGGCGCTCCGGGCTCAAGGGCCTGTCCGGTGTCAACGACTTCCGGGCGCTGCTGCGGCTCGTCGCCGAGGGTTCCGAGGACGCGAAGCTGGCCTACGACGTCTACGTGCACCGTCTGCGCAAGTACCTCGGCGCATATCTCGTCGAACTCGGCGGCGTCGACGTCGTCGTCTTCACCGGCGGGGTGGGCGAGAACAACGTCGACGTCCGTCGCGACGCCCTCGCCGGCCTCGAACGCCTCGGCATCGTCGTCGACGACGCCCGCAACGTCGCGCCGGAGCGCGGCGAGCGGCGCATCTCGGCGGACACGTCGCAGGTGGAGGTCCTCGTGATCCCGACCAACGAGGAGCTCGCGATCGCGCGGGCGGCCGCGGCGCTGGTGTAGGCGAGCGGGACGTTTCCGCGCCGAGCGGGAGGTTGTCGTCGAGCCCACTCGGCCGATGCCGCGAGATCCTCCCGCTCGTTTTCTCACCACCGGGCGCCGGCCGCCCACAACGCCGCCCGCACGCGCTCGAGCACGACGTCCGGGCGTTGGGCGAGCAGTCGCGCGTCGACCCGGACGACCCGCCAGCCCGCGGACTCGAGCAGTGCGTACCGGTCGATGTCCCGGGTGCGCTGGGCGGGGTCCGTCCAGTGGTGTTCGCCGTCGTACTCGACGAGGACCCGCCAGCATCGCCACCCCAGGTCGGCGCGGGCGAGCAGTCGTCCGTCCGCGGCACGGACGTGGATCTGGGTCTCGGGAGCGGGAAGCCCGGCGCGCACGAGCAGCAGGCGCGTCCGTGTCTCGGGTGGCGACTCGGCGTCGCCGTCGACTAGGCCGAGCACCTGCCGCAGTGCGGACACCCCACGCGCTCCCGCGTGCCGACCGGCGAGCTCGCGGATCTCCGCAGGCATCACGCCGGTGGCGTGACACAAGGCGTCGAGGAGTTCGACAGCGCGGTCTCCCTTCACCGTACGGCCGAGGTCGAACCCCGTCCGCGCGGGACCGGTCACCGTCATTCCGTCCACGCGGCACAGTTCGTCGTCGTCGGGGATGCCCTGCCGGACGACGATGCCGGAGGGCGCACGCACGTGACCGGCCCGAAGCAGCTCCGCCGGGGCGGAGCCGTCGATCCACTTCGTCCCGTGCAGCGCCGCGGCCGACAGGCCGGCAAGCGTTCCCCTGCCCGCCGACCACAACCAGGCGGCCCGGGCTCTGGTGCGTGCCGTGGGCGCGACACCGCGCCGCACGTAGACATCACGGTGCAGGCGGACGAATCCGTGCCGCAACTCGTAGGCGGTCAGCGCACCGGACGCGATCGCCTCGGTGCCCCGGAAGGGAGCGTCGAAGGAATGCACGGACGCACACGATGCAGGGCGTCCGGCCGCTGCGGAACCCCCGGTCACCGGACTGTGGACAACTTCGGGGTTGTCCACAGCGGTGGTGAGCGGGCGGATTCCGCGCCGAGCGGGAGGTTGTCGTCGAGCCCACTCGGCCGATGCCGCGAGATCCGCCCGCTCGGCTCACAGCAGGCTGCGGGGGCGGATGGCGTTGGCCAGGTCGACGAGGGTGAATCGGTGGGCGCGGGTCGGCGCGTTGCGGGCCAGGTCTCGCAGACCGGACTCGGTGCCGCTGCGAAGGCCCCTCTCGTCGAACGGGACGTCGAGAATCGGGTCCGATCGGCGGCGTGCCGAATGCCCCGCGCGGACCCAGTCGAGAGCGATCGACAGCACCAGGGTGCGCATCTGCAGGAGCCGTCCCTCCTCCGGCGACAACGTCTCCACCCGCCGCGCGGCCTCGCGCAGGTCGGCCTCCTCGATCTCGTCGACCGGGCGGTCGTGCAGCAGGATCAGCACGGTCGTCATCCGGGCGACAGCGTGATGCCGGGAACTGGGCGGCACCTGGTCGAGAGCGGCGATCGCGGCAGCCCGCTCGCCGCGGAGGGTGAGTTGCCGCGCCAGGCCGAACGCGGCGCTCACCACGTTGTGATCGGTGCGCCACACGGTGCGGTAGTAGTTCTCGCAGAACGCGCGCCAGGCATCGGGATCCTCGCTCTCCCAATGCTGCAGGATGAGTTCGGCGGTGGCCGCCAGAGCGAGCTTCGGTGCGGTCTCGCCGGGCATCGCGGCGAGCACCTTCTCGAATCTGCCGAAGGCGGACTCGTATTCGCCGTTGATCAGCTCGGCGAGACCGGCATACCAGTCGATGCGCCAGTCCGCTCCCAGGTCACGTTCCAGCTTGCCCAGGATCTCGGTGGCGCGCGCGCCGTGCCCGAGGTCGAGATGGGCACGGACCTCGGCGAGCGTGATCTCCCGGGAGAACGAGACGTCGGCCGTGCCGACGACGCGCTCGATGCCGTTGTCGCGCGCGTGGCGCAGCGCGTCGAGTGTCTGCTGAGGTTCGCTGTGCACCGCCGCCGCCAGCAGTGCCGCACTCGGATCGAGCGGATCGAGCAGCGGAACGGGCAGCGCTGCCGCCACATCACGCGCCGCGAGCTTCTCGTCCCGTTCGACACCGTCGACGATCGAATCCGTGCGCCCGACAGCCTCGTCCGTGCCGAACGTCGTCCGCTGCCGGCTGAACACCGACGACAGACCCGGATGCTCCTCGCCGGTCTGCTGCGACAGGATCTCGCGCAGGACACCCGTCAGCTGGCTCGCCATCTCGTCGGCCGACTCGAATCGTCGCTGCGGATCGGGATCGATCGCCCGCAGCAGCAACCGGTGGTAGGACTCGTACTCCGCCAGCAGCGGCGCCTCGGCCGGCGTCGGGAGGCCGTCGGCCGGACGCCCCTGCGTCCACGGCATGTCGAGGGTCAGTACGGCGAGGGTCCGGCCGACGGTGTAGATGTCGGACGCCACGGTCGGGCCGGTGCGCACGATCTCCGGGGCCTGGAAGCCCGGCGTTCCGTACAGGTAGCCGTAGTCCTCGATGCCGGTGACGGCACCGAGATCGATGAGTTTGAGCTGTTCCTCGGTGACCATGATGTTCTCGGGCTTGAGGTCGTTGTAGACGAGCCCGATCGAATGCAGATAGCTCAGCGCCGGCATGATCTCGAGGACGTACGCGACGGCCTGTTCGACGGGCATCCGCGAGGGCTTGGGACAGGTGTCGAGCACCTCGCGCAGCGAGTGCCCGCCCACGTATTCCATGACGATGTAGCCCATCGGGCTGCCGTCGGGGCGAGGGTGCTCGACGAAGTTGAAGATCTTCACGATGCTCGGATGCGTCACCTCGGCGAGGAACTGCTTCTCGGCCAGCGCGACGGCCTGCGCCTCGGCGTCTCCGGAGTGCAGCAGGCCCTTCAGGACCACCCAGCGATCACTGACGTTCCGGTCGATCGCCAAGTAGATCCAGCCGAGACCACCGTGGGCGAGACAGCCCTGCACCACATACTGCCCGCCGACGACGTCGCCGACCGCGAGCAGCGGAGTGAACTCGAACGGGGTTCCGCACGAAGGACATCGGCCCGACGTCGCGCCCGGGCCGTTGGGTGTGCTGCGGCCGACCGGCTTGCCGCACTTCCAGCAGAACCGCTTGCCCTCGGCGACGTGCGGGTCGCGCAGGACGACGGACTCGGGGTCGACGGGAGTGGGGACGGGGATGTCGACGAGACCCGCGAGTCGCCGCCGCGACGGCAACCGCGACCGGGAGCGGCGTGAGGACGACCGCTGCGACGGCACGCTTCCCCGGCGGCTGCGCTGAGTACCGGGACCGATACTCGGTGCTGTGCCCGGACCGATGCTCGGTGCTGTACCCGGACCCATGCTCGGTGCTGTTCCCGGCCCGGCGCTCGGTGCGGTCGCCGGACCGGAATCCGGGGGTGCCGCCGGTGCTGTCGCCGGTCCGGTGTCGTCGTCGGTGTCGGACATGCGTTCTCTCAGTCCACGTACGTCGGGGTCGGCGGCGCCGGGGCGGGACCGAGGACGGTGAGCCAACGGTTGTAGATCTGCGTCCACGTGCCGTCCCGACGGATCCGTTCGAGGGTGCCGTTGACGAACCGCACCAGGTCCTCACGGCCCTGCGCGATCCCGATGCCGTAGGGCTCGGTTCCGAGCGGCGCTCCCACCAGTTCCAGGTACGGGTCCTGGGAGGCGAGCCCGGCGAGGATCGTGTCGTCGGTGCTGACGGCGTCGACCTGGCGCTGCTGCAGCACGACGAGACAGTCCGCCCACGACGGGACGGTCAGGATCGCCGCGGACGGTTGCAGTTGCCGCAGACGCATGAGCGACGTCGTGCCGCGCACCGCACACACCCGCCGGCCGGCGAGATCGGCGACGTCCCGGACGTCGGAGCCCTTGACCACCAGGACACGCTGCTGGGCGACGAAGTACACCGTGGAGAAGTCGACGCGCTCACGTCGGGCACACGTGATCGTCATCGTCTTCGCGACGATGTCGACGGTGGAATCCTGCAGGGCCTGCTCCCGGTCCGCGGAGTTCAGGATCCGGAAGTCGAGCAGGTCCGGACTGCCGAGCAGATCCCGGGCGATCTCGCGGGCGATGTCCACGTCGAACCCGGCGATCCGGCCGGTCGAGGGGTCGCGGAAACTCATCAGGTTGCTGCCGGTGTCGAGCCCGACGACGAGGCGTCCGCGCGCCCGGATCGCATCGAGGGCCGGTCCGGTCGTCGCCCCGTCGGGACGCAGCCCGGCGGTCGGGTCGCCGCAGTCCGGCTCCGGGGGAATCGGCATGTCGGTGGGCGCGAGTGCGGCGCGCTCCGGCAACGGCGGTTCGGTGTAGGACACGTCGGGACCGGCGACGATCTCCGGTTGCGACGTCGCGCACCCACCGGTGAGGACGGCCGTGGCGACGGCGACGGCGAGCAGGGCGTTGCGGATGTTCACAGGTACTCCCGGATTCGTGGCGCCAGTCCTCCCACGACGCCGAGCCACGCGAGCACGGTGAGCACCCACGCGGCCGGTGCGAGCGCGGACAGCGTGTCCGCGGCGCGGACTTCGTTGCCGCGCAGTTCGGCGCGCGCGAGGTCGATGCCCTGTTCGAGGGCGCGGTCGACCGCGTGGAACTGGGCCGCCGCCTCGTCGGGCCCGGGACCGGTGGCGAGGATCGCGGCAGCCGGGTAGTCGCCCCGGTCGAGTGCCGCCTGCACGCGGTCGTGCGATGCCAGCCAAGCCGTGCGCGCTTCGGCGGCGCGGCCGGCGGGTTCGGCCTGGGACTCCACGTCGGCGGCCGCGGAGCCGGTGAGCAACTCCTCGAGACGGTCCATGCTGCCGTCGAACATCGCGTCGTATTCGCCGGTGACGTCCCGTCGGACCAGCTGCAGCGTCTCGGCGGTCCGGGCCTGCTGGGCGAGGATCCGGCTGTCGGTGAAGACCCCGAGCGGTTCGCCGCCGCGCTCGACGGCGTTCCGGGTGGCGCTCGACGAGATCAGTCCCGCGACGAGGAGCCAGCACAGCAGGATCCCCGTCGAGGCGATGGCCGTGAGAAGTCCGAGGTTGAGGGTGCGGCGGCTGATCCGCGAAACGATCACGTGCACGCCGGCCAGCGCGACAACCGTCACCAGCAGCATCCCGATCGACGTCCACGGCGGTTGCACCGCCGCCCGCTGGGTGGACGTGACGGCGGACGAGCTGCGTTCGTGCAGTTCCTGCGCCATCGGCAGCAGTTCGGACTGCATCAGGTACGAGGCCTCGCCGAGGTAGGCGGCGCCCACGGGGTTTCCGACGCGATTGTTCGCCCGGGCCGTCTCCACCAGGCCGGTGTAGACGGTGAGCCGGCCGGCGATGTCCGCCAGCAACCGGGCACTCACCCTGTCGTCGGCGGCGATTCCGCCGGCCGCGGCGACGAGCTGGGTGGACGCCTCGCCGACGGCCTGGGTGTAGCGTTCCCGCACCTCCTCGGGTTCGATACCGCCCGCGATGAAGCCGGTGGCGGCGGCCGCGTCCGCGACGGACAGCGCACTGTAGAGACTCTGGGCGGCGTCGGCGAGGGGTTCGACGGAGGTGAGCAGCCGACTGTGCGTGGCCTGCCGGCTCGTCACGGTCTGACCTGCGACGATGCCCGAGACGATGAGGAGGACCGACAGCAGCGCGCCGAGGGTGAAGAGTGCGGCGGGAGTGGATCGCAGCAGGGCGCGCCAGTCGTCGGCGCGGCGGTCGTGGTCGACGACGGGATCGGACACGTCGCTGCGCTCGAGGCGACCCGCGACCGCGCCGAGCGTGGGGGTCACGCGCACGTCCACGAGAGCACCCCTTCCGATGTGGCACTGTGTGTGGCGAGCATATAAGCAGTAATGGGATGTCGTTGCCGTCCGAGGGCGGTGGACGCCCGGCTCGCGGTCGGCGGCCGGGCGGCAGGGAGGCGGACGCGATGCGAGGTGACGGGGACGGCTGGGCCGTCGGACCCGACGGTGGTCGCCGGTGGGGCAGATTCGGTGCGGCCGGGCTGCTGCTGCGTGCACCGCTGCCCGACGGCACCCCGGCCGTGTTGCTGCAGCACCGCGCGGCGTGGAGCCACCAGGGCGGCACGTGGGCCCTGCCCGGCGGCGCCCGCGACAGCGACGAGAGTCCCGTCGCCGCGGCTGTACGGGAAGCCGAGGAGGAGACCGGGATCGACCCGGCTGCCGTGAGCGTGCGCACCGAGCGGGTCACCTCCGGCGGTGCCGGGGGATGGACGTACACCACGGTCGTCGCGGACACCCCGAGCCCGATGGCGACGACCCTCAACGGGGAGAGCACCGAACTGCGCTGGGTGCCGGAGGCGGACGTCGAGACCATGTCCCTGCACTCCGGGTTCGCGGCCGCCTGGCCGGACCTGCGGACCCGGGCGGTGCGGATGTTGCTCGACACGGCCAACGTCCTCGGCTCGCGGCCGAACGGCTGGTGGCGCGACCGGCCGGGTGCCACCGCACGACTGCTCGCGGAGCTGGCCGAGTCGGTGCCCCGCACCGTCGAGCTGCCCGGCGGGTCCTTCGGCTGGGTGAGCCGCATCGAGGCGGTCCTCGAGGGGCAAGCCCGCGCAGCGGTGATCGACGACGACCGCACCCTGGTGCACCCCGCCGCCGGCAGCGGAGACGACGAGCTGGCCGTCCTGGCGAAGGGCACGTCGGCGGTCCTGGACCAGGTGCTCACCGTGGTGGTGACGGCCGACCGGGGACTGCGCGCCCGGCTGCCCGGGGACGTGCCGACCCTGGCGCCGTCGACGGTCCTCGACTGGCTGTGACGGACTTTCAGCCGGGCAGCGCGGCCTTCAGTGCCGCCGCCGCGGCCCGCGGATTCGGTGCCGCGGTGATGGCGCGGACCACCGCGATGCGGGTGGCGCCGGCGTCGAGCACCTCGGGCAGCCGCTCGGCATCGATGCCGCCGATGGCGAACCACGGCCGCCGCGGCTGCGACCGGGCCACCTCCCGCAGCACCTCGAGGCCCGCCGCGGTGCGACCCGGCTTGGTGGGGGTCTCCCACACCGGCCCGTTGGCGAAATAGTCGACACCGTCCTCGATGTCGGCGAGGCTGGCCTGGGCCCGGCTGGCGGTCGAGCGGCCGATCACCACGTCGTCGCCGAGGACCTGCCGGGCGTACCGCACCGGCAGGTCGCCCTGCCCGAGATGCAGGATGTCGGCGCCGGCGGCCAGGGCGATGTCGGCGCGGTCGTTGACGGCCAGCAGGGCGCCGTGCCGGTGGCAGGCGGCGGCGAGCACCTCGAGTGCTTCGAGTTCCTCGCGCGCCTCGAGCGGGCCGAACTTCTTCTCGCCTGCCGAGCCCTTGTCGCGGAGCTGGACGATGTCGACACCGCCCGCAAGGGCCTCCTCGACGAATCGGGCCAGGTCGCCGGTGTCGCGACGGGCGTCGGTGCACAGGTAGAGCCGGGCCTGCGCGAGGCGTTCCCGGGGGGCGGGATGGTTGCCGCGGTAGGTAGTCACGGCGGAGACGGTAGTCTCTGCTCTGAACGAATCGACACGGGAGTCCCGGGGATCGCGGGGCTGAGAGGGGGCCTGCCGGCCCCGACCGTCAGCACCTGAACCGGATCATGCCGGCGCAGGGAGTGAGGTGGACGAACTGTTGGGAACCGTATCCGTTGTCGGCGGAGGCGTGATCGGGCTGTCGATCGCCTGGCGCGCGGCCCGGGCCGGCTGGACCGCGACCGTGCACGACCCGTCCCCGGGAGCGGGGGCGTCCTGGGTGGCCGGGGGGATGCTGGCGCCCTTGTCGGAGGGTTGGCCGGGTGAGGAACACGTCCTCGAGCTGGGCGCCGCGTCGCTGGCCCGCTGGCCGGCGTTCGGCGCCGAGCTGCTGCGGGAGACCGGCCTCGACCTGTTCACCTCCACTGCGTCGCTGACCGTCGCGCTGGACGCGGCCGACGCCGCCGACCTGCGCACGATCGCCGAGTGGGTGTCGGCCCAGGGGCACGAGATGCGCGTGCTCGGCCGCGCCGAGGTGCGTGAACTCGAGCCGTCGCTCGGCCCGCGCATCCGTCTCGGGCTGCTGGCCCCGGACGAGCTGGCCGTGGACAACCGGGTTCTCGTCGACG
Organism: Rhodococcus indonesiensis; assembly: GCF_047782815.1. NCBI lineage: Bacteria > Bacillati > Actinomycetota > Actinomycetes > Mycobacteriales > Nocardiaceae > Rhodococcus > Rhodococcus indonesiensis. Next base: position 4,173,161 of record NZ_CP180630.1, on the reverse strand, counting down.
CGCTGCGACGGGCGGCCGCCGCGGCCGGGGTCACCTTCGTCGACGAGCCGGTCCTTGACGTCACGGACCTGGACGCCGACCGGGTGGTGCTCGCGGCCGGCGCCGCCTCGGCGCGGCTGTGGCCGGGCTTGCCGGTGCGGCCGGTCAAGGGGGAGATCCTGCGGTTGCGGACCCGCCCGGGCGCGGCTCCCGCTCCACACCGGACGGTCCGCGGCAGCGTGCACGGCCGGCCCGCGTACCTGGTGCCGCGCGCGGACGGGCTCGTCGTCGGCGCAACCCAGTACGAGGCCGACGACACGCAGGTCACCGTCGCGGGGGTGCGGGATCTCATCGCCGACGCCGAGACGCTGTTCCCGGCGATCGGCGAGTACGAGCTGTACGAGGCGAGTGCGGGACTACGACCCGTGAGCCCGGACAACCTGCCGCTGATCGGCCGGCTGTCCGAGCGGGTGATCGCCGCGACCGGGCACGGTCGCAACGGCGTGCTGCTGACCCCGGTCACGGCGGACGCGGTGGTCGCGGAGCTCGCGGACGAACCGCTCGCTGTGGCGAAATATGCTGATCCGCAACGATTTACCGAGGAGTGAGTGTGATGAACGGTGCGCCGACGGTGGGAGTCACGGTCAATGGGGAGGAGCGCTGGTTCGCCGAGGCGCCGACGATGGCCGAGTTGCTGAGTGGGCTCGGGCTGCCCGACAGGGGGGTCGCCGTCGCCGTGGACGGTGCCGTCTTCCCCCGGGGACGCTGGTCCGAGCGCGTCGAGAAGGGCTGGCAGATCGAGGTGCTGACGGCGGTGCAGGGTGGCTGAGCGCGACTTCGGCTCCGACCCCGGCCACGACCTGCCGCCCCTGACGATCGCCGGACGCAGCTTCGCCTCGCGGCTGATCACCGGCACCGGTGGGGCCGCGAACCTCGCCGTGCTCGAAGAGGCCCTCGTCGCCTCCGGCACCGAGCTGACCACCGTGGCGATGCGCCGGGTGGACGCGGCGTCCGGGACCGGCGTGCTCGATCTGCTGCGCCGCCTCGACATCGCGCCGCTCCCCAACACCGCCGGCTGCCGCGGCGCCGCCGAGGCGGTGCTCACCGCACAACTCGGCCGCGAGGCGCTCGGAACGGACTGGGTCAAACTCGAGGTCGTCGCCGACGAACGCACGCTGCTGCCCGACGCGATCGAACTCGTCTCGGCCGCCGAGCAACTCGTCGACGACGGGTTCGTCGTGCTGCCCTACACCAACGACGACCCGGTGCTGGCGCGACGGCTCGAGGACGTCGGCTGCGCCGCCGTGATGCCGCTCGGCTCGCCGATCGGCACGGGCCTCGGGGTCGCCAACCCGCACCACATCGAGATGATCGTCGAAGCCGCCGGGGTGCCGGTGATCCTCGATGCGGGTATCGGCACGGCCTCGGACGCCGCGCTCGCGATGGAACTCGGGTGCGACGCGGTGCTGCTGGCGACCGCGGTGACCCGGGCGAAGGACCCGGCCCTCATGGCGTCCGCGATGCGCCACGCCGTCGAGGCCGGCTTCCGGGCCCGGCACGCGGGCCGCATCCCGAAGCGGTTCTGGGCGCAGGCGTCGTCGCCGCTCGAGCCCTGAGACGACCCGATGTGAGGCCGTGACGGTCGGTTTCCCACCGGACCCGGGGGCGCCCACCGGACCCGGTGGTGCCGCACGCGTCGCGGCACCACCGGCGTCGTCGGCGGCGGCGAGCAGTGGTGCACGGGTGGTTCTCTTCCCACGATCGAGGGACGGCAGCGGTGGCCGGATCGTGCAGTTCGGGCGATACCGGTCGAAGCGGAATGCGCCTATTGCCTCCAGTGGATCGGGGGAGCAAGGTGAAACCTGGGGAACGACAACGACCGGCGGCGCCGCGTCGGCACCGCCCTGAGGAGAAGGGTGCCGATCGTGTTCGCACGCTCGACCACAATTCACGCGCATCCGTCGTACATCGATGCCGGGATCAGGCACGTACGCGACACCGTGATGCCCACGCTGGCAGACATCGAGGGCTGCCTCGGCATGTCCCTGCTGATCGATCGCGGCTCGGGCCGGTGCATCGCGACCAGTTCGTGGCGCGACGACGAATCGATGCGCGCCAGCGAAGGAGCGGTGCGCACGCTACGTGACGAGGCCGCCAGGATCTTCCACGGCACCACGGAGGTGTCGCGGTGGGAGATCGCCGTCATGCATCGCGACCACCATTCGGATCGCGGGGCCTGGTGCCGGGTCACGTGGATCAGAACCGAGCCGGCGCACATGGACCGTGGCGTCGACCTGTGGAAGATGGGCGAACTGCCCAAGGTGGAGGAACTCGACGGGTTCTGCAGCGCCAGCCTGATGATCGACCGCGCGTCCGGCCGCGGGGTGTCGTCGATGACGTTCGACAGCGCCGAGGCGATCGAACGCCACAGGGAACGCCTCGACGGCATCCGGGCGGCAGTGGTTCGCGAAGCGGGCGCGGAGATACTCGACACCTGCGAATTCGAGCTCGCCATCGCCCACCTGCACGTCCCCGAAATGGCGTGAGCCGGAGGGCGCCGGCGCCGCGCGTCCTCCACCTTGCCGTCGAGGACGAGTCGCCACCTGCTGCCGTCAGCCGCCGACGGTCAGGGGTCTGCCTGTCGGTCCGGGTCGCATTCCGGATCGAGAGGGTCAGGCTGCGGGTAGGTCGCGCACGTACCGGCCGGGGGCCGCCTCGAGCGCGGGGTGCCGGGTACTGCCGGGTGCGCTCGGCGCGGTGGTCTCCTCTCCGCCGTGGGCGAGCACCCAGTCGGCCCAGGCCTGCCACCAGCTGCCCTGCTGCCGCTCGGCGTGCTCGAGCCAGGTGTCCGGGTCCGGGCCCGGTGTGCCGCCGGTCCAGTAGTGCGCCTTCGGGTTGCCGGGCGGGTTGACCAGGCTGGCGATGTGCCCGGAGAAGCTGAGCACGAATTCGGTGTCTCCACCGAGCAACTGGGTGGTGCGGTAGCAGTTGCGCCAGGCGGTCAGGTGATCGGCGATCGCGCCGGAGACGAAGGTGGGGACGGTGATCGACTTCAGGTCCACCGGTGTGCCCAGCACGGTGAACTTACCGCGCTCGACGAGCAGGTTGTCCCGGAACAGGTCGAGGAACTGACCGTGCAGGGTGCCGGGCAGATTGGTGCCGTCGGCGTTCCAGGCGAGGATGTCGAACGCCGGTGGGGTGCGTCCCATCAGGTAGTTGTTGACGACGTAGTTGAACACCAGGTCGTTCGGGCGCATCCAGGTGAATGCCGATCCCATGTCCCGCGCGCTGATCAGGCCCTTGCGGCGGGAGCGGCCCTTGGCGAACCGGATCAGGGCGGGCCGGGCGAACGCGCCGAGCAGTGCCGGATCGCCGAAGTCGAGCATCGTCACCGCATAGGCCATGCTGTGCACCCGGTCGTCGCCCCGGGCAGTGAGGTGGTTGAGCGCCGTGGTGGCGAGGATCCCGCCGGCACAGAACCCGATCAGGTTCACGTCGTCGCTGCCGGTGATCTCCCGCACCTCGTCGATCGCCCGCAGGACCCGGCCGGCGTAGGTGTCGAAGTCCCAGTCGCCCTGCTCGGCGGTGGGGTTGCGCCACGAGAGCATGAAGGTCTGCAGGCCGCGGCCGACGCTGTACTCGACGAAGCTGCGTCCCGGCCGCAGGTCCAGGAAGTAGTACCGGCCGATCGGCGGGGGCACCACCAGCACCGGCCGGCGGCGGACCGTGGTGGTGGTGGGGGTGTACTGCAGCACCTCGGCGACCTCGTCGCGGGAGATCACCGCGCCCGGGGTGACCGCCAGGTCGGTGCCGACGGTGAAGGCGCCGCGGTCGACCATCGACGGCATGCCCCGGTTCTCGAGCAGGTCGGAGACGAAGTGCCTGGTGCCCCGCACGAGGCTGAGGCCGGCGGTGTCGAACGCCTCCTTCAGTGCCGCGGGGTTGGTCCACAGGTAGTTCGTCGGGGCCAGGGCCGCGGTGAGGATGTCGGCGGCGAATTTGGCCTCGGCCGCCCGGCGTGGGTCGATGCCGCGGCCGACGTCGTCGACGACGCCGTCGACGGCACCGCTGGCCGCCAGGTAGGTCTGCTCGAGCCGGCGGTAGGCCGGGTGCGTGCTCCAGGCCGGGTCGGCGAACCGGCGGTCGCCTTTCGCCGGTGCCACCGTGGAGCGGCCGACGGCGATCTTCGCCAGTTCCTTGCCGAACGACACGCCGTGCCGGGCCACCGTCCGGCCGTGACCGAACACGTCGGCCAGGGCGCCGACGGCCGCCCCGAGTCTCGGGGGCGCGACGTCCTCACCGCCTCCGATCGACTCCTCGACGCTCTCCCCGATCACGGCTCGTGTCTGGGTCATCACGGGCCTCCCTTCGACACCTGGATTGTCGCACCGATTCGCGCCTCTGGCGGCCGACAGTAGCGGATTTCGTTGAAGGACAATGCATTCATGCGGTATGTAGGGGTACCGGCGGTACCGGCACGCCGCCGGCGACGACCGAACCCGGCGCGACATATCGCGACTCCGGTCGCCGCTGCAAGGCGGATCGGCTGCCGGACGGCGGGGGGAGGCCCGCGTTACGCTCCTGATCCGGGGGCAGAACGCGCAGGCTTCGATGCGGTACGGCAGTTGTGAGGAACGCGCCTTTCCCCAGGTCCAGGTGGATATCGGTCGGCCCGGTCGAAGAGATCGGGGGTTCGGCGCCGAAGAGATCGCAACGCCGTACGGACACGGTGTGCCCGGGAGTCCGGGTCGGTTCCGGGCAGGGGGCGGCGACATCATGTACGAAATGTCCTGTCCGGATCGGAGTTCGAGTGGAACACGGCGAGTGCTACGGCGACGGCATGCGCGGCGTCGACGGCATGGGCAATCCGGGCGGCGGATCCCTCTCCGTTCCGGCCCCGGCAGTTCGCAGAGCTCGACGGCGAGGTCGGTAGCACAGCACAGCGCATACCTCACCCGGGCAATCCCCGCGTAGCGGCCGGTATCGACCGAATTCAGCCCGAGGGTCGCATGGATGCACCCCAGGGTGCGTGGTGGCCGCGCACCCCGCGGCTCACAGTCGATGTGTCAGGTCACCATCAGAAAGGACCGGTCCCATGGCAATATCGTTTCTCACTCCGTCGGTCACGATTCCGGTCGGGACGGGCCGCAGGAGCATCCAGCAGTCGGTGTCGTTTCCGCGGAACGTGCTGCGCGCCGGAGTCGCCCTCAACGGCTTCAAGCTCGACTACGACTCCGATGATCACCACATCAACATCGTGGAGGTCGACACCGATCTCGTGTCGATCTCGGGCGGCACAGTGACCTTCCGCGTGGAATGTGACTACGCCGACAAGAATTTCGACGACAAGTACGGCGGCTACGTCACCGCACTCGTCATCGCCGAAACCGCCTGATCGACAGGCTCCGTCCCCACCTGCCGCGCCGCCGTCCACGTCTCGGACCGCGCGTCGACGTCACGGCCCGGCAGGAGGCGACGGGACCGACCTCATCGGACGTGCTGAATCCCATGAAACAGACTGGAGTGCAACGGAGTCGACACGGCTGCTACCGCAGACTCCACGCCGACCGGACCGAGCCGGGCTCGACCTGACATCACCCGCGTCGGCCGTGTCCCGGCGCTGATCGCCACGACCGGCTGCTCTCGGAATCCGCCGTGACGGCGGCCGGCAGCGGCAACAGCCGGTACTCCCCGGTCCCGTGCCGTCCACCGGCTCGGCGGAACTCGACAACGGGGACGATCCTCATCTCGGTCCCTGCGCCCGATTCGGCGCCTTCTCGCTCGTCGGCTCCGCAGCACCGGCCGGGACGCCTCGCCGTCACCTGCGACGAGCTTCCGCCGGCGACCTGTGCACCGGACTGTGGGGCGACCCGGCGCGGCACGATCGGGCCGAATCGGGCAGGCTGTGGGTCATGATCGAAGTGACCGGACTGACGAAGACCTTCGGTTCCACCGTCGCCGTCGACGACGTGACGTTCACGGTCCGCCCGGGGATCGTCACCGGATTCCTCGGCCCCAACGGCGCCGGGAAGTCCACGACGATGCGGATGATCCTCGGCCTCGACCGGCCCACCGCCGGGACCGCGCTGATCGACGGCGTCCCCTACCGGCAGCTGAAACGGCCGCTGCGGACCGTCGGTGCGCTGCTCGATGCGCGCTGGGTGCACCCGAACCGATCGGCGCGGGCCCATCTGCGCTGGCTCGCCGCATCCAACGGCCTGCCGAACTCGCGGGTCGAGGAGGTGCTCGCGCTCGTCGGCCTGACCGAGGTGGCCGACAAGCGCGCGGGCGGCTTCTCTCTCGGCATGTCGCAGCGGCTGGGACTGGCCGGCGCTCTGCTCGGGGATCCGAAGGTGCTGTTGTTCGACGAGCCCGTCAACGGCCTCGACCCCGAGGGCATCGTGTGGATCCGCCAATTCATGCAGGCTCTCGCCGCGGAGGGACGAACCGTGCTCGTGTCGAGCCACCTGCTGTCGGAGATGGCGCAGACCGCCGACCATCTGCTGGTGATCGGCCGGGGCCGGCTCATCGCCGACACGTCCGTCGCGGAGTTCGTCGAGCGGGCGTCGGAGGCGACGGTGCGGGTGCGCAGCCCGCAGCTCGACACCCTCCGCACGGCACTGGCCGGGCAGGGCCACACCGTCCGGGACGACGACGGCGCGCTGATCGTCAGCGGCGTCACCACCGCGCAGGTGGGGGAGCTCGCCGCCGCGCACTCGGTGGTGCTGCACGAGCTGGCGAGCCGGAACGCGTCGCTCGAGGAGGCGTTCATGAAACTGACCGGAGACGACGTGCAGTACCAGGGAGCCGTGGCCGGAGGCCCGGCCGTGCAGCCGATGAAGGGGGAGCTGCGATGAGCGTGGCGGTCGACAACACCGGGGCGGCGAGCGTGGCCGTCGACACCGTCAAGGCGGAACGGATCAAACTGACCTCCACCCAGTCGCCGTGGTGGTGCACCGTCGTGATCGTCGCGCTCGGCCTGGGCCTCGCGGCGATCCTCGGCGCCGCCTCCAAAGCGAGCATGTCCGTCGACGACGAGGTCGGCCGGTTCTACCCGACCGTGGACGTCGCGGTGAGCGGCGTCGCCGGCTTCGGGGTGCTCGTGCTGATGATCCTCGCGGCGCTGTCGGTGACGAGCGAGTACCGGTTCGGGGTCATCCGCACCACGTTCCAGGCGATGCCGAACCGCAGTGTCGTGCTCGTCGTCAAGGCGCTGCTGATCGGGCTGTTCGGCGCGGTGCTCACCGGCGTGCTGGCGCTCGCGTCGTTCTATCTCGCCAAGGCGCTCGCGGGTCCGGAGGCGGGCCGGGAGCTCGTTCTCGAGGGCGACCAGGCCTGGCGGTCGATCTACGGCGTCTCGATCTACGCGCTGCTGTGCGCGGTGCTCGCCGTCGCCGTCGGGGCGTTGTTGCGCCAGTCCGCCGGCACCATCGCGCTGCTGTTGCTGTGGCCGCTGCTGATCGAGTCGCTGTTCGCGTTGTTCGGCTCGTTCGGCCGGCGGGTGCAGCCCTTCCTGCCGTTCGCCAATGCCAACCACTTCCTCGGCAGCGACCAGGGCATCGACTTCCACTGGGGGCCGTGGGGTTCGCTGGTGTACTTCGCGGTGTTCGTCGCCGTGGTGTTCGCGGCCGCGCTGGTCGTGGTGAACCGGCGCGACGCGTGAGTATCCTCGGCGGATGAACCGGGGAGCGCGGGTACGGGCGGGGGGCGTCGTCGCAGCAATCGTGCTGCTCGCGGCGGCATGTTCGGAGGAGCCACCACCGCCGGTGGATCCGGCCGCGCTGGCGGAGGCCGTGGGAATCGATGCGGTGGTCGGCCACCTCACGGAACTCGACCGCATCGCCACCGAGCACGACGGCAACCGCGCCGTGGGCACCGCCGGTTACGACGCGAGCGTCGACTACGTCGCCGGCCGGCTGCGCGGCGCGGGATTCGACGTGCAGACCCCGGAGTTCGACGTTCGCAGTTTCGACGTCGAGACCGAGACCCTGACCGTCGCCGACGCGCCGGTGCCGGTCCGGGCCCTCGAGTTCTCGCCATCGACCGGTCCGGACGGGCTCACCGCCCGGCTCGTGCCGGTGCCCGCCGACGACACACCCGGATGCGAGGCCTCCGACTACGAGGGTCTCGACGTCTCCGGTGCCGTCGCGCTCGTGACCCGCGGCGTGTGCCCGTTCTCCGTCAAGCAGCAGGTCGCTGCGGAACGCGGCGCGGTGGCGCTGCTCGTCGCCAACAACGAGGACGGTGCGCTCGTCGGCGCCACCCTCGGCGAGGAGGACGACGACCGCGTGCCCGCCGCGGGGATCAGCGGCGCCGACGGCCGCGCGCTCGCCGCCGCCCCCACCACCGTGACCCTCGTCCTCGACACCCGCATCGAGAGCGTGCGCTCACGCAACGTGCTCGCGCAGACGGCCACGGGCTCGACCGACGACGTGGTCGTCGTCGGCGCCCACCTCGACAGCGTCCCGGAGGGGCCGGGGATCAACGACAACGGCACCGGCGTCGCCGCGGTGCTCGAGACGGCTCTGCAACTCGGCAGCGAACCAGGCGTCACCAATGCGGTGCGGTTCGCGTTCTGGGGCGCCGAAGAGGTCGGGCTGGTCGGCTCCACCGACTACGTCGCCTCCCTGGACGACGCCGCCCGCGAGGACATCGCCCTGTACCTGAACTTCGACATGCTCGGCTCGCCCAATCCTGGATACCTCGTCTACGACGGCGACGACTCCGATGCGGTGGGCACCGGTCCGGGACCGGAGGGCTCGGCCGGCATCGAGCGCACGTTCCTGGCGTACCTGACCTCACGCGGCGTCGCCGCGGAGGGGACCGACTTCGACGGGCGCTCCGACTACGGGCCGTTCGTGGACGCGGGCATCCCCGCGGGCGGTGTGTTCTCCGGGGCCGACGACCGCAAGACCCTGGAGCAGGCGCAGAAGTGGGGCGGCACCGGCGACGAACCGTTCGACCCGAACTACCACAGCCCGCAGGACACGCTCGCGAACATCGACCGGGCGGCGCTGGCCGTCGCAGCCTCGGCCGTCGGGTACGGGGTCGGTACGTATGCGCGAGCCGTCACGGGGCCGGACGGGGTACCGGTCGGACCGCAACGCACCGAGGCCCGATCCGATGGATGAGACGCCGGGACTCGGCCGTCGCCTCGCGGACCGGTTCGCGGCCGTGGACCGGCGGCCCGAACTGGTCCGGCTGGCCCGGCGGCTGCGGCGCACGCTGCCCGGCGACCCCGGCTTCGGCGATCCGTTGTCCACGGCGGGGACCAGCGGGCCGCAGGCGGTCGCCCGGCTGGCCGGGCAGTGGCGCACCGCGCGGCTGGCCGGGAGGTGGGGTGGCGTCGACGAGCCGAGCGCGGTGCACGAACTCGGATTCGGCGTGCTGCAGGCATGGCAGGCGCTGCTCGAACGCACCGGCGCCGGTCGCGGCGACCGGGAGGTCACCGTGGTCTTCACCGACCTCGTGGGGTTCTCGACGTGGTCCCTCGCCGCGGGTGACGTCGCCACCCTCGACCTGCTGCGGCGCGTCGCCGGGGCACTGGAGCCGGCGTTCACGGACCGCGGCGGCACCGTCGTGAAGCGGCTCGGCGACGGGCTGATGGTGGTGTTCGACCGGCCGGAACGGGCGCTGGAAGCGATCTTCGCGGCCCGCACCGCCCTGACCGAGGTGACCGTGGACGGTTACCTGCCGCGGATCCGGGTCGGCGCGCACACCGGACTGCCCCGGCGGATCGGCAGCGACTGGCTGGGCGTCGACGTCACCGTTGCGGCCCGCATGATGGAACTCGCCGGGAACGGGCACGTGGTGGTGTCGTCCGCGACGCTCGACGCCTTGCCGGCCGGCGCGGTCGACGTGCTCGGCCTCGAGGTGCGCCCGCACCGGCGAGGTCTGTTCACCTCGGCCCCCAAGGGAGTGCCGCCCGAACTCGGGATCTGGCGGGTCAGGACTGCAGTCGCCACAGAGGGTTGACCGGACCGTGCCCGGCGCCGAGGTCGTAGGACCATTCCAGACACCGGGTGACCCACTCCTTGCCGAACGCGACGGCATCGGGCACGGACCATCCGTGGGCCAGGGCCGACGCGATCGCCGCGGCGAGCGTGTCGCCGCCGCCGTGATCGTTGCCGGTGTCGATGCGGGGACTGGTGAACTCCAGGAATCGATCCCCGTCGAACAGCAGGTCGGTGCTGACGTCGGAGGTGCGCAGGTGCCCGCCCTTGACGATGGCCCACTGCGCGCCGAGGCCGTGCAGGGCCTCGGCGGCGCGGCGCGCGGAGGGGTCGTCGACGACCTCGATACCGGTGATCAGCCGCACCTCGTCGAGGTTCGGTGTGACCACGGTGGCCTGCGGTATCAGGGTGTGCCGCACCGCGTCGAGAGCCTCCGCGTGCAGCAGGGGATCGCCGTGCATCGACGCGCACACCGGGTCCACCACGAGCGGCACCGGCCGATCGCGTCCGATGCCGACCTCGGCGCACACCGCGGCGACCGCCTCGATGATCCCGGTGGAGGCGAGCATGCCGGTCTTGGCGCCCGAGACGCCGATGTCCTCCACGACGCAGCGCACCTGCGCGGCCACCGTCTCGGGCGGGATCTCGTGAAAACCGCTGACGCCCACGGAGTTCTGCACGGTCACGGCCGCGACGGCGACGCAGGCGTGCACGCCGCACATCGCCATGGTGCGCGAGTCGGCCTGGATGCCGGCCCCGCCCCCCGAATCGGTTCCGGCGATGGTGAGGGCACGGACCGGGGTTCGGCCCTTCGGTGGCAGGGGCAGCAGCTTCACGGCTGCGACCCTACCGATCCGGTCCGGTTGCGGGCCCGGCCGGTTGTCGGATGAGCGGCCGCGCGGCTGCCGATGTGCGCTGCCACACCGGCGCAGCGCTGTCCCGGGACAACGTCCAGTTTTGTCCCACACGTCTCGGCAGATGCACCCTGCATGCTCTATAGTGGCGTAGATCACAGTTCGGTTACGGCACCTCGGAGGGATCATGCTCGTCAACGCGCCGCGCACCGAGGTGACCGACAACAAGGATCAGAACCGCTTCGAGCTACGCCTGAACGGGGATCTTGTCGGGATCCTCGGGTATTTCGACACGGATCGTCCCTCGGGCGTGCCCGGACGCAACCATCCCGTCGTCGATTTCCTGCACACCGTCATCGTCGAGGACTTCGGGCACCGCGGACTCGCGGGCGTACTCGTGGGCCGCTCCCTGGATCTCGCGCGTGAGCGGGGCTGGCGGGTCCGTCCCGTGTGCACCTACGTGCAGCGATTCCTCACCGCCCATCCCGAGTATCGGGACGTCGTGCTGCCGGGCGGACGGACCGCTGCCCGTCGCTGACGCGCGGTATCCGCCGGGCCGGGGTTCGGCTCCTCAGTCCGTGAGGTCGACGACGACGGGCGCGTGGTCGCTCGCGCCCTTGCCCTTGCGCTCGTTGCGGTCGATCTCCGCGCCGGCCACGCGTGCCGCGAGAGCCGGGGAACCGAGGACGAAGTCGATCCGCATACCCTGACGCTTCGGGAATCGAAGCTGGGTGTAGTCCCAGTAGGTGTACACGCCCGGGCCCGGGGCGTGCGGGCGCACCACGTCGGTGAAACCGCTGTCGAGGAACGCGCGGAACGCCTCCCGCTCCGGCTCCGAGGTGTGGGTCTTCCCATCGAAGAATGCCGGATCCCACACGTCCTCGTCGGTGGGCGCGATGTTCCAGTCGCCGACGAGCGCGATCTGCTTCCGCGGGTCGGCGGCGAGCCAGGCCTGTGCGTCGGCGCGCAGCTTCGCGAGCCACTCGAGCTTGTAGACGTAATGGGGATCGGCCAGCTCGCGGCCGTTGGGCACGTACAGGCTCCACACCCGCACCCCGCCGCACGTCGCGCCGATCGCCCGGGCCTCCTGCGCCGGGTCGGCGTCCGGGTCCTTGGTGAACCCGGGCTGGTCCTCGAACCCGATCTGCACGTCGTCGAGGCCGATGCGGGAGGCGATGGCCACACCGTTCCACTGGGAGAGCCCGACGTGTGCGACCCGGTAACCGAGCTCTTCGAACCGCTCGTACGGGAACTGCTCGTCCTTGCACTTGGTTTCCTGCATGGCGAGCACATCGGTGCCCGACCGCTGCAGCCAGTCGAGGATCCGGTCGGCACGGGCACGGACGGAGTTCACGTTCCAGGTAGCAAGACGCACGTCCTCACTCTAGGCGAGCGGACGGACAGGTTCCGTCGCGTACCGGTAGCGGTGGTGCTCGACGAATCCGAGCGCCCGGTACAGACCCCGGGCGGCGCTGTTGTCCGCGGCGACCTGCAGGTATGCGTGGGTGGCCCCGCGGTCGCGTCCCCACTGCAGCAGGGCGCCGCACACGAGTGTGCCGAGGCCGTGCCGGCGGTGTGCGGCGGCCACCTCGACGGCGGTCAGCCCGACCCAGCGCCGGCCGTCGGGAGCGTCGGTGACCGCGGCACGGCCGATGGCCAGGGTCTCCGTATCGCTGCCGATGCGGCCGAACCCCAGCGCGCCGCCCAGGACGGACTCGACGACCGCCCGGCCCTCGGCAGGCACCGGAGCGCCGCGATACCGGTACAGCGACAGCCAGCCGGCGTCCGGGCCGGGGCTCACGGTCACGGGGGTGGCGACGCCGGGCAGCGGCACGTTGTCGAGGTCGGCGGCCAGCACCTGCACCTCGTCGCTCGGGGTCCACCCGTGCGGGATGCGCGCGAGCCGGTCCGGCAGCAGGAGCCGCAGCGGCAGGCCCCGGTCCGCGAACCACTCGCGCATCCGGGCGTGTACGTCCGGGTCGAGGGGGTCCGCGACCGTGCCCGGGTCGCCCAGCGGCGTGGCGGAGTTCGCGCGGCCGGTGAAGCCGGCGCCGGCCCGCAGGAGCCAGCCGTCGATCCAGCCCTGCTCGAGCCCGGGCCAGGCGGCGGCTGCGGCGTTCTCGAGGGCGCGGATCTCGCCGGTGCGGATCGGGCGGGCGCCGAGTGCCTTGAGTGCCACCACGGCGTCGGGCGCGACCTGCACGAGACGGCTGTCGGCGGTGCGGACCACCACGGCCGGGTCGAGGGCGACCAGTTCCCCGATCACGTCGGTCATCGGGTGGCTGTAACCGGCGGGCAGCCGGTAGCGCAGCACCACCCGGGTGCCGACGGGTACGGGCTGCTCGGTCGTCACCGCGGCGTCAGTCCTCGTCGTCGTGGCCGAACGGGTCCTCGACCGTGCCCGGCACCCAGCTCAGGCCGGGCACGCCCCATCCGGCCCGCTTGATGGTCTTCTTCGCGGCCCGCGCGTTGCGGCCGATGAGCTTGTCGACGTACAGGTAGCCGTCCAGGTGACCGACCTCGTGCTGCAGCATCCGGGCGAAGAAGCCGTGGCCCTCGATCTCGACCGGGTCGCCCTGGGCGTCGGTGCCGGTGACCTTCGCCCACTCGGCGCGCCCGGTGGGGAACTGCTCGCCGGGGACCGACAGGCATCCCTCGACGTCGTCGTCGGGGTCGGGCATGGTCTCGGGGATCTCCGACGTCTCGAGCACCGGGTTGATCACCTCGCCGCGGCGGCGGACCACGTTGCCGGACCCGTCCCGGTCCGGGCAGTCGTAGACGAACAGCCGCAGGTCGACCCCGACCTGGTTGGCGGCCAGGCCGACGCCGTTCGCCGCGTCCATCGTCTCGTACATGTCGGCGATCAGCTGGGCCAGTTCGGCCGGCGACTGGGTGACCGGTTTCGTCGGGTGATGCAGGACGGGGTCACCGACGATCCGGATCGGAAGAATTGCCATGGTGCAAGAGGATAGTGGGCGGGACTCGCCCGTCCGTTGAGCCGGTACCTGTCGTACCACCATGGTTGAATTGCCCTCGGAAACACCCGGGTCCGATCGGACGCCGGTGTGATTCGAGGCAGTCGAGGAGTGAGATGGACGGCGCAGCAGCGCATATCGGTAACGAATCCGAGCAGGTTTCCGACCGGAGCAACCACGCCGAGAACAACCCCACCGTCGTGAACCCGGACGAGGCGGGCACGGACGGTCTGTCTCGCCGAGAACGCGACATCCTCGCTTTCGAACGGCAGTGGTGGAAGTACGCGGGGGCCAAGGAAGAGGCGATCAAGGAGCTCTTCGGACTGTCCGCGACCCGTTACTACCAGGTCCTCAACGCCCTGGTGGACCGGCCGGAGGCACTGGCAGCGGACCCCATGCTCGTCAAGCGGTTGCGGCGCCTGCGCGCGAGCCGGCAGAAGGCCCGGGCCGCGCGCCGGCTCGGGTTCGAGATCACCACGTAGTGCGAGTACGACGGTGCTCCGGCGGACGCGGCAACTAAGGTCGACGGCGTGAGCACAACCTCGGAATCGTCGGGTCCGCCGCTGCGAGCGCTCGCGATGGTGCTGATCTCTCTCGCCATCCTGTTCGCCGGCCTCGGCCTCGCCTCGCTCGGAAACTCCGATTCCGAGGGCTCTGCTCCCGAGCCTGCGACCGAACCGGCGGCCGCGCCGGCGACCACATCCGCGACATCGGCGCCGCTCGCGGCGACACCGGCGCGGACGACCACCGCCGGTGCGACGACGACCGTCTCCGCCACCACCTCCTCCCCGGTGGCCGCCACCGCACCGGTACGAGTGTTGAACAACAGCAACGTCACGGGCCTCGCCGCCCAGACGGCCGGCCTGCTCGAGGACGAGGGATTCACTGTCGCGGAGACGGGCAACTACAGCGACGGGGTGATCGCATCCACGTCCGTGTACTACGGCACGGGTCCGGGGGAGCGGCAGACCGCCGAGGCGGTGGCCGAGGCACTGGGGGTGACGGCACAGCCGCGCTTCGCCGGGATCGAGGACTCCGCGCCCGGGGTCATCGTCATCGTCACCTCGCCGTGAGGGCGTCCGCCGCCCGGTTATGATCGGGTGACTTTTCGCCACTTCGAAGGAGCGGTTTGATGGCCTCGAGTTCCACCCGTCGCATGTCCTGGCGTGCCCTGGCCCCGATCGTCGCGATCGCTGCGGTGGGCCTGAGCGCGTGCTCGAACAGCGAGGAGCCGAGCGACACCCCCGGCACCACCCCGCCGGTGTGGACGGGATCCCCCGCTCCGGAGGGTGCCGACGAGGCCCACGGCGGCGGCGCCGTCGCGGAGGAGGCCACGACGGGTGCGCAGCCGGGCGAGCAGGGTGCCGGGGCCGGCGAGGAACTCGAGGCCGTGCTGCGCACCCCGACCGGGGGCGCCGCCGGCACCGTCACCTTCACCGAGTCCGGCGGGGCGGTCGAGGTGACCGTAGAGCTCGAGGGCATGCCCGCCGGTTACCGCGGTGTCCACGTCCACGAGGTCGGCAAGTGCGAGACGAACTCCACCGCACCGACCGGAGGCGCACCCGGCAACTACCTGTCCGCGGGCGGGCATCTCCAGGCCGGCGGCAACACCAGCGTCCCCGAGAGCGGTGACCTCGGCGCGGTCGTGGTGCGCGAGGACGGCACCGGGTCGCTGACCGTCACCACCGAGGAGTTCACCCTCGAGGACCTGCAGGGCGGGGACGGCACCTCCGTCGTCGTCCACGAGGAAACCGCCGCGGGTGAGCGCCTCGCCTGCGGCGTCGTGTCCTGACGGCGACCTCCCGGCACTGCTTTCCACAGGGCCCCGGCGACCGGCGACGGTCGCCGGGGCCCTGTGGTTGGATCGACTCGTGCCCGTTCCGTTTCCCGGTTCGCCCCGCCCGACCCTCGGCGTCGAGTGGGAGATCGCGCTGGTGGACAAGAAGACCCGCGACCTGTCCAACACCGCCGCCGTCGTCTTCGACGCGGTCGAGCAGCGTGCCGGTCAGACCCCGCGGCTCACCAAGGAGTTCCTCCGCAACACCGTCGAGCTCGTCACCGATGTGCACGACACCGTCGCCGAGGCCGTCGACGACCTCGCCGAGTCCCTCGACCTGTTGCGCACGGCCGCCGATCCGGCGGGTGTGGATCTGATCTGCGCCGGCACCCACCCGTTCGGACAGTGGACCGACCAGGTCGTCACCCGGTCCCCGGACTACGACGAGATGATCGAGCGCACCCGCTGGTGGGGCCGGCAGATGCTGATCTGGGGGGTGCACGTCCACGTCGGGGTGTCCTCCGCCGAGAAGGTCATCCCGATCCTCAATGCGCTGCTGGTGAAGTACCCGCACATGCTGGCGCTGTCGGCGTCGTCGCCGATCTGGGCGGGTGTGGACACCGGTTACGCGAGCAACCGTGCCCTGATGTTCCAGCAGCTGCCGACGGCCGGGTTGCCGTACCACTTCGAGAGCTGGGCACAGTACGAGAGCTTCATCGAGGATCAGCTCAAGTCCGGTGTCATCACGAAGCCGGGCGGCATGCACTGGGACATCCGCCCGTCGCCGCGGTGGGGCACCATCGAGATCCGGGTGTTCGACGGCATCACCAACAAGGCCGAGCTGGCTGCCCTCGTCGCGCTCGTGCACTCGCTCGTCGTGTACTACGACGAACGCCTCGAGCAGGGCGAGCAGCTGCCCACTCTGCAGCCGTGGCACGTCAAGGAGAACAAGTGGCGTGCCGCCCGCTACGGCCTCGAGGCCGAGGTGATCCTCGACCCGGTGTGCCACGAACGGCTCGTCACCGACGACCTGAACGACCTGCTCGAGCAGCTCACACCCACGGCAGTGCGGCTCGGCTGTGCGGACGAACTCGCCCAGGTGGCGCAGATCCCCGTGCGAGGCGCCTCCTACCAGCGGCAACGTCGGATCGCCGAGCAGACCGGCGGCGACCTCGTCGCCGTGGTGGATTCGCTGGTCGAGGAACTGCGGGCCTGACCCGGCGGCCGCGTTCCCGCGCAGTTCACCGGCTGTTTACCATGTGTCGGTGTCGATCCGAGAGGCGGAGCGCCCGAAGGCGCAGCAGGCGCATGTGCCGCAACTGTTCGTTCCCCTCGCTCTGATCGGTGCGGTCCTCGGTGTCCTCGTGGCCGAGGTGGTCGCGCGGTACAGCGGGTTCCCCGGGCCGGTCCCCGCACTCGTCGGTGACGTCGTCGCCGTTCCGACGTCGGCGTCCGTGCCGTGGGCCGGTCTCGCGCTGGCAATGGTCGGTCTGACCACCCGCCTGCGGGTCGTCTCCCTCACTGCCGCGGTGCTGCTCGACGTGGCATTCGCGGCCGAGCGGTACCTCACCGGCGGACCCCTGACGGCGGGGAACGGTCCGACGATCGTGCTCGTGCTGCTCGCCGGATACGCCGCGGTCGCGTTGCAAGGCGGCCGACGCCGCGGTGCGCTGCGCGGCATCGCCCTCGGCGTGCTGCTCGTGCTCTCCGTCAAGATCGGCGACACCTGGCTCGAGCTCACCGCACGGACCCGGCCGGAGGTGCTCGACGAGTACGTCCAGCTCGCCGACCACGCGCTGGGCAATCCGTCGTGGCTGGCCGGTCAGGTCCTCGAATGGCTCGGACCCGGCGTGTACGCCGTGCTGCACTGGGTGTACATCGAACTGCCCGTCGCGGCGATCGTCGTCGCCGTCTACCAGCTTCGCCACGTCGGCGGCGGCCGCCCCTGGCCCGCGCACCACCTGGTGCGCACCTTCCTGCTCATCGGCCTGGTGGGTCCGCTGATCTACATGCTGTTCCCGGTGGTGGGCCCGATCTTCGCATTCGGTGAGCACGGCGAGGGCTGGCAGGTGGGGACCTTCTGGCCGGGTACGGTGCCGTGGAATCCCGACCCGCAGCCGATCCCGTTCGACACGATCACCCCGCGCAACTGCATGCCGAGCCTGCACACCGCGTGGGCGCTGGCACTGTTCCTGCACACCCGCGGCGGCCCCGGCTGGCTGCGGCTCCTCGGCACCGGATGGCTCGGGTGCACGCTCGCCGCCACACTGGGCTTCGGTTACCACTACGGCGTGGACCTCGTCTCCGGCGCGGTACTGTGCCTGACACTCGAGGCGGCGCTGCGCGACCCGGACCGCGGGTGGGGTTGGTTCCGCATCCGGCTCGTCGCAGGCGGTACGGCGGTGCTGGCCGCGCAGCTGACGGCCTACCGGTACCAGCCGGAACTCATGGCGGAGCACCCGCTGCTCGCCGGGCCGCTGTTGATCGGTTCGCTGGTGGTGGCGGCGGTGGCCTTCCACGTCACCTTCACGAGCACCGGCGCGTCCCCCGAGGGCACTCCGTCCGGATCCGGTGCGCCGACCCGGACGGACACGACGGATGAGTCCGTATGACGTCCGAGCCGGCCCGAGGACCGGGTGGACGTCAATCCGAGGGCAGGTCCTCCGGCATCGGGAGGCCGTCGCGACCGAGCTGTTCCCGGTAGGCGACCCGGCCCACCCGGTGCGCGACGACCGGTGCGGTCAGCACCATGAACATCGACGCGAGCACCAGCATCCAGATGTCGACGCTGCCCCGGAGGTTGAGGATCGCACCGGCCAGCACGAGCAGGACGCCCACCACCTGCGGCATCGTGGCCGGGTGCATGCGTGTCAGGGTATCGCGGAAGCGCACCACCCCGATCGCCCCGGCCAGGCAGACCGCCGAGCCGAGGAGGATGAGGATGTGACCGACCACTTCCAGGATGTCCGTGATCATTCGTCACGCACCCGGAAGCGAGCGATGGACACCGAACTGATGAAGCCCACCAGGGAGAAGGCCACGAGCGCCGGAACGATGCTGGTGTCGCGGCTGTAGACCGCCCACACTGCGATCCCGCACAGCGTGAGGGCCAGGATGCAGTCCATGGCGACCAGCCGGTCCAGGGAGTTCGGTCCGGTCAGTACCCGGAAGATCAGCAGCGCCGCTGCCGTCGCCAGCAGCGCGCCGGATATCGTCAGGATCACTATCATGCGATGTCCTCCCTGTTCGCCGCGGTCGGGTCCCGGTACCAAGGGCTGGGCTGCCATTCGGAGTTACGTTCGAACGTCGAGATCAGCAGCCGCTCGATCCGGCGCGCCGACCGGTAGAACTCGGCCACCGCCCGGTCGCTGCTCAGGTCGAGGACGTGCACGTAGACGATCCGTCGCACCCGGTCGATCTCGAGCACCATGGTTCCGGGAATGTTGTTCATGATGTCGGTCCACAGGGTGAGGACCAGGTCCGACTTGATGATGAGCCGGCAGCGCAGGACGCCGGTCAGGGGACCGGGTCCCGGCTTGATGCTCAGCCAGGCCACCGATGCGGTGCTCCTGATCGTGTCGCCGACGATGACGAGCGTCAGTTTGGCCAGGGAGAACAGGTGGACCCGGCCCTCGACCGGCACCCTCGGCAATGGCAGCAGGAACATGATCGCCAACGCGACGACGAGGCCGCTGAGGGCGTTCGCGACGGAGAAGGTGCCCCAGAGCAGTACCCAGACCAGGACCATCCACGCGAGGACGAGGATTCGGAGCAGCGATGCGCGTCTGGTCATTCGGGGACTCCTCCCAGGACCGCCTCGACGTAGACGGAGCGGTCGCGCAGGTTCGCCGCGGCGCGATCGCTGATGTCGATCAACGGGCCGGCGAAGACGGTGAGACCGATGCCGACGAGCGCGAGGCCCACCGTCGGGACGAGCATCGCGGGGGGCATGCGTCCCACGTCCGCCCGGTCGCCGAAGGCGATGTCCTCCTCGGAGCGGTCGAGCAGTGCGGACGGCGCCGTGTCGGCGAGGTCGCCTTCGGGGGCGTCGGCACGCGCGCGCCAGAACGCCTTCGTCCACACCCGGGCCACCACGTAGAGGGTGAGCAGACTGGTGGCGGTGCCACCGGCCACGAGCACCCACGCCAGTACGGAGCCCTCGGCTGCGCCGGCCTGCAGGAGCGCCACCTTCCCGATGAAACCGGAGAACGGCGGGATGCCGCCGAGGTTCAAGGCCGGGACCAGGAACACGATCGCCAGCAGCGGACTTGCCAGGGCCAGACCGCCGAGACGGCGCAGGGACGCCGATCCGGCCTGGCGTTCGATCAGCCCCACCACCAGGAAGAGGGTGGTCTGCACGAGGATGTGGTGCGCGACGTAGTACACCGCCCCCGACAGCCCGGCCTGCGTCGACAGGGCGACGCCGAACACCATGTAACCGATGTGGCTGACGAGGGTGAACGACAGCAGACGCTTGATGTCGTTCTGCGCGATGGCACCGAAGATGCCGACGAGCATCGTGAGCAGGCCGGCGATGAGCAGGACGTTGTCGAGTTCCCCGCCCGGGAACAGGAGGGTGTGCGTGCGGATGATCGCGTATACGCCGACCTTGGTGAGCAGACCGGCGAACACGGCCGTGACCGGTGCCGGGGCGGTGGGGTAGGAGTCGGGCAACCACGAGGACAGGGGGAAGACGGCGGCCTTGATGCCGAACGCGACGAGGAGGACTCCGAAGATCGCCGCCCGCGTGCCGGCGGGTACGTCGTCGAGACGCACGGACAGCTGAGCCAGGTTCAACGTGCCGGTGGCCGCGTAGGCGAGCGCGATCCCCGCGAGGAAGATCAGCGACGAGACCATCGACACCATCACGTACGAGACGCCGGCGCGCACCCTGTCGGCGCTCGCCCCCAACGTGAGCAGCACGAACGACGCGGCGAGGAGGACCTCGAAACCGACGAACAGGTTGAACAGGTCGCCCGCCAGGAAGGCGTTGCACACACCTGCCGTCAGCGCCAGGTACGTCGGGAGGAAGATGGACACGGGTTGCTGCTCGTTGCCGTCGTGGATGCCCTGACCCACGGCGTACAGCATGACGGCGAGCAGCACGATCGCCGACACCACGAGCATGAGGGCGGACAGACGGTCCACCACCAGCGTGATCCCGATGGGCGCCTCCCATCCGCCGACCTGCAACGTCGCGATGCCGTCCCGGTCCGCGAGATACAGCAGCAGACCCGCCACGACGAGCACGGCGCCGAGGGATACGACGGTGACGGCACGCTGGGCACGCGGCCGGCGCCCCAGGATCAGGGTGGTGGCCGCCGCGAGCATCGGAATGAGGACGGGCAGCGGTACGAGGGCGGCTGCGGACAGGGTCATCGGGTCCCTCCTCGCGGGGACGGCGCATCGTCTCCGCGTGCCGGTTCACCGTCGCTGTAGGCGGAGTCGGTCTCGTCGTCGAAATCCCCGTCGTGCAGGTCCTCGTAGCACTCGAGATCCTCGATGTTGGTCAGCTCCTCGAGAGGGATGGGGTTGCCGGCGGAATCGAAGGCGTCGCCGATCTTGCTCGGCTCGCCCGTGATCGGATCGTCCGATCGGTCCCGGTCCGGAGCGTCGGCGAGAGCCCGGCGCTGGGACACCTTGGTGTCCTCGGGGTCGTTCTCGACCTCGTCGCGTGCGCTGAGCGTGAAGGACCGGTACGTCAGGGCGAGTACGAACGCCGCGATACCCATCGTGATGACGATGGCGGTCAGGATCATCGCCTGGGCGAGCGGATCGGCCATCTCCTCGTGGAGTTCGTTGCCGAATCCGATGATCGGCGGCTCGCCGGCGGGACCGGCGAGCCCGATGATCAGCAGGTTGATGCCGTTGCCGATCAGCAGGAGCCCGAGCAGCATCTTGATGATGCTGCGCTCGAGCAGGAGGTACACACCGGAGGCGACGAGCACACCCGTGGCGATGAGCAGGGTCAGGTTGACGGTCATCGGCGTTCACCGACGATCTCGGCGTCGAGCCGGGCCCCGAGGCTGCGGAGCACATCGACCACCAGGCCGACCACGATCAGATACACACCGAGATCGAAGAACAGGGCGGTCACCATCTTGACATCTCCCAGTAGGGGCAGAGTGAGTTCGAGTGTCGCCGAGGACAGCGCGGGCGCCCCGAGGAACAGCGAGACGAGCGCGGTGCCCGCCGAGAAGATCAGGCCCAGGCCCAGGATCTTGCCCGCGTCGATCGGGACGGCCTCGCCGAGTTCGTAGCGACCACCGGCGAGATAGCGCAGCACCAGCGCCAGGCCCGCGGTGAGCCCACCGGCGAAGCCGCCGCCCGGGGCGTTGTGGCCCGCGAAGAAGAAGTACACCGACAACACCATCATGGTCGGGAAGACCAGCCGGGTCGTGACCTCGAGGATCAACGACCGGTGTCGCGGATCGATCAGGTCCCCACCTCGGAGCCAGGTCGTCTCGGTGCTGGCGGCCACTGCATCGAGTTGTGCGGCGGGGGCGTCGGCGACCCGGGGGGCCGCTCCGAACCGCCGGGTCCGGAAGACCAGGCTCGCCACGCCCGTCGCGGCCACGAGAAGTACCGAGATCTCCCCGAGGGTGTCCCACGCCCGGATGTCGACGAGCAGGACGTTGACGACGTTCTTGCCGTCGCCGGACTCGTAGGCGGCCTGCGGGAGGAGCAGGGCGATCGGTTCGGTGCTGCGCGCCGCGACGGCGAAGGCCCCGATTCCGGTGACCGTCGCGCCGACGGCCACACCGAGGAGGGCTCGGCGGAGGCGGTTGCCGGCGACGTGCCGGTTCTCGGCCGGCAGCTTGCGCAACACCAGCACGAAGATCACCAGCGTGAGGGTTTCCACCAGGGCCTGTGTCAATGCGAGGTCCGGTGCGCCGTGGAAGGCGAAGAGCAGGCCGCAGCCGTATCCGGTCAGGCCGACGACGAGCACGCCCGCGATGCGGTTGCGCATGATCGCGGCGGCGAGGGCACCGCCGATGATCGCGAGCACCACCACGAACTCGAACGGACTGTCCCACCAGCGGAGCCGGGGACGTTCCGCGACACCGAACACGAACAGCAGGATCGTGGGGAGCAGGACCAGCGTCATCAGGATCGTCGCCTGGGTCAAGGGCAGCGAACCACGCTGGAGGAAGCCGGTCAGACGCATCGACACCGTGTCCATGAGCCGCAACGTCTCGTCGTACATGCGGTCGGCGTTGCCGAGCACCGGACGCTCGAACTTCAGGCGCGAGATGGTGCGGTGCGCGAAGTACAGCGCGGTTCCGCCGGCCACGACGACGGCAGTCAGTACGAGGGGGAGGCCGACGCCGTGCCACAGCGCGAGGTGGTACGGCTTGTCCAGGGTGCTGGGCAGCGTGTCCGCGTACGGCGAGAGCAGCGTGTCGATCCACGGCGCGGCGAGTCCGGCGGCCAGGCCGCCGAAGGCCAGGACGGTCGGAGAGAACAGCAGCAGCGGCCCGGGCGCGTGGAAGCCCTGCACGGCCGGACTGGGGCGCTTGAGTTGCTTGCGTCCGAAGGCGCCCCACACGAACCGGATGCTGTACGCCAGGGTGAGGATCGACCCGACCACGATCGCAGTGAGGACTGCGATCCGTGCCCACGGACTCAGCAGGGTCGTCACCTGCACGGCCTCGAGGGCGGCCTCCTTGCCGACGAACCCGATGAACACGGGCAACCCGCCCATGCTCATCGCGGCGACGGCCGCGACTGCCGCGAGGAACGGGGTCCGTTTCCCGAGGTGCGCGAGCTTCCGGATGTCGCGGGTGCCCGCGCCGTGGTCGACGATGCCCACCACCATGAACAGGCACGCCTTGAACATCGCGTGGGCCACGACCATGGCCATGCCCGCCAGTGCTGCCTCCCGGCTGCCGATCCCGACGAGCGCGATGAGGAAACCGAGCTGGCTGACGGTGCCGAAGGCCAGGATCAGCTTCAGGTCGAAGGCCCGGAACGCGCGCCAGCCGGCGAGCAGCATCGAGGCCAGGCCGAGGGTGACGACGATGGGCCGCCACGGCGCCGCATCGGCGAACGCCGGAGCCAGCCGCGCCACCAGGTAGATGCCCGCCTTGACCATCGCGGCGGCGTGCAGGTACGCGGAGACGGGGGTCGGGGCCGCCATCGCGCCGGGTAACCAGAAGTGCAGCGGGACCACCGCCGACTTCGAGAGGGCGCCGACCAGCACCAGGGCGATACCCACCCCGGCCAGCCAGCCGCTCGGGGCGGCCGCGATCACGTCGGAGAGGTTGTAGCTGCCGACCAGTTGCCCCAGCACGATGACGCCGACGAGCATCGCGAGGCCGCCGGCGGTGGTGACGAGCAGGGCCTGGGTGGCCGCGCGGCGGCTCGACGCCCGCTCCGCGTAGTGGCCGACCAGCAGGAACGACAGGACTGTGGTCAGTTCCCAGAAGATGTAGAGAACCAGCATGTTGTCGCTGGTCACGAGGCCGAACATGGCCCCGGCGAAGGCGACCATCTGGGCGGCGAAGATGCCCAGGCGGGGCTCGTCGTCGGTGAAGTACCGGGCGCAGTAGAGCAGAATGAGCGCGCCGATGCCCAGCACCAGCGCCGACATGATCGCTGCGAGGGAGTCGAAGCGCATGTCGATGTTCATCGACAGACCCGGAGCCCAGGCGATCTGCAGGGTGCGTTCGGTGCTCCAGTTGCCGATCACCCAGCCGAGGCTCGCCAGCGGCACCAGCGCCAGCGGCAGGAACGCATTTCTCCCCATGACTCTGACCAGAGGCGGCGCGACGAGAGTGGCGACCGCGTGGGCGATGAGTATGGCGAGCAAAAGGCACTCCGTCGGGGTCGGGCCTGGCGGCGGGGTGTAACAGGCTTGCAATTGGCGGGCGTCGCCCGCTGGGGGCGATGCCCGAACTACGCGGAACCGGGAAAGCCCCGGCACACGCGCTGCTGTGCAAATGGACAAATCGGATTGACTGAAGTCTACCGGTATCGTTCACAACGTTGCGAACGGACCGTCGACGCTCAGGCGCCCGACTCCCATCGTAGAGTCCCTCCATGCCCGCCACCGGCCCGATCCGCACCGCCGCGCTCGCGTACGTCCGCGACGGACGTCTGTTGCAGACCCGTTCCGTCGGCAAGACCGCCTTCTACATGGCGGGCGGCAAGATCGATCCCGGTGAGACACCCGAGCAGGCACTGCACCGGGAGATCCGCGAGGAACTCGGCGTCGGCCTCGTCGACGGCACCGTGGCCGAGATCGGGATCTTCGAGGCCGACGCGTTCGGACACCCGCCCGGCACCCGCCTGCACATGACCTGCTTCACGGCCGAACTCGCCGGAGAGCCACGTCCGGCGGCGGAGATCGCCGAGCTCGGCTGGTTCACGGTCGCCGACTACGCCGCCCTTCCCGAGGTCGCGCCGGGCTCGATGCTGGTGTTCGAGCACCTGCACGCACTCGGTTTGGTCCGGGCTCGGTGAGATCGGTCACGTCAACCCCGGCAGCGCCAGGCGCACACCGCGACGGTTGCCGCCAGCGCGCCGGTGAGCATCCGCTGGTCGGCGGGTAAGGCCCCTACCGCGGCGACCGTGGCCGCCGCGAACGGCAGCCCCAGCCCCATCGCGGCGACCGGCGCCGTCCGCGGCAGTGCCGCCCTCAGCGCGAGCCCGGTACCCGCGGCGACCAGGGCGACGCGCACCAGCAACTGCGGGCCGTCCGCCCCGAGACCCGGCCACAGCGCAGCGGTCAGCGTGACGATCAGGGCCACCCCCAGTCCCAGCTCGACGCGCGGAACCCGCCACGCCGACGCCGCTCCCGCCGCGACGGCCAGCAACCCGGTCGCGGGCACCCACGCGGACACCTCCGTCCCGGCGAGCTCGTCGACGAGCGGGTACGCCGCCGCCGTCGCCCCGAGCGCGGCGACCGGGAACCGGCCGTCCGCGAAGGGCAGGACACGGGCGACGGCTTCGACGCCGAGCACCGTCGCGGCGAGCGCGCCGACGACGACGGGCCACATCCACGTCCCCGCCGCATGCTCGTCCACCCAGCCCCCGAGCACGTGCATGCCGACGGCGAGCGCCGCCGTCGCCCCGACCGCGACGATCGGCAGCCGTGCATCCGCCCGCTGTACCCGGGCTCCGGGCCCCGCGACGAGCGCGGCGAGCACCACGGCTCCGGCCCCGACGGCGAGCGGCCACTGCAGCGGCGACGGCAGTGCCGACGACTGCAGCCACGTCTCCGCCGGGCCGGCGACGAGGAACACCGCCCACGTCCCGGTGACCACCGCCCACGGCCCGATCGGTTCCCCCCACACTGCGGCGACCGCCGACCCCAGCAGGATCCCGGCGGCTCCCGCGCCGATGAGGTCCAGCACGGTGAGGGTGTCGACGTCGGCGGCCGGCACCGCGAAGCGCACCGTGGCGAGCACCACCGTGCAGCCGGCGGCCAGCAGCCACGCCGTGCGGCGTGAGCCGGAGTGTTGCAGCCCCGCGACCGCCAGCACCGCCGCCACCGCGAACACGATCGGTGCCGCCACGCTGCCGGTGCCGGCGGGGAGTGCCACCACGTCCACCGACACGGCGAAGCCGGCGAGAGCGCCCGCACACAACGCGGCGAGCCCCGCGACGGGTTCGTCCACTCGCACCGTCACGGCCGGCATCGTCAGCGTCCTTCGGCGTAGGCACGAAGGTGTTCGACCTGGGCGGCGTCCAGCGAGGGGCGCACCGTCTTCTGTGCCGCCGCCACGTCGCCGGCGGTGACCGCCGCGGCGTCCACGCTGCGGCGCATCGCCGCGAGCGCCGCCTCCCGCAGCAGCGCCGCACAGTCCGCCGCGGAGTAACCGTCGAGGTCGGCGGCGAGGGCATCGAGGTCCACGTCGTCGGCCAGCGGCACCGACCGGCCCGCGGTGCGCAGAACCGCCGCGCGCGCCTCGGCGTCCGGCGGCGGTACGAACACCAGCCGTTCGAGCCGGCCGGGGCGCAGCAGCGCCGGATCGATCAAGTCGGGCCGGTTGGTGGCGCCGAGCACCACGACATCGCGCAGTGGTTCGACCCCGTCGAGTTCGGTGAGCAGCGCGGCCACCACCCGGTCCGTGACCCCGGAGTCCGAGCTCTGCCCGCGTCTGGGGGCGAGCGCGTCGATCTCGTCGAGGAACACCAGCGCGGGTGCCGAATTTCGGGCGCGCTGGAACAGTTCCCGCACGGCCTTCTCCGAGGCGCCCACCCATTTGTCCATCAACTCGGCGCCCTTGACGGCATGCACGCTCAGCTGTCCCGAGCTGGCCAGTGCCCGTACCAGGAAGGTCTTGCCGCACCCCGGGGGCCCGTAGAGCAGCACACCGCGCGGCGGCTCGACACCGAGGCGCGCGAAGGAATCGGGGTGCTGCAACGGCCACAGCACCGCCTCCGTGAGCGACTGTTTGGTGTCGACCATGTCGCCGACGTCGTCCAGGGTGACGCTGCCGATGGCCAGCTCCTCGGTGCCCGATCGTGACAGGGGGCGGATCACCTCGAGCGCACCGAGGAGGTCGTCCTGGGTCAGCTCCGGCTCGGTGTCGTCGCGACTCGCCCGCGCCGCCGCCCGCAGAGCCGCCTCCCGGCACAGGGCGGCCAGGTCGGCGACGACGAAGCCGGGTGCGCGGGCGGCGACGGCGTCGAGGGCGAGGTCGCCGGTGGGCACCCGGCGCAGCAGCACGTCGAGGAGGGCGCGACGGGTGGCGCCGTCGGGCAGCGGCAGGGCCAGTTCCCGGTCGCAGATCTCGGGGGACCGGACCCGCGAGTCCACCTCGGTGGGGTGCGCCGTGGTCGCGACGAGCGCAACCCCGACGGTGTCGACGGCGCGGCGCAGTTGGTCGAGGATCAGCGCCGACACCGGTTCGGGATTCGCGGGCAGCAGCGCATCGATGTCGGTGACCAGCAGGACCCCGCCGGCGGCCAGGTCGGCGACGGCGGCCGTGACGCGGCGCAGCCGGTCGTCGGCGGCGGTGGCACCCACGCCGGGCCCGTCGAGTTCGACGACGCGACGGTGGGCGAGCACCGCCCGGGCGAGGGTGGCCTTGCCGACGCCGGCGGGCCCGGTGATCAGCACCCCCAGGTGGGGGGAGGCGCCGAGGGTGCGCAGCAGTTCCGGCTCGTCGAGGGCCAGCTTCAGCCACTCGGAGAGCTTGCCGGCCTGGGTCTGCACGCCGACGAGGTCCTCCACCGGTGGCGGCGGCGGGGTGGGAACCGGGGACCGGGCCGACCGCACGGCTGCCGGACGAGTCTCGGCGACGAGTCGTCCGGCCGGGGCGCTGCCCCAGCTCACCGCGGTGTTCGGCTGCACGCTCACCGGTGCGCCGGGGTCGACGGCGGTGACGGTGAGCAGTTCCGTGGTCCAGGCGATCCCGAACGTGCGGGACAGGGTGCGGGTGGTGGGGGCGGTACTCGTACCCGGACCGAGATCGCGGGGCAGCAGTGACACCGCGTCGCCGACGGTGAGGACCTTGCCCAGCAGTGCCTGACGCAGCGTGACGTCGTCGATCGTGTGGGTGGCGAGCGCCGATCCGGCGACCGCGACGGTGCGGGCACCGTGGACGACGACCGGGCCGACGAGGACGGTGGCGTCCTCGCGCAGCCCCACGTTGGACAGCGTGACGTCGTCGAGCAGGATCGTGCCGGTCGGGGTGCCGGCGGGGGCGAGGCCGGCGACGGCCGCCGTGCGGCGGCCGCCGATCAGGCCGATCGCATCCCATTCGCGCAGGCCCAGCGCGGTGAGCACCTCCGGGTGCACGCGGACGACGCCGCGGCGCGCATCGGCCGCAGAGGTGTTCAGACGGACGGTCAATGCGAGTTCGGGGCTGCTCACCCCGCCGAGCCTAGAGCGTCGTCAGCGTCCGCGGGGGCGGCGCAGACCGAGCCGCGCGGCGGACTGCCGGGGTTGCGGAGCGCGCCGGATCCCGACCCGGCGGGGCCGCAGGGCGCGGTGCTCGGCGCGCAGGGCGCGCCGCTCGGACGGTTTGATGTTCCACGTCTCCGGCCGCGCCGCCACCCAGCGCTTGGAGCGGACCGCGAACGGGATGTGCGCCAGGTACAGGCCGACAAGGACGAGCATGAGCACGTACGGGTAGGTGACCAGTGCGGCCGCCGCGACCGCCACGAGCACCAGCAGGACGACTGCGTAGCGCGGTGGGACGGACACCGACTTCATCGCCAGGGTCGGGATCTGACTGACGACGAGGGCGGCGGTGAGCAGCGTCCAGACGGCCACCACCGGGTAGGAGTCCCACCAGCCGTCGCCCCACTGGACGTGCGCGGCGACCGGTGCCAGGGCGACGAGGGCGCCGGCGGGGGACGGCACGCCGACGAAGTACTCGCGGGCGTACGCGGGCACCGTGTCGTCCTCGAGCAGCGTGTTGAACCGGGCCAGGCGCAGCACGATGCTGACCGCGTACAGCAGGGCGACGATCCAGCCGAAGGGGCTGCCGTCCAGCAGCGTCACGTACAGCACGAGGGCCGGCGCCACGCCGAACGCGACCGCGTCGGACAACGAGTCCAGTTCGGCGCCGATCTTGGTGGTGGCGTCGAGCAGGCGGGCGATGCGTCCGTCGAGGGAGTCCAGCACGGCCGCCGCACCGATCATGCCCAGCGCGGTGCCCAGCTGGCCGTCGAGGGCGAACTTCACCGCCGACAGCCCGGCGGAGAGCGCAAGGATCGTGATGACGCTCGGCAGCAGCCGCACGGCCTGCGGGCGCCCGCGGCGTCTGCGCTCCGGGGCTGCCTGGGAGGCCGGGGACGGGCTCACGGCAGCTGCGCGATGACGGTCTCGGCGCCGATCGTCTTCTGCCCGCGTTCGACGAGGAGAGTGCTGCCCGGGGGCAGATAGGTGTCGACGCGGGAACCGAAACGGATCAGGCCGTAGGTGTCGCCGATCGGCAGGGTGTCACCCACCTGGGCGTCGCACACGATGCGGCGGGCGAGCAGCCCGGCGATCTGGACGACGGCCACGTCGGCCCCGTCGCGCGTCTCGAGCAGCATGCTGTTGCGCTCGTTGACTTCGCTGGCATCGGCGAGATCGGCCGAGAGGAACTGCCCGGGCCGGTGCACGACCTTGGAGACGGTGCCTCCGACGGGGCTGCGCTGGACGTGCACGTCCAGCACGGACAGGAAGATGCTCACCCGCGGCCGTGGCTCGGTACCCATCTCGAGTTCGGCGGGCGGCACCGCGGTGTCCACCAGTGCCACCTCACCGTCGGCCGGGGCCACGACGACACCGACCCGGTTCGGCGGCACCCGGTGCGGATGCCGGAAGAACCCGGCGGTGGCGGCGGCCGAGGCGAGGCCGGCGCGACGGATCCACTTGCGGTTGCGGCCGAGCGCCGCGACGGCGAGCGGCGCGGCGACGAAGGGGATGCCGGCCGGGTGGAGCGGTGGAATCGTCTTGCGGACCAGTTCGAGTACGTGTTCGACGCTGGTGGGCGGTGGGGTTCCGGGGGGTGTGGGCTTTCGGGCCACGGCTCCTCTTAGTGTCGCGCGGTGTGACCCGCGGGCGTGCGGCCCGCGGGCTATCACAGCCTACGCGAGGAGGGTCACCGGGCGAGGGCCGCGCCCTCGGCCTCCCGCTTGATGCGCGCGAGGGTGGCATTCATGCCGACCACCATGTCGTCGTCGAAGGCGGTGGCGCCACCGAGAACCTTGTCGATGAGGAACTGTGAGACCTTGCTGGTGCCGTTGGGGGCTTCCCGCCTCTGGGTCACCCGGGTGCCGGTCTCGGTCGGATCCAGAGTGAACGACCAGACGGTTCCGTTCTCCGCGACCCGGAAGCGGAGCAGGCGGCCCGGCTCGAACGAGAGCACCTTGGCGGTGGTGGGCCACACGAGCAGGCCCTTGCGGTTGATGTTGATCGTCTTGGTCCCGGGGCCGACGGGTCCGCCGAGAACGACCATCTTCCGGCACTGCGGGCTCCACTCGCCCATCCGCTTCAGGTCGGAGATCACCTGCCACACCTGCTGCGGCGATGCGGTGATCTCGACGGTGGCTTCGAGCGTCTTCGACACGGGGGTCCTCCCTGATCCTTCGCGTAACTGCGAGTTACAAGTAATTCCCGTCGATCATAGCCGAAGTTGTGATGTGCACCACCGGTGAGATTGCCGTCCGCTGCGGCTGGGGCCCGTGGAGGGGGCGGTGCCCTCTCGTCCGGCGAGCGTTCGGCCGAGCAGTACCAGTCCCCACGGTCCGATCACCCAGATCGGCCACGGGTACACCGCCGCGCCGACGGCGATCGACACGATCGCCCAGATGGCGAGGTTGATCGTCCCGGCTGCGGCCCACGCCGCCCACTCGATCCGCTGATGCACGGGCAGCCGGAGGTCAGCAGTGCGAGCGGGGGCGCGGACGGGTGCGGGCGGGGGTGCTGCGGGAAGGTCGCTCACCACCCGGCGCGCCTCGTCGGTGGTGACGGATCGGTACACCGCTCCGACGCGCTCGTCGAACTCGCCGATCGTGAGCCGGCCGGCGGTGAGGTGCCGGCCCAGTTCGTCGACGAGACGTTCGCGTTCGGGGTCGGAGATGCGGACGCCGTCGGCGTATTCCATCGCTGCCTCCCGGAGGGATCGAGGCGACCGGGTCTGCGGGTCGAAGTTCCACAGTGGAAGGTCGCTATCACCATGGTGGATATGCCACAGTGGAATGTCAACCCCCAGGGAAGGTGTCAGCTATGGCCGATCGCCCGTCCGAGGTCACCGCCGGCCGTGCGAGCAATATCACTGCGGCCCGCCCGCTGAATGCCACCGCGGCGTCGCTGCTGGGATTCCTGCACGACGGCCCGAAGACGGGATGGGATCTGGTGGTGACCGCGCAGGAGCGGATCGGAAAGTTCTGGTCGATCACGACCAGCCAGGTGTACCGCGAACTCGCCGCGATGGAACGGGCCGGTCTGGTCGAGGCCGGCGAGGTGGGCCCGCGCGACCGTAAGCCGTTTGCGCTCACGGACGCCGGCCGGGCCGCGTTCGCCGAGTGGATCGAACGCGAACCCGGGCCGGAGAACATCCGCTACCCGCTGCTGCTCACCGTCGCGTTCGGCAGGCATCTGCCCCCCGGCAGGCTGGCGGAGATGCTCGCCGTCCACCGGGTGGCCCACGAACGCCGGCTCGCCGACTACGAGCGCGCTGCCGAATGCGGTGCGGATCCGTACTCGTCGGCGACCTTGGACTTCGGCATCGTCTACGAACGAGCCGTGCTCGAGTGGTTCGACCGGGTCGAGGACTCGTTGGGGCCGTGAACCCGGGCGTCTCGTGAACCTGCGCCTCTCGTAACCCTGGGCGGGCGACCGCGCCCACGATCGGGACGCGGTCACCCGGCCGCCCTTCCCACCTCGATTCCGCGGCGAACCGGCCGGTGCCGGGGACACAATCCGGATAGCGCGCATCGACCGGGAGGTGGCCGTGGCCGGTGAAGTCGTCGTCGGGGTCGGTCCCGTCGCCGCGGACGACGTCCTGCGCGTGGCACGGTCCGGTGTGCCGGTCCGGATCTCCGCGGAGGCGCTCGCTCTCGTCGGCGCCGCCCGCGCAGTGGTCGACGCGCTCGCCCACGATCCCCGGCCCGCGTACGGCATCACCACCGGTTTCGGGGCGCTCGCCACCCGCCACATTCCGCCGGAATCGCGAATTGATCTGCAGCGCAGCGTGATCCGATCCCATTCCGCCGGAACCGGGCCCGAGGTGGAGCGGGAGGTGGTCCGCGCGATGATGCTGCTGCGCCTGTCGACCTTCGCCACCGGGCACACCGGGGTCCGTCCCGGGACGGCCACGGCCTACGCCGCGATGCTCAATGCGGGAATCACGCCGGTGGTGCCCGAGCACGGCAGCCTCGGCTGTTCCGGGGATCTCGCCCCCCTCGCCCACGTGGCCCTCGCCCTCACCGGCGAGGGCGACGTCCGCGACGCCGCGGGCAGGCTCGTGCCGGCCGCCCAGGCCCTCGCCGCGGCGGGTCTCGATCCCGTCGTGCTCGCCGAGAAGGAAGGACTCGCCCTCGTCAACGGCACCGACGGGATGCTGGGCATGCTGGTCCTCGCGTGCCACGACCTGCGCGCCCTGCTGCGGCTCGCCGACGTCACGGCCGCGATGAGCACCGAAGCGCTGCTCGGTACGGACCGGGTCTTCGCCGCCGACCTGCACGCCCTGCGGCCGCACCCCGGTCAGGCGACGGCCGCCGCCAACATGACCCGGCTCCTCGCCGGGTCCGCCGTCGTGGCCAGCCACCGCACCCCCGACTGCCCGGTGGTCCAGGACGCCTACTCGCTGCGGTGCGCCCCGCAGGTCGCGGGAGCGGCCCGTGACACCCTCGCCCACGCCGAGCAGGTCGCCGCACGCGAACTCGCCTCCGCGATCGACAACCCCGTCGTCACCGGCGACGGCCGGATCGAATCGAACGGCAACTTCCACGGCGCCCCGCTGTCGTACGTCCTCGACTTCCTCGCGATCGTCGTCGCCGACGTCGCGAGCATCAGCGAACGCCGCACCGACCGGCTGCTCGACGTGGCCCGCAGCCACGGCCTGCCGCCGTTTCTCGCGCACGACCCCGGCGTCGACAGCGGACACATGATCGCCCAGTACACCCAGGCCGCGCTCGTCGCCGACCTCAAACGCCTCGCCGTGCCGGCCAGTGTCGACTCCGTTCCGTCGTCGGCCATGCAGGAGGACCACGTGTCGATGGGCTGGTCGGCCGCCCGCAAGCTGCGCCGCAGCCTCGACGCACTGACCCGGGTCCTGGCCATCGAGGCGCTGACCGCGGCGCGTGCCCTGGACCTGCGCGCCCCGCTCGCTCCGGCGCCCGGGACCGGCGCCGTCGTCGCCGCGCTCCGCCGGTACGTGGCCGGGCCCGGCCCGGACCGGCGGCTCGGTCCCGAGATCGACGTCGCGGTCCGGCTCGCCGCGAGCGGGGAGCTCGTCGCCGCGGCCGAGGCGGCGATCGGAGCGCTGGACTGATCGTCAGCGCAGCGGATCGAAGTGCCGCAGGACCGT
The DNA here is from genome assembly GCF_047782815.1 of Rhodococcus indonesiensis. NCBI lineage: Bacteria > Bacillati > Actinomycetota > Actinomycetes > Mycobacteriales > Nocardiaceae > Rhodococcus > Rhodococcus indonesiensis. Next base: position 4,139,645 of record NZ_CP180630.1, on the reverse strand, counting down.
CGCCGGCGTACCGGTCATCGCGTCGGCCAGCAGCCGCCCGGTCAGCGGGCCCAGCGCCACCCCCCACATGCCGTGACCGCCCGCGACGAACACGCGCGGCGAGCGGGTCCCCCCGACCAGCGGCAGACCGTCCGGGGTGCAGGGGCGCGAACCCACCCATTCCTCCGTGCGGGCGGACCAGTCCACGCCGGTGAGCAGCGGCCGCGCGGCGTCGACGATGGCCTGGATCCGGCGCGGGTCGAGCGGGGCGTCGGGCCGCCGGAACTCCATCATCCCGGCGATGCGGAACCGATCGTGCAGCGGTGTGCATGCGACCCGCTGGGCCGGGAAGTAGATCGGGTTCTTCGGCAGGCCCGCCGGGCGCACGCTGAAGCTGTAGCCGCGACCGGCCTGTACCGGCATCCGGACCCCGAACGGCCGGGCCAGGTCGCCCAGCCTGGCACCGGTGGCCAGCACCACCGCGTCCGCCGCCCGGTCCGTGCCGTCGGTACCGACCACACGCACGCCGCGCGCGTCGTCCCGGACCGCCTGCACCTCGCACCCGGTGACGACCGCACCGCCGCGATCACGCACCGAGTCCGCGAGTGCGGCGACGAACCGCGGCGGATCGAGGAACCGCTGCCCCCGCAGCCGGATCCCGGCCCGCACCCCGTCGCCGAGCAGCGGTTCCAGGGTGCGGATCGTGTCGCCGTCGAGCAGGTCGAAGTCCACCTCGCCGCCGGCCGCGACCACCTGCCGGAACTCCTCGACGAGCACGCGACGGTCGTCCTCGGACGCGAACGCGGCCAGGAACGGATCCGCCGGCCGGGTCTGTTCGACGACCCCGCCGCGGGCCAGATCGTCGTAGGCGCCCAGCGCGCTCCGGTTCACCTCGGCGAACACGGTCATCGCCGCCCGCCACCGGCGGGTGGTGCAGTGCCGCGCGAAACCCACCAGGAACCGCCACAACCGCAGGTCGACCGCGGGCGGCACGTACACGGGTGACGACGGGGTCAGCATCGATCGGATCCCGTACCGCAGCACCGCCGGTTCCGGCAGCGGCAGCGTCAGCGCGGGCGCCAGCCAGCCGGCGTTGCCCCACGATGCATCCGCCGCGACCCCGGTCCGGTCGAGCACCGTGACCTCGACGCCGCGCTCCTGCAGGAACCACGCCGTCGACAACCCGGCGAAGCCCGCCCCGACGACGACGACCCGACGAATCGCCATGACGCACTCCCGATCTCGAGGTACCCCATCACCTCCATCATGGACCGTCCGCGGGTTCGGTGCCCGCGAACCGAGGGTGGCCGCCGTCCCGCCGTCCCGTGACGATCCGGTGGATCAGCCGCGCCCCCGCCCGTGCCGTCTGCCCGTCGACGTCGAGGGCCGGCGCCAGTTCGGCGACCTCGACGAGCGCGAGCCGGCCGCTGCGCGCCACGACGTCGCACACGTGCTGCACCACCTCGAACGCGACCCCACAAGCCGCCGGGGCACTCACCCCGGGTGCCACCCAGCCGGGCAGAACATCGAGATCGATCGTCAGATGCACCGCGTCCAGCTCGCGGACGAAGTCCTCCACGAACGTCTCCACGACCGGCAGGTTCGTGGCGCGGCACTCGTCGTCCAGCAGGTACTGCGCCCCGAACTCGTCCGCGGCGGCGAACAGCGCGGCCGTGTTGCTCGGCTGCGCGATGCCCACCACCGCGTAGCGCAGCGACCGGCCCTGTTCGCGTTCGCGTTCGGCCATCTGCCGGAACGGGGTGCCCGACGTCGGGACGGGCGCGGCCCGCAGGTCGAAGTGCGCGTCCACGTTCAGCACCCCCCACCGGGCCCCGGCCCGCGCGGCCGCGGACCCGGCCCAGCCCAGGTAGCTGCCGAAGGCCACCTCGTGCCCGCCGCCGAGAACCACCACCGCGTGCTCCGCGTCGAGCAGCGCGGCCACCGCGGCCCCGAGACGGTGCTGCCCGTCGTCGAGAGCGCCGCCGCGCACCTCGATGTCACCGGCATCGTGGATGGCGACCGGAGCGGGTAGCGCCAGCGACGCCAGGGCGCGCCGCAATGCGACCGGCCCGTCCGCCGCGCCGGGCCGCCCCCGGTTGCGACGTACACCCTCGTCGCTGCGGAATCCGATCAGGACCTGAGCCGGCGCGGCGTCCGCGGGCAGCGGCGAGACCACGCCGTGCCAGCGCAGGTGTTCGACACCGGGCCCGTCGTCGCGGCCCGTCCACGGGGCCGGCGGCACGTCGACCGGAATCGTCAAATCAGCATTCCTTCCTGCCAGACCTCGCGGATCAGCTGCACTCCCGGCCGGTACGCCAGGTGCAGATACGACGGGGCGTCCAGCGCGATCAGATCTGCCCGTGCGCCCTCCCGGACGACGCCGACGTCGGTGCGGCGCAGCGCCGCGGCGCCGCCGGCGGTCGCCGCGCGGACCGCCTCCTCCGGGCTCATGTGCATCTCGCGCACCGCCAGCGCGATGCAGAACGGCATGCTCGTGAGGTAGGAGGTGCCGGGGTTGCAGTCGGTGGCCAGGGCGACGGTCACCCCGGCGTCCAGCAGTGCCCGCGCATCCGGATACCGGTTGCGCGTGCAGAAGTCGGCGCCCGGCAGCAGCGTCGCGACCGTGCCGGAAGCGGCGAGCGCCGCCACGTCCGCCGCCGTCGTGTACGTGACGTGGTCCACCGACGCCGCGCCGAGTTCCACCGCCAGCTGCACGCCGGGCCCGGGACCGAGCTGATTGCCGTGGACCCGCGGCGTGAGGCCGTGCGCCATCCCCTCCTGCAGCACGGCCCGGCACTGATCGGCGTCGAATGCGCCCCGCTCGCAGAACACGTCGATCCACCTCGCGTGCGGGGCGCACACGGGGACCATCTCCTCGCACACCAGCCGGACGTAGTCGTCGGGGCGGCCCGCGAACTCCGGTGGCACGACGTGCGCGGCGAGCAATGTCGTCTCGGGTGTGTACACCTCGGCGATCCGCACGCTGCGCAGTTCGTCGGCGACGGACTGGCCGTACCCGGACTTGCACTCGACCGTCGTCGTCCCGGACCTCCAGCCCTCCGCGACGAGCCGCGAGACCGTCGCCGCGAGCGCGCGATCGGTCGCCGCGCGGGTCGCCGCGATCGTCGTGGCGATGCCACCGCCCGTGTAGGGCGCACCGGCCATCCGGGCGGCGAACTCCTCGGCGCGCTCGCCGGCGAACACGAGATGGGCGTGACTGTCCACGAACCCGGGCAGCACGGCTCGGCCCTGCAGATCGTGCCGGGCGCCGGCGGCGCCCTCGGGGATCCGCGAGCTCGGCCCCACCCACCGCACCAGACCCTCGCCGACGACGACCGCGGCGTCCACGAGCAGCCCCAGCGGACCCCGGCCGAGCTCCGGGTCGTTCGTGACGAGGCAGCCGATGTTGTCGAGCAGGGTCCAGTCCCGTCCGTGCGACATCGCGTCAGCTCTCCCGCATCGGGATGCGCAGTCCGCGACGCGCCGCGACCTCGGTGGCCCGGGCATAACCGGCGTCGGCGTGCCGGAGGACGCCGGTGCCCGGGTCGTTCGTCAGCACCCGCTCGAGCTTGCGCGCGGCGAGGTCGGTGCCGTCGGCGATGCACACCTGCCCGGCGTGCAGCGACCGGCCGATTCCGACGCCGCCGCCGTGGTGGATCGACACCCACGACGCCCCGGACGCCGTGTTCACCAGGGCGTTGAGCAGCGGCCAGTCGGCGATCGCGTCCGAACCGTCGGCCATCGCCTCGGTCTCGCGGTACGGCGAGGCCACCGACCCGGCGTCGAGGTGGTCCCGGCCGATGGCGATCGGGGCGGAGACCTCTCCGGCGGCGACCATCTCGTTGAACCTCAGGCCCGCCCGGTCCCGTTCGCCGTAGCCGAGCCAGCAGATGCGGGCCGGCAGCCCCTGGAACGGCACCGCGCGTCCGGCCAGGGTGAGCCATCGGACGAGATGCTCGTTCTCGGGGAACAGTTCGAGCACGGCCCGATCGGTGGCCGCGATGTCCGCGGGATCGCCCGACAGCGCGACCCACCGGAACGGTCCGCGGCCCTCCTCGAACAACGGACGGAGATAGGCGGGGACGAAGCCGGGAAAGGCGAATGCCCGGTCGAAGCCGCCTTTGCGGGCCTCGTCGCGGATGGAGTTGCCGTAGTCGAACACCTCGGCGCCGCGATCGAGGAACCCGACCATGGCTTCCACGTGCCGGGCCATCGACCGGCGGGCCTGCTCGGTGAACCACACGGGGTCCTTCGCCGCGAGGGTGTGCCATTCCTCGACCGTCACCCCGCGCGGCAGGTAGGACAGCGGGTCGTGGGCGGAGGTCTGGTCGGTGACGATGTCGATCGGGGCCTGCATCGCGAGCAGCGCCGGCACGACGTCGGCGGCGTTGCCGACCACTCCGATCGAGCGGGGTCGGCGCGCATCGCGTGCCGCGAGCGCCTCGGCCAGGGCCGCCTCGACACCGTCGGCCTTGGTGTCGAGGAAGCCCTGCGCGAGCCGACGGTCGACCCGGGCCTCGTCGACCTCGACGCAGATCGCCACACCCTCGTTCATCGTGATCGCCAGCGGCTGCGCCCCACCCATGCCGCCCAGGCCCGCGGTCAGGGTGACCGTCCCGGCGAGGCTGCCCCCGAACCGCGCGCGGGCGACGGCCCCGAACGTCTCGTAGGTTCCCTGCAAGATCCCCTGCGAGCCGATGTAGATCCAGGACCCCGCGGTCATCTGCCCGTACATCGTCAGTCCCAGCGCCTCCAGACGGCGGAACTCCTCCCAGGTCGCCCAGTCGCCGACCAGGTTCGAGTTGGCCAGCAGCACGCGCGGCGCCCATTCGTGGGTGCGCAGCACCCCGACGGGCTTGCCGGACTGCACGAGCAGCGTCTCGTCGTCGCCGAGGGTCTCGAGGGTCCGCACGATCGCGTCGAATGCGGCCCAGTTGCGGGCCGCCCGGCCGGTGCCGCCGTAGACCACCAGGTCGTCCGGTCGTTCGGCGACGTCGGGGTCGAGGTTGTTCATCAGCAGTCGCAGCGCGCCCTCCTGCTGCCAGCCGCGGCACCGCAACTCGGGACCGCGCGGGGCGCGCACGGGCCGCGGTCCGGGGGAGGGGGTTGTTCCGGTGGCCATGGGGCCTCCTCTCGACACCGGCGCGCCTTCGTCTCACTCCATGACACTGCGGTGGAGCACCCCACGACAACAGGTCCGGGCGGATGTGTCGGATCCGAGACCGAGTGCGCTCGGGGCCCGGCCGTGGCCCCTTGGAAGAGTGGACCGGACCGGTCGTACGATTTCGTCGAACGTTCTGCTGTCGAAGGGAACCATCCATGACCACGGGTATCGAACAGCTCGAGTTCCAGGCGGAGACTCGTCAGCTGCTGGATCTGCTGATCCACTCGGTGTATTCGAACAAGGACACCTTCCTCCGGGAACTCGTCTCCAACTCGTCGGACGCGCTGGACAAGCTCAAGCTCGAGGCGTTCCGCAACAAGGACCTGCAGGTCGACACCTCGGATCTGCACATCGAGATCGAGGTCGACAAGGAGCAGCGCACCCTCACCGTCCGCGACAACGGCATCGGCATGTCGCGGGACGAGGTGGTCGACCTGATCGGCACCCTCGCGAAGTCGGGCACGGCGGAACTGCGGCGCAAGCTGCGGGAGGCGCAGGAATCGGCTGCGCCGGAGGAGCTCATCGGGCAGTTCGGTGTCGGCTTCTACTCGACCTTCATGGTCGCCGACAAGGTGACCCTGCTGACCCGCAAGGCGGGGGAGCACGACGGCACCCGGTGGGAGTCGAGCGGCGAGGCGACGTACACGATCGAGACGGTCGAGGGCGCACCCCAGGGCACGTCGGTGACGCTGCACCTCAAGCCGGAGGACACCGAGGACCACCTGTTCGACTACACGGCCGAGTGGAAGATCAAGGAGATCGTCAAACGCTACTCGGATTTCATCGCGTGGCCGATCCGGATGCAGGTCGAACACACGAAGCCGGCCGAGGGCGAGGGGTCCGTCGCCGAGGTGGTCCGCGAGACCGAGACCCTGAACTCGATGAAGGCGCTGTGGGCGCGCTCGAAGGACGACGTCTCCGCCGAGGAGTACAACGAGTTCTACAAGCACGTCGCCCACGCGTGGGACGAGCCGCTCGAGGTCGTCCCGATGAAGGCCGAGGGCACCTTCGAATATCAGGCGCTGCTGTTCATTCCGTCGCAGGCGCCGTTCGACCTGTTCATGCGTGAGCGCAAGACCGGGATCCACCTCTACGTCAAGCGCGTGTTCATCATGGACGACTGTGAGGAACTGGTCCCGGAGTACCTGCGGTTCGTCAAGGGCGTGGTCGACGCACAGGACCTGTCGCTCAACGTCTCCCGCGAGATCCTGCAGCAGGACCGGCAGATCCGCGCGATCCGCCGGCGGCTCACCAAGAAGGTGCTGTCGACGATCAAGGACATGGCGGCCAACGAGCCGGAGAAGTACCGGACGTTCTGGTCGCAGTTCGGCCGGGTCCTCAAGGAGGGTCTGCTCTCGGACTTCGACAACCGCGACACCCTGCTCGCGGTGTCCTCCTTCGAGTCCACGCACAGCGAGGACGCCACGACGACGCTCGCCGAGTACGTCGCGCGGATGAAGGAGGGCCAGGACGAGATCTTCTACATGACGGGCGAGTCCCGGCAGCAGATCGAGAGTTCGCCGCACATGGAGGCGTTCCGCGCCAAGGGCCTCGAGGTGCTGCTGCTCACCGACCCGGTCGACGAGATGTGGGTGGGGTCCGTCCCCGAGTTCGAGGGCAAGCGGTTCCAGTCGATCGCCAAGGGCGAGGTGGACCTCGGTACCGAGGACGAGAAGAAGGCCGCGGAGGCCGAGCGCGAGGAGCGGGAGAAGGAGTACGCCGACCTGCTGTCGTGGCTCGGCGAGACGCTCGACGAGCATGTGAAGCAGGTGCGGTTGTCGTCGCGGCTGACCACGTCGCCCGCGTGCCTCGTCGGCGACACGTTCGCCATGTCGCCCGCCCTCGAGCGGATGTACCGGGCGTCGGGCCAGCCCGTCCCGCACACCAAGCGCATCCTCGAGCTCAACCCGGACCACCCGCTGGTCACGGCGCTGCGCGACGCGCACGCCCAGCGCGCCGACGATCCGACGCTCGGTGAGACCGCCGAATTGCTGTACGGCACCGCGCTGCTCGCCGAGGGTGGGGAACTCGACGACCCGGCGGCGTTCGCCCGCCTGCTCGCCGAGCGCCTCGCGCGCACGCTGTAGGCGCGCGCCCCTCCGGCTCACCCTTTCCCGGCCGAATGTCACATCGCGTCGATTCGATCGACGCGATGTGACATTCGGTCCGTGGGCGGCGGGGGTGGGGTGACCCGATAGGCTCGCACCATGGCCGGTGTGGACGGGGTGTTGTTCGATATCGAGGGCGTGATCGTGACGTCGTGGGTGCCCGTGCCGGGCGCCGCGGAGGTGCTTGCCGGGCTCCGCGAGCGCGGCGTGCATCGGGCCTTCCTGACCAACACCACGTCGCGGACGTGTGCGCAGATCGCCGAGACCCTCTCCGGCCTGGGCATGCCGGTCGAACCCGCCGAGATCGTGACGGCCGCGTCCCTCACCGCCGAGTATCTGCGGCAGACCTACCCGGGCCGGCGCTGCTGGGTGCTCAACCACGGCGACGTGGAGGCGGACCTCGAGGGCATCGTGCGCGACGAGGACGACCCCGAGGTGGTCGTGCTGGGCGGGGCCGGGCCGGAGTTCAGCCACCGTGCCCTCAGCCGGGTCGCCGAACTGATGCTCGACGGGGTGCCGGTGGTGGCCATGCACCGCGGCGCCACGTGGCAGGCCGCGGACGGGCTGCGCATCGACACCGGCGTCTATCTGCCGGGTCTCGAGGAGCTGAGCGGGCAGACCGTCGTCGCGGTCGGAAAGCCGTCGATGCGGGGCTTTCTCGCCGCGGCCGAGCTGATGGGCACCGAACCGGACCGGATGGCGGTGGTGGGCGACGACCTGCACGCCGAGGTCATCCCCGGCCAGCGACTCGGTATGACGGGAATCCTGGTGCGCACCGGCAAGTTTCGGCAGTCGGTGCTCGATCTCGCGGTCGAGCGTCCCGACCGGGTGGTCGATTCGGTGGCCGACCTGCCGGAGCTCCTCGACACGCTCTGACGCCCTCTCGCTCCGGGCGGGTCCGGCCGGTACCCTCGCGCCGGGGGAGTCGCCCCCGTCCGCAGTATCCGAGCCCCGGCCCAGCGCAGAGGAGACCTTGTTGTCCATCCGATCCATCCGTGCCGTCGTAGTCCCCCGCCGTCTCCTCCGGGCCGGTGTGGTCGCCGCTCTCGGTGTCGCATCGGCGGCCCTGCTCGGCGTGGGCACCGCCGCGGCGGCACCGGTGACGTGCGTGTCGCCGCCGTCGGCCAACGAGATCCTGGTGTCCGACACCGCGAGCTGCGGCGCGACCGCCGCCGGGGGCGGCACGGCCCACTCGTTCGCTTCCGAGAGCGGCACCGCGGTGTCGTCGGCGCAGACGGCGGGCGCGGCCGAAGCCCACGCGACGGGCTTCGGGACAGCCTTGAGCGGGGCCGGGGACGGTGGCCGCGCCTATGCATACGCCCTCGGCGGCGGGCTGAGCCATTCCTCGGCCCAGGGCCCGGCGACGACGGTGTCCGTCGCCGGCTGGGGTTCGGGGGCGACGGCCGACCCGACCGGCGTCACCTGCGTCGGTCCGCAGTCGTTCGCGGTCAACACGGCCACCGGCCAGTGGTGCGCCGTCGGCGTCGGTTCCACGCGTCGCTGAGCCCACCCCGGACCGGGCCTGCGCGACGAGGGTGGCGGGTGCTCCAAACCTTGCACTCGCCACCCTCGAGTGCTAAGAATGCTCTTGGCACTCGCAACACGTGAGTGCCAGGTCGGGACGGTGAGGCCGGGAATATCGACACCCCTGGTCGTCCGTCGCGGGCACTGCTTCCGGCCGAAGGCGTACATGGGGCGACCCGACGAGCGGTCGCCCTGCGTGTCACCCCCATATCCGGAGGATCACTTCGCAATGGCCAAGATCATCGCGTTCGACGAAGAGGCCCGTCGCGGCCTCGAGCGGGGCCTGAACAGCCTCGCCGACGCTGTCAAGGTGACGTTGGGGCCCAAGGGTCGCAACGTCGTGCTCGAGAAGAAGTGGGGCGCCCCCACGATCACCAACGATGGTGTGTCCATCGCCAAGGAGATCGAGCTCGAGGACCCGTACGAGAAGATCGGCGCCGAGCTGGTCAAGGAAGTTGCCAAGAAGACGGACGACGTCGCGGGTGACGGCACCACCACCGCCACCGTGCTCGCCCAGGCGCTGGTGCGCGAGGGTCTGCGCAACGTCGCTGCCGGTGCGAACCCGCTCGGCCTCAAGCGCGGCATCGAGAAGGCCGTCGAGGCCGTCACCGCCAAGCTGCTCGACACCGCCAAGGAGGTCGAGACCAAGGAGCAGATCGGCGCCACCGCCGGCATCTCCGCGGGCGACCCCGCGATCGGTGAACTGATCGCCGAGGCCATCGACAAGGTGGGCAAGGAAGGCGTCATCACCGTCGAGGAGTCCAACACCTTCGGCCTCCAGCTCGAGCTGACCGAGGGTATGCGCTTCGACAAGGGCTACATCTCGCTGTACTTCGCCACCGACGCCGAGCGTCAGGAGGCCGTGCTCGAGGACGCCTACATCCTGCTCGTGTCGGGCAAGATCTCGACCGTCAAGGACCTGCTGCCGCTGCTGGAGAAGGTCATCCAGTCCGGCAAGCCGCTGGCGATCATCGCCGAAGACGTCGAGGGTGAGGCTCTGTCCACCCTGGTCGTCAACAAGATCCGTGGCACCTTCAAGTCGGTCGCCGTCAAGGCCCCCGGCTTCGGTGACCGTCGCAAGGCCCAGCTCGCCGACATCGCCATCCTCACCGGTGGCGAGGTCATCAGCGAAGAGGTCGGTCTCTCCCTCGAGACCGCGGGCCTCGAGCTGCTCGGCCGTGCGCGCAAGGTCGTCGTCACCAAGGACGAGACCACCATCGTCGACGGTGCCGGCGACGCCGACGCCATCGCCGGTCGCGTGAACCAGATCCGCGCCGAGATCGAGGCGTCGGACTCGGACTACGACCGCGAGAAGCTGCAGGAGCGCCTGGCCAAGCTGGCCGGCGGTGTCGCGGTCATCAAGGCCGGTGCCGCCACCGAGGTCGAGCTCAAGGAGCGCAAGCACCGCATCGAGGATGCCGTCCGCAACGCCAAGGCTGCGGTCGAGGAGGGCATCGTCGCCGGCGGCGGCGTCGCGCTGCTGCAGGCCGCCCCGGTTCTGGACGACCTGAAGCTCGAGGGTGACGAGGCCACCGGTGCCAACATCGTCAAGGTCGCCCTCGAGGCTCCGCTGAAGCAGATCGCCTTCAACGCCGGCCTCGAGCCCGGCGTCGTCGCCGAGAAGGTGCGCAACCTGCCCGCCGGCCACGGCCTCAACGCCGCCACCGGCGAGTACGAGGACCTGCTGGGCGCCGGCATCAACGATCCGGTCAAGGTCACCCGCTCGGCGCTGCAGAACGCGGCGTCCATCGCGGCCCTGTTCCTGACCACCGAGGCTGTCGTCGCCGACAAGCCGGAGAAGGCCGCCGCTCCCGCCGGCGACCCGACCGGCGGCATGGGTGGCATGGACTTCTGATCCACCCCCGACCGTCTTCGAGGCCCGGTTCCACTTCGGTGGGGCCGGGCCTCGTGGCGTCGGCAGTTCGGGTGATTTCTCCGATTTCCGCGTTCTCGGGTCGTGTCCTGTTGTAACAATGGCGTCGCGGCCGCATTCCAGGGCCGCGCATCCGTGACACGGACGAAATCAAGGAGGAGTCGCCATGGGATCTCTCGCGGACATCATCGGCTGGGTGCTCGAAAACTTCGATCTGCTGGAGGTTCTGGACTCGCTGAGTGCAGACGACTAGCGGCCACCCACCACCCGGACGGAGAAGATCATGATCGGCAGCCTGCTCGACCTCATCACGCCCATCCTCGAACTGATCGCCGACCTCGGCTCGGGCAGCGCGGACTAGTCCCGGCCCGAGACCGCAACCGAATCGCAGCCGCAGCCGCAGGATCTCCTGCCGCCGCGGCTGCGTTCGGGTGAGGGGCGACCGGGTCAGACCGCGACGGCCGGGGCGGCCGCGCGCTTCGCCAGCCGCGCCGCGATCGCCGCGCACACCAGCAGCTGGATCTGGTGGAACAACATGAGCGGCAGGACGATCAGCCCGATCGGCTGGCCCGGGAACAGCACCGTCGCCATCGGCAGGCCCGTGGCGAGCGACTTGGTCGAACCGCAGAACAGGATCGTCGCGCGGTCCTCGTAGGCGAAACCCAGGCGCGGTGCGCCGAACCACGTGATCGCCAGGACCAGAGCGAGCAGCACGAGGCACACGCCCGTCAGGGCGAGCAGCCGCCCGAGCGACAGGCTCGACCAGATGCCCTCGTTCATGCCGCGGCTGAACGCGACGTACACGACGAGCAGAATCGAGCCGCGGTCGACGATCTTCAGCGGCCTTCCGTGCCTGCCGACCCATCCGCCGATCCAGCGGCGCAGGAGCTGTCCGGCCACGAACGGGACCAGCAGCATGAGCACGATGTCGAGCACCGCCGAGGCACTGAACGTCACGCCCTGGGTGGTCATCGTCAGCGCGACGAGCAGCGGGGTGGCGACGATGCCGAGCAGGCTCGAGGCACTGGCGGAGACGACCGCGCCCGCGATGTTGCCGCGGGCCACCGAGACCAGCGCGATCGACGACTGCACCGTCGACGGCAGCAGGCACAGGTAGAGGACCCCCAGATACAGCGGCTCGGTCAGGACGGTCGGCACCAGCAGCTTCGTCGCCAGCCCGAGCAGCGGGAACAGCGCGAACGTGGTGGCGAGGATCGTCAGATGCAGGCGCCAGTGCCGGAGGCCTTCGAGTGCCTCGCGCGTGGACAGTCGTGCCCCGTAGAGGAAGAACAGCAGACCGATGGCCATCTTCGCAGCCCACGTGAAGATGTCCAGGGCCGTGCCCGAGGCCGGCAGCAGTCCCGCGACCGCGACGGTGGTGAGGATGCCGACGAGGAACGGGTCGAGGCGACCGAGCACGGGAATCCTGGAGAACATGAGTCGACGCTAGGACACCGCCGGGGCGAGCCGACACCCGGTGTGGGAAGCGTGCACCCTCTCCGACGTTCCGGAGCGGGTGCACGCTTCGTGGAAGGGGTGCAGGCTCGCCGTCACTCCGGCAGCAGCATCCACAGCGCCAGGTAGACCAGGGCGGCGCCGCCTCCGGTCACGAACGCGGCGACCACCACGCCGGCACGGACGAGGTTGACGTCGATGCCGAAGTACTCGGCGAGACCGCCGCACACACCGCCGAGCATGCGCTGCGAGCGGGAACGGGCGAAGGGACGGGGAGCGGGGGTGTTGTTCTCGAATGTCATGCGACAAGAGTGCCGCCGCGGGCCTGCCCGCCACATCGGGTGACGCCCCGATTCCGACCCTGATCTTTCGTCTCGGGGTGCGTCCTCAGCGATTCTTGGCGAGCGTCTTCTTGAAGACCACCAAGGGCAGCAGCATCCGGGCGACCAGCGCGACGGCCCACACGATGACCGTCGCGAGGATCCAGGTCGCCGCGCCACGGATCTGCAGGCCGTCGCTGACGAGGGAGGTGACGATCAGCGCGACCAGCGTCGAGACGAGCGCGCTGCTGCCCAGGAGTGCCGGGGTCTTGGTGACCGCCAGCTGGCGCAGCAGCGGGTCGACGAGCATCGCCGTCACGGTGAACAGGGCGACGGCGATGACGAAGGCGACGCCGTCGAGCGACATGCCGGGCAGGACCCAGGCGCCGACGAGCAGCGCCAGTGCATTGGCGAGCAGTGCGACGACCGCGGACGCGAGCAGACGGACCATGCCAGGAGAGTAGCCTCCCGAGCCGGTCGGTGAACCGGAAAGACGATCGGGCGGGCCGGAATCCCGGCTCGCCCGATCGTCGGCGAGAACTCGTCAGTTGCAGACCACCGTCAGGCCCACGCCTTGCCAGATCGGCGTCTCGACCCGTTCGAACTCGTTCTTCTCGTGGTCGTACTGCATGTCGACCTCGGTGCGGTAGCCCCGGTCGCGCTGGCCGGTGACGTGGCAGTGTCCGGACGCCGCGCCCGCGCGGTTGACCACGTTGTACGGCACGCCCTGCGCCTCGAGCGTGGCCCGGGCGTGCTGTTCGCTCATGCCGACGACGTTCGGGGCCGGCCGGGCCGCCGCCGTCCCGGCGCCCGGCAACACCGCCGCCCCGGCGCCCAGCAGCACCGCCGCGCACCCGGCGGCGATCGAGGCGCGCATCGAACGTCCTGAGCGGCGCGCGGTTTCGGGTACGACGAGGGAACTGCTCGAAGTGCATGTCATGCCGTCGAGCGTGCCGGGCGCAGGACCGGTTCCACATCGGGTGACGCCCCGATCCGCACCCTGAACTTCCGTCTCGGGGTGCGCACCGACGAGGCTCCGTAGGATCTGGGCATGGCCGGACCGACGCGGGTGGCGCTCGCCCTGGGTAGCGGGGGCGCCCGCGGCTACGCGCACATCGGCGTGATCGAGGCGCTCGAGGAACGCGGACTCGAGATCGCCGGCGTGGCGGGCTCGTCCATGGGCGCGCTCGTGGGTGGGTTGTACGCGGCGGGCAAGCTCGACGACTACACCCGCTGGGCGACGTCGCTGACACAGCTCGACGTGCTGCGGCTGCTCGACGTGTCGCTGTCCGCGCCGGGCGCCATCCACGCCGAGAAGATCCTCGACAAGGTGCGCGAGATCCTCGGCGACACGCCCATCGAGGGGCTGCGGATCCCGTACACGGCCGTCGCGACGGACCTGGCCGCCGGACGATCCGTCTGGTTCCAGCGCGGCCCCGTCGACGTGGCGATCCGCGCATCCATCGCGATCCCCGGCGTGATCACCCCGTACGTGCTCAACGGGCGGGTGCTCGCGGACGGCGGGATCCTCGATCCGCTGCCGCTCGCCCCGATCCTCGCCGCGGGCGCCGACGTCACCATCGGTGTCAGTCTCGGGGCCGAGGAACGCGACGTCGAGGGCGGGGCCCCGGCCCACGCGAGTGCGGAGCCGCGACCGGTCGACGAGTGGATCGGCCGATTCCGCCGCAGCGCCGCGCAACTGCTCGAGCGGGACGTCGTCCGCACGATGGTCGGTCGATTCGGCGGTGGACCGGTAACCCGCAGCGACGCCGCGGAGGACGTGGCCGCCGACGCCGTCGACGCCGTCGACGATCCGGTGCCGGTCCCGAAGCTCAGCCGCTTCGAGGTGATGAACCGCTCGCTCGATCTGATGCAGTCGGCCCTGGCCCGCTACCAGCTCGCCGGGTACCCGCCGGACGTGCTCATCCGCATCCCCCGCAAGTCGGGTCGCAGTCTCGACTTCCACCGCGCGGCGGAGATGATCGCGCTCGGGCGCAGCCTCACCGAGTCGGCCCTCGACGCCGCGGGACTCGGTACCGCGCCGACCGCCGAACCGCCTGACCCGGACACCGGAACCGCTTAGGCTGAGCCGGTGGAGACCGTACCGATCCAGCTGCCGGGCGGCACGACGACACCCGTTCGCCTGTTCCCCGGTCCGGAACAACCGGCCCGCATCGACGCGCCGCGGCCCGTCGTCGTGATCCTGCCCGGCCTCGGCATTCCGGCGGGCTACTACGAGCCCTTCGCCGACGCCCTGACCGCGCACGGGTTCGACGCCGCGCTCTGCGAGCTACCCGGACAGGGGGACAGCCGGCCCCGCCCCGGACCCGACAGCGACTACGGCTACCAGGAACTGGTGGCCGTCGACCTGCCGGCCATGCTGGAGGTGGTGCACGAGCGGTTCCTCGACTCCACCCCGTACCTGCTGGGGCATTCGATGGGCGGGCAGCTCGGGGCGCTCTATGCCGCCCGCAACCCCGGACGGCTTGGCGGCCTGGTTCTCGTCGCCGCGGGGACCCCGTACTACCGCCACCACGCGGGGATCCGCGGGCCGGGTCTGCTCCTCGGGTCCGCGGCGATGTCGATCACCGCGAGCATCGCCGGGTTCTGGCCGGGCGACCGGCTCGACGTCGCCGGTTTCGGTCGCCAGTCCCGGCAGCTCATCTCGGACTGGGCGCGCCTGGCCCGGAGCGGGCGTTTCGAGCCCCGCGACGCCGACGTCGACTACGAGCAGCGGCTCGCCGAGCTGAAGCTGCCGGTCCTGTCCGTCACCGTCGAGGGCGACGACCTCACGCCGGTCGCCGCCGCCCGGCACCTGCTCGAGAAGATGCCGGGCGCGGACGTGACGACGTGGCACCAGTCCCGGCCGCTGGGGCACAACGGCTGGATTCGCGACAACGCGGACACCGTCGACCGCGTCGCGGCCTGGCTCAAGGACCGGTGACCCCTACCCGGACAGCATGCGTTCGAGGAACGTGAACGTCAGTGCCGCCTTGAAGGCGGCCTGGGCGTTGTCCGCGGCGCCGCCGTGGCCGCCCTCGATGTTCTCGTAGTACCAGACCTCGTGGCCCTGTTCCTCGAGCCGGGCCACCATCTTCCGGGCGTGTCCGGGGTGCACTCGGTCGTCGCGCGTCGAGGTGGTGATCAGGATCGGCGGGTACGCCGCGTCCGGGGCGGTGTTCTGGTACGGCGAGTACTCGCGCAGGTAGGCCCACTCGTCGGGATCGTCGGGGTCGCCGTACTCGGCCATCCACGACGCTCCGGCGAGCAGGAGGTGGTAGCGCTTCATGTCGAGGAGCGGCACCTGACACACGATCGTTCCGAACAGTTCGGGGTAGCGGGTGAGCATCACCCCCATGAGCAGGCCGCCGTTGCTCCCACCCTGGATGCCGAGACGGTCGGCGGTGGTGATGCCGCGCGCGACCAGATCTCGTGCCACCGCGGCGAAGTCCTCGAACACCTTGTGCCGGTTCTCCTTCAGCGCCTGGGTGTGCCACTGCGGCCCGTACTCGCCACCGCCGCGGATGTTGGCGATCACGTAGGTGTAACCGCGTTCGAGCCACGCCAGGCCCACGCCGCCGCTGTACGCGGGCACCATCGAGTTCTCGAATCCGCCGTAGCCGTACAGCAGGGTCGGAGCGGGGGACGAGGTGTCGCGGCCGACGACGAAGTACGGGATCCGGGTCCCGTCGTCCGATGTGGCGAAATGCTGTGTGACGGTGATGTTCTCGGCGTCGAAGAACGCCGGTGCCTGCTTGATCGACTCCAGCGGCCCGCCGACCGTGCCGGACAGCAGCGTCGCGGGCACGGTGAAACCGCTGGAGTTGAGGAAGAATTCGTCGCTCTCGAGCGGGTCGACGTCGATCACGGAGGTGGTGGTCGCGGGCGGCACGTCGTCGACGGGTCGATCGGTCCACCCGTCGGCGTCCGGGGTGAGCACCCGCACCTCGGTCTGCACGTCGCGCAGCACGACCGTCAGCAGGTGGTTGCGCGTCCAGGCGTACTGTTCCAGCGAGCTGTGCGCGTCCGGCGCGAACAGCACCGTCATCTCGCGCGACCCGGCCAGGAAGTCCGGGTAGTTCGCGGCCAGCAGGGTGCCCGCCGGATGTCCGAGCCACGGTGACCGGGTCCGGATCAGCAGGTGGTCGCGGTACACGGAGACCTTCGCATCGTCCGGGGCCTCGATCCGGACGAGTTCCCCGTCGGGCCGCAATTCGAACCGGTGCGACGTGTAGAAGTCGATGGCGCGCTCGACGAAACTGCGCTCGAAACCGGGAGTGCGGTCGTACCAGGCGGAGACGGCGACGTCGGACTTGTCGCCCTCGTACACCGTCTCGGCCTCCGTCAGCGGCGTACCGCGGCGCCAGCGCTTGGCCAGGCGCGGATACCCGGAGTCGGTGAGCGAGCCGTCGCCGAAGTCGGTACCGACGTACACGGTGTCCGCATCGATCCAGCCGATGTCGGTCTTCGCCTCCGGCACCGTGAAACTGTCCGGCCCGTCGACGAATTTCCTTGACTCCATGTCGAACTCGCGGATCACGGTGGCGTCGGCGCCGCCGCGTGACAGGCCGATCAGAGCCCGGGACTGGTCGGGTCGCAGCACCTGCGCCCCCGACCACACCCAGTTCTCGCCCTCCGCCTCGGCGACCGCATCGAGGTCGACCAGCACGTCCCAGTTCGGTTCGTCGCGCAGGTACTGCTCCATGGTGGTCCGCCGCCACAGGCCGCGCACGTGCCGGGCGTCGCGCCAGTAGTTGTACAGGTACTCGCCGCGGCGCCGCGCGTACGGAATGCGCGCGTCGGTGTCGAGCACCTCCCGGATCCGGGACTGCAGCGTCTCGAACGCCTCCGTGCGGGTGTGCTCGTCGACGGTGCGGTCGTTGTGCGCGCGCACCCACCCGAGCTGCTCGTCGCCGGTGACGTCTTCGAGCCAGAGGTGCGGGTCGTTCGTGTCGTCGGCCATAGGCAATTCTTACCCATCCGGGCCGGGACGACCCGGCGGGGACCGCGGGCGCGGCTTCCGCGCCGCACCCGCCACACTGGCGGCATGCAGCTGCATCCCTCCGACGCCCTGCGGGACTGGCTCGACGACCGTGTCCGCAGCGACCAGTTCCTGCTGTTCTGTTTCGAGGGGGAGGCCGGCGACCCGGACGCCCTGGTGACCGAACTTCGGCAGCGGGCGTCGGTCGTCCCCGAACTCCGGCTGCGCGCCGTGCCGGTGCCGGGGGGTCTGGACTACCCGTACTGGGCGGCGGGACTCGTCGGTGCCGACCGGTTCGTCGTGCACCGGCTGCCGGATCCGTCCTGGCCGGGAGTGCAGCGGGCCCTCGGTGAACTGCTGACCGACCGGCTCGACATCACGGCCGCGCCGTGGCGATTGCACTTGCTGGCCGGCGTGACGGGGGCGCCACGCTGCACCACGACCGCAACCGTTGTCGTGCTGCAGGTTTCGCATGCCTTCGCGGACGGGATGCGCGCTTCGGCCCTGGCCCGGGCGTTGCTGTCCGAGCCCGGTCCGACCGCCGACGGTGCCGCGACCGGGCCGGAGGCGCCGTCGGTGCCGGCGATGCTGCTGCGGGCCGTGACCCGGGTGCCGATCCAGCTGGGCGCACTGCTGGTGACGGGGGTACGCGCGGGCCGCGCCGAGCGGGACCTGGCCGATCCGGCCGTCCCGCCGCCGGCCCCGGGATGCCCGCTGAGCGCCGTGAACACCGATCCCGGCCCGCGGCGTGCGGTGCGGACGATCGTGTGCCCGGCGACGGACCTGCGCACGGTGGGGACCGTGACCGTCGGTGCGCTGACCGCGATCGCGTCCGCGCTCCGCGAGTTCCTCGGCGACTTCCCGGCCGACCGGCTCGGCGCGGAGGTGCCGGTCTCCGTCGCCCGAAACGGGATGGCGCGCAACTCCTACCGCAGTGCCGGCGTCCGGCTGTTCGCGCACGTGGACGATCCTCGGGAACGTGCCGCGGCGATCGCCGCCGACCTGGCGCTGCGGCGACGACGGCTCGCGCATCCGGCCGTGGATCTCCGGGACCGTCCGTTCACGCACCTTCCGGCGCCGCTGTTGCGGTTCGGGCTCGCTCGCGCCGACCTCGGTGCGGTGCCGCGGACCGTCACCGGCAATACGGTCCTGTCCAGCGTGTACCGCGGCGCGGAGGATCTGGTACTCGGCGGGGCCGCCGTGCGCTTCACCGCCGGATTCCCGGGGTTGTCGCCGGTCATGGGCCTGACCCACGGCGTGCACGGAATCGGCGACGTGGTCACGTTGTCGATCACCACCAGTCCGCAGGTGATCGGGCCGGGAGAGCTGGACCGGTACGAGGCGTTGCTGCGTGAGGCCCTCGCACAGGTCGCGCGGGCGTAGGCAAGGCGTACGCGGAGACCCCGAGATGCGGGCGAGCAACTGCTTGGTTCAGGACGGTTCCGGCGGTAGCGTGCCGGTCGGAACCGGATCGACGAGGGAGTGGCGATGGGCGTGTACGCGGTGACCGGGGCGGCGTCCGGCATGGGCGCGGCGAGCGCGGACCGGCTGCGGGCCGCGGGCCACACCGTGATCACCGTCGACCTGAAGGAGGGCGACGTCGTCGCCGACCTCGCGACCCCGGCGGGGCGGGCCGCGGCGGTGCGTCGGACCCTCGAGCGCGCCGGGAACCGGCTCGACGGTGCGGTGCTCGCCGCGGGTCTCGGCCCGGTGCCCGGCAAGGAGCAGACCCTCGCCCAGGTCAACGTCCGGGGCGTGATCGAGTTGCTCGAAGGGTGGCGCCCGGCGCTCGCGGCGGCCGGGAACAGCAAGGTCGTCGTGTTCGGGTCGAATTCGACGACCACCACCCCCGCCGTGCCCATGTCGGCGGTGCGGGCGTTTCTCGCCGGCGACCTCGACAAAGGGGTGCGGCGGGCGGGACGGATCCGGCCCGCGGCCGCTCCCTTCACCTACGCCGCGTCGAAGATTGCCGTCACTCACTGGGTGCGCCGGAACGCGGTGACCCCGGACTGGGCGGGGGCGGGGATCCGCCTGAACGTCCTCGCGCCGGGCGCGGTGGCGACCCCCCTCCTCGACACCCAGCTCGCGAGCCCGGAGGGTGACCGGGTCCGGAGTTTCCCCGTCCCGATCGGCGGGTTCGGCGAGCCGGACCGGATCGCCGAGTGGGTGGAGTTCATGCTGTCCCCGGCCGCCGACTTCCTCGTGGGCTCGGTCGTGGTGGTCGACGGCGGCAGCGAGGCGTGGTTCCGCGCCGTCGACTGGCCGCGACCGGTGCCGGTCCGGAAGGTGCTGCGCTACGTGCGGCGGATGCGGAGCTTCCGCCGCTGACCGCGGGCTGCGCATACGGTTTCCACTCCGTTCGACCCCGTGTGCACGCCCGATTCGTGCCCGGTGCCGGGACTACCGGCGAGTAACCGGACCATCCGCAGACACGCCGGAGCGGCAGGTCTACGCTGTTTGTTCGTGACCTCACACTATGACGTCGTTGTCCTCGGAGCCGGTCCCGGTGGGTACGTCGCTGCTATCCGCGCGGCACAGCTGGGCCTGAGCACCGCCATCATCGAGAAGAAGTACTGGGGTGGTGTCTGCCTGAACGTGGGCTGCATTCCCTCCAAGGCGCTTCTCCGCAATGCCGAACTGGCGCATCTCTTCACGAAAGAGGCCAAGACGTTCGGCATGTCCGGGGACGTGTCCTTCGACTTCGGCGCGGCCATGGACCGCAGCCGCAAGGTCGCGGACGGCCGCGTCAAGGGCGTGCACTTCCTGATGAAGAAGAACAAGATCACCGAATACGACGGTGCCGGCTCGTTCGTCGACGCCAACACCATCTCGGTCGAGCTCAACAAGGGCGGGACCGAGACGGTCACCTTCGACAACGCGATCATCGCGACCGGGTCGGTGACCAAGCTGCTGCCCGGCACGCAGCTGAGCGAGAACGTCGTCACCTACGAGGAGCAGATCCTCACCCGCGACCTGCCGGGCTCGATCCTGATCGTCGGCGCCGGCGCCATCGGCATGGAGTTCGGCTACGTGCTGAAGAACTACGGCGTGGACGTCACCATCGTCGAGTTCCTCGACCGGGCGCTGCCCAACGAGGACGCCGACGTCTCCAAGGAGATCGCGAAGGCGTACAAGAAGCTCGGCGTGAAGATCATGACCGGGGCCGCGGTGCAGTCCATCGACGACGACGGCAACAAGGTGACCGTCGCGATCAAGGACAACAAGTCGGGCAACGTCGAGTCCGTGGTCGTCGACAAGGTCATGCAGTCCGTCGGGTTCGCCCCGCGGGTGGAGGGCTTCGGCCTCGAGAACACCGGCGTCGAACTCACCGACCGGGGCGCGATCGCCATCGACGACGTGATGCGCACCAACGTGCCGCACATCTACGCCATCGGTGACGTCACCGCCAAGCTCATGCTCGCGCACGTCGCCGAGGCGATGGGCGTGGTCGCGGCCGAGACCATCGGCGGCGCCGAGACCCTCACCTTCGACGACTACCGGATGATGCCGCGCGCGACGTTCTGCCAGCCGCAGGTCGCCAGCTTCGGCCTGACCGAGCAGCAGGCCCGCGACGAGGGCTACGACGTCAAGGTCGCCACCTTCCCCTTCACCGCGAACGGCAAGGCCCACGGCCTCGGCGATCCCAACGGCTTCGTCAAGCTGATCGCCGACAACAAGCACGGCGAGCTGCTCGGCGGCCACCTGATCGGCCCCGACGTCTCCGAGCTCCTGCCCGAGCTGACCCTCGCGCAGAAGTGGGACCTGACGGTCAACGAACTGGCCCGCAACGTCCACACCCACCCGACGCTGAGCGAGGCACTGCAGGAGGCCATTCACGGCCTCGCAGGCCACATGATCAACTTCTGATCCCAGCGCGTCGAAGATCCTCCGCGCGGGCAGATCCCCGCTCGGATGTACCGGCCTCAGCCCGCGGTGACCGAAACGTCGCCGCGGGCTGTCGTCGTCTCGGGAGACGAAACCTGATTGGATACCCGTGACGCGGGGTACGTTGTCGGCATGGCAGAACGGGGTGCGCGTCCCACGGTGCATCCGGTGCGCAAGATGATGTTGCGCGCCGTCCGACACCTCTTCACTCCTCTCCGGCCCGACGACTACCTCGAGATGATCAATCCCCTGTGGACCACGAGGGAGTTGCGGGGCCGGGTCGAGCGGGTGGTACCGGAAGGGCCCGCCGCGGCATCCGTACTGATCCGTCCCGCGTACGAGTGGCGCGGGCACCGCCCCGGTCAATACGTACGACTGGGCGTGATCATCGACGGCGTCTACCACTGGCGCGCCTACTCGCTGACCTCCGATCCCGATCCCGAGGACGGACTCATCAGCGTCACCCCGAAGGTGGTCGAAACCGGCGTGGTCTCGCCCTACCTGGTGCACCGCATCCGGCCCGGCGACGTGGTGCGGCTCGGCGAGGTCGAGGGCGTGTTCACCCTGCCCGATCCACTGCCTGGGAAGATGCTGTTCGTCAGCGCCGGCAGCGGTATCACCCCCATCATGAGCATGCTGCGCAGCCTGGACCACCGCGATCGCCTCGACGACGTCGTTCTGGTGCACTCGGCCCGCACCGCCGACGAGGTCATCTTCGCTTCCGTGCTGCGTGACCTCGACGCGCGCCGCCCCGGCTTCCGGCTGGTGTTGCGGCTCACCGCGGAGCAGGGCCGCATGACCCCGGCCGATCTGGACGAGCTGTGCCCCGACTGGCGGGAGCGGGAGGCGTTCTGCTCGGGCCCCGGCGACATGCTCGACGCATTCGTCGAGCACTGGAACGACCACGGTGATCCGAAGAAGCTCCACATGGAGCGTTTCCAGCCGATCATCGGCGGGAATGCGGGATCGGGTGAGGGCGGTACGGTCCACTTCCTCGACAGCGAGGCCGACGTCGAATGCGACGGCGGCACGCCGATCCTGGTGGCGGGCGAGAAGGCGGGTCTGCAGCTTCCGTACGGATGCCGGATCGGGATCTGCCACACCTGCGTGGGCACGCTGCGTTCCGGCAAGATCCGGGACCTGCGTACGGACGAGGTCGCGGAACCCGCCGGCGCTGCGGTCCGCACCTGCATCCACACCGCCGAGGGCGACATCGAAATCGAGCTGTGAACGGAAGGAACGCGAGATGACGACGGAGATCGAGAGTCCACTCGCGCATCTGAGCGAGGAAACGCTGGACGCACTGGCGAAGGAATTCGACGCCATCCACGACAAGGTCTACTCCGAGTTGGGGGAGCGCGACCGTCGCTACATCAAGACCGTGATCGCGACGCAGCGACAGCTGGCCGTCGCCGGCCGGGCCCTGCTGCTCGGTTCGGCGTCGAAGTCGGCCTGGGTCGCGGGCACGGCCTGCCTCGGCATGGCCAAGATTCTCGAGAACATGGAGATCGGCCACAACGTCATGCACGGGCAGTGGGACTGGATGAACGACCCGGACATCCATTCGTCGGTGTGGGACTGGGACACCGCCTCGACCGCGGCGGGCTGGAAGCACTCCCACAACTACATCCACCACACCTTCACGAACATCCGCGGCAAGGACAAGGATCTCGGGTACGAGATCATGCGGATCGATCCGCACCAGAAGTGGCACCCGGTCTACCTGGCCCAGCCGTTCTACAACGTGCTGCTCATGGCGTTCTTCGAGTGGGGGGTGGCGCTGCACGACCTCGATCTCGACGCGCTGTGGGCAGGGGAGAAGACGCCGGGGCAGGTGCTCGAGGAGCTGAAGGGCATCGCGGGCAAGGCGCGGCGGCAGTTCGTCAAGGACTACGTGGGCTGGCCGCTGGTCTCGGCCGGCGCGTTCGCGGCCACGGCGCTGCTGTCGGGTGGGCGGATCCCGCAGCCGCGGACCTCCCGGATCGGACGCCGGCTGCGGGGACTCGGCCGTCTCGGGCGCGGTGGCGCTGCCCCGCGGGCCGACGCCGTCGCCGACGTGCTCGACAAGGTCCTGCCGGGGGTGGAGAAGACGTTTCTGGCCACCCTGGCGGCAGACTTCACCGCCAACATCATCCGCAACGTGTGGTCGCACGCAATCATCTTCTGCGGCCACTTCCCGGATCAGACGTACACCTTCAGCCGGAAGGAGGTGGAGAACGAGAGCCGCGGCGGATGGTACGTCCGTCAGCTGGTCGGCGCGGCCAACATCGAGGGCAGTCCGCTGTTCCACGTCATCAGCGGAAACCTCGGCTACCAGGTCGAACACCACCTCTACCCCGACATGCCCAGCACCCGGTACTCCGAGGTAGCGCCCGCGGTGAAGGACATCTGCGAGCGGTACGGGCTGCCGTACAACACCGGGCCCCTGTCGAAGCAGTGGGGCACCGTGCACCGGACGATCCTGCGTCTCGCCTTCCCCGGCGGCAAACCGCGGCCGAAGCCGGGGCCGTACCGCAGCGCGGACGATCCGTCGGCGGCGCCGAGCGAGGCGGCCCGCTTCCGCAGCCGGCTGCCGGCAGACCACCCGGCCGCCGGTCCGGAACACGAGCACGGCGGGGTGGAGGTCGAGCCGCCGCCGCGCTGACGATCGCGGATCCGCGCGCGCCTTCGGAATCCGCTCACGACGTGGCATGGGCGGATTCCGAAACACCGTGGGAATCCCGGTTGTCCACAGGCAGCGGCTTCATCCCCAGATGCGCCGGTCCGCGCATATTCCGACCGCGGCCGCCCGAGGTGTGCGTCACCCTCCTTGCATGACCGATCCCATCGCCATGACGAGACAGGACCTGCTGACGCAAGGCATATCGGACGACCGGATCCGGGCGGCGCTGCGTGCCGGAGACCTCGTCGCGCTGAAACCCGGCGTCTACCTGGACCGAACCGACGTCGCGTCCCTCGACGACGTGGGCCGCCACCGGGTCATGGCGCGGCACTTCGGCGCGGGTCTGCGGCCCGGGGATGCGCTCAGCCACGTGTCGGCCGCCGTCCTGCTCGGCCTGGACGTGTGGAACGTGGACCTGCGCCGGGTGCACGTCTCGCGGACATCTGCGAGTGGGCGCAAGGCCACATACCTGCATGTGCATGCAACCGACTGGCGCGACGGCGACGTCGTCGTAATCGACGGCGTCCACGTCACCTCCGTGGCGCGGACCGTCGTCGACCTCGGGCGGTCGCTGCCGCTCGACGAGGCCGTCGTCGCCGGGGACTCCGGCCTGCGCGCCGAACCGTCCGCGCGGGAGCTCCTGCCGGGGGTGCTCGCCGCCGCCCGGCACCGTACCGGCGCATCTCGGGCAGCCGCGGTGGTGAACCTACTCGACGGGCGGAGCGACAGTGTCGGGGAGTCGTTGTCCCGTCTGCGGATGGCTCGATGCGGCCTGCCGCGGCCCGAACTGCAGCACGAGGTCGTGGTTCGGGACGGGCGCCGGTACCGCGTGGACTTCTTCTGGGAAACCGAGGGCGTCGTCGGCGAGTTCGACGGCGCCGGGAAGTACTCCGACCGCCGCGATCTCGTCGCGGAGAAGCATCGGGAGGACGCGCTGCGCGATCTCGGGCTCGAGGTCGTCCGGTGGACGTGGGCCGACCTGGAGCGGTTCGACGTCGTCGCCGAACGATTCGCCCGTGCCGTCGCTCGGAAATCGAAGCGGTGAACCGGAATCCGCCCACGCCGGGGCGTAGGCAGATTCCGAAGTCGCGCACCGACTCAGCGACTCCGGTACGCCACCCAGCCGCCGAACTCGGTGATGTCGACGGCGTCCGCCGCGGCGTCGTGCGTGCAGCCGAAGCCGACGACCCACCGACCGTCGGACAGTTCGACGCTGGTGAGCGTCATCGGAGCGGGCAGTGCGGCTAAAAACCGGCCGAGGCCGGCCTCGGAGACGCGGAAGAGCTCGCCGGCGATCGGCGCGCCCCGGCCTGCGCCGTGACGGACGAGGCCGGGTTTCGGGGGAGTGGTGTTCAGCGCCGTCAGCCGGTACGCGTCGGAGGTGCGGACCTCGTCGACGAACCGGGCGCCGATCTCCTCGAGCTGGAAGTGCATCGGCTGGCCACGCAGGTGCGCCCCGAACACCGCCAGCTCCACACCGCCCGTGACGAACTCCGGCGTGGGGACGCCCGTCAACCGGGCCGCGAGATCGACCGCGACCTGATCGGCGAAGGCCGGCACGACGAACATCACCCCGAAGGGACGGCCGTCGACGGTCGGTGCACCCGGCACCGCGACGGCCGCCATGTCGAGCAGATTGCAGAAGTTCGTGAACGTGCCCATCCGCCGGTTGATCCCGGTCGGGTCCGCCTGCACCGCCGCGATCGTCGGGTGCTCGGTGGTGGTGGGCAGCAACAGCCCGTCGAACCCGTCCAGCAGGCCCGCCGCGACGGCCTCGACGTGGGTCAGCGTGTCGAGGTCGGCCACCAGCTCGTGCGCCGCCGGGCGCTTTGCGGCCGCGACGATCGCCGCGACCGTCGGATCGGCGCCGGCGGGGTTCGTCGCCAGGAACTCGCCGACGGCTGCATACCGCTGGGCGACGACGGCGCCGTCGTAGAGCAGCGTCGCGGCCTCCAGCAGGGGGGTGACGTCGACTTCGGTCACCTCCATCCCGGCGTCGCGCGCCGCAGTGACCGTGCGCGCGAACGCGTCCCGGTAGTCGTCGCACAGCGCGACGAGATTCTCGGCGCGCGGAACCGCGACACGCGGCGACGCCGGCGCCGCGAACGCTACGTCGGCCGGCCACGTCCGGCTGCGCGGGTCGCGCGGTTCCGGCCCGGCCATCACCGCCGCGGCGGTCGCCGCCAGGTCGAGCGACGTGGCGAACACCGTGAGGCAGTCGTAGTCCACGCAGGCCGGCACCACGCCGTGGGCCGGGATCACGCCCAGGGCGGCCTTGATCCCCACGAGTCCCTGCAGCGCGGCCGGGACCCGGCCGGAACCCGCGGTGTCGGTGCCGATCCCGAGGTCCGCGATACCGAGTGCGACCGCGGTCGCCGAACCCGAGCTCGAGCCGCCCGACACCCGTTCGGGATCCCAGGAGCAGCGCACCGCGCCGTACGGGCTGCGGGTGCCGACGAGACCGGTGGCGAACTGGTCGAGGTTGGTCTTGCCCAGGATCACCGCACCGGCGTCGACGAGGCGCGCGACGCCCGAGGCGGTCTCGGTGGGGGTGTACGCGAACTCGGGACAGCCCGCCGTGGTCGGCATCCCCGCGACGTCCACGTTGTCCTTCACCGCGACGAGCAGGCCCGCGAGCGGCAGGTTCTCGCCCGCCGCGACGCGCTCGTCCACGGAGTCGGCGTCGGCGAGCACCTCGGCGGCAGGCCGCAGCGCGATCCACACCTCCGGCCGGTCCACCTCGTCGATGCGGCGCAGCGCCGCCTCCGCGCGGGCCCGGCTCGACACCGACGTCGCCGAGAGTGCCTGTTCCACAACGATGCTCATGCTGCTCCGATCACGAGAAGAGGGGTACCGGGGGCGACTTTCGCGCCCGGTCCGACGAGGACCTTCAGGACGGTCCCCTGCACGGCGGCCGGCACCGGCATCTCGAGCTTCATGGCCTCGAGGATGACGGCGGTGTCGTCGGCGCCGACCTCTTGACCCTCCGCCACCTCGACCCGCCACACGTTGCCGACCATGGGGGCTTCGACGACGACGGATCCGGCCGGCATCCCGGCGAGCGGGTCGGTGGACTCGGCCACCTCTGCCGGTGCCGACTCGGCCCGGTCGAACTCACCGGCCGCGTGCCATGCCAGCTTCTCGGTCTCGAACGCCGCGGACTGCCGCTCGTGGAACGCGTCGATGGACTCGGCGTTGTCCGCCAGGAACCGCAGATGGTCGGCGAGGGCGAACGTACCCTCCGAGACTTCGGCGTCGAACCGGCCTGCCAGGGACGCGGCGCGGTGCTCGAGCAGCTGTTCCGGGCTCACCGGTTCCCACACGATCCGGTCGAAGAAGCGGAACAGCCACGGCTTGCCGTCCTCGAACGGGCCGGACTGCCGGTATCCGGACCAGATCGGTACCGTTCGCCCGATCAACTGGTAGCCGCCAGGGGACTCCATCCCGTAGACGCACAGGTACTTGCCGCCGATGCCCACGGCGTCCGACGGGGTCCACGTGCGTGCCGGGTTGTATTTCGTCGTCACGAGCCGATGCCGGGGGTCGAGCGGAACGGCCAGCGGCGCACCGAGATACACGTCGCCGAGGCCGAGGACGAGGTACTCGGCGTCGAACACCGTGTCCCGCACCTGCTCGACCGAGTCGAGTCCGTTGATGCGCCGGATGAACTCGGTGTTCGACGGCAGCCACGGCGCCGACGCGCGGACACCGCTGTGGTAGCGGGAGATCGCCTCGGCGATCGACGGGTCGTCGAACGAGAGCGGCAGGCGGACGGTGCGGCTGGGGACCACCAGGTCGTGCGTGGCCGGCAGTTCGGTCTCGAGATCCTGCAGGATCCCCAGCACGCGGTGCTGAGGCAGCACGTCCGGGTCGAAGTGCACGTGCAGGGACCGCACACCCGGCGTGACGTCGACGATGCCCGGCAGGCGCAGCGCCGCGAGCGCCTCGGACAGCGCGTGCACCCGCATCCGCAGACCGAGGTCGAGCACCATCTCGCCGTATTCGACGAGGATGTTGTCGTCGCCGCCGCGGAGATAGACCACCTCGGGGCGATCCAGGAATGCCGGGGTGCCGGCCAAGCGGCCGCCGTCGAGTGCGGACGGCCGCGCCACGGGCGGGACGTCGAGGGCGCGAGTGGTGGCGCCGCGCAGCTCGACCGCCGCCTCGTCGGTCACCGGGACGAACCGCACCGAATCCCCGGGCCGGATCTGTCCCATCTTCCAGCGGTGCCCGGAGACGACCGTCAGCGGGCAGGCGAATCCGCCCAGGCTCGGGCCGTCCGGGCCGAGCAGGATCGGGGTGTCGCCGGAGACGTTGAGCGCGCCCACCGAGTAGGGGTTGTCGTGCAGGTTCGACGGGTGCAGCCCGGCCTCCCCGCCGTCGGTGCGGGACCAGCCGGGTCTCGGGCCTTCCAGGCGGATCCCGGTGCGGTTCGCGTGGGACTGCACCGTCCACGTGGCGGCGTAGAACTGGGCCAGGTCGTCCTCGGTGAAGTACGCCGGTGCCGGCTGCGGCCCCTCGGTGACCGCGAGGTGCCACGTACGGGTGAACTCCGGCCGACGGTCCACGGGCACCGGTCCGGGGGAGGCGAGCGCCCGGGACTCGGCCACACCGAGCACATCGCCCGTGGCGACGGCCCTGCCGGTGAGGCCCCCGAAGCCGCCGAGCGTGAACGTCGAAGCGCTGCCGTGGTAGAGCGGGGCGTCGAGACCGCCACGCACCGCGACATAGGTGCGCAGGCCCTGCTCGGCCGGGGTGCCGACGTCGAGCACGCCACCGGCCGGCACCTCCAGGGGCTCCCACATGGGCACGGGGGTCCCGTCGACGGTGACCACGACCGGGGCACCGGTGACGCACACGAGCGTCGGGTCGGAGAACTGGAGACGCGGACCCTGCAACGTGCACTCCAGCGCCGGTGCCCCCTCCGGGTTGCCGACGGCGCCGTTCGCGGCGCGCATCGACAGGTCGTCCATCGGCCCCGACGGCGGAATGCCGACCGCCCACAACCCGATCCGGCCGGGGAAGTCCTGCACCGTGGTCATGGTGCCCGCGCGCAGCACGTCGATGCGGTGGCCCGTCGCCCGCACCTCCCGCAGCGTCGCGGTGGTGTGAGCGGCCCCGAGCACCGGCTCCGCCGTGCAGATGCGCCGCAGCTGCGGCAGATTCGTCTGCACCCCGTACAGGTGCGTGTCGTCGAGCGCCTCGGCGAGGGCCGCGAACGCGGTGCGACGGGACTCGCCGCGCACGATGATCTTGGCGAGCATCGGGTCGTAGAACGAACTCACCTCGGTGCCGGTGTCCACCCACGTCTCGACGCGGGTGTGGGCCGGGAACTCGACGGCGGTGAGCAGCCCGGCGCTGGGCCGGTAGTCGTGCCCCGGGTCCTCCGCGTACACGCGCGCCTCCACGGCGTGACCGACGATGCGCGGTCCGCTGTCGGGCAGGGCGTCGAGCATCTCGGTCTCGCCCCGGCCGAGCCGCAGCATCCACTCCACCAGGTCGATGCCGGTCACCTCTTCGGTGACCGGATGCTCGACCTGCAGACGGGTGTTCATCTCCAGGAACGACGCCTCGCCGCGCTCGACGTCGTACACGAATTCCACGGTGCCGGCGGAGCGGTAGTGCACCGACGACGCGAGCCGTCGCGACGACGCGAGCAGTTCCTCGACGACCGCGTCGGGCAGGTTCGGTGCGGGCGCCTCCTCGACGACCTTCTGGTTGCGTCGCTGCAGCGAGCAGTCGCGTGTGCCGAGACTGATCGTGCGGCCGAGACCGTCGCCGAACACCTGCACCTCGATGTGGCGGGCGTGGGCGACGAACCGTTCGAGGAACACCCCCGACGAGGAGAAGTTCGCGGACGCGAGACGCTGCACCCGCTCGTAGGCGTCCCGCAGTTCGCCCGGGGTGTGGCAGGCCTGCATCCCGATGCCGCCGCCGCCGCCGACGGCCTTGAGCATCACGGGGTAACCGACGGTGGCGGCTGCGGCAAGCGCGTCGTCGACGGACCCGAGCAGGCCGCTGCCCTCGACGAGCGGGACCCCGACGGCACGGGCCGCCTCGCGGGCGGTGTGTTTGTCGCCGAAGACCCGCAACTGCTCGGGGGTGGGCCCGATGAACGCGATGCCCGCCGACTCGCACGCGGCCGCGAATTCGGCGTTCTCCGAGAGGAAGCCGTAGCCGGGATGGACGGCGCCGGCGCCGGTCGACAGCGCCGCCTCGATCACCGCATCCGCCCGAAGATACGACTGCGCGGCCGGGGCCGGGCCGAGACGCACTGCCATGCCCGCCATTTCGACGTGCGCGGCGGACGCGTCCGCATCCGAGTAGACGGCGACGGTCTTCAGCCCCAGCGTGTGCGCCGAACGCATGATGCGGCAGGCGATCTCGCCGCGGTTGGCGACGAGCAGGGTGTCGAAAGCGAACGTCACGACGGGCTCCTTCGGTGACGGGGAAGGTGTGGGGGCGGAACGGTCGTCAGTGAGCGAACGACATCGCGGTGACGGCACGGGTCACCCGGTCGAGCACCACTGCGAGGGATTCGCCGATGTGCCGGTGCAGCAACCGGTGGGCGAGTTCGAGTTCGTCGCCGAGGACGGCGTCGACGATGGCGAGATGTTCGGTGATCGACGTCTCGATCCGGCTGTTGACCATGAAGTCGTACATCCGCACGTGCCGGATCCGGGAGTTGACCGACTCGAGCGAGCCGGCCAGTTCCGCGTTGCCCGATGCGGCGAGCAGGGCCACGTGGAACTCCTCGTCGAGCACCACGAAACCCGGTTCCTGCTGCGGCGGATGGGCGGACAGGTGTAACCATCGTTCGCGTTCGGCGGTGAGGGCGACGCGGTCGTGCCGCACATCGGGATTGTCGATCGCGCGCGCAATGCCCTGCAGTTCCAGGGTGATCCGCAGCTCGTAGAGGTCGCGGATGCGGGGAATGCTCGGGGGCACCGGCGAGAATCCGTACTCCTCGCGGCGCAGCAGGCCGTCCGCGCACAGCATCGCGAGGGCCTCCCGGACCGGGGTGCGGGAGATGCCGAAGCGCGCGGACAGTTTCGGCTCGGTCAGCCGCTCACCGACCGGGATCGAGCCGTTCATCAGTTCGGTACGCAGCTCCCGGTACACCCGGGTCCGGAGCGGTTGCGCCGTGGCTGTATCCGTACGTGTCGACATAGCTGTATACGCTATGGACGTCGTGTTTCGCCGAGATTGCCCGCGGTAAAGCGACGGTTAGGAAGAACTCTCAGAAGTCCCGCTCGATGCGCAGCACGCCGATGGTGGTGGCCAGGCCGTCGTATTGCGCTACCAGCAGGCAGAATTCGATCATCCGCCGGTCGTCGAGGTGAGCGGCCAGCGCCGCCCACGACTCGTCGCCGAGGTCCTTGGTGGTGACCAGTTCGTCGACGGCCGCGAGCATCGCCCGGTGCCGCGGGCTCCATCCGGGGGCCTCGGGGCCGTCGAGGATGCGCTGCAGGATCTCGGGAGTGATGCCGGCGCGGCGGCCGAGGCGGGTGTGGTGGTCCCACTCGTAGCCGCACTCGCGCAGATGCGCCACCCGCAGGATGACCAGTTCGGATTCGAACCGGGGCAACCGCCCGAACGGCATGAGCTTCCCGGAGTAGTGCAGCCAGCCGCGGAACAGGCCGCCGGTACGGCCCAGGGTGCTGAACAGGCGCGCGTCTTTCGTTCCCGCCACAGTCGAGAGCACACGCCAGACCGCCCAGTTGAGGGGGCCGAGTTCCTTGAACCGGCCGGGCCGGATGCGAGGCGACATGCCGGTCAGTCTCGCACGGCACGCGCCAATCGGGCCATGCTCCGGGCCTGCTCGGCGCGCTGCACCACCACCGCCCGCGAGGTGTCGATGTGGGCGAGGAGCTGGTCGTGGGCGTCTTCGAGGCGGCCGGCGAGCACCGCCTCCGCCACGCCGATGTGCTCGTCGACGGTCGCCGTGATCCGGTCGTGCGTCAGGTAGTCGAACATGCGCACGGGCCGCACCTTCGCGTTCACGGCAGCCAGTGCGTCGCACAGGGCCGCATTGCCGGCGGCAGCCAGCAATGCCAGGTGGAACTGTTCGTCGAGCCCGACGAAGCCCGCGTCCGGTTCGGGCAGATCCCGCCGCAGCGCGTACCACCGGTCGAGCTCGGCGCCGAGCACGTGCGGATCGTGCCGGACCGAGTGATCGGCCAGCGCCCGGCGGATGCCTCTCAGCTCCAATGTGGTCCGCAGCTCGTACAGGTCGGCGAGGTCGTCGAAGCGCGGCCGGTACGGGAACAGCCCCTGCTCACGCCGCTCGACCAGCCCGTCGGACACCAGCCGCGCCAGTGCTTCCCGCACCGGCGTCCGGGAGACCCCGTACTGCTCGGCGAGTCGTTCCTCGCCGAGCCGGGCGTCCGGCGGCAGAACGCCCGTCATCAGATCCGAACGCAGCGCCCGGTAGACCCGGTCACGCCGCGTGCCGCCGGCGCTCATCAGATCGCCATGGCCGCGCGGACGGTGCCGGCGGCGTCCGTCCCGCCGTCGCCGCTGGCGGTGATGCGGCCGGATTCGAGGACGTAGTACCGCTGCGCGGCCTGCAGGGCGAAGCCGATGTGCTGCTCGACGAGCAGGACCCCGAGGTCGCCGCGCCGGCTGAGTTCGACCACAGTGCTCTCGATCTCGGCGACGACCGACGGCTGGATCCCCTCGGTGGGCTCGTCGAGGATGAGCATGCGGGGCTCGGTGATCAGAGCGCGGGCGATCGCGAGTTGCTGGCGCTGACCACCGGAGAGCAGACCGGCGCGTCGGTCCAGCAACGGCACGAGGGCGGGAAACAGCTCGAGCATGTCGGCGACGAGCTGCTTGCCGCGTCTGCGTCCGTCGGCGACGACCTGCAGGTTCTCGGCGCACGTGAGCTGCGCGAAGGACTGCTGCCCCTGGGGGACGTAGGCCAGGCCGCGGGCGACGCGCGCGGCGGGCCGCAGCGAGGTGATGTCCTCGCCGTCGAGGAGGATCCGGCCGAAGGTGGTGGGCAGCAGGCCGACGGCGGCGCGCAGCAGGGTGGTCTTGCCGGCCCCGTTGTGACCCATGACGGCGACGACTCCGTCGGCGGGGACGGTCAGGGTGGCCCCGTGGATGATCTCGGTGCGGCCGTACCCGGTCCGCACGTCGACGAGCTCGAGCATCTCACGCCTCCTGTACAGCGGTGGCGGTCCCGAGGTAGACCTCCTGGACCTGCGGGTTGTTCTGCACCTGTTCGACGGTCCCGTCGGCGATCACCCTGCCGCGGGCCAGGACGGTGACGGAGGTGGCGAAGGCGCGCATGAAGTCCATGTCGTGCTCGACGACGACGACGGTGCGCTGCGCCCCGATCCGGCGCAGCAACTGCCCGGTCTCCTCGCGTTCGTCGTGGCTCATCCCGGC
Organism: Rhodococcus indonesiensis; assembly: GCF_047782815.1. Taxonomy (NCBI): domain Bacteria; kingdom Bacillati; phylum Actinomycetota; class Actinomycetes; order Mycobacteriales; family Nocardiaceae; genus Rhodococcus; species Rhodococcus indonesiensis. Next base: position 4,106,298 of record NZ_CP180630.1, on the reverse strand, counting down.
GACGGGCTCGTCGAGCAGCAGCACGTCGGAGTTCTGCACGAGCAGCATGCCGATCTCGAGCCACTGCTTCTGCCCGTGCGCGAGGATGCCGGCGGGCACGTCGCGCAGGCCGGTCAGGCCGATCGTCTCGAGGGCCTCCTCGATCTGTGGCAGCACCGTCGTGCGGCGGCGCAGCAGCGACCACGGGGAGCGACCGGCGCCGGCGGCGATGTCGAGGTTCTGCAGCACGGTGAGTTGTTCGAACACCGACGCGGTCTGGAAGGTGCGGCCCACCCCGAGCCTGGCGATCTTGTGCACCTTCTTGCCGAGCAGTTCGGTGCCGGACTTGGTGACCGATCCGGTGGCCGGCACCAGCCCGGTGACGGCGTCCACGAGGGTGGTCTTGCCCGCGCCGTTGGGGCCGATGAGGAAGCGCAGGTCGCCCTGCAACAGGGTCAGGTCCACGCCGTCGACGGCGGTGAACCCGTCGAAGCTCACCCGCAGATCGCGGATCTCGAGGTACTGGCTGGACATACCGGCGTTGCCGCCGTAGTGGGGTTCGGTCATCTCGCCGGCTCCATCGTCGTGGTCGGTGCGGGGATCGGGCGGGCCGGGCCGGTGCGGGTACGTCGCCGGCGCAACGTCGCGAGCCCGGCCAGGCCGGCGGGGAAGAACCCGATGACGACGATGAACAGCAGGCCCTGGGCGTAGGTCCACGCGGAAGGAAAGTTCTCCGACAGGGCGGTCTGGGCCCACGCGACGCCGATGGCCCCGAGGACCGGGCCGAGCAGGGTCGTGCGGCCGCCGATGGCGACGCCGATGAGGAACGCGATGGAGGGGACGATGCCGACGTCGGCGGGGGAGATGATGCCGACGACGGGCACGAACAGCGCCCCGGCGATGCCGGCGAAGAAGGCCGCCGTGGCGTAGGCGACGACCTTGACGTCGGCCGGGTCGTAGCCGAGGAAGCGGACCCGCTCCTCCTGGTCGCGCACGGCCACGAGCAGCTCGCCGTACCGGGAGAACATCAGTTGCCGGGTGAGCGCGACGACGACGAGCAGAACACCCGCGGCGACGAAGAACAGCATCCGCTTGTTCGCCGGGTCGGCGAGCGACAGGCCGAAGAAGCTGCGGAAGCGGTTGAGTCCGTTCGATCCGCCGATCGACTGCTGCCCGATCAGCAGGATCGCGAAGGCGGCGGTCAGGGCCTGGGAGAGGATCGCGAAGTAGGCACCCTTGACGCGGCGCTTGAAGACGCCGAGCCCGAGCAGCACCGCGACCAGCGCGGGGAGCACCAGGATCGCGGCGATCGTCACGAACGGAGAGGCGAACGGCGCCCAGTAGCCGGGCAGTTCACGGATTCCGGCAATCTGCATGAAGTCCGGGACGGCCTCGCCGCGCAGCTCGGCGTCGGCGATCTTCAGGTGCATTGCCATGATGTAGGCGCCGAGGCCGAAGAACACGCCCTGGCCGAGGGTGAGCATGCCGCCCCGGCCCCAGGCGAGACCGATCCCGACGGCGACGATCGCGAAACACAGGAACTTCGCGAGCAGGTTCAGCCGGAAGTCCGACAACACGACAGGGGCGAGGACGAACAGCAACAGCGCGGCGAGTGCGAACCCGGCCCAGGTGCGGGCCGGTCCGGGCCGGGTGAGTGTCGGCAGAAGTCTCGGGGCAGGCATCAGACCAGGCTCCTTGTCTTGACCGCGAACAGGCCCTGCGGCCGGACCTGCAGGAAGATGACGATGAGCACGAAGACGATCACCTTCGCGATCGAGGCGGTGGTGGAGTATTCGATGAACGAGTTGAGCAGGCCGAGCGCGACCGCCGCGACGACGGCACCCTCGATCCGGCCGAGGCCGCCGATGACGACCACCAGGAACGCGTCGATGAGGTACGACTGGCCGATGGTGGGGCTGGTGGAGCCGATCAGGGTCAGGGCCACCCCGGCCAGACCGGCCAGTCCGGAGCCGAGGAAGAAGGTGGTGATGTCGGTGCGGCGGGACGAGATGCCCACGGTTTCGGCGAGGTCGCGGTTCTGCACGACGGCCCGGATGCGCCGGCCCATCGGGGTGTACTTCATCGCGGCGATCAGAATCGCGACGCACACGACGGCGAGCACGAGGATGAACAGCCGGGTCCTGGGCACCACCGCTCCGAAGATCTCGACGCCACCCGAGAGCCATTGCGGTGCAACCACGTTGACGGCGGGTGCGCCGAAGACGTCGCGGGCGGCCTGCTGCAGCAGCAGGCCCACGCCGAAGGTCACCAGCAGGGTGTCGAGGGGGCGGTGGTACATGCGCCGGATGAGGGCGACCTCGAGCAGCACTCCCATCGTGCCACCGACCAGGAAACCGACGAGCAGTGACACCAGCAGGGACACCCCGGCGGCCGAGACCACCTGCTGCACGACGTATGCCGTGTAGGAGCCGGCCATGATGAACTCGCCGTGGGCCATGTTGATCACGCCCATCTGCCCGAACGTCAGCGACAGGCCCAGCGCCGCCAGCAGCAGGATCGAGCCGATGCTCAGACCCGTGAAGAGCTGTCCTACGACGACATCCATGTCGCCTCCCTTCTCGTCGGCTTCCCGGTCACGGTGATCAGCTACCGGACAGGCCGGCGGCCCAGTCGTAGCTCTCGAGGTACGGGTCCGGCTCGATCACCCCGCTCGACTCCCACACCGTGTAGATCAGTCCGTCGCCACGGATCTCGCCGATGCGGGCCGTCTTGGAGATGTGGTGGTTGTCCCCGTCGATCGTGACGGTGCCCTCCGGCGCGTCGAACGAGACGCCGTCGGCTGCGGCCTGCACGTCGGCGACGGCGAACGAGTTCGCCTTCTCGACGGTGTTCTTCCACAGGTACACCGAGGCGTACGCGGCCTCCATCGGGTCGGAGGTGGGCTTGTTCGCGCCGTACTTCGCCTTGTACGCGTCGACGAACGCCGTGTTCTCGGCACTGTCCACGGTCTGGTAGTAGTTCCACGCGGTGAGCTGGCCGGCGATGTTCTGCGCGCCGATTCCGACGACCTCCTCCTCGGCGATGGACACCGAGATCACCGGCATGTCGGCGGCGGTGAGGCCGACGTTGGCGTACTCGCGGAAGAAGGCGACGTTGGAGTCGCCGTTGAGGGTGTTGAACACCGCGTCCGCGTCGGCGGTGCGGACCTTGTTGACGATCGTGGAGAAGTCGGTGGAGCCGAGCGGGGTGTAGTCCTCGCCCTTGATCTCGATGCCGTTGGCCTCGGCGTACGCGCGGATGATGCGGTTCGCGGTCTGCGGGAAGACGTAGTCGCTGCCGACGAGGTAGAGCGACCGGACGCCCTTCTCCTTCAGGTAGTCCAGCGCGGGCACGATCTGCTGGTTGGTGGTGGCACCGGTGTAGAAGATGTTCGGCGACGACTCGAGGCCCTCGTACTGCACGGGGTAGTACAGCAGCGAGTTCAGGTCCTCGAACACCGGCAGCATCGCCTTGCGGCTCGACGACGTCCACCCACCGAACACCGCGGCCACGCAGTCGGAGCTGATCAGTTTCTCGGCCTTCTCGGCGAACACCGTCGGCTCCGACGCGCCGTCCTCGGCCACGATCCGGATCTGCTTGCCGAGAACACCGCCGTTCGCGTTGATCTCCTCGACGGCCAGCGCGATCGAATCACGCACCGTGACCTCGGAGATCGCCATGGTGCCCGAGAGCGAATTCAACGAGCCGACCTTGATCGTGTCGCCGGAGGTGTCGACGCACGAGGCGGATCCGGCGGCGTCGGTGCTGTCGGTGGCCTTGCTGCCGCAGGCGCTGAGCACGAGACCGACGGCGGCCAGCGCGACCGGCGCGGCGACGGCGCGCCTGGCGAACGTGGATGTGGCAACTGGCATGGAGGTGCCCTTCTTCGAAGGTGGGAACCGGACGGGGCCCGGCGTATCCGGGCTGCGTATACAGCGCTGTATCCGTGGGTCCGAAGAGTAGGCGGCCGGTGTTGCGTGAGAATGTCTCGCGGTGACGAGTTCATGACGCGTGTTACGACCTCGTTGCCGAATGCGCACACCCCGAGGTGGTGCCCTTTCCGCACCATGAATAGCCGTCCGCGCCAGCAATTGCCGATGCGGATGCCTAGGGTCTTCGCGGTTGTTCTCAGCGACGCGATCGGGCGACGGCCCGTTCGAAGCGGGCGACAACCGTCGGGAACCGGAACAGCTCCGCCCACGTCCAGCGGACCACCTCGAAGCCGAGGTCTCGCAGCGCATCCTCGCGCAGCTTCTCGCGCCGCACCGTTTCGGCCGTGGTTCCGGGGTCGTCGGCGCCGTACTTGCCCATGCCGTCGAACTCCCCGACGATCCCGGGCTCTTCCCAGTAGAAGTCGGTCCGCGCGACGAATCGGCCTTCGCTCGTCCGGACGTCGTGCTGGAGCGCCGGGGCCGGCAGTCCGGCCTGGCGGATGCGGAGCCGGCTGATCGACTCGCCGGGACTCTCGCTGCGACCGTCCAGGAACGGGACGATTCGCCGTGCCGCGGCGATTCCCGTTCGCGCCTCGGCCCGGTGGAGTGCGGTGGCCAGTGCCGGCCGCAGACCGGGATACCCGCGCAACGCGGAGTCCCCCGTCACCACGGCCTCTTCGGCGGTGACCGTGCGCGAGAGGTCCACGACCGTCCGCGCAGCCGAGGTGACGCGGATCCCCTCCACGGTCTCGACTTCGTCGTGGGGGAGGGCCGCGGCGTGGACGTGCTGACGTGGGGTACGTCGACCACCCGACGCGCGATCGCGGGTGAGGTGGATGCGGGACAGGTCGGTGCGCCAGACCGCGAAGCCGTGGACGACGGCGGCCGAGACGTGGCTGATCGCGGCGCCCTCGCGCAACCGCGCTGCGCTCGACCGGATCCGCAGCACGTGGCGTGCCACATCGTCGAGTTGCCCGGCGTCCTCTCGCCCGAGGTACATCCCCGGCACGATGCGTTCGAGACGACCCGTACGGATTCCTCGGCGTAGTTCGGCGTCGGTGATCCCGGTTGCGAGGGCGGCAGGGCGCAGCAGCGGCGTAGGTTCGCTCATACGTGGAGCGTGCCCGAACGCCGGCGCTCCGTCCGCGAGCCGCGGGCGCGAGACGGCGATCTGTGGATGAATCGTCCGCCTGTGGACAGAGGATCCGCGAACTTCGCAGTCAGCCGCGCACGCAATCGCTTTCGCGCACGACGAACATGTGCGCGGGTGTTACTTGATGAGGTAGGGGGACACCGAACTCTGGTGCTCGTTGATGACGAGTTCCTTGCCCAGTGGGGGAAATGCGCGTTGGGGGCAGTTCAGGCGCTCGCACACGCGGCAGCCGGCCCCGATGGGAGCGCCGGGGTTGGCGTCGCTGAGGTCGAGTCCGTCGGCGTAGACGAGGCGGTGGGCGTGGCGCAGTTCGCAGCCGAGGCCGATCGCGAAGGTCTTCGACGGCTGGCCGTATCGGGCGGCGCGACGCTCGACCGTGCGTGCGACCCACAGGTAGCGACGTCCGTCGGGCATCTGGGCGAGCTGGGTCATGATCTTGCCCGGATATGCGAACGTCTCGTACACGTTCCACAGGGGGCAGGTGCCGCCGCTGGTGGAGAAGTGGAAGCCCGTGGCGGACTGCCGTTTGGACATGTTGCCCGCCCGGTCGACGCGGACGAACGAGAACGGCACGCCGCGCAGCTTCGGTCGCTGCAGGGTCGACATCCGGTGGGCGATGGTCTCGTAGCTGACCGCGTAGAAGGCGGAGAGCCGCTCCACGTCGTACCGGAAGTCCTCGGCCATCTCGTGGAACTGCGCGTACGGCAGCATGATCGCCGCCGCGAAGTAGTTGGCGAGGCCGTGGCGGGCCAGGGAGAGCGAGGCCTCGCTGGTGAAGGCGCCTTCGGCGACCAGCTTCTCGATCAGCTCCCCGCACTCGAGGTAGGCCAGCTCGGTGGCCAGCTTGAACACCTGCTGGCCGCCCGACAGCCGCGCGGAGATCTCGAGGGTGCGCGTGGCGGGGTCGAACCGGTGCAGCACGTTCTCGCCGAGATCGACGCGACGGACGAGCTGCACGTCGTGCACCGCCTCCATGCGCTTGATGATGCCGCCGGAGATGTCGCCCCGGTGGAAGCGGATCCGGGTGGCGAGTTCCTCGGCGGCGGTGTCGAGTTCGTGCAGGTAGTTCTGCCGCTGATAGAAGTAGTCGCGGACCTCCTCGTGCGGCATGGTGATGGTGCCGGTGCCGCTGCCGTCGCTGTACCGGTCCTCGGTGGCGGCGGCGAGTTGCGCGGTGGTGTTGCGGAACCGCCGGTGCATGTTGACCATCGCCCGTGCGAGCCCGGGGTGGGCCGACACCATCGCGGCGATCTCCTGGGCGTCGGCGTCGATGCCCATCTCCTGGTCGAGGGCCACCTCTCGCATCTCGGCGATGAGCCGGGTGTCGTCCTGGGACGAGAAGAACGTGGTGTCGACCCCGAAGACCTCGCTGATGCGCAGCAGGACCGGAACCGTGAGCGGCCGCACGTCGTGCTCGATCTGGTTGAGGTAGCTGGCCGAGATCTCCAGGGTCTTGGCCAGTGCTGCCTGGCTCAATCCCCGCTCGGTCCGCAGCTGGCGCAGGCGGGCGCCGACGAACGTCTTTGGCATCACCCCAGCGTACGAGCGTCTACACAGCTTTGCAACGAGGGATTCGCAACGTTAGCTCTCCGCCAGGCCCAGCCAGGAACCGGGCGCGAAGGCCTCGTAGTGGACGGCGTCGGGCGATACCCCCGCAGCGAGCAGCGTCTGCCGGATCGAGCGCATGAACGGGACCGGACCGCACACGTAGACCTGCGGGTCGGTCGGCAACTCGACACCGTCGAGCGGGGAGTGGCCGTCCTCGCGGAGTTCTTCGAACTCGGAGTACCGGGTCTGCATGCGGGCCCGCGGCAGGCGATCGACCAGGGCCTGTGTCTCCGCGCGGCGGGGATGGTCGTAGGTCGAGCGGTCGACGTGCACGACGAGAACCTCGCGCTCGGATCGGTGCGCCGCCAGGTGCTGCAGCGCCGCGAGCGTCGGGGTGATGCCGATGCCGGCCGAGATCAGCACCAGAGGATCGTCGCCGTCCTCGACGACGAGGCTGCCGAACGGATGGGAGACGACGAGTTCGGTGCCGATGCCGACGCCCCCGGCGAGGAACGGGGAGACGATCCCGCCCCGGACCCGCTTGACGGTGACGGCCCACTCGCCCGGGACGTGGCTGCGCACGAGGGTGTACTGGCGGATCTGACGGGTGCCGTCACCGAGGGTGGTCGCGATGGAGATGTACTGTCCGGGAAGGAAATCCGGGAGCGGAGTGCCGTCGAGTGAGCGCAGCGTCAGAGTCGCGACCTCGGCGCCGTCGAACTGGACGTCGGTGACCACGACGACGCGCCACACCTGGCCGTGCCGGACCCCGGCCTTGTCGTAGAGGGCGGCCTCCTGCTCGATGAGCGAGTTGGCCATCAGGGTGTAGACCTCGCGCCAGGCCGCGGCGACCTCGGGGGTGACCGCATCCCCGAGCACCTCGGCGATCGCGGCGAACAACTGGTGCCGCACCACCTCGTAGTGGGGAGCCTGGACGCCGAGCGAGGCGTGCTTGGCGGCGATCCGGGCCATGATCGCGTCGATGTCCGCGGCGTCCTCGGTGACCAGGAGCGTCGCGAACGCGGCGACCGAACTCGCGAGGGCCTTCTGCTGCTCCCGGTTCTCCTGGTTGGTGCGGTTGAACAGGTCGGTCCGCAGCGAGGGTGCGGCCGCGAAGAGCTTGTCGTAGAACAATTCGGAGATCCGGCCGATATGGGCACCGACGACCGGCAGGGTGGCCTCGATCACCGGCTTCGACGTGGCGGAAAGGATGGCGCCCTCCTCGACTCGTGTGCGAGTGGGGAGTGGGCACGCCCGCTCGGCGTGACCGGCCCCGACTGATCAACGCGCACATGGTAGACGAACGATCTTGGTCCCCGGCCGATTCGACCGGGACGACTTCCCGATTCGCCGCAGCCGATTCTGTGAGACTGGTCACAATGGAGGCGGTATCCCGCGTTCCCGGGGCTGGTGGGCCCGCACTCGGAGGTCTTCGCGATCCGCGCCCGCCGGAGGCGGCGTGGCGGACAATGCCGAGGTAATTGCTACCGACGAGTAGCCCAGGGCCCGGTAGGCGAGTTCGTTGGACGCCCCAAACGTTTACAACCTTTGCAAGGCTATTGGAAAACCTAGCGAAGATTGGCATTAGCAACAGGTAGACCGCACTTTCGGGGTGTGTCATTGTCGAGTGGTACATCCGAAAGGTTCGCGAAGGATGTGAAGTAGTACGCACGTACTGCAGAACGTCCGGCGCGGATCCGATCTAGAGAGTGGAGCTTTAGATGTCGACCACCGGCACCCCGAGGACCGCTGAGGAAATCCAGAAGGATTGGGACACCAACCCGCGCTGGAAGGGGATCACCCGCAACTACACGGCCGAGCAGGTCGCGAAGCTGCAGGGCACCGTCGTCGAGGAAGCCACCCTCGCCCGCCGCGGTTCGGAGATCCTCTGGGACCTCGTGAACAACGAGGACTACATCAACTCGCTGGGCGCCCTCACCGGCAACCAGGCCGTGCAGCAGGTCCGCGCCGGCCTCAAGGCCATCTACCTGTCCGGCTGGCAGGTCGCCGGTGACGCGAACCTGTCCGGCCACACCTACCCGGACCAGTCGCTGTACCCGGCGAACTCGGTTCCGCAGGTTGTCCGCCGCATCAACAACGCGCTGCTGCGCGCCGACGAGATCGCCAAGATCGAGGGCGACACCTCCGTCGACAACTGGCTCGCCCCGATCGTGGCCGACGGTGAAGCCGGCTTCGGTGGCGCGCTCAACGTCTACGAGCTGCAGAAGGCGATGATCGCGGCCGGTGTCGCCGGTTCGCACTGGGAGGACCAGCTCGCGTCGGAGAAGAAGTGCGGCCACCTCGGTGGCAAGGTGCTCATCCCGACCCAGCAGCACATCCGCACCCTGACCTCGGCTCGCCTCGCGGCCGACGTCGCCGACGTCCCCACGGTCGTCATCGCCCGCACCGACGCCGAGGCCGCGACGCTGCTGACCTCCGACGTCGACGAGCGTGACCGCGAGTTCCTCGACGGCACCCGCACCGCCGAAGGCTTCTACGGCGTCAAGAACGGCATCGAGCCCTGCATCGCGCGCGCCAAGGCGTACGCGCCGTACTCCGATCTGATCTGGATGGAGACCGGCGTGCCGGACCTCGAGGTCGCCAAGAAGTTCGCCGAGGCCGTCCGCGGCGAGTTCCCGGACCAGCTCCTCGCTTACAACTGCTCGCCGTCCTTCAACTGGAAGGCGCACCTGGACGACGCGACCATCGCGAAGTTCCAGAAGGAGCTCGGCGCGATGGGCTTCAAGTTCCAGTTCATCACCCTCGCCGGCTTCCACTCGCTGAACTACGGCATGTTCGACCTGGCCCACGGCTACGCCCGCCAGGGCATGACCGCCTTCGTCGACCTGCAGGAGCGCGAGTTCAAGGCCGCCGAGGAGCGTGGCTTCACCGCCATCAAGCACCAGCGTGAGGTCGGCGCCGGCTACTTCGACGCCATCGCCACCACCGTCGACCCGAACACCTCCACGGCGGCCCTGAAGGGCTCCACCGAGGAGGGCCAGTTCCACTAGGAACCGGCAACCGGATGTGGGCGCGGCGGGATCTCGAACGACCAGGTCCCGCCGCGGCCGTATCCACCCTCTGTCGAAAACCTCTCTCACGACCCCCACATGACGAGTAGGAGCTGACGTGACCAGCGAAAAGATTCAGCGCGTCGGCGTGATCGGCGCCGGGATGATGGGCGCAGGTATCGCCGAGGTGTGCGCGCGCGCTCATGTCGACGTACTTGTGTACGAGCAGACCCGCGAACTCGCGGCTGCCGGGCGTGCCCGCATCCTCCGGTCCCTCGACCGCGGTGTCAGCAGCGGCAAGATCACCGAACGGGAGCGTGAGCAGGCCGCCTGGCGGCTGCGCTTCACCTCCGACCTCGGCGACTTCGCCGATCGCCAGCTCGTCGTGGAGGCGGTCGTCGAGGACGAGAAGGTCAAGGCCGAGATCTTCGCGGAGCTCGACAAGATCGTCACGGATCCGAACGCGGTGCTGGCATCCAACACCTCGTCGATCCCGATCATGAAGCTGGGCATCGCCACCACCCGGCCCGAGCGGGTCATCGGCATGCACTTCTTCAACCCGGTTCCGGTGCTGCCGCTGGTCGAGCTGGTCACCACGCTCAAGACCAGCCCCGCGGTCTCCCAGCGCGCGGAGGCCTTCGCCTCCGAGGTGCTCGGCAAGCAGGTCGTCCGGTCCTCCGACCGGGCCGGCTTCATCGCCAACGCGCTGCTCGTGCCCTACCTGCTGTCGGCGATCCGGATGGTCGAATCCGGCTTCGCCACCAAGGAGGACATCGACAAGGCGATGGTTCTCGGATGTGCGCACCCGATGGGTCCGCTCGCGCTGACCGACCTGGTGGGCCTGGACACGGTCAAGTCGATCGCCGACTCGATGTACGGGGAGTTCAAGGAGCCGCTCTACTCGGCTCCGCCGCTCCTGCTGCGCATGGTCGAGGCGGGCCTCGTCGGCAAGAAGTCGGGCGCCGGCTTCTACGAGTACGCCGACAACGGTCGTGCCGCCAAGAAAGTCAGCTAGGTAGGTAGCACCACACCGCATCTCGGCGCCCGTGTGCCGACAGCACAGCCGTTGCGCTGGCTGTCGGGGCACGGGCGCGAGGTGCATCGAGGGAAAGGTCGACCCCTGATGGCCAGCAATGCAGACGGATACGGCTCCAGCATTCTCGGGTATCCGCGCATCGGACCCCGCCGTGAACTCAAGCGTGCGCTCGAGGCCTACTGGCACGGTACCGGCACGCGCGACGAACTCGTCGCGGTGGCCCGCGAGATCCAGGAGTCCACCTGGAGCGAACTCGCCGCCACCGGACTCACCCAGGTGCCGGGCAACACGTTCTCCTACTACGATCACGTGCTCGACAACGCACTGCTGTTCGGTGCGATCCCCGAGCGGTTCCGCCCGCTCGTCGGCGAGCTCGATCCACTCGACCTCTACTTCACGCTGTGCCGGGGCCGTGAGGACTTCCCGCCGCTCGAGCTGGTCCGCTGGTTCGGCAGCAACTACCACTACCGGCAGCCCGAGCTCGACGAGACCACCACCTTTGCCCTGAACTCGGCGGCGGTACTCGACGAGTTCGAGCGCGCCAAGGCCCGTGGCATCGAGCTGCGCCCGGTCGTGCTCGGCCCGATGTCCCTGCTGCTGCTGTCCAAGGTCTCGGAGACGTCCGAGCAGGACGGGTTCTCCACGCTCGACCTGCTCGACCGGCTGCTGCCGGAGTACGAGAAGCTGTTCGCGGAACTCGCGCGCGCCGGCGCCTGGTGCGTGCAGCTCGACGAGCCGTCCTTCACCGAGGATCGCACCCTGCAGGAGCTCGAGGTGTTCGCGCGGGCCTACGACACCCTCTCCCACGCGCCGCTGCGCCCGCGCCTGCTCGTCACCGGCCCCTACGGCCACCTCGGCGAGGCGCTGCCCCTCCTCGCTGCCACCAAGGTCGAGGCCATCGGTCTCGACCTGGTCAACGGCCGGATGAGCGCCGAGGAGCTGGCCGCGGTGCCGGGACTCAAGCGCAAACGGATCTATGCGGGGGTCGTCGACGGCCGCAACGTGTGGAAGGCCGATCGGCACCGCACTCTCGAATACCTGAGCAGCCTCGCGGCCGTCGCGCCCGACCTGGTGGTCTCCACGTCGTGCTCACTGCTGCACGTGCCCTACGACGTGCTCGCCGAGTACGACATCCCGGGCGACGTGGCGGACCGGCTGGCGTTCGCCAAGCAGAAGGTGGGCGAGGTGGTCTCGCTCGCCAAGGCACTGACCACCGGGGCGGAGGAGCGGTGGCGCAAGCCGCCGACCTCGGTGCACTTCAAGCAGAAGCACACGATCCGCGCCCGCGTCAACGCCCTGCGCCCCGAACACCGCCGCCGGGTCCCGTACGAGGAGCGCCGCGCCGCGCAGCAGGAGCGCCTGAAGCTGCCCCCGGTGCCGGCGACCACCCTGGGCTCGTTCCCCCAGACCGCCGAGATCCGCAAGGCCCGCTACGAGCTGGGTGAGGGGCGCATGTCGTGGGACGACTACGTCAAGCGCATCCAGGAGGAGATCGAGTCCACCATCCGGTTGCAGGAGGACATCGGTCTCGACGTGTTCGTCCACGGCGAGCACGAGCGCAACGACATGATCCAGTACTTCGCCGAACTGCTCGAGGGCTTCGCCACGACGCACTTCGGCTGGGTGCAGGCCTACGGGTCGCGGTGCACGCGGCCGCCGATCCTCTACGGCGACATCGTGCGGCCGAAGCCGATGACGGTGGAGTGGATCGCGTTCGCGCAGTCGCTGACCGACAAGCCGGTCAAGGGCATGCTCACCGGTCCGGTCACGATGCTGGCCCGGTCGTATGTGCGCCAGGACCAGCCGTTGCACGAGACGGCCGACCAGCTGGCGCTGGCGATCCGCGACGAGATCGCCGATCTCGAGCGGGCCGGCATCGCGATCATCCAGGTGGACGAGCCCGCGATCCGGGAACTGCTGCCGTTGCGGCAGGACGGCCGGGCCGAGTACCTGGACTGGGCGGTCGACGCATTCCGGCTCGCGACGGGCGGCGCCAAGCCCGAGACACAGATCCACACGCACCTGACCTACTCCGGTCAGGCGTCGGTGGTCGACGCGATCGAACGGCTCGACGCGGACGTCACGGCGATCGTCGCGACCCGTTCGATCCGCTGGGTGCTCGAGGCCATCAAGGACAAGGCGCTCACGCACGGTGTCGGGCCCGGTGTCTACGAGAGCCGTTCGGCGCGCATTCCCGACATCGACGAGCTCGACGAACTGCTCAGCACCGCTGCGGAATCCGTCGAACTCGACCGGCTGTGGGCCAATCCGGACGGCGGGCTCAAGACCCGGCACTACTGGCAGCTCGAGCCGTCGCTGCGCAACCTCGTCGCCGCCGCACGCCGGCTGCGGCGCCGCGCGGCCGGACAGTAGCGGCCGGACAGTAGCGACCGGAAAGCACCGCCGACGCGCACCCGCGAGCAGCCCCGCGGGTGCGCGTCGGCGCGCCGGCAGGTAGGCATGAACGCATGACTACCGTTGCTGCGTACGCCGCCACCGCGGCGGACAGCCCCCTCGTCAAGACCACCATCGAGCGGCGCGAGCTCGGTCCCCTCGACGTGCTCATCGAGATCCGGTACGCCGGGATCTGCCATTCCGACATCCACACCGCCCGCAACGAGTGGGGCGGCACCCGCTACCCGGTCGTCCCCGGCCACGAGATCGTCGGGGTGGTGAGCGCTGTCGGCTCCGACGTCACCAGGCATGCGGTCGGCGACCGGGTCGGCGTGGGCTGCTTCGTCGACTCGTGCCTCGAGTGCGAGGCCTGCACCAGCGGCGACGAGCAGTACTGCACCGAGCGGGTCACCGGCACCTACAACGCGGTCGGCCGCGACGGCGAGGTGACTCAGGGCGGATACTCCACCCATATCGTCGTCACCGAGCACTTCGTCCTGAAGATCCCCGACGGCCTGGCGCTCGATGCGGCGGCGCCGCTGCTCTGCGCGGGCATCACCCTGTACTCCCCGCTCCGGCACTGGGGCGCCGGACCGGGCAGGAAGGTCGCCGTCATCGGCATGGGCGGTCTCGGCCACGTCGGCGTGAAGATCGCCGCGGCAATGGGTGCGGAGGTGACCGTGCTGGGGCATTCGCTGGCCAAGCGGGAGGACGGGCTGCGGTTCGGCGCCGTCGACTACCGCGCCACGACCGATCCGCAGACCTTCGTGGATCTGCGGGACACATTCGACCTGATCGTCAACACCGTGTCGGTGAATCTCGACATGGATGCCTACCTGTCGCTGCTCGCCCGCAACGGCACCCTCGTCGAGCTGGGCCTGCCCGAACACCCGCTCACGCTCCGGGCGTTCTCGCTCGCCCGGAACCGCCGCAGTCTCGCCGGCTCCATGGTCGGCGGCATCCCGCAAACCCAGGAGATGCTCGACTTCTGCGCCGAACACGGGATCGGCGCCGAGATCGAGGTCGTCCCGGCCGACCGGATCGACGAGGCGTACGACCGGGTCGTGGCGAGCGACGTGCGCTACCGCTTCGTCATCGATGCCACCACCATCTGAGCAGTCCGGCAGGTGTGAGACCGCGACGGCCGGGTACTCCCGCCTCGTACCTCGACACGTGGAGGAAATGTGAAGAAGGCGTTGTACCGGCCCGTGAGCCTCGTAGTCAGTTCTCTGGCGGGTGTGGCCGCCGGCATGGTGTTCCGGAAGGTGTGGGCGCTCGGTGCCGGCCAGGACGATCCGCCGGAGGCCATGGACAGCCGCTTCGGGTGGCGTGAGGTGCTGGTCTCCGCCGCCGTGCAGGGAGCGATCTTCGGCGCGGTGAGCGCGGCGGCGAACCGCGCGAGCGCAGTCGGCTTCCGCCGCGTCACCGGCACCTGGCCCGGGAAGCAGTGACCCGGGGACGAAGAGCGACCCTCGGTCCTAGAAGCCCTCGCCCAGTTGTTCACGCAGCTGGGCGAGGGTTTTCGTCAGCAGTCGTGACACGTGCATCTGGGACACACCGACCCGTTCGGCGATCTGGGTCTGGGTCATGTTCCCGAAGAAACGCAGCAGCACGACCGTGCGCTCGCGTTCCGGCAGCGCGGCCAGCAGCGGACGCAGCGCTTCGTGGTTCTCCACGTGCGCGAGCGCGGCGTCGTAGTCGCCGAGAGTGTCCGCAAGGGTGACGCCGTCGTCCCCGGCCGGGGCAGGCCGGTCGACCGAGACCGCCTGGTATGCGTTGCCGGCGACGAGGCCTTCCGCGACCTCTTCGGGATCGAGTCCCAGTTCCGCTGCGAGTTCGGCCGCCGTGGGGGCACGGCCGAGGCGCTGCGAGAGTTCCCCGGTCGCCTTGCTCAGCGCCAGGTGCATCTCCTTCATCCGGCGCGGCACGCGTACCGCCCAACCGGCGTCGCGGAAGTGGCGGCGCACCTCGCCCATGATGGTCGGAACCGCGAAGGACACGAAGTCCGAGCCGCGCTCGGGATCGAACCGGTCCACGGCGTTGACCAGGCCGAGGCGGGCAACCTGCAGAAGATCGTCGAACGCCTCGCCGCGGCCGTCGAATCGGCGGGCGATGTGTTCCGCGAGCGGCAGGCACCGTTCGACCAGGCTGTCGCGCATGGTTCCGCGTGCAGGATCGTCCTCGCCGAGCGTCACCATCTTCTCGAAGAGAGGGATGACGTCGGCGTATTCGTCGGCGGCTCGGCCGCTGCGCCGTTGGGCGCCGGTCCCCGTCACAGAACAGCGCTGCTGTCGGTCAGGGAGACGTCGATGGTGGTGACGGATCCCTCGTCGGTCTCGTCCACCTTCACGTCGACGGAGTCGGCGAGCGCATTGAGTACATGCCACCCGAAGGTCCGCGAATCCGCGGTCAGTCCACCGTCGACCGTGAGAGCAGACGCGCTGATCCGCAGTGCAGGCGGCATCGCCTGGAACCGGCACGACAACGTCGCACCTTCCGGAGCCCGGGTGATGAGCCGGGTGCCCGCCTCGTCGATCGCGAGCTTGACGTCGGCCACTGCATCGAGGTCGAAGCCCTGCTGGATGGCGATGGCGGCAGCGACCGCGCGCAGTACGGGAAGCTGGCCTGGTTCCGCGCGCACCCGCAACTCCACTACGGGATGGGTGCGTTCGAGGGCCGAATCGATCGATGCCGTGTTCGCCATGTGTGTTGTTTCTCCGTTGCGGCAGGTTGAGGGCCCGGGCGAGCGGGTGTTCCTCGCGAGACTACCCGCGACGCGGGGTTCTCAATCATGCGGAAACGGTTTCCGTACCAGTGGCATTGCAGCTGGTAGGCCGGTTCTTTGCAGTGCCGTGGCGACTGCCGTAGGGTGTGAGTGAGGTTGAGCACACAGCCTGGCTCGGAAGTGCCGCATATTCGCGGTAGCCGGTGTCAGTGCGGTCCCGTCCCGTCGGCGCTTCCACTCTCCCGACGATGGGAAGCTCATGACTACCGTTACCCAGCGCAAAGTCACCTCGCTGTGGGTCACCCGATCGGATCAGCCGCCGCTCTGCCGTACCTCGTCCGGGGCGGATTTCTCCACCGAGAGAATCAGTTCCGCGCTCGTCCGGGTCGCTGTGGCGGGCGAACTCGACATGCGCAACGCTCCCGCATTGTGCAGTTACGCGGGAGCCCGGCTGCACACGTCGTCGCGTGTGGTGCTCGACCTGTCGGACGTCGACTTCTTCGGTTCGGCAGGACTGACCGTGTTCGAGGAACTCGACACCCTGGCCCGGCGCCGGAGCTCCCGGTGGGCGCTCGTCGGTGGACGGGCGGTGAATCGGCTGCTGCGGGTGCTCGGCGAACCGGTCTACGCGCATGCCACGCTCGACAGCGCGATCCACGCCCTGCGAGCGCCGATCTGAGCCGCACTCGTCCTGATCCGCAATTGCGACTGTCCGCCGGCCGGCTCGGCTGCCGGTCAGGCAGGCTTCGGGAGCTTAGGGGGACGGTTGCCGCGCGGATCGACCGCCAGGACGAGCAACAGCACGCCCAATGCCAGGTGCAACCAGTTGTCGGCCGCGTTGACCGGCACCACATTGACGGCGCTGTCGTGGCCGACCACCATGCCGAACGCCGACAGTGCCAGGTACGCGGCGCCACCGGCGATCAGGTAGATCCGCGACGCGCGCACCTTGCGGGCGGCCAGGATTCCCACCCCGCCGTAGGCGAGGTGCAGGAGGTTGTGGGCAACCGAGACCCGGAACAGGCCCAGAAGATGCGCGTGCGACTCGTGTCCCGCGAGCGTCATCGAGTCGTACCCGCTGGTCAGACCGGGAACGAAGCCGAGCGCGCCGATCAAGAGAAACACGATGCCGACCGCGAGGGCGTAACCCTGGATCCGGGTGCGCTGCACCCTGGGATACGGGCTGGATCGGATCATCGTTCCTCCATCGGGGTGCGCGGGGCGCTCTATCGGGATGCGCGGGGCGCAACGCCCCGGGACGGAGGAATAGCCCGGGCGGTTCCTGTCGAAACACGCCCGCCCGGTGTCTCGTCGGCTCACCCCGCGACGAGAACGCCGGACGAAATCGTCCCGTACACCAGGGTCAGGATCATCAGTCCCCAGCCCGTGCCGTGCCAGATCGGCCAGGTCCCGCCCGAGCGCCACACCCGGTAGGTCTGCACGAACGCGCCGACCGCGCCGAAGAGCAAAATCGCCGTGGGGCCGAGGGCCAGGACGAGCCGTGCCGGGTCGGTGCAGACGAGGAACTCCTCGTCGGCGCACCGGTCACCGTTCGTGGCGGCCCAGATCACCACCGCCGCCATCAGCAGCAGGGCCGCGACGACGACGACGGCCGCATAGCGCACCGCCGAACGCGCGGTGCGGGGATCCCGCCACCGCTTCTCCACATCTTGTGTCACAGTGTCTCCTCACGCTCTCCTCACGCTCGGTCGGTGAGCGCGACCTGTCCCGATTTCCGGGCGCAGTGGGCGCAGCAGAACATGGTGCCGTCGGCTTCCACTCCGTGGCCGAGAATGCGGCAACCGCAGTGTGCGCACTGCGGCGCCATCGCCTGTGCCGCACATTCGAAACTGTCGAATGTGCCCGAGACGTCGCCCCGGGTCACGGTGAAGGTCTTGTCGTAGTCGTTGCCGCACGTATCGCAGGTAGCCATCACGCTCCTCCTCTCGGATGTCCGGTCCTGTGGAACGGGTGCCCGGCGGCCGGTCCCGTCAAACTGCTCGCCGGCCGCCGGCTCGGTCATGGCCTGCGGATACCCTGCACGGCCCGCCGTAACCCGAGCCGGTGCGGCGGTTTGACCGGAGGCGGGCCGGGAACCCACCTGAGAGAGTGTTGTGGAACCCTGTGCGGACGCGGCGTGTCGGCCGTGGTATCCGAACGTGATCGATGATCGTCTCGGTACGTGTGTCCGTGTGTGTGCAAGCCCGCCTACGACTCGTCGCTGACCGATGCGCAGTGGGCGGTGATCGAACCGCTGCTGCCTCGACCGAGTCCGCGGCTCGGGGGCCGGCCGCCGGTGCACCCGCGCCGACTGGTCGTCGACACGATCTTGTACGTGCTGGCCACCGGCTGCGCCTGGCGGCTGGTCCCGCACGATCTGGCCCCGTGGAGCACCGCCTACCGGATCTTCGCCGCCTGGAGCGCGGACGGCACCTGGGCGCGCATCCACGACACCCTGCGAGATCGGTTGCGTGCCAACGACGGACGTGATCCGCAGCCATCGGCGGCGGTGCTGGACTCGCAGTCGGTGCGCAGCAGCGAGGGCGGCGAGCAGATCGGCTACGACGCCGGCAAACGCGTCCGGGGCCGCAAGCGTCATCTGCTGGTCGACACCCTCGGGTTGATGTTGGTCGGGCTGGTGCACTCGGCGTCGGTGCAGGACCGGGCCGGGGCCCGGCTGGTGCTGGCCGGGGCCCGGACCCGGTTCCCCGGCTTGGGGCTGGTGTGGGTCGACGGCGGGTACGTCAACTCGGTCGATGCGGGCCTGGTCGACTGGGCGGCCCGCACCGAGAATCTCGAGGTCGTGGTGGTACCTCGCAACGCGGACGTGAAAGGCTTCCAGGTGCTGCCCCGGCGGTGGGTGGTCGAGAGGACCTTCGGATGGTTGACGAGGTGTAGACGGTTGGCACGGGACTACGAACGCAAGACGGCACATGCCGAGGCCATGATCCAGGTCGCGATGATCAGGCTCATGGCGGCCCGCCTGGCCGGCGAAGACATCGAGCCCCGCGGTCCGATCGAAGCCGAAGCGGCACGCCGGCTAGCAGAGGACCTCACCGACTGACAGCGCGGGTTCCACAACACTCTCTGAGGCGGACGGCACCCTCCGGCCACGTCACCTCCGGTCGAGGTGTCGGCCGCCGAGAGAAAGGAGTGGGTGATGAACGCCCCCGATCCGCGGAACATCCCCGATCCGCAGGCGCATTCCGACACCGATCCCGACCCTGCCCGGACGCCCGATCTCAAGCCCGGCGGCGGGGTGGCACCTGGTTCGACACCCCCGGACTCGGGTACCACCTCCGGACTGTCGGCACCCGAGCCGCGCACTCGGAACCACTTCCCGCCCACCGGTATCCTCGCGATCGGCGCGGTCGCGCTGATCGTGGTGCTCTTCCTGGTGGTGATCGTGGGAATCCTGATGTAGACGGCGCAGCTACAGGCGCCGCAGTCCCGAGTGGTTTGCCGGAGTTCGACGAGGGTATTCCTGGCTCGCAAGCGAGGAACGCCGACGAGGGAGAGTCGCATGGCAGAGAACACGAGCGGACCGAGCGAAGGCGTGAAGGGCGTCGTCGAAGACGTCAAGGGCAAAGCCAAGGAGGCGACCGGCGCCGTCGTCGGCAACGACGAGCTCACCCGGGAGGGGCGGGCCCAGCAGGACAAGGCGGACAGCCAGCGGGAGGCCGCGAAGAAGGAAGCCGAAGCGGAGAAGGCCCGCGCCGACGCCGAGGTCGACGAGGCCCGCCAGCGCTCGCATCAGCAGTGACGGGGTGAGCGGCCGCTGGGCCGCGCCCGTCGTTCGTCCACGACCCGGGGGCCGTTCGGCTCCCGGGTCTTCGTCTCCCGAGGAGAAGCGATGCGCATTGTGACGTTCGTAGTGCTGGTGTGGCTGGTGATCGGGGCGATCGCGGCCGGGCAGCGAGGGTACTTCACGGAAGCCGAGCAGAACTGCGCCGACTTCGCCACCGTCGCGGTGACGGTCGTCGCGGGACCGCTGAACTACGCCGGTGTCAATCCGAAGGTGGAGTGCGAACTTCCGCAGCCGAGTCCGTGACGGCGCCCGGGGGAGTCGACTTCGACGGGACGCGCTCGTGCACGGTCATGAGCAGATGGTCGAATTCGTTCCGGAACACCGCCGGCACGTCGAGTCCGGTGGTGACGTCGTGGACCAGTTGCTCGGCGAGCGCACGGAGCTTGACATTCGATTCCTGTGACCGCCAGGCGAGGATCTCGAAGGCGTGATCCTCCTGGATCCGGTAGACCGCCATGATCATGCCCTTGGCCTGTTCGATGACGGCACGGTCCTGCGTGAGCGCCGAGACCGCCTCCTCGACGCCCTCGCGGACCTCGTCGTCGTAGGCGTCGGACAGGTCCACGTAGAACCCGGCCGTGCCGACGACCCGTCCTCGCTCGTCGAGGAGGCGGTCGCCGATCACCACCACCGGTCGGACCCTGCCGTGTGCGTCGACGATCCGGTGCCGGCCGCTGAACGGCTCACCGTTGCGCTGCATGGCGCTCACCATGGCGGCGACCTGGGCCCGGTCGTCGGGGTGCTTGTGCTGCAGCAGCAGGTCGGTGGTCGGCTGCACGGTTCCGGGGGCATAGCCGTGCATCCGTGCCACGCCGTCCGACCATTCCCACTTGTCCTCGTCGATCAGATAGCGGAAACTCCCGACCCGCTGCGGCTTCCCGCTCGCGAACACCTGCTCGGAGGCGTCGTCGGTCCGGGTGTCGCCGGTGCGCGTGCTCGGTTCCGTCACGCAACGATTATGCCTCGGGAGGCGAGCACTCTCTCGGACGGCGCGTGACGTGACGCGAGCTAACCGGCGTGCTGCTCCGCGTTCGCGAACACGTCGACGAGGGTCGTGCAGAAGGCGGGCAGATCCTTCGGATTGCGGCTCGACACCAGGTTCCCGTCGACGACCACTTCCTCGTCGACCACGTTTCCGCCGGCGTTGCGGATGTCCGTGCGGACACTCGGGTAGGACGTCAGCGTCCGTCCCCGGACCACGTCGGCCTCGACCAGCGTCCAGGGCCCGTGACAGATCACCGCGACGGGCCGCCCCGACTCGACGAAGTCCCGCACGAACGCGACGGCGGCGGAGTCCTGGCGCAGGTGATCGGGATTGGTGGTGCCACCGGGCAGGATCAGGGCGTCGAAGTCCGACACCGACACTTCCGATACCGCCTGGTCGACCCGGTATCTTCCGGCTGCGTTCACGTCGGACTTCATGGCTTGGATCTCACCGGGTTCGAGCGACAGCAGGCGCACCGTGCCACCCGCCTCCTCGACCGCGCGCCGCGGCTCCACCAACTCGACTTCCTCGACACCGTTCGTCGCGAGGACGGCCACGGTGCGTCCCGCCAGCCGGCCGTTTCCTGGGTCACTCATCGCAAGTCGTCCTTTCGTCGTGTTCCGCCGGTCGCGTACCCGAGGCCGGCGACGGGGAAACGTCACTCCCGCGGCAGATCCCGGGTGGCGGGACCCTCGAGCAGGCGCCCGTCCGCGGCGAAGCGGGAACCGTGCAGCGGGCAGTCCCAGGAGGCCTCCGCATCGTTCCACCGCAGCACCCCGCCCAGGTGCGGGCACACCGCGGACACCCGGTGCGTGGTGCCGTCCACGGTGCACACCCCGACCGGACGGAGCTTCTCCCGGCGTACCTCGCCGCCGCCGGCGGGCGGCAGCGCGCCGTCCCCGGAGAACTCGGCGCGCATCCATCCGCGCGTCATCTCCACCGCCACGGCGGCATTGAGGCGGGTCGCGGCCGGAAGATCGAAAACCTGTGTGGGACTCCAGGCTTGGAACGCCGACCCCCACTCCGGAGTCACCTCGCCGAGGATGCGGTCCGACAGCAACCGGGCCGCGGCCACCGCGTTCGTCATTCCCCACTTGCCGTAGCCGGTGCCCACGAGCAACCGGTCGTTGCCGGGCAGCAGCGGACCCACGTACGGCAGGTGGTCGAGTGTCGAATAATCCTGCGCCGACCAACGTGCCACGGTTTTCGCGCCGGGGAAGTGGCGGCCCGTCCACGCGACGAGATCGTCCGCGGCCCCGCGATGGTCGTGTGCCCGCCCGACGGTGTGCCCGTTGCCGCCCACGAGGAAGTACTGCCCTCCGTACGCCGTGCGCAGCGACCGCGTCGGCGAATCCACGGACAGGTACATGCCGCTCGGGACGTCGCCCGGCACTTCGAACGCGGCCGCATACGACCGCTGGGGCTCGAGCCGGGCGAAGAACCCGCCGCGATCGAGGATCGGTGTCCCCGTCGCGAGCACGATGTGCCCGGCCTGCACGTCGCCACGATCGGTGACGGCCACGCAGCCGTTCCGGTCCGAGCGGACCTTCCGGACCCGGCAACCGGTGAACAGTGCGCCACCGCGCTCCCGGAGTTCCCGGACCAGCTCGTGCAGCAACGGCATCGGATCGATCTGCGACTGGTCCGCCAGCGTCACCGCGGCGGCCACGGGGTACGGCAGTTCCGTCTCGGTGGTCATGCGGGCGTCGAGCCCGGCGGCGCGGCAGGCCTCGTACTCGGCGCGCACCGTGGCGGCGCTCTCCTCGCCGGCGCTGTAGGTGTAGGCCGCCGCGGATTCGATCGGCAGGTCCCGTTCGCGGCACAGCTGCACCACCCACCGTTGGGCCTCGAGGTTGCCGGCCACGTAGTTGCGCAGGACGTCGCGCGAATGGCCCCGGGCGATACTCGAGAGCGTGCTGCCCTGCAGCAGGCTGACCTTGCCGGTGGTGTTGCCGGTGGTGACGGCGCCGACCGTGCGGGCCTCGAGGACGGCCACGCGGTGTCCGGCGCGCGCGAGCAGGAGAGCTGTCACCACTCCGGTGAGGCCGGCGCCGACCACGACGGTGTCGAAGCGGGCCGGACCCTCGGGCCACGGAGTGTCGTCGAGGTGGGCGGTATCGGTGCGGGAGAGCCACAGGGAGGTCACCTGTGGGGTATGCCCGGTGCCGCGTGCGGGAAACCTCCGGTTGCCCGGGTGCCCGCCGGGGTATCCGCGGGGCAGGGAGCCGGCGGGAGGAGGGAGGGGGATGCGATTGCGGCGGAGCAACACGTCCGGCCCCGGGATCCGGCGGGTGCGCCGCGGCCGGGGCTTCACCTATCACGACGCCGACGGCAATCGCGTGACCGACGAGGCCGTGCTCGCCCGTATCCACGAGCTCGTCATCCCTCCGGCGTGGCGCAAGGTGTGGATCTGCCCCCGCCCCGACGGGCACATCCAGGCCGTGGGCATCGATGCCGCCGGCCGGCGGCAGTACCTGTACCACCAGCGGTGGCGCGAGGAGCGCGACGAGGAGAAGCACGACCGGGTACTGGCCATGGCGGCCCGGCTTCCGTCCTGGCGGGCCCAGGTGCAGGCCGACCTGACCGGGCGGGGGGTGGGGCGGCGCCGGGTCGAGGCGTTGGCCCTGCGGTTGCTGGACCGGGCCGTGTTCCGGGTGGGCGGGGAGGAGTACGCGGCCGAGAACGGTACCTACGGGGTTGCGACGTTGCTGCGCAGCCACGTGCGGCTGCGTGACACCACCCTGACGTTCGACTATCCGGCCAAGGGCGGTATCCGGAGGGTCGTCACGGTCGAGGACGCCGACCTGGCGACGGCTGTCCGGGCGCTGCGCCGGGTCCGCAGCGAATCGGGCCGGTTGCTGGTCTACCGCGACGGTGATGCGATCCGCGAGCTGCACGCGGACGACGTCAACGCCCGGTTCAAGGAACTCGCCGGGGAGGACTGCAGTGCGAAGGATCTGCGCACGTGGGGGGCGACGGTGCTTGCCGCCGCGGCCTTCGCCGAGCACGACGTGCCCGGCAGTGGGCGCGGCCGGACGCGGGTCGAGGCGGCCGTGATGCGTGCGGTCTCGGAGGAGCTCGGCAACACCCCCGCGGTGGCACGAGCCTCGTACGTCGACCCCCGCGTGATGCGGGCCTGGGCGGACGGCCGCACGATCCGCGCTGCGCTGCGGCGAGCCGGCAGGTGCGGCGATCCGGACGAATCCCGGGCCGTCGTCGAACGCGCCGTGATCCGGCTGCTGCGCCGGTCCTGAGTCCGCCCGCGAGTTTCGACCGCGGCGCCACGCGGTATCCGGCAGGTGCCCGCTCGTGGACCCGCGGGCATCGGACTGCGAGGTGGATCCGGTGGAGGCAGGGCACGGGAGCGTGGGACGGACGGTCGCGGCATGGCTCGTCGCATCCGCCGCGGTGCTGGGCAGCTGTGCGGGGCTGCCGGGTGGCACGGAGGGCGACCTCGCGCGTGCCGCCGCGCAGTCCGCCTCGGCCACCGCCTCCGCGGAACTGGCGATGGAACTGGTGGCCGGGCACCGCACCACCCGCGCCCACGCCGTGACCGTGCTGTCGGACGCACTCGACGAGGTGCTCGCCGCCTACTCGGCCGTGGCTGCGGTCGAGGTCGCCACCGGTCAGGAGGCGGCGCACCGCGCCGCGCTCCTCGACCGGATCGACGCCGCCGCGACCGTCCTCGGTGAGGCCCGCGCTCGAACGGACGCCGTCGCCACAGCCCCGTCCGCGGCGGACGTGACGGGCCGCCTGGCCGATCTCACCGGCTACCTGTCCGCGTTCGCGGAGGGGAGCCGATGAAGAAGCTCCTCGGTGTCGCCCTCGGAATCCTCACGGCCATCGGCGGGTTCCTCGACATCGGCGACATGGTCACCAACGCCGTGGTGGGCTCACGGTTCGGGCTCGGTCTGGCCTGGGTCGTCGTCCTCGGGGTCGGCGGCATCTGCCTGTACGCGAACATGGCCGGACGCGTCGCCGCGGTGAGCGGTCGCGCGACCTTCGAGATCATCCGGGAACGGCTCGGTCCGCGCGCGGCGCTCGCCAATCTCAGTGCGTCGTTCCTGATCAACCTGCTGACCCTGACCGCCGAGGTCGGCGGCGTAGCCCTCGCTCTGCAGCTGGCCGCCGGGACGGGACCGTTGATGTGGATGCCCGTGGCGGCGTTCGCGGTATGGCTCGTGATCTGGCGGGTGCGGTTCTCGGTGATGGAGAACGTCACGGGCCTGCTGGGCCTGTGTCTGATCGTGTTCGCCGTCGCGCTGTTCCTGACGGGCCCGGACTGGGGGGAACTCACCGGTCAGGCATTCGCGCCGGCGGTCCCCGAGTCCGAGTCGACGGCCGTGTACTGGTTCTACGCCGTCGCTCTCTTCGGCGCCGCGATGACCCCGTACGAGGTGTTCTTCTTCTCTTCCGGCGCGGTGGAGGAGCGGTGGACGGTCGCCGATCTCGCCCGCTCCCGGATCAACGTGGCGGTGGGGTTCCCGCTCGGTGGGATCCTGTCGGTCGCGATCGCGGGATGCGCCGCGGTGGTTCTTCTGCCCCGCGGCATCGAGGTGACGTCGCTGTCGGAGGTCGTGATGCCGGTCGTGGTGGCCGGCGGCACGCTCGCGCTGGCGTTCGTCCTCGTCGGGATCGTCGCGGCGACCTTCGGGGCGGCGCTCGAGACCACCCTGTCGAGCGGGTACACGCTCGCGCAGTTCTTCGGCTGGTCGTGGGGCAAGTTCCGGCGCCCGGCGGAGGCGGCGCGCTTCCACGTGTCGATGATGATCGCCCTGGTCGTCGGTCTCGCGGTACTGGCGACCGGGGTGGACCCGGTTCTGGTCACCGAGGTGTCGGTGGTGTTCTCGGCGGTCGCCCTGCCGTTGACCTACCTGCCGATCCTCCTGGTCGCGAACGACCGCGAATACATGGGAGAACACGTCAACGGACCGGTCGTCAACGCACTCGCCCTCGCCTACCTTCCGGTGATCGTCGTCGCGTCGATCGCAGCGGTGCCGTTGCTGGTGATGACGGGAGCGGGAGCATGAGCGAATCCGGAAAGCTGCCCGAGGCGCCGCTGCGCGGCCGGCTCGTCGACGCCCGGTTGCATCTGCTCGACCGGCTGGTCGTGGACGTCGACGGCCGGCCGGTGACCACCGTCGACGATGTCGAGCTGGCCGGGGTCGAGGCCGGGACGGACATCGACCCCGCCGCGCCGCCGCCGACGGTGCATGCAATTCTGAGCGGAAACGCGCTTCCGACAAGGATATTCGGTGGTCGGCCGCCGGATTCGCGACTCGACACGATCGACTGGTCGGACGTCGCCCACCTGGGCACCACGGTGGAGTTGCGAGTGTCCGGCGATCGACTGGACCACCTGTGGGTCGAGCGGTGGGTCCGGGACCGCATCGTCGCGCGCCTCCCCGGAGGTCGTCGTGCGCCTCAGTGAACTCGTCGGGGCGCGGGTCCACGATGCGGACGGCCGTCGCGTGGGTTTCGCCGTCGACGTGCGGTTCGTGGAGTCGCCGCAGAACCGGCTGCGGCTTGAGGGCGTGCTCGTCAGCCCGTGTTCGAGTGGCTCGTTCCTCGGCTACGAACGCACCGAGGAGGTCCGGCCCGCGCTGATCGCCCGGTATCTGCGGTGGCGACACCGTGGTGCGTTCCTCGTGCTGTGGCGCGACGTGCGCCGGGTCGGCGACGGCCGGGTCGAGCTGCGACCGGGGTATTCGCGCTGGTCGCCGATGCTGCGGTAGCGCAGGGAGGTTTGCATCCCGCCCTGGCGGGTAGGCGGTTCGAGCCGGCGTTGTGCCGCGTAGCCCACGACTGGAAGAGCCCGGCACGACCGGGGCGAGAGGAGCGGCGATGAAGGCAGTGACATGGCAGGGCAAGCGGAAGGTGAGCGTCGACACGGTCCCCGACCCCAAGATCGAACAGCCCACCGACGCGATCATCCGGGTGACGACCACCAACATCTGCGGTTCGGATCTGCACCTGTACGAGGTGCTCGGGCCGTTCATGTCGCCGGGGGACATCCTCGGGCACGAACCCATGGGCATCGTCGAGGAGGTCGGTGCGGAGGTCACGAAGATCAAACCCGGTGACCGCGTGGTCATCCCGTTCCAGATCTCGTGCGGCAGCTGCTTCATGTGCGGGGACGGCCTGTTCTCCCAGTGCGAGACCACGCAGGTCCGGGACCAGGGCTCCGGGGCAGCGCTGTTCGGGTACTCGAAGCTGTACGGGAGTGTTCCCGGCGGCCAGGCGCAGTATCTGCGTGTGCCGCATGCGGATTCGACCCACATCTCGGTTCCGGAGGGGCCGTCGGACTCGCGGTTCGTCTACCTGTCCGACGTGCTGCCCACCGCGTGGCAGGCCGTGGAGTACGCGCACGTTCCCGACGGTGGTTCGGTGACGGTACTCGGCCTCGGACCCATCGGTGAGATGGCCGGGCGGATCGCCGTGCACCGCGGCTACCGGGTGATCGGTGTCGACATGGTGCCCGAGCGGCTCGCGCGGGCCGCCACGCGCGGCATCGAGACCATCGACCTGAAGGAGGCCGGGAACTCGCTGGGCGAGATGATCCGGGACCGCACCGACGGCCGTGGCACCGATTCGGTGATCGACGCGGTCGGCATGGAGGCTCACGGGTCACCGGTCGCGTCGGCGATGCACACCGCGACGAGCCTGCTGCCCTCCGCGCTGGCCGCGCCGCTGATGACCCACGTCGGTATCGATCGCCTGCACGCCCTCTACACCGCGATCGACGTGGTACGGCGCGGCGGCACGATCTCGCTCAGCGGCGTATACGGTGGCATGACCGACCCGATGCCGATGATGACCCTGTTCGACAAGCAGATCCGGCTGCGGATGGGCCAGGCGAACGTCAACAACTGGGTGCCGCAGATCATGCCGCTGCTCACCGACGACGATCCGCTCGGTGTGGACACCTTCGCCACGCACCGGCTGCCGCTGTCGGACGCCCCGCACGCGTACGAGATCTTCCAGCGCAAGCAGGAGGGGGCGATCAAGATCCAGCTCGAGCCCTGACCGGTGCGCCGGTGTTCGGTGCCGCCGGCGTCACCCCAGGTCGGCTGCGGTGCGCGGCAGATCCTCGGTGGCGACGTCGGCGGCCTCGAAAGGCGACCGCAGCACCGTCGCCGTCGCCCAGCCCTGGGCGAGCAGGCCCGCATCCGTGTCCTCGGCCTCCTCGGCCCGGATGTCGCTGAACGTCACCGTCACGAACCGGCGGTCGTCGTCGTCCGGGGTCTGGCCCGACTCGCCGATGTCGGCCTGCACGGCACCAAACGCAGCGAGCGGTGCCGTGCGCAGCCCGCGCAGCTCGTGCAGCGGTATGTCGGGCACGTTGACGTTGAGCACAGTGCCCGGCACGCCCTGACTCAGCACCCATTGCAGGGCATGCCGGGCGACGGCCTCGGCGCCGTCCCAGTGCTCGTGGACCGATCCTGCCAGGGACACGGCCAGGGCCAGACTGCCGTGGTTGGCGCCGGTCAGCGCCGCGCCGACCGTTCCGGAGTGCAGGATCGCATGACCGGTGTTGGGGCCGTGATTGATCCCGGAGAGCACGATGTCGGGTGGGGGACCGAAGGCGCCGTACATCGAGACGAAGGCGATCAGTGCCGGCGACGCCTCCACGGCGAGCACCGTCGTGTCCGGCAGGTCCGGGAACGTGCGCGGCGAGACGACGAGCCGGCCGTCCTCCTCGAGGGCGCTGAGCGAGGCGCTGGCGCCGCTGCGCTCGGCGTGGGGCGCGGCCACCACCACGTCGAGACCGGCCTCGACCGCCACCCGGCTGAGCACCGAAATGCCGTGGCTGTCCACCCCGTCGTCGTTGACGATCAGCGCTCTCACAGGACTACCTCCCCTTCTTGCCCTTCGCGAACGGCCGGACCTCGACGCTCTCGGCGACCTTGTCGACGAGTTCTCGCTGTCCGGTGGCCAGCCCGTGCCGGGTGACGTTGACGGCGCCGGCGGCCGCCCCGAGCCGCAGCGCCTCTGCGAGGGGCCGCCCGGCAGCCAGCGCAGCCCCGATCCCGGCGGTCATGGAGTCGCCGGCGCCGCGGTGGTCGGCAATGTTCAGCGGCGGCGAGACGATCTCCATCAGTTCGTCGTCGACGAGCGCGAGTGCCGGGTCGCCGGCGCGGGAGAGCACCACGTTCCGGGCACCCTGGGCGACGAGTTCCTTCATGGCGGCGATCAGGTCGTCGACGTCGTCGGACTTCGCCCGCCCGTCCTCGATGAGATCCTCGTGGCTGACCTTGAGTACGGCGAGGCCGCCCTCGAGCGCCGCAGTCATCGTCGGACCGGACAGATCGGCGACGACGGGGACGTTCATCGCGGTCAGGTCGGCGGCCAGCCGGGTGTAGACGTCGTGCGGTATCGCCTGGTCGCAGTGCGGGCCGCCGAGCAGCGCCACGTCCGCGTCGAGACCCTCGGACAAGGCCGCACCGAACAGGTCGTCGGCCTCGTGCCGGTTGAGCGTGGGCGGCGGGACCTCGACGATCTCCTCGCGCTCACCGCCGCGGCGGTCGTGCACGTACGAGCCGTTCTGCCCCGCGGTGAACACCGGTCGCACCGACACGCCCTCGCGTGCGATGAGATCGCTGACGACGGGACCGGTCTCGCCGCCGAAGGTGCCGCACAGCCGCACGTTCAGGCCGAGAGTGACCGCCATGCGGGCGATCCAGAAGCCCTGGCCGCCGGCATGGACGTGCAGTTCGGGGACGTCGGACGGCGACGACTCGACGGTGACGGTGAGCAGGGGGGTGGGGGCGAAAACGAAGGCAGAGGGGGCATTGTCGTCGTTGCCGTCGCGGGACGGGGCAGTCATGTAGATCCTTCGGGGAGAGGTGGGTGCGCCGCCCGCGGTGACGAGCGTGCGGTTCGTTCGGCGGTGTCGGCCTGTCAGGCCGTTCCGTCGGGCGAACCGGCGAGGACGGGATCGTAGGCGGGAGCGTTCGGCACCTCGGCCGGATGCACGTTGGCGCCGAGCGAATACGCGAGGTGACCGCCCAGCAGCCCGCCCAGCCCGATCAGTGCCGCGCCGGCGGCGCTGAGCGTCACCGCGCCGGCGGTGGGCCCCCGCCGCCGGCGGCGGTAGGACAGGGCCATGAGGGCCGCTCCGGTGCCGTTGACGACTGCGTGGATCAGCCCGACCCGGCGCTGCACGGTGTCGGTGTGCGCCCAGTCGACCCAGCCGGCCAGGACCGTCGGCGGAGTCGCCAGCAGTCCGAGCCCGATCAGCCGCCGCGCGGCCTCGGGTTGCCGCAGGGCGTCGAAGGCGACGGCCGCGGTCCATGCCCCGATGGGCACGGTCACGAGTGCCGGATGCAGCGGGTGACCGACCGGCGTGCCGTGGAGCACCGCGCCGACCGGAGTGTCCGCGATCCGCTCGAGCTGCCTACCCAACAGTTCGGCCGGGCCGTCCAGCCACGTCGCCGATTCCGTCCCGGAATAGAGGATGTCCATCTGCGAGCCCGTCATGCCCACGGGCATACCCGTCCCCGGGCGGGTGAAACCTGCCACGAGGGGTGTACGACGCAGCTCGGGGGGGTAACTCCTGCGATCATGGGACAGCGCATCGTGATCACCGGCGCCAGCGGCAATGTCGGCACCGCCCTGCTGCGACGGCTCGCTCTGAGATCGGAACCGCCGGAGATCGTGGCCGTCGCCCGCCGCGTGCCACCGGCCACCGATCCCTACGGCGACATGAACTGGCACAGCATCGACCTCGCCGCGCCCGACGCCGAGACCCGGCTGCGCCCGGTCGTCGACGGCGCCGACGCCGTCGTGCACCTGGCCTGGGGCTTCCAGCCCTCGCACCGACGGGACTACCTGCGCCGCACCGGGGTGGACGGCACCGCGGCCGTGATCGACGCCGTCCTCGCCGCCGGCGTCGGGCATCTGGTCCACATGTCCTCGGCCGCGGTGTACG
This sequence comes from Rhodococcus indonesiensis, assembly GCF_047782815.1. Classification (NCBI taxonomy): domain Bacteria; kingdom Bacillati; phylum Actinomycetota; class Actinomycetes; order Mycobacteriales; family Nocardiaceae; genus Rhodococcus; species Rhodococcus indonesiensis. Next base: position 4,075,796 of record NZ_CP180630.1, on the reverse strand, counting down.
CGGCCGGGGCGTACGGCCGCGCGGTCGACGAGTCGTGGCCCGCGACCGGCATCGAATCGTGCGCGTACAGCGTCGACAAGGTCGCGGCGGAGCGGCTGCTCGACCGACGCATCGCGGAGACGGCCGCGGCGCCGATCGTCACCCGGTTCCGGCCGGGCTTCATCGGTCAGTACGCGGGCGGTAGCGCGCTGCGACGCTACGCGGTACCGGGATACGTGCCCGACCTGGTGCTTCGTCACCTACCTATGCTGCCTGTGGATTCCGGAACGGCGATCCCGGCCGTGCACGCCGACGACGTGGCCGCCGCCCTCGACGTCGCCCTGGAGCGGCGCGTACCGGGCGTGTTCAACCTCGCGGCCCCCGAACCGCTGCGGGCGGCCGACATCGCCGGCGCATTCGGGGCGCGGGCCGTCCCGGTGCCGCGGCAGGTGCTGCGGGCCGTCGTCGAGGCGACCTGGCAGGTCCACCTGCAACCGATCGCCGGCGGCTGGATCGACCTGGCGTACAACACCCCGATGCTGAACTGCGACCGGGCCCGCCGGGACCTGGATTGGGACACGACCGTCCCGGGCCCCCGGGTGTGGCGCGAGGCCATCGCGGGTATGCAGGCCGAGGCCGGCACCGACAGCCCGGTCCTGCGCAGTCGCGGACCGCTGGAGACGATGAGCGCCCTGCTCGGGCGGGGGACCGTCGGGCGCCGCGTCCCGCCGTGACCACTCGCGGCGCAGCGACGAGAGAGGGTATCGGGATGAGTGAGACGGCGCAGCGCGACACCACGGCGACGCCCCAGCAGGTGTGGGACGTCCTCGCCGACGGCTGGTCGTACGCGGGCTGGGTGGTGGGGGCCTCCCGTATCCGGGCGGTGGACGACACGTGGCCGGCGGTGGGCAGCCGCATCCACCACTCGGTGGGGGTGTGGCCCGCCCTGCTGAACGACCACACGGAGGTGGTGGAGTCGGTTCCCGGCAAGGAGTTGAAGTTGCGGGCGCGGGCGTGGCCGGCCGGACAGGCCGAGATCACCATGCGCCTGCACGAGCGACCCGGCGGTTGCCGGATCGAGATGGCGGAGCAGGCCGCCGCCGGCCCGGGTCAACTCGTTCCCGATGCGATCCAGGCCCGGCTGGTGCTGCCGCGCAACGTCGAATGCCTGCGCCGGCTCGTCCTCATGGCCGAACGCGCCACGGAGCCGAAGGGCGTCGGCGAGTGAGTGCCGAGACCGTCGATGCCGTCGTCGTCGGCGCCGGCCAGAACGGCCTGACGGCCGCGGCCGTGCTGGCCGACGCCGGCTGGGACGTCCTGGTGCTCGAGGAGCAGCACGAGGTCGGTGGCGCCGTCCGCACGGCGGAACTCCATCCGGGCTTCCGGATGGACCTGTTCAGCGCCTTCTATCCCCTCGCGGCGGCCTCTCCGGCGTTCCGGGCGCTCGACCTGTCCTCGCACGGGTTGCGCCTGCGCCGGGCGCCGAAGGTGTACGGGCACGCCGCCGGTCCGTACGACGAGGACGCCGCGGTGGTCTTCCCGGACGTCACGGCGACCGCGGCCGAACTCGAACGGCGGCATCCCGGCGACGGCAGCGCCTGGATCCGGCTGACCGAGCAGTGGAAAGAGATCCGTGAACCGTTCCTGAGCACCCTGTTCGAGCCCTTTCCACCCGTACGCGGCCCGGCGGGGCTGCTGCGCCGCCTCGGTACCGCGGACGCCCTGCGCTTCGTCCGGATGCTGGCGCTGCCCGCCCGCCGGATGTCCGAGGAACTGTTCGGTGGCGAACACGCGCGGCTGCTGCTGCTCGGCAACGCGATGCACGCCGACACCCCCGTGGACTCGGCGGGCAGCGGAATCATGGGGTACGTCCTGACCATGCTCGCGCAGGATGTGGGCTATCCGGTGCCCGAGGGTGGGGCCGGGGAACTCGCGGCGGCCCTGGCGCGTCGCGGCGAACACAGCGGGGCGCGGATTCTGTGCGGCCGGAAGGTCACCGGCATCGAGGTCGGCGGCGGCACGGTCACCGAGGTCCGCACCGAGCAGGGCGAACGCTTCCGGGTCCGGCGGGCGGTACTGGCCGACGTGTCCGCGCCGGCGCTGTTCGGCTCGCTCCTGCCCGCGGACGCCGTGCCGGCCGCGGTCCGCGACGACCTGCGGCGCTTCGAGTGGGACACGCCCGTGGTGAAGGTGAACTACGGGTTCGACCGGCCGATTCCGTGGCGCTCGCAGGCACTCGCGACAGCCGGGACCGTCCATCTCGGCGCCGACGCCGACGGTCTCGTGCGCTGGTCGGCCGACCTCGCGACCGGTCGCGTGCCGGAGCACCCGTTCATCATCTTCGGTCAGATGACCACCGCCGATCCGGTGCGCTCACCGGAGGGGACGGAAAGCGCCTGGGCGTACACCCATCTGCCACGCGGTGTCGCCGACGACGCCTCCGCAGAGGAACTGGCCCGGCGCGTCGACGCCGAACTCGAGGCACACGCTCCGGGGGTGCTGAGCTCGATCGTGCACCGCAGCGTGCAACGCCCTCGCGACCTCGAGGCCGCCAATGCGAACCTGGTCGGCGGGGCGGTCAACGGCGGCACCGCCCAGATCCACCAGCAGCTCGTGTTCCGGCCGTTGCCCGGCTTCGGTGGTCCCCGCACGCCGGTCGAGGGTGTGTACCTGGCCGGGTCGTCCACCCACCCCGGCGGCGGCGTGCACGGCATGTGCGGGTGGAACGCGGCCCGCGCAGCTCTGCGTGACCACGGCGTGGGCGGCAGGGTGCGGCGGCGGCTGAACGAGGCGATCTCGGACATGCTGACACGCAGCTGATTTCCCGGTCTCGTCGCCGACGCGATTGGACGATCCGCCGAACGGGTATCAGTAGGCATGGGAATGCCAGTGGGAACACCGATCCGGCAGGGGCACGGCCCGTCGCTCGTGCCGCAGGCGTTGCGTGAGGTGGAAGGTGGAGTCGCCGCACTCGCTGCCGGAATCTGCGTGATCGCCGCCGTCGGTGTGGGTGTGCTCTCCGCTTCCGCACTCACGGGTGTCGGGGCGGGACTCGCCGTGGCGGCGGGGTTGTCGTTCATGCTCGGTTCGCTGACCGCGGCGCCGGCCGCCGGGCGGCCGGGTTCGGTGCGGTCCGCGGCCTCCCGCACTCGTCCGGACGGGGCCGCGGTGTCGCGCCGCGGCGGCGCCGCCGCCTTCCGTCCCCACCACGTTTCGGGTGGCCGTTCCGAGGGGTACTCCCACGTATGACAACGACGTCTCGCCCGGAACTCACCGTGTCCCTCGTCCGGTCCACCCACGGGGGCCGTGCCGTCGCAGCCGGGGTCCGGTAACGTGCCGGCGCCCAGGAGGGTGTGGCGACTGCCCGGTGTGTACCGCCCGCAGGAGGATTCGCATCTGCTCGCCGGAGCACTGGACCGTGCGGCGGCACCCCCCGGCGCCAAGGTGCTCGACTTCTGCACCGGCACAGGCTTCATCGCAGTATCGGCGGCGATGTCCGGCGCCGGGTCCGTGACCGCACTGGACATCGCGCCCCGTGCGGTCCTCGCGGCGCGTCTCAATGCGAGATCACGGAAGCTTCCGATCCGGGTCGTGCGCGGTGGTCTGGACGAGGCCGGCCGGCACGGCCCGTTCGACGTGGTGCTGTCCAATCCGCCCTACGTCCCGCACGACGCCGATTCCGGCGATGCCCGCTGGGATGCCGGTGCGGACGGCCGGGCGGTGCTGGACCCCCTGTGCGCCGGGCTGCCGAACCTGTTGTCCCCCGGCGGTTTCGCACTCGTCGTGCATTCCGAGTTCTCGGGGGTGGGCGAGACGCTCGTCCGGTTGCGCGACGGCGGTCTCAAGGCCTCCGTCGTCGCCCGTCGCCGGGTCCCGTTCGGACCCGTGATGCGCAGCCGCACCGGATATCTGCGGACGCGGTACGAGCTGCCTGCAGGAGTCGACACCGAGGAAGTGGTGGTGATCCGTGCCGATCGAACGCACTGCCCGTGAGGTAGCCACGGGTGGCAGCCCCCGGGACACGTCCCCCGGGAGCATCGTTGTGCCCGGCCTGTGCCCGGGACTGCGGGTGGAGGGCCTAGCGGGGGAGGAGCCGAGGGTCGTCCGGCTCGTCCGTGGCGGTCCGGCCCTGGTCGAGGGCCCGGTTCGCATCGTCGCCGAGGACGGCGAGGAGGTGGAGTCGGACCGGTTCGTCGTCGCGATCTGCCGGTGCCGTCGCAGCGAGCGGTACCCGTTGTGCGACACCGGTCACCGCCGGCCCCGGCGCGATCCGCGCTGAGTCCGGCCCCTTCGGCCGGCGCACGGTACGCACACAGCGGGGCGGGCGGTTCCTGAGGAACCGCCCGCCCCGCAACGCGTCTACGCGCCGTCACACGTCATGCATCAATACCAGTACTTCCGGCCGCCGACAGCCCGGCCCGTTGCTCCGAGGATCGCCAGGATTGCGCCCACCACCAGGAGAATGATCCCGAGTGTCCACAGGATCGAGATGTTGGTGAGGAAACCCACCACGAGCAGAATCAAACCCAGAATGATCATGAGTGTCACCTCGCTGTCGGTGCCCGTTGCCGGTCGCCTCCGGGCCTTGGCGAGGGGATACCCGCATCAGCCGTGCCGAAACCTCGCGAACCTCTCATCGGTCGACGGTGGGCACTTCCCGTGGATTCGTGGCGCGCCGACGGTACCGGTGGCATTGTCTGGGGCATGCCTACTTCGGAGAACCCTGGGGACAGCGTCCCCGGTGAGTACAGCGTCGACGACGAGGACCAGTTGCAGCCGGAGGACTCCTTGATCGACCGCGGCGTCGACGACGTCCTCGACGAGGGATTCTCGCCGATGGAACGACCCGTCGGCCTCGACCGCCACGAGACCCTGGACGAGCGCCTGCGTGAGGAGGAACCCGAACGGGAGGACGAGGGCGAGAGCGAATTCCGCAGCTCCGTCGCCGAGGCCGGCCGGGCCCGCGCCGGACGCCTCGTCGCGCCGGACGAGGGCACCGCCGAGGATCAGGACGCCGAGTTGTTCGGGACGGACGTCGGAATCGACGGAGGCGCCGCGTCCGCCGAGGAAGCGGCAGTGCACCTGATCGACGAGGAGGATTCCGGCCGGGAGGACTGAACGACGACGGCCCGGCACCCGAGAGGTCGGGTGCCGGGCCGGATCAGCCGGGGGACGATCAGACGGCTCCGGTGCCGAGCAGGGACGGCTCGTCGTTCTGCCACCGCTCGAGCAGGTACGCGGCGAGCCGGCCCTCGAGGTATTCCATCGCCTCTGCACCGAACGCGACGTCCCCGGCGCAGCGCGGATCGCGCTCGACGAGATCACCCGCCACGTCGTAGCGGAGGACCTGCTCGTGCACCGCGTCCGCCTCGATGTGCTCGGTGTAGAAGTGGATGCACGCGTCCGGTGCGCCCAGGCGTTCGAGACCGCGGGCCATCCGGCGGGCCATCGGCGAGGAGGTGATCTCGGCGGAGGCGAACAGGCCCACGAGCTTCGGGGTGTGCGCGCGGTGCAGACCGCACAGCGACATGAAGTTCACCGTGGCGAGCGTCTCCGCGGGCACCCGGTCCAGATAGGCCAGGTATCCCGTGTCGAGACCGGCCGCGGCGAGCAGGTCCGAGTAGAGGACCGAGTGCATGCGCTCGGCCCGGCCGCCGCCGAATTCGTCGAACTCCACTGCCACCAGCGCCGCCTTCGCTCGGCCGGTGAGCCGCGGGATGGCGAACGAGTGGGGGTCGGCCTCCTTGAGGTGGTAGACGGACCGGTGGACGAAGAACTCGCGCACCTGCTCCCACGTGCCGTGGTCGCGGATGTAATGGGACACGCCCCACGCGTCCTCGGGTTCGCGGCACAGGTCGTCGAACACTCGCTGGGGATCGTCGCCCGACGGTACGTCGGCGCGCAGCCGGTCCAGGAAGAGCCGTTCGAGACCGGCTCGGACGGCCAGCGGGCCCGGCGCCCATTCCCAGCCGGGGTCGACCCCGTCGAACCCGTGGTAGGACAGTTCGTACAACACCGCCAGAGCCAGCTGGGCATCCTCGCCGTAGGGATCGGTGCCGGCCACCTCGACCGGCCAGGTGTCGGTGTCGGCGGGACGCGAGAGCCGTTCGATCACCTGCTGGGAGACAGGCCCCCGAGCCCGGGGGAGGGCGGCGGACTGCAGCACGGCGGTCGCAGAATTCGCAGGCATGTGCGCGGATACCCGGACCCGATTCGTGCGAAACGCCGGGTGTGGGGTGGGTCCGCGCGGGTATCCGCCCGGACATGAATGGTGAAAATGGCGACGGTGACAACAGCGACACGGAGAACGGGACGGTGTCCGGCGGCGAGGACGTCGAGCGTCCGCCGCACACGATCGACTATCCCGGTGAGACGGCCGACATGGCCGAGCAACCCCGCGACGAGATGCGGAACTATCGCGGCCGCGACCTGCTCGCCGGCCGCAAGGCGCTGATCACCGGCGGTGACTCCGGGATCGGGCGCGCGGTGGCGGTGGCCTTCGCGAAGGAGGGCGCCGACGTCGCGATCGCCTACCTCGACGAGCACGACGACGCCGAGCACACCGCGGAACTGGTGCGGCGTGCGGGTCGTCGGTGCCATCTGCTCCCGGGAGATCTCGCCGCGGCAGACCACTGCCGCGCAGTCGTCGCCGAGTCGGCGGCGGCGCTCGGCGGCCTCGATCTGCTGGTCAACAACGTCGCGTACCAGGAACCGGTGGACGACCTCACCGAACTCGACGACGCCCAGTGGCGGCGGACGTTCGCCGTGAACATCGACAGCTATTTCCACGTGACGAAGGCGGCGCTCGCCCACCTGCCGCGCGGTTCCGCCGTGATCAACACCGCCTCCATCAACGGCCTGCGGGGCAACAAGTCGCTGATCGACTACTCGGCGACCAAGGGCGCGGTGCTCGCGCTGACGTACTCGCTGGCGCAGTCGTTCCAGGACCGGGGAATCCGCATCAACTGCGTCGCACCGGGACCGGTGTGGACGCCGTTGATCCCGGCGACCATGGATGCGGAGAAGGTCGCGACGTTCGGGCAGCAGGCCCCGTTCGGCCGGGCGGCGCAGCCCGACGAGATCGCACCCTCGTACGTGTTCTTCGCCTCCGAGACGATGTCGTCGTACTACAGCGGTGAAGTGCTCGCCCCCATCGGGGGTGAGACGCTGCCGGGCTGAGCCGGGGGGTCAGCGCCGGTATCGCCAGGGGTAGACCACCCACAGGGTCAGGAACAGCACGACCGTGACGATGCCCCCGGCGATGCCGGCGGCGGTGCCGACCACCAGCCCGACGACCAGCACGACGACGCCGGCCATCGCGACACCGAGCAGGAGCAGACCCGCCATGGCGAAGCGGTGCGCCGTGACCACCAGTTCCGGGAGGCGGCGCTGCCGGAAGAGCAGGCGGTGCATGCCCACCGGGGCGACGAGCAGGATGGTGGCCGTGATCGACGCCAGCACGGTGACGAGATAGACGCCGCGCTGGAAGCCGGTGAGCTCGTCGAACCGGCTCTGGAACGGCAGAGTGAGCAGGAAGCCGGTGAGGAGCTGGACGCCGGTCTGCACGACGCGCAGCTCCTGCAGCAGACTCGACCAGTTCCGGTCCAGCCGCTGCACGGGCGTCTCGTGCCGGACCCGCTTGTTCCAGTCCTCGTTCGGAACCGCTGTGGGCTGCACCCTCTCGGCATGCCCCGTGCGGCGCTCGTCAAACCTCCCGGGCGCACCGCCGCCCTCTTGTGACCTGCGTCACTGTACGGGTACTGTCGGCTCCACCAGGGACAACGTCGCTCCGAGGAAAGGAGGGCGGTCATGAAGCTCAATCTGTTCGTCGCATGGACCGGCTACATGCTCGCGTTGGTCTCGATCGTGAGTCTCGCGGGTTTCCTCTACGCCGCGGGGTCCGGCAACGGCGGGTGGGCGCTCGTCGCAGGGATAGTGTGCGTCCTCGCGGTCGCGTCGGCGATCGCGATGATCGGCAGTACCGTCCATCACGACCATCGTCTGCATCGCGAGACGCCGCACCTGTTCTGACGGCTCCGCCGTCTCACGCCTCGGCCAGGCGCCGCTTCTCGAGTTCCACATCGAACTCGACCGACGGCCAGTCCAGGTCGAGGCGCTCGAACGCGTCGATGAGCAGTTCCATGACGGCGATGCGGCTGTACCACTTGCGGTCGCAGGGCACGACGTACCACGGGGCGTGCTCCGTCGACGTCCTGTCCAGCATCGCCTGGTACGCCTCCTGGTAGGCGGGCCACAGTTTGCGTTCGGAGACGTCGCCGGGGTTGTACTTCCAGTGCTTGTCCGGCCGCTCGAGCCGTTCGGCCAGGCGCCGCTTCTGTTCGTCGAGCGAGACGAACATCGCCACCTTGATCAGCGTGGTCCCGCTGTCGACGAGTTCACGCTCGAACTGGTTGATCTCGTCGTACCGGGTGCTCCACACGCTCTCGGGTACGAGGTTGCGGACCCGCACGACGAGCACGTCCTCGTAGTGCGAGCGGTCGAACACCCCGAGTTGCCCCGCCCGCGGCAGCGCCTTGTTGATACGCCACAGGTAGTGGTGGCGCTTCTCCTCGGGGGTGGGCACGCCGAACGACGTATGGTCGACGCCCTGCGGATCCACGTGACCGATGACGTTGCGGACCATGCCGCCCTTGCCGGCGGTGTCCATGCCCTGCAGGATCAGCAGGATCGACCGGCGGTCCCCCCAGCGTCCGTTGGCGAACAGCATCTCCTGCAGGCGCGAGAGCACCGCCCCGCGTTCCTCGATGAGCCGTTCACCGGTGGCCTTGTCGCCGGTGAAACCCGGGGTTGCGTTGGTCTCGATCTCGGCGACCCTGATCCCGGGGTGGGCGCGGAGCACCTCGACGGCCGGTGTCTGCCACGGGTCGGTGCTCTTGACGGTCATCTGCCGAGCGTGCCACATCCCGTGGCCGGATCAGCCGAGTTCGAGCTCGGTGTCGTCCGGGCGGGTGGGGTAGGGCGGAGCCGAGATCCCGTCGACCATGTGGCTGCCCCACAGGTCCGTCTCGGTGATCCGGGCGGCCGCCGGGACGGGGCCCTCGGGTCCGGGCACCGTGAGGCGGACGTCGGTGCCGGGGGAGAGGTCGGTGCCCGGGAGGGCTGCCGCGAGTCCGCGGAGGCGGCCCCGCCAGCGGTAGCGGCCGCTGATGGGGTCGAATGCCCCGGACAGCTGCACGTCCGTGGTGGCGTGCCGCTCGCCGACGGTGACCTCGGCGGGGCCGCGGTAGCCGTCGGGTTCGTCGTCGTGTGGGTCGGACATGCCCGCGACTTTACATGTAAACCCCAGTCACATAAACAGGGTCACGCAAACAGGGTCACGATGTTCCGGCGTCCGGAAGCAGCGGGTGCGGCCGGCTCTTGAAGCGGGCCGGTGAGCCGCCGACGGCCGCGATCCCGGAGATTCCGCCCCAGGTCATCATCGTGAGGTAGTCGGTCAGGTCCTCCGCCGACATCGACTTGTTGGAAATCCACCAGTGGGTGGCGAGCTGGATCGCGCCCACGATCGCGTACGCCCACGGCACGGACCCGCCCGAGTCCATTTCCAGGTGCCGCAACCGTTCACCGATCACCGTCGCGACGAGTTCGGCGATCATCCGCTCCGAGTCGGCCACGACGTCGCGCCCCGCCGCGGCGCTGTTGGTCATCACGTACAGATACACCTCGGGATCGGAGGCGACGGTCTCGACGTAGGTGGCGATCGCGACCCGGGTCAGGTCGTACTCGTCGAGGTCCTCTGCCACCGCCGCGTAGATGCGCGGCGCCAGGATCGTCTCCACGTACCGCAGCATCGTCGCCGTGGTCAGGTCGTTCTTGTCGGTGAAGTACCGGTAGAGAACGGTCTTGGAGACGCCGATCTCGGCGGCGATCTCGTCCATCCCGACGTCGCGCCCGCGGGTCCGGATCGCCTTGATCGTGCCGTCGACGAGTTCCTCGCGGCGGGCGATCTTGTGTTCGTGCCAGCGACGCTTGCGGCCGTCCTGTTTGGTCGGCGCGGCGGTCGTCGGGACCGGCGTGTCGGTCGGGGACGGGGGCTGGGGAACTCGGTGGTTCGGCACTGGGTGGCACATCCGTTCGCTCGATCGTCCGTCCAGTTTAGAGGGGGCCGCGCGACCGGCCGTGTGGACGTCCCGATCGGGACGCCACGTCCGTTTCCGCCGCGTGCCGCCCTCGCCGGGCACGGCTTCGGCACAGCCGGGCGCGGCTTCGGCACAGCCGGGCGCGGCTTCGGCACAACGGCGGAGGTGTCTTCGGCACAATGGCGGAGGTGCAGTTGATGAGCATCGACGATGACGCCAAGCGCAGAGACCTGCGCCGGATGAAGGCGGTCGCCACCGGCTTTCTGCTCGCGGCGACCGCAATCTACTTGTTCTGCCGCTGGCAAGAGACGCGCGGCGCCGGCGAATGGGTGGGGTACGTGCGCGCCGCCTCCGAGGCCGGGATGGTCGGCGCGCTCGCGGACTGGTTCGCGGTCACCGCGCTGTTCCGGCATCCGCTGGGTATCCCCGTTCCGCACACGGCCATCATCAAGCGGAAGAAGGATCAGCTCGGGGCGAGCCTGAGTTCGTTCGTCGGCTCCAACTTCCTCGCCCCCGAGGTGGTGTCGGCGAAGGTCGAGAACGCCCGGATCCCGCTGCGCCTGGGGACCTGGATGGCGGAGCCCGAACACGCCGAACGGATCGCGCAGGAGACGTCGACGGTGCTGCGGGGACTCGTGACGGTCCTGCGCGAGGAGGACATCCAGCAGATCATCGACAACACCATCGTCAAGCGCATCGCCGAGCCGGAATGGGGGCCGCCCATCGGCCGGGTGCTGTCCGAACTGCTCGCCGAGAACCGGCAACTGCCGCTGATCGACATGCTGGCCGAGCGGGCTCATCAGTGGGCCCTCGGCAGCCAGGAGACGATCGACCGCATCATCAGCCGCGACTCGCCGTCGTGGTCGCCGAAGTTCGTGGACCTGCTGCTCGGCGAGCGGATCCACCGCGAGCTGGTGGAGTTCACCTGGAAGGTGCGGTCCAATCCCGACCACGAGGTGCGCGTGGCCGCGAACCGGTTCCTCGCCGAGTACGCGCGGGACCTGCAGCACGATCCGGTCACCATCGCCAAGGCGGAGAAGGTCAAGGCGGAGATCATGGGCCGCGAGGAGGTCACCCAGCTGGCCTCCGCGACGTGGCGCGCGGCCAAGCGGATGATCCTCGAGTCGGTCGACGACCCGCACAGCACGCTGCGCACGAAGGTCACCGAGAACGTCATCCACTTCGGTGTGCGGCTGATGGAGGACCACGAGCTGCGCGGCAAGTTCGACCGCTGGCTGCTCGACGGGGCCCGGTACATCGCGGCCAACTACGCCGACGAGATCACCGCGGTCATCCGGGAGACGGTGGAGCGCTGGGACGCGGAGGAGGCGAGCCGCAAGATCGAGCTCCAGGTGGGACGCGATCTGCAGTTCATCCGGATCAACGGCACGGTGGTCGGGTCGCTCGCCGGTCTGGCCATCTACACCCTGTCGAATCTGCTGTTCGCGTGACGTGTCACACCTGCTAGCAGAGTGCTTGCTACAGCTAGCACTTGTGGGTACAGTGGAAATGTGTCCACGAAGGAACGGGGTGAACCCGCCGACGGAGGGGACGATGACAAGGACGACGCGTCCGGCGCCACCGAGATTGCCACGCGGGTGGTCAGTACTGCCGCGCAGGACATCGGCAGTTTCATCCGCTCGCAGCGCGAGGCGGCGCAGGTGTCTCTGCGCCAGCTCTCCCAGCTCGCCGGCGTCAGCAATCCCTATCTGAGCCAGATCGAGCGAGGGCTGCGCAAGCCCTCGGCCGAGGTGCTCGGGCAGATTGCCAAGGGGCTCCGGATGTCCGCGGAGGTCCTCTATGTCCGGGCCGGGATCCTGGAGCAACGCCCGCAGAGCGCGGTGCGCGACGCGCTGCTGACCGATGCCGTACTCAACGAGCGGCAGAAGCAGGTCCTGCTCGACATCTACGAATCGTTCTGCCGCGAGAACGGTTCCCACCCTTCCGGGGCGGACCTCTCACCCGAGGTGTCTGTACCCGAGGTATCCGCACCCGCGGCCGCTGCCCCGAACGGCGCGACCGACCCTGATCGACAGGAGAACTGACATGACCGATCCGAAGAACCTCGCCACCCCGCTGTATGCCGCCGTCGGTGCCGGTGACACCGTGGTCCAGGCGGTGGCGGACATCGTGGCCCGCACCCGCCGTCGCGCCGAGACCACCCAGACCGACGTCAGCGACCGGGTCGACAGTGCCCGGGGCCGCCTGGCCGATTTCCAGGAGGATCTGACCGAGAACGTCGAGTCCCTGCGCGAGCGGCTCGCCGGCCTGCCGGCCGAACTGCCCGAGGATCTCGCCGAGCTGCGCGAGAAGTTCACCGCCGAGGAGCTGCGCAAGGTGGCCGAGGCCTACCTGAAGGTGGCCTCCGACATCTACACCGCGCTCGCCGAGCGTGGCGAGGAGACCATCGAACGGCTGCGCAAGCAGCCGGTCGTGGAGGAGGGCATCGGCCGCGCGGAGGCTGCGTTCGGCGACGCCGTCGAGCTCACCGAGGAGGCTCTGGGCACCGTCGCGCGCCAGACCCGCGCGGTGGGCGAACAGGCCGCCCGGCTCGCGGGCCGTGCCGCCGGCCGGATCGAGGAGACCGCCGGCGACGTCGGCGAGGCCATCTCCGGGGCCGGCGAGGAGGCCGGCCTGAGGGTGCTCGACCTCGGTGGCCAGGCCCAGGAGGCGGCTGCGGAGGCCGCGGACCGGGTCGAGACCGCCGCGCTCGAGCTCGACGAGGCTGCCACCAAGGTCGAGGAAGCCGCAGAGAAGGCGGCTGCGCCGAAGACCGAGGCTTCGAAGACGGAGGCTTCGAAGACGGAGGCGCCGAAGACCCCGGCCGCCAAGACGCCGGCCAAGGCTGCCGCCAAGACTCCGGCCAAGGCGCCCGCGAAGAAGGCAGCGCCGCGCAAGACCACCGGCGCCTGATCTCCACCGGGCGGTAGAACCGCCGACGGCCCCCACGCGACCTTCGCGTGGGGGCCGTTGCTCGTACCATGGGAACGTGCCCAACGTCGATTCTCTCGCCGCCCTGATCATCTTCGCTCTGCAGATCGTCGCGCTCGCCGGGGCGGGTTTCGCGCTGCTGCATGCCGTGCGGCAACCCGCCGAGGCCTTCCCCGCGGTCGACAAGCTCACCAAGCCGGTGTGGCTCGGCATTCTTGCCGCCTCGCTGCTGGTGATCGTCGTCTTCTGGGGCACCTTCATGATGCTCGGAATCATCGCGGTCATCGCCGTGAGCGTGTACCTCGTCGACGTGCGACCACGGGTGGACGAGGTGCAGCGGCCGCGCTGGTAGTTCCCGCCGGGAGGCCTTGACAAGCGCCGAAAGGTTGATGACACTTCGAGTAACGGGTAATTACCGAGACGAGGTGATCGACGATGGCGCTCACCCGGACCGTCCGCACGGCCGACCGTGAGGACACCGCCGAACGACTGCTGGCCTCCGCCGCACGTTCCTCCTACGACCCGGCCCTCGAAATCGACTGGGACGCTCCCGTCCCTGCCGACAAGTACGGGATGACCCCCGAATGGAGCAGCCTCTACGGCACCGCTCTGTGGGAGTCGATGAGCGAACGGCAGCGAATCGTCCTGACCCAGCACGAGGCCGCCAGCATCGCCGGCACCGGCATCTGGTTCGAGATGATCCTGATGCAGATGCTCGTGCGCGACCTCTACCGCCGCGACCCCGCCACCGCCTACGTCCAGTTCGGGCTCACCGAGATTGCCGACGAGTGCCGCCACTCGATCATGTTCGCGCGCGCGGCTCAGCACTTCGGGATCCCGTCCTACCGGCCGAAGCGCTGGATCCGGGAGAGCGGCAGGCTGTTCAAGGCCACGGCGAGTGGGGCGCTCGCATTCGGCGGAACCCTGTTCGCCGAAGAGATCCTCGACGCGATGCAGCGCGACTTCATGCGCGACGAGCGGGTCCAGCCCGTCACCCGCACGGTCAGCCGCATCCACGTCGTCGAGGAGTCCCGGCACATCCGCTACGCGCGCGAAGAGATAGTCCGCCGCACACGCCACCTGTCCCGCACCGACCGCGCCCGTGTCCGGCTGCAGTTGGGCATCTCCGCGTACTTCGTCGTCACGAGCCTCGTCCACGACGACGTCTACGCCGCCGAGGGGCTCGACGTCGCCGAGGCCACGGCGGCGGTGCGGACGAACACGCACTACCACGACCGGCTCCGTGAGGGCACCCGGCGGACGATCGAGTTCCTCGACGACGTGGGCCTGATCGGTGGACCGTCGACTCTGCTGCTCCGCCGCGCCCACGTCCTGTGATCGCGCACCCGTCCCTCGGCCGCCGCGTCCCGCGACGGCCGTCGTTCCAGCAACCAGGAGAACAACACAGGTGAAGAAGCCGTCCCGCAGGACCACGCTGGTGATCGCCGGGGTGGCCGGCGCTGCTGCCGTCGCCGGACTCGTGGCCTACCGCGCCCGCCGTCGCCGCGCCGTGGTGCGCGCCGCCGACCGGCCACCGCACGCGCTGCTCGCGCCGCCCACGCTGGACCCCGACGTCGTCGACCTCACCACCGACGACGGTGCCCACCTCCACATCCGCGCCTACGGCGATCCGGACGCCGACCCGATCGTGCTCAGCCACGGGTGGACGTGCAACGCCGACTACTGGATCCCGCAGATCAATGCACTCGCCGGGCGCTACCGGGTGATCACCTACGACCAGCGCGGTCACGGCCGCAGCGATCTCGGTACCCGGGCCTTCGGCCCCGATGTCCTCGCCGACGATCTCGCAGCGGTCCTCGCGGCGACGGTGCCGGCCGGCCGCAGGGCAGTCCTCGCCGGGCACAGCATGGGCGGCATGAGCATCATCGCGTGGGCCGGCCGCCACCCCGAACAGGTGCGGGAGAAGGCGTCCGGAGTGCTGCTCGCGAGCACCGGCACCGACAGCCTGCTCGCCGAGGCCGCGCTGCTGCCGCCCCGGCTGGGACGAGTGCCGGAGCCCGTCGCGCGGCGTGTCCTCGGCGCCGCCCTGCCGCTCGTCGCCTCCCCCCTGACCACCCGCGCGCTGAAGTACGTCGCGCTCGCACCCGGCTCGAGCCCCGCCGAGGTGGAGTTCTGCGAGAAGATCGTGCTCGGCTGCACCCCCCGGGCCCGTGGCAACTGGGGGGCGGCGCTCAGCGCGATCGACATCCGAACGGGCCTCGAGCACCTCACCGTCCCGACCACCGTGCTGGTCGGCACCGCGGACCGCCTCACGCCGCCGGTGCACGCGCACCGGCTCGCCGAGGCCCTCGAGGCCGCCGGCCACCTCGAGCACTTCGTCGTCCTCGACGGGATCGGGCACATGAGCTCGGTCGAGGCGATCGACGCGTTCGACGACGAACTGCTGTACCTCGCCGAACGGGAGCCCGTGCAGGCAACCGCCTGACGCTCCCATCCGCGGCGGCCGCGGCACCGAACCCCCGGTGTGCCATCCACTGGAGAAGGACCCGTGACCGTGTCGGGCCACCGTGCCGCGCGTGCCCTCGCCGGACTGGTGTCGTTCGGTGTCGTCCTCGGCGTCGGAGAACTGCTCGCGGCGCTGGTCGGTCCGGCCTCGTCGCCGTTCTACGCCGTCGGCGCCACGACCGTGGACCGGGCGCCCGCGTGGGCCCGCGAGTTCGCGATCGACACGTTCGGAATGTCGGACAAACCGGCGTTGTTCATCGGCATGTCGGTGATCCTCGCGGTGCTTGCCGTGGCGGCGGGGCTGCTCGAACAGCCCCGCCGACCGCGCGGCGGCGTCGTCATCGCGGTCCTGGCCGCCGTCGGCGGATACGCGGCACTGAGCCGGCCGGGTGCCACCGCCGTCGCTGCGCTGCCCACCGTCGTCGGCGCCGTCGCGGGCGCGGTGCTGCTGCAGTACGCCGTCCGGCTGCTCGCCGCATCCGGCGTCCGCGACGACGGGACGGCAACCCCGGCGGCGTGGCCGCGCCGCCGATTTCTCACGGTGCTCGGCACCGCCGCCGCGGTGGCCGTGGCCGCCGGCGCCGCCGGCCGGCACCTCACCGACCGGCTGGCGCGGGCCGTCGAGGATCGTGCCCGGTTCCTGGTCCCGCGACCGGTCCGGGCCGCCGCACCCGTGCCGGCGGGCACCGAGGTGACGGTCCCCGGGGCGACCCCCTTCCTCACCTCGCCGGCGGAGTTCTACCGCATCGACACCGCGCTGCAGGTGCCGCGGTTGCGCACCGCGGACTGGCAGCTGCGCATTCACGGCATGGTCGAGCGGGAAGTGACACTCACCTGGGACGATCTGGCCGCGTTCGAACCCGTCGAACGGATCCTCACCCTCACCTGCGTGTCCAACGAGGTCGGCGGCAACCTGGCCGGCAACGCCCGCTGGATCGGATACCGGATGAGCGACCTGCTCGCCCGCGCCGGAGTCCGGGCCGACGCCGACATGCTCCTGTCCACCAGCGCCGACGGCTTCACCTGCGGCACCCCCGTCGACGCCGTCCTCGACGGCCGCGACGCCCTGCTCGCCGTCGCGATGAACGGCGAACCGCTGCCGTTCGAACACGGGTATCCCGCCCGGCAGGTGGTGCCCGGGCTGTACGGGTACGTCTCCGCCACCAAGTGGGTCGTCGACTGGGAACTGACCCGATTCGACCGGGCCGAGGCCTACTGGACGCAGCGCGGCTGGGCGGAACAGGCCCCCGTCCGGACCGCCTCACGCATCGACGTCCCCGCCGCCTTCGGCCGGCTCGAGCCGGGGCCCGCGATCGTTGCCGGTACCGCATGGGCGCAGCAACGCGGCATCGACCGCGTCGAGGTCCGCGTCGACGGCGGCCCCTGGAACGACGCCGAACTCGCCGAGGAGTACTCGCTCGACACGTGGCGGCAGTGGACCTGGCGATGGGACGCGACGCCCGGCACGCACACCCTCGAGGTGCGTGCCACCGACGGGGAGGGCCGGGTGCAGGACGAGCAGCGCCGCCCGCCGATCCCCGACGGCGCCACCGGCTGGCACAGCCGCACCGTCACCGTGGGCTGACCGGCCGATTCCGAGCCGTCAGCTGAAGACGACGGTCTTGCTGCCGTGCACCAGCACCCGGTCCTCGAGGTGCCAGCGCAGCCCGCGGGCCAGCACCAGCTTCTCGACGTCACGACCGAGGCGCACCATGTCGCCGACGGTGTCGGCATGACCGACGCGCACCACGTCCTGCTCGATGATCGGGCCGGCGTCCAGCTCGGGGGTCACGTAGTGGCACGTCGCGCCGATCAGTTTCACGCCGCGGGCGAAGGCCTGATGGTAGGGGCGTGCGCCGATGAACGACGGCAGGAAGCTGTGGTGGATGTTGATCGCCCGGCCCGCCCAGTGCTCGCACAGCTCGGGCGGCAAAATCTGCATGAACCGCGCCAGCACGACGGCGTGCGGATCGTGCACGTCGACGAGCTTGCGCACCTGCTCGAACGCGGGCCCCCGCTGCTCCGGATCCTTCGGGAAGGACACGTAGTGGAAGTCGATGCCGTGCCGGCGGGTCACCCGTTCGAGGTCGGGATGGTTCCCCACGACTGCGCAGATCTCCGCGTTCAGTTCCCCGGCGGCCACCCGGCCGAGGATGTCGTGCAGACAGTGGCCTTCCTTGCTGACGAGGAGCACCACCCGCTTGGTCTCGCCGGTGTCCTGCAGCGTCCATTCGGTCTCCGGGCCCAGTTCCGCCGCGACGGCCGAGAATCGGTCGCGCAGTTCGTCGAGGCCGAGCGGGATGGACGAGGCGCGCACGGCCTGCCGAGTGAAGAACCAACCGCTGTCGGGGTCCGCGTGATAGCCGGCTTCGACGATCGAGCCGCCCACGTCCGCGAGGAAGGTCGAGATGCGGGCGACGATGCCGGTGGCGTCGGGGCAGCCCAGTGACAGTACATACCGACGGTCGTCGGACGAGGCAGCGGAGGTCATGCCGTCCAGTCTCTCAGGTGGGACCCCGGTCCGATTCGACCGGTCACACCGTCGCGGGGGGCCGCCGGACCGTGGCGGTCCCGACGAGGGTCGTCGCGTCGATCGTGTGCATGCCGCGCTCGGTGACGGCCGCGAGGAATTCGGCGCGCACCGCGGCGACCGCGTCGGTGTCGAGCCCGGCCAGGACCGCCCGCAGGCCCGACCCGGTCACCAGCGCCCAGCACAGCTCGTCGGTGGCGGGCAGCAGGTTCGACAGGGTGCGTACCTCCATCGAGTGGGTGCCGGCGGCCGCGAGCCACGCCTCGAGGGTGCGCGGCAGATCGATCGTCCGCAGCGGCGTCCGCTCCCGCAGCGACGGCCGGCCCGCCACCGCCGGGTTGCGCCGGCCGACGACGTCGAACAGCGTCGCGCTGATCTCCTCCATCGCCCCGGCCCGCCACACGGTCACACCGATCCGGCCGCCGTGCCGCACCAGGCCCACCAGACGATCGAACGCGGCGTCCATGTGGGGCAGCAGGAACACCCCGTAGGAGATGGCGAGCACGTCGTATCCGGCTTCCGGGACCGTGGAGGGCGGTTCCCACGTGGTGGCGTCGGCGCACACGAAGTCGATGTTCTGCAGCGCCCGTTCGGCGGCGACGAGCCGGCCGAGCTCGAGCAGGTCGTCGGCGACGTCGATCGCGTGGACCCGGCCCGTCGGCCCCACGGCCGCGGCGGCGGGCAGCGCCGAGGCGCCGGCGCCGCAGCACACGTCCAGCACCGTCGCGCCGGGACCCGGCCCGAGCTGGAAGACCAGCGCCTGCCCGGCCGGACCCCACACCGTCGGCGTGAGCCGGTCGAAGTCGCCGCTCGCGTCGTCGAAGGTGCTCGCGAGCTGTGCCGTCTCGTCGGTCATGCCTCCTCCTCCTCGGGTTCTCTCCGATCCGCGGTCGGACCCGCGGAGGCCCGACGGAAGTCCAGCCGGTTCATTGTTGCGCCGACCGGGTGGATCTCGCGGCGAACCGCGGAGTGCGCGGAAACGTCCCTCGCGTCAACCGAGGTCGTAGAACGGGGGCGCGTAGCGGAAGACGCCACGTAGCTGCGGCCGGTAGGCGGTGAGCGCACGGGCCTGCAGGTGCGACGCCCAGTCGGGCACGTCGGGTTCCACCCCG
This sequence comes from Rhodococcus indonesiensis, assembly GCF_047782815.1. Taxonomy (NCBI): domain Bacteria; kingdom Bacillati; phylum Actinomycetota; class Actinomycetes; order Mycobacteriales; family Nocardiaceae; genus Rhodococcus; species Rhodococcus indonesiensis. Next base: position 4,056,681 of record NZ_CP180630.1, on the reverse strand, counting down.
AGCTCGGCGGCCGGGACGAACCCGAAGCGCGGGTAGTAGTCCAGGTGCCCGAGCAGCACCACGAGCGGTTCGTCGAGGGCGTCCGCGGCACCGAGCGCCGCGTGCATCAGGGCACCGCCGACGCCGGAGCGCTGCAGCTCCGGCAGCACACCGATCGGACCCAGCGCCAGCGCCGGCTCACCGTCGACCGTCGCCCGGGTGACACACACGTGCCCGACGACCGAGCCTTCGGCTTCCGTTGCAACCAGTGACAGCCGGGGCAGCCACGCCGGGTCGGCGCGCAGCGCCTCGACGAGACCGGGCTCCACCGGTTCCGCGTCCGTGGGGGTGAGCGCCGCGAACGCGGCGCGGTGCACGTCGGCGATCGCGGGGACGTCGGCGGGGAGTTCTCGTCGGACGATCACGACAGCAGTGTGGACACCGGCGCCGCCCCGGGCAACCGGATATCGCTGTGGAAAGCTGACGGGCATGCCGGAGACCACCCTCACCCGTGCCCGGGTCGCCGCGATCGTCGACCACACCCTGCTCAAGCCCGAGGCGTCGGGCGCCGACGTGCGTGCGCTCGTCGACGAGGCCCGCGAGCTCGGCGTCTGGTCGGTGTGCGTGTCGCCGTCGATGTTGCCGCTGCGGACGGACGGACTCGTCGTCGCCACCGTCGCGGGGTTCCCGTCGGGCAAGCACCATTCGCTGATCAAGGGCGCCGAGGCCAGACTCGCCGTGGATCAGGGGGCCGCCGAGATCGACATGGTCATCGATGTCGGCGCGGCCGTCGCCGGCGACTACAACGCGGTGCTCGCCGACATCCTCACAGTGCGCGAGGCGATCGGGTTCGACCCCGTCCTCAAGGTCATCATCGAGTCGGCCGTGCTGTCGGACGAGGCGATCGTGGAGGTATGTCGGTGCGCCGAGCGGGCGGGCGCGAACTTCGTCAAGACGTCCACCGGGTTCCATCCCGCCGGGGGCGCCTCGGTGCACGCGGTGCGGCTGATGGCCGAGACCGTGGGCGGTCGGCTCGGCGTCAAGGCCAGCGGCGGCATCCGCACGGCCGAGGCGGCGCTGGCCATGATCGAGGCCGGCGCCACCCGGCTCGGCCTGTCCGGAACCCGCGCGGTACTCGACGACCTGCCCGAGTGAGTGGGCCGCGTCCTCAGCAGTCGAGCTGGTTCTGCGACTGCTGACCGGCCGGCGGCTCCGGCATCGTGTAGGCGCCGCCCTCGAGCGTCACCTCGATGCCGGAGTCGGTGACCGCCACGGACGTCGCCTGCATGTCCAGCGGGTACTGCTGCAAGCTCTCGGTGAGGATCTGGACGATGCCGTCGACCAGCGCTGTCGGCAACCCGATGCCGAACAGCGACGCGTCCACCGTCTCGATCGCGATCGTCCCGTTCCGGGCCGCCGGCCGCACGGTCAGTTCCGCCAGCCCGGCGCCGCCCACGGTGAAGCGGAGGGTGCCCGCGTTCGCGTCCGGGGTGACGTCGGTGATCAGCGAGCCGAGCGGCAGCGTCTGCACGGTCGCGAGAATGCCCGACGACGGCCACACGACCTCCGCGCTCGAGCTGCCGATCGTCCCGGCGCCGGCGGCGCTCTCCCGTAGGTCCACGTCGCGAACCACGGCGTGTACCTGCATCTCCTGGGCAGGGCCGAACGCCGTGTCGTCGCTGTCGAGCGTGACGGACGAGACCTGCTTGTCGACGAGCGAGAGCAGCACCGGTTTCCATCCCAGGTCCACGTCGACGTTCGTGCCGAGTTCGCTTTCGAACGACTGCGCGAGGCAATTGGTGGCGCGGTTGCGGGCGTACACCTCGGCACCCACGAGTACCGCGACCAGCACGACGGCGAGGACGATGCCGATGGTGGCGAAGGGGACACGCTTCCGGTTCGTCATGAGATCGGATTGTCCCGAAGAACTCTGAGGAAGGTCTGTGAAGATGCGCAGCCGGGACGAGAAAGTGTGAGGTGGGACACAGTTGTTCGGGTACTGTGGCGGCATGACGGGCTGGACGGAACCTGAACACGACGCCTCCGGCCGGGTGGATCCGGACGAGGCCCTGCGACACACCGCGCTCGCGCAGGCGGGCTTCTTCACCACGCGACAGGCCGTGGCCCACGGCATCGCCACCATCGACTTCGTCGGCCGGATCGCGGCCGGGCACTGGATCCGGATCCAGACGGATCTGTTCCGGCTCGGCGACAGCCCGCACACGAAGTTCGACGAGTTCGCTCAGTGGTGCGCCTGGTACGAGGGCGCGGCAGTGGTCTCCCACCAGAGCGCGGCCGACCTGCACGGTATGGGCCACCTGCAACCCCGATTCCTGCATCTGTCGACGGCCGATCAGCGGACGGTGCCGAGCAACCGGCTCGCCCTGCACCACCGGCAGCTGCGCGAGCAGGACTGTGAGCAGGTCGGATGCTTCCGCATCACGACCCCCGCGCGAACCGCCGTCGACCTGGCGGCGGGCGGAGTTTCACAGGAGGTGCTCGACGAACTCGTCGGCGACGCGATCGCGATCGGACGGGTGACCTCGGCGCAGCTGCACGCCGCGGTCGTCGATCAGCCCGCGGCGGTCGCGGACCGCATCGAGCTGGCGCTGCTCGCCGCCGGCTGAGCCGTCGCGGGGGCGACGAAGTCCCATGGGACGGTCAGCACACAGTCCCGCAGTCGACGGCGTTGTGGTGCCGCCGGCACCCCCTGGGCACGCAACAGTTCCAGCGTCGCGCGCCAGCGCATTCGCGGTCCGAACGCCGCGTGCGGCGCCGCCGCCGCCCAGGCGCGATCCGCCGCCTGCAGCAGCTCGTGGATCCGTTCCCCCGGCACGTTGCGGTGGATCAGCGCCTTCGGCAGACGCTCGGCCAGGTCCGACGGTGTGGCCGAATGGAACGGGCTCCACGCCATGGTGAGCGTGCGCGGTCCGTGCTCGTCGAGCAGCACCCAGGCGCACCGCCGACCCAGTTCGTCGCACGTGCCGTCGAGCAGCAGCCCGCCCGGTGCGAGCCCGGCCCGCAGCCGAGCCCACGCCGGCGCCACCGCCTCCTCGGGGTACTGACGCAGCACGTTGAACGCGCGGATCAGCACCGGCCGGAGCCCGGCCAGCTCGAAGCCCCCGCGGGCGAACTCCACGCCGTCACGGCCCGGCACCACCCGCTCGGGATCGATCTCGAGACCCACCACCCGCAGCCTGCGACGCACCGTGCGCAGCCGCGCGGCCAGTTCGAGGGTGGTCACCGGCATCGCGCCGTAACCGAGGTCGACGACGAGCGCATCGTCCCGCGAGTGCAGAACGCGGGCCACGTCGGGATGGTGCATCAGCCAGCGGTCGCTGCGGCGCAGGCGATTGATGCCCGTGGTGCCGCGGGTGACGACACCTTCCGGGCGCGGGACGCGCACTGGGGAACTATCCGAACCGGCGCGCGAGCCAGTCGGCGGTGATCTCCGCCTCGGTGCGGAACAGGTCGACGAGGTTGACGAGCATGAGCTGTTCGAGTTTGCCGCCGATGAACGGCAGGAAGACCTTGGCCTCCGACGTGGTGCGCAGGGTGCTGCCCCCGTCGGAGGCGAACAGTTCCATCGTGCCGGTGAGGCTGCCGGGCCCCGCGGGGACCGAGGCCTGGTAGCTGCCGGTGATCGTGTCGCCGAGGGGGGTGTACGTCTCCTTGCGGGTGATGACCATGTCCTTCTTCATCACCGTCCGGGCGATCTCGGGCAGTTCCGTGCGGGGCAGGACGTGGTGCAGGACCAGGTCGATACCGTCGTCCGACACTTCGAACTCCGCGAGATGGTTCTCGGAGTACTTGCGCATCTCCACGATGCGCGCCTCCCAGTGCGTGCGGTCCGAGAGCGCCTCGTACACCTGCTCCGGGCTGTACGGATAGCGGGCGGAGTAGTCGATTCGCCGTGCCATGACAGCCGAGGTTACCGGTTCGTTACCGAACGACGGAAATCGTCACGGCTCCGCAACGGCACGTCGGTGCGGTGCGGACAGCCGCCGGTGCGGCTCGGGACTGCCGTCAGTGAGGTGCGGACTGCCGCCGGTGGGGTTCGGACTGCCGCCGGTGTGGTTCGGACTGCCGCCGGTGTGGTTCGGACTGCCGCCGGTGTGGTTCGGACTGCCGTCAGTGGGGTTCGGACAACCACTGCTCGGTGAAGGTGCGCTCGATGTCGAACAGCTCGACGATCTGCTCGACGATGATGCCCTCGATCTTGCCGCCGAGAAAAGGGATCCGCACCTCGGCGGTGCCGTCGATCTCCACGATGGTGCCCGAGCCGTCCGGAGCCATCGTGGACGTGCCGTCCACCTTGCCCGGCAGCCCGTCCACGTGCGCGGAGAAGCGGCCCGTCGCGCGGTCCCCGGTGAGCGGCTGCCACGACTCGTGCCGATGGATGACCAGGTCGCCGGGATGGAAGTTGGTGACGAAGCTCGGCAGGTGCTCCGCCGGGATCGACTGGGTCATGTGCAGGTCGATCGTCCCGTCACCGGTGCGCACGTCCTCGAGCGTCGCGCCCGGGCCGCCGATCTCCGCCAGGCGGGTCCGCCAGTAGTTCTCGTCGACGAGCGCCGCGTGCACCGTGGCGACGGGGGACGCGTAGTGCGAGTAATGGTCGATGCGGCTGCCCATGGTCGGCACGCTACCGTTTGCGGGTGTCTGATCCGCGTATTGGGGCCCAACTCGTCGAGGCGGGCGCTGCCGTGTCCGAGCACGTGCCGCTGTCGACGCTGACCACGCTGCGGCTGGGTGGTCCGGCGCGGTGGCTCGCCGAGTGCACCACCACCGACACGCTCGTCGAGGCCGTCCGCCTGCTCGACGCGGCGCGTGTCCCCACCCTGGTCCTGGCGGGGGGCTCCAATCTGGTGATCGGCGACGCCGGGTTCGACGGCGTGGTCGTGCGCATCGCGACAACCGGGATCGAAGCGGGCGAGGACACCGTCCGCGCCGAGGCGGGTGCGGTGTGGGACGACGTCGTCGCCCTCACCGTGAAGTCCGGCCTCGGGGGGCTCGAGTGCCTGTCGGGGATCCCCGGCTCCACCGGCGCGACCCCGGTGCAGAACGTCGGCGCCTACGGGGTGGAGGTCGGATCGGTCCTGCGCGCCGTACGGCTGCTCGACCGCACCAGCGGCGACGTCCGGTGGGTCGGCCCCGGGGAACTCGGACTCGGCTACCGCACCAGCGTCCTCAAACACTCCGACGACGCGCTGGTGCTCGAGGTGGACCTCGCCGTGCGGCCGGACGGGACGAGTGCACCGCTCGGCTACCGGGAGCTGGCGTCGGCCCTCCACGCCGAGGAGGGGGAGCGGCGCCCGGCCGCGGAGGTACGCGAGCAGGTGCTGGCGTTGCGCCGCGGCAAGGGCATGGTGCTCGACCCGGGCGACCTAGACACCTGGAGCGCCGGATCGTTCTTCACCAACCCAGTGCTCTCCGACGACGAGTTGTCCCGGGTGCTCGCGGTCGTCGAGGAACGTGTCGGGCCCGACGTGCGGATCCCGCGATTCCTCGCGGACGGCGGCACCAAGCTCTCCGCGGGGTGGCTGATCGAGCGGGCCGGGTTCGGCAAGGGCTTCCCCGGTCCCGACGCGCCGGTGCGGCTGTCCACCAAGCACACCCTCGCGCTCACCAACCGGGGTTCCGCGACCACCGCGGATCTGGTGGCCCTCGCCCGGGAGGTCCGCGACGGCGTGCAGGACGCGTTCGGGGTGCGGCTCGAGCCGGAGCCGGTGACCGTGGGCTGCGTGATCTGACGATCGACAGCCGCTCGGCGCCCAGCCGTCCGCTGTGACGGTCGTCGGAGCGGATGGCTGCGGACGGCGCGGATGCGGGCCCGCGGCGTACCCTCGTCGGAGTGCATGACCTGGGTGAACGACGTCGTCGGTTGTTGTGGTCGGCGGTACTCGCGCTCGTCGCGGTGCTCGCGGCGTGCTCGTCGGGCGGGGGCGCGGTCCCGGCCGAGCCCCAGCCGATCGCGGCGGTCGCCACCGACCCGGTCGACGGTGCTACCGGGGTCGACCCCACCGCCCCGGCCCGGGCCTCGGTCACCGACGGCGAGTTCACCGACGTCGCGCTCACCAACACCGGCACCGGCACCGTCGTGCGCGGCGCACTGTCCGCCGACCGCCGGAGCTTCACCGTCGCCGAGCCGCTCGGCTACGGCGCGACCTACCGCTGGTCCGGCACGGCCGTCGGCTCCGACGGCCGGCCCGCGCCGGTCGAGGGCAGCTTCGACACGGTCGACCCCGACCGGATCGTCGCCGCGACCCTCGACATCGCCGACGGCCAGGAGGTCGGCATCGCCGCACCGATCGTGGTCCGGTTCGACGGCCCGATCGCGGACCGGGCCGCCGTCGAGAAGGCACTGGCGGTGACGACCGATCCGCCGACGATCGGCAGCTGGGCGTGGCTGCCCGACGGCGACGGCGGCGCCCAGGCCCACTGGCGGCCGCAGCAGTACTGGGTGCCCGGCACCGCAGTGCACCTCGACGCACGCCTGTACGGCCTCGACTTCGGCGACGGTGCCTACGGCGCGGAGGACCTCACACTCGACTTCACGATCGGTCGCAGCCAGGTCGTCGTAGCCGACGCCACGTCGCACCGCATGCAGGTCGTGCGCGACGGGGCGACGATCATGGACATCCCGGTGAGCTACGGGCAAGGCAACGAGGCCCGCAACGTCACCCGTAGCGGGATCCACGTGGTCACCGAGAAGCACGCGGACTTCCTGATGTCCAACCCGCCGTACTACGAGAACGTACGGGAGCGCTGGGCGGTGCGGATTTCCAACAACGGCGAGTTCATCCACGCCAACCCCGCGACCCTCGGTCAGCAGGGCGCGACCAACGTCACCAACGGCTGCATCAACCTCTCGCTCGGGGACGCCCAGGCGTATTTCGAGACGGCGATGTACGGCGACCCGGTGGAGGTATCCGGAACCTCGATCGAACTGTCCGCTGCGGACGGCGACCTCTACGACTGGGCTATCGACTGGCCCACCTGGCAATCGATGTCCGCGCTGTAGGAGACGCGAACTACCAGCGGTTGTGCACCTTCTCGGCGAATCCGAGAAGGTCGCGCACCTCGAGCCGGACACCGTCGTCGAGCGTGACGCGTCCGGTGAACCGGCCGAAGACCTGATGCTGCGTCGAGCGCAGGACGAGGGCGTTCACGTCGGCGGCACGGTCGAGGATCGGCTCGAAGCTCATCTCGAACCGGTCGTCATTGCTCGCGAACCGCCACGGAGCGCCGTCGTAGGTGCCGTGCGGAAGGTGGAACTGCACCCGGTCCAGCTTGTGCGCCACGCCGTCCACCAGGACCATGTTCTCGCTGCCCGCGGTGGTGTCGCCGAAGCCGTAACCGACGGTGAACCCGAAGGGACGCCCCTCGTGCCGTCCCGATGCGGAGGCCCAGAACCAGGTGTTGTCGTAGGTCCACACTCCGCGGCCCCAGTCGAACACCCCGGATGCCGACGCGGGGTCGAAGGTGTGCTCACGACCGGCGAGCGTGACGGTTCCGGCAGCGGAGAGGCCGGGGAACTTCTGGTTGTAGTAGAACGCCCGATCGTCGCCGGGGAACGGGAGCGCGACGACCATCCGCTCGTCGCCGGGCGGGGTGAGCACCACCTCGCCCGACAGACCCCGTCCGCCCGCAAATCCGGGATGCCGGACGACCAGGCGCCGGGCGCCGTGCTCGTGCCGGAACTCCAGGCGGATGCCGCGCCGGTCGACGACCACTTCGCCAGCGTCCGCGGAGGCAGGCAACCGCAGCCGTCCCAGCGGAAACGGGACCATCACGTTCTCGGTGGTCTCCGTGCGGCCGGTCAGGTCCAGCCAGCTCACGCCGAGCAGGCCCAGGTAACCGTTGTCGGCGACGGTCAGCGCGAGACCGAACGGACCGTCGTCGCCGTCGGCGAGCACGCAGTAGTAGTCCCACTCCTTGATCCGCCACCGTGGCACCGCGATCCGGGAACGGTCGTAGGTGCGGACCTCGGAGCCGGCCCATCCGGCCTCGGCGAGACGGCCCCGCCCGTCGAGCAGCGGGCCCGGGGAGAGGCGGTGCTGCCCGGCGTCCCCCGAGATCTCCACCGGTTCTACTCGGCGGTGCGGTGGAAGCGCATGGGGCTGGCCTGGTCGCGCGGCTGCACGATGATCTGGTCCAGGTTCACGTGCGGCGGGCGCGACGCGACGAACCCGACGATCTCGGCGATGTCCTCGGCCACGAGCGGGGTGATGCCCTCGTACACCTTGGCGGCGCGCTCGGCGTCACCTTCGAACCGCACGAGGGAGAACTCGGTCTCCACCGCGCCCGGCGCGATCTCGGTCAGGCGCACCGGCTTGCCGAGCAGCTCGCCGCGCAGCGTCCGGTGCAGCACCGCCTGGGCGTGCTTGGCGGAGGTGTAGCCCGCACCGTTGTCGTAGGCATGGAACGCCGCCACCGACGTGATCGTGACGATCAGGCCGTCGCCGGAGTCGACGAGCTTCGGCAGCAGGGCCTTCGTCATCCGCAGGGTGCCGAGGACGTTCGTCTCCCACATCCAGCGCCAGTCGTCGAGGTCGGCCTCGGCGACCGGGGCCATACCCTTGGCCCCGCCCGCGTTGTTCACGAGCACGTCCACCCGCGGGAGCACCGTCGTGAACGCGGTCACCGAGTCCTCGTCCGTGACGTCCAGCTCGAGGGCCGTACCCCCGATCTCCTCCGCGAGCTTCTCGATCCGGTCGACGCGACGAGCGCCGACGACGACGTGGAAGCCCTGGGCTGCGAGGGTGCGGGCGCTGGCCTCGCCGATGCCGGAGGAGGCACCGGTGACGACGGCGACGCGGGAATCGGGAGAAATCGTCATGCGAGCGATCCTAGGGTGCCCCGGGTGCGGTCGCGCGGGGTCCGCGCGACCGCGGCACCCGCTACGACGCGAGCGGCCGGGGCGTCTCGATGATCGAGTAGGCGCTCGCGTCGCCGGCGACGGACCGGCTCGCCTCGCCGTGCACGCTCACCGGGACGTCGCCGGCGAGGGTGATGCGGTGCAGCCGACGGTGCAGACCGTCGTAGTCGGCGACGGCGTAGTGCTGCGTGGCCCGGTTGTCCCACACCGCCACGTCCCCGGCGGCCCAGTGCCAGCGGGTGGTGTACTCGAGCCGGGTCTGGTGGTCCTGCAGCAGCCGGAACAGCGCCTGCGACTGCCGGCCGCTCAGCCCGACGAACCCCTCGACGAAGTGGCCGAGCAGCAGCGACCGCGCTCCGGTCTCGGGGTGCACGCGCACCACGGGATGCTCGGTCGCGAAGTACTCGGACCGGAACTCGGCGCGGTACTCGGCGACCCGCTCGTCGGCGCCGTCGCGGAGATGCTCGGCGCTCTCGGCGGCGTAGTCGTACACGTTGGTGTGGGTGGCCCACAGGTTCTCGGCCAGTGTCTTCAGCGGCGCGGGCAGCCCCTCGTAGGCCGCCACGCCGGACGCCCACGTGGTCGAACCGCCGTAGGCGGGCAGTTCCACCGCGCGCAAGATCGACGCCTTCGGGATGCGGTCGACGAACGAGACGTCGGTGTGCCAGCTGTTCGCTCTGCCGTAGTCGGAGTCGATGGGTAGCACGTGCTCCCCGCGCGACGTCACCGTCGGGTGCGCGGTAGTCGGCGTGCCGAGCAACTCGGCGAACGCGTACTGCGACGCGTCGTCGAGGTGGTGCTGTTCCCGGAAGAAGATCACCTTGTGCTCGGCCAGGGCGCGACGGATCGCTTCGACGGTGGGGCCGTCGAGGTCGCCGCCGAGCCGGACTCCGTCGATGCGGGCACCGATGTGCCCGCCCAGGCGGACCACGGTCACGTCGCGAACGCGTGCGGTGTGGGTATCGAAATCGACAGACATGGACTGCCTTTCGTGGATCGGATGTCGGTACCGTCGACCTCATCACCGGTGCTGTTCCGGCGTAAGGGTTTTCGTCACCGTGATCGGGACCGTTGCCTGCGCGTCGCCGGTCGGAGTGGACACGGCGGCGCCCGGCGGCTAGGTTGCGGGGTATGCCAGCTCGCCGTCTCCGTCCTCCGCGGGTCACCTATGTGACCGCCGCGCTGGGCTCGCGGCTGCCGCTGGCGCGCGAACTGTGTTGTCGCTGACACCGCACCTCGCGCCCCGCTTCGTCTCCTGCCGTCACCCGGCGGATCGCTACCCTCGCGGTCGAGCGGATCGGCGCCTCCCCGTCACGCCCCGGGTCTTCGGACCCGCCCCCGAGGAAGAGCCGCAGTGTCTGCAGCAGCTACATCGAATGTTCTGTACCCCAATGCCGTCCGTCCGAAGCCCGGGGTCCGGTCCCGCGGCGCCACCGTCCGTGTGCGATCGACTGCGCGCGCGCAGATCGTGCCGCCCGAACTGAAGCTCGCCGACGGCGCCGCCGCGGCGGTGTTCCGCGCCGCGGCGGCGCGCGGGCCGATCTGCCGCGACCAAGCGGCGGCGACGACGGGCGCGAGCATCGCCACCGTCAACCGGCAGGTGTCGGCGCTGCTCGCCGCGGGTCTGCTGCGGGAACGGCCGGATCTGACCGTGCCCGGCGCCGTCGGCCGGCCTCGGGTGCCGTTCGAGACCGACCACGAGCGCTACCTGACCGTCGGGATCCACATCGGTGCGGCCGTCACCGGCATCGTCGCGAGCGATCTGCGCGGGCGCGTGATCGGCGCGGTGGAGATCCCCACCCCGCGCGGCGGCCAGGAAGCGGCGCTCGGGGTGATCACCAGCAGCGCCCGGGCCTTCGCGGCGCGCTGGCATCGGCGCACGCCGCTGTGGGCAGGCGTCGCGCTCGGCGGGCGCGTCGACTCGGCCACCGGAACCGTGGACCATCCGCGGCTCGGCTGGGCGGATGCGCCCGTCGGAACCGTGGTGGGCCGGGGTCTGGGCCTGCCGGTTTCCGTCGCCGCGCACGTCGAGGCGATGGCCGCGTCGGAGCTGCTGCTCACCCCCGACCGCGACACCGCCGACGTCGAGGGCGCCACCCTGTACTTCTACGCCCGCGAGACAGTCGGTATCGCAATCGCATTCGACGGCCGGGTGCACACGCCACGCGGCGGCCCGGGTTCGGTGTCGCACCTGCCGACGGGATCGTCGGTGCCGTGCGCCTGCGGTGCCCGCGGTTGCCTCGAGGCCACCGTCGCCGACCGGGCGGTGCTGGCCCGGGCGCGGGAGGCCGGGTTGCTCGACGCACGTGCCACGTCCATCGCCGCGCTGTACACGCTGGCCCGCAACGGCTCTCGCGAGGCCCACGAGATCCTCGTGGAGCGGGCGCAGATACTGGGGCGGTCCGTCGCGATGCTCCGTGACCTGTTCAATCCGGACCGGGTGATTCTCGGCGGCCAGGCGTTCACCGCATACCCGGCGGCCGCACCGCACGTCGCGCGTGCGCTCGGGGCGCCGTCGGGCGCCGACGTCCGAGTCACCGGATTCGGCGACCGGGTACAGGCGCACGCCGCGAGCGTGGTGTCCTTGAGCTCGCTGTACTCCGATCCGCTGGGGGCGATGCGCCGGGCACTGGGCTGAGCCGCGCACGAAATAGCTATGCGCGCATGCAATTTCATGTGCGTGTGACCGGGGAGCGCGCGGATCCGGGGCCGCCGGTCATCGGCTGCGCAGTGGCGGACCGTCCGTGGCGCCCGCCGGCGCAGCCCGACGGTCCAGTTCGGCCCGGGCGCGCGCCAGACCGCCGTGTTCGAGTGCCGCGAGGGGGGACTCGTCCGCCCACACCGGTGTGCCGCGGTCGCGGACGGTCACGCTCAACGAGCCCGCCAGGTGCTCGAGGGAGCCGGGCACGTTGCGGCGTTCGAGCGGCAGCGGGACCGGCAGCACGTGGGCGTCGCCCAGAGGGGCGGTCGCCTCGATCTCGACGGTCCACCGCGGACCGCGGCCGAACAGCGACCACCGTTCGTCGGTGACGTGTGCCCGCACCGGGGAGACCACCGGGTTGCCGAGCCGGATCACAGGTCCGTCCGGCAGGGCGACGACCACGGCCGTCACCTCGGTCCGCAGGGGACCGGCGTGGACCTGCCCGCCGGCGAAGGCGACGCATGCGGCGGAGTCCGCGAACCCGTGCGCCTGGCCCCACCACCACGACTCCGGGAAACCGCCCCTGCCCCAGTTCTTCTCCGCGTACACCTGGGCGCCGTCGAGGTTCCAGGTCTCGCCGCCGAGCACGGCCTCGCCTACGGCCCGGCCGTCGAGCAGCCACGGGTGCCAGTACTGGTTCAGCGCGGGAACCGCGTGGAAGATGCTGGATCCGCCGAATCGGCGACGAGGCCACGGCCGGGGCGCCGTCACGCGCACGTCGAGGCGGGCGTCGTCGCCGAGGTCCACGCGCAGCCGGTCGCGTTCCCCGTGGAATGCCGTGCCCGCCGATGCGCCGAGCCGCAGGGGGTCGGCGAATCCGTCCGGGTACGCCGTCGTCCGCAGGAATCCGCCCGGGTGCGCCGCCAGGCCGAGCGTCGCCCACGACCCGTCGCCGGCCTGGTTGACGCCGCACAGCGCGATCACCACCCGCCCGGTTCCGGGTTGGGTGAACCGCCAGAAGTATCCCTCCATCGCGACGTCGTGCGCCGCGAGGGGATCGCCGAAGGGCAGGTCGGCGCCGGTGGCGCGGTAACGCGAATACAGCGACACGACGCTCAGATCCCGGCCCGGGCCGCGGCCGCGATGTCGTCGAGGTCCCGGCGCAGCGCCGTGCGCGTCACCCGCATGCCCAGGGGAGCGAGGAGCGCAGTCAGCGCCCGCCGGATCCGGCCGGGACGGTCGTCGTCCGCGGAGAACCGCACGGTCAGCATCGTGCCGGCCCGATCCGGGGCCACGTCGAACTCGGTGCGGTAGCGCACCCCGCCGGATTCGGCCTCGACGACCGTGTGCCGCCCGGGCTCCACGGCCGTCACCGTCATCTCCTCGGTTGCCGCTCTGCCGAACATCCTGCGTGTCTCGCGCCAGCGGGTGCCGACCTCGTAGCCGACGCCTGCGAGCCGTTCGACACTGTCCACCCCGCTCAGCACCTGCGGGGCCGAGTCGACGGAGGTGAGCACCCGCCACACCCGGTCGGATGGGGCGTCGACGGAACGGCTCAGTTCGATGTGGTGGCCCATTCGTGCTCCTTCGGTCGGGTCGGTCACAGCGGCAGGGCGTGCTCCCGCAGCGCCTGCTCCGCGCCGCGTCGGCGGAACCACTCGAGCCCGAACGCGCTCGCGAGCTGTTCCGGTGTCATCGCCAGCATCGGCCCGAAGTCGCCCACCTGCGAGGCGTGCGCGAGCATCGCCGCCCGTTTCGCGGGGATCGTCGCGGACACGTCGATCGTGGTGGTGATCTCGGTCTCGGGCAGGCCGAAGGTGTCCAGATCCGGTGGCGCCGCATCCGGGCCCATCTCCGGGGCGGCGGCGAGCAGACGACGGATGTGGTCCCGGTTCATGGCCGCCTCGTACACCGACGGGTGCGCCGTCAGCTCCTGGGCCCGGGCGCCGACGCGGTGCACCTGCACGTGGTCGGGGTGCCCGTACCCGCCGTTGGGGTCGTAGATGGTGACGACGTCGGCGCTCTCCTCCTCGAGCACCGTTGCGAGGCGCGCTGCGGCCGCCGCCACGTCGACGTTGCAGAACGCCGCCGGGTCCGAGTTCCGTGGCGTCCCCGCCATGCCCGAATCGGCGTAGCCGAGCGGAACCAGGCGGGCGACCCCGAGCGCCTCGGCCGACGCCTCGAGTTCGGCGCGGCGGCGCTGGGCCAGGGATTCGCCGGGCCCGAGCAGACCGTCGGGAACCTCGCCCGCGGCGCCGTCCGTCGCGACGACCAGCACCACCCGATGTCCCGCGTCCGCGGCCAGACGCATCACCCCGCCGGTGGTGAACACCTCGTCGTCGGGATGGGCATGGAAACACACCAGCACGCTCACGTACTGCATGCTGGCACGAATGCGCTCCTACCGTGCACTGTTCACCGCGCCGGGTGCCGCCGCGTTCTGCCTGGCGGGGTTCGTCGCGCGGCTGCCGATCGCGATGGTCGGCATCGGCATCGTGACGATGTTCTCGCAGCTCCGCGGCGACTACGGCCTCGGCGGAGCGGTGGCCGCGGTGTTCGCGCTGTCCTACGCCGCGCTCACCCCGCTGGTCTCGCGGGCCGCCGACCGGCACGGGCAGTTCCGCGTCTTACCGGTCGCCGCCGGGATCAGCGCGACCGCGACGGTCACGATGCTGGCGGGGGTGCGGTGGGAGGCACCCGAGGCGCTGCTGTTCGCGTGCGCGATCCCGGCGGGACTGATGCCTACCATCGGTGCCATGGTCCGGGCCCGGTGGACCGAACTGCTCCGCGGCACCGACCGGCTGCGGACCGCGTTCGCGCTCGAGGCGGTGATCGACGAACTGTGCTTCATCGTCGGGCCGGTGCTGTCGGTGGGACTGAGCGTCGCCGCGTTCCCCGAGGCGGGCGCGTTGCTCGGGGCGGTGCTGCTGGTGATCGGCACCGTCGCCCTCGCCGTGCAGCGCGGCACCGAACCGCCCGCGCGCCCGGTCGTCGGGGGTGTGCCCGGTGTGAGCGTGCTGCGGATCCCGGTGCTCGTCGTGCTCGTGGTCGCGATGACGGCGATGGGCACGATCTTCGGCGTCGTCGACGTGGTCGGGGTCGCGTTCACCGCCGAGCACGGCGTGCCCGGCGCCGCGACCGTGGTGCTGGCGATGTTCGCGACGGGATCCGCGCTCGGCGGCCTCGTCTTCGGTGCGGTGCGGCTGCGGGCACCGCTGACACGGCAGCTGCTGGGGGCGACGACGGCCGTCGCGGTGCTGCTGTGGCCGCTGCTGCTCGCCGGCACCGTGCCGGCCCTCGCCGTGCTCTACCTGGCGGCCGGGGTGGCCGTCGCCCCCACCATGATCGTCGCGACCTCCCTGACCGAGCGGATCGTGCCGCCGGGCCGGCTCACGGAGGGCATCACCTGGACGGTCACGGGACTCGGGGTCGGTGTCGCGGTCGGCTCCGCCGTCGTCGGTCAGGTCATCGACCGGTCGGGGCCGAGCGCGGGCATCGCGGTCGCCGTGGTGGCCGCGCTCGTCGGGTGCGCGTGTGCCGCGGGAGTGGCGCGGCTCGCCCGGCTAGGGTGACCCGCATGACAATCCGTGAGGTCGAGAGTTCCGACGGCACCCCCATCGTCTACCGCGCCATCGGCGATCCCGCCCATCGTCCCCTGGTCCTGCTGCACGGATGGGCCCAGTCGTCGCGGTGCTGGGGCGAGTCCGTGCTCGACGAGCTGGCCCGCACCCACCGGGTGATCGCCGTCGACCTCCGCGGACACGGGTACTCGGGCGCCCCGGAGACCGGATACGACGAGTCGAAACTGTGGGCCGCGGACGTGCAGGCCGTGCTCGACGCCGAGAACGCCCACGGCGCGGTGCTGCTCGGCTGGTCCTACGGCGGCCTGGTGATCTGCGACTACCTCGCGACCCACGGCACCGATCGCGTCGCCGGGATCGTGCTCGTCGGCGCGATCACCAGCATCGGGCGCGGCGAGAAGGGCGGCAAGGTCGGGTCGGCCATGCGCGCCGCCGTCCCCGATGCGATGTCCGAGGACGCGGCGACGGCGATCCGCGCACTCGGTGCCTTCGGCACCGCCCTCACCGGGACCGGGGCGGGCACGGGTGTCGCGGCGCAGGCGCTGTTCGGCACCAGCCTGTGCACCCCGCCCCGCGTGCGGGCGGCGATGTTCGCCCGGACGGTGAGCAACGACGAGCTGCTGCGCAGCCTCGACACCCCCGTGCTCGTCCTGCACGGCACCGCCGACTCGGTCGTCGACGTCTCGGCCGCCGAGCACGCGGCGGCACTGCTGCCGAACGCGACGACCTCGTACTGGGAGGGCACCGACCACGGTCCGTTCGTCGAGGACCCGCAGCGGTTCGCCGCCGAGGTCACGCGCTTCGCGGCAGCGCTGTAGCGTCCACCGATTCGAGCGCCTGCGTCCCGGCGAGCAGGAGCGTCTCCTCCGGCGTGAGCGGGTGGAACTTCACCCCGCGCACGTCGCGATAGCACTGTTCGAGCGGGCTGGACCGGTAGAAGCCGCGGCCCCCGGCGACGTCGAGCGCCAGGTCGCACACCTCGATCGCGGTGCGTGCGATCTCGGCCTTGGCGGTCATCACCGCGGCGACCGTGCTCATCGACGGCACCGGATCGTCGCCGACGACGTCGAGGGCACCGTCGAGGGCCCACGACGCGACCTGCAGGCGGGTGGCCGCCACCCCGAGCTGGCGGCGCACCGTCGGGTCGTTCGCCCGCGGGGTCCCGGCGACGAGGGCGGTTGCGTGCGCGTGCGCGGTCTCGGCGACCCCGAGATACACGGCTGCGACCACGGGCATGGCGACGCTGAGCACCAGCTGGAACGGCGGGTCGATCACCCCGTAGGGGCGGCGGGCGGCCACGGCCGCGTCCGGGACGAACACGTCGGTCAGCTCGACGTCGTGGCTGCCGGTGCCGCGCATGCCCAGTGAGTCCCAGTTGTCGTGGACTCGTACCCCGTCGGTGCTCATCGGGATCATCATGTTGAGCACGATGCGGCCCTCGTCGGGGTCGTCGAACGGGAACATGGTGGCGAGCACGTCGCCGACGGGGGCCTGGCTGCAGAACACCTTGCGGCCGTCGACACGGTAGCCGCCGGGCACCTTCCGGGCGGTCCCACGGGGGTGGGTCTGGTCGGCGCCACCGGTGGAGACGAGCACGATCGCCTCCTCGGCGACGCGGCGCAGCATCCGGTCGGCGCCGGGCGCACCGTGCCGGTACCGCCATGCGGCGGCGAGCACGACATGGTGGTGCATGGCCGAGGCGAGCGCGGTCGCCGCACAGTGGTGCGCCAGGGTGCGCTGCACGGTGGCGACGTCGCGCACGGTCGCGCCGTCGCCACCGAGTTCGCGGGGGACGGCGAGGGCGAGGCGGCCCTCCGAGCGCAGGATCTCGTAGGCCTCGGCGACGAACGTGCCGTCGCGGTCGTGGGCGCGGGAGTAGGGGGCGATCCGCCGGCCGAGTTCGTCGGCGCCGGCACCGAGTTCCTCGCGGGGCCGGGAGCGGGGGTACTGGGTGATGTCTACGGTGGTCATGTCTCGACGGTAGGAGGGCAGATCGATGCCGCCCAGTGCACGTTCTGGACCTACTCTGGAGGTGTGCGCGAGTACGGGCAGTACTGTCCGGTCTCGATCGGCAGCGAAGTGCTCGCCGACCGGTGGACCCCGCTGATCCTGCGCGAAATGGTCTACGGAAGTACCCGCTTCAACGAGATCGAGCGTGGTCTTCCCGGCATCTCGCGCACCCTGCTGGCCACCCGGTTGCGGCACCTCGAGCGCAAGGGCGTGCTGGTAC
Source organism: Rhodococcus indonesiensis (assembly GCF_047782815.1). Lineage (NCBI taxonomy): Bacteria > Bacillati > Actinomycetota > Actinomycetes > Mycobacteriales > Nocardiaceae > Rhodococcus > Rhodococcus indonesiensis. The sequence continues at coordinate 4,039,369 of NZ_CP180630.1, read as the reverse complement.
GGGTTCCGCAGGCGCGGGGCTGCGAATACCATCTCACCCCCGCCGGTCGTGAGCTCGCCCCGATCCTCGTCGCGATCGGGGAGTGGGCGGTGAAGTGGTTGTTCTCCGAGCCGCTGCCCGCCGAGGTCGACCCCGTGACACTGACCTGGTGGATGCACCGCCGGGTGGACCGGGACCGGGTGCCCCCGCAGCGGGTGGTGATCGAGTTCGACTACACCGGTCCCGCCCCGATCCGGTTGTGGATCGTCCTGGACCGGGGCGAGCCGTCGGTGTGCCGGAAGCATCCGGGCTTCGACGTCGACGTCTACGTGACCGCGGAACCGGTGGCCCTGATGCGCGTGTTCGCCGGCACCCGGACGCTGACCGAGGCGCTCGACGACGGCAGCGTGCGAGTGCACGGCCCGGCCGCGCTGGTGCGCGGGTTCGGCGTCTGGTTCCTGTGGAGCCCGTTCCACGCGGCGGTGCGCCGCGCAGTCACGGGCTCCGGGGGTTCCTGACCGGTCGGGTGCGACGTCGCGCAGACGAACCGGTCGGGGGCGGAACCGGGCGGGGATGCCCGGCAGGGCAGTATGGAGAAGTGACGTCGAAGTCGAACAGCCGTCCCCGCCGCGTGGCCGTCCTGTCGGTCCACACCTCGCCACTCGCGCAGCCCGGTACGGGGGACGCCGGCGGTATGAACGTCTACGTTCTGCAGACCGCGGTGCAACTCGCGCGCCGCGGGGTGGAGGTGGAGATCTTCACCCGGGCGACCTCCTCGGCCGACCCCGTCGTGCAGGAGGCGGCACCCGGCGTGCTCGTGCGCAACGTCGCCGCCGGTCCCTACGAGGGGCTCGACAAGCACGACCTGCCCACACAGTTGTGCGCCTTCGCCGCCGGGGTGCTGCGGGAGGAGGCCCGGCATCCGCAGGGCTACTACGACCTGGTGCACTCGCACTACTGGCTGTCCGGCCAGGTGGGCTGGCTCGCCCGCGACCGGTGGGGTGTCCCGCTCGTGCACACCGCCCACACCCTCGCCGCCGTGAAGAACGCCTCGCTCGCCGACGGTGACGTGCCCGAACCGGCGGCCCGGCAGATCGGCGAGCAGCAGGTGGTCGCCGAGTCCGACCGTCTCGTCGCCAACACGGTCGACGAGGCGGCGCAGCTCGAGCGCAGCTACGGTGCCGACCCGTCGCGGATCGACGTGGTGGCACCGGGCGCGGACCTGTCCCGCTACCGGCCGGGGGACCGGGCACTCGCCCGTGCCGAGCTGGGACTGGATCCGAACGAGACGATCGTGACGTTCGTCGGCCGTATCCAGCCGCTCAAGGCGCCCGACGTGCTGCTGCGCGCCGCCGCGGCGGCGATGGCCGCCGACCCGGAGGTGCCCCTGCGGGTGCTGGTGGTGGGCGGGCCCTCGGGCACCGGGCTCGAGCGCCCGCACTCGCTGATCGACCTGGCCGCCGAGCTCGGGATCGCCGCCCGGGTGACGTTCCTGCCCCCGCAGCCTCCCGAGCGCCTGGTGCAGGTCTATCGCGCGTCGGACGTGGTGGCGGTGCCGAGCTACTCCGAATCGTTCGGCCTGGTGGCGATCGAGGCGCAGGCGTGCGGGACCCCGGTGCTGGCGGCGAACGTCGGCGGCCTCGGCGTCGCGGTGCGCGACGGCGAGACCGGGCTGCTCGTCGACGGGCATCGCACGAGCGACTGGGCGGCCGCGCTGCGCTCGCTGGTCACGGATCCGGGTCGGCGGGCAGTGCTGGCGGCGGCAGCGCCGCTGCACGCGGAGAACTTCTCGTGGGAGCACACGGCGGACGGGCTGCTCGCCAGTTACCGTAAGGCCGGTGCGCTGCGGAACCGCTCTCTCGGGAGCGGCGAGTTCCCGCTGCGACGGCAGCGCGGAGTGTGGAAGATCCGGCGGACGACGGGGGTGCGGGCGTGAGCGAGCGACTGAGCGAGACGATCGAGGCGACGCTGCGCGATCGCGGCCTCGAATTCTCCCGCAAGGAGGGTGGGCACTTCGTCGTCGACCTCCCGGGGGAGAACAAGCTCAAGACGACGACCCTGCTCTCCCTCGGCAACCACGGCCTGCGGGTCGAGGCGTTCGTGTGCCGCAAGCCCGACGAGAACTTCGAGGGCGTGTACCGGTTCCTGCTCCGGCGCAATCGGCGGCTGTACGGGGTGGCGTACACCCTCGACAAGATCGGGGACATCTACCTCGTAGGCCGGATGTCGGAGGCATCGGTCACTCCGGACGAACTGGACGCGGTGCTCGGCCAGGTGCTCGAAGCTGCCGACCACGACTTCAACGTCATTCTCGGACTCGGTTTCCTCGCCTCCATCAAGCGGGAGTGGGAGTGGCGGGTCTCGCGAGGCGAGTCGCTTCGCAACCTCGAACCCTTCCGCCACCTGATCGAGGACGGCCGGCCCTTCGTGGTGGAGGACGCGCAGCCGTAACGGCGCGATATCGGTGACCCGTCCCACAATAGTACTGTGAGGCTGGTCACATAACGGCCGTGTAACTACGCGGTTTCGAAACGGCGATATCTCGGATGTCACCTGGGAAAACGCCGCAGCCCGATCTTGGAATGTGAGACGCGCGTGCCGGAAAACAGCGCGTGACCGATCCGTGATGACTCTCTAGCGTCGTAATCAGCCCGATACCACCGGGCAAGCAAGACCGGCCCGTCGCCGCTGACTCTGCCCCGCGGGACCGGAACTCGATACCAGATCGAGGGGCAGGGACGAGGCACAGATCCGAATCCGGGCAGCGGGATCGACATCGTCGGCCGCCGCAGTGCCTCGCCAGCAGACGCGAGAGGAATTCAACCGCATCATGGCTAACTTCACCTTCAAGCGCGCCCTCGGCACCGTCGCCGCCACCGCGGCCCTGGCCGTCACCCCGTTCGCCCTCGGCACCGGCACCGCGAACGCCGCGTCCGGCAACTGGGACGCCGTCGCACAGTGCGAGAGCAGCGGCAACTGGGCGATCAACAACGGCAACGGCTACCACGGCGGCCTGCAGTTCGCTCCGAGCACCTGGAACGCCTACGGCGGCCAGCAGTACGCCCCCACCGCCGACCAGGCGACCCGCGAGCAGCAGATCGCCATCGCCGAGAACGTCCTGGCCGGCCAGGGACGCGGCGCATGGCCGGTGTGCGGTCAGTACCTCTGATCCCACACACCCGGCTCGCGCCCGTAGCAGCCGAACGAGCCCCGCGTGCACCGCACGCGGGGCTCGTCGCATCTCACCGGCTCGCCACACGTCGGTAGGCGGCGGTCTCGAAGTCGAGGTAGCCCTGGAACGAGACGGCGTCCGCGAACGGCAGGATCTGCGTGGCCCAGAAGCCGCCGAGCCCGTTCTCCCGGTCGATCCAGTAGTAGAGATTCGCCAGACCCGCCCAGCCGAGCGCGCCGGCCGGACGGCCCGTCGGCGCCGGCTCCTCGTTCACCAGGAATGTGTACGCCCAGTTCTTGGCCAGGCCGGGGAAGAACTCCGCATCGTTCGACAGGGCCGGGACGACCCCCGGGAGCGCGGTCACCTGCTGCCCGTCCAGGCCGCCGCGCACGGCATCGGCGACCGTCGCAGGCGAGAGAACCCGGTCACCGCCGGGGGCCGCGCCGTCGCGCAGCCACATCCGGATGAACTTCAGGTAGTCCGGCACAGTGGTGTAGAGCCCGTGGCCGCCCATGTGGATCTCGGGGTCCTGGGGCAGCACCATCTCCGGCATCGGGGCGAGTGCTCCGTCCCCGTTGCGCTGGTGGACGACGGCCAGCCGCGCGCGCATGTCGTCGGTGAGCGCGAACGCCGTGTCGTCCATCTCGAGCGGCTCGAAGATCCGCTCGTGCATGACCTCGCCGAGGCGCCGGCCCCGCACGGTTTCCACCACGAGACCACACCAGTCGATGTTCGAGCCGTACATCCACCGCTCGCCGGGATCGAACAGCAGCGGTGTCGTCAGCGCGGCCTTCGATCCCGTGATCACGCTGGGCTGACCGTGCTCCTCGGCCAGGCGCCGGTAGTTCTCGTCGAAGAAGTCGTACCCGAAGCCGGCTGTGTGGAGCAGCAGCATGCGGGTGGTGACGTCGCGCTTCGGTGCGCGCAGCAGGGGCGCTCCGTCCGCTCCGAAACCCTCGAGAACCTGGAGGTCCCCGATTTCCGGGACGTAGCGGGCGGCGGGGGCGTCGAGGTCGAGCAGGCCCTCCTCGACGCACTGGAGTGCGGCGGTGCCGGTGATCGCCTTGGTCGTGGAGAAGGCGGCGAACACGGTGTCCGTCGTCATCGCCGAGCCGGAGCCTGCTGCCCGTTCCCCGGCCACCCCTTCGTACACGACGCCCTCCCGGTCGGTGAGCATGGCCACCACACCCGGTAGGCCCGTCGGGCGGTGGGTGAGTTCTCGCAGGGCTGCGTCCATCGTGGTCGCGAAGTCGTCTGTCACGGTTCCTCCTGTGTGCGGTCCGCCGCAGACCGGCGTCGGAGGTGGACGCTACGGACGGCGTTGTGACGCGGGCCACCTCGGATCGGCACGCGCGTCGTCGGATTCCGGCAGTCAGCGTCCGCGGGCCCGGGCGAGCGTGCGCGACGGGTTCTCGCCGAATCGGCGACGGTAGGCGGCGGCGAAGACCCCCATGTTGACGTAGCCCCAGCGGGCCGCCACCGCCGAGACGGTGCACTCGGCCGACGGGGTGGAGAGCTCGTCGCGGATGTGCCGCAATCGCACGTCGGTGAGATACCGGTTCGGCGTGGTGTCCAGATGACGGCGGAACGCCCCCGACAGGGCGCGCACGCTGACACCCACGGCGGCGGCGACCTCGGAGACCGTGGGCAGGTCCGCGGCGTGCTCGCGAATGTAGCGCTCCGCGTGCCGGACGTATGCCGGGGCGGCCGGCGGTTCGTCGCAGTCGAGCGCGACGCCCGCCGCGGCGGCCCACTCGGTGACGAGGTGACCGAGGAGCAGCTCCTGCAGGTGGGCGCCCGGCCGGCCCTGCGCGATCCGCACCGGATCGGCCCGGATCGCGCGGACCGCATAGGCGAGCAGCGTGTTCCAGCCCGACTCGGTCCCGACGACGCACTTGTGCTGCCACAGGCGGTCGTCGGGGACGACACCGAACCAGCGGTCGGCGAGGTCGGCGATGAGCCGATGCGGCACAGTCAGATTCAGCTGCAGATGGTCGTCGTCGAAGTCGACGCGATGCTCGATGCGGCTGCAGTCGGCCACGAACGTGGCGCCGGAATCGACCTCCACCGCGCCCGCTCCGACCCGGTGCCGCGCGTGACCACGGATCGTCGTGAGCACGAGGATGTTGCCGGCCTCGGCCGAGAGCCGATCGACGGTCACCGGAATTCCGTAGCGGAACCGGGTGAGCACGATCTCGCCGATCGACGCGGAGAACATGCTCGATCGCGGGTGCAGCAGGCGTCCGCTCGGCCGCACGCGATAGGGCATGTACACCCGGTCCGACCACGCCCGGATCTCGTCCCAGTCGGTCGAGACCGTCGCGGGCGAGGAGCCGCGACCGGAGAACGGGTCCAGCGAGTGCACGACGTCCGTCATCCGGTCGAGCCTAGGGTGCCGGACCGGACGCCGACACTGCCCGATCGGCCGGGCTCGGGGGCACGCGACCGGGCACGCGACGGTCCTCGACCCGGTAGTGTCCGGCATGCCTGTGACTGCCTTCACAGCCGTCGGATACCGTACTCCCGGCACGTCTGGCACGGCGTGCCAGAGATTCCTGCCCCCGAGGAGAACCAATGAGCTTTCGCAGTCCCTTTCCCGACGTCGAGATCCCGGCACTGAGTGTCTACGACTTCCTGTTCGGTTCGATCGCGGAATCGGACCTCGATCGCCCGGCGTTGATCGAGGGCGCGACCGGAGCCGTCACCGACTACCGGACCCTGATCGGGCAGATCGACGCCATCGCCGGTGCGCTCGCGGCGCGCGGGGTGGGAGTCGGTGACGTCGTCGGCCTGCTCTCGCCGAACGTGCCCGCCTTCGCGGCCGTGTTCCACGGCATCCTGCGGGCGGGGGCCACCGCGACCACCGTCAATGCCCTCTACACCGCCGAGGACATCGCCAAGCAACTCGAGGATTCCAAGGCGACGTTCTTCTTCACCGTCTCGCCGCTGCTGCCGCACGCGAAGGAGGCTGCGGCCGCGGTCGGCATCCCCGACGACCGTCTCGTCGTGCTCGACGGCGCCGAGGGGCATCCCTCCCTGCGCGACCTGCTCGCCGAGAACGCCCCCGCCCCCGAGGTGTCGTTCGACCCGGCCACCCATCTGGCGGTGCTGCCGTACTCGTCCGGCACCACCGGTCGCCCCAAGGGCGTGATGCTCACGCACACCAACCTGGTGGCGAACGTGTGCCAGATCAAGTCCCCGATCAGGATCGAACCCGACGACCGGATCCTCGCCGTCCTGCCGTTCTTCCACATCTACGGCATGACCGTTCTTCTGAACGCCGCCCTGGTCAACCGCGCGTCGCTGGTGACGATGCCGAAGTTCGACCTGCCGGAGTTCCTGCGGATCGTCTCCGAGCAGAAGTGCACCTACGTGTTCATCGCGCCGCCCGTCGCCGTTGCCCTGGCCAAGCACCCGCTCGTGGACCAGTACGACCTCTCGAGCGTGCACACCGTGTTCTCCGGCGCGGCGCCGCTGGACAGGGCGCTCGGGAACGCAGTGTCCGCGCGACTCGGATGGACGGTCCGCCAGGGCTACGGCATGTCCGAGATGAGCCCGGTCAGCCATGCCATTCCGTTCGACGGCGACGACGTGCCGCTCGACTCGGTAGGCCCGACGATCGCCAACATGGAGTGCAAGCTCGTCGACCCGACCACCGGCGAAGAGGTCGAGTACCCCACGGGCGAGGGGGTCTCCGAGCCGGGTGAGCTGTGGTGCAAGGGCCCCAACGTCATGGTCGGTTACCTGGGCAACCCGCAGGCCACCGCGGAGACCCTCGACGCCGACGGGTTCCTGCACACCGGCGACATCGCCACCGTCGACGCGGCCGGCAACGTCACCATCGTCGATCGGCTCAAGGAACTGATCAAGTACAAGGGCTACCAGGTGCCGCCCGCCGAACTCGAGGCGCTGCTGCTGACCCACCCGAAGATCGCCGACGTCGCGGTGATCGGCGTGCTCGACGACGAAGGCGAGGAGGTGCCCAAGGCGTTCGTCGTGCGCCAGCCGGACGCCGAACTCACCGAGGAGGAGGTCGTCGCGTTCGTCGCCGAGCGGGTCTCGCCGCACAAGAAGGTGCGGCAGGTGCAGTTCATCGACACCGTCCCGAAGTCCGCAGCCGGCAAGATCCTCCGTAAGGATCTGCGCACGCCGACGTCGTAGCCGGTCACCACCCGGGTCGCAGGATCCGGCCGAGATGCGCCGCGAGCGCCTCGAGCGTCGGATCCTGCGCCCGGAACCCGACATAGCCGTCCGGCCGCACCACCACGGCCGCGACGGCACCGTCGAAACCGTATGCCCGCGCGGCGCGGCCCGCGTCGTCGCGCAGTACCCGCCCGTCCGCCGGGCTCCCGGTGCTTCCCGCCACGAGCACGTACGCCCGCAGCGCGTCCCCGAAGCGGTCCGTCGCGTGCTCGGCGAGCTGTCGCTGTGCCTGCAGCGCCTGCGCCGTCGGCGCCCACAGCAGCACGGTGTGGCCGGGGTGGCGCAGCAGGTCGTGCAGCCGCAGCGGCGAGGCGACGGCGTCCTGCCGCAACCCCGTCGCATCGGGGGCACGATCGCCCGGAGCCGGGCCGCCGCCGTGCGGCCCGGCGCTACCCACGAGCGTGCTGTCCCGGTAGCCGAGCAGCAGCTGGGCCTCGCGTGCGATCGCGGTCGCGGCGTCCGTCTCCCCGGCCCCGAGGCCCTGCCGGGCGTGCCGCACGGTGCGGCCCACCACCTCCTCCCCGACGGGCCGGCGCTCGGCGTCGTAGCTGTCGAGCAGGCCGTCGGCGGCGCGTCCCTGCACTGCCAGCGCAAGCTTCCAGCCGAGGTTGTAGGCGTCCTGGATACCGGTGTTCATGCCCTGTGCCCCGGTCGGGGGATGGATGTGCGCGGCGTCCCCGGCCAGGAACACCCGGCCCCCGCCGTAGCTGCCGGCGAGGCGGTGGCTGATCCGGAACACCGACGACCAGCGCAGGGCATCGGCCCGTGTCGGTTCGGGTGCCAGCCGGTCGAGCACGGCCTGGATGTGGCCGAGGGTGGGCCGGCGTCCGCCCTCGAGCCCGTGGGCCACGGCTCCGGCGCCGGAGGCGGAGGTCGCCAGGTCCGGCGCCACGAAGGTCGACAGGCGGTAGCGGCCGGTGCCGGGCAGTGGGATGCACACCATCATGTCCGTGGTCGTCCCGTCGCTCGTCGTCGAGGCGCGGATGCCGTAGCCGCCCGGCATCGACCAGTCCAGTTCGACGTCGGCGAGCATGTACTCCTCGGGAAACGCGTCGCCGTCGAAGGACACCCCGAGTCCTTTTCGGACGGCGCTGTGCGCACCGTCGCAGCCGACCAGGTAACGGGCCACCAGCCGCGTGGTGTCGTCGCCGTCGCGCAGGGCGGCGACCACGCCGTCCGCGGTCCGCTCGAACCCGGTGAGCTCGACGCCGCGGCGCACGACGGTGCCGTGCTCGGCCAGGGCCTGCGTCAGCACCCGCTCCGTGGCGTACTGGGGCATGCAGACGAACCGGTACGGCACGTCCTCGGGCAGTTCGAGTTCGAGGCGCATCACTTGCCGGCCGTCGACGTAGAGGATCTGCCCGTGCATCGGCGCGGACACGTCGAGCGCCGGCCGGACCACGCCCATCGCGTCCCAGACCTCCAGGGTGCGCGGCTGGATGCCGACCGCCTTGGCGTACTGCGGCGGTTCCGGCAGCCGGTCGACGATCACGACGTCGACGCCGCGGCGGCGCAGTTCCAGCGCGGCGGTCAGTCCGACCGGGCCGGCGCCGACCACGAGTACCGAGGTCTCGCTCATGGGCATGCCCTTTCGTCGCGTTCGAGGGCAGTATGTCGGAATTCGGCGGCCGTGCGGGGACGGTTCGCCGCATCCGGAGCCGTGAGGTGACAGGTGCCCGGAGCGCGCGTCGTCACACGTCGAGCAGGTGCGGCAGGCCCGCGCGGTAGCGGTCGGCGTCGATGCGGCGCGCCGGTTCGAGTTCGGCCGGCTCGTACAGGCGGTACAGCGCCGGCGGCGCGGCGGGCGAGTCTGCGGCCTCGAGCAGTGCGGTGACGGCCGCGCGCGCGGATTCGCCGGCCGACTCCATGGTGGCGAGATCGATGTCGGTGCGGACGTAGTCCCCGGCGAGGAAGAGGTTCGGGATCGCGGTGCGGGCGGCCGGCCGGTCGGACAGGGAGCCGGCGGTGTTGACGAGCAGGGGAGTGGCGTTGGTGTTGCGGCCCTGCGCGGGATCCCACCGGATGCCGGGATCGAGGAACCAGGAGACGATGTCGTCCGCGTCGAGGACACCGGTGCCGGTGTCGTCGAGGCACGCCGACATCTGGGCCCACGTCTCCCGGGCGATCTCCTCGGCCGTGCACTCCTTCGCGGTCTTGCCGTGGAGGATGCCGGCGGTGTCCCAGTCGGAGATGTCCACGGACAGGCAGTCGTGGGCGCTGCCGTCGCCGTAGCGGGTGGCGAAGTCGCCGCGCCAGAACTGGCCCTGGCTGATGGAGGTCAGTGCCCACGGCGAGCCGAGGTATGCGACGTGACCGGCCGCGATCGGGGTGGGCCGCCGCAGGAAGTACTGGATGCCCACCATCCAGTCCGTGTGCAGGTTCCGCATGCCTTCGAGGCGAGGATCGGCGGCGAGGATCTGCGGTGACCACAGGGGCGTGGCCCGTTCGACGGGCATCGCCGCGACGTACCAGTCGGCTTCGGCGACGGACCGGGTGCCGTTGCCGTCCACCAGCCGTACTCCGGTGATCGAGCCGGACGCGATGTCGAGTCCCTCTGCTGCCCAGCCCATTTCGAATACGACCCCCAGGTCGCGCAGGTGCGCGGCCCACGGGGCGATCCACGCCTCGTCGGTGGGACCGGCAAGGACCCGGTCGAGATGACCGTATGCGGGGACGGTGCCCATCGCGTTCCATACGAATGCCTGGCCCATGATGCCGATGGTGCGGGTGGAGGCGACGGTGGGCCGGGCGGCCACCAGCTGACGGGTCAGGGCCGAGACGAGGATGTTGCGGTAGGCCGCCGACTTGCCGTCGGCCTCGAGTGTCTGCGACCACGTCCGGTGTTCCCACTGCCCGTTACGTCGTTCGAGACTGCTGGTCAGGAACATCACCAGCTTGCGGGTGAAGACGGCCAGCTCGTGCGGGGGGATCGCGCCGCCGAGGGAGAAGGCGGCGGCGAGGGAGTCCTGCAGCGAGGCGGGATCGAGGGCACCGTGGGGCAGCGGGGCGATCGACGCCGGGGCGACGAGGTCGGGCCCGCCGGGGATCGCCATCCGGAAGGCGGCGCCGGCGACGAGATTGTCGAACACGCCGTTCGGGTTGCCCGGGAAGGGGATCCGCCGCATCGTGTCGGGGATGTGCTGATAGAAGCCCGGGAAGAACCGGAAACCGTGCTCGCCGGGCAGGTCGGCGCGGCCGCCGGCCGCGGTGCCCGGCGACGGGATGCTGCGGGCCTTGCCGCCGAGGGCGGTCGGTTCGAAGACGGTGACCTCGAAACTGCGTTCGATCAGTTCGTGGGCGGCCGTCAGGCCCGCCACCCCGCCGCCGAGCACGGCGACGCGGCGGCCCGTCGACCGCAGTGCCGGGGAGCGCGGGGCGGCGTGGACGGGGGCGGGCGTGACCGCGAGGGCGCCCAGGGCGGTGAGGAAGGTGCGGCGGGAAAATCGGGTGTCGAACACGAGAAGCCCCCATCCGGACGACATTCTGGAAACAACCGTTGTCACATATATCCGATGCGTGCGTCTCCTGCGGGGGAATTCGCCGAACAGTGCGGACGTGGCACCGCCACGCGGGCGTGCCAGGATTGGCCCATGACCAACGGAACACTTGTGTTGCTCCGCCACGGCGAGAGCGAATGGAACGCGATGAACCTCTTCACGGGGTGGGTGGACGTCCACCTGACCGACAAGGGGATCGCCGAGGGCAAGCGGGCCGGTGAACTGCTCGCCGAGCACGATCTCCTGCCGGACGTGCTCTACACGTCGCTGCTGCGCCGCGCCATCAGCACCGCCAACTACGCGCTCGACGCCGCGGATCGGCACTGGATCCCGGTCGTGCGTGACTGGCGCCTGAACGAGCGGCACTACGGCGCGCTGCAGGGCAAGAACAAGGCGGAGATCAAGGCGGAGTTCGGCGACGAGCAGTTCATGCTGTGGCGCCGCAGCTACGACACCCCGCCCCCGCCGATCGAGGCCGGCAGCAAGTACAGCCAGGACAGCGACGTCCGGTACGCGGACGTCGACGAGGTGCCGCTCACCGAGTGCCTGAAGGACGTCGTCGAGCGCCTGATCCCGTACTGGGAGGAAACCATCTCCCAGGACGTGCGGGCCGGCCGGACCGTTTTGATCACGGCTCACGGCAATTCGCTGCGTGCTCTGGTCAAGCACCTCGACGGGATCTCCGACGAGGAGATCGCCGGGTTGAACATCCCCACCGGCATCCCGCTGCGCTACGACCTCGACGAGAACCTGCGCCCGCTGAACCCGGGTGGCACGTACCTCGATCCCGAGGCGGCCGCGGCGGGGGCCGCCGCCGTCGCCGGTCAGGGCGGCCGGTAGTTCCCGGGGGCCGCGGGCGGCTGCCCGCGGCCCCGGGGAAACGGGCGGTGAACACGCGGCAAATGCTGTGAACATGCGGTGTGACGTGCGGCGGAATGCCCCGACCCGCTGTCACCACCACGCCGCGCCTACGTACGATTCGAGACGTGACTGTTGCGCAGGCCGTGCTGCTCGCCGGGGCCGCCGTCCTCGGTGCCGTGTCCGCGATCGTGCTCATGCGGCTCCTTCGGCGCCGGTCCGCCGACCGCACGGACGCCGACCTCACCATGGCGCAGGTCCTCGATCGCGTGGTCTTCGGCGCGGACACGGGCATCGCCGTCGTCGACCGTTTCCACGACGTCATCCTGTTCAACCCGCGTGCCGAGGAACTCGGCCTGGTCCGCAACCGGCTCGTGGAGGACTCGGCCTGGGCGGCCGCCACGCGCGTCCTCGAGACGGGTGAGCCCACCGAACTCGACCTCACCGCGAAGACCCCTCGCGGTCGTGAGCGCGTGGCGGTGCGCTGCGTCGCGCGGCGTCTGCTCGACGACGACGCGCGCTTCGTTGCCCTGTACGCCTACGACGACTCGGAGCAGGTCCGGATGGAGGCCACGCGCCGGGACTTCGTCGCCAACGTCAGCCACGAACTCAAGACCCCGGTGGGCGCGATGGCCCTGCTCGCCGAAGCCCTGCTCGAATCCGCCGACGACCCGGAATCCGTGCGGCACTTCGGAACCCGGCTACAGAGCGAGGCCAACCGGCTCGGCAACATGGTGACCGAACTGATCGCGCTCTCGCGCCTGCAGGGGGCCGAGAAGCTGCCGAACCTCGAGGTGGTCGAGGTCGACGACGTCGTCGAGGAGGCTCTGCGCCGCACCCGCCTGACCGCCGAGAACGCGCAGATCACCGTCACCACCGACGCCGCCAGTGGCTACGAGGTCCTCGGCGACCAGACGCTGCTCGTCACCGCGCTGGCCAATCTGATCGAGAATGCGATCGCCTACTCGTCTCCGGGTTCGCCGGTATCGGTCAGCCGGTCCCTGCGCGCGGGCAAGGTCGCGATCGCGGTGACCGACCGCGGCATCGGGATCGAGAAGGAGGACCAGGAGCGCGTCTTCGAGCGGTTCTTCCGGGTCGACAAGGCCCGCTCCCGCGCCACCGGTGGCACCGGTCTCGGGCTGGCGATCGTCAAGCACGTCGCCGCCAACCACAACGGGGAGATCCGGTTGTGGAGCCAGCCGGGAACCGGGTCGACGTTCACCCTCCTCATCCCGGCCTGTTCCGCCGATCCCCGCGAATCCCACGGTGCCTCCCCGCGCCACGAGGGCGGGCCCGCACTGACGGTGGAGCGATGACGGGGGAGCCGTGACGACCATGCCGACACCTACGACGAGAATCGGAAATGAGCCGGATGCACCAGGTGACAAAGGGTACGGAGGACCAGCAGTGACGCGTGTGCTGATCGTGGAGGACGAGGAATCGCTGGCGGATCCGCTCGCGTTCCTGCTGCGCAAGGAGGGCTTCGAGACCACCGTCGTCGGCGACGGACCGTCGGCGCTCGCCGAATTCGACCGCGCCGGCGCGGACATCGTCCTGCTGGACCTGATGCTGCCCGGCATGAGCGGCACCGATGTCTGCAAGCAGCTGCGCACCCGGTCCGGCGTGCCGGTGATCATGGTGACCGCGCGCGACAGCGAGATCGACAAGGTGGTCGGCCTCGAACTGGGGGCGGACGACTACGTCACCAAGCCGTACTCGGCGCGCGAACTCATCGCCCGCATCCGTGCGGTGCTGCGCCGCGGCGGGGAGAGCGACGCCGAGGCGACGCAGGACGACGGGATCCTCGAGGCCGGGCCGGTGCGGATGGACGTGGACCGGCACGTCGTGCACGTGGCCGGCAATCCCGTCACGCTGCCGCTCAAGGAGTTCGACCTGCTGGAGTACCTGCTGCGCAACTCCGGCCGGGTGCTCACGCGCGGCCAGCTGATCGACCGGGTGTGGGGTGCCGACTATGTCGGCGACACCAAGACCCTCGACGTCCACGTCAAGCGGCTGCGCTCGAAGATCGAGACCGACCCCGCCAAGCCGCAGCACCTGGTCACGGTCCGCGGCCTGGGCTACAAGCTCGAAGGGTAGGGGCCCGGCTACGGGGTGCGCTCGGCGGCGGCCGTCGTCGCGGGATGCACGGCGATCAGGCCCAGCCCCTCGCGACGACGGCACAGCCGCGCGAGTTCCTCGTAGGCGGCGTCGCCGATCAGCTCACGCAGCTCCGGTGCGTACGACTGCCACACCGGCGCGGCACCCACGTGGGCGTCCGGCGAGCCGGAGCAGTACCAGTCCAGGTCGTGGCCGCCCTCGCCCCAGCCGCGCCGGTCGTACTCGGTGACGACGGTGCGTAGCACCTCGGTGCCGTCGGGCCGCTCGACCCAGTCCTGGGTGCGGCGGATCGGCAGTTGCCAGCACACGTCCGGCTTCACCTCGAGGGGCTCGATGCCGCGTCGCAGTGCCATCTTGTGCAGCGCGCAGCCGATGCCCCCGGCGAAGCCCGGCCGGTTGAGGAAGATGCACGCGCCCTTGTAGCGGCGAGTGCGCAGGGCCGGCTCGTCCTCAAGATCGTCCTCCTCGAGATAGCCCTTCTTGCCGAGTCCCTTCGGCATCAACTGCCAGTCCTCGGGCGTGAGATGTCTCACGGCGGCGTCCAGCTTGGCGCGATCGTCGTCGTCCGACAGGAACGCGCCGTGCGAGCAGCATCCGTCGTCCGGCCGGCCGGCGATGATGCCCTGACACGCGGGCGTGCCGAACACGCAGGTCCAGCGGGAGAGCAGCCACGTCAGGTCGGCGGCGACGACGTGCTCGCTGTTGTCCGGGTCGATGAACTCGACCCATTCGCGCGGGAAATCGAGGGGAACTTCGGGGGCCGGGACCTGCTTGTGGGCGGCACCGGGCATACCTGCTGTCACAGGACCCGACGGTAGACCCAGTACCGTATGTATGTGCGCCTAGGGGTACTCGACGTCGGAAGCAACACCGTTCACCTACTCGTGGTGGATGCTCATCGCGGTGGCCATCCCACCCCCATGAGCTCGACGAAGGCGACCCTGCGCCTGTCCGAGAACATCGACGACCGCGGTGACATCACCCCCCAGGGCGCCGACCGGCTGGTCGAGACGGTCGCCGACTTCGCCGGCATCGCGCGTACCTCCGGGTGCGAGGAGCTGATGGCCTTCGCAACCTCGGCGGTGCGCGATGCCACTAACTCCGACGCGGTGCTCAGTCGCGTCCGCGCCGAGACCGGCGTCGCACTCGAGGTGCTCTCGGGGGTGGACGAGGCCCGGCTGACGTTCCTCGCGGTGCGGCGGTGGTACGGCTGGAGCGCGGGACGCATCCTGTGCCTGGACATCGGCGGCGGCTCCCTGGAGCTGACCTTCGGGGGCGACGAGGACCCCGACGTCGCGTTCTCACTGCAGCTCGGTGCCGGGCGCCTGACCCGGGACTGGCTGAGCGAGGACCCGCCCGGCAAGCGGCGCGTCGCGGTGCTGCGGGACTGGCTCGACGCCGAGCTCGTCCGGCCCGCCGAGGAACTGCGGGCGGCCGGCGTTCCCGACCTGTGCGTGGGGAGCTCGAAGACCTTCCGCACCCTCGCACGGCTGACCGGTGCCGCCCCCTCGTCGGCGGGCCCCCGGGTGCGGCGCACCCTGACCGCCGCCGGGTTGCGTCAGCTCATCGCATTCATCTCCCGCATGACAGCCGCGGACCGTGCCGAGCTCGAGGGCGTGAGCTCCGACCGGTCGCAGCAGATCGTCGCCGGTGCCCTCGTCGCGGAGGCCGCCATGCGCGCGCTGGGAGTGGAAACGCTCGATATCTGTCCCTGGGCCCTGAGAGAGGGGCTCATTCTCCGCAAGCTCGACACCGAGATGGGGGGCGAACTGATGGTGGTTTCGCAATGACGGACGGCAACAGCACCGACACCGGGCAGATCTCCGTCGCGGAGCTGCTGGCCCGTAACGGCCAGAAGGTGAATTCCCGCGCCGGCGGACGCCGCCGCCGCGGCGTCAGCGGCGGCATCTCGGTCGCGGAGCTGACCGGGGAGATTCCCGTCACCGTCCCGGAATCGGCCCAGACGTCGAAGGCGGGCGTCCCCGAGACCGAGGATTCCGAGACTGCCGCGCCCGAAACCGCTGTCCCGGAGACTGCCGTCTCCGAGGCCGAGGACTCCGGCGCCGGCGTCCCGGAGGCAGCGCCGGTCGTGTCCGCTCCGCCGAAGGCGCAGACGCCGGAGCCGCCGAAGGCGCAGACGCCGGAGCCGCCGAAGGCGCAGACGCCGGAGCCGCCGAAGGCGCAGACACCGGTGGCGGCCGAGGCGGACCGCCGCGAATCCCGGCGCCCCGAGGCCGAGTCGCCCGGGCCCGAGACCCCGGTCCCGACGTCCCTGCACCGGACGCGCGAGGAGTCGGCGGCCGAGCCGGTGCCGCCGGTGAAGGTCGAATCGCCGACCGAGATCATCCGTCCGGCCGTCCTGCCGCGACGGGCGCGGGCGCACGCCGAGGTGGCCGCGAATGCGCCGGCGCGGCCCGCCGACACGCCCGAACCGAGGCTGCTGTCCGGCCCCGCGAGCGACCTGCGGGGCAGCAGCGACGACACCGCCGACGGCGAGACCGAGACGATCGGCAAGGCCGTGGCCGCGGACGAGCAGGACGCGGAGCAGCGGGAGAAGCCCGCTTCTCGTCGCGGCGCTGCCGCGTCGGCGGAGACCCCGGCCGCGGCAGAGGCCCCGTCCGACACCGGAAAGTCCCGCGGCGCGATCGCCCAGTGGGCGTGGCTGATCGGCGAGGGCATCGTCGCGATCGTCGCGGGCGCACTGCTGTTCAAGGGGTTCGAGCAGC
Organism: Rhodococcus indonesiensis; assembly: GCF_047782815.1. NCBI lineage: Bacteria > Bacillati > Actinomycetota > Actinomycetes > Mycobacteriales > Nocardiaceae > Rhodococcus > Rhodococcus indonesiensis. The sequence goes on along the minus strand of NZ_CP180630.1, from coordinate 4,022,816 downwards.
TGTGGGATGTGTTGCCGTGGGTGGCGTTCGCACTTGCCCTGCTGGTCATCGTCGGTCTCGTGGCGATGGTGCGTATCCTCCGCCGCACCGACGACATCGCGAGCCAGCTCATCGCCCTCGCCGTGGGTGCCTTCGTGACATTCGGTCCGCTGTTGTTCCTGCTGCCCACCGGCTGAACCGGCCCGTCGTCATGAGCACTCTGTCGCGAGAGATCCTGGTCGGACTGTCCACCGCCTCGGTGTACCCGGAGAACACCGAGGCGGCCTTCCGCTACGCGGCCGAGCTCGGCTACGACGGCGTGGAGCTGATGGTCTGGGCGGAGTCGGTGAGCCAGGACGTGCGTGCGGTGCAGGCGCTGGTGCGCAAGTACGGCATCCCGGTGCTGGCGGTGCACGCGCCGTGCCTGCTGATCTCGCAGCGCGTGTGGGGTCCGGACCCGGCCGCGAAGCTCGAGCGTTCGGTGCGAGCAGCGGAGGCGCTCGGGGCCGCCTCGGTGGTGGTGCATCCGCCGTTCCGGTGGCAGCGCCGGTACGCGGAGGGCTTCGCGGATCAGGTCGCGGACCTCGAGGACCGCAGTCATGTGGTCGTCGCGGTGGAGAACATGTACCCGATGCGCGCCGACGTGTTCTTCGGTGGCCGCGACCGCACCGCGCAGCGCATGAGACGACGGGGCGGGCCCGGCCGGGCGGTATCGGCCTTCAGCCCGTCGATCGATCCCACCGACACCGGCTTCGCGCACTACACACTGGACCTGTCGCACACGGCCACGGCGGGGATGGACGCGATGGCTCTCGCCGAGCGGATGGGCAGTGGTCTGGCTCATCTGCACCTCGCGGACGGTCACGGTGCGTCGACGGACGAGCATCTGCTCCCGGGCGACGGTGGTCAGCCGTGCGAACAGGTGTGCCGGCTGCTGGCCGAGAGCGACTTCTCCGGGCACGTCGTTCTGGAGGTCAGTACCCAGGGGGCGCGCACACGGTCCGCGCGGGCGGGCGCGCTGACCCGGTCGCTGGCCTTCGCGCGCGAGCATCTGCACCGAGCCCCCCGCCTGGCGATCACCACCGGGCCCGAGCATCCGCGTGCGACGACGATCGAGCAGGTGCACCCGTCAGGCCAGAGCACCGATTCCGGCGCCGAGAACCACGACTCCTGAGATCGTCACGCCGGCGGCGAGGGCGGCGGCGCCGAGCCACACGCAGGCGATCATGGCGCCCGGCCGCTGGGGGTCGCGGCCGAGTACGGACAGGAAGAACCCGGCGGGAATCAGGATTGCCGAGCCGAGCACTGCGATCGCGCCCACGGCGGCCCATCCGGGTGAGGCGCCGACGGCGTCGGTGAGTACGGCGACCAGCAGTCCCAGGGTGACGAGGACGCCGGCGTGGGCGTGACCGGCGCGGAAGAAGGACTTCTGCAGATCGTTGGCCGGCACGTGCCCGCCTGCGACGCGCAGCAGGAAGGTGCCGCCGAAGGCGATCCCGGTGACGGTGAGCAGGGTGGCGCCGAGAGCGATGACGAGTACGGGATGCACGGAACCCTCCTCGCGGAGTATTGGATAGTTGCAGTATCCAATACTGGATAGTTGTACTATCCGTTGTCAAGAGGAGGTGGCGGTGCGGATCTCGGAACTGGTGGACCGGACGGGTGTCCCCCTGGCGACCGTGAAGTACTACCTGCGCGAGGGACTGCTGATGCCGGGCGAGGCGACCAGCGCCACCCAGGCCCGGTACGACGAGCGGCACGTCCGGCGCCTCGCTCTGATCCGTGCACTCGCCGCCCAGGGGCTGCCGCTGCCGCGCATCCGCGAGATCGTCCGCCTCCTCGACGGCACCGACGAGTCGCTGTTCGTCGCCCTCGGCCGAGCCGTCGCAGCGCTGCCGCCCTACCCACCCGACGAGCCCGCATCCCACGACTATCCGCGCGCCCGGCGCGTCCTCGAACGGCTCGGTCAGCTCTACGACCCGAGGTTCGCCGCGGTCGCCCAGCTCGAGCGGGCCCTCGCCGCCCTCGATTCCGCCGGCCTGTCGATGAGCGACGAGCGCATCGACGTCTACGGACGGCACGTGCTCGGCATCGCCGAGATCGACATCGACCTGCTGCCCACCCGGTCCCGGGAGGCGACGGTCGAGGCGGCGGTCCTCGGCACCGCCCTGTACGAACCTGTCCTCACCGCGATGCGCCGGCTCGCACACCAGCACCTTGCCGCTCGGCGCTTCACCGAGTCCGGCGCCCCGGACGGACCCGTCCCCGAGTCACCGGACGGACCCGTCCCAGAGCCACGGGACGGCCCCGTCCCCGAGCCGCCGGATGGACTCGACGCGAAGTCACCGGACGGATCCGTCCCCGATTCACAGGAGCAGCAGTGACCGACACCGTGCCAGATTCCGGCAACCACCCGTTCCGCGACCTGACGACGCTCGACGCCGCCGGCGACGACCGCTGGCTCGCCCACATCGCCCCGATCTGGACGATCGGCCCCAAGGTGCACGGTGGCTGCATGCTCGCCGTGTGCGCCGCGGCGGCCCGCTCGGCGGCGCAGGCGGCGGGATCCGATCCGGCGGCGCAACCTCTTGCGGTCAGTGCCGGGTTCGTCGCCGCCCCCGACCCGGGCGACGTCCAGCTCACCACCACCGTCCGCAAGCTCGGGAAGCAGGTCGGGCTCGTCGACGTGGAGCTCTCGCAGGGGGACCGGGTCGCGGTCCGTGCCTCGGTGACGCTCGGCAGGCCCGACGCGGGCGAGCCGCGGTATGCCACTGCCCATCCGGTCGCCGCACTGTCGGTGCAGCCACCCGACGGCGCGCCCCTCATCGGCCCCGGCCATCCGATGGCCCAGGTGGTGAACCTGTGCGCGGGCGCCGACCTCGTCGTGGACGAGACCAGTGCCCGCTTCCTCGCAGGAGAGCAGGGTGAACCGGTCGTGCGGATGTGGGCGCGGCCGTGGGCGGGGGACGAGGCCGACGTCGACACCGCCGCGCTGTTCGCGCTCATGGCCGGGGACATCTCCGCGCCGGTCACCATGAATCGGGGCCTGTTCGGCTGGGCGCCGACGGTGCAGCTCACCGCGTATCTGCGGCGACTGCCGGCACCCGGCTGGCTGCGGATCATGGCCGACAGCACGGTCCTGGGTAACGCCTGGTTCGAGGAGGACCACACCGTCGTCGATGCCACCGGCGCCGTCGTCGTCCAGAGTCGTCAGCTCGCGATGGTCCCGCGCTGATCGTCAGGGGGGTGCGGACCCCGGCAGCGGCCGTGGCAGGCTGTTGCCCATGACGAGAATTGCGGTGATCGGTGGCGGCAGGATCGGTGAGGCGCTGGTCTCGGGGCTGCTGCACAGTGGATTCGCGACCAAGGATCTGGTGGTCGTCGAGAAGTTCCCGGCGCGGAGCGAGGAGCTCACCGCCGAGTACTCGATCCGGGTCACCGACTCGATCGCCGACGCGGCCGAAGGCGCGGACGTGCTGGTGATCGCGGTCAAGCCGGGCGACGTCGACGTCGTGCTCGCCGATCTGGGCAAGGCCGACCTCGACAGCGAACGCGAGAAGCTGCTGATGTCGCTGGTCGCCGGCGTGCCCACGTCGCGGTACGAGAACCGGCTGCCGGCCGGATCGCCGGTCGTGCGCGTCATGCCCAACACCCCGATGCTGGTGGGGGAGGGCGCGAGCGTGATCGCCGCCGGCCGGCACGTCAAGCCCGACGATCTGGCGCTGGCACGCCAGGTTCTCGAGTCGGTGGGGACCGTGACGGTGGTACCCGAGTCCCAGATCGACGCGGTGACCGCTGTGTCCGGTTCGGGTCCGGCGTACTTCTTCCTCGTCGCCGAGGCGATGATCGACGCGGGCGTCGCCCTCGGTCTGACGCGGGCGACGACCACCGAGCTCGTGGTGCAGACGATGACCGGCTCGGCGGCCATGCTCGCCCGGTCGGGGGAGAACGCCGCCGACCTGCGCGCGGCGGTGACATCGCCGGGTGGAACCACCGCGGCGGCGATCCGGGAACTGGAACGTGGCGGCGTGCGGACGGCGTTCTACGAGGCGCTCGCGGCGGCCCGGGAACGCTCGGCCGCACTCGGTTCGTCCGCTGATTGAGGAAATTGGTCGTGCGCATCGTCGCACGGGAACCATTGGTCACGCTAAGCTCGATTGAGCACGTGCGTGTCTGTTCCGCCGGAGGGGAAGCCGGCGGCGCGGGACGTGCCGGAGGTGTGTAATGGTATCTGGAAGCAAACCGTCGAAGGGCCAACCCGAGGACGGTCAGTCGGTTCTCTCCGGCACCCAGTTCCTCACCGTCGCCGAAGTGGCGGCGCTGATGCGGGTGTCGAAGATGACCGTGTACAGGCTGGTGCACAGCGGGGAACTACCCGCCGTGCGAGTGGGACGTTCGTTCCGTGTGCACGCCAAGGCCGTGCACGATTACCTGGAAACGTCCTACTTCGACGTCGGCTGAGCGGTCGTCGGCCGCAATCGGAGCCCGGAGCGGACCTCGGTTTCACTAGTCGAAACCCGCCCCGGTACGATTGCTTGTCGTCGTACCGGCCACCCGGTGTCGTGAGGCGCTGAGCTCGTCACCACGCGGCCCAGCGTCGACTACAGGCGTACGTCACCGGCGTGCGCGCAGGAACGCTAGAGAGAACGTGAGGGAAACCCTGATGGGTTCTGTGATCAAGAAGCGCCGTAAGCGCATGTCGAAGAAGAAGCACCGTAAGCTGCTCCGCCGCACCCGAGTGCAGCGTCGTAAACTCGGCAAGTAGATCGATTCCCCGATGCCCGTCACCCGTGTGGTGGCGGGCATCGAGCGTCTGGGTCGGCGGGCCGTCGAGGGTCGCCCGCCGAACGCCCGATCCGGGTGGTACGCGGGGTTCGGGTGGCCGAGGACGAAAGTCCCGCATCGAAGTCTTTCCGGTGATCGGTTACTCCGGTGTAATGCTTTGTTGCGAAAGTCACCGTATCGTGAGAGACCGAAGTGACAGCAGGGGGTGAGTGGGTGAGTTCGGAGATCGACGGAATCGACCCGCCGAGGGTGGCTCTGGTCACCGGCGCGAGCCGATTCCTCGGGGGGTACCTGGTCACCCGTCTGGCCCAGCACCCCGGCGTCGAACGCGTCATCGCGGTCGACACCCAATCGCCCACCAAGGACATGCTGCGGCGCATGGGCCGCGCCGAGTTCGTGCTCGCCGACATCCGCAACCCGCTCATCGGCAAGGTCATCCGGAACATGGACGTCGACACCGTCGTCCACACCTCCACCCTCACCAAGGCGCCGAAGTCCGGCAGTCGCGCCGCGATGAAGGACATGAACGTCCTCGGTGCGATGCAGTTGTTCGCCGTGTGCCAGAAGACCCCGTCCGTGCGACGCGTCGTGCTGCGCTCCTCGTCGGTGGTGTACGGGTCGAGTGCGAAGGACCCCGCGAAATTCACCGAGGAGATGAGCGCGCGCCGCCGGCCGACCGGCGCTTTCGCCCGCGACATGATCGAGGTGGAGGGTTATCTGCGCGGGATGGCACGCCGGCGACCGGACATCGCCGCGACGATCCTGCGCCTCGCCCCGACGGTGGGCAACCATCTGCCCGGCTCCGTCTCGCGGTACCTCACCTCGCCGATCGTGCCCACCATTCTCGGCCGCGATGCCCGGTTGCAGCTGCTGCACGAGGAGGATGCGCTCTCGGCGCTCGAACGCGCCACCGTCGCCGGACAGGCCGGGACCTACAACGTCGCCGGGGACGGCATCGTGATGATGTCGCAGGCCGTGCGGCGCGCCGGCGGACTGACCGTGCCGATGCCCTACGGCTTGTTCCGCACCGTCGGGCAGGCGCTGATGGGGCCGGTGATGAAGTCGTTCAACAAGGAAGAACTCGACTACTTCCACTTCGGGCGCGGGCTGGACACCACGCGGATGCGCACCGAACTCGGCTTCGAGCCGAGGTGGACCACGAGGCAGGCTCTCGACGACTACGCTCGCAGCGTCGGGCTGCGGCAGGTCGTCAGGACGGAATGGGTCGATCGAACCGAGTCGATCCTGCTCTCGGCGCTCGGAGAGCGGATGGAGGCGCGATGACAGAAGTGGCCAAGGTGATCCCACTCCACGGGGGAGCGGGGTCGGCACGACGGGCGGGTGCACGCCCGGGCGCCGGTTCCGGTCACCCGTCGACGTACGGCTCCCCGATCCCACCCGAACGGCCCGCAGCGCCGGTGCAGGAGACGGCGGCGGACGGGTTCCTCGACGACCTGCGGCACAAACTGGTCGGACAGATCACCGGCACCGCCGAGTTCCTGCGGCGACGGATCACCGGCGACTACGAGGTGGACGACTTCGGCTTCGACCCGCACTTCACCGACAACGTCCTGCTGCCGGCGCTGCGGCCGCTGTTCGAGAAGTGGTTCCGTGTCGAAGTGCGCGGCATCGAGAACATCCCGGCCGACGGGAGCGCGCTGATCGTCGCCAACCATGCCGGCACCTTGCCGGTGGACGCATTGATGACTTCCGTTGCGGTGCACGACCTCGCCCACCGTCCCCTGCGCATGCTCGCGGCCGACCTCGCCTTCGGCATGCCGGTCGTCGGGAGCGTCACCCGCAAGGCGGGACACACTCTCGCGTGCCATCCGGATGCCGAGCGGCTCCTGCGCGAGGATCAGGTGGTCGCGGTGTTCCCCGAGGGGTACAAGGGTCTCGGCAAGCCGTTCAGTGAACGCTACAAGCTGCAGCGGTTCGGGCGTGGGGGCTTCGTCTCGGCCGCGCTCCAGACCAAGGCACCGATCGTGCCCTGCTCGATCGTCGGTTCGGAGGAGATCTACCCGAAGATCGCCGACCTGACGTCCATCGCCCGGCTCCTCGGCCTTCCGTACTTCCCGATCACCCCGCTGTTCCCGGCTCTCGGCCCGCTGGGCATCGTGCCGCTGCCCTCGAAGTGGTACATCGAGTTCGGTACGCCGATCGCCACCGACGTCTACGACGATGCCGCGGTGGAGGATCCGATGGTGTTGTTCGAGGTGACCGACCACGTGCGGGAGACCATCCAGCAGACGCTGTACCGGTTGCTCACCAAACGGCGCAACGTGTTCCTCGGTTGAGCCCGGCCGTCACGCCGCCGAGTCGCGGCGACGGCCGAGAGCGGCGGCGAGCGCGACCCCCGCGGCGCCGAGGGCCAGCGCCGTCGGAACTCCGATGCGCGCCGCCTTGCGGGCCGTGCGGAAGTCCCGGATCTCCCATCCCCGGGTCTTCGCGAGTTCCCGCAGGTCGGCGTCGGGATTGACGGCGACCGGCGTGCCGACGAGCGAGAGCATGGGGACGTCGTTGTGGCTGTCGGAGTATGCCGTGCAGCGCTTGAGGTTCAGGCCCTCGCGGATCGCCAGGGCCCGCACCGCGTGCGCCTTGCCCAGGCCGTGCAGGATGTCGCCGACGAGACGGCCGGTGAACACGCCGTCCTCCGACTCGGCGACGGTTCCGAGGGCACCGGTCAGGCCGAGGCGCTCGGCGATGACGTTCGCCAGTTCGACCGGCGTCGCTGTCACCAGCCACACCTGCTGCCCGGCGTCGAGGTGCATCTGTGCCAGCGCACGGGTACCGGGCCAGATCTTGTCCGCGATGATCTCGTCGTAGATCTCCTCGCCGAGACGGGCCAGCTCCGCCGTGGACCGGCCGGCGACGAACGACAGCGCCTTCTCGCGGCCGCTGGCGACGTCGTCCGAGTTCTCCTTGCCGGTGACCCGGAACTTGACCTGCTGCCAGGCGAATTCGGCCAGGTCGGACTTGGTGAAGTAGTCGCGGGCGGCAAGTCCGCGCGCGAAGTGGATGATCGACGCGCCCTGCACCATCGTGTTGTCGACGTCGAAGAACGCGGCCGCGGTGAGGTCCTGCGGAACCGGGGTCGTCGAGACGTCGACGGACTCGGCCTCGGTGCGAGCCTCCTGCAGGGCGAGCGCGGCGTCGGCGCTCGCCTGTCCGGCGAGGTTCGCGCGAACCTCGGTCTCGCTGGGGCCGAACTTGCTCAGCAGCCGGGGCCGGCCGGGCCGGATCAGGCCGGCCAGGGTCTCGCTGACGCGACCGGCCAGGTTCTCGCCGAATCCCCAGCCGTGTGGCACTGGACGTTCCGGCACCTGCACCTCCCTGTTGCGCGACGGCCGCGCCGTCGAGTGCTGCCGGCCGGGTTTGCCGGCGGCCGGCCGTCGTGTGTGGCAGACCGCCTCAGCCTAGCCCGCGCGGTGCCCCGCTCCGCGCATTGCCGCATGTGGACCGGGGGTGTGACATTCGTCTCGGCGGGGTATGACGCACAGTTGACCCATGAGCGAACACCTGCCCGGGCCGTCCGCCGCACCCGGCGCCCCTCACGAGATCACCCTCCTCGTCCGAGCCGGCTGCGGCGCCTGCGCTCCCGCCCTGACGCTGCTCGAGCAACTGTGCGACGAGCTCGGCGCGGTCCTGACGTGCATCGATGTCGATCGGGCCGCCTCGACGGATCCCGACCTGCGTGCCGAATTCGGCGATCGTCTGCCGGTGGTGCTGCTCGACGGCCGGGAGCACAGCTACTGGGAGGTCGACGAGCCGCGATTGCGGGCCGATCTGGCCGGTTGAGCGCCCCCGGGCGGAACCGTGGTGCAGGTGAGAAGCACATTCGGGGCCGTTCGAGCAACTTTGTGCAGGGCTTCACAAGCGGTTACCGTGGTGTGAACGAATCCCCCGGATCACCGTGAGGACCGACGTGTACCCGTCGGCCGGACGAGGAGCCACGAACGTGACAGAGCTGCACCCCCCGCAGGGCGATGCCGCCCGCGGCGGCGTCGCCGAAGTCGACGGGGGTGCGTCTCCCGGTGTCCCCGTGCGGGACATCCCCCAGGCTACTGTGACGCGTCTCGCGACGTACCTGCGGGTCCTCGGAATGCTCGCCGACGAAGGCACGCTCATCGTCTCGAGCGAGGAACTCGCCACCGCATCCGGGGTCGGTTCCGCGAAACTCCGCAAGGATCTGTCCTTCCTCGGACCCAACGGGGTGCGTGGCGTCGGGTACGACGTGCTGCGCCTGCAAGCCCGCATCGAGAACGCACTCGGCCTCGACCGAGGGCACCGCGTGGTCCTCGTCGGCGTCGGCAATCTCGGCCGCGCGCTGGCCGGGTACTCAGGGTTCGACCGCCGCGGCTTCACGATGGCCGGACTGTTCGATGCCGACCCGGCGCGGGTGGGCACCCGGGTGGGGAACCTGACCATCCGGCACGTCGACGGGCTCGAAGCGGCCGCCCGCGAACTCGCTGCCACGATCGGTGTCATCGCGACCCCGGACGACGCTGCTCAGGGCGTATGCGACCGGCTGGTGCGTTCCGGCGTCCGGTCCGTGCTGAGCTTCGCCGCGACACCGCTCGAGGTGCCCGGCCACGTCGAGGTCCGGCGAGTCGATCTGTCCGTGGAAATGCAGGTCCTCTCGTTCCACAGTGCCCGCAACGACGCGCCGGTGGACGGCAGTCGTGCCGGCCTGCCCGATATCTGCCAGGTCGCGTCGGGCGAAGGGCGCCGGGCCGCGACCGGCGCGTCCCGGCTCACCGCCCAGAAGGCGAGCGCAACCGGGTTCACCGCATCAGGAAAGCCGAGCCCCGTGGCCTCGGCAGCGACAAGAAACGGATCGGTGATTGCGCCGTGAGTGTTCTCCTCGTCGGGGTCTCGCACAGGACCGCGCCCGTCTCGGTGCTCGAAAAGGTGGCCGTCACCGACACCGACCGACCCAAGCTCACCGACAAGATGATGGCCTCCGGCCACATCTCGGAGGCGATGATCGTCTCCACCTGCAACCGGGTGGAGATCTACGCGGTGGTCGACGCGTTCCACGGCGCGCTGGCCGACGTGAGCGAGCTCATGGCCGAGCACTCGGGCCTGACCCTCGTGGATCTGCACAAGCACGCGTACGTGCGCTACAGCGAGGCGGCCGCCGAGCACCTGTTCGCCGTGGCCAGCGGCCTCGACTCGATGGTGGTCGGTGAGCAGCAGATCCTCGGCCAGATCCGTACCGCCTACGCGAGCGCCGACGCCCAGCAGGCTGCCGGCCGGGCCCTGCACGAGCTGGCTCAGCAGGCGCTGCGCGTGGGCAAGCGAGTGCACAGCGAGACCGGCATCGACGCGGCGGGTGCGTCCGTGGTGTCGGTGGCACTGGACAAGGCCGCGACAGTGCTCGACGGTCTGGCCGGCCGCACCGCCGCCGTGATCGGTGCGGGCGCGATGGGCGGACTCGCCGTCGCGCACCTCACCCGTGCCGGGATCGCGCGCATCGTGGTGGTCAACCGGACCCGTGAGCGCGCCGAGCGGCTCGCCGAGACAGCCCGCGGCAACGGCATCGAGGCAGATGTGCTGTCGTTCGACCGGCTCGCGGCCGCGTTGTCGCAGGCCGACGTGGCCGTCACCTGCACGGGTGCGGTCGGTACGGTCGTCACCCTCGCCGACGCGCACCGGGCCCTCGCGCAGCCCGAGCGGAGCACCCGACCGCTGGTGATCTGCGATCTCGGCCTGCCGCGCGACGTGGAGCCGGCCGTCTCGGGTCTGCCCGGCGTCACCGTCTTCGACATGGAGTCGCTGCAACGCGATCCCGCGGCCGGTGCCGCCGCCTCCGACACCGACGCGGCTCGCTCGATCGTGGCCGCCGAGCTTGCCGACTACCTCGCTTCCCAGCGTCTGGCCGAGGTCACCCCCACCGTCACCGCGCTGCGTCAGCGCGCCGCCGAGGTCGTCGAGGGCGAGCTGCTGCGGCTCGAGTCCCGGCTGCCGGGACTCGACGACGGCCAGCGCGGCGAGGTGGCCCGCACGGTGCGCCGCGTCGTCGACAAGCTGCTGCACGCACCGACGGTGCGCGTCAAGCAGCTGGCGTCCACTCCGGGCGGCGACCAGTACGCCGAGGCGCTGCGCGAGCTGTTCGAATTGCGTCCGGGTGCTGCCGAGGCCGTCGCCACCCCGGTGGCGAAGGAACTCGGCGCGCTCCCCGACGTGACCGGCGCGACCGACCTGTCGGCCGCGCTGGATCCGGCCGTCACCACGGAACTGCGGTCGCCCCGGAAGCAGTCGCCCGGGGCGCTGGGAGCTTCTCGAGAGGAAAGGCAGGCATGAGCGCCGAGGTCGCATCGGATACCCGGATCGAAACCGGAACCGGCAGCCGCACGCTGCGGATCGGAACGCGCGGCAGCCTGCTGGCGACGACGCAGGCGGGCACCGTCCGGGATGCGCTGATCGCCGCCGGCCATCCCGCCGAGTTGGTCGTCATCACCACCAAGGGCGACGTCACCGCGGGCCCGGTCGAGCGGATCGGTGTCGGCGTCTTCACCGCCGAGCTGCGGGAGGCGCTGCTCGCCGGCGACGTCGACCTGGCCGTGCATTCGTACAAGGACCTTCCGACCGCGCAGGATCCGCGACTGGTGATCGCGGCCGTGCCGCCGCGGGAGGATCCGCGCGACGCGCTCGTCGCCCGCGACGGACTGGTCCTCGGCGAGCTGCCGCCGGGCTCGCGCGTGGGCACCTCCGCGCCGCGGCGGCGTGCCCAGCTCGCCGCCATGGGCCTGGGCCTCGACATCCGGCCGCTGCGCGGCAACATCGACACCCGGCTCGGGAAGGTTGCGTCCGGCGAACTGGACGCCATCGTCATTGCGCGCGCGGGACTTTCGCGTATCGGCCGACTCGACCGGATCACCGAGTCCCTCGAACCGGTGCAGATGCTACCGGCGCCCTCCCAGGGTGCCCTCGCGGTCGAATGCCGCGCGGAGGACACCGCACTGATCGAGATCCTCGCCGGTCTCGACGACCGCGCCAGCCGCGCGGCGGTCGTCGCCGAACGGGCGCTGCTCGCGGAGCTCGAGGCCGGCTGCACCGCCCCCGTCGGGGCCGTTGCCGAGGTCGTCGAGTCCCTCGACGACGACGGCCGCGTCATCGAGGAACTGTCCGTGCGCGGCTGCGCCGCCGCGCTCGACGGCTCGGACGTGCTGCGCGCCAGCGCCGTCGGTGCCACCAGCCGCGCCGAGGAGCTGGGCCGGGCGGTGGCTCGCGAGTTGCTCGATCTCGGTGCGCGCGAGCTGATGGCCGACCGGGGGGACGACGCGCCGGAACAGGGCACGGCCGATGTTTGACGCCTTCCGTCCGCACCTCAGGTTTCCCATTACCGCAGATTCGACCGCACTGGAGAATGACCGATGAGCCGAGTCCGTAAGCACAATCCCGGACGGATCCTGTTCGTGGGAGCTGGGCCGGGCGACCCGGCTCTGCTGACCGTGCGCGCCCGCGACGTGCTCGCGGGTGCGACGATCGCCTTCACCGACCCCGACGTCGACAGGGGGGTGGTGGCGCTCGTGGGCACCACCGCCGGCCGGGACGCGGAGACCGGGGAGCCCCTCGCCGAGGTGCGTCCCGCACTGGGTGAGCCCACCGAGGTCGCCAAGACCCTCGTCGCGGAGGCGAAGAACGGCCACGATGTCGTGCGCCTCGTCGCCGGCGACCCGCTGACCACCGACTCGGTGATCGCCGAGGTCAACGCCGTCGCCCGCACCCACGTGGTGTTCGAGGTCCTGCCGGGCCTGACTCCCGGCTCGGCCGTGCCGAGCTACGCCGGCATGGCGCTGGGCTCGTGCCACACCGAGGTCGACGTGCGCGGCGAGGTGGACTGGGCGGCGCTCGCCGCCGCTCCCGGCCCGCTGGTGCTGCACGCCACGTCCGGTCATCTCGCGGAGACTGCCAGCGCCCTTGTCGAGCACGGGCTCGCGCCGCAGACCCCGGCGGCGATCACCGTCCGTGGCACGACACGGCAGCAGCGCACCGTCGAAGCCACCCTCGCCACGCTCAACGACGCCGGCTCCGAACTCGTCGGCCCGCTCGTCGTCACCGTCGGCAAGATCGTCGCGCAGCGCGGCAAGCTCTCGTGGTGGGAGTCCCGCGCCCTGTACGGCTGGACGGTGCTGGTGCCGCGCACCAAGGAGCAGGCCGGGGAGATGAGCGAGCGGCTCGTCACGCACGGTGCGATCCCGATCGAGGTGCCGACCATCGCGGTGGAGCCGCCCCGCAGTCCGGCCCAGATGGAGCGGGCCGTCAAGGGACTCGTGGACGGCCGCTACCAGTGGGTGGTGTTCACCTCCACGAACGCGGTGCGCGCGGTGTGGGAGAAGTTCGAGGCCTTCGGACTCGACGCTCGCGCCTTCTCGGGTGTGAAGATCGCGTGTGTCGGACAGGCGACGGCGGACAAGGTGCGCTCGTTCGGGATCACCCCCGAGCTGGTGCCCTCCGGTGAACAGTCCAGCGAGGGGCTGCTCGCCGAATTCGCGCCGTACGACGACGTTTTCGATCCGGTCAACCGGGTGCTGCTGCCGCGCGCCGACATCGCCACCGAAACCCTCGCGGAGGGTCTGCGCGAGCGAGGCTGGGAGATCGACGACGTGACCGCCTACCGCACGGTGCGGGCGGCACCGCCGCCGGCCGAGACCCGCGAGATGATCAAGACCGGTGGGTTCGACGCGGTGTGCTTCACCTCGTCGTCGACGGTCCGGAACCTCGTGGGTATCGCGGGTAAGCCGCACGCGCGCACCATCGTCGCGTGCATCGGGCCGAAGACCGCGGAGACCGCGATCGAGTTCGGGCTGCGGGTGGATGTGCAGCCGGAGACCGCGCAGATCGGTCCCCTGGTGGAGGCGCTCGCCGAGCACGCCGCCCGGTTGCGGGCCGAGGGCGCACTGCCGCCGCCCCGCAAGAAGTCCCGCGCCCGCCGCTGACCCCCCGTGCGCGGTTCCGGTAGCCACCGCTACCGGAACCGCGCACGGCTTGCCTGCCTGGAAGGTGAGTACGCCGATGTATCCCGATGTCCGTCCCCGCAGGCTGCGCACCACCCCGGCAATGCGCCGGCTGGTGGCCGAAACGTCCCTCGAGCCGCGGCATCTGGTGCTCCCGATGTTCGTCGCCGACGGCCTCGACGCGCCGCGGGAGATCCCGTCGATGCCCGGCGTGTACCAGCACACCCCCGATTCGCTGCCCGCCGCGGCGACCGCGGCGGTCGAGGCCGGCGTGGGTGGGCTGATGCTCTTCGGCGTGCCGCGCGCCGAGGACAAGGACGCCCGCGGATCGGGCGGCACCGACCCGGACGGCGTGCTCAACCGTGCGCTGCGGGACCTGCGCGCCGAACTCGGCGATGCGACGGTCCTGATGGCCGACACGTGCCTCGACGAGTTCACCGACCACGGTCACTGCGGCGTCCTGGGCGCCTCGGGTGAGGTGGACAACGACGCCACCCTCGAGCGGTACGCGGAGATGGCCGTCGCCCAGGCCGAGGCCGGCGCGCATCTGCTCGGTCCGAGCGGGATGATGGACGGTCAGGTCGCGTCCATCCGCGCGGCGCTCGACGCCGCGGGGCATCAGGACGTGGGGCAGATCGCGTATTCCGCGAAGTACGCCTCCGCGTTCTACGGACCGTTCCGGGACGCGGTGGGGTCCTCGCTCGAGGGCGATCGGCGCACCTACCAGCAGGATCCGGCGAATCGCCGGGAGGCGCTGCGCGAGGTCGATCTCGACCTCGCCGAAGGCGCCGACGTGGTGATGGTCAAGCCCGCGATGGCGTATCTCGACGTGCTGCGCGAGGTCGCCGACCGTTCGGACGTGCCCGTCGCGGCGTATCAGATCTCGGGCGAGTACGCGATGATCACCGCCGCCGCGCAGAACGGCTGGATCGACCGGGACGCGGCGATCCTGGAGTCGCTGACGAGCATCCGTCGCGCCGGTGCCGACATCGTGCTCACGTACTGGGCGGCCGAGGTCGCGGGCCGGCTCTCGTGAGCACGCCCGAACCGTCGCAGTGGCCCGGGCCGCCGGACACTCCGCCCGGTCCGGCACCGGCGCAGCGGCGCCCCACGCCCGTGGACGTCGAGACCGCGTTCCAGTTGTGGTGCGCGGTCGCGGTCCTGGGGTTGGTGTACCTCGGCGCGAGTGTGCTGCTGATGTGGGAGCGCAGGGACGAGTTCGTCGATCAGATGACGGCGGAACTGGCCCGGCAGACACCCCCGGTGGACATGCCGCGGGAGACGGTGGAGTCGTTGCTGCCGTTGGGATTCGGCATCACCGCCGTCCTGGGTCTGGTGTTCACCGGCCTGTTCCTGCTCGTGGCCTTCGCGATGCGCCGCGGCCGGAACTGGGCGCGCATGCTGCTCACGATGATCGGTGTCTTCCTGACCGTCACGGCGATCCCGACGGTGTTCGGCGTGGGTGCGCTGGGCGGCGGTGCCGGCCTCGTGATCGGTCTGGTGAGCATCCTGCAGGGGGTGTGTTCCGTCGGGGCGATCGTGCTCATGCACCGCCGCGAGTCGAATCTGTACTTCCTCCGGTTGCCCCCGAGCTGACCCGACGGGCGCACGGAGTACGGTGTCTGACGACCCACGGCCCGCGCGGTCGTTTCCGACGAGCGAAGAGGACTTTCATGCAGGTGGAGCCCCGGCCGTACGGTCGTCGTCGCGAGCTGGTCCTGATCGGCCTCATCGCCGTCCTGGGCGTGGTGACGCTGGTGCTGGTCGTCGTTCCGGGCATGCTCAGCGCCTGACCGCGACGTGAACGAGCCGACCGAGCCCCGCTTCCACGAACCCGGTGCCCGTTGGCGCACCGTGGCATTCGGGCCGGTGCTGTGCGCCGTCGCGCTCGTCGTGGAACTGGCGACCGGGCCGGTGGTGCACTGGGTCGCGCTGCCGGTGATCGCTCTGGTGCTCAGTGGCTTCGCGTACGTGATGGTCGTCGCGGCCCGACGGCACGTGAGCGTGGAGCTGACCGCGAAGACGCTGCGCCTCGGGACCGAGGAACTGCCGGTCGAGGAGATCGATGCGGTGCTGCCCGCGGCCGATCCCCGGGCCCTGGATCCCGAGCGCTGGGAGACCGCGCGGCCGCTGGGGGAGCTGTCGAACGTGCCGCGGGGCCGGACGGCCGTCGGCCTGCGGTTGCGGGGTGGCGCTCTGGTGCGGGCGTGGGCCAGGGACGACGAGCGGCTACGGTCCGAACTCGAGGCCTTGCTGGCCGAGCGCACCGATCCCCCTTGCCCTAATACCCCCTAGGGGTACGATACGAGTATGGCCGGATACACCCCGCACCAGGAGGACCTGCTCAAGCGCCTGCGCCGCATCGAGGGGCAGGTAGCGGGCATCGCCCGGATGATCGAAGACGACCGCTACTGCATCGACGTCCTGACCCAGGTCTCTGCCGTCACCAAGGCCCTGCAGACGGTCTCGCTCAAGCTGCTCGACGCGCACCTGGCCGGCTGCGTCGTCGACGCCGCCCGGCAGGGCGGACCGGAGGCCGACGCGAAGATCCAGGAGGCCTCGGACGCCATAGCGCGCCTCGTCCTCAAACCCTGACCACCGAGGAGCCCGACCGGCATGCGGATCGCCCACGCACTGTGCGCTGCGGCGCTGGCCTGCGTCCTGACCGCATGTACGTCCGAGGAGCCCGCGCGGACCGTGCGCTCGGGCGCGCCCGCCCCGGTCCCCGACGCGGGAACCCCGCCGCGGGTCACCGTCACCACCGTCGTCGACGGTCTCGACCATCCGTGGGACGTGGTGCAGGCCCCCGACGGGACGTTGCTGACCGGTGAACGCTCGGGCCGGTTCGTCGTCCGCCGGCCCGACGGGCGCGTCGAGGAGCTGCGCGCCGACCTGTCGGACCTGTACGCGGTGGGGGAGACCGGGCTCATGGGCGTCGCGCTCGCCCTCGATTTCGAGGACAGCCGCACCGTGTACACGTGCCAGGGGCACCGCGACCCCGACGACGTCCGCGTCTACGCCTGGACCGTCGATCCCGGCTGGACCACCATGACGCGGCAGCGCACCGTCGTCGAGGGGCTGCCGGTCGCCCGCGGCGGCCGCCACGCCGGCTGCCGCATCCTCGTGCACCCCGACGGCACCCTGTACATCGGCACGGGCGACGCCACCCGCCCGACGGCGCCGCAGGATCCCGGCAGCCTCGGCGGCAAGGTGCTGCACCTGAACCCCGACGGGACGCCGGCGCCCGGCAACCCGGACCCGGGCAGCGTCGTGTTCACCCTCGGCCACCGCAACGTGCAGGGGCTGGCGCTGCAGCCCGGCACCGGCCGGCTCTACTCGGTCGAGCAGGGCAGCAGCCGCGACGACGAGGTCAACCTGCTCGTGCCGGGCGGCAACTACGGCTGGCGCCCCGACCGGGAACCCGGCACGTACGACGAGTCGGTGCCGATGACCGATCCCGAGCGCGTCCCCGGAGCGATCCCGGCGGTGTGGAGTTCCGGATCGCCCACCATCGCCACCCCCGGGCTGGCGTTCGCGGCCGGACCGCAGTGGGGCCCGTGGTCCGGTGCACTCGTCGTCAGCAGCCAGCAGGGCGAGAAGCTGCTGCTGCTGCGCCTGTCCGACGACGGCCGCAGCGTGACCGAATCGGCCGAACTGCTCGAGGGGGAGTACGGGCGCCTGCGGTCGCTCACCCCACTGCCCGACGGTTCGCTCCTCGTCACCACCGACAACGGCTCCGACGACAGGGTGCTGCAGGTCGCCCCCGTCTAACGCGCCCCCGGGTCGACGCGCCGCGCGCCCGCGCCGTCCTCGCCCAGCCGATCACCCGGATTGAACAGTGTGCAGGCCTGCAGCGACAGACAGCCGCAGCCGATGCACCCCGCCAGCTCGCGCTGCATCCGGTCGATCGCCTGCTTGCGTTCCTCGAGTCGCTCGTGCCATGCCCGCGAGATGCGCATCCAGTCCCGCCGGGTCGGGGGCCGTTCGGCCGGCAACGCCGAGAACACCTCGGCCACCTCGACCAGCGGAATGCCGAAGCGGGTCGCCAACTGGATGATCGAGATTCGCCGGATCGTGTGCCGGGGGAAGCGGCGTGTGCCGCCTGCGGTGCGGTGTGCCGTCACGAGTCCCAGCGACTCGTAGTAGCGAATCGCAGACACGGCAGCTCCCGTGCGCCGGGAGACCTCACCGATTGCCAGCAGTTCTTCGCTCGTGCGGCTCGTCACGACTCCGTTCCCCGCTCTTGATCTCGAGTGCACTTGAGACTCTACAGTCACCGTCATGCAAGGATCCACGACTCGTCCCGGCACCTGGTCGGAACTTCTCGGGCGCGAATACCTCGGTACGGCAGCGGTTCTCGCTGGTGGAGTTGCCCTCTATGCCACCAACGTGTACCTCACCGCGAGCCTGCTGCCGACCGCAGTCGAGGAGATCGGCGGTCACGCCTACTACGCGTGGACGGCGACGGTGTTCCTCCTCGCTTCGGTGGTCTCCTCGACGACCGTGGCCCGGATCCTCGCCGTACGCGGACCCCGGGGCGCCTACCTCCTGGGGCTGGGGGCTTTCGCGGCCGGCACCCTCGTGTGCGCGCTCGCCCCGTCCATGGAGACGCTGCTGGCGGGCCGGGCGGTCCAAGGACTCGGCGGCGGCCTGCTCGCCGGACTCGGCTACGCAGTCCTGAACAGTGCTCTGCCCGAACGCCTCTGGAGCCGCGGCGCGGCGCTCGTGTCGGCGATGTGGGGTGTGGGGACCTTCGCGGGACCCGCCGTCGGCGGCGTGTTCGCCCAGTTCCACGCCTGGCGATGGGCGTTCGGCGCGTTGCTGGTCTGCACGCTCGCGGTCGCAACCGCGGTGCCCTTCACCCTGGCGGCGCACGCCCGCGGATCGCGCGCTGCCGGCAGGATTCCGCTCGGTTCGCTGGCCCTCCTCACCGCCGCGACCCTGGCGGTCAGCGTGGCCGCCGTCGTGACCGGCGGTGCGTCCACGATCGCCCTGCTCGCGGTCGCGTCCGCTGCCGTGGTCGCGTTCGTCGCCGTCGACCGTCGCAGCCCCCACGGCATCCTGCCGGCGGCGACATTCACCACCGCCAGGCTGCGCTGGGTGTACCTGACGATCGCAGGGCTGGCGGTCGTCTCGACCGCCGAGACGTTCGTTCCGTTGTTCGGGCAGCGCCTCGCCGGCCTCGCGCCGCTGGCCGCCGGCTTCCTCGGTGCCACCCTCGCGGTGGGGTGGACGCTCGGTGAGATGCCGAGCGCCTCGGCGTCCGCGCCCCGGACCGTGCGCCGCATCGTAGTGAGTGCTCCGGTGCTCGTCGGCCTCGGCCTCGCGCTCATGGCGGCCGCCGTGCGTGACGAGGCCGGACCGGCTGCAGTCGCGGCGTGGGTCACGGGACTGGTCGTCACGGGCGCGGGCATCGGCATCGCGTGGCCGCACCTTGCGGTCGCCGCGATGAACGCCGTCCCCGACCCGCGCGAGAGCGGCAAGGCGTCCGCTGCGATCAACACCGTCCAGTTGATCGCGAACGCGTTCGGCGCAGCACTGGCCGGAGTCCTGGTCAACGCGGGACAACCGTCCGGCGTGCGTTCGGCGCGGCTGCTGCTGTTCGGGTTCGCCGCCGTGGCGGTGCTCGGCATGCTCGCCGCCCGCCGGGCGGTTCCGGCGCGCGGCGAGCGGCTCCGGTCGGCACCCGCGGACGCTTCCGCAGCGGAACCCGAACGAATCTGACGCCGCCGCGCGTGTCGTCACCGTCCGGCGCGGCCCGTGTCCGTAGCATCCCCGGGATCCGGCGAAGAGGAGATGCGCGTGCGAATCTCGGGGAGCTGCGCGGCGGCGATCGCAGTCGGCCTGCTCGCGGCCGGGACGTCGAGCGCCCATGCGGCGCCACCCGAGGCCGGCGCGCTACCCGAGCTGACCGTGACGCCGCTGATGGAGGGGCTGAGCAAGCCGTGGGACGTCGTCGCCGCTCCGGACGGCACGATCCTCACCGGAGAACGCCGGGGCCGCTTCGTGGTCCGGGATCCGAACGGTGCCGTCCGGGAGGTGCGCGCCGACCTGTCCGACCTGTACGCCGAGGGCGAGACCGGCCTGATGGGTCTGGCGCTGGCGGCGGATTTCAGGACGAGCCGGACCCTCTACAGCTGTCAGGGCCACCGCGGTCCCGACGGCACCGACATTCGGGTGCAGTCCTGGACGGTCGATCCCGGATGGACGGAACTGACCCGTGGCGCCACCGTGCTCGCCGGCATCCCGGTCGGGCAGGGCGGCCGTCACGGCGGGTGCCGGCTGTTCGCCCATCCCGACGGGTCGCTGTTCGTCGGGACGGGCGACACCGCCCACCCCCAGGTGCCTCAGGACCGGAACAGCCTGGGCGGCAAGGTGCTCCACATCGATCCGGACGGCACCCCGGCGGCGGGAAACCCCGACCCGGACAGTCCCGTGTTCACTTTCGGCCACCGCAACGTGCAGGGGCTGGCGCTGCGTCCCGGTACGGGCGAGCTCTATGCCGTCGAACAGGGCACCGTCCGCGACGACGAGGTGAATCTCCTGCAGCCCGGCGGCAACTACGGCTACCGCCCCGACCGCTTCCCGTTCGTCTACGACGAGTCGGTGCCCATGACCGATCCGGCCCGCGTTCCGGGAGCGATCGGGGCCGTGTGGAGTTCCGGTGCCCCCACCCTCGCGACTCCCGGCGGCACCTTCGTCACCGGTGCCGGCTGGCAGGGCTGGGACGGCGCGCTGGTGATCACGAGCCAGCAGCAGGAGAAACTCCTGTTCCTCGAACTGACCGCCGACGGGCGGTCGGTGGACGAGACCGCGACCGCGCTCGAAGGGCAGTTCGGCAGGCTGCGGTCGGTGACCGCACGGCCCGACGGCGCGCTGCTCGTCACGACGGACAACGGCCGCGACGACCGGGTCCTGCTGGTGGAACCCGCCGCCGACTGAGAGGGCGAGACGAATGTGCTCACCGGCCGTGCTGGACCGGGCGTACCGCGAAATCGAGGACGGCCGGGCGCGATTCGGCCGCCGGTCCTTCCTCGCGGCCCTCGGCGCGAGCGCCGCGGGTCTCGGCGCGAGCGCCGCGGGTCTCGGCGTGAGCGCCGCGGGTCTGGGCGCTGCGACCGCCGCCGCGGCGCCGGCACGAGCCGGTGGGGACACCGCCGCCGTGCGGGCCGACACGGTGATCGACCTGACCCACACGCTGACCCCGCAGTTCCCGGTATGGCCCGGCAACGAACAGTTCGCGATGCGTCCCGTGGCCACGTTCGACACCGGGCGATTCGCCGTCAACGCGATGTCGCTGTGGGAGCACACCGGCACCCACCTCGACGCCCCGGCCCACATCGTGCGCGGCGGCGCCACCGTCGAGGCGCTGCCGGTGCGGGACTTCGTAGCCCCGCTCGCCGTCGTCGACATCGCCGGCAAGGCCGCGCAGGACGACGACGCGGTGGTCACCGTCGACGACGTGGCGGCATGGGAACGGCAACACGGCCCGATCCCGCCGGGCGCCCTCGTCGTGATGCACTCGGGGTGGGAGGCCCGCCTCGCCGACCCCGCCCGCTTCGTCAACGCCGACGCACTCCGCATCCCGCACGCACCGGGCTTCGACCGCGATGCGGTGCGCATGCTCGTGCACGAACGGAACGTCGTGGGACTCGGCGTCGACACCCTGAGCCTCGACCGGGCGGGCGACGTCGGCGCCCACGTGGAGCTGCTCGGCGCGGGCCGCTACGGCATCGAGGCGATGGCGAACCTCGCCACCGTGCCGCCGCGCGGCGCGACCGTCGTCGTCGGCGCGCCCAAGCACGCCGGCGGCACCGGTGGGCCGTGCCGGGTACTGGCGCTGGTCTGAATCCGGCACCCGGCCCGACACGGTCAGCCGAGGCGACCGGCGTCCGTGGCGTCGAGCATCGCCGACCCGAGCAGATGCTCCGGCACGCCGAGGCCCTCGACGAGGGCCGGCACGTGGGGACGCAGGGTCCGGCAGCGCTCGTTGATGCCGCGCAGCACCGCCTTCGCCCGTTCCACCGACAGCTGCCGGTGCTCCATGTACCAGGCCTTGTCCTCGTCGATGACGCTGAGCGCGTAGAGGTCGCACAGGTCCGACAGCAGCTCGCGGGCCTCCGCGTCGGGACACGACTCGATCCCGGCGACGAACGCCTCGAGCACGACCCGGTCGATGTGGGCACGCGCCGCGTGCAGCACGTGGTCCTGCACGAAGTTGAAGGCGTCGAACAGGTTCTCCTCGCGGTTCGACGCGGCCTGCAGTCGCCGCGCCGCCGTCGAGAGCAGGTACTGTTCCCGGTCCTCGAACATCGTCATCTGCGTGCCCCGGTCGAAGAGGCTGCCGTCCTCCTCGTTGTCCTTCCGGGTGTCGACGAGCGTCTGGATGATCTGCTGCGCGGCGGTGCGCTTCTTGACGATGTCCGACACCGTGACGGCGGCGAACTTCATCCATTCCACCGGGCTCATGCCACGGACCTCGTCCGCGTAGGCGGTGAGCAGTTCCTTGGCGACGAGCTGGGTCAGCACGTGGTTGTCGCCCTCGAACGTGGTGAACACGTCCGTGTCCGCCTTCAGCGCGGTGAGCCGGTTCTCGGCCATGTACCCGGCGCCGCCGCAGGCCTCACGGCACTCCTGGATGGCGCGCGTCGCATGGGCGGTGTTGGCGACCTTCAGCCCGGCCGCGCGACCCTCGAGCTCACGCTGCTCCTGCGGATCCACCTCCTCGACGGGCGTGGTCTGGATCCGGTCCATGGTGGAGATCAGCTCGTTCTGCGCGAAGGTCAGCGCGTACGACCTGGCGATGAGCGGCAGCAGGCGACGCTGATGAACCAGATAGTCCATCAGCAGCACTTCCTTCTCGTCACCGGGAGCGCTGAACTGGCGGCGCTGCAGCGCATATCGCGTGGCGACGGACAGCGCGACGCGGGCCGCGGCACCCGCCGAGCCGCCGACGGTGACCCGGCCCCGCACGAGCGTGCCCACCATGGTGAAGAAGCGGCGGTTCGGATTCTCGATCGCCGAGACGTAGGTGCCGTCGGCCTCGACGTCGGCGTACCGGTTGAGCAGGTTCTCCCGCGGAATCCGCACGTGGTCGAACATGATCCGGCCGTTGTCCACGCCCGGCAGGCCGCCCTTGTGGCCGCAGTCGGAGGTGGTGACGCCGGGCAGGTCGTCGCCGTTCTCGTCGCGGATCGGCACGACGAAGCAGTGCACGCCCTGGGACTTGCCCCCGGTGATCAGCTGTGCGAACACCGCGGCGACCGTCGCGTGCTGCGCCGCCCCGCCGATGTAGTCCTTGCGCGAGGACGGCGTCGGGGAGTGGATGACGAACTCCTCGGTGCCCGGGTCGTACGAGGCCGTCGTCTCGAGCGACTGGACGTCGGAGCCGTGGCCGGTCTCGGTCATCGCGAAGCAGCCGAGCAGGTCGAGGTCGATGAGGGGGTTGATGTAGCGGTCGTGGTGGCGGGCCGTGCCGAGATTCTCGATCGCGCCGCCGAACAGGCCCCACTGCACCCCGGCCTTGACCATCAGGGACAGGTCCGACATGGCGAGTATCTCGATCGACGCCACCGCGCCGCCGGCGTCGCCGCCGCCGCCCACCGCCTTCGCGAAGCCCGCCCGGGCGTAGCCGGATTCCGCGAGCATCCGCATCTGCTTCAGCGTGATCGCCCGGGCCTCGTCCAGGTCCGGGGTGTAGTGCGGGGCGAACTCGGGCCGGTCCAGGTCCGTGCGTGCCCGCTCGCGCGCCTGCCGCCACGCGCCGTCCAGGGTGATGCGGATGTGCTCAGCTGCGGTCGTCATGAAACGACACTAGGACGATTCGGGCCCTTCGTGTGGGTATGTGAGAACGTCGGTATCGGCTGCGGCATGCGCCCAGTCCGTCGGGACGTCCGCGCCCCCTTCCGGACTGACCCGGGTACCCACGCGCGCGAGCAGCGGAGTCGGGGCGATCGGCCCGGCGAACAGGGCCTGACCGAGCCCGAAGGTCGTGGCGCGGCGCAGCATCGCCGGGGGGACGTGGGAGAACAGGTGGGACAGCTCCTCGATGTCGGTGCTGCCGTTCATGCGCATCAGGAGCAGGTTGTCGCACTGGGAGACGACGTTCGGATGCACCTTCCCCGGACGCTGCGTCGCCACGAACAGGTGCAGCCCGAACTTGCGTCCCTCACCGGCGATGAGCACCCCCAGGTCCGCGGTGCTCGACAACAACGGATCCGCCGTGACCGACGGCAGGATGTTGTGGGCCTCGTCCACCACGAGGAGCATGGGCAGGCGGCGCCGTCGCAGCATCCACACCCGGCCCAGCAGCCCGAGCGACACCGCGGCCCGCTCCCCGGGGGTGTTCAGGCTGCCGAGATCGATCACGAAGCACCGGCCCGCGCTCACGTCGAGTTCGGCGGCCGAGCGTTCCTCCCCCCGCCGCCACAGATCCCACGACGCGATCCCCAGATTGTCGATGCGGGTCGCCAGACGCCCCGTCTCAGGGTCCGCGGCCGCCGCGGACCGCACGTCCGCGACGGAGTAGGGGGCGTCGAGGGCGGCGGTGACGCGGCGCAGCGCCGAGTACTCGTCGAGGTCGTGCACCGGGTCCAGACGCAGCAGCAGGGCCTGCGCGACGAGGGGGAGGTCGCTCAGATCCAGGCACAGCAGGTGGTCGGCGCCGGTGCCGCGGGCCCGTACCACCCGCACGCCGGCGGCGGCCCGGCGATGCCGCTGCGCGACGGGGGACTCGTCCTCCGGATCCCGCAGCCGGCCGAGGTGCACGTGGTCGGAGTTGGGATCGAGCACCACGATCGGCAGGGTCGTCGCGGCGAGCAGCCGCTCGAGGACCGCCCCGGTGGTGTACGTCTTGCCGGAGCCGGACTGGCCGCACATGAAGGTGTGCCGGGCGAAGCCCGCCGGGTGCAGCCGCGCGGCCACGGCCGGGGTGTGCAGCAGGGTGCCGACGTCGAGGGTGCCGGTCAGGGCGGCCGCGAGCGTCGCGGTCTCGGCCGCGGTGGCCGGCCGCACATGCCGCTCGGGGAACGGTGCGACTTCCGGCGTGGCGGCGAACCGGCCGTCGCCGAACACGCCGAGCACACTCGCGGACCCCGCCAGCGTCCGCACCATGGCGCGGCCGCGCACGGAGCGCACCGGCAGACCCGGTTGGTCCACGTCGACGTCGACGTCTGCGCCCTCGCGCTCGACGATGCGCGCGCTGCGGACCTGCACGGCGAGAGGGCGCTCGTCGTCGAGTTCGACGACCGCGAATCCGCCGACCTCCAGGCCGACGTCCACCGGTCCGGTGAGAAGTACCTCACGTCCGTCGGCGGACAACGCGGCGGTGACGACCCGGAACCGGTCGGCGAGGGCGGTACGGACGTCGTCGAACGAGACCATGGTCACATTCCTACCGCAACGACCGCCGTTGCAGGGGCCGCGCCTTTTGGCAAATCCCGCGAAACTGGGACACTGGAGGTCGTGACTGCGACCCCCGATGCATCTCGCGCCCGCGACTCCGTATCCACCGCACTGTTCGACCGGGCGTCGAAGGTGATTCCCGGGGGTGTGAACTCTCCGGTCCGCGCATTCGGATCGGTCGGCGGCACCCCGCGCTTCGTCGCCTCCGCATCGGGCTGCACGCTGACCGACGTCGATGGCAATTCGTATGTCGACCTGGTGTGTTCGTGGGGGCCGATGATCCTCGGCCATGCGCACCCGGCCGTCGTCGACGCGGTGCGCAGTGCCGCCACGACGGGACTGTCGTTCGGCGCGCCGACCGCCGGCGAGGTGGAACTCGCGGAGGAGATCGTGGCCCGCGTCGAGCCCGTCGAGCAGGTCCGGCTCGTCAATTCCGGTACCGAGGCGACGATGAGCGCGGTGCGGCTGGCGCGCGGATTCACCGGCCGGACCAAGATCGTCAAGTTCGCGGGCTGTTATCACGGTCACGTCGACGCCCTGCTCGCCGACGCCGGATCCGGCGTCGCCACCTTCGGGCTGCCGACGTCGCCGGGGGTGACGGGCGCTCAGGCCGAGGACACGATCGTCCTGCCGTACAACGACCTCGAGGCGGTGCGCGCGGCGTTCGCGGCCGAACCGGGGAAGATCGCGGCGGTGATCACCGAAGCCGCTGCCGGCAACATGGGCACCGTCCCGCCGGTGCCCGGCTTCAACGCCGGTCTGCGCGAGCTGACCCGCGAGCACGGCGCGCTGCTGATCATGGACGAGGTGATGACCGGGTTCCGGGCGGGACCGGCCGGGTGGTACGGCATCGACGGCGTCGCCGGTGACCTCATGACGTTCGGCAAGGTGATGAGCGGCGGACTGCCCGCGGCCGCATTCGGTGGCCGCGCCGACGTGATGGCTCATCTCGCGCCGGCCGGGCCCGTGTACCAGGCCGGCACCCTGTCGGGCAATCCGGTCGCCGTCGCGGCCGGCCTCGCCAGCCTGCGCGCCGCCGACAGCGACGCCTACGCCGCGCTCGACCGCAACGCCACCACCCTCGGACGGATGATCGGTGAGGCACTGACGGCGGAGGGCGTGGCCCACCGGGTCCAGTTCGCCGGCACCATGCTCAGCGTGTTCTTCACCGAGGAGCCGGTCACCGACTACGCGCAGGCCAAGGCCGCGCAGACGTGGCGGTTCCCCGCGTTCTTCCATGCCCTGCTCGACCACGGCGTCTACGCCCCGCCGAGCGCGTTCGAGACGTGGTTCGTCTCGTCCGCGCTCGACGACGACGCGTTCTCCCGCATCGCCGACGCACTGCCGCACGCCGCGAAGGCCGCGGCAGCCGCCACCGCCTGAGCGCGCCTCTTCCAGGCCGTCCACACCCGCCGCACACCCGAGGAACTCCCACGTGACCGAACCTGCCCCGTCCGAGACCCGCACCATCGTGCACGTGCTCCGGCACGGCGAGGTGCACAACCCCAGTGGCATCCTCTACGGCCGGCTGCCCGGTTTCCGGCTGTCCGTGACCGGGGAGGCGCAGGCCCGGTCGGTGGCCTCGGCCCTCGCCGACCACGACATCGCGCACATCGTCGCCTCCCCGCTCGAGCGGGCCCAGCAGACCGCCCAGCCCATCGCGGACAAGCACGGCCTGCCCGTGGCGACGGACGAGAACCTCGTCGAGGCGGGCAACCAGTTCGAGGGCCTGCGAGTGGCCGTCGGCGACGGGGCGCTGCGCCGCCCGCGGCACTGGTGGAAGCTGCGCGACCCCTTCACCCCGTCGTGGGGTGAGCCCTACCTGCAGATCGCGCACCGCATGCTGGCCGCGGTCAACGCCGCTCGTGTCGCAGCCGTGGGACGCGAAGCCGTGTGCGTGAGCCACCAGCTTCCGGTGTGGACCCTGCGCCGCTTCCTCGAAGGGGAACGGCTGTGGCACAACCCGCAGCACCGCCAGTGCAGCCTGGCGTCGCTGACCTCGCTGGTGTACCAGGGCGACACCCTCGTCGACATCGTCTACTCCGAACCGGCCGGGGCCTCGGACCCGACCGTCCACGGCGCATGAGACGCCGGGCCACGCGACGGGCGGCGCTGGCGGCGACGGCGCTGGCCTGTAGTGTCGTCCTCACCTCGTGCGCGACCGGCGACGACGCCGTCGCCACCGGCGGCACCTTCGACTTCGTCTCGCCGGGCGGTCAGACCCGGATCTTCTACGACCCGCCCGCCGAACGCGGCACCCTCGGGACGCTCACGGGCGAGGACCTGATGAACGAGGGTGAGACGATCTCGCTCGACGACTACGCCGGCCAGGTGGTGGTGCTCAACGTGTGGGGCCAGTGGTGTGCCCCGTGCCGTAGTGAGGCCGACGACCTCGAACAGGTCTACGAGGCCACCGAGGACCAGGGCGTGCAGTTCCTCGGCATCAACGTCCGCGACAACCAGCGCGACAAGGCCCAGGACTTCGTCGTCGACAACCGGGTCGGTTACCCGTCGATCTACGACCCGTCGATGCGCTCGCTGCTGGCGCTCGGGGCGAACTACCCGACGTCGGTCGTCCCCACCACGGTCGTCCTCGATCGTGACCATCGCGTCGCGGCGGTCTTCCTCACCGAACTGCTCGCGAGCGATCTGCAGCCGGTCGTCGAGCGGATCGCCGCGGAAACCCCCGCCGAGCAGTGACATGGGTGGTGCAGTCGTGAGCAGTAGTCCGCTCGTGAGCGAGGCCGTCCTCGCCGCGGGCATCGGGGACACCTTCCAGTCGGTCGCCTCGTCCGGCCCGCTGCTGCTGGCCCTCGGAGCGTGCCTGCTGGCCGGGCTCGTGTCCTTCGCCTCGCCCTGCGTGGTGCCGCTCGTGCCCGGCTACCTGTCCTATCTGGCCGGGGTCGTGGGCGCCGAGGCCCCGGCGGTCACCGCCGCCGAGGCGCGGGGACGCACCACCACCGTCCGCGACGACGGCCGGCTACGCGTCGCCGGGGCCGCCGCGCTGTTCGTCGCCGGATTCACGGTGGTGTTCGTCCTCGCCACCGCGTCGGTGTTCGGGGCGATCTCCGCGCTCTCCGTCAACCGCGAGCTGCTGATGCGGATCGGCGGGGTGGTCACCATCGTGATGGGGCTGGTGTTCGTCGGCCTGATCCCGGCCCTGCAGCGCGACACCCGCCCCGAACCCCGGCGAATCTCCGGGCTGGCCGGCGCGCCGCTGCTCGGCGGCGTCTTCGCCCTGGGATGGACGCCGTGCCTCGGCCCCACCCTCGCCGGGGTGATCTCCCTGGCCGCCGGCACCGAGGGCACCACCGCCGCCCGGGGCGTCGCGCTCATCGTGGCGTACTGCCTCGGTCTCGGGCTGCCCTTCGTCGTTCTCGCGCTGGGCTCCGCCCGGGCCCTGCGCGGGGTGGGCTGGTTGCGCGCCCACGCCCGCACCGTCCAGCTCGTCGGCGGCTTCATGCTCGTGGCCGTCGGAATCGCCCTCGTCACCGGCGCCTGGGACGTGTTCGTCTCCTGGATCCGGGACGCCTTCATCTCCGAGGTCACGCTCCCGATATGACGGCCACCGACACACCCACCGCCCCACCGTCACCGACCCCGCCGCGGCAGGGCCCGGCCGGCCGCGCCGCGGCGTTCGTCCGCAACACCTGGCGCGGCCTGACGTCGATGCGCACCGCGCTGGTGCTGCTGTTCCTGCTCGCGCTGGCCGCGATCCCCGGCGCGCTGCTGCCGCAGCGCAGCCTCAACGCCGGCAAGGTCGACGAGTACATCGCCGCGCGCCCGACCCTCGGGCCGCTGATGGACCGGCTGGAGCTGTTCGACGTGTTCGGCAGCTTCTGGTTCACCGCGATCTACGTGCTGCTGTTCGTCTCCCTGATCGGCTGCATCCTGCCGCGCTGCACCGAGTACTACCGGGCGCTGCGCACCCGGCCCGTGCCGGCGCCGCGCAACCTGTCGCGACTGCCGCACCACCTCGAGGCCACGGTCGACGGCACCCCGGAGGAGGTGCTCGCCCGGGTACGGGGTCAGCTGCGGGGCTGGCGCATCGCCGAGCGCGGCGACGAGCCGGGCGCCCGCCGCGGCGCGCGCGACGGGGAACTCACCCTCTCGGCGGAGAAGGGATACCTGCGCGAGGCCGGCAACCTGCTGTTCCACCTCGCGCTGGTGGGGCTGCTCGCCGCCGTCGCGGTGGGCAAGCTGTTCGGCTACGAGGGCCAGCGCATCCTGGTCGCCGACGGCGAGGAGTTCTGCACCAGCTCGCCGGCGGCGTTCGACTCCTTCCGCGCGGGCAACACCCTCGACGGCACGGGCCTGACTCCGATGTGCATCCGCGTGAAGGACTTCTCCGCGGACTATCTCGACAACGGCCAGGCCGAGATGTTCACCTCGAACATCGACTACCAGGCGGGGGCCGACCTGGCGACGAACACCTGGCGCGAGGCCCAGCTGAAGGTGAACCATCCGCTGCGGGTCGGCAGCGACCGCGTCTACCTGCAGGGCCACGGCTTCGCGCCGTCCTTCACGGTGACATGGCCCGACGGCGAGACCCGCACCGAGAAGCTGCAGTGGCGACCGGACGACGCGACCACCTTCCTCAGCAGTGGCGCGATGCGCTTCGATCCGCCGGGCGGGATGTACCCGGATGCCGACGAGCGGCGGCGCAACCAGATCGCGATCGAGGGACTGTTCGCCCCCACGGCGGTGTTCCACGGCAACCTGTTGTCCTCCGGCTACCCGGCGCTGACCGATCCCGCCGTCGCGATCGACATCTACAAGGGCGACACGGGTCTCGACACCGGCACCCCGCAGTCGCTGTTCTCCCTGAACGGCGAGCTGATCAACCAGGGCCGGCTCGTCAAGCAGGACCGTGTGAACCTGTATGCGGGGGAGAGCGTGACGCTCGCCGACGGGACGCAGATCCGGTTCGACGGCGCGACCGACTTCGTGAACCTGCAGGTCTCCCACGACCCGGCGCAGACGTGGGTGCTGCTGTCGGCCGTCACGATGATGGCGGGGCTGCTGGTGTCGCTGGTGATCAAGCGCCGCCGGATCTGGGTGCGGGTCTACCCGGCCGGTACAGTGGCCGACGGGGAACGACGTACCGTAGTAGAACTCGGTGGTCTCGCCCGGACCGATCAGGCCGGATGGGGTGACGAGTTCGAGCGTCTGACCGGCCGACTGCTCGGCGACGACACGACCGCACGTGCGAAGGCAGCACAGGAGAAGAAGGCATGACCCTCAACGAGACCCTCGCGCAGTACAGCGACTGGGCGTTCGAATCGGCGTTCGCGGTGCTGGTGCTGGCGCTGGTGCTGCTGATCGCCGAGTACGCGTCGCACCGGGCCGACCTCGTCGCCGAGCGCGAGCGCAAGCTCGTCGCCGTGGGCGCTGCCGAATCGCCGTCGGAGCCGGCCGGACCGGGCCGGGTGGCGGAGGTGCAGGGCCGGACGCTGTCCGAGCGTCTCGGCAACATGGGGCGTGCGCTCGTCGTCGTGGTGGCTGCCCTGCAGGTGACGTCGATCGTGCTGCGCGGGCTGTCCACCGAGCGCTTCCCGCTCGGCAACATGTACGAGTTCGTGGCCATGGCATCCGCCGCGGCGGTGCTGTTCGGGCTGGTGGTGCTGCGCAAGCCGGCCTACCGGATCATGTGGGTCTACCTGCTCGTGCCGGTGCTGATCCTGATGTTCCTCGCGGCGACCGTGCTGTACGCCGACGCCGCCCCCGTCGTGCCCGCCCTGCAGTCGTTCTGGCTGCCCATCCACGTGACCATCATCAGCGTCGGCAGCGGCATCTTCCTGGTCTCCGGCGTCGCCAGCCTGCTGTTCCTGCTGCGCATCCGGTTCCCGAAGGGCGAGGAAGGCCGCGGCGTGTTCGGCCGGATCGCCGAACGCCTGCCCGACGCGCAGACTTTGGACCGTCTCGCCTACCGCACCACCATCATCGGGTTCCCGCTGTTCGGTGCCGGCATCATCCTGGGGGCGATCTGGGCCGAGGCCGCGTGGGGCCGGTTCTGGGGCTGGGATCCCAAGGAGACCGTCTCCTTCATCACCTGGGTGATCTACGCGGCGTACCTGCACGCCCGTGCGACGTCGGGCTGGCGCAACACCCGTGCGGCCTGGATCAACGTCGCCGGGTTCGTCGCCATGCTGTTCAACCTCTTCATCATCAACATGGTCGTCTCCGGTCTGCATTCGTACGCCGGCCTGAACTGATCTGTTATCGTCCGCGTCGGCCGGGCCGTGGGGGACCGGGGACGGGGGACGACAGCGTGGTGCCGCAGGAGAGCGAGCGGGCGGGGACAGCACAACCGTCGGCGCGGGATCTGGACGCGTCGCTGCTCGTGAACCGGGTGCAGTCGGCGCCCGCGCGGGGGTGGCGCCGGGCCGTGTACCGCGGCACCGGCGGGCGCATCGATCCCGGCGACGGCCGACGGGACCGTCAGCGGCGTGAGTTGACAGAGCAGGTGCGCGGACCGCTCCGGGGCTGCTACCGGATCGCGCTGCTGAGCCTGAAGGGCGGGGTGGGAAAGACCACCGTCACGGTCACGCTCGGATCCACATTCGCGTCCCTGCGGGGCGACCGGGTGGTCGCGGTGGACGCCAATCCCGACCGGGGGACGCTCAGCCAGAAGGTCGCCGACCGGGCCTCGGGAACCGTGCGTACCCTGCTGCGCGACGAGGCGCGCATCCGTCGCTACAGCGATGTGCGGGCCCATACGTCACAGAATCGGCACCGGCTCGAGGTGCTGGCCTCGGACAGCGATCCGGCCGTCTCGGAAGCGTTCAGTGCGCGGGACTACGAGCGGACGCTGGCCGTCCTCGAACGGTTCCACACCATCGTGCTCACCGACTGCGGCACGGGACTGATGCACTCGGCGATGCGGGCGATCCTCGAGAACGCGGACACGCTGGTGGTGGTCAGTTCCGGATCGGTGGACGGGGCGCGCAGTGCCTCGGCGACGCTGGACTGGCTCGACGCGCACGGCTACCGGGACCTGGTGGCCCGCTCGGTGGCGGTGGTCAACGCCGTGCGGCCCCGGTCCGGCAAGGTGGACGTGGACCGGCTGGTCGAGCACTTCGCCCGGCGCTGCCGCGGCGTCCACGTACTACCGTTCGATCCGCACCTCGAGGAGGGCGCGGAGGTCGACCTGGCCCGGCTGCAGCCACGCACCCGGCGGGCGCTGCTGGAACTGGCGGCGGGAGTCGCCGCCGACTTTCCGCGCCGAGGTGACCTGGGCCGGCCCGCCGGCGGGAGATGACCCCCGGGCGAGCGCAGCGACGGGAGAGAAACCGCAGGCGAGCGCAGCGACGGGAGATGACCCCCGGGCGAGCGCAGCGACGGGAGAGAAACCGCAGGCGAGCGCAGCGACGGGAGAGAACCGCAGGCGAGCGCAGCGACGGGAGCGAAACCGCAGGCGAGCGCAGCGACGGGTTCGCTCCGCCGCGAGCGCAGCGACGGAGCGGGCACCGCGGTCCGAGGGTCAGTCTCCGGGGTCCTGCTCGGGGCCGGGGGTGCCGTCGGTGGAATTGCGACGGAACTGCCGGTCGACCTCCCACAGGAAGTCCGGGTCGTCGTCGGGGCCGATCACGCGGGTCGGCTGGGAGCGAAGTCCGGGACCGAACGCCTTCCACAGCAGCACCGCAATCGTGAGGGCACCGACTATGGCCAACAGGTAGAGCACCACGCACCTCCTCGCCGCGAGCAGTCTGCCGGCCTTTCCGTGGCCGGCCGGGCCTGCTCTTTCAGTCTATTCGTAGCGGCGAGGGTGTCGGTGCGCCCCCGGTCCCCGATCAGGAGTGCGGCCCGGTCAGCGGGTGGTGGCTTCGGTGGTGAGGGAGCGCAGCAGCGCCAGCACCTCGGACTCCCGGAAGCGGCGATGACCGCCCGGGGTACGCAGCGAGCCGAGCCGGCCGGCGTGAGCCCAGCGGGTGACCGTCTTCGGGTCCACGTGGAACAGGGCCGCGACCTGGCCGGGGGTCAGCAGGGATTCCTTCGCGCCGTTGAATGCGGGTGCGCTCATCGATGGTCCTTCCGGGTGTTTCGTCTCGTTCGGATCGTCGTGGCCATGTTGACACCGAATACCCTGGTTGCTCGAACGGTCTACCGTTGGTAAAGCGGAAGTAATAGACAAAACGGACGGTCGACCAGATGGACCGCTGCCCGCGGCGGTTACCCTGGACAGGTGAGTGAAGCATCGCAGAACCGCCCTGACCAGCCCGGAAATCCCGGCCGGCCCGGAAATCCCGGCACCGACAGAGGCACCTTGGCCCGGGACGTCGCCCTCTATTCGCTGGCCCGCCTGCTCCTCGTCCTCGTGCTCGCCGTGGTGATCCTCTACCTTCCCCGTCTGTTCGGGGTGGAGATCCCCCTGCTGGTCGCTGCGCTCTTCGCGGTGCTGATCGCGCTGCCGCTCTCGCTCGTCGTGTTCGCGCCCCTGCGCCGCCGGGTGAACGCGGGCATCGCGTCCGTCGACGCGCGTCGCCGCGCCGACCGGGCCGACCTCCAGTCCCGGCTGCGCGGCGAGGATCGTAGGTGAGTGAAGGCGTCGTCGACCGCAGTGCGTCGCGGGAGTGGGTGGATCGTGCCGTCCAGCTGATCGAAGCCGACTCCCAGCGCAGCGCCGACACGCATCTCCTGCGTTATCCGCTGCCCCCCGAGTGGGGGGTGCAGCTGTACCTCAAGGACGAGTCCACGCACATCACCGGCAGCTTGAAGCACCGGCTCGCGCGATCGCTGTTCCTCTACGCCATCTGCAACGGCTGGGTGCGCGCGGACACCCCGATCATCGAGGCATCTTCCGGCTCGACTGCCGTCAGCGAGGCGTACTTCGCCAAGCTGCTCGGCCTCGACTTCGTCGCGGTGATGCCGCGGAGTACCAGCCCGGCGAAGGTCGCACTCATCGAGGCGCAGGGTGGACGGTGCCACTTCGTCGACCGGCCGCCGGAGATCTATACCGAGGCGCGCCGTCTCGCCGCCGAACTGGGCGGTCACTACATGGACCAGTTCACGCACGCGGAACGAGCCACCGACTGGCGCGGCAACAACAACATCGCCGAATCGATCTTCACCCAGCTGCAGCTCGAGGAGCATCCGATCCCGGAGTGGATCGTCGTCGGCGCCGGCACCGGCGGCACCAGCGCCACGGTCGGCCGGTACATCCGGTATCGCCGGCACCGTACCCGGCTGGCCGTCGTCGACCCCGAGAATTCCGCGTTCTACGGCGGGTACGAGACGGGCTCGGTGGACTACACGACGGGCATGCCGTCGCGTATCGAGGGCATCGGCCGGCCCCGGGTGGAGCCGTCGTTCGTCGGTCAGGTGGTGGATCGGATGATCCGGGTGCCGGACGCCGCGTCGATCGCCGCGATGCGGCACGCGAGCGAGGCCCTGGGCCGCCGCGTCGGGGGCTCGACCGGGACCAATCTCTGGGGTGCGTTCGGTCTGATCGCGGCGATGATCGCCGACGGCCGGCGCGGCAGCGTCGTCACCCTGCTGTGCGACGGCGGGGAGCGCTACGCGGGCACCTATTTCGACGACGACTGGGTGGCCGGGGAGGGTCTGGACCTGGCGGGCCCCGCTGCGACGCTCGAGGAGTTCACGGCCACCGGCAGATGGCGGGCGTGACCCCGCGATCCGGACCTTACGAGCCCGTAGCCTACGGTTGCGTAGGTTCGGTATCGTGAGGACATGGAACGTCCCGCCGTGTCCCTGGACAACTACGAAGCCGTCTACGACTTCTACCTCGGGCACCGGCAGAACCGGCCCGTCGCCCAGGCCGCCTACGCCCTGCTCGCCGCCCGGTATCGCCCCCGGGTGCACTACGCCCGGGACGTCCGCGATCGCCTCCGGGAACTCATCCGGGCTCGGACGCCCCTCCTGATCGTCGCCAACCATCTGACGCACAGCGATCAGTACGTCCTCGCGGCGACGGCGTGGCGCTCGCCGCTGCGCCCGGTGATCGGCAGGACGCGGGTGCTGGCGAAGGACGAGCTGTTCGCCGACGAGTCGCAGCGCCGCAAGATCGACATGATGGGCGGGATCCCGGTCTTCCGGGCCAAGAATCACGGCCTGCGGGCGGTCTCCGACGCCGGACGCCGGATGATGGACGTCTCCGCCGCCCGGCTGCATCACGGCGACAGCGTCGCGATCTTCCCGGAGGGCACCTGCAACGAGGGCGACCCGACGCGGTTGCAGCCGCTCGGGACCGGCATCGGCCACATCGTCCGCCGGGCGCGCGATCTGGGGGCGCGACCCGCCCTGGTGTGCGTCGGGATCGGGTACGGGCCGGGCAAGGACCCGTCGCGCCCGGCGAGTGTGTTCCTCACCGACCCGGTCACCGACCTCGACGGCAAGGTCCGCGACGTCACGCGCCTGGTGCAGGACGAACTGCAGCGTGCCGTGGACGCTGCCGTCGCACGGTACTGATCAGCTCGGCCGGACCCGGCCTGTCAACTTCTGTTGACGTTCGTCGGATGTCAACGTAAATTGACGTCATGACCGAGGCCACCACACTCGCCGCCGCCGCCGGAAGCCCCGACCCCGCAGAGGGGCTGCGGGCCGTGCGCGCCCTGCGACGGTTGCTCGAGCGGCTCGAGGCGATCCAGGTCGACAACGCCCGCCGACAGGGCTGGTCGTGGCAGGCGATCGCCGACGCACTCGAGGTGAGCAGGCAGGCCGTCCACCAGAAGTACAACCGGAAGCGTGGGTGATCCGCCGTGTTCGAACGATTCACCGCCGGCGCGCGAGCCGCCGTCGTCACCGCGCAGGAGGAGGCCCGGGAGCTGGACGCCCGACGAATCACGCCGGCCCACCTGCTGCTCGGCGTCCTCGGCACCGCGGACGTGACGCTCCGTGACCTGCTCGCCGACCTGGGGCTCACCGCCGGGACCGTGCGCAGCGAACTGGCGCGGGACGCCGGGATGCTCGGCGACGAGGACGCCGCCGCCCTCGGTGCCATCGGTATCGACCTCGATTCCGTCCGGGCCAGACTGGAGGAGAGCTTCGGCGAGGGCGTCCTCGACCGCGGACCCGGCGGGGGCCGGCGGGGGCCGTTCGCGCGGCACATGCCGTTCGATCCGGCCGCGAAGAAGTCCTTGCAGCTCGCCCTGCGGGAAGCTCTCGCGCGCCGGGACCGCGTCATCGGCTGCGAGCACCTGCTGCTCGGGATCCTGCGTTCCGACGACGAACGTGCCTGCACCCTGGTCGAGTCCCACGTCTCTCGCAAGGTCCTGCGCGACCGTCTGCGCGACTACCGGGGCCGGGCGGCCTGACGTCCGAGTCTGCGACCGCGCCGCGGGAGCCGGATGTGGAACAGTGTCGGCATGATCAACTTCCTGGTCCGGCTGGTCCTCAACGCCGTCGCCATCTGGCTGGCGGCCCAGTGGGTCTCCGGCATCGACTTCACGGGGTCCGGCACCGGTGCCACCAACGAGATCATCGCGCTGCTGGTGATCGCGCTCGTCTTCACCGTCGTCAACGCCTTCGTCAAGCCGCTGGTGCAGCTGCTGTCTCTCCCGCTGCTCATCCTGACGCTGGGCCTGTTCACCCTCGTCGTGAACGCGCTGATGCTCATGCTCACCGCATGGCTGAGCGAGTTCACCGACTA
This sequence comes from Rhodococcus indonesiensis, assembly GCF_047782815.1. Classification (NCBI taxonomy): domain Bacteria; kingdom Bacillati; phylum Actinomycetota; class Actinomycetes; order Mycobacteriales; family Nocardiaceae; genus Rhodococcus; species Rhodococcus indonesiensis. The sequence goes on along the minus strand of NZ_CP180630.1, from coordinate 3,986,078 downwards.
CGGTCTGACCGTCGAGGGCTTCTGGACCGCGTTCTGGGGCGCCCTGATCATCTCGATCGTCAACTGGGCGCTCGGCCTGCTGGTGCCCGACCGGAAGTGACGTTCCCGGGCACGACCGCTCACGCGACGAACAGCGCCGCCGCGGTCGCGACGGCCCACGCCAGCATCGCTACACCCGAATCCCGCAGCGCCGGGATCAGGTGCATGCCGAGCCCACCGGACCGCACGGGTGCGTGGGCGCGCACCGCGAGCGGCAGCGCGAGCAGGCCCGCCAGTGCCCACGGCGTGCGCGCCACCAGGGCCAGCGACGCCACGAACGGCACGGCCAGCAGGATCAGGTGCAGCGTCCGGGTCCGCGGATCGCCCAGTCGCACCGCAAGCGTGCGCTTGCCCGAGACGGTGTCGGTGGGGATGTCGCGCAGATTGTTGGCCACCAGCACCGCACTCGAGAACGAGCCCACCGCCACTGCGCACGCCAGCCCGACCCAGTCGATCCGGCCGGCCTGCACGAACTGCGTGCCCAGCACGGCGACGAGCCCGAAGAACACGAACACCGCGACCTCGCCGAACCCGCTGTAGCCGTAGGGGCTCCGGCCCCCGGTGTAGTACCAGGCACCGGCGATGCACACCGCACCCACCAGCAGCAGCCACCAGGCGCTCGTGATCGCCAGCACGATCCCGGCGGTCGCGCCCACACCGAAGCATGCGAACGCGGCCCGCTTGACCGCCGCCGGCGCCGCCGCGCCCGAGCCGACCAGCCGCAGCGGGCCGACCCGGTCGTCGTCGGTCCCGCGGATGCCGTCGGAGTAGTCGTTGGCGTAGTTGACCCCGACGATCAGCGCGAGGGCAACCACCAACGCCAGGAGGGCCTTCCACCACACCACGCCGTCGAGCGCGGCCGCGGCGCCGGTGCCGGCGACGACCGGGGCGATCGCGTTGGGAAGTGTGCGCGGACGGGCGCCTTCGAGCCATTGACCAGCGGTTGCCATGCGTCGATCCTGCCATCGAGCGAATGTGCCCTCCCGTCGGGCCGAGGAGATGACCGATCCACTCGCCCGGCCGCGACGGGCCGACCTACGAGAACCGGGCCACCAGCGCCCGCCGGTCCACCTTGCCGGGGCCGCGCAACGGCAGGGCGGGGACGACGTACAGCGCCCGCGGTGCCGCGGTGACGTCCAGCGATGCGCTCGTCCAGGTTCGCAGTTCGTCCAGCGTGGGGGAGGCGCCGGCCTCCGGAACGACGACGACCGCCACCCGCTGCCCGAGCCGGGGATCGGGCAGGCCGATCACGGCGCACTCGCGGACCGCGGGGTGCTCGAGCAGGACGGCCTCGACGACCTGCGGCACGACGGTGAGACCGCCGGTGGTGACGGCCTCGTCCAGGCGCCCCAGGATACGCAGGACCCCGTCGGTGAGTTCGCCCGCGTCGTCCGTGCGGAACCAGCCGGGCTCCGCGAACGCCGGATGGTCGGGCAGACCGCGGTAGCCGCGGGCGAGGGTGGCCCCGCCGAGCCACACCCGGGACTGCGCGTCGACCCGGACCGTCGTCCCGGCCAGCGGGACTCCGTCGTACACGCACCCGCCGCACGTCTCGCTCATCCCGTAGGTGCGGACCACCGTGATGCCGGCGTCCTGCGCCCGGCGCAGGACCGGGGCGGGAGTGGCGGCACCGCCCAGCAGGATCGCATCCAGGTCGGCGAGGGCCGCGACGGCAGCCGGGTGATCGAGGGCCTTGATCAGCTGGGTGGGCACCAGCGACGTGTAGCGCCGCCCGGCGGGCATCGCGGAGACAGCCTCGGGCAACCGGCCCGGATCGAAGCCGTCGGCGACGTCGATCACCACGGGTCCGGTTCCCGCCAGCAGGCCTCGCAGCAACACCTGCATGCCGGCGATGTGGTGGGCGGGCAGCGCCAGCAGCCACGAGCCGGGCCCGCCGAGACGTTCGTGCGTGGCGTCACCGCTGGCCCGCAACGCTGCGGCGGTCAACTGGGCACCCTTCGGGGTGCCCGTGGTCCCCGAGGTGGCCACGACGAGGCCGATGCCGTCGTCGACGGGTTCGCCGGGGTGCAGGGCCCCGGTCAGTCGCCGGATCTCCCGGTCGTCGGCGGCCGGCACCGGGAGCAGGGCCGGTCCGTCGCCGTCGAGCATGCGACGGAGTGCGGGCAGCACCTCCGGCACCGCGTCGCCGGAGGGGACGGGCAACACCTCGAGGTTCACGAGGCGGGGCCGGTGAGCGGCCACCCTCCGGTCTCGAGGTGCCGGCGCACCCGATCGATGTCCTCTTCGAGCGGCATCTCGTTGGTGATCTTCGTGATCAGAACCGCGATGTCCGTCTTCGAGATGGGCAGGTCACCCTCGTCGACGAGGGCGTGCGCGACCTGGTCGACCTCGTCCTCCGACAGCCGCCGGCTGAGCAGCGCGAACAGGGGCACGTAGTCCTGTTCCGGCACGCCCTCCGGGTAACCGGCGCGCAGCCATTCGATGATGGAGGTGAGGAACGGCGGAAGCGTCACGGGGGCACCTCCTCAGTTCGTCCCGTCGCCGGCGGTCACCACGGTCCCGTCCTCGGCGACCACCGGCCAGCCTCCCGCGGCGAGGTGCCCGGCGACTCGTTCGATGTCCTCCTCCGACGGTTCCTCGTGGAGCACGCCGGCGATGATCTGCTCGAGCGTGTCGTAGTCGACGTAGCGCTCGGGATGCTCGTGGGCCGTGGCGATCGACATCTCGCACACTTCGGCGATCTCCTCGTCCGTCAGACGCCGTCGCAGCACGGCGAGCAGCGCGAAGTGATCCTTGGCCGGGATGCCTTCCGGGTAGCCGGCGCGCAGCCAGTCGAGGACCGAGCGGAGCGAGTACTTGGGCAATGTCGTTCTTTCGTGGGACGGGCGGAGAGGCAGTGGTGGCTCAGAAGATGTCGAGGCCGAAGGTGCTCGACAGGAAATCCGAAGCCAGCAACAGTATCCCCGCGACGATCGCGATCAGCACGACGGCGAAGCAGACGACGGCGCCGGCGATGCCGAGCGGGTTCGGCCGGGCCTGCTCACCTGCGCGGCCCGCTACGAGCGAGCGCATGCCGAGGGCGAAGACCGCCGGCAGGCCCGCCCCGAAGAAGAGTCCGACGAGGACGACCTGCCACAACGATCCGAGGGTGTTCGTCAACAGGGTCACTTGCGTCCCTCCGTGGGAGTGGTCGGTGCGGCCGGCACGTCGCCGGGAGCCGGGACCGGGGTCTGCGCGGGAGCGAGCTTGCCGTCCCACTCCGCGGTGACATTGGAGGCGTCGATCGGCTGCCGGCGCGAGCGCACGTACATCAGCAGCGACAGCGCGCACAGCACCGCGAACACCACCACCACACCCGGCAGGCCGCCGATCAGATGGGCCAGCCCCCAGCACAAGGCGCCGACGAGGGCCGCCGACGGCAGGGTGATCAGCCAGGCGACGGCCATGCGGCCGGCGACGCCCCAGCGCACGTTCGCCGAGCGGGTGCCGAGTCCGGAACCCAGGATCGACCCGGTCGCCACGTGGGTGGTCGACAGGGGCAGACCGAAGTGGCTCGAGGTGAGGATGATCGCGGCCGACGACGACTCGGCCGCCATGCCCTGCGGGGGTGCGATCTCCACCAGCCCCTTGCCGAGCGTGCGGATGATGCGCCAGCCGCCGAGGTACGTGCCCAGGGCGATCGCGACGGCGCAGGAGAACTTCACCCAGAACGGCATCTCCGCGTCGGCGGTGATGCTGCCGTGTGCGACGAGCGCCAGGAAGATCACGCCCATCGTCTTCTGTGCGTCGTTGGTGCCGTGCGCGAGCGAGACCAGCGAGGCCGAGCCGATCTGGCCGATACGGAAGCCGTGCCCGCGGGTCTCGTCGGGCACCGCGCGGGTGATGCGGTGCACCGACCAGGTGCCCACGGTGGCGACGAGTGCTGCGACCACCGGCGCCAGCAGCGCCGGAATGATCACCTTGCCGATCACCCCGTCCCACACCACGCCGTTGATGCCGAGCGACGCCAGGGACGCGCCGATGAGGCCGCCGAACAGTGCGTGCGACGAGCTCGACGGCAGGCCGAACAGCCACGTCGCGAGGTTCCAGAGGATGCCGCCGACGAGCCCGGCGAACACGATGAGCAACAGGGCCTCGCCGCCGGTGCTGTCGAGGTTGACCACCCCTTTGGCGACCGTCGCGGCAACCTCGACCGACAGGAATGCGCCGATCAGGTTGAGCGAGGCGGAGAGGGCGACCGCGACCTTCGGTTTCAGGGCGCCGGTGGCGATCGATGTCGCCATCGCGTTCCCGGTGTCGTGGAAGCCGTTGGTGAAGTCGAATGCGAGGGCAGTGACTACCACCACCAGGAGGACGACAAGCTCTGCGGTCACATCTGCCGATTGTGAGGTAGCCGGTGGGTAAAAGTACAGCGACGGTTCGGTGAACACCGACACCTCGACGGCTCCGCCGGTGGCAGCGTGCCCGCGCCGGTTCCCCGCTGTGCGGAGTTTCACTCACCGATGGGCGTGTGACCGACTTCACGGTAGGTCTCACTGACCGGGAATCCCACGTCGCGGCCTCCACGGCCCTGGCTAGCTTTCGCCGCACCACCCCTCCCGAGCCGACCGCCGGACAGGGGTTGCTGTGACGAAGGAGACACCCGACTTTGAACAAGCACACACTCGCCAGGTCCGTGCTGGCGCTCACGGCCTCTGTGGCGTTGCTCTCGGCCTGTGCCGGCGAACGCGGCGCCGACCCGTCGGGCGGGGCCGGCACCGGCGGTACCGGAGCTGCCGCGGCCGACACCCTCGCGGTGGACAAGTTCGGCACCCTGGACTCGCCGTGCGGCGAGGGCGACGCCACGGGTGCCACCGACCAGGGCGTGACCGACACCGAGATCAGGATCGGCTACGGCGACGATCGCGGCTACGCCAAGAGCCCCGGCCTGAACAAGGAGATGTCCGACGCCGTCTCCGCGATGATCGACTGGTGCAACGCCCAGGGCGGCATCAACGGGCGCACCATCGTCGGCACCGACTACGACGCAGCGATGACCCAGGCCAACTCGGTCATGCAGGACGCGTGCCGCTCCGAGTTCATGTTGGTCGGTCACGGCTTCGCGATGGACCAGACCGCCGAGCAGACCCGCGTGGCCTGCAACCTCGCGGCGGTCCCCGGGTTCACCGTCTCGCCGGAAGCGGCCAACGGGCCGATGACCTACCAGGGCGTGCCGTTCCCCGTGGACTACGCCAACGGCTCGGCCTGGTTCCAGCTGGCGCAGCTGCGGCCGGACCTGAAGGACAAGTTCGACCTCGTCGGCAGCACGATGCCGACGATCGTCACGTCCCTGACGAAGGTGCGCTCGATCGCCGAGGCCGCCGGATTCGAGCTGAAGAACTGCGGCGTCACCATCAACTACGACGGCGAGGCCAGCTACGTCCCGTTCGCCGAGAAGTTCAAGGAGTGCGGCGTCGAGGGCCTGTGGACCTCCCGGTCGCCCGTGCCGAACGAACTGAACTTCTTCAAGGCACTCGGCCAGGTCGGCATCGATCCCGTCCTGATGGGTGAGGCCACCTGGTACGGCGAGACCGTCAAGGAGGCCAACGCCGGCGGCCTGCTCGACAACCTGTATGCGGGCATGGGCTTCCAGATGCTCGAGAACGCCGACAAGGTGCCGGCGGTGCAGCAGTACGTCGACCTCGTCGAGGAGCAGGGCGGCAAGACCGCGCTGCTCGGCATGCAGGCGACGTCGTCGTTCCTGCTGTGGGCCACCGCGGCCGAGGAGTGCGGGTCGGACCTGACCCGGCAGTGCATGATCAACGAGCTCTCGCAGATCCACGAGTGGGACGGCGGCGGCCTGCACGCCGTCACCGATCCCGGCGCCAACATGCCCGCCAAGTGCGGACTGGTGGTCTCGCTGAAGGGCGACGCGTACACGCAGGCGTTCCCGCAGTCCTCCGCCGAGTTCGAATGCAACGACTCCTACCTCGTCGCCACCGCACCCGAGACGTGGGGCACCGAACTCGGTCCGGACCGGATCGCCACCAAGTTCATGAACCCGAACGTGCTCGCGCCGCAGGACTGACCGGCCTGCTCCCACCGGCGGGGCGGTGCCCGCGCGGCGCCGCCCCGCCTCCACACGACCGGTTCTCTACCGACAGGGCTTCACCATGAACACATTCGTGACGTTCACGATCCTGGGCCTCGTGCTCGGGTCCGTGTACGCGATCGCGGCCTCCGGGCTCGTTCTGACCTACAACACCTCCGGAATCTTCAACTTCGCGCACGGCGCCCAGGCGATGCTCGGCGCATTCCTCTACTGGCAGCTCACGGCCGGATGGGGGCTGCCCGTCCCGCTGGCCCTGCTGGTGGTGCTGTTCCTCGCGGGGCCGCTCATGGGCCTGGCGCTGTACGTGGTGATCATGCGGGGCCTGCGGGACACCGCCGAGGTCACCAAGATCGTCGTGACCGTCTCGATCATGCTGGGGATGCTGTTCCTGTCCCAGTGGTTCTGGCATCCGGAGAAGCCCCGCTCGCTGGGCATGTTCTTCGGCGACGACACGGGGATCAGGGTGCTCGGGGCGTTCGTCCGGGTCCACGAGATCCTGTGCGTGCTCGCAGCCGTCGGGATCGCGGTCGGGTTGCGCATGCTCTTCCAGCGCACCCGGACCGGCGCCACGATGCGCGGCGTCGTCGACGATCCCGACCTGCTGCGGCTCAACGGGCACAACCCCGAGCGGATCGCCGCGTTCTCGTGGGCGCTCGGCTCCACCCTCGCCGTCCTCGCCGGCGTGCTGATCACCCCGATCAGCGGCGGCAGCCTCGAGGCGAACATGCTCACCCTGCTCGTCATCGACGCATTCGCGGCCGCCATGTTCGGCCGGCTCAGCTCCATCCCGCGCACCTTCGTCGGCGCCCTCGTCCTGGGCCTCGCCGGCGCCTACCTGATCGGTTACGCGCCCTCCTCGTGGGCGTGGACGTCGAACCTGCGGGTCTCGCTGCCCATGGTGGCGCTGTTCGTGGTGCTGATCGTGCTGCCCCAGGACCGGCTGCGCGGCGCAGCGATGCGCACCCGCGAGCGCTACCACGTGCCGAGCGTGCGCAAGGCCGTGGTGTGGGCGGTCGCGCTCGTTGCGATCGTCTACCTCATCCGGCTGCTCATGGTGGAATCCGCGATCACCACCTTCACCCTCGGCATGACCTTCGCGATCGTCGCGCTGTCGCTGACCCTGCTCACCGGGTACGCGGGGGAGATGAATCTCGCCCCGCTGTCGTTCGGGGCGATCGCCACGATCGTCGTGTTCCACTTCGGGATCACCGGCACCGGACTCGACCAGCGGTTGACCGTGTGGGGTGTGCTGCTCGCCGTGGCCGTCACCGCGCTCGTCGGCGGGCTCGTCGCCCTCCCGGCGCTACGCCTGCGGGGTCTCTACCTCGCGCTCGCCACCATGGCATTCGGCGTCTTCGTCTCCAACATGGTGCTGCGTGACACCACCGAGCACGAACTGTTCGGCGTGAAGTTCTCGATCTTCTCGGGTGGTTCGCTGGTGATCCCGCCCCTGCGGATCGGCCCGCTCGACCTGCAGGACGAGACGACGTTCCTCATGACGGCGACGGTGTTGTTCGCGCTGCTCGGTGTCGGCGTCGTCGCACTGCGCAACAGGGGCTACGGTCGTCGCCTGGCGGCGATGAAGGACAGTCCCGCCGCCTCGGCCATGCTCGGGCAGAACCTGATCACCCTCAAGCTGAGCGTGTTCATGCTCTCGGCCGCCATCGCCGGGCTCGGCGGGGTGCTGATGTCGAGCGCCACCGGCGCCGTCGCGGGCGAGAACTTCAACATCATCGTGAGCCTGACCCTGCTCATGCTCACGGTCGTCGCGGGCATCGGATACGTCAGCGGCGCGCTGTTCGGCGGTGTCATGGCCGGGGTGGGCTTCGCGGTCATCATGGTCTCGTTCAACAACCTCGCCAAGACGCAGCCCGAACTCGAGGGCCTGTACCTGCTGCTCGGCAACATCGCCGCCGTCAGCCCCGCGCTGATCGGCATCGGGGTGGGTCACAACCCGTCCGGCAGTGTGCACCAGATGGTCGAGGGTTACCGCCGTCTGCTCTCCGCCCGGCCGGTGCTCTACGGCGGCGGCGCCGTGATCGCGCTGCTCTACGTCCTGGCCCTGACGGGCGTCCTGGGCAACTGGTGGTTCGCGGCCCTGACCATCACGATCGTGTTCCTGCTGCCGGTCGTCGGCGAGTGGCTCATGCCCGGTGCGGTACTCGGAGCCGACGAAGTGGAACGGCGCCGCACCACCCCGCCCGAACTCGTCGGTCTCGACGAGCCGTACACCGCCGAGGGGCGCTACCGGCTGGACCGGGAACTGGGCCTGCCCGCGGCGCGGCCCACCCCGGCGGCGCCCGAACCGTCCGCGAGCGTCGCGAAGGAGCTGAGCGCGCATGTCTGACACCCTGCTCGAGACCCGGGGCATCACGGTCCGGTTCGGCGGGCACACCGCCGTCGACGACGTGAGCATCACCGTCGCCGCGGGCACCGTGACGGGGCTGATCGGCCCCAACGGCGCCGGCAAGACCACCCTGTTCAACACCGTCACCGGACTGCAGAAGCCGACCGCCGGGCAGGTGCTGCTCGATGGCGTCGACCTCACCCGCGCCGCGCCCTACAAGCGCGCCCGGCGCGGACTGGCCCGCACCTTCCAGCGGCTCGAGCTGTTCCTGTCGCTGTCGGTGCGCGACAACCTGCGGGTCGCCGGCGACATGCACCGCACCGCGACCCGTGCCCGCCACGACATCGACGCCGAGACCGACCGGCTGCTCGAACTGACCGGACTCACCGACGTCGCAGACATGGACGTCTCCGACATTCCCACCGGCCGCGCCCGCGTCGTCGAGGTCGCACGGGCGCTGATGACCCGGCCGCGCGTGCTGCTGCTCGACGAACCGGCGTCCGGGCAGACGGAGCAGGAGACGGACGACTTCGCGGACCTGCTGTGCCGGCTCGCCGACGACGGCCTCGGGATCTGCCTGGTCGAGCACGACCTGCCGCTCGTGATGCGGGTGTGCTCGCGCATCCACGTCCTCGACTACGGCGCCCTCATCGCCTCGGGCAGCCCGGAGCAGATCCGCAACGACCCCGCGGTGATCGCCGCATACATCGGAACCGAGGAGGTGGCATGAACGCCCCCGTCACCGATCTCGCCGACATCTCCGGCGACGAACCGACCCCGTTGCTCGAGCTGGTCGACGTGCGGGCCAGCTACGGACCCATCGAAGTGCTGCACGGGGTGAACCTCACGCTGCAGCCGGGCTCGGTGGTCGCCCTGCTCGGGCCGAACGGCGGCGGCAAGACCACGACGCTTCGGGTGTGCTCGGGCGTCCTGCCCGTCGAGCACGGCGAACTGCGCGTCGCCGGTCGCGTCGTCAACGGTGTCGACGCCGCCGCGCTCGCCCGGCTCGGCGTCTGCACCATCCCGGAGGGGCGGGGGATCTTCCCCAACCTCACCGTCCGGGAGAACCTGTGGGTCGCCACCGGCACCGGCGTGTCGCTCGAGGACCTCGAGACCGTCGCCTACGAGCGCTTCCCGATCCTCGGGAAGCGGCGCGGCCAGCTCGCGGGTTCGATGTCGGGCGGCGAGCAGCAGATGCTCGCCCTGTCGCGCGCCCTGGGCACCGCTCCCACTGTGCTGCTGCTCGACGAACTGTCCATGGGGCTCGCCCCGCGGATCGTCACCGAGATGTACGACATCGTCGGCCGGCTCGTCGAGGACGGGTTGTCGATCCTCGTCGCTGAGCAGTTCGCGCGGGCGGTGCTGCCCATCGCGACGTCGGCCGCGCTGATGCTGCAGGGCCGCGTCGTGCGGATCGGGGATCCGGCCGACATCGAGAACGAACTTTCGACCAGTTATCTAGGAGGATGACCATGACCGCACTCACCGAGGAGCGGCGCGCCAAGTTCCGGCAGGACGCGGCGGAGCTGAAGCTCGACACCGGATCCGCGAAGGGGGACGGCCCCGCACGAATCGGCGGGCTCGTGCTGATGATCGGCGGTGCCGTCGCGGCGTTCGTCGTCTACTTCGCCTCGCTCACCCAGGCGGACCTGCGCAACATCGCGTCGTACCAGATCCTCGCCACAGCGCTGCTGATCGTCGCGATCCTCGGCGCCGCGCTGTACGTCGCCGGCGCGATCGCCCGCGTGCTGAGGCTGTGGCTGCTGCGTCAGCTCTACGAGTCGCAGGCCCACACCGAGCAGATCGCGGCTGCCCTCCAAACCCGCCGCTGACGCGGCCGGTGTGTCCTTCGGGCTGCCAGGGCAGCCCGAAGGACACACCGCTCAGCGGGTGTCGCGGCGCAGCGGGTGATCGGCGGGGATCTGCACGAGCACGATCGGGATGCCGTCCGGATCCGCGATCCACAGCTCGTGCAGACCCCACGGCTCCTGCCGGGCCCCCCGCACGATGGGGACGCCCTTCGTCACCAACTCGGCCTCCGCGTTGTAGACGTCGCGCACCTGCAGCCACAGTGCGCCCTCGAAGTGCTGCGGCCGGGCGCTGCCGCCGTGCGCGGCCACCTCGATGAGCGACTGACCGGCGAAGAACACCGTCCCGCCGGGATATTCGCGGTAGATCGCCAGGCCCAGGACGTCGCCGTAGAACTCCAGGGCGACGTCGTAGTCGGACGGGCGCAGGATCGTCCGGCCGGCGAGGATCTCCATCTCAACCGTCCTCGGCCGGTCGGGCCTCGTGCCCGCGTCGCCCATGGGTGCGGCGGTCCTCCTTCATCTCCGCCTCGAACAGATGCCGGCGGCCGCGGACCAGCTCGTCGCGCACCTGCCGGTCGAGCTCACGGAACTCCGTCCAGTAGCCGTCGTCGAAGTCCTCCACGATCTGGAAGGTCCACCGCCCCTCGAGGACGTTGCGTCCCACCATCTCCGTCCGGACCCGGTCGGCGAGTTCGTGGTGACCGGCTTCGGCGAGCTTGTCGACGGCGTCGCCGAGCAACAGGTCGGCGCGGCCCATCAGCTGGTGGAAGGCGTACAGATTGCCACGGGCCTGCTCGACTGTCTCGAGCGCTTCGGAGAGTTTGCCGGCGGCCTCGACCGTCTCGTCGGAGACGCCGTCGGGCCGGATGTGGTCGGGGAGTGGTCGCTCGCGATCCGTCATGGTCAGGAGTGTGCCCGATTCGGGCCGTTTCAATCGGGACGTTCTTGCGACGAGCGGGGGGTTGTCGCGCACCGCACTCGAACGACGAGGCGACAACCTCCCGCTCGGCACCGGCAACTCCCGCTCAGTAGTGCCAGGGGTAGGGCGACCAGTCCGGTTCGCGCTTCTGCAGGAACGCATCGCGACCCTCGACCGCCTCGTCGGTCATGTACGCCAGCCGTGTGGCCTCGCCCGCGAACAGCTGCTGGCCGACGAGCCCGTCGTCCTGCAGGTTGAACGCGTACTTGAGCATGCGCTGGGCCTGCGGGGATTTGCCGTTGATCTTCGCGGCCCATTCGAGCGCGACGTTCTCGAGCTCGGCGTGGTCGACGACGCGGTTGACCGCACCCATGTGGTGCATCTCCTCGGCCGTGTAGGTCTCACCGAGGAAGAAGATCTCGCGGGCGAACTTCTGCCCCACCATCTTCGCGAGGTACGCGCTGCCGTAGCCGCCGTCGAAGCTGCCCACGTCGGCGTCGGTCTGCTTGAACCGGGCGTGTTCCCGGGACGCGAGGGTCAGGTCGCACGTGACGTGCAGACTGTGCCCACCGCCGGCGGCCCAGCCGTTGACGAGAGCGATCACGACCTTCGGCATGAACCGGATCAGCCGCTGCACCTCGAGGATGTGCAGCCGGCCCGCCCGGGCCCTGTCCACGGTGTCGGCGGTTTCGCCGTTCGCGTACTGGTAGCCGCTGCGCCCACGGATCCGCTGGTCGCCGCCGGAGCAGAAGGCCCAGCCGCCGTCCTTCGGGCTGGGCCCGTTGCCGGTCAGGAGCACCGCGCCGACGTCGGACGTCATGCGGGCGTGGTCCAGCGCCCGGTACAACTCGTCGACGGTGTGCGGACGAAACGCGTTGCGCACCTCCGGCCGGTCGAACGCGACGCGGACGGTGCCCTGCGTGACGTGCCGGTGGTAGGTGATGTCGGTGAGGTTCTCGAACCCGGGTACGGGCCGCCACAGCTCGGAATGGAAAGTCACCCGTCGACCATAGATCCGACGCGCCGTCCCGGCACCGGCGCCCTGCTGGGTCACGGCCCTGCTGGGCCACGGTCCTGCTGGCCACGGTCCTGCCGGAACCCGGTCGTGCCGGGAGCCGGTCGTGCTGGAACGCGTTACCGTGCAGGGATGAGCGAGCAGACGGACAGCACGGTGGACGCCGAGTACGAACACCACGGCGGATTCCCGGTGTACACGCCCGTGAAGGCGGGACCGAACTTCGGCCGCTTCGTCGAGGCCCTGCGGCGACTGCAGGATCTCGCCGTCTCCACCCATATCCCCGACGACGTCGTCGACCGCGCCATCGAGCAGGCCGAGGCGCTGGGGGACCTGCTCGAGCCGCACGTCGTGCCCGAAGGCCGGTCTCCGGCCGGCTTCAACGTCGACCTGCCCGGGCGCGGCAGCCTGCTGATGCTGCCGTGGATGCTCGAGAAGTTCGATGCCGAGTCGGTTCGCTCGCGGGGCACGTTCCGGGTCTATCACCGCGGCGGCAACAGCGCGGCGCACGGCGGAACCCTTCCCCTGCTGTTCGACGACCTGTTCGGGATGGTCGTCCACGCGGCCGGTCATCCCATCGCCCGCACCGCCTACCTGCACGTGAACTACCGCAAGATCACTCCGCTCGAGACGGAACTCGTCGTCGAGGGCCGGGTCGACCGGGTCGACGGGCGCAAGTTGTTCTGCTCGGCCGAGCTGCGCGAGGCCGACGGCACGCTGCTCGCCGACTGCGAGGCCCTGATGGTCCAGTTGCGGCCCGGCCAGCCGTGACCGCCGCGGCCCTGCCGCCCCTCGACGAGATCCTCGACGCCGCCGTCGTGGTGTCGCTGCCCATGCGGGTGCGGTTCCGCGGCATCACCGCACGGGAGCTCGTGCTCGTGCGGGGTCCCGCCGGGTGGGGAGAATTCGGGCCGTTCCCCGAGTACGCCGACGAGGAGGCGGCCCACTGGCTGCGTTCGGCCCTCGAATCCGCGTGGCTCGGGCCTCCGGCTCCGCGCCGGGACACCGTGCCCGTCAACGCCACCGTCCCGGCCGTCGGCCCCGGCGACGTGCCGCAGATCCTGGCCCGGTTCCCCGGAGCCCGCACCGCGAAGGTCAAGGTCGCCGAGCGCGGACAGGACCTCGCCCAGGACGTCGCACGGGTCCGGGCCGTGCGCGAGCTGGTGCCCAACGTCCGCATCGACGCGAACGGCGGGTGGAGCGTCGACGAGGCCGTCGTGGCGCTCGGGGAACTCGTCGCCGACGGCCCGCTCGAGTACGCCGAGCAACCCTGCGCGACCGTGCCCGAGCTGGTCGAGGTGCGTCGCCGGATGCCCGACGTGCCGATCGCGGCGGACGAGAGCATCCGGCGCGCCGAAGACCCCCTGAGGGTGGTCCGGGCCGGCGGCGCCGACGTGGCGGTGGTCAAGGTGGCCCCGCTCGGGGGGATGCGACGGCTGCTGGTGCTGGCCGACGAACTGGCCGGGCACGGCGTGCCGGTGGTGGTGTCGAGCGCACTCGACTCGGCCGTCGGCATGGGGGCCGGACTGGCCGCCGCGGCCGCGCTGCCCGCGCTGCCCTACGCGTGCGGACTGGGCACGGGTGGGTTCTTCACCGCCGACGTGGCAGCGCCACGGACGATGGCCGACGGGAAGCTCCCGGTGGGGCAGGTGACACCGGATCCGGCGCTCCTCGACACCGTGCGAGCCGACCCCGAACGGGCGCGCTGGTGGTTCGACCGGGTGCGGCGCTGCCGCGCCGCGCTCGACTAGGTGCGGCTCGGGTCGTCGTATATCGTTCCGGGCGTTCGTACTCACGAGTCACATTACGGAGGCAGTGGAAGTGGTTGCAGCTCTGGATGATGCCCTGCTCGGCGCCGACAAGGTCCCGGCGGTCGTCGCCGACGTCGAGGCGCTGATCGACGCCGAGGTGGCGGACAAGAAGGGCGCGTCGGGTCTCGCGCTCAAGGCCGGCTATGCGGCGGTGACGAAGCTCGGCCCGTCGATCGTGCCCAGCGCCGTCGAGGGTCTGCTGCCGGAGTTCGTCGCCAAGATCCAGCCGTTCTGGCAGGACTACGCCGGCAACGGTGACTTCGCCGACTACCTCACCGCCCGCAGCGAGACGGTCGCGGACGCGCTGCTCGGTGTGACGGACGCGCGCATCGCGGCCTCGTCGCGCACGGCGATCAAGAAGGTCTACGACAAGCTGCGTCCGTCGGCGCAGAAGCACGTCGTCGAGGCCCTGCCCCGCGTGGGCGCGCTGGTGCAGAAGCACGCCGGCTGAGGCGGCCGTGGTGCCCTTTCGGTCCTGGACCGGAAGGGCACCACGTCAGTACGCGGCGGCCCCGTACTTCCAGTAGCCGCTGAACGTCACGGCCGACTTCTCCAGGCCCCGCTCCCGCACGAGGTGACGGCGCATCGTCGTCACCAACCCGGACTCTCCCACGACGAATCCGTAGCCCGGCCCGTCCGGCAGCTCCGCGGCGCGCACCGCGTCGAGCACCTGTGCTCCGGGCCGCACATCCGTCCGGATCACCGGGTGCACGCGGGTCCGCGGTCCCGTTACCAGGTTCTGCGCCACGACGTCCTCGAGCTGGGAAACCTCGACGAACACCTCCGTGACCGTCGCGTCGTTCCGCTCCGCCGACGACGTGAGGATGCCGGCGATCGCCGGCAGCGCACTCTCGTCGCCCACGACGATCTGCCAGGCCGCCCCGGCCGGGCGGTGGAACATGATGCCCTCGTCGAGCAGCGCGAGCGCCGCACCCGGTTCCGCCTTCCGCGCCCACGCCGACGCCGGCCCGGTGTCGCCGTGGGTCGCGACGTCCACGACGAGTTCCGCTCCGGGCCCGTAGCGGCCGCAGCCGGTCTCCCGGTAGTCGCGCACCGTGTAGTTGCGCAGGATCGGACGCACCTGTTCCGGCATCGCCTGCATCTGCGGCCACCAGCTGTGGTCGGCGGCTGCCGGCAGGGTCGGCTCGTGCCGGCCGGGACCGGGCAGGAACATCCGGAACCACTGGTCGAACCCCATCGGCGCGAACCGGGCGAGTCCGTCGCCGCCGAGGGTCACGCGCACGAAGCTCGCACCGAGTGGTTCGGTCGCAAGGACGTGGGCGGTGACGATCTCGCGGGTGGCGGGAGGCGTCCGGGTCGTGGTGCGCGCAGCCATACAGAACCTCCGTCCCGAGACGCCGGGGGTCGTCGGCGAAACTCGGTCGACGATGAAATCAGCGGAGGCTAACCTATCATTCGGGTCGATCGAGGTGGCGCACCTGCGGCGTCAGACCCCACTCGTTCCGCCCCAGCCGACTCGCCGGTGCCAGCGCCGCGACGTCCGGCAGCCCGTCCTCGGCCAGCACGTCGGCCCGGACCGACACGGCCACCACGTCGCCCATCACCACGAAGCAGTCGCCGACCTCGATCACCCGGTGCAGCGTGCACTCGATCGCCGCCGGTGACTCCGCGACCCGGGGTGGATGCACCCGCTCGCTGCGCTCGGGCCGCAGGCCCACGGTCGCGAACTCGTCCACGTCGTGCGCGAACCCCGCCGACGTCGCGTTGACTCGTTCCATCAGCGGCACGGTCGCGACGTTGATCACGAACTCGCCGGTCTCCTCGATGTTGCGGACGCTGTCCTTGCGTCCCACCGAGGTGAACTGCACCACCGGCGGGTTCACTGCGGCGACGGTGAAGAAGCTGTACGGCGCGACGTTGGGCACACCGTCCGCGGACACCGTCGACACCCACGCGATCGGCCGCGGCACGATCGCGGCGGTCATCAGTCGGTAGAAACGGCCGGTGCCCAGCTCGCTGGGATCGAAGACGGTGCGCATCGATCCATTGTCACTGTGACCCGCGTCCCGTGCCGCCCAGGGGACCGGGGTGCGTCGTTTGTCCCGCACTACTCTGGGTTCCGTGAACCCGTCCACCGCCCAGGCCACCGCCGTCGTCGACGAACTCGCCCGAGGGGGCGTCCGCGACGTCGTGCTGTGCCCCGGCTCCCGCAACGCACCGCTCGCCTTCGCGCTGCAGGCCGCCGACAACGCGGGCCGGTTGCGGCTGCACATGCGCATCGACGAGCGCACCGCCGGATTCCTCGCGATCGGCCTGTCCGTTGCCTCCGGCCGTCCGGTGCCCGTCGTGATGACCTCCGGCACCGCGGTCGCCAACCTCGCGCCGGCCGTGCTCGAAGCCAACTACGCCCGGGTGCCGCTCGTGGTGCTCAGCGCCAACCGGCCCTACGAGCTGCTCGGCACCGGCGCCAACCAGACCGTCGAACAGCTCGGCATGTTCGGCACCCAGGTCCGCGCCACCATCAGCCTCGGCCTGGCGGAAGGGATCGAGCAGAACAGCCAGTGGCGTTCCGCGGTCAGCCGCGTCCTCGCCGCCGCCCGCGGCACCCGCTCCGGAAACGCCGGTCCCGTCCACTTCGACATCCCGCTGCGCGAGCCGCTCGTCCCGGACGTGCATCCCCAGGGCCCGGTGCCCGAGGGCCGCGCCGACGGCAGCGCCTGGACCACCACGGTGCACGCCACCCTCGACGTGCCGATGGACCTCGACATCACCGCCGACACCGTGGTGATCTCCGGGCACGGCTCCGCCTACCGGCCCGAACTGTCGGCCCTGCCGACCGTCGCCGAACCCACCGCGCCGCTCCACGGTGTCCCGCTGCATCCGATGGCGCTGCCGCATCTGAAACCGCGGCAGGCAATCATCACCGGCAGGCCGACTCTGCACCGGCCGGTCTCCAAGCTGCTCGCCGATCCCTCGGTGGCGGTCTACGCCCTCACCACCGGACCCCGCTGGCCCGACGTGTCCGGCAACGTCCTCGCCACCGGCACCCGCGCCGTCGTCACCGGCCGGCCTGATCCGGCCTGGCTGGAACGCTGCCGGAACCTGTCCGCCCACACCGACAAGGCGGTGCGCGCCCAGCTCGACGCCCATCCGAAGCCGACCGGCCTGCACGTCGCAGCGACGGTCACCGATGCGCTGCGAGAAGGGGACCAGCTGCTGCTCGGGGCCTCCAACCCGGTGCGCGACGCGGCGCTGGTGAGCTACCCGCGCGACGGAGTGAGAGTGCTCTCCAACCGGGGTGTCGCGGGTATCGACGGCACCGTCTCGACCGCCGTCGGCGCCGCCCTGGCCTACCCCCAGGGCCGCACCGTCGCTCTGATGGGCGACCTGACGTTCCTGCACGACGCCTCGGGGCTGCTGATCGGCACCGCCGAACCGCGACCGCAGAACCTGACCGTCGTCGTCGCCAACGACGACGGCGGTGGCATCTTCGAGCTGCTCGAGCAGGGCGACCCGCAGTACGCCGGCGTCTTCGAGCGGGTGTTCGGCACCCCGCACGGCATGGACCTCGCCGCGCTGTGTGCCGCGTACCGGGTACCGCACGAGCGGGTGGACCTTCCCGCACTGACCGCCGCGCTGGCCGACCGGACCGAGCCCCCCAGCGGTATCCGGGTGCTCGAGGTGATCACCGACCGCTCCGGCCTGCGGGAACTGCACGCGGCCGTGCGCGCCCAGCTGTGACGGACGCATGAGCGGAATCGACAGGGCACGCCGGGCGGTGCTCGGCGTCGCGATCGGCATCTCGGTGCTCGCCGTGATCCTGGTCCTCGCGGCGTGGCGCAACGACCATCTGATCGCCTCCGACATGGGCACTGCCACCGCAGAGGTGCTTTCCGCCGGGTCGCTGCGCTCGGCGATCAGCTTCGTCACCCCCGACGGCGTCACCCACAACCCCGAGCTCGGTGTGCTGTATCCGACGGGACTCACGGCGGGGCAGCGGATCGCCGTCGAGTACGCCCGCAGCGACCCCGACCTGGTGCGGGTCACCGGCCGCGACGTCCGGGTCGCTCTCGTGCCCGCCGCCTCGTTGATCGTGGTGACCTGGCTGGTCGCGGCACCTGTGCTCGCGTATCTCCGGCGGCGCAGCGAGGCGCGCGTGTAGCGGTGCCGCCGG
This sequence comes from Rhodococcus indonesiensis, assembly GCF_047782815.1. Lineage (NCBI taxonomy): Bacteria > Bacillati > Actinomycetota > Actinomycetes > Mycobacteriales > Nocardiaceae > Rhodococcus > Rhodococcus indonesiensis. The sequence goes on along the minus strand of NZ_CP180630.1, from coordinate 3,967,949 downwards.
GAGGATTCGCCGGAACTTCGCCGGGCGGACACCTCGACCACCCCGCCCGGACTGCCGCCACCGCGATGCTGGGCCGGTGCGAGTAGCCATCGTCGCGGAATCCTTCCTCCCGAACGTCAACGGCGTCACCAATTCGGTGTTGCGCGTGCTCGAGCACCTCGACCGCCACGGCCACGAGGCCCTGGTCGTCGCTCCCGACACCGTCGCCGGTCTGCCGCCGGCCCCCGCCCATCACGACGGCATCCCGGTGTACCGGGTGCCGGCGGTGCACGTGCCGAAGGTCAGCTCCCTGCCCGTGGGGCTGCCACAGCCCGCGCTCACCGGCATCCTGCGTGGGTTCGCGCCCGATGTCGTGCATCTGGCGTCGCCGTTCCTGCTCGGTGCCGGCGGCCTCGGCGCGGCCCGCAGACTCGACCTGCCCACCGTCGCGGTCTACCAGACCGACGTCGCCGGATTCGCGTCCAGCTACGGGCTCGGCCTCGCGGCCCGTGCCGCCTGGCAGTGGACGCGCCGGATCCACCGGGCCTGTGACCGCACGCTCGCACCGTCGACGGCGGCCGCCGCCGACCTCGCCGCACACGGCATCCCCCGGGTGCACCGCTGGGCGCGGGGCGTCGACACCGCACGCTTCACCCCGGCCCGGCGTAACGAGGCGCTGCGCCGAGCCTGGTCGTCCGACGGCCGGCTCGTGGTCGGTTTCGTGGGCCGGCTCGCCCCGGAGAAGCACGTCGAACGTCTCGCAGTCCTGTCGGCCGACCCCCGCTACCGGCTCGTCGTCGTCGGGGACGGTCCCGAACGCGCCCGGCTCGAAACGGCCCTGCCCGGGGCGGTGTTCACCGGCCACCTCGGCGGTGACGCACTGGCCGACGCCTACGCGAGCCTCGACGTGTTCGTCCATCCGGGGGAGCACGAGACGTTCTGCCAGGCCGTGCAGGAGGCGCTCGCCAGCGGCGTCCCCGTGATCGCGCCCGACGCGGGCGGCCCGCGCGATCTCGTCGCCCACTGCCGCAACGGCTACCGGCTGCCGGTCGACGGCTTCACCGAACTGCTGCCGGGTGCGGTGGGCGCCCTCGCCGACCCGGTGCTCCGCGCCCGGTTCGGCGCGGCCGCGCGGCGCAGCGTTCTCGGCCGCACCTGGCCCGCGGTGTGCCACGAACTGCTCGGGCACTACGAGCAGGTCTGCTCGGTCCGGCCGGGCACGCTGCGGCGCAGCGCGTAGCCGGGCACGCTGCGGCGCGGCGCGTAGCGGTAACGTTTCGACCGTGGCAACTACTCACGGATCGCGGGCCTCGCTCGCGAAGGATCCGCGCGAGGTCGCGTCGATGTTCGACGACGTCGCCCAGCGATACGACATCACCAACACCGTGCTCTCCTTCGGGCAGGACCGCAGTTGGCGACGAGCCACCCGAGCGGCCCTGGACCTGCGGCCGGGGGAGCGCGTCCTCGATCTCGCCGCCGGCACCGGGGTGTCGACGGTGGAGCTCGGCCGGTCCGGCGCGTGGGTGGTGGCCACCGACTTCTCCACGGGAATGCTGCAGGCCGGCGCGTTCCGGCAGGTGCCGATGGTCGCAGGCGACGCGATGCGCCTGCCCTTCGCCGACGCGGTCTTCGACGCCGCCACCATCTCCTTCGGGCTGCGCAACGTCTCCGACTTCGAGGCCGGGCTCCGCGAGATCGCGCGGGTGACCAAGCCCGGAGGCCGCCTCGTGGTGTGCGAGTTCGCCACACCCGTGTCGGCCCCGCTGCGCGTGCTCTACCTCGAATACCTGATGCGGGCGCTGCCGCGGGTCGCACGGACCGTCAGCAGCAACCCCGACGCGTACGTCTATCTCGCCGAGTCGATCCGGGCGTGGCCCACACAGCCCGAACTCGCCGAGCGGATCCGGGCCGCCGGCTGGCGGTCGGTGCAGTGGCGCAACCTCACCGGCGGGATCGTGGCCCTGCACCGGGCGGTGCGCTGACCGGACGCGGTCAGGCGAAGAGCGGTCGGCGGTCCCAGCGCAGCGACGCGCCGCCCCCGGCCCGCCACGCCCGTGCGACGACATCCTCGTCGCGCTCGGTGACGAGGTTGCCCATGACCCGGACGGCCACCGTCATCAGCGACGTCGAACTCATCCCCACGGGTCCGGTGGCCGGCAGGAACCTCGGCAACGTCAGCAGCCCGGCAAGCCGCCGGGCCACGGAGAACGCCCGGCCGTAGCGTTCGCGCAGCAGGGCCGGCCACAGCTGCGTGAGGTCGTCCGCCTCCAGGACGCCGGCAAGGAGCCGCCCGCCCTCGAGGCCGTAGTCGATGCCCTCGCCGTTGAGCGGATTCACACACGCCGCGGCGTCGCCGATCAGGGCCCAGTTCGGGCCCGCCACACCGGACACGGCACCGCCCATCGGCAGCAGCGCCGACGCCACCCGGGTGGTCTCGCCGAGTCCCCACTCCCCGCGCCGTCGCGACGCATACAGCTCGATCAGCGGGCGCAGCGACCCGGCGGCCGGCCGCTTGGAGGTGGCGAGCGTGCCCACGCCGATGTTGACCTCCCCGGTGCCGAGGGGGAACACCCAGCCGTAGCCCGGGTGCAGCGTGCCCGCGTCGTCGCGCAGCTCGAGGTGCGACGTGATCCACGGGTCGTCGCTGCGGGGGGAGGTGGCGTAGGCGCGGGCCGCGACCCCGTACGCGGTGTCGCGGTGCCACTGCCGGCCGAGTAGCTTGCCCAGCGGAGAACGGACCCCGTCCGCCACGACGAGCCGTTCGCATCCGACGGTGCGCGGCCCGCGCGCGGTCGCGAAGGTCACCGCGGTCACCCGCGCCCCTTCGCGCTCGACGGCGACGGCCTTGGTTCCCTCGGCCGCTGCGGCACCCGACTCGACGGCGACTCGGCGGATCCGGTCGTCGAGCTCGGTGCGCGGCACGGCGCTGCCCTGCGCCGGGAAGGAACCCGACGGCCACGGAAGCTCGAGGCTGCGACCGAAGCCTTCCAGCCGCAGGCCCCGGTTGACGGTGCGCGTGCGCACCCAGTCGCCGAGGCCGAGGCGGTCGAGCTCGGCTACCGCCCGCGGGGTCAGGCCGTCGCCGCACGTCTTGTCCCGCGGGAAGGTCGCGGCGTCGACGAGCAGCACGTCGCGTCCGTCGCGGGCCGCCCAAGCGGCAGCGGCCGACCCGGCAGGACCTGCGCCGACGACGAGCACGTCGGTACGGTCGGGGAGATCCGGAAGGTCGGGCCGCGGTTCGGACCCAGCGTGTTCTGCCACCACGGCTCCATCCTTCCAGGTACGGCTTCGGTGCCTCGGGGAGGTAGCCGGCCGGCGGAGCGGCTAGGTTCACTACCGTGGAGCCGATTCGACAGCGGACAGCGGTAGCCGGGTCGACAGAACAGGATGGGTACCTCATCGTGAGCACTGAAGGGGCGGCGCAGTCCGCCGGTCCGTCCGGCGCGACGTCGGACACGGTGGTGGCCGGGGTGGACCTCGGCGATCCGGTCCTGGCGGGCGCCGTCCGGGACGGTCTCGCCCGAGTCGAGGAAGTGCTGATCTCGGAGCTGTCCGACGGCGAGGACTTCCTGACCGAGGTCGCACTGCATCTCGCCAAGGCCGGCGGCAAGCGGTTCCGTCCGCTGTTCACCCTCCTCACCGCCCAGCTCGGCCCGAAGCCGAACGATCCGGCGGTGGTGACGGCGGCGACCGCGGTCGAACTCGTGCACCTGGCCACGCTGTACCACGACGACGTGATGGACGAGGCCACCATGCGCCGGGGCGCACCCAGCGCGAACGCGCGGTGGAGCAACAGCGTCGCCATCCTCGCCGGGGACTTCCTGTTCGCGCACGCGTCGCGGCTGGTGTCGACGCTCGGTCCCGCTGCGGTACGGACCATCGCCGAGACGTTCGCCGAACTCGTGACCGGGCAGATGCGCGAGACCATCGGCAGCGGGAAGGATCGGGACCCGGTCGAGCACTACCTGAAGGTCGTGTGGGAGAAGACCGGCTCGCTGATTGCGACGAGCGGACGCTTCGGCGGGACGTTCTCCGGCGCCGACCAGGACCAGATCGCGCATCTGGAACGGCTCGGCGACGCCGTCGGTACCGCATTCCAGATCGCCGACGACATCATCGACATCTCGTCGGCGTCGACGGAGTCCGGCAAGACGCCGGGAACGGACCTGCGCGAGGGTGTCCACACCCTGCCGGTGCTGTACGCCTTCCGTGAGACGGGGCCCGAGGCCGATCGGCTGCGCGAACTGCTCGCCGGACCGGTCGAGGACGAAGCCGCCGTCACCGAGGCGCTGGAGCTGCTGGCGCGGTCGCCGGGAATGGCTGCGGCGAAGCGGACGCTGGGCGAGTACGCGGACAAGGCCCGCGCGGAGCTGGCGTCGCTGCCGCAGGGACCGGCGAACGAAGCGCTGCGCCGGCTCGTCGACTACACGATCGCGCGCGTGGGGTAGGGGGCCGCACGCCGGGACGCGGTTTCGGCCGGTGACGGCGGGGAACCCGCGCCCCACCCCGCTTCGTTGAACGCTCGGGCCAGATCGACGGGAAGAGGCGTGACGTGCACGGGAATGCGAACCGGCTGAAGACGGCGGGGCTCCTCATCGGGATGTCCGCCCTCATCGTGTTCATCGGCGCCCTGTTCCGGAACCCGACGATCCTGATCGGGTCGATCGTCCTGGCCGTCGGGATGAACGCCTACGCCTACTTCAACAGCGACAAACTGGCGTTGCGGGCCATGCACGCCCAGCCGATCACCGAGGTGCAGGCACCGGTGATCTACCGGATCGTGCGCGAGCTGGCGACGACGGCGCATCAGCCGATGCCCCGGCTGTACATCAGCCCGACCAGCGCACCCAACGCGTTCGCGACCGGCCGCAATCCCCGCCACGCCGCGGTGTGCTGCACGTCCGGGATCCTGCAGATCCTGAACGAGCGCGAGCTGCGCGCGGTGCTCGGACACGAACTGTCGCATGTATACAACCGGGACATCCTGATCTCGTCGGTGGCCGGCGCAATGGCGGCGGTGATCTCGGGGCTGGCGAATCTCGCATTCTTCGCGAACATGTTCGGCAACCGCGACCAGGGCACCAATCCGCTGGCCCTGTTGCTGGTGTCGCTGCTCGGGCCGATCGCGGCGACCGTCGTCCGGCTCGCGGTGTCGCGTTCCCGCGAGTACCAGGCGGATCAGTCCGGCGCCGAACTCACCGGCGATCCGCTGGCGCTGGCCTCGGCGCTGCGCAAACTCGAGCAGGGCACCCGGGCGGCGCCGCTGCCGCCCGAACCCCGGATCGCCGCGCAGTCGCACATGATGATCGCGAACCCGTTCCGTCCGGGGGAGCGGATGAGCCGACTGTTCTCGACCCACCCGCCCATGGCGGAGCGCATCGACCGGCTCGAGCGCATGGCCCGCGGGGGCTGACGCCCGCCGTGCCAACCGGTCGTCACTGCATACCGGTCATCACCGCCTACCGGTAGTTGACGAATTGCAGCGCGATGTCGAGGTCGGCATTCTTGAGCAGTGCGATCACGGCCTGCAGGTCGTCGCGCTTCTTGCTGGTCACGCGCAGCTCCTCGCCCTGGATCTGCGCCTTGACGCCCTTGGGTCCCTCGTCCCGGATCAGCTTGGAGATCTTCTTGGCGTTCTCGGTGCTGATGCCCTGCACCAGGGACCCGCTGATCTTGTAGACCTTGCCGGACTGGGTGGGCTCGCCGGCGTCGAAGGACTTCAGGGAGAGATTGCGCCGGATCAGCTTCTCCTTGAACACCTCGAGGGCGGCGTTGACGCGTTCCTCCGTGTCGGCGGTCAGGGTGATGGACTCCTCGCCGCTCCACTCGATGCCCGCCCCGGTGTTGCGGAAGTCGAAACGGGTGCCGAGCTCCTTGGCGGCCTGGTTCAGCGCGTTGTCCACCTCCTGGCGGTCGACCTTGCTCACCACATCGAACGACGAATCAGCCACGTGCACTCCACTTCGGATCGGTTCTGTACGGGTTGCCGCCCCGACGCTATCGGGTGGCGCGGTGCCGCTGTCCACCCGGTTTGCACTACAGGGGGGTGTGCGTTGTATTGTTTCAAACGCGCCAGGGACACGGTCCCGATCGCGCCCGGCAGGTTGCCCGAGCGGCCAATGGGAGCGGACTGTAAATCCGTCGGCTTACGCCTACGTAGGTTCGAATCCTACACCTGCCACCGGAACGGCCCCGATCCGAACGGATCGGGGCCGTTCTGCGTTCGCGGTCGTTCCGGAGCCGACGTCGCTGGGTCCCGGTGTGCGGCCGGCGCACGCCGAGAGCACCTTCGGACGCTCGGCCGAGAGGGGGTGAAAAGTGGATTTACAGCCCCTGAACTGCCGATTTTGTTCCTGCAGAGGAGTGTGTGTAATCTTTTGGAGGCCGCAGCGAGCAGAGATGCTCACGGTGGTCGCGCCCCCTTAGCTCAGTCGGCAGAGCGTTTCCATGGTAAGGAAAAGGTCGACGGTTCGATTCCGTCAGGGGGCTCGCTGGATTGTGTGCCGCCGTTGTTCGCGACACTCGACACCGAGGCGGTGTAGCTCAGTTGGTAGAGCAAACGACTCATAATCGTTGCGTCGCCGGTTCAAGTCCGGTCACCGCTACCACAGTTGAATGAACCACCCTGATCGTCGTTGATCAGATTGACGCGAAAGAAGGCATCCCGTGGCCTCCTCCACCGACGTTCGGCCGAAGATCACCCTGGCCTGCGAGGTGTGCAAGCACCGCAACTACATCACGAAGAAGAACCGTCGTAACGACCCCGATCGGTTGGAGCTGAAGAAGTTCTGCCCCAACTGCGGCACTCATCGCGCACACCGCGAGTCGAAGTAGTCGTACAGGGTCGACGTCGACGCGTGAGCTCCCCGCACAATCGCCCACGCCGGCCGGCGTCCGGGCGAAGTTGCGGGAGTTCTGCGTATGACGGGCACATTCGTGAGTGAAGAATCGGTCGTGGACGGCACCGAACAGGCCGGGATCCAGTTCGATGTAGCGGCACATGCGGCCTCGATGGTCGGTCACCACTATCGCGTCGAGGACTTCTACGAGGTCGGGCGGGAGAAGGTCCGCGAGTACGCGCGCGCCGTGCTGGACAACAATCCGGCGCATCACGACGAGGAAGCGGCGAAGGGCCTCGGCTACGACGGCCTCGTCGCGCCGCTCACTTTCATCTCCATCGTCGGCATGATCGCCCAGCGCAAGCTGTTCGACGAGGTCGTCACCGGATACGACCTCAGCCAGATCATGCAGACGGACCAGCGGCTGGTGTTCCACCGGCCGATCCAGGTGGGCGATCGACTGTTCTGCGATGTGTACCTCGACGATTTCCGTCAGGCCGCCGGCAGCGACATCATCACCACCAAGAACATCATCACCGATCAGCACGACAACGTCGTGATGACCACGTGGACCACCCTGGTGGGCCGCACCGGTGGCGAGGTGGACGAGAACATCGCCCACGCAGTCAAGGATGTGATGATGCATGTCGCGCCGTAGGTTCGAGGACGTCTCGGTCGGTGAGGAGCTGCCCGTACGGGTGGTGACGCTCACCCGTGGCAACCTCGTGAACTACGCAGGTGTGTCGGGTGATCCCAATCCGATCCACTGGAGCGACGAGGTCGCCAAGCTCGCCGGCTTGCGCGACGTGGTCGGCCACGGCATGCTCTCCATGGGCATCGCGGCCGGTTTCGTCACCGACTGGCTCGGTGACCCAGGAGCGGTGACCGAGTACAACGTTCGGTTCACCAGTCCGGTCTACGTCGAGGCCCATCGGGCCGCCGAGGTGGAGTTCTCCGGCAAGGTCAAGTCGGTGGACGCGGACAGCAAGACAGCAGTGGTCGCGATCGTGGCGAAGTCCGAAGGACGTAAGATCTTCGGGCGAGCCACGGCAACGGTCCGTCTGGCCTGACCGGCCGGCGGATTGGGTTTGTCCCGGGGCTATGAAGTACACTAAGACTTCTGGGATCGCATAGCGCAGCGCGCTGCTCTCGAAGGCCGTAACGGCCCACGGGGTGGCGCGCATGTCATGTGGTCGCAGATGGGTCGATCGAGACGCCGGTTTCCGGCGGAGGCATCGACCAGAGGGGCGTAGCTCAATTGGCAGAGCAGCGGTCTCCAAAACCGCAGGTTGCAGGTTCAAGTCCTGTCGCCCCTGCCCCCGGACTGCCAGCGACCGAGAGGAACGATGTGAGCGAGGAGCGCGGTAAGCGCGACGGCGGTACCGCAGGGACTTCCAGCCCTGAGGACGCCGGATCGGCGACCGACGCGACCCCCGGCGCTTCCTCCGCATCCGCTGCCCCCACCGGCAAGAAGTCCCCGCGACGTTCCGCCGCTCCGGCGTCGACCGCGGTGGCGCCCGCTCGGCGGGCCGAATCGCAGCCGGCCAAGTCCGCTGCTCGCTCCGGTGCCCAGGGCACGGAGAACATCTTCAAGCGCCTGCGGCGCTTCTTCCGCGAGGTCCTCGCCGAACTGCGCAAGGTGATCTGGCCGAATCGCAAGCAGCTGGTCACGTACACGACGGTCGTCGTGGTCTTCGTGGCGGTCATGACCGCGCTCATCTTTGGATTGGATCTGGCGTTCGTGAAGGGCGTCAGCTGGTTGTTCGGCTAGCGCGTCAGCGTGCCGGCAAATGTGATCGACGAGAGGAAAGTGCCCGGTGAGCACCCCCGAGAACGACTCGTACGAGCCCTCGGCCGAAGAGCGCGTTTCGGACGAGGTCTTTGTCGACGACTCCGTGACGGCCGAGCCGGCCGACGAGTCGGCAGTAGAGCCGGCCGACGAGTCGGCGGTGGAAGCGGCCGACGGCTCGGCGGTGGCGGGCATCGAGACCGACGAGACGGCCGGTGACGAGTCCGAGACGCCCGCGGAGGCCCCGGCGGAGGAAGTCGATCCCGCGGAGGCCCTCGAGAAGCAGCTGCGGCTCGAGCCCGGCGACTGGTACGTCGTGCACTCCTACGCCGGTTACGAGAACAAGGTCAAGGCCAACCTCGAGACCCGTGTGCAGAACCTGGACCTCGGGGAGTACATCTTCCAGGTCGAGGTGCCCACCGAAGAGGTCACCGAGATCAAGAACGGCCAGCGCAAGCAGGTCAACCGCAAGGTTCTGCCGGGCTACATCCTGGTTCGGATGGAACTGAACGACGAATCGTGGGGCGCGGTGCGCAACACTCCCGGAGTCACCGGATTCGTGGGTGCCACCTCGCGCCCGTCGCCGCTGACGATCAAGGAGGTCGTGAAGTTCCTCCTGCCGCAGCAGGCGAAGAAGAAGCCCGCCGCCGCTGCCGCTGCCGCCGAAGGCGCTGCGACCGCTGCCAAGCCCACCATCGAGGTGGACTTCGAGGTCGGCGAGTCCGTCACCGTCATGGACGGGCCGTTCGCGACGCTGCCGGCGTCGATCAGCGAGGTCAACGCCGAGCAGCAGAAGCTCAAGGTCCTGGTGTCGATCTTCGGTCGCGAGACCCCGGTGGAGCTGTCCTTCAACCAGGTGTCGAAGATCTGACGGTCCGACCCACTCAAACTTGCGATAGCAGTACGCAAGAACCACACCGAGCAAGAAACTAGGAATAGAGATGCCCCCGAAGAAGAAGAAGATTGCCGGGCTCATCAAGCTCCAGATCCAGGCAGGTCAGGCCAACCCGGCTCCGCCGGTCGGCCCCGCGCTGGGTCAGCACGGCGTCAACATCATGGAGTTCTGCAAGGCGTACAACGCGGCGACCGAGTCGCAGCGCGGCAACGTCGTGCCGGTCGAGATCACGGTCTACGAGGACCGCTCGTTCGACTTCAAGCTCAAGACCCCGCCGGCTGCCAAGCTGCTGCTGAAGGCCGCGGGTGTGCAGAAGGGCTCCGGCGAGCCGCACAAGACCAAGGTCGCCAAGGTCACCATGGACCAGGTGCGCGAGATCGCCAAGACCAAGCAGGAAGACCTGAACGCCAACGACGTCGAGGCCGCCGCGAAGATCATCGCCGGCACCGCGCGTTCGATGGGCATCACGGTCGAGGGCTGAGCGCAGCGCCGCTCGGAACCCGCAGGGCCGAGTGCCCGGCAGCAGTAATCCGTGGGAGGGCCGGCCAGGCTCGACAACCACGACCGAACCGTTCACCTTCCGGTGACAAGTTAGGACAGAACAATGGCAAAGCGCAGCAAGGCGTACCTCGCCGCCGCTGAGAAGATCGACGCCTCGACGCTCTACAGCCCCCTCGCGGCCGCTCGGCTCGCGAAGGAGACCTCGTCGAAGAACTACGACGCCACCGTCGAGGTCGCCATGCGCCTCGGTGTGGACCCCCGCAAGGCGGACCAGATGGTCCGCGGCACGGTCAACCTGCCGCACGGCACCGGTAAGACCGCCCGCGTCATCGTGTTCGCGGTGGGCGAGAAGGCCGCCGAGGCCGAGGCCGCCGGTGCGGACGCCGTCGGCGCCGAGGACCTCATCGAGCGGATCCAGGGCGGTTGGCTGGACTTCGACGCCGCAATCGCGACCCCGGACCAGATGGCCAAGGTCGGCCGCATCGCGCGTGTCCTCGGCCCGCGCGGCCTGATGCCGAACCCGAAGACGGGCACGGTCACCCCGGACGTCACGAAGGCTGTCGCGGACATCAAGGGCGGCAAGATCAACTTCCGCGTCGACAAGAACTCGAACCTGCACTTCGTGATCGGCAAGGCGTCGTTCGACGACGCGAAGCTGGTGGAGAACTACGCTGCCGCGCTGGACGAGGTCCTGCGTGCGAAGCCGTCCACCGCGAAGGGGCGTTACGTCAAGAAGGTCACGATCGCGACCACCACCGGCCCGGGCATCCCGGTGGACCCGTCGCGCACCCGGAACCTCCTCGAGGACGCCGAGTAAGGAGACCGGTACCCGGTCTTCGCAGGCAACGCACCGAACGGCCGGCACGGAACTGCTCCGTGCCGGCCGTTTTGCGTCCGTGCGCCTCGTCCGGTACGCTGGCTTGCGGAGTTCGGCGCGTGCCGATCTTCACCCCGATCATGTTCTACCCAAGACCGTTGGTCACCGGGTCCGCGTGCGGATTCGGTTGAAGGTCCGGGATTGCCCGGCGGCCCACGCAGGAGGACGAGGTAGGGGAGATACGACATCGCTCGCGATGCCGTCCTTCTCTCTGTACGCCCCGTGTGCCCTGCACCGGGGCGTTTTGCATTTTGCGGATTTCGAGTGGAACTTCCCGAGCGGGAAAACGACTGTTACTGAGAGGAGGCGAAGTATGGCAAAGCCTGAGAAGGTTTCCGCGGTTGCGGAGATCACCGAGCAGTTCAAGGACTCGACTGCCGCCGTGATCACGGAGTTCCGTGGTCTGTCGGTGACCAGTCTGACGCAGCTGCGACGCGCTCTCGGAGAGGGTGCCACCTACTCCGTCGCCAAGAACACCCTGGTCAAGCGTGCCGCCGCGGAGGCGGGCGTCGAGGGCCTTGACGACCTGTTCGTCGGACCGACCGCCATTGCGTTCATCAAGGGCGAGCCGGTCGACGCTGCGAAGGCCCTGAAGACCTTCGCGAAGGACAACAAGGCGCTCGTCATCAAGGGCGGCTACATGGACGGCGCTGCGCTGTCCGTGGAACAGGTCAACCAGATCGCGGACCTCGAGTCCCGCGAGGTGCTGTTGGCCAAGCTCGCCGGCGCGATGAAGGGCAACTTGGCAAAGGCCGCCGGCCTGTTCAACGCTCCTGCCTCGCAGGTGGCCCGTCTCGCGGCTGCTCTGCAGGAGAAGAAGGCGGACCAGGAGTCTGCCGCAAGCTGATCCGCACCATCGCGAATCACTGACCCACCCACCCCGCGCGCCCCGGCGCGTATCCCATCCGGTCGCGGATCAGCGACATGGGATCCACAAGGAAGGACCGCCACCATGGCGAAGCTCACCACCGAAGAGCTGCTCGACGCGTTCAAGGAACTGACCCTCCTCGAGCTCTCGGAGTTCGTGAAGGCCTTCGAGGAGACCTTCGAGGTCACCGCTGCCGCTCCGGTCGCCGTCGCTGCTGCCGGTGCCCCGGCCGCCGCCGCCGAGGCCGAGTCCGAGCAGGACGAGTTCGACGTCATCCTCGAGGGTGCCGGCGACAAGAAGATCCAGGTCATCAAGGTCGTCCGCGAGATCGTCTCGGGCCTCGGCCTGAAGGAGGCCAAGGACCTCGTCGAGGGTGCTCCGAAGCCGATCCTGGAGAAGGTCGCCAAGGACGCTGCCGACGCCGCCAAGGCGAAGCTCGAAGAGGCCGGCGCCAAGGTCACCGTCAAGTAAGACGTACGAGGCTGCCCGACCGCATCCCGGTCGAGCGATTCGGCAAGGCCGCTGCCCACGGATTCACGTCCGTGGGCAGCGGCCTTTTCGCCTATTCGTGACCGGTTCGGCAGGCACGCGGATTCCATCCGCGATAGGTTGAGTCGATGCCGCACGGGGACGGCAAAGACGCAGGTCATCACCCTGATCGACGGGTGTTATGCCCGAGTTGACCTGTGTTCTTACTCGCTAGTAGGATCCCGTGTCACAGGTAACACTTCGATGCGCTACAGTGACGCAATCCACAGTGGGGAACAGCATCGAGCCGTGCGGAGGTAATGGTGGGAGTCGAAGTAGCTGTCGAGGGCTTGACGAAGTCCTTCGGGTCTCAGCGGATCTGGCAGGACGTGACGTTGACCCTCCCGGCAGGCGAGGTGAGTGCCCTGCTGGGCCCGTCCGGCACGGGCAAGTCGGTGTTCCTCAAGTCGCTGATCGGTCTGCTGCGGCCGGAGCAGGGCTCGATCGTCATCGACGGCACCGACATCCTGCAGTGCTCGAGCAAGGAGCTCTACGAGATCCGCAAGCTGTTCGGGGTGCTGTTCCAGGACGGCGCGCTGTTCGGGTCGATGAACCTCTACGACAACGTGGCGTTCCCGCTGCGGGAGCACACCAAGAAGTCCGAATCCGACATCCGCAAGATCGTGATGGACAAGCTCGAGCTCGTCGGTCTGCTCGGCGCCGAGGACAAGCTGCCGGGCGAGATCTCCGGCGGCATGCGCAAGCGTGCGGGACTGGCGCGCGCCCTGGTGCTGGATCCGCAGATCATCCTGGTCGACGAGCCGGACTCGGGTCTGGACCCCGTGCGCACCACCTACATCTCCCAGACGCTGATCGACATCAACGCCGAGATCGACGCGACGATCCTGATCGTCTCGCACAACATCAACCTGGCGCGGACGGTGCCGGACAACATCGGCATGCTGTTCCGCCGCGAGCTGGTGATGTTCGGTCCGCGTGAGGTGCTGCTCACCAGCGACGAGCCGGTGGTCAAGCAGTTCCTCAACGGCACGATGATCGGCCCGATCGGGATGTCGGAGGAGAAGGACGAGGCCACGATGGCGCAGGAACAGGCGCTCGTCGAGGCCGGGCACCACGCCGGTGGCGTGGACGACATCGAGGGCATCGTCCCGCAGATGAAGGCCACCCCGGGGATGCCCGAGCGTCAGGCGGTGCGCCGCCGGCAGGACCGGGTGCGGCACATCCTCCACACCCTGCCCGAGCCCGCCCAGCATGCCATCCTCGAGTCCTTCGAGGAGAACAACGGATCGCACGCCGCACCGGCGTATCAGGACCATTCCTACCGCGACGACGACACACAGGTCATTCCGGCGTACCCCGCTGACGGGTACGACGAGTCCGCCCGCCACCACACCAGCTAGGAGAACACATGGGGGTCGGTTCGGGCACCAGCTCGTTCGTGCGTCCGATACACGGTGCACTCACCCAGGCCGGAAACATCGTCGAGTTGTTCGTCGACGTCGTGCGCAACATGTTCCGCCGGCCGTTCCAGTTCCGCGAGTTCATCGAGCAGGCGTGGTTCATCGCGAGCGTGACGATCCTGCCCACTGCCCTCGTGGCGATTCCGTTCGGCGCCGTCGTCTCGCTGCAGACCGGGTCGCTGATCAAGCAGCTCGGCGCGGAGTCGTTCACCGGTGCCGCCAGCGTCCTGGCGGTGATCCAGCAGGGCAGTCCGATCGTGACCGCGCTGCTGATCGCCGGTGCGGCCGGCTCCGCGGTCACCGCCGACCTCGGGTCGCGCACGATCCGCGAGGAGATCGACGCGATGGAGGTGCTCGGCATCAACCCCGTGCAGCGCCTCGTGGTCCCGCGCGTGCTCGCGATGGTTCTCGTCGCGCTGCTGCTCAACGGACTGGTGTCCGTGGTCGGCATCGCCGGCGGCTACTTCTTCAATGTGATCCTGCAGGGCGGAACTCCGGGCGCCTACCTGGCCTCCTTCTCGGCCCTGGCCCAGCTGCCCGACCTCTACGTGGCCGAGATCAAGGCGGCGATCTTCGGTGTCATCGCCGGCGTCGTCGCGGCCTACAAGGGCCTGCACCCCGGTGCCGGGCCGAAGGGGGTCGGTGAGGCCGTCAACCAGACCGTCGTCATCACCTTCCTGCTTTTGTTCTTCGCGAACCTGATCCTGACGATGGTGTACCTGCAGATCGTTCCGGCGAAGGGATCCTGACTCGATGACAATCGCAAAGGGCCGCGGAGATGTCATCTGGCTCCGCGGGCGCAGAATCGTGCGCGCTCCTCTCGACATGCTGGATCGGGCAGGCGACCAGATGTCGTTCTACGCGCGGGCCATCGCCTGGACCCCACGCACCCTCGTCCACTACCGCAAGGAGGTGCTGCGGCTGCTCGCCGAGGTCACCTTCGGCAGCGGCGCGCTCGCCGTCATCGGCGGCACCATCGGCGTGATCGCGATGATGTCGGGATTCACCGGCGTCGTCGTGGGCCTGCAGGGCTACGCCGCCCTCGAGCAACTCGGCTCCTCGGTGCTCACCGGCTTCCTGTCGGCATACGTCAACACGCGCGAACTCGCGCCGATCGTGGCGGCGCTGGCACTGTCGGCGACGGTGGGCTGTGGCTTCACCGCCCAGCTCGGTGCTATGCGGATCAGTGAGGAGATCGATGCGCTCGAGGTGATGGCGGTGCCGTCGGTGCCGTTCCTCGTCACCGCCCGGATGATCGCCGGTTTCGTCGCCGTCATCCCGCTGTACATCATCGGCCTGCTCGCCGCGTACCTCGCGACACGCGTGATCAGCACAATGTTCAACGGGCAGTCGTCGGGTTCGTACGACCACTACTTCAACCTGTTCCTCCCACCGGAGGACGTGCTGTACTCCTTCGCGAAGGTTCTCGTCTTCGCGTTCTTCCTGATCCTCATCCACTGCTACTACGGCTTCAACGCCAGCGGTGGTCCCGCCGGCGTCGGCGTGGCTGTCGGCCGTGCCGTGCGCACCGCGATCGTCACGATCGCAGTGCTCGACTTCTTCCTCAGCCTCGCCATCTGGGGTACGACCACGACCGTGAGGGTGGCCGGATGAACTCGACCCCCTCGACCCTCAAGCGGAGGGTCCTCGGCCTCATGTTCTTCGTCGTGCTGGGACTGTTCCTGTTCGTCACGATTGCGATGTACAACAAGACCTTCAAGAAGGTCGTCGAGGTGGACCTCGTGACCGACGAGGTCGGTAACGCGCTGCCGCTGAACGCGGACGTCAAGGTGCGGGGACTGATCGTCGGCGAGGTTCGCGGCACGACGGCCGAGGGCGGGACGGTGACCGCGCATCTCGCGCTCGAACCGGACAAGGCCGCCCTGATCCCCGCGAACGCGACCGCCCAACTGCTGCCGAAGACGTTGTTCGGCGAACGGTACGTCTCGCTGATCCTGCCGGACCAGCCGGCGCGCCCGGTCCAGGCAGGGGACACCCTGGTGCAGGACACGAGTGCCGAAACCGTCGAACTCGGCCAGGTGCTCGACGGGCTGCTGCCCCTCCTGGAGGCCATCCCGCCGCAGGACCTCGCGAACACCCTCGGCGCCCTGGCTCAGGGCCTGAGCGGCCGCGGCGAGACCCTCGGACAGACCGTGGACCGGCTCGAACAGGTGTTCCGTGAGGTCAATGTGGAACTCCCGGCCGTGCAGGAGGACCTGCGCGGACTCGCGGACTTCTCCCAGACCTACTCCGACGCCGCGCCCGATCTGATCAGTGCCCTCGACAACCTGCGCACCACCGGCAACACGGTGGTCGAGCAGGAGAACCAGCTCGAGACGTTGCTCGTCACGGCGACAGGAGCGTCGTCGGCGACCGCCGGGCTGCTCGAACAGAACGCAGCCTCGATCATCAGCATCGCCGCCGACTCCAAGCAGGCCCTGCAGTTGCTGGCGCGGTACTCGCCGTCGTACCCGTGCATGCTGAAGGGCTTCGCCGACGCGGCGCCCGCGGCTGCCGGCGTGCTCGCGGCCGACGACCCGTTCCCCGGCGTCCGGGCGAGCGTCCAGTTCGTCAATCCGAAGGGCCGGTACCTGCCGAACCAGGACGAGCCGCGCCTGCTCGATACTCGTGGCCCCACCTGCTACGACAACGTCACGGCTCCGGGACGGTTCTTCCCGCAGTACCCCGGCGGCTCCATCAACGACGGCTCCTACCAGGTGCCGTCCCGGAATCCGGGACCGGAGTCCATGTCCTACTTCCCGGCGCCCGAGGGGTCCGGGGTGCCGGACGACGTCGGCGAGCTGACCGGGACGACCCCGGCGACGACGCAGGTCTCGTACTCCGGGTCCCGTGCCGAGCAGGACGCCCTCGACGTCGTGTATGCGGAGGCGACGGGCATCGCGCCCGAGGACGTGCCGACCTGGACGACCCGCCTGGGTGCGCCTGCGCTGCGTGGAACGGAGGTGAGCTTCCGATGAGAGGCCTGGCAGCACCGCTGATCAAGTTGATCGTCTTCGCCGTGGTGACGATCTTCGCCACCGGAATGCTCGCGGCAACCATCGCGAGCCTCGGCGGTGGGGGCGGGACGAAGTTCCACGCCATCTTCTCGGACGTGACCTCGCTCAACGAGGGTGACGACATCCGGATCGCCGGCGTCCGGGTCGGCCAGGTCGAGAAGATCGAGATCGTGGACCGCAGCGAGGCGCGCGTGACGTTCTCGGTGTCCGATCGGGACTGGCTGCCCGCCGCGACCACGGCGACGATCCGCTACCGCACGCTCGTCGGCCAGCGGTACATCGCTCTCGACCAGGGCGAGGGCATGCAGGGGATGAAGCTGACCGACGGCGACACCATCCCGCTCGAACGCACCAAGCCGGCCGTGAACCTGACCACCCTGTTCAACGGTTTCCGCCCCCTGTTCCAGACCCTCAGCGCCGACGACGTCAACCGACTCTCGTCCCAGATCGTCCAGGTGTTCCAGGGCGAATCCGGAACCGTCGACGACCTGGTGCGCACGACGGCGAGCCTGACCAACACGATCGCCGACAAGGACCGGGTGATCGGTGCGGTCATCGACAACCTGAACTCGGTGCTCACCAACATCAACGAGCGGGACGAGCAGCTCGACTCGCTGCTCGTCAACACCCAGGCGCTGGTCAGCGGGCTTGCCGCCGACCGCGACACGGTGGGTGCGGCCGTACAGTCGCTGGCCGGGCTGACGGACGCGACGGCCGATCTGCTCGAGCCGACCCGGCCGGCGATCGCCGGTTCGATCACGGCGGTCGAGCAGCTCGGGGCGAACCTGAACAACAACCGCGACGCGGTCGACGAGGTCCTCGCGACCCTTCCGGTCAAGCTCGAGAAGCTGGGCCGGGTCGCGAGCTACGGGTCGTGGTTCCAGTTCTACCTGTGCGGCATCGACGTGATCGCCGGGCCGGGTTCGGTTCCGTACCTGAATCTGCCGACCGGTCTGCCCACGGTGAACCAGCCGATCTACACCAACGCCGCGAAGCGCTGTACGCAGGACGGGATGCAGGAGTTGCAGGGACGATGAGCAGACGTCGCAGTCCGGCCGTGTCCGGCGCCCTCGGAATTCTCGTGGTCCTGCTGGCCACCCTGTCGGCCTTCTTCCTGGATTCGCTGCCGATCATCGGGGCGGGCGCCACCTACCGCGCGGAGTTCACCGAGGCGGCCGGCCTCAAGCCCACCAACGAGGTGCGCATCGCCGGCGTCAAGGTCGGCCAGGTCACCGACATCGAACTCGACGGTGACCGGGTGCTCGTGTCGTTCAAGGTCAAGGACGCCTGGCTCGGCAACGACACCTCCGCCTCGATCCAGATCAAGACCATCCTCGGCCAGAAGTACCTCGCCCTCGAACCTCGGGGCACCGAGGTGCTCGATCCGGACGACCGGATCCCGTTGTCGCGCACCGTCGCCCCGTACGACGTGATCGAGGCGTTCTCGTCGGCGGCCACCACCCTGGGCGAGATCGACTCCGAGCAGTTGGCCACGAGCTTCGACACCCTCTCGGAGGCGTTCTCCCAGACACCGGACGACATCCGGGCCTCGCTGGACGGGGTCACCAGGCTCTCGCAGACCGTGGCGAGCCGGGACCAGGAACTGAAGCGGCTGCTCGAGGCGACCGGCCGGACGTCGCAGATCCTTGCGGACCGCAACGCGGAGTTCAATCGACTGATCAGCGACGGAGCACTGCTGATCGCCGAACTCAACAATCGCCAGCAGGCCATCTCACAGCTGCTGACGGGGACGCAGCGTCTGTCGGCGGAGCTGACCGGCCTGGTTCGCGACAACGAGGCGACGATCGGTCCGGCGCTCGATCAGCTGCGGGGTGTCGTCCAGATCCTGCAGGACCGGAACGACGACCTGGACCGGGCGATGAAGCTGTACGAGCCGTTCGTCCGGCTGTACTCGAACGTCGTCGGCAACGGCCGCTGGTTCGACCAGGTCGTCGTCAACCTCATTCCGCCCGGATTGCCCGAGATCCCCGGATACCGCGATCCGGTTCGCACGTTGGGAGAGAACTGATGTCGCATGCCGAGTCCGGTGGCGGCTCCCGGCGCGGCCCGATCGTGCTGATCGCCGCGATCGTCGCGGCCGTGGTGCTGATCGCGGGCGTGCTGTGGTGGGTCTTCAACCGCATGGGCACCACCGAGATCACCGCGTACTTCGACAAGGCCGTCGGCGTGTACGAGGGGTCCGACGTCCGGGTCCTCGGCGTGGAGGTCGGTAAGGTCACCGCGGTCGTCCCGGAAGGGGACCAGGTGCGGGTGGACATGCGTGTCGACCGTGGCGTCGACATCCCCGCCGATGCCAAAGCCGTGCAGATCACCCCGTCGGTCGTCGCGGACCGCTACGTGCAGCTCGCCCCCGCGTACACCGGTGGCGAGACGATGACCGACGGCGCCGTCATCCCGCGGGAACGGACCGCCACCCCGGTCGAGGTGGACGAGCTGTACGCCAGCGTCGACGAGCTGTCGCGGGCTCTCGGCCCGGAGGGCGCGAACAAGGACGGGGCACTGACCCGCTTCGTGGAGACCGGCGCCGAGAACCTCGAGGGCAACGGTGCTGCGCTCGGCCAGACCATCGAGCAGCTCTCCGCTGCGTCGCGCACGCTGAACGAGTCGCGGGGTGACCTGTTCGGCACCATCGAGAACCTGCAGATCTTCGTGTCCGCACTGGCGGCGAACGATCAGCAGGTGCGCGAGTTCAATACCCAGCTGTCGGACCTGTCCGGCTATCTGGCCGGTGAGCGGGAGAACCTCGGGCTGGCGCTGAATCAGCTGTCGGAGTCGCTCGGGGTGGTCGCGCAGTTCGTGAACGACAACCAGGCGGCGCTGAAGGACAACGTGGACGCCCTGGTCCCGGTGACGAACAACCTCGCCGCAAACCGGGATTCACTGGTGAACTCGCTGACCCTGCTGCCCCTGGCGGTGAGCAACCTCGTCAACTCGTACGACGCGGAGTCCGGGTCGCTCGCCTCCCGCCTGGTGGTGACCGATCTGCAGGACCCGGCCGGCGTGATGTGCAAGCTCATCGATCTGGGTCGGCTCGTGCCGGGCGACCCGAGGTTCGAGCAGCTGGGCCGGCAGATGCAGCCGCTGATCGACCAGTGCTCCGGCCTCGCCGAACAGATCACCAACGACATCCGGACCCCGGATCTGATCCTGCCGTTCGGTGTCCTCAGCGGCGAGAACATCCAGCGTCAGGTGGTGCCCGGCACGGTGCCCGGCGTCGAATCCCAGCGCCTGAACCTCGAGGAGGGCGGACAGTGAGACGCTCGGTGATTCTCGGTGCCGGAGCATGCGCGACGGCCCTCACGGTGTCTGCGTGCGGTGGCGCCGAGAGCCTGCCCCTGCCCGGTGGCGCGGACGTCGGCTCGGACCCCATCCACGTGACCGTGCAGTTCGACGACGTGCTCGACCTCGTGCCGCAGTCGACCGTCAAGGTGGACGGCGTGCCCGTCGGCCGGGTGGAGACGGTCTCCGTGGGACCCGACGGGTGGACCGCGGACGTCGGGATCGTGGTGGACTCGGCGGTGGAGTTGCCGGCCAACGCGTATGCGGCGGTGGAACAGACCAGCCTGCTGGGCGAGAAGTTCGTCCAGCTCACTCCGCCGCCGAGCGACCCGTCGAGCGAACTGCTCGCCGACGGCGACGTCATTCCGCTGGACCGGACCCGGCACGCCACGGAACTCGAACCCGTACTCGGTGCCCTCTCGCTGCTGCTCAACGGTGGCGGCGTCGGCCAGTTGCAGCCGGTCGTCGAGGAGCTGTCCACCGCGTTCGAGGGACGCGAAGGTACCACGAAAAGCCTTCTGCAGCAGGCGGATCGGCTCATCGACGGTCTCGATCAGCAACGCAATGACATCACCCGCGCCCTCGACGGCCTCGACGTGCTCACCGTCCGGGTCGCGGAACAGAACGAGCGTGTCGCGGCGATCCTCGACGACCTTCCGGTGGCCACGGCGGTGCTCGAGCAGCAGCGTCCCCAGCTGACGGAGCTGCTCGTCCAGCTCGACCGACTGGGAACCGTGGGCACCGACGTGCTCGACCAGTCCAAGGAGAACCTGATCGCGGATCTGCTGGCCCTGCGCCCCACCCTGCAGCAGCTCGCCGCGTCCGGGGACGACCTGGTGAAGGCGCTGCCGTTCATCCCGACGGTGCCCTTCCCGGACGGGGTCGAGAGGATCGCCCTCGGCGGCTCGGTCAACCTGTTCCTCGCCGTGGACTTGCAGATCGGGGACGCGCTGGCTTCGCTCGGCGTCGGACAGGGTGATCCGGTCTACCGGCAGCCGAAGTTCGGTGAGCCCAAGCCCGTCGTGGATCCGTCGAATCCGTACTACAACGGCAACGGGCCGAGACGGGGCTGGCCCACGGTCTCGCTGCTGCCGGAACTCCCGGAGCCGAGGCTGCCGGCGGGACTCGAACTGCCGCCGGGGGTGACGCTGCCCGGCCTGCCCGCCGCGGCGCCGGACTCCGGTGCGGCGCCGGCCAATCCGCTGGAAGGCCTGCTCGATCAGCTCGGAGTCGGGGGAGGGCGATGATGAGATCGCGGTTGCTGCGGGTACAGATCGTCGCGTTCGTGGTGATCGCGCTGCTCGGCGTGGTGTTCGTCGGTGCGCGGTACGTGCGCCTCGACAACCTGCTCGGGTTCGGGCAGTACACCGTCCACGCCCGGTTCGCCGATTCGGGTGGCATCTTCACCAACGCCGAGGTCACCTACCGGGGTGTGCCGGTCGGGCGGGTGGGGGAACTCGGTCTGACCGAGGACGGCATCGACGTCACCCTCCTCCTCGACAACGGCGGGCCGCAGATCCCGGCGTCGACCCGCGCCGTGGTGGCGAACCGCTCGGCGATCGGTGAGCAGTACGTCGACCTGTTACCGGACACCGACGAGGGTCCGTACCTCGAGGACGGATCGGTGATCGGGGAGGACGCCACCGATGTGCCGGTGCCGGTGCAGGACCTCCTGGTGAGCACGAACGCGCTCGTCCGCTCGGTGCCGGTGGACTCGCTGCGCACGGTGGTGACCGAACTGGGGGCCGCGTTCGACGGCCGCGGCGGCCAGCTGCAGACCCTCGTGGACTCCCTGGCCCAGCTCAGCGACGCCGGAGTGCAGTACCTGCCTCAGACGGTGTCGCTGATCCGCGACAGCCAGACCGTGCTCGACACCCAGTCGGTGCAGGCGTCGGCGATCCGGCAGTTCAGTGCGGACCTGGACCTGGTGACCGCGCAGCTGCGCGACAGCGACCCGGACGTCCGGCGCCTCCTCGAGACCGGGACCGCGGCGAGCGAGGAACTCACGCAGCTGGTCGCGGACTCGGGCCCCGGTCTGACGGCGAACCTGACGAACCTGGCGTTGCTCGGCGACAAGCTCGGCCCGCAGGCCGTAGCCCTGCAGCCGCTGCTCGCGTTCCTGCCGGCCGTCGCGGCCAGCGCCGGGACCGTCGCGCCCGGCGACGGAACGGTCCGGCAGGGCATCCTGTTCGAGACGAACAACCCGCCGTCGTGCACCATCGGGTACGAGGGCACCCAGGCGATCCTCGACGAGATGCAGCGCCGTGACCCCAACTTCGACGACACCCAGCAGGACTTCCCGTTCAACACGGAGGCGTCCTGCGAGGTTCCGCAGGGCAGCGTCACCGGCGTGCGCAGCGCGAACCGGATCGTGTTCGCCGACCCGGCCACGATCCAGCCGTGGGACTTCACACCGAAGAAGGACCCGGACAAGCTCAATCTGAATCCGATCGCGACGCAGCTCGCGCCGCTGCTCGGAGTCACCCCGAAGTAGGTAAGTAGGTTGGTGTAGTGAGTTCAGACACGACGTCCCGTCCCCCGCAGACGGCGGGGGCGGGCGGCGACAAGATGCGCAGGATCGTTCTGGTAGTGGTGAGCGTGCTGGCGGTGATCGCGCTCGCCGCGGCCGCCTGGTTCGGCTTCGGATGGGGGCGGACCCTGCTCGTGGACCGTCCGGCCGCCGAGGCGCGGGACGCCGCCCTGTCCGGGGCGATGCAGGCCGCGATCAATCTCAACAGCGTCGACGCCGCCGATGTCGACACGTCGATCGAGAACATGCGGTCCTCGATCACCGGCGAGGCCCTGAACAACGATCTCGCCGCGACGGAGCAGCAGATCCGGGAACAGGTGGCCCAGACGGGCACGGGCATGTCGGCAGACGTGCTGTTCGGTTCGCTGACGGCGCTCGACACGGACGCCGACACGGCGCAGGCCCTGGTCGTCCTGGCGGTGAAGACCACCTGGCCCGACAACTTCGTCGAGAACAAGGTCACCGTGAACGTGGCGATGCGCAAGGACGGCGACGTGTGGAAGGCGGAGACGATCCAGCCGCTGGACTCCGTGCAGCTCGGTGCCGGGCCGGCGGAGGGAGCGCAGCAACCCGCGCCGCCCGAACCCACCCCCGTGCCCCCGGCCGAACCCGGACCCGCCGCAGGCGAGTGAGCCGATGAAGGAGAATGTGTAGTGCCCCCGCAGCGTCGCAAGCCCAATCCGGCCGGTCCTCCGAGGGGCCGACGGCCCAAGATCGCGGGGACGGGCCGGACCCCGGCTGCGGGCGGTGCCGCCCGCCCCGAGCCGACCCCGACCGAGCCGACCCCGACCGAGCCGACCTCGACCGAGCCGACCTCGACCGAGATCGCCCCGACCGCGTCCACCCCGCCCGAGCCCACCCCGTCTCCGACGGCCCGGGCGGGAACGGCGGCCCCCGAAGCAACCGGGTCCGAGCCCTCGGCGGCCCCGATAGGGCAGGACTCCGACTCCGACCTCGAGAGCGCCCCGGAGCCGCGTGAACCGTCGCCCGTCGACGACGGTGGGGACGTGGCGGAACCGGCAGCGCAGACCGGCGGCACCGTCTCGCGCGGCAGCTGGCGTCCGGTGGTGATCGTCGGCGGTGCCGCGCTTGCGCTCGGTGCGTTCGCCGCGGTCGCCGCCGCCCGTCCCGGGGCGACGGTGACCAACGAGGCATGGGTCGACAGCGCCGCGACGTCCGAGGTCACCGCCGCCGCCGGCAATGCGATCGAGACGATGCACGGCTACAACCACGAGACGATCGACGAGGACTTCGCCGCGATCCGAGAGGTCCTCACCCCGCCGATGCGGGAGGAGTTCGATCTGACCGCGGATGTCACCAAGCAGGCCGCGGTGCAGACGCACACCGCGACGGAGGTGCGCATCGACCACATCGGTGCGTCGATGCTCGACGACGACCGGGCCGAGGTCGCGGCGTTCATCAGCGTCAGCGCGACCGGCGACGCGGTCGCCCAGGGCAGTGCGTCGGCGCCGCTGCTGGTGCGGATGGAGAAGATCGACGGCAAGTGGCTGGTCTCCGAGATCCGGGACCGCTGACGAGCGCGGTGACCGGGGATCGGCCCGGTTGCTCTTGACGCGGACGGCGTGAGCGGTCACTCTATCGGTACGCACGCACGAATATGCGTCCTGGGCGCCCGGGGTCGGGCGCTTCTTTTCGTGCCGTCGCTCGACATCTGCGACTTTTGGGTGTAAGTTCGGACTTTGCGCTGGCTGCCTCCTGTCCATCTCTCGACCGCATCGCGGGGAGCGTTGCCCTCCGGGGTTCGTTCCGCCGACTTCGCGGTGGGGTTGTCTTTCGGGTTGCAACCAGCGATAACGCCCCACATGAAGAAGCAGGTACAGCGGCGGTCGCACCGGTTGGAGCGGCCCGCGTGAGGTGCTGGAAGGACGCATCTTGGCAGTCTCTAGCCAGACCAAGGCAGTTGCCGGAATCCCCGGAGCCCCGAAGAGGGTCTCGTTCGCGAAGATTCGCGAACCTCTCGAAGTTCCCGGGCTCCTCGATCTACAGACAGATTCCTTCGAATGGCTGATCGGCTCCGAGCGCTGGCGCGCGCTCGCCGCCGAACGCGGTGACGGTCCCGTCGTCGGCGGCCTCGAGGAGATCCTCGCGGAGCTCTCTCCGATCGAGGATTTCTCCGGGTCGATGTCCCTGTCCTTCTCCGACCCGCGCTTCGACGAGGTCAAGGCCTCGGTCGAGGAGTGCAAGGACAAGGACATGACGTACGCGGCGCCGCTGTTCGTCACTGCCGAGTTCATCAACAACAACACCGGCGAGATCAAGAGCCAGACGGTCTTCATGGGTGACTTCCCGATGATGACCGACAAGGGCACCTTCATCATCAACGGCACCGAGCGCGTCGTCGTCTCGCAGCTGGTGCGTTCGCCGGGCGTGTACTTCGACCGCACGGTCGACAAGAGCACCGAGAAGGACCTGCACAGCGTCAAGGTGATCCCGGGCCGCGGCGCGTGGCTCGAGTTCGACGTCGACAAGCGCGACACCGTCGGCGTGCGGATCGACCGCAAGCGCCGCCAGCCGGTCACGGTGCTGCTCAAGGCGCTCGGCTGGACCAACGAGCAGATCGTCGAGCGCTTCGGTTTCTCCGAGATCATGATGTCCACCCTCGAGAAGGACAACACGGCCGGTACCGACGAGGCTCTGCTGGACATCTACCGCAAGCTGCGCCCGGGCGAGCCGCCCACCAAGGAGAGCGCGCAGACCCTGCTGGAGAACCTCTTCTTCAAGGACAAGCGCTACGACCTGGCGCGCGTGGGACGTTACAAGATCAACAAGAAGCTGGGCCTGAACGCCGGCCAGCCGATCGAGGCGTCGACCCTCACCGAGGAAGACATCGTCGCCACCATCGAGTACCTGGTGCGCCTGCACGCCGGTGAGAACACCATGACGGCGCCGGGCGGCGTCGAGGTTCCCGTCGAGGTCGACGACATCGACCACTTCGGCAACCGTCGCCTGCGTACCGTCGGCGAGCTCATCCAGAACCAGATCCGCGTCGGCCTGTCCCGTATGGAGCGCGTCGTCCGTGAGCGGATGACCACCCAGGACGTCGAGGCCATCACGCCGCAGACGCTGATCAACATCCGTCCCGTCGTGGCTGCGATCAAGGAGTTCTTCGGAACCTCCCAGCTGTCGCAGTTCATGGACCAGAACAACCCGCTGTCGGGTCTGACCCACAAGCGCCGCCTCTCGGCGCTCGGCCCGGGTGGTCTGTCCCGTGAGCGCGCCGGCCTCGAGGTCCGCGACGTCCACCACTCGCACTACGGCCGCATGTGCCCGATCGAGACCCCGGAAGGCCCGAACATCGGCCTGATCGGCTCCCTGTCGGTGTACGCGCGGGTCAACCCGTTCGGCTTCATCGAGACCCCGTACCGCAAGGTCGAGGACGGCATCGTCACCGATCAGGTCGACTACCTCACCGCCGACGAGGAGGACCGCCACGTCGTGGCACAGGCCAACTCGCCGGTCGACGCCGACGGCCGCTTCAGCGAGGAGCGCGTCCTCGTCCGCAAGAAGGGCGGCGAGGTCGAATTCGTCGCGGCGACCGAGGTCGACTACATGGACGTCTCGCCGCGGCAGATGGTGTCCGTGGCCACGGCCATGATCCCGTTCCTCGAGCACGACGACGCCAACCGTGCCCTCATGGGTGCGAACATGCAGCGTCAGGCCGTGCCGCTGGTGCGCAACGAGGCTCCTGTCGTCGGTACCGGCATGGAATTGCGTGCCGCCGTCGATGCGGGCGACGTCGTCGTCACCGAGAAGTCCGGCGTGATCGAGGAGGTCTCGGCCGACTTCATCACCGTGATGGCGGACGACGGCACCCGCCGCACCTACCGTCTGCGCAAGTTCGACCGCTCGAACCAGGGCACCTGCTCGAACCAGCGGCCGATCGTGGACGAGGGGCAGCGCGTCGAGTCCGGCCAGGTCCTCGCCGACGGCCCCTGCACCGAGAACGGTGAGATGGCACTCGGCAAGAACCTGCTCGTGGCGATCATGCCGTGGGAAGGCCACAACTACGAGGACGCGATCATCCTGTCGCAGCGCCTCGTCGAGGAGGACGTGCTCACCTCGATCCACATCGAGGAGCACGAGATCGACGCCCGCGACACCAAGCTCGGTGCCGAGGAGATCACCCGCGACATCCCGAACGTCTCGGACGAGGTCCTCGCGGACCTGGACGAGCGCGGCATTGTGCGCATCGGCGCCGAGGTGCGCGACGGCGACATCCTCGTCGGCAAGGTCACCCCGAAGGGCGAGACCGAGCTGACCCCCGAGGAGCGGCTGCTGCGCGCGATCTTCGGTGAGAAGGCCCGCGAGGTGCGTGACACGTCGCTGAAGGTGCCGCACGGTGAGACCGGCAAGGTCATCGGCGTCCGCGTGTTCTCGCGCGAGGACGACGACGATCTGCCCCCGGGTGTCAACGAGCTCGTCCGCGTGTACGTGGCGCAGAAGCGTAAGATCCAGGACGGCGACAAGCTCGCCGGCCGGCACGGCAACAAGGGCGTCATCGGCAAGATCCTCCCGCAGGAGGACATGCCTTTCCTGCCCGACGGCACCCCGGTGGACATCATCCTCAACACGCACGGTGTCCCGCGTCGTATGAACATCGGCCAGATCCTCGAGACGCACCTCGGCTGGATCGGCAAGGCCGGCTGGAATGTCCAGGTCGCCGGCGACGGTGAGCGTCCCGAGTGGGCGAAGAACCTGTCCGACGACATGCTCGCCGCCGATCCGGACACCAACATCGCCACCCCGGTGTTCGACGGTGCCCGCGAGGACGAGCTGACGGGTCTGCTCGGCTCGACGCTGCCGAACCGTGACGGCGAGGTCATGGTCGGCGCCGACGGCAAGGCGACGCTGTTCGACGGACGTTCCGGCGAGCCGTTCCCGTACCCGGTGTCGGTCGGCTACATGTACATCATCAAGCTGCACCACCTGGTCGACGACAAGATCCACGCCCGTTCGACCGGCCCGTACTCGATGATCACCCAGCAGCCGCTCGGTGGTAAGGCGCAGTTCGGTGGCCAGCGGTTCGGCGAGATGGAGTGCTGGGCCATGCAGGCCTACGGTGCGGCGTACACGCTGCAGGAGCTGCTCACCATCAAGTCGGACGACGTGGTGGGTCGCGTGAAGGTCTACGAGGCCATCGTCAAGGGCGAGAACATCCCGGAGCCGGGTATCCCCGAGTCCTTCAAGGTGCTCCTCAAGGAACTCCAGTCGCTGTGCCTGAACGTGGAGGTGCTCTCCAGCGACGGCGCGGCCATCGCGATGGCCGACGGCGACGACGAGGACCTCGAGCGGGCGGCGGCCAACCTGGGCATCAACCTTTCCCGCAACGAGTCGGCCACGGTCGACGACCTCGCGAACTAGGAGCCGACCCGATGAGATGCACTCCCGCACGGCGGACTGCATCTCGTCGGGCCCCGGCAGCAACAGCGACAACTAGCAGCAACAAAACCCGTGAAGGGGAAAGGAAGTTACGTGCTCGACGTCAACTTCTTCGATGAACTCCGCATCGGCTTGGCCACCGCGGAGGACATCCGCAACTGGTCGTACGGTGAGGTCAAGAAGCCGGAGACCATCAACTACCGCACGCTCAAGCCCGAGAAGGACGGCCTCTTCTGCGAGAAGATCTTCGGCCCCACCCGGGACTGGGAGTGCTACTGCGGCAAGTACAAGCGTGTCCGCTTCAAGGGCATCATCTGTGAGCGCTGCGGCGTCGAGGTGACTCGCGCCAAGGTGCGCCGCGAGCGCATGGGCCACATCGAGCTCGCCGCGCCGGTCACGCACATCTGGTACTTCAAGGGTGTGCCGAGCCGCCTCGGTTACCTGCTCGACCTGGCGCCGAAGGATCTCGAGAAGATCATCTACTTCGCCGCGTACGTCATCACGGCCGTGGACGACGAGCTGCGCCACAACGAGCTCTCGACCCTCGAGGCCGAGATGGAGGTCGAGAAGAAGTCCGTCGCCGACCAGCGCGACGCCGACCTCGAGGCTCGCGCGCAGAAGCTGGAAGCCGACCTGGCCGAGCTCGAGGCCGAGGGTGCCAAGTCCGACGTCCGCCGCAAGGTCAAGGACGGCGGCGAGCGCGAGATGCGTCAGCTGCGCGACCGTGCCCAGCGTGAGCTGGACCGGCTCGAGGAGATCTGGAACACCTTCACCAAGCTCAAGCCGAAGGACCTGATCGTCGACGAGCTGCTCTACCGCGAGCTGCAGGACCGTTACGGCGAGTACTTCACCGGCGCGATGGGCGCCGAGTCGATCCAGAAGCTCATCGAGAACTTCGACATCGACGCCGAGGCCGAGTCGCTGCGCGAGACCATCCGCAGCGGCAAGGGCCAGAAGAAGCTGCGCGCCCTCAAGCGACTGAAGGTCGTCGCGGCGTTCCAGCAGTCCGGCAACTCGCCCATGGGCATGGTCCTCGACGCGGTGCCGGTGATCCCGCCGGAGCTGCGCCCGATGGTGCAGCTCGACGGTGGCCGCTTCGCGACCTCCGATCTCAACGATCTGTACCGCCGCGTCATCAACCGCAACAACCGCCTCAAGCGACTGATCGACCTCGGTGCCCCCGAGATCATCGTCAACAACGAGAAGCGGATGCTGCAGGAGTCCGTGGACGCGCTGTTCGACAACGGCCGTCGCGGCCGGCCGGTCACCGGTCCGGGCAACCGTCCGCTCAAGTCGCTGTCCGACCTGCTCAAGGGCAAGCAGGGCCGGTTCCGTCAGAACCTGCTCGGCAAGCGTGTCGACTACTCGGGCCGTTCGGTCATCGTCGTCGGCCCGCAGCTCAAGCTGCACCAGTGCGGTCTGCCGAAGCTGATGGCTCTCGAGCTGTTCAAGCCGTTCGTGATGAAGCGTCTGGTCGATCTGAACCACGCGCAGAACATCAAGTCCGCCAAGCGGATGGTCGAGCGGCAGCGTCCGCAGGTGTGGGACGTCCTCGAAGAGGTCATCAACGAGCACCCCGTGCTGCTCAACCGTGCTCCCACGCTGCACCGTCTCGGCATCCAGGCGTTCGAGCCGCAGCTCGTCGAGGGCAAGGCCATCCAGCTGCACCCGCTCGTGTGTGAGGCCTTCAACGCCGACTTCGACGGCGACCAGATGGCCGTGCATCTGCCGCTGTCGGCGGAGGCGCAGGCCGAGGCCCGTGTGCTGATGCTGTCGTCGAACAACATCCTGTCGCCGGCATCGGGCCGTCCGCTCGCCATGCCGCGTCTGGACATGGTGACGGGTCTGTTCCACCTGACCCGTCTGGTCGAGGACGCGCCGGGTGCGTACCGGCCGGCCACCGACGGTGAGCCGGAGCAGGGCGTGTACTCGTCTCCCGCCGAGGCGATCATGGCCGTGGACCGCGGCGTGCTGTCGGTGCAGGCCCCCATCAAGGTGCGCCTGGAGCAGCAGCGTCCGTCACGGGACATCGAGACGGAACTGTTCCCCGACGGCTGGAACTTCGGCGACGGCTGGACCGTGCAGACCACGCTCGGTCGCGTGCTGTTCAACGAGCTGCTGCCGGTGAACTACGGCTTCGTCAACGACGTCATGCCGAAGAAGCGTCAGGCCGCGATCATCAACGATCTCGCCGAGCGCTACCCGATGATCGTCGTCGCGCAGACCGTCGACAAGCTCAAGGACGCCGGCTTCTACTGGGCCACCCGTTCGGGTGTGACCGTGTCGATGGCGGACGTGCTGGTGCCGCCGGAGAAGAAGGACATCCTCGAGCGCTACGAGGCGTCGGCGGATCAGCTCGAGCGCAAGTTCGCTCGTGGTGCCCTCTCGAAGGAGGAGCGGCGCGACTCGCTCGTCAAGCTGTGGCAGGAGGCGACCGAAGAGGTCGGTCAGGCCATGGAGGCCCACTACCCGGACGACAACCCGATCCCGACGATCGTGAAGTCCGGCGCCGCGGGCAACATGACCCAGATCCGCTCGCTCGCGGGCATGAAGGGTCTGGTGACGAACCCGAAGGGCGAGTTCATCCCGCGCCCGATCAAGTCCTCGTTCCGCGAGGGCCTGACCGTGCTCGAGTACTTCATCAACACCCACGGTGCGCGTAAGGGTCTGGCCGACACCGCGCTGCGTACCGCCGACTCGGGTTACCTGACCCGTCGTCTGGTGGACGTGTCGCAGGACGTCATCGTCCGCGAGACCGACTGCGGCACGCCGCGCGGTATCGAGATGATCATCGCCGAGCCCGAGCGGGACGGGACGGGCGCCGAGACCGGTCGCCTGGTGCGCGACGCCCACATCGAGACCAGCACGTACGCCCGTACGCTGGCCACCGATGCGGTCGACGCGGGCGGCAACGTCGTCGTCACCCGGGGCAGCGACCTCGGCGACCCGGCGATCGAGGCGCTGCTGGCCGCCGGCATCCGGAAGGTCAAGGTCCGCTCCGTGCTGACCTGCGACACCGGTACCGGCGTGTGCGCCACCTGCTACGGCCGCTCGATGGCGACCGGCAAGCTCGTCGACATCGGCGAGGCCGTCGGTATCGTCGCCGCCCAGTCCATCGGTGAGCCCGGTACGCAGCTGACGATGCGTACGTTCCACCAGGGTGGCGTCGGTGAGGACATCACCGGCGGTCTGCCCCGCGTGCAGGAGCTGTTCGAGGCCCGTGTCCCGAAGGGCAAGGCGCCCATCGCCGACGTCTCCGGTCGCGTGCGACTCGAGGACGACGACCGCTTCTACAAGATCACCATCGTCCCGGACGACGGTGGCGAGGAGGTCGTGTACGACAAGCTGTCGAAGCGTCAGCGTCTGCACGTCATCCGTAAGGCGGACGGGACCGAAGGTGTCCTGACGGACGGCGACCACGTGGAGGTCGGTCAGCAGCTGCTCGAGGGTGCGGCCGATCCGCACGAGGTGCTGCGGGTCATGGGACCGCGCCAGGTGCAGGTCCACCTCGTCAACGAGGTCCAGGAGGTGTACCGCAGCCAGGGTGTGTCGATCCACGACAAGCACATCGAGGTCATCGTGCGCCAGATGCTGCGCCGCGTGACGATCATCGACTCGGGGTCGACGGAGTTCCTCCCCGGATCGCTGGTCGAGCGCAGCGAGTTCGAGGCCTCGAACCGGCGCGTCGTCGCCGAGGGCGGGGAGCCGGCTGCCGGCCGTCCCGTGCTCATGGGCATCACGAAGGCGTCGCTGGCCACCGATTCGTGGCTGTCGGCGGCGTCGTTCCAGGAGACCACTCGCGTGCTGACCGACGCGGCGATCAACTGCCGCTCGGACAAGCTGATCGGTCTGAAGGAGAACGTGATCATCGGCAAGCTGATCCCGGCCGGCACCGGCATCAACCGGTACCGGAACATCCAGGTGCAGCCGACCGAGGAGGCCCGCGCGGCCGCGTACGCGATCCCGTCGTACGAGGATCAGTACTACTCGCCGGAGGGCTTCGGCCAGAACACCGGCGCCGCGGTCCCGCTCGACGACTACGGTTACTCCAGCGACTACCGGTAGAGCCGTCGCCGCAGCCGGTCCGCCGGCCGCGGTCAGGCACCTGCCGTAGCCACGAAGGTCCCGCCCTCTTCTCTTCGGGGGCGGGGCCTTCTGGGTTCCGGGGGTACCCGCGCGGCAGCACGGTCGATCCGATAGTTTGGGTAGGCACTCCTAATTCTTCGAAGGGAACGCCAGTGCCGTCGACCCGAATCCCGAGGTTGCTTGCCGCAGCCGGTTTCGCTCTCACGTTCGCCTTGACCGCGTGCTCGTCGGGAGGCGACGACCCCGCCGAGGCGTCCGGGCCGGGCGGGGGCGCTTTCCCTGTGACGATCGAGCACGCCCTCGGTGACACCACGATCGAGACCGAGCCCGAACGGGTGGTCACCTGGGGCTTCGGGAGCACCGATGCCGCCCTCGCCCTCGGGGTCGTCCCCGTCGCCATGCCGGCACAGTCGTACGGCGGTGACGAGCAGGGCGTCCTGCCGTGGATCGGAGACGAGCTCACCGAACTCGAGGCCGAGACACCGACAATCCTGCAGAACGACGGCACGGACGTGCCGGTCGAGCAGATCGCGGCGGCCCGCCCGGACGTCATCCTCGCCAACTACTCCGGGCTCACCCAGGACCAGTACGACACCCTCAGCCGGATCGCTCCCACGGTCGCGTACCCCGGTGAGCCGTGGGCCACCCCGTGGCGCGACGTCGTCGCCACGGTCGGGCAGGCGCTGGGCCGCTCCGACGACGCAGAGCGCCTGATCGCCGACACCGAGGCGATCATCGCCGACAAGGCCGCGGCGTATCCGCAGCTGCAGGGCCGCACCGTCGCCGCGGTGTGGGACACGGGCGACACGTTCTACGTCTACAAGCCCGCCGATTCGCGCGTGGAGTTCCTCACCGACCTCGGTCTCGTCAGCGCCCCGAGCGTGACCGAACTGAGCACGGACGAGTCCAGTTTCTACTTCACGATGAGCTTCGAAGAGGCCGGCAAGCTCACCAGCGACATTCTCCTCTCCTACGCCGACGACGCCGCAGCGCAGGAACGCACGCTCGCCCAGCCGTGGGCACAGACCATGCAGCAGGTCACCGAGGGCAGGGTGGCGACGGTGAACGGCACCGAACTGATCGCCGCGGTGTCGCCCCCCACGGTCCTGTCCCTGACCTGGGGGATCGACGCCTATCTGGAGGCGCTCGCCGCGGCGGTGAAGTAGCGGCTCCCGGTCAGCGCGGGATGTGGAAATCGACCAGGGTGGCCCCACGGGCGCCGAGGTCGTGCCACGTCCCGCGCACCTCGAGCACCGCCACGGCGGAAGTCGGGAACTTCTCGAGGATCTGACGGGCCGCGTCGGAGTCGTGGTCGGCCGAGAGCAGCAGCGTCGTCGCCGACAGGACGGGCTCGTGTCCCACGACGAGCAGCGTGGACACGTCGTCCGGAACCCGGCGGATCGCGTCGACGATCCGCTTCGGCGTGGCCTCGTAGAGATCGTCGAGGAAGTCCGTGGCCGCCTCGACGGCGGCCTCTGCGAGCGTCTTGCGGGCCCGCGTCGCGGTCGAACACAGCACGGCGTCGACGGGGGGCTGGTGGGCCCGCAGCCAGCGCCCGGCGAGACCGGCCTCACGCCGCCCTCGGGGGGCGAGCGGGCGCTCGTGATCGGCGACGCCGTCCGGGTACGCGGACTTCCCGTGCCGCAACAGGATCAGGGTGCGGGTCATGGGTTCACCCTAGGCGGTGACGTTCACCGGCGGCCGACGCGTGCCACCGCCCGCACCTCGTCGTCGACCGTGAACCACAGGGTCAGCGAGTCGGCGTCGTGCCGGGCCCGCAGAACGAGCGTGTCGCCGGCGACGACCGGTCGAAGATGCTCGATCGCCGCACGATACGGAGCGGTCTGCAACTCCGGCCGTCCGGCCAGGTGCTCCTCGATGCCGTGCCAGTAGGCGGCGTTGTTGACGTGGTCGAACGGATCGATGTCGGTGGCCCGCAGCGGGAAGTGCGTGCCGGCGTCGGCGTCGGCGGACGGTGTAGGCGGCAACCACGCCCGCCACCGCAGGCGGGTGTCCGCGGCGTGACGAGCCATGTGTTCCCAGAGTCGGTCGCTGATCCGAGCCGGCATGCCGTTGGTGGGCCCGATGTTGATCCAGAACGCCGAGGTGTCCATCGCGGCGCCGCCGGTGCCCTCGAACCGCACGCGGACGTTGGCCCACCGGGTGGACAGGGCATCACACCACCGGCGCAGTTCGAGCTGTTCCCGGAAGCGGGCCGGCCGGTGCACGTCGACGACGGTGCGGCGCACGATCCACAGCGGATCGGTGTCGGTGGCGTCGACGGCGTCGAGGTTGTCGGTGCCGATGTCCTGCAGGTAGCGGGCCACGCCGTCGAGCCGGAGCCGTTCCCGGCTGTCGACGTCGCCGGTGCGCACCGTGCGCGTGGACCGGAACGCGTCGTCGGGCGGGGGAGTGGTGTCGAGGGGCTGCGCCCACGCGTCCTCCGGTGCGGGCTTTCCCGGTGCCGCTTCCGCAGCGGTGTCCGCGGTTGCCGCTGCCGCGGCGGTGTCCGAACCCATGCGTCCCCCTGGTCTTCGTCGGGCCCCGCCGATTCTGACAGTTGCGGGGCTGGGCCGCAGCGAATCTTGCGAGGGGCGAACCCCGAGGCTACAGTCGATATAACTGTTACCGGATGTCACATGAAATCCGGTCCCGGCTCTTCGAGGACGCGACATGGCCTACGTGATCACCCAGACATGCTGCAACGATGCGAGCTGCGTCGCCGTGTGCCCGGTGAACTGCATCCATCCCACCCCGGAGGAGCGCGAGTTCGCGCAGACCGAGATGCTGCACATCGATCCGCAGACCTGCATCGACTGCGGCGCGTGCGCGGACGCCTGCCCGGTCGAGGCGATCTTCCCCGAGGACCGGCTCACCGAAACCCAGGCCCGGTTCAAGGACATCAACGCCGACTACTACACGGCGCACCCGATGCCCGAGAACTGGAACCCGCTCACCCCGACCCCCGCCCCGCCCCGGGGGCAGGAGACCCTGCGGGTCGCGGTCGTCGGAGCCGGCCCCGCGGCGTGCTACGCCGCGCAGGAACTGCTCGAGCGCTCGAACGTCGAGGTGGAGATGTTCGACCGGCTGCCGACCCCCTGGGGCCTGGTCCGCAGCGGCGTCGCGCCCGACCACCCCGGGACCAAGGCCGTCACCGAGTCGTTCGAATGGTCGTTCCGTCGCGACGCGTTCGCCCTGCACCTCGACGTCGAGGTGGGCCGCGACCTCGACCACGACGAGCTGCTCGCCCATCACCACGCCGTCGTCTACGCCACCGGCGCATCCGCCGACCGCAGCCTCGGCATTCCCGGCGAGGACTTGCCCGGCAGCCACGCCGCCACCGAGTTCGTCGCCTGGTACAACGGCCACCCCGACTACGCCGACCGGGCCTTCGACCTCTCCGGTGACCGCGCGGTCCTCGTCGGCAACGGCAACGTCGCACTCGACGTCGCCCGCATCCTCACCATGGACGTCGACGAACTGGCCCGGACCGACATCGCCGACCACGCCCTCGAGGCGCTGCGCCGGAGCAACATCCGTGAGGTCGTCCTGCTGGGCCGCCGCGGACCGGCCCAGGCGGCCTACAGCAATCCGGAATTCCTCGCCCTCGGTGATCTGAACGGGGTCGACGTCGTCGTCGACGAGTCCGAACTCGACCTCGACCCCGCCAGCGCGCAGCTCGCCGCGGCGGATCCGGCGGTCGCCATGCGGATGCGGCTCGCCCGCGAATACGCGCGCCGCGAACCCCGGCCGGGAAACAAGCGCATCGTGTTCCGTTACCTCGTGTCACCCACCGAGATCGAGGGCACCGACCGGGTCGCGGGCCTGCGGGCGGTGCGCAACGAACTGATCCCCGGCGACGACGGTGCGCTCGTCGCCCGCCCCACCGAGCAGGCTCTGCACCTCGACGCGCAGCTGGTGCTGCGCTCGATCGGCTACCGCGGGGTTCCGCTCCCGGGGGTGCCGTTCGACGAGCGGCGCGCGATCGTCCCCAACGAGAACGGGCGGGTCACCGGGGCCGGACCGGGTGTGTACGTCACCGGGTGGATCAAGCGCGGACCGAGCGGCGTGATCGGAACCAACAAGGCATGCGCCAAGGAAACCGTCGCGGCTCTGCTCGCCGACTTCGACGCCGGTCGGCTCACGCGGCCGGCGTACGGCCGGCGGGAACTCGATCGCCTGCTCGGGCAGCGGCGCCCGAGCCGCGTGGGACTGAGCGGATGGCACGAGATCGACGAGGCCGAGCGCGCCGCCGGCCGTGCGGCCGGCCGGCCACGGGTCAAGCTGACCGATCGCGCACGCCTGACGACGACGGCGGCCGGCCGCCCCCGGTCGGGGCGCGGCCTGCTGCGTCTGGTCCGCCGATAACCGGTTGGGGCTTCGCCTGCGGCGGCACTAGAATCGTCCGACGGTGCCCGGCACCGCCCGCGGCGACGTCCGCCGGGGGAGCGCAGGCCGGGAGGTCGATCCGCCGCGCTGTCGGGGCGCGCGCTGGTCGCCGGGCACGTCGAGGGTGACACGCAGTCCACGCCGGCGGTGACACGCGGCTCGTGCCGAGACGGTCGTCGCCGTCCGGCACTGCCCGGCCCTCGACTCCGTTCCGGCAGGTCCGCCTGCCCTCGCGCCTCGAGAGGACCTACCCATGACAGCCCCCCATGCGGGCCCGGCCGCCGCGCCGGTGAGCGACAAGCTCGACGCGGCAGTTCTGAAGATCGCCTCGGTGGTGGTGCTCGGCGCCATCATGTCGATCCTCGACGTGACCGTCGTCTCCGTCGCCGTGCCGACGTTCATGAAAGAGTTCGACTCCAGCTACGCGACCGTCGCGTGGACGATGACCGCCTACACGCTGGCCCTCGCCAGCGTGATTCCGCTCACGGGCTGGGCCGCGGACCGGTTCGGCACCAAGCGCCTCTACCTCGCCGCACTCGTCCTGTTCGTCGCCGGCTCCGTGCTGTGCAGCATGGCGTGGGACATCACCTCGCTCATCGCATTCCGGGTCGTGCAGGGCCTCGGGGGCGGCATGCTCATGCCGTTGGGCATGACGATCATGACCCACGCGGCGGGCCCGCACCGGGTCGGCCGCGTGATGGCGGTGCTCGGCATCCCGATGCTGCTGGGCCCGATCGGCGGCCCGATTCTCGGCGGGTGGCTGATCGACACCGCCAGCTGGCACTGGATCTTCCTGATCAACCTGCCTATCGGTGTCGTGGCGCTCGTCGCCGCCGTGGTGATCCTGCCCAAGGACCGCCCGAGCCGGTCCGAGTCCTTCGACTTCGTGGGCATGGCGCTCCTGTCGCCGGGGCTGGCGCTGTTCCTGTTCGGTGTCTCCTCCATTCCGGAGGTCGGCACCGTTGCCGCGACGCGGGTCCTCGTTCCGGGCGTGATCGGCGTCGCGCTGATCGTCGCCTTCGTGTTCCACGCCTTGCGCGCCCGGAACCCGCTGATCGACCTGTACCTGTTCCGCAACCGCCAACTGACGTTCGCGGTACTCACCATGTCGGTGTTCGCGATCGCGTTCTTCGGCGCAGGTCTGCTGTTCCCCAGCTACTTCCTCCAGGTGCGGGGCGAGTCGACCCTGGCGGCGGGCATCCTGCTGGCACCACAGGGCCTCGGCGCCATGCTCACCATGCCGATCGCCGGCCGGCTCGTCGACCGGATGGGTCCCGGGAAGATCGTGCTCGTCGGCCTGACCCTCGTCACGCTCGGCATGGCGGTCTTCACGCAGGTGGGCACGGACACCTCCTACGTCCTGCTTCTCGGCGCGCTGTTCGTCATGGGCATGGGAATGGGCGCCACGATGATGCCGACGATGACGGCCGCCCTGCAGACGCTGACCCATCAGAGCGTGGCCCGCGGGTCGACGCTGATGAACATCGTCCAGCAGGCCGCCGGTTCCGTGGGCACCGCGACCATGTCGGTGATCCTGAGCAGCCGCCTCGCGACCCCGGCGGGGGCACCCGAGGGCGGCGGGCAGATGGACCCGGCGGCGCTCGACCAGATGCCCGCACCCGTCCAGGAGTCGATTCTCACCTCGCTCGCCGACGCCTTCGCGACCACGTTCCTCGTCGCGACGGTTCTCATGGCGCTCGCGGTGATCCCCGCGCTGTTCCTGCCGCGCACACGCGCGAAGTATCCGGCAGGAGAGGGACTGCAGCCGGTCGTCGTCCACTGAACCACCCGTCGGAAGGGCCGTGACGTACGTCGCGGCCCCTCCGCGTGTCTGCGGCTAACCTCGTTCCGGCACCACGACGGCGACCCGAACGGACGTTTTCATGAGCATCGACCCCACCCCCGACCGACGCCCCGCGCCGACAGGCGGACAGCCGCGCCTGTGCCGACGCGCCCTCTTCGGCGGGGCCGGCGCCGTCGCCGCCGCCGCGGTCCTGTCCGCGTGCAGCGCCGAGACCGAGGAAACCGACAGCACCCCCGCAGCGCCGACCACGCCGCCGGAGCCCGGTCCGGACGCCGCGGTCGTCGCCGCCGCGGCCGACATCCCGGTGGGCAGCGGCGTCCTGTTCGCCGACCGGCGTCTGGTGGTGACGCAACCCGTCGCCGGGGACTACCGGGCGTTCGTCGCATTGTGCACGCATTCGGGGTGCAACATCACCGGTGTCGTGGCCGACGAGATCGTCTGCGACTGCCACGGCAGCCGGTTCCGCCTGGACGGGACCGTGAGCAGAGGTCCCGCCCGCAAACCGTTGAAGGCGCGGCCGGCCGGGGCCCGCGGTGCGGACGTCGTGGTCGATTGATCCGCGCGATCCGCTGAGCGGACGGGGGAGGCCGGAGTAGATTCGACCGCGACATCATCCCTGAAGTGCTGACCGGCAAAGGGGACCCCATGGTGCGCAGGGGGCCGTTGATCACCTTGGCGGCGGTGGTGGTCCTCGCCGCCGTGCTGCTCGCGGTGAATGTCTCCAAGGAGGACGACGACGCGACGCCGGCCCCGGCTCCCGCCGCGACGGCGGCGCCGGACTCCACCACCACGACGACAGCGACCCCGGCCGCAGTGGAATTCCCCGCGCAGGCCACCTACGTCGGACAGATCCCCGTCGCGACCGGAACACTCACGCTCGCGATCGCCGTCGAGGGCGGGGACGCCGTCGCGTACGCGTGCGACGGCAGCGCGATCGAATCGTGGCTGGCCGGCGATGCAGACGCCGGCCGGCTCGACCTCGAGGGCCGGGAAGGAGCCCGTCTCGACGGCGACTTCGACGGCCAGACGGTGCGCGGCACCCTGTGGCTCGGTGACCGCAGCTGGACCTTCGACGCCGCGCCGGCCGAACCTCCGGCCGGCCTCTACCTCGCGAACGTCGGCGATGTCCGGGCGAGCTGGATCGTCACGCAGGACGGGACCGTCACGGGTGTGCTCCGCGGCGGCGACGGCGGCACCACACCCGCCCCTGCCCTCGCGCCGGACGGGACGGCGGTCGTCGACGGGGAGACCGTGACCGCGGACCCGGTGTCCGGCAGCGACACATTCTGACGGTGCCACCGGGTGGTGACGCCGAGAGGAGGACGGATGAGCACACCGCAGGTCCATCCCACCGCGCCGCCGCGAACGACCCCGGTGATCGTCGCATTCCTGGTCGGCGCCCTCGTCGCGGTCGGCCTCGGTGTCTACGGCAGCGTGCACGAGCCCGCCTTCTTCTCGATCAACGTCGCTGGGTTCTCCAGCCCGACCGCCGTCAAGACGTGGCTGGCGACCCTCGCCGGTGTGCTGGCACTGGTGCAACTCGTCTCGGCGGCCGGGATGTACGGACGGTTGCCGGGACTGCGCGCGCCGAGCTGGATCGGGACCCTGCACGTGTGGTCGGGTCGCCTCGCCGTGCTGGCCACCGTCCCCGTCGCCGTGCACTGCCTGTATGCGCTCGGTTTCCGCACCGGTGAGCCGCGGGTGCTGTGGCACTCGCTGGCCGGTTGCCTCCTCTACGGGGCGTTCGTGACCAAGATGCTGCTCCTCAGCCGGCGGGGCCTGCCGGGATGGGCGGTTCCCCTGGCCGGCGGTGTCCTGTTCACGGCGATCGTGGTCGTGTGGACGACCTCGGCGCTGTACTTCTTCCGCACGACGGGCATCACGTTCTGACGCCCCAACCCACTGTGTCCCTCCCACGATCGGAGCCGGAAATGGATCTCGAGCAGTTTCCCGTCAGCCGCCGTTCGGTGCTGCTGGGGGCCGGGGTGGCCGCCGTCGCTGCCACCGCGGCCTGCAGTACCTACGGCGACGAGCCCGCCTCCGGGCAGACCTCCGCAGCGCAGGATGCCGGCAGCGGGACCCCGGCCGGCGCGTCCGCAGGACAACCGCTTGCGGCTGTCGCCGACATCCCCGTCGGCGGGGGACAGGTCTTCCCCGATCAGAAGGTCGTGGTGACCCAGCCGGTCGCGGGCGAGGTGCTCGCCTTCAGCGCGATCTGCACTCATCAGGGTTGCACGGTCGCAGCCGTGCAGGACGGCACGATCAACTGTCCCTGCCACGGCAGCCGGTTCAACCTCGACGGCACCGTCGCGAACGGCCCTGCCGCGCGTCCCCTCGAGAGCAGGGCCGTCACCGTCGACAACGGCGAGATCACGCTCGCGTAATCGGGTCCGCCGTCCGGCCGCCGGATCGCCCGGGGCCGCACCGGGATAGGGTCGACTGCGTGATCGGACCTCTGCGCGACTGGCGGCCGCGGGCGTTGCGTGAAGGCGGCGAACCCGACGCCCGCTTCACTCTCGCCAACGAACGCACGTTCCTCGCGTGGATCCGCACCGCGCTCGGCGTCATCGCGGCGGCCGTCGCGCTCGAGACCTTTGCCGGCGACGTCGTGGGACCGGTGGTGCGGACCACACTGTCGTGTGCGCTGCTCGTGTTCTCTGCGGTCCTGGTGATCGCCGCCCTGCGGCGCTGGCTGCAGATCGAGGCCGCGATGCGCACCGAACGCCCCCTGCCGCCGCCGCGGATCGCCTTCCTGCTGGCGGCGATGCTGGCGGTCGGGGCTCTGGCCCTCACCGTGGCTCTCCTGGTATGAGCGCGCCGCGGACCGGCCGACGATGAGACATGACGACCCCGGGTTGCAGCCCGAGCGCACCACTCTCGCGTGGCTGCGCACGGCGACCGGGCTGGGAGCGGTGGTCCTGCTGTTTCTGCGCCTGGCCCCCGGCCCCGCCCCCGTGGTGGTGACGATCGGCCTGCTGTGCCTGGTCCCGGCGCTCGTGCTGCTCGTGACGAGCGGACGCGAGCACCGCGCCCGGGTGAGCCGCTTCATCGAGGGACGGGCGAGGCACCACTGGTGGCGCAACATCGTCCTGACCGTCACCGTCGTGGTCCTCGCGCTCGCCGCCGCCACGCTCATCGTCACGTCGCAGGTGTGAGCGCCGCGCCTATGCGCGCCGTCTACCTCCGCAGCACGCTCGCCACCACACCGCGACAGCGCGAGGCATGCCTGGACGATCTACGCCCGTGTCACCCGGGCACGGAACCGTGGAAGGCCCACGCCCGGGCGGTCAGCGCGATCCGGCCGGCTCCGTCGCGGCGCAGGCGGGCATCGAGTGCCGCCCGAAGCTCGGCTCGGCGCCCGGCCGGCAGTGACAGGCAATATCCGGGGGCGGGTCCCTGACCGCCGAGGAACGGTGCCCAGAAATCGTCGAAGTCGGCGAACACGGTGGGAACCTCGAGGGACTCGATCCGCACCCCGGTGAGACCTGCGGACGCCAGCAGGTCGTGGAGGGGACCGGGACGGCAGAGCGGGAAACGGACGCCCTCGTCCAGGTCCCGTGCCGTCTCGTCCAGGTCGACGGCGGCATCCCAGAAGGTGCGAATCATCTCCATGCCCTCGGCGTAATCCCACACGTAGCCGCCGATCGTCCCGCCCGATCGGGTCACGCGACGCATCTCGGCAAGACCCTCGAGCGGATCGGGAAGGAAGTTGAGCACCAATCCCGACACGACGTGGTCGAACTCGCCGTCCCCGGCCGGGAGCGCCGCAGCGGTACCCGGCCGGACCTCGAAGCGGGGATCGTCGACCGCTGTCCGGGCCGCCGCGGCGAAGCCCTCGGACGGCTCGACCCCGACAACTCGGGCCGGTTCCGCGGCGACAAGGACGGCGTGCGCAAGGGCGCCGGTCCCGCATCCCACGTCGCACCACACCGCGCCCGCGCCGCCAGGGGGCAGCCATTGCAGGAACTTCGAAGCGACCGGGCGGCTCCAGCGGCCTACATAGCGCTCGTATGCCTCGGCGATCTCCCAGGCGTCGGCGGCGTGATCCGTCATCGCTGTCTTCCTCTCTCCGACCTCCGGAGCCGACCTGCGCGGACCGTCCCCGCTTCCTACGAACCGGATCCGGGCGTCCCGCCCGGACGGCGGTCGAGCTCGATCACCCGTGCGCCGCCTTGCGCCGCGGCCACCTTGGTCTCGGTGCCGTCCTCGGTCACGGCGACGATCTCGCACCGGCACAGCGCCTGCCGCCGGCTCGAGTCGACGACCGCCGCCTCGGCCCGCAGCAGCGTGCCACGACCCGGACGCAGGTAGTCGATCGTGAACCCGGTCGTCACGATGGACGATCCGAGCACGGTTCCCGCTGCGAA
Organism: Rhodococcus indonesiensis; assembly: GCF_047782815.1. Lineage (NCBI taxonomy): Bacteria > Bacillati > Actinomycetota > Actinomycetes > Mycobacteriales > Nocardiaceae > Rhodococcus > Rhodococcus indonesiensis. Next base: position 3,925,359 of record NZ_CP180630.1, on the reverse strand, counting down.
CGTCAGGGAATTGTCCGCCGCATAGGCCAGCACTCCACCGTGGACGAACCCGAACTGCTGCAGCAATTCCGGGCGCAGGGGGATCTCGAGCACCGCACGTCCCGGCTCGTACCCGACGACCCGGGCGCCGACCAGGACGCTGAACGGTTGCGCTGCGAGCACGGCCGCCGCGTCGTCCACTCCGCGAAGTTCCACGGACTGCAGTCTGCCCCACCCTGCCGGGAACGGCCATATCATTCGCGCATGACGCAGCCACCCCCGTCGCCTACGGTCCGCTGGCCGGACCTCGCCGCCCTCGAACTGCTCGTCGGCATCGACGACCACGGCGGGCTCGGGGCGGCTGCCCGCGCCGCCGGTGTCGCGCAACCCAATGCCAGCCGTGCGGTGCGCCGCCTCGAGAAGCAGCTCGGGGCCGTGCTCGTGCGCCGGGGACGCGCCGGCTCTGCGCTCACCCCGGAGGGCACCGTCGTCGCGCACTGGGCGCGACAGACCCTCACCGACGCCCGTCGACTACTCGACGCCGCGGCGGCGTTGCGCAGCGACCGGCAGGCCGAACTGACCGTGGCGGCCAGCATGACCGTCGCCGAACACCTCATCCCGCGCTGGCTGGGCCGCTTCCGCGGTCTCCGCGACGACGTGCACATCCAGTTGCAGGTCCACAACTCGCGGCAGGTGTGCGACGCGGTCGCGGCGGGCCGCTGCCACGTCGGATTCGTCGAAGCTCCCGCCGTCCCACCGGGACTGCACAGCACCCCGGTGGCGCAGGATCGGCTCGTGGTGGTCGTCACGTCCGCTCATCCCTGGGCACGACGCCGGCGACCGCTCAGCGTCGCCGAACTGGCCGCGACACCGCTCGTCGTGCGCGAGGAGGGCTCGGGGACGCGGCACACGCTGGACCTCGCCCTGCGCGAGTTCGATCGGCCGGCACCGCTGCTCGAACTCGGCAGCGGCGCCGCGGTACGCACCGCGGCGCTCGGGGGCGTGGGCCCGGCCGTGCTGAGCACCTTGGCCGTGGCCGACCATGTCGCGGCCGGGGAACTGCGGGCCGTCGACGTCGAAGGCCTCGATCTGGCCCGCACCCTGCGCGCGGTGTGGCGCCCCCCTCGCAAGCTCGCCGGGCCGGCCGGAGAGCTGGTGCGGATGATCGTCCGCGGCGCCTGATCGCCCCGATCGCCCCTGGTCCGGCGTCCGGATTCGTCATCATGATCGACGGGGACGCTGCCATCGGGAGTGAGACATGGACGCATCGCGCGGGACGAGGCTGTGACGGTCGCCGAGATCGATCGTCGCCCGCAGCGAGCGGGTGCGGTTCTCGCGACGCTGATTCTCGTCGCCACCGTCGCCAACCTCAATCTCTCGGTGGCCAACATCGCGCTGCCCGCGATCGGCCGGGCCTTCGACGCGAGCCAGACGGAACTGAACCTGGTCGCGGTCGGGTATTCGCTGGGTCTGGCCGCGTCGGTGCTGTACCTGGGGGCGCTCGGGGACCGCTACGGCCGCAAGCAGTTGCTCGTGCTCGGTGTCGCCCTGTCGATACCCGCGTGTCTGCTGGCGGCCTTCGCGCCGAACGTCGAGGTGCTGTTCGCGGCCCGGCTGGCCGGCGGCCTCGCCGCGGGACTGGCGTATCCCACCACTCTGGCGCTGATCACGGCCTTGTGGTCCGGAGCCTCACGGACCCGCGCGATCGCGTTGTGGTCGGCGACCGGCGGGGCGATCGCCGCGCTCGGACCGCTGTTGTCCGGACTGCTCCTCGAGTACTTCTACTGGGGCTCGGCCTTCCTGATCACCCTGCCGCTCGCCGTCGTCGCCCTCGTTGCGGCGGCTGTGCTGATTCCCGCCCACGTCAACGAGACCACCGGCCCGGTCGACCATGTCGGCGGAGTCGTGTCGGTGCTGTTCGTGGCGGCGCTCGTGATAACGGTCAACCTCGCACCCGAGAGCGGCAGCGGCACGGCGGCTCTGGTCGGTGCGGCCGTCACCGCCGTCGCGGGCGCGGTGTTCGTGTGGCGGCAGCGGCGGGTCCCCGAGCCGCTGTTCGACCTGAAGGTGGCCGCGCGGCCGACGTTCTGGGTGGCTGCGGTGGCAGGCATCATCGTGTTCGGAACCCTGATGGGGGTGATGTTCGTCGGACAGCAGTTCCTGCAGAACGTCCTCGGTTACTCCACGCTCGCCGCCGGGTCGACGATCCTCCCCGCCGCAGCGTGCATGCTCATCGTGGCTCCGTACTCGGCCCGTCTGGTCGAGAGCCGGGGTGCCCGCACCACATTGCTGCTCGGCTACGCGTTCATCCTCCTCGGGCTCGCCGTCGCACTGACGATGTGGGACGAGACCTCCAGCTACTGGCAGATCGCCCTCGCGTACGCCTTCGTCGGGGTCGGGGTGGGTCTCGCCGGCACGCCCGCCTCGCGCTCGCTCACCGGCTCGGTTCCGGTGACCCGCGCCGGGATGGCGTCGGCGACCGCCGACCTGCAGCGCGATCTGGGCGGGGCCGTGATGCAGTCGGTCCTCGGGGCGTTGCTCACCGCCGGGTACGTGTCGTCGATCTCGGCGGCGATCTCGTCGTCGCCGGACGCGGACGAGATCAGCAGCCAGACACAGGCTGCGCTGACCAAGTCGTTCGCGAGTGCCGCCGATCTCGCGGAGCGGTATCCGCAGTACGCCGACGCCATCATGGCCGCGGCGCGCGCAGCGTTCCTGGCCGGGGACACGAAGGCGTACACCGCCGCTCTTCTCGTCGTCGCTGCCGGTGCCGTCCTGGTGTTCTTCGCCTTCCCGAAGCGCGACGCCGAAAGACGGCTGCTCGCGTCGTACCGCGCTCAGGACGAAGGCGCCGAGCCGGCGGCGGACGAAGGCGCCGAGCTGGCGGCGGACGACCGGTCGGAGGCCGAGCCCGGCGACGTGGACCGTTAGCGCGGCTCGCCGCTGCCGTGCCGGGTCAGCGCGGCTCCCCGCTGCCGTGCCGGGTCAGCGCGGCTCCCCGCTGCCGTGCCGGGTCAGCGCGGCTCCCCGCTGCCGTGCAGGGCGCCGACTCCGGCGACGACCACCAGCGCGATGCCTGCCGCCGCGATGGGCTGGACCCACTGGCCGAGCACCAGCGCGCCCGCCAGGGCCGCCGCGGCCGGTTCGAGAGCGATGAGGATGGCGAACACGTTTCTCGGCAGCTCGCGCAGCGCCCGCATCTCCAGGCTGTAGGGGATCACGGAGGACAGCAAGGCCACCACCGCTCCGGCGGCGAGGATCGCAGGATCGGCCAGGCCGGCGCCCGCGGTCCCGAGACCGAAGGGAAGGACGAGCACCGCAGCGACGGTGGTGGCGACGGTCAGGCCCGCCGCGCCGGATACGGTGGCGGCCACGTGCGAGCCCGCGACGATGTACCAGGCCCAGCCGGCCGCGGCGAGCAGCGCGAATCCGACCCCCACCGGGTCGAGAGCGCCGCCGTCCCCGCCGAGGCCGCGCGCCCCGAGGAGGGCCACCCCGGCCAGCGCGAGTGCCACCCACAGCGCGTCCCGTGGGCGGCGGGAGAGCACCGCGGCGAGGGTGAGTGGTCCGAGGAATTCGATCGTGACCGCCGCCGCGAGCGGGAGTCGCGCGATCGCCACATAGAAGAAGCCGTTCATCGCGGCCAGGCTCACTCCGAGGGCGACCGCGCCCCGCCACTGCGCCCGGCCCCAGTGCCGCACCGACGGCCGTACCGCCCCCCACAGGATCACCGCGGCGAGCGTCAGCCGCAGCGTGACCGTGCCGAGGGCGCCGACGTCGTCGAACAGGGTGCTGGCGAAGGCCGCACCGAACTGCAGGGAGAGCACCGAGCCGAGCACGGCCGCGACGGGCACGGTCCGGCTGCCGCCTCGTGGCGTCCGTGCCGTGCCGCTCATGCATCCTCCGGAAGGTCTGGGGGATCCGTCGTCCCGCGTGCGACGAATGTTGCCGCACGGCAGCATGATCGGCAGCAGGGGCGACGCCGACCAAAAAACAATCATGAGAGCTTGATTTTTGCTGCCGGGGGTGTGACTCTGGTCGCATGACGGAGCTGCAACCGCTTCTCGACGACCTGCGTGCCGAGGGCGACGCCCTCGACGCCCTCGTCGCCGACCTTCCGGACGAGCGCTGGACGACCTCGACGCCCGCCGAGGGCTGGACCATCGCCCACCAGGTCGGACACCTGCTGTGGACCGACCGCGCCGCCCTCACCGCCGTCGAAGACCCGGAGGCGTTCGTCGCCGGGCTCGGCGAGATCACCGACCCGGACCGCTTCGTCGACGACGGGGCGCGGGAACAGGCCCGTCGGCCGCCGGCCGAACTGCTCGCCGACTGGCGTGCGGCGCGGCGCGCCCTCGCCGACGCCCTCGCGGCCGTCCCCACCGGGACCAAGATCGTCTGGTACGGCCCGCCCATGAGTGCGGCCTCGATGGCCACCGCGCGGTTGATGGAGACCTGGGCGCACGGCTCCGACGTGGCCGACGCGCTGGGCGTCACCCGCACGCCCACGCACCGGCTGCGCCACATCGCCCATCTCGGTGTCCGCACCCGCGACTTCGCGTTCACCGTGCACGGGCGCACCCCGCCGGCCGGGTCGTTCCACGTCCGGCTCACCGCCCCCGACGGGCAGGAATGGACCTGGGGTCCCGAGGGCGCCACCCAGACCGTCACGGGATCCGCCCTCGACTTCTGCCGCCTGGTGACCCAGCGGGTCCACCGCGCCGACACCGACCTCGTCGCCACCGGACCGGACGCGGATGCGTGGCTCGACCTCGCTCAGGCATTCGCCGGGCCGCCCGGCGCCGGTCGCACCCCGGACGGAGCGAACGCGTGAACGCGCAGCCGGCGGGCCGTGCGGTGCGCATCGGAAACTGTTCCGGCTTCTACGGTGACCGGCTCAGGGCCATGCGGGAGATGCTCGAGGGCGGCGAACTCGACTACCTGACCGGCGATTATCTCGCCGAGCTGACCATGCTCATCCTCGGCCGGGACCGGATGAAGGACCCGGAGCTCGGTTATGCCAAGACGTTCCTGCGGCAACTCGAGGATTGTCTCGGGCTCGCCGTCGACAAGGGAGTGAAGATCGTCGCCAATGCCGGGGGGCTCAACCCCGCCGGGCTGGCGACGGCCGTGCGCGACCTCGCCGGCCGGCTCGGACTCGACGTCGCCGTCGCCCACGTCGAGGGCGACGACCTCATCGCCCGGGCCGCCGAACTCGGTCTGGCCGCCGATCCACCGCCGCTGACTGCCAACGCCTACCTCGGCGCCTGGGGTATCGCGGAATGCCTGAACGCCGGCGCCGACCTCGTCGTCACCGGCCGGGTCACCGACGCCTCGGTGATCGTCGGGCCCGCGGCGGCCCATTTCGGTTGGGCCCGGGACGATTTCGACGCTCTCGCGGGCGCGGTGGCGGCTGGGCACGTGATCGAGTGCGGCGCCCAGGCGACCGGCGGCAACTACGCCTTCTTCACCGAGATCGCCGATCTCGACCGGCCGGGCTTCCCGATCGCCGAGATCGAGGCCGACGGAAGTTCCACGATCACCAAGCATCCCGGCACCGGCGGCGCCGTCACCGTCGGCACCGTGACCGCCCAGCTGTTGTACGAGGTGACCGGTGGCCGCTACGCCGGTCCCGACGTCACCACCCGCCTCGACACCGTCCGGCTCACCCAGGACGGGCCGGACCGGGTCCGGATCAGCGGCGTCCGCGGCGAGGCGCCGCCACCCACGCTGAAGGTCTCCCTCAACGCCCTCGCCGGCTTCCGGAACGAAGCGGTGTTCGTCCTCACCGGCCTCGACATCGAGGCCAAGGCCGCGCTGGTGCGACGGCAGGTGGAGGCGGACCTGACCACCCGGCCTGCCGAGCTCGAGTGGACCCTCGCCCGCACCGACCATCCGGACGCCGACACCGAGGAGGCGGCCAGCGCCCTGCTGCGCTGCACCGTGCGCGACCGCGACCCGAAGGTCGTCGGCCGCGCCTTCTCGTCGGTCGCCGTCGAGTACGCGCTCGCCAGCTACCCCGGTTTCTCGCTGACCGCCCCGCCCGGCAACGGGCAGCCGTACGCGGTGTTCACCCCCGGCTACGTCGATGCCGCCGAAGTGCCGCACACCGCGGTGCTGCCGGACGGCGGCCGAATCCCGATTGCGTGCGTCACCCCGACGCGTGCACTCGAACCTGTCGGCGAACCCGAACTTCCCGATCCGCTACCACCCGGGCCCGTACGGCACGCGCCGCTCGGGCTCGTCGCCGGCGCCCGCAGCGGCGACAAGGGTGGCGACGCGAACGTGGGGGTGTGGGTGCGCACCGACGACCAGTGGCGGTGGCTGGTGCACACCCTCACCGTCGACACGCTGAAAACACTGCTGCCCGAAGCGAAGAACCTGACCGTGACGCGTCATGTGCTGCCGAACCTGCGGGCGGTGAACTTCGTGGTCGAGGGCATCCTCGGCCGCGGCGTCGCCTCGCAGGCCCGCTTCGACCCGCAGGCGAAGGGCCTCGGCGAGTGGCTGCGCAGCCGATACCTCTACATCCCCGAGACCCTCCTGGACGGCGACGGGACGGAGAACCCCGAGAGGAAGAACACCGAGTGAGCATCTGGGACACACCCGAACGCCGCGAGCTGCGCTCGACGGTCCATTCCTTCGTCCGGCGCGAGATCCTGCCGCATCTCGCCGCGTGGGAGCGCGACGGCGAACTGCCCCGCGAACTGCACAAGAAGGCTGCTGCGCTCGGCCTGCTCGGCGCCGGATTCCCCGAGGCCGTCGGCGGCGCCGGGGGCGACGCGGCGGACAGCCTCACCGTGTGCGAGGCCTTCCACGAGGCCGGCGCCTCCGGCGGGGCGTTCGCCTCCCTGTTCACCTGCGGCATCGCCCTGCCGCACCTCGTCGCCGCCGGCGACGAGGCGCAGATCGGCAAGTGGGTCGCGCCGACTCTCGCCGGTGAGCTCGTCGGTTCCCTCGCGATCACCGAACCCGGCGGCGGCTCCGACGTCGGGCACCTGACCACCACCGCCGTCCGCGACGGCGATCACTACATCGTCGACGGCGCCAAGACCTACATCACCTCCGGCTGCCGCGCCGACTTCGTCGTCACCGCTGTGCGCACCGGCGGCCCCGGCGCCGGTGGCGTCTCGTTGCTCGTGATCGAAAAGGGCACACCGGGATTCACCGTCTCGCGCAAACTGGACAAGATGGGCTGGCGTGCCTCCGACACCGCGGAACTGTCGTTCGCCGGTGTGCGCGTGCCGGTCGCCAATCTCGTCGGAGCCGAGAACAGCGGCTTCGCGCAGATCGCGCAGGCCTTCGTCTCCGAGAGGATCGCCCTCGCCGCGCAGGCCTACTCGAGCGCGCAGCGGTGCCTGGATCTGACCGTGGCCTGGTGCCGGGACCGCGAGACGTTCGGCCGGCCCCTGATCTCCCGGCAGTCGGTACAGCGCACCCTCGCCGAGATGGCCCGGCGGATCGACGTCGCGCGGGTGTACGGCCGGCGCGTCGTCGAGCGGTCCCTCGTCGGTGACGGCGACCTCGTCGCCGAGGTGTGCTTCGCCAAGAACACCGCCGTCGAGGCCGGGGAGTGGGTCGCGCACCAGGCCGTGCAGCTCTTCGGCGGCCTGGGCTACATGGCCGAGTCCGAGGTCGAACGACAGTACCGCGACATGCGCATCCTCGGTATCGGCGGCGGTACCACCGAGATCCTCACCGAACTTGCCGCGAAACGATTGGGGTACACCGCGTGAGCATCCTGCAGACGACCGTCGACCCGTCCTCGGCGGAGTACGCCGCCGCGGCCGAGGCGATGACCGCCCAGCTGGCAGAACTCGAAGCCGAACACGCCAAGGCCCTTGCCGGCGGCGGGGAGAAGTACGTCCGGCGGCATCACGAACGCGGCAAGCTGCTGCCGCGCGAACGGATCGAACTGCTCCTCGACCCCGACTCGCCGTTCCTCGAGCTCTCCCCGCTCGCCGCCTGGGGCACCGAGTTCCCGGTCGGCGGCAGTACCGTCACCGGAATCGGCGTCGTCGAGGGCGTCGAATGCCTGATCGTCGCCAACGACCCCACCGTCCGCGGCGGTACGAGCAATCCCTGGACTCTGCGGAAAGGGTTCCGCGCCAACGACATCGCGATGCAGAACCGGCTGCCGGTCATCTCCCTCGTCGAGTCGGGTGGTGCCGACCTGCCCACCCAGAAGGAGGTGTTCATCCCCGGCGGGCGCATGTTCCGCGACCTGACGCAGCTGTCCGCCGCCGGAATCCCGACCATTGCCCTGGTATTCGGCAATTCCACCGCGGGCGGCGCGTACATACCCGGCATGTCGGACCACGTGGTGATGATCGAGAAGCGGTCGAAGGTGTTCCTCGCCGGGCCGCCCCTGGTGAAGATGGCCACCGGCGAGGAATCCGACGACGAATCCCTCGGCGGAGCGGAGATGCACGCCCGCACCTCCGGGCTGGCCGACTACTACGCGGTCGACGAACCCGACGCGATCCGGATCGGCCGGGGCATCGTCCGTCGTCTGAACTGGCGCAAGCAGGGCCCCGAACCCCACCCGGAGGTGCGCGAACCCCGGCACGATCCCGAGGAACTGCTCGGCATCGTGCCCGCCGACCTCAAGGTGCCGTTCGACCCGCGCGAGGTGATCGCCCGCATCGTCGACGATTCCGACTTCGACGAGTTCAAACCGCTCTACGGGTCGTCGCTCGTCACCGGCTGGGCTCGTCTGCACGGCTACCCGGTGGGAATCCTCGCCAACGCCCGCGGCGTGCTGTTCAGCGAGGAATCCCAGAAGGCCACCCAGTTCATCCAGCTCGCGAACCGTGCGAACACCCCGCTGCTGTTCCTGCACAACACCACCGGCTACATGGTCGGCCGCGAGTACGAGGAACGCGGCATGATCAAGCACGGCTCGATGATGATCAACGCGGTCTCCAACTCGACGGTGCCGCACATCTCGATCCTGCTCGGCGCCTCCTACGGTGCCGGCCACTACGGGATGTGCGGTCGTGCCTTCGACCCGCGGTTCCTGTTCGCCTGGCCCAGCGCCAAGTCCGCGGTGATGGGCGGCGCACAGCTCGCGGGCGTCATCTCCATCGTCGGACGGGCCGCTGCCGAGGCGCGCGGACAGGCGTTCGACGAGGCCGCCGACGAGGCGATGCGCGCGGCGATCGAGAGCCAGATCGAGGCGGAGTCGCTGCCGATGTTCCTGTCCGGCCGGCTCTACGACGACGGGGTCATCGACCCGCGCGACACCCGCACCGTGGTGGGGATGTGCCTGTCGGCCATCGCCAACGCGCCGATCGAGGGCACCGACAGCTTCGGTGTCTTCCGGATGTGAGGCAGCAGTGAACCGTTCCGACACCGTCACCACCGTGCTCGTCGCCAATCGCGGCGAGATCGCCCGCCGCGTGTTCGCCTCCTGCCGGCGCGCCGGCCTCGGCACCGTCGCCGTGTTCTCCGACGCGGACGCCGACAGTCCGCACGTCACGGAGGCGGACGTCGCGGTGCACCTGCCCGGCACCGCCCCCGCCGACACCTACCTCCACGGCGAGGCGATCATCGCCGCCGCCCGCACGGCGGGAGCCGACGCGATCCACCCCGGATACGGGTTCCTCTCGGAGAACGCCGAATTCGCGAGAGCGGTCCTCGACGCGGGACTGACCTGGATCGGGCCGGACCCGGACTCCATCGCCCGGATGGGTTCGAAGGTCGAGGCCAAGAAGATCATGGCCGACGCCGGCGTGCCGGTGCTGGCCGAGCTGGACCCGGCCGCGGTGACCGAGGCCGACCTGCCCGTGCTGATCAAGGCTTCCGCCGGCGGCGGCGGCCGCGGCATGCGGATCGTCCGCGACCTGGCCGAACTGTCCGACCAGCTCGCGGCGGCGCGACGCGAGGCGCAGTCCGCGTTCGGCGACCCGACGGTGTTCTGTGAGCGCTACCTCGAAACGGGCCGGCACATCGAAGTGCAGGTTCTCGCGGACCGGCACGGCACCGTGTGGGCGGTGGGGGAGCGCGAATGCTCGATCCAGCGCCGCCATCAGAAGGTGGTCGAGGAGGCCCCGTCGCCGCTCGTCGACGCCACGCCCGGCATGCGGGAGCGGCTGTTCGAGGCGGCCCGGCGCGCCGCGCACGCCATCGACTACGAGGGCGCCGGGACGGTCGAGTTCCTCGCGACCGGGGCGAGCGGAGCGACGGGGGATGTCACCGGGGCGAGCGGAGCGACGGGGGATGTCACCGGGGCGAGCGGAGCGACGGGGGATGTCACCGGGGCGAGCGGAGCGACGGGGGGTGTCACCGGGGCGAGCGGAGCGACGGGGGGTGTCACCGGGGCGAGCGGAGCGACGGGGGGTGTCACCGCGGAGGGTGAGTTCTTCTTCCTCGAGATGAACACCCGGCTGCAGGTCGAGCACCCGGTCACCGAGTGCACCACCGGGCTCGACCTCGTCGACCTGCAGCTGCAGATTGCTGCCGGCGGCCGTCTCGATCCCGAACCGCCGCAGGCGAGCGGACATTCGATCGAGGTGCGGCTCTACGCGGAGGATCCCGCTCAGGACTGGCGGCCGCAGTCCGGCACGGTGCACCGCCTCGCCCTGCCCGGTCGTGTCGCCGAGTTCGAGGTGCTGACCGGACCCGGGCTGCGGCTGGACGCCGGCGTGCAGGACGGCTCGGTGGTGGGCGTGCACTACGACCCGATGCTCGCGAAGGTGATCGCCTACGCCCCGACCCGGGACCGCGCGGCCCGCATGCTCGAGACGTCGCTGGCCCGCGCCGAGGTGCACGGTCTGCGCACCAACCGGGACCTGCTCGTGAACGTGCTCCGGCATCCCGGGTTCCTGGCCGGAAACACCGACACCGCCTTCTTCGACACCCACGGGCTCGCCACGCTCGCCGCGCCGCTCGCCGACGCCGCCGCCGAGTCGCTGTCCGCGCTCGCCGCCGCCCTGGCCGACGCCGCCGCTCGTCGTGCGGCGGCAACGGTCGCCCGCGGCCTGCCGAGCGGCTGGCGCAACCTGCCGTCGCAGCCCCAGGTCAAGCGGTACGACGGTGACCACGGTGAACACGAGGTGCGGTACCGGCTCACCCGGTACGGTCTGGTCGCCGACGGCCATCCGGGCGTCGTCCTCGTCGCGCACGGTGCGCGCCGGGTGGTGCTTGCGATCGACGGCGTGCAGCGGCAGTTCCACGTCGCGCGCTACAACGACGCGGTGCACGTGGACTCCTCGCTCGGTCCGGTACGGCTGCGCGCGATCCCGCGGTTCGTCGAACCCTCGGCCCACGTCGCCGCGGGATCGCTGCTCGCGCCGATGCCCGGGTCGGTGATCCGGATCGGGGCCGCGGTCGGCGACGCGGTCGACGCGGGGCAACCGGTCCTGTGGCTCGAGGCGATGAAGATGGAACACATCGTCAAGGCCCCCACCGCGGGCGTGCTCACCGAACTGCCCGTCGCCGTCGGCACCCAGGTCGAACTGGGCGCCGTGCTGGCCGTCGTCACCCCCGCCGAGTCCGGCGAACCGTCCGCCCCGGCCGACATCGAGGAGTAACCATGAGCGTCATCGAAACCGACGAGCAGAAGCAACTGCGGGCCGCGGTCGCGGGCCTGGCCAAGCGCTACAACTACACCGACTACGTGCTGCCGAAGGCCCGCAAGGGCGAACCGTTGACCGAGCTGTGGCGCGAGGCCGCCGCTCTGGGGTTCCTGGGTGTGAACCTGCCGGAGGAATTCGGCGGCGGTGGGGCCGGCATCTACGAACTCGCCCTGGTGCAGGAGGAACTCGCCGCGCAGGGCTGCGGGCTGCTGCTGGTGGTCGTCTCACCCGCCATCTGCGGCACCATCATCGCCAAGTTCGGCACCGACGAGCAGAAGCAGCGCTGGCTGCCCGGGCTCGCCGACGGCTCGAAGATCATGGCGTTCGGCATCACCGAGCCCGACGCCGGGTCCAACTCGCACCAGATCACCACCGTCGCACGCCGCGACGGCGAGGACTGGATCCTGCACGGCAGCAAGATCTACATCTCCGGCGTGGACCAGGCCGACGCGGTGCTCGTCGTCGCCCGCACCGAGGACGCGAAGAGCGGCAAGTTGCGGCCGGCCCTGTTCATCGTCCCGACCGATGCCGAGAACTTCGTCAAGACGCCGATGGAGATGGACATCGTCGAGCCGGACCACCAGTTCACCCTGTTCCTCGACGACGTGCGACTGCCGGCGGACGCGCTGGTGGGAGAGCCGGACGCGGCGCTGATGCAGTTGTTCGCCGGTCTGAATCCCGAGCGGATCCTCGGCGCGGCGATGGCCGTCGGGATGGGCCGCTACGCCCTGGACGCCGCGGTGCGGTACGCCAACGAACGCACCGTGTGGAAGTCGCCGATCGGGGCACACCAGGGCATCGCACACCCGCTCGCCCAGTGCAAGATCGAGCTCGAGCTGGCGAAGCTGATGATGCAGAAGGCGGCGGTGCTGTACGACAGCGGTGACGACTTCGGTGCCGCCGAAGCCGCGAACATGGCCAAGTACGCCGCGGCCGAAGCCAGCATCAAATCGCTCGACCAGGCGATCCAGACCCACGGCGGGGGCGGGCTCACGCGGGAGTACGGGCTGGCCGCGATGCTCGGCGCCGCGCGTATCGCACGGGTGGCGCCGGTCAGCCGGGAAATGATCCTCAACTTCGTGTCCCAGCACTCGCTGGGTCTGCCGCGGTCGTACTGAGGGAGCGCCGGTGTCCGAGACATTCGTCCGGTACGAGGTGAGCGAGGGTTTCGCCACCCTCACTCTCGACTCGCCGCACAACCGCAACGCGATCTCCGCCAGGCTCGTCGCGCAGCTCCGGCAGGGACTTGCCGACGCGGCCGCCGACGACGGGGTCCGCGCCGTCGTGCTCACCCACGAGGGCGGCACCTTCTGTGCCGGGGCCGACCTGAGCGAGGCGAGCGCCGCGGAGGGTGGCGCCGCGGCGGCGGCCGCCGCCCGGACCCGGGAGATGACGGCGGTGCTGCGCTCGATCCTGGAGCTGCCCAAACCGGTGATCGGGCGGATCGACGGGCACGTGCGCGCCGGCGGCATGGGGTTGGTCGGCGCGTGCGATCTCGCCGTCGCCGGGCCGCGGTCGACGTTCGCGTTGACCGAGGCCCGGCTGGGGTTGGCCGCGTCGATCATCTCGCTGACGGTGCTGCCTCGGCTCACCTCCCGCGCCGCGAGCCGCTACTTCCTCACCGGGGAGCGGTTCGGGCCGGAGGTCGCGGCGGCGATCGGCCTGGTCACCGTCGACACCGACGAGCCGCGGGCCGCGGTGGCAGAGATCCTCGCCCAGCTGCGCGAGTGTTCCCCGCAGGGGCTGGGCGAATCCAAGAGGCTGACCACGATGCGGATGCTCGCCGACTTCGACCGGTACGGGGAGGAGCTGGCGGAGCAGTCGGCGCGGCTGTTCGGCTCGCCGGAGGCCGTCGAGGGGATGACCGCGTTCCTGCAGAAGCGGCCACCGGCGTGGAGCCGTCCGTGAGGGACGGTCCGTCGTCCCGGCCGGACCCGACCGGGACGTGGTCGAGATCGGCCGGGTCGGGCGCGCACGTGCGGGCGGTCGTCGGCGGCACCCGTCCCGGGTGCCTCACGTGGACGGTCACCCTCCGCGAGCCGGCGCGGCGGTCTGCCTAATCTGATCGCCATGAGCAGCCCGTCCCCGGACACCCGCCGTCGCGGCGAGCAGGAACGCAGCCGCGCCACCCGCAAGCGGATCCTCGATGCGGCGGTGGCCGTGCTGGTCGAGCACGGCTACTCCAACGCCACCACGGTGCGCATCCAGCAGGCAGCCGGCGTGTCCCGCGGACGGCTGCTGCACCACTACCCGTCGCGGGACGCGCTGCTCGTCGCCGCCGTGCATCACCTCGCCGCCCAGGGGGTTCAGGGGCTCGACCGAGACCGCCCCTGGCCCACCGACCCGATCGCACGGATCGCCGCCGCGGTCGACCGGATGTGGTGGCACTTCCGGCAGCCGTACTTCTGGGCCTCGATGGAACTGTGGCTCGCCGCCCGCGGCCACGAGGAACTCCGGGCCGAGTTGCTGCCGCTCGAACGCATCCTGGGGCGGATGATCAAGGAGCAGACGACGGCGAACTTCGGTCCCGAGATCGCGAACCGCCCCCGGTTCGTGGAGGTGCGTGACCTGATCTACCAGGCGATGCGCGGGGCGGCCCTCGGCTACGCCATCGACCCGCGCGACCCGCTGACCGAACCTCAGCTGGCGGTGTGGCGCCGTCAGCTCGAACAGGTCCTCGTGGACGACGAACCCACGGCCGCCACCGGCGAGGACGCGCCGCGATGACCCGCCAGCCCAAACAGGATCGGAGCCGGGTGACGCGCCGCCGGCTGCTCGAGGCGAGCATCGACTGCCTCGCGGAGCTGGGGTGGGGCGCGACCACCGTGGGCGTCGTCGCCGAACGGGCGGGGGTCTCCCGGGGCGCCGCGCAGCACCACTTCCCGACCCGGGAGGACCTGATCACCGCGGCGCTCGAGTTCATGTTCGACAGCCGGATGGACCTCGCCCGCCGCGAGCCCGTCGACATGCCCGTCGGCGTCGCCCGTACCGAGGCGGTGGTGCGCCGGCTCGTCGACTACTACACCGGCAGCCTGTTCAAGGCGGCGCTGCAGGTGTGGACGGCCGCGGCCGCCGATCCCGAACTGCGGGCCCGCATCGTCCCGCTCGAGGAACACTTCGGCCGCGTCGCCCACCGGGTCGCCGTCGAGCAGCTCGGCGTGGACGAGGTCGACCCGACGGTGCACCGCATGGTGCAGGCGACCCTCGACCTCGCGCGCGGCCTCGGCCTCGCCGACGTCCTCACCGACGACTCGCGGCGTCGGGCCGAGATCGTGAAGCACTGGGCCGCGCAGCTCGACACGGTGCTCGACGCGGCCCGGCAGCGTGCGGCGGCGCAGCACCCGGCCGGTTAGGTTGGTGTCATGCTTCCCAAGCCGGCCACGGTCGCGGTCCTCGGGCTCGTCGGTGCCGTCGTCGCCGGGTGCGGTTCGGATGCGGCCGAGACCCCGGCTCCGGGCGCGGCGCCCACGCTGGCGGTGACCGAGCCGGGCCCGTTCTTCGGTGCGTGCGGGTCGGTCACCGACGACGAGGTGGCCCGGGCCTTCGGGTTGGGGTCGTTCGCACAGATCA
The DNA here is from genome assembly GCF_047782815.1 of Rhodococcus indonesiensis. Taxonomy (NCBI): domain Bacteria; kingdom Bacillati; phylum Actinomycetota; class Actinomycetes; order Mycobacteriales; family Nocardiaceae; genus Rhodococcus; species Rhodococcus indonesiensis. Next base: position 3,910,231 of record NZ_CP180630.1, on the reverse strand, counting down.
CCCGCAACTCGGTGGGGTGCGAATGGGAGCTGGTCGGGGCGGGCGGCCCGAGCGTGACGTTCTCCTGGTACCGCGGCAGCCCGATCGGCCGCGAACGAGCCGGTTCCGACCTGATCGGCCGGCCCGCGATCGACGTGGAGATCGACGGCAGACCCGGCTTCCAGGGCTCGGCACAGAACGACGTCGGGCAGACCGTGCTGTGCGAGATCGGCGTGCAGTTCGGCGGCGACTTCGTGCACTGGTCCGTGACGTACGGGTCCTTCACCCCGGCCGCGGACGCGTGCGTGGTGGCCCGCGACCTGGCCGAGCTCAGCGCGGAAAGGGCACAGGAGTGACGCGGACGATGCGGGCGGCGGCCCTGCCGGCGGTGCTGGTCCTGGCTGCGACGCTCGCCGGATGCGGCAGCACGATCGAGGGGCAGGCGGTGTCGCAGGGGGCCGGATCGGGTGGCTCCTCCGCCGAGTTCACCCGCCTGCTCACCGAGTGCGACGCCGTCACCGACGAGCAGATCGCGGAGGCGGTCGGCGTGGAGGCGGTCGAGCGGGGCTTCTTCGGGGCGATCTGCCGGTGGGACACTGCGGGCGGGGCGGCGAAGATCACCTTCAACTGGTTCGAGACGGGTTCGCTGGACACCGAGCGGGGGACGGCGCAACGGCTGGGGTACGCGGTGGAGAACACGACCGTGGAGGGCCGGCGGGCCGTGCTGATGCGCCCGCCCGACGACCCGGCGTCCTGCGGGATCTCGGCGGGAGCGTCCACGACAGGGATCTTCGGCTGGTGGGTCCAGTACGCCCCCGGCCCGCAGTCCCCGGATCCGTGTGCGGCGGCCGTCACGCTGGCCCGACTGACCCTCGACCTCAGCAGTTGAGCGCCGGCGGACCCCCGCGACTCGCTTTGACCTCGCGCCGCGCCGCCGGGTATCGTTGTGGGTCGTGTCCGGCATGCCCGGGCCGATCTGTGTGCCTATGCGAGGTAGTGCCGTGCGCGCGGTCTGTGGAATCTCCGCAGGAGCGAGCCCCCGGCTGCCTGTGTGGGGGTACGCGACACGCCCGACCTCGTGTGCACACGAGGGGTGGGTGCGGGGCAGCAGCTCTCTTGCCTCAACCGATGGATCCCTAATTTCAGAACAGCCAAGGTTGCTCGTGCGAGCAGTCTTCAGACAACGAGAAAGCCGGTAGATGCCAACCATCAATCAGCTGGTCCGCAAGGGCCGCCGCGACAAGGCCGCCAAGGTCAAGACCGCGGCCCTCAAGGGCAGCCCGCAGCGTCGCGGCGTGTGCACTCGCGTGTACACCACCACCCCGAAGAAGCCGAACTCGGCGCTCCGGAAGGTCGCCCGCGTGCGTCTGACCAGCTCCGTCGAGGTCACCGCGTACATCCCGGGTGAGGGTCACAACCTGCAGGAGCACTCGATGGTGCTCGTGCGCGGTGGTCGTGTGAAGGACCTCCCCGGTGTCCGCTACAAGATCATCCGCGGTTCGCTCGACACCCAGGGTGTCAAGAACCGCAAGCAGGCGCGCAGCCGCTACGGCGCGAAGAAGGAGAAGGGCTGATGCCACGTAAGGGTCCCGCTCCGAAGCGTCCCCTGATCGCCGACCCGGTCTACGGGTCGCCGCTGGTCACCCAGCTGGTCAACAAGATCCTGCTGGACGGCAAGAAGTCCACCGCCGAGCGCATCGTCTACGAGGCACTCGAGCGGGCGCGCGAGAAGACCGGCACCGATCCGGTCGTCACCCTCAAGCGCGCGCTGGACAACGTCAAGCCCGCCCTCGAGGTGCGCAGCCGCCGTGTCGGTGGCGCCACCTACCAGGTGCCGGTCGAGGTTCGTCCCGGCCGTTCGACCACCCTCGCGCTGCGGTGGCTGGTCACCTTCTCGCGTCAGCGTCGTGAGAAGACGATGGTCGAGCGTCTCGCGAACGAGCTCCTCGACGCCAGCAACGGTCTGGGTGCGTCCGTGAAGCGTCGCGAGGACACCCACAAGATGGCCGAGGCCAACAAGGCGTTCGCGCACTACCGCTGGTGAGTCGCTGCCGGTCGGGAGGGTCCGGTGCTACCGACATCCTCCCGGCCGGCCGCTCGCACAACTGTGTCGGTCCCTCAAGGCCGGCTGAACATCCGAGAACACTGGTCCGCACCCTAGGACCGACACGAGCTACGAGCGGGGTTACCTGTGGCACAGGAAGTGCTGACCGACCTGAACAAGGTCCGCAACATCGGCATCATGGCGCACATCGATGCCGGCAAGACCACGACGACCGAGCGCATCCTCTTCTACACCGGTGTGAACTACAAGATCGGTGAGACCCACGACGGTGCGTCGACCACCGACTGGATGGAGCAGGAGAAGGAACGCGGCATCACCATCACCTCCGCCGCGGTGACCTGCTTCTGGAACAAGAACCAGATCAACATCATCGACACCCCCGGCCACGTCGACTTCACGGTCGAGGTCGAGCGGTCGCTGCGCGTCCTCGACGGCGCGGTCGCCGTGTTCGACGGCAAGGAGGGCGTCGAGCCGCAGTCCGAGCAGGTCTGGCGGCAGGCTGCCAAGTACGACGTTCCCCGCATCTGCTTCGTCAACAAGATGGACAAGATGGGCGCGGACTTCTACTTCACGGTCCAGACCATCATCGACCGCCTCGGCGCCAAGCCGCTCGTCCTGCAGCTGCCGATCGGTGCCGAGGACGCGTTCGACGGCGTCGTCGACCTGGTCGAGATGAAGGCCTACACCTGGCGTGGCACCGTCGAGATCGGCGCCGAGCCGACCGTCGAGGAGATCCCCGCGGACCTGGCCGACAAGGCCGCCGAGTACCGCGAGAAGCTGCTCGAGACGGTCGCCGAGAGCGACGAAGAGCTCATGGAGAAGTACTTCGGTGGCGAGGAACTGACCGTCGCCGAGATCAAGGGCGCCATCCGGAAGCTGACCGTCGCCTCCGAGCTGTACCCGGTGCTGTGCGGGTCCGCGTTCAAGAACAAGGGCATCCAGCCCATGCTCGACGCGGTCATCGACTACCTGCCGAACCCGCTCGACATCGGCGAGGTCGAGGGACACAAGCTCGGCGACGAGGAGGAGACCCTCACCCGCAAGCCGAGCAAGGACGAGCCCTTCTCCGCGCTGGCGTTCAAGATCGCCGCGCACCCGTTCTTCGGCAAGCTGACCTTCGTGCGCGTGTACTCCGGTCGCATCGAGCCCGGTGCCCAGGTGCTCAACGCCACCAAGGGCAAGAAGGAGCGCATCGGCAAGCTGTTCCAGATGCACGCCAACAAGGAGAACCCGGTCGACGAGGCGGTGGCCGGCCACATCTACGCGATGATCGGCCTGAAGGACACCACGACCGGCGACACCCTGTGCGCGCAGGACGCCCCGATCGTGCTCGAGTCCATGACCTTCCCGGACCCGGTCATCCAGGTCTCCATCGAGCCGAAGACCAAGTCCGACCAGGAGAAGCTGGGCACCGCGATCCAGAAGCTGGCCGAGGAGGATCCCACCTTCTCCGTCGAGCTCGACGAGGAGACCGGCCAGACCGTCATCGGCGGCATGGGCGAGCTCCACCTCGACATCCTCGTCGACCGGATGCGTCGCGAGTTCAAGGTCGAGGCCAACGTCGGCAAGCCGCAGGTGGCGTACCGCGAGACCATCACCAAGCCGGTCGAGAAGCTCGAGTTCACGCACAAGAAGCAGACTGGCGGTTCCGGCCAGTTCGCGAAGGTCATCATCGCCCTCGAGCCGTTCGTGGGCGAGGACGGCGCGACCTACGAGTTCGAGAACAAGGTCACCGGTGGTCGCGTGCCCCGCGAGTACATCCCGTCGGTCGACGCCGGTGCGCAGGACGCGATGCAGTACGGCGTGCTCGCCGGGTACCCGCTGGTGAACGTCAAGGTCACCCTGCTCGACGGCGCCTACCACGACGTGGACTCGTCGGAAATGGCGTTCAAGATCGCCGGTTCGCAGGCCCTGAAGGAGGCTGCGCGCAAGGCCGCGCCGGTCATCCTCGAGCCGCTCATGGCTGTCGAGGTCACCACCCCCGAGGACTACATGGGTGAAGTGATCGGCGACCTCAACTCCCGCCGTGGCCAGATCCAGGCCATGGAGGAACGCAGTGGTGCCCGTGTCGTGAAGGCGCTGGTTCCGCTCTCGGAGATGTTCGGTTACATCGGTGACCTGCGGTCGAAGACCCAGGGTCGCGCGAACTTCTCCATGGTGTTCGATTCCTACGCTGAGGTTCCGTCGAACGTCTCGAAGGAAATCATCGCCAAGGCGACCGGCGAGTAACCTCGGTTGCAGAACCGGTCGGCTGCACGACCAAGTAAGTAACAAAACCGCACTGCTGCATACTGCAAGCAACAACAGTCCAGGAGGACCCTCAAGTGGCGAAGGCGAAGTTCGAGCGGACCAAGCCGCACGTGAACATCGGCACCATCGGTCACGTCGACCACGGCAAGACCACCACCACGGCTGCCATCACCAAGGTGCTCGCCGACAAGTACCCGGACCTGAACGAGAGCTTCGCGTTCGACCAGATCGACAAGGCTCCGGAGGAGAAGGCTCGTGGTATCACGATCAACATCTCCCACGTCGAGTACCAGACCGAGAAGCGCCACTACGCGCACGTCGACGCCCCGGGTCACGCCGACTACATCAAGAACATGATCACCGGTGCGGCTCAGATGGACGGCGCGATCCTGGTCGTGGCCGCCACCGACGGCCCGATGCCGCAGACTCGCGAGCACGTGCTGCTCGCCCGTCAGGTCGGTGTGCCCTACATCCTGGTCGCCCTGAACAAGGCCGACATGGTCGACGACGAGGAAATCCTCGAGCTCGTCGAGATGGAGGTCCGCGAGCTGCTGGCCGCCCAGGAGTTCGACGAGAACGCCCCGGTCATCCCGATCTCGGCGCTCAAGGCGCTCGAGGGCGACGAGAAGTGGGTCAAGTCCATCGAGGACCTGATGGACGCCGTCGACGAGTCCATCCCGGATCCGGTTCGTGAGACCGACAAGCCGTTCCTCATGCCCGTCGAGGACGTCTTCACCATCACCGGTCGTGGCACGGTCGTCACCGGCCGCATCGAGCGCGGTGTCATCAACGTGAACGAGGAGGTCGAGATCGTCGGTATCCGTCCGACCTCGACCAAGACCACGGTCACGGGCATCGAGATGTTCCGCAAGCTGCTCGACCAGGGCCAGGCCGGCGACAACGTCGGTCTGCTGGTCCGCGGCATCAAGCGCGAGGACGTCGAGCGCGGCCAGGTCGTCGTGAAGCCGGGCACCACCACTCCGCACACGGAGTTCGAGGGCCAGGCCTACATCCTCAACAAGGAGGAGGGCGGCCGCCACACGCCGTTCTTCAACAACTACCGTCCGCAGTTCTACTTCCGTACCACGGACGTGACGGGCGTTGTGACCCTTCCCGAGGGCACCGAGATGGTCATGCCGGGCGACAACACCGAGATGTCGGTCGTCCTGATCCAGCCGGTCGCCATGGACGAGGGCCTGCGCTTCGCGATCCGCGAGGGTGGCCGCACCGTCGGCGCCGGTCGCGTCACGAAGATCATCAAGTAGGCACCGCTTACGCGATCATCAAGTAGGCACCGCCTACGCGATCATCGAGTGAGCTGGTTCTCGCTGACGTCGAACGGCGTCCATCCTTCGGGGTGGGCGCCGTTCGGCGTTTCCGGCGTCGAGCGAATGTATCGCCGAGCCGATAAGCCGCGGTGAGCGAGACATTCGCTCAGCTCGGCCGGCGGCGGCTCCGGCCGTGGGCTCGGGCAGTGGGGGCTCGAGCGACGGGAAAGCGGCTACGCGGCGGGTTCGGGGTGAGCCGGATCCAGGTGCAGCAGCACCTGCGTCGCCACCCGGGCCCCGCCCAGCGCGCGGGCGGCCCGCTCGGCGGTTTCCTCGGCACGGGCGGTGAAGTCGGCGACGTCGATGTTCGGATCCGCATACACCGTGATCGACAGGGTCGGCAGGTGGCGCTCCACGACGGCCCGGCTGCGTGTGGCCCGCACCCCGGGCAGGGCCGCCAGCTCGCCGGCGACGCCGTCGGCCACCGGTCCGAGCTCCACGGCCAGGGTGGCCTCGGTGACCTCGTCGTACAGCTGCACCCGCGACGTCCGGCGCCGGGAGAAGTTGACCGCCAGGAGCACGATCCCGATCGTCACGCCCACGGCGACGGCGGTCCACAGCGCACCCTCCCACCAGGACTGGTCCGGGATGTCGATGATGCGCGGGCGGTCCAGGCGGGCCAGCCATTCCCGGGCGAAACTCACCTGCCAGAGCCAGGCCAGCGCGAACGCCCCGGCGCCGAGCAGTGCGGCGCCCACGGCGAACGTGAGCAACCGGTTGACCAGGACGGTGCGCAGCTTCATCGCGCCGTCCTCGGCCGATGCACCTGCACCACGAGCGCGATCGGCTCGGCGAGCAGTTCCAGGTTCGGGGCCACCGCGCCCCGGACCGCGGCGACCAGATCGGCGGTCGACTCCTCACCCGATCCCACGATGCTGACCAGCGCCCGGCGACGGTCCACGACGGTGCGGGCCGCGTACACGCCGGGCAGCGTCGACGCGTGGGCGCTGCACATCCGGGCCAGGTCGGTTCGGCGCATCCACACCGTGGGAACCGGTCCGGACACCTGCAGGGGCACGTGCGTGCGGCGACGCGGCTTGACGGCCACCACCACGAGCACGACCCCGAGCAGGACCAGCGCCGCGGCGACGGGTGCGATCCAGCTCTGCCAGTGCAGCCGGCCGAACCATTCGAAGGAGTTCCGCAGCCACGGCGCGCCCGCGTACGTGCCGCGGACGATGAGCAGTTCCCGGGCCGCGGCGAACGCGAGCGCCAGTGCCCCCACGGCGATGAGCGCGGCCGCCGGCGCCGCGGCCGGGTAGGCGAGGGGCGGCAGCGGCGCGACGACCGGGACCGGAGCCCGGTACTCGGTCCGGGCGACGATGTCGGCCTCGGTGTACTCGACCGGCACCGACGGTTCGCTGCGTTCGGCCGCCTCGGCGACGGACGTCGCGGCGACGAGGACGTTGAGTTCGTGCACCGGCAGACCGGTCAGCTCGTGGAGTTGACGGTCGACTGCGTCGTGCACCCGCCGGGTGAGGGCGGCGGCGTCGTAGGGCCATTCGGCCGCGATGTACAGGTTGACCGCGACGGCGCCGCCGCCGGTGGTGACGTCGGCGCGGGGCAGGTCCCGCCCGGTGAACAGGCTGAGTCCGCCGCGCTGGCGGATCACCCCGGGCACCTGGAGGGCGGCAGCCGCGGCGATCCGCTCGACGGCGCGGTCCTTGATCACCAGCTGTCCGCGGTGCCCGACGGGGTCGACCGTCTCGGGAGCGACCGCGTCGGCGCCGGCCCGGGACGGCAGCGTCTCCGGCTCGGTGGGCCTGGAGTCAGCCACGGCCCCGGCTCCGCAGCAGCGCGCCCAGGTCGAGGAGGCCGTCACGGTGGGCACCGACAGCCATGCCGAGGGCGCCGAGCAGGATGCCGAACAGCAGGCCGCTGAAGCCGCCGAGGATGCCGGCGAGGGCGAGGAGCAGACCCGCAAGGAGTCCGATGGCGGTGTTGCTGACAGGGGTGTGGTTCACGGGGTCACCTCACTGGTCGGGTGCTCGCCGTCGGGCGACGGGATCCGTAGGTCTTCGATGGTCACGTCGACGGGGACGCCGACCAGCGGCCCGAGCCGGTCCCGGACGGCGGCCGCGACGGCGTACAGATCGGCCGGGTACTCGACGACGATGTGCACCGCGCACGTGTCCGCGCCGAGGCGGATCCCGGTGACACGCCGGCCCGGCAGATACGTCGCGACCTCGCCGAAGGCTCCGCCGTGCAGCTCGGCGACGCCGGGCACCTGGAGGGCGGCGGCCGCGGCCAGTTCTGCGGGCTCGGCGGGGGTGGTCACTGGACGCGGGGTTTCAGGTCTTCGGCGACGCCCGTGGCCTCGTCGAACAGCACGACGTCGAAGACGGTGATGTTGACTTCGGTGACCTCGAGGCCGGTCATCCGTTCGACGGCGGTGATCACGTTGTGGCGGATCGCGACCGCGAGTTCGTGCAGGGCCACGCCGTATTCGGCGACGACGCCGATGTCGATCGCGGCCTGCTTCTCGCCGACCTCCACGGCGACGCCCTGCCCGTGGTTGATCCGCGCGCCGGGGATGCGGTCCCGAAGCGCCCCGACCACGCGTGCGGTGCCGGCGCCGACGTCGTAGACACCGCTGATCTCGCGGGTCGCGATTCCGGCGATCTTCGCCACGACCGCGTCGGCGATGATGGTGCGCCCCTGCGTATCGACCGGTCCCGGCGTGATTCCGTTGCCGAACTGCACGCGGCTGATGCCTGCGCCGCTGTCGCTGGTCATGGGGGCTCCTCGTCGGCCTGCCGGATGAAGTTCTGTCCCCTCCGACTGTAGTAACTCCGGGCGGGTGCGGGGGGCGCGGCTCGCGCAGGAACGACGCGCTGTCCGGGGGTCCGCGCATTTGGTAAAACAGTTGCACGGATTGCGGTGGCCTGGGTCACTGTCTGAGGAGAGGGCGGAGCGGGTGGGTGTGACGGGTACGCAGCGGATCGTCGTGGTCGGGGCCGGATTGGCGGGGGTGCGCGTGGCCGAGGAACTGCGTGGCGGCGGATTCGACGGGGAACTCGTCCTGATCGGCGACGAACCGCACCTGCCCTACGACCGGCCGCCGCTGTCGAAGGAGGTGGTCCGGGGCGGCACCGACGACACCACACTGCGGCCGCGGGAGTTCTTCGACGACCAGCGCATCGAGCTGCGCCTGGGGGTCCGGGCGCGCGGGCTCGACCCGGCGACTCGTACCCTCGCCCTGTCCGACGGTCAGCGCGTCGGCTTCGACGAACTGATCATCGCAACCGGGCTGCGACCGAGGCCGCTGCCCGGCACGGCCGGGCTCGCCGGAGTACACGTGCTGCGGTCGTTGGACGACAGCCGGGCCCTGCGCGCTGCGGTGGTCCCGGGCGGACGAGCGCTCGTCGTCGGCGGCGGATTCATCGGGTGCGAGGTCGCGGCGAGTCTGCGGGGGCGGGGCATGGACGTGGTACTGGTCGAGCCGCAGGCCGCCCCGCTCGCATCCGTTCTCGGCGAGCAGGTGGGCGCGCTGGTCGCCCGGCTGCACACCGAGGAGGGCGTGCAGGTCCGCACGGGCGTCGGGGTGCAAGAGGTGCGCGGCGGCGGCCGGGTCACCGGGGCGGTCCTCGGTGACGGCACCGAACTCGAGGTGGATGTGGTCGTCGTCGGCATCGGCTCGGTGCCGGTCACCGACTGGCTCGACGGTTCGGGCGTGCGCGTGGACGACGGAGTGGTGTGCGACGGCGTGGGCCGCACGTCCGTCCCGCACGTGTGGGCGGTCGGCGACGTCGCGGCCTGGGAGGTCTCGGACGGCCCCCGCGCGCGGCTCGAGCACTGGACAAACGCCGGAGAGCAGGCGAAGGTGCTCGCCGGCGCGCTCCTCGGCTCCGAGAGCGATCCGGTCGCGCAGGTGCCGTACTTCTGGAGCGATCAGTACGACGTGAAGATCCAGGCGCTCGGCGCGGTCCGCGCCGACGACACCGTGCACGTGGTGCGCGACGACGGCCGCAAGTTCCTCGCCTACTACGAACGGGACGGCCACCTGACGGGTGTGGTCGGCGCGGGGCTGGCCGGACAGGTGATGAAGATGCGGGGGAAGATCGCCGCGGGTGCGCCGATCACGGAGATCCTCACGCCCACGTCGTAACCGCCGAGTCGGCGACCGCTAGATTCGTAGGGTGATCGTTGCGCTCATCGACTCGGGTCTCGGCCTGCTCCCGACGTCTGCCTGGCTGCGCCGATTGCGTCCCGAACTGGACCTGATGCTGTCGATGGACCCGGACGGCGCCCCGTGGGGGCCGAAGCCCGGGGACTGGGTGATCGACCGGGTCGTGCGCACCGCGGAGCGGGCCGTGACCCGGGGTGCCGAGGTGGTCGTCCTGCCGTGCAACACGGCGTCCGTGACCGCGCTCGAGCATGTGCGCGAGGCCCTCGGTGACGAGATCCCGGTGATCGGAACCGTGCCGGCGATCAAGCCGGCCGCCGCGGTGTGCGAATCGGTGGCGATCTGGGCCACCGCAGCAACCACCGCCAGCCGCTACCAGGCCGACCTCGTCGCGCGGTTCGCCGGCGACAGCAAAGTGGTAGGGGTGGCCTGCCACGGGCTCGCCGACGCCATCGACCGCGGCGACACGACCGCCGCGGCCACGGCGATCGCGGCGGCGGCGGAACGGACCCCGGCCGACGTGCGCGGTGTCGTCCTCGGCTGTACCCACTACCCGCTGGTGGCCGACGTCATAGCCGCGCACCTGCCGGCCGGGGTACGCCTGTTCGACAGCGCCGAGGCGGTGGCGGCGCAGACTCTGCGGCGTATCGACGCCCTCGGCCGGCCCTGGGCGGGCAGCGGGCGGGTCGAGGTGTTCCTGAGCGGCAGGCCCGGCGAGCTTCCCCCCGGTGCCCTCGGCTACCCGGCGGGCCGCGGGCTCGTCGACGGCTTCGGTGACCCGACCGCGGGGCTGCCCGGCGACGACGCTCCACGCGCCGGAACGCGCTGACCGGTCGTTCCGCTCAGCCCATCCCGGCCATGCCCGCGGCGACGAGCCGCGCGACGCCGCCGAGTTCGTCGGGGGAGGGGCCGTCGAGACCGAACAGCCGGTCGACCGTGGCCGCGGAGAACATCGCCGACACCCACGTCGTCGCACAGGTCCGCAGGGTGCCCGGTTGTATCGGGCCGGGCACGCTGGCCTGCAGGACCCGCATGGTGGCCTCCTGGAGGGAGGTGCGCAGCCGGCGCAACGGGGCGCGCAGGCCGGGATGGCTCTCGGCCTCACGCCAGATGACCCGGAGCAGCGAGGAGTGGTGGGTGCGCAGGTCGAGGGCGGCGTCGAGGTTGACGAGACTGGCCGCCGGGTCGCCGGGGGAGACGAGGCCGGTGACGTCCTGGATCGGTTCGGCGGGCAGTCGCTCGGCGACGAGCGTCTCGAGGATCGATTCCTTGGTGGGGAAGTAGTAGAAGATCAGTCCCTTGGGTACGTCGGCGGCGACGGCGATCGCGGTCGTCGAGGTGGCGTCGAAGCCGTGGGCGGCGAAGAGGGTTTCGGCGGCGTCGAGGATGTGTACTCGCGCGGCGTTGTCCCGCCGGGCGCGACGGCGCGGCGGTTTCGAGCCCGGGGTGCTCATGGCGTTCACCTCCGGGGGCACGGGCGGGAATGTGAAGGCGCCAGGGGCGTGGGCGGACGGCCGGCATGCCGGCCGTCCGCGGGGTGAGCGGTGGTGATCAGTGGTGCGTGGCCAGTCCGCCGTGTCCGTGCATCCGCGCGTTCATCGCGGGCAGTGCTGCTACCGCGACGACCACGGTGAGCACGCCCACCACCCAGGCCGTCCAGGATGCACCGCTGTACTCGGTGTAGCCCATGACCCAGGGGGAGAGGAACAACAGCACGCCGAATACACCCATCGCGTAGTCGATCGCTGCCATCGTGGGCCGGACGATCTGCGCGAGTCCGGTCAGCGCGATCAGCACGCCGAGAACGACGAGGGTCCACGTCGTCGTGGTGTCGGTGGTGACCCACAGGGGGGACAGGGCGGTGAAGACGCCCAGGATCACGGCCACGTAATCCTGTAGCCGGCTGTCGGAGAACATGTCGAGCCTCCTAGTGCGTATCGGGTCCTGTCTTCGGTATAACCCTGATCGACCGGTCGGTCAACGGTCGGGACGTTGCACTGCGGTAACGCTCGAGCGCAGGTGAGAGGCGGTTTTTACAGGGAAGTGACCGGGTGGGGAATGATCTCCGCGCCCGGCATGTTCCACTAGATCGTTGCCTTGGTCAACGAACTGTCGACTGTTCCCACGAGTTCCGAGGAGGTCCGATGCCGGAGCCGACGCCGGGTCGCTCCCTGCCACGCCGTCACGGTTTCCTGGCGGTCGGCACGGCCAGCTTCCTGCTCACCGCGTCGTCGTCCGCTCCCTCCCCGCTCTATCCGCTGTACCAGCAGCAATGGGGCTTCTCGCCGGGAATGCTGACCGCCGTCTTCGCCGTGTACGCCCTGGCCCTGCTCGCCACCCTGCTGACGATCGGCTCGATCTCCGATCAGGTCGGCCGCCGGCCCGTGCTGATCGGAGCGCTACTGCTGCTCGTGGTGAGCATGGGCGTGTTCATCCTTGCCGACGACGTGGGCTGGCTCGTCCTGGCCCGCGTGCTGCAGGGCCTCGCGGTCGGGGCGGCTACCGGAGCCGTGAGCGCCGCCGTGATCGACCTGCAACCGAGCCCCAGGCTCGGATCGTTCGTCAACAGTGTCGCGCCGTCGCTCGGGCTCGCCCTCGGTGCCGCCGGCGCGGGACTGCTCGTTCAGTTCGCGCCCTTTCCGACTGTGCTCGTCTACGTCCTCGTCGTCCTGATGGCGCTGGCGCTGGCCGCCGTGCTCGTCTTCGTTCCCGACCGGGTACCCGCGCCGGGCTTCGCTACCCGCCGGGCCGCGCTGCGCAGCCTGCTGCCGAGTGCGTCCGTGCCGGCCGGGGTGCGGGGCCCGTACCTGGTGATCCTGCCGGCCCTGCTGTCGGCGTGGTCGCTCGGCGGGCTCTACATGTCTCTCGGACCGTCGATCGTGGGTACGGTCTTCGGGATCGGCAATCGCCTCGTCGCCGGGCTGGCGATCTTCACGCTCTTCGCGTCCGGTTCGGTGGCGGCGACGATGCTCCGCGGTCTCGATCCGCGGCGCGTGGTCGTCGCGGGGACCGCGATCCTGGCCACCGGCGTCGGCGTAGTCGTGACCGCCGTGCTCGGTGGGTGGGCCGTCGCCTACTTCGCCGGGACCGCCGTCGCGGGCTTCGGCTGGGGCGCGGCGTTCCTGGGAGGGATGAACGTCATCGGCGGTCTGGCGGCACCGCACGAACGCGGGCGCCTGTTCGCCACCACGTTCGTCGTCTGCTACCTCGCGTTCTCCGTGCCCGCGGTGATCGCGGGCCTCGCGACCGGCGCGTACGGGCTGACCGCGACGACGCTGGGCTACGGCGGCGCCGTGATCGTGCTCGCGCTCGGCGCCGGGGTGGGTGTGGCGCTGCGCGGCCCGCGAAAGCCGGCGGCCCAGCTGGTCGAGGCGCCGGTCCTCGTCCGCTGAGACGAGGACCGACGAGGGAGCCGTCTCAGAAGACGATCTTGACGGTGTCCGTCACCGGGCGGGCCTGGCAGCCCAGGACGTAGCCTGCCTCGATGTCCTCGGGGTCGAGGATCTCGCAGTGCTCCATCTCGACCTTGCCGTCGAGGACGGTGCACGCACACGAGCCGCACTCGCCCTCCTGGCATGAGTACGGCACGTCGAGTCCCTTGGAGAGCATGATGTCGACGAGGGTCTGCGACCGCGGCCACGGAATCGTGTGGGTCTCCCCGTCCAGCTCGACCTCCACCGTCGCGGCGTCGGCCGCCTCCTCGTCGCTCACCTCGACGGGGGTGTGGTCGGCGAACGGGTCTCCCGCGAGAGAGTTGAACACCTCCGCGTGCACCTGCGTGCGCGGCATGCCGGCGATCTGCAGCGCTCGGTGCACGGCATCCATGAACGGGCCGGGGCCGCACATGAACGCCTCGTGGCTGCTGAACGGGGCCGCCAGGGTGGCGAGCTGCTCGGCGGACGGCAGGCCCTGCACGGACTCGAGCCAGTGCACGACGGTCAGCCGGGTCGGGTACTTCTCGGCCAGGGCGCGCAGCTCCTCGGCGAAGATGACCGACGCCTCGTCGCGGTTGGCGTAGACCAGCACGACCTTGCCGGACCCCTGGGTCAGTGCCGACTTGAGGATCGAGACGACCGGGGTGATGCCGCTGCCCGCGCCGAACAGCAGGAAGTCGTGGTCGAGGGACTTCGGGGTGAAGACGCCCGACGGCGGCAGAACCTCGATGCGGTCACCGGCGGAGATCCGGTCGCACAGCCAGTTGGACCCGTAGCCGTCGACCGTCCGCTTGACCGTGACCTTGGGGGCGTCGTCGGTGTACGGGGAGCTGGCCAGCGAGTAGCAACGGGCCACGGAGCCGGTCTGCTCGCTCGGGATGCGCAGGGTCAGGAACTGTCCGGGCTTGTACGCGAACTTCTCCTGGAGCTCGGCCGGCACTTCGAAGACGATCGAGCGCGAGTCCGGCGTCTCCTCGATGACTGCGGAGACGGTCAGGATCGCGGATCGCGAGCCGTGCGGCACCTCGACTGTCGTCATGGCCAGGTCGGTCCTTCCGTGGTGCGGGTGAAGCAATCTAGAACGCGTTCTAGTTTCAGGATATCAGCAACAGAACGCTACCGGGACGGGGTGCGTCGGGCTGCGGTCGGCTCCCGATCAGCGGGAACGGACCCCTGCCCGATCGGGCAGGCCGGCCCGATCGACCGGACGGCTTCGGGGCCGCGACCGGACGGTTCGGGCGCGAAGCCCTTTCCGTGGGCGTGATCGAGACCGAAGGTGGAGATGCGAAGAGACGCCGGTCACACCGGACGCCGCATTCGAACCACCACTTCCGGCCGACACATCAGGAGAGACGCGATGGCCATCGAACTCAACCAGATCTGGGACTTCCCCATCAAGGAGTTCCACCCCTTCCCGCGGGCACTGATGGGTGTCGGCGCCCACGACATCATCGGTGTCGAGGCGAAGAACCTGGGCTTCAAGCGCACCCTGCTGATGACGACCGGTCTGCGCGGTTCGGGCATCATCGAGGAGCTGATCGGCAAGATCGAGTACCAGGGTGTCGAGGTCGTCCTGTACGACAAGGTCGAGTCCAACCCCAAGGACTACAACGTCATGGAGGCCGCCGCCCTCTACCAGCAGGAGAAGTGCGACTCCATCATCTCCGTCGGCGGCGGCTCGAGCCACGACGCCGCGAAGGGCGCCCGCGTCGTCATCGCCCACGACGGCCGCAACATCAACGAGTTCGAGGGCTTCGCCAAGTCCACCAACAAGGAGAACCCGCCGCACATCGCCGTCTCCACCACCGCCGGCACCGGCTCGGAGACCTCCTGGGCATACGTCATCACCGACACCTCCGACATGGACCATCCGCACAAGTGGGTCGGCTTCGACGAGGCCACGATCGTCACCCTCGCCATCGACGACCCGCTGCTGTACTACACCTGCCCGCAGCACTTCACCGCGTACTGCGGCTTCGACGTCCTCGCCCACGGCTCCGAGCCGTTCGTCTCGCGGCTGGACTTCGCCCCGTCGCTCGGCAACGCCCTGTACTCGATCGAGCTCGTCGCCAAGCACCTGCGTGAGGCCACCTTCGAGCCGCGCAACCTCAAGGCCCGCGAGGGCATGATGAACGCCCAGTACATCGCCGCGCAGGCCTTCAACTCGGGCGGCCTGGGCATCGTGCACTCCATCTCGCACGCCGTGTCCGCGTTCTTCGACAGCCACCACGGCCTCAACAACGCGATCGCCCTGCCGCGCGTGTGGGAGTACAACCTGCCCTCGCGCTACGAGCACTACGCCCGCATCGCCACCGCGATGGGTGTCGACACCCGCAACATGACCACCGTCCAGGCGGCGGACGCCGCGGTCGAGGCCGCCATCCGGTTGGCCAAGGACGTCGGCATCCCCGACAACTTCGGTCAGGTGCGCGTCGACTCGTACGAGAAGAACCGCATGAACACCGGCAAGTACGCCGGACGCGGCGACGTCATCAAGGGCGACGAGAAGACCGTGCGCGCCATCTCCGAGCACATCCAGGGCGACTGGTGCACGCCGGGCAACCCGCGCGAGGTGACGGTCGAGTCGATGATCCCCGTCGTCGACCACTGCATCAACCGGGCCTACTGACCCACCACCCGACCGATCCGTGTCCGGGGCGGGGCGACCCGCCCCGGACATACCCACCTCGAGTGCCGACGACGACACAGGAGCACCGATGACCAGCTTCACCAGCGGACCGGAACTCGCCGACGCGCTGCGCCGCCACGACTACATCGCCGACGACGAGTTCGCGGTCGTCGTCCACCTCGCCACCGCGCTCGAACGGCCGCTGCTGCTCGAGGGCCCGGCCGGCGTCGGCAAGACCGAACTCGCCAAGGCGCTCGCCGCCGTCGGCGGGCGCAAGCTGGTACGGCTGCAGTGCTACGAGGGTCTCGACGACAGCCGGGCGCTGTACGAGTGGGACTACGCGAAGCAGCTGCTGCACGTGCAGATGCTGCGGGATCGCATCGGCGAGCAGCTCGCCGCCTACCCCGACGTCGCCGAGGCGTCCCGCTTCCTCGCCGCGCAGGACTTCGGCCTGTATTCCGAGAACTTCCTGGCCGTGCGCCCCCTGCTCGAGGCGATCCTCTCCCCGGAGCCGGTAGTCCTCCTCGTCGACGAGGTCGACCGAACCGAGGAGTCCATGGAGGCGCTGCTCCTCGAGGTCCTCGCGGAGCGGCAGGTCACCATTCCGGAGGTGGGCACCTTCACCGCCCGGTCCGCGCCCTGGGTGATCCTGACCTCCAACGACACCCGCGAACTCTCGCCCGCCCTCAAGCGCCGCTGCCTGCACTACCACGTCGGCTACCCCACCCCCGAACGTGAACGCGAGATCGTCACCGCCCGCGCCCCCGAGGTCGACACCGTCACCGCCGGCGAGGTCGTGGACCTGGCCCGCACCCTGCGCGAACTGCCGTTGCGCAAGAGCCCGTCCATCTCCGAGGTCATCGATGCCGCGCGTGCCGCCACCGTGCTGCGGCGCGGCGGCGGCGACCACACCTCGCTCCGGCAGATCCGGGACATCCTGCTCGCCGCGCTGCTCAAGTACACCGGCGACGCCGACCTCGTCCGCGCCCGGCTGGACGGTGACACCGCACTCGCCGCACCCACGACCACCGCGCCGGCGACCACCGCACCGAGGACCACTGTGGCGACGACGACCGCGCCGACGACCACCGAGCCGGCAGGGGAGCGACCCGAGCGGGCCACGGTCGCCTCCCGGCCCGCCAACACCACCACCGCGGTGTTCCGCGGGCGCGGAGGCGGGGGCAGCGGTGTCGGTGTCGGTGCGCGGCGGTGACCCCATGCCGGTGACACCGCCCACGACGACGCCCGGGACACCGCTCGCGGCAAAATCCGTCACGCCGCTCGCGGCGAAGTCCGTCACGCCGCTCGCGGCGATGCACCCGTCGTACCCCCTCGACGTGGTGGCCGCCGTCTTCGGCCGCCTGCTGCGACGGCACGGGGTCTCCGCCTCGCCCGCCGAGACCATCGAGGTCCGCCGCGTGCTCGGACTCGTCGGTGCCCGCGACCGCGATGTGCTGCGAGCCTGCCTGCGTGCGGTGTGCGCGAAGTACCCGCACGAGCAGGCCGGTTTCGACCGCGCCTTCGACGCGCTGTTCGCCGCGGCGGACAGCGTCGGTGCGGCAGACGGGAAGTCCTCGCCGCGAGCACAATTCGCCGAGTCCCTGCCGACCGCGCTCGAGCTCGACGACGATCCGCAGGTCGCGCGCTACGCCGAGTACAACGAGCGCGCCGCGGAGGTCGGCGACCACTTCGACACCCCGGAGGCGGACAAGGGCTTCAATCCCCACAAGGACGACGACGACGTCTCGATGACCTCGTCCGACGCGGCGCTGTCGGTCGACACGGGCGCCGACTCGGGACGGCGCGGGGTCACCTACACCGTCGACGTGGATCGGGCCGGAGCCGCAGCGGTGGGCGAGCTGGCCGCGAATCCGGGTGCCGCCGTCGTCGGGTCGCTGTCATGGGACGATCCCGAATCCATCCTCGCGTGGCTCGACGCCTACGACCCGCGCCGTGCCTACGGCGACGACCACGCCGACGAGCCACTCAGCGCGGCACAACTGAACCGGCTCGTCGAGGCCGTCGAGGCGTTCGTCGCGGCACTGTCGCAGGCCGGGCTCGGCGGCCCGTTGCCGGACGGCGAGCCCGACGCCCCCGCCACCGCCGGCGACGTCGCGTCCCGAGCCGAGATCGAACTGGCGTGCCACGAGGTGCTGCGCCGCATGCGCGGCCCGGCGCGGCCGGTGCCGCGCGAGCTGACCCGTGGCCGCCTCGACATGCGTCGCACGGCGCGTGCCGGGATGCGCACCGAAGGTGTGCCGTTCCACCTGATCGTGCGCGCCCCGCGTCCCGACCGGCTCCGGTTGCTCATCCTCGCCGACGTATCCCTGTCGGTGCGCCCGATCACTGCGTTCACCCTCCGCCTGGCGCAGGCCATGCACGGCCGTGCCCACCGCTGCCGCGTCCTGGCGTTCGTCGACCGGCCCGTCGACGTGACGCGGGAACTGCTGGCCGCCACGGGCGACGGCGCCCTCGCGGCCGTGCTGGCGCATCCCGGCCTCGACCTCGAGGCGAGCAGCGACTACGGACGGGTGCTCGACGAACTGCTCGCCGAGCACGCCGGCATCGTCGACTCGCGCACGAGTGTGCTCGTCGTCGGCGACGGCCGCTGCAACGGTCTGCCCGCCCGCGCCGACCGGCTCGCCGACCTTCGTCGTCGCGTGCACCGGCTCGCCTGGATCACCCCGGAACCGCAGCGCTACTGGGCCCAGGCGACGTGCGCGATGCCCGAGTACGCCCAGGAGTGCGATCGCGTCGTCGTCGCCCGGGACGCCGCCCAGCTGCTGTCGCGGGCGGCGGAACTCGGGCACGCCCTGCGGTGAGCGGGAGACGGGGTCGCGCAGCCGCGGCCCGGCCGGTCATCCGCTGCTCCTGTCGGATCAGCGGAGAGCCGGGGGCCGAGCGGGTGTTCTCGGCCGATGGCCGGCCCGCGGTGGACCGGCGGTACCTGCCCGAACGGGCAGGTACCGCACCTGCCGTTCGGCCCGGTGCCACGCCGTCGGGTAGGGGCTAGGCTCGGAAGCCACGTAAGCTGGATCACAGCAATCGGGATCGTCAGGAGTGCGCAGTGGCCGTCGCATCGGAGCACACCGCGACGACGCTGGCCAAGTTCCATGCCCCGGAGATCGTGTTCGGGGTCGGATCGCTGGTCGAAGCGGCGCACGCGGCGGTTCGGCTCGGCGCGGTCCGGCCCCTGCTGGTCACCGACCCGGGGCTGATCGAGGCCGGCTGGGTCGACGAGCTGCACGGCCATCTCGTCGAGCAGGGCCTCACGCCGATCGTGTGGGGTGATCTCACCCCCAACCCCAAGGACCACGAGGTCACCGCCGGGCACGAGACGTACCGTGTGCACGGCTGCGACGTGCTCGTCGCGCTCGGTGGCGGCTCGGTGATCGACGCCGCCAAGGGCATCGCGGTGCTCGCCGCCAACGGCGGCAGCATCCTCGACTACGAAGGCGTGGACCGGGCGGCCGTTCCGATCCCACCGATGGTGGTGGTGCCCTCGACCTCGGGCACGGGCGCCGACGTCTCCCAGTTCTGCGTCGTCACCGACACCGTCCGGGGCACCAAGATCACCATCATCGGTCGTTCGCTGGTCCCGGACCTGACCGTGATCGACCCGCGGCTGCTGACCACCATGCCGGACGAACTGAATGCGGCCACCGGGCTGGACGCGCTCACCCACGGCGTGGAGGCGTTCGTCTCCCGCGCCCACAACCCGCTCACCGACCACCACGCCCTGCGCGCGGTCGGTCTCGTCACCGACACGCTGGTACGCACGATCGAAGACCCCCGGGAGATGGCGGCCCGATCGATCATGGCCCAGGCCAGCCTCGAGGCCGGGCTGGCGTTCACCAACGCGATCCTCGGTGCCGCGCACGCGATGAGCCACCAGGTCGGCGGGCTGCTGGACCTGCCGCACGGCGTCATCAACGGAGTGCTCCTCCCGCACGTCATCCGGTTCAACGCCGCCTCCGATCCCGAGCCGTTTGTCGCGATCGCCCGGGCTCTCGGGCTCGACGAGCACCGCGGTCCCGCCGTGGAAGCCGCACTCGCCGTCGCAGACCGGGTCGAACGGCTCGCCCGCGAAGTCGGAGTGCCGCGCGGACTGCGGGAACTCGGAGTGCAGGCGACCGACCTCGAACGTCTGGCCGCGGGCGCGCTACGCGACGCGTGCATGTCCACCAACCCCCGCGAAGCGACGCACGAGCAGATGGTCGCGCTGTTCCGGGCGGCATTGTGACCGCTCCCGACCTGTCGCGACTGACCGGCCTGCGTTCCGGCAAACCCACGTTCTATCCCCAGTACCGCGGAGCCGCCGAACGTCTCGAGCGGGTCGTCCACGCGCTCGAGCTGATCTCGCGTGCCCTGGTGCGCACCGTCGAGGGTCCCGAAACCCTGATCTGCGCCGTGGCCGAGGCCGCGCGTGCCCACCTGAGCGCCCGCTGGGTGGTCTTCGCCCTGACCGACCGAACCCTGCCCGACGCAGGGCCGCGCCGGCTGGTCCTCGGACCCGATGCCACCCCGTTCCTCGTCGACAACGTCGAAGGTCCACCGCTGCCCGACGACGTGGTGCGCTGCCTCGAAGACATCCGGTCGGGGTCGATCGGCCGGGACGCCACCGTCGACACCCATCACGCCTTCGTCCCCATCGTCCTCGACGGCGGGGTGGCAGGCGCGATCGCCGCGTGGACACCCGAACACCGCACCATCGACGGCACCGACCACGCCGTGCTGTCGATCCTCGCCAGCCAGACCGCCGTGGCTCTGCAGAATTCCGCGCTCTACCAGCGGGGCCAGCTGCTGCTCGGACGAGCCGAGCAGGCATACCAGGAGGCGAATCGCGCGGCGGCGGATCTGCAGGCCCGCAACGCCGAACTCGAGGCGACGTTGCACCAGCTGGAATTGACCCAACGGCAGCTCGGTGCCGCGCACCGGCACCAGGCGCTCGACGAGGAACGTCACCGCATCGCGCGGGAGCTGCACGACAGCGTCACGCAGGCCGTGCTGTCGGCCGGCATGCAGATCGAGGTGTGCCGCAGCGACATTCCCGACACCGAGCGCGGCGAGCGGCTCGACCTGGCCAAGGAGCTCACCCGGCGCGCGGTCGAACAGCTGCGCTCGGCGATCTACGCGCTCAACCACCCGTCCGACTCGGATCGCACGTCGCTGCCGGAGATGCTCGAGCAGCTCTGCGGCGCGCACACGCCGGGCGAACTCGACATCACGGTCCGGGTGGGCGGCCCGCCGGTCGAACTGCCGGGCGAGGCCGAGCATTCGCTGCTGCGCATCGCGGGGGAGGCGCTGTTCAACGCCGCGGTGCACGCCAATGCCCGGCGCGTGGTGCTGCGGCTGACGTACCGGCCGGACTCGGTGCTGTTGTCGGTCGCCGACGACGGGGACGGGGATCCGGCGCGGATGCGGCTGATGCTGCGCCTCGCCGCGGACAACGACTGGGACGGCCGCCATCGCGGGCTGGCCAACATGCAGGCCCGCGCACACGAGCTCGGTGGCACTCTCGAGGTGCGTCGCGCCCGCATCGGCGGGGTCCGGGTGGCGGTGCGCATCCCGGTGCCCGAACCGGCCGTCGACGCGGAGCGGGACGCCGACGAGACGACCGGAACCAGCGGGAACAGTGCGGCGCCGGTACACGCGGCGCGGACAGGAGCACAGCGATGAACGTGGCAACCCCAGCCGGGACGGTGAATCGCACGGTCCGCATCGTCCTCGTCGACGACCACGCGATCCTGCGCCAGGGTCTGCGCTCGATCCTCGAGCGGGAGCCGGACCTCGAGGTGGTCGGAGAGGCCTCGCACGAGGCCGAGGCGCTCACCCTCGTGGGCCGGGTCCGGCCCGACATCGTCCTGATGGACCTGAAGCTCTCCGCCGGGTCGGACTACGAGGGACTGACGTTGTGCGGGCAGCTGTCGGCCGCCCACCCGGGGCTGGGCCTGCTCGTGCTCACCACGTTCCTCGACGAGCAGCTGGTCGTGCGTGCCGTGCACGCCGGGGCACGCGGGTACGTCGTGAAGGACGTCGACACGACCGAGCTGGTGCGCGCGATCCGCGCGGTGTCGCGCGGCGAGAGTGCCTTCGACTCGCGCAGCGCCGCGGCGGTGGTGCGTTCCCTCAACGGGCAGACCACGCCGCAGGAACAACTCACCGAGCGCGAACTCGAGGTGCTGCGGCTGCTCGCAGCAGGCTTGTCCAACGCCAAGATCGGTGAGCGCCTTTTCATCTCGGGTACCACGGTGAAGTTCCACGTGAGCAACATCATGCGCAAACTGAGCGTGAGCCGCCGCGCCGAGGCCGTGTACGCGGCAAGCAAGCGCGGCTTGATCTAGCGCGGCGGCGACGCCGTGGGTCAGCTGCTGCCGAACGCCGGCAGGGTTGCTGGCACGGTGACGACGGGGGAGGCCTGCTGGACCGGGTAGGCGGTGACCGGCATGGGCGCCAGATGGTCTGCGATGCCGGGGTAGTCCGAAACCCACATGGTGGCCAGGCCGTCCGTCGAGCACGAGGCGAGGACGACATAGGTGCCGTCGGGGATCTCGGTCACGGTCTGGGTGGTCACACCCGGCTGTACCCGGCCCGACGTGCCCAAGGTCTGACCGTTGGCGATCACCTCGGCGACCGGCGGCAGTACCCCGCCAGGAGCCGGGGCGAGCCCGGTCATGCAGTCCAGGGGCGTGCCCGAGTCGTTGGTGATCGTGTTCGTCACGGTCGATCCGCTGACGGTGAAGGCGAAGGCGACCTCGCCGGCGTCGGCCGCCGACGCGAAGGCGGGGGCAGCCAGGAACGAGGGAATGACGGCCACTGCTGTGAGCGCGGCACGGGTAATCGATCGCATCGGTGTCCTTCCGGTCGAACGAGCGTCTCCCACGTGATCCTGCCGGAAAAGCGACCGTTCGGCACGATCTTCGGAGGTTCCAGCTCTGTCGGCGCCGCACTCGTTGCGCGGGTGCGTTACCCGACCGAGGACGGACCCGCTCCGAGCACGACCGAGTACCCGGAAGCAGTAGCGCTGTCCGCCGATCAGCGACCCGATACTGCATGTACGCGCAGCTACGCGGCTGTGCAGGCGACTCCGTCGAGGCGCCCGCCGATCCGTTCGGGTCCGGTGGACGTGGACGGGTCAGCAGGTTCCGGTGACCGGTGCTCCGTCGAAACGCTCGCCGAGGAACTCGAACGCGTCCGGCAGGCCGAGCACCGCCGCCGACATGTGGTCGGGGCTGGGGGTCTCGACCCGGCGCACCGGCGCGCCCGCGGCGCAGTAGCGGTCGAGCGTGGCGTCGATGGAGTCCACCGGGATGAGTGCGTCGGTGGGACTGTGCCATTCGAACACGGGCACGGTCGGCACGCCCGGGTACAGCTCGAGGCTGTTCTCCTCCGCGACGGCGACCGCGTCGGCATCGTCGGCCAGGTGGGCATTGGTGCTCACCTGCCGCAGGCTGCCGCCGGCACCGCGCGCGAGGATGTCGTTGGTACAGGCGTTGGCCAGGGCGTCGCGCATCGCCACACCCGCGGGGGTCAGGTCCGCGCTGATCCGCATCCGTTCGGGGTACTCGCGTTCGAGGCCCAGCGCGGCCGCGAACGCCAGACCGAAGGCGGGGTGCGGGTTCTCGCCGAGAGCCTCGGCCATCTTGCGGATGTTCATCGGCACCCCGCCCATCGCCGCACCCACCAGGTTCAGGTCGGGGGCGTAGGTCGGAGCCAGTGCCGCGGCCCACCCGGTGGCCATCCCGCCGCCGGAGTACCCCGCCAGCGCAACCGGGCTGTGGGCGAGCTGCAGCTCGGGTACCTGCTGCACCGCGCGGATGCCGTCGAGGGTGATCTGTCCGCCGAGGCGAGCCGCGCCGTAGGCGCTGTTCGGCCCGAGATGGTCCGGGATCGCGACCGTCCAGCCCCGCCGGAGCACCACGTTGAGGGCCGGCGCCTCCCGCACGGCGAGATCCGGGTCGCTCGTCCACAGCGTCTGCGACGGTGCGCAGTGCGTGCCGAGGGCGTTGATGACGTGCTGGAACGACAGCAGCGGACCGTCCGGAGCCTTGCCGGCGGGGGCGAGAACCGTCGTCACCGCAGGGATCGGACGGCCGGTCGAATCCGTCGACCGGAAGCGGACCTGCCACGCCTCGACGTCGACGATGCCGGGCGGTGCGGGCACGCGCCGCACCTCGAGTGCATCGCCGGCCGGGGCGACGGCGACGTCGGCGGCCGCGCGGTAGAACGGGTCGGCCGGCGGCACCGGATACACGGGCGCGGCGCCCGCGGTTCCCGTGGCGGCGACCGTGGCGCACACCGCCGCGGCGCCGATCAGCGCATTGCGGATTCCCCGACCGAACCGTGCGGCCACGTCCCCCCACCTCTCCAGCGCACCGACCGGTGCCGTTCCTCGAAAACCAGCGATCCGGGCGAAGCCTAAACGACCGATTTGCGAGGGTTCACCCGACCCCGCGTGTTGCGCAAATCGTCACCGCACGGACCCCCGATTGGGCGTAGCCTCGGCACCATGTCGACGGCGATCTCCGTGGAAAAGCTCGTCAAGTCGTTCGGAACCACCCGTGCTCTCGACGGTCTCGATCTCGAGCTCCGCCGAGGCGAGGTGCACGGATTCCTCGGCCCGAACGGATCCGGCAAGTCCACCACCATCCGCATTCTGCTCGGGCTGCTGCGTGCGGACTCCGGCCGGGTCGAGCTGCTCGGGGGCGACCCGTGGCGCAACGCGGTGGACCTGCACCGGCGGCTCGCGTACGTACCCGGCGAGGTCAACCTGTGGCCCAACCTCACCGGCGGGGAGGCGATCGACCTGCTCGCCGGTCTGCGCGGCGGCATCGACGAACGCCGCCGCGCCGAACTGCTCGAACGCTTCGAACTCGATCCGACCAAGAAGGCCCGCACGTACTCGAAGGGCAACCGGCAGAAGGTCGCGATCGTCGCCGCGCTCGCCTCGGACGTGGAGTTGTTCCTCTTCGACGAGCCGACCTCCGGCCTGGACCCGCTCAAGGACGAGGTGTTCCGGGACTGCGTCCGCGAGGTCGTCGCCGACGGGAGCTCGGTGCTGCTCTCGAGCCACGTCCTCGCCGAGGTCGAAGCGCTGTGCGACCGGGTGACCATCATCCGGCAGGGCCGCACGGTCGAGTCCGGCACGCTGACCGAACTGCGGCACCTGACCCGCACGTCCGTGGTGGCCGACACCGTGCGTCCCGTGGCCGGGCTCGAGACGGTGCCCGGTGTGCACGACCTGCAGGTCGACGGCCTGCGGGTGCGGTGCGAGGTGGACACGGCCCGGATGGACGCGGTGCTGCGCGAGCTGCTCGACTTCGGCATCACGTCGCTCACCAGTACCCCGCCCACCCTCGAGGAACTGTTCCTGCGGCACTACGGGGACGACCTGCCGGGCGAGCACATCCACGTCCCCGGCGAGCACCTCGCGCACGGCCGGCCGGCCGTCGGCGACGGGGACAGCGCATGAATGCCGCATTCGTCGGTACCGGCCGGCTGGTGCGTCTGGCAGCCCGCCGCGACCGCGTGCAGCTGCCGGTGTGGCTGGTGACGATCACGATCGTGTACGCGATCTCGGTGTCGAGCCTGAAGGGGCTCTATCCGACACAGGAGGACCTGCACCTCATCGCCGTCAGCTCCGCAGTGTCCCCCGTGGTGCTGGCCACCAACGGCCTGGTCTCGGGGGACAGTCTCGGCGCGGTCGTCGCGGCGCAGACACTGCTGTTCCTGGCCCTGGCGGCGGGCCTGATGAGCACGATGGCCGTGGTCCGGCACACCCGGCAGAACGAGGAGACCGGCCGCGCGGAACTGGTCGGCGCCAGTGTCGTCGGCCGGCGTGCCCTGCTCACCGCGGCCCTGATCGTGGCCACGGCGGCGAATGTCGCACTCGCGCTGCTGCTCACCGTCGTCTCCCTGGGTTTCGGACTGCCGCTGTCCGGATCTGTCGCTCTTGCGGTGGCGACGGCGGCAGCCGGGATCGCGTTCGCGTCGGTCGCGGCGGTGAGTGCGCAGGTCGCCGAGGGGGCCCGGGCCGCGAACGGACTGGCCGGCGCGGCGCTGGGGGTCGCGTTCCTGCTGCGTGCCGTCGGCGACAGCGCCGCCACCGTCGACCCCGGCGGGGTCAGCGTCACGAGCATGTGGGTCTCGTGGCTCTCGCCGATCGGCTGGGCGCAGCAGATCCGGCCGTTCGACGAGGACGCCTGGTGGGTCCTGGTGTTGTTCGCGGTCTTCACGGTCGCGGCGACGTGGACCGCGTACGAGCTGACCGGGCGGCGCGATCACGGCGCCGGGCTGGTGCAACCGCGGCCGGGGCCGGACCGGGCGGCGTCGTGGCTGCCCACCGCGTGGGGCTTCGCGTGGCGGATACAGCGCACGACGTTGATGTGGTGGGCGCTCGGCATCGTCGTTCTCGCCGCGACGTACGGCAGCGTCGCGAACGAGATGAACAACTTCCTCGACGAGGGGGGCGCCGTCGCCGACATGATGAAGCAGCTCGGCGGCGGGGCGCAGGGCCTCACCGACGCGTATTTCGCGATGATCTTCCTGATGATGGCGCTGGTCGGCAGTGGGTACGCGGTGCAAGCCGTGCTGCGGACGCACGGGGAGGAGACGTCCGGGCGGGTCGAGCCGCTGCTCTCGACCGCCCTCGGCCGGGTGCCGTGGATGCTCGCACACATTGGCGTGGTGACGATCGGGGTGATCGTGCTGCAGATCGCCACGGGCGTCACGCTGGCGGTCTCCTACGGCCTGACGGTCGGCGACGTCACCGGATCACTCGGCAACCTGCTGCCGGCGTCACTGGCCTTCGTCCCGGCTGTTCTCCTGGTGGAGGCGATGGCGGTGTTGTGCGTGGGTGTGGTGCCGCGTCGCGCCGCGAGCGTCGCGTGGGGCGTGTTCGCCGTGTGGTTGCTCATCGGGCAGCTCGGCATCCTGCTGGACCTGCCGCAGGCTGTGCTGGACCTGTCGCCGTTCGTCCACGTGCCCCCGGTGCCGGCCGCGGAGGTGCGAGTGCTGCCGTTGCTGGTGCTGCTGGTTCTCGCGGTGCTCACCATGACGGCGGGGATCGGCGCGCTGCGCCGTCGCGATCTCGTCGTCCAGTGACCCGCGCCGGGCGCGCGGCCGAATGTCACATCGCGTCGATGTGACCGACGCGATGTGACATTCGGTCACAAGGGGGTTCGGTCACAAGGGGGTTCGGTTACCGCGCGTCGAGCACGAGCCAGCCGCCGTGGTGCTCGAAGGCCTCGAAGGTGCGGCCGGTCGACTCGCCGAGGGCGTGCAGGGCGGGCAGGTCGAACGTGCGCACGTGACCGTGGCAGGCCGTGGCTTCGTCCTCGAACGGCACAGCGATCACCACGCGTTCCCGGGCGATTCGCAGCGCCTCGGCGACGACCGCCGCACCGGTGGCCGCGTCGACGTGCTCGAGCAGGTGGATCGCGGTGACGGTGTCGGCGCTGTCGTCGGGGACGGGGACGTGGGCCGCGTCGCACACGAGGGTGTCCACCGCGAGGTCGAGACGGGGCGCGACCGCGTCGAGCAGGGTCATGGTGCCGGGCAGGATGTCGGTGGCGGTCACGGCGACCCCGGCGCGGGCCAGGCGCAGGGGCAGGAACCCGAAGCAGGACCCGAGATCGAGGACGCGGCCACGGACGAGTTCGGCGGCCTTGTCGTGGATCGGCGCGAACTCGGCTGTGCCGTCGAGCAGTTCGGCCAGCGAGTTGCGGTAGTAGGTGACCCACGAATCGAGGGCACCCGGCACGGTGGAGCGCACCAGCCCGACCATCGTCAGCTCGAACTCCTCCCGGCCGAGGTCGCTGCCGGCGATCGAGGCGGTGACGTCGGCGACGAGGCGTTCGCTGAGGTTCTCCGGTCCGAGGGAATGCGTGACGTGCAGTCGTCCTGCGTCGCGCCGCAGCGAGATCGGGCCCGAGGGCACCCGTTCCACCGTGACGTGGGCGTGCGACCATCGGCCGACCGGGCAGGGGGCGAGGGAATCGAGCACAGTCATTGCAGCGCAGCCTTTTTCGAGGAGGTAGGGACGTCGGGGCCGGTGGTGGACGGCGCAGCCGCGTCGAGGCCACTGTAGAGGGCGCGCATGCCGGCCGACAAGAGGTCGGGCAGGGCGAGGGAGTCGTCGGCGAGCCACTGCTCGTACGCCGCCATCGCGACGCCGAGGACGAGATAGCCCACGGTGCGCGGATAGTGGTCCTCCGCGGAGCCCCCGATGCGGTGCGCGACGTACTCCGCGATCACGCGGCGCCAACCCTCGTACATCACCACCGAGTACGCCTGCAGCGCCGGCACCCGCAGGATCAGGTCCATGCGGTCGCGGTGCAACGTCGCCTCCGAAGCGGGAAAGGTGTTGAAGTGCAGCAACGCCGAGGTCAGCGCCTCGGCCAGGGGTACCTCGGGCGGCAGGGCGTCGAGGTGGGCGCGCATCTGCTCGAGGTGCGCGTCGAAGTCGCCCCACGGCACGGCGTTCTTGGACGGGAAGTATCGGAAGAAGGTGCGCCGGGCGATCCCCGCGGCCTCCGCGATCTGGTCGACGCTGGTCTCGTCGAACCCCTGGGTGCGGAACAGTTCGATTCCGATTGCACTGAGGCCCTCCCTCGAAGTGGAGGGGCGACGACCTATCCGAGCGGACGGTTTCCGGCGGCTACGCATGGTGTGAGCCTTCCATGGGTGACATTCTGCACTCGATGCCATTACAGTGGTGAACCGAGTCACAGCGCAACAGGCCTGTGGCGACCGACTCCGACCGTGGAGTCCCCATCCGAGGAGGAATTTCATGTCCGATCGTGACAACAGCGTCGTCGAGTCCGACCTGGTCGAGGAGTCCCTCGTGGAAGAGGTCTCCATCGACGGCATGTGCGGCGTGTACTGATCGTGCCCGCCGACGCCGCCGCCACCGTGATCGACTCGACCGAGCACGACTCGGCAGGGTTCGACCCGGATACGACGTGGAGGCTGCACCCGCAGGTAGCGCTTCGCCCCGAGCCGTTCGGGGCGTTGCTCTACCACTTCGGGACCCGCAAGCTCTCGTTCCTGAAGAACACCACGATCGTCCAGGTTGTCGAAACCCTCGATCAGCATCCGTCCGTGCGGGCCGCGCTCGCTGCCCACGGAATCGACGAGCCCGCGCAGCGTCCGTACCTGCGTGCGCTGGCCACGCTGGCCGACTCCCACATGATCGTGCCGGCCTAGACCCCGCCCGCACACCTTCCGCCCGCCACCGACGAGGACGCAGCCCATGACCTCAGTGCTCGAATCCGCCGCAGTACGAGACGCTTCCGCACCACCGAAGGTCGGCCGCCTGGTCGACCAGTTCGAGAAGGGCCTCGACGCCCCCATCTGCCTGACGTGGGAGCTGACCTACGCCTGCAACCTGTCGTGCGTGCATTGCCTGTCCTCGTCCGGTCGGCGTGACCCGCGTGAGCTGACCACCGAACAGTGCAAGGCCGTCATCGACGAGCTGCAGCGCATGCAGGTGTTCTACGTCAACATCGGCGGCGGTGAGCCGACCGTGCGCTCGGACTTCTGGGAGCTCGTCGACTACGCCACCGAACACCAGGTGGGCGTGAAGTTCTCCACCAACGGCGTCAAGATCGACAAGAAGGTTGCCGCACGGCTGGCGGCCTCGGACTACGTCGACGTGCAGATCTCCCTCGACGGCGCCACCGCCGAGGTCAACGACGCCGTGCGCGGCCCCGGTTCGTTCGCGATGGCCGTGCGGGCCCTCGAGAATCTCGCCGAGGCGGGCTTCCGCGACGCAAAGATCTCCGTCGTCGTCACCCGCCACAACGTCGACCAGCTCGACGAATTCAAGGCCCTGGCCGACCGGTACGGCGCCACCCTGCGCATCACCCGGCTGCGCCCGTCCGGCCGCGCCGTGGACGTGTGGGACGACCTGCATCCCACCCACGAGCAGCAACGCCAGCTCTACAACTGGCTCGTCGCCCACGGCGAGGGCGTGCTCACCGGCGACTCGTTCTTCCACCTGTCCGCGTTCGGCGGCGCCGACGGTGCCGGCGCACTGCCGGGGCTGAACCTGTGCGGCGCGGGCCGGGTGGTGTGCCTGATCGACCCGGTCGGCGACGTCTACGCCTGCCCGTTCGCGATCCACGACAAGTTCCTCGCCGGAAACATCCTGTCCGACGGCGGATTCCAGCAGGTGTGGCAGCATTCTGAACTGTTCACCGAGCTGCGCTCCCCGCAGACCGGCGGTGCGTGCAGCAAGTGCACGTTCTACGATTCGTGCCGCGGCGGCTGCATGGCCGCCAAGTTCTTCACCGGTCTGCCGATGGACGGACCGGACCCCGAATGCGTCCAGGGTTACGGCGAATCCGCGCTCAGCGCCGACCGCACCGTGCCCAAGTCCAGCGTCGACCACTCCCGCACCGGTGAGCGCCGCACCCCGCGCGCCCCCGTCCCCCTGGAGCTGATGGTGCGTCCGCCGTCGCGGGCGTGCGACGAGAACCCGCTCGCCGGTATGCAGTAGCCGGCGTCTTCCCAGCAGTACGAGAGGCAGATTTCCCCATGGGCAACGACTGGTTCGAAACCGTTGCGGTCGCGCAGCAACGCGCGAAGAAGAAGCTCCCCAAGTCCGTCTACGGCGCCCTCGTGGCCGGCTCCGAGAAGGGCATCACCGTCGAGGACAACATGGCCGCGTTCGGCGAACTCGGCTTCGCCCCGCACGTCGCGGGCCTGTCCGACAAGCGCGAGATGGGCACCCACGTCATGGGTCAGGACGTCGGGATGCCCGTGCTGATTTCCCCGACCGGGGTGCAGGCGGTGCACCCCGACGGCGAGGTCGCCGTCGCCCGTGCCGCCGCGGCACGCGGGGTCGCGATGGGCCTGAGCTCGTTCGCGAGCAAGTCCATCGAGGAGGTCGCCGCCGCCAACGACAAGACCTTCTTCCAGATGTACTGGGTGGGCAGCCGCGACGTGCTCGTCCAGCGGATGGAGCGCGCCCGTGCCGCCGGCGCCAAGGGCCTGATCATGACCCTGGACTGGTCGTTCTCCAACGGCCGGGACTGGGGCAGCCCCGCCATTCCGGAGAAGATGGACCTCAAGGCGATGTTCCGGTTCGCGCCCGAGGGCCTCCTGCGGCCGAGCTGGCTGCTCGACTGGGCCAGGACCGGCAAGGTGCCGGACCTGACCACCCCGAACCTGACCCCGCCCGGTGGCAGCGCGCCGACGTTCTTCGGCGCCTACGGCGAATGGATGGGCACCCCGTTGCCCACGTGGGAGGACGTCGCGTGGCTGCGCGAGCAGTGGGGCGACGCGCCGTTCATGCTCAAGGGCGTGATGCGGGTCGACGACGCCAAGCGCGCCGTCGACGCCGGCGTCACGGCGATCTCGGTGTCCAACCACGGCGGCAACAACCTCGACGGCACCCCGGCCCCGATCCGCGCACTGCCGGCGATCGCCGACGCGGTCGGCAAGGACGTGGAGGTGCTGCTCGACGGCGGCATCCGGCGCGGCAGCGACGTCGTCAAGGCCCTCGCGCTCGGCGCCAAGGCCGTCCTGATCGGCCGCGCGTACCTGTGGGGCCTGGCCGCCAACGGGCAGGCGGGCGTGGAGAACGTCCTCGACATCCTCGCCGGGGGCATCGGCTCCGCGCTCATCGGACTCGGCAAGACGTCGATCCACGAGCTGACCCCCGACGACGTCGTCGTCCCGCCGAACTTCCGGCGCGACCTCGGAATCTGAGCGGTCCCATCTGCCGATGGGCACTCTCACCGAACCGATCACCCTGGCCGGCCGCGACGCGCCGGCCAGGGTGCTCTTCGGACCGCACGAAACCAACCTCGGTGCGGGAAGGGCCTTCTCCGCCGAGCACGTGGCGTACTACGAACGTCGCGCCCGCGGCGGAGCCGGGCTGCTCGTCACCGAGGTCGCCTCCGTGCACCCGCACGACCAGCCCTACGAGCGGGCACCCCTGGCCGCGGAGGGCGGCCCCGGCTGGGCGTCGATCGTCGCCGCGTGCCGACCCCACGGCACCCTCGTGCTGGCCGGACTCGGCCACGCCGGTCTGCAGGGGTCGAGTGCGTGGACGCAGGCTCCGCTGTGGGCACCGTCGCGCGTGGCCGATCCGGCCGGCCGCGAACTGCCGATGGAGGTCGGCGACGACGAGATCGGGGAGCTGATCGAAGGGTTCCGCGCCGCCGCCGCCGTCGCGGTCGCGGCCGACGTCGACGGAATCGAACTGGACGCCGGGCCGACCTCGCTGCTGCGCCAGTTCCTCTCGGGACTGACCAACCGGCGCGCCGACCGGTACGGCGCCGACCGGTCGTTGCTGCTGCGGCAGGTGATCGCGGCCGTGCGCGCCGAACTCGGTCCCGACCGGATCCTGGCGCTGCGTCTGAGCTGTGACGAGGAGGCGCCCTGGGCCGGCATCACACCGGAGCAGGCCGCCGATCACGCGTCCGTATTCGCCCCCCAGTTGGATCTGCTCACCGTCGTGCGCGGCGGGCTCTACGCCCCCGGTGTGTACCGGCCCGACGCCCACACCCCGGCCGGGTTCAACGCCGGGCTGTGCGGCGCCGTCCGCGCCGCCGTGGGCGGAGCCGTGCCCGTCGTACTGCAGGGCAGCGTCGTCGAGCCCGACGCCGCGCAGCGCGCCCTCGACGACGGGG
Source organism: Rhodococcus indonesiensis (assembly GCF_047782815.1). Classification (NCBI taxonomy): domain Bacteria; kingdom Bacillati; phylum Actinomycetota; class Actinomycetes; order Mycobacteriales; family Nocardiaceae; genus Rhodococcus; species Rhodococcus indonesiensis. The sequence continues at coordinate 3,877,780 of NZ_CP180630.1, read as the reverse complement.
TGTGCGACCTGGTGGAGATGACCCGCGCGCAGATCGCCGATCCGGACCTCGTCGCCGCCGTGCGCGACGGGCGCGCCCCGCGACCGTGCGTGCGGTGCAACCAGGCCTGCCTCGTGCGCGACTTCCGCAATCCCCGGGTCGGCTGCATCGGCAACGCGGAGGCCGGGCACGAGACCCGTACGCCGCAGCCTCCGGCGGCCGTCGCGCGGGACGTCCTCGTCGTCGGTGGGGGACCGGCCGGGCTCGAGGCGGCCCGCGTCCTGGCCGAACGCGGTCACCGCGTCCGCCTCGTCGAACGCGCCGGACGCGTGGGCGGGATGCTGCGCACCGCGGCGGTGGGCACGGGACGCGACACGCTCTCCGCGCTCGTCGACTGGCTCGAGGTCCGCTGCCGCGCGCTCGGCGTGCGGATCGACACCCGCAGCGCCGTCGCCGCCGCGGACCTCGACGCGGCCGCCGCGCGGGGAACGGTGGTCGTGCTCGCGACCGGCAGCCGCGACCGGCCCCCCGAGTACCCCGTGGAGGACGGGCATGTCGTGACCGCCGCAGGGCTGCTCGCCGGTGGCCCCATCCCCGTGCGGCCGGTGGTGGTGTGGGACCCGGTCGGCGGGCCCGTCGCCGTGGGTATCGCGGAACAACTTGCCGCCCAGGGGTACAGCGTCTCGTATGCGACGACGGACCCGATCGCCGGTGCCCGGCTCGCGCCGACGGGCGACCTGGTCGCGGCCAACGCCCGGCTCCAGCGGGCAGGGGTCACCCGGCATCTGGGGGTCACCGTGCGCCGGGTCGGTGCCGACGCCGTCGAACTCGAGCACCGGCTGACCGGGCAGCGCACCGACGTCGCGGGCGCGCTGCTCGTCGACTGCGCCCCGGGCCTGCCGGAGGACAGTCTCTACCGCACCGGGCTCGCGCGGATCGGTGACTGCCTCGCACCGCGCAGTGTCCACCACGCGGTACGTGAGGGGCACGCACTCGCATCCGAACTGTAACCTGTTCCAAAATGCTGGGGATCGGAAGGATCGGCACATGGGCGAGTTCGACGGCAGGGTCGTGTTCATCACAGGTATCGCGCGCGGCCAGGGCCGCAACCACGCGATCCGGTTCGCGCGGGAGGGCGCCTCGATCATCGGCGTCGACATCGCCGGACCCGTCTCGGAGTACAACTCGTACGCGCCGGTCACGGAAGCCGACTTCCACGAAACCGTCCAGCTCGTCGAGGCCGAGGGCGCGAAGATCCACGCCCGCATCGCCGACGTCCGCGACAGCGCCGCCCTGCAGACCGTCGTCGACGAGGGCGTCGCCCAGTTCGGCCGTCTCGACGTCGTCGTCGCCAACGCCGGCATCTGCAACTGGAACCGCTTCTGGGAGATGCCCGACGAACAGTTCGAACAACTGATCGACATCAACCTCACCGGAGTCTTCAAGACCCTCAAGGCCGCCACACCCGCCATGATCGAGGCCGGCAACGGGGGGTCGATCATCGTCGTCAGCTCCGTCGCGGGCCTGAAGGCCATGCCCGGCCAGGCCAACTACGCCGCGGCGAAGTTCGGTCTCGTCGGCCTGACCCAGACCGCCGCCAAGGAACTCGGCGAGTACCGCATCCGGGTCAACTCCATCCACCCGTACGGTGTGAACACGCCGATGGGCACCGACCAGGGTGCGCTGAAGTTGTTCGAGAAGTACCCGCACTGGTTGCCGAGCTTCGCGCCGATCCTCACCGAGAAACCGATCGCCGACGTCGACGACATCACCGAGGCCGTGCTGTTCCTCGCGAGCGACCGGGCCAAGACGATCACCGGCAGCCAGATGGCTCTCGACCAGGGGAACTCGAAGGTGTGAGCGAGTCCCGCCCCGCCCGGCCGTACCCGCGGCTGGCCGCCCCGCTGCGGCTCGGCCCGGTCACGCTGCGCAACCGGGTGGTGTTCTCCGCGCACCTGACGAACTTCGCCGTCGACGGCCTGCCGACCGCACAGCACGCCGCCTACTACGCCGCGCGGGCGCGCGGCGGTGCCGGTCTGATCGTCTCCGAGGAACACACCGTGCATCCGACGGACCGGCCCTACGAGAAGCTCATCCGGGGCTACGACCCCGCCGTGGTGCCCGGCTACCGGCGGATCACCGAGGCCGTACACGCCCACGGTGGGCGAATCCTCGCACAGCTCAACCACAACGGCGCCCAGGGCTCCGGCATGTACACCGGCCTGCCCCTGTGGGCCCCCAGCGCTGTGCCCGACCCGCTGTTCCGGGAGGTGCCCAAGGCCGTCGAGGAGCACGAGATCCGCGAGCTCGTCGACGGGTACGCCCGCGTCGCCGAACACTGCCGTGCCGGCGGGTTCGACGGTGTCGAACTGCAGTGCTCGCAGGCGTCGATCGTGCGGCAGTTCCTCTCGCCCGGCACCAACCGCCGCACCGACCGGTACGGCGGCCCGCTCCGGAACCGGGCCCGGTTCCTGCTCGAGGTCGTCGAGGCGCTGCGCGCGGCGGTCGGGCCCGCCCTGGTCGTGGGGGTCCGGCTCAGCGGGCACGACGGCACCGACGGCGGGATCACCCTCGACGACGCCGTCGCCCTCGCCGCCCTGGTCGAGGACAGCGGGCACGTCGACTACGTCAACACCTCGATCGGTGTGGCCACCGAGACGCTGCACCTGATCGAGGCTTCCATGGCGACGCCGCACGGCTACGCGCTGTTCGTGCCCGACGCGATCCGGCGGCGGGTGCGCCTGCCGGTCGTCGGCGTCGGGCGCTTCACGACCCCGGCGCAGGCCGAGGCGGCGCTCGCCGAGGGGCGCTGCGACCTCGTCGGCGTCGTACGCGGCCAGATCGCCGATCCCGACTTCGCCGCCGAGGCCCTCGCCGGCGACGACGTGCGCCCGTGCCTGGCCTGCAACCAGGAGTGCATCGGCCGGGTCGGCCTCGGGCGGTGGATCGGCTGCGTGGCCAACCCCCGCGCCGGACGCGAGGCGCAGCCGCTGCCCGAGCCCCGCCGTCCCGGCCGGCGGGTCCTCGTCGTCGGGGGCGGACCGGCCGGGCTGCGCGCCGCCGCGACCGCCGCGCAGCGCGGGCACCGGGTCACCCTCTGCGAGAGCACGGACGTGCTGGGCGGGCAGATCCGCACGGCCGCGACCGCGCCGGGCCGCGGCGAACTGGCCGGTCTGGTCCGCAGTCTCGAGGCCGAGTGCCGGCGCGCGGGCGTGGAGATGCGCACCGGCGTGCACGTCGACGCCGCCGTCGTGCGCGACGCGCGTCCCGACGCGGTCGTCGTCGCGACCGGTGCGCGACCGCGGCGACCGGACTGGGCCGGCGACACCGGCCTCGTCGTCGACGTCCGCGACGTGCTCGACGGCCGGGTGTCTCCGCACGGCGACGTCCTCGTCGTCGACGACCTGGGCTTCCACCATGCGACGTCGGTGGCGGAGTTGCTCGCCGAACGCGGCGCCGCGGTCACCGTCTGCACGGCCGGGATGATCGTCGGCCAGGACCTCGGGCTGACCCTCGACATGGAGGGCTGGACCCGCCGGGCGCACGCACACGGCATCGAACAGCTGACCGACACCCTCGTCACCGCCGTCGACGAACGCGACGGCCGGCTCGACGTCGCGCTGCGGCACCACCCGACCGCCGTCGCGCACCGGCGCACGGTGGCTGCGGTGGTGGTGGCCACCCATCAGGATCCGGTGGACGAACTCTGGACGGCGCTGCGCGGCAGTGCCTTCCACGTCGTGCGGATCGGCGACGCAGTCACCCCGCGACGCGCGGACGCCGCGATCGTGGAGGGTGAGCGCGCCGCGACCCGCCTCTAGCCGTGCGTGTTTCCGGTAGCCACCGCTACCGGAAACACGCACGGGCCGCGCAGCGGCCTACCGGCTCGCGCGCTTGGTGGCCTCGGCCCAGGACTCGACTGCCGCATACCCGTCGCCCACGCCCTGCGTGAACGCGACCAGGGCCCCGTACATCCGGGTGCCCTCCACGGCCAGTTCCGTCTTCGCCACCCAGTCCGCGGCCCGGGCCATCACGTGGGCGGAGATGTCGGCACCGTCCTGGGTGCCGCGGGAGGCGTGCAGGAACGACTCGTCGGCGATCTGGAAGGTCTGCACCACGGCGCGCCAGTAGTACTCCGCATCCATCGCCGCGCGAACCTCGTAGTAGTCCGTAGCGCTCTGTCGCGCCACCGCCTCCTGCAGCGTCGTCGCCGCTCCGGAGACGCTGCGCAGCGGCACGTACACGGGATCGTCGGACCCTCCCCGTGCGGTTCGTCTACTCGTCCCCGGCACGATGCTTTCAGTCAATGGCACCCCCTCGATGGTCCACAAGATCATCGCACGCGCAAGTGCCGGCGCGGGTCAGCAGGTGAGCGCACCGCCCGGGCACGCCGGTGCGTGCCGCTCGGGATCGAACGGTTCGAACCAGGCGTCGACGGTCGCGAACAGGGCGCGCTGGGGGATGCGGAAATCGCCGAGCCGCTCCTGTTCGGGCAGCGGCCCGTCGGCACCGAGGTCGACGCCACGCACCGTCGCGGCGAGGGTGCGGACGGACCACAACCGGCGCGGAGCGGCACGGAACCACTGGCCGTTCGGCACGTTGCCGGTGAGGCGGATCCGGCCGGCGCCCAGGACCGGGCCGGCGACGCGTGCCACCCCGGCCAGGACCGCGGGATTGTGCCGTGCCCGGTCGGGCAGGAGCCGGCCGGCCAGGGTCGCCAGGGCGGTGGACGGCGACGAGGTCACCTGCACGTCCCAGACGACGTCGTCGCCCGCCGTGATGTGCAATCGGGACGGGTCGGTCCATTCGGCGGCGACGTCGGTGCGCACCGTCCGGCTGAGGGCGGCGCCGAGGTAGCGGGCGCATCCGTGCTCCGGCGCGGCATCGCTGTAGATGGTCCACCGGCCGTCCGGGGCGCGGTGCCAGACCGCGGTGAAGGCCGGGCCCACCGACCCGGCGGTGAACCGGCGCAGTGCCAGACAGTGCCCGCCGGCGAACGGTGCCCCGATCACCGCGTATCCGGTGAACCGCTCACCGGCGACCCGGGCCAGGGCGCGAGGCTCCTCGGCGGCTGCTTGCGGTGTGGTCTTCATGTCGTCCTCCTTCGGCGTTGCGCGTGTTCCGATCGTGCGCGGCGTCGTGTCCGGAAGGCATGGGGCCGATGCCTCATCTTTGCCCGCCGGGCGCCCCGGCTCCCGCAGCGGAGGACAATGGGGCCGTGCAGCGCAGGAGCGGGTCGTCTCCGGGGCCGCGGGACGGGCCGCGGCGTGCCGAGTTGCTCGCAGCGCTGTCCCTGGCGATCGACCTGGGCCTGGGGCAGCCCATGGAACACATGCTCCGCTCCGCCGTGCTGGCCGGACGGATCGCCGAGCGCATGGGCCTGGACGCCCGGCAGCAGGCCGTCGTCTACTACGCGAACCTCGTCGCCTGGATCGGATGCCACGCCGACTCGCACGAACTGGCGCAGTTGTTCGGCGACGACATCGCGCTCCGCGCCGACACCTACGGGGTCGACATGACGGGGCTGCCGTTCCTGCGGATGCTGACGAGCCACGTCGGGCGCGGGACCGACGGGCCGCGTCGCGGACTCGAGGTCGCCGCGTTCCTGCTGACCGCCCGCCGCCGCATGGCCGAACTGATCGGTTCGCACTGCGCCTCGGCGGGAGCGCTGTCCGACCGGGTGGGCCTCGACCGGCAGGTCGGTGCGGCCCTGGCCTTCGCGTTCGAACGATGGGACGGCGCCGGCCTGCCCGCGGGAGTGCGCGGCGACGACATCCCGCTCGAGATGCACATCGTGCACCTGGCGGAGGTCTGCGAGGTCCATCTGCGGGCCGGCGGGCCGGGGCGGGCCGTCGAGGTCGCACGGGCGCGCAGCGGGACTCAGTTCTGTCCGCGGGTGGCACAGGTGTTCCGGGAGGGCGCGGACGAGTTCACCCACGATCTGCTCGAACAGGACGCATGGGCGGCGGCACTGGGTCGGGCACCCGACCGCGAGTGCGTCCTCGCCGGCGACGAACTCGACGCGCTGCTGCGCGCGATGGCCGACTTCGTCGACCTGAAAGTGCCTTTCCTGCTCGGTCATTCGCGGTCGGTGGCCGATCTGGCGGCGACGGCGGCCCGCCTGCGCGGCCTGCCGGAGACGGACATCGCGGTGCTCTACCGGGCCGGTCTCGTGCACGGTCTCGGGCGAATGGGGGTGTCCAACCGGATCTGGGAGAAGCCCGGCCCGCTCACCGCCACCGAATGGGAACGGGTCCGGCTGTACCCGTACCTGACCGGGCGGATCCTCAGCCGTGTCACCGGCATGGAGGACGTCGTCACCGTCGCGACCACACACCGCGAACGCCTCGACGGCTCCGGATATCCCAACGGCGTCCGCGGCCGCGACCTGAGTGTCGCCGCTCGGCTCCTCGGCGCGGCGGAGACGTACCAGCGCTTCGGCGAACCCCGGCCGCATCGTGATGCGCTCACCCCCGAGCACGCGGCGGAGCGTCTGCGGCGCGAGGCCCGCGGTGGCCGCCTCGACGCCGAGGCCGTCGAGGCGGTGCTGACGGCGGCCGGGCACCGGCAGGTGCGACGCGCGCCTTGGCCGGCCGGCCTGACCGCCCGGGAGGTGGAGGTGCTGCGGCTGGTCGCCCGCGGCCGCTCCAACGGCAGATCGCCGACGAGCTGTGCATCGCGCAGAAGACGGCCCGCAACCACGTCGAGCGCGTCTACGCCAAGCTCGGGGTGGACAACCGCACGCGGGCCGGTCTCGCCGCCGTCGACCTCGGACTGGCGTGGTGAACCGCGGACGGACGGAGGCTACGAGCGGTGCACGGCCGGGTGTCGCGGTCCTCCCGCCCGGGTTCAGCGGGTCGGATCAGTCCTTGCGCCGCCCGCCCGCTCCGTCAGACTGTTGACGAGTCCGGCGGCGGTCGCGGCGTCGTCGACCACGACCAGGGTGCGCACGCCGTCGCGCCGGTGCAGCACCAGGGCGGGGCCGCCGCGCAGGACGAACCCTCGTGCACCGCGCAGCGGGCCGAGCACCGCGATGCGGTATCCGTAGCCACCGAAGTGTCTCAGCGGTGCCACGTCGGTGACGGAGGCGGAGGCGATGTCACCGAGCGGAGTGTGCAGGTGCGGCCACCCGAACAGTCCCGCGACGGTGACCCCGCGGGCGTCGACGGTGACGCGAATCGAGCAGGTTGCGGCCACCAGCACCGCGAGCAGCACGGCCAGGCCCAGCAGGATCCACAGCCGGGTGAGCACGCCGATCGCGGCGACGAGGCCGATCGCCGCGACCAGCACGCTCGTCGTGACGCTGCCGGTGGCCACCGAGCGGGTCCACACCACGAGTTCGTCTGTGCCGACGGGAATTCGCGGTGCCTCCGCAGCCGGGGGAGCGGCGGGTCCACGCGACCACCGCGGTATCGCCGCGGCGGCGCCGGCCCCGAGGGCGAAGCCGACGCCGAGCGCGGCGAGAAGCGACGTCCCCGGGGGTGCGGCTGCGGCGGCGTCGGCGAGACCCCGTTGCGAGCCGGTCGCCAGCACGATCAGGGTGGTCACGAAAGCGACGGTGCCCGTGACGGTCGCGGCGACCGCGCGGGTGAGGGCGGGGTCGGCGGCGGCAGCCCGGCTGAGACCGAAACCGAGAGCGGCGAACAGCGCACCGAACCCCAGTACCAGTGCGATCGTCGCGGGGAGTCCGGCGAATCCGTCCGCGGCGCCGTCGAGGTTCCAGTGTGTCGCGATCGGATCCGGCAGTTGCGCACGCCAGTTCCGGAGCACGAGTGCGCCCGCGGCGGCGACGGCCAGCGGGGCGACCGTGGAGGTGAGGAGGATGCGGCCGGCTGGTCGCCGGCCGGTGCCGGGATCGTTCGTCATCTGTACTCCGCTCTGATCAGGTCGACGAGGCCGTCGGCGCTCAGGCCGACGCGCTTGGCGTGCGCGACGACCTGAGTGACGGCGGAATGAACAGCGGCATAACCAGTTTCGGCGCGATCGGTAACGACCGCACCGCGTCCGCGACGCAGCTCCACCAGGCCTTCGTCGCGCAGTTGCTGATAGCCCCGCAGCACGGTGTGGACGTTGAGGCCGAGCGAGGCGGCCAGGTCGCGTGCGCCGGGGAGGCGCTCGCCCGCCCGGACCTCGCCGCGGGCCACCGCGCCGCGCACGGCCGCGGCCAGCTGCACGAACAGTGGGTCCGGCGAGTTCGGATCCAGTCTGATGAGCACGACACCAGCATATTGTTCTATTTGAAATAGAACAAGTCGGTTACCTGCCGGGTCGCGGGCAGGGCGGTCAGTCGCGGGCCTGCCATCCGCGATGGAGCATGTCGAGGGCCTCGTGCAGCAGCGCGTCCCTGTCGGCGGGGACCGAGGCGGGGATCTGGTGCAGTGCGGCCAACCGGGCGATGCCGTAGACGGTGCCCCACGCGGCCGCGCACCGGCACAGTACGTCGGCTTCGTCGATGCCCGCGGGTTGGCAGGCCGAGACGGTGTCGTGCAGCAACTCCCAGTAGTCGGCCGCGGCCTGCTGCAGGCGGGGATGGTCGGCCTTGCCGACCGTGGGTCCGTAGGCCAGGTCGTGCACGTGCGGGCTGTCCCGCACGAAGCGCACGTAGGCGCCGGCGAGGGCGTGGAGCCGGTGCAGGGGATCGGGGCCCGCGGCTTCGACGGCGGCGGCGGCCCTCGCCGCGGCTTGCTGCAGTCCGGTCCCGGCCACCGCCGCGAGGAACCGGCGCTTGGTGCCGAAGTGCACGTAGGGCGCCTGGTGGCTCACGTCCAGCTGCTGCGCCACCCGGCGCAGACTGAGTCGCTCCGCGGGCTCCTCGCGCAACTGCTCGAGCGCGGTCCGGAGCAGGCGTTCGTCGAGGCCCTCGCCCGGCCGTCCCGCACCCGGGGCCGCATTGACAGTGTCAACCATGGGGAGGACCATAACACTTGACAGTGTCAACCGGACACCGGAGGCGGTGACGACCATGACGCGGAAGATCTCGACCGGAGTGGGCTCGCTGGCTGTGCGGGTGCGGGGGCAGGGCCCGCCCGCCGTGCTGTGGCACAGCCTGTTCGTCGACGAAAGATCCTGGGGCCGAGTGGAAGAGGAGTGGTCGACCGAACGGCGGGTCGTGTCGATCACCGGTCCGGGGCACGGCGCGAGCGAGGATCCCGGCCGGCGCTACACCACCACCGAATGCGCTGCGGCGGCCGGAACGGTACTCGACGAACTCGGCGTCGACGAACCCGTCGACTGGGTCGGCAACGCCTGGGGCGGCCACGTCGGCATCGTCTTCGCGACCGACGCGCCATCGCGGTGCCGGACCCTGGTGACGCTGGGGACGCCCGTCCAGGCACTGAACCGGGCGGAGCGCGCACGCACGGTATTCCTCCTCTCCGCCCACCGGATGCTCGGCCCCGTCGGCTTCATCCGCTCGGGGGTGACGAACGTATTGCTGTCCGCCACAACGAGGGAACGCGATCCGGAGGCGGTCGCCCTCGTCGAGGACTGCCTCGTCCGCGCCGACCGGGCGGCACTGCGCAACGCGGTCGTCTCCATCTCGCTGCACCGCCCCGATCTGACCGGTCGCCTGCCCGGGCTGCCGGTGCCGACCCTCTTCGTCACCGGCAGTGACCACAAGGGGTGGACGCTGGAGCAGGCGCGCGCGGCGAGCCGCCTGGTGCCGCACGCCTCGTGCGCCGTCGTGGACGGCGCCGCGTACCTCGTCCCGCTCGAAGCGCCCGCCGAGACGACGGACCTGGTTCGGCGATTCTGGGCGGCGTCGGTGCCGGGGTACACGTGACCTCGGCCGGCGCCGTTCACAGTTCGCGTCGCATCACCGCCCGCGGCCACCGATCCAGACCGTGGGCGGCCTCCTCGCGACGGATCCGGCGCAGGCCCGGACCGACGTCGTCGTCGCGCACGAACTCGAAGCCGAGCCGCCGGTAGTACGGACCGTTCCACGGCACGTCGGCAAACGTGGTCAGTGTCAGCGCGGGCAGCGCCCGAACGCGTGCCCAGGTCGCGAGGTGATCGATCAGGGCCCGCCCGAGCCCGCGGCGCGCGTGCTCGGGATGCACCGACACCTGTCCGACGTGAGCGGTGCCGTCGACGACCTCGGCGAGCAGGTAGGCCACCGGGCGGTCGTCACCGTCGGTGCCCACCCACGCGCGCCCGCCGGTCACGTACGCGCGCAGCTCCGCGAGCGTGGGCGGCGCGTCGTCGGCGACGGCGTCCATGCCGAGCCCGGCGAATGCCCGCCCGGCCGCACGTTCGATGTCCTGCAGCAGCCGCAGGTCAGCCTCGGCTGCCGGACGGATGCGGTCGTCTCGCGGCGGCAGGTCCTTGGCGAAGTACAGCGACGACTCCGAGGAGGCGTACCTGCCGAACCGCTCGGCCAGCGGAACGTACCCGGACGCCGCGTACATCGCGAGCGCCTCGGGCTGCTCGGTGCCGGTCTCGAGCACCATGCGGCGCCGGCCCGCCTCGGCGGCGGTGCGCTCGAGTTCGGCCAGGATCCGTCGCGCCACACCCCGTCGGCGCAGGCCCGCGCGCACGTACATGCGTTTGATCTCGGCGTCGCCGTCGCGCAGCCCGGGGTGAGCCGAGTTCCGTTCCCGCCATCCGCCGATACCGGCCGGGACGTCGTCCAGCGACGCCAGCAGGAAGATGCCGTGGGGTGGATCGAACTCCTGCGGGCGCAGAAGCGTGTGGTCGGGACCGCCGTACCGGCGGACGTATTCGAGTTGCACCTCGTCGACGAGGGATTGCACCGCGGCGTCGTCGAGGGAACGCGGTTCGATGTGCACGCCCGCAGGCTAGCGCGCGGAATACTGGGAGCATGAGCACCGTCGACGGCGGGGTGGACTTCGTGGCTGCTCCGTGGCTCTACCCCGGACCCGCCGCGCCGGGAACGGGCCTGCTCACCCGCGACGGCTACTACCGCGCACGTGCTCGCGCCGAGGTCGGTGCGAGCACCCGCCGGCCCGCCGCGACCGTCGACGGCGCACTCCGGGCCGCCGGCGTCGGCGGCGTCCGGGACCGGCGTCTGGTCGTCGCCGTGGGGTCCAACGCCTGTCCCGCAGTGGTGGCGCGCAAGTTGACCGCCGGAGACGTCGACCCCACCGTGCCGTTCCTGCGCGCGACGGTGACGGGCATGGCGGTCGGGCACAGCGCCCACGTCAGCGTCGCCGGTTACGTCGCGGCGACCGCGTTCCGCCGGCCGGGGGCCCGCACCGCGGTGTTCGCGTCGCTGCTCGACCGGGACCAGCTCGCGTGCCTCGACGCGACGGAGCCGAACTACACGCGCCGTACCGTGACCGCGGACGAGTGCGTCCTCGAGATCGACGGGGGAGGGCGGCCGGTGAGCTTCGACGTGTACGTCTCGAAGTGGGGCACCCTCGCGCCGCCCGGGGGACCGCCGATCCCGCTGCAGACCCAGGAGGTGCTGTTCGGCACGCTGCTGCGCGACTGTGCCGCCGTCGCGGCGCTCGTCGGCCGCCCACCGCACGAGTATCGGTCCGTGATGACGGAACTCGCGGGAGCGGCAGACCTGCGCGCCGCCCTGCGACGGTCGTTCGCCACGTCGGGCTGGGCCGCCCGCAGCGGCTTCGGCGACTGACCGAGGTGCCGGCCGACGGGTGTGGAGCCGCTCGGCCGAGGCGGCGACGACACCGCGAATCGGCCCGCGTCACGACCGGCCCGTCTCCTCCAGACGACGGCGCAGGTGCGCGCGTTCGGGTTCGGTTCCGGCCAGCTCGAGTGCCCGCCGGTAGGCGACGGCGGCCTCGTCGTCGCGGCCGAGCCGGTGCAGCAGCTCCCCGCGGGCCGTGAGATACGGGTGGTAGCTGCGCAGCCGGGGCTCGTCCCCGAGGGCGTCGAGCAGCACCAGACCGGCCTCCGGGCCGTCACGCATCGCCACGGCCGCGGCGCGGTTGACCGCGACGACAGGAGTCGGCGTCAGGGTGGTCAGGACGTCGTAGAGCGCGACGATCTGCGGCCAGTCCGTGGAGGCGACGTCGGCGGCCTCGTCGTGCAGCGCGGCGATCGCGGCCTGCACCCCGTACGGGCCGGGCGGGCCACCGGTCAGTGCCACGGGCACGAGAGCGGTGCCCTCGGCGACGAGCGCGCCGTCCCAGCGTGCGCGGTCCTGATCCGCGAGCAGAACGACCTCGCCCTCCGGGCCGGTCCGGGCGTCGCGCCGCGCGTGGGTCAGCAGCATCAGAGCGAGCAACCCGGTCACCTCCCGCTCACCGGGCAGCAGCCGGTGCAGGATCCGGGCCAGCCGGATCGCCTCGTCGGCGAGGTCGAGGCGCTGCAGGTCCGGTCCGGAACTCGCGGCGTACCCCTCGGTGAAGATCGAGTACAGCACCTGCAGTACGCCCGGCAGCCGCTCCGGCAGTTCGTCCCGGTCGGGCATCCGGAACGGGATGCGGGCCTGCCGGATCTTCTTCTTCGCCCGCACGATCCGCTGCACCATCGTCGCGGTCGGGACCAGGAAGGCCCGCGCCACCTCGGGTGTCCCGAGCCCGGCCAGGCACCGCAGGGTCAACGCCACCCGGTCCTCGGCCGCCAGCGCCGGGTGGGCGCAGGTGAAGTACAACTGCAGGCGCTCGTCGGGCACGTCGCTGCCGGCCTCGGGGACGGGAGAATGGGCCGCCCGATCCGAATCCACCTGCAGGACGGCCAGCCGGGCGGCGTAGGCCTGATCCCGCCGGAGCCGATCGACGGCCTTGCGCCGCGCCGTCGTCAGCAACCAGGCCCCCGGCTTGGCCGGCACGCCCCGGACGGGCCAGTGCACCAGCGCCGCTTCGATCGCCTCACCGGCGACGTCCTCGGCCAGGTCGAGGTCGCCGAAGCGGTGCACGAGGGCGGCGAGCAACCGTCCCCGCTCCTCCCGGAACACCGCTTCGACGGCCGCGTCGACCCGCGCGCCGGCGCCCGGCCCGTCCGTCGCGCTCACTGCCCGAAGTCGGCGATCGGCCGCACCACGACGGATCCGCCGCCGCGCGCTCCGGGGCAGCGAGCCGCCCAGTCCAGCGCGACGTCGAGGTCGGGCACGTCGACGACGTAGAAGCCGCCGAGAACCTCGCGCGTCTCGGCGAACGGTCCGTCGGTGGTGACGGAACGTGCCCCGTCGGGACCGACCTGCACGGTCGTCGCGGTGGTCAGGTCTGCGAGCGATTCCGAGGCGACGACGACTCCGGCCTCCTGGATCTCCTTGTCGAAGACCATCCACTCCTCGACGGTGCACTGGTCGCCCGCCTCGGCCGATGCGGCGTTGATCAGCATCATGTACTTCATGGGGAGCCCTTCCGTGGGTGGTTGTGCCGTGCGGCAGGGTTGCCGTACGACATGACGACGAACGGGACACGCGCGGATCGACAGGGCGACGGTACGTTCCCGTGAATGCGAGGGGGGGAGGAATCCATGAGTGTGCCGCGACGGCTCGCCGCCCTCGTCTCGATCGTCGCGACGGTGCTCGGGCTCACCGCGCTGATCGCCTCCGCGACGGACGTGGAGAGCAACGCCGTGATCGCGTGGGCGTCGCTGGGGCCGTATCTGCTGCTCGGGACGGCGGCCGGTGCGGTCGTCGCCGCGCTCGCCCGGCGCCCGGTTCTGCTGGCCTCGGCGCTCGTCGTCGTCGCCGCCGGAGCCTGGACCCTGGGACCGTTGTACGTGCCTGGCGTCCGGGGTGACCGGCCGGCCTCGACTTCCGGTCCCACGATCCACGTGATGCAGGCCAATCTCATGGTCGGGCAGGCCGATCCGGATGCGCTGGTCCGGACGGTGCGCGAGCGGCGGGTCGACGTCCTGACCGTGCAGGAACTGACCGAGGACGCGGCGGCCGCGCTGCAGGTCGCGGGGCTCGACGACCTGCTTCCGCACCGCTTCCTCGCCCCGACGCCGACCGGCGGTGCGGGCGCCGGGATCTACAGCCGGTTTCCCCTCTCGGCGGGCCGCACGCTCGACGGGTTCGGGCCGACGAACCTGACCGCGGTTCTGGACACCGGCCCCGGGCGGCCGCTGATTCTGTACGCCGTGCATCCCGCGCCCCCCTACCTGACACCTGCTCCGGCGTGGGCGGCCGAGCTCGAACGCCTGGACGAGGAACTCGAGTCGGTGACCGGCCCGGCGCCGGTCGTGGTCAGCGGGGACTTCAACGCGACGTACTCGCACACCCGCTTCCGCGACCTCCTCGACTCCGGGTACGTGCTCGCCGCGGACCGGGTCGGCGGCGGGCTCGTGCCGACGTATCCGGCGGACCGCCGCTACCCGGCCGTCGTCGGGATCGATCACATCCTCACCCGGGGCGCCACGGCGATCTCCCTCGACCGGATCGAACTCCCGGGTTCCGATCATCACGGTCTCGTCGCCGCCGTCCAGCTCCCGCCGCCGTCCGGCGACGAGAGTTCCGGAGCCGGCGGATAGCGTTCTCACCGCACGACCCGCAGCCGGATGTCCGTCGCAACGGGCCCCCGGTCATGCCGAGACGTTCCAGCGCGGCGGTGAATCCGTCGACCGACACGGTCGCCGAGTACAGCAGCCTGCTCATCGGCCTGCCTTTCGCTCGCGGTGTGTCGATTCTGTTCGTACCGACCGCCGAACGGACGAAAACTCGTCGCAAGGATGTGTAACCGGTTAGAATGGTTACATGAGTCCGGTCGACATGCGCTCCGCCGAGGGCACCGAGTTCGTCGTCGACACCGGAGCGCCGTGCCTGGATCTGCTCTACACCGGCGGCGAGGGGAAGCGGGCCCGGTGGGAGATACTGCACGCCCCGGGCGACCTCGCGCGCTGGGTCGCGACGCACCTGCTCGGACAGGCCGACGCCGCCGTGGCGGTCGACGTCACCGCCGAGGATCTGATCCCCACCAAGGAGCTACGCGAGGTGTTGTGGCGCACCGCGAACCGGTCCGCGGACGGAGACGGACCGACGGCCGCCGACAGCGCCGCCCTCGACGCGGCCGCCGCCCGCCCGGACATCGCCCCGCAGCTGCGCCCGCCCGGCGTGGTCACTCCCGTCACCGGCAGTCAGGTGCTCTCGACGCTGGCCCGCGACGCGATCACCCTGCTGACCGGCCCGTATGCCGAGCGCATCAAGCGGTGCGCCGCCGACGACTGCGCCATCGTCTTCGCCGACACCTCCCGCGCGGGAACGCGGCGCTGGTGCTCGATGGCGCGGTGCGGCAACCGTGACAAGGTCCGTGCCCATCGGAAGAAGGAGAAATGATGGCGGTCGGGCAGACGAAGGACGCCGGATGGCAGATCGGGGTCTCGAAGACCCTGCCGCATCCGATCGACGCGGTGTGGCGGCTGCTCGTCGGCACACCCGAGCTGTGGCTCGGCCCCGGCGCGACGGTCCCGCTCGTCCCGGGCGCCGAGTGGCGCAGCGACGACGGTGTCACGGGGGAGCTGCGTAGCCGCCACGAGAGGGACCGGGTGCGCCTGACCTGGCAGCCCGCGGCCTGGAACCACGACAGCACCGTGCAGGTGGCCGTCTCGACCGCGCCGCGCGGCACCGTGCTCCGCTTCCATCAGGAGCGCCTGGCCGGCCCGGACGAACGCGCTGCTCAGCGCGCCCACTGGCAGGGGGCGATGGCCCGGGTCGAGCGCGCACTCGCCACTGCCGGCGGCGACCCGAAGGGTGCACCCCTACCATCGGACCGGTGACCCGCGACCTCGCCACCACCTACTGGCCCGACCTCGAACCGGGCCGCGCGACGGTCGCGGTTCCCGTCGGCGCGCTCGAACAGCACGGGCCACACCTTCCGCTCGACACCGACACCCGGATCGCCCGGGCGCTGACGGCCGCCCTGCCGGGTGTGTTCGTCGCGCCGGCCCTCGAGTACGGGGCCAGCGGCGAGCACGAGGGCTTCCCCGGCACCGTCTCGCTCGGCGCCGAGGCGATGGAGACCGTCTTCGTCGAATACGGACGTTCGGTGTGCCGGTGGGCCGCGCGCCTGCTGTTCGTCAACTGGCACGGCGGCAATGTGCCCGCACTGGCCAGGGCGGTGTCCCGGTTGCGGTACGAGGGCCGCGACGTGGCATGGCTGCCGTTCGCCGTTCCCGGTGGCGACGCCCATGCCGGCGTCACCGAGACCAGCCTGCTGCTGCATCTGGATCCGCACGTGGTGGACACCGCCCGTGCCGAGAAGGGAAACACCGGCACCCTCACCGACCTGATGCCACGAATGCGCGCGGGCGGTATCGTCGCCGTGTCCGCGAACGGCGTGCTGGGGGATCCGACGCCCGCGAGCGCAGCGCAGGGGGCACGATGGTTCGCCGAACTCGTCGATCGAGCGGCGGCACAGACGACCCGGTGGGAGCCGGATGCGAAAGGAAGACTCCGTTGACGAGCACGGCCCGACTGCCCGACGGATTCGGCGTCCGTATCGATCCGCGGGTGCGCGCCTACTCCGACGGTCGCGTCCTCATCGGCGGCTCCCCCACCCGCATGCTCAAGCTCGCCCCCGCCGCCGCGGCCATGATCGGTGACGGCTACGTGAAGGTCGTCGACTCGCAGACCGCCGTCGTGGCGCGCCGCCTGCTCGACTCGGGCGTCGGGAACCCCCGTCCCACCGCGTTGCCCGCCACCTCCGAGGTCACCGTCGTGATTCCCGTGAAGAACAACCCGGCCGGGCTCGAACGCCTGCTGGCCGCCGTGGAGGGCCTGACGGTGATCGTCGTCGACGACGGCTCCGACGTCCCGTTGCCCGTCCCGGACAGGGACTCGGTCCGGGTGCTGCGGCACGAGCGGTCCCGCGGCCCGGCCGCGGCACGCAACACCGGACTGCGCGCCGCCACGACGCCGTTCGTCGCCTTCCTCGACTCGGACGTGGTGCCGCGCAAGGGCTGGCTCGAGGTAATGCTCGGGCACTTCTCCGATCCGGCGGTGGCGCTCGTGGCCCCGCGCGTCGTCGCGCTCGAGCCCGACAAGGGCGCCCTGGGACGCTACGAACACGCGCGCTCGTCGCTCGATCTCGGCCGCCGCGAGGCCGCCGTCAAGTCCGGCAGCCCGGTCTCGTACGTACCGAGCGCGGCGATCATCGTCCGCCGCGACGTGCTCACCGCGACCGGCGGATTCGACGAGACCATGCACGTCGCCGAGGACGTGGACCTGTGCTGGCGGCTGCAGGAGGCCGGCTGGCGGCTGCGCTACGAACCGGTCGCGCACGTGGCCCACGACCACCGCGTCGGGTTCCGGAAGTGGTTCACCCGCAAGGCCTTCTACGGCACCGGTGCGGCGCCTCTCGCGAGCCGGCACCGCGGTTCGGTGCCCACCATGTCGATGTCGGGGTCGATGCTGTTCGCGTGCGTGGCCGCCGCGAGCCGCACCCGCCTCGGCGCGGTCGGCGCGGTCGCGTCGCTGTCGGTGACGATGCTCCGCCTGCGCCGGATGTTCGCCGAACTCGACCAGCCGACCCGGATCGCGGCGGTCCTCACCGCGCAGGGCTTCGCGGGCGGAATGTGGCAGGTCGCCTCCGCGCTGTGCCGGCACTACTGGCCGGTCACGTTCGTCGCCGCCGTGATCTCGCCGAAGGTGCGTCGCGCGGTCCTCGGCTTCGCCGTCGCCGAGGGGCTGTGGGACTGGTACGGCCACCGCGAGGACGGCGGTCTCGACCCCCTGCGCTACGTGTTCTACAAGCGTCTCGACGACATCGCCTACGGCGCCGGCCTCTGGTGGGGTGCGGTCGTCGCCCGGGATCCGGCGGCGCTCGCGCCCCGCATCCAGGGCTGAGCGGGGTGTCCGCGCCGCCGTACGCCGACGTCGTCGTCGTGGGCGGCGGCAGTTGCGGCTGCGTGCTGGCAGCCCGGCTCAGCGAGGACCCCGACCGGACGGTCCTGTTGCTCGAGGCCGGTCCGGGTTACCGCTCGACTCCGGGCACTCCGCCCGCGGTGCTCGATGCGACCGTCCTGCCGGTCGGGCCGGACAGCCAGTGGACCTGCACCTACCCGGCCCGGCTTACTCGGCGTCGCCCGTCCGTCGTCGCCCGCGGCCGGGTGCTGGGCGGGTCCGGCGCAGTGAACGGGGCGTACTTCGTGCGGGCCCGCCCGGACGACTTCGAAGCCTGGCCACCGTCCTGGTCGTTCGATCGGGTGCTGCCGCATTTCCGCGCCACCGAAACCGATGCCGACGCCGGGACGGGTGTGCACCGTCGCTGGCACGGCGCGACCGGTCCCGTGCCCGTCGCCCGTACGCCGTGGGCACAACTGCACCCCGTCGGTTCCGCGTTCCACGACGCGGCGCTCGCCGCCGGGCACCGTCGTGTCGACGACCTGAACGCGCCCGGACCGGACGGGGTGGGCCGCGTCCCCCTCAACATCCGCAACGGGATGCGCGTCGGTCCCGCCCACGCGTACCTGCTGCCCGCCCTGACCCGGCCGAATCTGACCGTACGCACCGGAACCCGCGTGCGCCGGGTCGTGCTCTCGGGATCGCGCGCGGTCGGCGTCGAGACCGAGGACGGCGAGACCGTCGACGCCGGCCACGTGGTGCTCGCCGCCGGTGCGATCGGCTCCCCACAACTGCTCATGCTCTCCGGAATCGGCTACGGCGCCGAGCTCACCCGCCACGGCATCACCCCGCGGATCGAGATTCCCGGAGTCGGGACGGGTTTCACCGACCATCCCGAGATCGCCGTCCCCTACCGGTACCGCGTCCCGCAGCCCGGACCGGCCCCGGTCCTGCAGGTCGTCCTGCACACCGGCAATCTCGAGATGCGCCCTTACACCGCACCGTTCGCCGCGTCCGTCCCCGGCAGCGGCGTCGCGGATCCCGTGCTGGGAGTGGTGCTGACCCGTCCCCGCAGCCGCGGCACGATCCGCCTCGATCCGGCCGACCCGACGCGGTCGCCGCTGCTGGACTACCGCTACCTCGAGGACCCGGCCGACCGTGCCGACCTGCGCCACGGGGTCGCGCACGCCGCGCAGCTGCTCGCGGCGATGCCGGAGGTCGTGGACCGGACCGGTTTCGATCCCGATGCGTTCGACCCCGACGACGCGTGGCTCGAACGACACCTCGGGACGTCGCTGCACCTGTCCGGGAGCTGCCGGATGGGCACCGACGACACGGCCGTCGTCGACGACCGATGCCGGGTGCACACCACCGAGGCACTGAGCGTCGTGGACACGTCCGTGTTCCCGCAGGTGCCCGGCCGCGGACCGCACGCGACGGCAGTGATGCTGGCGGAGCGGGTGGGCACCCGGACCGACTTGTGACTCGGGTTACAGTTGTCCGGAGGAGGAACCGGCAGATGAGCAGCACCGCATGACCGACGAACGATCCGGCTCGGCCAACCCCTGGGTGGCGCTGCGGCCCGGTGACGACCCGTCGCAGCTGGCGCAACGCGTGTCGTCGGCGCACAGTTCGTTCCTCGATGCGGCCGACGCGTCGGTCGTGCCGGCCTCCGTGCGTTCGGTGGTGCGCGAATCCTGGCTGCGCAGCCGCCGCAACGGGATCAGTCCCGACGCCGTCGAACAGCCGAGCCTGCTCACCGGCCTGGATCTCGAGCGGTACCGGGCCGGGCACCCGATGGCGCTGATCCGTCCCGTCGTGCGCAAGCTGCTCGTGGAGGACGCCGCCGACAGTGGGCTGCTCGTGGCCATCAGCGACGAGCAGGGCCGGTTGCTGTGGGTCGAAGGCGACCACGCGGCCCGCGACCGGGCGCTGTCGATGAGCTTCGTCGAGGGGGCCGACTGGAGCGAGGAGCGGGTGGGCACCAACGCGCCCGGCACCGCGCTCGCCGTCGACCACTCGGTCCAGATCGTGGCCGCCGAGCACTTCAACCGCACCGTGCACGAGTGGAGCTGCTCGGCCGCGCCGGTGCACGACCCGAGCACCGGGCGCATCCTCGGTGCCATCGACATCACCGGCGGTCTGCGTGTCGCCGCACCGGAGGTGCTGCAACTCGTGCGGGCCACGGTCGCCGCCGCCGAGTCGGAGCTGCGACTGCACCTGCTCAGCTCCCCGCGGTTGTTGTCGGCCGCTCGGACGAGCCTCGACACGTTCGGGTCCGGCCGGCCCACGCTGCACCGTGACGGCGAGCGGATTCCGCTCTCGCAGCGGCATGCCGAGATCCTCCTGCTGCTCGCCGAGCATCCCGAGGGTCTGAGCTCGGACCGGCTTGCGGTGCTGCTCGACGAGTCCGAGCTCGACTCCGTCACCATTCGTGCCGAGATGTCGCGGCTGCGCAAGGTGTTCGGATCCGAGGGTCTCGGTTCCCGCCCGTACCGTCTCCTGGGCGAACTCGTCACCGACGTCGCGGAGGTCCGCGGTGCGCTCGACCGCGGTGATGTGGCGACGGCGGTGCGCCTGTACGCCGGGCCGGTGCTGCCCGGATCGGTCGCGCCCGGTGTCGAGGAGATCCGGGACGAGTTGCGCGCCCGGGTGCAGGCGGCACTGCTCCGCGCCGGCGACGCCCAGTTGCTCGCGCGGTGGACGGCCTCGGTGCACGGGCGCGACGACATCGCGGCATGGGAGGCGTACCTGACCACCCTCGATCCGCACTCGACACTGTTCGCCCAGGTCAAGGCCCGGATCGAGCTGCTGGACCGGCAGCTCGGCATCTGAGGTCGTAGCTACGCAACGTAGTTGCAACCCACCGGTTCGTAGTGTTCCGGATCACACGCCCCGTATGGGGTGTGCCAGACCATCCGAGGAGTGAACACCGATGACCGTGTACGCCCGTCCCGGCTCGCCCGACGCCCTGATGTCCTTCCAGTCCCGCTACGACAACTGGATCGGCGGCCAGTGGGTACCGCCTGTGAAGGGTCAGTACTTCGAGAACGTCACCCCGGTCACGGGACAGCCGTTCACCGAGGTGGCCCGGTCCACCGAGGAGGACATCGAGCTGGCCCTCGACGCCGCCCACGCCGCCGCGCCGGCCTGGGGCAAGACCTCCGTCGCCGAGCGGTCCATCCTGCTCAACAAGATCGCCGACCGCATCGAGGAGAACCTCGAGTCGATCGCCCTCGCCGAGACCTGGGACAACGGCAAGCCGATCCGCGAAACCCTCAACGCCGACATCCCGCTCGCGATCGACCACTTCCGCTACTTCGCGGGCGCGATCCGTGCGCAGGAGGGCTCGATCTCCGAGATCGACTCCGAGACCGTCGCCTACCACTTCCACGAGCCCCTCGGCGTGGTCGGCCAGATCATCCCGTGGAACTTCCCGATCCTGATGGCGGTGTGGAAGCTCGCCCCGGCGCTGGCCGCCGGCAACGCGGTCGTCCTCAAGCCGGCCGAGCAGACGCCGGCCTCGATCCTGCACCTCATCTCCGTGATCGGCGACCTGCTGCCCCCGGGCGTGGTCAACATCGTCAACGGCTTCGGCGTCGAGGCCGGCAAGCCGCTGGCGTCGAGCCCGCGGATCCGCAAGATCGCGTTCACCGGAGAGACCACCACCGGCCGCCTGATCATGCAGTACGCCTCGCAGAACCTGATCCCGGTCACCCTCGAGCTCGGCGGCAAGAGCCCGAACATCTTCTTCTCCGACGTGCTCTCGGCCAACGACGACTACCAGGACAAGGCACTCGAGGGCTTCACGATGTTCGCTCTCAACCAGGGCGAGGTGTGCACCTGCCCCTCGCGCTCGCTGATCCAGCAGGACATCTTCGACGACTTCCTGTCGCTGGCCGCGGTGCGCACGAAGGCCGTGCGCCAGGGTGATCCGCTCGACACCGACACGATGATCGGTGCGCAGGCCTCGAACGACCAGCTCGAGAAGATCCTGTCCTACATCGAGATCGGCAAGAGCGAAGGCGCACAGGTGATCACCGGTGGCGAGCGCGCCGACCTCGGCGGCGACCTGTCCGGCGGCTTCTACGTCCAGCCGACGGTGTTCAGCGGCCACAACAAGATGCGCATCTTCCAGGAGGAGATCTTCGGACCGGTGGTCTCGGTGACCTCCTTCCGGGACTTCGACGACGCCATCTCCATCGCCAACGACACCCTCTACGGCCTCGGAGCCGGTGTCTGGTCCCGCGACGGCGGCGTCGCCTACCGGGCCGGCCGTGCCATCCAGGCCGGCCGGGTGTGGACCAACACCTACCACCAGTACCCGGCGCACGCGGCGTTCGGCGGCTACAAGCAGTCCGGCATCGGCCGCGAGAACCACCACATGATGCTCGACCACTACCAGCAGACGAAGAACCTCCTGGTGTCCTACGCCCCGAAGGCCCAGGGCTTCTTCTGATCAGGCCCGGCACCTGTCACGTCACCCCCCTGCGACGTGGCAGGTGCCGTTCCCATTCCGCCCCGCCCCGAGTCGAGCGAATGTATCGTTCACTCGATCAGTCGAGGTGAGCGACACGTTCGCTCGGGGGAGGCCCACGTCGACAACCGGAAGGCACCGCATGTCCGTCCCGCTCCGCCTCGTCGCCACCTCCGACGCGGTCGCGCTCCTGCGCCGCCTGGCCGAGCGGCACGGGCCGCTGATGATGCACCAGTCCGGCGGCTGCTGCGACGGATCGGCGCCGATGTGCTACCCGGACGGCGACTTCGTCGTCGGCGACCTGGACGTGCTGCTGGGGATGCTGGACCTGCGTCTCGAGGTGGGACGGACCGCCGACGACCTGCCCGGCGGCACCGACGCCGTCCCGGTGTGGATCTCGGGATCCCAGTTCGAGGCGTGGAAGCACACCCAGCTCGTCCTCGACGTGGTGCCGGGCCGCGGCTCCGGATTCAGTCTCGAATCCCCCGAGGGGCTCCGGTTCCTCAGTCGCGGCCGCGCCTTCACCGCCGAGGAGAACGACGCCCTCGCCCGTGACGCCCCCTTGCTCGGCAAGCAGTGGGCCGCCGGCGCCCGCCCGGATCCGGCCACGGAGCCGACCGTCGTGGCCGAGGCCGCCGACGCGTGCCCGGTGCCGACGACCCGGAGCCACTCCTCGTAACACTTCCGTGACCGCGTACTGACGCGGTGTGTACATGCCGCTCGTACCGTGAGTACTCGCGGTGTCCTCGGCGTGCCTGCTCGACACGTCGCCATCCTCCGTCGAGAAGAGAGATCATGTCGTTGACCGACCCGCCCAGGACCGGAACCGCGGCCCACCACGACGGCGCGGACTTCCACGCCGAGAGTCGTGCCTATCTCGAAAAGCGAAGTCTGAGAAAGGGTTCGGCAGGCTGGATTCTGCTCGCGGGGCTGGGGGTCAGCTACGTCATCTCCGGGGACTACGCCGGCTGGAACAACGGCCTGGCCGAAGGCGGGTTCGGTGGACTGCTCGTCGCCGCGGTGATCATCGCGGCCATGTACTTCGCGATGGTGCTCGGCATGGCGGAGCTGTCCTCCGCACTGCCGGCCGCCGGCGGCGGCTACACCTTCGCCCGGCGCGCACTCGGCCCCTGGGGCGGATTCGCCACCGGCACAGCAATTCTCATCGAGTACTCGATCGCCCCGGCGGCCATCGCCACGTTCATCGGCGGGTACGTCGAGTCGCTGAACCTGTTCGGCATCACCGACGGGTGGTGGATCTACCTCGCCGTGTACGCGGTGTTCATCGGCATCCACCTCACCGGCGCGGGCGAAGCCCTCAAGGCGATGTTCGTGATCACCGCGATCGCCCTGGTCGGGCTCGTGGTGTTCGCCGTCTCGGCAGTCGGGCTGTTCGACACCGCCAATCTCACCGACATCGCCGTCGACGAGACCGCCGCCGGCGCGTCGTCGTTCCTGCCCTTCGGTCTGTTCGGCATCTGGGCGGCCGTACCGTTCGCGATCTGGTTCTTCCTCGCCGTGGAGGGTGTGCCGCTGGCCGCCGAGGAGGCGACCGAGCCGGAGAAGAACGTGCCCAAGGGCATCATCGTGTCCATGCTGGTACTGCTCGTCACCGGTGCGACCGTGCTGTTCCTGGCCACCGGCGCGCTCGGCGCCGAGGCCCTGTCCACCTCCGGCAACCCCCTCGTCGAGGCCCTCGGCGACAGCGGCACCGCGAAGGTGGTCAACTACATCGGCCTCGCCGGTCTGATCGCGAGCTTCTTCTCGATCATGTACGCGTACTCGCGGCAGACGTTCGCGCTCTCGCGCGCCGGTTATCTCCCCACGAGCCTGTCGCTGACCAACAAGCGCAAGGCGCCTGTGCTGGCGCTGATCGTCCCCGGCGTGATCGGCTTCGCGCTGTCGCTCACGGGCGAGGGAGCGATGCTGCTGAACATGGCCGTCTTCGGTGCCGCGGTGAGCTACGTGCTGATGATGGTCAGCCACATCGTGCTGCGCCGGCGCGAGCCGAACATGCCGCGGCCCTACCGCACTCCCGGCGGTGTCGTCACCACTTCCTTCGCGCTGGTCGTCGCCGCCGCTGCCGTCGTGGCCACGTTCCTGGTCGACCCGATCGCCGCCCTGTGGACCCTCGGAGCCTTCGCCGCGTTCATGGCCTACTTCGGGCTCTACAGCCGGCACCGGCTGGTGGCGAACTCGCCCGACGAGGAGTTCGCCGCGCTCGCCGAGGCGGAGGCCGAGCTGAAGTGAGCGTCTACACCCAGCACCTCGCCGGCACCACCTACACCTTCGACGGCCTCGTGGATCTGCTCGCCAAGGCCACCCCGCGCCGCTCCGGCGACGAACTCGCCGGCTGCGCGGCCGAATCCGACGCCGAGCGCGCAGCCGCGCAGTGGGTGCTCGCCGACGTCCCGCTCGACGTGTTCCTCGCCGAACCGGTGGTGCCCTACGAGACCGACGAGGTCACCCGGCTGATCCTCGACGACCACGACCGGGACGCCTACCGCGCCGTGCAGCACCTGACGGTCGGGGGACTGCGCGACCTGCTGCTCGACACCGTCACGAAGGCCGATGCGGCCGCGACGTTCGCCGCCCTGTCACCCGGCCTGACGCCCGAGATGGTCGCCGCCGTCAGCAAGCTCATGCGCAACCAGGACCTGATCGCGGTGGCCCGCGCGATCGAGGTCACCTCGGCGTTCCGCACCACCGTCGGCCTGCCCGGCCGCCTCGGCACCCGGCTGCAGCCCAACCATCCCACCGACGACCCGCGCGGCATCGCCGCCGCGACGCTCGACGGGCTGCTGATGGGCTGCGGCGACGCCGTCATCGGCATCAACCCGGCGACGGATTCGCCCCGGGCCACCGCCGACCTGCTGCACCTGCTCGACGAGATGCGGCTGCGCTTCGACATCCCGGTGCAGTCCTGCGTGCTCTCCCACGTGACGACCACCCTCGGCCTCATCGAGGCCGGGGCACCCGTGGACCTGGTGTTCCAGTCGATCGCCGGCACCGAGGGGGCCAATGCCGGCTTCGGGGTGAACCTGGCTCTGCTGCGGGAGGCGAACGAGGCCGGCCGCGCCCTGGGACGCGGCACCGTCGGCGACAACGTCATGTACCTCGAGACGGGGCAGGGTTCGGCGCTGTCGGCCGGCGCGCACCTCGGCACGGGCGGACGTCCGGTGGATCAGCAGACCCTCGAGACCCGGGCGTACGCCGTCGCCCGCGCGCTCGACCCGCTACTGATCAACACGGTGGTCGGTTTCATCGGCCCCGAGTACCTCTACGACGGCAAACAGATCGTCCGGGCGGGCCTCGAGGACCACTTCTGCGGCAAGCTGCTGGGCCTGCCGATGGGTGTGGACGTGTGCTACACCAACCACGCCGAGGCCGACCAGGACGACATGGACACCCTCCTGACGCTGCTCGGGGTTGCCGGCGCCGCGTTCGTCATCGCCGTGCCCGGAGCCGACGACGTCATGCTCGGCTACCAGAGCCTGTCGTTCCACGACGCGCTGTACGTACGGCGCGCGCTCGGGCTGCGCCCCGCTCCCGAGTTCGAGCGGTGGCTCGCCGGCCTCGGCATGGTGGACGGTGCCGGGCACATCCTGCCGGTGGACGCGGCGGCCTCCCCGCTGCGCGCCCTCGCGGGAGGTGCGGCATGAGCGGGTCCGTCGACCGCGACTTCTGGGCGCCGCTGCGGTCGTCGACCCAGGCCCGCATCGGGCTCGGTCGCGCCGGCGACGGTCTCCCGACCGCGCGGGTGCTCGAGTTCCGGGCCGCGCACGCCGCGGCCCGCGACGCGGTGCACCAGCCCCTCGACGTGCCGGCCCTGGCTGCCGACGTCGAACGTCTCGGACTCGGCGCACCGGTCGTCGTCGAGAGCTGCGTACGTGATCGGGGCGAGTATCTGCGCCGCCCGGATCTCGGCCGGCTGCCCGCGGATCTGTCCGCGGTCCCGGTCGTGGACGCCGACGTCGGCGTGGTGCTCGCCGACGGGCTCTCGCCGCGGGCCCTGACCGAGCACGGCGTCGCGCTGCTCGAGGCGATCGTGGCGGCCCTGCCGCGGCACCTGTCCGTGGCGACGCCGGTGATCGCGACGTCGGCGCGGGTCGCGCTGGGCGACCACATCGGCGCAGCCCTGGGGGTGCGCACCCTGCTGGTCCTGATCGGGGAGCGGCCCGGGTTGTCGGTCGCCGACAGCCTCGGGGTGTATCTGACCCACGAGCCGCGGCCCGGTCGCGCCGACGCCGAACGGAACTGCGTGTCCAACATCCACCCGCCCGAAGGGCTCGGGTATGCGGCGGCCGCGGCCGTCGTCGCGGGGCTGGTCGACGGGGCGCGCCGGCTCGGGCGGTCCGGGGTGGACCTGAAGGACACCACGCGGGACGACCGGCTCGATTCCGCGAGGACGGGGGAGTTGTAGCGACGAGGACGCTGTAGCGACGAGAACGCGTGGTACCCGCTCGGGAGTTTGACACAGCCGCCGTTTCCGCCAAATCATGTACTCCGCCCGACCGGGTGACACGTACGGCCCGCGACCGGGCGACGAGGAGAGTACACGATGGCGTTCGCTGGCAATGTCGACGAGCTGGCTCTGCTGCAGACGGTGCGGCTGAAGCAGACCGTCACCGCGGAAGTGATCGCGGCGCACCTCGGGGTGTCCGTCGCGTCCGGGCGGGCGGCGTTCGACGCCCTCGTCGCCCAGGGCAAGGCCAAGGAGACCGGCGACGGCATCTCCCTGACCGACGCGGGGGCCGCGGAACTGACCGATCAGCTCGACGCGGAGCGCGTCTCGATCGACGAGGATTCCCTCGCGGAGCTGTTCGAACAGTTCGGGCCGCTCGACGACGCGCTCACCGCGCTGCTCGCCGACCCGGAATCGGCCAACTTCCTCGACGAACTGATCGAGCTGGACCGCAAGGCGCAGAATCTCTTCGACGACGTGTCGGCCTTCGTTCCGCGTCTGTCGCGCTACCAGGACCTGTTCGCCGAGGCGCTCGGGAAGATCAAGTCCGGCGCGCTGGCATGGGCGACGGCGCCGAACATCGACTCGTACGCGACCGTGTGGCGCGAGATGCGCGCCGAACTCGCCGGCGCCGCCGGTCACTGACGCGCCCGTCACCGGAACGCGGCGACGAAGCGCCGCTGCCCCGGTGTCTCCACTGCTCGGCGCGAATAGTGCTCGCGCACATAGGCAACCGCCTCGGTGGGCGGCACGCCGTCGAGGATCGCCAGGCAGGCCAGGGCGGTGCCCGTGCGTCCGCGGCCCCCGCCGCAGGCGACTTCGACGCGTTCGGCCGCGCACCGCTCCCATGCCTCGTACAGAATCCGGCGGGCGGCCCGGGGATCGGCGGGGAGCCGGAAGTCGGGCCAGCGGATCCACCGGGCCTCCCACGGGACCGTCGGCGGTTTCCGGCCGGTGAGGTAGACCCCGAGTCCGGGGCGCGGGCCGGGCGGGAGGGGCCGGCGGACGCCGCGGCCCCGAACGTACCGGCCCGACGGTAGCGCCAAGATGCCCGGCGTGGCCGGGTCCCAGGTCGTCGCCATGGACGGAGCGTAGACGGCCCGGGTGCGATCGGTCTGCCCGCCGGCCGCGCTACCGGGTGCCCGACGACGTGTCCTAGTCATTCGTTCGCCGAACTACGTGATCCGGCTCACAGCCACCCCCCTTTCGGGGGTGGTGGGGGAGTGAGGCGGATCACTACCTTTCCTTCCATCCCGCGGCGCAGGTCCGCCGCGGCTCGGACGGAAATACGGAGGACAGACGTGACCACAGTGTCGACACCGGGGGCCGAACCCCCCGTGGTACCGGCGGGGCACAAGCCCGCCGCGCCGACCGCTCCCGCCCCGGGCGGCCCCGGCATCCGACGCGTCGCCATCGCCAGCTGCATCGGCACCACCATCGAGTTCTACGACTTCTTCATCTACGGAACCGCCGCAGCCCTGGTCTTCCCGACGGTGTTCTTCCCGGCGCTCGGCGCCACCGCCGGTACGGTCGCCTCGTTCGCGACCTTCGCCGTCGCCTTCATCGCGCGCCCGGTCGGCGCCATGCTGTTCGGGCACTTCGGTGACCGCATCGGCCGCAAGAAGACCCTCGTCTCCACCCTGCTGCTGATGGGCATCTCGACCCTGCTCATCGGATTGCTCCCGAGCGCCGAGACGATCGGCGTCGCCGCCCCGATCATCCTCGTGCTGCTGCGCTTCGCGCAGGGCTTCGCCGTCGGCGGGGAATGGGCCGGCGCGACCCTGCTCACCGCCGAGTACGCGCCACCGGGCAAACGCGGCCTGTATGCGATGTTCCCGCAACTCGGTCCGGCCATCGCCTTCGCCCTGTCGAGTGGCACCTTCCTGTTCACCGGCCTGGCCCTCGGCGACACCAACGAGGCGTTCCTCGACTACGGTTGGCGAATCCCGTTCCTGCTCAGCATCGTTCTCGTGGCCGTCGGTCTCTACATGCGTCTCGCCATCCAGGAGACCCCGGTGTTCCAGGCCGAGCGAGAGGCCCGCGCCGCCGCCCCGGTCGAGAAGCGCACCCTGCCGTTCCTCGACGCCCTGCGCTACCAGACCAAGGAGATCCTCCTCTCGGCCGGCGCCCTGGCGATCATGTTCGCGTTCTTCTACATGGGCACCGCGTACCTGACCAGCTACGCGACCAAGACCCTCGGCTTCTCCCGGCCGTTCGTCCTGACCGTCGGCATCATCTCGTCGCTCGTGTTCGGCGCCGCGATCGTGCTCTCCGCCCTCTACTCCGACCGGGTCGGACGCCGTCGCGTCATCATGATCTCGTGCGGCTTCTCCGTCGTCTGGGCGCTGGCGCTGTTCCCGCTGCTCGACACCGGATCGCCGGTCGCGTTCGTCGTCGGCATGATGGTCACCCTGGCCATCTTCGGCATCGCCTACGGCCCGTGCGGTGCGCTGCTACCGGAGATGTTCCAGACCCGGTACCGGTACACCGGCGCCGGACTCGGCTACAACCTCGCCGGCGTCCTCGGCGGTGCGATCCCGCCCATGCTGGCCGCGCCCCTGGCCGCGTCCTACGGCGGCATCGCCATCGGCGTCATGCTCTCCGTGCTCGGCGTGCTGAGCTTCGTGTGCACGAAGGCTCTCGTCGAGACCCGGGACCGAGCGCTCTGATCCCGCCGGCGCCCTCCCCGACATTCCGGGGAGGGCGCCTCGTGCTGTCAGCACCCCGTCAACTGTCCAGAATCCGAACACCTGTGGCCCCGGATCGGCGAGCATGGTGGACGGAGTCCTCGAGACCCCGTCGCTCGTCCCGGGCCGCGCACACTGCAGGAGCACCAATGACCGGTTTCACCACACCCGAACTGCCCAGCTACACCTCGGGGGCGTGGAACACCCCGCTGCTCGGGGACACGATCGGTGACAACTTCGACCGCACCGTCGCCCGGCACGGCGAGCGGGACGCGCTCGTCGACCGTGCCGCCGGCCGGCGCTGGACCTACACCGAACTCGCCGCCGAGGTCGACGCCCTCGCGTTCGGACTGCTGCGGGCCGGTATCGGCAAGGGCGACCGGGTGGGCATCTGGGCGCCCAACTGCGCCGAGTGGGTGTTCGTCCAGTACGCCACCGCGAAGATCGGCGCGATCCTGGTCAACATCAACCCGGCCTACCGCTCGCACGAACTGCAGTACGTGCTCACCCAGGCCGGAATCCGGATGCTGGTCGCGGCCCCGAGCTTCAAGACGTCCGACTACGCGGCGATGATCGGCGAGGTGCGGGGCAACTGCCCGGATCTCGAACAGGTCGTGCTGCTCGGCTCCCCCGACTGGGACGAGCTCGGCGCGTCCGGGCGCGCCGCACTCGCCGACGACCGCACCCGGCTCGACGCCGCGCAGCGCGATCTGTCGGCCGACGACCCGATCAACATCCAGTACACGTCCGGCACGACCGGATTCCCCAAGGGCGCCACCCTCAGCCACCACAACATCCTCAACAACGGGTTCTTCGTGGGCGAGCTGTGCCACTACACCGAGCAGGACAAGGTGTGCATCCCGGTGCCCTTCTACCACTGCTTCGGCATGGTGATGGGCAATCTGGCCTGCACCAGCCACGGCGCGACGATGGTGATCCCGGGACCGGCCTTCGACCCGACCCAGACCCTGGCCGCCGTCGCCGAGGAACGCTGCACCTCCCTGTACGGGGTGCCGACGATGTTCATCGCCGAGCTCGCCGACCCGGGTTTCGACCGCTACGACCTGTCGAGCCTGCGCACCGGCATCATGGCGGGCTCCCCGTGCCCGGTCGAGGTGATGAAGCAGGTCATCGAGCGGATGGGCATGACCGAGGTCTCCATCTGCTACGGCATGACCGAGACCTCGCCGGTGTCGCTGCAGACCCGCAGCGACGACACCATCGACCAGCGGGTGTCCACCGTCGGCCGCGTCGGCCCGCATCTCGAGGTCAAGATCGTCGATCCGGCCACGGGCCTGACCGTCCCGCGCGGCGAGCCGGGGGAGCTGTGCACCCGAGGCTACTCGGTGATGCTCGGCTACTGGAACCAGCCCGACAAGACCGCCGAGGCCGTCGACGCGGCCCGGTGGATGCACACCGGCGACATCGGTGTCATGGACGCCGAGGGGTACGTCTCGGTCACCGGCCGCATCAAGGACATGGTCATCCGCGGCGGTGAGAACATCTACCCGCGCGAGATCGAGGAGTTCCTCTACACCCACCCGGACATCCTCGACGCCCAGGTCGTCGGGGTGCCCGACGAGAAGTACGGGGAGGAGCTCATGGTGTGGATCCGGATGCGGGAGGGGGCGGCGCCGCTCGACGCGCAGTCGCTGCGCGAGTACTGCACGGGCAAGCTCGCGCACTACAAGATCCCCCGCTACGTGCACATCGTCGACGAGTTCCCGATGACGGTGACCGGCAAGATCCGCAAGGTCGAGATGCGGGAGATGTCGACGGCCCTGCTCGGGGAGGCCGGGCAGGGGTGAACGGTCTGCGGCCGGAGATCGCGCTGTCCTGGAAGCGCTCACAGTTGAGCGGGATAGACCCGGGACGGCTTCCCGAACCGACGCTGCTGGGCCCCTCGGACGCGGCCGGGCGGCTGCTCGATGCCGCCCGGCCGGTGCTCGACGAGCTGCGCACACAGCTCGCCGGCACGGGCTGCTGCATCCTCCTCGTGGACCGGGACTGCCGGATCGTGGCCCGGTTGTTCGACTCGGCACCCATGCAGCGGGCCATGGAGGAGATCGGCGTGGTCCCCGGCGCCGCCCTGAGCGAGGACACCTACGGCACCAACGCTCTCGGCACCCCGTTCGAAGTGCGGCAGAGCCTCGTGGTGCACGGCGAAGAGCACTACCTCGAGTCCCTCAAGGACTTCAGCTGCTACGGGCATCCACTCGTGCATCCGGTCACCCGCCGCATCGAAGGCATCCTCGACATCACCGCCGCCGGCAAGACGGCCAATCCGCTGTTCGCGCCGTTCCTCGCCCGGGCGGCCCGCGACATCGAGGCACGGCTGCTCGAGGGCGCCCGCGAGTCCGACCGCCGGGTCGTCGACGCGTTCCAGCGGGCCGCGCAGCAGCGCGGCGTCGCGGTCGCGGCCATGGGCGAGGACATCATGCTCACCAACAAGGCCGCCGTCGAACTGCTCCTACCCGCCGATCACGCAGCCCTGCGCGCGATCGCGGTCGATCTACCCGCCGGGGAGTCCCGCACCATGGATTTCGCGCTGTCCGCCGGCGGCAGCACCCGGTTGCGGATCGACCGCATCCCGGGCATCGGCAGCGGCGCGCTGTTCCTGCTCGACGCCTCCGGGGCACGCGAACCCGTGCCCCGCAGCGATGTCGCGCAGGATGTGACGACGCGGCTGCGGCGACGGCTCGGGCGGCTGCGCGACGGCGCCGGTGGCGTGGCGATCGTCGGTGAGCCCGGGAGTGGACGAACTTGGGCTGCAAGGGAACTCGTCCGGGGTGAGGGCACGTTCCTGGACGCCGCCCGGATCGTCGGTGAGGGTGAACGCGAATGGTCGGCCCGGTTGCTCACGGTCGCGGCCGCCGCGACGGACCGCGGATTCGTGGTCGTCGAACACGTGCACCTGGCTCCGGATCCGGTGCCGGCGCTGCTCTCGTCGATGCTCTCCGACCCGGCCGCACCGCGGCTCGTGCTCACAGCCGACCCCCTCGACGACATCCGCCCGCCGGTACGGGAACTGCTGGCACGCTGCCCCGGTCAGGTCCGGGTCCCGGCCCTGCGGCAACGGATCCGGGAGCTCGGTGACCTGGCCGCCGCGCTCGCACAGGAACTCGGCCGAGGAGATCTGCGCCTGGGCCCGAGTGCCCTGACGGCCTTGTCGGAACGTTCGTGGCCCGGCAACCTCGCCGAGCTGCGGGCGGTGCTCGCCGCCGTCCCGGTGCGGGAGTCCCCACTGCCGGTGCGACGAGAGGATCTGCCGGTCGACTACCGGGCGACGAGTCGGGTCTCCCGCCTGGGCGGGCGCGAGCGCGCCGAGCGGGAGGCCATCATCGAGGCGTTGCGTGAGAGCGGCGGCAACAAGGTGCACGCCGCGGCGCAGCTCGGCATCAGCCGCACCACGCTCTACAGCCGGATCCGCGCGCTCGGCATCGCGGGCTGACGGTCGTATGCGCATGTGCGCACTGTCCAATCCTTGAACAGTTCCCGCGGTCCCACCCGAAGCAGTATGACCCGTGTCACACTACTTCAGGAGGTTGGGCATGACAGCTGTTGCCGAGCACATCGTCGCTCCGCGGGTCCGGGAATTCCTCTCCGGACCCAAGCAGCTCTACATCGGCGGCGAATGGCTCGACGCTGCCTCGGGCCGCGTCTTCGCGACCTACGACCCCGCGACCGGGGACAAGCTCACCGACGTCGCCCACGGCGGCGCCGAGGACGTCGACCGGGCCGTGCGGGCCGCCCGCAAGGCCTTCGACGAGGGCCCCTGGGCGACGATGAAGGCCGCCGAGCGGGAGCGCATGATCTGGCGGGTCGGTGATCTGCTCACCGAACGTGCCGAGGAGTTCGGCCAACTCGAAGCGCTCGACAACGGCAAATCCGCCGTGATCGCCGCGGCCGTGGACACGGCGTGGTCGGCGGACATCTTCCGCTACTACGCCGGGTGGGCCACCAAGATCGAGGGCAGCACGGTGAACGTCACGATGCCGTTCGTGCCCGGCGGTGAGTTCCACGCCTACACGCTGCGCGAACCGGTGGGCGTGTGCGGACTCATCGTGCCCTGGAACTTCCCGCTGCTGATGGCCGCGTTCAAGCTCGCCCCAGCCCTGGCCGCCGGCAACACGGTCATCCTCAAGCCCGCGGAGCAGACGCCGCTCACCGCGCTGCTGCTCGCCGAGATCTTCGAAGAGGCCGGGTTCCCGCCCGGGGTGGTGAACATCGTGCCCGGCTTCGGTGACGCCGGCGCCGCCCTTGCCGCGCACGACGACGTCGACAAGATCGCCTTCACCGGGTCCACCGAGGTGGGCAAGAAGGTCGTCGACGCCGCCAAGGGGAACCTGAAGAAGGTCTCGCTCGAACTCGGCGGCAAGAGCCCGAACATCGTCTTCGCCGACGCCGACTTCGATGCGGCCGTGCAGGGTTCCCTCGATGCGTGGCTGTTCAACCACGGCCAGTGCTGCGTTGCCGGCACCCGCCTGTTCGTCGAGCGCCCCCTGTTCGAGAAGTTCACCGAGGCCGTCGCCGAGGCCGCAAGCAAGGTGAAGATCGGACCCGGTCTCGACCCGGCCACCCAGCTCGGCCCACTGGTCTCCCAGGAGCAGCTGGATCGGGTCACCGGGTATCTGCGTGAGGGGCTGACCGATGGGGCGCGCGCCCTCACCGGGGGAAAGCGTTGGGGCGACAAGGGCTTCTTCGTCGAGCCGACCGTGCTGGTGGACGTGCAGCCCGATTTCAGCGTGGTGCGCGAGGAGATCTTCGGTCCGGTCGTCGCCGCCATGCCCTTCGACGCCGACGACGGCATCTCCGCCGCCGCCAACGACTCGATCTACGGACTGGCCGCGGGCATCTGGACGCGGGACCTGTCGAAGGCGCACCGCACCGCGCGGCGGCTCAAGGCCGGTTCGGTGTGGATCAACCAGTACAACGGCTTCGACACCGCCATGCCGTTCGGCGGGTTCAAGCAGTCCGGATGGGGACGTGAGCTCGGTGCGGGAGCGCTGGACCTCTACACCCAGACCAAAGCCGTGAACATCGCCCTCTGAGCCGACCCACACCCCGACACACCCGAGGAGAACAACGATGAAGACCAAAGCTGCAGTCCTGCTCGAGACCGGCAAGCCCTTCGAGATCATGGAACTCGACCTCGACGGCCCCGGCCCCGGCGAGGTGCTGATCAAGTACACCGCGGCGGGGCTGTGCCACTCGGACCTGCACCTGACCGACGGGGACCTGCCCCCGCGCTTCCCGATCGTCGGCGGTCACGAGGGCTCCGGCATCATCGAGGAGGTCGGTCCCGGTGTCACCAAGGTCAAGCCGGGCGATCACGTCGTGTGCAGCTTCATCCCGAACTGCGGCACCTGCCGGTACTGCTCGACGGGCCGGCAGAACCTGTGCGACATGGGCGCGACCATCCTGGAGGGCTGCATGCCGGACGGCTCGTTCCGGTTCCATTCCGGGAGCACCGACTTCGGCGCGATGTGCATGCTCGGCACGTTCGCCGAGCGCGCGACCATCTCGCAGCACTCGGTGGTCAAGGTCGACGACTGGCTCCCGCTCGAGACCGCCGTCCTCGTCGGCTGCGGTGTGCCGTCCGGCTGGGGCACCGCGGTGTACGCCGGGGACGTCCGCTCCGGCGACATCGTCGTGATCTACGGCATCGGCGGCCTCGGCATCAACGCCGTCCAGGGTGCCGTGCACGCGGGCGCCAAGTACGTCGTGGTCGTCGACCCGGTGGAGTTCAAGCGCGAGACCGCCCTGAAGTTCGGGGCCACGCACGCGTTCGCCAGTGCCGCCGAGGCGGCCGAGAAGGTCAACGAGCTGAGCTGGGGCCAGGGCGCCGACGCCGCCCTGATCCTCGTGGGCACCGTCGACGAGGAGGTCGTCTCGGCGGCGACCTCGATCGTCGGCAAGGGCGGCACCGTCGTCATCACCGGCCTGGCCAATCCGGAGAAGCTGACCGTGCACGTGTCCGGAACGGAACTGACCCTGTTCCAGAAGACCATCAAGGGCTCGCTGTTCGGCTCGGCCAACCCGCAGTACGACATCGTGCGGCTGCTGCGCCTGTACGACGCGGGCCAGCTGAAGCTCGACGAGCTGGTCACCCATCGGTACAGCCTCGAGGAGGTCAACCAGGGCTACCAGGACCTGCGCGACGGCAAGAACATCCGCGGAGTCATCGTGCACGACGCGTGATCCCTGGGCCCCGGCCGTCCCGGCCGGGGCCCACCCGCGCGGCCCGCCGCAACATTTTGCAGAAGATTTACCGGAACTCACCCGAAACGTGCATGTTCCGCGCACTCTGGGGCATACCGTCCCCACGGTTCGATGTTCCGAGAGAGGAGCCCGTGATGGGAGAAATCATCGGCACGATCATCTTCGGTGCGGTCATCGGTGTGCTCGCACGGCTGGTGATTCCGGGGAAGCAGGCGATGGGTTGGATCATCACCGTCGTCATCGGCATCATCGGCGCTCTGATCGGTTACTGGATCTGGGGTCTGATCAGTGATCAGGGTGATACGCCAGGTATCGACTGGTGGCGGTGGATCATCAGTATCGCCGTCGCGGCGGCGCTGACGCTGGCCTACACCTCGATGACGAGGGACAAGGTCCGGTAGTCGCAGTACCGGTAGCAGCAGTACCGGTAGCAGCAGTGCCGGTAAGTGCAGCACGACGGGAGCCCCGTCCGGTCATCCGGGCGGGGCTCCGTGCCTGTTCAGGCGCCGGATTCGGGGCGCTCTGCGCCCAGCGCGGCCAGGGTCATGCGCCGCAACACCGCTCGCGTTGCGGCAGGCGAGGACCGGTCGGCGCTGTGCGGTGTCGAGTTGATGAGCCCGAACGCTGCGTGCGCCATGGTCCGTGCATCGGACTCTCCCAGAGTGGGGTCGAGGCGGCGCAGGACGCCCACCCACAGCTCGACGTACCGTCGCTGGGTCTGGCGCACCTCCCTGCGGGCGTCCTCCGGCAGGGACTGCAGCTCCCGGTCCTGCACCCGGATCAGGTCCGGTTCCCCGAGCGCGAAGTCGAGGTGGAAGTCCACCAGCCGGTCGAGCGTGCGGCGGGGATCGTCGGTGTGGTCGACCACGTCGGTGCCGCCGGCCAGCAGACGGCGGCTGATGTCGACCAGCAGCTCGACGAGCAGCGCGTCCTTGTTGGGGAAGTGCCGGTAGACGGCGGGGCCGCTGATGCCCACCGCAGCCCCGAGGTCCTCGAGTCGTACGCCGTTGAATCCGCGTTCGGCGACGAGTCGTGCGGCGGCCTGGAGCAGCTGCCGCCGCCGGTCGGCCTTGGCCCGGCCGCGTGCGGTGAGCAGCTGTTCGTCGGTGTCCGGCTTCAAGTCCGTCATCGGCCGCACCGTTCCTTCCTGACGTGGTCTGGACAACTCAGTTAATCACAGCTAACCTCATTTTCAGTTATCGAGTATTAACTCAGGCGCCCACCCCAAGGCGAGGACTGAACTGTGACAACCCCCCCGACAACCGCTGCGCGGACCTACCGCGAGCAGCATGTCCAGCTGGTCACCGAGCTGCGCGACAAGCTCGCGACCGCCGCGCTCGGCGGCAGCGAGAAGGCCCGGGAACGGCACGTCGCCCGCGGGAAGCTGCTGCCCCGCGAGCGCGTCGACGCCCTGCTCGATCCCGGCAGCGCATTCCTCGAGATCGCGCCGCTGGCCGCGAACGGCATGTACGACGACGAATGCCCCGGTGCCGGAATGATCGCCGGCATCGGCCGGGTGTCCGGCCGCGAGTGCGTGATCGTCGCGAACGACGCCACGGTCAAGGGCGGCACCTACTACCCGGTGACGGTGAAGAAGCATCTGCGGGCGCAGGAGATCGCCCTGCAGAACCAGCTGCCGTGCCTGTACCTGGTCGACTCCGGCGGGGCGTTCCTGCCGCGGCAGGACGAGGTGTTCCCCGACCGCGAGCACTTCGGCCGCATCTTCTACAACCAGGCCACCATGAGCGCCAAGGGGATCCCGCAGATCGCCGCGGTCCTCGGCTCGTGCACCGCGGGCGGCGCCTACGTGCCGGCGATGAGCGACGAGGCCGTCATCGTCCGCAACCAGGGCACCATCTTCCTCGGCGGGCCGCCACTGGTGAAGGCCGCCACCGGCGAGGTCGTCACCGCGGAGGAACTCGGCGGCGGCGACCTGCACTCGAAGGTCTCCGGTGTCACCGACCACCTCGCCGAGGACGACCGCGACGCGCTGAACAGGGTGCGCGCCATCGTCGCCACGTTCGGGCCCCGCACCCCCCGGCCGTGGGACGTCGCGCCGACGTTCGCGCCCGCTGCGGATCCGGCGGAGCTGTACGACGTGGTGCCCACCGACCCGCGCACCCCCTACGACGTGCACGAGGTCATCGAGCGCATCGTCGACGGCGACCCGACCGGACCCGGTTCGAGCTTCGCCGAGTTCAAGGCCGAGTACGGCAAGACCCTGGTCACCGGGTTCGCGCGGATCCACGGCCACCCCGTCGGCATCATCGCCAACAACGGCGTGCTGTTCGGCGAATCCGCCCAGAAGGGCGCGCACTTCATCGAGCTGTGCGACAAGCGCTCGATCCCGCTGCTGTTCCTGCAGAACATCTCCGGGTTCATGGTCGGGCGGGACTACGAGGCCGGCGGCATCGCCAAGCACGGCGCCAAGATGGTCACCGCGGTCGCGTGCGCGCGGGTGCCGAAGCTGACCGTCGTCGTCGGCGGCTCCTACGGCGCCGGCAACTACTCGATGTGCGGGCGGGCGTACTCGCCCCGGTTCCTGTGGATGTGGCCCAACGCGCGCATCTCGGTGATGGGCGGCGAGCAGGCCGCCTCCGTGCTGGCGACGGTGCGTTCCGACCAGCTCGACGCGTCCGGCACGCCCTGGACCGCCGAGCAGGAGGAGGCGTTCAAGGCCCCGATCCGCGAACAGTACGAGCACCAGGGCAACCCCTACTACTCGACCGCGCGGCTGTGGGACGACGGCATCATCGACCCCGCCGACACGCGGGAAGTTCTCGGCCTGGCCCTGTCGGCGTGTGCGAACGCGCCCCTCGAGCCGGTTTCCTACGGCGTCTTCCGGATGTGAGGCAGTTGAACATGTTCGATACCACCGGCCGAGCCGGGATATTCCATACCGTTCTGGTCGCCAACCGCGGGGAGATCGCGGTGCGGGTGATCCGCACGCTGCGGCAGATGGGGATCCGTTCCGTCGCCGTCTACAGCGACGCCGACGCCGGCGCCCGCCACGTGCGCGAGGCCGACACCGCGGTGCGTCTGGGTCCCGCCGCCGCGCGGGAGAGCTACCTCGACATCACCAAGGTGATCGATGCCGCGCGGCGCACCGGCGCACAGGCGATCCACCCCGGCTACGGCTTCCTGTCCGAGAACTCGGGCTTCGCCCAGGCCTGCGCCGACGCCGGAATCGTGTTCCTCGGCCCGCCCGCCAAGGCCATCGAGGTCATGGGCGACAAGATCACCGCCAAGAACGCCGTCGCCGCGTTCGACGTGCCGGTGGTCCCGGGCATCTCCCGGCCCGGCCTGACCGACGACGAACTGATCGCCGCCGCGGAAGACATCGGGTATCCGGTGCTGATCAAGCCGTCCGCCGGGGGCGGCGGCAAGGGCATGCGCCTGGTCACCGAATCCGGTCAGCTCGCCGAGGCGCTCGCCTCGGCGCGACGCGAGGCGGCCTCGGCGTTCGGCGACGACACCCTGTTCCTCGAGCGGTTCGTCCAGCGACCGCGGCACATCGAGGTGCAGATCCTCGCCGACACCCACGGCAACGTCGTGCACCTCGGCGAACGTGAGTGCAGCCTGCAGCGCCGCCACCAGAAGGTGATCGAGGAAGCCCCGTCGGCGCTGCTCGACGAGGCCACCCGCGCCCGGATCGGCGAAGCGGCGTGCAACACCGCCCGCAGCGTCGACTACACCGGTGCCGGCACGGTCGAGTTCATCGTCTCCGCGGACGCACCGGACGAGTTCTTCTTCATGGAGATGAACACCCGCCTGCAGGTCGAGCACCCCGTGACCGAGCTGGTCACCGGACTGGACCTGGTGGAGTGGCAGGTGCGCGTCGCCGCCGGTGAGGCGCTCGGCTTCGCCCAGGACGAGATCACCCTGACCGGGCATGCGATCGAGGCCCGCGTCTACGCCGAGGACCCCGCCCGCGGGTTCCTGCCCACCGGCGGCCACGTCGCCGGCGTCGTCGAACCCTCCGGTCCGGGGATCCGGGTCGACTCCGGTCTCGAGGTGGGCACGGTCGTCGGCAGCGATTACGACCCGATGCTGTCGAAGGTGATCGCGCACGGACCCGACCGGGCCGCCGCGCTGCGCCGTCTCGACCGGGCCCTGGCCGACACCGCGGTCCTGGGAGTGGTCACCAACATCGACTTCGCCCGTTTCCTGCTCGCCGACCCCGACGTGCAGGCCGGGAACCTCGACACCGGCCTGCTCGACCGCCGTCTCGGCGACTACGCCGCCCCGGACACCCCCGATGCGGTGC
This sequence comes from Rhodococcus indonesiensis, assembly GCF_047782815.1. Classification (NCBI taxonomy): domain Bacteria; kingdom Bacillati; phylum Actinomycetota; class Actinomycetes; order Mycobacteriales; family Nocardiaceae; genus Rhodococcus; species Rhodococcus indonesiensis. Next base: position 3,837,967 of record NZ_CP180630.1, on the reverse strand, counting down.
TCGTCGCCGCGGCCGCGCACCGGTGGCTGCGACGCTGGCCCGCCGCGTCGAGCCAGTCCCCGGTCGATCCGTGGGACCGGCCCACCGGCTGGCGGGTCGGCGGATTCGCGCCGACCACGGTGCGGCTGCACACCCCCACCCGCACCGACCACGTGCACCTGTCCGGCACCCCGGAAGCCGCCATTGCACGGATCGAGGACGGGCCGGACCGGGTGCTCACCGCTCGGCTCGAGGGGGATCGCCTCGCCGTCACGCTCGACGGGGTGCGCTCGGTGTTCCGCGTCGCCGAGGACGACGGCCAGCTGTGGCTCGCCGGCGACGGCGGCACCTGGCCCGTGCGCGAGGCCCGCGAAGCGAACATCCGCGGCGCCGACGCCCACGCCGGTGAGGCCGAGCTGACCAGCCCGATGCCCGGCACCGTGATCGCCGTGTCCGTCGAACAGGGCGCTGCCGTCACCGCCGGCGCGACCGTCGTCGTGGTCGAGGCGATGAAGATGGAGCACGCCCTGACCACGCCGGTCGACGGCACCGTCGAACTTCTCGTCGCCCCCGGGGACCAGGTCAAGGTCGACCAGCTCCTCGCCCGCGTCGTTCCCACCGACACCAACGAAAGCTAGGACACAGCAGCGATGACCGACTACCTCTCCACCGGACAGCTTCCCGAGGACTACCGGGACCTCAAGGACACCGTCGCCGACTTCGCCCAGAGCGTCGTCGCGCCCGTCGCCGCCGAGCACGACGCCAACCACACCTTTCCGTACGAGGTCGTCAAGGGCATGGCCGATCTCGGCCTGTTCGGGCTGCCGTTCCCCGAGGAGTACGGGGGACAGGGCGGCGACTACTTCGCGCTGTGCCTCGCCCTCGAGGAACTCGGGAAGGTCGACCAGTCCGTGGCCATCACCCTCGAGGCCGGCGTCTCGCTCGGCGCCATGCCGATCTACCGCTTCGGCACCGAGGAGCAGAAGCGCAAGTGGCTGCCGCAGCTCGCGGCCGGCCGGGCCCTGGGCGCGTTCGGCCTGACCGAGCCCGGCGCGGGCAGCGACGCCGGCGGCACCAAGACCACTGCCAAGCTCGACGGTGATCAGTGGATCATCAACGGCAGCAAGCAGTTCATCACCAACTCGGGCACCGACATCACCGAGATCGTCACCGTCACCGCCGTCACCGGCGAGCGGGACGGCAAGAAGGAGATCTCCACGATCGTCGTGCCCACCGACACCCCCGGCTTCGTCGCCGAGCCCGCCTACAACAAGGTCGGCTGGAACGCCTCGGACACCCATCCGCTGAGCTTCACCGATGTGCGGGTCCCGGCGGAGAACCTGCTCGGGGAGCGGGGCCGCGGCTACGCGAACTTCCTGCGCATCCTCGACGAGGGCCGCATCGCGATCGCCGCGCTGTCCACCGGTGCCGCGCAGGGCTGCGTCGACGAGTCCGTCAAGTACGCGAAGGAACGCGAGGCCTTCGGCCGCCCCATCGGGCGGAACCAGGCGATCGCCTTCAAGATCGCCCGGATGGAGGCACGGGCTCATGCCGCCCGCGCCGCGTACTACGACGCCGCGGCCCTGATGCTGGCCGGCAAGCCGTTCAAGAAGCAGGCTGCCATCGCCAAGCTGGTCGCGTCGGAGGCGGCGATGGACAACGCGCGCGACGCGACGCAGATCCACGGCGGCTACGGCTTCATGAACGAGTACGCCGTCGCACGGCACTACCGGGACAGCAAGATCCTCGAGATCGGCGAGGGCACCACCGAGGTCCAGCTCATGCTGGTGGCGCGGGAGCTCGGCCTGTGAGCGCCCGGGTCACCCAGCGAGGACTGTGGTTCGAGGAATTCGAGGTCGGTACGGTGTACGAGCACCGCCCCGGCCGCACCGTCACCGAGGCCGACAACGTCGCGTTCACCACGATGACGATGAACACGCAGGCGCTGCACCTCGACGCCGCCTACAGCGCGGGCACCGAATTCGGTGAGCGCCTGGTGAATTCGATGTTCACCCTGTCCACGCTCGTCGGTCTGTCGGTGGCACAGCTGACCCAGGGCACGATCGTCGCCAACCTCGGGTTCTCGGAGATCAAGTTCCCCGCCCCGGTCCGCCACGGCGACACCCTCTACGCCGAGACGCTGGTCACCGACAAGCGTGCGTCCAAGTCTCGTCCCGGGCAGGGGATCGTCACGCTCGAGCACACGGCCCGCAACCAGCGCGGCGACGTCGTCGCGGTCGCGGTGCGCCAAACGCTGGTCCAGTGCCGTCCGGCCGGGGAGGAGCAGGCATGAGGACCGTGCCCACCGTGGGCGGCACCGCGTGGTTGTTCTGTCCGGCGGATCGGCCGGAGCGGTTCGGTAAGGCGGCTGCGACGGCGGACGTGGTGATCCTCGATCTCGAGGACGGGGTGGCGCCGGGGGACAAGGACTACGCCCGCAAGTGCCTGCGGGACACGGTCCTCGATCCCGCTCGCACGGTGGTGCGGCTCAATCCCGCCGGTACGTCCGACCATCTCGCCGACCTCGACGCCCTCGACCGGACCCCGTACACCCGGGTGATGCTGGCGAAGTGCGAGTCGGCGCAGCAGGTGACGTCGTTGGCGCCGCGGGAGGTGGTGGCGTTGATCGAGTCGCCGTTGGGGGCGTTGAAGGTCGACGAGATCGCGTTGGCGGCCGGGACGGTCGGTCTGATGTGGGGGGCGGAGGATCTCGTCGTGGGTCTGGGCGGGCAGTCGTCGCGCCGGGCCGACGGGACGTATCGGGATGTGGCGCGGCATGTGCGCTCGCAGGCGTTGCTGGCGGCGAAGGCATACGGGCGGTTCGCGTTGGATTCGGTGTTTCTCGACATCCGGGATCACGAGGGGTTGCGGGACGAGGCGCTCGATGCGGTGGCGGTGGGGTTCGATGCGAAGGTGGCGATCCATCCGGGTCAGGTGGGGGTGATCCGGTCGGCGTATGCGCCGAGTGAGCAGGATGTGGCGTGGGCGCGGCGGGTGCTGGCGGCGGTGCCGGAGGAGCGGGGGGTGTTCCAGTTCGAGGGCCGGATGGTCGATGCGCCGGTGCTGCGGCACGCCGAGCAGATCCTGCACCGCGCCGAGCAGTCCGCCGCGGCCGCCGACCGCTGACCGCATCGCCGACGGATCCGCGCGACCCCCGGTCGTCCGCGCCCGAAATTTCCCGCGCGTACGACCGTCCGGCGCGCGGATCCTGGGCAAATGCCCTGACAGGGGACCATACGGACAGCATCATCGAAGAGATCACCGATGGAGGAGGTCTCTATGTACGGCGTCGGCGGCCCGGCGTGGTTGTTCTGTCCGGCGGATCGGCCGGAGCGGTTCGGTAAGGCGGCTGCGACGGCGGACGTGGTGATCCTCGATCTCGAGGACGGGGTGGCGCCGGGGGACAAGGACTACGCCCGCAAGTGCCTGCAGGACACGGTCCTCGATCCCGCTCGCACGGTGGTGCGGGTGAACCCCGCCGGCACCGACGAGCACGACGCCGATCTGAAGGCGCTGGCGGCTACGGACTACACCCGGGTGATGCTGGCGAAGTGCGAGTCGGCGCAGCAGGTGACGTCGTTGGCGCCGCGGGAGGTGGTGGCGTTGATCGAGTCGCCGTTGGGGGCGTTGAAGGTCGACGAGATCGCGTTGGCGGCCGGGACGGTCGGTCTGATGTGGGGGGCGGAGGATCTCGTCGTGGGTCTGGGCGGGCAGTCGTCGCGCCGGGCCGACGGGACGTATCGGGATGTGGCGCGGCATGTGCGCTCGCAGGCGTTGCTGGCGGCGAAGGCATACGGGCGGTTCGCGTTGGATTCGGTGTTTCTCGACATCCGGGATCACGAGGGGTTGCGGGACGAGGCGCTCGATGCGGTGGCGGTGGGGTTCGATGCGAAGGTGGCGATCCATCCGGGTCAGGTGGGGGTGATCCGGTCGGCGTATGCGCCCAGTGAGCAGGATGTGGCGTGGGCGCGGCGGGTGCTGGCGGCGGTGCCGGAGGAGCGGGGGGTGTTCCAGTTCGAGGGCCGGATGGTCGATGCGCCGGTGCTGCGGCACGCCGAGCAGATCCTGCACCGCGCCGTCGAGGCCCGCGCAGGTGATCACCGAGGGGGCGCGAGGGCATGACCGACACACAGATCCCTCCCCAGTGGACCCCCACCGAACAGGATGTCGCGAGCGCCCGGATCACCGCCTTCGCCCGGTGGGTCGAAAAGCGCCACGGCGTCTCCCTCCCCGACTACCCCGCCCTGTGGCGGTGGTCCGTCGACAATCTCGGACCGTTCTGGCAGGACGTGTGGGACTGGTTCGACGTACGGTCACGCACCGACCCGGGACCGGCGCTGGACGATGCCACGATGCCCGGAGCCGTCTGGTTCCCCGGCGCGCGCCTGAACTACGTGGAGCACGCCCTGCGGCACGCGCGCGACGACCGCCCCGCGATCGTGCACGTCGGCGAGGACGGCGAACGCACCGAACTGAGCTGGGCCGAACTCCGCAGGCAAGCGGCCGCGCTGGCCGCCACCCTGCGCGAGCACGGCGTCGGTGCCGGCGACCGCGTCGTCGGTTACCTGCCGAACATCCCGGAGGCCGTGGTCGCGCTGCTCGCCACCGCGAGCATCGGCGCCGTGTGGGCGGCCTGCGGCCAGGACTACTCGGCCCCCGCGGCCGTGGACCGGCTCGGGCAACTCGACCCCGCCGCCCTGATCACGGCCGACGGTTACCGGTTCGCCGGCCGCACCCACCCCCGCGCCGAGGCGGTCGCCCGGCTGCGGGAGCAACTGCCCTCGCTGGTGCTGACCGTCGTGGTGCCCCGGCTGGCAGACCCGCACCAGGACCTCGAAGGCGCGCTCACCTGGGAGGCGGCCACCGTCGGGGAACACCCGCTGAGTCCCGAGCCGGTGCCGTTCGACCATCCGCTGTGGGTCGTGTTCTCGTCCGGGACCACGGGCCTTCCCAAGGGCATCGTGCACGGGCACGGTGGTGTCCTGCTCGAGCATCTGAAGGCCGTCTCGCTGCACACCGACCTCGGATCCGACGACACCTTCTTCTGGTACACCAGCCCGAGCTGGATGATGTGGAACTTCCAGGCCGCCGGGTTGCTCGTCGGGGCGACGATCGTCTGTTACGACGGCAGCCCGTCGCACCCGCAGGTCGACCGGCTGTGGCGGATCGCCGCACAGGAACGGGTCACCGTGCTGGGGACCAGCCCGGGGTACGTGCTGGCCTGCATCAAGGCGGGCGTCGTTCCCCGTCGGGACCACGACCTGTCCGCCCTGCGGGCGGTGGGCGTCACGGGGTCCACCCTGCCCGCGTCGTCGTCGCAGTGGCTGGCCGAGAACGTCGGCGAGCACGTGCCCGTGATGTCCATCACCGGCGGCACCGATGTCGTCTCCGCGTTCGTCGGTGCCGTGCGCACCGTGCCGGTGTGGCCGGGCGAGCTGTCGGTGCCGTACCTCGGCGTCGCCCTCGACGCGTTCGACGAGCGGGGCCGGCCGGTCCGCGACGAGGTGGGGGAGCTCGTGGTGACCGCCCCGATGCCGTCGATGCCGGTCCGATTCTGGAACGACCCGGACGGGCACCGCTACCGCGAGGCGTACTTCTCCGTCTATCCCGGGGTGTGGCGGCACGGCGACTGGATCACGATCACCGGGCGCGGGACGGTCGTGATGCACGGGCGTTCCGATTCGACGCTCAACCGCCACGGGGTCCGGATGGGCAGCGCCGACATCTACCAGGCCGTCGAGAAGCTCCCCGAGGTCGTCGAAGCCCTGGTGATCGGAGCCGAGCAGCCCGACGGCGGCTACTGGATGCCGCTGTTCGTGGTGCTCGCCGACGGCGCCACCCTCGACGACGCACTGCGCGAGAAGATCCGCACCGTAATCCGCGAACAGGCGTCGCCGCGGCACGTGCCCGACGACATCGTCGCGGCGCCGGGCGTTCCCCACACCCGCACCGGGAAGAAGCTCGAGGTGCCGATCAAGCGGCTCTTCCAGGGGGCGGACGCGGCCCGCACCGTCGACCGCAGCGCGGTCGACGCACCGGAGTTGCTCGACTGGTATGCCCGCCAGCGGCAGGGTCGGTGAGCTGAGGCACGACCCGCGGAGCGAGGAGGGTCACCCGACTGGACATTTGTCCTGTTCGGGTGATCCGATGGCCACATGACGCTCGCCATCGACATCTTCCTCATCCTGCACTTCATCGGCCTCGCCGGGATCATCGGCTCCTGGCTCGCCGTGATCAAGGAACCGCGCGTGGTGGCCGGCATGCTGCACGGCGCGATCCTGCAGGTGGTGACCGGCCTTGCGTTGGTCGGGCTCAACGAGGCGGACGACGCCGACCTGAACCACATGAAGATCGGTGTCAAGCTCGTCGTCGCCGTCGTCATCCTCGTGATCGCGATCGTCGGCATGAAGAAGGAACGGCAGAACCCGGGCTCCACCGCTGCCCTGGCGCACGCGGCCGGCGCGCTCGGCATCCTCAACGTCGTCATCGCCGTGCTCTGGTGACCGTTCCGACACCGCGGCGGCAAAGATGAAGCCGACCTTACCGACCCTGTAGATTGGTCCGGTGCGCAAGTCACGCGGCCGGAAGGCGACCGGCGAGTAACCTGCTCGGGCAGCTCCGCGCCGACAGGCGGGGTGATCGTTGTCCCGGCGGGTCTCGCGGCGTTCGCGCCGTTGTCCGCCGTGTAACGCTCCTCCCCTGAACAGCAGATATACCTGAGCACGGTGCTCGCCCGGGTCACCGGGCGCGACGGTCGGGCCTGCGTCCGACGGTGAGAGAGAGGTTGGGGTTTGGACTCGCTGGGTGTCGGCGGATCGGGTGCGACGAACACGAACGCGGCGAACGTGCCGGACGGTGCCTTCCCCCTCTCCCCGGCACAGCTCGGGATGTGGTTCGCGCAACACGTCGACCCGTCGGTGCCCGCGAACATCGCCCAGTACGTCGAGCTCGTCGGCGAACTCGACCGTGACCTCCTGCTCGAGGCCAGCGCCCGCGCCGCCCTCGAGATGGGCTCCGGCTTCCTCCGGTTCCTCGAGGTCGACGCGCAGCCCTACCAGCTCGTCGATCCGAACCTCGACGCCTCCATCGGATACGTGGACCTGCGGGACTCGGACGATCCGCGCGAGGCCGCGATGGAATGGATGCGCGCCGACCGCAGCACCCCGGTGGACGTTCTCAAGGACCGGCTGATCTCGGCCACCGTCCTGCAGCTCGGCGAGCGCCGCTACTTCTGGTACAACCGCGTCCACCATCTCGCGCTCGACGGTTTCGGTGCCGCGACCTTCATGACCCGCATCGCGGAGCTCTACACCGCGGCCGTCGAGGGCGCCGAACCCAGCCCGAACAAGGCTTCGGACGTGCGCACCGTGTACGAGGCCGAGATCGGGTACCGGCACTCGTCGCGGTTCGACACCGACCGCGAGTACTGGTCGTCGGTCGTCGAAGGCATCGACGAACCCACCAGCCTGGCCGGTCGTCCCGCACCGCCGGCCCCCGTCAGCCGGATCGACAGTGCCACGCTCGACGACCGTGTCGAGGGGCTCGTCGACCGCTTCGCCGAACGCGAGAGCACCAGCCTCGCCACCGCGGTGATCGCGGCCTTCGCCGCCTACATGGCCCAGATGACCGGCCGCACCGACGTCGTGCTCAGCCTGCCCGTCGCCGCGCGGACCACCGCGGTGCTGCGCCGGTCCGGCAGCATGGTCTCCAACGTGGTGCCGTTGCGCCTCGAGGTGGCCGCCGACACCACCGTGCGCGGGCTCGTCGCGTCGGCGACCGCTGCCGTCTCGGGAGCGCTGCGACACCAGCGGTATCGCCACGAGGACATCGTCCGCGACGCCGGCAGTGCGGCCGGCGGCCGCTCGACGTTCTTCGGACCGTGGGTCAACATCATGCTGTTCGACAACGAGGTCCGTCTCGGCGACATGGTCGGACGGATCAACATCCTGTCCACCGGTCTCATCGAGGACCTCGGGGTCAACGTCTACAAGAGCGGTGGCACGCACACCCACATCGACTTCGAGTCCAACCCCAACCTGTACGGCGCGCAGGAGTCCCGGGCGCACCACGCCCGCTTCGTGGAGTTCTTCGACCGATTCGTCGCGGCCGATCCCGACCGGCGCGTGTGGGACCTGCCCCTCGGAACCGGTGCCGAGACCGCCCAGGTGCTCACCGAGTGGAACCGCACCGAGCACCCCCTCGACCACCGCACGCTGCTCGCGGAGTTCGAGGAGCAGGTGGCACGCACACCCGACGCCACGGCCCTCGTGTACGAGGGCGAGAGCCTGACCTACGCGGAGTTCGCCGCCCGCGCGAACGCGCTCGCGCGACTGCTCGTCGCGCGCGGCGTCGGACCGGAGTCACTGGTCGGACTGTCGGTGCGGCGTTCGCTCGAGCTGCTCGTCGGGATGTACGCGATCCTCGAGGCCGGCGGGGCCTGGGTGCCGATCGACCCGGACCATCCCGCGGACCGGACCGCCTACATCCTCGACACCGCTCAACCCGTCTGCGTGGTCACGACCGCGCGTGACCAGGTGGATCTGCCCGCCGGCCTCGACGTGGTCGAGATCGACCGCGTCGATCTCGCCGGCCTGGACACGCGCCCGCTCACCGACGCCGACCGGCTCGGGCCGGTACGTCTCGACAGCACGGCCTACGTCATCTTCACCTCGGGCTCCACCGGGCGTCCCAAGGGCGTCGCCGTCACCCACCGGGCGATCGACAACCAGATCCGGTGGATGAACGACCAGTACGCGCTGTCGGCGTCCGACGTGTACCTGCAGAAGACCGCGACGACGTTCGACGTGTCGCTGTGGGGCTTCTTCATGCCCCTGCGCGTCGGCGCGACCTTGGTGATCGCCACCCCCGACGGCCACCGCGACCCGATGTACGTGGCCGACAGGATCGCCGAACACGGGGTCACCCTCACCGACTTCGTGCCGTCGATGCTCACGGTGTTCGTCGCCAATGCCCGGCCCGGCTCGTGCGACACGCTGCGTCACGTGTTCGTGATCGGCGAGGCCCTGCCGTCCGAGACGGCGGCCGCGTTCGCCCAGTTGTGCGCCGCGCAGCTGCACAACCTCTACGGCCCCACCGAGGCCGCGGTCTCGATCACCTACCACCGGGCGACTCCCGAGGACGTGACCACCGTCCCGATCGGCGTCCCCCAGTGGAACAGCCGCGTCTACGTCCTCGACCACCGGCTGCGGCCCGTGCCGCCCGGCAGGCCCGGCGAGCTGTACCTCGCCGGGGTCCAGCTCGCGCGCGGCTACCTGCGCCGCCCCGACCTCACCGCCGACCGGTTCCTCGCCGATCCGTTCGGCGCCCCGGGCGACCGGATGTACCGCACCGGCGACCTCGTGCTGTGGCGCCTCGACTCGGACGGTGCCGGCTACCTCGACTACATCGGCCGTACCGACTTCCAGGTCAAGTTCCGCGGCCAGCGCATCGAGCTGGGCGAGATCGAGGCGGTCCTGCTCGCCGCCCCGGAGGTCTCGCAGGCCGTCGTGCTCGTGGTGCCGACGGCGACCGGCGACCAGCTCGTCGGTTACCTCGTCGCCGCTCCCGGCCATGCGATCGACACCGATGCGCTGACCGAGGCGCTGGGCCGGGCGCTGCCGTCGTACATGGTTCCGGCGTCGCTGATGGTGCTCGACGCGTTCCCGCTCAACACCAGCGGCAAGCTCGACCGCAGGGCCCTGCCCGAGCCGGTGTTCAACAGCGCCCGTATGTTCCGGGCGCCGCGCACCGCCGCCGAGCGGATCGTGGCCGAGACGTTCTCCGAGGTCCTGGGAGTCGCCGAGGTCGGCCTCGACGACGACTTCTTCGAACTCGGCGGCAACTCGCTCGTCGCCACCCAGCTCGTGTCCCGGATCGGCTCCGCCCTGGACACCCAGGTGCCGGTGCGGGTGCTGTTCGAGTCGTCCACCGTCGTGGGCCTCGCGGCCCGGGTGGCGCGACAGTCCGGATCGGGTGCCCGCCGGCCGCTCGTCGCGGGACCGCGGCCGGACGTGCTGCCGCTCTCGACGGCGCAGCAACGGATCTGGTTCCTCAACCGCTTCGACGCCGGCACCGCCGCCTACAACCTGCCCTTCACAGTGCGGCTCACCGGTCCGCTCGATCCGGCGGCCCTCGACGCCGCCTTCGGCGACGTCGTGGCCCGGCACGAGACACTGCGCACCGTCTACCCGGCCGTCGACGGGGAACCGCAACAGGTGATCCTGCCGGCCGAACACGTCGACAGTCGTGTCCCCGTCCTCGACATCGCCGCGTCCGATCTGCACGCCCGGGTCGTGGCCCTGGCGCAGCGCGGGTTCGACGTCGCCGTCGACCTGCCGTTCCGGATCGCCCTGTACCGGCTGGCGGACGACGAGTTCGTCCTGGCCATGGTGTTGCACCACATCGCCGCCGACGGATCGTCCTTCGAGCCGCTCGTGCGCGACATCGTTACCGCATACGCGGCGCGGGCGGCCGGCTCCGAACCCGGCTGGTCCGCGCTTCCGGTGCAGTACGCCGACTACGCACTGTGGCAACGCGACGTGCTCGGACTCGAATCCGACCCGGCCTCGATCTCTGCGCAGCAGATCGCCTACTGGACTCGGGAACTCGACGGCATCCCGGATCAGCTCGACCTGCCCGCGGATCGTCCCCGCCCGGCGGTCGCCACCTACCGCGGCGACAAGCGCCGGTTCCAGATCTCGGCCGAGACCCACCGTGGTCTGGTCGAGGTCGCCCGCTCGCATCATGCGTCGCTGTTCATGGTGATGCACTCCGCGTACGCCGTCCTCCTGTCGAGACTGAGCGGATCCGACGACATCGCCATCGGCAGCGTCGTCGCCGGCCGGGGTGATCGTCTGCTCGACGACCTGATCGGCATGTTCGTCAACACACTGGTGCTGCGCACGCGGGTCGATCCGGGGGCGCGTTTCGAGGAACTCCTCGACCGGGTCCGCGACTCCGATCTGAGCGCCTTCTCCAATGCGGACGTCCCGTTCGAGCGGCTCGTGGAGGTCCTCAAGCCGCCCCGGTCCACGGCTCGTCATCCGTTGTTCCAGGCCGCGCTGGCCGTGGAATCTCCTGGAACGCGCGATATTTCGTTCTCCGGTGTGCGTGCCACCGCGGCCGAGTTCGACGTGCCGATCGCGAAGTTCGACCTGCAGCTGTGGCTGGTCGAGCGGACCGACGACGAGGGTCGCCCGGCCGGCGTGGACGCCGTGTTCGAGTACGCGACCGACCTGTTCGACGCCGAGACCGTCGACGTCTTCGGGCAGCGTTTCGCGCGGATCCTCGAAGCGATCGTCGCCGATGCGGCGACGCCGGTCGGTGACATCGACCTCCTCGCGCCCGAGGAGGAGGCCCGGCTCGTCTCGGTCCGCGGCCCCGAACTCCATCGGGCGGAGCGGCCGCTCGTCGAACTGCTCACGGCCGGAGTGGATTTCGCGCCCGACACGATCGCCGTCCGATGCGGCGAGTCCGCCCTGACCTACCGTGAGCTCGACGAGTGGTCCAACCGCCTCGCCCGCGTCCTCGTCGACAGCGGTGTCGGACCCGAAACGATTGTGGCCCTCGCTTTCCCGCGATCCGCGGAGATGGTGCACTGTGTGTGGGCCGTCGCCAAGACCGGCGCCGCGTACGTGCCGATCGATCCCGCACACCCGGTCGAACGCATCCGGCACATCGTCCGGGACTCCGGCGCCGTCCTCGGTCTGACCACCGCCGGGCACCTGCCGGAGCTGCCCGCGGACTTCGACTGGAACGCCCTCGACGTCGACGAGACCCGCACGGCGATCGAACGGGCTTCCGCCGCACCCGTCGGCGACGCCGACCGGCTCGCGCCGCTGCGCCTCGACCACGTGGCATACATGATCTACACCTCGGGGTCGACGGGCCTGCCGAAGGGCGTCGCCGTGACCCACCACGGACTCGCCGCGCTCGTGCAGGAGAGCGTCGAACTGTACGGCGTCACCGAGCGGTCACGGGTGCTGCACGTGTGCGCACCCAGCTTCGACCCGTCGGTGCTCGAGTGGCTCATGGCCGGCTCCTCCGGCGCCGAACTCGTCGTGACACCCGCGAACGTGCTGGGTGGGATCGAACTGCACGACCTGATCGAGAGGTACGGGGTGACCCATGCCGTCATCACCCCCGCCGTACTCGGATCGGTCGACCCCCGCGACCTCGACACCTTGCGCGTCCTCAACGTCGGCGGCGACGTCTCCACCGCCGATCTGGTCGCCCGCTGGTCGCCCGGACGCCGCTACTTCAACGCATACGGCCCCACCGAGACCACGATCGTCACCACCCGCGGCGAACTGCACCCGGGCGAGCCCATCACCATCGGCACACCCGTGGCCGGGGTCGGTGCCCTCGTGCTCGACGCCCGGCTCCACCCCGTTCCGGTCGGTGTGTCCGGAGAGCTCTATCTGACCGGAGACGCGCTCGCCCGGGGCTACCACCGGCGGCCCGCGCTGACGGCGGACCGCTTCGTCGCCTCCCCGTTCGGCGCGCCGGGCGAGCGCATGTACCGCACCGGCGACGTCGTGCGGTGGGACGACGAAGGCCGGCTGGTGTACGCCGGGCGGACCGACTTCCAGGTCAAGGTCCGCGGCTACCGGATCGAGCTCGGGGAGATCGACGCCGCTTATCTCTCGTACCCCGCCGTCGACTTCGCCACCACGGTCGGGCACGAAATGCCCTCGGGGCAGACCACTCTGGTCACCTACGTCCACGGCGAGGCGGGACTCGACAGCGAGGAACTCACCGGGTACGTCGCAGGATTCCTGCCGTCCTACATGGTCCCCTCGGTCTGCGTCGTCCTCGACGCCGTCCCCCTCACCCCGAACGGCAAGGTGGACCGCAAGGCACTGCCCGAGCCGGTGTTCGAGGCGCGGGCCTTCCGCGCCCCCACCACGCCGATCGAGGAGATCGTCGCGGGCACCTTCGAGAGCGTCCTCGGCATCGACCGGGTCGGACTGGACGACGACTTCTTCGAGCTCGGTGGCAACTCGCTCGTCGCGACCCAGCTCGTGTCCCGGCTCGGTGCGGCCCTCGACACCCAGGTGCCCGTGCGTCTGCTGTTCGAAGCGTCGACCGTCGTCACGCTGGCCGCGCGGGTCGAACACCGTGCCGGCGCCGGCCGCCGCATCCCGCTCGTGGCCCGGCCGCGCCCCGACCGGATCCCGCTGTCCCTGGCCCAGCAGCGCATGTGGTTCCTCAACCGGTTCGAGCCCGAGTCGGCCACCTACAACCTGCCCTTCGCGCTGCGGCTGTCCGGTGAACTCGACATCACCGCGCTGCAGGTCGCCATCATGGATGTCATCGATCGGCACGAGTCGCTCCGAACCGTCTACCCCGAAGGGCCGGACGGGCCGATGCAGGTCGTCACGGACGCCGCCACGGCGGTGCCCAACCTGACACCGACGTCGATCACGGAAGAGAACCTGCAGCAGGAGATCTCGGCGCTCGCGTCCGCCGGTTTCGACGTGACCCGCGAGGTGCCCGTGCGGGCCCACCTGTTCGAGATCGACCCGACCGAGCACGTGCTGGCGATCGTCATGCACCACATCTCCGCCGACGGCTGGTCGATGGGACCGGTCGCACGTGATGTCATGGCCGCCTACGCCGCACGCATCGAGTGGGAGCGTCCCGCGTGGCCGCCGCTGTCGGTGCAGTACGCGGACTACACACTGTGGCAGCACGAACTTCTCGGCTCCGAGAGCGACCCGGAGTCGCTGATCGCCGACCAGCTCGCCTACTGGCGCACCACCCTCGCCGGGCTGCCCGACCAGCTCGACCTGCCGTCGGACCGGCCACGGCCGGCACGGCAGTCGTTCCGCGGCGGCACCGAGCGGTTCGTCGTGTCCGCCGAGATCCACTCCGCGCTCGACGACGTCGCGCGCCGGCACGGCACCACGCTCTTCATGGTGGTGCACGCGGCACTGTCGGTGCTGCTGGCGCGGTTGTCGGGGACCGACGACATCGCCGTCGGCACCCCGGTGGCCGGTCGCGGCGAGCAGGAACTCGACAACGTGGTCGGCATGTTCGTCAACACCCTGGTGCTGCGTACCCAGGTGGACCCGGACCAGCCGTTCACCGAGCAGCTCGCCCGCGCCCGGGAGGCCGCGCTCGGTGCGTTCGCGCACGCGGACGTGCCGTTCGAGCGGCTGGTGGAGGTGCTCAATCCCGCCCGGTCGACGGCGCGGCATCCGCTGTTCCAGGTCATGCTGGCCTTCCAGAATCTCGGGTCCACGCATGTGGAGCTGCCCCGGCTCGTCCTGGAGACGCAGGCCATCGACACCTCGGTGGCGAAGTTCGACCTGCAGCTGACGCTGTCCGAGTCCTCGGACGACGACGGCGGCGCCGACGGCCTCGTCGCCGAGATCACCTATGCGACGGATCTGTTCGATGCGTCGACGGTGGCGGGGTTCGCGGCGCGGTTCGTGCGGGTGCTCGAGGCGGTGGTGGCCGATCCGTCGGTGGCGGTGGGGGATCTGGAGATCCTCGAGCCGGTGGAGCGGTCGCGGGTGCTCGAGGTGTGGAACGACACGGGGCGTGCGGTGCCGGCGGCGACGTTGGGGGAGTTGTTCGCGGAGCAGGTGCGGCGGTCGCCGCAGGCGCCGGCGGTGACGTTCGACGGGGTGTCGCTCAGTTACGGGGAGTTCGCCGGGCGGGTGCGGCGGTTGGCGCGGTATCTGGTGTCGGTGGGGGTGGGGCCGGAGTCGCTGGTGGGGTTGGCGATGCGCCGGTCGGTGGATCTGCTGGTGGGGATGTATGCGGTGGTGGAGGCCGGGGGCGGGTATGTGCCGGTCGATCCGGATCAGCCGGCCGAGCGCAACGGGTACATCCTGGAGGTGGCGGCGCCGGTGGTGGTGTTGACCACGGGGCGGGACGGGTTCGTGGTGCCGGGGCAGGGGTCTGTCCGCACGGTGGTGCTCGACGAGTTGGATGTGTCGGGGTTGTCGGATGCGCCGGTGACCGATGGGGAGCGGCGTGCGCCGGTGCGGGGGTCGAACACGGCGTATGTGATTTTCACGTCGGGGTCGACGGGGCGGCCGAAGGGTGTGGCGGTCTCGCATGCGGCGATCGTCAATCGTCTGGTGTGGATGCAGGGTCGGTACGGGTTGTCGGCCGGCGATGTGGTGTTGCAGAAGACGCCGTTCACGTTCGATGTGTCGGTGTGGGAGTTCTTCTGGCCGTTGCAGGTGGGGGCGCGGTTGGTGGTCGCGGCCCCGGACGGGCACCGCGACCCCGGGTACCTCGCGGCGGTCATGCGCGCAGAGTCGGTGACCGTCGCGCACTTCGTGCCGTCGATGCTCGCGGTCTTCGTCGCCGAGTCCGCGGTCGGCGGGATCTCGTCGCTGCGGTACGTGTTCGCTTCCGGTGAGGCTCTCGCCGCCGCGGTCGCCGCCCGGGTGCGGTCGGTGCTGCCGGGTGTGGCTGTGCACAACCTGTACGGGCCGACCGAGGCCGCGGTGGATGTGACGTTCCACGAGGTGACCGACGCGGATGTGGTGTCGGTGCCGATCGGTGCGCCGGTGTGGAACACGGGTGTGTTCGTGCTCGACGGGCGGCTGAATCCGGTGCCGGTCGGGGTGCCGGGTGAGTTGTATCTGGCGGGTGTGCAGCTTGCGCGCGGCTACGTGGGCCGCCCGGATCTGACCTCGGATCGGTTCGTGGCGAATCCGTTCGGGGCGGCGGGGGAGCGGTTGTACCGCACCGGTGATCTGGTGACGTGGACCGAGGCCGGGGAGCTCGAGTACCTGGGCCGCACGGACTTCCAGGTCAAGCTGCGGGGTCTGCGCATCGAGCTCGGCGAGATCGAGGCGGCGTTGCTGGAGGTTGCGGCGGTGGCGCAGGCGGTCGTGCTGGTCCGCGCCGAGCAGCTGGTGGCGTACGTGGTGACGGCCGCCGGTGCCGTGTTCGACGAGGACGAGGCCCGCTCGGCGGTGGGGCAGGTGCTGCCGTCGTACATGGTGCCGTCGGCGTTCGTGGTGCTCGCGGAGTTGCCGCTCAACGCGTCGGGCAAGCTGGACCGGAAGGCGTTGCCGGAGCCGGTGTTCGAGGTCAAGGTGTTCCGTGCCGCGACGACTCCGGTGGAGGAGATCGTGGCGAGTGTGTTCGCCGAGGTGCTCGGTCTCGACCGGGTCGGTCTCGACGACGACTTCTTCGCCCTCGGTGGCAACTCGCTGATCGCCACGCAGGTGGTCTCGCGGATCGGGGCGGCGCTCGACGCGTCGGTGCCGCTGCGGGTGCTGTTCGAGAACTCGACCGTCGAGGCGTTGGCCGCCCGGATCGACGGGCACGACGGCCCGGCGCGACGGGCCCCGCTGGTTCCGCAACCCCGTCCCGAGCGGGTGCCGCTGTCGCTCGCGCAGCAGCGGATGTGGTTCCTCAACCGGTTCGATCCCGATTCGACGGCGAACAACATCCCGGTCGCCGTCCGCATGTCCGGCCGGCTCGACGTCCCGGCGCTCGAGGATGCCGTGTGCGACGTCCTCGCCCGCCACGAATCCCTGCGCACCGTCTACCCCGACCTCGACGGATACGGCTACCAGAAGGTGCTCGCCCCCTCCGAGGTCCGCGTCTCGCTCGAGGCGGTGCGCATCGACCGGGCGCAGCTGCCCGACGAGCTGCGGGCGCTGGCGGGCACGCACTTCGACGTGTCCACCGACGTCCCGATCGTCGTGCGGCTGCTGTGCCTGAGCCCCGAGGAGCACGTGCTCGTCGCGGTCATGCACCACATCGCCGGCGACGGCTTCTCGATGGGCCCGCTCACCCGCGACATCATGGTCGCCTACGCGGCCCGGTCGCTCGGCAACGAACCCGCCTGGGAGCCGCTGGAGATCCAGTACGCCGACTACACCCTGTGGCAGCGCGACGTGCTCGGCTCCGAGGACGACCCGGACTCGCTCGTCACCCGTCAGCTCGAGTACTGGAAGCAGGCGCTCGGCGGGCTGCCGGACGGCCTCGACCTGCCGACCGACCGCCCCCGGCCCGCGGTGGCGACGAATCGTGGTGCGACGCATCGGCTCACCGTCGACGAGTCGCTGCACGCCGCGCTCGGCCGATTCGCCGGCGAGCAGCGCGCGACGGTGTTCATGGTGGTCCACGCGGCCCTGGCGCTGTTGCTGGCCCGTCTCGGCACCTCCCGGGACATCGCCGTCGGCACACCGGTGGCCGGCCGCGGGGAGCGCTCGCTCGACAACCTGATCGGCATGTTCGTCAACACCCTGGTGCTGCGTACCGAGGTGGACACCGCCGACACCTTCGCGGACCTGCTCGCCCGGGTGCGCGAAGTCGACCTCGGGGCCTTCGCGCACGCCGAGGTGCCGTTCGAGCGGCTCGTGGACGTGCTCGCGCCGGAACGCACCCAGGCCCGGACTCCGCTGTTCCAGGTCATGCTGGCGTTCCAGAACATCGGCGACGTGGCCCTGGAACTGCCGGGGCTGTCCGTCGCGCAACTGCCCCTCGACGGCGGCGTGTCGAAGTTCGACCTCATGTTCACGATCCTCGAGGGTCAGGCCGCCGGCACCGACGCGGGCGCTCTCGCCGTCGAGATCTCCTACGCCACCGACCTGTTCGACGCCCCGACGATCGCCGCCGTCGGCGACCGGTTCGTCCGTCTGCTACGGCTGGCGACCGAACGACCCGACGTGCCGGTCGGCGACCTGCCGATGCTGCCGGGCGCGGAACTCGATGCGGTCGAGCATCTTTCGCACGGTCCCCGTCGCGCGCTCGACGCCGACGCCACCCTGGTCGATCTCCTCGCCCGGCAGGCCGCCCGCACGCCCGACACCGTGGCCGTGGAATCGGGCGAGTCGACGTGGACGTACCGCGAGTTCGGTTCCCGGGTCAACGCCCTGGCGCGGTATCTCGTCGCGCACGGCGCGGGACCGGACACCGTGGTCGCAGTGGCCGCGAGCCGCTCGACGGAGATGCTCGTGGCGATCCACGCCGTCCTGGCTGCGGGGGCCGCCTACGTCCCGCTCGACCCGGACCAGCCGGCCGACCGGATCGCGTATGTCCTCGAATCCGCCTCGCCCGTAATGGTTCTCACCCGTACCGGACGTGAGCGCCTGCCGGGTGCCGACGCGGTGCCGATCGTGGCGCTCGACGAGGCCGACACCACCCCGTACGGCGATGCGCCCCTGACCGACGCCGACCGGCTCGCGCCGCTGCGCCCGGATCATCTCGCGTACGTGCTCTACACATCCGGGTCCACCGGTCGGCCGAAGGGCGTGGCCGTGCCGCACGCCGCCGTGGTCCACCAACTGCTGTGGATGCAGGACGAGTTCGGCCCGGGCGCCGGCGACGCCCTGCTGCTCAAGACCCCCGCCACCTTCGACGCCTCGGTCTGGGAGATCTTCCTGCCGCCGCTGGTGGGCGCCCGGATCGTGGTCGGCGCACCCGACCTGCACCGCGACCCCGCCGCAATGGCGGCAGCGATCGGGCGGCACGCCGTCACGCTGGTCCAGTTCGTGCCCGCCGTGCTCGACGCCGTGCTCGAACACCTCGACCGGACGACCGCCGCGTCCCTGACCCAGGTCTTCTGCGGCGGCGAGAGCCTCCCGGCCGAAACCGTCGCCCGGTTCCACGCACTGAACGATGCGCCCGTCCACAACCTGTACGGACCGACCGAGACGACGATCCAGACCGTCCACCGGACGGCCGGACCCGGCGACACCGCAACGGTTCCGATCGGTACACCGGTGTGGAACACCGGCGCGCTCGTGCTCGACGAACGGCTGCACCCCGTGCCGCTCGGCGTCGCCGGCGAGCTCTACCTCACCGGTCCCCAGCTGGCGCGCGGCTATCACGGCCGCCCGGACCTCACCGCCGACCGATTCGTCGCCGACCCCTGGTCCAGCGGCGAGCGGATGTACCGCACCGGCGACCTGGTGCGGTGGACCGCCGCAGGTGAGCTCGACTACCTGGGCCGGACGGACCTGCAGGTCAAGTTGCGCGGTCTGCGCATCGAACTCGGAGAGGTCGAGTCGCAGCTGACCGCCCTCGACGAGGTGCGCCAAGCCGTCGCCGTGGTGCGCGAGGACCCGCGCTTCGGACCGCAGCTGGTCGGTTACGTGGTGCCCGAACCGGGCGTCGACTTCGACCCCGCCCGGGCGAAGGACGCGCTCGCCACCGCGCTGCCGTCCTACATGGTGCCCTCGGCCTTCGTCCCCCTGGATGCGTTCCCGCTGAACGCCAGCGGCAAGATCGACCGGCGAGCGCTGCCGGCTCCGACCTTCGAAGCGCGCACCTTCACCGCGCCGCGGACCCCGGTCGAGGAGATCGTCGCGGGCGTCTTCGCCCAGGTACTGGGTGTGCCGCGGGTCGGCCGTGACGACGACTTTTTCGATCTCGGCGGCAACTCACTCGTCGCGACGCAGGTCGCGGCCCGCCTCAGCGACGCGCTCGACGCGTCGATCCCGGTGCGGGCACTGTTCGACGCCCCGACTGTCGAAGCCCTCGCGGTGCGGGCCGAGCAGGAGGCCGGCGCGGGTCGCCGCACCCCGCTGGTCCCGTACGCGCGGCCCGAGCGCATCCCGCTGTCGCCGGCGCAGCAGCGCATGTGGTTCCTCAACCGCTTCGACCCCGAGTCGGCGGTGAACAACGTCCCGATCGGAGTGCGTTTCACCGGTGCCCTCGACGTGCCCGCCCTGCGCGGGGCGGTCCGGGACCTGACCGAGCGCCACGAGGTGCTGCGCACCGTCTACCCCGACGTGGACGGCACCGGCTACCAGCAGATCCTGCCGGACTCCCCGGTGCGGCTCGAGGTCGAGCGCATCGACGCGCACGCCCTGCCGGATCGTGCCCGCGAACTCGTCACGCGCGGGTTCAACGTCACCGCCGAGGTGCCGTTCCGGGCGGTGGTCTTCGAGCTGAGCCGGACCGAGCACGTGCTGCTGTTCGTCGCCCATCACATCGCCACGGACGGGTTCTCGGTGCGTCCGCTCGCCCGCGACGTGATGGTCGCCTACGCGGCCCGCACCCGCGGTGAGCTGCCCGGCTGGGCCCCGCTCGAGATCCAGTACGCGGACTACGCCCTGTGGCAGCGCGACGTGCTCGGTTCCGAGGACGAGCCGGGATCCGTGGCCGCCGAACAGGTGCAGTTCTGGAAGCGCACGCTCGCCGGGCTGCCCGACCAGCTGGACCTGCCGTCCGATCGGGCCCGCCCCGAGCGGACCTCCGGACACGGCCGCACCAGCCGCTTCCAGGTCGACGAGGCGCTGCACGAACGTCTGCAGAGCCTCGCGCACGAGAAGAACACGTCGCTGTTCATGGTCGTGCACGCGGCGCTCGCGGTGCTGCTGGCCCGGTTGTCCGCAACCGAGGACATCGCGATCGGCACCCCGGTCGCCGGCCGCGGCGAGGCCGCCCTCGACGACCTGGTCGGCATGTTCGTCAACACCCTCGTCCTGCGCACGGACGTGCAGGGCGGGCAGTCCTTCGCGGAACTGTTGAGCGCGGTGCGCGAAAGCGACCTCGACGCGTTCGCCCACGCGGACGTGCCGTTCGAACGGCTGGTGGAGATCCTCGACCCGGAGCGCTCCCAGGCCCGGCACCCGCTGTTCCAGGTGGTGCTGACCTTCCAGAACATCGGACAGGCCGAACTCGAACTCGACGGTCTCGCGCTCGAGGCCCTCGACTACGACCCGCCCACCGCGAAATTCGACCTGCAGTTCACCTTCTCGGAGCAGGTGGCCGAGGACGGTTCGGCGGCCGGCATCGCCGCCGCCGTCACCTACGCCACCGACCTGTTCGACGAGCTGCGCGTCGCCGCCTTCGCCGAGCAGCTGCTGCGGATCCTGCGGGCCGTGGCGGCGGATGCGTCGGTGGCGGTCGGTGACATCGAGATCGTCGACGAGTTCGAACGCGAACTCGTGGTCTCCCGGTGGAATTCGCTCGGCGACGACGTCGCCCCGGCGGATGTGACGTTGGTGGACATGTTCGAGGCGCGCGTGAGCGCTGCGCCCGGCGACATCGCGGTGCGGTTCGGCGACGAGGCGCTGACCTACGCGGAGTTCGCGTCCCGGGCGCGGCGACTGGCCCGCCATCTGATCTCGGTGGGCGTGGGTCCCGAGTCGCTCGTGGCGGTCGCGCTGCCGCGGTCGCTGGATCTGGTGGTCGCCCTCGTCGCGGTGCTCGAGGCCGGCGGCGGGTATCTGCCGGTGGACCCGAACTACCCGTCCGACCGGATCGAGTTCATGCTAACCGACGCCGCGCCGGCCGCGGTGCTCACCGCCTCCGGCACCGGGATCGAGGTGCCCACCGCGGTGCCGGTGGTCGAGCTCGACACCGTCGATCTGTCGGGGGTGGACGACGCGCCGATCCGCGACGAGGAGCGCACCGCGCCGCTCGACGCCGCGAACCTCGCGTACGTCATCTACACCTCCGGGTCCACGGGCCGGCCCAAGGGCGTGCTGATCCCGCACCGGAACGTGGTGCGGCTGATGGTGAACACCGAGTCGGTCTACGGGTTCGGCCCGTCGGATGTGTGGACGATGTTCCACTCGTACGCGTTCGACTTCTCGGTGTGGGAACTGTGGGGCCCCCTGCTGTACGGCGGCACCCTGGTGGTCGTGGACTGGTTCACCTCGCGCTCGCCGGAGGCATTCCGCGAGTTGCTCGTGCGCGAACGGGTGACGGTGCTCAATCAGACGCCGTCGGCGTTCTACCAGCTCGCCGAGGCCGACCGCACGGCCGGTGGCACGGAGGGCGACCTCGCCCTGCGGTACGTGATCTTCGGCGGTGAGGCACTCGAGCCGCGCCGGCTGGAGGGCTGGTTCACCCGGCACGGGGACACCGCGCCGCGGCTGGTGAACATGTACGGCATCACCGAGACCACGGTGCACGTGTCGTACCGGGAGATCGGTGCGGACCTGGCCGAGGCCGGTTCCGCGAGCATCGTGGGCGTGCCGATCGCGGGCCTGCGGGTCTACGTCCTCGACACCCGCCTCAACCCCGTTCCCGTGGGCGTGGCCGGTGAGATGTACGTCGGCGGCGGTCAGCTGGCCCGCGGATACCTGGGCCGCCCGGACCTGTCCGCGGCCCGGTTCGTGGCCGACCCGTTCTCCGCCGACGGTGGATTGCTGTACCGCACCGGCGATGTCGCCCGCTGGGCGGTCTCGGGGGATCTCGAGTACCTCGGCCGCGCGGACGACCAGGTCAAGATCCGTGGCTTCCGGATCGAGCTCGGCGAGGTCGAATCGGCCGTGCTGGCCCAGCGGCCGGTCGGGCAGGCCGCGGTGATCGTGCGCGAGGACGCCCCCGGCGCGGCGCGCATCGTCGCGTACGTGGTGCCCGCCGACGGCGCGACCGTCGACGTCGAGGAACTGCGCGCCGGGGTGGGCGCGCTGGTACCGGAGTACATGGTGCCGTCGGCGTTCGTGGTGATCGACGCGATCCCGCTGACCGTGAACGGCAAGCTCGACCGGCGGGCACTGCCGGAACCGGTGTTCGAGACCCGGGTCTTCCGGGCGCCGTCGACGCCGGTCGAGGAGATCGTCGCGGGCACGTTCGCCGAGGTGCTCGGTGTGGAGCGGGTGGGCGCCGACGACGACTTCTTCGAGCTCGGCGGCAACTCGCTGATCGCGACGCAGGTCGTCGCGCGCCTCGGGGTGGCGCTCGACACGCAGGTCCCGGTGCGGACGTTGTTCGAGGCCTCGACCGTCGTCGCGCTCGCGGCGCGGGTCGAGCAGGACGCCACCGGCGGCGGACGGGTGCCGCTGACCGCGCGCACGCGTCCCGAACGCATCCCGCTGTCGCCGGCGCAGCAGCGCATGTGGTTCCTCAACCGCTTCGACCCCGAGTCGACGGCGTACAACATCCCGATGGCTCTGCGGCTGACCGGCGACCTCGACGTCGACGCGCTGCACGCCGCCGTCGCCGACCTGGTGGCCCGCCACGAGACGCTGCGGACCGTGTACCCGGAGACGAATTCCGGTCCGGTGCAGGACATCCGGCCCGCCACCGCGGTCCCGGTCGACCTCGACCCGATCGACGTCCCGGCGGCCGAGCTGGAATCGCGCCTGCGCGAACTCGCCTCGACCGGCTTCGACGTCACCCGCGAGATCCCGCTGCGGATCGCGCTGCTGCGTCTCGCACCCGCCGAGTACGTCCTCGTCACCGTGGTGCACCACATCGCCGCGGACGGCTCGTCGATGGTGCCGATGGTGCGCGATGTGATGACCGCGTACGCCGCCCGGTCCGCCGGCACCGAGCCGGCGTGGGCGCCGCTCGAGCTCCAGTACGCGGACTACGCGCTGTGGCAACGGGAACTGCTCGGATCCGAGGACGATCCCGAGTCGCTCGCCGCCCGGCAGCTCGACCACTGGCGGACCGCGCTGGCCGATCTGCCGGACCAGCTGGACCTGCCCACGGACCGCCCGCGGCCCGCGCAGCAGTCGTTCCGCGGCGACCGGGTCGAGTTCGTCGTAGACGCAGAGGTGCACGCCGCGTTGCGCGACCTCGCGCGCGCCCGCAACGCGACCGTGTTCATGGCGATGCATGCCGCGTTCGCGGCGCTGCTCGCCCGCCTGTCCGGATCCGACGACATCGCGGTGGGCACACCCATCGCGGGTCGCGGCGAGGCCGCCGTGGAGAACCTGATCGGCATGTTCGTCAACACGCTGGTCTTCCGGCTCTCCGTCGACGGCCACCGCTCGTTCGACGAACTGCTCGGGGCGGCACGGGAAACCGACCTGCAGGCATTCGCCCACGCGGACGTGCCGTTCGAGCGGCTCGTGGAGGTGCTCAACCCGGCCCGCTCCACCGCGCGGCACCCGTTGTTCCAGGTGGGCTTCTCGTTCCAGAACCAGCAGCGCACGGAACTGGAACTGGCCGGTCTGACCGTCGCCCCGATCGACCTCGAGGGTGGCACGTCGCAGTTCGACCTGCACCTGATCGTCAGCGACCGATACGACGAGCAGGGTTCCCCGGCCGGCATGGACGCGATCCTGACCTTCGCCACCGACCTGTTCGACGAGTCCACCGCCCGTGCTGTGGCCGAGCGTTTCCAGCAGTTGCTCCGGGCCCTCGTGCAGGCGCCGGACGTGCCGCTGGGCGATCACCCGGTGCTGCTCGCGCGCGAAGAGCACGCCGTCCTGGCGGCATGGAACGACACCGCCCACGAGACCGACACGGCCGCAACGCTCGTCGACCTGTTCGACGAGCAGGTGCGCCGGGACCCCGGCGCGGTCGCACTGGTGTACGAGGGCACCGCCGTCACGTACGGCGAGTTCGACGCCCGCGTCAACCGTCTCGCCCGGCACCTGATCGCTCAGGGTGTGGGGCCGGAGGACCGGGTCGCGCTGATCGTGCGGCGTTCGCCGGAACTCGTCGTCGGCATGTACGCGATCGCCAAGGCCGGCGGTGCGTACGTGCCCCTCGACCCGGACCAGCCGGCCGAGCGCAACGCCTACATCCTCGGCACCGCGGCGCCCACGTGCGTGGTCACGGTCGCGGCGGATCGGATCGACGTGCCCGGCATGCCGGTCGTCGAACTCGACCGCGTGGACCTCTCCGGTCTGCCGGACGCGCCGGTGACCGCGGCCGAACGTCGCGCGCCGCTGCGTGCGGCGAACACCGCGTACGTGATCTTCACGTCCGGATCGACCGGCAGGCCCAAGGGTGTGGCGGTTCCGCACGCCGCCGTGGTCAACCAGATGCTCTGGAAGCGGGACGCGTTCGATCTCGGACCGGACGACGCGGTGCTGCTCAAGACCGTCGCCACGTTCGACCTGTCGGTGTGGGAGTTCTGGTCGGCACTCACCTCCGGCTCGCGTCTGGTGATCGCGACCGCCGACGGGCATCGCGATCCCGACTACCTGCTGCGGTTGCTGCGCGACGAGCGCGTCACCACGCTGCACGCGGTGCCGTCGATGCTGTCGATGCTCACGACCGCCGCGGGTGGGGAGGTCGCGCCGTCGCTGCGGCGTGTGCTCGCCATCGGCGAGGCCCTACCGGCGGTCACCGCGCAGCAGTTCCGCGCGGACAACGAGGCGGCCCTGTTCAACCTGTACGGGCCGACCGAGGCCGCCGTGTCCGTGACCGTGCACGAGACGAGCGATGCCGACACCGCGGTCGTGCCGATCGGCGTGCCCGAGTGGAACAGCCGCGTATACGTGCTCGACGCGCGCCTGCGTCCGGTGCCGATCGGGGTCGCCGGCGAGCTGTACCTGGCGGGCGCGCAGCTGGCGCGCGGCTACCACGGCCGTCCCGACCTGACCGCCGACCGGTTCGTCGCCGACCCGTTCGGCGGGGGCCGGATGTACCGCACCGGCGACATCGTGCACTGGAACCGCGCCGGCGAACTGGTCTACCGCGACCGCGCCGACTTCCAGGTCAAGGTGCGCGGCTACCGCATCGAACTCGGGGAGATCGAGTCGGTGCTGCGCGCCCGCGACGAGGTGCGCGACGTCGCCGTCCTCGTCCGCACCGACCCGCACGTCGGCGACCGGCTGGTGGCGTACGTGGTCCCGGCCGACGGATCCGACACCGGATCCGACACTGCCGGATCCCTCACTGCCGGATCCGTCACTGCCGGATTCGATGCGGCCGCGACGAAGACCGCACTGGCGCAGGCGCTTCCGTCGTACATGGTGCCGTCGGCGTTCGTCGTCCTCGAGGCGCTGCCGCTGAACACCAACGGCAAGCTCGACCGCCGGGCGCTGCCCGAACCGGAGTTCGAGGCCGGGCAGTTCCGGGCCCCCACCACCCCGGTGGAGGAGATCGTCGCCCGCATCCTCGCCGAGGTCCTGGGCATCGAACGCGCCGGCCTCGACGACGACTTCTTCGAACTCGGCGGCAACTCCCTGCTCGCGACGCAGCTGGCCTCCCGGCTCGGTGTCGCACTCGACACCCGGGTGTCGGTGCGGACCGTGTTCGAGGCGTCGACCGTCGCGGCGCTGGCCGGCCGGATCCAGCCGTCCGTCGGCCGCGGTGCCCGGCCTCCGCTGGTACCACAGCCGCGGCCCGAGCGGATTCCGCTGTCGCTCGCGCAGCAACGGATGTGGACCCTCAACCAGGTCGATCCCGGATCCGGGGTCTACAACATCCCCGTCGCGGTGCGGCTGAGCGGCTCCCTCGACACCGAGGCCCTGCGCTCCGCGGTCGCCGACGTGATCGCCCGGCACGAAGTGCTGCGCACGGTGTACCCGGACACGGAGGACGGCCCGGTCCAGGTGGTGCTCCCGACGTCGCAGGCACTGCCGGACCTGGTCCCGGTGCCCGTCGCCGAGAGCGAGATCGTCGACCGGCTCACCGACGTCCTCGGTGCGGGCTTCGACGTGACGGCCCAGACCCCGCCGGTGCGGGCGCGGCTGTTCCGCGTCGCCGACGACGAGCACGTGCTCGCCCTGGTGGCGCACCACATCAGCGCCGACGGCTACTCGATGCGGCCGCTCGTACGCGACGTGATGGTCGCCTACGCCGCCCGCGCCGAGGCGCAG
The DNA here is from genome assembly GCF_047782815.1 of Rhodococcus indonesiensis. Taxonomy (NCBI): domain Bacteria; kingdom Bacillati; phylum Actinomycetota; class Actinomycetes; order Mycobacteriales; family Nocardiaceae; genus Rhodococcus; species Rhodococcus indonesiensis. The sequence continues at coordinate 3,811,544 of NZ_CP180630.1, read as the reverse complement.
GTGCCCGGCTGGGCGGAGCTGGCGGTCCAGTACGCCGACTACACGCTGTGGCAGCAGCAGGTGCTCGGCAGCCCGGACGACCCCGACAGTGAGCTGTCCCGCCAGCTCGGGTACTGGACCGACGAGCTGACCGGCAGTCCCGAGCTGCTCGCGCTGCCGACGGATCGGCCGCGGCCGGCGCGGCAGTCCACCGAGGGCGACTCGGTGACGTTCACCATCGGGGAGGCGCTCGCGCAGCGGATCGAGAAGACCGCCCGCGAACACAACGCGACGGTGTTCATGGTCGTGCACGCCGCCCTCGCGGTGCTCCTGTCGCGCCTGGCGTCCACCGAGGACGTCGCGGTCGGAACTCCGACCGCCGGTCGCGCCGAGGAAGTGCTCGACGACCTGGTGGGCATGTTCGTCAACACGCTGGTGCTGCGCACCCGCGTGGCCGGCGGGGGCACTTTCGCCGACCTCCTCGCCCAGGCGAAGGAGAAGGACCTGGCGGCGTTCGGCAACGCCGACGTGCCGTTCGAGCGGCTCGTCGACGCCGTCGGCCGCCGGCGGTCGAGCTCGTACACGCCGCTGTTCCAGGTGATGCTCACGTTCCAGAACATCGAGACCGGCACGCTGGAACTGCCGGGACTGGCGGTCACCCCGCTCGAGGCCGGCGCCCACCAGGCGAAGTTCGACCTGCAGTGCACCTTCGTCGAGCAGTTCGCGCCCGGCGGCGGCCTCGGCGGTCTCGAGGTGATCTTCACCTACGCGACCGCGCTGTTCGACCGGGAGACGGTCGAGCTGTTCGCCGAACGGTTCACCCGCATCCTCGATGCGGTGACGTCGGATCCCCAGATCCGGCTGCGTGCGATCGACATCCTCACCGAGACCGAACGGGCCCGGCTGGCCGCGCCGCGCAAGCCGCGGACCGTGGCGGACCTGCCGGACCTGGTCGCCGCCGCCGCCGAGACCGCCCCCGACGCGGTGGCGCTCAGCCACGAGGGCCGGGACGTCACCTTCGGGGAGTTCGCGCAGAAACTGGCCGCGACGGCCACGGCGACGAGCGGGGCACTGACCGCGGAGGCGCTCGTGCCTGTGGTGTTGAACACCCTCATCCCCGGTGTCCTGCCCGCGCTGGGCGCCGACGGGTTCGCCGAACTGGTCCGATCCGTGCTCACCACGGCCGACGAGATCACCGGTGGGGGGCTCTGACCTGGGCGCTTCGTTTGCTGTCGGTCCGACCGGGATAATCGAACATCGACTGTCGTCCGACCCCGTGGGTACCCGGGTGCCCACAGGGTCGGACGGAGCGCGCAAGACAGTGCGCGACACGCAGAGGTATCGGAGGATGAAGTAGATGGCTGAAGGCACGTCGGGCAAGCAGGCGCTGACGATCGCAGACCTGCCCCGGTTGCTGGCCGGAGTCGTGGACCGCGAGCCCGACCGCGTCGCCCTCGCCCACGGTGACACGCAGCTGACCTACAGCCGGCTCCAGCAGGAGATCGCCACCCTCGACGCCGCGATGGGGGGAGTGCTCGGGATCGAGGCGCTGGTCCCGGTCGTGCTGTCCAACCTCGCGCCCGAGCTCCTCGCCGACGGTGGTCTGCCCACCGTGCTCGACGGCCTCCTGACCGATGCCGCCTCCGTCCTCGGTGACGCCGCCGTGGCGCCCGCCGGACCCGACCTCGACACCCTCGTGGGCCGCTTCGACGCGCAGGTCGAGGCGACCCCGGACGCCGTCGCCCTCGAGTTCGACGGCGAGACCCTGACCTACGCGGAGTTCGACGCCCGCGTCAACCGGCTCGCGCGGCACCTGATCGGGCTCGGCGTGGGCCCGGACACCCGTGTCGGCCTGTCGATACGACGATCCTTCGACCTGCTCGTCGGCATGTACGCAGTCGTCAAGGCCGGCGGCGCCTACGTGCCGCTGGATCCGGACCACCCCGCGGACCGCATCGCCTACGTCCTCGACATCGCCGAACCGGTCGCCGTGGTCACCACCGCCCGCGACGAGGTGGACCTGCCGGCCTCGGTACCCGTGGTCCTCGTCGACACCCTCGACCTCGCGGCCGTGCCCGCGGACCCGGTGCGCGACGACGAACGGCTCGGCGCCCTGACCGCCGACAGTCTCGCGTACGTCATCTTCACCTCGGGCTCCACCGGCCGCCCGAAGGGCGTCGCGGTCGAGCACCGGGCCATCGTCGCGAACATCGCCTGGCGACAGGCCGAGTACGGGCTGCGCGGCGACGACGTCGTGCTGCAGAAGACCCCTTTCACGTTCGACGTGTCGGTGTGGGAGTTCTTCTGGCCGCTGCAGGTGGGGGCGCGACTGTCGATTGCGCTGCCCGACGGTCACCGCGACCCCGCCTACCTGGCGCAGACCATGATCGAGCGCCGGGTCACCGTCGCCCACTTCGTCCCTTCCATGCTCGCGGTCTACCTCGCCGAGCCGACCGCCGCGGCCGTCACCTCGCTGCGGTACGTCTTCGCCTCGGGTGAGGCGCTGCCCGCGCAGACCGTCGCCCGGTTCCACGCGATCTCCACGGCCGGGTTGCACAACCTGTACGGCCCGACCGAGGCCGCGGTCGACGTCACCTACTACGAGACCCACGGTGACGACACCGTCGTCCCCATCGGTGCGGCGGTGGCCGACACCGATCTCTACGTGCTCGACGAGGGTTTGCGGCCCGTTCCGCAGGGAGTCGAGGGAGAGCTGTACCTCGCGGGCATCCAGCTCGCGCGGGGCTACCTGCGCCGGCCCGACCTGACGGCGGACCGCTTCGTCGCCGATCCGTTCGGTGCGCCGGGCGACCGCATGTACCGCACCGGTGACCTGGTCAAGTGGAACACCGACGGGCTGATCGAGTACGTCGGGCGCACCGACTTCCAGGTCAAGCTGCGCGGCCTGCGCATCGAACTCGGCGAGATCGAATCCGCCCTGCTCGACCACCCCGGGGTCCGGCAGGCGGTCGTCGTCGTGCACTCCGACGAGACGCTCGGCGACCACCTCGTCGGCTACCTCGTCACCGACGGTGAACCGATCGACCGCACCGAGCTGGCTGCGGCCGTGCGCCGGCGGTTGCCCGACTACATGGTGCCGTCGCTGTTCGTGGAAATGACGGAATTTCCCCTCAACGCGTCGGGCAAGCTCGACCGCGGAGCGCTGCCCGAGCCCGACTTCAGCGTTCTGGCAACCGAATACCGCGCACCGAGCACCCCCACCGAGGAAACGGTCGTCGCCGCGTTCGAGAGTGTGCTCGGTGTCGAGCGGCTCGGCGTCGACGACGACTTCTTCGCCCTGGGCGGCAATTCGCTGAGCGCCACGCGCGTGGTGGCCCGGATCAACGCCGATCACAAGGTCCGCATCGACGTACGGGAGTTCTTCGACGCCCCTACCGCCGCGCAGCTCGCCACACTCGTCGACGCGGCGATGGCGGCCGGCGACTCCCACCGGCCCCCGCTGGTGCCGCAGGTGCGGCCGGAGCAGGTTCCGTTGTCGCTGGCGCAGCGGCGGATGTGGTTCCTCAACCGCCTCGACCCCGGGTCGGCGGTCAACAACATCACGGTCGTCCTGAGGCTGTCGGGGACGCTCGACGTCGACGCGCTCGGCGCGGCCGTGGCGGACGTGGTGGCCCGGCACGAGGTGCTGCGCACCGTCTACCCCGAGACGGAGGGGGTCGGCTACCAGCAGGTGCTGCCCGCCTCGGAGGTGAAGCCGACGCTCACGCCGTCGACGGTGAGCGAGCCCGAGATCGTGCCGACGGTCGCGGAGATCGTCTCGGCCGGTTTCGACGTCACGACCGAGGTGCCCGTTCGCGTCCGTCTGCTGCAGGTGTCCGACACCGAGCACGTGCTGGTGCTCGTGGTGCACCACATCGCCGCGGACGGATTCTCGATGGGTCCGCTCACGCGGGACGTCATGGTCGCCTACGACGCCCGGACCCGGCACGAGGCACCCGCGTGGGAGCCGTTGACCGTCCAGTACGCCGACTACGCCATCTGGCAGCGGCAGGCCCTCGGCTCGGAGGACGACCCGCAGTCGGTCGTCGCCCAGCAGATCGAGTACTGGACACGTCGTCTCGACGGCGTACCCGAGCGACTGGACCTGCCGACCGCTCGGCCGCGACCGGCGGTCGCCGGCAACCGTGCCGCCGTGCACGCCTTCACCGTCGACGAATCGGTGCACCGGGGTCTCGTCCGGCTGGCGCACGAGACCCGGACGACACCGTTCATGGTGGTGCACGCCGCCCTGGCGGCGGTCCTCAGCCGCCTGTCGGGTTCGGCGGACGTCACCATCGGCACTCCGATCGCCGGCCGCGGTGAGCAGGAACTCGACGACCTGATCGGCATGTTCGTCAACACCCTGGTGCTGCGCACCGAGGTCGAGACGGGTGAGCCCTTCACCCGGTTGCTGGCGCGCGTGCGCGAGTCCGACCTCGCCGCATTCGGGCACGCGGACGTCCCGTTCGAACGGCTCGTCGAGGTACTCGATCCGGTCCGGTCGCAGTCCCATCACCCGCTGTTCCAGGTGATGCTCGCCTTCCAGAACCTCGAGCAGACCAGCCTCGAACTGGGTGAGCTCGCGATCAGTCCCGTGACCGCGAACCGCCGACAGTCCCAGTACGACCTGTCGTTCATCTTCGTCGAAACCGTGGACGGGAACGGCGAACCCGGTGGTCTCGCCTGCGACCTCCTCTACGCCGCCGACCTGTTCGACGAGCCGACCGTCGCGACCTTCGTGCGCCGGTTGCTCCGGATGCTCGAGACCGTCGCCACCGACCCGGCACGGGCCGTCGGCGACATGGACCTCCTCTCGGTACCGGAGCGACAGGCACTGACGTCCGTGCACGGTGCCGCCGCCGAGCCCGGCGGCACCCTCGCCGACATCCTCGCCCTCGCCGCGCGTCGCGACCCGGCTGCCGTGGCCCTGCGGTTCGACGGCCGGTCGGTGTCGTACGGGGATCTGGACGCGACGTCGTCGCGTCTGGCCCGGATCCTGATCTCCCGTGGTGTGGGACCGGAAGACCGCGTGGCCGTGGCGGTGCCCCGGTCGGTCGAGTCGGTCACGGCGTTGTGGGCGGTGGTCAAGGCCGGTGCCGCGTTCGTCCCCGTGGACCCGACGTACCCGACCGAGCGGATCGCCTACATGCTCTCCGATTCCGGCGCGGTGCTCGGGCTCGCCACAGCCGAAACCGCCGGTACGCTACCGGATTCCGTTCCGTGGCTCGTACTCGAGGAAGCGGTCGAGGCCGGCGCGGGACTGCCGGCGGGACCGCTGGCCGACGCCGAACGCGTGCGCTCCCTGCGCCCGGCCCACCCGGCGTACGTCATCTACACCTCCGGCACGACGGGCACGCCGAAGGGCGTCGTGGTCGCACATGCCGGTGTGGTGAACTTCTGCGCCGAACAGGTGGAGCGGTACGCGGTCACCGCCGACTCCCACACGTTGCACTTCGCGTCGCCGAGCTTCGACGCCTCGGTGCTCGAACTGCTGCTGGCGTGCGGTGCGGGCGCGACGATGGTCGTCGCGCCGACCTCGGTGTACGGCGGCGCCGAGCTCGCCGGCCTGCTGGCCGCGGAGGCGGTCACCCACGCCTTCGTGACCCCCGCGGCCCTCGGGTCGGTGGATCCCGCGGGCCTCGACTGCATCCGCGTGGTGATCACGGGTGGCGAGGCGTGCTCTCCGGGCCTGGTGGCACGCTGGGCGACGATCCTGCCCGACGGGTCGCGCCGCGCGTTCTTCAACGCCTACGGTCCCACCGAGTCGACGGTGGCATCGAACATCAGTGACGCCCTGCTACCCGGCGAACCGGTGGTGATGGGCGGCCCCGTCCGCGGAATGCGGGTGCTCGTTCTCGACGACCGGCTGCAGCCGGTGCCCGTCGGTGTCCCGGGCGAGCTGTACCTGGCGGGAATCCAGGTGGCTCGCGGGTATCTGGGCCGGGCCGGGCTGACGGCCGAGCGGTTCGTGGCCGATCCGTACGCCACCGACGGCAGCCGGATGTACCGAACCGGTGACGTGGTGCGGTGGTCCGGTTCTCCCGGGGACGAGACGGCCGGGGTGGTCGAGTACGTCGGCCGGGCCGACGACCAGGTGAAGATCCGCGGTTTCCGGATCGAACTCGGTGAGATCGAAGCGGCGCTCGCGCGGTGCGCCGGCGTCGCCCAGGCGGTCGCGACGGTGCGCCGGGACGGGCAGCGGGGTGAGCAGCTCGTCGGCTACGTCGTTCCCGAGCCGGGCATCGAACTCGACGGCGCCGCCGTGAAGGACTCCGTGGCCCAGTTCCTGACGAGCTACATGGTGCCGCACGCGGTCGTGGTCCTGGACTCGATCCCGCTGACGCCCGGCGGCAAGCTCGACCGGCGTGCATTGCCGGAACCGGAGCAGGAAACCCGGGTCTTCCGGGCACCGACCACCCCGGTCGAGGAGATCGTCGCCCGGGTCTTCGCCGACGTCCTCGGCGTGGAACGGGTCGGTCTGGACGACGACTTCTTCGAACTGGGTGGCAACTCGCTCGTCGCCACGCAGGTGATCTCCCGGCTCGCCGCGGCGCTCGGCACGGCGGTTCCGGTGCGGACACTGTTCGAGGCCTCGGCGGTCGCTCCCCTCGCCGCCCGCCTCGAGCAGGCCGACTCCGCCGGCACCCGGGTGCCGTTGGTGGCGCGCCCGCGACCCGAGCGGGTTCCGCTCTCCTTGGCGCAGCGCCGCATGTGGTTCCTGAACCGATTCGAACCGGACTCCGCGGTGAACAACATTCCGCTGGCCATCCGGTTGTCCGGGTTGCTGGATCGGCACGCACTGCAGGTGGCGGTCGCCGATGTGCTCGCGCGGCACGAATCCCTGCGGACGGTATATCCGGACGCGGACGGTGTGGCGTACCAGCAGGTGTTGCCGACCTCGCGGGTGATTCCGGATCTGTCGCCGATCCCGGCTTCGGAGGACGAGCTGCTCGCCGAGGTCCTGACGATGGCCTCGGCGGGGTTCGACGTGTCGACGCAGGTGCCGTTCCGGGCGCGGCTGTTCGAGGTGTCCGCAACTGAGCATGTTCTCGTCCTCGTCGTGCACCACATCGCGGCCGACGGCTTCTCCATGGGGCCGCTCACCCGTGACGTGGTGGTGGCGTACTCGGCACGGGCCACCGGTGGCGAACCGGAGTGGGAGCCACTGCCGGTGCAGTACGCCGACTACGCGTTGTGGCAGCGGGAGATACTCGGCTCGGAGGACGACCCGGGTTCGGTGATCGCGAGTCAGGAGGCGTACTGGAGCGGCGCGCTCGCCGGGCTGCCCGACCAGCTCGACCTGCCGTCGGACCGTCCCCGGCCGGCGTCTGCCTCCAACGCGGGTGCGGTGCACGAGTTCTCGCTCGGGCCGGACCTCCATGCCGCAATCGGGCGGGTCGCACGTGAGCGCAACGTCACCCCGTTCATGGTGGTGCACGCGGCACTGTCGGTGCTGCTGGCGCGGTTGTCGGGGACCGACGACATCGCCGTCGGCACCCCGGTGGCCGGTCGCGGCGAGCAGGAACTCGACGACCTCGTCGGGATGTTCGTCAACACCCTGGTGCTGCGGACCCGGGTCGAGGGCGGGGAGTCCTTCGAGGACCTGCTCGCGCGGGTACGCGGCACGGACCTCGACGCGTTCGCGCACGCGGACGTGCCGTTCGAGCGGCTGGTGGAGGTGCTCAATCCTGCCCGGTCGACGGCGCGGCATCCGCTGTTCCAGGTCATGCTGTCCTTCCAGAACCAGGCGATGGGAGCCCTCGAGCTTCCGGGCCTGACGGTCTCGGGCCTCGACTTCGACGCCGCGACCGCACGGTTCGACCTGCAGTTCTCCCTCGCCGAAACGACCGCCGAGACAGCCGATTCCGCCGAGTACGCCGTCGGGATCACCTATGCGACGGATCTGTTCGATGCGTCGACGGTGGCGGGGTTCGCGGCGCGGTTCGTGCGGGTGCTCGAGGCGGTGGTGGCCGATCCGTCGGTGGCGGTGGGGGATCTGGAGATCCTCGAGCCGGTGGAGCGGTCGCGGGTGCTCGAGGTGTGGAACGACACGGGGCGTGCGGTGCCGGCGGCGACGTTGGGGGAGTTGTTCGCGGAGCAGGTGCGGCGGTCGCCGCAGGCGCCGGCGGTGACGTTCGACGGGGTGTCGCTCAGTTACGGGGAGTTCGCCGGGCGGGTGCGGCGGTTGGCGCGGTATCTGGTGTCGGTGGGGGTGGGGCCGGAGTCGCTGGTGGGGTTGGCGATGCGCCGGTCGGTGGATCTGCTGGTGGGGATGTATGCGGTGGTGGAGGCCGGGGGCGGGTATGTGCCGGTCGATCCGGATCAGCCGGCCGAGCGCAACGGGTACATCCTGGAGGTGGCGGCGCCGGTGGTGGTGTTGACCACGGGGCGGGACGGGTTCGTGGTGCCGGGGCAGGGGTCTGTCCGCACGGTGGTGCTCGACGAGTTGGATGTGTCGGGGTTGTCGGATGCGCCGGTGACCGATGGGGAGCGGCGTGCGCCGGTGCGGGGGTCGAACACGGCGTATGTGATTTTCACGTCGGGGTCGACGGGGCGGCCGAAGGGTGTGGCGGTCTCGCATGCGGCGATCGTCAATCGTCTGGTGTGGATGCAGGGTCGGTACGGGTTGTCGGCCGGCGATGTGGTGTTGCAGAAGACGCCGTTCACGTTCGATGTGTCGGTGTGGGAGTTCTTCTGGCCGTTGCAGGTGGGGGCGCGGTTGGTGGTCGCGGCCCCGGACGGGCACCGCGACCCCGCCTACCTCGCCGCGCTGATGGCCGAGCAGTCCGTTTCGGTGGTCCACTTTGTGCCCTCCATGCTCGCCGTGTTCGTCGCCGAACCGACCGTGGCCGACCTGCCTTCGCTCCGCTACGTCTTCGCCTCGGGTGAGGCGCTGCCGGGTGCCGTCGCGGCGCGCATGCGGACGCTGGTCCCGGGTGTGGCTGTGCACAACCTGTACGGGCCGACCGAGGCCGCGGTGGATGTGACGTTCCACGAGGTGACCGACGCGGATGTGGTGTCGGTGCCGATCGGTGCGCCGGTGTGGAACACGGGTGTGTTCGTGCTCGACGGGCGGCTGCATCCGGTGCCGGTGGGGGTGCCGGGTGAGTTGTATCTGGCGGGTGTGCAGCTTGCGCGCGGCTACGTGGGCCGGCCGGATCTGACCTCGGATCGGTTCGTGGCGAATCCGTTCGGGGCGGCGGGGGAGCGGTTGTACCGCACCGGTGATCTGGTGACGTGGACCGAGGCCGGGGAGCTCGAGTACCTGGGCCGCACGGACTTCCAGGTCAAGCTGCGGGGTCTGCGCATCGAACTCGGCGAGATCGAGGCGGCGCTCGTCGAACACACCGAGGCGGCCCAGGCAGTCGCGATGGTCCGCGCCGAGCAGCTGGTGGCGTACGTGGTGACGGCCGCCGGTGCCGTGTTCGACGAGGACGAGGCCCGCTCGGCGGTGGGGCAGGTGCTGCCGTCGTACATGGTGCCGTCGGCGTTCGTGGTGCTCGCGGAGTTGCCGCTCAACGCGTCGGGCAAGCTGGACCGGAAGGCGTTGCCGGAGCCGGTGTTCGAGGTCAAGGTGTTCCGTGCCGCGACGACTCCGGTGGAGGAGATCGTGGCGAGTGTGTTCGCCGAGGTGCTCGGTCTCGACCGGGTCGGTCTCGACGACGACTTCTTCGCCCTCGGTGGCAACTCGCTGATCGCCACGCAGGTGGTCTCGCGGATCGGGGCGGCGCTCGACGCGTCGGTGCCGCTGCGGGTGCTGTTCGAGACGTCCACCGTCGAAGCGTTCGCCGCGGAGGTCGGCCGTCAGATCGGTACCGGTGCCCGGCGTCCGCTCGAAGCGGCACCGCGTCCCGAGCGGGTGCCGCTGTCGCTCGCCCAGCAGAGGTACTGGTTCCTCAACCAGTTCGACACTTCCTCCGCGGTGGACAACATTCCCTTCGCGGTGCGACTCCAGGGCGATCTGGATCTCGCCGCGATGCAGGCGGCGGTGCGCGACGTGATCGGCCGGCACGAGATGCTGCGCACCTACTACCCGGACCCCGACGGCGGACCGCACCAGATCGTGCTCCCCGTCGAGGAGGCGCTGCCCGATCTGACGCCGTACGACGTCACCGAGGACGACCTCACCGAGGAGATCGTCGCGTTCATGTCGACGACCTTCGACGTGACACGTCAGGTGCCGGTGGCCTCGCGCATCTTCCGGATCACCGACACCGACTACGTCCTGGCGTTCGTCGTGCATCACGTCTCCGCCGACGGCGCCTCGATGGCGCCCCTCGCGCGCGACGTCACCATCGCCTACGAGGCGCGGTCCCGCGGGGAGAACCCGGGATGGGAGCCGCTGCCCGTCCAGTACGCGGACTACGCGTTGTGGCAACGCGACGTCATCGGTTCGGAGGACGATCCCGACTCCGTCGCCGCGCAGCAGATCGAGTACTGGAAGCGGACCCTGGCCGGGCTGCCCGACCAGATCGATCTCCCCGCCGACCGCCCGCGGCCTCCGCGCCAGAGCTTCCGTGGCGACTCGCTGCACTTCACCGTCGATGCCGAGTTGCATCGCGGTCTGCAGGAGCTGGCCCGCCGCCACAACGCCACGCTGTTCATGGTGATCCACGCCGCCCTGGCGACCCTGATGGGGCGGCTGTCGGGCACCGACGACGTCGCGATCGGTACGCCGATCGCCGGCCGCGGCGAGCGGGTGCTCGACGACCTGATCGGCATGTTCGTCAACACGCTCGTCTTCCGCACCCGCGTGCAGTCCGACGTCGCATTCGACGAGTTCCTGGCTCAGGTCCGGGAGACGGACCTCGGCGCGTTCGCGCACGCCGACGTGCCGTTCGAGCGCCTGGTGGAGGTGCTCAACCCCGTGCGGTCGACGGCCCGCAACCCGCTGTTCCAGGTGGGCCTGTCCTTCCAGAACCTCGCACAGACGAAGCTGGAACTGCCGGGACTGACCGTCTCGCCGACCAACTTCGAGCTCGAGCTCGCCAAGACCGACCTGCAGCTGACCGTCTTCGACCGCTACGACGAGGACGGAACGCCGGCTCGCATCGACGCGACGTTCACGTGTGCGACGGACCTGTTCGACAAGGGCACCGTGGCCGGTTTCGCGGAGCGGTTCGTGCGGGTGCTCGAGGCGGTGGTGGCCGATCCGTCGGTGGCTCTGGGGGATATCGAGATTCTCGAGGCGGCCGAGCGGGTGCGGGTGCTCGAGGCGTGGAACGAGACCGGTTACGACGTGGATGCGTCGGCGACGTTGGTGGATCTGTTCGACGAGCAGGTGCGGCGCGCCCCCGAGGCCACAGCCCTGTTCTTCGAGGGCGAGACGCTGACCTACGGCGAGTTCGACGCGCGGGTCAATCGTCTTGCCCGGCATCTGGTGTCGTTGGGTGTGGGGCCGGAGTCGACGGTGGCGTTGGCGATGCGCCGGTCGATCGAGTTGCTGGTGGGGATGTACGCGGTGGCCAAGGCCGGTGGTGCGTATGTGCCGGTGGATCCGGAGCAGCCGGCCGAGCGGACCGGGTACATCCTCGAGGTGGCGGCGCCGGTGGTGGTGCTGACCACCGAGCGCGACGGTTTCGAGGTGCCGGGACAGACGATCCCGATGATCACTCTCGACACCCTCGCTCTCGACGAGCTCCCCGGTGCTCCGATCGGTGATGCGGAGCGGCGGGCGCCGTTGCGGGCGTCGAACACGGCGTATGTGATCTTCACGTCGGGGTCGACGGGTCGGCCGAAGGGTGTGGCGGTGCCGCACGGCGCGATCGTGAACCAGTTGGTGTGGAAGCGGGCGGAGTATGCGCTCGGGGCCGACGATGCGGTGCTGCTCAAGACGGCGGCGACGTTCGACCTGTCGGTGTGGGAGTTCTGGTCGGCGCTGGTCTCCGGTGGCCGGTTGGTGATCGCGGCGCCGGACGGGCACCGCGATCCGGGGTATCTGAACGCGCTGATGGCCGAGCAGTCCGTGACGACACTGCATGTGGTGCCGTCGATACTCGAGGCGTTGCTCGTCGAGGGTGGGGGCGTGCTGGCGGGTTCGCTGCGGCAGGTGCTCGCGATCGGGGAGGCGTTGCCGGCGGCGACGGCGCGACGGTTCCTGGCGCACAACGCGGCGCGGTTGGACAACCTGTACGGCCCGACCGAGGCGGCGGTGTCGGTGACCTTCCACGAGGTCGACGACGCGGCGGGTGTGTCGGTGCCGATCGGTGTGCCGGAGTGGAATTCGCGGGTGTACGTGCTCGACGCGCGCCTGCACCCGGTGCCGGTCGGCGTGCCGGGTGAGTTGTACCTGGCGGGTGCGCAGTTGGCGCGGGGTTACCACGGCCGGGCGGATCTGACGGCGGAGCGGTTTGTCGCCTCGCCGTTCGGGGTCGGTGAGCGGCTCTACCGCACGGGTGATCTGGTGCGGTGGGATGCGGCGGGTCGTCTGGAGTACGTCGGCCGCAGTGACTTCCAGGTCAAGGTGCGTGGTTTCCGGATCGAGCTCGGCGAGATCGAGGCCGCCCTGCGCAATCTGGACGACGTGCGGGACGTGGCGGTGATCGCGCGCGACGACGACCGCGGCGGCGCACAGCTCGTGGCCTACGTCGTTCCGGCTGGCGGTGCGGAAGTTGATGCGGCGCAGCTCAAGTCGGCCCTGGCGCAGCAGCTGCCGTCGTACATGGTGCCGGCGGCGTTCGTGGTGCTCGAGGCGCTGCCGCTGAACGTCAACGGTAAGCTCGACCGCAAGGCGCTGCCGGCGCCGGTGTTCGAGGCGCGGGAGTTCCGGGCCCCGACCACCGTCACCGAGGAGGCCGTGGCGCGGGTGTTCGCCGAGGTCCTCGGCCTTGAGCGGGTCGGTCTCGACGACGACTTCTTCGAACTCGGCGGCAACTCTCTGCTCGCCACCCAGGTCGCGTCCCGGCTCGGTGCCGCCCTCGATGCCCGGGTGCCGATTCGTGCGCTGTTCGAGTCGCCGACCGTCGAAGCCCTCGCGGTGTCCGTCCAGCATCAGAGTGCCGACGCTCGACGTCCGCTCGAGGCGCGGCCGCGTCCCGAGCGGATCCCCCTCTCGCTCGCCCAGCAGCGCATGTGGTTCCTCAACCGGTTCGACACGGACACCGCCGCGTACAACGTGCCGATGGCGATCCGGCTGACCGGGACGCTCGACGTCGCGGCGCTGCAGGCGGCGGTGGGAGACCTCGTCGCCCGGCACGAGATCCTGCGCACCTACTACCCCGAGACGGCGGACGGCCCGATCCAGGTCGTCGTGCCTGCCGCCCAGGCCGAACAGGACCTCACCCCGGTCCCGGTGGCCGAGCACGAGATCCTGACGGCCGTCCACGAGCTCGGGGCCACCACCTTCGACGTCACCACCGAGGTGCCGTTGCGGTTGCGACTGTTCCGGCTGGCCGGGAACGACCACGTGCTCGCGCTGGTCGTCCACCACATCTCGGCCGACGGTTCGTCGGCGGGTCCGCTCACCCGGGACCTTATGCAGGCCTATATCGCCCGCTCGCAGGGCGAGTTCCCGGCGTGGGCGCCGCTGCCGGTGCAGTACGCGGACTATGCGCTGTGGCAGCGGGAGGTCCTCGGTTCCGAAGACGATCCCGAGTCGATCGCGGCGAAGCAGGTGGCGTACTGGAAGGACGCCCTGGCCGGTCTGCCCGACCAGCTGGACCTGCCCACCGACCGGCCGCGCCCGGCCGTGCAGTCCTTCGCCGGCGCCCGGACCGGGTTCGCCGTCGACCCCGACCTGCACGCGCGGCTGATCGAGCTCGCCCGTCGCAGTAACACGACGCTGTTCATGGTGATGCACACCGCCCTCGCGGTGTTCCTCGCACGGATGTCCGACACCGACGACATCGCGATCGGCACGCCCATCGCGGGCCGTGACGAGCGGGCGCTGGACGATCTCATCGGCATGTTCGTCAACACCCTGGTCTTCCGCACCCGGGTTCGCCCGGACGCGGCGTTCGAGGAACTGCTGGCGCAGGCACGCGAGGCCGACCTGGGAGCATTCGCCAATGCCGACGTGCCGTTCGAGCGGCTCGTGGAGGTGCTCAACCCCGTCCGCTCGACCGCGCGGCACCCCTTGTTCCAGGTGGGCCTGTCGTTCCAGAACGTCGCTCAGTCCCGCCTCGAGCTGCCCGGTCTGACCATCGCGAACGTCGATGCGGACATGGAGATCTCGCAGTTCGATCTGCATCTGATCGTCACCGACCGGCACGCGGAGGACGGTGCCGCGGCCGGTGTGACCGGCTTCTTCACCTACGCCACGGACCTGTTCGACGAGTCGACGGTGGCCGGCTTCGCCCGGCGCTTCCTGCGGTTGCTCGAGTCCGTGGTGGCGGACCCGTCGCTCCCGGTGGGCGACGTGCCGCTGCTCGACGACACCGAGCGGCTGCGGGTACTCGAGGGCTGGAACGACACCGATCACGCCGTCGACACGTCGGCCACGCTGGCCGACCTGTTCGACGCGCAGGTGCAACGCACCCCGGACGCCCCCGCCCTGTTCTTCGCGGGCGAGACGCTCACCTACGGCGAGTTCGATGCCCGAGTCAACCGGCTCGCCCGGCACCTGATCTCGGTCGGCGTCGGTCCCGAATCGACGGTCGCCCTGGCGATGCGCCGATCGATCGAGCTGCTCGTCGGCATGTATGCCGTCACCAAGGCCGGTGGCGTCTACGTGCCGCTCGACCCGGACCAGCCGGCCGAGCGAACCGGATACATCCTCGACGCCGCGGCGCCGGTGGTGGTACTGACCACCGAGCGGGACGCGTTCGAGCTGCCGGGGGACAGCTCTGTCCCGCACCTGGCGATCGACACGGCCGACCTGTCGCCCCATGCCGGTGATCCGGTCACCGACGCCGAGCGGCGGGCGCCGCTGCGGGCGTCGAACACCGCGTACGTGATCTTCACCTCGGGTTCGACGGGTCGGCCGAAGGGCGTGGCGGTGCCGCACGCGGCGATCGTGAACCAGTTGCTGTGGAAGCGCGAGCACTTCGGCCTCGGGTCCCAGGACGCGGCGCTGCTCAAGACCGCGGCGACGTTCGACCTGTCGGTGTGGGAATTCTGGTCGGCGCTGGTCTCCGGTGGCCGCCTGGTGATCGCCACACCGGACGGGCACCGCGATCCCGGGTACCTGAACACCCTGATGGCCGAGCAGGCGGTCACCACCCTGCACGTGGTGCCGTCGATGCTCGAAGCGCTGCTCGTCGACTCCGACGGGGTGCTGCCCAGGTCTCTGCGCCGGGTGCTCGCGATCGGTGAGGCGCTGCCGGCGGCGACGGCGCAGCGGTTCCTGCAGCACAACACCGCGCAGCTGGTCAATCTCTACGGCCCGACCGAGGCCGCGGTGTCGATCACCGCGGGCGACGTGGCCGACGTCTCCGGGGCCTCGGTCCCGATCGGTGTGCCGGAATGGAACTCGCGGGTCTACGTGCTCGACGGGCGCCTGCACCCGGTGCCGGTCGGGGTGTCCGGCGAGCTGTATCTCGCCGGTGCGCAGCTGGCACGCGGCTACCACGGCCGGGCGGATCTGACGGCGGAGCGGTTCGTCGCCTCGCCGTTCGGGGACGGCGAACGGCTCTACCGCACCGGCGACCTCGTCCGATGGGACGCTGCCGGACGTCTGGAGTACCTCGGCCGCAGCGACTTCCAGGTCAAGGTGCGCGGATTCCGGATCGAGCTCGGCGAGATCGAGGCCGCGCTGCGCGGTGCCGACGAGGTGCGCGACGTCGCGGTCCTCGCCCGGGACGACGATCGGACGGGCACGCAGCTCGTGGCGTACCTGGTTCCGGAGCCGGGCGCGGTGCTCGACATCGCGCGCGTGAAGTCCGGCCTCACCGGGGCGTTGCCGTCGTACATGGTGCCGGCGGCGTTCGTGGTGCTCGAGGCGCTGCCGCTGAACGTCAACGGCAAGCTCGATCGCCGGGCACTGCCGGAGCCGGTGTTCGAGGCGCGGGAGTTCCGCGCCCCGAGCACCCCGGTCGAGGAGATCGTCGCCGGCGTGTTCGCCGACGTGCTCGGCCTCACCCGGATCGGTGTCGACGACGACTTCTTCGAACTCGGCGGCAACTCCCTGCTCGCCACCCAGGTCGTCTCCCGCATCGGCGCCGCGCTCGACGCGAAGATTCCGGTCCGGGCCGTCTTCGAGGCGACCACGGTCGGGGCTCTCGCCGTCGCGGTCGAGCAGCACGCCGGCGGCGGCGGGCGTCCGCCGCTGGTGCCGCAGCCGCGGCCGGACCGGATTCCGCTGTCGCTGGCCCAGCAGCGCATGTGGTTCCTCAACCGGTTCGACACCGAGTCGGCGGCCAACAACATCCCGGTCGCCGTCCGGCTGACCGGAACACTCGACGTGGACGCCATGCGGGCCGCGGTGCGCGACGTCGTCGCCCGGCACGAGGTGCTGCGCACCGTCTACCCGGAGTCCGACGGTCACGCCTACCAGGTGGTCCTGCCGGTCGCCGAGGCGGCCCCCGACCTCGCACCCGAACCGGTGTCCGAGGCCGACCTCGTCGCCCGGGTCGTCGAGGTGGTCTCCGCGGGCTTCGATGTCACCGACGAGATTCCCTTGCGGGCCCGGCTCTTCCGGGTCGCCGACGACGACCATGTGCTGGTGTTCGTCGCGCACCACATCAGCGCCGACGGCTGGTCCATGGCACCGTTGACGCGCGATGTGATGATCGCCTATGTCGCGCGCGCGGCCGGCCACGAACCGAACCGGGCGCCGCTGCCGGTGCAGTACGCGGACTTCGCGCTGTGGCAGCGTCAGGTGCTGGGATCGGAGGACGATCCGGACAGCCTCGTCTCCGCCCAGGCCGACTACTGGAAGCGGACGCTCGCCGGGCTGCCCGACGAGCTGAACCTGCCCACCGACCGGCCGCGACCCTCGGTGCAGGCCTTCGAGGGCGGCAAGATCGAGTTCCGCATCGACGCGGGCACCCACCGACAGGCCGCCGACCTCGCCCGGCGCAGCGGTACGACGCTGTTCATGGTCATGCACACCGCCCTGGCGGTGTTCCTGGCGCGCATGGCCGCCGCCGACGACATCGCGATCGGCACGCCGATCGCCGGCCGCGGTGAGGCCGAACTCGACGAGATGGTCGGCATGTTCGTCAATACCCTGGTGCTGCGCAGCCACATCGACGCCGACGCCGGATTCGCCGAGCATCTCGGGCGCATCCGCGAGAGCGATCTCGAGGCGTTCGCCCACGCGGACCTTCCGTTCGAGCGGCTCGTCGAGATCCTCAACCCCGAGCGGTCCACGGCCCGGCACCCGCTGTTCCAGGTCGCCATGTCGTTCGAGAACCTCCCCGAGACCGGCCTCGAGCTGCCCGAACTGAGCGTGTCCACGGTCCCGTTCGACGTCGACAGCGCCAAGTTCGACCTCGCGCTGACCCTGCGCGAGCACACCACGGCGGACGGCGGACCGGACGGGATCTCCGCCGAGTTCACCTACGCGCGGTCCCTGTTCGACGCCGACACCGTCGAAGGGTTCGCCGCTCGCTTCGCCCACCTCCTCGACGCGGCCGTCGCCGACCCGGCACTGCCCGTCGGTGACCTGCCGCTGCTCGAGCCGCACGAACTCGAGCGGCTGACCCACGTGCGCGGCACCGACGTCGTCAGCGGCGGAACCCTCGCCGACCTCCTCACGGCCGGCGCGTCCCTCGACCCGGACGCGACCGCCGTGCGGTACGAGGGACGCTCGATCACCTACCGCGAGCTCGACGAGGACTCGTCCCGGCTCGCGCGGCTGCTGATCGAGCGCGGCGTCGGCCCCGAGAACATCGTGGCCGTGGCGTTCCCGCGCTCCTACGACATGGTCCGGGCGGTGTGGGCGGTGGCCAAGGCCGGTGCCGCACACGTGCCGGTCGACCCGTCGTACCCGCCGGAGCGCGTGCGCTACATGCTCTCCGATTCCCGTGCCGCCCTGGGGATCACGGGAACCGCTCACCGCGCCGGTCTGCCCGACGACGCGGAGTGGCTGGTCGTCGACGATCCCGGCCTCGCAGCGGACGTCGCGGCCCGTTCGGCGGCCCCGATCACCGACGCCGATCGCGTCCGGCCGCTGCGCCCGCAGCACCCCGCCTACCTGATCTACACGTCGGGGTCGACGGGCCGGCCCAAGGGCGTCGTGGTCACCCACACCGGCCTCGGCGGCCTGCTGGACACGATCCTCGACCTCTACGGCCTGACGTCCCGATCGCGGTTCCTGCACATCATGTCGCCGAGCTTCGATCCGTCGGTGATGGAGTGGATCGCGGCGTTCTCCCAGGGCGCCACGCTGGTCGTCGTGCCGTCGACGATCATCGGCGGCCCCGACCTCGCGGACCTGTTCCGCACGGAACGCCCCACGCACACCATCATCACCCCCGCGGTGATCGGCACCGTCGACCCCGACGGCCTCGACAGCCTCGAGGTGGTCGTCGTCGGTGGCGAGGCCCTGCCGCCCGAGCTGGTGAACCGGTGGGCGCCCGGCCGCACCCTGCTCAACGGCTACGGTCCCACCGAGGCGACGGTCATCTCGACCTATGCGCACGTCCTGCCGGGAGATCCGATCACGATCGGCGGGCCCGTGCGCGGCACGACCGCCCTCGTCCTCGATTCCCGGCTGCGTCCCGTCCCCGTGGGCGTTGCAGGTGAGCTGTACCTGTCGGGTGCCGCCCTCGCCCGCGGCTACCACCGGCGTCCGGTGCTCACCTCGGAGCGGTTCGTCGCCGATCCGTTCGCGGCGGACGGTGCGCGGATGTACCGCACCGGCGACATGGTGCGCTGGCGTGTCACGGCCGACGACCGCCTCGAGCTCGAGTTCGTCGGGCGCAGCGACTTCCAGGTCAAGGTGCGGGGATTCCGCATCGAGCTCGGCGAGATCGACTCCGCGCTGACGTCCCACGAGAGTGTGGACTTCGCGGCCACGCTGGGCCGCACGACGCCGTCCGGCGGCACCGTGCTCGTCTCCTACGTGCTGCCGAAGGCAGGCGCGACGGTCGACACCGCCGCGCTGACCGAGTTCGTCGGCCGCTCGCTGCCGGCGCACATGGTGCCGTCCGCGATCGTGGTGCTCGACAAGATCCCGCTGACCCCGGTCGGCAAGCTCGATCGCCACGCGCTGCCCGAACCGGAGCTCGAGGAACGCGAAATACGTTCCGCGAGCAATGATCTCGAGGAGACCATTGCCGAGGTGTTCGCCGAGGTGCTGCGCCTCGACCGGGTCGGCGTCGACGAGTCGTTCTTCGCGCTCGGCGGCGACAGCATCGTGTCGATCCAGCTGGTCTCGCGCGCCAAGGCCCGCGGTGTCGTGTTCACCCCGCGGGACGTGTTCGAGCGGCGATCCGTCGCCGGACTGGCCGAGGTCGCGACCCGCACCACCGCGGGGGAGGGGCCCGGCGGTCTGCAGGAGCTGCCCGGCGGCGGCGTCGGGGAGGTCCCGCTCACTCCGATCATGCGTGAGGTGCTCGGCTGGGGCGGCGGCTTCGACCGCTTCTCCCAGTCGGTGGCGGTGACGTTGCCGAAGGACCTCGACCGGGACGTGCTGGTGCGCACCGTCGGCGCCGTCGTCGACCACCACGACGCGCTGCGGTCGATCCTCGAGCACGACGCCGATGGTGCCCCCGTGCTGCGGGTACGGGCCGCCGGCACGGTCGACGCCGACGAACTCGTCACCCGCGTCGAGGTGCCCGCCGACATCGACGACGCCGCGCTCACCGCGGTCGCGTCGCGCGAGCTCGACGCCGCGCTGAACCGGCTCGCGCCCACCGAGGGACGCGTTCTGCGGTTCGTGTGGTTCGACTTCGGACCCGGCGACCGCCCCGGCGTGCTGCTCGTCGTCGCGCACCACCTCGTGGTCGACGGCGTCTCGTGGCGGATTCTGCTGCCCGACCTCGCCGTCGCGTGGGGCCAGGTGGCCGCGGGACAGGACGTCACGTTGCCGGCGGTGGGCACCTCGCTGCGCCGCTGGGCCCACGGTCTGGTGGACGCGGCGCGCGCGCCCGAACGCCGGGCGGAGCTCGAGCTGTGGCGGTCGGTGCTCGACGGGCCTGATCCGCTGCTCGGCGCTCGTGCGTTCGACCCGGCGGTCGACGTCGCCTCGACCGTGCAACGGCTGGAGGTGACCGTCCCCGCGGCCGACACCGACGCCCTGCTGACCTCGGTGCCCGCGCTGTTCCACGGCAGCGTCAACGACGGGCTCATCGCCGCTCTCGGCCTGGCCCTGACCCGGTGGCGACGCGACCGCGGCATCGACGCGACGTCCGCACTGCTGAAGTTCGAGGGCCACGGCCGCGAGGAAACGGTCGTGCCGGGTGCGGACCTGTCGCGCACCGTCGGCTGGTTCACCAGCGCGCATCCCGTGCGGGTGGACCTGACCGGAATCGACGTGGACGACGCCTTCGCCGGCGGGAGTGCCATGGGATCCGCGGTCAAGGCCGTCAAGGAACAGCTCCTGGCGATTCCGGACAAGGGCATGGGCTACGGCCTGCTGCGCCACCTCGACCCGGTCGGTTCGCAGGTCCTGGCCGCGTACCCCACCCAGCCGCAGGTGAGCTTCAACTACCTCGGCCGGGTGTCGGCGGCGGACGTGCCCGAGGAACTCGCCGCGATCGGCTGGGTTCCCACGGACGCGCTCGGTGGAGTCGACGCCGCCCTCGACGCGGACATGCCTGCCAACGCCGTCGTCGACATCAACGCGATCGTGTCCGACGGTGCGGACGGACCTCGGCTCGCCGCCGGGTTCGCCTTCCCGACAGGGCTTCTCGATCCGGAGGACATCGAGTCCCTCGCCGCGTACTGGGTGGACGCGCTCGCGGCGCTGGCGCGGTACGCGAACGAGCCCGGCGCCGGAGGCCTGACCCCGTCCGACGTGCCGCTCGTGTCGGTGACGCAGCAGGACCTCGAGGCGTGGGAGGCGCGCTTCCCGTCCGCGGCCGACGTGTGGCCGCTGTCGCCGCTGCAGTCGGGCCTGCTCTTCCACGCCCTCATGGACGAAACCAGCGTGGACGTCTACACGATCCAGGCCGTGCTCGACCTCGACGGTGTGGTCGATCCGCAACGGCTGCGCACCGCCGCGCAGGCGCTGCTCGACCGGTACCCGAACCTGCGGACGGTCTTCGTCAACGACGCCGCCGGTGCCGCGGTGCAGGTGGTGCTGTCGGATGTGCGGGTGCCGTGGCGTGAGGCCGACCTCTCGCAGCTCGTCGCCGCCGAGGGTGTCCGCGCGACGGTGCCGTTCTGGCGGGAGGAGCAGGCGCGACGGTTCGCGATGGACGAGGCGCCACTGATCCGGTTCGTCCTCGCGTCCCTCGGAGAGGGCCGCTACCAGCTCGGCGTGACCGTGCATCACATCCTCGTCGACGGCTGGTCGATGCCGCTGCTGATGCAGGACATGATGATGCTGTACGCCACCCGCGGGGACGCGGCGCCGTTGCCGCGACCCCGCTCCTACCGGTCGTTCCTGGCGTGGGTCGCCGAGCGTGACCTCGACACTTCCCGCGCGACGTGGGCCCGGGTCCTCGACGGGCTCGAGGAGCCGACGCTGCTCGCGCCGGCGACGGACCGGCACCCCGGTGCGGAGGGCGCCGACCGCGTACGGCTGCTGCTCGACGACGACCGCACGGCCGAGATCGCCTCGGCCGCAGCCCGGCTCGGTGTCACCGTCAACACCCTCGTCCAGGCGGCCTGGGGCGTACTGCTCGGCCGGTCGACCGGACGCGACGACGTCGTATTCGGCGCCACCGTGTCGGGCCGGCCGGCGGATCTGCCCGGCGTGGAATCGATGGTGGGCCTGTTCATCAACACCCTGCCGGTGCGGGTGACGTTCGACCCGCAGGAGCCGATCGAGCGGTTCCTGCAGCGTCTCCAGCGGGAACAGGCAGAGCTGCTCGAGCATCATCACCTGGGACTCACCGAGATCCAGCGGGTCGCCGGACCGGCCGTCGCGTTCGACACCCTCACGGTGTTCGAGTCCTACCCGCTCGACGAGAAGGGACTCGCCGAACAGGCAGCGTCGATCGACGGCATGTCGGTCACCGGCGTCGGCACGAACGACGCCACCCACTACCCGCTGAGCCTGTTCGTCCACGTCGGATCCGGCATGGAACTCGACCTGCGCTACCAGCGCAGGCTGTTCGACGCCCAGCAGGTCGAGACGCTGCTGTCGCGGTTCGTGCGCGTCCTCGAGACGATCGCCGGGCAGCCGGCGCTGCCGGTCGGCGACGTCGAGCTGCTCGACCCGGCCGAACTCGAGCAGATTCTGCACGGGTGGAACGACTCGGACCATGCTCTCGACGGCACCGAGTTGTTGCTGTCCCGGTTCGAGGCGCAGGTCCGCCGCACCCCGGATGCGGTGGCACTGGCCTACGAGGGTGCCGAGCTGACGTACGCCGAGTTCGGCGCCCGCGTCAATCGGCTCGCCCGGCACCTGATCTCGCAGGGCGTGGGGCCGGAGTCCCTGGTGGGCCTGGCGATCCGGCGGTCGTTCGACCTGCTGGTGGGCATGTACGCGATCGTCGAGGCCGGCGGCGCGTGGGTGCCGATCGATCCGGATCACCCGGTCGACCGCGTCCGGCACATCCTCGACACGGCCGATCCGGTGTGCATCGTCACGACCGCGCGCGACGAGTTCACCGTCCCGGACGGACTCGCCGTCGACGCCGTACTCGTCGACGAGCTGGACATGTCGGCGATTTCGGCTGCGCCCGTCACCGACCGGGACCGGCGCGCGCCGCTGCGCCCGGACAACACGGCCTACGCCATCTTCACCTCCGGCTCGACCGGCCGGCCCAAGGGCGTCGCCGTCACCCACCGCGCCATCGTCAACCAGACGGCGTGGATGCTCGACGAGTTCGAGATGACGGCGCAGGACGTCTACCTGCAGAAGACGGCCACGACGTTCGACGTGTCGCTGTGGGGCTTCTTCATGCCGCTGAGCGTGGGGGCGAAGCTGGTCGTGGCGACACCCGACGGGCATCGTGACCCGGTGTACGTGGCGGAGGTCATCGCCCGCGAGAAGGTGACGATCACCGACTTCGTGCCGTCGATGCTCACGGTGTTCGCCGCCCACGTCGACCGCGAGTCGTGCACCACGCTGCGCCACGTCTTCGTGATCGGCGAGGCCCTGCCGCCCGAGACGATCGAGGGCGTGCGGCGTATCAGTACCGCCGGGATCGACAACCTCTACGGCCCGACCGAAGCGGCGGTGTCTGCGACGTTCTGGCAGGCACCGGCCGACGGACCGGTCGACGTCGTGCCGATCGGCGTCCCGGAGTGGAACGTGCGGGTGCTGGTCCTCGACGGCCGGCTGCGGCCGGTTCCGGTCGGTGTCCCGGGTGAGCTGTATCTGGCGGGCGTGCAGCTGGCACGCGGCTACGTCCGTCGCCCGGACCTGACCTCCGACAGGTTCGTCGCGAACCCGTTCGGCGCGCCGGGGGAGCGGATGTACCGCACCGGTGACCTGGTCACGTGGAACGAGGCCGGGGAACTCGAGTACATCGGCCGCACCGACTTCCAGGTCAAGTTCCGTGGTCAGCGCATCGAGCTCGGCGAGATCGAGACGGCGTTGCTGGCGCACGAGTCGGTGAACCAGGCCGCGGTGCTGGTCGTACCGACCCCCACCGGCGACCAGCTCGCGGGGTACGTGGTTCCCGCGCCGGGCCACGAGGTGGATGCCGGCGCGGTGATCGAGTTCGTGACGCGGACGCTGCCGTCGTACATGGTGCCGGCGGCGATCGTGGTGCTCGCGGAGTTCCCGCTGAACACCTCGGGCAAGCTCGATCGCAAGGCGCTGCCGGCGCCGACGTTCGCCGCACGGGAGTTCCGGGCACCGACCACCCCGATCGAGGAGATCGTCGCGGGCATCTTCGCCGAGGTCCTGGGCGTCGAACGGGTCGGTCTCGACGACGACTTCTTCGCGCTCGGCGGCAACTCCCTGATCGCCACCCAGCTGGTGGCGCGTCTGGGTGCGGCGCTGGATTCGCGAGTGCCGGTGCGGGTGCTGTTCGACGCCTCCACGGTCGAGGCGCTCGCGGCGCACGTCGAGCAGCACGCCGGATCCGGCGGCGCGGTGCCGCTGGTGGCCGGGCCGCGGCCGGAGCGGGTACCGCTCTCGCTCGCGCAGCAGCGCATGTGGTTCCTCAACCGCTTCGATCCGGAGTCGGCGGCCTACAACCTGCCGGTCGCGCTGCGGCTGTCGGGCCGGTTGAACGTCGCCGCATTGCAGGATGCGATCCGGGACGTGTTCGAGCGGCACGAGGTGCTGCGCACGGCGTACCCGGAGACGGACGACGGCGCGGTCCAGGTCGTGCTGCCGGTGACGGCGGTGGTCCCGGATCTGACGCCGGTGGCCACCAGCTGGGACGAGGTGGCCGACCGGATCCGCGAGCTGGCCTACACGGGCTTCGACGTGACGTCGGAGGCTCCGATCCGGGTGCGGTTGTTCACTGTCGGCGAGGACGAGACGATCGTCGCGTTCGTCGTGCACCACATCTCGGCGGACGGTTCCTCGATGGGGCCGCTCACCCGCGATCTGGTGACGGCGTACGTGGCCCGCTCCACCGGCAACGCTCCGGACTGGATGCCGCTGCCCGTGCAGTTCGCCGACTACGCCCTGTGGCAGCGACGGGTGCTCGGCGACGAGAACGACCCGGCATCGGTGGCTGCGAAGCAGGTGACGTACTGGAAGCAGGCACTGGCGGATCTGCCGGACCAGCTGGATCTGCCGACCGACCGGCCGCGACCGGCCGTGCAGTCGTTCGCGGGCGGGAAGATCGACTTCACGATCGACGCCGACCTGCACCGGCAACTGGTCGAGCTGGCCCGGGCCCGGGGCGCGACGTTGTTCATGGCCGTGCATGCCGCGTTCGCGGTGCTGCTTGCGCGGCTGTCGGGCACCGAGGACATCGCGATCGGTACGCCGATCGCGGGCCGCGGTCAGCGTGAACTCGACGATCTGATCGGCATGTTCGTCAACACGCTGGTCTTCCGTACCCGGGTCGAGTCCGGTGAGTCCTTCGCGGACCTGCTCGACCAGGCGCGGGAGCGGGACCTGCAGGCCTTCGCGCACGCCGACGTGCCGTTCGAGCGCCTGGTGGAGGTGCTCAATCCGGAACGGTCGACGGCGCGGCATCCGCTGTTCCAGGTGGGCCTGTCCTTCCAGAACCTCGCGACGACCAGTCTCGAGTTGCCGGGACTGACCGTGTCCGGTGTGGACGCGGATCTGCAGACCTCGCAGTTCGACCTGCACCTGGTGGTCACCGACCGGTACGCCGACGACGGGGCCCCCGAGGGGATCACGAGCGTGCTCACCTACGCCACGGACCTGTTCGACGAGCCGACGGTTGTCGGTTTCGCGGAGCGGTTCGTGCGGGTGCTCGAGGCGGTGGTGGCCGATCCGTCGGTGGCGCTGGGGGATATCGAGATTCTCGAGGCGGCCGAGCGGGTGCGGGTGCTCGAGGCGTGGAACGAGACCGGTTACGACGTGGATGCGTCGGCGACGTTGGTGGATCTGTTCGACGAGCAGGTGCGGCGCGCCCCCGAGGCCACAGCCCTGTTCTTCGAGGGCGAGACGCTGACCTACGGAGAGTTCGACGCTCGGGTCAATCGTCTTGCCCGGCATCTGGTGTCGTTGGGTGTGGGGCCGGAGTCGACGGTGGCGTTGGCGATGCGCCGGTCGATCGAGTTGCTGGTGGGGATGTACGCGGTGGCCAAGGCCGGTGGTGCGTATGTGCCGGTGGATCCGGAGCAGCCGGCCGAGCGGACCGGGTACATCCTCGAGGTGGCGGCGCCGGTGGTGGTGCTGACCACCGAGCGCGACGGTTTCGAGGTGCCGGGACAGACGATCCCGATGATCACTCTCGACACCCTCGCTCTCGACGAGCTCCCCGGTGCTCCGATCGGTGATGCGGAGCGGCGGGCGCCGTTGCGGGCGTCGAACACGGCGTATGTGATCTTCACGTCGGGGTCGACGGGTCGGCCGAAGGGTGTGGCGGTGCCGCACGGCGCGATCGTGAACCAGTTGGTGTGGAAGCGGGCGGAGTATGCGCTCGGGGCCGACGATGCGGTGCTGCTCAAGACGGCGGCGACGTTCGACCTGTCGGTGTGGGAGTTCTGGTCGGCGCTGGTCTCCGGTGGCCGGTTGGTGATCGCGGCCCCGGACGGACACCGGGACCCCAGCTACCTGAACGGGTTGACGGCCGAGCAGTCCGTGACCACGCTGCATGTGGTGCCCTCGATGCTCGAAACCCTCCTCGTCGACGGCGAGGACCGTCTTCCGGCGGCGGTACGACGGGTGCTCGCGATCGGTGAGGCGTTGCCGGCGGCGACGGCGCGACGGTTCCTGGCGCACAACGCGGCGCGGTTGGACAACCTGTACGGCCCGACCGAAGCGGCGGTGTCGGTGACCTTCCACGAGGTCGACGACGCGGCGGGTGTGTCGGTGCCGATCGGTGTGCCCGAGTGGAATTCGCGGGTGTACGTGCTCGACGCGCGCCTGCACCCGGTGCCGGTCGGCGTGCCCGGTGAGTTGTACCTGGCGGGTGCGCAGCTGGCGCGGGGTTACCACCGCCGGGCGGATCTGACGGCGGAGCGGTTCGTCGCCTCGCCGTTCGGGGACGGCGAACGGCTCTACCGCACGGGCGATCTGGTGCGCTGGGACCCGGCGGGTCGTCTGGAGTACGTCGGCCGCAGCGACTTCCAGGTCAAGGTGCGTGGTTTCCGGATCGAGCTCGGCGAGATCGAGTCTGCGCTGCGCGGTCTCGACGACGTGCGCGACGTGGCCGTCGTCGTCCGCGACGACGACCGCGTCGGACCGCAGGTGATCGCCTACGTGGTCCCACAGCCGGGCGTCGTGCTCGACGTCGCCGATGTGAGCTCCCGCCTCGGGCGGGACCTGCCGTCGTACATGGTGCCGGCGGCGTTCGTGGTGCTCGAGGCGCTGCCGCTGAACGTCAACGGCAAGCTCGACCGCAAGGCGCTGCCGGCGCCGGTGTTCGAGGCGCGGGAGTTCCGGGCCCCGACCACCGTCACCGAGGAGGCCGTGGCACGGGTGTTCGCCGAGGTCCTCGACCTCGACCGGGTGGGCCTCGACGACGACTTCTTCGCGCTCGGCGGCGACAGCATCGTCTCGATCCAGTTGGTCTCGCGGGCGAAGGCCCGCGGCGTGGTGTTCACCCCGCGGGACGTGTTCGAGCGCAAGACCGTCGCGGGGCTGGCGGAGATCGCCACCCTCACCGGCGGCGTCGAGCGTGCACTGACCGAACTGCCCGGCGGCGGCATCGGGGACGTCCCGTTGACCCCGGTGATGCGTGCAGCCCTCGAGGCTTCCGGCGACGTCGACCGGCTCGCCGTGTCGACTGCGGTGACCCTGCCCGCCGGCGTCGACGCCGCCGCGCTGGCCGGTGCGGTCGGCGCGGTCGTCGATCACCACGACGCGCTGCGCACGATCGTCGAACACGATGCCGACGGTGCCGTCACCCTGCGGGTGCGGGCCACCGGCACCGTCGACCCGGAAACCCTGCTGGCACAGGCGGAACCGGCGATCTGCGCATCCGACGACCGGCAGGACCGCGCCGAACGGGCCCTCGCGGCGGCCGTCGACCGACTCGACCCCGCCGCAGGCCGGATGGTGCAGTTCGTCCGCATCGACGACGAGCGCGGCGAGACGTTGCTGATCGTCGCCCACCGTTTCGTTGCCGACGACGCGTCCTGGCGGATCCTGATCGACGATCTGGCCGCCGCGTACGACGCTCTCGCATCCGGGCGGCCCGTGGTGCTGCCGCCGGTCGGAACCTCCCTGCGCCGCTGGACGCACGGGCTGGCCGAGGCGGCCGGTCGCACCGAGCGCCGAACGGAACTCGCCCTGTGGCGGTCGATCCTGGACACCCCGGACTTCCCGATCGGGGACCGTCCGCTCGACCCGGCCGTCGATGTCGGCGCCACCGTCGAGCACGTGCACAGCACGGTGCCGGCGTCGGACGCGGAGGCACTGCTCGTCGCGGTGCCCGAGCGGTTCCACGGCACCGTCCGCGACGGTCTGGTCACCGCGCTGGGTCTGGCCCTGGTGCGGTGGCGCCGGGACCGGGGCATCGACGAGACGGCCACGCTGCTCGAGGTGGACGGGGACGGACGTGACTCCACGGTGGTGCCCGGAGCCGACCTGTCGCGGACGGTCGGATGCTTCACCATCGCCTTCCCGTTCCGTGCGGGATTCGGAGGGATCGACGTCGACGACGCATTCGCCGGGGGACCGGCGATGGGCGCCGCAGTCAAGGCGGTCAAGGAACAGCTGCGGGCTCTGCCCGACGGCGGTGCCGGCTTCGGTCTGCTGCGGTACCTCGACCCCGGCTCCGACGGGGACCTGGGCGCTCCGCGGCCGCAGGTCGCCCTCCACTTCGGCGAGCCGGCCGTGTCCGTCGAGGGCGGCGCGTGGTCGCCGACGGCGGCACCCGGCGACCGGACCGTCCGTCCCGCCGGGGCGCCGGTCACCACGACGGTCGACGTCACCGCGACCGTGTCGTACGGACCGGACGGCAGGCAGCTCGAGGCGCACTTCGGTTTCCCCGCCGGGGTGGTCGAGCGCTCGGAGATCGAGGAGCTGGCCCAGCACTGGCATGAGGCACTCACGGCGCTGGCCCGCCACGTCCGCGAGCCGGGCGCCGGCGGCCTGACCCCGTCGGACGTGCCGCTCGTCTCGGTCGCCCAGCACGACCTCGACGTGTGGCAGTCGCGGTATCCCTCGGCCACCGACGTGTGGCCGCTGTCGCCGCTGCAGGCGGGTCTGCACTTCCATGCGCTCATGACCGAGGCGAGCGTGGACGTCTACACGATGCAGGCGGTGCTCGAGCTCGGCGGGGCGGTGGATCCGGAGCGGCTGCGCGCCGCGGCACAGGCCCTGCTGAACCGGTACCCGAACCTGCGGACGGTGTTCGTCACCGACAGCGGCGACCCGGTGCAGCTGGTGCTGGGTGACGTCGAGGTGCAGTGGCGGCACGAGCACCTCGGCGACCTCGACGAGGCCGCCCGCGACGCCGAGCTGGCCCGCATCCTGCGCGACGAGCAGGTCCGGCGCTTCGACCTCGGCCGGGCACCGCTGATCCGGTTCCTGTTCGTCGACCTGGCCGAGGGGCGTTCGCTGCTCGCGGTGACGGTCCATCACATCCTGCTCGACGGCTGGTCCATGCCGGTCCTCATGCAGGACCTCATGGCGCTGTACGTCACGCGCGGGGACACCACCGCGCTGCCCGCCGCGCACTCCTACCGGGAGTTCCTCGAGTGGCTCACCGAGCAGGACCGCGAGGCGTCGCTCGAGGTGTGGGCGAAGGCACTCGCCGGTGTCGAGGAGCCGACGGTCCTCGCCCCGTCGGTGCGCCGGCCCGACGCGGACGCCATCTCCTCGGTGCACGTGGTGTTCGACGAGGAACGCGCCGCGGCGGTGTCGGCCCTGGCCGCGAGCCTCGGCATCACCGTGAACACGCTGGTGCAGGCGGCCTGGGCGGTGCTGCTCGGCCGGATCGTGGGTCGCTCCGATGTGACCTTCGGTGCCACCGTCTCCGGCCGCCCCGCCGAGCTGCCCGGCGTCGAGTCGATGGTCGGCCTGTTCATCAACACCCTGCCGGTGCGGGTGGACACGGACGACGACGAGACGATCGCGCAGCTGCTGCGTCGCGTACAGGCGCAGCAGGCGGACCTGCTCGGCCACCACTACCTGGGTCTCACCGAGATCCAGCAGCGGGCCGGCGGCCGGATCGGCTTCGACACCCTGCTCGTGTTCGAGTCGTACCCGATCGACCGGGCCGCCCTGTCGGCGGCCGCGACGGACCTCGACGGGATGACCGTCACGGACGTCCGGCTCGACGACGCGACGCACTACCCGCTGACCCTGCTCACCCTCGCGCAGTCGGAGATCGTGTTCACCTTCAAGTACCTCGAGCGGTACTTCGACGAGTCCGAGGTGAACGTGCTCTCGCAGCGGTTCGTGCGGGTCCTCGAGGCGTTCGTGGCCGACCCGCAGGCCGTGGTGGGAGACATCGATCTGATGGACGCGGCGGAGCGGGCGCACCTCGTCGCCGAGGCCGAACCCGCGGCGGCCCCGGTCGCGAGCACCGGCCGCACGCTCGCCGCGGTGCTGGCGAACGTGGTCGAGGAGGATCCGGAGGCCCCGGCCGTCGCCGTCGACGGCACCGAGGTGCCGTACCGCGAACTGGACGCGCGGTCCTCGCGGCTGGCGCGGGTGCTCGTCGCGCGGGGTGTCGGTGCCGGCGACGTGGTCGCCGTCGCCGTCCCGCGGTCGGTCCAGTCCGTGGTCGCGCAGTGGGCGGTCGCCAAGACCGGGGCGGCCCTGCTGATGGTCGATCCCGCCGTCCCGGCAGCCGGGATGCCGGACTCGGCCCGGGTGACGCTGGGTCTGACGGTGACGGGCGTCACCGGCCTGCCCGGCGCCGTCCCGTGGCTGCAGCTCGACGACGAGCAGCTGCGTGCCGAGCAGGCGGCGCAGGCCGCACACCCGGTCTCCTACGCGGACCGGCTCCGCCCGGTCGAGCCCGAGAGCCCGGCCCTGGTGACCGCGACGCGCACGCTCACCCAGGCGGAGGTGATCGACCGGATCGGTGAGCTGCGCGAGCAGTACGGCCTGACGTACGAGTCGCGCAGCGCCGCGGTCGGCTCGCCGGCGGCGGAAAGCGGGGTTCTCGAGCCGCTGCTGGTCACGGCCACCGGCGCGACGGTCGTGGTGGTGCCGGAGGGCGCCGACTCGGGGGACGCCCTCGACGCCGCCCTGTACGACGAGTGGGTCACCCACGCCCACCTGACCGCCGACGCGCTCGACACCCTCGAACCCGGGGGACTCGAGGATCTGGCGGTGGTGGTCGTCGTCGACCGCGCCCCCGACGAGTTGCTCGAACGGTGGCGCGCGGCACATCGGGTCGTCGTCGTCTGACGCCGTGCCGGCGTGGTGGGCTCCCTTCGGCTGGCGGGAGCCCACCACGTTCCGGCAGGTGAGGCCCGTAAAGGTAACGTCGCGGGCGTCTCGGTGGATGAACGGGTGGCGGCTACCGGCCGGTACGGTCCCGCCGAGGGCGCCGGGCGCAGTGACTATGCTTGATCGTTCGCGCGCGCTGGCAACGGAATCGAAGCGAAGGATGTGGGCACCTACATGCGGTCTTCTCGACACGACGGCAGTCCGGGCGAGAGCGATCCGGCGATCGCTCCGGAGCCGTCCGCCGGGAGGCACCGCGAACGCCCTGCCCGCAGCCGCCGTCCGTCCCCGGCCCGCCCCCAGCGCGGCGCCCGTGCCCGCAGCCAGGTGGTCCTGTTGCCCCAGCTGCTGACGTCGACCGTCGAGGAACGCGGCGACCATCCGGCGGTCGTCACGCCCGGCGGAACGGGCCTCACGTACCGGGAGTTGGACGCGAGGTCGTCGCAGTTGGCGCGAGTGCTGATCGCCCGGGGCGTCGGGCCCGGCGACGTGGTGGCCGTTGCCGTGCCGCGCTCGGTGGAGTCCGTCCTGTCCGTCTGGGCGGTCGCCAAGTCGGGCGCGACCTTCCTGCCCGTGGATCCGAAGTACCCCGCCGAGCGGGTTCAGCACATGGTGTCCGACTCGGGTGCGGCCGTCGGACTGACCCTGGCCGCCTTCGCCGGCGCTCTCCCGGGATCGACGCAGTGGACCGCGCTCGACGATCCCGGCGTGGCCGCCGACATCGCGGCCCGTCCCAGCCACCCGGTGTCGTACGCCGACCGGCTCCGCCCCCTGTCGGAGCTGCATCCGGCGTGGATGATCTACACGTCGGGATCGACGGGCCTGCCCAAGGGCGTCTCCGTCCCGCACAGCGGCATCGCCGCTCTGATCACCGCGGAGCGTGAGCACTACCGGGTCACCGCGGACGCCCGGGTGCTGCACATCTGCTCGCCCAGCTTCGACGTGTCGATGCTTGAGCTGCTGACCACGTTCGGTGCCGGCGCGACCCTCGTGGTCTCGCCGCCGGCGATCGTCGGCGGCACGGACCTGTCGGAGCTGCTCGCGGCCGAGCGCGTCACCCATACGTTCATCACCCCGGCCGCCCTCGGGTCGGCGGACCCTCGGGGGCTCGACGACCTGCGCGTGGTCGTGGTGGCGGGGGAGAGCTTCGGACCCGATCTCGTCGAACGGTGGGCCGCGCCCCACCGCGACTTCTTCAACGGCTACGGCCCGACCGAGGCGACCATCCTCGCGGTCAGCAGCGCCGCCCTGCACCCGGGTGACCCGATCCGCATCGGTACCCCGATCCCCGGTGTGGGGGCATACGTGCTCGATACGCACCTGCGGCCGGTCCCCGCCGGCGTCACCGGCGAGCTGTACCTGGCGGGCGCACAGCTCGCGCTCGGATATCACGCCCGGCCGGGTCTGACCGCCGACCGGTTCGTCGCCAACCCGTTCACCGAGGGCGGGGCGCGCATGTACCGCACCGGCGACCTCGTGCGCCGCGACGACGGCGGTGCGATCGAGTACCTCGGCCGCTCCGACTTCCAGGTCAAGATCCGCGGCTACCGCATCGAACTCACCGAGATCGACGCGGTCCTCGTCCGGCACCCGGACGTCGAGTTCGCCACCACCGTGGGCCGCCCGCTGCCGTCCGGGGAGACCGCGCTCGTATCCTACGTCGTACCGGCAGGTGCGGCCGCGGACCTCGACACCGGGGCGCTCGTCGAGTTCGCGGCCGGCTTCCTGCCCGACTACATGCTCCCGGCGGCGGTCGTCCCCATCCCCGAGGTGCCGCTCAATCCCGTCGGCAAGCTCGACCGCGCGGCCCTTCCCGACCCGGTCTTCGCGGTCCGCGAGTACCGGGCGCCGCAGACGCCGACCGAGCAGGCCGTCGCCGAGGTCTTCGCCGACGTCCTCGGCGTCGAGCGAGTCGGCCTCGACGATTCCTTCCTCGACCTCGGCGGCAACTCGCTCGTCGCCACCCGGCTCGTCGCCCGGCTCGGCGCGGTCCTCGACACGCGGGTGCCGGTGCCGCTGGTGTTCGAAGCCCCGACGGTGCAGGCGCTCGCCGACCGGCTCGAGGCGCAGGCCGGGTCCGGGGCCGTGGCGCTCGTCGCCCGCGAGCGCCCCGAGCAGGTCCCGTTGTCGCTCGCCCAGCAGCGGATGTGGTTCCTGAACCGTTTCGCGCCCGAGTCGGCGGTCGACAACATCCCCGTCGCGATCCGTCTCACGGGACACCTCGACGTCGATGCTCTGCAGGGTGCGGTCGCCGATCTCGTCGCCCGGCACGAGTCGCTGCGGACGGTGTACCCGGAAATCGACGGCGACGGCTACCAGGTGGTGCTGCCGGCGGCCGAGGCCGTCCCGGATCTCACGCCCGTCGACGTCGCGGTCGAGGACGTTCCCGCCCGGGTTCTCGAACTGGCCGGCACCGGGTTCGACGTCACCGCCGCCGTGCCGTGGCGCGTCGCCCTGCTGCGTCTCTCGGCCGAGGAGCACGTACTCGTCGTCGTCGTGCACCACATCTCCGGCGACGGCTTCTCCATGACGCCGCTGACCCGCGACATCGTCGCGTCCTATCGGGCGCGTACCCGCAACGAGCCGAACCCGTTGCCGCCGTTGTCGGTTCAGTACGCCGACTATGCACTCTGGCAGCGGGAGGTGCTCGGCGACGAGGACGATCCCGAGTCGGTGCTGTTCCGGCAGCTCGCCTACTGGCGAGCGCAGCTCGCGGACCTGCCGGAGGAGCTCGGCCTCCCGGCCGACCGCCCGCGCCCCGCCGTTTCCTCCAATCGTGGTGCCGCCCTTCGTTTCCCGATCGACAAGGAAGTGCACGCCGCGCTCGCCGAGCTGGCCCGCACCCACAACGCGAGCGTGTTCATGGTGGTGCACACGGCACTGGCCGTGCTGCTGGCCCGTCTGTCCGGCACCGACGACATTGCCGTCGGCACCCCCGTCGCGGGCCGCGGCGAGGCTGCTCTGGACGACGTGATCGGCATGTTCGTCAACACGCTGGTGCTGCGCACCGCCGTCGCGCCGGATGAGTCGTTCGCCGACCTGCTCGCCCGGGTACGCGGCACCGACCTCGAGGCGTTCGCGAATGCAGACGTGCCGTTCGAACGACTCGTCGAGGTACTCGACCCGTCCCGCTCGCAGGCAAGGCACCCGCTGTTCCAGGTGATGCTCACCTTCCAGAACCTGCCGCAGTCCACCCTCGAGCTGCCGGGTCTGCGCATCTCCGGTGTCGAATTCGACACGGCGATCGCGAAGTTCGACCTGCAGGTCACCGTCGCCGAGCAGGTCTCGGACCGCGGCGCGCCGGGCGGGATGACAGTCGAACTCGCCTACGCCACCGATCTTTTCGACGCCGACACCATGCAGTCCTTCGCCGACCGGTTCACCCGGATCCTGCGCGGGGCCGCCACGTCCGCCGCCACCCCGATCGGCATGCTGCCGTTGCTCGGCGACGCCGAGGCCGAGCGGATCCTCACCGAGTGGAGCAGTCTCGGACCCGGCGCCCGGGTGCCGGCCGAGGCGACCCTCGTCGACCGTTTCGACGCCGTCGTCCGCCGCAGCCCCGACGCCCCGGCCGTCACGTTCGCCGGGCGCACCCTGACGTTCGCCGAGCTCGACGCGCGGGCCAACCGCCTGGCCCGGCGGCTCGTCGCGGCCGGAGCCGGCCCGGAAGAGCTCGTCGCCGTCGCGCTGCCCCGGTCGGCCGACCTGATCGTGGCGCTGCTGGCGGTGCTCAAGTCGGGTGCCGCGTATCTGCCCACCGACACCACCTATCCCGCCGAGCGCCTGCGGTACATGCTCGAGGACGCCCGGCCGCGCTGCCTCCTCACCGACGCAGGTGGTGACCTGCCGGACCTCGGCCTGCCACGGGTGCACGTCGAGGACGACGACCCGCACGCCCCGAGCGGGCCCGTCACCGACGCCGAGCGGATCGCGCCGCTGCGCGCGGACAACCGTGCGTACGTCATCTACACCTCCGGCTCGACGGGCCGCCCGAAAGGCGTCGCGGTCACCCACCTCAACGTGCTGACCCTGTTCGCCAACGCCGAACCGCTGTTCGGGTTCGGCTCCGACGACGTGTGGACGCTGTTCCACTCCTACGCGTTCGACTTCACGGTGTGGGAGCTGTGGGGACCGCTCCTGTACGGCGGCCGGCTGGTCGTCGTCGACTACCTCACGTCGCGCTCGCCCGAGCAGTTCCTCGAGCTGCTGCGGGCCGAGCGGGTCACCGTGCTGAACCAGACCCCCTCAGCGTTCCTCCAGCTCGACGAGGCCGACCGGGTGGCATCGGTGGAGCGCCCCGACGGCGGTCCGCTCGCCCTGCGCTACGTCGTGTTCGGCGGCGAGGCCCTCGACCTCGGCAAGCTCGGGGGCTGGTACGGGCGGCGGCCTGTGGCACCGACTCTGGTCAACATGTACGGCATCACCGAGACCACGGTCCACGTGTCGTTCCTGGCCCTCGACCGCGGTGCCGCCCGCGCCGGCGCCGCCAGCCGGATCGGCCGCTCGCTGCCGGGTCTGCGGCTGCGGGTGCTCGACCGGCTGCTGCAGCCCGTCCCGGTGGGCGTGCCGGGCGAGGTGTACGTCTCGGGCGATCAGCTCTCGCGCGGCTATCTCGGCCGCCCGGGGCTGACCGCCGCACGGTTCGTCGCCGACCCGTTCGGGTCGGGCCGGCTCTACCGCACCGGCGACGTCGCCCGGTGGAACGCCGACGGTGAACTCGAGTACGCCGGGCGCAGCGACGCGCAGGTGCAGTTGCGGGGCTTCCGCATCGAGCTCGGCGAGGTCGAGGCGGCGCTGATGCGTGCCGACGCGGTGGCCCAGGCGGTCGCCGTGGTCCGCGACGACGGCCTCGGCGATCGGCTCGTCGCATACGTGGTGCCCCGCGCCGGTGAGGACCTCGACGTGGCCCGCGTGCGCGAGCAGCTCGGTGTCTTCCTCACCGGCTACATGGTTCCGGACGTCGTGGTCGTTCTCGACGAGCTGCCACTCACCGTCAACGGCAAGCTCGACCGGCGCGCCCTGCCGGTGCCCCAGGCAACCACCACGGCGGGCACGCGCCGCGAGCCGGCCACCGACGCCGAACGCGCCGTCGCGCAGGTCTTCGCCGACGTGCTCGGCGTCGAGGGGATCGGGGCGGACGACTCGTTCTTCGACCTCGGCGGCAACTCGCTCATCGCGACGCGGGTGATCGCGCGGGTCAACGAGTCGCTGGGAACCGCCCTGGCGATCCGGGAGCTGTTCGAGGCGCCGACGGTCGCCGAACTCGCGGTCCGGGCCGACGCGCACGCGGAGTCGGCGCCCCGGCCCGCGCTGACCGCCGGCCCCCGCCCCGACCGGGTGCCGCTCTCCCTCGCCCAGCAGCGCATGTGGGTGCTCAACCAGCTCGATCCCGCGTCCGCGAGCTACAACATCCCGCTCGCGATCCGGCTGCGCGGCCGCCTCGACACCGCGGCCCTCACCGCGGCGGTGCGCGACGTGATCGAGCGGCACGAGTCGCTGCGCACCCGGTACCCGCAGGACGAGACGGGGCCCTACCAGCACATTCTCGACGCCGGCGCGGTCGTGCCCGCGGTGGTGCCGGTCGAGGCGGCGTCCGAGCAGGAGGCGCTCGCCGAGGTCGTCGCCCTCGCCGCGGAAGGATTCGACGTCTCGTCGCAGGTGCCGGTGCGCGGCCGGATCGTCTCGGTCGGCGCCGACGACCACGTGCTCGCCCTCGTCGTCCACCACATCTCCGCCGACGGTGCGTCGCTGGCGCCGCTGGCGCGGGACCTGATGACCGCCTACGCGTCGCGGTTGTCGGGCGATGCCCCCGCCTGGGCGCCGCTCGAGGTGCAGTACGCCGACTACGCGCTCTGGCAACGCCGGGTCCTCGGCGACGCCGACGACGCGCAGTCACCGGCCGGTGCCCAGCTCGACTACTGGCGTTCGCGCCTGACGGGCGTGCCCGAACTCCTCGATCTGCCCACGGACCGCCCCCGGCCGCCACAGCCGTCGCTGCGCGGCGGCACGGTAGCCGTGCAGGTCGACGAGCACACCCGGCAGCGGCTCGACGCACTCGCGCTCGAGCATCGGGCCTCGCTGTTCATGGTGGTCCACGCGGCGCTCGCGGTGCTGCTGGCCCGCCTCAGCGGGACCCGTGACATCGTCGTCGGCACCGCGGTAGCCGGCCGCGGCGACCGACGCCTCGACGACCTGGTCGGGATGTTCGTCAACACTCTCGCGCTGCGTACGGACGTCGACCCGGCGGCGACCTTCGCCGAGCTGCTCGACCGGGCCCGCGCCGTCGACCTCGAGGCGTTCGGTCACGCCGACGTGCCGTTCGAGCGGGTGGTCGACGATGTGGTGGCCGCGCGCTCTCCGGCCCGGCATCCCGTCTTCCAGACAGTGCTGTCGTTCCAGAACACCGAGGCAGCGCGGCTCGAACTGCCGGATCTCACCGTCGAGGCGCTCGACGGCGGTGAACTCGCCGCCAAGTTCGACCTGCAGGTGACCGTCGATCCGCGTGAGCACCCGGGCGGCTCGGCCGCCGGCATGCACGTCGGGTTCACCTACGCCGTGGACCTGTTCGACGCCGGCACCGTCGCCACCTTCGCCGAACGCTTCGTGACCGTCCTGCGCGCCGTCGCGGCGAGCCCTCGGGCCGTGGTCGGGGACATCGATATCCGTACCGAGACCGAGCGCTCGGCGCCCGCGGACATCGAGCCCGAACCGGTGGCGGCCCCCGACCGGGTCGAGCGGACCGTGCCGCAGGAGTGGCAGGTCGCCGTGGAGTCCGACCCGGAGGCCCCGGCGTTCGTCGCGGACGGCACCGAGGTCACCTATCTCGAGCTCGACCGCCGGTCGTCGCAGTGGGCCCGGCATCTCATCGCCCAGGGTGTCGGACCCGGCGACGGTGTCGCGGTCGCCGCGCCGGCCGGACCGGAACTGATCACCGCGCTCTGGGCGATCACGAAGGCGGGCGCTGCGATCGTGCCTGCTGTCTCCGGCTCCACCGCGGCCGCGCAGACGCCCGAGCTCGGGTTGGCGACGCACGGGGCGGACGTCCGGCCGTCGGCCGCCGCGCGCTGGCTGTACCTCGACGACCCGGCGACGGCGGCCACCGTGGCAGCGCTGTCCACCCGTCCGGTCGACTACTCGGAGCGGGTCCGGGTCCTGCAGCCGCAGCACCCCGCGCTGCGGGTGGCCGACCGTGTGGTCGACCACGGCGAACTGGTCGCCCTGGCCCGCGGCGGAGGGGCGGCGGGGAAGCTGGACTACGAGTCGCGGTTGCTGGTGTGCGACGGTACGGCGGAGCAGTGGCGCGTCTTCGCGATCCTGACGGCCGGGATCGCCGGTGCGGTGGTGGTCGTGGCCGAGCCGGACGCCGACCTCGCCGCCGTGGTGTCCGACGAGTGGGTGACCCACGCATTCGTCCCGTCTTCGCTGGTAGAGGCGTTGAACGACGCGCCCGCCGAGGACCTCCGGGTCGTGGTCGTCACCGACCGTGACGAGGTTCCCGCGGGTTCCGCCGCGGCGGGTGACGAGTGGGCGACCGTGGCCGCCGTCGACCCGTGGAGTATGCGGAACTGAATACCGGCCGGTAGATTGCCTGCGGGCGGGACGAGTTCTCCATTCTCTTCCCGCGTGTGGAAGGAGCTGTTCCGTAGTGCAACGCAGGAGCCCGGTCCGGGCAGATCGAGGTCCGGGCGCGTGAGGCGGGAGTCGGGGGTGCGGCGCCGGGAACGGGGCCGTTCGCGTAGCCGGGCCGCGCGTGTGGCACCGCTGCCGACTCTGCTGACGTCTGCGGTGGAACTGCGCGGCGACCACCCGGCGGTGGTGTGTGCCGCCGGGGGCGGCTCCCTGTCGTACCGGGAGCTGGACGAGACGTCGTCGCGATGGGCACGGTGGCTGATCGGTCGCGGCGTCGGGCCGGGTGACGCGGTCGCGGTGGCGATACCCCGTTCCCTGGAGTCGGTGCTCGCGCTGTGGGCGGTGGCGAAGTCGGGGGCGACGTTCGTCCCTGTCGATCCGCGCTACCCGGTCGAGCGGGTGGAATTCATGCTGGCGGACTCCGGCGCAGCCTTGTGCATGACGGTGAACGACTTCTCCGCGGCCGTGCCGGCCGGAGTCGAACAGGTGCGGCTCGACGACGCGGCGACGGCCGGACAGGTCGAGCAGTTGCCCGGGCATCCGATCTCGTACGCCGACCGGACGCGCGCGCTCGAGGGCCTGGACGTCGCATGGATGATCTACACGTCCGGCTCCACAGGCCGCCCCAAGGGCGTCGCTGTCACGCACGCGGGCATCGCCGGCGTGATCTCCGCCGAGCGTGAGCACTACGAGGTCGATGCGGACGCGCGGGTGCTGCACGTGTGCTCGCCGAGCTTCGACGTCTCCCTGCTCGAGTTGCTGACCGGGTTCTCCGCGGGTGCGACGGTCGTGGTGGCGCCGGCGTCGGTGGGCGGCGGCGCCGACCTGGCCGAGGTGCTGACGGCCGCTGCGGTGACGCACGTGTTCATCACCCCGGCGGCGCTGAGTTCGGTGGATCCCGCGGGGCTGACGGACCTGCGGGTCGTAGTGGCAGCCGGCGAGGCCTTCGGGCCGGAACTGGTGAACCGCTGGTCGGCTCCCGGCCGGCGGTTCTTCAACGCGTACGGGCCGACGGAGGCGACGATCCTGGCCACCAGCAGCGCGCCGCTGGTGGCCGGCGAGCCGATCACGATCGGCACCCCGATCCCGGGAGTGGGCGCGTACGTCCTCGACGGCCGGTTGCGGCCGGTGCCGCCGGGGGTGGTCGGTGAGCTGTATCTGGCCGGCGCTCAGGTCGCGCGCGGCTACCACCGTCGACCGGGGCTGACGGCGGAGCGGTTCGTGGCCGATCCGTTCGGGTCGGATCCGGGCACCCGGATGTACCGGACCGGGGACCTGGTCCGTCGCGCGGCCGACGGCCCGATCGAGTACCTCGGGCGCAGCGACTTCCAGGTCAAGATCCGCGGGTTCCGGGTGGAACTGGGGGAGGTCGACGCGGCTCTGACGGCGCGGCCGGACATCGAGTTCGCGGCGACCCTCGGCAAGGTGCTGCCGTCCGGGGAGGCGGCACTGGTCTCGTACGTGCTGCCGGTGGCCGGAACCCGGCTGGAGGTGCCGGCGGTGCTCGCCGGGTTGGCGGAGACGCTGCCCGCCCACATGGTGCCGGCCCTGGTGACGGTCCTCGACACGGTGCCACTGACGCCGGTGGGCAAGCTCGATCGCGCGGCGTTGCCCGAACCGGTGTTCGCCCAGCGGGAATACCGGGCGCCGCGCACCCCGGTCGAGGAGACCGTCGCGTCGGTGTTCGCCGAGGTGCTCGGTCGCGAGCGCATCGGACTGGACGATTCCTTCCTCGAGCTGGGTGGGAATTCTCTGCTGGCAACCCGGCTGGTGGCGCGCCTGGGTGCAGCCCTGGAGACCCGGGTGCCGGTGCCCGCGGTGTTCGAGGCGCCGACGGTCGCCGCGTTGGCGGCCCGGCTCGAGTCGGGTGGCCTTGCGGTCCGGGCGGTTCCGTTGGCGGCGCGGGAACGCCCGGACCACGTACCGCTGTCGTTCGCACAGCAGCGGATGTGGTTCCTCAATCGGTTCGATCCGGCCTCCGCGGCCGACAACATCCCGGTGGCGATCCGGCTGACGGGCCGACTCGACGTCGATGCCTTGCGAAAGTCCGTGTTCGACATCGCAACCCGGCACGAGATCCTGCGCACCCGGTATCCGGAGCGGGACGGGCTGCCGTACCAGGCGATCGTTCCCGTCGCCGGGTACACCCCCGACTGGGCGTCGGAGTCGGTGCGTCCGGCGGATCTGGCGGACCGCATCGCCGACGTGGTGGCCACCGGATTCGACGTGACCACCGAAGTGCCGTTCCGGGTGCGGCTGTTCCGCGTCGCGGACGACGAACACGTGCTCGTGTTCGTTGCCCACCACATCAGCGCCGACGGCTGGTCGATGACGCCGCTGACCCGAGATCTGATGACCGCCTATGCCGCGCGTGCCGCCGGCGGGGAACCCGCATGGGAACCGCTGCCGCTGCAGTACGCGGACTTCGCGCTGTGGCAGCGCGAGGCGCTCGGATCGGAGGGCGACGCCGGCAGTCCACTGGCGGCGCAGGCGCAGTACTGGCAGCGGGTCCTCGAGGATCTGCCCGAGGAGTTGCACCTGCCGGCCGACCGCGCCCGCCCCCCGGTGCAGTCCTTCGCCGGCGGCCGGATCGCCTTCGACATCGACGCTCCGACGCATCGGCGGGCGGCGGAACTGGCGCAGCAGAACGGGTCGACCCTGTTCATGGTCCTGCACACCGCACTCGCAGTGTTCCTCGCCCGGATGTCGTCGTCGCACGACATCGCCGTAGGTACCGCAGTCGCCGGCCGCGGTGACGCCGCGCTGGACGACATGGTCGGCATGTTCGTCAACACCCTGGTGTTGCGGACCCGGGTCGATCCCGGGTCCGGGTTCGCGGACCACCTCGCCCGAGTCCGCGACAACGACCTCGAGGCGTTCACCCATGCCGAGATCCCCTTCGAACGAGTCGTGGAACTGCTCGCTCCGGAACGTTCGACCGCGCGGCACCCGCTGTTCCAGGTTGCCCTCGCGCTCGAGAACCTCCCCCCCGCGGGGCTCGAACTACCGGGCCTGAGCCTGGCGGCGGTGCCCTTCGAGGTGACCACCGCGAAGTTCGACCTGTCGTTGACCCTGCGCGAACGCACGGACCTCGACGGGAAACCCGCGGGAATGTCGGCGGAGTTCGTGTTCGCGCGGGATCTCTTCGACGACGAGACCGTGGCCGGATTCGCGCGACGGTTCGTGCGGTTGCTGGCCGCCGCCGTGGTGGACCCGGCCGTGCCGGTCGGCGACCTGGCGCTCCTCACCGGCGACGAGGCCGCCCGGCTCACGCGTGCCCCGGACGCCGTGCCGGGCGGTGCCCGCACGCTCGCCGAGATCCTGACCGCGGCGGTTTCCCGCGACCCCGCCGCGCCGGCCGTCCGGTACCGCGGCCGGACGATCACCTACCGCGAACTCGACGAGTCGTCGTCGCGGCTCGCACGAGAGCTGGCAGCACGGGGCATCGGCCCCGACGATGTCGTGGCCCTGGCGTTCCCGCGTTCGTACGAGATGGTGCTCGGGGTGTGGGCGGTCGCGAAGGCCGGCGCCGCACACCTTCCGGTGGACCCGTCCTATCCGGTGGACCGGGTCCGGTACATGCTCGCCGATTCCGGTGCGGCGGTGTGCCTCACCACCACCGAGTACGCCTCCGCGCTGCCCGACTCCCCGCCCCGGCTGGAACTGGACGATCCCGAGTTCGCGCGGGTCGTCGCGACGCGATCCGCCGCCGGGACGCCCGAGCGCGTCCGGCCCCTGTCGGTGCAGCACGCGGCATACGTCATCTACACGTCGGGGTCGACCGGGCAGCCCAAGGGAGTGGTGGTCACCCACGCGGGCCTCGACCCGCTGCTCGACGCCGCCGTCACGCTGTACGGCGTGACGTCACGGGCGCGCTTCCTGCACGTGTGCTCGCCGAGCTTCGACCCTTCGGTGCTCGAATG
Organism: Rhodococcus indonesiensis; assembly: GCF_047782815.1. Taxonomy (NCBI): domain Bacteria; kingdom Bacillati; phylum Actinomycetota; class Actinomycetes; order Mycobacteriales; family Nocardiaceae; genus Rhodococcus; species Rhodococcus indonesiensis. Next base: position 3,769,067 of record NZ_CP180630.1, on the reverse strand, counting down.
GATGGTCGCGTTCTCCCAGGGGGCGACGCTGGTCGTGGTGCCGTCCACGATCGGCGGCGGACCGGAACTGGCGGAACTGATCCGAGCCGAACGGGTCAGCCACACCATCGTCACCCCTGCCGTCCTCGGGACAGTCGATCCGTCGGGCCTCGAGAGCCTAGAGGCCGTCTCGGTCGGCGGGGACGTGACAACGCCGCACCTGCTGGCGCGGTGGGCGCCGGGGCGGAAGTACTTCAACGGCTACGGGCCGACGGAGACGACGATCATCTCCTCGTTCGCGCGGCTGCAGCCCGGCCGTCCGGTCACCGTCGGCCGGCCCGTCCCGGGAGTGTCCGCACTGGTGCTGGACTCCCGGTTGCGGCCGGTGCCACCCGGCGTCGCGGGCGAGCTGTACCTGGCCGGGACCGCCCTCGCCCGGGGATACCACCGGCGCAGCGCCCTGTCGGCCGCACGGTTCGTGGCGAATCCGTTCGGGACGCCGGGCACGCGGATGTACCGGACCGGTGACACGGTGCGCTGGCGCGGCACCGGTGAGCTCGCCGAGCTGGAGTACCTCGGGCGCGGCGACTCGCAGGTCAAGCTGCGTGGATTCCGGGTCGAGCTCGGAGAGATCGACGCCGCGCTCGAGCGGGATCCGTCGGTCGCGCAGGCAGTTACGGTGCTGCACACCGATCCGCACGGCGGGGACAGGCTCGTCGGCTACGTCGTCGGAGCGGCCGGCGCCGCACCCGACCCGGCGCATCTGCGCGAGTTCCTCGCCAGGACGCTGCCGCACCACATGGTGCCCGGCCACGTCGTCGTGCTCGACGCCCTGCCCCTCACCGCCGGAGGCAAGCTGGACAGGCGGGCACTGCCGGTGCCGCAGCCCGAATCGGCCGAGTACTGCGCCCCGGCGACGCCCGACGAGCAGGCGGTCGCAGACGTGTACGGCGCCGTGCTCGGGGTCGAGCGGGTCGGCCGCGCCGACGACTTCTTCGCGCTCGGCGGCAACTCGCTGCTCGCGATGCAGGTGGTCGCGCGGCTCGATGCCGCCCTCGGTGTCCGGGTGCCGGTGCGGACGTTGTTCGAGGCGCCGACGGTGTCGGCCCTGGCGGCGCGGATGGGGGACCCGGTCGCCGTCCCGTCCCGGATGCCGCTGCGGCACCGGCAGCGCCCCGAGCGGATTCCGCTGTCGCTCGCGCAACGACGGATGTGGTTCTTCAACCGGTTCGATCCGGACTCCGCCGCCTTCAACATCCCGCTCGTGCTGCGACTGACCGGCGAGCTGGACGTGCCCGCCCTGCAGGCGGCACTGCGCGACCTGCTCGCACGGCACGAGGCGCTGCGCACCGTCTTCCCCGACTCCGGTTCCGGACCGTTCCAGGTGATCGTTCCGGTCGAGGACGTGCCCCTCGATCCGGCGGCGCACGACGTGACCGAGGACGAGCTGCCCTCGCGGATCGCCGCACTCGTCTCCCGCGGGTTCGACGTCACCACCGCGGTACCCGTCCGGGCGGCCCTGCTGCGCCTCACCGACCGGGACCACGTGCTGGTCGTCGTCGTCCACCACATCGCCGGCGACGGCGGATCCCGGGCCCCGATGGCCCGGGACCTGGCCACCGCGTACCTGGCCCGCAGAGCGGGCGTCGAGCCGGGGTGGGAACCCCTGCCCGTCCAGTACGCCGACTACGCGTTGTGGCAACAGGATGTGCTGGGATCCGAGGACGATCCCGATTCGCTGCTCTCGCGTCAGATGCACTACTGGACCACGGCCCTGGCGGGTCTGCCGGACCTGCTGGAGCTGCCCACCGACCGTCCGCGGCCCGCTGTGCAGACCGGCCGCGGCGCGAGCGTGGACTTCACGCTGGACGAGTCGTCGGCCGCCCGGCTCGATCGGCTCTCGCGGGACCACGGGGTGACGTTCTTCATGCTCGTGCACGCCGCGCTCGCGGTCCTGCTGGCCCGCCTGTCCGGCACCGACGACATTCCCGTCGGGGCGCAGGTCGCCGGCCGCGGCGAGGAGGCACTGGACGATCTCGTGGGGATGTTCGGCAACACCCTCGTGCTGCGCACCCGGATCGACCCGGATGCCACCTTCGCCGAGGTCCTCGCCTCCGTGCGAGAGGTCGACCTCGCCGCGTTCGGCAACCCCGACGTGCCGCTCGAACGTCTCGTGGAGGTCCTCGACCCCATCCGGTCCACCGCGCATTCGGCGCTGTTCCAGGTGCTGCTCGTGGTGCACAACTTCGCCCGTTCCGAGATCGCACTGCCGGACCTGCAGATCGCGCCGGTCGCAACGCCCCCGGGCGGCGCCAAACTCGATCTCGAGATCCACCTGACCGAGACGCGCGACGAGCAGGGGCGCCGAGAGGGGATCTCCGGATCCGTCGTCTACGCCTGCGACCTGTTCGACGAGGACACCGTGCGGACGTTCGCTGCGAGACTCGTGTCGATCCTGGAGGTGGCGGCGGCTGATCCGGGCGTCGCGGTCGGCGGCATCGACCTGCGAACGGTGGAGGAACGCGCCCGGCTCGACGAGCTGAACCGGACGGCTGCGCCGCTCGGCGACCGCTCGGTTCTGGACGCGTTCACCCGGCAGGTCCGGCGCACCCCGGACGCGACGGCAGTCGTCTTCGAGGACACCGCGCTGACCTACGCGCAGTTCGCCTCCCGGGTGGATCGGCTCGCGAGGCGCCTCGTCGCGTGCGGCGTCGGCCCCGAGCGTCTGGTCGGTGTCCACATGAGCCGATCGGTCGAGATGATGGTCGGCATCTATGCGGTGCTCCGGGCCGGTGGCGGGTACGTGCCGCTCGACCCGGAACATCCCGCCGAGCGAACGGCGTACGTTTTGGACACCGCCCAGCCGGTGGTGGTGCTGACCACGACACACGACCGGGACACGCTCCCCGATACCGTCCCGGCCCTCGTGGTCGACGAATCGGACGTCGCACCGGCGCCGGCCACCGAGTTCGCCGACCACGAGCGCCTGGCGCCGCTGCACGAGGCGCACGTCGCCTACGTGCTCTACACCTCCGGGTCGACCGGCCGCCCCAAGGGCGTGGCCGTGACCCACGGCGCCGTCGTGAACCAGATGACGTGGATGCGCGAGCGCTACGAACTCGGCATCGGGGACACGGCCCTGCAGAAGACCCCGGTCACGTTCGACGCGTCGGTGTGGGAGCTGTTCTTCCCGTTGCAGGTCGGTGCACGACTCGTGATCGCGGCACCGGGAGGCCATCGCGACCCGGACTACCTCGTCCGCCTCTCGCGGCAGTGGGCGGTCTGCATCCTCGAGTTCGTCCCGACGATGCTCGCCCTGTTTCTCGCGGATCCCGACCTCGAACTTCCGGCGACGCTCGAGTACCTGTCCGTCGGGGGCGAGGCGCTGCCCGGCGAGCTCGCGGCCCGGTTCGCCGAGCGTTCGGATGCGCTGCTCGACAACACCTACGGCCCGACCGAGGCAACCGTCACCGCGACCGTGCTGCGCTGCGCCGGCCGTCGCACCGATGCCGGCACCGTTCCGATCGGCCGCCCGATCCGCAACACCACCGCCTACGTTCTCGACGAGCGGCTGAATCCGGTGCCGATCGGGGTACCGGGGGAGCTGTATCTCGGTGGGGTGCAACTTGCCCGCGGCTACCACACCCGTCCGGATCTCACGGCGGAACGGTTCGTCGCGTACCCGGGCGGGACGCGGATGTACCGCACCGGTGACCGAGTCCGATGGTTGCGGGACGGAACCCTGGAGTTCCTGGGCCGCAACGACTTCCAGGTGAAGGTGCGCGGCCTGCGGATCGAGCTGGGGGAGATCGAGGCAGCACTTCTGGCGCAGCCGGAGGTGGCGCAGGCCGCCGTGACCGTCCACGACGGGACCCACGGTCCGCAGATCACCGCGTACGTCGTGCCGGTGGACGGTGCCGCGGCCGACGGCGGCGCCGTTCGTGCGGCCGTAGGACGCGTGCTGCCGCGGTACATGGTGCCCGACGTGGTGACCGTGCTCGGCACGCTCCCGCTCACCACCTCCGGGAAGGTGGATCGCCGGGCCCTGCCCGAACCCGTCCCGGCCGTCCGGGAGTTCCGCCCGCCCGCGACCGCGGTCGAAAAGGCCGTGGCCTCGGTGATCGGGGAGGTGCTCGGTGCGGAGCGGCTCGGGCTCGACGACGACTTCTTCGCTCTCGGCGGGAATTCGCTGATCGCCACGCGCGTCGTCGCCCGCCTCGGAGCGGCGCTGCATGCGTCGGTCCCCGTGCGCGTGATCTTCGAGGCATCGACGATCGAGTCGCTGTCGGCAGCCGTGGGACGCTACATCGGGTCCGGCGGCTCGCCCGCCCTGGCCGCCCGGCCGCGTCCGGAGCGGATTCCGCTGTCGCCCGCCCAGCAGCGGATGTGGTTCCTCAGCCGGTTCGAGGCGACCGCCGCGGCCTACAACATTCCGATGGCAGTGCGGCTGACCGGCCGACTGGATCCGGCGGCGTTGCAGTCGGCGGTCGCCGATGTCGTCGTCCGCCACGAGGTCCTCCGGACCTTCTACCCCGAGGTCGACGGGGTGCCGGTCCAGCAGATACTGCCCGCCGGCGCGGGTGCGCCGGCCCTGCACCCGACGGACGTCGACGAACCGGCACTCCGCGCTGCCGTCCGGTCGGCGGCGGCGACCCGGTTCGACGTCACCGGGTCCGTGCCGGTCCTCGTGCGGCTGTTCCGGTTGTCCCCGGCCGAACACGTCCTGCTCGTCGTGGTGCACCACATCGCCGCCGACGGATATTCCGTGGCGCCCCTCGTCCGGGATCTCGCCCTCGCGTACAGCGCGCGACAAGAGGGGCGCGAACCCGCGTGGCAGCCACTTCCCGTGCAGTACGCGGACTACACCCTGTGGCAGCGGGACATCCTGGGCAGCGAGAGCGACCCGGAGTCGCGCGTCTCCCGCCAGCTCGCCTTCTGGGCCGACGAACTGGCCGATCTGCCCGATCAGTTGCCGGTGCCCACGACCCGTCCGCGGCCTCCGGTGCAGTCCTATCGGGGCGACCGGGTTCCCGTCACGATCGACGCGGATCTGCACGGCAGGGTGGCGGCACTCGCGGCAACAACGAGGACGACGCCGTTCACCGTCGTGCACGCGGCCTTCGCCGTGCTGCTGGCCCGGTTGTCCGGCACCGAGGACATCGCCGTGGGCACCCCGGTGGCCGGTCGAGGCGAGGCAGCCCTCGACGACCTGATCGGGATGTTCGTGAACACCCTCGTGTTCCGCACCCGAGTCGACCCGGCTGTCTCCTTCACCTCGCTCCTCGCGCAGGCCCGGGAGAAGAACCTCCAGGCCCTGGCCCATGCGGACGTCCCGTTCGAACAGCTCGTCGAGGCGCTGGCGCCGGCCCGGTCCATGGCGCGGCATCCGCTGTTCCAGGTGGGCCTGTCGTTCCAGAACCTCGGCACGGTCGATTTCGAACTCGCCGGACTGACGGCGGCCCGGTTCGACATCGCGGGGGAGATCGCCCAGTTCGACCTGCACCTGATCGTCGGTGACAGCTACGGGGCGGACGGGACGCCGGCGGGGATCGGCGGGCATCTGTCGTACGCCACCGATCTCTTCGACGGACATGCGGCCGCGTCCGTCGTGGACCGGTTCGTCCGGATCCTGGGCGAACTGGTCTCGGCTCCCGACCGCGCGGTCGGCGACGCCGACCTCCTCGGCGCCCGGGAACGGCAGGCGCTGCTCGAGGCGGCGAACGACACCCGCGTCGACATCGCGGCCGGCGACTGCCTTCCCGATCTGCTCGGACGCCAGGTACGCGAACGCCCGGGCGCGGTCGCGCTCGTCGGGGACGGGGTGCAGTCGACGTTCGGTGAACTCGGTGCCCGCGTCGCCCGGCTGGCCCGCGCGCTGGTGGCGGAGGGTGTCGGACCGGAGGTCCGGGTCGGTCTGCTGATCCCCGGATCGGTGGATCTCGTCGTCGCGATGTACGCGGTCGCCGCCGCAGGCGGCGCGTACGTTCCGCTCGATCCGTCGCTTCCGGTCGCCCGGCTGACGCGCATGGTCGCGGCGGCGCGACCGGCGACGGTGCTCGTGTCTGCGGCATCCGCAGGCGTCGCGAGCGCGGTTGTGCCGGAGCCGGTCCGGGTTCTCGATGTCTCGAGTGTGGACCTGTCGCAGTACTCGGCCGCCCCGGTGACCGACGCCGACAGGACCGCGCCGCTGCATCCCGCGAACCTCGCCTACATCCTGTTCACGTCGGGATCGACGGGGGTGCCCAAGGGTGTGGCGGTGGACCACGGGGCGGTGGTCAACCAGTTGCGTTGGCTGCATGCGGAGTTCAGGTTCGGTCCGGGGGAGGTGACGGTACAGCGGACCGTTGCCACGTTCGACCTGTCGGTGTGGGAGTTCTGGGGCGCCACGACGTGCGGTGGCCGGCTGGTGGTCGCCGATCCCGAGGCCCGCCGCGATCCGGTCCGCTTGCTGGCGCTCGTCGAACGCGAAGCCGTCACGACGCTGTACCTGGTTCCGTCCCTGCTGAGCGCCCTGATCGCTGTTGCAGACGGACAGTTGCCGACCTCGGTGCGACGGGTGCTTTCGATCGGGGAGACGCTTCCGGGGGCTGTCGCCGGGGCGTGCGCCCGGTCGAGCCGGGCGGAACTCGTCAACCTGTACGGACCCACCGAGGCGGCCGTGTCGGTGACGGCGCACCGGGTCACGCCCGCGGACACCGAGCAGGTGCCGATCGGAGTGCCCGAGTGGAACACCCGCGTGTATGTACTCGACCGGCGGCTGCGACCCGTGCCGGCCGGAGTGACCGGAGAGCTCTACCTGGCGGGCCGGCAGCTCGCGCGGGGATACAGCGGAAGCCCCGGGGTGACCGCGGACCGATTCGTTGCCGACCTCTTCGGGGCCGGGGGACGTCTGTACCGTACCGGCGATCTGGCCCGGTGGACCGCTGCGGGCGTCCTCGAGCACGTCGGGCGCGGAGACTCCCAGGTCAAGCTGCGCGGATTCCGGATCGAGCTCGGGGACATCGAAGCGGCGCTGCTGCGTCTGCCCGTCGTGTCGGCCGCGGTCGCGACAGTGCATCAGGACGCGGCGACCGGTGCGCGAATCATCGCGTATGTCGTTGCTGCACAGTCGGAATCGGACTTCGACGCGGCGTCCCTGCGGGGCGTGCTCGCGGACGAGCTGCCGAACTACATGGTGCCGGCCTCGATCGTGCGCCTGGACCGGCTCCCCGTCGGCGCGACGGGCAAGGTCGATCGTGGCGCGCTGCCCACGCCGATGCCCGAGCGGGCGTCCTACCGAGCTGCGGCGACACCCGTCGAGCGCGCGGTGGCGCAGGTGTTCGCGGACGTCCTCGCCGCGGACCGGGTCGGATCCGACGACGACTTCTTCGTTCTCGGCGGATCCTCCCTCGTGGCCGTGCGGGTGACCCGCGAGCTCACGCGCCGACTCGATCGTCCGGTCCCACTCGAATGGGTCTTCGCTCATCCGAAGGTGGCCGACCTTGCGGCCCGGATCGAGCGGTCGGTGGGGGAGCGGTCGGCGGCGAGCGAAGCCGCCGACTCGGCCCTGGCCGTTCTGCTTCCTCTGCGGGAGGGTGAGGAGGGACGCGATCCGGTGTTCTTCGTGCACCCGGTGATCGGCCTCGCCTGGAGCTTCGCGTCGCTCGCCGGGTACGTCGAGCCCGGCCGCGCGGTCTACGGATTGCAGTCCCCGGCACTGTCGGGTGAGTCGGACCTACCGGATTCGATCGAGTCCTGGGCGGCTCGGTACGTCTCGGAGGTCCGGCGGGTCCACCCGGACGGTCCCTTCCATCTGGTCGGGTGGTCCCTCGGCGGCGTGATCGCGCACGAGATGGCGGTCCAGCTCCAGCGGGCCGGACTCGAGGTCGGTTCACTCGTGCTCCTCGACTCCTACCTGCCCGACGCCGTGCGCTCCCCGGTCGATCCGGTCTCGGTGGCGGCAGCGGCTCTGAACGCGAGCCACGGCGGCGGACCCGGTGGGGTCGAGGACGGTCTCGATGTGCTCGCCGACGACATCGACCCGGATCTGACGGCGTCCGTCCTGACGAGCATCGAGCGCTCGTTCGATGCGCTCGAGGGGCATGTTCCGGGCCGGTACGACGGGCGCATGCTGTTCGTCGGCGCCGCGCCGCACACCGCGTCGGACGGGGGCCGGGACTGGGCGCCCTACGTCGCGGACGAGGTGCATCGGCACGATCTCCCCGTCTCGCACTGGGAGATGACCGGGCCGGGTGCGTGCACTCGTCTCGGACCGCTGTTGGCAAGCTGGACGTCGGTCGGCTCCTGCCCGGAATGCGGGTGCGCCGCGCGGTGACTCGGAGGTGTCGGGCATTGCGCACGAGCGGTCGGCAGGCGGTCGTCGTGTCCGAGATCACATCGAACACCCCGGAGTGAATTGTCCAATCCTTGGACGAAATGGAGAGAGTGTCGGTACTCGGTCCGTAGCGGTCATGGAGGCCGTCGGATCGAACCGGCGGGACGGCGAGGAACTCTTCCAAGCCGGGTTCCGGCTCCGTATTCCGAAACCGCAGGTGTCGAGTCTTTCCTGTGGGGCAGTCGAAGACTCCCCGGATGCGGGTCGGGGGTACGGGCGCCTTCGGAAGCGGCGCTGCGGCGTGCGACGAATCGGGCATTCGGATGTGCCGGCGCTTCCGGCGGGACGGGCCACGCGCTGTCCGGAATGCCGGTCTACCCTTCGGTAACTTAGTTTCTGGACGTACGAACAGGTGGCACGGTTTGTTTTCGTGTGGAATGGTGGCGAAGTGCTCTCGAGCCGGGAATCGTCGGGGTTCCGGTGCGCGAGACGACAGCGAAGCGGTGTCCGTCGGGGAGGGCGGGTGTCGCCGCAGTTCGTGACACCCCGACCGTGATCGGAACCGGTATGCGCACGCGCACAACGGATCCGGAATTCGGAGGGGACAGCCGATGAAGGTGATCGACCGAACCGCCCGTGGGAAGCTCCGCGCTTCGCGGCGCCGGCCGCCCATGACGATGCTGCCGCACCTGCTGTCGGCCGCCGTCGAACGCGACCCCGGCGCCCCGGCCCTCACGGCCGGGGAACACACCCTCACCTATCGGGAGGCCGACGCCGAATCGTCCCGACTCGCGCGCCTGCTCATTGCCCGGGGCATCGGCCCCGAGGACCGCGTCGCGGTGCTCCTCACCCGCTCGATCCGGTCCGTTCTCGCCGTCTGGGCGGTGGCCAAAGCCGGCGCCGCGTTCGTCCCGGTGGACCCGCTCTACCCGGCCGATCGCGTCCGGTACATGCTGTCGGACTCCGACGCCCGTCTCGCCCTCACGGTGGGCGCACACCGAGGGGTCGTTCCCGACGGGTTCGACACCGTCGTCCTGGACGAGCCCGAGGTCCGGAGGGAACTCGACGCCTGCCCGGCAGACCCGCTCACCTTCGTCGACCGCGTACGCCCGCTGCGCGCCGAGCATCCCGCATACGTCATCTACACCTCGGGCTCGACGGGACACCCGAAAGGGGTGGTGGTCACCCACACCGGACTCGCGGCCTTCTGCGCCGAACAGGTCGAGCGCTACCAGCTCACCCCCGCCGCCCGCACCCTGCATTTCGCGTCCCCCAGCTTCGACGCGTCGGTGCTCGAACTGTTGCTCGCCGTCGGATCCGGATCGACGATGGTCGTCGCGCCGCCGTCCGTGTACGGCGGCGACGAACTGGCCGAGCTGCTGCGGAGGGAACGGGTCACCCACGCGTTCGTGACGCCGGCCGCCCTCGCGTCGGTGGATCCCACCGGACTGGACGACCTGGAGACGGTGGTGGTCGGCGGCGAGGCGTGCCCTCCGGACCTGGTGGCGCGCTGGGCGTCCGGCCGCCGGTTCCACAACGGGTACGGGCCCACCGAGACCACGATCATGACGAACATCTCCGGGCCGCTCGAGCCCGGGGAACCCGTCACCATCGGCAGGCCCGTTCGTGAAGCCGCTGCCCAGATCCTCGACATCCGCCTGCGGCCCGTGCCGGCAGGCACGGCCGGCGAGCTGTACCTGACCGGATCCGGCCTCGCCCGCGGGTATCACGATCGCCCCGGACTGACGGCCACCCGCTTCGTCGCCGCCCCCGACGGCGCCCGGCGGTACCGCACCGGCGACCTGGTGCGGTCCCCGCGTTCGGCGCGAGAAGGCATCACGTACCTGGGCCGCAACGACTTCCAGGTCAAGGTGCGTGGCTTCCGCATCGAGCTCGGCGAGATCGACGCGGCATTCGCCGCGCATCCCACCGTCGACTTCGCCGCCACCGTCGGTCACCGGGGCGCGACGGGGGACACCCGCCTCGTCACGTACGTGCACGCCGCCGCCGGTTCCGCGCTCGACGTCGCCGTGCTCACCGCGTTCGTCGCCGAGCGGTTGCCGGCCCACATGATCCCGTCGTCGGTGATCGCGCTGGAGACCATCCCGCTCACGCCCGTGGGCAAGCTCGACCGGGCGGCTCTGCCCGAGCCCGAGATCGCGTCGGCTCCGTACCGAGCGCCGGCCTCCGCCGCGGAGGTGGCCGTCGCGGAGGCGTTCGGCGACGTGCTCGGGGTGCAGCGGGTCTCGGTCCACGACGACTTCTTCGACCTCGGCGGCAACTCGCTGCTCGCCACGCGCGTGATCGGCCGGATCAGGGCAGCGCTCGGGGTCACCGTCTCGGCCGCCGACCTGTTCGACGCCACCACCGTCGAGGCGCTCGCAGCCCGGGTGGCGGCCGCGCCGACGGCCGCCCGCGCCCTGCTGCCGCGCCGCCCGCGACCCGATCGGATCCCGCTCTCTCCGGCGCAGCAGCGCATGTGGTTCCTCAACCGCCTCGACCCGGACTCGGCGGTGTTCAACATCCCGCTCGCCGTCCGGTTGTCCGGCAGGCTCGACGTCGACGCGATGCGAACGGCGGTGCGGGACGTCGTCGCGCGGCACGAGACGCTCCGGACGGTGTACCCCGAGGTCGACGGCGTCGGCGAGCAGCGCATCCTCGACGTCGGCGACGTCCCGCTCGACCTCGGGCCCGAGGACGCGACCGACTCCGACGCCCCCGCCCGGCTCGCCGGTTTCGTGGGAAGGCGGTTCGACGTCACCGGAGAGGTTCCCGTACGAGCCCGGCTCTTCCGCCTCGCCGACCACGAGCACGTGCTTGCCGTGGCCCTCCACCACATCGCCGGGGACGGCTCGTCGCTGGGTCCGCTCGTCCGGGACCTCGTCACCGCCTACACTGCACGCTCGACGGGCCGGGAACCGGCGTGGGAACCGCTGCCCGTCCAGTACGCCGACTACACCCTGTGGCAGCTCGACGCCCTCGGCGACGAGGACGATCCCCGCTCGGGCACGGCTCGGCAGCTGGCCTACTGGCGGCGCGCCCTCGACGGCATCCCCGAACACCTCGAACTCGCCACGGACCGGCCCCGGCCCGCCGTCGTCGGTCATGCGGGGGACCGGGTCTCGGCGCACGTCGACGAGGCCACCTACGACGCGATCAGCGCGCTCGCCCGCGAGCGCGGCGTGACACCCTTCATGGTGCTGCACGCCGTCCTCGCGGCGCTGCTGGCGCGAGTGTCGAACACGCACGACGTCGTCGTCGGCACCCCCGTCGCGGGGCGCACGGCCCCCGAACTCGACGGGCTGATCGGCATGTTCGTCAACATGCTCGCACTGCGGACCGACGTCGACGCCGCCACCTCGTTCGCGACGCTGCTCGAGCAGGTCCGCGACACCGACCTGCAGGCGTTCGCGCACGCCGACGTCCCCTTCGAACGCCTCGTCGAGGTGCTCGACCCGGTCCGGTCCACCGCACGCCATCCGATCTTCCAGGTCGGGTTCTCCTACCAGAACTTCGCCCAAGAAACCCTCGAGCTGCCGGGCCTGCGGATCACGCCGGTCGAGAGTGATTCGTACGCAGCGCGTTTCGATCTGCACGTCACAGTGGTCGATCACGCCGCGGGCGGCGGACCCGGCGGTTTCGACATCGAATTCGGTTACGCTACCGACCTGTTCGACGCACCGTCGATCCAGCGCCTGCTCGCGCGGTATCTGCGGATACTCCGGGCGGTCGTCGCCGACCCCTCTGCCGTCGTCGGCGACATCGACCTGCACGACTCTGCGGAACTGGCCGAGATGATGCGGGCGTGGGAAGCCGAACAGGCCGACCTGTCCGCCGGCCGGACCCTCGTCGACCTGTTCGACGAGCAGGTCGCGGCCACCCCGAACGCCCCCGCCCTCGTGTTCCGCGGCGGCACCCTCACCTATCGGGACTTCGATGCGCGGGTCAACCGGCTCGCCCGTCACCTCGTGACCCAGGGCGTGGGGCCGGAATCCACAGTGGCTCTCTGTATCCGGCGTTCGGTCGACCTCGTGGTGGCGATGTACGCCGTCGCCAAGGCCGGCGGCGCCTACCTGCCCCTGGACCCCGACCACCCCGCGGCCCGCAACCGGTACATCCTCGATGCGGCGGCCCCGCAGTGCGTGCTGTCGACCACCGGGGACCGGGTCGACGCCCTGGCGGGCCGGACGGTGCTCGACGTCGACCGCCTCGACCTGAGCGACGTCGATCCCACACCGCTCGCCGACACGGATCGGCGGGCACCGCTGCGCGCCGCGAACACCGCGTACGTCATCTACACCTCCGGCTCGACCGGACGCCCGAAGGGCGTGGCGGTGCCGCACGAGGCGATCGTCAACCAGATCGCCTGGAAGCGGGCGCACTACGATCTCGGTCCCGACGACGCGGTACTGCTCAAGACGGCCGCGACCTTCGACCTGTCGGTGTGGGAGTTCTGGTCCGCACTCACGTGCGGCGCCCGGCTGGTGATCGCCGCCCCCGACGGTCACCGTGACCCGTCCTACCTCAACGACGTGATCCGCCGTGAGAAGGTCACGACCCTGCACGTGGTGCCGTCAATGCTCGAGGCGCTGCTCGAGGACTCGGCCGGCGCGCTGCCCGCCACCTTGCGCCGTGTCCTCGCCATCGGTGAGGTACTGCCCGCCCCGACGGCGCGACGCGCGCTCGGCGCCTCGAGTGCGGACCTGGTGAACCTGTACGGCCCGACGGAGGCGGCGGTCTCCGTGACCGCCCACGCGGTCACCACGCCGACGCTCACCTCCGTGCCCATCGGCGACCCGGTCCCCAACACCCAGACGTTCGTCCTCGACGAACGGATGCATCCCGTGCCGCCGGGCGTGGCCGGTGAGATGTACCTCGCCGGCGTGCAGCTCGCCCGCGGGTACCTGGGCCGTCCCGGCCTGACCGCCGAGCGGTTCGTGGCCAACCCCTTCGGTGACCCGGGCACCCGCCTCTACCGCACCGGGGACGTGGTGCGGTGGCGCATCGACGGCGACGGCCGCGGCACCCTGGAGTACCTCGAGCGCGCCGACTTCCAGGTCAAGGTGCACGGGTTCCGGATCGAACTCGGCGAGATCGAGGCCGCGCTGCGCGCCCACCCGGCGGTCCGCGACGCCGCGGTCGCCGTCCACGGCGGGGACCGGCTGGTGGCCTTCGTGGTTCCGACCGCCGGGCGGATCGACGTGGCCGGCCTCCGCGCGTCGCTGGCCGAGACCCTGCCCTCCTACATGGTGCCCGCCGGCGTCGTCACCCTCGATGCGCTGCCGCTGAACCCGCACGGCAAGCTCGACCGTGCGGCCCTCCCCGAGCCGGTGATCGCCCCGCGGCGCCACCGACCGCCGCGCACTCCGCTCGAGACGGAGGTCGCCGCCGCCTACTGCGAGGTTCTCGGGCCGGCGGGGGACGCCGGCGAGTTCCGAGTCGGTCTCGACGACGACTTCTTCGACCTCGGCGGCACGTCGCTGAGCGCGGTGCGGGTGATCGCCCGGCTGCGCGAACGCACGAACCTGCCGGTGTCGTTGCAGTGGATGTTCCTCACCCCCACCGTCGAAGCCCTCGCCGCCCGGATCGAGGGATCCGCCGGCGACCCGGTTGATCACACCGTCGGGTTCGACGCGGTGCTGACGTTGCGCCCGGGCGGTGCCGCCGAGCCGGTGTTCTGCATCCATCCGGTGATCGGTCTGTCGTGGAGCTTCGCGGGCCTGGCCCGCCACCTCGACCCCGAGCGGGCCCTCTACGGTCTGCAGTCGCCGGCCCTGCGCGACGACGAACCGCTGCCCGAGAGCATCGACGCGTGGGCCGCGGGGTACGTGGACCGGATCCGGCGGATCCAGCCCGCCGGGCCCTACCATCTCGTCGGCTGGTCGCTCGGCGGCATCATCGCCCACGCCGCCGCGGTCCGGCTGCGGGCGGACGGCCACGAGGTCGCCACCCTCGCACTGCTCGACGCGTACCCACCCGCCGCACCCGTCGAGACGGTCCCGTCCGCGGTCAGCGTCGCCGACCTGCTCGGCGCCATCGGAACCGACGTCGGGGCCGGCCTCGACCCGGCGCAGTTCACTCCCGAGCAGGCATTGGAGCTGGTCGCCGACCTGCCGGCCCCGTTCGACGCGCTGACCCTGCCCCGCCTCGAGCGCATCTTCGAAGGCGTGCGCCTGTCCTACCGGCTGCTCGCCGAGCACCGGCCCGCCCGCTTCGACGGGGACCTGCTGTTCTTCGCCGCGAGCGAGGACGGAACCTCGGCGACCCGCGCCGCGCAGCAGTGGCGGACGCACGTCACCGGCACGCTGGCGGTCGAATCGGTCCAGGCCACCCACTGGAAGATGACGTCGCAGGATGCCGTCGCCCGGATCGGGCCGGTGCTCGACCGCTGGGTCGGGGGCGGCCGCTGACCCGTACCCCTCGTCGTCCGCCTGCTGGTCGCGGGGTGTGATCCGCGGCCGACCTCGCGGTTTCGACCGTAACGAAGCGTCAGGCCCCCCGATGGTCTAATGGGGCTGGCGCGTGCCACCCTGCACTGTCGTGTGCAGGGGGCGACGGCCGGGACGATGAGGGATACGCGAGGTGGATGATGCTGGGTGTGCACGCGCAGGACGACCGGCGACGGAGCACGCAGGGATGAGTGTCGACGGTTCGGGGGACCGACGGCCGGACGAAACACGAGGTCGCCGGCCGGTCCGGCAGCGACCCGGCCGCCGACGCGGACCCCGCGTCGCTCTGCTGCCCCAGCTCCTGGCCGCAGCGGTCGAACGTGATCCCGCCGCACCCGCGGTGGTGTTCGAGGACCGCACCCTGAGCTACGGCGAGCTCGACTCGGCCTCCTCCCGGCTGGCACGGCTGCTCATCCGGCGCGGCATCGGGCCGGAGGACGTGGTCGCCGTCGCTGCGACCCGGTCGATCGAGTCGGTGCTGTCGGTGTGGGCCGTCGCCAAGGCCGGCGCCGCGTTCGTGCCCGTGGACCCCAACTACCCGGAGGACCGGGTCCGGCACATGGTCGACGACTCGGGAGCCCGCGCCGGTCTGACCCTCACGGCTTCGGTGCCGGACCTGCCCGGCTCCGTGCCCTGGATCGCCCTCGATTCCGCCGAGACCCGCGCCGCCCTCGCCGAACAGTCCGCAGCACCTGTCGCGCTCGACGACCGGGTCCGGACACTGCGGGCGGAGCACCCCGCGTACGTGATCTACACCTCGGGTTCCACGGGCCGGCCCAAGGGCGTGGTCGTCACCCACACCGGACTGGAGGGCTTCTGCGCCGAACAGGTCGAGCGCTACGCGCTGAACCCGGCCTCGCGCACCCTGCACTTCGCGTCCCCCAGCTTCGACGCCTCCGTCCTCGAGTTGCTGCTCGCCGTCGGCGCGGGCTCCACCATGGTGATCGCCCCGCCGTCCGTGTACGGCGGCGAGGACCTCGCCGAGCTGCTGCGCAGCCGGCAGGTCACCCACGCCTTCGTCACACCCGCAGCCCTGGCGTCCGTCGACCCGGCCGGACTGGACACCCTCGCGACGGTGGTCGTGGGCGGCGAGGCGTGCCCGCCGGACCTGGTCGCGCGATGGGCACCGGGGCGCCGCTTCTTCAACGGCTACGGGCCCACCGAGACCACCATCATGACCAACATCTCGCACGCGCTGCGGCCCGGCGAGCAGGTCACGATCGGCCGGGCCATCCGCGGGATGACCGCGCACGTGCTGGACGAGCGCCTCAACCCGGTCCCGTCCGGGGTCGTGGGGGAGCTCTACCTCGAGGGCCCCGGTCTCGCCCGCGGCTACCATCGTCGCGCCGCGCTGACAGCCGAGCGGTTCGTCGCGGGTCCCGCCGGCACCCGCCTGTACCGCACCGGTGACCTCGTCCGATCGGGCGAGACCGGGCTGATCTACATGGGGCGCAACGACTTCCAGGTCAAGATCCGGGGATTCCGGATCGAGCTCGGGGAGATCGACGCCGCGCTGGCCGCGCACCCCGATGCCGACTTCGCGGTCACGGTGGGACGCCGGACCCCTTCGGGTGAGGCCCGGCTGGTGTCGTACGTCCATCCCGTCCCGGGTGCGGACATCGACCCCGACGCACTGACCGAGTTCGTCTCCCACCGGCTGCCGGCGCACATGGTGCCCGCCGTGATCGTGCCGCTCGACCGCATACCGCTGACCCCGGTCGGCAAGCTCGACCGGGCCGCACTGCCCGAACCGGAGTTGCCCGCGCACGAATACCGCGCACCCCGTTCCGCCACGGAACAGGCCGTGGCGGAGGTGTTCACGGAGTTGCTCGGTGCCGAACGGGCCGGCCTCGACGACGACTTCTTCGAACTCGGTGGCAATTCCCTCGTCGCCACCCGCGCGGCCGCCCGGCTCGGAGAACGCCTCGCTACCCGGGTCCCCGCGCGACTGTTGTTCGAGGCGTCCACCGTCGAAGGCCTCGCCGCACTCGTCGAACCCTCCGTCGGGGCGGGCGCGCCGCAACCGCTCGTCGCCGGGCCGCGCCCCGATCCGATCCCGCTGTCACTGGCGCAGCAGCGGATGTGGTTCCTCAACCGGTTCGATCCGGTGTCGGCGGCGAACAACATCCCCGTCGCGTTGCGCGTCCGCGGGCCGCTCGACGTCGATTCCCTGCGCCGGGCCCTCGCCGACGTCGTGGGCCGGCACGAGGTGCTGCGCACCGTCTACCCCGAGCACGACGGCATCGGATCCCAGCTGATCCTCCCGCCTGAGGAGGCGAGGCACCCCCTCGACCCGGTGCCGACCCCGCCCGACGAGATCGCCGGAGCGGTCGCCCGGCTCGCGACGGCCGGCTTCGACGTGACGTCCGAGGTGCCGCTGCGGGTGAACCTGCTGCGGTCGGCCGACGACGAGCACGTCCTCGTCCTGGTCGTCCACCACATCGCCGCCGACGGCGCCTCCATCGCGCCCTTCGTGCGGGACCTGGTCACCGCGTACGTCGCACGCACCGGCGGTGCGGCCCCCGCGTGGGAACCGCTCGCGGTGCAGTACGCCGACTACGCACTCTGGCAGCGCGCCGTACTCGGTGACGAGTCCGATCCCGCATCACCGGCGGCGCGGGAGATCGAGTTCTGGCGGGACGCCCTCGCCGACCTCCCGGACCGTCTCGACCTGCCGACCGACCGGCCCCGCCCGGTGGAGGCCTCGGGCCGCGGCGCCACCGTCGACTTCGAGATCGACGCCGCCCTGCACGAGGCGGTCGAAGCCGCCGCTCAGGCGACCGGCACGTCCGCGTTCATGGTCGTCCACGCCGCGCTCGCGGTACTGCTGTCGCGACTGTCGGGCACCGCGGACATCGCGATCGGCACACCCGTCGCGGGCCGCGGCGAGCGCGCACTCGACGATCTCGTCGGCATGTTCGTCAACACCCTCGTGCTGCGCACCCGCGTGGAGCCCGACGCCACGTTCGCCGAACTGCTCGGCCGGGTCAGAGACGCCGACCTCGCGGCCTTCGACAACGCGGAGCTGCCGTTCGAGCGGCTCGTGGAGGTGCTCGATCCGGTGCGATCGACCGGGCACCATCCGCTGTTCCAGGTGGCGCTGTTCTTCCAGAACCTCGACCGCGCCGAGGTGATCCTGCCGGACGTCGAGATCGAATCCGTCGATCTCGGTGGCGCCGTTGCCAAGTTCGATCTCCAGCTGACCGTCTCGCCCCGCGAGGAAGCCGGGAAGCCGGCCGGAATGTCGGCGCAGTTCACCTATGCGACCGATCTCTTCGACGAGCCCACGGTGCAGGGTTTCGCCGGGCGCCTGATCCGGGTGCTCGCCGCCCTGGCCGCGGGCACCGACCGCGTGGTGGGTGACCTCGACCTCCTCGACACCGCCGAGCACCGCGCCCTCGCTGCCGGCAACGACCGTGCCGTGCATCCGGTCCCGGCGACGGGGCTGCTGGCCGCGTACCGGGACGCCGTCGCGCATCGTCCGGATGCGGTGGCCGTCGTCTTCGGCGACGAGACGCTCACCTACGCGCAGTTCGATGCGCGCGTCAACCGGCTCGCCCGGTACCTCATCGGCCTCGGTGTCGGACCCGAAACCCTCGTGGCACTGGCCATCCGGCGTTCGATCGACCTCCCGGTCGCGATCTACGCGGTCGTCGCGGCTGGCGGTGCCTACGTCCCGCTCGATCCCGGCCATCCCGCCGACCGCATCGGGCACATCCTGTCCACCGCGCAACCGGTGTGCGTCCTGAGCACCCGTGCGGACGCGGCGGACCTGCCCGGCACGGTCGCCCCCGTCCTGGTCGACGACCTCGACCTGCGGGGCTACGCGCCCGACCCGATCCGGGACGACGAACTGGCCGGTCCGATCCGTCCCGGCACCCCCGCCTACGTCATCTTCACGTCCGGTTCCACGGGACGCCCCAAGGGCGTGTGCATCTCGCACGAGGCCATCGTCAACCAGCTCGAGTGGATGGCCCACGAGTACGAGATCGACGACAGCGACGTCTATCTGCAGAAGACCGCCACCACCTTCGACGTGTCGCTGTGGGGCTGGTTCCTGCCCCTGCGCGCCGGCGCGACCCTCGTCGTCGCCACCCACGACGGTCACCGCGATCCGGTGTACGTCGCCGAGACGATCGCGCGGCACGGCGTGACGCTGACCGACTTCGTGCCGTCGATGCTCACTGTGTTCGCCGCTCATGCGCCGGCCGGTACCTGCTCGACGCTGCGGCACGTGTTCGTGATCGGCGAAGCTCTGCCACCCGAGACCGTCGACGCCTTCCGTCGCATCTGCGCTGCCGCGGTGCACAATCTGTACGGCCCCACCGAGGCCGCGGTGTCGGTGACGTACTGGCCCGCCGCCGACGAGCGGCAGAGCGTGCCCATCGGTGTGCCCGAGTGGAACGTGCGCGTGTACGTCCTCGACGGCCGGCTGCATCCTGTCCCGGTCGGTGTGCCCGGGGAGCTGTACCTCGCCGGCGTGCAACTCGCGCGCGGCTACGTGGGTCGACCGGACCTCACCGCGGACCGCTTCGTCGCCGACCCGCTCGGCACCCCCGGCGCTCGCATGTACCGCACCGGTGACCTCGTCCGGTGGCGCCGAACCGCGAGCGGTGACCAGGTTCTCGACTACATCGGTCGTACCGATTTCCAGGTCAAGTTCCGCGGTCAGCGGATCGAGCTGGGGGAGATCGAGGCGGCGTTGCTGGCGCACGAGTCGGTGAACCAGGCCGCGGCGCTGGTCGTGCCGACCCCGACCGGTGACCAGCTCGCCGGGTATGTGGTTCCCGCGCCGGGCCACGAGGTGGATGCCGGCGAGGTGATCGAGTTCGTAACGCGGATGCTGCCGTCGTATATGGTGCCGTCGGCGCTGGTGGTGCTCGCTGAGTTCCCGCTGAACACCTCGGGCAAGCTGGATCGTAAGGCGCTGCCGGCGCCGACGTTCGTTGCGCGCGAGTTCCGGGCGCCGACGACCCCGGCCGAGGAGATCGTGGCGGGGGTGTTCGCGGAGGTCCTGGGGGTGGCTCGGGTCGGGGTGGACGACGACTTCTTCGCGTTGGGGGGCAACTCGCTCAACGCCACCCAGGTGGTGGCGCGGTTGGGTGCGGCGTTGGATGCGCGGGTGCCGGTGCGGGTGTTGTTCGAGTCGTCGACGGTGCAGGCGTTGGCGGTGGCGGTCGAGCGGCATGCGGGTTCGGGTGCGGTGGTGCCGTTGGTGCGGCAGGTGCGGCCGGAGCGGGTGCCGTTGTCGTTTGCGCAGCAGCGGATGTGGTTCATCAACCAGTTCGATCCGTCGTCGCCGGTATACAACGTGCCGTTGGTGATTCGGTTGTCGGGTCGGTTGGATGTGGAGGCGTTGCAGGCGGCGGTGGCTGATGTGCTCGAGCGGCACGAGTCGTTGCGGACGGTGTATCCGTCGGATGCGGACGGGCCGGTGCAGGTGGTGTTGCCGGCGTCGGGGGTGGTGCTCGATCTCGAGCCGGTGCGGGTGCCGGAGTCGGAGGTTTTCGCTGCGGTCGGTGGGGTGATCGGTGCGGGGTTCGATGTCGCTGCCGAGGTGCCGGTGCGTGCGCGGTTGTTCCAGGTCGCCGATGCGGAGTTCGTGTTGGTGGTGGTGGTGCATCACATCGCCGGTGACGGTTCGTCGATGGCGCCGTTGGGTCGGGATGTGATGGTGGCGTACGAGTCTCGGCGTCGTGGTGAGGTGCCGGGGTGGGTGCCGTTGCCGGTGCAGTACGCCGATTTCGCGTTGTGGCAGCGGCGGATGCTCGGGTCGGTGGACGATCCGGAGTCGGTGTTCTCACAGCAGATGCAGTATTGGCTCGGGCAGCTCGAGGGTCTGCCGGAGGTATTGCCGTTGCAGACCGATCGACCGCGGCCGGCGGTGCAGTCGTTCCGTGGGGCGACGGTGTCGTTCGAGGTGCCGGCGTCGGTGCATGCCGGCCTGTCCCGGGTGGGGCGTGAGCACGCGTCGACGGTGTTCATGGTGGTGCATGCGGCGTTGGCGGTGTTGTTGTCGCGCCTGTCGGGCACCGCGGACATTGCAGTGGGCACGCCCGTCGCCGGGCGTGGGGCGCGTGAGCTCGACGACTTGATCGGCATGTTCGTCAACACGCTGGTGTTGCGGACTCGTGTCGAGTCGGGGGTGTCGTTCGAGCAGGTGCTGTCGCAGGCGCGGGCGGTGGATGTGGCGGCGTTCGGGCACGCGGAGGTGCCGTTCGAGGCATTGGTCGACGAGATTGCGCCGGTGCGGTCGACGGCCCATTCGCCGTTGTTCCAGGTGTTGCTGGTGTTCCAGAACTTTGCGCGTACCCGGTTCGAGCTGCCCGAATTGGAGGTGTCCGGGGTCGAGGCGGAACTGGACACTGCGAAGTTCGATCTGCAGTTCACATTCGTCGAGCAATTCGACGAGTCGGGGGCGCCGGCTGGGATGGTCGGTGCTGTGACCTATGCGTCGGATCTGTTCGACGAGTCGACGGTGGTCGGGTTCGGGCAGCGGTTCGTGCGGGTGCTCGCGTCGGTGGTGGTCGATCCGTCGGTGCCGGTGGGCGAGATCGAGATTCTCGAGGCGGCCGAGCGGGTGCGGGTGCTCGAGACGTGGAATGCGACCTCCGTCGAACTCGACGGGTCGGTGACGTTGGTGGATCTGTTCGACGAGCAGGTGCGTCGATCCCCGGCGGTGCCGGCGGTTGTCTCGGCCGACGAGGAATGGAGTTACGCGGAGTTCGCCTCGCGGGTGCGTCGGCTGGCGCGGCATCTGATCGGCTTGGGGGTGGGGCCGGAGACGGTGGTGGCGGTGGCGATGCGCCGCAGCGTGGATCTGGTGGTGGCGGTGCATGCGGTGCTCGCCGCTGGTGGGGCGTATGTGCCGATCGATCCGGATCATCCGGGCGAGCGGACGCAGTATGTGCTGGCGTCGGCGGCTCCGCTGGTGGTGTTGACCACCGCCCGGGACGGGTTCGAGGCGCCGGGTTCGCGGGTGCTCGAGGTGGACGTCGTCGATGTGTCGGGGTACTCCGACGAGCCGATCGCCGACGAGGAGCGGATTGCCGGTCTGCAGGCGTCGAACACTGCGTACGTGATCTATACGTCCGGGTCGACCGGTCGCCCGAAGGGGGTGGCGTTGACCCATGCCGCGACGGTGAACCAGTTGCGGTGGGCGCAGGCACGGTATCCGCTCGATTCGTCGGATGTGGTGCTGCACAAGACGCCGTTCACGTTCGACGTGTCGGTGTGGGAGCTGTTCTGGACGTTGCAGACCGGTGCCCGGCTGGTGGTGGCGGCGCCGGACGGGCACCGCGATCCGTTCTATCTCGCCGAGGTGATCGCCGAGTACGGGGTGACCACCGTGCATTTCGTGCCGTCGATGCTGGCGGCATTCGTGGCGGTCGTGCCCGAGGGTGTCGGTGCCGGAGTGCGCCGGGTGTTCGTCGCCGGTGAGGCGTTGCCGATCGAGGTGGTGCGACGTGTGGTGCGGGACGGCGATGGCACGCCGGAGGTGCACAACTGGTACGGGCCGGCCGAGGCGGAAGTCGTCACCGCGTGGGCGGGTGATCCATCGGCGCCGTCGGCGCTGATCGGGGCGCCGGTGTGGAACACCGAGGTCTACGTCCTCGATAGCCGGCTGCAGCCGGTGCCGGTCGGGGTGGCAGGTGAGTTGTATCTGGCCGGGGCGCAGTTGGCCCGCGGCTACCACGGTCGGGCTGAATTGACGGCGGAGCGGTTCGTGGCCACCCCCTTCGGTGGGGCCGGACAGCGGATGTATCGCACAGGTGATCTGGTGCGGTGGACCGCCGGCGGCGAACTCGAGTATCTCGGTCGTACCGATTTCCAGGTCAAGCTCCGCGGTCAGCGGATCGAGCTGGGGGAGATCGAAGCGGCGCTGCTCGCCCAACCGGGCGTCGAACAGTCGGTGGTGGTCTTGCACAGCGATCCGCACACCGGTGAGCAGTTGGTCGGGTATGTGGTTGCTGCGCCGGGTGCGACGGTCGAGGGTGCGCGGGTTCTCGACGGGGTCCGGGCGGTGCTGCCGTCGTATATGGTGCCGTCGGCGCTGGTGGTACTCGAGGCCTTCCCGCTCAATGCGAGTGGCAAGTTGGATCGTAAGGCCTTGCCGGAACCGGTGTTCGAGTCGCGAGGGTTCCGGGCTCCCAGTACCCCGGCCGAGGAGATCGTGGCGGGGGTGTTCGCGGAGGTCCTGGGGGTGGCTCGGGTCGGGGTGGACGACGACTTCTTCGCGTTGGGGGGCAACTCGCTCAACGCCACCCAGGTGGTGGCGCGGTTGGGTGCGGCGTTGGATGCGCGGGTGCCGGTGCGGGTGTTGTTCGAGTCGTCGACGGTGCAGGCGTTGGCGGTGGCGGTCGAGCGGCATGCGGGTTCGGGTGCGGTGGTGCCGTTGGTGCGGCAGGTGCGGCCGGAGCGGGTGCCGTTGTCGTTTGCGCAGCAGCGGATGTGGTTCATCAACCAGTTCGATCCGTCGTCGCCGGTATACAACGTGCCGTTGGTGATTCGGTTGTCGGGTCGGTTGGATGTGGAGGCGTTGCAGGCGGCGGTGGCTGATGTGCTCGAGCGGCACGAGTCGTTGCGGACGGTGTATCCGTCGGATGCGGACGGGCCGGTGCAGGTGGTGTTGCCGGCGTCGGGGGTGGTGCTCGATCTCGAGCCGGTGCGGGTGCCGGAGTCGGAGGTTTTCGCTGCGGTCGGTGGGGTGATCGGTGCGGGGTTCGATGTCGCTGCCGAGGTGCCGGTGCGTGCGCGGTTGTTCCAGGTCGCCGATGCGGAGTTCGTGTTGGTGGTGGTGGTGCATCACATCGCCGGTGACGGTTCGTCGATGGCGCCGTTGGGTCGGGATGTGATGGTGGCGTACGAGTCTCGGCGTCGTGGTGAGGTGCCGGGGTGGGTGCCGTTGCCGGTGCAGTACGCCGATTTCGCGTTGTGGCAGCGGCGGATGCTCGGGTCGGTGGACGATCCGGAGTCGGTGTTCTCACAGCAGATGCAGTATTGGCTCGGGCAGCTCGAGGGTCTGCCGGAGGTATTGCCGTTGCAGACCGATCGACCGCGGCCGGCGGTGCAGTCGTTCCGTGGGGCGACGGTGTCGTTCGAGGTGCCGGCGTCGGTGCATGCCGGCCTGTCCCGGGTGGGGCGTGAGCACGCGTCGACGGTGTTCATGGTGGTGCATGCGGCGTTGGCGGTGTTGTTGTCGCGCCTGTCGGGCACCGCGGACATTGCAGTGGGCACGCCCGTCGCCGGGCGTGGGGCGCGTGAGCTCGACGACTTGATCGGCATGTTCGTCAACACGCTGGTGTTGCGGACTCGTGTCGAGTCGGGGGTGTCGTTCGAGCAGGTGCTGTCGCAGGCGCGGGCGGTGGATGTGGCGGCGTTCGGGCACGCGGAGGTGCCGTTCGAGGCATTGGTCGACGAGATTGCGCCGGTGCGGTCGACGGCCCATTCGCCGTTGTTCCAGGTGTTGCTGGTGTTCCAGAACTTTGCGCGTACCCGGTTCGAGCTGCCCGAATTGGAGGTGTCCGGGGTCGAGGCGGAACTGGACACTGCGAAGTTCGATCTGCAGTTCACATTCGTCGAGCAATTCGACGAGTCGGGGGCGCCGGCTGGGATGGTCGGTGCTGTGACCTATGCGTCGGATCTGTTCGACGAGTCGACGGTGGTCGGGTTCGGGCAGCGGTTCGTGCGGGTGCTCGCGTCGGTGGTGGTCGATCCGTCGGTGCCGGTGGGCGAGATCGAGATTCTCGAGGCGGCCGAGCGGGTGCGGGTGCTCGAGACGTGGAATGCGACCTCCGTCGAACTCGACGGGTCGGTGACGTTGGTGGATCTGTTCGACGAGCAGGTGCGTCGATCCCCGGCGGTGCCGGCGGTTGTCTCGGCCGACGAGGAATGGAGTTACGCGGAGTTCGCCTCGCGGGTGCGTCGGCTGGCGCGGCATCTGATCGGCTTGGGGGTGGGGCCGGAGACGGTGGTGGCGGTGGCGATGCGCCGCAGCGTGGATCTGGTGGTGGCGGTGCATGCGGTGCTCGCCGCTGGTGGGGCGTATGTGCCGATCGATCCGGATCATCCGGGCGAGCGGACGCAGTATGTGCTGGCGTCGGCGGCTCCGCTGGTGGTGTTGACCACCGCCCGGGACGGGTTCGAGGCGCCGGGTTCGCGGGTGCTCGAGGTGGACGTCGTCGATGTGTCGGGGTACTCCGACGAGCCGATCGCCGACGAGGAGCGGATTGCCGGTCTGCAGGCGTCGAACACTGCGTACGTGATCTATACGTCCGGGTCGACCGGTCGCCCGAAGGGGGTGGCGTTGACCCATGCCGCGACGGTGAACCAGTTGCGGTGGGCGCAGGCACGGTATCCGCTCGATTCGTCGGATGTGGTGCTGCACAAGACGCCGTTCACGTTCGACGTGTCGGTGTGGGAGCTGTTCTGGACGTTGCAGACCGGTGCCCGGCTGGTGGTGGCGGCGCCGGACGGGCACCGCGATCCGTTCTATCTCGCCGAGGTGATCGCCGAGTACGGGGTGACCACCGTGCATTTCGTGCCGTCGATGCTGGCGGCATTCGTGGCGGTCGTGCCCGAGGGTGTCGGTGCCGGAGTGCGCCGGGTGTTCGTCGCCGGTGAGGCGTTGCCGATCGAGGTGGTGCGACGTGTGGTGCGGGACGGCGATGGCACGCCGGAGGTGCACAACTGGTACGGGCCGGCCGAGGCGGAAGTCGTCACCGCGTGGGCGGGTGATCCATCGGCGCCGTCGGCGCTGATCGGGGCGCCGGTGTGGAACACCGAGGTCTACGTCCTCGATAGCCGGCTGCAGCCGGTGCCGGTCGGGGTGGCAGGTGAGTTGTATCTGGCCGGGGCGCAGTTGGCCCGCGGCTACCACGGTCGGGCTGAATTGACGGCGGAGCGGTTCGTGGCCACCCCCTTCGGTGGGGCCGGACAGCGGATGTATCGCACAGGTGATCTGGTGCGGTGGACCGCCGGCGGCGAACTCGAGTATCTCGGTCGTACCGATTTCCAGGTCAAGCTCCGCGGTCAGCGGATCGAGCTGGGGGAGATCGAAGCGGCGCTGCTCGCCCAACCGGGCGTCGAACAGTCGGTGGTGGTCTTGCACAGCGATCCGCACACCGGTGAGCAGTTGGTCGGGTATGTGGTTGCTGCGCCGGGTGCGACGGTCGAGGGTGCGCGGGTTCTCGACGGGGTCCGGGCGGTGCTGCCGTCGTATATGGTGCCGTCGGCGCTGGTGGTACTCGAGGCCTTCCCGCTCAATGCGAGTGGCAAGTTGGATCGTAAGGCCTTGCCGGAACCGGTGTTCGAGTCGCGAGGGTTCCGGGCTCCCAGTACCCCGGCCGAGGAGATCGTGGCGGGGGTGTTCGCGGAGGTCCTGGGGGTGGCTCGGGTCGGGGTGGACGACGACTTCTTCGCGTTGGGGGGCAACTCGCTCAACGCCACCCAGGTGGCGAACCGGCTGCGTACGAAGACGGGTATCGACGTTCGCATCCAGTGGTTCTTCGCCGACCCTACGGTCGAGGGACTGGCCAGGCGCCTCCTCGAGGCGGCATCCTCCGAACTCGACTACGACGTGACACAGGATGTCGCCATGGCCGTCGTGCTGCCCATCCGTAGGAAGGGATCTCGCGAACCGCTTTTCTGTGTGCACCCGATGTACGGACTGTCGTGGTGTTACTCCGGTTTGACACGATTCGCAGAGGATCGTCCCGTCTACGGATTGCAGTCACCGGCTCTGTCGGAGGACGAGGCGCTTCCGGGCTCCCTGGAAGACATGGCGCTCAGGTACGTCGAGGAGATCAGACGGATCCAGCCGCACGGTCCCTACCACCTGCTCGGCTGGTCCCTCGGCGGTGTGCTGTCGCACATCATCGCGGTCGAACTGCAGTCCGTGGGGGAAGAGGTAGCCACCCTGACAATGTTGGACAGCCACCACAATCTGGAAGTATCCGAATTCCACGATGCGGTGCGGGAAGCCCTGGCCGAAGTTGGGATCAACGTGGGCGACGCCGACATCTCGAATATGTCGACCGAGAACGCAGAGCAATTGTTCGAGACTATGGTGGTCGGTGGGCCCGCGTTGGATCTCGAGCGAGTGCGGCGCATCTACGCCAGCGCAATCAGGTCTGCGGAACTCATTGCTTCGCACACGCCTGGCATGTTCCGGGGCAACCTGCTGTACTTCAGCGCCACGGAGCATCTGCCCGGTGTGGACGATCCGGCGCAGCGCTGGTCGGAGTTCGTCGAGGGAGAGATCGTCGATGTGTCCGTTCCAGGCACGCACGCCGACATGACCACCCCGGAGTCTCTTGCGATCATCGGCCCTGTGCTCGCTCAGCACCTCGACGACAAGAAGTGCCGCGATGAGGGACAAGCCGAACCCGCCCAGGGCCCCGGCAGATCGTGATGCGATCGATGTGACGGATGTGATCAGTGAGGTTTATGGCCTGCCGTCCGCAAGGTAACGTTCGACCGCGTGCTGTCGATTTCAGTACATGCTGCGCCGCAGGGCGCACCCCGGTTCACCGGGGTTCGGGGACGCCCGCCTGCCGGGCCTGAGGAGGTTGACGGAATGAGTGTTGTCGAGTCGCGGAGCCGCGCTCGGAAGATGGGAGCAGCCGCGATCTCGGCGGCGGTACTTGCGCTGCCGCTGTTCACGGGCGCCTCGTTCGCCTCGGCCGACCCGGTGGCCGACACCCTGCAGCCCATCACGGCCGTCACGTCCGAGAACGGGTCGTACATCACCAGGATCAAGAACTACGCACCCCAGCAACTTCTGATCTGGGTCTACTCGGCGTCCATGGACGAGGAGATCCTGCTGGACGTGTGGCGCCCGGCCGACACCAGCAAGCCCGCGCCGACGCTGTACCTGCTCAACGGCGCCGGCGGCGGCGAGGACATGGCCACCTGGCGGGGCCGCACCGACGCGATCGAGTTCTTCAAGGACAAGCACGTCAACGTCGTCTCGCCCGTCGGCGGCATGTTCAGCTACTACACCGACTGGAAGAAACCCGACCCGAAGCTCGGTGTGAACAAGTGGGAGACCTTCCTGACCAAGGAGATCCCGCCGCTGGTCGACGGGGCTCTGGGTACCACCGGAGTCAACGCGATCGCCGGTATCTCCACCTCGGGCACCTCGGTGTTCCAGCTGCCCATGGCTGCGCCGGGACTGTACCGGGGCGTCGCTGCCTACAGCGGATGCGCACAGACGTCCGACCCGATCGGCCAGCAGTTCGTCAAGATCACGGTCGAGACGTGGGGCAGCGGCGACACCGAGAACATGTGGGGACCGACGAACGACCCGATGTGGGCGGAGAAGGACCCCTACGTCCACGCCGACAAGTTGCGCGGGCTCGAGATGTACATCTCCAACGGCACCGGCCTGCCCGGTCCCCACGACACGCTGACCGGACCGGAGATCGACGGTGACGCGGGAGTGCTGGCCAACCAGATCGTGGTCGGCGGCGTGATCGAGGCCGCAACCAACTACTGCACCCACAACCTGAAGAACCGGCTCGACAGCCTGGGCATCCCCGCCACCTACAACTTCCGCGAGTCCGGAACCCACTCGTGGGGCTACTGGCAGGACGACCTGAAGGATTCATGGCCGGTGCTGCAGCGGGCCCTCGGGATCTGATCTCCGGTCCCCGGATCGTGCACACGCGAACGGCCCCTCCCGGCGGGAGGGGCCGTTCGCGTGCCGCGACTGTCTAGCCGGCGGGAGGTGCCGTGCACGGGGCCGGCACGGTCTCGGCGTACTGCGGATCGAGAGCCGACTTCACCAGGTGCAGCGACTCGGGCAGTTCGAGTAGGGCGAGGTGGCCGGCCGGGCTGGTCGGACACGCGTCCTCGAGCCACACGTTGTGCACCACGCTGTTCTCGCTGGGCTGCAGGAACGCATTCTCCGGTGGCGTGGCGACCGTGTCCTGACGGGTGGCGATCGAGGTGTACTCGATTCCCGGCAGGGTCTCGGACCCGGAGTTGAGCCGGGCCAGCACGCGCGATCCGATCAGCTGCTGACGTCCGGCGATACCGAAGACCATCTGCGCGAGGCGTTCGGTGGCCCATTCCTGGTTCCCCAGTCCGAGACGGGCGAACAGGGAGTACAGCTGCTGCAGCCCGTTGAACGTGGTCCCGTGGTTGGTCGCACCGAGCATCACCAGCTTGTCGACCTTGTTGCGGTCCGGGTCCGCCGGGTCCGCGCCGCCCTCGAACCGTAGGTACTGGCGGGAGACCGGTCCACCCTGCGAGTGACCCACGAGGTCGACCTGTTCCGCTCCGGTGTGAGTGAGTACCGCATCGACGAACTCGCCGACCTGCTTCGCGGAGTCCTCGATGCTCCCGACTCCCCAGACCATGAGCTCGGGGTCGACCAGCGAGCGGATGCCACCGTAGTTGAGGGCGTAGACGCAGTAGCCGAGATCGGCGAGCTGCGGGGCTGCAACGGCCCACGTGCCGGTCATGTCCATCCTCGTCCCGTGGACGAGAACAACCGGCCGGGGATGCTCGGGGGAGGGCACACAGTCGAGGTCGTTCGCGCCGGCGGGACTCGGCCCCATCGAGTCGAGCAGCGCCGGTAGCGACGGGGGCTCGGTGGGCGCCGCGGCGGCCGTGGGCAGCGCCGGCCCGGCGGCCGCCAGGGCGGCCGCCGTCACGGCGACGGTGATCCGGCGGGCATACTTCATCGGCATTCCTCCGTGGGCCGCACTGGGTGACAGTGCCTCGGCTGCGTGCTGCAGCCGTTGTGCGGCCGCGGTCGGCGCACAGGATAACAGCCGGGGACGGCCGCCCGGGGTCGCCGCGATCAGCCCTCCTCGGCCGCGCGCCGATAGCCCCGGATGGCCGGCACCGTGAACACGGCGACGGCGAGGAAGACCCACAGCAGTGTCTTGACCAGCGGTTCGGCGAGCGGACCGCCCATCGCCAGCGCCTTCATCGCGTCGATCGCACACGACATCGGCTGGTTCTCCACGATCGGCTGCAGCCACTTCGGGTAGGCCATCACCGGGACGAACCCGGAGTTGAAGAACATCAGCAGGGTGCACCCGATCGACACCAGTTCCACGAGGGGCAGCTTGCTCGACATGGTCGCGAGGACGGTGACCATGAGGGCGAACGCGATCCCGAAGAGGATCGGGATCACCAGAATCCCGAGCACGGCGAGATAGCCCTGCGTGAACCGGAACCCCAGAGCCACCCCGGCCGCCAGGATGACGATCGTGGTGGCCAGCACCCGGACCGCCTCGGCGAACATCCGGCCCAACAGCCCGGCAGCCCGGTGGATCGGCAGGGTGTGGAAGCGGCCGAGCAGGCCCGTCTGCCGCTCCGTACGCAGACCCACGGCGCTGACCACCGAGCCGAACATGGCACCGACCAGAATGATCATCGGGACCGTGCCGTAGATCGCGGGCTGACCGGTCGCGGCGGTGACGGTGTTGCCGAGCACGACCCGGAACATCAGCAGGGTCAGCGCGGGGTAGAGCAGCGCCTGGATCATCGTCGCGGGATCGCGCGCCCAGCGCAGCAGCAGGCGCCCGCACTGGATTCGGCTGTGCTCCCACAGCGCCGCCGACGACCGCTCCGGATGGGCGCGCGTGGGGTCCAGGAAGGCGAATGCGGCGCCGTCGGCGTCGACGGGCCGGGCCTCGGGCGTTCCGGTCACCTGCGAATCACCCCCGCCTCGTGCTGGCCCATACGGCCAGTGGCGCGAACACGAGCGCGAGACCCGCGCACCAGGCCACGGTGGGGAAGAGGACCTGCCAGGTGACGCCACCCTCGGCCATGTCCTGCATGGCGAACGAGAACTGCGAGATGGGCTGGTTGCGGACGAACGGCCGGATCCACTCGGGGAAGCCCTCCTCCGGGACGAAGCCGCACGAGAGCATGCCGAGGATCAGCTGCGGCAGCGTCAGGGCCTGCGCGGTGGCCTCGGGACTCTTCGACAGCGTGCCGATCGCGTCGGCGCCCAGCGCCAGGACGAGACTGATCGCCAGGGCGGTGACACAGAACAGGACCGCCTGTCCGAACCCGGCTGAGAATCGGAACCCGATCGCGTATCCGAACAGCAGCGCCCCGGCCAGGGACACGACGGACCGCAACATCGCGCTCGACATCCGGGAGAGCAGCGGGACCGCGCTGAACACGGGCATGGTCTGCAACCGGCTCGTCAGGCCCGTCATCGCCTCACCCGAGGACAGCTGCGCCGCCGAGATGGCGGTGAACGCCATCGCCTGCAGGACGATGATCGGCATCAGGTACTGCGCGTAGTCGATGCCCTGCAGCGACATGACGAACTTCAGGGGCAGGTAGAAGCCGAGGCCGAACACCACCGGGGTGATCGCCGCAACGACGAGCTCGCCGTACCGCGCCATGGTGCGGACCGTGCGCATCGTGAGCGCACTCCACTGGTTGAGCACCGTCGGGTCGGCCCGCCGGTGCGAACCGACCCGCTTCTCCGGGAGGGTGATCTTCGCGTCGTGCCGCACCCGCTGGGCGCTGATGCTCTTGGTGTGCACGGTCATGCCTGCCCTCCCGTCGTCGGTTCCGGGGCGTCGGCGCCCGCCGTGTGGCCGGTGAGGCTGAGGAACACGTCGTCGAGCGACGGCCGGCGCAGACCGATGTCGGCCAGCTCGATCCGGGTGGGTGCCAGTCGGCGCAGGGCCTCGGCGAGCGTCGCCGGACCGTGCGGCGCCGGGATGGAGACCCGGTCGTTGGATTCGGACCCGGCCAGTTCCGCCCGGACGTCGCCCGGGACGAGGTTGCCGAGCGCATGCACGACCCACGGCAGGGCCTTCGGATCGGCCGGGACGATCTCGCAGTAGCTGCCGCCGGTCGAGGCCTTGAGCTGGTTGGCGGTGCCCTCGGCGACGACGGTGCCCCGGTCGATGACGATGATGTTGTCGCTGAGCAGGTCGGCCTCTTCGAGATACTGCGTCGTCAGCAATACCGTGATGCCCTGCTTCTTGAGCGCGCCCACGAGAGACCAGACACCCTGCCGACTCCGCGGATCGAGACCGGTGGTCGGTTCGTCGAGGAATACCACCTCGGGGCGCACGACGAGACCGCAGGCGATGTCGACGCGGCGGCGCATGCCGCCGGAGTAGTGCCGCACCGCGCGTTTGCCGGCGTCGACCAGGTCGAATTCGCGGAGCAGATTGTCGGCGCGCTGGCGGGCGGCCGCGCGGTCGAGACCCATGAGGCGGCCGAACAGGATCAGGTTCTCCCGGCCCGACAGCGTCTCGTCGAGGGCGGCGTACTGCCCGGTCATCATGATCGAGCGCCGTACGGCGGCCGGGTCGGCGACCACGTCGTGCCCCGCGATCACCGCGCGCCCGCTCGTCGGGCGCAGCAGCGTGGAGAGGATCTTCACCGTCGTGGTCTTGCCGGCGCCGTTGGGGCCGAGAATGCCGAGGACCGAACCGCGCGGGGCGGAGAACGTGATGCCCTTGAGGGCATGGACGTCGCCGAACGACTTGTGCAGGTCGTCGACGAGGACCGCTTCGTCGTGGTATCTCAGCATCACTCTCCGCCGTGGAACTCTCGGTCGGCCGCTCGCGGACCCGTCGACGAGTAGATCCCGCCGTCACGCCGCGATGTTACCGGCCGCCCGGCGCGGTCCGAGCGGGCTGCGAGTGCCGCGCGGCGGCCGCGTCAGCTCCAGATACCGATCTCGTCCAGGTGCCGGACCAGGCGCCGGGCCCCGTCGGTGAAGTGCCGGCGGGTCTCCTCACCTGCGGAATCGGCGTCTGCGCGACCGAGCGCGTCGATCAGGCGGCGGTGCGAGGCGACGGCGGCGGCGCCCCAGGCGGGATCGGACGAATAGAAGTGCACCGGGGTGTAGCGGGTGGCGTTGAGCAGGAACCACGACAGCTTCCGTGCGCCGGTCGCGCGGTTGAGGGTGCGGTGGAACGCGAACTCGAGGTCCTCGATCCGCGCCCCGTCGCCGCTGTGCACCGCCTCGGCGAGACGTTCGTTGAGGTCCGACAGTTCCGCGACGGTCTCCGGGGTGATCGCGGCCGCCGCCCGGCGCGCGAGCTCTTCCGCGATCTGTCCCTGCAACCAGAACAGGTCGTCGATGTCGCCCCGGCTCAACGGAGCGACGACGTAGCCACGGTGTGGGACGAGCTCCACGAGGCCTTCACCCCGCAGTGTGAGCAATGCCTCACGAACGGGGGTGACGCTCACACCGAGTTCGGCGGCGGTCTCGTCCAGCCGGATGAAGTCACCGGGCCGGACCCCACCGGACATGATGAGGTTGCGGACGTGCACCGCCACGTCGTCCGACAGCTGTGGCCTGCGCCGCAGCGGCCGCCCCCCGGACGCCCGGGACTGGGCAGAAGATGTCATCGGCACTCCCTACAGTCCTGCGTTCCGGTACATCGGCCGGTTCCGTTCGACGGATTATCGCGCACCGCTCATGCGTCGTGGGGGAGGGTGGCTCGGTGCGCTCGTCCTGCAGGCGTACGGTGCCGACACTAGCCTCGACCGGGTGAGTTCCCGAACGTCCCGGCGTCGATTCCTCGGCACCGCTGCCGGCGGCATCGTCGGGCTCGGCCTCCTCCCCGCCGCGCGCGCCGCCGCCCGCCCGGCCTCTCGCCTTCCCGACCCGGCGACCGTCCCGGCCACCGATCCGGCCATGTTGAGTGCGATCGAAGCGGCCAGTCTGCTGCAGGCCGGACAGTTGCACCCGCGCGAACTGCTCGATGCGTACCTGCGTCGTAGCCGGGACCACGACGGCGGCGTCGGCGCATGGATCCACCTCTATCCGGACCTCGCCTATGCCGCTGCCGACGCGGCGGCCACGCGGCTCACCGCCGCCCGGGCGTCCGGTGAGCCCGTCTCGCCGCTGTGCGGACTGCCGATCGCCCTCAAGGATCTGTTCGCGGTGGGGGGCCTTCCGCTGACCGCGTCGAGCAATGTGCTCCGCGACAACGTCGCAGCCGGTGATTCGGGGGTGTGGCGCCGGCTGCGGGACGCCGGGGCGGTCCTGCTCGGTCACGTGCACACCGACGAGTTCGCGATCGGTGTCGTCACCCCGCAGGTGGCGAACCCGTGGAACACGCAGTACTCCCCGGGCGGCTCGTCGGGCGGCAGCGCCGCGGCGGTTGCGGCCCGCTTCGCCCCCTTGTCCGTCGGGAGCGACACCGGCGGCTCGTTGCGGCTGCCGGCGAGCGCGTGCGGCGTCTCGGCGATCAAGCCGACGTACGGACGGGTCACCTCGCACGGGATGATCCCGCTCACCTGGACCAGGGACCACCCCGGCCCCATCGGGCACAGCCTCGCGGACGCTTCGCTGCTGCTCGGTGTCCTCGCGGGTGAGGAGACGGACGATCCGGTGACGGCCGGTGGCCCCGGCGTGCCCGAGGGCGGTTACCCGCTGGTGCCGCCCACCGGGGCGACCCCGCTCGCGGGCGTCCGTATCGGCCTGCCGCACGGCGGGACCGACCGGCTGGCACCGGAGCTGCGCCGCCTGTTCGACGAGTTCCTCGCGACGGCGCGCGCACTGGGCGCCGAACTCGTTCCGGTGTCGATGCCCCACCCGCCGGAGTCGCTCCTGGCCGGTGACACCGCGGAGATGGGTGCCTATCACCGGCAGTTCGTGGACCGGCTCGGTGAATACCGCATCGACCTCGCGCCGCTCGTGAGTGCCGCGGTGGCCTCTCTGGCGCTGCCCGTCGCCGACTACTTCTCGCTGGAGCGGGACCGGTTGCGTTATCAGCACCAGTACAACGCCATGTTCCGCGACCACGAGCTCGATGTGATCGCCCTGCCGGGCGCGCTCGACGACGGCTGTCCCCGCGATGCGTTCGCAGGTCTGAGCGTGCTGTCCGGAGTGGCCGGCGACGTCCAGTGGGCCAATTACACCGGCGCCCCGGCTGTTTCGTTCCCCGTCGGCCGCTCGGCGGTGACCGGGCTGCCGTTCGGCGTCCAGCTGGGTGCGCTGCCGTGGCAGGAGTCCGGGTTGATCTCGGTGGGACTGGCCCTGCAGGAGGCCCTGCCGGTGTGGCGCGACGTGCCGGGTGTGACGCCGACGCCGCGCGAGCTGCCGGTGGTCACGCCGACGGCGCCGGGCCCGGGTCCCGATCCGACCAATACGCTCGGGGCGGCGGCGCCGGTCCGGACACCGGCGACCCTGTCGACCGGAGGATTGTGACGGCCGTCCCGCCGACGCGAAGTTGAGAATGCCGGGGCGGTCCTGCATACTGGTCGGGTTGCCTTGACCGGGTCACGGTTTTCCGCGGCTCGGAACAAGATCGAGTGACAGTCGCGGATCGAGCCTGACGGCCTGGTCGCGGCCACATGCAAGACGGAAGCAGTACCTTCCTGTACCCGTGCGGGTACATCCGGCAGGTCGGTCCGTGGTGTCGAGCATCGGTTCGGCGCTGCGGAGCGAGCAGTAGGGCGACACGCCCGACCGCGTGTGCCGGAGAACAATGACAGATGAACAGCGGCATGCGGATCGGGTGCGCCCGGTCACGAGGTGTGGAGAGTGCTGTTCGTCGTCGCCGTTCGGGCGGAACTGTGCAGACGAGGTGGTTCCCGATTCGCTCGGGTGCTACGAAACGCGGCAAGAAAAGGACACATAAGCGTGGCGGGACAAAAGATCCGCATCAGGCTCAAGGCCTATGACCATGAGGCGATCGACGCATCTGCGCGCAAGATCGTCGAGACGGTGACCCGTACGGGCGCTCGCGTGGTCGGCCCGGTGCCGTTGCCCACCGAAAAGAACGTGTACTGCGTCATCCGCTCGCCGCACAAGTACAAGGACTCGCGCGAGCACTTCGAGATGCGGACTCACAAGCGGCTGATCGACATCCTCGACCCGACGCCCAAGACCGTCGACGCGCTCATGCGCATCGACCTCCCGGCGAGCGTCGACGTCAACATTCAGTGACTTTCGAGACCAGCGAGCTTGTAGAAGACGCAGCGGAGACAACACATGACTAACCAGATCAAGGGAATCCTGGGCACCAAGCTCGGCATGACCCAGGTCTTCGACGAGAACAACCGGGTCGTTCCGGTCACCGTCGTCAAGGCCGGACCGAACGTGGTCACCCAGATCCGTACCGAGGAGCGCGACGGCTACAGCGCCGTGCAGCTCGCCTACGGTGCGATCGACCCGCGCAAGGTCACCAAGCCGGTCGCCGGCCAGTTCGCGAAGGCGGGCGTCACCCCTCGTCGCCACATCGTCGAGCTGCGTGTCGACGACACCGACGGCATCGAGATCGGCCAGGAGCTCACCGCCGAGGTCTTCGAGGACGGCGCCTTCGTCGACGTCACCGGCACCTCCAAGGGCAAGGGCTTCGCCGGCACCATGAAGCGTCACGGCTTCGCCGGCCAGGGCGCCTCGCACGGTGCGCAGGCTGTGCACCGTCGTCCGGGCTCCATCGGTGGCTGCGCCACCCCGGGCCGCGTGTTCAAGGGAACCCGCATGTCCGGGCGCATGGGTAGCGACCGCGTCACGACGCAGAACCTCTCGGTCCACAAGGTGGACGCCGAGAACGGCCTGCTGCTGATCAAGGGTGCGATCCCGGGCCGCAAGGGCGGCGTCGTGATCGTCAAGACCGCAGTGAAGGGTGGTGCACGGGCATGACCAGCACCGAGACCGCAACCAAGCTGACGCTCGACGTCAAGGCTCCCGGCGGCCAGACCAACGGCACCGTCGATCTCCCCGCCGAGATCTTCGACGCCCCCGCGAACATCGCGCTGCTGCACCAGGTGGTCGTCGCGCAGCTCGCCGCGGCTCGCCAGGGCACGCACGCCACCAAGACCCGCGGCGAGGTCCGTGGCGGTGGCAGGAAGCCGTACCGCCAGAAGGGCACCGGCCGCGCCCGCCAGGGCTCGACCCGCGCGCCGCAGTTCGCCGGCGGTGGCACCGTCCACGGCCCGCAGCCGCGCGACTACAGCCAGCGCACGCCCAAGAAGATGAAGGCTGCCGCCCTCCGTGGCGCCCTCTCCGACCGGGCTCGCAACGAGCGCATCCACGTGATCACCGAGCTCGTCGCCGGGCAGGCGCCGTCCACCAAGGGCGCGCGTACCTTCCTCGCGGAGCTGACCGATCGCAAGAACCTGCTCCTCGTCGTCGGCCGTGAGGATCTCGCGGCGTGGAAGAGCGTGCAGAACCTGCAGAACGTGCACGCGATCGCTCCGGATCAGCTGAACACCTACGACGTGCTCTACAGCGACGACGTCGTGTTCAGCGTCGAGGCGCTCAACGCGTTCATCCACGGGCCGGCCGAGTCCGCCCAGGCAGAGAAGGAGGAGAGCAAGTGAGCACGATCGCGGATCCGCGCGACATCCTGCTGGCTCCGGTCATCTCCGAGAAGTCCTACGGGCTGATGGAGGAGGGCACCTACACCTTCCTGGTGCACCCGGACTCGAACAAGACGCAGATCAAGATTGCCGTCGAGAAGGTCTTCGGCGTCAAGGTGACCAGCGTCAACACCGCCAACCGTCAGGGCAAGCGCAAGCGGACCCGGTTCGGTTACGGCAAGCGCAAGGACACCAAGCGCGCGCTCGTGACCCTGTCGGCCGACAGCAAGCCCATCGAGATCTTCGGAGGGCCGGTCGCCTAGGCGGCCGGGACTCGAGAGATAGAGGACGAGAAGACTCATGGCAATTCGTAAGTACAAGCCGACAACCCCGGGTCGGCGTGGCGCGAGTGTCTCGGACTTCGCCGAGATCACCCGCTCGACGCCCGAGAAGTCGCTGGTTCGCCCGCTGCACGGCCGCGGTGGCCGCAACGCGCACGGCCGCATCACCACCCGGCACAAGGGTGGCGGACACAAGCGTGCCTACCGCCTGATCGACTTCCGCC
Organism: Rhodococcus indonesiensis; assembly: GCF_047782815.1. Classification (NCBI taxonomy): domain Bacteria; kingdom Bacillati; phylum Actinomycetota; class Actinomycetes; order Mycobacteriales; family Nocardiaceae; genus Rhodococcus; species Rhodococcus indonesiensis. The sequence continues at coordinate 3,731,503 of NZ_CP180630.1, read as the reverse complement.
GCAACGACAAGGACGGCATCCCGGCCAAGGTCGCTCACATCGAGTACGACCCCAACCGCACCGCCCGCATCGCCCTGCTGCACTACGTGGACGGCGAGAAGCGCTACATCATCGCCCCCAAGGGCCTGGTGCAGGGTGCTCCGGTCGAGTCCGGCCCGCAGGCCGACATCAAGCCCGGCAACAACCTGCCGCTGCGCAACATCCCGACCGGTACCACCATCCACGCGGTGGAACTGCGTCCGGGCGGCGGCGCCAAGATGGCCCGTTCCGCCGGCGCCAGCATCCAGCTGCTCGGTAAGGAAGGCACTTACGCCACCCTGCGTATGCCCTCCGGTGAGATCCGCCGCGTCGACGTGCGCTGCCGCGCCACCGTCGGCGAGGTCGGCAACGCCGAGCAGTCGAACATCAACTGGGGCAAGGCCGGCCGCATGCGCTGGAAGGGCAAGCGCCCGACCGTCCGTGGTGTGGTCATGAACCCGGTCGACCACCCGCACGGCGGTGGTGAGGGCAAGACCTCCGGTGGTCGCCACCCGGTCAGCCCGTGGGGCAAGCCCGAGGGCCGCACCCGCAAGAACAAGGCGTCCGACAAGCTCATCGTCCGTCGTCGCCGTACCGGCAAGAAGCGCTAGTCAAGGAGGGAGTTAGAGAATGCCACGCAGCCTCAAGAAGGGCCCGTTCGTCGACGACCACCTCCTGGCGAAGGTCGATACGCAGAACGAAAAGGGCACCAAGCAGGTCATCAAGACCTGGTCGCGCCGTTCCACCATTCTGCCCGACTTCATCGGTCACACGTTCGCCGTCCACGACGGTCGCAAGCACGTGCCGGTGTTCGTCTCGGAGTCGATGGTCGGCCACAAGCTCGGCGAGTTCGCGCCGACCCGTACGTTCAAGGGCCACATCAAGGACGACCGGAAGAGCAAGCGTCGATGAGCACTGAAACCACAAACAAGAGCGCTCGGGCTGTTGCGCGCCACGTGCGTGTGACCCCGATGAAGGCGCGTCGCGTCGTCGACATCGTCCGGGGCAAGACCGTGGACGAGGCTCTGTCGATCCTGAAGTTCGCGCCGCAGTCCGCGGCCGAGCCGGTCGCCAAGGTGATCGCGAGCGCCGCCGCGAACGCGCAGAACAACCTGGACCTCGACCCGAGCACGCTCGTCGTCGCCACGGCGTACGTCGACGAGGGCGCGACCCTCAAGCGGTTCCAGCCGCGTGCCCAGGGCCGTGCATTCCGCATCCGCAAGCGGACGAGCCACATCACCGTGATCGTCGAGAGCAAGGCGCCTGCGTCTGCTGGAAACCGTAACCGCCGGAAGGGAGCTCAGTAGTGGGCCAGAAGATCAACCCGCACGGCTTCCGTCTGGGCATCACCACCGACTGGAAGTCGCGCTGGTACGCCGACAAGCAGTACGCGGAGTACGTGAAGGAAGACGTCGCGATCCGCAAGTTCCTGGCCACCGGCCTCGAACGGGCCGGCATCGCCAAGGTCGAGATCGAGCGCACCCGTGACCGTGTGCGTGTGGACATCCACACCGCGCGTCCGGGCATCGTCATCGGCCGCCGCGGCGCCGAGGCCGATCGCATCCGCGCCGAGCTCGAGAAGCTGACCGGCAAGCAGGTTCAGCTGAACATCCTCGAGGTCAAGAACGCCGAGTCCGAGGCCCAGCTGGTGGCGCAGGGCGTCGCCGAGCAGCTCTCGAACCGTGTGGCGTTCCGTCGCGCGATGCGCAAGGCCATCCAGTCGGCCATGCGTCAGCCCAACGTCAAGGGCATCCGGGTGCAGTGCTCGGGCCGCCTCGGCGGCGCCGAGATGTCCCGCTCGGAGTTCTACCGTGAAGGCCGCGTCCCGCTGCACACGCTGCGTGCGGACATCGACTACGGCCTGTACGAGGCGAAGACCACCTTCGGCCGCATCGGCGTGAAGGTCTGGATCTACAAGGGCGACATCGTCGGTGGCCGTCGTGAGCTGGCCGCTGCGGCCGCCGCCCCGGCCGACCGTCCCCGTCGCGAGCGTCCGAGCCGTCCCCGTCGTTCCGGTGCCTCGGGCACCACCGCGACGAGCACCGACGCCGGCCGCGCCGCCTCCGCCGATGCACCCGCTCCGACCGAGAATCAGGAGGGCTGACGCATGTTGATCCCACGGCGGGTCAAGCACCGCAAGCAGCACCACCCGAGCCGCTCGGGTGCCGCCAAGGGTGGGACCCAGGTGACCTTCGGTGACTACGGCATCCAGGCTCTCGAGCCGGCCTACATCACCAACCGGCAGATCGAGTCCGCTCGTATCGCCATGACCCGGCACATCAAGCGTGGCGGCAAGATCTGGATCAACATCTTCCCGGATCGCCCCCTCACCAAGAAGCCTGCCGAGACCCGCATGGGTTCCGGTAAGGGTTCGCCCGAGTGGTGGGTCGCGAACATCAAGCCCGGACGGGTGATGTTCGAGATGAGCTACCCGAACGAGGAGATTGCCCGCGAAGCCCTCCGGCGCGCGATGCACAAGCTCCCGTGCAAGTGCAGGATCGTGACGAGGGAGGAGCAGTTCTGATGGCTACCGGAACCCCCGCCACAGAGCTCCGCGAGCTGACCGAGGAAGAGCTGGTCACCAAGCTCCGCGAGGCGAAGGAAGAGCTGTTCAACCTTCGTTTCCAGATGGCCACCGGCCAGCTGGACAACAACCGCCGGCTGCGCGTCGTGCGCAACGAGATCGCCCGCATCTACACGGTGCTGCGTGAGCGCGAGCTCGGCCTGGCCTCCGGCCCGGATGCGGGTGACGCGGCATGAGTGAGGAAAAGGCAGTGACCCAGAAGGAAGAGCGCGGCAGCCGCAAGGTCCGCATCGGCTACGTCGTCTCCGACAAGATGGAGAAGACGATCGTGGTCGAGCTCGAGGACCGGGTGAAGCACCCGCTGTACGGCAAGATCATCCGCCGTACCACCAAGGTGAAGGCACACGACGAGAACGGCGTGGCCGGCATCGGCGACCGCGTGCAGCTGATGGAGACCCGTCCGCTGTCCGCGACCAAGCGGTGGCGTCTGGTCGAGGTGCTCGAGAAGGCCAAGTAAGCCCTCTTTCGCATCGTCGACGACGATCGAGTACGGCACCCACATCGCTCGCCTCGCGCGCGGTGTGGGTGCCGTCGGTCTTTCCGGGGGCGCCCTCGGACGACACGCCCGGGTCCGGGGTAGGGAGCGACCTCACAGTTCGCGGATTTGCCCTGCATGAGGTATATCGCCTACCCTGGACGGGTTGCCTCACGGGACCCGTGTGTCTTGCGCGCGTGCGCCGTGGGCGACCGACGACCGCGTGCGTCCAGGTCGGAAATCTGACGCACACACCAATCCAGGTCAAGGAGAAGTAAGTGATCCAGCAGGAGTCGCGACTGCGCGTCGCCGACAACACGGGTGCCAAGGAGATCCTCTGCATCCGCGTTCTCGGTGGCTCGTCCCGTCGCTACGCCGGTATCGGTGACATCATCGTCGCCACCGTGAAGGACGCGATCCCCGGTGGCAACGTCAAGCGCGGCGACGTCGTCAAGGCCGTGATCGTGCGCACCGCCAAGGAGCGCCGCCGGCCGGACGGCTCGTACATCAAGTTCGACGAGAACGCCGCCGTCATCATCAAGGGTGACAACGACCCGCGTGGCACCCGCATCTTCGGCCCCGTCGGCCGCGAGCTGCGCGACAAGCGGTTCATGAAGATCGTCTCGCTCGCTCCGGAGGTGCTGTGATGAAGGTGCACAAGGGCGACACCGTGCTCGTCATCTCGGGCAAGGACAAGGGTGCCAAGGGCAAGGTCATCGCGGCCTACCCGAAGGAGAACCGGGTCCTCGTCGAGGGCGTGAACCGAATCAAGAAGCACACGGCGGTCTCGGCCAACGAGCGCGGCGCCTCTTCCGGGGGCATCGTGACGCAGGAGGCCCCGATCCACGTTTCCAACGTTGCGGTCGTCGACTCGGACGGCAACCCCACCCGCGTGGGCTACCGGACCGACGAGGAAACCGGCAAGCGCGTTCGGATTTCCCGGAAGAACGGGAAGGACATCTGACATGACCACCACCGAGAACAAGACCACACCGCGTCTGAAGACCCGGTACCGCGAGGAGATCCGCGACGCGCTGAACGCGGAGTTCGACTACGCGAACGTCATGCAGATCCCCGGCGTCGTGAAGGTCGTCGTCAACATGGGTGTCGGTGACGCCGCCCGCGACGCGAAGCTGATCAACGGCGCGGTCGCCGACCTGGCTCTGATCACCGGTCAGAAGCCGGAGATCCGCAAGGCCCGCAAGTCGATCGCCCAGTTCAAGCTGCGTGAGGGCATGCCGATCGGCGCGCGCGTCACGCTGCGCGGCGACCGCATGTGGGAGTTCCTGGACCGCCTGGTCTCCATCGCGCTGCCCCGTATCCGGGACTTCCGCGGCCTCAACGGCAACCAGTTCGACGGCAACGGCAACTACACGTTCGGCCTGAACGAGCAGTCGATGTTCCACGAGATCGACGTGGACAAGATCGACCGCCCGCGCGGCATGGACATCACCGTCGTCACGACCGCCACCAACAACGAAGAAGGCCGTGCCCTGCTCAAGCACCTCGGCTTCCCGTTCAAGGAGAACTGAGCCCATGGCTAAGAAGGCACTGGTCAACAAGGCCAACAAGAAGCCGAAGTTCGCGGTGCGCGCCTACACCCGCTGCCAGCGCTGCGGGCGCCCCCACTCGGTCTTCCGCAAGTTCGGACTCTGCCGCATCTGCCTGCGTGACATGGCACACCGCGGTCAGCTTCCGGGAGTTCACAAGAGCTCCTGGTGACGTGAACGGTGGGCGACCGCACGGTCGTCCACCGTCACTCCTGTCAGGGGCCGGTCGCAACCGCGTCCGGTCCGCATGAAACCAAGTTCGTCGTAGGCCCACGGCCGGTCCGCGCCGGCGACACGTTCGTCGCCGCTGCCGGTGTTGCATGGGAACCGCAACGAGAAAGGTGAACAGGTCAGCCATGACCATGACCGACCCCATCGCAGACTTCTTGACGCGTCTGCGTAACGCCAACACGGCGTACCACGACGAGGTGAAGCTTCCCCACTCGAAGATCAAGGCGAACATCGCCGAGATCCTCAAGCGTGAGGGCTACATCGCCGACTTCCGCACCGAGGATGCCGAGGTGGGCAAGACCCTCGTCGTCAACCTCAAGTACGGCCCGTCCCGTGAGCGCAGCCTCGCCGGTGTGCGCCGCGTGTCGAAGCCCGGCCTGCGCGTGTACGCGAAATCCACCAACCTGCCCAAGGTCCTGGGCGGCCTCGGCGTGGCGATCATCTCCACGTCCTCCGGCCTGCTCACCGATCGCCAGGCGGCCAAGCAGGGAGTGGGCGGGGAAGTCCTCGCCTACGTCTGGTAAGGGAGGCCACCACAATGTCGCGTATTGGAAAGCTTCCGGTCACCGTCCCGTCGGGCGTCGAGGTGACCATCGACGGCCAGGACGTCGCAGTGAAGGGCCCCAAGGGCAACCTCTCGCTGACCATCGCCGAGCCGATCACCATCGCCAAGGGTGACGACGGCGCGCTCAACGTGAGCCGTCCGAACGACGAGCGTCGCAGCCGCGCGCTGCACGGTCTGTCGCGCACGCTCGTGCAGAACCTCATCGTGGGTGTCACCGAGGGGTACACCACGAAGATGGAGATCCACGGCGTCGGCTACCGCGTCGCGCTCAAGGGCAAGGACCTCGAGTTCTCGCTCGGCTACAGCCACCCGGTCCCGATCGAGGCCCCCGAGGGCATCACGTTCGCGGTCGAGTCGCCGACGAAGTTCTCGATCTCGGGCATCGACAAGCAGAAGGTCGGCCAGATCGCGGCCAACATCCGCCGGCTGCGCAAGTCCGACCCGTACAAGGGCAAGGGCATCCGCTACGAGGGCGAGCAGGTGCGCCGCAAGGTCGGAAAGACGGGTAAGTGATCATGAGCCAGACCGAGAACCAGAAGGCCAAGCGGATTCCGCTCGGCAAGGACGCGTCCACCCGGCGTCGGCTGTCGAAGCAGCGTCGGCACTTCCGTCTGCGCAAGAAGGTCGCCGGCACCGCCGAGCGTCCCCGTCTCGTCGTGAACCGGTCCTCGCGCCACATTCACGCCCAGCTGGTCGACGACCTGACGGGCACCACCCTGGCGGCGGCCTCGACCGTCGAGCCGGACGTGCGTGCGCTCGAGGGCGACAAGAAGGCGCGCGGCGCCAAGGTCGGCCAGCTGATCGCCGAGCGGGCCAAGGCTGCCGGCGTGGAGGCTGTGGTCTTCGACCGTGGCGGCCACACCTACAGCGGCCGGATCGCGGCCCTCGCAGACGCGGCTCGCGAAAGCGGGTTGAAGTTCTGATGACCATCTCTTCGAACGGAAGGAACGCCTGATGCCGGGACGTCAGCGGCGTGACGGCGGCAACGGCCCCGCCGGACAGAATGGCCCCAACACCGGGGACCAGCGTGGTGGTCGCGACCGCCGCGATCGCGACTCGCGCGGCGGCGGTGCCGCCGAGAAGTCGAACTACATCGAGCGTGTCGTCTCGATCAACCGTGTGTCGAAGGTCGTCAAGGGCGGCCGTCGCTTCAGCTTCACCGCACTGGTGATCGTGGGCGACGGCAACGGCCTGGTCGGCGTCGGCTACGGCAAGGCCAAGGAAGTTCCCGCGGCCATCCAGAAGGGTGTCGAGGAGGCTCGCAAGGGCTTCTTCCGCGTCCCGCTCATCGGCTCCACGATCACGCACCCGGTGCAGGGTGAGGCCGCGGCCGGCGTCGTCATGCTGCGCCCCGCCTCGCCGGGTACCGGTGTGATCGCCGGTGGTGCGGTGCGTGCCGTGCTCGAATGCGCGGGCATCCACGACATCCTGTCGAAGTCGCTCGGCAGCGACAACGCCATCAACGTCGTGCACGCCACCGTGGCCGCCCTCAAGCAGCTGCAGCGCCCCGAGGAAGTCGCGGCTCGCCGCGGTCTGGCCCTCGAGGACGTCGCACCTGCGGGCATGCTGCGCGCCCGGGCACAGGCCGCTGGGAGCGTGAAGTAATGGCAGAGCTGAAGATCACTCAGGTCAAGAGCACCATCGGCACCAAGTCGAACCAGCGCGACAGCCTGCGCACCCTCGGTCTGCGGAAGATCCGCCAGTCCGTGGTCCGCGAGGACAATGCGCAGAACCGCGGCTTGATCAACGTGGTGCGTCACCTCGTCGTTGTCGAGGAAGTCACTGCTGAGGAGGCCTCCAAGTGACAATCAAGCTGCACCACCTGCGCCCGGCTCCGGGCGCGAAGACGGACAAGACCCGCGTCGGACGCGGTGAGGGTTCGAAGGGCAAGACCGCCGGTCGCGGTACGAAGGGCACCAAGGCGCGCAAGAACGTCTCGGCGGCCTTCGAGGGTGGCCAGATGCCGCTGCACATGCGGCTGCCGAAGCTCAAGGGCTTCAAGAACGCCTTCCGCACCGAGTACCAGGTCGTCAACGTCGGCGACATCGCCCGTCTCTTCCCCGAGGGTGGACAGGTCGGCGTCGACGAGCTCGTCGCCAAGGGCGCGGTTCGCAAGAACCAGCTCGTGAAGGTCCTCGGCGAGGGCGAGCTCACGGTGGCCGTGCAGGTGACCGCGAACAAGTTCTCCGGCTCCGCCAAGGAGAAGATCACCGCTGCCGGCGGCACCGCGACCGAACTGGCCTGACCGGTTCGCTCGTGCGTGACGCACAGCACACGAACGGCCGCACTGCAGCACGTGTTGCAGTGCGGCCGTTCGGCGTTCCCGCCCTGCCGGACACCGCACGGCGGCATCCTGTCGCCGCGGGGACGAGCAGCCCCGACCCGGCGCCACGGCACCGGTTCCGGGCGCGCTGCTAGAGTTCAAGAGTTGTCGACCGTCGGACCCCGCGCGTCGATCCACAGTCTCCCGTTTCGCCCTGCCAGGAGGATCTTTGCTTTCCGCCTTCGTCTCGGCCCTCAGGACCCCGGACCTGAGGCGGAAGATCCTCGTCGCGCTCGGGTTGGTGGCCCTGTACCGCCTCGGCGCGACGCTGCCGTCTCCGGGCGTCGACTACGGCAACGTGCGTGCCTGCATCGATCAGCTCAGCGGCGGGGACTCCGCCGGGATCTACTCGCTGATCAACCTGTTCTCCGGCGGCGCCCTGTTGCAGCTGTCGGTGTTCGCGATCGGCATCATGCCGTTCATCACCGCAAGCATCATCGTGCAGCTGCTGACGGTGGTCATTCCGCGCTTCGAGGAGTTGCGCAAGGAAGGCCAGGCGGGGCAGGCCAAGATGACGCAGTACACGCGCTACCTCGCGGTGGCGCTCGCCGTGCTGCAGTCCACCGGCATCGTCGCCCTCGCGGCGCGCGGGCAGCTGTTGCAGGGCTGTTCCGAACCGATCCTCGCCGACGACAGCATCTTCGGCATGGTCGTGATCGTGCTGGTCATGACGGCCGGTGCGGCGCTCGTCATGTGGTTCGGTGAGCTCATCACCGAGCGCGGCGTCGGCAACGGCATGTCGATCCTGATCTTCGCCGGCATCGCCTCGCGGCTGCCGTCCGAGGGCCGCACCATCCTCGAGTCCCGCGGCGGGCTGGTCTTCACGATCGTCCTCGTCGTCGCGCTGGTGGTCATCACCGGCGTGGTGTTCGTCGAGCAGGGCCAGCGCCGGATCCCGGTGCAGTACGCCAAGCGCATGGTGGGCCGGCGCATGTACGGCGGGTCTTCGACGTACCTGCCGTTGAAGGTGAACCAGGCCGGCATCATCCCGGTGATCTTCGCGTCGTCGCTGCTGTACCTGCCGAACCTCATCGCCCAGCTGACCGGAGCCACCTCGGCCACCGATCCGAGCTGGTGGCAGCGGATCATCAACGAGTACCTGGTGAATCCGAACAACCCGGTCTACATCGCGATCTACTTCGGGCTGATCGTCTTCTTCGTCTTCTTCTACGTCGCCATCACCTTCAATCCGGAGGAACGGGCCGACGAGATGAAGAAGTACGGCGGCTTCATCCCGGGCATCCGGCCGGGACGCCCGACCGCCGAGTACCTCAGCTACGTCCTCAACCGCATCACGGTGCCAGGTTCGCTGTACCTGGGTCTCATCGCGACGCTGCCCAACTTCTTCCTCTCGGGCAGCCAGACCGCCACCAGCATCTTCGGTGGCGCCGCGGTGCTCATTCTCGTCAGTGTCGCGCTGGACACTGTCAAGCAGATCGAAAGTCAACTCATGCAGCGCAACTACGAAGGGTTCCTCAAGTGAGACTTGTACTCCTCGGTCCGCCCGGTGCCGGCAAGGGCACGCAGGCCGCCATCCTGTCGGAGAAGCTCGGCGTCCCCGCGATCTCCACCGGGGATCTGTTCCGGGCCAACATCGGGCAGGGCACCCCGCTCGGTGTCGAAGCCAAGAAGTACATCGACGCCGGCGAGCTCGTGCCCGCCGAGATCACCAACAACATGGTGCGCGCCCGTCTCGCCGAGCCCGACGCGGTCGACGGCTTCCTGCTCGACGGCTTCCCCCGGAGCGTGGAACAGGCTCGTGAACTCGAGTCCATCCTGAAGGACCTGGACACGAAGCTCGACGGCGTTCTCTCCTTCGACATCGACGAGGACGTCGTGGTCGAGCGGATGCTCGCCCGCGGCCGCGCCGACGACACCGAGGACGTCATCCGCAATCGGCTCCGGGTGTACCGCGAGGAGACGGCGCCGCTGCTCGACTACTACGCCGACGCGCTCGTCACGGTCGATGCCGTCGGCGAGGTCGACGAGATCAACGCCCGCGCCCTCGCGGCCCTCGGCAAGTAAGGACGCAGGAGCAAGACGATGGGTTTCGGGCGCAAGCGCAAGGTGGTTCCGTTCCGCACCGCCGGTGAACTCGATGCGATGGCGGCGGCGGGCGCTGTGGTCGGGGCCGCACTCGTGGCGGTCCGCGAGGCGGCGAAGCCGGGCGTGAGCACCCTGGAACTGGACCAGGTGGCGGAGGCGGTCATCCGTGACGCGGGGGCCGTCCCCTCCTTCCTGGGCTACCACGGGTTCACCGGCTCGATCTGCTCGTCGGTGAACGACCGCGTGGTGCACGGAATCCCCTCGGCGACGGAGATCCTCGCCGAGGGCGATCTCGTGTCGATCGACTGCGGCGCGATCCTCGACGGCTGGCACGGCGACTCGGCGTGGACTTTCGGCGTCGGGGAACTCGCCGCCGCCGACGTCGATCTCAGCGATGCGACACGGCTGTCGATGGAGGCGGGCATCGCGGCGATGCTGCCGGACAACCGGCTCACCGACGTCTCGCACGCCATCGAGACCGGCACCCGCGAGGCCGAACGGTTGCACGGCCGGCGCTACGGCATCGTCGACGGATACGGCGGGCACGCCATCGGCCGCGAGATGCACATGGATCCGTTCCTGCCGAACGAGGGCGAGCCCGGGAAGGGCCCGCGCCTCGTGGTGGGATCCGTGCTCGCCATCGAACCGATGCTGACGCTCGGTACCTACGAGACCGAGGTGCTCGACGACAAGTGGACCGTCGTCACGACCGACGGCAGCCGCGCCGCGCACTGGGAGCACACCGTCGCGGTGACCGAGGACGGTCCCCGCATCCTCACCCTGCGCCCGGAGTAGTGCGGCGGTGGTGGCGAGCGAATGTCTCGCTCGCTGCCCGACGAGCCGAACGAGACATTCGCTCGGGTCGCAGACCCCGGTTCACACCTCGACCAGGAGAGTGACCGGGCCGTCGTTCACCAGGCTCACCTCCATGTGCTCCCCGAAGACGCCGGTCTGCGGGTCGGCGCCCAGCTCCCGCAGAGCCGACGCGAACTCGTCCACCAGCGGTTCGGCCACGGCGCGCGGTGCGGCGGCCGACCACGACGGGCGCCGGCTCTTGCGCGTGTCGGCCATGAGCGTGAACTGGCTGACCACGAGGATCGGGGCCGCCAGATCGGACGCCGACTTCTCGTCCTCGAGGATCCGCATCGTCCACACCTTCCGGGCCAGCGTCGCGGCCTTGGCCGCGTCGTCGTCGTGGGTCACGCCGACGAGCACGAGCAGGCCGTGACCGCCGACCGGGGGTGAGATCCGGGCGACCTCGCGGCCGTCGACCGCGACGGCGGCACCCGTCACCCGCTGAACCAACGCCCGCACGGCTGTCCTCCTGTATGTCGGCATTTGGCCCTGGTGGGAAAGTTCCCGTAACATAGATCGATGGTGCGCCCTGCGCGCCGGTCTGCGGGTGTCCGCAGTCCGGGCACGCCGAGCGTCACGGTAACGGACACCGATGCAACCACACGCCGAACAACACGGATCGCGGAGGATATGGCCAAGAAAGACGGAGCCATCGAGGTCGAGGGTCGAGTGATCGAGCCGCTGCCCAATGCGATGTTTCGCATTGAGCTCGAGAACGGTCACAAGGTCCTGGCTCACATCAGCGGCAAGATGCGTCAGCACTACATTCGCATCCTGCCCGAGGACCGGGTTGTCGTAGAGCTCTCGCCCTACGACCTGTCGCGTGGGCGCATCGTCTACCGCTACAAGTAAGAGCTTCCCCGGCCGCACGGTCGGGGAGAACCATGTCTGCAGCATGCCTCGTGCTCTGCCGCAGGCGTACACACAGGAGATCAGACGCACCGTGAAGGTTCAGCCGAGCGTCAAGAAGATCTGCGAGAAGTGCAAGGTGATCCGCCGTAACGGCCGGGTCATGGTGATCTGCGAGAACCTGCGCCACAAGCAGCGCCAGGGCTAGACCACCCGCTCTTCGACAGATCGGCTTGGCAACAAGCTAGAGAAGACCTTCCAGTACCAGTCGTTCGGTCACGATTCCCGATTCGTCGGGGAGCCGCGCGATACACCCCCGGTTCGGAGGCCGGGGCCCCACTGTGTTTCGGACTACCGGCGTTCCGGCTTCGGCCGGGCCGCGGGACCACACAGTTTCACGACGCAGGGGACGGGCTGGGAGCAGACCTCCGCACACCGAATAGGAATGCCACATGGCACGTCTCGCAGGTGTCGATCTTCCCCGCGAAAAGCGGATGGAGATCGCACTGACCTACATCTACGGCATCGGCCGTACCCGCTCGAAGGAGATCCTCGAGGCCACCGGCGTGAGCCCGGATCTGCGCAGCAAGGACCTCTCCGACGAGGATCTCGCCAAGCTGCGCGAGTTCATCGAGGAGACCTACAAGGTCGAGGGTGACCTCCGCCGCGAGGTCCAGGCGGACATCCGTCGCAAGATCGAGATCGGCTGCTACCAGGGCCTGCGACACCGTCGTGGTCTGCCCGTGCGTGGACAGCGCACCAAGACCAACGCCCGCACCCGTAAGGGTCCGAAGCGCACCGTCGCAGGAAAGAAGAAGTAATGCCTCCCAAGTCACGCAGCACCGGTCCCAAGAAGACCCAGAAGGCGCGCCGCAGGGACAAGAAGAACGTCCCGCACGGTGCCGCTCACATCAAGAGCACCTTCAACAACACGATCGTGTCCATCACGGACCCGAACGGCAACGTCATCTCCTGGGCGTCCTCCGGCCACGTCGGCTTCAAGGGTTCGCGCAAGTCGACCCCGTTCGCCGCGCAGCTCGCCGCCGAGAACGCTGCCCGCAAGGCGCAGGAGCACGGTGTCAAGAAGGTCGACGTCTTCGTGAAGGGCCCGGGCTCGGGCCGCGAGACGGCGATCCGTTCCCTCCAGGCCGCGGGCCTCGAGGTCGGCACCATCTCCGACGTCACCCCCCAGCCGCACAACGGCTGCCGTCCGCCCAAGCGGCGTCGCGTCTAACGGGAAAGGAAGGTTTGAATCATGGCTCGCTATACCGGTCCCGTTACCCGTAAGTCGCGTCGTCTGCGCGTCGACCTCGTCGGAGGCGACCAGGCGTTCGAGCGTCGCCCCTACCCGCCCGGCCAGCACGGCCGCGCGCGGATCAAGGAGAGCGAATACCTGCTCCAGCTGCAGGAGAAGCAGAAGGCCCGCTTCTCCTACGGCGTGATGGAAAAGCAGTTCCGTCGCTACTACGAGGAGGCCGCCGGCCGCCCCGGCAAGACCGGTGAGGTCCTGCTGACCATCCTCGAGTCGCGTCTGGACAACGTCGTCTACCGCGCCGGTCTCGCCCGGACCCGCCGTCAGGCCCGCCAGCTGGTGAGCCACGGCCACTTCCTGGTGAACGGCAAGAAGGTCGACATCCCCAGCTACCGCGTCTCGCAGTACGACATCATCGACGTCCGCGAGAAGTCGCTGGGCACGCTGCCCTTCCAGGTGGCCCGTGAGACCCAGGGCGATCGTCCGATCCCGGGTTGGCTGCAGGTCGTCGGCCCGCGTCTGCGGGTGCTGGTCCACCAGCTCCCCGAGCGCGCGCAGATCGACATCCCGCTGCAGGAACAGCTGATCGTCGAGTACTACTCGAAGTAAGGCGCTTCGCGCCGTGGTGTCCTTCCGGTCCTCCCGAGGTCCGGGGGGACACCACATCCCGACCAGGGCGTCATATGGCGGACGCCCACAAGGAGGCACTCCATGCTCATCTCGCAGCGACCCACCCTCAGCGAAGAGGTCATCGCCGACAACCGCTCGAAGTTCGTCATCGAACCCCTCGAGCCGGGCTTCGGGTACACCCTCGGCAACTCGCTTCGTCGCACCCTGCTGTCCTCGATTCCGGGCGCGGCCGTCACCAGCATTCGCATCGACGGCGTGCTCCACGAGTTCACCACGGTTCCCGGGGTCAAGGAGGATGTCACCGACATCATCCTGAACCTCAAGGGCCTCGTGGTCAGCTCGGAAGAGGACGAGCCGGTCACCATGTACGTCCGCAAGCAGGGCCCCGGCACCGTGACCGCGGGCGACATCGTGCCCCCGGCCGGTGTCACCGTCCACAACCCGGACCTGCACATCGCCACCCTGAACGACAAGGGCAAGCTGGAGATCGAGCTCGTCGTCGAGCGCGGCCGCGGCTACGTCCCTGCCGTCCAGAACAAGGCGTCCGGCGCCGAGATCGGCCGCATCCCGGTCGATTCGATCTACTCGCCGGTGCTCAAGGTGACCTACAAGGTGGAGGCGACCCGCGTCGAGCAGCGCACCGACTTCGATCGGTTGATTCTCGACGTGGAGACCAAGAACTCGATCACCGCGCGGGACGCGCTCGCTTCGGCGGGCAAGACCCTGGTGGAGCTCTTCGGTCTGGCTCGTGAGCTGAACGTCGAAGCAGAAGGCATCGAGATCGGTCCCTCGCCCGCCGAGGCCGACCACATCGCCTCCTTCGGACTCCCCATCGAGGATCTCGACCTGACGGTCCGGTCCTACAACTGCCTCAAGCGCGAGGGTGTGCACACCGTCGGTGAGCTCGTGGCACGCACGGAGTCCGACCTGCTCGACATCCGCAACTTCGGTCAGAAGTCCATCGACGAGGTGAAGGTCAAGCTGCACTCGCTCGGCCTCTCCCTCAAGGACAGCCCCGCGTCCTTCGACCCGAGCACCGTCGCCGGCTACGACGCCGCGACCGGTACCTGGAGCGATACGGACGCCGGTTCCTTCGGCGACGCCGAGGGGAACGAGGACTACGCCGAGACCGAGCAGCTGTAGCAGCTCACGGTCCGTTACTAGGAGATTCATCATGCCCAAGCCCAAGAAGGGTGCCCGCTTCGGCGGGTCGGCCTCGCACCAGAAGGCGCTGCTGGCCAACCTGGCCACTGCGCTCTTCGAGCACGGCCGCATCACCACCACCGAGGCCAAGGCCAAGGCCCTGCGGCCCTACGCCGAGAAGCTCGTCACGCACGCGAAGGCCGGCACGCTGGCCAACCGTCGTGAGGTGCTGAAGGTCATCCGCAACAAGGACGTCGTCCACACGCTGTTCGCGGAGATCGGCCCGTTCTACGAGGACCGCAACGGCGGCTACACCCGCATCGTCAAGACGATGCCGCGCAAGGGTGACAACGCTCCCATGGCGATCATCGAGCTCGTCAAGGAGAAGACCGTCACCTCCGAGGCCGACCGCGCCCGTCGCGTCGCCGCCTCGCAGAGCGCGCCGGCCACCGAGGCCCCGGCCGAGGAGAACGTCGTCGAAGCCGTCGAGGCCGACGCCTCCGACGCGCAGGTCGAGAACGCGGACGCCGTCGTCGACGCGATCGAGGACGAGACCGCCACCGCGGCCGACGCCAAGGACGCCGACGAGGCCAAGAAGGACTAGTCCACTTGGTTTCGGCATCCGCTGAAGCGAACGAGCCCGTCGCCCCGAACCGGGGCGGCGGGCCCGTTGCTTTCGAGAACCCGTCCGCCGCGGGGGACAGCACCCGGCTGCGGCTCGACATCGCCTACGACGGCACCGACTTCTCCGGCTGGGCACGGCAACCCGGACGACGGACGGTGTGCGGGGAGATCGAAGAGAAACTCGGGGCGGTCGTGCGCGCACCGGTCCAGCTCACGGTCGCCGGGCGGACCGATGCCGGGGTGCATGCGTCCGGTCAGGTCGCGCACGTCGACGTCCCCGCCGCTGCCCTTCCGGACGACCTCGCCCGTCTGGTGCGACGGCTCGCGCGGTTCCTGCCGCGCGACGTCCGCGTCACCGGCATCTCCGTCGCCCCGCCGCACTTCGACGCCCGTTTCTCGGCGGTCCGCCGGCACTACGAGTACCGGCTCACCACCGCCGTCTACGGCGCCGAGCCGCTGCGGGCCCGCGACACCGTCGCCTGGCCCAAGCCGGTGGACGTCGACGCGATGCGTGCCGCGTCGCGGTCGCTGCTGGGCCTGCACGACTTCGCGGCGTTCTGCAAGCGGCGCGAGGGCGCGACGACGGTCCGCGAACTGCAACGCTTCGACTGGACGAGCACGGGGGACATCCTGACCGCGCACGTGAGCGCAGACGCGTTCTGCTGGTCGATGGTGCGCAGCCTCGTCGGGGCGGCGCTCGCAGTAGGGGAGGGGCGGCGCAGTGTCGAGTGGATGACCGCGCTGCTCGACGAACGGCAGCGCGCCGCGGCCGTGGCCGTGGCTCCGGCGCACGGACTCAGCCTCGTCGGCGTCGACTATCCCCCCGACGGCGAACTCGCGGCGCGCAACGCGGCCACCCGCGAGCTGCGCGGCCCCATCGGGCCCGGCTGCTGCTGACCCGCGGCCTTCCGGTGATATGTGCCTTCCGGTGATATGTTCCGACGAGCACCTCCCCCGGCCGGCCCGGCCGGGGGATCGGCATGTGAGAGGGAGGCGCAGTGCTCGACATGCCCGCGATCCGGCGACGCGGCGCGACGATCGCGGCGGCGCTGTTCGCCGCGGCGTCGCTGCTGACGGCGCCGGCGGCCGCCGAGCCGGCTCCGGCCGGGGCCTACGTCGATCACGTGGAGGAGCGGACCGCGCGCGACTGGGTGCTGCACGTGTACTCGCCGTCCATGGACCGGGTGATCCCGGTCGAGGTGATCCGGCCCGCCGACACTTCCGTTGCCCGGCCCACCTTCTACCTGCTCAACGGCGCCGGCGGGGGTGAAGACGCCGCGAACTGGCGGGAGCAGACGGACGTCCGCGAGTTCTTCGACGGCAGGAACGTCAACGTCGTCACCCCGGTGGGCGGCGCCTTCTCGTACTACACGGACTGGGTGCGTGACGACCCGAAGCTCGGCCGGCACCGATGGGCGACGTTCCTGACGTCGGAACTGCCGCCGGTCGTGGACGCGGCACTGGGCGCCGACGGTCGCAACGCCGTCGCGGGAATGTCGATGTCGGGCAGTTCGGTGCTGGCTCTCGCGCAGCAGGCGCCGGGACTGTACGAGGCGGTGGCGTCCTACAGCGGGTGCGCTCAGACGAGCAGCGATCCGGGACGCAGCTACGTCGAGGCCGTCGTCACGATCGGGGGCGGCGACGTCGAGAACATGTGGGGCCCGATCGGTGGCCCGGGGTGGATGGCCAACGACGCGGCGCTGAACGCGGAGAAGCTGCGCGGCACGACGCTGTACATCTCCTCCGGCGGTGGCCTGCCGGGCCCGCACGAGGCGGCCCTGGGTGGGCAGGTGGATCCGGTCGACCTGCTCGTCCTCGGATCCATCGAGGCGGCCACGGCACAGTGCACCGAACGGCTGCGACGGACCTTCGACGAACTCGGGATCGAGGCGACCTTCAGCACAGCGGTGGAGGGCACGCATTCGTGGGGCTATTGGCAGGACGCGCTGCACGAGTCCTGGCCGATCCTCGAGGAGGCGATCGGCGCGTAGCGCGGTCAGGTCGTGACCATCCGGAGCAGCGCCGCCGCCGCGCGGAACGGCAGCGACAGCAGTCTCAGGAACAGGATCCCCAGTTCGGCAAGGGTTGCCACGACGTCCGCGGCATCGGCCGCCCGCTCCAGTCGGTTCGCGGCCCTGCGGCCCCGCCTGCGCTGTCTGTTCACCGGCGCACGGTAGCAGGCTCGCAGAATCTGACAGGAAGATGTTTCAGATTCCGCGGCGCGAGCTATCCGGGCAGTGTCGGGGCGCGCACGCCGCCGGGGAGGACGGCGACGCGCCCCGACACCTCTGCCGGTCAGCCGGCCAGGTGCCGGGCGATGACCAACCGCTGGATCTGGTTCGTCCCCTCGAAGATCTGCGTGATCTTCGCGTCCCGCATGAACCGCTCGACGGGAAAGTCCCGGGTGTAGCCGTAGCCGCCGAGTACCTGCACGGCGTCGGTGGTCACCTTCATTGCCGCGTCGGTCGCGACGAGCTTGGCGACCGACGCCTGCCGCGAGTAGGGCAGACCGGCATCCTTGCGGCGCGCGGCGTCGATGTAGGTGGCGCGGGCCGAGTCCACCGCCGCGGCCATGTCGGCGAGGACGAATCCGAGGCCCTGATGATCGATGATCTTCTTGCCGAACGCCTTGCGCTCCTTGGCGTACGCGGTGGCCTCGTCGAGCGCGGCCTGCGCGAGGCCCACCGCGACGGCCGCGATCCCGAGGCGACCCGAATCGAGCGCGCTGAACGCGATCGGCAGACCCTGGCCCTCGGCGCCGATACGGCGCTCCTCGGGTACGAACGCGTCGTCGTAGTGGGCGGTCGTGGTGGGGATGGCATGCAGGCCCATCTTCTCCTCGGGCTTGCCGAAGCTGAGACCTTCGGTCCCGGCGGGCACGAGGAAGCAGGAGATGCCCTTCGAGCCGGCGTCGGAGGTCCGGGCGAACAGCGTGTAGAAGTCCGCCTTGCCGCCGTTGGTGATCCACGCCTTCGACCCGGAGATCCGGTAGCCGCCGTCCACGGCTGTCGCGCGGCAGGCCAGGGCCGCGGCATCGGACCCGGCCTGCGGCTCGGACAGGCTGTAGGCGCCGATCGTCTCGCCGCCGAGCATGTCCGGCAACCACCTGGCCTTCTGCTCCTCGGTGCCGTGGGTGGCCAGCGCGAAGCACGACAGGCCGTGCACGCTCACGGCGACGGCGACGGCCGCCCAGCGGGCGCCGAGTTCCTCGAGCACCTGCAGGTACACCTCGTACGGCTGATTCCCGCCACCGAACTCCTCCGGGTACGGCAGGCTCAGCAGGCCGGCCGCCCCGAGGGCGGGGAACACGCCTTCGGGGAACGTCTCGTTGCGCTCGTGTTCGACGACCCGCGGCGCGAGAACCTTGTCCGCGACGTCGCGGGTCAGCTCGATGAGGTCGTAGGCCTCGGGGGTGGGCAGCAGGCGCTCGACGGGCACGGTGACTCCTCGCTCAGAAAATAGTACTGAGAACGATACTGCAGTACTATTCATAGTATGACAAGAGCGGGAACCCGGCGCGGTACGGCGCGGCAGGCGCAACTGTTCGACCAGCTCGTCGCGCTGTTCCTCGCCGAGGGCTTCGCCCGCTTCACCCTCGACGACATCGCCGCCCGCCTGCACTGTTCCAAGTCGACCCTGTACGCCCTCGCCGAGAGCAAGGACCGCCTTGTCCGGGCCGCCACCGTGCACTTCTTCCGCGGCGCGACCGAGCGTGTCGAATCCGAGCTCGAGGGCCGCAGCGGCGCCGTCGACCGCATCCGCGGCTATCTCGAGGCTGTCGGCCGGCAACTCGAACCCGCCTCCGCGCAGTTCATGGAGGACATGGCTGCCGCCCCCGCCGCCCGTGAGGTCTACGAACGCAACACCCGGCTCGCCGCCGAACGCGTCCGCGACCTCATCGTCGCCGGAGTCGCCACCGGCGAACTGCGCGACGTGCACGCCGCGTTCGTCGCCGACGTCGTCGCCGCCGTCATGGTCCGCATCCAGCAGCGCCACGTCGCCGAGGCCACCGGCCTGCCGGACGCCCAGGCCTACCGCGAACTCGCCGCCCTGCTCACCCACGGCCTCACCGCCTGACCCGCCTACCATCGGCCCATGGACGCCGAAGCCCCGATTCGTCTCGAGATCGTCGTCGCCAGCGTGCGGGCCGGGCGGATCGCGCCCGTCGTCGCCGACTGGTTCGCCGCGGCCGCGCGGCAACGCCCCGAGTTCGACGTCGGCGTGCTCGACCTTGCCGACACCCCGCTGCCGCAGGATCTTTCCGGCGGCCGCGAGGCCGAGGCGTTCACCCGGCGCATCGGTGCGGCCGATGCGTTCGCGGTCGTCACCTCCGAGTACAACCACGGCTATCCGGCCGCCCTGAAGACCGCCCTCGACACCGTCAAACACGAATGGCGCACCAAGCCCGTCGGATTCGTCTCCTACGGCGGGCTCTCCGGCGGTCTGCGCGCGGTCGAACAACTCCGGCAGGTCGTCGTCGAGGTGCACATGGTCCCCGTACGCGAATCGGTCAGTTTCCACCGCGTCAAGCACGCCTTCGCCGCAGACGGCACCACCACCGACGGCGCCGCGGCCGATGCGGCCCAGCGGATGCTGAACCAGCTCGCGTGGTGGGCGCGGACCGTGCGCGCCGGGCAGGCCGCCGACCCCTACCCCGGCTGAGGAGCCCGGCTGCGCCCACCCGCCCGCGGACGACCGATGAACGCGGCTTCGGCGCCCACACTCACCAGCGACAACGACATCCGGCGGCCCCCTGTCGTGAGCACCACCCGATCCCCGGCCGCGCCGGGTTGCAGGATCGACACGTCCGGGCGCTCACGCGGCCACCGGTCCGGATCCGCATGCACGTGGATCGCGGTCGTCCCGGCGGGAACCGTCGCCGGGACCACGCCGTCGTACACGATCGTGTCGACACCCCGGTCGTCGCCGAGCCGCAACCGGTCCGGACCCGCCGCGGCGAGCAGGGGACGCCAGGCCGAGGCGCGATCGGTGTGGATCGCCACCCGGGCGCCGATCGCGACGGACCGGAACACCAGCTGCTGCGCCAGGTACAGCTCCCCGGCGACATACACGGATCGCACTCCCGGGCCGGTCACGCGGGCAGACACGGCCGCCCCGGACTCGTCCGCCCCGATCACCTGTCCGCATCCCGTCACCGGCAGGGTGAGGGCGTCGACGTCGCCGAGCTGCACGGTGCGCAGGGGAACCAGATCCTCGAGCCCGGCCGCGGCCGTCGGGGTCGACGCCAGCAGCCCGTCCAGTTCGCGACTCCACAGCCGTCGAGTGCCCGGCATCCGGCGGCTGGGCTCGGGGGAGCGGCTCGTTCCGCGCACCACTGCCCCCATTCGCACGGTTCCGGGCTCGGTACCGGGCCGCAGGCGTACCGTGATCGTCGCCGACGACAGCGGCTCCGACCAGAGGTGGGTCAAGGTCGTCCGGTCGAGGCGCCCAGGTTCGACGACGGCGGCGCGACTGAGACCGCCGGGAAGCCGTACCGCGTCGCGATCCTCCTCGAGCAGCAGCGGATCCGCGCCCCCGGTGACGGACTCCACCGCCCGGGTGATCTCTCCCGCGTCGAGGATCCGTGCGGCGTGGCGCTGTTCTGCCAGCGCGCGCACGACCCGGCGCGCCGCGATGCGCACGGCGCGTGCCGCGCCCTCGGACCCGCCGCCCCGGCGCGCCACCGCGGCCGGGCAGGCGAGGGCGTCGAACCGCAGCGCGAGCCACACCGTGCGGGTCGCGGCGGCGGGCAGCGGACCGACCAGGCTCCCGTACGCCTCGCCGGCCGCGGTCTCGTCGCACACCCGGCTGCCGTGCACGACGACGTCGATCCCGTCGAGTTCGACGTCGTGCCGCGAGAGGCACGCGGCGATCGCCGCCAGCGGAAGCCGGCGCAGTGGATCTGCCCGATCGCGTGTCAGCCGGGTGAGGTCCCCACCCGCCGGCACCAGCTCCACCACCGCGACGACGGCCGAGCCGTCCCAGCACACCCCGACGGCCGAGCCGTCCCAGCACACCCCGACCGGCCCGTCGCCGGCCGCTGCGACGTCGACGATCACCGGGGCGGTCCGGATCGGACGGTTCCGGAATCGCCACCATTCCCGCCACCAGTCGACGGCGTCGCGTCCCCGGACCGGAACCACCACTGCCACCGCGGCCAGTGCCGCCGCGAGCACCAAAGCGGGAGGCGGTGCTCCGGCAGCCACCGCAGTCGTCCACCCGGCCACCGCCGCACACTGCGCACGCACCACCCCGGCCGCGGAGCGGCGCCGTGGCCGCCGGAAAATCCCATCCTGCACGACGATTCCCCCGTTCCCACCGAGCGACGGCCCGGTGCCCCCGACGTTCCCCGGCGGAACTGTACTGTGTTGCGGCGGAGGGGGCGTCGTACGGGGGAGGATCGATGGGAGCGCAGCCGACCACGCGCTGGCAGGTCAACGGCTACCGATTTCTGGTGCGCCGCATGGAACATGCACTGGTGCGGCGGGACGTGCGGATGATTCACGACCCGATGCGGTCGCAGTCGCGCGCTCTGGCGGTGGGTGCCGTCCTCGCCTGCGTCGGACTCGCGGGTTGCGCCGCACTCGCCCTGTTCCGCCCGCAGGACAAGATCGGCGACGCGACGATCGTGGTCGGTCGCGAATCCGGCACGATGCTGGTCGCGATCGACGGCACCTTCCATCCGGTGCTCAACCTGGCCTCCGCCCGCCTGGTGCTCGGGCGGCCCGACGAGCCCACCGTCGTCGCCGACGGGGAATTCGAAACGCGCCCACGAGGTTCCCTCGTCGGCATTCCGGGTGCGCCGTCCGCGCTGGCACACGTCGCGGAGCCGTTGTCGTGGACGGTGTGCGAGACCGTGGCCACCGACGGAAGCCGCTCGGTCACCACGAGTGTCGCCGCCGGGACGCCGGCCTACGGTGACCGCACGCGACCGCTCACCGACGACGAAGCCCTGCTCGTCGCGGCCGACGGCAGGCACCATCTGGTGTACCGCGGATCCCGGGCCGAAGTCGATCTCTCGGACCGGGCGCTCACCCGCGTCCTCGGCATCGATGCCGGCATGGCGCGTCCCGTCGGTCCGGCCCTGCTCGCCGCCATCCCGGAGGTGCCGCGGCTCGAGGCTCCGCGGATCCCCGGCGCCGGCGGCGAGCCCGGCTATCCGATCGGTTCGCTGACCGTCGGGTCGGTGGTCCGCGTCGCAGTGCCGGACGGGAAGAAGTTCTACGTCGTGCTGCGCGACGGAGTGCAGGAGGTCTCCGAGGCCACGGCGCAGATCGTCCACTTCACCGATTCGCAGGGCGCCGCGGAGATCCCGGCCGTCCCACCGGATCTGCTGCGGGACGCTCCGGCCGTGCGCGGTCTCGACGTGGACACTTTCCCCACGACCGTGCCCACGGTCGTCGATGCGGGCGACCGCCCCGTCGGATGCCTGACGTGGACACCGGAGGCCGGCGCGGACGGAGGATCGCGGTCCGCCGTCGAGGTGTCGGCAGGCTCCGCGCTGCCGCTACCCGAGGGTGCGGTGCCGGTGTCCCTGGCCCAGGCGGACGGCGGCGGGCCCGAGGCCGACAGCGCGTACCTCGCTCCCGGCCGGGGCGCGTTCGTGCAGACCACCTCCGTCGCGCCGGACAGCGCGCGGCGCGGCGCCCTCTTCTACGTCGCCGACACCGGCGTGCGGTACGGCATCGTCGACGCGGACGCCGCGACCGCCCTGGGATTCTCCGAACCGGTGCCCGCGCCGTGGCAGATCGTCGAACTGTTCGCGCCGGGTCCGGCGCTCGGGCGGGCGGAGGCGCTCGTCGCTCACGACGGCGTCGCACCCGATCCGGACCCGGCGCCGGTCGGCGCCGGCAGCTGACGTCGGCGTCGCAGCGCCGCTGTCGCTCCCACGATCGCGAGCACCACGATCGCCGCGACGACCGCGACATTCCTGGGCCGCTGATCCGTCAAAGCCGGTGGCGCCGGAGGTGCGACAGCCACCGAGGCCGCCACCGGTGGACGCGCTTCCGCCGGCGGGGCGGTCACCGCCGCGAACGGGTCGATCACGCCGTGGCCCACCCGCGGATTCCAGCCCTCGGCCGGCCCGTGCGCCGTGGCCTCGATCCGCATCGCGACGGCGCGGGCATCGAGATGCGGAAATCGTGCCCGTACCAGCGCGACGGTTGCGGACACGAGCGGCGCCGCGAAACTCGTGCCCGCCACCGGAGTCGGGCCCTGAGCACCTGGGTAGGCGTCGACGAGGGCATCCGCGGTGGGATGCAGGGAGACTACCCCGCTGCCGGGCGCGGCGACGTCCACCCACGGTCCCGGCAGACTGAAGCTCGACGGTGAGCCGTCCGGCTCGACCGAGCCGACCGTGAGTACGTAGTCGTCGTACCAGGCCGGCGAGGCCACGGTCGTGACCGCGCGCCACGGATCCGCTCCCGGGCGGAGCGGATCGAGTCCGTGCGGGTTCGACCCTCGGCAGCGATCCTCCACATTCCCGGCGGCAGCGACGACGACGACGTCCTTCACCTCCGTTGCGTACCGCACCGCCGCTCCGAGTTCGGGGTCGTCGATGCCCTCTGCGGCCGGCGCGCAGGCGACCTCGGAGATGTTGATGACGGTGGCACCGCGGTCCGCCGCGTGGCGCACCGCCATCGCCATCGTGCGCACGTTGCCGTAGCCGGGCGACGTGCGCGCATCCTGGTCGTCGGCATCCGGCCGGTGCGCCGAGAAGTGGCGGCTGGACTGGCGCACGGCGAGGATCCGCGCGTCCGGGGCGCCGCCGGCGAACCCCGACCCGGCGACCGGCCGGGCCGCAACGAGTCCCGCCACCAGCGTTCCGTGGGCGTCGCAGTCCTGCGTCCCGTCGCCCGAGGACACGTAGTCCCCACCGGGGACCAGCCCGGGCAGCCTGGCGTTCCGGCCCACTCCGGTGTCGATCACCGCCACGAGCTGGCCCGCGCCGCGCGTCAACGGCCACACAGTCGGAAAATCGAGGAGGCGCTGCGGTTCCGGGATCGTGGCGGTGTCGTCGACGATGTCGACGGTGGTGCACGGCGAACGTTGCGCGGTGTCGTCGACGGGTCCGGGTGCTGCGGGAGGAGGCAGGCTCCCGGCATCGACGGGCGGAGGTTCCGCCCCGGCGAACGGGACCGTGCCGAAGGACGAGGTCGTCAGCACCAGGGCGACGAGGAAGAGGCGTGCCCCGCGGGCCACGTCAGATCCCGCGGACGGCGGCGTAGAGGCCCGTGACCCAGCAGGCCAGTGGCAGGACCGACGCGATCGTCGCGTACTCGACCAGCTCGGCGGCGCGGCGCTGCACCGGGGTGAACGAGCGGCGCGGAGCGGCCACGCCGAGTACCAGCGCTGCGGCCGCGACGCCGGACGCGAGGGCGAAGACAGCAACGGGAGGCACAGATCCGCTGATCGCGGCGGCGGCGAGCAGGACCACCGGCACGGATGCGCCGCCTGCCACTAGCAGCGTCGCCTGGCGCGCGTCGGTGTAGGTGCGGCCGCGCAGCATGGTCACCGCCGCAGCGGCGACGGCCAGGGCGGTGCCCGGGCCGACGGGGTCGGCACCGGACAGCGGGGCCGCCACGCACCACGCGCCCGCGACGGTCAGAACGGTTCCTGCACCGACGAGACCGGTGAGGTGGTCGCGTGCCCGCGCGGCGGCTTCCGCGAGTTCGCTCCGATCGGGCAGGGACCGGTCCCCGCCGGCCGGGGCGTCCTCTCCGTCCTCGGTCCGGGATGCGTCCGTGCCGAGCCCGGGCACCGGGGGCAGCGGCAGGTCGGCGAACTTCATGGCGAGTCGGGGCGCGAACGTCACAGTCAGCAACGCCGTGACGACGACTCCGGCGCCGACCGTGGACGCGGGGATTCCCCATGTGGCGACGAGGAAGGCAGCCGCCGCAACCGCAGCGACGGCGGCAACCGCGGTGAAGGGCGCCCGTCCGACGTCGGTCCAGACCAGGACCAGGGTTGCCGCGGCCCCCGACAGGACCGCACCGAGCATCGAGTGCGCCGGTCCGAAGGCCCCCGGCACCACGAGGATTCCGGTGACGAAGGCGGCCGGCACCGCACAGGCGCACAGCAGCACCACGGGGCGACGGTCGTCGCGGGCCCGCCGGAGCAGGATCCCGGCGAGCAGGAGCAGGACGGTGAGCGCGGCGCAACCGGCCCCGGCGGCGAGCCGTCCTTCCGGCGCGGAAAGGCGCAGCAGAGCCCCCGCACCGGTCACCGTCGCGGCGAGGGTGACCGCCGCCGCGACCGTCGCCGCCGAAGTCGGCGACCAGCGGCCCGTCCCGGCCTCGTCGGCGGTCGCGACGCTGTGGGTCACGTCGTCGAACAGCGGGGGTGGCGCCGGTGCCGACGCGTCCTCGAGTACCAGCAGTTCACCGTCCCGGACACCCTGCTCGTGCAGGCTCAGTGCCGCCGCGAGCCGCGACGAACCGAGACGGGCAAGCGCCCACGCTTCGGGCTCTACCCGCTCGACGGAGGAATCGAAGTCGTTGAGGGCGCGGTGGTTTGCGATGAGGTCGACGACGCCGGGCACGATCAGGGCGACGGGGACGTCGCCGGGCAGGGCGAGGTCGACCTGGGTGTGCCGTGCCAGCACGGTCACCCGGCAGAGTTCCGGTGCGCCGATCCGCCCCGGTTCGGTTTGCGCAGCCGTCATCGTCCATCCCCCCGTCGTCCCCCGACCGTGCTTCGGTCCGGGCGGGCGCACCCGCCCGGATCTCGCGGAGACGATACGACATCACCTCGCGCAGACGCCGTCGTGTCCGCGTGCATGCCGATCTCTCAGGTGTGCGTTACCCTTCGTCGACCGTGGGGGGACGGCCGTCGCGAGGACGGCTGCCGTGGTGGGCCGGTGGGGGTGGGTTGGTGAGCACAGAGCGGTTCGTGCGCAGGCCGCGGCGCGAGGTGCCGCGCGTACCGGTGGGCGAGGTCGGAATGCAGGCCCCGCCGGAGATTCCGCGGTCGACGCCGGGCAATCTCCTGGCGAAGCTGCTGCCGGTCGTGATGGTCGCGGCGATGATCGGCATGGTGGCGCTGATGTTCGGTTCCGGGGCGGCGCGAAGTCCGATGTCGCTCGTCTTCCCGCTCATGATGGTCGTCTCGATGGTCGGCATGTTCGCGGGCAGCCGCGGAGGCGGAGCGAAAGCGGCGGAGGCGGACGAGGATCGAAAGGACTACCTGCGGTATCTCGACGGCCTCCGGCGGGAGGTCCACGACACCGCGGACCGGCAGCGGCGGGCCCTCGAATGGACGCATCCCGACCCGGCCGTGCTGTGGACGCTTGCGGGGACGGTACGCATGTGGGAACGCAGCGGAACCGACGTCGACTTCTGCCACGTCCGGGTCGGGCTCAGCGGCCAACGTCTCGCGACCCGGCTGATCGCCCCCGACACCGGTCCCGTCGAGGACCTCGAACCGGTGGCGGCCGTGTCGCTGCGGCGGTTCGTGCGCGCGCACTCGGTGGTGCCGGCACTGCCGACCGCGGTGTCGCTGCGCGGGTTCCCGGCGGTGTCGTTCGGCGGCGACCGCCGAGCGGCACGCGATCTGGTGCGCGCGATGCTCCTGCATCTGTGCACCTTCCACAGCACGGAGGTGCTGCGAATCGCCGTGGTGTGCGGGCCGGACACGGCCGACGAGTGGGACTGGGTCAAGTGGCTGCCGCACGTGCAGAACCACGAGCTCGTCGACGGGGCGGGCAGCGCCCGCGCCGTGTTCGGGTCCGTCCGCGATCTCGAGGCCGCGTTCGCCGACCGGCTGACGGGGCGCGGACGATTCGTCCGCAATGCGGCCCCGGTCGACGGTGTGCCCCAACTGGTGATCGTGATCGACGGGGGCGTACCCGGCTCGGGCTCGGGGATCCTCGACGACGGACTCGACTCCGTCACGATCCTGGACCTGTGCGCGTCGATGCCTGCCGCGGCCTCTCGCGGACTCGAACTCGTCGTCGGTCCGGGACGACTGGGTGCGCGCGCCGGCGAGCGGGTGGAGACCTTCGCGGTTCCGGACGGAGCGAGCGTGGCGCAGGCACAGACGGCGGCGCGGCGACTGGCGCCGTACCGAGCCACCCACCGGGCCGCCGAGTCCGGTCCCGGTGAGAATCGACCGGACCGGTGGGAGGATCTGCTCGGGCTCGGCGACGTCGCACAGTTCGACCCCGGCCGGGCCTGGTCGCCGCGGTGGGGACGCAACCGGTTGCGGATCCCCATCGGAATCGGAACCGACGGCACACCGGTCGAACTGGACCTGAAGGAGGCCGCCGAGGGTGGCATGGGCCCGCACGGACTGTGCATCGGAGCCACCGGCTCGGGAAAATCGGAGCTCTTGCGGACCCTGGTACTGGGTCTGATCGCAACGCACGCCCCCGAGTCGCTGAACCTCGTTCTCGTCGACTTCAAGGGTGGCGCAACGTTCCTCGGACTGGAGTCGGCGCCGCACGTCGCGGCGGTGATCACCAACCTCGCCGACGAACTGGCCATGGTCGATCGGATGAAGGATGCCCTCGAGGGCGAGATGAACCGCAGGCAGGAGCTTCTGCGCGCGGCAGGCAACTTCGCGAACGTGGGCGACTACGAACGAGCCCGCGCCGGCGGTGCAGCGCTGGCACCGTTGCCGGCGCTGGTCGTCGTCGTGGACGAGTTCTCGGAGTTGCTCACGCAACAGCCGGACTTCGCGGACCTGTTCGCTGCGATCGGCCGGCTGGGGCGGTCGCTGCACATGCATCTGCTGCTCGCCAGCCAGCGGATCGACGAGGGCCGGTTACGCGGACTCGACAGTCATCTGTCGTACCGTATCGGCCTGAAGACCTTCTCGGCCAACGAATCCCGAAGCGTTCTCGGCGTTCCCGACGCCTACCACCTGCCGCCGTCGCCGGGAGCCGGATATCTCAAGTGCGACTCGGCGGAAATCTTGCGGTTCGCTGCCGCCTACGTGTCCGCGCCCTACGAGCACCGTCGCTCGGACCGGTCGGTGACCCGGCACGGCGCTGCAGCCGCCCGGCCGCGGCTGTTCACCACCGCCGAAGTGCCCCTGGCACAGCCCGAATCCGTTCCCGAGCCGGCCGAACCCGGCGACGACCCCGTCCCCGCCGAGGAAAGCCGTTCCGTGCTCGATGTCCTCGTCGCGCGGGTGCGCGGCCACGGAACTCCCGCGCACGAGGTCTGGTTGCCGCCTCTCGACGCGGCACCGAGCCTGGACAGGCTCCTCCCGCGCTCGCTGCTGACCGGTGACGTGCCGGCGCGGAGCACCCTGCGCACGCCGATCGGCATCGTGGACCGCCCCTTCGAGCAACGGCGGGATCCGCTGGTGGTGGACCTTGCGGGCTCGGCAGGCAACGTGGTCGTCGTCGGAGGACCGCGCGCCGGCAAGTCGACGATGCTCCGCAGCCTCGTGCTGTCGTTGGCGATGACGCACACGCCCGAACAGGTGCAGTTCTACTGTCTGGACTTCGGCGGTGGAGCGCTCGCCGGACTCGCCGGCCTCCCGCACGTCGGCTCGGTCGCCAACCGGCTGGACGCCGACCGGGTCCGCCGGACGATCGCCGAACTGACCGCCCTGCTGCGGCGCCGGGAGGGTCGCTTCGCCGAACTCGGCCTCGAGTCGATGGCCGAGCTGCGTCGTCGCCGGGCCGGCAGCGGGCCGGCCGCGGACGTGGACGCCTTCGGCGACGTGTTCCTCGTGATCGACGGCTGGCCCAGCATCCGGCAGGACTTCGAGGCGCTGGAACCGCAGGTCGCGGTGCTGGCCGCCCAGGGGCTGTCCTTCGGGATCCATGTGGTGCTCACCGCGCCGCGCTGGGGCGACGTACGACCGGCGATGCGGGACCATCTCGGAACCCGCCTCGAACTGCGCCTCGGCGATCCCGCCGATTCCGAGTACGGCCGCAAGAAGGCGGCGGCGGTGCCCGACGGCCGACCGGGCCGGGGCATCGACCGTGACGGGCTGCACGTACTGTCCGCGCTGCCGCGGGTGGACGGCAGCTCCGAAACCGTCGATCTCACGGCGGGACTGGCGGACGCCGTCGCCGCCGTCGCCGCGGCTGCACCTGGCCGCCCCGCCCCTGCCGTCCGGATGCTCCCCGACCTCGTCGATCGCGCCGACGTCCTGGCGGCCCTCGGCGCCCGGTCGGCCGGCGGCACGTCCGGGCAACGGCGGTTGTTCGTGCCGCTCGGCATCGACGAAGCCGAACTGGCCCCGGTGGGGATCGACTTCGCCGAACAGTCTCATCTGCTCGTCTTCGGTGACTCGGGCTGCGGGAAGACGACTGTGCTGCGCGGCATCTGCCGCAGCCTCATGGAGTCCCGCACCGGGGCGCAGGCCCGCATCATCGTCGGGGACTACCGGCGCACCCTGCTCGGCGTCGTGGAGGGGGACCACCTCGGCGGATACGCGCCGTCCGCCGTCACGTTGTCCGCGATGTCCCGCGACCTGGCGGCGGTGTTCGAGCGGCGCATGCCCGGTCCCGACGTCACTCAGCAGCAACTGCGGGAACGCTCCTGGTGGTCGGGACCCGAGGTCTTCGTCGTTGTCGACGACTACGACCTCGTCTCCGCTGCGAGCCAGTCGCCGCTGACGCCCCTGCTCGACTACCTGCCCCAGGCCAAGGACGTCGGGCTGCACCTGGTCCTGGCGCGCCGCTCCGGAGGAGCCGGGCGCGCACTCTTCGAACCGGTCATCGCGCGGCTGCGGGAATTGTCGGCGGCCGGTCTCGTGATGAGCGGCAACCGCGAGGAGGGTGCACTCGTGGGCACCGCGCGTCCGCGCCCGATGCCGCCCGGGCGGGGCATCCTCGTGCAGCGCGACGGGGAGGCGCTCGTGCAGACGGCCTGGCTGCCCCCGCAATGAGCGACGTCCGCACGCTGCATGTGCAGGTCGTCCCGGGACGGATCCACGCACGGTGGGCGGATCGGACCGTGACGATTCCCGCCGCTGTTCCCCGGCCCGGTTCGGGCGACGGTGCGCACCCGGCCGCCCTGCTCGGGTACGCCGCGGCGACGGCAGGGGCACCGGACGATCTCGACACCGTGACGGTGGTGCATCCCACCGAGTGGGGAGAACGTCGTCGTGCGCAGTTGCACACGGCCGCACGGCAGGTCGCGCGGCACGCCGTCCTCGTGACCACCGCGGTCGCGGCGCGCCGCACCGCGCCGCTGGGCGACGGCGAGCGGTACGCGGTCGTGGAGGTCGACGGGGCCGGTGTGACGGCGACGGCCCTGACCGCGCCCGACGGCGAGGTCGACCGGCTCGCCCGGGATCCCGACCTCGACGAGGTACTGCTGGACTCTCCGACCGGGGCCCGCCGGCTGGACGAGCTGATAGGAGACGTGTGCGGTTCCGTCGATCCGGATGTCGTCCTCGTGACGGGCAGTCCGGGCGAGCCACCCGGAATGCCGCTGTGCGAGCGCATCGCCGAGCGGCTCGGCCGTGGCATCCGGGTGATACCGGTCGCAGCGTCCGAGATGCTGGCCGCGGTGCCGGACCCCGTTCCCGTCCCGCCGGGGGACGCGGGGGCGGCACCGCGCTGGCTGCGCACCGAGCCGGCGTCCCGGCCCGTCCGCCGGATGCGCCGGGGCATTGCAGTCGTCGCAGTCGTTGCGGCCGTGACCGCTGTCGGCCTGGTGTGGACTGCCGAACACCGTGCGGACCTGCACGGGGAGGTCGTGGACGATCCCGACCTCGGCGACACGGCCGGCGCGACCCCGGGGACGAGATCTCCTACGCCGCGAGCTCCTTCGGTGCAGCATGTGCTCGGGCCCGTCCGGCTGGAGTTGCCGGAGGGGTGGAAGGTGCGCGACCCAGCCGGTGCCGATCGTGCCGAACTCGTCCCAGTGGGCGGGAATGATCGACGAATAGTGTTGGTGCACAGCACTCTTCGTCGCCGTCTGGACTTGTCCGGCCTGGGGGAAGTGCTGGCCCGTCGCGCTGCCGAACGGGGCGGGGTGATCCGCGATCTCGACACCGACACCACCTTCGCGGACCGTCCGGTGATCGCCTATGTGGAGGCACCGGACGAGTTCTCGCTCGTGCGCTGGTTCGTCGTCGTCGAGTCCGGCATCCAGGTCGCGGTCGGATGCCAGTTCCTCGACGGGGAATGGGCAGGCATCAAGAACGAATGCGAGCAGGCCGTTCACACGGTGACGGTCGCGTAGCGGATCACCTCGTTCGCTGAGGAGGGAACCTGACCGGGCGGCGCTGCGTCCAATCGGTGTAGGCGCGAACCGCTTCGGCCACGGGGGTCCGGAGGGACACGGAACGCGGGACGGCAGAGGAGACAGGCGTGACGCAACCAGGGCAGGGCAGTTCGAATCGGGTGGCGACCGACGTCGCGACCATGGAGACGGCGGCGCGGCAGATCGAGGACTCTCACGGAGAACTCGAACAGTTGCTCGGGGCGTTGCGTACCACTGTCTCGTCGTCGCCGGACGTATGGCAGGGCCGGTCGGGAATGGCGTTCACCGACGTGATGTCGCGATGGGACCGCAGCGCCCTTCAGCTCAACGAGGCACTGGCCGCGATCGTCACCGGCATCCGCACCAACGGCCGGGCGTACGAGGGCACCGTCGAGGCTCAGGCACAGTCGCTGAACGTCCTCGGCGACAGCCTCCACGGCACCTACTGACCTCGACCGGTCCGGCACCGACCGGGCCCGATTCAGTCCGCAGGACCCGACCCGAGGAGAACGAATGAGTGGACCCGATGTGATCCGGCAGGACTTCGGTGGCATCGACGACCTGCATGCACGCGTCGTCGGGCTGCAGCGCGGCATGAACGACACGCTCGACCGGATCAGGTCCCAGGTCGAACCGCTGGTGCAGACCTGGGACGGGCACGCCAGGTCCGAGTACCACGTCACGCAGCAGAAGTGGGATCGGGCGTCCGCCGACCTGAACCTGCTGCTCGACCAGATCGCCGTCGCCGTGGCGCGAGGTAACGACGAGATGCGCAGCGTCGAATCCGAGTTGGCACGGAGGTGGCAGGCCTGAGACGACACGAGTGACGAGCGACGTCCCGGTGGTGGAGAGGCCGCCGGGGCGTCGTGCTGTTTCGACCGGGCCGAGTGCTGTTTTGACCGGGCGGACGCGTCCCCGGTATCGTGTCCCGTTGGCGTGTCGTACGTCGTCGTTGCTTCGTGCGCGGCGAACGTCGCTTCTCGGGTCCCAACTGGCCGCCGAGGGTGATCATCGACGGCGCGCGGGCCAGCAGCGAAACGATAGACGAGGAAGATCTGTGTCTACGTACACACCGAAGGCCGGCGACGTGACCCGCCAGTGGCACGTCATCGACGCCACCGACGTGGTGCTCGGCCGCCTCGCGGTGCAGGCGGCGAACCTGCTCCGCGGCAAGCACAAGCCCACTTTTGCCCCCCACGTGGACGGTGGCGACTTCGTCGTCATCATCAACGCGGACAAGGTTGCCGTCTCCGGCAACAAGAAGCAGGACAAGCTCCTGTACAACCACTCCGGCTACCCGGGCGGCCTCCGCTCCCGCACCGTCGGTGAGGTTCTGGAGAAGAACCCGGACCGTCTGGTGGAGAAGGCCGTCACCGGCATGCTCCCGAAGAACAAGCTCGGTCGCGCGATCGCGAAGAAGCTGAAGGTCTACGCGGGCCCGAACCACCCGCACACCGCGCAGCAGCCGGTGCCGTTCGAAATCAAGCAGGTGGCGCAGTGACCGAGAACGTGAACGAGAACTACAGCGACGAGTACACCGACACGGAGAACGTCGAGGTCGCCGCGGACGAGTACGTGGCCGAGGAGGCCGCTGTCGCTCCTGCGCCGATCGTGTTCGACCGCCCGGTGCAGACCGTCGGCCGCCGCAAGGAGGCCGTCGTCCGCGTCCGCCTCGTGCCCGGCACCGGCAAGTTCGTGCTCAACGGCCGTACCATCGAGGACTACTTCCCGAACAAGGTGCACCAGCAGCTCGTCAAGTCGCCGCTGGTCACGGTCGAGCGCACCGAGCAGTTCGACGTGCACGCCCGCCTGCACGGCGGCGGCCCGTCGGGTCAGGCAGGCGCCCTGCGCCTGGCGATCGCCCGCGCGCTGATCGAGGTCACCGCCGAGGACCGTCCCGCGCTCAAGCGCGCCGGCTTCCTCACGCGTGACCCGCGTGCCACCGAGCGCAAGAAGTACGGCCTGAAGAAGGCCCGTAAGGCACCGCAGTACTCCAAGCGCTGATGTGCCGCCGACGCTGACCTCGTCAGCCTCGGCACCTGTTCGACCACGAGAGCAGGCGCCGGTAGAGAATTCGCTACCGGACGCCTGCTCTCGTGCATTGACGTACTTTTTGCGACAGCAGGCGGCGTAGACCGCATTTCTCGACGTGGAGGACTTTGCTCGATGGGTCGGATGTTCGGTACCGATGGCGTGCGAGGCTTGGCGAACGCCGAGCTCACGGTCGAACTGGCGATGCGACTCGCCGGTGCGGCCGCGACCGTGCTGGCGAACGGTGCCGAGGGGCGGCGCCCCGTCGCGGTGGTGGGCCGCGACCCCCGTGCGAGCGGGGAGATGCTCGAAGCCGCAGTGACCGCGGGTCTCGCAGCGGCCGGCGTCGACGTGTTGTCGGTCGGGGTGCTGCCCACTCCGGCGGTCGCGTTCCTGACCGGCGCCTACGACGCCGACCTCGGGGTGATGATCTCCGCGTCGCACAACCCCATGCCGGACAACGGCATCAAGATCTTCGCGGCCGGCGGCCACAAGCTCGACGACACCGTCGAGGACCGCATCGAGGCGATGCTGCACGGTGAGGGCGTCGTCGCACGTCCCACCGGTGCGGGCGTCGGCCGGGTGCGCACCGCCGCCGACGCGGCCGACCGCTACCTCGCGCACCTCGCATCGGCGGTGCGTACGCCGCTGACCGGACTGACGGTGGTGGTGGACTGCGCCAACGGCGCGGCGTCGCACGTCGGGCCGGCCGCGTACGCCGCGGCCGGGGCCACCGTCGTCGCGCTGCACGCGGAACCGGACGGGCTCGACATCAACGACGGTTGCGGTTCGACCCACCTGGACGGTCTGCGGGCCGCCGTCGTCGAGCACGGCGCCGACATCGGTCTCGCTCACGACGGCGATGCCGATCGGTGCCTCGCGGTCGATGCGACCGGCGCCGTCGTCGACGGCGACGCGATCATGGCGATCCTCGCCCTCGGGATGCGGGAGGCCGGCGAACTGCACGACGACACGCTCGTCGCCACCGTGATGAGCAATCTGGGCCTGCACCTGGCGATGCGCGAAGCCGGGATCACCGTCGTCACCGCCGGGGTCGGCGACCGCTACGTGCTCGAAGAACTGCGGCGCGGCTCCTTCAGCCTCGGCGGTGAACAGTCCGGTCACATCGTGCTGCCGGCTCTGGGCACCACGGGTGACGGGGTGCTGACCGGTCTGCGTCTCATGGAGCGGATGGTGGCGACGGGGTCGTCCCTCGCGGACCTGGCCGCGGTCATGCGCACGCTGCCGCAGGTGCTGGTGAATGTGCCCGTGTCCGACAAGACCGCGGTTGCCGAGGCGCCCGCCGTCGCCGACGCGGTGGCCGCCGCGGAACGGGAACTGGGTGAGTCCGGGCGGGTGCTGCTGCGGCCGTCCGGCACCGAACAGCTGGTGCGGGTCATGGTGGAGGCCGCCGACGACGCACTGGCCCGCGCACTCGCCGATCGCCTCGCGGGAGCGGTCGCCGCCGTCTGAGGCGTTTCTACCGACGGGGAACCGATCCGCCGCCCGCTGCGTCCAATCCCTCGGGGGACGAGGGAGGGGGCGCGGTGCGTGACGGAATGGGACTCGACGGCGCGCTGATCCGGTCGGTCGCCGACGGACTGGCAGACTCGGCCGGCGACGTGGAACGTCGTGCGCACGCGTTCCGCGCTGTCGGCTTCGGTGCGGACGCGGTCGGCGACCGCTACCGGTCCGAAGCCGAAGCGGTGCAGGCGTGCTACGACGGACTCCATCGCGCGGTGGTGGAGTGGTCGGCGGCGACGGCCGCGCGTGCGTCGGCGCTGCGGCGCGCGACCGGGGAGTACGCATGGCTGGATCAGGAGACCGACTCCGTCCTGCGGGGCGTCGACATGCCGCCGACGGCATCCCGGTGATCGGGGGCGAGCGCCGGCTCGACCCGGTGCTCGACGGGGGACGGGTCGGGTTGCGCTTCTTTGCCGAGCATCTTCCGCGCGTCGAGCGGTACGCCTCCGGTGTGCCGCCCTACTCGCACCTGGTGGAACGCTACGACGAGCAGCGCGGCACGGACCCGGCCGTCCTGCTCGTGGATGCCGACGTCTTCGCCCGGCTCGAGACCGGCCTGGATGCCGAGGTCGCGCGGCAGCGTTCCTGTGTCGATGCGCTGGAGACGGCGTGGACAGGAGAGGGAGCGGCTGGTGCGGTCGACGCGCTCCTCCGCCATGTCACGGTGGGGGAGGACCTGCAGGCACGGCTGGGCGCTGCTCACCGTGCGCTGATCGACGCTGCAGCCGCGGTGCTCGCCGTCGTCGAGGAGAAGGCCCGGGCGGCCGCAGAATTCGCGGACACCACCGTCGGCGGGCGCACCATCGAGGAGATCGACGTCATCCTGGCCGGAGCCGCGGACAGGGACGGTCCGACGGCAACCCAGCTCGCCGCGTGGGATCCGGCCCTGGGCCAGGATCCCGACCGCGCCGCAGTCGTGCACTGGTGCGCACGATGGCGTGACGAGGTGTACCGACCCGGCGTGGAGACGAGTGTCGAGTCCTTCCTCGCACTGTGCGACGACACCGACCATGCGGTGCGGGCGGTGTTCGCCGAACTCGCCACGGCACTCACGCCGCCGGATCCGGCTGTGCGGGATGTGGGTCCGGAAACCGACCTGTGCTCGCCACGAGGCGCAGCCACGGACCTGGTCGCGGCGGGCCTACGGCTCGTGACCGCTGTGGGCGACCTCACCGGCGCGGTCCTCGGCCTGGCCGCGACGGTGGCGGGGGAGGTGTCCGAGGCCGTCGAGGCGGCCGTCCCGCCGGATCCCGCACAGCCGCCGTCGCACGCTTCCGACCCGCAGGCATCCGTACCCGGAACTACTGCCACGGAACCGGCCCCGCCCCTGCCCGTCGACGATCCGGGACACATCGTCCCGGGACAGGGCACTGCGGGACAGGGCGCAACGGGACCCGGCACGTCGGCGGCACCGCCGCCGCCCGAGCCCCCGCGGGCGGATGCGCCGGGTGGCGGAGTGCCCCCTGCGCCGGCCGGGATACCGGGGCCCCGGGCGGACACCGCCCGCCGGACCGGGCCGGCCCAGGACGAGCGCGCCGGCCCGGGTCCCGAGCAGGAGACCGGCGACGGGGTGGTCCTGGCCGAGGCAGGACCGCTGTGACCGGACGGTTCGAGCGCATCGTCGCTGAGCACCGGGAAGCGGTCGCCTGCCACCTCGAGGCCCTACGGCGCGTGCGGGACCCCCTCGAGCTCGGGACCGGGACGATGCGCGCGCCGGAGCCGTCCGGCGAGGAGCAGTTCTACCGTCCGAGAAGCTGGTTGATCTGAGTGCCGAGTTCGCGGTCGATCGCGTCGGGCTCGGTGAGCACCTCGGAGCCGGGAAGCTCCGCCTCGGGATCGGCGAACGGCGCGTAGGTCTTGTCACCGGCGAGCCGGTACAGCAGGTATCCGGTGAGGAGCGCGCGTGTGACCTTCTGGGTGTTCCGCTGTGCGCCCCCGACGCCGAGGAAGGCGAGCAGGCGCCGGCCCTCGATCATGCCGTCGTCGGTGGCCTTGTGCACGGCCCGCATCAGCACCTCGCCGCCCCAGGCCTGGGCGACAGCGACGGCGTCGCTGCCCATCGAGCCGAGGTCCTTCTCCGCGGCGAGCACGAGACCGGGAGCGTGCACCCGGGCGGCCAGGGTCGAGGCCGGGGGCGACGTCGGAGCCGGGTAGAGCGCCGCGACGGCCGCCACCTCGCGTCGGGACGCGGCAAGCACCGCGGCTCCCGCCCCCATGCCGTGGCCGACGAGGCCGAGCCGATCGGGGTGGACACTGATCCGGCCGGTACCCAGGCGCACACCCACGCAGATGTCGAGGGTGGTGCCGAGGTCGGCGGCGAGCCCGAGGTGCGACGGGATCGGTCCGCGTTCGGTGCTCGGAGCAGCGACCACGATGCCCCACGAGGCCAGGTGCTCGAACAGCTTCGAGTACTTGTCGAGGCCGGTCATCCAGCCGTGGCCGAACGCGACGGCGGGTAGGCCGAATCCCTCGGCGGGGGTGTAGACGGTGCCCGGCTGACCTGCGAGAGCGAGGTTGCCGCGCAATACCGTGTGCGGTCCGCGCTTCGAGAGCCGCTGGGCCAGGGATTTCGGTTTCGCCGCCACGGCGTGAACGTTAGCCGATGATCAGCTTCGTGCGTGCCACCCGTCGGGGACACGGACGAGTTGTTACCGGCGGGTCGTGGACCAGTACCCTGCTAACCATGTGCGGAATCGTGGGGTACGTCGGGCACCGCCCGGCTCTCGATGTCGTGGTGGAGGCACTGCGGCGGATGGAGTACCGGGGCTACGACTCGGCCGGGGTGGCGGTCCTGGACGGTGCGGGTGGTCTGGCCGTGGAGCGGAAGGCCGGTCGGCTGGCGAACCTGGAGGCCGAACTCGACGAGATCGGGGCCGGGCACTTCGCCGGAACCACCGGTATGGGTCATACCCGGTGGGCCACGCACGGTCGTCCGACGGACCGGAACGCGCATCCGCACCGGGACGCGTCGGGGAAGGTGGCGGTGGTGCACAACGGCATCATCGAGAACTTCGCGCCGCTGCGGGCCGAGCTCGAGAAGGCCGGGGTGGAGTTCGCCAGCGACACCGACACCGAGGTGGCGGTGCATCTGGTGGCCCGGGCGTATGCCGAGGGGCCGACCGCGGGGGATTTCGAGGCCAGTGCGCTGTCGGTGCTGCGCCGGCTCGAGGGGGCGTTCACGCTGGTGTTCACCCATGCCGATCATCCGGGCACGATCGTCGCGGCGCGCCGGTCGACGCCGTTGGTGGTCGGGGTCGGGGACGGGGAGACGTTCGTGGCCTCGGACGTGGCGGCGTTCATCGAGCACACCCGGCACGCGGTCGAGCTCGGGCAGGACCAGGTGGTGGTGATCACCGCCGACGGGTACCGGGTGTCGGACTTCGACGGGGACACCGACGTGGCGACCCGGCCGTTCGAGATC
Organism: Rhodococcus indonesiensis; assembly: GCF_047782815.1. NCBI lineage: Bacteria > Bacillati > Actinomycetota > Actinomycetes > Mycobacteriales > Nocardiaceae > Rhodococcus > Rhodococcus indonesiensis. The sequence continues at coordinate 3,693,210 of NZ_CP180630.1, read as the reverse complement.
GACTGGGATCTGGCGGCCGCGGAGAAGGGCGGCCACGACTACTTCATGCTCAAGGAGATCGAGGAGCAGCCCGCCGCGGTGGGCGACACCCTGCTCGGGCACTTCGCCGAGGGTCGCATCGTGCTCGACGAGCAGCGGCTGTCGGATCAGGAGCTGCGCGATGTGGACAAGGTGTTCGTCGTCGCCTGCGGCAGCGCGTACCACTCGGGTCTGGTGGCCAAGTACGCGATCGAGCACTGGACGCGGTTGCCGGTGGAGGTGGAGCTGGCCAGCGAGTTCCGGTACCGGGATCCGGTGCTGGACCGGTCGACGCTGGTGGTGGCGATCTCCCAGTCCGGGGAGACCGCCGACACCCTCGAGGCGGTGCGGCACGCGAAGGATCAGAAGGCGCGGGTGCTGGCGGTGTGCAACACCAACGGCGCGCAGATCCCCCGGGAGGCCGACGCGGTGCTCTACACCCGGGCCGGGCCGGAGATCGGGGTGGCCTCGACCAAGGCGTTCCTGGCGCAGGTCGCCGCGAACTACCTGGTGGGGTTGGCGTTGGCGCAGGCCCGCGGCACCAAGTATCCGGACGAGGTGGCCCGCGAGTACGCCGATCTGGCGGCGATGCCGCACCTGATCGGGCGGGTGCTCGAGACGGTCGCGCCGGTACGGCGGCTGGCGCGGGAGCTGGCGTCGTCGTCGACGGTGCTGTTCCTGGGCCGGCACGTGGGGTATCCGGTGGCGCTCGAGGGTGCGCTCAAGCTCAAGGAGCTGGCGTACATGCATGCCGAGGGCTTCGCCGCGGGCGAGCTCAAGCACGGTCCGATCGCGCTGATCGAGGACGGGCTGCCGGTGATCGTAGTGATGCCGTCGCCGAAGGGGCGGGCGGTGCTGCACTCGAAGCTGCTGAGCAACATCCGGGAGATCCAGGCTCGGGGCGCGCGGACGGTGGTGATCGCCGAGGAGGGCGACGAGGCGGTGCGGCCGTTCGCCGACCACCTCATCGAGATTCCGGCGGCGCCGACGCTGCTGCAGCCGCTGCTGTCGACCGTGCCGTTGCAGGTGTTCGCCGCCGAGGTCGCCCAGGCCCGCGGCTACGACGTCGACAAGCCCCGCAACCTCGCCAAGTCCGTGACGGTGGAATAGCGACCCCGGCGGGAGACCCGATGCGCAGCTACTACCCGTGTGAGCAGGTGCGGGCGGCGGAGGCGCCGCTGCTCGCAGCCCTGCCGGAGGGCACGTTGATGCGTCGCGCCGCGTTCGGGCTCGCCCGGGTCGCGGCGACGGAGCTGCGTGCGCGTACCGGGTCCGTCGCCGGCCGGCGCGTCAGCCTGCTCGTCGGGTCGGGCGACAACGGCGGCGACGCCCTGTGGGCGGGCGCGTTCCTGCGTCGTCGCGGGGTCGCGGTCACGGCGCTGCTCCTCGACCCGGAGCGGGCCCATCGAGCGGGAGCCGCGGCGCTGCGTGCTGCCGGTGGACGCCTCGTACCGGCCGATCCGGGGCGGATCGGTGACCCGGATCTCGTGCTCGACGGAATCGTCGGCATCTCGGGCCGGGGCCCGCTGCGCCCGGCGGCCGCGGCGGTCGTCGAGCAGATCGTCGCGCCGATCGTCGCGGTGGACACCCCGAGCGGCGTGGACCCGGACACCGGTGCCGTGGACGGACCGGCTGTCACCGCGGCGGTAACCGTCACGTTCGGTGCGTACAAGCCGGTCCACGTCCTCGCGCCGGCCCGCTGTGGGCGGGTCGAGCTCGTCGACATCGGTCTCGAGCTGCCCCAGTCGCACCTGGTGGCGGCCGAGCCGGCCGAGATCGGCGCGATCTGGCCGGTGCCCGGCGCCGACGACGACAAGTACAGCCAGGGCGTCGTGGGCATCGTCGCCGGGAGCGCCCGGTTCCCGGGCGCCGGCGTGCTCTGCGCGGGCGGTGCGGTGGCCGCGACGTCCGGCATGGTCCGCTACGCCGGCAGTGCTGCGCCCGTCGTGCTGGCCCGGTTCCCCGAGGTGGTGGCCGCGCCGTCGTTCGCCGAGGCGGGTCGCGTGCAGGCGTGGGTGTTCGGGCCCGGCGGCGGCACCGATCACCAGGCGGCCGACACGCTGCGCGAGGTGCTGGCGACGGATCTGCCCGTCCTTATCGATGCCGACGGGCTGACGCTGCTGTCCCGGCAGCCGGAACTGGTCCGCGGCCGAGACGCCCCGACGCTGTTGACGCCGCATGCCGGGGAGTTCGCGCGCCTGACCGGCCGTCGCCCGGAGCCGGACCGGGTGACGGCGGTGCGAGCGCTGGCGGCCGACTGGGGAGTGCACGTGCTGCTCAAGGGCCGCTCGACGCTGATCGCGAACCCGGACGGGCACGTGTTCGTCAACGAGGCCGGCGGGTCGTGGGCGGCCACCGCCGGGGCGGGCGATGTCCTGTCCGGGATGATCGGGGCACTGATGTCCGCCGGTATGGCCCCGGACCTCGCCGGCGCAGCCGGTGCGCGGGCCCATGCGGTCGCCGCGGACACGGCCGCGCGCGGGGGCGCCGACGCTGCCGGGGCGCCGACGTCGGCGAGTGCGATCCTCGACCGGGTGCCCGCGGCGGTACGCCGTCTGCGGAGCATGGCCGAATCGTGACCCGACACCGTCGACCGTGCTGCGGGCCACTTCGCCCGCAGTGGCAGGATCGGGACCCATGACCACGGCCGAACCCCGACCCCGCAACCACCTCCACCACGACCTGCCGCAGGCCGAGGCACTGATCGACCTCGACGCCGTGGCCGAGAACGTGCGGCGGCTGCAGGAGTTCGCCGGGGAGGCGGCGGTGATGGCCGTCGTCAAGGCCGACGCATACAACCACGGCGCGGTCCCGGTCGCGCGGGCCGCCGTCGCCGCCGGGGCGCGCGAGTTGGGGGTGACGACCCTGACCGAGGCACTCGAACTGCGTCGCGCCGGGATCGACGTGCCCGTGTTGTCGTGGCTGCACACCGTCGACGCCGATTTCGCACCCGCGATCACCGCTGGCGTCGAACTGGGGGTTTCGTCGACCCGGCATCTCGCGTCGATCGTCGCCGCCGCGCGGGAAACGGGCGTGACCGCGGTGCTCACCGCGAAGATCGACACCGGGCTCAACCGCAACGGCGTGGCACGCGACGAATGGCCGGCATTTCTGCAGGACCTGGGCCGGGCCCACGCCGAGGGCGCGATCCGGCTGCGCGGCGCCTTTTCCCATCTGGCCCACGCCGACGAACTCGGTCACCCCGAGATCGACTGCCAGCGGGACCGGTTGCGCGAGGCCGTCGCCGATCTGAGCCGCCACGGAATGAGCCCCGAGGTGGTGCACCTGTCGAACTCGGCAGCGACTGTCACCCGCCCTGACCTGCGTTTCGACATGGTCAGACCGGGTATAGCGATGTACGGGTTGTCCCCGATCCCCGAGATCGGGGACTTCGGGTTCCGTCCCGCGATGACGTTACGAACGAGGGTGGCGCTGGTGAAGAAGGTGCGTGCAGGGTCCGGAGTGTCGTACGGGCATCGCTGGGTGGCGCCCACCGACACCACCGTGGCCCTGTTGCCGATGGGATACGCCGACGGAATCCGGCGCAATCTCAGCGGCCGCTTCGAGGTGCAGCTCGGCGGACGTCGCCGCCCTCAGCTCGGCCGCGTGTGCATGGACCAGGTCGTGGTCGATCTCGGACCGGACGGGGACGGAGTAAAAGAAGGCGATACCGCGTTCTTCTTCGGTGACGGTCGTCACGGCGAGCCTGTCGCACAGGTGTGGGCAGAGCTGCTGGACACCATCAACTACGAGGTGGTCACCGGCGTCGGCGGGCGCACCGTCCGCACCTACGTCGGTGGCGGAGGAGGCGAGCGGCGATGACGCTGTTGGGCAGTCTGGGACTGTTGGGTGCGAGCCTGGCCACGCTCGGCTCGAACGCGGGGTTGTACGCGGTGCGCACCGCGGGTCTGCCCGCGCACGAGATCTACGGCGAAGAAGACTTCGACGCGATGCTCGCGCTGCCCAAGCGCACCGTCCGCACCGAGGACGGCGTCGAACTCGCCGTGCGAGAGGTCGGCTCGGCGCTGGCGCCGCTGACGATCGTGTTCGTGCACGGGTACTGCCTGCGCATGCAGTCCTGGCACCTGCAGATGCGCCACCTGCAGGAGCGCTGGGGCAAGGACGTGCGGATGGTGTTCTACGATCAGCGCGGCCACGGGGAATCCACCGCGCCGAAGTCGAAGTCCTGCACCATTGCCCAACTCGGCCGCGACCTGGGCACGGTCGTCGACACGGTCGCCCCCACCGGCCCGGTGATCGTGGTCGGGCACTCGATGGGCGGAATGACGACCATCGCCCTGGCCGCGCAGCGTCCGGAGCTGTTCGACGAACGCATCGTCGGAGTCGGATTGCTCGCCACCACCGCGGCCGGTCTGACCAAGACCGGCATCGGCCGTAACCTCGAGAACCCGGTGATCGACGGATTCCGGCACCTGGCCCGTACCGCGCCGGGCTTCGTGCAGTACGCCCGCGGTGCCGCCAAGGCGATCATCGCGCCGATCCTGCGTGCCGCGTCCTACGGGACGGTGGTCAGCCCGAAGCTCGTCGAATTCTCCGACCGGATGCTGGCGGAAACCTCGGTGCTGACCATCGTGAACTTCCTGCGCACCCTCGAACTGCACGACGAATCCGCGGCACTGCCGGTGCTGGGACAGGTACCCGCCCTCGTGCTGTGCGGGGACGCCGACATGATCATCCCGTTCTCCGGCTCCGAGGAACTCGCGGCGGCCCTCCCGGACGTCGAGCTCAAGCGGGTCCGCGGCGCCGGACACCTGGTGCAGCTCGAGTTCCCCGAGGTCGTCGTCGGTGCGCTCGACCGGCTGATCCAACGCGGGTTCGCTCACGACGCGGGCAGGAGGCGCGCCGCAATTGGGTGACGATCTCGCCGCCGGCACGCACACCGAGCACAGCGCCGAGCTGCCCACGGTCGAGGACACCGAGGCACTGGGCCGACGCCTGGCGGAACAACTGCACGCCGGCGATCTCGTGGTCCTGGACGGGCCGCTCGGCGCCGGGAAGACCGCCCTGACCCGTGGCATCGCCGCAGGCCTCGGGGTGCAGGGCCGGGTCACCTCGCCCACCTTCGTCATCGCCCGCGAACATCGTCCCGGCGATCGCACCCAGGGCGAACCCGTCGGAATGATCCACGTCGACGCCTACCGCCTCGGGGACGGACCGAACGCCCTCGACGAACTCGACGCTCTCGACCTCGACACCGACCTGACCGCCGCCGTGGTCGTCGTGGAATGGGGTGAGGGACTGGTCGAGACGCTCACCGAACGGCACCTGCGGGTGCGGCTGCGCCGCGAACCGGACTCGGACGTGCGCACCGCCACCTGGTCCTGGGTGGGGTGACCGCCGCGCCCGGCGGTACTCTGGATACTCGTGCTCGTTCTCGCCGTGGATACCGCCACCCCCGCCGTCACCGCAGGTCTCGTCCGTGTGGACGATCGCGGTGAACCAGGGACCGCCGGTATCGAGACGTTGGCCGTGCGGGTCACGGACAATCCACGCGCCCATGCCGAGGTGCTGACCCCGCAGATCCTCGAGTGTCTGTCGTCCACCGGCCACACGCCGGCCGACCTCGACGCCGTCGTCGTCGGGGTCGGGCCGGGACCGTTCACCGGGCTGCGTGTGGGCATGGCGACCGCCGCGGCCTTCGGCGACGCCCTCGGCGTGCCGGTGCACGGTGTGTGCAGTCTCGACGCGATCGCGGCCGACGTCCGCGGCGCGGACGGTGCCGGTTCGGTCGCCTGCGGCGACGGTTCCGGTTCGGTCGACTGCGGCGACGGTGCCGGCGATCTGCTCGTCGTCACCGATGCCCGTCGCCGCGAGGTGTACTGGGCGCGGTATTCCGGCGGCGCCCGCATCGAGGGTCCGGGGGTGTGCAGGCCGGCGGATCTGAAGGCGGAGCCGTCGCAGCGGATCGCGGGATCCCGCCCCCACGTCGGCCTGTTCGAGCTGCCCGCGCATCCGGTGGCCACACCGTCCCCGGCAGGGCTGGTCGCGGTTGCCGCCGCGGACCTGCTCGCCGGGGTGGAGCCCGAGCCCCTGGTGCCCCTGTACCTGCGCCGTCCGGACGCGGTGGAGACGGCGGACCGGAAGAAGAAATGACCACCCACGACCCTCGTCCCCTCGTCGACGCGCTGCAACCGTCCGACGTCGCCCGGTGCGCCGAGCTGGAACGGATCCTGTTTCCCGGCGACGACCCGTGGAGCGCCGACGCGTTCCGCGCCGAGCTGGCGGCACCGCAGAACCACTACGTCGCCGCCCGCGACGACGAAGGCCGGCTCATCGGCTACGCCGGTCTCGCCCGACTCGGTACCGCGGTTCATCCGGAGTCGGAGGTCCATACCATCGGGGTGGACCCACGACAGCGGCGCCGCGGCGTCGGTGGCGCGCTGCTCGCCGAGCTGTTGCGGATGGCCGACGTCTGGGGCGGTCCCGTGTTCCTGGAAGTCCGCACCGACAACGACGCAGCGATCGCGCTGTACCGCCGGGAGGGTTTCGAGATCGTCGGGACGAGGAAGCGCTACTACCAGCCGAGCGGGGCCGACGCGTACACCATGTGCCGGCCGGACCGGCGGAAGGAGTCACAGTCGTGATCGTGATGGGGATCGAGAGCTCCTGCGACGAGACAGGCGTCGGCATCGTCCGGTGGGTCGGTGACGGCACGCTCGAACTGCTCGCCGACGAGGTGGCCTCCAGCGTCGACGAACACGCCCGCTTCGGTGGCGTCGTCCCGGAGATCGCGTCCCGCGCGCACCTCGAGGCGATCGTCCCGACCATGCGACGGGCGCTCTCCGCCGCCGGGGTCGTCGAACCCGACGCCGTGTGCGTGACGATCGGGCCCGGTCTCGCCGGCGCACTGCTCGTCGGTGTCGCCGCGGCCAAGGCGTATGCGGCGGCATGGGACGTGCCGTTCTACGCGATCAACCACCTCGGTGGGCACGTCGCTGTGGACACGATCGAACACGGACCGATGCCGCCGTGCGTGGCGCTGCTGGTCTCCGGCGGGCACACCCACCTGCTCCACGTCGAGGATCTCGGCCGCAAGCCGATCGTCGAGCTCGGCACCACGGTCGACGATGCAGCCGGGGAGGCGTTCGACAAGGTCGCCCGGCTGCTCGGACTGGGTTTTCCGGGCGGACCGGCGCTGGATCGGGCCGCACGGAACGGTGACCGCACCGCGGTGGTGTTCCCGCGGGGGATGACGGGGCCGCGCGACGCCCGGCACGACTTCTCCTTCTCCGGGCTCAAGACGGCAGTGGCGCGGTTCGTCGAGGCGCGCGAGCGGTCCGGCGAACCGGTCCCGCTCGAGGACGTCGCGGCCGGTTTCCAGGAGGCGGTCGCCGACGTGCTGACGATGAAGGCGGTGCGGGCTGCGCAGGACATGGGCGTGGACACGCTGGTCCTCGGGGGCGGAGCCACTGCCAATTCCCGTTTGCGTGAGCTCGCCGAGGAGCGCTGCGCCGCCGCCGGGATCACGCTGCGGGTGCCGCGGCCGCGTTTGTGCACCGACAACGGGGTGATGATCGCCGCGTTGGGAGCGCATCTGATCGCCGGGGGCGCCCAGCCCTCCGCGCTCACCGTCGGCACCGATCCCGGCCTGCCGGTCGAGATCGCCCAGGTACCCGTCTGACCCGATCCTGCGGGGATCGGCGGGTGCGATCAGCCGGCCGGTGCGGGTTCGGTGAGCGGCGGTGACGTGCTCGGCGCCTCCTCCTCCGGGGCCGCGGTCGAGGAGGCCTCGGTCGTCGTCTCGGGCGGTGCGAACTCGGACGTCGGCGCGGACGGCGTCGAGCTCGGTGTGGTGCTCTCCGACGGCGTCGTGCCGGGCAGCGTCGGCAGCGGGACGGTCGGCAGCGGCAGGCTCGGGAAGGTTCCCGGCAACTGCCACGGCCGGTCGGTGCCGGGGACGTCCGCAGGCGACTCGGGCCGCTCGTTCGTCGTCGATTCCGGTGTGCTGGACGGCGTGGTCGTCGCCGGCGTGCTCGTCGAGGGCTGCGGCACGGTGGGCGTCGGATAGGGCACCGGCGTGTCCGTGCGTGGGTAGCCGTCGTCGGGAGCTGTCGTGGTGACGGCGGCGTGGGGATCCTCGGAGGGGATCTGCGTGTGTCCGGTGTCGGGGACGGCTGCCGCCGGCTGGGTCGTGGCCTGGCCGCTGGTCCCCGCGGGGGACACGGCGGTGTCGTCGGACGCGACGTGGTCGGTCGCATAGCCGGCTACGAGCGCACCGATGACCAGCGCCCCGGCGAGGGCACCCGAGACCTTGCCGCCGGGGGTGCCCGGCGTCGGAGCCGAGGCACCTACCGACGGATAGGCGGACAGTCGTGACGACGCGGCGAGCAGCGCGGCGCCGTGGGCCGCTGCCGTGGCCGGTTCCGGCACCACCGCGACGGGACCGGCGAAGGCCGACGTCACAGCGCCGGCGAGAGCCGGCATCGCCGCTGCGCCGCCGACGAGCGCGAGCATCTGCGGCCGCGGCTCGGTGTCGCAGACCCGCCGGGTGAATGTCGCCGCGGTGTCGCTGAGGTCGGACACCATCTCGTCGAGTTCCGTGCGGGTCAGGGGCACCGCCGGGCCGGCGTCGCCGAGTTCGATCCTGGTGGTGGACGCTTCTCCGAGGGCCTCGAGTGCGCCCTGGCAGCGCACCGTCAGTAGGGCGGGGTCGATCGGGATGCGGCCACGGGCGCGGCCGATCCGGCGGCGCACGTGGTCGTAGACGCGGGCGCGGACGGCTCCGCCCCCGACGTCCTCGGTCCGGGCCGAGCGCAGCATCGATCCGGAACGTCGGTCGACAACGGAGACTGTGAATCCCGATGCACCCAGGTCGGCGACGGCGAGGGTGTCGGCGGTGTCGACGAGACCGGTGCTGTTCAGGTAGGCGAGCACGGCCGTCGTCTCCGGTACCAGGTGGACGATGTGGCCGTCGCGCACCGACGCGGAGCGGATCGCCTCTGCGTGTTCGGAGGTTCGATAGGCCACCGCCACCGCGTCGGGGACGGCGTGCCCGTCGATCTGGGTGCTCATGAGGGAGAGGGCATCGATGACGAGGTCGCCCAGGTCGCCGGCTGCCTCGGGATCGGCGGCGAGAAATCGGTACTCGGTGGTGTGCTCTCCCGGCCCCTCGACGACGAGGGCCGAGCCCACTCCGGAAGCGCCGGTGGAAATTCCCAGCGACGTGCGCATAGTTCCCCTCCCGTGCGTGACCGGCGGACAGGGACGCGGTCGAGCCGCAAAGTCACCGAATGGTCACGCGTTCGGTCTCCGTTATCCGAACGTAACAGACGGGGGTGTGTGAGCGCTCGCCGAAAAGCGCCGATCCTGGTCCGTCCGGCACCGTCGCAGGGCGGCGTGCCTGTTCCGCCGGGCGCTCTCGACGTCGGCTCCGGGCGAGGGTTGCCCGTTCGTGCCACCGCTGTCGTCCCAGCTCGGAGCCGTTCTCTCCGAGGGTGGCGCGAGCGGAGCGTCGTAGGCGCGGGCGCCGAACGAGCGTTTTCCGGAGAGGGGGAGCGACCGGGACCCGACCGGGGTACGAATGGTCACAGTTCGGTCTCCACGGTTGCAGGCGCGCTGGGTCTGTGCGGGGCGACGGCCGGCGGTGGGTCCGGAGCCTCCGGACGGGGTGCGCTCGACCGGAGGTCGCCCCTGGTGGAGGCGCGGTGGTCACGGTCGTGGTGCGTCCGAGGCGACACGAGCGCATTCAGCACCCACTGCCCTTGAGCGCTGGCACTCGCGTGTATAGAGTGCTAGTCGACGCCGAGCGTGTTCCGGCACCCGCGACGACGGGACTGCGCGCGGAGTCACCGTGGTGACTGAACAAACCCTGTCCGAGGACCATCAGAGGCCTCGGACCATCGAACCCCTGAAAGTGGAGGGCTCATCGTGGCGAGCGTGAACATCAAGCCGCTCGAGGACAAGATCCTCGTCCAGGCCAACGAGGCCGAGACGACGACTGCCTCCGGCCTGGTCATCCCGGACACGGCGAAGGAGAAGCCCCAGGAGGGCACCGTCGTCGCCGTCGGCCCCGGCCGCTGGGACGACGAGGGTGAGAAGCGCATCCCCCTCGATGTCAAGGAAGGCGACGTCGTCATCTACAGCAAGTACGGCGGAACCGAGATCAAGTACGCCGGCCAGGAGTACCTGATCCTGTCGGCTCGCGACGTGCTGGCCGTCGTCGCCAAGTAAGCCGCACGCATTCCGCCCCGGAGTTCCGCCTCGGACCCGGGGCGGAATCCGTTCCGGATCCTTCGTTCCAGGAGTAGTCGGAGAACATGTCCAAGCAAATCGAGTTCAACGAGACCGCGCGGCGGGCACTCGAGCGTGGCGTCGATCAGCTCGCCGACGCCGTCAAGGTCACCCTCGGCCCGCGTGGGCGGCACGTGGTGCTCGCCAAGGCGTTCGGCGGCCCGACCGTCACCAACGACGGTGTCAGCATCGCCCGGGAGATCGAGCTGGAGGACCCGTTCGAGAACCTCGGCGCCCAGCTGGTCAAGAGCGTGGCCACCAAGACCAACGACGTCGCCGGTGACGGCACCACCACCGCCACCGTGCTCGCCCAGGCCATCATCAAGGCCGGCCTGAAGAACGTCGCGGCCGGCGCCAACCCCATCGCACTCGGCAACGGCATCGGCCGGGCCGCCGAGAAGGTGTCGGAGGCGCTCCTCGCCGCCGCCACCCCCGTCCAGGGCAAGGAGGCGATCGCCCAGGTCGCCACCGTCTCCTCGCGCGACGAGGAGATCGGCGCCATGGTCGGCGAGGCCCTGAGCACCGTCGGCAAGGACGGCGTCGTCACCGTCGAGGAATCCTCGACGCTGCAGACCGAGCTCGTCGTCACCGAGGGCGTCCAGTTCGACAAGGGCTTCCTGTCGCCGTACTTCATCACCGACATCGACGCACAGCAGGCGGTCCTCGAGGATGCCGTCATCCTCCTCTACCGCGACAAGATCGGCTCCCTGCCCGATTTCCTGCCGCTGCTCGAGAAGATCGCCGAGAACGGCAAGCCGGTTCTGATCATCGCGGAGGACGTCGAGGGCGAGGTGCTCTCCACCCTCGTGGTCAACTCCATCCGCAAGACCCTCAAGGCCGTCGCGGTCAAGGCGCCGTTCTTCGGTGACCGCCGCAAGGCGTTCCTCGACGACCTCGCCGTCGTCACCGCCGGCACCGTCATCAACTCCGACATCGGGTTGACCCTGAAGGATGCCGGTCTCGACCTGCTCGGTTCGGCCCGCCGGGTGGTGGTCACCAAGGACAACACCACGATCGTGGACGGTGCCGGTACGCAGGAGGACATCGAGAACCGCGTCGCACAGCTGCGTCGCGAGATCGAGGCCACCGATTCCGACTGGGACCGGGAGAAGCTCGAGGAGCGGCTCGCCAAGCTCTCCGGTGGTGTCGCGGTGATCAAGGTGGGCGCAGCGACCGAGACGGACCTCAAGGAGCGCAAGTTCCGTGTCGAGGACGCCGTCAATGCGGCCAAGGCCGCGGTCGAGGAGGGCATCGTGCCCGGTGGCGGTTCGGCGCTCGTGCAGGCCGCCCGTGAGCTGGACGCGCTCGAGAACTCTCTCTCGGGTGACGAGGCCACCGGTGTCGCCGTGCTGCGCGCCGCTCTCACGGCCCCGCTGTACTGGATCGCCGGCAACGCCGGTCTCGACGGGTCGGTCGTGGTGAACAAGGTGTCCGAGGCCCCTGCCGGATCCGGCTTCAACGCGGCCACTCTCACCTACGGTGACCTGCTCGCCGACGGTGTCGTGGATCCGGTCAAGGTGACCCGGTCCGCGGTCGTCAACGCGTCCTCGGTGGCGCGGATGGTGCTGACCACCGAGAGTGCCGTCGTGGACAAGCCGGAGGAAGAGCCCGAGGCCGGCCACGGCCACGGTCACGCTCACTAGCGAGCCGGGCACCCGGGAACCACGAAGCCCCGCACGGAACAATCCGTGCGGGGCTTCGTCTTCTCGTGAGGTCGTCCGGCGGCCCGGTCAGACAGCGATCCGCCGTCGTCGGTGCCGCGCGTACATTTCCCGTTCGGTCTCGGACATGCCGCCCCAGATGCCGTACGGCTCGGACACCGCCAAGGCGTGCTCCCGGCACTGCGCGAGTACCGGGCACTGCCGGCACATCTCCTTGGCCCGGCTCTCGCGCTGCGCTCTGGCCCGGCCGCGCTCACCGTCCGGGTGGAAGAACATCGAGGAGTCCACCCCACGACACAGTCCGTGCATCTGCCAATCCCAGACGTCCGCGTTCGGTCCGGGCAAGTGGTGGGGTGCAGGCATGGGTACTCCTTTGCAGCGTGCTCGCCCGAGGGGCGAGCGGACCGTGGGCGGAAGGTCTTTCCTCCCAAAGCAGTTGTTCAGGCTCCGTAACCGTAAAGGTGGCGAGGAAATGGAGTCAACACTTTCGCGGAGTGGCAATTTGCATATCCCGATCTGCGAGAATTAACCGCCGAAATATTTACTTCGTGGCAGATTCGTGATTGTGTCCTGAAGGTGTGCGCCTCGCTCGTGCGTACCGGCCTCCGGTGACCGGAACGGCCCCGAACAGGGACTATAGACCCTGTGCTGAGCGCGGAAGGGCATCCGTCCGGCTTGTGTGAACCGAAAATGGCTCCGGTCCGCACGTCTTTACTTACCTACACCTTGTCTGTAATTAACAAAACGTAAACCGGATGTTCAACCGGCTGAAGCACGGAAGTAATTGATGCGCCTTCGGTGCATATTTCTCGGAATGCACTCTGCCTCCCCGGCGGGCGGAGGAGAAGGTGGTGCGATCATGGGCTCGTGCCCGTCACAGCTCCGCCGTCCGACACGTCCACGCTCGCATCGGCGGCCTTCGGTGCCAGGCCGGACCTGTTCCCGCTCCCTCTCGGCGGGGATCCCGTCGCGTCGTGGCACCGGGCCGTCGCCCTGGGCGGTCAGGGTCGCTACGCCGCCGCCCGCGCGGAGCTGACCCGGCTCCACCGCGCCACGGGTGCGGACGGAGCGCTCCTGTCCCTGGCGGCGAGCACCGAAGCGTCGCTGCTGCGTCAGCTCGGCCGGCACCGCGAGGCCGCCGTCCTCGACGGTCGGGCGGCCGCGGTGCTCGCCGACGCCCCGCCGTATTCCTCGCGGACCGCCGAGGCTCGGTGTGACGCCCTCACGGGTCTGGCGGCGGATGCACTCGGATGCGGCCGGATCCGGCTGGCCGTCCGGCTGCTGGACCGGTGCGCCGCCGCTCTCGACGAAGCCGAGGGCGTGCACGGCACGGTGCTCCGGCGGCAGCGGGTGCGACTGCACTGGGTCTGCGCGGAGACTGCGCTCGCTTCCGGGGACTTCGCCACGGCCCGCCGGCGTTCGGCTGCTGCCGCGACGGAGGCCGAACGCAGCGGCTCGGTCCGGCACCTGGTCAAGTCCGATCTGCTGCGGGCCGCCTCGTGGACGGGGGAGTCCGATCTCGCACCCGCTCGTGACCTGTGCCTCGACGTACTCGATCGCAGTACGGCGCTGGGTCTTGTCCCGCTGCGCTGGGCGGCCGCGATGCTGTGGGACGGGCTCGGGGGCGGCGACGCGGCTCGGCGCGTGCGCGACGAGTCGGCGGCACTCGTCGCCCGGCGCGGTGGGAGATTCGCAACGATCCGGGCCTAGAAGCCATCCGTGCGTCCGTTCCGTCCGATCGTGTCGCTAGTCTGGGAATGTTCCACTGCGTGTGGAAGCACACCCGGCCGGGGGGTCGTGTCACTTTGTAACGCCAGGACTTGCGCAATCGATGACTGTTATGGGTGAGGAGTTGGACTCCGCTGTCGCTGCGGCTGCGCAGGGAGATCGGACAGCTCTCGCTCAGGTTCTGAGAATTATCCGGCCCTTGGTCGTCCGGTACTGCCGGGCTCGGGTCGGAGCCGCGGAGCGTGGCCAGCTCTCCGCGGACGACGTAGCGCAGGAGGTGTGCCTGGCCGTGATGACGGCGTTGCCGCGGTATCAGGACCAGGGACGCCCCTTCATGGCATTCGTGTACGGGATCGCGGCACACAAGGTCGCCGACGCGCACCGCAGCGCCGCCCGCAACCGGGCGGATCCGGTCGCAGAGGTACCCGAGTCGATGTCGCTGGACGACAGTCCGGAGGAGCAGGCACTCAACGCGGAGACGAGCCGGCAGATGAAGCAGCTGCTGGGCACGCTTCCGGAGAAGCAGCGGGAGATCTTGGTCCTGCGGCTCGTGGTGGGTCTGTCCGCCGAAGAAACAGCAGCAGCGGTGGGAAGTACGGCAGGGGCCATTCGGGTGGCGCAGCACCGTGCCATCGCCCGACTGAAGAAGGAAGTGACGAGAGCAGGTGAGAGAAATGGGTAGGAAGCACGGCGCGGATGACGATTTCTTCGCCGATCTCGCCGACGACGGCACCCCCGTGGACATTGCGGCAGTGCGCCGTGACGACGCCCTCATCGACGCGATCTCCGGCGACGGACCGGTGCCCACCGAGACGACCGAGGAATACGAGCTGGCCACCCTTCTTGCGGGCTGGCGTGCCGAGATCCTGGCCGATCCGCTTCCTCCCGAACCGGATCTCGACGAGATCGTCGCTGCGGTCAACCGGGAGATCGGTGCCCGCGACGCACTCGCCGAGCGCCGCTCCCGCTCCCGCACCCAGCTCCGCCTGATCCGGCCCATCGCCGGTGCCGCCGCCCTGATCGCCATCGCCGTCGGTGGGGCAACCGCCGTGTCCTACCAGGCAGAACCCGGCGACCCGCTGTGGAGTGTCAAGCAGGTCGTCTTCAGTGAGCAGGCCGAGTCGACGATCGCCCGGATCGACACCGCCTCCACGCTGCAGGAGGCCGAGCAGCGGCTCGCCGTCGGCGACACGGAAGGCGCGCAGGAACTGATCCAATCGGCACAGCAGCGGTCCGGGTCGATCACCGACGCCGGCCAGCGCGACCAGCTCGGTGACTGGGTGCAGCGGCTCACCACCGAGTTGAGCAAGCTTCTTCCGCCCCCGCCCCCGCCTGTGCTGCCCGCGCCGCCGGTCCAATCGACCCAGGTGATTCCCGCGCCGGCGCCGACCACTCCGACGACCCCGTCGACCGTGGACCCCACCATCGCCGGCACGACGCCCGGTACGGGAACGGTGCCTCCGGCGACCTCCAGCGATGCACCCGGCGTCGATCTGGTGCCGCCGTCGTCGCAGCCGGCACCCAGTCCGTCACCGTCCCCGGTCACGACGCCGCCGCCGCTCCCGTCCACCGAACCGACGAGCGCACCGGTGACACCGGAGCCCACCACCGTGCCGACTGCTGCGCCGACCACGACCCCGTCGGCGTCGGCGCCGACACCCTCCACTTCGCTCGAGCAGCAGTCGATCAGCCAGACGATCACCGTGGTGCCCGCACCTTCGGAGTAGACGCAACGGGAAGGGCCCGCCGGGACGAACGTCCCGGCGGGCCCTTCCCGTGGTGCGGTGGCTTCTTCTAGGAGTCGAGGCCGTACGGGTCGACCGGCAGTGCCTCGTTCATCGACGCATCCGCGTAGCCGCGGCAGTAGTCCCATGTCACATAGGCGTCGGGTGAGGGATCGTAGGCCGGCTCGTGGGGCCGGACCGTACCGTCGACGAGCAGCTGCAGCAGGTTCGCCCGCAGCATGTCCCAGTCGTGGTAGTGATCCTGATGACAGTCCTCGCAGCACACCACCAGGCCGCGGACGCCGCGGGGCGACAGCAGCGCTTCGTACACCGCGAGGTCGGCGAGATCCTCCTCGACGGCCAGCCGCTCGGCAGGGTCGAGCGGCTGACCCGGCTCGATGGCGTCCAGTGCGGCGGACGGATCGTCGGGATCTCCAGCGAATGGGTCCGGTGGCAGACCGGGAGGCAACTGATCACGCACGACTCCACGGTACGCAGTCCGACGGGGTCCGCGCCAGCCGTCACACCGTGGACTTCCCGCGCAGCTTCGTGTACGCGTGCGGATGCGCGTGTGTGCCGGTCCCGGTGAACCGATACGATAGTTCATGAGCAGGGCATCGTTGTTCGGAGTGTCCGGGGAACGGTGTGCACCGCTCGCACCATTGTCTTTCACGACATTGTGTTCCGTAATCACCGATGCCGGGCCGGGGCCCACCCGCCCGCACCGTATCGACGCGTCATGGAGGGTCCGAACCGCATGAGGAGTACCGGAGGGCACGTGCATACCGGCGGTGACGACCCCGACAAGGTCGCCATGCTGGGTCTGACCTTCGACGACGTGCTGCTGCTTCCGGCCGCGTCGGACGTCATCCCGAGCCAGGTGGACACGTCGAGCCAGCTGACCCGGGACATCCGCCTCCGGGTTCCGCTGGTCAGTTCCGCAATGGACACCGTCACCGAGTCGCGCATGGCCATCGCGATGGCCCGCGCCGGTGGCATGGGCGTCCTGCACCGCAATCTGTCCGCCGAGGCGCAGGCCGCGCAGGTCGAGACCGTGAAGCGGTCCGAGGCGGGCATGGTCACCGACCCGGTCACCTGCAAGCCGACCGCCACCCTGGCCGAGGTCGACGCCATGTGTGCGCGCTTCCGCATCTCGGGGCTGCCCGTCACCGACGACGAGGGTCAGCTCGTCGGCATCATCACCAACCGGGACATGCGGTTCGAGGTCGACCAGAACCGCCCGGTCGCGGAGGTCATGACCAAGGCGCCGCTGGTGACCGCGCAGGAGGGTGTGACCGCCGAAGCCGCCCTCGGGTTGCTGCGCCGTCACAAGATCGAGAAGCTGCCGATCGTCGACGGGCAGGGTCGCCTGACCGGACTGATCACCGTCAAGGACTTCGTCAAGACCGAGCAGCACCCCGACGCCACCAAGGACCGCGACGGCCGCCTGCTCGTCGGTGCCGCCGTCGGCGTGGGCGACGACGCGTGGACCCGGGCCATGACCCTGGCCGACGCCGGGGTGGACGTGCTCGTGGTCGACAGCGCCCACGGTCACTCCGCGGGTGTCCTCGGGATGATCGCCAAGCTCAAGACCGAGGTCGGCGATCGGGTCCAGATCATCGGAGGCAACGTCGCGACCCGGGCGGGCGCCGCAGCGCTCATCGAGGCCGGCGTGGACGCCGTGAAGGTCGGCGTGGGTCCCGGCTCCATCTGCACCACCCGCGTCATCGCGGGCGTCGGCGCGCCGCAGATCACCGCCATCCTCGAGGCCGTCGCCGTCGCCAAGCCCGCGGGCGTGCCGGTCATCGCCGACGGCGGCCTGCAGTTCTCCGGCGACGTCGCCAAGGCGCTCGCTGCCGGCGCCTCCACGGCCATGCTCGGCTCCCTGCTGGCCGGCACGGCCGAGTCGCCGGGTGAGTTGATCCTGGTCAACGGCAAGCAGTTCAAGAGCTACCGCGGCATGGGTTCGCTCGGTGCGATGCAGAGCCGGGGCGCGGGCAAGTCGTACTCGAAGGACCGCTACTTCCAGGACGACGTGCTCTCCGAGGACAAGCTGGTGCCCGAGGGCATCGAAGGTCGCGTGCCGTTCCGCGGTCCGCTGCAGCAGGTCACGCACCAGCTGATCGGTGGCCTGCGGGCAGCGATGGGCTACGCCGGTGCCGCCACCATCGAACAGCTGCAGGAGGCCCAGTTCGTGCAGATCACGGCGGCGGGTCTGAAGGAGAGCCATCCCCACGACATCACGATCACGGCCGAGGCACCGAACTACGTGGTTCGGTAGAGCAAGAGTCCGCGATCGGCCCCCGCCGGAGTGTCCGGTGGGGGCATCTACCTGAGAAGAAAGGGACGCGCGTGCGCGACCTGGTTGAAATCGGCATGGGGCGAACCGCCCGACGCACCTACGAGCTGGACGACATCAACATCGTGCCGTCCCGCCGGACGCGCTCCTCGAAGGAGGTGTCGACGGCCTGGCAGCTCGACGCGTACCGATTCGACATCCCGCTGCTCGCCCATCCCACCGATGCGCTGGTCTCGCCGTCCTTCGCGGTGCAACTGGGCAAGGCCGGCGGCCTCGGCGTCATCAACGGTGAGGGACTGTGGGGCCGGCACGCCGATGTCGATGCCGAGATCGAACGCCTCGTCGGCATCGCCGAATCCGACCCGGACCCGGCAGCGGCGATCGCCCACCTGCAGAAGCTCCACGCGGCCCCGCTGCAGCCCGACCTGCTGGCCGCCGCGATCGCGCAGGTACGCGACGCCGGTGTGACCACGGCCGTCCGGGTCAGCCCGCAGAATGCGCGGGCACTGACTCCGCACCTGGTGAAGGCAGGCCTCGACCTGCTGGTTGTCCACGGGACCATCATCTCCGCGGAGCACGTGGCGCACGGTGCGAGCGAGCCGTTGAACCTCAAGACGTTCATCTCCGAATTGGACGTGCCGGTCGTCGCAGGTGGTGTGAGCGATCACCGCACCGCGCTGCACCTGATGCGTACCGGCGCGGCGGGCGTCGTCGTCGGCTACGGCTCGACAGCGGGCGCCACCACCACCAGCGAAGTGCTGGGCATCGGTGTGCCCATGGCGACGGCGATCGCCGACGCTGCCGCCGCCCGTCGCGACTACCTGGACGAAACCGGTGGCCGGTACGTCCACGTCATCGCCGACGGCGACATCGAGACCTCGGGCGACCTGGCCAAGGCCATCGCCTGCGGCGCCGACGCCGCCGTGCTCGGCGCCCCTCTCGCGGTCTCGGCCGAGGCCCCGGGCCGTGGTTGGTACTGGCCGTCGGCGAGCGCGCATCCGTCCGTGCCGCGCGGCGCGCTGCTGCAGGTCGCCTACGACGAGCGCCCGAGTCTGGACCGCGTGCTCACCGGTCCGTCCGACGACCCGTTCGGCTCGCTGAACCTGGTCGGCGGTCTGCGTCGTGCGATGGCGAAGTCGGGCTACTCGGATCTCAAGGAGTTCCAGAAGGTCGGCCTGACCGTCCGCGCCTGACCGCCCCTGCGCCTTTCCCGCTGTGGCCGAATGTCACATCGCGTCGATTCGATCGAAGCCATGTGACATTCGGCCACAGCCGTTTCCGGGCCTCACCTGCGGTTTACGGAACTCGAGGTTACAGTTAGGGCACCCTTGTGGCAGTGGTCACAGCAAGTCCGTGCATACTGGTGAGTAACAACCAGCTTCATGGAGGTGTTTCGGTGGGTGAGCAGCGCGCGACGGACTACGACGTCCTCATCGTCGGATCGGGTTTCGGCGGAAGTGTGACGGCCCTGCGGCTCGTGGAGAAGGGCTACAAGGTCGGCATCCTCGAAGCGGGCCGGCGTTTCGCCGACGCCGACTTCGCGAAGACCAGCTGGGATCTCAAGCGATTCCTCTGGGCCCCCAAGCTGGGGTGCTTCGGCATCCAACGGATCCACCTGCTGCACGACGTCCTCATCCTTGCCGGAGCCGGCGTCGGCGGGGGTTCCCTCAACTACGCCAACACCCTCTACAAGCCGCCGGCGCCGTTCTTCGAAGACGGCCAGTGGGCACACATCACCGACTGGGACGACGAGCTCAGCCCCTTCTACGACCAGGCGCGTCGCATGCTCGGCGTGGTGCAGAACCCGCACATGACCCCCGCGGACCGGATCGTCAAGTCCGTCGCCGAGGACATGGGTGTGGGCGACACCTTCATCCAGACTCCCGTGGGGGTGTACTTCGGAGAGCCCGGCCGTACCGTCGCCGACCCGTACTTCGGCGGTGTCGGCCCCGACCGCACCGGCTGCATCGAATGCGGCGAGTGCATGACCGGATGCCGACACGGCGCCAAGAACACACTGCTGAAGAACTACCTCGGGCTCGCCGAGCGGGCCGGCGCCGAGATCGTCCCGCTCACCACGGTCACCGGCCTGCGCCAGGCCTCCGACGGCACGTGGGACGTCGACACCGAGCGCACCGGCACCTGGAAGCGGAAGAACCGTCGCACCTACACCGCCGGGCACGTCGTCCTCGCCGCCGGCACGTGGGGCACCCAGCATCTCCTGCACCACCTCAAGGACACCGGCGCCCTGCCGGAACTGTCCGACCGGCTGGGCCATCTGACCCGCACGAACTCCGAGTCGATCGTCGGCGCCGGGAAGATGAGCGTCGACCCGGACCTGGATCTCACCCGCGGGGTGGCGATCACGTCGTCGTTCCATCCCACTGCCGACACCCACATCGAGCCGGTCCGCTACGGCAAGGGCTCCAACGCGATGGGTCTGTTGCAGACCTTGATGACCGACGGTGGCGGCCGCACGCCGCGCTGGCTGAAGTTCCTCGGCCAGGTGGTGAAGAACCCGGTCCAGATGGCCCGGATGCTCAGCGTCAAGGACTGGAGCGAGCGCACCATCATCGCCCTGGTCATGCAGAACCTGGACAACTCGATCGTCACCTACACCAAGAAGGGCCTGTTCGGTCGCCGCAAGGTCACCAGCCGGCAGGGCCACGGGCACCCCAACCCGACGTGGATTCCCGTCGGCAACGAGGCCACCCGCCGGATCGCCGAGAAGATCGACGGCGTCCCGGGCGGCACCTGGGGGGAGATCTTCAACGTCCCGCTCACTGCGCACTTCCTCGGTGGCTGCGTGATCGGCACCGATCCCGAACACGGTGTCATCGACCCGTACCACCGCGTGTACGGATACCCGACGCTGAGCGTCGTGGACGGGGCCGCCGTCTCGGCCAATCTCGGTGTCAATCCGTCGCTGACCATCGCTGCGCAGGCCGAGCGCGCGGCGGCGCTGTGGCCGAACAAGGGGGAGCAGGACCTGCGTCCCGGCCAGGGGGAGGGCTACCGCCGGCTGGACCCGATCGCCCCGAACAAGCCGGTCGTTCCGGCCGGCGCCCCGGGCGCGCTGTCGCTGCCGATCGTCGAGGTCCGCACCGGGTCCGCGTCCGGCGTCGCCTGACCCGAACCGCCGTTCGTTGGACGAGGACCGGGCCTCTAGACTGTTCGGGTGTCGCAAACCCAGCAGTCCAGGCCGGTCCTCGTCGTCGACTTCGGAGCCCAGTACGCGCAGCTGATCGCCCGCCGCGTCCGCGAAGCCAAGGTCTACTCCGAGGTCGTGCCGCACACCACCCCGGTGGAGGAGATCGCGGCCCGCGATCCGCTCGCCGTGGTGCTCTCCGGTGGCCCCTCCAGCGTCTACGCCGACGGGGCACCGCAACTCGACCCGAAACTGTTCGACCTGGACGTGCCGGTGTTCGGGATCTGCTACGGCTTCCAGGCCATGGCCCAGGCGCTCGGCGGCACCGTCGCGCACACCGGCAATCGTGAGTACGGGCGCACCGAGATGTCCGTCACCGGAGGTGTCCTGCACGACGGCCTGCCCGCGACACAGCCGGTGTGGATGAGCCACGGCGACGGGGTCACCGCCGCGCCGGAGGGCTTCGAGGTGACCGCCAGCAGCGCCGGCGCGCCCGTGGCCGCGTTCGAGGACCGCGCGCGCCGCCTCGCCGGCGTGCAGTACCACCCTGAGGTGCTGCATTCCCCGCACGGCCAGCAGGTGCTCAGCCGCTTCCTGCACGACATCGCCGGTATCCCCGCCGCCTGGACGGCCGCGAACATCGCCGAGGCCCTGATCGAACAGATCCGCGAGCAGGTCGGTGACGGACGCGCCATCTGCGGCCTGTCCGGCGGGGTCGACTCCGCGGTCGCCGCAGCCCTGGTGCAGCGGGCCATCGGCGACCGCCTGACGTGTGTGTTCGTCGACCACGGCCTGATGCGCGAGGGCGAGCGGCAACAGGTCGAGAAGGACTTCGTCGCCGCGACCGGGGCGAGGCTCGTCACCGTGGACGCCGCCGACACGTTCCTGCGGGAACTGGCCGGCGTGACGGATCCGGAGACCAAGCGCAAGATCATCGGCCGCGAGTTCATCCGCAGCTTCGAAGGCGCCGTCTCGGAGGTGCTCGGCGAGAACGCCGCCCACGGCGAAACCGTCGAGTTCCTGGTGCAGGGCACGCTGTACCCGGATGTGGTCGAGTCCGGCGGCGGCACCGGCACCGCGAACATCAAGAGCCACCACAACGTCGGTGGCCTGCCCGAGGATCTGCAGTTCGCACTGGTCGAGCCGCTGCGGCTGCTGTTCAAGGACGAGGTGCGGGCAGTCGGGCGTGAACTCGGCCTGCCGGAGGAGATCGTCGGCCGCCAGCCCTTCCCCGGCCCGGGCCTGGGTATCCGCATCATCGGCGAGGTCACCCGCGAGCGCCTCGCGATCCTGCGCCGCGCCGACTCCATCGCCCGGGAGGAACTCACAGCTGCCGGCCTCGACAAGCAGATCTGGCAGTGCCCGGTGGTGCTGCTCGCCGACGTGCGGAGCGTGGGCGTTCAGGGTGACGGCCGCACCTACGGTCACCCGATCGTGCTGCGCCCGGTCTCCAGCGAGGACGCGATGACCGCGGACTGGACCCGCCTGCCGTACGAGGCCCTGGAGCGCATCTCCACCCGCATCACCAACGAGGTGCCCGACGTCAACCGCGTCGTCCTCGACGTCACGAGCAAGCCGCCGGGCACCATCGAGTGGGAGTGAGACGCGGCTGCGCCCTTCGGATCGGAACCGAAGGGCGCAGTGCGTTCCGGGGCGACGGTGTCAGCGCTTCTTCTTGCCCGGCGCGAACACCAGCGTCGCGCCGACGACCACGGCGAGCGCGACGAGTAGCCAGCGGAACTCGACGTTCGCCAGCGGCTCGAGGGAGAACGGCCCGATCAGCGCCCACGCGCTGACGGCCAGCGCCGCGATCGCAGAGAGCAGCATCAGGATCGACGGGCCCCGTCGCCGGGCGCCGGACGCCGGCTGGGTGGGGTCGGTGTAGTCGGTGTCAGCCACGGCGCACCTCCGAGTTGCCGAATGCGGTGTCGAGATTCAGGGTCAGGACCGGTCCGCCGACGCCGTCGTCGCCGCCGTCGAGGCCCTGGATCGTGCAGGGGTTCGAAGCCCGTTCGGTGCAGACGACGTCGACGTCGAGGTTCTGCGGCAGCAGGACCTCGGTGGCGCCGAATCGGGTTTCGACGGAGACGGTCTCGTCCTCGGTGAGTTCGAGTCCGCGCAGGTCCAGTTGCAGAGCCCCCATCTGCACCGAGTACTCCGGCTGCAGTTCCGCGGCAGTGCGGGGCGAATACAACTGCTCTCCCCACGACGAGGTGTCGATCGGTCCGACGAGCGAGGCGAGCACCACGAACCCGAGCAGTGGACCGGTCACCACCAGCAGTCCGTAGCCGCGATGCAGGAATGCCCCGACGAGCAGGCCGAGCCCGATCACCACGAGCGCGATCGCACCGATGCGCGCCGGGGTGAGCCACGCGACCTCGCCGGCGGAAGCCACCGCCCCCGCAGCCGCCGCGGCGAGCACCGCCAGGCCCAGCACGGTCGTGGTCAGCCGGGAACGAGGCTGTTTCGCGGGCACGACGGCCGTCGTGGGCGCAGGCTCGGGCAGGTCCCATGCGAACGGTGCGACACCGAGCGGATCCCACGACGGTGGCGTGGGGCGCTGCAGCAACGGATCCTGTGGGGGTGCCGGTTCCGGCCCGGGGGACTGGTCGCCGGGCCGGGGCGATTCCGGTTCCGGCTTCGTCCAGAAGTCCGGGTCCGCCGGTGCGGGGCCGGGGGCGGCGCTGTGCTGCGCGAAGGGTGCCTGCTGGTACTGACTCTGCTGGAACGGCGCCTGGAAGGGGTTCTGGGGGAACAGCTGCGGTGCCCCGGGCAGGACCGGTGGTTCCGGCCGGCGCTGGTACAGCAGCCACAGACCGCCGAGCATCAGCACCATGCTGACGAACCCGGAACCGCCCACCCCGGCGCCCAGCGGACCGAAGGCGCTCGCCGCGACGGCCAGCACCACCAGCAGCACCACGACCTTGGTGCTCGATTCGGAGCTCTGGCCGCGGCCGACGAGGGATTCGGCGGGGGAGACCTGATCGCCGTAGCGCGGCAGCAGCAGCCAGCACACCAGATACAGCACCAGGCCGGCGCCGCCGAAGAAGGTGGACACCACGAACGCCACGCGGATCAGCACCGGATCCACGTCGTATCGCACGCCGATGCCCGCGCACACCCCGGCGACGTGGCCCTGTCGTGGCAGCCGGACCGGACGGGTGCGCCACATGTCCGAGAGCTGCTCGGGGAAGCTTCGCGTGTTCATGAACCACATCCTTCTGGACCGGCGCACCGTCGCGCATCAGGGACCGACCCTGATTTCCGCGCCGGTGCGCGGTCGCCGGTTCAGGGTTCGTCCCCGATGCCCGGGACGGGGTACGCGTGCCAGTATCGAAGGTATGCAGCCGGTTCCCTACCCACCCCTGCCCACCCCCCGCCTCGAGCGCCGGGTCGGTGGCCGGGTCGTGGGCGGCGTGGCCGGCGGCCTCGCCGACCATCTCGGGGTCGACGTGCTCAAGGTGCGGGTGGCGTTCACGGTGCTGGCGGCGCTGGCCGGCCTGGGCATCGTCGCCTACGGACTGCTGTGGGTCCTCACACCGCAGGGCTCGGACACCGAACCGCCCTCGCCGACCGAACGGCGCCGGGCCCTCGGCCTTGCGGTCATCGGAGTGGGCCTGGCCGTGGGGCTTTCGTGGCTGTTGAACGGCGGCGTGGGCTCGGTGATCGCCCCCGTCGTCGTGGTGGCGGTGGGCGCCGCGCTGGTCTGGCGCGAGTTCGACGCGGAGGGACCACGTTCGGTGCTGGGCCTGCCCGCCCGCCCGACGGTGCTCACCTGGGCGCGGGTGGTCGGCGGTGCCTCGCTCATCGTGATCGGGCTCGGCGTCGTGATCCTCGCCCAGGTCGACGTGGCGGCCCTACGTTCGTCGGTGCTGGCCGTGCTGGTGACGCTGGTCGGGGCCGGCCTGCTGTCGGTGCCGCTGTGGGTGCGGATGTGGCGCGCGCTCGAGGAGGAACGTGCCGCCCGCGTCCGCAACGAGGAACGCGAGGAGATCGCGTCGCACCTGCACGATTCGGTGCTGCAGACGCTCGCCCTGATCCAGAAGCAGGCCGACAACTCGCAGGAGGTGCTGCGCCTGGCGCGCAGCCAGGAGCGCGAGTTGCGGCGCTGGCTGTTCGGCGGTGGCGAGACCCCGCACACCAGCCTGGCCGAGGCGCTGCGCACCATCGCCGGCGAGGTGGAGGACCAGCACGGGGTATCGGTGGCGCCGGTGATCGTGGGCGACGTGACGCCCGGCGACGACGAGGACCTCACCGCCGAGTCGTTCACCGCCCTGCTCGGTGCCACCCGGGAGGCGCTGGTCAACGCAGCCAAGCACGCGCAGGTGGACAGCGTGGACCTGTTCGTCGAGGTCGAACCCGAGCAGGTGAGTGTCTTCGTCCGGGACCGCGGCGTCGGCTTCGACGAGTCCGCGGTCCCGGAGGACCGGCAGGGCCTGGCCCGTTCGATCCGGGGCCGGGTGGAGCGTCGCGGCGGCCGGGTCGTCGTGCGCTCGAACCCCGGCAAGGGCACGGAGATCCGCATCCACATGCCCCGTGCCGGTACCGGAGCGGAGCGCACGACAACCCTAGAGTGGGAGGGCACCGACGCCCGTTCAGAGGAGCAGCCCACTTGACGTCACTCGACGCCTCCCGCCGTTTCCGTGTGTTCCTGGTCGACGACCACGCCGTGTTCCGCTCGGGGGTGCGCGCAGAGCTCGGCCGGGAGGTCGACATGGAGGTCGTCGGCGAGGCCGGCACGGTCACCGAAGCGGTCACGGGAATCGACGCCACCCGCCCCGACGTGGTCCTGCTCGACGTCCACATGCCCGACGGGGGTGGGGTGGCGGTGCTCGGACGGATCGCCGACGGGCCGGTGTGCCTGGCGTTGAGCGTGTCCGACGCCGCCGAGGACGTCATCGCGGTGATCCGGGCCGGCGCGCGCGGGTACGTCACCAAGACCATCTCGGGATCCGAACTGGCCGACGCGGTGCGACGGGTCGCCGGCGGGGACGCGGTGTTCAGCCCGCGTCTGGCCGGATTCGTTCTGGACTCGTTCACCGGCCGCTCGAGCGTGCCGGAGCCGCCGCTCGACCCCGAACTCGATTCGCTCACCCCGCGCGAACTCGAGGTGCTGCGCCTGCTCGCGCGCGGTTACACCTACCGGGAGATCGCCGAGGAACTGGTGATCTCGGTCAAGACCGTCGAGACGCACGCGTCGAACGTGCTGCGCAAGACCCAGCAGTCCAACCGCAACGCGCTCACCCGGTGGGCGCACCGGCGGCGGATCGACTGACCGGAATTCAGTGCGTGGGCAGCCGCGCGGTCGAGCCGGTCGCGAGTGCCGCGGCGACGTGCTCGATCCCCGCGCGTACCGTGCGGCCGTACCCGTCCTCGGGCAGGGTGTCGACGCAGTCGCGGGCCGCCGTCAAGTGCTCCGTGGCGACCGTGAAGGACCCGAGACGCCGGTAGTCGTCGGCGAGATTCAGGTGCAGCGACGGCTGGAAGGCCCGCACCTGCAACGCGGCGTGGTGCCGGGCGAGCCGGTCGTCGTCGAGGGCCGCGGCCGCGTCGAAGGCGCGGAGGTCCCAGGTGAGGGAGACGGCGGGATCGTCGTACAGATCTGCCAGGTAGTGAGCCAGAGCGCAGCGGTGCAGGGGATCGCCGTGCGGCCCCATGCTCGACCACAAGGCCACCAGCCGAGTCCGGGCGGTGGTGTTGTCGCCGGAGCGGCCGGCTGTGACCGCGTCGGTGACGGCGGCCATGATTGGATCGGTGGTCACGGTTGTTCCTCTCGGCGGACGGGCATGGCCAGCGTGGTCAGGTCCCCGGCCGCGGCGGAACGGATCACGACGGGCCGGTCGTAGGAGGCGATGTCCAGCAGCACCTCCGGGCCGACGGCGGTGTCGAGGGCGGCGCCCAGCCCGTCCCGGTCGAAGGCGAGATCCAGGTCGGCGCCGGTGACGTCGGCGGGCAGCACGCGGTCGTGCCTCCCGTGGCCGACGGTGAGTGCCGTCGCCCGCACGCGGAGGTCGATCGTGCCGGCCGCAGCGTCGCGCACGGCCCCGGCCAGGGCGTCGCGGTGCACGATCACCCGCGTGACCGGCGGGGTGAGGGCGGCGAGCATGCTGCGGTAGTCGGGGAAGGTTCCCTCGACGGCGGGGCAGCTGTGCCGCTCACCGTTCGCGCCGGTGAGGGTGAGCGCGCCCGAGTCGTCGAGGGCCAGGCCGACGTTCTCGTGTTCCCGCAGTGACGTGGCGGTCCCGCGGAGTGCGGAGCTGTCGGCGACGGTGCGGAACGGGTCCCCGGTGCGGGCCGCGGCCGACACCGAGCCGGTGGTCAGCCGGTAACGGTTCGTCGCCGTCAGGACCACCGCCCCGGCATTCACCTCGACGAGAATGCCTGTCAGACAAGGAATTTTCGGATCCATGGCGATGGACGGAAGGACGCGTTCGACGGTGTCGGCGAGGAGCCGGCCTGGCACGGCGACCGCCGGCGGTGCCGCGAGGGCGGTGAGGCGGGACTTGACGGCGGAGGCCAGCCGGGTCGCGCGCTCGGCCCGGCGATGCAGTTCGGCGACGTGTTCGTCGAGCAGCGCGGCACCGGACTCGGCGTCGCCGTCGAGGATCCGGCCGACGTCCTCGAGCGGGACGTCGAGTTCGCGGAGCTGACGGATCGTCACCGCTCGTTCGCGTTGGTCGACCGTGTAGTACCGGTAGCCGGTGACGGGATCGACCATGGCGGGCACGAGCAGCCGGCAGTCGCCGTAGAACCGCAGCGCCCCCGGGGTGAGCCCGCTGAGCCGGGCCATGATGCCGATCGTGATCAGGTCTGGGGAGGGGGTCACGGCACCATCATCGAGCTTCGGCCGACCCGAAGGTCAAGCTCAGCTGACGGCGACCGCGATGATCAGGGCCACGATCAGAGCGAGAACGATCACGGCCACCATGACCGCCATCGCCATCGGTGCGAACGCGACGATCTTCTCCTGCGTGGTGCGCGGCGGGGGCCCGGTGGGGCGCAGCCGGCGCAGCAACTCCGCGGGGCGGGGTACGCCCCGGAGCGAGACGGGCTGGGGAGCGGCGGGCAACCCGGTGAGAGTGCCGCCGGTAGCCGCGGTGCGCCGGGATCCCACGACGGGTGCGGTGGCGCGCCGGGCCCACACGGGGACGGTTCCGTCGGCGGACAGGATCGGACGGCCGCGAAGCAGCTCCGGGTCGGCGTCGGCCCCGAGGACGACCGCGGCGAGACGGTCCCGGGCCTGCTCCATCGTCGGGCGACGGGCAGGGTCGGGTTCCAGCATCGCGAGCAGGACGTCGGTCAGTGGGCCCGTACGAGTCGGCGGGATGATCTCGGCGCGGGCGACGCGGTGCAACAGGGCGATCGAGTCGGGATCGATGCCGAACGGCGGCTGACCCTCGATCGCGGTGTAGAGGGTCGCACCCAGGGAGAAGACGTCGCCGGCCTCGGTGGGATCGCTGCCGCGGGCCACTTCGGGTGCGAAGAAGGCAGGGGTGCCGGTGATCACGCCGGACCGGTCGTGATCGCCCTTGGCCCGGGCGATGCCGAAGTCGCTGATCTTCACCCTACCCAGTTCGCGGCCGCGCTCGGCGACGAGGATGTTGCCCGGCTTGATGTCGCGGTGCACGATCCCGGCAGCGTGGGCGGCGGCGAGTGCGTCGGCGATGTGTGCGCCGATCTGCGCCACCTCGAGCGGCGGCAGGGTGTCGGCGATGTTCATCACCTGGGCGAGGCTGCGGGAGGGAAGGTGCTCCATGACCAGCCACGGCTCGCCGGAATGGAGGGCGACGTCGTACATCGCGATCGCGTGCTCGTGGGTGAGGCGGGCAGCGATCCGGCCCTCCCGCAGCGTGCGGCGGCGGATCTCCTCGGCGGCCTCCGTGGGCAGGCCCACGGTCGAGGTGACCTGTTTGACGGCCACGTCCCGATCGAGCAGGGTGTCGTGGGCGAGCCAGACCGCTCCCATGCCACCGCCACCGAGTTTGGAGACGAGCCGATAACGTCCGGCCACCAAGTGATCCGGGCCGACGACGCTTGCCGCTCGCTCCTGTTCCGACACCTTGACGAGGGTAGTGGATGCCGCGGGGGCCATCGCTTGACGGGCGCCCCGGAGTCGGGTCTACTGAAGTCGTTCGAATACATGTTCGAACAACCGCGTCTTCCCCGCGGTTTGTCGGTGGGCCGTGTTATACGCGGCCGGCGCAGGGCGAGGGGAGTTCGTGTGGGTGAGGTGGCCGAGTTTCCGGTCGAGGGCGGGTCGCAGGATCCGGTGGGTCCCTCCCGGCAGGAACGGCTCGAGGCGTTGCGTCGGCAGATCGCCGCGATCCCTGCGAGAGGGGAGAGCGCCCGTCCCCGCCCGGCGGAACCCACCGCATCCCCGGTGCCGGCCGACCGGCTGCTCCCGGTGCCCGAGCCACTCGCCCGGCTGCTCCCGGACGGCGGCCTGGCCCGCGGATCCGTCGTAAGCTTCTCCGGCGCAACATCTTTGCTGCTCGGTGTGCTGGCTTCGGCCACCGCCGCCGGTGGGCACGCCGCCGTCGTCGGTCATCGTCGCCTCGGCCTGCTCGCTGCCGCCGAGATGGGGGCCGAGTTGAGCCGGATCGCGCTGATCCCCGACCCGGGGCCGGACCCGGTGGAGGTGGCCGCCGTCCTGCTCGACGGCATGGACCTCGTCGTTCTCGGTCTCGGGGGCACCGTGGTGCCGCCGTCGCGGACCCGGGCGGTGGTCGCTCGGGCCCGGAGCAAGGGCGCGGCCCTGGTGGTCACCGACGGCCGGTGGGACGGGGCGCACGTGCGGCTCGAGGCTGCGGTGCACGGTTACCGGGGGCTGTCTGCCCCGGCCCGGGGCAGACTGTGCGGTACCAGGTTCTCCGTGCGCGCGCAGGGCCGGTCCTTCCAGCCTCGGTCGGCGCGAATGGACCTGTGCGCCGGTCGAGCCGGGGTGGAGTGGCGACCGGGTGGACCGGCGCAGGTGGGCAGTCCCCGGCCTGCCGAGGTGGCACTGTGAGCGAACCCCGCCCGGCCCGGGTGGTGGCCCTGTGGTGCCCGGACTGGCCGGCGATCGCTGCCGCCGCGGCCGCCGACCTGCCGCCGACGACACCGGTGGCGGTGATCTCGGCCAACCGGGTGGTGGCCTGTTCCACGTCGGCCCGGGCAGCCGGGGTGCGACGAGGTCTGCGCCGCCGGGAAGCCCAAGCCCGGTGCCCGGATCTGTATGTGGCCCGAGATGATCCGGATCGCGACGCGCGGTTGTTCGAGCCGGTGGCGGCGGCGATCGATGCGGCGGCGCCGGGCGTGGAGGTGCTGCGTCCCGGTCTGGTGGTGCTCGCCGCGCGCGGTGTCGTGCGCTGGTTCGGTTCCGAGGAAGCAGCGGCCGAGCGACTGATCGACGAGGTGGCCGCCGTCGGCGTCGAATGCCAGGTGGGCATCGCCGACGAGTTGTTCACGGCGGTGCTCGCCGCCCGCCACGCCCGTCTCGTCCCATCCGGTAGAGACGAGGAATTCCTTGCGCCTTTGGATATTTCGGAGATCTGTCTGGAGCCGTCCCTGGCTGCCCCGGAGCGCGTCGACCTGGTGGACCTGCTGAAACGGCTCGGGCTGCGCACGATCGGGGCCTTCGCTGCCCTCTCGCCGACCGATGTCGCCTCCCGCTTCGGACCGGACGCCGTCGCCGCGCACCGCGACGCACGGGCACGGCCGCAACGACCGCCGTCCGGCCGTGCCCTGCCGCCCGATCTGGTGGTGGAACGTCCCTGTGATCCGCCGCTCGAACGGGTCGATTCGGCCGCCTTCGCCGGCCGGGCGCTTGCCGCGCTGCTGCACACCCGGCTGGCCGCGGCGGGAGTGGCCTGCACCCGGCTGCTGGTGGCCGCTCGCACCGGCAACGGTGAGGAACTGACCCGGACGTGGCGTTGCGCCGAGCCGCTGACCCCGGACGGCACGGCCGATCGGGTGCGCTGGCAACTCGACGGCTGGCTCACCGGGCACAGTGCGGCCCGCCCCACCGCCGGGATCGTCCTGCTGCGGCTCGAACCGGTGGAGGTGGTGACGGCGGGGTCGCTGCAGCTGGGTCTGTGGGGCGGGGTCGGCGACGAGGACGAACGGGCCCGGCGCGCCCTGGTGCGGGTGCAGGGACTGCTCGGTGCCGACTCCGTGTTGGTGGGGGTGCTCAGTGGTGGACGTGGCCCGGTGGAACGGGTGACCCTCGTGCCGTTGGGGGAGGAGTCGGTGCCGGCGACGGATCCGTCGGCGCCGTGGCCGGGCCGGCTACCGCCGCCCGCCCCGGCTGTGGTGCTCACCACCCTGCCCGGCGTGGCGCTCGAGGATGCGGCGGGCACCCCGGTGACGGTGACCGAGCGCGGTCTGCTCAGCGGCGATCCCGGCCGGCTGAGCTGGGGCAGCCGCAGCTGGCGGGTGCGCGGGTGGGCCGGACCGTGGCCGGTGGACGAGTACTGGTGGGATCCGGCGGCGGCGCGGGCGGTGGCGCGGCTGCAGGTGCGACTCGAGGAGTCCCGGGCCCTGCTGGTGATCCACGTCGACGAGCACTGGCATGTGGAGGGCGTCTACGAGTGAGTACGCTCGATCGACGTGGAGACCAGTGTGCTGACGGCCGCGCCGAACGGGGTGGCGATCGCCTACCGGGATTCGGCTCCCACGACGGGCTACCACCCCGTGCCGGTGCTGCTGGTGCACGGGATGGGCGGCGACGGCCGCACGTGGGACCGGTTCGCCCGGTCCCTGCTCGCGGCCGGCCGGCGGGTCGTGGCGGTGGACCTGCGCGGCCACGGACGCAGCGCCCGCGCCGCGTCCTACCGTTTCGACGAGTTCGGCGCCGACGTGCTCGGTCTCTGCGAGCACCTGGGCCTCGAGACGGTCGACCTCGTCGGGCACTCCCTCGGCGGGCACACCGGATCCCTCGTCGCGCAGCAGCGCCCGGGTCTGGTGCGGCGGCTCGTGCTCGAGGAGGCCCCCCTGCCGCTGCGCCCGGGTGATCCGCCGCCGGTGCTCGGTGGGCGTCTGCCGTCACCGGCCGAACTGTGGCATGCCTCGACGAACCTGCTGCGCAATCCGCGCGCGACCTTCGCCTTCGACCGCTCCATGACCGGCTCGGCCATCACCCAGTTCCGGGCGCCGAATCCGATGTGGTGGGAACGTCTTCCGCGGATCACCGCGCCTACGCTGATTCTGCGGGGCGGGCCCGGCAGCATGGTCGATCCGACCCGGCTCACCGCCGCGGTGGACGTCCTCGGCGACGTCGCGGTCCACGACTTCACCTGCGGCCACAGCATCCACCGCGACCGGCACCGCGAGTTCGAGGCCACCGTGCTGCCCTTCCTCACCGACTGAGCGGAACTCCGGGTCTACCGGAGCTGGTCCAACCAGATGCGGCGATCGAAGCCGCCGCGTTCGGCCCGCTTTCCCGCGGCCGCGGCAGCCACCTCGTCCGTGGTGATCCCGCACGCGGAGAGCACAGCCGTGAACACCTCGTGCACGTCGGCCAGTTCGCCGAGCCGCTCGTCGTAGTTCTGTGCTTCCCGCAGTTCGCGCGCTTCCTCCACCAGCTTGTCGAGCAGGGCGCGGCGGTACTCGTCCCGATCGAGTACGCGAATGCGCGCCACCCGGCCGGCGGCTTCGATGATCTCGGGAATCCGGTCGCGGACCAACTTGCCCATCGTGGATCCTTCCGCTGCGCTACCGTCGCGGGGTGGACGGTACCGGACCACCGACGGATCCTCTCGCGCTCGGTCAGCGCGTCGTCGCGGTCCTCGAGACCGGAGCGCGCACCGCCACCTACAAGCTGGCGACCCTGTCGGCCCTGGTCGGCTTCTGCGTCGAACATCTACCGGCGGAGCCGGCCGCGGCACTCGACGTGCCGATCGACGCTCTCGCCGAGCGGGTGATCGACCTGTACTGGTCCCAGGTCCGCCCGTTCGACGGGCATCGGCTCCGCCAGTCGTCGCAGCCCAGGGCTCGGATCCTGACGGCGGTGGAGGCGCTGCGCAGCGCGGCGAACACCGGCGGGGTGGTCGGTCTGTCCCTCGCGAGATTGCGGAAGCCTGACCTGTACCGCGGGACCGTCGCGGAGGTCGCGCTCACGCTCGCGCAACAGCCGCTGTACCGGCTTCAACGGTTGCCGGGCGGACGCGGCGAGCCGTTCCTCTACGACGACTCCTGGCTGCATTCCGGAATCACCCGGGCAGCGATCGTCCGGCAGGGCGGCGCGATCCGCCTGTTTCCGGGAGTTGCGGCGGCCCTGGCACGCCTGTCCGGTCTGCTCACTCCGACCCTGGAGATCCTGTGGGTTCAGGACGTGCGCCGGTACAACGCCTTCCTCGACGTCCCCGACATTGCGGGGCACCTGTTCGGCCGCGAGCGCGTCTCGCTGACGAAACCTCGGGTGGCGCTTCGTGAGGCGTTCGGAGCGCGTTGCTTCTACTGTGCGGCAAAGCTTTCCGATGGAAGTCCGGTCGACCACGTACTACCGTGGTCCCGGGCACCCCTCGACGGACTGGCGAATCTCGTACTCGCCTGCGGAGCATGCAACACCGACAAGCGGGACTCGCTGCCCGCACTGGCTCACACCGAACGGGCATTGAGCCGAGATCGCTCCGTCCTCGAACAACTCGCCGCCGACATCGGCTGGCCGACCCAGTACGACCGCACCCTTGCCGCCGCTCGCGGCCTGTACCGCAGCTCACCCTCGGGCACGCCGACGTGGCAGGGCCGTTCGCGGACCGGAACGTGGGACACGGTATTCCCACCCGGCTGGGTTGTCTCGACGGTGCCGGAAATCGGGTACGCATGAATTCACCGCTCGTCTACGATTCGACGTCATGCGGCTGGCGGAGGCACTCGCCGAACGAGGCGAGCTGAAACGACGGATCGAGCAGCTCGGCACTCGGGTCGTGGCGAATGCCCGATATCAGGAAGGGGAGGAGCCCGCCGAGAACGCCGGCGAGCTTCTCGAACAACTCACCGACGCCGTCGATCGGCATGCTCTGCTGATCGCTCGGATCAACAAGACGAACACCGCCACCCGTGTCGGAGACCGGACCCTCACCGATGCGCTGGCCGAACGGGACGCTCTGCAGACGCGGCACCGTGCGCTCACCGCGGCCGCGGACGCGGCCTCCGGCGGCAAGGATCGATACGGCCGACAGCTCCGGTCCGAACTGGCGTACGTCTCGGCGCTGTCGGTCCGGGACCTGCGGCGCACCGCCGACGATCTGGCCCGCCGGATCCGCCGGGTGGACCTGGAGATCCAGCGCGTGAACTGGGAGGTGGACCTGATCGACGAGTGATCGTGGGCAGCGGGTACCCGGATCGGAAGCGAGCACACGCCGTGGGTCGCGGTGAATCGACCCGTCTGTATCCTCCGGCGCGCGGAGGGCAGCGCAGCGGGTTCGAGTCCCGCGCACGGAGCAGCCCTGCACGACGCACGAGGACACGGTGCACGCCGGCACAGTTCATCACCACGTGCTGATCCGAATCGGGGAGGGCGGGAACGGGGCACCCACGAACTGCGGGCCGGGAGGTTCGGCACGAGAAGGGAACGACAGGGGAGTACCGCGCATTCGAACCCGCAGTACTCCCCTTCGTCGCCGACTGCGTGAGTCTGCCGTCGGTGCAGTCCCTCACCAGTGCAGTCCCTCGCCGTGACTGCAGATCGTCAGACCGCGGCGACGGCGGCGTCTTCGTCCGCGAACGGTTCGCCGCGCCGGTCGGCGTCGTACCGCTCTCGGTCGAGGATCCCTTCACGCTTGGCGACGATGGTCGGCACCAGGGCCTGACCGGTCACGTTGACGGCGGTGCGGCCCATGTCGACGATCGGCTCCACCGCGAGCAGCAGCCCCACCCCGGCCAGCGGCAGACCCAGGGTGGACAGCGTCAGGGTCAGCATCACCGTCGCGCCGGTGGTGCCGGCGGTGGCGGCCGAACCCACGACGGCGACGATCACGATCAGCAGGTAGTCGGTGATGCCCAGCGGTACGCCGTAGAACTCGGCGACGAAGATCGCCGCGACGGCGGGGTAGATCGCGGCGCAGCCGTCCATCTTGGTGGTGGATCCGAGCGGAACCGCGAACGCGGCGTACTCACGTGGGACGCCGAGGTTGCGTTCCGTGATGCGCTCGGTCAGTGGCAGGGTGCCGATGGACGAGCGGGAGACGAAACCGAGCTGCGTCGCCGGCCACACGCCGGAGTAGAAGCTGCGCACCGACAACCCGTGCATGCGCAGCAGGATCGGATACACCCCGAAGAAGACGACAGCCAGGCCGATGTAGACGGCGGCGGTGAACCATCCCAGCGAACCGATGGCGTCCCAACCGTAGGTAGCGACGGCGTTCGCGATCAACGCGGCGGTGCCGATCGGGGCCAGGCGGATGATCCACCACAGCACCTTCTGCACGATCGCCAGCAGCGACGCGTTGATTTCGAGGAAGGGTGCAGCCTTGTCCCCCACCTTCAGGGCGGCGATACCGACGGCCACGGCGACGACGAGCAGCTGCAGCACGTTGAAGCTCAGCGTCGTGGTGGCCGCACCCTCGGCGAGCGTGGTCTTGACGTTGAGGCCGAGGAAGTTGTTCGGCACCAGGCCGGTGAGGAATGCCCACCAGGAGCCGGTGGTCCCGGGTGCCTTCTCGGCCGAGGTGCTGACGTCCGTGCGCGCACCGGGTTCGACGATCAGACCGACGACGAGGCCGACGATCACCGCGACGAAGGCTGTGAAGGCGAACCACAGCAGGGTCTGTACGGCGAGACGCGCGGCGTTGGTCACTTCGCGCAGATTCGCGATGGAACTCACGATGGCGGTGAAGATCAGGGGGATCACCGCGACAGTGAGGAGTTTGACGTAGCTCGAACCGAGGGTGTGGACGGTGCCCACGAGCCAGTTCTCGTTGCCGTCGGCGGCGTCGGGCATCGCTCGTGCGACGAGACCGACGACGACGCCGACGACGAGACCGAGGACGATCTGGGGGCCGAAGGAGGTAGCCCATCGGGGCAGGCGCCGCGAGGTCTTCTCGGCGCGCGCGGACAGGGCGGTGTCGGGCATGGGTGTGCCTTTCGAATGAAGAAGTCGTAGCACAGCGCCGGATGCGGCGGCCTACGACGGGAGGGTTCCTGGAAGAGCGGTCGTCAGAGCGAGCGCGAACAGATGGCGCTCGCCTGGAGCTCGAGGTCGACGTATCGCCGAGACGTCAGGAACAACACCGCGCCCACTGTACTCGCGGGGGAACGGCAGATTCGAATACGAGCCGGGCGACGTGCGTCACACCACCTACGATCGCCCCATGGCTCCGACTGCTCC
Organism: Rhodococcus indonesiensis; assembly: GCF_047782815.1. Taxonomy (NCBI): domain Bacteria; kingdom Bacillati; phylum Actinomycetota; class Actinomycetes; order Mycobacteriales; family Nocardiaceae; genus Rhodococcus; species Rhodococcus indonesiensis. Next base: position 3,657,074 of record NZ_CP180630.1, on the reverse strand, counting down.
GGATCGCAGACTCCTCGCCACGGCCGCGCTGTTCGTGGTGTCCCAGGCGAACATCGCCCGCGTGCTCGGCCCCGCCGCGCCGGCGGTGGGACGGATCCAGACCGCTCGATCGGCGGCGACATACCGTGCCGTTCTCGACGGACTCGACCCAGACGCCGTCGCGCGCTATCGCCGACACTACTACTGGGATCTGTTGCATCCCTTGACTTTTGCCCTCGCGCTGCGGGCCGGCGCGCGATCGCTCGCCGAGCACCGGCCCGTGCCGGCGCGCATCCGCCGCGCCCTCGCCGTCGCCCCCGCAGTGGCCGCGTTCGCGGACTACGTCGAGAACGTCGCGGGTCTGTATCTGCTCGACCACCGGGACCGCATCACCGACACCACGGTCCGGGCGGCGACGACGGTCAGCACCGTGAAGTGGGTGCTCGCGCTCGGCTCCCTCGCCTACCTGTCCCAGGGTTTCCTCGGTCTGTGGACGCGGGCCGGCCTGCGCCGACTGGGGAGATGACCATGGCCGACGAGTTGCCTGTCGAGTACTTCCCCGATCGGGAGTCCTTCGCCACCTGGCTGCGTGAGCACCACACCGATTCGCCGGGCATCTGGGTCAAGCTCGCCAAGAAGGGGTCGGCGCATCCGTCGGTGAGCTACGCCGAGGTGGTCGAGGAACTGCTGTGCCACGGTTGGATCGACAGTCAGGCACGCAGGCTCGACGACGACTTCCGCCTCCAGCGCATCACCCCGCGCCGTGTCCGCAGCCCCTGGTCGCAGCGCAACCGTGAACTCGTCGAGCGCCTCGAGGCCGAGGGGCGGCTGAGCGCGGCCGGGGCTGCGGAAGTCGCCCGCGCCCGCGCAGACGGCCGCTGGGAGCGCGCCTACGCCGGCCAGGCGACCGCGCAGGTGCCGCAGGACTTCCTCGACGCCCTCGCGGACAATCCCGCCGCGCGGGCCTTCTACGACACGCTCGACGGTCGCAACCGCTTCGCGATCGCCTACCGGCTGCAGGCCGCGAAGCGCCCGGAGACCCGTGCCCGCCGCATCGAGACCTTCGTGCAGCAACTCGCGGAGGGCCGTCGCTTCCACGACCAGCCCGGACGGACACAATGAGCGGGTGAGCCCTGAATTTCCTCCCACCTGCTCGGCGGCGTCCGCGCTCGACGAGCCACTGCCTGGAACCGCCGCCACCGCTCCGGGCTGGGTGTGCCTCGAGATGCCGTCCGGCTGGGGACGCGACGTCCTCGACGGCGCCGCTCTCGGTCCCGACCTCGCCGGCGAGTTCTCGGCCGCGGCCGACGCCGCCGGCGTGCGGCTGCTGTTCATCCGGCGACCCGGCCGCGACACGTCGCGTCCCGGCAGCGCCCGCACCGTGCTCCTGGCCCGGTCCGATCCGGGCAACAGCTGGTGCGAGCGACTCGAGGTCGGGGAGCCGAAGGAACTGCTCGATCTGATCCCGCACGTCGTCGCCGGTCCCGCCCCCGGCCTCGGCCGTGCGGAGGGCCGGCCCGTCGCACTGGTGTGTGCCCACGGCAAGCGGGACCGGTGCTGCGCCGTGCTGGGGCGTCCCGTGGCGGCGGCGCTGGCCGCGGAGTTCGGCGAGGATGTGTGGGAGTGTTCGCACACCGGCGGGCACCGGTTCGCTCCGTCGCTGATCCTGCTGCCCACCGGCTACACCTACGGCCGGCTCGACGTCGCGCAGAGCCGGGACGCCATGGCGGCCGCCGCTCGCGGGGAGGTGTACCTGCCGGGGCTGCGGGGGCGCAGCAGCTGGTCCGCGGCCGGGCAGGTCGCCGAGATAGCGGTGCGTGAGCAGGTGGCCGCGGATGCCGATGCGTTCGTCGTCGACGAGAGCGACGCCGCAGCGGTCGTACGGCACCGCGACGGCCGTCACTGGCGCGTGCGGGTCGAGGCCCGGCAGCTGCCGCCGCGTCCGGTCAGCTGCGGCGCCGAGCCGAAGCCGGTGCGACCACTGGTGGCGGTCCTCTAGCGGTGTGTCCTTCGGGCGGCCCCAGCCGCCCGAAGGACACACCGGCGGCGGAGCCGCCTCACCAGTGCACGCCGGGCAGCAGCCGGCCGACTCGGCGCAGCACCGCGGGGTTCGGGAGCGCCGGACGGGTCGGCGTCCGCAACTGCGGGGGCGCGTCGGACTTCTCACCGCGGGCGGCGGGCGTATCCGGGTAGGCGTGGTAATAGAGCGCGAACATCCGATCCCGCAGACCCGGGGCGAAGATGCCGGCGAACTCGCCGACGGTCCCGATCGGCACGTCGATGCGCTTGGGCCGCTCGACGAGGGCCCGGACGACCATCTGCGCGGCGTCCTCCGGGCTGATCGCCGGACCCGGGTTGTACGACCCGGAGGGTTCGATCATGGGGGTTCGGACGAGGGGCATGTGGATGGTGGTGAACGTGATTCCGTCGTCCCGCATTTCGGAGGCGGCGACGTCGGCGAACCCCTCGAGCGCGGACTTCGACGCGATGTACGCCGCGTATCGCGGGGTGCGGGCCTGAACCCCGGCGGTGCTGATGTTCACGATGTGCCCGAACCGGCGCGCCCGCATGTGCGGAACCACGGCCAGGGTCGACCGCACGGCGCCGAAGTAGTTGACCGCCATGGTGCGTTCGAAGTCGTGCAGCCGGTCCGTCGAGTGGTACAGCCCGCGCCGGATCGAGCGGCCCGCGTTGTTGACCAGCATGTCGACGTGGTCGTGCTCGGCGAGGATCGCCTGCACGGTGTGCTCCACCGCAGCCGAGTCGGTGAGGTCACACGGGTAGGCGTACGCGCTGCCGCCGTCCGCGCGGATCGCGGCGACGACCGCGTCGAGTTCCTCGGCGCGGCGGGCGAGCGCGAAGACGACTGCGCCCTCGCGGGCCGCGGCGATCGCGCTCGCACGGCCGATGCCCGAGGAGGCGCCCGTGATCAGCACGTGCCGTCCCACGAGCGGTCCGCGCGGATCGTCGCGGCGGGCCCGGCCGGGGTCGAGGTGCTCGCGCCAGTAGCGCCACAGCACCGGGGCGTACCCGGCGAACACGGGCACTGTGATGCCGCTGCCGCGCAGGGCCTCCCGGGTGTTGCGGTCGGCGAACCGGCTCGGGAAGGTCAGCTGGTCGAGCACGACCGGTGGGATGCCCGCCCGGCGCAGCACGAGACGACGGACGGTGTCCAGGCCGGGAAGCGCGCTGCTCGACAACAGCGGACGTACCAGCGCGCCGGGCACGCCGGCGACGGGGGCGGGGGCGCCGGCCGCGGCGGCCAGCGCCGCGAACACCTCGCGGACCGGTTGCGGGCGGGAGACGAGATGGAAGGTGCACCCGTCCGATCCGGGACGGTGCATCAGTTCGACGATCGCCGCCGCGACGTAGTCGACCGGCACCAGGTTGGTGTCGCCGAGGTCGGGCAGGACCAGCGGCAGCCGGGACGGCAGCGCCGCCAGCGCGGCCAGGGCGGGAAAGAAGTAGTAGGGACCGTCGATCTTGGTGATCTCGCCTGTGGTGGAACTGCCCACGATCACCGACGGCCGGTAGATGCGCCGGCGCACCGGACTCGCCCGGACCGCCTTCTCGGCCTCGAACTTGGTGCGGTGATACGGCGACGGGAAGTGCTGGCCCAGGTCGAGGTCGTCCTCGGCGAACGTGCCGCGGTGATCACCGGCGACGGCCACGGACGAGACGTGGTGGAGGGTCGCGCCCAGTTCCAGCGCGAGCGCGATCACCGCGCGCGTACCCGCCACGTTCGTGGTCGCCTGTTCCTCGCCGGCGGTCAGATCGTAGATCGCGCCGAAGTGCAGGACGTGCTCGGCCGGCGGCACCGTGGCGGGGTCGAGTCCGAGACCCGGTTCGGTGAGATCGCCGAGCAGTGCGTGCAGCCGGGATCCACCGTCCAGGCGCTTGCAGAGGGCCTCGAACTTCGGCAGCGACGCCGGCCGGACCAGCACATGGATGTCGGCGTCCGGGTGGGTCGCGAGCAGTCGGCCGAGCACGTGCGTGCCGAGGAAACCGGTGCCGCCCGTGACGAGGTACGTGGCCATGGCCCGAACCTACTGCAAGGTAAGAACGGATTCTAGTGTCCGATGCCGACCTTCGCGTGCGCCCGCTTCATCCACGCCGGCGCCCACCAGTTCGCCTCGCCCATCAGCTTGACCAGCGACGGCACCAGCAGCATCCGCACCACGGTCGCGTCGATGATCAGCGCGAGGATCATCCCCACGCCCAGGAACCGCATGATCGACAATCCCGAGATCGTGAACGCGCCGGTCACCACGATCAGCAGCAACGCCGCCGAGGTCACCACCCGGCCGGTGCGCTCGGTGCCGAACCGCACCGCCTCCTCCGTGCTCGCTCCGGCGGCCCGGGCCTCCACCATGCGCGACATCAGGAACACCTCGTAGTCGGTGGACAGGCCGAACACCACCGCCAGGATCAGCACCACGAAGCTCGGCTCCAGCGGGCTGGGGGTCACGTCGAGCAGCTCCGCTCCGTTGCCGAGCTGGAACACCCAGGTGAGTACGCCGAACGTGGCCGCCAAGCTCAGACCCGCCATCGCCACCGCCTTGAGCGGCAGCACCACGGACCCGAATGCCAGGAACAGCAGCACCAGGGTCGAGAGCACCATGACCGCGATCATCGCCGGCATCGAGCGTGCGATCGCGGCATTGCTGTCGTCGACCATCGCCCGGCCGCCGCCGACGAGCAGGTCGGTGCCCGGCGGGGGCGGCAGATCCCGTAGCTCCCGGACGATCTCGCCCGCCTGCGGCGTCTCCTCCACACCCTGGGCGTACAGCGCCAGCAGGACCACGACGTCGTTCCGCGCGGCGACGGTGACGGTCTGCGCGACGCCGTCCACCTCCGCCGCCGCGCGGGACACCGCCGTGACCGCGGCCGGGGCGGGTCCGGAACCGTCGTCACCCCGCAGCACGAGCGTGACGCCGTTGCCGGTGGAGGGGAACTCGTCGAGCAGTGTCTGGGTGGCGGCACGCGCCGGGTCACCCGCGGGCAGGGCGGTGTACTCGATCTCGCCGAAGGAGGCGCGCAGCAGCGGCGTGGCGAGCAGCAGCAGACCGGCGGTGATCGTCACCGCCACCAGCGCCGGCCGGCGCATCACCTTCGTCACCACCGACCCCCAGAAGCGCCGGGCCCGGGCCTCGCCCCGCCGCGCGGCGCCCTCACGCCACGTCAGCGCGTTGATGCGGTGCCCGAGTATCGCCAGCAGTGCGGGAATCGCGGTGAGTGAGAGCACCGCCGCGCTGAGCACCGCGGCGATCGCGCCGAGACCCAGGGACCGCAGCAGGGCCTGTGGGAACACGAGCATTCCGGCGAAGGCGCACATCAGCAACAGCCCCGAGAACATGACCGTGCGGCCCGCGGTGAGCACGGTACGATGCGTCGCGGTGGCCGGGTCGGCGCCGGAGTCGAGTTCCTCCCGGAAACGGCTGACGATGAACAGGCCGTAGTCGATCGCCAGGCCCAGACCGATCAGGGACGTGACGTTCAGCGCGAACGAACTCACCTCGGTGTACATCGTGAGCAGACGCAGCGTCGCCAGGGCGCTGAGGACGGCAAGGACCCCGACGAACACCGGGACCGCTGCGGCGACGAGACCGCCGAAGATGAACACCAGGAGCACCAGCGTCACCGGCAGCGCAATCGCCTCCGCGAACAGCAGATCGCGCTCGAGCCGGGTGGTGAACGCGACGCCGACGACCGAGTTTCCCGCGAACTGCGCATCGACACCGGGGACCTCGAGTTTCGGGAGCAGACCCTGGAACGTCTGGACGGTGATCTCCGAGCCGGGCTCGAGGGTGACGGCCGCCGCCGCGCTGCCGCCGTCCTTCGACAGCAGCAACTGCTTCGCCGGGGGCGTGGCCGACCAGTAGGAGTCGATCGAATGGGTGGGCACCTCGGCCGCGAACCGATCGAGCACCGCGGTCACCTCGGGTCCGATGTCGGCGACGGTGCGCCCGGGCGGCGGGGTGTAGATCGCGATGATGTCGGCGGTCTGGGGACCGAAATTGTCGTCCACGATGCGCTGCACCTCGGCCGATTCGCTGCCGGGGTCGTAGAACCCGCCCTGCGAGAGCCGCCCGAACACCCCGGTGCCCCAGATGCCCGCGAGCACGACGACGACGACCGCCAGCCCGAGCACCCACCAGCGCCGGTCGACGACGAATGTGGCCCAACGGTTCATGCGGTGCTCCGTTCCCGGTGACGACCCGATGCTCCGCGACTGTAGTGCGACCGGTCCTCAGCCGACGTCCCGGTGCCGGAACCCCGCGAACCCCACGGCCACGAACAAGGTGGCCACGACGGTGAGCACGGCGAGCCCGAGCCACTGCGGCGGCGCCGCCGTCACCACGGGCACGTGCCGGAACGGACTGATTCCCAGAATCCAGTTCCACAAGCGGAACAGCGGGCCCAGGATCGTCAGCGCGAATGCCGCGACCACCCCGAGCCAGCCGAGCATCCGCCCCCGGGGCCGGGCGCCGATCACCGCGACCGCGAGCCCGACCAGCACCCACACCGCCGGGATCGTCACGAGCGCCTGCCGGATCAGATCTCCGGCCGCGATCCGTCCACCCCGCGCCGACGAGACGTACGCGAACAGCGTCGCCCCCACGAGCAGCGTCGCCGCGGGGGCGAGCAGCGCAATTCCCGCGTGCGACGCGAAGAACCGGGTCCGGGTCAGGGCCCCGGCCAGCACCGGTTCGACGCGCAGCGCCAGTTCCTCGGCGCGCAGCCGCATCATCACCTGGACCCCGAACACGGCGGCGACGATTCCCATCAGCTGCAGCATCGTCACCACGAAACCGAAGACGAGCGAGCCGCGTCCGCTCCCGAGCAGCGATCCGAGCGCCGGATTGTCGGCGAAGACCTCGGTGAACGTGGTGGACATGAAACCGAACACCACCCCGAGCGCCACGAACACCGTCGTCCATGCGGCGAGCGCGCCGCGGTGCAGACGCAGCGCCAGGCCCCACACGTTCGTTGCGGCGCCGCCTTCGGCGGGCCCCGGCGACGGCGCGATCACACCGACCCCGAAATCGCGCCGGGCCTGCAGGACGAAAGCGATCAGCAGCAGTACCGCGGTCAGCGCCAGGCAGGCCGCCAGGGGTCGCCAGTCGTTTCCCGACGCGGGACGAACCTGCTGCACCCAGCCCAGCGGAGTCGTCCAGATCGCCCATCCGTCGGGGGCGACCACGTCGACGTAGGCGCGGACCAGCAGGCAGGCCCCGAGCACCCCGACCGCCAGGGTGTTGGCGGTGGGCGCGTAGGACCCCAGCTGGGCGGTGACCGCGGCGAGCGCACCGAACACCAGCCCGGACGCGGTGAACGTCGCGGCCAGCGTGACCGAGTCGGCGACACCGCCGCCGACGAGGATCGTCGCGCCCGCGCAGACGACACCGAGCACGACGGAGGCCAGCGACGACCACGCGACGGCCGTCGCCAGCCGGGCCTGGCGCCCGACGACGCCCGAGGCGACGAGTTCGGCCTGACCCGAATCCTCGTGGGCGCGGCTGTTGCGGGTGACGGCCAGGATGGCCATCAGGGCCGTGAAGAACGCGCCGAGCGCCCCGGCCCGCCACGCGTTGAATCCGTCCGCGTACGTCAGGTCGCGCGCCGGGCCGAACACGACCCGCAGCGCCGGGTTCGTGCCGAGGGTGGCATCGAGGGTGCGGCGGCTCGCCGCATCCGGGAACACCCAGCCGTAGGCGAGGACCGACGACACCGACAGCGCCGTGACGAGCACGATCCACGGCGCGACGCTGCCGCGGTCCTGCTCGACGGTGGCCCGCAGCAGCGGCCGCATCCCCGTCCACGAGGCCGTCACGTCGGGCCCTGCCCGTGCCGGTGATAGTGCCGCAGGAACAATTCCTCAAGGGACGGTGGCGAGACGGTGATGCTGCGGATGTCGTTGCGGCCCAGAGCCGCGAGCACCGGACCGGCGTGGCCGTGCTCGACCGCGCAGTGCACGCGCGGGCCGTCGATCCGCACGTCGTGGATCCCGGGCAGTGCGGTCAGTGCCGTCGGGTCGGCCACGGGTGCGGCGAGGACCGCGTCGATCGTCGAGCGCAGATCCGCACGCATGTCCTCGAGCGTGCCGGTCTCGACGACCCGGCCGTCACGGATGATGCTCATCCGGTCGGCGAGCGCCTCGACCTCGCTGAGCACGTGACTCGACAGCAGGACCGTCCGTCCGCGCTGCTTCTCCCGGGTGATCTCGTCGTGGAACACCGCGGACATGACCGGGTCGAGCCCCGAGGTCGGCTCGTCGAACAGCAGCAGTTCCACATCCGAGGCCAGTGCCGCGACGAGCGCCACCTTCTGCCGATTGCCCTTCGAATAGGTACGGCCGCGCCTGGTCGGGTCGAGCTCGAACCGGTCGAGCAGGTCCGCGCGGCGCCGCCGGTCGAGCCCGCCGCGCAACCGTCCGAGCAGATCGATCGCCTCCCCACCGGTCATCCCGGGCCACAGGCTCACATCGCCCGGCACGTAGGCGAGCCGCCGGTGCAGGCTCACCACGTCGCGCCAGGGGTCGCCGCCGAGCAGTTCGACGTGCCCGGCGTCCGGGCGGAGCAGACCCAGCAGAACCCGCAACGTGGTGGATTTGCCGGCCCCGTTGGGGCCGAGGAAACCGTGCACCTCGCCCGCGGCGACCTCCAGATCCAGGCCGTCGAGCGCAGTGAAGCGTCCGAATCGCTTGACCAGTCCGTCGATCCGGATCGCGGACGTCATAGGACGCACGCTACTCGTGGACGGCGGTGTGGGCGGGCGGTTCGGGTGGCGGCCCCGCACCCGGGCCGACGACGACGAACTGCCCCATCATGCCGCCGTCCTCGTGCCGGAGCAGGTGGCAGTGGTACATGTACGGCGCCGCGGGATCGGGGTGGCCGGTGAACCGCATCAGCAATCGGACGGTGCGCCCCGGTGCGATGTAGACGGTGTCCTTCGGTCCGGACAGGGCGGGATGGCCGTCGCCGAGGACGCGGAAGCTCGTGCCGTGGACGTGGAAGTTGTGGATCGCCCCGCTGCTGTTGCGGACCTCCCACACCTCCGTGGCGCCGGCGACGACGGTCTGGTCGATGCGGGACATGTCCATTGCGCGGCCGTCGATGGTGCCGGAGCCGGTGAGGTCCAGGTGCCGCGTGACGGTGGGGGTACCGGGATCCTCGTGGGTGACCGGTCCTTCCGGTGCGTGCGCGCTGGGCGCGAGCGTATGCGCGGCGCGCAGTTCGAGGATGTCGAACTCGTCGTCACCGCCGGAGAACCTGGTCTGCCAGAAGTCCGCACCCAGGTCCGGCGGGGTGCTGCGGAGCACGGTCGTCGCGCCTGCGGGCAGCGCGGCCACGATCTCGGCGCGCTCGCCTGGGGAGAGCTGGATTCGGCGCATCGGTGCCGGACGGGTGAGCGGGCCGCCGTCGGTGCCGACGAGCAGGAACGGCAGACCGGTATCGAAGGAGAAATTGTAGACGCGAGCGTTGGAGGCGTTGAGCAATCGCAGCCGGACCCGCTCGGTGGTGATGTCGAGGTAGGGCCGCGGGGTGCCGTTGACGACGATCTCGTCGCCGAGGAGACCGACGGCGGCGAACATCGCTTCGTCGGTGTCGAGTTGATCGCGGTCGAACCGCTTGTCCTGCACCACGAGTGGGATGTCGTCGATCCCGTACCGGTCGGGCAGGGTCGGACCGCCGGCCGGGTCGTCGAGCAGGAACAGCCCGGCGACCCCGCGGTAGACGTGGTCGGCGGTGGCGCCGTGCGGGTGCGGGTGGTACCACAGCGTCGCGGCCGGCTGGTCGATCGTCCACTGCGGGCTCCACGTCGCACCCGGAGATATCACCTGGTGCGGACCGCCGTCTGCGACGGCCGGCAGGTGCATGCCGTGCCAGTGCAGGGTGCTCGCCTCGCCGAGATCGTTGGTGACGTTCACCCGGACCTGTTCGCCGCGGCCGGCACGCAACGTCGGTCCGAGATACGCCCCGTTCACGCCCCAGGTCCGGGTGCCGGGACCGTGCCCGAGGTCCGTGGTGCCGCGCTGCATGGTCAGGTCGAACACGCGGACCCCGTCGGGTGCGATCTCGCTCGTCGCGAGCGGCGGGATGTGCAGCGCACGGTCGAAGGTGACCTGTCCGGTGGTGTCGACCACCGCCGAGTTCCACGCGTGCACGACGACGCCTGCCGCGATCGCAGTGACGACGACGACGACGCCCGCGGCGGCGGACAGTTGCAGCAGGATCCGCTTCACGAGATCGATAGTGCTGCGGTGGGCGGAGCGGCACATCCGGGCGCACACCCGAAATCGGGATGGGGGACAACCCCGAAATGGACCGGTGTGCGCGGGTGCTCCCAGCGGGCCGAACGGGAGGTTCCTGTGACGAGCGGGCAGTTGCCGGGCCCGCTGCTCGGCCGATACCGCGGGAACCGCCTTCTCGTCGCGAGTTCCTCCCGGTGGTTTCGGTCCGGTACGGCGATCCTCCCCGGCGACGCACGTCTGTACGAACGGCCCGTCTCGGAGGGTGGGGAACCAGTCAGCGCGCGGAGCGGATCGCCGGGATCCGATCGTGCCGATCGGCGCGGACGATGCTGGGGAGCAACAGCTCCCACATCTGGTCGAGGCGGGCCTCGAGGTCCGCGCGGCCCGCGAGAACCATCGACAGCAGGTACACCCCCGCAACGGAGGAGACGAGGAACCGGGCGTGTGCGTCCGGGTCCAGCCGGGCGCTCAGTTCCTCCTCGTCCGACGCGCGCCGGAACAGGCCTTCGAACACCGTGATCCAGCTCCGGTAGGCCTCGCGGTCGGCGCGCTCGTACTCGCCGGTCAGCCGCAGTCCGGCCTGGACGATCAGGTCTTCGGTGAACAACCGGCCGAGCGCATGGGTGAGCGCGACCAGCTGCTCGAGCGCGGGGACGTCGGTGTGCAGGACAGTGCCGATCGCGGCGCGGGTGCGCTGTTCCTGTTCGCTGATCAACGCTTGTACCAGGGCGTCCTTGGTGGGGAAGTGGAAGGTCAGCGCTCCCTTGGTCACTTCGGCCGAGGCCGCGGCCTCGGCGAGGGCCGTGCCGTGGACGCCGTTGTCGGCGAACAACCGGGCGGCGGCGAGAAGGATCTGCTGTCGGGTCCGGATCGCGCGCTGCTGGGCCGGGCGCCCGGCGGCGGAAGTCTCGGACGGGGGGTTCGCAGCGGCCGGAGTGGCTGCCGGTTCGACGGTCGGTGCACCGACGGAGTCCCGGGGCATGTCCACTCCTCGCTTCGTCGGCCGCCCTGCGTGACCGGGTGCGGACGGAGGTGTTCCGTTCGGGCCGGCCCCCCGAGCCTGCCCGAACGGAACCTCACCCTCCGCTCCCTGCGGAGCCACCAGAGGCCCGTCCGTGCCGCGGCACAAGGCACGTCCCGGAGGTCTGTCTCTGGTAGCGCTCGCAGCATACCACCGAAAAACCATTCGTCCGGTTTTGTAAGGCCACCGGTGCCGGTGGAGTTCTCGACGGGGTGCTTTCGTCGGTTCGGCCGCCCCGGCCGCGATTTCCGGCCCGGCTGTCACATTCGGTTCGTGGCCGGTGTCTCCATGCCGAGAACAGACGATCGGAGGAGGAATCATGACCAGCAGGATCCCGAAAGCGGAGCTGAGCGGCCTCTACGGCGTGCTCGTCGAGCGGACGGCCCGGAAGATGCTCGGCGACGTGCCCGAGGGGGTGGGGGTGATGTGGCACAACCGGAGGGTGCTGAACTTCGGATTCGCGGTCGCTCGCAGGATTCGGAAGTGGGACCGGTGTGACGAGAACCTGAAGTCGTTCGCCCACATGGCGGTGGCCGCACTGGTCGGATGCAGCTTCTGCCTGGACCTCGGCTACTTCGACGCCCACAACAAGGGGCTGGATCTGAGGAAGGCGCGTGAGGTGCCCCGGTGGCGTGAGTCGGATGTGTTCACGCCGCTGGAGCGCGACGTCATGGAGTACGCCGAGGCGATGACGCAGACGCCGCCGACGGTCACCGACGAATTGTCGGCCCGGCTGCTGGAGGCGCTCGGCCCGGCCGCGATGGTGGAGTTGACCGCCTACATCGCGCTGGTGAACTTCATGACCCGCTCCAACACGGCATTCGGCATCGAGTCGCAGGGGTTGTCCGCCGCCTGCAATCTCGAGCCGCTCGCCGTAGCGTCGAAGTCGTGACCGACGACCCGTTCGTCGCCCACCGCAATCTGCTCTTCACCGTCGCCTACGAGATGCTCGGCTCTGCCGCCGACGCCGAGGACGTCGTCCAGGAGACATGGCTGCGGTGGTCCGACGTGGACCGGACGCACGTGTGGGATGCGCGCGCCTACCTGGTCCGGATCGTCACGCGGCTGGCGCTCAACCGGCTGCGGGCATTGGCGCGGCAACGCGAGGAGTACATCGGGGAATGGCTACCCGAGCCGCTGCTCACGAGTCCCGACGTGGCCGAGGACGCCGAACTGGCCGAGAGCGTCTCGATCGCGATGCTCACCGTGCTGGAGACCCTCGGTCCGGTCGAGCGGGCGGTGTTCGTCCTGCGTGAGGTGTTCGATACGCCCTACGACGAGATCGCCGAGGTGGTGGGCAAGGCCCCGTCCGCGGTCCGGCAGATCGCCCACCGTGCCCGCCGGCACGTCGCGGCGTGGCGACCGCGGATGCGGGTGGCGCCGGCCGAGCGGCTGGCAGTCGTCGAGAAGTTCATGACGGCCCTCGCGACGGGCGATGTGCAGGGCCTGATGGAGGTGCTCGCCCCGGACGTGGTGGCCATCGCCGACGGCGGTGGGGTGGTGCCGGCGGCCCGCAAACCGATCGCCGGAGCCGAGAGGCTGGCGACGTTGCTGATCCGCCTCACCCGGGCCCCGGGCTTCGTGGCGGCCGGTGCCTGGCTCAACGGCATGCCGGGCGTGCGATTCGAGGTCGAGGGCGCAGCTGCTGCGGTGAGTCCGGTGGTCGAGGACGGCCGGATCACCCGCCTCTACGCGATCAACAACCCCCACAAGCTGGGGCGGCTGGAAAGTCCGGCGGAACTGCGGCGGTGACCGTCGCGCTCGGCGGATCGCACGAATCGAACATATGTACGATACGCGTAGACGGTCGAGCCGAAGGCGGTGCAGGGATGGGCTGGGGGAGTGGGCCGCCGACCTGGTCGGAGCTCGAACGCGTGTTGTCGGGCCGGCCCCGCCGCGACGTCGAATTCCCCGGTGACGGCAGCGACAGCCCGGCCTGGTCGCGCACCCGCGGAGAGTACGAACCGCGCGTCCGGCCGCCCGACGGGCCCGTCGTGCCCTACGCCGAACTGCACGCCCATTCGGCATTCAGCTTTCTCGACGGCGCTTCCGGCCCCGAGGAGTTCGTGGAGGAGGCGGTGCGCCTCGGTCTCGAAGCCGTTGCGCTCACCGACCACGACGGTCTCTACGGCGTCGTGCGCTTCGCCGAGGCCGCCCGCGAACTGGGGATGCGAACCGTGTTCGGCGCCGAACTCTCCCTCGCCGCCGGGTCTCCGGAGGAGACGCACCTCCTGGTCCTCGCGCGGGGGCAGGAGGGGTATCGGCGGTTGTCCCGCGAGATCGCCGCCGCGCATCTGACCGGTGGGGAGAAGGGCCGGCCGTGCTACGACTACGACGCGCTCACCGATGCGGCCGGTGGGCACTGGCAGATCCTCACCGGCTGCCGACGCGGGCACGTCCGCCGAGCCCTCGACGTGGGGGGCCCCGAGGCGGCCGAGGCGGCCCTGCGCGACCTCGTCGAGCGTTTCGGTGCCGATCGGGTCACGGTCGAGCTCACTCACCACGGTCTCCCCGAGGACGGCGAACGCAACGCGTTCCTCGCGGAACTCGCCGATCGCCAGGGTCTTCCGTGCATTGCGAGCACGGCGGCCCACTACGCCACGCCGCACCGCCGGCGACTGGCGACAGCGATGGCCGCCATCCACGACCGGCAGAGTCTCGACGAAGCCGCGGGCCGGCTCCTCCCGACCGGTGGTGCCCATCTGCGTTCCGGTGCCGAGATGGCGCAACTGTTCACCGCCCACCCCGGTGCCGTCCGCCGGGCCGCCGAACTCGCCCGAGACTGTGCGTTCGACTTGCGGCTCATCGCCCCGGATCTGCCCCCGTTCGATGTACCGGAGGGTCATACCGAACTCAGCCGGCTGCGCGAACTCGCGCTGCACGGGGCACGGCACCGCTACGGCACCCCCGAGGACGATCCGGCGGCCTACCGTCAGATCGAGCACGAACTCGACGTCATCGGCCGGCTGAACTTTCCCGGCTACTTCCTCGTGGTGCACGACATCGTCACCTTCTGCAAGGACAACGACATCCTCTGCCAGGGGAGAGGTTCGGCCGCCAACTCCGCCGTCTGCTACGCCATCGGCATCACCAACGTCGACCCGGTCCGCAACGAACTGCTCTTCGAACGCTTCCTGTCCCCGGAACGCGACGGACCTCCCGACATCGACATCGACATCGAATCCGATCGGCGGGAGGAGGCCATCCAGTACGTCTACGCCAAGTACGGGCGGACCCACGCCGCTCAGGTCGCCAACGTCGTCACCTACCGCGGCAAGTCCGCCGTCCGCGACATGGCGCGGGCTCTCGGCTACGCGCAGGGCCAGCAGGACGCCTGGAGCCGCCAGGTCACCCGGTGGCACGGTGTGGACCAGGAGACGGACACCGACATCCCGTCGCCCGTCCTCGAACTCGCCGCACAGGTCGAAGGACTGCCGCGCCATCTCGGCATCCATTCCGGCGGGATGGTGATCTGCGACCGTCCCGTCGCCGACGTGTGCCCGGTCGAATGGGCCCGGATGGCGGGCCGCACCGTGCTGCAGTGGGACAAGGACGACTGTGCCGCCGCGGGACTGGTCAAGTTCGACCTTCTGGGGCTGGGCATGCTGTCCGCACTGCACTACATGATCGACCTCGTCGCCGAGCACGAAGGGATCACGGTGGATCTCGCGTGTCTCGACCTCGCGGAGGACGGGGTGTACGAGATGCTGCGCCGCGCCGACGCCGTCGGGGTCTTCCAGGTCGAGTCCCGCGCGCAGATGGCCACCCTGCCGCGCTTGAAACCGCGCGTCTTCTACGACCTGGTGGTGGAGGTGGCGCTCATCCGGCCGGGTCCCATCCAGGGCGGGTCCGTGCACCCGTACATCCGGCGCCGCAACGGGCTCGAACCCGTCACCTACGACCATCCCTGCCTCGAGAAAGCCCTGAAACGCACCCTCGGGGTACCGCTGTTCCAGGAGCAGCTGATGCAGATGGCCGTCGACGCGGCCGGGTTCACGGCGGCCGAGGCCGACCGGTTGCGCCGGGCGATGGGGGCCAAGCGTTCGACCGCGAAGATGGAACGGCTGCGCGGCCGGCTCTACGACGGTATGCGCGAGCGGCACGGCATCACCGGCGACGTTGCCGACCGCATCTACGAGAAGCTCTATGCCTTCGCGAATTTCGGTTTCCCCGAAAGTCATTCGCAGAGTTTCGCGGCCCTGGTGTTCTATTCGGCGTGGTTCAAGCTGCATCATCCCGCGGCATTCTGTGCGGGCCTGCTGCGCGCGCAGCCGATGGGGTTCTACTCCCCACAGTCCCTCGTCGCCGACGCCCGCCGTCACGGTGTCGTGGTCCACGGGCCGGACGTGAACGTGAGCCTCGCCCATGCCACCACCGAGAACCGC
Source organism: Rhodococcus indonesiensis (assembly GCF_047782815.1). Taxonomy (NCBI): domain Bacteria; kingdom Bacillati; phylum Actinomycetota; class Actinomycetes; order Mycobacteriales; family Nocardiaceae; genus Rhodococcus; species Rhodococcus indonesiensis. The sequence continues at coordinate 3,641,434 of NZ_CP180630.1, read as the reverse complement.
GGCCGCGAGGTGCGCCTCGGCCTCGGCGCGGTCCGCCATCTCGGTGACGCGCTCGCCGAACGGATCGTCGCCGAGCGCACGGCGCACGGCCCCTACACGTCGTTCCCGGAACTGTCCCGGCGGGTCGAACCGAGCACCGCCCAGGCCGAGGCCCTCGCCACGGCGGGAGCCCTCGGGTGCTTCGGCATCACCCGCCGGGAGGCGCTGTGGGCGGCGAGCGCCGCGGCGGCGCAGCGGCCCGACCGGCTGCCCGGCGTCGGCGCTTCGACGCAGGCCCCCGCCTTGCCCGGCATGAGCGATGTCGAACTGGCCGCCGCGGACGTGTGGGCGACGGGGATCTCCCCGGACAGCTATCCCACCCAGTTCCTGCGCCCGCAGCTCGACGCGCTCGGTGTCGTGCCGGCAGCGCAGCTGCTGCAGGTCGCCGACGGGGCCCGGGTACTCGTGGGAGGCGCGGTCACGCACCGGCAGCGACCCGCGACCGCCGAGGGTGTGACCTTCCTCAACCTCGAGGACGAGACCGGGATGGTGAACGTGGTGTGCTCCGTGGGGCTGTGGGCGCGGTACCGCACGCTCGCGCACACCGCACCGGCGCTGCTGGTGCGCGGACGGGTGCGGAACGCGGAAGGGGCGGTGACGGTGGTCGCGGACCGGTTGCAGCGCATGGATCTGCGCATCATCGGAAAGTCCCGCGACTTCCGTTAGCATCCTGCGGCATGCGACGCCCCCTGGTGATCCTGCTCGCCCTGCTGTTCCTCGCCGGATGCGCCGGAGGCGGGGAAGGGCCGGGTGACGGGAGCGCGGCCGCACCGCCGCAGCCGTCCCTGTCCGACGGCACCCGCGAATCGGCACCCGCGGACGCGCAGCCCACCGCGCGCAAGGAGATCGTCACCGGCTACCTGGTTCTGCGTGCCGACGATCCGATCGCTGCCGGACGACAGGTGGTGACGCTCGTCGAGGCCGCGGGCGGGCGGGTGGACTCGGTCACCGAGCAGCCGGGCACCAGCAGTGTGCTGACCGTCCGGGTGCCGGCGGACCGGCTCACCGGGACGATCGAGGACATCCGCGGTCTCGGCGAGGTGACCAGCCTGACCACCACCCGCGAGGACGTCACGCTCCAGTACACCGATCTCGAGGCGCGGATCGCGGCCTTGCAGTCGTCCGTGGACCGGTTGCGCGCACTGATGGCCTCCGCCGCGAACACCGCCGACCTCATCGAGGCCGAGAACGCGCTGGCCCAGCGTCAGAGCGAACTCGACGGTCTCGTCGCCCAGCAGCGCTACCTCGCAGACCAGATCGAGCTGTCCACGCTGACCGTGGACATCTCGGCGGAGCGCCGTGCGGACCGGGACAGCTTCTGGGACGGAGTCCTCGCCGGATGGGACGCGCTGCGCTCGGCACTGGCCGGGTCGGTGGTCGCTCTGGGCGTCGCGTTACCGTGGGTGGGGTTTCTCGCCGTGTGCGCAGCCGTCGTCTACGTGATCGTCCGGCTCGTCGCGCGGCGGGGCAAACCGGAACCAGTCCCGAACCCGGAGAGGAACGACCAGGATGCGTGAGGTCGGCCTGGCCGCCCTGGACACCGCGCTCGCCGCCGGTGCCCCTGTCATCGACGTCCGTGAGCGCGACGAGTACCTGCAGGTGCGGGTGCCCGGAGTGACGCTCATTCCGCTCAGCGAGTTCGTCGCCCGCGCCGACGAGATTCCGGACGCGGAGACGGTCTACGTCATCTGTGCGGTCGGGGGACGCAGTTCGCAGGCCGCCAGCTATCTCACCGGCCGCGGCATCAACGCCGTGTCGGTGGCCGGCGGCACCGTCGCCTGGCAGCAGTCCGGTCGCGACATCGAAGTCGGGGTCTGACCGAACGCACTGAAGTGCGTCCTCACCGCGCCGTCAGACAGCGGCGGCGACGACGGCCACGGCACCGGCCACGATGACGGCGAGGGCGACGGCCAGCAGCGCGGAACCGGCCATCGCCACCGCCGCGAGCACACCCACGACCGTGAGGACGCCCGCGAGGACGATCCCGGCGTGCGGATCCTCGAGCAGTGCCGACGGGTTCTTCGGACGGTGGGGGAGGTGTGGTGCCGCCATGTCTGTTCTCCGACTCGTTCGTCCGACTGCCGGGCGGCGAGCGCGTCGCCGGGTGTCCCGGAGTGGTCCGGATACCGAGAATCCCCGGCGCCGGTGTCACACCCGACGCGGGAAAATCACGAAATGATAACGACGTATAACATTTCGATGCGGCGTCCGTTTCTCCTGCGACGAGAAGCGGGACGCCGACGTCCGGCCCGTCCCCGGGACCGGGCGGGCGGCCTAACGGGCCAGCGCCGGCAGCACCGCGCCGAGGACGTGCGGCATCCACGGCGCGAACACCTGTGGGGTCTGCTCGACGTCGCGCACGACCTCGGCGAGGGACTGGAACCGCACCTCGGCCACCTCGCTCGGAACGGGACGAGGAGCCGTGTGCACGCGTCCGACGACGACGTGGTCGAACTCGTGCTCCATGAGCGACGAGTCCGGATCGTGCGCGGAGTAGACGACCGAGGCCACTTCCCGCAGGTCCGACGGGCGCACACCCAGTTCGTCCCAGCTACGCCGGGCCGCAGCGTCGAGCACGCTCTCACCCGGGAGGGGATGCCCACAGCAACTGTTGGCCCAGAGGCCGGCGAAGTGGTACTTGTCCAGGCTCCTGCGTTGCAGCAGGACGTTGCCGTCGGCATCGAGGAGGAACGCCGAGAAGGCGCGATGCAGCGGTGCCGGAGGGCGGTGCGCTGCCACCTTCTCGGCGGTTCCCACTTCCCGACCGTCGCGGTCGACCAGCACGACAAGAGTCACGACGTCTCCACCTCCCCGTTCCACGTTCCCACAGTTGCGGCGTCTCCTCACGACGAGGCTCCGCGCGGCGTCGAAGGGGATTCGGGGCCGTCCCCGGCGCGGATGGGTCCGTTGCCCGGCCGGTTCAGACCGCCCCCGCGAAACCGTGCTGACGCCACGCCTCGTACGTGACCACCGCCGCCGCGTTCGACAGGTTCAACGAGCGCCGGCCCGGCAGCATCGGAATCCGCACCCGGGTCGTGACGTGGGGATCGGCGAGCACCTCGTCGGGCAGTCCCGTGGGTTCCGGCCCGAAGAGGAACACGTCGCCGGGCCGGTACTCGAGTGCGGCATACGACACGCTCGCATGCGCGGTGAACGCGTACACCCGCTCCGGCCGCAGCGCGGCCCACGCGGCCTCGAGGTCCTCGTGCACGCTCACCGACGCCAGATCGTGGTAGTCCAGGCCCGCGCGGCGCAGTTTCGGCTCGGAGAGATCGAATCCGAGCGGCCCCACCAGATGCAGCTCGCAGCCGGTCCCGGCGACCATGCGGATCGCATTGCCGGTGTTGGGTGGGATGCGCGGCTCGTAGAACATCACTCGGAACACCGATTCAGCTTGCCAGTTGCACCTCCGGCGGTGCCGCCGGGGACCGACCGCGCCCGGAGCGGACAGCCGCGCGGTGCCGGACGTGCGGCTGACCGGTGAGGCTGCGTCCGACGTTGCCGGGCGACCTGAGACAATGACGGTTGTGACTGCGACGATCCTGGACGGCAAAGCGACCCGCGACGAGATTTTCGAGGACCTGAAGGCCCGCGTGGCCGCGCTGAAGGCGAAGGGCATCATCCCCGGCCTGGGCACCGTGCTCGTCGGCGACGACCCGGGATCGGCAGCGTACGTGCGCGGCAAGCACAACGACTGCGCCAAGGTCGGGATCAACTCGATCCGCCGCGACCTGCCCGCCGACACGACGCAGGAGCAGCTCGACGCGGTGATCGACGAGCTGAACGCCGACCCCGGCTGCACCGGCTACATCGTGCAGTTGCCGCTGCCTGAGCACCTGGACGAGAACGCCGCGCTCGAGCGCATCGATCCCGACAAGGACGCCGACGGTCTGCACCCGATCAACCTCGGCCGCCTGGTCCTCGGCAAGGAGGCGGCCCTGCCGTGCACCCCGCGCGGCATCGTGCATCTGCTGCGCCGGTACGAGGTGCCGATCGCGGGCGCCCACGTGGTGGTGGTGGGCCGCGGCGTCACCGTCGGCCGGCCGATCGGGCTGCTGCTCACCCGCCGCAGCGAGAACGCGACGGTCACCCTCTGCCATACCGGCACGAAGGACCTCGCAGCGGAAGTACGGCGTGCGGACATCGTCGTCGCCGCTGCGGGTGTGCCGGGACTGATCACCGCGGACATGGTCAAGCCGGGTGCGGCGGTCCTGGACGTGGGTGTGAGCCGGACCCCGGAGGGCCTGCGCGGCGACGTGGCCGCCGACGTCGGCGAGGTTGCCGGGTTCCTGTCGCCCAATCCCGGTGGCGTCGGCCCCCTGACCCGTGCGTTCCTGCTGGCGAACGTGGTCGAGCGAGCCGAACAGCTCGCCGGCCGCTGAGCCCGTGGTGCACCTGGCCGGCGCGGAGCGCTGGTTGCGGCTGGCCCGGCGGAACCTGCCGTTGCTGGCGGTGACGGTCGTCATCGCCGCGGCGGTGATCCTCGTCCTGGCGGACCGGTGGCGTCGTGGCGCGTTCGTCTTCGGCAGCGCCACCCTGCTCGCCGGTCTGCTGCGCCTGTGGGTGCCCGAGGATCAGGTCGGTGTCCTCGCCGTGCGCAGCCGGGCCTTCGACGTGTCCGCGCTCCTCGTCGTGGGCGGACTCGTCATCGCCCTGGCGGTCTCGATCGATCCGCTCGGCACCGGATGAGCCGCCGGGCCGCGGCCCGGCGGCGCGCGGCCCTCAGCCTCGTGCGAGGGTGACGAGCTCGGTCAGGAGTTTGGCGACGGCGTCGGCCTCGGTGAGGAAACCGTCGTGACCGTCCCGGGACTCGAGGACGCGCAGCCCGTCGCAGCCCGGCAGGCCGTCGGCGATCTCCTGTTGCAGCCGCAGCGGATACAGGCGGTCGGAGTCCACGCCGGCGACGATCGTCGGCACCGGGGTGGATCCGAGTGCGGCGGCCACACCGCCCCGCCCGTGTCCGACGTCGTGCCGGTTCATCGCCTGGGTGAGCGCGACGTACGTACCGGGATCGAACCGCGCGACGAGCTTGTCGGCCTGGTGCTCCAGATAGCTCTGCACCGCGTATCGTCCGCCGTTCCAGGGGTTTTCGCTTCCCTGGGGGGAATTGGCGAAGCGGGTGTCGAGTTCGCCCTCGGTCCGGTAGGTCAGGTGTGCGATCCGCCGTGCGATGCCCAGCCCGGCCCGCGGCACCCGTCCCGTTCCGTAGTAGTCCCCGCCCTGCCAGTCCGGGTCGGCGGTGATGGCGGCGATCTGCGTGGTCTGGGTGCCGATCTGGTCGGCGGTGGCGCGGGCGCCGACGGCGAGGACGAGGGCCGCCTGCACCCGTTCCGGATACCCGATGATCCACTCGAGCGTCCGCATGCCGCCCATGGACCCTCCGGTGACGGCCGCCAACCTGTCGATGCCGAGCGCATCGGCGAGCGCGACCTCGGCGGCGACCTGGTCGCGCACCGTGATGCCGGGGAACCGGGAACCCCACGCCTTGCCGTCCGGAGCGGGCGAACCCGGTCCGGTGGTGCCGCGGCAGCCGCCCAGCACGTTCGTCGCCACGACGCACCACGTGTCGGTGTCGATCGGCGCGCCCGGACCGACCATCCCGGTCCACCAGCCGGGCGACGGGTGTTCGGGTCCGGCGGGCCCGGTCACGTGCGAGTCCCCCGTGAGGGCGTGTTCGACGAGGACGACGTTGTCGCGCGACGGCGACAGCCGGCCCCATCGTTGCACCGCCACGGTCACGTCGGGCAGGGTCGCGCCGGACTCGAGCGTCAGCGGCCCGATGTCGACCGTCCCGAGACGGCCGTCCTCCGGCGGCAGCTCCACGTGGCGCCGGTCGACGCGCGCCGTCAAGACGCGACCGCCTCGAGGCCGGTGGTGAGGTCGGTGAGGATGTCGTCGATGTTCTCGATGCCGACGGCGAGGCGGACCTGGCCGGGGGTGACGCCGGCGGCGAGTTGTTCGGCGGCGGTGAGTTGGGAGTGGGTGGTGGAGGCGGGGTGGATGACCAGCGAGCGTACGTCGCCGATGTTGGCGACGTGGCTGTGCAGGGTCAGCGCGTTGACGAACTGCTTGCCGGCGTCGATGCCGCCGGCGAGTTCGAAGGTGACGATGGCGCCGGCGCCGCGGGGGGCGAGGTGCCGGGCGCGGTCGTGCCAGGGCGAGGAGGGCAGGCCGGCGTAGGCGACGGCGGTGACCTCGGGGCGGCGGTCGAGGAATTCGGCGACGCGCTCGGCGTTGGCGACGTGGCGTTCCATGCGCAGGCTCAGGGTCTCGAGGCCCTGGGCGATGAGGAAGGCGTTGAACGGGGAGACCGCGGCACCGAGGTCGCGCAGCAGTTGCACGCGGGCCTTGAGGGCGTAGGCGGGGGCGCCGAGGTCGGCGTAGACCACGCCGTGGTAGCTGGGGTCGGGGGTGGTGAACTGGGGGTGGCGGGGGGCGCCGTCGGGGCCGGTGCCGGTCCAGTCGAAGGTGCCGCCGTCGACGAGGACCCCGGCGATGGCGGTGCCGTGGCCGCCGAGGTATTTGGTGGCCGAGTGCACGACGATGTCGGCGCCGTGTTCGAGGGGGCGGATCAGGTAGGGGGTGGCGACGGTGTTGTCGACGATCAGCGGCAGGTGGTGGGCGTGGGCGACGGCGGCGATGCCGGGGATGTCGAGCAGGTGGTTCTTGGGGTTGGCGATGGTTTCGCCGTAGAGGGCGCGGGTGGTGGGGCGGATCGCGGCGCGCCACTGGTCGAGGTCGTCGGGGTCGTCGACGAAGGTGACCTCGATGCCGAGGCGGGGCAGGGTGTAGTGCAGCAGGTTGTAGGTGCCGCCGTAGAGGTAGGGGCTGGCGACGATGTGGTCGCCGGCGGCGGCGAGGTTGAGGAGGGCGTAGGTTTCGGCGGCCTGGCCGGAGGCGAGGAGCAGGGCGGCGACGCCGCCTTCGAGGGCGGCGATGCGTTGTTCGACCGCGTCCTGGGTGGGGTTCATGATGCGGGTGTAGATGTTGCCGGGTTCGGTCAGGCCGAACAGGGCGGCGGCGTGGTCGGTGTTGTCGAAGGTGTAGCTGGTGGTCTGGTAGATCGGCAGGGCGCGGGCGCGGGTGTCGCCGCCGGCGGGCTGTCCCGCGTGGATCTGCTTGGTCTCGAAGCTCCAGCCGTCTTCGCGCCGGGTGTTCTCGCTGTCGGTCATGATGTCCTTACTGGCCGTGGTCGGGAGGTCGGGGCGGCTAGTGACGACAGCTCATGATCACAACCCTCATGACGAATACCTCCATCGGACCGGCTTGTCGTGCGGCGTGTCGCCGGACGACCGGGTCATCACCCGGAGCACCCCACCCTGGCCGGAGGGTTGCCGACCAGCAAGCCGGGGCTTCACGCTGGTACTCATGACCTGGCGCGAGTCTAGCGGCTCGAACAGACGCTTCGGTAGGCGACCCGTACCTGCCGGCGGAGGGCGCCTGAGCAGGCGAAAGTTACCCGCGGGTAGCCGGGGGTGCGCTTGGCGGGCCGGGGCAATAGCAGTACGCTCGTCTTGTTTGGACCGTGTTCCGTACGTGTGAGCACGCCATGAATGGTTCATTGAGCCGACCACGATCGCACCCACAAAGTGGGATCGACTTGGGACCAGGGACACTTCCTAGGAGGACGCGAAGCGCACATGTCCAAGATCAAGGTTGAGGGAACGGTCGTCGAACTCGACGGCGACGAGATGACCCGCATCATCTGGCAGTTCATCAAAGACAAGCTGATCCATCCTTACCTGGATGTGAATCTCGAGTACTACGACCTCGGCATCGAGCACCGCGATGCGACCGACGACCAGGTCACCGTGGATGCGGCCAACGCCATCAAGAAGCACGGCGTCGGCGTCAAGTGCGCCACCATCACTCCCGACGAGGCCCGGGTCGAGGAGTTCGGCCTGAAGAAGATGTGGCGTTCGCCCAACGGCACGATCCGTAACATCCTGGGCGGCACCATCTTCCGTGCCCCGATCATCATCTCGAACGTGCCCCGTCTGGTGCCGGGCTGGACCAAGCCGGTCATCGTCGGCCGTCACGCCTTCGGCGACCAGTACCGCGCCACCGACTTCAAGGTCGACCGCCCGGGCACCGTCACCATCACCTTCACGCCGGAGGACGGCTCCGAGCCGATCCAGCACGAGGTGTGCCAGATTCCCGAGGACGGCGGCGTCGTCATGGGGATGTACAACTACAAGAAGTCCATCCAGGACTTCGCGCGGGCCTCGCTGTCCTACGGCCTGCAGCAGAACTACCCGGTCTACCTCTCGACCAAGAACACGATCCTCAAGGCCTACGACGGCATGTTCAAGGACGAGTTCCAGCGGATCTACGAGGAGGAGTTCAAGGCGGAGTTCGACGCCGCCGGACTCACCTACGAGCACCGCCTCATCGACGACATGGTCGCTTCCTCGCTCAAGTGGGAAGGCGGTTACGTCTGGGCCTGCAAGAACTACGACGGCGACGTCCAGTCGGACACCGTCGCACAGGGCTACGGTTCGCTGGGCCTGATGACCTCCGTGCTCATGACCCCGGACGGAAAGACCGTCGAGGCCGAGGCTGCCCACGGAACCGTCACCCGGCACTTCCGGCAGCACCAGGCCGGCAAGCCGACGTCGACCAACCCGATCGCGTCGATCTTCGCCTGGACCCGTGGTCTCGAGCACCGCGGCAAGCTCGACAACACCCCCGAGGTGATCGAGTTCGCCCAGCAGCTCGAGGACGTCGTCATCAAGACCGTCGAAGCCGGCCAGATGACCAAGGACCTCGCCCTGCTCATCGGACCCGAGCAGGCCTGGCTGACCACCGAGGAGTTCCTCGCCGCGCTCGACGAGAACCTCCAGAAGGCTCGCGCCTGACGCACGGACCGCACACGACGGGACGCCCCTGCCGGGGGCGTCCCGTCGTCGTTGCGGGTCGGGTCCGTCCGCTACGGTGACCGGCGTGCCTCATGTCGTCTCCACCGTCAACGTCAACGGCGTCCGTGCCGCCGCCGGCAAGGGACTGCTCGCCTGGCTGGCCACCGAGCCCGCCGACATCGTGTGCCTGCAGGAGGTGCGCGCCACCGAGCAGCAGTTCCATGCGGCGATCGCGCCGGCCCTCGATGCCGGGTGGTACGTCGTGTCGGCCGAATCGGAGGCCAAGGGCCGTGCCGGGGTCGCGATCCTGTCGCGGCGCCCCGCCGACTCCTCCCGCGTCGGGTTCGACGAGGACGAGTTCGCGGCCTCCGGACGGTACGTCGAGGCGGACTTCGGCGATCTGACCGTCGGCAGTCTGTACCTGCCCACCGGGGAGGCCGACACCCCGAAGCAGGAAGAGAAGGAGCGGTTCATGGCGTCGTTCGCGGCGCACCTGAACCACCGGGCCGCCGAGGCGGAGGCCGCGGGCCGGCACATGGTGGTGTGCGGGGACTGGAACATCGCCCACACCGAGCGCGACATCAAGAACTGGAAGGGCAACGTGAAGAAGTCCGGGTTCCTGCCCGGCGAACGCGCCTGGCTCGATGCCCTCCTCGCCGACGGCCGCTGGGTCGACGTGGTGCGCGCCCTGCACCCCGACGTCGACGGCCCGTATTCCTGGTGGTCCTACCGCGGCAAGGCGTTCGACACCGACGCCGGCTGGCGGATCGACTACCACCTCGCGACGGCGGGGCTGGCCGCCCGGGCGAAGGAGGCCCGCGTCGAGCGCGCTGCCACCTATGCCGAGCGCTGGTCGGACCACGCCCCGGTCACCGTGCAGTTCCGCTGATCCGGGCGGACCCCGCGATCGGAGCCGACCTCCCGGGAGCGGCTCTTCCCGCACGTGAAAGTATCGACAACCATGGCGAGCACTGCAGAACAGAACACCACCACGCCGACCGCCCGGCCCCGGGTGCTGTCGGGTATCCAGCCGACCTCCGATTCGTTCCACCTCGGGAACTTCCTCGGCGCGCTGCAGCAGTGGGTTCCGTTGCAGGACGAGTTCGACGCCTACTACTTCATCCCCGATCTGCACGCGATCACCGTGCCGCAGGATCCGAAGGGGTTGCGCCGGCGCACTCTGCGGGCGGCCGCGCAGCTGCTCGCCGTCGGCATCGACCCGGACCGGTCGGTGCTGTTCGTCCAGAGCCAGGTACCCGAGCACGCCGAGCTGGCGTGGGTGCTGAGCTGTATCACCGGCTTCGGCGAGGCGGGCCGGATGACGCAGTTCAAGGACAAGTCCGCCAAGGAGGGCACCGAGCACGCCAGCGTCGGTCTGTTCACCTACCCGGTGCTGATGGCGGCGGACATCCTGCTGTACCGGCCGCAGCGGGTGCCGGTGGGGGAGGATCAGCGTCAGCACCTCGAGCTGACCCGGGATCTCGCCCAGCGGTTCAACACCAGGTTCGGCAAGACGTTCGTCGTTCCCGAGCCGCAGATCATCAAGGGCACCGCCAAGATCTACGACCTGCAGAACCCCACGGCGAAGATGAGCAAGTCCGCCGCGACCCCGGCCGGCCTGATCAACCTGCTCGACGATCCGAAGGTTTCGGCGAAGAAGATCAAGTCGGCGGTGACGGACAACGAGCGCGAGATCCGCTTCGACCCCGCGAACAAGCCCGGCGTGAGCAACCTGCTCACCATTCAGGCCGCCCTGTCCGGCCGGCCCGTCGACGAACTCGTGGCCGGCTACGCGGGCAAGGGATACGGCGACCTCAAGACCGACACCGCGGAGGTGCTCACCGAGTTCGTCACCCCGTTGCAGGCGAAGGTGGACGAGTACCTCGCCGACGAGGCGGAACTGCTGCGCATCCTGTCGACCGGCGCCGACCAGGCCCGCGAGGTGGCTTCCCGGACACTCGGCCAGGTCTATGACAAGGTGGGATTCCTGCCCCGCAAGTGAGCCGGGGCGTGCGCCGGACGCAGCACACGGGCGGCGGAACGCGGAAGGAGTTGCCCACCGATGGCCGACGATTCCACCGAACCGTCGAAACCGGGGTTTCTCGAGCGGCAGCGCGCGGCGCATCCGGCACTCGACCATCTGGTGCGGGCCGGCCTGCGATACCAGGAGCAGAAGGGCGACTACTACGCGGCAGGGATCACGTACTTCAGTGTGCTGTCCCTGATTCCCATCCTGATGCTGTCGTTCTCGATTGCCGGCTTCGTGCTCGCGGGCCGGCCCGAGACCCTCGAACAGCTGCAGACCGCGATCGCCCAGAACATCCCCGGTGAACTCGGCGCGACGGTACAGGGCCTGGTCGACTCCGCGATCGCCTCCCGCAGTGCCGTGGGCACCCTCGGTCTGCTCACCGCCGCATATGCAGGAATCGGCTGGATCACCAACCTGCGGGACGCGCTCACCGCGATGTGGGACCATCCGCACGGCAAGACGGGGTTCGTGCGCACCAAGGTCAACGACGTGCTGACCCTCCTCGGCCTCGGCCTCGCCATCGTGGCGTCGCTGGCCTTGTCGGCCGCGAGCAGCGGACCGGTCATGGACTTCTTCGTCGGTCTGCTGCGGCTCGAGAACGTGCCCGGCGTCGGCGTGGCACTGACGGTGGCGACGATCGCCATTTCCGTGTGCGCGACGTGGGTGCTGTTCACCTGGGTGATCGCCCGGCTGCCCCGGGAACCCGTCACCTTCCGCAGCGCGATGCGCGCCGGCCTGCTCGCCGCCGTGGCGTTCGAACTCTTCAAGCAGGTCGGTTCGATCTACCTCTCCCGGGTCACCAGCGGCCCCGCCGGAGTGGCCTTCGGCCCGATCCTCGGCGTACTGGTGTTCGCGAACCTGACCGCCCGGATGGTGTTGTTCGCCACGGCGTGGGCGGCATCGTCCAAGGAGAATCTGGTCATGGCTCACGTGCCGCCCCCGGAGCTGGCACGGATCACGCCGCGCGTGGAGGTGCACGAGGGGCCCGGGCTGCGTGGCGGTCTGGCGCTCGTCGGTGCCGGAGCGCTCGGCGGGGTCCTGCTCAGCGAGCGCTCGCGCGCCATTCGTCGAGCTGCGCGATCGCGGTTTCGGCGGTAGCGACCGCCTCGTCGCGGTCGACGCGGGCGAGGAGCAGCGTGCTCGTCGACAGCGACGTCAGTACCCGCACCCGCCGGGCGAGCGTCTCGTCGTCGGCGGCGGGATCGAGGGCGCGCAGCGCGTGCGCGAACGCGGTCGCCAGCTCGGTGCGGTAGGCGGTGACGACCGCGCGTTGCGTCTCGTCGTGCGCGGCGAGGCCGGCGGCGCTGTTGAGCAGCAGGCAGCCGCGGCGCGGCGAGTCGTCCGGGAGGGCCGCGACGGTGCGGGCCAGCGCCCGGAAGTAGCGTGCCGCCGCATCGGGGGCGGTCGGTTCGTCGGTGAGGACGCGCAGCCGGGGGCGGACGACACGGTCGAGGTAGTCGCGAACGGCCGCGTCGAACAACCCGCGCTTACTGGTGAAGGCGTTGTAGAGACTCGACCGGTTCAGGCCCGTCGCCCGCTCGAGCTCGGGGACGGAGGTGGCCTCGAAGCCCTTGTCCCAGAACAAATCCCGTGCCCGTTCCACGACGTCGGCGGTGTCGAACCCCGGTGGCCGTCCCATGCGTCCTTCCGATCTCCGTTGTGCAATGACCGGTCCAGTATATATTGGAAAGGTCAGTTCAATACTCCGGAGCCGCCGGGAACTGCCTCAGCGGCTCGAGACGTGAGGAAGGTTCACACCCGGTGACCTCTAGCACCCAGATCCAACTGGTCCGGCGCCCCGTCGGCTGGCCGTCGCACGACGACTTCCGCACCGTGACGGTCGACCTGCCCGACCTCGGTCCGAACCAGGTCCGCGTCGTCAACGAGTTCGTCTCGGTCGACCCCTACATGCGGGGACGGATGAACGACGTCAAGTCCTACATCCCGCCGTTCGCCCTGGGCGAGACCATGACCGGCGGCGCCGTCGGCCGCGTCGTGGAGTCGACGTCGCCGGCCCACCCCGTCGGCTCGGTCGTGCTGCACGATCTGGGCTGGCGCGACGTCGCGCAGGGCGACGCCAGGGCCTTCCGGGTGGTCGACGAGCTTCCGGGGGTTCCGATTTCCGCCTACCTCGGCATCCTCGGCCTGACAGGGCTGACCGCCTACGTGGGTCTGATGCACATCGCCCGCCTGCAGCCGGGTGACACCGTCTTCGTCTCCGGCGCCGCCGGAGCAGTGGGCACCGCCGCCGGACAGATCGCCCGGCTCGAGGGCGCGAGCCGGGTGCTCGGCTCCGCCGGCTCCGAGAGCAAGGTCGCGATGCTCACCGAGCGCTACGGCTACGACGACGCGTTCGACTACAAGTCGGCGCCCGTGCGGCGTCAGCTGCGCCGGGCCGCGCCCGACGGGATCGACGTGTACTTCGACAATGTCGGCGGCGACCATCTCGAGGCAGCCCTCGACGTCCTGCGCGACGGCGGCCGGGCCGCCCTGTGCGGCGCAATCGCCCTGTACAACAACACCGAACGCACGGCCGGGCCGGACAACATGGCCAACATCATCACCCGGGGGCTGACCCTGCAGGGCTTCACCCTCGGCCACTACACCCACGTCTTCCCCGAGTTCGCGGCGAAGATGGGGCCGTGGCTCGCGGCCGGCGACGTGGTGTTCGACGAGACGGTCGTCGACGGCATCGGCAACTCGGTGGACGCCTTCCTCGACCTCATGCGCGGGCGCAACGTCGGCAAGATGCTCGTCCGGACCGCCTGACGTCCGGAGCCGGAACGGCCGGCGTCGCGCAGCGGAAGAGTCGCTGTAGCACCGGGCGGGCCCACACCCCCGGCCGTAGAGTCGGGCGCATGAAAGCCCTCCAGTACACCGAGATCGGCTCCGAGCCGGTCGTCGTCGACGTCCCGACTCCGTCGCCCGGGCCGGGTGAGATCCTGCTGAAGGTCACCGCGGCCGGGTTGTGCCACTCGGACATCTTCGTGATGGACATGCCGGCGGGGCAGTACGCCTACGGTCTTCCCCTCACCCTCGGCCACGAGGGTGTCGGCACCGTCGCCGAACTCGGTGACGGCGTCACCGGATTCGAGACGGGGGACGCCGTCGCCGTGTACGGGCCGTGGGGTTGCGGTGCGTGCCACGCGTGCGCGCGTGGCCGCGAGAACTACTGCACCCGCGCCGCCGAACTGGGCCTCACCCCGCCCGGTCTCGGCTCGCCCGGGTCGATGGCCGAGTACATGATCGTCGACTCGGCGCGCCACCTCGTCCCGATCGGGGACCTCGACCCGGTCGCCGCGGTTCCGCTCACCGACGCCGGCCTGACGCCGTACCACGCGATCTCGCGGGTCCTGCCGCTGCTGGGACCCGGCTCGACGGCGGTCGTCATCGGGGTCGGCGGACTCGGGCACGTCGGCATCCAGATTCTGCGCGCAGTCAGCGCGGCCCGCGTGATCGCCGTCGATCTCGACGACGACCGCCTCGCACTCGCCCGTGAGGTCGGTGCCGACGCGGCGGTGAAGTCGGGCGCCGGTGCGGTGGACGCGGTCCGGGAACTGGCCGGCGGTGAGGGGGCGACGGCGGTGTTCGACTTCGTCGGCGCCCAGAGCACGATCGACATGGCCCAGGAGGTGGTCGCGGTCGACGGGCACATCTCGGTCGTCGGCATCCACACCGGCGCGCATGCCAAGGTCGGCTTCTTCATGATCCCGTTCGGGGCCTCCGTCGTGACCCCGTACTGGGGCACCCGGTCCGAGCTGATGGAGGTCGTGGAGCTGGCCCGCGCCGGCCGGCTGGACATCCACACCGAGACGTTCACCCTCGACGAGGGGCCCACGGCCTACCGGCGGCTGCGCGAGGGCAGCATCCGCGGTCGCGGCGTCGTCGTTCCGGGCTGATGCGACGACGAAGGCTCCGCACTCGGATCGAGTGCGGAGCCTTCGTCGGGTACGGGGATCAGCGAGCGAACAGCAGCGCGCGCTTGACCTCCTGGATCGCCTTCGTCACCTGGATGCCGCGGGGGCACGCATCGGTGCAGTTGAAGGTGGTGCGGCAGCGCCACACGCCCTCGACGTCGTTGAGGATGTCGAGACGCTCGGCGGCGCCCTCGTCACGGCTGTCGAAGATGAACCGGTGCGCGTTGACGATGGCGGCGGGGCCGAAGTAGCTGCCGTCGTTCCAGTACACCGGGCACGAGGTGGTGCAGCACGCGCAGAGGATGCACTTGGTGGTGTCGTCGAAGCGGGCCCGGTCGGCCTGCGACTGGATCCGCTCGCGGGTGGGCTCGTTGCCGGTGGCGATGAGGAACGGCTTCACGGCGCGGAACGCGTCGAAGAAGGGTTCCATGTCGACGACGAGGTCCTTCTCGACCGGCAGGCCGCGGATCGGCTCGACGGTGATGGTCACCGGCTTGCCGTCCTTGGGCAGCATGTCCTTCATCAGGATCTTGCAGGCCAGGCGGTTGACGCCGTTGATCCGCATCGCGTCGGAGCCGCACACGCCGTGCGCGCAGCTGCGGCGGAACGTGAGGGTGCCGTCGAGGTAGCCCTTCACGTAGAGCAGCAGGTTGAGCATGCGGTCCGACGGCAGCGCCGGAACCTGGAAGCTGTCCCAGTGCTGACCCTTGCCGTCCTCGGGGTTGAACCGCGCGATCTTGAGGGTGACCATCGTGGCGCCCTCGGGCACGGGTGGCAGGTTCGAGACGTCGGCTTCGTTCTTCTCGAGGGTTGTCATCAGTACTTCCGCTCCATCGGCTCGTAGCGGGTCTGCACCACCGGCTTGTAGTCCAGGCGGATGGGGGAGATCAGCTCCGTCCCCTCCTTGTAGGCCATGGTGTGCTTGAGGAACTTCTCGTCATCGCGCTTCGGGAAGTCCTCGCGGGCGTGACCGCCGCGCGATTCCTTCCGGTTGAGCGCACCGGCGACGGTGACCTCGGCCATCTCGAGCAGGAAGCCCAGCTCGACGGCCTCGAGCAGGTCGCTGTTGTAGCGCTTGCCCTTGTCCTGGACGGTGATGTGCTTGTACCGCTCCTTCAGCGCGTGGATGTCCTCGAGCGCCTTGGTGAGCGTCTCCTCGGTGCGGAACACCGAGGCGTTGTTGTCCATGGACTGCTGCAGCTCGCTGCGGATGTCCGCCACGCGCTCCTTGCCGCCCGCGCCCAGGATCCGCTCGAGCCACTCCACGACGTTGCGGGCCGGGTCCTCCGGCAGGTCCACGTGGTCGTGGGTGTTCGCGTACTCGGCGGCAGCGATGCCGGCGCGACGGCCGAACACGTTGATGTCGAGCAGCGAGTTGGTGCCGAGGCGGTTGGCGCCGTGGACGGAGACGCAGGCGCACTCGCCGGCGGCGTACAGGCCCGGGACCTCGTCCTCGTTGTTGCGCAGCACCTCACCGTTGATCTTGGTGGGGATGCCGCCCATCACGTAGTGGCAGGTCGGGTACACCGGCACGAGCTCGGTGACGGGGTCGACGCCGAGGTAGGTGCGGGCGAACTCGGTGATGTCCGGGAGCTTCTCCTCGAGGACGTCCTCACCGAGGTGGGTCACGTCGATGTAGACGTAGTCCTTGTTCGGTCCGGCGCCGCGGCCCTCGAGCACCTCGAGCACCATCGAGCGGGCGACGATGTCGCGGGGCGCGAGGTCCTTGATGGTGGGGGCGTAGCGCTCCATGAAGCGCTCGCCGTCGGCGTTGCGGAGGATGCCGCCCTCGCCGCGCACGGCCTCGGAGATCAGGATGCCCAGGCCCGCGAGTCCCGTCGGGTGGAACTGGTGGAACTCCATGTCCTCGAGCGGCAGGCCCTTGCGGAAGATGATGCCCATGCCGTCACCGGTGAGGGTGTGCGCGTTGGACGTCGTCTTGTACATCCGGCCCGAGCCGCCGGTGGCGAACACGATCGACTTCGCGTGGAAGATGTGGATCTCGCCGGTGGCGAGCTCGTAGGCGATGACGCCGGTGGCGACGGGACCCTCGGGGGTCTGCGTCAGCGCGATGTCGAGGGCGTAGAACTCGTTGAAGAACTCCACGTCGTGCTTGACGCAGTTCTGGTAGAGCGTCTGCAGGATCATGTGGCCGGTGCGGTCGGCCGCGTAGCAGGCGCGCCGTACCGGGGCCTTGCCGTGGTCACGGGTGTGGCCACCGAACCGCCGCTGGTCGATCTTGCCCTCGGGGGTGCGGTTGAACGGCAGACCCATCTTCTCGAGGTCGAGCACCGCGTCGATGGCCTCCTTGGCCATGATCTCCGCAGCGTCCTGGTCGACGAGGTAGTCGCCACCCTTGACGGTGTCGAAGGTGTGCCACTCCCAGTTGTCCTCCTCGACGTTCGCGAGGGCGGCGCACATGCCGCCCTGCGCGGCGCCGGTGTGGCTGCGGGTGGGGTAGAGCTTGGTCAGAACTGCGGTGCGGGCGCGGGGACCGGCCTCGATGGCCGCACGCATGCCGGCGCCGCCGGCACCGACGATGACCACGTCATAACGATGTTCCTGCATGAAGTCGTAGCTCCCCTAGCTCGCAACGATGTTGGGGTCGAAGGTGAAGATCACGTAGGTGCCCAGGCCCATGATCAGGATCATCGACACGACCAGGATCGTGTTGAGCCAGAATCGGGTCGAGTCCTTGCGGGAGTAGTCCGCGATGACGGTGCGCAGGCCGTTGCCGCCGTGGAGCTGCGCGAGCCAGAGCATCGACAGGTCCCAGAACTGCCAGAACGGGCTGGACCAGCGTCCGGCGACGAACGCGAAGTTGATGCGGTGCACGCCCTCGTCCAGCATCAGCATGATGAACAGGTGGCCGAGCACCAGGATGATCAGCGCAAGGCCGGACAGGCGCATGAACAACCAGGCGTAGAGCTCGAAGTTGTTCTTCGCGGCACGGCGCGGGGAGCGCGGATTGTCGAGGCTGGCCGGGCGGTCGTACGCCTTGCCGAGAGTCTTGGCTTCAGTCATCTCAGTGCCCCGCAAACATGTTGTAGAAGATGCGACCGGCGGCCGGGATCATCACCACGAACCAGATCGCCAGGACCGTCCAGAGCATCACCCGCTGGTACTGCGGGCCCTTGGACCAGAAGTCCACGAGCATCACGCGCAGGCCGTTGAGGGCGTGGTAGAGCACCATCGCCACCAACCCGAGCTCCATGAGCCCGACGACGGGATTCTTGTAGGTCTCGATGACACTGTCGTAGGTTTCGGGATTCACCCGGACGAGTGCCGTGTCCAGGACGTGGACGAAAAGGAAGAAGAATGTCGCCACGCCTGTGATCCGGTGCAGAACCCAGGACCACATGCCCGGGTCTCCCCGGTAAAGCGACCGTGTGCGCCCCGGTGCGGGAGCGGCTTCAGTCGTGCTGCTCATCGAGTGCTGTGCCTCCAACGTCAATGGTGGACGCGTCGAGCCTCTCCAGCCTCTGGGGGATTCCGCAGCACGGGCTCGACGTGAACCTGAACCGACTTCGACCGACTTTAGTCCTATTCGAAAGTCGGGAACTAATTCGCGTGGCGGTTCGTACGGCCGCCGAATTGCAAGTTAGGTTTGCCTTTCCAACTGTGATCTGGCCCGGCCGGGTCGGTGAATCGTGGAATCGGCCACCGTGACAGGATGGGCAACTATGCCGGACGTAGACTGGAAAACCTTGCGCGCCAAAGCACATGAGGTGATGGGACGCGCGTATGCACCCTACTCCCGTTTCCCGGTGGGGGCCGCGGCGCTCGTGGACGACGGACGGATAGTCGTCGGATGCAATGTGGAAAATGTCTCACACGGAGTGGGCCTGTGCGCCGAATGCGTACTGGTCGGTAACTTGATTTCCAGTGGCGGCGGGCGATTGCGTGCCGTCGCCGTCTGCGACGCTCGCGGAGCCGTCCTGAGCCCGTGCGGGCGCTGCCGGCAGATCCTCGCCGAACACGGTGGCCCCGGCCTCGAGGTCGACACGCACCGCGGACCGCGCCCCATTTCCGAACTGCTGCCGGACGCGTTCGGGCCCGGCGACCTGGACGCGGTGCGCGAGACGGGAGGGACCGACCGTGCCTGACGCCCTGTCGATCATCACCCGCAAACGGGACGGCAAGGAACTCAGCGGCGCCGAGATCGACTGGATCATCGAGGCGTTCACCCGCGGCGTCGTCGCGGACGAGCAGATGGCGGCCCTCGCGATGGCGGTCTACTTCCGGGGCATGACGCGCGCCGAGACCGCCCGCTGGACCACCGCAATGATCGACTCGGGCCGGCGCCTCGACTTCACCGGCCTGGGCCTGCCCACCGTCGACAAGCACTCCACCGGCGGTGTAGGCGACAAGATCACCCTTCCGCTGGCCCCGCTCGTCGCCGCCTGCGGCGTCGCAGTACCCCAGCTCTCCGGCCGCGGACTCGGCCACACCGGCGGCACCCTGGACAAGCTCGAGGCGATTCCCGGCTGGCGGGCGGAAATGAGCACCACCGAGATCGCCGAGATCCTCGCCGACCCGGAGGTGGGTGCCGTCGTCTGCGCGGCCGGCGCCGACCTCGCCCCGGCCGACCGCCGCCTCTACGCCCTGCGCGATGTCACCGGCACGGTCGAGTCCATTCCCCTGATCGCCAGCTCGATCATGAGCAAGAAGATCGCCGAAGGCACCGGCGCCCTCGTCCTCGACGTCAAGGTCGGCTCCGGGGCGTTCATGAAGAACCTGGGCGACGCCCGCGAGCTCGCCCGCACCATGGTCGAGCTGGGCGAGGACGAGGGACTGCACACCACCGCGCTCCTCACCCGGATGGACGTCCCGCTCGGACGCACCGCCGGCAACGCCCTCGAGGTGCGCGAGGCCGTCGATGTACTCGCCGGTGCCGGCCCGCCCGACGTGGTCGAGCTGACCCTCGCCCTCGCCCGCGAAATGCTCGCCGCCGTCGGCCGCGACGACGTCGACCCCGCGGACCGGCTGCGCGACGGCACCGCCATGGACCGGTGGCGCGCGATGATCGCCGCGCAGGGCGGGGACCCCGACGCACCGCTGCCCACGGCCCGGTACACGGAGGAACTGCGCGCACCCGGCGACGGCGTGCTGGCCGAACTCGACGCGATGGCGGTGGGTGTGGCCGCATGGCGACTCGGCGCCGGGCGGGAACGGCAGGGCGAACCCGTGCAGGCCGCAGCGGGGATCGAGCTGCACGCGAAGCCGGGGGACCGGGTCCGCGCCGGGGACACGATCGCCACCCTGCACACCGACACTCCGGCGAAGTTCCCTGCCGCGATGGCGACCCTCGGCGAGGGCGTGCACATCTCCGATTCCGCGCCGGCGACACGGCCGCTCGTCGTCGAGCGGATCACCGCCTAGCCGACTACCGTCGGGGCATGACGGAGCCGGCGACGACGACACTGACCGAACCCGCCCTGCGGACCGCGCCGAAAGTGCTTCTGCACGACCACCTCGACGGCGGTCTGCGGCCGGGAACCGTGCTCGAACTGGCCGATGCCTGCGGATACCGGCTGCCGGCCGGCACGGAGCCCGAGCTGGCGCGCTGGTTCCGGGACTCGGCCGACAGCGGGTCGCTCGAGCGCTACCTCGAAACGTTCGCGCACACCGTGGCCGTCATGCAGACCCCGGACGGCCTCGAGCGAGTCGCCCGCGAATGCGTGCTCGACCTCGCCGCCGACGGCGTCGTCTACGCCGAGGTCCGGTTCGCGCCCGAACAGCACCTCGAGCGGGGGCTCGACCTGGACTCCGTGGTCGAGCACGTGCTCGAAGGTTTCCGATCGGGGGAGTCCGCGGTGGAGGCCTCCGGGGCCCAGCCGATCCGGGTGCGGCTGCTGCTCACCGCGATGCGGCACGCCGCCCGGTCCCGGGAGATCGCCGAACTCACGGTGCGGTTCCGCGACCGCGGCGTCGTCGGGTTCGACATCGCCGGCGCCGAGGCCGGCTACCCACCGAGCCGGCATCTCGATGCCTTCGAGTACATGCGCGCCGCCAACGCGCACTTCACGATCCACGCGGGAGAGGCATTCGGACTGCCGTCCATCCACGAGGCCATCGCGTTCTGCGGCACCGACCGCCTGGGCCACGGCGTGCGCATCGTCGACGACATCACCGTCGCCGAGGACGGCACCGCCACCCTCGGCCTGCTGGCGAACTACGTGCGCGACAAGCGGATCCCACTCGAGCTGTGCCCGAGTTCGAACGTGCAGACCGGTGCCGTCGACACCCTCGAACGGCACCCGTTCGACCTGCTGGCGCGTCTGCGGTTCCGGGTCACCGTCAACACCGACAACCGGCTGATGAGCGACACCACGATGAGCAAGGAGATGATGCGGCTCGTCGAGACGTTCGGGTACGGATGGTCCGACCTCGAGCGGTTCACGATCAACGCGATGAAGTCCGCGTTCCTGCCGTTCGACCAGCGGCTCGAGCTCATCGACAACGTGATCAAGCCCGGCTACGCCGTCCTGATCGGCTGACGGTACCGCCGGCGGTCGTCACCTCGTAGGGTCGAGGTATGAGGGACCGCGTCCCGCCCTCGGCAACTCTCGGCGACGTGCTCGCCGCGCGCCGCCGCCGCCGGTTCGTCGGGCGTTCGGCCGAACTCGAACTGGTACGTGCCGCACTCGACGCGCCTCGATCCCCGTTCTCGGTGCTGTACCTGTACGGACCCGGAGGGATCGGCAAGACGAGCCTGCTCGACGAGGTCGCCGATCTCGCCGTGGCTGCCGGATCCGCTCTCGTGCGTCTCGACGGGAGAGACCTCGTCCCCGACCCGGTTGCCGTGCTCGCGGCTTTGGCGGACCACCTCGACGTGGACGCGGACCGAATCGCCACCACCTCCGGGCAACGGCTCGTGACGGTGATCGACACGTACGAGGCACTCGCACCGATCGACGGCTGGATCCGCCGGAATCTGCTGCCGCGGTTGCCGGAAGACGCGATAGTCGTGATCGCGGGACGGAATCCACCGTCGCCGCAGTGGCGGTCGGATCCGGCATGGGGCGATCTGCTGCGAGTGGTGTCGCTGCGCAACCTCGCGCCACCGGAGAGCGTCGAGTACCTGCGCGCCGCCGGGGTCCGCGACGACCTGCACGAGCGCCTCTGCCGCGTGGCCCACGGCCACCCGTTGGCGCTGTCGTTGCTCGCCGACGCGGTGCTCCGCGGCGGCAGCGCCGACGCGGATCCGCTGACCCCCGACCTCGTGGGGACGCTGCTGCACCGGTTCGTCGACGAGGAACCGGGCACTGTCCGCCGTCGGGCACTCGAGGTGTGCGCCCTCGCCCGCGTGACCACGGAATCGCTCCTGCGGGACGCGCTCGGGGCGGACGACGACTGCGCCCACGACGCGTTCCGGTGGCTTCGGGGCCTGTCCTTCGTCGAGACCGGAGCCGACGGTCTCCATCCTCACGACCTGGCCCGCGACGTCATCGACGCCGACCTGTGGTGGCGGGACGCCGACAGCTACGCCGACGTCTTCCGCCAGGTGTGGCGGCACATCCACCGGGCGCTCGACTCGGCGACCGGCCGGCGGCAACAGCAGGCGATCTTCGATCTGAAGTTCGTGTTCCGCAACCTCGCCGGCGTGCTGTCGCCGGTGCAGTGGGAGAGCTGGGGCCGGCACTATCCCGAGCCCGCCACCGTTGCCGACCACGCGGCGGTCGTCGAGCTGGTCCGGGCTGCAGAGGGCGAGGAATCCGCACAGCTCGCACGGTGGTGGCTCGCACGGCAACCGGACGGCTTCTTCGTGCTCCGGGACCTGGACGGGACCGTCCGCGGGGTGATCGGGCTGCTGGACCTCACCCGCGCCACCGAGGCGGATCGGGTCGGCGACCCGGGCGCCGCGGCGGGATGGCGGGCCGCGCAGCGATGTACGCCGCTGCGCGAGGTCGAGGTCGTCACCCAGACCCGCTTCGTCGTGGACCGGGAGGCGTACCAGGACCCCTCGCCGACGCTCAATGCAGTCCCGATTCTCACGATGCAGCGATGCCTTACCACTCGGGGTCTTGCCTACGACGTGCTCGTCCTGGCCGAGCCGGACCGGTGGGACGACTACTTCGCGGTGGCCGATCTGCCGCGGGTCGACGGCGGCGATTTCGTCGTCGGTCGCCGCCGGTTCGGCTTGTTCGCCCACGATTTCCGGCGCGTCCCGGTCGACGCCTGGCTCGAGCGGGTGACGGAGCGGGCGCTGGCTCGCGGTCCGTCCCCCTCCGTGCCCGGCGCACCCGTGCTGCTCGTGCTCTCCCAACCCGAGTTCGCGCAGTCGGTCAAGCAGGGACTGCACGACCTGCGGCGACACGACCTCCTCGCCCGCAATCCGCTGCTGCGAACTCGGGTGCTCCACGACCGGACCGGCTCCGGGGAGCCTGACGCTGCGCTGCTCGAGGAGGTGCTGCGCGACGCGGTCACCACCCTGGCCGACCATCCCCGCGACGACAAACTGCTGCGGGCCGTGGACCGGACGTACCTGCGACCGGCCGCGACCCAGGAATCGGCCGCAGCGGCGCTCGGCCTGCCGTTCAGCACGTATCGCAGGCATCTGACCGCAGGGGTCGAGCGGATCGTGTCCTGGCTGTGGGACCAGGAGGTGTACGGCCGCCGGCAGTGAGCACAGTCGAGTACCGAACGGACTGGTGACCGAGCAGATTCCGGCCGCATGCTTCTCGCACTCGAACGAGGAGGTGCCGGAAATGACGACACGAATCGGTGAGCGTGCCGTGGTACTCGGAGCGGGAACGGCCGGTCTGCTGGCCGCACGGGTGTTGTCGGATGCGTACTCGGATGTGGTGGTGATCGACCACGACAGGCTGCCGGACGGCGCCGCGGCGCGGCGCTGTGTGCCGCAGGGACGCCACATCCATGTGCTGGTGGCCGGCGGGATGCGCGCCATGGAGGAGCTCCTGCCCGGCCTCACCGCAGAACTCGTCGCAGACGGGGCGCCGATGGTGGACCAGTGCGGCGACGTGCGCTGGTATCTCGGCGGCCACCGCCTCCGGCAGGCGGCAAGTGGCCTGACGGCGGTGAGCGCGAGCCGGCCGAATCTCGAACGTCGGATACGGTCCCGCGTCGCCGCACTACCCGGAGTGCGGATCGTCGACCGGTGCGACGCCCTGGGGCCGACCGTGAGCAGTGACGGTCGACGGGTCACCGGCGTGCGCGTGCTCCGCAGGGCGGACGGCAGCGTCGAGGAAGTCCTCGACGCCGACCTCGTCGTCGACGCCACCGGGCGCGGTTCGCGAACCCCGGCGTGGCTCGAGCAGCTCGGATACCCCCCGCCCGCGCGGGAGGAGGTCCGCGTCGATCTCACGTACGTCACCCGCACCTACACTGCCGATCCGGCACACATGGGCAGCGACCTGGGCATTCTGCTCGCGCCGTCCCCGCCCGACCCGCGCGGCGCCGCTCTCCAGACGATCGAGAACGGCCGCTGTCTCGTGACGGCGGTGGGCATGCTCGGTCAGCGGCCTCCGGCCTCACCGGAGGGCTGGGTGGACTTCGTGCGGTCCTTGCCGTGGCCGGACGTGTACGACGCGATCCGGGACGCCGAACCGCTCGACGCACCCCGGTCGTACCACTTTCCGGCAAGCCGACGCGTGCGCTACGAGCGGTGCCGGCGGCTGCCGCAGGGACTGCTGGTGATCGGCGACGCGGTGTGCAGCTTCGACCCGATCTACGCGCAGGGAATGAGCGTCGCGGCGTTCGAAGCCGTGCTCCTCGCCGAACACCTGGCCCGCGGCCGGGAACCGGACCCGCACCGGTGGTTCCGGGACGTGGCGAAGGTCGTCGCCGTGCCCTGGGACATGGCGACCGGCGGAGACCTCGCCTGGCCGGAGGTCGAGGGCCGGCGCGGCGCGAAAGTGCGCGTGGCCAACCGTTATCTGCCGCTCGTACACGCCGCTGCCGTACAGGATGCCGAGGTGGTCCGGGCATTCTTCCGCGTCGCGGCGATGGTGGACCCGCCGGGCAAACTGTTCGCCCCGCCGATGCTCCGCCGGGTGCTCCGGCGATCGGTCAGTGCTTGTGCAGCCGGGCCTCGAACTCCCGCTCGAGAGCCCGCCACGCCTCGGCCTCCGCGGTGAACGGCGCGCTGGGCGCGAGCCGCGTCGGATCCGGTTCGAGCACGTAGTTGACGAACCAGCCCAGCTCGGTGGAGCCGGCCAGCGCGGCGTCGGTGCTGTCGTCCTCGGCGTAGTTCGCGGCGTCGGTGAACAGCTCGACCGCCAGATCCAGCTGATCGGCGTCCACCGCCTCCGTGCCGTGCTCGATGTCGTCGGCGATCCCGGGCAGCACGTACACGTTCTCGTCCGTCACGTCGATCTCGAGGGAACCGTCCGTCGCTGCGTGCCGGATGTCGTCGTAGGTGTTCAGCGCCGCCAGATCGTGGTCGTGGTGGTCGGCCAGATAGCGCGCCAGGGCGCGCTCGGTGGGGAACACCATTATCGTCCCGTCCCGGCCGAGGAACAGCGCATCGTCGTCGAGGTAGCAGCGCAGGGTGAACCACGTGCCGTCGGAGGCGATGATCTTGACCGGGTCGATTCCGACCGCGGTCCAGAAGCTCGTCTCCTCGTCCCCGTCGACGAACTCGTACTCCTCGTCCTCCGCCTCCTCGGCCGCGTCCTCGGCCTCGACGACGTTCTCCTCGGCCGCGACGAGTTCCGCTTCGGCTTCGGCGACGAGTTCGGGGTCCACCGCGGGTGACTTCACGACGCCGTCGATCGCGTCGAGCACCCCGTCCCAGTCCTCGGCAACGGCCGCGCCGACCCGATTCCACAGTTCCACGCCCTCGCGGCCCTCGAACGCCGCGACTCCGTGGCTCAGCAGCGCCTCTATCTCGGCCCGCTCGA
Organism: Rhodococcus indonesiensis; assembly: GCF_047782815.1. Lineage (NCBI taxonomy): Bacteria > Bacillati > Actinomycetota > Actinomycetes > Mycobacteriales > Nocardiaceae > Rhodococcus > Rhodococcus indonesiensis. Next base: position 3,615,726 of record NZ_CP180630.1, on the reverse strand, counting down.
AGAACTTCGTCACCGGCTCGAGTTCACACACGTCGCCGAGGACGGACGCGATGTCGAACGTGTTCTGCAGTTCGGCGACGGACTCCGGATCCGCGTCGTCCGCCACGAGTTCCGGCACGCCGATCAAGTCGTACGAATGGCTCTCGTCCGGCTCGAACTCCTCCGCCGCGAGTTTGGACACGACCGGCCAGGCCGGATGCTCGACGAGGTCGTTGTCGGCGCCGGAGCGGACGAACGCGACGAGCTCGGCCACCGCACCGAACGCATACAGATCGTCACCGTGGCCGAGGAACGCCTCCCATTCGTCGTCGCCCTCGCGCCACCGCGGCGCCCAGAGGGTCGCGACGTCGCCGTCGGTGAGACCGAGCTCGATCGGGACGATGTCTCCAGCCATGGTCGCCAAGCCTAGCCATCTCCGGGCCGAAGACATAGCGGGGCGACGGTGAGACAGCCGTCACCCGAGCGCACCGCGGAGTTCCCCGAGCAGACGGGCCCGTTCGGCGGCGGCGACCCGTGCGGCCTCGTGCGCCGTGGCCAGGATCGATGCCGTCACGTCGCGGGTGTGGTGCCCGCGCAGCGCCTCGGCGAGCCACAGTCCGGTCAGGGCGCCGTTGCCGTCCACCTCGGCCCGCACGAGGCCGTCCGGGCTCGTCGCGGTGCCCGAGACCACGCCGAGTGCGGCCACGCAGTCCTGCAGGGCCCCGAGCCGCGTGCGCACACTCTCCACGATTTCCGTCACGCGCTGGTCGCTCGCCGACATCGCGCTCACCACCGGAGCGCCGAGCGAGGACCGGCCGCGTGCCCGTCCTCGCGGCGCGCACGCTGCACATCGTCGTGGGTGGGCAGGCCCAGCCGATTCAGCAGCCCCTCCGGTATGCCTCCGTCCGCCAGTTCCTCGCGGTGCCGCGCAGCGGCCTCGACTGTCGCGCGCCGGCACAGCGACACGATCTGTTCGGCCAGTTGTGCTGTGCCGTAACGTAGTTCGCTCTGATCGATGTGCAGGTCGACGGGCAGGCCCTGTTCGGTGGTGCGTACCGAGACGGTGCCGGCCCGGTTCCGGGCGGTCGCCGTCGTGATGGTCGTCTCCGCGATGTCCATACCGGACTTGGACGCGCACCCACGCCGATCGGTTCCCGTGTTCACCCGGTGGGGCGGAAGAATCCCTGGAATCCCATCTCTCCGTTCGTGGTCCGGATCGGCGACAGTTGGACCGGGTCACCCGCCTCGACCATGAGGCCGTTTCCGACGATCATCGCGACGTGCCCGTCCCACACCGCGAGATCGCCGGGTTGCACCGCGCTCGCGTCGACTGCGGTTCCGACGTCCTGATCCTGGGCGAGGCGTGGGATCTGTACTCCTGCCTGCCCGTACGCCCACTGGGTCAGGCCGCTGCAGTCGAGGCCCTGCCCCGGTGCGGTCCCACCCCACACGTAGGGCGTGCCCTGCTGGGAGAGCGCGTGCCGCACGGCATCGGCCGCCGCGCGATTCGGTGCGACGGCCACGCTGCCGTCCGGTAGCCGCACCTCGGTTCCCTGGCTGCCGAAGGCTCGCAGCTCGCCGTCCCGCGGCACGACAGGTTCCTGCCCCGGCGGTGCAACCGGGGCAGGATCCGGCGGCATCAGCTCTGCCATCCGTGCCGTGTGGTCCGCCAACGTGGAGGTGACCCGGGCCAGGACGTCGAGGCCCGCTGCGATGTGCTCGACGGCCGCCACCAGCAGCATCATCTGCGCCTGTGGGAGTGCGGCGAGGGGAGCGGAGCGTTCGGCCAGCGTCGCGAACGAGTCGATCAGCCGGGCGACCTCGGCGGCACCGGTGAGGACGGTCGTCGTCGCTTCCACCGCGACGTCGGCGATGGCCGTCCCGCGGTCGGCGGCGGCGACGACGTCGGTCAGGGCCCGTTCGCCGCTGCGGACGGCGGCCTCTGCGGCAGCCCCGGCCCAGTCCCACGCGAGCTCGCCCAGCGCGGTCCGGCCCACCGTGTGGACGCCTTCGACCAGTTCTGTGCAGGAGCGCAGTGCCGCGGCCGGATCGGTGGCGACGGTGCCGGTGCCGAACGCCGACAGCAGCTCGGTCAGGGGAGCGGCGAGCAGGTCCACCTCCGGCACCGCGGTCACCGCGGGGCTCCGGCGGCCTCCAGCAGTGCGGATTGGGTGGTGACGGCGCGTTCGTACGCGGCGGCGGTGGCACCGGCGACCGCGCCCATTGCCGCGAAGGTGCCGCCGAGCCGGGTCAGTTCGGTCCGATGGGCGCGGTGAGTGGCCGTGAACGCGGCGAGGAACGCGGTGCCGACCGGACCGAATGCCGGCGCGAGGGGCGCCGGATCGACAGCGTGTGCCTCGGCGGCGGCTTCGTGGAGCCGCTCCGCCATGGCCGCAGCGGTGCGTCCGAACGCCGCGATCGTCTCGGGTCGAGCGCGTACCACGTCGTGGTTTCCGGTGCCTGCGTCCATTCGGGCTGTTCCCCCTCGGTGAAACGGATCGTCCTTCGACCGGTTGGACGCAGCGGGTGGTGCCCCGGTTCCGCGCCGGCGGGCCGGATTTGTTCCCCGCCACGGGGTGTGGGACCTTGGAAGCGAGCCCGGAACCCGGGTTCCCGGACGAGGGGCGCCGTACCCGGTGTGCGACAAGACGGCCCGAGGGAGCCTGTGATGTCGTGGTTGGTGCTGGTGGTGTCCGGGGTGCTGGAAGCGGTGTGGGCCACGGCATTGGACCGCTCCCGAGGGTTCACCCGTCTCGTTCCGACGGTCGTGTTCGTCACGGCGCTGATCGCGAGCATGGCGGGCCTGGCCTACGCGATGCGTCGACTGCCGGTGGGAACGTCGTACGCCGTGTGGGTGGGCATCGGCGGGGTGCTCACCGTGGTGTACGCGATGGCGACCGGGAACGAATCGGTCTCGGCATGGAAGATCCTGTTCCTGACCATGATCGTCGGCGGCGTGGTGGGACTGAAGTTCGTCCACTGACACGGCAGTTCGTCCACTGACACGGCAGTTCGTCCACTGACACGGCAGTTCGTCCACTGACACGGCCGCGGGTGCAGCCGGTGTCCCACTCCCGGTCACCTATTCGACGAAGCCCTCCTGAACCAGCCAGTCGTAGGCGACCTCGGCCGGCTCCTGGCCGTCGACGTCGATCCGCCCGTTCAGTTCGATGAGTGTCTCGTCGGTCAGTTTCCGGGAGACGGGGGCGAACAACTCCGCGATCTGCGGGTTCTCGGTGAGGGTCTCCTCGCGGACGACGACCGCCACGTTGTAGATGGGGAAGAACTTCCGGTCGTCCTCGAGCACGGTCAGATCCAGGGCCTCGATCCGGCCGTCCGTGGTGAACACCTCGCCGAAGTTGCAGTCGCCGCGTGCCGTCGCCTCGTAGATGGCGCCAGTGTCGAGCGTCCTGATGTTCTCGCGTGGCACACCGGATCCGAGCGGAATGCCGTAGGTCTCGAGCATCGGCTGCAGACCGTCGTTGCGGTTGGCGAACTCGGATTCGACGCAGAAGGTGCGTTCGGGGACCGGGATGTTCGCGATGTCGGAGAGCGAAGCCACGCCGAGGCGTTGCGCATTGGCGCTGGTGGCCGCGAATCCGTAGGTGTTGTTCATGGGGGCGGGCGGCAGCCACACCAGACCGTTCTCGCGCAGGTCCTCGTCGCGCACGGCCTCGTACTGGCCGCGCTCGTCGGGGATCGGTTCCTCGTGTCCGAGATAGGCGATCCATGCCGTGCCGGTGTACTCCCACTGCAGATCGACCTGTCCCTCGAGCTGCGCCTGGCGGGCACTGGCGCTGCCGGGGATGTTGGTCAGATCCGTGACGTCCGCGCCCGCCGAGCGCAGCAGGATCACCGCCATCTTCCCGAGGAGGAGGGCCTCGGAGAAGTTCTTCGACCCGACCGAGATGCTCGCACCGTCGAGCGGCTCGACGGACTGCAGCGGGCCCGCGAGTTCGCCGGTGGGGACGAAACCGCCGGCGGTTCCCAACCCGCACGCGACCAGCGTCGCCGCCGCGAGGAGCGCTCCGGCGAGCCGGGACAGAAGGCGTGCGGTCACGAGCGGAGCCCCTTCGGCCGGACCGTGAACTCGAGCATGCGCCCCGCCCAGTCGACCAGAAGGGCGAGCAGCGCCACCAGCAGCGCACCGCTGACGAGGACGGGATAACGGAAGAGGGTGATTCCAGTGACGATGAGGGAACCGAGGCCGCCGGCGTTGATGAAGGTGGCGAGAGTGGCGGTGCCGACCAGCAGAACGAGCGCGGTGCGGACACCGGTCATGATCACCGGCAGGGCGAGGGGCAGCTCCACCCGGAGCAACACGCCGAACCCGGACATGCCGAGTCCGCGCCCGGCCTCGACGAGGGTCGGATCGACACCTTCGATGCCGGTGATCGTGTTCCGCAGGACGGGAAGCACGGCATACAGGGTCAGGGCGACGACGGCGGTGCCGAATCCGAATCCCAGCCAGATGGCCAGCAGCACGAGCAGTCCGATGGCCGGCGCCGCCTGCCCGGCGTTGGCGACGCCCACCGCGACCGGCGCGAGGGCGCGCGACGCCGGCCGGGTGAGGGCGATCCCGAGGGGGACGGCGATCACGACGACGAGGATCGCCGAGACCGCCGTGAGCTCGACGTGTTCCCGGAGGAGAGTCGAGATGGTGATCCATTCGAGCTGGCGGGCCTCGATCGAGTCGAGGTCCGCGTTCGCGCGCCACAGCAGCCAGGCGGCGAACACCACGGCGACGACGAGCGGCAGGACGAACAGCATCGCGGTACCGCCGCGGCGGCGCGAGGGAGGACCCGGGCGGGTACCGGACCCGGCGGTCGACGGTTCGGTGTCGATGCTCATGTCCGGTGTCCCGTCTCGCCGGGGCCTGCGGCCGCGGACTGCGACTCGCCGCCGCGGATCCGTCCGGTCACCGATTCGAAGTTGATCAGTCCCTGGAATTCGCCCTGCCGCCCGGTCACGATCGCGGCCCCGTGCGCGGAGGCGAGCATCGTGTCCAGTGCGTCGTTGAGGGTGGCGTGCCGGTCGAGGGTGACCAGGTCGTCGGGGTCGCCGTCCGGGACGGTGCCCGAACCCTGCAGCTCGCGCACCCACAGCCAGGCCACCGGACGACGGCGCCGGTCGAGGACGACCACGGTGTCGTCCCCGCGCGCCCTGGCGCGTGCGACGGCCTCGTCGGCGGAGCTGCCGACTTCCGCGGTGGTGAGTTCGGCCAGTTCGACTTCCGCGACGCGGCTGAGCGAGAGCTGTTTGAGGGTGGAACCGGCACCGACGAATTTCTCCACGAACGGGCTCGCGGGCGCCGACAGGATCGTCTCGGGGGTGTCGTACTGCGCGACGTGCCCGCCCTCCTGCATGATCAGGATCCGGTCGCCCAGTTTGACGGCTTCGTCGATGTCGTGGGTGACGCACACGATCGTCTTGCGCAGATCTTCGTGGATGCGCAGCAGCTCGTCCTGCAATCGGAGCCGGGTGATCGGGTCCACCGCGCCGAACGGCTCGTCCATCAGCACGACGGGTGGGTCGGCGGCGAGGCCCCGGGCGACGCCGACCCGCTGCTGCTGCCCGCCGGACAGTTCCCGCGGGTAGCGGTCCCGGTACCGGTCCGGGTCGAGGTTGACCAGTTCGAGCAGCTCGGTGACGCGGTCCGCGGTTCGCCGCCGGTCCCACCCCAGCAACCGGGGCACGATCGAGATGTTCTGCGCGACCGTCATGTGCGGAAAAAGGCTGCCGCCCTGGATCACGTACCCGATCCGCCGCCGCAGGTCGTCGACGTCCGCCGACCGGATGTCGTCGCCGCCGATCCGGATGGTTCCGGACGTGGGTTCGACGAGACGGTTGATCATCTTCAGCGACGTGGTCTTGCCGCAGCCCGACGGGCCCACGAACATCACGATCTCACCCGCGGGGATGTGCAGGCTCAGACCGTCGACTGCCGGGCGCGCCTGCCCTGGGAACGTCTTGACCACGTCGATCAGGTCGATGTCGGTGCCGCTGATCCGGGCGGCGGACGAGGACGGCGGGTTCATCTCAGGCACGGATTCCCTTCGAGACGGTGACCTTGCCGAGCGCGAGGAGCAGCGCGTCGAGCGCCAGCGCGAGGACGACCACTCCGATCGTGCCGACCAGGGCCGAGTTCAGTGCATTCGCGCCGCCGATCTGCGACAGACCCGTGAAGATGAACGAGCCGAGGCCGGGACCGAGTACGTACGCGGCGATCGCGGCGATACCCATGGACATCTGTGTCGAGACCCGCACGCCGGCGAGGATGACGGGCCAGGCCAGCGGGAGTCGGACGCGGGTGAGCGAGCCGATCTCACCCATGCCGATTCCCCGCGCGGATTCGACGAGGGTGCCGTCGACGCCCTGCAACCCGACCACCGCGTTGCGCAGGACCGGCAGGGTCGCGTAGAAGGCGACCGCGAGGAATGCCGGTGCCACCCCGATCCCGACGAGCGGGACGAGGATGCCGAGCAGCGCGAAGGACGGGATGGTCAGACCGACGGCACTGAGGGTGTTGGCCACCGGTTCGAGCCGGGGGATCCGGGTGACGATCACCGCGAGCACGACGGCCACGACGGTGGCGAGAAGCACGGCCTGCACGACGAGGCTCACATGCTGGTACGCGCTGAAGGCGATCTGCGCCTTGCGCTCGTCGATGTAGTCCCACATGCCCACCCGTCCCGTCCGCCCGCATGCCCGACTGTCACGATGGCACACCTGCACCGGCGTCGGGGCGAGTCGGGGAAACAGGACCGCGACGGACCGTGCGCATGGGCTGGGCCGGGAAGCACTCGGCGACGGCGGGCGAACGACGGCGTTCTATCCTTCCGGCATGGATTCGCTCGTCGTCGACCACCCGCTCGCCGCTGCCCTCCTGACCACGCTGCGCGACGAGCGCAGCGACAACGCAGCCTTCCGGTACGCGCTGCGCCGGCTGACCCAGATGCTGGTGTACGAGGCGATCCGGGACGCGCCGGTCGAGCAATTCGAGGTGCGGACGCCGGTGGCGACGACGATCGGTGTGCGCCTCCGACAGCCACCACTGCTGGTGCCGGTGCTGCGAGCGGGCCTCGGGATGGTGGAGCAGGCCCACGCGCTCATCCCGCAGGCGCGGGTGGGGTTCGTCGGCCTGGCTCGCGACGAGAAGACGTTCGAGCCGGTGCCGTACCTCGAGTCGCTTCCCGACGACCTGTCCGGCCTGCCGGTGTACGTGCTCGATCCGATGCTGGCCACGGGCGGTTCGATGGTGCACACGATCGACCTGCTGGTCGCTCGCGGGGCGACCGACGTCACGGCGGTGTGCGTGGTCGCGGCTCCGGAAGGTGTGACGGCGCTGTCCGAGTCCGGCCACCCGGTCCGGCTCGTGACCGCATCGATCGACGACGGTCTCAACGAGAACAAGTACATCGTTCCGGGCCTCGGGGACGCCGGTGACCGGCAGTTCGGCCCACGCTGACCTCCTGCGCGGGTCCGCGCGCGGCATCGGTGAACCCCCGAACGACCGGATCGCCGGTTTTGCCCGAATAGTCCGTGTTGTTGCAGGATAACAATAGAGTGTCGGATGAGGTTGGCCGGCGGGTGCCCGGTCGTCCCTGCGCCGGGCGGTGTCCGGGCGGTCGAAATACCAGGCTGGAACGGGTTTTCGGCGCCGAATGCGACGCCGCTGAGGACCCCGGTCCGAGCGGCCGCAGCCGGGACGGGCACCGTCTCGATTCGGGGAAGTTGATCAACTTCCCTTTTCCACGGGCCTGCTCTGGTTACGCTCCCCGTGATCGGTTGGAACGTCCACTGTCCTCGACCGCCCACGAAAATGAGGTCCGCTCGATGATCAACACCTTCTCCGGCAACAGATTTCGACAGTGCGCCCGGGCGACCGCACTCGGTGCGGCCGCCGTGCTGGGCATGGTGGTGGGGTCCGGCAGTGCCGGAGCCGCTGTCGACAACGCCCGGACACTGCCCCTCGGAAACAACAACGCCATCGAAGTCCTCCAGGCCGACACGTCGATCCAGTCCTATCCGCCGCTCGACAGCTCGCCCGTCAGCTTCGAGTTCTTCCACGACGAGGTGGTGTCGGTCAACTTCACCGGGCCCGATGCCGACTCGTTCCAGGACACCAAGCTGACCATCGGTTACCAGATCGGCTACCCGGTCGCCCTCAACGGGGCCGTCGTGCACATCAACACTCCCAGCCTCGACTGGGAGGTCGGCAACGAGTTCGGTATCGGTGTCGAACTCGCCCCCGAGTTCGCTCTCGGACTCGACGCGAGCACCGGAGCGACGATCGGTGGGTCGATCATCCCGTCGCAGGAGATCGAGGTCGATCTCTCGCCGGGCGGCATCACCGACGTGGCGTTCGTCGAGGACATGGAGTTCGACGGCCGGTCCGCGACCGTCCGGCTGGCCGGGGTCCACGGCTCCGTCTCGGGAGCGCTCGGCCCGGTCACGATCCGGCCGTACGCCCGGGCCGTCACCTCGAACAACGACACCGTCATCACCTACGGTGTGCCGCACCGTCTCTGAGGGTTGTCGTTCCTCCTCCGGGCCGGTGACGACCGCGACGAGCGGCCGTCACCGGCCCGTCGGTGCTGCCCGTCGGTGCCGCCCGTCAGTGCTCACCGAGGCCGGTGGCCCACGCGCGCAACGCCTGCAGTCGCGCGCTCGCGCCGTCGCGGTCGCCGTCCGCAGCGACGGCCTCGAGGTAGCACTTGAGCTTCGGTTCGGTGCCCGACGGCCGGACCACGACCCGCACCGACGCGCCCTCGAGCACCACGGCGTCCGTGCGCAGCGGGCCGCTCGCCGTCGCCAGGTCCGTGGCCGTGACCGGCTCCCCGGCGAGTTCGGCCGGTAGCGCGGACCGCAACCGGCTCATGATCGCCCCGATCCGGGCGAGATCGGTCACCCGGATCGAGACCTGGTCGCCGAGATGCAGCCCGAACTCGCGGTACAGGGCATCGAGCGCGTCGACGAGAGTGCTTCGGCGGGCCTTCAGTTCGGCGGCGTAGTCTGCGACGACGACCGCCGTCGCGATGCCGTCCTTGTCGCGCACCGCATCCGGGTCGACGCAGTGACCGAGGGCCTCCTCGTACGCGTACACGAGTCCGTCGCCCGCGCGAGCGAGCCACTTGAAACCCGTGAGGGTCTGCGCGTAGCGGGCACCCCGCGCGGCGGCGAGTTTGCCGAGCAGGGTCGAGGAGACGATCGTCGTCGCCACCAGCGCGCCGCGTGGGGCACCCGCGAGAATTCGGTCCCCGAGCAGCGCCCCGGTCTCGTCGCCGCGCAGCATTCGCCAGCCCTCGGGTGTGGGGACACCCACGGCACACCGGTCCGCATCGGGATCGAGGGCGAGCGCGATGTCCGCGCCCACGTCGGCGGCAAGAGCGAGGACGGCATCGGCGGCCCCCGGTTCCTCCGGATTGGGAAACTCCACGGTGGGGAAGCGCGGGTCGGGCGCGAACTGGGCGTCCACCACGTGCACGTCGTCGAAGCCCGCGGCGTGCAGCGCCGCGACGGCAGTCTCGCCGCCGACGCCGTGCAGCGGTGTCAGCGCGATGCGCAGGGTGCGCGCCGTGGCGCGCGGTAGCGAGGCGACGCGCGTCAGATACCGCGCCACCAGGTCGTCCCCGGCGGGCGCGACGGCGGTGCGCGGCACGGACGACGCCGCGCCGACGGCGTCGATCGCCCTCTCGATCTCACGGTCGTCCGGCTCGACCAGTTGGGCACCGCCACGGGTGTAGACCTTGTAGCCGTTGTCCGAGGCGGGGTTGTGGGACGCGGTTATCTGCACGCCCGCGACCGCGTCGAGGGTCCGCACGGCGTACGCCGTCACCGGGGTCGGCAACGGACGCGGCAGGGCCACGACAGCGAAACCGGCGGCCGCGAGAACCTCGGTGGCGGCGGCGAAGAACTCGGCGGATCCGGTGCGGGCGTCACGGCCGACGACCACGGTGCCGCCGCCGGACCCGCGCGCCCGGAGCCACCGGGCCAGGCCCGCGGTCGTGCGGACGACCACGTCCTCGTTGATGCAGCCGGGTCCGTCGCCGACGGGCCCGCGCAGCCCGGCGGTCCCGAAACGCAGGCTCACAGCCGGCCCGCCAGCTCACGCAGCAGGTCGCCCATGCGGGTGGCGGCGGCCCGCCCCGCCGCGAGCACCTCGTGGTGGTCCAGGTGCTCACCGGTGAGTCCCGCGGCGGCATTGGTGACCAGTGAGATTCCGAGCACCCGCGCGCCCGCGGCCCGCGCGGCGATGGTCTCGTGCACGGTGGACATGCCCACCAGGTCGGCGCCGAGCGTGCGCAGCATGCGGATCTCGGCGGGGGTCTCGTAGTGCGGGCCGGGCAGACCGGCGTACACGCCCTCGTCGAGGGTGGGGTCGATCTCACGGGCGAGGGCGCGCAGCTGCGGACAGTAGGCGTCGACGAGATCGACGAACTGGGCGCCGCGCAGGGGCGATCGCCCGGTGAGGTTGAGGTGGTCCGAGATCAGCACCGGCTGACCGACCGTGTGATCGGGCCGGATGCCGCCGGCGGCGTTGGTGAGCACGACGGTGCGCGCGCCGGCCGCGACGGCGGTACGCACCGGGTGCACGACGCGGCTCAGGTCGTGCCCCTCGTAGGCATGGGTGCGGCCGGCGAGGAGCAGCACCGGAGTGTCGCCGACCCGCACGGAATGCACGGTGCCCGAATGCCCTTCGGCGGTGGGCGGGGCGAACCCCGGCAGTTCGCCCATCGGGACGTCCGCGACCGCCGCGCCGAAGCGGTCCACCGCAGCGCGCCAGCCCGAACCGAGCACCACCGCCACGGGGTGTTCGGGCACCCCGGTGCGCTCGGCGAGTGCCGCGGCGGCGCGGGCGGCCTCGGCAGGGGGGTCGGCGATGGCATCGGGTGCTCCCATGTCGGTCGACCCTAGCGCCACACCGGTTATTACTCGCGGGTAGGTTGTGGCGCTATCCTCTCCGCATGCCATACCTCGACCGCGACGGCGACGTCTTCGTCCTCCACCTCGGCGACCGCTCCGGCGGCGACACCGAGAACCGCTTCCATCCCGGCTGGCTCTCCGCCGTCCACGAGTTGCTCGACGAGGTCGTCGCCCACGACGGCCCGGCCGCACTCGTGACCGCGGCCACCGGAAAGTTCTGGAGCAACGGGCTCGACACCGACTGGATCTTCGGCAACCTCCCCGAACTGCCCAGCTACCTCGATTCCGTGCACGAGTTGTACGTGCGGATCCTGACCTTCCCCGCGGCGACCGTCGCGGCGGTGCAGGGCCACGCGTTCGGGGCCGGTGCAATGCTCGCGCTGACCCACGACTTCCGCGTGATGCGGGCCGACCGCGGCTTCTGGTGCCTGCCCGAGGTGTCCCTGAACATGCCGTTCACCGTGGGCATGTCGGCACTCCTGCGCGAGCGGCTGCCGATCCAGGCCGCGGTCGAGGCGACCACGACCGGCCGCCGGTTCGGCGGTGGTGACGCGCTCGCGGCGGGCATAGTCGATCGCACCGTCGACGGCGATGCCGTGCTGGCCGCCGCCGTCGAACGGGCCGCCACCCTCACGGGCACCCGCGGCGCCAACCTGGCGGGCATCAAGCGTGGTCTGCATGCACCGCTGATCGCGGCACTCGAGACGAAGACGGACGAGTCGAACTTCCGCCTCGGGTGAGGTGCGTGCTCTCCGCCCGTGCCAGACTGAGCGGGTGACGAGCGATGCGGACAGGGCGATCGAGGCTGCGTCGGACGGCCTGATCGCCCTGTCGCATTCGATCCACGCCGAGCCGGAACTGGCCTTCGACGAACACCGCAGCGCCGCGAAGATCGCGGACCTGTTGCGCAGCGGCGGATTCGAGGTCCGTACCGGGATCGCCGACCTGCCCACCGCGTTCGACGCCCGGTTCGGCAGCGGAGACCTCGTCGTCGGAATCTGCGCCGAATACGACGCGCTGCCCGGGATCGGGCACGCGTGCGGGCACAACATCATCGCTGCTGCCGCCGCCGGCGCGGGCCTGGGTCTGGCCGCCGTCGCCGACGCGCTCGGCATCACCGTCCGCGTCATCGGCACACCCGCCGAGGAGACCGGCGGGGGCAAGGTACTCATGCTCGAACGCGGGGTGTTCGACGACGTCGGCATGGCCCTGATGGTGCACCCGGGCCCGTTCGACATCACCGGGGCGACGTCGCTGGCCCTCGCGGACATCGCGGTCAGCTACACCGGCCGTGAGGCGCACGCCTCCGCCGCTCCCGAATACGGCCGCAACGCTGCCGATGCGGCGACCGTCGCGCAGGTCGCCGTCGGCCTGCTGCGTCAGCATCTACTGCCCGGTCAGCAGATCCACGGGATCGTCAGCGACGGCGGCACCGCCCCGAACATCGTGCCCGCGCATACGGAACTGCTGTACTACCTGCGGGCGACTACCGCGGAGGCCCTCGCCGACCTGACCGAGCGTGCCGGCAACTGCTTCGCGGCCGGGGCCCTCGCCGCCGGCTGCACGCACGAGATCCGCACGGTGTCGCCGACCTATACGGAACTGACTCCCGACCCGTGGCTGGTCCGGGCTTATCGTGAGGAGATCATCGGTCTCGGGCGCACGCCGCTGCCCGTCGAGGAGGAAGGATCGCGCCCGCTGGGCAGTACGGACATGGGAAACGTGACGAACGTGGTGCCGGGTATCCACCCGGTGATCGGTCTCGACTCCGGTGGTGCGGTGACCCACCAGGCGGCGTTCGCCGACGCGTGCGTCACCGCCTCGGCGGACCTCGCCGTCCTCGACGGCGCCCGCGCCCTGGCCGCGACGGCAGCCCGGGCGGCGGCCGATCCCACGCAACGTGCGCGGCTGCTCGAGAACGTGGCACGCCGATGAACCCGTACATCGAGAAATGGCTGGGCGAGCACACCGACGACCTGTCGGCGTGGCGCCGGCACATCCACGCCAATCCCGAACTGGCCCGTCAGGAGTACGCGACCACCGAGTTCGTCGGAAGCACACTCGCGGCCGCCGGGCTCGAACCCAAGGTGCTGCCGCGCGGCACGGGCCTGATCTGCGATCTCGGTCCCGACGGGCCGCGGATCGCCCTGCGTGCCGACATGGATGCGCTGCCCATGCAGGAGATGACGGGCCTGTCGTTCGCCTCCACCGTGCCGGGCGTGGCGCACGCCTGCGGGCACGACGCCCACACGACCGTGCTGCTCGGCACGGCGCTGGCGCTGAACTCGGTGCCCGAGCTGCCGGTGGGGGTGCGGCTGATCTTCCAGCCCGCCGAGGAGGTGATGCCCGGCGGCGCGCTCGACGTGGTGGCCGCCGGCGCGCTCGAGGGCGTGGTCCGGATCTTCGCGCTGCACTGCGATCCCAGACTCGAGGCCGGCAAGGTCGGGGTGCGGGTCGGGGCGATCACCTCGGCCGCCGACACGGTCGAGCTGGTTCTCGACTCGCCGGGAGGACACACTTCCCGCCCGCACCTGACGGGCGATCTGGTGTACGGCCTCGGCACCGTGATCACCGGGCTGCCCGGCATGCTCAGCCGGCGCATCGACCCCCGCACGAGCACGGTGATGGTGTGGGGCGCGGTCGCGGCGGGCAAGGCCGCGAATGCGATTCCCCGCACCGGCATGCTGACCGGCACCGTCCGCACCGGCGACCACGAGACGTGGGAACTGCTCGAGCCGATGGTGCGCGAGATCGTGCACGGCCTGCTCGCCCCGACCGGTCTGAGCTACGAGCTGGACTACCGGCGCGGTGTGCCACCCGTCGTCAACGACGAGGTGTCGGCCCGCATGGTGGAGGACGCGGTGCGGGCGATCGACCCGGACGCGCTGGCGGACACCCCGCAGTCCGGAGGCGGGGAGGACTTCTCCTGGTACCTCGAACAGGTTCCGGGTGCGATGGCCCGGCTGGGTGTGTGGCGGGGGACCGGACCGAAGCTCGACATCCACCAGCCCGATTTCGATCTCGACGAACGTGCCCTGGCGGTCGGCGTACGGGTGATGACGAACCTGGCCCTGGGCTCAGGTTAGGCTTAGGCAACCTGTACGTTGCCTGTGAGTCGCCGCTCACGCCAGGAGGTCCGGAATGCAATTTCGACGCAGAGCCGTCGCAGTACTGTCGGCCGGGGTACTTGCCGCCGCGCTGGCCGCGTGCGGCAGCGACTCGAGTGAGTCCGAGGGTGACTCCACCGGTGCGCTCACCCTGTACTCCGGGCGCAGCGAGAACCTGGTCGCACCCCTGATCGACCAGCTCGAGGGCACGCTCGGCTTCGAGATCGACGTCGTCTACGGCAGCACCCCGGAGATCACCGGGAAGCTGGTGGAGGAGGGCGCCTCCTCGCCCGCCGACGTGGTGTTCACCCAGGACGCCGGTGCGCTCGGCCTGCTCGACCAGGCGGGGCTGCTCGAGACGCTGCCGGCCTCGGTGACCGACCTGGTTCCCGCCGACTACCGCGCTGCCGACGGCACCTGGGTGGCGACCTCCGCACGTGCCCGTGTACTCGTCTACAACGACCAGAAGGTGCAGCCACAGGATCTGCCCACCGGCATCGACGGCCTGCTGGACCCGAAGTGGAAGGGCCAGATCGGCTTCGCCCCGACCAACGCGTCGTTCCAGGCGTTCGTCACCGGGCTGCGCGTCGCGCGCGGCGAGGACGGCGCCCGCGCCTGGCTCGAGGGCTTCAAGGCCAACGAGCCGGTGGCGTTCGAGGGCAACGGCCCGCTGATGGAAGGCGTCGACACCGGCCAGGTCACCCTCGGCCTGACCAACCACTACTACTGGTACGGCCTCGCGGACGAGCGCGGTGCCGAGAACTTGAACGTGCAGGTCTACTACTTCCAGGCCGGTGATCCGGGCGCACTCGTGAACATCGCCGGGGCCGGCGTCGTACAGACCACGGACCAGAAGGAACAGGCGGAGCAGTTCGTCGCCGCGCTGCTCTCGCCCGAAGCCCAGACGTACTTCGCCGACGAGACGTCCGAGTACCCGGTCGTCGAGGGTGTCGAGACCAAGGATCAGCTGCGTCCGCTGTCCGAGATCGGCAATGCCGACATCGAACTCGCCGAACTCGCCTCGCTCGAGCAGACCCAGGCGTTGCTGCAGGAGCTGGGATTCATCTGATCCAGCTCGCCTCGCTCCGTCCCACCCGGCGCAGCCGGCCGGTTCTCACGCTGGCTGCGCTGGGTGTCTCGGTCTTCGCACTCGCCCCCGTCGCGCACCTGGTCATGCGCGCGTTCGCCGACGGTCCCGACCGGGTGTGGTCGCTGGTGTTCCGGCAGCGCACCCTCGATCTGGTCTGGCGCAGCGGCATTCTCGCGCTCACCGTCACCGTGGCCTGCCTCGTCGTCGGGGTCACCGCCGCGTGGCTCACGGCACGCACAGACCTGCCCGGCCGACGGTGGTTCGCCCTCGCACTGAGCGTTCCCCTCGCCATTCCGTCGTACGTGTCCGGGTTCGTGTACATCGCCCAGTTCCCCGGGCTCGCGGGCTTCGCGGGTGCTGCGCTGGTCCTGACCGCGGCGAGCTTCCCGTACGTGTACCTGCCGGTGTCCGCCGCGCTGGCCTCGGTCGACCCGGGGCTCGAGGAGGTCGCGCGTACTCTCGGCCGGTCCCGGCTGCGCACCACGCTGACCGTCACCCTGCGGCAGGTATGGCCCACCGCGGCGGCCGGCGGCCTGCTGGTGGCGCTGTACACCCTCAGCGACTTCGGGGCCGTCGCGCTGATGCGGTACGAGGCGTTCACCCTCGCCATCTACGGCAGCTACCGGGGGCTGCTCGACCGCACGCCGGCGGCGGTGTTCGGCCTCGTGCTCGTCGTGCTCGCCGTCGCGCTGACGGTCTCCGAACGCCGGGTGCGCCGCGGGGCCACCGCTCGCATCGGCTCCGGCGCCCCACGGCCCGCCGCGCCCGTACCGCTGGGCCGGCAGCGGTGGACGGCTCTGGCGTTCCTCGCCGTCGTGCTGACGGCCGGCGTCGGTGTGCCGCTCGCCGGACTCGCGCGCTGGCTGTGGTTCTCGCAGCAGGCGGCGATCGACTGGGCGGGGATCTGGACGGCGACGACGTACACCCTGTGGGTGGCTGCCCTCGGCGCGCTGCTCACCACCGCGCTGGCCCTCCCGGTCGGCGTCCTGGCGGCGCGGTCGACCTCGCCGGTCTCGCGGTTCACCGAGAGCGCCGCCTACGTCGGATTCGCACTGCCCGGCATCACCGTGGGCCTGGCCCTGGTGTTCTTCGGGATCCGGTTGCTGCCGCAGTGGTACCAGCACACCCCGATGCTCGTGATGGGCTACGCGGTGCTGTTCCTGCCGCTCGCCGTCGGCTCGATCCGCGCGGCGGTCGCCTCGATTCCGCTCGGCCTCGAGGACGCGTCCGCGACGCTCGGCAGCGGACGGATGCGGACCGGCATCCGGGTGATGATCCCGCTGGCGGCGCCCGGCGTCGTCGCGGGGGCGGCACTGGCGTTCCTCACCATCGCGAAGGAACTGCCGGCGACGTTGTTGCTCGTGCCGATCGGGGAGGACACCCTGGCGTCACGGATGTGGAAGTACACCGAGACCCTCGAGTACGGGTCGGCGGCCCCGTACGCGGCGATCCTGGTGCTCGTCGCCGCGCTGCCGTCCCTGGTGCTGGGCCGGCTGCTGCGCGGCCGGGTCGATGCGGAAAGTGGCGGTGAGGAATGAGCGGGCTCTGTCTCGAGGGCGTCTGCGCCCGGTACGGGCGGACGAAGGTCGTCAGCGACGTCTCGCTGACGGTGGAACGAGGCGCGCTGCTGGCCGTGCTGGGGCCCTCCGGTGGAGGCAAGACCACGCTGCTGCGGGTGATCGCGGGCCTGCACCCGGCCGCAGCGGGCCGCGTCGTCGCGGACGGACGCGACCTCACGGCGCTGCCGCCGGAGCGCCGTGGGGTGGGGCTGGTGCCGCAGGAGGGTGCGCTCTTCCCTCATCTGAGCGTCGCGCGCAACGTCGGCTACGGGCTGGTGCAGCCGACGTGGCGGTCGATGGTGCGGCAGCAGTCCGTGCGGCAGCGTCGCGTGGAGGAGCTGTTGGAACTGGTCGGCCTGGCCGGCACCGGCCAGCGCAAGCCGTCGCAGCTGTCCGGCGGTCAGCAACAGCGCATCGCGCTGGCACGGGCGCTCGCGCCCAATCCGGCCGTCGTCCTGCTCGACGAGCCGTTCAGCGCTCTCGATGCCGGGCTGCGGTCCAGCCTGCGCACCGAGGTTCGCACCCTGCTGCGGGACCAGGAGGTCGCCTCGGTGCTCGTCACCCACGACCAGGCCGAGGCCCTGGCCATCGCGGACACGGTCGCGGTGATGCTCGGCGGGCGTCTGGCGCAGGTGGGCACGCCGGAGGAGGTCTACCGGTGGCCCGCGACGCTCGAGGTGGGTGCCTTCGTGGGGGATTCGGTCGTCCTGGACGCCGACGCGGCCGGCGACCGCGCGCACACGGTGATCGGGGCGGTTCCCCTCGCGACCCCCGCCCACGGCAAGGGCCACGTCCTCGTACGCCCGGAGCAGGTGCAGGTCGCCGCAACCGACGAGCCGTCCAAGTTCACCGTGCTCGACCTGGCCTTCGGGGGCGCCCTGACGGAGGTGCGGGTGACCGGTGCCGGGCAGACGATCCGGGCGCAGCGGGCCGCGTCGCACGACGTGCAGCCCGGGGATCCGGTGACGCTGCGGGTCGGCGTCCCGGTGCCGTTCTACCCGGCTCGGCCGGGCGGGGCCGGGAAGCCGGCCTAGAAGCTGTCGGGCCGGCCGGGCCCGACGTTACGGCTGTTGCGGGTGCGCAGATCCCGCACATAGTCGGCGGGGGCACCGGCGATCTCGGCGGCGTCGGCCATCACGCCCAGGTAGCGCGCCGACGGCAGGCCGCCCTCGTACGCGTCGAGGACGTACAGCCAGGCGAGCACGGGCCCGTCGTCGGTGTCCACCCGCAACCGGATCTTGCGGTGGATGCCGAGTTCGGAGCCCTCCCAGCGGTCGAGGCTGCGTTCGTCCTCGTCGGGCACGTCGTAGAGCACGACGAACACCTTCGAGTCGGGGTCCTCGACGACGGTGGCGAGCGCGCCCTCCCAGCCGATGTCGCCGCCGCTGAAGGTCAGCCGCCAGCCGTGGAGCCAGCCGGTTCCGGCCATCGGCGAATGCGGGCAGCGCTGCAGCATCTGCTCGGGATGCATGTTGGAGCCGTAGGCGGCGTAGATCGGCACGGGGTACAGGCTAATGGCTGACCGTCCGGCGCAGGACACGGGGCGCCGGCCGCTTCGTGGTGGCGTCCGCGTGCGCAGGACGGTGCCCGTGGCATAGCGTGTCTGCGGACGTTCGGCAACCCCGGCGCCCGCACATCCCGGACCGAGGACCATCTCGGAATCGATACAGAGGAGAACAATGACCCGGATCGTGATCATCGGCGGCGGCCCTGCGGGCTACGAAGCGGCGCTGGTGGCGGCTCAGTACGGCGCGACCGTGTCACTGATCGATTCGGACGGGATCGGTGGTGCCTGCGTGCTCTTCGACTGCGTGCCGTCCAAGACGTTCATCGCGTCCACGGGCATCCGCACCGACATGCGCCGAGCGGCCGACCTCGGCGTTCGGCTCGAGAGCGCCGGAGTGGCGCTGCCCGAGGTCAATACCCGTGTCAAGAGCCTCGCCCGGGCGCAGTCCGCGGACATCCGCACCAAGCTCGAGGCGGCCGGCGTGCAGCTGCTCAGCGGACGCGGCGAGCTCATCGACACCCAGGTCGGGATGGCGGCGCACCAGGTGCGCGCCGACCTCTCCACCGGCGAGGAGCGGGTCCTCGACGCCGACGTCGTGCTCATCGCGACGGGCGCGAGCCCGCGGGTGCTGCCCGGTGCGGAGCCGGACGGTGACCGCATCCTCAACTGGCGTCAGCTCTACGACCTCGACGCGCTGCCCGAGCACCTGGTGGTCGTCGGCTCCGGTGTGACCGGCGCCGAGTTCGTCTCCGCCTATACGGAGGTCGGCGTGCAGGTGACGCTGGTCTCGAGCCGCGACCGGGTGCTGCCGCACGAGGACGAGGACGCCGCCCTCGTGCTCGAGGACGCCTTCGCCGAGCGGGGCGTGAACCTGGTCAAGCACGCCCGCGCCGACGCCGTCGAGCGCACCGGGGACGGGATCCGCGTCAAGCTGGCCGACGGCCGCATCGTCGAGGGCAGCCATGCGCTGATGACGGTCGGCTCGGTGCCGAACACGGCGGGCCTCGGGCTGGAGAAGGTCGGCCTGCAACTCGACCGCGGCGGTTACCTCCAGGTCGACCGGGTCTCGCGCACGTCCGTCTCGGGGATCTACGCCGCCGGCGACTGCACCGGGCTGCTGCCGCTGGCGTCGGTGGCCGCGATGCAGGGCCGCATCGCGATGTACCACGCCCTCGGTGAGGGGGTCAGCCCGATCCGGCTCAAGACCGTCGCCTCGGCGGTGTTCACCCGGCCCGAGATCGCCACGGTCGGTGTCAGCCAGGCCGCGATCGACAACGGCGAGGTCCCGGCCCGCACCGTGATGTTGCCGCTGCACACCAACCCCCGCGCGAAGATGGCGGGGCTGCGCCGCGGCTTCGTGAAGATCTTCTGCCGTCCCGCCACCGGCGTCGTGATCGGTGGTGTGGTGGTCGCGCCCACCGCCTCGGAGCTGATCCTGCCCATCGCGATCGCGGTGCAGAACAACCTCAGCGTCGACGACCTCGCCCACACCTTCTCGGTCTACCCGTCGCTGACCGGGTCGATCACCGAGGCGGCGCGTCAGCTGATGCGGCACGACGACCACCTGGACTGAGCCAGATGACCGGCGGCGACGTCCTTGACTCTCTCCCTGGGGGAGGGCCGACGGTGGACGCATGCGAACGAACAGCATCTTCCCCGTGGTCCCCGCTCACGACGTCGCCCGCAGCCGCGACTTCTATGCCGGGCTGCTCGGTCTGCGCGTGGTCTTCGACAGCGGCTGGTATGTGCAGCTGCAGGCGGCGACCGACGAGACCGTGCAGCTCGGTCTCGTGGCACACGGCCACGAGACGATTCCCCGGCCCCACCGCTCCACCCCCGCCGGCGTGCTGATCTCGGTGGAGGTCGACGACGTCGACGCCGTGTACGCGCGAGCCGGGGACCTCGCACTCCCGATCGCGTCGGAACTGCGCGACGAGGACTTCGGGCAGCGGCACTTCATGACCGTCGATCCCGACGGCCTGCTCGTCGACGTCATCACGGTGATCCCGTACGCGCCGGAGGTTGCCGGTAGCGGGGCGGTGGTGACCGGGTGAGTCCGGCCGGCGGATGGCTGAGCATCGGCGAGTTCGCGCGGATGTCCCGGCTGAGCGTCAGGACGCTGCGCCACTACGACCGCGAAGGGCTGCTCGCTCCGGGCCGGGTCGATCCGCGTACCGGATACCGGTACTACTCGCGCGAGCAGCTCGCCGCGGCTCTGCGCATCGCGGTACTGCGCAGAGCCGAGGTGTCCGTCCCGGCGATCCGTCGCCTGCTGCAGGACCCCGGACACACCGAGGCCGTCCTCGCCGCGGAGCGGGAGCGGATCGAGCGCGAGGCCGCCCGCAAGTACCGGGCACTCGCCCTCGTCGCTTCCCTCGCCGACGCCGGAGCCGACGGCCTCCCCGTGCGCCGGTACCGGATCGAGGATCGAACGGTCTTGTGGCGCAACGGGGAATCGACCGCCGAGGCTCTGGATACGGATGTGACGAACCTCGTGACGGCGCTGCTGGCGGACGCGACGAGCGCCGGGCTGCCCACCGACGCGCCGGTGGTGGGGCAGTACCCGGCCGCCCTCGACGGGGTGGTGCAGTTCGGCGTCGGCCTCGAGTTGCGGTCCCCACCCGGACGTGCGGACACCGCCACGACGACGCTGACCGGCGGGACTTTCGCGGGCGTGGACTTCGTCGGTCCGGTCGCGCTGCTGCCGGTCGCCTATCACGCCCTGTTCGGGTGGCTGGAGGAGCGCGGTCTCGGGGCCGGGGGACCGTTCCGGGAGTACTACCTCACCCACCCGCGCGACGTCGCTCCCGAGGCGATGCGGACGCGGGTGCTGCACCCTGTGCCGGGTGACCTCGTTCCGGAATGAGGGTTCCCGAGGCCGCCGCGCCGCGCGGCCCGGGCATTTCGCGGCCCTCGCCGAACGGTGCTGCCCGTCGCGGCCGGGCACGGCGTCGCGTGCGTGCCGGGCGCCTTCGTGGTCTCCGGGGACCACAGCCGCAGTGCGCGGCTACGTTTCGCGACCGCCGGGGAGGCCGACCTCACCGAGGCGGCTCGGCCGCGCCGCGCGAGCCGGAACCCGCCCCGGAGCCGCAGTGCCGCACGTGTGCGACGCCACTCAGGCCCAGCCGTAGGTCCGTTCGACCGCCCTGTTCCACTCGGCGTAGAGCCGTTCCCGCTCGGCGCCGTCCATCTTCGGTTCCCAGGTCCGGCCGGCCGCCCAGTTGTGCCGGATGTCGTCCTCACCGTCCCAGAAGCCGACCGCCAGGCCCGCCGCGTACGCCGCACCGAGCGCGGTGGTCTCGGAGACCACGGGACGGACCACGGGGGCGCCGAGGATGTCCGACTGGAACTGCATCAGGGTCTCGTTGACGACCATCCCGCCGTCCACCTTCAGGGTGTGCAGTTCGACACCGGAGTCGGCGTGCATCGCCTCGATGACCTCGCGGGTCTGATAGGCGGTCGCCTCGAGTGCGGCCCGCGCCAGGTGCCCCCGGTTGACGAAGCGGGTGAGGCCGGTGATCACACCGCGCGCGTCGGGGCGCCACCGCGGGGCGAACAGGCCCGAGAAGGCCGGTACGAAGTACGCGCCGCCGTTGTCGGGGACCGTGGCGGCGAGGTCCTCGATCTCCGCGGCCGTGCGCACGAGCCCCAGATTGTCGCGCATCCATTGCACCAGGGAGCCCGTGACGGCGATCGACCCTTCGAGGGCGTACACGGCCGGGGCATCGCCGACGCGGTAGCACACGGTGGTCAGCAGTCCGTGCTCGCTGCGCACCGGCGTCGTCCCGGTATTGAGAAGCAGGAAATTGCCGGTTCCGTAGGTGTTCTTCGCCTCCCCCGGCGACAGGCACGCCTGACCGAACGTCGCGGCCTGCTGGTCGCCGAGGATGCCGGCCACCGGGACGCCGGCGAGCGGTCCGCGGTCACGGGCGTAGCCGTAGATCTCGGACGAGCTCCGGATCTCCGGCAGCATCGACATCGGAATACCGAAATCCGCACAGATGTCCGGATCCCATTGCAGTGTCTCGAGATTCATGAGCATCGTGCGCGAGGCGTTGGTGACGTCGGTGAGGTGCACCCCCGGCTGCCGGTTGCCTGCGCCGGTGCCGCCGGTGAGGTTCCACAGGATCCAGCTGTCCACCGTCCCGAACGCGAGTTCGCCGGCCTCCGCCTGCTCCCGGGCGCCCTCGACGTTGTCGAGGATCCACCGCACCTTCGGGCCCGCGAAGTACGTCGACAACGGCAGGCCCGTGGCGTCGCGATACCGGTCCACGCCCGCGTCCCCGGCGAGCTGCTCGACGAGGCGATCGGTGCGGGTGTCCTGCCACACGATCGCGTTGTGGACGGGCCGGCCCGTGGAGCGTTCCCACACCACCGTGGTCTCGCGCTGGTTGGTGATCCCGATCGCGGCGATGTCGGCACGCGTGAGATCCGCCTTCGCCAGTGCCAGGGCGGCGACCTCGCGAGTGTTGATCCACAGCGTTTCCGGATCGTGTTCCACCCAGCCGGCGCGGGGGAGGATCTGTTCGTGCTCGGTCTGGGCCCACGCCACGATGCGACCGTCGTGGTCGAAGATGATGCAGCGACTCGACGTGGTCCCCTGATCGATCGCGGCGATGTATCGGGTCACGGCAACCTCTCCGGGCGTGTGGTTCGGGACGGCAGTCTGCGGACGAACCTACTAGCCTGAGTGCGGAAACGTCGGCGACTCACGGGAGCGATGCGGTGACCAACCAACCAGGCGTCCAGGTCCTCGGACCGCAGCAGCGCCGTGACGCGTGGCGACGACTCGGCTCGGAACAGTTCGACGTGGTGGTCATCGGTGGCGGTGTCGTCGGCGCCGGCGCCGCCCTGGACGCCGCCACCCGCGGGTTGCGGGTCGCACTGGTGGAGGCGCGGGACTTCGCTTCGGGCACGTCGAGCCGCTCGTCGAAGATGTTCCACGGCGGGCTGCGCTACCTCGAGCAACTCGAGTTCGGCCTCGTCCGCGAGGCGCTGCGCGAACGCGAACTGTCGCTCTCGACGCTGGCCCCGCATCTGGTCAAGCCGCTGAAGTTCCTCTTCCCCATCACCCACCGCGGGTGGGAGCGCCCGTACATCGCCGCGGGGATTTTTCTCTACGACCGGATGGGCGGCGCCAAATCCGTGCCCGCCCAGAAACATCTGACTCGATCCGGCGCGCTGCGCATGGCGCCCGGGCTCAAACGCGACTCGCTCGTGGGCGGGATCCGGTACTACGACACCGTCGTCGACGACGCGCGGCACACGATGACCGTGGCCCGCACCGCCGCGCACTACGGCGCCGTGGTGCGCACCTCGACTCAGGTGGTCGGGTTCCTGCGCGAGGCCGACGGGGTCTCCGGCGTACGGGTGCGTGACTCGGAGGACGGCTCGATCACCGAGGTGAAGGCGCACGTGGTGATCAACGCCACGGGGGTGTGGACCGACGAGATCCAGGCGCTGTCCCGGCAGCGCGGCCGGTTCCGGGTGCGCGCGTCGAAAGGCGTGCACATCGTGGTGCCGCGCGACCGGATCGTCAGTGACTCGGCGATCATCCTGCGCACCGAGAAATCCGTGCTGTTCGTGATCCCGTGGGGCAGCCACTGGATCATCGGCACCACCGACACCGACTGGAATCTCGACCTCGCCCACCCCGCCGCGACGAAGGCCGACATCGACTACATCCTCGACCACGTCAACCGGGTCCTGGTCGTCCCGCTCGACCACGACGACATCGACGGCGTGTACGCGGGGCTGCGGCCGTTGCTGGCGGGGGAGAGCGACGAGACGTCGAAGCTGTCTCGCGAGCACGCCGTGGCCCGGGTCGCGCCCGGGCTCGTGGCGATCGCCGGCGGCAAGTACACCACCTACCGGGTGATGGCCGAGGATGCCGTCGACCTGGCGGCCGAGGACATCCCCGCCCGGATCGCCCCCTCCATCACGGAACGGGTGCCGTTGGTCGGGGCCGACGGCTACTTCGCACTCGTGAACCAGACGATGCAGCTCGCCGAGCGGTACGGCCTGCATCCGTACCGGATCAAGCATCTGCTCGACCGGTACGGATCGCTGATCGACGAGGTGCTCGAGGTGGCGGCCGACCGGCCCGAGTTGCTCGAACCGCTCACCGATGCCCCACAGTATCTGCAGGTAGAAGTCGTCTACGCGGCAACGGCGGAGGGAGCGCTGCACCTCGAGGACATCCTCGCCCGCCGCACCCGCATCTCGATCGAGTATCCCCATCGCGGCGTGCACTGCGCCGAGCAGACGGCCCACCTGGTGGCACCCGTCCTGGGGTGGGACGCCGCGACGGTGGAGCAGGAGATCGCAACCTACCGGGCGAGGGTCGACGCGGAGATCGAATCGCAGAGCCGGCCCGACGACGAGTCCGCCGACGCACTGCGGGCGGCCGCTCCGGAGGCACGCGCGGAGATCCTCGAGCCGGTGCCGACGGGCGCCTGAGTCGCGGCCGGGGCAGCAGCGGTGGTCGACGCGCCCCGACATCGGTCGCCGAGCCGGGAGCGCAATGTCAGTGGGTCAGGATCACCTTGACGAGCACCACGGTCGCGGCGACGGCGGTGAGCGCGAGGGCGCTGACCAACGAGCTTCGGCCCGGCCGCTCCCCGTTGAGGCGGCCGATGACGAAGACGATGCCTCCGATCCGCACCAGCACGGCGACCTCGGCGAGCAGCTGGGCGGTGCGCGGTTCGAGCCACCCCAGCCAGCCCATCCCCAGGATCGCGCACGGCAGGACCGCCGAGCTCAGGATCGGCACCGAGTTGCGCAGTTCGGCGATCTTCTCCGCGCGGCTCAACGGGGTGCCCTGGCGCACGGTGTGCCCGACCGCCTCGGCGAACGTGTGGGCGACGAACGTCGACAGAGCCGTGCCGAGCACGATCGCGATGCCGACGTACTTCGGCCCGGTGACGATCGGTACGAGTGCCGCGAGCACCAGGACGTTGCCGTAGATGTAGGCGCTGATGCGACTGGCGGCATTGCCGCGGTCGAGCGGCATGCGCCGGGAGAACAACGGGCCGTGCAGGAGCGCGTTGGCATCGGAGTCCATGCCGACAAGGGTGACAGACCGCCGGGCACACCGAGGCGGCAACCGCGTGCATCCGTCGCGGCCGGCCCCGGCGCGTAGGATCCGACGGCGCAGACGGTCGACGACGGGATCGCGGTGGTGGAGAGGGCGCGACGGCGCTGGGGCGGCACCGACATGGCGGAACGCCGGCGGGCACGCCGGGACGCACTGTTGTCGGCGGGCATCGACCTGCTCGGTGCGCCGGACGGACCGGCGGCCGACGTCCGCGCCGTGTGCCGGGCGTCCGGCCTGACCGAACGGTGCTTCTACGACAGTTTCGACGACCGGGACGCGTTCGTGCGCGCCGTGTACGCAGCGGTCGGGGAACAGGTGCGCACAGTGCTGGAGGGCGCGGTCGGAACGGTCCCGCAACCGCGGGACGTTCCCGGAGCGGCGGTCCCGGCCTTCGTCGAGCTGATCGTGGACCGCCCGGCCGTGGGCAGGGTGCTGCTGCTCGGCCCGCTGCGGGAGCCGTCGCTCGGTGGTCAGGGACTCGACCTCGCTCCCACGTTCGTGCTGCTCGTCCAGCAGCAGCTCACGGCGATCGCCGACCGCGAGGAGCGGCACATGGTGGCGGTCGGGCTCGTCGGGGCGCTGACGAGCCTGTTCATCGGCTATCTGGACGGCACCGTCGCGGTGTCGCCGGAGCGGTTGGTGCGGCACTGCGTGGGCCTGCTCGTCCAGGCCGGAAGTGTAGGGCCGCAGGCGGAGGGGTATTCCCGAGACGACGGCACGCTCGACGAAAGGAGGGGCATCATGCCCAGGTCGTCGATCAAGGACGAGAAGCTGTATCAGGAACTGCGCGACGACGGCGCCTCCAAGGAGAAGGCCGCCCGGATCTCGAACGCGGCGGCGAAGCGCGGCCGGTCCTCCGTCGGCCACAAGGGCGGTACGTCGGGGTCCTACGAGGACTGGACCGTCGACGAGTTGAAGAAGAGGGCCAAGGAGCTCGGGATCTCGGGCTACTCGTCCAAGCGCAAGGGTGAGCTCATCGACGCGCTGCGCAACCACTGAGCTGCGCAACCATCGAGCTGCGGAACGACCGAGCCGCGGGACGACCGAGCCGCGGGACGACCGAGCCGGCGGGACGCGCCGGCTCAGCCGTCCCCGTCGCGCGGCTGACAGTGCGGGCACCAGTCGATCTTGCGATCCGGGTCGCTCGCCGACCCCAGCATGCCGGTCCGGATCGTGGTTCCGCACCGGCGGCACGGCTTGCCCGCGCGTCCGTATACCCATGTGCCCCGGCCGGGCCGGCGGTCGCCGGTGGTGATCCGGCTGACGCGGTCCCGGTTGAACACCAGCAGGCGGTGCGCCAGATCGACCCAGGCGGCCGCATCTCCCGCGTCCGCGACCGGTGTCGACGGGTGCACGCCCCGCAGGAAGCACAGCTCGCACCGGTACACGTTGCCCACCCCGGCCATCACCCGTTGATCGAGCAGCGCCAGACCGACGGGTCGGCCCGGATCGCGCATCAGGTTCGCGGCGGCGGCTGCCGGGTCCCAGTCCGGGCCGAGCAGATCGGGTCCCAGGTGTCCCACGGCCTCCTCCTCGCGGTCGCGGTCCAGCACCTCGACGATCCCGAGGTCGAAGCCCACGGCCTCGGCGTCCGCGACCGCGAGCACGATCCTGGCGTGATATCCCTGACGGCGCCAGCGGGTCCCGGGCGCGTGGACGTCCCACACCCCCTCCATCTTCAGGTGGGTGTGGAGGGTGTGCGCACCGACGCGGATCAGAAGATGCTTGCCCCGGGCGAGCACCTCGTCGACCACGGTGCCGGTCAGATCGACCGTCGCGTACCGGGGCACGCGGATGTCGCAGCGCGTCAACGGCTTTCCCGCGAGGGCGCGGCGCAGCCGGGTGGCCGCCTGGAAGACGGTGTCGCCCTCGGGCATCAGGCCCTCAACCGGAAACCGCGGGGGGTGGCCGAGAAGCCGGCCTCGGCGAGGAATTCCGCGAACAGGTGACCGTGAATGGAACTGCCGTCGACCTTCTCGACGACGAGAGTGTCGAGGCCCCCGCCCTTGACCGACCCGGCCAGTGACGCGCACGCACCGCGGAGTGTCCCCGGGTCCTCGGTGAACGTCAGTACCGTGCGGCCGCCGCGTTCGACGAACAGACCCAGCTCGCCGTCGACGAGCACCACCAGCCCCCCGGCCTTGCGGCCGGGGCGGTGCCGCGGCGAGTCCTCGGGCGCCGCCGACTTCGGCCAAGGCAGTGCCGCGCCGTACGGGTTCGCCGGGTCGCACGCGGCCAGCGTCACCGCGGGTGTGCCGGTGTGGCGGCCCTCGAGCGACTCGCCGTAGGACCGCAACCGGTCCACGACCTCCGGGGTGGAGAACTGCGCACCGCCGAGCGTGTCGACGAAGTAGCCGCGGCGGCACCGCCCCGTCTCCTCGAACCGGCTCAGTACCTTGTACATCAGCGCGAAGCCGCCCGGCACGCCCTCGGCGACGACCGCGCCGCGGGTGACCACACCGTAGCGCTCGAGCAGCAGGTCCGCGGCGGCGTGGGCGCGCACTGTCGGATCGGTTTCCCGGTCGGGCAGCAGCGACCACCGCCCACCGACCGTCGGTGGCCCGGTCCGGCTCGGCAGCGCCGGACGGCCGCGGTACATCCGGGCGCGCGGGGCGCGTCGGGGCGTGCGGTGCGCGGGGGTCGCGCGGGAGGTGTCGCCGACGAGGGCGCGCAGCGCGGCCGGCGTGTCCCCCGAGACGAGGCCGGCCCACACGAGATCCCACAGTGCCGAGGCGGTTTCCGTATCGGTGGTGCCGAGGGCCTCGGTGAGCTGACGGAAGAAGAACGCCCCGCCGCCCGCGAGCGTGTCCAGGATGCCGCGGTGGACGTCGGTCTGTTCGATCTCGGCCGCCGGCGCGAGGGTCAGGGGGGCGGTGTCGGTCAGGTGCAGCGACACCCAGCCGTCCTTGCCGGAGATCTGCCCCGACCCCGCCCACAGCACCTCGCCCGTCGTGGTGAGTTCGTCGAGCATCGCGGGGGAGTAGTCCCGCACCCGCGGCGCGAGGATCAGCGGCTCGAGAGCGCTCGCCGGCACCGGCACCCCGGCCAGTTGCTCGACGACCGCGGCCACCCCGTCCACCCCGCGCAGGCCGCCGCCCACGTGCTGCCACGCCGGCAGGAACCGGCCGAGGGTGGCGGTGCCGACCGGCTCCACCTCGTGTCGTGCCGCCGCGAGCGACCGTCGCCGCAGCCGCCGCAGCACCTCGGTGTCGCACCACTCGGCGCCCGTCGTGCCGGGCCGGAACTCACCTGCGCTGACCCGCTTCTCGGCGGCCAGCCGGTGCAGCACGTCCTGCACCACCGCGGTGCCGAGCCCGAACCGGGCCGCCGCCTCCGCCGCGGTGAACGGGCCGTGGGTGCGGGCGTACCGGCCGATCAGGTCGCCCAGCGGATCGGGCACCGGCTCGACGAACGCCGTCGGTACGCCGATCGGCAACGGGACTCCGAGAGCGTCCCGGAGACGCGAGGCGTCCTCGATGGCGGACCACCGCTCCCGGCCGGCGAAGGACACCTTCAGCACCCGGCGCTGGGCGTCCAGTTCGTCGAGCCAGGCGGCCGGATCGGCCGTGGTGCGCTCGGCGATCTCGGTGTCGGTGAGCGGGCCGAGCAACCGGAGCAGGTCCGCGACACCCTCGGCGTCGCGGGCTCTGCGGTCCGGGGCGAGATGCTGCAGCTCGAGTTCGGCCCGGGCGATGACGTCGGCGTCGAGCAACTCGCGCAGCTCCACCCGGCCGAGCAGTTCGGCGAGCAGGGTCGAGTCCAGGGACAGGGCCGCGGCGCGCCGCTCGGCGAGGGGACTGTCGCCTTCGTACATGAACGCGCCGACGTAGTCGAACAGCAGCGAGGTCGCGAACGGCGACGCGGTGGCTGTCTCGACCTCCGCGATCCGGACCTGCCGCCGGGCGACACGGCCGAGCAGGCTGCGCAGGGCAGGCAGGTCGTAGACGTCCTGGAGGCATTCCCGCACCGTCTCGAGGAGGATAGGGAAGGTGGGGTAGCGACGGGCCACGTCGAGCAGCTGGGCCGACCGCTGGCGCTGTTGCCACAGCGGCGCGCGCTTACCCGGATTGCGGCGTGGCAGCAGCAGGGCGCGCGCCGCGCACTCCCGGAAGCGGGACGCGAACAGTGCCGAGCCGCCGACCTGCTCGGTGACGAGATCCTCGATCTCGTCGGTGTCGAAGGCGAACACCTCCGCCCCCGGCGGTGCGTCCTCGGTGTCGGGGAGCCGGACGATGATGCCGTCGTCCGACGCCGTGGGTGCGGCTTCGACGCCGTATCGGTCGAGCAGTCGCGCGCCCACGGCCAGCGCCCACGGTGCGTGCACCCGCATCCCGTACGGGGAGTGCAGCACCAGGCGCCAGTCGCCGAGTTCGTCGCGGAACCGCTCGACGACCAGGGTGCGGTCGGTGGGCAGATGCCCCGTGGCGGTGCGCTGCTCCTCGAGCAGCCGGGTCAGGTTCGTGGTCGCGTTGTCGTCCAGGCCGCCGCGACGGCACCGGGCGGCGGCGTCCTCCGGGTCGGCGTGCCCGAGTTCGCGCACGAACGCCCCCAGGGCGGCGCCGAGTTCGGCCGGGCGGCCGACCCCGTCGCCGTGCCAGAACGGCAGCCGGCCGGGCTGTCCGTAGGCGGGGGAGACCAGCACCCGGTCGAAGGTGATCTCCTCGATGCGCCAGCTCGTCGCGCCGAGCGCGAACACGTCGCCCACCCGGGACTCGTACACCATCTCCTCGTCGAGTTCCCCGACGCGCGTGGCCTTCTCGCCGACCATGTACACGGTGAACAGGCCGCGGTCGGGGATCGTGCCACCCGACGTGACGGCCAGTCGCTGCGCGCCGGGCCGGCCGGTGAGCGTGCCGGCGGTGCGATCCCACACCACCCGGGGGCGCAGTTCGGCGAACTCGTCCGACGGGTACCGTCCGGCCAGCAGGTCCAGCGTCGACTCGTACGCCGAGCGCGGCAGCGTCGAGAAGGACCCGCTGCGCCGCACCGTGTCGAACCACTCGTCCACGTCGACCGGCTCGAGGGCGACCGCGGCGACGGTCTGCTGCGCGAGCACGTCCAGCGGGTTGGCCGGCACCTGTAGAGCCTCGATGTGCCCGCCCACCATCCGTTCGACCGTGACCGCGCAGTGCACCAGGTCGGTACGGTGCTTGGGGAACAGCACCCCGCGAGAGACCTCGCCGACCTGATGCCCCGCCCGTCCGACGCGCTGCAGGCCGCTCGCCACCGACGGCGGCGCCGAGACCTGGATCACCAGGTCGACCGCGCCCATGTCGATGCCGAGTTCGAGGCTCGAGGTCGCGACGACGCAGCGCAGCCGCCCGGATTTGAGGTCGTCCTCGATCAGGGCCCGCTGGTCCTTGCTCACCGAGCCGTGGTGAGCCCGCGCCAGCAGCGGCTGTGCGCCGAGGGAGACCTCGGTGGGTGCCCCGAGCTGCGCCGGCGGGCGCGGCCGGGGGTCGACCGCCTCGCCCTCGCGTTCGGCGTGGATCTCGTTGAGCCGGGCCGTCAACCGCTCGGCGAGTCGGCGGGAGTTGGCGAACACGATGGTGGACCGGTGCGCGACGATGAGGTCGACGATCTGCTCCTCGACGTGCGGCCAGATCGACCCCGCCTGCGGAACCGCCGGCATCCCGTCGTCCGCCGTCTCGGATTGCACGCCGAGTTCGGTCATGTCCTCGACGGGCACCCGCACCGTCAGATCCCACGTCTTGGCCGACGGCGGGGCGACGATGCGGATCGGCGCCGACCCGGCGAGGAACCGGCCCACCTCCTCGTGCGGCCGCACCGTCGCGGAGAGTCCGATCCGCTGCGCGGGTCGCCCGAGCAGCAGATCGAGCCGTTCCAGGGAAAGGGCAAGGTGGGCACCGCGTTTCGTGCCGGCGACGGCGTGCACCTCGTCGACGATGACGGTGTCCACCCCGGCGAGTGTCTCGCGCGCTGCGGAGGTGAGCATGAGGAACAGGGATTCGGGGGTGGTGATGAGGATGTCCGGCGGCGTGCGGACGAGGGTGCGCCGGTCGGCGGCCGACGTGTCGCCCGACCGCACCCCGACTGTGATCTCCGGCGGCTCGAGGCCGAGTCGCCGCGCGGTCTGGGTGATGCCGACCAGCGGTGAGCGCAGGTTCCGTTCCACGTCCACCGCGAGGGCCTTGAGCGGGGAGACGTAGAGCACGCGGGTGCCGGTGTGCTCGGCCGGGGTGGCTGCCAGGCGGTCGAGCGACCACAGGAACGCCGAGAGCGTCTTACCCGACCCGGTCGGGGCCACCACCAGGGTGTGCGCGCCCGACGAGATCGACTCCCAGGCCCCGAGCTGCGCGGCGGTCGGGGCTTCGAAAGCGCCCGCGAACCACTGCCGGGTGGGCTCGGAGAAACGGCTCAGGACATCGGTCACCGTTCCATGGTGCACCGCCGGTACGACACCGCGGGCACCTCGCGGATTCCGCGCCCCGCTTCCCGGTGTCAGTCGGCCAGCGCGAACCGCGCCAGCTGGGCGCAGTGGTGCGCCGCCCAGCGGCACCTGCCGGTGCGCATCACGCGGCCGACGAGTGCGGCAGCGGCCGGCTCCCACGGCACGGCGGCGAACTGCGCGCGGCCGGCCGGCTCGCCGGACCAGCCGATCGACACGATGGGCCCGTCGAGCCGGAACCTCAGCTCCGGATGGGTTGCGGCGAGCACGTCCACGTTCGCGCCGGCGGCGGTCTCGAGGTCGTCGACGGCGACGGTGACCCGTCCGCCGAGCCGGCGTGCCTGTCCGGCCGGAGCCTCGACGAACAACGCGGCGGCCTCGATCGCGCCGACGTGCACGCTCACGAGCGGCTCGCTGGGGTGGCTGCCGTCGTGCGGCGGCAGGCACACCACCGACCAGTACTCGCGTTCACTCATCCGCGGGTTGGGTATTGCGGCGCGCACGTAGTCGCGCAGCCACGTCGTCGCCGCGGCGAACTCCGGGTACTGCTCGAAGGTCCGGTAGCGCGTGTCGCGCAGCGGCAGACCCGCCGGTGACAAGGGCGTACGGGCGTTCACTCGATTCGGTCCTCACGCACGCGGCCACCGTACTCGATCTTGCTTCAGAGGATGACGCCCGGATTGAGGATCGAGTCCGGGTCGAGTGCCGCCTTGATCCGCCGGGTCAGGTCCATCACGTCGGGACCCACCTGGTCCGGCAGCCACGCCTTCTTCAACCGGCCCACCCCGTGCTCGCCGGTGATGGTGCCGCCCAGCGCGATCGCCAGGTCCATGATCTGCCCGAACGCCAGGTGCGCCCGGGCCGTCTGGTCGGCGTCGGCGGGGTCGTACACGATCAGCGGATGGGTGTTGCCGTCACCGGCGTGCGCGATGACCGCGACCGTCACCGCGTTGCGTTCGGCGATCTCGGCGACGCCCCCGACGAGTGCCGGCAGGGCCGGCAGGGGGACGCCGACATCCTCGAGCAGCAGGCTGCCGGTCCGTTCGACCGCCGGGATGGCCATCCGCCGCGCCGCCGCGAACGCCTCGCCCTCCTCGGGGTCGTCGGTCGAGAACACCTCGTCGGCACCGGCGTCCTCGCACGCCTTCACCATCGTCGCGATCTCCTGCGCGGACGCCGTGCCGGGCGCGTCGGACCGGGCGATGAGCATCGCCTCGGTGGTGCGGTCCAGCCCCATGTGCAGTGTGTCCTCGACGGCGTTGATCGAGGCGCGGTCCATGAACTCGAGCATCGCGGGCCGCAATGTCGCCGTGACGGCCAGCACCGCGTCCGCCGCGGCCTGCACCGAGCCGAACGTGGCGACCATCGTCGAGGCCGGCGGCTGCGGCGGGAGGAGCCGCAGCGTCACCTCGGTGATGACGCCGAGGGTGCCCTCGCTGCCGACGAACAGCTTGGTCAGCGGCAGGCCCGCCACGTCCTTGACGCGCGGTCCACCGAGCCGCACCGCGGTGCCGTCGGCGAGGACCACCTCCAGACCGAGCACGTAGTCCGTGGTGACGCCGTACTTCACGCAGCACAGTCCACCGGCGTTGGTCGCCGCGTTGCCCCCGATGGTGCACATCTCGAACGACGACGGGTCGGGTGGATACCACAACCCGTGCTCGGCCGCGGCGCGCTTGACCTCGGCGTTGAGCAGTCCCGGCTGGACGACCGCCGTGCGGGTGACCGGGTCCACGGTGATCGCGCGCATCCGCTCGGTGCTCAGCACGATCCCACCCGCGAGGCCGCCCGCGCCGCCGGACAGGCTGGTGCCCGCACCGCGCGGCACCACGGGCACCCGGTGTGTGCTCGCCCAGCGCAACGTGGCCTGCACGTCCGCCGTGCGCGTGGCCCGCACCACCGCGCGGGGGACGGCGGCGTCCGGATCGCGGGCCCAGTCCTGCCGGTATCCGGCGAGCAGATCCGGGTCGGTGATCAGCGCGCCGTCCGGGAGCAGACCGGCGAGCTCGGCGAGATCGGCGGGCACGGTCAGCCCGCCGGGGTGAGGTAGCGGGCGCGCAGCTTGTGCTTGACGAGTTTGCCGGTGGGAGTACGCGGCAGGTCGTCGGAGAAGTCGATGCTGCGCGGTGCCTTGAAGTGGGAAACGCGTTCCCGGACGAAGTCGAGGAGCTCACGCTCGACCTCGGGACCGGGCTCGACCCCGTCGACGAGCTGGACGACGGCCTTGACCTCCTCGCCCATCTCCTCGTTCGGAACCCCGATCACGGCGACGTCGTACACCTTGGGATGCAGGGTGAGCACGTTCTCCGACTCCTGGGGGTAGATGTTCACACCGCCGGAGATGATGGTGAACGCAGCCCGGTCGGTGAGGTACAGGTAGCGCTCCTCGTCGAGGTACCCGATGTCGCCGCTCGTGGTCCACGTCGGATGGTCGGGATGCGTGGCCTCACGGGTCTTCTCGGGATCGTTGTGGTACTGGAACGGATGCTCGTCCCGCTCCCACCACACGGTGCCGACCGCACCGGTGGGAAGTTCGCGTCCCTCGTCGTCGCAGATGTGGACGATCCCCATGACCCCGTCGCGTCCGACCGACCCGGGATGCGCCAGCGCCTGCGCCGAATCGATGAACGTGGCGCCGGCACCCTCGGTGGAGGCGTAGTACTCGTACACGACCGGGCCCCACCACTCGATCATCGCGCGCTTGATCTCCGGCGGGCACGGTGCCGCCGCATGGATGGCGACCTTCAGGCTCGACACGTCGTACTTGCCGCGCACCTCGTCGGGAAGCTTGAGCATCCGCACGAACATCGTCGGGACCCACTGGCTGTGCGTGACCCGGTACCGGTCGATCAGGGCGAGTGCCTCCTCGGGCTCGAACCGGTCCATGAGGATCACAGTTCCCCCGACCGACTGGATGGTGCCGCAGAAGCGAAGAGGAGCAGCATGATAGAGGGGCGCGGGGCACAGGTAGACGGTGTCGGCGTCGAACCCGTACATCGGCGCGAACACCGCCGTGTAGGGATCCGGAACGTCCTGCACCTGACCCTCGGGCAACTTCGGCTCGATGCCCTTGGGCCGCCCGGTCGTTCCGGACGAGTACAGCATGTCCTGACCGCGCGGCTGCGACTCGAGGGGCGAGGCGTCGAACGCGGCGAGCGCCTCGGAGTAGTCGTCGAAGCCGGGCAGCGCACCGCCGTACACGAGTCGGCGGACCACGTTCGGTAGGCCCCGGCGCCGGTGTCGACCGCGGTGGCCGCACCGGCCGAGGCGACGAGCACCTTCGCGCCGCAGTCGTTCACCACGTACGCGGCCTCGGCCGGGGTCAGATGCCAGTTCACCACCGTGACGTACAGGCCGGACCGCAGCGCCGCCCAGTAGACCTCCATGACCCGCAGATCGTTGTCGGAGATCAGCGCGATGTGATCGCCCGGCTCGAGGCCCGCGGCGCGCAGGTACTTCGCGAGGCGGACGGAGTTCTCGTCGAGCTGCCGGTAGGTGAGCGACTCCCCGGTGGCGGCCCGCACGATGGCGGGCTTGTCGGGTGTCGTGGCGACGAAGTTCCCAGGAAACATGTTCCCTGGTCTACCACAGCTGTGGCCCGCGTCACGTGAGTCGCGCGCCGCGCGGTGCCGGCCCTCGACCGGACCCTCGCCGCGGCGTACCCTCACCCGCACGTGCACGGCAACCCGCGGACGGGAGGACGACGTGGCGCTCGCTCTCGAGAAGGACCGCCTGGTGTTCGAGTTCCCGGAGGTGCACGCCGCCGCCCGCATGGCCGTCTCTTTCCACCGCACCCTGCGGGTGCCCGACGACGGCAACACCTATCCGTTGCCGCCCGGCCTGGGACGGTTCCCGCTGCGGGCCGTCGCCGAGCTCGACGAAGCCGCGCTGCCGCCTTCGTGGCGATCCCACGGCGGCCTCGTGATGCCGATGTGGCAGTCGGAGGCGTGCTGGCTCGGGTTCGAGTCCCGGTACCCGTTCCTGGTGAAGGTCGGCGCCGGGGATGTCGATGCGCTCACCGGCGAACCCTGGTCGCCGGAGCCGGACTTCGAACGCGAGGACTACCTCGAGGTGCCGGCACAACCGTGGCTCGACGGCTACGTCGTGGCGCAGGGCCGGGTGCGCCAGTTCGTCGCGATGCCGCTCGGGTCCGGCTACAGCGTCGAGGAGCAACTGCGGTCCGGGCGGGCGCGGGGCAGGATCCGCGTCGCGGTCTGTCCCATGCGGGCGCAACGATGGGAGGAGCGCGCCGAGTTCGACTCCCGGCGCCCACTGTACGCCTTCGCGCCGGCCCCGGCCATGGGACTCGGCGCCGGCGGATCCGTCGACCAGGGCGTCGCCACCCCGGTCGAGTCGCACGACGCGTGGGATCTCGACCACCGGTCCGTGGTCGAGGTACGCCTGGTGAACAGCGAGCAGTGGCGCGCGCTCACGGACGAGGACCCACCGACCCGGCCGCTGGCCGCGAGCGACTACACGGCGCGCGGCTTCCCGTGGTTCGAGCTCTACGACGAGACCGTCGCGCGGCAGGGGGCGGCGCCACTCGCGGACGTCGACACGGTCGCCGACGTCGGGCGCCGGCGGGAAGAGTCGTTGCCCGACAACGAGACCGTCACCGTGCCCGAACCCGTCCGGATCCGGCCGGCCCCGCGCGAGCCTGGCCGTCGCGGATGATCCGGCGGTATCGTCTGTCGACATGGGGCGGATCACCCAGCGCGTCGAACCGGAACCGCTTGCCGACAGGCTGATCGGGCACGGTCGCGCGGCGATCGCCTTCGACGAGGCCGGGTCGGTCACCGCGCTGCCCGCGCGGATCCGACGGTACGACGGCCGATTGTGGGTCGGTGTGCCGCGGGAATCGGTGCCGCCCACGGCCGGACTCGAGCGGGTCACGGTCCTGCTCGACGACGGCGAGTTCTGGTTCGAGCTGCGGGCGGTGAACTGGCGCGGCCGCCTGACGGCAGCGGACGCTCCCGCCCCCGACGGACGTGCGGACCTCGCCTGGTTCGTCTTCACGCCGCACCGGGCCACCGCGTGGGACTACGCGACCCTGCACGAGGAGCCGGAGCCGTGAAGGCCGACGACGCCGTCGTGCGCGACTTCCTTACCCGCGCCCGCGTCGCGCGCCTGGCGACCCGGTCGCCGAAGGGCGCGGCGGCCCTGGCGCCGCTGTGGTTCGTGCACGTCGA
Organism: Rhodococcus indonesiensis; assembly: GCF_047782815.1. Lineage (NCBI taxonomy): Bacteria > Bacillati > Actinomycetota > Actinomycetes > Mycobacteriales > Nocardiaceae > Rhodococcus > Rhodococcus indonesiensis. Next base: position 3,578,864 of record NZ_CP180630.1, on the reverse strand, counting down.
CGGCCGGTTGTACTTCGCTACCGGGCGCGACACCGTGGCTGCGCGCAACGCCGCCGCGAATCCCGACGTCGTCGTGCTGCTCGACGACGGCGAGCGGGGGCCGGTCCTGCGGCTGCACGGCCGGGCCACGGTGCAGCCGAGCACCCCGCCGCCTGCCGTCATGGCCAGGATCGGCCGGAAGTACTACCTGGGGGGCTGGCGCAACGAACTCGGGCACGCGCGGCTCTGGCGGTTGCGTACCCGGTACTACGGGCAGAGCGCGCCGGCCACGATCGTCGTCGAGCCGGGAGAGGCCGAGCTGCTGCGGCGGCCGTAGCCCGCCGCAGCGCCGAGGCTCGTCGTGTCGCGTGCTCCGGTGCCGTCCGCGCGGGAAAGTTCCTGCGCAGATGGGACTTTCGCGCGCGCCTCGATCCGGCGTCCTGTGTGCCCGCTCGTCCCCGGCTCATGGTGGTGGTCCGGCGTTCACGGCGGCGACGTGCCGCAGCCAGTCGGCGAGCGCCTGGAACCGCTGCCGATCGGGGTGGTGGAACACCACGGTGTCGGGATCCGTCGGCGCCGGCGCACCGTCCCCGTTGCCCGTCACGATCCGGAGCATGCCGTCGGTCTGCGGCAGCGCCGGGCGGAACTGCACGTCCCTCACGTCCCGCAAGCGGATCCTCTTGGGCGTCAGCGGAACCGGTCCCAGAGCTCGCGCCACGGGGCCCTCCCGCAGGATCCACAGCCGGTCTCCCTGCACGACGATCTGGCCGCCCCACCCGTGGTACCGGTGCATCGGCAGCACCGGGTCGGGTGGGTCGGCGACCGGTCCGGGCGCCAGCCGCGGCACGGTCACCGGTGGCCCGTCGAGGGTGCGCCCGTCGATCTCGTCGGCCGGGGTCACCGACACCGTCACCTCGGCGGCCAGCCGGGATCCGCTCACCGCGGCACGGGCGGCGGTACGCAGCCCCCGCGCGGACAGGTGGGTCACGATCGGCAGCAGACGCGCGCTGGACCGCCGGCCGAGATGCCCGCACGGGCGGTCGTCCACCCGCACCTCCACCAGCGTGCCGTCCGCGTCGTGCAGGGTGACGAGCAGGGCGTACTTGCCGGGCGGGTCGGCATAGGGGTGCAGCAGGTCGAAGTGCTGTTCCTCCCCGGTGACCTGCAGGGTGCGACCCGCGGGCAGCAGGGTGTAGGGCACGTCCGGCGGATCGTTGCGGGGCACCAGCCGGGCCGGGGCGCCGAGGCTGACCGTGACGCGCGCGATGATGCGCCCGCTGCGGGCGGGGTCGTCGTTGTAGGTGCCCGCGTCCGCGGCCCAGATGCGGCCCGGTACCGTCGGCAGGTACCCGCCCGCGACGACGCGGCGCAGCACCGGCCCGTAGCGCAGCGCGTCGCCGTCGCCGAGGATCCCGAGCGTCAGCCCGTCGGCGCGCACGCTGACGCCGTGCGTCTCCGGCAGCAGGGACACGTCCCTCCGGATCTCGGCACCGGCCGGATCGAACGCCGCGCCGAGGGTCCGCACGATGTGGTCGGTCCACGCGAACTCGCCCTCGATCTCGGTGTCGAACCGATCCGGTCGGCACCCCCACAGCCGGTACGGAACCAACGTGTCGCTCAACCGAACTCCACACCCTGCGCCAGGGGGAGATCGTCGGAGAAGTTGATCGTGTTGGTGGCGCGGCGCATGTACGCCTTCCACGAGTCCGAACCCGACTCGCGTCCGCCGCCGGTCTCCTTCTCCCCGCCGAACGCACCTCCGATCTCGGCGCCGGAGGTGCCGATGTTGACATTGGCGATGCCGCAGTCCGAGGCGGCGAGGAAACGCTCGGCCTCACGTTGGTCGGTGGTGAAGATCGACGACGAAAGCCCCTGGGGCACTCCGTTGTGCAGGGCGATCGCCTCGTCGAAGTCGTCGTAGGTCAGCACGTAGAGGATCGGTGCGAACGTCTCCTCGCGGACCACCTCCGTCTGGGCCGGCATTCGCACGATCGCAGGCCGGACGTACACCCCGTCGCCGGGGACCTCGACCGGGTCCCCGCCCGTGACGACGATGCCGCCGTCGAGTTCGGCGCGTTCGAGTGCGGCCCGCATCGCGGCGTGCGCACGGCCGTCGATCAGCGGGCCGACGAGCACCCCCTCGCCGAACGGATCACCCACCCGCAGCCCCGAGTAGGCCTTGGCGATCCGCTCGGTCACTTCGTCGACGACCGAGCGATGGGCAATGAGCCGTCGCAGGGAGGTGCAACGCTGACCGGTGGTGCCGGCCGCGGCGAACACCACGGCTCGCACGGCGAGATCGAGGTCGGCGGAGGGGCCGACGATCGCGCCGTTGTTGCCGCCGAGTTCGAGCAGGCAGCGCCCGAACCGCGCCGCCACCCGGGGCGCGACGATGCGACCCATCCTGATCGAGCCCGTCGCACTGACCAGTGCGACGCGGGGGTCGTCGACCAGCGCCTCCCCGACGGCTGCATCGCCGACCAGGACGTGGTGCAGGCCGCCGGGGGCACCCACATCGCGGGTGGCCCGCTCGAGCAGGGCGTGGCAGGCCAGCGCCGTGAGCGGGGTCTTCTCCGACGGCTTCCACACCACCGGATCGCCGCACACCAGCGCGATCGCGGTGTTCCAGGACCACACGGCGACGGGGAAGTTGAACGCCGAGATCACCGCGACGACGCCCAGTGGATGCCAGGTTTCCATCAGCCGGTGGCCGGGGCGCTCCGACGGCATGGTGCGGCCGTAGAGCTGGCGCGCGAGGCCCACCGCGAATTCACAGATGTCGATCATCTCCTGCACCTCGCCGAGGGCCTCGGAGGGGATCTTCCCGGCCTCGAGCGTGACGAGTTCGGCAAGGTCGGACTTGTGCTCGCCGAGCAGCTCCCCGAGCCTGCGGACCAGCCGCCCCCGCACCGGCGCAGGGACCTGCCGCCAGCGCTCGAAGGCCGCGCTCGCCGCGGTGACCGCGGCATCGACATCCCCCGCGCTCGCCGGGTGCAGCCGCGCGAGCTCCGAACCGTCGATCGGACTGGTGACCGGGTGGGGGCCGTCGAGCGCGGGCGCGCCCGCCCCGCAGCGGCGCAGCGCGGCCGCGGCGCGATCGTGGAGATTGCCAGTCGGATTCATCGTCGATGTCCTTTCCGGGTCGGTTAGCCTGCGCTGATGGCGGAAAACTCCAAGGAGTCCCTGGACGAGATCGACCGGCTGCTCATGCGCGAATTGGTGGTGGACGGCCGGGCGACGCTGGCCACACTCGCCGAGAAGGCCGGATTGTCGATCTCCGCGGTGCAGTCCCGGGTCCGCCGTCTCGAAGCCCGGCAGGTGATCCGCGGGTACACGGCCAAGGTCGATCCCGAGGCACTCGGGCTGATGCTGTCGGCGTTCGTCGCGATCACCCCTCTCGACCCGTCCCAGCCGGACGATGCGCCGGCACGGTTGCGGCACATCGACGCCATCGAATCCTGCCACTCCGTGGCAGGGGACGAGAGCTACATCCTGCTCGTGCGCGTCGCCTCGCCGCGGGCGCTCGAACAACTCCTGCAGGAGATCCGCGCGACGGCGAACGTGGCCACCCGCAGCACAGTCATTCTCCAAACATTTTACGAACGATAGCGTGTCTGTGGATCGATCTTCCGGTATGCACCCGATATAGGGGGAAAACTAACGTACTCTCGTGGCATGAGCACTGCATTCCGACACCCGGACGGTGCCCGCGAGCTGCCCCCGAGCCGGGTACACGCCGTTCTGCGCGAACATCTGCTGGTGGACGGGTTCGATCTCGTCCTCGACCTCGACCGGTCGCGGGGGGTGCGGCTCGTCGACCAACGGGACGGCACGACCTACCTCGACATGTTCGGGTTCTTCGCGTCCTCCGCACTCGGGATGAACCACCCCGACATCGTCGACGACCCGGCGTTCACCGCCGAACTCACCGCGGCCGCCGCGAACAAGCCGAGCAACTCCGACATCTACACCGTGGCGATGGCCCGGTTCGTCGACACCTTCGCCCGGGTGCTCGGCGACCCGGCCCTGCCGCACCTGTTCTTCGTCGACGGCGGCGGACTCGCGGTGGAGAACGCACTCAAGGCGGCCTTCGACTGGAAGAGCCGGCTCAACGAGGCGCGCGGACTCGGCTCCGACCTCGGGGGCAGCGTTCTCCACCTCACCGAGGCGTTCCACGGCCGCACCGGTTACACGATGTCCCTCACCAACACGGACCCGGTGAAGACGGCCCGGTATCCCAAGTTCCGCTGGCCGCGCATCGACGCGCCCTATCTGGCCGACGATCGCGACGTCGAGGCCGCCGAGGCGCACGCACTGCAGCAGGCGCACCGGGCGTTCGCCGAGAATCCGCACGACATCGCGTGTTTCATCGCCGAACCCGTTCAGGGCGAGGGTGGTGACCATCACTTCCGGCCCGAGTTCTTCCAGGCCATGGCCGAACTGTGCCGCCGGCACGATGCGCTGCTGATCTTCGACGAGGTACAGACCGGCGTCGGGCTGACCGGAACCACGTGGGCGTACCAGCAGTTCGGCGTCGCCCCCGACATCGTCGCCTTCGGCAAGAAGACCCAGGTCTGCGGCATCATGGCCGGCGGCCGCCTCGACGAGATCCCCGACAACGTCTTCGCCGTGTCGTCGCGGCTGAACTCCACGTGGGGCGGCAACCTGACCGACATGGTCCGTGCGCGGCGGATTCTCGAGGTGATCGAGCGGGACCGCCTCGTCGACCGCGCACGGATGACGGGGGCGCACCTGCTGTCCGGGCTGAAGCAGCTCGCCGTCCGCCACCGGCTGGTCGGCGAGCCCCGAGGGCGCGGCCTGATGTGTGCGTTCACCCTGCCCACGCCGGCCGTGCGCGACGCCGTGCTCACCCACCTGCGGGTCGACGAGCACGTGCTGATGATCGGCACCGGGCAGCGCGGCATCCGGTTCCGGCCGCCGCTGACGGTCACCACCGCCGAACTGGACGAGGCACTCGACGCCCTGGACCGGGTCTTGGGGGCGATCGCGCGGACCTGACGGGGTCGCCCGGGGGCGGCGGAGGTGGCCCGCTCGTTGCGCGATCACAGAACCGTCCATCGGGTTCCCGGTCAGGACCCGGCGTCGACGCGGAACGGCAGGGTGACGTCGACGGTCGTGCCTCCGCCCTCGGGGCTGTCGAGGACGAACTCGCCGCCGAGCGCCGCGGTCCGATCGCGCAGCCCGTCCAGGCCGCCACCGGGTGTGGCTCGCGCACCGCCGTGCCCGTTGTCCCGGATCGTCATGCGCAGCATGTCGCCCGCCCGGTGCAGGCCGATCCGGACGACGGAGGCCCCGGAGTGCTTACCGGCGTTGGTGACCGCCTCCGCGCCGATGAGGTACGCGGCGAGTTCGACCGGGGCCGAGGGCCGTTCGTCGAGTGTGTCGTCGATGTCCACGGGCACGGGTGCCCGCTCGGCCAGCGATCGCAGCGCCGCCGCGAGCCCGCGCTCGGTGAGCACCGCCGGGTACACGCCTCTGGCGAGCTCGCGCAGTTCCCGCAGCGCGACGTCGAGTTCGGCAGCACCGTCCGCGAGCAGCCGCCGCAGGGTCGGCTCGTCCCCGGCACGCTGCGCACGGCGCAGCAGCAGCGACGCGGCGACGAGACGCTGCTGCGCACCGTCGTGCAGGTCGCGCTCGAGACGCCGGCGCTGGACGTCGCCGGCCGTGACGATCCGTTCGCGGGAGCGCCGCACCTCGTCGAGCCGCAGCTGCAGGTCGGCGTGCAGTCGCTCGTGCTCGAGAGCCAGCGCGGTGGCGCTGCGGACCGCGGCGAGCAGCTCGGGCTGCGTCTCGAGCGACGGGTCGTACACGAGCGCGCCCACCGGTGTGCCGGCGCGCTCGAGGACGGTCGCCGCCCGGGAGTCCGACCGGCGGGGCAGAGCACGCACCGCACCGTCCGGATCGACGTACGTCGCCCGCTCCGGGACGTACGTCCACAGCACCAGGCTGGGATCGTGCACGGCGCGTCGGAGCGCGTCGACGAACCCCAGACCGAGCGGCGCGGTGCCGATCTCGACCATCGCGTCGCTGACCGCAGCTCGTGCGAGCCGATACCGGACGAGGCCGACCGCGACCGCGAGCGGGAACAACGCCGTGGCCGGGTAGCGCAGGTTGAGCACCCAGGGCGGGGGCGACCACGGCAGGTTCACCGCGCTGGAGAGCACGGCGAGCGTGATCACCGCCGAGAGACCGTATGCGATGCCGAGGGGCGCGAACCCGGACCGGTACGCCGGCGACCCCGACCGCCAGCGCGCGACCACCACCACCACGAGTGTCACCACGATCAGGAACGCGCAGAACCCGACGACGAGCTGCACGATCCGTGCAAGGGCCGGGTCATCGCGCAGGAGAAGCAAATTCGTCGACGTCGACGGGGACGCCGCGGGTGCGGTCCGCGGATCGAAGAACAGCCACTCGGCCACGATGCCGACCGTGGCGAGAATCCAGGCGGCACCGACGAACACGCGCTGCCACGGTCGTTCCAGCCGACCGGTCGGGAACCCCACGAGAGCCTGGAGCAGGACGGGCAGGTACAGGTTCGTCGCCACCACGCCGACGGTGAAGGCCACGGGCTCGCCGGAGCGGCGCAGACCACCGAGGAACCACAGCAGGCCGGCGATGAGGACGAGGGGACCGGTCAGGTCGTGCGGGCGGGTGTTCCACGCGATCGCTCCGGCCACGACGAACGCCACACCGGCGACGAGGAACAACCCGAGTTCGGTTGGGCCGAACACCGGCAGGAACGGGCCCTCGGCGGCAGCGAAGGACTCGCGCGGTCCGAGCAGGAGCGTGCGCGCCGGATCCCGCAGTCCCGTCGGCGAGCGGTCCACTGCCGCGGCGATCGACGCGACGAGCACCACGGTGACCACGACGAGCAGCTGAATCACCCGTTGCCGCACCCCGGCCTCCTCCCGGACCGTCTCAGTCTCCTCCCACGTCGACGCGGGCACCACCGTGCTGGCACGGATCGCCTCCGGTGTCACCACGGTGCCGGAATCCGGTGTCACCACGGATCCGCCGAACGGGCAGCGACAGCCACAGTCGTGACGTGTGCGGAACTCGCCGGAACACCCCGGAAAGCAGAAGCGAGTGCGCCTCGCGAAAACCGAAGGAGAAATCCCATGCTGTTCGCCGTCATCGTCAATGCCCTCGTCAACCTGCCGGCACTGGTGCTCCCCAGCGACGTGACCGTCGAGTACGACCTCCGCGCTCTCACGCGGTAGCGGGCGAGTCCGCCGAGGAAGCGGGCACGACAGCCTGAATCGACCCGGCTAGGGTGGGCCCATGTCGGACTCCGCCGCCGGTAGCCCTGCCCGAACGTCCGGGCCCGGGCTCGAACCGAAGTCGATCCCGAACCTGCGCGACATCGGCGGGTGGGCCACCCGGGACGGTGCGTCGGTGCGACGGGGCGTGGTGTACCGCTCGACCGACCTGAGCCGGGTCACCGACGCGGATGCACCCGTACTCGAAGGCCTCGGCCTGACGGCGGTCGTGGATCTGCGCACGGCCGCGGAACGGGAGGCGGCGCCCGACCGGATGCCGGCCGGCGCCCGGCATCTACCCCTCGACGTGCTCGCCGATCGTGAGCACGGTTCGATTGCCGCGCACATGAAGGAGTTGCTGACCGACGCCGCGTTCGCCCGGGAGATTCTCGGGGACGGCCGCGGAGCCGACTACCTGCGGGGCAGTTACCGCGACTTCGTGCTGCTGCCGAGCGCCCGGGCAGCGTATCGGACGCTGCTGCACTCGCTGCTCGCCGACGACGGTGCCCCGGTTCTCGTGCACTGCACCACCGGCAAGGACCGCACCGGCTGGGCCGCAGCGGTGCTCCTGCGGGCGGTCGGTGTCGAGCTCGACTCGGTGTTCGAGGACTACCTCCTGACCAACGAGTTGCTGCTGCCGGTGTTCGAACCGATCCTTGCGGCGCTCACCGAGAAGGGGGTGGACCGTGCGGACCTCGAATCCGTTCTCGGCGTCCGCGCCGAGTACCTCGAGGTGGCATTCGCGACGGCGCAGGACACATTCGGGTCGTTCGACCGGTACCTCGACGAGGGCCTGGGGCTCACGAACACCGATCGGGACCGCCTCGGGCAGGCTCTACTGGGGTGAGATCCGGACCGGCGGTACCGCGCGGCCCGGATCATCCGACGCGGCCGTCCAACTCGCGCACCAGCCGCGCCGGTGCCGTGACCCGGAACGACATGTCGAGCAACTCGGCGACCTCGTCCCAGTCGACGTCGGCCCGCTCCAGATCGAACCCGATCCACCCCGACGGACCCAGATACGCCGGAGTGAAGGTGTGCCGCTGCCCGAGCAGAGCGTCGTGCTCGGCGGTGTCCGGTTTGACGAGCAGAGACCGCGGGAATTGCGCGCCCGTGGCCTTCACCGACCCGCCGTACACGGCGAACGCAGTCTTCGTGTAGAAGAACGGCCTGCCGTGCGAGATCTTCTCGGCGGCGCCCGGGAAGGTCAGTGCCAGCCCACGTACCCGTGCCAGCAGCGGATCGGACTCGTCGAACATGACGGGATGCGGCATGCGCGCAGCGTACCGCCCGGAGGCGACACCACGGCCGGCGTCCGTTCTCGGTGCTCGCGGCAGCGGGGAAGTCGTCCCGGCGGACGCGGGCAGCTACGCCCGTGCTCGGGAACGACGACGCACCGCGGCATACAGCGCGATGCCGAGCAGCGCCCCGGCCAGGTCCGCGCACCAGTCCCACACCGACCCCGACCGGCGCACCGCGACGGCGGCCTGGAGGACCTCGGTGAGCGCCGCGTACACCGCGAGCCAGAGGACGGTCGCGGCGGGCGGGATGCGGGCGAAGCGGGAGGCGTACGCGAGTACAGCGAACATCAGCGCGTGCGTGATCTTGTCGGCGTGCGGGATGCCGGACGGGGTCGCATCGCCCGGCAGCATGAGCAGCACGGTGACGACCACGAGCGTGAGCGTCACCGGCGCGAACCGGGTGGTCATGGACCTTCGGTGACCGTCATGCCCAAAGCGCCCTCGGCGAACCGTCGCACCGCGGCCGAACCCGCGGCCAGGGCGTCGGAGCAGCCGGGTTCGGCCGTGCCGGTCAGTGTCCCGTCGGGACGCAGTTCGACGGTGGCTTCGACGGCGGCGGTCGTGGCCTCCCGCACCGACCAGCGGTAGCCGGTGTCTGCGGCCCACGCCTCGGGGTCCTCGGCGAGCAGATACCAGTTGCCCGCGTTGATCTCGACGGGCTCCACTCAGCAGCCACCCTTCGTGCCCTTGGTCGCGGAGAACAGGATTCCCGCGACCGGGATCAGCAGGAACCACAGCCAGTTGTCGAAGACGAAGAACAGCACCAGCGCGACGAACGGGACCAGCGCCATGGCGGTGGTGCGCCACTTCTCCCACTGCTCGGCCTTCGCGGTGTCCTTCACCGGCGCAGGCGTGTTCGGGGTGGCGGGGGGAAGATCGGTGAACAGGGCGTCGAGTTCGGCACGGGTGGTGGCGGCCGCCGCCTTGGCGCTGCGCTCGTCGAATTCGGTGAGGGTGAGCCGGCCGGCACCGAAGTGCTCGCCGAGCAGGTTCAGTGCCTGCTCGCGTTCGACGGTGCCGATACGGACCTCGGGGGAGTCGGCCATGGGTCCACAGTAGTGGGTCGTCAGCCGCCCGACCCGCCGGTGCCGGTCCGAAATGCTCTGGAGATGATCAGGATCAGCGCGACCGCGGAGATCAGCAGCGCCACCGGATGCCGCAGGACCAGCGCCGGGGCGACGGCGAACATGCTCATCGCCAGCAGCCACACCGCGTCGGGGACGTCGCGGGGGGCGGGCGGTTGCGGTTCCCGGGGGGCGGGGACCGGAGGGCTGTCGCGCAGGAAGGCCGGCTCGGCCGGGCGGGGCCGCCCGGTGCGGGCGCGGACGGCGAGGACGGCGACGGTGGCGGCGGCGCCCGCACCTGTCATGATCCACACGCCCGGTTCCAGGAGTTCGTGGAGCGCGAACAGTGCGAGCACCACGACCGGGACCAGAAGCCACCACCCGCGCCGGCGCGCGTCGGTCCGGCCGGTCACGGGAGGCAGGTCGGTGAACAGCAGTGCGAGGTCGCGGCGGGTGGTGGCGGCGGCAATGCGACCGCTGCGGTCCTCGAACTCGGCGAGGGTGAGGCGGCCGGCACCGAAGTGCTCGCCGAGCAGGCGCTGAGCCTGCTCGCGCTCGACCGTGCCGACACGGATCTCCGGTGAATCGGCCATGTCACCACCCTAGACCCGGGACGTGCGACGGCGCGCCCCCGGAATCCTCGGATTCCCGGGGCGCGCCGTCGCACGCGGGACTACTTGAGCTCGGCGAGCACCGTGCCCTGGGTGATGGCGGCGCCCGGCTCGACCGCCAGGCCCGTGACGACACCGGCCTTGTGCGCGTTGACCGGGTTCTCCATCTTCATGGCCTCGAGCACCACGATCAGGTCGCCCTCGGCGACCTCCTGGCCCTCGGAGACCGCGACCTTGACGACGGTGCCCTGCATCGGCGCGGTGACCGCGTCACCCGAGGCCTTGCCTCCGTGGGCACCCCCGCGCTTGCGCGGCTTCGGCTTCTTGCGGAGCGCGCCACCGGCGGCAGCGCCACCGGCGCCGAGGGTGAACTGGCCGGGCAGCGACACCTCGACGCGACGACCGCCGACCTCGACGACGACGTTCTGCCGCGGCAGGGCCTCGTCCTCGTCCTCGGTTGCTGCCGCACCGCCGGTGTACGGCTCGACGGTGTTCTCCCACTCGGTTTCGATCCATTTGGTGTACACGTCGAACTTCTCGCCGTCCCCGACGAACGCGGGGTGCTCGACGATGTGCCGGTGGAACGGGATCACGGTGGCCAGGCCGTCGACCTCGAACTCGGCCAGGGCGCGACGGGCGCGCTCGAGCGCCTGCTGCCGGGTCTCACCCGTGACGATCAGCTTGGCGAGCATCGAGTCGAACTGGCCACCGATGACGTCGCCGGCGACGACACCGGAGTCGACGCGCACGCCGGGGCCCGTGGGTTCCTTGTACACGCTGATCGGGCCGGGGGCGGGCAGGAAGCCGCGGCCGGCGTCCTCGCCGTTGATGCGGAACTCGAACGAGTGCCCGCGCGGGGTCGGGTCCTCGGTGATCTCGAGCTTCTCGCCGTTGGCGATGCGGAACTGCTGGCGCACCAGGTCGATGCCGGCGGTCTCCTCGGTGACCGGGTGCTCGACCTGCAGACGGGTGTTGACCTCGAGGAAGGAGACGGTGTCGCCCTGGACGAGGTACTCGACCGTGCCGGCGCCGTAGTAGCCGGCCTCGCGGCAGATGGCCTTGGCGGACTCGTGGATGCGCCGGCGCTGCTCGTCGGTCAGGAACGGCGCGGGGGCCTCCTCGACGAGCTTCTGGAAGCGGCGCTGCAGCGAGCAGTCGCGGGTGCCGGCGACGATGACGTTGCCGTGCTGGTCGGCGATGACCTGCGCCTCGACGTGGCGGGCCTTGTCGAGGTACTGCTCGACGAAGCACTCGCCGCGGCCGAAGGCGGCGACGGCCTCACGGGTCGCGGACTCGAACAGCTCGGGGATCTCCTCGATGGAGTGCGCGACCTTCATGCCGCGGCCGCCACCACCGAAGGCCGCCTTGATCGCGACCGGTACGCCGTACTGCTTCGCGAACTCCACGACCTCGTCGGCGTTCTTAACGGGATCCTTGGTGCCGGCGGCCATCGGCGCCTGGGCGCGCTCGGCGATGTGCCGTGCGGTGACCTTGTCGCCGAGGTCGCGGATGGACTGCGGGGAGGGGCCGATCCAGATCAGGCCGGCGTCGAGCACGGCCTGGGCGAAGTCGGCGTTCTCGGACAGGAAGCCGTAGCCGGGGTGGATCGCGTCGGCGCCGGACTTGCGGGCGGCGTCGAGGATCTTGTCGAACACCAGGTAGGACTCGGCGGAGGTCTGGCCGCCGAGTGCGAATGCCTCGTCGGCGAGCTTCACGAACTGGGCGTCGGCGTCGGGTTCTGCGTAGACGGCCACGCTCCCGTAACCGGCGTCCTTGGCGGCTCGGATGACCCGCACAGCGATCTCGCCGCGGTTGGCGACGAGCACCTTCGTGATGTGCGCGCTGGCATGACTGGGCACGGAGCCTCCTGTTGATCGATCGTTAGGTTATTGCCGTCTCTGGGAGTGTATGCGCCAATCCGATAGACGATGTAACCGGATAGCCACTCCACCTTACGGGGCGCCCGGAACCCGGGAACGTTACCGGCCGGTAGTCGGATCGCCCCGGTTCCCGCGTTCCGGCGTGTCCCACTCGCGGTCCTCGCTCACCTCGTGCATCAAGGTCCGGACCCGTTCGACGAACGGCGGCACGTTGGCCGCGGCGGTCGGCGTGTCGGGGAACCGGCCCGCCAGGTTCACTCCCTTCGGGCTGCGGTTGAACCACAGGAACACGTCGTGTGTGTAGCTGCGGCTGCGCAACGTCCGCGCGTTCCACTGCGGCCACTGCGCGGCCATGGGGACGAAGCGAATGTCCATGTACGACACCAGGAATCGAGGTCGCATGGGTATCCCCAGCAGTTCGCCGACCAGGTCGAACGGCACCCGGGCGCTCGCCCGGGTGCGGCGCAGTTCGGCGCCGGCGCGCGCCGCGAGCGTCGCGAAGTCCGCGGTGCCGGTCGTGTCGATCCCGACCGGACGCAATCCCACGAACCAGCCGAGGGCCCCGGCCCACATCGGGCCGCTGCGGGTGTGGGCGGGCGCGATCGTCCGGAACTGTTCGACACCCGCGAGTTCGACCGCGGCACGGGCGAGGCACGCGAGCGTGCCGGCGAGGAACCCGTGCCCGGCCTCCCGGCAGCGGGCGGCGAACCGGTTGGCCCGGTCGTCGTCGAGCATCCGCACGGACAGTCGACGCTGCGGCGACGCACCGGCCGGCCGGGGGCCGAGGGGCAACGGGAACTCGGGCATCCCACCGCCGCCGGCGGTCAGGGCGTCTCGCCAGATCCGCACGGCCTCGTGGTCGCCGGCCAGATCCGCGGCGTCGGCCCGTTCCGTGGCACCGAAGTCGATGTAGCTGCCCACGGGAAACAACCCGGCCGGCCGGCCGGTCCGCTCCTGCTCGTACAGGGCGGTGATCTCGTGGGCGACCAGGACGACCGAGTAGGCGTCGGCCACGGCATGGTCCGCGGCGAAGAACACCGTGAACGACGGGCCGGACGCGTCCACGTCCTCGGGTTCGAGGGTGGCGAAGACGTACGCCGGCCACGTGTGCGGCTCGGTGCAGTCGGCCAGCAGCTGCTCGAGGTGCTCGCAGATGTCGTCCGGAGCGGAGGGCAGGTGCCGGATGAACCGGACCGACACCGCACCGGCGGGTGTGGTGCGCCGGATCGCGCCGCCGGCGGCTGCGTCGCCGCTCAGGGTGACGTGGCTGCGCAGCGGTTCGTGGCGGTCGATCCAGCGCTCGAGGGCGCGCCGGAACGGCTCCGGCTCGAGATGCCCCCGGACCTCGAAGGCGGTACCCAGCCACGCATCCGGAACGTCGCCGTAACGGCTGCCCGCGGTGCGGCGCAGATGCGCCTCGTGGACGTGCGACACCGGCCGCGGATCGGTCCTCCAGGCATCCTCCGCAGCGCACGGCAGCCATTCGGTCAGTACACCCGCCGGGATCGGGTAGTCCGCCAGCTCGGTGAACTCCATGACTTCTCAGGCGCGCAGGTGCCGCTTGATGCGCGCGAGCATTGCGCTCATCCCCCGCAGGCGCAGCGGGCTGACGGCGTCGGCCAGGCCGAGGGCCGAGTAGAAATCGTCGGGGACCCCGAGGATCTGTTCGGCACTGAGACCGTCGAGCCCCTGATGCAGGATGGACGCGAAGCCGCGGGTGGTCGGGGCCTCGGGGGGCGCGCTGAAGTGCAGCCGCACATGCTCACGGTCGGCCGTGTCGACGGACAGGAACAGCGGTGACTGGCACTCGGGCACCGGCTCCATGGCCGCTTCCTCGAGTTCGGTGGGAATCGGCGGAAGTTCCCGGCTGAACTCGAGCAGCAGCTGCAGCTTGTCCTGACCTTCGACCGCGGCGAAGTCGTCGACGATCTCGGCGAGAGGTGCGGGCAGAGTCACCGGGCCGGCACCTCTCCGGGCTCCTCGCCCTTGACGATCGGCACCCGTACCGCATTGCCCCACTCGGTCCACGATCCGTCGTAGTTGCGGACGTGCTCGTAGCCGAGCAGGTGCGTCAGCACGAACCACGTGTGGCTCGACCGTTCGCCGATGCGGCAGTACGCGATGACGTCGGCGTCCCGCGCGATGTCGGCGTAGATCTCCTCGAGTTCGGCGCGCGACCGGAACCGGCTGTCCGGTGCCGCTGCCCGCGCCCACGGAATGGACACCGCGGTGGGGATGTGCCCGCCGCGCAGCGCGCCTTCCTCGGGGTAGTCCGGCATGTGGGTGCGCTCGCCCGTGTACTCCTGCGGCGAGCGCACGTCCACGAGCGGTCCCTTGCCGAGATGGTCCAGGACGTCGTCCTTGAACGCGCGGATCGCGGCGTCGTCCCGCTCGACCACCGGGTAGCCGCTGGTGGTGCTCACCGGGATGTCGAGGGTGGTGTCGCGGTTCTCGGCGATCCAGGCGTCGCGGCCGCCGTCGAGCAGGCGCACGTCCTCGTGGCCGAACAGCGTGAACACCCACAGCGCGTAGGCGGCCCACCAGTTCGACTTGTCGCCGTAGATGACGACCGTGTCGGTGCGACGGATGCCCTTGCGGTCCATCAGGGCGGCGAACTGGGCGCCGTCGATGTAGTCGCGGGTGACCGGGTCGTTGAGGTCGAGGTGCCAGTCGATCTTCACGGCGCCGGGGATGTGGCCGACGTCGTAGAGCAGCACATCCTCGTCCGATTCGACGACCTTCACCTCGGGTGCACCCAGGTGGGCGGACAGCCACTCCGTCGACACCAGGCGGGTCGGATCGGCGTAGGCGGCGAAGGACGGGTTGGCGTCGGGCGCGACGGGCACAAGTGGCTCCTGAGGCAGTGATGGACAGTTCGGTGATCGACAATCCGTGACGACGTGCGCCGTCGATTCTAGGCGGTACCGTCGGGCAACGTGCTGCGCTCCCCGTCCGCCCCGACCGACCTCGCGACCCGCGCCGACATCGATCGGCTGCTGCGCCGGTTCTACGAGCGCGCGCTCGTCGATCCCGTACTCGAGGCGCCGTTCTCGACCCTGGCCGTGGTGGGTCTCGACGACCATCTGCCGACGATCGGGGACTTCTGGGAGCAGGTGCTGCTGCGCACCGGCCGGTACCGCGGCGCCCTCGTGCCGGTGCACGCCGCGCTGCACCGGCAGTACGGGCTCGACGCGGCGCGATTCGACCGCTGGGTGCGGCTGTGGGACGAGGCCGTCGACGAGTTGTTCGCCGGGACGAACGCCGACCGCGCCAAGGCGAAGGCGGCGTCGATCGCGGCGGCGCTCAGCGCGCGGCTGGATCGAGCATCGTCAGCATGAGCCGCGACGGCACGACGGCTCGTACCGCGTGCGGCAGCCGGGTGGTCATGTGCACCACCCCGCCCGGCTCGAGGTCCACGGTGCGCCCGTCGGCGGTCACCTGCAGGTGACCCGTGAGGGCCTGCAGCAGCACCGGAAACGCGGCGCTGTGCTCGCGCAGTTCCTGCCCGGCGTCGAAGGCGAAGACCACCACGCGGGCCCCCTCGGCGACGAGGACACGCTGCGGGCGCGGCCGGTCCGGGTAGGGCTCGACGGCGTCGCGGACGTCGTCGAGATGCGACAGGGCGGGGGTGGCGGGTTCGGGCTGCGGCGCGGCGGGGCTCACGAGCGCAGGCTACCGCGGCTTGGTCGCGACGATTGCCCTACCGCGGCTTGGTCGCGACGATTGCCCTACCGCGGCTTGGTCGCGACGATTGCCCTACCGCGGCTTGGTCGCGACGATTGCCACGGCCGCGATCGACTTTCGGTACGTCGTGAACGTCGCACGCATGCTCAGCACCCGCTTGCGGGCGTCGCCGTCGCGCAGCACGTTGCGTACGAAGCGCAGGGTGCCGAGGACGCCCTCGTCGGCGACGAACCGGGCCGGCCGGAGCAACGCCATCGGGGCGAGCCGCACGACGTCGACGCTCAGACCGGCGTCGGTGAGCAGGGTCCGCCACTCGGCGACGGTGAGCGGACGGGCGTTGACCTTGATGGAACGGGCCAGACCCTGCCGGATCTCGGTCTTCACCGCGTCGTCGAGCTCGTCGGGCACGAGGGCGAGCTCGTGGATCGCGTACCGGCCTCCGGGGCGCAGCGTGCGCGCGGCCTCGGCGACGATGCGTGCCTTGGCGGCGTCGGTCTGCATGGTGAGCATCGCTTCGCCGACGACGACGTCGGCGCCCGCATCGGGAAGGCCCGTGGCCGCGGCGTCCGCGACGACGCAGCGGCCGCGGTCGCCGATCGCGTCGCGGGTCAGCTCCGCGGCGGTCTCGTCGTGCTCGACACCGGTGTACGAGCGCGGCGCCGAAGCCAGGATCTCCCGCGCGGTCCGCCCGAGGCCGGGAGCGAGTTCGACGACGTCGCTGCCCGCGATGCCCGCATCGGCGAGCAGCCGCGTGGTCGTGCCCGCGCCGCCGGGACGCAGCACGCGTTTGCCGAGGCGAGCGAGCAGCCAGTGGCCGGGGAGGTGGGCGGAGTCGCGTTCGGACATGGGCAGGGCAGAGGAATCGCTCATGTCCCGATGTTAAGGGAAGGCAAACCTAAATAGAAGGGGTGTCGGCGGTGTTCGACGCCCACAGCTGCGCCACCGACACGCCCACCTCGGCCAGCAGCTGTCGCACCAGCGGCAGGCCGATCCCGATCACCGACGAGGGGTCGCCCTCGACGCGCTCGACGAACCACCCGCCGAGGCTGTCGAGCGTGAACGCCCCCGCCACCTGCAGGGGCTCGCCGCTGGCCAGGTACGCCTCGAGGTCGGCGTCGGTGGGGCGGCCGAAGTGGACGGTGGTGCTGCTGTGCCCGGCGGCGCGGGCGACGACCTCACCGTCACGCAGACGCAGGACGCTGTGGCCGGTGAGCAGGTCGGCGCTGCGGCCCGCCATCGTCCGCCAGCGCTCGCGTGCGACCTCCACCGTGCCCGGCTTGCCCTGGAGCTGCCCGTCGACCAGCAGCATCGAGTCGCAGCCCACGACGAGGGTGTCGTCACCGAGACCGTCGCGCACGAGGGTCGGCACGACGTCCGCCGCCTTGGCCCTCGCGAGTTCGGTGACCACCACGTCGGGGGCCGCGCCGGGACCGAGCTCGGCGATCAGCGCATCCTCGTCCACCGCCGAGACCCGCACGATCGGGTCGACGCCGGCCGAGCGCAGCACGGACAGCCGGGCCGGGGACGCCGACGCGAGCACCAGCCTGGCCACGATCAGCCCAGGTTCGGGTACGAGTACGGCGAGAACGGCGCCGTCCGGCGGTGCATCCGGGTGGGATCGCCCCAGGTCTCGCGCGGGCGGTCGTCCGCTGCCGGGGCGGCGGACCCGGCGGCCGCGGCGAGCACCGCGACCAGCGCGGCGATCTCGACGTCCGAGGGGTTGCCCTTGACGATCCGGATCGCGGCGGACGTCTCGGGGGCGGCGGTCTCGGCCGCCGGAGCCGTCGACTCGGCCGCCTCTGCCGACTCGGTCGCTGCGACCTCGGTCACCTCGGTGTCGATGATGGTCTTCTCCTCAGCTACCGCAGTCACAACACACCTCCCGGGAGGCTACCGGAGGCGGCGGGCAGGGCGCGGGAGCGGGCGCGCTGCGCGTTCGAAGTCATGTCGTCCCTCTCGTGGGTCGTGGCCCGGCCGGCTCGGTGGAACCGAACCGGCCGGGATGGTCTCGGCCGTGTGGCCGTCAGAGGGGGATGTTCCCGTGCTTCTTCGGCGGAAGCGTGACCATCTTGCGCTCGAGCAGCCGCAGGGCCGCCACGATCTGTCCGCGCGTGTGCGACGGCGGGATGACCGCGTCGACGTACCCGCGCTCGGCGGCGACGTACGGGTTCACCAGGGTGTCCTCGTACTCGTTCTGCAGCTCGAGGCGCAGCGCGTCGACGTCCTCGCCGTTCTTGGCCGCTTCGAGAAGGCGCTTGCGGTAGACGAATCCGACGGCACCGGAGGCGCCCATCACGGCGATCTGCGCGGTCGGCCAGGCCAGGTTGACATCCGCACCCATGTGCTTCGAGCCCATCACGTCGTACGCGCCGCCGTAGGCCTTGCGCGTGATGACGGTGATCTTGCCCACGGTGGCCTCGCCGTACGCGTACAGCAGCTTCGCGCCGCGGCGGATGATGCCGTTGTACTCCTGCTCGGTGCCCGGCAGGAAGCCCGGCACGTCGACGAGGGTGACGATCGGGACGTTGAACGCGTCGCAGGTGCGCACGAAACGCGCGGCCTTCTCCGAGGCGTCGATGTCCAGGCAGCCCGCGAATTGGGTGGGCTGGTTGGCGACGATGCCGACGCTGCGGCCGTCGACGCGGCCGAAGCCGACGATGATGTTCTGGGCGCGCTCGGCCTGCACCTCGAGGAACTCGTCGTCGTCGAGCAGGCGACGGATCACCTCGTGCATGTCGTAGGGCTGGTTCGGCGAGTCCGGGATCAGGGTGTCGAGCTCGAGATCCTCCTCGGTGAGCGAGTCCTCGATCGAGCCGACGATCGGGTCGGTCGGTGCCGTGCGAGGCGCTGCGGCCTGATTGTTGCTCGGCAGGTACGACAGCAGATCCTTGACGTAGTCCAGGGCGTCCTGCTCGCCCTCGGCGACGTAGTGCGCGACCCCGGACTTGACCATGTGCGTGTGGGCGCCGCCGAGATCCTCCATGGTGACGTCCTCACCGGTGACGGTCTTGATGACGTCGGGTCCGGTGACGAACATCTGGCTGGTCTGGTCGACCATCACCACGAAGTCGGTCAGGGCGGGGGAGTAGACGTGTCCGCCGGCGGCCGGGCCCATGATCAGCGAGATCTGCGGGATGACGCCGGAGGCCTGCACGTTGCGGTGGAAGATCTCGCCGTAGAGGCCGAGGGAGACGACACCTTCCTGGATGCGCGCACCGGCGCCCTCGTTGATGCCGATCAGCGGACGACCGGTCCGCAGCGCGAGGTCCATGACCTTGACGATCTTCTCGCCGTAGACCTCGCCGAGGCTGCCGCCGAACACGGTCGCGTCCTGCGAGAACACGCACACGTCGCGGCCGTCGACGGTGCCGTAGCCGGTGACGACGCCGTCGCCGACCGGCCGGTTCTCGGCCAGGCCGAAGTTGGTGCTGCGATGGCGGGCAAGCTGGTCGAGCTCGACGAACGAGCCTTCGTCGAGCAGCGCTTCGATGCGCTCACGGGCCGTGAGCTTGCCCTTCGCGTGCACCTTCTCGACGGCGGCCGCACCGCTCGGGGCCTGCGCCTGAGCCTGGCGATTGCGCAGGTCCGCCAGCTTGCCGGCGGTCGTGTGGATATCGGGCGTGCTCGCCGCCTCGGGCGCGGACGGCTCCTGGACAGTGGTCATGAGCCATGAGCTTAGCGAGCGTCAGTGAGCGAGCGCGCACCGAGGCCCCGCTTGTGTTGAATCATTGAACTGAAGCTACCGGCCAGTACGTTTCGCCGCCCATCCTAGGCTGTGCGGATGCCCACCGAACCCGAACCGCAGCGTCCGCCCGTCGGCCCCGCGCCGGCGCGACACGAACTCGACGCCGAGCGGTTGCGCGCCGCCCTCGTGCGCGGCGCCGATCCCGACGCGTTCTACCGGCGCCTCGACGTGGTCACCGAGACCGCCTCCACCAACGCCGACCTGCTCGCGGCCGCCCGCGACCCCGGCACCGACCGCCGCGTGCTGCTCGCCGAGTTCCAGCACGGCGGCCGGGGCCGGCACTCGCGGGGATGGGCCGGCGTTCCCCGCGCCCAGGTGATCGTCTCGGTGCTGCTGCGCATGCCCGGCATCGACCTCGCCGATCTGGGCTGGCTGCCACTGCTGGCCGGCACCGCGACCGTCGACGCGATCCGCTCGGTCACCGGGGTGGATGCCGAGCTGAAATGGCCCAACGACGTGCTCGTCGGGGGCCGGAAAGTGGCCGGAATCCTCGCCGAGGTCGCGGGAACCCATCCCGAGCCTGTCGTGGTGGTCGGGATCGGGCTCAACGTCTCGCTCACCGAGGACGAGCTGCCGGTCCCCACCGCGACGTCGCTCGCGCTCGCCGGGGCGACCGATCTCGATCGCACCGCACTCGCCGAGGCGCTGCTGCGCGAGCTCGCCCGCCGCTGGCAGCAGTGGTACGTCGCGGGCTGGGACGTCACCGGGCCGGCCGCCGCCTACCGCGAACGGTGCGGCACGCTCGGCCGTCGGGTGCGAGCGGTGCTGCCCGGAGACACGGAGCTGCACGGCGTGGCGGCCGACATCGACGAGCAGGGCCGCATCGTCATCACCCCGGACGACGGCGGCGAGCCGATCGCGGTGTCGGCCGGGGACATCACCCACCTGCGCCCGGTGCCCTGACCCGCACTCGAGCACCCCGCATCCCGGCTGTGCCATCGTGTCCGGCATGGGATACCCGGAGGACGCCCTCGCCGCCGAGGAACGGCTGCTGCTGCACCGGCACCCGCACTGGAAAATGCTCATCGTCCCGGCGGCGATCTTCGTGCTCGCCACCGCACTCGCCGGATTCCTGCTCGGCCTGAGCCAGGCCCGGCTCGACGGCTCCACCGCGAGCACCCTGACGATCGTGCTCGCGGTGGCGTGGGCGGCGATCGTCGCCTGGCAGTGCCTGGCGCCGCTCGTCGGCTGGTTGTCGACCCACTTCATCGTCACCGATCGGCGGGTTCTCGTCCGGCAGGGCGTGCTCACCCACTCCGGCATCGACATCCCGATGGGACGCATCAGCAACGTGCAGTTCCGGCACGGACTGCTGGACCGGATCCTGCGCACCGGCACCCTCGTCATCGTCTCCGCGGCCGACGATCCGCTCGAATTCGACGACATCCCCGACGTGCAGCGCGTGCATGCCCTGCTGTATCAGCAGGCGTTCCACGCCGACCCGGTGCTGGGCCGGGAGGAAAGACCCGACGGGCCGGGCCGCAAAGCCTGGTAACGCGCCGTGCGCCCGGCCCCGATCCGTACCCTGGATCCGTGACCGCAGTCCTGCTCGCCGAAGACGACGAAGCCATCGCCGCGCCCCTGTCCCGCGCGCTGGGCCGGGAGGGGTACGACGTCACCGTCGAACAGACCGGCCCCGACGCGCTCGAACGGGCGCTGTCCGGTGCGTACGAACTGCTCATCCTCGATCTCGGCCTGCCCGGCATCGACGGTCTCGAAGTGTGCCGGCAGATCCGTGCCCACCGCTCCGACCTCGCCGTCCTGATGCTCACCGCCCGCACCGACGAGGTCGACTTCGTCGTCGGTCTCGACGCCGGCGCCGACGACTACGTCGGCAAGCCCTTCCGGCTCGCCGAGCTCATGGCCCGCGTCCGGGCGCTGCTGCGCCGCCGCGGGGGTGGCGAGTCCGAGGACGTCGTCGAGGTCTCCGGGATCCGGCTCGAACGGGCGGCCCGGCGCGTGCTCGTCGACGGCTCCGAGGTCACCCTCGCCAACAAGGAATACGAACTGCTGCGGGTGCTGCTCGAGCATGCCGGCCAGGTGGTTTCCCGGGATGCCATCCTGCAGGAGGTCTGGGGCGACGCCGACCTGCGAGGTTCCAAGACCCTCGACATGCACATGTCCTGGCTGCGCCGCAAGATCGGCGACGAGGGCCCGGCCGGGGAACGACGCATCGCTACCGTCCGCGGTGTCGGCTTCCGGCTGAACACCGACTGACGGGGCCGGGGTGCGCAGCCGAATCCTGTTCGCGGTCCTCGCGGGCTCGCTGCTCGTGGCCCTGCTGCTCGGAGTCCCGCTCGCCTACACCGCCTGGCTGTTCGTCGAGGACACCGCACGCCGCGACCTGCAGGGCCGGCTCGAGCGCATGTCCGCGGAGGTCATCGCCCAGGAGGGCGCCGACGGACTGGTCGTCGGCGGACTCGACACCAGTTCCCTGCGGCTCGTCGTGCCCGACGGCGGACGCCTCCTCGTCGTCTACCCGACCCCCGAGGACGCCGCGGCCCGGCTCGACATCGGTGCCGCCACGGTGCCCGACCCCCTCGTCGAGTCCCTGTCGATGGGAACATCGGGATCCCTGCGGCTCGAGGCGCCGGCCGAGGACATGCGTCTGCTGCAGCGGCAGGTCCTCGTGGGGGTGACGCTGCTCGTGCTGCTGTCCGTGGCCGTCGGTGCCGTCGTCGCCGTCGTCACCGCGCGCCGGCTGGCCGATCCCTTGCGCGACGTCGCAGCGCGGGCGCGCCGGCTGGGCGAAGGCGACTTCCGGCCCGATCCGCGCCGGCACGGCATCCCCGAACTCGATCGCGTCTCGGACGTCCTCGATGCCGCCACCGTCGAGATCGCCGGCCGCCTGCAGCGGGAGCACGCCCTCGTCGGCGACGTCTCGCACCAGTTGCGGTCCCGGCTGACCGCGGTGCGGCTGCGTCTCGACGAGCTGTCCACCCACACCGACCCGGCCGTCGTCGAGGAAGCCGAGGAAGCGATGCGCCAGGTGGACCGGCTCACCACCGCCATCGACGAACTGGTCCGCGCGTCCCGCAACAGCGGTTCCGAGCTGCGCACCGAGGTGTCCGTCGTCGGGGAGCTGACCGGGGTGATCGCGGACTGGCGCGGCCCCTACAAGGAGGCGGGGCGGGAACTGCACCTGAGCGGAGATCCGTCGCTGCGCAGCCGGGTGACCGGATCCCGGCTCCGCGAGGCCGTCGCGGTGCTGGTCGACAACGCGCTCATGCACGGCGACGGGACGTGCACGGTGTCCGTGCGGCGGGTCTCGACCCTCGGCGGCGGATCGACCGTGTGCGTGGAGGTCACCGACGAGGGGGACGGTGTCAGCGACGAGCTGGCGCCGCACATCTTCGACCGCGGCTTCTCCGGTACCGGCTCGACCGGAGTGGGACTGGCCCTCGCCCGGGCTCTTACCGAGGCCGACGGCGGGCGCCTGGAACTGCAGCGCCGCCGGCCCGCCCTGTTCGCACTGTTCCTCGGTTCCACCCGCGACGAGTCCACCCACCCGGGGATCCGGGAACCGCGCTGAACCGGAAGTGGCTCCTGACCTGCAATGGGGGCAGGGCGGGACCCGGTCAGGAGTGTCCCAGGCCTTCCTCGGCGAACTCCTCGTGCCCGGGAACCTCGTCCCCGTCCGGATTCATCTCCTCGGGGAACACGAAGCGGCGGAAGCACCAGAACCGGAACACCATCTGCAGCAGATTGCCGATGATGTACGCGCTGACGAAGTCGGCGATGTTCTCGACGGTGAGACTGACGTCCGGCACCCGCAGGTCGAACACGTAGCTCGAGATCCACAGCGGGATGAAGCTGAGGACCACGCCGATGCCGCTGACGGCGAAGAACAGCAGTGCCTCGTGGTGCCGTTCCCGGCCGCCCCGGTTCTTGAACGACCACTCCCGGTTGAGGACGTACGAGCAGATCACCGCGATCACCCCGGCGATGACCTTGGCGGTCACCGGCTTCTCCTCGAGCACCGTGAGCTTGAGGGTGTAGAAGATGACCGAGTCGACGACGAAGGTGGTGCCACCGACGATCGCGAACTTGATCAACTCGTGGTGCCGCAGCAACAGCCCCCGGAGAGGCTCGGGGACTCGGTTCACGGCCGCATCGACGAAAGACACCCGGACGAGTCTACGAAACCGTGGCCCGAAGGCACGAACCCGCCGGTGGATTATCAGCTTTACCACAGGAACGCGGGGGTGTCGCGTGGGAGCGCGGCGCCACCCCCGGCGCCCGCTGTGACACCATGGTGAGCCGTGACCGCTACACCCCCGGACTCGGCCGCCGCGACTCCCGCCCCCGCGGCCGGTGACACCCCCTCGCACACTCCCCGCACGCTGCCCGCCGGTATGCCGGTCGTCGCGATGGTCGGCGGCGGTCAGCTCGCCCGCATGACCCATCAGGCCGCGATCGCGCTCGGCCAGACCCTGCGGGTGCTGGCCGCGAGCCCGGACGATCCGGCCGCACGGGTCAGCCCCGACGTAGTGATCGGCAGCCACACCGACCTCGACGCGTTGCGCAGTGCCGCGACCGGCGCCCACGCCTTGACGTTCGACCACGAGCATGTGCCCACCGAGCACCTCGAGGTGCTGCAGCGCGAAGGCGTCAGTGTGCAGCCGCCGCCGCAGGCCCTGATCTATGCGCAGGACAAGCTCGCGATGCGCCGGCGCCTCGCGGAGCTCGGCGCTCCGGTGCCGCCGTTCGCGGAGCTCACCTCGGTCGAGGACCTCACGGCCTTCGGCGACGAACACGGCTGGCCCGTCGTGATCAAGGCGGCCCGCGGCGGCTACGACGGTCGCGGGGTGTGGATCACCGGCGACGCGGACGAGGCGCAGCGGATCGTCGCGGAGCAACTCGCCGCCGGGGTGCCCCTCATCGCCGAAGAGAAGGTCTCGTGGCGGCGGGAGCTGTCCGCGATGGTCGCGCGATCGCCGTTCGGGCAGGGCGCGAGCTGGCCCGTGGTCGAGACCGTGCAGCTGAACGGGCAATGCGCCGTCGTCATCGCGCCCGCCCCGAACCTGCGGGCCGACGTCGAAGCCGCCGCCGAACAGCTGGCCCTGCGCATCGCCGCCGAGCTCGGTGTGGTCGGGGTCATGGCCGTCGAGCTCTTCGAGACCGAGACCGGCGAGCTGATCGTCAACGAACTCGCGATGCGGCCGCACAACTCCGGCCACTGGGGCATGGACGGCGCCCGCACCGGCCAGTTCGAGCAGCACCTGCGTGCGGTGCTGGACTACCCGCTCGGCGACACGTCGCCGATCGCGCCGGTGACGGTGATGGCGAACGTGCTCGGCGCCCCCGAAGCGCCCGAGATGAGCATGGACGAGCGGCTGCACCACCTGTTCGCCCGGATGCCCGACGTGCATGTGCACCTCTACGGCAAGGGTGAGCGCAAGGACCGCAAGATCGGGCACGTCAACGTGCTCGGGGACGCGACCGGGTCGATCGACGACCCGCAGTACGTGGCGGCGGTGCGCGAACGCGCGGAGCGCGCGGCGCACTGGCTCTCGCACGGAGTGTGGACCGACGGATGGGATTCTCACGGTGACTGACGGAGCACAGGTCGGCCTGATCATGGGCAGCGACTCGGACTGGCCGACGATGGAGGCTGCGGCCGAGGCGCTCGTCGAGTTCGGCATCCGCTTCGAGGTGGGGGTCGTCTCGGCCCACCGCACCCCGCAGCGCATGCTCGACTACGCCCGTGACGCCGCCGGACGTGGCATCAAGGTGATCATCGCCGGTGCGGGCGGCGCCGCGCACCTGCCGGGCATGGTCGCCTCCGCGACGCCCCTTCCGGTGATCGGCGTGCCGGTGCCGCTGAAGTACCTCGACGGCATGGACTCGCTGCTGTCGATCGTGCAGATGCCCGCCGGGGTGCCCGTCGCGACCGTCTCCATCGGCGGAGCCCGCAACGCCGGGCTGCTCGCCGCCCGCATCCTCGGCGCGGCCGACCCCGCGCTGCGGGAACGGATGGAACAGTTCCAGGCGGGCCTCGAGCAGATGGTGCTCGAGAAGGACGACGCGTTGCGGCAGAAGCTGCTCGGCTGACTTCGTGTACGTACGCGCGCTTTTCGGTCGTCCGCGCTCGAAATCGCGCGCGGACGACCGCGCGCCGCGCGGATCGTGCTGTGCGCGCGGTGACGGCCATGGCTCTGCTGTGGGCGCGCGCGTGGGGCGGCCGCATCGACTTCGACGACGAGTTCGGTCTCTACGTCTGCAGCGGGATGCGCGGCGGCTACGCCCGCTCGGGTACGACGATCGGCGGGGCGTTCCTCACCGGCCGGTCACCGTCGCGGCGGATCCTGCGGCACGAGGCGGTCCACGCCGATCAGTGGGCGCGGTACGGCGTCGGGTTCGCGATCCGGTATCTCCGGGAGGAGTTGCGCCGTCCCGGTGCCCGCAACCGGTTCGAGATCGAGGCCGGCCTCGCCGACGGTGGCTACACCGGCGGGGTCAACCGTCCAGACGGGCGGTGATCTTCTCGCTCTCGGCTCGCCGGTCCGTGGCTGCCGGATCCGGATTGCTCACCTGCACCAGCGATGCGCCGACGGCGAGGACGGCGAGCAGGCCCTCGATCAGTGCCTGCGGGGTGCTCCAGTCGCGGCTCGAGAGCACCCGGTCCGCACCCGTGATGCCTGCGGCCGCGGCGGCGTCCCGGGCTGCCGCCACGACCTCGTCGGCCGTCCGGCCGTCGAGCACCGGCCCGCCGTCCCCGGCGGGGCGGAACTGGTCACCGTGCACGCGCACGTGCGTCGCATAGTCGGTGACCCCCACCGGCAGGTCCGGTACGGGCCGGCCGAAGGCGTCGAGCGAGAGGACCGCGACCTCGGCAGCGTCCGCGACTTCGTCGAGACGGTCCACGGTGACCAGCGCGAGGTCCGCGTCGTCGGGTTCGAGCACCACCTCGGCACCGGCCCACCACGCGCCGAGCAGGACCGCGGCACTCTGCCAGTGGGCCGGGAGCAGGACGGCCACCCGCCCGCCGGGCAGCAGGCCGAACTCGTCGCGCACCATGTTCGCCGTCTTGGCGGCCCAGTTCGCGAGGGTGACCGCGGACAGCTCGATGCGGGCGCCGGACACATCGTCGTACCACGTGATGCGGGGGCCGGCCGGGTCGGCGGCCAGGATCGGATCGAGCAGGGTGTCGGTCAGCGTGGTCACGGCGTCCTCATCCTTCGGTTCACACGGTCCTTCGGTTCACACGGTCCGTCAGTTCGCACGGTCCGTCAGTTCACACAGCGGGGGCCCGTGGAGCCGGCATCGATCGGCGGGCCGGGTGGAACCGATGTGGGGGCGGCCCCGGCGCTCACGAGTTCCGATCCGGAGGCCACGGAGGTGACGCTCGCGTCCGCGCCCGGACCCGCGTAGTCCTCGGTGAGCACCACCCGCACCGTGCCGGCGTCGAGCGACGGGTCGGCGGCGGTGACCAGGCCGCCGAGTGCCTCGGCGACGGCACGCGCCTGGTCGGACCGGGGGTCGGCGGCGAAGACCGTCGACTCGTCCACCGCGCGGCCGGTGTGGTTGCCCACACCGCCCTCGACGAAGCCGTCACCGACGAGTGCGGCCGCAACGCGGGAGGCCAGACCGGCGACACCGCCGGCGTTCGCGACGTCCACCGTGATCGTGCCGGCCTCGACGTCCGGCGCCGGGTCGGTCGTGGACTGCGACCCGTCGTCGTCCGGATCGACGAGGTCGGCGACGAAGCTGCGCACCTCCTCCGGGTCCACCTGCACCACGGATTCGCCGTAGTCGGTCATCGCGTTGAGGTCCTGGACGGGGATCGTCGAGAACTGCACGGCGCCGCCGGCCAGGTCCTGCATCCGGGTGGCCAGGTCGAGGATGTCCCAGTCGGAATCGAGGACCACCGACCGCTGCACAGCGGCGCTGAGCTGGTTCAGCTTGGACGGGTTGCTCAGCGTCTTCGCGCTGAGCACCTTCTGCACGAGCGACGCCATGAACACCTGCTGCCGCACGATCCGGTCCAGGTCGCCGCGCGGCAGGTCGTGGCGCTGCCGGACGAAGCTCAGGGCGTCCGCACCGTCGAGGGTCTGCTCACCTGCGGGGAAGTTCGCCCCGGACAGCGGCTCGTCGACCGCGTTGTTCAGGCAGACGTCGACGCCGCCGACGGCATCGGTGAGCAGCACGAACCCGAGCAGGCCGACCTCGGCATAGTGGTCGACGGTGATGCCGGTCAGGTCGGCCACCGACTCGACCAGCGCCTCCCGGCCCGCCTGCGTGGCCGCCTTCTCGGCAGCCGCGTCGGACTCACCCGCCTCGACGAGTCGCAGCCGCTCGGTCTCCTTGGTGGCACCGAACGCGGCGTTGATCTTCGACATGCCGATGTCGGGCACCTCGACGTAGGTGTCGCGGGGGATCGAGACGGCGGTCGCCGAGGTGCCGTCGAGCGGTACCCGGATCAGGATGATCGTGTCGGTGTTGTTGGCCACTTCCTCGCCGGCCCGCAGCGCGTCGAGTTCGCGCTGGGACAGTGGATTGCCGTGGGCGTCGGTGCGGCTGTCGGTGCCCACCAGCAGGATGTCGAGGGCGCCGTCCCGGCCGTCCCCCAGGGTGAGCCCACCCACGGTGGCGAGGGAGGACCGCAGCGAATCGACACCGCGCCACGCGACGCCGGTGGCGACCAGGGTGAGCGCCGCGGCGACGGCGACGGCGATCCGCAGCGGCCGACCGCGCAGGACCCCCGATCCTCCCCCCGCGTCGCGCGCCGGAGCTCGGCGTGTGGGCGGTTCTGGCGGCACCTGGCGGTCCTCTCGTCGGGCGTCGGCGGTCGCACCCAGGCTACTGCCGAGACGGCGGCCGTTGTGGCACCCGTCGCGGCGGCGTGCCCGGCTCGTACCGGGTGACAGCCGCCGGGGCATGCCACACTCGTGCCCGTGCAGACCGTTCTCGTCACCGGGGCCCGCGGACAACTGGGCCGTCACCTGCTCGCCCGCGGCGCCGCGGGCGGCCTCCGGATCCGGGGCGTCGGGTCGGAGGAGGCGGACATCACCGATCCCGGCGCCGTGGCCGCGCTCGTCGAACCCGGCGCCGTCGTGCTCAACTGCGCCGCCTACACCGCGGTGGACGCGGCCGAGACGCATCCCGAGGACGCCGCCGCGGTCAACGAGCACGGCCCTGCC
Source organism: Rhodococcus indonesiensis (assembly GCF_047782815.1). NCBI lineage: Bacteria > Bacillati > Actinomycetota > Actinomycetes > Mycobacteriales > Nocardiaceae > Rhodococcus > Rhodococcus indonesiensis. The sequence continues at coordinate 3,550,174 of NZ_CP180630.1, read as the reverse complement.
AACCTGGCCGCCGCATGCGCCGCCGCCGGCGCGCACCTGATCCACGTGTCCACCGACTACGTGTTCGCCGGCGACGGGAACCGCCCGTACCGGGTCGACGATCCGACGGGGCCCCGCACCGTCTACGGCCGGACCAAGCTCGCCGGGGAGCGGGCGGTGCTCGACCGGCTACCGGGCGCCCACGTGGTGCGCACCGCGTGGCTCTACACCGGCGACGGCAACGACTTCGTCGCCACTATGCTCCGGCTCGAACGCGAACGCGACACGGTGCGCGTCGTCGACGACCAGGTGGGCTGCCCCACCTACGCCGCCGATCTCGCCGACGGGATCCTCGAACTCGCCGCCCGCGCGGGCACGGTGCCCGGCGGGATCCTGCACGCGACGAACTCCGGGGAGGCGAGCTGGTTCGATCTCGCCCGGGCAGTGTTCGCCGAGGCGGGCGCCGACCCGAGCCGTGTGCAGCCGTGCGGCAGCGACGAGTTCGTGCGGCCCGCACCCCGTCCGGCGTACTCCGTCCTCGACGGCAGCGCATGGGCCGCCACCGGGCTGACGCCGCTGCGGCCGTGGCGGCCGGCCCTGCATGCCGCGATCGGCGCCCTACGGGCCCGGGCGTGATTCGGCGCGGCCGCGGCCGGCGGCTAAGGTGACGGCGTGAGTTCGACGCTGACCGTGGTGACGGTGACCTACTCGCCCGGTGAGCATCTGGAGCACTTCCTGACCTCGCTGACCGGCGCGACGAACCTGCCCACCCGGGTGATCCTGGCGGACAACGGGTCCACCGACGGCGCTCCGGAAGAGGCCGCCGCGCGGCACCCGAACGTGCGGCTGCTGCACACCGGCGGCAACATCGGCTACGGCGGGGCCGTGAACCGGGCCGTCGCAGAGGTCGACCCGGCGGAGGAGTTCGTCGTCGTCGCCAATCCCGACGTGCGCTGGGGGCCCGGGTCGCTGGACCGGCTGCTCGAGGGGGCGCGTCGCTGGCCGCGTGCCGCGTCCCTGGGCCCGTTGATCCACGAGCCCGACGGCACCGTCTATCCGTCGGCGCGATCGGTGCCCGGGCTGGTCTCCGGCGCGGGGCACGCGCTGCTCGGCACGGTGTGGCCGAAGAACCCGTGGACGCAGCGGTACCGGCAGGAGAACGAATCCGTGTCGGAGCGGCCGGTGGGATGGCTGTCCGGCTCGTGCCTGCTGGTGCGGCGGGCGGCTTTCGACGCGGTCGACGGCTTCGACTCGCGCTATTTCATGTACATGGAGGACGTCGATCTCGGCGACCGGTTCGGCCGGGCGGGCTGGCTCAACGTGTACGTGCCCTCGGCGGAGGTCACGCACGCGAAAGGGCACGCCGCCGGCCGGCATCCCGAACTCATGCTTCCGGCCCACCACGAGAGCGCCTACCGGTTCCAGGCGGACCGGCACCCGCATCGGTGGCAGGCACCGCTGCGATGGACGCTGCGGGCCGGGCTCGCCGCCCGGTCGAGGATGTCGGTGGCCGCGGCGGCGCGCGAACGGGCGCGGACAGCCGAGGCGGGTAACACCACGGAACAGGGGACACGATGACGAACGATGCTGCGCCGCACACCGATGCGGTGATCCTGGTGGGCGGACAGGGAACCCGGCTGCGGCCGCTGACGCTGTCCGCGCCGAAGCCGATGCTGCCCACCGCCGGCGTGCCGTTCCTGACGCATCTGCTCACCCGCATCCGTGCGGCCGGCATCAAGCACGTGGTGCTCGGTACCTCGTTCAAGGCGGAGGTCTTCGAGGACTACTTCGGTGACGGCTCGGAACTGGGACTCGAGATCGAGTACGTCACCGAGGCCGAGCCGCTGGGCACCGGCGGCGGCATCCGCAATGTCCTGCCCAGGTTGCGGGCCGACAACGTCATGGTCTTCAACGGTGACGTTCTCGGTGGAACGGATCTCGGCGCGGTGCTCGACACCCACCTGCGCACCGACGCCGACGTGACGCTGCATCTGGTGCGCGTGGGCGACCCGCGCGCGTTCGGGTGTGTGCCCACCGACGAGGAAGGCCGGGTCACCGCGTTCCTGGAGAAGACGCAGGATCCGCCGACGGACCAGATCAACGCAGGCTGCTACGTCTTCAAGCGCGAGATCATCGAGTCGATCCCCGAGGGTCGTCCGGTGTCCGTCGAACGTGAGGTCTTTCCGTCTCTGCTGGCGGAGGGCAGGCGGGTGTACGGGCACGTCGACGCGGCCTACTGGCGGGATATGGGCACACCGGAGGACTTCGTGCGGGGCTCGGCCGATCTGGTGCGGGGTATCGCGCCGTCGCCGGCCCTCGGTGGGCAGCGGGGCGAATCCCTCGTCCATCCCGGTGCCTCCGTCGCGCCCGGCGCCCTGCTGATCGGTGGCACGGTCGTCGGCCGCGGTGCCGAGATCGGTGCCGGCGCGCGTCTGGACGGTGCGGTGATCTTCGACGGCGCGCGGGTCGAGGCCGGTGCAGTGATCGAGCGGTCCATCATCGGATTCGGGGTCCGCGTCGGCCCCCGCGCCCTGATCCGCGACGGCGTCATCGGCGACGGTGCCGACATCGGGGCGCGCTGCGAGCTGCTGCGTGGCGCCCGGGTCTGGCCCGGGGTGCAGATCCCCGACGGCGGGATCCGTTTCAGCACCGACGTATAGCACGGGGGGATCCACAGTGAAGTTCGAACGGTATGTGGCACTGGGGGATTCGTTCACCGAAGGCGTCGGGGACCCGGATCCGGCCCGGCCCAACGGGTTGCGGGGCTGGGCGGATCTCGTCGCCGAGGAACTCGCCCGCGACAACCCGGGATTCGGATACGCCAATCTCGCCGTGCGCGGACGACTGCTGCGCCCGATCCTCGACGAGCAGCTCGACGCGGCCGTGGCGATGCGGCCCGACCTGGTGACGATCTATGCCGGCGGCAACAACCTGATGCGCCCGAAGCTCGATCTCGACGCGCTGGCCGCCGAGTACGACGAGGCGGTCGGCAAGCTCGCTGCGACGGGTGCCCGGGTGCTCGTGTGGACGGCCTACGACGGCAGCTGGGCGCCGGTGTTCCGGATCCTGCGCGGGCGCTGGGCCGTCTACAACGAGCTCGTCCGCGAGATCGCCGACCGGCACGGTGCGACGATCGTCGACTTCTGGCGTTTCGCGGAGTACCGCGACTTGCGGATGTGGGATTTCGACCGGCTCCACATGTCGTCGGCCGGGCACCGGAACATGGCGATCCGCGTGCTCGATCTCCTCGGTGCGGCACACACGCTCACTCCGGCCGAGTTCGAGGCCGCGCCGGTGGTGTCCGCGGCGAAACGGGCCGAGGACCGCCGGTGGGCGCGGGAATTCCTGGTTCCCTGGCTCGGGCGGCGCGTGCGCGGCACGTCCTCCGGGGACGGTGTCGCGCCGAAACGCCCCACGCTGCAACCGGTCTAACCGGCCGCCCGGAAGCGTGCGCCCGCGAGAGCGAGCAGGTGCCCGAGGGTGTCGTGCTCGGCCTCGGGCGGCAGCGCGTCGACGGGCCACCACCGCAGGTCCGTCGATTCCGTGCTCCGGACGGGTACGGCTCCCGGTGGCGCGACGACGAGGAACCGCAGGTCGAGGTGCCGGGTCGGGTGGCCGAGCGAGCAGGTGATCGGGTGGGTGTGCGCCGAGAGCAGTTCCGGGTCGATGGTCAGAGCCGCGATTCCGGACTCCTCGGTCGCCTCCCGCAGCGCCGCGTCGACGACCGTCTCGTCGGATTCCTCGCAGTGCCCACCGAGCTGGATCCATCGTCCCACCCGGGGATGCAGGGTCAGCAGCACGTGCCGCCGGTCGGCATCGAGCACGAGCGACGACGCCGTGACGTGTCCCGGGACGTGCCGGCGCAGACATCCCTCGGGGGCGGCGTCGAGAAATGCGAGCATGGTGTGCCGCAGCGACTCCGCGTCCGCCGAATCGGTCCGCCAGGTCTGCAGCCGGTCGACGGCCGAGGCGTGCAGCGTGGACGCGGTCATCTCACAGCTCCAGCAGCAGGTCGCCGGCCGCGGGGGCGATGCGCGGCGTCGCCGGCTCGAGGGGGTGTCCGACCGCGATCGCGCCGAGCGGCGACCAGTCCGCCGGCAGGTCGAGTTCACGCCGCACGACGTCCGGGGCGAAGATCGTCGACCCGATCCAGCAGCTGCCGAGCCCGCGGACGGCGAGCGAGACCAGCAGCCCCTGGACGGCGGCGCCGGCGGCGACGGTGAACATCGTGGCCTCGGCGGCGGTACGCCGGGCGTCGGGGTAACGGTGGGCGCCGTCGGGAACCCAGAACGGGATCACCACTTCGGGCGCGTCGTAGAGGATCGCGCCGCGGCCCACCCGTCGGTCGATCGCCGCCGGTGCGAGCCCGTCACCGGCGAGGTCGGCGGCCCAACGTTCGCGCATGCGGTCGAGCAGCCGGCGGCGCACCTGCTCGGTGCGGACCCAGACGAACCGCACCGGGTGGGTGTGGTGCGGCGCGGGAGCGGTGAGAGCCTCGGCGACGGCGTCGCGCAGATCTTCGGGATCGACCGGTTCCGAGGAGAATTCCCGCACCGACCGCCGCAGCAACAGCGCCTCGCGGCGGCCTCGCTCGAGTGCCTCGGCGGTGCCGAGCCAGAACAGGTCGTCCTCGCCGCGACGGACGAGTTGCCGGGCGGTGGAACCGTTGTCGGGCAGGTCGAGGCCACGGATCACCGCGACCGGGACACCGCCCAGCTTCCCCTTGACGAGGTCGCCCGCGGCCGCGATCTCGTCGGCGACGGCGACGGAGGTGACGAACAGTTCGTTGCCCTGTCCGTCACGGGATCCCGCGTACTCGTGCAGGACCGGAATTCCGGCCGCTCCGATCGCGGCATCGGTCTGGCCGACGCGCCAGGCCCGGCCCATCGTGTCGGTGACGACCACGGCGACGCTCACACCGAGCAGCGCCTGCAGACGCTCGCGCAGAGCCGCGGCGCTCGCATCGGGATCCTCGGGCAGCAGGGCGAGTTCCGAGGCGGCGACATTCGAGCCGTCGATCCCGGAGGCGGCCTGCACGATCCCGAGCCGGTTCTCGGTGATGAGCGTGCGTCCCTTGCGCGCGAGCACGCGCACCGCCTCCTGGTCGACCAGGCGGCGGCGGAGCGCATCGCGGGCCTCGGGGTCGGTGGGGGAGTCCACGATGCGGCCCTCGACCTTGGAGAAGATCTTGCTCGTGACGACGAGGACGTCTCCGTCGGCGAGCCAGGGCGCCGCGGCGGCGAGCGCGGTGGCGAGGTCGTCGCCGGGTCGGAACTCGGGCAGGCCGGGCACCGGGAGGATCTCGATCGGCCGTCCGGGGGAGTGGTCGCGCACCCCGGCGGCGGTACCGACGGCCGTGTCGGAGGGCGTGGTCACAGCGTCACTCCTGCCAGTTCGAGTGCGGCGCGAGCCATTTCGGCTGTCGCGTCGGGATCGGTCATGAGCAGCGGCACGCTGCGCACCTCGACGCCGGGCACGTCGGCGGCGTCGGTGGAGTGGATCAGCCAGCCGTCGAGCAGGCCTGCGCCGCTGCGGGCGCCGTAGTGCCGTCCCACGCCCTGGGCGGTGGTCTCGACGCCGATCACGCCGAGGCACGCGTCGGCCATGCCGCGCAGCGGTTTTCCGTCGATCACCGGCGACAGTCCGACGATCCTCGCGGACGTGGTGCGCAGCGCGCCGCGCAGTCCGGGGATCGCGAGGATCGCGCCGATGCTCACTACCGGGTTGGAGGGGGCGAGGATCACCACGTCCGCCGAGTCGATCGCCTCGAGCACACCCGGTGCGGGGGCGGCCTTCTCGGCGCCGATGTGCGCGAAGCTGTGCGTGGGCACCTGGGCGCGGTGCCGGACCCACCATTCCTCGAAGTGCACGGCGCGTTGCTCGCCGTCGGCCGGATCGGTGATGACGACGTGGGTCTCGCTGCGGTCGTCGGAGACCGGGAGGAGGGCGACGCCGGGTTTCCAGCGGTCGCACAGCGCCTCGGTCACGGCCGAGAGCGGGTACCCGGCGTTCAGCAACTGGGTGCGCAGCAGGTGGGTCGCGATGTCGCGGTCCCCGAGGCCGAACCAGTCCGGTGTCGCTCCGTACGCCGCCAGCTCCTCCTTCGCGTGCCAGGTCTCGTCGGCCCGGCCCCATCCGCGTTCGGTGTCGATCCCGCCGCCGAGGGTGTACATGCACGTGTCCAGGTCGGGGCAGATGCGCAGCCCGTGCATCCAGACGTCGTCGCCGATGTTGACGATCGCGGTCACCCGGTGCGCGGCGTCGGGGTCGAGGTCGCGGCCGGGTTCGATGCCGAGGAGCCGGCGCACGCCGGTGAGAAAACGCGCACCTCCGACGCCGCCGACCAATACAGTCACGTTCACAGGGCAAGCGTAGGCGGTGCGCCGCGAGGGCTGCCGGGGTGCCTGCGCACCCGGGCGGCAGGTGCGCAGCGGCGCGGAGGAGAACCCCGGATGGTAAGACAGCGGCGCCGCTCGGCTTGACCGCGACACGCCCCACGTGTCTAATCACATAAGTGTCATTTCCAGTGAACCGGAACCGAGATCGGTTGTGGCGAACTGCATTCGAACGCATGTTCGATGGGGGTGGCGCGGAGTGGGCCGGTTTCGACGAGAGTTGCAGCGCTGCAGGTGAGGAGGCGAACGATGGCCGACGAGCGCGAATGGTTCGAGAGCTCTCGGATCGACACTGCAGGCATCGACACTGCAGGCGAGGACGTCCGGGACGACATCGACGGCATCGGGGGGGACGCGCCTGCGCGGCCCGTGCTCAGTCTGATCGATGGTTTCGGCGACCCGTCCGACGGTGCCGACGAACAGTGGCAGGAACGCGCCTTGTGCGCGCAGACGGATCCCGAGGCGTTCTTCCCTGAGAAAGGGGGATCGACCCGGGAGGCGAAGCGGATCTGCTTGGGGTGCGAGGTGCGGGACGAATGTCTCGAGTACGCGCTGGCCAACGACGAACGCTTCGGCATCTGGGGTGGTCTGTCGGAGCGGGAGCGCCGGCGCCTCAAGCGCGGCATCGTCTGAGGCGTCAGTCCTCGTCGAAACCGCCGAGTTCGGGGTCGACGACCTCGGGCTCGACGCCGAGGTACGTCGCGACCTGGTGTACGAGCACGTCGTGCACCAGGTCGGTGAGATCCTCGGGATCCTTCGCCCGCAGTTCCAGCGGGCGGCGGAAGAGCACGATCCGGGCCCGCGTCGCCGCGCCGCGCCGGTCGATCCCTGCGGGGACGAGCCGCGACAGCGGCACCGGGCCGTCCGCGACCACCTCCGACGGCCAGTTCACCGAGTCCGGGTCGAGGGCGCGGATCTTGGGCACCTCGTCGACGGCGATGTCGAGCTTGGTCAGCCGGTCGTGCCACTGTGCGTCGATCGGCGCGAAGGCCCCCAGCACGAGCAGATCGAACTTCTCCGCGCGCGAGCGCCACGCCGGCACCTCGTGCGGGAACAGCGGGCCGCGCACACCGCGGCCGCGACGGGCGACCGAGCGGGACGTCACGGGTCTGGGACGGCGCGATCGGGGCATGCCTGGACAGTACGACACGCAAAACCGAACCCGCTTCTCCGGTGTGTCCGGATAGTCCCGGAGCGCACGGCGCGCTACTCTCCGACTGTGAGATCACTGCGTCGATGCTGCCGGCCTGGGTGCAAGAACCCTGCTGTTGCGACGCTGACCTACGTGTACTCGGACTCCACCGCGGTCGTCGGTCCCCTGGCAACGGTCGCCGAGCCCCACTCGTGGGATCTGTGCGAATCGCACGGCTCGCGGATCACCGCCCCGAAGGGGTGGGAGCTGGTCCGGTACGAGGGCGCCTTCACCGCCGGGACTCCGGACGAGGACGACCTGACCGCACTGGCCGAGGCGGTGCGCGAAGCCGGCCTCGGCGAGCGGGGCCGCACCGACTCCGACGACACCGATTCCGGTGTCCCCACCACCCTGGCCGCACCCCCCACCGCCCGCACCGGCCGTCGTGGCCATCTGCGCGTGTTGCCCGATCCCACGTCCTGATCGCCGCGCACTAGGCTGACCGTGCCCCGCCGCGGAGGCGGCGGCGCCAGTCGACGATCAGGAGCAGCAACAGTGGCGAGAACTGCCGAGTCCGTGTCCGCCGTGGTCAAGGCGTACGACGTGCGTGGCCTGGTGGGAGAACAGCTCGACGCCGGATTCGTCCGGGACGTCGGTGCCTCCTTCGCTCGCCTGATGCGGGACACCGGCGCCACCCGCGTCGTGATCGGCCACGACATGCGCGCATCGTCCCCGGAGCTGGCCGAGGCCTTCGCCGCCGGCGTCACCGCCCAGGGAGTCGACGTCGTCCACATCGGCTTGGCCTCCACCGATCAGCTGTACTTCGCGTCCGGGATCCTCGAGGCTCCCGGCGCCATGTTCACCGCGAGCCACAACCCGGCGCGCTACAACGGGATCAAGCTGTGCCGGGCCGGGGCCAAGCCGGTCGGACAGGAGACCGGGCTCGCCACCGTCGCGGCCGAACTCGTCGCCGGCGTCCCGGACTTCGACGGTGCCCCCGGCACCGTCACCGAGCGGGACGTGCTCGCCGACTACGCCGCGTTCGTCCGCTCGCTGGTGGACCTGTCCGCGATGCGCCCGCTCCGGGTTGCCGTCGACGCCGGCAACGGTATGGGCGGGCACACGGTGCCCGCGGTGTTCGGTGCGCTCCCGATCGACCTGGTGCCGCTGTACTTCGAACTCGACGGAACCTTCCCCAACCACGAGGCCAATCCGCTCGATCCCGCCAACCTGGTGGACCTGCAGAAGCTGGTGCGCGACTCGGGTGCCGACCTCGGCCTCGCGTTCGACGGTGACGCCGACCGCTGCTTCGTCGTCGACGAGCGCGGTGAGCCGGTCACGCCGTCGGCGGTCACCGCGCTGGTGGCCTCGCGCGAGCTCGCGAAGGAACCCGGATCGACGATCATCCACAACCTCATCACCTCCCGCGCGGTGCCCGAGCTCGTCACCGAACTCGGGGGCAAGCCCGTCCGCACCCGCGTCGGGCACTCGTTCATCAAGCAGCAGATGGCCGAGACGGGGGCCGTGTTCGGCGGCGAGCATTCGGCGCACTACTACTTCCGCGACTTCTGGGGCGCGGACTCGGGCATGCTCGCGGCCCTGCACGTGCTCGCCGCGCTCGCCGGCCAGGACCGGCCCCTGTCCGAGCTGATGCGCGAATACGACCGGTACGCCGCGTCCGGGGAGATCAACTCCACCGTCGACGACGCCACGGAGCGCACCGCCGCAGTGCTCGAGGCCTTCGGCGACCGCGCCGAAGCAGTCGACCGGCTCGACGGCGTCACCGTCGATCTCGCCGACGGTGCCTGGTTCAACCTGCGGGCCTCCAACACCGAGCCCCTGCTGCGACTCAACGTCGAGGCCCGCACGGCGGAGCAGGTCGACGCGCTGGTGAGGGAAATCCTGGCGATCGTGCGCGCGTGACGGAAGTATCCGTGGCGGGGATAATCGAGTTCCCGGGGCTCGGTCCCGGGACGGTGCGAGTCGGAAGGACGGTGGCGCAGCCATGACGGCTCCCTCTTCGATCCTCGACTTGGACGACACCGGTGCCCTGATCGACGCCGACGTCGACGGGATTCTGCGGTTCGCCGCGCTCGGCGGGGCACAGATCCGCGCCACCGCCGCGGCCGTCGACGAGCAGATCCTCGACCGCCTGCACGGCCTGCATCCGCGCAGCGTGGTGCTCGTGTGTGGCGATGCGCGCGCTGCTCGCGCGGGCGAACTCGTCGTCGCGATGCTCGCGGCGCGTTCGGCCGTGCCGCTGGTCACGGCCCCCGTCACCCCGCCCTGGGTCGGCCCGCTCGACGTCGTCGTCGTCGCGGGCGACGACGCCGGCGACCCCCAGCTCGCCGAATCGGTCGCCGCGGCCCTGCGGCGCGGCGCCGAGGTGGTTGTCGACGCCCCGGACGAGGGACCGATCCGTGGGGCGGCGGCGGGCCGGGCGATGCTGTTGCCCCCGCGGATCCGAGTGCCGGTGGCGTACTCCCTCCTGCGGCACCTGGCGGTGTTCCTCGCGGTGGTGGTGGCAATGGAGGCCACCCGCACGGCAGGCGTGGTTCCCCCGCTGGCCGATCTCGCCGACTCGGCGGACGGCGAAGCCGGCCGCGACCAGCCGGGCAGCGAGGTGTTCCGGAATCCGGCGAAGGCGCTGGCCTCCCGGATCCAGTCCCGACGGGTGGCCCTGGCGGGCGACTCGGCGGTGACGGCTGCGCTCGCCCGGCACGCGGGGGAGTCCCTGCTGCAGGTGGCCGGGGTGATCGCCTCGGCGTCGGCGCTGCCGGACGTTCTCGCCGCGCGGGACCGACTGGTCGCGATACCCCCGGCGGGTGGGGAGTCGTACGATCCGTTCTTCCACGACGAACAGCTCGACGGGCCGGTGCCCGCACCCCCGGTGCGGGTCTTGGTGTTGAGTGTGGAGGAAGATCGGCGGCAGGCGGAGCGGCGCGCGGCAGCGCTGCCGGACATGGAGTTGGTATCGGTGGTGGGGGAGTTCGAGGCGAAGGCGGTGCCGTCGGTGCCGGAGCAGGTGGCGGTGCTGGCCGTGCGATTCGAGATGGCCGCTGCCTATCTGCGGTTGGTCGGTGGTCGCTAGTGCTCCGACTCGAAGGTGCGCTGCGTTCGTATGCCTGGGGTTCGCGCACCGCGATCGCGGCGCTGTGCGGCCGGACGGTGCCGTCCGCGCATCCGGAAGCGGAACTGTGGCTGGGTGCGCACCCCGCGGACCCGGCGCGGGTGGTGAGCACCAACGGTGACGGGCCGGGTGAGGACACCTCCCTGCTCGACGTCCTCGAGGCCGATCCGGGCGGACATCTCGGGCCGGCGACACTGAGCCGGTTCGGGCCGCGGCTGCCGTTCCTGCTCAAGTTGCTGGCCGCCGAGGAACCACTGTCGCTGCAAGCGCATCCGAGTGCCGAACAGGCTGCCGAGGGCTTCGCCCGCGAGGAGGCCGCGGGCCTGCCCCTGGAGTCGCCGGTGCGGAACTATCGCGATGCGAGCCACAAGCCCGAGCTCGTCGTCGCGCTCACCCGCTTCGAGGCACTCGCCGGTTTCCGGGATCCGCATCGCACCGTCGAGCTGCTCGCCGCCCTCGAGGTACCCGAACTCGATCCCTACGTCGGGCTGCTCGCCGGGCAACCCGACTCCGACGGCCTGCGCGCGCTGTTCACCATCTGGATCACCCTTCCGCAGTCGGTGCTGTCGGCTCTGTTGCCGCGGGTACTCGACGGCTGCGTGACCTACCTGGCGACGCACAACGGCAACGGCACGGCCCCGTTCGCCGAGGAGGTCCGGACGGTGCTGCAGCTCGCCGAGTTCTACCCCGGCGACGCGGGCGTGCTCGCCGCCGTACTGCTCAACCGGATCACTCTCGAGCCGGGACAGGGCCTGTTCCTCGCAGCGGGAAACCTGCACGCGTACCTGCACGGCATGGCTGTGGAGATCATGGCCAACTCGGACAACGTGCTGCGCGGCGGACTCACGCCGAAACACGTCGACGTGCCGGAGTTGCTGCGGGTGCTAGATTTCCGGCCCGTGGACGTGCCGATCCTCGAACCCGAGCCGGCCGGTCCGGGGGAAGTGCGCTACCGGACTCCGGCCCCGGAGTTCGCCCTGTCGCGGATCGATCTCGCCCCCGGCTCCGGTGCGGCACCGGACGACGTCGCACTGCCGCCGTGCGGTCCGCAGATCCTGTTGTGCACCTCCGGGTCCGCCGGCGTGGAATGCGCGGGGCGGACCCTGCAGCTGGCGGCCGGACAGGCGGTCTGGCTGTCGGCATCCGACCCGGCCGTCACCGTGTGTGCCGCCGGCGAGCCGGCGCAGCTGTTCCGCGCCCGGTTGGCGGACGTCGACGCCCGGATCGACTAGCGTGGCGCCGCTCGGTTCCCGAGCGGACGACAGGCAGCCGGTGTCGGCTCGCGGTGCACGAAGGCCATCGACGGGACGCCGGGAGCGTACGCCGCCGCGATCGAGGACACCGGGACACGACTGCGCTGCGGTACGGCTGACCCACCTCGGGCGCGAACGGTTCCGCACGCCGTGGCATGGATTGCCGCGGCGCGGGGTACTCCCGACCTCGAAACCGAGGGGAGTGCCCGATGACCGACAACAGGGGCGTGTCCCGCAGCGGGTTGTTCCGGACCAAGTCAGTGGAGCGGTCGATCCTCGACACCGACGAACCGGATTCCCGGCTGCGCAAGGATCTCACGGCGTGGGACCTGATCGTGTTCGGCGTGGCCGTCGTCATCGGCGCCGGCATCTTCACCTTGACGGCCCGGACGGCCGGCAACGTCGCCGGCCCGTCCGTGTCGCTCGCGTTCGTGCTGGCGGCCGTGGCCTGCGCGCTCGCGGCACTGTGCTACGCCGAGTTCGCGTCGACGGTGCCCGTGGCCGGGAGCGCCTACACATTCTCCTTCGCGACGTTCGGCGAGTTCGTCGCGTGGATCATCGGCTGGGACCTCATCCTCGAGTTCGCCCTCGCTGCGGCCGTGGTCGGCAAGGGCTGGTCGCTGTATCTGGGTGAGGTGCTCGGCGGGCTGTCCCCGGTGGCCACCGTCGGACCCGTGAAGGTGGACTGGGGCGCGATCTTGATCGTCGTGGTGATCGGAATTCTCATCGCTACCGGAACGAAGCTGTCCTCGCGCGTGTCGCTGGTGATCACCTCCGTCAAGATCGCCGTCGTCCTGTTCGTGGTCGCGCTCGGCGTCTTCTTCATCGACACCGACAATTACACCCCGTACGTACCGCCGTCGGAGTCCGCGTCGACCGGGGAGGGGCTGCATCAGTCGCTGTTCTCGTTCCTCACCGGTGCCGGGGGCAGCACATTCGGGTGGTACGGATTGCTCGCCGCGGCGAGCCTGGTGTTCTTCGCCTTCATCGGGTTCGACGTGGTCGCCACCACGGCGGAGGAGACACGGCATCCCCAGCGGGCGGTGCCCATCGGGATCCTGGGGTCCCTCGCGATCGTCACCGTGCTCTACGTGGCGGTGAGCCTCGTCCTCACCGGGATGGTGAACTACAGGGAGCTGGCCGGGGACGAGTCGACACTCGCGACGGCGTTCGCTCTCAACGGGATGGACTGGGCCAAGAATCTCATCTCGATCGGCGCCCTCGCCGGCCTGACCACGGTGGTGATGGTCCTCATGCTCGGCCAGACCCGCGTGCTGTTCGCGATGGCCCGCGACGGCCTCGTTCCGCGCCGTCTCTCGCACACGGGCCGTCACGGCACTCCGGTGCGGACGACCGTGCTGGTGACGGTCGTGGTGGCGGCGCTCGCCGGGTTCATCCCGCTCGGTGCCCTGGAGGAGATGGTCAACATCGGGACGCTGTTCGCATTCGTTCTGGTGTCGATCGGAGTGGTCGTGCTGCGGCGCACCCGGCCGGACCTCGAGCGCGGCTTCCGGGTGCCCGCGGTGCCGCTGGTGCCGGTCCTCGCGGTGCTGTCCTGCCTGTGGCTCATGGCCAACCTGTCGGTGGAGACGTGGTTGCGGTTCGTGGTGTGGATGGTGATCGGTGTGGTCGTCTACTTCTCCTACAGCCGCAGGCACTCCGTGCTCGCCGAACCGGCGGTACCGCGCCGGTAGCTCTGTTCGTGTTGACGGGATCGGCCTCGCGTGAAACCGTCGCGGCATGTCGATCGTGCACGAATCCGCCACCGCCGGGGAGCCTCCGCGAGCCGGGGAACCCGGAGACCGGCAGCGCGTACCGTTCCACGAGGCCAGCCGGATGCTGCTGCGCAATTCGGTGCTCGACGCCATGCGGGACCTGCTCACCGCCCGTGACTGGTCCGCGGTCACCATGACGGACGTCGCGCGGGGCGCGGGTGTGAGCAGACAGACCCTGTACAACGAGTTCTCGTCGCGGCAGGGACTCGCTCAGGCGTACGCGCTGCGCCTGGTGGATCAGTTCGTCGACGCCGTCGACGACGCGATCTACACCCACGTGGGACAGGCGCGCGCCGCCCTCGTCGAGGGGTTCACCTCGTTCTTCGTCGAGAGCAGTGCCGACCCGCTGATCCAGTCGCTGCTGCGCGGCGACGCCAAGCCGGATCTGCTGCGCCTGATCACCACGGACTCGGCGCCGCTCATCGAACGAGCCTCCGCCCGGCTCTCGGAAACCTTCCAGCGCAGTTGGGTACAGGCGTCCGCGGCGGACGCGGGCATTCTGGGGCGGGCGATCGTGCGCGTCGCGATGAGCTACATCTCGATGCCGCCCGAGTCCGACCGGGACGTCGCCGCGGACCTGGCCGAGCTGCTCGGCCCGTTCATCGATCGCTCCGCCCGGCGCGACTGAACAGCGAGTTGTATAGCCTGTTGGCAGAACCGACTGCCAACAGGAGAGGCATCCTCACGTGTCCGACAACAAGCTCGTGGCCGACCAGCGCAACGGCATCGACTTCAAGGTCGCCGATCTGTCCCTCGCCGAATTCGGCCGCAAGGAGATCAGGCTGGCCGAGCATGAGATGCCCGGCCTGATGGCGCTGCGCCGCGAGTACGCGGAGGTGCTGCCGTTGAAGGGCGCGCGGATCTCCGGCTCGCTGCACATGACGGTCCAGACGGCCGTGCTGATCGAGACCCTCGTCGCTCTCGGCGCCGAGGTGCGCTGGGCCTCGTGCAATATCTTCTCGACCCAGGACCACGCCGCCGCGGCGGTCGTCGTCGGCCCGCACGGAACCCCGGAGGAGCCCAAGGGCGTGCCGGTGTTCGCGTGGAAGGGTGAGACGCTCGAGGAGTACTGGTGGGCGGCCGAGCAGATGCTGACCTGGCCCGCCGCCTCCGACGGCACCCCGCGCCCGGCCAACATGATCCTCGACGACGGCGGCGACGCCACCATGCTGGTGCTCAAGGGCGCGCAGTTCGAGAAGGCAGGCGTGGTGCCCCCGGTGGACGAGGACCAGGACTCCGCCGAGTACCGGGTCTTCCTGGCGCTGCTGCGCGAATCCCTCGCACAGGACCCCAAGAAGTGGACCGCGGTCGCCGAGTCGGTGCGCGGCGTCACCGAGGAGACGACCACCGGCGTGCTGCGGTTGTACCAGCTCTCGGCCGGCGGCGATCTGGCGTTCCCCGCGATCAACGTCAACGACTCGGTCACCAAGAGCAAGTTCGACAACAAGTACGGCACCCGGCACTCGCTGCTCGACGGGATCAACCGCGGCACTGACGTCCTCATCGGCGGCAAGGCCGCCCTGGTGTGCGGCTACGGCGACGTCGGCAAGGGCTGCGCGGAGGCGCTGCGCGGGCAGGGCGCGCGGGTGTCGGTCACCGAGATCGACCCCATCAACGCGCTGCAGGCGCTGATGGACGGCTTCGACGTCGTCACCGTCGAGGGCTTCATCGAGCAGGCCGACATCGTGATCACCGCGACCGGCAACAAGGACATCATCACCTTCGATCACATGCGTCGCATGAAGCACCAGGCCATCCTGGGCAACATCGGCCACTTCGACAACGAGATCGACATGGCCGGCCTCGAGCGGGCGACGGATGTCACCCGGATCAACATCAAGGCGCAGGTCGACGAGTTCCGTTTCGCAGACGGGCATTCCATCCTCGTGCTGTCCGAGGGCCGGCTGCTGAACCTCGGCAACGCCACGGGCCACCCGTCGTTCGTGATGAGCAACTCGTTCGCCAATCAGGTGATCGCCCAGATCGAGCTGTGGACCAAGCCGGACGAGTACGACAACGAGGTCTACCGTCTGCCCAAGCACCTGGACGAGAAGGTCGCCCGCATCCACGTCGAGGCGCTCGGCGGTGAACTGACCAAGCTGTCCAAGGATCAGGCCGAGTACATCGGGGTCGACGTCGAAGGCCCGTACAAGCCCGAGCACTACCGGTACTGAGCGCGGGAATCGCAGGACACCACCGATGGGTGCGTTGATCGTCGTGGAGGGGCTCGACGGGGCCGGCAAGCGGACACTCTCCGCCGGCCTCGTCGAGGCTTGGCGCGCAGCCGGATTCGTCGTCTCGACGCTTGCGTTCCCGCGGTACGGGACGTCGGTGCACGCCGACCTCGGTGCCGAGGCGTTGCGGGGCCGGCACGGTGACACCGCCTCGAGCATCGAGGCGATGGCGTTGCTGTGGGCCCTCGATCGCCGTGACGCCGCCGACGGGTTGCGGAAGCTCCTGGCGGACAACGACATCGTCCTGCTCGATCGGTACGTCGCGTCCAATGCCGCCTACACCGCCGCCCGGCACCACGAGGGCGGTTCGGGACCGGCGGTGGAGTGGGTGCGTGAGCTCGAGTTCGAGCGGTTCGCGCTGCCCGTGCCGGATCTGCAGCTGCTGCTGCGGGTGCCGGTCGAGCTGGCGGCTCGCCGGGCCCGCAGCCGCGCCGCGTCCGACACGGCCCGCGACCGGGACGCCTACGAACGGGACTCGGGTCTGCAGGCCCGCACCGGACAGGTGTACGACGACCTCGCACGCCGACAGTGGATGTCGCCGTGGCGGGTTGCCGGACCCGATGCCGATCCGCGACAACTCGCCGCCGAGATCTCAAATCAGCTTCACCACGGTCGAGGAGTGACACGATAGAAGCCATGAAGCCGAGGATTCTGGTTGTCGACGACGACACCGCGCTCGCCGAGATGCTTACGATCGTCCTGCGGGGCGAGGGATTCGAGCCCTACGTGGTGGGGGACGGTTCGCAGGCGCTGAACGCGGTCCGGGAGATCCGGCCCGACCTCGTCCTGCTCGACCTCATGCTCCCGGGCATGAACGGTATCGACGTCTGCCGGGTGCTGCGCGCCGACTCGGGCGTGCCGATCGTCATGCTCACCGCCAAGTCGGACACCGTCGACGTGGTGCTCGGACTCGAATCCGGCGCCGACGACTACATCGTCAAGCCGTTCAAGCCGAAGGAACTCGTGGCCCGGGTCCGCGCGCGGCTCCGTCGCACCGAGCAGGAACCGGCCGAGGTGCTCTCCATCGGCGACATCGCCATCGACGTTCCCGCTCACAAGGTCACCCGCGGGGACGAACTGATCTCCCTCACCCCGCTCGAGTTCGACCTGCTGGTGGCGCTCGCGCGCAAGCCGCGGCAGGTGTTCACTCGTGAGGTGCTGCTCGAGCAGGTGTGGGGCTACCGGCACGCGGCCGACACCCGTCTGGTGAACGTCCACGTGCAGCGGCTGCGGGCGAAGGTCGAGAAGGATCCCGAGAACCCCGAGGTGGTGCTGACGGTGCGGGGCGTCGGCTACAAGGCCGGACCGCCGTGATCGGTGGGTACCGACTGCGGCGGCGGATCACCCGGAGGACTCTGCCGCTGCTGAGGTGGTCACGTGCGGTGAGCAACCGGCTCGCCCACACGTGGCGGCGATCGCTGCAACTGCGGGTCGTGGTCTCGACCCTGTCGTTGTCGCTGATCGTGATGCTCGTCCTCGGTGTCGTCCTCACCAGCCAGATCACCGAACGACTGCTCGAGGTGAAGATCAACGCCGCCACCGAGGAGGTCGAGCGGTCCCGCGCCCTCGTCGAGGGTCAACTCGCCGGCGCCGACGACTCCGGCTCGCTGCAGGTCCGGCTCGACGGAGCCGTTGCGGCGCTGACCAATCGCGGCAGCGACGCGGGCGAGGACACCGGCGTCGCGGGCACCTTCGACCCGGTGCTGATCGTGCCGGGCGACGGTCCGCGCGCACCGACGTCGAGCGGGCCCGCCGACCAGATCCCCGAGAACCTGCGTGCCTTCGTGCAGAAGGGCCAGATCGCCTACCAGTTCGCGACGGTGTCGGATCCCGACGGCTACTCCGGTCCGGCGCTGATCGTGGGCACGCCGACGGCATCGGACATCTCCACCCTCGAGCTGTACCTGGTGTTCCCGCTGGCGGGCGAGGAGAACACACTGTCGCTGGTGCGGGGCACGCTCCTCGTCGGTGCCGGGGTGCTGCTCGTGCTGCTCGCCGCGATCTCGATGATCGTCGCCCGCCAGGTGGTCCTGCCGATCCGCTCGGCATCGCGTATCGCGGTCCGGTTCGCCGACGGTCGGCTCAAGGAACGCATGCCGGTACGCGGCGAGGACGACATGGCGCGCCTGGCCATGTCCTTCAACGAGATGGCCGAGAGCCTGTCGCGGCAGATCACCCAGCTCGAGGAGTTCGGCAACCTGCAGAAGCGGTTCACCTCGGACGTCAGCCACGAGCTGCGTACCCCGCTGACGACGGTGCGGATGGCCGCCGATCTCATCCACGACGGCAGCGACGAACTCGACCCGTCCCTCAAGCGCGCCTCGGAGCTGCTCGTCACCGAGCTCGACCGCTTCGAGAGTCTGCTGGGCGACCTGCTCGAGATCAGCCGCCACGACGCCGGCGTCGCCGAACTCGCCGCCGAGCAACTCGACCTGCGCATGTGTGCCCGCGCCGCGGTGTCCACCGTCCGGCATCTCGCCCGCGAGAGCGGCACCGAGCTGATCGTCGACCTGCCGGGTGAACCCGTCGACGCCGAGGTCGATCCGCGCCGCGTCGAGCGCATCCTGCGCAATCTGCTCGCCAACGCCATCGACCACGGAGAGGGCAAACCCATCCTGCTGCGCCTGCGCGCCGACGACACCGCCGCCGCGTTCATCGTCCGGGACCAGGGCGTCGGTCTGCGGCCCGGCGAGGAGAAACTCGTCTTCAACCGGTTCTGGCGGTCGGACCCGTCCCGGGTGCGGCGCTCCGGCGGAACCGGGCTCGGGCTGGCGATCAGCGTCGAGGACGCCAACCTCCACAACGGCAAGCTCGAGGCCTGGGGTGAACCCGGCCTGGGGTCCTGCTTCCGGCTCACCCTCCCGCGACAACGGGGACGCAAGGTCGGCCGCAGCCCGCTGCCACTCGTTCCCAGCACGGTCCGCGCGGTCCAGGGCCGTCCGCTGCCGGGTGCGCCCGCGGCGGACGAGGACGCGTCCGTGGACGCCGAGGCCGGCGAGGACACCGCGACCGCTGCGAACCCGGCGGCGGTACCGGTCCCGCCCGAGGGGGCCACCCCATGAGGGGCACGAAGACGCTGCTCGCGGTGCTCACGGGCCTGACCGTCGCCGTGTCCGGCTGTGCCAGCCTGCCGGACTCGTCGTCGCCCCAGGCGGTGGGCACCATCGCTCGCGAGCCCACCACCACGTCGGTTCCGGCTCCGGCGCCGGGGCGGGAACCGGACCTGCTCCTGCGGGACTTCCTGCGCGCCAGCACGGACCCGGCCAATCGTCACCTCGCCGCCCGGCAGTTCCTCACCGCCGACATGTCGGCCGAGTGGGACGACGCCGCCAGCGCGACGATCGTCGACAAGGTCGACGTGCTCCCGGAGTCGCGCAGCGCCGACCGCGCGACGTACGTCATCCGCGCCAACCGGGTCGGCCACCTGGAGGAGGGCGGGGTCTACCGCCCCGACGAAGGACCGTTCGAAACCAAGATCACCCTCGTGCTCAGCGGCGGCGAGTGGCGCATCGACGAGATGGGGCCGGGCGTGGTCATGGACCGCCCGCAGTTCCTCAACGGCTACCAGCGGCGTTCGCTGTACTTCGTCGACCCGTCCGGGCGCACGGTCGTCCCCGACCCCCGCTGGATCGCCGCTACTCAGGAGCAGACCGCGGCCCAGCTGATCGACCTGCTCATCGAGGGCCCGAAAGCAGCCCTGGCACCGGCCGTGCGCACGGAACTCGGCTCGGGGGTGTCCGTGCGGGGGCCGATCACCAAGGCCGACGGCCGCACCACTCAGGTCGGTGTCGGTCTCGGGGGTGTCCGGATCGACTTCCTGGGGTTGCGGCCCCTGAGCAAGGAGAGCCGCGAGTTGCTCGCCGCCCAGGTGATCTGGACGCTGGCCAACGCCGAGATCACCGGCCCGTACGTCCTGCTCGCGGACGGTCAGCCCCTCGACGAGCGGTTTCCGAACGGCTGGACCACCGCGGACGTCGCATCGATGAACCCGCTGGCCACCTCGAGCGCCACCATCGGTCTCCACGCGCTGCGCGGTGGCGGGCTGGTCAGCGTCGCCGAGACCGGGGTCACTCCGGTGCCCGGGACCTTCGGCACCGCCACGAACCTGCGCTCGGTGGCGTTGTCGCACGACGGTGAACTGGCGGCCGCCGTCGCCGACACCGGACGTCCGGAAGCCACCGCCGAGTTGCTGATCGGCCCGTACCGCGACGGCCCGGCGGCG
Organism: Rhodococcus indonesiensis; assembly: GCF_047782815.1. Taxonomy (NCBI): domain Bacteria; kingdom Bacillati; phylum Actinomycetota; class Actinomycetes; order Mycobacteriales; family Nocardiaceae; genus Rhodococcus; species Rhodococcus indonesiensis. The sequence continues at coordinate 3,530,054 of NZ_CP180630.1, read as the reverse complement.
CGCGCACTCCAGGCCGACTCGATCACGCGGCCTACGTGGGCACTCGACGACAATTCCGTGTGGTCCGTGGTCAACGGCACGAACGTGGTGCGTGCGGTGCGTGAGCCGGGCACCGGCCGGATCACGGTCCTGCCCGTCGATGCCGGGGCTGTGCGGGCGGTGGGCAACACGATCAGCGATCTGCGCCTCTCCCGCGACGGCGTGCGCGCGGCGATGATCGTGGACGGACGCGTCTACGTCGCGGTGGTCGTGCAGAGATCGAACGGGGAATTCTCGCTCACGTCACCCCGTGAGATCGCCGTCGGTCTCGGCAGCCCGGCCTTGTCCCTGGACTGGAGCACCCCGGACACCGTGGTCGTGGCACGGGCCGCCTCCGACGTCCCGGTCGTGCAGGTCGCGGTCGACGGCTCACGAATGGACGCCCTGCCGAGCCGCAACCTCACCCCGCCGGTCGTCGCCGTCGAGGCGTCGACGACCTCGGAGTTCGTGGCCGACTCGCGGGCGGTGTTCCAGCTGAACAACGCCGATCCGGCCGGCGATCGGTACTGGCGGGAGGTGCCCGGCCTGACCGGGCTGCAGGCTGTCCCCGTCCTGCCGGGCTGACGGCTCGGGGAGATGTCGGGGCCGGCGGTCACACTGTCGCGGTGCTGACGTCGCTGCTGGATCTGGTGCTGCCCGTCGAGTGCGGCGGTTGCGGCCGCCCCGGCGTCGGCTGGTGCCGGCGCTGCGCCCGGGACCTGGCGGACGTGCCGGCCCGGGTCCGGCCCCGAGTCGATCCCGGCGTTCCGGTGTGGGCCCTGGGGCCGTACGGCGGTGCGCGCCGCCGCGCGGTGATCGCGGCCAAGGAACACGGCCGGCGCGACCTGGCCGGTCCGCTCGGCCTCGCGCTGGCGACCGCGGTGTCACGGCTGCGGCGCTGGGGGGAGCTGCCCGCCGGGCCTCTCGTCGCGGTGCCCGCCCCGACGAGGGCCCACGCGGCGCGCGCTCGCGGCGGCGATCCGGTGCTGCGTGCGGTGCGGGCGGCCGCCGGTTACGACCGGCGTCTCGACGTCTGCGGCCTTCTCGTCACCGGACGTGCTGTCCGGGATTCGGTGGGATTGTCGGCTGCGCAGCGGCAGCGCAATCTGGCCGGGCGGGTGCGGCTGCGGAGGGCCGGGCCACCGGCGGGAGCGGACGTGCTGCTCGTCGACGACGTCGTCACCACCGGCGCCACCGCTACGGAATCGGTGCGGGTCCTGCGGGCAGCGGGACATCGCCCGTGCGGGGTGCTGGTGATCGCCGCCGCATGAGAGCCGGAGGACCCCGAGCCGCAGGCCGAGGGGCCGGGCACGTCGGGGACATCGGTCCCACCGTCAGGTGACGACGGCGTGAAATTGAGCGGAACGGTGGCACTCCCCGCCGTTCCGTACTACCGTCGCCCTCAGACCCGAAAACACAGGTAGCGGGCGCAAAACGCCCCTCAGCCGTCGTGTCGGGCGGAGCGCATTTCGCGCTCGTCGATCATGCCGGCGCGCGAGCTGCGTCGGCCGTACTCGGGAGGTACGAGTGACGATCCCTTCGAAGTCCAAGGTTCCCGCTGCTGAGACCGAAGCCGGTACTGCGGAGTCCAACGGTCCCCGCGCCGACGTCGTCGTCAAGGGGCGCAACGTCGAGGTCCCGGATCACTTCCGGGTCTACGTGTCCGAGAAGCTCGCTCGGCTCGAACGTTTCGACCCGACGATCTTCCTGTTCGACGTCGAGTTGCAGCACGAGCGCAATCGCCGGCAGCTGAAGAGTTGCCAGCGCGTCGAGATCACCGCTCGTGCCAAGGGGCCGGTGGTGCGCGCAGAGGCATCCGCGGACAGTTTCTACGCTGCCTTCGAGTCCGTGACGGACAAGCTCGAGGCGCGGCTGCGCCGCACGAAGGACCGCCGCAAGGTACACCACGGGGAAAAGACCCCCGTCTCGGTGGCCGAGGCCACTGCCGAGCTCGCCCGGGACGACTCGCTCGGAATCTCACCGGAGATCTCGCTGGAGCAGTACGAGCCCGAGCCCTCGGGTCCCGGCCGGATCGTGCGAACGAAGGAACACACAGCCGAGCCGATGACCGTCGACGACGCGCTGTACGAGATGGAGCTGGTCGGTCACGACTTCTACCTGTTCCACGACAAGGAGACCGACAGTCCGTCCGTCGTCTACCGCCGGCATGCGTTCGACTACGGGTTGATCCGGCTCGTGTGACCACTGCGCCGTCCAGCGGCGGCGCCGTGCGTGCCACCCCGCCGAGCGGTCGCCCGTGGTCACCTCGTCGATAGACCGCCTACCATGGAATCCGGCCGGGGTCGATACAGGCCTCGGCCGGATTTTCGTTGTCCGTGCTGTACCCGAGATTGAGGACGAACACGCCCGTGCTGTCGCTGTCGAAGCTGCTCCGAGTCGGTGAAGGTCGCATGGTCAAGCGGCTCAAGCACATCGCCGACCACGTCGATTCCCTCTCACCCGAGTTCGAGTCCCTCACCGACGAGCAGTTGCGGGCCAAGACGGACGAGTTCCGTCGTCGCTACCAGGAGGGTGAGTCCCTCGACGAGTTGCTGCCCGAGGCGTTCGCCACGGCCCGCGAGGCGTCGTGGCGAGTGCTGGGGCAGAAGCACTACCCGGTTCAGATCATGGGCGGCGCGGCCCTGCACTTCGGCAACATCGCCGAGATGAAGACCGGTGAGGGCAAGACCCTGACCTGTGTGCTGCCCGCATACCTCAATGCCATCGCCGACGAGGGCGTGCACGTGGTGACGGTCAACGACTACCTCGCCAAGCGCGACTCCGAGTGGATGGGCCGGGTGCACCGGTCCCTCGGTCTCGAGACCGCGGTGATCCTGTCCGGTCTGACGCCCGCCGAGCGGCGCACCGCATACGCCGCCGACATCACCTACGGCACCAACAACGAGTTCGGCTTCGACTACCTGCGCGACAACATGACGCACTCGCTCGACGATCTCGTGCAGCGCGGCCACAACTTCGCGATCGTCGACGAGGTCGACTCGATCCTCATCGACGAGGCCCGGACGCCGCTGATCATCTCCGGCCCGGCCGACGCGTCGAGCAAGTGGTACGCCGAGTTCGCGCGGATCGCGCCGCTGCTGAAGAAGGACGTCCACTACGAGGTGGACATCAAGAAGCGCACCATCGGCGTGCACGAAGCGGGGGTCGAGCTCGTCGAGGACCAGCTCGGCATCGACAACCTGTACGAGGCGGCGAACTCGCCGCTGGTGAGCTACCTCAACAACGCGATCAAGGCCAAGGAGCTGTACCAGCGCGACAAGGACTACATCGTCCGGGACGGCGAGGTGATCATCGTCGACGAGTTCACCGGCCGCATCCTCGTCGGACGTCGCTACAACGAGGGCATGCACCAGGCCATCGAGGCCAAGGAACGCGTCGAGATCAAGGCGGAGAACCAGACGCTCGCCACGATCACGCTGCAGAACTACTTCCGCCTCTACGACAAGCTCTCCGGCATGACGGGCACCGCCGAGACCGAGGCCGCGGAGCTGCACCAGATCTACGAGCTCGGGGTGATCCCGATCCCGACCAACAAGCCGATGGTCCGCGTGGACCAGGGCGACCTGATCTACAAGACGGAGACGGCGAAGTTCGCGGCGGTCGTCGACGACGTCGCCGAACGGCATGCCAAGGGGCAGCCGGTCCTGATCGGCACCACCAGCGTCGAACGCTCCGAGTACCTGTCCGCGCAGTTCACCAAGCGCGGCATTCCGCACAACGTGCTCAACGCCAAGTTCCACGAGCAGGAGGCGACCATCATCGCCGAGGCCGGGCGGTCCGGTGCGGTGACCGTCGCGACCAACATGGCCGGCCGCGGTACCGACATCGTGCTCGGCGGCAACCCCGACATCCTCGCCGACGTGGAGCTGCGCAAGCGGGGTCTCGACCCGGTCCACACGCCCGAGGAGTACGAGGCGGCCTGGGACGAGGCGGTCGATCGGATCAACGCCGAGGTCAAGGCCGACGCCGACAAGGTCAGGGACGCCGGCGGCCTGTACGTCCTCGGCACCGAGCGGCACGAGTCCCGCCGGATCGACAACCAGCTGCGCGGCCGCTCCGGTCGGCAGGGAGACCCGGGCGAGTCGCGCTTCTACCTCTCGCTCGGTGACGAGTTGATGCGCCGGTTCAACGGTGCGGCGCTCGAATCGATCATGACCCGCTTGAACCTGCCCGACGACGTGCCGATCGAGGCGAAGATGGTCTCGAAGGCCATCAAGAGCGCCCAGACACAGGTCGAGCAGCAGAACTTCGAGATCCGCAAGAACGTCCTGAAGTACGACGAGGTGATGAACCAGCAGCGCACCGTCATCTACGACGAGCGTCGCCGCATCCTGCGCGGGGAGGATCTCGAAGGCCAGGTCGAGCACATGATCACGGACGTGGTCACCGCCTACGTCGACGGCGCCACCGCGGACGGCTACGTCGAGGACTGGGACCTCGAGCAGCTGTGGACGGCCCTGCGGACCCTCTACCCGGTGGGCCTCGATCACAAGGAGCTCGCCACCTCCCCGGACGGCGAACCCGCGGATCTCAGCCGGGAGGAACTGCGCGAGGCGTTGCTGAAGGACGCGCACGCCGCGTACGCCCGCCGTGAGGCGGAGATCGACGCCATCGCCGGGGAGGGCGGCATGCGCGAGCTCGAGCGTCGGGTCCTGCTCTCGGTGCTCGACCGCAAGTGGCGCGAACACCTCTACGAGATGGACTACCTCAAGGAGGGCATCGGCCTGCGGGCGATGGCCCAGCGCGATCCCCTCGTGGAGTACCAGCGCGAGGGCTACGACATGTTCGTCGGGATGCTCGAGGGCCTGAAGGAGGAGTCCGTCGGATTCCTGTTCAACCTGCAGGTCGAGGCCGCGCGGCCGCAGCCGGCCCCGGGGGTCGGTGTCACCGCCGCGTCCGCCGCGGCCACCGCGCAGGCCGCCCCCACCCTGACGAAGCCGGCTCCGACCCCGGCCGCCCCCGCGCCGACTCCGGCACCCACGCCCGCCCCGGCGACGCTGCGCGCGAAGGGACTCGACGAGGACGACGATCGCAATCTCACCTACACCGGGCCGGCCGAGGACGGCAGTGCCCAGGTTCGGCGCAGTTCCGCGACCTCGTCGCCGGCCGCGTCCGCACCCGGGACGACGGGCACTCGTCGGCAACGCCGGGAGGCGGCACGCAAACAGGCCAAGGCGCAGCGCCGCCGCTGACGGTGCGTCCGGGCCGGGAGGTGGCCGGTCCGGACGCATGGTCAGCCCGGACGCATGGTCAGCCCAGCCACACCGTGGTGAGCAGCCATCCGTGCGGCGTCCGGCGTGACACGGGGTGGCGCGAGATCCGGCCGGCCAGCGCGAACACGCGATGGCCGCGGCCGTAGGAGCCGAACAACTCGGCGGTGTCGGCGTCCACCGCACGCAGCCGGGTCCGCAGGAGCACCGCCGTCCCCGCATCGTTCGTCCTCGCGCCGACAGCTACGGACGCATGCAGCGACGGATGGAGCACGGCGGCGAGCTGGGGCTCCGGGCGGCGGCGGTCGGCTACTTCGAGGATCAACCGGGCCGCGAGGTCGGCGAACCGTCGTGCCGCCGGATCCACCTCCGGCAGTGGTCGCCCGGTCGGCGGCACGGCCTTCACCCGCATCGAACGGCCGTCGTGCGGGGTGAGGCGCCGCTTCGCGTGCCGGCGGTGCGGTCCGGCCGGGCAGCAACGCTGCACCGGCGGCTCGAACGGAACGATGCGCCGGACGTAGCGGGCGTCGTGCTGAGGGGTCATCGATTCTCCCGGTTCCGAGGGACGACGTCGGCGCGGAACAGCCGACAGCGGTGCACAGACCCCGGGAGAGGACGGAGTCGCCGGTCATGGTGCCACATCCGCGCGACGGTGTCGCCGTGTCGTTCGGGTCGTTGCATCGCCTGACCGGTGCGCGCGAACTAGGGTGAGGCGATGCGTGGACTGGTTCTCGATTTCGGTGGGGTGCTCGCGGGCCCCGGCACGGACGCGGCCGCGCTCGGCGGGATCCTCGCCGAGGTGCGCCGGCGCGGCGTGCGCACCGCGATCCTCAGCAACGATCCGGGTGGTGCCGCGGCCGCACCCCTGCGTGATCTGGGGCGGGGCCGGCTGGTGGACGAGGTGGTGCTGTCCGCAGACGTGGGCACCGCGAAACCGGATCCGCGTAGCTACCTGGCGGTGGCCCGGCGTCTCGGGCTCGAGCCGTCGGTGTGCGTGTTCGTCGACGACCTGCGGGTGAACGTGGACGGTGCGGTCGCCGCGGGAATGGTCGGCGTGCACCACGCCGATGCCGCCGAGGTGGTGGCGGAACTGACGGTGCTGTTCGGTCTCGACGTCCCGTCGCAGGCCGGAGCGGCGCGACGGGACGAAGACGAGAGGGATGCGGGGCGATGACCCACCGGATGTCGGCTCAGGACGCGTCGTTCTACTTTCTGGAGACGAGCAACACCCCCATGCACATCGGGTCGCTCGCCATCCTGGAGCAGCCGAGCGGCGGGCTCGACTACGAGGACGTGCTGCGGCTCGTGGAGCGCCGTCTGGCCGCGGTGCCGCGGTACCGGCAGAAGGCGCGCGAGGTCGCGCTCGGCCTGGCGCGTCCGGTGTGGGTCGACGACCGCGACTTCGACATCACCTATCACGTGCGGCGATCGGCACTTCCGCGGCCCGGCTCCGAAACGCAGCTGCACGACCTGTTGGCCCGGTTGATCTCCCGTCCCCTCGACCGCTCCCGCCCGCTGTGGGAGATGTATCTCGTCGAAGGCCTCGCCGGCGACCGGTGCGCCCTGTTCACCAAGACCCACTCGGCGCTGGTGGACGGCGATCAGGCACTCGAGATCGGACAGGTCCTCTTCGAGCCCACCGAGACGCCCCGGGTGGATCCGGAGGAGTTGTGGATGCCGGAGCCGGAGCCGAGCGACTCGGCGCTGCTGCTCGGCGCGCTCGCCGAGCTGGTGGCCCGGCCCGGTGAGGCGGTGTCGGGAGTGCGGGCGGCGGTCGGCGATCTGGCCGCGACGGCCGGGGAGGCGCTGGACGTGGTGGGCCGGTTGGCGCGCACCGCCGCCCAGTCCGCGCCCGACAGCCCGTTGAACGCCCCGATCTCCCGTAACCGCCGGTTCGCGGTGGTCAAGGCGGATCTAGAGTTGTACCGCAAGATTCGGGCGCGGTACGGCTGCACCGTCAACGATGTCGTGCTGGCGGTGATCGCGGGGGCGCTGCGGTACTGGCTGCTCTCCCGCGGGGAGCCGCTGACGGAGGCGACGGTGGTCCGGGCGATGGTGCCCATGTCCGTGTACGCACAGGACCCGGACGCGCCGGAGGCGGGCCGGGAGGAGTCCGAGACGGGTCCGCGCGGGGAGGTCTCGACGTTCCTGGTGGACCTTCCGGTCGGGGAACCGAACGCGGTCGTCCGTCTGTCCCACATCTCGCACGCCGGGGAGGCCTACTCGCGGCAGGGCCGGCGGGTACCGGCGCGGTCGATGATGCGACTGTCCGGATTCGCGCCCGCGACCATGCATGCGGTGGGGGCTCGGGTCGCGAGCGGATTCTCCCAGCGCGTGTTCAACCTGATGATCACGAACGCGCCGGGCCCGCAGCATCCCCTCTATCTCGCCGGGGCCCGGGTCCTCGAGATGTATCCGATCTCGCCCCTGCTGAAGAATCAGGCGCTGAGCGTCGCGTTGACGTCGTACGACGGCAACGTCTACTACGGTCTCAATGCGGACCGCGACGCCATGCCCGATGTGGAGGTGCTGACGTCGCTGCTGCACGAGTCGCTCGAGGAGTTGTTGGATGCCAGTAGGTGAGTTGTGACGCGGGTGTACGTACCGGCGACCATCGAGACGTTGAAGCGGCTGGTCGCCGACGGTGAGTTCGAGGCGGTGAGCCGTACCGCGTTCGCTGTCACCCCGGCGCTGCGCGAGGCGTACACCTCCGGCGACGACGAGGAACTCGCCGAGGTCGCGATGGCCGAGGCCGCTCGCGCCTCGCTGCGGCTGCTGGCCGGCCGGGCCGACGACGACCCGCCGCCCGAGTTCGGTCTGCGCCGGGTGGTGGTGGCCGCGGACGTCGACGAAGTGACCCTGCGTCCCGACCTCGACGACGCGGTGGTCCGGCTGCCCGGTCCGGTGCCGCTGTCCGCGGTGGCGTCGGTGCACGTGGACCTCGCCGCTGCGGAGCCGGACATCGCCCGGGCCCTGCCGGTCGTCGATGCCGCCGATCTCGGCGACGAGGAGGCGGAGTTCGTGCTGGGCGACGCCGAGGACCACGAACTCGCCTGGTATGCCACGCAGGAGCTGCAGTTCCTACTGGAGCTGCTCTGATCGGCTCCGAGTGTGATCGCCGTCTCGACTCAACCTACGCCTCCGTAGGGAACTGGTAACCTACGGAGGCGTAGCCCGTGGACGAGGAGAAGTGATCGGATGGGTCTGAAGGACTGGATCGAGCGGCCGGCGGCGCACGTCGCGACGAAGGACCGATCCGTGTCGAACATCCTGCGTGGCGCGGCCGCGCGGCTGACGACACCCCTCCTTCCCGACGACTACCTGCATCTCGCCAACCCGCTGTGGTCGGCGCGCGAGCTGCGTGGACGCATCGTCGAGGTCCGCCGCGAGACCGCGGACTCCGCGACGCTCGTCATCAAGCCCGGCTGGGGCTTCGACTTCGGGTACGCACCGGGTCAGTACATCGGCATCGGACTGCACGTCGACGGCCGCTGGCACTGGCGTTCGTACTCGCTCACCTCCTCGCCCACCTGGGACCGCAAGCTCATCTCGATCACCGTCAAGGCCATGACGGACGGGTTCCTCTCGACCCACCTCGTCAGCGGCGTGCCCGCCGGCACGATCGTGCGGCTCGCCGAACCCAAGGGCGAGTTCGTCCTGTCCGACCCCCCGCCGCCGAAGATCCTGTTCCTCACCGCGGGCAGCGGCATCACCCCGATCATCTCGATGCTGCGCACCCTCGACCGCCGCTCCGAGCAGGCACATGCCCAGCTGCCCGACGTGGTGCACATCCACTCGGCACCCACCGCCCCCGAGGTGATGTTCGCCGACGAGATCGCCCGATTCGGGGCGGACCACGAGCAGTACCACCCGTACGTGCGCCTGACTCGGGAGCAGGGCAAGTTCGCCCTCCCCGAGCTCGACACGGTGTGCCCCGACTGGCGGGACCGCCAGGTGTGGGCGTGCGGACCGCAGGCGATGCTCGACGACATCGAGCGGTTCTGGGATTCCGCGGGCCTGCCGGAGCGGCTGCATCTGGAACGCTTCGCCGTCTCCCGCGCGGACACCTCCGGCGCCGGCGGCACGGTGACCTTCGCCAAGTCCGGAAAGGTCGTCACCGTCGACGGTGCGACGACCCTGCTCGAGGCCGGTGAGAGCGCCGGCGCGCTGATGCCGTTCGGCTGCCGGATGGGAATCTGTCAGACTTGTGTGGTGCCCCTGGAGAAGGGGCATGTCGTCGACCTTCGGTCCGGCAAGGAACACGCCGAGGGGGAGCGGGTGCAGACCTGCATCTCCGCGGCTGCCGGAGACTGCACGCTCGGCGCCTGACGCACTACCCACCCGTTCCAGGGGGAAGGACCCCGGTGGCAATCACCGACATCACCGAGTTCGCCCATCTCACCGACGCGGACATCGAGGAGCTCGGCCGCGAGTTCGATGCGATCCGTCGCGATATCGAGGACGCGCGAGGACTGCGCGACGCCCGCTACATCCGCAACACCATTCGTCTGCAACGCGTCCTCGAGATCGGCGGCCGTGCGGCGCTGTTCGGCAGCCGCCGACGTCCGCTGTGGCTCCTCGGCACGGGCCTGCTCTCGCTGTCGAAGATCATCGAGAACATGGAGCTCGGGCACAACGTGATGCACGGGCAGTGGGACTGGATGAACGATCCGGAGATCCACTCGACCTCGTGGGAATGGGACCAGACGGGGCCGTCGCAGCACTGGAAGCGCGCCCACAACTACGCGCACCACACCTACACGAACATCGTCGGGATGGACGAAGACGTGGGATTCGGCATCCTGCGGATGACGCGCGACGAGAAGTGGCGGCCGATCAACCTGCTGCAGCCGCTGGCCAACCTGATTCTCGCAGCCACGTTCGAGTGGGGTATCGCACTGCACGACCTCGATGCCGAGAAGAAGGCTGCCGGCGTGCCGGACGGCCAGTGGAACTCCCAGCCCACCAAGGATTTTGCTCGCAAGATTGCGCGCCAGCTGGGCAAGGACCTGGTGCTGTTCCCGGCCATGACCGGTCGCGCGTGGCGCAGCACGATCACCGCGAACCTGACGGCGAATCTGGTGCGGAACCTGTGGGCGTACGTGGTCATCTTCTGCGGCCACTTTCCCGACGGCGCCGAGAAGTTCACCGTGGCGCAGTACGAGAACGAGACGCAGGGGCAGTGGTACCTGCGGCAGCTGCTCGGTAGTGCCAACATCGATGCCGGTCCGGTGATGGCCTTCATGACGGGCAACCTGAGCTACCAGATCGAGCACCACCTGTTCCCGGACCTGCCCAGCAACCGCTACCCGGAGATCGCGGAGCGGGTACGGGTGCTGTGTGCGAAGTACGACCTGCCGTACACCAGCGGTCCGCTCGGTAAGCAGTACCTGCTCGCCCTGCGCACGATCCACAAGCTGGCACTGCCGGACTCCTGGCTGCGGGCGACGTCGGACGATGCCCCGGAGACCTCCTCCGAGCGAAAGTTCCAGCGTCCCGATCTGCCGCGGGCGCGGTCGTTGGGTGAGCGTCGCGAAGGGCTCGCGACTGCGCTGCGGACCTTGCGTGCCACCAAGCGCGCCGCCCGGCGGAAGTGATCTGCCGCACAAGCTATATTCCCGTAACCTACGGACTCGTAACTTACGGTACGGTAGGCGCATGGCCATTTCGGACATCAAGGAGTACGCGCACCTCACCGAGGCAGACGTCGAGGCCCTCGGCCGGGAGCTCGACGCCATCCGACGGGACATCGAGGACTCCCGCGGCGAGCGCGACGCCCGCTACATCCGCAACACGATCCGGCTGCAGCGCGGCCTGGAGCTGAGCGGGCGTGCGGTGCTGTTCGGCAGCCGCCGCCGGCCGCTGTGGCTGCTCGGTGCGGGCTTGCTCGGCCTCTCGAAGATCATCGAGAACATGGAGCTCGGGCACAACGTGATGCACGGGCAGTGGGACTGGATGAACGATCCCGAGGTCCACTCCGTCCACTGGGAGTGGGACAACGCCGACCCGTCGGCGCACTGGAAGCAGACCCACAACTACCTGCATCACAAGTACACCAACATCCTCGGCATGGACGACGACGTGGGATACGGCCTGCTGCGGGTCACGCGCGACCAGCGCTGGCAGCCGTTCAACTACGGCAACATCGTCTACAACGCCCTGCTTGCCCTGCTGTTCCAGTACGGCGTCGCGATCCAGCACCTCGAACTCGGCAAGGTCGCCAAGGGCCGGGACGACCGCGCCGAGACCAAGCGCAAGCTGCGCGAGGTCGGGGACAAGATCGGTCGCCAGATCGCCAAGGACTACATGGTCTACCCGGCGCTGACGGGCAAGGCATGGAAGTCCACGCTCACCGCTAACATGACGGCCAATGTAATCCGCAATCTGTGGACCAACGCGGTCATCTTCTGCGGACACTTCCCCGACGGCGCCGAGAAGTTCACCAAGGCCGACGTCGACAACGAGACGCAGGCGCAGTGGTACCTGCGCCAGATGCTCGGCAGCGCCAACATCTCCGGCGGCCCGGTCATGGACTTCATGACGGGCAACCTGAGCTACCAGATCGAACACCACCTGTTCCCGGACCTGCCGTCGAACCGGTACGCCGAGATCGCGGTGCGGGTGCGCGAGCTGTGCGACAAGTACGACCTGCCGTACACCACCGGCCCGCTCGCCGTGCAGTACTTCAAGTCCTGGCGCACCATCGCCAAACTGTCGCTGCCGAACAAGTACCTCGCGGACACCCCGGACGCCGCGCCGGAGACCGCGTCCGAGCGCGGCTTCGGCGGCACCGCCGTCGTGGACCCCGCGACCGGGCGGCGACGCGGTCTGGCCACGGCGATCCGCGAGAACCGCCGGGTCCGCGGCGTGCGCCGGCTCCTCGGCATGCGCTGATCCCGAATCCGCACCGAGCGCCCGGCGTCCCTGTGACACCGGGCGCTCGGCGTCCCTGTGACACCGGGCGCCCGGGGGGTCACCAGGTTTCGTTGCCGGCGATCGCGGTCAACAGTGTGCGCACCGCCATCGCGCGGCGCCCGGACTTGCCCTCGAGGGCGTCGAGTGCGCACTCGGGGTCCGCGGGCGGACCCAGGTGGGTGCAGCCACGGGGACAGTCCTCCACCGCGTCGGCGAGATCCGAGAACGCGGCGATCACGTCGTCGGCATCGATGTGGGCGAGTCCGAACGACCTGATCCCCGGCGTGTCGATCACCCACCCGCCGCCCGGCAGCGGGAGCGCCACCGACTGCGTGGAGGTGTGCCGGCCCTTCCCGACTCCCGAGACCTCGCCGGTGGCCCGGTCGGCATCCGGGACGAGCCGGTTGACCAGAGTGGACTTTCCCACGCCGGAATGACCGATCAGCGCGGTCGACCTGCCCGCCAGCATCGCCTTCAGCTCCGACAGGTCCTGCTCACGGCCCGCCAGCACCACAGGTACGTCCAGATCCGCGAACTGCGCCGTGAACTCTCCGGGATCGGCCAGATCGCTCTTCGTCAGGCACAGCACCGGTTCCAGCCCGCCCGCGTACGCGGCGACCATGGACCGTTCGACCAGCCCGGTCCGCGGCGGCGGATCGGCCAGTGCGACGACGATCAGCAACTGCTCCGCGTTGGCCACGACGATCCGCTCGAACGGGTCGGTGTCGTCGGCGGTGCGGCGCAACACCGTGGTGCGTTCCTGTACCCGCACGATGCGCGCCAGCGTGTCGGGCCGCCCCGACAGGTCCCCGACCACGCCGACCCGGTCCCCGACGACGACGGGGGTACGCCCGAGCTCCCGGGCCCGCATCGCGACGACCGGCCGCGCGGGATCACCCTCCAGCACGCAGCCCCACCGACCACGGTCGACGGAGACGACCATCGCTTCGACGGCGTCCCGATGGGCCGGCCGGTCCTTCGTGCGCGGCCGCGAGCCCTTGCCCGGACGGATCCGGACGTCTGACTCGTCGTAGGTCCGCCGGCTCAGGAGCGCGCTCCCCTCAGCATCCCGGCCCACAGCTCGGGGAAGCCGGGCAGGGTCTTGGCCGTCGTGCCGATGTCCTCGACCTCGACGCCGTCGACCACGAGCCCCACGATCGCGCCCGCCGTGGCCATCCGGTGGTCCGCATACGAATGCCAGCGTCCGCCGTGCAGCGGCGCGGGCACGATGTGCAGGCCGTCGGCGAGTTCGGTGGCGGAACCGCCGAGCTTGCCGAGCTCCGTGGCCAGGGCGGCCAGGCGGTCCGTCTCGTGCCCGCGCAGATGGGCGATGCCCCGCAGTGTGGACGGGGTGGTCGCCAGCGCTGCGAGTGCGGCGACCGTGGGGGCGAGCTCGCCGACGTCGTGCAGATCGACGTCGAGGCCGCGCAGCTGCTCCGGACCTCGCACGGTGAGCGTTCCGTCGGACAGCGCGACGTCGGCGCCCATCTGTTCGAGGATGCCGCGGATCGCGTCGCCGGCCTGGGTGGTGCGCTGCGGCCACCGCGGCACCGACACCGTGCCTCCCGTGACGGCCGCGGCCGCCAGGAACGGGGTCGCGTTGGACAGGTCGGGCTCGACGATCCGGTCCACGGCGCGGACCGGGCCCGGTGCGACCCGCCAGGTGTCGGGCACGGACGTGTCCACCGTCACTCCGGCCTCACGCAGCATCTCGACGGTCATGTCGATGTGCGGCATGGACGGCACCGTCGCCCCGGCGTGCCGCACCGTGACGCCCTCGTCGAACGCGGCGGCGGACAGCAGCAGACCCGAGACGAACTGCGACGACCCCGACGCGTCGATGGTGACGGTGCCGCCGCGCAGGGAGCCGCGCCCGTGCACGGTGAAGGGCAGGGTGTCGCCGTCGATGTCGGCGCCGAGCGAGCGCAGGGCCTCGAGGACGGTGCCCATCGGGCGGGTACGCGCCTGCTCGTCACCGTCGAAGAAGACGTCGCCGTCGGCCAGCGCCGCGAGGGGCGGCACGAATCGCATCACCGTTCCCGCCAGGCCGCAGTCCACCCGGGCGCCGTGCAGCCGGCCAGGGGTCACGTGCAGCGTGGTGCCGTCGTCCCGCTCGTCGATCGTCGCACCCAGTCCGCGCAGAGCCTCGATCATCAGGTCGGTGTCGCGGCTGCGCAGCGCGCCGGTCACGGTGGAAGGGCCGTCCGCGAGGGCAGCGAGGATCAGGGCGCGGTTGGTGATCGACTTGGACCCGGGCAGCACGACTGAACTGTCGACGGGTGACTCGGCTCGGGGTGCACTCCACGGATTCACCCGTCCATCTTCGCCTATCCGGCGCCGGCGGCCACCCGCCACACCCCGCAGCCGGGTGGGGTCCGCGCGGGGCACGGTCGGCACGCCACCTGCCGGGCGGCCCCGCATCAGGCCCCGGCGGTGATCGGCGCAACCACTGCTTCTGTGAGCCGCACCAGGTCCGCCGGGGCGAGTTCGATCTCGAGACCGCGGCGGCCGGCGCTGCACAGGACCCGATCCCACTGGTGCGCGGAGGCGTCGACGGCGGTGCGCAGCCGGCTGCGCTGACCCAGCGGTGAGATGCCCCCGAGGACGTACCCGGTGGCGCGCTCGGCGTCGCTACGCTCGGCCATGACCGCCTTGCCGCCTCCGAGGGCGGCCGCGGCCGCCTTGAGCGACAGCGTCGCCGGGACCGGGATCACGGCGACCGCGAGCTTGCCGTCGGAGAGCTTGATCACGAGGGTCTTGAAGATCTGGGCGGGGGCCACCCCGAGCCGCTGCCCGAGGATCTCGACGGCCTCGGTACCGAACGAGCCGGCTCGCGGGTCGTGCGGGTACTCGTGGACGCGGTGGGCGACTTTCTCGCGTGTCAGCAGCGTGGTCGCGGGGGTGGAGGTCGAGGCCATGCGCGTCAATGTAGGGAACAAGCACCCACCCTGTCGTGTTGATTCCGGGTGGCCGCCACGATCGGCGTGGCCGGTGACCGAGAGCGAGGAGTACCGCGTGCCTGTGCTGTGCCCGTCCCGGCCGGTAGCCTTCACGGATACGGCAAGTGAAGGGATCGGTGTGGTCGAGGAGTCTGGTACGGAACTGGCCGAACGGTTCGAGCGGGATGCGCTGCCCTTGCTCGATCAGCTCTACGGCGCGGCCCTGCGGATGACCCGCAACCCCGCGGACGCCGAGGATCTGGTTCAGGAGACGTATATCAAGGCGTTCTCCGCCTTCTCCTCGTTCAAGGAGGGGACCAACCTCAAGGCGTGGCTGTACCGCATCCTGACGAACACCTACATCAACTCCTACCGCAAGAAGCAGCGCCAGCCCGCTCAGTACCCCACCGAGGAGATCACCGACTGGCAGCTGGCGGCGACGGCCGAGCACAGCTCCACCGGTCTGCGGTCGGCGGAGGTCGAGGCGCTCGATGCGCTTCCCGACGATGACATCAAGGCCGCGCTGCAGGAGCTGCCCGAGGAGTTCCGGATGGCGGTGTACTACGCCGACGTCGAGGGTTTCCCGTACAAGGAGATCGCGGAGATCATGGGCACCCCCATCGGCACGGTCATGTCACGGCTGCACCGCGGCCGCAAGCAGCT
The DNA here is from genome assembly GCF_047782815.1 of Rhodococcus indonesiensis. Lineage (NCBI taxonomy): Bacteria > Bacillati > Actinomycetota > Actinomycetes > Mycobacteriales > Nocardiaceae > Rhodococcus > Rhodococcus indonesiensis. The sequence goes on along the minus strand of NZ_CP180630.1, from coordinate 3,514,288 downwards.
GCGCGGCCTGCTGGCCGATGTCGCGCGGGAACGAGGATTCAACCGGCGCGGGGCCGTCGACGCGGCTGTCGGACCCGGTGTGGACGAGAAGGAGGTCTCGAGGTGAGCGAGTCGGCCGACTTCGATCAGCTCGACTGTTCCGCAGTGATCGCGGACGTCTATCTGCTGCTCGACAGCGAGTGCGACGACCGGTCGCGTGAGCGTCTGCAGCGCCATCTCGACGACTGCGGGTCCTGCCTGGAGGCGTATGGGCTCGAATCCCAGCTCAAGTCCCTGCTCAGTCGCAAGTGCGGCGGCGAGCACGCTCCGGAGGGTCTGCGCGAGCGGCTGCTGGTCGAGATCCGGCGGACCGTCGTCGTGACGCGCACCGACGCCCGGGATTGAACCCCGAGACGCGCGAGGGGGCCGGAAGCAGTGCTTCCGGCCCCCTGTTCGCGCCTCAGGCGTTGGGACGCTTGCCGTGGTTGGCGGCGTTACCCTTGCGGCTGCGCTTCTTGCGGCCTCGCTTACCCATGGTCCGATCTCCTTTCTCGTTCATTACAGTGTTTCACGTGTGGTCCGGTGGCCCTGAAAGCAGGGCCGCCGTCTTCTTCGTGGAATGAGGTGCCCGATGGCCGAAGACGTGCGCGCCGAGATGGTCTCCACCGTGTTCGAGGTGGTGGTGCAGGAAGGGGACGTCGTCGCCGAGGGCGACACACTGGTGATCCTGGAGTCCATGAAGATGGAGATTCCGGTGCTCGCCGAGACGTCGGGCACCGTGACCTCACTGGACGTGGTCGTCGGCGACGTCGTGCAGCAGGGCGACCTCATCGCGGTCATCTCCTGAGCCCGCACGTGCCGCCCGTGTCCACCCTCAGCGCTCTTCTCGCCGAGCACACCGACCTGCCGGGCGGTGCGGTCGACCACCTGCAGCGAGTCGTCGGGGAATGGCAGCTGCTCGCGGACCTGTCCTTCGCGGACGTCCTGTTGTGGGTGAGCGCCGAGCCGGGTGGGGTGGTGTGCGTGGCGCAGTGCCGCCCCACCACAGCATCGACCGTGCTGCCCGAGGACATGGTGGGTTCGGTGGTGTCCGAGCGGGAGCACCCACACGTGTTGCGGGCCCTCGAGACCGGAGTGGTCGTCTCTGCGGACGCGCGGCCGAGCCACGTCGCACCGCTGCGCCGGCAGGCGGTGCCGGTCCGCTGGGACGGACAGGTCATCGCCGTCCTGAGCCGCGACGCGGCCACCGTGGCCAGGCGCACCAAGAGCGCTCTCGAGACCGCGTACCTCGAGTGCGCGGACGCCCTGTTCACGATGATCTGCGAGGGCGCCTTCCCGACCACGGAATCGCGTTCGGACACCAAGTCGAGTCCCCGCGCGGGCGACGGCTTCATCCGCCTCGACCGGTCCGGCCGGGTGGTGTATGCGAGCCCGAATGCCCTGTCCGCCTACCACCGGATGGGCCTGAACTCCGACCTGCTCGGCCAGAACCTGATCGAGACGACACGCGCGCTGGTGACCGATCCGTTCGAGAGCGAGGACGTCGAGAGCTACCTGCGGGGCGCGGTGCGCGGCAAGCTGGGCCGGCCCATGGAGATCGAGGCACGCGGGGCCACCGTGCTGCTGCGTGCGCTGGTGCTCGCGCCCGGCGGCCGGCTCGAGGGTGCTGCGGTGGTCATCCGCGACGTCACGGAGGTCAAGCGGCGCGATCGGGCGCTGCTGAGCAAGGACGCCACGATCCGGGAGATCCACCACCGGGTGAAGAACAACCTGCAGACGGTCGCGGCTCTGCTGCGGCTGCAGGCACGGCGCACGGGCAACACCGAGGCCCGGCAGGCACTGGCCGAGGCGGTACGCCGGGTGACGTCGATCGCGCTCGTGCACGAGGCGCTGTCGATGTCGGTGGACGAGGAGGTCGATCTCGACGACGTCGTCGACCGGCTGATCCCCATCGTCGTCGACGTCGCGGCCGTGGGGAGCCAGGTCCGGGTGCGACGGGAGGGCAGCCTCGGTGTCTTCCCCGCCGAGCGGGCGACACCGCTGGTGATGGTGCTCACCGAACTCGTGCAGAACTCCGTGGAGCATGCCTTCGATCCGGGTGCTGCCGGCACCGTGACGCTGCGGGCCGAGCGGTCGGCCCGCTGGCTCGACGTGGTGGTCCACGACGAGGGCAAGGGACTGCCGGAGGGATTCGACCTCGAGAGCTCGGACCGGTTGGGTCTGCAGATCGTCCGCACGCTCGTCGCCGCCGAACTCGGCGGCACGTTGCGGCTCGAGCGGGGCGCGACGACGGGAACGGATGCGCGGCTGCGGGTTCCGCTGGGCCGGGTGACGCTCGGCTGAGTCACGGTGAGGTGTACGGCGGGGGAGCCGGTCTCCGGACGCAGGAAGGCCCGGCACCGAAGTGGTGCCGGGCCTTCCCGGAGATCTGTGGCGGTCGGCCGCGTCAGACCGCGGAGCGCGCCCGGGTGCGGGCGTTGCGGCGCTTGAGGGCACGACGCTCGTCCTCGCTCATGCCGCCCCACACACCCGCGTCCTGACCGGACTCGAGAGCCCAGGAGAGGCACTCGGCGGTGACGGGGCAGCGGTTGCACACGAGCTTGGCGTCGGCGATCTGCGCGAGGGCCGGGCCGCTGTTACCGACGGGGAAGAACAGCTCGGGATCCTCGTCGCGGCAGATGGCCTTGTGGCGCCAGTCCATGCTTCTACTCTCCTTCGATAGTGCTCGTCGCACCGGCTGATCGTGGTGGCAAGTTCATGCGTGCGTCGGCAAGTGTTTCCGCGCGGTTACTTGTGAATGCTTTCACGAACCAGCGTGAAGTCAATAGGAATCGACACGACCGTGGGGAAGCTCACGCCGGTTGTGGCCCGTTGCGGGACTCGAACTTCCTTTGTACACCTCGGAAAACGAAAATGTAACCCGAGTCACTCGACGCACGGGATGGGCGCCACGACCTCGAGTACGGCGGGGACCGACACGAACTCCACCTCGGTGCGAAGACCGAGGTAGTCCCCGTCCACCTGCAGACCGATCGGCCGGCTCGACACCGCCTGCACGCGCGTCACGTCGTCGACCCGCACCAGTCGGCGGGAATTCGGATTCCCGTGGCGCGCGAGCAGCTGGCGGACCACCCGCAAGCTTGCGAACACTGCCGTCGTCGTCATCGCGAAGACACCGAGCCCGGTGTCGAACGAGGTGCCCGGGTTGGTGTGCACCGGGCGCTTGTCGAGATAGGTCCACGGGCTCGAGTTGGAGACGAACGCGTAGTACACGCCCGGAATCGGCGGCCGGCCGGGCAGCGTCAGCGTCAGCGCGGGCTCGGCACCCTTCGACTTGAAGAACTGCGTGATCGAATGCACGACGTACCTCGCCGTCGTGACCTTCCGCCCGCCCAGCCGGCTCAGGTCGATGGCCTCGCACACCTGTGCGTCGAGTCCGAGCCCCGCATTGAAGACGAACCACCGGCCGTCGCAGTGGCCGAGACCGATCCGGCGGGTCGTGCGCCGGGTCAGCAGATCGAGCAACTGCGCGGTCGCCTTCACCGGATCGGCGTCCACACCCAGTGAGCGGGCGAAAACATTGGCCGATCCGCCGGGGACCACCGCGAGCAGCGGGAGCGTGGGGTCGGCCGCGCGCTCCGACGGGGTACCGAGCAGGCCGTTGACGATCTCGTTGACGGTGCCGTCGCCGCCGTGCGCGACGACGACGTCCATTCCGTCGGCGTGCGCCGAGCGGGCCAGTTCGGCGGCGTGCCCCCGATGAGTGGTGTGGGCGACGGTGAGGGAGACCCGGTCGGCGAGTGCGCGGGCCAATCGGTCGCGACCGGCCGGAGTGGTGGTCGTCGCGTTGGGGTTCACGATCAACAGTGCGCGCACGGAGCATCAGCCTAAGTGGTCTCGCACGGGTCCACTACGCTGGCCGGGTGTCCACCGAGTCGCCACGCAGCACCGTTCCGTCCACCGTTCGAGCGGCGGGTGGTCTCGTCGTCCTCGAAGGCGTGATCGCCATCGGTTTCGCTGTGGTCTCCGTGGTCCGGGCGCTGACGGGCGGGCACGACCAGACGGTCGGAAACGGCTACGGCCTCGCGCTGTGGCTGGGAATCCTGTTCGGTGCCGTGCTCGCGGCCGGGATCGCGCTGCTGCGCGGAAAGCGCTGGGGACGGGCCGTGGCGATCGTCGCGCAGCTGCTGTTGCTACCGGTGGTCTGGTCGCTGCTGACCGACTCGCACCAGGTGCTGCTGGGCATTCTGCTGGCGCTGATCGTGGTGCCGGCGCTGGTGCTGCTGTTCGCCCCGCCGACGACGCGGTGGCTGGCCCAGGACTACGCGCCGGACGCCGACGACGCGGCCTGATCTCCGCCGAGCGCGGCGAGTGCCGGCCCGCTGAGACGGAAGGTGGTCCACTCGTCCTGCGGGACCGCGCCGAGCGAACGGTAGAACCCGATCGACGGCGTGTTCCAGTCCAGCACCGACCAGCTCAGGCGACTGTAGCCACGGTCGACGCACTCGCGGGCCAGCGCCGCGAGCAGGGCGCGGCCGTGTCCCTGTCCCCGGTGCTCGGGCCGGACGTACAGGTCCTCGAGATAGATGCCGTGCACCCCGTCCCAGGTCGAGAAGTTGCGGAACCACAGCGCCATGCCCACCACCGTTCCGTGCGCGTCCTCGGCCACGTGGGCGAACGCGGCGGCATCGGCCCCGAACAACGCCGTGTGCAGCTGCTCGGGCACGACGGTGCACTCGTGGCGGGCCTTCTCGTACTCGGCCAGTTCGTAGACGAGGGCGGTGAGGGCGTCGACGTCGGCGGGACGGGCGCGGCGGATCACGATCGGGCCTTTCGTGAGGTTCGGCGACCCGCCGAGGGGCGGAAGTCGCGGTCGATTCTCGCGTTCGGGCGAGTTTTCAGCGAGGATCGACCCGTGACAACGGTACTTGCGGTGGCAAATCAGAAGGGTGGCGTCGCGAAGACGACCACCGTCGCGTCTCTGGCAGCCGCCCTGGCCGGGCTGGGGCAACGGGTGCTCGTCGTCGACCTGGACCCACAGGGATGCCTGACGTTCTCGCTCGGGCACAATCCCGACCGGCTCGAACGGTCGGTGCACGACGTGCTGGTGGGGGCGGCGGAGGCCAAGGAGGTCCTGCTCGACACCGACGAGGGGTTCACGTTGCTGCCCGCGACGATCGACCTCGCCGGCGCCGAGGCCCTGCTGCTGATGCGGCCGGGACGCGAGTTCACCCTTCGCCGGGCGCTGGCGCCTCTCCTCGACAGCTTCGACGTCGTCGTGATCGACTGCCCGCCGTCGCTGGGCGTGCTCACGCTCAACGGCCTGACCGCGGCGCAATCCGTGCTCGTGCCCCTGCAATGCGAGACCCTCGCGCACCGCGGCGTCGGGCAGCTGCTGCGCACCGTCGCCGAGGTCAAGCAGATCACCAACCCGGACCTCGAGCTGCTCGGTGCCCTACCGACCCTCTACGACGCCCGCACGACGCACAGCCGTGACGTGCTCGCCGACGTCGCCGACCGGTACGACATGCCGGTACTCGCGCCGCCGATCCCGCGCACCGTCCGCTTCGCGGAGGCGTCGGCATCCGGGGCCTCGGTGCTGGCCGGCCGGAAGAACAAGGGTGCCGAGGCCTACCGTGAGCTGGCCGAGAACCTGCTCGCCCACTGGCGCGACGGCAAGGAATTGACCACCTTCACGTCGTGACGTGTCGGCCGGGGCTCACCGCAGCACCACGACCTGCGGCCCCCGCTGCTCGAGCACCGCACTCCCGGCGACCGCGACGTTCACGACACCGGTCTCGTCGCGCGCGACCGGAATGCGCTGCCGCTCCGTCCCGGTGGCCGGATCGACCACGGCGAGGGCGTCGCGCACCGGAAGCAGCAGCGCTCCGGCCATGGCACCGCCGGTTCCCGTCGTTCCGGGCACCGTCCACTGCGGTACCAGGTCGTCGCCGCCGAGGGCGACGGTCTGCGTGCCCGACCACCACGTGAGGATCGAACCCTGCACCGTCGCGGGGAACACCGCCTCCGGCGTCGCCGCAGCCGCCAGCGGGTGTCGCGCGGTGACCGTTCCGGCCGCGTCGTACACGGCGAGCACGGGCCCGGACGACGCGGTGGGGGGCAGATACAGCACCGTGCGCTCACCGGCCACCGCGACGACCCGCGTCCCGACGTCGTCCGGGCCCAGTTCCGGTAGCACCGACGAGGCGATCTCCGTCGGCTGCGAATCCGCCTCCGGGGTCGTCTCGAGCAGCGTCAAGCGGTCGGCCTCCTCACCGGGGCAGCGCTCGACGACCGCAAGCCGGCTGTTGCTCGCCGCGGCCGAATTCAGCGTGCATCCGCTCCGGGGCTGCGCCCCCGGCACGACGGGTGCGTCCACGCGTCCGTACTCGAGTGTCCGCACGAGATCGGACCGCCACAGTTCGAGACGGGTCTCGCCCCGGGAGATCACGTGGGTGTCGGCAGCGGTGAGGGTCACCGCGTCGTCGGCGTCGCTCGATCGTTGCGCGCCGCGCATTCCCGAGTCGGGCACGAGCTGGGTGACCTGGCTGCATCCCCGCTGGTCGCGATAGACCGCCACGGCGGTGCGCCAGTCCTCGACCACGCCGCACAACGGCATGTCGCGGTCGTAACGCCACAGTTCGGCGCCCGAGTCGAGGGCGCGGCCGGTGACGGTGCCACCGTCCCCGGTGACCACGACGGCCCCGACCGCGATCGGACGGGACGTCGCGCCGCTGGGGGCGCGCCACGCTTCCGTCAGGGCCGACGGGACGACGGTCGCGGACGGCGGTGGCTCGGGCGCCGCGTCGGTCGTGACGGACACGGTGCCGCGCGCATCCGAGCGCAGCCAGACGACGCTCGCCGCCGCGACGACCGCGACGGCGAGCACGAGGGCTGCGATCAGATCCGCCCGGGTTCTGCGCTCCGGTGCGATCATCGCGAGCGGCTACTGGGCAGCCGAAGCCGTGACCGTTTCGCTGTTCGCGACGGTGTCGCTGTTCGCGGCGGAACCGCCACGGCGACGGCGACGGCGCCGCCGTGCGGGCGCAGTTCCGCTTCCGGACTCCTCGGCCTGCGCCGATGCGGAACTCCCGCCCGTCGACTCGGGGCCGGTGCCCGAGTTCTCGGAGCTGCCGGTGTCCGGCCGGCCGCCGCGCGTGCGCCGGCGGACCCGGGTGCGCTTGGGTCGTGCCGCATCCTCGGAGCCCTCCTCGCGGGCGGGCCGCTCGGCCGGCGCCTTGCGGACGGTTCCGGTCGTGCCTTCGGGGATGCCCAGCTCCTCGAACAGGTGCGGCGAACTCGAGTAGGTCTCGACCGGATCGGGCATGCCCAGGTCGAGAGCCTTGTCGATGAGCTGCCAGCGCGGAATGTCGTCCCAGTCGACGAGGGTGACGGCGATGCCGGTGCGCCCCGCCCGGCCGGTGCGGCCGATGCGGTGGACGTAGGTCTTCTCGTCCTCGGGGCACTGGTAGTTCACGACGTGCGTGACGTCGTCGATGTCGATGCCGCGGGCGGCCACGTCCGTGGCGACCAGCACGTCGATCTTGCCCTTGCGGAACTTGTCGAGCGCCTTCTCCCGGGCGATCTGCCCCAGGTCGCCGTGCACGGCGCCGACGGCGAAGCCGCGCTCGGCGAGTTCGTCGGCGACCTTCTGGGCGGTGCGCTTGGTACGGGTGAAGATCATGGTGGCGCCACGGCCCTCGGCCTGCAGCACGCGCGCCACCAGTTCCGCCTTGTCGAGCGCGTGTGCGCGGTAGACGAGCTGGTTGGTGCGCTCGTGCACCGCGGAGGACTCGGGTTCCTCGGCACGGATGTGCGTCGGGCGGCTCAGGAACGTGCGGGCGAGCGTGATGATCGGGCCGGGCATCGTGGCCGAGAACAGCATCGTCTGGCGGCGGTCGGGCACCATGCCGAGAATGCGCTCGATGTCGGGCAGGAAGCCGAGGTCGAGCATCTCGTCCGCCTCGTCCATCACCAGGACGCCGATCTTGCCGAGGATCAGATGACCCTGGTTGGCGAGGTCCAGCAGCCGGCCCGGGGTGCCGACGACGACGTCGACGCCCTTCTTCAGCACGTCGACCTGCGTTTCGTACGGGCGTCCGCCGTAGACGGACAGGATCTTCAGGGATCCCGTGGAGCCGGGGAGGTACTTGGCGGCGTTCTCCAGGTCCTGCGTGACCTGCAGGCACAGCTCACGCGTCGGCACGATCACCAGCGCGCGGGGCGTGCCGTCGAGGGCGGTGGTGCCGGACTCGGCGGTGGTGAGGCGGTGCAGCAGCGGGACACCGAACCCGAAGGTCTTGCCCATGCCGGTGCGCGCCTGGCCGATCAGGTCGTCGCCGGCGAGAGCAAGGGGGAGCGTCAGCTCCTGGATGGCGAAGGTGCGCTCGATGCCGATCTCGGCGAGAGCGCGGACGATCTCGTCCCGAACGCCCAGTTCGGCGAACGTGGGCGGGGTGTGGGTGGAGTCGAGTTGGGCCGACACCGTGGTTTCGGTGGCGTCGTCTTCGTGGTCGACAGTGATCTTGCTCAGGGGTCTGGCCTTCCTGGTCTCGGCACGCACGCACGAGTGGAGAGGCGACCGGGCCTGCGCCTCAGCGGCCGGTAGGGCTCTGCGAGGCGCGGCAGCGATCTGCGATCGGGTGCGCGCACATCATCGGTGAAGTCCGCGGGGCCGGTGGTCGGCGCCTCGAGGCGCGGCCTTCCGGGACCATTGTACCGGGTGCGAGTACCGCGAGCCGCGCGGTCGCCGGCCGGGGTACTACGCTGTGTCGTCATGGGAGCCGAAACGTCGCCGTCACCCGCAGAGTCCCGTCCACCCGCCGCCCCGGTGCGCGTGCCGGCCGACCATCCCGGCGTCGCCGAGCTGTTCGCGGTGCTCGCCTACGGCGAGATCTCGGCTTTCTACCGCCTGGCCGACGATGCGCGGATGTCGCCGAGCCTGCAGGGGCGGGTGGCGTTCGCCAGCATGGCGGCCGCGGAGATGAGCCACTTCGAGACGCTGCACGCCGCGCTGACCGCGCGCGGTGTCGAAATCTACGCGGCGATGGAGCCCTACCGGCGTGCCCTCGACGCCTACCACGCGTCCACGAACCCGTCGAACTGGCACGAGTCGCTGGTCAAGGCGTATGTCGGCGACGGCATCGCCGCCGACTTCTACCGGGAGATCGCCGGCACCCTCGCGCCCGAAGTCGCCGAAGTCGTACGGGAGGTGCTCGCCGAGACCGGACATTCGGAGTTCGTGGTGCACGAGGTCCGCGAGGCGGTACGGCACAGCGCCGCCGACAAGGACCGGCTGATGCTGTGGGGGCGGCGGCTGCTGGGTGAGGCCATCACCCAGGCCCAGTACGTGATGGCGCAGCGGGAGGACCTCACCGATCTGGTGATTGCCGCTACCGGTGATCTCGCCGACATCGCGGCGTTGTTCGACCGGATGCAGCTCGCGCACGCCGACCGGATGGCAGTGCTGGGACTGCACTAATCTGGGCGGGGACAGCTGTAGAGCCCTGAGAGTTCGGAGGTCGACCGTGGAGGTCAAGATCGGTGTTGCGGACAGTCCCCGCGAGCTCACCGTGGTCAGCGAGCAGACGCCCGACGAGGTCGAGTCGCTCGTGACGCAAGCCCTGGCCGGCGACAAGGACGGCGTCCTGACGCTCGTCGACGAGAAGGGTCGCAAGCTCATCGTGCAGGCATCGCGGGTCACCTACGTCGAGATCGGCCCCGCCGACATCCGCAAGGTCGGGTTCGCGGCGAGCTAGAGCGACGACACAACGACGGAAGGGCCGGGGCGACTGCCCCGGCCCTTCCGTCGTCTGCGGGCGCGACCTCGGTCGGCGCCGTCGATCATCGCCGGCGCAGCTCCGGCTGCAGTGGCACGTGTGAGAGACCACCCCAGGCGAGCGCGACCGTGGTGTCGACGGCGTCCTCCTTCGGGATCGGCCGGGCGGCCTCGAGCCAGTAGCGGGCCGTGAACTGGCTGGTGCCGACGAGGCCGACCGCCAGGATGCGCGCCCGGTACGGGTCGAGTCCGGAGTCGTGGCTCACCAGGTCGAACACCGCGTCGACGCACGCCTCGGTGGCCTGCTCCACGCGGTTCGCCACCTGCGGTTCGCCCATCAGGTCCGACTCGAACACGAGCCGGAAACCCTGCGAGTCGTTGTCGACGAAGTCGAAGAACGCCTGCACCGCAGCGCGGACACGCTGCCTGTTGTCGGTGGTCGACCGGAGGGCCTGGCGGACACCGGAGATCAGGCTGTCGACATAGCTCTGCAGCACCGCGCAGTACAGCTCGAGCTTGCCGGGGAAGTGCTGATACAGCACCGGCTTGCTGACCCCGGCACACTCGGCGATCTCGTCCATGCCGGCCGCGTGGTACCCGCGGGTGACGAAGACTTCGCTGGCTGCAGCGAGGAGCTGGACCCGGCGCTCGTCTCGGGGCATCCGGGCGCCGCGTCGAGTGCCGGTGCCGTTGCCCGAGGTGGTGGCGCGGCCGGACGATGTCCGGGCTGCGAGTTCGGTCATGTCGCTCCCAATCCGAGATATTCGTCGAAGTGATGCCTACCACTACGACGTGCAATCGTCTCTGCACGTTACAGGCCGGGGGGCCCCGAGGTGCCGCGCACCCCTACCCACGAGTATCCCAGCCGAGGCGCTATTGTGCGCGGCGTCACAGCGGCGCGGCGGCGTCGTGCGCCGCGCTTCGCGACTCGGCACGCCCGGCGACGGCCGTGTGAGATTCTGGCTCCCGTGACCGAGCGAGCAGGAGCCGACGTGGCGGACACACCGCGCCGCCCGGTGCGCAGGCCGCACCGGACACCCGAGGACCGGCCGTCCGACCGGCGCCGCACCCGCGCCCCTTCCCACCAGCCCCTGCGAGCCCAGTGGGATCCCGTCTCGGGGGAGGACACCCGCCCGCGCGCACCGCGCCCGGATCGCGGGGTGCGCCGGCAGAGCCGGCTCGGGCGATTCGTCGCGACCTACGGGTGGCGGGCCTACGCCGTTCCCGTCCTCGCGATCCTCACGGTGATCGTCGTGGTGGATGCCCTGCGCACCGGCGGCGATCCGCCCGAGGCCGCGGCAACCGGGGACACGGTGGCCGAATCCGGCGCCGTGGTGGGCGTGCCCGCACCGGTCGCCGACGGCACGTTCCCCGCCGATCTGCCGTCCGGTGCGCTCCCGGAAGGGGGGCCGTTCACGGCGGCCGGAACCGGCGCCTGGCGGGTGGTGCCGGGAACCAGCGGTCAGGTCGGCACCGGCCGCGTCTACACCTACACGGTGGAGATCGAGGACGGCGTCGACACCACCGGCTACGGCGGCGACGCGGCATTCGCGCGGATGGTCGACGAGACCCTGGCCAACCCGAAGAGCTGGATCCAAGACCCGGCGTTCGCATTCCGGCGCGTCGATCAGGGCGAACCCGATTTCCGGGTGTCGCTGACCTCCCAGATGACGATCCGGCAGGGCTGCGGGTACGACATCGAACTGGAGGTCTCGTGCTTCAATCCCGGTCTGGGCCGGGTCCTGCTCAACGAGCCCCGCTGGGTGCGCGGTGCCGTCGCTTTCCAGGGTGACATCGGCTCCTACCGGCAGTACCTGATCAACCACGAGATCGGGCATGCGATCGGCTTCGCCGCCCACGAAGGGTGCGGTAGCGACGGAGGCTTGGCACCGATCATGATGCAGCAGTCGTTCGGCACCGCCAACGACGACATCGCCGGGCTCGACCCCGAGGGCGTCGTCCCCCGCGACGGTCTGACGTGCAGGTTCAATCCGTGGCCGTATCCGCGAGCGTGAGGATGGGCCATCCGTGAGCATGAGGATGGGACAATCGGGGAACCGCCCGATCGAGCCGGCCGAGGAGCTGTCGTGACGTCACTGCCACCTCTGGTGGAATCTGCTGCACTGCCACCTCTGGTGCAATCTGCTGCACTGCCACCTCTCGTGGAACCTGGTGCGGACCTCACCCGCGAGGAGGTGGCCCGCTACAGCCGGCACCTGATCATTCCCGACGTGGGCGTCACGGGGCAGCGGCGGCTGAAGAACGCGAGGGTGCTGTGCATCGGTGCCGGCGGCCTCGGTTCGCCGGTGCTGCTCTACCTCGCCGCGGCCGGGGTCGGCACTCTCGGAATCGTCGAGTTCGACGACGTCGAATCGTCCAACCTGCAGCGGCAGGTGATCCACGGGGTCGCCGACGTGGGCCGGCCGAAAGGGGAGAGCGCCCGCGACACGATCCGGAGGATCAACGACAACGTGGCGGTGCGGCTGCACCCGGTCCGGCTCGACCGCACCAACGCCGTCGAGCTGTTCGAGCAGTACGACCTGATTCTCGACGGCACCGACAACTTCGCGACCCGCTACCTCGTCAACGATGCGGCGATCCTCGCCGGCAAGCCGTACGTATGGGGGTCGATCTTCCGATTCGAGGGACAGGTGTCGGTGTTCTGGGAGGCCGCGCCGGGCGGGCGGGGACTGAACTACCGGGACCTGTACCCGGAGGCGCCTCCGCCGGGAATGGTCCCCTCCTGTGCGGAGGGCGGCGTCCTCGGGGTGCTCTGTGCGTCCGTCGGCTCGATCATGGCCACCGAGGCGATCAAGTTGATCACCGGCATCGGCGAGTCGCTGCTCGGACGTCTGATGATCTACGACGCGCTGGCGATGAGTTACCGGACGGTGACGTTGCGCCGCGATCCGGGACGGGTGCCGGTGACGGAGTTGGTCGACTACGAGTCCTTCTGCGGTGTGGTGCCGGACGATGCCGATGCCGTCGCCGAGTCGACGATCACCCCGACCGAACTGCACCGGCTGCTCGAGTCGGACCGGGAGATCGAACTGATCGACGTGCGCGAGCCGGTCGAGTGGGACATCGTCCACATCGACGGGGCGCGGCTGATCCCGAAGGACCGCATTCTCTCCGGCGAGGCGCTGGCGGAGCTGCCGCAGCACAAGCCGATCGTGCTGCACTGCAAGACCGGGATCCGCTCGGCCGAAGCGCTCGCCGTGCTGAAGAAAGCCGGCTTCGCGGATGCCACGCACCTGCAGGGCGGCGTGCTCGCGTGGGCGCAGCAGGTGGACCCGTCACTGCCCGTGTACTGAGGGAACACGGCGAGATAACGATGCGGGAATGCTGTCCCGAGGTAACGGAGTGCCTTCCCTGAACGCGGCGGCGCCGACTGTACGGTGTGCCCCGTGAGCCCCCTCGAACCCCCGCAGCACGTGCGCTCGACCTTCGGCCTCCGCGACGTCGAACCGGTCCCGCTCGGGGCGGACTGGGACGGTGGCTGGCGCTGTGGCGACGTCGTGCTCTCGCCGGTCGCCGACCACGCCCGGGCAGCGTGGTCGGCGAAGGTGCGCGAGAACCTCGACGTCGACGGAGTCCGACTGGCGCGGCCCGTCCGCTCCACCGACGGCCGCTACGTCGTCTCCGGCTGGCGCGCCGACACCTACATCGTGGGCACGTCCGAACCGCGGCACGACGAGGTGGTGGCGCTGTCGCTCCGGTTGCACGCCGCCACCGCGCAGCTCGAGCGACCACGTTTCCTCATGCAGCCACCCGTGGCGCCGTGGGAGGACGTGGACGTGTTCGTCGCCGCCGACCGTGCGGCATGGGAGGCGGTACCGCTGCGCACCGCCCGCGCCGCCGGCGCCCCCGAAACCGTCACCCCCGACGGACGCAAGAGCATCGATCTGATCAACCAGCTCGCGACGTTGCGCAAGCCGGTCCACCTGCCCGATCAGCTCGTGCACGGCGACCTGTTCGGCACCGTGCTCTTCGCCGGTAGTGCCGCACCCGGCCTGACCGACATCACCCCCTACTGGCGGCCCGCGTCCTGGGCGGCCGGCGTGGCCGTCGTCGATGCGCTGTCGTGGGGCGGTGCCGACGACGAGCTCATCGGGCGCTGGGAGGACCTGCCGGAGTGGCCGCAGATGCTGCTACGCGCGGTGATGTTCCGGCTCGCCGTGCACGCGCTGCATCCGCGTTCGACGGAGGAGGCGTTCCCGGGACTGGCGCACACGTCGGATCTGGTGCGCCTGCTCCTCTGAGCCTTCCTCCCTAGGCGTCACCGCCGCGCAACTCCCCGAACATCGCGAGGGCGGCGGCCGTGGCGCGGCCCGGGTCTCCTGCGACGACGGCGAGCACCAGTTCGCGGTGCTCGTCGTGGAAGCCCGCACCGGTCTCTTCGACGCGACGGCGGATCGTCTCCTCGATGACGGGTATCAGCGAGTCGTAGAACTCCAGGTACACGGCGTTGTGGCTGGCCGCGACGATCGCGCGGTGCAGGGCGACGTCGGCGGCGAGGGCGGCGGCCGAACGCGGGTCCGCCCACGCGCGCATTCGCGCGTCGAACAGTTCGGTCAGGTGCGCGGCGTCCGCCTGGGAGCGGCGCTGCGCGGCGAGGGCCGCGGCGGTGACGTCGAGCGCCTGCCGCAGTTCGAGCACGTCCTGTTCGTGGGCGTCGGCGAAGTAGGTGCCGAGTGCGCTGCCCACTTCCGAGGTTGCGACGACGTAGGTACCCGACCCCTGCCGTCGCTCGAGCAGGCCCGAATGCACGAGTGCCTGGACGGCTTCGCGCACGGTGTTGCGACCCGTGCCGGTCAGCTCGGCCAGAGTGGGTTCGGTCGGGATGCGGGAGCCAACTGCCCAGGCGCCGGTGCGGATGTGGTCGCGTAGCTGCTCGGTGACCTGAGCGACGAGACCGGTGCGTCGCACGGTGCGCATGGGGCTCCTTCCTGCATCCGGAAAACGCCTTCGACGATATACATCGGGTCATCCTATGATTTGCCCCGTGGTTGTCACCGGTGCCGGATCCTCGTCAACGTCCCTGCTGCGGGGACGTCTCCTCGTCTTCGTCGCGATCGTGATGTCCGCGCTCACGCTGCGCCTCGCCGTGACCTCGTTCAGTCCCCTCGCCGAACAGATCCGCGCCGAAATCGGCTTCGCACCCGCCGTGGTGGGCGTCTTCGGCATGGTGCCGACCGCGATGTTCGCGGCGTTCGGTCTCCTCACCCCGGCCATCGCACGGCGGGTCGGACTCGAGGCGACGGCCCTGATCGCGATGCTGGCCGCCGGAGTCGGCATGGCAGCCCGCGCGCTGACCCACGAGACGTGGACACTGCTCGCGTTCTCCGCGCTCGCCCTCGCCGGGATGGGCGTCGGCAACGTGGTGATCCCGCCGCTGGTCAAGCGGTACTTCTCCGATCGGCTCGCCGTCGTGAGCACCGTTTACATCGTGGGCGTCCAGATCGGCACCGCACTACCCGCCCTGGCCGCGGTCCCCGTCGCGGAAGCCGCGGGGTGGCGCTGGTCGATCGGTCTGTGGGCGGTGTGGGCGTTCGCCGCGGCGGTTCCGTGGATCGTCGTCCTCCACCGGGCCCGGGGTCCGAAGCCGGTCACCCGCGATGCGGCCCCTTCCGACCCTGCACCCGGCCGGGTGTGGCGCTCGCCCGTTGCGTGGGGGATGGCCGGCATGTTCGGCATGACCTCGCTGATCACCTACTCGATGTTCACCTGGATTCCCGCCGTACTGCTCGACGCCGGAGGCAGTGAAGCACTCGGTGGCGCGATGACCGCGCTGTTCTCCTTCGTCGGTCTGGCGGCCTCGTTCGTCGCGCCCGCCGCATGCGCCCGCATGCGGGATCCGTTCCCGCTGGTCCTCGTGTGCGTGGTGAGCTACGCGGTGGGTTTCACCGGTCTGCTGCTCGCACCGCTCACGGCCACCGCCCTGTGGGTGCTGGCGATCGGCGTCGGGCCGACCACCTTCCCCATGGCACTGACCCTGATCAACCTGCGCACCCGCACCCATGCGGCGTCGGCGGCGCTGTCCGGGTTCACGCAGGGCCTCGGGTACACCGTCGCCTGCGCCGGACCGGTCCTGGTGGGGGTGCTGCGCGAGACCACCGGCGGCTGGACGGTTCCGTTCGCGTTCCTCGGCGGCGCCGCGCTCGTGGTCCTGATCGCCGGCCGGGTGGCCTGCCGGCCCCGGTACGTCGAGGACTCCTGGGGCGGCTCCGGCGCCGACCCGTACCCCGCGCCTACCCGTGGCGACGACCTCACGGAGACCTCCTGCCGCAGGTGAGCATCTCTTGACGCGGCAGTCACCGAGGGCAGCACCGCGGCAACACCCGTTTCCTAACTTGGGTCCATCGATACCGACCCGAGGAAGGGGCATGGGGTGGCCGCAACGACCGGAATATCACCGACCGAAGGCCTGCGTGCAAAGTTCGCCCGCAAGCACCGCATCGAACACTGGGACGCCGAAGACACGGCGGCGTGGGACGCCGGCGGCAAGGAGATCGCGAAGCGGAACCTGATCTGGTCCGTCCTGGCCGAGCACGTCGGCTTCTCCGTCTGGTCCATCTGGTCCGTGATGGTGCTGTTCATGCCGACCGACGTCTACGGCATCGATGCCGCCGGCAAGTTCTTCCTCGTCGCCGTGCCGACCCTGGTCGGTTCGCTGCTGCGCATCCCCTACACGGTCGCCACCGCCCGGTTCGGCGGTCGCAACTGGACGGTGTTCAGCGCGCTGGTGCTGCTGATCCCCACCGTCGCGACCCTGTACCTCATGCTCAACCCCGGCTTCTCGTACACCACCTTCCTGGTGGTGGCCGCGATCGCCGGCCTCGGCGGCGGCAACTTCGCGTCGTCGATGACCAATATCAACGCCTTCTATCCGCAACGGCTCAAAGGCTGGGCGCTGGGCCTGAACGCGGGCGGCGGCAACATCGGCGTGCCGGTGGTGCAGCTCGTCGGACTGCTCGTCATCGCCACCGTGGGCAACACCGAACCGTGGATCGCGTGCGCCGTCTACCTGGTGCTGTGTGCCTTCGCCGCCCTCGGCGCGGCCCTGTTCATGGACAACCTCGGTGATCAGCGCGCCGACCTGCGCGCGATGGGGGAATCCCTGCGGTACCGCGACTCGTGGATCCTGAGCTTCCTCTACATCGGCACCTTCGGCTCCTTCATCGGTTTCAGCTTCGCGTTCGGGCAGGTGCTGCAGATCAACTTCCTCGCCGGGGGCGCGACCGCTGCCGAGGCCGCTCTGCACGCAGCGCAGATCGCGTTCGTCGGTCCGCTGCTCGGATCGATCGCCCGGCCGCTCGGCGGCAAGCTGGCCGACCGCATCGGCGGAGGCCGGATCACGCTGTACACGTTCGCGGCGATGGCCCTCGCGGCCGGACTGCTCGTCACCGCCGGCACCCTCGACGACGCCACCGCCGGCGCCGCCACCGGCGGCATCATGGTGACCTTCGTCCTCGGATTCATCGCCCTGTTCCTGCTCTCGGGCATCGGCAACGGCTCCGTCTACAAGATGATCCCGTCCGTCTTCGAAGCCAAGGCACAGAGCCTCGACTCGCTCGACAGGGCCGGGAAGGCTGCGTGGGCGCGCAGCATGTCCGGTGCCCTGATCGGTTTCGCCGGCGCCATCGGCGGTCTCGGTGGTGTCGGCATCAACCTGGTGCTTCGCGCCTCCTACAGCAGCGAAGCCAAGTCGGCGACCATGGCGTTCTGGGTGTTCCTCGCCTTCTACCTGGTCTGCATCGTCGTCACCTGGGCCGTGTTCCTGCGCCGCCCCAGTGCCCCCACCGGGCCGACGCCCGCCGAGCGCGACGTCACCACCGTGGCCGTCCGCGCCTGAGCGCGCCCCGGCCCCACCTGCACCCCAAGGAAGAAGGAAACGGTATGAGCCACAAGTCTGTTGTCGTCGTCGGGCACGGCATGGTGGGCCACCGATTCGTCGAGGCGCTGCGCACCCGGGACGAGGACGACCTCTGGTCGGTGACGGTCCTGTGCGAGGAGCCGCTGCCCGCATACGACCGTGTGGGACTGTCCTCGTACGTCGGTTCGTGGGATTCGAAGGAACTCGCCCTCGCCGGCAACGAGTACGAGGGCGACGACCTGGTCGATCTGAGGATCGGCACCCGGGCCGCGGCCGTCGACCGCGCCGGCCGCACCGTCACCACCGACACCGGCGAGGTGATCGGGTACGACGCACTCGTCCTGGCCACCGGCTCGTACCCCTTCGTCCCACCGATTCCCGGCAAGGACCTGGCCGGGTGCTTCGTCTACCGCACCCTCGACGACCTCGACGGCATCCGGGCCGGCGCGCACCGGGCCGCGCCGGGCGCGGTCGGCGTCGTCGTCGGGGGCGGGCTCCTCGGGCTCGAGGCGGCCAACGCGCTGCGGATGCTCGGCCTGACGCCGCACGTCGTCGAGTTCGCGCCACGGCTCATGCCGCTGCAGGTCGACGAGGGCGGCGGTGCGCTCCTCGCCCGCCTCGTCACCGACCTCGGCCTGACGGTGCACACGGGCGTCGGCACCGCCGGGATCACCGAGGGCCCCGACGGGTTGCGGGTGGAACTGTCCGACGGATCGGTGATCGATGCCGCGCTGCTGGTGTTCTCCGCCGGAGTGCGCCCCCGGGACGAGCTGGCCCGCGACGCGGGGCTCGAGCTGGGCCCCCGCGGCGGCGTCCGCACCGATCTCGGCTGCCGCAGCACGACCGACGACGCGATCTACGCCGTCGGTGAGTGTGCCGCCGTCGACGGCACCTGCTACGGACTCGTCGCGCCCGGCTACAGCACGGCCGAGGTGGTGGCCGACCGGCTCCTCGGCGGCGGCGCCGAGTTCCCCGGAGCCGACCTGTCGACCAAACTGAAGCTGCTGGGGGTCGACGTCGCGAGCTTCGGCGACGCGCACGCCGAAACCCCGGGCGCCCTCGAGGTCGTGCTGTCGGACGCGGCCAAGGGCACCTACGCCAAGCTGGTCGTCTCGGACGACGCGAAGACACTGCTCGGCGGCATCCTCGTCGGCGACGCCTCCGCATACGGGTCGCTGCGGCCGCTCGTCGGCCGGGAGCTGCCCGGCGACCCGGCGGCGCTGATCTCGCCGGCGGGGGAGAAGCCGGGCGCCGGGTCGCTGCCCGACGACGCCGAGGTGTGCTCGTGCAACGGAGTCACCAAGGGGGCGATCTGCGGCGCCATCGCGGACGGCGCGTGCGACATCGCCCAGGTCAAGGCCTGCACGGGCGCCGGCACCACATGTGGCGGCTGCCTGCCCACCGTCAAGCAGCTCCTCGCGGCGTCCGGTGTGGTCATGTCGAAGGCACTGTGCGAGCACTTCGATCAGTCCCGGGCCGAGCTGTTCCAGATCGTGCAGGCCACCGACACCCGCACGTTCTCGGCGCTGATCGCCAAGTACGGCCGGGGGAGCGGCTGCGACATCTGCAAACCCGTCGTCGCCTCGATCCTCGCCTCGACCGATTCGGATCACATCCTGGGCCGGCAGCAGGCGGCGCTGCAGGACACCAACGACCACTTCCTGGCCAACATCCAGAAGAACGGCACCTACTCGGTGGTGCCGCGGATGCCCGGCGGTGAGTGCACCCCCGAGCAGCTCATCGTCATCGGCGAGGTCGCCCGCGACTTCGGGCTGTACGTCAAGATGACCGGAGGACAGCGCATCGACCTGTTCGGCGCGCGGGTCGAGCAGTTGCCGCTCATCTGGAAGCGCCTCGTCGACGCCGGCATGGAGTCCGGCCAGGCCTACGGCAAGTCGTTGCGCACCGTGAAGAGCTGTGTGGGATCCACGTGGTGCCGGTACGGCGTGCAGGACTCGGTCGGCATGGCCGTCGACCTGGAGCTGCGCTACCGCGGCTTGCGCTCCCCGCACAAGCTCAAGTTCGGTGTCTCCGGGTGTGCACGCGAGTGCGCCGAGGCCCGCGGCAAGGACGTCGGGGTGATCGCGACCGAGAGTGGCTGGAACCTGTACGTGTGCGGCAACGGTGGCCAGTCGCCCAAGCATGCGCAGCTGCTCGCCGGTGGTCTCGACGACGAGACGCTCGTGAAGTACATCGACCGGTTCCTGATGTTCTACGTGCGCACCGCCGACCGGCTGCAGCGCACCGCGCCCTGGCTCGAGGCCCTCGACGGCGGTCTCGAGCACCTGAAGGCGGTGGTGTGCGAGGACAGCCTCGGCATCGCGGACGAGCTCGAGGCGGCGATGGCCAGGCACGTCGCCGGATACCGTGACGAATGGGCCGGCGTCCTGGAAGACCCCGAGAAGCTGTCCCGGTTCGTGTCGTTCGTCAACGCCCCGGACGTGGCCGACCCGACCGTACGGTTCGACGACTCGGGCAAGCGGAAGGTGCCGGTACTGGTCGGAATGCCCTCTTACCGCGAGGGAATCTCGGGTTAACCCCCGAGAAACACCGGCCCCGGAGAATTCCGTCCGTAGTTCCAAGGAGGACATTCATGACCGTCATCGAGACGCACACCCCCGAACGCGCGTCGCGCGCCACCGTGTACGACGGGCGTCTGGAGTGGACGTCGGCCTGCCCGCTCAGTCACCTCATCCCCGGTCGCGGCGTCGCCGTGCTGCTGCGCGGCGGCGAGCAGGTCGCGCTGTTCCTGCTCGACGACGGCACGTTGCGGGCGGTGGGCAATTTCGACCCGTTCGGCCGGGCCGCGGTGATGTCGCGCGGGATCGTCGGTGACCGCAGCGGCGAGCCGACCGTCGCCTCGCCCCTGCTCAAGCAGGTTTTCTCACTGGACGACGGACGCTGCCTCGACGACCCGTCGGTCCGCCTGCCCGTGTACGACGTGCGGGTGTGGGCCGGTGTCGTCCAGATCCACAGCCTCGTGCCCGTGCACCGCGGTTACGGCGAGCGTTCGTGAGCGAGGACACCGCGCCGCTGCACGGCTTCACAATCGGCATCACCGCGGCCCGCCGTGCCGACGAGTTCGCCACCCTGCTCACCCGGCGCGGGGCGGAGATCGTCCATGCACCCGCCATCCGCATCATCCCGCTGGCGGACGACACCGAACTCGAGCGGGTGACGCGCGACATCCTTCGCACCCCGCCGGACATCACCGTGGCCACCACGGCGATCGGCTTCCGCGGCTGGATGGGGGCCGCGGACGGCTGGGGCCTCGCCGAGGAGCTCGGCGAGGCCCTGGGCGGCAGCCGCATTCTCGCCCGCGGTCCGAAGGTCACCGGCGCGATCCGCGCAGCCGACCTGCGGGAGGAGTGGTCCCCGGCGTCCGAGTCCTCCGCCGAGGTGCTTGAGCACCTGCTGGCCGAGGGCGTGGAGGGAGTGCGGATCGCGGTGCAGCTGCACGGCGCCCGGACCGAATGGGAGCCCGGTGCGGATCTGTGCGAGGTGCTGCGCGACGCCGGTGCCGATGTGGTGGCGGTGCCGGTGTACCGGTGGACCCCGCCCGACGATCCCACGGCGATGGACCGGCTCATCGAGCAGATCGCCGACCACAGCATCGACGCGGTGAGCTTCACCAGCGCACCTGCCGTCGCATCGTTGCTGCAGCGTTCCAAGGCCACCGGCATGCTCGAGGCCATGCTGCGCGCTCTGCGCACCGGCGTCACCGCGGTGTGCGTGGGTCCCGTGACGGCCGCACCCCTCGTCGAGCTGGAGGTACCGGTCTCGGCGCCGGGCCGGGCACGGCTCGGATCCCTCGCCCGCCACCTCGCCGAGGAGTTGCCGCGGCGCGCCCACCGCATCGAGGCGGGCGGGCACGTGCTCAGCGTCCGCGGCCGCTGCGTCGTGGTCGACGGGGAGATCCGCTGTCTGGCGCCCGCCGCGATGGCGTTGATGCGGACCCTGGCCGCCCGCCCCGGCCGGGTCGTCTCACGCGAGGAACTGCTCGCTGCGCTGCCCGGGGGCGGGGGCGACACCCACGCGGTGGAAACCGCGGTGGCGCGGCTGCGGTCCGCGCTCGGCGCTCCCGCGATCGTGCAGACCGTCGTCAAGCGCGGCTACCGGCTCGCGGTGGATCCCGCCGGCTGCGCCGACAAGGAATATCCGATCGGCTAGGGACCTCGTCTCCGGCCGACCCGTTCCCGACCAGGAGTTGTGACCATGACCGACCCGGCTCTGCTGCTCGTCGCCCACGGCACACGCAATCCGCGCGGCGTCGAGACGATCGCGGCCGTCGCCGACGCCGTCTCCCGCGAGGTGGGCACCACCCGCGTCGCCTTCGTCGACGTCCTCGGACCTTCCCCCGCGGAGGTGCTGCGCGGCTCGGGGCGACCCACCGTGCTGGTGCCCGCCTTCCTCGCCTCCGGCTACCACGTGCACGCCGACGTGCCCCGAGAGGTCGCCGAGAGCGGACATCCCGCCGTGGCGGTCACCCGCGCACTCGGACCCGACCCCGTACTCGCCCGCGTGCAACTGCAGCGGCTCGCCGCGGCCGGCTGGAGACCCGGGGACGCCGTGGTGCTCGCCGCGGCCGGCTCCTCCGACCCCCGGGCCCGCCGGGACGTGCGCCGGGCCGCGGAGATGGTCTCGTCCCTCGCGGGCGTCGCGGTGCGCGTCGGGTACGTCGCCACCGGAGCCCCGCGTGTGCCGGACGTCGTCGCCGAACTGCGCGCCGCGGGTGCGCGGCGGGTGTTCGTCGCGTCGTACCTGCTCGCCGACGGACTGTTCCATACCCGCCTCGCCGACGCGGGTGCCGACGGCGTGGCGGCACCGCTCGGGGTACACGAGGCCGTGGTGCGCCTGGTGGTACAGCGGTACCGGTCCGCGGCCGCGGCATTGCTCTCCGAGGAGCCGCTGCGCGGGTGAGCTTGCCGACACGGCGCCGTCGACGAGGGCTGCGCCCCGTATCGTCGATCCTCGTGTCCGAAGCAGTGACAGAGGCAGGAGCAGGGTCCGGCACGGGTGCCGTGTGTGCCCCGATCCCGGCGCCGGGACCGGCCCGGACCCTTCTCCTCGGTGTGCCGCGGCGGGGCCGTCGGTGGCCCGGTGCCCTGCGCGCTGCCGCCGCGGTGGCGCTACCCGGCCTCGCGGGTCTCGCTCTCGGGCACGGTCCCGTCGCCGCGACCGTCGCCCTCGGGGCGTTCGCCGTCGTGTACGGCGAGGGCCGCGCCTACCGCGCGCGGTGGAAGGTGGTGCTGTTCGTCGCGGCGGCACTCGTCGCGCTGGCCGGTGTGGGCGCCGGGGTCGGTGTGCTCGTGCAGACGGGTGCGCCGGAAACGTGGCTCCTGCTCGTGGCGGTCATGACCGCCGTCGTCGCGGTGGGTGCCTTCCTGGTCGACGCGTTGCGGTTCGGTGCCCCCGGTGCGTTCCTGCCGCTGCTCACCCTGGAGATCGCGGCGGCGCTGCCGAGCGCCGGCGTCCCGGTCGTCGCGGTCGTGTCGTGGACCGCGGTCGGTGCGGGCACCGCGGTTCTCGTGTCGATGTCCGGCGTGGTGCTCAGGCCCCGCACGCCCGAGCGTGTCGCGGTGGCGGCGGCGGTGTCGGCCGTCGACACCTGCTTGCGCGCGCCGGCGGCGCTCGGCCCGCGGCACGAAGCGGTCCGGGCACTGCACGCCGCGTGGATGTGCCTGCACGACGGGCGGATCGGCGAGAGCGACCATCCGCTGGCCCGGACGCTCCGAGCGGCGCACCTGCGGCTCGCGACCCTCGTCGCGGGCACCGACGAGGGCGCCGCCTCCGAGACCGACGACCTGCGACCGCAACCGCCGCTGCCGCGCCCGTCGGTGCGATACCGGCTCGTGCGGGCAGCTCGGCCCGGCAGCCGATCCTGGACCATCGTCGTGCGCCTTGCCGTGGCCGGTCCCGTCGCGGGCGCACTGGCGCTCGCCGGCGGTGTCGGACGACCGGACTGGGCGGTGATCACGGCGGCGATGGTGCTGCATCAGGGACCCGACCGGGTGCTGGGCAGCTACCGGGGTCTGCACCGGTTCGCCGGCACCGTCGTGGGCCTCGGCGTGCTGGCCGCGGTCGTGTGGGCCGCGCCGACGGCCGTGGGGGTCGTCGTCGTGGTGGCGGTGCTGCTGGCCGGAACCGAGGAGTACCTCGTCCGCAACTACGGCGTGGCGATGGTGTTCATCACGCCGCTCGCGCTGCTGCTCGGGAGCGGTGGGGTGCCGCACAACTTCACCGTGGTGGCTCGCGACCGGTTGCTCGAGACGGTGATCGGTGTGTTCGTCGCTGTCGCGGTGCTGTGGTTCGTGCTGCCGTCCGCGCATCGCCGCGTGCTTCGCTTCGCCGACGCGCGGGTCGCCGAGACGGTCGCCACCATCGTGCACGCACGCGCGGCGGGGGAGCGGACGGCACTGCCGGAACTGTGCCGCGACCTGGAGTTCGATCTGCACGCCGCGACGACCGCGGCGATCGTCGCGGCCCACTCCGAACCTGCCTGGACCCGCGACCGGTGGCCGGAGCACCGGCGGCTCCACGAGACCGGATACCGGGTCCTCACACATCCGGGCTGACCGGTGCCGGTCACTGCGGCAGCGGCACCAGCTCCACCGGATCGCCGTCCGCCGCGCCGGGTGGCACAAGCGCGATAGCCCGCCGCCCGATCAGCCCCGCCAGGTGTGCGGTGCGGATCGCGTTGTCGCACAACCACAGTCCGTCGCCGGTCTGTCTCGCCGGGAGCAGTCGGGTGATGTCGCCGCTCACCTGTGAGGCATTCGCCAGCGGCGCGGTCCACGGTGGCTGCGGCCGGCGACCGGTCAGACCGTCGACGACGGCGGGCAGCATCACCAGCAGCGTCGCGACGGCCGCGACCGGATTGCCCGGCAGGCCGAGCACCACGCGGCCGTCCGGCAGCACGGCTGTCACCTGGGAGCCGCCCGGCTTGCACCGGACCCGCTCCACGACGAGCGACGCGCCGGCCCGCGCCAGCGCAGACCGCAACTGATCCGCGGCCCCGCCGCCGGTCGCCCCGGCCACGACGATCACGTCGACGCCGGTGGCCTCGCCGAGCAACCGGTCGAACCCGTCGCCGGTGTCGCGCAGGTGGGCCTCCCCGGCGACGGCAGCCCCGCACCATTGCACGAACCCCGGCAGGACGGGACCGAGCGAATCTCGGGTCTGACCCTCGCGCAGCGGCCCGTCGCGGCGGATCTCGTCGCCGGTGACGACCACGTGGACCCGCACCGGGCCGCGGACCTGCACGGCGGTCACCTCGCCGCTCAGCGCAGCGGAGATCACCGCCGGGCCCAGAGCGACACCCGCCGCGGCGAGTTCGACGCCGGGCGCCCAGTCCTCCCCGCGCCGGCGCGCGTCGTCGCGCACCGGGGCACCGGGTATCCGGGTGACGGTGCCGTCGGTCACCTCGACGTGTTCGTCGCGCACCACCGTCGTCGCGCCGGGCGGCAGGTAGGCGCCGGTGGCGATCCGCGCGGCCTGGCCGTCGTGCAGACCGAGCGGCTGCGTCGCGCCGGCCCGATGGACCTCGGTGCGCAGCAGCCACGGTCCGTCGCCGGCGACGGCGTATCCGTCCATCGCCGACACCGCGGCGCGCGGCAGCGCCTCGGCGGCGACGAGCGGTGCGGCGAGGGTCGCGCCCGCCGCCTCCTGCGGCGCGCGGGTGCGGACCGGCAACCGCGGCAGCGACTTCCGAATCTCCGCGCGCGCGGCGTCGGGGTCGGCCGCGACCAGCCCGGAACGGGCGGCGCGGGCCTGCGCGAGCTCCTGCGGTGTGTCGCAGTCCGCGGTCCCCGCCACCGGGACCGTGACGTAGCGCTCCGGCAGCAGGGCCTTCATCGGCTGATTGGCCGGATCCGACCCCAGCGCGGCGAGGTGTCCGGCGAGCGCGGGACCACGCCACGCGGCGAGCAGGAACTGGATCCGCCCCGAGTTGTCGATCGCGAACGCCGCGTCGGATCCTGTGTTGCCGCGCAAGGCCTCGACGAGTGCGGTGACCGTGTCCGCGGTGAGGAACGGCAGGTCGGCGGCGAGGGTCAACACCACCGACTCGTGGACACCCGCGGCGGCGAGCGCGGCAACCGGCCCCGCACCGGCGGGCCGCTCCTGCACCTGGATCACCGCGTCGGCGAGATCGTCGCGTCGTGGTCCGACGACGGTGACCCGCCGGCACCCGGCCACCGCGGCCAGGGCGATGTCGAGCAGTCGCCGGCCCCCGACGACGAGTGCGGGCTTGTCGACACCGCCCATGCGGGTCGCGCGCCCACCCGCGACGATGACGGCCTCGACGTCGATCAGCGAACTCATGAACTCATGCTGCCCGACGCCGGTCGGCGCGATGTGCCGGGGCGGTCAGTCGGGCGTGTGGTGACTGCGCGGCGGACCGCCGATCCCGCACCGGCCGCCCTGCGCGGTGTCCAGCACTGTCCAGGTGGCCGCCGCCAGGCTGAGCGCGGTGAGGAGAACGACCAGGAAGATCATGGTCCTATTCTCTCGGTTCGGTGGACCGGAAAGTTCGGTCCACCGTGCGAAAGTGGACTGCATGAAGGACGTGTCCGCCACCCCGTCCGCGGCGCGGGTCGCGGCGCTGCTCGGCGAGCTCGGAGCCGACCGCGGTCCGCTGTACCGGGCCGTCGCCGCCGCGCTGCGCCGGCGCATCGCCGACGGCCGGCTCCCGGTCGGCACGCGCCTGCCCGCCGAGCGGGCGCTGGCCGACGCGCTCGGCGTCAGCCGCGTCACGGTGGCCGCCGCCTACGGCGACCTCCGCGACGACGGCTGGGCGCTCACCCGGCACGGGGCGGGGACATTCGTCGCCGCACCCGACGGCCGGACGCCGTGGGGCTCCGCGCTCGGGGCCCCTGTGCCCGGCGTACTCGACCTCGGCAACGCCGCCCCGGAGGCGTCGTCCCTGCTGCCTGCGGCCTACGCCGCCGCCCAGCGTCGGCTGCCCGACCTGCTGGCCGGTCACGGGTACGCACCGACCGGCCTGCCCGAGCTGCGTGCCGCCGTCGCGGCGCGGTACAACGCCCGCGGACTGCCCACCGACCCCGAGCAGGTGCTGATCACCGCCGCCGCGGCGGACGGGCTGGACGCCGTCCTGCACACCGTCGTCGGCGCGGGCAGGCGGGTGCTGCACCAGCATCCCAGCCACCCCGGCGCTCTCGAGACGATCGCGGCGACCGGTGCCCAGTCCGTCGCCGTGCCCGTCGACGTCGACGATCCCGACATGATCGTCGTCGAAGCCGATCGCGCCGCGCGTCAGCACGCACCCACCGTCGCGTACCTGATGCCCGACCATGCCAATCCGACCGGGGCGAGCCTGAGTGTCGCTGCGCGGCGGTCCCTTTCCGCGACCCTGTGGCGGCACCGCGTCCTGACCGTCGTCGACGAGGTCGCCGCGGAGCTGTCGTTCGCCGGCGATGACATCGAGCCGTTCGGGACGCCGGTCCCGGACGCGGCCACCGTGCACGTCGGCTCGTTGAGCAAGGTGGTCTGGGGCGGCATCCGGATCGGCTGGGTGCGCGGCGACCGGGCGACCGTCGCGCGCGTGCGGGAAGTGCTGCTGCGGCGCCAGCTCGGGGTGTCGATCCTCGATCAGCTTGCGGCCGTGGAGTTGTTCGCGCGGTGGGAACGGATCCTCGACGAGCGCCGCGCCGGGCTGCGCGCCCGTCAGGAGGCGCTCGCCGCGGCCGTCGCCGCACGCCTGCCCGGGTGGCGGTTCGTACCGCCCACGGGTGGGTTGTCGCTGTGGTGCCGGCTGCCGGACGGCATCGGTTCCACCCGCCTCGTCGCCGCCGCGGAACGGCAGGGACTGGTCCTGCTGCCGGGCACCCGATTCGGCACCGGCCACGCATTCGACGACCATCAGCGCCTGCCGTTCACCCGTCCGGTCCCGGAACTGCTCGCCGCGGTCGAGATGCTGGCCGGGCTCGGCGCGGCCGTCCTCGAGCCCCGGCGCGGGGCACCACCGCTGGTGTGAGCCGGTTCAGAAGCGGTGTCGCGCCGCCGCGAGATCGACCCGGCCGTCGCGGATCGGCACTCCCTCCCGGCTGAGAGAGTGTTGTGGAACCCTGTGCGGACGCGGCGTGTCGGCCGTGGTATCCGAACGTGATCGATGATCGTCTCGGTACGTGTGTCCGTGTGTGTGCAAGCCCGCCTACGACTCGTCGCTGACCGATGCGCAGTGGGCGGTGATCGAACCGCTGCTGCCTCGACCGAGTCCGCGGCTCGGGGGCCGGCCGCCGGTGCACCCGCGCCGACTGGTCGTCGACACGATCTTGTACGTGCTGGCCACCGGCTGCGCCTGGCGGCTGGTCCCGCACGATCTGGCCCCGTGGAGCACCGCCTACCGGATCTTCGCCGCCTGGAGCGCGGACGGCACCTGGGCGCGCATCCACGACACCCTGCGAGATCGGTTGCGTGCCAACGACGGACGTGATCCGCAGCCATCGGCGGCGGTGCTGGACTCGCAGTCGGTGCGCAGCAGCGAGGGCGGCGAGCAGATCGGCTACGACGCCGGCAAACGCGTCCGGGGCCGCAAGCGTCATCTGCTGGTCGACACCCTCGGGTTGATGTTGGTCGGGCTGGTGCACTCGGCGTCGGTGCAGGACCGGGCCGGGGCCCGGCTGGTGCTGGCCGGGGCCCGGACCCGGTTCCCCGGCTTGGGGCTGGTGTGGGTCGACGGCGGGTACGTCAACTCGGTCGATGCGGGCCTGGTCGACTGGGCGGCCCGCACCGAGAATCTCGAGGTCGTGGTGGTACCTCGCAACGCGGACGTGAAAGGCTTCCAGGTGCTGCCCCGGCGGTGGGTGGTCGAGAGGACCTTCGGATGGTTGACGAGGTGTAGACGGTTGGCACGGGACTACGAACGCAAGACGGCACATGCCGAGGCCATGATCCAGGTCGCGATGATCAGGCTCATGGCGGCCCGCCTGGCCGGCGAAGACATCGAGCCCCGCGGTCCGATCGAAGCCGAAGCGGCACGCCGGCTAGCAGAGGACCTCACCGACTGACAGCGCGGGTTCCACAACACTCTCTGAGCCGGGCGAGCTGCCGACGGGCCAGGTGCGCGGCCGGACGCCCGGACGCCGGGACCACCCGGTGCCACGGCAGGTCCGCGCTGTCGGTCCGCATGATCCAGCCCACGGTGCGCGGGCTGGACAGGCCGGCCGCCGCCGCGACGTCGCCGTAGGTGGTCACCCGGCCCTCGGGAACGGAGGCCACCAGCTCCCGGACGCGTTCGACGTCGGCCTCGCTCGTCGCCGGCATCTACAGGAGCTTCCGGACGAGGGTCGCGGTCTCCTCCGGGCGCGCCTGTTCGATCATGTGGTCGCAGTCGAGCTCGAGTGTCGTGAGGTTCGTGCCGAGCCGGTCGGCGAGGGCGGCCCGGAACTCGGCGGTGACATACGGCGGCTGCACCTTCGCGGCCCGCGCGACGATCGTGGGCAGGTGCGCCGGTGGTAGGACGAACTCGCGGGCCAGCTCGCTCCACGACGCCACGAGGGCGGGAACGCACAGCCGCCAGTTGACCCGGCCGGAATCGAGGGTGATCAGGTGCTCGGCGAGTTCGGCGTCGAGCCGTGCGGGATCGACCTCACCCCAGGAACCGTTCGTCTTGTCGGCGCGGGCCTCGGCCGCGTCGGTGTAGTCGGGGTGCTGCACCGTCAGCTCCGCGATCTCGAGCATGCGCTCCGGCGGCAGCCCGATCGCCGGATCCAGCAGTACCAGTCCACGTACCCGCTCGGGCGCAGCCGCCGCCAGATGCACGGCGAGGGCACCGCCGAAGGAATGCCCGACCACCAGCACCGGACCCGAGGCGTGGGCATCGAGGACGGCGAGCAGGTCCCGCATGTGCGTCTCGAAGTTCCACGGCGGCGTCCACGGGGAGCGGCCGTGTCCCCGCAGGTCCGGCGCGATGACCCGGGCCTGGGGCAGGTGCTCCGACGCGAGGTGCTCCCAGCGCCGGCCGTGACCGGTGAGGCCGTGCAGGGCGAGCAGCTGCGGACCGTCGACCGGACCGAACAGGTGGGTGTGCAGTTCGTTCACCCGTCGATTGTGTCAGGGTCGCGGCCGGTTCCGATGGCAGCCGATGCGCTCGCGCGGGACCGGTGCGGCCGTGCCGGCCGGTCGGCGGGGACGGGCCGGGCTCCCGGACCCGGGGTCGATTCGGTCTCGCGGGCGGTCAGTCCGGCCGTGCCGGCGGGAACGACCACCGCGGCGACGGGCCGACCGCTCACCCGGTCCCGAACCACCACGGGGGGTCCGTCCTCGTCGGCGCAGTAGCGGTCGCCCCACTGGAGCAGGGCGACAAGGACGGGAAAGAGGTCCATACCCTTGTCGGTGAGCCGGTACTCGTTGCGGGTGCGGTGTCCGGCCTCTCGGTACGGCACCGGACGCAGGATTTCCGCAGCCACCAGTTTGCGCAGGCGGTCGGCCAGGATCGGCTCGGACATCCCGACGTGCCGCCGCATGTCGTCGAACCGGCGCACGCCGTTGAACGCCTCCCGCAGGACGAGCAGGGTCCACTTCTCGCCGATCACGTCCAGTGTCCGCTGCACGGAACAGTTCGCCGTGTCCGTCTCCAACCAGCGCATGCATCGAGGCTAGACCCTTGCTGACTGTCATTTCAGAAGTTAGCGTGGCGTGATGGACACCACCTCTACCGATCTCCCCACCGGCAGCGCTTTCCTGCAGGCCGCGGGCCTCGTGCTCGACGAGGTCTCCGGCACCCGGGTCACCGGACACATCGATCTGAGCCGGGACCATCACACTCCGTGGGGCGTCGTGCACGGCGGTGTCTACACCACCGCCGTCGAATCCGCGGCCAGCGTCGGGGCCAGCGCCGCTGTCCAGGACCGCGGCCAGTTCGCGGTCGGGGTGCACAACAGCACCGACTTCCTGCGCTCGAGCACGGGTGAGCGCGTCGACGTCGTCGCCGAGCCACTCCAGCAGGGCCGCGTCCAGCAGCTGTGGCTCGTCACCGTCACCGCCACCGAGAGCGGCAGGACCCTGGCGCGCGGTCAGGTCCGGCTGCAGAACGTTCCGTTGCCCGGCTGACTCGCTGCGCGGCGGTGCAGGAGTCGCCGCTGCGCGGCGGTGCAGGAGTCGCCGCTCCGCGGCGGTGTCGGTCCCGTCTGCTGGAATGGCCACATGACCGACGCCGACCTCCGTCCCGACGCCCGGCCGCAGCAGGTCGAAGTGCGCTTGGTGCCGAGGCCGGACGAGGCGCCGCCGCAGCGACAGTGGCCCGAGGACGTGAAGCGGGTGTTCGCGGACTCGCCGCCCCTGCCGCAGTGGCGGCCGTGGCAGGTGCTGGGCGGTCCCGGGACGGGAAAGACGTCGCTGCTCGTGGACCTGGCCGTGGCCCGCATCGTCGCCGGCGCCGACCCGGAATCGGTGCTGGTGCTCACCCATTCGCGACGCGCCGCGACCGAGGTCCGCGAAGCGATCACCGCCGGGTTGCTGCACGCGGGGATGGCTGCCGGCGGTCCCCGTGCCACGAGGGAACCGCTGGTGCGCACCGTCCACTCGTACGCGTTCGCGGTGCTGCGGCTGCAGGCGTCCACACACGGCAACCCGCCGCCGCGCCTGATCACCGGCGCCGAGCAGGATGCGGTCCTGCGCGAGTTGTTGCGCGGAGACCTCGACGACGGCGCGGGAATGTGGCCCGAGCGGCTGCGGCCCGCGCTCGGCATGACCGGCTTCGCGGTGGAACTGCGGGACCTGATGCTGCGCGCCAACGAACGCGGTCTCGGCCCCGAGGACCTGATCGACCTCGGGCAGCAGCGGTCCCGACCGGAATGGGTCGCCGTCGGCGAGTTCGCGGCCCGGTACGAGCAGATCATGCTGCTGCGCGGTGCCGTCGGCATCGAGGCACCCGAGGCCACCGCGCCCGCCCTCGACGCTGCCGAACTCGTCGGTGCCGCCCTCGCCGCATTCGTCACCGATCCGGACCTGCTCGCGCGGGAACGCGCCCGGATCCGGCACCTGCTCGTCGACGACGCGCAGCACCTCGATCCGCAGGCCGCCCAGCTGGTGCGCGTCGTGGGCCTCGGCACCCGCACCACCACCATTGCCGGTGACCCGGACCAGGCCGTCTTCACCTTCCGCGGTGCCGACCCGGCCTTTCTCACCTCGCTCGCCGACGACGACCCGAGCCGCCGCGTGGTGCTGGGAACCAACCATCGCGCCGCCCCGGAAGTGGCGGAACTCGTCGGGCGGATCACCCGACGGCTCTCCGGCCTGCCGCCCCACCGCGGCGCACCCGCCGTCCCGACGGACGATCCGGGAAGCGTGCGGGTCCGGGTGCTGTCGACGCCGGCGAAGGAGGCCGCGCTCGTCGCAGACACGCTGCGCCGCGCCCATCTCGTCGACGGGGTGCCGTGGTCCCGCATGGCCGTCGTGGTGCGGTCGGTGCCGCGTTCGCTCGCTCCGCTGCGGCGGGCCCTGCTGGCGGCCGGGGTGCCGGTGACCACAGCGGCATCCGAGCTGCCGCTGGCCCGTCAGCACGGAGTCGCCGGTCTGCTGCTCGTGCTGCGGGCGCTGTCCGGGCTGCCGTTCGGCGGGGAGGAGGCGCTCGCCCTGCTGTCCGGTCCCGTCGGCGGAGCGGAACCGGTCGCGCTGCGCCGCCTGCGCCGGGGCCTGCGCCGGGTCGAACTCGCCGCCGGCAGCGATCGTGACTCGGCCGAACTGCTGCGGCTGTTGCTCGTCGACGACGAGAGCGAGGACGCCGAACGACTGGTGCGCGGCCTCACCGATGTCGAAGCGGCGCCGCTGAGGAAGGCGCAGTCCGTGCTGCGCAAGGCGCGGGACGCCGCGCGCCGCGGCGGCGGGATCGAGGACGTGCTGTGGGAGGCGTGGCAGGCCACCGGTCTCGAACGCAAGTGGTCCGCGGCATCCGAACGCGGCGGGCCTGTCGGCGCGCAGGCAGACCGCGACCTCGACGGCATCGTGGCACTGTTCGACGCCGCCGCCGACTACGTCGACCGGCTGCCGCGCGCCCAGCTCGCCGGATTCGTCGACTACCTCACCGAGCAGGAGATCCCGGGTTCCGTCCGCGCCCGCCTCGTCGCGCAGGCCGAGGCCGTCACCGTCGTCAGCGCGCACTCGGCGGCCGGCCGGGAATGGGACGTCGTGGCGGTCGCGGGCGTGCAGGAGGGACTCTGGCCGAGCCTGCGGGCCCGTGGCACCCTGCTCGGTATCGAGACGCTGATCGACGCGGTCTCCGGGGCCGACGACGGCGGCGACGGCGCGACGCGGCTCTCGCGCACCGCGCCGCTGCTGGCCGACGAGCGCCGTCTGTTCCTCGTGGCGTGCAGCCGCGCGCGACGCACCCTCCTTGTCACCGCCGTGGAATCGGTCGGCGGCGACACCGACATGGTGCGGTCCCGGTTCGTCGACGAGCTGGTGGGTGCGGCCTCCGACGACGAGGTCGACGAGCCGGGGGAGGACGTCTCGGTACTGCCGGAGGAGACCCGCACCCGCGTGCTCGCGCTGCCGACCCTCGTCGCCGAACTGCGCAGCGTCGTGTGCGACCCCGTGGTGGCCCGCGACGATCCGCAGCGGCAGCGCCGGGCGGCGGCGCAGCTCGCGCGGCTCGCCCGGGCCCGGGTGCGGGGCGCGCACCCGGACCAGTGGTACGGCACCGCCGAGCCCAGCACGCAGCAGGAACTGTGGGACCCCGGAGCCGACGCGGTGCCGCTGTCGCCGTCGACGGTCGAACAGCTCACCACCTGCCCGCTGCGATGGATGTTCGAGCGGCACGGCGGCTCCGACGGCGACAACACCCACGCTGTCGCGGGGAGCCTGGTGCACACGCTGGTGCAGGCACTCGCCGGACGGATCCCGCCCGACCAGGTGGAGCGGGCGCTCGAACGGGCTTGGGACTCGGTCGATCTCGGCTCGCAGTGGTACGCCCGCCGCGAACTCGAGCGCACCCGCGCCATGCTGGACACGTTCTCGGCATGGCTGCGCGGTACCCGTGGCGAGCTCACCGAGGTCGGTGTCGAGATCGCCGTCGACGGCATCCTCGAACCCCGGACCGAGGACGAGCCGCGGGTGCGGCTGCGCGGCCGGATCGACCGGCTCGAGCGGGACCCCGACGGGCGGCCGGTGATCATCGATGTCAAGACCGCGCGCCATCCCGTCACCAAGGAGGCGGCGCAGGAGCACGCGCAGCTGGCGGCTTACCAGGTCGCCGCCGCGGCCGGCGCGATCGACGGGCAGCCCGCCGCCGACCCCGGCGGGGCACGGCTGGTGTTCGTCGCCAAACCGCACAACAAGGAGGGCGCCACCCAGCGGGTGCAACCTCCGCTGGACGGCGAGACACTCGACCGTTGGCGTGACGTGATCCACGAAGCAGCCGCGGCCACCCGGGGACCGCAGTTCCTGGCCCGGGTCAACGACGGGTGCCGGCACTGCCCGGTTCTGTCGAGCTGCCCGGCGCACGACGAGGGCAGGCAGGTGACGGGACAGTGACAGCACCGACGGTGACCGCGGCCGAGCTGGCCGCCGCGCTCGGGCAGTTCCCGCCGACCGACGAGCAGGCCGCGGTGATCGAGGCGCCGCTGCGGCCCACGCTCGTCGTCGCCGGTGCCGGGGCCGGCAAGACCGAGACGATGGCGGCGCGCGTCGTCTGGCTCGTCGCGAACGGTTTCGTCGACCCGGAACAGGTGTTGGGCCTGACGTTCACCCGCAAGGCCGCCCAGCAGCTCACCACCCGGATCCGCCGGCGGCTGGCGAAGCTCGCCGGTTCGCTGCTCGTGCGCGATCTCGATCCCACCGGCGGGCTACGGGCCCGCATCCTCGCCGGCGAGCCGGAGGTGGGCACCTATCACGCGTACGCCGGGCGACTGCTCGGTGAGCACGGGCTGCTCTTGCCCATCGAACCGTCGGCGACGCTGCTGTCCGAGACCGAACTGTGGCAACTCGCGTACCGCGTGGTCAGCGCCTGGGACGGCGACCTCGACACCGACCGCAACCCCGCCTCGGTCACCGAGTGCGTGCTGGCGCTGGCGGGGCAGCTCGCCGAGCACCTCGTCGAGCCGGACGACCTGCGCGTCGCGCACACCGAGCTGGACAAGCTCGTACACACCCTGCCCGCCGGTCCCAGGCAGCGCGGGGGGCCGTCGAAGACCCTGCTGAACATCCTCGAGGTGCAACAGTCGCGGATCGAACTGCTGCCCCTGGTCGAACGATTGGCGCAGACGCTGCGCCGCGAGGGCGCGCTGGACTTCGGCAGCCAGATGTCGCTCGCGGCCCGGATGGCGCGCGACCACCCGGAGGTGGGCCGTGCCGAACGGGCCCGGTTCCGCGTGGTGCTGCTCGACGAGTACCAGGACACCGGCCACGCCCAGCGCGTCCTGTTGTCGTCGCTGTTCGGCGGTTCGCCGTCCGGCAGAGTCGAGGATCCGATGCCCGCCGTCACCGCGGTGGGTGATCCGATGCAGTCGATCTACGGATGGCGTGGCGCGTCCGCGGCGAATCTGCCCCGGTTCTCGACGGACTTCCCGCTGGCGGACGGCAGCCCCGCACCACGCCTCGAGCTGCTCACCAGCTGGCGCAACCCTCCCGAGGCCCTGGAACTGGCGAACCTGGCATCGGAGCCGTTGCGGCACAAGGGAGTCCAGGTAAGCGTGCTGCGGGCCAAGCCCGAACCCGTCACCGGTGACGTCCGGCTCGCCCTGCACGCCGACGTCGAGGCGGAACGGGAATGGGTGGCGGAGCGGATCGCCGCCGAGTACGCGGCCGCCCGGGAGGCCGGGGCGTCGCCGCCCACCGCGGCGGTACTGGTGCGCCGCAACGCCGACGCCGCGCCGATCGCCGAGGCGCTGCGCGCCCGCGGGCTGCCCGTCGAGGTCGTCGGTCTCGGCGGCCTGCTGCACACGCCCGAGGTCGCCGACGTGATCGCGATGCTGCGGCTGGCCGCGGACCCGGCGGCCGGCAGCGCGGCCGTGCGGGTGTTGACCGGGGCCCGCTGGCAGCTCGGCGCCGCCGACCTGCAGGCGCTCTGGCGGCGGGCCGGTGAACTCGCCATCGGTGGCCGTTTCGGCGTCGGCGGCTCGGTCACCGACTCGGCCGCCCTCGCCGAGGCGCTCGACAGCGCACTGCCGGGTGAGCAGTCCGAGCAGGCCGGGATCGCCGACGCACTCTCCGATCCCGGACCACCGCAACGTTATTCGGAGTTCGGATACGCGCGTATCGTCGCGCTCGGCAAGGAACTGGCGTCCCTGCGGGAACGGCTGGGCCAGCCGTTGACGGAACTCGTCGCGGAGGTGGAACGGGTCCTGGGCATCGGCATCGAGGCGCAGGCCAGGGCCGGCAGCGACGGCGGAGTCGGCCGGGAGAACCTCGATGCCTTCGCCGACGTGGTCGCCGGGTACGCGAGCCGGGGTTCGGCGACGCTGACCGGACTGCTCGCCTATCTCTCCGCCGCGGAGGAGATCGAGGGCGGACTCGCCCCGGGCGAGGTGCAGGTCGCCACCGAGCGGGTGCAGGTGCTCACCGTGCACTCGGCCAAGGGCCTCGAATGGGAGGTGGTGGCGGTTCCGCACCTGACGGCGGGGGTGTTCCCGTCGTCGACGGCGGGCAGCACATGGCTCGGCGCCCTCGGCGAACTGCCGCCGTCGCTGCGCGGCGACCGGGCACTGCCGGACGAGAACAGCGAAGGTGTCCCCGTCCTCGATCTCGACGACGTCTACGACCGAAAGTCGCTCGAGGACCGCATCGACACCCACAAGGACGCCCTCAAGCACCGGAAGCTGGACGAGGACCGGCGTCTGTTCTACGTCGCGCTCACCCGCACGGAACGAAGCCTGTTCGTCTCCGGCCACCACTGGGCCGAGTCCGGAACGGAGCCGAAAGGACCGTCCCCGTTCCTGTCCGAACTGCACGAACTGGTAACGGAGCGAACCGGACTCGGGAGTATCGAGATCTGGGCTCCGACGCCGGAAACCGGCACCGAGAACCCGATGACCGCGGATCCGCACACGGCCGTGTGGCCGCGCGACCCTCTCGGGCTCCGGCGTCCCTTCGTCGAGCAGGGCGCGGCCCTGGTCCTCGCGGCGCTCGAAGAGCCCGAACCGGCGCCTCCGGCGAACCCGGACGACGACCCCGACGACTGGGCCGCGGACGTCGACGCGCTGCTCGCCGAACGGGCCCGGCGTGCCGAGCAGCGTGCCGAGGTGACGCTGCCCGCGCAGATGTCGGTCAGCCAGTTGGTGGATCTGGCTGCGGACCCGGCCGCCCTGGCCGCGCGACTGCGCCGCCCGTTGCCGTTCCGGCCGAACCCGCTGGCGCGGCGCGGCACCGCCTTCCATGCCTGGCTCGAACGCCGGTACGGCGCCACACGCCTGCTCGATCTCGACGAGCTGCCCGGCGCGGACGACGCCGGCGGCGACGAAACCGAACTCGACCGGCTCCAGGAGGCGTTCCTGCGGTCGCGGTGGGCTCAGCGCAGCCCGGTGGAGGTGGAGGTCCCGTTCGAGACCTCGCTGGCCGGGGTGGTGATCCGCGGCCGGATCGACGCCGTGTTCGAGGACCAGGACGGCGGCTGGACG
Organism: Rhodococcus indonesiensis; assembly: GCF_047782815.1. Classification (NCBI taxonomy): domain Bacteria; kingdom Bacillati; phylum Actinomycetota; class Actinomycetes; order Mycobacteriales; family Nocardiaceae; genus Rhodococcus; species Rhodococcus indonesiensis. The sequence goes on along the minus strand of NZ_CP180630.1, from coordinate 3,477,084 downwards.
GTCATCGACTGGAAGACCGGCGCCGAACCCGACGAGGACCGGCTCGAGGCGGTGGCGATGCAGCTGGCCGCGTACCGCCTGGCCTGGGCGCAGCTGATGGCAGCCCGCACGTTCCGCGCGACCGGCCGGGCGGTCGAGCCGCCGCTCGGCAAGGTCCGGGCCGCCTTCCACTACGTGCGCTCGGGACGGACCATCGCACCCGAGGACCTGCCCGGAGCCGAGCGGCTGGACCGGCTGGTGCGCAGCGCCGGTGCCGACCGCCCCTCGGCCGGCGAACGGTAGCGGCCGGGGTCAGCGGCGCGGCGCGTTGCGCCGGGCCGTGAACGCCTGGGCGATCAGGGGCAGCTGCAGAGGCAGCCGGGCCACCGCGATCGCCTTCGCGGCCGGGGAGAGCCGATCGCTCCGCAGCCATGTCACGGCCATCTGCACGTTGGCGGGGAACACCGCCACCAGCAGTGCCGCGGCCAACGCCCCGCCGAGCCGGCGGGTCCGCGGAATCGCAAGTGCCGTCCCCACGGTCAGCTCGGCGACTCCGGATGCGTACGTGTAGGTCCGCGGCGAACCCGGCAGCGCTGTCGGCACGATCCGGTCGAAGGGTCGAGGGGAGGCGAAATGCGCGGTGCCCGCGCCGAGGAGGAGCGCGGACAGCCGCAGCGCCGCGCGCTGGGACGGGTGTGTGGACATGCGCGCCACACTAGCGGCCGACGCGTAGGCTGCGAGCCGATGTCAGCAACGAGAACGTCGGTGACCGCATCGACGGAGCCGAGAACACCGCGGGAGCGCCGCCATGCCGGGTAGGTTACGGGGCCGCTTCAGCCGTTCCGACGTGCTCACCGAACGCCCGGACTTCGCACTGGTGGGCATCCTGCGGGTGCCGCAGTTGCAGACGAGTCCGAGCCGGGCCATCACCCGCCGCGTCGGATATGCGGTGGCAGCACTGGCGTTCGCCGTGCTGGTGGTCTATCTGGACCGGGACGGCTATCGCGACGCCCAGGGTGATGCGCTGTCGCTGCTGGACTGCATCTACTATGCAACCGTCTCGCTGTCGACCACCGGGTACGGTGACATCACCCCGATCACTCCCGAGGCGAGACTGATCAACGTTCTGGTCATCACGCCGCTACGGATTTTCTTCCTCATCGTCCTGGTCGGTACGACGCTCTCGGCACTGACCGAGAGTTCCCGTCAGGCGTTCAAGATTCAGCGTTGGAGGCGCCGCGTGCGTAATCACACCGTCGTCGTCGGATACGGCACCAAGGGCCGCACCGCCGTGGATGCGATGTTGGGCGACGGGGTTCCGCCGTCGGAGATCGTCGTCGTCGACACGGATCCGGTGGTACTCGAAACCGCCGCGGGACAAGGCCTGGTGACCGTGCAGGGTTCGGCGACGAAGTCGGATGTGCTGCGCCTGGCCGGGGTTCAGCATGCGGCAGCGATCATCGTCGCCGCCAACCGGGACGACACCGCGGTGCTCGTCACGCTCAGCGCGCGCGAGATCGCTCCGAGGGCGAAGATCGTCGCGGCCATCCGCGAATCGGAGAACACGCATCTGCTGCGTCAATCGGGCGCGGACTCGGTGGTCATCTCGTCGGAGACTGCGGGCCGGTTGCTCGGCATCGCCACCACGACGCCGAGCGTTGTGGAGATGATCGAGGATCTGCTCACCCCGGAGGCGGGATTCGCGATCGCCGAACGCGACGTCGAACCGAACGAAGTGGGCGGCTCGCCCCGCCACCTGTCCGACATCGTGCTCGGCGTCGTGCGCGACGGCCGCCTGCTGCGCGTGGGGTCCCCCGAGGTCGACGCCGTGGAGGCGGACGACAAGCTGCTCTACATCCGGCGGGTGTCGGGCTGAGCCCGCGCCGCCGCTAGGGTGCAGTCGTGAGCCGTTTCCAGCTGTCCGATACCCCCTTGCTCTCCCGTGCGGTCGTCGACCGCGCCGAGGAGCTGCGGGGCGACGCCGCGGCCCTGCACGACGGTTGGTCCCGGGCCCAACTGCTTCGGGTCGATCGTCGCGGGCAGGTGCCGGTGGACGGCGGCGCCTTGGTGTTCGCCGCGGCGGTGGAGCTGGGACCCGAGCCGGTTCCCGGCGCGGTGTTCCTCGGTGTGCGCGGCGACCGGCACGTGTGGGCGGTCCGGGTGCTCGCGCAGACCGGAACGGTCGCCGATCTGCGCCGGGTCGGGGAGCGGCTCGACGACGCCGACGCGGGTCTGATGGTGACCGCGGTGGCCCTGCTCAACTGGCACGACAGCGCGGGCTTCAGTTCACTGGACGGAGCGCCGACCGAGCCGACCCTGTCCGGCTGGTCGAGGATCAGCACCAGCACCGGTCACGAGGAGTTCCCGCGTACCGACCCGGCAATCATCTGTCTCGTGCACGACGGCGTGGACCGGGTCCTGCTGGCGCGACAGCCGGTGTGGCCGGAGCGGCGGTTCTCCGTGCTCGCCGGGTTCGTCGAGGCGGGGGAGTCGCTCGAGTCCTGCGTCGTGCGGGAGATCCGCGAGGAGGTCGGCGTCGAGGTGCGAGACGTGCGATACCTCGGCAGCCAGCCGTGGCCGTTCCCGCGGTCGGTGATGATCGGGTTCTCCGCCGTCGCCGATCCGGAGCATCCGCTGGCCTTCCTCGACGGGGAGATCGCCGAGGCCCGCTGGTTCACCCGCGACGAGGTGGGGGCCGCGCTCGCGCTCGGCGACTGGGCCTCCCCGGCCGACGCCCCGTTGTTGCTGCCGGGATCGATCTCGATCGCCCGGGGCATGCTGGAGGGTTGGGTCCGGGGGACCTGAACCGGTCAGGACCCCGGCCTCGGCAGACCGGTGAGCACGGTCTCGACGAGGTGGTCGGTGTATTCGTAGGTCAGCGGACCGGAGCGCAGCAGCCAGCGCTGGGCGACGGGGGCGAAGAGGGTGTCGACGACGGCGTCGAGATCCACATCGGGGGACATCTGACCCTGTCGCTGCGCCGCGCGCAGCCGCTCCTTCTTCATCTGCCGCGTCGGCTCGTCGAGACGACGGGAGTATTCGGCGGCCAGGGACTCGTCCTCGAGTACGGCGACGGTCAGCGCGCGCAACGGCCGTTCGAACCGGGGATCGTTCAGTTCGTCGACGGTGGCGCGCAGCACCGCCCTCATGTCGGCGACGAGATCGCCCGTGTTCGGTAGGCCCTGCGGGTCCTCCGGTTCGCCGCCCACGTTTGCGTTGAGGTAGGCGTCGAGCAGCACCGATCCTTTCGACGACCACCACCGGTAGATGGTCTGTTTCCCGACGCCGGCTCGGGTAGCGATCGCCTCGATGCTCGACTTGCTGTAGCCCACTTCACCGACCAACTCCACCGCGGCGGTCAGGATCGCTGTCCGGGCGGCGTCGCTGCGGCGGGTGCTTCTCGGCGGCATGGAACACAGCATAGCCATAACGAGACGAGACGGACCGTCTTGACTAGGGGGAACGAGGGTCGCATATTCACATGACGAGACGATCCGTCTCGTCTAGATTTGAGGAGGCGCCGGCATGGTCGAGCAGCGGATATGGCTGGTCACGGGGGCAAGCCGAGGGCTTGGCCGAGCGTTCACCCGGGAGGCGCTCACCGCAGGAGACCGGGTGGCCGCCCTTGCTCGCACCGCAACCGCCGTGCCCGAGTTCCGGGACGACGAGCGGGTGCTCACCGTCGACGTCGACGTGACCGACCGGTCGGCGGTGTTCGCGGCGGTCGATCGGGTTGTCGACCACTTCGGGCGCCTCGATGTCGTCGTCAACAACGCCGGGACGATGTGGACGGGCTTCGTCGAGGAGTTCACCGAGGAGCAGGCACGCGCTCAGATGGAGACCAACTTCTTCGGAGCGCTGTGGGTCACGCAGGCGGTGTTGCCGGCGCTACGCCGGCGCCGGGGCCGGCTGCTGCAGATCTCCAGTATTGCGGGGATCGCGGCATTTCCCACCACCGGGTTGTACAGCGCGAGCAAGTTCGCACTGGAAGGACTGAGCGAGGCGGTCGCTGCCGAGGCCGCACACTTCGGGGTCGCCGTGACGATCGTCGAACCCGGCGGATACTGGACGGACCTGTACAAGGACATGCCCGCCACTGCTCCGCTCGACGACTATGCGGCGCTGCGCGCCGAGATGGCAGCGACGTCGGCCGCCGGCGGCGTCGACAGCGAGCCGGCGCTCGCCGCGGCCGCGGTCCGGGCAGCCGTGGACAGCGACGCCCCGCCGAGACGGTTGATCCTCGGCAGCGTCGTCTACGACGCCGCGGTCGGACTCGCGCAGGACCGCATCCGGGACTGGGCGGCATGGGAGAAGGTCAGCCGGGCAGCCGAACACGCCGTGCCGGCCCCGCCGGGATACACCACCTGAGCTCCTCGGTGCTCCCGGCGGATGCGGTGCCGTCGGCTAGAGACCGAGCGCCTGCTTGACCGCGGACAGCGGGGGATTGGTCGCGGTGCTGCCGTCGGCGTACTGGACGGTGGGAACGACGTGGTTTCCGTTGTTGACGCTGCCGACGAACTCGGCGGCCGCCGGGTCGGCTTCGATGTCGATCTCGGCGTATCCGATGCCGTGCTCGTCGAGCTGGAGCTTGAGGCGACGGCAGTAGCCGCACCAGTCGGTGGTGTAGAGCGTCAGGGCAGGAGCGTCGGTCGTAGTCACGGTGCGCACAACAACCACCGTCTGCGCGCTGTTCCGTCCCCCGGCGAAATGTGTTCTCCGCCACAGGCGATGTGGGCCGGATGCCTGTCACCACGTCCTGCCATGATGGAGCCCATGCGCGCAGAGACATCGGTGGAGGGGCTCGATCCCCAGCAGGCCGCGGCGGTCCTCGCGCCGCGGGGCCCGGTGTGTGTCCTCGCAGGCGCAGGTACCGGGAAGACCCGGACGATCACCCGCCGCATCGCGCACCTGGTGTCCCACGGGCACGTCGCGGCCGGCCAGGTCCTCGCAGTCACGTTCACCGCGCGCGCCGCCGGAGAGATGCGCGGTCGTCTGCGCGAACTCGGCGTGGGCGGCACGGGCCCGCAGGTGCAGGCGCGCACCTTCCACGCCGCCGCTCTGCGGCAGCTGCGCTACTTCTGGCCGCAGGTGGTCGGCGACACGCCGTGGCAGCTGCTCGACCGCAAGTTCGCGGTCGTCTCCCAGGCCGCGCACCGGGCCGGGTTCGCCACCGACACCGACACCGTGCGCGACCTGCTCTCGGAGATCGAGTGGGCCAAAGGATCGCTCGTCGCGCCGGAGGACTATCCGGCCGTGGTGGCCCGCGCCCGGCGGGAACCTCCCGCCGACGCTGGGCGGGTCGCCGCCGTCTACGCCGGCTACGAGTCGCTCAAGGTGCGCGACGACGGCATCTACCTCGATTTCGACGACCTGCTGCTGCACACGGCCGCCGCGCTCGAGGAGCACACCGCCGTCGCCGAGGAGTTCCGCGACCGCTACCGCTGTTTCGTCGTCGACGAGTACCAGGACGTCACGCCCCTGCAGCAGCGAGTGCTCGACGCGTGGCTCGGCGACCGCGACGACCTCACCGTCGTCGGTGACGCTAACCAGACGATCTACTCGTTCACCGGTGCCACCCCGCAGTACCTTCTCGACTTCTCCCGCCGGTTCCCGGACGCGACCGTGGTCCGGCTCGAACGTGACTACCGTTCCACCCCGCAGGTCGTGTCCCTTGCCAACCGGGTCATCGGCGCGGCGCGCGGGCGCATCGCCGGGACCCGGCTCCAGCTCGTCGGCCAGCGCCCGCCCGGACCGGAGCCGGCGTTCGCCGAGTACGACGACGAACCCGCCGAGGCGCGGGCCGTCGCCAAGGCGATCGCCGAACTGCTGGGTTCGGGGGTACCGGCCGCCGAGATCGCCGTGCTCTACCGCATCAACGCTCAGTCCGAGGCCTACGAGCAGGCGTTCACCGAAGCCGGTATCCCGTACCAGGTCCGCGGCGGCGAGGGCTTCTTCACCCGGGCAGAGGTTCGGCAGGCGGTCGGGGCGCTGCGTCAGGCGCAGGCCCGAGACGACCTGCCCGAGGGCGCCGATCGCGGTGCCGCCCTGGTCACGCTGGTGCGGGCGGTGCTCGCCCCGCTCGGGCTGAGCGACACCGAACCTGCCGGTGCGCAGGCGCGTGAACGCTGGGAATCGCTGCGGGCGCTCGTGCAGCTCACCGAGGAACTCCTCGGGCACGAGCCCGACCTCGATCTCGACGGCCTGCTGCGCGACCTCGCGGCGCGGGCGGAGGCGCGGCACCCACCGACGGTGCAGGGCGTCACACTTGCGTCGCTGCACGCGGCCAAAGGCCTGGAATGGGACGCAGTCTTCCTCGTCGGGCTCACCGACGGGACACTGCCCATCGTGCACGTCGTCGGTGACAGCTCCACACCGCCCGACGAGGCCGGGATCGAGGAGGAGCGCCGACTGCTGTACGTCGGGGTGACCCGCGCCCGCGTGCACCTGCACCTGTCGTGGGCGCTCTCGCGCACCGAGGGCGGTCGCCGGTCGCGGCGGCGATCACGGTTCCTGCACGGTCTGATCCCCGACGATTCGCCGGCCTCCCGGATTGCGGCTCCCGCGTCGCCGAAGCGGAAGCGGCCGCAGTGCCGCGTGTGCGGCAAGCCCCTCATGGGATCGTCCGCGACCATGCTCGGACGCTGCGAGGGTTGCCCGTCGAACCTGGACGAATCGCTGCTGGTGGCCTTGAAGGACTGGCGCCGGGAGCGGTCCAAGGAGATGAAGGTCCCCGCGTACGTGGTGTTCAGCGACAACACGCTCATCGCGATCGCCGAGCAGCGGCCGGGCGACGACCGCGCCCTCGTCGCCATCCCCGGTATCGGGGCGAAGAAACTCGAGCAGTTCGGAGCGGACGTGCTCGCTGTCGTGCGTGGGGAACGCGCGGCCGACACCCTCGATTTGTAGCGGTTCCACGGATGCGGCAAAACCGCAGGTAGAAAATGGGTTGTGCGATCGACGGCCGAGTTTCTAGGCTGGAGGTCGATGTCACGGGAAAGGCCCGTGCGCGGACGACGTCAGGAGGTGGCCCCGATGCTCGGCTTGGATGCAGCTGCAGTGGTGGTCGCCGCCCCCGTCGCCGGCGCCCCCGTCGCCGCCGGTGCGTGCATTCCGCGCGTCGCCCGCGTGCGCGCAGCCGCCCTTTCGTCCGTGTCCCGAAGCCACCGAGGTCAGCCCCGGTAATCTTCGATTCGCCTTCCGGCCACGGACACCGCCCAGCGGACCGTGGCCTTCTTCGTCTTCTGCCCGGTTCGCCCCTCGCATCCGAACCAGACAAAGGAGACATCCATCGTGCAAACCGCAACGCTCGACGTCGACCGAACGACGCGCGTGCGCGAGTTGCCCTGCCGCGGCGACGACCCGGATCTGTGGTTCGCCGAATCACCGGCCGAGTTGGAGCGGGCCAAGACGCTGTGCGGCCGGTGCCCGATCCGAGCCCACTGCCTCGCCGCGGCACTCGACCGAGCCGAGCCGTGGGGTGTGTGGGGCGGCGAGATCTTCGAACGGGGCGTCGTCGTCGCCCGCAAGCGCCCGCGGGGGCGTCCCCGCAAGGAACTCGTGTGCGCCTGACCGGGTTGCCGGGACGTCAGTCCACCGAGTCGGTGAATCCCGGCAGCCACTCCGACAGGATCCGCATGTAGGGGGCGTGCGCATCCAGCTGGGCGCAGATGCCGACCGAGCCGAGGAGTACGCGGACGATGTTCGCGTACTCCGGCGGCAGGTTCAATGCCCGCGCGGTCCGGAAGTTGGATCCGGAGAAGTCGGTGGCGGTGCCCGCCGCCTTCTGCAGCCAGGCCCGGGTGAAGTGGAAGGACTCCGTGTGGATCGGGTCGGTGAACGGGCGCAGGTAGTCCGCGATCTCCTGCTCGGTGACCTCCCTGCCCGGCAGGACGAACCGGTTCTCGTAGAGCAGAGTGGTCAGCTCGTCGAAGCGTTCTTCGAGGGCCAGCCGCACCATCCGGCCCAGCACCGGTGGCAACCCGTTCGGCATCGCGGCCGTGGCACCGAAGTCGATGACGCCGAGCCGGCCGTCGTCGAGCAGCATGAAATTGCCCGGATGGGGGTCGCAGTGCAGCAGTCCCACCTGCGCCGGGGAGGCGAAGTGGAATTCGGCCAGCAGCGCGCCGGCCCGGTTGCGCTGCTCGCGGGTACCCTCCGCGATGATCGTGGAAAGCGGTGTCGCCGTCAGCCATTCGGTGACGAAGACCTTCGGGGAACTGGCGACCACCCGCGGCACGACGAACCGAGGATCGTCGCTGAACACTTTGGCGAAGGCCCGCTGATTGTCGGCCTCGATCCGGTAGTCGAGCTCCTCCTCGGTGCGGGCGGTCAGCTCGTCGAGCACCGCCCGCACGTCCGTGCCCGGCATCACCGTCGCGAACAGACCCGCGAACCGCGACAGGGTGCGCAGATCGGCGCGCAGTGCCTCGTCGGCACCCGGGTACTGGACCTTCACCGCGACCTCGCGGCCGTCCGCCCACGTCGCCCGGTGGACCTGTCCGATGCTCGCCGAGGCGGTGGGAACGTCGTCGAACGAGGCGAAGCGTTCCCGCCAGCCGGCGCCGAGCTGCTGATCGAGGACACGGTGGACCGTCTTGGCAGGCAGCGGCGGAGCGGCCGACTGCAACTTCGTCAGCGCCTCCCGGTACGGTTCGGCGAACTCCTCCGGTACCGCGGCTTCCATCACGCTCAGTGCCTGGCCGACCTTCATGGCTCCGCCCTTGAGCTCTCCGAGCACCGTGAACAGCTGCTCGGCCGCCTTCGCCGCGAGCTCCGCATCGATCTCCTCGCGGTCCCCGCCGGCCAGACGCCGGCCGAACCCCACCGCGGCACGACCGGCGATCCCGAGGGGGATGCTGGCGAGCTTGGCGGTGCGGGAACTGCTTCTACGGGGGATTTCGGCCACGCCCCCCATCATGCCTGACGCCGTCCTCCCGGCGCGGGGCGCCGGGGGCGACCCCGCTTCACGCGGGCGGGGCTGCGCACCCGCACTCCGGGTGCCGGTACCAGCGCCGCGACGCGAGCCGATGACTGCGCAGGTCCACCTCGAGGGTGCGGTCCAGTGTCGCGGGCGCCGCGGTCGTGAGAATCGCGTCGAGCTCGCCGAGGGCGAGAGCCGCGGTCGCCAGCACCGCCGAGGGCTCCGCACAGCCGACGCGGTCGCACAGTTGAGCCGCGAGCTGCGGCCAGTGCGGGTCGAGGTCGGTGCGGGTGAGATCTGCGCATCGCAGACAGCTCGTGCGACCCGGGACGACGAACGGCCCGACGATGCCACGGCCGTCGCGCAGCAGCACGGGCAGGTGCGGCACGCGGTGCCGCATCAGCTCCCGGACGAGCCGTGGGTCGGGGACCAGTGCGTCGGCGAGGAGCACGCACCGCACGTCCCATCGGGCCACGTCACTGTCGCCGGTATAGGCGGCGGACCTGCTCAGCCGGGTGCCTGAGACCGTCAGGTGGGCGACCAGCGTATCCGCCAGGGGGCCGCGCCCGTGCACCCGCACCCGAGGAGCCACCGGTACGGTCCCGCCCGGATCCCGGACCGCGCCGACGGTGGTCAATTCGTCGAGCAGGACGGTGACGGCATCGTCCGCGAGCCCGGCCCGCGCGGCGCGGACCAGAATCTCCGCACGCGACGAACGACCGTCGAGCAGATTCAGCACCGTCGACAGACCGAATGCGTCGAGGTCTTTGCCGGGCGAGAGGACTGCGGCGGTGTCGGGACCCCACCCGAGCTGGACCGAGCCGTCCGGGCGGCGGAGCACTTCGAGGGCAGGATCGAGCGCAGGTCCGGGCTGGTGCGTGGCCGTGGTCATGCCCGCCAGTCTGCGGCAACCCGGACCGCGCCCCGGGGTGCTCGAGGCCGGTTGTCCACAGGGAAGAACCGGGATCTACCTGCGCCGAAGCGTGCTCAGGCGGATTCGTCGGGATCGGCGGACTCGCCGGAGTCGCCCTTCTCCCGCTCGGCGCGTTCGCGTGCCTCGGTCTCGCGCAGCTGCGCGATCGGATCGTCGAACGTGGTCGTTTCGCCGCCGATGATCCGATCGAGGAAGGCGGCCGGGTTGTCCAGGTCCGACGAGTCCGGCAGCAGGTCCGGATGGGCCCACACCTTGTCCCGTGCCTCCGTCCCGGCATCGGCGGTGAGGCGGCGCCACAGGGCGGCGGCCTCGCGCAGTTTCCGCGGCCGCAGCTCGAGACCGACGAGTGTGGCGAAGGTCTGCTCGGCGGGGCCACCGCTCGCGCGGCGGCGGCGCAGGGTCTCGCTCAACGCGGCCACCCCGGGCAGTCGGTCGCCGAGGGCATCGGCGACCACGGTCTCGACCCAGCCCTCGACGAGAGCGAGCAACGTCTCGAGGCGCTCGAGGGCCTGCTTCTGCTCAGGGGTGGTCTGCGGCTCGAACGCCGCGCCCTTGAGCAGTTCCTCGATCTTCGACGGGTCCGTCAGCGCTGTGGGGTCGATGCCCTGGGCGAGGTCCTCGATCGCGGAGAAGTCCATCCGGATGCCGCGCGCGTAGTCCTCGACGGTGGAGAGCAGGCGCGATCGCAGCCACGGCACATGGCTGTAGAGCCGCTGGTGTGCCGCCTCTCGCGCGGCGAGGAAGACGAGAACTTCCTGTGCCGGCTGCTCGAGCCCCTCACCGAAGGCATCGATCGCGGCGGGCATCAACGCCGCGGTGCCCGCAGGACCGAGGGGAAGACCGATGTCGGTCGAGGTCAGGACCTCTTTGGCCAGCTGTCCGAGCGCCTGTCCGAGCTGGGATCCGAACGCCAGGCCTCCCATCTGGGAGAACATCCCGAGCATCGGCCCGGCCATCGTCCGGGCCTCTTCCGGCAGACCCTGGACCCACATGCCGTTGACCTGCTCGGCCACGGGATCGCACAGCCGTTTCCACGTCTCGAGCGTGTTGTCGAGCCAGTCCACGGGCGTCCAGGCGACGGTGCGGGTCGCGCCGGCGGGTAACGTGGTCGCGCCGTCGAGCCACAGCTCTGCCAGGTGCGCGGCGTCCCGGACGGCGTCCGCCGACCCGGACGAGACCGGCGTGACGGAGCCGATCTGCTGGCGGGCGAGCTTGGCGGCCACCTCGTAGTTGACGGGTCCCGAACCGCCGGACCCCATTGCGCTGCCCATGCCACTGAGCATCTGACCGAACTGCGTCAGCATCTGACCGAGCGCTGCCGGGTCGAAGCCCTGCGCTCCGAACGGGTTGTCGCCACCCGCCCCGAACGGGGCACCGCCTGCGCCGGGCACACCGAACCCGAAGGGAAACCCGCCGGGGGTGCCGCCCTGGGACCCGCCGCCTGCCGCGCCGGCACCCTCGGCACCGGATCCCTCGGCGCCGGAACCGGAATCCTTCCTGCGGTCCGGGTCGTCGTCGGGATTCGAGAATCCGAAAGGCGTGTCGCTCATGCCGTCAACGGTACAAGGCCCACCGCGCAGCGGTGGCCCCCGCGATCACGCTGACCGCGAACACCGCCGCTCCGGATACCCTGGCCGGGTGAATCGACGGCTCGTGACGATCCTGGCGGTGCTGTTCCCCGCGCTGCTGCTGGTGACGGTGGCGCTGAATGTGAAGGTGCCCTACGTGGCGCTCGGTCCCGGCCCGACGTTCGACACCCTCGGCGAGATCGACGGCAAGGCGGTCGTCGCCATCGAGGGCACCGACACCGACCCGACCACCGGCGAGCTTGTGATGACGACGGTCGGTGTCAGCGACCGGCTGACCGTGGCGCAGGCCCTCACGGCGTGGCTCGGCAGCCGGTACGGAATCGCCCCGCGCGAGCAGATCTACCCGCCCACCGCCACCCGGGAACAGGTCAAGGAGGCGGACGCCGCCCAGTTCGAGCAGTCCGAACGCAGCGCGGAACTCGCCGCCCTGCACCATCTCGACCTGCCCGTCGTCCTGCGTGTCGCCCGGGTCGGCGAGTCCGGTCCCTCCGCCGGGGTGCTGCGCGAGGACGACCGGCTCGTCACCGTCGACGGGGAGCCGGTGACCACCGCCGGCAGCGTGCAGCGCGCCGTCGCCGCCGTCGCCCCCGGTACGCCGGTCGACGTCGGGATCGTGCGGGACGGTGTCGAGCAGACCGTCACGGTGACCGTGGGCGCCCGCCCCGACGATCCGGAGGAGGGTTTCCTCGGCATCAGCCCTGAGGAGGTGCCGGACGTGCCGTTCGACGTGACGTTCAACCTCGCCGATGTCGGCGGGCCGTCGGCGGGGCTGATCTTCAGCCTCGCGGTGGTCGACAAGCTCAGTCCCGGCGAACTCAGCGGCGGCGCCGTCGTCGCGGGGACCGGCACCATCGATTCCGACGGGGCCGTCGGCCCGATCGGCGGCATCACCCACAAGCTCGTCGCGGCGTCGGAGGACGGCGCCACGGTGTTCCTCGTGCCCGCCGACAACTGCGCGGAGGCGCGCAGCGCTGCTCCCGACGGGATGCGGCTGGTCGAGGTCGAGACCCTCGAGGGTGCGATCGGTGCGCTCGGCTCGCTCGCCGACGGGGGCGACGCGCCGAGCTGCGAGTAGACGCGGGACGGGCGCTAGTCGTCGCCCGGTTCGAGGGTCGCGTACAGCGCGGCTACCACGTTGGGCGCGAGGTTGTCGTAGGTCCGCAGTTCGATCCCGGCGAACGGGTCGTCATCGTCGGTGGGCCGCAACTGCAGGAGCGACAGCGACGGACCGTCCCGCAACACCGCCGCGATCAGTCGCGCATCGCGCCGTTCCGGATGGCCGTGCGCCGCGACGCGGGCGGCCTCGTCGGCGGCGTGCGGATCCGCCAGCAACGGGACCAGCGCGTCGTCGAGATCCGACTCCGCGCTCGGCGGCAGCACCACGATCTCCTGCACCAGGGCACAGCCGGCGACGGACTCGGGCCAGCTGGTGGTGGCGAGGAACTCGTCGAGGGCGGGACTGCCGCCCTCGACGTCCTCCGGGAAGGCGTCCTGCTCCACCGGGGTGTACTCGTGGCCAGCGTCGAGCTGGTCGAGCAGCGTCGGTTCCGACGCCGCCAGCAGGGCCGTCGGCACCAGCGCGAACATCTGTGGTGGCTGTCCCCAGCCACCGGCGTCGACAAAGTCGACGATCTCACCGACGCACCGGCGCAGGGCGTCTTCGGACGGGACGGGATGACTGTCGCTCACGGGCATATCCTTGCACCGTCGCCCGGTCTCGTCGCCGCCGCGGCGTGGTGGCGGCCTCATTCCGTAGAGTGGGGCGAAACGGTCACCACGAGTGCCGTGGGTGACAGTCGAGGTGAACAGCTGCGGCGCGTCCGCGTCGCCGGAGAATTGGGAGTGTGGCACGTGGGCATGAGGCCCCCCACCGGAGTACCTTCGCTGTCGAAACGCAGCAAGATTCTGCTGAGCCTGGCCGTGGTGGCCGCGGTGCTGCTGCTGGTCGGTCCCCGACTGGTGGACGCCTACACCAACTGGCTGTGGTTCGGCGAGGTCGACTTCCGTGACGTGTACGTGAAGGTGCTGCTGACCCGGATCGTCTTGTTCGTCGTCGTGGGTCTGTTCGTGGGCGCCGTGGTGTGGCTCGCCATGCTGCTGGCGTACCGATCGCGCCCCGTGTTCGTGCCCGCCTCCGGGCCCAACGACCCCATCTCGCGGTATCGCACCACGGTGATGTCCCGGCTGCGCACGTTCGGCCTCGGCATCCCGATCGTGCTCGGTCTGCTGTCCGGCCTGATCGCGCAGGCGAGCTGGGTGACCGTGCAGATGTTCTTCAACGGCGGCTCGTTCGGCACCACGGACCCGCAGTTCGGACTGGACGTCGGCTTCTACGCCTTCGACCTGCCCTTCTACCGGTTCCTGCTGAACTGGATGTTCGTGGCCGTCATCCTGGCGCTCTTCGCCGCTCTGGTCACCCACTACATCTTCGGCGGTATCCGGCTCGCCGGCCGCGGCGGCAGTCTCACCCGCGCCGCCCGCATCCAGCTGGCCGTGCTGGCCGGCATCTTCGTCGCGCTCAAGGCGGTCGCGTACTGGCTCGACCGGTACGCACTGCTGTGGAGCGGGCGCAAGGAGCCCACGTTCACCGGTGCGGGATTCACCGACATCAACGCCGTGCTGCCCGCAAAGCTGATCCTGATGGCGATCGCCGTCATCTGCGCGGCGGCGTTCTTCGCAGCGATCGTGCTGCGCGACCTGCGTATCCCGGCGATGGCGACCGCGCTGCTGGTGCTCTCGTCGATCCTCGTCGGAGCGGTGTGGCCGCTGGTGGTCGAGCAGTTCTCCGTCCGGCCGAACGCCGCCGTCAAGGAGGCCGAGTACATCGAGCGCAACATCGCGGCGACGCGTCAGGCCTACGGCATCACGGACGAGACCGTGGAGTACCAGGACTATCCCGGTGTGGGGAGCACGTCACCGCGCAATGTGCCGGCGGACGTGACCACGATTGCCAACACTCGTCTGCTCGACCCCAACGTGCTGCCGCGCACCTTCACCCAGCAGCAGCAGCTGAAGAACTTCTACGGGTTCCCGCCGTCGCTGGACATCGACCGGTACGAGATCGACGGGCAGCGCGAGGACTACATCGTCGCCGCCCGTGAACTGTCGCCGTCGAGCCTGACGGGTAACCAGACCGACTGGATCAACAGGCACACGGTGTACACCCACGGAAACGGCCTGGTCGCCGCCCCCGCCAACCGGGTGAACGCCGCTGCCAGCGAGTCCGCCGAGGAGGCCGCCAACAGCAACAGCGGCTACCCGGTGTACATGGTCAGCGACATCGCGTCGCTCGAGTCCGGAGACCAGGTGATCCCGGTCGAACAGCCGCGGATCTACTTCGGTGAGGTCATCGCGCAGGAGGAGCCCGACTACGCGATCGTCGGTGCCGCCGAGGGCGAGGCCCCGCGCGAATACGACACCGACACCGCGCAGTACACCTACACCGGCTCGGGCGGCGTGTCGATCGGCAACTGGTTCAACCGCCTCGCGTTCGCCTCCAAGTACGCCGAACGCAACATCCTCTTCTCGAGCGCGATCGGCAGCGAGTCGAAGCTGCTGTTCAACCGCGATCCGCGGGACCGGGTGACGAAGGTCGCACCGTGGCTCACCGCCGACGGCGACGCCTATCCCGCGGCCGTCGACGGCCGCATCGTGTGGATCGTCGACGCCTACACCACGCTCGACAACTACCCGTACGCGCAGCGCAGTTCCCTGGAAGGTCTCGTCGAGGACAGCGTCGACCAGAACACCGGCCGGCTGCTGCCCCGCAAGGAGGTCTCCTACATCCGGAACTCGGTGAAGGCGACAGTCGATGCGTACGACGGCACCGTGACCCTCTACCAGGTCGACGACCAGGACCCGGTCCTGAAGGCGTGGATGGGTGTCTTCCCCGATGCGGTGACCCCGCAGGATCAGATCTCCGACGAGCTCCGTTCGCATTTCCGGTACCCGGAGGACCTGTTCAAGGTGCAGCGCGAGATGCTCGCGAAGTACCACGTCGACGATCCGCGCGAGTTCTTCACCAACAACGCGTTCTGGTCGGTGCCGAGTGACCCGACGGTGGAGACGACGGCGAATCAGCCGCCCTACTACGTGCTGATCGGTGACGAGGAGACGGCCCGCCCGTCGTTCCGGCTCACCTCCGCGATGGTGGGCTTCAACCGGCAGTTCCTGTCCGCGTACATCTCGGTGAACTCGGATCCGGACAACTACGGCAAGTTCACGATCCTCCAACTACCGACCGACACCCAGACGTTCGGTCCCGCACAGACGCAGAACGCGATGATCTCCGACACGCGCGTCGCGTCGGAACGCACCTTGCTCGAGCGGTCCAACCGGATCCAGTACGGCAATCTGCTGACGCTGCCCATCGCCCAGGGCGGCATCCTGTACGTGCAGCCGATGTACACGGAACGCAACTCGGCGACGGGAAACACCTCCACCTTCCCGCAGCTGTCCCGGGTGATCGTCAGCTATCGCGAGCCCGGGCCCGCCGGTGGCGTACGGATCGGCTATGCCCCCACCCTTGCCGCGGCGCTGGACCAGGTCTTCGGTGGCGGCGTCGGTAGTGCGGCCACCGCACCGGGTGGCGAGTCGACGCCCCCGGCACCGGCCGACGGGGCACAGGGGACACCGCAGGACGGTCAGGCGGCGGCACCGGCTCCCGCTCCGGCACCGAACCCGGCGCCCGCGCCGGCGCCGGCGGATCGGACGGCGGCAGTCGCCGAACTCGACGCGGCACTCGCCGAGCTCAGCGCGGCCCAGAGCACCGGCGATTTCGCGGCGTACGGCCGAGCGCTGGAACGGGTGCAGGCCGCCGTGGAGGCGTACCAGTCCACGGGTGGCTGATCCTGCCGTGACCGGAACGGGGCCCCGCGCACATCGTGCGCGGGGCCCCGTCGTTCGCGGACGAATCAGCGGCCGGTCAGTGCGATGCCGACTGCCTGGTCGAACTGCGCAGCGAAGCCGTGCTGCGCGGCGAACTCGCCGGCGATACCGAGTGCCTGCTCCACGGCTTGGTCGACCGGCGCGGCCTCGGGTGCCGGGGTTGCGGGTGCCGGGGCGGCGGGTGCCTCGGGAGCGGGGGCGGGCGTGGTTTCGCTCTCGGTAGTCAGGTACTGACCGCAGACCGGCCACGCGCCCGGGCCCTGGGTCTGCAGCGTGTTCTCCGCGACGCGGATCTGCTCGGCCTTCGAAGCGGTGTGCGGGCTGCCGGTGCCGCCGTTGGCTGCCCAGGTGCTCTGCGAGAACTGCAGACCGCCGTAGTAGCCGTTGCCGGTGTCGATCGACCAGTTGCCGCCGCTCTCGCACTCTGCCACCGCGTCCCAGTTGTGCGGGGCAGCGGAGGCGGTACCGGTGGCGAGGCCGAACGGCACCGCCACGAGGGCGCCGGTGACAAAGGCCGTGCCGAGGCCGCGCTTGCTGAAGAAAGTGGTCATGCGGGATGAATCCTCTCCGCGCTCGCCGACGCCGGACCCGGGGCACCGCTCGGTCGTGGCGGTGCGGACAGTCGGCCGGGTCGCGTCGCTGCCCCCTGAAGGTTCCGTCGTACCGACTCCCGCGGGGCAGCTCGGCGGCGGCGGGACGGCGTCGGCTCGGTGGTTTCGAGCCGCGGCCGACCGTACCGAGCCGTCGCGACCCGGGCCACCGGCCGCAACAACGCCCCGGGTGTCCATCAGGTGGGACGAGCGACCGGCGTTTGCGCAGGTCGTCGCGGCATGTCGGCCGACCCGTCACGCGATCGTTATGCCTCCGTTATGTGAGGGGGATCATGCGACGAGTGTGGTCCAGGACACGCGATGACGCGCGAAAAAGACCTTCGCCCAGGCGATTTGCATTCCGTTCACCGCGCCGTGTAACTTCGTTTCTGCAACGCGGGGTGGAGCAGCTCGGTAGCTCGCTGGGCTCATAACCCAGAGGTCGCAGGTTCAAATCCTGTCCCCGCTACCACGCCGAAGGGCCCGGCACCGGATGATCCGGTGCCGGGCCCTTCCGCATGAGATCAGGGCTTCATGTCGACAAGTACGCGTCGCAGCAGCTTCCCCGTCGCATTGCGCGGCAGTTCGTCGAGGAAGACGACGTCACGCGGAACCTTGTAACGTGCCAGGTTCGCCTTGACGTACTCCTTGATCTCCTCGGCGTCGCGCGCGGAGCCTTCGGCCGGCACAACGAAGGCGCGCAGCCGGTGACCGAAGTCCGGATCCTCCACCCCGACCACCGCGGCATCGAACACGTCGTCCCGTTCGACGAGAAGGTTCTCCACCTCCAGCGGGTACACGTTCTCGCCACCGGACACGATCATGTCGTCGTCCCGGCCGTCGACGAACAGCAGTCCCGCCTCGTCGAAGTGCCCGACGTCGCCTGTCGAGAGCAGACCGTTGATCCGCTCCTTGTCCCGGCCGTCCGTGTAACCGTCGAAGCTCAGCCCGCTCGCGACGAAGATCCGGCCCACCTTGCCGGGTGCCGTGATGCGGTTGCCTTCCTCGTCGTACAACTCCACCCGGCACGTCACAGGCGGCCGTCCGGCCGTACCCGGCGCCCGGCGGATGTCCTCGGGTGTGGCGACGGTGGCCACTGCGCATTCGGTCGATCCGTACAGGTTGTGCAGGACGTCGCCGAAGTACTCGCGGGTGCGCCGGCACACGTCCGGCGACAGCGCCGAGCCGGCGGAGAAGATGATCTGCAGGCTCGACGTGTCGAACCGGCCGATCGCTTCGCCCCCCAGGTCCAGAATCCGCTGCAGCATCGTCGGTACGACGACGAGCACGTTCGCCCGGTGCCGTTCGATCAGGCGAACCGTTTCGAGCGGATCGAACCGCCGCTCCAACACCACCGTCTGACCCAGCGCCAGGGCGAGTCCGAACTGCGAGATTCCGGTCCCGTGGAACGCCGGCGCCGCCATCAGCATCGTCTGTCCCGGCCGTAGCGGTACCCGGTCCAGGAACTGCGCCGAGGCGAGCGGCGACGTGCGCTCGCGCGGGGCACCCTTCGGGGTGCCGGTCGTGCCGCTGGTGAGCAGCACGAAACCGCCGAGCGTGCTCGGTGCGGGAACAGTGGACCGGTCGAACTGTGCGAGCACGGACTCGATCCCGGGTGGTCCCGGCTCCTCGCCCTCGAGCCACGAGCTGTACGTGCGCACATCCGGCGGCAGGGCTTCGGCCACCGCCGCGAACTCGGCGTCGTAGACGAACGTACCGACTCCTTCACGCTCCGCGACGTCCGCGAGCTGGCGCGGAGCAAACCCGGTATTCATCATGACCAGCTTCGCGCCGAGCTTGGCGGCCGCAAGCATGGTGAGAACGAGTCCACGGTGGTTGCGGGCCATCAGGCCCATCACGTCGCCCGCCGCGACCCCGTCGGCCTGCAGTGCCCGTACGAGCGCATTCGACTGCCCCTCGAGTTCCTGGTAGCTCAGCCGGCCACGCTCGTCGACGAGGGCGACGGCGTCGTAGCCGCGCGCGGCGTGGGCATGTACCGGTCCGGCGAACGGGCCGTAGCGGCTCACCGCGACGAGGGTGCCGATTCCGTGGTCGACCCGGGGAAAGTGCAGCAGTCCGGAGCGGGCGAGTACCCGCACGGCGCCCAGCGTGTCGGTCACCTCCCCGACGGCAGCGGTGATCTTGTCCTTGAGGTCCTGCCCGGGCATGCTGTCCCCTTCGAGCTCGTGCCGGATTCGTCACCGCAACCCTAGTGGTGATGCACTTCACAGAGATGGACATTCGTCCGAATTCTCGGGCTGCCCGGGACGGGAAGTGATCCCGGCCCGAGCGACGGTGATGGGAGGATCCCATGTTGCGGCCGCTGCGCCTGCTGCGGCTGGTCACTCTGCTCGGGGTCGTGCACCGTTCGGTCGGTACGGCCCTACGCGGAAGGGTGATCGTCTATGCGTCCGGTTCGACGGCGCTCCTCCTGATCGTGTCCTCGCTCGCCATGCTCGACGCCGAGCGGACCGCCCCGGACGCGACGATCACGACGTATCCCGATGCATTGCGGTGGTCGGCGGTCACGGTCACCACGGTCGGCTACGGCGATTTCGCCCCCGTCACGGCGACCGGACGACTGATCGCGGCCGCCCTGATGATCGCGGGTATCGCCCTGCTCGGTGTCGTGACGGCCACGCTCGCGTCCTGGCTGGTCGAGCGGGTGGGAGAGCAGGACGAGGCGAGCCAGGCGGCGACTCGGGCGCAGGTCACCGCGCTGACGGCCGAGGTGGTCGCCCTCCGCAACGAACTCCTCCGCGCGCGTGAGGACGATCCCGCCGGCTCGCGCGTATAGCGGCCGGCCGGAGCGCGAGAGGACCCCCGCCGTCGGTGAGTACGGCGGGGGCCCGACCCCTCGGAGAAGTGGTCTGTGACCGGCTACTTCAGTTCGGCGCTCGACAGGCCCAGCAACCGTCGCGCAATGATGAGCTGCTGGATCTGCTGCGTGCCCTCGAAGATGTCGAGAATCTTCGAGTCGCGCGCCCACTTCTCGAGCAGCGGACGTTCGGAGTAGCCGTAGGTGCCCGCCAGCTCGACGGCCTTGAGGGTGACCGCGGTGCCGGTGCGGCCGGCCTTGGCCTTGGAGATCGACGCCTCGAGCGAGTTCGGCTGCTTGTTGTCGGCCATCCACGCGGCCCGCAGCGCCTGCAGGTAGGCCGCCTCCCAGTCGGCCTCGAGCGCGAGGAACTCGGCGGCCGCTGCGTGCTGGTTGCAGGCCGGGACGTCGTAGGACACTTCGACGCCGGCCTCGGCGAGGATGCCGCGCAGTTCCTCGAGCGCCGCGCGGGCGACGCCGACGGCCATACCGGCGACGATCGGACGGGTGTTGTCGAAGGTCTGCATGACCCCCGCGAACCCCTTCTCGACGTTCACCTCGGGGCTGCCGAGCAGGTTGTCCCTCGGAATCCGGCAGTTGTCGAGCACCAGCACGGCCGTGTCGGAGGCCTTGATGCCGAGCTTGTGTTCGAGGCGGGCCACGCTCAGGCCGGGGGCGTCCCGTGGGACGACGAACGACTTGATCGCCGCGCGTCCCTTCGACCTGTCGACGCTCGCCCACACGACCACGTGGGTCGAGCGCTCGCCGGCGGTGACGAAGATCTTCTCACCGTTGAGGACCCACTCGTCGCCGTCGAGGACGGCGGTGGTGGTCACGGCGGCGGAGTCGGAGCCGAAGCTCGGCTCGGTGATGGCCATCGACGCCCACACCTTGCCGAAGCGCTCGAGCTGCTCGTCGGTGGCGACGGCGGCGATCGCCGAGTTGCCGAGGCCCTGGTAGGGGATCGAGAGAGTCAGACCCACGTCGCCCCAACAGGTTTCGATCACGTTGAGCAGCGACGCCATGTTGCCGCCGTTGACGTTGCCGGTCTGCTTCTTCGGCTCGTCGCCGCGGCCGAGCGCCGCGCCCGAGGCGCCCTGACCGGAGTCGTTGAGGCCCTCGACCATTGCCGCCATCGTGTCCAGCTCGACCGGGTAGACGTGCTCGGCGAGGTCGTACTTGCGGGAGACGGGACGGAAGATCTGCGCGGCGACCTGGTGGGCCTGGTTCGCCGACGCCTTGAGCCTCTTGGGAAGTTCGAGATTGATCATCGCGTGTTCCTAAATGTGAGGGGACGCTGCCGGGTCGGGCGGTTCAGACGAGGACGACGCCCTCGGCGACGCCCACGGCGCGCAGGTCGCGGTACCAGCGTTCGACAGGGTGTTCCTTGGTGAAGCCGTGGCCGCCGAGCAACTGGACGCCGTCGAGGCCGATCTGCATGCCCTTGTCGGTGGCGAGCTTGCGGGCCAGCGCTGCCTCGCGGGCGAAGGACAGGCCCTGCTCGGCCCGGGCCGCGCCGCGCAGCGTGACCAGCCTGATCCCGTCGAGCTCGATCTTGATGTTCGCGACCATGAAGGCGACGGCCTGCCGATGGCTGACCGGTTCGCCGAACGCCTGCCGTTCGTTGACGTAGGGGACGACGTAGTCGAGCACGGCCTGCCCGGTGCCCGCGGCGAGGGCGGACCAGCCGAGCCGGGCGAGGCGCACGGCGTCCGCGTACTGCTCGGCGCGCACATCGGCGTCGGCGTCGCCGAGGAGGGCGCTCTGCGGGACGGCGACGTCGGTCAGGTGCAGCCGGCCGAGCCCGGCGGCGCGCAGCCCCATCGACGGGTCGGCCTCGATCACGACGCCCTTGCTGTCGGACTCGACCAGGAACAGCGACGGCTTTCCGTCGAGTTCGGCGGCGACGACGAACAGCTCGGCGCTGCCCGCGGCCGGCACCAGGCACTTGACACCGTTCAGCCGGTAGCCGCTGGGGGAGCGCACCGCCTTGGTCTGCAGCGCGAACGGGTCGAACAGCGCCCGCGGCTCGGTGATCACGACGCAGGCCTGCGGGACGTCGTCACCGGCGAACGCGGGCAGGTACGTCCGTTGCTGCTCCTCGGTGCCCCACTGGGCGAGGGCGACCGCGACGCCGCTCGGCGCGAGGATCGGCAGGGCCAGCCCCATGTCGCCGTGAGCGAGTGCCTCGGCGACGAGCGTGTTGGTGACGGCGCCGCGCTCGGTGGCGACTCCCTCGAACGCCTCGGGCACGTTGACGAGGGTGATGCCGAGTTCGGCGGCCCGGGCGAGAAGGTCGGCGGGGGCGGCGGCTGCCTCGTCCGCGTCGTGCGCGGCGGGCCGCAGGATCTCGGCGGCGAACTCGCGGACGGTCTCGACGATCATCTGCTGATCGTCGGTGGGGGTCAGGTCGAACAGGTCGGTGCGGACGGCGGTGTCGAGGCGCTGCGGTGCGCCGGATCCGCCGGTGACCTTCTTGAAGGTGCGGGTGGCGGCGCCGAGCGTCTTGAAGCCGGTCTTGGTGGACTGGTAGGTCACCCGGTCGATGGCCTGCCGGAGGTTGTACCGGTCCGCGAGTTCCGAACCGGTGATCCGGGTGAGCACCCGCATCGCCGCGCCCATGGCGTCCCGCCGGAGGGGGTTCAGGCCCACGGCGGACGTGTCGCGGGGGGTGTTCCGGGCCACACTGTCTTGCTTGCTCATGATCACCAGACGTTTCTCGATGTGGGGACGGACAGTCCCAATCTTACTGCGGAGTAAGATTGCTGTCTACTATCGAGTAAGTTGGTGGTGAGTGCTCTACCGGGCTTGCCGCAGGCGGGTGAGCACACCGTCGTGCAGTGCTCCGTTGGTGGCGACCGCGCTGCCACCGTGCGGGCCCGTCGCGCCGTCGAGATTCGTGAACCGGCCCCCCGCCTCCCGGACCAGCACGTCCAGCGCAGCCAGGTCCCACAGGGACACCTCGGGCTCCAAGGCGATGTCCACCGCACCCTCGGCCAGCAGGCAGTACGAGTAGAAGTCGCCGTAGGCCCGTACCCGCCACACCTCGTCGGTGAGCGCGACGAATTCGTCGCGCCGGCCGCGGTCGCGCCAGCCCGACAGGCTCGAGAAACTCAGCGACGCGGCGGACAGCTCGGCGACCTGCGAGACCGTGAGCCGACGAGGCTGCGCGCCGTCGTAAGCCAGCCACGCCCCCGCGCCGGCCGCGGCCCACCAGCGGCGGTTCAGAGCCGGGGCGCTCACCACGCCCACCACCGGCACACCGTCGTCGAGCAGGGCGATCAGGCTGGCCCACACCGGCACACCGCGCACGAAGTTCTTGGTCCCGTCGATGGGATCGACCACCCACTGGCGGCCGGTGAACACGGCGTCGCCGCCGAACTCCTCGCCGAGGATCGCGTCCCCCGGGCGCTCGGCGCCGAGGGTGCCGCGCACGGCGCGTTCGACGCCGAGATCCGCATCCGATACCGGGGTCAGGTCCGGCTTGTCGGTGACGGTCAGATCGAGGGCGCCGAACCGGGTGCGGGTGATGGCGTCCGCCTCGTCGGCGAGGCGCAGGGCGAGATCCAGATCGGCCGAGAAGTCGGTGCTCATGCCCCAGACGCTAGTCCAGAGCCCACCCGGCCCCGAGCGGTGGCGAGGTCGCGCCGCACACCCGGTAGCCTTGAGAATCGTGCATCCCGATGTTTCCGCAGACCTGGCCGAACTGGCGACCACCCTCGAGACCGTCGAGGCGGTCCTCGACGTGGACGAGCTGCGCCGGCGCATCGACGAGCTCGAGCACCAGGCCGCCGACCCGGAGTTGTGGAACGACCAGGAGCACGCGCAACAGGTCACCAGCCAGCTCTCGCACGCCCAGGGCGAACTGCGGCGTGTCGAGGAGCTGCGCTCGCGACTCGACGACCTGCCGGTCCTCTACGAACTCGCCGAGGGCGAGGAGGGGGAGGACCGCACCACCGCGCTGGCCGACGCCGACACCGAGCGCGCCGCCCTGCGCACCGACATCGAGGCGATGGAAGTGCGCACCCTGCTCTCCGGCGAGTACGACCAGCGCGACGCGCTGGTCAACATCCGCGCCGGCGCCGGCGGCGTCGACGCTGCCGACTGGGCCGAGATGCTCATGCGCATGTACATCCGATGGGCCGACAAGCACGGCTACCCGGTGGAGGTCTACGACACCTCGTATGCGGAGGAGGCGGGCATCAAGTCCGCGACCTTCGCGATCAAGGCGCCCTACACGTACGGCACCCTCTCGGTCGAGATGGGCACCCACCGACTCGTGCGCATCAGCCCCTTCGACAACCAGGGCCGGCGCCAGACGTCGTTCGCCGAGGTCGAGGTGCTGCCGGTCGTCGAGACGACCGACCACATCGACGTCGACGAGAACGACATCCGCGTCGACGTGTACCGCTCGTCCGGCCCGGGTGGGCAGTCCGTCAACACCACCGACTCCGCGGTGCGCCTGACCCACATCCCCACGGGGATCGTCGTCACCTGCCAGAACGAGAAGTCGCAGCTGCAGAACAAGGTCTCGGCGATGCGCGTGCTGCAGGCCAAGCTGCTCGAACGCAAGCGGCAGGAGGAGCGCGCGGAGATGGACGCCCTCAAGGGCGACGGCGGGAGCTCCTGGGGCAACCAGATGCGCTCCTACGTCCTGCACCCCTATCAGATGGTCAAGGACCTGCGCACCGAGCACGAGGTGAACAACCCGGCGGCCGTCCTCGACGGCGAGATCGACGGGTTCCTCGAAGAGGGCATCCGGTGGCGCATGCGCGAGAACCAGAAGCAGAACCAGTAGACCAGAACCAGCGACACGGAGGATCGACCCCTGTTTCCCGGTAGCAGGATTCTCGACTGGCTGTCGAGCAGCGGTCTGCAGATCGCGCTCACCGTGCTCGGCGCCGCGCTCGTCGCGCGATTCGTGAGCTGGGTCGGTGGCCGGATCACACGGCGGATCGACGAGACCTACCAGCAGTCCGACGCTCTGGTGCGTTCGGAAGTCACCAAGCACCGCCACTCGGTGGCGCAGGTGATCACGTGGGTGGTGATCACGTTCGTCTACATCATCGCGACCCTGAAGGTCTTCGACTACCTGGCGCTACCCATCGGCAGCCTCGTGGCGCCGGCCACGGTGCTCGGTGCCGCGCTCGGCTTCGGCGCCCAGCGCATCGTCCAGGACATCCTCGCCGGATTCTTCATCATCACCGAGCGGCAGTACGGGTTCGGTGACACCGTCCAGATCTCGGTCACCGGTGCCTCCGCCGACGCGGTCGGCACGGTCGAGGACGTCACCCTGCGAGTGACGAAACTGCGCAACGCCGCCGGCGAGGTCATCACCGTGCCCAACGGGCAGATCAACAAGGCCGTCAACCTGTCCAAGGACTGGGCCCGTGCCGTCGTCGACGTGCCGATCCCGGTCACCGCGGACATCGCCGAGGTCAACGACATCCTGCACGAGGTCGGCGTCGCGGCGTTCGAGGACGAGAAGCTCAACGAACTGTTGCTCGACGAGCCGACCGTGATGGGTGTCGAGAGCCTCGAGGTCGACCAGGTCAGCGTCCGCATGGTGGCCCGGACCCTGCCCGGCAAGCAGTTCCAGGTGGGCCGCGAACTCCGGGTGCGGGTCGCGCTGGCGCTGCGCCGCCGGGGGATGACCGTCAACCCCCAGCTCGACACCTCCACTCCCATCCACGGCATCGAGGCGGTGCAGTGAGCGAGCGACGCCGATTCCACATCCCGGACCACGTTCTCGGCGGCCGGGTGCGCACCACCACGTTGTCCCTGTGCCTGCTCTGGGTCGGCCTGTGGTTGCTGTACGTGTACTTGAATCCGGAGGACGAGCAGAGCGCGGCGGCGCCGCCGGGAGCGGTCGTCGTCAGCGACGTGCCGTACGTGCCGTACGTGCCGGAGCCCACGACGGTCGAGCCCACCCCGGTCGAGCCCGTGCCGACCACCACCGCCCCCACTACCACCGAACCGACTCCGACGACGACCGGCCCGACGCCGACGGGCCCGGGATCGACGCCGGGCGGACGCGGCTCGGAGGCGGTGCCCGGTGCCCCGGCCCCGACGACCACGACGACCCAGCCCGGCCTGCGGTTGCCCGAGATCCCGATTCCCGGTCTCGGCAATTCGTCCCCCACCGAACCTACCGGCGAGTCGGTTCCTTAGGTCACCGTCCGATAACGGCTAGCATGGCGGCGTGATCCGCCTGGAGAATGTGTCCAAGTCGTACAAGACGTCGACCCGGCCGGCTCTCGACAAGGTGAGCGTCGAGATCGACAAGGGCGAGTTCGTCTTCCTCATCGGGCCGTCCGGTTCCGGGAAGTCGACCTTCCTGCGGCTGCTCCTCCGCGAGGACACCCCCACGTCGGGTGACATCCACGTGGCGGACTTCCACGTCAACCGGCTCTCGGCCCGGCGGGTGCCACGGCTGCGGCAGAACCTCGGCTGCGTGTTCCAGGACTTCCGGCTGCTGCAGCGCAAGACGGTGGCCGAGAACGTCGCGTTCGCGCTCGAGGTGATCGGCAAGCCGCGGTCGGTCATCGCCCGCACTGTGCCCGACGTGCTCGACCTCGTCGGCCTGTCCGGTAAGGCGGACCGCCTGCCCACCGAGCTGTCCGGCGGCGAACAGCAGCGCGTCGCGATCGCGCGGGCGTTCGTGAACCGGCCCCTCGTGCTCATGGCCGACGAGCCGACCGGCAACCTCGACCCGGACACCAGCCAGGACATCATGATGCTGCTCGAACGCATCAACCGCACGGGAACCACCGTGCTGATGGCCACTCACGACCATCACATCGTCGACTCGATGCGGCGCCGGGTGGTCGAGCTCGACCTCGGACGGGTCGTGCGCGACGAGGCGCGCGGCGTCTACGGCGTCGGCCGCTGACCGCTCCCGCTCCATCGCACTCGCCCCTCCGGCAACCGAAGGACTTCGACACTCCATGCGTGCCAGCTTCATCCTGAGCGAGGTCGTCACCGGCCTGCGCCGCAACCTGACCATGACCGTCGCGATGATCCTGACCACCGCGATCTCCCTCGGCTTGTTCGGCGCGGGCCTGCTCGTCGTGCAGATGGCGGACAAGACCCAGCAGATCTTCCTCGACCGGGTCGAGGTGCAGCTGTTCCTCACCGAGGACATCTCGACCCTGGACCCGGACTGCGAGCAGGACATCTGCCGAACCCTGCGCTCGGATCTGGAGAACACCCCGGCAGTGGTATCGGTGCAGTACCTCAACCGCGAGGACGCCGTCGCCGACGCGACCGAGCGGGTCTTCAAGGACCAGCCGGAACTCGCCGAACTCGTCAGCCCCGAGAGCTTCCCGGCCTCGTTCAAGATCAAGCTCTCCGACCCCGACCGGTTCGGGGTGATCGAGGACCAGTTCGCCGTCCGACCCGGGGTCGACAGTGTCCTCAACCAGAAGGACCTCGTCGAGCGGCTGTTCAGCGTGCTGGGCGGCGTGCGCAACGCCGCGTTCGCGATCGCCACGGTCCAGGCGGTCGCTGCGATCCTGCTCATCGCGAACATGGTGCAGATCGCCGCGTTCACCCGCCGCACCGAGGTGGGCATCATGCGGCTGGTAGGCGCGACCCGCTGGTACACCCAGCTGCCGTTCCTGCTCGAGGCCGTCGTGGCGGCCGTGATCGGCGCGGCGCTGGCCATCGCCGGGTTGTTCGCCGCGAAGGGCGCCTTCGTCGACGAGGTGCTCTCGGAGGTCTACGAGGCCAACATCGTCGCCCGCATCTCCAACAGCGACGTCCTGCTGGTCTCCCCGATCCTGGTGCTGGTGGGCGTCGGCATGGCGGCGTTGACCGCCTACGTCACCCTGCGCCTGTACGTGCGCGAATAGCTCCCCGCCGGTGCGCCGGGAATATCCGGTTGTCTCCGCTACCTATGCTGTACACAGATCTGTCGGACGCATCGAGGACCGGAGGGGCCCGAAAGTGAAGGAAAAGGGCCGCAAGGTCATTGCCACCAACCGCAAGGCGCGGCACAACTACACCATTCTGGACACGTACGAGGCCGGAGTCGCACTCCTGGGCACCGAAGTCAAGAGCCTGCGTGAGGGCAAGGCCTCGCTCGTCGACGCGTTCGCCACCGTCGACGACGGCGAGGTGTGGCTGCGCGGGTTGCACATCCCCGAGTACGGGCACGGGACGTGGACCAACCACGCGCCGCGGCGCACCCGCAAGCTGCTGCTGCACCGCCGGGAGATCGACAACCTCGTAGGCAAGACCCGCGAGGGCAACCAGACCCTGGTGCCGCTGTCGATGTACTTCTCCGACGGCAAGGTGAAGGTCGAGTTGGCGCTGGCCCGGGGCAAGCAGGACTACGACAAGCGCCAGGATCTGGCCCGTCGCACCGCCGAGCGCGAGGTGACCCGCGAACTCGGCCGGCGGGTGAAGGGCATGCGCTGACGGCGATCGTGCTCGCCCTGGTGGCCGCGGTCGGCTACGGGGTGAGCGACTTCCTCGGCGGAGTCGCGTCCCGGCAGGTGGCCGCGCTGCGGTTCGTGCTCGTGTCGTACCCGCTGTCGCTGCTACTGGTGCTCGCCGTCGCGCCGCTCGTCGGCGGTGGCGTCACGGCCGGGTCGCTCGGCTGGGGCGCGGCGGCCGGTGTGGCCGGCGGCGTCGCGATCTGGTGGTTCTACCTCGCGCTCGCCGCAGGTCCGATGTCTGTGGTGTCCCCGCTCACCGCCGTGCTCGTGGCCGGCATCCCGGTGCTCGTCGGCATCGCGACGGGGGAGCGGCCCGGGGCGGTCGCCTACGCCGGCATCGCGATCGCCCTCGTCGCCGTGGTGCTGGTCAGCAGGGAATCGAAGGAGAGTGTCGCCGGGGACGCGCAACCACGTTTCACCGCGAACGTGGCGTGGCTGACCGTCGGCTCCGGAGTCGCGTTCGCACTGATGTTCGTCGCGCTGCACCGCGTCCCCGAAGGCACCGGCCTGTGGCCCCTCGGCATGTCGCGGCTCACCGCGACGCTCGTGGTGTGGGCCGTGGCCATGGGGATGCGGCAGCTGATCCGGCCGCCGGGGCGGGTGTATCCGCACATCGTCGCGGTCGCGGTCCTGGACGTCATCGCCAACGGTGCGCTGATGTTCGCCTTCCAGGGCGGGATGCTGTCGCTGGTCAGCGTGATCGGCGCGCTGTACCCGGCGGCGACCGTGCTGCTGGCGATGATCGTGCTGGGCGAGCGTATCGGGCGTGGCCAGATGGCCGGCATGGTGCTCGCCCTCACTGCCGTCGGCATGATCACCGCGGCCGCCTGACGGCTGTGATCCACGTCATTCACGGCTCGGAGGAAATGGGAATGACGGAGGGGGGTCCGCGCGTTAGAGTGGGTAGTCCTGTGAAGGTCGCAGGTACGTACGGGGCTGAACGGTTTCGACTGCGTACGTTGAGCTAGGGGAAGCGTGTCGGTGCAGGCAAGAGACCACCGTAAGCGTCGCTGCAAACCAATAAGCGCCGAGTCTACTCAGCGCGAGTACGCCCTCGCTGCCTAAGCGAGCGCGTCTCTGTCAGACCGGGTGTGCTCCCGCCCCGGATCCTGGCATCGACTAGGGAGCTTCACCGTACGGCTCGGTCGCGGAGCCGGACGGGACAGCAAACAGCGACTGGGATCGTCATCTCGGCTTGTTCGCGGGACCGGGAGATCCAAGTAGAGGCATAGCGAACTGCACACGGAGAAGCCCTGGCGAGGCGGCGGAGGACCCGGGTTCGATTCCCGGCAGCTCCACCGGAACGCGAAGGACCCCGGCCACCCGGCCGGGGTCCTTCGCATTCGCCGGACCTCTACGGTTACCGGCATGGAGTACAAGCCGACGGCTGTGGTCGCCGCTGGGGGAGCGATGGGCGCCGTGGCCCGGTACGCACTGGCCGTGCAGTTCCCCGGCATCTGGACGATCGCGGCGGTCAACGTCGCCGGTTCGCTGCTGCTCGGTCTCGTCGCCGCTCTGCTCGGTCCCGATCGGCTGTGGCGCCTGTTCCTCGGTGTCGGGGTACTCGGCGGCTACACCACCTTCTCCACGTTCGCCGTCGACGCCGTCCGCCACCCCGCGACCGCCGCCGTCTACGTGACCGTGACCCTCGTCGGGGCACTCACGGCGGCACGCCTCGGTATGGCCGCCGGTGAGGCGTGGCGGCACCGGTCGGCGACCCGATGACCGTCCTGCTCGTCGCCGTCGGCGGCGGTGCCGGCGCGGTCCTGCGCTACCTCGCGGGCCGGCACGTCCGCTCCTTTCGCAGCGTTCCGGTGGCGACCCTGACGGTCAACGTCCTCGGCTGCCTGCTGCTGGGCCTGCTGTCCGGCGCCGCGCTGGCACCGGCAACGTTCGCGCTGCTCGGCACCGGATTCTGCGGCGGCCTGACCACCTATTCGACGTTCGCCGTCGAATCGGTCGGTCTCGTACGCGTGCGCCGCCCGGTCACGGCGACGGCATATGCGGTGGTGAGCGTGCTGGCCGGTACGGCCGCGGCCTGGGCCGGGTTCGCCCTCACGTCCTGACCGCCGACGATCGGCGCGCGCGGTGCACGCCGGCCGGGCAAGATGAGCAGGGCAGGGTCGGGTGGACGAGGAGGTCACATGGCGCACGAACGAGCGGGACAACCGGCGGCAGCCGCGGATCTGGAGGATCTCGCGCACCTGGTCACCGCGTACTACACGGTGACGCCGGACCCGCAGGATCCGCTGCAGCAGGTTGCCTTCGGCACCTCGGGTCACCGCGGATCGAGCCTCGACGGCGCCTTCAACGAGCAGCACATCCTCGCCACCACTCAGGCGATCGTCGAATACCGGGCGGCGCAGCAGATCACCGGGCCGCTGTTCCTCGGCCGCGACACCCACGCGCTGTCGGAACCGGCATGGACGAGCGCGCTCGAGGTGCTCGCCGCCAACGGCGTCGATGTGGTCGTCGACGCCCGCGACCGCTACACACCCACCCCGGCCGTGAGTCACGCGATCCTGCGGCACAACGCCGCCGGATCCGGGGTCCGCGCCGACGGGATCGTCGTCACCCCGTCGCACAACCCGCCCCGCGACGGCGGATTCAAGTACAACCCGCCGCACGGTGGGCCGGCCGACACGGACGCGACGTCGGTGATCGCGGCGCGCGCCAACGAACTGCTCGCCGCGGGACTGGACGGGGTGCGCCGGGTTCCCGTCGTCCGGGCGCTCGCCGACGCCGGCCGGCACGACTTCCTCGCCGCCTACATCGACGACCTGCCGAACGTCCTGGACCTCGACGCCGTCCGCGAGGCGGGGTTGCGCATCGGTGCCGATCCCCTCGGCGGCGCGAGCGTCGACTACTGGGGCGAGATCGCCGAGCGGCACCGGCTCGACCTGACCGTCGTCAATCCGCTCGTCGACGCCACGTGGCGGTTCATGACCCTCGACACCGACGGCAAGATCCGGATGGACTGCTCGTCGCCCAACGCGATGGCGTCGCTGATCGGCACCCGCGACCGCTACGACCTGGCCACCGGCAACGACGCCGACGCCGACCGGCACGGCATCGTCACCCCCGACGGGGGGCTGATGAACCCGAACCACTACCTCGCCGTCGCCATCGACTACCTGTACCGGCACAGGTCCGGATGGTCCGCCGAGGCGAAGGTCGGCAAGACCCTCGTGAGCTCGTCGATGATCGACCGGGTGGCCGCGGGCCTGGGCCGGGGCCTGCTCGAAGTTCCGGTGGGCTTCAAGTGGTTCGTTCCCGGTCTACTCGACGGCACCCTCGGATTCGGCGGGGAGGAGAGCGCCGGCGCATCGTTCCTGCGGCGCGACGGCTCCGTGTGGACGACCGACAAGGACGGCATCCTGCTGGCCCTGCTCGCGTCCGAGATCACTGCCGTGACCGGCACGACCCCCTCCCGGCGCTACGCCGAACTCGCCGAACGCTACGGCGACCCGTCGTACGCCCGGGTCGACGCGCCCGCCACGCGTGAGCAGAAGGCCGTGCTGGCGAAGCTCGCACCCGAACAGGTCGACGCCACCGAACTGGCCGGCGAGCCCATCACCGCGACCCTCACCGCCGCGCCGGGCAACGGCGCCTCGATCGGCGGACTGAAGGTCACCACGGAGAACGCGTGGTTCGCGGCCCGGCCGTCAGGCACCGAGGACGTGTACAAGATCTACGCCGAATCGTTCCTCGGTCCAGACCATCTCGCGCAGGTCCAGGACGCGGCGCGCGACCTGGTGTCCCACGTTCTCGGCTGAGTCCGCACCGGCGGGACGCGCCTGCCGGACCGATCGTGCGCGTCGCTAACATCGGGCCCATCATGCGAACACGCGACGCCGCCTTGCCGCGGGAGATCTGGGTCCTGGTCAGCGCGGCCTTCGTCATCGCCCTCGGCTTCGGTCTCGTCGCGCCCGCACTGCCGCAGTTCGCACGCAGTTTCGGGGTGGGGGTCACCGCGGCATCCGTCGTGATCTCCGCGTTCGCGGCCATGCGGCTGTTGTTCGCCCCCGCCAGCGGGAATCTCGTGCAGCGGCTGGGAGAGCGGCCGGTGTACACCGCCGGTGTGCTCATCGTGGCGCTGTCGACCGGCGCCTGCGCCTTCGCGACGGACTACTGGCAGCTGCTGCTGTTCCGGGCGCTCGGCGGGATCGGCTCCACCATGTTCACCGTCTCGGCGCTCGGATTGCTGATCCGCATCTCCCCGCCGAACGCGCGGGGCCGGGTGTCGGGGCTCTACGCGACGAGCTTCCTGCTCGGCAACATCGGCGGCCCGCTCGTCGGTGGCGCCCTGGTAGGTCTGGGGTTGCGGGCACCGTTCCTGATCTACGCGGTGGCCCTCCTCGTCGCCGCGGCCGTCGTGTTCGTGAGCCTGCGGCACTCCGCACTCGCCGCACCGGACTCGGGCGGCAGCATGCCGGCGATGCGGTTGCGGGAGGCTCTGCGGTCGCCGGTGTACCGGGCCGCGCTCGGATCGAACTTCGCCAACGGCTGGGTCGTCTTCGGCGTGCGGGTGGCAATGGTGCCGCTGTTCGTGGTGGAGGTGCTCGGACGCGACGCCGGCCTGGCCGGAGTGGCGCTGACGGTGTTCGCCGTGGGCAACGCCCTGGTCCTGATGGTCTCCGGGCGGTTGTCCGACCGGTTCGGCCGCCGCCCGTTCGTCCTGCTGGGGCTCGTGGTGTGCGGGACCAGCACCATCGCGATGGGCCTGACCACGAACCTCGCGCTGTTCTTCGCGACCTCGTTGCTGGCCGGCGTCGGGTCGGGCCTGATGAACCCGGCCCAGCAGGCGTCCGTCGCCGACGTGGTCGGCAGCAAGGCGCGCGGCGGCCCGGTGCTGGCGACTTTCCAGATGACCGCCGACGTGGGCGCGGTGATCGGACCGGTCGCTGCCGGAGTCCTGGCGCAGCAACTGTCGTACGGGGCCGCGTTCGCCGTGACCGGTGCCGTCATGCTGCTGGTGGCCGTGCCCTGGGCGCTGGCGCCGCGGCCTGTCCGGGAACCCGCGGTGACCGAAGCCACGGAGCGCTGAGCGCCGACCTCGGTACTGTCGATGAGGTGTGGATTCCCCTGCTCAGCCTGATCGCCCGGCTCGGTCTCGCCGCCGTGTGGCTGATCTCCGGCTGGATCAAGTTCGTCGATCCCTCTCAGACCGTTGTGGCCGTCCGCGCGTACCAGTTGCTGCCCGAGGTCCTCGTGCGGCCCGTCGCGGCCGGGCTGCCGATCTTCGAGCTCGTGCTCGGTCTGCTGCTGCTGATCGGGCTCGCGGTGCGCGCGGCAGCAGTCGTGGGTGCGGCCGCGCTGCTGACGTTGATCGTCGTGATCGCGTCGGTATGGGCGCGCGGGCTGTCGATCGACTGCGGGTGCTTCGGGGGCGGTGGGGCCGCCGACGTGGACGGCTGGGACTACGCCGGAGAAATCGCACGAGACCTCGGCTTCCTCGCCCTGGCCGCCTGGCTGACGGTGTTCCCCCGCAGTCCGCTCGCGCTCGGTCCCGGCTCCCGGGCGAGGCTCTCAGCACGCACTCAGCCCGCGATGGCAGAGTGATCCCGCATCGATTCCCGGACAGCGAAGGGCAGATTTCGTGAGCGCCAAGAAGGTCAAACCGGTCAAGTACACGCCGGAGCCGACGTCGAGCAAATCCACCTTCATCCTCGGCGGGATCGCGGTCGTGGTGATCGCGGTGCTGGTCATCGGGGGCGTGCTGTGGCAGGCGAACCGAAGTAAGGCGCGCAACGAGGGCTACGGGGCGGTGCAGAACGCCGCGGTGCAGGTGGAGCTGCAGGACGACGGGGTCGTCCTCCTCGGTCTCCCCGACGCCGCGACCACGATCGACCTGTTCGAAGACCCGCTGTGCCCGTACTGCGCCGAGCTCGAGCACAAGCACGGTCAGGAACTGGCGCAGGCGATCGACGCCGGCGACCTCGCTGTGCGGTACCACATGCTCGCGTTCCTCGATCAGCTCTCCGCGAGCGGCGACTACTCGACCCGCGCGGTCGCGGCCGGTCAGTGCGTTGCGCAGAGCGGGGACGCGACGGCGTTCTCCGCGTTCCATGCGGCGCTGCTCTCGCCGGAGAACCAGCCCGCCGAGCGGGGCGAGAGCGACCTCACCAATGCCGAGCTGGCACAGATGGCGCGGGACGCCGGGGCGTCCGACGACGCGGCGCAGTGCATCGCCGACGGTGCACGTGTCGAGCAGGCGGCCGCCGACGCGGAGGCGGGGCGGCAGGCGCTCGCGGCGACGGGCGCGTCCGGCACCCCCGCGGTGGTGCACGACGGAACGGTGATCGACGCCCTCGGTAACGACAACTGGGTGGCCGAGCTCGGCTGAGGCGGCGGCGACGGTGGTCGGACGACCGACCACCGTCGCCTCGCCGGTCGCCTCCTCGGTCCGCACTGACCAGGCGATTTGTTGTCGTCGACGGCGATGGTGTAATTTTCTCTTCGCACCGGGGAGTTGATCCCAGGTGAAGGTACGGGGCTATGGCGCAGCTGGTAGCGCACCACACTGGCAGTGTGGGGGTCAGGGGTTCGAGTCCCCTTAGCTCCACCATCACGACACGAGGCGAGAGTGAATGCTCTCGCCTCTTGTCGTGAGAGGCCCACCTCGGGTGGTGCGGTTTTGTTCAGGGGCTATGGCGCAGCTGGTAGCGCACCACACTGGCAGTGTGGGGGTCAGGGGTTCGAGTCCCCTTAGCTCCACTCTCTCCGGGACGCCCTGATCATTCTGCGATCGGGCCGGTATCCCGGGCAATGCCGACATTTTCCCCTCGGAACCTGCTTCATGCTCTCTCGTAGCGGCGCACACTGTGATGGATCGCTTCGAAAACGGGAGAGGTGAGCTGTCGTGTCCGAAGGTTCGAACATTACCCCGGGTTCTTCTGCCGGTGCCGCGCCCGGTGCGGGTGCCACTGCCGGTTCAGGTGCCACTGCTGGTTCAGGTGCCACTGCTGGTTCAGGTGCCACTGCTGGTTCAGGTGCGGCTGCCGGTTCGGGTTCCACCGCGGCAGCGGGTGCGTCCGCACGCCATGCCGGTGGTGCCCACGAGGGTGGCGGTCCCACCGCCGCTGTCCGCCACGGCTCGGGGCCGGCGACCGGCTCCGGCCTGAAGCAGGGCTTCGCCGCCGGCACGTCGATCGCGGCCGGCATCCTGCTCGCCACGGTCGGTGTTCTGCAGTTCCTGCAGGGCATCGCCGCGATCGCCAAGGACGACATCATCGTCGTGGGACAGGAGTACACGTTCTCCTGGGACGTCACGGCATGGGGCTGGGTGCATCTGATCCTGGGCATCCTGGTGGCCGTGATCGGTCTCGCGCTCGTCACGGGCGCGACGTGGGCGCGCGTCGCCGCGATCGTCATCGCGGCGCTGTCGATCATCGTGAACTTCCTGTGGTTGCCGTACTACCCGGGCTGGTCGCTCGCGATCATCGCGATCGACGTGGTGGTGATCTGGGCAGTGTCCACCTGGGATGCCGATCGCACCTGGGGTGCCGGAAGCACCGAGCCGGGCTACCGTCCCTGATCAATCCTCGTACAGACGCTGCACGACGTCGGCGCAGCGCGCGAGCACCCGCTCCGGCAGCGGGTGCCCGTGCGCGTCGACGTCCGTCGATGGCAGCGGTGTGGGCAGCACGATGAACCGGCGAATCCGTTCCCAGCGGCCGAGATCCGCGTTGAGCCGGTCGACGGCTGCCGCGGCCTCCGCCGGTGGGATCGGCCGGTCCGACTGGGGGACGATCAGTCCTACGCAGTAGGGCCGGAGTTCACCTGCCACGACCAGGTCCGCGTCGGGGAGCAGTGCCCGGAACCGGCGTGCGAGGGCAGCCGGCGCGACGTACTTGCCGGTCGAGGTCTTGAACACCTCTTTCTTGCGGCCCCGCAGTGTGACGAATCCGTCGTCGTCGACGGCGCCGCGATCGCCGGTATGGAACCAGCCGTTGCGGTCGACGGCGGCCGCGGTGCGTTCGAGATCGTCGTGGTACCCGGCCATCACCGCGGGGCTGCGCACGAGCAGTTCTCCGTCGGGGGCGATACGCACCTGCGTGCCGGGCAGGGGCCGGCCCACGGAGCCGAGACGCCGGCTGTCCGGGCGGTTGACGCAGGACGGCCCCGCCGTCTCGGTGATGCCGTAGCCCTCGAGGGCCGGCACACCGGCCCCTTCGAACCACTCGGCCAATGGGCGGGCGAGCCGGGCCGACCCGGACAGTACGAACCGCAGTCGACCCAGATCCGCGGCGCCGGACTCGACGCCGTCGCGGATCTTGCCCAGTACATGCGGAACGGATCCGAGGAAGGTCGGCCTGACCTCGACGAGGTGCTGCACGACCCGGTCGGCACGGCCGTCGACGAACGTCGGCACCCCCAGATGCACGCCCACGAACAGCAACGCGCGCCCGAAGACGTGGGAGAGCGGCAGCCAGAGCAGTTGCCGGTCCGAGGGCGTGAGCATCCCCAGGTGGGCCATGGCCCGGGCTTCGTAGGCGACGGCAGCGTGTGACAGGCATGCACCCTTGGCGGTGCCGTCGGAACTGGAGGTGTAGATCAGGGTGGCCAGGTGGTCGGGCGTCACGCCCGCGATGCGGGCCGCCACCGCTCCGGAGTCGGCAGCCAGGAGGCGCCGGCCCTCGTCCTCGAGTTCGCCGAGCCGATTCAGGTACAGCACCGGCGTGGCGGGCAGCGGCCGGTCCGTGAACGTCAGCACGCTGCCCGAGTGCCGCAGCAGCGCCGCCACGTCCGCCGGCGGGGTCGCGGGGTAGATCGGCACGGTGACCGCTCCCGCACACACGATCGCCAGGTCGGCGAGGATCCACTCGTAGCTGGTGGCGGCGCAGACGGCGACGTGCGTGCCCGGGGCGATG
Organism: Rhodococcus indonesiensis; assembly: GCF_047782815.1. Taxonomy (NCBI): domain Bacteria; kingdom Bacillati; phylum Actinomycetota; class Actinomycetes; order Mycobacteriales; family Nocardiaceae; genus Rhodococcus; species Rhodococcus indonesiensis. Next base: position 3,440,053 of record NZ_CP180630.1, on the reverse strand, counting down.
CCCCGGCCGATCAACCCGGCGGCCAGCGCAGTGACCCGGCTGCCCACCTCGGTCCACGACACGCTCGACCAGTCGCCACCCGCGGGATGCCGGAACGCCTCCGCGTGGGGCGTGCGGGCGATCCGGTCGAACAGCAACCGCGGCACGGTGCGGGCGGGTTCAGCCATCGCTACTCGTCAATCCGCCGGGTCGCAGGGAGCGGCCGATCGCACGCGCCGCGGCGCGGACAAGCTGGGACAACGCGGTGACCTGCGCGGTGTCGGCGGCGGCGACGATCGACAGTGCCGCGACGGCGATTCCGGGCCGCTCGAAGATCGGTGCGGCCACCGAGACTGCCTCCATCGTCACCTGGCGGTCGCTCACCGCGATCTCGGAGCGGCGCACCTCGGCCAGAACCCGGCGCAGCTCGTCCGGTGAGGTGAGGGTGCGTTCGGTGAACCGTTCCAGTGGCCGTGCCAGCACCTCCTCCTGAACGGCGCGCGGCGCGAACGCGAGCAGCACGAGTCCCAGGCCGGACGCGTGGATGGGAAAGGGACTGCCGACGCGGGTGAGGGTCTTGACCGCTCGCTGACCGCCCAGCCGTTCGACGAACACCACCTCGGTGCCCTCGCGCACGCCGAGCTGCACGTTCTCCTGGGTGATCTGCGACAGGTCTTCCATCACCGGCAGTGCCAGCTCGCGCAGCAGCGCACCCCGGGGTGCGAGGGCCGCGACCTGCCACAGCCGGAGCCCGACGCTGAAGCGGCCGGACGAGTCGCGCTCCAGCGCGCCCCATTCCGTGAGGTCCCCGGCCAGCCGGTGCACTGTGGTGAGCGGCAGACCCGTGCGCCGGGAGATCTCGCTCAGGGTCAGGCTGGGCTGCGCACGGGTGAACGCCTCGAGGAGGGTGAGCGCGCGTACCGTGACGGAACCGGTGGCCGGGCGGGCGGTGCCGGTAGGGGTCACGGTGCTCACCACTTCCTCGGGAACTGCTCCGGCCGGGCCGGTACGACTCTGAGCGGAATGCTAGTCCAGCTCTCGAGCGCATTGTCCGGTTGCGGCATCGGATCCCGGCCGCCTCGATCCGGCGCGGTGAGCAGCAGCGCCGCAGCGGGGCATGCACCCGGTTCGCCGACGCGCGTATCCGGGTGACCTCCCGCCGAGCGGGGGAGCCGGTTCTCGGAGCGCCCGCGCTATCGTGGCCGGAGTGAGCACCACGATCCCGACCCCCGACACGATGATCACCCACCTGCGGGACGTGCTGGTCGGGCCGCTGACCGAGATCGGCCAGCGCTTCTCGGCGCTGCTCACCGACCTGGTCCCGCACACCGCCCTGGTGATCTTCACGCGGGAATGCACCGGCCGGCCGCGCAAGGTGGCCGGCGACCCCGGAGTCGTCGACCGGGTGACCATCGCCGAACTCGACCGCATCCGGAGCGAGCTCGCGACCGGGCAGATCCGTCGCGGCCCGGCCCGGATCGCCGGCCGGGACCGCGACGTGTGGGTGATCCTCGATGCGACCGATACGCTGCTCGTGCTTGTCCCGGACAGTGCCCGCACCGCCTCGATTCCGCTCGAGCTGGTCCGGGCCCTGTTCGCCGTCGTGGCCACCGGCATCCAGCTCCAGGTCCGCAACGCCAGCCCGGCGTATCTCGCCGAATCGCGTGCCGCCTCGTCCGAACGCGCACGGACCGTTGCCGAGCTCACCGAGGCTCATGCGATGACACTCGAGTCGATCCTCGCGACGCTGCGGTCGAGGGATCTCGACGACACCCGGGCACGCGTCACCGCGCGGGAGACCGCCACCAATGCCCTCATCGGGCTCCGCTCGGCCGTCGACCGTCACCGTGAGCTCGCCGAGGAAGCAGTGACCACGGCCTTCGCCCGGCTGCACGGGGAGTTGCGTGGTCTGCTCCGGCATCGCGAGGTGGTCCTCGAGATGGTCGCCCCGCCCGTGGACGGGCGGGCGCTGCCCGGAGAGGTCGCGCACGCGGCGCGGGCTCTCGCTCGCGGCGCGGTGCTTGCGATGTCCGCGCAGGCGGATCTCGGCCGCATCCGGGTGGCCTGGAACTGTCACGGCGGCGACCTGCTGATCGACATCCGGGACGACGGGGACGGCGAGGCCGACGCGGCCGACCTCGCGCGGCAGTTGCGGGACCGGGCCGAGACCCTCGGCGGCACCGTGGAGGCCGAGTCCACGCCGGGGTGGGGGTGCCGTGTCGCGGCGCGGCTACCGCTCGACATGCCCGCACCGGTGGCCGGTAGCTCCGCACTCGAGGCGCTGGCGGTGCTCGCGCCCCGGGAGGTGGAGGTGCTCGAGCACCTCGTCGCGGGCCGACGGAACCGGATGATCGCCGAGCGGCTCGGCGTCAGCGAGTCGACGGTCAAGTTCCACGTGGCGTCGGTGCTCCGCAAGCTCGGCGTGAGCACCCGCGGAGAAGCGGCGGCGCTCGGTGCGGAGGCGGGGATCAAGGCCGCGGGCTGACGTCCGTCCCGTGCATCCATTCGGTTGCGCGCCCGACGATCTCGGCGGCGATCGCGGCGGGCTCGTCGCCGATGCCGACGACGATCGCCGCTTCGTCGGGTTCGAGCGGCTCGAACGCGGCGAACTGCGAGTCCAGGAGGTCGGCCGGCATGTAGTGGTCGCGCCGTGTGCGCAGTCGTTCCCGGATCTGTTCGCGCGTGCCTGCCAACTGCACGAAGACCACGTTCGCACCGGCCAGGTCGTCGCGGTAGCTGCGGCGCAGTGCGGAGCACGTCACCACTCCAGGCCGGCCCCGCGCGGTGTGGTCCCGGATCCATTCGCCGATCGACGCGAGCCACGGTGCCCGGTCGGCGTCGCGGAGTGGCCGGCCGGCGGCCATCTTCTCGACATTGGAACGCGGATGCAGGTCGTCGCCCTCGAGCAGGTCCCACCCCAGGGCGTCGGCGACGAGTGCCGCGACGGTCGACTTGCCGGAACCGGACACACCCATGATCACGAGAATTGGTGGGCCGGAACGGGCGGGAGAGTTCATATATGCCTCCGTCGGTCGACGCCGGGCGCCGGGGCGCTCGTCAGCGCCCCAGCATGCCCCACCGGGTGGACCGGTTCACGGCGGCCCGGCGCGAGCGGCGCTCGGATTCCGACATTCCACCCCAGACGCCGTACGGTTCCCCGATCTCCAGGGCGTGGGTGCGGCAGCGCTCGAGAACCGGGCACCGGGCGCAGACGAGCTTGGCGCGGTACTCGCGCAGCTCGCGCGCGTGCCCACGTTCCCCGTCGGGATGGAAGAAGGCCGACGACTCGTGGCCGCGGCACGCAGCGTGCAGCTGCCAATCCCAGCTCTCGCTGCGGGGGTGGGGGAGGGTCACCGTGTTGGCGATCGACATTGCACTCCTCGGGCCTGCGAGGGGTCGCCTCGCCTGGACGCTGCGCCCTGTGAGGGCGGTCATATCGCAGCTTAGCCCGACTTCCGTGCCCGATCAACGCTACTTATGCATTTTCGAGTTGAAAGTGCGGGCTGGTCTTTCGGTCAGGTGAAGCCCCTCCTTCGATCAGGTACCGGGTCGTCCCGCCGTCGATAGCGTGTGCGCATACCGCGATACGTCGCGTGAGCACCGAGGAGAAGGAGGCAGTCATGCCACAGCAGGTACGGGGCGTCGTCGCCCGCGCGAAGGGCGCTCCCGTCGAGGTCGTGCCGATCGTCATCCCCGATCCGGGGCCGGGCGAGGTCGTCGTCGCGATCGCCGCGTGCGGGGTGTGCCACACCGACCTGCACTACCGGGAGGGCGGCATCAACGACGAGTTCCCGTTCCTGCTCGGCCACGAGGCGGCCGGGGTCGTCGAGTCCGTCGGCGAGGGCGTCGACTCGGTCGCGGTCGGCGACTTCGTCGTCCTCAACTGGCGGGCCGTGTGCGGGCAGTGCCGCGCCTGCAAGCGCGGCCGCCCGCAGTACTGCTTCGACACCCACAACGCGACGCAGAAGATGACTCTCGAGGACGGCACCGAACTGACCCCGGCCCTGGGCATCGGCGCGTTCGCCGACAAGACCCTCGTGCACGCCGGGCAGTGCACCAAGGTCGATCCCAGCGCCGACCCGGCCGTCGTCGGCCTGCTCGGCTGCGGAGTGATGGCCGGACTGGGTGCCGCGGTGAACACCGGCGGGGTCACCCGCGGAGACTCGGTGGCGGTCATCGGCTGCGGAGGCGTCGGCGATGCCGCGATCATGGGTGCCCGCCTCGCCGGGGCCAACAAGATCATCGCGGTCGACCGGGACCCGAGGAAACTCGAGTGGGCCACCGACCTGGGCGCGACCCACACCGTCAACGGCGCCGAGACCGACCCGGTCGAGGCGATTCAGGAGCTGACCGGCGGCTTCGGCGCCGACGTGGTCATCGACGCCGTCGGCCGCCCGGAGACGTGGAAGCAGGCTTTCTACGCCCGTGATCTGGCCGGCACCGTGGTGCTCGTCGGCGTGCCCACCCCGGACATGACCCTCGAGATGCCGCTGATCGACTTCTTCTCCCGCGGCGGATCGCTCAAGTCCTCCTGGTACGGCGACTGCCTGCCGGAGCGGGACTTCCCGATGCTGGTCGATCTCTACCAGCAGGGCCGGCTGCCGCTCGAGAAGTTCGTGACCGAACGCATCGCCCTCGACCAGGTGGAGAAGGCGTTCGAGACCATGCACCGCGGCGAGGTGCTGCGCTCGGTGGTGGTCCTGTGACCAAAGCGACGGGGGGTCGGCACCGCCTGCGTATCGACCGGGTGGTCACCCACGGCACCTTCGCCCTCGACGGCGGCGAGTGGGAGGTCGACAACAACATCTGGCTCGTCGGCGACGACGAGGAGGTGGTCGTGATCGACGCTGCACACACCGCGCAGCCGATCATCGACGCCGTCGCGGGGCGAAAGGTGGTGGCGATCGTGTGCACGCACGGGCACAACGATCACGTCACCGTCGCGCCCGAGCTGACCGAGAAGCTCGACGCGCCGATCTTGCTCAACCCGGCCGACGACGTGCTCTGGGAGATGACCCACCCCGGTGTGGCACACCGGTCGCTCGAAGACGGGGACCGGATCACGGTGGCAGGCACCGATATCCAGGCCATCCACACCCCCGGGCATTCGCCCGGCTCGACGTGCCTGTACCTGCCGGAGGCGGGTGAGCTGTTCACCGGCGACACCCTGTTCTCCGGCGGGCCGGGGGCGACCGGGCGCTCGTACTCGGACTTCCCGACCATCATCGGCTCGATCCGCGACAAGCTGTTCGCCCTGCCCGCCGAGACGACGGTGCACACCGGTCACGGTGACGGCACCACGATCGGCACCGAGTCCCCGCACCTCGAGGAGTGGATCCGCCGGGGCAGCTGACCCGGCTGCGGTGCGTCCCGTCGCCGGACCGCGCGGCGGGACGCACCGCTACGCTCGCTTCATGGCGAACGAGCGGATCCCCGTGGTGATCGTCGCAGGCTTTCTGGGCTCCGGGAAGACGACCCTGCTCAACCACCTGCTGCGGAACAACCGTGGCGCACGAATCGGAGTGATCGTCAACGACTTCGGCGCGGTCAACATCGACTCGATGATGGTCGCGGGGCAGGTCGACTCGATGGTCTCGTTGAGCAATGGCTGTCTGTGCTGCGCCGTCGACGTCGCCGACATGGACGCGATGCTCGACCGGCTCGCGCACCGCGCCTCGGACATCGACGTCATCGTCGTCGAGGCCAGTGGACTCGCCGAGCCGCGCAACATGATCCGGCTCGTCGTGGGGTCGGGCAACGAGTACGTGGGTTACGGCGGGCTGGTCCTCGTCGTCGACGGGGCCGAATTCGGCGGCACTCGTGAGCGGCACCCCGAACTCGACCAGCACGTCGCGCTGGCAGATCTCGTGCTGCTCAACAAGACCGACCGCATCGACGGCGACGTGCACGACGAACTGCTGGAAACGCTGTGCCGCCTCAACGACCGCGCCGCGATCGTGTCCACCGTGCACGGGCGCATCGATCCGGCGCTGTTGTTCGACATTCCCGAACGTCCCGAGCCGCAACCCGGCGAACAGCTCAGCCTCGACCAGTTGCTGTACGAGGAACACGACGGCGAGCACACGCATCTGCACGACGGCTACGACGCCGTGGACTTCGATTCGCCGGTACCGTTGCACCCTCGCGCCCTCGTCGGCTTCCTCGAGGACCAGCCGGCCGGGGTGTTCCGCATCAAGGGGTACGTCCACGTCGTCGCCGGAGGTCGGACACGCACCTACCTGCTGCACACTGTGGGCGACCACATCCGCTTCGAGCCCGTGCGGCGTACGGGCGACGCCCCTGCCACCACCCGGCTCGTCGTGATCGGTGCCGATCTGGATCCCGATGCGGTACGCGCCCGGCTCGCCGCGTGCGTACCCACCGAACCGGTGCCGGCCGACGCGATGCTGGCCGTGCACCGGTTCACGCCGCGTTGAGTGCGGGTCCGGGAACCTGTCTGCCGGTCTATCCCCGCGCGGCAGTCGCCGACGGGCGGTTCGGGCGACGACGGCGGCCGGCCTGACCGGCGCGCTCTTGCCGGGCCGGCTGTTCCCGTCGCGACCCGCCCTGCTCCCGGGCGGCACCGCCGCCGTGCTGTCGGGCGGCACCGCCGCCGTGCTGCCGGGCGCCGCGCTGAGCGGTCGCTCCGCTGCCGCCGCGTCGGGCTGGCCGTCGCGATCCACCGCCCGAGGGGGCCGGCGCGGCCTGCTTGGCGGACGGCGCCACGTGCGGGGCGATCTCGCCGACCAGATCCAGCACGTGCTCCGACTTCGCCGTCACCCGCACCGGGGTGACCTTGATCGCAGCCTTGCGCATGATGACGGCGAGATCCTTGCGCTGTTCCGGCAGGACCACGGTCACGACGTCGCCGGTGCTTCCGGCGCGGGCCGTGCGGCCCGAACGGTGCAGGTACGCCTTGTGTTCGGCCGGCGGGTCCACGTGCACCACCAGTTCCACGTCGTCGACATGGACGCCGCGGGCCGCCACGTCGGTGGCCACGAGCACTCGCGCCTCCCCGGAGGAGAACGCCGCGAGGTTGCGGTCGCGCGCGTTCTGCGACAGGTTGCCGTGCAGATCGACGGCGGGAATGCCGGACTCGGTGAGCTGACGGGCGAGCTTGCGCGCCTGATGCTTGGTGCGCATGAACAGGATTCGACGGCCCGTGCCGGAAGCCAGGGTCCGCACGAGGTCCTTCTTCGTGTCGGCGTTGTCGACGTCGAACACGTGGTGCGTCATCGCTGCGACCGGGGAGTGCGCCTCGTCGACCGAGTGCAGCACCTCGTCGCGCAGGAACCGCTTGACGAGCTTGTCGACCCCGTTGTCGAGCGTGGCCGAGAACAGCAGGCGCTGACCGTCCTTCGGTGTCGCGTTCATGATCCGCGTCACGCCGGGAAGGAAGCCGAGGTCGGCCATGTGGTCCGCCTCGTCGAGCACGGTGATCTCCACCGCGTCGAGGGTGACGAACTTCTGCCGCATCAGGTCCTCGAGCCGGCCCGGGCAGGCGATCACGATGTCCACGCCGCGGCGCAGCGCGTCGACCTGACGGTTCTGCGAGACTCCGCCGAAGATGGTGGTCACCCGCAGCCCGGCCACCCGTGCGAGAGGCTCGACGACCGCGGCGATCTGCGTTGCCAGCTCGCGGGTGGGGGCCAGCACCAGTCCACGCGGGCGGCCCGCCGCGCGGGTGGCGCCGCCGGCCAGGCGCGCGGTGAGCGGAATGGAGAACGCCAGCGTCTTGCCGCTGCCCGTGCGGCCTCGGCCGAGCACGTCACGGCCGGCCAGCGTGTCGGGCAGCGTGTCGACCTGGATCGGGAACGGGCTGGTGATGCCGCTGTCGTTCAGGGAGGCCACCAGGGTCCGGGGGACGCCGAGGTCGGAGAAGGAAACGGTCATGGGTACAGAACTGCCTTTCGATGCAGCGTGCACGCACTCCGAGACGCTCTCGGAGGGCGCAGTGGATCGCCGCAAGGAAAGCCGATGCCGGTGTTGCATGCGGAGCCGGGCACGATCCCGGCCCGCCGGTATCCCACGACGGTGGGCATCGTCGTGATGCCCGAACTACCGCAGCCTACCCCACGCCGGGATGCTCGTCGGCGCACGCGTCGAGGCCGACCCACTCGGACAGGCCGTCGTCGAAACGCTGCCGCTTCCAGATGGGAACCTCGCGTTTGATGCGTTCGACCAGTTCAGCGCACACGGCGAAGGCCTCGACCCGGTGGGGTGCCGCCACTGCGGCCACCAGCGCGAGATCGCCGACGGTGAGATCGCCCACTCTGTGCACCGCGGCGACCGGCAGCCCCGAATCGGCCGCCAGCTGTTCGCAGCAGCGGCGCAGGAAGTGCTCCGCCTCCGGATGGGCCTGGTACTCCAGCGCACTGACCGAGCGCCCCCCGTCGTGGTTGCGCACGACGCCGCTGAAGAGCACGACCGCGCCGTGCTCGGGGCCGGCCACGGCGGCGTCCACGGTTCCCGGATCGAGCGGTTCGCTCGAGATCCGCGCCAGCAGTTCACTCATGCGCTCCTCCTCCGGCGACCTGAGCCAGCAGGTGGCCGAGAATCGGCTCGAGCACCGCCAGCCCGTCCTTCACGCCCCTCGGTGAGCCGGGCAGATTGACCACCACCGTGCGGCCGACGAGTCCGGCCACACCGCGCGACAGCGACGCGTGCGGGGTGACCTGCAGGCCACGCAGACGGATCGCCTCCGCGACGCCCGGCAGCTCGCGGTCCAGCAGTGCCAGCGTCGCTTCCGGCGTCGCATCCGTCGGGGAAGCGCCGGTCCCGCCGGTGGAGATCACGAGGGCGGGATCGCCGGCGAGCGCGTCCTCGAGTCCCCACGCGATGTCCGCGTCGGCGTACACCAGCGGACCCCGCACCGTGAAGCCGCGCGTCTCGAGAAACTCCGCGATCAGCGGGCCCGTCCTGTCCTCCCGCGTACCGGCGGCCACACCCGTGGAGGCGACGAGGACCGTCGCCGGCGCACCCGTCTGTTCGACGAAATCGTCGTCCTCCGGCGCGACGGTCACGGCCTCTTCGGCAGGGGCGGCCTCCTCCTCACGGCGCTGCCAGTGCCCGCGTTTGCCGCCGGCCTTCGAGAGCAGCCGCACCCCGTTCAGGACCGCGGCGGGGTCGACGGCCTTGACCATGTCGTGCAGCGTCAGCCCGGCCACCGCGACGGCGGTGAGGGCTTCCATCTCGACGCCCGTGGGGCCCTTCGTCTTTGCCGTGGCCTCGATCGTGATCGCGGTGTCGGTGAACCCGAAGGTGACCTGCACCGAGGACAATGCCAGCTGGTGGCACAGCGGAATCAGCTCCCATGTGCGCTTGGCCGCGGCTATCCCGGCGATTCGCGCGGTGGCGAGCACGTCCGCCTTGGGCATGTCGTCGGCCCGCACCAGCGACACCACCTCCGCGGTGGTGACGAGTTCGCCGGCGGCGACCGCGACGCGGGCGGTGTCGGACTTGCCGGACACGTCGACCATCCGGGCGCGGCCACTGTCGTCGAGGTGGCTCAGAACGCCGCTGTCGGGCGTGGGGACGTCGTGCGGTTCGGTCATAGCGGCAGCACCCTTACGAGTTCTCCGGGTTCGAGACCCGTGGTGTCGGCGGGGATGTCGAGCAGGACATCCGCGGTGGCCATCGCGGCGATCAGGTGGGACCCGGCGCCGGGGATCGCCACCACGGCGTCGCCGTCGCGCCGTCCGCGCAGGAACTGACGCTTGCCGGGAACGGAGACGAGACTTGTTGCCAGAGAGCGCTTCTCGGGATCGATCGCGGGCAGGCCCGCGGCGGACCGCAGCACCGGCCTGGCGAACACCTCGAACGAGACCAGCGCGCTGACCGGATTACCGGGAAAGGTGAGCACCGGTACCGCATCCACCCGCGCCGTGCCCTGCGGTCCACCGGGTTGCATCGCCACGGACACGAACTCGGCACCGCGCGGGCCGAGCACGTCCTTGACGACTTCGAAGTCGCCTTTCGACACTCCGCCCGAGGTGAACACCACTTCGGCCACGGAGGTCGCGTGCGCGAGTTTCGCGGCGAACACCTCCGCGTCGTCGCCACTGCGATCCACCGAGACCACCAGTGCGCCGTTGGCGGCCGCGCTGGCGGCCAGAGCCGGCCCGTTCGAGTCGTGGATCCTGCCCGTCGTGAGAACGCTGCCACCGGGCACCAGTTCGCTGCCGGTCGAGATCACCGCCACGCGCGGTCGGGTGCGGACGGGCACGTGGGTGAGACCGACCGCGGCGAGGGCCGCGACGTGCCGGGCGGCGACGACGGTCCCCGCCGGCAGCAGGGGACGGCCGCGACCGATGTCGCTGCCGCGTTCGCGCACGAACGCGCCCGGGGCGGGCGCCGTGCACACGGTGACGTGGCCCCCGTCGTCGGTCACGGTGTCCTCGACCGGGACGACGGCATCGGCGCCGACGGGCAGCGGCGCCCCGGTCATGATCTTGGTTGCAGTTCCCGGCACGTGCGCCGTCTCGCCGTCACCGGCCGCGAGGACGGCACGAACAGGAAGGGTCACCGGTGTGGTAGTGACCGACGCCGTGTCGACCGCGTACCCGTCCATCTGCGAGTTCCGGAAGGTGGGAAGGTCGATCGGGGCGACGAGGTCCTCGGCCAGTACCCGCCCGAGCGCATCGAGGAGCGGGACCGATTCGGCCCCGCGGATCAGCAACGGGGAGAGCAACGTCGCCACGTGTCGCGCATGCTCCTCCACCGACCGCCTGCCGCCCGCCATGCGTCAATCCTAGGCACACCGGACGCGGCGCCGTGCGCCCTCGTCGAGTCGTGGATTTCGCTCCCGCCGCGCGAGGGGGCCCGTAACGGCATACTGAGGGTCATGAGGAGGGAGGCCCGATGACGGCGGTGCACGTGGGGATCCCGGTGGTGCGCCCCGCCGCGGCCGAGGACGTCTCCGACCGGCCGGACACCCCTGTGCTGCTCGACCGCTTCGGGCGTGTCGCCCGCGACCTGCGGGTGTCGATCACCGAGAAGTGCTCGCTGCGATGCACGTACTGCATGCCGGAGGAGGGCCTGCCGGCGATCCCGCGTGAGCGGCTGCTCAGCGCCGAGGAGATCGTCCGCCTCGTGGCCGTGGGCGTGCACCACCTCGGAATCCGGGAGGTCCGCTTCACCGGCGGCGAACCGCTCATGCGGCGGGACCTCGAGCAGATCGTCGCCGGTTGTGCCCGCGTCGTGCCCGGGGTGCCGCTGGCGGTGACCACCAATGCTGTCGGTCTCGCCCACCGGGCCGATGCGCTGGCGCGGGCAGGTCTGACGCGGGTCAACATCTCGCTGGATTCGGTCGACCGCGCGCGGTTCGCCCAGCTGACCCGGCGCGACCGGCTCGATTCGGTGCTGGACGGGATCCGTGCCGCCAAGGCGGCGGGATTCGCGCCGGTGAAGGTCAATGCCGTGCTGATGCCGCAGACCCTGGACGGAGCTGCGGACCTGCTGGCGTGGTGCCTGGACGAGGGCGTGCAGTTGCGGTTCATCGAGCAGATGCCGCTCGATGCCGACCACGAGTGGGCCCGGGCGAACATGGTCCCCGCACAGCGGCTGCTCGACCTGCTCTCCGCCCGCTTCGCCCTCACCGAGGTGGGGCGGGAGGATCCGTCCGCGCCGGCCGAGCGGTGGGCCGTCGACGGTGGTCCGGCGACCGTGGGCATCATCGCGTCGGTGACCCGGTCGTTCTGCTCCGACTGCGACCGCACCCGCCTGACCTCGGAAGGCACCGTGCGCTCGTGCCTGTTCAGCGATCGGGAGACGGACCTGCGGGCGGCACTGCGGGGCGGGGCGAGCGACGACGAACTCGCCGCGTTGTGGCGCGGCGCGATGTGGAACAAGTGGGCCGGGCACGGCATCGACGCGGCGGACTTCACGCCGCCGCAGCGCAGTATGGGAGCAATCGGTGGCTGACACGACGGGTATCGAGGTGCGGTATTTCGCCGCGGCGGCGGATGCGGCCGGGGTGGAGAAGGAGACGGTGGCGTTGCCGCCGACGGCGGATCTGGGGGCGCTGAAGGCGGCGCTGGTCGACCGGCACGGCGCCGAGATGGCGCGCGTGCTGTCGGTGGCGGCGTTCCTGGTCGACTCCGAACTCACTCGTGACCTCGGACGCGCCGCCGGCCCGGCGGTCGACGTGCTGCCCCCGTTCGCCGGCGGCTGACGGGACCGGCCCCGCCCGGTGCCGGCTCCCCGTCAGCGCCACCAGGTGTCGAGCGGCGACACCGGCACGGTCCGCTTGTGGCGGGTGTTCAGGTACGTCCGTTCGAGCTTCTCGGCGAGCGCCGGGGTGACGTCCTTGCCCTCGAGGTAGTCGTCGATCTCCGCGTAGGTCATGCCCAGGGCCACCTCGTCCGGAAGGGCCGGCCGATCCTCCTCGAGATCCGCGGTCGGGACCTTCTGCCACGTGCTGTCGGGAGCCCCGAGTTCGCGGAGCAGCGCCGCACCCTGCCGTTTCGTCAGGCCGCTGAGCGGGGTCAGGTCCACGCCGCCGTCGCCGTGCTTGGTGAAGAACCCGGTCACCGCCTCGGCGGCATGGTCGGTCCCGACGACCAGAAGCCCGAGCTGACCGGCGATGGCGTACTGCAGGATCATCCGCTCACGGGCCTTGATGTTGCCCCGCACGAAGTCGCTGAGCTGCGATCCGTTGCCGTAGATCTCGTGCATGGCCTGCCCGGCCTCGGCGGCGGAGGCGTCGGCACCGGGCTTGACGTTGATCCGCAACGAGCGGTCGGGGCCGATGAACTCCATGGCGACCTGCGCGTCGTGCTCGTCGGCCTGTTCGCCGTAGGGCAGTCGTACGGCGACGAACTCGGCCTCGTGTCCCTCCGCGCGCAGTTCCTCCGCGGCGAGCTGGGCGAGACGGCCGGCGAGCGTGCTGTCCTGGCCGCCGCTGATGCCGAGAACGAATCCCTTGGTGGAACTCGACACGACGTAGTCCTTCAGGAACTGCACGCGGGACCGGATCTCCGCCTGGGGGTCGATCGTCGGCCGGACGCCGAGTTCCTCGATGATCTGCGCGCGAAGGTTCGTCATCGTTCGAACCCTAGCGGGACGTCCGGCGGTGTGCTCGGGTGACATGTCCGGTACGCGGCGGGCACACTCGTGACGATGAGCAGCGACCTCTTCCGCAAGCACCGGGCCGGGGCCCACCCCGACTTCTTCCGCGCCGAGGCCGCAGGCCTGGCCTGGCTCGCGGCCGCGGGCATGTCCGTCGTCGCCGTCCGCGAGGTCGGGGCGGACCACATCGATCTCGAGCGGTTGACCGAGGTGGCCCCCAGCGCGGCGGCGGCTCGGGGGTTCGGTGCGCGCCTCGCCCGCATGCACGCTGCGGGCGCCCGCGGATTCGGTTGTCCGCCGGACGGATTCGACGGCCAGCTGTTCATCGGCAAGCGCCCGATGAGCAGCACCGTCCACGCGAGCTGGGGCGAGTTCTACGTGACGGAACGGGTCGAGCCGTTCCTGCGGATCGCGGTCGACGCGGGCAGCGTCACCGCGACGCAGCTGCCGGACATCGAGAAGGCCTGCGCGCGCGTCGCCGCCGGCGAGTTCGACGACGACGAGTCGCCCGCCCGGTGACCTGTGGAACGGCAATGTGCTGTGGACCGCCGCGGGTGTGGTGCTGATCGACCCGGCGGCGCACGGCGGTCACCGGGAGACGGATCTGGCGATGCTGGAGTTGTTCGGCTGTCCCCACCTCGACGAGATCGTCGCGGCCTACGACGCCACGTGCCCGCTGCGGGAGGGGTGGCGCGAGCGCGTGCCGATGCATCAGCTGCATCCGCTGGCGGTGCACGCGGCGGGCTACGGTGCAGGGTACGGGCGGGCGCTGCACCGGGCAGCGCTCGCGACCCTCGCGCTGGGAGAGCAGAGTTGACCGAGATTCTCGTCGTCGCCGCCACGAGGTCCGAGGCGGCGCACGTCCCGGCGCGCTACGAGACGGTGATCACCGGCATCGGCAAGGTGCACGCCGCCGTCGCGGTGACCGAGGCGCTGGCGCGGCACCGGCTCGGGACGCCGCCCACGGTGGTCAACCTCGGGACCGCCGGGGCGCTGCACATGCAGCACGGCGGGCTCTACCTGCCGTCGGCGGTGATCAACCACGACATCAGCAGCGAGGTGCTGCGCAGCCTCGGCTATCCGGTCGAGGACGTGGTCGAACTCGAGGGCGGGGACGGGACGGTGCTCGCCACGGGCGATTCCTTCGTCTCGGACGCGCAGGTGCGGGATGCGCTCGCCGCCCGCGCCGACCTCGTCGACATGGAGGGTTTCGCGATCGCCTTCGCCGCGGCCCGCATGGGCGCGCCGTGCCGGCTGGTCAAGCACGTCAGCGACCACGCGGACGAGACCGCGCTGGACTGGCCGGCCAGGGTCGACGCCAGCGCCCGCGAACTCGCCCAGTGGCTGGTGGAGCAGTACTGAGCCGGCTCGTCAGCGGGCGGTGTACCCGAGACCGGTGACGCCGTCCGCGCCGGTCAGTCGCATCCGCGCGCCGTCGACCGCGTAGCGCACCTCGCCCGACAGCACGGCGAGGACGGTCGACTCGATGCGCGCGAGCTCCGGGTCGGGGCACGCGGCGCGGGTGGTCGCCAGCGGCCCGAACGTCAAGGTGTCTCCGACGGTGACGTGGCCGGTGAACCGGTTGCAGCCGGTGCTGCCCGAGACCGTGCCGTCGTCGGCGACGGTCAGCGTGGGCGCGGCCTCCTCGAGGGCCCGGGAGGTCGACACCGCGGCGGCCGTGACGAGTTCGGTGAGCACCCACTGCGTGCCCACGACGGGACGGTCCGGGTCGGCGACCGTGCGGTCGAGCAGGGACACGGACACGTCGCCGCCGTCGAGGGTCAGCATGTCGCCGTCGAGGTGCCAGCGCGGCTGCGCGGCGAACAGATCGGACAGCCAGGTGTCGGCGCCGTCGAGCGGCGGCGGGCACGACATGAGAGTGCTGGCGAGCCGGTCGGCGCGCAGCACGCCGTCGGCGAGATCGACCGAGCCCACCGAGCGGTTGCAGCCGGCGGTCGCAGCGATCCGGCCCGACTCGGGGAACTCGACGACGAGGGGTCCGCCGCCGGGGATCGGTGGGCCCGACACGGCGGTCGAAACGAATGCCCGTCCCGTGAGCAGGGCGGGGTCCTGGGGCGGGGCGGCCGCGCCGTCGCCCGCACAGGCGGCCGTTGTCGCCGCCAGCGCGAGGAGCACCGAGAGCCCGAGCGTCCGCAGCATGCCGGTCACCGTACCGTCCGCCCGGCGCGGGCCGGTGCCGCGACGACGCGCCGCGCGAGGTCCGCCCACCCGTCGGCGAGCCGGTCGAGCGAATACCCGAGATCACGCCACTGATGCAGGACCAGGGTGGCCTCCAGGGGGGCGAACAGGGACTGGGCCAGCAGAGGCAGGTCGCCGTCGACCCCGGCGGTACGCAACAGGATCTCGATGTGGGTCAGGCTCACCGCTCGCGCCGGGGCATTGAAGCGCGCTTCGGCAGAACTCTCGGCGGCCCGCAGCACCTCGCCCTGCACCTCCACGAGGTGGATACGGGCCCGGCCGAACGCGACGAGACGGTCGACGGGATCGGCGCCGGGGCCGAGCGGTGGGGGACCGGTGAGGAACTGCTGCTGCAGGGCCTGTTCGGAGTGGTCGAGCAGCGCGCGCATGAGTCCTGCGCGGGAGCCGAAGCGCCGGAAGACGGTGCCCTTGCCGACCCCGGCGCGCGCGGCGACGGCATCCATCGTGACCGCGTCGACGCCGCGTTCGGCGACGAGGAGCGAGGCCGCCTCGAGGAGCCGCCGCCGATTGCGGGCGGCGTCGCACCGTTCGACGCCCTCGTCTCCGGCGAGCGGCAGCAGCGGAATGTTCACCACGTCACAGTACCGCCCGGGAACATAAGTGGACCGTAGTCCGTTTAGAGTGGAGTCAGACACGGACACCCGAACCGAAGGAACACTCCCATGTCCCAGACCCGCGTTCTCGCTCTCGTCGGCAGCCTGCGCTCCGGCTCCGTCAATCGCCGCCTCGCCGAGACCGCGGCCGCCGTCGCGCCGCAGGGCGTCGAGGTCTCCGTGTACGAAGGCCTCGCCGAGGTGCCCTTCTACAACGAGGACCTCGACGGCGAGACGGGCGCCCCCACCGCCGCCGAGGCGCTGCGCGTCGCGGCGAGCGAGGCCGACGCTCTTCTGCTCGTCACCCCCGAGTACAACGGCACCATCCCGGCCGTGCTCAAGAACGCCATCGACTGGCTCTCCCGCCCGTACGGCGCCGGTGCCCTGGCCGGCAAGCCCGCCGCCGTGATCAGTGCCTCGCCGAGCGGCAACGGCGCCAAGTGGGCGCTCGAGGAGACTGTCAAGGCGCTCGGCATCGCCGGCGGCCGGACGGGCCTGCAGCTGTCCATCGCGGGCACCCTCGACAAGTTCGGCGACGCCCACCCGAAGGAGAACGCCGAGGTCGCCGAGCAGATCTCCGCGCTGCTGTCCGAGCTCGCCGCCGCCCGCCGGGAGCTCGTCGACGCCTGAGCCGACCACGTCTCGGACGGCCCCGGACCGCGCACGGTCCGGGGCCGTCGGTGTCCGTGCCCGATTCGCGCCCGCGGTCGTGATTGCCGGGGCATGCTGCGGGGAATACCTCGCCAGTCCCCATCGCGACGGAGGAGCCCATGGCGCACGAGAGCGACAGTCCCGGCGAACACGAGCACACGATCACCCTGCGCGTCGACGGCCGTGAGCGCCGCTGCACCGTCGACGTGCGCACGACGATCCTCGACGCCCTCCGCGACCGGCTCGGGATCTACTCCCCGAAGAAGGGCTGCGACCACGGTCAGTGCGGCGCGTGCACGGTCCTGCTCGACTCCCGACGTATCGTGAGCTGTCTGTCGCTCGCGGTCGCGCACGACGGCGCCGACGTCGTCACCGCCGCCGGAATCGCGGACGACGGGCCGTCGCATCTGCCCCAGGCGTTCGTCGAATGCGACGCGTTCCAGTGCGGCTACTGCACGCCGGGCCAGATCTGCTCCGCCGTCGGCATGTTCGACGAGATGGCCAAGGGCGCCCCGAGCCATGTCACCGCGGACCTCACCCAGGATCCGGAACTCACCGACGACGAGATCCGCGAACGCATGAGCGGAAACCTGTGCCGGTGCGCGGCCTACCCGAACATCGTCGAAGCGCTCCGGCACGTCGCGAGCGGGGAGGGGCACTGCTCGTGAAGACGTTCCGATACGAGACGCCCACCGATCCCGCCGCCGCGGTTGCCGCGGTCGCCGGCCACCCCGGTGCCGCCTACCTTGCCGGCGGCACCAACCTGGTGGACCACCTCAAACTCGGTGTCACCGCGCCCGACGTGCTCGTCGACGTCTCCCGTCTGCCGCTCGACGTCGTCGCGGAGACCGCCGAGGGCGGACTGCGGGTGGGTGCCAACGTGCGCAACAGCGACCTGGCTGCCCACCCGGTCGTGCGCCGTCGGTACCCGGTCCTGTCCCGGGCCCTGCTGGCCGGTGCGTCCCCGCAGCTGCGCAACATGGCCACCACCGCCGGCAACCTGCTCCAGCGCACCCGCTGCGTGTACTTCCGGGACCCGTCGACTCCGTGCAACAAGCGTGCCCCGGGCAGCGGCTGCACTGCACTCGGTGGCTACACCCGCTACCACGCCGTGCTCGGCGCCTCCGAACACTGCGTCGCCACCCATCCGTCGGACATGGCGGTGGCGCTGCTCGCGCTCGATGCCGAGGTGACGGTGCTCGGCGCGCAGGGGGAGCGGTGCATCCCCGTCGAGCAGCTCTACCGGCTTCCCGGCGACAGCCCCGAGCGCGACACGGTGCTCGAGCGCGAGGAGCTGATCCTGGACGTCGAGATCCCCGCCCCCGAGGGCGCCGTCTCGACGTATCGCAAGGTGCGCGACCGGGCGTCGTACGCGTTCGCGCTCGTCTCGGTGGCGGCGGACCTGACGGTCGCCGACGGGCTGATCACGGGATGCCGCATCGCTCTCGGCGGCGTCGCGCACCGGCCGTGGCGCGCCCATCGGGCCGAGCACGTCCTGCTGGGCAGCGCCCCCGTCGACGCCGTCTTCGCTGCGGCCGCCGACGCGGAACTCGCCGATGCCCGGCCCCTCGACGGCAACGAGTTCAAGGTGCCGCTGCTGCGCCGCACCCTCGTGTCGGTACTGCGCGAACTCACTTCGGAGGCAGTCGCATGACCCCCTCGGCCCAGCGCCCGATCGGCACGTCGACGGCGCGGGTGGACGGCCCGCTGAAGGTGGCCGGCGCCGCACCCTACGCGTACGAGCACCCGTTCGACGACCCCGCCTACCTCGTCCCGATCACGGCAACCGTGGCGCGGGGAACGGTGACCCGCGTCGAGACCGCCGCGGCGCAGGCCCTGCCCGGCGTGCTCGCCGTCCTCACCCCCTGGAGTGCCCCCAGGCTGGCGGACACCTCGGAGGCCGAGTACGCGGTCCTGCAGGACCCGGCCGTCGCCTTCCGGGGGCAGATCGTCGCCGCCGTGGTGGCCGAGACACCCGAGGTCGCGCGACACGCAAGCGAACTGGTGCAGGTCGAGTACGAGTCCGCACCGCACGACGTCGTATTCCGGCCCGATCATCCGCGCAGTTACGCCCCCGAACAGGCCAACGGCGGCTACCCCACCGACGCGGAACAGGGCGACGCCGCGGCCGTCGAGGTCGCGGAACGCGACGGCGTCGTCGTCGACGGCTGGTATTCCACGCCCGAGGAGCACAACAACCCGCTCGAACCGCACACCGTCGTCGCGCTGTGGTCCCGGGGGTCGTTGACGCTGTACGACTCCACGCAGAGCCCTCACGGCGTCGTCTCCACGCTGGCGCCCGTGCTCGGGCTGCGCCCCGAGCAGATGCGGGTTGTCAGTCCCTACGTGGGCGGCGGTTTCGGCTCGAAAGGAGCACCGCATGCCCACGACGTCGTAGCGGCGATGGCGGCGCGGCTGCTGCCCGGTCGGGCGGTCAAGTTCGCGGTGTCCCGGCAGGACATGTTCGGCTATGTCGGCTACCGACCGCCCACCGTCTCGCACGTCCGGCTGGTGGCGAGTCGGGAAGGGCGGCTCGAGGCGGTGGTGCACGAGGCCTTCTCGCAGTCCTCGCACGTGCGCGAGTACGCGGAGCAGACGGCGGTGTCGTCGCGGGGGATGTACGCCGCCCCGTATCGGCGTACCTCGCACCGCATCGTCGCACTCGACGTGCCTGCTCCCTACTGGATGCGGGCGCCGGGGGAAGCGCCGGGGATGTTCGCGGGGGAGGTCGCGATGGACGAGCTCGCGGTGGCGTGCGGGCTCGACCCCATCGAGCTGCGAGTGCGCAACGACCCGCCCGCCGACCCCGAATCCGGGCGTCCGTGGTCGTCGCGACGGCTCGTGGAGTGCCTGCGTGAAGGTGCGCGGGTGTTCGGCTGGGATCCGGCCGACCGTACTCCCGGCACCCGCCGCGACGGCCGGTGGCTCGTCGGCACCGGAGTCGCGGCAGCGAGCTATCCGCACCTGCTCAACCCCGGCACCGAGGTCAAGATCCGCCACGACGGCGACGGTCGCTACACCGTGCGCACGGGTGCCGCGGACATCGGGACCGGTGCGTGGACCGCGCTCACCCTCATCGCGGCCGACGCGCTCGGATGCGGGCCCGAGGACATCCATCTCGAGATCGGTGACTCGGCCCTGCCGAACGCCACGGTCGCCGGCGGGTCCTCCGGCACCTCGTCGTGGGGCACCGCGATCGTCGCCGCGGCCCACGCCTTCCGCAAGCGGCACGGTGACCGGCCGGAACCCGGTGCCGAGGCCTCGGCGACGGCCGAGGAGAATCCCGCGCTCGAGCACTACCGAATCCAGTCGTTCGGTGCGCATTTCGCCGAGGTACGGGTGGATGTCGACACCGGCGAGATCCGGGTACCGAGGATGCACGGCGTGTTCTCGGTAGGGCGGGTGGTCAATCCCCGCACCGCACGTTCGCAACTGATCGGCGGGATGTGCTTCGGCATCTCCATGGCGCTGCACGAGGAGAGCATCCGCGATGCCCGCACCGGGCACGTGGTCAACCACGATCTGGCGGAGTACCACATCCCCACCCATGCCGACATCGGGGACGTGGACGCAACCTGGCTCGACGAGGACGACCTGCACGCCACCCCGATGGGGTCACGCGGGGTCGGGGAGATCGGGATCGTCGGCAGCGCGGCGGCGGTCGTCAACGCCCTGTGGCACGCCACCGGGGCGCGGGTGCGCCGGCTGCCGGCGCACCTCGAGGACGTGCTCGCGCACCTGCCCGACAGCGCTGCGGGCGAGTGACGACCTGGGAATATCACGGCTGTAACTCACAACATCTCGCGTTCTATGATTCTGTCGGCCACTAGGTGTAGTGTCTAGAGCGCTGGAAGGCTTGATCGTTTCCGGTCCCTCGGGGAAGCGGGATCGCAGTGATACGACGGGCCTCGAGGCACTGCTGTGCAGTCAGTCGTCAGGTTGCCGAAAAGGGGAAGTCATGAACATCACCGTCTACACCAAGCCTGCCTGCGTCCAGTGCAATGCCACCTACCGAGCCCTCGACAAGGCCGGTATCGAGTACTCCGTCGTCGACATCTCGGAGAACCCCGAAGCGCGGGACTACGTGATGGCCCTCGGCTACCTGCAGGCCCCCGTGGTGGTCGCCGGTGACGAGCACTGGTCGGGCTTCCGTCCGGACCGCATCAAGGCCCTCGCCGTCGCCGCCTGACCCGTCGCGAGCCGACCCACCGCCCCTGCGGCCGGTCGCCGGACCCGAGCGAAGTGATGTGAGACATCCATGACCTCGTTGGTGTATTTCTCGAGCGCATCGGAGAACACGCACCGATTCGTCCGGCGACTGGGGTTGCCGGCCACCCGGATCCCGTTGCACGACCGGGACGGCGCCTTCGCGGTGCACGAACCGTACGTGCTGATCCTGCCGACCTACGGCGGTGGCACCACCGCAACCGGCCGGGACACGAATTTCGTTCCCAAGCAGGTGATCCGGTTCCTCAACAATCCGCACAACCGTGCGCTGATTCGCGGGGTCATCGCCGCCGGCAACACCAACTTCGGCGAATCCTATTGTTACGCTGGAGATGTGGTGTCCCAGAAGTGTAAAGTTCCGTACCTCTACCGGTTCGAACTCATGGGTACCGCCGAGGACGTCGAGCGCGTCCGCGAGGGCCTGACACAGTTCTGGGCGCAGTCGTTGCAGTCGGCCTGACCGCGACCCACCCACACAACGTCCACTCCATCAACGCTGCGCCACCGTCGGGGATACGGGCGCGGCGAACCCGTCTACTCACAGTGGGAGCAAGCACCGTGACCGTCACCGATGCCGCGCCGGCAGCGAGCGCCAAGATCGACGAGTCCCTCAAGGGACTCGACTACCACGCGCTCAACGCGATGTTGAACCTGTACGGACCTGACGGCGAGATCCAGTTCGACAAGGATGTCGCCGCCGCCCGCCAGTACTTCCTGCAGCACGTCAACCAGAACACGGTGTTCTTCCACAACCTCGACGAGAAGCTGGACTACCTCGTGGAGGAGAACTACTACGAACCCGAGGTGCTCGAGCAGTACTCCCGGCCGTTCGTCAAGCAACTCTTCGAACACGCCTACTCGAAGAAGTTCCGCTTCCCGACGTTCCTGGGCGCGTTCAAGTACTACACCTCCTACACGCTCAAGACGTTCGACGGCAAGCGCTACCTCGAGCGGTTCGAGGACCGCGTCTGCATGGTCGCGCTGACCCTGGCCGCCGGTGACGAGCAGCTCGCGACCCACCTGGTCGACGAGATCATCTCGGGCCGTTTCCAGCCCGCCACCCCGACGTTCCTCAACTCCGGCAAGAAGCAGCGCGGCGAACCCGTCTCCTGCTTCCTGCTGCGGATCGAGGACAACATGGAGTCCATCGGCCGCTCGATCAACTCGGCGCTGCAGCTGTCCAAGCGTGGCGGCGGAGTAGCGTTGCTGCTCAGCAACATCCGTGAGCACGGTGCGCCGATCAAGCAGATCGAGAACCAGTCCTCCGGCGTCATCCCCATCATGAAGCTGCTCGAGGACTCGTTCTCCTACGCCAACCAGCTCGGGGCGCGCCAGGGTGCCGGCGCGGTGTACCTGCACGCGCACCACCCCGACATCTACCGATTCCTCGACACCAAGCGCGAGAACGCGGACGAGAAGATCCGCATCAAGACCCTGTCGCTGGGCATCGTCGTCCCCGACATCACGTTCGAACTCGCGAAGCGCAACGAGGACATGTACCTGTTCTCGCCGTACGACGTCGAGCGCATCTACGGTGTGCCGTTCGCCGACATCGACGTCACCGAGAAGTACTACGAGATGGTCGACGACAAGCGCATCCGCAAGTCGAAGATCAAGGCCCGCGAGTTCTTCCAGACCGTCGCGGAACTGCAGTTCGAATCCGGCTATCCGTACATCATGTTCGAGGACACCGTCAACCGGGCAAATCCCGTCAAGGGCAAGATCACCCACTCGAACCTGTGCTCGGAGATCCTGCAGGTCTCCACGCCCTCCACCTTCAACGAGGACCTGTCCTACAGCCATGTGGGCAAAGACATCTCGTGCAACCTGGGATCGCTCAACATCGCCAAGGCCATGGACTCGCCGGACTTCGCGCACACCATCGAGGTGGCGATCCGGGCGCTGACCGCCGTGTCGGATCAGACCCACATCTACTCGGTGCCGTCGATCGAGCAGGGCAACAACGACTCCCACGCGATCGGACTCGGGCAGATGAACCTGCACGGCTACCTCGCCCGGGAGCGCATCTTCTACGGCTCCGAAGAGGGCGTCGACTTCACGAACATCTACTTCTACACCGTGCTCTACCACGCGCTGCGCGCGTCGAACCGGCTCGCCGTCGAGCGGGGTACGTACTTCAAGGGCTTCCCCGAGTCGAAGTACGCCTCGGGCGAGTTCTTCGACAAGTACACCGACCGGGTGTGGGAGCCGGCCACCGCCCGCGTGCGGCAGCTCTTCGCCGACGCCGGCGTGGCGATTCCCACGCAGGACGACTGGCGCGCCCTGAAGGCGTCGGTCCAGGAGCACGGCATCTACAACCAGAACCTGCAGGCCGTGCCGCCCACCGGGTCGATCTCGTACATCAACAACTCCACCAGCTCCATCCACCCGGTGGCGTCGAAGATCGAGATCCGCAAGGAAGGCAAGATCGGTCGCGTCTACTACCCGGCTCCCTACCTGACCAACGACAACCTGGAGTACTTCCAGGACGCGTACGAGATCGGGTACGAGAAGATCATCGACACCTACGCGGCGGCCACCCAGCACGTCGACCAGGGCCTGTCGCTGACGTTGTTCTTCAAGGACACCGTCACCACCCGCGACGTGAACAAGGCCCAGATCTACGCCTGGCGCAAGGGAATCAAGACGCTGTACTACATCCGACTGCGGCAGATGGCGCTCGAGGGCACCGAGGTGGAGAACTGCGTGTCCTGCATGCTGTGACGAATCTTGCCGGTACACATCGAAACTCAGGTAGGGAAAGACAGATGACCTCCGCACCCCGCGCGCATTCCCCGTCCCACGGCGCCCACGTCAAACTCATCGATCGCGTCTCCGCGATCAACTGGAACCGCGTTCCCGACGACAAGGACGCCGAGGTCTGGGACCGTCTCACCGGCAACTTCTGGTTGCCCGAGAAGGTGCCCGTCTCCAACGACATCCAGTCGTGGGGCACCCTCACCGAATACGAGCAAGAGCTGACGATGCGGGTCTTCACGGGCCTGACGCTCCTCGACACCATCCAGGGCACGGTCGGTGCGGTCTCGCTCATCCCCGATGCGGCCACCCCGCACGAGGAAGCGGTGCTGACCAACATCGCCTTCATGGAGTCGGTGCACGCGAAGAGCTACTCGCAGATCTTCTCGACGCTGTGCTCGAGCCGGCAGATCGACGACGCCTTCCGCTGGTCCGAGGAGAACGAGCACCTGCAGCGCAAGGCGCAGATCATCCTCGACTACTACAAGGGCGACGACCCGCTGAAGCGCAAGGCGGCGTCGACACTGCTCGAGTCGTTCCTGTTCTACTCGGGCTTCTACCTGCCGATGTACTGGTCGTCGCGGGCCAAGCTCACCAACACCGCCGACATGATCCGCCTGATCATCCGCGACGAGGCGGTGCACGGCTACTACATCGGCTACAAGTACCAGCGGGGTCTCGAGCAGATCACCCAGGCCGAGCGCGACGAGCTCAAGGACTGGGTCTTCGAGCTGCTCTACGAGCTGTACGACAACGAAACCCACTACACAGCAGATCTCTACGACCAGGTCGGCCTGACCGAGGACGTCAAGAAATTCCTCCGGTACAACGCCAACAAGGCCCTGATGAACCTCGGCTACGAGGCGCTGTTCCCGAAGGACGAGACCGACGTCAACCCGGCGATCCTGTCCGCGCTGTCACCGAACGCCGACGAGAACCACGACTTCTTCTCCGGCTCGGGCAGCTCGTACGTGATCGGTAAGGCTGTCGTCACCGAGGACGAGGACTGGGACTTCTGATCCTCCCACCCGCTGTGACCGCCCGCTGTGACCGAATGTCACATGGGTTCGATGTGATCGAACCCATGTGACATTCGGTCGTCGGGCTCAGTTCGAATAGCCGTTGAGGGTGTTGCGCACGTCCGTCAGAACGGCTTTCGCGGCCACCGGGCCGGGCGTGGACCACACGAGGTCGTCCACTGCGAACAACCGGCTGTCGGTGACCGCCCCGAGGTCGAGCCAGGCCTCGGAGTCCATCACCTCGCTGCCGTGTGCGACGCCGTCCTCGCCGGCGAAACGGACGTAGATCAGGTCGCCCTCCGCGGCGGCCGGGGCGGCCTCGTCGAGCGGCGCGTCGGCACTCCCGTCCTGCACACCGAACCGCTGTGCGGGCGGGCGCGCGACGCCGGTGTCGGCGAGGACCTGGCCGGCGAACGACGCGGTGCCCTCGACGACCGCGCCGTCGCCGGTGAACCGCACGATCGACGCCTGCGTCTGAGACGCGGTCGTCGCCGTGCCCACGTCCGTCGCGGTGGCACGGTAGTCGTCGAGCACCCGGGCGGCCGCCTGCGAACGTCCGAGTGTCTCTGCGGCGCGGAGGAACTGCTGCCGCCAGAACACCGGGTCGGAGCCGACGAGCACCGTGGGCGCGACGGCCCCGAGGCGGCGGTAGAGCTCCGGGTCGGCAGAGGAGCCGAGGATCAGATCCGGCTCCGCACCGTCGATGAGCGCGACGTCGGGCGCCGACGTCGCGCCCACCGACGGCAGTTCCGCGATGCCGGTGCCGAGGTACTCCGCCCGGGCGACGTCGGTGGTCGTGCCGACCACGCGCTCCCACAGCCCGAGTGCGCACACCGCGTCCATCGCGGCAGCGTCGAGTACCACGATCCGCTGGGGGTCGACGGGCACCTCGGAGACACCGCCGGTGTGGATCACCGACCGGGTGCCGCCGGCGGGCTGCCCCGGATCCAGGGGGCTCGGCAGCGCGCACGCGGTCGTGGTGTCGCGTTCGATGCCGATGACGGCGGCTCCGGCGATGCGGGTGGTCGTGCGTACGATGCTGCTCGCCGGATCGTCGGTCGTCTCCGCGCATCCCGCCAGCCCCAGCGCCGCGACGGCAGTGAGGGCGACGGTGCACGTGACGGCGCGGGACCGGGACGCTGCGGGCATACGACCACTCCTGTCTAGGGGACGGTCCAGGTTAACTGGTGTGCGGATCGACCCCGAAAGCGTCGGCGAGGTCGTCGAGGATCTTGTGTGCGCCCTGGATGGACACCGGCGTCATCCAGAGGCTGTCGTCCACGTCCACCTTCCGGCCGCTCAGGTTCTGCCACAGCGGATTGGACAGGAACGGCTGCGCCGCCGCCTCGGACTTGCCCTCCCCGTCGCGGTACATGCTGACGAAGATCACATCCGCGTCCGCCTCGCCGATGAGTTCGGGGCTGACCGCATTCATGATGCTGCTCGGATCGGCCGGATCGGGTCCTTGGCTCGCCGGCCTGGCCAGGCCGGCATCCTCGAGGACGATGCCGCTGAACGACGTGGTGCGGTACAGACGAGCGGTGGGTTCGCCGGCGAAGCGGACCACCGAGACGGTGGGGTTGCCGGCTGTGGCGTTGATCTCGTCGCCGATGGCCTTCGCCCGGGCCTCGTAGTCGGCGATCTTCTGCTCGGCGAGGTCCTCCTTGCCGAGGGCACGCGCGGCGAGCCGGATGTTGTCCTTCCAGGTCGGTCCGGTGCTCTCGGAGAAGACCGTCGGTGCGATGGCGGAGAGCTTGTCGTAGTTCTCGCCGTCGCGCACGTCCGCGGACAGGATCAGGTCGGGCTGCAGAGCGGCGACCTTCTCGAGGCTCGCGTCGGACACCGCGCCGACCGACGTCGCGTCCGCGGCGAACCGGTCGCGCGTGTCACCCAGGTAGTCGGGCAGGCCCTCGGTGCGGTAGTCGACGTAACCGACGAGTTCGGATTCGAGCAGCAGGGTCGCATCCGCATAGCTGGTGTCGAGCGCGACGACCCGCAGCGGCGGGGAGTCGAGGGTGGTCGTTCCGCGGAAGTGCTCGACGGTGCGGGGGAAGCCTGCGGTGGCCGGGGCCTGCTCTGCCGTGTCGCCGGAGGAGCAGCCGGCGAGCAGCACAGCCGCAGTAAGGGTCGTCGCGAACGCGGCGATGCCGCGGCGCAGGGGGAGGGGGTGCACGGTGAACCTCGTCTCTCGGGGGCTTCGCACTTAGGTGACGCTTACCTTAGGGCCTCGGCGAAACGGGAGGTGCAGAGGGTGGCGGACCGCCCCCGGGTTGCGTGGGTCACAGGCCCCCGTCGGTATGCTCGAGGGCCGAGTACGACACTGAGTAGGACCCGGTGAGCGTGCGGTGGTCGCACCGTCTACGATTCGATCAGCGCAAGCCAGAGAACGTTCGTCTCGCACTGCGAGTCGAGCGCGCAATCAGGAGGATTAGTGACTGCCGTAGCGCCCCAGCCAGTCCCGGAGATAGCTGCAGCGAGGCCGTACCCGCCGCGGCAGGGACCCAAGGGCTCGTTCTTCTACAAGATGATCACGACCACGGATCCCAAGATGCTCGGGATCATGTACATGGTCACCTCGTTCGCGTTCTTCCTCATCGGCGGCGTGATGGCTCTGCTCATCCGCACCGAACTCGCGGTTCCGGGTCTGCAGTTCCTGTCGAACGAGCAGTACAACCAGCTGTTCACCATGCACGGCACGATCATGCTGCTGATGTACGCGACCCCGGTCGTGTTCGCGTTCGCGAACTACATCCTGCCGCTGCAGATCGGCGCCCCCGACGTCGCGTTCCCGCGCCTGAACTCCTTCAGCTACTGGCTGTACCTGTTCGGCGCCACGATCGTGACCGCCGGCTTCATCACCCCCGGTGGTGCGGCCGACTTCGGCTGGACCGCGTACAGCCCGCTCACCAGCGAGCTGCACTCGCCCGGCGTCGGCGGTGACTTCTGGGTCCTCGGCCTCGGCGTGATGGGTCTGGGCACCATCCTCGGTGCGGTCAACTTCATCACCACCGTCGTGTGCCTGCGCGCCCCCGGCATGACCATGTTCCGGATGCCCATCTTCACGTGGAACATCCTCATCACCAGCGTGCTGATCCTCCTGGCGTTCCCGCTGCTGACCGCTGCGTTCTTCGGCCTCTTCGTCGATCGCCACCTCGGTGGGCACATCTTCGACCCCGCCAACGGTGGCGTCATGCTGTGGCAGCACCTGTTCTGGTTCTTCGGCCATCCCGAGGTCTACATCATCGCGCTGCCGTTCTTCGGCATCGTCTCGGAGATCTTCCCGGTCTTCTCCCGCAAGCCGATCTTCGGCTACACCGGCCTGGTCTACGCGACCCTGGCGATCGCGGCGCTCTCGATCGCGGTGTGGGCGCACCACATGTACGCCACCGGCGCCGTGCTGCTGCCGTACTTCTCCTTCATGACATTCCTGATCGCGGTGCCCACCGGCGTGAAGTTCTTCAACTGGATCGGCACCATGTGGAAGGGCCACCTGACGTTCGAGTCGCCGATGCTGTTCTCGGTCGGCTTCATCGTCACCTTCCTGTTCGGCGGCCTGTCCGGCGTCATCCTCGCCAGCCCGCCGCTCGACTTCCACGTGACGGACTCCTACTTCGTCATCGCGCACTTCCATTACGTGCTCTTCGGCACCATCGTGTTCGCCACCTACGCCGGCATCTACTTCTGGTTCCCGAAGATGACCGGGCGCATGCTCGACGAGCGCCTCGCCAAGTGGCACTTCTGGCTGACCTTCCTCGGTTTCCACACCACGTTCCTGGTGCAGCACTGGCTGGGCAACGAGGGCATGCCGCGTCGCTACGCCGACTACCTGCCGTCGGACGGGTTCACCACCTTGAACATCGTCTCGACCATCGGTGCCTTCGTGCTCGGTGCCTCGACCCTGCCGTTCCTGTGGAACGTGTTCAAGAGCTACCGGTACGGGCAGGTCGTCACCGTCGACGACCCGTGGGGCTACGGCAACTCCCTCGAGTGGGCGACCACCTGCCCGCCGCCGCGGCACAACTTCTACGAGCTGCCGCGCATCCGCTCCGAGCGGCCCGCGTTCGAGCTGCACTACCCGCACATGGTGGACCGCATGCGGGCCGAAGCCCACGTCGGCCCGGGCAGCAACAAGCACAACCATGTGGCGCTGAGCGAGGGTGCCGAAAGGACCCCCGCCGACCGCTGATCCGTCCCTCGGATCGACGCCTCCCGAGGCCCCGCCCGTCCCCGACGGGCGGGGCCTCGTGCGTCCAACCGAAAGGACCCCTGCTCACTCGGCACCCCGTTCACCTGCCACAATGAGTGGGTAAGTGCCGCGACTGACGAAGGATCGGAGACGTAGGTGGCGTCTGACACCGCGATGCTGGTGACTGTGACGGGGCCGGACCATCCCGGCGTGACCTCGGTGCTCTTCGCGGCGCTCACCCGGCACGACGTCGATCTGCTCGACGTCGAGCAGGTCGTGATCCGAGGCCGGCTCACCCTCGGGGTGCTCGTCTCCTGCCCGGCAGATCCCGACGCGCTGCAGGACGAGATCGAGGCCGCCATGGCCACCATCGGCATGCACGCCCAGGTACAGACCGGAGTCGAGCCGGGTATCGGCTCGTCCGTGTCCACACACGCCCTCGTGGTCCTCGGCAGCCCCGTCAGTGCCCGAGCCCTGCGCTCGGTGGGCCGTGAGCTTGCACGGCAGGGCGCCAACATCGACTCCATCCGGGGAATCGCCGACTACCCGGTGACCGGACTCGAACTCATGGTCACCGCTGCCGACCCCGGCGCCGAGGCCGATGTCCGACTACGCGCGGGGCTCGCGGAGGTGGCCGCCGGCCTCGAGGTCGACATCGCCGTGGAACGCGCCGGTCTCGCTCGTCGTTCGAAGCGGCTGATCGTGTTCGATGTCGACTCCACCCTCGTCCAGGGCGAGGTGATCGAGATGCTCGCCGCACACGCCGGCGTGGAGGACAAGGTCCGCGCTGTCACCGAGGCAGCGATGCGCGGCGAGATCGACTTCACCGAGTCGCTGAACCAGCGGGTCGCCACCCTCGCCGGCCTGCCCGCATCGGTCATCGACGAGGTCGCCGAGAACCTCGAACTCACCCCCGGTGCCCGGACCACCATCCGCACACTGCGGCGTCTCGGGTTCCGCTGCGGCGTCGTCTCCGGTGGCTTCCGACAGGTCATCGACGGTCTCGCCCACGAACTCGAACTGGACTTCGTCCGGGCCAACACGCTCGAGATCGTCGACGGCAAGCTCACCGGCCGCGTCGTCGGCGAGGTGGTGGACCGGGCTGCGAAGGCACGTGCCCTGCGGGAGTTCGCCGCCGAGGCCGGCGTGCCGATCGAGCAGACCGTCGCCGTCGGCGACGGCGCGAACGACATCGACATGCTCGGAGCGGCCGGACTCGGCATCGCGTTCAACGCCAAGCCGGCGCTGCGGGAGGTCGCGGACACGGCTCTGTCCCACCCGTACCTGGACGCGGTGCTGTTCGTCCTCGGCGTCACCCGCGACGAGGTCGAGGCCGCCGATCGGGTCGACGGCACACTTCGCCGCGTGCCCCTCGACACCGGTGCCTGAAGCGACCGCACCGCACGGTGCCGACGTCGCGGCAGGCCACGGTGATGATGTGGTGGCTTGCCACGGTGATGATGTGGTGGCTCGCCACGGTGACGATGTGGTGGCTCGCCACGGTGACGATGTGGTGGCTCGCCACGGTGACGATGTGGTGGCTACCCACGGTGCGGATTTCGTGGCTCGCCACGGTGTCCTCACCCGCGGCTACGGGCATCGACCCGACCCGGACGACCCGGGGGC
Source organism: Rhodococcus indonesiensis (assembly GCF_047782815.1). Taxonomy (NCBI): domain Bacteria; kingdom Bacillati; phylum Actinomycetota; class Actinomycetes; order Mycobacteriales; family Nocardiaceae; genus Rhodococcus; species Rhodococcus indonesiensis. Next base: position 3,409,727 of record NZ_CP180630.1, on the reverse strand, counting down.
AGTGCTCGCGATGCCGATCGTGCTCCACATCCCCAAGCAGGATCCGCCCGCCCGGAGCGCACTCCTTGAGGCCGCTGCGATGGCGACGATCGCGTTGTGCCTGGACCCACGCGTCGGGACCGGACCGGACGGCGAACCAGGACCGTGGCGCGAGCCCTATCTCGCGTGGACCGACGCGCGAATCCGCAAGGTCAGCCGCCGTGCCCGCGGCGCCCAGTGGCGCGCCGCGCAGGAGGTCGACGGGATCACCGTCGAACACCGCGGGGCGCAGGCCCGCGCGCTGGTCCCCGGGCCCGTGGGACTTCTGGATCCCCGCATCTCGAGGCTGCAGATCGGCGGCACGGATCTGCCGCACGACACTCCGGACGATCCGCCCGCCGGCGTTCCGGTGCTGTGGATCGATGCTGCGCTCGACATGACGGTCGGGAAGGCCGCGGCGCAGGTCGGCCACGCCGCGATGCTGTTCGCCGGGGGCCTCGACGCCGAGCACGCCGGTGCCTGGGCCGAGTCCGGTTTCGTGTGTGCCGTGCGTGACGCCGACCCCGTCCGGTGGCGGCACCTGACGAAGCGGGTAGCGGACGGCACTGCCGTGGCGGTGCGCGACGCCGGCTTCACCGAAGTGGCTCCGGGGTCGGTGACGGTAGTTGCCGTCCCGGGCTGATCACGTCGTGATCCTGAAAACCAGCAGGGTCGGCCCCGTCACCGGCAGTGTCGAACCGGCGGGCAATGGTGTGAGGTCTGCGGGTTCTCCGTCGACGGAGCTCGAGTCGAAGACGCACACCATGTCGCCGCGGTACCATTCGGCGCGGCCGAGTGTGACGGTGGCGGGGCCGCCCGCGTGGAGCACGAGCAGACCACTGCTGTCCGCCAGCGGGACGCCCGCGCGGGTGACCGTGCCCAGCTGGGAGCCGTCCACCCAGGCCTGCAGCGTCCGCCGGTCTTCGTCGAGCCAGTCCGCATCCTGCATTTCTCGCCCGTCCGCGCCGAACCACACCAGGTCGGGGTACCCGACCTGACGGGCCCGGCCGTCGAAGAATCGGCCCTGCCGCAGCACCGGGACCACCTTGCGCAGGCGCAACGCCTGCCGCACGAACTCCACCAGGTCCCGGTCCGCGTGTTCCCAGTCGAGCGGCCAGGCGTCGCGAACCGGGACGTCGACCGGTACACAGTAGGCATTGTTGTTGCCGCCCTGGGAGTGCCCGAACTCGTCCCCGGCGAGCAGCATCGGGGTGCCGGTCGACAGCAGCAGGGTCGCGAGGAGCGCACGCACGTGCCGTGCGCGGGCAGCCACGACGAGGAGGTCGTCCGTGGGCCCTTCGACGCCGTGGTCGACGGATTCGTTGTTGTCACTGCCGTCCCGGCCCTGCTCACCGTTGGCCTCGTTGTGCTTGCGCCGGTAACTGACGAGATCGGCCATCGTGAAGCCGTCGTGCGCCGTGACGAAGTTGATCGACATCCACGGGCGGCGGGTGTGCCGGCCGTAGAGGTCCTCCGAGCCCGCGAGCCGGGAGGCGACTTCCCGGATTCCCGCCCCGCGCCCCCAGAAGCGCCGTACCGAGTCGCGGTAGCGATCGTTCCACTCCGACCACTGGGGACCGATGTTGCCGAGCTGGTAGCCGGGCAGCGTCGCGTCCCAGGGTTCGGCGATCAGCTTGAGCCGGGTGAGGACAGGATCGGTGGTGATCGCGGTGAACACTGCCGCGCGGGGGTCGAAGTCGCCACCCCGGGGGCGGGCCAGTGCACTGGCGAGGTCGAACCGGAAACCGTCCACGCCCATTTCCGTGGCCCAGTACCGCAGGCTGTCGCAGATCATCCGCACCGCTACCGGGGAACTGCCGTCGACGGTGTTGCCGCAGCCCGTCAGATCGATGTCGTGGCCGGTGGCATCGAGGAGGTAGTAGCCGGGCGCGTCGAAGCCACGCCAGGACACGTGCGGGCCGTCGACCGACCATTCGCAGGTGTGGTTGTAGACCACGTCGAGGATCACCTCGAGCCCCGCTGCGTGCAGCGCGTCGACCATCGTCCGGAACTCCGCGATCTCGTTGCCGGGCGTGGTCGCGTAGCCCGGGTGCGGTGCGAAGTACGACGCGGTGGAGTAACCCCAGTGGTTACGCATGCCGCGGATCCGTACGGGTGGCTCGGTGAGGAAGGCGTGCACGGGCAGGAGCTCGACGGCGGTGACACCGAGGCCGACGAGGTAGTCGAGGACGGCGGGCGCCGTCAGTCCCAGATAGGTGCCCCGCCACTGTTCGGGAACATCGGGATGGCGGGCGGTGTAGGAGCCGACGTGCAGTTCGTAGATCACCGTCTGCTCCCACGGAGTGCCCGGGCGGTCGTGCCGGGACGCGGCGGGGGTGCCGGTCACCACCGACAGCGGTGTGTGGCCGAGCGAGTCCACGGTCGATGCCTCACCGAACGGAGTGCGTTCGTAGCCGAGGAGGCGGCTCATGTCGCCGATGTCGCCGGTCAGCTGCCGGCCCCACGGGTCGAGCAGCAGCTTGTGCGGGTTGGCGCGGAGCCCGGTCCGGGGCTGCCACGCACCGTGCACGCGGTATCCGTAGCGCTGGCCCGGACGGACTCCCGGCACCTCGCCGTGCCAGATTCCGTACGTCTTGTCCGGTAGGTCGATGCGGTCCTCGCGACCCGCGTCGTCGATCAGGCACAGCTGGACGCGGCTGCCGTGGGGCGCGTGCACCGCGAACCGAGTCCCGTCGTCGCCGGGGAAGGCACCCAGAGGAAAGGGACCGGCGCCGGACCGGGCGACGGCAGGACGCACCGACGGCTCGCCGGGTGCCGGTGAGGGGTGCGGAGAAGACGAGGGGTACGACACGGAAGCGATCCTGCCGTGAACCGGGCTCGCGCGTACGCAAAGATGGTCGGCGTGGCCAAACCTGATCCCGATCTGCTCATCGAATTCGACGACGTGCTCGTGCGGCGGGGCGGCAACGTCCTCGTCGGTCCCGTGTCCTGGAAGGTGGAACTCGACGAACGTTGGGTGATCCTCGGACCGAACGGTGCGGGTAAGACGTCGCTGCTGAGGGTCGCTGCGGCTGAGACATTCCCCACATCGGGGACGGCGCACGTACTGACGGAGACGTTCGGGAAGACCGACCTGTCCGAGCTGCGACCTCGGATCGGGATGTCGTCGTCGGCGCTGGCGAACCGCGTCCCGTCCGACGAGAAGGTCGTGGACCTGGTGATCTCCGCGGGGTACGGCGTGCTCGGGCGCTGGCGCGAGCGGTACGACGAGATGGACAACGCCCGTGCCGTGGAGATGCTCGAAAGCCTCGGCGCCGAGCACCTGGCCGACCGCACCTACGGCACCCTCTCCGAGGGAGAGCGCAAGCGCGTCCTCATTGCCCGCGCGTTGATGACGGATCCGGAACTGCTGTTGCTCGACGAGCCCGCGGCCGGCCTGGACCTCGGGGGGCGTGAGGAACTCGTGGCGCGGCTCGGTGTGCTGGCGGCCGATCCGGACGCTCCGGCGATTGTGCTGATCACCCATCATGTGGAGGAGATTCCGCCGGGCTTCACCCACGCGATGCTCCTCAAGGAGGGGCAGGTGGTTGCACAGGGTCTACTCGACGACGTGATCACGGGCGAGAACCTCAGCGAGGCGTTCAGTCAGGCGATCGCCCTGGACAAAGTGGACGGCCGGTTCTTCGCGCGCCGTAAATACCAGCCCGGGCGGCACCGCCGCGCGTAGCGCAGGGGAGCCGCGGATGTGGGCACCGTCGCGCGTAGCGCAGCGGGAGCCGCGTTCGAGGGCACTGCCGCGCGTAGCGCAGCGGAGCCGCGGTCGAGGGCACCGCCGCACGTAGCGCAGGGGGAGCCGGCAGGTGGGTGAGTCGTGGGTCACGTCATGCCGTAACTTGTGCGTATGGCTATCGAACGTTCGGGAGAACTCGCGGCGGCGGCGGTGCCGCTCAAGGATGCCTCGACGGTGATCCTCGTCCGGGACGGCGACCGTGGCGTCGAGGTGTTCCTCCTGCAGCGCGTGCGCGGCATGGCGTTCGCGGGCGGCATGACGGTGTTCCCCGGAGGCGGCGTCGACCCGTCGGACAGCGCTGCAGCGGTGGCGTGGGCGGGCCCGCCGGTGCGGTGGTGGTCGGAGCGGTTCGGCACCTCCGAGAATCTGGCACAGGCGCTCGTTCTCGCGGCGGTGCGCGAGACGTTCGAGGAGTGCGGCGTCCTCCTCGCCGGTCCGACGCCGGACACTGTGGTGGCGGACACGACCGCGTTCGGTCCGGCACGCCGACAGCTCGAGGCTCGGGAGTTCACCTTCGGCGAGTTCCTCGAGCGCGAGGGCCTGGTGCTGCGGGCGGACCTGCTGCGGCCGTGGTCGAACTGGATCACGCCGGTCGGGGAGGGCCGTCGGTACGACACCAGGTTCTTCGTCGCGGCGGCCCCGGAGGGACAGATCGCCGACGGTGACACGAGCGAGGCCGACGCGGTGCGGTGGCAGACTCCCCAGGAGGCGATCGCGCACTGGCAGGACGGTGGGAGCGTGCTGCTGCCCCCGACCTGGAGCCAGTTGACGGCGTTGTCGCGGTTCGGTTCGGTCGCGGAGATCCTTGCTGTGGAACCGCAGATCACGCCGATTCTGCCGACCCTGGTCACGGGGGACGGAGAACTTCGGGTGGAGTTCCCCGAGCAGGACGGGTACTACGAGGCGGGGCCGCATCCGTGGGCCGCCCGGGGCGCCAACTAGCCTGTGCCTCATGGCTGAATTCGTGACACTCGAGGTCTCCGACGGTATCGGCACCATCCGGCTCGACCGGCCGCCGATGAATGCACTCAACCGGCAGGTTCAGGAGGAGATCCGGGCAGCTGCGCGCGAGGCGGCGGTCAACTCCGACGTCAAGGCCGTGATCGTCTACGGCGGAGAGAAGGTGTTCGCGGCCGGCGCGGACATCAAGGAGATGGCGGAACTGAGCTACGTGCAGATGAGCGAGATCATCGCGGACCTGCAGTCGGCGCTCGGGTCGGTGGCGGACATCCCGAAGCCGACGGTCGCTGCGATCACCGGCTATGCGCTGGGAGGCGGTCTGGAACTCGCACTGGGTGCGGACCGGCGGATCGCCGGCGACAACGCGAAGGTGGGCGTTCCGGAGATCCTGCTCGGCATCATTCCCGGCGGCGGTGGAACTCAACGCCTGGCTCGCCTGATCGGCCCGTCCAAGGCCAAGGACCTCGTGTTCACCGGCCGTTTCGTCGGCGCGGACGAGGCTCAGCAGATGGGACTGGTCGACGAAGTCGTCGCCCCGGACGAGGTGTACGCCGCGGCGCGCACGTGGGCATCGCAGTTCACCCGGGGCGCCACCCGCGCACTCGCGGCGGCGAAGGCGGCGATCGACCAGGGTCTCGATACCGACCTGGACACGGGCTTGAAGATCGAGCAGCACGTCTTCGCGGGTCTGTTCGCCACGAAGGACCGCACGATCGGCATGGAGTCTTTCGTGGCCAACGGTCCGGGGAAGGCCGAGTTCGTCGGGGAGTAGCACCCCGGAACTGGAACTTGTTCACAGCTTACCGATGGGTAGGATGCCCTTCATGACTGCAAGCAGGACCGACGGGGCCGACCCCGCGCCGAACCCGCACGCCACTGCCGAGGAGGTTGCGGCCGCCCTCCAGGACACCAAGCTCGCACAGGTGCTCTACCACGACTGGGAGGCCGAGACCTACGACGAGAAGTGGTCGATCTCCTACGACGAGCGTTGCATCGACTACGCGAAGGGCCGTTTCGACGCGGCCGCCGGCGAGCAGCCCCTTCCGTACGAGAGGGCCCTCGAACTCGGTTGCGGCACCGGCTTCTTCCTGCTGAACCTCATGCAGGCCGGAGTCGCGCGGACCGGCTCGGTCACCGATCTGTCGCCCGGCATGGTCAAGGTCGCGCTGCGCAACGCCGAGCATCTCGGCCTCGAGGTGGACGGCCGGGTGGCCGACGCCGAGACGATCCCGTACGACGACGACACCTTCGACCTCGTCGTCGGGCACGCGGTGCTGCACCACATCCCCGATGTCGAGCAGTCGTTGCGCGAAGTGCTGCGGGTGCTGAAGCCGGGTGGCCGATTCGTGTTCGCCGGCGAGCCCAGCACGGTCGGGAACTTCTACGCGCGTTGGCTCGGCCGTCTCACGTGGGAGGCCACCACGACCGTCACCAAGCTGCCGTTCCTGCGGGAATGGCGGCGGCCGCAGGCCGAACTCGACGAATCCTCACGCGCCGCGGCGCTCGAGGCGGTCGTCGATCTGCACACTTTCGACCCGTCGGACCTGGAACGGATGGCGGCCTCGGCCGGCGCGGTGCAGGTGAAGGCCAGTAGCGAGGAGTTCGCGGCGGCGCTGTTGGGCTGGCCGGTCCGCACCTTCGAGGCCGCGGTGCCCGCGGAGAAGCTGGGCTGGGGCTGGGCGCGCTTCGCGTTCGGGGGGTGGCGGACGCTCAGCTGGGTGGACGAAAAGGTCCTCAGGCACGTCGTCCCGCGCAGCTTCTTCTACAACGTCATGATCACCGGCGTGAAGCCGTAGGGTGGGCTACGCGTTCACCCTCGCCGACGTCGCGTACCTGCGTTCGGCGCAGGGGGCGGCCGATCTCGCGGAAGTGGCCGCCCGGGAGCTGTCCACGCGTACGCGCCTGGTCGATATCGACTGGTCGCGTACGCGTTTCGCTGACAGGACCGCTCCGCTGATCGAGACCGTGCTGTTGCGCCGCAAGGCGGTCGCGAAGCTGCCCGCCGCCGGTGGCTGGCTGTCGACCGACGACGCGCTGCAACAGGCGACGCCGGCACCCGTCGCCGCGCACCGGGCACACCGGCTCGCCGGCCGGCGGGTTCACGACGTGACGTGTTCGATCGGGGCGGAACTCGCGGCCCTGGCCGGAGTCGCCGAGATGGTGATCGGCAGCGACCTCGACCCGGTTCGTCTGGCGATGGCCGAGCACAACGTTCCCGGAGTGGCGCTGGTCCGTGCCGACGCGCTGCGGCCGGTCACCCGTGGTACCACCGTGATCGCCGATCCGGCCCGTCGTTCCGACGGGCGGCGTACCCACGATCCGGCGGCACTGATGCCGCCGCTGCCCGACCTGCTCGACGTCTATGCCGGGCGCGACCTGGCCGTCAAGTGCGCCCCGGGGCTGGATTTCGAGGCGCTGGACTGGGCGGGGGAGGTCGAGGTGGTGTCGCTCGACGGGGGTGTCCGTGAGGCGTGCCTGTACTCGCCGGGTCTCGCGGCGCCGGGTGTGCGTCGACGGGCGAGTGTGTTGCGTTCGGATGGTGCCGGGTTCGAGATCACCGACGCGCAGCCGGACGAGCTTCCCGAGCGGGAACCGGGGGAGTGGATCGTCGATCCGGACGGGGCGATCGTGCGCGCGGGACTGGTGCGGCACTACGCGGCCGCGCACGGTCTGTGGCAACTCGATCCGCGCATCGCGTATCTCACCGGCGACGTACTCCCTGCGGGCCTGCGCGGATTCCGCATCCTCGATCGGCTGAAGTACTCGGAAAAGTCGCTGCGGCAAGCCCTTTCGTCGATGGACTGCGGGGTGGCGGAGATCCTCGTGCGGGGGGTGGACGTCGATCCGGCGGTGCTCCGGCCGCGGCTCAAGCTCCGTGGTCCGCGGTCGCTGAGCGTCGTGTTGACGCGGATCGGCCGCACCCCGACGGCATTCGTCTGCGAGCCCAGTCGCTGAGTTCGCCCGGCGAGATCTCGTGCGACCATTGATATGCAAGCAAACACTTGCGTATCATGGGCGGTGTGGTCGACGTCTTCAAAGCGCTGGCGGATCCGACCCGCCGGGCTATCCTCGACGAGCTCGTCGAGCGGGACGGGCAGACGTTGTTCGAGCTGTGCACCCGGCTGATCTCGCGGCACGGTCTGGGTTCGTCCCGGCAGGCGATCTCGCAGCACCTGGCAATCCTCGAGGAGGCCGGTCTGGTCCGGACCCGTCGGGAGGGGCGATCGAAGTTCCACCACGTCGACGTTGCACCACTGCACGGCCTCGCCGACCGATGGACGGTCGCGCATCGAAAGGAGTCGCAGTGAAGGTCACTCTCACCAGCGTCCTGGTCGACGACCAGGACAAGGCGCTTGCCTTCTATACCGATGTCCTGGGCTTCGTGAAGAAGACCGAGATCCCCCTGGGCGAGGCGCGGTGGCTCACCGTGGTCTCGCCGCAGCAACCGGACGGGCCGGAAGTGGTGCTCGAACCCGACGGGCATCCCGCCGTCCGCCCCTTCAAGGAAGCCCTCGTCGCCGACGGCATCCCGTTCACCTCGTTCGCCGTCGACGACGTGCACGCCGAGTACGAGCGGCTGCGCGGCCTCGGGGTGCGGTTCACCCAGGAGCCTCTCGAGATGGGCGGCATCACCACCGCCGTATTCGACGACACCTGCGGCAATCTCATTCAGATCGCCGGCTGAGCGCGGGTCAGCGGAGCACGTACACCTCGCCCGGCAGGGTTGTCGTGACGAACTCACCGGCCGGCCCGACCGCGGTGCCGACCGAGAATCCGGCTGCACCGGGCAGGGTCTCCTCGTCGAGGGTCTCCCCGCTCGCGGCGTCGAACACGAGGGCGGCCAACCCGTCGTCGGCACGGGCCACCGTGTACCCGGTGCCGTCGGCGGTCAGCGCCGGCACTCCCAGTTGACGCACGTCGCCGCGGCGCCACACGGTTTCGGCCGCCTCGCCGGTGTCGCGCAGCGCGACCAGGTCCCCGGTCCGGCCTCCCGGTGCGAGGACCAGCAGTCCCTCGGCTGACACCGCAGGGCCGGCGGAGGCCACGTACCCGAGGTCGTGACTCCACCGGGGCGCACCGGACCCGGCGTCGAGGGCCCACAGGGCTCCCTCACCGTCGTGCACGTACACCGTTGCACTGTCCGCGGACAGCACGGGACTGGTGGTCGCGCCGCCCGGCAGCTCCGTCTGCGACCATTCCTCGACCACGCGCGCATCGTCGCCGCCGGTGTAGCGCATCGACACGACAGCCGCCCGATCGGCGCCGGGCCGCCACAGCGTCACCAGAATCCGGCCGGTATCGAGATCGACCGCCGGGGTGGTGGCCACCGGGCAGTCCTCCGATCCGCCGAAGCAGGCGGCCAGACCGTGGTCGTTCGGCAACCGAGGCACGTTCGTCCCGTCCGTCACCGCGGGAGTGGGCACGAGGTCGAAGATGGGTGCCGCGTGCTTGCCGGTCTGCGGGTCGAGTACGTTGACCTGCCCGAAATGCGTGACGAACACCAGGTTTCCGTCACCGGTGAACTGGGCGGTTCCCGGCGTGCCGCTCACCGGAATTCGCCACCGCCGCTGGCCGTGCTCGTTGAACGACACCATCGCGCCCTCTTCGCCGACGTAGATGTTGGCCACACCGTCGACGGCGGGAGTCACCCCGGCGACCCCCGGCGCCAGGCGGGTGCACCAGCGCTTGCGGCCGGTGTCGATCTGGAACGAGACGAGGTTGCAGCCCACGGTGGTCGCGCCGGTGACGAAGATCTGCCCGTTGGCTGCGACGCTCGCAGGGGAGGTGACGGCGCCGCCGAGCGGACGCGACCACGCGGGCGCGACGTCGCGCAGCCCGTCGGCCTGCGCGGTGCTGCTGTTGCGGGCGTCGGCGTACCGCCCCGGCCAGGCCCCGGCGGCGAAGACGTCGACCGGGCCGCTGCTGCTGCTGCCGCATCCGGTCAGCACCAGTGCCGCCGAGGTCGTCAGCATCACCGTCCGCAGGGCAGCCCGCATCACTCATCTCCTCGCCGTGGCTCGAATGACCCGATGTGCCACACTATCGGGCCGGGTGGCGCACTCCGCGCACGAGGCGGACCGTACGCTGGCAACCATGACGAGCATGTGGGGCGCACCGTTGCGTACGAGGTGGCGCGGGTCCCGGCGACGGGACCCCGACCAGGCCCGATTCCTGACCGTCGCCTCGCTGCGATGGGTGCTGGCGCACAAGGCGTACACGCCGTGGTATCTGGTCCGGTACTACCGTCTGGCCAAGTTCAGGCTCGCCAACCCGCACGTCGTGCTGCGCGGCATGGTGTTCCTCGGCAAGAACGTCGAGATCCACTCCACCCCGGAGCTGTCCAGGCTCGAGATCGGGCGGTGGGTGCACATCGGCGACGGCAACGCCATCCGCTGCCACGAGGGGTCGCTGCGCATCGGCGACAAGGTCGTCTTCGGCAAGGACAACGTCGTCAACACCTACCTCGACATCGAGATCGGCGCCTCGACGCTCGTCGCCGACTGGTGTTACATCTGCGACTTCGACCATCGCACCGAGGACATCACCTATCCGATCAAGGACCAGGGGATCGTCAAGGGCCCGGTGCGCATCGGACCCGACACCTGGATCGCGACGAAGGTCACGGTGCTGCGCGGCACCCGCACCGGACGCGGCTGCGTCCTCGGCGCGCACGCGGTGGTCAAGGGCGACATCCCGGACTACAGTATCGCGGTCGGCGCGCCGGCCAAGGTGGTCAGGAACCGCCGCACGGACTGGGAGTCCGGCGCCGCCGACCGCGCCGCCTATGTCGCCGCGCTCGAGGACATCGCGCGCAAGAAGGCCGGACGCGAACCGGCAGCGGAACCCGGTTCCTGACAGGAGCCCTGCGATGGACTACGCCGACTACCGCCGCTACGACGCCGTGGGGCTCGCCGAGCTCGTCGCCCGTCGTGAGGTCACGCCACACGAACTGCTCGACGTGGCTCTCGCCCGCCTCGAGGCAGTGGAACCGACGCTGAACGCCGTCGTGCGCCGGCTCGACGAGCAGGCGCGCCGCCGGGCCGGTGAGCCGCTCGAGGGGCCGTTCGCGGGTGTTCCGTTCCTGGTCAAGGATCTGCTCCAGGACATCGCCGGGTTACCGACCGGCAGTGGGAGCCGGTCCCTGGCGACGCTGCCCGCCGCGCGCAACGCGGTGGTCGTCGACCGTTGGCTGGGCGCGGGCCTCGTCGTGTTCGGCAAGACGAACACCCCGGAGTTCGGGACGAAGGGGATCACCGAGCCCGAGGCGAACGGCCCTACCCGCAATCCGTGGAATCCCGCGCACACGCCGGGTGGGTCCTCCGGCGGGTCGGCGGCTGCGGTCGCCGCCGGCGTGGTCCCGGCGGCCGGCGCGAACGACGGCGGCGGCTCGATCCGCATTCCTGCTGCCTGTTGCGGTCTGGTCGGCCTGAAGCCGGGCCGGGGCCTGGTGCCGAGCGGTCCCGCGGTGGACGAGGACCGGCACGGGGCGGTCAGCAACGGAGTCGTCACCCGGACGGTGCGCGACGCGGCAGTCATGCTCGACGTCCTGGCCGGCGCGGACCCGAACGGGCCCTATCTCGCGGCGGTACCGCAGGAGTCGTACGCCTCCGCGGCGAGCGTCCCCCCGAGGGTGCTGCGCATCGGATTCGCGACGGATTCCCCGATCGGCACCGGGGTCGACCCGGAGGCCGTCGCGGCGGTCGAGGACGCCGCGGCGCTGCTCGACGGGCTCGGCCACGTCGTCGAACCCGCCGCGACGGGGATCGACGAGCGACGGTTGTCCACCGACTGGCTGACGATGTGGTTCGCCTGGCTCGCCGCCGACGTCCGGCAGGCGCGCCGCAGCACCGAGTGCGCGCCCGACGCGTTCGAGCCGGACACGCGGTTCCTCGCCGCGCTCGGCGACTCCGTCCGACCCTCGGACTATCTCGCTTCGCTGCGCCGGTGGAACGGATACACGCAGCAACTCGGCGCCTTCCACGAGCGGTACGACCTGCTGCTCACTCCGACCCTGGCGTATCCGCCGGCGCGCGTGGGGGAACTGGCCACGCCGCCCGCGCTGCAGCGGGCCGCGCGCCTGATCGTGACGGCGCGACTCGGCCGTGCCGCGCGGTGGGCCGGGCTGATGGATCGCATCGTCGACGAGAACCTGGCCCGGACGCCGTACACCCAGCTCGCGAACATCACCGGACGCCCGGCAATTTCGGTGCCACTGCACTGGACCGCGGCGGGATTGCCGCTGGGCGTGCAGTTTCTCGGGCCGCTCGGCTCGGAGGGGATGCTGCTCTCGCTCGCGGGCCAGCTCGAGCAGGCCCGCCCCTGGGCGCACCGCGAACCCCCGCTGCTGCCGGCCCGGTGAGGCGGGCCGGCGCTGCCGGTCACCGGTCGGGCAGGGGGCGCTGAGGAATAGAAGGCCGGGGAAGTGGATGGCGCACACGGCGTTTCGCCTCCGCATACACCCGGGCGGTCTCGGTGGCCACCAACCGCCAGTCGAAGTCCTCCGTGAGACGCTCGCGCGCCGCCCGTGCCCGCTGCTGGGCGGCGGCGGGATCGTCGAGGGTCCGCCGGACCGCCGACGCCAGCCCAGCGACGTCACCCGGGGCGAACGCGAGTCCGGTCTCGCCGTCGACCACCGCCTCGCCGAGCCCGCCGGCCGTCGATGCGACGAGCGGCGTCCCGGCGGCTGCGGCCTCGAGCGCGATGATCCCGAACGGCTCGTAGCGACTCGGCAGCACGATCGCGTCGGCGCGGTGCAGCCGGCCGAGCAGTTCGGTGCGGTCGAGGTTGCCGACGAACGTCACCGACCGCGCGACGCGGTGCACCCGTGCCTGCTCGCGCAGCCACTCGAACTGGGTGCCCTCCCCGGCGACGACGAGCGTGGTTCCGGGGTGCGTGCGCCGGATCCGGGGCAGGGCGGCGATCGCGTCCTGCACCCCCTTCTCGTACTCGAGCCGGCCGACGAACAGCAGCTGCGGCGGCCCGGAGCGCGGCGCCCGCTCCCGGTAGGACCACGCGGTGACGTCGATTCCGTTGCGGATCACCGTCGCCGGCGGCAGCTCCGGTCCGTAGAGCGCGACAACCTCCTCGTTCATCGAGGCCGAACACGTGATGAGCCGATCGGACTCGTTGGCGAGCCACCATTCGATCGAGTGCACCTGCCGGTTCATGCGGCTCGACAGCCAGCCGCTGTGCCGGCCCGCTTCGCTCGCGTGCAGGGTGGACACGAGCGGCACGTCGAAGAACTCGGCGAGCGCCACGGCCGGGTGTGCGACGAGCCAGTCGTGCGCGTGCACCACGTCCGGGAACCAGCCGTCGCCGATTCCGGCCTTGGTCAGATCCAGCCCCGCCCGCACCATGGCATGGCCCATGGCGAGCGTCCAGGGCAGCATGTCCACGCCGAACTCGAAGTGCGGCGGGTCCTCGGCGACGGCGACGACGAGCACACCCTCGGCGATGTGGCTGATCGTGGGGTGGGTGCCGGCATCGGTGCCGGACGGTCGGCGCGAGAGCACGACCACCTCGTGGCCGGCGGCGGCGAGTTCGGTGGCGAGGTGGTGCACGTGCCGGCCCAGGCCGCCGACGACGACCGGCGGGTACTCCCAGGAGACGATCAGTACCTTCACGACGGGGCTCCCATCCGATCGGGCAGGCGGCGGGCATCGAGCCCGGGGAACAGATTGTCCGCTCGGTTCCAGCCGGCGGCCAGCTGCGCCGCCGTCTCGTCGCGGCCCGCGGCGACCGCGGCGGCGATCTCCCGCAACGCGTGGGCATGCGTGTGGGCCCGGTCCCGCGCGTAGCCGGCCGCGGTGTCCTTGCTGACCATGAACGCCCAGTCGCTCGACACCGTCAGCAGCGCCTCGCGCAGCATCTGGTCGTGCGCCCGGTTGCGCAGCGCGGGGTCCCGGGACCCGGCGCGGGCCTTGTCGAGGGTGTCGAGGGTGGTGCGCACGACTTCCTCGTCGAGCTGGACGAGGTCGCGCACCTGCTCGCCGGCCCACACCCGCCAGTCCTTCCCGGATCCCCAAGAGGTGTCGGGCAGTTCGACGGGGGCGCCCACGTACCCGCGGTTGCGTGCGTCGGCCAGAGTGCCCACCTCGATGCCCGCGGCCGGCAGTGCTCGCAGCAGTCGTTCCAGGAACAGGGGGCCCTCGTGCCACCAGTGACCGAACAGTTCGGTGTCGAACGCGGCGACCACCAGGGCGTCGCGTCCGATGCGCTCGGACTCGCGGCGCAGTCGCAGGCGGATCGTGTCGACGAAGTCGGCCACGTGCCGGTCGACGGCCGCAGACGCCAGGTCGGGGTCGTAGGGCGCCTTGTCCTGGGGGGCGACGGTCCGGCCGGTCACGCGGGCGGGCTTGAGCCCGGTGTCGTGGCAGTAGGTGTGGAAGTCGCGGTAGGCGGCATGGCCCGGGTAGCCGGACTTCGGCGACCACACCCGGTAGGACACCTGCAGGTCCCGGCCGAAGGCGACGACGTCGGAGTCCCACACGGTCCGCCCGAGAGACGTGTCACCGCGCAGAGCGGGACCGTCCACCATGAAGTGCCCGACCCCGGCGGCGGCGTATCCGGTCTCCATGCCGGGGGTGAAGGCACACTCGGGAGCCCAGATTCCGGCCGGTGTGTGCGCCCAGCGGGCGTGTGCGTCCGCCAGGCCCTCGGCGAGGGAGAATGCCCGCAGCCGAGGGTCGAGCAGAGGCTGGAACGGGTGGGCCAGGGGCCCGCCGAGCAACTCGACCGCGTCGGCGTCGACGAGTTCGCGGAACACGGGCGATCCGCCGTGGCGCCAACGGGTTTCGAACTGCTCGAGGGCAGCGGCAGCCTGCCGGTGTTCACGGGCTCCGAGCGCGCGGTAGGACGGCTCCCGCATGCCCGCGGCCTCGTGGGCCCGCAACTGCCAGTTGCCGAGCCAGTGATGCATCCCCGTCAGGCAGTACGGATCGTCGAGCTGCGCGGCCAGCACGGGTGTCACCCCGAGGGTGACCAGGTGGGTGCGGCCCTCGGCGGCGAGACGGCGCAGGACATCGGTGACCGGGAGATACGTTGCGGCCCAGGACTGGTAGAGCCATTCCTCACCGACCGGCCAGCGACCGTGGTGGGCGAGCCACGGCAGGTGCGAGTGCAGCACGAGCGCGAACAGACCCGGTTCCCGCCGGGCGGCGGGAGTGGTCACCGCGCCGGATCCTTCACCGCGATCGCGACGAGATCGAGACTGGCGTCGATGTTCTCGGGCGCGAGGAGGAAGTCGTCGACCGTCACCGCGGCGACGTCCGCGGTGAGGTCCGCGGGCCAGGGCTCGCCGGCGAGGGCGCGCTCGATCTGGGCGTCGATGAAGGAGCCGCCGTGCTTCGCGTCGAGGGCGCGCAGGACGGGCCCGTGGTGCACTCCGGTGGTGAGGGCGACGCGGAAGCCGGCTGCCTCGAGGAGCTCGGTGAGCTCGGCGGCGTTCAGTTCCCGGGTGTGGAACGGGTTGAGCGGGGTGTCGCGGCCCGGGGAGAACGTGATGCGGTTGGGGGTGCTGATCAGCAGTTCGCCGCCGTCCCGGAGCACCCGGTGGCATTCGCGCAGGAACCCGGACTGGTCCCACAGGTGCTCGATGACCTGGAAGTTGACGACGACGTCCACCGACGCGTCGGGGAGCGGCAGTTCGACGAGGTTGGCGTGCCGCATGTCCACGCGCGGGTAGCAGGCACGCACGTGCGCGACGGCACTCTCGTCGTAATCGAGTCCGACGACGGCGGTCGCGACCTCCGCGATCATGTCGGCGCCGTAGCCCTCGCCGGCGCCCGCCTCGAGCACGGTGCGGCCCGCACACCGGGGGAGCAGGTCGCGGTAGACCACCTCGTGGCGGCGGAACCAGTAGTTCTCCTCTGCGATGCCGGGAACGGTGCGTTCACCGGTGAGGGGCAGTCGAGGGGCGTCGCCGGCGGGGACGGTGGATTCGCTCACCGCCCCGACATTAGCCCCACCTTTGTCGACCTCGGCGTCGGTGGTCCAGATCACAGCCGTGCGGTTCCCTTCGTGTGGTTATGGTGGACGAGGTTTCCATCCAAGTTACCAGCGGGTAACTTAGCGTGAGGTAATCTATCGCACACCCCCGTGCGAAGCACGAGAGCTCGGTCAAGGCGTTGCGCCTCGCCGATCCAAGGAAGTCATACACAGGAGGTCGACGTAGACCCATGACGAACATCGTCGTTTTGATCAAGCAGGTCCCCGACACGTGGTCCGAGCGCAAGCTCAGCGACGGCGACTTCACGCTCGATCGCGAGGCCGCCGACGCGGTGCTCGACGAGATCAACGAGCGCGCCGTCGAGGAAGCCCTGCTCATCAAGGAGCGCGACGGCGGGGAGGTCACCGTGCTCACCGCCGGTCCGGACCGCGCCACCGACGCGATCCGCAAGGCGCTGTCCATGGGTGCCGACAAGGCAATCCACCTCAACGACCCGGCCATCCACGGCTCCGACGCGATCCAGACCGCGTACGCGCTCGCGGCGGCTCTCGGCCAGATCGAGGGCGTCGACCTGGTCATCGCCGGCAACGAGGCCACCGACGGCCGGATGGGTGCCGTGCCGGCGATCATCGCCGAGTACCTCGGCCTGCCGCAGCTGACCCACATGCGCAAGCTCAACGTCGCCGACGGCAAGGTCAGCGGCGAGCGCGAGACCGACGAGGGTGTCTTCACCCTCGAGGCCGCGCTCCCGGCCATCGTCTCGGTCACCGAGAAGATCAACGAGCCCCGCTTCCCGTCCTTCAAGGGCATCATGGCCGCGAAGAAGAAGGAAGTTCAGGCCCTCACTCTCGCCGACATCGGTCTCGATCCCGAGATCTTCGGCGTGGCCAACGCCGGCAGCACCGTCACCGGTGTCAGCCCGAAGCCCCCGCGTACCGCTGGTGAGCGCGTCGCGGACGAGGGTGACGGCGGCAGCAAGATCGCCGCGTACCTCGTCGGCCAGAAGATCATCTGATCGCACCCACGCGACACCGCAGACATACCAAGGGAGAGAAAGAGCAATGGCAGAAGTACTCGTGCTCGTCGAGCACGCCGAGGGTGCGCTGAAGAAGGTCAGCACCGAGCTGATCACCGCCGCCCGTGCACTGGGTGAGCCCGCCGCCGTCGTGACCGGCCCGGCCGGCACCGCCGACAAGCTGCAGGACGCGCTCGCCGCCGCCGGCGCCGCCAAGGTCTACGTTGCCGAGTCCGACGACATCGACGGCTACCTGGTGACCCCGAAGGTCGACGTGCTGGCTTCGCTCGTGGAGTCCGCCAGCCCCGCCGCGGTGATCACCGCCGCCAGCGTCGAGGGCAAGGAGGTGTCGGGCCGCCTCGCCGCGCGTATCGGTTCCGGCCTGCTCTGCGACGTCATCGACGTCAAGTCCGACGGTTCGGCCGTGCACTCGATCTTCGGTGGCGCGTACACCGTCGACGCCAAGGCCAACGGCGAGGTGCCCGTCGTCTCCGTGCGCCCCGGTGCCGTCGAGGCACAGCCGCAGGCCGGCGCCGCCGAGCGCGTGGACGTCGAGGTTCCGGCGCAGGAGGAGAACGCGGTCAAGGTCACCGCCCGCAACCCGATCGTGGGCGGCGACCGTCCCGAGCTGACCGAGGCGTCGATCGTCGTCTCCGGCGGCCGCGGCGTCGGCAGCGCCGACAAGTTCACCGTCGTCGAGGAGCTCGCCGACTCGCTCGGTGCGGCCGTCGGTGCCTCCCGCGCCGCCGTGGACTCCGGGTACTACCCGGGCCAGTTCCAGGTCGGTCAGACCGGCAAGACGGTCTCGCCGCAGCTGTACGTGGCGCTGGGCATCTCCGGCGCCATCCAGCACCGGGCCGGCATGCAGACGTCGAAGACGATCGTCGCGGTCAACAAGGACGAAGAGGCCCCGATCTTCGAGATCGCGGACTACGGCGTCGTGGGCGACCTGTTCAACGTCGCTCCGCAACTGACCGAGGAGATCAAGAAGCACAAGGGCTGATCCCCGAGGTCCTGCCGCGGCCCCGCACCCGTCCGGGTGCGGGGCCGCGCGCGTGCCGGGGCATGTTCACCGGACGTGCACGGAGGCGACACCGTGCCGCCCCTGCCGCGACGTACCGGCTCGATACACATTGCGCCATGACCACTTTGCTGGCGCCGGCCCGGAACCCGAAGCCGGAGGCGATGCTGTCGGGGCCGCGTTACTCCCTTCTCGTGTCCGCCGACCGCGAACACCGCGAGGCCGCCCAGAGGCTGCGTTACCGCGTCTTCGCCGCAGAACCCGGGTTCCGCCTTCCCGCAGGCATGCCGCCGGGCATCGACGCCGACCGTTTCGACGAGTACTGCGACCACCTGCTGGTGCGCGAGAACCGTACCGGCGCGGTGGTGGGTTGCTACCGGATGCTGCCGCCGGATGCCGCTCGCGCCGCCGGGGGCTATTACACCGCTACCGAATTCGACCTGACCGCCCTCGATCCCGACGGACTGCGGGCGGTGGAGATGGGGCGCGCCTGCGTCGACCCCGCCCACCGTTCCGGTTCGGTCCTGTCGCTGATGTGGGCCGGGATTCTGCGCTACCTGCAGCTCACCGGGCACAACTGGGTGATGGGGTGCGTGTCGGTTCCGATCCGCACCCACCCGGCCGACGTGCCCGGCGCCAACGTACGGGCAGTGCGCGACGTGTTGCTCGCCCGGCACGCCGTCGAGCCGGTCCGGCGGGTGCTTCCCCGGAACCCGGTCGTCCTCGACGGCCGCACCCTCGAGGAGATAGCCCCACCCGCGCGACCGGTGCTGCCGCCGTTGCTGCGCGGATATCTGCGGCTCGGTGCCCGCATCTGCGGCGAACCCGCCCACGACCCCGAGTTCGGCGTGGCCGACTTCGTGGCGCTGCAGAGCCTCGCCGGCGCCGACGCGCGCTATCTCGACAGGCTTCGGAACGCCGCCGAGAACGCCGAGGCGGCCGCCGGAGCACGGGCGTGAACGCCGCGGGAGCACGGGCGTGCACGCCGCGGGAGGACAGCCGTGAGCGCCGCGGGAGGACAGCCGTGAACGCCGCGGGAGGACAGCCGTGAACACCGCGGGAGGACAGCCGTGAACACCCGCGCTCACGCCTGGATGCCGGCCAGTCCCTGCGGCGCGGGCTGCCTCCCGGCCGATCCGGGGCGCGTGAATTCCGTCACGGCGGCCGGCCGGTGGATGCTCGTCGTCGCGGTGCTGGTGACCGCCCCGTTCCTGACTGCCGGCCGGCTCCTGCCCCGCCGCGGGCGCCTCGCCACCCAGCGCGCGTTCGCCCGGGTGCTGCTGCGGTGCGCCGGGCTGCGGCTGACGGTGACCGACCTGCGGGACCGGGGTGACGAGGGCGGGGGCGTGCTCGTCGTCGCCCCGCACGTGTCCTGGACCGACGTGCTCGTGCTCACCGCCGTCGCCCCCGCGGGGTTCGTCGCCCGCAGCGACCTGCTGGAGTGGGGACTGCTCGGCACGCTGGCCCGGCGGATGCGGATCATTCCCATCGAGCGCGAGCGCCTGCGAGAGCTGCCCGTCGTGGTCTCACGAATCCGTGACCGTCTCGTGGCGGGGGAGAAGGTCGCGGCGTTCCCGGAGGGCACGACGTGGTGCGGCAGGGCGTACGGCGGATTCCGTCCGGCGCTGTTCCAGGCCGCGATCGACGCCCGGCGCCCGGTGCAACCGGTCGGGCTCCGGTACGCCGACGCCGCCGGGAGGATCGCCACCGGCCCGGCGTTCGTCGGCGACGAGACGATGGGCGCCTCGTTGCGACGGCTGCTGCGGCACCGGGGCGTCGTGGTGGAAGTGGTGCTCGCCCCGCTCGAGCGGCCCGGCTCCGATCGACGAGACCTCGCCGCACGGTGCGAACGGGCCGTGCGCCGGAACGACGACGACGCCGAACTCGCCGGGCTCGGCCGCGCCGTCCACGACATCGCCGGTCGTGAGGAACTCCGGGCCGGACGGTGAGGTCGGCGGGCGCGGAGCCCGACCCGCTATCCTGGTCCGGTCATGACCTCGAACCCCGCCGGAGCCTCCGGCACCTCGAAGACCGTCTACCTCGATCACGCCGCGACCACGCCGATGCTGCCCGCGGCCGTGTCGGCGATGACGGAGGTCTTCGCGACGGTCGGCAACGCCTCCTCCCTTCACGGGTCGGGACGCGCGGCGCGTCGCCGCGTCGAGGAGGCCCGGGAGTCCGTCGCCGCCGACCTCGGCGCCCGTCCCTCGGAGGTCGTCTTCACCTCGGGTGGCACCGAGGGTGACAACCTCGCGGTCAAGGGCATCTACTGGGCGCGCCGCGACGCCGATCCGCGCCGTCGCCGGGTGATCGCGAGCGCCGTCGAGCACCACGCGGTGCTCGATGCCGTCGAATGGCTCGTCGCCCACGAGGATGCCGAGGTCACCTGGCTGCCTGTCGAGGCCGACGGGCGGGTCGAACCGGATGCGCTGCGCCGGGTCCTGGCCGAGCACGCCGACGAGACGGCGCTCGTGTCGGTGATGTGGGCCAACAACGAGGTGGGCACCGTGATGCCCGTCGCCGAACTCACCGCCGTCGCCGCCGAGTACGGGGTTCCGGTGCACAGCGACGCCGTGCAGGCGGCAGGTCATCTGCCGGTGGACTTCGCCGCGAGCGGGCTCGCCGCCATGACGATCGCCGCGCACAAGTTCGGTGGTCCCCAGGGCGTCGGTGCCCTGCTGCTGGGCCGGCAGGTGCCGTGCGTGCCGCTGACGCACGGCGGCGGGCACGAGCGCGACGTCCGGTCGGGAACGCACGACACGGCCGGAATCGCCGGCATGGCCGCGGCGCTGCGCGATGCGACGGCCCAACTCGGCGAACGCGCCGCCGTCCTCACGGCGCTGCGTGACGACCTGATCGCCGGCGTGACGGGCGTGGTACCGGACGCGATCCTCAACGGCCCGCGCGGTGCGGACCGCCTGCCCGGCAACGTGCACTTCACCTTCCCCGGCTGCGAGGGCGATTCGTTGCTCATGCTGCTGGACGCGGCCGGGATCGAGTGCTCGACCGGTTCGGCCTGCACCGCCGGCGTGGCCAGGCCCAGCCACGTGCTGGTCGCGATGGGTGCGGACCCCCGCACGGCCCGCGGGTCGTTGCGATTCTCCTTGGGCCACACGTCGACTCGTGCCGACGTGGAGGCCGTCGTGGCGGCACTGCCGCAGGTGGTGGGACGGGCGCGGGCCGCCGGACTGGCCGGCGCCGGTAGTCGAGAGAGGTGACATCGATGAGGGTGCTCGCGGCAATGAGCGGTGGCGTGGACTCGGCGGTGGCCGCGGCCCGCGCGGTCGATGCCGGCCACGACGTCGTCGGCGTGCACCTGGCGCTGTCCACGGCGCCGGGGACGCTGCGGACCGGGTCGCGGGGCTGCTGCTCGAAGGAGGATGCCGGCGACGCCCGCCGGGCCGCTGACGTGCTCGGAATCCCTTTCTACGTCTGGGATTTCGCCGACCGGTTCAAGGAAGAGGTCATCGACGACTTCGTCGAGTCCTATGCCGCCGGCCACACCCCGAATCCGTGCCTGCGCTGCAACGAGAAGATCAAGTTCGCGGCCCTCGCCGACCGGGCCGTGGCCCTCGGCTTCGACGCGGTCGCCACCGGTCACTATGCCCGGCTCGAGGGCGGCGTCCTGCGACGCGCGGTCGACGCCGGCAAGGACCAGTCGTACGTGCTCGGCGTGCTGACGGCGGATCAGCTCGCGCGTGCGATGTTCCCCGTCGGGGACACCCCCAAGGAACGGATCCGCGCCGAAGCGGCCGAGCGGGGTCTCGCGGTGGCGGACAAGCCCGACAGCCACGACATCTGCTTCATTCCCTCCGGTGACACCCGCGCCTTCCTCGGCGCCCGCATCGGGGTGCGTCCCGGCCGGGTCGTCGACGCACGGTCCGGCGCCGTGCTCGCCGAACACGAAGGGGTGCACGGTTTCACGGTCGGGCAGCGCAAGGGCCTGGGCATCGCCGGCCCCGGCGCGGACGGCCGCCCCCGTTACGTCACCGCGATCGAGCCGGACACCGGCACCGTGAAAGTGGGCTCCGCGGAGGACTTGAAGGTGTGGACGATCCGCGCCGAGCGTGCGGTCTGGTCCAGCGGCACCGCGCCGGCCGGACCGCTCGAGTGCGTCGTGCAGGTGCGCGCCCACGGCGGTGTCGCCGCGGCCGTCGCCGAGAGCGTCGGCACCGGTCTCGAGGTGACCCTGCGCGAACCCCTCACGGGCGTGGCCACCGGACAGGCCGTGGTGCTGTACCGGCCGGACGCGGCCGGCGACATCGTCCTCGGCAGCGGCACCATCGCCGGCACCGGTACGGCGACAGCCCGGTGAGTGCGGAATCCTGGTCCGGTGTCGCCACCGGCATCGGCTCGTGGCCCGGCGTCGACGCCCGGGAGTCGGCGGCGACCGTGCTCGGCGAGCTCGAGGCGCTGCCGCACCTGGTCGAGCTGCCGGCCCGGGGCCTCGGGGCCGATCTCGTCGGCCGTACCGGCGCGCTGCTGGTCGACCTGCATCTCGACACGTCCACCACCGGATACCGGCTCGGCGGTCGTCGCGGCGTGGTCGCCGCCCGCGCCGGCGATCTGCTGCGCCGAGATCTCGATGCACTCGAAGAGGCTTGGGAGACGGCAGGACTCGGTCCGGGCCGGACTCTGAAGGTGCAGGCCGCCGGACCTTTCACCCTCGCCGCGCACACCGAGCTGGCCGGGGGCCGGCGCGTGCTCACCGATGCCGGCGCCGTGCGCGACGTCGCCGAGTCCCTCGGTGAGGGTCTGGCGCGGCACGCCGCGGAACTGACTCGTCGTCTCGGCGCGGACGTGGTGGTGCAGCTGGACGAGCCCGCGCTGCCCGCCGTCCTGGCCGGAACCCTGACCGGGCGCACGACCCTCGAGTCGGTGCCCGCGCTCCCCGAGCCGGAGGCGCAGCACCTCCTCGAGACCACACTGGCGGCGATCGGGCGGCCCGTCGCGGTGCACTGCTGCGCCCCGGGCGTGCCGGCCGGGATGCTGCGTCGCAGCGGTGTCGACGCCGTCGCACTCGACGTCGCCCAGCTCACCGCCGCCGACCTCGACGGCATCGGTGAGCTGATCGACGCCGGAATGACCCTCCTGCTCGGGCTCGTGCCCTCCACCGCGCCCGACTCCGCCGTCCCCACCTGGCGTGAGCTCGCCGACCCCGCGACCGCGCTGATCGATCGGCTGGGCTTCGCCCGTGCCACCTTGCGCTCGGTCGGGGTCACTCCGCGCTGCGGCCTGGCCGGCGCCGATCCCACATGGGCGCGGCGGGCGCTGCGCCTCGCCCGCGACATCGCCGCCGCATTCACCGACGATCCCGACTCGCTGCGGTCCGGAGCGGCCGGGAACGTCGTATCGCTCGACTAGTCTTTCCGGCGTGAGTGAATCGACGGACGCGCCCACCCAAGCTCCGCCCGACGTGCGCGAGCGCTGGCAGCAACTCGCGGAGGAGGTGCGCGAGCACCAGTTCCGTTACTACGTGCGCGATGCGCCGATCATCTCCGACGGTGCCTTCGACCAGTTGCTCGGCACGCTGAAGCAGCTCGAGGACGACTACCCCGACCTGCGCGTCCCCGATTCCCCGACCCAGCTCGTCGGGGGTGGCTTCGCCACCGACTTCACCGCCGTCGACCACCTCGAACGGATGCTCAGCCTCGACAACGTCTTCACCGAGGACGAGTTGCGGGCCTGGGCCTCCCGCGTGGAAGCCGAGACCGGCCCGGACCTGCACTACCTGTGCGAGGTGAAGATCGACGGCGTCGCGCTGAGCCTGGTGTACGAGGACGGCCGGCTGCGCCGGGCCGCCACCCGCGGCGACGGCCGCACCGGCGAGGAAGTCACGCTCAACGCCCTCACGATCGACGACATCCCCGAAAGGCTCACCGCGACAGAAGAATTCCCGATTCCGCGCGTGCTCGAGGTGCGGGGTGAGGTGTACTTCCGGCTCGAGGACTTCCACGCGCTCAACGCCGCCCTCGTCGCCGAGGGCAAGGCCCCGTTCGCCAATCCACGCAACACGGCGGCCGGATCGCTGCGGCAGAAGAACCCTGCGGTGACCGCGCGGCGGCGCCTCGGGATGATCTGCCACGGGCTCGGCCACGTCGAGGGATTCGAGCCGGTGTCGCTGTCGCAGTCCTACGCCGCCCTCGCCGCCTGGGGGCTGCCCGTCTCCGGGCACACCGCCCGCGTCGTCGGCGTCGACGAGGTCCTCGCCCGGATGCGGTACTGGGGTGAGCACCGCCACGACGTCGAGCACGAGATCGACGGGCTCGTGGTCAAGATCGACGAGGTGTCCCTGCAGCGGCGGCTCGGCAGCACCTCGCGCGCGCCCCGGTGGGCGATCGCCTACAAGTACCCGCCGGAGGAGGTGACCACCAAGTTGCTCGACATCCGGGTCAGCGTCGGCCGTACCGGCCGGGTCACCCCGTTCGCCTACATGGAACCGGTCACGGTCGCCGGATCGACCGTCTCCCTCGCCACGTTGCACAATGCGTCGGAGGTCGCACGCAAGGGGGTGCTGATCGGCGACACCGTGGTGCTGCGCAAGGCCGGTGACGTCATCCCCGAGGTGCTCGGGCCGGTCGTGGACCTGCGCGACGGCACCGAACGCGAGTTCATCATGCCCACCGAATGCCCCGAGTGCGGGACACCGCTCGCCCCCGCCAAGGAAGGCGACGTGGACCTGCGCTGCCCCAACCAGCGGTACTGCCCGGCGCAGCTGCGCGAGCGGGTCTTCCACGTCGCGGGCCGCGGCGCGTTCGACATCGAGGCCCTCGGGTACGAGGCGGCCACCGCGCTGCTCGAGGCCGGGGTGATCGCCGACGAGGGCGACCTGTTCGACCTGACCGCCGACGACCTGCTGCGGACGTCGCTCTTCCGCACCAAGGCCGGGGCACTGTCCGCCAACGGCGCCCGGCTGCTCACGAATCTTCGTGCGGCCAAGGACAAGCCGCTGTGGCGGGTGCTGGTCGCGCTGTCGATCCGGCACGTCGGTCCGACCGCCGCGCGGGCGCTGGCCACCGAGTTCGGCAGCCTCGACCGGATCCGGGAGGCGTCCGTCGACGAGCTCGCCGCAGTGGAGGGGGTCGGACCGACCATCGCAGCGGCGCTGGGCGAATGGTTCGCGGTCGACTGGCACGTCGCGATCGTCGAGAAGTGGCGCGCGGCAGGGGTGCGCATGCTCGACGAGCGCGACGAATCCGTCGAACGCACCCTCGAGGGCCTGTCGATCGTCGTCACAGGCTCGCTCGAGGGGTTCTCCCGGGACCAGGCCAAGGAGGCGATCCTGCTCCGCGGCGGCAAGGCGGCCGGCTCGGTGTCGAAGAAGACCGCGTTCGTCGTCGTCGGGGACGCGCCGGGAACGAAGGCCGACAAGGCGGCCGAGCTGGGCGTCCCTGTCCTCGACGAAGAGGGGTTCCGCCGCCTGCTCGAGCTCGGCCCGGCCGCCGTCACGGAGGGCACCGACGCGATCGAGGAGGAGTTCGGCGAGCTCGAGAGCTGACCGGCGGCCGGTGCCGGTGTGACGAGGATCGCTCGGGAACCGTTTGGGCGGAAGGGGTGAGCACTGCGATAGTCCTCGAGTGATCGAGATCAGACGCGTGAGCCCGGACGAGTACGGCGCCGTCGGCGCCCTCACCGTCGACGTGTACGTCGGCGGCGGATTCGTCGAGCCCGACGACCCGTACGCCGAGCGTCTGCGCGACACCGCCGCCCGCGACGAACACGCCGAGGTGGTGATCGCGCTCGTCGGCGGTGAGATCGTCGGGTCGGTGACGCTGGCCGAGCCGGCATCACGCTTCGCGAACGTCGCCGAGAAGGGCGAACTCGAGTTCCGGATGCTGGCCGTCGCGGCGTCGGCGCGCGGGCGCGGTGTCGGGTCGGCGCTGGTGCGGCACGTCCTCGACACCGCCTACGACCGCGGTGACCGCGCGGTGGTGCTCTCCACCCAGCCGGACATGGTCGAGGCGCGCCGCATCTACGACCGCAACGGATTCGTCCCGGTCACCGAGCGCGACTGGGCGCCGGTGCCCGGCGTGGAGCTGACCACCCTGGTACGCGAACTGGTCTGAGCCGTCCGGACGCTCCTATGGAATGTCAAGCCTCGATTGGCTGCTGTTCGAGTAGCCGGTAGAGGTCCCGGGCGATGTAGCGCTTGAGGCAGCGTTTGATGTCGCGGGTGCTCTTGCCTTCGCCCGTGCGGCGAGCGACGTAGGCGCGGGTGGTCTGGCCGCCACGACCGCACGATCGCCCGGATGGCGTTCTCGTGCGCGGTGGCCTCCTCGGCCAGTGCACGGGCCCGGCGGGCCAGGGACCGCAGCGCGGTGACGGTCGTGCGGGTCTCGACATCCCGGCAGGCGCGGACCCGCAGGCCGGCTGCGATCGTGACCATGCCGGGCAGTGTCCGACCGCGGAACCGCTCCCGAATGTCCTCGGGGGCGGCGATGACCAGACTGAACAGTTGGCGCTGGGCGTCCGTGGCGGCGTTGACCGCGGACCGGCGGGCGGCCGGCAGCACCGACAAGGCCTGCGGTCCCCGCCCCTGCGGGGGGTACCCAAGCGGGGGCGCGCGAGCGCTTCCCGGGCCGCACGGATCGCGTCGAGCGGGTCGGACTTGGCGCCGTGGCGACGCTTGGCACGCTCGGGACGGTCGAGCTCGATCACCACCTGCCCGCCGCGTTCGAGGACTCTGGTCAGGCCGGCGCCATGGCCGCCGGTACCTTCGACGGCCCACGCTCGCAGCGTCGCGTGCTCGTCGGCGAACTCCACCGGTTGGGCGTAGCCGTCCGCGGTGGTTTCCACCGTGATCTCGTCGAGCATGCCCCCGGTGCGGGCATCGACCGCGGCCGCGGAGTGGGTGTGGACGTGGGTGTCGACGCCGATGACGACATCGACCACCTCACGCAGATCGGTCAGACTGGTCATGCGTTCTCTCCTCGCCTGGAGCGGATGTGGTTTCCGGTCCGGGACGGAGATTCGGCAGGACTGTGATGAGACACGTCGGGCGCCGCTAACGCCCGGCGGTCAAGCTCCTGATCAGGCCAGCTACTCCGTGCCGGGCCGGGGCCGGCAACCACGAGCGGACAAGTCCTGAGGAAGGCACGAAGCCAGTCAGCCGAAGGGTCACACTCGTGGTCACCAGTCCACAGCCCAGCACTATCAGGCTGCGAATGGAATCCTCACAGTCAGCCGAGGACCGTGCCGATGATGCCGGCCAGGTAGCCGAGCCGGGCCACCTCGGACGGGCGGAACTCCGGGCCGCCGGGCCGGCCGAGCATCAGCACCCGTCCGTGGGTGCCCAGCGGCGCCGCCGCCAGAGTCGTGTTCATCGTCCGCCACAGGTCGGGCACCCACTCGCCCTCGTGGTCGAGCAGCATCGGCTTCTCCAGCGGCATCCACGGCACCTCCGCCGGCCGGGTCTCGGGGGCACCGGAACTGCCCACCACCCGGTACGCGCCGTGCGGGCCGGTGTCCACGACGGTCGCCCAGCCGACCCGCAGCACCCGGGGTGCGCCGTCGACGAGCACCTGCAACCGGTCGTGGCGTGCGGTGGCAACCTGATCGATCAGCTCGAGTTCGCGGTGGGTGTCGAGGATTCCCGCATAGGGCCGGATCGAGTCCACCGTCACGCCCTCGAGGCGTTCGGCGGCCGTGATGAGCGTGTCCGGCAGCGAACCGGCATCGACGTCGACGACGAGATCGTCGATCGCGAAGCCGGCGCCGCGCTCGACGACGTCGAGCGAGAGGATGTCCGCACCGACCGACCCGAGCGCGACGGCGAGTGAGCCGAGGCTGCCCGGGCGATCGGGAAGCTGGACGCGTAACAGGTACGACACGAGCGTCCTTTCCCGGTTCCGAAGTCACGGCCGAGGCGGCCGGCCTGCGACGGACACCATCTTTTCACCCCCGGACCCCTACCGGACGCCGCTCCGGCACAGCGGCGCCGAGACCTGCCGGGAAACCGCCGGTCACGCGCGCCTTGTCACACGAACGACACAGGTGTTTCTCCGAACTGCAACACGGCCGGCGGCCGGCGACGGTCCGGGGAACCGGCGAAACCGTGCCGTTCGGCACGCACTACCCTGGACGGCACGTTCGTTTCTTCATCGGAAAGGGGTCACCGAAGGTGCCTGCCATCTCCCGTGACGAGGTCGCGCACCTCGCCCGGTTGTCCCGGCTCGCGCTGACCGACGCCGAACTCGACGAGTTCGCCGGCCAGCTGGATACGATCCTCAGCCACGTCAAGGCTGTGTCGGAGGTGGCCGCGGACGATGTGGCGCCGATGGCCAACCCGAACGCGGTGACCAACGTGACCCGCCCCGACGAGGTGCACCCGGGCCTGACCCCGGAGCAGGCGCTCGCCGCTGCCCCGCTGGTCGAGGACGGCCGCTTCTCCGTCCCGCAGATCCTGGGGGAGGGCGAATGAGCACCGATCTCACCCGGCTGTCCGCGGCCGATCTCGCCGAACGCATCCACTCCGGCGACCTGTCGTCGGTCGAGGTGACTCGTGCGCACCTCGACCGCATCGCCGAGGTCGACGGCGAGTACCACGCCTTCCTGCACGTGGCGGGCGACCAGGCGCTGGCCGCGGCAGCCGAGGTGGACCGCGCGGTCGCGGCGGGGGAGAGCCCGGCCTCGTCGCTCGCCGGGGTCCCGATCGCCCTCAAGGACGTGTTCACCACGACCGACATGCCCACCACGTGTGCCTCGAAGATCCTCGAGGGCTGGATGTCGCCGTACGACGCGACCCTGACGACGAAGCTGCGGCAGGCGGGCATCCCGATCCTGGGCAAGACCAACATGGACGAGTTCGCCATGGGTTCGTCCACCGAGAACTCCGCGTACGGCCCCACCCGCAACCCGTGGGACACCACCCGCATCCCCGGTGGGTCCGGTGGCGGTTCGGCCGCCGCGCTGGCCTCCTACCAGGCGCCGCTGGCGATCGGCACCGACACCGGCGGGTCGATCCGCCAGCCGGCCGCCGTCACCGCCACGGTCGGCACCAAGCCCACCTACGGCACGGTCTCCCGGTTCGGTCTCGTCGCGTGCGCGTCGTCCCTCGACCAGGGCGGCCCGTGCGGCCGCACTGTGCTCGACACCGCGTTGCTGCACGAGGTGATCGCCGGCCACGACCCGCGCGACTCCACGTCGGTGGACGCGCCCGTCCGGCCCGTCGTCGAGGCCGCCCGCCAGGGCGCGCAGGGCGACCTGAAGGGGCTGCGCATCGGGGTCGTCAAGGAACTGCACTCGGACAGCTACCAGCCGGGCGTGCTGGCGTCGTTCGACGCGGCCGTGGCCGAACTGACCGCGCTCGGCGCCGAGGTCGTCGAGGTCTCCTGCCCGCACTTCGAATACGCGCTCGCCTCGTACTACCTCATCCTGCCGTCCGAGGTCTCGTCCAACCTGGCCCGCTTCGACGCCATGCGCTACGGCCTGCGCGTCGACGACGGCACGATGAGCGCCGAGCAGGTCATGGCCGCCACCCGGGCCGCCGGGTTCGGCAAGGAGGTCAAGCGCCGCATCATGATCGGGACCTACGCGTTGTCCTCCGGCTACTACGAGGCCTACTACGGGCAGGCGCTCAAGGTCCGCACCCTCATCGCGCGGGACTTCGAGAAGGCGTACGAGCAGGTCGACGTCCTCGTCTCGCCGACCAGCCCCTTCACGCCGTGGAAGATCGGCGAGAAGGTCGACGATCCGCTGGCGATGTACCTGTCGGACCTGTGCACGCTCCCGACCAACCTTGCCGGGCACTGCGCGATGTCCGTTCCGTCCGGGCTGTCCGCCGACGACGGGCTGCCCGTCGGTCTGCAGATCATGGCCCCGGCCCTCGCCGACGAGCGGCTCTACCGCGTCGGCGCCGCGTTCGAGGCCGCCCGCGGCCCGATCGTCGCCTGAGTCCGGCTCCCGGTGCGACCGCCGCGTCAGGGGCGGTCGCACCGGGCCTGGTCCGGGCCGTAGCGGTGCCCGTGACCGGGAGGCGCGTCCAACGCCACCGGCAGGTCCAGCGTCGCCTGCACGAAGCTGACCACCGGCAGCCACCGCGGCACGGGCGCGTCGCGCCGCGCACGGGACAGGTCGGGCGGTGACCACAGCAGCGACGGTTGCCACCACACCACCGGATCCGACGTGTTCGCGGTGACGACCGCCCCGTCCGTGCGCACCGCGCCTGCCGGTGGACCGGCCCAGATCGCCGTGCACGGACCCGTCGCGGTCGCCGCGAGGGCGGCGCTGCCCCCGATCGAGCCGAGGCTCTGCCCGTACACGTGCACCTGTGGACGCCGGACCGGGTCCAGGGCATCGATGCGGGATCGTACGGACGTGAGCAGTGCGCGGGCCGACTCCGCGGCCGCGTTCCGGTCGAACAGGAAGGTCACCCAGCTGGGTGCGGCCGAGTACTGCTGCGCGACGAGCGCGACGTCGCCGCCGAACAGCGAGGTGAACCCCCGCACCGCGGCGGGGTCGACCCACCCCGAGCCGGTGGGCACCACCACTACGACATGGGCGCGTGCGAACCCGCCCGCGCGCTCGAGCTCGCGGACGGCGAGCGCTGCGCGCGACCGGACGTCCGGCGCGGATTCGAGCCCCACGTATGTGCGGATCGCTCGCGCGTCGGCGCTCACGAAACGGCGACCCTCGTCGCCCAGTGACTGCCACGCCACCAGCGACGACGGGCCCCCGGCCGCGGTGGCGGCGACGGGCGCCGCGTCCGGATACACCTGCCCGGCCCCGACGGGAGCGACCGCGGCGACCGCTCCCAGCATCACCGCGACGGCCGTGGCGGCGGCCGCGCGGACACCCGCCCGCCGCCACGTCTCCGGAACCCGGCCGAGCACCCGCGTCGCGCCGAGGACCCACGAGGAGCACACGCACACGACGATCCAGTGCGCCGGGCCCGTCGAGGGCCGCCCCATCGCGGCCCGCAACCCGTCCTGCCACTGCGCTGCCGCGAGAACCGTCCACCCCAGCGCGACGGCTGCGGCGAGCAGCGCCACCAGCCGCGCTGCGGGGCGCGCGGACCCCGCGTTCCGCCGGCGGCACAGGCCGGCGGCTCCCGCCGCGGCTGCGGCGGCGCATCCGGAGACCGCGGCCTGCGCCAGGGCCGGACGGGGCAGCAGCGACGGCGCGAGCGAGACCCACACCGCCACCGTCACGGCTGCGGTCGTCGCCACCCGCGGGCAGCGCCCTGCGAGGGCGTCGAACCCCGAGTCCTGGGACGTCGCGCGCCCACTCATCGGGGCGTCCATCGCGCCGCTGCAACCAGCGCCCACACCGCGGCCGCGTACGGAAGCGGTGACTCGGGGATCGGGGCTCCGTCGCGTTGCCGCCACGAATTCACCCGTACTGCAAACGAAGTCACAGTCGCGGTGACGCCGCACCAGTCGTCGCCGGGTGCCGTCGCGCGGCACGCCTCGTGCAGCTGCCGGCTCAGCCGGGCGTCCAGGCCGCGCCGCGCCTGCGGACCCGGTTCGTGTCCCGACGACCGCGCGTACCGCAACAGGTCGTATCCGAGATCGTGCTCCCGGCAAGGCGTTTCGAAGAAGTCCGGCAGGGGGACGGGGGAGGAGCAGCCGCCGAGCGGGTCCACCAGGATCCCGTCCTCGGTGACCGGTCGATAGTGCATCGCCGGCTCGAAGCCGTCCGGGAAGGTGTCGAGCGCTGCCGCGGTGTTGCCCTCGGACAGTGCCGCCACGGTCGCAATCACGGTGTCCGGATCGGGCCGCGTCGGCGGAGCGGGCTGTGCCCACGTGGTTCCCAGACACAGCGCTGCGGCCGTGCCCAGTAGAGCTGTCATGGGTGGTCTGCGCATGTGGCGGACGTTAGGGACGGCGGGGACTGCGGGAGATCCCGCGACGGAGCGGTCCGGCCACGAGCGTCTGCCGCCACGGGGCCAGGCGGATCTCACTCCCCGGTATGACGACAGTGCACACGCCCCGGACCTACCGTGGTGCCGTGCGCTGGACGAGAGAACACGGCCGCGGCCGTTGGGGGACGATGGCGATCGTGGCGGTGACCCTGACCCTGTATGCGGTCGCGTGGCCCACCCTGCACCTCACTCACGAGGTGCCCGTCGCGCTGATGCCCGTCGTAGCGGCGCTCGCGGCCTGGCCGTTCGTGGCGATCCGGACCGACCCCGCCCTCGGCTGGGCGGTTTCGGCCGGGGCCGCGCTGGCGATCCCCCGCGCCTTCGACCTCGTCCCCGGCTACGACTACCCCTGGCAGGTGGTGCACATCCTCGTGCTGTGCGCGCTTCTCGTCGCGGTGAGCATGCGCGCTTCCCTGCAGGTCGCCGGGCTCGTGTGGGCGGCCACCGTGGTCCTGTTCTTCACCCACGTGCCGGGGCAGGACGGCTGGGGGTGGGCACTCGGCCTGACCGCGATGGCGGTGTTCGGCCTGCTCGTGCGGTGGCTCGTGCTGTCCCGCCGCCAGCTCGCCCGGCAGGAGGAGGTCAGCGAACTCGAACGGGCCCGCCGGGCGATCCTCGAGGAGAAGGCCCGCATCGCCCGAGACCTGCACGACATCGTCGCGCACCACATGTCCCTCGTCGTCGTGCAGGCGCAGAGCGCCCCGTACCGTCTGCCGGGCGTCTCCGAGCCGGTACGCGCCGAGTTCGACTCCATCGGGGCGACCGCGCGCGAGGCGCTGAACGAGGTCCGCGGCATGCTCGGGGTGCTCCGGAGCGACAGCCTCCCCGACGACAGGGGCGCCGGCGACGGACGGGCGCAGGATCCGCAGCCCGGCCTGGACCGGCTCGGGGACCTGTTCGAGGGGGCGCGGCGCGCCGGCATGGTCCTGTCCACCGCGGAGAACGGTGACCCGTCCGGCGTCTCGGACGCCACGGCCCTGACGGTGTACCGCATCCTGCAGGAATCGCTCGCCAATGCCGCCCGCCACGCCTCCGGTGCGCCGGTGCGGGTCCGCGTGGGCTACGGGCCGGACGAGGTGAGCGTGACCGTGTGCAACGGCCCCGGGCAGGCGGGGCCCGGGCCGGGGGACCGCAGCGGCGGCAACGGCATCCGCGGCATGGTCGACCGGGCCCTGGCGGTCGGAGGCCACCTCGTCGCCCATCCCGTCCCGGGCGGTGGCTTCGAGGTGCGAGCGCAGCTGCCGCGCGTCCCGGCAGCCTAGGCTGAGGCCGTGACGGACCCGAGCCCCATCACCGTGTTGATCGCCGACGACCAGGCCATGGTTCGGCAGGGCTTCGGCGCGCTGCTCGCCGCCCAACCCGACATCAGCGTCGTCGGCGACGCTCCGGACGGCCGGCGGGCCGTCGCGGAGGCGGCCCGCCTGCGGCCCGACGTCGTCCTGATGGACGTCCGGATGCCCGAGATGAACGGACTCGACGCGGCCCGGCACATCCTGGGCGGGCGGGCCGATCCGCCCACGCGGGTACTGATGCTCACCACGTTCGACATCGACGACTACGTCTACGAGGCGCTGAGCCTCGGCGCCAGCGGGTTCCTGCTCAAGGACGCGCCCGCCGAGGAACTGGTCCGGGCGGTCCGCGTCGTCGCCGACGGCCAGGCGCTGCTCGCCCCGACCGTCACACGCCGGCTCATCGCGGACGTCACCCGCCGACGATCGCCGCGCCGCGGCCGCGACCGGGCACTCGACGTGCTCACCCCGCGCGAACGTGAGGTGCTCGAGCTGATCGCCCGAGGACTGTCGAACCAGGAGATCGCCGCTCAGCTGTTCGTCGCCGAGCAGACGGTCAAGACGCACGTGGGGAAGGTGTTCGGGAAGTTGCACCTGCGGGACCGGGCACAGGCGGTGGTGCTGGCATACGAGTCCGGACTGGTCGTGCCGGGGTGAGCGGCGCCGGCGATCGGGATGCCGCGGGCGCCGTGCCGGGGCAGTATTGCCGGGAGGACCACCGACAACCTGCACGGAGGAACGAATGACGCGCATCGGCATTCTCACCAGCGGCGGGGACTGCCCCGGCCTGAACGCGGTGATCCGCGGAGCGGTCCTCAAGGGCAGGACCGTCTACGACCAGGAATTCGTCGGGTTCCTCGACGGCTGGCGCGGATTGGTGGAAGGCGATGCAATCCCCTTGGACCGCAGCAAAGTTCGCGGATTGTCGCATCAGGGCGGCACCATCCTCGGCACCAGCCGGTTCGGCCCCTACCAGGGACCGGACGGCGGCGCGGAGAACATCGCCCGCACGCTCGAGCGCATGGGCGTCGACGCCGTGATCGCCATCGGCGGCGAGGGCACGGCCGCCGCGTCCAAGCGGCTGTTCGAGGAGGGCATCCGGATCGTCGGGGTACCCAAGACCATCGACAACGATCTCGGCCGAACCGACTACACCTTCGGATTCGACACCGCCGTCGAGATCGCCACCGAGGCGATCGACCGGCTGCGCACCACCGGCAACTCGCACAAGCGCTGCATGGTCCTCGAGGTGATGGGCCGGGAGGCGGGGTGGATCGCGCTGCACTCCGGCACCGCCGGGGGCGCCCACGCCATCCTCATCCCCGAACAACCCGAGAGCATCGAACAGATCTGCGAATGGGTCACCAGTGTCCGGGACCGCGGCCGCGCCCCGATGGTGGTGGTCGCGGAGGGATTCACCCTGCCGGACATGGCCGAGGCGTACTCCGACAAGGGACGCGACGAGTTCGACCGGCCGCGACTCGGCGGCATCGCCGACGTCCTCGCCCCGATGATCGAGGAGCGCACGGGCATCCAGACCCGCGCCACGATCCTCGGCTACATCCAG
Organism: Rhodococcus indonesiensis; assembly: GCF_047782815.1. Classification (NCBI taxonomy): domain Bacteria; kingdom Bacillati; phylum Actinomycetota; class Actinomycetes; order Mycobacteriales; family Nocardiaceae; genus Rhodococcus; species Rhodococcus indonesiensis. The sequence continues at coordinate 3,375,297 of NZ_CP180630.1, read as the reverse complement.
CGGGGCGGCGTGCCCACGGCCTTCGATCGGGTACTCGCCACCCGCCTGGGTATGGCGGTCACCGATCTCGTCGCCGACGAGGAGTGGGGCCACATGGTGGCGCTGCACGGAACCGACATCGTCCGGGTCGGTTTCGACGAGGCGCTCGCCAACCACAAGCGGGTGCCGAAGGACCGCTACGAGGAGATGCGGATCATCTTCGGGTGAGCTCACGCCGGGCGTGAGCGCCGGATCGCCGGATGTCGGCACCGTCTAAAATCGAGCCCATGACTGCCGCCATGTCCGATGATCTGCTCGCCTACGACGAGGTGCTCGCGAAGTTCGAGCCCGTGATGGGCATGGAGGTGCACGTCGAACTGCACACCGCCACCAAGATGTTCTGCCCGTGCCCCACCACGTTCGGAGCCGAGCCGAACACCCAGGTGTGCCCGGTGTGCCTCGGTCTGCCCGGTTCGCTGCCCGTGGTCAACCAGGCGGCGGTGGAGTCGGCGATCCGCATCGGGCTGGCGCTCAACTGCTCGATCACGCCGTGGGGCCGGTTCGCGCGGAAGAACTACTTCTACCCGGACCAGCCGAAGAACTACCAGATCTCGCAGTACGACGAGCCGATCGCCACGGACGGCCACCTGGACGTGGTCCTCGACGACGGCACCACGTGGCGGGTGGAGATCGAGCGCGCCCACATGGAGGAGGACACCGGCAAGTCGTTGCACGTGGGTGGCGCCACGGGCCGCATCCACGGGGCGAGTCACTCGCTGCTCGACTACAACCGGGCGGGGGTGCCGCTCATCGAGATCGTCACCAAGCCGATCGTCGGTGCCGGCGAGCGCGCCCCCGAGGTCGCCCGCGCCTACGTCACCGCGCTGCGGGACTTGCTGAAGGCTCTCGACGTGTCCGACGTGCGCATGGACCAGGGCTCGATGCGGTGCGACGCCAACGTCTCGCTCAATCCGATCGGAGCGGCGGAGTTCGGCACCCGGACCGAGACGAAGAACGTCAACTCCCTGAAGTCGGTCGAGGTCGCCGTGCGGTACGAGATGCGCCGCCAGGCCGCGGTTCTGACCGCGGGCGGCACCGTGGTGCAGGAGACCCGGCACTTCCAGGAGGCGGACGGCACCACGTCCCCGGGCCGGCGCAAGGAGACGGCGGAGGACTACCGCTACTTCCCGGAGCCGGACCTCGAACCGATCGCTCCGAGCGCGGAGTGGGTCGAGGAACTGCGCGCCACCCTGCCCGAGCTGCCGTGGTTGCGGCGCGCCCGGATCCAGGCCGAGTGGGGCATCTCCGACGAGGAGATGCGCGACCTCGTCAACGCCGGCGCCCTGGACCTGATCATCGCCACCACCGAGGCCGGGGCCCCGGCCTCGGAGTCCCGGTCCTGGTGGGTCGCCTACCTGGCGCAGCAGGCCAACAGCCGCGGCGTCGAGCTCGGCGAGCTGCCCATCACCCCGGCGCAGGTCGCAGAGGTGATCGCCCTCGTCGCCGACGGCACGCTCACCAACAAGCTCGCCCGCAAGGTCGTCGACTACGTGCTCGCCGGTGAGGGCGACCCGAAGCAGATCCTCGCTGCCCACCCCGAGCTGGTGGTCGTGCGCGACGACTCGCTGATCAAGTCGGAGGTGGAGAAGGCGCTGGCCGCCAACCCCGACATCGCCGACAAGATCCGCAGCGGCAAGGTCCAGGCAGCCGGCAAGATCGTCGGCGACGTGATGAAGGCCACCCGCGGCCAGGCCGACCCGGCCCTGGTCAAGGAGCTCGTCCTCGCTGCCTGCAGCTGAGTTCGTCGGGGGCGGCCCGCCGGTACGGTAGCCGCCCCCTCGCGTGTGCCTACTGCGATTCGCCGGCGATGTTCACCATCCACTGGATTCCGAACCTGTCGGTGCACATGCCGAAGTGGTCGCCCCACGGTGCTCGCTCGAGCGGCACGGCGACGGTTCCGCCGTCGCTGAGCTTGTCCCAGTAGCCACGCAGCTCGGTCTCGTCGTCGCCGCTGAGGGATATCGAGATGTTGTCCCCCGGGTTGTAACTCATCTGGTTGGGGGTGTCCGCCGCCATCAGGACGAGTCCGTTCGGACTCGACAGCATCGAGTGCATGACCTTGTCCTGCTCGGACGGGTCGTCGCTCGCGTGCATCTCTGCGAACGTGCTCACGTTCAGTTCTCCGCCGAACACGGACCGGTAGAACTCCATGGCCTGGCGGGCATTGTCGCGAAAACTGATGTACGGGTTCAGTCGTGTGGTCATTTCGGGCCCCCCTCGGGCGTACCACTGCGTCGGACCGATCGGCGATATTGTCGCACCGGCCCGCACGGGAGGTGGGCGTAGAACCGAATATACTGCAGCACAGTACAAGTCGTGTGCACGGAACGGGATCGGCGCCGTTCCGTGCAATTGGTTCGCGAAAACGCTCGAATCGGACCGAAATGTCCGTATCGTCGTTCCCGTCGCGGGCGGCATGTCGACGCTCACGGCACGGACGGCCGGATTTCCCCTCGGGCATTCTGGAGGACCGATGTGCACTCGGGCGATGTGGACCGGAAGCGGGCACGGCGTTCTCGTCGGCCGGAACATGGACTGGCGCGAGGAGATGGACACGAACCTGTGGTCGCTGCCGCGCGGGGCCGACCGGATCGGGCACGACCGTGATCCCGACCCCATGACCTGGACGGCCCGCTACGGCAGCCTGGTGGCCACCGTCTGGGACAACGCCACGAGCGACGGGATCAACGAGGCCGGTCTGGCCGCCCACGTGCTGTGGCTCGCGGAAGCCGATTTCGGGGAACGGAACCCGGATGTTCCCGCGCTCGCGGTGTCCCTGTGGCCGCAGATCTTCCTGGACCTGTGCGGGACCGTCGACGAGTGCCTCGCACTGATGGCCGACCGGCCCTTCCAGGTCCGTCCGCTGATCGAACCGCGGTCCCGGCGTCCCGCAACCGTGCATCTGGCCCTCGAGGACGCGAACGGCGACTCCCTGATCCTCGAGCACATCGGGGGAACGCTGCGGGTGCACCACGACCGCGCGCACACCGTGATGACGAACTCGCCGCCCTACGACGAACAGATCGAACTCCGGAAGAACTTCACCGGCTTCGGGGGATCCGAGCCGCTGCCGGGCACGACGGAAGCGTCCGACCGCTTCGTCCGGGCCGGCTACTACCTCGACCGGTTGCCCGCCGTGGAGACGCCGACCCGCGCGTATGCGGCGCTGTTGAGCGTCATGCGCAACGTTGCACAACCTTTCGGCGAGCCGGATCCGCAGCGGCCGAACATCTCGATGACGATCTGGCGCACGCTGACGGACCTCACCGAGGGGCTGTACATATTCGAGTCGTCGTTCAGCCCGAACATCGTGTGGACCCGGTCGGCCGACATGGACTTCTCGACCTGCCGCAGGCTCGACCTGGCGAAACCGGGTCTGCTGGGCAACGTGACCGGCGCGTTCACCGATGCGGCCGCGCCGCCCTTCACGCTGTCGTGAAGGACCCGTGCCGGACGGTTCCGGCTAGTCGAATCCGCCGCCGCCTGCGGGGAACTGGATCAGCACGACCCGATCGTCGTTCGGGCCCGGGTCGCCACCGGACTTGTTGACGGTGGACACCCACAGCTGCCCGTCGCCGCCCACCGCCGCGCCGCCGAGCCGGCCGTAGCGGTCCTGCACGGCCGTCACGGGCGCGGCCGTCACCGCCCCGGTTCCGGGGTCGACGGCGACCACCGCCACCGCCTTGCCGTCCGTCAGCGACACCGCGACCGCGTCCGCACCGGCCGCGCATCCGGCCACGCCCGGACGTTCGGGCCACGTCCACGCCGGGGATGTGCTCACCGCGCCGTCCACGTCGACACGCTGCAGCCGGTCCTCGAGGACGGTGCGGTCGGTGATCCACAGGTTCCCGGCGGGGTCCCGGCACACGTCGCCCGCCGTCCCGATCCCGGACAGCACGACCGACGGCGCGGCAGCCGCACCGGGCGCCGGCACGGGCATGCGCAGCAGCTTTCCGGCGAGCGAGGCCGGATCGGCCGCCGCGGCCGCATCTCCGGCATTGCCGGTCAGCACCACCAGGTCGGTGGGGGAGGTGAACTCGAGCGCCCCCGCGTTCCCGCTCGCTCCCCGCGGGATGCCGGTGAACACCGGCTTCGGGACGTCGCCCGCGGCGAGCCGCACGACGCGGTTGTCGGTGGGGGTGGTGATGTAGGCGTAGAGCAGCCGGTCCTCGTCGTAGGTCGGCGACAGTGCGAGATCGAGGAGCCCACCGTCGCCGGATCCGTCGACCGGCACGGTCGCCACCTCCACCGGCTCCGTTCGCGGCGCCACCCGCAGGATCCGGCCGGTGCGCCGCTCCGCGACGAGCGCGGAGCCGCCGTCGGGCAGGGTGACCAGCCCGCCCGTGGTATCGAGACAGGTGGCGACCACCGCGGGGTCGGGGTCCTGGCACGGGCCCGGCGGTGTGGGCGGTGCGCCCGTCGTCGTGGTTGCCGTCGGGGGTTCGAGCGGTTCGAGTTCGGCGCCCGCGTCGAAACTCGGTTCCGGGGTGAACGGCGTGGTGGTTGCGTCGTCGAACCGGGCGCACGACGTGGTGAGGGCGAGCAGACCCACGATCGACGCGACCGCCGTTCGCATCCGTCGCGACCCACCGACTCTCGCGCGCCTCGTCATGTCCATGACGTTACCGGGGCGGCGCGCCCCGCCTCGGTTCCCGGGTCGGCCCTCCCGGTCGACCTACCCTGGTCCGGTGACCGACAAGGCGAAAGACCACCTTCCGGAGCCGACGCCGCACAATGCCGCGGAGCCGGTGTCGAGTCCCTACGACGAACCCACGCTGGAGCTGCGGCGTCCCCGTTCGTCGATGCTCGAATCCGACGACGACCTCGACCTCGACAACTCCGCCTTCGACCGACCGGCGCAGTACGGCTACGACGACTCCGGCGTCGCGCCCACCGAACAGCTGTACCGGTACGAGCCGGGCGGCGCGACCGCGGCTGCCGTCGGCGTGGAGGAGGGGGCCTCGACCGGTCCGGCGAAGGCGCGTCGCGGCAGCCTGGACCTGGGGCTGCTCGTGCTGCGGTTGGTCGTCGGCGCCACCATGGTGGTGCACGGGCTGCAGAAGCTGACCGGGCTGTGGGGCGGTCCCGGTATGGACGGGTTCGAGGCGATGCTCGCCAACGCCGGCTACCAGCGTCCGGCTCTGCTCGCGGTGCTCGGTGCGGTGGGGGAGGTGGCGGCCGGAGCGCTGCTGATCCTCGGCCTGCTCACCCCGCTCGCCGCCGCCGCCGTGCTGGCGATCATGATCAACGCGTGGCTGTTCCGGCAGTCCGCCGAGCCGGGACTGCAGTACTTCGCACCGGACGGGGTCGAGTACGAGACCCTGCTCGCGGCCACCGCGGCGGTGATCGTCCTGACCGGCCCGGGGCGCATCGCGATCGACGGCACCCGAGGCTGGGCGACCCGGCCGTTCCTCGGCTCCTTCGTCGCACTGCTGCTCGGCGTCGCCGGCGGGGTCTGCCTCTGGCTGTTCGGCCGCTGACGCGGCCGGTGTGTCCTTCGGGCTGCCGGGGCAGCCCGAAGGACACACCGGTGCCTACGGCACCTGGCGGACGGCGCCCTTGTCGGCCGAGGTGGCCAACGCGGCGTAGGCGCGCAGCGCGGTGGTGACCGTGCGCTGCCGGTCGACCGGCTGCCACGGCCGCTCCGACGCCTCCATCTTGGCGCGCCGCTCGGCGAGAACGGCGTCGTCGACGAGGACCTCGAGGGTGCGGGAGGGAACGTCGATCCGGATCCGGTCGCCGTTCTCGAGCAGACCGATCACACCACCGGACGCAGCTTCGGGCGAGATGTGCCCGATCGACAGCCCCGAGGTGCCACCGGAGAAGCGGCCGTCGGTGATCAGGGCGCACTGCTTGCCCAGGCCCGCGCCCTTGAGGAATGCGGTGGGGTGCAGCATCTCCTGCATGCCGGGGCCGCCGGCGGGTCCCTCGTAGCGGACCACCACCACGTCACCGGGCTGCACCTTCTTGCCGAGGATCACCGAGACGGCCTCCTCCTGCGACTCGACGACGAGCGCCGGGCCCTCGAAGGTGAACAGATCCTCGTCGATGCCGGCGGTCTTGAGGATCGCACCGTCCGGGGCGAGGTTGCCGCGCAGGACGACGAGTCCACCCTCGACGGTGTAGGCGTGCTCGACGTCCCGGATGCAGCCGCCTGCGGCGTCGGTGTCCAGCGACGACCAGCGGTTGTCGGTGGAGAAGGGCTCGGTCGTGCGGACGCCGCCGGGTGCCGCGTGGAACAGCTCGATCGCCTCGTCGGAGGCCTTACCGGAACGGATGTCCCACGTGTCGAGCCACTCGTCGAAGCTCGCGGTGTGGACCGTGGTCACGTCCGTCTCGAGCAGGCCGCCGCGGCGCAGCTCGCCGAGGATCGCCGGGATGCCGCCGGCCCGGTGGACGTCCTCCATGTGGTAGTCCGAGTTCGGGGAGACCTTCGACAGGCACGGCACCTTGCGGCTGATCGCGTCGATCGTGGTGAGGTCGAAGTCGACCTCGCCCTCCTGCGCGGCGGCGAGCGTGTGCAGCACGGTGTTGGTCGAGCCGCCCATCGCGACGTCGAGCGCCATGGCGTTCCGGAACGCGGCGGGGGAGGCGATGTTGCGCGGCAGGACCGACGCGTCCTCGTCCCGGTACCAGCGCAACGCCGCCTCGACGACCGTGGTCCCGGCCCGCTCGAACAGCGCGCGGCGTGCCGCGTGGGTGGCCAGCGTCGAGCCGTTGCCGGGCAGTGCCAGTCCGAGCGCCTCGGTCAGGCAGTTCATCGAGTTCGCGGTGAACATGCCCGAGCACGACCCGCACGTCGGGCAGGCGCTGCGCTCGACCTCGTCGAGGCCCTCGTCGGTGACGGCGTCGTTGGCCGACGCCGAGATCGCCGTGATCAGGTCGGTGGGGGCCTGCGCGACACCGCCGACGACCACCGCCTTGCCCGCCTCCATCGGACCGCCCGAGACGAACACCGTCGGGATGTTCAGGCGCATCGCAGCGTTGAGCATGCCCGGCGTGATCTTGTCGCAGTTGGAGATGCACACCAGCGCGTCGGCGGTGTGCGCGTTGACCATGTATTCCACCGAATCGGCGATGATCTCGCGGCTGGGCAGGGAGTACAGCATGCCGCCGTGCCCCATGGCGATGCCGTCGTCGACGGCGATGGTGTGGAACTCGCGCGGTACACCGCCCGCGGCCCGGACCGCCTCGGCGACGATGTCGCCGACGTCCTTGAGGTGCACGTGGCCGGGCACGAACTGCGTGTAGGAGTTCGCGATCGCGACGATCGGTTTGCCGAAGTCGGAGTCGGTCATGCCGGTGGCACGCCACAGGGCGCGGGCCCCGGCGGCATTGCGTCCGGCGGTGGTGGTGCGTGACCTCAACGGGGGCATCGGATTCCTCGGGGGCTAGGGCTCTTCGGGCTGCGTGCTGCGCGGGCGCGGCGACACCGGGGGCCGGGCTCCCCCCGGGCGGGGCGGGAGCGGGCCTGGGCGACGTCGAATCTACCCGTGTGCTATTTCGACTCGACGTCCGCGTCCGGCTCGGTGTCCGTGGCCTGTTCCCGCGCCTGGGCGTCGTGCGCGGCGGCGTACGGGTCGGTGATGCGACCGCCGCTGCCGGCGGCGAGCTGGGGGAGGCGGCCGAACGTGACGACCGGGAGGGGGACCTCGGTGCCGTCGGTGCGGCGGGCGCGTGCCCAGCCCCGCTTGGGGAACCGCAGGCCGTCGAGCTCGTCCCAGGCGAGCGTCCGGGTGGAGAACGCGGATCGGGCCGTGATGCCTTCGGGGCCGACGACGGTGCGCACCCGCAGCACCCACGCGGCGACGAGGAACGGGATCACCACCATCCAGCCGAACGCGGCGGGCCAGGCCAGGGCCGGGGAGGCCACTCCGAGCAGCACGAACCCGCACGCGAGCAGCGCGAGCCGGGAAATCTGGATGACCTGCGGCTGCTGTTCCGCCGTATGGGATGATGGGCGTGGTGGCACGGGCTGCTGTGGAGATGACACCTCACCATCTTCCCATCGCAGCCGAGGCATCTCACATTCTGGGACAGGTGACCGAACCAAGTTGACTGTCCGACGTTCGCGCGCCTACCGTCGAGCGCGTGAATCAGAATGGGTTGCTCGTAATCGGCCGGCGCGTCGTCGCCTGAGCCGCTTCTCGCAACTCGCCCACGACGCGCCACCCTCGTACAGCAGATACTGCTGACGGGGGTTTTTTGTTGCCCGGAGCCAGAACCAGAGGAATCGCTGTGAGCGCACCAACCGCAAGGCCTCAACCGTCGCCGCGCAAGCCCGGGGCCGCAGCCCCGTCGCCCGCGGCCGCGGCCGCCCAGCCCGGTACCCGACGCCAGGTCGCCCCCGAGCGGGTCACCGGCGCCCAGTCGGTGGTCCGAGCTCTCGAGGAGCTCGACGTCGACACGGTCTTCGGCATTCCGGGCGGTGCGATCCTTCCCGTCTACGATCCGCTGTTCGACTCGCGGAAGGTCCGGCACGTGCTGGTCCGCCACGAACAGGGCGCCGGCCACGCCGCGACCGGATACGCCCAGGCCTCCGGCAAGGTCGGCGTGTGCATGGCCACCTCCGGCCCCGGTGCCACGAACCTCGTCACGCCGCTCGCCGACGCGCAGATGGACTCCGTTCCCGTCGTGGCGATCACGGGTCAGGTCGGCCGCGGTCTGATCGGCACCGACGCCTTCCAGGAAGCCGACATCTCGGGCATCACCATGCCCGTCACCAAGCACAACTTCCTCGTGACCGACGGCGCCGAGATCCCCCGCGTCCTCGCCGAGGCGTTCTACCTCGCCGCCTCCGGCCGTCCCGGTGCCGTCCTGGTGGACATCCCGAAGGACATCCTGCAGGCCCAGACCACCTTCAGCTGGCCGCCGGAGATGCACCTGCCCGGCTACCGTCCCGTCACCAAGCCGCACGGCAAGCAGGTTCGTGAGGCTGCCCGCCTGATCGCCGAGGCGAAGTCGCCCGTGCTGTACATCGGCGGCGGCGTCATCAAGGCGGAGGCCTCTCCGGAGCTGCTCGAGCTGGCCGAGCTCACCGGCATCCCGGTCGTCACGACCCTGATGGCCCGCGGCGCCTTCCCCGACACCCATCAGCTCAACTGCGGCATGCCCGGCATGCACGGCACCGTCGCGGCGGTCGCCGCCCTCCAGCGGTCCGATCTGCTGATCACGCTCGGTGCGCGGTTCGACGACCGCGTCACCGGTCAGCTCGACTCGTTCGCGCCCGACGCGAAGGTCATCCACGCGGACATCGACCCGGCCGAGATCGGCAAGAACCGGCACGCCGACGTGCCGATCGTGGGTGACTGCAAGGAAGTGATCGTCGAGCTGATCGAGGCGATCCGGGCGGATCTCGCGACGGGTACCACGCTCGACTACGCCCAGTGGTGGGAGTACCTCGACGGGATCCGGCGCACCTACCCGCTCAGCTACGACCGGCCGGCCGACGGCATGCTCTCGCCGGAGTACGTGATCCAGATGGTCGGCAAGCTCGCCGGACCGGACGCCATCTACTGCGCCGGCGTCGGGCAGCACCAGATGTGGGCCGCGCAGTTCATCGACTACGAGAAGCCGCGCACCTGGCTCAACTCCGGTGGGCTGGGCACCATGGGCTACGCCGTGCCGGCGGCCATGGGCGCCAAGATGGGTGTGCCCGACGCCGAGGTGTGGGCCATCGACGGTGACGGTTGTTTCCAGATGACGAACCAGGAGCTGGCGACCTGCGCGGTCGAGGGCGTGCCGATCAAGGTCGCGCTCATCAACAACGGCAACCTCGGCATGGTCCGGCAGTGGCAGACGCTGTTCTACGAGGAGCGGTACTCGAACACCGATCTGTCCACCCACACCCTGCGCATCCCCGACTTCGTCAAGCTGGCCGAGGCTCTCGGCTGTGTCGGCATCCGGGTCGAGCGCGAGGAGGACGTCGAGGAGGCGATCCGCCGGGCGCAGTCCATCGACGACCGGCCGGTCGTCATCGACTTCATCGTCGGTCAGGACGCCCAGGTGTGGCCGATGGTCGCCGCCGGTACCAGCAACGACGAGATCATGGCGGCGCGGGGCATCCGTCCGCTCTTCGACGAGGACGAGGCCGCCGCGGAGCCGGCCGTCATCCACGAGGCACTCGAGCACGAGCGGCACCCGGAACAGCGCGGTGCCGCAGCACCAGGAGAGGATCGTCAGTGAGCACCAGTCACACCCTCAGCGTTCTCGTCGAGGACAAGCCGGGCGTGCTGGCCCGCGTGGCGAGCCTGTTCTCCCGCCGCGGGTTCAACATCGAGTCCCTCGCGGTGGGCGGCACCGAGATCCCGGAGATCTCCCGGATGACGATCGTCGTGACCGTCGAGGAGTTTCCGCTCGAGCAGGTGACCAAGCAGCTCAACAAGCTCGTCAACGTCATCAAGATCGTCGAGCAGGAAGAGGACGCCTCGGTCGCCCGCGAGCTGCTGCTGATCAAGGTGCGGGCGGACGCGAGCGTGCGCACGCAGGTCATCGAGACGGTGAATCTGTTCCGCGCCAAGGTGATCGACGTCTCACCCGAATCGCTCACCATCGAGGCCACCGGTACCCGCTCCAAGCTCGACGCCCTGCTGCGGATGCTCGAGCCCTACGGCATCCGCGAGATCGTGCAGTCCGGGGTCGTCGCGGTCGGACGCGGTCCGAAGTCGATCACGGCCACCCGTTAGCCTGAACACACCCTTATTTGCTGAGAGAGGTAACAACTGTGGCAGTCGAGATGTTCTACGACGACGACGCCGATCTGTCGATCATCCAGGGCCGCAAGGTCGCGGTGATCGGCTACGGCAGCCAGGGACACGCGCACTCGCTGAGCCTGCGCGACTCCGGCGTCGAGGTGCGCATCGGCCTGAAGGAAGGCTCGAAGTCGCGGGCCAAGGCCGAGGAGGCCGGCCTCACCGTCGGTACCCCCGCCGAGGTCTCGGAGTGGGCCGACGTCATCATGGTGCTCGCGCCCGACACCGCGCAGGCGTCGATCTTCAAGAACGACATCGAGCCCAACCTGAAGGACGGCGACGCGCTGTTCTTCGGCCACGGCCTCAACATCCACTTCGGTCTCATCGAGGCGCCGGAGAACGTCACGGTCGCCATGGTCGCCCCCAAGGGCCCCGGCCACCTCGTGCGCCGGCAGTTCGTCGACGGCAAGGGTGTGCCCGCGCTCATCGCCGTGCACCAGGACCCGAAGGGCGAGGGCCAGGCGCTGGCGCTGTCCTACGCCAAGGGCATCGGCGGCACCCGCGCCGGCGTCATCAAGACCACCTTCAAGGAAGAGACCGAGACCGACCTGTTCGGTGAGCAGGCCGTCCTCTGCGGTGGCACCGAGGAACTGGTCAAGACCGGCTTCGACGTCATGGTCGAGGCGGGCTACGCCCCCGAGATGGCCTACTTCGAGGTTCTCCACGAGCTCAAGCTCATCGTCGACCTCATGTACGAGGGTGGCATCGCCCGCATGAACTACTCGGTGTCCGACACCGCGGAGTTCGGCGGCTACCTCTCCGGCCCGCGCGTCATCGACGCCGGCACCAAGGAGCGCATGAAGGAGATCCTGAAGGACATCCAGGACGGCACCTTCGTCAAGCGTCTCGTCGCCAACGTCGAGGGTGGCAACAAGGAGCTCGAGGGCCTGCGCAAGAAGAACGCCGAGCACGGCATCGAGGTCGTCGGCAAGCAGCTGCGCGACCTGATGAGCTGGGTGGACCGGCCGATCACCGAGACCGCCTGATCGGATCCCGCCGCTTCGACGGCCCGGCACCGCTGTGGTGCCGGGCCGTCGGCGTTCGCGGGTGGATAATGCCCTGATGTCCTGGGGTCTGGGAAAGCTGCCGGGGGTCGTCGCGGCGCGCACCTACCGGCGGGAGTGGCTGCGCCCCGACTTCACCGCCGGCCTGGCGCTCACCGCGCTGCTCGTTCCCGCGGGCATGGGTTACGCGACGGCGGCCGGGTTGCCCGCCTACGCCGGGTTGTACGCCACGATCGTCCCGATGCTGGTGTACGCCCTGCTCGGGCCGTCGAAAGTGCTTGTGCTCGGCCCCGATTCGGCCCTCGCCCCGCTCATCGCCGCGGCGGTGCTCCCGCTCGCCGCGACGGGCGATCCACAGGAAGCCCTCGCCCTCGCGGGAGTCCTGGCCCTGCTCGTGGGCGTGATCCTCGTCGTCGCCGGCTTCCTGCGGCTCGGTTTCGTCACCGAACTGCTGTCCAAACCCATCAGGCTCGGCTACCTCAACGGCATCGCGCTGGTCGTCGTGGTCGGGCAGCTGCCGACACTGTTCGGCTTCGCGATCGACGAACCGGGGCTGGCTCAGGACCTCGCCGCGATCGTCCGGGCGGTCGCCGCGGGTGACGTCGACCCCGTCGCCACCGCCGTCGGTGTGGCGTCCCTGGCGGTGATCGTGGCGTTCCGACTCCTGCGGGCGCGCATCCCGGGTGTCCTGGTCGCGGTGGCCGGAGCGTGTGTGGTGTCCTCGCTGCTCGGCCTGACGGAGCAGATCGCCATGGTCGGCGCGCTGCCGTCCGGGTTGCCGGCACCTGCCGTGGCCGCGGTGAGCTGGAAAGACGTGCTCGCTCTGCTCGGCCCGGCAGCCGGCATCGCGCTCATCGCGTTCGCGGACACGGGGGTGCTCTCGCGGACCTTCGCGGCCCGTCGCGGCGACGACGTGGACGGCAGTACCGAGATGAAGGCCATCGGCGCCGCCAATGTCGCGACCGGTCTGCTCGGGGGATTCCCCATCTCGGCCAGCTCGTCCCGCACGCCCGTCGCCGAGCAGAACGGTGCCCGCACCCAGCTCGTCGGAGTGGTCGGTGCCGTCGCTGTCCTGCTGTTCGTGCTGCTCGCGCCCGGCGTGACCGCCTATCTGCCCGAGGCGACACTCGCGGCGGTCGTGCTGGTCGCGGCGTCGGCCCTCATCGACGTGCGCGGGGTGATCCGCATGTGGCGGATGAGCCGGCTCGAGGCCGGTCTCGCGGCGGCGGCCTTCCTCGGGGTGGCGCTCGTCGGGGTCCTGGAGGGGATTCTCGTCGCCATCGGGCTCTCGTTCGTCGCCGTAGTGTGGCACGCATGGTCGCCGTACCGCACCGAGCTCGTCGAGCTGACCCGCGTCGCGGGCTTCCACGACATCAACCGTCACCCCGAAGGGCATCGCATCCCCGGTCTGCTGCTCGTGCGGTTCGACGCCCCGCTGTTCTTCGCCAACGGTTCGATCTTCGACGACTACGTCCGCTCGCTGGTTGCGAAATCGCCCGAGCCGGTCGAATGGGTCGTGATCGCTGCCGAACCGATCACCGGGCTCGACACCACCGCCGTCGACGAACTCGTCGACCTGGACCGGTACCTGGCCGGCAAGAAGATCCACCTGGCCTTCGCCGCCATGAAAGGCCCCATCAAGGACCGGCTCGTGCAGTTCGGAGTGGGGGACCGGTTCACCCCGGACCGCTTCTATCCCACTGTGCGGACAGCGGTCGTCGCGTTCCGGCACCGCGCGTCGTCGCCGTCCCCGGGATCCGCGCCGCGCGGTAACCCCGATCACACCACCGGTCGCGCGCCGAAGTCGCTGCCGCGCAGGAGGAATCGCCGGCGCTGAGCTCCCGGGGCCGGTGCCGGCCGGCGCGTGCCGCCGATCGGGCGTTCCCGGGGGCGGCGCGCCCGCCGCGAAATCCACTGCGGCTCGCAGGGTGGCGGTCCGGAAGCGACACGTACGCACTAAACTGAGCCGGGTCACGGCCGCTTCGCGCACCTCGGGGTGCGGCGCCGTCGACGACCCGTCAGACAAACCAACCACAGGGGAGTTCGCACGTGAGCCAGAATGGCCGTCCCGTTGTCCTGATCGCCGACAAGCTGGCGCAGTCGACCGTCGATGCGCTCGGTGACGGCGTCGAGGTGCGCTGGGTCGACGGCCCGGACCGTCCCGCGCTGCTCGCGGCGGTGCCCGAGGCGGACGCCCTGCTGGTCCGTTCGGCGACCACGGTCGACGCCGAGGTCCTCGCCGCCGCCACGAAGCTGAAGATCGTCGGTCGCGCCGGCGTCGGCCTCGACAACGTCGACATCCCGGCCGCCACCGAACGCGGTGTGATGGTCGTCAACGCGCCGACGTCGAACATCCATTCGGCTGCCGAGCACGCCGTGGCGCTGCTGATGGCCACGGCGCGGCAGATCCCCGCCGCCGACCGCACGTTGCGTGAGCGCACCTGGAAGCGGTCGAGCTTCAACGGCACCGAGATCCTGGGCAAGACCGTCGGCGTCGTCGGCCTGGGCCGGATCGGACAGCTGTTCGCGCAGCGCCTCGCCGCCTTCGAGACCCACGTCATCGCCTACGACCCCTATCTGCCGCCGGCCCGCGCCGCCCAGCTCGGGATCGAACTGGTCGACATCGACGAGCTGATCGAGCGCGCCGACTTCATCTCCGTGCACCTGCCCAAGACCAAGGAGACGGCAGGCCTGATCAACGCCGAGCGGCTCGCGCGGGCCAAGGACGGCGTCATCATCGTCAACGCCGCCCGCGGTGGCCTCATCGACGAGGACGCCCTCCACGACGCCCTCGTCTCCGGCAAGGTTCGCGCCGCCGGCCTCGACGTCTTCCACTCCGAACCCTGCACGGACTCGAAGCTGTTCGACCTCGACAACACCGTCGTCACCCCGCACCTCGGCGCCTCCACGACCGAGGCCCAGGACCGCGCCGGCACCGACGTCGCCAAGAGTGTGCTGCTGGCCCTGGCCGGCGAGTTCGTCCCGGACGCCGTGAACGTCTCCGGCGGCCCGGTCGGCGAGGAGGTCGCACCGTGGCTCGAGCTCGTGCGCAAGCTGGGTCTGATCGCCGGCACGCTGTCGCCCGAGGCCGTGCAGAACGTGCAGGTCGTCGCCAGCGGTGAGCTGTCCGCAGAGAACGTCGAGATCCTGGGCCTTGCGGCACTGCGCGGCCTGTTCTCCGCCAGCAGCGACGAGCCGGTCACCTTCGTCAACGCCCCCGCCCTCGCCGAACAGCGCGGCGTGAGTGTGGAGGTCGACAAGCACAGCGAGGCCTCGACGCACCGCAGCGCAGTGGAGGTCCGCGCCGTGGCCGCCGACGGACTCGTCACCACGGTCACCGGTGCGCTGACCGGCCTGCAGCAGATCGAGAAGATCGTCAACATCAACGGCCGCAGCTTCGACCTGCGTGCCGAGGGCCATAACCTCGTCGTCCACTACGAGGACCGCCCGGGCGTGCTCGGGGTCCTCGGCACGGTCCTCGGCAACGCCGGGATCGACATCCAGGCGGCGGCCTTGAGCCAGGACGTCGAAGGACCCGGCGCCACGGTGATCCTGCGGGTCGACCGGGTCGTCGGCGACGCCGAGATCGCGCAGATCGTGGAGCAGCTCGACGCCCGCGTCGCGCAGGTCGACCTGTCCTGAACCACCCCCGCTGTACCCGATGGCCGCGATCGTCGAACACGGTCGCGGCCGTCGTCGCGAAGAGGAAGAGAGTGTGTCCATGAAGCTAGCGGTCATCCCCGGTGACGGCATCGGTGTCGAGGTCACGGCAGAGGCCCTCAAGGTCCTCGGAAGGCTGGTCCCCGACCTCGAGACCACCGAGTACGACCTCGGTGCCCGGCGGTACAACGCCACCGGGGAACTGCTCCCGGACGCCGACCTGGCGGCGATCCGCGCGCACGACGCAATCCTGCTCGGCGCCATCGGCGACCCCTCCGTCACCCCGGGCGTGCTGGAGCGGGGGCTGCTGCTGAACATGCGGTTCGCGCTCGATCACCATGTCAATCTGCGGCCGTCGCGGTTGTACCCGGGGGCGAAGTCGCCGCTCGCGGCGCAGCCGGAAATCGACTTCGTCGTGGTGCGGGAGGGCACCGAGGGCCCCTACACCGGCAACGGCGGTGCCATCCGCGTCGGCACCCCCCACGAGATCGCCACCGAGGTCTCGATCAACACCTGGTTCGGAGCCGAACGCGTCGTGCGTTACGCCTTCGAGCTCGCACAGAGTCGCCGCAAGCACCTGACCCTGATCCACAAGACCAACGTGCTTTCCAACGCCGGTGCCATCTGGACGCGTGCGGTCGAGACGGTGGGTGCGCAGTACCCGGACGTCGAGACGGCCTACTGCCACATCGACGCCGCCACCATCTACATGGTCGACGACCCGGGCCGGTTCGACGTGATCGTGACCGACAACCTGTTCGGCGACATCGTCACCGATCTCGCCGGTGCGGTCACCGGTGGCATCGGGCTGGCGGCCAGCGGCAATATCGACGCCTCCGGCACCAACCCGTCGATGTTCGAGCCGGTCCACGGCAGCGCCCCGGACATCGCGGGCAAGGGCATCGCCGACCCGACCGCGGCGATCCTGTCGGTCGCCCTGCTGCTGCGCCACCTCGGCCGGGCGGACGAGGCGACCCGGGTCGAGCGTGCGGTCGAGGCGGACCTCGCCGCCCGCGGCACGGGTCCGATCGTGACGACGGAGGTCGGCGACCGCATCGCTGCCGCCCTCTGACCCCGTCCCGGTGCGGCCTCCCGGAGAGCCCGGAAGGCCGCACCGGCTCAGGTGCGGGGGACCAGCGGTACCGCGGCGGCGGGGATCAGCGCGGCCAGCGCGAACGCCGCGGGGAAGCCGGCCAGCGCGATGAGTCCGCCGAAAGCGGGTCCCACGCACGCCGCTGCAACGAACTGGCCGGTGTTCTGGATGCCGAGCGCGCGGCCGCCCCAGAACGGTCCCGCGATCTCGGCGACCGCGGTGAAAGCCAGCCCGTTCGGCGCCACCGTCGTCACCGAAGCCACGATCAGGAGCGCGACGGCCACCGCCGAATCGGTGAGTGCGGCGGCGGCGAACACGGCCATGGACAGCACCACCGACAGCGCCACGATGCGTAGCGGCCGCAGGCGGCTGCCGGCCCGGTCGGACCACATCCCCGCGCCGACGCGGCCGAGTGCACCGAGAAACTGCGCGGCGGTGATGACCAGGCCCGCCGCGGACTCGGCCCAGCCGCGCTCGGAGATCAGCCACACCAGCGCGTAGGTCCACACCACGTACTGCGGCACCACCAGCAGCACCGACGCCGCGTGGATCCGCTGCAGCGACCGCCCGGCCCGATAGGGGTTGTCGAGCAGGCCGAGTTCGGCGGCCCGGCCGCGTTCCGGCCGCGGTGGATCGACGATGCCGATCGCGCACGCGACCGCCGCGGCGGCGCAGACCACCGCGGAGAAGGCCAGCGCAGCGCCGATTCCGTGGTCGCGTGCGAGCGGGGGAATTGTCAGCGCGGCGACGGCGACGCCGAGGGGTAACGACATCTGCCGGATCCCCATGGCGAGACCGCGCTGGTGCGGTGGGAACCAGCCGACGACGACGCGACCGCTCGCGGCGTTGGCACTCGCTGCGGCGGCGCCGCCGAGGGCCAGCATGAGCGCGAGCATCGGCGCTGTCCCGCTGACACCGGCCGCCGCCGCAGCCGCCGCGGCCAGTGCGAGTCCTGCGGCCAGGACCCGCCGCTCGCCGTACCGGTCGGCAAGGGCACCCCATGCAACGAGACTGAAGACGACTCCGAATATCGGTGCAGCGGAAAGTGTTCCGGCTTGCGCGAGCGTGAGGCCCCAATCCTCGTGGAGCGTGGGGATGAGGAAGGCGGCGCCGTTGACGAGGACCGCCTGAGCCGCCTGCGCGAACACGCCGAGCGCCAGGATGACCCAGCGCCGCGCGCCGATGTCCCGAACCGTCATGTTGTCTCACTATCTGAAACGATAATCCCGTAGAATGAACTTCTGCGTGGGAGCCTATACCTGCGCGACGTGGTCCGCAGGGCCGCGGGCGGCCGCACGGATAGACTCCCCGGCATGCGCCTTGGTCGAATTGCCAGCCCGGACGGTGTCGCCTTCGTCAGCATCGAGGGGGAGGGGGACGCCGCGATCGCGAAGGAGATCGCCGAACATCCTTTCGGCACCCCGACCTTCACCGGCCGCAGCTGGCCGCTCGCCGACGTCCGGCTCCTTGCGCCGATCCTGGCGAGCAAGGTGGTCTGCGTCGGCCGCAACTACGCCGCCCACGCGGCCGAGTCCGGCAACGAGGTCCCCGACGAGCCGGTGATCTTCCTCAAGCCGAACACCTCCATCGTCGGCCCGGGGGCGCCGATCGTGCTCCCGCCGAGCAGCAACCTCGTCCACCACGAGGCCGAACTCGCCGTCGTCATCGGCCGTCCCTGCAAGGACGTTCCGGCTGCGAAGGCGCAAGACGTGGTCCTCGGCTACACGGTGGCCAACGACGTCTCGGCGCGTGACCATCAGCAGCAGGACGGACAGTGGACGCGAGCCAAGGGACACGACACGTTCTGCCCCCTCGGGCCCTGGATCGAGACGGACATCGATCCCACGGATCTCGAGATCACCGCGCAGGTCGACGGACAGACGCGTCAGCGCAGCCGAACGTCGTTGATGGTGCACGACATTCCGAAGCTGATCGAGTGGGTCTCGGCGGTGATGACCCTGTTGCCGGGCGATGTGATCCTCACCGGCACCCCGGAGGGCGTCGGACCGATCGTCGACGGCGACACCGTCTCGATCACCGTCGAGGGCATCGGCACGCTGACGAACCCGGTGACCGCCAAGCGCAGGTAGGCCGCGGCTTCGCGACCGGTCGGGACTAGCCTGGAGGGGTCTTTTCGATCCCTCGACCCGAGTGAGCCATGACCAACAGCGAAGTACGCGTTCGTTTCTGTCCGTCCCCGACCGGAACCCCGCACGTGGGCCTCGTGCGCACCGCCCTGTTCAACTGGGCTTTCGCCCGTCACCACGGCGGCACCTTCGTGTTCCGCATCGAGGACACCGACGCCGCCCGCGACACCGAGGAGTCGTACCAGGCGATCCTCGACGCGCTCCGGTGGCTCGGGCTCGACTGGGACGAGGGCCCCGAGGTGGGCGGCCCGTACGAGCCGTACCGGCAGTCGCAGCGGCGCGACCTGCACCTCGACGTCGTCGCCCGGCTGCTCGACGCAGGCGAGGCGTACGAGTCGTTCTCCACGCCGGAGGAGGTCGAGGCACGCCACCGCGCTGCCGGCCGCGACCCGAAGCTCGGCTACGACAACTACGACCGCGATCTGACCGCCGAGCAGCGGCAGGCGTATCGCGAGGAGGGGCGTAAGCCTGTGGTGCGCCTGCGCATGCCCGATCACGACCTGGTCTGGAACGATCTGGTGCGCGGTGAGACCACGTTCAAGGCCGGCACCGTGCCCGACTTCGCGCTGACCCGCGGCAACGGCATCCCGCTCTACACGCTGGTCAACCCCGTGGACGATGCCCTCATGCGGATCACCCACGTGCTGCGCGGCGAAGACCTGCTCTCGTCGACGCCGCGTCAGCTCGCCCTCTACGAGGCGCTGCAGCGCATCGGCGTGACCGATTTCACGCCCGAGTTCGGTCACCTGCCGTTCGTGATGGGGCAGGGCAACAAGAAGCTCTCCAAGCGCGACCCCGAGTCCAATCTGTTCATCCACCGCGACCGCGGCTTCATCGCCGAGGGGCTCCTCAACTACCTCGCGCTCCTCGGCTGGGGACTGGCCGACGACCGTGACGTCTTCTCGCTCGACGAGATGGTGGCCGCCTTCGACATCGGCAAGGTCAACTCGAACCCGGCGCGGTTCGATCAGAAGAAGGCCGACGCCATCAACGCCGAGCACATCCGGCTGCTCGAACCGGCCGACTTCACGGCACGGCTGAAGTCGTTCCTCGTGGAGCACGGCCGCATCGGCGCGGATGTCGACAGCGCCCGGTTCGCGGAGGCGGCCGAGCTGGTCCAGACCCGCATCGTGGTGTTGTCGGACGCGTGGGACCTGCTGAAGTTCCTCTACGTCGACGAGGCCGACTTCGTGCTCGACGAGGCGGCCGCAGCCAAGAACCTCGGCCCCGACGCCGCACCCGTGCTCGATGCGACGATCGCTGCGGCCGGCGGCGTGACCGAGTGGAAGGCGGCGGCCCTCGAAGAGGCCCTCAAGGCCGCGCTGATCGACGAGCTCGGCCTCAAGCCCCGCAAGGCCTTCGCGCCGGTGCGCGTGGCCCTCACGGGATCGCACATCAGTCCGCCGCTGTACGAGTCGATGGAACTGCTCGGCCGGGACGTCTCGCTGGCACGGCTTCGTGCCGCCCGCGCTCGCACGGTCTGAGTCGTGCACGGGCCGGCCGCGAGCCCTCCCGCGGCCGGCCCAGGTGACACATCACCCGGCTTGACCAGGCGATTTGTTATTGGGGGCACCGATGGTGCTAACCTTCTTCTCGGTTCGGAACGGAGGCCGCAGCGCCGCGAGGCGGGTCTCCGGAACAAGCCATTGGGGTATGGTGTAATTGGCAACACAGCTGATTCTGGTTCAGCCATTCTAGGTTCGAGTCCTGGTACCCCAGCGTCTGCCCGGTGATTTTGTCACCGAGCCTCGGCCGGTTAAGCTGGCTGAGCCTCCGCCGCAAGGTGGGGGAGCACGGAGAAGAAGTTCCTGGCCCCGTCGTCTAGCGGCCTAGGACGCCGCCCTCTCAAGGCGGTAGCGCGGGTTCAAATCCCGTCGGGGCTACCACGGAAGATCCTTCGATCGCGAGGTCGAAGGGTGTTCTTCTCCGAGCAGTGAAAGTTCCTGGCCCCGTCGTCTAGCGGCCTAGGACGCCGCCCTCTCAAGGCGGTAGCGCGGGTTCAAATCCCGTCGGGGCTACCACGCGAAGGTCCCTGCCGATCCACGGATCGGCAGGGACCTTCGTCGTTCTGTACTCGTCATCCGCTCTTGCGCCGGAAATTGCGGCGGTGGTCGGCGCTGCCGTGCGGCGCCTGCGCCTTGGCCCTCCCGTCGAGATGGTCCGTGCCGTGGCGGGCGTGCTGATTCTTGCGTTCGAGGGCTGCGCGGAACTGCTCCGCGATCCGCTTCCCGTTCGGGTCGTTCACCGCTGTCTCCCTTCCCCCGCCCGGTACTCGGCCGGGACATCGGAAATCTAACTCGGCAGCCCTACGTCTGTCGTCCGGTTTTCCAGCTCCTCGAGCAGGTACGGCGCGGTGCTGCCGCCGATCGGCATCGCCGGCAGTCCGAGTTTCCGATGGTCCCAGGACCGGACCCGTTCCGCGACGACTCGCACCGCAACGCGCTTGTGCATCATCTGCTCGATCGCGGGTCGCAGTTCCGCGGTGTAGGGGCCGGTGTAGCGTTCCCACACGCTGCGGCACACCGCGAACAGCACGTCCCGGTCCTCGACCGTTTCGGCGTGTCCCTCCAGTGAGACCCCGCGCAGCGTGTCGTACGTGTGGCCGTCTTCGACGAGCGCGCTGATCCGGTTGTCCCGCCGCAGATTGACCGCCTTCTGCGACTTCAGCTTGGTTTCGAACCAGATCTCGCCGTCGAGCACCGCGTACCACATCGCGACCAGGTGGGGGAGGCCGCCGGGGCCGACCGTCGCCATCGTCGCGACGCGGCTGCGTGCGAGGAAGTCGCCGATCTCGGCGTCGGTCATCGTGATCTGTGCGCGCTGGTGGGTTCCCATGCGTGCACTGTGGCACACGAGTCGGCGGATGCGACAGCCTTCTAGAGTCGCTTGTGCAGGGCGTCGGCGGCCGCGAGCAGATCCGCGGCCCACCGTGCTCCGGGCCGGCGGCCCATCCGGTCGACGGGTCCCGAGACGGAGATCGCGGCGACGACCGAGCCGGAGGCATCGCGTACCGGTGCGGCCACCGAGGCCACGCCGGGTTCTCGCTCGGCGACGCTCTGCGCCCAGCCGCGCCGACGCACCTCGGCGAGCACCCGTTCGCCGAATGCCGCCTCCGGCAGGATCGCCCGCTGCGTCGCGGCGTCGGCCCAGGCGAGCAGGACCCGCGCGCCGGACCCGGCGGTCATCGGCAGTCTCGCGCCCACGAGGACGGTGTCGCGCAGACCGGTCGGTGGTTCGAGGGCGGCGACGCACACCCGGTGCGTGCCCTCCCGCCGGTACAACTGCACGCTCTCGCCGGTGATCTCGCGTAGCCGTGGGAGAACGAGCGAGGCGGCATCGACGAGTGGGTCGCCCGCGCCCGCGGACAGTTCGGCCAGGCCGGGGCCCGGGCGCCACTGGCCGTCACCGTCGCGCGCGAGCAGCCGGTGCACTTCGAGCCCGACCGCGAGACGGTGCGCGGTGGCGCGGGGTAGTCCGGTGCGAGCGCACAGTTCGGTCAGGTTGCACGGTTGCTGGGCCACCGCGTGGAGGACCGCCATGGCTTTGTCCAGCACTCCGATCCCGCTATGCTGTCTCATAGGTCGATACCTCCGTCTCGCATAATGGGAAGCATAGCCCACGCGGAAACCGGCGGGGACGACAGTATTCGCGGCCCGGGACAGCCCGAGAACGGGAACCGCGTTCGTCACGTACGACAGGTGGAGAAGATGGCTGGAAAGACTCTGGCGGAGAAGGTGTGGGACCAGCATGTGGTCGTGCGCGGTACGGGAGAGGGTGCGGCACGGCAGCCGGACCTGATCTACATCGATCTGCATCTCGTGCACGAGGTCACGAGCCCGCAGGCGTTCGACGGCCTGCGGCTGGCGAATCGGCCCGTGCGGCGCCCGGACCTGACCATCGCGACCGAGGACCACAACGTCCCCACGGTCGACATCGACAAGCCCATCGCCGACCCTGTCTCACGCACCCAGGTCGAGACGTTGCGCCGCAACTGTGAGGAATTCGGCATCCGGCTGCACCCGATGGGGGACGTGGAGCAGGGGATCGTCCATGTCGTCGGACCGCAACTCGGACTGACGCAGCCGGGCACGACCGTGGTGTGCGGCGACAGCCACACCTCCACCCACGGCGCCTTCGGTGCCCTGGCGATGGGCATCGGCACCAGTGAGGTCGAGCATGTGCTGGCGACCCAGACGCTTTCGCTGCGCCCGTTCAAGACGATGGCGATCACCGTCGACGGCGAACTGCCCCCCGGCGTCTCGAGCAAGGACCTGATCCTCGCGGTCATCGCCGAGATCGGCACCGGCGGCGGCCAGGGCTACGTGCTCGAGTACCGCGGCGAGGCCATCCGGAAGCTCTCGATGGAAGCGCGGATGACCATCTGCAACATGTCCATCGAAGCGGGCGCCCGGGCCGGGATGATCGCACCGGACGAGACCACCTACGAGTTCCTGAAGGGTCGTCCGCACGCGCCCCAGGGCGCGGACTGGGACGCCGCGGTAGCGGCGTGGGAACAGTTGAAGACCGACGAGGATGCGGTTTTCGACGCCGAGGTCCGCATCGACGGGTCGGCCCTGACGCCCTTCGTCACATGGGGCACCAACCCGGGTCAGGGCGCGCCCCTCGGTTCGTCGGTGCCCGATCCGGCGGCGATGGCAGACGAGAGCGAGCGTCTCGCGGCCGAGAAGGCACTGCGGTACATGGGACTCGAACCCGGGACCCCGCTGCGGGAGGTGCCCGTCGACACCGTCTTCGTCGGGTCGTGCACCAACGGCCGGATCGAGGATCTGCGGGCCGTCGCCGACGTCCTGCGGGGCCGCTCGGTCGCCGACGGTGTCCGAATGCTCGTCGTGCCCGGATCGATGCGCGTTCGTGCCCAAGCCGAAGCCGAAGGTCTCGGCGAGATATTCACGGCCGCAGGGGCGGAATGGCGCCAGGCGGGCTGCTCGATGTGCCTGGGCATGAACCCGGACCAGTTGGCGCCGGGTGAGCGCTGCGCTTCGACCTCGAACCGGAACTTCGAAGGCCGCCAAGGCAAGGGCGGACGCACCCACCTCGTCTCGCCTCAGGTCGCGGCGGCGACTGCGGTGCGCGGCACTCTCTCCGCTCCGGCGGATCTGGACTAGGTCACGGGACCGAAGGAGAATTTTCGATGGAAGCCTTCACCACTCACAAGGGAATCGGCGTTCCGCTGCGCCGGTCGAACGTCGACACCGATCAGATCATCCCCGCGGTGTACCTGAAGCGGGTCACTCGAACCGGATTCGAGGACGGGCTGTTTGCCGCCTGGCGCACGGATCCGGCCTTCGTGCTGAACACCCCGCCGTTCGACCGGGGCAGCGTCCTGGTGGCCGGGCCGGACTTCGGCACCGGATCCTCGCGCGAGCACGCCGTGTGGGCGCTGTCCGACTACGGTTTCCGCGTCGTCATCTCGTCCCGCTTCGCCGACATCTTCCGGGGCAACGCCGGCAAGGCCGGATTGCTGGCCGCTCAGGTCGAACAACCGGACGTCGAATTGCTCTGGAAGCTCATCGAACAGCAGCCGGGACTGGAGCTCGAGGTCGATCTCGAAGCTCGTACCGTGACCGCCGGAACCACCGTGGTGCCGTTCGGCATTGACGACTACACCCGGTGGCGGCTGTTGGAGGGTCTCGACGACATCGGACTCACGTTGCGCCAGGTAGACGCGATTTCCGAGTACGAAAATGCAAGGCCTTCTTGGAAACCACGCACCCTCCCGGCACCCTGATCGAGCCTTCGAATCGGGCCTCGGCGGGCCGGATCCGGCGGACGCCCGGATCCGGCCCGCCGGTAATTTGCATGAGAATTGGCGTGGCACATAGACTCTTGCCCGTTTGCGGGTCTACCGTGGACTCGAGTCGGTCTGACGGTGGACCGTAATGTGCGGAGGAATGCAATGAACAAGGCAGAGCTGATCGATGTTCTGACCGAGAAACTCGGTTCGGACAGGCGCACAGCAACGGCGGCCGTGGAGCACATGGTCGACGCGATCGTGCGTGCAGTGCACTCGGGCAAGAGCGTCACCATCACCGGATTCGGTGTCTTCGAGCAGCGCCGCCGCGCCGCCCGGGTCGCCCGCAACCCGCGTACGGGCGAGACCGTGAAGGTCAAGCCGACGTCGGTGCCGGCATTCCGCCCCGGCGCACAGTTCAAGGCGGTCATCGCCGGTTCGCAGAAGCTCCCCGCGACGGGTCCGGCCGTCAAGCGCGGCGCGGCTGCCGCCGCCAAGAAGACCGCGGCGGCGAAGAAGACGGCCGCCAAGAAGACCGCGGCGGCGAAGAAGACTGCCGCCAAGGCCGCTCCGGCGAAGAAGACCACGGCGGCCAAGGCTCCGGCCAAGACCACCGCGGCGAAGAAGACCACCGCGGCGAAGAAGACCACGGCGGCCAAGGCTCCGGCCAAGACCACCGCGGCGAAGAAGACCACCGCGGCGAAGAAGACCACGGCGGCCAAGGCTCCGGCCAAGACCACCGCGGCCAAGAAGACCACCGCGGCGAAGAAGACCACGGCGGCCAAGGCTCCGGCCAAGACCACCGCGGCCAAGAAGACCACCGCGGCGAAGAAGACCACCGCGGCGAAGAAGACCACCGCGGCCAAGAAGGCGCCGGCCCGCAAGACCGCCGCCAAGAAGTAGCAATTCCGGCACGGCGCGGGTCCGGAAGACCGTCGCCGAGAAGGGGCGCCGCCGAGCGTGGCGCTACCGCCCGGATCCGTCCGTTCGGCGGCCATCGGGGGTTTTCCCTCGATGGCCGCCGACGTGCGTTCAGGCGGGGGTAGGGGGCAGTGGACTGTCGATGTGGTCCACTGCGACGAGCCGGTCACCGGCCAGCGACAGGACCCAGGTGCTGCCCTTCCGGTTGCGCGTGTTCGGCGCGACCACCCCGTCGTGCTCGGCCCACCATCGCACGAGGTCCGGAATCACCTTGCCCTGACTGCAGATCACCGGCACGCCGCCGCGCTGGGCGAGTTCGAGCGCTCGCTTGCGTCCGAGTTGCGGGTCGGCGCCGTATTCCTCTTCGGTCAGGGAGGTCTCGACGGCGATCTCGACCCCGAGCCGGTCCGCGAGCGGCTGCACGGTCTGCACACAGCGCACCCGGTCCGCGGCGACCACACTGTCCGCGCCGAACGCGAGCAGTTGGGGAACGAGGGCCTGGGCCTGGGCGCGGCCCGCCGCGTCGAGAGGCCGGTGCCGGTCGTCGCCGCGATGGTTCTTGCGGCTGCCGGCCTTCCCGTGCCGCACGATCAGCACCGTCGCCGTGTCCGGCGGCAGGGTCTGGAAGCGCCGCAGCACCGTATGGTCCATCGGGTACGACAGGGCCGCGAAGGCGTCGTCGGGTGCGAGCCAGCGCAGCTCGTCGACCTCGTCGTTGGGGACGAACCGGCCGCTGCGTTCCGCGGCGGCCCAGTAGTCCACCCGCTTGAGCTTCCGGTGTCCCGGAACCGGGTAGGTGACCTTGCCGAGATACCGGCCGAGGCGTGCCGAAATGCCGGTCTCCTCCTCGATCTCGCGTACGGCGGCGACGACGGCTGTCTCGCCGGGATCGAGTTTGCCCTTGGGGAAGGACCAGTCGTCGTATCGCGGCCGGTGCACGACGGCTACCTCGAAACGGTTCCGGGCGGTCGGGTTCCTCCGCCACAGGACGGCTCCGGCGGCGAAGATGTTGGCTCGCATTGCGTTGTCGGAAACGGGGGACACCGACATCCTTCCGATCAGGAGCTGCGGCTACGCATGAACTCTTCTTGGTGGTCGCGGGCGGCGGTTCCCGGTGCCGGCGACGCGAGCCAGGTGCCGTCGGCCCGCAACGTCCAGCACCGGGTCGCCGGATCGAGCGCCGACTCGAAGATCGAGTCGAGTTGCGCAGCGAGCCGGGGGTCCTTCACCTGGGCCATCACCTCCACCCGGCGATCGAGATTGCGGTGCATCATGTCCGCGCTGCCGATCCAGATCTCGTCGGCCGCCCGGAAATGCAGGATGCGCGAGTGCTCCAGGAACCGCCCGAGAATGGAGCGCACCGTGATGTTCTCACTGAGGCCCGGTACTCCGGGCTTGAGCGCGCAGATGCCGCGCACGACGATCTCCACCGGTACCCCGGCCCGGGAGGCGCGGTACAGCGCGTCGATGACCTGTTCGTCGACGAGCGCATTGGCCTTCAGCCGGATCCGGGCGTCGCGTCCGGCCTCGTGGTGCTCGATCTCGGTGTCGATCCGTTCGATGATGCCCGACCGCACCCCGTGCGGGGCGACGAGCAGGTTGCGGTACTTCGCCTTGCGCGAGTACCCGGTGAGCGTGTTGAACAGATCGGTCAGGTCCGCGCCGATCTCCGGTGCGGCGGTGAGCAGACCGACGTCCTCGTACAGGCGCGCAGTCTTCGGGTTGTAGTTGCCGGTGCCGATGTGGCAGTAGCGGCGGATGAGCGAGCCCTCACGGCGGACCACGAGACACGTCTTGCAGTGGGTCTTGAGTCCCACCAGGCCGTACACCACATGCACGCCGGCCTGTTCCAGCTTGCGGGCCCACTTGATGTTCGCCTGTTCGTCGAAGCGGGCCTTGATCTCCACCAGTGCCACCACCTGCTTGCCGGCTTCCGCCGCGGCGATCAGCGCGTTGACGATGGGGGAGTCACCCGAGGTGCGGTAGAGGGTCTGCTTGATAGCGAGCACCTGGCTGTCGGCTGCGGCCTGCTCGATGAACCGTTGCACGCTGGTGGAGAAGGAATCGTAGGGGTGGTGCACCAGCACGTCGCCCTCGCGCAGCGTCGAGAACACGCTCTTGGGGGTCTCGCGTTCGCCGAAGGCGGGGTGGGTGGCCGGCACGAACGGCCGGTCCTTGAGGTCGGGCCGGTCGACGCCGTGCACCTGCCACAGACTCGACAGGTCCAGCAGTCCCGGCAACTGCACCACGTCGGCGGGATCGACGTCCAGTTCGCGCAGCAGCAGTTCGAGCATGTGCTCGGTCATGTCGTCGGCGACCTCGAGGCGCACCGGGGAACCGAAACGGCGACGGGCGAGTTCCCGCTCGAGTGCCTGCAGGAGGTCCTCGTCGCGGTCCTCCTCGACCTCGAAGTCGGCGTTGCGGGTGACCCGGAAGGCATGGTGCTCGACGATTTCCATGCCGGGGAACAGCACGTCGAGGTGGGCCGCGATGAGTTCCTCGAGCGGAAGGAACGCGTCGATCCCCTCCGGCGAGTCGTCCCGGCGGACCCGCACGAAGCGGTCGACGTTGTCGGGCACCTTGACCCGGGCGAAGTGCTCGCCGGCGGACTGGCGATCCTTCACGGTGACAGCAAGGTTGAGGCTCAGGCCGCTGATGTACGGGAACGGGTGCGCCGGATCGACCGCGAGCGGGGTCAGAACCGGGAACACCTGTTCGGCGAAGTGCGCGGTCAGACGCTGTTTCTCGTCGTCCGCCAGATCGTCCCACCGGATGATCGAAATACCTTCGGCAGTCAGGGCGGGCAGGACCGAGTCGAGGAAGACGAGGGAGTGGCGGCGCGCGATCTCCTGGGTGCTGCGCGCGATGAGCGCGAGTTGCGCTCGTGGCGACAGCCCGTCGGCGGAGCGGACCGACAATCCCGTCTCGGCGCGGCGCTTGAGGCCGGCGACGCGCACCATGTAGAACTCGTCGAGATTCGAAGCGAAGATGGCGAGGAACTTGGCGCGTTCGAGCAGCGGCAGGGACGTGTCCTCGGCCAGCGCGAGCACCCGCGCGTTGAAGTCGAGCCAGCTCAGTTCGCGATTGAGGTAGCGGTCCGCGGGCAGACTGTCGGCGACGGCCTGCAGCGTCGTGGCGGCAGGTGGGGCGCTCGGCGCCGAGGCCGAACGGGTAGCGGTCGCACCGTCGAGGCCGCCTCCGCCGTCGCCGGATGCCCCGGCGAACCCGGGAGGGTCGGTGTCGATGCGCTGGTCCGTGGAATCGCCGTGGTTCACACGTCGATCATCCCTCAGTTTCGGAACGGCGGACAATCCGTCGGCGTCCGTCACCCGAAGTCGGGATGACGAACAGGCATCGGCCATCCGATCCGTGTCAGCACCGACGCCGTCGCGGGCCCGACACCCTGCGCCGTCGCGGCCTCGAGGTCGGCGACGGTGTCGACGTCGAGCCGCAGTCCGGGCCAGTCCCCGGTCAGGGGGTGGGCGCCCGCCCGCACGTGACGGTGCGCCGAATCAGGGCCGAACAGCGGGTCGAGTGGGTCGGGCGTGCAGTGCAGCAGCGCCGAGGTGCCGGTGCCGGTGTGGTCCACGACGACCGCCCGGCCGGCCTCGCGGGCCGCGGAGAGCGCCGCGGACAGTTCGGCGGGCCGCAGCGCCGGCAGGTCCGCGTGCAGCGCGATCAGATCCACGCCCGGCTCGCGGGAGCGCACCCGGTGGGCGGCGGCGGCGAGCGCAGTATTCAGTGGATCGAGGGAGGCGGGATCGAGGGAGGCGGGATCGAGGGAGGTGGGATCGGAGGGGCCGGGACCCACGGAGGCGCCGGCCGTGTCGGCGACCGGGGGATCGGCGAGCGTGTGCGCACCCGCGCCGAGGGCGAGCGCGGCGACGTCGGCGTCGGTGGTGATGACGGTGACGGCGAGCCCCTCGACCGCCAGCGCCGCGTGCAGGGTGTCGGCGAGCATCGCGAGCACCAGCGCGGCTCGGTCGCCGGGATCGAGAACATGCGCGAGCCGCGACTTCGCCAGGCCCAGGGCCTTGACGGGAATCAGCGCGTGCGCGGTGGTCATGGTCGTCGATTCTGCCAGTCGGCGGCGACGGGGGGTCGCGGGCGCCGCGGTAGGCGATACTGGAGCAACCGCGGCGCTGGTCTGCGGACGGGATCGGACACGAGTAAGGGGACTGCGTGAGCAAGGCTGCGGTGTTGGGGGCGGGGTCGTGGGGGACGGCGTTCGCAAAGGTGCTGGCGGAGGCCGGAACGGACGTGACGATCTGGGCGCGGCGCGCGGAGGTGGCCGAGGCGATCGCCACCCGGCACGAGAACCCGGACTACCTGCCCGGCGTCGAACTGCCCGCAACGGTGCGCGCCACCGCGGATCATCGCGTCGCTCTCGACGGAGTGGACTTCCTCGTCCTCGCGGTGCCGTCGCAGACGTTGCGCGCGAATCTCGAGGCGTGGCGCGACGACATCGGTCCCGAGGCGACCCTGTTGAGCCTGGCGAAGGGCATCGAGAGCGGCACCCTGATGCGGATGAGCCAGGTGATCGCTCAGGTGACCGGCGCCGAGCACGACCGCATCGCGGTGCTGTCGGGACCGAATCTCGCCCGTGAGATCGCCGATCGGCAGCCTGCCGCCACGGTGATCGCATGTTCCGACTCCACTCGCGCGCTCGAGATTCAAAGAGCATGTGCGACAGGTTATTTCAGGCCTTACACGAATACCGATGTCATCGGCTGCGAGATCGGTGGCGCGTGCAAGAACGTCATCGCCCTCGCGTGCGGCATGGCGGCCGGGGTCGGACTCGGCGACAACACCGTCGCCTCCATCATCACCCGCGGCCTGGCCGAGATCACCCGGCTGGGAACTGCCCTCGGTGCCAAGCCGGCCACGCTGGCCGGGCTCGCGGGCGTGGGCGACCTGGTGGCCACGTGCACCTCACCCCTGTCGCGCAACCGGTCGTTCGGCGAACGGCTGGGGCGAGGAGGGACACTCGAGAGTGCGCAGGAGGCCACCCACGGCCAGGTGGCCGAGGGGGTCAAGTCGTGCACCTCCGTCCGGGCGCTGGCGGCCAGCTACGACGTGGAGATGCCGCTCACCGACGCCGTGCACGGTGTCTGCTACGAGGGCATGTCGGTGCCGGAGGCGATCGGACTGCTTCTCGGCCGTCGAGTCAAACCGGAGTGAGAGCGTGCCGGGCGACTCGACGCGTTGTGTGAAAGCGGTTGCTGCCGAACATGTTCCCGGGGCTCCACTGCAACCCGGCCCGGTTCTCGCGGCTCCCTACCAGCTCGGCGCGGAAGGTACCGAAACCGACACCTACGCCCGCGCCTCCAATCCTGGCTGGCGGGCCCTCGAATCCGCGCTGGCCGCGCTCGAGGGCGCGGCGGCAGCCCGCGTCGTCGGATCCGGCATGTCCGCGGTCACCGTCGCGCTGCGGTCGCTGAGCCGTGGCGGTGGCACCGTCGTCGTCCCCGCCGACGGGTACTACCAGGTGCGGGCCTATGCGCGGGAACGCCTCGAACCCCTCGGCATCACGGTTCACGAACTCACCTGTGCCCAGTTCGGCGACGGTGGTCTCCGCGCGGTCCTCGCCGATGCCGGAGAGGGCGCGCTCGTGCTCGCCGAGACCCCGACCAACCCGGGACTGGACGTCGTCGACCTGCGCGCCACCGCGGCGCTGTGCCGGACGGCGGGCGCCCTGCTCGTGGTGGACAACACCACCGCCACCCCGCTGGGGCAGCAGCCCCTCGCGCTGGGCGCGGACGTCGTCGTCGCCAGCGGCACGAAATCGCTCAGCGGGCACAGCGATCTGCTGATGGGGTATCTCGCCGTGGCCGACGGCGCACTCGTGCCACCCCTCGAACGGGAGCGCCTGCTCTCCGGGGCCGTCCTCGGCCCGTTCGAGACGTGGCTGGCACACCGCAGCCTGGGCACCGCCGGGCTGCGCTTCGACCGGCAGTGCGCCAACGCGCTCGCCGTGGCCACGATGCTGCGCGAACATCCCGCGGTCGGTAGCGTCCGATACCCCGGCCTGGACGACGATCCCGCGCACCCCGTCGCCGCGGCGCAGATGCGCCGGTTCGGGCCGCTGGTGACGTTCCGGCTCGACGACGAACAGCAGTTCCACCGGTTCGTTGCGGCAAGCGAGCTCGTCACCGCGGCGACCAGTTTCGGGGGCATCCACACCACCGCGGACCGGCGTGCCCGCTGGGGTGATCCCGTACCGCCCGGCTTCGTGCGCTTGTCCTGCGGGATCGAGGACACCGCCGACCTGCTCGACGATCTCGACCGCGCGCTCGCCCGCCGCTGAGCAGGACTCGGATACCGGCCGGGCCGGCGGCACCGGTACGGTTTGTGCCGTGAGCACACCCCGAATCCGGGTGGCCGTCGTCTTCGGTGGCCGCAGCAACGAGCACTCCGTCTCCTGCGTTTCGGCAGGTAGCATCCTCCGCCACCTCGACCCGCAACGCTACGAGGCCGTCCCGATCGGCATCACCACCGACGGCGCCTGGGTGCTCGCCGACACGGACCCGGAACGGCTCGCCAAGGCGGGCCGCGAACTGCCGACCGTCGACGCGGACGGGTCGGCGCTGGTGCTCACCGCCGACCCCACCCGGGCGGGCGACATCGTCGCCCTCGCCGAGGGCGAGTTCGGCAAGGTGCTCGCCTCCGTCGACGTCGTGTTCCCGGTGCTGCACGGTGCGTACGGCGAGGACGGCACCATCCAGGGGCTGCTCGAACTTGCCGGCGTCCCGTACGTGGGACCGGGGGTCCTCGCCAGCGCTGCCGGGATGGACAAGGAGTTCACCAAGAAACTGCTGGCCGCGGAGGGTCTGCCCGTCGGGTTCCAGGTCGTGCTGCGGCCCGGTACCGCGACCGTCACCGAGCAGCAGAAACAGCGCCTCGGCCTCCCCGTCTTCGTCAAGCCCGCCCGCGGCGGGTCCTCCATCGGGATCAGCCGGGTCGCCGACTGGGCGGCGCTCGATGCGGCGATCGACAAGGCCCGTCGGCACGACCCGAAGGTGATCGTCGAATCCGCGATCGTCGGCCGCGAGGTCGAATGCGGGGTGCTCGAGTTCCCCGACGGCGATGTGCGTGCCAGCGTCGTCGCCGAGATCCGGATGCCCGACCCGTCCGGCGATCACGAGGCGTTCTACGACTTCGACACCAAGTACCTCGACGACGTGTGCGAATTCGACGTGCCTGCCAAGCTCGACGACGACGTCTCCGACCGGATCCGGGACCTCGCGGTCCGCGCCTTCCGCGCCCTCGACTGCCAGGGCCTGTCCCGGGTCGACTTCTTCGTCACGGAGGACGGGCCGGTGATCAACGAGATCAACACCATGCCCGGGTTCACGTCGATCTCGATGTACCCGCGCATGTGGGAGGCCAGCGGCCTCGAATACCGCACGTTGCTCTCCACCCTGGTCGACACCGCCCTGGCCCGGGGGACCGGGCTGCGCTGAGCGGTCCGGATGCGGACTAGTCTGGAGGCCATGACTGCCGTGACCCCTGACTCATCTGCGACCGTTTCCGGGGACGTGCGGGCGACCGGCGCCGGGGACACCCGCGAGGCCGTGCACGCCGCAGCCCGCCGCGCCCGCGTCGCCTCCCGCCGGCTCGCCCTGCTCACCACCGCGCAGAAGGACGCCGCCCTGCACGCCGCCGCGGACGCGGTGCTCGCCGCGTCCGACGCGGTGCTCGCGGCCAACGCCGAGGACATCGAGACCGCCCGCGCGGCGGGCACCGAGGAATCCCTGCTCGACCGGCTCCGTCTCACCCAGGCCCGAGTCGAGGGCATCGCGGCGGGGTTGCGCCAGGTTGCGGGGCTGCCCGACCCGATCGGCGAGGTGGTCCGCGGCTCGACCCTGCCCAACGGCCTCGAGATCCGGCAGCTGCGGGTGCCGCTCGGCGTCGTCGGCATGGTGTACGAAGCCAGGCCGAACGTCACGGTCGACGCCTTCGGTCTGGCCCTCAAATCCGGCAACGCGGCCCTGCTGCGCGGGTCCTCGTCCGCCGCCCGCTCCAACGCGGCCCTCGTCGAGGCCCTGCGCGGCGCCCTCGCAACGCAGGAACTGCCCGAGGACGCCGTACAACTGCTGCCCAGCGCGGACCGATCCTCGGTCACGCACCTCATCCAGGCCCGCGGACTCGTCGACGTCGTCATCCCGCGCGGCGGTGCCGGACTGATCTCCGCCGTCGTCCGGGACGCGACCGTGCCCACCATCGAGACGGGCGTGGGCAACTGCCATGTCTACGTGCATGCGTCGGCCGATCCGGAGATGGCCGAGAAGATCGTGGTCAACGCCAAGACCCGCCGGCCCAGTGTGTGCAACACCGCCGAGACGATCCTGGTGGACAAGGCCGTCGCCGACGACGTCGTGCCCCGGCTGCTGCAGGTGCTGCGCAGCCACGGCGTCACCGTGCACGGCGACCTGCCCGGCCTCGAACCGGCCACCGAATCGGACTGGGCCGACGAGTACCTGAGTCTCGACGTCGCGCTCGCCGTCGTCGACGACCTCGACGCGGCCGTCGCGCACATCGACCGGTACGGCACCGGACACACCGAGGCCATCGTGACCTCCGACCTCGCGGCGGCCCGTGAGTTCTCCGCGCGGGTCGATGCCGCAGCCGTCATGGTCAACGCGTCGACGGCCTTCACCGACGGCGAGCAGTTCGGGTTCGGTGCCGAGATCGGTATCTCCACCCAGAAGCTGCACGCCCGCGGCCCGATGGGACTGCCGGAACTCACCTCCACCAAATGGGTGGTCTGGGGCGACGGCCACACCCGGCCGGCCTGAGGTCGGCGCCCGACAGCGCTCGACGAGATCCGCACCCCGACCGGCCCGCCCCGACGAAAGGACACAGCGTGGACCGTGCGCTGCCGACCACCCCGCCGATCTTCGCCGACGTCGACGAGGTGATCGACCGCCTCGCCGAGACCGGATACCTCGCCGACAAGGCCACTGCCACCGCGGTGTTCCTCGCCGATCGCCTCGGCAAACCGCTGCTCATCGAAGGCCCCGCCGGAGTGGGCAAGACCGAGCTGGCCCGCGCGGTGGCGCAGACATCCGGCGCCGAGCTGGTGCGGCTGCAGTGCTACGAGGGTGTCGACGAGTCGCGGGCGCTCTACGAGTGGAACCACGCCAAGCAGATCCTGCGGATCCAGGCCGGCACCGACCATTCCTGGGACGCGACCAAGCAGGACGTGTTCTCCGAGGAGTTCCTCCTGCCGCGCCCGCTGCTGACCGCCATCCGCCGGGAGGACCCGACGGTGCTGCTCGTCGACGAGGTCGACAAGGCCGACGTGGAGATCGAGGGTCTGCTGCTCGAGGTGCTCAGCGATTTCGCGGTCACCGTGCCCGAACTCGGCACCATCAGCGCCACCCGCAAACCCTTCACGGTGCTCACCTCGAACGCCACCCGAGAGCTGTCCGAGGCACTCAAGCGGCGCTGCCTGTTCCTGCATCTCGACTTCCCCGATGCCGACCTCGAGCGCCGCATCCTGGCGAGCCGGGTTCCGGAGTTGCCCGAGGCCGTCGCCGAGCAGCTCGTGCGCACAGTCCGGGTACTGCGCGGCATGCAGCTCAAGAAACTGCCGTCGGTGGCGGAGACGATCGACTGGGGCCGCACGCTGCTCGCCCTGGGCCTCGACACCCTCGACGACGCGGCCGTGCGGGCGACCCTCGGCGTCATCCTCAAACACCAGTCCGATCAGCTGCGGGCCGCGGCCGAGCTGCGGTTGAACTGAGATGGCCGGGGCACGCCCGCCGCTGCGGGACCACGGGCCGTCGGCACCGCACGGGCTGCCCGGCCACCTCGTCGGGTTCGTCGAGGCGCTGCGCCGTCGCGGCATCCCCGTAGGACCGTCGGAGACCGTCGACGCCGGCCGGGTCGTCTCGGTGCTCGACCTGCTCGACCGGGACGCCCTCCGCGAGGGGCTGGCGTGCGCGCTGCTGCGACGGCCCACCCATCGGCCGACGTTCGACGCCCTGTTCGACCTGTGGTTCCCGGCCGCGGTCGGACGCCGCGAGGCCGGCGGGATCGATCCGACCCTGCCGCGCACCCCGGACGGCGAGATCGACTTCGAGGCGCTGCGGGACCTGATCGCCGAGATGCTGGCCGACGACTCCGCCGAGGCGTTCGAACTCGTCGAGCTGCTGACCGCGCAGATCGTCGAGGAGCTGGGCCAGTACACCTCGGGTGACAAGTCTTCGTTCTCGGCGTACCAGGCCCTGCGCCAGGTCTCGCCCGAGACACTGGTGTCGAAGATCCTCGAGGGACTGCTCGGCAACGCCGGCGCCGAGGAACGGGACCAGGACACCGAGTACGCCACCGAAGTGGCCCGCCGCACCGCCGCGCGCCGGGTGGCGGACTTCCGGGCGATGGTCGAACGCGAGACGCGGCGCCGCACGGCCGAACAGGTCGGACGCGACCGCGTCGCCACCTACGGGGTGCCCAAACTGGCCGAGGAGGTCGACTTCCTGCGGGCCACCGACGCCGAGCTCACCGCGCTGCGCCGCAGCGTCACCCCACTGGCGCGGCTGCTCGCGAGCCGGCTCGCCGCGCGACGACGGCGGGCCCGCGCGGGGGCGATCGACCTGCGCCGGACCCTGCGCAAGTCGATGTCCACCGGCGGGGTGCCGATCGACCTCGTCAACCGCAAACCACGTCCCGCCCGTCCGGAGCTCGTGGTGCTCTGCGACGTCTCCGGATCGGTCGCCGGCTTCTCCCACTTCACCCTGCTACTCGTGCACGCCCTGCGCGAGCAGTTCTCCCGTGTCCGGGTGTTCGCTTTCATCGACAGCACCGACGAGGTCACCCACCACTTCTCCGCCGGCGCGGACCTCGGGGTCGCCATGTCACGAATGCTGCGGGAGGCCGAACTGATCGCCTACGACGGCCACTCCGACTACGGTCACGCGCTCGGCGTGTTCACCGAGCGGTACGCGCACAGTCTCACCAGCCGCAGCTCCCTGCTCGTGCTCGGCGACGCCCGGACCAATTACCGCGATCCCAACCTCGCAGCGCTCGAACACCTGGTGGCCGTTGCCCGGCACGCCCACTGGCTCAACCCGGAACCACGCGGCCAGTGGGGAGCCGG
This sequence comes from Rhodococcus indonesiensis, assembly GCF_047782815.1. Classification (NCBI taxonomy): domain Bacteria; kingdom Bacillati; phylum Actinomycetota; class Actinomycetes; order Mycobacteriales; family Nocardiaceae; genus Rhodococcus; species Rhodococcus indonesiensis. The sequence continues at coordinate 3,338,829 of NZ_CP180630.1, read as the reverse complement.
CGATTCGGCAGCCGAGGTGTACAGCGAGGTGATCACGATGCACGAGTGCCGGTCCGCACAGCAGCTGGCGCAGGTGGTGGCGGCCCTGCTGCCGGTGTGAACCCGTAAGCTGGACCATCGTGCACGAGCCATCCGTCCCGAATTCCCCGCCGCGCCGGCGCGTCGGTGTCATGGGCGGAACCTTCGACCCCATCCACCACGGGCATCTCGTCGCGGCCAGCGAAGTGGCCGACCGGTACGACCTCGACGAGGTCGTGTTCGTGCCCACCGGACACCCCTGGCAGAAGTCGGGACGCGAGGTCAGCACGGCAGAGGACCGCTACCTGATGACGGTCATCGCGACCGCCTCGAATCCACGGTTCTCCGTCAGCCGGGTCGACATCGAACGCGAGAAGGCCACCTACACCGTCGACACGCTGCGCGACCTGCGCGCACTGATGCCCGACACCCAGTTGTACTTCATCACCGGCGCCGACGCGATGGCATCCATTCTGTCGTGGCAGGACTGGGCCGAGCTGTTCGAGCTGGCCCGGTTCGTCGGGGTGTCGCGTCCGGGCTACGACCTGCACGTCGAGCACCTCGCCGAGCATCTCGCGAAGCTGCCGGCCGACACCGTCGGCCTCGTCGAGATCCCGGCGCTGGCGATCTCGTCGACCGACTGCCGGACGCGGGTGCGTGAGCACAGACCCATCTGGTACCTGGTGCCGGACGGGGTGGTGCAGTACATCAGCAAGCGCAACCTGTATCGGCCCGCGAACTCGCGGCGCCCCGACGGCACCACGACCGTGTCTCACCCCCACGCTGAGCCCCACCCCCACCCGGTGACCCATCCCGAGTCCCATCCCCACCCCGAGAGGAAGACCACGCAGTGACGGCAACTGCAGAAGCCATCGAGATGGCACGCATCGCGGCCCGCGCGGCCGACGAGAAACTGGCCACCGACGTGGTGGTGCTCGACGTGTCCGAGCAACTGGTCATCACCGACTGCTTCGTGATCGCCTCCGCGGCCAACGAGCGCCAGGTCAACGCGATCGTCGACAACGTCGAGGAGAAGCTGCGGCTCGCCGGGCACAAGCCCGTGCGGCGCGAGGGCACCCGCGAGGGTCGTTGGACCCTGCTGGACTACGTCGACGTGGTGGTGCACATCCAGCACGACGACGAACGCAACTTCTACGCACTCGACCGGTTGTGGAAGGACTGCCCGGTGATCAGCGTCGACGGCATCGGCGCGCCCGCGCCGGCGGGCGACACGGACGCGGCCCCGTCGGCCGGCGACGCCGGCACGGGTGCAGGCACCACCCCCGCCCCGGACGACGCGCCGGGGGACCGGTGACCCACGCGGTACCGGTCCGGCGGCTGATCCTGGTACGCCACGGCCAGACCGAGTACAACGCCACCAGTCGCATGCAGGGGCAGCTCGACACCGAGCTGTCCGCGCTGGGGCGGCGGCAGGCCGTGGCCGCCGCCCGGGTCCTCGTCGAGCACAGTCCCGTCGCCATCGTCTCGTCCGATCTGCGGCGCGCCTACGACACCGCCGTCGAACTCGGTGACCAGGCCGGGCTGCCGGTGGAAATCGATCCGCGTCTGCGCGAGACCCACCTCGGCCGTTGGCAGGGCCTGACCCACCACGACGTGGACGCGGTGTCCCCGGGGGCCCGCGCGGCGTGGCGGGCCGACGCGACCTGGGCCCCTCCCGAGGGTGAGAGCCGGGTCGACGTGGCGCGGCGCAGCGCACCGGTGATCCAGGAACTGCTCGACAAGCACGAGCAGTGGGTGCACCGCCCGATCATCGTCGTCGCGCACGGCGGACTGATCGCGGCGCTCACGGCCGCCCTGCTCGATCTTCCGGTCGACCGGTGGCCGGTCCTCGGCGGACTCGGCAACACCGGCTGGGTCCAGCTCAGCGGATACGGCGACCGGCCCTCGTGGCGCCTCGACGTGTGGAACGCGACGGCGACGGTGGCGGCCGATGACGTCCTCTGAGCCACAGCCGACGGCCGGTCCGCAGCGGCCGACGCTGCTGGTGATCGGGGACTCCCTCAGCTACTACGGCCCGAAGGGCGGGCTCCCGGCGGACCATCCGCGAATCTGGCCGAATATCGTGGCGCGCGAACTCGACTGGGACGTGGAGCTCGTCGCGCGGATCGGGTGGACGACGCGCGACGCGTGGTGGGCCATGACCCAGGATCCGCGCGTATGGGCGACGATTCCGCGGGCAGGTGCTGTCGTGCTGGCCGTCGGCGGCATGGACACGCTGCCGTCCCCGCTGCCGACGGCGCTGCGCGAAACGCTGCGTTACGTGCGCCCACCGCGGTTGCGCCGCGTCGTACGGGAGACCTACGGGTGGCTGCAGCCCCGGCTGTCCCCGCTCGGCTGGCCGGTGGCCCTGCCGCCCCGGGTCAGTGTGGACTACCTCGAGACCATCCGCGAGTCGCTGGCGTACATGCGGCCGGACCTTCCGGTCATCGCCACGCTGCCGTCGGTGCACCGCAGCGAGCAGTACCGCGCGGTGCACCGCGGTCGACCCGCCGCCGCCCGGGCAATCAACCGGTGGGCCTCCGAGAAATCGGTCCCGCTGGTCGATCTCGGCGAGGCCGTGCACGCGGACATCCATTCCGGTGACGCGAACCCGGACGGCATCCACTGGGGTTGGAACGGGCACAGCGAGGTTGCCGCCGCGGTGGCCGAGGCGGTACGGATGGTGCGCCGGGATGCGCGCCTCGCTGCGGAGGACATACGGTAGGCGGCGTGTCTGTAGTAGTGGTGACCGACTCGTCGTGCTGTCTCGACCCGGAACTGGTGGAGCGCTACGACATCCGTGTCGTGCCGCTGCACGTGATCGCCGACGGTGTCGAGTTGCGCGAGGGCGTGGACGACCTGCCCGCCGACCTCTCCGGCGTCACGACTTCCGGCCCCTCCCCGGCGGAATTGACGCAAGCGTACGCCGACGCGCTGTCCGACAGTGGCGGCGACGGGGTGGTGGCCGTGCACTTGTCCCGTGAACTGTCGGGTACCTGGTCGGCCGCCCGCTATGCTGCCGACGCCCTCGGTGACCGAGTGCAGCTGGTCGACAGTCGAACCACCGCAATGGGTCTGGGATTCGCTGCTCTGGCAGCCGCGGAAGCGGCCCGGTCCGGTGCGAGCGTGCGGGAAGTGTACGACCGGGCGGTGGAGGTCGCCGCCCACAGTCGAACCCTGCTGGTGGTCGACCGGCTGGACCATCTGCGCCGCGGCGGACGTATCGGCACCGCCACAGCGCTGCTCGGCACCGCTCTGGCGATGAAACCCGTGCTGCACCTCGTCGACGGCCGGCTGGTGTTGCGGGAGAAGACACGCACCATGACCAAGGCGATGACGAAACTGGTCGACGGCGTCGTCGACTCCGCGGAGCCGGTGACCGCGGTGGCCGTGCACCACCGCGAAGCCCCCGAGCGTGCCGAGCGGCTCGCCGCAGAACTCGCCGAACGGCTGCCCGCCGGGATTCCGCTGTCGGTATCGGAACTCGACGCGGTCCTCGGCGCCCACGTCGGGCCCGGCGCCGTCGGGGTGGTCGTCTCCCGGGCGTAGGAGTTGTCCACAGGCGGACAGTTCATCCACAGATTCGACGGCTCGTCCCAGCCGTCGCGGTGACAGCGGTCCTGTCCGGTTAGCGTCGCGCCATGGGCAGCAGCGACGAGCACGACCTCGTGCGCAGCCGGCTCGACGCGATCGCCCGGTCCACCGGCGACCGTCCCCCGGCGGCGCCGACGGTCCCGGCGGACGACGACCCGTACCCGTGGTACGACACGGCCGGAACCGCCGATCCACCGGGTCCGATCGAGCGGTTGCGCGCGGCCCGCTGGCAGACCGGCCGCCGCGGGACCGGGGCCCTGGCGGTGGTCGGTGTCGTGGTCGTGCTCGTCACCCTCGTCGTGACCTGGCGCGATCGTCCCGTCGCGGAACCGGTCCCGCCGCTGCCGGCGGTGGAGGTCGCAGCACCGACGGCGGATCCCGTCGGGCCACAGCAGGACTCGGCGCCGGAAGAGGTGGTGGTCAGTGTCGTGGGCCTGGTGGGCAAGCCTGGCCTCGTGCGAATTGCGCCCGGCTCGAGGGTTGCCGATGCCCTCACCGCCGCGGGCGGCGCCCTCGAGGGGGCGGACCTGACGGGCTTGAATCTGGCGCAACGGCTCGCGGACGGCGACCAGATCATGGTCGGCACCCTGCCGCCGGTCCCGCCGGTGAGCGGAATCTCCGGCGCCGCAGGTGCGGGCGAAACCGGAGTGTCCGGCGCACCCGAGACAGGGGGACCGGTGAACCTCAACACCGCCGACGAGGCGGCCCTCGATGCGCTGCCCGGCGTCGGTCCCGTGACCGCCGCCGCGATAGTCGCGTGGCGCCGGGACAACGGTCCGTTCACCGACGTCGAACAACTCGCCGAGGTAGACGGGATCGGCCCCGCTCGGCTGGCGCGCCTGCGAACGCTGGTGACGGTATGACCGAAGCCGGCTGTGACGACGCACGCCTGGTGCCGGCCGCGGTCGCGGCGTGGGCCGCAACCACGCTCGGGTTGCACGCCGGCTGGCAGGTCGCGCTGGGGCTGGCGGCGATCGCCGCCCTGTGCGCGGCGGCGACGGTCGTGGCAAGACGCCGACGGCGGTTTCGCGCCGCGGCCGCGCCACTGCTCGCGACTCTCGTCGTCGCCGCCGGGTTCTCTGCGGCAGTCGCGCTTCGGATGTGGGCGGTCGAGACGCATCCGGTCGCCGCGGCGGCCGCGCGCGAGGGCTGGGCCACGCTGGTGGTCGAACCGACGGAGGATCCGAAGAGATTGGGGGACAGTGTCTTCGGAGGAGATCAGGTGCTGGTCCCGGCGAGGCTGCACCGCGCCGAGCTGGGTGCCGGCCGGTACACCGGCGGCGGTGCCGTCGTGGTGTTCGCCCCCGCAGACGCGTGGGCGGAACTGCTGCCGGGGCAGCGGGTGACCCTGCGCGGGCGGCTCGCCGACCCGGACAGCGCGGACCTGACGGTGGCCGTGGTCCGAGCCGACGGCCCACCCCGATCGGTGCAGGCGCCGTCGCGGGTGCAGCAGGAGGCAGGACGGATCCGCGAGCGTCTCGCCTCGGCGTCGGGGGCGGTGCTCCCGCCCGCTGCGGCCGGGCTCCTGCCGGGTCTCGTCGTCGGCGACACCTCACAGCTGCCCGACGGCGTCCGGGAGAGTTTCCGGGTCGCGGGCCTGACCCACCTGACCGCGGTGTCCGGCGCCAACGTCAGCATCGTTCTCGGCGCGGTGCTGCTCGCCGTGCGGGGACTCGGCCTCGGTCCCCGCACGGGCGTCGCGCTCGCGGCTGTCGCGCTGGTGGCGTTCGTCGTCGTCGTGCGCCCGTCGCCGAGCGTGCTGCGTGCCGCCGCGATGGGTGCGATCGGATTGCTGGCGCTCGTGACGAGCCGGCGACGGAACGGGCTGCCCGCCCTGGCGGCCACGGTCGGGGTGCTGCTCGTCGCCGCACCCGAACTCGCGACGGACACCGGGTTCGCCCTGTCGGTCGCGGCCACGGCCGGCCTGGTATTGGTGGCGCCGGTCTGGGTGACCCGGCTGCGGGCCCGCGGGTGGCCCCGCGCGGTGGCCGAGGTATTCGCCGTATCGGCGGCCGCATTCGTCGTGACCGCACCGATCGTCGCCGCGCTGTCCGGCACCGTCAGCGTCGTGGCGATCGCGGCCAACATCCTCGTCGCACCGGTAATTCCGCCGTTGACCGTGCTCGGTACGACCGTCGCGGCGGTCTCCGCGGTGTCGCCGGCCGCGGCGGAGCTGCTCGCTCGTGGGACCGCGCCCATGCTGTGGTGGATCCTCGAAGTGGCGGCGCGTGCCGCTGCCCTGCCCCTGGCCGAGGTGCCCGTCCCGGCGGGCGTGGGCGGAGCGGTCGCCGTCGTCGGCGGGCTCGTCGCTGCCGGCTACCTGCCGCGGCTACGGCGCGGACGCCCGGCCGGGGCACCGACGGTGATGTCCGAAGGGCGTGGCACGATCGATCGGTGACCAACCCGCAGTTGCATCTCGTGCTCGGTGACGAAGACCTTCTCGTCGAACGGGCCGTCGCGCGGATCGTCGGTGCCGTCCGGGAGCGGACGGGGGCGGGAGCCGAGCTGCCCGTCTCGCGGCTGCGCGCCGGGGACGCCGGCGCCGCCGAACTCGCCGAGCTGCTGAGCCCGTCGTTGTTCGCCGAGGACCGGGTGGTCGTCCTCGAATCCGCCGCGGAGGCCGGCAAGGACGCCGTCGCACTGATCGTCGACGCAGCGACCGACCCACCCGAGGGGGTGGCCCTCGTCGTCCTGCACAGCGGCGGCGGCCGCGCGAAAGCCATGGTGGGCGAACTGCAGAAGTGCGGCGCCGAGACCCACGAGTGCGCCAGGATCACCAAGGTGGCCGAGCGGGTGGACTTCGTGCGGACCGAGTTCCGCACGGCCGGCGTTCGGGTCGCTCCGGAGGTCGTGCAGGCCGTGATCGACGCCGTGGGCTCCGACCTACGAGAGCTGGCGGCGGCGTGCAGCCAGCTCGTCGCCGACACGGGCGGCAAGATCGATGCCGCCGCCGTGCAGCGCTACTACTCCGGCAAGGCCGAGGTCACGGGGTTCGAGGTGGCAGAGAAGGCCGTCGCGGGTGACGAAGCCGGGGCGCTGGAATCGCTGCGGTGGGCGACGCATCGTGGCGTCGCGCACGTCCTGCTCGCCGATGCTCTCGCCGACGCCGTCCACACGATCGCGCGCGTCGGCTCGGCCGGGCGTGGCGACCCGTTCAAGATGGCGTCCGAACTCGGCATGCCGCCCTGGAAGGTGAAGAAGGCCCAGACGCAGGCACGCGCGTGGGATCCGGGATCGATCGGGACGGCGCTGCGGGTGGTGGCCGACCTCAACGCCGACGTCAAAGGCGCGGCGGCGGACGCCGACTACGCGGTCGAGCGTGCTGTGCGCCGTGTCGCCGGGCTGGCCGGCCGGAGCCGTTAGACGACGGAGCCGCCCGGTCCGAGGACCGGGCGGCTTCCGGAGCAGAGCTTGCGTTCTACCTCAGAGTCCGTTGGCGACCTTGGCCAGAGCGGACTTCTTGTTGGCGGCCTGGTTGGCGTGGATCACGCCCTTGCTGGCTGCCTTGTCGAGCTTGCGGCTGGTGGAGACGAGGAGCTCGGTGGCCTTGTCCTTGTCACCGGCGGCCGCGGCCTCGCGGAAGGAACGGATCGCCGTGCGCAGCGAGGACTTGACCGACTGGTTGCGGAGTCGGTTGCGCTCGTTGGTGCGGATCCGCTTCACCTGGGACTTGATGTTGGCCACGCGTAAAATCCTGTCGTCTTGCTGGTAGTTGGTCGGAAAGCTCTGGGCGCACTACGGCACCGACGGACCACGATACCAGCGGCCCGGCGGAACCCCAAACCAGGTGTCCGGGACCGTACACCGGGTGTCTTTGCGCTCACTGCCTGCCGCCCCTGCCGGAAACGGTCCTCGGCGTCACCGGAAGTTGTTGTGGACGTCACCCGGCTTGCGTAGTGTCCGCTGTGTTCTGTTGCGGTAGTGCTGTGCGGCCGGTGGGCCCCTCTTCGACCCGCGGTGTTCGCCAGTGCGGATGTTCGACACATCGGATCCGGTCCTCCGGGATCGCACGACGCGAGGTGGGCGCATGACGAACGAACACGAGACGGGCGGCAAGGACCGGGCGGAAGACCGGACGGCGGACCTTGCACCCGGCGCGGCCGAACACGAGACCGCGCTCGAAGCCGTCGAGAAGGAAGAATTCTCGGACGCGAAGAAGTACGCAGCGGAGGCGATCGGCACGTTCGTGCTCGTGTTCTCCGCGGTCGGCACGGCGGTCTTCGCCGGAAGCAAGGTCGGCAATCTGGGCGTCGCACTGGCGTTCGGGCTGACCCTGCTCTTCCTCGTCTACGCCATCGGGCCGATCTCCGGTTGTCACGTGAACCCGGCGGTGACGGTCGGTCAGCTCGCGATCGGTCGGGTCACGGCCAAGCGGGCGGTGTTCTACATCGTGGCCCAGGTCTTCGGCGGGCTCGTCGCGGGCGTGACGATCTACTCGGTGGCGCAGTCGCTGCCGACCTACGACCGGGCCGTGCAGGGGCTCGGCGCCAACGGTTGGGGACCGCACAGCCCGTCGGCGGTGGAGGGCCCGCTCGGTGGGGTGCTCATCGACGGTTACGGCATCGGGGCGACCATGATCGTGGAGGTGCTGCTGACCGCGCTCCTGGTGTTCGTCGTGCTCGCCGCGACGGACCAGGCGTCGGACGTGCTGCTGGCCGGGGTGTCGATCGGCTTCACCCTGGCGGTGATCCACCTGGTCGCGATCCCGATCGACAACACCTCGGTCAACCCGGCGCGGAGCATCGCGGTCGCTCCGTACCAGGACGGCGCGCTCGCGCAGCTCTGGCTGTTCATCCTGTTCCCGCTGATCGGCGGCGCCCTCGGTGCGCTCGTCTACCGCTCGCTGTTCGGCCGGTTCGCCGGACTGCGGCCGTCCATGACGCCGCCCGCAGGCGTCCGCCGGCGGTGACGGGACGACCGGCTACCGCCGGCGGTGACGGGACGACCGGCGATCGCCGGCGGTGACGGGACGCGCAGCTACCGCCAGCCGTAGTCGGCGCGCAGGCGCGCAGCGACCTGCTCGAACCGGGACCGGTCGAGCACCGCGCCTTCGCGCCGGATGCCGTCCTCGGGTACGTCGAGCACGCGGTCCAGACGGACCCAGCTGGGCCGGTTGCCGGCGTCCCAGCTGCCGTTACCCAGCGCCAGCCAGTCCCGGTGACCGTCCCGGTCGTCGTTCGACGACAGCATGAGGCCGAGCAGGGTTCCGCCGTTGCGTCCGACGACGAGCACGGGCCGGTCCTTGCCCTGGGTCGCGTCCTCCTCGTAGGCCACCCACGTCCACACGATCTCGCCCGGGTCGGCGCGGCCGTCGAGGTCGGGGGAGTACGAGATCTGCCGGGCGCGCTGCGCGGTGGGGGCGGTACGGGAGGCCACCGGACGGCCCGGCTTCGGGGCCGGCCGGGCGGCGTCGGCTGTCCCGGAGCCGAGGGCGGTCCGGGCCCGGTCGAGGGCGCCGGAGCGCTGCATCTGCTCGAGCAGCCGCGGCCCCTGCTCGACCGCGATCCGTCCCAGTTGTCTGCCGAGTTTCTTCCATGTGCCAGCCACGTCGGCGAGCTTAGCGGCGCCCGCTGCCGTACAGGTGCGGCCGCGGGACCGGACCCGGCGCGACTTGGATATTCTGCAGGGGTGACCGCGGCCCGCCAGGGCTGCTGCCCGTCCGAGTCAGGAGCCCGACATCAGCACCTTCGCCGACACCACGTTCACGGACCCCGCGAAGATCCGGAACTTCTGCATCATCGCGCACATCGACCACGGCAAGTCGACGCTCGCGGACCGCATGCTGCAGCTCACCGGTGTGGTCGAGGAGCGCCAGATGCGTGCTCAGTACCTCGACCGGATGGACATCGAGCGCGAGCGCGGGATCACCATCAAGGCCCAGAACGTGCGGCTGCCGTGGCAGGTCGAGGGCGAGGACTACGTCATGCACCTCATCGACACGCCCGGGCACGTCGACTTCACCTACGAGGTCTCCCGTGCGCTCGAGGCGTGTGAGGGCGCGGTGCTCCTCGTCGATGCCGCCCAGGGCATCGAGGCGCAGACCCTCGCCAACCTCTACCTCGCTCTCGACAAGGACCTGACGATCATCCCGGTCCTGAACAAGATCGACCTGCCCGCGGCCGACCCGGACCGCTACGCCGCCGAGATCGCGCACATCGTCGGCTGCGAGCCCGACGACGTGCTGCGGGTGTCCGGCAAGACCGGGGTGGGCGTGCGGGAGCTGCTCGACGAGGTGATCCGGCAGGTGCCGCCGCCGGTCGGCGACCCCGACGCGCCCGCCCGCGCGATGATCTTCGACTCGGTGTACGACACCTACCGTGGCGTCGTCACGTACGTGCGCGTGGTCGACGGCAAGATCGTGCCGCGCGAGAAGATCAAGATGATGTCCACCGGCGCCACCCACGAGCTGCTCGAGGTGGGCATCGTCTCGCCCGAGCCGAAGGCCACCGCCGGGCTCGGGGTCGGCGAGGTCGGGTATCTCATCACCGGCGTGAAGGACGTGCGTCAGTCGAAGGTCGGTGACACCGTCACCTCGGCGCGGGGCGGTGCCGCCGAACCCCTCACCGGTTACCGGGAACCCCGCCCGATGGTCTACTCCGGCCTGTATCCGGTCGACGGGTCGGACTATCCCGTCCTGCGCGATGCCCTCGACAAGCTGCAGCTCAACGACGCCGCGCTCACCTACGAACCCGAGACGTCGGTGGCCCTCGGCTTCGGGTTCCGGTGCGGCTTCCTCGGCCTGCTGCACATGGAGATCACCCGGGAACGACTCGAGCGCGAGTTCGGCCTGGACCTGATCTCCACCGCCCCCAACGTGGTCTACCGCGTGGTCCTCGAAGGCGGGCAGGAGCACATCGTCACCAACCCGTCGGACTGGCCCGAAGGCAAGGCCCGCGCGATCTACGAGCCGATCGTCAAGTGCACGATCATCTCCCCGAGCGAGTTCATCGGTTCGATCATGGAGCTGTGCCAGTCGCGGCGTGGCGAACTCGGCGGCATGGACTACCTGTCCGAGACCCGGGTCGAGCTGCGCTACACCCTGCCGATGGCCGAGATCATCTTCGACTTCTTCGACTCGCTGAAGTCCCGCACCCGCGGCTACGCCAGCCTCGACTACGAGGAGGCCGGGGAGCAGGAGGCCGCACTGGTGAAGGTGGACATCCTGTTGCAGGGCGAGGCCGTCGACGCGTTCAGCGCGATCGTGCACAAGGACGCGGCCGCCGCGTACGGCAACAAGATGACCACCAAGCTCAAGGAGCTGATCCCGCGGCAGCAGTTCGAGGTGCCGGTGCAGGCGGCGATCGGATCGAAGATCATCGCCCGGGAGAATATCCGTGCGATCCGCAAGGACGTGCTCGCCAAGTGCTACGGCGGCGACATCAGCCGCAAGCGCAAGCTGCTCGAGAAGCAGAAGGAAGGCAAGAAGCGGATGAAGACGATCGGCCGGGTGGACGTCCCGCAGGAGGCGTTCGTGGCCGCGCTCTCGTCCGAGGCGTCCTCGGACAAGCCGAAGGGGAAGTAGTCCACCGTGCTCGAGACCTGGCTCACCCGCACCCTGGGCATCACCGTCCCGCTGCTCGGCGCCCCCATGGGCGGCCGCGCCGGCGGCCGCCTGGCCGGGGAGGTGACCCGGGCCGGCGGGCTCGGCCTGATCGGGGCCGCGCGCTACAACACCCCGGAGTGGCTGGCCGCCGAGTCGGCGGTGGCGCGCGAACTCGGCGGTGGACCGCTCGGTTTCGGGCTGATGACCTGGTCGCTCGCCGACGACGACAGTCTGCTCGACGCGGTGCTGGCCGAACGGCCCCGCGTGGTGTCGCTGTCGTTCGGCGACCCGGCTCCTTATGTGCCGCGCGTGCGGGCAGCCGGTGCCGTCGTGATCTCGCAGATCAACACGATCGAGGACCTGCGGGTCGTCGAGGCCGCGGGGGTCGACGCCGTCGTCGCCCAGGGACACGAGGCCGGCGGTCACACCGGGCACATCGGGACCCTGCCGCTCCTGCAGGAGGTGCTCGAGTCGACGTCGCTTCCGGTGCTCGCCGCGGGCGGCATCGCGTCCGGGCGGGGACTGGCAGCGGTGCTCGCGGCCGGTGCGGAGGGCGCGCTCGTCGGCACGGCGTTGCTGGCGAGTCCCGAGACGGTGGGTCCGGAGTACGCCCGGGACCGGCTCGTCGCGGCGAGCAGCAGCGACACCGTCTACACGGACGTCTTCGACCGGGCCCGGCATCAGCCCTGGCCGGCGCGATGGGGTGGCCGGGCCCTGACGAACGACTACACCGCCGAATGGCACGGGCGTGGCGCCGACGAGGAGACCCTCGCCGCCGCGTACGACGGGACCGACCCCCGGCGGGGTGTGGTCTACGCCGGGGAGGCCGCCGGACTCGTGCGGGAACAGCGGCCCGCCGGCGAGATCGTCCGGGACATCGCCGATCGCGCGGAAGAACTGTTGCGCCGGTCCTGGTAGCGGGTCACGGCGCCCGGCGCGCGGGCTGGAACTCCCCGGCCGCGATCTGCTCCTCCGCCCGGATCACGTGCACGACCGCATTGATCTGGGCCAGGTGGGTGAACGCCTGGGGGAAGTTGCCCAGGTGCCGGCCCGAGCGCGGGTCGATCTCCTCGGCGTAGAGCTTGAGGGGGCTGGCGAAGCCGAGCAGACGTTCGCACAGTGTGCGCGCCCGCTCCACCTCGCCGATTTCCACCAGGGCGGAGACCAGCCAGAACGAGCAGATCGTGAAGGTGCCCTCCTCGCCGGTCAGTCCGTCGTCGGTCGAGTCCACGCGGTAGCGCAGGACCAGTCCGTCCTCGGTCAGTTCGTCCTCGATCGCCAGGACCGTCGCCCGCACCCGCGGATCGTCGGCCGGCAGGAACCGCAGCAGCACCACCAGCAGTGCGGAGGCGTCCAGGGAGGGGTGACCGTAGCGCTGGGTGAACACCCCGCGCTCGTCGACGCCGTGCTCGAGGATGTCCGCCTTGATTTCGTCCGCGACGGCCTCCCACCGCACCGCGTAGTCGGGACGGCCGTGCGTGCGCGCCAGCCGTGCGCCCCGGTCGAGCGCGACCCAGCACATCACCTTGGACGAGGTGAAGTGCTGGGGCTCACCGCGCACCTCCCAGATCCCGCGATCGGGCAGGCTCCAGTGCTGCTCGGCCTGCCCGACGAGACGTTTCACGGCCGGCCAGAAGGACTGGGGCATGTGCCGGCGGGTCCGCGCGTGCAGATATACCGAATCCAGCATCGCACCCCAGATATCGTGCTGCACTTGATGATACGCATCGTTGCCGATCCGCACCGGACGCGCTCCGTCGTAGCCGCACAGGTGCTCGAGTTGCGATTCGGTGAGCACCCGCTCGCCGCCCACGCCGTACATGACCTGCAGCGGCTGCAACTTGCCGTCCTCGCTGCGGGACGCGTCGGAGATGAAGGCGAAGAACGCGTCGGCCTCCCGGTCGAGCCCGAGGGTGTACAGACCCCACAGCGCGAACGTCGAATCGCGCACCCACGCGTAGCGGTAGTCCCAATTTCTTTCTCCGCCAGGTGTTTCCGGGAGAGATGTGGTGGCTGCGGCCAGCAGTGCCCCGGTGGGGGCGTACGTCAGCCCCTTGAGGGTCAGTGCGCTGCGCTGCAGGTAGCTGCGCCAGGGGTGATCGGGGAAACGACCGGTGGTGATCCACTCCCGCCAGAAGTCCGCCGTCTCGGCCATCTTCGCGGCGGCCTCCTCGAACGTTCCCGGACACGGCACGTCCGACCACGACAGGGCGACGAACGCCGTGTCACCTTTGCTCATCCGGGTTCGTGCCCGCGCCTCGCCGTCCTCGAGGCCGAGCCGGAGATCGGTGGTGAGCCGCAGTTCGGGGTGCTCTCCGGGTTCGCCGGCGGTGCAGTACGCCGTGGCCTCCTCGTACACCTTGCCCGTGTACTCCCAGCGCGCCGGAGCGCGATGGTAGTCGAACGCGGGGGCGCAACTGACCTCGAGTTCCACGGTGCCGCTCACGCAGCGGACCGTGCGCAGCAACATGTGCTCGGCGTCCCAGTCCGTCGGCGTCCGCGTGTGGGTCCGCGACCGCTCCTGGACGGCATGCCACGGCGCCATCACCAGCGCGTCGCGCACCACGATCCAGCCCGTCTCGGTCTGCCACGTGGTCTCGAGGATCAGTCCGCCGGGCAGGTACCGGCGTGCCGCCGGGACGGTGCGGTCGTGCGGGCCGATGCGGAAGTAGCCGGCACTGCGGTCGAGGATCGCCCCGAACACGCTCGGCGAGTCCGGCCGGGGCAGGCACATCCATTCGACTGCCCCGTTGCGGGCGATGAGGCAGGTCGTTTCGCAGTCCGACAGGAACGCATAGTCGTCGATCGGCGGGTAGGGGCTCCGGTGTGGGGGGTGCGAATGCGCGGAGGAGAGGCCCGATCCTTCAAACGTCTGTGCCATCACCTCATGATCCCGGCACCCGGCCCTCGGCGTCCACCGAACGAGCGCCGACTAGGGTGGGGGCGTGGATCGGGTGGCTTCGTGGTGGGACGGCTTCGAGTTGTGGTTGGCCGGCCTCCCGTTCGTCCCGCAGGTCGCGCTGGTGCTGGGTGTCGTGGTGCCGGTGTGCGCCGGCGTGGCCTGGTTGCTCGACCGTGCCCTCGCGGGCGTCCTCGCGGCCGTCGGACGCAGGGAGCCGGCCGCGTCCGAACCGAAGACGGAGGATCGCTGACATGCCGCGCTCACGCGTGACCCTCGCCCTGGCCGCCCTGCTCGTTCTCGTCGTCGTGGCCTGGCTGCTGACTCGTTGATCCGCGCCGGAGGTATGTCGTGAGATTCCGTCCGAGCCGGCACCTCGTCGCGCTCGCTGCCGCCGCCGCGCTCACGGCGTGCTCGGCCGGTGACGGGCAGCGGGACGACGACGATGCTGCGGCCGGCTCCGGCCCCACCGTCGACCTGTCCGCAGCCGAGGGCGCCAGGGCGGCGCTGGACGAGGTCATCGCCGCGTTCGGCACCACCGAAGCCGGCGAGGACGTCCGTTTCGACGTCACGTCCGGTCCGTCCGCGCAGCAGGCTGCCGCCGTCGTCGGCGGCGCCTCGGCCGATTTCGTCACCTTCGCCTCGGTGCCGGACCTGTCCGGGCTCGTCGACGCCGGATTGGTCGACCCGGACTGGAACGCGGGGGTGTACCGGGGGATCCCGTACGGATCCGTCGTGACGATGCTCGTGCGGGAGGGCAATCCCTGGGGCGTGACGGACTGGGACGACCTGCTCGCTCCGGGCCTCGAGGTGGTCACGCCCGACCCGACGGCCTCCGGGGCGGGCGAGCTCAACCTGCTCGCCGCCTACGCCGCGACGAGCAACGGCGGTGCCGACCCGCAGGCGGGCCGGGACTACCTCGCGGCGCTCGTCGGTGACCACATCGAGTCCTCGCCCGCGAGCCCCGAAGAGGCCGTGGAGGTGTTCGTGCAGGGTGCCGGGGACGTGCTGCTCCTGTCGGAACGCGACGCGGTCCGGCTCGAGCGCGACGGCGCCGCGGTCCGGCGCGTGCCCCTGGCCACCACCCTCCGGATCGACAGTCCCGCCGTGGTGATCGACAACGCGCCCGACGTGGTGGCCGCCCAGGAGTTCAACGACTTCCTCTACACCGCGCAGGCACAGAGGATCTGGGCCTCAGCCGGATTCCGGCCGGCCGACCCGGGCGTCGCACGGGAGTTCGCCGACGACTTCCCGGCTCCCGAAACGCTGTGGACCGTCGACGATCTCGGTGGCTGGAGTGCGGTCGAGGCCGAGCTGTTCCGGCCCGGCACCGGCAGCATCGCCGTGATCTACGCCGAGGCGACACGGTAGGAGGGCGCCGACTTACGGTCGCGTTCGAAATGCCCTGCGTGAACCGGGATTCGCGGGTCCGGGTGTCATTGTCGGCAGATGAGCACCGGGCAGCGGGAATGGTGGAGCAGCCCCTGACCGGTGGAGCCGAGGAGGGCCGACGCGATCGTGCTGCGACCGTGACTGCCCACCGCGACGAGTTGCGCGTCGACGGAACGCTCGATGAGGGCCACCATCGCGCCGCGGCGCTCGAGCTCCGGCCGCACCTCGACGTCGGGATACCGCTCGCGCCACCCGGCCAGGCTCTCCGCGAGGTCGGCCGCCTTCTGCTGCGCATACGTCGACCAGTCGACGAAGCGCGCGGACTCGTCGTAGCCGCGCAGTGTCGACTGTTCGGTCCACGCGTGCACCGCGATCAACGGCACGCCGAGGAAGGAGGCGAACTCGAACGCGTGCTCGATGGCGGCGGTGCTCAACGCGCTGCCGTCGACACCGACGACGACCGGCCGTGTGTCCACCTCCTCGTGGTCGTCTTCGCCCCGCCACGCCACGACCGGGCAGCGGGCATGGTTGGCGACGCGGACGACGTCGGAGCCGGCGAACATCGAGCGCAGTTCCCCCGTCGTGGTTCGTCCGACCACCAGCAGACGGGCCGTATTCGACAGTTCGACGAGCGTCTTCGCCGGGGGACCCGGTCGGCTGCTGCATTCGACCTCGAC
The DNA here is from genome assembly GCF_047782815.1 of Rhodococcus indonesiensis. Classification (NCBI taxonomy): domain Bacteria; kingdom Bacillati; phylum Actinomycetota; class Actinomycetes; order Mycobacteriales; family Nocardiaceae; genus Rhodococcus; species Rhodococcus indonesiensis. The sequence goes on along the minus strand of NZ_CP180630.1, from coordinate 3,322,706 downwards.
GTCCGCACGACCGTCGAGCGCCGCGCGGCGGGCACGTTCGAGCAGCCGTTCGCTGTCGGCCTGCAGGAGCTTGGCGAATTCCTCCCTGGATCTGCCGGTTGCGCTCGGCGCATCGGGGAGCACGTTGACCAGGTGCAACGGCTCACCGAAGATCCGGGCGGCGGACGCGGCCCAGTGCGCCGCGGAGAACGAGCCGTCCGAACCGTCGACCCCGACGACGATCCCGTGCCGAATCGGTGCTGTGGCCATGACGATGCCTCCTTGCCTCGAGTCCAGTCTGTGCCGATACGACCGGAGTGCGCCAGAGGCAATCGGCGGATGTCAGGCGGTGTGACGCGATGCGGCCCCGGCGTGCACGAGCGACTGCCGGTAGCGTTCGTCGATCACGAACCCGACGGCAGGGGAGTCCGCGAGGGTGCCGGAACAGACGACCTCGGGGAACTCCGCCTGCGCGGCGGCGACGGCGCGGTCCCACAGCAGCCCGGGCGCGAGCATCCAGGGGGCGAGCACGAGCGTGGTGGCACCGGCGGCACGCAGGTCCGACAGGGCGTCGACGACGGTCGGTGCCGCGGCGGTGGCGAAGCACGTGCGGCCCCACCCCCACGCCGTGCCGCGCAGTAGACGCGGCGTGATCGCCGAGGTGGCGGCATTGGCGTCCCGGCGCCGGGATCCGACCGCGCACAGGGCGACGCCCACGGTCGGTTCCGTCGGGGAGACACCGGCTGCACCGATCGCCTCGCGGGCCGCCGCGACGAGGCGCTCGTCGGCGCCGAGGACGTCCGCCTGGACCACGTCGAGACGCGGATGCCGGACGCGGGCCTCGGCGAGGAGCGCGGGCAGATCCACCCGGGCGTGGAAGGCGCTGCCCAGCAGCAACGGAACCACCACGACGCGGCGGTGCCCCTCGGCGGCGACAGCATCGACGACCTGCCCCACCGAGGGCGTGTTCAGATCCAGGAACGCGAGCCGCACGTCCCGGTCCGGGTGGCGGTCCCGTAGCACCGCCAGCGCGGCAGCCATGGCACGCGCCGAGCGCGGGTCACGGCTGCCGTGCGCGACGGCGACGAGCGGGATCATGCGGGGACGCGGTCCCCGAGTTCGACCTCGGCGAGGCTGTTGCCGACCAGGCCCGCGGCGAGGGTGTTCCCGCCCGCGGGGTCGATCAGCAGGAAGCTGCCCGTGCGGCGGTTGACCTTGTAGTCGTCGGCCGCGATGGGTTCGGCGACCCGGACGGTGATGCGGGCGATCTCGTTGAGCTCGAGCGACTCCGGGGCGGGAACCGAGGTCAGGTTCTGCTCGTCGAAGCGCTCCTCGAGCGTCCCGACGATCGCCTGGGTCGTGCGGGTGCCGTGCTTGAGCAGCAACCGGGCGCCGGGTCGCAGCGGCTTCTCCGCCAGCCAGCACACCGTCGCCTCGAACTGATCGATCGGTTCCGGGGCGGCGGTCGGGGCGGCGATGACGTCCCCGCGGGAGACGTCGACGTCGTCCGCGAGAATCAGGGTGACGCTGCGGCCGGCATGGGCGAGAGCGAGCTCGCCGTCGGCGGTGTCGATCCGCTCGATCGTGGTCCGGGTGCCCGCGGGCAGGATCACGACCTCGTCGCCGGGCCGGACGCTGCCCGCCGCGATCTGCCCGGCGTAGCCGCGGTAGTCCGGGAAGTCGGCGGTGCGGGGCCGGATCACGTACTGCACCGGGAACCGCAGCCCGATCTCGTGGCGGCCGTGGACGTCGGCGTCGACCGGGACGGACTCGAGGTGCTCGATCAGGGTCGGGCCGTCGTAGTACGGCGTGTTCTCCGAACGGACCGCGACGTTGTCGCCGTGCAGGGCGGAGACCGGGATCTCCTGCACGTCCTCCGGCGACCAGCCGAGCGACCGGGTCAGCTCGTTGAACCGACCGCAGATGTCGGCGAACACGGCTGCCGGGTCGTCGACCAGATCGATCTTGTTGACCGCCAGCACGAGCTTGGGCACGCCGAGCAGCGCGAGCACGGCGGCGTGCTTGCGGGTCTGCGCGACCACGCCCTTGCGGGCGTCGACGAGCAGCACCACGAGCTGGGCGGTGGAGGCCCCCGAGACGGTGTTGCGGGTGTACTGCACGTGTCCCGGGGTGTCCGCCAGCACGAAGCTGCGCCGGGGAGTGGCGAAGTAGCGGTACGCGACGTCGATGGTGATGCCCTGTTCGCGCTCGGCGCGCAGGCCGTCGACGAGCAGCGACAGGTCGGGGGTGTCGAGACCCTTGTCGACCGAGGCGCGGGTGACCGCGTCGATCTGGTCGGCGAGCACGGACTTGGTGTCGTACAGGAGCCGGCCCACGAGGGTGGACTTGCCGTCGTCGACACTGCCGGCGGTGGCGAGCCGGAGCAGCTGGGTGCTGTGCACGGGGAGGTCGCTCATGATCAGAAATATCCCTCTCGCTTGCGGTCCTCCATGGCCGCTTCGGACACGCGGTCGTCGCCGCGGGTGGCGCCGCGCTCGGTGAGCCGCGACGCGGCGACCTCGTCGAGGATCGCCTCGTTGTCGGCCGCCTCGGACAGGATCGCGCCGGTCGTGGAGCCGTCCCCGACCGTGCGGTAGCGCACCGACCGGACCTCGAGTTCCTCACCCTCGGCCGGGCCGCCCCACACGCCGGGTGTCATCCACATGCCGTCACGCCGGTACACCGGGCGCTGGTGGGCGTAGTAGATGCTCGCGAGTTCGATGTCCTCCCGGGCGATGTACCGCCAGATGTCGAGCTCGGTGAAGTTGCTCAGCGGGAAGACCCGCACATGCTCACCGGGAGCGTGCCGGCCGTTGTAGAGGTTCCACAACTCGGGCCGCTGCCGCTTGGGATCCCACTGCCCGAACGCGTTGCGCAGGGAGAAGATCCGTTCCTTGGCACGGGAGCGTTCCTCGTCGCGGCGGCCGCCGCCGAACACCGCGTCGAAACGGTTGTCGGCGATGGCGTCGAGCAGCGGAACCGTCTGCAGCGGGTTGCGGATCCCGTCGGGCCGCTCGGTGAGGCGGCCGTCGGCGAGGTAGTCCTCGACCTTCGCCACGTGCAGCCGCAACCCGTACTTCTCGACGACGTGGTCGCGGAACTCGAGCACTTCGGGAAGGTTGTGGCCGGTGTCGACGTGCAGCAGCGCGAACGGCAGGGGCGCCGGCCAGAAGGCCTTGAGCGCCAGGTGCAGCAGGACCGTCGAGTCCTTGCCGCCCGAGAACAAGATCACCGGACGTTCGAACTCGCCGGCGACCTCGCGGAAGACGTGGATCGCTTCCGACTCGAGGGCGTCGAGGGTGTCGAACCTGCTGCCGTCCGACGTGTTCCGGGATTCGGTGAATTTCGTGTCGATGAGTGTCATGAGGCGTGCAACCCGCATTCGATCTTGGCTCGGCCGGCCCACCGTCCGCTGCGCGGATCGGCTCCGGGTAGTGGTTTGGCGGTGCAGGGGGCGCACCCGATGGAGGGGTAGCCCTCGTCGACCAGGGGATTGACGAGGATCCCGTGTTCGTCGATGTAGTTCTGCATGTCCTCGTCGGACCACGCGGCGATCGGGTTGATCTTCACCAGCCCGAAGGCGTCGTCGAAGGAGATCAGCGGGGCGTTGGCCCGGGTCGGGGCCTCCACCCGGCGGATGCCGGTGACCCACGCCTGGTAGCCCGCCAGGGTCTGCTTCAGCGGCACCACCTTCCTCAGGCGGCAGCATTCGTTGGGGTCCCGTGCGAACAGGTCCTTACCGAGCAGGGCGTCCTGCTCGGCCACCGTCTGCTGCGCCTTGGCCTCGACCAGGTTCACGCCGTACACCTGCGCGACGGCGTCCCGGGTGCCGAGGGTCTCGGCGAAGTGGTAGCCGGTGTCGAGGAAGAGCACGTCCACGCCGGGATGCACCTGCGCCGCGAGGTGCACGAGCACCCCGTCCTGCATGTTCGACGCCACGATGTACGAGTCGCCGAACTTCTCCTCGGTCCACTGCAGCAGATCCTGCGCCGAGGCGCCCTCGAGAGTGGCCGCCCCCTGCGTGGCCAGTTCCCGCAGTTCCTCCGTCGTCCGTGTCGTCGTCACGTTCCGTCCTTCGATCGTCTGCTCCCCGGTCATCGCAAATCGGCCTCGTCCGCGCGCAACACCCACTGCGAGAAGCGTTCTCCCGCGTTGCGGTGCTTGACGAAGTTGCGCACCACCCGCTCGATGTAGTCGCCCGTCTCGGCGCTGGTCACCTTGTGCTGGCGCAGCTTCCGGCCGAACGCCGCGTCCATGCCGAGCGTCCCGCCGAGGTGCACCTGGAATCCCTCCACCTGGTTGCCGTCCCCGTCGTCGACGAGCTGGCCCTTGAAGCCGATGTCGGCGACCTGCGACCGGGCGCACGAGTTGGGGCAGCCGTTGATGTTGATCGTCACCGGAACGTCCAGCTGGGCGTTGATGTCGGCGAGGCGCTGCTCGAGTTCGGGCACCAGCGCCTGCGAGCGCTTGCGGGTCTCGACGAACGACAACTTGCAGAACTCGATGCCCGTGCAGGCCATCAGGTTCTTGCGCCACGGCGTCGGGTTCGCGGGCAGGCCGAGCTCGTCGAGGTCGGCGATCAGCTGATCGACCTTCTCGTCGGCGACGTCGAGGACGATGAGCTTCTGGTAGGGCGTGAAGCGGATGCGATCGGATCCCGCCTTCTCGGCCGCGTCGGCGACGGCGGCGAGGATCGTGCCGGAGACCCGGCCCGCGATGGGGGCGACGCCGACCGCGTTGAGTCCGTTGCGCAGTTTCTGCACGCCCACGTGGTCGATCGGTCGTGTCGGCTTCTCCGGGGCGGGCCCGTCCAGCATCGGCCGCTTCAGGTACTCCGTTTCGAGAACCTCGCGGAACTTCTCCACGCCCCAGTCCTTGACCAGGAACTTCAGCCGCGCCTTCGACCGCAGCCGGCGGTAGCCGTAGTCGCGGAAGACCGACACGACGGCTTCCCACACATCGGGTACCTCGGCGAGCGGGACCCACGCGCCGACCCGTTGCGCCAGCATCGGATTCGTCGAGAGGCCACCGCCGACCCACAGGTCGAACCCGGGGCCGTGCTCCGGGTGGTTCACGCCCACGAACGCGACGTCGTTGATCTCGTGCACCACGTCCTGCTGACCGGAGATCGCGGTCTTGAACTTGCGCGGCAGATTCGAGTACTTCGGGTCGCCGATGTAGCGGCGGACGATCTCCTCCACCGCCGGTGTGCCGTCGATGATCTCGTCGAGGGACTCGCCGGCGAGCGGGGAGCCGAGGACCACACGAGGGCAGTCGCCGCACGCCTCCGTCGTCTTCAGGCCGACGGACTCGAGACGTCGCCAGATCTCCGGGACGTTCTCGACCTCGATCCAGTGGTACTGGACGTTCTCACGGTCCGACAGGTCGGCGGTGTTCCGCCCGAACTCGGTCGAGATCCCCGCGATGGTGCGCAGCTGCGCGAGATTCAGGGCGCCGCCGTCGCAGCGCACCCGCATCATGAAGTACTTCGCCTCGAGCAGATCGATGTTCTCGTCTCCGGTGTAGGTGCCGTCGTAGCCCTGTTCGCGCTGGGTGTACAGACCCCACCAGCGGAACCGGTTGCGCAGGTCGGTCCGGTCGATGCCGTCGAATCCGGTGTGCGCGTAGATGTCTTCGATGCGACGCCGCACGTTGAGCGGGTTGTCGTCCTTCTTGACCTGCTCGTTGGGATTGAGCGGCTCACGGTATCCGAGCGCCCACTGGCCCTCCGCGCGCCGTTTGGCGGGGCGGGTGGAGCGGGGGCGGGCCGCGGCGGTTTCGGTCGTATCGCCGGCGGGGGAGACGTCGGTGGTCGACGACATACGGGTACTCCTGGAATTCGCGAGGGACCGGATCGGGGGTCGGCTGGGCGGGGCTGAGCCCGCGCGGACATGCCTCGACCCGGCAGGAATCGGGGTCTGCCGGAGGGGGTGGGCCGACTATCGACAGTCGGCGCAGAAACCGGCGGTGCAGGACAGACACCGCGATGCACAGACGCGCTTGAGGTCGACGTGGCGTCGCGCCACGAGTCGCACTCCGGGTCCGGTCATGGGGACCATTGTGCCATGTCACGGCCCTGTTCTCGAAACGTGGCGGTATTTACACCGGAAATCGGGGAAATGCCGAGGTGACAGGGCCGGACGCGGAGTGGCGTGTCCGGACCGTGTTGGAGCGACGGGCCCCGTGCGGGCTTCTGGAACACTGGGGGAGTGAGCGGAACGCGTGTCGGAGTCGGTGCAGGACTCGAGCTGCCGGCTTCGGCGCTGGCCGGGGTCGGTTCCCGCCCGTTCGGTGTGTACGTGCACGTCCCGTTCTGCGCGACCCGCTGCGGCTACTGCGACTTCAACACCTACACCGCCGGGGAGCTCGGCACCTCGGCGTCCCCGCAGTCGTGGCTCGAGGGCCTGCGCCGCGAACTCGATGCCGCGGCGCAGCTGCTCGGGTCTCCGGCGGCGCAGACCGTCTTCGTCGGTGGTGGCACCCCGTCGCTGCTCGGTGCCGACGGCCTGGGGCAGGTGCTCGACGCGGTGCGATCGAGCTTCGGCCTCGCCCCCGGCGCGGAGGTGACGACGGAGTCCAACCCGGAATCGACGTCCCCGGCCTTCTTCGACCGCATCCGTGCGGCCGGATACACGCGGGTGTCGCTGGGCATGCAGTCGGCTGCCCCGCACGTGCTGGCGGTACTCGACCGCACTCACACCCCGGGCCGGGCCGTCGCGGCGGCGGGCGAGGCACGCGCCGCCGGGTTCGGCCATGTCAATCTCGACCTGATCTACGGGACCCCCGGGGAGCGGGACGAGGACCTCGACGCGTCCCTCGATGCCGTGCTGGCGGCGGGCGTCGATCATGTCTCGGCGTATGCGCTGATCGTCGAGGACGGCACCGCGCTCGCCCGCCGGGTGCGGCGGGGTGAGCTGCCGGCTCCCGACGACGACGTTCTCGCGGCCCGCTACGAGCGCATAGACGCGCGGCTCGAGGCCGCCGGACTGACCTGGTACGAGGTGTCGAACTGGGCTCGTGCCGACGATCCGTCGGCACGGTGCGCCCACAATCTCGGATATTGGGACGGCGGCGACTGGTGGGGGGCCGGACCGGGCGCCCACAGCCACGTCGGCGGCGTGCGTTGGTGGAACGTCAAACATCCGGCACGCTACGCGGACGTGCTCGCCGCCGGTGACCTCCCCGTCGGCGGCAGCGAACTGCTCACCGCCGACGACGTCCACACCGAGCGGGTGATGCTCGAGGTGCGGCTGCGCACCGGCTTGCCGCTGGACGTGCTCGCCCCGGACGAGCGGCGCGCTGCCGAGACGGTCGTCGCGGACGGGCTCGCCGAACTGCGCGCCGGCCGGCTGGTGCTCACCGACCGCGGCAGGCTCCTCGCCGACGCCGTGGTCCGCACGATTCTGACCTGATCGCGCGGCGGCGGGCCGCCTGATCGCGCGGCGGCGGGCCGCCTGATCGCGCGGCGGCGGGCCGCCTGATCGCGCGGCGGCGGGCCGCCTGATCGCGCGGCGGCGTGGTGTCATGCCCCACGGCCGTGCGGCGTCTACGACTCGGCGGTGTCGGTGTCCGCCGTGTGCGGGAACAGGACGTCGTAGTCGAACACCCGCGCGTGCAGGACGGTACGGTTGCGCAGCGCCGAACGTACGGCCCGGTGGAGGCCGTCCTCGAGGTACAGCACGCCCTTCCACTGGACGGCGTGGGGGAAGAGGTCACCGTAGAAGGTGGAGTCCTCCGACAGCAGCCGGTCGAGTTCGAGCACCTTGGTGGTGGTGACGATCTGGTCCAGCCGCACCTGCCGGGGCGGGATCTGCGCCCAGTCGCGCAGCGAGAGCCCGTGGTCGGGATACGGCTTGCCGTCCCGGACGCCCTTGAAGATCATGGCACCAACTTACGACGCATCGTCGACGGGCGCCGCGCCGCTCGCCGCCCCGGCTCGGCGACTAAAGTGGAGCGAAACGGCACGCAGTGCACCGTCCTGCGGTGATGCGTGCCGTCCGGGTGCGACTGCAGAGACGGAGGTGGGCGGGATGTCGAGCACCGAGGAACGACGCTTCGAGGTGTTACGAGCGATCGTGGCCGATTACGTGTCCACCAAGGAACCGATCGGTTCGAAGACGCTCGTCGAACGCCACAATCTGGGTGTGTCCAGCGCGACGGTCCGCAACGACATGGCCGTGCTCGAGGCCGAGGGTTACATCACCCAGCCGCACACCAGCTCGGGCCGGGTTCCCACCGACAAGGGCTACCGCCAGTTCGTCGACCGGATCGCCGACGTCAAACCCCTCTCGGGCGCCGAGCGCCGCGCGATCCTGCAGTTCCTCGAGTCGGGGGTGGACCTCGACGACGTGCTGCGCCGCGGCGTCCGGTTGCTGGCGCAGCTGACCCGGCAGGTCGCGGTGGTGCAGTACCCCACGTTGTCGGCGTCCTCGGTCCGCCATCTCGAGGTGGTCGCGCTGACGCCTGCGCGGTTGCTGCTGGTGCTCATCACCGACTCCGGCCGGGTGGACCAGCGCATCGTCGAGCTCGGTGACGTCCTCGGCGAGGAAGACCTGTCGCGGCTGCGGGACCTGCTCGGGGCGGCGCTGACCGGCAAGCGCCTCGCCGCGGCGTCGATCGCGGTGAGCGAGCTCGCCGGGGACGCGCCCGACGACCTGCGTGATGCGGTCATCCGGTGCGCCACCGTGTTGGTGGAAACCCTCGTCGAACATCCCGAGGAACGGCTCGTGCTCGGCGGCACGGCGAACCTGACGCGCAACGCCGCCGACTTCGACGCGCATGCCGGCTTCCCCGGCTCGTTGCGTACCGTGCTCGAGGCGCTCGAGGAGCAGGTGGTGGTCCTCAAGCTGCTGGCGGCGACACAGGACGCCGGGCGCGTGACGGTGCGAATCGGCGAGGAGACCCAGGTCGAGCAGATGCGCGGCACGTCCGTGGTGTCCACCGGGTACGGTGCCGCGGGCACCGTCTTCGGTGGCCTCGGTGTGCTCGGCCCCACCCGGATGGACTATCCGGGGACGATTGCGTCGGTGGCTGCGGTTGCCCGCTACATCGGTGAGGTGCTCGGCGAACGCTGAGCGCCGCTCGGCGCCGACGCACCATCCGACGACACAACATCTGTGCGAATAGAGAAGGACGAAGAACTCACGTGGCACGGGACTACTACGGGACGCTCGGCGTGTCGAAGAACGCGACCGATCAGGAGATCAAGCGGGCGTACCGCAAGCTTGCGCGCGAGCACCACCCGGATGTGAACCCGGACGAGGCGGCGCAGAAGAGGTTCCAGGAGATCTCCGCAGCGTACGAGGTGCTCTCCGACCCGGAGAAGCGGCGCATCGTCGATCTCGGCGGGGATCCGCTCGAAACCGGTCCGGGTGCGGGTGGGGGCTTCTCGGGAGCCGGCTTCGGTGGTCTCGGCGACGTGTTCGAGGCGTTCTTCGGCGGCGGGGCGACCACCTCCCGCGGACCGCGCGGCCGCGTCCAGCCCGGCGCGGACTCGCTGCTGCGCACCCGGCTGACACTCGAGGAGTGCGCCACCGGTGTCACCAAGCAGATCGCCGTGGAGACCGCGATCCTGTGCGACGGGTGTGCCGGGTCCGGCACCCACGGCGACTCGAAGGCCGTGCGTTGCGAGACGTGTGGCGGCGCCGGGGAGGTGCAGTCGGTGCAGCGCTCGTTCCTCGGCCAGGTCATGACGTCGCGGCCGTGCCCGACGTGCCGCGGTGCCGGGGAGACGATCCCGGACCCGTGCCGCAAGTGCGGCGGCGACGGCCGGGTGCGGGCTCGCCGGGAGATCACGGTCAAGGTGCCGGCCGGTGTCAGCAACGGCATGCGTATCCGGCTGGCGGCGCAGGGCGAGGTCGGCCCCGGCGGCGGTCCCGCCGGCGACCTGTACGTCGAGATCATCGAGCAGGCGCACGACGTGTTCGTGCGCGACGGCGACGACCTGCACTGCACGATCCGGGTCCCGATGGTCGACGCGGCACTCGGCACCACCGTCGTGCTCGACACCCTCGTCGACGGGCCCGCCGAGATCACCGTCGATCCCGGCACCCAGCCCGGGTCGGTGGTGGTGCTCCGCGGGCACGGCATGCCCAAACTGCGTTCCGGGGTGCGCGGGGACGTACACGCCCACCTCGAGGTCGTCGTCCCGTCGAAGCTCGACGGCAAGCAGGTCAAGCTGCTCGAGGAGTTCCGGCGCAAGCGCGAGCACGAGGTGCCCGAGGTCGTCACCACCGGCTCGCAGCACGCCGGGGGCTTCTTCTCCCGGCTGCGCGACGCGTTCAGCGCGCGCTGAGGCCGCGCGGTGGCCGCAACGCTGTTCTACCTCGATCCCCTGCCCGACGCAGGAGCGGTCGCGGTCCTCGACGGTAAGGAGGGTCGCCACGCGGCGACGGTGCGGCGCATCGCAGTGGGCGAGCGCCTCGTCCTGTCGGACGGGCGCGGCCACGTCGCGGACGTGGAGGTGACGGCGACCGCGAAGGACCGGCTCGAGGCCCGTGTCCTGGCCCGTCGGGAAGTCCCCGCACCGCGTCCCCGGGTCACCGTGGTGCAGGCGTTGCCGAAATCCGATCGTTCCGAACTGGCGGTGGAACTGGCCACGGAGGCGGGCGCCGACGCGTTCGTGCCGTGGCAGGCCGCGCGGTGCGTCGCCCGGTGGGACGGTCCGAAGGCCGCCAAGGGTGTCGGGCGATGGCAGGCCGTCGCGGTGGCGGCCGCCAAGCAGTCCCGGCGTCCTCACGTGCCCGAGGTCGCGCCGGTCCACCGGACCGCGGACGTCGCCGAGGCCGTGCGCGCGACGGTCGCTCGCGGGGGTGTCGCGGCGGTCCTGCACGAGTCCGCGACCGACCCCTTCGGCTCGCTGTCCCTGGCCGACGCCGCCGAACTGCTGCTCGTGGTCGGACCGGAGGGCGGCGTCGACGACGCCGAGCTGGCGGCGCTGACGACGGCGGGAGCGCGGCCGGTGCTGCTCGGGCCGACGGTGCTGCGAACGTCCACGGCCGCGGCGGTCGCGCTGGGGGCGGTGGGCGTGCTGACCCCGCGTTGGGATGCGCGACCGCTCCACTGACACACTCGAGGACATGTCCCGAGTGCGCATCGCCTACGGTCCGCAGCCGCAGCAGTTCGGCCACCTGTACCTGCCGGACGCCACGGACCCGGCCGTGCCTGTACCGGTGGTGATGGTCGTCCACGGCGGCTTCTGGAGCGGCGACTACCACCTCAACCTCGGTACGCCACTCTCGCTCGAACTGGCTGCGCACGGCGTGGCGGCCTGGAACGTCGAGTACCGGCGGATCGGTGCGGGCGGGCGGTGGCCGGAGATGTCGGCCGACATCGTCGCGGCCCTCGACGCCGTCGCCACCGCCGTGGTCGAGCAAGCCCGGACCGCAGGCGTCGCACTCGATCCGGGCCGGGTGCGGGTGGTCGGGCACTCGGCCGGCGGTCAGCTCGCCGTGTGGCTCGCGGGCCAGCGAACGCAGGTGCGTCCCGAACTCGTCGTCTCCCAGGCGGGTGCGCTGGACCTCGCGTCCGCGGGCGAACGTGGCCGCCGGGTGGGCTACATCGAGGATCTGTTCGGTCAGCCCTACGATGCGGACCCGCAGTTGTACCGGTCGGCGTCGCCCCGGCATCGGGTGCCGATCGGGGTGCCGGTCGCGCTCGTCCACGGCACCGAGGACGCACAGGTGCCGGTGAGGGTCGCCGAGCGCTACGCCGAGGCGGCGGTCGCCGCGGGTGATCCGGTGGCACTGCACGTCGTCGACGGCGAGGATCACTTCGCGTTCCTCGACAAGCGGACCCGCAGCTGGACGCTGTCGCGCGAGTTGCTGCTGGCCCCGGAGCCGCTGGGTTCGCAGGTGTGTCCGGAGGGCTGACGGTTCAGCGGCGCGGTGGCAGGACCGCGGTGACGACGACCGCGCCGACGGCCAGGGCGACGCCGCCGACGAGGCTCGCCGACGTGATCGCCTGCGAGAATGCGTCGGCCGACGCGTCGAGAAGCGGCTGCGCGTAGGAGGCGGCGAACGGGTTCTTCGCCAGCTCCTCGGCGACCAGCGCGGCACCGCCCACGGAATCGCCTGCCGCAGCGACGGCCGTGTCGGCCTGCGCGGCCATCGGCCCGTCGAGATCCGCGAGCGGCAGTCCGGCGAGGAACGCGGAGATCTCCCGCTGGTAGGTGGTGGCCAGCACCGAGCCCAGCACGGCGATGCCGAGGGATCCGCCGAGCTCGACCGCGGTGTCGTTCAGGCCGCCCGCGGCGCCGAGTTCGGCCTCGGGGAATCCGCTCATCACGAGGTCGGTGGCCGGCGGGGCGGCCAGCCCGATGCCGAGGCCGAGAAGGACGAGCGCGACGAGGAACACCGGGTATCCGGAACCGTCGTCGAGCAGGGTGAGGGTGAGGACGCCGATCGCGGCGGCGGCCGTGCCGGCACCGATCGCGACGCGCGCCCCGAGACGTGGCGCCAGCCGGCCGCTCACGGCCGAGCCGATCGAGACGGCCGCGGCCAGCGGAAGCAGGCGCAGACCGGTCTCGAGCGGGCTGTAGCCGAACACGAACTGGAACTGCTGCGCCACGAAGTAGATCGCCCCGAACGACGTGAGGAAGAGCAGCAGCACTGACAGGCACGCACCTGCGACGGACCGGTCGGCGACGCGCCCGAGGGCCAGCAGCGGCTGCGGGTGCCGCAGCTCCCAGGCGACGAAGCCGCCGCCCGAGAGAACGGCGACCGTCAGCGCGCCGAGCGCCGTTGCGTGCCAACCGAAGTGGAATCCCTCGATGATGCCGGCGACGAGCGCGCCGACGGCGGCCACGGACAGGGCGCCGCCGACCCAGTCGATGCGAGTGACGTGTTCGGCCCGGGAGGGCGGCACCAGCGCGAGCGCCGCGACGGCGGCGAACGCCGCGATCGGCACGTTGACGAGGAACGTCGAGCCCCACGAGTGCTGTTCGAGCAGCCACCCCGCGAGGAGGGGGCCGAGTGCGATCGCCAGTCCGGACGTCGCGGCCCAGGCGGCGATGGCGCGGGGTCGTTCCGCGGCGGGGAACATGGCGACGAGCAGGGACAGGGTCGCGGGCATGATCACCGCGGCGCCGACGCCCATCGTGATGCGGGCGCCGATCACCTCGGCCGCGGTGCCGGCGAGGCTGCCGAACACGGCGCCCGCGGCGAAGACGGCGAGCCCGGTGAGGAGGGCGCGCCGCCGGCCGTAGCGGTCGCCGAGGACGCCCGCGAGCAGCATCAGCGCGGCGTAGGGCACGGTGTAGCCGTCGATCACCCACTGCAGGTCGGTGCTGGTCAGCTGAAGTTCGCGCAGCATGCTCGGGGCCGCGACGATGAGCGCGGTGTTCGCCATCACGACGATCAGCAGGCTCAGGCAGAGCACGGCGAGGCCGGCCCACCGGCGCGGATACGGACGGGCGGGATCCGTGGTCGGGCGGACCAGGCTCGAGGTCATCTCTGCTCCTCACGCATGCGGGCGTCGGCAACTATTTGCACAACCATGTGCAACTTAGGAACTTGCACACGAGTGTGCAAGTAAAGTTGACGGACGTCACACTCGGCGGTGGAAGAAGGTGTTCACGTGGCGGAACCGATCCGGGGGCCGCGGCGGCGGACGAGCGGGAACCGAGCCCGGATCCTCGAGGCGGCCATGGGGTGTTTCGCCGCCGACCCGGACGCCAGCATGGACGAGGTCGCCCAGGCTGCCGGCGTGGTGCGCCGCACCGTCTACGCCCACTTCCCGAGCCGCGAGGCGCTCGTCGACGGCATCGCGGAGGAGGCGGCCGCCGCGCTCGCGGCGGCCGTCGACCGGCCGGATCCCGAGGAACCCGACCTGGCGCTCGCCGTCGCCGCCCTCATGACCTGGCCCGTCGGAGACCGCTTCCGCGTGCTGCTGTCCTTCGCGCGCAAGGAGGTCGGCGACGAGCGCATCGGGGAGCTCATCGCCCCGCTGCGCACCCGCACCCTCGCGATCGTGGAGCGGGGCCGGCGGTCGGGGGTGTTCTCCGCGTACCTGCCGCCCGTCGTCCTCGTCGGAATGCTCGAGGGGCTCACCATGGCCACCCTCGAACAGGCCAACCGCGGCATGGTGCACGACGCGGGTGAATCCGTTGCCCTCGCCGCCCTCGTCCTGATGGGGGTTCCGCCGGAGCGTGCCGTCGCCGTCGTCCAGCAGGCCCGGCGAACGCAGCAGGATCGGCACCGGGCACCCGCCCCGGGCGGCAATGCGGTGGGGCGCGGAGACACCCGGCGCTAGACTGACATCGTCACGACGCCCGTCGTGCGCCAGCCGAACCGAAAGCAGGCCGTACCGTCCACGTGAGTGAACCAGACGACACCCGAGAGACCGGGAACGCCGAACGGACCACCGTCCGTTCCAACTTGGACCTGCCCCCCGAAGCTGCGGCACCGTTGCTCGGCTCGGCCGACGAGAATCTCATCGCCCTCGAACGGGCTCTCGGCGCGGACATCCACGTACGCGGCAACTCCGTCACCCTCACCGGCGCGCCCGCGGACGTCGCGCTCGCGGAACGGGTGCTCGGGCAGCTGGTCACCCTCGTCGGACGCGGCCAGGCGGTGACCCCGGACGCGGTGCGCCGCACCGTGGGAATGCTCACGCAGGGCCTGTCCGACGCGCCGGCCGACGTCCTGAGCCTCGACATCCTGTCCCGGCGCGGCAAGACCATCCGGCCCAAGACCCTCAACCAGAAGCGCTACGTCGACGCCATCGACACCAACACGATCGTGTTCGGTATCGGGCCCGCGGGCACCGGCAAGACGTACCTCGCCATGGCCAAGGCCGTGCAGGCCCTGCAGTCGAAGCAGATCACCCGCATCATCCTCACCCGCCCCGCCGTCGAGGCGGGGGAGCGTCTCGGCTTCCTGCCCGGCACGCTGCACGAGAAGATCGACCCGTACCTGCGCCCGCTGCACGACGCGCTGCACGACATGATGGATCCGGAAGCCATCCCGAAGCTCATGCAGGCCGGAGTCATCGAAGTCGCACCGCTGGCGTACATGCGCGGGCGAACCCTCAACGACGCGTTCATCATCCTCGACGAGGCCCAGAACACGACCGCCGAACAGATGAAGATGTTCCTGACCCGGCTCGGCTTCGGGTCGAAGATCGTCGTCACCGGCGACACCACGCAGGTGGACCTGCCCGGTGGTGCCCGCTCCGGACTGGCTGCCGCCGCCGAGATCCTCGACGGCATCGACGGAATCCACTTCGCGGTCCTCGACAGCAGCGACGTCGTGCGCCACCGGCTCGTCTCCGACATCGTCGACGCCTACGAGCGCTTCGAGGCCGATCGGCCGACCGGCGTGGCGATGGGCAACCGCGCCCAACGGCGGGCGGCGGCCCAGAACCGGGTGCCACGCCGGTGACCGCGATCGAAGGCCCCTCCAGCCTCGCACCCGCCGTGTCCGCACCTGCCCAGAAGGAACTGCACAGATGAGCATCGAGATCTCGAACGAATCGGGGATGGACGTCGCCGAGGAGGACCTGATCGACATCGCGCGGTTCGTCATCGCCCGGATGGACGTGCATCCGGCCGCAGAACTGTCGATGGTGCTCGTCGACTCCGGCACCATGGCCGATCTGCACATGCGCTGGATGGACCTGCCCGGCCCCACCGACGTGATGTCCTTCCCCATGGACGAGCTCGAACCCGGCGGCCGCCCCGACGCTCCCGAGCCCGGCCCCTCCATGCTCGGCGACATCGTGCTGTGCCCGTCCTTCGCTGCGGAACAGGCCGACAAGGCCGGCCATTCACTCGCGCACGAACTCGCCGTGCTCACGGTCCACGGCGTTCTGCACCTGCTCGGCTACGACCACGCCGAACCCGACGAGGAGAAGGAGATGTTCGGTCTGCAGAATCAGCTCCTCGAGGAGTGGTACGAGGAACTGCGGCGCGCCGAGCACGAGGCCCGGCTCGCCGCCCGCGACCAGCAGCTCCTCGGCAAGGCCGGGTTCTTCGACCCGACCGAGCGGTAGCGGCGTCGTGTTCGGAGCATCGGCATGAGTGCCCCCGCGCTCGTCGCCGCCGCCGTCGTGCTGGTGGCGCTCGGCGGATTGTTCGCGGCGGTCGACTCGGCGCTGAACACCGTCTCCCCGGCCCGGGTGGAGGAACTCGCGAAGGGCGAACGGCCCAGCGCGCAGAAGCTGCTGGTGATCCTCGGAGACCGCCCCCGGTACGTCAACCTGATGGTGCTGCTGCGCATTCTGTGCGAGATCACCGCGACGGTCGTGCTGGTGGCGGCGCTGCTCGACCGGATGGACCACACCTGGGCGCTGGTCACCGCTGCCGTGGTCATGGTGCTCGTGGACTACATGGTGATCGGCGTGGGTCCGCGCACCCTCGGCCGCCAGCACGCGTATTCCATCGCCCTGGGCGCGACGGTGCCGCTGCGCGTGATCGGTGTGCTGCTCGGCCCGCTGAGCAGACTGCTGATCCTGATCGGCAATGCGATCACCCCCGGTCGCGGATTCCGGAACGGGCCGTTCGCCAACGAGATCGAGCTGCGCGAGCTGGTGGACATGGCCCAGGAGCGCGGCGTCGTCGCGGCCGAGGAACGGCGAATGATCCAGTCGGTGTTCGACTTCGGCGACACCACCGCGCGCGAGGTGATGGTGCCGCGTCCCGAGATGGTGTGGATCGAGGCGGACAAGACCGCCGGCCAGGCCACCTCGCTCGCGGTACGCAGCGGGCACTCCCGCATCCCCGTGGTCGGGGAGAACGTCGACGACATCCGCGGCGTCGTGTACCTGAAGGATCTGGTGCAGCAGACCTACTATTCACGCGACGGCGGCCGGAGTGTGACCGTGGCCGAGGTGATGCGCCCGGCGGTGTTCGTCCCCGATTCCAAGCGTCTCGACGATCTGCTGGCCGACATGCAGCGCGACCGCAACCACATGGCGCTGCTCGTCGACGAGTACGGCGGCATCGCCGGTCTCGTCACCATCGAGGACATCATCGAGGAAATCGTCGGCGAGATCGCCGACGAGTACGACACCGCAGAGATCGCCCCCGTCGAGGATCTCGGCGACGACACCTTCCGGGTCTCCGCTCGATTGCCCGTCGAGGACCTCGGTGACCTGTTCGACGTCGCGCTCGACGATCTCGAGGTCGACACCGTCGGCGGACTGCTCGGGTTCGTGCTCGGCCGGGTACCGTTGCCGGGCTCGGAGGTGGAGATCCACGGCTTGCGGCTGCGCGGCGAGGGCGGCCGCGACGCCCGCGGCCGGGTCCGCATCAACACCGTGTACGTGCAACGGGTTCCCGTGACCGAGGAGGCCGCCGCGGTCGCCGAGGAGCCGGTCGACGGGTGACCTCGTCGCCGAGGCCCCACACCCCGTGCCGATCCGTACGGCGGCACCACAGACGAGGAGCTCTGCATTGACCGATCCCGACTTCCGTTCCGGCTTCGTGTGTTTCGTCGGCCGCCCCAACACCGGCAAATCGACGCTGACGAATGCGCTCGTGGGCAGCAAGATCGCGATCACCTCGTCGCGCCCGCAGACCACCCGGCACACCATCCGGGGCATCGTGCACCGGGAACACGCACAGATCATCCTCGTCGACACTCCCGGCCTGCACCGGCCGCGGACCCTGCTCGGGCAGCGCCTCAACGACCTGGTGCGCGACACCTATTCGGAGGTCGACGCGGTCTGCGTGTGCATCCCGGCGGACGAGAAGATCGGCCCCGGCGACCGCTGGATCGTCGAACAGGTGCGGCAGGTCGCCCCCCGCACGAAGCTGATCGGCATCGTCACGAAGATCGACAAGGTCAGCAAGGAACGGCTCGCACCGCAGCTGCTCGCCGTGTCGGAGCTGCTGGGGCCCGACGTGGACGTCGTGCCCGTGTCCGCCACCTCGGGGGAACAGCTCGAGGTCCTCGTCGACGTTCTCGCCTCGCACATGGAACCCGGGCCGGCGTTCTACCCCGACGGGGAGCTGACGGACGAGCCCGAGGAGACGCTCATGGCCGAGCTGATCCGCGAGGCCGCGCTCGAGGGGCTCGGCGACGAGCTGCCCCATTCGCTCGCGGTAGTGATCGAGGAGATCTCCGAGCGGGAGGGCCGAACCGAGAAGCAGGGCGAACTGCTCGACGTGCATGCGCTGCTGTACGTGGAGCGGCCGAGCCAGAAGGGCATCGTCATCGGCAAGGGTGGTGCGCGCCTGCGCGAGGTCGGTACGGCCGCCCGGTCGCAGATCGAGAAGCTGCTCGGTGTGAAGATCTACCTCGATCTGCACGTCAAGGTCGCCAAGGACTGGCAGCGTGATCCGAAGCAACTCGGCCGCCTCGGCTTCTGATCTACGGTGGTCCCCGAGAGGTCTTGGGGGCCACGGCCCCGGGCTGCGAACGCGGAAGAGACAGCCGTGAACGGTGATTCGGCGAGCGGTGTACGGGCGGTGGTGACGCGGAATCGCGTCGCCGTCGGCGTCGTCCTGGCGGCATTGTGTCTCGGACTCGCCGTGCTCTGGCTGTTCGTGGTGCCCGCGAAGGCCGGCACCACGACCGGTGTGCAGGAAGCGGCGATCCGCTACGGACATCCGGCGTGCTGGGCGCTGCTGGCGACGGCCTCCGTCCTGTTCGCGGTGCGGGCCCCGCGCCGGTCGGTCGACGTCGTCGTGCGGAGCGCCCTCGCGGCCTACGTGATCTTCGTCGTCGCCACCGTGGTGTGACCGGTGCCCGGGTCACCTCCCGCGGTGTCCGGGGAGACCGCGCTGCGGACCAGGTGCAGCACGGAGGTCGCGATGTCCACCGCACCGCCGGTGGCGAGGCGCCGCAGCTGCAGGCCCGTGATCGTGGCCACCAGCGTCGGCGCGATCGATTCCGCTCGGGGTACGCCGAGTTCTGTGAGGATCGTTGCGGTCAGCGCATCGTAGGCGGACCAGCACTGTGCCGCGGCGTCCCGCAGCTGGGCATCCCTGCCCGCCTGGATGTAGAGCTCGAACGGGGCGATCCGTTCGGCCGAGAACGACAAGTCCTCGGCAACCTGCTCGGTGAGTGCTGCGGCGTCGACCAGGCTCGGATCCCGGCCCCGGTACTCCTGTGCGAGCTCGCGCAGTCGTGTGGTCTCGTCGGCGACGAATGTCGTGAGCGCCGAGCGCAGCAGATCGGACTGGGTGGGGAAGTGGTAGGTGATCGACCCGAGCGAGACCTCCGCCCGGGCGGCGATGCGGCGGTTGGTGACTGCGGCGATGCCGTCCGTGCCGATCAGGTGCAGGGTCGCGGCGACGATCCTGCTGCGGACATCCGTGCCCATCGAGCTCACCACCATCGCCGCGGCGTGTGACGATCCCAGCGCAGTTCCGACTCGAGCTGCGAGGCAAGGGAGATCAGCACGGGCTCGGTGTTCTCGTGCCCCATGAGCTGGGCGCCGACCGGCAGGCCCGCTCCGGTGAAGCCCGCCGGGATGTTCACGCTCGGCCAGCCCAGGACGTTCCACGGCCAGGTGTAGGGGCAGGCGGCAGTGATCACCTTGTCGGTGGCCCAGCCTCCGAGACCGTCCATTGCGTCCACCGTCGGCGGCGGAGTGGCCGTGGTGGGGGCGAGGATGACGTCGAACCGGTCGAAGATCGAGCCGATGCGCCGGCGTATGCGTGGTTCGGCGGCCCGCGCGGCACGGAGCGGGCGGCCGCGGAGCAATCGGCCGGTGCGCGCGTTCGCGCGGGTCCGGGGGTCGGCCAGGGCGGGGTCCGGCAGGCGCCGCACCCAGTCGTCGATTCCCGCCATGGACCGGGGCAGAAAGTTCAGGCCCAGCAGTTTTCCGTAGGCGGGGTCGGCGAGAGTGACCTCGTGACCCAGGGCGCGCAGGGTGCCGGCGAGGGATTCGACGCTCGCCCGGATCTCGTCGTGCAGGCGGGCGCGGGTTGCGGTGTACGGCAGGGCGAACGAGAGCGCGACGCGGAGCCGGCCCGGATCGCGGCCCACGGCGTCGGACACCGTGACGGACTCGGCTTCGTGCAGGTCGCCGACGTGGCCGCCGGCGACAGCGTCGAGCAGCAGCGCGGCATCGGCGACCGTACGGGCGAGGGTGCCGTGCGTGGTCAGGCCGTAGAACGCCTCGGGGTCGGGCCACATCGAGATCCGGCCCCGCTGCGGCTTGATCCCCACGAGGTTGGTCCAGGCGGCCGGGATACGGACCGACCCGGCGCCGTCCGAGCCCAGCGCCGCGGACACCATGCCCGCCGCCACCGCCGCAGCGCTGCCCCCGGAGGACCCGCCGGGGGTGTGGTCGCGGTGCCACGGGTTGCGGGTGTGCCCGAAGGCGCTGCCACCGGTGAACGGCCACTGGCCCAGTTCGGGGGTGTTCGTCTTGCCGACGATCACGGCGCCGGCTGCCCGCAGTCGTCGCACCACTTCCGCGTCCTGCCCACAGGCGGTGAACTCGCCGGCACATCCGAACGCGGTGACCTCCTGCGCGATGTCCGTGTCGTCCTTCACCGCGACCGGCACGCCGAGCAGGGGGAGACGGACCCCGGCGGCGAGACGCCGGTCGGCCTGCTCGGCCTCGGCGAGGGCCTGCTCGCGGCGGACGCTCCGAAAGGCGTTGAGGGCGGGATCGGCGGTCGCGATGCGGTCCAGGGCCGCCCGCGTCGCGGCGACGGACGTGGTGGCGCCCGCGGCCAGCGCGGCGGCCTCGGCGGCGAGCCCCGGCGCTCGGGTGTCGGCCTGGGGTGTGGTCATGCGGTGGCATCCTCCGGTAGCTGTTCGTTCGAACGAACAGTAACTTGTTCCAGTACGTCAGGTCGAGTGTTCGAGTTCGAGAATGTGATGCTCGTCACATTGAGGGCATGTGCGGTGGGGCGCTGGGTATGCCCCCGGGGATATCGCGGGCGCCTCCCGGGATGTCGTAGAGATCGGCTGTCAGGAGTTACACATGGGTTCATCACGCACACGCAACCTCCGGCGCGTACCGGATACGGAGACGCGGGTGGTCTTCCGGACCATCCACGGCTACCGCCGCGCGTTCCGGATTGCCGGTGAGGGACCCGCACTGCTGCTGATCCACGGGATCGGCGACAACTCCTCGACCTGGCGGGAGGTCATCCCGCACCTGGCCCGCAAGTACACGGTCATCGCGCCCGACCTGCTCGGCCACGGGCGCTCCGACAAGCCCCGCAGCGACTACTCGGTCGCCGGATACGCCAACGGTGTGCGAGATCTGCTGTCGGTGCTGGGCATCGACCGCGTCACGGTGGTCGGGCATTCCCTCGGCGGGGGCGTCGCGATGCAGTTCGCGTACCAGTTCCCGCAGCTGGTCGAGCGGCTCGTGCTGGTCTCGGCCGGCGGTGTCACCAAGGACGTGCACCCCGCCCTGCGGCTGCTGTCCGTGCCGGGACTGAGCGAGGCGCTCAAGCTGCTGCGGCTCCCGGGCGCCATGCCCGCTGTGCGGATCGCCGGGGGTCTGCTGGGCCGCTGGCACGACACGCCGCTGCGTCCCGGTGTCCTGCTGCACGACACCTCGGACCTGATCCGGGTTCTCGGGGGCCTGCCCGATCCCACAGCGTGCGAGGCGTTTCTGCGCACACTGCGGGCCGTCGTGGACTGGCGTGGTCAGGCGGTGACGATGCTCGACCGCTGCTACCTGACCGAGGACCTGCCCGTGCAGTTGATCTGGGGTGAGCACGACAGTGTGATCCCCGTCGGGCACGCGCACCTGGCGCATTCGGCGATGCCGCATTCCCGGCTCGAGATCTTCCGCAACTCCGGTCACTTCCCGTTCCGCGACGACCCCATCCGGTTCGTCCGGGTCGTCGAGGAATTCCTCGGCTCCACCGCCCCCGCCGAGTTCGACGAGCAGCGCTGGGGCCGGCTGCTCGTCAACGGCGCCGGCGAGCGCCGGATCACCGGCGGTCCCGCCACCCGGCAGGCCGTACTCGGGGCGATGGGTGCCGACGAGCGCAGCGCCACCTGAGCCGACCGAGCGAACCCGGACGTGGCGTGCGGCGGGTGTCGGCCGGGCGTGACAGACTCGGATCGTGAGGTTGTACCGGGATCACGCGGTGGTGCTGCGCCAGCACAAGCTGGGCGAGGCCGACCGCATCGTCACCCTGCTCACCCGTCGCCACGGACTCGTGCGGGCCGTCGCGAAGGGTGTGCGGCGCACCCGCTCGAAGTTCGGGGCCCGGCTCGAGCCGTTCGCGCACATCGACGTGCAGCTGCATCCGGGCCGCAGCCTCGACATCGTCACGCAGGTCCAGACCGTCGACGCGTTCGGTGCCGACATCGTCGACGACTACGGCCGCTACACCACCGCGTGCGCCGTCCTCGAGACCGCCGAACGGCTCGCCGGTGAGGAACGCGCCCCCGTCCCGCAACTGCACCGCCTCACCGTCGGTGCGCTCCGCGCGCTGTCCGACCGGATCCGGCCGCCGGAGCTGATTCTCGACGCGTACCTGCTGCGCGCGATGGCCTACGCCGGCTGGGCACCTGCGATCGGCCGCTGCGCCCGCTGCGACGAGCCCGGCCCGCACCGCGCGTTCCATGTCGCGGCCGGGGGAGCGGTGTGCGTGCAGTGCCGTCCGCCGGGTGCCGCGACCCCCGGTGCGGGGGTGCTGGACCTGATGGACGCGTTGTTCCACGGTCGCTGGGAGGGCACCGAAACGGTGCCGGCGGCCACGCGCGGGCAGGCCAGTGGCTTGATCGCTGCCCACCTGCAGTGGCATCTGGAACGGCAGTTGCGGACATTGCCCCTCATCGAACGCAGTCGTCCCCATGCCGTGGCTGTGGACGGGGAGACGGTCGGGCAGGATGGGGGGCGTGATTCGACGCCGCACCCCGCAACCATCGCGTGACCGCGAGATCCGGCCGCCCGACCCGCATCCGTCCGGCGCCCGCCCACCGGGGCTGCAGCCCGAGCTGATCCCGCGGCACGTCGCCCTGGTCATGGACGGCAACGGACGCTGGGCACAGGAACGCGGCCTGCCCCGCACCGCCGGCCACGAACGCGGCGAGGCGGTGCTGATGGACACCGTGTGCGGCTGCATCGAGATAGGCGTCAAGTGGCTCTCGGCGTATGCGTTCTCCACCGAGAACTGGAAGCGCAGCCCGGACGAGGTGCGCTTCCTCATGGGCTTCAACCGGGATGTGATCCGGCGCCGGCGCGACGAGATGCACGAGATGGGGGTGCGCGTGCGCTGGGCCGGACGACGGCCCAAGTTGTGGCGCAGTGTCGTCAAGGAACTCGAGATCGCCGAGGAATTGACCCGCGACAACGACGTGATGACTCTCACCATGTGCGTGAACTACGGGGGCCGAGCCGAGATCGCCGACGCTGCAAGAGAAATCGCGCACCGGGTGGCCGCCGGACAGCTCGACCCGGATCGTGTCACCGAGGCCACGGTGGCGCGGTACCTCGACGAACCCGACATGCCGGACGTGGACCTGTTCCTGCGGCCGTCCGGTGAGCAGCGCACCTCGAACTTCCTGCTCTGGCAGTCGGCCTACGCCGAAATGGTGTTCCAGGACAAGATGTTCCCCGACTTCGACCGTCGGGACCTGTGGGCCGCGTGTGTGGAATACGCCTCGCGCGACCGTCGATTCGGGGGTGTGAAGTGACGGACGCCGGGACCGGGCGGGGCGACCGGGTACCCGACCCCGGCGGGACGGACCCGAGCGGACTGAGCCTGCGCGAGCGGATCGCGTCCGCGCTGGCGGGGTTCGTCGCCCTGCACGAACCCAGGACGAACGGCGACGACGCGCTGGGATTCGACTACGCGGGCGTGCCCTGCGCCGTGCGGGTGGTGACCCTCACCGAGGGTCTCGACGTGGTGTCGCTGACCGGGATCCTCGCGTGGGACCTGCCCCTCGACGACGCGTTGCGCACGCGCGTCGCCACGGCAGCGGACGCGCTGCAGTTCGGGTCGATCCATCTCGTCGAGCGGGACGCCGAGGCGGACGTGGTGCTGCGGTACTCCTTTCCTGCCACCGGCCTCGACGATTCGCCCCTGACGACGATGCTGCTGCTCGTGCTCGGTGGCGCCGGCGACGCGCGTTCGGCCGTCGCGGGTACGGGCGGATCCGAGTGAGCGAACTCGACTGGGACTTCCCGATCGCCACCGGAGACGACGACGCGCTGCGCGCGGCCGTGCTGCGCATCCTGTCGACGGTCCTCGCCGAGGAGATCGAACCGGACACGGACGGCGATGTGCCGATCTGGGTCGACGATGTGCTCACCTACGTCGTCGTCGACTCCCGAGCCGGGGTGGTGGAGCTGACGACGTACCTCGTGGAGCGGATCTCCGGTCGTACCCGCGCGGCCGAGGTCCTCGTCGACCTGCAGGCGCAGTGGCCGGACGCGACGCTCGAGCTCCATCAGGACCGGGTGACGGCGGTGCAGCGCGTCCCGGCGCACCCGTTGGTGCCGGCGCACCTGGCGCGCGCGGTCGCGGTGGTGGCGGCACTCGTGCCGTCGGCTCCCGACCTCGCAACGCGGCTCGGCGGGCGGGCGTGCGTGTTCGACGAGCCGGGCGACGAGGCCGTCGATCTACTGGGCGGGTGCGGTTGCGACGGCTGCGGGTGCCGCTGAGGATCGCCGCTCAGCGGGTGTTCGCGGGCTCGGCGGCCGCGCACTCGCGGCAGGTGCCGAAGATCTCGACGGTGTGACTGACGTCGACGAAGCCGTTCGCCTCGGCCACCTCGTGGGACCAGCGCTCGACCTCGGGTCCGTCCACCTCGACGGTGAATCCGCACGCGCGGCACACGAGGTGGTGGTGGTGACCGGACGAGCAGCGCCGGTAGACGGACTCGCCGTTGTCGGTGCGCAGCACGTCGACGGTGCCGGCTTCGGCGAGGGACTGCAGGGTGCGGTAGACGGTGGTCAGGCCGATGCCCTCACCTCGCCGGCGCAGTTCGTCGTGCAGGTCCTGGGCCGAACGGAATTCCTCGATCTCGTCGAGCAGCGCGGAGATCGCACTGCGTTGTCTGGTGGAGCGGACTCCGACGACGGGTTTGGGGGCGGGCGGCACGGCTGGGGTCAACCTTCCTCGACGTGGGCGACGGCATCGACGACGATGTGGGCGAGATGGTCGTCGACGAGACGGTAGAGCACCTCGCGGCCGGCGCGCTCGCCGCGGACCACCCCCGCGGCTTTGAGGATGCGCAGGTGCTGGCTGATGAGCGGTTGGGTGACGCCGAGCGCGCCGACCAGCTCGTGGACGCAGCGCTCGGACTCGCGCAGTTGCAGCACGATCGCGATGCGCACGGGTGCGGCCAGGGCGCGCAGCAGCTCGCCGGCGGCGGCGAGGGTCTCGCGCGACGGAGCCGGGGCCGGGGAGGGTGTCACCGAGCCCGGCCGGCAGTCCTCGTGCGGTGGGTTCGCGGCGGTGGCGTCGCCGCCGCGGCCGGTGTCGGCAACGCTCAACGGGTCTCCTTCGGGTCCTCGGCCGCGTTATTGCAAACCGATTCCATTTTGATATGCACGAATGTGCATGTCAACCGGCGCGAAGTTCGGCCCCACCGACCGGAGCGATAGGCTTACGGGTCGACGCACGCTGCGAAACCCCGCATCGAAGATGGAGTGAATCCGAGTGGCACCGAAATCCAAGATCGATACCGTCGCCAACCTGGCCAAGCGCCGGGGCCTGGTCTACCCCTGCGGTGAGATCTACGGCGGTACGAGGTCGGCCTGGGACTACGGGCCGCTCGGCGTGGAGCTCAAGGAGAACATCAAGAAGCAGTGGTGGCGCAACATGGTCACCAGCCGTGAGGACGTCGTCGGTCTGGACTCGTCGGTGATCCTGCCGCGTCAGGTGTGGGTCGCGTCGGGTCACGTCGGAGTCTTCAACGATCCGCTCGTCGAGTGCCTGAGCTGCCACAAGCGCCACCGCCAGGACCACCTGCAGGAGGCGTACGCCGAGAAGAACAAGCTCGACGATCCCGACGCTGTTCCCATGTCGGAGATCGCCTGCCCCGACTGCGGCACCAAGGGCCAGTGGACCGAGCCCCGCGACTTCAACATGATGCTCAAGACCTATCTCGGTCCGATCGAGAGCGAGGAGGGGCTGCACTACCTGCGCCCCGAGACCGCGCAGGGCATCTTCGTGAACTTCGCGAACGTGCTCACCACGTCGCGCAAGAAGCCGCCGTTCGGCATCGGCCAGATCGGCAAGAGCTTCCGCAACGAGATCACCCCGGGCAACTTCATCTTCCGGACCCGCGAGTTCGAGCAGATGGAGATGGAGTTCTTCGTCAAGCCGGGCGAGGACGAACAGTGGCATCAGTACTGGATCGACTACCGGATGGACTGGTACACCGGGCTCGGCATCAACAAGGACAACCTGCGCCTGTACGAGCACCCGCAGGACAAGCTGTCCCACTACTCGAAGCGCACCGTCGACATCGAGTACCGCTTCCACTTCCAGGGCAGCGAATGGGGTGAGCTCGAGGGCGTCGCCAACCGCACCGATTTCGACCTGTCGACGCACGCGCAGCACTCGGGTGCCGACCTGAGCTTCTTCGACCAGACCACCAGCGAGCGGTACACCCCGTACGTCATCGAACCGGCAGCGGGCCTGACGCGTTCGCTCATGGCCTTCCTCGTCGATGCCTACAGCGAGGACGAGGCGCCCAACGCGAAGGGTGGCGTCGACAAGCGCACCGTGCTGCGCCTCGATCGCCGGCTCGCCCCGGTCAAGGCGGCGGTGCTGCCGCTGTCGCGCAATGCGGACCTGAGCCCCAAGGCGAAGGACCTCGCCGCGCAGCTGCGCCAGCACTGGAACATCGAGTTCGACGACGCCGGCGCCATCGGCCGTCGCTACCGTCGCCAGGACGAGATCGGCACCCCGTTCTGCATCACGGTCGACTTCGACACCCTCGAGGACCAGGCCGTCACCATCCGTGAGCGCGACACCATGGCGCAGGAGCGCGTCGGGCTCGACCAGGTCGAGGGCTACCTGGCGCAGCGGCTGATCGGCGCCTGACCACGCAGCGGCAGTGAGTGGGGGCCGCCTCGCGCGAGGCGGCCCCCACTCACTGCGCGGTCGCGACTAGAACCGCCCCCCGCTCGAGCCGCCGAAGCCGCCGCCGCCGAAGCCGCCGCCGCCGAAGCCCCCACCGCCGAAGCCCCCACCGCCGAAGCCCCCGCGGCCACCGGTCAGGACGCTGTTGATCAGGATGCCGCCGAGCACCGCACCGGCGATGTTGCCGCCCGATGCGCCGCCGCGGGGCGGACGCTGCTGACGGTCCCAGCGCTGCACGTCGTTCTGCGCTGCACGCAGCGCATTTGCCGCGAGAGTCCCCGCTGCCTGAGCGTGTTGCAGCGCCCGGCCCGGTTCGTGCGCGGCGAGTTGCTGCGCGGCCTGCAGATGACGCTGCGCCTCCGACAGGCGGGTGCGGGCTTCGGCGCCGATCACGCCGCGCCGCGTCCCGATGAAGTCCGCGGCGGCGGTGACCTGGGACTGGGCGGCCGTCAGATCCTGCTCGAGACGCTGACGGGTGCGCTGTGCCTCCTCCTGTGCCTGCCGAGTGCGGGCCCGCAGCGCGTCGAGGCGGGCGTCCGCCTCCACGACCCGGGTGAAGCTGCCCAGAGGATCGGTGTTCATCGCCGCCCGGGCGTGGTCGAGTGCCTCCTGCGCCGCCTTGCGGGCTTCGGCCAGTTCCACGCCCCCGGTGGCCGCGAGTTGTTCGGCGTCGGCGATGCCCTGCGCGGCGTCGGCCATCGCCGCCGGCAGAGTCGCGATCGCCCGCCGGATGTCGTCGGCGGCGTGGTCGACCGCGTCGAGCATGGTCGTCGCGTGTCCGAGAGCGCCTTCCGCTTCCCGGATGGCGCGCACGGCGTCGCCCTGCTCGCCGACGGGGCGCGCCACCGCGGTCCGGCCTCGGTCGACGGACTTCTCGGCGAACTCGATCTCGTCCTGGGCCAGCGCCACATTGTCGGTGATCGGGGCGAGCGCGCCGGCCGGGAACTCCGTGCGCAGGTCCGCCAGCGTCGCCTCGGCCTGGGGTAGGCGCGCCCGCAACGCGATCGCGCGCTGGGTGAGTGCGTCGAGTCGGGCGGGTGCATCGAGCAGCAGATCGCGCATCCGGTCGAACGCTTCGACCTGCGCGTCGAGTTCCCGGTCCGCGCGCCCACACGACGAGATCAACTGCACGAGCATCTCGCGCTGCTGCTGAGGCGTCTCGGGGATGGCGTCGTCGAGACGCTGCCGGATCTCGAACGCGGACGCCAGGGCCGACTGCGCCTGACGGTAGGCGTGGTCGAACGGTTGAACCGCGCCGTCGCCGAATTCCCCGCGCGCCAGTTCCAGCGCCTCGTAGCTCGAACGGACCGCGTTGTCGGTCTCGACCAGGATCTTCCGGGCGTGCAGTTCGAGCCCCTCGAGCGGCAGTGCGCTCAGCGCGTCGGTGTCGGTCGGGTCGGTGTCCGCCGCCGCCCGGGCGCCCGCCTCGGCCCGCTTGCGCTTGGCGCGCTTGGAGTACAGGTACACCCCGCCTGCGCCGGCGGCGATGACCCCGCCCCCCACCAGCAGCGTGGTGCCCGAACCCGAACCCGAGGTCGACAACGCCCCGTCGAGGCCCTCGGCCGCCGCCACCGCGGCGCCGGACCAGTTCTCGTTCCGCAGCTGCGGCACGATCCGCTCCGTACTGATGGCGTCCCGCTCGGACGCGGTGACCCCGGACAGGGCGTTCGGCGTCCACAGCGCGTACTCGCGGTCCTGCGTGGCCACGGCCAGCAGGGCGGTGTCCGTCCCGAAATTGCTGGCCTGCGCGGTCCGCTCGGTCCAGTCGTCGGACGACAGCCCCGAGAACGTCGGCACGTACGCCACCCACAACTGCACCCCGTGCTCGGCGTAGAGCGCGTCCGCCGCCTGCTCGATCTGCGCCGTCGCCGCAGGATCCAGCACGCCGGCCGTGTCGGTGACCGGCTGCGGGAGCCGGAAGGGTGGCTCGGCCGTCGCCGAACCGGGCAGCAGCAACCAGAGCAGCGCCGCGAGCAGGACCGGCACCGACAGCGACAGCGAACGGTGGAGCGGACGGCCCGAACGTGGCCGGACGACGACCGGATACGGTGACATGCGTCCGAATCTATCGGCTCGCATGCGTCGTCGCCCGTGGCGCGTCGCCGGGTGGGCGCGCACGCAACACTGGCAGAATCGGGGAGTGAGTACCGCAGCCCGTACACGCCCAGCCCCGCCCCTCCCCGACACCCGGCGCGGGTTCGGGGCGAGCGTCGCACGCTGGACGCGCCGGCTGGTGCTCGGCGTGGTGCTCGCGGCGATCGCGGTCCTCGCCGGGACCGCGGTGCGGGTGTGGCAGGTAGCGCGCATCGACGACCGGAGCCCGGCCGACGCCATCGTCGTGCTCGGCGCCGCCCAGTACTCCGGCACCCCCTCGTCGGTGTTCCAGGCCCGCCTCGACCAGGCCTTCGCGCTGTACGAGAACCGGGTAGCCGAACGGATCGTCACCGTCGGCGGGAAGCAGGAGGGTGACCTGTTCACCGAGGCGGCCTCCGGCAAGAACTATCTGGTCGCCAAGGGTGTGCCGGAGTCGGCGATCACCGCGGTCGAAGAGGGTTCGGACACGCTGCTCAGTGTCGAGGCGGTCAGCCGCGAGATGAGCGCGCAGGGACTGCACTCGGCGGTGCTGGTGAGCGATCCGTGGCATTCGCTGCGGACTCGCACCATGGCCCGCGATGCCGGTCTCGACGCGTGGACCGCGCCGACCCGCACCGGCCCCGCCGTGTACACCCGGGAGTCGCAGCTGCACGGGATCGCCCGTGAGACGGGCGCGCTGATCTGGTACCAGCTCACCCACGACTCCGCGGACTTCCCCTACACGGCCGCACAGTGAAGGAGGACGTGATGCCGGGCTACGACGAACACGACCTCGAACGGCGCGTCGCCGAGGTCCCGAAGGTGTCGGCGCTCGCCGGTGCCGGGCCGGCGACCGCGAGCCGTACGCCGTTCGCGCGGGACCGCGCGCGGGTCCAGCACAGCGCCGCCCTGCGGCGGCTCGCCGACAAGACCCAGGTCGTCGGTCCCCGCGACGGTGACACTCCGCGCACCCGCCTCACCCACTCGATCGAGGTCGCCCAGATCGGGCGCAGCATCGCCGACGGACTCGGTTGCGATCCCGACCTGGTGGACCTCGCCGGCCTCGCGCACGACATCGGGCACCCGCCCTACGGTCACAACGGCGAACGCGCCCTCGACGAGGTGGCTGCCGGGTGCGGCGGGTTCGAGGGCAACGCGCAGAACCTGCGGATCCTCACATGCCTCGAGCCGAAGATCGTCCACCCGGACGGTACGAGCGCGGGTCTCAATCTCACCCGCGCGGCCCTCGACGCGACACTGAAGTACCCGTGGACCCGCCCGGCGCCCGGCGCGAAGTTCGGCGCCTACGACGACGACGCCGACGTCCTCGACTGGGTGCGCGACGGCGCGCCCGACCGGCACAAGTGTCTGGAAGCCCAGATCATGGACTGGTCCGACGATGTCGCCTACTCCGTCCACGACGTCGAGGACGGCGTGATCGACGGACGGATCGACCTGCGCGTGCTCACCGACCCGGCGTCGGTGAACACCCTCGTCGACCTCGGCATGCGTGAATTCTCCGGTCTCGACCCGAACGAGCTGGTGGAGGCCTCGAAGCGACTGTCGCAGATGCCGGTGGTCCAGGCCGTCGACACCTACGACGGCAGCCTCGCGTGTTCGGTGGCGCTCAAGCGGCTCACGAGCGAACTCGTCGGCCGCTTCGCGACGGCCGCGATCATCGGCACTCGCGCCGTCACCGGCGATCGCCCGGTCACCCGCTACGACGCCGACCTCGTCGTCCCACCTGTCGTCGCGTCCGAGGTGGCCCTGCTCAAGACCATGGCCCTGCAGTTCGTGATGTCCGATGCCGCCCACCGGCAGCGTCAGGAACGGCAGCGGGAACGGATCCACCGCGTCGCCGAATGGCTCGAGCGCACGGCCCCCGTCGGCCTCGACCCGTTCTTCGTCCCCCTGTGGGACGCCGCGCCCGACGACGCCGCCCGCATGCGGGTGATCGTCGACCAGATCGCCTCGTGCACCGAGTCCCGGCTCGAGCGGATCGACCGCGACAGCCTCGCCGCGCAGGCGAGTTGGGGGTAGCGCCTAGACTCGTCGTCGTGGCCGGGCGAATTTCAGACAGGGACATCGCGGCCGTCCGTGACCGCGTCCGGATCGAGGACATCGTCGGCGAGTACGTCGCCCTCAGGCGCGGCGGCGCCGATTCGATGAAGGGGCTGTGCCCCTTCCACGACGAGAAGTCCCCGTCCTTCCACGTCCGTCCCAACCACGGCCACTTCCACTGCTTCGGCTGCGGCGAGGGTGGCGACGTGTACTCGTTCCTGCAGAAGATCGAGCACATCAGTTTCGTCGAAGCCGTCGAGCAGCTCGCCGACCGAGTCGGCTACACCCTCAACTACGAGGGCGGCGGGCCGTCGGTGCAGCGCGGCCGCGGCACCCGCGCGCGGCTCGTCGCCGCCAACGCGGCCGCGCAGGAGTTCTACGCCGAGCAGCTGCGGACGCCCGACGCCCAGGTGGCGCGGGACTACCTGACCGAACGCAGCTTCGACGAAGCCGCCGCCGAGACGTTCGGGTGCGGATACGCTCCCGCCGGCTGGGATGCTCTCACCAGGCACCTGCTCTCCCGCGGCTTCGAATTCGCCGAGCTCGAGGCCGCCGGGCTGTCCAAACAGGGACGCCGCGGGCCCATCGACCGATTCCACCGGCGGCTGCTGTGGCCGATCCGCAACCTCGCCGGTGACGTCATCGGGTTCGGTGCCCGTCGCCTGTTCGACGACGACACGCTCGCGGCCAAGTACGTCAACACCCCGGAAACGTTGCTCTACAAGAAGTCCCAGGTGCTGTTCGGACTGGACCTGGCCAAGCGGGAGATCGCCAAGGCGCACCAGGCGGTGATCGTCGAGGGTTACACCGACGTCATGGCAATGCACCTGTCGGGCGTGAAAACCGCAGTCGCCGCGTGCGGCACCGCATTCGGCGACGAGCATCTGGCGATGCTGCGGCGACTGCTCATGGACGACAGCTACTTCCGTGGTGAGATCATCTACACCTTCGACGGCGACGCCGCCGGCCGGGCTGCGGCGATGAAGGCGTTCGAGGGCGACCAGAAGACCACGGCCAAGACCTTCGTCGCGATCGCACCCGAGGGCATGGATCCGTGCGAGCTCCGGCAGAAGTCCGGTGACGGGGCGGTGCGCGACCTCGTCGCCCGGCGCACCCCGATGTTCGAGTTCGTCGTCAAGTCGATTCTCGCCGAGCACGACCTCGACACCGCCGAGGGCCGGGTGGAGTCGCTGCGCCGGACGGTTCCCGTGGTGGCCCGGATCAAGGAACGTACGCTGCGCGACAGTTACGCTGTGCAGTTGTCGCACTGGGTGGGCTGGGACGACATTCCGGCCGTCCGCCGGCGGGTGCAGGAGGAGTCCCGGCGCGTCGCGCGCGGCGGCGACGAGAAGGCACGTACCGCCGCGCCGCACCAGCGGGCGGAGGCGGGTCCCGCGGAGACGGTCCTGCGCCGGCCGCGTCCCGACGATCCCGCGCTGTGGCCGCAGCGCGACGCCCTCAAGGCGGCGCTGCAGTACCCCGGGATCGCCGGAACCGTGTTCGATTCGCTGCCCGCGGAGACGTTCACCGATCCGGCCTACGCGGCCGTCCGCGAAGCCGTGGCCGCGGCCGGCGGGACCGGTGCGGGTCTCGGCGGCGCGGAATGGGTCGACGCCGTCGGGCGCGCTGCCACCGACCCCGTGGTGCACTCACTGGTCATGGAACTCGCGGTGGACCCGTTGCCCGCGGAGGACGACCGGATGCCCCGCTACATCGGCGGGGTCCTCGCGCGACTGCAGGAGGTCTGGGTGGGGGAGCAGGTCGCCGAACTCAAATCCAAACTGCAGCGCATCTCCCCGGCCACCGAATCCGACGAGTTCCACTCACTGCTCGGGGACCTCGTCGCACTCGAGCAGTATCGGCGCAGCCTGCTCGACCAGGCCATCGGCGACACCAGCGGCGACGGCCTGGCCGGCTGACCTCACGCCACCCGCGTCACCGCCGCAACTGGTCGCGGGGGACGAGGATCGTGGTCTGCTCGTCGAGCGGCTTCATCGGTTCGAGCTTCGGCTCCGGGCTCAGGGAGTCGGCCAGCTTCTGCCTGCTCACCTCGATCGCCTTCTTCGTCACCGGACTACCCGCGACCGCCTTCGCCGTCCTGCTGAGCTGTTCGTATCGGGCGCGGCCCGCCCGTGTCCCCAGGACGTAGCCCGCGGCAACCCCCACCATAAGTCCGATCAACGTCGTCTCCGTTCAGCCGTGTCAGCGTCCCACCCATCCTGCCCGATCCACGTCCCAGGGCTCACAGGCAG
The DNA here is from genome assembly GCF_047782815.1 of Rhodococcus indonesiensis. Taxonomy (NCBI): domain Bacteria; kingdom Bacillati; phylum Actinomycetota; class Actinomycetes; order Mycobacteriales; family Nocardiaceae; genus Rhodococcus; species Rhodococcus indonesiensis. The sequence goes on along the minus strand of NZ_CP180630.1, from coordinate 3,289,376 downwards.
GCGATTTGGTGCCGCGTCGGGTGGGGCGCTACAGTTCTTCACGCACCGCGGGAAACGGCGGGGCACGCAGGACAATCCCCTGTAGCTCAATTGGCAGAGCATTCGACTGTTAATCGAACGGTTGCTGGTTCGAGTCCAGCCGGGGGAGCTTCCGGAAAACCCCTTCCACCCGATCTCGGGTGGGAGGGGTTTTCTCGTCCCGGCCGGCACGAACCGTGGCCGGTGTGACGGAAGTTACACACTCCACCGTGCTGCTGCGGCGCGGCCTGCTCCCGGCGACACGGGGCGACCCACGACGGGGACCGGTCGTCGCAGCCGGTAGCATTCGGCACACGTCGCGCACCTTCGGATGCGCGCGGACGGGGCGGTAGCTCAGTCGGTTAGAGCCGTGGACTCATAATCCATTGGTCGCGGGTTCGAGCCCCGCCCGCCCCACCTTTCCCGCTCCGGCCGTCACACCCCCTGGAGCCGGATCTGCTGGAAGGCGACGGCGTGCCGCACGCCGATTCGGGTTCCGGCGGCCGCGGTGAACTCGCGCAGGAACGCCGCAGGATCGAAGTCCCGGCCCAGCCCGTCCAGGTAGGACCGGTGGGCGCGCAGTGATTCGATTCCGGTGTCGAGGCTCTCGGTGACGTCGACGGCGTGCGACGGCTCGTTCGCACCCATCAGGTACACGTGGCCGACCCCGTTCCACGGAGGCAGGTTCTCGTCGAGCAGTTCGGGGAAGATCCAGCGATTGCCGGCGTCGCGGGCGGCGTCGAGTACCGCCAGGCCCACGGCGCGATGGTCCGCCTGATTGACGATGCGCCCGCCGTCCAGTCCGTAGGTGGGCTCGTACGTGGCGGTGATCAGCACGTCTGGCCGGAACCTCCGGATCTCGCGGGCGACGGCGCGGCGCAGGTCGAGTCCGTATTCGACGACGCCGTCGCGGTATCCGAGGAACGTCACGTCCTCGACGCCGACGACGGCGGCGGCGTCGAGCTGCTCGCGGCGTCGCAGGGGTGCCGCCTCGGCGGGGGTGCGGCCGTCGATGCCGGCCTCGCCGTCGGTGGCGACGACGTAGGCCACCGCCTTGCCCGAACGGGTCCAGCGGGCGACGGCGCCGGCCGCGCCGTACTCGAGGTCGTCCGGATGAGCGACGATGGCCATCGCGCGGTTCCAGTTCTCGGGCAGCGTGGTGGATGTGGTGTTCACGACGGATCCTTTCGAGTCGGTGACCGAGTTTCCTTTCGGACGTCGCACCGCGGCGAAGGACGCATTCTCCGAGCGAACGACGCCGGCTGCGTCCGTCCGGCGCGACGGTCGTCAGTAGGGAGGACACACGGTGACGAGGATCCACGGTGGATTTCCGGGCCGGTGTCCCGATTTCGAGGAGTGACCACCATGTCTGCCACCCGAGTCCAGCTCGCTCTCAACGTCGAGGACATCACCGCGGCGACCGAGTTCTACACCGCGTTGTTCGGGGTGTCCCCGCACAAACAGCGCCCCGGCTATGCCAACTTCGTGATCGAGGATCCGCCGCTGAAGCTGGTGCTGATCGAGAATCCCGGTGCGCGCGAACGCCTGAACCACCTGGGAATCGAGGCGGACGGCCCCGACGAGGTGTCCGGGGCGCTGGCCCGGTTCCGGGACGCCGGACTGACCGCCACGATCGCCGAGCAGGATCTGTGCTGCCATGCCGTGCAGGACAAGGTGTTCGTCGACGCGCCCGACGTCCCCAACGGATGGTGGGAGTACTACGCCGTGACCGACGACAATCCCGCCAACCCGGACGGGCTGACGGGCTCGGCGTGTGCGGTCGCATGCGCGAGTGAGGACAGCCCCACCGCGGGGGCCTGCTGCGGCTGATCGGAACTCGCCCGGTGTGCCGTCCCGCGACGGCACACCGGGCGCACGCGCCCTCAGGCGCCGGCGCACCGGCAGTCGGTCGAGGCGGTGTAGTCCATCGGCATCCCGTGCGCATCGAGGGTCAGGGCGCAGCATCGCCCGAGCAACTCGGCCAGCTTCCGCCGGCCTCGCTGGACACGGGACTTCATTCCGGACAGCGACACCCCTTCGACCGCGGCGGCGCGAGCCTGCGTCAGTCCTTCCAGGTCGGTCAGCTCGACGGCCCGGCGTTGCTCGGGGGAGAGCCCCTCGAGCAGCGGACGCAGGCAGGCGGCCAGCTCCCGCTGGGCGGTCGTCGTGTCGTCCCACTCCTGTCCGGCCTGGTCGGGTGCGTCGTCGACGAGCGGCGCGAGCCGGTCGCGATCCCGGGCGGCCCGGCGGTAGTCGTCGATGATCGCGGTGCGGGCGATCCGGTACACCCATCGGATCAGGTGCTCGCGGTCCTCGACCCGGCCGAGGTTCTTGTGGACGCGCAGCAGGATCTCGCCGAGCACGTCGTCGGCGCGGTCCGGATCGGCGATCCGCCGCTGCACGAAGACGCGGAGCTGCGCACCGAACTCGCGCCAGACGGCTTCGGTGGTCAGGGCGTCCGCGTCCGTCGCGGACCTGAGGGATGCCGTTGTCATGGTGTGGTCCTCCGGGAAGGGGGCGCGGTACGGGCGGTGTCCCTTCACAGACGACGGTACCGGTGAAAGGACGCAATTCCACGTCGGTGCCTGCACACTCCGCCTGGATTGCGTCCTTGCGGTGGCGGCGCCGTCTGTGTCGGTGCCAGTACGGGACACACGATCCCGCAGCATCGGACGAAGGAGTGATCATGACCGGCATCGTGGAACGTGACGCAGACCGGGCGCTGAAGGCCAGGCACCGGGCGTTGTGGGCGGCCGGGGACTATCCGGCGGTCGCGGCCGACCTGATTCCGACGTTCGGGCCGACGCTCGTCGCCGCGGCCGGGGTGACAGCGGGCCGGCGAGTGCTCGACGTGGGCGCCGGATCCGGCAACGCTGCCATCCCGGCTGCCGAACGGGGCGCGATCGTCACCGCCGCGGACCTGACGCCGGAGTTGTTCGTCGCGGGCCGCAGAGCCGCGGCGGAGCGGGGTGTGGACGTCGAGTGGGTGGAGGCGGACGCCGAGGCCCTGCCGTTCCCCGACGGCAGCTTCGACGTCGTGCTCTCCAGCGTGGGCGCGATGTTCGCACCACATCACCAGGCCGTCGCCGACGAACTGCTGCGGGTGTGCCGGCCGGGTGGGACGCTCGGGATGATCAACTGGACGCCGGAGGGCTTCATCGGTCAGCTGTTCCGGCTCATGGCCCCGTATGTGCCGCCACCCCCGGCGGGCGCTACGCCGCCCCCGATGTGGGGCGACGAGCAGCACGTCCGGGAGTTGTTCGGTGATCGGATCATCGATGTGCGCATGGATCGCCGAAGCGTGGTGATGGACCACAGCGCGGAGCCGATCGAGTTCCGTGAGTACTGGAAGCGCAACTACGGTCCGACGATCGCGGTGTACCGGTTCAACGACCCGGAGCGGATCGCAGACCTGGACCGGGAATTTCTGCAGTTCCTCACCGCGTGGAACCGGGCCGAGCAGCCCGGCCGGACCGCGTACGACGCCGAGTACCTGTTGCTCACCGCCCGCAAGAGATAGCCGACCGGGTCGGTGCGGGCTTTCACCGCAGCGCCGCGGCGTTCTCGTGCGGCCGCAGCAGCGGTGCCGAAGGAGAAGGCGAGGCCCCGCCGGCTTCGCGCGTCGTCGCCGGCGGGGCAGGGCCACTGTGCAGGGGGATCGTGGCCGGATCCGAGCGTAGGTGGCGTGTGAGCGGATGTGAAGGAAAACGGCCCGGTCGGGCAGGGTAGAAGGTCCCGAATCGAGCAATTCGGGCGCCTCGGCGAGGGTGTGGATCCGGCTCAGTCCCGCTTCCGTACGCCGTGTGCGGGGCGGACATCTGCGTAGCTGTCGAGGATCTCGCGGATCTCGGCGACGGCCCTCCGGCGCGATTCCGCATCCGTGATGCGTCCGAGTTGCTGTTTCAGGCTCACTGCCAGTTCGGCGTAGTCGTTCTGCCAGTCGCGGCCGATCAACCGAGCGACGTCCGCGCGAGCAGGTTGAATCCGCGACGCGGGGGTACCGGGCGCCACCAGGTAGCTCTCCCCGATCTCCGGGGTGACGATAGACAGCGAAGAGTCGAGCTCGTGCACCAGTTCGGCCAGTTCCGCAACGGCCTCCGGCTCGCCGTGGGTGAGGAACAGGCTGCCTGCCACGGGACCGCGTGCCGTGATCCAGTCCAGGAGCTCGGTCTGATCCGCGTGCGCGGAGTAGCTGTCGATCCGGCGGATCTGCGCCCGCACGTCGATGTCCTGACCGGAGATGCGGACGCGCTTCGCACCCTCGAGGATCACGCGGCCGAGCGAACCCTGCGCCTGGAAACCGACGAACAGGATCGTCGAATCCCGGCGGTGCAGGTTGTGCTTCAGGTGGTGACGGATGCGCCCCGCCTCGCACATTCCCGAGGCGGCGATGATGATCGCTCCCGAGACGTCGTTGATCCGCTTGGAGGTGGATGCGTCGTCGACGTAGTGGATCGCGGGATGGCGGAAGATGTTCTTCCCCTCGAGATCCTCGAGTTCGCCCGCGTGCGCGGCGAACACCGAGGTCGCCCGGTTGGCGAGCGGTGAGTCGACGAACACCGGTACCGCGGGGATGCGGTTCTCGTCGACGAGGTGGGCGATGTCGAGCAGCAGTTCCTGGGTCCGTTCCAGCGCGAAGGCGGGGACGACGAGGTTGCCGCCGTGCCCGACCGCACGGGCGATCTCCTCTTCGAGCAGGTCACGCCGTTGCTCGATCGTCATCCGCACGCGGGTCCGGTTTCCGTAGGTGGATTCGCAGACGAGATGGTCCGGTCCCGAGGGGCCGGTCGGATCGGGATGGAATGCCTTCTGGGCGGGACCGAGGTCACCGGAGAAGAGCAGGCGCACACCCCCCGCTTCGATCTCCGCCGATGCGGCCCCCAGTATGTGCCCGGCGTTCCAGAACCTCGCGCGAAAGCCCGCGGCGGGCTCGAACCACTCTTCGAGCGCCACCGGGCGGGCCTGCCCCCAGGCGGCGAGGGCGTCTGCCTCCGTGTAGAGCGGGACGAACCTCCTCCCGCGCGTGCGGTCGCGTCGCCGATTCCGCCGCTCGGCCTCGAACTCCTGGATACGCCCGGCGTCGGCGAGCATGAATTCGAGCAGGTCGGCGGTCGGGCCGGTGCAGAAGATCGGCCCGTCGAAACCCTGGGCCACCAGCTTGGGCAGCAGACCGCAATGATCGATGTGGGCATGGGTGAGAACGACGGCGTCGATTTCGTCCGGCGTGAACGCGAAGTCGCCGTAGTTCAGCTCTTCGAGACTGCGTGAGCCCTGGAACAGGCCACAGTCCACCAGGATCCGCGTCGAGTCCAGTGCGATCTCCGTGCACGAGCCGGTGACCGTCTGTGCGGCACCGTGGAAGACGAGAGTCGGATAGTGCGCCACACGTAGCTCCTACGGCATGGAATCGCGGGTACCACAGTCAAGCTATCCGAACATCCGGGTCGGCCGGACCAGCTTGGGCAGGTCGAGTAGCCGAGGACGCCCTCGGGCCCGCGCCGACCGTGGATATCACCCCGGATCTCACCCCCGCCCGCTGTCACACCCGTCGGCGCCTGCCCGATGGACATCGTGGTGGCGTCGAGCACCCCGACGCTCGGCGCCACCTCGGACCGGCGCCCCGTCCGTCGCGTCAGTCCCGCAGCTCCGCACACACGGTGCGCGGCCGCTCGGCACGTGCCGCACGGTGGGGGCGTCGTCTGAGCCCCTTCGGCTGCATCGGACCGGACCGCGGGGACCGATGCTCGGCCCGGAGGGCGATCGCTGCCCCGACGATCGTGGCAACCACCGCAGCGACGGCGACCCACGCGACGAGCAGCGAGGCGATCACGTTCATGCCGTCTACACCGCTGCTGCCCGGGGGAGGGTTACGCGGTTTTCGATCTTCACCCTGGGATTCACCCTGGTCGACGTCCTGTTCGCGGGATCGGTCCGGTTCCACCGCGCCGGCGGCGCGCCCGGCCGCATCGCAGCCCGATCCTCCGGCCCGGGCCGGCGGGGCGAGCCGGCGGGCGACATCGGGACGCAAGTCCCTACCCGGCGCCGGTCGTCCGTCCCACCGTGCCGGGTCGGCAATAGAACCTGTTCCAATTTCGTCGTCTTGTGGCTATGGTCACATGCGTACACACGCACTGTGACGGAGGGCGATGCAGATGAAGACCAAGGGCGCGATCCTGTGGGGTCTCGACGAGCCGTGGTCGGTGGAGGAAATCGAGATCGGTGACCCGGTCGCGGGTGAGGTGCAGATCCGCATGGAGGCGGCGGGCATGTGCCACTCGGACCACCACATCGTGACGGGAGCGACGCCCATGCCGTCCTTCCCGGTGATGGGCGGGCACGAAGGGGCCGGCGTCATCACGAAGGTCGGAGACGGCGTCGTGGGCCTCGAGGTCGGCGATCACGTCGTCCTTTCCTTCATTCCGGCGTGCGGGCGCTGCCCGTCGTGCGCCACCGGCCACTCGAACCTGTGCGATCTCGGCGCCGGGCTGCTCAGCGGGATGGCGATCTCCGACGGCACCTACCGGATCCACGCGCGCGGACAGCACGTGATTCCGATGTGCCTGCTCGGCACCTTCTCGCCCTACATGACGGTCAACCAGACTCAGGTCGTCAAGATCGACAAGGACGTCCCGTTCGAGCTGGCCGCCCTCGTGGGCTGCGGCGTGCCCACCGGCTGGGGATCGGCCACCCACGTCGCCGACGTCAAGCCCGGTGAGGCCGTCGCCGTGATCGGCGTGGGGGGCGTGGGAATGAGTGCGCTGCAGGGCGCCGTCGCGTCCGGAGCGCGGCAGATCTTCGCGATCGACCCCGTGCCGTGGAAGCGTGAGCAGGCCCTGAAGTTCGGCGCGACCCACGCCTACCCGTCGATGGCCGAGGCGCTCATGCCGATCATGGAGACCACGTGGGGACGCATGGCGGACAAGACGATCATCACCGTGGGCGAGATGCGCGGTGAGTACGTCGAGGAGGCTCTGCAGCTGACGGCGAAGAACGGCCGCTGCGTGGTCACCGCGATGGGGCACATGACGGACATGGACGTGAAGCTGAACGCGTTCCTGTTCGCGATGCTGCAGAAGGATCTGCAGGGCAACATCTTCGGCGGCTGCAATGCGCGGGTCGATATTCCGAACCTGCTCGCGATGTACAAGGCCGGACACCTCAACCTCGCGGACATGGTCACCCGGACGTACACCCTCGAGCAGGTCAACGACGGCTACCGTGACATGCTCGACGGGAAGAACATCCGCGGCGTCATCCGGTACACCGACGCCGATCGGTGATTCCGCGGCCACCGGTGCCGTCTTCTAGGCTGGGTACGTGAACAGCCTCGACGCGATCTCCGACTGGCCTGTCGACCACGCCGCCGCCGCGGTTCTCACCCGCGCCGGCGGTGTCGTCGCAGAGCACGGCGACCAGTTGCGGCTCTACCGTCTCGCATCGGTCACCAAGCCCCTCGTCGCCTACGCGGTCCTCGTTGCCGTGGAAGAGGGCGCGCTCGAGCTCGATCAGCCCGCCGGCCCGTCGGGGTCGACCGTCCGCCATCTGCTGGCGCACGCATCGGGACTGGCTTTCGACGAACGCACGGCGCAGACGGAGCCCGGCCGCAAACGGATCTACTCGAGCGCGGGCTTCGAGATCCTCGCGGAGCTCGTCGAGGGTGAGACGGGCATCCCGTTTCCCGAATACCTCACCCAGGCCGTCTTCGAGCCGCTCGGCATGCGGGAGTCGTCGCTGCCGGGACCTGCCGGGCACGGAGGGCAGTCGTCGCTCGCCGACCTGACCCACTTCGCCGCGGAACTGCTCGCGCCCCGTCTGGTGTCGGCGCAGACCCTCGAGGAGGCCACCCGGGTGCAGTTCCCCGGTCTCGACGGGATCGTGCCCGGATACGGGATGCACAAGCCCAACGACTGGGGGCTCGGTGTCGAGATCCGCGGCCGGAAGGACCCGCACTGGACCGGTTCGGCCAATTCGCCCGAAACGTACGGGCACTTCGGTCAGTCCGGTACATTCCTGTGGGTCGATCCCCGCGCGGAGATCGCGTGTGTCGTGCTGACGGACAGGGCTTTCGGCGACTGGGCGAAACCACGGTGGCCCGCTCTCTCGGACGACGTTCTCACCCAATTCCCAAATTCCTCATCCGTTCTCTAGCGAAACAGGAGTAACACAGGCAGACTGTCCCCTGTCGCCACGCGCGACCGCTTCGATCTCAGGCCGTTGGGGAAGACGTCCCTCGTCGAAGTGGAGGTGTGTAGTGCGTGCGTCGAACCAGTTCGCGGATGCGACGACCGGGGTGGTCTACATCCACTCGTCGCCTGCTGCGGTCTGCCCGCATATCGAATGGGCACTGGCCGCCACCCTCGATTGCCGTCCGGACCTCTCCTGGATCGGTCAACCGGTCGACGTCGGACAACTACGCACCACTGTGAACTGGGCGGGTCCCGTGGGGACCGCCGCACGCCTCGTCGACGCCCTCCGGGTGTGGCCGATGATCCGCTTCGAGATCACCGAGGACCCCAGCGACGGCGTCGACGGCGAGCGCTACAGTCACGTGCCCGGACTGGGACTGTGGCGGGGCAACACGAGCGCGAACGGGGACGTCGTGGTCGGCGAGATGCGGCTGCGGTCACTGCTCGCCGGCGGCAGCAACCTCGTCGAGGAGCTGAACCGGGTGCTGGGTACGGCCTGGGACGAGGCCCTCGAGCCCTACCGCAGCGGCGGCGAGGGTGCCGAGGTGACCTGGCTGCGCCGGAACGTGGGATAGGCCGCTACGCGGCCGGTGCGTCCTTCGGGCTGCTGGGACAACCCAAAGGACGCACCGGCGGCGCAGCCGTCTACAGCGGGATGTTCTTGTGCCGGCCGCGACGCGCCGGAGCCGCCGCCAGCGCCTGCGCGAGCGTGCTGCGGGTCGTCGCCGGATCGATGAGTTCGTCGACGACACCGATCGACATCGCCCGGCCGACGCCGCCGGCGATCGCCTCGTGCTCGGCAGCGAGACGGTCGTGCAGGGCTTCGCGTTCCTCCTCCGGTGCCGCGGCCAGAGCCCGCTTGTGCAGGATCCCCACCGCGGCCTTGGCACCCATCACGGCGACCTCGGCATCAGGCCAGGCGAACACGGCGGTCGCACCCAGTGCCCGGGAGTTCATCGCGATGTAGGCGCCGCCGTAGATCTTCCGGGTCACCAGCGTCACGCGGGGCACCTCGGACTCGGCGAAGGCATGCAGCAGCTTCGCGCCGCGACGGACGACACCCTCCCATTCCTGGCTGACGCCGGGCAGGTAGCCGGGCACGTCGACGACGACGACGAGAGGGACACCGAACGCATTGCACAGGCGCACGAAGCGCGCGGACTTCTCGGCGCTGACGGAATCCAGGCAGCCACCGAGGCGCAATGGGTTGTTCGCGATGACGCCGACGGTGCGGCCGCCGAGACGGCCGAAACCGGTGACGACGCTGCGGGCCCATCCGCCCTGCAGCTCCTCGAAGCTGGACTCGCCCTCGACGTTGTCGAGCAGCTCGTGCAGGATCGGGCGGACATCGTAGGCGCGGCGCGGGGATTCGGGCAGCAGCGCCCGCAGGTCGGTGTCGCCGCGACGGGCGGCGTCGAGGTCGAACTCGCCCTGTTCGGCGAGCATCGACACGAGGCGCCGGGCTCGGTGCAGGGCGTCGTCCTCGTCGTGGGCGGCGATGTGCGCGACGCCCGACTTCTTGGTGTGGGTGTCCGGACCGCCGAGGGATTCCATGTCGACCTGCTCACCGGTGACGCTGCGCACCACGTCGGGGCCGGTGACGAAGATGCGGGCTTCGGGCGCCATGATGACGATGTCGGTGAGCGCCGGTCCGTAGGCGGCGCCGCCCGCCGCGAACCCGAGGACGACGGAGATCTGGGGGATCCGGCCGGAGGCGCGGACCATCGCCTCGAAGATCAAGCCGACCGCGTGCAGGGAGTCGACGCCCTCGGCGAGCCGGGCACCGCCCGAATGCCACAACCCGACGATCGGGATGTCCTGCTCGAGGGCGGTGTCGATGGCGTCGACGATGTGCTTGCAGCCGTCCACGCCCATGGCGCCACCCATCACGGTGGCGTCGGAGCAGTACGCGACGGTCCGGACACCGTCGATGGAACCGATCGCGGCGAGCATGCCGGACTTGTCCCGGGGGTGCAGCAGGCTCAGGGTGCCCGCGTCGAACAGCCGCTCGAGCCGCCGGAGCGGATCGCGGGGGTCGACGGCGGCGTCGCGCGTCTGAGCAGGTTCCAGGACGGTCATCGCGTTCTCCTCGGACAAGGCAAGAGCGGGGGATGGGCGCCGGGGGTGGGGATCTCGTGACGAGATCCCCACCCCGACGGCGAGCGAAGTCCGGTCGGGTCAGGCCCGGCCGAACGCGAGCGCAACGTTGTGCCCACCGAAACCGAACGAGTTGTTCAGCGCGAAATCGATCTGGCCGTACCGGGCTTCGCCCTTCACGACGTCGAGATCGATCTCTGGATCCTGGCTGTCCACGTTGAGCGTGGGCGGGATGACCCCGTCCCGCAGGCTCAGGACCGTCAGGACCGCTTCCAGCGCACCGACCGCACCGATGGAATGCCCGAGGGCACCCTTCGGTGCGTAGACCGCGGCATGGTTGCCGACCGCGGCATTGATCGCCTTCGCCTCGGCGATGTCACCGATGGGCGTGGCCGTGGCATGCGCGTTGACGAATCCGATGTCGGCCGGCGCGAGGCCGGCGCCGCGGAGGGCCTTCGTCATGGCGCGTGCCGCACCGGTCCCCTCGGGATCGGGCGCCACGATGTGGAATCCGTCCGAGGTGATGCCGGCGCCGAGCAGGCGGGCGTGGATGGTGGCGCCGCGAGCCTTGGCGTGTTCCTCGGTCTCGAGCACCATCAGCGCGCCGGCCTCGCCGAAGACGAAACCGTCGCGGTCCTTGTCGAACGGACGCGACGCCCCACGCGGATCGTCGTTGCGGGTGCTCAGTGCCCGCATCATGGCGAAGCTGGCGGTGGCAACCGCGTCGAGCTGGCCCTCGACGCCACCGGCGACGACGATGTCGGCGTCGCCCATCGCGATCATCCGGTAGGCGTGGGCGATGGCCTCGTTGCCGGACGAGCAGGCGGACACCGGCGTCATCACGCCGGCCTTCGCGCCGAGCTCGAGACCCACGGTCGCCGACGGGCCGTTCGGCATGACCATCTGCACGGCGAACGGAGACACCTTGCGGTAGCCGTCGCTGCGCAGCTTGTCGACTGCGTCGATGAGCGCTTCACCGCCACCGAGACCGGTGCCGACGACGACGCCGAGGCGTTCGCGGTCGACCTCCGGGCTGCCGGCATTCGCCCACACGGTGCGGCCGAGGTTGAGCGCGAGCCGCTCGACGAAGCTCATCCGGCGGATCTCGACGCGCGAGAGGGTTTCGTCGGGGCTCGTCTTGAGCTTGCCGCCGATGCGAACCGGCAGGTCGAACTCGTCGACGAATCCGGTCAGCGTGTCGATCCCGCTCTCACCGGCGAGCAGGCCCTTCCACGTGGCATCCACGTCACCTGCGATCGATGTCGTGGCCGCGAGACTGGTGACGACGACGTTGGGAAATGTCCCTGTGCGGGGAGAGGCGGAAGTCACGGCTGGGCTCACTCGTTGTCGTTCGTGGCCTGGACGCCCTCGGCCTCGAGCTTCTGGATGTAGGCGACGGCGTCACCGACGGTGCGCAGGCTCGCGAGGTCCTCGTCGGGGATCTTCACGCCGTACTTGTCCTCGGTCTGCACGGCGATCTCCACCATGGACAGGGAGTCGATGTCGAGATCGTCGACGAACGACTTCTCGACGGTCACCTCGGAGGGCTCGATGCCGGTGACCTCTTCGATGATCTCCGCGAGACCGGCGATGATTTCTTCCTGGGTGGCGGCCACGTCGTGGCTCCCTTCTTCGTTTCGTCTTGCTGTGATCGGACCGGGTGGAGGGTTCCGCCCGGATTCCGGGTGCCCGTCGAGGGCAGGTCCCGTACTGCGCGACGCGCGCGCAGCAAACTAACCGACTCTGATCGATTCGGCCAGCGCTGAGATGTCCTCAGGGGTCTGGAGTGCCGTGGTCGGCGTGCCGCGCATCTCACGCTTGGCAATGCCGACCAGGGTGCCGGCCGGGGGAAGCTCCACGACCGCCGAGACCTCGGCCCCGCGCAGGGTCGCGGTGCACAGGTCCCAGCGCACCGGTCGGGTGACCTGTGCGGCAAGCTTGGTCAGTGCGTCCGCTCCGGAGGCGACGGGCGCCCCGTCGGAGTTGGACAGCAGTGTGCGGGTCGGATCGCTGGGGACGATCTTCGCCGCGGCCTCGGCGACGGCTTCCTGGGCCGGGGCCATGAACGCGGTGTGGAAGGCCCCGGCGACCGGAAGGGGCCGGATCCGGGCCTTCTCCGGAGCATTCGCCGCGAGCTCCTCGAGCGCCGTGAGGCGGCCGGCGGCGACGATCTGGCCGGCGGCGTTCACGTTCGCCGGCGTCAGGTCCAGCTCGGCCAGCCGCGCGAGCACCTCGTCCTCCCGGCCGCCGAGCACGGCCGACATGCCGGTCGGCTCGAGCGCGCACGCCCGGGCCATCTCGGCGCCGCGGACGGCAGCGAGCATGACCGCCTCGTCCGCGCTGATGACGCCGGCGATGGCTGCGGCGGCGAGCTCACCGACCGAGTGCCCGGCGACGATCGTGTCGTCCGGGACGAGGCCGCGGGACTCGAGCTCCTCGTAGGCGAGCAGTGCCGTCGCGACGACCAGCGGCTGGGTCACCGCGGTATCGGTGATCTCCTCGGCCGTCGCCGTGGTGCCGAGGCGTTCGAGGTCGAGGCCTGAGACCTTCGACCACAACTGGACGCGATCGCGGGCGCCGGTCTGCTCCAACCAGGAGGCGAGCATGCCGGGTTTCTGGGACCCCTGACCGGGGGCGAGCAGCGAAATCACGATGATCAGGGAACACCCTGGGGACACCCCTGCGAGATGTCGGTAGGGATGAACTCTCGGGTGCAGTTTTGTAGGGTTCCAACAAAACTGCACGTCGGCGTTCACCATCGACGAAGTGCCGCCTCCTGTTACGCGCCCGGTTCGCGCAATGTGAAACGGGAGACAGGTGGGACTGGAGTCCGCAATTCGTTATGACTTCGAGCCAACCTTCCCACGGTGGCCGCTATCCGCAACACGTACGCATCACGGGGATTCGTCGGATCCCGGCCGGTGACTTCTGTGATGCGCTTGAGTCGGTACCGCACGGTATTTGGATGAACAAACAGCTGTCGGGCGCAGGTCTCGACAGCACCCCCACAGTCGAGGTATGCGTCGAGGGTGTCGGCCAGCGCCACACCCGCCTCGGTGAGCGGAGCCACCACTTCGTCCTCGAGGGCGGCGATCGCTCCCGCGTCGCCGAGCAGGGCACGCTCCGGCAGCAGCTCCGCCGCATGCACCGGCCGCGGCGCACCCCGCCATCCGGCCACCGCTTCCATCCCGGCCATCGCCTCGACCGCGGACGCATGCGCCGACGCGAGGGTGGGCGTGGTGGGACCGATCACCACCGGATCGTCGGAGAAGCTGCGCATCAGCTCGGACCGGAACGTCATCGCCTCGATGCTCCCGTGCAGCTCGCCGCTGACCACCATCACGAGCCGCTCACCCTGCACCACCGCCAGCGCCGCCCGGCCGTGCTGCTGCGCGATCGAGTGCACGGTCGTCACGACCGACACCCCCTCGTTCGGCGGGGGTGTACCGATGATCACGGTGGCCGGCGCCGTCGCATCCCAGTTCAGCGTCGCGGCGCGCGAAAGCATGTCCGAACCGGTGTCGCCACGGACCACCGCGTCGACGACCAGGGCCTCGAGCCGGGTGTCCCAGGCACCGCGGGACTCCGCTGCGCTCGCGTACACCGAGGCCGCGGCGAATCCGAGCTCCCGGCCGTAGCGCAGCGTCGCCTCGGTGAGCGCGACGAGTTGCTGCTCGTTGCGTGCCAGGGCCGGCAGCCACTGCTCGAAGAACTCCATGGCTGCGCGGACCATGTCCACGGTCTGGCGCAACGTCAGCCGCCGCGCCAGATCCTGCGGGATCACCTGGAACGCGTCCAGGCTGAACCGCAGATCGCTGTCGGGATTGCGCACCCATTCCAGGAAGTCGACGACCGCCGTCTGGATGATCAGCTGCACGTTGGACCGCTGCGACGCGTCGAGATCGGCGAAGAACGGCAACTGCTCCTGCATGGAGTGCACGGCCTCGGTGGACAGCCGTCCGGAGAACTGCTTGACCCGACGCAGGAGCGCATCGGGCAGGGGATCTCGCTCCGGCCGCGCCGGCGGCACCGGACGCCCCGTAGGGACGCCCGGTGCGCGCTTCGGACGCGGCTCTGCGGGTTCTGCGACCATGGGACGAAACTACGCCCGCGGCCCGTCGCCCGCGGCAGAGCGGTTCGGATCAGGCCACGCCGGGATCCGAGGTCTGCTCCGGTGCGGCCGCCACGTCGTCGATCCGGTATCGCTGGGCGGCCTCGACCGCTTGCGCGCGATCGACAGCGCCGTCCCGGCCGAGGGCGGCGAGCACCGCGACCACCGTGGACTCCGCGTCGATGTTGAAGAACCGGCGCGTGGCGGGGCGGGTGTCGGAGAACCCGAACCCGTCGGCGCCGAGGGTGGTGTAGTCGCCCGGTACCCACTGCCGGATCTGGTCCGGTACGGCACGCATCCAGTCGGAGACGGCCACGAACGGCCCGGCGGCGTCGGCCAGGACCTTGGCCACGTACGGCGTCGGAGCGTCGGCGCCCGGGTCGAGCAGCGCCTGCCGCTCGCATTCGACGCCGTCGCGGCGCAGCTCGCCCCACGAGGTCACCGACCACACGTCTGCGGCCACGCCCCATTCGTCGGCGAGCATCTCCTGAGCCCGCAACGCCTCGGGCATGAGCACCCCGGAGGCGAGGATCTGCGCCTTCGGCCCGGCGCCCTCACCGCGGCGGTACAGGTAGATGCCCTTGAGCAGGCCCTCGACGTCGAGGTTCTCCGGCTCGGCCGGCTGCACGTACGGCTCGTTGTAGAGGGTGATGTAGTAGAAGACGTTCTCGCCACCGAACCCGTCGACGCCCTCCGTGCCGCCGTACATACGGCGCAGACCGTCCTTGACGATGTGCGCGAGCTCGTAGGAGAACGCAGGATCGTAGGACACCACCGCCGGGTTCGTCGACGCCAGCAGCAACGAATGCCCGTCGGCGTGCTGCAGACCCTCGCCGGTGAGGGTGGTGCGGCCGGCCGTCGCGCCGAGCACGAATCCGCGGGCCATCTGGTCCGCCGCCGCCCACAGGCCGTCGCCGGTGCGCTGGAAGCCGAACATCGAGTAGAAGATGTACAGCGGGATCATCGGCAGCCCGTGCGTGGCGTACGAGGTGCCGACAGCGGTGAAGGAGGCGGTGGACCCGGCCTCGTTGATGCCCTCGTGCAGGATCTGCCCGGCGACGCTCTCCTTGTAGGCGAGCATCAACTCGGCGTCGACCGACGTGTACAGCTGGCCGTTGCGGTTGTAGATCTTCAGCGACGGGAACCACGAGTCCATACCGAACGTGCGGGCCTCGTCCGGGATGATCGGCACGATGCGCGGGCCGATCTCCTTGTCGCGCAGCAGCTCCTTCATGATGCGCACCAACGCCATGGTGGTGGCCACCTGCTGCTTGCCGGACCCCTTGCGGACCACCTCGTAGGTCTTGTCCCCGGGCAGCGGCAGCGGAGCATCGGCGGTGCGACGTTCGGGCAGGAACCCGCCGAGCGCGCGGCGCCGCTCGAGCATGTACTGGATCTCCGGCGAGTCGTTGCCCGGGTGGTAGTACGGCGGCATCTTCGGGTTCGCCTCGAGTTCGGCGTCCGAGATCGGGATGCGCTGCAGATCGCGGAAGTACTTGAGGTCGTCGAGCGTGAGCTTCTTCATCTGGTGCGTGGCGTTGCGGCCCTCGAAGTGCTTACCGAGGGTGTATCCCTTGATCGTGTGCGCCAGGATCACCGTCGGCTGACCCTTGTGCGCCATGGCCGCGGCGTACGCCGCGTAGATCTTGCGGTAGTCGTGGCCGCCGCGCTTGAGATTCCAGATCTCCTGATCGCTGAGGTTCTTGACCAGCTCCTTCGTGCGCGGATCACGGCCGAAGAAGTGCTCACGGACGAACGCGCCGTCGTTGGCCTTGTAGGTCTGGTAGTCGCCGTCCGGGGTCACGTTCATCAGATTGACGAGCGCGCCGTCCTTGTCGGCGTGCAGCAGGGTGTCCCACTCCCGGCCCCAGACCACCTTGATGACGTTCCAGCCGGCTCCCCGGAAGAACGACTCCAGCTCCTGGATGATCTTGCCGTTGCCGCGGACCGGGCCGTCCAGGCGCTGCAGATTGCAGTTGACCACGAACGTGAGGTTGTCCAGACCCTCGGTCGCCGCGACGTGCGCGAGACCCCGCGACTCCGGTTCGTCCATCTCACCGTCGCCGAGGAACGCCCACACGTGCTGGTCGGAGGTGTCCTTCAAGCCGCGATCGTGCAGGTAGTGGTTGAACCGCGCCTGGTAGATCGCGTTCATCGGCCCGAGGCCCATCGACACCGTCGGGAACTCCCAGAAATCGGGCAGCAGCCGCGGGTGCGGGTAGGACGGCAGGCCGCCGCCCTGGTCGGCGTGGCTGGCCTCCTGGCGGAACCCGTCGAGTTGCTCGGCCGGGATGCGGCCCTCGAGGTAGGCGCGAGCGTAGATGCCGGGGGAGGCGTGCCCCTGGATGAAGATCTGGTCACCGCCGCCGGGGTGGTCCTTACCGCGGAAGAAGTGGTTGAAGCCCACCTCGTACAGTGCCGCGGAGGACGCATAGGTGGAGATGTGGCCGCCGACGCCGATGCCGGGACGCTGTGCGCGGTGCACCATGATCGCTGCGTTCCACCGGATGAAGGCGCGGTAGCGGCGCTCGACCTCCTCGTCGCCGGGGAACCACGGCTCGTTCTCGGTCGGGATGGTGTTCACATAGTCGGTCGAGGTGAGGGCCGGGATGGACACACGGCGTTCGCCGGCGCGCTCGAGCAGGCGCAGCATCAGATACCGGGCACGCGCAGGACCGGCGGACTCGAGCAGCCCGTCGAAGGACTCGAGCCACTCCGTGGTCTCGGCCGGGTCTATGTCCGGCAGGTAGGAGGCCACGCCCTCGCGGATGACCCGCACGCGGCCGTCGGTGGCCCCGGTGGTGTTCGGCGAGGATCCCGCTTCCGAGGCGCCCGGTGTGGCGGCGCTCGTCGAGGAATCGGGCTCGTGGATCAGGTCTGTCAACGTCTGCTCCTCATCGTGGTGGGGCGCGCAGGTGTGGCGCCCGCTCCGTAGGGCCGGCTCTTGTGGGAGCCGACTCATCGACATCTGAACGAGATGCACTGCTCATCTTCCCCCATCCCGCGGTAGGAGGCATCCCCCCGGGTGTACAACGCGCGCAGGGCGGGTATCCGGACGGTTCGGGTCCGCGCGGCGGGTCGGCAGTGTGACGCTTCTCGCGGTAACGTCCCCGGAAGATTCTCGAGAATTTCCGTGCGGTTCGGCTTGCGTTGAGCTCCCCGAGGATGTTCGCTTTGAAAAATCGCTCATGACATCCGGTACGCGGCAAGCCCGCGGCCACAACCGAAGGAGGACACCACCGTGGTCGCCGCGGCGGACGCCCAGAACTACGTTCAGAAGCTCGGTATCTCCCACGACCAGGTGGTTCAGGAACTCGGTTGGGACGAGGACACGGACGACGACCTGCGGGCCGCCGTCGAGGACACGATCGGATCGGACCTGCTCGACGAGGAATCCGACGAGGTCGTCGACGTGGTGCTGCTCTGGTGGCGCGACAGCGACGGAGACCTCGTCGACGCCCTGATGGATGCGATCGGCCCGCTCGCCGACGAGGGCGTCGTCTGGGTGCTGACGCCGAAGACCGGGCGTCCGGACCATGTCGAGCCCAGCGAGATCGCCGAATCGGCGACGACCGCCGGCCTGACCCAGACCTCGACCGCCAATCTCGGCGACTGGGTGGGCAGCCGGCTGGTGCAGCCGAAGGCCGCCCGCACCAAGCGCTGAGCACACCGCTCAGTTCCGCCACCGAAGTAAGGACGACCGACGCAATGGCGATCGAGGTGGGTGCCCAGGCGCCCGATTTCACACTGAAGGACCAGAACAACCAGGAAGTGACGCTGTCGAGCTTCCGTGGGAAGAAGAACGTGCTGCTCGTGTTCTACCCGCTGGCGTTCACCGGTGTCTGCCAGGGCGAGCTGTGCGCCGTGCGGGACGACCTGCCGACCTACGAGAACGACGACACCGCGATCGTCGCCGTGTCGGTGGGGGCCTCGCCCACGCACAAGATCTGGGCCGCCGAGCAGGGTTACACGTTCCCGCTGCTGTCCGATTTCTGGCCGCACGGTGCCGTCGCCCAGGCCTACGACGTGTTCAACGAGAAGCTCGGTTTCGCCAACCGCGGCACCTTCGTCGTCGACAAGGACGGCATCGTCCGGTTCGCCGAGGAGAATCAGCCCGGCGAACCCCGTGACCAGGGCGCTTGGGTGCGAGCGCTGGCCGCGCTAAAGTCCTGAGACGAGATCCGGCGGCGTGAGCCGCCGGATCTGCGGGCGTGTAGCTCAGTGGTAGAGCTCTGGTTTTACACACCAGCGGTCGGGGGTTCGAAACCCTCCGCGCCCACCAGGAATGTGGCGGTGAGAGGCCTGTTCAGGGCTTTGTGGCCCGCCGGATGATGCCCTCGCTGCCCACATCTTGCCCACACTCGTTACCGCTCGGGCTTCCGGCAGAACGGTAGCTACCGCCTCCAAGTCGTCGAAGAGATCGGCGTAGACGTCGAGCGTCGTCGCCGCGCTCGCGTGTCCGAGCATCCGCTGAACCGCCGTTGACGTTCACGCTCGCCGGCATGGCTCGACTTGCCGCTGTATGCCGGAGGTCGTGAGGCGTGACGCGGGGGACGTCGGCGGCGGCCTTGTCGAACCGGGACGCCTCACTCTGACCGCGGGACGCTCGAGTACCGCCCTTCGCAACCCTCCTCCCTGTGGCCCATCCGCTTGCAGCCTGGACGTTTACAGCGTCGGCGCGACGGCTCCCGGGGGACCACTCGGGATGGCTCTGTAACGGTCGGAGTCATTGGGTGATAGTCCTAGCGAACCACTTGGTCTGCTGCAACACGAGGGCAGGCCTCCACCGAATGGACGAAGGCATGGCCCAGCCGCCCCCATACTCCCATCGCGACCAGCCACCTGCAGGGGCGCAACAGCCGTACGGGTCGGCACCGCAAGGCAATGGATACCTGCAACAGCCTTACGGCTATCCAGGTCAGTCTGGAACTGTGCCAGTCTATGGAGCCGTCCAGGCTCCGCCCCCGCAGCCGAGGAAGCGGAAGAAGCCGAAATGGCCTTGGGCTGTGCTGGCAATCCTTGTGATTTCCATCCTCAGCGTCCAGTCGTGCAGTCGAGGTGACTCCACCCCGAGTCCCAGCCGATCCTCGAACGTGGGTAGCGGCGCGTCGACCACACAGCCGGAGGACCCCGCCAAGCTTGATCCGGCCACCTATCAGGAAATCTCGGAGCGGGACTTTGCTCTGCTGGTGAAGGGCCCGGATGCTTTTTCGGGACGGAAGATCCTCGTCTACGGCCGGGTGACCCAGTTCGACTCAGCCACCGGTACCGACCGCTTCCGAGCCGACACCGCCGCTGTCCTGCAGGACAGCCCGTACGACTACGACGAGAACACCGCCATCGAGGCCGACGACCCCGCCCTGGTGGCCGACGTGGTCGAGGACGACATCGTCAGGATGTACGTCGAGGTGGACGGGTCGTACTCCTACGACACCCAGATCGGGGGCCGTACCACCGTGCCGAAGTTCACCGTGAACATCATCGAGCTCATGCCGAGCGATCCAGCGTCCACATCGCGCATGACCACCCCCGTTCCCCCCTCGACGGTCAGCGCACCCCGCACGGCGGCACCACTACCGACTGTTCCCGGTACCGACGCGCAGGGTTTCATCGGTGTTCCGGGGGGACGCTGCAACTACACCAACTCGGCGGTGCTCATCGGCCGTACCCCGCAGTCGCTGGTGGTCATTTGCGAGACCGGGGTCGGGCGGCTGTACTACAAGGGTGTACGGCTCAGCGACGGCGCGCCCATCGAGATCGACGATCCGGTCCGCACGGAACTCGGGTACGTCGTGACGAACGAAGGCGTGCAGTACTGGATCGACCGGGACGCGCTCATCATCACTCGAGCAGATACGCGACTGGCCGAGGAGCCGATGCTGCAGTACTGGGCACGCTGAAGGCGACGAACCACCTGCTCAGGTATGGACGCATCTCGCCAGTGCTTGTACACGTTCGTACGTTCGGAACTCGGATTGCCCCGGAAGGCTGACCCCACCTCGCCGGTCGACTGAGACACGACGAGCGCAGCAAGGGAGGGCCCGCCGCGACGGAAGCAGTCTTCGGACAATAGGTCGAGTACGCGCCCCAGCCCGTCGGTGGCGTGCGGCAGTTCGGCAAGACCGATATCGGCGCACCTCGCCATCTTGAGCGTCACACCGTCGACAATCTAACGAGGCAGTCTGCCCGCGCTGGATTGAGGCAAGGGCGTGCCCACATTTTGCCCACACGCGTGCGTCAGTGAGCATGGTGTGATGGGGTATGCGCGAAAATCCCTGTTCAGGGGCTCAGCGACCGGCTGACCTCGGTCACGTCTGGGGTTCGAAACCCTCCGCGCCCACCGGAAATGTGGCGGTGAGAGACCTGTTCAGGGGCAGGCCTCGATGGGGTTTCTGCCCGGCAAGCGTCGACGTCCGCTGACGCAGCCGGACTCGTGGGGTCGCGCCCGGGGTCTTCGGACTCTGTCGTGGCTGGGCGGGGTTTGCTGTGCTCGTGTTGTGAAGGTGCCGCTGCTCACGTCGTTCGAGGGCTGTCGGGCCGATCGGATCGGACGGGACCTGCTGGCCGGCCTGACGGTCTGGGCGGTTCTGGTGCCCGAGGCTCTCGCGTACGCCACGATCGCCGGGGTGTCCCCGGTGATCGGCCTGTACGCCGCGCCCGCGGCTCTGCTCCTCTATGCGCTGTTCGGCAGCTCCCGGCAGCTGGTGGTGGGTCCGATGGCGGCCACCGCGGCGCTTTCGGGTGCTGCTGTTGCCGGCATCTCCAGTGAAGCCGATGCGGCAACGCTGACGGCCGGTCTGGCGCTGTTGGTCGGGGCGCTCGGGATCCTCGCGGGGCTGGCGCGTCTGGGGTTTCTGGCTTCCTTCATCTCCGAACCGGTGCTGAAGGGGTTCATCGTCGGCTTGGCGCTGACGATCATCGTCGGGCAGCTCCCGAAGCTCTTCGGAGTCCCGAGGGGGGAGGGGACTTCTTCGAAAAGACCTGGCACCTGGTCACGTCGCTGGGCGGGACGAACGGCTGGACGTTGGCCGTCGGCGCCGGTTCCCTCGCGGTCGTCCTGGTCCTGCACCGGGTGTCGCCCCGGCTGCCCGCCCCGCTGGTCGCGGTCGTCCTGGGCATCGTCGCCGTCTCGGTTTTCGATCTCGACGCCGAGGGAGTGGAGATCGTCGGGCGGATCGAAGGCGGGCTACCTCCGCTCGGGCTCCCCAGCGTCTCTGGATCCGACTACGCCGCGCTGCTCGCGTCGGCGGCAGGGATCCTGCTGGTGGCGTTCGCCGAGGGCATCGGCGCAGCCAAGAACTACGCCGCCCAGGAACACTACGAGATCGATCCGAACCAGGAGCTGCTCGGGGTGGGCGCAGCGAACATCGGCGCGGGACTGTCCTCCGGAATGATCGTCAACGGGTCCCTGTCGAAGACCGCCGTCAACGCCTCGGCCGGGGCGGTGTCGCAGATCTCCGGCATCGTCGTGGCGGCGCTGACGGTGATGACGCTGCTGTTCCTGACCGGTCTGTTCGCGAACCTGCCGGAGGCGACCCTCGCCGCCGTGGTGATCGCGGCCGTCATGAGACTCGTCGACGTCCGGGGGCTGCGCAAGTACGCGCGTCTGGCCACCCCGAGCCTGCGGCGGATCTACGGCGTCACGGCGTATGCGGACTTCCTCGCCGCGGCGAGCGCCATGGTGGGTGTGCTGGTCCTCGACATCCTGCCCGGGCTCTTCCTCGGTGTCGCGGTGTCGGTCCTGCTACTGCTGTTCCGCGCCTCGCGGCCCCACGTCGCCGAGCTGGGCCGCACACCGGACAGCGGCCGCTGGGTCGACCTGCAGCGCCATCCCGACGCGGTCACCGAGCCCGGGATCGTGGTGCTGCGGCCCGAGGCCGGGCTGATCTACGCCAACGCCGACAACGTGGCAGCCGCCGTACGCGGCCACGTCCACGAAGACACGCGGGCCGTCGTCCTCGACACCGCCTCCGTGCCGGGAATCGACATCACCGCCGTCGAGATGCTGGACCGGTTGTACGCCGACCTCGAGCACCACCGCATCCGGCTGCTCTTCGCCGGCGAGATCGGCCAGGTGCGCGACCTGCTCGACGCGACCGGCATCGCCAGTGTCGTCACAGACGCACACTCGACGGTCGACGCGGCCGTCACCGCGGCCCGTCGCAACCTCGACCACCCGCCGGACACCGACCCGACGTCGGCGTGACCTCCAGGACCGGCGGCGGGACCAGCGGGTCGTCGGAGGACCTTGGCCTCTATGGTGCGCAGTGCCGGGAGACGCAGCATGGCAGTGGCGGACGGCCGAGGCACACGGACTCGGCGCGAGCCACCAGGGGAAGGAGAAGACGATGCCGAAGGTATCGAAAGCCACCGCGTCCCGCATGGTCGTCCCGGGTTACACGGACGAGTACAGCCAGGAAGTCGGGGGCTGGCTGGTCAGCATCGAAAGCGCCTCCGCGGACATGGACTATGCGCCGTTCTTCAAGGGCGGGCCGAACGACCAGTGCCCGGCGAGCCACATGGGCTATGTGCTCAAAGGGAAGTTCGGTGTCCGGCGAGCCGACGGCGTCGAGGAGATCTTCGAGGCCGGGGACGCCTTCGTCCTCGAGCCGGGGCACACGCCCTTCGTGTTCGCCGGAACCGAGTACGTGGCCTTCACTCCCGCCGAGGAGGCGAAGCAGCAGGCTGCGGTGATGATGCCGAACGCGATGAAGTGGGCGGAAGAGAACGGGATCGAACTGAAGCTGCCGGACCAGGAGGCGACTTCCTAGCTCGTACGGGTCGCAGTCGCCGCGCCGGCCGATCTCGCGGCTCGCGCACCGGGCGACGTGCTACGGGTCCGGCAGTTGCCGCCCTCGTACTACTTCCCGGGCAGCACCGTGTGGGAAGTGCTGTTCCGCACCACGGATTCGCAGGATCGACCCGTCGCGGCGAACACGACCTTCGTGCGGCCGGCGCATCACGTGCAGAACGGGCCGCTGCTGTCGTATCAGCACATCATCAACGCGCTCGGGCACAAGTGCAAGATCGTCTCCCAGCTCTACACGAGCCATCCGTTGCATCAGATCCGGGAGGCCGCCGGACTCAATCTTGCGCTGGCGCGCGGGTGGGCGGTGGCGCTGCCCGACCATCTGGGCCCGCGGATGGCCTACGGCGCCGCCAAGCTCGGCGGCCGGGTCACGCTGGACGGAATCCGCGCCGTGCAGCGCGTGCCGGAACTGCAGGTGGCGGACAGCAAGGTCGCGCTGGGCGGCTATTCGGGGGGTGGGATGGCCACCTCGTGGGCCGCGGCGCTGGCCCCGGAATACGCCCCGGAGCTGAACATCGTGGGAGCCGCCGAGGGCGGTGTCCCGATGAACCTGGTGAAGATGGCCGAGAGTCTGGGCACCGCCCCGCATCCGGCGTTCGGCCTCGCGATGGCTGCCGCCCTCGGGCTCGAACGCGAGTATCCCGACCGCATTCACGTCACCCCGCAGCTCAACGCCCAGGGACACTGGCTCGAGCAGCTGATCGCCAACGGCTGCACCAACGAGATCATGTTCTGGGGAGTCGGTCGCAGCGCGGCCGAGATGACCGACAACCGCCGCTTCCTCGACGATCCCGCTGCGCGGACGGTGATGGAGGAGAACAGCCTCGAGCTGTATGCCGGCGTGCCGAAGGCCCCGATCTTCGAATGGCACAGCCCGACCGATGCGCTCATCCCGGTCGACTCCGTGGTCGCCACGATGCGCCGCTACTGCGCGGCCGGGGTGCCGGTGCAGACTCTCCTGACCCCGACGCCGGACCATCTCTCCGCCGCCGCCCTGGGCCTGTTCCCCGCTCTGGACTGGGTCGACGCGCGGTTCCGCGGCGAACCGGCGCCCAGCACCTGTTGACGCCTCCGACCTTTGGGTAACTGCCCACGTCGGCGATCGCTGCGGATCTACACTCGGCGCATGGCTGCGCTGCGGGCGGTGGACGAGACGGTCGACTTCGCGAAGATCGACGATCGGGCCCCGTCGGTGGCCCGGCTGTTCGTCGACCGGGTGGCCGCGACGCCGGAGGCCGAGGCTTTCCGGTATCCGCAGGGGGACGGCTGGGGAAGCACGACCTGGCAGCAGGTCGGCGACCGGGTCACCGCACTCGCCGCCGGCTTGATCACCCTGGGAGTCGAACCCGAGGATCCGGTCGCGATCGCCTCCTCGACCCGGTACGAATGGGTGCTCGCGGACTTCGCGATCATGTGCGCCGGCGCCGCGACCACCACCATCTATCCCACCACCAACGCACCCGACGTCGCGTTCATCGTCGCCAACTCGGGCAGCGCCGTCGTGGTCGCGGAGGACTGGACCCAGGTCGACAAGCTCGTCGCCCACCGCGCCGACCTGCCCGACGTGCGGACTGTCGTGGTCGTCGACGGCGAGGGCGACGGGGACTGGGTCGTCACCCTCGCGGACCTGGAGACTCGGGGCCGTGCGCTGCTCGCCGACTCGCCCTCCGTCGTCGCCGACCGGGTGGACGCGATCCGTCCCGAACAGTTGGCCAGCATCATGTACACCTCCGGCACCACCGGGAAGCCGAAGGGTGTGCTGCTGCCGCACTCGGGGTGGACGTACACCGCCGCGGCCGTGGACGCGGTGAACATCCTCGGCCCCGACGACCTGAACTTCCTCTGGTTGCCGCTGTCGCACGCCTTCGGCAAGGTGATGCTGGCGTTGCCGCTGCAGATCGGCTTCACCACGGTGATCGACGGCCGCGTGGAGAAGATCGTCGAGAACCTCGCTGTCGTGCGCCCCACCTTCATGGGCGCCGCCCCGCGCATCTTCGAGAAGGCGCATGCGCGTATCGAGGCGATGGTCGCCGAGGAGGGCGGGGCGAAGAAGAGGATCTTCGACTGGGCCGTCGGCGTCGGGCTGCGTGTCTCGCAGGCCAGGCAGGAGGGCCGCACCCCGTCCGTCCTCGACCGGCTCCGGTACCGGATCGCCGACCGGCTGGTGTTCTCCACCGTGAAGGAGCGTTTCGGCGGTCGCCTGCGGTTCTTCGTCTCGGCGGCAGCGCCGCTCGACCGCGCCGTCGCGCAATGGTTCGATGCTGCCGGCATCATCATCCTCGAGGGGTACGGCCTGACCGAGACGTCCGCCGCGTCGTTCATCAACCGTCCCTACGCGTACCGGCTCGGCACCGTGGGCTGGCCTTTTCCCGGCACGGAGGTGCAGATCGCCGAGGACGGCGAGGTGCTCCTGCGCGGCCCCGGTGTGATGGACGGCTATCACGAGCGGCCCGAGGCCACCGCGGAGGCGCTCGAACCGGACGGCTGGTTCCACACCGGCGACATCGGGGAACTCGACGCCGACGGATTCCTGCGGATCACCGACCGTAAGAAGGACCTGTTCAAGACCAGCCAGGGTAAGTACGTCGCACCGTCCGCGATCTCGGCCACCTTCAAGGGCATCTGCCCGTACGCCGGCGAGATCGTCGTGTACGGCGAGAGCCGTCCGTATTGTGTCGCCCTCGTCGGTCTCGATGCCGAGGCGATCACCGATTGGGCGGCCAAGAACGGCATGGCCGGCCGGGAGTTCGGTGACATCGCCCGGGACGAGCGGACACACGCGCTGATCGCCGACTGCATCGACCGGCTCAACGACCGGCTCAACCGCTGGGAGCAGATCAAGAGGTTCGCCGTCCTCGATCGGGAGCTGTCCATCGAGGCGGGAGACCTGACACCGAGCATGAAGCTGCGCCGCAAACTGGTGGTCGACAACTTCGCCGACCGAATCGAGCAGTTGTACGCCTGACGTCCGGGTTCAGGCACCCGATCCGGTACAGACTCGACCGGCATGATCAGGAACTCGACCGCCGGGGCGTCGACGGCGTCCGAGGTTTCTCGACACGGGTCGGCATCCACGCGCCGGCCCGGAATCCGCCCACGTCACGGAGTGTGCGGATTCCGAAGTCGCGGGCGGACCTACCGGGCGCATCGTCACCTGGAATCCGTCGGGAGACGTCATGATCGTCGGAGGCGCCGGTCAGGCCGATCCTGAACCCGGCGCTGTTCCGGCCGGGGACGGGCAGAACCTACGACCGGGTGCGCTCTCCGGCCGTCTCGTACGCTTCCGCCAGCAGCGCGACGACGCCGTCGTCGAGCTGGTCCGGGGTGGCGATGCTCAAGCGGTGCGTGGTCACCTTCGCGGTGGTCGGGAAGGCCTCCCGCAGCTGGGGGTGGTGGACCCGCCGCGGCAGGTCGACGGCGATCTCCAGCCGCGACGAATAGACGAACGCCGCCGCGAACACCCGGCCGCGTCCCCACCGCACCTCGGCGGGACGGACCTGCTCCTCGACGTCGCCGCCGAGGCCCAGCACGAGTGTGCGGAGCCGGCAGAACATGTCGACGGCGGCGTCGTCCTTGTCGGCCAGGTAGTCGTCGATCGTCGCGTGCATCGCGGGCTCCTCGCCTGGGTGGCTCAACGGGACCGGCCGTAACGGTCGGCGAGCTTGTCTTCGGTGCTGCGCTCCACCGGAGCGGGCGCCGGCTCGGCCTCGGGTGCGGCCGCGGGCGCCGGTTCCTTCCGCTTGCGGCGCTCGCGCAGCTCCGCCCACACGAAGTACCCCAGGCCCAGCGGCGCCATGATCCCGAACGCCACCCACTGCAGCCCGTACGACAGGTAGGGGCCGGCGTCGAGCTGCGGCAGCGGGATCGTGCCCAGCCCCCCGGCCTGGTTCTCGGACAGCTGCAGGTATCCGCCCGTCAGCTCCAGCCCGGTGAACGCCGCGATCTGCGCGGGATCGATCGAGTAGACCTGGGTGCGGCCGGCGTCGCGGAACGGGGTCCTGCCCTCGGCGGTTCCCTCGGACATCCGCAGGCGCGCATCGACGGTCACCGTGCCGGTGGGCGGCGGGGCGAACGCGGGGATCTCCGTACCCCGTTCCGGACGCACGTATCCGCGGTTCACCAGGACGGTGCGGCCGTCGGCGAGCCGAAACGGTGTGAGCACCTCGTAGGCGGGGGAGGACTCGACGCTGCGCAACCGCACCAGCAGATCCGAGTCCGGGAGGTAGGAGCCGGTCGCGACGACGCGCCGCCACTCGTCCTCCGGAGCCGGCGCGGGGCCGGAGAGCAGCTCCTCGACCGGCACGGGGTCCGTGGCCAGCGAGGCGGTGATCCGGTCGTTGCGCTCCTCGGTGGTGGTGTTCTTGCCGAGCTGCCACGGCGCGAGCACGGTGAAGCACGCGTAGGCGAAGCCGCCCACCACCAGGGCCAGCACCAGCCAGCTCGGGCGGAGCAGGAACGTCAGTCGTCGCACGTAACCACGGTAGCCGGTGACGCGGGCCTCAGTGCCGTCGCACCCAGTCGAGCAGACCCGGGATCGCCGCCTCGATCTGCCGCCGGACCAGTTCGAACTCGTGCCGGTCACCGTAGTACGGATCCGGAACCGACTCGCCTTCCGCGTCCGGGTCGAAGCTGCGCAGCAGCGCCCGGCGCTCGGCGGGCACCCCGAGCTGCGCGAGCATCCGGTCGTGACCGGCGTCCAGGGCGACCACCAGATCGGCGGCGAGCTGCTCGTCCGTCACGCGCCGGGCACAGTGCCCGATCGGGTAGCCGTGCCGCCGCAACAGATCCGTGGTGCGGGGATCCGCGTCCTCGCCGGCATGCCAGTCGCCGGTGCCGGCGCTGGTGACCCGCACCCGCTCGGCGAGACCGGCCCGGCGGAGATGCTCGGCGAAGATCTTCTCCGCCATCGGCGAGCGGCAGATGTTGCCGGTGCACACGAACGTCACGTGCAGGCGCTCAGCGGCCACCGGTCAGCACCCTCGTCAGTTCGCCGACGCTGGACGCGGACCGGTGCGCGTCGGCCGCCTCGTCGGCCGCGCCGTACCCCCACTCGACGAACACCGTCGGGATGCCCCATCGCGCCGCGCCCGTCACGTCGTGCTCGCGGTCACCGACCATGACCACACCTCCGGTGCCGCCGTCCGCGGCGGCGACCGGGTCCACCCCGAGCGAGACGAGACTGTGCGCGATCACGTCCGCCTTCGCCCGCCGGGTCCCGTCGTCGCTCGCGCCGCCGATGAAGTCGAAGTGGCCGGCCAGCTCGAAATGCTCGAGGATGCGGACCGCGAAGTTCTGGTTCTTCGACGTCGCGACGGCGAGCCGGCTGCCGGCGTCGCGCACTCGCTCGAGCATCGTCGCCACCCCGTCGAAGACGGAGTTCTCCGCCCAGCCACGCTCGTCGTAGCGCTCGATGTACGCGGTGAGGGCCCGTTGCACCCGCTGCTCGTCGAGGCCGAGTCCGCGCAGGGTGTCGATCATCGGTGGACCGAGGATGCGTTGCGGCTCGTCGTGCGCCGGTTCCGGAACGCCCACCGTGGCGAGTGCATGCCGGAACCCGTCGATCACGCCCGCCGCCGAGTCCGTGAGGGTGCCGTCGAGGTCGAACAGCACCACGGGTGCCGGCAACAGCAGCGGAGGCAGATCGGCGAGAGTCGTCACGCCCTCATTCTCCCGGCTGCCGGCGAAGCCCGCCGCGTAGGGTCGGGGACAGTTGCCGGGACGACGGAGGAGGAGCGGTGACGGCGGTGACGCTGCGCGAGGTGATCGACGTGCTGGAGACGGCCTACCCGCCGTCGCTGGCAGAGTCGTGGGACTCTGTCGGACTGGTCGCCGGCGATCCCGACGAACCCGTGAACCGGGTGCTGCTCGCGGTCGACGCCACCGCCGCCGTGGTCGACGAGGCCCTCGACTGGGGCGCACAACTGCTCCTCGTGCATCACCCGCTGCTGCTGCGCGGTGTCGACACCGTCGGCGCGCACACCCCGAAAGGCGCCCTGATCCACCGGCTCATCCGGGGTGGCTGCGCGCTGTTCACCGCCCACACCAACGCCGACCGCGCCGATCCGGGCGTGTCCGACGCGCTGGCGCAGGCGCTCGGCCTGACCGGACTCAGGCCGATAGAGCCCAAGCCCGAACCGGCCGTCGACAAGTGGGTGGTCCTCGTGCCCGCCGACTCGGCCGAACAGGTGCGCGCCGCCCTGTTCGGTGCCGGTGCGGGCCGGCTCGGCAACTACCGCGAGTGCTGCTGGACGACCTCCGGGATCGGACAGTTCCGTCCCGAGGCCGGAGCGGATCCGGCAATCGGCACCGTCGGCGACCTCGAACGCGTAGCCGAGGACCGCATCGAGGTCGTCGCCCCGCGCGCGGTGCGCGGCCGGGTGCTTGCCGCTCTGCGCGCGGCGCACCCCTACGAGGAACCCGCGTTCGACGTGTTCGAACTGGCCGAGCTGCCCGGCTCGCGGGGCCTGGGCCGCGTCGGCGACCTGCCGGTGCCGCAGACGCTGCGCGAGCTCACCGAACGCGTCGCCGCGGCACTGCCGGCCACCGAGTGGGGGGTGCGCGGTGCCGGCGACCCCGACCGGATCGTCCGCACCGTCGCGGTGTGCGGCGGCTCCGGCGACTCCTTCCTCGGCACCGTCACCCGGCTCGGCGTCGATGCGTACGTCACTGCGGATCTGCGGCACCATCCGGCCGACGAGCACCTGCGTGCCGGCGGGCCCGCGCTCGTCGACGTCGCGCACTGGGCCAGCGAGTACCCGTGGTGTGCGCAGGCGAAAGGTGTGCTCGACGCCGCCTTCGCCGACCGCGACGGGTGGGCGGCCCGTGTCAGCGAGCTGCGCACCGATCCCTGGACCACCGCCGCCCGGTAGGTCCGGGTTCCTCGTGACCGCCCGCGCGGTACGGTAGGCAGCTACCACCCCCCACGATCTCGCCGCCGAAAGCAGGAACCCGCCGAGTGAACGTCGAACCCGCCGTGCAGTCCAAGCTCCTGGCCCTCGCCGCTGTGGACACCGAGGTGACCCGCCTGGCGCACCGGCGCCGCACCCTGCCCGAACAGCAGGAGGTCGAACGGCTCGAGGCGGAACGCACCGCGCGGCGGGACGCCGCCGTCGCGGTCGAGATCATCCTCGACGACCTCGACCGCGACATCCGCAAGCTCGAAGGGGAGGTCGAGGCGGTCCGCCAACGGGAGGAGCGCGACCGCAAGCTCCTCGCCGGCGGCAGCGTGGCCGCCAAGCAGCTGTCCGAACTCCAGCACGAACTCACCAGCCTCGAACGGCGGCAGGCGCTGCTCGAGGACGAACTGCTCGAGGTCATGGAACGCCGGGAGGCGTCCAAGGCCGATCACGACCACGCCGGCGCGCGGCTGTCGAGCGTCGATGCGGAACTCGCGGACGCCGTCCGTCTGCGCGACGAAGCGCTCGCCGACATCGAGGTCGCCGAGCACCGGTGCCTGAGCGACCGCGCGGCGCTCGTGGAGGCCTTTCCCGCCGAGCTCGTCGACCAGTACGAGGCGCAGCGGTCGAAGACCGGCATCGGCGCAGCCCTGCTGCAGGCGCGACGGTGCGGCGCGTGCCGTCTCGAACTCGACCGCGGCGAGATCTCTCGCATCGCCGCCGCGCCGCCCGAGGCGCTCGTGCGCTGCCCCGAGTGCAACGCGATCCTGGTGCGCACCAAGGAGTCCGGGATTTGAGCCGGGTCGTTGTCGAGGCCGACGGCGGCTCGCGCGGCAACCCGGGTCCGGCCGGCTACGGTGCGGTGGTCTTCGATGCCGACCACGAGACGGTGCTGGCCGAGCGCAGCGCGAGCATCGGCCGCGCCACCAACAACGTGGCCGAATACCAGGGCCTGATCGCCGGATTGACCGCCGCCGCCGAACTCGGGGCCGACGAGGTCGACGTCCGGATGGATTCCAAGCTGGTCGTCGAGCAGATGTCGGGCCGATGGAAGATCAAGCACCCGGACATGATTCCGCTCGCCGCGCGCGCCCGCGAACTGGCCGGGAGATTCTCGCGGATCGAGTTCACCTGGGTGCCGCGCGCGGAGAATGCCTACGCCGACCGGCTCGCCAACGAGGCGATGGACGGTGCTGCCTCGGCCGCGGCGGGTTCCGAACCGCCGTCTTCCGCGTCGGCGAAGGCGCCGGGCTGGACCGGCGCCGTCGGCACGCCCACCCGGATGCTGCTGCTGCGGCACGGACAGACCCCGTTGTCGGTGGAGCGTCGCTACTCCGGGCGTGGCAACCCGCCGCTGACCGAACTCGGCCGCGCGCAGGCGCACGCGGCTGCCCGCCGTATCGGCGAGCGGGGCAACATCGCCGCGGTGGTCTCGTCGCCGCTCGGGCGGGCGCGGGAGACCGCCGATGCCGCCGCGGCGGTACTCGGTCTGCCCGTGACCGTGCACGAGGGGCTCCTCGAGACCGACTTCGGCAAGTGGGAGGGACTGACCTTCGGCGAGGCGGCGCAGCGTGACCCCGAGGTGCACCGTCGCTGGCTGGGGGACACGTCGGTGCGTCCGCCGGGCGGGGAGAGCTTCGACGAGGTCCGCGGCCGTCTCACTGCCGTCCGGGACGATCTGGTCGCGGAGTACGGCGGGGCGAACCTGCTCGTGGTCTCCCACGTCACGCCGATCAAGACGCTGCTGCAGATGGCGCTCGACGCCGGGCCGTCGCTTCTGTACCGCCTGCACCTGGACCTCGCGTCGCTGAGCATCGCCGAGTTCTATCCCGACGGTGGCGCGGCCGTGCGCCTGGTCAACGACACCTCGCACCTGTAGGCGACGGACCGATCCCTGCGTGCGGACGCCCGAGCCCGGCGCCCGCACGCGTCGTTCCGCCGTTCACACCTGGAGCTTTCGGAGCGTACGCAGGTTCCGCGTCGTGGTCACCGCCTTGTAGCGGGGCTTGCCGAGGTTCCGGCCGAAGGCGCCCCGGACCGTCTGCCCGCGCTCGACGTCCCAGTACAGGACGCCGTCGCCCCGGGCGACGCGCTCGACAGCCGGATCGAGGTCCGCTGTCGTCGCCGCGAGCTC
Organism: Rhodococcus indonesiensis; assembly: GCF_047782815.1. NCBI lineage: Bacteria > Bacillati > Actinomycetota > Actinomycetes > Mycobacteriales > Nocardiaceae > Rhodococcus > Rhodococcus indonesiensis. The sequence continues at coordinate 3,257,125 of NZ_CP180630.1, read as the reverse complement.
CTCCAGAACCGCGGGTTCGGCGACGAAGACCGCGTATGCGTGCCGGCCGTCGCGCTCCTGGAACGGGTAGGCGTCGACGACAGCCGCGACGGCAGCCTGATCGTGGACGAACACGAACGCCTCGTAACCGAAGCGGGCGCGCAGCGCCGCCTCGATCCGCGCCTTCGATTCGGCGGTGTCGGCCGTGCCGGCGTCGAACACCACATTGCCCGACGCGAGCACGGTGCGGACGTTCCCGAAACCGAGTCCGGTGAACACGTCCTTCAGATCCGCCATCGCGATGGTGATGCCGCCGACGTTGATGCCGCGCAGCAGAGCCACATATCTCGCCATGGCGGTACCGTAGTTCGCATTTGCGACACGTGAGGCAGTACGCTGATCGACGCGGACGAGTTGGCCGGGCGACCGCGGCACAGGGAACCGGCACCGTGGCGGTGCCAGGCCCTGGATCGAGGAAAGTCCGGACTCCACAGAGCAGGGCGGTTGCTAACGGCAACCCGAGGTGACTCGCGGGACAGTGCCACAGAAAACAGACCGCCCACCCCTCGGGGTGGGTAAGGGTGAAACGGTGCGGTAAGAGCGCACCAGCACCCCGGGTGACCGGGGTGGCTCGGTAAACCCCGCCCGGAGCAAGGTTGAAGGCCGCACCGATCCGGTCGGTGCGGCTGCGCAGGTGTCCGAGGGCTGCTCGCCCGAGCCTGCGGGTGAACCGCTCGAGGTACCCGGCGACGGTGTGCCCAGATGGATGGTCGCCACCCCGCCTCGGCGGGGTACAGGATCCGGCTTACAGGCCGGCTCGTCCGCCCACCCGGCTCAGATCGGGGCGACGACCAGCAGGTGCGCCCAGTAGGAGGCGGCCTCGTGCCCCAGGTAGGGGAGCAGGAAGTCGTAGAGCAGGTACGACATGCGATTCCTTTCGCGTCGTCGAGCGGGGACCAGGGGCCGACGGTACCAGCCGCGCCGCCGCGCGCGGGTTACCCCGAATCTCGGCGCCGCGTGGGGCAGACTGGGAGTCATGAGCGACGAGGGCTGGTACTACGACGTACACACCGGAAAGGTCAGCCAGGGGAAGGACCCCAGTGCGCTGAACCGCATGGGGCCGTACCCGGACCGCGCCACCGCCGAACGGGCACTCGAGATCGCGGCCGAGCGCAACAAGGCTGCGGACGAGGCCGACGAGGAATGGAACCGCTGAGCGGTTCCTCGGCACGGTGACGCACACCCGCATCGTCGTCGCCCCCGCGATCGACTTCGGTGCCGTCCGAACCGAATTCGCGCTCGACGACGATTACCCCCTGCCCGCCGTCGCCGAGTCCGAGGCCGCGGCCGACCGCTGGTCCGCCGCGCGGGTGGACCGCACTGATCTGCCCCTGGTGACCATCGACCCGCCGGGATCGATGGACCTCGACCAGGCCCTGCACCTCGAACGGACCGTCCACGGTTTCGTGCTGCACTATGCGATCGCCGACGTCGCCGCCTTCGTCACCCCCGGCGGCGCGCTCGACCGTGAGAGCAGACGCCGCGGTCAGACCTACTACCTGCCCGACGGGTCGGTCCCGCTGCATCCGCGGTCGTTGTCCGAGAACGCGGCCAGTCTGCTGCCCGGCCGCGTGCGCCCGGCCGCGCTGTGGCGCCTCGTTCTCGACGAGACCGCCGAGCCGGTGGACGTGACCGTGCGGCGCGCACTGGTCCGATCCGTCGCACGGTTCGACTACGCCGGAGTGCAGGTTGGTGTCGACGCCGGGTTCGTGCATCCGTCGATCGCGGCGCTGCCGGAGTTCGGCCGGCTCCGCGAAGCCGCGGCCCGGGCCCGTGGCGCGATCGAACTGCGACTGCCCGAACAGGACGTGATCGCCGACGGGAACGGCTGGCGGTTGACCACCCAGCCGCGCACGGAGGTCGACGACTGGAACTCCCATGTGTCGCTGCTGACCGGAATGTGCGCGGCGCAGATGATGCTCGACGCACGGATCGGGTTGCTGCGAACCCTGCCGGCGGCCGCCCCCGAGGCTGTGGCGCAACTGCGGCGCACCGCCGTTGCCCTGGGGGTGCCCTGGCCGGAAGGCCTGCCGGTGGGCAGTTTCCTGGCCGGCCTCGATGTGAACGTGCCCGCCACGCTGGTGCTGATGAGCGAGGCCCCGGCGCTGCTGCGCGGCGCGTCGTACGTCGCGTTCGACGGCGAGCTGCCGGAGCAGCCGGGTCACGGGGCGATCGGGGCGCCCTACGCACACGTCACGGCGCCGCTGCGGCGGCTGGCCGACCGGTTCGTGACGGAGGTGTGCCTGGCGGTCTGTGCCGGCACCGACGTGCCGGCGCCGGTGCGGGCGGCGCTGCCGGAACTTCGCGAGACCATGGCCGGTTCCGACGCGCTCGCCGGGAAGGTGACCCGCGCGTGCATCGCACTCACCGAGGCGACGGTCCTCGCCCCACACGTGGGGGAGTCGTTCGATGCGACGGTCCTGCGCGCGACCAACGGCCGCCGGGACGCCGAGGTGTTCGTGCCCGACGCCACCGTGATCGCCCCGTGTACCGGGGAGCCGAAGGAGGGCAGCCGAATCCGGATCCGGCTGACGCACGCCGACCCGCAGACCCGGACGGTGCGGTTTGCGTACCCGGCGTGACGGCGCTGCCGGCCGGGAGCGGCGGCCGCGGGGCCTGTTCGCCGGCGTCGCCGCCGGGCTGGTGCTCGTGGTCCTCGCCGCGGTGCTGATGCTCGGCGCGGTACCGAGCAGATACCTGCCCTGGGACACCGCCGATTTCCCGGACGTGGACACCTCGGCGCTGACGCAGCCGCAGACGCGGGTCGTGGAGTTGCTCGCGGACGAACACCGCACGCAGCGGCCCGGGACCTTCTATTCCGAGGGCGCCGAGGAGCCGTGGTGCGCGAACTTCGTCAGCTGGATCATGCGGGAAGCGGGGCGTCCTCTGGCCAATCCGCATTCCGGGCACTGGCGGATCCCCGGCGTGTACACCCTGCAGGAGTACTACGAGTCGGCCGGCCGGTTCGAACCGGCCGCCGGCGGCTACCGGCCGGTGGTGGGGGATGTGGTGTTGTACGAGAACGAGCTGTGGGTCGGCCAGCACACCAACATCGTCGTCGCGGTCGACGGCGACACCGCGACGACCGTCGGTGGAAACGAACTCGGCCGCATCCGCGTGCACACCGTCGACGTCACGTCCGACTCGGCGGTGGTCGGGTTCGGCCGCCTCGAATGAGGTTCAGCGGAAGCGGTCGGTCGCCTCGAGCAGGTGATGGGTGATGCCGGGTTCGTTCGCCGCGTGCCCGGCGTCGTCGACGACGACGAAGTCCGATCCGGGCCATGCCTTGTGCAGCTCCCACGCGCTCGTGGCCGGGCAGACCACGTCGTAACGGCCCTGCACGATCACGCCCGGAACGGTGCGCAGCCGGCCGGCGTCGCGCAGCAGCTGCCCTTCCTCGAGGAAGCCGCGGTTGCGGAAGTAGTGGTTCTCGATGCGGGCGAACGCCAACGCGAAACGCGGGTCCGACGTCTCCGCCACTCGTTCCGGCGCGGGCAGCAGGGCGCTGGTCGCACCCTCCCACGTCGACCACGCCACGGCGGCCCGCAACGCGACGTCGGGGTCGGGCGAATGCAGCAGCCGGTGGTACGTGTCGACCGGATGCTCGTCCTCCGGCGCGCCGGTCAGTGGTTCCAGGAAGCGCTCCCACAGCTCGGGGAACAGTTGTCCGGCACCACCGTTGTAGTACCAGTCGATCTCGCTGCGGCGGAGCAGGAAGATGCCGCGCAACACCAGCTCGGTGATCCGGTGCGGGTGCCGTTGTGCATAGGCCAGCGCCAGTGTCGACCCCCACGAGCCACCGAACACCTGCCAGCGGCCGATCCCCAGCCGCCGTCGCAGGGTTTCGATGTCGGCGAGCAGGTACTCGGTGGTGTTGGCGGACAGATCGGCGCCGTCGGCGACGTGCGGGACCGACCGGCCGCAGCCGCGCTGATCGAACAGCACGATCCGGTATGCCTCCGGATCGAAGAACTGCCGGTGTGCGGGAACGGTCCCGCCGCCGGGGCCGCCGTGCAGGAACACCACCGGTTTGCCGGTCGGATTACCGCTGACCTCCCAGTAGATGCGCTGGCCGTCACCGACATCGAGCATGCCCTGCTCGTGCGGTTCGATCGGCGGGTACGGCTGCCGCAACGGCATCAGAAGCCGACCAGCGCGGAGGCCAGGGTCGGGATCTGCAGCGCCTCGAGTGCCTCGCTGCGCACCTCGGGGCACTGGGCGGAGGCGATCGCGTCGACCCGGTCACGGTCCCGGGCGAGCGCCAGCATGTCGATGCCGTTGCGGGCGGCCCATTCGCCGACCAGCAGGTTCAGACCGGGCTTGCTCATGGACGGGGTGTAGGTGCGCCAGCTCTGCAGCTGGGCCTCCATCTGCGAGCACAGCTCGGCGGCCTGGGTTTCGGTGACCCCGCTCGGAAGCGTGCTCGGCTCCGCCGCCGCGCCGGTCGTCGGCTGCGACGCCGCCGAACCCGTCCCGGTGGGGGCGGGCTGACCGCCGGACGCGCACCCGGCCAGGGCGGCGACCGTCGCACCGGCGACGGCAACGGCGAACAGTGTGCGACGGGGACGAATCATCTGCGATGCACCTCGTGGGTCGGTAAGGCCCGGGCCTACGGGTGAGGGAACCTGCGGCCGGACCGGCCGCAGGTGTCCTCGTCCTGCCGGATCAGAAGGAATGCTCGGGACCGGGGAACGTCCCGGCCGCCACCTCTGCAGCATATTCGGCGGCCGCGCGGCGCAGCTCGTCGCCCACGCTGCCGAACTTCTTGACGAACTTCGCGGTCCTGCCGCTGGTGTATCCGGCCATGTCCTGCCACACGAGAACCTGGGCGTCGCACTCGTTTCCGGCACCGATCCCGACCGTGGGGATGGTCAGCTTGCGGGTGACCTGACCGGCGATGTCGGCGGGCACCATCTCCATGACCACGGAGAAGGCGCCGGCCTCCTGCACGGCGATGGCGTCGGCGACGAGCTGTTCGGCGCCGTCGCCGCGGCCCTGCACGCGGAACCCGCCGAGGCTGTTGACCGACTGCGGGGTGAACCCGACGTGCGCCTGGACGGGGATTCCGGCGGCGGTGATCGCGGCGATCTGCGCGGCGACCCGCTCGCCGCCCTCGAGCTTGACGGCGTGGGCGCCGCCCTCCTTCATGAAGCGGATGGCGGTGGCGAGGGCCTGCTCCGGCGACGCCTCGTAGGTGCCGAACGGCAGGTCGGCGATCACCAGTGCGTGCGGGGCGCCGCGCACCACGCCGCGTACGAGGGGGAGCATCTCGTCGACCGTGACCGGCACGGTGGTGTCGTAGCCGTAGACGACGTTCGCGGCGGAGTCACCCACGAGCAGCACCGGGATGCCGGCCTCCTCGAAGATGCGGGCGCTCGAGTAGTCGTACGCCGTCAGCTCGGCCCAGCGCCGGCCCTCGGCCTTCATGGCCTGCAGATGATGGACCCGCGTCCTGCGGCGAGGAGCGTCGGACGGAGTCGAGCCGCCGTAGAGGGCAGCGGTGGATTCGGACATCAGAGGTCCCTTTCTGCCTCGAGGCCCGTGCGGGTCCCCGGGTTGGGTGATGACGGTCTCAGTCTGCCACCGGCGTCATCCGGGCAGTAGCGGCACCGGCGGTGCGATTGGTCACACCCGCCGCTCGGCCGGTCCCGAACCGCCGCACCGGCCACGGACTTCCCGTGGCACCATCGCTGGGTGTCGTCCCTTCCACTCCGCGCCGCGTCGCGCGCCGTCGCGGTGACCGCCGTGGTGCTGCTCGCCGCAGGGTGCAGCACCACGACCGAGACCGCGCCGCCGCGGACGGCACCGCTCGGCGCCCCGGCCGGCCTCGAGCAGTTCTACGGACAGCCGGTGCAGTGGGAGTCCTGCCGGGACTACGACACCGACGCCGGCCCGCTGCCGCGCGGCGTGCAGTGTGCGCGGATCACGGTGCCGTTGGACTACGACGACCCCGGCGGGCAGACGATCACCGTGGCGATCTCCCGTTCGCCGGCCTCGGGGCAGCGAATCGGCTCGCTGCTCGTCAACCCCGGCGGACCGGGCGCGTCCGGGCTCGGGCTCGCCACCGTCGCCGACGGCACCGAGCTGACCGACCGTTTCGACGTGATCGGCTTCGATCCCCGCGGCATCGGCGCCTCCGAACCCGCGGTGCGCTGCCGCACCGACGCCGAGGCGGACGCCGACCGCGCGTTCGACGACGGCGACATGAGTGCCGAGGGCATCGCGCGGACGGAGCAGCGGCACCGCGACTACGCCGACACCTGCGCGCAGCGCACCGGGACCGACCTGCTCGCCCACGTGGGCACCCGCGAAGTGGTGCGCGACATGGACGTCATCCGCTCCGTCCTCGGCGACGAGAAACTGAACTACCTCGGCTTCTCGTACGGCACCCGGATCGGCACGCTCTATGCGGAGACCTTCCCCGATCGGGTGCGGACGATGGTGCTCGACGGTGCGCTCGATCCCGAGCAGGATCCCCTCGACGAGGTCCTGCTGCAGGCGGCCGGCTTCCAGACCGCGTTCGACGCCTTCGCGGCGGACTGCGCCCGCTACGACGACTGTGCGCTCGGCACCGACCCGGCTGCGGCGGTGGAGAAGTTCCGCGCTCTCGTGGATCCGCTGATCGCGGCGCCCGCGGAGACGACGGATCCGCGGGGGCTGAGCCACCGGGACGCGATCACCGGGGTGCAGCAGGGTCTGTACACGCCGCGGTTGTGGGGTTCGCTGCGGGCGGGCCTCGTGGCGCTGACCGACGGCCGGGGCGACACGCTGTTGCTGCTCGCGGACCTGTACGAGGGACGCGGCGACGACGGCACCTACACCAACGCCACCGACGCGTTCAATGCGATCCGGTGCGTGGACGATCCGCCGGTGACCGACCCGGCTGTCGCCGCCGAGGCCGACCGGCTGTACCGGCAGGCGGCGCCGTTCCTCGACGACGGCCGGGCGAGCGGCGCCGCGCCGCGGGACCTGTGTGCCTTCTGGCCGGTGCCGCCGACCGGTGCGCCGCACACCCCCGACGTGCCGGGCCTGCCGACCGTGCTCGTCGTCTCCACCACCGGCGACCCCGCGACGCCGTACCAGGCGGGGGTGGACCTCGCGCGGCAACTCGGCGGCGCACTCGTCACCTTCACGGGTACCCAGCACACCGTCGTCCTGGACGGCGAGAGCTGCGTCGACGACCCGGTGACCAGCTACTTCGTGACCGGGCAGGCGCCCGCCGCGGACCTGCGGTGCTGACCACCCGCCGATGTGAGCGACACGCCGGAGCCACAACCCGCGGATGTAACACGGATTTAACGCACTGTGCCTAGTCTCGGCCGTATGGATCGCCAGAAGGAGTTCGTGCTCCGCACCCTCGAAGAGCGCGACATTCGGTTCGTGCGCTTGTGGTTCACCGACGTCGTCGGAACCCTCAAGTCGGTGGCGATCGCCCCGGCCGAACTCGAAGGAGCCTTCGAGGAGGGTATCGGGTTCGACGGCTCGGCCATCGAGGGCTTCTCCCGCATCTCCGAGGCCGACATGGTCGCCCGCCCGGACGCCTCGACCTTCCAGGTGCTGCCGTGGGCCGACGGCAAGGGCCAGCAGTACTCGGCCCGCATGTTCTGCGACATCACCATGCCCGACGGCACCCCCAGCTGGGCCGACCCGCGACACGTGCTGCGCCGCCAGCTCAACAAGGCGTCCGACCTGGGCTTCAGCTGCTACGTGCACCCCGAGATCGAGTTCTTCCTCATCGAGAACGGTGAACCGGGGGCGCTGCCGGTGCCCGCCGACGACGGCGGCTATTTCGACCAGTCGGTGCACCGCTCGGCCCCGAACTTCCGCCGCCACGCCATCGACGCGCTCGAGTCGATGGGTATCTCCGTCGAGTTCAGCCACCACGAGACCGCGCCCGGCCAGCAGGAGATCGACCTGCGGTACGCCGACGCGCTGTCCATGGCCGACAACGTGATGACCTTCCGCTACGTGGTCAAGGAGATCGCGATGTCGGAGGGCGTGCGCGCGACGTTCATGCCCAAGCCGTTCCGCGAGCACGCGGGCTCGGCGATGCACACCCACATGAGCCTGTTCGAGGGTGAGAACAACGCCTTCCACGATCCCGACGATCCGCTGCAGCTCTCGGCGACCGGCAAGGCGTTCATCGCCGGGGTGCTCGAACACGCCAACGAGATCAGCGCCGTGACCAACCAGTGGGTCAACTCCTACAAGCGCATCGTGCACGGCGGCGAGGCGCCCACCGCGGCGTGCTGGGGCCCGTCCAACCGTTCCGCCCTGGTGCGGGTGCCGATGTACACGCCGAGCAAGGCGTCGTCGCGCCGGGTGGAGATCCGCACACCCGACTCGGCCTGCAACCCGTACCTGACGTTCGCGGTGCTGCTCGCCGCCGGCCTGCGCGGCATCGAGAAGGGCTACGAGCTCGGACCCGAGGCCGAGGACGACGTGTGGGCGCTGACCTCCGCGGAACGGCGTGCGATGGGATACCGCGAGCTGCCCACCGACCTCGACATCGCTCTGCGGGAGATGGAGAAGTCGGAACTGGTGGCCGAGGCGCTCGGCGAGCACGTGTTCAACTTCTTCCTCCGCAACAAGTGGACGGAGTGGGAGAACTACCGCAGCCAGGTCACCCCGTACGAACTGGACCAGTACCTGGGCTTGTAACCCCTTGCCGGCCGCGGCCGCACGGGGAGTCGCCGCGGACCGGACGGTTGACGACGACGAAGAGGTGAGGTCCGTGCCCACTCGGGCGGCAATGTCCCGCGCCGGAACGAAGCCATCATGGTGAGACCCCCGGCGGCGCGCTCGGCGATACCGAGCGCCGGGCGGCTCGGCCTGCTCGCCCCGTCCGCGCCGGACGAGCTCCGGCAGCTCGGCTGGACCGGCACCGACAGCACCGAACTGCTGTGGGCGCTCTCGCGCGCACCCGACGCGGACCTCGCGCTGCGGACCCTGGCCCGCCTGCACGACGCGCTCGGGGAGGGGTGGGCGGAACTCGACGCCGCACTGCGCACCGACAAGGGACTGCGCGGACGGCTGTTCGGTCTGTTCGGTGGCTCGTCCGCCCTCGGTGACCACATCGTCGCCCACCCGGACCGGTGGCGTGGTCTCGCCGGGACGCTGCACCTGCCCGACCGGCGAACCCTCACCGAGCGGATGCTCGGCTGCGTCGACGCCGAGCCCGAGGCCGGGACGGGCGAGAATCGTCTGATCTACCGGGCGAAGATCACCGGTCCGGACGCGGTGGCGGCCCTGCGCACCGGCTACCGCGATCAGTTGGCGCTGCTCGCGGCCGCCGACCTCGCCGCCGTGGTGGAGAACGAGCCGGTCCTGCCGTACCTCGAGGTGGGCCAGCGGCTCGCGGACCTCGCCGACGCGGCGCTGACGGCGGCCCTGGCGGTGGCCGTCGCCAATGTCGTCACCGACGGACCCTGCACCGTCGACCTGGCCGTGATCGCAATGGGCAAGTGCGGGGCCCGCGAGCTGAACTACGTCAGCGACGTCGACGTCGTGTTCGTCGCCGAACCGTCCGATGCCCGCGCCAGCCGCATCGCCGGGGAGATGATGAGGATCGGCACCTCGGCGTTCTTCGACGTCGACGCCGCGCTGCGTCCCGAGGGCAAGCGCGGCGAACTGGTCCGCACCCTGGACTCGCACGTCGCGTACTACCAGCGCTGGGCGAAGACCTGGGAGTTCCAGGCGCTGCTCAAGGCCCGGCCGATGACCGGCGACCTCGACCTCGGCCGCCGCTACGTCGAGGCGCTCAGTCCGATGGTGTGGACGGCGTCCGAGCGGGATGCCTTCGTGCCCGAGGTGCAGGCGATGCGCCGGCGCGTCGAGGAGCTCGTGCCCGCCGAACTGCGCGAGCGCGAACTCAAGCTCGGCCGCGGCAGCTTGCGCGACGTCGAGTTCGCGGTCCAGCTGCTGCAGCTCGTGCACGGCCGCGCCGACGAGTCACTGCGCGTGCCGAACACGGTGCAGGCGCTGTCCGCCCTCGCCGGCGGGGGATACGTCGGGCGCGACGACGCCGCGAACCTGCGGGCCTCCTACGAGTTCCTGCGGTTGCTCGAGCACCGGCTGCAGCTGCAACGGCTCAAACGCACGCACACGCTGCCGCCCCCGGAGGACCGGGAGGCGATGCGCTGGCTCGCCCGCGCCGCGCACATGCGCCCGGACGGCCGGCACGACGCGCTCGGCGTGCTCGAGGCGGAGATCAAGCGCAACGCGGCGCGGGTACGCAAACTGCACGCGAAGCTGTTCTACCGCCCGCTGCTCGAGTCGGTCGCCCGGGTGGACAAGGAGGCGCTGCGGCTGTCGCCCGACGCCGCGATCCGCCAGCTCGCCGCGCTGGGCTACGGCGCACCCGAGAACGCGCTCGGCCACCTGACGGCGCTGTCCGGCGGTGCCTCGCGCAAGGCCCGCATCCAGGCGCTGCTGCTGCCCCAGCTGCTCGAGGCACTGGGGGAGACGAGCGACCCCGACGCCGGCCTGCTCGCCTACCGCCGCCTGTCGGAGGCGCTCGTCGATCGGGTGTGGTTCCTGCGGACGCTGCGCGACGAGCCGTCCGTCGCGGACCGGCTCATGACGGTGCTCGGCTCCTCCGCCTACGTGTCCAATCTGCTGGTCCGGGCCCCGGACGTCGTCCGGCTCTATGCCGACGGCGCCAGCGGTCCCCGGCTCCTCGAACCGCAGCCCGAGGAGGTCGCCAAGGCCATCGTCACCTCCTCGGCCCGCTACGGCACTCCCGACAAGGCCATCAACGCGGCCCGGTCGCTGCGCCGGGCCGAACTCGCCCGTATCGCCAGCGCCGACATCCTGGGCATGCTGGATGTACCGCAGGTGTGCCGCGCGCTGTCCGCCGTGTGGGCGGCCGTGCTCGAGGCTGCCCTGACGGCCGTGATCAAGGCGTCCGAGCTGGAGGACGGGCCGGCTCCGGCACGACTCGCGGTGATCGGCATGGGCCGCCTCGGCGGTGGCGAGCTGGGCTACGGATCCGACGCCGACGTGCTGTTCGTGTGCGAACCGACTGCCGGCGCGGACGAGACCGCGGCGGTGAAGTGGGCCAACCAGGTCGCCGAGCGGGTGCGCGCCCTGCTCGGTGCGCCGAGCACGGATCCGCCGCTCGAGGTCGACACCGGGCTGCGCCCCGAGGGGCGCAGCGGCCCGATGGTGCGCACCCTCGCGTCCTACCAGGCGTACTACGCGCAGTGGGCGCAGACGTGGGAGGTGCAGGCACTGCTGCGGGCCGACGCGGTGGCCGGGGACGCCGACCTCGGGCTGCGCTTCCTGCACATGATCGACGCCACCCGCTACCCGGCCGGCGGTGTGTCGGACGAGGCGGTGCGCGAGATCCGCCGGATGAAGGCCCGCGTCGACTCGGAACGGTTGCCGCGCGGCGCCGATCCCGCCACGCACACCAAGCTGGGCCGCGGCGGTCTGGCCGACATCGAGTGGACCGTGCAGCTGCTGCAGTTGCAGCACGCTCACAACATCGAGTCGCTGCACAACACGTCGACGCTCGAGACGCTCGACGCGATCGGTGCCGCCGAACTGCTCAGCACCGCGGACGTCGCACTGCTGCGCGACGCGTGGCTCACCGCCACTCGCGCCCGCAACGCGCTCGTGCTGGTGCGCGGCAAACGGACCGATCAGCTGCCCGGTCCGGGGAAGCTGCTCTCGGCGGTGGCGCAGGTCGCCGGCTGGCCGGGGGGTGACGCCTCCGAGTTCCTCGACCACTATCTGCGGGTCACCCGGCGTGCGCGGGCTGTCGTGGAACGCGTGTTCGGGACGTGAGATCCGGATCCAGCTGCCGCACCGACCCGATTCGTATGTGAGAAGAGGAGATTCGTGACGATTTCGCGCAGTGTCCCGACGGTCGACGCCGTGGCCGAGGCGCTCGGGGAACTGCGGGCGCGGACACCGGTCGTGCAGTCCCTGACGAACGTGGTCTCGGCGAACTTCGTCACCAACGTGCTGCTGGCGGCAGGCGCGAGCAATGCGCACATCGACAACGTGCACGAGGCCGGCGGATTCGCGCGGGCGGCGGACGGCGTCCTGGTCAATGTCGGCACACCCGACGATGCCACCGCGCAGGCGTTCCGTCTCGCGGCCCGCAGCGCTCACGAGGCCGGCACCCCGTGGGTCCTCGACCCGGTCGGAGTGGGGGGTCTGCCGTGGCGCAGCGATCTCGCCGCCGAACTGTCGGCGCACCGGCCGACGGCGATCCGCGGCAACGCATCCGAGATCATCGCCCTGGCAGGCCTGCGGGGTGAGACCCGCGGCGTCGACAGTTCCGCCGATGCGGCGGCGGCTGTCCCGGCGGCGCTGACCCTGCTCGATCGCGCCGAATCCGTATCGGCTTCGGGCGCAGTCGATCACCTCGTCGGCCGGGACGCCGACGGGGCAGTGATCGGGGTGCGGGTCGGTGGGGGCAGCGCGATGCTGCAGCGGGTGACGGCCACGGGCTGCGCGCTCGGCGGTCTCGTCGCCGCATACCTCGCTGTCACGCCGACGCCGTTGATCGGGCTCGCCGCGGCCCACGTGCACGTCGCCGTCGCCGCGGAGATGGCCGAGGCGGCGGCCGTGGGACCCGGCACGTTCGCCGTCGCCTATCTCGACGCCCTGTACACCGTGGACGCCGACATGCTCCGTGCCCGCGCGCAGCTCGAGGTCTTCGAGCCGCGCCGGTAGCTCGGCGACTCCGGACCGCTCAGCGGCAGACGACGACCAGGCCCACGCCCAGCCACACCTGTCGTTCGACGCGATCGAACTCGTCGTCGTCGTGGTCGTACACGTAGTCGACCTCGGTGCGGTAGCCGCGATCCCGTTGTTCGGTGACGCGGCAGTCGCCGGACAGATTCCCGGCGCGGTTGGTGATCTTGTAGGGGATGCCTTCCGCGTCCAGGAGGGCGATCGCCTGCTGTTCGCTGAGGCCGACGACATCGGGCGCGGGTTGCGCTGCGGCGATGCCGGAACCGAGAAGGAGGGTGGCGGCGGCCGCGCAGAGAACGGCCGGGAGGGTGGTGCGCATGACAACGTCCTTTCGGGAACGATGTCGCGATGGAGTGAATCCGGTGGGGGACATCCGTACCGTCGGTGTCGGCGGGGACGGGATCCGTCAGATGTGATCTATCGGCGCGTTCCGGCGGTGATTCCGGGCGGCGAGCGCCCCCGCGGCGCGGACCACGGTCCGGCCGTGGACGACGGTGCCCCGGCACAGCGGGGTGCGCAGGCGTTCATCGGCAGTTCCCCTAGGCGCCCGACCCGGAACCGGCCGGCGCCACTTCAGGGTACCCCCGGCTTCTGACAAATCCGGCAGAACTGGCGGACCTGCCGGAAGGGGCCGATGCGCGCGGCCCCCAGTCCGTCGGCCGGGACCGGATGACGGAGCCGGTACCGGATCGGCCGGCAGGGGTGCGGGCCGGGTGAGGCGCCGACGGCTGATCACCGTGACCATTTGCCCGGTGTGTTACACGTCACAGTTGAGCGAAATGATTCGCCGCAAAGTCTTCTGTTGACTGAATCAATCAGCTGTGTGGATCATTGCTGAACCAGTTGATGTGACTCGAGCGACGTGCACGACACCTGTCGCAGCAAAGGAACAGTGCGATGACCGAAACCGTGGTCCGCGAAATCGAGCGTTCTCCCTACGACCTGGACGACCGGTACCGCTCCGGCTCGGGCACGGTGCTCCTCACCGGTGTCCAGGCGATCGCCCGCCAACTCGTCGAACAGCACGTGCGCGACATCCGCGACGGTCGCCGCGTGGCCACCTTCGTCTCCGGGTATCCCGGCAGCCCGCTCGGCGGCCTCGACAAACTGCTGCACGGCATGCCGAAGGTTCTCGCCGAGCACGACATCACCTTCGTGCCCGGGTTCAACGAGGAACTCGCCGCAACCTCCGTATGGGGCAGTCAGGGCCAGCTCGGGGCAGGTACGCCCACCCACGACGGCGTCGTCGGTGTCTGGTACGGCAAGGGGCCCGGCCTGGACCGCGCCACCGACGCGCTGCGGCACGCGAACATGTACGGCGTGGACCCGAACGGCGGGGTCCTGCTGATGGTCGGCGACGACCCGGCCTCGAAGTCGTCCACCGTGCCCGCGGTGAGCGAACGGTCCCTCGCCGCCCTCGGGATCCCGGTCCTGTTTCCGCGCAACGCCGCCGAGATCGTCACGATGGGCCTGCACGGCGTCGCGCTGTCGCGTGCGTCCGGCTGCCTCGTCGCCCTCAAGATCGTCGCCGACGTCGCCGACGGCGCGTGGTCCGTCGACGGTTCGGTCGCGGACCTGCGCATCACCGTTCCCGAGATCGAATGGGAGGGAAGGCCGTTCGTGTACCGGCAGCGCCCGATGGCGGCGCCGGGCGACAGCGTGATCGCCGAGGCGGACCTGTACGGGCCGCGCTGGGCGATGGTGCACGCGTACGGGAAGGCCAACGGCCTGGACGTCGTCGAGGTCGACCCCCCGCACGCCCGGATCGGACTCGCCGCCACCGGCACCACGTTCGACGCGCTGCGACAGGCCCTGCTCGATCTTGGGGTGACCGACACCGACCTGCACCGCGCCGGCATCCGGCTGCTGCGCATCGGAATGCCCTACCCGATCGGTCCGGACCTGGTGCGCGACTTCGCCGCCGGTCTGGAACAGCTCGTCGTCGTCGAGGACAAGACCGCGTTCGTCGAGACCCAGATCCGGGAGATCCTCTACGGGACCGACCACCCGCCGCGCATCGTCGGCAAGAAGGACGCCGACGGCCGGCCGCTGATGCCCGTCGACGGCGAGCTCACCGCCGGCCGGATCCGCGGTCCGTTGCGCCGGGTGCTGCGCGGACACGTCGACCTCGGACCCGCGCCGCTGCCCCAGTTGCCGCTGGAGGTGCTCTCTGCCAAGCGCGCCCCGTACTTCTGCAGCGGCTGCCCGCACAACCGCTCCACGGCCCTGCCGGACGGCTCGATCGGGGGCGGCGGCATCGGCTGTCACGCACTCGTCACCATGTCCGGCCGCGCCGACAGCGCCGTCACCGGCCTGACCCAGATGGGTGGCGAGGGTGCGCAGTGGATCGGGCAGGCACCGTTCACCGACATCGGCCACATGTTCCAGAATCTCGGCGACGGAACATACTTCCACTCCGGTCAGCTCGCAGTGCAGGCCTGTGTCGCGGCCGGCGTGAACATCACCTTCAAACTGCTCTACAACGACGTCGTCGCCATGACCGGGGCGCAGGACGCCGAGGGCGCACTGACCGTTCCTGCGCTCACCCGCAAACTCACCACCGAGGGCGTGCGCAGGATCATCGTCTGCTCCGACGACCCGAAGCGGCACCGCAAGCGCTCCCTCGCCCGCGGCGTGCAGGTCTGGCACCGCGACCGGCTCGACGAAGCACAGCGCGTGCTGCGCGAGGTCCCCGGCGTCACCGTGCTCATCTACGACCAGCACTGCGCGGCCGACGCGCGCCGGCAACGCAAGCGCGGAACCCTGCCCGCCCGCACCACCCGCGTGGTGATCAACGAGGCGGTGTGTGAGGGCTGCGGCGACTGCGGCGTCAAGAGCAACTGCCTGTCCGTGCAGCCGGTCGACACCGAGTTCGGGTCCAAGACCCGGATCGACCAGACCTCCTGCAACACCGACTACTCGTGCCTCGACGGGGACTGCCCGTCGTTCGTGACGGTCGAGGCGTCGCCGGACCGGAAGACGCGGCGCCGCGGCGCCCCGACCCCGCCGGCCGTGCCCGACGTCGACAACGACACCCCGGTGGGCACCCGCAACGTCTTCCTCGCCGGCATCGGCGGCACCGGCATCGTCACCGTCAACCAGGTGCTCGCCACCGCCGCGCTGCGCGCGGGCTTCGACGTCGAGTCCCTGGACCAGATCGGCATGAGCCAGAAGGCGGGCCCGGTGGTCTCGCACCTGCGGTTCGCCGCCGGCGGCCTCGAACCGGGGAACCGGGTGACCACCGGCGGAGCGTCGTGCGTGCTGGCGCTGGACCTGCTGACCGCGGCGGACGCGAAGAACCTCGCCTACGCCGACCCGCGCTCGACCGTCGCGGTGGCGTCGACGAGTCGCACCCCCACCGGGGACATGGTGTACGACAGGTCGATCCGGCACCCGGACGAGCAGCAGCTGCTCGCGCGGCTGGACGCGGTGACCTGTCGGCTGGCCTCGTTCGACGCCCTCGCCGCCGCGCAGGCGCTGTTCGGTGACACCGCCGCCGCGAACTTCCTCGTCGTCGGCGCCGCCCACCAGCTCGGTGGTCTGCAGATCCCCGCCGCGGCCGTCGAGGAAGCGATCGAGATCAACGGCGTTGCGGTCGCGGCGAACATCGCCGCGTTCCGGTGGGGGCGCGTGGCGGTCGCCGACCCGGACGCGTTCGCGGCCGCGACCGAGCCGTCGCGGCCCGAGCGGAGCGTCACCGTCGTACCGGAGCACCTGCTGGCCGGCACCACCTTCGACGGTGAGGTGTTGCGACTCGTGCGGGTACGTGCCGCGTCACTGATCGACTTCCAGGACGAACGCCTCGCCGCCCGGTACGTCGAGCGGGTGCAGGCCGTGTGGGAGGCCGAACGCCGCGTCACCGCGCGCACGGACTTCAGCGCGGCCGTCGCGCGCGGACTGTTCAAGTTCACCGCCTACAAGGACGAGTACGAGGTCGCGCGGATGCTCGTCGACCCCGCCTTCCTCGACGAAGTGCAGTCCCAGGTGCCCGGCGGGGCGCAACTGACCTATCGGCTGCATCCGCCCGTGCTGCGCGCACTCGGCCGCACGAAGAAGGTCGGGTTCGGTCCGAAGTCCCACGTGGCGCTGCGGGTGCTGGCCAAGGGCCGCCGGCTGCGCGGCACCCGGCTCGACCCGTTCGGGTACGCGCACGTCCGCAGGGTCGAACGTGCCCTGCTCGCCCACTACACCGCGACGATCGACCGCCTCGCTGCCGAACTGAGCCTCGAGAACTACGACCGTGCGGTGCAGGTGGCGGAGCTGGCGGACGCAGTCCGTGGCTACGAGGACGTCAAGCTGCGCTCCGTGGAGCAGTACCGCGCCCGGCTCGCCGACCTGGGGGTCGACACCGACTTCTGACGGCACCACCTCCGACATCGCCGAATCGTCTCCGTCCGAAAGGAATCCACTCGTGACCGCCTCTCTTCTCGACCACGCGCCGACCGGAGTCTTCGACCGTTCCCGTCGCCTCTCCGACCGCCCGCACGAGCAGGTCGTCTTCTGTCAGGACGCCGCCACCGGCCTGCGTGCGATCGTCGCGATCCACTCCACCGCGCTCGGCCCCGCCCTCGGCGGCACCCGCTTCTACCCCTACGCCGACGAGGCCACCGCGCTCGAGGACGTGCTGCGGCTGTCGTGGGGGATGACCTACAAGGCTGCGGTCGCCGGGGTGAACCTCGGCGGCGGCAAGGCCGTCATACTCGGTGACCCGGCCACGGACAAGAGCGACGCTCTGCTCGCCGCGTACGGACGGTTCGTCGAGTCCCTGGGCGGTCGCTACGTCACCGCCGCCGACGTCGGCACCGCTGCCGGTGATCTGGACGTCGTCGGCCGTTACACCCGGTACGCAGTCGGACGCACCGCCGCCGCCGGCGGATCCGGGGACAGTTCGCCGCTCACCGCGCTGGGGGTGTTCCGCGCGATGCGGGCCGGGGCCGAACATGTCTGGGGCACAGCATCTCTGGATGGACGCACGGTCGGTGTCGAAGGGCTCGGGAAGGTGGGCTACGAGCTGGTGCGGCTGCTCGTCGCCGACGGGGCCGACGTGGTGGTCACCGATGTGAACCCCGCGGCCCTGGCCCGGGTGGCCGCCGACTTCCCGGTCCGCATCGCGAGCAGTGTGCTCGACGCCCCGGTGGACGTCTACGCACCGTGTGCGCTGGGCGGAACGCTCACCACGTCGGCCGGCAGCACGCTCGGGGCGCGGCTGGTGTGCGGCGCCGCGAACAATCAGCTCGCCCGCCCCGAGGTCGAGGATCTGCTCCGCGACCGCGGCATCACCTGGGTGCCGGACTACGTCGCCAACGCCGGCGGCCTGATCCAGGTCGCCGGCGAGGTCGACGGATCCGATCCGAGCGTCGTCCGGTCCCGGGTGAACGCGATCTTCGACCGCACCGCCGAGATCTTCGCGATGTCGCGAGACCTGGGCATCGGCCCCGGCGCGGCGGCGAACCGGCTCGCCGAGCAGCGTATCGACGCGGCCTGACGGGACGCGGTCGTCGCATCGTCCCGGCCGGTCGGCCAAGGGGGGAGGCACCACGGTGCCTCCCCCTTCCGCTCGTGCACCGGAACCTGACTCACCCCGGAAGTTGTTGTCCCCGAGCGTCGATCAGTCCGAGCACCGATCAGCCCGAGCACCGAACAGTCCGAGGGCCGATGCGGCCGGGCGCCGACGGCCCGGCCGTCGACGTCCCTCAGCGCCGATCGGTCGTCGGCACGGAGCGCCCGTGCCCCGAGTCGCGGGTGAGATGTTCGAGCAGGGGTTGCGTCCGGTACGCCACGGGCGTCGTCAGCGCCAGCGTGGTGGTGGTGTGGGCGACGCCCTCGATCGCGTGGATGCGTTCGAGCTGCAGGAGCAGGTCCTCCTGCGACTGTGCCGCCATCCGGATCAGCAGGTCCTCCCGGCCCGTCGTCGCGTGCACCTCGAGCACCTCGGGGAACCGCTCGAGCTCCGCGATGACGTGCCCCATCCGCGCCTGCACGAGTTCTGCGCCGATGAACGCCTGCAGCGGCAGGCCGAGCTTCGGCAGATCCACCACCGGGCGATATCCCGTCACGGCGCCGGACTCCTCGAGTTTCCGGATCCGCGACTGGACGGTATTGCGGGCGACGCCGAGCTTCGCTGCCAGATCGACGATGCCGGCTCGCGGGTTGTGGGTGAGCTCGGCGAGGAGGGCCGCGTCGAGCCGATCGAAACTGAGCACGGTGACATCCTTTCGGTTGTGATGGGCGTCACATTTGAGCATCGTGCGTAGTTGTTGTCGAAGATATTGACACGAAAAGTGACAGTGCCATGATTGCTGCACTGAATTGCTCACGCAATCCCTCTCTGCGGCACCACAATGCGTCGCCCACGAGGGTCGCGCCCCCGGCCGCCCACGAGGTCCGGCGGGCCCCAACCCCATCCCGAGGAGCACAACATGCCCGGAGTCGGCATCTGGCGCACCAAATCCGTCGAACAGTCCATCGCGGATACCGACGAACCCTGTTCGCGGCTGCGGCGACAGCTGACCGCCAAGGACCTGACCGTGTTCGGCGTCGCCGTGGTGATCGGCGCCGGCATCTTCACCCTCACCGCGCGCACCGCGGGCAACGTCGCGGGCCCGTCGATCTCGCTGGCCTTCGTGCTCGCTGCGATCACGTGTGGCCTCGCGGCCCTCTGCTATGCGGAGTTCGCATCGACCGTCCCTGTCGCCGGTAGCGCGTATACCTTCTCGTACGCCACCTTCGGCGAGTTCGCCGCCTGGATCATCGGCTGGGACCTCATCCTCGAGTTCGCGCTCGCCTCCGCCGTCGTCGCCAAGGGCTGGTCGCTGTATCTCGGCGGCATGCTCGGTGGCACGGCGCACACCACGATGCATCTCGGCCCGCTCGCGGTCGACTGGGGGGCGTTGCTCATCGTCGGCGCGATCACGGTCGTGCTCGCCGTCGGCACCAAGGTGTCCTCGCGTGTGTCGGCCGTCGTCACCGCCGTCAAGGTTGCCGTCGTCGTGCTGGTCATCGCGGTCGGGGTCTTCTACATCGACAAGAGCAACTACTCGCCCTACATTCCGCCGGCCGAGGGCGCGCAGAGCACCGCGAGCGGCGTGCACCAGTCGCTGTTCTCGGCCCTCACCGGGGCCGACGGCAGCAGCTACGGGTGGTACGGCCTGCTCGCCGCCGCGAGCCTGGTGTTCTTCGCCTTCATCGGGTTCGACGTGGTCGCCACCACCGCGGAGGAGACGAAGAACCCGCAGAAGGCGCTGCCGCGCGGCATCTTCGCCTCGCTCGCCATCGTCACGGTTCTCTACGTCGGCGTGACGCTGGTGCTGACCGGCATGGTGAAGTACACCGACCTGCGGACGGGCAGCGCACTCGTCGGTGACGGCAGCGCCACCCTGGCCACCGCGTTCGAGGCCCACGGCATCACGTGGGCGCAGACGGCGATCAACATCGGCGGTCTCGCCGGCCTCACCACCGTCGTGATGGTGATGATGCTCGGCCAGACCCGTGTGTTGTTCGCGATGTCCCGGGACGGGCTGATGCCGCGGCGGCTGGCCACGACCGGCCGCAAGGGCACCCCGGTGCGTATCACCCTGCTGGTCGGCAGCATCGTCGCCGTGCTCGCCGCGGTGTTCCCCATGGGTGTGCTCGAGGAGATGGTCAACATCGGCACGCTGTTCGCCTTCGTGCTGGTGTGCATCGGCGTGATGGTGCTCCGCCGCACGCGCCCCGACCTGCCGCGTGGGTTCCGGGTGCCGCTCGTGCCCCTGGTGCCGATCCTCGCGGTCCTCGCGTGCGGCTGGCTGATGCTCAACCTGTCCGTCGAGACGTGGCTGCGGTTCGGGGCCTGGATGGCCCTGGGCGTGGTGGTCTACGCCGTCTACGGTCGCCGCACGTCGGTGCTCGGGCAGCGGCTCCGGGCCGAGGCGGCCCGGCAGGCCGAGACCCCACAGGCCGAAACCCCACAGGCCGCCCGCGAGCCCGAGCCGGTGTAGCGCGGAGTACGGACCCGGCCCCGCAGCGACGGCGGGTTCTAGCGATCCCCGCAACACCCTGGATTTCAGGGAGTTGCGGGGATCGTGGTTTCTGCAGAATTGAAAGTTCGGTTCTTCGAGGCACTCGACCGTGAGCACGGCAATGTCACCGCTGTGGGGCCGCGACCGTGCGACGAGTCGACGCCACCGGCGGTCCACCCGGGCTCACCTGTCCGGGCGGATTCCGTCAGGCGGTCCCGAGCGTCACCTGGTGACGTCGCGCTGGGCGAGGATCGCAGGTCCCATCCAGCGTCGGAGGTAGCGCCGCAAGTCGTCGTCGCTGCGCGGGGGATCGTCGGGGGAGACGAAGAAGGACTGCATCGTGCGCAGGACGTACTCGACGAGCTCGCGCAGGGCCGCTTCGTCGTATCCGTAGCACTCCCAATCGACGTCGAAGCGCCCGATCATCGTCATCCCGAACTCCTGTGCCTCGTCGGACGTCAGGCCGTCGGGACGGACGTTCGGGTACGTGCCGGTGAGCAGAAGCCCCAGGTGCGGCGTGCGCCGTACCTCGGCGAGGGTGTAGACGACCCCTTCCGTCATCGCGTCGACCGGGTCCGTGATGCCGCCGATGTGCCGGGCGAGACGATCGAGGAATCCGTCGACCGACGCGATCGCCGCGGCCCGCATCAGCGCATCCGCGCTGGGGAAGTAGCGGTACACCGTCTGGCGGATGACACCCAGCGATTCCGCGACATCGGCCAGGCTGATGACGCAGCCCGTCCGGCCGATCAGATCGACTGCGGCGGAAACGATCCGGCGAGACGCCTCGTCGTCGTTCTCCGGGGGGCTGCCGCCCCAACCGCGTCGTCGTGCCACTGCCCGCTTCCTCGGATCGAAACCGCATCGGGACCGGCGGATCCCCGGGCGGGATCTGTCGACCGTCCGCTCGAACGACCGACGGTAGCACGGCGGTGGCCTCCGCCCGTGGCGCCGCAAATGTAACGCGTTCTCATCATACGTCAACTGCGATACGCGTATGATCACTGCACCGGGGCTTCGGAGCCGTCGCGGGGCCGCCGGACCAGCCCATCCCCGCAAGACGAGGTGTAGCGCCCGTGACCGACCTGCAGATCCGAAAAATGAACTTCGCGTTCGAGGAATACGACGTGCCGTTTCTGTGGAACGAGGAGAATCCGGCCTTCTCGAGCATGGCGAACGCGGTCTCGTTCCTGGCGATCGGCTTCGAGAAGATGATCGTGAAGATGATCCTCCAGGCCAAGCCCCTGATCACCGACCCGGCGGTCGCCGCGGAGGCGGACGCGTTCATGCGTCAGGAAGGCCAGCACTCGACCGCACACCGGCAGCATGTCAAGGCCCTGATCGAGCGGTACCCCGGCCTCCGGGACACCCTCGCCGCCGTCATCGCGGAATTCGACCGGCTCACCGCACGGGCGTCGCTGAACTACCGGCTCGCCTACACCGCGGACCTCGAAGCAACCTTCACACCGGTGTTCAAGTTGATGCTCGACAACGAGGCCACCCTGTTCCGGCCCGGAGACGACCGGGTGGCGTCGCTGTTCATCTGGCACTTCGTCGAGGAGGTCGAACACCGGAGTTCGGCGCTCGTCGTGTTCGACTCCGTCGTCGGGTCCGACATCTACCGGATGCGGGTGGCCCCCTCGGTCTTCCGTCATGTGCTGAGGG
The DNA here is from genome assembly GCF_047782815.1 of Rhodococcus indonesiensis. Lineage (NCBI taxonomy): Bacteria > Bacillati > Actinomycetota > Actinomycetes > Mycobacteriales > Nocardiaceae > Rhodococcus > Rhodococcus indonesiensis. The sequence goes on along the minus strand of NZ_CP180630.1, from coordinate 3,234,716 downwards.
TCATCCGACTGGCCTGCCAGGGCTTCAACGACCATGTTCCGTTGGCGGACCGCAAGATCGACGCCCTGTCGATGTTCGCGTCGTACCGGCGCGCACAGCGCCTGCGCAGGTGGTTGCCGTTACTGCAGGCGCGGGACTGCGGCCCGATGCCACGCGCGTTCGACGATCTGCCGCTCGCCGAGCAACTCGTCGCGCTGGCGGGGGTGGTGCGCAGCCAGTTGCCGAAGCACGATCCTGCCCACGAGAAGTTGCCGGCGCTCGCAGACATGTGGTTCCGGCGCTACGAGGACGGCTACGACGTCACGCGCTGGTACACCGCCGACGCGGTCGCCTCGTAGGGAGCCGGCGCGATGACCGACCTGTGCTCACCCACCTTCGCCGAACTGGCCGCGTCCCTGGGGTTCTCGTGCCAGGAGGCCGGCGGTCTCGTCGAGGTGCGCGACCCCTCGGCCCTGGAGAACTGGACCCTTCCCGTTCTCGAGGTCACCATCGTGCTCGGCGCGGTGCTCGCGCTCGTGCTCGCCGTCATGCGCCTGCGCCGCCACGGCGATCCCACCACTCTGGTGCTCTGGTTCGGCGCCACCGCCTACCTGTTCGTCATCGAACCACCGCTGTACTTCCCGGCTGCCTTCGGCATCGAGGAGCACGTGGACACGATGTTCGCCCACAACGTGTTCACCGTGGAGTTCCTGTGGGGCCGGCTCCCGCTGTACATCGTCGCGATCTACCCGCTGATGGCCACGCTGGCGTTCGAGATCGTCAGGATGCTGGGGGTGTTCCGCCGCTACGGAGTCCTCGTCGGGGCCGTGTGCGCCGGTTTCGTGCACCACGCGTTCTACGAGATCTTCGACCATCTCGGACCCCAGTTGCGATGGTGGCACTGGGCGGTGACGAATCCGGTCAACCAGCCCATGTTCGACGCGGTCCCGCTCCCGAGCGTGGTGGTGTTCGCCGCGCTCTGGCCGATGTCGCTCGCGCTGTGCGTGCAGTTCTTCGTCGGTCGCCACGTCGACCGCGGCCGACACTTCTCCGGTCTCGAACTGGTGTGGCGCACTGTCGTGATCGGCCTGCTGGCGTCGCTGGGCACGTTCGTCCTCCCGCTGCCGGCGACCGTTTTGGGCATGGGGAGCACCACGGCCCGGGCGGTGGTCTATGCGGTGGAGCTGGTCGTCGTCACCGTCGTCGGGGTCGTCGTGCTCGTTCGCCGCTGGGTGCGCCTGCGACGGGGCGAGCCGGATGTTCCCCCGTACACGAACCGATTCGTCCAGGTCTATGGCGTCGTGTACCTGGTCGTCATGGCGTTCCTGTGGGTCACCGCGCTGCCGGAGTTCTTCCGTGCCGTCGACGGCGTGACGAGCACCGGCGACCCGGTGGGCAACCTGTGGTACACGCTGGCGTGCTTCGTCGTCGCGGCACTCTGCGTGGCCGGCACACTCACCGTGCCGCAGGCAACGAGCGACACCACGCCCGTCCACGCGCGGGCGCACGCCGCATAGCGGCCCGCGTACCCCGGAGACAGGAGGGGACCGCAGACACGAGTCCACCCGCCTCGCGGAACGCGAGGCGGGTGGACTCGTGACGAACTACGTGCGGGACCGGCTCAGCAGTCGTAGTACAGCTGGAACTCGTAGGGGTGCGGCCGCAGGTTGACCGGGGCGATCTCCTGCTCGCGCTTGAGCGAGATCCAGGTCTCGATCAGGTCGGAGGTGAACACGCCGCCCTCGGTGAGGTACTCGTGGTCGCGCTCGAGGTTGTCGATCACGGTCGCGAGGCTGGTCGGGGCCTGCGGGATGTTCCGGGCCTCCTCCGGCGGGAGCTCGTAGAGGTCCTTGTCGACCGGCGCCATCGGCTCGATCTTGTTCTTGATGCCGTCCAGGCCGGCGAGCATCTGCGCGGCGAACGACAGGTACGGGTTGCCCGAGGCGTCCGGCGCGCGGAACTCGAGGCGCTTGGCCTTCGGGTTGTTGCCGGTGATCGGGATGCGGACCGCGGCGGAGCGGTTGCGCTGGCTGTAGACCAGGTTGATCGGGGCCTCGTAGCCGGGCACGAGGCGGTGGTACGAGTTGATCGTGGGGTTGGTGAACGCCAGCAGCGACGGCGCGTGGTGCAGGATGCCGCCGATGTACCAGCGCGCCAGGTCCGACAGGCCCGCGTAACCGGACTCGTCGTGGAACAGCGGCTTGCCTTCCTTCCACAGCGACTGGTGCACGTGCATGCCCGAGCCGTTGTCACCGAACAGCGGCTTCGGCATGAAGGTCACCGACTTGCCGTGCTTCCACGCGGTGTTCTTGACGATGTACTTGAACAGCTGCAGGTCGTCGGCCGCACCGAGCAGGGTGTTGAACTTGTAGTTGATCTCGGCCTGACCGGCGGTACCGACCTCGTGATGGCCGCGCTCGAGTTCGAAGCCGGCGTTCTGCAGGTTGGTGGAGATCTCGTCGCGCAGGTCCACGTAGTGGTCGTACGGCGCGACGGGGAAGTAGCCGCCCTTCGGGCGGACCTTGTAGCCGAGGTTCGGCGAGCCGTCGGCGTTGGCCTCGACGCCGGTGTTCCACGCGCCGGAGACCGAGTCGATCTCGTAGAACGCGCCGTTCATCTGCGAGTCGTAGCGGATCGAGTCGAAGATGTAGAACTCGGCCTCGGCGCCGAAGAACGCGGTGTCGGCGATGCCGGTGCTGGCCAGGTACTCCTCGGCTTTACGGGCGACGTTGCGCGGGTCGCGGCTGTAGGACTCGCGGGTGAACGGGTCGTGGACGAAGAAGTTGATGTTGAGCGTCTTGGCAGCGCGGAAGGGATCGATGCGCGCGGTGGTCACGTCCGGCAGCAGCATCATGTCCGACTCGTGGATGGACTGGAAGCCGCGGACGGAGGAACCGTCGAACGCCAAGCCGTCCTCGAACACGTCCTTGGTGAACGCACCCGCGGGGATCGAGAAGTGCTGCTGGATGCCGGGGAGGTCGCTGAACCGGACATCGACGTACTCGACGTTTTCGTCCTCGATGTACTTGATGACCTCTTCGGCCGAGGTGAACGCCACGCTTGTGCTCCTTCAGTCAATGCGCGCCATGGGGATGGGGCGTCTGCGTCGGATACAGACCGTATTGAGCTGGTGTTGCCCGACCATCAATCCCATGTTTCACCGATGTTACAGCTCGTCTTCCGGTGTCGTGAGGACTGCATTTGTGGTAGAAGTCACCGGCGGGCACGTGGGGTCGGGCCGGTCCGTCCGTTGCACCCTATCCTGGACACCATGGCACGCATGACCGGCAGCTGGCTCTCCGGACCCGCTGCGGCGATCCCCAAGGGGCAGGACAAGGCCCAGGACTACCGCGGGCAGTTGCTCGGACTGCCCGCGACCGGACGCGGTGCGCTCGCCGGCACCGGCCGGCGCGCGAGCGCGCTGGCGATCGACTGGCTCACCTCCGTCGGCATCGCGACCGCGATCGTGGGGGAGCGTCCCTTCGAGAACCCCCAGCTGTCCACCTACACCCTGCTGGTGTGGTTCGTGGTCGGGGTGCTCACGGTGACGCTGTTCTCGTTCACCCCGGGGCAGTATCTGGTCGGCCTGCAGGTCGCCCGGGTCGACGCGCCGGTGCGGGTGGGACTGATTCGCGCCCTGGCCCGGCAGCTGCTGCTCGTGTTCATCGCGCCGGCCGTCGTCACCGACGTCGACGGCCGCGGTCTGCAGGACCGGGCGACCGGCACGGCTCTCGTTCGGTCCCGCTGACGTGTCCTTCCCGAAACGCCGAACGGGAGCCTGCACCGGGTAGGTGCGGGCTCCCGCGGTCCGGACGGATCTCAGCGGCGGCGCATGGTGCGCTGCACGCTGCGCATCTTCGCGCCGGCCGGCATCGGACCCTTCGGGAGCGCGGCGCCGGACTTCTTCGTGCTCAGGGCGGCCAGCCGGCCCTCGATCGCGTCCATCCGCTTGGTGTCGATGTTGCGCGGCAGTTTCGACAGGTGCTTCTGCAGCTGTGACAGCGGGACCTGGCCCTCGTCGTTGCCGACCACGATGTCGTAGATCGGCGTGTCGCCCACGAGGCGCGCGACCCGCTTCTTCTCCTGCGCGAGAAGGCCTTTCACGCGCTGCGGTGCTCCCTCGGCCACCAGGATCACGCCCGGGCGGCCGATGACGCGGTGCACGGCGTCGAGCTGCGTGGTGCCGGCCACCGCATGCGTGACGCGCCAGGAGCCCTGCAGGTTGTCCAGCGCCCACGCCGCCGCCCCGGCCTGGCCCTCGGCCTTGCCGTACACCGTCTTCTGCACCCGGCGGCCGAAGATGACGAACGCGAGCAGCACCCCCACGAGCAGGCCGACCGGCAGAAGGAACCACTCGATACCGAAGATCAGCCCGACGAGGAAGAACACCAGGGTGGAGACGACGATCGCACCGATCATCCATGGCAGCAGCAGCTTGTCTTCCTTGCGCTGCAGCTGGAACGCCTGCCAGAGCTGGGTTCGCCGCTCCTTCGACGCCTGCTTGCGCGCGGCCTTCGCTGCGGCCTTCGCTTCCTTGTCGGGTTTGCTGCCTCTCGCCATAGCTCCCAGGATACTTTCCCCGCGGTGCGCTTTTCGCCACTGCGGGTCCGGTGCGGCTAAGAGGTGGTCAGGCGCGCCAGCACGGAGCTGGCTTCCTGGGCCGCTGTGCCCCCCTCGGCCAGGTGCGCCTGGGCGGCGGGCAGCTCGCGGCCATGGTGTGCCATCGCCTGCGCGTACAGCCGCCCCGCGCGGTACGACGACCGGACCAGCGGCCCGGCCATCACGCCCGCGAAACCGATCTCCTCGGCGGTCTTCGAGTGCGCCACGAATTCCTCGGGCTTGACCCAGCGCTCGACGGGATGGTGCCGCGGCGACGGGCGCAGGTACTGGGTGATGGTGACGATGTCGCAGCCGGCGGCGTGCAGGTCGTGCAGCGCCTCGGTGACTTCCTCCGGCGTCTCGCCCATGCCGAGGATCAGGTTGGACTTGGTCACCAGCCCGAACTCGCGGGCCGCGGTGATCACGTCCAGCGACCGCTGGTAGCGGAACGCCGGGCGGATGCGCTTGAAGATCCGGGGCACGGTCTCGACGTTGTGCGCGAGCACCTCGGGCCGTGATTCGAAGACCTCGGTGAGCAGCTCCGGCTTGCCGTTGAAGTCGGGAATGAGATTCTCGACGCCGGTGCCCGGGTTGAGCTCGTGGATCTGCCGCACGGTCTCGGCGTAGAGCCACGCACCGCCGTCGGGCAGGTCGTCGCGGGCGACACCGGTGATCGTCGAGTACCGCAGACCCATGGCCTGCACCGACTCGGCGACCCGGCGCGGCTCGTCGCGGTCGAGCGCGGCGGGCTTACCGGTGTCGATCTGACAGAAATCGCATCGACGGGTGCACTGCTCGCCACCGATGAGGAACGTCGCCTCCCGGTCCTCCCAGCATTCGTAGATGTTGGGACAACCGGCCTCCTCGCAGACCGTGTGCAGGCCTTCGCGCCGCACCAGTCCCTTCAGCTCGGAGTACTCCGGGCCCATCTTCGCCCGGGTCCTGATCCAGTTCGGCTTACGTTCGATCGGCGTCTGTGCGTTTCGGGTCTCGATCCGCAGCAGCTTGCGTCCTTCTGGGGCCACAGTCACGGACCCGATCCTACGCCCGGCGGCACGGGCCGGGCCCACCCCGGTGCGGGCCCCTCGGGGAGCCGGTCAGCCGTACCGCACCGTGGTGAACTCCGGCCGCGGGGTCTGCGGCGGTTCGGCACCGACGGCCTGTTCGAACGTCACCCGCTCGATGTCGTGATCCGTCACCGGCAGGCGGCCGTCGAGAGCGTCGATCACCGCCGCGGTCACGGCCGGCATCACCTCGGCGACGGTGACGTCCCGTCCGAGTTCACCGGTGAGCGAGGTGACGCCCGCGTCGCGGATGCCGCACGGCACGATCGAGTCGAACGCGTCGAGGGTGGCATCGCAGTTGAGGGAGAACCCGTGCATCGTCACCCCGCGCTGCACCCGCACCCCGATCGCGGCGATCTTGCGTTCGGGGAGCCAGTGCCCGTCGCGCAGCTCGGCCGGCAGCCACACCCCCGAGCGGCCCTCCACGCGGCCGCACACGAGGCCGAGATCGGTGCAGACCTCGATCAGTGCCTGCTCGAGACGTCGCACGTAGCCGACGACGTCGATGGGTTCGCCGAGCCGGACGATCGGGTAGCCCACCAGCTGGCCGGGCCCGTGCCAGGTGATCTTGCCGCCGCGATCGACGTCGATCACCGGGGTGCCGTCGGTGGGCCGGTCCTCCGGGGCAGTGCGTTTGCCGGCGGTGTACACGGGCGGATGCTCGAGCAACAGCAGGGTGTCGACGCCGCGGCCTTCGGCCCGGTCGGCGGCGATCTCCCGTTGCCGCTCCCACGCTTCCAGGTATCCGATCAGCCCCAGATGCGCCACCGCGACGGGTTCGGAATCGAAACGGGCGGAGGAAGATGCGCTGCTCATAGTCCTCGACCCTACGCCGTCGGGGAGCTGTGGCGAAGAGGTGGCTTCAGGTTCCGAACGCGTGTGCCAGGGCGCCTCCGATCGTCGGATACCGGAACTCGAAGCCCGCCGACTCGAGCACCGTCGGCAGCGCGCGTTGCCCGGTGAGCACCAGCGCGTGCGCCATCTCCCCGACGACCGCGCCGACCACGAATCCGGGCGTCGTCCACGGCGCCGGACGGTGCACCGAGTGCGCCAGCGCCTCCGTGAACCGGGCGTTGGTCACGGGAGCCGGGCCGGTGACGTCGACCGGCCCGGCGATATCGCCGCGGCCGAGGACGAAACCCAGCGCCGACACCACATCCTCGAGCGCCACCCACGACATGTACTGCCGGCCGTCACCGAGCCGGGAACCGAGACCGAGCCGGAAGAGCGGCTGGAGGCGGCGCAGGATGCCGCCGTGCGGGCTGAGAACGATCCCGATGCGGAGAACGATCGTGCGCACCCCGGCGGCCCGCGCGGGCGCGGTGGCAGCTTCCCAGTCGCGGCACAGGTCCGCGACGAACCCCTGCCCGGCGGGGCTGCGTTCGTCCACCACGTCCTCGCCGGTGTGCCCGTAGACGCCGACGGCGCCTGCGTTGACCAGTGTCGGCACCCCGGCGGAGGCGGCGGCGGTGGCGAGGACGTCGGTCGGGACGATCCGGCTGTCGCGCAGTTCCTGCTTGACCGCGCCGGACCAGCGACGCTCGTCCACGCTCGAGCCGCACAGATTCACCACGGCATCGACGCGGTCGAACGCCGAAGGATCGACCCGGCCCGTCGGCGGGTCCCAGAACCACTCGTCCGGCGCCGCCGGGGGACGGCGGACGAGGCGGCGCACCTCGTGATCGTGTGCCCGCAACCATGCCACCGAGGCCGTTCCGATCAGCCCCGACGAGCCCGCCACGAGGATGCGCATGCCGGAGATTGTCCCGCATCCGCAGAGGCCGGGACGCGGAAGCGGGGGCCTCGTCGGTGTGACGATGCCCCCGCTTCCGGGTCCGGTGGGTGCCGGGCTACACGCCCTGGATCACAGGCCCAGGTCCGCGTCGAACGCCGCTTCCTCGAGACGGTGCTTGATCGTGGTGAGGAACCGGCCCGCGTCCGCACCGTCGACCAACCGGTGGTCGTAGGTCAGCGGCAGGTAGCACATCGACCGCACACCGATCGACTCGTTGCCCACCTCGTCGGTGACCACCACCGGACGCTTGACGATCGCGCCGGTGCCCAGCATCGCCGCCTGCGGCGGCACCAGGATCGGTGTGTCGAACAGGGCGCCCTGGCTGCCGATGTTCGTGATCGTAAAGGTGCCACCGGCCAGTTCGTCCGGCTTGAGGCCACCGCTGCGCGCCCGCTTGGCGATGTCCGCGATCGCGCGGGCCAGGCCGGCCAGCGACAGGTCGCCGGCGTTGTGGATCACCGGGGAGAGCAGGCCCTGCTCGGTGTCCACGGCGATGCCGAGGTGCTCGGCCGCGTGGTAGGTGATCTCCTTCTTGTCCTCGTCGTAGGAGGCGTTGATGTTCGGATGCGCCTTGAGGGCCTCCACGACGGCCTTCGCGAAGAAGGGCAGGAAGGTGAGGTTGACGCCCTCGCGCTCGGCGAAGGTCGCCTTCGCCTGCGCCCGCAGATGCGCGATCTTGGTGACGTCGACCTCGAAGGTCTGGGTGAGCTGCGCGGTGGTCTGCAGCGACTCGCGAGTCTTGATTGCCGTGATCTGACGGATCCGGTTGACCTTCTGCGTGGTGCCGCGCAGGTGGGCGAGCTCGGGGCGGACACCGGCGGTCGCGGCCGGAGCGGCGGCGGGAGCCTTGGCGGCGGGAGCCTTCGGGGCCTCGGCCGCGGGGGCCTTCGCGGCCTCGGCGGCGGCGAGCACGTCCTGCTTGCGGATGCGTCCGCCGACTCCGGTGCCGGACACCGTCGACAGGTCGACGTCGTGTTCGGCGGCGAGCTTGCGGACGAGGGGTGTGACGTACGGCGTGGCGCCACCCGGGGTCTCCGCAGCCGCGGCAGCCGGGGCGGGCGCCGGGGCTGCCTGCTTCGCGGGTTCCGGGGCGGGCTGCTTCGCCGGCTCGGGGGCCGCCTGCTTCGCCGGCTCGGGGGCCGCCTGCTTCGCCGGCTCGGGCTCGGGCTTCGGCTCGGGCTTCGGTTCGGGCTTGGGTTCGGGCTTCGACGGCGCCGCGGCCGGGGTTCCCGACCCGATCACCGCGAGCTGTCCGCCGACCTCGACGGTCTCGTCCTCGTCGGCGTTGATCTCGAGGAGCACACCGGCCACGGGGGACGGGATCTCCGTGTCGACCTTGTCCGTGGACACCTCGAGCAGGGGTTCGTCGACCGCGACCTCGTCTCCGACGGACTTCAGCCACCGGGTGACGGTGCCCTCGGTCACGGACTCACCGAGCGCCGGCATGGTGACCGGAGTGCCTTCGGCGGAGCCGGTGTCGGAACCGGACGAGGCCGGCTCGGGCTCCGGCTCGGGTTCCGGTTCGGGGGTGGACTCTTCCTCGGGTGCCGCCTCCTCCGACGGGGCGGCAGCGGGAGCGGTGGACGATCCTCCGTCGTCGGCGGAGTCACCGATCACCGCCAGCTCACCGCCGATCTCGATCGTCTCGTCCTCCTGGGCGACGATCTTCACCAGCACACCGGCCGCGGGCGAGGGGATCTCGGTGTCGACCTTGTCCGTGGAAACTTCGAGCAGCGGCTCGTCGACTTCGACCGTGTCTCCTTCCTGCTTGAGCCATCGCGTGACAGTTCCCTCGGTGACGCTCTCACCAAGCGCTGGCATCTGGACGGAGAAGGCCATGTCTGTTGACTCCTCGACGGTTGTGTTCGGGTGTGTTGAGTTGTGCCGACCGATGGTCGCGGACCATTGTGTGGTCGCTGACCATTGTGCTCGAGGCCACGGTCTCGTGCGGTGTCTTGCGGTGTTCGGTTGAGACCACACCCGATGCCGGGTATGACCTCGACCATCCTTGCACTGATCCCTCGGCGACGTTCGACGAGGGTTGGGTCACGTGCGCCCGCGCGTCCCTGCACCCCGGCAGGGAAGCGCGGGACGGATCACCCGTTGTTCGCGATGTCCTCGATGACCGCGATGAGGGTTCGCACCGGTACGCCGGTGCCGCCCTTGCCGACATAGCCGAACGGGCTCCCGGTGTTGAAGGCCGGCCCGGCGATGTCGATGTGGGCCCACTGCACACCCTCGGCCACGAACTCCTTCAGGTACAGGCCGGCGGCGAGCATCCCGCCCCAGCGATGCGGCGTGACGTTGGCCAGGTCGGCCACCCGGGACTTCAGGTCCGCGCGCAGCTCGGCCGGCAGCGGCATCGCCCACCCGTTCTCGCCCACCTCCTGCGAGAGCCGGGCGACCCGGTCCCGGAACTCGTCGGTGCCCATGACGCCGGGCGTCCGGGTCCCCAGTGCGACCATCTGCGCGCCGGTGAGCGTCGCGGTGTCGATCAGGTAGTCGGGCTCGTCCTCGCAGGCACGGACGATGGCGTCGGCCAGGATGAGCCGACCCTCGGCGTCCGTGTTGATCACCTCGACGGTGGTGCCGCCGTACTGGGTCAGCACGTCGCCGGGTCGCTGTGCCGTCGCGGACGGCATGTTCTCGGCCATCGGTACCGTCGCGGTCACGTCCGCCGCCACCCCGAGCTTCGCGGCGAGCACGACCGTCGCGACCACCGCCGCCGCACCGCCCATGTCGGACGTCATGTTCTCCATTCCGGCGGCCGGCTTGATGGAGATGCCGCCGGTGTCGAACGTGATGCCCTTGCCGACGAGCGCGACCTTCGGCGCCTTCCGCTTCTTGGCCGAGTAGCTCAGGCGCACGAGCCGCGGCGGGCGCGACGAGCCCTTGCCTACCCCGACGATGCCGCCGTAGCCCTGCTGCTCGAGCGCCTTCTCGTCCAGCACCTCGACCTTCAGCCCGGCGGCGGTGCCGAGCGCCTTCGCGCGCTCGGCGAACTCGGCCGGGAACAGGTGGCTCGGCGGGGTGTCGACGAACTGGCGCGCGGTGGCGACCGCCTCGGCGACGGCAGCCGACCGGGCCAGCTCCGCCTTGGTCTCCCGGGCGCGTGGCGACGAGACGAGAAGTTCGATCCGGGCGGGCGGCTGCGCGTCGCCGGAGTTCGACTTGGTGGTGCGGAACTCGGTGAACGTGTAGGCGCCGAGCGCGAAGCCCTCCGCGGTTGCGCCGAGATCCACGGCGGACAGGGTCGTCGCGACCACGGAGACGCCGGCGAGGGCGCGCGCCGCAGCGCCGGCGGAGCGGCGCACCTGCTCGGCGTCGAGCTTGTCGGCGGCGCCGAGCCCGACGGCGAGCACGCTGGTGACCGGCAGGGCGGCGGGCGCGGGGATCCGGGTGACCTCCTCGGCCTTGCCCGCGGCACCGACGGACTGCAGGGTGTCGAGCAGTCCGCCGAGGACGTCCTCGTCCACCAGGCCGTCGCCGAGCAGGGCCTCGGGGCCGCTGTCGCCGGCGGTCAGGCCGACGACGAGGACGTCCGCGCGCTTGGACACGCTTCCGGCGAGAACGAGTTCGGGCAGGGTGGGTGAAAGGGCACTCACAGGCGTCTCCTACGGGAAAGGGGGGTCGTGGCACCGATGCTAGTGATCCCGGGGGGTGGGATAGCGTGGGGCACATGAGCGACCAGCCATTGCTGCAGGGCCCGATCCACGCCGTCCACACCGAACTCGGAGCGACCTTCGCGGCCTTCGGTGGCTGGCAGATGCCCGTCTCGTACGCCGGTACCGTGGCCGAACACACCGCCGTGCGCGAGAACGTCGGCCTGTTCGACGTCAGTCATCTGGGCAAGGCCCTCGTCGCCGGGCCGGGTGCGGCGGACTACGTGAACGCGACACTCACCAACGACCTGCGCAAGATCGGGCCGGGCAAGGCGCAGTACACCCTCTGCTGCAACGAAGCCGGCGGCGTCACCGACGACCTGATCGTCTACTACGTCTCCGACGAGGAATTGTTCCTCGTGCCGAACGCCGCGAACACCGCAGCGGTCGTCGAGGTCCTCGCCGCGCATGCCCCCGAAGGCGTGACCGTGACGAACCAGCACCGGGACTACGGTGTGTTCGCCGTGCAGGGACCGAACGCCGAGGCCGTCCTGCAGGGGCTGGGTCTGCCCACCGAGCTGGGCTACATGAGCTTCGTGGACGCCCGGTGGAACGATCGGCCGGTACGGGTGTGCCGCACCGGATACACCGGTGAGCGCGGCTTCGAACTGGTACCGCGGTGGGCCGACGCGGAGTCGCTGTTCCGTGCCCTGGCCGACGCCGTGCGTGCGGCCGGCGGTCAGGCCGCTGGCCTCGGGGCTCGCGACACCCTGCGGACCGAGATGGGCTACCCGTTGCACGGACACGAACTGTCGGAGACCATCTCGCCCCTGCAGGCCCGCTGCGGGTGGGCCGTGGGCTGGAGCAAGCCGGCATTCCGCGGCCGCGCGGCGCTCGTCGCGGAGAAGGAGTCCGGTCCCGCGCGGCGACTGTGGGGACTGCGGGCGCTCGATCGCGGGGTGCTGCGACCCGGCCTGAAGGTGTCGCGCGACGGAACTCCGGTGGGGGAGACGACGTCCGGCACGTTCTCCCCGACGTTGAAGGTCGGGATCGCGCTGGCGCTCCTCGAGACTGCCGGGGAGCCGGCCGCCGGTGACGAGGTCACGGTCGACGTCCGGGGACGCGCCCTGCGCGCCCAGCTCGTCGCGCCTCCGTTCGTCCCCGACCACACCAAGTAGGACCGTGCGAGCGGTTCGATAGGATCATCGGTCATGACCGGTGTCCTCGAATTCGCCCACCTTCCGCACCCCTCGCCCGCCTCCGCGGAACGGCGGGGAGAAGTACTGGCGGATCCGGGATTCGGCCGGTACTTCACCGATCACATGGTCACGATCGACTACACCGAGGGCCGCGGCTGGCACGACGCCACCGTTCAGCCCTACGGACCGATGCAGCTCGACCCGGCCGCGATGGTGTTGCACTACGGGCAGGCGATCTTCGAGGGTCTGAAGGTCTACCGGCAGCCCGACGGCAGCATCGCAGCCTTCCGCGTGTACTCCAACGCCGAGCGGATGCGCCGGTCCTCGCGGCGCCTGGCAATGGCCGAGCTGCCGGACGAGTTGTTCGTCCGGTCGATCGCGGAACTGGTCGAGGCCGACCACGAATGGGTGCCGGCCGCCGGGGGCGAGGAGTCGCTGTATCTGCGGCCGTTCATGTTCTCCACCGAGGCGGGGCTCGGCGTGCGGCCCGCGAACCAGTACCGGTACGTGCTGATCGCGTCCCCGGCCGGCGCGTACTTCCCTCGTGGCGTCAAGCCGGTGAGCGTGTGGATCTCGCAGGAGTACGTGCGGGCCGCACCGGGCGGCACCGGCGACGCCAAGTTCTCCGGCAACTACGCGGCGTCGCTGCTGGCGCAGGCGCAAGCCGTCGAGCAGGGGTGCGACCAGGTGGTGTGGCTCGACGCCGTCGAGCGTCGCTACATCGAGGAGATGGGCGGCATGAATCTGTGCTTCATCTTCGGGTCGGGCGCCGACGCGAAGCTGGTGACGCCGGAGCTGTCCGGCTCGTTGCTGCCCGGCATCACCCGGGACTCGCTGCTCACGCTGGCCAGGGAGGCCGGCCTCGAAGTGGAGGAGCGCAAGATCTCGGTGCAGGAATGGGAGTCCGAGGTCGCCAGCGGGCAGATCACCGAGGTCTTCGCGTGCGGGACCGCGGCGGTGATCACCCCGGTCGGTACCGTCAAGAGCCGCGACGGCGAGTTCACCGTCGGCGACGGCGAGCCCGGCGAGGTCACCATGGCATTGCGCGACACCCTCACCGGGATCCAGCGCGGCACCTTCGCCGACACGCACGGCTGGCTGACCACGCTGCGCTGAGCCCGGCGCGGCCGTCCTATCCGACGGCCGCGCTCAACGCCGCCGCCACAACCGTCACCGTCGTCTCGAGGCCGGCGCCGAGCGCGTCACCGTTGAGACCGCCGAACCGGCGGACGCAGTGCCGCACCAGCAGCAGTGCGGCCACGAGCCCCACGGCGACCGTCGCCGGGCCGGCCCACCAGGCGCCCGGCACGCACCAGGCAGCCGCGACGACCACGACGACGGCCCACAGGAGGCGCACCCCGAGCGGCTGCGTCCCGGCGACCAGGGCGCCGAACCCGCTGCCCGGTGCTGCGGCGACACCACGGCGGCATGCGAGGACGACCGTGACCCGGCCGGCGGTGACCGCGAGGACCACGGCGAACCAGGATCGAGCGTCGGCGAGCGCTCCGAACGAGGCTGCCTGCGCCCCCAGCACGAGTACCAGGGTGGCCACCCCGAACGGTCCGGCGCCGCCCGACTTCATCACCTCACGTGCCCGCTCCGGCGGTCCGTAGCAGCCGAGCCCGTCGGCGGTGTCGCACAGGCCGTCGAGGTGCATGCCACGCGTCGCGAGGCCCAGGAATCCCACCCCGATCAGGCCGGCGAGCAGGGGAGTGCAGCCGATGGCGACGGCCGCCCACAGCACGCCCGCGGTGCCCAGGCCCAGCACGAGGCCGGCCACCGGTGCCGCGGCGACGGCCGCGCCCCCCGCGCTGCGATCGATGTGCCCAGGACCCCGGATAGGCAGCACAGTGAGCCAGGACAGAGCGAGAGCGACGCCGCGCATCAGTCGCCGCGCGGCTCGGTGACCGGCGCGGCGTCCTCGTCACGGGTGCTCACGCCGGCTTCGGCGAACGTCGCCATGTTCGTGAGCACCGCGACCGCACCGTGCAGGATCGGCAGCGCGGCAACCGCTCCCGAACCCTCGCCGAGGCGCATTCCCAGGTCGACGAGGGGATCGAGGTTCAGATGCCGCAGGGCCAGCGTATGAGCCGGTTCGGTGGAGCGGTGCCCGGCAACCCACCAGTCCCGGGCCCCGGGCGCCAGTTCCTCGGCGACGAGTGCGGCAGCGGTGACCACGACCCCGTCGAGCACGACCGGGGTCCGGCGCACCGAGGCCTGGGCGAGGTAGCCGGCCATCGCGGCGAGGTCGGCGCCGCCGGCGGTGCGCAGCAGGGCCACCGGGTTGCGGGCGTGGGGCCGGGCGCGTCGCATCGCGTCCCGGATCGCGGCGACCTTGCGCATCCACGCGGCGTCGTCGATCCCGGTGCCACGGCCGACCGCCGCGACGGGTTCGGTGCCGGTGAGGGTGGCGATCAGCGCCGTCGCAGGGGTGGTGTTCCCGATCCCCATGTCGCCCGCGACGAGGAGGTCGGCTCCCGCGTCGACCTCCTCGTCGGCCACGGATCGTCCGGCGGCGATCGCCCGCAGGGTCTCCTGCTCGGTGAGCGCGTCCTCCCGGTCGACGGCCCCGCTCGATCGGCGCACCTTGTGCGCGGAGACGGCCGGATCCGTGTCGCCGTCGACGGCCATGTCCACGACCCGGACCCCGGCGCCGGCGACCCCGGCGAGCACGTTGACCGCGGCACCACCGGCGAGGAAGTTGGCAACCATCTGAGCGGTGACCTCGGGGGGATACGCCGAGACGCCGCCGCGGGCCACCCCGTGATCACCGGCGAACACCACCACGCGGGGGCGGGTGAAGGGCCGGGGCGGGACCTGTCCTTGGCAGGACGCGACCCAGCAGCCCAATTCCTCGAGCCGGCCGAGGGAACCGGCAGGCTTGGTGAGATCGCGCTGCCGGGCGTCGGCGCGCCGGCGGACCTCCGGATCGGGCGCGACGACGGGCGGGAAGACGACGTCGGCGGAGGAAACGGATTCGCTGCTCACGGGGCACCTTTCACGAAGTCGCGGAGGCCGAAGCCACCGCTGGACGCTATCAACCCGCACTGCGGCAGAAAATCGACGGTAGATGGCATTGCTGCCACTGTCTCGGCCGGGTCGCCGGCGACAGACTGTCCGTCATGAGCCAGATCGCCGTGATCGTCCTCGTGCCGATCACACTCTTCGCCGGCGTCGAACTCGCCCGGGTCCGTTCCCGTCCCGCCCCGCGGTGGGTGACCCGGGCGCGGTGGCGCTGCAACCAGTTCCGGCCGCAGGACCCGTCGCCCATCGGTGGCGACCCGACGGCCGACTGGGTGCGCAGCGCGATCGACGCGCGTCGGTCGCCGCATCACTGACCGGCGTGCCGGTCGCCGTATCACTGACCGGTGTGCCGGTCGCCGTATCACCGACCGGCGTGCCGGTGGGCTGCGGTCAGACGGCGTCGCCGGGGGAGACCCGGGGCAGTGGCGCCCGGAGCTTGCGGATCTGGGAGGCCCGCACGAACGCGTACCACCCGAGACCGAATCCGCCCTCGGTGGTGTCGGGGAAACGGGCCCGGACCTTCTTGTTCACGAGACGGCCGAGGTAGATCCCTTCGATCACCATGAGCACGATCATCGCGAACATCGCCAGCGTCACGTACTGCTGGACCACCGGACCGAGGAACATCGTCATGATCAGGATGAGCGCCATCGGCATGAAAAGACCGACCAGGTTGCGACGGCTGTCCACCAGATCGCGGACGTAGGCCCGCACGGGACCCTTGTCGCGGGGCAGCA
The DNA here is from genome assembly GCF_047782815.1 of Rhodococcus indonesiensis. Taxonomy (NCBI): domain Bacteria; kingdom Bacillati; phylum Actinomycetota; class Actinomycetes; order Mycobacteriales; family Nocardiaceae; genus Rhodococcus; species Rhodococcus indonesiensis. The sequence continues at coordinate 3,218,717 of NZ_CP180630.1, read as the reverse complement.
GATACTTCTCCTCGCCCGCGAGCATCCGGGTGCGGCGCTCGCCCGCGGCGGCGCGACGCTCGGCCGCTTGCGCCTTGCGTTCATCCTTGGAGAGGGACTGTTTGGCTGCCTTGCGGCGTGCCCTCGCCTCCTTGGCAGTCAGCGGAGCCGGAGCGACGGGACCGCGCCGACGCGCCTCGGCCTCCCGGCGCTTCGGAGTGGGACGGCCCTTACCGGTCGTCCCCTTGCCTCCCTCGGACTGGGGAGCGGCGACGGACTCGGACGCGCCGAGGTCCTCGTTGTCGGATTCGTCGGAACCGCCGCGGCGTAGCAACTTCACCCCTCCAGGCTATGGGAAAACTGGCCCGGCCGGGAAATCGCCCCCGGTCAGGCCCCCGCACGGTCCGGTACCGCGCATGAGGAATAGATCCACGCGCGGTACCGTTGAGGGAACCGGGTTTCGACACGAAAGACGAGGGAGCGCCCATGACTGTGCAGGACGAGACCGCCACTCACGGTGTCACCATGACCGAGGCCGCCTCCGCCAAGGCGAAGGCGCTGCTCGACCAGGAGGGCCGCGACGACCTCTCGCTGCGCATCGCCGTGCAGCCGGGCGGGTGTGCCGGCCTCCGCTACCAGCTGTTCTTCGACGACCGGACGCTCGACGGGGATCTCACCCGTGACTTCGGTGGCGTCATCCTCGCCGTCGACCGGATGAGCGCGCCCTACGTCGAAGGCGCGTCGATCGACTTCGTCGACACGATCGAGAAGCAGGGCTTCACGATCGACAACCCGAACGCCACCGGCTCCTGCGCCTGCGGCGATTCGTTCAACTGACGCGGGTCCCGTAGTGCGGCCCCGGCGCGATCTCGCGTCGGGGCCGCACTGCTGTCCGGTGGGTGCGGGTAGCGTGAGATCGATCCCAGTCCTCCGCTGAAAGGCCCAGCCACGTGACCATCGCCGTGACCGGTTCCATCGCCACCGACCACCTCATGCGTTTCCCCGGACGCTTCGCCGAGCAGCTCGTCGCAGACCAGCTCAGCCACATCTCGCTCAGCTTCCTGGTCGACGACCTGGTGGTCCGCCGTGGCGGTGTGGGCGGCAACATCGCCTACGCGATGGGCGTGCTCGGCGGGGCGCCGGTGCTCGTCGGAGCGGTGGGCGCCGACTTCGCCGAGTACCGCGCGTGGCTCGAGGGCAACGGCGTCGACTGCAACCCCGTGCACGTGTCGCAGACCGCGCACACCGCGCGCTTCGTGTGCACGACCGACGAGGCGATGGCCCAGATCGCGTCGTTCTACCCCGGCGCGATGTCCGAGGCCCGGGACATCTCCCTCGCCGAGGTGACCGGGACACACGGTGTCGACCTGGTCCTGATCGGCGCCAACGATCCGGAGGCGATGGCCCGGCACACCGACGAGTGCCGGCAGCTCGGTGTGCCGTTCGCGGCCGACCCGTCTCAGCAGCTCGCCCGTCTCAGCGGTGAGGAGTCTGCCCGGCTGATCGACGGCGCCGCCTACCTGTTCACCAACGAATACGAGTGGGGACTCCTGCAGCAGAAGACCGGCCTGACCGAGGCGCAGATCCGCGCCATGGTCGGATTGCGGGTCACCACGCTCGGCGGTAACGGTGTCGAGATCGTCGAACGGGACGGCCGCCGGACTCACGTGGGCGTCGTGCCCGAGCGGGCCAAGGTGGACCCCACCGGCGTCGGCGACGCGTTCCGGGCGGGATTCCTGCTGGGGCACCGGGCGGGCCTCTCCCTCGAGCGTGCCGCTCAGCTCGGCTCGCTCGTCGCGGTTCTGGTACTCGAGACGACCGGCACCCAGGAATGGACCTTCGACCGCCCCGACGCGGTCAAGCGGCTGACGGTCGCGTACGGCCAGGACGCCGCGGACGAGATCGCCGCGATCCTCCCGTGACCGCCGGTGTGTCCTTTGGGCGGTGGGAGCCGCCCAAAGGACACACCGGCCGCGTAGCGGCCCTTACACCTCGACGGGGTACGCCGGCTCCTGGATCTCCGGCACGATGCGCTGCTCGACGAAGATGCCGTGCCAGATCATGAACACCAGCACCGTCCACAGCCGCCGGCTGTGATCGGTCCGGCCCTCGCGGTGTTCGTCGAGCATCCGGGCGACGGCCGCCTTGTCCAGCAGGTGCTCGGTGCCCGACTCGGCGATCACGTTGCGTGCCCAGTCGAACAGTTCGGTTCCGCGCAGCCAGTGCCGCAGCGGCACCGGGAAGCCGAGCTTCGCCCGGTGCAGCACGTGCGGCGGGACGATGCCCTCGAGGGCTCGGCGCAGCGCGTACTTGGTGGTGTTCTTCGTGATCTTCTGATCCAGCGGTACCTGTGAGGCGACGCGGAAGACCTCCGGGTCGAGGAACGGCACTCGCAGTTCCAGCGAATTCGCCATCGTCATCTTGTCTGCCTTGACGAGGATGTCGCCGCGCAGCCAGGTGAACAGGTCGAGATGCTGCATCCGCGCGACAGGATCCCACCCGGCGGAGCGGGCGTAGATCGGCGCGGTGACGTCCTGGTGCGTCCACTCCGGACGGAAGTCGCGCAGCACGGCCCGCAGCTGTGCGTCGTTGAAGCTGCGGGCGTTGCCGTAGTACCGCTCCTCGAGCGACATCGACCCGCGATGGAGCAGGCTCTTTCCGCGGGTGCCCTCGGGGATGCGCTCCGACAGCTTCCCGGCCGCACGCCGCATCGACTTCGGCAGGTACTCGAACGGCTTCAGCGACAGCGGCTCGCGGTAGATGGTGTAGCCGCCGAACAACTCGTCGGCGCCTTCCCCGGAGAGCACCACCTTCACGTGCTTGCGAGCTTCCTTGGCGACGAACCACAGGGGCACCAGCGCGGGATCGGCGACGGGGTCGTCCAGGTACCACACGATCTCGGGGATCGCGGCAGCGAACTCGGCAGGGGAGACGACCTTGACGACGTGGCGCGCGCCGATCGCGGCGGCGGATTCGGCGGCCACGTCGACCTCCGAGTAGCCCTCGCGCTCGAACCCGGTGGTGAACGTGATCAGGTTCGGGTTGTGCCGCATCGCGAGGGCCGCGACGGCCGTGGAGTCGATACCGCCGGACAGGAACGATCCCACCGTCACGTCGGCGCGCATGTGCTTGGCGACGGAGTCCTCGAGCGCCTCCGCGATCTCCCGGTAACGGTCGTCCTCCCGACCCGCGGCGAAGGGACGGACGGGGAACGTCGGCTCGAAGTACCGGGTGATCTCGGGGCGGCCGCCCGGGCGCACGCGGGCGAAGCACCCGGACTCGAGCCGCCGGATCTCCGCGTGCAGGGTTTCCGGTTCGGGCACGTACTGCAACACCGTGTAGTGCTCGACGGCCCGGGGATCGAGTCCGGTGCCGATCCCGATCACGTCGGCCAGCTCGAGCAGGCTCTTCTTCTCGCTGCCGAACGCGGTACCGCCGGTGCCCGTGGCGAGGAACAGCGGCTTGATGCCGAAGGGATCGCGGGCGAGGAACAACTCGCGCGTCTCGGTGTCCCAGACTGCGAACGCGAACATGCCGCGAAGCCGTCGCACCGCGTCGGCACCCCAGTGGTGGTACGCGGCGACGATGGCCTCGCTGTCGCCCTCGGTGGCGAACTGGGTCCCGTACTTCTCGGTCAGCTCGGCACGCAGCTCCAGATAGTTGTAGATCTCCCCGTTGAAAGTCAGGGCGTAGCGCTCCGGAGACTCCGGGGGTCCCCAGCGCAGCGGCTGGTGCGAGTGCGCGATGTCGATGATCGACAGCCGATTGAAGCCGTAGACCAGGTCACCGTCGTGCCAGGTGCCGTGCTCGTCGGGACCACGGTGGCGCAGGCAGTGCATCGCGGAGTCGACCTTGGCGACGGCGTCGTCGCTGGTGCCGTCAGTGGTCAGTAACCCGAGCAGTCCGCACACGGCGTCCGATACCTCATTCCGGTTGGGATGGATTCGGCCCCCGGGAATGTTGCCGCGGCAGGGACCGACGGTCTGCATGGCAGTATGCCGCAGCCCGGGGGTCGCGGCAGCCGGCGGCCGGGGTCGACCCGGTCGTGAGCAGCGGGCACGCGACGACGCGACACGTTGTGTGCGCCCCGGGGATGGATAGCAGCCGGGTTTGGTCTACGCTGCGTAGTAATTGGGTCTGCCCTCCGGGTGTGCCCTAGTGGAATTGCGGCGATCAGGAAGGCGTGAACGTGGCGCAAGGTCGGATCCTTCGGCGGTTCGGGCTGGCAGCATCTCTCGGTATTGCAGCCCTGCTGCTGACGGGATGCAGCAGCGAGGAAGTCCTGCGTTTCGGCTGGCCGGAGGGGATTACCCCGCAGGCCGAGCGTATGCGTGAGCTGTGGACGTGGTCGGTCGTCGCCGCCCTCGTCATGGGTGTGCTGGTATGGGGCCTGACCTTCTGGGTGGTCATCTTCCACCGCAAGAAGAAGGACTCGCCGGAGTTCCCGCGGCAGACGGCCTACAACGTGCCGCTCGAGCTGCTGTACACGGCTGTGCCGTTCGTCATCATCGCGGTGCTGTTCTACTTCACCGTGGTGGTGCAGAACTACGTCCTCGACAAGGAGGACAACCCGAACGTCGTCGTCGACGTCACGGCGTTCCAGTGGAACTGGAAGTTCGGCTACCGCACGATCGATCTCGGTGAGGGCACCGCGCGGTACGAGGGCACGGACGAGATCGCCCAGGCCGCGGTCGCGGGCGACGACGAGGAGCACGCCGGCGGCGAGCACGAGATCCCGGCCCCGATCCACGGTCAGGAGACCGAGGACCTGTCGTACCTGCACTACAACAAGATCGAGACGGTCGGCACCAGCAACGAGATCCCGGTCCTGGTCCTGCCGACCGACCGCCGGATCGAGTTCGTGCTCGCCTCCTCCGACGTGATCCACTCCTTCTGGGTGCCGGAATTCCTGTTCAAGCGGGACGTCAACCCGAACCCGCTGAACAACAGCTCCGATCCTGTCTTCCAGATCTCCGAGATCCAGGAGGAAGGCGCGTTCGTCGGCCGCTGCGCCGAGATGTGCGGCACCTACCACGCGATGATGAACTTCGAGGTCCGCGCGGTGAGCCCGGAGCGGTTCGCGGAGTACATCGAGCTCCGCAAGCCCGTCGAGGACGGTGGCCAGGGCCTGACCAACGCGCAGGCGCTCGAGCGTATCGGCGAGTCCCCGGTCGCGACGTCCACCACCCCGTTCAAGACCGATCGCACCGACCGGGCGGCCAGCGGCGTCGTCACCGCGGGCAACTGACCGGTAACCCTCCGACCAAGGACAAGCTGATATGAAGATCGAAGCCAAGCTCTTCGAAGTCGTGACGGTGTTCTTCGTGCTCGTCGCGATCGTCTACGGAGTGTTCACCGGACTGTCCCGCACGGGCATCGAGTGGGCCGGCCTCACGGCGATCGTGCTCTCGGCGGGCCTGACCCTCATCGTCGGCACGTACTTCCGGTTCGTGGCCCGTCGCCTCGACACCCGGCCGGAGGACTACGAGGAGGCCGAGATCAGCGACGGCGCCGGCGACCTGGGCTTCTTCAGCGCGGGCAGCTACTGGCCGATCCTGCTGGCCGGGGCGGCCGCCTTCGCCGCCATCTCGCTGGCCTTCTTCCAGCCGTGGCTGATCGTCCTCGCCGTGGTGCTCATCCTCGCTGCCGCGGCCGGCCTGGTGTTCGAGTACCACGTCGGACCCGAGAAGCACTGACCCACACGTAGACGCACGACACCGCGGGGCGGCCTCACGAGGAGGTCGCCCCGCGGTTTCTGTATTTCCGGGAGCGTCGTGCCGCGGACGACGGTCCGCTGCGGGAGGGGCATCGTGGCGACCGGCCCATGGCCCGGCCGCGGGGCACGGGTCCGACACCGGCAGTGTCGCGGCGTGCAGCTGTCCCGGGTCGCGGCCCCGGCGCGCGCTGCCAGGGCGTCCGCGACGAACTCCGGTGACGAAGGCGTACACGGCCTTGTGCAGGACGTCGACCACGAGTTCCGAGCGTGGCCACGTCTGCGGCGGGGCACCGACCCCGGTGGCGTTCTCCAGGATCTGATCGTTGGTCAGCCGCAGGACCGTGAACTTCGCGGATGCCCACGGCCCTCGCAACCCCACCTCCGACATCACCGACCGCACGACTCCCAGCACGGCGCCCTGCCCGTAGTGCATGGCCCCAGTTCAGCAGCAGCGGCTGTCGCGTGGGAGCCTCCGGCAGCCCGGTGAGCCGTTCGAGGACGCGGGCCGGCACGTAGGAGTCGGGGCGCCCCGTCACCTGCCGCTCGGTCTTCTCGCCCAGTGTCATCACCGTCGCGCCGACTGCTCCGGCAACGAGACCTTCCGATACGACGTTTCTCGACATGACCGGTCGGGTACCCCAGTTTTCATCGCAAAACGGCCGAGCGTCCCGTCCCCGAGCGGGGCCTGAGCCCGGAGACGACGAAGCCATGACCAATCGGCCCCGACCGGCAGGCGCCGTCGAGCGTGACGACCGGACCGTAGCTCCTGCGCCCGTTCTCGTCCGACGGTCCGCTGTCAGTGGCGTCCTGCTCGGAGTGGCGTTCATGGCGGCGGTAGACGAGATCGTGTTCCACCAGATCCTCGGGTGGCACCCACTTCTTCGACCGGTCCACGCCGGCGGTGGGCCTGCTCGCCGACGGGCTCCTCCACACCGCGGAACTGCTGTTGCTGGTGGCCGGGTTCGTGCTGTTCGCCGATCTACGCCGGCAGAACGCACTGGCGGTTCGTCGTTTCCGCGCGGCCGTGTTCCTCGGCGCGGGCGGCTTTAAGCTGTTCGACGGCATCGTCGACCACAAGGTGCTCCGTACCCATCAGATCCGCTACGACGTCGAGCTGCTGCCGTACGACCTCGCCTGGAACGGTTTCGCCCTGGTGCTCCTCGTCGTGGGCGCGGTCCTGATGATCCGGGCAGTCCGTGCGGACAGTCGACGGCGGTATGCGGTCACGGTATGCACGACCATTCGATGCTCGCTCCGGGTAGTCCGGGGCCTCTGCAACTGCTCGTGGTCGTCGCCGCCGTGACGATTGCCGGTGCCTACCTCGCCGCGTCGAGCCGGCTGCGGCGGCGCGGCGACCTCTGGTCGCGGACACGGGATGCGTCCTTCGTCGCCGGGTCTGCGATTGTCGCTGCCGCGACCGCGCCTCTGCCGGTGCCGGCCTTCACCGGCCACATGGGTGTCCACCTGGGTGCCGGGATGGTGGCCCCGGTGCTGCTCGTGCTCGCACGCCCCGTCACGCTCGCCTTGCGAACACTGCAGCCGGGTCCCGCGCGACGGGCGCTGGTGGCGGTAGCCCACTCGTCGCCCGTCGCGGTGCTCACAGCTCCGCCGGTGGCGGCCGTTCTCGATCTGGGCGGTCTGTGGCTGCTGTACCGCACCGGCCTGTTCGCGGTCATGCACCGCGATCCGCGGCTCCTCCCGGGGACCGGTGCCGACGCGACGCCGAGCGGGCGCCGGCGTGCCGGCACGTCCGGACGGTAGCCACCGGTTACCCCCGCACCCCGGACGTTCGCCGAGGCGGGGGAGCGGCCGGGGCTCCGATCCGCGCACACGCTCGGACGCTCGCGGGCTGTACGGGGACGCGTGCGAACGGCAGCGGTCCCGAACGGTAGAGGCCCCGAACGGCAGCGGCCCCGAACGGCAGCGGTCCCGAACGGCAGCGGTCCCGAACGGCAGAGGCCCCGAACCGCGTGCGGTTCGGGGCCTCAGCTTCGGACGGACGACGTCAGTGCGCCCGGCCGTCACCGTCCGTCGGCGTGCCGTGGACGCGCTCCTGGTACTCGCTCAGGATGGCGCGCTGCTCGACCTCCGCCTCGTGGTGCGCGGCCTCGAGGGCGGTCGCCTCCTCGGCCGGGTCCGCGCTCCACCAGCTGCCCGCGCCGGGCTTGCCGGCGGTGCCGAGCTTGTTCATGCGCTTGGGCACCGGAGCACCCTGGTACTCGAGCGGGATCGGATGTCCGTGCTCGTCCACCGGGCCGAGCGGCTGGTGGATCTCGATGTACTCGCCGTGCGGCAGGCGACGGACGATGCCCGTCTCGATGCCGTGCTCGAGCACCTGACGGTCGCTGCGCTGCAGGCCCAGGCAGAACCGGTAGGTCAGGTAGTAGGCGAGCGGCGGGCCGAGCAGGATGCCGATGCGGCCGATCCACGTCATCGCGTTCAACGAGATGTCGAACTTGTAGGCGATGATGTCGTTGATGCACATGATGGTCGCGATGGCGTAGAAGGTCAGGGCCATCGCGCCGATCGCGGTCCGGACCGGGACGTCCCGCGGACGCTGCAGCAGGTTGTGGTGCGCGTCGTCCTTGGTGAACTTCTTCTCGATCCACGGGTAGGCGATCAGCACCGCGAAGACCAGGCCCATGATCACCGCGATCCAGAACACCGCGGGGATCGTGTACCGGCCGAACAGGTAGATCTCCCAGGCCGGCCAGATCCGGGCCAGGCCGTCCGTCCACATCATGTAGATGTCCGGCTGCGAGCCGGCCGACACCTGCGACGGGTTGTACGGGCCGATGTTCCAGACCGGGTTGATCTGGAGCAGACCGCTCATCAGGGCCAGCACCGCGAAGGTGATGGCGAAGAACGCGCCGGACTTGACGGCGAACACCGGCAGAATCCGGACACCGACGACGTTCTGCTCGGTACGGCCGGGGCCGGGGAACTGCGTGTGCTTCTGGTACCAGACGAGCGCCAGGTGGGCTGCGATCAGGGCGAGGATGATGCCCGGAAGCAGCAGGACGTGCGCAACGTACAGGCGCGGGATGATGAGCATGCCCGGGAAGTCGCCGCCGAAGATCAGCCAGTGCATCCACGTGCCGATCACCGGGATGCTGATGGTGATACCGGACAGTGCGGCGCGAAGGCCGGTGCCGGAGAGCAGGTCGTCGGGCAGCGAGTAGCCGAAGAAGCCCTCGAACATCGCGAGGATCAGCAACAGCGAGCCGATCACCCAGTTCGCCTCGCGCGGACGGCGGAACGCGCCGGTGAAGAACACGCGCAGCAGGTGCACGATGATCGACGCGGCGAACATCAGCGCAGCCCAGTGGTGGATCTGCCGGACGAACAGACCGCCGCGCACCTCGAACGAGATGTCCAGGGTCGTCTCGTACGCGCGCGACATGGTGACGCCGCGCAGCGGGGTGTAAGCGCCGTCGTAGACGACGTGCGCGAGGGACGGATCGAAGAACAGCGTCAGGTACACGCCCGAGATCAGCAGGATCACGAAGCTGTACAGGGCGATCTCACCCAGGAGGAAGGACCAGTGGGTGGGGAACACCTTGTTGATCTGACGCCGCAGCCCGGCCGCCGGGTGATAGCGCGAGTCGATGTTCTCCGCCGCGTGGGCGGCGCGGGACGGTGTTGCAGTACTCACGGGCGACGCTCCCAAAATGCCGGACCGAGAGCCTCGATGAAGTCGCCGTTGGCGACGAGGAAGCCCTCTTCGTTCACTGTAATAGGCAGCTGCGGCAAAGCGCGAGCAGCAGGACCGAACAGGGGCTTGCCGTACTCCAGAGCATTGAACTGCGACTGGTGGCAGGGGCACAGGATGCGGTTGGTCTGCTGTTCGTACAGCGAGGTCGGGCAGCCCAGGTGGGTGCAGATCTTCGAGTAGGCGAAGTAGTCGCCGTAGTTGAAGCTCTCCTGGCCCTTGCGCTTGATCGCCTTCGCGGTGTCCTCGGTGCGCAGGCGGATCAGCATGACGGCATTGCGGATGCCGCGCAGGCCCTCGAGGAGGGCGTGCTCGTCACCGCGATCGGACTCGCGGAAGGGGAACACGGTCTCCATGCCGCCGGCGTCGAGGTCCTCCGGGCGGACCAGGACGATGTCGTTCACGCGGCCGGTGTCGCGGCGCAGGTAGATCGTCTCGCCCGGGTACCGGGGCGTCCAGCCCGAGACCCACAGCGGGGAGTCGTCACCTTCGGCCCAAGGGTTCTTGATCAGGCCGCCGAGCGGCATGATCAGGCCGAGGCCGAGGGCGCCGCCACCGAACAGCGCGGTGCGCTTGATCAGCTTGCGACGCGGCAGCGTGGAAGTGTCCAGCGAGTCCGAGAGCTCCGCGACGATCGTGCGCCGATCGACCTCCGAGGAGACGCCGTCGTGCCGATCCTGGATCGACACCTCTTCCGGGATGAACTTCTTGGTGAACTGCACCGCGCCGACGCCGACGCCGAGGATGGCCAGACCCAGGGTCAGGCCCAGCAGCGGCGTGTACAGGTTGTACAGCGAGTAGTTGTCCTCCCCGGGACCCTGGTACTCCCACGGCCAGAAGATGAACACCGCGATGAACGCGAGAGCCGACACACCCGCCAGCCCGAACCAGAAGGCGACGTTGCGTTCCGCGCGCTTCTCGGCGCGGGTACCCCCGACGGGCCAGCGGTCCTTGCGGAACGCCACGTCCACGCCGTCGAGGTTGGTGCCGAGCGCGACGAGATCGTCGCGGCTCATCTGATCGAGATTCTCGACCGTGTGCTTGTTCGGCGTTTCGCCGCCACTCATGACCTTGCTCCGATCCACAGTGCCGCACCCACGACGGCGACGATCCCGACCACCCACATCGTCGGGCCCTCGGATGCGGGGCCGAAGCCGCCCAGGCCGTATCCGCCGGGGCTCTGCGTCTCGCTGGACGCCTTGACGTAGGCGATGATGTCCTGCTTCTCCTCCAGCGTGAGCTGACGATCGGAGAACTTGGGCATGTTCTGCGGACCGGTCAGCATCGCGGTGTAGATCTGCTGCTCGTTCGCCGGGTCGAGGACGGGCGCGAACTTGCCGGACGACAGTGCGCCACCCCGGCCGGTGAAGTTGTGGCACGAGGCGCAGTTCTGGCGGAACAGTTCGCTGCCGCGCGCGATGTCGTCGCCGCGCAGCGAGGACTGCGCGATCTCACCGTTCTCGTCGCGGATGAGCGTGGGGCCGCCACCGTTGGCCTGGATGTAGGCGCCGAGGGCGTCCGTCTGGGCCGCGTCGAACTTCGGCGTCTTGCGCAGGGCCTGGGCCTCGTTGCGCATCATCGGCATGCGGCCGGTGGAGACCTGGAAGTACACGGCTGCCTCGCCGACACCGATCAGGCTCGGTCCGCGGTCCTGCACACCCTGCAGGTTGGCGCCGTGGCACGTGACGCAGGAGGTCTCGTAGAGCTGCTTGCCTTCGCGGATCAGTGCCGACTGGTCCTCGTTCGCCGTCGCCACCTGCGGCGCGGGGGTCAGCGCGGAGGCGAGGAAGCCCGCGCTGAGCAGGCCGAGGGCGAGCACCAGCGCACCGGTGACGCGGCGGCGCAGCTTGCGCTGACGGCGGGACTTGGCGGACGCGGCCGCGGACTGACCGGGCATGTCACCCTCGGAAGCGAGAGGTGGGGATGAACTCATCTGTATCCCTTTGGTATGTCGGGACGGACTGGACGTCAGGGGGCTGCCTGGGCGTTCAGCTGGCTAACGGATGAAATAAATCGTGGCAAACAGCGCAATCCACACGATGTCGACGAAGTGCCAGTAGTAGGAGACGACGATCGCTGCGGTGGCCTGCGCCGGCGTGAACTTGCTGACCCTCGTGCGTACGAGGAGGAACACGAAGGCGATGAGACCGCCGATGACGTGGAGGCCGTGGAATCCGGTCGTGATGTAGAAGACCGACCCCCAGACCATGCTCGAGATCGTCACGCCTTCCGCGACCAGCTGGCTGTACTCGAAGCCCTGGCCGAGCACGAAGAACGTGCCCATGAGCAGGGTGATGATGTACCACCGGCGGAGGCCGAACACGTCGCCGCGTTCGGCGGCGAACACACCCATCTGGCAGGTGAAGGAGGAGGCGATCAGCACGAGGGTGACCGGCACCGCCAGCGCCAGATTGAGATGCACAGGCTCCGGCGGCCAGTTGCCGTCGGCCTGCGCCCGGGCCACGAAGTACATGGCGAAGAGCCCTGCGAAAAACATGAGCTCACTGGACAACCACACGATGGTGCCGACGCTGACCAGATTGGGCCGGTTCAGCGAGTGCACGCGCTGGGTGATTGCAGTTCCTGAAGTCCCTACTGCGCTCGTCACGTTCGCAAGTATGACTGTTCGTAGTAACTCTTGGACACTCGGGGCTGAAATCGGCGCGTCTTTGCTGGTGACCGGCCTGTGAGTCCCCGTTTCGGGGGGTCGTCGCGCCCCGTCGCCGAGCATGGGATCGTGGTGCGATGAGCAGTGGTGCAGGGGTCTGGAGCCGAGTCCTCCGGGTGTTCTCACGCAAGCGTCCGGAGCCGCTCGATCCGGCGCGGCCGGACCTGGTGGTGGTGGTCTCGTCCTTCGACGACGTCGAGGCCTGTTCGACCGCCCTCGAGCGGGGCTCGGCGGCGGAACCGGGGTGGTCCCCGGAGGCGGAGGCCGTGCTGCGCCATCACCTCGAACTGCCGGCGGATTCGGTGGAGCAGGCGATCGCCCTGTGTGCACAGGACGGGTACGCCCCCGCCCAGCCCGCGCACCCGGCCGGGACCGGCCTCGAGGCCGTCCTGCTGCAGCGGGTGCAGGTCCTCGATGCGCTGCACTGTTCGCAGGAACGGTCACGGATGGCCTCTCTCGCCCAGCGCCTCGGCGGCACCGCGCTGGGGTGGGACGCCCTGCAGCCGGCGACGGGCGCTGACTAAGCTCCTCCGTGCGCCGCCGACGACGGCGTCGGACACAAGGAGCGAGATGCGGCGAGGGCAGGTGCGATGAACGCTGGACTACAGGCGGATGCGGTGGCCCGGAGCTGGCCGGCGGTCCTCGGTGCGCTCACCGCCGGACGCGACCTCGCCCGGGCGGAGGCCCAGTGGGCGATGGACGAGATCATGTCCGACAACGCCACGGCCGCGCAGATCGCCGCCTTCGGCGTCGCGCTGAAGATGAAGGGGGAGACCCCCGAGGAACTGCTCGGCCTCGCCGACTCGATGCTCGCCCATGCGCGCCTGGTGCCGGTGGACGACGACGTCGTCGACATCGTGGGCACCGGAGGGGACCGGGCGAACACGGTCAACATCTCCACCATGGCGTCGCTGGTGGTGGCTGCGTGCGGGATCCGGGTCGTCAAGCACGGCAACCGGGCGGCGTCGTCGAAGAGCGGCGGCGCGGACGTGCTCGAAGCGCTGGGCGTGCACATCGATCTCGGTCCCGAGGCCGTCGCGGCGTCGGTCGCCGAGGCCGGTATCGGGTTCTGTTTCGCACCCGTCTACCACCCCGCGCTCCGGTTCGCGGCCGCCCCGCGCAAGCAGATCGGAATTCCCACGGTGTTCAACGTGCTCGGGCCGTTGACCAACCCGGCCCGGCCCCGCGCCGGGCTGATCGGATGCGCGTTCCCGGAGCTGATCGGCACCGTCGCCGGGGTCCTCGCCGAGCGGGGCAACTCGGCTCTCGTCGTGCGGGGGGACGACGGCCTGGACGAACTGACCACGTCCACGACGTCGACGGTGTACGTCGTCCGGGACGGCAACGTGAGCACCGTGAGCCTCGACCCCACCGACCTGGGCGTCGCCCGGGTGCCGCTCGAAGCGCTGCGCGGCGGCGACGCCGCCGACAATGCCGCGATCGCGCGGGCGGTCCTCGCCGGCGAGCACGGGCCGGTGCGCGACGCGGTCCTGCTCAACGCCGCCGGGGCGATCGCCGCCTTCCGGGGGTTCGAAGGGTCGCTCGCCAGTGCCCTGGCAGCGGGGATGCAGACGGCCGCCGAGGCGCTGGACTCGGGCGCTGCGGCGGCGGTCCTTGCCCGCTGGGCCGAAGTGACCACCCGGCTCGCCGCCGGATCGCGGTGACCACCCGGCTCGCCGGCGCGAGGTGAACGCGGGACGGGCGGGGCTCCGTCCTATTCGCCGATCGAGAACCCGGCCTCGACATCGGCGCTCGAGTACGACTGGAAGGCGATGTGCGTCGCCGTCTTGGCCACGCCCTCGAGCTTGTTGATCCCGCGGGTGACGACCTCGGCGATCTCCTCGTGGTCCCGCACCCGCAGCAACGCGATCAGGTCGATGTCACCGGCGCACGAGTACACCTTGTCGACACCGGCCAGATCGGCGACCGCCTGAGCGGTCTCCGGAATCCGGTGGGCGTCGGCGTGGATCAGGACGATGGCGTGGATCATGGGCTCTCCTCGACTGCCGGGAACGGACGTGCGGGCGAGCACTCAGCGTAGGGGGTGCGCGACGGGGACCGGTTCGGCCCCGGCACGTGCCGTCCGGGCGCGTTCGCCCCATTGCGCCCAGGCGCCGGCGCCGCGGAGCGGCTCCGACCAGCCCTGGGTGGTTCGGACGATGCGGACGCCGTCGTCGTGGAGCCAGCGGACCAGTAGTCCGAGTTCCTCGACGAGTGCACCCCGCAGCGGGGCGGTCGTCGGTCGCACCGTCTCGGCTGCCGCGACGATCGCGTCGACCACGGGCATCGGCGGGACGCCGCGTGGAGCGACTCCCGCCCCCGCGAGCCGGCCCGCCCGGATCACCGCGAACTCCCAGCCGCCCTCTGCCCGCCGGCGGGCAGCGATCAGCTCGTCCACCGCCGCGAGAGCGGCCAGGCGCTGCGTCCGGCGCAGTGCGAGCACGGCGTCGGCCGTGCGGTCGCGCAACCTGGCCGCGCTCTCGAACAGTTCGGCGGCGCCGAGGTGTTCGATGCCTCGGCGCATCCGATGCAGCGGCTCGTCGTCCTCTCCGCGGAGCAGGGCGCGGGCGAGGTCCACTTGCCGTGCGTACTCGGCGGGGGTCTGCAGTCCGGCGGCTGCCGCGGCGCAGGCTCCGACGGCGTCCGGCGGGCAGTGCTCGCCGTGTCGCTTCGTGCGGGGTATGCGGCGGGTGCAGGTCCGCAGGTGGCAGAACTCGGCGACGGTCGTGGCCACGGCGACGGCGTCGGCCCGCGAGGAGAACGGACCGACGGCGTCGACCGTGGGGCCGCCGACCGGATGCGGTGGAGCCGCGGCGGGCGTCCGCACGACGGACAGCCGGGGGAACGCCTCGTCGGTGAGGGTGATCCACCAGCCCCGCGCGGGGAACTTGGAGCGGCGGTTGTAGGGCGGAGCGTGCGCGGCCAGCAGTCTCAGCTCCCGCACCCCGGCCTCGAGTGCATGAGCGCATTCGACGTGGTCGATCCGGGTGGTGAGCGCCACCATCTCCTTCAACCGGGGCCGGGTCTCGGAACCCGTGAAGTAGTTGCGCACGCGGCGGCGCAGGTCCACGGCCGTACCGATGTACAGCACCTCGTCGGAGGGCCCGCGGAACAGGTACACGCCGGGCCGTCGCGGCAGGTGTGCCGCGAGGGACCGCTTGGCGCGTTGCTCCGCGGTGACCGCCGGCAGGTAGTCCCGCAGTTCGGTGAGGCTGTGGACACCCTGGTTCCCGACGCGCTCGATGAGCGCGTGCAGGACGTCGACGGTGGCCCGGGCGTCGTCGAGCGCGCGGTGCGTGGGCGTGGTGGACACGCGGAACAACTCGGCGAGGGCGGACAGTCGCACGGACGGGGCCTCGTCCCGGCCGAGCACGCGGCGCGCGAGCTTGACCGTGCACAGCACCGTGAACCGCGGCCACGCGACTTCGGTGCGGGACGCCGCGGCCCGCAGGAAGCCGACGTCGAAGCCCGCGTTGTGCGCGACGAGCACGGCCCCTGCGGCGAACTCGAGGAACGACGGCAGGACCTGCTCGATCCGGGGCGCGGAACACACCATGGCGGTGGTGATGCCGGTGAGCTGGACGATGTTCGGCGGGATCGACCGGCCCGGGTCGACGAGCGTGGCGAACTCACCGAGTACTTCACCGCCGCGGATCTTGACCGCGCCGATCTCCGTGATGGCGTCGTCCGTGGAGCTGCCGCCGGTGGTCTCGAGGTCGACGACGACGAACAGCGTCTCCCGCAACGGCGTGTCCAGTTCGTCGAACCCGAGCTGCACCCCGACGGCAGGGTCGGGTCGTCGGGGCACGGTCACGTCGTCAGGGTAGGAGCCGGGTCCGACACCGCGGGGAGTGGGATCCGGCACCAACCGGAGGGAAAAAGAGGGTCGGAGGCCCGGACCCGGCTCGACGAGACGAGGATCACATCGTCGATCACCCGTGTGGGTGTGGGCGCCGCCCCGACGGGGTAGCGACCCGGGTGGCACGGTGGGGCGTGTCGCCGCGACGGGCGGTGTCGCAGGCGTCCTCGCCGCGGAGATCGCCCGCGGGACCTGCGACGACGTGTCAGCGGGCCGGTGGCGGGCCCCGGGGCGTGCCGGCCACCGCCGCCGGGGCCGTCGCCCTCGAACCGACCGTTACGTTTCCGTGATCGCGCGGCCGGGGTCGTGCGGCCCGAATCGGGCATATCTGTCAATCTGCGGCCCATGAAGCGTCGAAGCTCGACATCCTCCGATGCGATTTCGTAATCTTTTCGAGACCAAGCGGTGAGGATGTCGAACCACCAGAGGGGAGACGCCGCTCGGTCACCGCCTAATCGGCGCATCCACAGCGGGTGCCCGAGCCGGGGACCCACGTTGTCCTCTGGGGTGAATCCCCTCCGACCGTCACCGCGGAACGAGGGGTAGGGCTGATCTTCCCAGCCCGAACCCGTCAGCTAACTCGGTCGGCGGACGAACGGAAGAAATGGAGCAAACCCCTCGTGGCGTCTCAGATTTCCAAGCGCACCGTCCGGCGCGCTGTCGTTGCCGGTGCCCTCGCTCTCGGTGCGGTCACCGTCTCGGCCGGTCCCGCCCTCGCGGAGCCGATCACCATTCCCGGCGTCGGCTCGTTCGACCTGCCGGCCGGCGTGACCCTTCCGCCGGAGGTCACCAACCTCGTCCCGCCGGCCCCGCAGGGTGCCGCACCGGCTCCGGCCGCGCCCTTCAGCGCGCCGGTGACCTCGGTTGCCCAGCGCGCCGTGGACGCAGCCCACAGCAAGCTCGGCGCCCCCTACGTCTACGGCGCCGCCGGTCCTGATGCCTTCGACTGCTCCGGACTGGTGCAGTGGGCCTACAAGCAGGCCGGTCTGAACCTGCCGCGCACCAGTTACGACCAGGCCTCCGCCGGCCGGGCCGTGGACGTCTCCGCCCTGCAGCCCGGCGACGTCGTGTCGTTCTACGGCGGTGGCCACTCCGGCATCTACATCGGCAACGGCAACGTCATCCACGCGTCGACCTCGGGTCAGCCCGTGAAGATCGCTCCGATGAACTCGATGCCGGTCGACGGGGCCCGCCGCTACTGAGCGACGACTCCACGACTGTCACGCAGTGCAGCGGGGGCGGACCGGTCGACGCCGGTCCGCCCCCGCTGGCGCTCCGGGGCCGCACTGCCCGGCGCAGCCGGAGCTACCGGCGGGTAGACACGACCCGGAGCCCTTCCGTAACCTGATCGAGATTTTTCGGGTAACGGGTGCGCAACGTCGAACGAAAGGACCTGGTCCCGTGGTGGTGGACTGGACGAAACCGTCGCTTCGGGCGCTGGTGATCGGGGTGCTCCTCGCGGTGTTCTCGGTGGCCGCCCCGGCCGGCGCCGACCCGGTGGGGGAGAGCCCCACCGCCGCACTGGAGCGGCTGGCCGAGCTGTCACGCAAGTCCGAGCAGACCACCGAGGCGCTGCACAACGCCGGAATCGACCTCGACGCGAAGGTCGAGGCCCAGCGCGCCGCCGACGCGGCTCTGACGCGCGACCGGGAGGTGCTGGCCGCCGCGGAAGCGGAACTCGCCGTCTTCCGGCCCACGGTGGACAAGCTCGCCGTCGCCAACTATCGCGGCGCCCGCACCAACCGGTTGTTCGCTCTGATGGTCAGCGAGTCGCCCCAGCAGCTGCTCGACCAGATGGCGGCGCTCGACGTCATCGCCCACCAGACCGCCGACCAGGTCGCGGGATTCCGCACCGCGTCGGCCGCGGCCACGGAGGCTGCGCTGGCCTCCCAGCGCTCGGCCGACCAGGCGCGCGCCGCCGCCGAGCAGGCCCAGGTCGTGCGGGACGAACTGCAGCGGCAGCAGAGCGAACTCGAGGCCCGGATCGACGAGGTGCTCGCCGCGTTCGCCGACCTGAGCGCCGAGGAGAAGGCCACCCTCGCCGGCACCCCGTTCCCCCCGGGATTCGATGCCGAGAAGATCCTGTCGAGCCTGGCCCCCGGCAGCGGCAGCGGTGCCCTGCAAGCCGGCATGACCCGGATCGGCAGCCCGTACAGCTGGGGTGCCGCCGGTCCCTCCGAGTTCGACTGCTCCGGTCTGGTGGTGTGGGCCTACAAGCAGATCGGCAAGGACCTGCCGCGGTCGAGTCAGGCCCAGGCGCAGGGGGGCACCCCCGTCCCGCGCGATCAGCTCCGACCCGGCGACGTCGTGACCTTCTACGACGACGCCTCGCACGTGGGGCTGTACGCGGGTAACGGCAACGTCCTGCACGCCTCCACCTACGGAGTGCCGGTCAAGGTCGCCCCGATGGACCGGATGCCGTTCCACAACGCCCGCCGGTACTGACGTCCGCCGCGCCGCCCCCGCGGCGCCGTCGTGGGCGCGACCTACACTGGCCGCCGTGCCCGCGCCCGATTCGTCGCCCCGCCCCCCTGGCAGCCGCCGGTGGGAGCGGCTCGGCGTCGCCGGACTGGTCGTCGCGGTCCTGGCCGTCGGCCTCTCGCTCGCGTTCACGCCCGACGACGGCCCGGCGGAACCGGGCTCGCACCGGGCCGTGCAGGAACTGCTCGACACATGGTCCCGGGCCGTGCGCACCGCCGACCCGGCGGTACTCGCCACCGTCGTGGATCCCCGCGCCCGCCCGGGACTGCTCGACGCGGAGGTCCGCCGCGCGGAGGCCCTCGCCGCGTTGCCGCTGGCGGACTTCGCCTACGAGCTCGGTCCGGACCTCGGCACCGACGTCCCCGACGACCTGGCGGCCCGGCTCGGCGCCGACGAGGCCCGTGCCCTCACCGTCCTGCTGCGCTACGCCGTCGAAGGGATCGACGACGAACCGACGCGCAAGCCCGTGACGGTGGTCCTCGCCCGCCGGGGGGAGCAGTGGCACCTCGTCGACGACCGCCCGCTGCCGGGCGCGGAAACCACCACCTGGCGGGGGCCGTGGGACTACGGCCCACTCGAGGTCCGGGCCGTGGACACCGGAGCCGGGAGCCGGTCCCTCGTCGTGGGCCATCCCGAGCACTCGTCCCTCGTCGCCGACATCGCCGCCGAACTCGCCGCCGCCGTCGAGGCCGTGGACGCCGTGTGGGGAACCGGATGGCCCCGCCGCGCCCTCGTGCTCGTCACCGCCTCGCACGACGAGTTCACCACCCAGGTCGGCAGCCGCTACAACGGCGCGGACATCGCTGCCGTCGCGGTGTCCGACGCCGTCGATCACGAGCGGGGCGAGACCACCGGTCAGCGCATCGTCTTCAGTCCCGCCGCGGAGCAGCGGCTGGACCGGGCGGGCCTGCGGGCGATCCTGCGTCACGAACTCACCCACGTCGCGGCGCGCACCGACACCGTCGACGGGTCACCGCTGTGGATCCTCGAAGGCTATGCCGACTACGTCGGCTACCGCGGCACCGGCGGCGATCTCGCCGCGATCGCGCCCACCCTCGCCGCCGTGGTCGCCGAGCGCGGGGCGCCGACCACGCTGCCCGCGGACGCCGACTTCGCCGGCGACGGCGCGCGCCTGGCGTACGAGAGCGCATGGTCGATCGCGACGTTCGTCGCCGAGGAGTTCGGCAGCGAGCGGCTCACCGCGCTGTACCGGCGGCTGGCCGCCGGGCCTGCCGACCCCCGGGAACTCGACGCCGCCGTCGGCGACGTGCTCGGTGTGGACGTGGAGCAGCTCGTCGACCGATGGCGGGGCCGGCTCGAAACGCAGGTGCCGGCACCCGTCGGCTGACCCGCCGCCGGGGCCGCCCGCAGCACCGCCTACCGTGAGCGCATGCCCCGAACGCTGCTGGTCACCAACGACTTTCCGCCCCGGCCCGGGGGGATCCAGTCCTATCTGCAAGCGTTCGCGGCCCAGGTGCCGCCGGACGACCTCGTCGTCTACGCTCCGCGATGGCGCGGGGACAGTCACGTGAAGTTCGACGCCCGGCAACCCTTCGAGGTCGTCCGCCACCCCACGACCCTGATGTTGCCGACCCCCGCCGTGGCGCGGCGGGCGGCCCAGCTCATGACCGACCGCGGCTGCGAGACCGTGTGGTTCGGCGCTGCGGCCCCGTTGGCCCTGCTCGCCCCCGGGTTGCGCCGCGCCGGCGCCCGCCGGATCGTGGCCAGCACCCACGGGCACGAGGTCGGGTGGTCGATGGTGCCCGCCGGACGGCAGGCGCTGCGCCGCATCGGCGACACCACCGACGCCGTCACCTACGTCAGCCGGTACACCCGCGGTCGATTCGCCTCGGCGTTCGGTCCCGGCGCCGGTCTCGAGCACCTGCCGTCCGGCGTGGACACCGAAGTGTTCCGGCCGGATCCCGCAGCTCGCGCGGAACTGCGCGCCCGGTACCGCCTCGGGGACCGCCCCACCGTGCTGTGCCTGTCCCGGCTCGTGCCGCGCAAGGGCCAGGACATGCTCATCCGTGCGCTGCCCGAGATCCGGCGCCGCGTCGACGGGGCGGTGCTCGTGATCGTCGGCGGGGGCCCGTACCACGACCGCCTCCGCAGACTGGCCCGCACCGTCGCGGTCGAGGACCACGTCGTGATCACCGGAGGAGTGCCGGCCGCCGAACTCGCCGCCCACCACACCATCGCGGACGTGTTCGCGATGCCGTGCCGTACGCGCGGCGCCGGCCTCGACGTCGAAGGTCTCGGGATCGTCTATCTCGAGGCCTCCGCCACCGGGGTGCCCGTGGTGGCGGGCCGCTCCGGCGGCGCGCCGGAGACCGTGCGGGAAGGAGAGACCGGTGTCGTCGTGGACGGCACCTCGGTCGCGGCGGTGGCAGCCGCCGTCGCCGACCTCCTCGCCGACCGCGACCGCGCGGCGGCGATGGGCGCAGCCGGCCGTGCCTGGGTGGGCGCCGAATGGCGGTGGGACGTGCTCGGCGAGAAGCTGCGGCGGCTGCTGGCCTGACGTACCGGCCGTCCGGCCGCGGCCCGCGCAACCCCCTGGAAGAGCCGGGACCGGTCGTGTGTGAAGCTGTCCCCGTGAGCAGCATTCAGGTGGCCGATCAGGCCTTCATCGCCGCGGCGCCGAGCCGGATCGCGGCCGAGATCGCCGAGCCCCGCCGCTGGCGGTCGTGGTGGCCCGACCTGGACCTGACGGTCCGAGAGGACCGAGCCGAGAAGGGCATCCGGTGGTCGGTCGGCGGCGCGCTGACCGGCACGATGGAGGTCTGGCTCGAGCCGATGCTCGACGGCGCGATCGTGCACTACTTCCTGCACTGCGAACCGGCCGGGATGCCGCCGGAGAAGGCGGGGGAGTGGGACCTCGCCGCCATGAATCACCGGCGCCGCGTCGCCGGCAAGGTCATGACGTTCGACGTGAAGCGGCGGCTCGACGCCGGGCGCGCCGCCGGCGAACCTCCACAGGACCCCCACCCCTGATCGACGGACCGTATGTGCAGGCGACGAGCCCGCACCGGAACTACTACGGTGTGATAGACAGCGGTCTCCGCGTGTGCCGATCCGGTAGACGACGGGGACAGACGGAAAGGAAGCGTTCGTCGCATGGCCGAGAAGACCAAACGGTCGATCACCATCGATGCTCCGTCCGATCGGGTGATGGCCGTGATCGCCGATTTCGACGCGTACCCGACCTGGGTCTCGGCAGCGAAATCCGTGGAAGTGCTCGCCGTCGAGTCCGGAGGACGCGCCGAGCGGGTCCGGTTCGTGCTCGACGCAGGCGTGGTGCGCGACACGTACGAGCTGGTCTACCAGTGGGCTCCGGACGGCCGGTCGGTCAGCTGGGAACTCGTCGCGGGGGAGATCCAGAAGGCCCAGTTCGGTTCCTACATCCTCACCGAAGCGCCGGAGGGCGGCACCACCGTGTACTACGAGCTGACGGTGGACCTGACCATCCCGATGATCGGACTGTTCAAACGGAAAGCCGAGAAGGTGATCACCGACACCGCACTGAAGGAACTCAAGAAGCGGGTGGAAGGCTGAGCGGGCACGCCGGGCGGCCCGGTCCCGCCGCCGTGCGGTTGTTCGTCGGCAAGGGCGGCGCCGGGAAGACGACCCTCGCGGCGGCCACCGCCCTCGCGGCTGCCCGCTCCGGAGTTCCCACCCTCGTCGTCTCGCTCGATCAGGCGCACTCGCTGACGGACGTCCTCACGGTCGATCCGGCGCCGGCGGGGTCCGTCGACGCCCGCGTCGTGCCGGTCGCCGACGGTCTCGACGCCCTGGAAATCGATTCGCTCGCGCTGCTCGAGCAGCGCTTCGCGCTCCTGACCGCTCTCGCCGCCGCGGGCGGTGCCCACGGGCACGGTGACCGGTTCGGGATCCCCGCTGCCGAGGAACTCACCGGCCTGCCCGGCGCACAGGAGATCCTCGCCCTCGGCGAGGTGGCCCGCCTGGCCGACTCGGGACGCTGGGGTGAGGTGCTCGTCGATCTGCCCGCGTCCGCGGACGCCTTCCGCATGCTCGCCGCGCCGGCGACGGTCTCGGAGTACATCGAGCGGATCTGGCCCCGGCACAGCCGGATCGTCGCGGCGACCGGGGCCGACCCGCGCCTCGCCCTCGTCGTGGCACTCGTCGACCGCGTCGTCGAACACGTCACGACCGTGCAGGATCTGCTCGCCGACCACACGCGCACCCGAGTCGACCTCGTCGCCACCGCCGATCGGCTCGGCATCGCCGAAGCGCAACGTCTCCGGTCCTGGACGGCCCTGGCCGGGCTGCGGCTGGAACGCGTGATCCTCAACCGGATCGTCCCGGACCTGCCGGCAGACGAATCCGGACCCGCCGCGGCCTGGCTCGCCGAGCAGCGCGAAGGACAGCGCCGGATCGTGGCCGAGCTCGCGGCGACCCTCGGCGACGTCGCCGTGGTCGAGTGCGAACAGCGGTGTGCCGAACCGGTAGGGTTGGCCTCTCTGGCGGCGCTCGCGGAGTCGCTGTACCCGGACGGTGCAGCACCGCTCACGCGGGAGGATGCCGGTCTCGGGCCGGTGCGGGTCCAGCGTGAATCGGGGACAGGGGTGGATGCGGTGTACACGATGCGGATGCATCTGCCGCTGGCAGATGCGGCATCGCTGACGCTCGGCCGGGTCGACGACGACCTGGTGATCGGCGCCGACGGCATGCGCCGCCGGGTGCGGCTCGCGTCCGGTCTGCGGCGCTGCACGGTCGCCGGCGCCGAGTTCGAGGGATCGGACCTGCTGGTGCGGTTCCGCCCCGATCCCGCGGTGTGGCCGCAATGAGCGCCGACCACGACGTCCTCGTCACCGAACTGCGGGCGCTGGCCGACGCCGTCCTCGACCGGCTCGAGCAGACGGTGCAGCGATTCGCCGAGCCGGAGTCGTCCCCCCGGCCGCCGGAGCCCGATGCGGCGTCCCGGCCGGTGTCGCCCGACGCGGCGACCGGGCACGCGACCGACGCGTCCGCCTCGGCGGCGAGTGCGTGCAGCTGGTGCCCGCTGTGCGCCGTGGCGGCCGCCGTCCGAGGTGAGCCGCACGAGCTCCTCACCCGGCTCGCGACCCAGATCGCGGCCCTGATCGCGCTGTTGCGGGACCTGCTCGCCCGGTACCTTCCGCCCCCAGGCCCCGCCCCCGACGCACCCGGTCCGCAGGACCCGCCCCCGGCCGGCCGCAACGGCACGTTCGTGCCGATCTCGGTCACGATCCGACGCTGATCGGACCCGCGCCGTGAGCACGGATCGACTCACGATCGGAATCGACGTGGGCGGCACCAGCATCCGCGCGGCCGTCGTCGACGGTACCGGCACCGTCGTCGACACCGTCCGGGCGCCGACCCCGCATTCGGGCCGTGCCCTCGACGACGCCCTCGACCGCACCGTCGCCCTCCTGGCGGGCCGCAACGAAGTCACCGCCGTCGGTCTCGCCGTCGCCGGGTTCCTCACCGCCGACCGTCGCGTCGTCCGCTACGCCCCGCATCTGCCGTGGGCGGACGTGCCCGTGGCGGAGCGGATGAGTGCTCGGATCGGCCTGCCGGTGGTTCTCGAGCACGACGCCAACGCGGCCGCGTGGGCCGAGTACCGGTTCGGTGCCGCTGCGGGTGTCGGGACGACGGTGCTGGTCGCCGTCGGCACCGGCATCGGCGCCGCCCTGCTGCTGGACGGTGTGCTGTTCCGGGGCGCGCACGGCATCGCTCCCGAACTCGGGCACCTACAGGTGGTTCCCGACGGACGGCCCTGCGCGTGCGGGAAGCGCGGCTGCTGGGAGCGGTACTGCAGTGGCACCGCGCTCGTGGACACCGCGATCGAGTTGCTCGCCGCAGGCCCGGATCGGGCCTCCCAGCTCACCCGCGACGTCGCGGCGGACCCCGGCGCGCTGACCGGACGACGGATCGCCGGAGCCGCGCAGGACGGCGACCCGCTCGCCGTCGCGGCGATGGCCGAGTTCGCCCGATGGCTCGGACTCGGCCTGGCCATGGTCGCCGACGTCTTCGACCCGGAACTGGTCGTGGTCGCCGGCGGGGTGTCGGGATCGGCGTCCCTGTTCCTCGACGACGCCCGAGGGCACTACGCGGCGGCCCTGACCGGCCGGGGCCACCGGCCGCTCGCACGGGTCCGGGCCGCACACCTCGGCGACGCCGCCGGCCTGGTGGGCGCAGCCGACCTCGCCCGGCACCGGTCCGGACGAAACGGACCGAATGATTGAGATGCTCGTCACGTCCCCCGGTGTGAGCCGGGACCGCGGCGTGCCACGGTGTGCACGGCAACACCCCGCCGTCGTAGAGTCGACCGGCAGGCACGGTCTGCCTGCGCGTTTCGAAGACGGGGAAGGACGCCATGTGGTATTGGCTTTTCAAGTACGTCCTGCTGGGGCCGCTGCTCTGGCTCATGGGGCGGCCGAAAATCGAAGGCGCGGAGAACATCCCGGCCGACGGCCCCGCGATCCTCGCCAGTAACCACAAAGCCGTCCTCGACTCCTTCTTCCTTCCCCTCGTCGTACGGCGCCGCATCACCTTCCTCGCCAAGAGCGAGTACTTCACCGGCACCGGGTTCAAAGGCCGGTTCCAACGCTGGTTCTTCTCCGCGGTCGGCCAGGTCCCGATCGACCGCACCGGCGCCGACGCGGCGCAGGACGCCCTCAACGCCGGTGTCCGCGTCCTCTCCCAGGGCAAGCTGCTCGGCATCTACCCGGAAGGCACCCGGTCGCCGGACGGGCGCCTCTACAAGGGCAAGACCGGCATCGCCCGGCTCGCCCTGCAGACCGGCGTCAAAGTGATCCCCGTGGCGATGATCGGCACCGACGAGATGAACCCCATCGGGTCGAAGATGTGGAAGCCGGCCAAGGTGACGGTGCGGATCGGCGAACCGATCGACTTCTCCCGCTTCGAGGGCATGAGCGGCAACCGATTCGTCGAGCGCACCGTCACCGACGAGGTGATGTACGCGCTGATGCGCCTGTCGGACCAGCAGTACGTCGACATCTACGCGGCCACCCTGAAGAACCGGCCCGCCGAGGAGGACGCGGCCGCCGCAGCAGCCGACGCGGACCGCCTGCCCGACACGCAGGCCGGCTGACGCCGGGCGCCGGCGGCACCAGCCCGGCCGGGGCCGGGCGCCGGCGACACCAGCCCGGCCGGGGCCGGGCATAATGTGCGCACGTGCGTTACTTCTACGACTGCGAGTTCATCGAGGATGGTCGCACCATCGAGCTCGTGTCGATCGGTGTCGCCTGCGAGGACGGGCGCGAATTCTATGCGGTGTCGACCGAGTTCGATCCCGAGCGGGCCGGGCCGTGGGTGCGCCGGAACGTGCTGCCGAAGCTGCCGCCCCCCGCGCACCCCGCCTGGAAGTCCCGGAGCCGCATCCGCGACGAACTGCTGTCCTTCCTGATCCCACGGCCCGGCATCCAGCCCGAACTGTGGGCCTGGCTCGGGGCCTACGATCACGTCGCGCTCGTCCAGCTCTGGGGCACGATGCCGGAACTACCCGACGCGCTGCCCAAGTTCACCCGCGAACTGCGCCAGCACTGGGAGCAGTACGGCAGGCCGCCGCTGCCGGCCGCACCCGACGACAATCACGACGCCCTCGCCGACGCGCGTCACAATCTCGCCAAGTTCGAGGCCATCGAGGCCGCGCGGCGGTACCGCTGAGGCCCCGCGCCGGGGTCGGCGCGGGGGGTGTGGCGTCGACCTACCCGGGGGTGCGTATCCGTCGTCACGCCGGGGCCATATCCTGATGGTGTGAACTGGACTGTCGATGTGCCGATCGACCGCTTGCCGACCCTTCCGCCGCTCCCTGCCGAGCTGCGCGAACGGCTGGACGCGGCCCTGGCCAAGCCCGCCCTGCAGCAGCCGAGCTGGCCCGAGGACCAGGCGTCGGCGATGCGCACCGTGCTCGAGAGCGTGCCGCCGATCACCGTGGCCCGCGAGGTCGAGGAGCTGCAGAACCACCTCGCCGCGGTCGCGCGCGGCGAAGCCTTCCTGCTCCAGGGCGGCGACTGCGCCGAGACCTTCGCCGACAACACCGAGCCGCACATCAAGGCCAACATCCGCACGCTGCTGCAGATGGCCGTCGTGCTGACCTATGGTGCGTCGCTGCCGGTCGTGAAGGTCGCGCGGATCGCCGGGCAGTACGCCAAACCGCGCTCCTCGGACATCGATGCGCTCGGGCTGCAGTCGTACCGGGGCGACATGATCAACTCCCTCGTCGCCGACGCCGCCGTGCGCGCACACGATCCGTCCCGGCTCATCCGCGCCTACGCCAACGCCAGCGCCGCGATGAACCTGGTCCGGGCCATCACCGCCGCCGGCGAGGCGGACCTGCACCGAGTCCACGATTGGAACCGGGAGTTCGTCGCCTCGTCCCCGGCCGGGGCGCGGTACGAGGCCCTCGCCTCCGAGATCGACCGCGGTCTGCGTTTCATGGACGCGTGCGGCGTCGTGGACCCCAATCTGAAGGCCGCCACCATCTACGCCAGCCACGAGGCGCTGGTCCTCGACTACGAGCGGGCAATGCTGCGGCTCGACAACACCGACGGGCACCCCCGGCTGTACGACCTGTCGGCGCACTTCCTGTGGATCGGTGACCGCACCCGTCAGCTCGACGGCGCCCACATCGCCTTCGCCGAGCTGCTGGCCAACCCGATCGGCCTGAAGATCGGTCCCAGCACCACGCCCGAGATGGCGGCGGAGTACGTCGAGCGGCTCGATCCCACCAACAAGCCGGGCCGGCTGACCCTCATTTCCCGGATGGGGCACGCGAAGGTGCGCGATCTGCTGCCCGCGATCATCGCGAAGGTGGAGGCGACCGGACACCAGGTCATCTGGCAGTGCGACCCGATGCACGGCAACACGCACGAGGCGTCCACGGGCTACAAGACGCGGCACTTCGACCGGATCGTCGACGAGGTGCAGGGCTTCTTCGAGGTGCACAATGCACTCGGCACGCACCCGGGCGGCATCCACATCGAACTCACCGGTGAGGACGTCACCGAATGCCTCGGCGGCGCGCAGGACATCTCCGACATCGACCTGCACGGACGCTACGAGACGGCGTGCGACCCCCGTCTGAACACCCAGCAGTCCCTCGAGCTGGCGTTCCTGGTCGCGGAGATGCTCCGCGGCTGACCGGGGCGCGGCGGCCGGGTCTCAGGGCAGGGCAGTGAGCGTCACCGTGCCGCCCGGCTCGACCCGGTCGCCCGCACCCGGGCTCTGACCGATCACCACCGACCGGTCGGAGCCTGCGAACTGCCGCACCTCGACGTCCAGACCGAGCCGGCCGAGTTCGTCGCGCGCCGCCGCGACCGTGCGACCCAGCAGTGAGGGCACCTTCACCGCATTCGACACCATCAGCGTGACGCTGCCGCCGGCGTTGACCCGGTTCCCGATCGCCGGGTCGGTGCCGACGACCCGTCCCGCATCGACGTCCGCATCGAACACCTCCCGCGTCTCGCGCACCGTGAGTCCCACCGTGTCCAGGGCCCGCCGGGCCTCGTCGACAGTGCGGCCCGCGACGTCGGGCACATCCACCGGCGGCGACCCCTTGCTGATGATCACCGCGACTTCCGCCCCCACCGGAAGGACCGTGCCCGGTGCCGGG
The DNA here is from genome assembly GCF_047782815.1 of Rhodococcus indonesiensis. Classification (NCBI taxonomy): domain Bacteria; kingdom Bacillati; phylum Actinomycetota; class Actinomycetes; order Mycobacteriales; family Nocardiaceae; genus Rhodococcus; species Rhodococcus indonesiensis. The sequence goes on along the minus strand of NZ_CP180630.1, from coordinate 3,190,686 downwards.
TCGAGCGCAGCGACCCCGCCCTCCTCGACGGCCGTGCTGTAGGCGGAGCCACCGTCCACCGGAACGAAGGTCCGGTTGCGCAACTCCTGTTCCACGACGTCGCGGTCACCGTCACCGACGATCGTGGGCACGGTCGGCCGGCCCAGCGAGACGAGCAGCACGACATCGTCACCCCGGGCGACGCGGCTGCCGGCCTCCGGGTCGGTACCGAGCACGGTGTCGACGGAGGCGTCGTCGGAGTACTCCCCTCGTACCTCGGGGTTCACGTCTGCGGCCTGCAGGGCCGCGAGGGCGGTGTCCCGATCGACCCCGAGGACGCTCGGGACGGTGGTCATCCGCCCGGATCCGAGCCACCATCCGCCGAAACCGACGGCCAGCGCCAGGAGCAGGATCGCCAGCAGCCACAGCAGCGTCGTCCGCCGGTTCCGTCGGTGCTCGGCGGCGAAATCAGCAGGCTCGGCCCGGAGTCCCGACGTCTCGGCACGCGGGTGTTGCTGGGTGACGACCTTGGTGTGCTGCGGGCCGGCGGGGGAGACCTGGGCAGCGAGTCCCGGCGCCGTCGGCGGTGGCAGCGGTCGCGACGGCGGTGCCGCGGCGCGCACGGCCACCGTCGGCGGCGCGGGGTTCACCGCGGCCGTCACCGGTTCCGCGGCCGCCGAACGATGCTGCGCGGACCGCTGCGGAGCGGGCACCCGGTAGCGGGGCAACGCCAGGGCATCGCAGACCTCGCTCAGCGCGGCGGCCATCGCCCCCGCATCCGGGAACCGTTCACCGGGCTCCCGTTCGGTGGCGTGCCGGACCAGCTCGTCGAACTGCTCCGGGACGCCGTCGATGAGGGCACCTGGATCCGGGACGTCCCGATCGACCCGTTGGTAGGCCACCGAGAGCGACGTGTCGCCGGTGAACGGGGTGCGGCCGGTCAGCATCTCGAACAGCAGGATCCCGGTCGCGTACACGTCGCTGCGTGCGTCCGCGGTGCCCGTGGTCACCTGTTCCGGCGACAGATATGCGGCGGTACCCAGGATGACACTGCGCGACGTCGTCGTCGCCGCGGCGACCGCCCGCACCAGGCCGAAATCGGCGATCTTCACCTCCCCGGCATCGGAGATCAGCACATTCTCCGGTTTGACGTCACGGTGCACCAGGCCGGCGCGGTGCGCCACCGCGAGCGCTCCCAGTACCGGCGCCGCGACGGCCGCCGCCGCATGCGGCGGCATCGGGCCCCGCTCGCGCAGCAGTTCGCGCAGCGTGCCGCCCTCGACGAGCTCCATCACCAGGAAGACGTGATCCCCGTCCTGCCCCTGGTCGTACACCGCGACCAGGCCCGGATGGGTCAACCGCGCCACCGAGCGCGCCTCGAACTCGAACCGAGCGAGGAACTGGGGATCGGCCGCGAACTGCGGATCCATGACCTTCACCGCCACCGGACGGTCGAGTCGCAGGTCCGTACCTCGGTACACGATGGACATGCCACCGCGGGCGATCGGTGCCTCGATGCGGTAGCGCCGTTCGAGCACCGCGCCGATCAGGCGGTCGCCTCCAGAGCTCACCCGGTGTACCCCCGTGTCCGTGCCGTCGTCTTGCTGCGTCAGGTGCGGCGCACGACGGGAATGCCGCCGGGTTCGCCTCTGTCGATCGTAGCCAGCGCACGAACCGCCCGGTGCCCGCCCGTAGCTCGCTGCGGTGACAGGGGCGCGGCTCGCCGCGGTGACAGGGGCGCGGCTCGCCGCGGTGACACGGGCGCGGCCGTCGACGGCCCGCCGCCACGGACCCGATAACGTTTACCGTGTGAGTGCTATCCCTTACAGCGAAGACGTCCTCGACCGCTCCGTACCCGTGCTTCAGCTGGTCGACGTGGCGAAGCAGCTCGGTCTGGTGATCACCCGGGTCCACCAGCTGCTGCGCGACCGCCAACTCCTGGCGATCAAGCGGGACGGCGTGCTGGCGGTGCCCGCGGCATTCTTCGACGACGACGGTCGGATCCTCGCGGGCATCCCCGGTCTCATCGCGGTACTGCATGACGGAGGATTCCGGGACGACGAGATCCTGAACTGGATGTTCCGGGAGGACGACACGCTCACGGGCGGCTCCCCGGCCGCGGCGATGCACACCCACGCGAGGCGGGAGGTCATGCGCCGGGCGCAGGCACTCGGCTTCTGATTCCGGTTCCGGCTCCGGCCGCTCAGCGCAGGCGGACCAGCTGGGTCAGCGCAACCCGCGCACGGCGCCGGCCGGGGACCACGGCGCGCTCGTCGAGGACGCGGTAGCCGCTGCGCTCGACCTCGTCGAGGATTCCGCCGTAGAGCGCGAAGGCGGTGCGGATGCCGGGCCGGATCCGATCCGGCAGCAGCGCCAGACCCGGCTCGGCTCGCCGGTACTCCGCCCGCGTGAGCGCCACGAAGTGGGCCAGTGCCCGGCGCACCCGCGGATCCGGGGTCCCGCCGGTGCGCCGGCCGTGCTCGAGCAGCGCGACATCGACCCCGAAAGCGGCCCACGTGTCGGCCGGCAGGTAGGTGCGCCCCCGGTCGAGGTCCTCGCCCACATCCCGGATGAAGTTCGTGAGCTGGAAGGCTTCTCCGAGCGCCGCTGCATAGGGTGCGGCCGCGTCGATGTCGGCGACCTCGAACACGGGCAGCAACTGCAGTCCGATGACCGCCGCCGAACCGTACATGTACTCCCGCAGCTGCGGCATGTCGTCGTAGCGCGCGCGGAACTCGGGGGTGCCGGGAATGTCCATCCGCATCGACCGGACGAACGCCTCGAAGTACTCCAGGGGCAGCTCGTAGCGCCGGATGGTCTCGGCCAGCGCCCCCACGACCAACCCGGTCGCATCCGCCGGCCCGGGGTCGCCCGCAAGCGCGGCGTGCAGCCGGCGCTCCGTTTCGGTCACCTGCCGGGCGGCGCCGGCCGGGTCGTCGACGGCGGTCACGTCGACGATGTCGTCGACGAGACGAGCGAACCCGTAGAGGGCGTGGACCGCCGACCGTCGTGGCCGGGGCAGGAGACGGGTGGCGAGATAGTACGTCCGGCCGTGCGTGGCCGCCAGCTCCTCGCAGTAGCGGAATCCTGCGTCGGTCTCGGACACGGTCACCTCGGATCGGGGTGGACGGCGGGGACGGGTGGTTCCCGTCGTGCGCGCAGCCGAAGCGGGTCGACGGTACGCAGCGACGCGGCGGCGATCACCGAGGCGACCACAGCCAGGAGCACATGGGCGATGTTGTACATGCCGATCGAGCCGTCGGGGTTGAAGATCAGCATCAGCCAGGTCGACAGGCCCACGAGCACCGCCAACGTGGTCGTCGACAGGGTGAAGCCCGCCGCCACCGCGAGCGGCCACGAGTAGTACCACGGCAGGGCGGCCGGCGAAAGCACCGTGATCGCGGTCAGCGTGATCACGATGCCGAGTACGGCATCGCGCTCGGTGCGCCGGAACCGCCACCACGTCACCACCATGATCACCAGCAACGCCACGGCGCAGAGCATCCTGGTGACGTCGAGGATCGACCCCAGCTGCCACGGCGTGAACCATGTGACGGCGTGCGCCATGATCGTCGGCAACGACAGCCAGTTGATGATCTTCGACGAGCCGGACAAGGCCGTCAGCCAGCCGATACCGACGCCCGCGAGCGCCGAAGTCGCCCCGAACACGGCCGCGAACACCAGCAGCCCCGCGCCCGCGGTCTTCCCGAACAGCACGATCGGCGATGCCGGTTCGCGGCCCTGCGCCCGCGCCCGGTCCCGTTCGTGCAGCATCCAGATCCACACCAGGAAGGGCAGCGCGATTCCCGCCGACGCCTTGACCGCGGCGCCGACGGACACGAGTGCGATGCCGCCGACGTGCCGGCCCTCGAGCACGAGCACGATGCCGGCGATCATGAACCCGACCATCAGCATCTCGTTGTGCACACCGCCGATGAGGTGGATCAGGATCAGCGGGTTGAGCACCGCCAGCCACAGGGCGATACGGGGGTTGCCGCCGAGCCGGCGCGCGAGCTTCGGCACGGCCCACGCGGTGAGCACCAGACCCGGCAGCATCGTCAGCCGCAGCAACCAGGTACCGGTGACGACGTCGTCACCGGTGAGCGACGTGATGCCCGCGCCGAGCAGCAGGTGCACCGGACCGTACGGGGTGGTGGTCGTCTTCCACACGTTGCTCACGTTGTCGAGCAGCACACCCGGGTTGACGACCGGGCCGTCGAGGTACGGGTCGAAGCCGTCGCGCAGCATCGCCCCCTGGGCGAGGTAGGAGTAGGCGTCGCGGCTGAACATCGGCGGGGCCATCAGCAACGGTGCCACCCACATGGGCAGCACCGTCCACAGCTCGCGCAGCGTCACGTGCCCGGAGAGGGTGCTGCGGCCCAGCCGCACCCAGGCCGCGATCATCAGCAGGACACCGGCCCAGATCAGGATCGTCGAGAGCAGCAGGCCGTGCCCGAACCGCAACCAGGACAGGTACAGCTCCTCGAGCAGCGGGTCCTGCCGCCGGACGCTTCCGGCCCCGAATCCGCCGAACGTGACGAAGGCGGCGCCGAGGGTGCCCAGCAGGCCCGCATTGCCGGCCGGGCTCCGGAGGAAATCGCCGGGTCTGCTCCGTGCGGGCTTCGAGCCGGCAGGCTGTGCTTCCGGCGGGCGCTGTGCTTCCGGCGGGCGCTGCGGTCCCGACGGATGCTGTGGAGCAGCGTCGGAAGGGGCAGGGGACGACATGGTTGCGAGTTCCTCCCCCGGGAAGTCGTGGACGGTGCGGGGCCCGGGCGCGGCGCGGGCGGACAGGTGAACGAGGTGACAGTTTAGTTCAGCCGCAACCGTCCGCGGTCCACCACTCACCGCGCGGTGCGGACACCGAGCCGCTCGGCCGCGAGCCGGCCCGACAACACGACCGTCGGCACGCCCACCCCCGGCACGGTCCCGGAGCCCGCGAGCACGACGTTGGGATGGCGTGGATCCAGGTTCCGCCGCCGGAACGGTCCGGTCTGCCGGAAGACGTGCGCCCCGGAGAACGGGCTGCCCGCCAGCATGCCCCGGGCCTGCCAGGTGGCCGGGGTGTCGATGTGATCGATGCGGAACTCGTCGGCGACGCCGTCGTATCCGCGCCGGCCGAGGACGGCGAGCAGTTCGGCGGCGTACGGGTCGGCCAGCGCGGACCAGTCGTACGGGGCGCTGTCCAGGTTGGGGCACGGCGCGAGCACCGACAGCGGCTCGTGCCGCACGCCGTCGCGGACGAAGCCCTGACCCGGGTCGCTCAACGCCGGCCGGGTGATCAGCAGCGAAGGGTCGCTCATGAGCCGGCCGCGGCCGCGTCCCGCGCTGATCTCGGCGAACGTCTCCTCCCACGACGCACCGAAGTCGATGGTGTGGTGGTGGGTCGCAGGCCAACGCGCGGCAACGGCGGACGGCACGCTCCCGTGCAGCACCACCGCCGACGGTGACGCGAGCACACGGCGCCGCCGGCGTGGCGGCAGCAGCCTGTCCACGACCGGCAGGTCCGGGCTCAGCACCACGGCGTCGCACGGCACGCGTTCCCCCGAGGCGGTGCGGACGGCGGTGGCCGTGCGGCCGTCGAAGTCCAGACCCGTGACCTCGGTGCCGAGGCGCAGTTCCCCGCCGGCAGTGACGATCGCGTCGGCCATCGCGCGGGCCAGCACCCGCATGCCACCCTCCACCGAGTACACGCCGAGGGACGTGTCCATGTGGGCGATGGCGCCGTACACCGCCAGCGCCCGGGCGGGTGCGACACCCGCGTACAACGCCTGGAAAGTGAACACGCGGCGCAGCCGCGGGTCGGTGATCCGGCGGTTAACCTGGGCCCCCAACCGGCCGAACCCGCCCAGACGGAGCAGCGTCGCCAGGTCGCGCGCCGCCGCGGGGGAAGCGACCAGGTCGAGGGGGGAGTCGAAGTTCCCGGCCATGAACCGGTCGAACTCGGCGTCGAAGATCTCCGCGAGCCAGGAGCGCAGCCGAAGATAGCGCTGCGCCTCGTCGGCTCCGCACACCCGGGTGATCTCGGCGACCATCGCGTCCGGATCGGTGTGCACGTCCAGGGTCGTGCCGTCGGCGAACCGGGCGTGGTACGCCGGGGCGAGCCGACTCAGCCGTACCGCCGGGGTGACGGACTCGAAGTCGGCGCCGACGGCCGCCAACGCGTCCGCGATGAGTTCCGGCATGGTGAGCACGGTGGCGCCGTTGTCGATCTCGTAACCGGGTCCGGCGTGCACTCCCACCCGGCCGCCGACGGTCGTCTCGCGTTCGAGGACGGTCACCTTGCGCCCGGCGCCGAGCAGATACAGCGCGGTCGAGAGCCCGGCGAGCCCGGCCCCCACGACGACGACGCGCTCGGCGTCCTTCACGGTGCGCATCAGGCGGCCCGCCGCGTCGCGTCGAGCGCCGCCGCCCGCAGACGGGCCTTGCCCTCGTCCGTCGCGCTCGAGCCGTCCAGCGTCGCGAGCGCTGCGTCGGTGAGCGCGGCGATGCGCCGCTCCACCCGGTCCACGGCCCCGAGGTCGGTGATGACCGTCCGCAATTTCTCGACGTCCGCGTCGGACAGGTCCGAGCCGATGCTCTCGCGCAGCAACCGGGCGGCCTCGGGGTCACGGGCGTCGGCGGATTCCAGGGCCAGCGCGTACAGCACGGTTCGTTTGCCCGACCGCAGGTCGTCGCCGGACGGTTTGCCGGTGACCTCCGGATCTCCGAACACGCCGAGGAGGTCGTCGCGGAGCTGGAAGGCGAGCCCGACGTCGGTGCCGAACTCCCGGTAGGCGGCGATCAGGGCGTCGTCGGCACCGGCGAGCGCGGCGCCGAGATGCAACGGCCGTTCGATCGTGTACGCGGCGGTCTTGAACCGGTTGACCCGCATCGCCGCGGGCACGGATTCGTCGGCCGACACCTCGCCTGCGATGTCGAGGAACTGCCCGCCGAGGACCTCGGTGCGCATCGCCGACCACACCGGTGCGATCCGCGCGGTCGTGGCCGAATCCAGTCCGGCTTCCCGAACCATGTCGTCGGCCCAGGCCAGAGCGAGGTCACCGAGGAGGATGGCCACGGCGGTGCCGAACTGCTCGGGCCGGCCCCGCCAGCCCGATGCGCGGTGCCGGTCGGCGAACTCGACGTGCACGGTCGGGAAGCCGCGGCGGGTGGTGGATTCATCGATGATGTCGTCGTGCACCAGAGCGCAGGCCTGGATCAGTTCGAGTGCCGAACAGGCTCGCAGCACCGCGGGCGCGTCGAGACCGGAGGGGTCACCGCCGGCGCCGATCCAGCCGTTCCACGCGAACGCCGGACGCACCCGCTTGCCGCCGCGAAGCACGAAGGATTCGAGTGCCGTGACGGCCTCGGGGTAGCCGCCGCCGATCGGTTCGACGAGTTCGATCCGCGAGACGAAGAAGTCGCGCAGGGCGCCCTCCACGAGATCGGGAAACAAGGCGGCGGGCACGGGTTCGGATCCGGTGAACAGGGCGTCCTCCTGGTCGTGTGTGGACGGGCCCGTCGGGCGACGGCGGGTGCGGCCCGATCGCGCAACGAAACGCGCCGAGTGCACCCGCGCCCACCCTATCCGGCGGCCGGGGGCCTCGCCCCCGTTCGGCCCGCTCCGACGTGCCCCTATGCTGGTCGGGTGACATTCGATTCCGACAGCGGGCCGGTCGGCGGTGGAGAATCCCGTACGCCGTCGGTGGTGGACCGTCTCCGTGCGCCCCGCGGCGCGCGAATCCCATTCTCGGTGGAGTTCTCCCCGCCGCGCGACGCCGACGCCGAGGCGCGCCTGTGGCGTGCCGTGCGCGAGTTCGAACGCCTCGGCCCGGCCTTCGTGTCGATGACGTACGGAGCCGGTGGTTCCACCCGGGACCGCACCGTGCGGGTCACCGGTGAGCTGGCGGAGGAAACCACGCTCCTGCCGGTGGCGCATCTGACCGCCGTCGGGCACAGCGTCGACGAACTTCGTGCCATGGTCGGTGCCTACGCCGATCGTGGCATCACCAACATCCTGGCGTTGCGAGGTGACCCGCCGGGAAATCCGCTGGGCGAATGGACCCGGCACCCGCAGGGGCTCGAGTACGCGGAGGAACTCGTCCGATTGGTCCGCGACCTCGGTGACTTCCACGTCGGAGTGGCGTCGTTCCCCGAGGCGCACCACCGCTCCCCGGACCTCGAGCACGACACGCGGTATCTCGTCCACAAGCTGCGCGCGGGCGCCGAGTACTCGATCACACAGATGTTCTTCGACGTCGAGGACTACCTGCGGCTGCGGGACCGAGTCGTGGCCTACGACCCGGAACAGGGAGCCAAGCCGATCATCCCGGAGATCATGCCGATCACGTCGTTGCGCACGGCGCGGCGCAGCCTGGAGCTGTCCGGGTCGAAGTTGCCGGCCACCCTCGAGGAGCGCCTCGTCCGGGCCGCCGGGAACGGCCCGGAGGAGGACCGTGCCGCCGTGCGCGAAGTGGGCATCGACGTCGCCACCGAGATGGCGGAGCGACTCATCGCCGAGGGCGCGCCCTGCCTGCACTTCATCACCCTGAACTTCGCGCGGGCTACCCGCGAGGTGCTCGCCCGCCTCGGCATCGCGGTGCCCACGGCGGTCTGACCCGGGCGCTCTGGGCGGGGCGCTCAGGCCGGACGACTCAGGACAGACGACTCAGGGCAGGGGCCGGTCCTTCCAGCCGAGCCGGCCGGTGCGCCGCGCGCGGAGCGAGTCGATCGTCAGCGCCGCGAACCCGCCCACCGCGAAGGGGTGGGTGCAGGCGGCTGCCAGATCGGACGGGTCGAGGCCGCCGCGTTCGGTCGCGCGGGCCACGGTCCGGGAAACGACCGCCGCGGCGGTCCCCACGACCCCCCAGCGCCGGGCCGGGCCGCGGCCGAGCACCGCCGCCACGGGCGGCAGCACGTAGGTCACCGCGGCAGCGACGAGCACCGCCCCAGATCCGGCGGGGGAACCGAACGCCGACCACAGCCAGCGCGTGTACCCGGCCCGCAAGGGCGCAGCGCCCTCGTACATCCGGCAGGACACGACGTTGCCGGCCGCGGCCACCATCGTGCGCCGCCCGGCCCGGCGCAGGGCCCGGGCGAGGTCGAGGTCCTCGGTGGGACTGGACGCCACCGCGACGTGCCCGCCGACCGCGGCGTACGCCTGTGCGTCGAACACGAGGAACTGTCCGCACGAGACCGCGGTGGACGGCCGGTTCGAGCGGTGGGACACCGCGATCGGCAGCGTCGCGAACCAGGACCAGAACAGCAGCGGCTGCACCAGCTGCTCGGCGGTGGAGCCGGCCTGCTGGAAAGGCCACGGGGTGAGCAGGTCGGCCCCACGGTCCCTCAGCACGGTCACCGCGGAGGCCACCGCGTCGGGGGCCAACCGCACGTCCGCGTCGACGAAGGCGACCACGCCGGACGGATCGGTGGCGGCGTAGGCACGTGCGCATGCCGCGGCCTTGCCCGTCCACCCGGGTGGTGGCGACGCGGTCGAACGCATCACCGTGACGTGGGGATCCTCCCCGGCCGCCAGCCGGGCCGCCTCGGCCGTGCCGTCGACCGAGTCGTCGTCGAAGATCACCACCCGCAGTCGGCGCAGACCGCGCTGGGCGCGCAGATCCGCGACGAGACGAGGTAGGCGACGGGCTTCGTTGCGGGCGGGGACGATCACCGTCACCGGTTCGTCGACGACATCGCCGGGGGCGAGCCGGGGCAGGGTGAGGCGATTGGCGACGGCGACGGCGGCTCCCAGGGTCGCGGCGACGGCCCCGGCGCGGACGACGCCGACCAACGGCCGCATCGCCTATGACGCCGTCGCGTCGTCGCGGCTGCGTCGCGCGGGCGCGGGGTTGCGGTTCATCCAGGCGAGTACTCCGATGATCGCCGCGACACCGATCGTGACGCCGGCGACGATTCCCGCCCAGCCGGCGAACCCCCTGGTGTTCGGATCGGCGTAGCGGACCTCGGCGCGCAACGTACTCACCTCACCGGCCGGCAGCTTCCACGTGACGATCGAGTCGGATTCACGGTTGCCGTTGGTCGTCGCGACCCGGGCCGGGAACGCGATCGTGATCTGCACGTCGGTGCCCTGGACAGGCACCGACTCGAGGTCGACCTTGCCGTTGACGCTCACCAGGTCACCGGCGCGCTGCAGCGCGAGCTGGAAGGTGCCCGAGGTCTGGTCCGACATCGACCCCAGCTGTTGCACGTCCCCGAAGCTCAGATCACTGAAGAACACCTGACTACCGACGTACCCGTCCTGGTCGTATTCCTGCACGCGGACCTTGCCGGCGAGAGAGCCGGGAGCCGTCAGTTGCGGTCCCTTGTCGTTCTCGTCGGCGGGGATCGTCGCGGCCACGATCTGCCCGGAGACACGGTCGTCGGCCGAGACCCCCATCGTCGCCTGCACCCGCAGGCAGCCGGCGAGGGCGGGGACGAGCAGGAGCAGGAGCGCCGCCGCCGCGAGGGACCGTCGGCGGGAGCGGGGCGAGGTGGGCGGCTGCACAGCGACATCGTGCCAGGAGCGGGGTGACGTGTCAGACGCGAGCCCCGGTCCCGGCGCGTCGCCGCAGGGACAACAACAGCGGGATGCCGAGCACGCTCATGACCGCCGACCCGTAGAGAGCCGAGTACTTCAGCTCGGGCGCGCCCAGGAAGACGCTGTGGGCGAGCGCAGACCCGAGCCACGTCCACACGAACAGCACCAGGGGGACGGTGTCGGTGCCCGGCTGCACCGGTCCGGTCCGGTCGAGCAGGTCCAATGCCACGGCCATGAGCGTGGCCACGACGATCCAGCCGAGGTAGTTGGTGAGCGGGATCTGCTCGATACCGGGCAGGCCGCCGCCGTTGCACCAGCTCCATTGGCCGTCGGAGACCATCTGCGGGTCGAGGTACAGGTCCCAGCCGACCATGCCCACCGTGGTGAGCGCGATGCGAGTCACCCGCTCGCGGTTCCCGTCCGGCCGCGAGATCCCGCTGCGCGCGGCGAGCAGCGACGCCACGTACCAGACCGGGTACATCCCCGCGGTCCAGGCGAGCGGCACCACGAGAGGCACGTCGAACAGCGCGGGACCGAGCCGGTCGGCGGCGTACGCATAGCAACCGTACGGGTACCCGGTCGCCGTGCCCACCACCTCGGATGCGAAGCCGATCCCTGCCGTGATCGCGAAGAACCCGGCGGTCCAGACCGCGCCGCGTCGCGCAGCCGCGTGCGCGAGCCCGGCGGCCGCGAGAAGGGTGACCACGGCGACGGTGACGAGATCGCGGGCCTGGCCGGAGGTCAGCGGGTAGGCGATCTGCGCGGCGATCGCACAACCGGCGAGAACGACGGGCAGCCGATTCATCGACGCCACCGCCCCAGCGCGCGGCGCACAGGGCCACCCGCGGAATCGGCGAGCGCCAGTTGCGCGGCGGCGCGCCCGCTCGCGCCGGAGACCCCGCCCCCGGGATGGGTGGACGCGCCGGTCAGATAGACACCGTCGGCGCCCGGGACCCGGTGCCCGGACAGTTCCGGCAGCGGCCGCCACATGAACATCTGGTCCAGCGACATCTCCACATGCATGACATTGCCGCCGATCAGACCCAGTTCGCGTTCGATCTCGTGCGGGGTCTGGATGTGCCGGTGCCGGACGGAGCCGGCGAAGCCGGGCGCGAACCGCTCCATCTCGGCGACGATCCGGTCCGTCTCCGGCTCGGCCAGCGCGGACCACTGCCGGTCGCCGGAGAGCCGGTACGGGTGCCACTGCGACCACAGGGTCACCTGGTGTTCGCCGGGCGGGGCGATCGACGGATCGAGCGCCGTGAAACTCATGGCCAGCACGGCCGGCCGCGGCGGCAGTTCCCCCGCCAGGGCGGCGCCGTGCGCGAGCCGGAGCCGGGCCCGGTCCTCGACGAGCAGTTGCAGGCCGCGCACGGCCTCGGCGGCGTCGGCGGGCCCGCTCGGATACCGGGGCAGCGCGTCGGTCGCCAGGCGTACCACCATGCCGATGCCCGGGCCGACGCGGATCCGGCGCCGCCACGCGTCGAGGCGGGCGCGGTCGAATCCGCCGCGTTCGAGCAGATCGAACGTGGTCAGCACGTGACAGCCGGCGATCACGGTGCGCGCGGTGACGACACGTCCGGAGTCGGTGCGCACCGCCCAGCCGTCCCCGGCGCGGCGGATCTCGGTGACGGCGTCGCCGAGGGTGACGGCCCCACCGTCGGACCCGAGGCGGGTGGACAGGGCCCGGGTCAGCGCGCCGCTCCCGCCGACCGCCCGCCCGGGCGGCAGGGTGTGCATCAATGCCGCGAAGCCGACCATGGGCGCAGTGCCGGGCTCGGACATCGGGGGACCGGACTGGGCACCGAACCAGGCGAGGGCGGCCTTGAGCGGCTCGTCGTCGAAGTACTCGTCGAGGAGGGCGTCGCCGGTGCCGAGGAACTGGCGGGAGAGGTCACTGCCGCCGCTGCCGGTGTCCAGACCCCAGAAGGACGAGAGCAGGTGCCGGCCGGTCGGTGGTACCGAGAACGAGCGCATCACCCGGGCGCTGCGCGGACCCCACACCGTCACGAAGCGGCGGTAGGCGTCGGCCTCGCGTGGACCGCACGCCGCCTCGACGGATCGGCAGGTGCGGTCGAGATCGCGATGGAAGACGATCCCCGGGCGGTCGCTGCCCGCCGGGGCCGGGGCGAACGCCCACGGGTCGCAGTCGACATAGCGCAGGCCGTGCGCGGCCAGATCGAGTTCCTCGACGATGCCGGTGTGCCGGATCATGACGTGGGCCGACGAGCCGCGGTCGACCGCGTGGCCCGGGAAGCGTTCCACGGTCGACACGGCGCCACCGAGCACGGTGTCCCGCTCGAGCACCTCCACGGACCGGCCCGCGCGGGCCAGGTAGCACGCGCTCACCAGGGCGTTGTGCCCGGAACCCACTACGACGGCATCGATCACCCCGTCCACGCTACGGACCTTCGAGCGGAAGGTCCCGGCCCAGGACGGCGAAGGGACGGGCGTCCCCGGTGAACCGGAAGTTGCGGACGACGTCGCGGAACCCGAATCGCCGGTACAGCCGCCAGGCCCGGTTGTCCTCGCCGGGCGTCTCGGGAGTCGACAGCAGCACCGTGCGCTCGGGGCGGCCGCTCAGGAGCCGGCGCAGGAGCGCCTCGCCGATACGGTGCCCCTGGGCGTCCGGCCGCACGTGCAGCTCGGTCAGTTCGAAGTAGTCGCCGAGGACGGCGTCGATCGTCTCCGGCGGGTAGCCGGCATGGCGCATCCCGGTCCGCACCTGCTGGTTCCACCACTGATGCGGTGACCCGCAATAGCCGTAGGCGATCGCGACGAGCGTCGACGGTTCCTCCGGTAGAGCCGCCGCGACGGCCTTCCATCCCGGGCGGGCGGAGTGCTCGGACCACATGGGCGCGCGGTGGTACTCGGTGCCGCGCGGGTATCGCATCGCGGCCACGTAGATGGGCAGCACCTCGGGCAGCCGCGCGCGGAACTCGGCGGCGGAGAGATCGACGACGATCGGTGCCGCGCCCCGCGGGCTCGCATCCGTACTCATGACGGGGAGTGGACCGCCTTCCCTTGACTGCGTGTCGGTAGGTGCAGCTATATTGAATACGTCGAACGGATGTTCGATACCGGGGATCCGGCGATGTTCGAGGGAAGCGAACATCGCCGGATCGCCGGGGCCGTGACCCGGCCGGTGCCCGGCGGGGTGCAGGGAGGTGTTCGGAGTGATGATCGCGGCACGAACCACACAGTCGGCTGCTGCACCGTCGGGCGCGACCGGTCCGCGGGCCGTCGGCCGTCCGGACTGCGCCGCCCGCCCGGTGTCCTCGCGCGCCGCAACCTTGCTCGACCGCGCGGACGAGCTGCTCTCGGCCGCCGCCGGCACCCCGGAACCGTCCGAGCGGTTCCATCTGGCGTATCTCGCCGCGCTGCGCGGGGCCGGGGCCGTACTCGCCGGGGCCGAGCTGCGGGCGGTCCGACCGGTGCGTCGTCCCCGCACCCGCAACGCGTGGGTGCTCATGGCGCGCGCGGAGCCGGGGTTCGCGGTCTGGGCCGACTTCTTCGCCGATCGTTCCGACACCCGCGCGGCGATCGAGGCGGGGGTCACCCGCTCCGTGCCTGCCGACGAGGCGAGCCGCTTCTACGACGAGGTGGGCCGTTTCCTCCACGAGGTCGAGGACTACCTGACCGGCGCGGACGACCGGTCGGGGGGCGCAGACCCGGGGTCGGGAGCCAGCCGCCGCACCGCCTGATCGGTGCGGGACGCAGCCCGGGTCGTTCGACGGCCCGGGCCGGGTCCGTCGGCCCCTCGTACGCAGGTCCTTCGGAACCGTGATCGAACTCGAATCCGCAGTTTGTGGTCCCCGCCGGGATGTACTCGTATTATTGAGCCAGGCGGCCGTCAAAGTCGGCCCCCCGTCGATCTGGACCGCAGATCCGGCGGCCACCGTTTAGTGCCGGGGGAGGTACCGTGCCACTCTCCGAGCACGAGCAGCGCATGCTCGAACAGATCGAGAGCGCGCTCTATGCTGAGGATCCCAAGTTCGCCTCTACCGTCCGGGGAAGCCGGATGGGGATGGCGTCCAGTCGGCGTCGGCTCCAGGCCGGCGCGTTGTTCGCACTGGGTTTGGCGTTGCTGATCGCAGGCGTCGCCCTCCCGGTGAAGCCGGGCGGGTTCCCGATCATCAGTCTCGTCGGATTCATCGTCATGTTCGGCGCGGGGGTCCTGCTCCTCCTCGGAGGCAAGCGCGGTCCAGGCGCCGGCGACGGTCCCCGCGGAACAGGTCGCGGTTCCGCGGAAGGTAGACCCCGCGGCGGCCGCAAGTCCGGCGGAGGGTTCAGCAAGAGGATGGAGGACCGCTTCCGCCGGCGTTTCGAGCAGGAGTAGCGCGCAGTACTTCACGCGAGTTCTCAGGAACGGCGCGTCCCGGTTGCCGGGGCGCGCCGTTCGGCTTTTCCCGGCGCGTGGCACACCGGGCCCCACCGCCCCCCACCGTCATGCCCCACCGCCCCCCACCGTCGTGCCCTGATCCGGTGAGGCGCCCGTCGAGGCGAGGCGACCAGGGTGTTCTCCCGGGCCCGAGTTCGTCGTCGCGCGACGGGGACCCGTCTCCCGCGGCACGGCGGCACTGCCTCGTCGCCGTCGCCCACTCTGCCCCACCCGCCCTGAACTGCGGACAGTCGAAAAACGGCGCCGCGCGGCGGCGCGTAAGCGGTTGAACGTGGGGGAAAGTGGGGTAGTGTGGGTCGCGGCGGAGGGGTTCCTCCGTCGAGCAAAGGACAGGGTCCGGCCGGGGCGTGGCGGGGGGTGTCGAGTGTTCCTCGGTACCCACACGCCCAAGCTGGACGACAAGGGGCGGCTCACGCTGCCTGCCAAGTACCGAGACGAACTGGCGGGAGGGCTGATGATCACGAAGGGTCAGGACCACAGCCTTTCCGTCTTCCCTCGCGACGAGTTCGCCGCCCTCGCCGAGCGTGCCGCCGCGGCTTCGCGGAGCAATCCGCAGGCCCGGGCGTTCCTCCGGAGCCTGGCGGCGGGAACCGACGAGCAACGTCCCGATGCGCAGGGCCGGATCACCCTGTCCGCGGCCCACCGCAGGTACGCGGGACTCACGAAGGACTGCGTCGTGATCGGTGCCGTCAAGCACCTGGAGATCTGGGACGCGGCGGCGTGGGAGCAGTACCTCGCCGAGCACGAGGAAGAATTTTCGGAAGCGAGAGACGAGGCCCTGCACGACATTCTATGACCGGAACCGCAGCAACGACCGTAGCGCCACCGCGGCGAGTGCCGCGAGGCCTCTGCCCGACAGCGACCCTGACACACTTCCCCAGTGCCAGGTTCGTGAAACGGAACCCTGACGTACTTCCCCAACGCCAGGTTTCCAGTTCGGACAGAGACCTCGATGCATTCGCCGCGGTCGTCTCCGGACCCAGCCGCGACGCCCCGACCGAAGCCACGATCCGATCGCCCACGAACCGAGCAGGACAACCGGAGGAAGAATGGCGGAGGGGCAGGACGCGGCGGCAGTCCCGGAGGCCGCGAGTCCGGAGAGCTTCGGTCATATCCCGGTTCTGCTCGACCGCGCTGACGAGTTGCTCGGCCCCGCCCTCGAAGCCGCCGGTGCAGGGGCGATCTACGTGGACGCCACCCTCGGTCTCGGCGGACACTCCGAGCACTTCCTGCGTACCTATCCGGGCGCGCACCTGATCGGACTCGATCGCGATCCCGACGCGCTCGCCGTCGCCCGCCGGCGGCTGGCGCCGTACGCCGGCCGCACGCGGTTCGTGCACACCCGCTACGACGGCATCGCCGACGCCCTCGCGTCCTGCGGACTGGATCGGGTCGGATCCGTCCATGCGATCCTGTTCGACCTCGGCGTGTCCTCGATGCAACTCGACGAGGCCGAGCGGGGCTTCGCCTACTCCCGCGACGCCCCGCTGGACATGCGCATGGACCCCACCACGGGAATCACCGCGGCCGACGTCCTCAACACCTACAGCCACGGCGACCTCGCCCGCATCCTCAGCACCTACGGGGAGGAGCGGTTCGCCGGGAAGATCGCCTCGGAGATCGTTCGGCAGCGGGCGAAGGCGCCGTTGCGCACGAGCGGGGAGCTGGTGGAGTTGCTCTACCGGACCATCCCGGCCGCGTCCCGCCGTACCGGCGGGCATCCCGCCAAGCGCACTTTCCAGGCGCTGCGCGTCGAGGTCAACGGCGAACTCGACTCGCTGCGCGCCGCGATCCCGGACGCCCTGGAGGCGCTCGCCGTCGGGGGACGGGTGGTGTTCATGTCGTACCAGTCCCTCGAGGATCGCGTGGTCAAGCAGCTTCTCACGCCGCTGACGAAGTCGAAGAGTCCCGAGGGGCTCCCGGTGGAACTCCCGGGTACCGGGCCGGAGTTGCGGATGCTCACCCGCGGGGCGGAACGGGCGACGGAGCAGGAGATCGAGGCAAATCCGCGTTCGGCGCCGGTGCGCCTGCGTGCTGCGGAACGAATCGCCAGGAGGTACCGATGACCGTACAGGTGGCAGCACCTGCTCGCCGGCCGGCGCGATCGACGGCGGCGCAGCGCGCCTATCAGCGGCGCAGCCGGCGTACGGCGCATCTGGGCGCGGAGCCGGCGACTCCCGCCCCGGCACGCCGCAGCGCTCGGGTGGCGGCGCGAATTCCGTTCGTGGCCACCATCATCGCTCTCCTCGGGATCGGCATGGCCGTGACCCTGCTGTTGACCACGCGCGCCGCGGAGGACTCCTACCAGCTCAGCGCCGCACGCGACTACAACCAGCGCCTCGTCCAGGAGCGCGCCGTCCTGCAACGTGACGTCCAGGCCGGTAATTCGGCGCCGGTGCTGGCGATGCAGGCCGCGAAGCTCGGCATGATCCCCACCGGCGAGGTCGCACGCCTCGTCGTCGGGGACGACGGCGGGGTACAGGTGGTGGGAACGCCCGCACCCGCGGAGGGGGCTCCGGCCGCGCCGCTGACCCCGCCGGCCCCCGGTGACCGGGCCCGGGCGCAGCTTCCGCCCCTCGCGGGTAGCGCGGGCAGCGAGAATCCGCGACCGGTGACCCCGTCGTCCGGCGCCGATCGGTCCGCCGCGCCCTCGGGTGCCGCCACCGGCGAGGCTCCTACCGCGACGACATCCCCACTCACTCCGCCGCCCGCCGAATCTGCCCCGACACCCGAGAACGCCACGCCGCCGCCCGCCGAGTCTGCCCCGGCACCCGAGAACGCCACGCCGTCGCCCGGCAATGCCGGGGCCGCGCCCGGTCAGCCGGAACAATTGGTGCCCGTGACCCCTGCGACGCAAGCCGAGGACGGGCGCCGGTGAGGCGAGGGACCCCACCGTCTTCCCGGCCGGTCCGCGGCCGCCCCGCTCCCTCCCGCCGGCCGGTGCCCGTCCGGCGGGCCCGCTCCCGCCCGGGCTCCGGCGGGGCCGACACCACCGGCTTCCGGTTCCGCTACCGGTACGGCCGCGCGGTGATGTTCCTGGCGCTCGGGGTGGCGGCCGCACAACTGCTGTGGGTTCAGGTCGTGCAGGCTCCGCAGCTGACCGCCGAATCGGCCAGCCAGCGCACGACGCGGCTCGTCGAGCCCGCTACCCGCGGCACCATCGCCGACCGCAACGGCAGTCCGTTGGCCTACACGATGGAGGCGAAGGCACTCACGTTCCAGCCCGTGCGCGTGCGACGGGAACTCGACGAGGCGCGTGCCCAGGACCCGACACAGCCCGAGACCGACGCATATCTGGAAGGCGTCGCCGCCGCGATCCACGAGGCGCTGGGGGCGGCCGCCCCCGAGGACGAGATCCTCGACAAGCTCCGCAGTGACGAGACATTCGTCTATCTGGCGCGCGGCGTCGACCCGGCGGTTGCCACCGCGATCGTCGACGAGTACGACCGGGTGGGTCTCGAGCGTCAGGACATCCGGCTGTATCCCGGCGGTTCGCTCGCCGCCAATCTCGTCGGTGCGACCGGCTGGGACGGGCACGGCCTCCTCGGCCTCGAGGACGCCATGGATTCCGTGCTCGCCGGCACCGACGGTTCGTCGACGTACGACCGGGGCTCCGACGGCGCTGTGATCCCCGGAAGCTGGCGCGATCAGCAGCCCGCCGTCGACGGTTCCGCGGTGGAGCTGACCATCGATTCCGACGTCCAGTACTACGTACAGCAGCAGGTTCAGCGGGCCAAGGACCTCTCCGGGGCGAAGAACGCCTCCGCCGTCGTACTCGACGCCCGGACCGGCGAGGTCGTCGCCATGGCCAACGACGGTACGTTCGACCCCTCGATCGGGGTCGGCAACAACCCGAAGGACGCCGAACTCGGTAATCCCGCCGTCAGCACCCCCTTTGAGCCGGGGTCGGTGAACAAGATCGTCACCGCGGCCGCCGCGATCGAGGACGGGCTCACCACCCCGGACGAGGTGCTGCAGGTACCCGGCACGATCCGGATGGCCGGCGTCACCGTCAAGGACGCATGGGACCACGGCGTCGTGCCGTACACCGCGACCGGCGTGTTCGGGAAATCCTCCAACGTGGGGACTCTGATGCTCGCGGAACGGGTCGGTGAGGACCGGTTCGCGCAGATGCTGGACCTGTTCGGTCTCGGACAGCGCACCGACGTGGGCCTGCCCGGCGAGTCCGCCGGCAGCGTGCCCAGTCGCGAGCAGTGGTCCGGTGGCACGTTCGCCAACCTGCCGATCGGGCAGGGTCTGTCCATGACGCTGCTCCAGATGGCCGGGATCTACCAGGCCATCGCCAACGACGGCGAGCGGATCCCGCCGCGCGTCGTCCGGGCCGTCGTGGCCCCGGACGGCACCCGCACCGACACACCCCGGCCGGATCCGGTGCGGGTGGTCAGCCCGCAGACTGCCGCCACGGTGCGCGACATGTTCCGGGCCGTGGTGCAGGACGACACCGGCAATCAGCGCGGCACCGGTACCCCGGCCGCGATCGAGGGCTACCAGGTCTCCGGCAAGACCGGCACCGCGCAGCAGGTCGACCCGGCGTGCAAGTGCTACTCGAACTCGAACTACTGGATCACCTTCGCCGGGATCGCACCCGCCGACCGTCCCCGCTATGTGATCGGCATCATGCTCGACGCGCCCACCCGCAGCGCCGACGGCAGCGGCGGCCAGTCCGCCGCACCGCTGTTCCACACGATCGCCTCGTGGTTGCTGCAGCGCGAGGGCGTGCCGCTGTCGGCCGACCCGGGCAGCAAGCTGATCCTGCAGGTGGACTGAGCCGCGCGGGTGCGGTCGATCGCCGAGCACCTGTCGGCGCCGCCGCCGCCCGTCGGTAACCTGACACGTCGGTACCGTGACACCGCGGTCGAGCCCGGGCACATCGCGGCCGCGGGAGTACGAAGAACGGCAGAGACACTGCCGCGGAGCGAGAGGAGCCTGGTGCCTGTGCCGTCGAGTCCGGACCCGTCCCCGCCGGGAGGCGGCCTGAGACCCGAGCATCCACCGGTGACGCCACTCCGCGACCTTGCTGCCGCCGTGGGCGCGACCGTCGGCACCGTCGAACCGGGCGCAGCGGCCGCCCCGACTGCCGCCGGCGCTCCCGTGTCCGTGACCGGCGTCGACCTCCGCGCCCAGGGCGTGCGGCCCGGTGACCTGTTCGCCGCCCTGCCGGGCGCCCGCGCGCACGGCGCCGAGTACGCGGGGGAGGCGCTGGCGCGCGGTGCTGTCGCCGTCCTCACCGACGCCGCCGGATGCGAACACCTCGCCGCCGTCGTCACCCGTCCCGTGCCGGTGCTGGTCCATCCGGATCCGCGGTCGGTCCTCGGCCTCGTCTCCGCTGCCGTCTACGGCGAACCGTCGCGGCACATCCAGGTCGTCGGCATCACCGGCACGTCCGGCAAGACCACCAGCTCCTATCTGATCGAGGCGGGACTCGCCGCCGCGGGTCGGGTGACCGGCCTGGTCGGCACCATCGAGACCCGGCTCGCCGGCCGGCGGGTGCCCAGCGCGCTGACCACCCCCGAGGCTCCGCAGCTGCACGCCCTGTTCGCGGCCATGCGCGAGCAGGGCATCGACACCGTGGTGATGGAGGTCTCGAGCCACGCCCTGTCCCTCGGCCGGGTCGCCGGGGTCCGTTTCGCGGTCGGGGCCTTCACGAACCTGTCCCAGGACCACCTCGACTTCCATCGTGACCTCGACGACTACTTCGGGGCGAAGGCCCGGTTGTTCGCGGCGGACTCGCCCGTCCGGGCGCACCGGGCCGTCGTGTGCGTCGACGACGAGTGGGGCGTGCGGATGGCGCAGATCGCCCGGGCCGCCCACCCCGCCGAGCCCGACGCGGTGCGCACCGTCGCCACCACCGGCACGGCCGACTGGACCGCCACGGCGGTGTGCACCGAGCCGTCCGGCTCCCAGACGTTCACTCTCACCGGCCCCGACGCCGTCGAGCGGCGCGTGGCGGTGCGTCTGCCCGGGCACTTCAACGTCGCCAACGCCGCCCTCGCCGTCGCGGTGTGCGCGGCCGCCGGGGTCGACGTCGACGCCGCGGCCGCGGGCATCGCCGACGTCGACGTACCGGGACGGGTGGAGCGGGT
Organism: Rhodococcus indonesiensis; assembly: GCF_047782815.1. Taxonomy (NCBI): domain Bacteria; kingdom Bacillati; phylum Actinomycetota; class Actinomycetes; order Mycobacteriales; family Nocardiaceae; genus Rhodococcus; species Rhodococcus indonesiensis. The sequence goes on along the minus strand of NZ_CP180630.1, from coordinate 3,169,682 downwards.
CGACCGCGGACAGGAATTCCTCGCCGTCGTCGACTACGCACACAAGCCGGCTGCGCTCGAGGCCGTCGTCGCGACGCTGCGCGGGCGGGCGGCCGGTGGCCGACTCGCCGTCGTCGTCGGGGCAGGCGGCGACCGGGACCACGGCAAGCGGCCCCTGATGGGGGAGGTCGGAGCTCGGGGAGCGGACCTGCTCGTCGTCACCGACGACAACCCCCGCACCGAGGACCCGGAGGTCATCCGGGCCGCGGTGCTCGCCGGTGCCCGCGCCGTCCCCGAACACCAGCGGGGACAGGTCCGCGAGATCGGCGACCGGGCGGCGGCCATCGAAGCGGCCGTGCGCTGGGCACGTCCTGGCGACATCGTCCTCGTGGCCGGCAAGGGCCACGAGACCGGTCAGGAGATCCACGGGGTCAAGCACCCCTTCGACGACCGCGAGGTGCTCGCCGCGGCCATCGACCGGTTCGCCGGCGCAGGTAGCGAGCAGTACGGAGGCACCCCATGATCCCGATGACACTCGCCCGCATCGCGGAGGTGGTCGGCGGGACACTGCACGACGTCGACGACCCGGCCGTCGAGGTGACGGGCACCGTCGAATTCGACTCCCGCAAGGTCACCCCGCACGGGCTGTTCCTCGCCCTGCCGGGAGCCCGCTCCGACGGGCACGATCACGCCGCCGAGGCGATCGCCGCCGGGGCCGCCGCGGTGCTCGCCGCCCGGCCGGTGGGTGTGCCCGCCGTCGTGGTGCCGCCGGTGCCGCCGGTCGAGACCAACTCGCTGGCCTTCGAGCACGACGCCGACGGCTCCGGCGCCGCGGTGCTCGCCGCGCTGGGTGCCCTCGCCCGCGCCGCGGTCGACGAGCTCACCGCGGCCGGACTGACCGTCGTCGGCGTCACCGGATCCGCAGGCAAGACCTCCACGAAGGACCTGCTCGCGGCGGTGCTCGCGCCGCTCGGTCCCGTCGTCGCACCGCCCGGCTCGTTCAACAACGAACTCGGACATCCCTGGACGGCGCTGCGCGCGACCACCGACACCCGATTCCTCGTCCTGGAGATGTCGGCGCGCGGACCCGGGCACATCGCGGCCCTCGCCACCGTCGCTCCGCCCCGAATCGGAGCGGTGCTCAACGTCGGCACCGCCCACCTGGGGGAGTTCGGATCCCAGGAGGTCATCGCGCAGACGAAGGGAGAACTGGTCGAAGCCCTGCCGCCCGCCGCGGAGGGCGGCGTGGCGATCCTCAACGCCGACGATCCGCTGGTCGTCGCGATGGCGTCCCGCACCCGTGCCCGTGTCGTGTTCGTCGGCAGCGACCCGGCCGCGCACATCCGGGCGACCGACATCCACCTCGACGAGCACGCCCGCCCCACCTTCACCCTGGTCGTGCGCGACGGCGGCACCGAGCGTCGCGCCGCGGTCACCCTCGCGGTGCATGGTGAGCACCACATCGGCAACGCCCTCGCGGCCGCGGCCGTCGCCCTCGAGTGCGGCGCCACGCTCGAGCAGGTCGCGACCGCGCTCGGCGGCGCCGGCGCGGTATCGGCACATCGCATGGACGTGCGCACCCGCGCCGACGGCGTCACCGTCGTCGACGACGCCTACAACGCCAACCCCGATTCGATGCGCGCGGCGCTCAAGGCGCTGGTGACGATGGCCCGCGCGGGTGAGAGCCCGCGCCGGACCTGGGCGGTCCTGGGGGAGATGGGCGAACTCGGGGACGAGTCGGTCGTCGAACACGACGCGATCGGCCGGCTCGCGGTGCGCCTGGACGTCACCCGCATCGTCGCGGTCGGCGCGACGCGCCCGGTCCGCGGCCTCTACCAGGGTGCGGTGATGGAAGGATCCTGGGGCGACGAGGCGACCCACGTCCCCGACGCCGACGCGGCGATCGCGCTCCTCGAGCGCGAACTGCAGCCCGGCGACCTGGTGCTGGTCAAGGCCTCGCAGTCCGTCCGGCTGTGGACGGTGGCGGAGGCGATCCTCGCAGGGTCGGTGGGCACGGCAGGAACGGAAACGGAGGCCGCACGGTGAGACAGATCCTCTTCGCCGCGGGAATCGCGCTGGCGGTGTCGATCCTGCTGACGCCGGTGCTGATCAAGGCGTTCTCGCGGCAGGGATTCGGCCAGGAGATCCGCGTCGAAGGGCCACAGAGTCATCAGTCCAAGCGCGGCACCCCGACGATGGGCGGCGTGGCGATCCTCGCCGGCCTGTGGGCCGGCTACTTCGGTGCGCACGCCATCGGCCTGGCCTACGAGGGGGCCGAGGGACCGTCGGCCTCGGGTCTGCTCGTGCTGGGTCTGACCACCGCCCTCGGCGGCGTCGGTTTCCTCGACGATTTCATCAAGATCCGCAAGCAGCGCAACCTGGGTCTGAACAAGACCGCCAAGCTGGTCGGCCAGCTCGTCGCCGCCGTCGCGTTCGGCATCCTCGCCCTGCAGTTCCGCAACGGTGACGGGCTCACCCCCGGCAGCACGCACCTGTCCTACGTGCGCGACATCGCCACGGTCTCGATGGGTGCGGTGGTGTTCATCCTCTTCGTGTACCTGCTCGTCAGCGCCTGGTCCAACGCCGTCAACCTCACCGACGGCCTCGACGGCCTCGCCGCCGGGTCGATGAGCCTGGTGCTCGGCGCCTACGTGATCATCACGTTCTGGCAGTACCGCAACTCGTGCGTCGCCGACCCCGGCAAGGGCTGCTACGACGTGCGGGACCCGCTCGACCTGGCGCTGCTGTGCGCCGCCGGCGCCGCCGCGTGCATCGGCTTCCTGTGGTGGAATGCCGCCCCCGCGAAGATCTTCATGGGGGACACCGGCTCGCTCGCCCTCGGCGGCATGCTCGCGGGTCTGTCCGTCACCACGCGCACCGAGCTGCTCATGGTCGTCATCGGTGCCCTGTTCGTCGCCGAGGCCGCATCCGTGGTCATCCAGGTGGCGGTGTTCCGGTCCAGCCGGCGTCGCGTGTTCCGCATGGCGCCGTTCCATCACCACTTCGAACTCGGCGGCTGGGCCGAGACGACGGTGATCATCCGGTTCTGGTTGCTCGCCGCCATCGCCTCGGCCATCGGCATGGCCCTGTTCTACAGCGAATACCTAGCGGCGATCGGGGATTGACACCGTGACTGACGAACTGCGCCGCCAAGGCCTCGACCGGCTCCGCGGCGCCCGCGTGCTCGTCGCCGGGGGCGGGATGTCCGGCCGCGCCACCCTCGGGCCCCTCGCCGACCTCGGGGCGGTGGTGACCGTGGCCGACCGCGACCCGCAGGCCCTCGCGCGCTGCCGCGAACTCGGTGCCGACACCGTCGATCTCGACGACCTCGTCGCGGACGCGTCGTCGCTGCATGCTTACGCCCTGGTCGTGACGAGCCCCGGGTTCTCGCCGGACGCACCGCTGCTCTCGCATGCCGCGGGGGCGGCTGTGCCGATCTGGGGGGACATCGAACTGTCCTGGCGTATCGACCGGGCCGAGATCTACGGCCCGCCGCGGCGCTGGCTCGTCGTCACCGGCACCAACGGCAAGACCACGACGACGACGATGCTGCAGTCGATTCTCGAAGCCGCCGGACTCGCGTCCGTGGCGTGCGGCAACATCGGCCTGCCCGTCCTCGACGCACTGCGCCGGACCGAGCCCCGCGCCGACGTCCTCGCCGTGGAACTGTCGTCTTTCCAACTGCACTGGGCGCCGTCCGTGCGACCCGAGGCCGGCGTGATCCTCAACATCGCCGAGGACCACCTGGACTGGCACGGCGGGATGGCGGGCTACATCGACGCCAAGGCGCGGGCGCTGACCGGCACCGTCGGCGTGCTCGGCCTCGACGATCCGATCGCCGGAAGCCTGCGCGACCGGTCGCGGGCCGTCGTGACGGTCGGCTTCACCCTCGGCTACCCGCAGGCCGGTGAGCTCGGCATCAGCGGCGACGTCCTGGTCGACCGCGCGTTCGCCGACTCCGCCGTGCTCGCCGCGGTCGCCGACGTTACCCCGGCCGGGCCGGCCGGCCTGTCCGACGCGCTCGCCGCCGCGGCACTGGCCCGCGCGATCGACGTCCCCGCCTCCGCCGTGCACGACGGCCTGCGCCGGCACCGCGTCGGTCCGCACCGCGCCGCCCCCGTCGGCACCGTCGACGGCGTGACGTACATCGACGATTCGAAGGCCACCAATCCGCACGCGGCGCGCACGTCGCTGCTCGCCCACGACCGGGTGGTGTGGGTGGCCGGCGGCCTGCTCAAAGGCGCGCACGTCGACGACCTGGTGGCGGAGGTCGCCCCCCGTCTGGCCGGGGTGGTGCTGCTCGGCCGTGACGCCGGCCGCATCGCCGACGCGCTCGCGCGACACGCCCCCGACGTCCCCGTCGTCGTCCTCGACACGCGCGACGATGGACAGATGAGCACGAGCGAACCGGGGACGGTCCCGGGTACCGCACGCCGGGTGGCGCTCGCGGAGGTGGACGGGCCCGAGGCCATGCGGACCGCGGTGCGCGAGGCGGCGTCGCTGGCGACGGCAGGGGACACCGTGCTGCTGGCGCCGGCCGCGGCGTCGCTGGACATGTTCGCCGACTACGCGCAGCGTGGTCGCGCGTTCGCCGCCGCGGTCGAGCAACTGCGCGGGGGCGGGACGCGGCGGTGAACACCCCGCAGCCCGCCGACGGGGCGGCGCGGAACCGGGTCGGGCTGTGGCTGGCCCGGCCGCTGGCCTCGTTCCACCTGGTCGTCACGATCGCGGTGCTGCTCACCGTGCTGGGCCTGGTGATGGTCCTGTCGTCGTCGAGTGTCGAAGCCGTCGCCACGAACGGTTCGGCCTACGGCCTGTTCACCTCGCAGGCGATCTTCGCGGCCCTCGGCATGGTCATCTTCTACCTCGCCCTGATCGTGCCGGTGCGGGTGCTGCGCCGGTTCTCGTTCCCGGCGTTCGCGGTCACCGTCGTGCTGCTGGTCCTGGTGCTCATCCCCGGCATCGGCACGCTGTCCCAGGGCACCCGCGGGTGGTTCGTCGTCGCCGGCGTGTCGTTGCAGCCCTCCGAGCTGGCCAAGATCGCCATCGCCGTCTGGGGTGCGCACCTGCTCGCGTCGCGTCGCGCAGAGCGCTCCAGTACCCGCGAGATGATGATTCCGCTGGTCCCGGCCACCCTGGTGGTCACCCTGCTGATCATCCTCCAGCCCGACCTGGGTACCACCGTCTCGCTCGCGATCATCGTCCTGGCGCTGCTCTGGTTCGCAGGTCTGCGGCTACGGGTGTTCCTGACGATCGTCGGTACCGCCGCCGGGCTCGCGGTGCTTCTCGCCTTGACCGCCGGGTACCGGTCCGCACGCGTGCGTGCCTTCTTCAATCCCGGCGCGGACCCCCAGGGCATCGGGTACCAGGCACGCCAGGCGAAGTTCTCCCTGGCCGACGGCGGAGTCTGGGGCCGCGGTCTCGGGCAGAGCCGCGCCAAGTGGAGCTACCTGCCCAACGCCCACAACGACTTCATCTTCGCCATCATCGGTGAAGAGCTCGGATTCCTCGGCGGCCTGGCAGTCATCGGCCTGTTCGGTCTGTTCGCGTACGCCGGTCTGCGGATCTCGCTGCGCTCGGTCGATCCGTTCCTGCGGTTGCTCACTGCCACCGCCACCACGTGGATCATCGGACAGGCATTCATCAACATCGGCTACGTCGTCGGGCTGCTGCCCGTGACCGGACTGCAGCTTCCGCTGGTCTCGGCCGGCGGCACGTCCACTGCGACGACGCTGCTGATGTTCGGTCTGATCGCCAACGCGGCGCGGCACGAACCGGAGGCCGTCGCCGCCCTGCACGCCGGGCAGGACGGCCGCTTCGGACGGCTGCTGCGGCTGCCGAAACCGGAGCAGTACACCCCGTCACGCGGCGAAGGCGTGCGGCTCGATCGGCGTGCCGATCCCGGCCGCGCCGCGCCGCGCCGGGCCGGAGCCGAGCGGGGCAGCGGCACGGCGGTCCGTGAGCGGCCGGCACCGCGGGGACGCGCACCACAGGAGCGTGCGCGCGGGCGCACGACACAGCCCGCCGCGCCGCAGGACCAGGCCCCGCGCCGGGCGAGACGCCCGGCGCGCACGACCGACAGCAGAGACGGACGAACCGGAGAGCGAGGAAATCGTAGGTGAGCGGCGAGCAGTCTGCCCTGTCCGTGGTGGTGGCCGGGGGCGGCACCGCCGGGCACATCGAGCCGGCCCTCGCGGTCGCCGACGCGATCCGCGAGTTGGTGCCGACGGCGACGATCACCGCGCTGGGCACCGAACGGGGTCTCGAGACCACCCTCGTGCCGCAGCGCGGCTATCCCCTCGAACTGATCCCCCCGGTGCCACTGCCCCGCAAGCTCACCGCCGACCTGGCCCGGCTGCCGGCCCGGGTCCTCGCCTCGGTTCGCCGGACCCGCGAGGTGCTCGACCACGCGCACGCCGACGTCGTCGTCGGATTCGGCGGCTACGTGGCGCTGCCCGCCTACCTGGCCGCCGGTGCCGGGCCGCTGCGCCGCCGGCGCCGCATCCCCGTCGTCGTCCACGAAGCCAACGCCCGCGCCGGTATCGCCAACAAGATCGGGGCCCTGCGCGCGGCACGCGTCCTGGCCGCGGTCCCGGGATCGGGCATCGTGCGCCGCGGCGAGGCCGAGATCGTCGGCATCCCCGTCCGGTCGTCCATCACCGGGCTGGACCGCGCGGCACTGCGCGCCCAGGCCCGGGCCCACTTCGGGCTCCCCCCGGACGGGCCGGTGCTCCTGGTGTTCGGCGGTTCGCAGGGCGCCCGCTCCCTCAACGAGGCCGTCTCCGGCGCTGCCGGACAGCTCGCCGCCGCGGGCATCGCCGTGCTGCACGCCCACGGCCCCAAGAACACCGTCGACGTGCCCACACGTCCCGAGCACGACCGTTGTCCCTACGTCGCCGTGCCCTACCTGACGCGAATGGACCTGGCGTACTCCGCCGCCGACGCGGTGATCTGCCGCTCCGGTGCGATGACCGTCGCCGAGGTGTCCGCGGTGGGGCTGCCGGCGGTGTACGTGCCGTTGCCGCACGGCAACGGAGAGCAGGAACTCAACGCCCGGCCGGTGGTGGCGGCCGGAGGTGGAATGATCGTGGCGGACGAGGAACTGACACCGGCGTTCGTGGCCGACACGGTGATCCCGCTGTTGCGTGACGCCACCCGTCTGGCCGAGATGGGACGGCGGGCGGCAGGAGCGGGCCACCGCAGCGCCGCCGCCGAGGTAGCGCGGATCGTGCTGGACGTCGCAGGTGTAAAAGCGAACAGGAGTGATCGATGAGCGAGCAGCTGCCCCCGGAGCTCGAGCGGGTGCACATGGTAGGCATCGGCGGGGCCGGGATGTCCGGCATCGCCCGGATCCTGCTCGCTCGCGGGGGGAAGGTCTCCGGATCGGACGCGAAGGAGAGCCGCGGCGTGCTGGCGTTGCGTGCGCGCGGCGCCTCGGTGCGCATCGGACACGACGCGAACGCGCTCGACCTGCTCGAGGGCGGCCCCACCGCGGTGGTGACGACGCACGCCGCGATCCCCCAGGACAACCCCGAGCTCGTCGCCGCCCGCGACCGCGGTGTCCCCGTCCTGTTCCGCCCGGCGGTGCTGGCCGCCTTGATGCGCGGGCACCGCACCTTCCTGGTCGCCGGCACGCACGGCAAGACGTCGACGACCTCGATGCTGGTGGTGACACTGCAGCACTGTGGCTTCGACCCGTCCTTCGCCGTGGGCGGCGAACTCAACGAGTCGGGCACCAACGCGCACCACGGTAGCGGTGACGTGTTCGTCGCCGAGGCCGACGAGAGCGACGGTTCCCTGCTCCAGTACGACCCCGACGTGGTGATCGTGACCAACATCGAGGCCGACCACCTCGACTTCTTCGGCACGGAAGAGGCGTACGTGCAGGTGTTCGACGACTTCGTCGACCGCATCGCCCCCGGCGGACTGCTCGTGGCCTGCCTCGACGACCCCGGCTCGGCCGCCCTCGCGCGACGCGCGACGGCCCGTCGCCCGGACGATCTGCGGGTCACCGGATACGGCACGGCGGCGGCGATCGGTGACGGTGCCGAGGTGGACGGGGTGCCGGTGGGGGTGCGTCTGCTCAACTGGGAGGCCAAGGACGTCGGGGGAGTGGCCGAGTTCCACCTGGCCGACGAGGCGGCACCGCGCACGGTGCGGCTGTCCGTTCCCGGCCGGCACATGGCGCTCAACGCGCTCGCCGCGCTGCTCGCCTCCCTCGAGGCGGGCGCCCCGGTCGAGGAAGCGGTCGAGGGTCTGGCCGGTTTCGGCGGGGTGCACCGCCGCTTCCAGTACAGCGGCCGCGAACACGGCGTGCGGGTGTTCGACGACTACGCCCACCATCCCACCGAGGTCCGTGCGGTGCTGGCCGCGGCCGCGGAGCTGGTCGCCGGCGAGCCGGTCCGCTACACCGAGACGGGCACCGAACGCCCCCGCGTGATCGTCGTCTTCCAGCCGCACCTGTACTCGCGCACCGAGACCTTCGCGACCGAGTTCGGCGCGGCCCTCGACCTCGCCGACGAGGTCGTGGTCCTGGACGTCTACGGTGCGCGCGAGAAGCCGCGACCGGGCGTGAGCGGTGCCCTCGTCGCGCAGTCGGTGTCCAAGCCCGTGCACTACCAGCCGGATCTGTCTCTCGTGCCACGCCAGGTCGCGCGGCTGAGCCGTCCGGGCGACGTCGTGATCACCATGGGTGCGGGGGACGTGACCATGCTCGGGCGCCAGATTCTCGATGCCCTGCGCAGCAAGCCGGGCCGGCTGCGGCCGGGAGCTGCTGCCGGTCCGGGGCCGGTCGGTCCGTGACGCCCGCCGCCACCACCCGTATCCGCCCCCGCGGGGCGGCACGACCCGCGCGCCGGCCCTCGGGCCGCTCCGTGCGGGTGCGGACGGTGCTGATCGGTGCGGCGGTGGTGGCGGCGGTGCTCGGGCTGATCGCCGTCGCGTGGCTGTCGCCGTTGCTGTCGGTCCGGACCGTCGAGGTCGTGGGGGCGACGGCGATCCCGCAGGAGGACGTGCTGGCCCGTCTCGACCTCGCGGAGGGCACGCCGCTGCTGCAGGTCGACACGGCGGCGGCGGCGCAGCGGGTCGCGACGCTGCCGCGGGCGGCGTCCGTACGGGTCCAGCGCGTCTACCCCTCCACCGTGCGGGTCACGGTGACCGAGCGGGAGGCAGTGGTGTTCGTCGACGCGCCCGACGGCACACACTCGCTCGACGCCGACGGGGTGGACTTCGCGGTCGAGCCGCCGCCCATGCTGACCCCGCGTCTGGTCACCCCCGCCGCCGGTCCCGGCGACCCGGCGACGGCCGCGGCGATCGAGGTGCTCGAGGCGCTGCCGCCCGAGCTGCGTGTGCAGGTGGGTGAGGTGAACGCGCCGTCGGCATCCGAGGTCTCGCTCACCCTGCACGACGGCCGGATCGTGGTGTGGGGCACGGTGGAACGTTCGGATCGCAAGGCACAGGTGGTGGTGCCGTTGCTCACCCGGCCAGGGCAGACCTACGACGTGGCGGCGCCCGACCTGCCGACGGTGCGATGACGACGCGGCCGGTGATCGAGGCCCCGGGACGAAAATCGTGCCCGCCGTCGGCGCGCCTGCTGGCGGATCGCCGCCACCGTGCCATAGCGTTTCGCACCAGTCGAGATACTTGACATAACCATCGACCTGTGGTTGAGGGTTTGTCCGTACCTCACCGATGATGATCGAAGCGTGACCGATTTCTCAGGAAGGCGAGAGCCCATGACGCCCCCGCACAACTACCTCGCCGTAATCAAGGTCGTCGGTATCGGCGGTGGCGGCGTGAACGCGGTCAACCGCATGATCGAACAGGGACTCAAGGGAGTCGAGTTCATCGCGGTGAACACCGACGCGCAGGCCCTGCTCATGTCCGACGCCGACGTCAAGCTCGACGTCGGCCGCGAGCTCACCCGGGGGCTCGGCGCCGGCGCGGACCCCGAGGTCGGCCGCAAGGCCGCCGAAGACCACAAGGACGAGATCGAAGAGGTGCTCAAGGGCGCCGACATGGTCTTCGTCACCGCCGGTGAAGGCGGCGGGACCGGCACCGGCGGCGCGCCCGTGGTCGCGAGCATCGCCCGCAAGCTCGGAGCGCTGACCGTCGGCGTCGTCACGCGGCCGTTCTCGTTCGAGGGCAAGCGCCGCGGCAGCCAGGCCGACACGGGCATCCAGACCCTGCGCGAGTCGTGCGACACCCTCATCGTCATCCCCAACGACCGGCTCCTGCAGCTCGGCGACGCCGCCGTCAGTCTCATGGACGCGTTCCGCTCCGCCGACGAGGTGCTGCTCAACGGTGTCCAGGGCATCACCGACCTGATCACCACCCCGGGTCTGATCAACGTCGACTTCGCGGACGTCAAGGGCGTGATGTCCGGCGCCGGCAGCGCCCTGATGGGCATCGGCTCCTCCCGTGGCGAGGGCCGGGCCATCAAGGCCGCCGAGGCAGCGATCAACTCGCCCCTGCTCGAGGCGTCGATGGAGGGTGCGCGCGGCGTGCTGCTGTCCATCGCCGGCGGCTCCGACCTCGGCCTGTTCGAGATCAACGAGGCGGCTTCGCTGGTGCAGGAGGCCGCGCACATCGACGCGAACATCATCTTCGGCACGGTCATCGACGACTCCCTGGGCGACGAGGTGCGCGTCACCGTCATCGCGGCCGGGTTCGACGGCGGCACCCCGGCGCGACGTCCCGTCGAATCGGCCCCGCCGACCCCCGCCACGCGCGGCGGCACCATCGGCGCGGGGCGTGCCGGCGACGTCGGCCGCCCGGAGCGGGAGCGGGCCGAGGAGATGCCGGCGCGCGAGCCGCACCCCGTCGCGGGCAGCTCGCTCCCGCCGATCGGGTCGGCCCAGCCGGCGCGGCCGGTCGAGGCGGACGACGACGGCGACGACGACGTCGACGTGCCGATCTTCATGCGCCGTTGACGGTGGCACAGCCGGTTCTGCGGGCGCGGCGGGTCGTCACCACCCGTGCCGGCGGCGTCTCCGCCCCGCCCTACGACTCGTTCAACCTCGGTGACCACGTGGGGGACGACCCGGCCGCGGTCGAGGCGAACCGGCGCCGGCTCGCCTCGGTCATCGGGCTGCCGTACGAGCGCCTCGTGTGGATGGAGCAGATCCACAGTCGCAACGTCACCGTCGTGGACGGCCCGGTCCGCGGCCCGGTACCCGCGACCGATGCGCTGGTCACGCGCGAGACCGGTCTCGCGCTCGTCACGTTGAGCGCGGACTGCGTGCCCGTGCTGCTCTCGGACGAGGAGGCGGGCGTGATCGCCGCCGTGCACGCGGGCCGGATCGGTGCCCGCGTGGGGATCGTGCCCCGCGTCCTGGACGCGATGACCGAACTCGGTGCGCGACCGGAGCGCATCGGCGCGTTCCTCGGACCCGCCGCGAGCGGGCGCCGGTACGAGGTGCCCGCCTCGATGCAGGCCGACGTGGAGGCGCACCTGCCCGGTAGCGCCACCCGCACCGTCGCGGGCACGCCCGCGCTGGACCTGCGGGCCGGGCTGCGCCGGCAACTGCTCGAGCACGGCGTCACGGCCGTCGCGGAGGATCCCCGGTGCACCATCGAGGATCCGACGTTGTTCAGCCATCGCCGGCAGGCGCCGACCGGACGGCTGGCGGCGGTGATCTGGCTCGAAGCCGGATCGGACACCGCCGCCGGAGGTGGCCGATGAGCCCCGCCGCCGGAGGTGGCCGGTGACCGCAGCGGATGCCGGCGCGCGGCGTGCCGAGATAGCCGACGGACTGCGCCGGGCACACGAGCGGCTCGACGCCGCGGCCCGGGCGGCGGGCCGCGACCCGGCGGAGATCACACTGCTACCGGTGACGAAGTTCTTCCCGGTCTCCGACGTGGAGATCCTCTACGGCCTCGGGTGCCGCGCCTTCGGCGAATCCCGCGAACAGGAAGCGACCGCGAAGGTTGCCGAATTCCGCTCGCGGACAACCGATCCCACCGTCGCCTGGCACATGATCGGCCGGGTGCAACGCAACAAGGCGCGGGCCGTGGCGCGCTGGGCCCACACCGTGCACTCGGTCGACAGCGCCCGGCTGGCCCGCGCACTGGACGCCGGTGCGCGGGCCGCGCAGGACGCCGGTGATCGTGACACGCCCCTGGCCGTCCTGCTGCAGGTAAGTCTCGACGACGACCCGCAGCGAGGCGGGGTGAGTTCCGCCGACCTGCACGCGCTCGCGGACGAGATCGCCGGGACCGCCGGGCTCGCGTTGCGCGGTCTCATGGCGGTACCGCCGCTGGGCTGGGACCCGGATGCCGCCTTCGAACGGCTCGCCGGGCTCCACGCCGCGCTGCGCTCCGATCACCCCGAGGCCACCGAACTGTCCGCCGGGATGTCCGGTGATCTCGAGGCGGCGGTGCGATGGGGTTCGACGTGCGTGCGTGTCGGAACCGCGGTGTTGGGCTCGCGGCCGTTAGCCTGAGTGGCGACCGCCGCGCGAGGAAGGTTGATCCATGAGCTCACTCCACAAGTTCAAGGCGTACTTCGGGATGGTGCCGCTCGAGGAGTACGAGGACGACTATCTCGACGACCCCGCGAGTGCCCGCCGGGAGCGCGACCGCGATTACGACGAGCCGCCGTACGCGGGCGGCGGTTACGGACCGTCGCACCGGGACGAGTACAAGGCATCACGGCGCGAGGATGCCGGCCGCGACTTCGAACCGGACGGCTTCGATCGTTACGAGCCGCCCGTGCGCGCGGCCCGCGTGGAGCCGATCACGGCTCGCGCACCGCGCCCGACCCCGCCGCCGGCGCGTGCCGCCGCACGGTCGTCGCTCGGTTCCGAGGGCCGCCTGGAACGGTCCGAGGCCCGTCGCGGCGCACTGTTCGACGAGGGAGGCCCGTTGTCGAAGATCACCACGCTGCGTCCCCGGGACTACGGCGAGGCCCGCACGATCGGTGAGCGGTTCCGCGACGGCACCCCGGTGATCATGGACCTGGTCGAGATGAGCAATGCCGACGCCAAGCGGCTCGTCGACTTCGCGGCCGGATTGGCCTTCGCGCTGCGCGGTTCGTTCGACAAGGTCGCCACGAAGGTGTTCCTGCTGTCCCCGGCGGACATCGACGTCTCCGCCGAGGAGCGCCGCCGGATCGCGGAGACGGGCTTCTACAACCAGCAGTGACCCGATCCGCGGCGGCGGTTCCCGGCACGGTCGACGCCCGGTGCCCGGTGTGCAACACCGGACGCCGGGCGTTTCGGTTTGGCTCGATGCGCCGTTGTCGGGCAGAGTGGGCGAGTGGCCGTATTCGAGGTGCTCTGGTTCCTGCTGTTCATTTTCTGGCTGCTGCTGATCGGCCGGATCATCGTCGAGTTCATCCGGACGTTCGCGCGGGACTGGAAGCCGACGGGATTTGTCGTCGTCGTTCTCGAGGCGATCTTCACGGTCACCGATCCGCCGGTCAAACTGTTGCGCCGGCTCATTCCTCCGCTGAATCTCGGCGGAGTGCGACTGGATCTGTCCATCATGGTGCTGCTCTTCATCGTCTACTTCCTGATGGCGTTCATTCCCCGAGGTGGGACGCTCTGAGGCCGACACCTGCTCGGACGATCCGCGTGAAAGCCGCCCTGTGCCAGAATGGGGTGCCAGTTACAGTGAGTTTGATACGCGTGACGCACTGTGGATATAACTGAATGCTTGCTTGACCGCTCACACGACGCGTGAAGGGATCCTTCCATGCCGCTGACCCCAGCTGATGTGCACAATGTCGCGTTCAGCAAGCCGCCGATCGGAAAGCGTGGTTACAACGAGGACGAGGTCGACGCATTCCTGGATCTCGTCGAGCAGGAACTGTCCCACCTGATCGAGGAGAACGCCGACCTGCGGCAGCGGGTGGCCGAACTCGACCAGGAGCTGGCCGAGGCCAAGAAGGGCGCCCGTTCCGGGGGGGCTCCGGCCCCGGCCGCCAAACCGGAACCCGCGCGCGTCGTCGAGGCGCCGAAGCCGCCGGAACCCGCGCCGACCCCGGCGCCGGCGCCGGCCCCCGCGCCGGTCGCGGCCGCGCCGGCCTCCGCGGACGCGAGCATGCAGGCCGCCAAGGTGCTGGGTCTGGCCCAGGAGATGGCGGACCGGCTCACCGGCGACGCCAAGACCGAGGCCGAGGAGCTGCTGCGTAATGCCCGCACCAACTCCGAGCAGCTCATCTCCGACGCGCGCACCCGCAGCGAGGCCATGATCGCGGACGCGCGGCAGAAGTCGGAAGCGATGCTCGCCGACGCCCGGACCCGTTCGGAGACGCAGCTGCGTCAGGCCAAGGAGAAGGCCGACGCGCTGCAGGCGGACGCGGAGAAGAAGCACACCGAGATCATGGCGACGATCAACCAGCAGCGTTCGGTGCTCGAGGGTCGCATCGAGCAGCTCAAGACGTTCGAACGTGAGTACCGGGTGCGCCTGAAGTCCTACCTCGAGTCCCAGCTCGAGGAACTCGAGCAGCGCGGGTCTGCCGTGCCGGTCGACGGCGGCCAGGATGCGTTCAACCAGTCGAACTCGTCGTTCGGGTCCACGTCCTTCGCCAAGGGCAACAGCTGACCGAGGCGGGGGTCCGATGGCCGGGTGGGGATGAGGGTGCGCCGTGCTGGTGGTGACGCTCTCCCTCGCAGCCGTCGGCTTCGGGATGCTCGTCGTGGCGCTCATGACGGGCTCCGTGCTGTGGGCCTGGGGTTGCATCGTCGTGTGTGTGGTGGGCGCGGTCCTGCTGCTGATCAGTGCGCTGAGCGGCAAACGGACCGCGCCCCCGACGGCGGCCGGAGGCGAACCGGAACGGCGCCGCGGGGGACGCGATGCCGGCGAGTGAGCGCGGCGGCATAGAATAATCCGAGGACAGACTGCAGTCCTTTCCCGGCGGCCGCCGGGGACGGCGACGATCCGGCCATCACCGGGGAGCCTTCGGAAGAACGGCCGTGCCGACCGGCACTGCTCAGTAGAACCGAACGGGTGGGCCCGTCACAGCCCGAACGAGAGGCCCGTCTCACCGGCAGCGCCCGGAGGGACGGTGCAAGCGGGGTGGTACCGCGGTTGCCGGCGCACAGTGCGCGGTGATCGTCCCCGTGCCGGACACGTCTAGGCACGAGGAGTCACGCTGTGACGAAGAGCACCCCCGACAGCCCGCAGGCCCCGGTCGCGCCGACCGGCAAGTACCCGCTCGTCGACTACGGGGTCGCCAAGGATTCGGGCGTCGACTTCCCCGAGCTCGAGGTGAAGGTCCTCGACCGGTGGGCGGAGGACGACACGTTCCGGGCGTCGGTGTCCAACCGCGACGGCGCCGACGAGTTCGTCTTCTACGACGGCCCGCCCTTCGCGAACGGTCTGCCGCACTACGGCCACCTGCTCACCGGCTACGTCAAGGACCTGATCCCGCGCTTCCAGACGATGCGCGGGAAGAAGGTCGAGCGGCGCTTCGGCTGGGACTGCCACGGTCTGCCCGCCGAGCTCGAGGCGGAGAAGCAGCTCGGGATCACGGACAAGTCCGAGATCGACACGATGGGGCTCGCCGAGTTCAACGCGTACTGCAAGACGTCGGTGCTGCGGTACACGGGGGAGTGGCGCGACTACGTCACCCGGCAGGCCCGCTGGGTGGACTTCGACAACGACTACAAGACCCTGGACCTGGACTTCATGGAGTCGGTCATGTGGGCCTTCAAGCAGCTCTACGACAAGGGCCTGATCTACCAGGGTTTCCGGGTGCTGCCCTATTCGTGGTACGAGCAGACCCCGCTGTCGAATCAGGAGACCCGCCTCGACGACGCGTACAAGATGCGCCAGGACCCGGCGGTGACCGTGGACATGGTGCTGCGCGCCCCCGGCTCCGAGCTCGACGGCGCGTGCGCGCTGATCTGGACCACCACGCCGTGGACCCTGCCGTCCAACCTTGCGATCGCGGTGCATCCCGACATCGAGTACATCGGCGTGCGCGGCGCCGACGGCAAGACCTACGTCCTCGCGCAGGACCGGGCCGGTCACTACGCGCGCGAACTCGGTGACGAACCCGAGGTGCTCGGCCGCTACTCCGGCGCCGACCTCGTGGGCCTGGCCTACGAGCCGCCGTTCGACTTCTTCGTGGGCCGCGAGAACGCCCACCGGATCCTCGCCGCCGACTACGTCACCACCGACTCCGGCACCGGAATCGTGCATTTGGCACCGGCTTTCGGTGAGGAAGACATGGAGTACTGCCAGCGCAACGGCATCGAACTGGTGCAGCCGCTCGATCCGGGCGGGAAGTTCACCGCGATGGTCCCGCCCTACGAGGGGCTGCAGGTCTTCGACGCCAACCCGGTGATCATCAAGGACCTCAAGGCCGCGGGAAAGCTGTTGCGGCACGAGACGATCGAGCACTCCTACCCGCACTCGTGGCGGTCCGGACAACCGCTGATCTACATGGCGGTGCCGTCGTGGTTCGTCGCCGTCACCCAGTTCCGGGACCGCATGGTGGAGCTGAACAAGCAGATCACCTGGGTGCCCGAGCACATCCGCGACGGACAGTTCGGCAAGTGGCTCGAAGGTGCCCGCGACTGGAACATCAGCCGGAACCGATACTGGGGCAGCCCGATTCCGGTGTGGGTCTCGGACGACCCGGCCTACCCGCGGATCGACGTCTACGGCTCCCTGGACGAGCTCGAACGCGACTTCGGGGTGCGCCCGGCCGACCTGCACCGGCCCATGATCGACGAGCTGACCCGCCCCAACCCCGACGACCCGACCGGAACGTCGACGATGCGCCGCGTCCCCGAGGTGCTGGACTGCTGGTTCGAGTCGGGCTCCATGCCGTTCGCGCAGGTGCACTACCCGTTCGAGAATCAAGGGTGGTTCGACTCCCACTACCCGGGCGACTTCATCGTCGAGTACAACGGTCAGACCCGCGGCTGGTTCTACACCCTGCACGTGCTGGCCACCGCGCTGTTCGACCGGCCCGCCTTCAAGACCGTCGCGGCGCACGGCATCGTGCTCGGGGACGACGGGCTGAAGATGAGCAAGTCCAAGGGCAACTACCCCGATGTCAACGAGGTCTTCGCCCGCGACGGCTCCGACGCCATGCGGTGGTTCCTGATGTCCTCGCCCATCCTGCGCGGCGGCAACCTCGTCGTCACCGAGCAGGGCATCCGCGAGGGTGTCCGGCAGGCGCTGCTGCCGCTGTGGAACGCATGGAGCTTCCTGCAGCTGTACGCCTCCGAGCCCGGCACGTGGCGCACCGACTCGCCGCACGTGCTCGACCGGTACATCCTGGCCAAGCTCGCCGCCACCCGCGACGTCGTCACCGACGCCCTCGAGGTGGTCGACATCGCCGGGGCCTGCGACGAGCTGCGCACCTTCAGCGACGCCCTCACCAACTGGTACGTGCGCCGCTCCCGCAGCCGGTTCTGGGACGAGGACGCCGACGCGATCGACACCCTGCACACCGTGCTCGAGGTCGTCAGCCGTCTGGCGGCTCCCCTGCTGCCGCTGGTCACCGAGGTGATCTGGCGGGGCCTGACCGGCGGTCGCTCGGTGCATCTGGCGGACTGGCCGGCCGCCGGGGAGCTGCCGGCCGACCCGGCCCTGGTCGAGTCGATGGACGAGGTCCGCGCGGTGTGCTCGACGGTGCTGTCACTGCGCAAGGCCCAGAAGCTGCGCGTGCGGCTGCCGCTCCCGCAGGTCACCGTGGCCGCCCCCGATGCCCACCGGCTGCAGCCGTTCGCCGACCTCGTCCAGGACGAGGTGAACGTGAAGTCGGTCGAACTGACCGACGACGTCGATGCGCACGGCCGCTTCGAGCTGGTCGTCAACGCCCGGGCTGCCGGACCACGCCTCGGCAAGGATGTGCAGACGGTCATCAAGGCGGTCAAGGCGGGGGATTGGTCGGAGGCGGACGACGGCACCGTCACTGCCGCCGGTATCGCCCTGCTGCCGGAGGAGTACACGACGCGCCTGGTCGCGGCGGAGCCGGAGTCGACGGCCGCGCTGCCCGGCGGCGCCGGCCTGGTGGTGCTGGATTCCACGGTCACCGAGGAGCTCGAGGCCGAGGGCTGGGCGAAGGACCGGATCCGCGAACTGCAGGACGCGCGCCGCAACCTGGGCCTGGAGGTCTCGGACCGCATCGGCGTGGTGTTCGAGGTGCCGGCCGACCGCGCGGACTGGGCGGTGCGGCACCGCGACCTCATCGCCTCGGAGGTGCTGGCCACCAGCTTCGAACTGGCGCCCGCCGGCGACGGGGCGCTCGAGCTCGGCGAAGGGGTGCGTGCGGCGATCGTCAAGGCATGAGCGTCCCGGTGACCTCGGCGCGGCCACAGCCGCGCCGAGGGGTCCGCGGCGGCGATACGGCCCCGCTGTCGGTGCGAGGGGCGAAGATCGCCGTGTGCCCGACGTGGTGACTCGCAGCGCTCGGCGCTGGGTCCTGCACCTGGACCTCGACGCGTTCTTCGCCTCGGCCGAGCAACTGACCCGGCCGACCCTTAGGGGCCGGCCGGTGCTCGTCGGCGGTCTCGGCGCGCGCGGCGTGGTCGCCGGGGCCAGTTACGAGGCCCGGGTCTTCGGGGCGCGGTCGGCGATGCCGATGAGCCGCGCACGCCGGCTGGTGGGGCCCGCGGCCGTGGTGCTGCCGCCGCGCGGCGTGCTCTACCAGACCCTCAGTCACACCGTGTTCGAGGTGCTGCGCGAACAGATCCCCGTGCTCGAGACGCTGTCGCTCGACGAGGCGTTCGCCGAGCCCGCCGAACTCGCCGGCGCCACGCACCGGGAGGTGGAGGCGTTCTGTGCGCGGCTGCGTGAACAGGTGCGGGACCGCACCGGTCTCGTCGCGTCCGTCGGCGCCGGCTCCGGCAAACAGATCGCCAAGATCGCCTCCGGCCTCGCCAAACCCGACGGAGCGCTGGTCGTGCGACCCGAGGAGGAGTTGGCACTGCTGCACGGTCTGCCCGTGCGCAAGCTGTGGGGGATCGGACCGGTGTCGGAGGAGCGGCTGCGCCGGCTGGGGATCGACACGATCGGGGACCTCGCGGCGCTCCCGGTCGCGGAGGCCGCGTCGATCCTGGGCGCGACGGTCGGTCCTGCGCTGCACCGGCTCGCCGGCGGCCACGACGACCGGCCGGTCGTCGAACGCGCCGACGCCAAGCAGGTCAGCGCCGAGACGACGTACCAGACCGACATCGTCACCCTCGCCGAACTGCGACGCGCCGTCGCCACCGCCGCGGCCGCGGCGCACCGCCGGCTGCGGCGAGACGGTCGCGCCGCCCGGACCGTCGTGCTCAAGTTGCGCAAGGCCGACATGAGCATCCTCACCCGCTCGTCGACGTTGCCGTACGCCACCGAGGACGTGGCGACGCTCACGGCGGCGGCGCAGCGCCTCGTGCTCGATCCGCTCGAAATCGGGGCGATCCGCCTCGTCGGTGTCGGCCTCGCCGGGTTGTCCAGCATCCGGCAGGACTCGCTCTTTCCCGAGCTCGAGCAGGCCCCGGAAGGCACGGTGGAGTCGTCGCCGCAGCTCCGGCCGGAGCGGGCTGCGCCGCCGACGGGACCGCGGTGGCGTCCCGGCACGGACGTGCGGCATCCGGAATTCGGGCACGGCTGGGTGCAGGGCGCCGGACACGGCGTGGTGACGGTCCGCTTCGAGACCCGCTCGACCGGACCGGGGGCGGCCCGCACCCTCGACGAGAACGATCCCGCGCTGGCCGAGGCCGATCCGCTCGCCGGACTGGGGTGAGTGCGCGTGCCCCCGCCGCTCTCACGGTCTTCTTACTACCGCCGGGTACGCTTACGGGCGATCCGCTGTCCCGGTGGAGCATCCGCTGCTGGATGAACCGAGCACGGTATCCGTGCACGATCGAGAACGAGAAGGACGAGAACTTGAAGCTTCGCAAGATCACTGTCGCCACGGTGGCTGTGGCCGCCGCCCTCACGATGTCCGCCTGCAGCTCGGACGACGGAGGTAGCTCGACCTCGACCTCGGCGAAGACCACCACCAGCACCACGACGGCCGTCGCGCAGTACCCGCCGGTGCCGACCGTCGAGGATCTCAACGCCATGCTGGCCAAGGCGTTCGACGAGACCGTCCCGGCCGAGGAGAAGGTGGACCTCGTGCAGGGCGCCGAGCAGGATCCGGCACTGATCGACCAGGTCGCCGCCGCCGCCAAGCAGGCCGGCGCGCAGATCACCGTCCTGGACGTCAACGACAACCAGAACGGCACGGTCACCGCCGGTATCGAGACCCTGCTGGCCGGTGCGCAGCAGCCCGCCGTCGGCACCGTCGACTTCGTCGCCGAGGACGGCGTGTGGAAGCTGTCGAAGAACAACGCCTGCGCCATCGTCGCGACGGCTCAGCTGCAGTCGCCCGCCTGCGCCTGACGAAGACCGACACGGCGGCCGGGGTGGAGATCCGCCCCGGCCGCCGTCGTGTCCGGTGAGCGCTCAGGACTGCCAGCGCACCCGGTCCACCAGACTCTGTGCCAGGCGCGTGGTGCCCGCGGGATCGCTGTAGGCCTGTTTGCCGCCCACCGTGAGATCCCCGGCGATCGGGAGCGGCCGGCCCAGGTCGATGGTCATCGTGCCCTCGCCGGTCATCTCGTACCGGTCGATGTTCAGCTGGCCGGACCCGTTCGGCAGAGCCCAGGTGGACTCTCGCGGGGTCTGCGTGATGCGCAGCTGCACGGTCAGGCGGTCGCCGTCCCGTTCGAGCAGGCGCGCGGTGGCGACCTGATCGAGCGCCATCCCGCTCATCACCTGCTGGTGGATCTCCCACACCGCACCCACGCCGATCTCCTCCTCGGGGAACGACACCATCCGGTACACGGCCTGGTAGAAGGCTTGCTCGATGGCGGAGCGGGCGATGTCCGCGGAGTCCGGGGTGGGGTCGAGCCGCAGCGCGCTCACCGCCCCGGACGGCGCCATCGTCAGTCCCGCCTCGGAGCCCTCGGCGGGACCGAGGGCCGCGGCGAGGGCCGCGTCCGGCGACGTCGCATCGTCGATCCGCAGGTCCACCAGGCTGCTCGGCGAGGTGTCCGACACGGCTTCGCCCACCGTCGCGGTGAGGGGCAACGTCAGTTCGGGGGTGGAGAAGTCCTGCTCCGGCTGGTCACCGATCGACTGGAAGACCTGCGAGGACGTCGTGAGCGCCACCTGCTGGCTCGTGCCGGCGGGCGGGGTGAGTCGGATCCGGCTGCGTGGCTCGGCCCCCGGGTCCAGGACCACCGCGGTGACCGCGGCGACGGGCACCGTGACCTCCGTGGAGGTCGCCGTCGAGGCGGGAGCCGCGCCGTCGGCGGAGTTGCCGCACCCGGCGAGAAGGGTGGTCAGGGACAGGGCCACACCGAGGGAGCGGGCCCTCGGGCGGGCGAATCTGGGCAGCACAGGCACGCACCCCAGGGTAGCCACGGCGGGCGGGGTGGCCGTCGTGCTCCTCCGATGGGGGATGATGGCAGGGTGACCGACGACCCCATCGAGCACGATGCCCACCCCGACACCGTCGCGGAACCGAGTGCGTCGGCGACGGCCGACTCCCCGGAGAAGGACGCCCCTGTGCCGGTCCGGCGGCTGAGTGCGCTGCTCGCCCTCGCCGCGGTGATCTTCGGCCTCGACCTGCTCACGAAGATCCTCGCGGTCCACTACATCGACCCGGGCGACCCGATCTCCGTCGTGGGGGACACGGTGACGTTGACGCTGGTGCGCAACCCGGGTGCCGCCTTCTCCATGGCCACCGGCATGACGTGGCTGCTGACCCTCGTCGCGGTCGCCGTCGTGGTGGGGGTGGTCCGGATCGGCCGCACGCTGCGGTCGGGGTGGTGGGCCCTGGGACTCGGGCTCGTCCTCGGGGGAGCGCTGGGTAATCTGGTCGACCGGATCTTCCGGTCCCCGGGTCCGCTGCAGGGACATGTCGTCGACTTCGTGTCCGTCGGCTGGTGGCCGGTGTTCAACGTCGCCGATTCCGCCATCGTCTGCGGCGCGATCCTGCTCGTCGCGCTGACCGTCTTCGGCATCGAACCGGACGGCTCACGCAAGACCGACTCCGCCGGCAGCAGAAAGGAAGCACACCAGTGAGAGAAACCCGGGCGATGCCCGTCCCCGACGGGCTCGACGGGATGCGGGTCGACGCGGGTCTGGCACGGCTGCTCGGCCTGTCGCGCACGGCGATCGCCGCCCTGACCGAGGAGGGTGCCGTCCTGGTCGACGGCGCCGCGGCGGGAAAGTCGGACCGGCTGTCCGCCGGTTCGTGGCTCGAGGTGGAACTGCCCGAGCCGCCCCGTCCGCTGACCATCGAGGCGACCCCGGTCGAGGGCATGGAGATCCTCTACGCGGACGACGACATCGTCGCGGTGGACAAGCCCGTGGGCGTGGCGGCGCACGCGAGCGTCGGCTGGACCGGACCGACCGTGATCGGCGGCCTGGCCGCAGCGGGGTTCCGGATCTCCACCTCCGGCGCCCACGAACGGCAGGGCATCGTCCACCGCCTCGACGTGGGCACCTCCGGAGTGATGGTCGTCGCGACGTCCGAGCGCGCCTACACGGTGCTCAAGCGGGCGTTCAAGCAGCGCACCATCGACAAGCGCTACCACGCCCTCGTGCAGGGGCACCCCGATCCGAGCAGCGGCACGATCGACGCGCCGATCGGCCGGCACCGCAGCAGCGACTGGAAGTTCGCCGTCACCGCCGACGGCAAGCCCAGCATCACCCACTACGACACCGTCGAAGCCTTCCAGGCCGCGAGCCTGCTCGACATCCACCTCGAGACCGGCCGCACCCACCAGATCCGCGTGCACTTCTCGGCGCTGCGGCACCCCTGCTGCGGGGATCTGACCTACGGCGCCGACCCGCGCCTGGCGGAGCGGCTCGGCCTCGAACGCCAGTGGCTGCACGCCCGCTCGCTCGGGTTCGCGCACCCGGCCGACGGGCGCTGGATCGAGATCACCAGCAAATACCCGGCCGACCTCGAACACGCGCTCGCCGTGCTGCGCAGCGCCTGACCGTGCGGCGGTCGTTCCTGCCCGTGGCGGCGACAGCGGTGCTGGCGTCGGCGGTACTCGCGGCCGGACTGCTCACCCCGCCCCGGACGGCGACGGTGCGCACCGACACCCTCGGTCCGGACCACGGTGAGCCGGTTCCCGGCTACCTCGCGCGGGCCGCGGCGAGTCTCGACCCCGCCGGCGCCGACCCGCGCTGGGGTCTGGTGTCGTTCGCGCCGCCGGTGACGGTCGAACAGGTGGCGGAGTTGCCCGGGGACCCGCGGGTCGCCCAGGTGCTGTTCCGCGTGCCGATCGATCGGGTGCAGACCCCGCTGGTCGCGGTCGACGTGTCCGAGCACCCGGAGGCGCTGCGGCGCGCCCCGGCCGTCGCTGCGGGCCGGCTCCGGTCGGCGATGGGCAACGACCGGGCCGTGCGGGTCGCAGCCGCCTCGGCCGGGCGTCTCGCCGACGGATGCGCCTGCGTCGTCGGCGTCGTCGTCCGCGTCGCGCCGGCGGAGGCGTCCCGGCTCGCCGCGGCATCCGAGGTCCGGAGCGTGGAACTGCTGCCGCCGGACGCCGTCGCGGGGGCGTTCTCGGTGAACCCCCTGCTGCCCGAGCACGTCGACGTCGTCGCTCCGGGACCGGACGACGGCGAGCCCTGAGCCCGATCGGCGGGACAGGCGCGTCGCCACTGGGTACGGTGACGCCGTGGCACGGGTTCTGGGGTACCTGCTGGTGGCGCTGCTCGCCGCGGCCGGTCTGCTGTGGCCGCTGCTCGCCGGGCTCGACACCGGCGAGGCGTCCGAGGCGTCGGATCCGGCGCGGATCACGAACTACAGCGTCGACTACGCCGTCGACGCCGACGGCGGGCTCACCGCCACCGAATCCGTCACGGTCGCCTTCCCGGCCGACCGGCACGGCATCTTCCGGTACTGGGACGTCACCACGGGCGCCGACCCGCACGTGCGCCACATCCCCGAGATCGTCTCCGTCGAACGCGACGGCGCGCCCGAGCCGTACGAGACGAGCTGGGAGCAGGGCCGCCGATTCGTCGTCGCGAAGATCGGGAACCCCGACGTGTACCTGGAGCCGGGCACCCACACCTATCGCATCGAGTACACGACCGACGGGGTCCTCGACCCGCCGGGCGCGGCTTCCGGCACGTTCGACACGGCCGCCGGAACGGCGGCGCCGGTCGGATCGGTCTTCCACTGGAGCGTGGTCCCCGGCGGGTGGGAGATGGCCGTCGACCGGGCGGACATCACGGTGCGGCTGCCCGCGCCGTCGGGCGTGGTCGAATGTGCGGCGCCGGGCGCGACCTGCGTCCTCGGCGGGGCCGGCACCGACACCGTGTCCGTCGACGTGACCGGGCTCGCACCCCGCACCGCGGTGAACGTGCGCATCGGGCTCGGGCTCGACGCTCCGGCCCGGAGCACGGTGCCCTGGTCGGTCGCCTGGGACCCGATCGTCGGACGGTCGCCGCCGATCGTGGCGCTGGTCGCGGGGCTGAGCCTGCTCGCGTTCGGGGTCGCCGCGCGGTGGGCCTGGACGGCGCGCGAACCCGAGCCGGGGTTGCCGGTGCTGTACGCGCCGCCCGACGGTTTTGGGCCGGTGCAGACCGTCTACCTCGCCTCCGAACGTCCCGGACCTGCACCGCTCGCGGCCACGTTGCTGTACGCCGCCGAGGAGGGGCTGGTCGAATTGCGCCCCGGCGGGACCGGCAAGAAGTCCGAGGTGTGGGAGGTCCGGGGTATCGCCTCTGCGGACACGTGGGCGGCGACCGATCCGGTGACCCGGGCGGTCGGCGATGCGCTGCAGATCTCGTACCCGGGGGCGGTGCTGCGGGCCGACGGCTCGAAGTCGGCGGGGGAACGGCTGTCGAAGGCGACGACGGAGCTGGCGTCGCAGTGCCGGATCTGGGCCCGCAACGAGGGCCTGGTGGCCCCGTCCACGCGCGAGCGCCTCGGCAAGGCGGCGGTGGTGCTGGCGCTGGTGCTCGCGGTGGTCGGGTTCGCCGTGCCGGTCTGGCCGAGCATGTGGGGCCTGCCGGCGGCGGCGTTCGTATTCGGCGGATGGGAACTGCTGCGCCCGGAGGCCGGGACCCGGCGCACCGCGAAGGGCCGCGAGATGTGGTCGCGTGCCGGCGGGTTCCGGCGCATGCTCGTGACACCGTCGAGCGAGGACCGCTACCGGTTCTCGGCGGAACAGGACCTCTACACCCGCTACATTCCGCACGCGGTCGCCTTCGGCGTGGCCGAGAAGTGGGCGGAGAAGTACCGCACCGTCACCGGGACGGAGCCGCCGGTGCCGGCGTGGTACCCGTATCCGGTCGGAGTGCACGGATTCGCCTCCGGGGCCGGAGGATTCGACAGTTTCGAGTCGGCCCTGTCGTCGTCGATCAGTGCGTACACCGCGTCCCAGTCCTCGTCGTCGGGCGGTGGCGGCGGTGGCGGCGGTGGTGGTGGCGGGGGCGGCGGCTCCTGGTGACCGAGTGGTGAACGAGACACCGGCGCGCCCGCACCGGTGCCGGGCAGCGGAAGGAGGGCGGTCCCATGGTGACCGCAGTCGTGATCGTCGTCGTGCTGGTGGTGGTGCTCGTTGCCGTGTTCGTGGTCGGGTTCAACCGGCTGCGCCGCGCCGACGTCCTGGCTCAGGAGGCCCTGGGCGGCATCGACGTGCAACTGAGCCGGCGCGCCGACCTGGTGCCGAATCTCGTGTCGACGGTGCGGGGTTACGCGGCGCACGAGAAGAGCGTGTTCGAGGAGGTCACCGCCGCACGCACCGCCGCGTCGCGGGCCGCCTCCGGTGGCACGGTGGCAGAGAAGGCGCAGGCCGACGCGCGTCTCGAGAAGGCGGTGTTCGACGTGCTCGCCGTCGCCGAGAACTACCCGGACCTGAAGGCCTCGGCCAACTTCCTGGACCTGCAGCGTCAGTTGGGTGAGACCGAGGACCAGCTCGCCTTCGCCCGCCAGTACTACAACGACGCCGCAGGCCGGCTCAACACGTCGCTGAAGACCATCCCGTGGATGTTCTTCGCGGGCCCGGCGGGGGTGCGCGAGCGCGAGTTCTACACCGCCCCGGCGGGCACGGAACTGCCGCCGACCGTGTCGTTCTGACCGACCTGATCGACCCGGCGCGCCCCGGCGCATCCGCGCGCCCTACCGTTGACTGGTGAGCAGCACCGCATCGCGCCCCGACGCCGGCATCCTGTTCGGACTCGGCGCCTACCTGACGTGGGGAATGTTCCCCGCGTTCTTCGGCCTGCTCGAGCCCGCCGGAGCCGTGGAGATCCTCGCGCACCGGGTGCTGTGGACGCTGCTGGCGATGCTGCTGCTGCTCGCCGTCCTCGGCCGGCTCGGTTCGCTGCGGGGGCTGGGGGTACGGGTGTGGGCGCTGGTCGCGGCGGCGTCCGCGGCCATCGCCGTCAACTGGGGCACCTACATCTACGGCGTGGTCTCGGGCCGGGTCGTCGAGACCGCGCTGGGCTACTTCGTCAACCCGCTGGTCAGCGTGCTGTTCGGGGTGCTGTTCTTCCGGGAGCGGCTGCGCCGCGCCCAGATCGCGGCGCTGCTCCTGGCGACCGCCGCGGTGGCGGTGATCACCGTGGATTACGGGCGGCCGCCGATCATCGCGCTCACCCTCGCCTTCTCGTTCGCCCTGTACGGGGTGATCAAGAAGGTCGTGCCGCTCGACCCGCGCACCTCGCTGACGGGGGAGGGCGTCGTCGCCGTGCCCTTCGCGGCGGGCTACCTGATCTTCCTCGCCGTCACCGGCACCGGTACGTTCCTCGGTCACGGCGCCGGGCACTCGCTGCTGCTCGTGTCGGCCGGGCTCGTCACGGCACTGCCGCTGCTGCTGTTCGGCGCGGCCGCCCAGCGGGTTCCCCTGGTGACCCTCGGCATGCTGCAGTACCTGACCCCGAGCCTGCAGATGGCGTGGGGTGTGCTGGTCCTGCACGAGGACATGCCCGCCTCCCGCTGGATCGGGTTCGGGCTGATCTGGATCGCGCTCGCGATCTTCACCGCCGACGCCGTGGCCCGGGGTCGCCGGGCTCGCGGGACGCTCGAGCCGGTCCCCTCGAGTGCACCGCAGTAACACCGGTCACGACACGCCGTCCGGGCCGGTGTGGCGGTCCGATCCCGTCGCCGCGGGGGCCTACACTCGGGGTGCTCACAGACCTTCCGGGAGAGGCACGCGTGGCTGACTCGTTCGTTCATCTGCACAACCACACCGAGTATTCGATGCTCGACGGAGCCGCAAAGGTCGGTCCCCTGTTCAAGGAGGCCGAGCGGCTGGGGATGACGGCGGTCGGGATGACCGACCACGGGAACATGTACGGCGCCAGCGAGTTCTACAACGTCGCCGAGAAGCAGGGCATCAAGCCGATCATCGGTATCGAGGCCTACATCGCGCCCGAGTCGCGGTTCAGCACCAAGCGCGTGCAGTGGGGCGATCCGAGCCAGAAGTCCGACGACGTCTCCGGCTCGGGCTCGTACACGCACATGACGATGGTCGCCGAGAACGCCACCGGGCTGCGCAATCTGTTCAAGCTGTCGTCGCTCGCGTCGATCGAGGGACAGCTCGGCAAGTGGGCCCGCATGGACGAGGATCTCATCGCCCACCACGCCGAGGGCATCATCGCCACCACCGGCTGCCCGTCCGGGGAGATCCAGACCAGGCTGCGGCTGGGCCACGAGCGTGAGGCGCTCGAGGCGGCCGCGAAGTGGCAGGAGATCTGGGGCAAGGACAACTTCTTCCTCGAACTCATGGACCACGGCCTGTCCATCGAGCGACGGGTCCGTGAGGGCCTGCTCGAGATCGGCCGCAAGCTCGACATCCCGCCGCTGGCGACCAACGACTGCCACTACGTCACCAAGGACGCCGCCGAGAACCACGAGGCCCTGCTGTGCATCCAGACCGGTAAGACGCTCTCGGATCCGACCCGATTCAAGTTCGACGGTGACGGCTACTACCTCAAATCCGCCGCGGAGATGCGGGCACTGTGGGACGGCGAGGTGCCCGGCGCGTGCGACAACACGCTGCTGATCGCCGAGCGGGTCCAGTCCTACAAGGAGGTGTGGACGCACCGGGACCGGATGCCGATCTTCCCCGTCCCCGAGGGACACACGCAGGCGACGTGGCTGCGCGAGGAGGTTCTGCGCGGGCTCGACCGGCGATTCCCGGACGGCGTGCCGCAGGAGTACCTCACCCGCGCCGAGTACGAGATCGGCGTCATCAACGAGATGGGATTCCCGGCCTACTTCCTCGTCGTCGGCGACCTGATCAGCCACGCTCGCGAGGTCGGCATCCGCGTCGGCCCCGGCCGCGGTTCGGCCGCGGGCTCCCTCGTCGCCTACGCGATGGGCATCACGAACATCGACCCGATCCCGCACGGTCTGCTGTTCGAGCGGTTCCTCAACCCCGAGCGCGTGTCCATGCCCGATATCGACATCGACTTCGACGACCGCCGCCGCGGTGAGATGGTGCGTTACGCCACCGAACGGTGGGGGGCCGACCGCGTGGCCCAGGTGATCACGTTCGGCACCATCAAGACCAAGGCCGCGATCAAGGACTCGGCCCGCGTGCAGTTCGGCCAGCCCGGATTCGCCATCGCCGATCAGATCACCAAGGCGCTGCCGCCGCCGATCATGGCCAAGGACATCCCGGTCTCGGGCATCACCGACCCGAACCACGAGCGGTACAAGGAGGCCGCCGAGGTCCGGGCGCTGATCGAGTCCAACCCGGACGTGAAGAAGATCTACGACACCGCGCTGGGCCTCGAGGGCCTGATCCGCAACGCGGGCGTGCACGCGTGTGCGGTGATCATGTCGTCCGAGCCGCTGATGGATGCCATCCCGCTGTGGAAGCGAGCGCAGGACGGCGCGATCATCACCGGCTGGGACTACCCGTCGTGCGAGGCCATCGGCCTGCTGAAGATGGACTTCCTCGGTCTGCGCAACCTCACCGTCATCGGCGACGCGATCGAGAACATCAAGAACAACCGCGGCATCGACCTCGACCTGGACACGCTGCCGCTCGAGGATCCACCCACGTACGAACTGCTGGCCCGCGGCGACACCCTGGGCGTGTTCCAGCTCGACGGCAGCGCGATGCGGGATCTGCTGCGCCGCATGCAGCCGACGGGGTTCGAGGACATCGTCGCCGTTCTCGCGCTGTACCGGCCCGGACCGATGGGCATGAACGCCCACAACGACTACGCCGACCGCAAGAACGGGCGGCAAGAGGTCAAGCCGATCCACCCCGAGCTCGAGGAACCGCTGAAGGACATCCTCGCCGACACCTACGGTCTGATCGTCTACCAGGAGCAGATCATGCAGATCGCTCAGAAGGTGGCCGGTTACTCCCTCGGACGAGCCGACATCCTGCGCCGCGCGATGGGCAAGAAGAAGGCCGAGGTCCTCGCCGCCGAGTTCGAGGGCTTCGAGGAGGGCATGCTCGCCAACGGCTTCTCCAAGCCGGCGATCAAGGCCCTGTGGGACACGATCCTGCCGTTCGCCGGGTACGCGTTCAACAAGTCGCATGCCGCCGGGTACGGCCTGGTCTCCTTCTGGACCGCCTACCTCAAGGCCAACTACCCGGCCGAGTACATGGCGGGCCTGCTCACGTCGGTCGGCGACGACAAGGACAAGGCCGCGGTCTACCTGTCGGACTGCCGCAAGATGGGGATCACGGTGCTGCCGCCGGACGTCAACGAGTCGCGGGTGGACTTCGCGTCGGTGGGGGAGGACATCCGCTTCGGCCTCGGCGCGGTACGCAACGTCGGCTCCAACGTCGTCGCGTCCATCATCCGCGCGCGGGAGGAGAAGGGCCGGTTCACCGACTTCTCCGACTACCTCAACAAGATCGACGCGCTCGCGTGCTCGAAGAAGGTCACCGAGTCGCTCATCAAGGCCGGCGGTTTCGACTCGCTCGGCCATCCCCGCAAGGGCCTGATGCTGGTGCACGCCGACGCGATCGACGCGGTGATGGGCACCAAGAAGGCCGAGGCGATCGGGCAGTTCGACCTGTTCGGCGGCGCGGACGCCGACGAGTCGGTGACCTCGGTGTTCAACGTGAAGATCCCCGAGGAGGAATGGGACACCAAGCACAAGCTCGCCCTCGAACGGGAGATGCTGGGCCTGTACGTGTCCGGGCATCCGCTCAACGGCGTCGAGCACGTCCTCGCCCAGCAGGCGGACACCGCGATCCCGACCATCCTCGAAGGCGCGATCAAGGACGGTGCCCAGGTCACCGTGGGCGGCATCCTGGCCTCGGTGAACCGCCGCATCAACAAGAACGGCCTGACGTGGGCGTCGGCCCAGCTCGAGGACCTCGCCGGCGGGATCGAGGTGCTGTTCTTCCCGCAGTCCTACTCCGTGTACGGCATGGACGTCGTCGAGGACTCCGTGGTGCTGGTCAAGGCCCGGGTGTCGGTCCGTGACGACCGGATCTCGTTGATCGCCAACGATCTCGCCGTACCCGACCTGTCTCAGGTGGGGGTGGCCAAGCCGCTGTCGGTGTCGATGCCCACCCGGTTGTGCACGCCCGACAAGGTGGGTGCGCTCAAGAGCGTGCTCACCCGCCACCCGGGTACCTCGGATGTGCACGTGCGGTTGGTTTCCGGCAGCAAGGTGACCGTGCTGAAGGTGGACGACAGCCTGCGGGTGGAGCCGTCGTCGGCGCTGATGGGTGATCTCAAGGCCCTGCTCGGGCCGGCCTGCCTGGCGATCTGACCCGCGCCGGGGACGGTGCGGTCAGGGCTCGCGGCGGTAGTGCAGCAGGCGGGCCCACCACACGACGGTGGCGGTGCCGGCGGCGGCGAGCACGGCGGTCTGCGCGTCGGCGGTGATCGCGAACAGCGTCAGCAGCACCAGGACGGCCGCGACGAGCGCCTCGAGCTTGTACAGCGGCCATGCGGTTCCGGCGACGTCGACGGACGCCGGCCGGCGGCGGACGCGAGTGGGCGAATCCGTCGTCGTCATCTCGACCTCCGTGCGCCTCGGGGAATCCGTTCACCAGGTTACTCGCAGACTTGTGTTCGGACCACCGAACTTTGCTCGTCGGATGGTGACGTCCGACTCGGAGGGACGGATCCGCCGGGTCCGCTGCGGCCCCGTGCGCGGCGGTGTTGACTTGGGGCATGCCTCTCACCGGAGAATACGAACCGAGTCCGTCCCAGTGGGCCGCCGACCAGGTGGCGCTGTACGAGAGTTCCGGCGGCACCGAGGGTACGACCCTGAACGGCCGCCCGGTGGTCGTGCTGACCAGCCGCGGAGCGAAGAGCGGCAAGCTGCGTAAGACCCCGCTGATGCGCGTCGAGCACGATGGCGTCTACGCGGTGGTCGCCTCGCTCGGTGGTGCCCCGAAGCATCCGGTCTGGTACTTCAACGTCCTGGCGGATCCGCACGTCGAACTGCGTGACGGGCCGACGGTCCGGGACATGACCGCCCGCGAGGTCCACGGCGAGGAGAAGGACCTGTGGTGGCGGCGGGCGGTCGAGGCGTTCCCCGACTACGCCGAGTACCAGAAGAAGACGGATCGCGAGATCCCGGTCTTCGTCCTGGAACCCCGGTAGCGCGCGGGATCCGGGGGCGGGGGGCGCGGGCGCAGTGGCGAAACCCGCGTTGGGGGTTCCGGGTGGGTAGTGGCAGCATGGACAGGTGACCACGACTTCGCGAACCGCTGATCCGATGCACCTGCCCGCCCTGAGCGTGGCCGACATCGATGCCGCGGCGGAGCGAATTTCCGCGGTCGTCGCTCCCACACCCCTCGAGTACAGCGAGCGGCTCTCCGCCCTCACCGGAGCGAACGTCTACCTCAAGCGCGAGGATCTCACCCGCGTGCGCTCCTACAAGCTGCGCGGCGCCTACAACGTCATGGCGCAGCTCTCTCCGGCGGAACGCGAGGCGGGTGTGGTGACGGCCAGCGCCGGCAATCACGCGCAGGGCGTGGCCTACTCGTGCCGGGCGATGGGGGTGCGGGGCCGGATCTACGTGCCCACCCGGACCCCGAAGCAGAAGCGGGACCGGATCCGTGCGCACGGCGGGGCGTTCGTCGAGCTCATCCCGACGGGTGACACCTTCGACGCGGCCGCGGCGGCCGCGGCCGCGGATGTCGCGCGTACCGGCGCGACGATGGTCGCGCCGTTCGACGACGCCCGCACCGCGGCGGGTCAGGGCACCATCGCCCGGGAGATGCTCGACCAGCTGCCGGCGGCGCCGGACCTGGTGCTGGTTCCGGTCGGCGGCGGTGGCTGCCTGGCCGGCATCGCGGCGTACCTGCACGAGAAGTCGCCGCACACCTCGATCGTCGGGGTGGAACCGGCCGGGGCGGCGTCGATGACCGCTGCCCTCGTCGCGGGCGGGCCGGTGACCCTCCCGGAGGTGGATCCGTTCGTCGACGGTGCCGCCGTGAAACGGGTCGGCGACGTGCCGTACGCCGTCGTCTCCCGGCTCGGCCCCGAGATCGTCTCCCATGCGAACCTGCCGCTGGTCGCGGCGCTGCGCAACGACGGACTGGGCACCGGGCCGTTCGGGATGACCCAGGTCGACGAGGGCGCCGTGTGCACGGCGATGCTCGACCTGTATCAGAACGAGGGCATCATCGCCGAGCCCGCGGGGGCCCTGTCCGTCGCCGCGCTCGAGGGGATGACCGTCGCGCCGGGTGCGACGGTGGTGTGCCTGATCTCGGGGGGCAACAACGATGTCTCCCGCTACGGGGAGGTCATCGAGCGCTCGCTGGTGCACCGCGGCCTCAAGCACTACTTCCTGGTGGACTTCCCTCAGGAACCGGGGGCGCTGCGGCGGTTCCTCGACGAGGTGCTCGGGCCCGACGACGACATCACCCTGTTCGAGTACGTCAAGCGCAACAACCGGGAGTTCGGTGCGGCGCTGGTCGGCATCGAACTCGGCACGGCCGACGGTCTGACGTCGCTGCTGGCGCGGATGGACGTCTCGCCGATCGAGGCGCAGCGGCTCGAGCCGGGTTCGCCGGCCTACCGCTATCTCACCTGAGCCGCACGGGATCCCGGCGGGGGAATGCCTTCCCCCGCCGAGGTCCGCGGCGGCCGCTCAGCGCCAGGGAGCGCAGACCAGCCAGGGGCCGAACCACCAGCACGGAGCGGGTGGACCCCACCAGTTGCGTTCCCAGCCGCGATCGTGGTCACGGCGGTCGTGGCGGTCCCAGTCGTTGCGGTGATCGGTCTGCTGCCAGGTGATCCCGATCGGAGCGGGGGCGTCGGTGGGCGCCGCGGCCGCGACTCCGGCCGGGGCGAGGGTGAGGGTGGCGGCGAGGAGGGCGCCGACGGTGGCAGTCCGGAGTTTCATGGCGATACACCCCGAGAAGCGTGTGTGTGCAGGAAGATTCCCCGACTGCTCTTGACCGTACTCGCGCCGGTCGGCGATAATCAAGGGTTTTTCGTCCCCAGGAGCCGGGCGACGACCCGCCGGTGCAGTTCCGGGTCGGGCTTGGGCAGACCGAGCATCGCGCCCAGGTAGATGCCGTCGCCGACGAGGCGCACGATCTCGGCGGTGACCGGGTCGTCGATCTCCGCGCGCAGCCCCTCGTCCCACGACCGCAGCACCTCGACGACCGCCCGGTGCACGTCGTCGTGCCGGCCGTCGGCGCTGCGCAGCGCGGCCACCGTGGACCGGAACAGGTCCATCTCCGCCGAGTCCCCGGTCTCGTCCGGGTCGGCCAGGTACCACTCCGCGACCGGGGTACCGCCGGCGACGGCGTCGGCGAGCCGGGCGTCGCCGCGTTCGCCGAGGCGCCGCACCATGGCGGCGAGCATCGCCTCCTTGGTCGGGAAATGGTACAGCAGACCACCTTTCGACACCCCGGCAGCCGCCGCGACGCCCTCGAGCGTCACCTGGGCTACTCCCACGTCGACGAGGGTGCGTTCGAGGGCGTCGAGGATCCGGTCGCGTGTGTCGGAGGCCATGGCCCGATCCTACCGTCCGTCTTTGTACCGTCCGGACGGTTGGTGCTACCGTACTTGTGTACCGGCTGGACGGTTCAGTGTGGAGGAACGAAGGATGACGAACACCGGGCAGATACCGCCGGCTTCCCCGGCGGAGGCGGGAACCGAGCATGCGCCGGCCGGTGCCCGCACCTGGGCGGGCCTGGTGGTTCTCGCAGGCGCCGTGCTGCTGATCGCGGTCGACGCAACCGTTCTCGACCTCGCCCTGCCCTTCCTCAGCGCCGATCTGGCCCCGAGCGGGGTCCAGCTGCTGTGGATCATCGACGTGTACTCGTTCGCCGTGGCCGGTCTGCTGGTGACGATGGGCGTGCTCGGCGACCGGGTCGGCCGACGCCGGCTCCTGCTGGTCGGTGCCGTCGGGTTCGCCGCGGCCTCGGTCCTCGCGGCGTGGGCGCCGAGCCCCGAGCTGCTGATCGTGGCGCGGGCACTGCAGGGCGTCTCGGGCGCCACCCTCATGCCGGCCACCCTCGGACTCATCCGGCACATGTTCACCGATCCGCGCGAGCGGACCGTCGCCATCGGCGTGTGGGGCGCGATGGCCGGCGGCGGGGCCGCCGCCGGCCCGCTCGTCGGCGGCTGGCTGCTCGAGCACTTCTGGTGGGGGTCGGTGTTTCTGATCAACCTTCCGATCATGGCGGTCCTCGTGGTCGCCGCACCGTTCCTCGTCCCGGAATCACGGGATCCGCACCCGGGCCGCTTCGACCTGCCGGGGGCCGCCCTGTCCCTGCTGGCCGTGGTGCCGATCGTCTACGCGGTCAAGGAAACCGCGCTGCACGGCCCGCACAGTGCGGCGCTGGTCGCACTCGGCGGTGGCCTGACGGCGGCCGTCGCGTTCGTCTACCGCCAGCGGATCGCGACGGATCCGCTGCTCGACCTCACGCTGTTCCGGCGCCGGGAGTTCTCGGCCGCCGTCGCGACCAATCTGCTGTCGATCTTCGCCCTCGCCGGGGTGCTGTTCTTCGGTTCCCAGTACCTGCAGCTGGTCCTCGGAGTCGGACCGCTGGAGGCGGGTCTGCTGATGCTCCCCGGCACCGCGACCAGCGCCCTGTCTGCACTCGGTGCGGCCTGGCTCGTGCGGCGCCTGCCGGTGGGGACCGTCCTGTCGGGTGCCCTGGCCGTCGCGGCCGTGGGCGCCGCCGTGCTGCTGGCGCTGGACACCGAGCACGGAGCCGGCGTGTTCGTCGCCGGTTTCGTCCTCATCGGCGTGGGCGTCGGCATCGCGCTGACACTCACCACCGACCTGGTTGTCGGGGCCGCCCCGGCGGACCGGGCCGGCGCCGCGTCCGCGGTGTCGGAGACGGCCTACGAGCTCGGTATCGCCCTCGGTGTCGCGGTCCTCGGCAGCGTCGTCACCGCCGTCTACCGGTCCCGGCTCGGTGTCCCGGGTGCGGGCCACGAGTTCGACACCCTCGGCGGCGCGGTCGCCGCGGCCGGCCGCCTTCCGGCGGCCGAGGCGGAGATCCTCCTCGAGTCGGCGCGGTCCGCGTTCGTCGCGGGCACCCACGGTGCCGCGGCGGCCACGGCGGTGATTCTGGCGGCCACTGCCCTGCTCACCCTGCGGATGCTGCGCCCGCGCTGACCCCCGGCGGTGCGAGGGCGGCGTCGAGAACGACGAACGAGTGCCCGGGCACGAGGGTTGCGGACCCGGTCCGGTTGACCACCACCGGCTCCCACCACACCAGGGGAGCCCCGCCGAAGGGCACGGTGACCGGGTCGGGTCCGAGGTTGCACGCCACCCGCAGGCTGCCGCGGTGCAGCACGATCCAGCGCTCGTCCTCGTCGTAGTCGACGTGCAGGTGCTCGAGCCACGGATCGGTCAGCTCGGCGCGTTCGCGACGCAGCGCCAGGAGTTGCCGGTAGCACTCGAGCACCCGGGCACGGGCCGGTTCGGTCCGCTCGGCCCAGTTCAGCGTCGACCGCCGGAACGTCTCCGGATCCTGCGGGTCGGGGACGTCCTGGGCGTCCCACCCGTGCTCGGCGAACTCGCGCCGACGTCCCTCGGCGGTGGCCCGGGCCAACTCCGGTTCCGGGTGGGAGGTGAAGTACTGGAACGGTGAGCTCGCGTCCCACTCCTCGCCCATGAACAACATGGGGGTGTACGGGGAGGTCAGCACCAGCGCGGCCTTGACGGCCAGCTGACCGGGGTCGAGGTAGTGACCGGGCCGGTCGCCGACCGCCCGGTTGCCGACCTGGTCGTGGGTGCACGTGTAGGCCAGCAGGGAGCTCGCCGGGATGCGTCCGGCGTCGAGCGGCCGCCCGTGGGTGCGCCCGCGGAAGCTCGAATAGGTGCCGGCGTGGAAGAACCCGTGCCGCAGGGTGCGGGCGAGGCAGTCGAGCGAACCGAAATCGCCGTAGTAGCCCTGTCGTTCACCGGAGACGGCGGCGTGCACGGCGTGGTGGATGTCGTCGTCCCACTGCGCCTGCAGGCCGTAACCGCCGGCGGCGCGGGGCGAGATCATCTTCGGATCGTTCAGATCGCTCTCCGCGATCAGGCTGAGCGGACGGCCCAGATGCGCCGACATCCGGTACGTCGCGACGGCCAGCTCCTCGAGCAGGTGCACGGCGGTGTGGTCGACGAGAGCGTGCACCGCGTCCAGGCGCAGTCCGTCGATGTGGAACTCCCGCATCCAGCGCAGGGCGTTGTCGAGGATGTAGCGGCGCACCTCGCCGGAGTCCGGGCCGTCGAGGTTGACCGAGGCGCCCCACGTGCCCTGCCCACCGGACAGGTACGGCCCGTAGCGGTCCAGGTAGTTTCCGGACGGTCCGAGATGGTTGTACACCACGTCCAGGATCACCCCGAGGCCGCGGGCGTGGGCGGCGTCGACGAAGCGTTGCAGCCCGTCCGGGCCGCCGTAGGGCTCGTGCACCGCGTACCAGAGCACACCGTCGTAGCCCCACCCGCGGGTGCCGTTGAAGGCGTTGACCGGCATCAGTTCGACCAGGTCGATGCCGAGCGCGACGAGGTCGTCGAGCCGGGCGACGGCGGCATCGAAGGTGCCTTCGTCGGTGAAGGTCCCCACGTGCAGCTCGTACACCACCCCGCCGGCGAGTTGCCGGCCCGTCCACGACGTGTCGGTCCAGGCGTGCTCGTCGACCGAGTGCAGCTGGGACAACCCGTGCACCCCGTCCGGTTGCCGCGGAGAGCGCGGGTCCGGCAACACGGTCTCGTCCTCGTCGAGGAGGAAGCCGTACCGAGCGCCGGGGGAGGCGTCGACCTCGGCGCGCCACCACCCGCGGTCGTCCCGGCGCATGGGGTGGACGGTGCCGTCGACATGGAGCCGGACGGATTGCGGGGTCGGAGCCCAGACCTCGAAGGTGTGCACCCGACCAGCATGCCCGGTCGCCGCTGCCGCTGCAGACCTCCGAAATCGGCTGCAGTTCCGATGCAACCGATGCTGATAAGCTGAGATCGATGTCCCAGCATGCCAAGAGGGCCTACAGTTCGCCGCTGCGTGAGGAGGCTGCGCGCCGGACGCGCGCGACGATCGTCGACGCCGCCGCCCGGCTCTTCGTCGACCGCGGATACGTCAGCACCACGGTCAGGCAGATCGCGGAGACGGCCGGGGTGGCGGTGCGCACGGTCTTCACGGCGTTCCCCGGCGGCAAGTCCGAACTGTTCCGGGAGGCGCTCGACGCCGCGGTCACGGGTGGGTCCGCGGCCGACGAGCCCGGGTCGGGCCGGGAGCCACGCGCGGGACGCGGCGCCTCCGGAACCGCGGGCTCGGATGCCGAACGCATCGTCGAGCAGGTCGTCCGCTACGGCGCCGACCTGCTCGAGCGGGCCGGCGGGCTGCTGATGACCTCGGTCGAGTCCTCGGGCGCGGACCCTGACATGCGCCGGTTCGCCGACGAGGACGCGCGCGCGACCGCGGACAACGCGCACACCATCGCGGAGGGGCTGCGCCGGCACGGATTGCTGCGCGACGACGTGAGTGTCGAGCACGCGGCGCACGTGTTCTACACGCTGGGTTCTCCGCAGGTGCATGCGCTGCTGCGCCGCGACTGCGGCTGGGACGTGGACGAATACCGGGCGTGGCTCACGGCGACACTGCGGGCGACGCTGCTGCGTTGAGCGCGGCCGCGGGACCGGCCGCCCGCACCGCCTTCGGGGTGGTCCCGAAACGGGCTCGGAAGGCCGTGCCGAACGCACCGAGCGAACCGAAGCCGGACGCGAAGGCAATTCCCCCCACGGACACCGCGTTCCAGCGCGGGTCCTCGAGTCGGCTGCGGGCGCGGTCCAGTCGGCGGTTGCGGAGCAGCTCGGCAGGGGTGGTGCCGGCCGCTCGCAACGCGAGCTGCAGTTGGCGCAGCGACCAGCCCAGGTCGCGTGCCATCGACGCCGGGGTCAGGTCCGGGTCGTCCGAACGTTCGTCGACGTAGGCATGGGCCGCCGCGGCGACCGCTTGCAGGCCACCGGGCCGGATGTGACCGTGTGTGTCGGCCAGGGCGAGGGACACGAGCTCGATCACCCGGGCACTGATCGCGACGAAGGCGGGACCGGACAACGACGTGCGTTCGCGGGCCAGCGCCCGTGTCATGGTCCCCGCCACCGCCCCGACGCCGCGGCGCAGGTCGAGCACACTCGGCCCGTCGGCGACCGCCCGGTCGGGCAGGCAGCCCTCGGGGACGGTGAGCACCCACGCCCGGGCCTGGGCGCGATGGACCAGCTCGAACGGGCGGGCCATCGACACCAGGGCCGCGTGCCCGACGGGCACCGGCAGTGCGTGCCCGTCGTGGGCGACGGTGAGCGCGCCGGATTTCGGCACGAACAGGCGCATGCTCCGGTCGTCGTCCCCGCGGACGTGCCGGGCGGTCCGCGCGTAGGTGATGCGATCGGACCAGAACTCGACGAGCTGGTGACCGCCGCAGCGCTGCACGTGTGTGGCTCCGGCGAAGCCGGCCGGCGAACGCTCGTCCGGGTGGGGGAACGAATAGTCCAGGGTGCCGTGGTTGAACCGCACGTGGTCGGTCCAGAACTCGGCGCGGTCGCGCGCCGGCACCCGGCCCGTCGTCGTGAACTGCACCTCGTACTCCGCTGCCACCGTGACCTCCTCGTCGGGTCGTGCGCGCGCCGGACAGTGCTCTGCGCGGATCGGCGAGTGCCGCGTCCAGCCCGCTCCCTACGCTCGTCGGCAGTGTAGTGACGAACGCCACAGCCGGAGCGCGGTGGCTCCGATCCAGGAGGTTTCTCATGCAGCGAGCAAAGGTCAACGGGACGGAACTCGCCTACGTCGACGCCGGTCCGCGCGAGGGGGTGCCGATCGTGTTCAGCCATTCGCTCTTCTTCGATCACACGATGTTCGACACGCTCGCGGAGAAGTTCACCGCCGACGGGTACCGGGTCGTCGCCTACGACCATCGCGGGCAGGGCGAGAGCGCCCCGGCACCGCGGGAGGAACTCGCGGTCGACGTCCTCGCCGAGGACGCCGCGGCCCTGATCGAGCATCTCGATCTGGCCCCGTGTCACGTCGTCGGCAATTCGCTCGGCGGGTTCGTCGCGCTGCGGCTCGCCGCGCGCCGCCCCGAACTGCTCCGCACGGCCGCCGCACTCGGTTCGTCGGCGGAGGAGGAATACAAGCTCGCCGAGTTCGCTCCGCTGGTCGACCATCTCACCGAGCACGGCACGGCCGACGTCGTCGACACGGTCATGTACATCATGTTCGGCGATTCGAGCCTCGCGCAGGAGAGTTCGATGACGAGCACCTGGCGCGCCGCGATCGCCCGGCTCGAACCCCGCATCGGCGACGCCGCCCACGGCGTCATCCATCGCGGGCGGATCGTCGAGGAGCTGGCCGGGTGCCGCGTGCCGGTCCTGGCCGTCGCCGGGAGCGAGGACCACGCGTACCCGCCGCCGATCTCGTCGGTGAACATCGCCGACGCCGCGGGCGGCCGGCACGTCACGGTCGACGCCGCAGGGCACTCCGTGGCGCTCGAACAGCCGGAGGCGGTCGCCGAGCACCTCGAGAAGCATTTCGCTACGGCGGAGCGGAGCTGAGCCCGCGCGCTGCGGCGGCCGGGACGGTGCCGCAGCCCGCGTCTCCGGCACCGTCACTGACACGCGTATTCCACGCCCGACGGAACAGTACAATTTACCGAACGATACCCACTCGATTCTTCATGTCCGAAGCGCGCGCCGATACAAGGCGCCCTCCCGACGCGGGCGCATCCCGGCAGGAGCTCGAAAAAGAAGCCGGCTGTGCGGAACATAGACCGCATCCGGAAGGGATGGCGACGAGCGTGGACCGGCGCGAGACCGCGCGCGGTCCGACCAGGGACCGCGGTCCACCTCGTGCGGTCCGCCCCTTCTCGCCACGGGGGACCAGGCCTGGCGCAGATCGCGATGACCCGGATCGCGGGGCCGGCGCCTCGGGGCGTCGCGAGCGCCCACGCCCAGCCGCTGCCCGTCCTCGGGGCCGTCGGTCCGGCGCAACCATGAGGATTTTCGGGCTGTGGGCGTGCGGGTGTGTTTCACATCATATTCCGCCGGATATCCGAGACAGTGGGTCGGGACGTCGAGATCGGAAAGGAGGGAGTCGATCATGTGGAACTTCCGACCTGAGTTCAACTGGTTCATGCATCTGTTCCGCGACCTGTTCGGCTGGTTGAGCTGAGACAGGACATCACCGTCCGCGCCCCGCCCGGGGGCGGACGGTGACATACGTCGCCGTGACGGCGACGGGGACCGCGCTCCCACGACGTCGCCCGAGAGGATCCCCATGAGCCACGCAAGTTTCGCGTCCCGGGTCGGTGCAGTTCGCGACAAGTTGTTCGACCTGGCCCGCGAGATCGCCGCGATCGTGGAGGCCGCCGAGGCACTCGACCGGGAGTCCCTGCCGCTTGCCGACGAGATCGCGGTGACCGGCCTCGTCGACGCTCTCACCGACGTGAGCGGGCACCTCGACGCGGCGACGGAGCCGCTCGGCGAGGCCGTCTGGTTCTCCCGTCACCTGCCCGGGCCGTTCGGCTGAACGGTGACGAGTGAGGATTGCACCGCCGGAAACCGGGTATGCGGTCGGGGCCGAGACGCCGCGCTCGGCCCTGTTTCCGTACTGCAGACACCAGGAGCGCACTTGAGCACCCAGGACCCCGGACCCCGACCCGAAGATGCGCCCGGCCTCGACGCCGGCGGGGGCGTGCAGCCCGGAGACACCCCACCCGACGCCGGACAGACCTCCGGCCTGTCGCATCCCCAACCCAACCCGAGCCGGGTGATGCCCGTCTTCGCGATCGTGCTCATCGCGCTGATCGTGCTCGGCGTGGCGGCGTTCTTCGTGGCACGCGCGTTCGCCCTCTTCGACTGAGACACCGAACGGTCGGACTCGTCAGGGTCGTCCGAGCGCCTCGACGTAGTACCAGCGGCCGCCCTCGCGGACGAACCGACTGTGCTCGTGCAGCACGTCCTCGTGACCGCCGAAGCAGTAGTGGGCACGGAACTCGACCGTCCCCTCCGAGTGCAGGAACCCGCCGCTCGTGTGCAGCACCTCGAGCCCGGTCCACCGCTGCGCCGGATCGAGATCCAGTCGCGCCGGGCGGGTGCCGGGGTGCCACGTGCGACGCAGATAGCCGTCGTCACCGACCACGAAGGCGGTGTACCGCGACCGCATCAGCTGCTCGGGCGTCGGCGCGTCCCCGCCCGCGAGGAACGGTCCGCAGCATTCGCCGAACGGAAGACCCCGACCGCACGGACACGGGGCGGACGATCCGGGCCGGGGGTAGCGCGCGCGTCGAGTCACCGGCACATTATCGCCGTCGCCGGGAACCGGACGGTCGTGGCACGATCGACACCCGGGACGCGCGCGGTCGGAGGAACGGTGAACCATGGTCGAACCTGCCGCCACACCTTCGCGGGGGCAGGGCAGCCCCGGCACCGCGCTGAGTCACAGCTTCGCGGCCGTCCCGGTGGCCCGGCCGCACGACACCGCCGCCGACGTGCTCGACCGGATGCGAGAACACAGCTTCGACAGCGCCGCCGTCGTCGCCGTGCTCATCGGTGAGACGCTCGCCGGTCTCGTCACGATCGAACGGCTGCTGGCGGCCCCCGGCACCGCCCGGATGAACGACCTGATGGATCCGGATCCGCCGGTGGTGTACCCGGATACCGCGCAGGAACGCGCCGCATGGAAGGCGGTGCAGCACGGCGAACCGGGCCTGGCCGTCGTGGACGGCCACGGCCGGTTCCGCGGCCTCATCGCGCCGCAGCAACTGCTCGCCGTGCTGCTGCACGAGCACGATCAGGACATGGCCCGGCTCGGCGGCTTCGTGCACTCGGT
Source organism: Rhodococcus indonesiensis (assembly GCF_047782815.1). NCBI lineage: Bacteria > Bacillati > Actinomycetota > Actinomycetes > Mycobacteriales > Nocardiaceae > Rhodococcus > Rhodococcus indonesiensis. Next base: position 3,127,530 of record NZ_CP180630.1, on the reverse strand, counting down.
GGACGCGGCGCGCGCCTCGAGCGTCGAGGGAATCCGTCGTCGGCTCTGGCACCGGCTGCCGTGGCTCGTCGTCGGTCTGATCGGAGCCATGGTCTCGGCCCGCCTGATGCAGGTGTTCGAGGCCGAACTCGACGCCGACCTCGCCGTCGCGTACTTCGTGCCGGGAATCGTGTATCTGGCGGACGCGGTCGGGACGCAGACCGAGGCACTGGTCATCCGCGGGTTCTCGGTGGGGGTGGGGATCCGCCGGATCGTGCGCCGCGAGGTGCTGACCGGACTGTCGGTGGGGGCGCTGCTCGGGGCGACCATGCTGCCGGCCGTGCTGCTCATGACGGGGAACCGGGATCTCGCGGTCGCCGTCGCGTCGGCCGTGCTGGCCGCGAGCACCATCGCGACGACTGTGGCGATGGTGCTGCCGTGGGCGCTGCAACGGCTGGGCAAGGACCCGGCTTTCGGGTCCGGCCCGCTCGCCACGGTGATCCAGGACCTGCTCTCGATCGTCATCTACTTCGTGGCCGTGACGCTTCTCCTCGGCTGAGGGTGGGGCGATCCCCACCCCAGGGTTCCTTGGGGCGCACGGTGATCCCCGGTCACGATGAGACCACCGACCCACAACGCCATGGAGGCCCCGTGACCGCAACCTCGGAGAGGTTCACCACGAGCCACACCGACCCGGATCGCGTGTTCGACGAGATCGACCGGGTCGATGCCGAGATCGTCGCCGCGATCCGGTACCGGACCGGGCTTGCCCACCACGCCGGCCGACTGCGCCGCGCCGGACACGGAACGGTGTCGGTGCACGGGCGGCGCGAGATGGCGGTGCTCACACGGTTCACCGCGGTCCTGGGCCGGGACGGCGCGGCGCTGGCCGCGACGCTGCTGCGGTTGGGGCGCGACCCTCTTGCCGACATTGCGACCTGCGGGCAGGATTGAGTCCGCCCCCGGAGGTTGTGATGAGCGTCGTCACCGAATCGCGTCTGACATACGTCGACAAGCAGGGGCGGCAGCATCGATTCGAGCTGTCGCCGGGCTCGCCGCGCGTCACCATCGGCCGTGCCCCGACGTCGGATGTGGCCTTCACCGGCGACAACGAGGTCTCCCGCCTGCACGCCGTCGTGGAGTGGATCGGCACCCACTGGACCATCCTCGACGACGGGCTCTCCCGCAACGGCACGTTCCTCAACGGGGAACGCATCGCGGGCCGCCGGCGCCTGCGGGAGGGCGACAGCATCCGGATCGGCTCGATCCGCCTGACCTTCCAGGAGATCGGCGCGGGGCCGGACGAGGCGACCCGTGTCGCGTCGGAGCTGCCGACGGTGCGATCGCTCACGCAGACACAACGCGGCATCCTGGTCGCGCTGTGCCGGCCGTACAAGCACGGCGCCGCCTTCGCCACCCCGGCATCCAACCAGGACATCGCCTCCGAACTGTTCCTGAGCGTCGACGCAGTGAAGACACACCTGCGGGCGCTGTTCGCGAAGTTCGGCGTCGAGGACCTGCCCCAGAACCAGAAGCGGGTCCGGCTCGCCGAGCTCGCACTGCACAGCGGCGTCATCACCGAACGCGACCTCTGAGCGTCGGCTCACCCGACCCGCTGCAGCAACCCACCGAGTGCCTGCGCGACCTCCGCGGGCCGGTCGGTGATCACCGAATGCCCCGCGCCGTCGACCCGCACCAGCTCGGCGCGCGGCAGCCGCTCCGCCAGACCCGCCGACAGCTCGAACGGGGTCCACTCGTCTGCCGAGCCGCACAGCACGACCGCGGGGACCGCGGCGAGCACCGCCAACGCGGCGGACTCGTCGAGCACCGCGAACGATCGCAGGAACGCCGCCATCGTCACCACCGGTGTGTCGTTCGCGAGCACCGCCAGCAGAGCCGCCCACCGGGAGCCGGAGGCGCGGCGCTGCGACGTCCGCCGCAGCGGCCGCACCGCCCGTCCGCCCAGGTGCAGCGCGCGCTGCACGGCGCCGGGCGCGTGCCGCACCGCCCGGTGGAACAACGCGACCGCGGGACTGTCGAGGTAGCGTCCGAGCCCCGACCGTCCGAGATCACCGGCGGCGGTGCCGATCAGGCAGACCCCGGCGACGCGGGTGCCGATCTCGTGCGGATGCTGACGGGCGTAGGACAGGATCGTCATGCCGCCCATCGAGTGGCCGACCAGCACCACCGGGCCGGCAGAGACCGCGCGCAGCACCGCCGCGAGATCACGCCCGAGCTGCTCGACGGTGTACGTCTCCGGCCCGGCGGTGCCGGACGCGCCGTGCCCACGGTGGTCGAAGAACACCATCCGCAGCGTGGCCCCGTATCGCCGGATCAACGAATCCCGAAGCGGGGTCCAGGTTTCCGTGCGGCCGCAGTGTCCGTGGACGAACACGGCGGTGAGCGGCGCGCCGGCCGCGCCGAGCTCGTGGACCGCGAGCGGCACGCCGTCGTCGGCGATCACCGTGTGGCGGCGCACGAGACGCTCGGTGCGGAGGGTGGACATGCGGACAAGGATCCGCGGGACGCCGGTGCCGGCGCGAGCAGCCCCGGTGGTGGGGGATTTCACCTCAGGGGGCCACTTCTGCACCCTGGGTGGTGGACAATCTCGGCATGGATGCGCAGCGGTATGTCGGCGTGGTCGGGCCCGCGGAAGCCACGGCCGAACAACGCCGGATCGCCCGTCAGGTCGGCGGGCTGCTCGCGGCGCGGCGCGCCGTCGTCGTGACCGGGGGACTGGGCGGGGTGATGGCCGCGGCCTCGCGTGGGGCCGCCGAGGCCGGCGGCACCACCCTCGGCCTGCTGCCCGGCGACGACCGCGCGGAAGCCAACCCGTACCTGACCGTGTCGATCCCGACCGGGCTCGGCGAGATGCGCAACGCCCTGCTGGTCCGCACCTGCGAGGCGCTGGTCGCGGTGGGCGGCAGCTGGGGCACGCTCAGCGAGATCGCGCTCGCCGTCCGGACCGGGGTCCCGGTGATCTCGATCGGGGGGTGGCCGCTGCCCGCCGCCGGGGTGCTCGCCGTCACCTCCGCCGGGGACGCCGTCGAAGCCATCCACGACCTGTTGTGGCGGCGAGACCCGACCGCGGGCTGGACAGGCTGAGAAGTTCTCGCACCCGAGGGTGATTCTCGACCACCCCTGCGGGTGCCACCCCCACCGCTGGGGTCGGTATCTGCACGGGGGGCTTCGGACGACCGTGGAAGCAGCACAGTCCACCGGTCGTCAGGAGTACCCCCGTGTTGCACGAAAGCCCGGTCGCCCAAGCACATTTCGGTGCCCAGCAACCCGCCGGCGCGTTCCCGCTCTCGGCAGCCCAGCGCGGTATCTGGTTCGCCCAGCACCTGGCCGGCGACACGCCCGTCAACATCGCCCAGTACGTCGACATCACCGGGGACCTCGACCTCGACGCCCTCGAGACGTCCGCTCGTGCGGTCGGACGCGAGTTCGGCACCGGTTTCCTGCGCATCCTCGAAGAGGACGGTCACCCGTTCCAGACCGTCGTGCACACCGGAGAGCGCCTGACGGTGGTCGACCTGCGCGGCGAAGCCGATCCCGTCGCCGCGGCCCGCGACTGGATGGAGCGCGACTACACCGCGCCGGTCGACATGTGCAGCGACCGGCTCGCCGTCACCGCCGTGCTGCGCGTCGCCGACAACCGCTGGTTCTGGTACGCCCGGATCCACCACATCGCCCTCGACGGCGTCGGAGCGATGACCCTCGTCGCGCGCACCGCCGAGCGCTACACCGCCACCGTCACCGGAACCGAGGTGCACGCCCCGCGCACCGCGGCGCTGCCCGACATCGTCGCCGAGGACGAGGCCTACCGCCGTTCCCCGCGGTTCGAGACCGACCGCGCGTACTGGACCGAACACCTGGCCGGCCTGGGTGATCCCGTGTCGCTGGCCGGCCGGGCCGCCCCCGCCGACGCGCATCCGCTGCTGGTCGGCGCGGAACTTCCCCCCGACACCGAGCAGGCCCTGCGCGATGCCGCGACCCGGCGCGGGTCGAGCCTCGCCCCGCTCGTGGTCGCCGCGTTCGGCACCTACCTCGCCCGGATGACCGGCCACGACGAGGTGATGCTCAGCCTGCCCGTCTCGGCCCGCACCACCGCCGTGCTGCGCCGCTCCGGCGGCATGCTCGCCAACGTCGTGCCGCTGCGGTTGCGGACCGACGCCGCCACCGTCGCCTCCGTCATCGCCGCAGCGGAACTCGAGCTGACCGGGGCGCTGCGCCGCCAGCGGTACCGGCAGGAGGACATCGCCCGCGACCTCGGTCTCACCGGCGACCACGCCGCCGGGTTCGGCCCGTCGGTCAACCTCATGCTGTTCGACCACCAGGTCCGGCTCGGCGCGCTCACCGGCCGGGTGCACGTGCTCACCTCCGGGCTCATCGAGGACCTCTTCGTCAACCTCTACCCGGGCGGGCACAGCACGCACCTCGACTTCCAGGCCAACCCGAACCTGTACACCCGGGACGAGCTCGCCGCGCACCACCGTCGGTTCCTCGCGTTCCTGCACCGGTTCGCCACCGCCGCCCCGGACCGGCGGCTCACCGACCTGGACCTGCTCGACGAGGACGAGCGCGCGGCTCTCGTCCCGGCCCGTGGCGCCGACCCGGTGCCCGCCCGCACCCTCGCCGACCTGCTCACCGCGGGGGCGGCCCTCGACCCCGGTGCCGTCGCCGTGATCGACGGTCCCCGCACCGTGACCTACTCCGAACTGGACAGCGCCACCGACCGGCTCGCCCGGCTGCTGCTGACCCGCGGCGCCGGCCCGGAGACCACCGTCGCGCTGGCGCTGGCGCGCTCGCTCGACTCGGTGCAGTCCGTGTGGGCGGTTGCCAAGACCGGGGCCGCGTTCGTGCCCGTCGACCCCGGCCACCCTCGCGCCCGGCTCGAACACGTCCTGCGCGACAGCGGCGCCCGCATCGGCCTGACCGTCGCCGCGCACCGCGACGGCCTGCCCGACGACACCGACTGGATCGTGCTGGACGACCCCGGGACCGTCGCGGCGATCGCGGCCACGGACGCCGCGCCGGTCACCGACCGGAGGATCCGACCCGAGCACGCCGCCTACATCGTCTACACCTCCGGGTCCACCGGCACCCCCAAGGGCGTCGTCGTCACCCACGCCGGCCTGGCGAACCTCGCCGACGACACCCGCACGCGGCTCGCCCTCACCCCCGGCTCGCGCGCCACCCACCTGTACTCACCGGCCTTCGACTCCTCGATCGAGGAGCTGCTGTCGACCTTCACGGCCGGCGCCACCCTGGTGGTGGTACCGCCGCAGGCCTACGGCGGTACCGAGCTCGCCGAGGTGCTGCACGCCGGACGAGTCACCCACCTCGACGCGACCCCGGCCGTGCTCGCGACCCTCGACCCCGACGCCCACCCCGAGATCGGCACGGTCGTGGTCGGTGGTGACGCCTGCCCGCCCGACCTGGCCGACCGCTGGTCCCGGGGGCGGAAGTTCCTCAACGCCTACGGCCCCACCGAGGCCACGGTCACCGCCACGTTCGCCGCCCCGCACCGTCGGGGCGCCGGCGTCGACGTCGGAGCACCGATCCGTGGCATGCGTGCCCTGGTCCTCGACCGGTGGCTGCAGCCCGTGCCGGTGGGGGTGACCGGCGAGCTGTACCTGGCCGGGCCGGGTGTCGCGCGCGGCTACCTCGGCCGCCCCGACCTGACCGCGGCCCGCTTCGTGGCCGACCCGTCCGCGCCCGGCGAACGCATGTACCGCACCGGCGACCTGGTCCGCTGGCGCGGTGTGTCCCTTGGGCTGCCAGGGGAACCCGAAGGACACACCGGCGGCGCAACCGCCGTGCTCGAGTTCGCCGGCCGCACCGACCACCAGGTCAAGATCCGTGGATTCCGCGTCGAACTCGGCGAGGTCGATGCCGCGCTGCTGCGGCACGAGACCGTGGCCCGGGCCGTCACCGTCGGCACCTCCACGCCCGCCGGCGCAACCGTCCTCGCTGCCTACGTCGTCGGACGTCCCGGCACCCCCGTCGACGGTGACGCCCTGCGCGCCGCACTCGCCGACACCCTGCCCGCCTACCTCGTGCCCGCGGTGGTCACCGTGCTGCCCGAGCTGCCGCTCACCCCCGTCGGCAAGATCGACCGGGCCGCCTTGCCCGCCCCCGACTTCGGCGCCCCCGCGACCGCCGGCGGCCGCGCCCCCGAGGGCGCACGCGAGGAACTGATCGGCGCGCTGTTCGCCCAGGTGCTCGGGGTGGAGCGGGTTTCCGCCGACGACAGCTTCTTCGCCCTCGGCGGCGACAGCATCGTCGCGATCACCCTGGTCTCCCGCGCCCGCGCCGCCGGACTGCGCTTCACCGCCCGCGACGTCTTCGAACGTCGCACCGTCGCCGCCCTGGCCGCCGTCGCGGTGGCGGACACCGGCGCCGCGACGGCCCTCGCCGAACTCCCCGGGGGCGGCACCGGCCCGGTCGAGACCACCCCGATCGTCGCCGAACTGCTGGCCGGCGGCGAGCCCGTCGACCGGTACGGGCAGGCCGTGCTGATCCGGCTGCCCGAGCACCCCGACGCCGCGCACCTGGCCGGGGCCGTGCAGGCGCTGCTCGATCGGCACGACGCGCTGCGGATGCGGCTGACCGCGGCCCGCACGCTCGAGGTGCTCCCGGCCGGCGCGGTCACCGCCGAGGCGGTGCTGCACCGCACCCCCGTCGACGCGCCACGCCGCGCCGCCGAGGCCGTGCTGGAGGCCGCGGCGGACCGGCTCGACCCGGCCGCCGGGATCGTCGCCCAGTTCGCGTGGCTGGCCTCGCCCGACGGCCGCGACGACCTGCTCGTGGCCGTCGTCCACCACCTCGCCGTGGACGCGGTGTCCTGGCGCATCCTGCTGCCCGACCTCGCCGCCGCCTACACCAGCGGCGGTGCCGCGTCCGCCCTCGCCCCGGTCGGCACGTCGCTGCGCCGGTGGGCGCACGGCCTGACCGAGGCCGATCGCAGCGACGAATTGCCGCTGTGGGAGCGGATTCTCGCCACGCCCGATCCGGCGCTGGGGGAGCGGCCCTTCGACCCGGCGCGCGACACCGTCGCCACCTCCGCGCAGCTGCGCGTGCGCGTGCCCGCCGAGGTCACCGACGCCGTCCTGACCGCCGTGCCCCAGCGTTTCCACTGCGGCCCCGTCGAGGCGCTGCTCGCCGCGCTCGGTCTGGCCGCCGACCGGTGGCGCCGCAACCGTGGCCGCACCGTCCCCGCGACGCTCGTCGGTGTCGAGGGCCACGGCCGGGAGGAGGCGGCGGTGCCCGGTGCCGACCTGTCCCGCACCGTCGGATGGTTCACCACCGTGCACCCGCTGGACGTGGACCTGACCGAGATCGACGTCGACGACGCCTTCGGTGGCGGTGCCGCCGCGGGCGCGGCGATCCGATCGGTCAAGGAACGGCTCGCCACCGTCCCCGACCACGGCATCGGCTACGGCCTGCTCCGGTACGTCGCCGGGCTCCTGCCCGCGCATCCGGCACCGCAGATCGCGTTCAACTTCCTCGGCCGCATCGACACCACGGTCGACGGGCCGTGGCTGCCGCTCGGCACCGCCGCGACCCGCGAACCACGCATGCCGCTGCCCGCGGTGCTCGACATCGACGCCGCCGTCGACGGCGAAGGTCTCGTCGGCACCTTCACCTACGCGAGCGGCCTGCTCGACGAGGACGCCGTCGACGAGTTCGCACAGCTGTGGGTGGCTGCGCTCGCCGCGCTCGCCTGGCACGTCGCCGACCCGGCCGCCGGCGGGCACAGTCCCTCCGACTTCCCGCTCGTCGCCGTCGACCAGGACCGGATCGACGAATGGGAGCACGAGCGGGGAGGCCTGGCCGACGTGTGGCCACTGTCGCCCCTGCAGGCCGGGCTGCTGTTCCACACCGGCTACGCCGCCGCGGACGCCCCCGACGACTACACCGTGCAGACCGTGCTCGACCTCGCCGGCACCGTCGACGCCGCCCGGCTGCGCGCCGCTGCCCAGTCCGTGGTCGACCGGCACGACAGCCTGCGCGCCGCCTTCCGTGACACCGCCGCCGGCCCGGTCCAGCTCGTGCGGCACACCGCCGTGCTGCCCTGGCGGGAAACCGACCTGCGCGGCCGCGCCGACACCGACGGCGAACTGGCGCGTATCCTCGAGGCGGACCGCGCCGACCGGTTCGACCTCGCCGCCGCGCCGCTGCTGCGCATCCATCTGATCCGCATCGCCGACGACCGGTACCGGCTGCTGCTGACCAACCACCACCTCGTCCTCGACGGCTGGTCCACCCCGCTGCTCGTCGCCGAACTGCTCACCGCCTACGCCGCGGGCGCGGCGGTACCCGGCCCGGCGCCGTCGTTCCGCGACCACCTGGCCTGGCTCGCCGGCCGGGACGCCGGCGCCGCACGGTCCGCGTGGGCCCGGGCCCTGGACGGCATCGACGCCCCCACCCTCCTCGCCCCGCACGCCGACGCGGCCGACACCGGCGGCGCCGCCCACACCGTCGAACTGAGCGCCGAGACGGCCGCCGGACTCGCCGCCGTCACCCGCGCCCACGACGTCACCCTCGCCACCGTCGTGCAGGCGGCGTGGGGGCTGACCCTGGCCGAGGCCACCGGCCGCACCGACGTGGTGTTCGGCTCCACCGTCTCCGGCCGCCCGCCCGAGCTGCCGGGCGTGGACGCGGTGCTGGGTCTGTTCGTCAACACCGTGCCGGTGCGAGTGCGCCTGCAGCCCACCGACACCGGCACCGAACTGCTGCGCCGCGTCCAGGCCGAACAGGCGGCGCTGCTCGAGCACCAGCATCTCGGCCTCCCCGAGATCCACCGGGCGGCCGGCGCCACCGAACTGTTCGACACCCTCGCCGTCGTCGAGTCCTACCCACTCGACCGCGACGCGCTGTCCGCAATGGCCGGCAACGCCGGAATGCGGGTCCTCGGCGTCACCGGCGCCGAAGCCACCCCGTACCCCGCGAGCCTGATCGTGGAGCCGGGCGACCGGCCGCAGCTGAGCCTGCGCTACCGCCCCGCCTCGGTCGGCGACGTCGCCGCCCGCCACCTCGTCGAGCGATGCGCGCAGCTGCTCGGGGCGCTCGCCCGGACTCCGGACCGCCGCATCGCCGCGCTCGGCGCTCCCGGTGTCGCAGCCCCGTTCACCCCCGGTCGGGACCGGGCCGTCACGCTCGCCGAGATCCTCACTGGTACCGCAACCCGTCACCCGGACGCGGTCGCCGTCGTCGCCGACGCCGGCGAGATCACCTACCGCGACCTGAACGACCGGGCCGACGCACTGGCGGGGCTGCTCGCGGCGCACGGCGCCGGACCCGGCACGGCCGTCGCGCTGGCGCTCACCCGCTCGTTCGAGTCGCTCCTCGCCGTGTGGGCGGTCGCGAAGACCGGTGCCGCCTTCGTTCCCGTCGATCCGCGCCATCCGCAGGACCGGATCGAGCACATGCTCACCGACTCCGGCGCCCGGCTGGGCGTCACGGTCTCCGCTCACGGCGACCGGCTGACCGGTTCCGCGGCGACCTGGCTGGTTCTCGACGACCCCGCCACCCCCGCCCGCCTCGCCGCGACCGGGCCCGCAGCGTCGTCGCCGGCCCGGCTCGACGACCCGGCCTACCTCATCTACACCTCCGGCTCCACCGGCACCCCGAAGGCCGTCACCGTCACCCACCGCGGCCTGGGCAACCTGATCGACGCCCAGATCGCCGTGCTCGGACTGACCCCCTCGGCCCGCGTCGCGCACGTCGCGTCACCGAGCTTCGACGCCTCCGTCTTCGAACAACTCGCCGCGTTCGCCGTCGGCGCCGGGCTCGTCGTCGTGCCGCCGACCGTCGTCGGCGGCGACGAACTGACCGCCCGGCTCACCGCCGCCGCCGTCACCCACCTCGTCCTCACCCCCGCGGTGCTGGCCACCCTCGACCCGGCGGCGGCCACCACTGTGCAGACGGTGGGCGTCGCCGGCGAAGCCGTCCCCACCGACCTGGTGCGCCGGTGGGCGCCCGGCCGGACGATGCTCAACTTCTACGGGCCGACCGAGGCCACCATCTGGGCCACCGTCGCCGACCTCACCGCCGACGCGCCCATCACGCTCGGCACCGGCATCCCCGGCACCGAAACCGTCGTCCTCGACGGCTGGCTCCGGCCGGCGCCCCTCGGCACGGTCGGCGAACTGTACCTGTCCGGCCCCGGTCTGGCCCGCGGCTACCACGGGCGGGCACCCCTGACCGCGAGCCGGTTCGTCGCGCATCCTCGCCGGCCCGGCGCACGGATGTACCGCACCGGTGACCTCGTGCGCTGGACCCGCGACGACGACGGCCGACTCGTCCTGGAATATCTGGGCCGCACCGACTTCCAGGTCAAGGTGCGCGGCATCCGCGTCGAGCTCGGCGAGATCGACACCGCCCTCACCACCGACGGTGACGTCGACTTCGCGACCACGCTCGGACGCCCCGGACCCACCGGCTCGACCGTCCTCGTCTCCTACGTGCGACCCGCGCCGGGGCGCACCCTCGACCCGGACCGGCTGCGGGACCGGCTCGCCGACCAGCTCCCCGCCCATCTCGTGCCCGCCGCGATCGTCGTCCTCGACGAGGTTCCGCTCACCCCGGTCGGCAAGCTCGACCGGACGGCGCTGCCGGCACCGGACTTCGGCCGCAGCCGCCGCCCGGCCCGCGCGCCGCGCGGACCCGTGGAGACCGCTGCCGCCGCCGCGTTCGCCGAGGTTCTCGGGCTGGACGACCTCGGTGCCGACGACTCGTTCTTCGACCTGGGTGGCAACTCCCTCGACGCGACCCGCGTGATCGCCCGCGTCAACGCCACCGCCGGCACCGCCCTGGCGGTACGCGACCTGTTCGAGGCCCCCACCCCGGCGGCGCTCGCCGCCCGCGCCGCGGGCCGCACCGGTGCCGCCGCCGCGCTCGGGCGCCGCGAGCGTCCCGCCCGCCTGCCGCTCGGACCGGCACAGCACCGGATGTGGGTGCTCAACCAGTTCGACCCCGACTCCGGCGTCTACAACATCCCGGTGGCGCTGCGCCTGCGCGGACCGCTCGACCTCACCGCCCTCGCCGCCGCCTTCGGCGACCTCACCGGCCGGCACGAGAGTCTGCGCACCGTCTTCCCGGCCGACGCACACGGCCCGCACCAGGTGATCGTCGACACGGTGCCCCCCGGCATCGACGTCGTCGACGTGCCCGCGGACGCGGTCCGCGGCGCGGTGGCGGACTTCGCCGGTGCCGGTTTCGACCTGACCGCCGAGCTGCCGGTGCGGGCCCGGGTGCTGCGGCTGGGGGTGCAGGAGCACGTGCTGGTGCTGGTGCTGCACCACATCGCCGCGGACGGGGTGTCGGTGGCGCCGCTGGCGCGGGACCTGATCGCCGCGTACGCCGCGCGCACCGCGGGTGCGGCACCCGGCTGGGCGCCGCTGCCGGTGCAGTACGCCGACTACACGCTGTGGCAACGCGAGACGCTCGGCGAGCCCGACGACCCCGACTCGACCACCGCCCGGCAACTGGACTTCTGGACCCGCACGCTGGCCGGCCTCCCGGACCGGATCACCCTGCCCACCGACCGGCCCGGACCCGCGGTGCAGTCCGGCGCGAGCGCCGACATCGCCTTCACCCTCGACGCGGACCTCCACGCCGGGCTGCGACGTCTCGCCCGCACCGCGAACGCCACCGTGTTCATGACCGTGCACGCCGCGCTCGCCGCGCTGCTCTCGCGCCTCGGCGCCGGCGACGACATCGCGGTGGGCACCGCGGTCGCCGGTCGCGGCGCCGCCGAACTCGACGACCTGGTCGGCATGTTCGTCAACACGGTGGTCCTGCGCACCCCGGTGCGCCCCGAGGTCACGTTCGCCGACCTGGTGGCGCAGGTCCGCGAGGCCGACCTGGCCGCCTTCGCCCACGCCGACCTGCCGTTCGACCAGGTGATCGAAGCGGTGCGCCCGGCTCGCTCCACCGCGCACCACCCGCTGTTCCAGGTCTCCCTCGCGCTGGCCGACTTCGCGGCGCCGACCCTCGACCTCGACGGGCTCGAGATCGCCCCGGAGGACATCGCCCGGGTCTCCTCGCAGTTCGACCTCGGGCTCGAGCTGCGCGAGCACACCGGCGACGACGGCCGGCCCGCCGGGCTGGACGCCACCCTCACCTACGCGACCGACCTGTTCGACGACGCCACCGCCCGCACCCTCGCCGCGCGGTTCGTGCGCTTCCTCGCCACCGTGACCGCCGACCCGGCCGTCCCCGTCGGGGACGTGGCACTGCTGGACGCGGCCGAGTCCGCCGAACTGGCCGCCACGGCCGGCCCGGCGGGTATCGGGCCGTGGCTGCTGCCCACGCTGCTCGCGGCCGCCGCCGCCGCACACCCCGCGCGCCCGGCGCTGCGGGCCGGCGGCACCGACTGGACCTATCGTGAACTCGACGATGCCGCCGGCCGGCTCGCGCACCGGCTCGTCGCCGCCGGGGTGGGTCCGGACGTGCGCGTGGCACTCGCACTGCCCCGCTCCGCGGAGTCGGTGCTCGCCGTGTGGGCGGTCGCCAAGGCCGGGGGCGCCTTCGTGCCCGTCGACCCGGCGTACCCGGCCGAGCGCATCGCGCACATGCTCCACGACAGCGGCGCCACCTTCGGACTGACCACGGCTGCGCACCGGGCCGCGCTGCCCGGCGCGCTCACCTGGCTCGAGCTCGACGACCCGGCGCTGCAGGCCGCATGCGCCGACGACTCGTCCGCACCGTGGACCGATGCGGACCGGACCCGGCCGCTGCATCCCGACCACGCCGCCTACCTCATCTACACCTCCGGCTCGACCGGCACCCCGAAGGCCGTCACCGTCACCCACCGCGGGCTGGCGAACATCGTTCGCGCCCAGTCCGACTCGCTCGACGTCGGGCCGGACGCGCGGGTCCTCGGCTTCGCCTCGCCGAGCTTCGACGCGGCCGTCTTCGAACAGCTGGCCGCCTTCGGCGCCGGGGGCTGCCTGGTGTCGGTCCCGCCCGGCGTCGTCGGCGGCACCGAACTGGCCGCACTCCTCGAGGCCGAGCAGGTGACACACGTGGTCCTCACCCCCTCGGTGCTCGCGACGCTGGACTCGGCGGAGCCGACCACGATCCGGGTGCTCGCGGTGGCCGGCGAGGCGGTCGGTTCGGACCTGGTGGAGCGGTTCGCCGGGGGACGGACGATGCTGAACCTGTACGGGCCGACGGAGGCCACCATCTGGGCCACCGCGTCGACGGCGCTGACGGCGGGCCGGCCGGTGACGATCGGATCGGCCGTGCGCGGCGTGACGCCCCTGGTGCTCGACGGCCGGCTGCGCCCGGTCCCGGTGGGTGTGGCGGGGGAGTTGTACCTCGCCGGCGACGGACTGGCGCGCGGCTACCACGGGCGGCCGGGACTGACCGCAGCCCGGTTCGTGGCGCATCCGCAGGGAGCGCGGATGTACCGCACCGGGGACGTGGTGCGGTGGGTGCACGCCGCGGGCCGCCTCGAGCTCGAGTACGTCGGCCGCAGTGACCACCAGGTCAAGGTCCGCGGAATGCGGATCGAGGTGGGGGAGATCGACGCGGCGCTGACCGGGCTGCCGGAGGTCGACCGCGCGGTGACGGTGGGCCGGCCCGGCCCGGCCGGCTCCCCGGTGCTGGTGTCGTACGTACTCGCGGCGACTGGATGCGACCCGACGACGGAGGCGCTGCGGGCCCGGATGTCCGAGTCGCTGCCGGCCCACCTCGTGCCGGCGGCGGTCGTCGTGCTCGACGAAATGCCGCTGACGCCGGTGGGCAAGCTGGACCGGGCGGCGCTGCCCGAGCCCGTGTTCGCCGCCGGCGCGGGGCGGGCCCCGCGCACCCCGGCGGAGGAGGCCGTGGTCGCCGCGTTCGCCGAGGTGCTGGACCTGGACCGGGTGGGGATCGACGACTCGTTCTTCGACCTCGGCGGCAACTCGCTCGACGCCACCCGCGTCGTCGCCCGCCTGAACTCCGCCCTGGCGGTGCGCGACCTGTTCGAGGCGCCCACCGCCGCGGCGCTGGCCGTGCGCCTGCTCGAGCGTCCCGCCCCGAGGATCGCCCTCACGGCCCGGCCCCGCCCGGCCCGGGTGCCCCTCGGGCCGGCGCAGCAGCGCATGTGGGTGCTCAACCAGCTCGACCCGACCTCCGCGGCGTACAACATTCCCGTCGCGTTGCGCCTGTCCGGGCCGATCGACGCCGCGGCGTTCGTCGCGGCGTGGCGGGACGTGACCGACCGGCACGAGAGCTTGCGCACCGTCTTCCCCGCCGATGCGGACGGCCCGCACCAGGTGGCCGTCGACGCCGGGAACGTGCTCGACTTCACCGAGGCACCTGCCGACGTGCCTGCCGCGGTGGCGGACTTCGCCGGTGCCGGTTTCGACCTGACCGTCGAGCTGCCGGTGCGGGCCCGGGTGCTGCGCCTGGGGGTGCAGGAGCACGTGCTGGTGCTGGTGTTGCACCACATCGCCGCGGACGGGGTGTCGGTGGCGCCGCTGGCGCGGGACCTGATCGCCGCGTACGCCGCGCGCACCGCGGGTGCGGCGCCCGGCTGGGCGCCGCTGGCGGTGCAGTACGCCGACTACACGCTGTGGCAACGCGACATCCTCGGCGACGAGACCGATCCGCGGTCGACCGCCGCGCTACAGTGCGACTTCTGGGTGAGCACCCTCGCCGGGCTTCCGGACCGGATCACCCTGCCCACCGACCGCCCGCGCCCGCCCGTGCAGTCCATGGCGAGCGCCGACGTGGATCTCGCGCTCGGTGCCGACGTGCACGCCCGGCTGCGGGCCGTCGCCGCCACCGAACACGCCACCGTGTTCATGACCGTGCACGCCGCGCTCGCCGCGCTGCTCTCGCGCCTCGGCGCCGGCGACGACATCGCGGTGGGCACCGCGGTCGCCGGTCGCGGCGCCGCCGAACTCGACGACCTGGTCGGCATGTTCGTCAACACGGTGGTCCTGCGCACCCCGGTGCGCCCCGAGGTCACGTTCGCCGACCTGGTGGCGCAGGTCCGCGAGGCCGACCTGGCCGCCTTCGCCCACGCCGACCTGCCGTTCGACCAGGTGGTCGAGGCGGTGCGCCCGGCTCGCTCCACCGCGCACCACCCGCTGTTCCAGGTCTCCCTCGCGCTGGCGAACTTCGAGCAGCCGGAGCTCGAGGTCGCGGGCCTGCGCATCGAACTGCAGGACGTCGCCCACGAGTCCTCACCGTTCGACCTGAGCCTCACCCTGCGCGAACGCACGACCGCGAACGGCGAACCCGACGGAATCGAGGTGACCCTCGGCTACGCCACCGACCTGTTCGACGACGCCACCGCCCGCACCCTCGCCGCCCGCTTCGGCCGGCTGCTGACGGCGGTCGCCGAGAACCCGCACGCCACGATCGGCGACGTCGACCTGCTCGACCCGCAGGAGGCCGACGAACTGCGGGCCGGCACGGGCCCGGAGTCCGTCGCCCCGGTGACCCTGCCGGAACTGCTGAACGCCGCGGCGACGGCGCGACCCGACGCCGTCGCCGTCGTCACCGACGACCGGCAGGTCACCTATCGCGAACTCGACGCCCGCGCGGCGCTGCTCGCCGACGCCCTCGCCGCGCGGGGTGCCGGTCCGGGCACTCTCGTCGCGCTGGCACTGACCCGATCGTTCGAGTCGGTGCTCGCGGTGTGGGCGGTCGCTCGAACGGGCGCGGCGTTCGTGCCCGTCGATCCCCGGCACCCGCAGGAACGGATCGAGTACATGCTCGCCGATTCCGGGGCCGTCCTGGGGGTGACCGTGACCGAGCACCACGACCGCCTGCCCGCCTCGGTCGGGTGGCTGGTGCTCGACGGCCCGGCCGCCGACACCCGCCTCGCGCTCGTCCCGCAGCGGCCGCGGGTCACGGCCGTGCACGTCGACGATCCCGCCTACCTGATCTACACCTCCGGTTCGACCGGTACCCCCAAGGCGGTCACCGTCACCCACCGCGGACTGGGCAACCTCGTTGCGGCGCAGCAGGAGACCCTGGCGCTGACCCCGCAGGCCCGGATCGCGCACATCGCGTCGCCGAGTTTCGACGCCGCGGTGTTCGAGCAGCTCGCCGCATTCGCGGTCGGTGCCCGCCTCGTGGTCGTCCCGCCCACCGTCGTGGGCGGCACCGAACTCGCCGACCGGCTCCGTGCGGCCCGGGTCAGTCATCTCGTCGTCACCCCCGCCGCGCTGTCGACGCTCGACCCGGCCGCACTGGCCTCGGTGGAGGTGCTGGCCGTGGCCGGGGAGGCGACCGGACCGGAACTCGTGGACCGGTTCGGTGAGGGCCGCACGATGCTGAACCTGTACGGACCGACGGAGGCCACCATCTGGGCGACGGCGGGTCCGCTGGTGCCGGGCCGGGCGGTGACGATCGGATCGGCCGTGCGTGGCGTGACGCCGCTGGTGCTCGACGCCCGCCTGCGGCCGGTACCCGCCGGCGTGACGGGCGAGCTCTACCTGGCCGGGGCCGGGCTGGCGCGGGGCTATCACGGACGGGCGGGACTGACTGCCGGCCGGTTCGTCGCTCGTCCCGATCAGCCGGGGGAGCGGATGTACCGCACCGGGGACCTCGTGCGGTGGGTGCGGACCGGGCACGGGCTCGAGCTCGAGTACCTCGGGCGCGGTGACCACCAGGTCAAGGTCCGCGGGATGCGTGTCGAGGTCGGCGAGATCGACGCGGCGCTCACGGCCCTGCCCGAGGTCGACTTCGCGGTCACCGTCGGGCGACCCGGACCGTCCGGCGCCCAGGTGCTCGTCTCCTACGTGCTCCCGGCTCCGGGACATCACCTCGACCCGGCCCGGGTGCAGCGCCGGACGGCGCAGCGGCTGCCCGGACACCTGGTGCCGGCGGCGATCGTCGTGCTCGACGAACTGCCGCTGACCCCGGTCGGCAAGCTGGACCGGGCGGCGCTGCCGGAGCCGGTGTTCGCGGCCGGCTCGGGACGCGCCCCGCGCACCCCCGCGGAGGAGGCGGTGGTCGCGGTGTTCGCGCAGGTGCTCGGCCTCGCGCACGTCGGGATCGACGACTCGTTCTTCGACCTGGGCGGGACCTCCCTCGATGCCACCCGGGCCTGCGATCGGCTCGGCGCCGAACTCGGGACCGCCGTGCCGGTGATCGCGCTGTTCTCGGCGCCCACCCCGGCGGCCCTGGCCGCCCACATCGAGGCCGAGGACACCGGCGGGCAGCCGGACTCGCCGTTCGCGGTGCGGCTGCCGCTGCGCACCGACGGCGACGGAGCGCCGCTGTTCTGCGTGCATCCGGCGTCCGGACTGGCCTGGGGCTACGCCGGGCTCGCCGCGCACCTCGCCCCCGGACGGCCGGTGTACGGACTGCAGTCTCCGCACCTCGACGGCCGCGAGGGCGCCCCGGCGACGATCGCCGCGTACGCCGAGCGGTACGTCGACGAGATCCGTGCGGTCCAGCCCACCGGCCCGTACCACCTGCTGGGCTGGTCGCTCGGCGGATTCATCGCCCACGCCGTCGCCGCGCGGTTGCGCGATGCCGGCGAGGAGGTGGCGCTGCTCGCGCTGCTCGACGCGGACCTGATCGCCCGCGACGTCGCGGCGCCGGAACCGCTGACCGCCGGCGAACTCGTCGCGGCCCTCGGCTCGTCCCTGGGGCTGCCCGACCTCGATCCGGCCCTGACGGCCGCCGAGGCCGCCGCGCTGATCCGCACCCACACCGGGGCGCCGGTCGAGGCCGGCCACCTCGACCGGATGACCGCCGAGTACAACGGTTCGGCGTCGCTGCTCGCCGGCTACCGGCCGCCGCTCTACGACGGTGACCTCGTCTTCGTCACCGCGACGGCCGACAAGCCGCAGCACGCCGGGGGTTTCGCCGGCTGGCGGCCCTACGTCACCGGCGCGATGCACAACCACCTGCTCGATGTCGCACACGACCGGATGACCGCACCCGACGCGGTGCCCACCCTGGCCGCGGTGCTCGACCGGCACCTCGGCGACGACCGGTACCTCGCCGCGTCCTGACCGCACAGTCCACCCCCGATTCCGAACGGAGCACCATGTCCCCCTCGACCCCCGCCGTCCTCGTCGACGCCGTCACCAAGAGCTTCGGGCCGGTCCCGGCCCTGTGCGGCGTGAGCTTCACTGCCGAGCCCGGTGAGGTTCTCGGCGTCCTCGGCCCCAACGGCGCCGGCAAGACGACCACCGTGAACATCCTGTCCACCCTGCTGCGGCCGGATTCCGGTCGTGCCGTCGTGGCCGGTCACGACGTCGTCACCGACCCGGCCGGGGTGCGCCGCGCGGTGATGCTCACCGGCCAGTACGCCGCCCTCGACGACATGCTCACCGGATTCGAGAACCTGGTCCTGTTCGCGCGCCTGCTCGGGCTGCGGCGCCGCGCCGCCCGGGCCCGCGCGCGGGAACTGCTCGCCGAGTTCGACCTCGAGGATGCCGCCGACCGGCGGGTCGGCAAGTACTCCGGCGGTATGCGCCGCCGCATCGACATCGCGTGCGGGCTCGTCGTCCCGCCCCGGGTGGTGTTCCTCGACGAGCCGACCACCGGCCTCGATCCGCGCAGCCGCCAACGGGTCTGGGACCTGATCGCCGGTTTCAAGGCGCAGGGCGTCACCACGTTGCTCACCACGCAGTACCTCGAGGAGGCCGACCTGCTCGCCGACCGGATCGTCGTCATCGACCGGGGTACGGTCGTCGCCGAGGGCACCCCCGCCCAGTTGAAGCAGCGCGTCGGCGCCACCTTCTGCGAGGTCGTCCCGGTACAGGTGACCGACGTGCCCGCCGTGGCGCAGGTGCTGCGCCGATTCGCCCCGGCGGCGGTGATCGAAGTCGCCGCCGACCGCGTCACGATCCCCGCCCCGCACGGCGCGGGCACCCTGGCGCAGGTCGCCACCGCCGTCGCCGCCCACGGTGTCGCGGTCTCCGACATCGCGCTGCGGCGACCGTCGCTGGACGAGGTCTTCCTCGCCCTCACCGCCACCCGGCCGCGATTCGAGGTGGTGGCATGACCACGACGACCGTCGCACCGTCGCCTTCACCGCTCTACCAGTGGTGGGTGCTGTCCGTGCGCACTCTGATCCCGGCCGTCCGCGGCGGCGAGCTCGTCACCGCACTCGTCGCTCCGCTCGTGTTCACCGTCGGGTTCTACGTGCCGCTGCAACGGGTGATCGCCCTGTTCACCGGCGGGACCGTCGACTACGGGCAGTTCCTGATGCCGCTGATCGCGCTGCAGGCCGTGTCCTTCACCGCGATCTCCGCCGCGTTCCTGGCCGCCACCGATGCGGTGCACGGCATCGACCGCCGGTTCGCGACGATGCCGATCGCGGCGGCCGTGCCGCTCGCCGCCCGCCTGTCCGCGAGCGCCGTCAAGTGCGCGTTGTCGCTGGCAGCAGCGATCGGTTGCGGGTACGTCATCGGTTTCCGCTTCGCCGGGACCACCGCGGCCGTCGGGTTCTGCGCACTTGCGCTCACCATCGGGATGGTCCTCACGCTCGGAGCCGATGTGCTCGGCACCGTGTTCCGCAGCCCGGAAGCCACCACGCAGGCCCTGATGCTGCCGCAGCTCGTGCTCGGAATGCTCTCCTGCGGCTTCGTTCCGATCGACCAGTTCCCGGCCTGGATCCAGCCGTTCGTCCGCAACCAGCCCGTCTCCCAGTTCGCGTCGAGCCTGCGCGGGCTCGCCGACGGCACCGGTGCCGCCCTGACGCCGACGCTGCTGTGGCTCGGCGGGATTCTTCTGGTCGTCGTCCCCCTGGCCACCCGCACGAACCGGAGGCAGCGATGAGCACCACCGTGACCACACCCGAGAACTCGGTCCCCGCTCTCGTGCGGCACACCATGCTGCAGGCCGGGCGCCTGCTGACCCGCTGGCGCCGGGATCCCATGACGGTCCTGCAGAGCCTCGCCTACCCGGTGCTCCTGTTGTTGATGCTCGAGGCGGTGCTCGGCCGGCAGGTCTCGGCGTTCGCCGGGCAGGACGCGCTGTACGGGACGGTGCCGATGGTTGTCGTGATGAGCGCGCTGCTCGGCTCGCTGGCCGGTGCCGTCACGCTCGGCCGCGAATGCGAGGCCGGGCTGCCCGCACGGCTGTGGGTGCTGCCCGTCCACCGGGCTTCGGCGCTGGCCTCGAGATTCCTCGCCGAGGCGGTGCGCATCGCCGTGACCACCGTCGTCGTCGTCGCTGCCGGGGTCGTGCTCGGTTTCCGCTTCCACCGCGGCCCGCTTGCCGCAATCGGATTCCTGGCCGTACCGGTGCTGTTCGGGCTGGCGTTCGCCGCGCTGGTCACCGCGGCCGCATTCATGGCCGCGAAAACGGTGGTCATCGAATCGATCTCGTTGCTGTGCACGCTGATGCTGTTCTTCAATCCGGGGTTCGTGCCGATCGGTGCGTACCCGGAGGTGCTCGCGCCGGTGATCCGCAACCAGCCCATGACCAGCGCCGTCGAGACGATGCAGGCGCTGGCCCTGGGCGGCGCCGTCCAGGGCCCGCTGGTGCGCACCGTGGCCTGGTCGGTGGCCCTGGTCGCGGTGTGCGCCGTGCCGGTGATCCGCGGATACCGGCGGGCCCTGTGACCGGATCGGCCGCCGGTGATCCCGGCAGGGTGGCGAATCCACCACCCGGGGTGGCTGTCTCCCGGCATCCGGGTACGGGAGGATCGATCCAGTGAACACGCCGAATCCCGAAGGGAGGCATCATGACCGCCGTTGCCGAACCAGGTACCACCGACTCCGAACTGCCCCGTCTGCGCGCCGACATCGACAGCCTCGACACCGAGATCCTCGCGGTGGTGCGGCGCCGTGTCGCGCTCGAGCGACGGATCGGGCAGCTCCGGGTCGGGACGGGGGCGCCCCGCGTCACCCACGCCCACGACATGAGCGTGATCCGCCGCTACGCCGCCGAGCTGGGGGAGGACGGAACGGCCCTGGCCCTGGTCCTGCTGCGTCTGCGTTAGGGGTGCGGCGTCGCGGGTCGGGACTGCCCTCCTCTGCGCGGACGGCCTAGTCGCGGGCCAGCACGGCTACCGGAAGATCCGCGAACACCTCCGCCGGCGACACCGTTGCCGACAGCCGCCGCCCGGTGAGCCGGTCCACCCAGAGTCCCGGCGGCAGGTCGAGCGTCGTGTCGCCCCACCCGGTCTCCTCCAGGGTCACCGTGTGCCGCGAAGCGAGCGCCACCACGTCGACGTCGTCGGCCGCCGGGCCGCGCCCGAAGCCGATCAGGTGAGCGGCGGCCGGACCCGACGCGGACAGCGGGACGTAGGCACCACCGACGAAGCTCGCCGGCCGTTCGCGGCGCAACCGCAGCGCCGACCGCACCACCGCGAGCTTCGCGGTGCCGGCTTCGTCCACGGCCGGCGGCGCGTCCTGCTCGAGCAGCCGGCGTCTCGCGGCGAAGTCCACCGGCCGCCGGTTGTCCGGGTCGACGAGCGAGTCCTCCCACAACTCGGTGCCCTGGTACACGTCGGGGATGCCGGGTCCGAGCAGCTGCAGCAGCTTCTGCCCGAGCGAGTCCGCGGAGAAATGCGGGGCCAGCGACGCGACGAACTCGGTCAGCGACGCGCCGACCGGCCCGTCGCACACCGCGTCGAGCCAGGCCGCCACCGCGCCCTCGAACTCCTCGTCCACCTCGGTCCAGGTGGTCCGCAAGCCGTTCTCCCGCAGCGCTTTCCGGGCGTACTCGTGCAGCCGGGTCCGCAGCTCCTCCGTCACGCGACCGTCGCGCGGCCAGGCCCCGAAGACGTTCTGCCACAGGAACAGTCCCGAGGCGGCGTCCGGGGGCGGCGCGACCGATTCCCATTCGGACAGGCACGCCGCCCACAGCTGCGGCACCTGCGAGAGCACCCCGATACGGGCGCGGACGTCCTCGCCGCGCTTGGTGTCGTGGGTGGACAGCGACGTCATCGCCCGCGGCCACCACCGCGCCCGCTCCGACCAGGCGAGGTGGAACTCGGCGACGGGGAGCCCGAACCGGCCCGGGTGGCCGCCGACCTCCTGGAGCGAGACCAACCGTGCCGCGCGGTAGAACAGGCAGTCCTCGACGGCCTTGGCGGTCGCGGCGCCGCACACCTGCCCGAACCGGGCCGTCGCCTCTCCGCCCCGGGCCAGGGCCCGGGCCAGCACCTCGAGCGCCCGTTCGAGTGCGGGCTCGGCGCGGGCGCAGTCACCGAGGATGCGGGGCAGCATCCCGGCCAGCGGCGCGTAGTCGGACCGGTACACGGGCAGCTCCGCCACCACGGAGATCACCGCGTCGCGCAGGTGCTCGTCCGGACAGGTCGCATCGGCGGCGTCCCGGCGCACCGCCCGCACCAGCCGGCGCACCTCCGGTGCCAGCCCCGCCTGCAGCACCGCGCTCTTGATGTGTCTCTCCTGCGCGTGCAGCCACTGCGCGTCGCCGGAGGCGCCGGTGCGATCGCGCGAGAGCGCGTCGAGGTCCTTCTCTCCACGCGGGTCGAGGAACACCGCACCGACCTCGCCGAGCGCGTCGTAGCCGGTGGTGCCGTCGACCGGCAGGGTCGGGTCGAGCGGTTCGCCGTCGCCGAGGATCTTCTCCACGACCAGCCAGCGGTCCGGGCCGACGAGCTCGCGCAACCGCCGCAGGTAACCGGTCGGATCGGCCAGACCGTCCGGATGATCCACGCGGACGCCGTCGGTGAGGTCGTCGTGCATCCACGACGCCACCTGGGCGTGCACCGCGTCGAACACCGCCGGATCCTCCACCCGCACCGCCGCGAGGTCGTCGACGGTGAAGAACCGGCGGTACCCGATCAGGCCGCTGTCCCACGGCACGAGCCGATACGCCTGCCGCGCATGTACTTCCGCTCCGGTTCCCGTGTCGGTGCCCGGGGCGACGGGGAAGCGCCGCTCGTAGTAGGCCAGCGTCGGCTCGTCGCCGGTGCGGTCGACGGTCAGGTCCTCGACGTCGGCGGCCGACCCCAGCACCGGCAGGGCGATCCGGCCGTCGCAGCCGTTGTCCGCGTCCCAGTCGATGTCGAAGTACGAGGCGTACGGCGAGTCGCGGCCGTGCCGCAGCACGTCCCACCACCACGGGTTCTCGCGCGGATCGCCGACGCCGACGTGGTTGGGCACGATATCGATCAGCAGACCCATCCCGCGGGAGCGGACCTCACGGGCGAGGGCCGCGAGACCCTCGCGGCCGCCGAGCGCCGCCGACACCGTCGTCGGATCCACCACGTCGTAACCGTGGGTCGAGCCGGCTGCGGCACTGAGCACCGGAGACAGGTACACGTGGGAGACGCCGAGCGCGTCGAGATAGTCCACGAGGGCCACCGCGTCCGCGAAGGTCGTCCCGTCGCCGGTGAGCTGCAGCCGATACGTCGACGACACCGGGCGCGGGCTCATGCGGTCCTCCGCATCACCAGCAGCGAACGGCCCTGCACCCGCACGGACTCCCCGGCGGTCACCACCTGCTCGCGCAGCCCGTCCGGCACGTCCGTGTCCAGCGCCACCGACCATTCGTCGGCGTGCGGGCCGTCGGGGGTGACGAAATCGATCGGCTCGTCGTGCGCGTTGAAGCACAGCAGGAACGAATCGTCGACGACCCGTTCGCCGCGCTGGTTCGGCTCGTGGATGCCCTCGCCGTTGAGGAACACCGACAGCGACTTGCCGAACCCGCTGTCCCAGTCCTCCGGCGTCATCTCCTCGCCCGCCGGGGTACGCCAGGCGATGTCCCGGGACTGCTCGCCGCTGCGGATCGGGCGGCCCTCGAAGAACCGCCGTCGCCGGAACACCGGGTGGGCCCGGCGCAGCGCGATCACGTTGCGGGTGAACTCGAGCAGGTCCGCGTTCGTCTCCGCCAGCGACCAGTCCATCCAGGACAACTCGTTGTCCTGGCAGTAGACGTTGTTGTTGCCCTGCTGCGTGCGCCCGAACTCGTCGCCGTGCGCGAGCATGGGGGTGCCCTGGGACAGCATCAGCGTGGCCAGGATGTTGCGGCTCTGCCGCTGCCGCAGCGCGAGCACGTCCGCGTCGTCGGTCGGGCCCTCCACGCCGCAGTTCCACGAGCGGTTGTGCGACTCGCCGTCCATGTTGTTCTCGCCGTTGGCGTCGTTGTGCTTCTCGTTGTAGGAGACCAGGTCGGCGAGGGTGAAGCCGTCGTGTGCGGTGACGAAGTTGATCGAGGCGCTCGGCCGGCGGCCGGTGGCCTCGTACAGGTCCGACGAACCGGTGAGCCGGGAGGCGAACTCGCCGAGCGTGGCCGGTTCCCCGCGCCAGTAGTCCCGGACCGTGTCGCGGTACTTGCCGTTCCACTCGGTCCACAGGCCGGGGAAGTTGCCCACCTGGTAGCCGCCCTCACCGACGTCCCACGGCTCCGCGATCAGCTTGACCTGCGAGACGATCGGGTCCTGCTGCACGAGGTCGAAGAACGCGGACAGCCGGTCCACGTCGTGCAGCTCGCGGGCCAGGGTGGAGGCCAGGTCGAAACGGAATCCGTCGACATGCATCTCGGTCACCCAGTAGCGCAACGAATCCATGATCAGCTGCAGGGTGTGCGGATGGCGGGCGTTGAGGCTGTTGCCGGTGCCGGTGTAGTCCATGTAGTAGGACTTGTCGTCGTCGACCAGCCGGTAGTAGGCGGCGTTGTCGATGCCGCGGAAAGAGATTGTCGGCCCCATGTGGTTACCCTCCGCGGTGTGGTTGTACACCACGTCGAGGATCACCTCGATGCCCGCCTCGTGGTAGGCGCGCACCATCGCCTTGAACTCGGCGACGACGCCGCTCGGGTTGCTGGCCGACGAGTAGTCCAGGTGCGGAGCCAGGAAGCCGAAGGTGTTGTAGCCCCAGTAGTTCCGCAGTCCACGGTCCAGCAGCACCTGATCGTGCATGAACTGGTGCACGGGCATCAGTTCGATCGCGGTGACCCCCAGGCTCTGCAGGTGCTCGATGATCACCGGGTGGGCCAGCCCGGCGTAGGTGCCGCGCAACTGCTCCGGCACCCCGGGGTGGGTCGCGGTCATGCCCTTCACATGGGCCTCGTAGATGACGGTCTCGTAGTAGGGCCGGCGCGGATGCCGGTCGGAGACCCAGTCGAAGAACGGGTTGATCACCACGGTCGTCATCGTGTGCCCGAGCGAATCCAACTGGGGGAAATCGGGATTCGACGGCTCATCGGGTTCGGTGGCGGACTCGGCCACCGTCTCGTTCTCGTCGCCCGACTCCGCGGTGGCCGCGCCCGGAGCACCGGAGGCGTCCTCCGCGGCTGCGTCCGACTGCTCCGGTTCCGACGGGGCCTCCTCGACCTCGGACCCCGCCATCGCGTACGAGAACAGGGACGCATCCCCGTCGAACGCACCGTCGAAAGCCTTGCCGTAGGGGTCGAGCAGCAGCTTGCTCGGATCACAGCGCAGACCCTGCGCCGGGTCGTAGGGGCCGTGGACCCGGTAACCGTAGCGCTGGCCGGGGGTCACCGTGGGTAGGTAGACGTGCCAGACGTTGCCGTCGACCTCCTCGATCGGCACGCGGGTCTCGGTGCCGTCCTTGGCGATCAGGCACAGTTCGACCCTCTCGGCGACCTCGGAGAAGAGGGCGAAGTTCGTCCCCGCCCCGTCGTAGGTCGCGCCGAGCGGATATGCGTTCCCCGGCCACACCGGGATCTCGGCCGGGAGGGCCTCGGTGGACGTGCTCGGCTCGGTGGGTTCCATGACCGCAACCCTAGCCGGATCCGCGGTCGTGCACGGACCGAGCGAGCCGGTCCGGCGCAGGTGCCGACCGGGCCCGCGGCGCCGACGCCTACAGTCGATCCCCGTGACCGCCCGCCGCCTGAATCCCGACGAGGTCGCCGCGCTCGACGCGGCGCACCTGTGGCATCCCTACGGAGCCGTGCCCGCATCGACCGTCCCGCTCGTCGTCGACGAGGCACACGGCACCCGGCTGCGGCTGGGCGACGGCCGCGAACTCGTCGACGGCATGAGCTCGTGGTGGGCCGCCGTGCACGGATACCGCCACCCCGTCCTCGACGCGGCGGTCACGCGCCAGCTGGGGCGGATGAGCCACGTCATGTTCGGCGGGCTCACCCACGAGCCGGCCGCGCGACTCGCGGAGCTGCTCGTGCAGATCACCCCCGACGGCCTGGACAAGGTCTTCCTCGCCGATTCCGGGTCGGTGTCGGTGGAGGTCGCGGTCAAACTCGCCCTGCAGTACCAGCGCGCGGTGGGCCGGCCGGGGCGGCACCGGCTCATGACCTGGCGCGGCGGCTACCACGGCGACACGTTCGCGCCGATGAGCGTGTGCGACCCCGACGGCGGCATGCACTCGATGTGGACCGGAGTACTGCAGCGGCAGGTGTTCGCGCCGGCGCCCCCGCGCGAGTTCGACCCGGCGTACGTCGCCGAGTTCGAAGCCACGCTCGAGGCCCACACCGACGAACTCGCCGCCGTGATCGTCGAACCGGTGGTGCAGGGCGCGGGCGGCATGCGCTTCCACGATCCCCGCTACCTGACCGAGTTGCGCCGGATGTGCGACACCCATGGCCTGCTGCTGATCTTCGACGAGATCGCCACCGGGTTCGGCCGCACCGGCGAGCTGTTCGCCGCCGATCACGCGGCCGTCGCGCCGGACGTCATGTGCGTGGGCAAGGCGTTGACCGGCGGGTATCTGACGCTGGCGGCGGTGCTGTGCACCTCGGCGGTCGCCGAGGCGGTCAGCGCGGGCGAGGGCGGCGGCATCATGCACGGCCCGACATTCATGGGCAATCCGCTCGCGTGCGCGGTGGCCGTCGCCGCCGTGGAGCTGTTGCTCTCGCGCGATTGGCGCGGCGAGGTGGCCGCGCTCGGCGAGGGCCTCGAAGTGGGTCTGGCGCCGGCGCGGGAGCTGCCGGGCGTGGTGGACGCGCGGGTGCTCGGTGGTATCGGCGTGCTCGAACTGGACCGGCCGGTGGACATGGGCGCCGCGACGGCGGCCGCCGTCGCGGCCGGCGTGTGGCTGCGCCCGTTCCGCAACCTGATCTACGCGATGCCGCCGTACATCTGCACGGACGACGACGTGCGGACGATCACCGCGGGGATGTGCGCCGCCGCCCGGACCTGACCCGGCGGGCGGGGTGCCGGGCGAGCGAGCCGGTAACGCCGCCCGCATTCCGACTTGAACAGTGTTCAGGTATGGTCTGCGGGCATGACCGTCTTCGCCAGCCTGGAATGGCTCGACGACGTCGCCGATGCCCGGCGCGCGGCGGGCCTGCGCCGCACCCTGCATCCGCGCACCCCGGCGCCGGACATCGTCGACCTCGCCTCCAACGACTACCTCGGCCTCGTCCGGCACCCCGAGGTCCTCGCCGCCGCGACCGCCGCGCTGCGCCGCTGGGGCGGTGGCGCCACCGGGTCCCGTCTCGTCACCGGCACCACCAGCGAGCACGAACTGCTCGAGCGTGAACTCGCCGAGTTCACCGGCGCCGAGTCCGGTCTCGTGTTCGCCAGCGGGTACGCCGCCAACCTCGGCGCCGTCACCGCCCTCGCCGACCGCGACACCCTGATCGTCTCCGACGCGGGCTGCCACGCGTCCCTGGTCGACGCGTGCCGCCTCGCACGCGCACGGGTGCAGATTGCCCCGCACGCCGACGTCGACTTCGTGCGGACGGCACTCGCGACCCGCACCGAGCGGCGTGCCCTCGTGCTCACCGACTCCGTCTTCAGCGCCGACGGGGACCTCGCGCCACTGCAGCAACTGCATGCGGCGTGCCGGGCGCACGACGCGCTGCTGCTCGTCGACGAGGCCCACGGGGTGGGAGTCCGGGGCGACGGCGGCCGCGGACTCGTCCACGAGGCGGGGCTCGCCGGTGAACCGGACGTCGTGGTCACTGCGACGCTCTCGAAGTCCCTCGCGTCACAGGGAGGCGTGGTGCTCGCCGATGCTCGCGTGCGGGCCCACCTGATCGACGCCGCCCGCACCTTCATCTTCGACACCGGTCTCGTGCCCGCCGCCGTCGGCGCCGCCCGCGGTGCGCTGCGCGTGTTGCGTGACGAGCCGCACCGGGCCCGGGCCGTGCTCGAGCGGGCCGCCGACCTGGCCAGGATCACGGGGGTCGCCACCCCCACGTCGGCGGTCGTGTCGGTGGTGCTCGGGGACCCACAGGTCGCGTTCGACGCCGCGCAGGCGTGCCGCAGCCGGGGAGTCCACGTCGGATGCTTCCGGCCGCCGTCCGTTCCCGAGGGCACGTCGCGGCTGCGGCTGACCGCCCGCGCGAACCTGGACGCCGACGAACTCGCCCACATCGACGACGTCCTCACCGAGGTGCTGTCCGGAGCACGAGCATGACCGTCCTCTTTGTGACCGGCACGTCCACCGACGTGGGCAAGACCGTCGTCACGGCGGCCTACGCCGCGGTGGCCGCGGCGGCGGGGCTACGGGTCGCCGTGTGCAAGCCGGCGCAGACCGGAGTGGCCGACGACGCTCCCGGCGACCTCGCCGAGATCACCCGGCTCACCGGGGGCCGCGTGCACACCGTGGAGCTGGCCCGCTACCCGGAGCCCCTGGCGCCGGACACCGCGGCGCGGCGCAGCGGACGGCCGCTGCTGCACCTGCCCGTCGTCGTCGCCGCCGTGCGCGCGCTCGCCGACGAGTACGACCTCGTTCTCGTCGAGGGCGCCGGGGGGCTGCTCGTCCGGCTGGGCAGGGACGGATTCACCCTCCTCGATGTCGCCGCCGCGGTGAGCGCCCCGGCCGTGGTGGTGGCGGCGCCCGCCCTGGGGACCCTGAACCACAGCGCGCTGACCGTCGCCGCGTTGAAGGCCGGAGGGGTCGAGTGCGCAGGCGTGGTGATCGGCGCGTGGCCGGAGCAGCCCGGTCTTGCCGAGCAGTGCAATCTGCAGGATCTACCCGAGGTCACCGGGGTGCCCCTCCTCGGGCGCATTCCGGCGGGCAGTGGCGCCCTCGACGCCGTGTCCTTCGCCGAGCAGGCCACCCGCTGGCTGCCTGCCGACCGGCTCGGGATGCCGGTTCGGACCTGACCCCCTCCCCGCAGCGGCCGGCCTTGCGTACCGCCACGCGTGCCGTAGGTGAACGAATGTGCGAAGCCGACGAGTTCGGGTAGGGTGTCCGGTGCGGTTGAGACACCAGCCGTAGTGCCTGTGAGGACGCGTCCCGACGACGCGTCCCTGCGTCAGTGCTACGCAGTGCTCGCCGCGTCCGGTGTCGACCGCTGCGTATCACCGACCGAGGCAGACCGGAAGTCGGTGTAGGAGACAGCGCAAGCGATGAGGGTGCTCGATCACCAGCAGTGCGGGACGGCCCACGAGCGGGCAGTCTCGCCCGACCACATTCTCGACGGCCCGCTCGGCCGGAACACCCCGTCCCGGTCCGGGACGCCGGGGGCAACGGTGTCGATCGTCGATGCCGACCCCTTTACACCCGTCACCACCACGGACGGTCGACGGCTCGGCACCGTCGCGCCCGATCGGCCCGGAGCCGGGGGAGGCCCTGTTGCTCCCCGCCGACGGGCTCACCCGGGCCGGCCCCGACGAACGGGAGAGATTCGGGGAAGAGAGCGACGTCGGATTCCCTGTGACGAGCGCGCCGGACTCCACCCCCGCCCGGCTCGTCGCCGGACTTTCGAAACCGGTTCCCGCCCGGCGCCCAGGACGACATCGTCCTGCTCGCCGTAGGTATACCCCCTCGACTCCGACCCTCGGGATCGGACCCGCTATCGCACAGGAGGACAGTGTCTTGCATGATGGACAGATGAACGAAGCGACTTCCGAACAGCCGATCATGGCCGTTTCCCAAGCGTGGAGCGGCGACATCGCGGTGCTGTCGGTGGCCGGTGACGTGGATCTGGTCAGCGCCCCGCAGCTCGAGGAGGAAGCCGTCGCCACCCTGGGCAACGACAAGTGCCGGGGCCTGATCGTGGACCTCGGTGCTGTCAACTTCCTCGCCTCGGTGGGCATCGCCGTACTGGTCGACCTGTCGAAGAAGACCGCCGGCACGACTCCCTACGCCGTCGTCGCGCAGGGTTCGGCCACCGCCCGGCCGCTGTCGCTGCTCGGGCTGGACGAGGTGTTCCCGATCCACAGCCGCCTCGACGAGGCGCTGGCCGCTCTGCAGGCCGACAAAGCCGGCACGGAGGCATGAGCCGATCGGGCCGCGCAGGCTCGACCGGACGGACGTGTCCGGGGCGTGATCCTGTCGGGGACCTGGCGACGACGAGGGAACGAGGATGCAGACGCGGGGCGTAGCACCGGCCTTTCTGGCGACCGGACTGTACTTTCGCGGGGTCCGTGCCGAGGCCTCACAGGTGACGATGCTGCGGCAGGCGCTCGACCGCTGGCTCAGCGGCTTGCGGCTCGCCGAGGTCGGCGGCCAGGACGTGCTGCTGGCCAGTTACGAGGCGCTCGCGAACGCCGTGGAGCACGCGTACGTCGCGACCGACGGTGACGGCACGGTCGACCTGGAGGCGAACTACTCGCCGCAGGACCGGTGTGTGGAGATCGTCGTCACCGACCACGGGCACTGGCGGGAGTCGGACACCCCGGCGGCCGGTAACTCCCGGGGGCACGGCCTGGCGCTGATCCGGAATCTGGCCGCGGATACCGACCTGGCCGTCAACCCCGACGGCACGCAGGTGGCGATGCGCTGGCAGCTGCCCTAGGGGAGTTCGACGGTCACCGGCCGACGCGAGTCGGGTGGGCGCCATCGTGACCACGAACGGATTCCGGCCCCGACGTTTCGCGCGTCGGGGCCGGAATCCGTTCCGGGAAGAAACCTCAGGCGGGTTGCGGGTGCCGACGGCTGCCGGCGTCGCCGCTCGCGGCGAACACCGAGGTGCACACGGTCCCGAGGGGAGCCGTCACGTCTCGCGCCGGAGAGGCCACCACATCGGCCGGCACGCCGCTACCGGCGAGTGCGTCGAGTATCCGTTCGGGAGCGTCGTGCACGCAGACGCACGGAACGCCTGCGGCGCGCACGGCCTGCATCGTCATCGCCTCGGCAGCGGAGCACGCGCCGTCGAGCACTTCCTCGGCGACGATCGCGCACACCACTCGGCCTCCGGCGAAGGCATCGGTGAGTCCGAATCCGTGCTCCCGTGCCCAGCTCCGCAGCTCGGCCCCGCGGGCGCCGTCGAGCACCCGGGAGCAGTCGCCGACGATCAGCAGTTCGCCGGCCGATCCCCCCTCGATCGATCCTGAAGTCATCTGATCCCCTGCTTTCCGTATCGACGTCGTCGACCTCATGCGCGTCCGGTTCCGGCCGACTGCTCGTCGGTGCGCGGTTCGGCGAACATCGCCTCGATGTGGCGCTTGATCTCCTCGGTGCTCATGGCCGAGCCGGCAGTGGCCGTTGCACGGCGGGAGGCGGCGGAGGCGAACAAGGTGGTCTGCATGACGTTTCTCTGTCCTAACTCTCTTCAGCGCGTGCTGCTTTCACAGTGGCATCCAAGTCTTCCCGGAGCGCGGGTTTTCGAAACCTGTAACGGATATTTCACATTTTCTGGCACGTTCTGTCCGGATCCGGCTCGGCGCCCCGTGCGGTCACGACGCGTGCGCGTCGATGGCCGGATTCGCATGCGAGGCCGCACGAATGTCGTACTGTGATAGCTGTCACATCGAGTCGGCAGGTGTCGACGTGCCGACGACCTCTCGGAGGTACGAATGTCCACCACCGAAATGCAGGAACTGCACCGCACCATCGGTCACCTGCGGCACTGTCTGACCTCGCTCCGGTCGAGGTACGGCGACGCCGCCGCCGTGCGTCGTCTGGTCAACGACGTGGACCGGCTCGACATCGACGCGCAGGACCTGGCGGCCTCCCCACCGCGTGAGGCGTCCCGGCCGGTCGGCGAGCGGATCCCGATCCCCGACACCCCGTACGACGAGATCTTCCGCGGCGTCGACTGCGACGACGAGGGGCTCGGCGGCCTGCACGGCTCGCGGTGAGCGTGCCGGCGGCAGGCACCGGCGTGCGCTCCGCGACGCGGGCTCGGATCGCGGCGCGCACGCTACGTACCGACCGGTGGTGGCAACCGCCGCTGCTCACCACGCTGGGACTGGCCGTCTTCGTCGTGTACGCGACGATCCGGTCGTTCGTCCGCACCGCGTACTGGGTCGAGGAGTACCACTACCTCACGCCGTTCTACTCACCCTGCGTCAGCGCGTCGTGCGTGCCCGGCGCCCGGCACTTCGGCACATGGGTGGGTGAGCTGCCCATGTGGATCCCGCTGGCGTTCCTGTCGCTGCCGTTCCTGCTCGGGTTCCGGCTGACGTGCTACTACTACCGCAAGGCCTACTACCGCTCGATCTGGCTGGCGCCGCCGGCCTGCGCCGTCGCCGAGCCGCATGCCCGGTACACGGGGGAGACGCGGTTGCCGCTGCTGATCCAGAACTCGCACCGCTACTTCTTCTATGCCGCGCTCGTCATCTCGGCGATCAACACCTACGACGCGATCCTCGCGTTCCACGGCGCCGGGGGCGGCTTCGGGTTCGGGCTCGGCAACGTCATCCTGGTGGTGAACGTCGTGCTGCTGTGGGCATACACCGTCTCGTGCCACTCGTGTCGGCACGTCACCGGCGGCCGGCTCAAGCATTTCTCGAAACACCCGCTGCGCTACCGGGTCTGGACGTTCGTCTCCAGACTCAACACCCGGCACATGCAGCTGGCGTGGACCACGCTGGGCACCCTGATGATCACGGATTTCTACATCATGCTCGTGGCGAGCGGCACCATTTCGGACCTGCGGTTCGTCGGCTGAGCTACGACGCCGGCCCGGGCGCCTGCCGCGGGCGGTTCGGCAGCAGAGGAGGACTGGATGGCGGACGTCGAACGGCACAGCTACGACGTAGTGGTGATCGGCGCGGGCGGGGCGGGGTTGCGTGCCGTCATCGAGGCGCGTCAGCGCGGACTGCGGGTCGCGGTCGTGTGCAAGTCGCTGTTCGGCAAGGCCCACACCGTCATGGCGGAAGGCGGCTGCGCCGCCGCGATGGGCAACGCCAACCCGCACGACTCGTGGCAGGTGCACTTCCAGGACACCATGCGCGGAGGGAAGTTCCTCAACAACTGGCGCATGGCCGAGCTGCATGCGCGCGAGGCCCCCGACCGGGTGTGGGAACTCGAGACCTACGGTGCGTTGTTCGACCGCACCCCTGACGGTCGGATCAGCCAGCGCAACTTCGGTGGTCACACCTACCCCCGGCTCGCACACGTCGGCGACCGTACCGGGCTCGAGCTGATCCGCACGATGCAGCAGAAGATCGTGTCGCTCCAGCAGGAGGACTACGCCGCCACCGGCGACTACGACGCCCGTGTGCGGGTGTTCGCCGAGTGCACCGTCACCGAACTGCTGAAGGACGGCGAGGGCCGCATCGCCGGTGCGTTCGGGTACTGGCGCGAGTCCGGCCGGTTCGTGCTGTTCGAGGCCCCCGCCGTCGTCCTCGCCACCGGCGGGATCGGCAAGTCCTGGAAGGTCACGTCGAATTCGTGGGAGTACACCGGCGACGGTCATGCGCTTGCGCTGCGGGCCGGGGCCGCCCTGATCAACATGGAGTTCGTCCAGTTCCACCCCACCGGGATGGTGTGGCCGCCGAGCGTCAAGGGCATCCTCGTCACCGAGGGGGTGCGCGGTGACGGTGGGGTGCTGAAGAACTCCGAGGACGAACGGTTCATGTTCTCCTACATTCCGCCGGTGTTCAAAGGCCAGTACGCCGAGACGGAGGAAGAGGCCGACCGCTGGTACACCGACCAGGAGAACAATCGCCGCACCCCGGACCTGTTGCCGCGCGACGAGGTGGCCCGCGCCATCAACTCCGAGGTCAAGGCCGGTCGTGGCACCCCGCACGGCGGGGTGTTCCTCGACATCGCCTCGCGCATGCCCGCCGAGGAGATCGTCCGGCGACTGCCGTCGATGCACCACCAGTTCAAGGAACTCGCCGACGTCGACATCACCGCCGAGGCGATGGAGGTCGGTCCCACCTGCCACTACGTGATGGGCGGGATCGAGGTCGATCCCGAGACCGGGGCCGCGTCCGTGCCCGGCCTGTTCGCCGCCGGCGAGTGCTCGGGCGGGATGCACGGATCGAACCGGCTCGGCGGCAACTCCCTGTCGGATCTGCTGGTGTTCGGCCGGCGCGCCGGTCTCGGCGCCGCCGACTACGTGCAGGGCCTCGGACACCGTCCACGCATCGCGGAGGCGGACGTCGTCGCGGCGGCGCGCACGGCGCTGGCCCCCTTCGATCCCGCCGAGCCCGCGACGGCGGAGAACCCGTACACCCTGCACACCGGGTTGCAGCAGTGCATGCAGGACCTGGTGGGCATCATCCGGCGCGCCGACGAGATCGCCCGCGCCCTCGACGATCTCGCTGCGTTGCGGGCACGGATCCGCAACGTCGCCGTGGAGGGTCACCGGCAGTTCAATCCCGGCTGGCACCTCGCCCTGGATTTGCGCAACATGCTGCTGGTGAGCGAGTGCGTGGCCCGGGCGGCGTTGCTGCGCACCGAGAGCCGGGGCGGGCACACCCGCGACGACCACCCGTCAATGGACCCGAACTGGCGCCGGACGCTGCTGGTGTGCCGCACGGGCGACGGCGGCGGATCGATCCCGGATGTCACCGTCGCGCCCGAGCGTCAGGTGCCCATGCGTCCGGACCTGTTGGCACTCTTCGATGTCGAGGAACTCGCCAAGTACTACACCGACGACGAACTCGCGGAACATCCGGGACGGAGGCCGTAGCCATGGGCTACCGAGCGGCATTCAGGATCTGGCGCGGCGACGACGGGGGCGGCGAACTGCGCGACTACGCCGTCGAGGTGAACGAGGGGGAGGTCGTTCTCGACATCGTCCACCGGTTGCAGGCCACCCAGGCCCCCGACCTGGCGGTGCGATGGAACTGCAAGGCGGGCAAGTGCGGGTCCTGCTCGGCGGAGGTCAACGGCCGTCCACGGCTGCTGTGCATGACCCGGATGTCGGTCTTCGCGGAGGACGAGGTGGTGACCGTGACTCCGCTGCGCACCTTCCCGGTGATCCGGGACCTGGTCACCGACGTGTCCTTCAACTACGCCAAGGCCCGGGAGATCCCGGCGTTCGCGCCCCCGCCCGACCTGGCGCCCGGGGAGTACCGGATGCAGCAGATCGACGTGCAGCGGTCGCAGGAGTTCCGCAAGTGCATCGAGTGCTTCCTGTGCCAGAACGTCTGCCACGTGGTGCGCGACCACGAGGAGAACAAGGAGGCGTTCGCCGGGCCCCGGTACCTGATGCGGATCGCCGAACTCGAGATGCATCCGCTCGACGTGGCCGACCGGCGCACCTCCGCCCAGGAAGAGCACGGACTGGGGCTGTGCAACATCACCAAGTGCTGCACCGAGGTGTGCCCCGAGAACATCCACATCACGGACAACGCGCTGATCCCGATGAAGGAACGCGTCGTAGACCGTCGCTACGACCCGATCGTCTGGCTCGGAAACAAGCTGTTCCGGCGCTGAGCGGCCCGGACCGAATGTCACATTCGTTCAGTTGGACTGCACCGGTGTGACATTCGGTCCGGGCGACGTGGCGCCGCTCGTGTGCAAGCGGGTGCGGATGCCGTCGACGAACAGGGTCAAGCCGAAATCGAAGCGCACGGCCGGATCCCCGTCGTGCAGGTCGTCGTCCGAACCGGCCGCGGTCTCGGTGGAGACGTCGGGGGAGACGGGCTTACGGGTCAGTGCCCCGAGTTCGGCGAGTTGCAGGCGGGACTGCTCGTCGACGGTGTGGCCGAGGACGTAGTGCAGCAGCGCATAGCCGGCGAGTTCGGCGTGTGCCCGGGACAGCCGGGCGCGTAGACCCGCGGCGACGAACGCCTCGCGCACCCGCGCGGTGGTCAGGCGCGATGCGTAGGTCGCGGCGACGAGTTCCGCGCCGTCCCGGTGCGCGAGCAGTGCGGCGCGGAACCGATGCGCGAGTTCGGAGAGGGCGCCGTCCCAGGTGGGTGCGGTGGGCGGGGCCGCGACGCCGTCGAGGATGCGATCGGCCATCGCCCCGAGCAGGGTCTGCTTGTTCGGGAAGTGCCAGTACAGGGCGCCGGGTTGGACGCCGAGCGAGGTGGCGAGCTTGCGCATCGTCAGATCGCCGAGACCGTACTCGTCGAGGATCGCCATCGCGCCGTCGAGGACGTCGCCGCGTCGCAACTGCACCGTTCGCTCCCGTCTGGTTCCCGAGCATCCGTCGCGTTGACAGTAGACCACCGCCACCCTAGCCTGAACATCGTTCAAGTGAACGGTGTTCAAGTTTGCCGTGACCCGCATCCTCCAGGAGACTCCCGTGACCCAGGCCCCCGCCCGTGCCGACATCCTCGCCCTCGCCCGCGAACAGGTGCTGGGGCGCGGCGAGGGACTCGATCGCGAGCAGGTGCTCGAGGTGCTGCGGCTGCCCGACGACCGGCTCGAGGAGCTGCTCGGCCTGGCCCACGAGGTCCGGATGACCTGGTGCGGCCCCGAGGTCGAGGTCGAGGGCATCATCAGCCTCAAGACCGGCGGCTGCCCCGAGGACTGCCACTTCTGCTCCCAGTCGGGACTGTTCGCCTCCCCGGTCCGCTCGGCATGGCTCGACATCCCCAGCCTCGTCGAGGCCGCCAAGCAGACGGCCAAGACCGGTGCCACCGAGTTCTGCATCGTCGCCGCCGTCCGAGGGCCCGACGCACGCCTGATGGCCCAGGTCGCCGCCGGTGTCGAAGCGATCCGCAACGAGGTCGACATCCAGGTGGCCTGTTCGCTCGGCATGCTCACCCGGGAGCAGGTCGACCAGCTCGCCGCGATGGGAGTGCACCGCTACAACCACAACCTCGAAACCGCCCGCTCCTTCTTCCCCCAGGTCGTCACCACCCACACCTGGGAGGAGCGGTGGGAGACGCTGCGGATGGTCCGTGAGGCCGGCATGGAGGTGTGCTGCGGCGGAATCCTCGGCATGGGGGAGACGCTCGAGCAGCGTGCCGAATTCGCCGCCGACCTCGCCGCCCTCGAGCCCGACGAGGTGCCGCTGAACTTCCTCAACCCGCGCCCGGGTACCCCCTTCGGGGATCTCGAGGTCCTGCCGGCGGCGGAGGCGCTCAAGGCCGTTGCCGCGTTCCGGCTCGCGCTGCCGCGCACCATCCTGCGCTTCGCCGGCGGCCGCGAGATCACCCTCGGCGATCTCGGCGCCAAGCAGGGCATCCTCGGCGGCATCAATGCCGTCATCGTCGGCAACTACCTCACCACCCTCGGCCGGCCCGCCGAGTCCGACCTCGACCTGCTCGGCGAGCTGAAGATGCCGATCAAGGCACTCGGCGAGACCTTCTAGGAGGCCGGCGTGTTCAATCCGTTCACCGGCCGGCCCGTCGACGAGGGCGCCCCGGTCCCGGCCGCAGCCCGGCTCGGTCTCGAACCGCCCCGTTTCTGCGAGCAGTGCGGACGACGGATGATCGTGCAGATCGCCCCCGACGGCTGGTGGGCCCGGTGCTCACGGCACGGGATGCTCGACTCGAGCCTGACCGAACGTCGCTGAGGCGGACTCAGTCGAGGACGGCGGTCGCTTCGACTTCGACGAGTACATCCGGCTCGAACAAGTAGTCCACGCCGAGGAGGGAGGCCGGCGGCATCGGCACGGGAAATCCGATCTCCTCGGCGACCTGCTCGATGCCGGCCATGAAGTCGGTGATCTTCTCCGGCGCCCAGTTCGTGACGTAGAAGGTCAGCCGCAGGACGTCGCCGAACCCTGCCCCGGCACCGGCCAGTCCGGTTGCTGTGTTCCGCAAGGCCTGGGCGACCTGTCCCGCCAGATCGCCGGGTGAGACGGGGGTTCCGTCCGCGAGCCGGGCGATCTGGCCGGCGACGTGGACATGGTGGGTGCCCGTGCCGACGGGGACGTGGTGGTACGGGGTGGCATGGTCATCTGATGTGCGGCGCGGATACTGCCTCGTTCACGAGGGAGAGGAAGCGCCGTCCTCCTTTCGGGGGAGTGGTGGTGTCGGGCCCACTTGTCGGTGGGGGCGGTTAGCGTGCCGGGCATGGGGGTCGAGGTGGTGCGCTACAACTACCGGTTGCGGCCGGGCACCACCGCCGAACATGCCCTGATGCAGGAGTGGCATCGCTGCCGATTCCTGTGGAACGAGGCGGTGCACCAACACAAGGCCGGTCGCCGGCCGACGTTCGGGAAGCTGGCCAAGCAGTTGACCGAGGCGCGGGCCCGCTCGTCGTGGTTGCGGGACGGCTCCCAGGTCGCCCAGCAGCAGATGCTGCGTACCTACGCGCAGGCGTTGGACGCGTCGTTCACGGCCCCGGGCCGGGGCCGGCCGCGGTTCAAGGCGCGGAGGAAGACCCTGCCGTCGCTCGAGTACACCCGCCGCGGGTTCCGGCTCCGGGACG
The DNA here is from genome assembly GCF_047782815.1 of Rhodococcus indonesiensis. Classification (NCBI taxonomy): domain Bacteria; kingdom Bacillati; phylum Actinomycetota; class Actinomycetes; order Mycobacteriales; family Nocardiaceae; genus Rhodococcus; species Rhodococcus indonesiensis. Next base: position 3,089,272 of record NZ_CP180630.1, on the reverse strand, counting down.
GCCGGTTGGTGCTGCCCAAAGGTGTGAGTGTGCCGGTGGTGTGGTCGCGGGTGTTGCCGGCGGAGCCGTCGAGTGTGCGCATCATCCGCGATTGCCTGGGGCACTGGTATGCCTCGTTCGTGGTGACCCGCGAGGTGGAGCCGATCCCGGTGGCCGACCCGGGCAGCGCGGTCGGGATCGACTGGGGCGTGGCCCGCACCGCGACGGCCACCGAGGAGCGTTTCGATCTGCCGCAGCACGGGCACCGGAGACGGTGTGCGGCGGAGTTGGCGAGAGCGCAGCGGACGATGGCGCGGCGCCGCCGAGGCACGGGACACCCACCCTCGAGGGGCTATCGGCGGGCCCGTACCCGGGCCGCGAAGGTGCAGAAGAAGGCGGCCCGACAGAACCGGCACGACGGCCGGATCTGGGCCCGGGCCGTGGTCGAGGCGCATCATCTGGTCGCGGTGGAGGATTTCCGACCCCGGTTCCTGTCGAGGTCGACGATGGCGCGCACGGCCGCCGATGCCGCGATCGCGACGGTGAAACGGGAGTTGCTCGAGCGGGGCCGGCGGGCCGGCCGGAAGGTGGTGCTGGTGCGGCCCGCGTACACGACCATGACGTGTTCGAGGTGTTTCGCGAGAGCCAAGCAACGCCTCGGACTCGGGGAACGGGTTTTCCGGTGCTGGGCGTGCGGGCATACCGCGTGTCGGGACCGGAACGCTGCCAGAGTGATTCTGGCTGTGGCGGAGCGTGGCCACACCGGTGTCGACGACGTGAGTCAAACGGATCACCTCCCTCCGGGTGGTGGTGCGGTTGCGGTCTGAGCCGGGAATCTCCTGCCTTCAGGAAGGAGAGGCGTTAAGCGCGATACCGCCTCCGACGACGTCGGTGCACTCACGGTCACCGCACCGCATCGCGAGCTGCTCGATCAGATTCTCGACAAGTGGTCGTTGGCGGTGTGCAACGAGCTGTGCCAGCGCCCGAGCCGGTTCAACGAGCTGCGGCGCGCGATCCCCGCGGTGACGCAGAAGTCGCTGACCGCGACCCTGCGGCGTCTCGAACGCAACGGCATCGTCGAGCGCGCGCTCCTCAGCTCCCGCCCGGTCGCGGTCGAATACCGGATGACCCCGCTCGGCAAGACGCTCCGCCCGCCGGTCGACGTCCTCCTCGCGTGGGCCGACACGCACCTACCCGAGATCGACGCCGCCCGCGCCCGCTTCGATGCCGAATCGGACCTCACCTGAGGCGCCAGGTCCGGGGTCTCACAGATCAGGGGAGCGCCGGAGCGTGCCGACCGTGTGCTCGGCAGGGCACGTTGGCAAGGGGTCGTGGTGATCGGTCCGGTCCGGGGTCGCGCCGTCAGTCGTGGTCGGCGGCGGCAGAAGTGCGACGCCGGATGCCGTCGGGGATCGACGCCCGCGCTGCGTCCGCCTCGTGCGCCGGGAGCCCGGCCAACGCTGCGAGGGGCTCGTCGGGGGGTGGTTCGTTCGGTTCCGATCCGGTCGCGCCGGCCCACTGGTCGGACCAGGTGAACAGCGGCGCAAGGCGAGCAGCAGCGAGCGTGTGCTCGAACAGCAGCGGCGCGTACTGCTCGACCAGGTCCGCGGCCAGGTGCCACGCGGGCTTGCCCTGCGCGCTCGTCCACGACCCGGACGTGTCGTCGGCGCCGGGCGCGAGGACGTCGGCACCGTGCTCCTCGTGAACGAGTCGGACGCGGACCGACACTGAGAGCCGAACAGGCACCGGGTGTGCCCGGGCCGTCGGCACCGGTCAACCCGGCGGGCGCAGGGCGGCGAACTCGTCGGTGACGCGCAGGCGCGACTCGGTGAAACGGAACAGCGCCGGAGGGCGGCCGCCGGCCCGGCCGGACGGCGCGGTGGTGCCGGTGGGGGTCAGGACGTCGCGGCGTTTGAGTACGCGCTGCAGGTTCGTGGCATCCACCTGGTACCCGAGTGCCGCACAATAGATCTCGCGCAGCGTGGACATGGCGAACTCGGCCGGGGCCAGCCCGAACGCGATGTTGGTGTACGAGAGCTTGGCGGCCAGTCGGGTGCGCGCGTTCTCGACCATGATTCCGTGGTCGAAGGACATCGCCGGCAGGTCCGAGACGGGATGCCAGGCGGTGTCCTCGGGCAGCCGGGGATCGGAGGAGATGGGCACCAGTCCGAGGTAGGTCGAGGCGATGGTGCGCGGTCCCGGCACGCGGTGCGGATCGGAGAACACCGACAACTGCTCGAGGTGCGCGACCTCGCGCACGTCGACCTTCTCGGCCAGCTGGCGACGCGCCGAGGTGGTGAGGTCCTCGTCGTCGTGGAGGCGGCCGCCGGGCAGCGACCAGGTACCCGCCTGCGGGTCGAGAGCGCGCTGCCACAGCAGCACTCCGAGCTCGGTCTTCGTGCCCCCGTGGATGTCCGGGAAGCGGCGGACCTGGAACACGACGATGAGCACTTCGTGAAGGGTGCTACCATGTGTCATGTTTTCGATCCTAAGTCGAAAACCCCCGAAAACGGAAATCCGGGCACAGCCCGCCCGGTGCACGGCGAAGGAGCAGGCCATGACCACTACGACGTGGGCGGGCGCGCAGACCCCGATCCAGGACGGACCCGGCGGTTACACCGGTGTCGAGGCGACCCCGGAATGGGCCGCGGAGGTCCGGCGACTGGCGCGCGAGCGCAACGCCACGCTGCTGGCGCACAACTATCAGCTGCCCGCCATCCAGGACGTCGCCGACCACGTCGGCGACTCCCTGGCCCTCTCGCGTATCGCCGCCGAGGCCGAGGAGGACACCATCGTCTTCTGCGGCGTGCACTTCATGGCCGAGACCGCGAAGATCCTCAGTCCCACCAAGACGGTCCTCATCCCCGACGAGCGGGCCGGCTGCTCGCTCGCGGACTCGATCACCGCCGAGCAGGTGCGCGAGTGGAAGGCCGATCATCCCGACGCGGTCGTCGTGTCGTACGTCAACACCACCGCCGAGGTCAAGGGTCTGACCGACATCTGCTGCACCTCCTCGAATGCGGTCGACGTCGTCGCCTCCATCGACCCCGACCGCGAGGTGCTGTTCCTGCCCGACCAGTTCCTCGGCGCCCACGTCAAGCGCGTGACCGGCCGGCAGAACATGCACATCTGGGCGGGCGAGTGCCACGTGCACGCCGGGATCAACGGCGACGAGCTCGCCGCCAAGTCCAAGGCGCACCCCGACGCCGAGCTGTTCGTCCACCCCGAGTGCGGCTGCGCGACCTCCGCGTTGTACCTCGCGGGCGAGGGCTTCGTCGCCGACGACAAGGTCAAGATCCTGTCCACCGGCGGCATGCTCGACGCGGCCCGCGCCACCGGTGCCCGGCAGGTTCTCGTCGCCACCGAGGTGGGCATGCTGCACCAGCTGCGCAAGGCCGCCCCCGGCGTCGACTTCCAGGCCGTCAACGACCGCGCGTCCTGCCCCTACATGAAGATGATCACCCCGGCCGCGCTGCTGCGCTGCCTGCAGGAGGGCAAGGACGAGGTCCACGTCGATGCGGCTGTGGCCGAGCGGGCCCGGCAGTCGGTGCAGCGGATGATCGCCATCGGCAATCCCGGCGGCGGGGAGTGACCATGCCCGCCGGCCTCGGCGCGGCCCGGGCGGAGCGGCAGGACACGATCCGCTGGGAAGTCCGCGCCGACCTCGTGGTGGTCGGGGGCGGCGTGGCCGGCCTCACCGCCGCCCGCGCCGCGTCCCGGCGGGGACTGCGGGTGCTGACCGTCAGCAAGGGCGGCCCCACCGACACCGCTACCCAGTACGCGCAGGGCGGCATCGCCGTCGTCGCCCCGGGCCCGGCGGATTCCGTGGACGCCCACGTCGCCGACACGTGCGCCGCCGGTGCCGGTCTGTGCGACGAGGCGGCCGTGCGGTCCGTCGTCTCCGGCGGACAGGATGCCGTCGCCGCGCTCACCGACCTCGGCGCCGTGTTCGACCGCGGCCGCGACGGCGGCATCGCCCGCACCCGCGAGGGCGGGCACAGCACCCGGCGCATCATCCACGCCGGCGGCGACGCCACCGGCGCCGAGATCCAGCGCGCCCTCGGCGCCGCCGGCCTGCCGGTACTCTTCGGTGCCGCCGCCGCCCGCGTCCTCACCGACGCCGGTGGTGTCACCGGCCTGCTCGTTCTCGACGACCGGGGCCTCGGTGTGGTCCACACCCCGGCCGTGGTGCTGGCCACCGGCGGCCTCGGGCAGCTGTACGCGTGCAGCACCAACCCGGCCGGGGCCACCGCCGACGGGATCGCGCTGGCGCTGGACGCCGGCGCCGCCGTCGCCGACCTCGAGTTCGTGCAGTTCCACCCGACCGTGCTGTTCGCGGCCGGATCGGTCGGCCGCCGCCCCCTCGTCAGCGAAGCTGTGCGCGGCGAAGGCGCGCGCCTCGTGGACAGCACCGGCCGTTCGGTCACCGCCGGAGTGCATCCTCTCGGCGACCTCGCACCGCGCGACGTCGTCTCCCGTGCCATCGCCACCCGGCTCGCCGAACTCGGCGACGACCACGTCCTGCTCGATGCGCGGCACCTGGAGGGATTCGCGCGGCGTTTCCCGACCGTCACGGCCTCCCTGGCGGAGGTGGGCCTGGACCCGGCTCGGGACCTGATCCCCGTCGCCCCGGCCGCGCACTACTCGTGCGGTGGGGTCGTCACCGACGTGTACGGCCGCACCGGCGTGCCCGGGCTGTACGCGGCGGGCGAGGTCGCCCGTACCGGCCTGCACGGCGGCAACCGGCTCGCCTCCAACAGCCTGCTCGAGGGCCTCGTCGTCGGCGAACGCGCCGGACTGGCAGCGGCTGACGAGCGCGGTGGGCTGCGCGTCGAAACCGCCCACGCCGACCTGCCTCCGCGGGCCCGCGCACCTCGGACGGCGTTGCAGCAGATCATGACCCGGCACGCCTCCGTCGTCCGCGACGCGGCCGGACTCGCCGCCGCCGGGGCGAACCTCGCTGCCGCCCCGACCGGCCGGTGCGCCGACGCGCCGGCACTCGAGGACGCCGCGCTCACCGTCGCGGCGCGGGCCCTGACCCTCGCGGCCGGTACCCGCACCGAGAGCCGCGGTTGTCACACCCGTTCGGACCATCCCGACACCGACCCCGCGCAGCGTCGCAGCCTCGAAACGCGGCTCGACGGCGACGGCGAGCTCACGCTGCGCACACCACAACTCACAGGAGCGCACTGAATGGCCAGTACCGAGCTGCCCGCCGGACTCGATCGGGACGAGACGCTCGCGCTGGTGCGCGTCGCCCTCGACGAGGACCTGCGCTACGGCCCGGATGTGACCTCCGACGCCACGGTGCCCGCCGACGCCGTGGCCACGGCCTCGGTGGTGCCGCGCAGCCCCGGCACCGTGGCCGGGATCGACATCGGTCTGCTGGTGCTCGACGAGGTCCTCGGCGCCGGCAACTACGAGGTGCTCGACCGTGCCGTCGACGGGCATCGCGCCGAGGCGGGGGAGACGGTCCTGACGGTGCAGGCACCCACCCGGGGCCTGCTCACCGCCGAGCGCACCATGCTGAACCTGATGTGTCACCTGTCCGGCATCGCCACCGCCACCGCCCGGTGGGTGGACGCCGTCGCCGGCACCGACGCGAAGATCCGCGACAGCCGCAAGACCCTGCCCGGTCTGCGTGCGCTGCAGAAGTATGCGGTGCGGGTCGGTGGTGGGGTCAACCATCGGATGGGTCTCGGCGATGCCGCACTGATCAAGGACAACCACGTCGTCGCCGCCGGTTCGGTCGTCGCGGCGCTGCGGGCCGTGCGGGCCCAGGCCCCCGACCTCGAGTGCGAGGTGGAGGTCGACAGCCTCGAGCAGTTCGACGAGGTGCTCGCCGAGAACGTCGAGCTGATCCTGCTCGACAACTTCCCGTTGTGGCAGACGCAGATCGCGGTGCAGCGGCGCAACACCCACGCGCCCCGGACCCGACTCGAGTCCTCCGGGGGCCTGACCCTCGACGTGGCCGCGGACTACGCCCGCACCGGCGTCGACTACCTCGCCGTCGGCGCGTTGACCCACTCGGTGAGCGTCCTCGACCTCGGTCTCGACATGTGACGCCACGCCGGGCCGCGCGTGGCGCCGGCCGCGCCGATCGCGTACAACTGGCTACGTATCCGCCGCCGTGAGGCAACTCACGGCGGCGGCGCGCGTCCGGCGGGTCACAGGGGGCCCACCACGAACGAGTTCCCCGGCGGGGGAGCGGAGAGAGTTCGCATGCGTCTGCCGATGGCACCGACCGATTCGATGTTCCTGCTCGGTGAGTCGCGTGAACATCCCATGCATGTCGGGGGACTGATCCTGCTGCAGCCGCCCCCGGACGGCGACGCCCGCACCCTGCGCACCCTGTTCGACGCCGCCCTTGCCAGTGACGACGTGGCGTCCCTGTGGCGCCGACGTGCCGTCCGCTCGCTCACCACCTTCGGGATGTGGGCGTGGGAGGACGACCCGCACTTCGATCTCGAGTATCACGTCCGGCGCGACGCCCTGCCGCAGCCCGGCGGGAACACCGAACTGCGCGCGCTGGTGTCCCGGCTGCACAGCACCCTGCTCGACCGCAGCCGGCCGCTGTGGGAAATGCACCTGATCGAGGGCCTCGAGGACGGACGGTACGCGATCTACACGAAGATCCACCACGCCCTCGCCGACGGGGTCGGTGCCATGCGGTTGCTGCATCGGGCCCTGAGCGCCGACCCGGACCGCACCGACATGCCGGCGCCCTGGGCGCACTTTCCGTCCCCCGATCCGGTGCACTCCGCGGTCGGGACCGCGCTCGACCTGCCGAGCATGACGGTGCGCGCCGTGCGTGGCGTGATCGACGAGGCCGTCGGGATGGTGCCCGCCGTGGTGGGGACCGTGGACCGGGCTCTGCGCGGCCGCGGTGGCGCGGTGTCGCTCGCGGCGCCGCGCACGATGTTCAACGTCTCCATCGCCGGGGGCCGTCGCTTCGCCGCACACGACTGGTCGCTGGCGCGGCTGCGGCGCGTCGCCGAGGCGGCCGGCGCCACCGTCAACGATGTCGTTCTCGCGATGTCGGCGGGAGCACTGCGCGCGTATCTGCTCGAACACGAGGCCCTGCCCGACGAGCCGCTCGTCGCGATGGTGCCGGTCTCGCTGCGGCGCGAGAAGACCACCGAGGGCGGCAACGACGTCGGCGTCCTGATGTGCCCGTTGGCGACCCACCTCGACGACTCGGCGGCTCGCCTGCTCGCCGTCAGGGACGCGATGGTCGACGGCAAGCAGTCCCTGCGGGGCCGCTCCCAGACGGCGCTGCTGACCGTGAGCGCCCTGGGCATGGCTCCACTCGCGGTCGGGGTGCTCACCGGCAACCGGGCCGTGGTGCGGCCGCCGTTCAATGTGATCGTCTCCAACGTGCCCGGCCCGGCCGGGCCGCTGTACTGGAACGGTGCCCGCGTCGACGCCCTGTACCCGCTGTCGGTGCCGGTCGACGGGCAAGCCCTGAACATCACCTGCACCAGCACTGCCGACCGGATCGCCTTCGGTCTGACCTCGTGCAGCCGCAGCGTCCCGCGGCTCGATCGCCTCCTCGGGTCCCTCGACGACGAACTCGCCGCCCTCGAACGCACCTTCGGGGTGCCGGCCGCCGGTGACGATCGGTCGGGCTAGGCTCGCCGGCGTGACTTCCTTCGACCCCGCCGTCGTCGCGGCCGTGACCCGGCACATGAACGACGACCACGCCGACGACAACCTGCTGGTGGTCCGTGCTTTCGCCGAACCCACAGCCGACGTCGCGCGCATGACCGGCGTGCACACCCAGTTCGGCGAGTGGGTCGCCGAGGTGGGTGGCGCCGAGACGACGGTGCGGGTGCCGTGGCTCGAACCCGTCGCCAACCGGGCGGGGATCCGCACCGCGGTCGTCGCCCTGTACCGCGCCGCGTGCGAGCGGCTCGGAGTGCCGCCGCGCCAGCACTGACGCTAGGCTGCGGCGGCCGTGCGGCGCACGGTGGCGAGGAACGCGGCGGCGGTGAAGAACAGCCCGGCGAACACCCGGCCGGTGAGCCGCTGCTGGTGTGGCGAGCGCAGCAGCGTCAGCACCCGTGCCGCCAGACCCGTGTATCCGGTCATGACGATCATGTCGACGGTCACCATGGTCGCCGCGATGATCAGGTACTGCTGCAGCAGCGGAGCCCCGGGATCGAGGAACTGCGGCAGCACGGCCAGCATGAACACCACAGCCTTCGGGTTGCTCGCGTTGATCAGGAAGCCGCGTGCCACCAGGACCGGCGCCGAGCCGAGGCCTGGCGCCGCATCGGGTGCGACCTCGGTGGGCCGCGTGCGCCACTGGCGCACCCCCAGATAGACGAGGTAGGCGACGCCGAACCACTTGATCACCGTGAAGGCGGCAGCGGATCCGGCGAGGATCGCGCCGACGCCGGCGGCGACCACCGCGATCTGCAGCAGCAGGCCGAGTTGCAGCCCGACGATGTTCCACCAGCCGCGCCGCAGCCCGTGGGCGAGTCCCGACGACATCGATGCGATCGCGCCGGCGCCGGGGGAGAGGCTGATCACCCAGGAGGCGCCGAGCAGGGCCACCCACGTCTGCCAGGTCATCGTGCGATTCTACGATCGGGCCGGACCGGTCATCTCGGCACCGGCACCGGCCACGGTTCGCCGGTGACGGCCCGGTAGGCGGCGACTCCGTCGGTCGGACGGCGCGTCAGAGTCGGATCCGTGCGCACGTCCACGGTGTAGAGGCCGAAACGTGGTGTGTAGCTTCCCCACTCGTAGTTGTCGGTGAGCGACCAGTAGTTGTATCCGAAGACGGGGGCGCCGTCGGCCGCGGCTCGGCGCACCCGGTCGACGTGCTCGTGCAGGTGTCGGGCCCGGGTCCAGCCGTCGGCGCGGGGCGCCCCGTCGGCGGTGGGCATTCCGTTCTCCACCACGTAGAGCGGCAGCCCGGGGTAGCGGTGGGTGTAGTGCATCAGCGCCTCGTACATCCCCTCGGGGTGCGGAACGATCGAGGCGAAGTCGTCGGTGAGCGCGTGGAGCGCGCTCGGATTTTCCGGGGTGGCGCCGTAGTAGTAGTCCAGGCCGAGGAAGTCGAGGGTGTCGCGGACCCGGTCGACGAACAGGGTGTCGAGTCCGGTCTGCACGCCGGGGATGTACGCGGTGTTCGACGTCACGCGCGCACCCGGATCTAGTGTGTGGATCCGGCGGTAGATGGCGCGGTGCGCGACGACCAGGGCGTCGAACATGCGTGGGATGTCGCCGGCGTCGATCCCGCCGAAGGCGAGCTCCTTCTGGACGTAGATCGCCGGTTCGTTGATCGTCACCCACAGCACCCCCTGCCCGGCGTACCGGGCGACGACCCGCTCGGCGTTGGCAAGCCACGCCTCGATGGTGGCGGGATCGCGCCAGCCGCCGCGGTCGGCGATCCACCCGGGATACACCCAGTGGTCCAGGGTGATCATCGGGATCATGCCGTGCCCGCGCACTGCCGCGACCACGTCGTCGTAGTAGCGCAGTTCGGTCTCGTCCCAGCCGGCCGGGGTGGGTTGGATGCGGGACCATTCGACCGAGAACCGGAACACGTCCACCCCGAGGTCCGCGGCCGCGGCGATGTCCTCGCGGTAGCGGTGCCGAAAATCCACCGAGGTGCCGACAGGTTCGCGGGTGCGGCCCGCCGCCGCGTACCGGGTCCAGTTGCTGTCCGGCGGTGAGCCTTCGGACTGGAATCCGGAACTCGACACGCCCCACAGGAACCCGTCTGCCGCGGCGGAGGCGGGCGCCGCCGACCCCACCGCGGCGGAGGCTGCGACGACGACGGTCAGTGCTGTCGCCACCGCAGCCCTCGATGCCGCCGCGCTCGCCCGGACTGTGATGGCGGAGAGCCTCATCGGGAGTGCGCGGCGATCTCGGCAGCGAGCCGTGGCCACAGGTCGGCGAGGGCGCGCCGGCCGACGAACAGCCCGAGGTGGCCGGCATCGACGTCGTGCACCGTGATGTCACCCGCGGGGGTGCTCACATGGTCGGCGAGGGCGAGGACCTGTCCCGGCGGCACCACGAGGTCGTGTCGACCGAGGACGATGCGCACAGGGCACTCGACGGCGGTCAGGTCCACCGGGCCGGCAGCGGTGGTGACGGCACCGGCGACGAGGTCGTTGCCGATGAACAGGTGCTCGAGGATCCACGTCCGGAACGCCGCAGGGATCTCCTGGCGCCAGAGGAACCACCGGCGTTCCTCGATCGCCTGTGCGAGGGTCTCGGGGTCGTCGAGCAGACCCAGCAGTTCGAGGCTGCGTTCGACCTCGCTCACCGGGTCGGTGGGCAGCACCCCGAACAGCCGGCCGGTGTCGTACCACAGGTTCAGCACGGACGCGGAAACCGCGCGGGGCAGGTGGTCGAAGGCGACGGCAGCGGGACGGTCGGCGTGGAAGTCGATCGGCGCCCCCGCGACGGTGAGGCTGTGCACGGTCTGCGGGTGCAGTGCGGTGTGCATCGCCGCGAGCCAGCCGCCCTGGCTGCCGCCGATGAGGTTGACCCGTCCGCCGAGCAGGTCGACAGCCTCGGCCAGGACGGCGAGATGGTCGTCGAGGGCGGCGCTGTCGGTGGCCGGGCCGGCGGGTGCCCAGTCCAGGCAGTACAGCCGTGTCAGCCCGCCGGCGCGCAGCGCGGAGACCTGACTGCGGTCAGGGGAGAGATCGACGATGCACGAGTGCGACCCGGACTGCGGCGGTAGCAGCAGGGTCGGCACGGCCTCCGGGTCGCGGGCGTCGGGGTCGCTGCAGTCACGCAGCCGGGCGAGCGGCCAGGTGTGGGCGACGGGCCACGGATGCGCCCAGTGCGGCGGTTCGCGGTCGGTGAGCGCCCGCCACCAGTCGGCGATGTCGGTCGCGACGTCGAGTGGATGCGCGCCGCGCCGGGCCAGGGTGGCCAGGTAGGTGCTCCAACCGGCGATCGCCGCCGCCCCGAGACGGAACGGGGCGGCGGCGATCGCGGCGGTCTGCAGGGCGTCCATGGGGTTCATTGAACCGGCGCCCGGCGTCGTGGTACGGCTCCTCCGTCGTGATCGCGACGGAAAAGACGCACAATCGATCACTTGAGGAGATCGCGTGCGGTGGTGGTGACCGTGGCGGTCAGCTCACGGGCGAAGGAGACCTGCGCCTTGGTGAGGTCCTCGACCCAGCCGATGGGGCTCGCGGAGGCGAGCTTCTCCTGCAGGTCGAGCAGGCTCGTCACGGTGCGCTCGTAGGTGTCGACGGTCAGGTTGCCGCTCTGCTTGGCGGCGTCGACGACCTTGTCGTTGAACTCGCTCAGGCGGGCGGCGCTGTCGTCGAGGGCCTTGGTGAACTCGGCGGTGGCCTGGTTGGCGGCGGCGGTGGCCGACTCGGCGATCTTCTGAGCGGCGGCGGTGGCGTCCGCGGTGGCCTTGGCAGCAGCCTCGTTGGCCTTGGCGGTGTCGGCGGTGGTCTTAGCGACGGCGGCGTCGACCGGGGTCTTGGCGGTGGTCATGGCGTTCCTTCCGTTCGAGTGTGCGGCAGCGCCCGGAGGACGCTGTTAGCAGGTTAGCAAAATGAGTGCTAACGGACAAGTCCTCAGCTGAAGACGTACGTGCCCGGAGCGTCCTCGAGCGGGGGATGGGCCGCACTGCCCATCGCCGGCGGCGCCACCAGGTCGCCCGCGCGCTTGTTCGACCAGGCCGTCCAGTCCTCCCACCACGAGTGCTCGTAGCGGGTGGCGGCCTCGTCCCAGACCTGCGGATCCGCAGGCAGGGGGGTGCCGGCCTCGGTGTCCGGTGAGCCGACGGCCTTGAACCACACCCGCTTGCCCGGGGGGTTGACCGCACCGGCGACGTGCCCGCCGTTGGTGAGCACGTAGCGCACGTCGCCGCCGAGCAGGTTCACCGCCTGGTACGACGACGTCCAGGGCACGATGTGATCGTTGATCGCGCCGACGACATAGGTGTCACACGTGATGTCGTGCAGATTGAGGGGCTGTCCGTCGAGCACGTAGAGGCCCTCGGCGAGCTCGTTGCGGCCGTAGAGCGACCGGAGGTAGTGCGAGTGCATCTCCGCGGGCATGCTCGTGCTGTCCTCGTTCCACGCGAGGATGTCGAAGGCCGCCGGCTTCTCGCCCTTCATCCACCGCGAGACCCAGTAGTTGAAGACGAGGTCCTTCGCGCGGATCATGTCGAAACTGCCGGCCATCTCCTTGCCGGCCAGGAAGCCCTGCTGCCGCATCCGGAACTCGACGAGGTCCAGCGTCGCCGGGTCGGTGAGCAGGCCCAGTTCCCCGACCTGGCTGTAGTCGAGCAGGGTGTTGAGCATCGTGAAGGCGCTCACGCGCTTGTCCCCGACGGCGAAGGCGCGCGCCGCGGCCATCGCGGCCATCGCCCCGCCGAGGCAGATGGACAGCACCTCGATCTTCGGGGACCCGGTGATCTCCTCGACCACGTCCAGCGCCGCGGCGATGCCGTCGACGTAGTAGTCGTCCATCGTGATGTTGCGCATCGACTCGTCCGGGTTGCGGTACGAGATCATGAACACGGTGCGGCCGTGCTGGACCGCCCACTCGGCGAGGCTCCGGCCGGGGGCGAGATCGAGGATGTAGTACTTGTTGATCCACGGCGGCGCGGCCAGGATCGGCACCGCGTGCACCTGCTCGGTCTGCGGCGTGTACTGGATCAGCTCGATCAGGTTGTTGCGGAAGACCACCTTGCCGGGAGTGGCCGCGAGGTTCTCGCCGACCGCGAACGCGTCCGAGTCCACCTTCAGCGGCAGGCCACCCCGGTTGAGCACGTCGTGCACGGCGTAGCGGGCGCCGCGCAGCAGGCTCGCCCCGCCGGTCTCGAAGGCGCGGGTGACGACACCGGGATTCCACAGGAAGTTCGACGGTGCCAACGCGTCGAACATCAGGTTCGCGAACTGACGTGCCTTGCCGTCCTGCAGCGGATCGCCCGCGCCGGCCTCGGTGAGTTCCTCGACGTAGGCCCGCGTGGCCAGGTAGCTCTGCAGGAGCGAGAAGTACGCGGGGTTCTCCTGCCATGCGGTGTCCGAGAAGCGGCGGTCCCGCGGGTCGACCGGCATCGGTGCGTCGGGATCGCTCGCGTTGAACACGCGGGTGGCTGCGGCGGGGATCTTCGCCAGCCTGCCTGCGTACTCCGCCGTCGCGGCGGTGACGGCCTGGGGGTTGCGGACCGCGCGTCCGGCCACCGACGTCACTGCGGGACCCCAGCCGATCGGGTCCAGGGTCGACTTCAACTTCTTGTGCACGTGGTCGAGCAAGGGACATCTCCAGATGGGGAAGAAGGGGTGTGCCCCGAGGGTGACACCGCGTGCCGAGCCGCGCACCTTACCGCGAGGTACATGCGAGTTGCACGTCCCGGGCGTGATCCCGGGCGACCCCCTCACCAGCCGAAACATGAGGAAGGCTCACATTGACCGTCGTGGTGTGAACTTGCTCACTCGGTGTCCTCGTCGAGGCGCGCGCCACGGCGACGCTTGCCCACCGTCACCTCCCGGAACGCCTCGTACATCTCCACCAGCGACCGCCGCTGCGCATTCGTCAGATCCGGATCCTCCCGGATCGCGCGCACCACCGCCGACTCGCCCGGATCCGGCCGTCCCACCTCGGCCGTCAACGCATCGGCCGACAGATGCAGCTGCTCGGCGATCGCCTGCAGCACGCGCTCGCTCGGTGCGCGCAGGTTCCGTTCGATCTGCGACAGGTACGGGTTCGAGATCCCCACCATCGCGGCGAGCTGCCGCATGGGCAACTCGGCGAGCTCGCGCTGCCGCCGGATCAGCTCCCCCAACGTCGGGGGATGCGACGCATCGTCCTCCATGGGGTCAGCATAGGTCCCGGCCGCCTTCGCCTCGGGGGTGCGCCGACGGCGCGTTCGGGGACTGCCGTCGAGGGTGATCGCCGCCATCACGGATAATGGAACGGACCCCCGTTCGCGAGAGAGGACACCTCATGCTTGCCCGCACCGACCTGCGCGGTCGAACCCCCACCACTGCGGAGCTGAGGGGCGCGCTGCCCCGCGGCGGAGTGGATGTGGACGCGGTGCTGCATCAGGTGCGGCCCGTGGTCGAGGACGTGCGCGACCGAGGCGCCGTCGCGGCCCTCGATTACAGCGAGAAGTTCGACGGGGTGCGCCCCGACCGCGTGCGGGTGCCGAAGGCCGAACTCGACCGGGCGCTCGACGAACTCGATCCCGCCGTGCGTTCGGCGCTGGTCGTGGCGATCGAACGGACCCGCACGGTGCACCAGGACCAGCGTCGCACCGACACCGTCACCGAGGTCGTGCCCGGCGGCACCGTCACCGAACGCTGGGTGCCGGTCGAGCGGGTGGGGCTGTACGTGCCGGGAGGCAACGCCGTCTACCCCTCGTCGGTCGTGATGAACGTCGTGCCCGCCCAGGCGGCCGGTGTCCAGTCGCTCGTCGTCGCCTCCCCGCCGCAGGCGAACTTCGGGGGCCTGCCGCACCCGACCATCCTCGCCGCTGCCGCCCTCCTCGGCGTCGACGAGGTGTGGGCCGTCGGCGGGGCCCAGGCCGTGGCGCTGCTCAGCTACGGCGGAACCGACGCGACCCAGGACGGGGACGCCGAACTGGCCCCGGTCGACATGATCACCGGCCCGGGCAACATCTACGTCACCGCCGCCAAGCGCCTGTGCCGCGCCGTCGTCGGCATCGACGCCGAAGCCGGCCCCACCGAGATCGCCATCCTGGCCGACCACACTGCCGATCCGGTGCACGTCGCCGCCGACATGATCAGCCAGGCCGAGCACGACGTCATGGCGGCCTCGGTGCTCGTCACAACCAGCGCCGAGCTCGCCGATGCCGTCGACGCCGCCGTCGACACCCAGCTCGAGCGCACCAAGCACCGCGAACGAGTACGGACCGCGTTGTCGGGCAGCCAGTCCGGGATCGTCCTCGTCGACGACCTCGACCAGGGCCTGCAGGTCGTGAACGCCTACGCCGCCGAGCACCTCGAGATCCAGACCGAGAACGCGTCCGCGGTCGCGGCGCGGGTGCGGGCCGCGGGCGCGATCTTCGTCGGCCCCTGGGCGCCGGTCAGCCTCGGCGACTACTGCGCAGGCTCGAACCACGTGCTGCCCACCGCCGGCTGCGCCCGGCACCAGTCCGGTCTGAGCGTGCAGACGTTCCTGCGGGGCATCCACGTCGTCGAGTACACCCGGGAGGCGCTCGAGGACGTCGCGGGACACGTGATCACTCTCGCCACCGCGGAGGACCTGCCCGCCCACGGCGAGGCGGTCCGGCTGCGCTTCGAGGACCTGCAGTGAGCGCGCCGGGAGCCGGGATCACCGTCGACGACCTGCCGCTGCGGGAGAACCTGCGCGGCAAGTCCGCCTACGGTGCGCCGCAGCTGACGGTGCCGGTGCAGCTGAACACCAACGAGAACCCGCACCCCCCGACGCAGGCACTGATCGACGACGTCGCCGAGTCGGTGCGCGCGGCTGCCGCGCAGCTGCACCGCTACCCCGACCGTGACGCCGTCGCGCTGCGCACCGACCTGGCCGACTACCTCACGCGGCAGACCGGTGTCGCCGTGAGCGTCGAGAACGTCTGGGCCGCCAACGGCTCCAACGAGATCCTGCAGCAGATCCTGCAGGCCTTCGGCGGGCCGGGACGCTCCGCGATGGGGTTCGTGCCGTCCTACTCGATGCACCCGATCATCGCCGACGGCACCCAGACCGAGTGGCTGCCCACGTACCGGGGCGAGGACTTCACCCTCGACGTCGACTCGTCGGTCGCCGCCATCCGCGTGCAGCGCCCCGACGTGGTCTTCGTCACCAGCCCCAACAACCCGACCGGGCACAGCATCCCGCTGGACGAGCTGCGGGCGATCTGCGCGGCCGCGCCCGGCATCGTGATCGTCGACGAGGCCTACGCCGAGTTCTCCGCCGCCCCCAGCGCGCTCGCACTGATCGACGAGTACCCGGCCAAGGTGATCGTCTCGCGCACCATGAGCAAGGCGTTCGCGTTCGCCGGCGGCCGGCTCGGATACCTCGCCGCGGCGCCCGCCGTCGTCGAAGCCCTGCTGCTCGTGCGGTTGCCCTACCACCTGTCGGTGCTCACCCAGGCCGCCGCCCGGGCCGCGCTGCGGCACGCCGACGAGACCCTCGGCTCGGTCGCGCGGCTGTGCGCCGAACGCGACCGCATCGTGACCGAGCTGACCCGATTCGGCTACCACGTGGTGCCCTCGGACGCGAATTTCGTCCTGTTCGGCCGCTTCGCCCACGCCGCCGCCACCTGGCAGCACTACCTCGACGAGGGAGTGCTGATCCGGGACGTCGGGATCCCCGGGTTCCTGCGCACCACCGTGGGCCTACCCCACGAGAACGACGAACTGCTACGGGTGAGCGAAAAGCTCGCCGCCACCGAGATCGAGGACGCGCGATGAGCGAGCAGACCACCCCCACCCCGCGCACCGCGCGGATCGAACGCACCACCAAGGAGTCGTCCATCGTCGTCGAGCTGAACCTCGACGGCACCGGCCGCACCGACATCGCCACCGGTGTCCCGTTCTACGACCACATGCTCACCGCACTCGGTCAGCACGCCAGCTTCGACCTGACCGTGCGCGCGCAGGGCGACATCGAGATCGAGGCGCACCACACCGTCGAGGACACCGCCATCGTCCTCGGCCAGGCCCTGAACCAGGCGCTCGGGGACAAGCGCGGCATCCGCCGCTTCGGCGACGCCTTCATCCCGATGGACGAGACCCTCGCGCACGCGGCGGTCGACGTCTCCGGCCGTCCCTACTGCGTGCACACCGGCGAACCGGACTACATGGTGCACTCGGTGATCGGCGGTTACCCCGGCGTGCCGTACTCGACCGTGATCAACAAGCACGTGTTCGAATCCCTCGCCTTCCATGCCCGCATCGCCCTGCACGTCCGCGTGCTCTACGGCCGCGACCAGCACCACATCACCGAGGCCGAGTTCAAGGCTGTCGCGCGAGCGTTGCGCCAGGCCGTCGAACCGGATCCCCGGGTCAGTGGCGTGCCGTCGACCAAGGGCACCCTGTAGTGGACGTCGTCCTGACGTACGGCCTGTTCATGGTGGCCGGCCTCGCTGCAGGTGGCACCTGGTCGATGTGGCGGGCCGGGAACACCCTCTTCGCCGGGGTGCTGCTGGCGCTGACCCTGCTCGCCGCGATCGCCGGCGTGCTGAGGCTGCTCTGAGCTCCTCGGACCGGCCGGGCCTGCTCGCGGTGCCCGGCCTGCCCGCCGCCTGGGCGATGGCGGCGGGCGCGTTCGCCGGGTTCTCGCTGCTGCTGCCCGTAGTGCCGCAGGCCGTCGCCGACGCCGGCGGCAGCGGCACCCTCGCCGGTGCGGTGACGGCGGTGTTCATGGCCGCGACGGTGCTCACCCAGCCGGCCGTGCCGCGCCTGGTGCGGGCCCGCGGCTACCGCACCGTGCTCGCCGCCGGGTGCCTGCTCCTCGGGCTTCCGTCGCTGCTGCTCCTGCTGTCGCTGCATCCGGCCGTAGTGCTGCCGACCTCCGCGGTGCGGGGAATCGGCTTCGGCATGATCACCGTGGCCAGCGCCGCGCTCGTGGCCGAACTCGCCCCCGCCCGGCTGCTCGGTCGCGCCACCGGGGCACAGGGCATCGCCATCGCCGCGGCGCAGATGGTCGGCCTGCCGCTGGGCCTGGCCGTCGCCGAGCGGGCCACCACCGCACCGGTGTTCGTGCTCGGCGCAGCGGTGCCCACGGTCGCGCTCCTCGCGATAGCGCGCCTGCCGCGAGTGGTCGCGCGCCGGCCCGGCGCGGCCGGCAGCCGCATCCCGCTCGGGGCACTGGCCCTGCCGGCGGTGGCGATCGCCGCCGGTGCTGTCGCCTACGGTGGCCTCACCTCGCTGCTGGCGATCGCCGTGCCCGCGGCCGCCGGGTACGTGGCGGCCGCGTTGGCGCTGATCAGTGCGTCCACCCTCGTCGGCCGCTACGGCGCCGGTGCGGTCGCGGACCGGATCGGTGCGGGCCGGCTCCTGCCGGCCGGGCTCGGTCTGGTCGCCGTGGCGATGGTGCCGTTCGCGCTCGCCGCGGACGAGCGCGGTGGCGCGGCGGTGCTGCTCGGTGCGGCCGTGGCATTCGGTCTCGGTTTCGGGATCGTCCAGAACGATGCACTGATGCTGGCGTTCCGTCGCGCCGGACCCGCTCACATCGGCGCCGCGAGCGCCGCCTGGAACATCGGCTTCGACGCGGGCACCGGGGCCGGATCCCTGCTGCTCGGCGGGATCGCCACCGTCGCAGGTTATCCCGCCGCCTTCGCCACCGTCGCGCTGCTCGTGCCGCTCCTTCCACTGTGCGCCCGGATCGCCGGGCCGTCGGAGCGGCGCGGCGCAGCCCCATAGAATCGAACTCATGAGCGCAACCAAGGTCGCCGTCCTCGACTACGGCTCCGGCAATCTGCATTCGGCGACGCGCGCGGTGGCGCGCACCGGCGTGCAGGTGGAGGTGACCGCCGACCCGCAGGTCGCGCTCGCCGCCGACGGCCTCGTCGTGCCCGGTGTCGGTGCGTTCGCGGCGTGCATGGCGGGGCTGAAGGCGGTGCGCGGGGACCGGATCATCGGCCAGCGACTCGCCGGCGGCCGCCCTGTGCTCGGCATCTGCGTCGGCATGCAGATCCTCTTCGACAAGGGTGTGGAATTCGGCGTCGAGACCGACGGTTGCGGCGAATGGCCGGGCACCGTCGAACGTCTCGATGCGCCGGTGCTGCCGCACATGGGCTGGAACACCGTCGACGCCCCCGACACCAGCGTGCTGTTCGCGGGCATGGACCGCGACACCCGGTTCTACTTCGTGCACTCCTATGCCGCGCAGAAGTGGGAGCTGCCACCTTCGGAGCTGATCGCTCCACCCGCGCTGACCTGGGCCGAGCACGGCGTGCGGTTCCTCGCCGCGGTCGAGAACGGCCCGCTTTCGGCGACGCAGTTCCATCCCGAGAAGTCCGGTGACGCCGGAGCCGAGCTGCTGCGCAACTGGGTCGGCAGTTTGTGAACCGTGGCGCGGGCGGCGACGACCCGGCCCGGCCGGACTTCTCGCTCGGCCGGCTCGCTCTGACGGCATTGGGTGCCGCCACCGGGGTGCTCCTGCTCGCCACCGCGGTGATCGTGGTGCTGCAACCGGGGCCCGTCGTCGCGTTGATCGTCGCCCTCGCCGGTGTGGTCGGCGCGATCGCCGCGATGGGCGTCGTCTCGACGCGGACGACGCGCCGCGCCTTCGGTCGCGACGGTCACGATGCGCCGCACCGCGGCGGTCACGATGCGCCGCACCGCGACGGGGACGCCGGGCCGCGCCGCGACGGGGACGAATGACCGTCGGGGCCGGTGCTCGGCGGCCGCCGCGACCCGCTAGCATGGGCGCAGTGAGCCTGGTCCTTTTGCCTGCAGTCGATGTCGCCAACGGTGAAGCAGTTCGCCTCGTCCAGGGAGAGGCGGGCAGCGAGACCAGCTACGGCTCTCCCCGCGATGCCGCCCTCGAGTGGCAGAACGCCGGCGCCGAATGGGTGCACCTCGTCGATCTCGACGCCGCCTTCGGGCGCGGCTCCAACCGCGAGCTCCTCGCAGACGTCGTCGGCGAGCTCGACGTGAAGGTGGAACTGTCCGGCGGTATCCGCGACGACGAATCCCTCGAAGCGGCGCTCGCCACCGGGTGCGCTCGCGTCAACCTCGGGACCGCCGCCATCGAGGATCCCGACTGGTGCGCCCGCGCCATCGCCGAGTACGGCGACCGCATCGCCGTCGGGCTCGATGTCAAGCTCATCGACGGACAGTGGCGCCTGCGGGGCCGGGGCTGGGTCTCCGACGGTGGCGACCTGTGGGAGGTCCTCGCCCGGCTCGACCGCGACGGTTGCAGCCGGTACGTCGTCACCGACGTCACCAAGGACGGCACGCTCACCGGCCCCAACCTCGACCTGCTCGCCCAGGTCTGCGCCGCCACCGACGCTCCCGTCGTCGCCTCCGGCGGCGTGTCCGCCCTCGACGACCTGCGGGCGATCGCCGGTCTCGTCGACCGGGGTGTCGAGGGCGCCATCGTCGGCAAGGCGCTGTACGCGGGCCGGTTCACGCTCACCGAGGCACTCGACGCGGTCTCGCGCTGATCCGATGACCGTGCCCGCCGACCTGTCCAGCCTGCTCGCCGTCGCCGGCGAGGTGCTCGACGTGGCGTCGGAACGGTTCGTAGCCGGTCGCGGGGCGCCGCGCTCGGTGGACAAGGGCCCCAACGACTTCGCCACCGATCTCGACCTCGAGCTGGAACGGAGCATCTCCTCCGAGCTCGAGCGGCGCACCGGCATCTCCGTGCACGGCGAGGAGTTCGGCGGCCCCGAAGCTGATTCGGGCACGGTGTGGCTGCTCGACCCGATCGACGGCACCGTCAACTACTCGGCCGGGCTTCCCACCGCGGGAATCCTGCTCGCGCTCGTCCGGGACGGCGACCCGGTTCTCGGGCTGACCTGGTTGCCGTTCGTCGGCGACCGGTTCGCGGCCGCCGTCGGTGGGCCGCTGCTGCGCAACGGCCGTCCCCAGCCGCCGCTGCAGCGCGCGACGCTCGCGGAGGTGATGGTCGGTGTCGGCAGCTTCGACATCGACAGCCGCGGGCGCATCCCGGGCCGGCGCCGCCTCGACGTCATCACCGAGCTGAGCCGCCGGGTCTCGCGCCTGCGCATGCACGGATCGACCGGAGTGGACCTGGCCTACACGGCGGCCGGGGTGCTCGGCGCGGCCGTCGTCTTCGGGCACCACCCGTGGGACAACGCCGCCGGCGTCGCTCTGGTGCGGGCAGCCGGTGGGCGCGCCACCGACTTCGCCGGCGAGCCCTGGCGCATCGGCTCCGGTTCGGTGGTCGCCGGAGCGCCGGGTGTGCACGAGGAGATACTCGACATCGTGGGATCGCTCACCGGTCCCGTCCCCGAGGAGGACCGAATTACATGACCCTGGCAGTGCGGGTGATCCCGTGTCTGGACGTCGACGCCGGCCGCGTCGTCAAGGGGGTGAACTTCGAGAACCTGCGCGACGCCGGTGATCCCGTCGAACTCGCCGCCGCGTACGACCTGCAGGGCGCGGACGAGTTGACCTTCCTCGACGTCACCGCCTCCAGCGGCGACCGCGGCACCATGCTCGACGTGGTCAGCCGCACGGCCGAGCAGGTGTTCATCCCGTTGACGGTGGGGGGCGGGGTGCGCACCGTCGAGGACGTGGATCGGCTGCTGCGTGCCGGCGCGGACAAGGTCAGCATCAACACCGCGGCCATCGCCCGCCCCGAGGTGCTGCGCGAGATGTCCGAGCGGTTCGGATCGCAGTGCATCGTGCTGTCCGTCGACGCGCGCACCGTGCCCGACGGCGAGGACGACACCCCGTCGGGATGGGAGGTCACCACGCACGGCGGTCGTCGGGGTACCGGCATCGACGCCGTCGAATGGGCCCGCCGCGGCGCGGAACTCGGGGTGGGGGAGATCCTGCTGAACTCGATGGACGCCGACGGCACCAAGTCCGGTTTCGACCTGCCGATGATCCAGGCGGTGCGCGCCGCGGTCCACGTACCGGTGATCGCCAGCGGCGGCGCCGGAGCGGTGGAGCACTTCGCGCCGGCCGTGCACGCCGGCGCCGACGCGGTGCTCGCGGCCAGCGTGTTCCATTTCGGGGAGCTCACCATCGCGCAGGTGAAGGCGGCGATGCGCGCAGAAGGGATCGAGGTCCGATGAGCAGTCTGGATCCGGCGATTGCGGCGCGGCTCAAGCGCAACGAGGCGGGGCTGTTCGCCGCCGTCGCGCAGGAACGCGCCACCGGCGACGTGCTGATGATGGCATGGATGGACGACGAGGCCCTCGCCCGGACCCTCGAGACCCGCACCGCGACCTACTTCTCGCGTTCGCGCGGACAGTACTGGGTCAAGGGCGAGACCTCCGGCCACACCCAGCACGTGCACGAGGTACGGCTCGACTGCGACGGCGACACGGTGTTGCTCGTCGTCGACCAGGTCGGGGCCGCGTGCCACACCGGCACCCACACGTGCTTCGACGCGGACGTCCTGCTCGCCGCCGAATAGGCGCCTCCGGCGCCGGTGTGTCCTTTGGGTGGCTGGGGCAGCCCAAAGGACACACCGGCCGCGGAGCGGCCGAAGGGGATTCGACCGACCGGATTGTTTCGTTACGCCTCGACGTCCGGCTCCGTGGGCGGTGCGGCACAATCTCACCCATGCCCCTCATCCAGATCAGCCAGACCCCCGGTCTCACCGTCGAGCAGAAGCGCGCCACCATCGAGGCGGTGACCAGGGCCTACGCGGAGGCGACCGGCAAGGACGCGAAATCGGTGTGGGTGACCATCACCGAGGTGCCGCGGGAGCAGTGGGGCGTCGGGGGGGTCCCGCTCGGGTGAGGCACGCCGCTCCCCGAGCGGCCCGCCCCACCGCGGGTACCGCCGGCCGACGGTCCCGCTCAGCGGGTCCTGGCAGGATCGGCGTATGCCGTCCGCGAACCTGACCCGTGCCGAAACCGCCGAGCGTTCCCGGGCCGTGTCGGTCCGCAGCTACCACGTCGACCTCGACCTGCGTGGCGCCCCGGACGCCGGGAACCCCTGCTTCCCGACCACGACGACGGTCGAGTTCACCGCCGCCGCGGACGCGACGTGGCTCGACTTCCTCGGCCCCCGGGTGGAGTCGGTCGTGCTCAACGGTGCGGCGGTGCCCGTCCGGTACGACGGCGCGCGCATCGGGCTGAGCGGTCTGCGCGCGCACAACGTCGTCACCGTCGTCGCCACCGCGGACTACAGCAGGTCCGGCGAGGGTCTGCATCGGTACGTCGATCCCGCCGACGGACAGACCTACCTGTACACGCAGTACGAACCCGCGGACGCGCGACGAGTGTTCGCCTGCTTCGAACAGCCGGACATGAAGGCGCCGTTCACCTTCGTCGTGTCCGCCCCGGCGGGCTGGCAGGTGCTGTCCAATCGACATGTCGCCGAACGTGAATCGCTCGGTGACGCACAGACGGTGAAGTTCGCGCCGACACTGCCGATCTCCACCTACATCACCGCGGTCGTGGCGGGCCCGTACCACCGCGCCGAATCCTCATGGAGCCGCGACGAACTCACCGTTCCCCTCGCCGTCTCGTGCCGCGCCTCACTGGCGCAGTACCTCGACGCCGACGCGGTCTTCGCCGTGACGCGGCAGGGGATGGACTTCTACGCCGAGCATTTCGGCTACCCCTACCCGTTCGGCAAGTACGACCAGGTGTTCGTGCCGGAGTACAACCTCGGTGCGATGGAGAACCCGGGGTGTGTGACCTTCACCGAGGCGTACGTGTTCCGCGGCGCCGCCACCGCCGCGCAGTACCAGGCCCGCGCGAACACGATCCTGCACGAGATGGCGCACATGTGGTTCGGCGACCTCGTCACCATGACGTGGTGGGACGACCTGTGGCTCAAGGAGTCCTTCGCGGACTACATGGGCGCGCTGGTCAGCGCCGAGGCCACCGAGTTCACCGACGCGTGGGTCGCCTTCGCGAACCGGCGCAAGGCATGGGCCTATCTGCAGGACCAGTTGCCCACGACCCACCCGATCGTCGCCGACATCGTCGACCTCGAGGCCGCCAAACTCAACTTCGACGGCATCACGTATGCGAAGGGGGCGAGCGTCCTCAAGCAGCTCGTCGCCTTCGTGGGGCGGGACGCCTTCTTCGAGGGCGCGCGGCGCTACTTCCGCAGGCACGCTTTCGGGAACACCACCCTCGCGGATCTGCTCACCGAGTTGTCGGCGACGTCGGGGCGAGACCTGTCGGAGTGGGCGCGCGCCTGGCTGCAGACCAGCGGCGTGTCGACCCTGACGCTCGAGGACGCGGGGGAGGGGTGGTCCGCGATCGTCCAGCGGCCGGCCCGGCCCCACCGGCTGGCCGTGGGTCACTACGACTTCGACGAGCACGGGGACCTGGTCTGCCGGCGGCGCGTCGAGGTCGATCTCGAGGCCGAGCGCACCGTGTTCGAGTCCGCGCCCGCACCGCTGATCCTGCTCGACGATGCCGACCTGACCTACGCCAAGGTCCGTCTCGACCCACGCTCCCTCGAGACGGTGGAGCATTCGCTCGACCGTGTCGTCGACCCGCTGGCGCGGGGATCGATCTGGTCGGCACTGTGGAACGCCACCCGGGACGGCGAACTGACCGCGGCACGGTATCTGGCCGCGGTCCGCAGGTTCGCAGTGGCCGAACCGAATCCGGCCCTGCTGACCGCTCTGCTGACGAACGCGCCCTACGCGATCGAGCACTACCTGCCGCCTGCGAGCCGGCCCGGGCAGCGTCGTCGCTGGCTGGAGGCGGCCTGGACGGCCGTGTTCACCACCGCCCCGGGATCCGACGAGCAACTCGCCTGGGCCCGCGCGGTCGCCGTGGCCGCGGCAGTCGACGACACCCGTGCCGCCGAGGTGCGGGCGATCCTCGACGGGACCGGGAAGACGCCGGACGGACTGCGGTTGGATCCGGACCTGCGCTGGCAGCTGTGGACCGCACTGGCGGCCACCGGGCACGCGGAGTCCGCCGATCTCGACGGGGAACTCGCCCGCGACGACACCGGTTCCGGGCGGACCGCGCGGCTGCGCGCCCTGGCCGCGCGGCCCCTCCCCGCGGTCAAAGATCAGGCGTGGACCGCGATCTTCACCGACACGGCGCTGTCGAACGAGCACCTCGACGCCACCATCGCCGGGTTCCGGGCCGGAGCGCACCGGGAACTGATCGCCCCGTTCGACGACGACTACTTCGCCGCGATCCGGACGGTGTGGTCCGAGCGCAGTATCGAGATGGCGCGCCGGATCGTCGTCGGGCTGTTCCCGGCCGGGAACACCCTCGAGCCGAGCGACCGGTGGCTCGAGGCGCACGCCGACGCCCCGGCGGCCTTGCGGCGCCTGGTGGTCGAGCAGCGCGACCACCTCGCCCGTGACCTGCGGGCCCAGGCGCTCCGCTGAGCGGAGGCTCCGCCGGACCGGGCGGTCGACGGAGTCAGGCCTTGCCGGTCCCGGCGGCGATGCCCCGGTCGAGTTGCCCGAGCAGTGCGGTGCCGAGCTCGGTGAGCGCGGTGACTTGTTCGTCGTCCAGCCCCTGGAACACCAGGGCTTGGACGGTCGCGACGTGGCCGGGCGCCGCCTCGACGAGCTTGGTCATGCCGGCGTCGGTGAGCACCGCGAACGAGCCGCGCGTGCCGGGCACGCTCTGCCGGCGCACCCATCCGGCATGTTCCAGCTTGGTCACCACGTGGGACAGCCGCGAGAGCGACGCGTTCGACAGCTGCGCCAGCTCGGACAGGCGCAGCTGCCGGCCGGGTGCCTCGGACAGCTCCGCGAGGACCGAGTAGTCGAAATGGGTGAGCGCCGAGTCCCGCTGCAGCTGCGTGTCGAGCGCGGCCGGCAATCGGGTGATCAGTGCTACCAGTTTCCGCCAGGCCCGCTGCTGGGATGCGGTCAGCCACTCGGTGTCGTCGATCTGTGCGGAACCCACGGGTGCACCGTCCTTTCTCGATCGTCCACATTATCGGGACGGCCGGTGCGAGAGGACGGCGTCCCGTCGGAGCCGACGGTCAGGGGCGCCGTCCCATGCCGGTGGCAACCTCGTGCAGTCGGCCGCCCACGCTGTCCGCCGTCAGTGGCGGCGTCGGCAGTCCCGCGCCGTCGCGCAGGCCCGTCACGAACTCCTCGAGGGTGGCGCGGGGGGAGAACCGAGGGACCCACTCGAGGTCGGTGCGGGCGCGGGTGCAGTCCATGAGCGGCAGCCGCAGCACGGTGTCGAGCAGCCCGGGGGAGGCGGGGGCGAGCCGGGCGTGCCAGGCGGCGGCGACGGCGGCGTGCAGCGCCGCGGCCGGGACGGGCACCGTGCGGGCGCCGAGGATCTCGGCGAGGGTCTCGGCGTCGACGGGGGGTTCGGCGGCGAGATTGAAGGCGCCCCGCACCGGCCGCAGGACGGCCCGCACGTACGCGTCGGCGGCGTCCTCGGTGTGCAGTACCTGCATCCGCAGCCCGGCGGTGCGGGGGACGACGGGCAGGGCGCGGACGAGGCGGCCGGGGACGAACGGTCCGGCGAACAATCGGCGCTGGGCGGTGGCGGACTCGCGCTTGAAGATG
The DNA here is from genome assembly GCF_047782815.1 of Rhodococcus indonesiensis. Taxonomy (NCBI): domain Bacteria; kingdom Bacillati; phylum Actinomycetota; class Actinomycetes; order Mycobacteriales; family Nocardiaceae; genus Rhodococcus; species Rhodococcus indonesiensis. The sequence goes on along the minus strand of NZ_CP180630.1, from coordinate 3,063,199 downwards.
AACCCTGGCCGCATCCGGACCACGCGGAGGTCGGGGTGCCGCAGTTCGAACGCGTCGAGCCAGCGTTCGAGGTACGCCTTCTCCCGCGGGTACGCCGCGCCGGGCCAGCCGTGGGTGGGCCAGCGTTCGTCGACCCGTTCGTGCTGTGGTCCCGGCGAGTAGGCGCCGACCGACGACGCGTGGACCACGGCGGGGACGCCCGCCGCGGCGGCGGCCTCGAACACCCGGATCGATCCGAGAACATTGTTGCGCCAGGTGATCTCGGGTTTGTGGGTGGGCTGGAAGAGCCAGGCCAGGTGGACGACCGCGTCGGCACCCCGCAGCAGTTCGTGCAGGTTGTCGTGGACGACGTCGGCGACGACGAAGTCGGTCTTGGGGCAGCGCCAGTCGGTGGGGCGGCGGGCGATGCCGACCACCGACCCGACGGTCTCCCGGGCGGCGAGTGCCGCCGTGACGCTGGTGCCCACGTTTCCGGTCGCGCCCGTGACGACCACCTTCGAGCCCTGTGTTCCGGTCATGAGCGGGGGATACCCGCGCCTTCGTCGATCCATCCCCGCCGGCCGGGAACATTCCGGAGGCCGCCGACGCTGCATCGGGTAGCATGGTTGAAGCTTCAACTTTAGGAGTTCGTGTGAGCCTCATGCCCGCCCTGTTCCTCAGCCACGGGGCACCGCCCCTCGTCGACAGCGCGACGTGGGTGGCGCAGCTGCAGCGCTGGGCCGCCGACCTGCCGACGCCTACCGCGATCCTCGTGGTCTCCGCGCACTGGGAGTCCGCGCCGTTGACGATCGGTGCCACCACCACCGGCACCCCGCTCGTGTACGACTTCGGCGGCTTCCCCCGCCGCTTCTACGAGGTCACCTACCCGGCGCCCGGTGCCCCCGGCCTCGCCCGCACGGTGGCCGCGCTGATGCCCGACGGCGAACCGGTCGTGCAGCAGCCGCACCGCGGACTCGACCACGGCGCGTACGTGCCGCTCACCGTCATGTACCCGGACGCGGACATCCCGGTACTGCAGATCTCCCTGCCCACCCTCGATCCGGCACGGCTGCTCACGCTCGGCGCGCGGCTGCGTCCCCTCCGGGAGCAGGGAGTGCTCGTCGTCGGTTCCGGCTTCACCACGCACGGCCTGCCGTTTCTGCGCGACCCGCGTCCCGAGGCCGCCGCGCCCGGCTGGTCCGCCGAGTTCGACGCCTGGGCCGCCGAGCGGCTCGCCGCCGGCGACGTCGACGGTCTGCTCGACTTCCGCACCCGGGCACCGGGCATGCCGTACGCCCACCCGACGGTCGAGCACTTCGCCCCACTGTTCGTCACCCTCGGCGCGTCGAGCGATCCGGGGCAGGCACCCCGGCAGGTGATCGACGGGTTCTGGATGGGATTGGCGAAGCGCTCCGTCCAGGTGGACTGATCGTCAGTCCCGGGCCGCGCGCCGCGCCCGCAGCGCCGCGAGGGCTCGGTCCGCGTGCACGTCGGGGCGCACCTCGCTGGCGATCACCGCGAGCACCGTGCGGTCGGTGTCCAGCACGAACGTGGTCCGCTTGACCGGCGACAGCCGGGCGAGCAGCCCCCGGCGCACCCCGAACCGGGCCGCCACCTCGCCGTCCGGGTCGGACAGCAACGGATAGTCGAGCGACTGGCGCGTCGACCATGCGCCCAGCCGGTCCACCGGGTCGGTGCTGATACCGACCCGGGTCGCGCCGACGGCCGCGAACTCGGCCGCCAGATCCCGGAAATGGCACGCCTCGGCCGTGCACACCGGGGTGAACGCGGCCGGGTAGAAGAACAGCACCACCGGCCCGTCCGTCAGCAGCGCGGACAGGGTCCGCGGACGCCCGTCCTGGTCGTTCGCCGTGAAATCGGGGGCGGTGTCACCGGCTCTCATGCCGGGTGACGCTACCGCGACCGCGCTCGCCGCGGCAGGCCCTGGGATGATGGGCGCCATGTCCGGCGAGCCCACCACCATCCCCGCAGCGGCGTCCGACCCCACCGAGGGCGGCCGACCCGACCCCACCACCACCCGCGAGCAGTTCCGGCTCCTCGCCGCCGAGCACCGGGTCGTCCCCGTGACCCGCAAGGTCCTCGCCGACGCGGAGACTCCGTTGTCGGCCTACCGCAAGCTCGCCGCCGACCGGCCCGGCACCTTCCTGCTCGAATCCGCCGAGAACGGCCGGTCCTGGTCCCGGTGGTCGTTCATCGGCGCGGGCAGCCCCGCCGCGCTCACCGTGGTCGACGGCGAGGCCACCTGGTACGGGCACGTGCCCGCCGGCGCCCCCACCGGCGGCAACCCCCTCGACGTGCTGCGGCAGACGTTGCAGCTGCTGCACACCGAGCGGCTGCACGGCCTGCCCCCGCTCACCGGTGGCATGGTCGGCTACCTCGGCTACGACGTCGTGCGCCGGATCGAACGGCTGCCCGAGCACGCAGTCGACGACCTGCACATCCCGGAGACCGTGATGATGCTCGCCACCGACCTCGCCGCCGTCGACCACCACGAGGGCGCGATCACCCTCATCGCCAACGCCGTCAACTGGGACGGCTCCGACGAGCGCGTCGACGAGGCATACGACGACGCCGTCACCAGGCTGGACCGGATGACCGCGGCGCTGGCCGCGCCGGCCCCGTCGACCGTCTCGACGTTCGACCGCCCCGCCCCGGACTACCGGCGCCAACGCACCACCGAAAGCTTCGGCGCCGACGTGCGCCGGCTCATCGGCGAGATCGAGGCCGGCGAGGCGTTCCAGGTGGTGCTGTCCCAGCGCTTCGAGATCGACTGCCACGCGGCGCCGATCGACGTGTACCGGATGCTGCGGGCCTCGAATCCGAGCCCGTACATGTTCCTCATGCACGTCCCCGACGGCGACGGCGGCACCGCGTTCTCCGTCGTCGGCTCGAGCCCGGAAGCGCTGGTGACCGTCGCCGACGGCGTCGCCACCACCCATCCCATCGCCGGCACCCGCTGGCGCGGCACCAGCGAGGAGGAGGACATCCTGCTCGAGAAGGACCTGCTCGCCGACGAGAAGGAGAACGCCGAGCACCTCATGCTCGTCGACCTCGGTCGCAACGACCTGGGGCGGGTGTGCGAACCCGGCACGGTCAAGGTGCACGACTACCGGCACATCGAGCGTTACAGCCACGTCATGCACCTCGTCTCGACCGTGACCGGCCGCCTCGCCGAAGGCCGGCACGCCCTCGACGCGGTCACCGCGTGCTTTCCCGCCGGCACCTTGTCCGGTGCCCCCAAGGTGCGGGCGATGGAGCTGATCGACGAGCTCGAACCGACCCGGCGCGGCATCTACGGCGGCATCGTCGGCTACCTCGACTTCGCCGGTGACGCCGACACCGCCATCGCGATCCGTTCCGCTCTGGTCAAGGACGGCGTCGCCTACGTGCAGGCCGGTGCCGGCGTCGTGGCCGACTCCGACCCGGTCTACGAGGACACCGAGGCGCGTAACAAGGCCATGGCGGTGCTCTCCGCCGTCGCCGCCGCCGGCACCCTCACCCCGTACGAGGGAGACCAGCGGTGAGCGCTCCCGGCACCTCGGGGCGGCGCCGCGGAGTGATCGCCGCGCTGCTCGCGACCGCCGCCACCGCGCTGTGGGGTGCGAGCCGCCTGACCTGGGTGACCGTCACCTCCTCCGACGGCCTCGGTGAGGACCGGGTCATCGAACTCGCCGGGGCGACGTGGGCGGCTGCGCTGACCCCGCTCGCCCTGGCGCTGCTGGCGGCGGTCGCGGCGTCCTTCGCGGTGCGCGGGTGGGCGCTGCGGGTTCTGGCGGTGCTCGTCGCGGTGGTCGCGGTCGCCGCCGCCGTCCCGGCGGTGGGACTGCTCACCGGAAGCGTCGACGACGCGACCGCGGCGCGCATCGCCGAGTTGCCGGTACGCGCCGAGGTCACCTCCCTCTCGGTCACCACCGGCCCGGCGCTGCTCGCCCTGGCCGGCGCCGTGGCCGCGCTGGCCGCCGCGGTGCAGCTGTGGCGCACCCCGCGGGCGCGGGCGGGGCTGTCGTCGCGCTACGACAGCCCCGCCGCCCGCCGGGAGGCCACGGCCCGCCGGGACACCGCCGACGAGCCGGTCACCGAACGCACGCTGTGGGACGCGCTCGACGCGGGTGAGGACCCCACGGTCGATGCCGCCGACGACCGGTCCACCGATCGAGGCGGGGAGGGCGGCACCGACGATTCGGGGACCCGCCGGACGGGTCGGTGAGGGCGCACACTACCCTTCAAGAAACTCCGATGAGCTTCCTCACATCGGATTGACAGGGGCGAAAGGACTTCGAGCCACGATGACTGTTCTCGACTCGATACTCGAAGGGGTGCGCGCCGACGTCGCCGCCCGGGAAGCGGTCCTCGACTTCGCTGCGGTCAAGGCCGCGGCCGCCGCCGCGCCCCCGTCCCTCGACGCCAAGGCCGCGTTGCTCGAGCCGGGAATCGCCGTGATCGCCGAGGTCAAGCGGGCGAGCCCGTCGAAGGGTGCGCTCGCCGACATCACCGATCCCGCCGAACTCGCCAAGGCCTACGAGGCCGGCGGTGCCCGCGCGATCAGCGTGCTCACCGAGCAGCGCCGGTTCCAGGGCAGCCTCGAGGACCTCGACGCCGTGCGGCGCGCGGTGCGGATCCCGGTGCTGCGCAAGGACTTCATCGTGGGGCCGTACCAGATCCACGAGGCGCGTGCGCACGGCGCCGACATCGTGCTGCTCATCGTCGCCGCCCTCGAGCAACCCGTGCTGCACTCGCTCGTCGACCGGGTCGAATCCCTCGGGATGACGGCACTCGTGGAGGTGCACACCGAGGAGGAAGCCGACCGGGCGCTCGAGGCCGGCGCCACCGTCATCGGGGTCAACGCCCGCAATCTCAAGACCCTCGAGGTCGACAAGAGCACGTTCGCCCGGATCGCACCGGGGTTGCCGACCGAGGTCGTCAAGATCGCCGAGTCCGGTGTGCGCGGTCCCTCCGATCTGCTCACCTACGCCGGCGCGGGCGCCGACGCGGTGCTCGTCGGCGAAGGTCTGGTGACCAGCGGCGACCCGCGCCACGCGGTTGCCGAACTGGTCACCGCCGGCACCCATCCGTCCTGCCCCAAGCCCGCGCGCTGAGCACATTCCCGTACACCGCCGACGGGCCGGACCCGGCGACGAGGCGGGGTCGAGGTTGGGGCAGACTGGACGGGTGAGCACAGACGATCCCGTACTTTCCGCCAAGGGCCGCGGTCTGCCCCGCATGAGCGCCGCAGTGGCCGAGCACAGCGCGCACGAACCCGACCCCGGCGGCCACTTCGGGGTCTTCGGCGGGCGGTTCGTCCCCGAGGCGCTGATGGCGGTCATCGAGGAGGTCACCGCCGAATACGACAAGGCGCGGGTCGACAACGGGTTCCTCGACGAACTCGACCGGCTGCAGCGCGACTACACCGGCCGGCCCTCCCCGGTGTACGAGGCCAAACGGCTGAGCGACCACGCCGGCGGCGCCCGGATCCTGCTCAAGCGCGAGGATCTCAACCACACCGGCTCACACAAGATCAACAATGTGCTCGGGCAGGCCCTGCTCGCCAAGCGGATGGGCAAGACCCGGGTCATCGCCGAGACCGGCGCCGGGCAGCACGGCGTCGCGACCGCCACCGCCTGCGCGCTGCTCGGCCTCGACTGCGTCGTCTACATGGGCGAGGTCGACACCGAACGACAGGCGCTCAACGTCGCCCGGATGCGCCTGCTCGGCGCCGAGGTCGTCGCCGCCACCAGCGGCTCGCGCACCCTGAAGGACGCGATCAACGAGGCGATGCGCGACTGGGTCACCAACGCCCACAACACCTACTACTGCTTCGGCACCGCCGCCGGACCGCACCCGTTCCCCATGATGGTGCGTGACTTCCAGCGGATCATCGGCCTGGAGGCGCGCGCACAGGTGCAGGCGCTCACCGGAAGGTTGCCCGATGCCGTCACCGCCTGCGTCGGCGGCGGGTCCAACGCCATCGGCATCTTCCACGCCTTCATCGACGACCCCGGCGTCCGCCTGGTCGGCTTCGAGGCCGGCGGCGACGGTGTGGACACCGGCCGGCACGCCGCCACCATCACCGGCGGCACGCCCGGCGCGCTGCACGGCGCCTACTCCTACCTGCTGCAGGACGAGGACGGGCAGACCATCGAGTCCCACTCGATCTCCGCCGGCCTGGACTACCCCGGCGTCGGACCCGAGCACTCCTACCTCAAGGACATCGGCCGCGCCGACTACCGGCCCGTCACCGACACCGAGGCCATGGACGCGTTCTCGCTGCTCTCGCGCACCGAAGGCATCATTCCCGCCATCGAGTCGGCGCACGCCGTCGCCGGAGCCCTGAAACTGGGCCGCGAACTCGGCTCCGGCGCGATCGTACTGGTCAATCTGTCCGGCCGCGGCGACAAGGACGTCGACACCGCCGCGCGGTGGTTCGGGCTCCTTCCCGCCGACCCCGCCACCCCCGACACGACGGAAGGATCCGCGCAGTGAGCGCCCAGCAGTCGCAGTCCCGCCTCGGCGAGGTCTTCGCCCGATGCAAGGCCGAGAACCGGGCCGCGCTCGTCGGCTATCTCCCCGCCGGATACCCCGACCTGCCGCGCTCGATCGAGGCGTTCGAAACGCTCGTGCAGGCCGGGTGCGACATCGTCGAGGTCGGCATCCCCTACAGCGACCCGGTGATGGACGGCCCCACCATCCAGGCCGCCGCCGACGAGGCGCTCACGGCGGGCTTCCGGGTGCGGGACGTGTTCCGCGTCGTCGAGGCCGTCGCCGCCGCCGGCGGCCACGCCGTCGTGATGACCTACTGGAACATCGTCCTCAAGTACGGGATCGACGAGTTCGCCCGCGACCTCGCCGCCGCCGGGGGCCTGGGCATCATCACCCCGGATCTCATCCCGGACGAGGCAGCGCAGTGGATCGCGGCCGCGGACCGGCACGGGCTCGACCGCATCTTCCTCGTCGCCCCGTCCTCGACCGCCGAGCGTCTCGCCACGACCGTCGACTCCTGCCGCGGATTCGTCTACGCCACCTCCACGATGGGCGTGACCGGCGCCCGCGACGCCGTCTCCGACATGGCGCCCGAACTCGTCGCCCGGGTGCGCGAACACTCGCAAATTCCCGTGGGTGTCGGCCTGGGCGTGCGGTCGCGGGACCAGGCCGCCCAGATCGCCGCCTACGCCGACGCGGTGATCGTCGGCTCGGCGCTGGTGGCCGCCGTGGCGCAGGGCGCCGACGCGTTGCGCGCGCTCACCACGGAACTCGCGGAGGGCGTGCGCTCGGCTAGCGTGGCCACGTGACCTCCACCGCCGTACCCGCCGCCACCGTCCTGGCGTATCTGCCCAGTCCACCGCAGGGGGTGTGGTACCTCGGGCCCATCGCGCTGCGGGCCTATGCCCTGTGCATCATCGTCGGGATCGTCGTCGCGATCTTCTGGGGTGACCGCCGCTGGGTCGCCCGCGGCGGCGAGCCCGGCACCGTGCTCGACGTCGCGGTGTGGGCCGTGCCGTTCGGCCTGATCGGGGGACGTCTGTACCACGTCGCCACCGACTGGCAGAAGTACTTCGCTGCGGGCGCCGACCCGGTCGACGCGCTGAAGATCTGGCAGGGCGGGCTGGGGATCTGGGGGGCGGTCGCCCTCGGTGGGGTCGGCGCCTGGATCGGGTGCCGTCGCCGCGGCATCCCCCTGCCCGCCTTCGGAGACGCGCTGGCGCCGGCGATCCTGCTGGCCCAGGCCATCGGCCGGCTCGGCAACTGGTTCAACCAGGAACTCTACGGCCGGGAGACGACCGTGCCGTGGGGCCTCGAGATCTACGAGCGCCGCAACGACGCGGGACTCACGAGCCCGGACCTCATCGACGGAATCTCCACCGGGCAGGTCGCAGCGGTGGTGCACCCGACGTTCCTGTACGAGCTGGTGTGGAATCTGCTCGTCGTGCTGCTGCTCGTGCTCGTCGACCGGCGATTCCGCATCGGACACGGCCGGCTGTTCGCGCTCTACGTGGCCGGATACAGCGCGGGCCGGTTCTTCGTCGAACTCATGCGGTCCGATCCGGCCACCGAGATCGCCGGGATCCGGATCAACTCCTTCACCTCCGCCATCGTGTTCGTCCTCGCCGTCGCCTACGTCGTCGTCGCGCGCAAGGGCCGGGAAGCGCCGGAGGAACTGAAATCCCGCCGTCCGGGCGGCGCAGCCGAGGCCGCCGCGGCCGGTGGCGCCGCCGGGACCCCCGACGACGAGCAGCGCGACGGTGCGCCCGGGTCCGTGGCACCGGCCGAGGCCGGCGGTAAGGTCGAGTCAGGCATGCGCAGCGAGAACGAAGGGGACAAGTCGTGACCACATCCGACCCGGGATCCCCGGAGCCCACCTCCGATCCGGGATCCCCGGAGCCCACGGGCCCGGATCTGCGGAAGAAGGACGAGACCTCCGCGGGACCGGACCTGCGCAAACAGTCCGACGCCGCGGACGCTCCCGCGGCCGGGGCGGGCGCCGCACCACGCACCGGCGAGCCGGCCTCCACAGAGGAACTGCCGACGTTCGGGGGCACCGCCGACTACGATCCGACCGCCCAGGCGTCGCTGTCCGTTCCGCCGCCCACCACCGAGTCGACCGCGTCCACCTGGGGTACGGCGGGGCCGGGCTGGAACACCTATGCGGGCATGGGCAACGGCCCGGGCTGGGGCACCACGCCGAGCTATCCGCCGCCGTCGAGCGAAGCGCAGTACGGCACCGCGCACGAGTCCGAGGCACAGACCGGCGGACAGTACGGCGGCACCGGACCCGTCTACGGCACGCCCGACCCGCAGTTCCAGAGCGCACCGGAGTTCCAGAGTGCACCGGAGTTCCAGAGCGCCCCGCAGTACCCGCCGCCCTCCTCGCAGGGCTACGGATCCTCCGGTTACGGGCACTCCGGCTACGGGTCACCCGGATACGGTGCCTACGGCGATCCCTCCGCCCCGTACGGACGGGACCCGGCGACCGGCGAACCGTACTCGGACAAGTCGAAGACCACCGCGGGTCTGCTGCAACTGCTGCTTCCCTTCGTCGGGATCTGCGGTGTCGGTCGGCTCTACCTCGGGAGCACCGCTGTCGGCCTCATCCAGCTGCTCGGGCTGTGGATCGGTGGCCTGCTGGCGATCGTCCTGATCGGCTTCGTGATCATGCCGGTGATCTGGGTGTGGTCCGTCATCGACGGGATCATGATGCTCACCGGTAGCGTCCGCGACTCCGACGGCCGTCCGCTACGGCCCTGACCCATCCGTCCGGCGGCCGGGCGCGCATCTCGCGCGGCCGGCCGCCGCGCGCGTAGACTGACCGCCACCGGGACCGATCCCCGGTTCGATCGTCGGGCGGACCTGGTCCGGCCACCCGCACCGCAGCGCACGCCCGTCGTGGCGACCCCGTCGGGGCCGCTCATCCGACGACGCGTGACGTCGCCCCACACCGGCGACGTGGAGGTGGACCGGTGCGGCATTCCGGGATGCCCGAGGCCCGCGGACTCTACGATCCCGCCCGCGAATCGGATTCCTGTGGCGTGGGCGCGGTCGTCGACCTGCGCGGCCGCAGCACACATCGCACCGTCGCCGACGCGCTCACCGCGTTGCGCAACCTCGGCCACCGTGGCGCCAGCGGCCGGGAACCCGCCAGCGGGGACGGCGCCGGCATCACCCTGGCCCTCCCCACCGCGCTCTTCGCCGCCGTCGCCGGCGTCGAGCTGCCGCCGCCCGGGGACTACGCCACCGGCCTGTGCTTTCTGCCGCGCGACCCACGCGCCCGGGCGACGGCGCGCGACCGGATCCACGCGCTCGCAGCCGAGGAGGACCTCGAGATCCTCGGCTGGCGTGAGGTTCCCGTCGACCCGGCGGGCCTCGGCCGCACCGCCGAGGCGTGCCGTCCTCACATCAGCCAGCTGTTCGTCGTCGCCGCAGGTACGGGCGGCGCCCGGCCCGCCGGGGTGGACCTCGACCGGCGGGTGTATCCGTTGCGGCGCCGCGCCGAGCACACCGGCGACGTCTACTTTCCGTCGCTGTCCGCCCGCACCGTCGTCTACAAGGGCATGCTCACCGCACAGCAACTGCCGGGGTTCTACCCCGACCTGCGCGATCGGCGCTGCGCCAGCGCGATCGCACTCGTGCACAGCCGCTTCTCCACCAACACCTTCCCGTCGTGGCGGCTCGCGCAGCCGTTCCGGTACAGCGCCCACAACGGCGAGATCAACACCATCCGCGGCAACCGCAACCGGATGCGCGCACGGGAGGGGCTCCTGCGCAGCGGACTGCTCCCCGGCGACCTGACCCGCCTGTTTCCGCTCTGCACCCCCGAGATGTCCGACTCCGCCACCCTCGACGAGGTTCTCGAACTGCTCCACCTCGCCGGGCGCTCGCTGCCGCACGCGGTGACCATGCTCGTCCCGCCCGCCTGGGAGAACGCGCCCGACCTCGATCCCCGGCGCCGTGCCTTCCACCGCTTCCACGCCGCACTGCTCGAACCGTGGGACGGGCCGGCGTGCCTGCCCTTCACCGACGGCCGGTTGTTCGGTGCCGTGCTCGACCGCAACGGGCTGCGGCCGGGCCGGTGGTGCCGCACCGTCGACGACCGGGTCCTGTTCGGCAGCGAGACCGGAATGCTCGACGTGCCACCGGAACACATCGTGCACAAGGCCCGGCTCGAGCCGGGCCGGATGCTCCTCGTCGACACCGACACCGGGCGCATCGTCCCGCCCGACGAACTGCTCGACACCCTCGCCGCTGCCGGCCCCTACGACCGGTGGCTGCGCGACGGGCAGATCGACCTGGCGGATCTGCCCCGTCCGGCGGGGCACCGCACCGCGGACCGCGACCCGGACCGCGACCACCGGCTGTTCGGCTATACCCGCGAGGACCTCGAGGTGCTGCTCGAACCGATGGCCGCGACCGGTGCGGAACCGCTCGGTTCGATGGGCGCCGACATCGCCCCCGCAGTGCTGTCGCCGCGCCCCCGGCTGCTCTACGACTACGTCGTCGAGCTGTTCGCCCAGGTCACCAACCCGCCGTTGGACGCCATCCGCGAACGCGTCGTCACCTCGATGCGGCGCATCGCCGGCCCGGAGGACAACCTGTTCGACGCGTCCGCGAAGTCGTGCCGGCAACTGGTACTTCCCGGTCCGGTGCTCGACTGCGACGAACTCGCCGCCGTCGCGGCGCTCGGCCCGGGCGGGCCGCGTCCGGGCCTCGCCTCGCGGGCCCTGCCCGCGCACTTCGCGGCCGGCGGCGACCCCGGCGAGGCCCTCGCCGCGGGACTCGCCGCTCTGCGCCGCGCCGCCGACGCCGCCCTCGACGACGGCCGCGGCATCCTGATCGTCACCGACCGCGGGTGCGGTCCGGACCGCGTTCCGATCCCGTCGCTGCTCGCCGTCTCCGCCGTGCACCACCACCTCGTCCGCACCCGGCGGCGCACCCGCGTCGCGCTGATCGCCGAATCCGGTGACGCGCGCGAGGTCCACCACGTGGCCGTACTCGTCGGGTTCGGCGCCGCGGCGGTCTGCCCGTACGTGGCCCTCGACACCGTGCGCGCACTCGCGGCCGCCGGGCGCATTCCCGGCACGGACCCGGCGGCGGCCGCGGCGAACTACCGTCGCGCCCTCGTCGGAGGTGTCCGCGAAGTGATGGCCAAACTCGGCATCTCGACCGTCGCCTCGTACACGGCGGCGCAGACGTTCGAGGCTGTCGGCCTCGCCCGGGAGGTCGTCGACGAGTACCTGCCCGGCACCGTCTCCCGCCTCGGCGGCGCCGGGCTCGCCGACCTGGCCCGCGACGCCCGTCGCCGGCACCGGCACGCCTTCGGGAACCGTTGTGCCGACACTCTTCTCGAAGCCGGCGGCGTATACCGGTACCGGCGCGACGGTGAACCCCACCTGTTCACCCCCGAGACGGTGTTCCTGCTGCAGCACGCGACCCGGACGGGACGGGCGGACGTCTACGCGCGCTACTGCGCCGAGGTCGACCGTCTCGCCGCCGCGGGCGCCACGCTGCGGGGACTGCTGCGCACCGTCGCCGCGGAGCCGATCCCCCTCGACGAGGTCGAGCCGGAGGAGGAGATCGTGCGCCGCTTCGCCACCGGGGCGATGAGCTACGGGTCGATCTCCGGGGAGGCACACGAGGCCCTCGCCGTCGCGATGAACCGGCTCGGTGGCCGCTCGAACTCGGGGGAGGGCGGGGAGGACCGCGACCGGCTCGGGGACCCGCTGCGGCGCAGCGCCGTCAAACAGGTCGCCAGCGGACGCTTCGGCGTCACCGCCGGCTATCTCGCCGACGCGACCGACCTCCAGATCAAGATGGCGCAGGGAGCGAAACCCGGTGAGGGCGGCCAGCTTCCCGGTCACAAGGTGTATCCGTGGATCGCCCGCACCCGGCATGCCACAACCGGCGTCGGCCTGATCTCCCCACCGCCGCACCACGACATCTACTCCATCGAGGACCTCGCCGAACTCGTCCACGACCTGCGGTGCGCCAACCCGCAGGCCCGCATCCATGTCAAACTGGTCAGCGGTGTCGGCGTCGGGATCGTCGCCGCCGGTGTCGCCAAGGCCCAGGCCGACGTGGTCCTGATCTCCGGCCACGACGGTGGCACCGGGGCCGCCCTGCTCACCGCCCTGCAGCACGCCGGCACCCCGTGGGAGATCGGGCTCGCCGAAACCCAGCAGACCCTCGTGCTGAGCGGTCTGCGCGACCGCATCACCGTGCAGTGCGACGGCGGTCTGCGCACCGGTCGGGACGTGCTGATCGCGGCACTGCTCGGCGCCGAGGAGTTCGGGTTCGCCACGGCGCCGCTGGTGGTCCTCGGCTGCATCCTCATGCGGGTGTGTCATCTCGATACGTGCCCCGTCGGGATCGCCACCCAGAATCCCGAGCTCCGGGAGAAGTTCACGGGCAGAGCAGAATTCGTGGAACAGTTCTTCCGGTTCGTCGCCGCGGACGTGCGCCGGCGACTCGCGGCGCTGGGCCTGGCCCGCCTCGACGACGCCGTCGGCCGGGTCGACCTGCTCGAACCCGACGCGGCGCTCACGCACTGGCGTCGCCGCGGCCTCGATCTCGCGCCGCTGTTCACCCCGCCGGCCGACGCCCTCGGTGCGCCCCCGCAGCGCCGCCGCACCCGTCCGGCCGCCGGACCACCCGACGCGCCGCTGGACCGGGACCTGATCGCCCGCGCGGGCCCCGCCCTCGACCACGACCGGCCCGTGCATCTGACCGGGACCGTCACCAACCGCGACCGCGCCGTCGGCACCCTGCTCGGCTGGACCGCCGGCCGACGACGCCCCGAGGGTCTGCCCGACGACACCGTCCGGATCGACCTGCACGGCAGCGCCGGACAGTCCCTCGGCGCCTTCCTTCCCGCCGGGATCACCCTCACCGTCACCGGCGACGCCAACGACTATGTCGCCAAGGGCCTGTCCGGCGGGCGCGTGGTGGTGCGCCCCGACACGTCCGCGCCGTTCGACCCGCACGAGCAGATCGTCGCCGGCAACACAGTCCTGTACGGGGCGACCTCCGGCGAGTTGTTCCTGCACGGGCGGGTGGGAGAGCGCTTCGCCGTGCGCAATTCCGGCGCCGATGCCGTGTGCGAGGGCACCGGCGACCATGCCTGCGAATACATGACCGGCGGCCGCGTCGTGATCCTCGGACCCACCGGCCGCAATCTGGCCGCCGGCATGACCGGCGGCCTGGCCTACGTCCTCGACCTCGACCCCGGCCGCGTCAACACCGACTCTGTGCAACTGCAACCGGTCGACCCCGCCGATCTCACTCAGGTGCGGGACCTGATCGCCCGCTACCGCGCACGCACCGGATCGGCAGTCGCCGGGCAGCTGCTCGCCGACTGGGCCGACAGCGCGGGGCGCTTCACCGCGGTGGTGCCCGAGGACCTGCTCCGGATCCGCGCGGCCGCTCGCGAACGACCCGCCCCGATCGGAGCCGACGGTGCCTGATCCCCGCGGATTCCTGCGCTACGACCGCTGCGACCCGCCGCGCCGGCCGGCCGGCGAACGCGTGCGCGACTGGGCCGAGGTGCACCGCGCGCAGTCCCCGGACGAGGAGCTCCGCACGATCCGGGAACAGGCCGCCCGCTGCATGGACTGCGGACTCCCGTTCTGCCACAGCGCCGGCACGGGCTGCCCGCTCGGCAACCTGATCCCCGAATGGAACGACCTGGTGCGCCGCGACCGCTGGGCCGAGGCCGCCGACCGGCTGCACGCCACCGACAACTTCCCCGAGTTCACCGGCCGGTTGTGCCCGGCGCCGTGCGAATCCGCCTGCGTGCTGGCCCGGGACGACCACGCCGCCGGTGTGACCGTCGAACGGATCGAGCGGGCGATCGCCGACCGGGCGTGGGCCGACGGCCGCGTGCCGCCGCGTCCCCCGGTCCGTCGCACCGGCAGACCCGTCGCTGTCGTCGGCTCCGGGCCGGCGGGTCTCGCCGCGGCCCAGCAACTCACCCGGGCCGGACACGCCGTGACCGTCCTCGAACGCGCCGACCGGCTGGGTGGCCTGCTGCGCTACGGCATCCCGGCGTTCAAGATGGACAAGGCCCTCGTCGACCGGCGCCTCGCGCAGATGCGCGCCGAGGGCACGGTGTTTCGCACCGGCACCGAGGCCGGGATCGATCCGGATGTCGCCGCTCTGCGGGCCGAATTCGACGCCGTGGTTCTCGCGGTCGGGGCCGGACGCGCCCGCGACCTGCCCGTTCCCGGACGCGAACTCGCCGGGGTGCATCCCGCGATGGAGTTCCTCGTCGCCGCCAACCACGAGTGCGCGGGCGACGGCCCCACTCCGATCAGCGCCGCCGGGCGGCACGTGGTGATCGTCGGTGGCGGGGACACCGGCACCGACTGCTTCGGCACCGCGCTGCGGCAGGGCGCGCGGTCCGTCACCCAGCTCGACTACCGGCCCCGCCCGCCCGGAGGCCGCGACGAGGACGTCACCCCGTGGCCGCTCGTGCCGTGGGTGCTGCGGACGGCACCGGCACACGAGGAGGGCGGGACCCGCCGGTTCGAGGTGACGGTGCAGCACTTCCTCGGGTCCGGCGGGCGGGTCCGGACGCTCGAACTGGCGGAGGTGGACGCGCGCCGCACCCCCCGCGGGGATACCTTCGAAATCCCTTGCGACCTCGCACTCCTCGCAGTCGGTTTCGAAGGAGTGCAGCGCGGACCACTCCTCGAGGCCTTCGGCCTGGTCCCCGGCGAGCGGGGCACCCTCGGTTGCGACGACCACTGGCAGACCGCGACCCCGGGGGTTTTCGTGTGCGGCGACGCTCACCGTGGTGCGTCGCTCGTGGTGTGGGCGATCGCCGAGGGGCGTGCGGCGGCGCACGGGGTGGACACCTTCCTGACGGGGGAGTCGGAGTTGCCGGTGCCGGTCCGTCCCGGCTCGTTGCACCTGGGCTTCCCGCGTTTTCCGCCCCGCCGGACGGGGTAGGCCCCACTGGTGAGCGACCGCGCCGGTCGCGGCAGGAAGGAACGTCATGAGCACGATCATCGAGTCGGTCGACGTCCACGTCCCGATCCGTACGGCCTACGACCAGTGGACACAGTTCGAGGAGTTTCCCCGCTTCATGGAGGGCGTCGAGCAGGTCCGTCAGATCGACGACACCCATACCCACTGGGTCGTCAAGGTCGCCGGTGGAACCCGGGAGTTCGACGCGACGATCACCGAGCAGCATCCCGACGAGCGGGTCGCGTGGAAATCCGATGCCGGTCCGGACCACGCCGGCGTGATCACCTTCCACCGGCTCGACGAGTCCACCACGCGGGTCACCGCTCAGATGGATGTCGACCCCGACGGAGTCGTGGAGAACGTCGCCGACAAACTCGGCCTGCTCGACCTGCGCATCAAGGGCGACATGCAGCGCTTCAAGGAGTTCATCGAGAAGCGCGGCGTCGCCGACGGCGGCTGGCGCGGCGACATCGATCGTCCCGGCTCGTGAGCGCAACCCCGATGGAGAGAAAGTCGTGACGGAGAAGAAGTCGAGGGACGAGGACGACGAGCCCAAGGGCGGCCGCCCCGGCCCGGTGGACGAGGGCAAGGACGGCGGCATGGCGACACGGGAGAACGCCCCGGAGATCGCGGAGAATTCCCCCGGCGACTGAGCGGGGAACCGGGAAGGGGCGGTGCGGCCCGGCCGCACCGCCCCTTCCCGGCGGCGTCCTGCCGGTCACCGGACGGCGAACTCCAGTCCGAAGTTGTTCAGGGTGGCCGGCAGCGGCCGCGCCGGATCCGGCTTCAGGCGGGAGGTCAGCGTGAACTCGGCGCCGGCGAGCAGGTGCGCGAGCAGGGTGCTCGTGACGAACAGGACGAGATTGCGGCCCGGGCACCCGGCCGGGCCGACACTGAACGGGACGAGCGCCGGATACCGGTCGGCCTCGCCGTCGACCCAGATCTCCGGCGCGAACCGGTTCGCGAACGGCAGTGTCTCGGAGTCCCGGTGGAATGCGGGTGCGAGCACGACGAAACCGGTCCCGGCCGGGATCGTGTAGCTGCCGCGCTCGTCGTTCCACGTCGTGTCGGCCGTCGAATCCCGGAGGATCGCAGGCGTGGTCGGCCACAGCCGCGTGGTGTCGAGGACACACCCGCGCAGGTACTCGAGTGGTGCGGGGGTGCCGAGGCCGGCGGCGGCGATGTCGCTGCGGGCCCGTGCCCGTTGTACAGGATGGGTGGCGAGTACTGCCAGGGTGCGGGCGGTGACCATGCCAGCGGCGTCGAAGGCGAACAGCCAGTGCGGGATCTGCCCCTGCGGATCGACCGCGGCCGGCTCGGCGATCTCACCGAGTGCACCGGCGAGGGTTCCGGCGGGAGCCTGCTCGACGTAACCGTGCAGCCGCTCGGTGAACCGGTCGCGCAGTCGATGGCGCACGGGATGGGCGTAGGCCCAGTTGCCGTCGGACCGCAACCGCCACAACTGATCGGTGAGGGTGTCGTCGTTGCGTGCCGCATCGCCGAGGACGAGCCGGCGCACCAGTCGCCACCAGGAGCGGGTGAACTCCGCGGCGCTCAGAGAGTGTTGTGGAACCCTGTGCGGACGCGGCGTGTCGGCCGTGGTATCCGAACGTGATCGATGATCGTCTCGGTACGTGTGTCCGTGTGTGTGCAAGCCCGCCTACGACTCGTCGCTGACCGATGCGCAGTGGGCGGTGATCGAACCGCTGCTGCCTCGACCGAGTCCGCGGCTCGGGGGCCGGCCGCCGGTGCACCCGCGCCGACTGGTCGTCGACACGATCTTGTACGTGCTGGCCACCGGCTGCGCCTGGCGGCTGGTCCCGCACGATCTGGCCCCGTGGAGCACCGCCTACCGGATCTTCGCCGCCTGGAGCGCGGACGGCACCTGGGCGCGCATCCACGACACCCTGCGAGATCGGTTGCGTGCCAACGACGGACGTGATCCGCAGCCATCGGCGGCGGTGCTGGACTCGCAGTCGGTGCGCAGCAGCGAGGGCGGCGAGCAGATCGGCTACGACGCCGGCAAACGCGTCCGGGGCCGCAAGCGTCATCTGCTGGTCGACACCCTCGGGTTGATGTTGGTCGGGCTGGTGCACTCGGCGTCGGTGCAGGACCGGGCCGGGGCCCGGCTGGTGCTGGCCGGGGCCCGGACCCGGTTCCCCGGCTTGGGGCTGGTGTGGGTCGACGGCGGGTACGTCAACTCGGTCGATGCGGGCCTGGTCGACTGGGCGGCCCGCACCGAGAATCTCGAGGTCGTGGTGGTACCTCGCAACGCGGACGTGAAAGGCTTCCAGGTGCTGCCCCGGCGGTGGGTGGTCGAGAGGACCTTCGGATGGTTGACGAGGTGTAGACGGTTGGCACGGGACTACGAACGCAAGACGGCACATGCCGAGGCCATGATCCAGGTCGCGATGATCAGGCTCATGGCGGCCCGCCTGGCCGGCGAAGACATCGAGCCCCGCGGTCCGATCGAAGCCGAAGCGGCACGCCGGCTAGCAGAGGACCTCACCGACTGACAGCGCGGGTTCCACAACACTCTCTCAGGCCCCCCTCCGCCCGGGCGCGGCGCAACAGTCCGTTCGCCTCCTCCTCGATGGTGTGCAGCATCGGTGTGGCGAGCCGGTGCAGGTCCCGATCGGTGTCGAGCGCCCTCTCGTTGACGGCGCGGCGCCTCTCCCGCAGCGGGGTGCGCGAGACCAGCACCCCGTGGGGCTGGAACGGACCGAGGGCAGCGCGCTTCTCGACCGTCGCGGCGGTGTAGGAGCCGGCGCCGGTTCTCAGCACGGCGTCGACGTCCGACGGCGAGAGCACCACCGCGAGCGTCCGCCCGGGCAGGGCGAAAGTGAGGGGAGCGTCGCCGTAGCGTTCGCGTAGGCGCGCGACGGTGGCGACGATGCGGGCGTCGGCCTGAGTTCGCTCGAGCAGACCCATCACCCTGCGACGGCGGGCGATGGCACCCGCGGCGACGAACGGCAGGCCGACCTCGGCGGCGAGCCGGGCGGTGTCGTCCGCCGAGGCCCGCCGGGCGCGCGACGAGGTCGGGCTCTGAACTACGGGGCCGGCCATCGGCGGTCTCCTCCGGGCGCGGGGTCACGGTCACGGGAGGGATCGCCGCCAAGCCGGATCGCTAAACGTGATCCGGCCGTGCCGGGCCCGGCTCAGGCGCTCGCCGCCGCCGCTTTGCCGGTGCCGCTGGCGCGCAGATCCGTGAGGAAGGCGTCGGCCCACCGGTCGACGTCGTGATGGAGCACCTGGGTGCGCAGCGACTGCATCCGGCGGGCCGCGGTTGCCGCATCCTCGGTGGCGGCGACGACGATAGCGCGTTTGACGGCATCGAGATCGTGTGGGTTGACCAGGTGGGCTCGGCGCAGTTCGCTTGCTGCTCCGGTGAACTCGCTGAGGACGAGCGCGCCGGTGCCGTCGGCCCGGCATGCGATGTACTCCTTGGCGACGAGGTTCATGCCGTCGCGTAGAGGCGTGACGAGCATGACGTCCGCGGCGCTGTACAGGGCCATGAGCTCGTCCCGGTCCACGGGCCGGTGCAGATAGTGCACCACCGGCCGGCCCAGCTGCCCGTATTCGCCGTTGAGGTGGCCCACCTTGCGTTCGATGTCCTCGCGCAGCTGCGCGTAGGCGGACACGCGCTCGCGGCTCGGGGTGGCAAGCTGCACCATGACGACCTTCTCGGGGTCGAGGGTGCCCTCGTCGAGCAGTTCGTGTAGTGCCTCGAGCCGGATGTCGATGCCCTTGGTGTAGTCGAGGCGGTCCACGCCGAGCAGCAGGATCTCGGGGTTGCCGAGTTCCTCGCGGACCTGCGCGGCCCGCTCCCGGATGTGCGGGGACTGCACGCGTTCCGCGAAGTGGGCCGAGTCGATCGAGATGGGGAAGGCGCCGACCTGCACGCGCCGGTCACCGACGTCGACGGCGCCCACACACGAGTCGAGGTCGGAGTGCGCGTGGGTGTGCAGCCCCAGCAGGCGCTGCGCCAGGAACAGGAAGTTGCGGGCGCCGCCGGGCAAGTGGAACCCCACCAGGTCGGCGCCGAGCAGACCCTCGACGACGGCGGTGCGCCACGGCAGCTGCAGGAACAGTTCCGTGGGCGGAAAGGGAATGTGCAGGAAGAACCCGATCTTCAGGTCGGGCCGCAACTCGCGCAGCATCTTCGGCACCAGCTGCAGCTGATAGTCGTGCACCCACACGGTGGCGCCCGGGGCGGCCGCATCGGCCGCGGCCGCCGCGAAGCGGCGGTTGACCGCGACGTAGGTCCGCCACCACGTCCGGTCGTAGACCGGCGCGACGATCGCGTCGTGGTACAGGGGCCACAGTGTCGCGTTCGAGAAGCCCTCGTAGTAGTCGGCCACTTCGCCTTCGGTGAGGGAGACGGGGTGCATCGTGATGCCGTCCTCGGTGAAGGGTTCGAACGCGACGTCGGCGGCGCCGGGCCAGCCCACCCAGGCGCCGTCGGCGGCACGCAGCACCGGTTCCAGGGCGGTGACGAGCCCGCCCGGGCTGCGGCGCCACCCGCCGCGTCCGTCGTCGGCCGATGGGTCGTAGTCGACGGGGAGCCGATTGGCCACCACCACCAGGTCCGCTGCGGTCATCGCGTCGCGCCTCCTTGCTCGACACCGGGGCCGGTCGCTCCGGCGATTGCTGTCGAACTCGTACTTATGACAAGTAGTTTTTTGTCTATCACTCGAAGCGGAGCGGGGAGGCACTTCGAGGCGCCCGCGGTTCCGCAGCGCACCGCCCCCACTCACGCACGGCAAATAATCTGTCTCGCAGAACAGAAATTTTGTCAAATGCTGCGTACAGTTCTGCTCGAGGTGGACGGCCCGCGCGCCGGTCGTGGCCGCCTCCTCGCGTGGAGACGCGTGCACGCCCTTTTCGCGTGGGGACGCGTGCACGCTACTGCTCGGCGGTTTCGCCGACCGCGGAACGGGGTAGCCCTCCGGCGAGTTACCCCGGCACCCACGTGCTGACCGGCGGGCCGGCAGACGGCCTGCGGAGGTACGTCACACGAGTCTGTAGGAGGAATCGAAGATGGCGAAGTTCACCGTCCCCGGCCTGAGCGACAGCGAGGGCGCCCGGGTGGCCGAAGTGCTGCAGAATCGTCTCAGTGCCTACAACGACCTGCACCTCACCCTCAAGCACGTGCACTGGAACGTCGTGGGGCCGAACTTCATCGGTGTGCACGAGATGATCGACCCGCAGGTCGAAGCGGTCCGCGGATTCGCCGACGATGTCGCCGAACGCATCGCGGCACTCGGATCCTCGCCGAAGGGAACCGCGGGCGCGATCGAGAAGGACCGTTCGTGGGACGACTACTCGGTGGGGCGGGACACCGCCCAGGCGCATCTCGCCGCGCTCGATCTGGTGTACGACGGCGTGATCGGGGACTGCCGCAAGGCGATCTCGGAGGTCGGGGAGATCGATCCGATCACCGAGGATCTGCTCATCGGGCAGACGCGGGATCTCGAGAAGTTCCAGTGGTTCGTCCGGGCCCATCTCGAGAACGCTTCCGGGACCCTGGCGCACGAGGGCGCGCGCACCGAGCAGCAGGCCGCGAACGAAGCCCGCTGAGCGGGGCGGCAGCGGCCGTGTCCTCGGCCGCTCGAAAGCGCACCGGTCGCCGGCGGGCGACCGGTGCGTCTGCGCTATGAGGTCGCTGTGCTGTCGTCGGTGCCCGCCCGTAGGCGCGCATTGTCCGACTCGAGACGTGCATTGGCGTCCTCGAGGCGAGCCTTGTCCGATTCGAGGCGCGCGTTGTGGGATTCGAGTTGCGCCGTATGGGACGCCAGTTCGGCATGATGCGACTCGAGGCGGAAGATCTGGGCGATACCGGCCAGATTGATGCCCTCCGACAGGAGTTCGCTGATCCGTCGCAGGCGCGCCACGTCCTCGTCGCTGTATCGGCGGGTGCCGCCCCGGGTGCGCGCCGGGCTGAGCAGTCCGCGACGCTCGTACAGCCGCATGGACTGCGGGTCGACCCCGGACAACTCGGATGCCACCGAGATGCCGTAGACGCCGCGGCGGGGGTCCGGCACCGGCTCCTTCCGCGTCTTCTCCATTCCAGGTTCCCTCGCTCGGTGTCCTCGCTGCCACGATCTCCGGTGGATCGGAATCTACCCGATCACCACAGGAAACCTGCAGTACCGGAGACAGCTGTCGGGGAGGGGGCGCCCGGGACCCCGAACTCCCGGCGCCGGCCGTTCCGGTACGAATTTCTCTTACATGTGACACAGATTTTATCGCCCGCCTGGCCCGCCGCCGACCGGCGGATCCGTGCCGCTCCTGCCGCCTGACCCCCGCGGATCGCCCGCCATGCTCCGTGGTCGTCACGCGGGTACTAGGCTCGACCGCGTGACCCGACGCACCAAGATCGTTTGCACCATGGGCCCGGCCACGGCAGACCCCGAGGTCCTGAGGGAACTCGTCGACGCCGGGATGGATGTGGCCCGCCTCAACTTCAGCCACGGCGCACACGCCGACCACGAGGCTCACTATCGCCGCGTGCGCGAGGCCTCCGATACCAGCGGGCATGCCGTCGGCATCCTCGCCGACCTGCAGGGCCCGAAGATTCGCCTCGGACGGTTCGCCGAGGGACCGACGGTGTGGAAGACCGGCGAGATCGTCCGCATCACCGTCGACGACGTCGAGGGCACGCACGACCGGGTCTCGACCACCTACGAGCAACTCGCCGAGGACGCGCGCCCCGGCGATCGCCTGCTCGTCGACGACGGCAAGGTCGGCCTGGTCGTCGAGCACGTCGAGGGTTCGGACGTGGTCTGCCGCGTGACCGAGGGGGGACCGGTCAGCAACAACAAGGGCGTGTCCCTGCCGGGGATGAACATCTCGGTTCCGGCGCTGTCGGAGAAGGACATCGAAGACCTCGAGTTCGCGATGCGCCTCGGCGTGGACTTCGTGGCGCTGTCGTTTGTTCGTTCCCCGGCCGACATCGAGCTCGTGCACGAGGTGATGGACCGGGTGGGACACCGCGTGCCGGTGATCGCCAAGCTCGAGAAGCCCGAGGCCATCGAGAATCTCGAGGCGGTCGTGCTGGCGTTCGATGCGGTGATGGTCGCGCGCGGTGACCTCGGCGTCGAGATGCCGCTCGAGGAGGTGCCCCTCGTGCAGAAGCGGGCGATCCAGATCGCCCGCGAGAACGCCAAGCCCGTCATCGTGGCCACGCAGATGCTCGAGTCGATGATCGAGAACTCCCGTCCGACCCGTGCCGAGGCCTCCGACGTCGCCAATGCGGTGCTCGACGGCGCGGACGCGGTGATGCTCTCCGGCGAGACGTCCGTCGGCAAGTACCCGGTCGAGACGGTGCGGACGATGGCCCGCATCATCGCGGCGGTCGAATCCGACCCCACCCGGGTCCCGGCGCTGACCCACGTGCCGCGGACCAAGCGCGGGGTGATCTCCTACGCGGCACGGGACATCGGCGAACGGCTCGAAGCCAAGGCGCTGGTGGCGTTCACCCAGTCCGGCGACACGGTACGGCGCCTGGCGCGACTGCACACCAGGCTGCCGCTGCTCGCGTTCACCCCGGTTCCGCACATCCGCAGCCAGCTGGCGCTGACCTGGGGCACCGAGACGTTCTCCGTCGAACCGGTCGACACCACCGACGTGATGGTGCAGCAGGTCGATGCGGCGCTGCTCTCCCTCGGCCGATACCAGCGCGGCGACCTCGTCGTCATCGTGGCCGGGTCCCCGCCCGGCCGGTCCGGGTCGACCAACCTGATCCACGTGCACCGGCTCGGGGAGAAGGACACCCATTGAGCCGTCGCACCGCGACCGATCTCGAGGTGCTCGTCGATCTGCTCGATCTCGCGCAGATCGACGAGGACCTCTACCGCGGAGAGCACCCGGTCCAGGTGGGTAGCCGCACGTTCGGCGGCCAGCTCGTCGCGCAGGCGCTGATCGCGGCCGGCCGCACGGTCGGCGACCGGCCCGTGCACGCGCTCAACGCTCACTTCATCCGCGGAGGCGACGTCAAGGCGCCGATCGAGTACCGGGTGGCCCGGCACCGCGACGGCCGGGACTTCGCGAACCGCATGGTTACCGCGTCCCAGAACGGCAAGGAGCTGTTCGTCATGCTCGTCGCCTTCCAGCGGTGGGGTAAGGGACTCGAGCATGCGGTGAGCGTTCCGGAGGTGCCCTACCCGGACGTGCTGCCGCCGCTCGGGGACCACCTGTCCGGGTTCGAGGATCATCTACCGCACTTCGTCAACGCCCTCAAACCGATCGACATGCGCTATGCCAACGATCCCGCGTGGATCCTCAAAGGCACCGGGGAACGGCTCTCGCACAATCGGGTGTGGATGCGTGCCGACGGCGCGTTGCCCGAGGACGGGCTCCTGCACGCCGCCACCCTGGCCTACAGCTCCGACACCACCGTGCTCGACTCGATCCTCACCACCCACGGGTTGTCCTGGGGGCTGGACCGCGTCGTCGCCGCGACCGTCAACCACTCCATGTGGTTCCACCGGCCGGTCCGGTTCGACGAATGGACGTTGTACGCCACCGAGTCGCCGGTCGCGGCGGGCTCGCGGGGGCTCGCGACGGGCCGCTACTTCACCCTCGACGGGGAACTCGTGGCGACGGTCGTGCAGGAGGGGCTGATCCGGCACTTTCCGCGCCGGGGGTGAGAAACCGGCCGGAGCCGAGGATCTTCGGGGGCCGCGACGACGGAGAGGCCGGAGACTGGAGCGATGACGGTGTTCACCCCGATCAGCCCCGAGGCCCTCGCCGACGTCGTTGCAGCACGCGCCGCCGGACACCGCGGCCGGGTGTGTGTCGCGATCTCCGCCGCCGACGCGGCCGCACCGCTGGATCTGGCCGAGGAGGTGGCCGCCCGCCTTCGCGTCGAGGGGCGGCCGGCGGCCGTGCTGTCACTGCACGACTTCGTGCGCCCGGCCTCGCTCCGGTTCGAGCACGGACGCACCGACCAGGAGAGCTACCGCGCGAACTGGTTCGACTACGGGGCGCTCGACCGCGAAGTGGTCCGGGCCCTGCGGGAGAACGGACGGTGGCTGCCGAAGCTGTGGGACGAGGCGGAGGACCGATCGGCACGCGCGCGGCGGATCGACGCTCCCGACGGTCAGGTGCTGACGATCGCCGGGCCAATGCTGCTCGGTCGGGGACTGGCCTTCGATGTCACGGTGCACCTCGCGATGTCGCAGGCCGCGTTGGATCGGCTGACGCCCGCCGAGGACCGCTGGACGATCCCGCCACTGCTCGAGCACGACGCCGCGACGGCCGCCGCAGACATCGTCGTGCGGTACGACCATCCGGACCGGCCGGCGGTGCACGCTGCCGGTGCGCTCAGCCGGGACCGGGGAGCCGGGCGGGGGCGATGAACGCGTGACCGAGCGGGCCCGGAGGTCGGACAGCCGGCGACCTCACACACGCGCCGCCTGATCGGGCCCGGACCGGCGACGAGCGGACTCTCCGCGCGCCGCGGCCCCTTGTCCCCGCCCCTTGTCCCCGCCGTCAGAGCTTGTAGCCGATCGTCCGCAGCAGGGCCTTGCGGTCGGCGACATCGGTGCTCGTCTCCACGCCCACGGGCGGGCTTCCGTCGATCACCCCGGCGATGCCCCGACCGAGATCGGTCTCGGCGACGATGATCTCGACCGGGTTGGCCGTGGCGCAGAAGATGCCGCAGACCTCCGGTACCTGCTTCAACGTGTTCAGGAAGTTCACCGGATACCCGTCCTCCACGAACACGAAGAACGAGTGCCCCGCGCCCACCGCCAGGGCGTTGCGCCGGGCCAACTCGACGAGCCGGTCGTCGTTGCCGGAGGAGCGCACGAGGCGGGGCCCGGAGGCCTCGCAGAACGCCACACCGAACCGCAGATGAGGACTCACCCCGGCCAACGCTTCGTGCAGGTCCTCGACGGTCTTGACGAAATGGGCCTGCCCGACGACGACGTTCATGTCGTCGGGCTTGTCGATCGCCACGACCTGCAACTCCACGGTCGCCTCCTCGGATGCCCTGCGGACCGACGGACGTCGACAGTCAGTGTGCCCGGCCGCGCCCCCCGGGGCAACGCCCCGACGGGCGGCGACGAACGACAGCGCCGCTGCGTCCGCACGCCCACGGTGCGGGGCGTGAGGACCAATGCCCCTATGCCGGGTCGTCCGGGGCGGCGCATGATCGGCTCGACGCGAACGGAGGGAGCGGCCGTGACGACCAGCAGCGACGCGGTGATCCGCAAGACGGCCGACGACCTGCGGGTTCCGCCGAACCTGTCGGACTACGAGACCACCTGTGCCCGCTTCACGTGGGAGGAGGCGGCAGCACAGGTGCCGGGCCCGCCCGGCGGGGGGTGCAACATCGCCTGGTCGGCGGTCGACCGGCACGCCGACGGCCCGCTACGTGACCGGCCGGCGCTCCGGTTCCTCGCACCGGGGGACGCAACCGGCCGCATCGAGGTCACGGAGTTGTCGTACCACGACCTCGCAGACCGGGTGCGTCGCTTCACCCGAGTCCTGCGCGACCTCGGGATCGGTAAGGGCGACCGGCTGTTCGTGTTCGCCGACCGGATCCCCGAGCTGTACATCGCCGTCCTCGGCGCCCTGCGCAACGGCACGGTCGTCACCCCGCTGTTCTCGGCCTTCGGTCCCGAACCCCTGGTCACCCGCCTCGAACTCGGCTCCGCGCAGGTCTTGGTGACCACGGAGGCGCTGTACCACCGGCGGGTCGCCGCGGTGCGCGACCGGGTGCCGACCCTCGAACACGTGCTGCTCGTCGGCGACGGCGGCGCCGCCACCGACGTGCCGGGCACCCTCGACCTGAGGGCACTGCTCGACGCCGCCGAGCCGGCCGCCGACCTCACCCCCACGACCGCCGACGACCCGTCGTTGCTGCACTTCACGAGCGGCACCACCGGCACCCCGAAGGGGGCGCTGCACGTGCACGGCGCCGTCGTCACGCACTACGCCACCGGTCGATACGCCCTCGACCTGCATCCCGACGACATCTACTGGTGCACCGCCGATCCGGGGTGGGTGACGGGCACGTCGTACGGCATCGTCGCGCCGCTGCTGCACGGCGTCACCTCGATCGTCGACGAGGCGGAGTTCGACGCCGAACGGTGGTACCGGATCCTGCAGGACCAACAGATCAGCGTCTGGTACACCGCTCCCACCGCGGTCCGGATGCTCATGCGCGCCGGGCCCGAGGTCGCGAGGCGCTACCGGTTCCCAAACCTGCGGTTCGTCGCCAGTGTCGGCGAGCCGCTGGCCCCGGACGCCGTGTGGTGGGGTACCGAGGTGCTCGGGCTGCCCATCCACGACAACTGGTGGCAGACCGAGACCGGCGGCATCATGATCGCCAACACGCCGGCGTTCGACATCAAGCCCGGCTCGATGGGCCGGCCGCTGCCCGGGGTCGACGCCCGGATCGTCCGCCGCGACGAGGACGGCACCGTGCACGAGGTCACCGACCCCGACACCGAGGGGGAACTGGCGCTGCGGGCGGGCTGGCCGTCGATGTTCCGTGGCTACCTGAACCAGGACGAGCGGTACCGCAAGTGCTTCGCCGACCATCTGTACCTCACCGGGGACCTCGCGCGCCGCGACACCGACGGGTATTTCTGGTTCGTCGGCCGCGCCGACGACGTCATCAAGTCCGCCGGTCATCTCATCGGACCGTTCGAGGTCGAGAGCGCACTCGCCGAGCACCCGGCCGTGCTCGAAGCCGCCGTGATCGGGGTGCCCGACGAGATCCTGGGCGAGAAGGTCAAGGCCTTCGTCGTCCTCGAACGCGGCGTCGCACCGGACGACGCGTTGCGCCGCAAGCTGATCGGGCATGCCCGCGTCCGGCTCGGTGCGGCCGTCGCCCCGAAGGAACTCACCTTCGTCGACTCGCTGCCGCACACCCGCAGCGGCAAGACGCTGCGCCGGCTGCTCAAGGCCCGCGAACTCGGCCTCGCCGAAGGCGACACGTCGACGCTCGAGACCCCGGAGGTGGCCGGATGACCAGCGGATCGATCGGCGGTCATGCCGCCGGATTCCCCTACGACCGTGAGTTCGCGCTCGGGCTGCTGGCCGACATGCTGCGCATCCGGCGGATGGAGGAGAAGGCCGCCGAACTCTACGGCGCCGGCAAGATCCGCGGATTCCTGCACCTGTACGTGGGGGAGGAGGCCGTGGCCGTCGGCGCCCTGCACGCACTCGATCGCGACGACAGCGTCGTCGGTACCTACCGTGAACACGGGCATGCCCTGATCCATGGGCTGTCCATGAACGCGATCATGGCGGAGATGTTCGGCAAGCAGGAAGGCTGCTCCCGGGGTCGCGGCGGTTCGATGCACTTGTTCGACGCCGCCACCCGCTTCTACGGCGGCAACGCGATCGTCGGTGGCGGCCTGCCGCTGGCGGTGGGCCTGGCGCTGGCCGACAAGATGCAGTCGGCCCCGAGGGTCACCGCCTGCTTCTTCGGCGAGGGGGCGATGGCTGAGGGCGCGTTCCACGAAGCGCTCAATCTCGCGGCCCTGTGGCAGCTGCCGGTCCTGTTCTGCTGCGAGAACAACCTGTACGCCATGGGCACCGCCCTGGCCCGGTCCGAATCGCAGACCGACCTGTGCGCGAAGGCCGCCGCGTTCGGCGTCCCCACCCTCCGGACCGACGGGATGGACGTGCTCGCCGTCCACGAGACGGCTCGCGCCGGGGTCTCCCACGTCCGCAGCACCGGCGGGCCGATGTTCGTCGAGTTCCAGACCTACCGATTCCGCGCCCATTCGATGTTCGACCCCGAGCTCTACCGGGACAAGGCCGAGGTCGAACGCTGGAAGGAACGCGGTCCCATCCACACGTTCTCGGCGCGGCTGAAGGCACTGAATCTGCTGACCGAGGAACAGTTCCTGCACCTCGACGCCCAGGCCACGGCCGAGGTCGACGCCGCCGTCGCCTTCGCCGAGGCCGGCACCTGGGAACCCGAGTCCGACCTGTTGCGCGACGTGACCACACCGGCCGGGGAGGCGCTGTGAAACTCAGCTATCGCGAAGCCCTGCGCGCCGCGCTGCACGACGCGCTCACCGCCGATCCGCGGGTGTT
This sequence comes from Rhodococcus indonesiensis, assembly GCF_047782815.1. Taxonomy (NCBI): domain Bacteria; kingdom Bacillati; phylum Actinomycetota; class Actinomycetes; order Mycobacteriales; family Nocardiaceae; genus Rhodococcus; species Rhodococcus indonesiensis. The sequence goes on along the minus strand of NZ_CP180630.1, from coordinate 3,034,684 downwards.
CCTGATGGGGGAGGACATCGGGCGGTACGGGGGCACGTATGCCGTGACCAAGGGCCTGCTCGACGAGTTCGGACCCCAACGCATCCGGGACACCCCCCTGTCGGAACTCGGATTCGTCGGCGCGGGCATCGGAGCGGCCCTCGGCGGGATGCGACCGGTCGTCGAGATCATGACCGTCAACTTCAGTCTGCTCGCCCTCGATCAGATCGTGAACACCGCCGCCGCGCTGCGCCACATGTCCGGCGGCCAGTTCTCCGTGCCGATCGTGATCCGCATGGCCACCGGTGCCGGACGGCAACTGGCCGCACAGCACTCGCACAGTCTCGAAGCGTGGTACGCGCACATTCCCGGCATCCGGGTCCTGGCCCCGGCCACCGTGCAGGACGCCCGCGGAATGCTCGCGCCCGCCCTCGCGGACCCGGACCCGGTCGTCGTGTTCGAGCACGCCCTGCTCTACAACACCACCGCCGACATCGACCCCGACGAACCGGTCGACATCGCGAGCGCACGGGTGCTGCGGCCTGGGGGCGACGTGACGCTCGTCGCCTACGGCGGCACCGTCGGCAAGGCCCTCGCCGCCGCGGAAACCCTCGCGGGTAGCGGCATCGAGGCCGAGGTCGTCGACCTTCGGGTGCTGCGTCCGCTCGACACCGCCACCGTCGTGGACTCCGTCCGCCGCACCCGCCGGGTGGTGGTCGTCGACGAGGGCTGGCGCAGCGTCGGCCTCGCCGCCGAAGTGACCACCCGGATCGTCGAGGAGGCGTTCTACGACCTCGACGCGCCCGTGGCCCGGGTGTGCAGCGAAGAGGTGCCGGTGCCCTACGCCCGGCACCTGGAACAGGCGGCGATCCCGCAACCGGAGAAGATCGTCGCCGCCGTGCTGGCGCTGACGGGCGAGAACTGAGGAGGCGACGTGTTCGAGTTCACCCTGCCGTCCCTCGGGGCCGACATGGACGAGGGCACCCTGACCGAATGGCGCGTCGCCCCCGGTGACACGGTCGAGCGGGGCCAGGTGATCGCGTCGGTGGACACCGCCAAGGCGGAGGTCGAGGTCGAGATCTGGCGGGACGGGGTGGTCCACCGGCTGCTCGCGCAGCCGGGCATCACCCTGCCGGTCGGGGCGGCGATGGCGACGATGCTCGAACCCGGGGAAGACGCTCCGGCTGTCGAGGAGATCCCGGTGTCCGAGGCCCCGGCCGCGGCTCCGGTCCCCGCAGCCGCCGGCGCGGCTCCTGTCCCCGCAGCCGCCGGCGCGGCTCCTGTCCCCGCAGCCGCCGGTGCGGCTCCTGTCCCCACAGCCGCCGGCGCTGCCCCGGTCACCGAGCCTGCGCCGGCCGCGCGGCGACGGATCTCGCCGGCCGCCCGCCGGCAGGCCCGGGCGCTGGGCGTCGACCTCGACACCGTGACCGGCACCGGGCCCTGGGAGTCGGTGACGATCGAGGACGTCGATCGGGCCGCGGCCGCCCGCACCGCGGTCGCACCCGCTGCCGCGGCGCCCCCGCCCGCCGCGGCTCCGGCCAAGACACCCGTCGACAAGGCCGCCGAGATGCGCCGCGCCATCGCGTCCGCGATGGGACGGTCCAAGCGGGAGATCCCGCACTACTACCTGTCGGAGCAGATCCCGCTCACGCGTGCTCTCGACTGGCTCACCGAGTACAACGCGCAACGACCGGTCACCGAGCGCGTCCTGCTTGCGGCGCTGCTGATCAAGGCGGTCGCGCTGGCCACCCGGCGCTGTCCCGAGATGAGCGGATTCTGGACCGACGGCGAGTTCCACCCGGCCCCGGCCACACACGTGGGCGTGGCGGTCTCCCTGCGCCAGGGCGGACTGATCGCCCCGGCGATCCACGACGTCGCCGACCTCGCCCTGCCCGAGCTGATGGCGGCTCTCGCCGATCTCGTCAAGCGCGCCCGGGCCGGATCGTTGCGCAGCTCGGAGATGTCCGACCCCACCGTCACCGTGACCAACCTGGGGGAGGAGAGCGTGGAATCGGTGTACGGGGTGATCTACCCGCCGCAGGTCGCGCTGGTCGGCTTCGGCAAGCCGACACGGCGGCCGTGGGTCGACGGCGACACCGTGCGGCCCGCGCCGGTGGTCACCGCGACCCTGGCCGCCGACCATCGGGTCAGCGACGGGCGGCGCGGCGCCCTGTTCCTGACCGAGATCGCCGAACTGCTCCAACACCCGGAACGACTGTGAGGTGAGATCGTGACCACCGACGAGACCGAACACGGCGAGCCCGCCGGCCTCCGCGCCGCTGTCGTCGCCGCGATCGCCGACGTCGCACCCGAAATCGAGGATCTCGAGTTGGAGGGCGACCGGCCGCTGCGCCAACAGGTCGACCTCGACTCGATGGATTGGCTGAACGTGCTGATCGGCCTGCGTTCGTCGCTCGGAGTGGACATCCCCGAGGCCGACTACGCGCATCTGAGCACCCTCGACGGTCTCGTCGACTACCTGGCGCAGCGCCTCGCGCAGTAGACCCCCGGAACCGCTCCCTGACGGGCGGGCCGGGCGCATGCTGGGAAGGGCAACGACCGACGAGGATGCAGTCGTGGACGGGGACATAGCCGAGAACGACCCGCTGTGCGGGCGGGTCGGAGAGATCGCCGTGGCGCTGCGGAGGCTGTCCGACGCGCTCGACGAGGGCGACGAGCTGCCCGAAATGCTGCAGCGGCTCGTCGACAACATCGTGAAGATCGTGCCCGACGCCGGGAGCGCAGGTGTGACGTTGTTGCGGGACGGCCGGCTCGAGACCGAGGTCTGCAGCACTCCGCTGGTCTACGAACTCGACCACGCCCAGTTCCTCGCCGGCGCAGGACCCTGCCTCGACGCGGCGCGGAGCGGCCGGGTGGTCCGCGCGGACCGCGCGGAGATGCGGCGACGCTGGCCGCAATTCTGGGAACGCGCGGAACAGTTCGGGACGGCGAGCACTCTGGCCGCGCCCCTGCGGATCGACGACGAGACAGCCGGCTCGTTCAACCTCTACAGCGAGCACGACCACGGATTCGAATCGCTGGACGAGACGCTGGTAGAGGTGTTCACGACTGCTGTGGAAACCGCACTGCGGCAGGCCCGCCGCGGAGCCCGCGCCCGGACGGAAATCGCGCAACTCGGTCGCGCCCTGCAGTCGCGTCCGACGATCGACCGCGCGGTCGGAATCGTCATGGCCGCTCGCGGGCTGACCGCCGAGGAGGCCTTCGCCGTGCTGGTGCGGCAGTCGCAGCACGAGAACGTCAAACTGCGCGACGTCGCGGCCCGCCTCGTCGCCCGCCTCGCCCCCGCCTGCAAGCCCGCACGACCGGAGCGATGACCAGGTGGACCACCCCGCGTGGCTCGGCCCGCCGCCGATCCGGGAAAAACCCCCGAAAGCGAGGTTTCGCCGGTGTTCCCGGAGGTATCACTCCGGCAGCCGCAGCCGATCCGGCTCCGGTCACCTGTTCGAACGAAAGGAGCCGGCCATGGCCGAGCACGCAGGACGAACTATGACCCGGACGCCGGTGCAGACAGCCGCCCTCGCTGTCGGCGTGGTGTTCCTCCTCGTCGGCATTCTCGGGTTCATCCCCGGAATCACGACCAACTACGACACCATGACATTCGCCGGACACGAGTCCGAGGCACTCTTGCTCGGAATCTTCGAAGTCTCCATCCTCCACAACATCGTGCACCTGCTCTTCGGCGTAGCGGGCGTCGCGATGGCCCGCACCGTCGGTGCCGCCCGGTCCTACCTCATCGGCGGCGGCATCATCTACCTGGTGCTGTGGCTCTACGGACTGATCATCGACAAGGACAGCTCGGCCAACTTCGTCCCGGTCAACTCCGCCGACGACTGGCTGCACTTCGTTCTCGGGGTGGGCATGATCGCCCTCGGCTACCTCCTCACCCGCCGGACCACGACGCACCGCACGGTGCCCGGTACCCGCTGACCATCCCTCCTCGACCGCCGGTCCTCGCCGCTCACGGCGAGGACCGGCGACGTTTCGTACCACTCCCGCCGCCGGACCCGAGGTGATCGGCCTCGACCGCCGCGCCCCGAGCGGCGCTCACCGCCGCGGCCCGCTCCGGCGACGCTGGACCACCACGTAGACGACCACTCCGACCAGAATGAGAATTCCCAGAACTTCCATGGCCGTCGGATACCCGCCGAGCCCGCGGTCAAGCAGCAGTCCGGAACCTCGGCGAAGCCCGCGGCAAGGACCGCGAGGCCGGACGCGCCGCAGTGGTCGGCCACCGAATCGGCGCCGTGCACCCGGAACGAGGGCCACAATCTTCCGCATGGATCGCGCGATCGCGCGGCAGACGGGAGCAGCGACCGATGGAATGGGGAAATGTACTCGTCGACAGCGCCTGGTGGACGCTGAAGGCGTATGTGATCACAGCGGCGGTGTTCGTCCTCGTGGTGGCGCTGCTCGCGCGGGCAACCCACTGGGGACGGCAGTGGTGGCGCATCGCGTGGCCCTACTTCGACCCGCGGCGTGGCCTCGGCCCGCTCGGACTCGTGGCCCTGGTGCTGCTGTTCACCGTCTTCGCGGTGCGGATGAACGTGCTGTTCTCGTACTGGTACAACGACTTCTACACCGCGATCCAGGATCTCGACGAGGCGGCGTTCTGGCGGTTCATGCGGGTGTTCGCCGTGCTCGCCACCATCCACGTGGCGCGTAGCCTCGTCGCGTACCTGCTCGGCCAGACTCTCGACATCCACTGGCGCACCCACCTGAACAACCGGCTCGTCGACACCTGGCTCGACACCGGCGCGTTCTACCGGGACCGGTTCGTCGATCCGCCCGTGGACAACCCCGACCAGCGCATCCAGATCGACGTCACCGATTTCGTCACCACCACCCGCATCCTGTCGATGGGGGCGGTCACCGCGGTGCTGTCCATCGTCAGCTTCACCGGCATCCTGTGGGAACTGTCGGGCCCGATCACGGTCTTCGGCACCGAGATCCCCCGGGCGATGGTGTTCCTGGTCTACCTCTACGTGCTGGTCACCACCGCGGTGGCGTTCTGGATCGGCCGGCCGCTGATCCGGCTGAACTTCCTCAACGAGAAGCTCGGCGCCACCTACCGCTACGCCCTGGTCCGCGTCCGCGAGTACGGCGAGAACATCGCCTTCTACCGCGGGGAGGATGTCGAGCGAGGCGGGCTGCTGGGCCGATTCGCCGCGGTGATCCGCAACTGGTGGCGGATCGTGTTCCGGATCCTGAAATTCGACGGCTTCAACCTGACCGTCAACCAGATCGCGGTGATCTTCCCGTTCCTCATCCAGGGCTCACGGCTGTTCGCCGGACAGGTCACCCTCGGCGACGTGATGCAGACCGGCAACGCCTTCGGCCAGGTCCACGAATCGCTGTCCTTCTTCCGCGAGTCCTACGACGACTTCGCCGCGTTCCGCGCCACCACCATCCGGCTCAACGGCCTGCTCGACGCCACCGAACAGGCGGCGAAGCTGCCCGTTCTCGTCGCGACCGAGCAGGGCGACACACTCGACATGCACGGTCTCGACGTCCGGACCCCGTCCGGCCGTCCCCTCGTGACCGGCCTCGACATGCACATCCCACCCGGGGAGGCGCTGCTCGTGCGCGGCGCTTCCGGCAGCGGCAAGACGACGCTGCTGCGCTCCCTCGCCGGGCTCTGGCCGTACGCCCACGGCCGGATCGCGCGTCCGGACGGCGAGGCGTTGTTCCTGTCCCAGGATCCCTACGTGCCGCTCGGGACGCTGCGCGAAGCGCTGTCCTATCCTCGTCCGCCGATACCGGACGACGCGCGACTCGGCGAGGTGCTCGACCGCGTGCACCTCGGGCACCTGACCGAACGCCTCGACGACGACACCGACTGGGCGCGCGTGCTCTCGCCCGGTGAGCAGCAGCGCCTCGGCTTCGCACGAGTCCTGCTGGCCCGGCCGCGGACCGTCTTCCTCGACGAGGCCACCGGCGCCGTGGACGAAGGGCTCGAACACGCGCTCTATCGCACCCTCCGCGAGGCCCTGCCCGACAGCGTCGTCGTCAGCGTCGGGCACCGCAGCACCCTCGACACATTCCACGACCGGGTCCTCGAACTGCAAGGGGAGGGACACTGGACGGTCACCGAGAGCGTCCGCTGAGATCCGGGCGAATCTGCCCGACTCGTGTCCACCGCGCGGCGACCGAACTACGCTGAAGGATCGGTGACCTCGATGCCCACGACGGCCGGCGGGCACGGTCGGCAGTGGCACCGGTGCCCGGGTCCCGGTCGGAATGCTCGTGCGGCAGCCGAGGAGGACACCATGGACCACGGCACATCCCACCGGCGGCGTCCGTACCGGTCGGTCGCGACCCTGATGTCGCTACCCGGGTCCGCTCTGCGGGGCGGCGTCCGGGTCGCGGCCGCCGGTGCCGGCGTCGCCCTCGACGCCGCCGTCGTCGGCGCCGCCACGGCGGCCGGCGTCGGGACGGCCCTGCTCCGCGCCCCCGTCGCCGCGGTCGCCGCCCCGGCCCCCGCGGCGCTGCTCCATCTCGTCGCCGACGTCGCCCGGGAAGCGGGCAGCGGCCGCCCCACCCGACGCTGCGCGGCGAACGGTGCCCGGACCTGGATCGAAGTCCGGGGCCTCGACGGCCCGGATGGGGCGGCGCTCGGCGACCGGGTCGTCGCCGCGATCCGGGCCACCCCGGGCGTGGCCACGGCCGAATTGCATCGCCCCTGGTGCCGCCTCGTGGTGTCCACGGACCCGGCCGGGCCCACGGACCGCACCTTGCAGCGCATCGTCGAGCAGATCGAAACCGAATGCGCTGCAACCCGACACACCGATGCAACCGCATGTCCCGGCGCCCCGCAGGGGCTGCCCGGCGACGACGTCCAGCTCGTCCGGCGGGGTGTGTCCGCGGCCACCGCCGTCACCGGGCTGATGCTGACCGCGACGGGACGCTATCTGCGGCTGCCGCACCTGCCCGGCGCCGCAGCCGCCCCGGTGCTCGTATCGGACTACCACCCCCGGATCCGCGCCCTCGTCGAGTCCACGCTGGGGACCGGCCGGGCCGACCTGCTGCTGGCCGGCGGGACCACCGCGCTGCACACCCTGACACTCGCACCGGCCTCGGCCGCCGTCGAGGCCGTCACCCGGACCGTCCTCCTGGGCGAGACCCTGGCGATGCGGCGCGCCTGGCGCGACTTCGAACCGGAACTCGCCGCTCACGCGGCCGTGGCCCGCTGCCCGCACCGCCCGGACCGTCCCACCGAACCGCCGGCCGGCGTCGTCGAGCGCTACACCGACCGCGCCGGCTGGGCCGGTCTCGCCGGTGCGGCAGCAGCCGGGATGCTGACCGGCAGGCCCACCACCGCCGGCTCCGCGGCGCTCGTCGCCGTCCCCAAGGCCACCCGCACCGCGCGGGAATCCTTCGCCGCCACCCTCACCCGTGGGCTCGCCGCCCACGGTGTGCTGACTCTGTGCCCGGACGTGCTGCGCCGTCTCGACCGGATCGACGCGATCGTCGTCGACCCCCGCGTCCTGTGCACCGCCGCACTCGCGGTGACGCGACTGAGCGGCGTCCCCGACCGCGACCGCCGGGCCGTGTGGGACCGGGCGCGCACGGCGGTCGAACGTGGCGTCCTGACGGCCGGCCGGCATCCCGTCTCCGCCGTCCCGGATGTGCCCGGGCACCTCCCCGTCGATGCACAGGTGCTGATCGGGCCGGTCCACGACCGCTACGCCTCCGCCGTGCTCGCCGCCGCCCGTCACGCCGGGATCGCCGTGGTCTCCGCGGAGGACGAGACGATGGGATCCCTGCGGAACGGCTTCGACCGTCTCGAACCCGTCGGCGAGTCGATGGACACCACGCTGCGCGCCGTCGTCGAGACGCTGCAACGCGGCGGCTGCACCGTCGCGGTCCTCACCACCGAGGCGGCGCAGGCACTCGCCCTCGCCGACGTGGGCCTCGGGGTCCTCCGCGCCGGGCACCGACCACCCTGGACGGCGGACGTGATGGTCCGCGATCTGACCGGCGCGTGGCGGATCCTGCACGCCCTCCCGGCCGCGCGGACCGCAAGCCGGCGCGGCGTGGAGATCGCCCGCGACGCGTCCGCCCTCGGGGCGTTGCTCATGTTGCCCGGCGTGCCCGGCAGCGGTCCGGAATCGGTCACCGCCGGCGCCGCGGCCGGGCTGTGGGCCGGAACGTCGGCGGCCCGCGCCGCGCTGGGCGCGGCGCTGCCGCCACCACGATCGGCCCACGACTGGCACGCGCTGCCGGTGGACGAGGTCTGCGCGCTCCTTCCCGCGCCGGACGAGCTGCTCTCGCCCGCGGTGGACTCCGGGTGGCGAGTACGGGCCCGGGTGCGCGTGGTGCGGGGCGTGCGGCGGGTCGGTGTCCGTCCGCTCGGATCCGCGGCCGACTTCACCCGGGCCGTGCGCACCGAACTGGCGGACCCGCTGACCCCGGTCCTCGCCACCGGCTCCGCCGCGAGCGCGGTACTCGGATCCCCGCTCGATGCCGCCCTCGTCGGTTCGGTACTGCTGCTCAACGCCGCACTCTCGGCCGCCCAGCGCCTGCGCGCCGAACGCCTTCTCAAACGACTTCTGGAGGTGCAAGATCCACCTGCCCGCCGCGTCGCCGGTCCGCGCGGGGACCGGCGGTACGCCGGAGTCCCCGCGGCCGCGCTGCGCCCCGGACACGTCGTCGAGGTCCGTCCGGGTGAGGTCGTGCCCGCGGACGGGCGCATCTTCCACACCGACGGGGTCGAGGTCGACGAATCGGCCCTGACCGGGGAGTCGCTTCCGGTCGCCAAGCAGAGCGAATCGACGCCGGGGGCGCCGCTGGCCGAACGCGCCTGCATGCTCTACGCGGGTACCACCGTGCTCACCGGCACCGCGGTGACGATCGTGACAGCGGTGGGAGCGGCCACCGAGGCCCGTCGTGCCACCGCCATGGCGCCCGCACCGGCCCGGGAAGTGGGCCTGCAGGCACGCCTGAGCACCCTCACTCGCCGTGCGCTGCCCGTCAGCCTCGGCGGCGGGGTACTCGTCGCCGCACTGGGGTTGCTGCGCGGAACCGGAATCCGCGCGGCAGTGACCAGCGGCGTGGCGGTCACCGTCGCGGCCGTGCCGGAAGGACTGACCCTGGTGGCCACCCTCGCTCAGGTCGCGTCCGCCCGCCGGCTCACCAAACGCTCGACCCTCGTGCGCGCACCCCGCTCGATCGAAGCCCTCAGCCGCGTCGATGTCGTCTGCTTCGACAAGACGGGCACACTCAGCGAGAACCGTCTGCGGGTCGTGACGGTCGACGCCGCTCCGGGCTTCACCCGGCAGGACGTGCTGGCCTACGCCGCCCGCACCGGCATCCCGGCGAACGGGGGAGCCCCCGAGCACGCCACCGACGCCGCGATCGTCGAGTCCGCGCACGCCGCCGCCGTCGCAAACCGGGCCGCCGAACGGACAGCCCACCTGCCGTTCCGGTCCGGCCGGGCCTACGCGGCCGCGCTCGCCGGAAACCACCTGGCGGTCAAAGGCGCCCCGGAGACGATGCTCGGTGCCTACGGCGACGACCGTCCCGAACTCCAGGAGCGGGTGCACGCCCTGGCTGCCGAAGGCCTACGGGTGATCGCGGTGGGGCAGCGCGACCTGAACGACTCCGAAACGGGCCGGGCGACAGACGATCCCGATGCCCTCGCGGAACTGTGCGGAAACGGGTTGCGACACGTCGGGCTGATCGGACTGTCCGACACACCGCGGGCCGACGCGGCCGGACTGCTGCCCGCACTGCTCGAGCAGGGCGTCGCCGTCCGGCTCATCACCGGCGACCACCCGGTGACCGCCGTCGCGATCGCCGGTGAACTCGGCCTGCCCGTCAGCACGGATCAGGTCCTCAGCGGTGCCGAATGGGACGGGCTCTCCCACACCGAACGACAGCAAGCCGTGGAGCAGTGTCTCGTCTTCGCGCGGATGTCCCCCGAGCACAAGGTGCAGATCGTGCAGACCCTCGAACACGCCGGACACGTGTGCGCCATGGTCGGTGACGGCGCCAACGACGCCGCCGCGATCCGCGCCGCCAGCGTCGGAATCGGTGTGGCCTCCCACGGCAGCGACCCCGCGCGCGGCGCGGCCGACGTCGTGCTGCTCGAGGGCCGCGTCGCGGGCCTGCTCGACGCGCTCGACGAGGGCCGCGTGCTGTGGCAGCGGGTCCAGGCCGCCGTGGCGGTCCTGCTCGGCGGCAACGCCGGCGAGGTCGCGTTCGCGCTACTCGGCAGCCTGGTCACCGGCCGCTCCCCGCTCAATGCCCGGCAGCTGCTGCTGGTGAACATGCTCACCGACGCACTCCCGGCAGCGGCCCTGGCCGTCAGCACCCCCCGCGTCGACGGCTCCGGTCCCGCGCCGAGGCCCGGCGAGTCCGCGCTGCTGCACACCGTGGCCGTCCGCGGCGCCGCGACCGCGGCCGCGGCCACCGCGGCCTGGGCCATGGCAAGGGTGACGGGCTCGAACCCGCGTGCGTCGACGGTGGCACTGGTCGCGCTCGTGGGGGCTCAGCTCGGGCAGACCCTGCTCGACTCGCGCAGCCCCCTCGTCGTCGGCACCGTCCTCGGATCGCTCGCCGTGATGGCCGCACTGATCAGCACACCGGGGGTGAGCGGACTGCTGGGCTGCGTGCCGATCGGCCCGGTGGGGTGGACTCAGGCGCTCGGGTGTGCGGGAGCGGCCACCGTGCTGGCCGCCGTCGCCCCGACCGCCGCGCAACGGTTACCGGCGATCGGCACAGTGGTGACGTCGGTGCTCGCGCCCCGAGAATCCGGGGAAGTGTCCGAGACTCCGGAAGCCCCGGCCCCTCGGCTCACCCCGGCAGGGGGACCGAAGTAGCGCGGGGCCGGCCGGCGCACCGTGCTCCGCACACGGCGCCGAGTTCACCGCCCGGCGCCGGGGAGCGTCCTCCGCCGCTCGATGTGCATCTCGCCGGCCCGGTACGCCGTCGGCACCGACCCGTGTCCCCTCGCCGAGAACCTGGGCGTAGATCCTGAGCGGCCCCGTCGACGACCTGTCGCTGCACAGCACCTCGGGAAGCCGGCGACGCACAATGACAACGACTCGAATCGCAACAGGCGGGTCGTTGTGTCGTGCCACACACAGTTCTCTATCGACCATTGAGAGTTCCGTAGCGACGTCGCACGCGGGCCGGTGATGCTTCTGTCACTCCCGGGGCACTGCTCCCGGCGTCCGGCATCCCTCCAACGCAAGGAGATTCGCGTGGAACTCGATCTGCGCGACCGCATCGCCACCGGCCCCATGAGCCGGTTCCAGTGGACCGCGGTCGCACTGTGTGTGCTGCTCAATGTGCTCGACGGCTTCGACGTCCTGGTCATGGCCTTCACCTCCCAGTCGGTCTCGCAGGAGTGGGGAATCTCGGGTTCGGTCCTGGGTCTGCTGCTCAGCGCGGGGTTGTTCGGAATGGCGATCGGATCGATCGCCCTCGCGCCGTGGGCGGATCGCGTGGGCCGCCGGACCATGATCCTTGTCTGCCTGGCTCTTTCGTCCACCGGTATGCTGCTCGCGGCGGTGAGCCAGAACGCCGGCCAACTCGGCGCGCTGCGCGTGCTCGGTATCGGCATCGGTGGAATCCTGGCCAGCAGCAACGTCATCTCGAGTGAGTTCGCCTCGAACCGTCTCCGCGGCCTGGCCGTGACTCTCAACTCCACCGGCTATGCGGTCGGGGCGACACTCGGCGGCGTAGTGGCCGTCGTCCTGCAGAGCACGTCCGGCTGGCGTTCGGTGTTCCTGTTCGGCGGTGTCTGCACCGCGGCCCTGATCCCGCTCGTCTGGTTCCGGCTCCCGGAGTCCCTGGACTTCCTGTTCGCCCGCCGCCCGGTGAACGCACTCGAGCGCATCAATTCGTTCGTCGTCCGCGCCGGCCACCCGCCGGTGAGGGCGCTGCCCCCGGCCTCTGCCGCGGCCGACACCCGGAAGAGCGGTGTAGGACCGGCCGAACTGCTCGCCCCGGGGCAGCGCCGCAGCACCCTGTTGATCTGGTGTGCCTTCTTCCTGACGATGTTCGGGTTCTACTTCGTGACGAGCTGGACGCCGAAGCTGCTGGTGGAGGCCGGGATGTCCGCGACGCAGGGGATCACCGGCGGCGTGTTGCTCAATCTGGGTGGCATCCTCGGCACCGCCCTCCTCGGCGTGATGACGGTCCGGTTCCGTCTCGGGCGGGTCCTGGCCGGATACCTACTGGTCTCGGCAATCCTGCTCGCCGCGTTCGTGCCCGCCACGGTGACCGTGGCGGTAGGTTTCGTCCTCGGTGCGGCGATCGGCGTCGTCGTGAACGGCTGCATCGGCGGGCTCTACGCACTGACCCCGGCGGTGTACGCGCCGTCCCTGCGCGCCACCGGCATGGGCTGGGGCATCGGCGTCGGACGCATCGGCGCGATCATGTCACCGATCGTCGCGGGCGCGTTCCTCGACGCCGGCTGGACCGCTGCCGAGCTGTACCTGCTCGTCGCCGTCGCCTTCCTGGGTGCAGCGGTGGTGGTCTCCGCTGTTCGGCTCACGGCGCGGAGCGACGTGACTACCGTCGAGGGCGAACGCACCACCGTGTGAGTCCCGGTGGCCGTGGAAAGGAAGAGGCGTGGCGCGAGTTCCCACCGGAGAGTCCGTGCTCGCCCGCGCGGCCCGCATCATCGAGGCGTTCGGCATCGACGATTCCACACTGACGGTATCCGAGATCGCCCGGCGCGCAGGCCTGCACGTCGCCACCGCCTCCCGGCTGATCGAGGAACTCGTCCGGTGCGGATGGCTGGAACGCGACGGCCGCCGAGTGCGGGTCGGGGTGCGGCTGTGGGAGGTGGGATCACGATCGTCGCCCACCGTGGGCCTGCGGGAGGCGGCGCGGCCGTTCATGGAGGATCTGCACGCCGTGGTCGAGCAGCACACCCAGCTGGCGGTCCGGGAGGGGACCGAGGTGCTGTTCCTGGAACGACTCACCGCGCGCGGGGCGGCGGTGAACTTCACCCGCGTCGCCGGTCGGCTACCGCTCCATGCGTCCTCGTCCGGGCTGGTGCTGCTCGCCCACAGCCCGGCCGAGGTGCAGGAACAGGTGATGAACGCGCCGATGCGCGCGTTCACCGAGCACACCATCCACACCCCACGAGATCTGCGTGCGGCACTGGCGCAGATCCGCCGACAGGGATTCGCGCTCTGCGCGGGTCACATCCACCCCGACACCACGGGCGTCGCGGTCCCCGTCCGCGGGACGCACGACGAGGTCGTCGCCGCGTTGGGGTTGATCGTGCCGAACGACCCCTCCGCCTACTCACAGATCCCGGCACTGCAGGCTGCCGCCCGGGGCATCACCCGAGTGATCTCGCACGCGGCCGTGCCCGGTCGGTGACCGGGCGCACATTTTCTCTCATTGATCGAGAAGCATCTGGTGCGAACTCCACCGCCCGAACGATTCTCGATCCGACGACAAGAGTGAGGAGTCTCCCGTGTCCGAGCACACTGCTTCCGCCGAGTCGGTGTTGCGAGTCGCCGCGAAAGATCCAGTGGCACAGGGTGTTGTCGCATTGACGCTCGCGCATCCGGAGAGGAGGCGACTGCCGGACTGGGCGCCGGGCGCGCACATCGACCTGATGCTGCCCAACGGAGTCACCCGCCAGTACTCGCTGTGCGGCGATCGCTGGGATGCCCGCACCTACCGCGTCGCCGTGCTGCGCGAGCCGCACGGCCGCGGCGGGTCGGCATACGTCCACGACCACCTGGCCGTCGGCGATCTCGTCGGTATCGGCGGTCCCCGCAACAACTTCCGGATGGTGCCCTCGTCGCGGTACCTGTTCCTCGCGGGCGGTATCGGCATCACCCCCCTCCTGCCGATGATCCGGCAGGCAGACTCGATCGCTGCCGACTGGCACCTCCTCTACGGCGGCCGTACCCGTGACACGATGGCGTTCGGCGACGAACTCGCGCGGTACGGCGAGCGGGTGTCCCTCGTCCCGCAGGACGAGATGGGGCGACTGAACCTCGACGCCGCCACCGACGCCGCGGCGGCCGGCGCGAAGGTGTACGCCTGCGGTCCGGTACCGCTGCTCGACGCGCTCGCGAGCCGCGCCACGTCCTGGCCGGAGGGCGCGTTGCGCCTGGAACGCTTCGTCCCCCGGGAGCAGCCGGCCCCGGTCCGCGACAGCCCCTTCGACGTCGAGCTGGCCCGGTCGGGCCGCACCGTCACCGTCACGCCGCAGCAGAGCGTGCTCGACGCGTTGCGCGCAGCCGGTGTGGGGGTGCTCTCGTCGTGCCGCGAAGGTACCTGCGGCACCTGTGAGACCACGGTCCTGGCCGGAGAGCCCGACCACCGCGACTCCGTACTCGACGACGGCGAGCGGGCGGCGGACGACTGCATGCTCGTCTGTGTTTCGCGATCCTGCTCCGACCGTCTCGTACTCGACCTCTGACCCGCCTCAGCAAGGGACCCGTCATGACAACTCTCGCCCAGACCGGAACACCGATCAGCGACGCCGACCCGTTCGCCCTCGACGTCCTCGAAAACCCCCTACCGTTCCAGGAGGAACTCCGTGAGGCCGGGCCTGTCGTCCGCCTCGCTCGTCTCGGCGTGTTCGGCATGGGTCGCTACGAGCAGGTGCACGCCGCCCTCACCGACTGGCAGTCGTTCCAGTCCGCCGCAGGCGTGGGCCTGAGCAACTTCCGCTACGAGAAGCCCTGGCGGCCACCGAGCCTGTTGCTCGAGGCGGACCCGCCGCACCACGATGCCCCCCGTGCTCTCCTCACCCGCATCCTCGGTCCCCGCGCGCTGCGTACGCTCCGGAACACCTGGATCCACGACGCCGAAGACCTGGTCGACGAGGTCCTGGCCCGAGGAACCGCATTCGATGCCGTCACCGATCTGGCCGCCGCGTTCCCGCTGCGGGTGTTCCCGAACGCCGTCGGTATCCCCGGCGACGGCCGGGAGAACCTGCTGCCGTACGGGGACCACACCTTCAATGCCTTCGGTCCCGCCAACAGCCTCGTCGACCGGGGTATCTCGCGGATCGGGGAGTTGTCGGCCTGGGTCGACGCGCAGTGTGCCCGCGACGTCCTGACCGAGGGCGGTTTCGGGGCGCAGATCTGGGCTGCGGCGGATCGCGGTGACATCACCCACGACCAGGCACCCCTGATCGTTCGGTCGCTCCTCACGGCAGGAGTCGACACGACAGTCAACGGGCTGGCGGCCGTGCTGTACGCGTTCGCGACCCACCCTGAGCAGTGGCAAGCGGTGCGCGCGAACCCGTCGCTGGCGCGGACCGCGTTCGACGAGGCGGTGCGCTGGGAGTCGCCGGTGCAGACCTTCTTCCGCACCGCCACCCGCGACATCGAGATCGGTGGCACCGTCGTCCCCGACGGTCACAAGATCCTGATGTTCCTCGGTGCGGCCAACCGGGACCCTCGGCGCTGGGAGCGGCCCGAGGAGTTCGACCTCACGCGCGACCCGTCCGGTCACGTCGGGTTCGGGATGGGCATCCACCAATGTGTCGGCCAGCACGTCGCCCGTCTCGAGTCGGAGGCCTTGCTGACGGCCCTGGCCGCGCGGATCGAGTCGATCGAGATCGACGGTCCGGTGCACCGGCACCTGAACAACACCCTCCGCTCGTGGCGGTCGGTGCCGATCCGTGTGCGGCTCGCCTGAGGGAGAGGCCCAGGCGCCGCCCTTCCGAGTTCGAGTGGACCGCCGCAGACCCCGTCCTCGACGTGGAAATCCGGCAGCTCACCGACTGCGCCATCCGGATTCGGCCCGACCCACCGGGCGGAAGTCGGTCGACACCGACGTCGCTGTAGTCAGTCGTCGACCACGACCACCACGCCGGCGCGCATCAACACGGCGTACAGCTCGCACAGCGGGGGAGTGAGCAGCCGGACCACGGCGCCGACCACCGCATCCGGGCCCACTGAGACCATCGGGTTCGACATGCCTCGACCGTAGGGACGCCGGATGAACCCAAGATGACGAACGAGGAAAGAGCGGCCGACGAATCGTCTGCGCGGGGACCGCGCCGGACGACGGCGCGGCCACGGAGGCAGCGTCCGCGAGAACGATCCGCCTGGTCACGGGGTGCACACGAGAGTGAATCCGGCGCCGATGCCGCCCCGGGCGTCGAGGTCCTCGACGATCCGGTCGGCCCGCTGGTAGACCGCGAAGCGCACGTCGTCGGGGCGGTAGCCGACGGCGAGGCCGAGCCACTCGCCGGTGTCGGTGCGGACCAGTGGACCACCGGAGTCGCCCTGCTGCATCACGAGCCACGACTCGAGTGAGTTCGGGTTCACCAGCACGTCCCGGGTGCCGGCGACGTCCAGGGCATCGACGAGGGGAAACGGTCCGCATGCGATCCCGGTCGTGTGCCCGGCCGCGCAGTGCCGGCCGATGTCCTGGTCACCGTCCGGCAGCGAGCCGATCGACTCGAGCACCACGACCTCGCCGTCGGCGTCCGGGGCCGACGTGTTCGACCCGCGCACCCTGGTCTCGTCGAGCAGGACGACCGCATAGTCCGGCGCCGCGTCGGTCGGTATCCCGAATCGATCCACCGAGCCGGGGCTGTACACGGATGTCTCGGTGCCGATCGGTCCGTGGCTCTGCTCGCCGACCTTCCACACCTCGCCGGCGCCGTTCTGCCAGCAGTGTCCGGCGGTGACGGCGACGAGCCGGCCTTCCCGGTCGTGACCGACCGCGCCGACCGAGCACCAACCCGGCGCGGGATCGGCGGCGGTGAAGGTGATTCCGTCACCGGGACGCAGCACGATCCGCTCGTCCGGCACCTGCGCGGCCGCACCCGGCACCGGGGCGAGCAGCACGGCCGCACACGCCGTCACGACGAGCAGGGCGCGTCTCATGCCTCTCCCATCTCCATCCGTGGCCCGCGAGATCGGTGGCCGGTGGGGATTGCGGTCACGGACGGTTCACCGAAGTCGGCACGTTACCAGCGTTTTCGCAGGGAGGCGCCCCGGCCGGAAGCCGGCGGTGTCCACCGGGCTGCAGGCCGGCAGTGTCACAGTGCCCCCGGTGAGACTCGAACTCACACTGGACGGGTTTTGAATCCGTTTCCTCTGCCAATTGGGATACGGGGGCGTCGTGCGCAGACCACTGTAGAAGATCGGTGACGGCCGTCGGCCACCGGTACCCTTCTAACGTCCCACCCCCTCCACGGGGGCCGCCCGAGCGACAGGAGATGGCCGACGATGACAGCCGCCCCGCACGAGAATCCCGCTCAGCCGCGGCGCGTCGTAGTAGCCGAGGACGAGGCGCTGATCAGGCTCGATCTGGTGGAGATGCTCCGCGAGGAAGGCTACGAGGTCGTCGGGGAGGCCGGTGACGGGCAGCGGGCGGTCGAACTGGCCGAGCAACTGAAGCCCGACCTGGTCATCATGGACGTGAAGATGCCCCGGCGCGACGGTATCGACGCCGCCTCGGAGATCGCCGCCCGGCGCATCGCCCCTGTGGTCATTCTCACGGCGTTCAGCCAACGTGAACTCGTCGAACGCGCCCGCGACGCCGGCGCCATGGCGTACCTCGTCAAGCCGTTCTCCAAGACCGATCTCGTTCCGGCGATCGAGGTGGCGGCGAGCCGGTTCGCGGAGATCCGTGAACTCGAGCGCGAGGTGGCGGGGCTGACCGAGCGGTTCGAGACCCGCAAGCTCGTCGACCGTGCCAAGGGACTGCTCATGGACAAGCACGCGATGACCGAGCCCGAGGCGTTCCGCTGGATCCAGCGGGCGGCGATGGACCGGCGCACCACGATGAAGCACGTCGCCGAGGTGGTCATCGAGACGCTGGGCGGCGCCGCGGCGGGATGACGGAGCTCCCCGTTACGCCGGTGTCAATTCTTCGATAACGGTCGCGTCACAAGGATTTCGCCCGGGTTCGCGGAACGCGCGGGGCGGATAGGTTTCTGGCCACGTCCCGGTGACGTATCCGGAGACGGTGTGCATGCCGACCGAAGGAGAGTTGGATGGCCAGACGGACCTTCGTCCGCGCCGCTGCGGTGTTCGGAGCAGCGTCTCTCGCCCTTGCGGGGTGTAGCTCGGACAGCGACGATTCCGCCACGAGCGGTTCCGGTGACGGCGCGGCGTCGGCGACGACCGTGACCACCGACTGCGAACCCGCGCAGGCGACCGCCGGGGCCACCCCGGTGACGACACCCCTCAAGATCGGCACCCTGCTCCCCGAGACCGGCAGCCTCGCCTTCCTCGGACCCCCGGAGGTTGCGGCGGTACGGCTCGCGGTGGACGACGTGAACGCCGCCGGCGGTGTGCTGAACCAGCCGGTGGAACTGATCACCGGCGACTCGGGCGACACCACGACCGACACGGCGAACGCCACGGTGGACCGGGAGCTCGCGGCAGGCACCCAGGTGATCGTGGGCGCCGCGTCGTCGTCGGTGTCGTTGAAGGTGATCGACAAGATCACCAGCGCCGGGGTGGTGATGTTCTCGCCGGCGAACACCTCCGACCAGTTCGTGTGCTACCCGGACAAGGGGCTGTACTTCCGTACCGCCCCCACCGACGTGTTGCAGGCCCAGGCACTGGCACAGCTGATCTCGGACGACGGCGCCCAGCGGGTGTCGATCATCGCGCTCAACGACCCGTACGGCACCGGCCTGGCCACCAACACCCAGAACAACCTCGTCGAGGCCGGCGTGCCGGAGGACCAGATCCAGAAGATCATCTACGATCCCAACGCGCAGTCCTTCAACGCCGAGGTCGACCAGATCAAGGACTTCGGTCCCGACGCCGTGGCGCTCATCGGGTTCGAGGAGTCCGCGAAGATCCTCACCCGCATGCACGAGGTGGGTATCGGGCCGTCCGACGGCATGCTCGTCTACGGCGTGGACGGAAACATGGGCAATGCCCTCGGTGAGGCCGTCGCGCCCGGGCTGCTGGACACGATGAGTGGTACCACGCCGCTCACCGACGTCGGACCGGACTTCCAGAACCGGCTCCGGGCGCTCGATCCCGCGCTGATCGACTTCAACTATGCCGGCGAGTCCTACGACGCCGTGGTGATCTCGGCGCTCGCTGCGGAACAGGCCGGTTCCACCGCCGGCGTGGACATCGCCGCGAACATCAACAGCGTCACCGAGGGCGGCACGACGTGCACCAGCTACCAGCAGTGCGTCGATCTGCTGCGCGGGGGCCAGGACATCGACTACGACGGGGTCACCGGCCGGCTCGAGTTCACCGATGCCGGCGAGCCCGGGATCGGGTCGTACGGGCACCTGGTGTTCGGACCGGACAACACGCTCACCACGGAGGACTACATCGTGGTCGGTGGGTGACGACGAGCCGGTGGGCGGGCCGGGAACCGGATCGGTTCCCGGCCCGCCCACCGTCAGTTGCGCTTCTGCTCCCGGCTGCCGGCGAGCGTCCCGAGGTACAGCTCGACGACCTTCGGGTCGTGCATGAGGTTCGGTCCGGTGTCGGTGTAGGCGTTGCGGCCCTGGTCGAGCACGTAGCCGCGGTCGCAGATCTGCAGGCACCGGCGTGCGTTTTGTTCCACCATGATGATCGACACCCCCGCGGCGTTGATCTTCTTGCAGCGGATGAACACCTCGTCCTGGAACATCGGCGACAGGCCGGCCGACGGTTCGTCGAGCAGCAGCACGGACGGATCCATCATCAGCGCCCGGCCCATCGCCACCATCTGCCGCTCACCGCCGGACAGGGCCCCGGCTTTGACCTTGCGGCGCTCACCGAGGAGCGGGAACAACTCCGCGACGAACGCGAACCGTTGT
Organism: Rhodococcus indonesiensis; assembly: GCF_047782815.1. NCBI lineage: Bacteria > Bacillati > Actinomycetota > Actinomycetes > Mycobacteriales > Nocardiaceae > Rhodococcus > Rhodococcus indonesiensis. The sequence goes on along the minus strand of NZ_CP180630.1, from coordinate 3,014,961 downwards.
TCGAATTGCTTGGGCCGCAGATAGATTCCCATCTCGAGGTTCTCCTCGATGGTCAGTGACGGGAACACGTTGCGGGTCTGCGGCACGTAGCCGAGCCCCTTGCGCACCAGGACGTGGGCCGGAGCGGCGGTGATGTCGTCGCCGCGCAGTGTCACCGTGCCGCGTCGCACGGGGATCAACCCGAACAGCGCTTTGAGCAGGGTCGACTTGCCGGCACCGTTGGGTCCGATGATGCCGACGATCTCGCCGTCGCGGAGGTAGAAGTTGCAGCCGCGCAGAATGTCGACGCCGGGGAAGTACCCGGCGACGATGTCGTCGGCGCGCACCAGTGCCCCCTCGGCGAGGCGGGCGTGTTCCTCGGCGGTGGCCGCGCGCTCGGCCGCGGTCGTCGGCGCCGGTTCGGGGGGCGGTGTCTCGCTCACGGCTTCTCCTGCGTCGGAGGCTCGGTACCGGGCTGAGGCCGTCCGGTCGCGTCGGGCAGGTCGCCGAGGACGGTGGCGTCCGGTTCGGACAGGTCACCGCCGGTCTCGAGGGTGTGCGCCTCGGCCTCCTCCATGGCCACGGCGAGCGCGGCCGTGGCGCCGACCGGGTTGCCCTCGTCGTCGAACTCGAGCACCTGGTCGTGGTGGCTGCCGAGGTAGGCGTCGACGACGGCCGGATTCGAGGACAGCTGCTCCGGCGGGGCCTCGGCGATCACCGATCCCTGCGCCATCACCACCACCCAGTCGGAGATGTCGCGGATGACGTCCATGTCGTGCTCGACGAACACGACGGTCGTGCCGTCGTCGCGCAGAGTCTTGATGTGCCCGAGGAGGGTCTGCGTCAGCGCGGGATTGACCCCGGCCATCGGCTCGTCGAGCATGACCACCGCCGGGTCCGTCATCAGAGCCCGGGCCATCTCGAGGAGCTTGCGCTGCCCACCGGACAGGGAGCCGGCCAGGTCGTCGGCCTTCGTGTCGAGGGCGAACCGCGCCAGCATCTCGTGGGCCCGTTCGGTGACGGCACGTTCCTGCCGGTGCCACGTCCACGGCAGCAACGCTGCGAGCATCCGTTCCCCCCGCTGGCCCCTCGCGCCGAGCCGCACATTGTCCAGCACGGTCATCTTCGACAGCGCCTTGGTGAGCTGGAACGTCCGCACGATCCCGCGGCGCGCGAGCTGGTGCGGATGCAGACGTCCGAGCGACGCCCCGTCCATGCTCCAGGTCCCCGTGTCGGGTCGGTCGAAGCCGGTGAGCAGGTTGAACAGCGTGGTCTTGCCGGCGCCGTTCGGCCCGATCAGCCCGGTGATGCAGCCGCGCTGGATCTCGAGGTGCGCCACGTCGACCGCCCGGAGGCCGCCGAAGGTTCGGGAGAGCCGGTCCACCACGAGGACCGGATCCGGTTTGGCTGCGCCGGGCTCGCGGGCCACGGAGTCGAACAGGGCGGAACGCTGTGCCGCGGGCAGGGTCGCGTCAGGCATCGAGCTGCACCTCCCGCTTGTTGCCGAGGATGCCCTGGGGCCGGAACACCATCATGACTGCGATGAGCACGCCGAGGAGGATGTAGCGCATCGCGCCGACCTGCTGCTCGGACAGGGCCAGCAGCGGGTCCGGACCCGAGATGGCTTGGCGCAGCAGGGCATCGGGAATGGTGAGCAGGAACCAGAACAGCATCGCGCCGAGGACGGGGCCGAACACGGTGGCGGCGCCCCCGAGGATCAGGGCGCCGAAGGCGAAGAACGTCTGGGCGGTGGAGTAGAAGTCGGGGTTGATCGACTTGGTCTGCAGCGCGTTGAAGATGCCGCCGAGCCCGCCGATCATGCCACCGAGCACCAGCGCCTGCATCTTGTACACGAACACGTTCTTGCCGAGTGACCGGGCGGCGTCCTCGTCCTCGCGGACGGCCTTGAGCACTCGCCCCCACGGGCTGTGGCTGAGCAGGTACACCAGACCGCACAGGGCCAGCACCAGGGACCAGCCCACGACCATCGCCCACAGGTCGTCGCCGTAGAACCGCATCCCGAGCAGCGAGTACTGCCGCCCGGAGTCGAACGGGCTGAGCTCGGTGAACGGTCCGGCGAATCCGAACAGCCCGTTGGTCGAGCCGGTCACCGGATCCGATGCGGTGGAGCGGAACACCAGCCGCAGGATCTCGGAGGCGGCAATGGTGACGATGGCGAGGTAGTCGGCGCGCAACCGCAGGGTGGGGATGCCCAGCACCAGTGCCAGCAGGGCCGCCGCGGCCAGGCCGACCAGGATGCCCAGCCACAGGGGCTGGTCGTAGGTGACGGTCATGATCCCCACGCCGTACCCGCCGAGCAGGGCGAATCCGATCTGGCCGAAGTTGAGCAGTCCGGCGTACCCGAAGTGCAGATTCAGCCCGATGGCGAGCAGCGCGTAGAAGATCGCCGACGGCCCGATCAACTGGGCGAACGAAACCTGGAGAACGGCAACGAGGTCCACGGCGCTCACCCCACCCTGGCCCGGCTGCCGAGAATGCCCTGTGGACGGACCACGAGGACGACGATCAACACGAGCAGGCCACCGATGTACTTCAGGTCGGGGTTGATGATCAGCGTCGACAACTGCACGAGCAGACCGACGATCACGCAACCCAGCAACGCCCCGTACGCGGTGCCCAGCCCGCCGAGGGTGATCCCGGCGAACATCAGCAGCAACAACTTGAAGCCCATCTCCCACTGCACACGACCGCCGAGCTCGGACAGGCCGAACAACACCCCACCGAGGGCCGCGAGTCCACCGCCGAGCCCCCACACGAACCGGACGACGCGTTCGACGTCGATGCCCGAGGCCGCCGCCAGATCCCGGTTGTCCGCCACCGCCCGCATGGCCTTGCCGATGCGGGTGCGCTGGACGAGCAGGGCCACCCCGACGAGCACGACGAGGCTGACCACGATGCACGCCAGGTTCACCGGGGTGATCGCGATCGGACCCCATTCCAGCTGTCGCTGGCCCTGGTAGTCGGCGAAAGCCTCGGCCCGGTCGGAGAACAGCGCGAGGATCAGGTAGCGCAACGAGATCGCGAGGCCGATCGACACGACGAGCTGGGCGATCAGGCCGGTGCGCCGGCGCCGCAGGGGCGCCCAGATCAGCCCGTTGTTGAGCAGGCCGATGACGATGCCCACCCCGATCGCGAGCAGCGTCGCGGGGATCAGCTGGATGCCCAGGCTCACGTTGAAGATCCACGCGGCCACCGCGCCGAGGGTCACGAGCTCCCCGTGCGCGAAGTTCGTCAGGCCGGTGGTGCCGAAGATCAGACTCAACCCGACCCCGGCGATCGCGATCACCAGGCCGAACCGGAGTCCGTCGACGACGGTGCGGATCAACGTCTCCCACCCGGAGGTGCCGAACCCGGAACGCGACTCGCCGAACGAGAAGATGACGGTGTTGGCCCGGCCGGCAACGACGTCGCGCTGCACGGTGCCCTGCACGCTGACCTCGTCGGGAAGGGACTGCTCGTCCACTTCGAACGTGTAGGTGCCGGGGGGCACGGTCATCGCCCAGCGGCCGTCGGCCGCCGAGGTCGCTTCGGCGACTTCGGCGCCCGTGGTGTCGCGGGCCCGGACCGTGACCCCGCCGAGGCGTTCTCCGGCGTTGTTGAGACTGCCGCTGACCCGCACCCCCTCGCTCGGCTGCGGAGCGGTGGTGGCCGGTGCCGGGGGTGGCGTGGGCTCCTGTGCCAGGGCGGTCCCGGCTCCGAGACCGGCGAGCGCGAGCAGCAGCAGGAGTATCGGGGCGAGCCGAGGAACCGGCAATCGCTCCCGGAGCGGCACGAATGGGGCCACGCAGGTCCTCCGGATCACGTCGGGGTCGTCGTGCGCGCCGCCGGGGCACCGGCGTCGTGGAACCGGACTTTAGCGGCTGCAACCGCATTCCACGGCGCTCTGCGATTTCCGCCGCGTATCTGTTCTGTTTCGCCGCGCCGCACTGTTCTGTTTCGCCGCGCCGCACTGTTCTGTTTCGCCGCGCCGCACTGTTCTGTTTCGCCGCGCCGCGCCGGGGACACCGGGCGCGGTGGGTCCGGGTTGTCCGAGCCGGTCCCTAGACTGAGGAACCGTGACTCGCGCATCGACCTCCTCCGCACCCGCCGCCGCCGGCGGCGACCGACCGACCCTGTTGCTGCTCGACGGGCATTCCCTGGCGTTCCGCGCGTACTACGCCCTGCCGGCGGAGAACTTCAAGACCCACAGCGGGCAGACCACCAACGCGGTGTACGGGTTCACCTCGATGCTCATCAACCTGCTGCGCGACGAGCAGCCCACCCACGTCGCCGCCGCGTTCGACGTCAACCGCGACACGTTCCGGGCGACGGCCTACCCCGAGTACAAGGCCAACCGCAGCTCCGCGCCCGACGAGTTCCGCGGTCAGATCGACATCACCAAGGACGTGCTCGAGGCCCTGGGCATCCCGGTGATGGCCGAGGCCGGTTTCGAGGCCGACGACATCATCGCGACCCTGGCCACGCAGGCCGCAGCCCAGGGGTATCGGGTGCTCGTCGTCACCGGCGACCGGGACTCCCTGCAACTGGTCACCGACGACGTCACCGTCCTGTATCCCCGGCGCGGAGTGTCGGACCTGACCCGGTTCACGCCGGCGGCGGTGGAGGAGAAGTACGGGTTGACCCCGCAGCAGTACCCCGACTTCGCGGCGCTGCGCGGGGATCCGAGCGACAATCTGCCGTCGATCCCGGGCGTGGGGGAGAAGACCGCCGCCAAGTGGATCCGCGAGTTCGGCAGTCTCACCGATCTCGTCGACCGCGTCGACGAGGTCCGCGGAAAGACCGGCGACGCCCTGCGGGCGCACCTGTCGAGCGTGCTGCTCAACCGTCAGCTCACCGAGATGGTGCGGGACATGACCCTGCCCTACACCCCCGACCAGCTGGCTCTGGCCCCCTGGGACCGCGACCGCATCCACCGGCTGTTCGACGACCTCGAATTCAAGGTGCTGCGCGATCGGCTGTTCGCGACGCTCAGCTCGGTCGAACCCGAGGCCGAGGAAGGTTTCGAGGTGCGCGGCGGTGTGCTCGAGCCGGGCACGCTCCCCGGGTGGCTGGCCGAGCACGCCGGGCCGGGTGCGCGGCACGGGATCACCGTGCTCGGCTCCTGCGTTCCGTACGGCGGTGACGCCACGGCCGTGGCGATCGCGGCGGCCGACGGCGAGGGGGCGTACGTGGACACCACGACCCTCACCCCCGAGGACGAGACGGCACTGACCGGCTGGCTGGCCGACGCGGCGGTGCCGAAGGCGCTGCACGAGGCGAAGGCCGCTCTGCACGCACTGCGGGGCCGCGGCTGGACGTTGGCCGGGGTCACCAGCGACACCGCCCTCGCGGCGTACCTGGTGCGTCCCGGGCAGCGCAGCTTCAACCTCGACGACCTGTCCCTGCGCTACCTCAAGCGGGAACTGCGGGTCGAGGAGTCGGGGGAGCAGCAGCTCTCGCTGCTCGACGACGCCGACGCCGCGGACGCGAAGGTCGCCGAGTCGGCGATTCTGCAGGCCCGGGCGGTGGTGGATCTCGCCGCGGCGCTGGACACCGAACTCGAAGGGATCGAGTCCACCGCCCTGCTGACCGACATGGAACTGCCTTTGCTGGGGGTGCTCGCCGACCTCGAGGCGACCGGCATCGCGGTCGAGGCCGAACGGTTGGAGGACCTGCAGTCCGGCTTCGTCGCGGACGTCGCGGCCGCCGCGGCGGCCGCGTACGACGTGATCGGCAAGCAGATCAACCTCGGATCACCGAAGCAACTGCAGGTGGTGCTGTTCGACGAGCTGGACATGCCCAAGACGAAGAAGACCAAGACCGGGTACACCACCGACGCCGAGGCGCTGCAGAACCTGTTCGAACAGACCGGGCACCCGTTCCTCGAACATCTGCTCGCCCACCGGGAAGCGATGAAGATGAAGACCACGGTCGACGGTCTGGTCAAGTCCATCGCCGACGACGGCCGCATCCACACCACCTTCAACCAGACCGTGGCGGCCACCGGCCGGCTGTCCTCGACCGAGCCGAATCTGCAGAACATCCCGGTGCGTACGGAGGCGGGCCGGCACATCCGCGACGCGTTCGTCGTCGGCCCCGGCTACGACCTGCTGCTCACCGCGGACTACAGCCAGATCGAGATGCGGATCATGGCGCACCTGTCCGGGGACGAGGGCCTGATCGAGGCGTTCAACACCGGTGAGGACCTGCACAGTTTCGTCGGTTCCCGGGCCTTCGGGGTGCCGATCGAGGAGGTCACCCCGGAACTGCGGCGGCGGGTCAAGGCGATGTCGTACGGCCTGGCGTACGGGCTCAGCGCGTACGGGCTGGCGCAGCAACTGAAGATCTCCACCGACGAGGCCCGCGAACAGATGGAGGCGTACTTCAACCGCTTCGGCGGCGTGCGCGACTACCTGCACGCCGTCGTCGAACAGGCCCGCAAGGACGGCTACACCTCCACCCTCTACGGGCGCCGCCGCTACCTGCCGGACCTGAACAGCGACAACCGGCAGCGCCGCGAGGTCGCCGAACGCGCCGCACTCAACGCCCCGATCCAGGGCACCGCCGCCGACATCATCAAGGTCGCGATGATCGACGTGCAGACGGCCCTGCGCGAGGCCGGCCTGCGTTCGCGCATGCTCCTGCAGGTGCACGACGAGCTGGTGCTCGAGGTGACCGCCGACGAGCGCGAACAGGTGCAGCAGCTGGTGCGGGACAAGATGGCCTCGGTCATCGACCTGTCCGTCCCGCTGGACGTCTCGGTCGGGTTCGGACGCAGCTGGGACGCCGCCGCGCACTGACTCCGGCACCGGCAGGCGCACGTCCCGTCGCCCGGTGGCGGCGGGACGTGCGCCCGGGACGGCGCTAGCCCTGGTTCTGGTTCTGGTTCTGCTCGGCGATCTGCCGGCGTACCTCGTCCATGTCGAGAGCCTTGACCTGGGTCACGAGGTCCTCGAGCGCGGCCGGCGGGAGGGCCCCGGCCTGGTTGAACACGAGGATGCCTTCCCGGAACGCCATGATCGTGGGGATGGACCGGATGTTCGCCGCCGCCGCGATGCCCTGTTCGGCTTCGGTGTCGACCTTGGCGTGCACGACGTCCGGGTGCTTCTCCGAGGACGACTCGAACGTGGGGGCGAAGGAGCGGCACGGCCCGCACCACGAGGCCCAGAAGTCGACGAGGACCACGTCGTTACCGGTGATGATGTCGTCGAAGTTCTGCTGGGTGAGAGTCTGGGTGGCCACAGGGATCCTTTCGGTCGGGTACTGATCGCGTCAACGTCACGTCGCGACCGTTTCTTCCCCCGGGTACCCGCTCCGGGCGGGGATACCCGCCGCGCGCCGACACCGGGCAGGTCACCGTACGAGGCCGGGGCCGGCGCGGAACGTGCGACGGTAGGTGTGCGGCGTGGTGCGGCGCAGACGCAGGAAGTGCTGCCGCAGGACCGCGGCTGTCCCGAACCCGACGCGGTCGGCGACCGCGTCGACGGGCAGGTCCGTGCTCTCGAGCAATCGCTGGGCGGCGAGGACCCGTTGATCGCGCAACCAGCGGGCAGGCGTCGTCCCGGTCTCGGCCAGGAACCGCCGCGCGAACGTGCGCGCCGACATGTGGGCCCGCGCGGCGAGCGCCGCCACCGGTAGATCCTCGTCGAGATGACCTGCCATCCAGTCCAGCAGCGGGGCGAGCGTCGCGGCCGGTGCCGTGGGCAGCGGCGCGGCCACGTACTGGGCCTGCCCGCCGTCGCGGTGCGGCGGGACCACCATGCGGCGCGCGATCCCGTTGGCCACGGCGGAACCGTGCTCCTTGCGGACGATGTGCAGGCACAGGTCGATACCGGCGGCGGTACCGGCGCTGGTGAACACCGGATCGTCGTCGACGTAGAGCACATCCGGATCGACCTTCGCGGACGGGAAGCGTGCGGCCAGCTGCGCCGCGTGACGCCAGTGGGTGGTGCAGCGGCGATCGTCGAGCAGGCCGGCCGCGCCCAGCACGAAGGCGCCCGTGCACAGGCTCGCGACCCGCGCGCCGCGCTCCACCGCGGCGCGCAGTTTGGCGAACAGGGGCTCGAGATCGGCGACGTCGCCGCCGGCGCCGCACACGAACGACTCGTCGCGGTCGGCGCTCCCGGTGCCGCCGGCCGGAACCACGATCAGATCCGCGTCGTCGAGGCGATCGAGGTCGTAGGGGACGTCGATCGTGTACCCGAATCGGGTGGTGACCGGCCGGGGGCTGCCTGCGACGAGGCCGAAGTCGTACACGGGCAACCCGTCGTCGGATCGGTCGAACCCGAACACCTCACAGGCGACACCGAGTTCGAAGGCCTCGGTGCGGGGGAGCAGCGGCACGACCACCGTCGTCAGCATGTCCGCCAGTCTGCCACCGGATTGGCCGGAAAACGACGCTACATGTCGTTCCTGCCGCTGTCGGTCGGGGCGCCCGTGGACGAGGCTGAAGCCATGACCGTCCTCCTGCTCGTCCTCGTCGTCTTCGTGGTGCTCGACGCCCTGGCGCTGACCGGCCGGACTCCCGACACCCACCGCGAGTGCACCCAGTTCGGCGACTACCGCGTCTGACCCGGCGCCGTCCCACCACGCCGTGCCCTCACACCACCCGCCACTCGCGTCGCGCCTCGCCGTCCCATCGGCGGATGCCCGCCGTCACACCCGTCAACTCGCGGCTGCCGGCGCGGGTCGCCGCCAGCGCCGAGCCGAGCCGGCCCGGCGGCACCCGGCGGGCCAGGGTCACGTGCGGAGTCCACTCGCCGGGCCGGGTGTGCGGCGGTACACCGGGACACCCGTCGACCAGCTCGAACACCGCCCGCTGCAGCTCGAGCAGCTCGGCGGTCGGCACCACCAGCCGTGCCACCGTCGCGGTACGCGAGCCGAACAGCACCATGCCCCCGAGCCGCACCGGCAACGGCACCCCCGCGATCCGCTCCCGCATCGCCCCCTCCACGCCCGGCGGAATCGAAGCGGCGACCGCCAGCGTGATGTGCGGGCGGTTCGATTCGGACCGGTTGCGGGCCTGGCTGGCCAGCCCCACGTCCAGCAAACGCGCCCATTCCTCCCGGACGGCCTGATCCAGGCGGTCGTCGAGGAGCAGTTCCACCGACTGCACCATGGTGGGTAATGATTGCCCTATGACCGACGCCGTCGCAATCCCCGCCCCGCACCGCATCGGACTGCTCGAAGGCGACGGCATCGGGCACGAGATCGTCCCGGCCACCCGCCGCGTGGTCGACGCCGCCGTCGCCGCCGCCCACGGCCCGCAGATCGACTGGGTCCCGCTCCCGCTCGGAGCCGATGCGATCGCCACCCACGGCACCCCCACCCCCGAATCCACCCTCGACGCCCTCGCCGGTCTGAGTGCGTGGATCCTCGGACCGCACGACAGCGCGGCCTATCCCGACCCGTTCCGCGGCCGGCTCACCCCGGGCGGACAGATCCGCAAGCGGTTCGACCTCTACGCCAACATCCGCCCCGCCCGCGCCCTGCCCGGCGTCCGCGCCGTGTCACCGCACATGGACCTCGTCATCGTGCGGGAGAACACCGAAGGGCTCTACGCCGACCGCAACATGGCCGTCGGCAGCGGGGAATTCATGCCCACCCCCGACGTCGCGCTCGCCGTCGGCGTCGTCACCCGGGCCGCCACCGAACGCATCGCCCACACCGCCTTCCGGCTCGCCGCACGTCGTCGCCAACGCCTCACGATCGTGCACAAAGCCAACGTGCTGTCCCTGACCACCGGCCTGTTCCGGGACGTGTGCCGAGAGGTCGGCGCCCAGTATCCGTCGGTCGCAGTGGACGACGAGCACGTCGACGCCATGGCCGCCCACCTCGTCCGCCACGGCGGCGACTACGACGTCGTCGTGACCGAGAACATGTTCGGCGACATCCTCTCCGACCTCGCGGGCGAGCTGTCCGGCTCGCTCGGCACCGCGGCGTCGATCAACGCCTCCGACACCCAGGCCATGGCGCAGGCCGCCCACGGGGCGGCCCCCGACATCGCCGGACGCAACCGCGCCAATCCCACGGCCCTCATCCTGTCCGCCGCGATGCTCCTCGACCGGCTCGGCACCGTCCACGACGTACCCGGGTTCGCCGCCGCCGCCCGCCGGATCGAGCACGCCGTCGCCGCGACCGTCGAGGCCGGCGTGGCTACCGCCGACCTCGGGGGACTCGCCTCCACCGCGGAATTCACCGAGACCGTCGTCGCCCGTACGCTGCGCCGCTGAGCCCGAGCCCCACCCCGCCCGGCCGGCTCGACCCGCCGGGGCGCCGCACCACCGGCACCACCGAGCCCCTCGACACCGGCTCCGGTGCGCGATGGTTTCCGCAATCGGGGTCCGTCGATGGATACTGTGCGGTTGTGAACGAACCAGCACGTACCGGACCGACCGGCCGCCGGCGCCTCGTCGCGGGGATGCTCGGTGCGCTGCTGACGGCCGCGGTCCTGTCCGGCTGCGTCGTCAACACCGAGTCGACCGTGCCGCCCGGTGACCCGGTCGGCACCGACCGGGTCGACGCGATCGCCGACCAGCTCCCGGCGACCGTCGCCGCGACCGGCGAGCTGAAGGTGGGCGTCAACGTTCCCTACGCCCCGAACGAGTTCAAGGACGACGACGGCCGCATCGTCGGTTTCGCGGTCGAACTCGTCGAGGCCCTCGGCGACGTCCTCGGCGTGCGCCCGGTATTCAACGAATCCGACTTCGACCGCATCATCCCGGCCGTGCAGGCGGGCACGTTCGACATGGGCTCGTCGTCGTTCACCGACACCAAGGAACGCGAGCAGTCCGTCGACTTCGTCACCTACTACAGCGCCGGCGTGCAATGGGCCCAACGCGTCGGCGACGACGTCGACCCCGACAACGCGTGCGGGCTGCGCGTCGCGGTGCAGACCACCACCTACGAGGACATCGACGAGGTGCCCGCCAAGAGCGAAGCCTGCGTCGCCGCGGGCAGACCCCCGATCGACAAGGTCAAGTACGACAGCCAGGACGAGGCCACCAACGCCCTGATCCTCGGCCGCGTCGACGCCCTCTCGGCCGACTCGCCGATCACCGCGTACGCGATCGCCCGCAGCGACGGCCGCCTCGAGACCGCCGGACCGGTATTCGACGCCGCCCCCTACGGCTTCGTCGTCGCGAAGGGCTCGCCGCTCGGACCGGTGCTGCAACAGGCGATGCAGCATCTCATCGACTCCGGCGTCTACGCGCAGATCGCGCAGCGGTGGGGCATGGAAGAAGGAACCATCGACACCGCGCAGATCAACGCGGCGACGAGCTGACCGAAAGGGGTGCGATGAGCGACCGCCCGACCTCCGTCACCGGACCGGAACCGCAGACCGAACCGGAAACCATCGAGGCCGTGCCGCTGCGCCGGCCGGGCCGCTGGATCGCCGGCATCGTCGTCGCCGTGCTGCTGGCGCTGTTCCTCTACGGCGCCGCCACCAACGAGGCCTACCGGTGGGACGTGTACGCGCAGTACCTGTTCGACCGGCGCATCACCGCAGCGGCCTGGAAGACCGTGCAGCTGACCGTGCTGGCGATGCTGCTCGCCGTCCTGCTCGGCGTGCTCCTCGCGGTCATGCGCCTGTCCCCGAACCCGGTGCTCAAGACCGTCTCCTGGGTGTACCTGTGGATCTTCCGCGGCACCCCCGTCTACGTGCAGCTGGTGTTCTGGGGCCTGTTCCCCTCGATCTACAAGCAGCTCGACCTCGGCATCCCGTTCGTGCACCAGTTCGTGCACATCGACCTGCAGGGCATCAACGCGGCCTTCCTGTTCGCCGTGATCGGACTCGGGCTCAACGAGGCCGCCTACATGGCCGAGATCGTGCGCGCCGGGATCGGCTCGGTCCCCGAAGGCCAGACGGAGGCCTCGGTGGCGCTCGGCATGTCGTGGTCGCAGACCATCCGCCGCACGGTCCTGCCGCAGGCGATGCGGGTGATCATCCCGCCGACGGGCAACGAGCTCATCAGCATGCTCAAGACCACCTCCCTGGTCGCGGCGGTGCCGTACAGCCTCGAGCTCTACGGCCGCGCCCGCGACATCTCCGGCGCCAACTTCCAGCCCATCCCGCTGCTGCTCGTCGCCGCCACCTGGTACCTGGCCATCACCAGCCTGCTCATGGTGGGGCAGTACTTCCTCGAACGGCACTACTCGAAGGGCCTGAGCCGCCAGCTCACGACGCGGCAGTTGCAGGCCCTCGCCGACGCGCAGGGCAAGCCCGTGCCCGTCGAGCCCGGCGCCGCGCAGGCACCCGACATCCCCGGAGGAGAACGTCGATGACGCCCATGGTCCAGGCCGACCGGGTCTACAAGAGCTACGGCGCCCTGCGGGTGCTCAACGGCATGTCCCTCGAGGTGCCCGACGGCACCGTCGCCTGCCTGATCGGACCCTCCGGATCCGGCAAGTCCACCTTCCTGCGCTGCATCAACCACCTCGAGAACATCGACGCCGGCCGCCTGCACGTCGACGGCCACTTCGTCGGCTACGCCGAACGCGGCGGCAAGCTCTACGAGCTGAGCCCGCGCGCGGCGGCCAGGCAGCGCCGTGAGATCGGCATGGTCTTCCAGCACTTCAACCTGTTCCCGCACCGCACGGCCCTCGAGAACGTCATCGAGGCGCCCATGCTGGTGAAGAAGATGCGTCGCCCCGACGCCGTCGCACTGGCGCGGGACCTGCTCGACAAGGTCGGGCTCGCGGCCAAAGCCGACGCCTACCCGGCCCAGCTCTCCGGCGGCCAGCAGCAACGCGTCGCCATCGCCCGCGCCCTGGCCATGGAACCCAAGCTCATGCTCTTCGACGAACCCACCTCCGCCCTGGACCCCGAACTCGTCGGCGAGGTGCTGGCGGTCATGCGGGACCTCGCCGCCGGCGGGATGACGATGATGGTGGTCACCCACGAGATGGGCTTCGCCCGAGAGGTCGCCGACCAATTGGTGTTCATGGACGGCGGCGTGGTCGTCGAGGCCGGCCCGCCGCAGGAGCTGCTGCGCAATCCCCAGCACGAACGGACCAAGACGTTCCTGTCCAAGCTGCTCTAGCGCCGGGGCCCCGCTCAGCGGCCCCCGTCGGGCTCTCCACAATGTGCGGCGATCACGGCCCGCGCCGCCCGCTCGAGCGCCACGGCGGCGTCCCAACTGTCACCGGACGGCAGGATCGGCGCGCCGACGACCAGGTGGACCGCTCCGCGGTGGATGATCCTGCCGTGGTCGGGCCACATCATCGCGCGGGTACCGGTGATCGCGACCGGGACCACCGGAAGACCCGCCCGCGCAGCGATCACGAACGCGCCCAGACGGAAGGACCGCAGCCCCGGGACCGGTGAGAGTGCACCCTCGGGGAACACCACCAGACGACCCCCGGCACGGGCCGCCTCGACCAACCGGTCCGCGTCGGCGACGCTCTGCTCGCGCTCGGTGCGCTCGACGAACCGCGTACCGACTCGCCGCAGGAGGAACCCGATGAACGGTTTGCGCTCGAAGACCTCACCGGCGACGAACGTGTAGCTGCCCGGCAGGACCGCCGACATCGCGATGGCGTCCAGGAAGCTGGCGTGGTTGGCGACCACCACACAGTCCGGCAACCGCGCGAGATACTCGGTGCCGTGCGCGGTCACCGGGGTGCGGGTCAGGCGGGCGAGCGCGCGCGCGGCCCGGCCCGCGGCCGCGCGGCGCGCCGGAAGCCGAGGCAGCACCGCCACGGCGATCAGGGTCGGCAGGCCGACCACGACGACCGTCGTCCAGCACCACAGGGCGAACGCCCCGGTCCGGACGAGGTGGACCGCGCGCCGCAGGCTCGGGACCGCACCGCGGACGGCGAACCGTGTCAGTTGCCACCACACCGGCCGGGGCCGGGCCCGCATGTCGCCCTGCTCGTAGCGTTCCCGGGTGGCCGACCGGCGGATCTTGCCGCTCGAGGTCTTGCGCACCGTTCCGGGCGGGGCGAGCACGATGTCGTCCGGCGGGGTTCCGAGCAGGTCCACCGCGGCCCCGGCGATGCGTTCGCGGAGCCGGTCGAGGACGGCCGCCCCGGTCTCGCGCGTCTCAGCCAGGACGACCAGGCGCTCGGTGCCGCCGGACTGCGCGGTGGTCGCGAACACCGCCACGCAGCCCTTCCGGATGCCGGGGATCTCGCCCACCACCCGCTCCAGTTCCTCCGGGTGCAGGTTGCGGCCCGCCCGGATGACGAGGTCCTTGATGCGACCGGTGACGTACAGTTCGCCGCCGTCGAGGTAGCCGAGGTCGCCGGTGTCGAGCCATCCGTGCCGCGACAGCGCCCGGCTCGCCGGCGGATTGCGGTAGTACCCGGCGGTGGCGGAGGGGCCGCGGAACTCGATCCGGCCCTCGCGCCGGTCGCCCAGCACGTTCGAAGCCGAGTCGACCACCCGGATCCGGTGCCCCGGGAGTGGCCGGCCGCACGCGACGAAACGCAACGGATTCGGATCCTCGTCACCGGCAGGCACCGCGCGGCCCGTCCGCAGGAAACGCTCGCGGTCGACCCGGTCGATCACCGGGCCCCGCCCGACGGGCGGGAAGGTGAGTCCGACGCACGCTTCCGCCAGCCCGTACACCGGGGCCATGGCCTCGCGGCGGAGCCCGTAGGCGGCGAACCGGTCGCAGAACCGGAGCACGGTGTCCGCATTCACGGCTTCGGCACCGTTGAACAGCATGCGCAGCGAGCCGAGATCGAGCCCGTCGACGTCGGCGTCGCCGATTCGGCGCAGGCACAACTCGTAGGCGAAGTTCGGCGCCGCCGACAGGGTCCCGTGCTGGGTGTGGATCGCCCACAACCACCGCTCCGGGCGGGCGAGGAACTCCAGCGGCGACATCACCGCCACCGGCACCGCGAAGTACAGGCCGGACAACCACACGCCGATCAGCCCCATGTCGTGGTAGAGGGGCAGCCAGCTGACGAAGACGTCGGAGGTGGAGACCTCGGCGGCCGTGCCCATCGCCCGGATGTCGGCCAGCAAGTTCGCATGGGTGAGGGTCACGCCCTTGGGATCACCCGTGCTGCCGGAGGTGTACTGCAGCAGGGCGATGTCGCCGGCGGCGCGTGCGGCGCCGGCCGCCTCGCCGTACCCGGTCAGTTCCCCCGGGGTCACGACGTGGCGCACCGTCGGCACCTGGCCGGCCGTCAACCGGGCCAGGCCGGCGGCCTCCGGATCGGTGACCAGCACACGGACCCGGGCATTGTCGAGGATGCGTACCTGGCGGCGCAGGTGTTCGGCGAGCTGGGACGGACGTGCCGGCGGGTAGACCGGGACGGGGACACCGCCGGCCAGGAGCACGCCGGTGAACGTCGTGAAGTACTCCCGGCCCGTGGGCAGCATCAGACCGACCGCGTCACCGGGGCGCAGATCGCGGGCGAGCAGCGCGGCGGACACGGTAGCGGCCGCCGAGTAGAGCTCGCCGTAGCCGATCTCGCTCCGGTGTCCCTCGGTGAGGATGCGCAGATGGACACGATCCGGATGGGTGCGGGCGTGCCAGGAGAGCGCCTCGGTCAGGGTTGCGGTCGCGTCCGGGGTCCGTTCGGCGGGTCCCGGCGCGGCCCGCCGTGCGGGCACCGGGCCGCGGCGCTCTCGCGCGGGTGCGCGGTGCACCGCGCCCAGCAGCTGACGCGGGGTGCTCACGGTGCCGAGCGCCTCGCGGGGCAGGCGCACCGCGAAGACCTCCTCGACACGGGAGAACAGTTCGGTGACGGCGAGGCTGTCGAGCCCGAGATCCCGATCGAAGACGCTGTCGAGCCGCGTGCCGGCGGCGCGATCGATCGTGTACCGCTCGGCCACCAGGTCGCGGACCACCGACAGCAGCAGGGCATCGTCCTGCCCCGAGATCGTAGGCTCGCTCACTGTCGTCTCGCCGCCTGTGGGAGGGACCGATCGTCCTGCTGCCCAACATAGGCGCCGGTGCGGGCGACGAGAAGGGCCGAAGGCCCCCGGCCGGTCGGTTCAGCCCCGCCCGGTGCCCGCTCGGTGCCGGCGGACCCGGAGAACCCGGAACGGCTCGGCGAGCAGGACCACGGCGGCCGCGAGATAGAACGCCACCGCGAGCTGCGGCAGAAACGCCGCCAGCACGGTCGAGGCGGCCATGAGCACCGCCGCCGACCACCGCTCGCGGGCCAGCGTCGGCAGTTCGGCGCGGCCCGCCTCGTCGGTGAGATCGGCGGCACGCACGGCGTAGACGATCAGCACGTTGCTCATCAGGATCGCCAGGGTCAGGTTCAGACCGAACGCCACCGTCGCCGGTCGGCGTGCCGCGTCGGCCAGATGGGTCGCCATCAGGCTGGTGGTGAACGGCAGGAAGGACACGAACAGCAGCAGCAACAGATTCAGGCGCAGGAAGACCGCGTCGGCCGCCCGCAGCACGCGGGTGAGGTTGATGTGCTCGACCCACACCCCACCGATGAAGGCGAAGCTGACCAGATATCCCAGGAAAGACGGCCATTCGGCCCGCAGGTCCTCGAACAGCCGGGATGCCGATTCGGGGACGTCGAGTTCGAGGACGAGAAGCGTGATGACGATTGCGAAGACTCCGTCGGAGAACGCGTCGAGCCGCGTGGTGGGCAGCAGCCGACCGCCGTGTCGCGTGCCGTGGTGTGCGCGCGATGCGCCGGAATCGTCCTCGGGCGTCACTCCCCGACCTTGACACAGGCGGCTCCGGCGCAACGGACGATCGGAAGGGAGCGGCGTTCGCAGCCGGTCAGTCCGGTTTGCGGCTGCAGAAGATCGCGGTGCCGGGGAACAGCTCCCCCCGCAGCGGGCTCCACTGGCCCCACTCCCGGTCGAGCCCCTCCGGCCATTCCGGTTCGACGATGTCGCGGATCTCGAGGCCGGCCGCGACGAGTTCGCGAACCCGGTCGCCGATGGTGCGGTGATGCTCGACGTAGGTGGGAACCCCGTCCTCGTCGACCTCCACGTACGGGGTGCGATCGAAGTAGGGCAGCATCGCGGTCAGTCCGCGTTCGCCCGGGTCGTCCGGGAAGATCCAGCGGATCGGATGGTTGACCGCGAACACCCAGACCCCGCCCGGGCGCAGCACCCGCGCGACCTCCCGCATGACCCGTGCCGAGTCGGCGACGAACGGTACGGCACCGAATGCCGAGCACACGATGTCGAAGCTCTCGTCCGCGAAGGGCAGATCCTCCGCGCCGGCCTGGACGAGCGGCACCCGCGGCCCGCCGCGGTCCATCGCGACCTGCCCGCGGGAGAGCATCCCCATGGAGATGTCCAGACCCACCGCCCGGGCACCCCGCCCGGCGAGCCAGCGGGCGCACGGCGCCGAACCGCAGCCGACCTCGAGGACGTCCCTGCCGGACACGTCGCCGAGCAGGTGGACATCGCCCTCGTGCAGCCCCTCCGGGCACCACACGAACTCGCCCTCCGCCGAGTCCACGCCGAGGAACTCGCCGTGGGTGCGGTGGTAGTCCGCGGCGTCGGCGTCCCACCAGGTGCGGCTCGCACGTTCGCTGTCCCTGGTGCCGAGGCGGGCCCGACCTGCGCGGGTCGTTCCCAGGACGGACTGGGCGTGGGCGTGACGGTCGTCGGACATGTCGTTCAGGGTAGAGCCGCCGGACGAGCGGGACCGGCCCGGGTTTGCCCAGCTAGCACCGGGACGCGTAGCCTGAGGGTCGCGAGTGTCCGCCCGTGGCCCGACAGGATCCGGCGCGGTCGCCCGCGGCGGGGTGTGCGCGGCGTTCGCGCGGCGCGCGGTCCGCTCGTCCGACCGAACTTCATCAACCGACTACCAACCCGTCCGGAGCAACTCAACACATGCCCTCCACCACCGTCACCTCGCCGCAGGTAGCCGTCAACGACATCGGCTCCGCCGAGGATTTTCTCGCCGCCATCGACGCCACGATCAAGTACTTCAACGATGGCGACATCGTGGAAGGCACCATCGTCAAGGTTGATCGCGACGAGGTGCTGCTCGACATCGGTTACAAGACCGAAGGCGTCATTCCGTCCCGTGAGCTCTCCATCAAGCACGACGTCGACCCCAACGAGGTCGTCTCCGTCGGCGACGAGGTCGAGGCCCTGGTTCTCACCAAGGAGGACAAGGAAGGCCGCCTGATCCTGTCGAAGAAGCGTGCGCAGTACGAGCGCGCGTGGGGCACGATCGAGGAGCTCAAGGAGAAGGACGAGGCCGTCAAGGGCACCGTCATCGAGGTCGTCAAGGGCGGCCTGATCCTCGACATCGGCCTGCGTGGCTTCCTGCCCGCGTCGCTCGTCGAGATGCGTCGCGTCCGCGATCTGCAGCCGTACGTCGGCAAGGAGATCGAGGCCAAGATCATCGAGCTCGACAAGAACCGCAACAATGTGGTCCTGTCGCGTCGCGCCTGGCTCGAGCAGACCCAGTCCGAGGTCCGCAGCGAGTTCCTGCACCAGCTCCAGAAGGGCCAGGTCCGCAAGGGCGTCGTGTCCTCCATCGTCAACTTCGGCGCGTTCGTCGATCTGGGCGGGGTGGACGGTCTGGTGCACGTCTCCGAGCTGTCCTGGAAGCACATCGACCACCCGTCCGAGGTCGTCGAGGTCGGCAACGAGGTCACCGTCGAGGTTCTCGACGTCGATCTGGACCGCGAGCGCGTGTCGCTCTCGCTCAAGGCCACCCAGGAAGACCCGTGGCGTCAGTTCGCCCGGACCCACGCGATCGGCCAGATCGTCCCCGGCAAGGTCACCAAGCTGGTTCCGTTCGGCGCGTTCGTGCGCGTCGAGGAGGGCATCGAGGGCCTGGTGCACATCTCCGAGCTGGCCGAGCGCCACGTGGAGGTTCCGGACCAGGTCGTGGCCGTCGGCGACGACGCGATGGTCAAGGTCATCGACATCGACCTCGAGCGTCGCCGCATCTCGCTGTCGCTGAAGCAGGCGAACGAGGACTACAACGCCGAGTTCGACCCGTCGAAGTACGGCATGGCCGACAGCTACGACGAGCAGGGCAACTACATCTTCCCCGAGGGCTTCGACCCCGAGACCAACGAGTGGCTCGAGGGCTTCGAGAAGCAGCGCGAGGAGTGGGAGTCCCGCTACGCGGAGGCCGAGCGTCGCCACAAGATGCACACCGCTCAGATCGAGAAGATGGCTGCCGACGAGGCCGCCGAGGCTGCCGCGGGTGTCTCCGGCACCAACTACTCGTCCGAGACGGGTGCAGAGACCGGCGCCGCCGAGTCGACCGGCGGTTCGCTCGCCAGCGACGCGCAGCTTGCCGCCCTGCGCGAGAAGCTGTCCGGCAACGCCTGACACGTTCGATCGAGGGGCCCCGCACCGGTTCTGTGCGGGGCCCCTCGCGTTCGCTGCCCGGAATGGACAGACGGGACCCGACACCGGTGCCGTACAGCACTGTGGCCCCGCTCCACGAGGAGCGGGGCCACAGTGCTGTATGTCGCGCCGACCGGGGTGGAGCTGTTCAGCTCACCGCCGGGGTGGTGGCCCACTGGGCCGGCAGCTCGGCGGCGCGTTTGCGCATCGCCGCCTGGCTGTGGCGGGCGTTGCTGAGCAGCATGGTGAACCAGTTTCGCCGGTGTTCGGCGAGCGCGGCGGCCACCTCGGGGATGAGGATGCAGTGAACACCGTTCTCCATGCCGAGGCGATGCCGACCGGGCAGCTGAGGGGAGGATCGCATGCGGTGCCTTCTCGAGTGGGGCGGGTAACGACGGTGGTCGGACGCTCGGTCCGACGATATCCGACGCGCCGATGATACTGGGGCAGGTGAGACCGGTGAGATGGGCGTGTTGCCGGCGAAACCGCTGGTCGCGACCTGTCCGTGACCGTGCTGTGACTGCAGTGTGACGACCGGCCGGTGTCCGGCCACCGGAGCGGTGATGCGACACTGGTCGACGTGCTGAGACTCGGACTGACCGGAGGCATCGGGGCGGGCAAATCCACCGTTTCCCACGAACTCGTCGCGCTGGGGGCGGTGCTCGTCGACGCGGACACCATCGCCCGCGAGGTCGTCGCGCCGGGCACCGAGGGCCTGGCCGAACTCGCCGCCGCGTTCGGCGAGGACATCCTGCTGCCGGACGGCTCCCTGAACCGGCCCGCTTTGGCCGCCAAGGCTTTTGCCAGCGACGAGGCCCGAGCGGTGCTCAACGCGATAACCCACCCTCGGGTGGGCGCACGCACCGCCGAACTGGTCGCCGCCGCACCCGCCGACGCCGTCGTCGTGCAGGACATCCCGCTGCTCGTCGAGGGCGGGATGGCGCCCGCGTTCCACCTCGTCGCCGTGGTGCACACCGACGCCGACGAGCGGCTGCGCCGCCTGGTCGAACTCCGCGCGATGCCCGAGGACGATGCGCGGGCCCGCATCGCCGCCCAGGCCACCGACGAACAGCGCCGTGCCGCAGCGGATATCTGGTTGGACAACAACGGCGAGCGCGACGCCCTCGCGGCGGCCGTGCGCACGCTGTGGACCGAGCGGCTCGTGCCGTTCGAGGCCAACCTGCGCGGCCGCATCCCCGTGCGGCCGGCGCCGGTGCTCGTCGATCCGAACCCGGACTGGCACCGGCAGGCGCAACGGCTGATCGGCCGGCTCGCCCTCGCCGCCGGGGGACACGCCCTGCGGATCGACCACATCGGCTCGACCGCCGTGCCCGGCCTGGCCGCCGTCGACGTCCTCGACCTGCAGATCACCGTGCCGGACCTCGCCGCGGCCGAGGCGCTCGACGACGCGCTGGCCGGGGCCGGCTTTCCCCGCATCGCCCACGTCGACCACGACGAACCGCAGCCTTCGTACGGGGCCGGCGGCGAGACCGATCCGGCCGTGTGGGGCATGCGCCTGCACGGCAGTGCCGACCCGGGGCGGCCCGCGTACGTGCACCTGCGGGTGCAGGGCTGGCCGGGCCAGCAGTTCGCGCTGCTGCTGCGGGACTGGCTGCGCGCCGACTCCGACGCGGCCACCGAGTACGCCGAGATCAAGCGGGCCGCGGCCCGCGACGCGGCGGCCCGGCACGACCCCGCCCAGGCTACCGCCGTCTACGCCGAGGAGAAGGCGCCCTGGTTCGACGGCGCCTACACGCGCGCCCGGCAATGGGCCGAGCAGACCGGATGGTCGGCCTGACGCGCGGGCCGGGGCCGGCCGGCCGGCGGCTCAGCGCCAGCTGATCGGCATGGCCAGTGCGGCCAGCCACGCGTCGAGGTCGTGGCCGTGCGTGGCGATGCCGTCGACCGCCCGCAACGCGCGTTGCACCGCGC
This sequence comes from Rhodococcus indonesiensis, assembly GCF_047782815.1. Taxonomy (NCBI): domain Bacteria; kingdom Bacillati; phylum Actinomycetota; class Actinomycetes; order Mycobacteriales; family Nocardiaceae; genus Rhodococcus; species Rhodococcus indonesiensis. The sequence goes on along the minus strand of NZ_CP180630.1, from coordinate 2,993,795 downwards.
GCTCGGCGGTCCCGGGATCGAGCAGACCCGCCGCCGCGGCAGCGAGCAGCTCGTCGACGTCCTCGACGGCGGTGTCGCGTCCGGTGCGCACCACGAGGTCGAGGTAGTGATCGCGCGAATGCCACACGTCCCCCTCGCGCCAGAACTCGCCGATGTCGACGTACCGGTCCTGGTCGCGCTCGAAGCCGGGCCGGAAGTGGAAGATCGAGGCGCGCAGGCCCAGCTCCGGCAGCAGCCACGACTCGAGATACCCGAACTGGGGGTGGTCGGCGGGCCGCGCCATGTACAGCCCCCACCGCTCGACCCGATACACCTCGACCTTCCGGACGAAGCCCTTCGGGTCGACGTTGGTGTGCGCGGCCACGTCGAAGGTCTCGACCTTGACGTGGTGCAGCTTCGCCTCGGACATGACCTGAACGTTACTGCCGGCCGCGCCGGTGATCCTGCGCTGTCCGCGGGCACCCTGTGGAACCCGGCGTCCGCGCGCCGGGTCGCGGCCGTCGATCGGCATTGTCGGTGCCGCCACCTACCCTGGTTCCCATGGCGTTCGCAAGCGAGCATCCCGTTGTCGCCCACTCCGAGTTCCGCCCGGTGGGGGAGATCGAACGAACCGAGGGGCGGTTCGAGGTGGTCAGCGACCACCGGCCCGCCGGGGACCAGCCGGCCGCGATCGACGAGCTCACGCGCCGCCTGCAGGCGGGGGAGAAGGACGTGGTGCTGCTCGGCGCCACCGGCACCGGCAAGTCGGCCACGACCGCGTGGTTGATCGAGCGGGTGCAGCGCCCCACCCTGGTGATGGCGCCGAACAAGACCCTCGCCGCGCAGCTCGCCAACGAACTGCGGGAGATGTTGCCGCACAACGCCGTCGAGTACTTCGTCTCGTACTACGACTACTACCAGCCCGAGGCGTACATCGCGCAGACCGACACCTACATCGAGAAGGACTCCTCGATCAACGACGACGTGGAACGGCTGCGGCACTCGGCGACCTCCGCGCTGCTCTCCCGCCGTGACGTCGTGGTGGTCGCGTCGGTGTCGTGCATCTACGGCCTGGGCACGCCGCAGTCGTACCTGGACCGCTCGATCGCGCTCGAGGTCGGGGTGGAGGTGCCCCGGGACGCCCTGCTGCGCCTGCTGGTGGACGTGCAGTACACCCGCAACGACATGGCGTTCACGCGCGGCTCGTTCCGGGTCAAGGGCGACACCGTCGACATCATCCCGGCCTACGAGGAACTCGCCGTGCGCATCGAGTTCTTCGGCGACGAGATCGACGCGCTCTACTACCTGCACCCCCTGACAGGGGACGTGGTGCGCAAGGTGGACTCGCTGCGGATCTTCCCGGCCACCCACTACGTCGCGGGACCGGAACGGATGGAACGGGCCGTGACGGCCATCGAGGCCGAACTCGAGGAGCGTCTCGCCGACCTCGAGAACCGCGGCAAGCTGCTCGAGGCGCAGCGCCTGCGCATGCGCACCCAGTACGACCTCGAGATGATCCGGCAGGTCGGGTTCTGCTCCGGCATCGAGAACTACTCCAGGCACATCGACGGCCGGCCCGCCGGTTCCGCGCCGGCGACCCTGATCGACTACTTCCCGGAGGACTTCCTGCTCGTCATCGACGAGTCCCACGTCACCGTCCCGCAGATCGGCGCGATGTACGAAGGGGACATGTCGCGCAAGCGCAACCTGGTCGAGTTCGGATTCCGGTTGCCCTCGGCCGTCGACAACCGCCCGCTGACCTGGGAGGAGTTCGCCGCGCGCATCGGTCAGACGGTGTACCTCTCGGCCACCCCCGGCGCCTACGAGCTCGGGCAGGCCGGCGGCGAGTTCGTCGAACAGGTCATCCGGCCGACCGGTCTGGTGGACCCGAAGGTCGTGGTCAAGCCCACCAAGGGCCAGATCGACGACCTGGTGCACGAGATCCGCGAACGCGCCGAGCGGGACGAGCGGGTCCTCGTGACCACCCTGACCAAGAAGATGTCCGAGGACCTCACCGACTACCTGCTCGAGCTCGGCATCCGGGTGCGCTACCTGCACTCGGACATCGACACCCTCCGGCGGGTCGAGCTGCTCCGGCAGCTGCGGCTCGGCGAGTACGACGTCCTCGTCGGCATCAACCTGCTCCGCGAGGGCCTCGACCTGCCGGAGGTCTCGCTGGTGGCGATCCTCGACGCCGACAAGGAGGGGTTCCTGCGCTCGACGACCAGCCTCATCCAGACCATCGGCCGCGCGGCGCGCAACGTCTCCGGCGAGGTGCACATGTACGCCGACAAAATCACCGACTCGATGGCGCGCGCCATCGAAGAGACCGAGCGTCGCCGCGAGAAGCAGATCGCCTACAACCTCGAGCACGGCATCGACCCGCAGCCGCTGCGCAAGAAGATCGCCGACATCCTCGACCAGGTCTACGAGGAGGCCGACGACACCGTGGAGGTCGGCGGCTCGGGCCGCAACGCCTCCCGCGGCCGCCGCGCACCGGGGGAATCCGGTCGGGCCGTGAGCGCCGGCGTCTACGAGGGCCGCGACGTGAAGTCCATGCCCCGCGCCGAACTGGCGGACCTGGTGCAGGAACTGACCGACCAGATGATGAATGCCGCCCGCGAGCTGCAGTTCGAGTTGGCCGGGCGGTTGCGCGACGAGATCGCCGACCTGAAGAAGGAACTGCGCGGGATGGACGCCGCGGGCCTCGCGTAGCGTCTGCGGCATGGACCCACAGTCTGCCGGCCGCACGGCCCGTGCCCTCGAACTGATCCACTCCGTCGGGTACTTCGCCCCCGAAGTCGACGCCGCCCTCGGCGGCACCGGCCTCGAAGGCGGCCGGATGCGGTACTTCGCGGCGCGTTCCGCTGCGCTCGGTGCCGTCGGCGCCGGCGTCGTGACCGCCACCTTCTACAACTTCAGCCCCCGCCTCGTCGCGTCCGCGATCCCGCGGGCCTGGCAGCTCGCCAATCCCGAGGCCGTCGTCGCCGCCCGGTTGCGTGGCATCGACGAGGCGCTGACCCGGATCCTCGGTCCCGAGGTGCTCGACTCGCCGGAGATGCGGGAGGCGGCGGAACTCGCGGCGGGCGCCGCCCGGGCCGTCCCCGGGCCGGAGGGCCGCCCGCTGTACGCCGGGCATGCCGACCTGCCGTGGCCGGACGCCCCGCACCTGGTCCTGTGGCACGCGCTGACCCTGCTGCGCGAGTACCGGGGCGACGGGCACGTCGCGGCACTGCAGACCGCCGGCCTCAACGGCATCGAAGCCCTCCTCACCCACACCGCCGCGGGGATCGGATTCAGTGAGGACTTCGCCCGCGCGCGCCGCGGTTGGAGCGCGGAGGAGTGGACCGCCGCGGCGACGGCGCTGCGTACCCGCGGACTGCTGGACCGCGCGGGTGAGCTCACCGACGAGGGGTTCGAGGTCCGCGAACTCGTCGAGGACCTGACCGACGACCTCGCGGTGGCGCCGTGGGCGGCGCTGGGCGAGAGCAAGGCCGACCGGTTGACCGAGCTCGCACTGCCGTGGCGGGACACCATCGTGGAGTCCGGCGTGTTCCCCGCGCAGATGTTCGGCCCGCGTTACGGTGACGCAAGGTAACGTCAACGGCGGTCAGTGGCGTCGAACGCACGCCGGCAGGTCTGTGGGATCCACCCCAAAGGCTGCCGGACCCGTCCGATCGGCCGTTACTGTCTACGCAGCGGTCGGCGGGGGCACGCATCGACGGTCACTCGCCGGCCGAACCCTACCGATTCCATGGAGGATTGCATGACCGCCTACCGGACCGTAGTCGTCGGCACCGACGGTTCCGAGTCGTCGTACCGGGCCGTGGAGAAGGCAGCAGCTCTCGCCGGTGACGCCGACGCCCGCCTCGTCATCGCGTGCGCCTACTACCCGGTGGATCCGAAGGACAGCGCCCGCGCCGCCGACGTGCTCGGTGAAGACGCCTACCAGGTGACCGGATCGGCGCCCACGTACGACATCCTGCGCACCGCCCGCGAGAAGGCACACGCGGCCGGCGCCCAGAACGTCCTGGAACGGGCCGTCGTCGGGGCCCCCGTCGACTCGCTCCTCGAACTGGTCGAGGAAGTGGACGCGGACCTGCTCGTGGTGGGTAACCGGGGCCTGAACACCCTCACCGGCCGGTTGCTCGGGTCCGTCCCGTCCGACCTCGCCCGCAAGTCGACCTCGGACGTGCTCATCGTGCACACCGTGCGCTGACACACCGGTCAGCAGTACGTCTCGCGGGCGGCACCCACATAGAACCGGGCGGCATCGTCGCCCTGCAACGACGCCCGCGAGACGGACGCCGCGAAGGCCGCGACCGGCCGGACCGAACCGAGGACCTGGTCTTCCGGCAGCCCGGCGGCCAGCTGTGCACACGTCCCGCGCACCAGCGCCACGAGCGTCTCGTCGGGCACGCCGGCGGCCAGCCCGACCTCGGCCAAGGCCTGTTTGAACCGCAGGGCCGGCCCGTCCAGCTCCGTTGCCTCGACCGGAGTGGCGGCCCTGGGGACCGGCACCGGGACGGAGGGCCCGGAGTCCTCCGAGGCCGAGGGCCCCGCACAGCCTGCCGCCGCGGCGAGCACCGCGACCCCGGCCAGGGTCCGTGTCCAGCGCCTCCGGGTCCGATCCCGTCGAGGCCACGCCTTCCTCACCGCCCCGCCTCCCGCTCCGACCGGCCGCACGTCCGCCCGCAACATACCGCCCGCCGGAACCGGGCGGACGGCGATACGGCACATCGAGGACCCGTCACAACCGGGCGGGCGCCGCGAGTGCCGTCAGCGACTCGGGCAGTTCCCCGGTGTGCAGGACTCCGAGCCGCTGGGTGGCGCGGGTGAGCGCCACGTACAGGTCGTTGAGCCCGCGTGGTGACTCCGCCACGATGGCGGCCGGCTCCACCAGCAGCACCGAGTCGAACTCCAGGCCCTTGACGTCCTTCACCGTGGACACCCGCACCGAATCCGACCGCAGGTGATCCCATTGCGCCACCAGCTCGTGCGGCGCGATCACCGCGGTCAGACCCGGCCCGCGGTCGTCCGCGAGGGCACTGTGTACGGCCTCGAGCAGATCGTCCTCGACGACGTGCCGGGCCCACGGCGCGAATCCCGACTCGCGCACCGAGCGGGGCGGCACCTGATGCGGATCGATCTCGGCGAGAACCGCGTGGGCGATCTCCATGATCTCCGCGGGCGTGCGGTAGTTGACGGTCAGCTCGGCCTTCTTCCACCGATTGGCCACGTACGGCTCGAGGATCCGCTGCCAGGACGAGCAACCGGCCGGATCCCCGGTCTGGGCGGTGTCCCCGACCAGGGTCATCCAGCGGTTCGGGATGCGCCGCATCAGCATTCGCCAGGCCATCGCGGACAACTCCTGTGCCTCGTCGACGATCACGTGCCCGTACGTCCAGGTGCGGTCCCCGGCGGCGCGCTCGGCGGTGGTCTCGTGGCTCGACCGGCCCTGCCGCTGCGCGAGCTGGTCGGCGTCGATCAAGTCGTACGCCATCAGGATCTCCGGGTCCAGGTCGTCCTCGAGATCCTGCGGCGCCGACCCGGTCAGGATGTCCAGGGCGCCCTGCGCATCGGCGATCTGCCTGCGCCACTGCCGCGCCGCCCGCTCGCGTTCGGCAGCGTCGTCGACCCCGAGCAGTTCGGCGAGTTCGTCGAGCAGGGGGGCGTCCGCGGCGCTGAACGCGCGCGTCGCCGTCGGGCGCAGCAGCAACTCACGCTGGTCCTCGTCGAGTTCCGGTGCTGCCGACGCGAGCCGGTCCCGGGAGGCGAACAGCTCCGCGAGCACCTGTTGCGGGCTCAGCTGCGGCCACAACGAATCGATCGCCCCCACGATGTCCCGGTCGGAGCGCATCTCCGTACGGATGTCGTCGATGTCCTCGCGGCTCAACAGATTCGCGCCGCCGACCGGATCGGCACCGATGATCGACGCGAGCTGGTCGGCGAGGGCGTCCACCACCGCGGCCACGAAGATCGGACGGGCCAGGTTGTGCGGCCGCCGCGACGACCGGGCCCGGCCGCGGGCCCGGGTGACCGTCTTGCGGTCGAGCGTCAGCCGGTAGGTGTCGAAGACGAGGGGGATCGGCGTCGCCGGAACCTCCTGACGATCCCGGACCGCCTTCTTCAGCACCTCGATCATGTCGAGCGAGCCCTTGACGGTGCCCGCCTCGAGCGAATCGTCCACGGTCGCACGCACCCCGGGGTACAGGTCACCGATCGTCGACAGCAGCACCCCGGTCTCACCGAGGGAGGGCAGCACCTGCCCGATGTAGTCCAGGAACGTCGAGTTCGGACCGACGATGAGCACACCGCTCTTCGCGAGCTGCCGACGGTATGTGTACAGCAGAAACGCCGCCCGGTGCAGGGCGACGGCGGTCTTCCCGGTGCCGGGACCACCCTGAACGACGAGCACGCTCTTGTGCTCGGACCGGATGATCGCATCCTGCTCGGCCTGGATCGTCGCAACGATGTCCTGCATCTGACCGGTGCGCGCGGCGTTCAGCGCGGCCAGCAGTGCCGACTCGCCGGCGACACCGCCCGCCGAGACGGCCGCGTCGTGCGCCTGGGCCGCGTCGAGGTCGAGGTACTCGTCGTTGATGGCGGTGATCGCGCGGCGGCGTGACCGGATGTGCCGGCGCCGCGTCACTCCCTCCGGCGCGGCCGGCGTCGCCAGGTAGAACGGCCGCGCCAAGGGCGCCCGCCAGTCCAGCAGCAGCGGCTCGTAGTCGTTCGCTTCGTCGAGGATGCCGAGGCGGCCTACGTACCGCACCTCCGTCGCGTCGCCGTCCTCGTCGCGGACGTCGATCCGGCCGAAACACAGTCCGTGCTCGGCCGCGTCGTACTTCGCGATGTCCTCGGTGTACAGCTGCGTGAACGACTCCCGCTCACTGCGGGCCTGCGGGGTGCCGCCGGTGTCGAGCAGGACGCGGCTCAGGCGGGTCTGCGCGTAGGCCCGCATGGAGTCGAGGTGGCCGTACAGCATCGACAGGTAGACCTGCTCACGCTCATGGTCGGGGTGGGACAGGCCATCGGCCGGCAAGGGGTCTCCTCGGGGTCGGACGGGGCGACGGGTGCGCCGCCACGAAGTGCCCAAGAAGTCTAGTGCCGGTCCCGCACCCGCGCAGAATCACCGGGTGCGGGACCGAACCGCACGGTCAGCGCTGCAACTGCAGGCGGGCGCGGGTGAGGGCCTCTTCGGCGCGATGACGGGCCTGCTGGGCCCGCAGGAGGGAACGTTCCTCCGCCGTCAGTGCCCGTTCCCGGGCAACCTTGGCCAGCTCCGGGCCGCGCTCCCGAGCAGTGCCCCACAGCAGTGCACTGCGTTCGCGGGCGGCCTCGGCGAGTTCGGGACCGCGTTCCTTGGCGACGTCGAGCAGGCCGGTGCCGCGTTCGCGGGCGACCTCGGCGAGTTCGGGACCGCGTTCCTTGGCGACGTCGAGCAGGCCGGTGCCGCGTTCGCGGGCGACCTCGGCGAGTTCGGGACCGCGTTCCTTGGCGACGTCGAGCAGATGGCTTCCACGTTCGCGGGCGACCTCGGCGAGTTCGGGACCGCGTTCCTTGGCGACGTCGAGCAGGTGGCTTCCGCGTTCGCGGGCGGTGCCGGCTACCTCCGATGCCTCCTCCGACAGAGTCCGCACCCGTTCGGCCACCTTGTGCAGACCCTCGGTCACCGCCTCGCCCGCGGCGTCGTCCTGACGGGGCAGGACGCCGGCGACGGCTTCCTGGGCGCGTCGTGCGGCCCGCCGTCCGCGCCACCCCAACGACGGCTTGCCCTCGGTGTCCACCGCGGTGATGATCAGTCCGCCGAGCAGGCTCACGTTCTTGAGGAACTGGGTGCGCTGGATAGCGCGGGCCTCCGCATCCTGGACGTTCCAGAAGTCGTGGCCCGCCACCGTCGTCGGTACGAGCGTGGTGGCCAGTGCGAGCGCCGCCAGCCGCGGGGCCTTGCCCACCGCGAGCAGCGCACCCGCCCCGATCTGCACGGCGGCGTTGATCCGCACGAGCGTCTCGGGATCGTTCGTGATCTTCTCGCTCACCGTGTCCGGGAGCTTCGCCGTCACCGTGTCGGGCAGCATGCCCACCGCCCGGTCGAGTCCCGGCTGCGCTGCGGCCGCCTTGGTGGACGAGTCTCTCAGCGCGTCGATGCCTCCGGCGACGAAGACCGACGCAAGCATGGGGCGGGCGATTCTGCGGACAATCATGTGCTTCCTCCCGTGATCGGTGGCGGTTCCACCTTCGCACGCATACCCCGCCGCCCGGTGGGATATGCGTGTCCGGCCGGGATCGCGGCCGCCGGCCGGGGGTGCGCCACGGGTGGCACGATGTCCGTGTGCGCGGTGTGTACCGTGTGCACCGTGCACGGTGGGGGCGAGGACGCGGGGACCGGTGACGTCGGGGCGGGCGAGGTGCGGGTGGAGCGGACACCCGACCGTGCTCCGGGTCGCGACCACGATTCCGGTTCCGGCCGCGGCGCTGTTCGAGGTGATTCGGGACCCGTTGCGGCACAGTGAGATCGACGGGTCGGGGACGTTGTCCGTACCCGCGGGACAGCTCCCGATCACCGCCCTCGGGCAACGCTTCGTCGCGCAGGTGCGCTTTCCCAGCGGTGCGGCGTATCCGGTGGTCGATCATGTGGTGGCGTTCGAACTCGACAGGCTGCTCGCCTGGCTGCCGGCCAACCCGGACGCCCCGCCGCTCGGCATCCGGGGGGAATGGACCTTCGCCGAGGCGGCCGGGGGTACCGCGGTGAGTCAGGCCTGCGACTGGTCTGCGGTGACCGACACTGCGTACCTGAGCCGGGTGCGGCTCCCGCGGGTCTCGGTCGAGCAGATGTCCGCGAGCTTCGTCCGCCTCGAGCGCGCCGCCCGATCCTGACCGGCTCCGCACCCCAGGTGCCCGCGCGCCCCGGCCCGGCGGCCGCCCCGCGTGGCGCATGTCACGCGCGCACTCGGATCACTGATTGCTAAACTGCGCAACTATACGCACCGCTCGCTTCGCGGTGGCTCGGACGACGGGAACGGTGATGGTCGCGCAGGCACGTCAGCCCCTCTATCGGATGAAGGCGGATTTCTTCAAGACGCTCGGGCATCCGGCACGCATCCGGGTCCTCGAGTTGCTCAGCGAGCGTGAACACGCGGTCTCCGAGATGTTGCCCGAGGTGGGGATCGAACCCGCGAACCTGTCCCAGCAGCTGGCGATCCTCCGGCGTGCGGGTCTGGTCACCGCGCGCCGGGAAGGGCTGTCGGTGACCTACGCCCTGACGTCACCGCGGGTCGCGGAACTGCTGGCCGTCGCCCGCGCCATCCTCACCGGTGTGGTCGCCGGACAGGCGGAACTGCTCGAGGACGATGTCGCCGAATCGGCGGGGGCCCGAGCCCGCGGCTGAGCCGACCGCTCAGCCGGGGGCGCCGCCCACGGCACTGATTGCAGACTTTATCAATTTCTTAGTTGTTGTTTGTGGTGGAGGCACGATGTCGATGTCGACAGACCAGCGGGATGCAGCGACCGATCCGGGCGCGGAGGCAGCGGAGGCCGGCACCGTCGTGGTGCGTGCCGCCCGGTCGGTCGCCGCGCTGATGCCCCGCTGGAGCGAGTGGAAGCCCACCCTGCGCTCGCCCCGCGCCGATCTGACCGCCGGGCTCGTCGTCGCCCTCGTCGCACTGCCCCTCGCGCTCGGATTCGGCATCAGCTCCGGCCTCGGCGCCGCGGCGGGCCTCGCCACCGCAGTCGTCGCCGGAGCGGTCGCCGCCGTGTTCGGCGGCTCCCGCTTCCAGGTGTCGGGCCCGACCGGCGCGATGACCGTCGTCCTGGTGCCGATCTTCCACGAGCACGGCGCCTCCGGCGTCCTCGCGGTGGGGCTCGTCGCCGGCGTCGTGCTGCTGCTCCTCGCCTTCGCCGGCATCGGCCGCGCGGTGCGGTTCATGCCCGCCCCGGTCATCGAGGGCTTCACGGCGGGCATCGCCGTGGTCATCGCCCTGCAGCAGGTTCCCGCTGCGCTCGGCATCGCCCACGCCGAAGGGGAGAAGGTGTGGCAGAGCGCATTCGACGCAGTCCGGCAATTCGCCGACCGGCCGAGCCTCCTGCCCGCGGCCGTCGCGGTGCTCGTCGCCGTGGCCATCCTGATCGGCGGCCGGTACCTGCCGAAACTGCCGTTCTCGCTCGTCGCGGTGGTGGTGGCCACCGTGGTCGCTCGACTGTTCCATCTGGATGTGACGCGGATCGGGTCCATCCCGTCCGGCTTCGGCGCCCCCAGCCTCGGATTCCTCGACCCGGGGGAGCTGACCTCGCTGCTCGCGCCGGCGCTCGCGGTGGCCGCGCTCGCGGCACTCGAATCGCTGCTGTCCGCGACCGCCGCCGATTCGATGAGTGTCGGCACCCGGCACGACCCCGACCGGGAGCTGCTCGGGCAGGGCCTGGCCAACATCGCGGCCCCCCTGTTCGGCGGTGTCCCGGCGACGGGCGCGATCGCCCGCACGGCCGTCAACGTCCGCTCGGGTGCGCGGTCCCGGCTGTCCGCCCTCACCCACGCCGTCGTTCTGGCCGGAATCGTCTATCTCGCCTCGCCGCTCGTCGCGCAGATCCCGCTCGCCGCGCTCGCCGGCGTTCTGCTCGCCACCACGGTGCGGATGGTCGAAACCGCCTCGATCGTCGCGATCACGCGCGCCAGCCGCGCGGATGCCGTCGTCATGACGGTGACGTTCCTGGTCACCGTCGCCCTCGACCTCGTGACGGCGGTCGCGATCGGTGTCGGATTCGCGGCCGTCCTCGCGCTGCGGGCGGTCGCGAAGTCCGCTCGGATCGAACAGGTTCCCCTCGACGAGGAGGGCGATCACGCTGCCGAGGAGCAGGAGTTGTTGCGCGAGCACATCGTCGCGTACCGGATCGACGGCGCCCTGTTCTTCGCCGCGGCCCACCGGTTCCTTCTCGAGCTCGCCGACGTCACGGACGTCCAGGTCGTGATCCTGCGCATGTCCCGGGTGACGGCCATCGACGCCACCGGTGCGATCGTCCTCAAGGACGCCATCACCAAACTCGAGCACCGCCACATCACGGTGCTGATCTCCGGGGCCAGGCCGGAGCACCTGCGGCCGCTGTCCGCCCTGGGTGTGTTCACGACCAAGGACAGCGAGGAGCGGCACGGCTTCGCGACCACACCCCGGGCGATCGCGTACGCCCGCAGGCTCGTGCTGCCGGAACACCGGCACGCCCCGGCCGTCGCCGGTGCCGAAGAGACGAGGCCGGAAGCCTTCGAAGCCCCGCCGCGCGGGTAGAATCGGCGTCGTGACCGGCCCTCGTTGCCACCTGGTTCTCCTCACCCGGTAACACCAGGTCGGTACGGGGACCGGTCGCCCGCCGACGGTGGCGCCAGGCGTGCGACCGGCCCGGGCCGGGTGCGCCGCGGCTCGCCTCCCGGCGCCGACCGGGTCCGGCCAGTAGCATCTTCCCCCGTGACCGACCCGACCACGAGTGCCAGCCGCCCTGCCGCCCTGCGCGTCCTCGTCTACAGCGACGACGCCGACACGCGCGAGCAGGTCATCCGGGCGCTGGGCCGGCGACCCGATCCCGAGCTCCCCGAACTCGACTTCGTCGAGGTGGCGACCGCGCCGATGGTGATCCGGCACATGGACGCCGGCGGTATCGACCTCGCGATTCTGGACGGCGAGGCGGCCCCCGCCGGCGGGATGGGGATCGCCAAGCAGCTCAAGGACGAGCTCGAACAGTGCCCGCCCGTCGTCGTGCTGACCGGTCGCGCGGACGACGCATGGCTCGCCGACTGGTCCCGGGCCGAGGCCGCGGTGCCGCGGCCACTCGACCCGTTCCGCCTCGCCGAGACGGTCGTCGCGCTGCTGCGCGGCCGCAGCATCACCTGACGGCGCCGCGGCCGGCCCTCTCCGAGCGGCGGCACGAGTGCCGGTCCGCGAGCGGTCGGGCGAAACGGAGAAATCGCACCGCGTGGTATCCGCCTCGGGGAGACACCCCGCCGGTAGGCTGAGCCGTACATCACAATGATGCGGTTGAAGTGACCCACGGCACAGACGCCGCCTCGTGGCACAGACACCGCCTCGTGATCGTTCGGCCCGAGCGGCCGAGAGGTCGGCAAGGGCAACGGAGTCGGCGCGGGTGGCCGGCTCGCACGGAGAGGAGCCAGGCGCCGTGAACGTCTACATCCCCATCCTCGTGCTCGGCGGGATCGCGGTCGCGTTCGCCGTGTTCTCCGTCGTCGTGTCCTCGGTGATCGGCCCGAGCCGCTACAACCGGGCCAAACTCGAAGCCTACGAATGCGGGATCGACCCGACCCCGCAGCCCCCCGGCGGCGGCAGGTTCCCGGTGAAGTACTACCTGACGGCCATGCTGTTCATCATCTTCGACATCGAGATCGTGTTCCTGTATCCGTGGGCCGTCCACCTCGACGCCCTGGGAGTCTTCGGGCTGGCCGCGATGGCGCTGTTCGTGTTCAACGTCGCGGTGGCGTACGTCTACGAGTGGCGGCGGGGCGGTCTCGGCTGGGAATGACCGGGACAGGGAATGAGATTGTGCCGTAATGAATTCGAACACCGACCGAAAGTGATAAGAGTCGGACATGGGTCTCGAGGAGAAGTTGCCGAGCGGCTTTCTGCTGAGCACGGTGGAGAGCTTCGCCGGTTTTGCGCGCAAGGGTTCGCTGTGGCCCGCGACCTTCGGGCTCGCGTGCTGCGCGATCGAGATGATGACCACCGTGTCGCCGCGCTTCGACATCGCCCGGTTCGGAATGGAGGCGTTCCGGGCGTCCCCGCGGCAAGCCGATCTCATGATCGTCGCCGGCCGGGTCAGCCAGAAGATGGCCCCGGTGCTGCGGCAGGTCTACGACCAGATGGTCGAACCGAAATGGGTGCTGGCCATGGGGGTGTGCGCCTCCTCGGGCGGGATGTTCAACAACTACGCCATCGTGCAGGGCGTCGACCACGTCGTCCCGGTCGACATCTACCTCCCCGGATGCCCGCCCCGGCCGGAGATGCTGCTGCACGCCGTCCTGATGCTGCACGAGAAGATTCAGCAGATGCCGCTCGGCGTGGACCGGGAGAAGGCCGTACAGGCCGCCGAGGAAGCGGCCCTGGCCGCCGGCCGGCCCGTGCTGCCCATCCCCGGGGGGTCGGCCCGATGACCTCGCCCTCGGACAACGAACGATCCTCGCTGCCGGTGGACCGGGCCGCCACCACCGGTCCCGAGGGAACACTGCCCGCGCAGCCCGCCGGTGACGCCGAGGTGATCGGCGTCCGCCAGGGCATGTTCGGCGTGCGCGGCAGCGGCGACACCTCCGGCTACGGGCGGCTCGTACGCCCGGTGACCCTGCCCGGCGGCACCCCACGCCCGTACGGCGGCTACTTCGACGACGTCGCCGACGCCCTGCGCGCCGCCGTCGCCGAATCCGGGACCGAATTCGAGGACGCGATCGAGAAGGTCGTCGTCCACCGCGGTGAGCTGACCTTCCACGTCCGGCGCGAGCACCTCCCCGAGGTGGCCCGCCGCCTGCGCGACGACCCGGACCTGCGCTTCGAACTGTGCCTCGGCGTCGACGGGGTGCACTACCCGCAGGACACCGGCCGCGAACTGCACGCGGTGTACCCGCTCATGTCGATCACCCACAACCGCCGCATCCGGCTCGAGGTGTCGGCCCCGGATGCCGATCCCCACATCCCGTCGCTGTACGGGGTGTATCCGACCAACGACTGGCACGAGCGCGAGACCTACGACTTCTTCGGGATCGTGTTCGACGGGCACCCCTCCCTGACCCGAATCGAGATGCCCGACGACTGGTCGGGGCATCCGCAGCGCAAGGACTATCCGCTCGGCGGCATCCCCGTCGAATACCACGGAGCGGAGATCCCACCGCCCGACGAGCGGAGGGCGTACACCTGATGACCGACATCACCGAAGGACCGGTCCACACCGTCGTCGGCGAGGACTGGGACAGCGTCGTCGAGGCCGCCCGCGCCGCGGCCGCGGACCGCGGCGACGAACGCATCGTCGTCAACATGGGACCGCAGCACCCGTCGACCCACGGGGTGTTGCGGCTCGTGCTCGAGATCGAAGGCGAGACCGTCACCGAGGCGCGCTGCGGAATCGGCTACCTGCACACCGGCATCGAGAAGAACCTCGAATACCGCACCTGGACCCAGGGCGTCACGTTCGTCACCAGGATGGACTACCTGTCGCCGTTCTTCAACGAGACCGCCTACTGTCTCGGCGTCGAGCAGCTGCTCGACATCACCGAGGCGATCCCCGAGCGAGCCACCGTCGTGCGCGTGCTGCTCATGGAACTCAACCGGATCTCCTCGCACCTGGTCGCCCTCGCCACCGGCGGCATGGAACTCGGTGCGATGACCGCCATGTTCCTCGGCTTCCGCGAGCGCGAACTGATCCTCGACGTGTTCGAGACGATCACCGGTCTGCGCATGAATCACGCCTACATCCGTCCCGGCGGACTCGCCCAGGACCTGCCGGACGGGGCGGTCGAGAAGATCCGCGACCTGCTCGGGCTGTTGCCACGGCGACTGCGGGACATGGAGAACCTGCTCAACGAGAACCACATCTGGAAAGCCCGCACCCAGGGGATCGGCTACCTCGACCTGACCGGGTGCATGGCCCTCGGCATCACCGGACCCGTGCTGCGCTCGACCGGCCTGCCGCACGACCTGCGCAAGGCACAACCGTACTGCGGCTACGACACCTACGAGTTCGAGGTGTGCACCGACACCGGTTGCGACGCCTACGGCCGCTACCTGATCCGGATCGACGAGATGAAGGAGTCGATCAAGATCGTCGAACAGTGCCTCGACCGGCTGCGTCCCGGCCCGGTGATGGTGGAGGACAAGAAGATCGCCTGGCCGGCCGACCTGTCGCTCGCCGCGGACGGTCTCGGCAACTCCCCGGAGCACATCCGCAAGATCATGGGCAACTCGATGGAGGGCCTGATCCACCACTTCAAGCTCGTCACCGAGGGCTTCCGCGTCCCACCCGGCCAGGTGTACACCGCCGTCGAATCCCCCCGCGGGGAACTGGGCGTGCACATGGTCAGCGACGGCGGCACCCGGCCCTACCGGGTGCACTTCCGGGATCCGTCCTTCACGAACCTGCAAGCGGTGTCCGCGATGTGCGAGGGCGGCATGGTCGCCGACGTCATCGCCGCGGTCGCCAGCATCGATCCCGTGATGGGGGGAGTGGACCGTTGACGCAGCAGCCGCAAGTAGCGATCGACCCGGACCCGGCCTCGGGGCCGGTGCTCATCCCGTTCGGCGTCCGCCCCGACGAACCGTCCCGCCTGGCGCGGCCCGGCGCCCGCGAGCACTACCCCCCGGACGTCCGCGCCCGCCTCGAGGCCGACGCCGACGAGATCGTCGGTCGCTACCCCCAGCCGCGCTCGGCCCTGCTGCCGCTGCTGCACCTGGTGCAGTCCGAGGACGGCTACCTCACCCCCGCGGGCGTCGAGTTCTGCGCCGACCGGCTCGAACTGACCGGTGCCGAGGTCGGCGCGGTCGCCACGTTCTACTCCATGTACCGGCGTGAGCCCACCGGCGACTACCTCGTCGGTGTCTGCACCAACACCTTGTGCGCGATCATGGGCGGCGACGAAATACTCGAAGCCCTGCAACAGCACCTCGGGCAGCGCCCCGCGGCCGGCACCGACTCGGACCCGGGCTCGGACACCCCACCGGACGCGGGCGACGAGAGTGCCGGCTCCGTCACCCTCGAGCGCCTCGAGTGCAACGCGGCCTGCGACTTCGCGCCCGTCGTGATGGTCAACTGGGAGTTCTTCGACCACCAGACCCCGGACTCGGCGCGTGCGCTCGTCGACGACCTGCGCGCCGGCCGGCCCGTCACCCCCACCCGGGGCGCGCCGCTGTGCACCTTCCGGCAGACCGCCCGCATCCTCGCCGGGTTCCCGGACGAGCGGCCCGGCGCCGTCGCGGCGGGCGGCAGCGCAGGAGCAGCATCGCTCGCCGGCCTGCGCATCGCCCGGGAACGGGGCATGCGGGCCCCGGAGCCGGACCACCCCTCCGGCCCCGACCCGGCCGCCGGGCCCCGACCCGAGGGAGGCTGACGTGGCGTTGACCCCTGTCCTGAGCCGGTACTGGGACGAACCCGAATCCTGGACCCTCGACACCTACCTCCGCCACGACGGATACGAAGGCCTGCGCAAGGCGCTGCGCATGCACCCCGACGAGGTGATCGGCACCGTCAAGGAGGCGGGTCTGCGCGGCCGCGGCGGCGCCGGCTTCGCCACCGGCGTCAAGTGGAGTTTCATCCCTCAGGGCGACGACAACCCGCACTACCTGGTCGTCAACGCCGACGAATCCGAGCCGGGCACCTGCAAGGACATGCCCCTGCTGCTGGCCACCCCGCACACCCTCGTGGAGGGCGCAGTCATCGCCGCGTACGCCATCCGCGCCGCGCACGCCTTCGTCTACGTCCGCGGCGAGGTGGTGCCGGTGCTGCGCCGACTGCAGGCCGCCGTTGCCGAGGCCTACGCCGCCGGCTTCCTCGGCCGCGACATCCTCGGCAGCGGCTACGATCTCGACCTCGTCGTCCACGCCGGGGCCGGGGCCTACATCTGCGGGGAGGAGACCGCGCTCCTGGACTCCCTCGAGGGCCGGCGCGGCCAGCCCCGGCTACGGCCGCCGTTCCCCGCTGTCGCAGGGCTGTACGCACGCCCGACCGTCGTCAACAACGTCGAGTCGATCGCGAGCGTGCCGTCGATCCTCCACAACGGGATCGAATGGTTCCGCTCCATGGGCACCGAGAAGTCCCCGGGCTTCACGCTGTACTCCCTGTCCGGTCACGTGACGACCCCCGGCCAGTACGAGGCGCCCCTGGGCGTCACCCTGCGGGAGTTGCTCGACTACGCGGGCGGTGTCCGGGCCGGGCACCGGCTCAAGTTCTGGACTCCCGGCGGGTCGTCGACGCCGCTGTTCACCGACGAGCACCTCGACGTCCCCCTCGACTACGAGGGGGTCGCCGCCGCCGGATCCATGCTGGGCACCAAGGCGCTGCAGATCTTCGACGACACCACCTGCGTGGTGCGCGCGGTGCTGCGCTGGAGCGAGTTCTACGCGCACGAGTCCTGCGGCAAGTGCACCCCCTGCCGCGAAGGCACCTACTGGCTCGTGCAGATCCTGCGACGGCTCGAGCGCGGCGAGGGAACCGGAACGGACCTGGACACCCTGCTCGACCTCTCCGACAACATCCTCGGCAGGTCGTTCTGCGCACTCGGCGACGGGGCGACCAGCCCCGTCACGTCCTCGATCCGATACTTCCGCGACGAGTACCTGGCGCACTTCGAGCAAGGCGGCTGCCCGTTCGACCCGCACCTGTCCACCGTCATGGCCGGGGCCGGCGCGAACCGACCCGACGACGGAGGTGCCCGATGAGCGTCCACACCAACCACGACACCACAGGCTTGCCGCCCGCACCGGACCTGGTCAGCGTCGTCGTCGACGGCGTCGAGATCGGCGTCCCGAAAGGCACCCTCGTCATCCGCGCCGCGGAACTGCTCGGCGTCCAGATTCCCCGCTTCTGCGACCACCCGCTGCTCGAACCCGTCGGCGCCTGCCGCCAGTGCCTCGTCGACGTGGAAGGCCAACGCAAACCCGTCGCCTCCTGCACGACCCCGGTCACGGACGGAATGGTCGTGCACACGCAGCTGACCTCGCCGGTGGCGGACAAGGCGCAGAAGGGCGTGATGGAGCTGCTGCTGATCAACCATCCGCTGGACTGCCCGGTCTGCGACAAGGGCGGCGAATGCCCCCTGCAGAACCAGGCCATGTCGAACGGCCGTGCCGAGTCCCGGTTCACCGAGACCAAACGCACGTTCCCCAAACCGATCTCGCTCTCCGCGCAGATACTCCTGGACCGCGAACGATGCGTGCTCTGCGCCCGGTGCACGCGGTTCTCCCAGCAGATCGCCGGCGACCCCTTCATCGAACTGATGGAACGGGGTGCCCTGCAGCAGGTCGGCATCTACGAGAAGGAACCGTTCGAGTCGTACTTCTCCGGCAACACCGTGCAGATCTGCCCGGTCGGCGCACTCACCGGAGCGGCCTACCGGTTCCGCGCCCGGCCCTTCGACCTGGTGTCGAGCCCGAGCGTGTGCGAACACTGCGCCAGCGGCTGCGCCCAACGCACCGACCACCGGCGCGGCACGGTGCTGCGCCGGCTGGCCGGCGACGACCCGCAGGTCAACGAGGAATGGAACTGCGACAAGGGCCGCTGGGCCTTCACCTACGCCACCCAGCCCGACCGCCTCACCACCCCGCTGGTGCGGGGCGACGACGGCACGCTCACCCCCGCCTCCTGGCGTGACGCCCTGCGCGTCGCCGCCCGTGGCCTGACCGCCGTGCGCGGCCGTACCGGGGTGCTCGTCGGCGGCCGCGTCACCGTCGAGGATGCGTACGCCTACAGCAAGTTCACCCGGCTCGTCCTCGACACCAACGACATCGACTTCCGGTCGCGTCCGCATTCCGCGGAGGAAGCACAGTTCCTCGCCGCCCGGGTCGCCGGGCGCTGGCCCGGCGCCGGAGCCGTGACCTACGACGACCTCGACCACGCCCCCGCGGTCCTGCTCGTCGGATTCGAACCCGAGGACGAGTCGCCGATCGTGTTCCTGAGACTGCGCAGAGCGGTCCGCAAGCAAGGACTGGTGGTGTCCGCGATCGCACCGTTCGCGAGCCGCGGCCTGACGAAGCTGCGCGGACGGCTCCTGCGGGCCGTTCCCGGCACCGAGCCGGACCTGCTCGACATGCTCCGCCTCGGCGCCCGGCCGGGCGACCGCGAGGTCGCGGAGACTGCCGAACTCCTGAGCCGGCCCGGGGCGGTCATCCTGGTGGGGGAGCGGGCGGCGGCAATCCCGGGCGCATTGACGGCCGCCAGCCGGCTCGCCGACGACACCGGCGCGCGGCTGGCGTGGATCCCGCGCCGGGCCGGGGAACGCGGTGCGCTCGAGGCCGGGGCCCTGCCGGGACTTCTGCCCGGTGCCCGCCCCGTCACCGACGCCGACGCCCGACGACAGGTCGCCGCCGTGTGGGGCGTGCCGGACCTGCCACCGTCCGTCGGCCGGGACACCGGACAGATCCTCGCCGACGCGGCCTCGGGCACCCTCGGGGCCCTGGTGATCGGCGGGGTCGACGTCGACGATCTGCCGGATCCGCATGCCGCCGTCGCCGCGGTCGCCGCCGCCGGCTTCGTCGTCAGCCTCGAACTGCGGCGCAGCGCGATCACCGACCGAGCCGACGTCGTCTTCCCCGTCGCGCCTGCGGTGGAAAAACCCGGCACGTTCCTCGATTGGGAGGGCCGGGAGCGCCCCTTCGCCGCCGCATTGCGCAATACCGGCGCCCTGCCCGACCAGCGGGTCCTCGGCGCGATCGCCGACGAGATGGGAGTCCGTCTCGGGCTCGCCGACGCCGCGGCCGCCGTCGACGAGCTCGTCGCGCTGGGGCCCTGGGACGGCGAAGCCGCCGGTCCACCGGACGTCGCGCCGCAGGGCACGCCGGCACCCGGCACCGGTGAGGCGGTACTCGCGGGATGGCGGATGCTCCTCGACCGCGGACGGATGCAGGACGGCGAACCGCATCTCGCCGGGACCGCCCGGCAGCCGGTCGCCCGCCTGTCCGCCGCCACCGCCGCCGAGATCTCGGCAGGCGACGGCGACCCGGTGACCGTCGCGACGGACCGCGGCTCGATCACGTTGCCCCTGGCGGTCACCGACATGCCGGACCGGGTCGTGTGGCTGCCCCTCAACTCGCCGGGGTCCGCGGTGCACCGGCAGCTGGCCGCGTCCGCGGGCGACATCGTCCGGATCGGCCGGGCGGAGCACTCGTCGCAGGGGGTGGCCGATGAGTGAGGTCGCGCTGTTCGGCGCTGCGGCGGTACCGGGACCGGGCGTCCTGTCGGCGCAGTCCGGATACCCCGATCCGGCCGCGTTCGGTCAGGATCCGTGGTGGCTGGTCGTCGGCAAGGCGGTGGCCGTCTTCGCCTTCCTGGTGTTGACGGTGCTGGTCGCCATCCTGGTGGAACGAAAGATCCTGGCGCGCATGCAGATGCGCGTCGGACCGAACCGGGTGGGACCCCGGGGGCTGCTGCAGAGCCTCGCCGACGGCGTCAAACTCGCGCTGAAGGAAGGCATCGTTCCCGCGGGGGTGGACAAACCCATCTACGTCCTCGCGCCGATCATCGCGACGGTGCCCGCGCTGATGGCGTTCGCCGTCATCCCGCTCGGGCCCGTGGTCTCGGTGTTCGGCCACGACACCCCGCTGCAGTTGACCGACCTGCCGGTGGCCGTGCTGTACATCCTCGCGGCGACATCCATCGGCGTCTACGGCATCGTGCTCGCCGGGTGGGCATCCGGGTCCACGTACCCGCTGCTGGGCGGTCTGCGCTCGACGGCCCAGGTGATCTCGTACGAGATCGCCATGGCGCTCTCGTTCGCCGCCGTCTTCCTGCTGTCGGGCACGCTGTCCACCTCCGGCATCGTCGCCGCCCAGGACGGCACCTGGTACGTCTTCCTGCTCCTGCCCTCGTTCCTCATCTACGTCACGTCCATGGTCGGCGAGACGAACCGGGCGCCGTTCGACCTGCCCGAGGCCGAGGGCGAACTCGTCGGCGGCTTCCACACCGAGTACTCGTCGCTGAAGTTCGCGATGTTCATGCTCGCCGAATACGTCAACATGGTGACGGTCTCGGCGCTGGCCACCACCCTGTTCCTCGGCGGCTGGCGCGCACCGTGGCCGCTGAACATGTGGGAGGGCGCGAACTCCGGCTGGGTGCCGCTGCTGTGGTTCGTCCTCAAGGTGTGGGGATTCCTGTTCCTGTTCATATGGCTGCGCGGCACGTTGCCGCGGCTGCGCTACGACCAGTTCATGAACCTGGGCTGGAAGGTGCTGATCCCGGTCGCGCTCGGCTGGATCATGGTCGTCGCCGTGATCCGCGTCCTGCGCACGGAGGGCCTGGACCGGTGGCAGATCGTCCTCGCCGCGGCCGGCGTGGTCGTCGCCCTGGCAGTGCCCTCGCTGCTGTGGAACCGCATGAACGCCGGTCGTCTCCGTCCCACCGGCACCCCCGGCGGCGCGTCGGCCGCTGCGGCAACCGAGCTGCCGTTCGACCCGATGGCCGGCGGCTTCCCCGTCCCGCCGATGCCCGGCCAGACGTTGCCGCCGCGTCGTCGGCGCACCCCCGTCGCCGCAGCCGCCGAGGGCGGTCGCCGTGTCGATCCGACCACCGAGGAGAATCGCGATGCCTGACTTCCTCGATCCCGTAGCGGGATTCGGAGTTACCTTCCGGGCGATGTTCGACAAGGCCCAGACCGAGCGCTACCCCGAACAGAAGGAACCGACCGCGCCGCGCTACCACGGCCGCCACCAGCTCAACCGCCACCCCGACGGGCTCGAGAAGTGCATCGGGTGCGAGCTGTGTGCCTGGGCGTGCCCGGCCGACGCGATCTACGTCGAGGGCGCGGACAACACCGACGCCGGGCGATACTCGCCGGGCGAGCGCTACGGACGCGTCTACCAGATCAACTACCTGCGCTGCATCGGGTGCGGTCTGTGCATCGAGGCCTGCCCGACGCGGGCGTTGACCATGACCAACGAATACGAGATGGCCGACGACAACCGGACCGACCTGATCTACGACAAGACCAGGCTGCTCGCCCCGCTCGGGCCCGGCATGGTGGCTCCACCCCACGACATGTACCCGGGCACGACGGACGAGGACTACTACCGCGGCGCGGTGACCGAGGCCGCGCCCGGCACCACCACGGCCGCTACCGGGCCGGGGGACGAAACCGTCGCGCCCGACCGGGAACCGACGCAGCCGCGAGGCGGTCGCGATGTGGCGTGAGCGGCTGTGGCCTGACCGGCGGCGAGGGGAGTGGTCTCGATGGACCCGATGACGCCGGCCCTGCTGGCGGCCGAGGCCGTCACCCGCACATCCACCGGCGAGGCCGTGCTGTTCTGGATACTCGGAACGTTCGCGGTGCTCGGCGCACTCGGCGTCGTCGCCGCGTCCAAGGCCGTGTACTCGGCGATGTTCCTCGCAGTCACCATGATCATCCTCGCGGTGTTCTACATCGCCCAGGATGCGTTGTTCCTCGGGGTCGTGCAGATCGTGGTCTACACGGGGGCGGTGATGATGCTGTTCCTGTTCGTGGTCATGCTCGTCGGCGTCGACTCCTCCGACTCGCTCGTCGAGACGCTGCGCGGCCAGCGGGTCGCCGCGATCGCGGCCGGACTCGGATTCGGCCTGCTGCTCGTCGGTGGTCTCGGTAACGCCGCCGTCTCCGAGTTCGCCGGCCTCGACGCCGCGAACGCCGCAGGCAACATCACCGGCCTGGCCGAGCTGATCTTCGTGCGGTATGTCTGGGCGTTCGAACTCACCGGCGCCCTGCTGATCACCGCCACGATCGGCGCCATGGTCCTGGCTCATCGGGAACGGTTCGGGCTGCGCAAGACCCAGCGGGAACTGTCGCAGGAACGCTTCCGCGCCGGTGGCCGCGCCACCCCGCTGCCGAGTCCCGGCGTCTACGCCCGTCACAACGCGGTCGACGTGCCGGCCCGGCTGCCCGACGGATCGTACTCGGACCTGTCGGTCAGCGAGGTGCTCCGGCAGCGGGCCGTGACCGTCGACGACGACGCCCGACCGCGTGAGAGCGACGCACCGCGCGGTGGCTCGTCCGGTGAGGAGGGATCGCGGTGAACCCCGAGAACTACCTGTACCTGTCCGCCCTGTTGTTCACCATCGGCGCGGCCGGAGTCCTGCTGCGCCGCAACGCGATCGTCGTGTTCATGTGCATCGAGTTGATGCTCAACGCCGCGAACCTGGCGTTCGTCACCTTCGCGCGCATGCACGGCAATCTCGACGGCCAGGTCATCGCGTTCTTCACCATGGTCGTGGCCGCCGCCGAGGTCGTCGTCGGCCTCGCGATCATCATGACCATCTTTCGTTCCCGGCGTTCGGTTTCCGTCGACGACGCCAACCTCCTGAAGTACTGACGCCCCCGGACGACACCCGTCCGCCCACGCACGAGGAGGAGACTGTGCCCGAGACGACCGTGCCCGAGACGACCGTGTCCGAGACGACAGCCGGCGCCCCGACGGGCGGACCGGCATGAACGGGATCTCGTCGACGGTCTGGCTGCTGCCCGCGCTGCCGCTGTTCGGCGCGGTCGTACTGCTGCTGACCGGCCGGCGCAGCGACACGTGGGGACACCTGCTCGGCTGCGCGACGGCGCTGGCCTCGTTCGCGCTCGGTCTCGCCCTCTTCGTCGACATGCTCGGCCGCGACACCGCCGACCGAGCCGTGAACCAGGACCTCTTCCAGTGGGTGCCGGTTGCGAACCTCCAGATCGACTTCGGTCTCCAGCTCGACCAGCTGTCGATGTGCTTTGTGCTGCTGATCACCGGCGTCGGATCGCTCATCCACATCTACTCCGTCGGGTACATGGCGCACGGCCCGGACCCCTCCGGTCGCTCCGCGGGTTCCGATGCGGGTACGTCGGGTCGCTCCGCGGGTTCCGCTGCGGGTGCGTCGGGTCGCTCCGCGGGTTCCGCTGCGGGTACGTCGGGTCGCTCCGCAGGCTCCGCTCCCGGCCGCCGGTTGTTCTTCGCCTACCTCAACCTCTTTCTCGCGGCGATGTTGCTCCTCGTCCTCGCCGACAACTATTTCGGCCTGTACGTGGGCTGGGAAGGCGTCGGTCTCGCCTCGTACCTGCTCATCGGGTTCTGGCAGTACAAGCCGTCCGCTGCGACGGCCGCGAAGAAGGCTTTCGTCGTCAACCGTGTCGGCGACATGGGCCTGGCCGTCGCCATGATGATCATGTTCGCGACGTTCGGGTCCGTGACGTTCGACGATGTCTTCGCCGGCGCCGACGCGGCGAGCGACGGCGTGCTCACCGCACTCGGCCTCGTGCTGCTGCTCGCCGCATGCGGCAAGTCCGCCCAGGTGCCCCTGCAGTCCTGGCTCGGTGACGCGATGGAGGGCCCGACACCGGTGTCGGCCCTGATCCACGCCGCCACCATGGTCACCGCGGGCGTCTACCTCATCGTGCGGTCCGACGTGCTCTTCGACCTCGCCCCCACCGCCCAACTCGCCGTGGTGATCGTCGGCGCGGTGACCCTGCTGTTCGGAGCCGTCATCGGGTGCGCCAAGGACGACATCAAGAAGGCACTCGCCGCCTCGACCATGAGCCAGATCGGCTACATGGTCCTTGCCGCCGGCCTCGGTCCCGCCGGATACGCCTTCGCGATCATGCACCTGCTCACCCACGGCTTCTTCAAGGCCGGACTGTTCCTCGGGGCCGGATCGGTGATGCACGGGATGAACGACGAGGTGAACATGCGGCACTACGGCGGCCTGCGCACCGTCATGCCGATCACGTTCGTCACCTTCGGTCTCGGCTACCTCGCGATCATCGGCATCCCACCGTTCGCCGGATTCTTCTCCAAGGACAAGATCATCGAAGCGGCGTTCGGCGCCGGTGGTGCGGAAGGGATCGTCCTCGGCACGGCCGCCCTGCTCGGGGCCGGCATCACCGCGTTCTACATGACGCGGGTAATGCTGATGACCTTCTTCGGCAGGCGTCGCTGGGCGGCCGACGTCCATCCCCACGAGTCGCCCACCGTGATGACGGTGCCCATGATCCTGCTCGCCCTCGGCTCGGTCGGCGCCGGTGCCGCACTCACCCTCGGTGGGGCGCTGCAGGACTGGCTCGAACCGGTGGTGGGGACCGCGGAGATCGAACATCTGCTCCCGGTGTGGGTGATCACCGCCCTCACCCTCGCCGTCGTGCTCGCGGGTGTCGCGGTGGCCTACCGGCAGTACGCCCGGCGCGACATCCCCGACGCCGCCCCCGCCGACGTGTCGGCGTTCACCGTCGCCGCGCGCCGGGATCTCTACGGCGACGCCGTCAACGAGGCGGTGTTCATGCGGCCCGGACGGTCCCTGACCACGACCCTGGTGACCGTCGACGACAAGGCCGTCGACGGGGCGGTCGACGGGATCTCCGCGACGGTCGGTGCCCTCTCCGCCCGGATGCGGCACCTGCAGACCGGGTTCGTGCGGTCCTACGGCTTGTCCATGTTGGTAGGCGCGGCCGTCGTGGTCGCCGCGATGATGCTGGGGAGGCTGTAGTGGGCAACTTTCCCTGGTTGACGACCCTGTGGGTGGTGCCGCTCGTCGGTGCCGTCGTCGTACTGGCGATTCCTGCCCGCATGCGGAGCCTCGCCAAGGGCACCGCGCTGGCGGTCGCGGCCCTGGTGCTCGTGCTGGCGTGCGTGCTGGCGGTCGGGTTCGACCCGGCGGGCGAGCAGTACCAGTTCGTCGAATCGCACCCGTGGATCCCGGCCCTGGGCACCCGCTACACGCTGGGCGTGGACGGCATCGCGCTCGTGCTGGTGCTGCTCACCGCGGTGCTGCTTCCGCTGCTCATGCTGGCCGGTTGGAACGATACGACACCGCCCGAGCCCGCCGACACCGCTCGCCCGTCCATGCCGCGGCGAACCACACACCTGTACATGGCGTTGATGCTCTCGGTCGAGGCGATGGTGATGGTCTCGTTCACCGCGCTCGACGTGCTGCTGTTCTACATCTTCTTCGAGGCGATGCTCATCCCGATGTACTTCCTCATCGGGGGTTTCGGGGACCGGCTCGGAGACCGGCGCCGTCGCTCCCGCGCGGCGGTGAAGTTCCTGCTCTACAACCTGTTCGGTGGGCTGATCATGCTGGCCGCGGTGATCGGACTGTACGTGGTCACCGCCCGGCAGGGCGCCGGCACCTTCGACTTCCGGGAGATCGTCGCCGTCGTCACCGACGCTGGTCTCGGTGCCGACGCTGTGGTGCTCCACGCGCTGTTCCTCGGCTTCATGTTCGCCTTCGCCGTGAAGGCGCCCCTGTGGCCGTTCCACACCTGGCTGCCCGGCGCCGCGGTGCAGGCCACGCCCGCCGGAGCGGTGCTGATGATGGCCGTGGTCGACAAGGTCGGCACGTTCGGCATGCTGCGCTACTGCCTGCAGCTCTTCCCCGAGTCGTCGGTGTACTTCGCGCCCGTGATCGTCACGCTCGCGGTGATCGGCATCGTCTACGGTGCGGCGGTCGCGATCGGTCAGACGGACGTGATGCGGCTGATCGCCTACACCTCGATCTCGCACTTCGGGTTCATCATCCTCGGCATCTTCGCGATGACCAGCCAGGGCCAGGCCGGCTCGACGCTGTACATGGTCAACCACGGCATCTCCACCGCGGCGCTGTTCCTGATCGCCGGGTTCCTCGTCTCCCGACGCGGATCCCGTGCCATCGCCGCGTACGGAGGCGTCCGCAAGGTCGCCCCCGTCCTGGCCGGCACGTTCCTCGTCGCCGGACTGGCGACCCTGTCCCTGCCCGGCCTGGCACCGTTCGTCAGCGAATTCCTGGTGCTGGTCGGCACCTATCCGCGCTACCAGGTCGCCGCCGTCTTCGCGGTGCTCGCGCTCGTCCTGTCGGCGATCTACGTGCTGTGGCTCTACCAGCGCATGATGACCGGACCGGTCACCGACGGCAACGAGCACGTACGCGACCTGGTGCCCCGCGAACTCGCCGTCGTGGTGCCGCTCATCGCGTTGCTCCTCGTCCTGGGCGTCTACCCGAAGCCCGCCCTCGACGTGATCACCCCAGCGGTCGACCAGGTCCTGGTCACGGTCGACCGGCCCGATCCGGTGCCGCCCGTCCCGCCCGAACCCGTCGCGGGCGGGCTAGGCACCGACACACACGGAGGGACGCACAGGTGACTTCCTTGGACGGCACCCTCGTTCTCGCGCAGGCGATTCCGGCTCCCGACCTGGAATACGGCCCGCTCTCTCCCATGCTGATCGTGTTCGGGGTGGCCGTGGCCGCGGTGCTCGTCGAGGCGTTCGTTCCCCGCCGCGGCCGGTACGCGAGCCAGCTGCTGCTCGCGCTCGGTGGACTCGGTGCCGCGTTCGTGGCGGTCGTCGTCCTCGCCGCGGGCCTGGACTTCGCCGCCGGCGCCGCGCCCGGGTACACCGCCGCGGTCGACGCCGTCGCGGTCGACGGACCCACCTTGTTCCTGCAGGGCACCATCCTGCTCGTCTCGATCCTCGCGGTGCTGCTCGTCGCCGAGCGCGGCATCGAGCCGAACCCTCGGGGTGCCGTGCCGGAGGGACCCGGCGCGGCGGTGGCCACCGGGCGCGGCGGTGCCGACGCGTTCGCCCCGCAGGCCTCCGTGGTGCCGGGCAGCGTCGCCGAGCGCGAGGCCGCCGCGCAGGGGATCTCCCAGACCGAGGTGTTCCCGCTGGTGCTGTTCGCGGTCGGGGGGATGCTGCTGTTCCCGGCCGCGAACGACCTGCTCACCATGTTCATCGCGCTCGAGGTCCTGTCGCTGCCCCTGTACTTGCTGTGCGGCCTGGCCCGTCGGCAGCGCCTGCTCTCCCAGGAGGCGGCCCTGAAGTACTTCCTGCTCGGCGCCTTCTCCTCGGCCTTCTTCCTGTTCGGGGTGGCGCTGCTGTACGGCTACGCAGGGACCGTGGGCCTGGCGGGTATCGCCGACGCCGTCGCCGTCCGCGCGGACGGCGACGCGCTGGTGGTGATCGGTGCGGCGATGCTCGCGGTGGGTCTGCTGTTCAAGATCGGAGCGGTGCCGTTCCATTCCTGGGTCCCTGACGTCTATCAGGGAGCGCCCACACCGATCACCGCCTTCATGGCGGCGGCCACCAAGATCGCGGCGTTCGGCGCGATGCTGCGCGTGTTCTACGTGGCGCTACCCGGACTGCGCGACGACTGGCGTCCCCTGCTGTGGGGTGTGGCGATCCTGACGATGGTGGTGGGTTCGGTGCTGGCGGTGACGCAGAACGACGTCAAACGGATGCTGGCCTACTCGTCGGTCGCCCACGCCGGCTTCATCCTCACCGGGCTGATCGCCGCCGACCGGGCCGGGCTGGCGTCGACGATGTTCTACCTGTTCGCTTACGGGTTCAGCACCCTCGGTGCATTCGCCGTCGTGACCCTGGTCCGCGACGACCTCGGGGAGGCGACCCATCTGTCCCGCTGGGCGGGTCTCGGCCGGCGCTCTCCGCTCGTCGGCGCGGTGTTCGCCCTGTTCCTGCTCGCGTTCGCCGGCATCCCGCTCACCAGCGGGTTCGTCAGCAAGTTCGCCGTGTTCGGGGCGGCGGCGGGTGGCGGCGCCGTTCCGCTCGTGATCGTCGGCGTGGTCAGCAGCGCCGTCGCGGCGTACTTCTACGTGCGCGTCATCGTGCTGATGTTCTTCGACGAGCCGGACCGCGACGCCCCCACGGTCGTGGCGCCCAGCGTGTTGACGACCGTCACGATTGCCGGCGGAGCGGTGGTGACCGTCGCGCTCGGCGTCTTCCCGCAGCCGTTGCTCGATCTGGTGGACCAGGTCGCGGTGTTCCTCGGCTGACGGTTCCGCCGACGAGCGCGGGGACCCGGGCGGACGAGGACGCAGCCGCGGAAAACAAGCGCGGCTTTCTCGCCGGCCGGGCCGAGTTCTTGGGCGATCGCCGCTGACATACGGCAGGGAAGTGGCCCTACCCGACTGAATACGAACCGGACGGAATTTCAAGAAAGCCGAATCCTGACGCGAATGGTCGGTGTACCTGTCGAACTCGCTTACGGGCCACCTCACCCGCCACCGCCCGTCCGGCGAGCAGCTCCCCCGGGGAGGGGCCATGGTGGGGCACTATGACAAGGCCCGGTAGCAGGGAGCCGAGCTGCGGCGCAGCAGCCGTGATCGACCACCACGTGATCGCTACGAGCACCAGTAGTATGGCGACCTTGAACACCCAGAAGTGACGCGAGGGATCCGCACGATCGGGATCCACGACCAGGGTGAGATGCCGCCGGGCCTTGGCGTACGCCACCACAGCGCCGATACCGAGGGTCACCAGCGGAGCCGGCACCTTGCTTACCTCGACTTTCGGTGTTCGCGGCCGGTCACCTGTGTATCCGGGCGTTCTGCTCGATCGCGACCTGGTCGGGTGCCTCCCCGTCCTTCGGTGGTTGTATCCATCATCTATATGTACGAACCGGACCTGGACGATACGGCCGGCGTGTCGTAAAGCGAACGGAAGCGGCCATCGCGTGATTCTCGGAGAGACCGTCCAAAGTCACTCGAGGAAGACCACGCGATGACCACCGCGCACGATATCGATCTGCACCAGGTGCTCGAAGACCGGCGACGGCTCAGGAGGCGATCGGGAGGGCGGAGCGATGACCGAGGGCACCAGGGGAGGGCGGCGCCGGAGTACGCCTCGGACGCGGACTTGGTCCGGGCGTGGCGGCAACGACAGAAGGAGGCGGCCCGCGCCGAGCGGCTCGAGGCGGCAACCCCACCGATCCGGCGGCGGCCGTATCCACCCTGGCCGAGGAGGTCCCGCTGCTGCGGCAGAAACCCAGGCCGCCCTCGAGCGGCTGAGCGCGGTGGCCGCGTCGATCACCGCGGCCACCGCGCTGCTGTCCGACCCGCCGCGCTCGATGCGCACCTCCGTCGGGTGCGGCCCGACGCCGACAAGGTCCGCGCCGACGCCGGAGCCGAGATCGCCCGGCTGCGTGAGCAACACGACGCCGCACTGGACGAGCGCGCGGACGCCGACGCGGCCGCGGCTGCCGCGCTCGCGCAGGCCGACGGCGCCACCGCACAACTCGTCGCGGCCCGCCGCGAGCACCAGGAGGAGCTCGACCGCGTGCGCGCCGACCACGCAGCCGCGCTTGACGCGTGGACGACCCGGTTCGAGGAGTCGGAGGCGGCGCACCGTCGGCGGACCGCCGACCTCGAGGACCTCGTCGGGGAGCAGCGAGATGAGCTCGCCCGGCTCCGCGCCACCGCCGACCAGGCCACCGCCACCGTGGGCCGGCTCGACGCCGACCTGGCCGCCGCCCGCGCCGACACCGCCGCCGAGCGCGAGCGCACCGAGGCCGTGCGCGCCGACCTCGCGGCCGCCTACGCCGAGACCGCCGCGGCCCGCGCCCAGGTCGACGCCCCCCCCCCCCCGCGAACGCGCCGACGAACTGCGCACCGAACAACGCGAACTTCGCGCCGCGTCCCCAGCGTCGGGCCCGGCCGAGCCACGCTGACCAGAGGGATGCCCCTACCCTCGGTTCAGGCGCAGGGGATCGCCGACTCGGCGGGTGACCGGTGTCGACGTTTCGGTCGTGCCCTTCGACGGTTCCGCGTGGGTATGCCGCCGGGCGGCGACGGGCGGCTGGTGGGGGTTCGCTGCGTAGGCCTTCAAAATCCGCACCAGACGGAAATTTTGAGTTATTCGAACACCTGTTCCGGAATTCGTCGCAGAACTATCCCCGAGACAAGGACGGGAACGGGGACGAGAAAGGGACGCCGGTGCCCGTCGGTTCGGTCCGTCCCCGGGGGCGGGAAGGGGGCGGGCCAGTCGGAGCGTCCCGCCCCGGTACCGTGGCGCTCGTCGGCACCGGGGCGCGGGCCCGGGTCTCCTGCCAGTAGCCTGGCGGATCGTTGTTCCCCCTCGTCGGGTCCGGTGTGCACCGAGCGCACGAAGGTCGCGAAGGCCTGGCTCGGAAACGGCTCATGCACCGACCTCCACTCGATCCGTCCCTGAACTCCACCGTGTGCTGGCATCAGCAGCTGCCGGCTCTGGCCTCGGAGCTGACGGTAGCTGCGGCACGCCTCGAGTAGTTGGCTGCGCTGGGGTCGGCTCGACGAGGACGGTCGCGCCGATGTGCTCGTGGCGGTGTACGAGGCTCTGGCCAACGCGGTCGAGCATGCCTGCAACGACCGCACCTCCGGGGTGGTGGTCGTGGACGCGACCTACGACCCCCGGCCGCATGTCCTGGATATCCACCGAAAGCGGCCTGTAGTGCCACCTACGCTGCGGACCGACGGTGTGCGCCGTACTGCCCAGCTACCCTGGTTCGGTTCCGGGTTCGCGGGAGCTGTCACCGAGGGTGCGGCGGACCGCTTTTTCGATCAGCAGGGGAACGAAGGCGCGGATCGTCGCGTCGGCGAACCGTTTTTCGGCGGTCCGCACGGCGAGATCGATGTCGAGGGGTGGCACAGTGGGGAAGCGGGCGACGAGTCGGGCGACGACCGATTCGATCTGCAGCATCTCGTCCTCGCCCGGCAGGGGACGAGGGTCTCGGGCTACGGGGTGGGTGCGGTCGGTCACGGCGTTTACCTCCCCTCCGAACGGGGTGCCGGGGGACCGGTTGTCGTGTTCTCGGGCAGGCTCGCTTCCGGCTCTGGCGGGGGCGGTGACTCGGGGTGGGTGCGGGCGGGCCGGATCACCAGTTCCAGGACGAGCAGGGCCAACAGCGCGCCGAGCACGATCCACACCACGACCAGGCCGGTGGGGTAGCGCCAGAACATCAACAGCAGCGCGGCGATCCCGATGATCGTCGCCCGCAGCACGGTGCGGGCGTGGAAGGCCCACTCCTCAAGCTGATTCGGCGCCCGGGGGTGGCGTGCACGTTGTACCGCGTCGAGGCCCCGGCCGAAGCCGCGGCGCACCGCCACGGCCGAGGCCGAACCGCCGGTCAGATAGGCCCCGAGCGCGACGACCACCCCGAGCACAGCCACCGCGCGCAGCGCGGCCCGCAGCGGCACCAGCACCGTGTCGACGATCGCGGTGGCCGCATCCGGGGACAACACCTCCGGGGGCACCTGATTGAGATACTGTGCCCGAGCGACAAGGAGCGCGATCGCCAGCACCAGCATGCCCACCGCCAGCGCAACGCCGACGAAGGCCAGCGCGCGGCGGCGCCGGCCCGGGGGCGCGACGGCGACCGCGGCGGCCGCGGCGGCGATGGTGAGCCACGGCAGCACGTCCGCGGCGTTGTCGAGGGTGTTCACCGCGCGTTGGGCCCGGACCAGATCCGGGGACCGGAACAGCACGAACTGCTTGTCGACGGAGGGGATTTTCTCGGCGAAGGTGAAGCCGCGGTCGAGCAACCGGGCCTTGACGTTGTCGATCACGGTGCCGAGCGAGATACTGACCGTGCCGGACTCGTCGACGGTGACCGAGGACGGGCCGACGTTGCCGGTCACCACCGCCACCAGCGCGGTGTGTGCGGCGCGGTTGGCCTGAATCCACAGGTCCTCGAACTGGTCGCTGCGCACGAGGGAGAGCACCGTCTGGTTGACGAAGCTGCGGGCCTGACCGGTGATGACCGGAGCCAGACCTTCGACCGCGCGGTCGACGCGAGGAGCGTTCGCGGTGGCCGGGACCGCGTCGGTCAGGGCGGTCAGGGCGTCGGTGGTCAGCCCTTCGACGTCGACGCGAGCGAAGATCTCGTCGGTGATGGAGTTCGCGATCTGGGTTTGCAGCGCCGCGTCGGAGGCCAGCGGCGCGACCGTGGTCACGTAGCGGTCGGTGTCGAGGATCTCGCTGCGCACGAATCGCGAGACCACCGAGGTGATCGCCAGCACGGCGACCAGGAAGGTCAGCAGCGCGACCGCGGCCCACCGCCACCCGTGCCGCGGTGGACGTGGTGGGCGCGGCGGAGTCGGTGCAGGTGCCGTCGCCTCGGCCGTCGTCCGTTCCCGCAGCGCGGCGACCTCGGCACGCAGTCGTTCCAGCTCGGCGCGCTCGTCGCTGTCGAGCCGGCCGTTCGTGTCTGCGCCGCCCGGGCTGGTCTCTGCCGTCATCTCGGCGTCGTCCCTTCCGCAACTGATGAATACAACAGGGACTGTCGCCGGACCACCGCGGTGGGCGGTCCGGCGGCGTCGCGCGGGTCAGTAGTACTCGGCCTTGGGATTCCAGGTCGAGACCGCCCAGATGACCACCACGTCGAGCGCGATGATCAGGATCGACCACCACGGGTAGTACGGCAGCCACATGAAGTTCGCCAGGATCGACAGCGCCGCGATGACGATCGCCGCCACCCGCGCCCACGTCGCGCCGGTGATCAAGGCGATGCCCACCACAACCATCACCACCCCGAAGACGATGTGGATCCATCCCCATGTGGTGAAGTCGAACTTGAACGTGTACTCCTGGCCTTGCACGAACAGCTCGTCCTCGGCGACGGCCGCAATACCCTGGAAGAACTGGAGAATCCCGATGGTGGCCATGATGATTGCGGCCCCGATCGAGGTTCCCGCGGCGATGCCCTGTTTGACGGACATGTCTTCGTGGTCGGTACGTACATTCTGTGACACGGTCGTCTCCCTTTGTCAACGGACCTGACTGGGGCAAGTGTGCGCTCGGTCGCGTCCTTATCGCAGGGACTTTCGGCTCGTTCTCGGTATCGGAGCGATCACGCCTCCGTTGTCCTCGTCCGACAACGAGGTGGCAGCAATCCGGCTGCCCGAAAAAGGGATGCGCGCAGGGGTGGGGGAGTTATCGTCGGCCTGCGGTGGACGGCTGCGTCGTTTTCGCAGTCGGCGTCACTACCACTTGGGACGCAGCGCCGTGCGATCTGCTCGCACTGCCACCGAAAACAGTTCCTGTCACTGAAACGAGGCCACTGGTGACCGATTCCGACATCGACGAGATGGGTCCGGTCGACTATCTCGTCATCGAATCCCCTGCCGACCGTCCGCCCGACGGGTCGGCGCTCCCGCTGCTGCGTGACCTCGTCGAGCGCGGCCTCATCCGTGTACTGGACCTGGCGTTCGTCCGCAAGGCCCCGGGCGGCTCCGTCGCCGGCATCGACATCGCCGACGTCGGACTCGAAGGTGAGATCGACGTGACTCTCTTCGCGGAGGCCGCCTCGGGTCTGCTCGACGAGACGGACTTCGTTGAAGCCGGGGCTGCGCTGGAACCGGGCTGCTCAGCGGCCGTGCTCGTATACGAGAACACCTGGGTCGCCCCGTTTGCGCGGGCGTTGCGCCGTGACCGGCGCCCAGCTCGTCGCCTCGGGCCGCATCCCGGTGCAGAGCATCCTGGCGTCCCTGGACGCCGCCGAAACGGAAAACTGAAATAACACAGCAAAATCGGAATCGACACACAGGTCGAGTACACGAGGAGTCTGCCATGCCCGGACTGCTTCGCGGCGTTGCCCGCACCGCCGTGGTGGCCGGTACCGCCACCGCCGTGTCCAACCGTGTCTCCCGGCGACAGGGCCAACGCTGGATGGCACAGGAACAGGCACAGTACGACCAATACGCGCAGCATCCACCACAACCGGCCCAGGCGACGCCGGGTGGAACGGACCGGATCGCCGCTCTGAAAGACCTCGCCGCGTTGAAGGCGCAGGGCGTACTCACCGAGGCCGAATTCGAGGCCGAGAAGGCACGGATCCTCTCATCCTGAGATCAACCCTAGGTGTACGTCGATTCGACTGTGGGAGGCCGTGGAGAGGGAGATGGGTTCTCGCCAATGCCGCCCCCCTTCACTTTCCGGAGATCGGGGCGAGGGAACCGCTGGACTGCCGCGCCCATTTTCGACAATCCTTGCGCGATGGCTTGTCGTCAAGGGGGTTTCGACGAGCCGGGTGAGACTTCAGGATTTGACTCGCCCGCGGGGAGGATCCACCCGTGGACTTGTGGGGCCCGACCCCTGTCCCGAGGTTCTTCCGACCTACGCTGCGTCCGGAGTGGACCAGCGCACACACCAGAGGCTGGGACGCGACCATGCGACCGCACCCATCGAGCGGGAGGAACGCTCCTGCACACCAGTCGAGGGTCGATCCCCGCACCGCCGGGGTGTTCGCATGCGACGAGAAATCCTTTCTTCGACCTGTGCAACGCGGAGCGCGAGCCACGCACGCGAGATCGGGGGCCTCATGGAGGGGCGGAAGCCCCGGCGGTTTCTCCATGGATCGGACAAACATCCAGGACGCGAATCACCCTCCTCTTGGACGGGGGCCTCCGCCCAGACACACCGGTCCTGCCGCAGCAGGAACCTCGACGCCGCAGCGAGTAGCGGTGACAGTGGAAACTCGGGTGAGGTTTATCCGGTTGCGGTCTCGAGTCCGTGGGATGCCGGTATGTCGAGTAGTCGGTTGAGCCAGGCGAGCGATTCGATCAGCGCCAGGATCTGTTCGTCCCGGTCGGTGGCCTGCTCGAGGGAGCCAGATGGTGACGGACTTCGCGCAGGTTCCCGACCAGAGCGTCGACGATCGCAGCCCACCGATGGCATTCCGGTCGAGTGTTGGGGGACGGGAAGCCAGGCATGCGAGCCACTGGTTTTCGGTCAGCGACGTAGGCATCAACATTTCCTGCAGCAAGCCGGTAGACGGCGAGCGCCGTGACAACAACGGGGACGGACAGGTTTTCGGTCGCGCTGAGCACCGGAACGGTCGGCCCTGAATTTGAGTTTCCGGCGCAGGACAAGCCTGGCAAGGATGGAACCGCACGACAAGATCGAAAAGGTAGTGGGTTGGTGCGGTACTGCTTCTTCCCGGTCCACCGATCGAGCGCCTACACCACGTTGACGGTTTCGGGGACTCCGCGCAGATGAGCGGCATACGATATGCACGGTTCTGCTGGCATGGGGCCACATGGATGCGAGATGAACATGCCGGATGCTGGTGCCGACGCCGTCATGGTCGATCGGCTTACCACCGATTTCGGTGGGATGGATGTACTTCACGCGGTCGTCGAGGCCGCGCTGGAGGTGAACGTCGGTCATTCGAGTGGGTTCCGGGTCGGATCTGCCGGGACTCGGAGAACGACTCGCCCGTCGAAGTGTCCTGGCCTCGGTCGAGTCGCGGGCAAGGAGCGGCGCCGCAGCGCGGCGGCATCGCCGTAGCAGGATTCGAGTTTTCCATAGCCGACCGGTTCCCCGACGATCGTCTTCGTCGCCGCCGGTCCAGTCGAGGAGGTACAACTGATGGATTCCTTCTGGGATTACGTGTGGTACACGATCGTCGTGTTCGCCTTCGTGGCGTATCTGATCGTGCTGTTCCAGATCCTGGTCGATCTGTTTCGGGATCACACCGTCTCGGGCTGGATCAAGGCGGTGTGGGTGGTCGTGCTGGTGCTCTTCCCGTATATCAGCGCGCTGGTGTATCTGATCGTCCGCGGTCGCGGTATGGCGTTGCGGGCGCAGCAGGCGCAGACGGAAGCCAAGCAGGCCACCGACGAGTACATCCGGACGGTGGCGGTCGGAAAGTCCCCGGCCGAACAGATCGCCGACGCGAAGGCGTTGCTCGACTCGGGAGCGATCACTGCCGCAGAATTCGGACACCTCAAAGCCCAGGCGCTCGGGCCGGCTACCGCTGGGCGTGACGGTGTGCCCGTCGGCTGAGCCGACGCCCAGGCTAGTGCCTAGTGCCACGCCCCGGCCGCTGGCTCGATTCCGGGGCGGGCCGGGGCGTGGGTAGGGCGTACGTGACCGGGAGACGGTGATGAGACCGGAACCGCCGTTGTTGGTTCGTCTGTGGCGCCGAGCCCCGTGGGGACGCAACCGGTTGCTGCGCGGGTGCGACCGGATCGAGGCCGGTCTGACCATGCTGGTGGTGGCGTTCGTGCTGACGATAGTGCCCTTCGCTGCGGCATACGGGTCGGTCACCTACGGCACGCTGGCGGCCCAGGCGCAGCAGCAGCGGCAGACCAACCGCCACGTCGAGGCGACGGTACTCGGGCTGGCACCGCTGCAGGTGCTCCGGCCGGGAGCCGAAGGGTCGAGCCGTGCCGGGGACGAGCCGGATTGGGTGCAGTGGAGCACGGACGGCGGGCTGCAGATCGGAAGATGGGCACCGGCAATCGACATGCGCCCGGGTGAGATGCTCGAACTGTGGGTCGACGAAAACGGTACCCCGGTCGCGGCGCCTCACAGCGGATCGGATATCGCCGTGACTGCCGTTCTCGCGGCCGTGGCGGTGTGGACGGCGCCAACCGCGGTGGCGTGCGTCGGGCTGTACGGATTCCATCGACGGAACGAGCATCGCCGACTCACGCAGTGGGAAGACGAGTGGCGCACCGTCGGCACCACGCCGGGTTGGTCCGTGGACTGAGCGCAGGGCCGGAGGTCAGCAGATGTGGCTCGGGTCCCGGCCTCCCGGCCGGCAGCGCGCGCTGCGACAGCTGTGCGCAGTGCCATAATCGCGAGGTGTCCCGGAAGCGAGCTCTGGCTCGACTGCCCGGAGTCGAGACGGTACGCGGCTACCGTCGGGAGTGGCTGCGTTCGGATGTCGTTGCCGGTCTTGTCCTGACAGCTGTTGATCCCTGCCGGCATGGGCTACGCCGAAGCGGCGGGGCTGCCCGCGTACGCCGGTCTGTACGCGACGATCGTTCCGCTGCTGGCCTACGCGATCGTGGGGCCGTCCAAGATCGTCGTCCTGGGGCCCCGATTCGTCGCTGGCGCCGTTGATCGCGGCGACGGTGGTGCCGGTGGCTGTGACCGACCGTGGCGGCGACCGCGCTGGTCGACGTGCGGGGGCTGGTGCAGATGTGGCGTATGAGCCGGACGGAGGCGTTGCTGGCGGCCGCGGCATTCGTCGGCGTCGCGCTGGTGGGAGTCCTGCAGGGCATCCTGGTCGCGATCGGACTGTCGTTCCTTGCGGTGGTCGTACGGGGGTGACAGCCCTACCGGGCCGAATTGGTGGCCGTGCCCGATCGGGAGGGCTTCCACGACCTCGCCCGGGGGCCGGCGCATCCCGGGATTGGTCATCGTCCGATCGAATGGGTCGTGCTCGAGCCCGAGCCCATCATCGGATTGGACACCACCGCGGTCGACGAACTGGTCGATCTCGACCGCTATTTGGAGAGCTGCGGCGTCCGGCTGGTGTTCGCGGAGATGAAGGGGCCGATCAAGGACCGGTTGGAGCGGTTCGGGGTGAGAGACCGCTTCGACGCGTCCCTTTCCCTCCCACGCTCGAGGCCGCAGTGGACGCATTCGAGCGCCGCGACCGGCCGTGCGACCGGACCCGATCGCAGGAAGAGGGTGCGGGCCTGTGACACCCCGAGCTGTCCACTCGACCGAAAGGCGTGTCGAAGGGAAGGAAGGTCTCGGCGAGTTGCCGGGGAGCACCGGGGTGCGGGTCCGGCGGAGCCGTTGACAGCGACCTTATTCGGAGCGGAACCGATCACTCGCAGGCATGTCGCTAGCGGAAGGGGGGCTGGTAGCCGAAGGTTCCTGCGCTACAGCTGGGGGGTCGAGGATGAGATCAGCCACCAGCGCCGTCCAACCGGTTTGGTGGGAGGCGCCGAGGCCGGCTCCGTTGTCGCCGTGGAAGTGCTCGTAGAACAACAGGTTGTCCTTCCAGGCCGGATCGGTCTGGAGCAGTTTTGCGCCGCCGTTGACCGGCCGGTTTCCCTCGTCGTTCGGTAGCCAGATGCCGACGAGGCGGTCGGCGAGGTCATCGGCGATGTCCCGGAGGGTGCGCTGCCGACCGGAGTCGGTGGGATAGTCGATGGTGAAGTCGTCACCGAAGAACTGGGCGTACTGCAGCAACGCTCGGATCACGAGGTAATTCACCGGAAACCAGACGGGCCCCCGCCAGTTCGAGTTGCCACCGTACATTGCGGTGCGGGACTCGGCCGGTGCGTAGTCGATCACGGCGCCGGGTATGCCCGGCAGGGTGTACGGGGAGGTGAACCGTTTGGACAGCGAGCGCAGTCCGTGCGGTGAGAGGAAGGCGTTCTCGTCGAAGAGGGTGGAGAGCACGGTCCGGAGCTGATTCTTGGTGAGCACCGACAGCAGCAACCGGCGGGGGGTGTCGGTGGTGCGCACCCGCCACGACGGATCCGAACGGTTTCCGCGCCGATCCATCATGCGGGCGAAACGCCTGCTGAGCCTGCGCAGCCGCTCGGGGTTGCGCTCGGCAATGGACACCGCTGCCAGGGCTGGTATCACGCCGACGAGGGTCTGCACCCGGATCGGGGTGGCATTGCCGGCAGCGTCGAGGAGTCGGTCGTAGAAGAATCCGTCGTCCGGGTCGTACAGCCCCGACTCGTCGAGCGCGTCCATGATCAGCACGAACTGTTCCAGAAACTTGACGACCATGTCCTCGTAGACCGCGTTGCGGTCGGCGAGGACGAGGGCGAGCAGGAGCATGGCGGCCGAGTAGTAGGCCAGCCACCCCGTCCCGTCGGCCTGCTCCAGGCGAACCCCCGGCGGGAGGTGCGAGCGGTCCACGGGGCTGATGTTGTCGAGCCCGAGGAAGCCGCCGCCGATGAGGTTGTTTCCGTCGGGATCCTGGCGGTTGAGCCACCAGGTGAAGTTGAGCAGGAGTTTGTGGAAGACCCGCTCGAGGAACTCGACGTCACGGCCGCCGTCGATGAGGTACACCCGCACCGCGGCGAGGGCATGCACCGGCGGGTTCACGTCGTCGAAGCTCCACTCGTAGGCGGGCAGGGCGCCGTTGGGATGGAGGAACCACTCCTTGAGCAGGACGAGCAGCTGATACTTGGCGAACGCGGGATCGAGATGCGCCCACGGGATCGTGTGGAACGCGAGATCCCAGGCAGCGAACCACGGGTACTCCCACGGATCGGGCATCGCGAGCACATCGAACGAGTCCAGGTGCCGCCACCCGGTGTTGCGTCCGCTGACGTGCCCCGCCGGCGGAGCCGGTTCGGCAGGGTCGCCGTCGAGCCAGTTCGCCATCCGGTACGGGTACATCTGCTTACTCCAGATCAGACCCGCACACGACTGGCGCAGGATCCGCATGCGTTCGGAATCGATATCGCTGGGAGCGATAGCACGGTAGAACTCGTCGGCTTCGGCGCGCCTGCGCGCCAGGATGCCGTCGAACCAGACCGTCGACCACTCGGTCGGGGGCGCGGTGAACTCGGCCGTCGCGGGTCGGCGCAGGCGCAGCCGCAGCTCCACGGTGTCCCCGGCGGCAACGGTCAGGTGGTACCGCCACGCCGCCTTCGTTCCCTCCCGCTCGGGGTTGACGGTGTCGGCGCCGGAGACGACGTGGTCGTTGATGCCGTCCTTGGGGAAGGGTGTGATCGGCGCGGCACCGTACAACCTGGTGGTGTTGGTCTCGTTGTCACAGAACAGCGGTGCAGGCCGCGTGCCATCACTCGCCGGCCCGGCCTCGAGTCGATACCCACCCAAATGGGGGTGGTCGACGGCCACTGCGCCCCGGTCGAAGAAGAGGCGCGGGATGTCGGCGCTGCCGGACGGACGCCACGTGTTGCGCAGCCACAGTGTGGGAAGGACATCGAGGTCGGCCGCCTCGGGTCCGTGGTTGTGGACGGTGATGTGCACGAGAATGTCGGTAGGGTCGGCCTTGGCGTAGGTGACGTCGACGATCCAGAAACGCCCCTCGTCGAACACCCCGGTGTCGAGCAATTCGAACTCGAAGTCCTCGCGTCCGCGGCGGGCGTTCTCGTCGATCAGCCGCTGGTAGGGAAACTCTGCCTGCGGATAGTGGTACCGCCATTGCAGCAGCGCGTGACTCGGCAGGCCCTCGAGATACCACCAGTACTCCTTGGCATCCTCACCGTGGTTGCCTTGCGGTCCGGTGAGGCCGAACATCCGCTCCTTGAGGATCGGATCGGTCCCGTTCCACAGCGCCAACGCCAGGCACAGGTCGTGGTGGATGTCGGACAACCCGGCCATGCCGTCCTCGTTCCACCGGTAGGCCCGGGAGCGGGCCTGATCGTGCGGAAAGTAACTCCAGGCGTCCCCGTTGTCGCTGTAGTCCTCACGCACCGTGCCCCACGCCCGCTCCGACAGGTAGGGACCCCATTCGTACCACGGGTTCGCCTCGAACAGATCGTCCTCGGCGCGCCCGGTGGCTTCGGCAAGGCGAGCGTGTTCCACCGTCGCAGGTCCGTCGGATGCCTGGTTACTCACTGCTCCTCCTGGGCGGATTCGATGTGGAACAGGTGCCAATGCCACGGTCCGAGCTCGACATACAAGCCATCGCAGAGGTCGGCGCCGGCTCGGTCGAAGACGACGTCGTTGGTCGGGTCGACCAGCCGACAGGACACACCTCTCAGGTCGTCCCACGGAACGCCCACGCGCCCCGTTGCGGTGCCGGGGCTCAGGTTCACCACGACCAGCCAGCGACGGTCACCGTCCCAGCACCACGCTACGAGATTGTCGACGCTGTCGTTGCCGGGCCAGCCCGAACGGGCACACAGCCGCCACGTGCCGGTCCGGAACGTGGTGTCCTGCAGCGTCGCCAGCAGCGAGTGGTAGAACGCGGACAGATCGCTGTCAGCCGGCTCTGCGGGGAACCGACCCAGGAAGACCGGTAGCCGTACCCGTCGGCCCTCGATCTGGCCGTCGTGCACCAGACGCGCCCCGGTCTGGGTGAGCGTTGCCACCGCGACGGCCTTCTCCCGTGCCGGGTCGAGCACCGCCGCGGCCCGCGGCTCGTCGTGATTTTCGAGGAAGCGCACCAGCTTTTCCTGGTAGCCGACGTTGGCAAGGAGATGGCTGTGCACCTGCCCGGCGTCCCTCTGCACCAGACGGTCGTAGAGGCGCTTGTCGTAACAGAAGTCGAAGCCCTGCTTGTGCAGTGCCCATTCCGAATCCCAGTAGGCTTCGGCGATGAAGCGGAACGTCGGATGGGTCCTGCGCACCGCGGGAATCACGTGAGCCCAGTAATCGTCGGCGGGGGCGGCGCCGACCCGATCTCCCCACGTCCGAGCGAACACGTCGTTCATCATGAGCATCGCCATGTCGCATCGGACCCCGTCGCACTGATCGGCGATCCGGCAGAGTGTGTCCACCACCGCCGAACGCAGACTCGGGGAAAAGGCGTCGAGCTGCACGACATCGGGCCATGCCGGGAAGTACGGATCACGTCCGTTGGCCAGCACCCGGCCGGCCACCTCGACGAACGACGCGGCATCGCCGCGTAGATCGTCCGCCGTGCCCTGGACGAACCGCTCGGGGTGAGTGGTCGTCCACGGATGATCGGGCGCCACATGGTTCGGGACGAAGTCCAGGATCAAGCCGAGTCCCCGCTTGCCGAGCGCTGCCCGCGCGGCTCCGAGACCAGCCCGACCACCCAAGCGCGGGTCGACCTCATAGGCACGGATGCAGTACGGCGATCCGACTACGTCGGAGGACTCATAGTCCCCCAGCGCCGCCTCGAAGCCGGCGACGAGCCCGTCGTCGGCCAAGGCCATGGCCACGCCCGCCGGGCTGCGTTCCCAGACACCCATCAGCCATACCGCGTCGAAACCCAGCGCGGCGATGGCATCCCACTGCTCGTCGGGCACGCTCCCGAGATCGAGGCGACGACCGATCTCGCCGCTCAACCGATCCAGCCACGGCCACGTGTTGATCTCGTATAGAAAAGGATGGGCCGCCGACGTCCCACGCGGCGCCATGGACACGCCCGCCCCAGCTGCGACCTCCATGGTGGACCGCCCTTTCCGCCGAGAACATCTGCAGGCATACCGGAACCGACTCATCAGTGTGAGTGTCGCGACCGCGATCCTCCGGTGCCGATCACCGAACTCATTGTGCCCACTGCACCTCACGCACGGTCCTTTTCACGGAACTTCCACCGCTGGATAGACTTTGCGCGCCGGAACAAGCGCTGAAGGCGCACTCGACGACCCCACCGGAGTTCGGCCGACGAGCACACTTCGGCGGGGTCCCGGTCCCCGCCGGGAAGATCCCGGCGACGGCCGTGTCGATGAGGGTAGTCCAGGC
The DNA here is from genome assembly GCF_047782815.1 of Rhodococcus indonesiensis. Classification (NCBI taxonomy): domain Bacteria; kingdom Bacillati; phylum Actinomycetota; class Actinomycetes; order Mycobacteriales; family Nocardiaceae; genus Rhodococcus; species Rhodococcus indonesiensis. Next base: position 2,951,289 of record NZ_CP180630.1, on the reverse strand, counting down.
CGAGGCGCCCGGTGCCTACAATCGGCGGTTCCTCCACTCGTCTGTCGATGTCTGCCGTCACGCACGGGCAGGACCCCGGCGGAGACACCGATCCTGCCGACGGCCGGTGACGGTTCGAAGCAAAGACCCCGCCGGGTGAGAGGAGAAGCCGGCCGGCGGGGCTGTGGCCGCCGTACAGACCGGCTCGAGGCGACCTAGGCCGTGTTTCAAAAGTGATCTTGAACCGCGTTCCCGCAGGAAGGGATGTCGCAGTCGTGGAATGAGTGAGGTCTCCGGTATCTGGGTTCAGCGACCAAGCAAAACCTGAATATCTCGGAGCCCTCGTGCCCAGCGTAGCGGTAGCGGGGCGAGCGGACCTGACCGACGGGCAGTGGGCGCGTCTGACTCCGCTGCTGCCTTGCGCCAAGAAGAACGGCCGTCCACCGAAGTGGACGAAACGCCAGCTCATCGACGGAATCCGCTGGTGCATCCGTGTCGGCGCGCCCTGGCGGGACGTCCCGGACCGCTACAAACCCTGGCAGACCGGGTACGGGCTGTTCCGTCGCCGCCGCCGGCAACGCGACGGGGGTGTGGGCGCAGGTCCTGACCGGGTTTCAGACGATCGCCGATGCCGCTGGCGAGATCGTCTGGGACGTCAGCGTCGATTCGACCATCATGCGGGCGCATCAGCACGCCGCCGGCGCCCGCCGCGACGGTGACGAGCAGGTCGAGCTCGCCGGTGGTGTCGTGATCGAACCAGTCGATCACGCGTTGGGGCGTTCGCGGGGTGGGTGGACGACGAAACTGCATCTGGCGTGTGAACAGCATCGGCGCCCGCTTGCGCTGCTGCTCACCGCCGGTCAGCATGGTGACAGTCCGCAGTTCGCTGCCGTGTTGGACGCGATCCGAGTGCCTCGATCAGGTGCCGGGCGGGGCACGGACACGGCCGGATCGGGTGTTGGCGGACAAGGCCTACAGTTCCCGGGCGAACCGGTCCTATCTGCGCCGTCGTCGGATCAAGGCCACCATCGCGATCCCGTCCGATCAGCTCGCCCACCGCCGCAACCGCGGCTCCGGCGGCGGGCGGCCCCCAGTGTTCGATCGCACCGTCTACTGGCAACGGCATGCGGTCGAGTGCGGCATCAATCAACTCAAGCAGTTCCGGGCGGTGGCCACGCGCTACGACAAGCTCGCGGTGCGATACCTGGCCACCGTCCAGGTCGCTGCGATCAGTCAGTGGTTATGAGGCAGCGGGCTTTTGAAACACGGCCCAGCCTCAGACCGCGTTGCTCACCGCCGCGGGGTTCGTGCTCGGAACTGGGTCCGGCTGTCCGTGTTGCGCGGTGTCGGGTGGCGACCCTGCGCTCTTGGTCGTGGTCATGAAAACTATGCTCACGCATCGCAGTTCGGGTGCGAGGCGTGCTCCGGAACGGCTCGGCTTCGGGGGCAAGCTCGGCATTATCCAGTCGCGGCGAGCGCCAGGGTGGTGCATGAGGTGGTGTGTAGATCGAGGGCATACTCCGGCGATTCGACCCTAGTCGAGGACCTGCTGTTCAGACCTGAGCACCCCTTGATCGACCAGAGTCTGCCCTCGCGGCTCGGAGCCACCATCACCAACGGAGACGGCTTCGGGATCGTTCGTCCCGGCGGAGACGAACTGCGAGACTTCGGACGGCGCCGTCCGGGGCATCGAGTTCATACCTCGCCGCGGTGACGGACCGCCACGGCTGATGCCGATCGTCGATGGTCTACGTGGCTGGGTTCCATGCGGATGCAGCTGTCGATTCGACTCGACTACGGCCCAATCCCTGGGTCGAGGTCGCCGCCGACGGTGCGCTGATCACCGCCGGTCCGGATTCGTTCGCGGGGGAGCACAGGATGCCTCTGCGGCTGGGAGGTGTGACGCCACGACGGATTTCGCCGTCACCGACGGTGGCCGAGAGCGCTTCCCGTGGTGCCTGCCCTCCCCCTGCAGGCCTTTTCCCGATCGCGGACTCCAATTCCGCACGCGGCTGGGGCAAGGTTCCCGCAGTTGCCGGGGCATCGCAATGGCCGGAGAGCACGATCGCGAATGGTTGTATTCCGAGCTCACCGCCGGGCTTGGCCATGGGGCCCGGCTCGTCGCTTGCCGGAATGGGGATATGCGGAGGCGTCGGGCTGGTTACCTACGCGCTCGAGCGAGGGGCCAGCACCTCGGAATTCATGGGCAGCGTGCGTCCGGTGAATCGACGCCGGTGTCCGGTTCGCCGAGTGCGCCACCCGGGGGCAATTCCACCGCGAAGATCCCCGCCCGCTGGGCGTGGTGGACGAATTCGGCGCCCGGACCGAAGAACAATCGGGGGCGCACGGCGTCGAGGCCGATCGGCCACAGCGTGCCGTAGTGGATCGGCACCGCCAGACCCGCCGCCACCAGGCGCGCGACGACCGCGGCCCGGGACGGGTCGAGGTGGCCGGTGCCGAGGGTCGGACCCCAGCCCCCCACGGGTAGCAGCGCGAGGTCCACTGGGCCGACGTGGTCGGCGAGGTCCGGGTACAGGTCGGTGTCGCCGGCGAAGTAGGTCCGCCGGTCCCCCTCGACGACGTACCCGATCGCCGGCGCGAGCTCCGGACCGCGCCGCCAGCGCCGCCCGTCGTGTCGGGCGGGCACCGCCCGGACGGTGAGGGTGCCGATCCGGGTTTCGTCGCCGGGCCGCAGCGGCACCAGGCGGTCGGCGAATCGGCGCAGCGCGGGCAGGCCGTCGATCGCCCGCCACGGGACCACGATCGGAACGTCCGGATCGAGCAGCCGCAGCGACGGCAGGTGGGTGTGGTCGGCGTGCAGGTGCGAGAGCACGACGGCGTCCGGGTGGCGCACGTGCGGCCCGATCGGGGTGGGCCCCCGGCGGCGGCGCAGATGCGCGACGCGGTCGGTCAGCACCGGATCGGTCAGGACGACTGTCCCGCGGTCCATGATCAGCGCGCTGGCATGTCCGAGCCAGCGCATACCGGATGCGGCGGTATTCGGACCCGGTGGCGTGCTCACGACCCTTACGATTCCAGACGAGGGAAGGGGCCGCGATGCGCACGGTGGGCGGCATGGTGCGGGTGCTCGTCGAGTTCCTGGTGCTGTGGGGGTCGTCGGCGCTCGCGCTCATCGTGCTCGACCGCATCCTCGACGGCATCACCCTGGACCCGTCGGGCTTCACTCCGCTACCGACGCTGCCGGCCGCGCTGGTGCTCGCGTTGGTGTTCGGCCTCCTGAACGCGGCGCTGTGGCCGGTGATGATGCGGTTGATGTCGTGGATCGGTCCGGTGCTGCTGTTCGTCGGGGTGTTCGTGGCCGGCGGTGTGATCATGCTGTTGACGCTCTACCTGGTACCGGTCGCGTCGGTGGACCAGCGCCGGGATGCGTTCTACCTCGCGGCGCTGCTCTCACTGTTCACCTCCGTCGTCTCGGGCGCCATCGCGTCCCGTTCCGATACCGCGTACCGGCTGATGCAGGTGCGCCGACAGCGGTTCCGGTTGCGTCGCAACACCGCACTCGTGGACGCGTCCCCGGGGCTGTTGTGCATCCAGATCGACGGCCTCGGTTACGACGTGCTGCGTCGCGCGATCGCCGACGGTGTGACCCCCGCGCTGGCGAAGTTGGTGCGCGAGACCCACCGGCTGATGCCGTGGCACACCGACTGGAGCAGTCAGACGGGTGCGACCCAGCTGGGCGTGCTGCACGGCTCCAACCACAACGTGCCGGCGTTCCGCTGGTACGACAAGACCACCGAGCACGTCTCGGTGTTCAGCAACCCGGTCGACAACGAGCAACGCGAACTCGAACGCACCCACATCCCCGGCCTGCTGGCGCACGACGGTACGAGCCGGGGCAACCTGTTCACCGGCGGCGCGCACGACAACGTGCTCGTCGTCAGCCGGATGCGTGGTGCCCGCCTCGGCGGCGGTGCCGGCTACAGCGACTATTTCGCCGACCCGGCGAGCGCGCTGCGCACGTTCATCCGGATGGTTGCGGAACTGCAACGGGAAGTACGCCAGTCGCTGCGGCAGAAGCGGAAGGACATCCAGCCGCGGGTGCGGCGGGGTGGGCTCTATCCGTTCGTGCGGGCGTTCGCGACCGTGCTCGCCACCGATGTCGCCGTCGCGGCGGTGGTCGGGGATCTGATCAAGGGTCGCAGCGTCGTCTACGTCGACCTGATCGGCTACGACGAGGTGTCGCACCACTCCGGCATCTCCCGGCCCGAGACCCTTGCGGTGCTGACCAAACTCGACGAGATCGTCGAGATGCTGCTCGCCGTGGTGGCGCAGGCCGATCGGCCCTACCGCGCCGTCGTGCTCTCGGACCACGGGCAGAGTCAGGGCGCGACCTTTCTGCAACGCTACGGGGAAACCCTACGGCAGTTGGTTATCCGGCTGGCCGCCCGGCGCGAACCAGCGAAGCGCCACTGGTACGAGCGCGAATCCGACGTCTCCGCCGAGCCCGGGTCGGAGGGGCGCGCCTACGCCGCGGCCAGCGTGCACTCGCCGGCCGCCGCCGAGGAGGCGCACGCCTGCGCGGGTGAGCCGATCGTGCTCGGCTCGGGCAACCTCGGCCTGGTCTACTTCCCGCACCTGCCCGGACGTGCCGACGTCCACGCCATCGAGGCCGCCCACCCCGGTCTGCTTACCGGGCTGCGCGAGCATCCCGGGATCGGCTTCCTGCTCGTGGGCGCTCCCGGCGGGTCCGTGGTGCTCGGGCCCCACGGCGAGGTCGACGTGACCACGGGGAAGGTCACCGGCCGGAATCCGCTGGCGGTGATGGGCCCCGACGCGCTGGCGAAGGTGCGTCGCACCGACACCTTCGACAACGTTGCCGACATCATGGTCGGCGGCACGTACTGGCCCGACACCGACGAGGTCGCGGCGTTCGAGGAGCAGGTCGGCTCGCACGGCGGCATGGGCGGACCACAGAGTACTCCGTTTCTCGTCTACCCCGCCGACCTGCCCGCCCCGCCCGACCCGCTGCACGGCGCCGAGGCCGTGCACACGGTGCTCGTCGGCTGGCGGGATCTTTCGACGGGACCGCGCGCAGCGGTGACGACGCAGGACGCGACGACCGGCGCCGATGACCTGACGCCGCGGGGCTGACCGCGGGACAGACCGGCGAAGGCCGCTGTCCCGGTGCGCCCACCACTTCGGCCGGCAACTCCTGTGCCCCCTCAAGAGCGCAGGCTCACAATGACCGGGGGATTCGAATGCCGGAGGTGACGTCGCCGAGATCGGAGATCATGTCTGGGTGCTCGAGTAGTTCTGCAGGAACCGGGCTTCGACCTGTGCCATCGCGGCGATCTCGTCGGGGTGGACGCTTTCGTTGGGGGCGTGGATCAGTGCTTGGGGTTCTTCGACGCCCATCAAGATGATCTCCGCGTCGGGGTAGGTGGCGGCGAAGACGTTGCACAGGGGTATTGATCCGCCCTGTCCCAGCATGACCATGGGCCGACCGTAGGATTCCTGCATGGCCGCGTCCAGGGCTCGGTAGGCGGGCCCGTCGGTGCGGGCCCGGAACGGTGATCCGGAGGCTTCGACTTCGACCTCGACCTGGACTCCCCACGGCGCGGCGGCATGTAGATGGTCGATCAGAGCTTGCTGGGCGTGCGCTGGCTCGACCCCGGGCGGTATGCGCAGGTTGAGGCGTGCGCGTGCGCGTGGGACGATCGCGGCCGCCGAGCCGAGCACGGAGGGGCAATCGATGCCGAGAATGGTCAGGGCGGGGCGGGCCCAGAGCATGTCGGAGACGGTGCCGTCGCCGAGCAACGATTCGGTGGCGAGCATGCCGGCGTCCGTGCGGAACTGTTCGTGCGGGTAGGTCTCTCCGTCCCAGATCTGGGTGTTGTCCAGGGTTTCGACGGTGGTGTTGCCCGCGGTGTCGCGCAGGGTCGCCAGCATTGCTACCAGGGCGGCGAGAGCGTCCGGGGCGGCGCCCCCGAACATGCCCGAGTGCAGTTCGGAGGCGAGGGCGTCGACGGTCACCACCACGTTGACCATGCCGCGCAGGCTGACGGTGGCGGCGGGGTGACCGACGGAGGCATTACCGGTGTCGCACACGAGGATCGCGTCGGCCCGCAGAAGATCGGCGTGGTCGGGCACGAAGGCCTCGAGGCCGCCGGTGCCCTGTTCTTCCGAGCCTTCGACGACGAGTTTCAGGTGCACCGGCAGTTCGTCGCCGAGGGCTCGCAGCGCGGTCAGATGGACGAGGATGTTGCCTTTGCAGTCGGCGGTTCCGCGACCGTACCAGCGGCCGTCCTTCTCGGTGAGCTGGAATGGAGGTGTTTGCCAAGCGCTTTCGTCGAGCGGCGGCTGGACATCGTAGTGGGCGTAGAGCAGCACGGTGGGGGCGTGTGGGTTCGGGCAGGGCCGCGATCCCACCACGGCGGCGCTGCCATCCGGGGTGGGCTCCAGTCGGACATCGGTGAAGCCGAGCCGGTGGAACCTCTCCCGCACCCACTGTGCAGCACGCCGGCATTCTTCGGGTGGATACAGGCGTGGGTCGGCCACCGATCGCAGGGCGACGAGTTCGGTGAGTTCTTCTCGCACCTGCGGCATCAGTTCAGCGATGCGTTCTCTCAGGTTCATCGCCTACTCTCCTGCCACGTCGCTCGTTGCGAGGTCGCCGACGAATTGCTGGAATTCGGCCAGTTCCTCGGGGCAGTAGATCTCGAGGACCAACAATTCTCCCTGTACGACCCGATCGTCGACGACAACCGGCCGGGTACCCGGTCCTCCTGCTCCGTTGACCATCTGGGACAACAGCGTTGCCCGGGTCAGCGCCGCATTCGGGTTGGCGCAGATCGCGCCGCCGTCGTCACCGAGCACCCGGGTGATTTGTTCGCGCGAGGGGGTGCGGGCGCCGGCCTCGTCGAGTGCTGCGATGAGTTGGTCCGCCTTGGCCTCGGCCTCTCCGCCCGGCCGGACATAGGGAAACAGGAGCAGTGCGATGAACACCAGCAGGACGAGAACAAATGCGACGACGGTATAGATGATCCTGCGCTCGCGGGCGTTCGAGGTTTCCGTCTCGGTGGTCATGACTCGGTCACCTCCGGTTGTTTCCAGGAGGGCTTACGCGACCTGTAGAACAGGTACGGCGCGAGCAGGCCGAGGCCGAGAGCGCCGCCGGCGACGATCAGGAAGTACACCCCGGCGTTGCCGGAACTGAATTGTGACGGCGGGATGAAGCCGATGAGCAGAGCGGCAAGCGAGGCAGCGAACCCGATTCCGCACAATCCCACCAGCATCGGTGCCCGGTAGCCCCGCGGATGGTCGGGGAACCGTCGGCGCAGCCGGATCGCGGCGACGAACATCAGCAGGTACATGATCAGGTACACCTGGGTGGTGATCACCGAGAAGATCCAGTACGCGCTGGACACGTCCGGGATGAAGGCGTAGAGCAGGGCGATCACGGTGGTGAGCAGACCCTGGGTGACGAGAATGTTCTGCTGGACGCCGTGCTTGTTCACCCGCTGCAGGAACGGGGGAAGATAACCTTCCTGCCGGGAGATCAACAGCAGACCCTTCGACGGGCCCGCCAACCAGGTCAACATGCCCCCGAGCGAGGCCGCCACCAGCATGATCCCGATCACCGGGGTCAGCCATTGCCAGCCGAACTGGGCGAAGACCGCGTCGAAGGCCTGCATCACCCCGGCAGTCAGGGACAACTGTTCGGCCGGAATCACCCAGCTGATCGCCAACGCGGGCAGGATGAAGATCAACAGCACCAGGGCCATGGCCAGGAACATCGATCGGGGAAATTCCTTGGCGGGGTTACGGAGGGACGACACGTGCACCGCGTTCATCTCCATCCCGGAATAGGAGAGGAAGTTGTTCACGATCAGCACGAGGCTGGCCAGACCGGCCCAGGCCGGCAGCAGATTGTCGACGGTCATCGGCGCGGCGGAGGGATTGCCCTGGCCGAGGAAGACCATGCCCAGGATCACCAGCAGTGCGCCGGGCACCAGGGTGCCGATGATCAGGCCACCGCTGGCCAGACCGGCAACGCCCTTGGTGCCCCGGGAGGAGATGTAGACCCCGGACCAGTAGGCGACCATGATAACCAGCGCGGTCCATACTCCGCTGCTGGCCAGTGCCGGGTTGATGACGTAGGCCAAAGTACTGGCAACGTACCCGAGCAAACTGGGGTAGTAGAAGATCGTCATGGCGAACTGGCACCACACCGCCAAGAACCCCATCGGCTTGGAGATTCCTAGAGCCACCCAGTTGTAGACCCCGCCTTCCCATCCCGACGCCAACTCGGCGGACACCAGCGAGGTCGGCAGCAGGAACACCAGCGCGGGGATCAGGTACAAGAACACGCACGCCAGGCCGTACACGGCCATGGTCGGCGACGGCCGCAAACTCGCCACCGAGCTGGTGGTCATCAACGCCAGGGCGATCCAGGAGATCCAGGAACCTGCCGGTGCTCGGGTGCGGGTCCCGACTTCGGCGGGGGGCTGATCGGCGGGTACGTCGGGTGCGCTCATGACATCCACCCGCCGCGAATCCGGCACTCGGCCCTCTCGACCGCAGCGCGGTGACGCCACAGCCGGCCGGGGGTGTTCGATACCTCGGTGCAGTAAGTCATCACAGTGTCCTTCTCGTCGCGGCGCAGTCGAGGCGCTCTCGTCAGGGAAACTGCTGTGCCGGTACCGGACCGGCGGCTTTCAGTTCGATCCCACCTCCTGCAGCAGCTAGTCGACGACCCACAGTTCGTGGCTGGTGTTGTTGAGACGGCGACAGCCGTCGGGGGTGACCGTGACGATGTCTTCGATGCGGATCCCGAAGCGACCGGCGAGATAGATTCCCGGCTCGATGGAAAAGCACATGCCGGGTACCAGGGGTTGCTGTTCGCCCTCGACGATGTACGGCGGCTCGTGTGTAGTGACCCCGATCCCATGCCCGGTGCGGTGAATGAACTGCTCGCCGTATCCGGTCTCGCCGATCACCGATCGCGCCACCCGATCGATATGCTGGCAGCTCACCCCAGGCCGGACCGCCTCGACCGCTTCCTGCTGGGCCTGCCGGACGATCCCGTGTACCTGCCGCACCTCGGCACTGGGCTCTCCGACCGAGACCGTGCGGGTGGTGTCCGATCCATAACCGAACATCAACCCGCCGAAGTCCAGGACGACGGTGTCGCCGTGTTCGATCACCCGGTCACCGGCCTCATGGTGCGGATTGGCCCCGTTGGGGCCGGACCCCACCACAGTGAAGTCGACCTGCTCGTGCCCGAACTGCCGCAACAAAGCGGCCAGTTCCGCTGCGACCTCCAGTTCGCGCCGCCCGGCGAACCGAGTCTGCACGATCTGCTCGAAGACCATATCGGTCGCCGCTCCGGCCGCCGTCAATCGAGCCAGTTCACCGGCGTCCTTGACAGCACGCAACATCGGCAGACCCTCGGCCAAGGCCACATAGGACGAGTGCGGCACCTGCCGTTGCAGCCCTAACAGATGGATTGCCCACGCCGCGTCCGAGATCCCGTACGTGTGGGAGGGACACAGCAGCGCGCCGGCCACCTGGTACGGGTCGGTGCCGTCGGTCCACTCGACGAACGATACGGCGGCGGTACCGGCCGCGGCTTCGGCGTCGGGTCGTTCGAGCGCGGGTACCACCAGGGTGGGTTGCCGATCGGGGCGCAACACCAGAACGGTGAGGCGTTCGGTGATCGCTGTCGGCCGATATGCCGTGAGCCAGACCAAATCCGGTCCGGGAGTAACGAGCACACCGTCCAGACCAGACCCGACGACATCGCGCACAACTCGTGCCATGCGGGCCGCGTAATCGTCGCCGGTGAACGGTGCCGGGTGCACGATCGATGTCATCGCGGCCTCCGACGGCCTCGGGAGATATGCAACTGCCGAGTCAACCCCGAGACACAGAATCGACTACACACAACCCGGTACCTCCCCAGCGTTGCGAGCGAGGTCGCCCAGGGCCACGCCTCGATCGACCCTCCAGCGACACGACTCACCTCTACGACGGCGTGCATAGCCCGTTATCCCGAATTGTGCACCCGCCACGATGGCACCGCAGGCAAATCGCATACAGGAGTTACTGGCGGGATCGGACACCGCTGAGCTGCAGTGGTGCCCTGTCACGAGCGCAGGGGAACCGCCCCAGGAACCCGCGGTGCCCGTACGGAATCGTGATGCCTCGCAGGTGCCCTGATCGGTGCGTGCTCGCGGTGTCGTCACTGAGCTCGGCCATGTCGGAGCTCGCGGCAGCGACCCGATCCCGAAGGGCGCGGGTTGGTGCCCTCGCGTCGTAGTCCGAATCGCATGCCCCTACCGGGGAGCACTCGCCTCCTCCGGCCGCCTCCGAGCCCGGCTCCGAACGGTCGTCCGGGGTCACCGTCCAAAGTCGCGGTCGGATAGCAGACTGATCGGATCGAACTCGGCCGTGGCCGACCGTGCCGGTTGCATCATGTAAGACATGGACAACAGGGCCCCAGGGCCGTCCGACGGCCGCGACAGCGGCCCGCAACAGCCTTCCGCACCGGATGCGGCGCCCCCAAATGCCCGGACCATGACCGTGCGTGGCGGCGCCTTCCTCGGGGTCGGCTCCATGGTCGGAGCCGGCATCTTCGCGCTTCTCGGAGAAGCCGGGGCCGTGGCCGGTTCGGCGGTGTGGGTATCGTTCCTGCTGGCGGGGGTGGTGGCCACCTTGCAGGGTTACGCCGTCGCGAAGCTGGGGGCGCGCTACCCGTCCTCGGGCGGCATCGTGACGTTCCTGCTGCAGGCCTACGGCCGAGGGCACATCACCGCCATCACCTCCTGGCTGCTCTATTTCGCGGCCGTCATCGTCACCGCCATGGTGTCCGTCTCGTTCGGCAGCTACGGCGCCGCACTGTTCTTCGACGAGTCCACCACTTGGAGCAAAATCCTCACCACCGCTGTGGTCGTGCTCGTGGCGGCGGTCAACATCGCCGGCACGAAGTTCATCGACCGGGTCCAGAGCGTGATCGTGGTGATACTGCTGGTAGTGTTCGCGGTCTTCGTCGTCGTCACCCTGACTCAACTCGACCCCGATCTGCTGGCGCCGTCCACGTACCCGCCGAGGCTCGACATCGTCTCCAGTGTGGCGCTGACCTTCTTCGCCTACCTCGGCTTCACCGTGGTCAGCTTCACCGGCGACGACCTTCCCGATCCGAGCCGTAACCTGCCGCGTGCGATGTACCTGGCATTAGGCATCACGGTCACCCTGTACGTATCGATTGCCGTCGGAGTCTTCGGAACCCTGACCGTGCAAGAGGTCATCGACAACGGCGAGACCGCTCTCGCCGTCGCCGCCAGACCCGCCCTCGGCGACGCCGGTTTCGCGATCATGGCCCTCGCTGCCCTGCTGGCCACCTCCTCCTCGGTCAACGCCAACGTCTATGCGGCGGTCGGCTCCACCGCCAAGCTGGCCGAATCAGGCACCTTCCCTCCGGTGTTCGGCAGTCGAGCCAGAATCGGGGGCACACGGGGGCTGACCATCTCGGTCGTGCTGATTCTGCTGCTTGCGAATCTGGTGGATCTGACCGCCATTGCTTCCCTCGGCAGCGTCGTGGCCCTGACGATCTTCCTGGTGACCTCGATCGCGGCATATCGCCTCCGCCATGAAACAGCCTCTCGTGCTGGCATCCTCGTCACCGGCATCGTATTGACCGTGATCGTGCTCGCCGTCTTTGCAGTGCAGACCCTGCAGACCTCGCCCGAGACATTCGCGGCGATGATCGCGATTGTGGCGTTGGCGGTGGTGCTCGAAATACTCTGGAGCCGTCTACGCACTCACCGAGCCTCGAAAGCGCGATGAGCTCGACCCCGTCGGTGGGACCGATGGGACAGCCCCATCGAGGTGCCCTCGGATCCTTCCCCCGCCCTGACGAGGATTTCTGCAGCCGACCACCGACACTCGCATCGTCGCCGGCGCGACGGTATGCTCCGCCGCTGACGGGCGACTGCGCGAGGTGCCCGTACGGTGACCGCGTGCGCCGGCCTGACATCGGGTCGAAGAAGACGTGCGGGGTGGAGGTGCTGGAGACCGAATCGTCCCGGACCGTTGGCCTGAGGCGTCGGGCGCCGTGGAGCCGCAGTCCCCTGATGCGCTGGTACGACCGGATCGAATCGGGCCCCGCGCTGGTGGGGATGGTGTTCGTGCTGGTGATGGCCCCCTCGCCGCGGCATACGGAACGATCACCTACGGCGGGCCGGGGGAGCGGTCTTGGCTGGACCGGCAGACCAGCCGCCCGGTCGGGGCCATCGTGCTCGGCACGGCACCGGGGAGGCGGTTGTTCGACAGGGCATCGAGGCGTCACCACGATCAGGGGAAGTCGACGATGGCCGATCGGTGCGGTGAATGCAGGACGGGCAACCCCGGACCGCGCGGTGGGATCGTGCTGCCGGTGCCCACCCCGGGGAGACGAGCGACCTGTCGGTCGATGTGACCGGCGCTCCGGTCGCCCCCACGGTGCGGACAGTGCCGCCACCGCCGTCGCGGCCCCGACGGTGTGGCCGGTCTCGGCGGCGGCAGGCGCAAGGCTGTAGGGGCTGCAGCCGGTGAGCCGAGCATCGCCGAGGGGCGGCCTGGGACAGCGAGTGACGCGGGCTGGGCACGACGCCGGGATGATGAACGCATGGTGTCGGTAGGTGGCGAACAGTTCGCCCTGCTCGCTGCCGTCCCCGACCGACGGTTGCAGGCGCCGGACCCGCTGCACGACGAGCCGGCACGCGACGTGCTCTTTCCTTGCGCCGGCCGGTGAACGCCACGAACGGCAGGTGCGCCGCCCCTTCACCCGGGCCGGTGGCTGCCGCTCAGGTAGTCACCTCCGCGGCCTGACGGCGCGCCCGTTCGGCGGCCTGCAGTTCGAGCCCGTACAGCAACCCGAAGGTGAATCCGTTCTCTCCGGGTGTGGTCCCTGCCCGGGCGCCGAACTCACGTAGCAGGTCGGTGGCGACGGCGCTGTCCTGATGTTCACCGAGCACCTGCTGGATCCTGGTGTAGTGGCTGATCGTTCGCTTGGCGCGGTGGCGGCCGAGCAGCGGGGCGGCCAACTCGGCGGCATACCTGGCCCGCTTGGCTGACCTGCGGGCCAGGTGCAGCGCCTGCTCATCCTCGCCGTCGGCGGCGGTCCGCGCCCGAGTGTCGGCCTTGCGTTCGGCCCGCCGCGCCGCCTTCACGATCACACGCGGCCGGTCCGCTTCCTCGGTCAGCGGAGGTTGGATCCGCCAGCGTGCCAGGGTAGCGAGCAACGTGCGGTACCGGTCGGAGTCGAGGGTGCGCAGCACCTCGTCGAGCCGGTGACGCTCGTCGGCGCGCAGATCGGTGTCGATCCGTGCCGCCACCGGGCCCATCACCAGCTCCGGCGGCAGGTCCTCGAGCGCGGCGGCCAGCCGGACGCGCTGCACCTGCACATCCCGGACCTGTCCGAGTACCCCTGCATACCAATATAATTCGCTGTCGAGCCAGGACCGCTGCGTGGGCTCGAACACCTTCCGAAACGTCCGCAGGGTGCTACGCAGGCGCCGGATGGCAACCCGGGTGGGATGGATCGGGTCCAGACCGCGGCGCAGCCACACGTCCCCCGCGGCGATAGCCTCGAGCTGGGTGTCGAGGTAGTCGGCGAGCACACCACGGGCTCGCACGACCTTGTCGGCGGCCTTGCCGGCGGGGGTGGCGAGGGAGAAGTGCGCCTCGATCGTGGCGAGAGCGCGGTCGAGTTCGCCGCGCTGCGGCGTCGGCGCGGCGTCGGTACGGGCCAGGGCCGCAGTGAGTGCGGTGCGGTGCTTCTTCGACGCGGCGTCACTGATGTCGAGGTGGATCTGCTGCCATTGCTCGACGGTCGCCGCCTCGCCGATCACCGTGGCCGCGACCGTCTCGACACCGATCCGCGCCAGCAACCGGTCGTTGCGGTCGTACCACTCGTGCCGGTGCTCACCGGTGTCGACGGTGACCGAACGCCGCAGCGGCCGCCCGCCCGTCAGGCCCGCCACTGCTGCGGTGAGTTCGTCGGGCGCGAGATCGCTCGTGTCCGAATCGATGTGCAGTTCGGTGCCGAGCTTGCCACCCGGAACGACCAGCTCCCAGCCGGCCTCCCTGTCGGGACCCGGAGTGCGGTACCGCAGCATACAATCCCACCGCCGCAGGTCGCGCCCCGCGGTGTCGAGGTAGATGCTGCGGTGCTCGGGGGCGGGGTGCTCGACGTGCCGTGTGCCCGGCAGGATGTCCTGCCATCGCGGCAGTCTTCCCTGCGACGAGATCAGATACGTGGTGCCGGCGGTCGCGGACGAAGCCATACCCCCGATTTTGGCGCATCCGGCCGGGTGTCGGCAGCGAATGCGGCGGGGACCTGCCCGCGTAGCGGGACTCGGCCGTGGTCTGGGTGTGCACGGCGCCGAGCACCGAACGGGACCGGGCGCGGCCAGGAGGAACCGGCACCCGGGAAGACACCACCGATCGGCTTGGTGCGTTCCGACGGTACCCCGCCGCCGGAAGATGGGGCCGATGTACACGCGTTGCTACTCGAGGCCGAATCACTTTTGCATGAGCGTGTTCCGGTCGCCCGGTTCCGCTCAGTTCCTGCCCGACGCCCGGGAGACACGGGGGCTCGTTGTTACCGGGCCGGAAATTCACCCTCGGAGACGTGAAGCTCTCCGGCGAGTCCCGTCCCCATTTCGAGTGGGCCGCGCGATATAGTTGCTCAGTCAATTACTTCTGTTAGGGTGAGCTTCATAGTTCCCCCCAGGAAGGACAAGCGATGAGCACCGACACTCCCGACCCCCGCCTCACGAACATCGCCGTCGCTCACGCCCCGGACCGGCACCGCTACGAACTCCGCGACGGCGACACCGTTATCGGCTTCACCCGATACCGCACGCGCACCGGCAGCGACCCCCGGCGAGTGTTCGTCCACACCGAGGTCGATCCCGCCTACGGCGGCCTCGGTCTTGCCGCCCGACTCGTGGAATTCGCGCTCGACGACGTCGCCGCCGCCGGCGAACGCATCGTCCCGGTGTGCCCCTATGTCGCGAAATACCTGCGTACCCACCACAACTACGACCACCTCGTCGACTGGCCGGAGGCCCAGCAATGACCACAGCCACACCCGCCCGCATCGCGATCGACAGGCAGGCGCGCCCCGTGTACCGCGCACAGGTCGCCGTCGCGGTCGCCGTCCGCGAGGCCGTCGCCCAGGCGGGACTCGATCGCACGCTCGTCGAACTGGTCAACATCCGCGTCTCCCAGATCAATGGCTGCGCCTACTGCCTCGACGTGCACACCCGCGACGCCCTCGCCGGTGGGGAATCACCGCAGCGACTCGCCGTCCTTCCCGCCTGGCGGGACACCGACCTGTTCACCGACCGCGAGCGCGCCGCCCTGACCCTCGCCGAAACGGTAACGACCCTGCCGACATCCGACCAACAGGATCGGGACTACACCAACGCTCGCACCCACCTCACCGACGACCAACTCTCGGCGATCGTGTGGGTGGCCATCGCGATGAACGCCTTCAACCGCATCTCTATCCTCAGCCGACACCGCGTTCGTCCCTCCACCTCGGACACCTGAGCCGACGCTCCGGATCCCCGCTCCAGATCACCGCGCAGAAACGCCACGACTGGGGTCTGTCAAGTTAACGGTGTAACTGGTTGAACTGTAGCTACTTTCGTCCAGCGGACAGGCGTCCGTCGAAGGTGATCTCGAAGGCGTTCAGTGCTGCCTTCCAGCGGTTGGACCAGCGTTGGCGGGCGGTGCCTTTGGGATCGAGGCTCATGATGGCCAGGTACACGCATTTCAGGGCCGCGGCCTCGGTCGGGAAATGACCGCGGGCCTTGACGGCCCTGCGGATTCGGGCGTTGACACTCTCGATGG
Organism: Rhodococcus indonesiensis; assembly: GCF_047782815.1. NCBI lineage: Bacteria > Bacillati > Actinomycetota > Actinomycetes > Mycobacteriales > Nocardiaceae > Rhodococcus > Rhodococcus indonesiensis. The sequence continues at coordinate 2,935,446 of NZ_CP180630.1, read as the reverse complement.
CGTTGGTCGTGTAGATGACCTGTCTGATGGCGTTGTCGAACTGCAGGAACGGCACGAACTCGGCCCAGGTGTTGGTCCAGAGCCGGATGATCGCGGGATAGCGTTTCTCCCATTTGTCGCTGAACTCGGCGAACCGGTCCAGCGCGGCCTGCTCCGACGGCGCGGTGTACACCGGTTTGAGGTCCTTGGCGATCTCGGCCCAGTCCTTGCGGGAGGCGTAGGCGTAGGTATTGCGGAGGAGGTGGACCACGCAGGTTTGCACGATGGTCTGCGGCCACACCTGCCCGATCGAGTCGGGCAGATGCTTCAGACCGTCGCACACGACGATCAGCACATCCTGCACACCACGATTCTTCAGCTCCGACAACACCCGAAGCCAATACTTCGCCCCCTCCCCGTCGCCGTGCTCGCCGGCCCATAATCCGAGGATGTCGCGGGTGCCGTCCACAGTCACCCCCATCACGACGTAGATCGGCCGGTTGGCCACGTTGCCGTCGCGGATCTTGACGTGGATGCAGTCGATGAACAGCACCGGATACACCGGGTCCAGCGGCCGGTTCTGCCACTCGGCCATGCCGTCCATCACCCGTTCGGTGATCGTCGAGATCGTCTGCTTGGACACCTCGGCGCCGTAGACCTCGGCCAGGTGCGCAGAGATCTCACCGGTGGTCAGTCCCTTGGCCGACAGCGAGATCACCATGTCCTCCACCCCGGTCAGCCGCCGCTGCCGCTTGGCCACGATCTTCGGCTCGAACGAGGACTCCCGGTCCCGGGGTACGTCGAGCTCGACCGGGCCGGCCTCGGTCAGCACGGTCTTGGCGCGTCTGCCGTTGCGGGAGTTGCCGCTGCCCCTGCCGGCCGGGTCATTCTTGCCGTAGCCGAGGTGGTCGTCCATCTCGCCCTCGAGGGCGGACTCCACCACCAGCTTGGTCAACTTCGCCAGCAACCCGCCCTCGCCGGTGAGCTGGAGGCCTTCGGCCCGCGCCTGATCCACCAGTTCCTGCAGCCGGGCATCGCTGACACCCACAGGTGCCGAGTTCGATTCGTCCTCACGATCAATCACATCGGTCATGGTGGTGCATCTCCTTTCAGAGTTACACCGTTGTTCTTACAGTCCCCACGACTGGTGCCGCACCACTACGTCGCGACCAACGGGGAGTTCTGCCCGGATCGTGTCCGGATACACCAGGGGTGGGAAGGTCGAAGGGTGTGGACGGGACGAGGAGACGGCGTCGGCGGGCCGCCCACCCCGCGGCCGGGTTACCGCTTGTCGGTGGGCTCGTCGGGCTCGGGGTCGTCCGACGAGTGCGCCGCGCAGCACCGGCCGGCAGCCCCCACCGCGTGCGAAGACACCGCCCCGAAGCTCGGTGTCGGTGTCGAGTCGATGTGCACCGGGAACCGACCCCGGCCGGCTTCGTGGACCTCGACAGAACAATCACCGACCCGGGGACATCAGTCGGGAGTTCGAAACGCTCCGCGCCCTCCAGGGGAATGGCGGGGAAAGACGTAGCGGATTCCGGTTCTTCGCGGCCGGAGATGGATTGCTCTCCTCCGTAGTGTTACCCGAACGGTTCTATGTCGGGCAGTCTCCATGTCTTGTCGAACCACGGTTCCAGCGGACCGTAGAGCCGGACTATCGCGAACCAGCTCTTGCCGGGCAGGGTCTGGATCCAGTTGCGGCTGGCCTCGGGCCGGTCGGGACCGAAGTCGACGTCGACTGAGCCGTCCTCGTTCGAGATCATGTCGCGGTCGCTGGCAACGGTGGGCAATTCCTGGTCGGTCTGCAGCATCGACCGGGTCTGGGTGTCGTAGACGACGATCGACCAGAAGGTGTTGACCGGCACGTTCGGCGGGACGTGCAGCCGGTAGGTCCGGCCGCCGTCGAAGGGCGCGTCGGTGGCATCGACGAACGCGGTGACATACTGCGATCCGGCGCCGACCATCTCCGTCAGGTACACCGGACTCGATCCGCTCCCGATGAAGCCGAGCGCGGCGGCGGTGTCGAGCATCGCGGCGCCACGGTCCTGGAACTGGTAACCGGCGAAGAGGAAGACCCGCCAGGCGCCGTCCGGGTAGTAGCGTGCCTCGGGCTGGCGGACCCGGTAGAGGAGCGCGCGGGCGGTCGCGTCGCCGACCGCGGCTGCCTCGGTCAGGATTGCGCGCATCCGCTCGTCGGGGTCGAACGGTTTGCCGTGCTGGATGCCGACGGCGGCGAACATCCCCAGCGTGACCGGGTCGGATGACTCCGGCGGCTCGGACTGCACCACCTCGTCGAGCAGCTCCCAGTACTGGTAGTCGGCGGCCGGGATGGTGACCCACGGCTCGAAGGAGACGTTCACGAATCGCATCGGCGGCGGGTCGTCGGCCTGAGCCAGCGGGTAAGCCCGGGTCTTCGCCTTGATCATGTCGGCGGCCGGATGCGGGTCGCCGTGCTCGTCGCGGAAACCGCGTGAGACGAGGCACATCCCGTAGCTACGGGACCGCACCACGAAGTAGCCGTCCGGGACCTCGCCGTCGTATGCAGGCGGCAGGAACAGGTACTTGCCACCCCGGCCCTTGTCGGGTCCGGTCGCGCCGATGTCGACGACCCAGCGCCCCCACGAGTCGTCGATCAGGCCGTACACGTCGGGCGGGGCGTCCAGGACGAGGGGTCCGTCGTGGAGGTCGATCCACATGTAGAAGTACACGACGGTCGTGTGCATCGCCGGTCCGACGGTGCACGGGTGGCACAGGTCCTCCCAGAGCGCCACCGTGGTGTTCGCCGGACCCCAGCGCAGCAGTCCCCGGCGCCACGCCGCCCAAGACACCGGATGCTGCGCCAGCAGGTACGCCTGCACCGCCCGCTGGAAGTCCAGATTGTCGAACAGTGTCCGGGTCGTCTCGTCGTCCGGGACTCCGTCGAAGAACCGCAGCGTGCCCAACCGGGTGCGGACCTCGTCCGGCATCTCGATGCCTGGCGGAATCGGGGTGCTGTGCGCATGTGAGGTCATCGCGTCCTCCTGTGTCGATAGCCCTTGCCGAGATTCCCCGCCGCCGACCCGACGGCTCGCCCCACCCACTCACGATGCGCCGTCTCGGCCCTCATTGTCTGCCGGATCGACGAGGGAACACGTGACGGTGTGGTACACCCCGTCACGGACTCGAGGTCGCCGGTTGTGGCATTCATGAACCGCTGCCCCGGGTGGACAGACCACACTCCTCTGAATCTCATCCTTCCGGGTGATGAGACCTTCCACCAGAACTGGGGCGCAACAACACTCTATGGGCCGAGTCCGCCGCCGGAGGCTCCGCCCGAATGGCACTCTTGCCGCAATCATCCCCGGTGAAAGCGTCGACAGCTCTCTGTCGCGGCGCGAGCACCGCAACCGCAATCGACCGGTTACGGGATGCGGTCCGGCGGCGTCGGTGCGTGCAGCTCCCGATCCCGGCCGACCGCATCGACCAGGCCGTAGTCACGTGCCTGCTCGGCGGTCAGGATCCGGTGGGCGCGCATGTCCCGCGCGATCTCGTCCACGGGGCGGCGGCACAGGTCCGCGAGCCGTTGCTGCAGTGCCTGCAGTTGCTGCCGGTAGCGGTCCACCTGGGCGTCGACGGTTGTCGCGGGACCGTCGCACGCGGTGCGGGGCTCGCGCAGATGGAAGGTGGCGTGCGGCGCGGCGGTGCGCCGGTCGGCGGCCGCCAGGAGGGCGACGGCCGCGCCGGTGACGGCGCCGAGGCAACTCACCCGGATCGGCACACCCATCAGGTCGAGGGTGTCGAGGAGCGTCGTCGCGGTGTCGAGATCGGCGTCGACGTCGTGCAGCCACAGCTGCACCGGGTCGTCGCCGGAGGCGTCGAGCAGCGCGAGCGTGGCGGCGGCGCGGTTGGCGGCGTCGTGGCCGAGACGACCTGTGAGCCGGACGATCCGCTGGTCGAACAGTCGCTCGGTGAGCCAGTCGGAGCCGGGCGCGACGAGCGAGGTGTACTGCGCCGGTGCCGGTGCCGGTGCCGGAGCCGGCGGGCGCGGTTCGGGCTGCCACGGGGGCATCGGCGGGGGCGGGGGAGGGGGAGGAACGGGCGGCCAGATGTTCATGTCGTCTCCGGGGGCGGGTGGATCTGCCAGTCGACGGTCTGTCCCACCGCCTGTGCATACCGTTCGAGGGTGGACAGGCGCGGATCGAGATCGCCGCGCTCGAGTCGGGCCACCGCCGACTGGGAGGTGCCCATCCGGGCGGCAATCTCGGTCTGGCTCAGTCCCTGTCGTCGCCGGGCCGCCGCCAGCTCGTCCACCAGCGCTCGACGCCGGTCGGAGAGACGGTCCAGACCCGGGAACGACGTTCGGCGCGGCGACGTCGACATATCAGCAATGATATCTCGGCAATGCGCTACCGGACAGGGCCGTCGCTGCCCCTTGACACGGGCGGCGCTCGGCGCCGATCCTCGACCCATCCGAGACGGTTCCGCGTCCCGCCCCGACCCGGAGCACGCCATGACCATGCCCCGAATTCCGGACACGCGACGGTCGTACCTGCGGGTGCGCGACGTCGACCTGTACTGCGAGGACACCGGCGGTGAGGGCGAGCCGATCCTGTTCCTGCACGGGTTTCTCTTCGACGGGCGAATGTACGAGGCGCAGATCGCGGCACTGCGGGATCGGTACCGCTGCGTCACCCTCGACTTCCGCGGGCAGGGCCGGTCCGGGCACGCCCGGACCGGATACCAGCTCGAGCAACTCACCGCCGACGTGCTCACCGTGATCCGGCGGCTCGACCTCGCCCCGACACACCTGGTCGGTCTGTCCATGGGCGGCTTCGTCGGCATGCGCATCGGCGCGCGGGAACCGGGCCTGTTGCGCTCGCTGACCCTGCTCAATACCGGCGCATCCCCGCACCCGCCCGGGCGGTACCCGCTGCACCTTGCCCTCACGGCCGTGGCACGGCTGCTCGGGCCGTCGCCGGCCCCCGTGCTGCGGGGCATCGAGAAGGAACTCTACGGCGAACCGTTCCGCAGCGAACCCGGCCGGGAGGCCGACCGTGAGGTGTGGCGCAGACGATGGGAGACCGCCGATCGGTCGTCACTGGCGAACACGATGCTCGGCATGATGGTCCGTCCCGACATCCGGGACGAGCTTGCCGGCGTGAGCGTGCCGACGCTGATCGTCGCGGGGCAACTGGACGTCGAGATGCCACCGCGTCTCGCCCGCGAGATGCACACCCTGATCCCGGGCTCGCAACTGGTCGAACTCGACGGCGTCGGTCACAGCGCGACGCTCGAAGACCCGGCCCGGGTCACCGGGATCCTGGAGCGCTTCCTCGCCGAGATCGGCTGACCGGCGAGAACACTCCCGGCGGTGCGTGGCGCCCGGTCCGTCAGGCCCCTCACCCGGGCGACGACATCGTCCCGACCCGCGCGTCCTAGATCGGACGGAACCCCGCCCCGGCCCCGCCCCGCGCATCGGCGTCACCGACGACGGCCGTCATGCTCGTGCCGACCTCCGGACCGAGGCAGGCAACGGTGAGGTAGCCGTTCACCATGCCGACGAGGGTGGTTCCGACCACCACCGGACCTCCCGAGTCGCCGAGGTCGACGCACGTCTGCGTCCAGGTCTGCCCCGAACCGAACACATCGCCGTAGGCCACCCCGCAGGTATGCCCCGTGGTACGGCCCTGCTTGCAGACGATGTCCGGGAACTGCGCCGGACCCCCGATCCCCGTGATCGTCGTGTTTCCGACCCGATTCACGGGCACCACCTTCGCCGGCTCGAACACGATCACCGCGTAGTCCAAGTCCGCATCGGTGTAGGCGATCGTGCCGACCACCCCGGCATCCGGATCTGCCTCCGAGGCGACCGTGGACCCGGCGTTTCCACAGTGCCCCGCCGTGAATCCGACCAGCCGGCCCCCGGAATCGGGACCGATCGTGGTGAGGGTGCAGTAGTTCCGGCCGTCCATGACGATGCCGGAACCGCCGCCGAGGACGGCCGGATCGGCGGCCGCTGCAATACCGGTGCCGGCGAGCAGCGACGCGCCGACGGCGAGAACGAGGATGCCGAGTCTCATGGCGGGCCTCTTCCGAAGGTCGAGCGAACGAGTCGGACACGCGCAGGAAGGGGAGTCGCGCGTACGATCCACCGCCCTCGGGCGCTGTTTCTCGATCATCCGCCGCCCCCGGGGCTGTTCGCAGCGTTTTCCGGGACGAGAAGACGCGGCGGGACCGATCCGGGGAGGGGGACGACCGGTCCGGTAGATCGGGGCGGCCCCGGTGCCACGGGGGAGCGGGATCGTCGTCGCGATCGCCTCAGGGTGAGACGGGCGGGGGCGGGGTGTCGCCGTGGATGACCAGCACCGGGCAGTGTGCGTGCTCGGCGCATGCGGCACTGACCGAACCGAGCAGCAGGCCGCTGAAGCCGCCGTGCCCCCGGCTTCCCACCACCAGGAACTGCGCATCGCGGCTCTCGTCGAGCAGGACCCGCGCGGCTCCGCCGCGGCGAACCAGTTCCTGCACGGACACGCCGGGCTCGCTACCGAGGACGCCGGTGACCGTCTCGTGCAGCATCCCGGACGTTTCCCGCTCGGGGTCCCAGTCGGACCGCCAGCCTTCGGCGGCAGCCCAGGGAATCTCCCAGGCCGCCACGGCGTCGACTTCGAATCCTGCCGAGCGGGCGACGAATCGTGCCCACCGCAGTGCCCCCTTCGACGGCTCCGATCCGTCCACTCCGACCACGACGCGGCCGGTCACTTCGCCGTCGGTCACGTCGGCTCCTCTCCGGCCCGGCACGGTCGGGAACGATCGGACCGGTCCGCGCCGGGATCCTCGACGCGGCCGGCGCCGAGGGGCGGTCGCTCACCGCATCCGGGCGGTACCGCTTCGTGCGGGCCGGTGCGTGACCGTCCGAGCGAACCCGCGAAGCCCGCGCCGGAGGGAGGGCTGGACTCGACCACCGGCCAGCGGGAGTGCCCGGCACCGGCGCGGTGCGTATCGACATCGGAAACGATGCCCATCGGCCCAGTCTAGTGCTCGTGCCGCCCGCAGGCGCGCATCGGCTTCGACGCACAGCGGAGCGGCTACCAGCCCGCCGACCCGGGGATTCCCTTGAACGGGCCGACGACCGAGCTGGTGATCCAGCCGCCGTAGAACCCGCCCGGTTGCGGGACGACCTCCTCGCCGTCGACGGTGCACCGGTCGACCTGCGCGGCCATCACCGCGACGGCCCCGGCGATCGCACGGAAGGCGGGGGTGGGATCGTGGTAGGTCCATGCCGCCTTCGGCGCGACCCGCGAGTCGGTCACCAGGTCGTAGTAGCTCGCCCTGCCCTTCCACTCGCACCACGACGAGCCCGGCGCCTCCCGCAGCACCCCGTCGGCGAAGGCGTCGGCGGGAAGGTAGTAGGTCGGCGGATGGCTGGTCTCCAGTACCCGCCAGGCGTGCGTGGTCGACGCGATGGTCCGGCCGCCCAATTCCACGGTGATCGAGCCGGTGAAGGGCTCCACGCGGGGCGGACGGGGATAGTCCCAGACCGATTCCTGCCCCGCAGCAGGCTCGACGGGTTCCGGCCGGGTCGTCACGGCGACCTCCTCGTGGTCACCTCCCCAGGGTACGGGGGACGACGCCAGGGGGCCGGGCGCGATGCCGGGGGACGGGGCGGGGAGGTGCGCTGCGCCGGTGGTGTGCAGCGGAGCTGTCGTGGCCGCAGATCCGCCCGTAGCGTGCGGCTGCGGCGTGCCCACCGTGCCTCTCGCACAGCGAACCGCGGCCCGCCCTCGCACCCGGACGCGCAGCGGTCACGATCGCACGAGCAGATCGCTGTGTCCGGGTGGGGGCGGCGGATACCATCGAGTTCTCGGCGCTGGCACGACGGCTCTCGGATTGGAGCTCGATTATGGCCGATGATGCGAAGCTCCTCGACTACCTGAAACGGGTGACCGCAGAGCTCTATCAGGCCCGGGAGAAGCTTCGCGAGCTCGAGGGGGTGAGCCGCGAACCGATCGCCGTCGTCGGGATGGGGTGCCGGTTCCCCGGCGGCGTCCGCTCCCCACAGGATCTGTGGCACCTGGTGGAATCCGGCTCGGAGACCGTCGCCGGGTTCCCCGCGGACCGGGGTTGGGAAGCGGCGGACCTCTACGATCCGACGGGCCGGCAGGCCGGCAGGACGTACACGGTGCAAGGTAGTTTTCTCGACGACGCAGCGGGTTTCGACCCGGAGGTCTTCGGAATCTCGCCTCGCGAAGCACTGGCGATGGACCCGCAGCAGCGACTCCTGCTCGAGACGAGCTGGGAGACCTTCGAGCACGCCGGCATCGATCCGCGGTCCGTGCACGGCAGGCAGATCGGCGTCTTCACCGGCCTGTCCGGGATCGACTACTCGGCACGGGCGGGCGGCGCCCCGCCCGAGGAACTCGCGGGCTACTTCATCACCGGGACCGCGATGAGCGTCGCCTCCGGCCGTGTCGCCTACAGCTTCGGACTGAACGGACCCGCGATCACCGTCGACACGGCATGCTCGTCGTCCCTGGTGTCCGTCCACCTTGCCATGCAGGCGCTGCGCAACGGCGAGTGCGAACTCGCCCTGGCCGGCGGGGCGACCGTCATGTCGACGCCCGCCGTGTTCGTCGAGTTCAGCCGGCAGCGTGGACTGGCCCGCGACGGGCGCTGCAAGGCGTTCGCCGCCGCGGCCGACGGCACGGCGTGGGGCGAAGGCGCCGCGATCCTCGCGCTGGAACGCCTGTCCGACGCCGAGCGCAACGACCGCCAGATCCTCGCCGTCGTCCGCGGCAGCGCGGTGAACCAGGACGGCGCCAGCAACGGCCTCACCGCCCCCAACAAGCGGGCCCAGGAACGGGTGATCCGGCAGGCCCTGACCGACGCCGGACTCGGCCCGGCCGACGTCGACGCGGTCGAAGCGCACGGCACCGGCACCACGCTGGGCGATCCCATCGAGGCGTCCGCCCTGCTGGCCGGCTACGGCCGCGATCGGCCCCCCGACCGGCCGTTGTGGCTCGGCTCGGTGAAATCGAACCTCGGGCACACCCAGGCCGCCGCCGGAGTGGCCGGCGTGATCAAGATGATCATGGCGATGCGCCACGGTGTGCTGCCGAAGACCCTGCACGTCGACCGTCCCACCCCCCACGTCGACTGGTCCGCCGGATCGGTGTCCCTGCTCACCGAGAACCGGGAATGGCCGGCGGCCGACCGGCCCCGCCGGGCGGCGGTCTCCTCGTTCGGCATCAGCGGCACGAACGCCCACGTCGTGCTGGAGCAGCCGACCCCATCCCCGGACGCTGCGCCCACCGAGGGGGTCGACGCGTCGGACGACGTCGTGGCCTGGTTCGTGTCGGGCCACACCGAACCGGCACTGCGCGCGCAGGCGCACAGGCTGCGCGACTACGTCGCCGGCCATCCCGAGCTGACACCCGCACAGGTAGCCGGCCCGCTGCTGACCGCGCGCGCGACCTTCGACCACCGCGCCGCCGTGCTCGGCGCCGATCCGGCGGCCCTGCTGTCCGGTCTCGACGCGCTCGTCCGAGGCGCCCCCGATCCCGGTGTGATCACCGGCGTGGCGGTCGAGGCGGGCGACCGACCGGTCTTCGTCTTTCCCGGACAGGGCGCGCAGTGGGTGGGCATGGCCACCGAACTGCTGGAGTCCTCCCCGGTGTTCGCCGACAGCCTGCGCGAGTGCGCCGACGCCCTCACCCCGCACACCGGGTTCGCGCTGCTCGACGTGCTCCGCGACCGCGATCCGGCGGCCCTGGACCGAGCCGACGTCGTGCAACCGGCGCTGTTCGCGGTGATGGTCGGTCTGGCGCGGCTGTGGCAGGCACACGGCGTCGAACCGGCGGCCGTGGTCGGACACTCGCAGGGCGAGATCGCCGCCGCCCACATCGCCGGCGCGCTGACCCTGCCCGACGCGGCGCTCGTCGTCGCGGCCCGCAGCCGGGTGATCACGGAATCCGCCCGGCGCGGCGGGGGCATGGCGTCGGTGGGCCTGCCGGCGGACGCCGTGCGGCAGCAGATCGAACCTTGGGCCGGGACCGTCGAGGTGGCGGCGATCAACGGTCCGGCCGCGACGGTCGTGTCCGGCCCCGGCGACGCCCTCGAGGTCCTGGTCGCGCAGTGGCAGGCCGACGGTGCCCAGGCTCGGCGCATCACGGTGGACTACGCCTCCCACTGCGCGGACGTCTCGGTGCTGCGCAGGCCCATTCTCGACGCTCTCGCCCCGATCACCCCGCAGCGTTCGCGGATCCCGTTCTACTCGACGGTGAGCGGGGACGTGATGGACGGCACCGCACTCGACGCCGACTACTGGTACCGGAACCTGCGCCGACCGGTGCGCTTCGAAGACGCGACGAGGTCCCTGGTCCGCGACGGGTACCGGCTGTTCGTCGAGTCGGGCAGCCATCCGGTCCTGACCGTGCCGCTGCAGGAGACCCTGGACGCGGCCGGCGTCGCGGGTCGCGCCCTCGGCACCCTCCGCCGCGACCGGGCAGGCCTGCGCCAGTTCACCACCGCCCTCGCCGAGGCACACGTGTCCGGGGCGCACATCGCGTGGGACCGGATCGGGTGGACTCGCCGCACCGGTCACCGGCCGTGGGTGGACCTGCCCACGTATGCCTTCCAGCACCGCCGCTACTGGCTGGACGGGGGCGCGCCGCAACATGATGCCGCCGCAGCCGGCATGGATGCCGGGGACCACCCGATGCTCGCCGCCTCGGTCGAACTCGGCGACGGCCGCGGCGCGGTGTTCACGGGCGTGCTGTCGCCGCACCGACTGCCGTGGCTGAACGAGCACGCCGTGGACGGCACCGTGGTGCTGCCCGGCACGGCGTTCGCCGAACTCGCCCTGCACGCCGGGCACCGCGCCGGCTGCAGCCGCCTCGCGGAACTCACCCTCGAGACGCCCGCGACGATTCCCACCGGTGGGGAACTCGCGGTGCAGGTCGCCGTCCTCACCGCCGACGACGCCGGGCACCGCACGGTGTCGGTGCACTCCCGCCCGGCGGACGCCCCGGCGCAGACACCGTGGACCCGGCACGCCGTCGGCACCCTCACGGGCGCGGCGCACACCGCGCCGGTTCCGATCCGGCAGTGGCCCCCGGCCGATGCGACGCCGATCGACGTGAGCGGTCTGTACGACGCGCTCGACGAGACCGGATACGGGTACGGGACGGTGTTCCGGGGCCTGCGCGCGGCGTGGCGCCGCGGTGACGACCTGTACGGAGAGGTGCGCCTGGGGGGAGAGGACCCCGCCGCGGCCGTCGCCGGGTACGGGATCCATCCGGCGGTGTTCGACGCGGCGCTGCACCTGATCGCGTTCGCCGCCGCCGCGGCCGGCGCCCGCGACCTGCGGCTGCCGTTCGCATGGGACGACGTGCAGCTGCACGCCGTCGGTGCCACCGCCCTGCGCGTGCACATCGCCCCTGCCGGACCCGAACGCTACCGGGTGGCCGCGTACGACACCGCCGGCAATCCCGTGCTGACCGCCCGGTCGCTGGCGCTGCGGCCGTTCGCAGGTCCGCGGGCGCCGGCCGCCGCGACCGGCACCGGCCTCTACCGCGTGGAATGGATCCCGGTCGACGCCGGCGCCGCCGCGACGGCAGACCTCGCCCCGCTCGGGGAGGCACTCACCGGCGGCGATCCCGCCGGCCGCACCCTGCTGCTGGCCGGGACCCCGGACGACGACTCCGACGTGCCGACGCGCGCCCACGCCGCCGCGGAGGCGGCGTTGCGGGCGGTACAGGCCTGGCTCGTCGACGACCGCCTCGCCGAGACCCGACTGCTGGTGACGACAAGGCGTGCCGTGGCGATCGCCGACGACGAACCGATCGACATCTGCGCCGCGCCCGTCTGGGGGCTGATCGGTGCGGTGCAGAACGAGCATCCGGACCGGATCACCCTGCTGGACCTGGACGGGCCGCCCGGTGGCCATCCCGATCCCACCGTGCTGTCCGCGGCCCTGGCCTGCGACGAACCACAACTGGCGGTCCGCGCCGGGACCCTCCTCGCGCCCATGCTCGCAGCGGCGGCGCCCCCCACCGACGCACCGCCCGCGGATCCGGTGCCGTTCGGCCCCGAGGGCACCGTCGTCGTCACCGGCGGCACCGGAACCATCGGCCGGCTCGTCGCCCGGCACCTCGTGCGACGGTACGGGGTGCGCCGGCTCGTGCTGACCGGCCGACACGCGGTCCGCGCCGAGCGGGCGGCGGACCTGCGCGCCGAGTTCGCCGACGCGGGCGCCGAGATCCGCGCCGTGACCTGCGACGTCGCCGATCGGGCCGCGGTGGCCGCCCTGCTCGACACCGTCCCCGACCTGTCGGGTGTCGTCCACGCCGCCGGAGTGCTCGACGACGCCACCGCCGCCACCTTGGCTCCGGACCAGTTGCACGCCGTCCTGCGCCCCAAGGTGGACGGTGCCTGGCATCTGCACGAGCTCACCCGCGATCGCGGTCTCGCGGCGTTCGTGCTGTTCTCCTCCGCGGCCGGTGTGCTCGGCGGCGCCGGCCAGGCGAACTACGCCGCGGCCAACGTCTTCCTCGACGCGCTCGCGCAGCACCGCCGCGCCGAGGGACTGCCGGGACTGTCCCTGGCCTGGGGACTGTGGGACCGTCCCAGCGGGATGACCTCCCATCTGAGTGCGGCCGACCTGGATCGGCTCCAGCGCACCGGCATCGACACCCTCACCCCGGAAGCGGGGCTGGCCTTGTTCGATGCGGCACTCGCCGCGAACCGTCCGTTGACGGTGCCGATACGGCTCGCGGCGCCCTCCCGCCGATCCGACGGTGACGCCCTCCCGCCGATCCTGCGCCGAGTGCTCGGCACGTCCCGTCGGCGCGCCGCGGCCGCCCCGTCGGCTCCCGGCCTCGCCGACGAACTGCGCGCGCTCGACCCCGCCGGGCGGCACGCCCGGGTCCTCGAGATCGTCACCACGCACGTCGCGGCGGTCCTCGGCCACGACGGGAAGGAGGCCATCGATCCGGAGCGTGCCTTCAAGCAACTCGGCTTCGACTCGCTCACCGCGGTGCAGCTACGCAACCAGCTGACGACGGCCACCGGGGTACGGCTGGCCGCGACGGTGGTGTTCGACCACCCCACCGCGGACGCGCTCGCCCGCGAGATCGCGGCCCGGCTGCTCGGCCCCGAGGACGCCCCGCAACCGACCCGTCCGGCGCGCCGGCGCCACGACGACGACCCGATCGCGATCGTCGGAATGGCCTGCCGATACCCCGGGCAGGTCTCCTGCCCGGACGAGCTGTGGCGCCTCGTCCGCGACGGCCGCGATGCGGTGGGCGCGTACCCCGACAACCGCGGCTGGAACCTCGACGAGGTGTACCACCCGGATCCCGAGCGCAGCGGCACGACCTACATGCGGTACGGCGGCTTCCTCTACGACGCCGACCGGTTCGACGCCGCGTTCTTCGGGATCAGCCCCCGCGAGGCCGTCGCGATGGACCCGCAGCACCGACTTCTTCTCGAAAGCGCCTGGGAGGCACTGGAACACGCGGGAATCCCGCCGAACTCGCCCGGGCTCACCGACACCGGCGTGTACGTCGGAATGATGGGCGGCGACTACGGATTCCACCTCATGACCCGGCGGAGCACCGACGCCGAGGGCTACCTCATGACGGGCACCAGCAACAGCGTGGCCTCCGGCCGGATCGCCTACACGCTCGGCTTCACCGGCCCCGCGGTCACCGTCGACACGGCGTGTTCGTCGTCGTTGGTGGCGCTGCACCTGGCGGCGCGGGCACTGCGCGACGGCGAATGCACCCTCGCGCTGGCCGGCGGGGCGACGGTGATGGCGACCCCCGGCGTGCTGATCGAATTCAGCCGCCAGCGCGGACTCGCCCCGGACGGGCGGTGCAAACCGTTCTCCGATCGAGCGGACGGCACCGGACTCAGCGAGGGCGCGGGCATGGTCGTGCTCGAGCGGCTGAGCGACGCACAGCGCCACGGCCACCGGGTGCTCGCACTGATCCGCGGCTCCGCGGTCAACCAGGACGGCGCCTCCAACGGCCTGACCGCCCCGAACGGTCCGTCGCAGGAACGGGTGATCCGGCAGGCGCTGGCCGACGCCGCCCTCGACCCCGCCGACATCGACGCGGTGGAGGCCCACGGCACCGGCACGACACTCGGCGACCCGATCGAAGCCCAGGCCTTGCTCGCCACCTACGGGCAGCAACGCGACGGCCGGCCGCTGTGGCTGGGGTCGGTCAAATCGAACATCGGCCACTCCCAGGCGGCGGCCGGGGTGGCCGGCGTGATCAAGACGGTGATGGCGATGCGCCACGGGGTGCTGCCGCCGAGCCTGCACAGCGACGCCCCGACCCGGCACGTCGACTGGACCGCCGGCGAGGTCGCGCTGCTCGCCGACGCGGTGGCGTGGCCGCAGACCGGGCGCCCCCGCCGCGCCGGCGTCTCCTCGTTCGGCATCAGCGGCACCAACGCCCACATGATCCTCGAGCAACCCCCCGACATCGCCGCCCCACCGGCCCCGCCACGGCCGACGTCACCCCTGGTGTGGGTGCTCTCCGCCAAGACCGACGAGGCGCTGCGCGCGCAGGCCGCTCGGCTGACGGACGTCCTCGACACCGAGTCCCCACCGGATCCGGCCGATCTCGCCTACTCGCTGGCCACCACCCGGTCCGGCTTCACGCACCGCGCCGCCGTGACCGGCGAGACGCTCGCCGACCTGCGCGACGGCCTCGCCCGGCTCGTCGAGGGACGCGCCGGCGGCAACGTCGTCGCCGGCACGAGCACCCGCGGCAGGACGGCGTTCATGTTCACCGGCCAGGGCGCGCAGCGGATCGGAATGGGCCGCGGCCTCTACGACACCTACCCGGTCTTCGCCCGGGCCCTCGACGAGACCTGCGCCGCACTCGACGAGCACGTCGACACCCCGATACGGCAGGCGATCTGGGGCGACGCGGACGACGCCGCCGCGAGACTCGACCGCACCGAGTACACCCAGCCGGCCCTGTTCGCCGTCGAGGTCGCCCTCTACCGACTACTGCGGGAGTGGGGCCTCACACCCGACTACCTGACCGGGCATTCGATCGGAGAACTCACCGCGGCCCACGTCGCGGGCGTGTTCAGCCTGCCCGACGCCGCCGCCCTGGTGGCCGCGCGCGGCCGGCTGATGCAGGCCACCGCCCCCGGAGCGATGATCGCCGTCCGGGCCCGCCCGGAGGACATCCGGTCGCGGATCGAAGGCCGAGTCGACCTCGCCGCGGTCAACGGCGCCGAATCCGTGGTGCTCGCGGGCGCCGCAGCCGACGTGCACGCCGTCGCCGCCGAACTGTCCACCGCGGGAATCCCGGTCACCACGCTGCAGGTCGAACGCGCCTTCCACTCGGCGCTGATGGACCCCGTCCTCGACGAGTTCACCGCCCTCGTGTCGCGGCCGGCGGCGCAGCCGCCGACGATCCCCGTCGTCTCCACTCTCACCGGTCGCGTCGCCACGGCCGAGGAACTGACGTCGCCGCAGTACTGGCGCCGGCACCTGCGCCGAGCTGTGCGCTTCCACGACGGCATGCGCACCCTCGCCGAACTCGGAGTCACCCGCTGCGTCGAGATCGGACCCGGCGCGGCCCTGGCCGCCCACGCCGCCGAGGTCGTCCCGCACCCGATCGCCGCGCTGCCCGGCCGCGGGGACGACGCCCGGGGGTTCGTCGAGGCGGTCGCCGCCGCGTCCGTGCAGGGCCTGACGATCGACTGGGATCGGGTGCTGCCCGGCCGCCGCCGGGTGGACCTGCCCACGTACGCCTTCCGGCGGCGCTCCTTCTGGCCGTCGGCGCCCGCACGCCCCAGCGGCGATCCGACGGAGCTGGGGCTCAGCCCGGCGGACCATCCGCTGCTCGGCGCGGCCGTGACCCTCGACGACGACACCACCGTGTTCACCGGAGCGCTGTCGCGGCACCGGGATTCGTCGCTCGCGGCGCCGCAGCCCGGCGATCCGCCGACCGACGCTCCGCAGACACTCGTACCGGCCGTCCTGGTCGAACTGACCCTGCACGCCGCCCACCACGTCGGGTGCGACCGCATCGCCGCTCTCACCCTGCACCACCCCCTGGTCCTGCCGGCCGCGGGACCGCTGCCGATCCGGGTATTCGTGTCGCCGGCCGGTGACGACGGCGCGCGCACCGTCACCATCTCGTCGAACACCGGACCGGCCGACGGCCCCTGGGTGCGGAACGCGTCGGCGACCGTCGACGACGTACCCGCCGCGCAACCGGGCCGGCTCCCAGGCGACACCGCGTCCGAGGTGCGCCTCGACGACGGCCTCGACCCGGGCGGCTTCGGCATCCATCCGCACCTGCTGCAGGCGGCGCTCGACCCCGTCCTCGGCCCGGACGACTGGCCGCTGACCTGGTCGGGAACCCGGCTGTACCGCACCGGTGCGCAGGCGGTGTCGGTGCGGTGCGCGACCGGCGAGGACGGGCAGTACCGTGTCGACGCCACCGATGCCGACGGCGCACCCGTGCTGACCGTCGAGGCGCTGCACGTGGTGCCCCGGACGGGAGACGGCGACGGCGCGGGCCCGTCCGGCGCGCGGCGACTGCACCGCCTGGCCTGGACCCGGATCGACGACGTCCCCTCCGGGCCGCCGGCCGGCCCGACGGTCGTACTCGGCGACGCGGATCCGGGATCGAGCCTGCCGCGCTGTCCCGACGCGGCGGCGCTGCGCACCGCGAGGGCGGCCACACCCGACGACGGGCGCCCCTGGACGGTGCTGGTGGGGTGCGGCACCGACGGCGACCCGGGCCCGGAGGCGACCCACCACCTGTGCGCCCGAACGCTGCGACTGCTGCAGGACTGGCTCGACGACGCCGAGTTCGCCGACAGTGTGCTGGTGGTCGTCACCCGCAACGCGACGGCCACCGGCGAGGAGGGCGAAGGACACGACATCGACCTCGCGGCCGCGGCCGTGTGGGGTCTGGTGGGCTCCGCGCAGAACGAGCACCCCGGGCGGATCGTGCTGCTCGACCTCGACCGGGAGACGGACGTCGACACGGCGATCACGCCGGCCCTGGCCAGCGGGGAACCGCAGGTCGCGGTCCGGGGCCGGGCGGTGCTCGTGCCCCGACTGCGACGCCTACCGGCCGTGCAGCGGTCCGCTCCGCTGTTCGATCCTCGCGGCACCGTGCTCGTCACCGGCGGCACCGGAACCGTGGGAACGTCGGTGGCGCGCCATCTCGTCAGCGCCCACGGGGCGCGGCATCTGGTGTTGACCAGCCGACGCGGACCCGACGCCGACGGCAGCGACCAGCTGCGCCGCGAACTGCGCGATGCGGGCGCCGAGGTGAGCATCGTCGCCTGCGACACCGCCGACGAGGCGGCACTGGCAGGACTGCTGTCCCGGATCCCCGCCGAGCACCCCCTGACCGCAGTGATCCACGCGGCCGGAGTCCTCGACGACGCCACCCTCACCTCGCTCACCCCCGAGCGGCTCGACGCGGTGCTGCGGCCGAAAGTCGACGCGGCCTGGCACCTGCACCGGCTGACCGGCGGGGTGCACGCCTTCGTGCTGTTCTCGTCGCTCGCCGGTGTCCTCGGCGCGCCCGGACAGGCCAACTACGCGGCGGCGAACCGGTTCCTCGACGCCCTCGCCGAGCATCGGCGAGCCCACGACCGGCCCGCGGTGTCGATCGCGTGGGGAATGTGGGCACCGCCGAGCGCCATGACCGGCAGGCTCGGCGCGGTGCATCTCGCCCGGGCCCGCCGCAGCGGCCTGGTGCCGATGAGCGAAGCCGACGGACTGGACCTGTTCGACAGCGCCCTGGCGTCCGACCTACCCGCCGTGGTGGGGGCCCGGTTCGAACACCCCGGGGCGGCCGCGACGTCCGTTCCCGCTCCGCTGCGGGGACTGGTGCGGCAGTCGCGGCCGCGCGCGGCCGGATCGGAGTCCGCCGTGTCCGCACCGAACGGATCAGGACCGTCCGAGTGGGCGCAGCGGCTCACCGACCGGTCGGTGCCCGAACAGCGGCACCTCGTGCTGGAGCTGGTCCGAGCCGGAGCTGCCGCAGTCCTCGGCCACGACGCGTCGGACTCGGTCGATCCCGACCAGGCGTTCAAGGAACTCGGCTTCGACTCGCTCGCCGCGGTGGCCCTGCGCAACCATCTCGGTGCCGCGACCGGTCTGCGGTTACCGCCGACGGTGGTGTTCGATCACCCCAGTCCCCGGGCCCTCGCCGAGTTCCTGCGCGCGGAGCTGGTCCCGGACCCGGTGTCGGTCGCCGTCGCCGGGATCGACCGCCTGCGGGCGGCCGTCGCCGACCTCGGCGCCGACGACGAGGCACGCGCGGCGGTCGCACAGCGGCTCGAAGCCCTGCTCGCCGAGCTCGAGGGAGCCGACCGGGGCCGCGCCGACACGGTGGACAGGATTCACGCCGCGACCGGTGACGAGATCCTCGACCTCATCGACCGGGGTCTGTGAGCCGGCGAACAGCCTCCGCGTGACCGCCGAGGAACCGGTCTGCGCAGTGGACACCGGCCCCGCCCACGGAGCTGCCAGCGTCGCAGCTGCGCGAACGGCCTTCGGGGGACGGCGGCCTCCCGCAGCCCACCCGGTCACCAGCCGCGCTCGCGCCACTCGGCGAGGTGCGGGCGCTCGGCGCCGAGCGTGGTGTCCTTGCCGTGCCCGGGGTAGATCACCGTGTCGTCACCGAAGCGGCCGAAGAGTTTGGTGTCGACGTCGTCGTACAAGGAGGTGAACTTCTCGGCGTCCGCGGTCTTGCCCAGGCCGCCGGGGAAGAGGGAGTCACCGGTGAAGATGTGGTGCCGTCCGGTGCCGGCCTCGGTGAGGACCAGCGCGATCGAGCCGGGGGTGTGCCCGGACAGGTGGATCACCTCGAGACCGAGCTCGCCGACGGCGACGGTGTCGCCTTCCATGAGCAACCGATCGGGCGTGACCGGGAGCGGCTCGGCGTCGAGGGGATGCGCGGCTGTGGGAACCCCGGTCGAGGCCGCGACCGCCTCGAGGCCCTGCCAGTGATCCCAGTGCTGGTGGGTCGTGATGATCAGCTCGAGTTTCGGGGCGTGCTCGGCGAGGAACCGGGTGAGCAACTCCGGCTCGTTCGCTGCGTCGAGGAACACAGATCTGCCAGTGGCGGAATCCGAGACCAGGTACGTGTTGTTGTCCATGGGTCCGACGGACAGCTTGACGATGGTCGCGCCGGGCACGGTGCGGCGCTGCGCGGGACCACCGGGGGTGACCTCGCCGGTGTAGTCGTCGTCGATGACCAAGGGCTGCTGCGACATGTGAGGCACGTTACCGCCGAGGTCCGTCGCCCGCGCGCGCGGCGGCCGGAAACCGGAACGTGTCGGTGGGCGCGCCTACCATGGTCCAGGGCCGAGTTGCGCGACGTGACGTCGGTGAATCGAGATGCGACCGGATCCGCCCGTCCAAGGGGATCCGACTAGGAGGGACGTGGCGTGGCGGATCGCCTGATCGTGCGTGGCGCGCGGGAGCACAACCTGCGGGGGATCGACCTGGACCTGCCGCGTGACAGCCTGATCGTCTTCACCGGCCTGTCCGGGTCGGGCAAGTCGAGCCTGGCATTCGACACGATCTTCGCCGAGGGGCAGCGCCGCTACGTCGAGTCGCTGTCCGCCTACGCGCGCCAGTTCCTCGGCCAGATGGACAAACCCGATGTCGACTTCATCGAGGGCCTGTCACCGGCGGTCTCCATCGACCAGAAGTCCACCAACCGGAACCCGCGCTCGACCGTGGGCACCATCACCGAGGTCTACGACTACCTGCGCCTGCTGTACGCCCGCGCCGGCACGGCGCACTGTCCGCAGTGCGGGGAGCGAATCGCGCGGCAGACCCCGCAGCAGATCGTCGACCAGGTCCTCGACATGGAGCAGGGCACGCGGTTCCAGGTGCTCGCACCGGTCGTGCGCACCCGCAAGGGCGAGTTCGTCGACCTGTTCGAACAGCTGACCGTGCAGGGCTACGCCCGCGTGCGGGTCGACGGGGTGGTCCATCCGCTCACCGATCCGCCGAAGCTCAAGAAGCAGGAGAAGCACGACATCGAGGTGGTCGTCGACCGGCTCGCGGTCAAGGCCGGTGCCAAGCAGCGGCTCACCGATTCGATCGAGACCGCGCTACGCCTGGCGGAAGGCATCGTCGTCCTCGACTTCGTCGACCGGGACGAGAACGCCGCCGACCGCGAACGCCGTTTCTCCGAGAAACTCGCCTGCCCGAACGGGCACCCGCTGTCCATCGACGAACTCGAACCCCGCTCGTTCTCGTTCAACTCCCCGTACGGTGCCTGCCCCGAGTGCACCGGCCTCGGCATCCGCAAGGAGGTCGACCCGGAACTCGTCGTGCCGGACCCGGAACTCAGCCTCGAGGACGGCGCGATCGCGCCGTGGTCGATGGGGCAGACCTCCGAGTACTTCACCCGGCTGCTGTCCGGGCTGGCCGACATCATGGGCTTCGAGATGTCCACCCCGTGGAACAAGCTGCCCGCCAAGGCCCGCAAGGCCATCCTCGAGGGCAGCCCGGAACAGGTGCACGTCCGCTACAAGAACCGCTACGGCCGGACCCGGTCGTACTACGCCGAGTTCGAGGGCGTGATGCCGTTCCTGCACCGCCGGCTCGAACAGACCGAATCCGAGCAGATGAAGGAACGGTACGACGGGTACATGCGGGAGATCCCGTGCCCGACGTGCGAGGGGGCGCGGCTGCGTCCCGAAATCCTGGCGGTGACGGTCGCCGCGGGCGAACACGGGCACAAGTCCATCGCCGAGGTCTCCGACCTGTCCATCGCCGAATGTGCCGAGTTCCTCGACGCGCTGACCCTCGGGGCGCGGGAGGAGGCCATCGCCGGGCAGGTGCTCAAGGAGATCCAGGCACGTCTCGGGTTCCTGCTCGATGTGGGACTCGAGTACCTCACTCTCTCCCGCGCGGCCGGCACCCTGTCCGGCGGGGAAGCGCAACGTATCCGGCTCGCCACCCAGATCGGCTCGGGCCTGGTCGGTGTCCTGTACGTCCTGGACGAGCCGTCCATCGGCCTGCACCAGCGCGACAACCGCCGCCTCATCGAAACCCTCACGCGGCTGCGTGATCTCGGCAACACCCTGATCGTCGTCGAGCACGACGAGGACACCATCCGTGCCTCGGACTGGGTCGTCGACATCGGGCCGTACGCCGGCGAACACGGCGGTCGGGTGGTGCACACGGGCCCGTACAAGGAACTGCTCGACTGTACCGACTCGCTCACCGGCGCGTACCTGTCCGGACGACAGCGGATCGAGGTGCCGCAGCAGCGCCGGCCGGTCGACCGCAAACGTCAGGTCACCGTCGTCGGCGCGCGGGAGAACAACCTGCGTGGCATCGACGTGGCCTTCCCGCTCGGCGTGCTCACCGCGATCACGGGCGTCTCCGGCTCCGGCAAGTCGACCCTGGTCAACGACATCCTCGCGACGGTCATGGCCAACAAGCTCAACGGCGCGCGGCAGGTGCCCGGCCGGCACACCCGCGTCAACGGCCTCGACCAGCTCGACAAGCTCGTCCAGGTCGACCAGTCGCCGATCGGACGTACGCCGCGGTCGAATCCGGCCACCTACACCGGTGTGTTCGACAAGATCCGCACCCTGTTCGCCGCGACCACCGAGGCCAAGGTGCGCGGCTACCAGCCGGGCCGGTTCTCGTTCAACGTCAAGGGCGGCCGGTGCGAGGCGTGCTCGGGCGACGGCACGCTCAAGATCGAGATGAACTTCCTGCCCGACGTGTACGTGCCGTGCGAGGTGTGCCACGGGGCCCGTTACAACCGCGAGACCCTCGAGGTGCACTACAAGGGCAAGACCATCTCCGAGGTGCTGGACATGCCGATCGAGGAGGCCGCCGAGTTCTTCGAGCCGGTCACCTCGATCCACCGCTACCTGCGCACCCTCGTCGACGTCGGCCTCGGATACGTGCGCCTGGGCCAGCCCGCCCCGACCCTGTCCGGCGGCGAAGCCCAGCGCGTCAAGCTCGCCGCGGAACTGCAGAAGCGGTCGACGGGCCGCACCGTGTACGTGCTCGACGAGCCGACCACCGGACTGCACTTCGAGGACATCCGCAAGCTGCTCGGCGTGATCAACGGGCTCGTCGACAAGGGCAACACCGTGATCGTGATCGAGCACAACCTCGACGTGATCAAGACCGCGGACTGGATCATCGACATGGGCCCCGAGGGCGGCTCGGGCGGTGGCACCGTCGTCGCGCAGGGCACACCCGAGGACGTCGCGGCGGTCGAGGGCAGCTACACCGGCAGATTCCTGAGCGAGGCGCTCGCCGAGTCCGTCGCGCCGGAGCCGGAGCCCGCCCGCAAGCCGGCGCGCAAGCGCGCACCACGGAAGGTGGCAGCCGCGAGCTGACCCTGACGGCGCCGACGCGCCGTGGACCGCAAGGGGGGACGATGGCCCGGACATTCGCCCAGGCCCGTGTCCGCGGGATCGTCGCCGTCCTGGTGACGAGCATGCTGCTCACGGCGGGGGTCGCGGCGGCACAGCCCCCGAGCCGTGAGATCGGCCCACCGGGCAGCGTCGTCCGGGTCGAGGCCCTGCCGCGGCAGTGGTGGCTGCCGGGCGCGGCCGCCGGCTCGGTGATCACCTACCGCACCACCGGTCCCCGCGGGGTGCCGGCCCTGAGCACCGGCGCGGTGTTCGTGCCGCCGGGTGCCGCGCCCGCCGGTGGCTGGCCGGTGCTCTCGTGGGGGCACGGCGCCGTCGGGATCGCGGACCGGTGCGCCCCCACGGTCGACGGCCGCATCGACAACGGATACCTGGCGCACTGGCTCTCCGAGGGATACGCGATCGTCGCCACCGACTACGTCGGCCTCGGCACCCCCGGCGTGCACGCCTACCTCGACGGGCCGTCGGAGGCGCACGCCCTGATCGACATGGTGCGCGCCGCCCGGACGGTGGAACCGTCCCTCGGGCCGCGTTGGGCCGCACTCGGCCAGTCGCAGGGCGGCCAGGCCGTCATGGTCGCGGCCTCCCTCGCGACCCGGTACGCACCCGAACTCGACTATCGCGGCGCCGTCGCGCTGGGCGTGCCGTCCAACATCGAGCACCTCGTGCCGTTCGGCGACCCCGCCTTTCCACCGCTGCCGCTCACCGGCACCGCCGTCTTCATCGCCTACCTGCTGGCCGGGATGCGCGCGACCTATCCCGACGTCGAGGTCGACCGTTTCCTCAGCCCGCGGGGCCGCGACGTTCTCGCCCGGCTCGAGAACCTGTGCTACCGGGAAGCAGCGGCCGAGTTCCCGGATCTGTCGATCGGCGAGCTGTTGGCGCGGCGCACCGACGACCCGGCCCTGGCCCGCGCTGCCCGCGACATGCTCGAGATCCCCACCCGCGGCTACGACCGGCCGCTGTTCCTCGGCCAGGGCCTGACGGACACCGTCACCCCGGCGCCGTTC
This sequence comes from Rhodococcus indonesiensis, assembly GCF_047782815.1. Classification (NCBI taxonomy): domain Bacteria; kingdom Bacillati; phylum Actinomycetota; class Actinomycetes; order Mycobacteriales; family Nocardiaceae; genus Rhodococcus; species Rhodococcus indonesiensis. Next base: position 2,912,062 of record NZ_CP180630.1, on the reverse strand, counting down.
ACCGTCAAGCTCGTCGCCGACCTGACCGCGGCCGGTACGCGGTTCGTGTTCCGCTCCTACCCGGCCGGTCACCTCGAGACGATGCGGGCCTCGCTGTCCGACGCGACGGCGTTCGTCCGGGAACTGTTCGCCTCGGAGGGGTGACACCACCCTCAACGGCGCGCTGCCGCGTCGAGCACCTCCGCGAGTTCGGCGGGACGCGACCACATCGGCCAGTGCCCGGTCGGCAGATCCACGTACTGCACGTCGGTGAGCCGACCGAGCTCACTGGCCACGGGATGCCCCACCCGCGCCATCTGCCGGATCGCCCCGGACGGGAAGCTGGTGCACACGACGGTCGTCGGGACCGCCAGGCGCGCGTCGGTGCGCAGGGCCAGGGGGGTCCGCGCCGGACCGGCCGGATGCGGCACAGCCCGCTCCCGGAACCGGTGCAGCGCGGCGTCGTCGAGTCCGTGCAGGCTGTTGCCGGCCGCCTCGAGTTCCGCCCACGGCGGCAGCGGGATCTCCGTCACGGCGGTATCGAGATCCGGCCGCAGCGCAGCGGCATCCGGCAACGGTCCGGTGTCGACGTACACCAGGCGGGCCACATCCGCCGGGACCCGGTCCGACGCCGCGTACGCGACCGGGCCGGCCCCGCTGTGCGCGACGACGACCGCACCGCCCGCCACCGCATCCACGACGGCACCGACATGGTCGTCGAGCGTGATGCCGGAGCGGTCGGTCCGGACGGACTCGAGACCGGGCAGTGTCGCGGCGTCGACCCGGTGCCCCCGCGCCCGCAGTTCCTCGGCGACGGCCTCCCACGCCCACGCACCGAGCCAGAAGCCGGGAACGAGGACCAGGTGTGTGCCCATGACGGCCATCCTCGGTCATCCCGGCGACGGTGCGGGTCAACGACACGGTCGCCCACAGGAACGGCACTGTTCAACCGGGCGCAAACCCCGCGCAACGCCGTGCCCCTACGGTGGGCGCATGACCGGTGCGTACGGCGACCTCGCGGCCCTCGCCGCCGCGCTCGACGAGCTGCGGGACGGCCTCGTCACCGCGGCCGGCGCCGACGAACGCTGGGCGCAGGCACACCCCGCTCACCGGGCCGGCGCGGAGAACCTGGCGCACTACGTCGCTCTGCGGCGCCGCGACATCCGCGAGCTGCAATCCGACCTCGCCGCGTGGGGATTGTCGTCCCTGGGACGCGCCGAAGCCCACGTCCTGGCCTCCGTCGACGCGGTGCGCCGAGCCGTGGCCGGCCTCGCGGACCTGCCCGAGGTCGACACCCGGCCCGGCCCGGTGGACTTCGTCACCGGCGAACGCCTGCTCGAACGCAACGCCGCCGCCCTGCTCGGACCCGTCCGCGGTGGCCGCCGGACCCGCATCATGGTGACGCTGCCGAGCGAGGCGGCCACCGACGCCGACCTCGTCGACCGGGTCGTCGGGGCCGGCGCCGAACTCGTCCGGATCAACTGCGCTCACGACGAACCCGACGCGTGGGCCGCCATGATCGAGCACGTGCGCCGCGCCGAACGCGCCCACGGCCGGCACGTCACCGTCACCATGGACCTCGCCGGGCCGAAGCTGCGCACGGGCCCCGTCGCCCCCGGTCCCGCGGTGGTACACGCCAAACCCGAACGCGACGCGCTCGGCCGCACCGTCGCGCCCGTCCAGGTGCGGCTCACCCGCCGCGGCTCCGCGGCCGCCCCGGGCGAGGTGGTCGTTCCCGTCGCCGACGAGCTGTGGCTGGCCCGACGCCGACCCGGCGACCGCATCACCTTCCGCGACACCCGCGGTTCCAGACGCACGCTGGTCGTCACCGGCACCGACGCCGGGGACGTCCGCACCGAACTGACCGACACCGCCTACCTCGTACCCGGCACCCGGCTGACCGCGCGCGGCGACGCCACCGCCGTTGCGGACCTCTCCCCGCGCGAACGCAGACTCACCCTGCACGTCGGCGACGAGCTGATCCTGGACCCGGACCTCACCCCGGCCGATCCCGACGCCCGTCCGCCCCGGATCGGCTGCACCCTGCCCCAGGTGTTCGACGACACCCGGATCGGGCACCGGATCTTCTTCGACGACGGCCGGATCGGGGGGATCGTCGAGGAGGCCGGCCCGGAACGGCTGCGCATCCGCATCACCGACGCGGATCTGCGCGGCTCCCGGCTCGGCACGGCCAAGGGCATCAACCTGCCCGACACCGAGTTGCGGCTGCCGGCGCTCACCGACGAGGACCTGGACCGGCTGCCGTTCGTGGTCACGCACGCGGACGCCGTCAGCCTGTCCTTCGTCCGCAGCGCCGCCGACGTCGCGCGCCTGCAGGACCGGCTCGCCGAGCTCGGCGGCACCCGGCTCGGGGTGATCCTCAAGGTGGAGACGGTGGTGGGCTTCGAGAACCTGCCGGCCATCCTGTTCGCGGCCCTGCACTCACCCCGGGTGGGGGTGATGATCGCGCGCGGCGACCTCGCCGTCGAAGCCGGTTACGGCCGGCTGGCCGAGGTACAGGAGGAAATCCTGTGGGTGTGCGAGGCGGCGCACGTCCCGGTGATCTGGGCGACGCAGGTCCTCGACACCCTCGCGCGCACCGGCCGTCCCTCGCGTGCGGAGATCACCGACGCCGCAGCGTCGGGCCGCGCCGAATGCGTGATGCTCAACAAGGGCCCGTACGTCGACCACGCGGTGCGGTTCCTCGACGACGTGCTGTGCCGGATGGCCGACCATCAGCGCAAGAAGGACTCACTGCTGCGGCGCCTGCGGGCCTGGGAGGAGCCCGGCGTGCCGCTGCACTGAGACCGACCCGGTCAGAAGACCGGGCCGGTGTACTTCTCGCCCGGACCCTTGCCCGGCTCGTCCGGGTAGGCCGACGCCTCCCGGAAGGCCCGCTGCAGCGCCTGCAGTCCCTCGCGCAGCGGCCCGGCGTGCGGGCCCAGGTACTCCACCGACGCGGTGACCAGCCCGGCGAGGGCGGTGATCACGCGGCGCGCCTCGTCCAGGTCGCGGTGGGTGCCGGCCTCGGGATCCTCGTCGGCCAGGCCGAGCTTCTCGGCGGCGGAACTCATGAGCATCACGGCGGCGCGGCTGATCACCTCGACGGCCGGGATCTCGCCCAGGTGCCGGACGTCGTCGGCCACGGTCGGATCGGGGGTGTCGGTCATGACTTCACGATCCCACCCGCCGCACGCTGCCGCGAGAGCGGGTCGGGCCGCAACCGGCGATTCGATCGCGGGCTCGAAGTTTGCTAGGATTTGGAACACGACCGTCCGCGTGCCCTGCGCGCGGGCAGCAAAGTGGAGTCCGACTCCCACCTCTGCGCGGCCCATGACCTGGTCATGATCTTCGCTCAGTGGTCCGGTCCGCCGCTCTCCGGGATGTTCGGGGAGTGTGCACCCCGAGTGATCGGGGGACGAGAACGCACGACCGTCGTGTCGTGCGGTTCGTCGGGCCGGTCGGTATTCGGACCCCGCCCGGTGCGCGAGCGCCGTCGGCGGGGTTTTTCGTCGGAAGTCGGCCCCATGTGCTGCGGCGCGGTCACCCGGACCGCACCGCTCTACCTAGGAGGCCCCATCAGCGCTGAGACCCGCATCAACGAACGCATCCGAGTTCCCGAGGTCCGGCTCGTCGGACCCGGCGGGGAACAGGTCGGAATCGTGCGTGTTGAAGATGCACTCCGCCTGGCATACGAAGCCGATCTCGATCTGGTCGAGGTGGCCCCTGACGCCCGTCCGCCGGTCTGCAAGATCATGGACTACGGCAAGTTCAAGTACGAGGCTGCCCAGAAGGCGCGCGAGTCGCGCAAGAACCAGCAGCTGACCGTCATCAAGGAGCAGAAGCTCCGACCGAAGATCGACGACCACGACTACGAGACCAAGAAGCGCAACGTGGTGCGGTTCCTCGAGGCCGGGTCGAAGGTCAAGGTGACGATCATGTTCCGTGGCCGCGAGCAGTCCCGTCCCGAACTCGGGTTCCGGCTGCTGCAGCGCCTCGGTGCCGACGTCGCCGATCTCGGCTTCATCGAGACCGCCCCCAAGCAGGACGGTCGCAACATGACCATGGTCCTGGCCCCGCACAAGGGCGCCAAGACCCGCGCCAAGGCGCAGGAGACCGCTCAGGCCTCCGCCGCCAGGCCGGCTCCTGCCGCGGACAAGCCCGCAGCAGGCGACGGCACCGCGTAGCTCCGCCGGTCGACCGGGCCCACCGCCCGGCCGGCCGCTGCGCGCGTGCCGGACGAACACGAGTAAATCCCCGACGAACTGAGGACTCCATGCCCAAGTCGAAGACCCACAGCGGCACCGCGAAGCGATTCAAGGTGTCCGGCAGCGGAAAGATCCTGCGCCAGAAGGCCGGCCGCCGCCACCTGCTCGAGCACAAGTCCTCCCGGGTGACGCGTCGCCTCGACGGCAAGGCCGCCGTCGCCGACGTCGACGTCCCGCGCGTCAAGCGCATGCTCGGCATCTGAGCTTCTTTCCCCGACCGACCCCCGGGGGCGATCTACTGCCCCCCGAGATTGACAGGACATATCAGTGGCACGCGTGAAGAGGGCCGTCAACGCCCAGAAGAAGCGCCGTTCGATCCTCGAGGCTTCCAAGGGCTACCGCGGGCAGCGCTCGCGTCTGTACCGCAAGGCCAAGGAGCAGCAGCTCCACTCGCTGACCTACGCCTACCGCGACCGTCGCGCGCGCAAGGGTGACTTCCGCAAGCTGTGGATCAGCCGTATCAACGCCGCTGCTCGCGCCAACGACATCACCTACAACCGCTTCATCCAGGGCCTGAAGGCCGCGGGTGTCGAGGTGGACCGCAAGATCCTCGCCGAGCTCGCCGTCTCCGACGCCGAGGCGTTCGCCGGCCTGGTCGCCGTGGCCAAGGCCGCGCTGCCCGCCGACGTCAACGCGCCGGCCGACGCCGCCTGAGCGCAGCGCCGAGACGACGCTGAACGCCACACCGGCACAGGAACGACCCGTGGACCCGCTCACCGAGCGCACCCCACGGGTCGTTTCTGCTGTCAAACTGCTGCGCACCGCCGACCGCCGCAAGGCCGGCCGCTTCCTCGCCGAGGGCGAGAACTCCGTCGGCGAGGCTCTCGCCACGGCCGTCGTGCACGAGGTGTTCGTCACCGAAGCCGCCGCCGCCCGCTATCCCGACCTGCTCGACTCCGCCCACCGCCGGGGCGTGCGGGTCTCCACCGTCACCGAGCGTGCCGCCGCCCGGCTCTCGGACACCGTCACCCCGCCGGGCCTCGTCGCCGTGTGTGATCTGCTCGACGTGCCCCTCGCGCGGGCCCTGACACCGCCGCCCCGGCTGCTCGCCGTGCCCGTCGGGATCGCCGAGCCCGGCAACGCCGGCACCGTCATCCGCGTGGCCGACGCGGTCGGCGCCGACGCCGTGGTCCTGGCCGGCGACAGCGTCGACCCCCACAACGGCAAATGCGTCCGAGCCTCCGCGGGCAGTGTGTTCCACCTCCCGCTCGCCCGGGAACGCGACACCGGCACGGTCCTCGACGCGCTCGCCGCCGCCGGACTGCAGGTGCTCGCCACCGCTGCCGACGGCGAGGTCGACCTCGACGACGCCGACGAGCTGCTCGCCGCCCCCACCGCCTGGCTGTTCGGCAACGAGGCGCACGGCCTCGACCCGGCGGTCGCGGCACGGGCGGACCATCGGGTGCGCATTCCCATCCGTGGCCGCGCCGAATCGTTGAACCTCGCCACCGCCGCCTCGATCTGCCTGTACGCGAGCGCACGCGTGCAGCATCGCGCCGACAGGGCCGTGCCCTAGCGGGACCCGGCCATCACCTAGGATTCGGGTGCTGCGCTGGCGCGATCCGCTCGACGCCGAACGTGGCACCACACCCATTGTTCGCCCGAAGAAGGAGATGCACCGGTCGTGGCCAAGAACGAGGGCGGCACCCCGCCGGCAGTCGATCCGAGCGCCCTGAGCGAGGAGTCGCTCGCCGCGTCCACCCAGGCCGCACTGAAGGCGTTCGCCGCCGCCACCGACCTCGACGCGCTCGCCCAGGCCAAGATCGACCACCTCGGCGACAAGGCGCCCGTCTCCCTCGCCAAACGCGCCCTGGGCAGCCTGCCCGGCAACCAGCGCGCCGACGCCGGCAAGCGGGTCAATGCCGCCCGTGGTGCTGTCACCGCGGCGTACGACGAGCGCCGCGCCGTGCTCCTCGCCGAACGCGACGCCGCGGTCCTCGTCGCCGAGGCCATCGACGTCACCCTGCCCGCCGGCCGACGCCCCGCCGGCGCACGGCATCCCATCACGATCATCTCCGACCAGATCGCCGACGTGTTCGTCGGCATGGGCTGGGAGATCGCCGAGGGTCCCGAGGTCGAAACCGAACACTTCAACTTCGACGCGCTGAACTTCCTGCCCGACCATCCCGCCCGCACGATGCAGGACACCTTCCACATCGCGCCGGAGGGCTCACGGCAGGTGCTGCGCACCCACACCTCGCCGGTGCAGGTGCGCACCATGCTGCACCGGGACATCCCCATCTACGTGGTGTGCCCCGGCCGCACCTTCCGCACCGACGAGCTCGACGCCACGCACACCCCGGTGTTCTCCCAGATCGAAGGCCTCGCCGTGGACAAGGGCCTGACCATGGCCCACCTGCGCGGCACCCTGGACGCATTCGCCCGAGCCCTGTTCGGGCCCGAGACCCGCACCCGGATGCGCCCGAACTACTTCCCGTTCACCGAGCCGTCCGCCGAGGTGGACGTGTGGTTCCCCAAGAAGAAGGGCGGCGCCGGCTGGGTCGAGTGGGGCGGCTGCGGCATGGTCAACCCCAACGTGCTGCGCGCGAGCGGCATCGACCCGGACGAGTACACCGGTTTCGCGTTCGGCATGGGCCTCGAGCGCACCCTGCAGTTCCGCAACGGCATCTCCGACATGCGCGACATCGTCGAGGGCGACATCCGCTTCACCCTCCCCTTCGGGGTGCAGGGCTGACACCTCCCAAACCCGAGATCCGACAACCGAACCGACCGAAAGAGCTGAGCGAAAAGTGCGAGTAGCGCAGTCCTGGCTGACCGAGATCCTGCAGCGCGCCACCCCCGAGTGGAACGTCACTGCCGAGGAACTCGACGCGGGATTCGTCCGGGTCGGACTCGAGGTGGAGGAAGTCGACACCCTCGCACGCATCGACGGCCCCCTCGTCGTCGGCCGCGTCCTCGAGATCACCGAGCTCACCGAATTCAAGAAGCCCATCCGCTTCTGCCAGGTCGACGTGGGGGAGGACGCCCCGCGCGGCATCGTGTGCGGCGCCCGCAACTTCACCGAGGGCGACCTGGTGGTCGTCGCACTGCCCGGCGCGGTGCTCCCCGGCGGCTTCGCCATCGCCTCCCGCAAGACCTACGGCCGGGTCTCCGACGGGATGATCTGCTCGGTCGCCGAGCTCGGTGTCGGCAAGGACCACTCGGGCATCCTCGTGCTCGAGGAAGGCACCGCCGAGCCGGGCACCGACGCCAACGACCTGCTCGGCCTCGGCGACACCGTCATCGAGCTGAACATCACTCCCGACCGCGGCTACTGCTTCTCGTTGCGTGGACTGACCCGCGAACTCGCGTGCGGCTTCGACCTCGAGTTCGCCGACCCCGCGCACGTCGCACCCCACCCCGCCGAAGGCCCGGCCTACCCGATCCGGCTCGAACGCGAGACCGGAGCCACCCGCTTCGCCGCCCGCAAGGTCACCGGCATCGACCCCGGCGCCGTGTCGCCGTGGTGGCTGCAGCGGCGGCTGCTGCTGTCCGGCATCCGCCCGATCTCCCCGGCCGTCGACGTGACCAACTACGTGCTGCTCGAACTCGGGCAGCCGCTGCACGCCTTCGACGCCGCCACCCTCCGCGGTGAGCTCGTCGTCCGGCGTGCGCAGGCGGGGGAGAAGCTGACCACCCTCGACGGCATCGAACGCACCCTCGACCCCGAGGACGTCGTCATCACCGACGACTCCGGGGTGGTCTCCCTCGCCGGGATCATGGGTGGCGCCGCGACCGAGGTGAGCGGCACCACCACCGAGGTCCTGCTCGAGGCTGCCACCTGGGACCCGCTGGCCGTGTTCCGCAGCGCCCGGCGCCACAAGCTGGTGAGCGAGGCGGGCAAGCGTTTCGAACGCAACGTCGACCCCGAGGTGGCGCTGCCGGCCCTGGACCGCGCCGCGGCGCTGCTCGTGGAGATCGCCGGTGGCCGCGTCGAGCCGGTCCTGACCGACCTGTCCGTGCCCGTCGAGCCGGTCTCGATCCGCATGGACATCGATCTGCCCGACCGCATCGCCGGGGTCGCCTACCCGACCGGCACCGCCGCGCGCCGGCTCACCCAGATCGGATGCGGCGTCGAGGTCGGTGTCGGCCCGGACGGACACGGCCAGCTCGTGGTGACACCGCCGACCTGGCGCCCCGACCTGCGTCAGCCCGCCGACCTGGTGGAGGAGGTGTTGCGGCTCGAGGGGCTGGAGCAGATCCCGTCCGTGCTCCCGGCTGCCCCGGCGGGCCGCGGACTGACCCCCAGTCAGAAACGACGCCGCGCCGTGGGCCGCGCCCTGGCCGCCGACGGTCACGTCGAGGTGCTCGCCCCGGTCTTCCTGCCGGCTCACGTGTTCGACACGTGGGGTCTCGACGCCGACGACCCCCGCCGCACCACCACGACGGTCCTCAACCCACTCGAGGCCGATCGTCCGGAGCTGGCGACGACGCTGCTGCCCGGCCTGCTCGAGGTGCTCGCCCGCAACGTCTCCCGAGGTCAGCGCGACCTGGCGCTCTATGCGATCGCGCAGGTCGTCCTGCCCGGCCCCGGTACCCGGCCGGTGCCGCCCCTGCCGGTGGACCGGCGCCCCACGGACGAGGAGATCGCGCTGCTCGAGGGTTCGCTGCCTGCGCAGCCCGTCCACGTCGGGGCGGTGCTGTGCGGCCTGCGGGAACCCGCCGGGCCGTGGGGACCGGGCCGGCCCGCGGATGCGACCGACGCGTTCGCCGCGGCAGAGACCGTCGCGGCCGCCTCCGGCGTCCGGCTGCAGCGCCGCGCCGCGCAGTACCTGCCGTGGCATCCGGGCCGCTGCGCCGAACTGCTGGTCGACGGTGTCGTCGTCGGTCACGCCGGTGAGCTGCATCCCGCGGTGCTCGAGCGCGCCGGGCTGCCCGCCCGCACGTGCGCCTTCGAGCTCGACCTCGACGCGCTGCCGATCGTAGAGTCGTTGCCGGCGCCGAAGATCTCCCCGTTCCCGGCCGTCCTGCAGGACGTCGCCGTCGTCGTGGCCGAGGAGATCCCGGCCGCCGACGTCGAGGAGGCGCTGCGCGCGGGTGGCGGCGAACTGCTCGAGGACATCCGCCTGTTCGACGTGTTCGAGGGCGCACAGGTGGGGGAGGGGCGTAAGTCGCTCGCCTTCGCGTTGCGCTTCCGCGCGCTGGACCGCACCCTCACGGAGGACGAGGCCAGCGCGGCCCGGGACTCCGCTGTCGCCGCGGCCGGCGCGGCGGTCGGCGCCGAACTGCGGCACTGAGCCACCGCGGCGGACGTAGCCTGGGAGCATGACTACCGATCCGTCCGCACCCGATCCCGACGCCCCGGCCGCGCCCGTGCCGGACGTGACCCCGGCGGAACCCGGTTCCCCGTCGGTGCCGGACGTTCCCGCGTCCCCGGTCGGGCCGGACGTGACACCCGCAGAGGGGGAGGACTCCGGCTACACCCCGGCCGGAGTGCCCACGTTCGACTCGGTGCGGGAGAAGATCGAGCGACGCGCGGGCACCGCAATCGGTGCGGAGGAACTCGCCCGCGAGAGTGTGGCGGGGCGCACGCTCGAGGAGCAGTTCGACGAGCGCCGACAGGCCGCCGCCGACAGACTGCGCGAGATCCGCCGCTCGCTGGCTCAGGAGTGAACGGGTGCGCCCGCACCCGCCCGTGTGAATGAAGTTGCATGATGGTGCATAATCGATCGCATGGGTAACTCACCGGAATTCACGGCGACCGCACAGTCACCGATTCGGGTCGCCGTCGCAGGGGCGAGCGGGTATGCGGGCGGCGAGATCCTGCGTCTGCTCCTCGGTCATCCCGCCTACCAGGACGGCCGCCTCGTCGTCGGCGCACTCACCGCCGGTGGCAACGCCGGCGCGAAACTCCGCGAATTCCACCCCCACCTGCTCCCGCTGGCCGACCGCGTCCTCGGCGCCACCGACTTCGACACCCTGAGCGGCCACGACGTCGTGTTCCTCGGTCTGCCACACGGCCACTCCGCCGTCATCGCCGAGCAGCTGCCCGACACCACCGTCGTCATCGACTGCGGCGCCGACTTCCGCCTGTCCGAGTCCGCCGACTGGCAGCGCTGGTACGGCGGAGATCACGCCGGGACCTGGCCGTACGGAATGCCCGAACTCCCCGGCAAGCGCGAGCACCTGATCGGAGCCACCCGGATCGCGGTCCCCGGCTGCTACCCCACCTCGGCCACCCTCGCCCTCGCCCCCGCCGTCGCAGCCGGCATCGTCGAGCCGGCAGTCCACGTCGTCGCCGTATCCGGCACCTCCGGCGCCGGCAAGTCCCTCCGAGCCGACCTCCTCGGCTCCGAGGTCATGGGCTCCGTGCGGGCCTACGCCGTCGGGGGAGCGCACCGGCACACCCCCGAAATCAAGCAGAACCTCGCCACCCTGACCGACGCCCCCGTATCCGTCTCCTTCACCCCCGTGCTGGCGCCGATGCCGCGCGGCATCCTCGCCACCTGCACCGCCCCCACCACCGCCACCGCCGACGAGGCCCGGGCCGTGTACGAGAAGGCCTACGCCGACGAGCCGTTCGTGCACGTACTGCCCGAAGGGACGCTGCCCAGCACCGGCGCGGTACTCGGCTCCAACGCCGTGCACCTCGCCGTCACCGTCGACTCCGACGCCGGCGTCCTCGTCGTCGTCACCGCACTCGACAACCTGACCAAGGGCACCGCCGGCGCGGCGGTGCAATCCATGAACCTGGCGCTCGGCCTCCCCGAGACCGCCGGCCTGTCCACCGTGGGAGTCGCCCCGTGAGCATCGACAGACAGTCCACCGACGACAACGTCTACGCCGACGCGGTCGAGATCGCCGGCGGCCGCCTGATCCGCACCCAGGGCGTCACCTCGCCGGCCGGGTTCCGCGCCGCCGGCATCCCCGCCGGCATCAAAGCCTCCGGCAACCCGGACCTCGCGCTCGTCTTCAACGAGGGGCCGGAGCTGACCGCAGCCGGCGTCTTCACCACCAACAAGATCAAGGCCGCGCCCGTGCTGTGGTCGCAGCAGGTCCTGACGTCCGGCGCGCTGCGCGCGGTGATCCTCAACTCCGGCGGCGCCAACGCCTGCACCGGACCCGGCGGCTTCCAGGACACCCACGCCACCGCGGAGAAGGTCGCCGAATCCCTCAGCAACTGGGGCACCGAAACGGGTGCCGGCGAGGTCGCGGTGTGCTCGACCGGCCTCATCGGCGACCGACTGCCCATGGACAAGGTCCTCGCCGGCGTCGCGGAGATCGTCCACGAACTCGCCGGCGGGATCTCCGGCGGCACCGACGCCGCCTACGCCATCATGACCACCGACACCGTCCCCAAACAGGCCGCCCTGCACCACGCCGACAAGTGGAACGTCGGCGGCATGGCCAAGGGTGCAGGCATGCTCGCCCCCGCCCTGGCCACCATGCTGTGCGTGGTCACCACCGACGCGGTCGCCACCGCCGAGCAACTCGACCGCGCCCTGCGCGCTGCCACCCGGCTCACGTTCGACCGTCTCGACGTCGACGGGTCGACCTCCACCAACGACACCGTGCTGCTGCTCGCGTCCGGGGCCAGTGGCATCACCCCCACCCAGGATCAGCTCGACGCCGCCGTCCTCGCAGTGTGCGACGACCTCGCCGCACAGATGGCGGCCGACGCCGAGGGCGTCACCAAGCGGGTCACCGTCACCGTCCGCGGCGCCGCCACCGAACAGGACGCCCTCGTCGGTGCGCGGACCGTTGCACGCGACAACCTCGTCAAGACCGCCCTGTTCGGTTCCGACCCCAACTGGGGACGTGTCCTCGCCGCCATCGGTATCGCTCCCATCGCGCTCGACCCCGAGCGCATCTCCGTCACGTTCAACGGATCCCCGGTGTGCATCGACGGCGTGGGCGCTCCCGGCGCCCGAGAGGTCGACCTGTCCGGCCCCGACATCGCCCTCGACATCGACCTCGGCGTCGGCGACGTCGAGGTGACCATCCGCACCACCGACCTCTCCCACGGATACGTCGAAGAGAACTCGGCCTACTCGTCATGACCGGAACCGAGGCGAGCACCGACCCCATCGCGCAGCTCACCGCCCACCAGAAGGCCTACGTCCTCGCCGAGGCCTTGCCGTGGCTGCAGAAATTCCGCGACAGGATCGTCGTGGTCAAGTACGGCGGCAACGCCATGATCGACGACCGGCTCAAGCGCGCCTTCGCCGCCGACATGGCGTTCCTGCGCACCGTCGGCGTCCACCCCGTCGTCGTCCACGGCGGCGGACCACAGATCAACGCCATGCTGAAGCGACTGGGCATGACCGGGGAGTTCCGCGGTGGTTTCCGCGTCACCACCCCCGAGGTGATGGACGTCGTCCGCATGGTGCTGTTCGGGCAGGTCGGACGCGAACTCGTCGGCTTGATCAACGCCCACGGCCCGTACGCCGTCGGCATCTCCGGCGAAGACGCCCACCTGTTCACCGCCACGCGCCGAACGGTCGTCGTCGACGGCCTGGACACCGACATCGGTCTCGTCGGCGATGTCACCGCCGTCGACCCCGCCGCCGTCCACGACCTCATCGCCGCCGGCCGCATCCCCGTCGTCTCCACCATCGCCCCCGACCCCGACGGCATCGTCCACAACATCAACGCCGACACCGCGGCCGCCGCGCTCGCCGAGGCGCTCGGAGCGGAGAAACTCGTCGTCCTCACCGACGTCGAAGGCCTCTACACGGACTGGCCCGACCGCAGTTCCCTCACCAGCGCCATCGATGCCGACGCGCTGGCCGAGCTACTGCCGTCCCTCGACGCGGGGATGGTCCCGAAGATGGAAGCCTGCCTGCGCGCGGTCCGCGGCGGCGTGCCGACGGCCCACGTCATCGACGGACGACAGCCGCACTCGGTGCTGCTCGAACTCCTCACCGAGGAAGGCATCGGCACGATGGTCACCCCCCAACCCGCGGTCGCTCCCACCCAGGAAGGCACCCCATGACCGGCACGTCCGAACTCCAGCAGCGCTGGGCCGGGTCGCTGATGAACAACTACGGCGTCCCCAAGATCGCCCTGGTCGCCGGCGACGGTGCCGTGGTCACCGACGCCGACGGCAAGCAGTACCTCGACCTGCTCGGGGGCATCGCCGTCAACGCCCTCGGCCACCGCCATCCCGCCATCCGGGAGGCCGTCACCGCACAACTCGACACCCTCGGTCACGTGTCCAACCTCTACGCCAGCGGACCCGTCGTCGAACTCGCCGAACGCCTCCTCGCGCACTTCGGGCACCCCGGCCGGGCGTTCTTCTGCAATTCCGGCACCGAAGCCAACGAGGCGGCGTTCAAACTCGCCCGGCTCACCGGACGGCCCAAGATCATCGCGGCAGAGAAGGCCTTCCACGGCCGCACCATGGGTGCGTTGGCCCTCACGGGCCAGCCCGACAAGCGCGCCCCGTTCGAACCCATGCCCCCCGGCGTCGAGTTCGTCCCCTACGGCGACGCCGATGCCCTCGATGCCGCAGTCGACGAGAACACCGCCGCCGTGTTCCTCGAGCCCATCATGGGCGAGTCCGGTGTGGTCGTGCCTCCCGAGGACTACCTCGTCCAGGCCCGCCGCATCACCGCCGAACGCGGGGCACTGCTCGTCCTCGACGAGGTGCAGACCGGCATCGCACGCACCGGGACGTTCTTCGCCCACCAGGCCGCCGGTATCGTGCCCGACGTCATGACCCTCGCCAAGGGCCTCGGCGGTGGCCTGCCCATCGGTGCCGTCCTCGCCACCGGTCCGGCCGCCGAGTTCTTCCAGCCCGGCAAGCACGGCACCACTTTCGGCGGCAATCCGGTGTGTGCCGCCGCCGCGCTCGCCGTCCTGCGCACCATCGACGAGCAGGACCTGCTCGCCCACGTCGACGCCGTCGGCAAATCCATCGCCACCGGCATCGAGGCACTCGGCCACCCCCTCGTCGACCACGTCCGAGGCGCCGGCCTGCTGCTCGGCATCGTCCTCACCGACACCCGGGCCCCCGCCGTCGAAGCGGCCGCCCGGGACGCCGGCTATCTCGTCAACGCCGCCGCACCCGACGTCGTCCGCCTCGCCCCACCGCTGATCCTCACCCAGGAACAGGCCGACGGATTCGTCGCGACACTGCCCTGCGTGCTCGACGCCGCCCGGCAGGAAGGAAACTAGACCCATGGTGAAGCACTTCCTGAAGGACGACGACCTCACGCCCGCGCAACAGCGCGAGGTCCTCGACCTCGCCGCGGCCCTGAAGAAGGCGCCGTTCTCGGCCCGTCCCCTCGAGGGCCCGCGCGGCGTCGGCGTCATCTTCGAGAAGAACTCGACCCGCACCCGATTCTCCTTCGAGATGGGCATCGCCCAGCTCGGCGGCCACGCCGTCGTCGTCGACGGCCGCACCACCCAGCTCGGACGGGAAGAAACCCTGCAGGACACCGGCCGCGTCCTGTCCCGCTACGTCGACGCCGTCGTCTGGCGCACCTTCGGCCAGGACCGACTCCAGGCGATGGCCGAAGGCGCCACCGTGCCCCTCGTCAATGCCCTGTCCGACGAGTACCACCCCTGCCAGGTCCTCGCGGACCTGCTCACCCTGCGCGAACACAAGGGGGAGCTGCAGGGACTGAAACTGACCTACCTCGGCGACGGCGCCAACAACATGGCGCACTCGCTCATGCTCGGCGGCGTCACCGCCGGCATCGACGTCACGATCGCCGCCCCCGCCGGTTTCGCCCCGGATCCCGCCGTCGTGGCCGCAGCCCGCGCCCGCGCCGCCGAAACCGGCGCGCAGATCACCCTCACCGAGGACGCGCGCGCCGCCGCCACCGGCGCCGACGCCCTCGTCACCGACACCTGGACGTCCATGGGCCAGGAGAACGACGGACTCGACCGCGTCGGTCCCTTCCGCCCGTACCAGGTCAACGCCGAGCTGCTCGCACTCGCCGACCCGAAGGCCGTCGTGCTGCACTGCCTGCCCGCCCACCGCGGTGACGAGGTCACCGACGAGGTTCTCGACGGACCGCAGTCGGTGGTGTGGGACGAGGCCGAGAACCGCCTCCACGCCCAGAAGGCACTGCTCGTATGGCTGCTCGAGCAGCGCGAACGGTAACCGTGAGCAGCGTGGCCGAACCGTCGAGCGGCGCCGGACCGGCCGGCGCCGCCGCGGCCCCGACCCGCGCGGCCCGGCAGGCCCGGATCACCGCACTCGTCGCCACCCGCGCGATCCGCAGCCAGCCGGAACTCGCCGCGCTGCTCGCCGCCGAAGGCATCGAGGTGTCCAACGCCACCCTCTCCCGCGACCTCGAGGAACTCGGTGCGGTCAAACTCCGCGGCGCCGACGGCGGGCCCGGGGTGTACGTCGTCCCCGAGGACGGGAGCCCCGTCCGGGGGGTGTCCGGAGGCACCGACCGGCTCTCCCGCCTCCTCGGCGAACTGCTGGTCTCCACCGACTCGAGCGGCAACATCGCGGTGCTCCGCACCCCACCCGGAGCAGCGCACTATCTGGCCAGCGCACTCGATCGGGCATCATTACCCGAAGTGGTCGGCACCATCGCCGGCGACGACACCATCGCGGTGATCGCGCGTGAGCCCCTCACCGGAGCCGACCTCGCCGCGAAGATCGAATCCCTGGCCTGATCCGATCGCGCACCGAGCACCACAGACACACGTTCAATCAAGAAGGAGCACAAACACAATGGCCGATCGCGTCGTACTCGCCTACTCGGGCGGGCTGGACACCTCCGTCGCCATCAGCTGGATCGGCAAGGAGACCGGCAAGGAGGTCGTCGCCGTCGCCATCGATCTCGGCCAGGGCGGCGAGGACATGGAGGTCGTGCGCCAGCGCGCCCTCGACTGCGGCGCCGTCGAATCGATCGTCGTCGACGCCAAGGACGAGTTCGCCAACGAGTACTGCTTGCCCACCGTCCAGGCCAACGCGCTCTACATGGACCGCTACCCCCTGGTCTCGGCCATCAGCCGGCCGCTGATCGTCAAGCACATCGTGCAGGCCGCGCGTGAGCACGGCGGCACCGTCGTCTCCCACGGCTGCACCGGCAAGGGCAACGACCAGGTTCGCTTCGAGGTGGGCTTCGGCGCCCTCGCACCCGACCTCCAGGTCATCGCCCCGGTCCGCGACTACGCCTGGACCCGCGAAAAGGCCATCGCCTTCGCCGAGGAACACGGCCTGCCGATCAACGTCACCAAGCGCTCGCCGTTCTCCATCGACCAGAACGTGTGGGGCCGCGCCGTCGAGACCGGCTTCCTCGAGGACCTGTGGAACGCCCCCACCAAGGACGTCTACGACTACACCGAGGACCCCACCGCCCACTGGCAGGCACCCGACGAGCTGATCGTCAGCTTCGAGGCCGGCCGTCCCGTCGCCATCGACGGCAAGCACGTCACCGTCCTCGAGGCCATCCAGGAGCTCAACAAGCGCGCCGGTGCTCAGGGCGTGGGCCGCCTCGACATGGTCGAGGACCGCCTCGTCGGTATCAAGAGCCGCGAGATCTACGAGGCCCCCGGCGCCATCGCCCTCATCACCGCGCACCAGGAACTCGAGCACGTCACCGTCGAGCGCGAACTCGGCCGCTACAAGCGGCGCGTGGAGGAGCGCTGGAGCGAGCTGGTCTACGACGGCCTGTGGTTCTCGCCGCTGAAGCACGCCCTCGACGCGTTCATCAAGAACACCCAGGAGCGCGTCACCGGCGACATCCGCATGGTCTTCCACGGCGGCCACATCACCGTCAACGGACGTCGCAGCCCCGAGTCGCTCTACGACTTCAACCTCGCCACCTACGACGAGGGCGACAGCTTCGACCAGTCCAACGCCAAGGGCTTCGTGCAGATCCACGGCCTGTCCTCCAAGGTCGCCGCGAAGCGGGATCTGGGCCTCTAGCGATGACCGCTCACGGCACCAACGAAGGCGCCCTGTGGGGCGGCCGGTTCGCATCCGGACCGGCCGCCGCCATGGCGGCGCTGAGCAAATCCACCCACTTCGACTGGGCACTCGCCCCCTACGACGTCCGTGCCTCCAAGGCACACGCGCGGGTGCTGCACAAGGCCGGCCTGCTCAGCGATGCCGACCTCACCGCCATGCTCGACGGCCTCGACCGGCTCGCCACCGACGTCGCCTCCGGTGCGTTCACCCCCGCCGAGTCCGACGAGGACGTCCACGGCGCCCTCGAACGCGGGCTCATCGAGCGGGTCGGGCCCGAGGTCGGCGGCCGGCTGCGCGCCGGTCGCTCCCGTAACGACCAGGTCGCCACGCTGTTCCGGATGTGGCTGCGCGACGCGGCGCGACGTATCGCCGACGGGGTCCTCGCCGTCGTCGACGCCCTCGCCGACCAGGCCGCCGCCCATCCCACCGCCGTGATGCCGGGCAAGACCCACCTGCAGGCGGCGCAGCCGGTACTGCTCGCGCACCACCTGCTCGCCCACGCCCATCCGCTTCTGCGCGACGTACAGCGGTTGCGGGACTTCGATGCGCGTGCCGCGGTGTCCCCGTACGGTTCCGGAGCCCTTGCGGGCTCCTCTCTCGGCTTGGACCCCGACGCGATCGCGGCCGAGCTGAACTTCGACTCCGCCGCCGAGAACTCGATCGACGCCACCTCCTCGCGGGATTTCGCCGCCGAGGCCGCGTTCGTGTTCGCGATGATCGCGGTCGACCTTTCCCGCATGGCGGAGGAGGTCATCCTGTGGAGCACGCCGGAGTTCGGCTACATCACCCTCGCCGACGAATGGTCCACCGGCTCGTCGATCATGCCGCAGAAGAAGAATCCGGACGTCTCGGAGCTGACCCGGGGCAAAGCAGGCCGCCTCATCGGCAACCTCACCGGCCTGCTCGCCACCCTCAAGGCCCAGCCGCTGGCGTACAACCGGGACCTGCAGGAGGACAAGGAGCCGGTGTTCGACTCGGTCGCGCAGCTCGAGCTCCTGCTGCCGGCGATCACCGGGCTCGTGTCCACCCTGACCTTCCACACCGATCGCATGGCCGAGCTGGCACCGGCCGGGTTCACTCTTGCCACCGACATCGCCGAGTGGATGGTGCGCCAGGGAGTGCCGTTCCGGGTCGCGCACGAGGCGGCCGGCGCCTGCGTGCGCGCGGCGGAGGCACGGGGTGTCGGACTCGAGGACCTGACCGACGACGAACTGGCCGCGGTCGACGCCGCACTGACCCCGCAGGTACGTGAGGTCCTCACCGTGGAGGGCTCGATCGCCTCGCGCAACGCCCGCGGCGGCACCGCAGGCGTCCGGGTCGGTGAACAGCTCGACGGTGTCCGTACCGTCACCCGCGCGCTGCGGGACTGGGTACGCGGCTGACCGACGTGCTCGGCGAACGCCGCCATCGGGTCGACGTAATGTGGCAGGCTGTCATTCCTGACAGGGTCGACACACGCAGAACTCGGCGGATGGGAAGAGGTTCGTGGCACTGGGCGGTGGATCGGTGATTGGGCCCCTGCGACGTGTGGTGGCGACCGCGCAGAACGGCCTCGAGGTGATCCGTCACGGCGGCCTGGAAACGGGGGCGACACCCTCCCCGTTCCAGGTCGTCGAGCGGACCGGCATGTACAGGCTGCGGCACTACTACCCGGAATCCGACGCTGCCGAGAACGGCGCTCCCGTGGTGATGGTTCCCCCGATGATGATGTCGGCGGACGTGTACGACGTCACTCGTGAGACGGGAGCGGTCGGCATCCTGCACTCGATGGGCCTCGATCCCTGGGTGGTCGACTTCGGTTCCCCGGACCGGGAGGAAGGCGGGTGGGACCGCACCCTTACCGATCACATCATCGCCCTCGACGAGATCGTCGACCACGTACACGACTACACCGGCCGTGACATCCACCTCGCCGGGTACTCGCAGGGCGGGATGTTCTGCTATCAGGCCGCGGCCTACTGCCGTAGTCGGCACGTCGCGAGCCTGATCACCTTCGGCAGCCCGGTGGACACCCTGGCCGCGCTGCCGTTCGGGATCCCGGAGGGCGTCGCGGTCCGGGCGGCCGACTTCCTCGCCGACCACGTCTTCAACCGTCTCGCCATCACCGGTTGGATGGCCAAGACCGGCTTCCAATTCCTCGACCCTGTCAAGACGGTCCGGTCGCGCATCGAGTTCCTCATGCAGCTGCACGACCGGGAAGCCCTTCTGCCACGCGAACCTCAGCGCCGCTTCCTCGACACCGAGGGTTGGGTGGCCTGGTCCGGCCCCGCGGTGGCCGAACTGCTGCGCCAGTTCATCGTGCACAACCGCATGGTGAGCGGCGGATTCGTCATCAACGACCGCGCTGTGAGCCTGGCCGAGATAACTTGTCCGATCCTCGCGTTCGTCGGCGAGGTGGACGACATCGGCCAGCCCCTCGCAGTGCGCGGCATCCGAAAGGCCGCCCCCCGGGCTCAGGTGTTCGAATATTCGCTACGCGCAGGGCATTTCGGACTAGTCGTGGGTGGCACCGCGGCGCGGCAGACCTGGCCCGCCGTCGGCGAATGGGTGCAGTGGCGTGAAGGACACGGCGACCGACCGGTCGGCATCGGCCGGATGGCCATCCCCGAACTCCACGCGGAAGGGGAGACCGGGGTGTCCGTCGCGACCCGGCTCACCCACACCGTCGCGACCATCGCAGAGGTCGGCGTGGAGGTCGGCAAGGGCATCGCCGATCTGGCGTCGGAGACGGTGCGCGGCGCGCGGGAGCTGTCGGGGGAAGCCGCCCGGGCACTACCGCGACTGGCCCGTCTCGGACAGATCCAGCCCCGCACCCGGATCTCCCTTGCCGGTGTCCTCACCGAGCAGTGCCGCAAGGGGCCGCACCGCGAGTGCTTCATCTACGAGGACCGCGTCTACACCTTCGCCGACGTCAATCGCCGGATCGACAACGTAGTGCGCGGACTGGTGCACTGCGGCGTGCGTCCCGCCGCTCACATCGGCATCCTGATGGACACCCGTCCCAGCGCTATGGCCGCGGTCACGGCCGTCTCCCGGATCGGCGCGGTGTCGGTCCTGCTCCCACCCGGGCCCGACCTCGACGAAGCGATCCGGTTGGGTGGTGTCCAGAAGATCATCACCGACCCCGAGAACCTCGATCGGGCACTCGCCACGGGGATTTCGACCCTGGTACTCGGCGGTGGCAGCATTCGCGAACTCGACATCGCGCCCGGTGCAGACGCCGTCGATCTCGAGCACCTCGACATCACCACGATCGAACTCCCCGGCTGGTATGCCCCCGATCCCGGTGTCGCGCGGGAACTTGCGTTCCTCCTGTTCACCGGGAGTGGTGAGACCCTGGAGATGCGTCAGATCTCCAACCACCGATGGGCGCTCTCCGCCTTCGGGACCGCCACCGCCGCCGCGCTCGGCCGCGGCGACACGGTCTACTGCCTTGCCCCGCTTTATCATTCGTCCGGTCTGCTGGTCAGCTTCGGCGGCGCACTCGCGGGTGGCTGCCGAATAGCGCTGTCCCACGGTCTCGATCCCGCGCGCTTCAGCGAGGAAGTTCACCGCTACGGCGTCACCGTCGTCACCTACACCTGGGCGATGATGAGGGACATCCTCGACAGCCCCGCGCTGCACATCGACGAGATCCATCCGGTCCGCCTCTTCATCGGCTCGGGCATGCCTCCCGGACTGTGGCGGCGGACCCTCGACCGTTTCGCTCCCGCACAGGTGCTCGAGTTCTATGCCTCCACCGACGGCGAGGTCGTCCTCGCCAACGTCTCGGGTGCCAAGATCGGGTGCAAGGGACGACCGTTGCCCGGCAGCGCCGAGGCGCGTTTGGCCACCTGGGATCCCACGACCGGGCGCCTGGTGGAGGATGCGCGGGGCTTCGTCCGCGAAAGCGCGGACGGCGAGGTCGGACTCCTGCTCGGGCGGCCCAGTGCCTCGACCGAAACACTGCCCGGTGTCATGCGGGGAGTGTTCGAAGTCGGCGACGTATGGGTGCCTACCGAGAACCTCTTCCGTCGAGACCAGGACGGTGACTACTGGCTGCTCGACAGCAAGCACACTGTCATCCGCACCCCGCACGGACCGGTATACGGCCAGCCGGTGGCAGACGCTCTCGGTAGTATCCCGAAGGTCGATCTCTGCGTCGTCTACGGTGTGCGCACCGCCGACACCGAAGTCGCCGTGGCCGCCTGCACTCTGCGCGAGAACCGCGCGCCGAGCGCCGCCGAGATCACCGCGGCACTCGACGCAGTCCCCGCCTCGGAACGACCCGATCTCGTGCATGTCGTGCCGCACATCGAACTCGGGCCCACATTCCGGCCCGTGCCCGGCGATCTGCCGGCGCGAGGCCTGCCGAAGCCGACGGTGCGGTCGTGGTTCGCCGATCCCGACACCGGAACCTACAAGCGGTTCACCAAAGCAGTCGCGGTGAGATTTGCCGGCGTCGGCGCTGGTCCGGCGCCGGGCGCACGGTAGCGTGGGCCCGTCCGACCCCACAACACCGTCGAGAGGACAACCGTGGCTGTCGATCCCATGTTGCTGAGCATCCTGGCCTGCCCGCAGGACAAGGGGCCGCTGCTCCTCGTCGACGATTCGGTCCTCTACAACCCGCGGTTGCGCCGGGCATATCCGATCGAGAACGGCATTCCCGTCCTCCTCGTCGACGAGGCGCGAGACGTGACCGACGCCGAACACGAGGACTACCTCGCGCGCGGCGTGGCCGGTTGGACCGAGGACCCGGTGACGGACTGAACGTGGCGTTCGAGCGGCTCACCGCGGTCGACCCGCTGAAGGCGGCGCACACGATCCTCGGTGCCACGCTGTGTGCGGGCGGAGTAATCCTGCGGATCACGGAGGTGGAGGCTTACGGGGGGCCCGAGGACGGTCCCTGGCCCGATCCCGCGGCGCATTCCTACCGGGGGCGTACGCCTCGGAACGCGGTGATGTTCGGTCCCGCCGGTCATCTCTACGTCTACCGCAGCTACGGGCTGCACCACTGCGCCAACATCTCGGTCGGCCCCGACGGAGTGGCTGCGGCGGTGCTGCTGCGAGGCGCGGAAGTCGTTGCGGGAGAGGAAACCGTTCGCGCCCGGCGAACGGCCGGGACTCCCGCGTCGAACCTCGCCCGCGGACCTGGCAACCTCGCCGAGGCGCTGGGGCTGACTCTCGCGGACAACGGGATCGACGTACTCGACGACGGTGCCTCGGTGAAGCTCACCCTGGGAGACGCCGATCGGGTCGCGGCGGGACCCCGCGTCGGGATCAGCGTCGCGGCCGAGCGGCCGTGGCGACTGTGGATCCCGGGGGCCGTGGGAGTGTCGGCCTACCGGCGCAGCCCGCGCGCGCCGGCCGCTCCGGGCCGGATGGGATGATCGAGCAGTGACTGAGCACATCCTCGACGAACTGACCTGGCGCGGGCTGATCGCCCAATCGACCGACCTCGACACACTCCGCCGCGACCTCGACGCGGGCCCGGTCACGCTCTATGCCGGCTTCGACCCCACCGGCCCCAGTCTGCATGCGGGTCACCTCGTGCCGTTGCTCGCACTGAAGCGCTTTCAGCGGGCGGGCCACCGGCCGATCGTGCTGGCGGGCGGCGCCACCGGCATGATCGGAGACCCGCGCGAGGTAGGGGAGCGGACCATGAACTCGGCGGACACTGTCGCCGAATGGGCCGAACGCATCCGCGGGCAGCTCGAGCGGTTCGTCGACTTCGACGATTCCCCGACGAGCGCGATCGTCGTGAACAACGCCGACTGGACCTCGTCCCTCAGCGTCGTAGACTTCCTCCGCGATGTCGGCAAGCATTTCTCCGTCAATGTCATGCTCGCGCGCGACACGGTGAAACGGCGGCTCGAGGGCGACGGCATCTCGTACACCGAATTCAGCTACATGCTGCTGCAGGCCAACGACTACGTGCAGTTGCGTCGTCAGCACGGGTGCACTCTGCAGGTGGGTGGATCGGACCAGTGGGGCAACATCATCGCGGGCGTCGAGCTCAACCGGCGGACCGACGCCGCCGCAGTGCATGCGCTCACCGTCCCGCTTGTCACCTCGGCCGACGGAAAGAAGTTCGGTAAGTCCACCGGCGGCGGAAGCCTGTGGCTCGATCCGCAGATGACCACCCCCTACGCCTGGTACCAGTACTTCGTCAACGCGGCGGACGCCGATGTCGTGAAGTACCTGCGGTGGTTCACCTTCCTGGATCGAGACGAACTCGCCGACCTCGAGACCGCGACGGCCGAGCGGCCGCATGCGCGCGAAGCGCAGCGCCGCCTTGCAGCCGAGATGACGACGCTTGTCCACGGAGAGGCGAACACCCGCGCGGTCGAGCTTGCGAGCCGGGCGCTGTTCGGGCGTGGCGAGCTGGCGGAGCTGGACGAGGCAACCCTTTCCGCCGCGCTGGCGGAGGCCTCGGTCGCGGAAGTGCACGACGGGCAGCCCGACACGATCGTGGACCTGCTCGTCGCGACGGGTCTGTGCGAGAGCAAGGGTGCTGCCCGGCGCACGATCAAGGAGGGCGGCGCCTCGGTCAACAATCAGCGCATCGCGTCCGAGGACTGGGTCCCGTCGAATGCGGATCTTCTGCACGGTCGCTGGCTCGTTCTTCGGCGAGGCAAGCGCAACTTCGCCGGCGTCCGCATCCGACGCGGCTGACGAGAACCTCTTCGCCCGCTGACGGGCCCCTGACCTGCGGGTTTGACGGCCCGTTAGCGGTGGCGTAACTTTGTCGTCGTTCGAGCGACACGGACACCAACCCGGACCGAGAGGTACGGAAATTGGTTGCGTCCTGATCGGTCGAACGGCCGACACGAAGATCGCAGACGCTACTTGCGTAGGCGAACTCGGAGTGTTAGGATAGAACGGTTGCCCCGGAGCCTGACGCGAGAGCGTCAGGTGATGGTGTGTGCGTGTTCTTTGAGAACTCAACAGTGTGCCGATGAATGTCAGTGCCAAATATTTTTGGTGCGGCCGCCCCGCAGTCTTGTGGGGTGGTTGTTGCTGGACATCGCATTCTTCCGTCTGTGATGGTCCAGTGTTTTTGCTAGTTTGAGTTTTTTTGCTAGTGATTCGGCTCTACGCTTATGGCTGATCAGCCCTTCGGGGTTTGGTTGAGAGTCTTCAACGGAGAGTTTGATCCTGGCTCAGGACGAACGCTGGCGGCGTGCTTAACACATGCAAGTCGAACGATGAAGCCCAGCTTGCTGGGTGGATTAGTGGCGAACGGGTGAGTAACACGTGGGTGATCTGCCCTGCACTTCGGGATAAGCCTGGGAAACTGGGTCTAATACCGGATAGGACCTTCTGCCGCATGGTGGGGGGTGGAAAGGTTTTCCGGTGCAGGATGGGCCCGCGGCCTATCAGCTTGTTGGTGGGGTAACGGCCCACCAAGGCGACGACGGGTAGCCGGCCTGAGAGGGCGACCGGCCACACTGGGACTGAGACACGGCCCAGACTCCTACGGGAGGCAGCAGTGGGGAATATTGCACAATGGGCGCAAGCCTGATGCAGCGACGCCGCGTGAGGGATGACGGCCTTCGGGTTGTAAACCTCTTTCAGTACCGACGAAGCGCAAGTGACGGTAGGTACAGAAGAAGCACCGGCCAACTACGTGCCAGCAGCCGCGGTAATACGTAGGGTGCGAGCGTTGTCCGGAATTACTGGGCGTAAAGAGCTCGTAGGCGGTTTGTCGCGTCGTCTGTGAAAACCCGCAGCTCAACTGCGGGCTTGCAGGCGATACGGGCAGACTTGAGTACTGCAGGGGAGACTGGAATTCCTGGTGTAGCGGTGAAATGCGCAGATATCAGGAGGAACACCGGTGGCGAAGGCGGGTCTCTGGGCAGTAACTGACGCTGAGGAGCGAAAGCGTGGGTAGCGAACAGGATTAGATACCCTGGTAGTCCACGCCGTAAACGGTGGGCGCTAGGTGTGGGTTTCCTTCCACGGGATCCGTGCCGTAGCTAACGCATTAAGCGCCCCGCCTGGGGAGTACGGCCGCAAGGCTAAAACTCAAAGGAATTGACGGGGGCCCGCACAAGCGGCGGAGCATGTGGATTAATTCGATGCAACGCGAAGAACCTTACCTGGGTTTGACATACACCGGACCGCCCCAGAGATGGGGTTTCCCTTGTGGTCGGTGTACAGGTGGTGCATGGCTGTCGTCAGCTCGTGTCGTGAGATGTTGGGTTAAGTCCCGCAACGAGCGCAACCCTTGTCCTGTGTTGCCAGCAAGTCAAGTTGGGGACTCGCAGGAGACTGCCGGGGTCAACTCGGAGGAAGGTGGGGACGACGTCAAGTCATCATGCCCCTTATGTCCAGGGCTTCACACATGCTACAATGGCCGGTACAGAGGGCTGCGATACCGCGAGGTGGAGCGAATCCCTTAAAGCCGGTCTCAGTTCGGATCGGGGTCTGCAACTCGACCCCGTGAAGTCGGAGTCGCTAGTAATCGCAGATCAGCAACGCTGCGGTGAATACGTTCCCGGGCCTTGTACACACCGCCCGTCACGTCATGAAAGTCGGTAACACCCGAAGCCGGTGGCCTAACCCCTCGTGGGAGGGAGCCGTCGAAGGTGGGATCGGCGATTGGGACGAAGTCGTAACAAGGTAGCCGTACCGGAAGGTGCGGCTGGATCACCTCCTTTCTAAGGAGCACTTCTCCCGTCGAGGGTTCACACAGGTGAAGTCCTCTCGGGCAGAGACTGTTTCGTTCCCACATGTGGAACGGCAGGAGCTCATGGGTGGAACGCTGGCAACCATCACCGCGCCGGCGGGGATCACATGTTCCCGTCGCGGTGGTTATATCGGTGCACTGTTGGGTCCTGAGAGAACACGCAATGTGTTTTGTCAGCGACGATGACCTGCGAAACAAGGAACTGGTTTTCTTGCGGTAGGGGTTGTTGTGTGTTGTTTGAGAACTGCACAGTGGACGCGAGCATCTTTGTTGTAAGTGTTTATGAGCGTACGGTGGATGCCTTGGCACCAGGAGCCGATGAAGGACGTGGGAGGCTGCGATATGCCTCGGGGAGCTGTCAACCGAGCTGTGATCCGAGGATTTCCGAATGGGGAAACCCAGCACGAGTGATGTCGTGTTACCCGCGCCTGAATATATAGGGCGTGTGGAGGGAACGTGGGGAAGTGAAACATCTCAGTACCCACAGGAAGAGAAAACAACATGTGATTCCGTGAGTAGTGGCGAGCGAAAGCGGAAGAGGCTAAACCGCGGGTGTGTGAGAGCTGGCAGGCGTTGCATCCGTGGGGTCGTGGGGCCCTTCTTCCCATCACTGTCATGGTGGGCGAGAGTAAGAAACCGGTGTGTTAGTCGAAGTGGTCTGGAACGGCCTGTCGTAGAGGGTGAGAATCCCGTAGACGAAAACACGCCGGCTCTCGTGGAGGGTACCCGAGTAGCAGCGGGCCCGTGAAATCTGCTGTGAATCCGTCGGGACCACCCGATAAGCCTGAATACTCCCTGGTGACCGATAGCGGACTAGTACCGTGAGGGAAAGGTGAAAAGTACCCCGGGAGGGGAGTGAAATAGTACCTGAAACCGTGCGCTTACAATCCGTCGGAGCCTTCGAGCAGTTTGGTCTGCTGGGGGTGACGGCGTGCCTTTTGAAGAATGAGCCTGCGAGTTAGTGGCATGTCGCGAGGTTAACCCGTGTGGGGTAGTCGTAGCGAAAGCGAGTCCGAACAGGGCGTATCAGTGGCATGTTCTAGACCCGAAGCGGAGTGATCTACCCATGGCCAGGGTGAAGCGACGGTAAGACGTCGTGGAGGCCCGAACCCACTTAGGTTGAAAACTGAGGGGATGAGCTGTGGGTAGGGGTGAAAGGCCAATCAAACTCCGTGATAGCTGGTTCTCCCCGAAATGCATTTAGGTGCAGCGTCGCGTGTTTCTCACCGGAGGTAGAGCTACTGGATGGTCTAGGGGGCCCACAAGCTTACCGAAATCAGCCAAACTCCGAATGCCGGTGAGTGAGAGCGCGGCAGTGAGACTGCGGGGGATAAGCTTCGTAGTCGAGAGGGAAACAGCCCAGATCGCCGGCTAAGGCCCCTAAGCGTGTACTAAGTGGAAAAGGATGTGGGATCGCTGAGACAACCAGGAGGTTGGCTTAGAAGCAGCCACCCTTGAAAGAGTGCGTAATAGCTCACTGGTCAAGTGGTTCTGCGCCGACAATGTAGCGGGGCTCAAGTACACCGCCGAAGCCGCGGCACTCACATGAGTCTGCTCGAATCCTGCGGGGTTCGAGCCAGATGTGTGGGTGGGTAGGGGAGCGTCGTGCCGCCGGGGAAGCGCCGGAGTGATCCAGGTGTGGAGGCGGCGCGAGTGAGAATGCAGGCATGAGTAGCGAAAGACGAGTGAGAAACTCGTCCGCCGAATGACCAAGGGTTCCTGGGCCAGGTTAATCCGCCCAGGGTGAGTCGGGACCTAAGGCGAGGCCGACAGGCGTAGTCGATGGACAACGGGTTGATATTCCCGTACCCGTGTGAACGCGCCCCTGGTGAATCAGTGATGCTAACCGTCCTGAAGCCGGCCGGTTCCTTCGGGAATCGGTTGTGTGGATGCACGGGACCCGATCTGGTAGTAGCCAAGCGATGGGGTGACGCAGGAAGGTAGTGGGGCCGGTCAGTGGTTGCACCGGTGTAAGCCTGTAGGGCGTGACATAGGCAAATCCGTGTCGCACACAGCCTGAGAGGTGATGCGTAGCCGAATGAGGCGAATTCCATGATCCTATGCTGCCGAGAAAAGCCTCTAGCGAGCTTTCACACGGCCCGTACCCCAAACCGACACAGGTGGTCAGGTAGAGAATACCGAGGCGATCGAGAGAACTGTGGTTAAGGAACTCGGCAAAATGCCCCCGTAACTTCGGGAGAAGGGGGACCACGCCCGGTGACCGGACTTGCTCCGTGAGCTGGGGGTGGTCGCAGAGACCAGAGAGAAGCGACTGTTTACTAAAAACACAGGTCCGTGCGAAGTCGTAAGACGAGGTATACGGACTGACGCCTGCCCGGTGCTGGAAGGTTAAGAGGACCGGTCAGCGGAGCGATCCGCGAAGCTGAGAATTTAAGCCCCAGTAAACGGCGGTGGTAACTATAACCATCCTAAGGTAGCGAAATTCCTTGTCGGGTAAGTTCCGACCTGCACGAATGGCGTAACGACTTCTCTGCTGTCTCAACCACAGACTCGGCGAAATTGCATTACGAGTAAAGATGCTCGTTACGCGCGGCAGGACGAAAAGACCCCGGGACCTTCACTACAGCTTGGTATTGGTGTTCGGTTCGGTTTGTGTAGGATAGGTGGGAGACTGGGAAGCCCGCACGCCAGTGTGGGTGGAGTCGTTGTTGAAATACCACTCTGATCGTATTGGACCTCTAACCTCGGACCCTGATCGGGTTCAGGGACAGTGCCTGGTGGGTAGTTTAACTGGGGCGGTTGCCTCCCAAAATGTAACGGAGGCGCCCAAAGGTTCCCTCAGCCTGGTTGGCAATCAGGTGGCGAGTGCAAGTGCACAAGGGAGCTTGACTGTGAGACCGACAGGTCGAGCAGGGACGAAAGTCGGGACTAGTGATCCGGCACCGGCATGTGGAAGCGGTGTCGCTCAACGGATAAAAGGTACCCCGGGGATAACAGGCTGATCTTCCCCAAGAGTCCATATCGACGGGATGGTTTGGCACCTCGATGTCGGCTCGTCGCATCCTGGGGCTGGAGTAGGTCCCAAGGGTTGGGCTGTTCGCCCATTAAAGCGGCACGCGAGCTGGGTTTAGAACGTCGTGAGACAGTTCGGTCTCTATCCGCCGCGCGCGTTAGAAACTTGAGGAAGGCTGTCCCTAGTACGAGAGGACCGGGACGGACGAACCTCTGGTGTGCCAGTTGTCCCGCCAGGGGCACGGCTGGTTGGCTACGTTCGGAAGGGATAACCGCTGAAAGCATCTAAGCGGGAAGCCTGTTCCAAGATGAGGTTTCTCACCCCCTCGAGGGGGTAAGGCCCCCGGCAGACCACCGGGTTGATAGGCCGGAACTGGAAGTGCGGCAACGCATGCAGGTGACCGGTACTAATAGGCCGAGGACTTACCACGAAGAAGCTACGCGTCCACTGTGCGGTATCTGAAACAGCACACTCGATTCACACGCTTTCCGTGAATCGAGTGAGGGCGAAGCCCCCCAGAAAAGGGGGGGAACAGCGTTCACTCGATCATTCACGAGCGAAGCGAGTGTGTGTCGTTTCGCAGAGTTACGGCGGCCATAGCGACAGGGAAACGCCCGGTCCCATTCCGAACCCGGAAGCTAAGCCTGTCTGCGCCGATGGTACTGCACCCGACAGGGTGTGGGAGAGTAGGACACCGCCGAACACCCGTTCACGAGAGGGGACCCACCTGGTGGGTCCCCTCTCGTTGTTTTTCATGAAAGGATTTTTCTGTGTCCGACAACAGTGGTGAGCGTCGATCCTTCCGGGGTGGAGGGTTCACTCCCAGGTCGGGACGCGGAGACGGTGGCGAGCATCGCCAAGGCGCCGACCGGGGACAGGAGCGCCGACAGGGATCTCCGGGCCGGCCGGACCGTCCCGGCGACGACCGCACTTTCCGTGGGCAACGTCGAAACGAGGGCGCAGGAGGGCACGGGAACGATTCCCGAGGCAGCGGCCGTCCGGAGCGAAGCCGCAGTGACCGCCCGGCGGGAGACCGGCCGGACCGCCCCTACGGTGAACGTCGTGACGACCGACCCCGCACCGAGGGCCGGCATCGGGCCGCGAACGACGATCGCCGCACCGACGATCGCCGCACCGACGATCGTCGCACCGACGATCGTCGCACCGGTGAGCGCAGGGACGACCGGACCCGGGACGATCGGCGCGCAGGCGCGTCCCGCTCCGGTCACGGACCCGAGCGTCGGGACGGCGGTGCTCCGCGTCGCCGCGGCGGCGAAGGCGGTTTCGGCCCGGGCCGGGGTCGCGAAGGTGCTCCTGCTGCGCGTCGCGACTCTCGTCCGGACGAGCCGGATCTTCCCGAAGACGTCGAAGCGTCCGAACTGGATCCGACCATCCGCCGGGATCTGCTGAGCCTGGACAAGTCGAACGCCAATGCGGTGGCCCGGCACCTGGTCATGGCCGGCCGCCTCATCGACGACGACCCCCGTGTCGCGCTGGCACATGCGCGTGCTGCGCGGCAGCGCGCCGGCCGCATCGCCGTGGTCCGGGAGGCAGCGGGCATCACGGCCTACCACGCCGGCGAATGGGCCGAGGCGTTGTCCGAGTTGCGCGCCGCCCGCCGGATGGCCGGTGGACCCGGATTGCTGGCGGTCATGGCGGACTGCGAGCGCGGACTCGGCCGGCCGGAACGGGCAATCGAGCTGGGCCGCAGTGACGAGGCTCGTGCGCTGACCGGAGACGAGGCCACCGAGCTGCGCATCGTCGTCGCGGGTGCCCGGATGGATCTGGGACAGTTCGACCAGGCGGTGGTCACCCTTCAAACGCCGGAACTGGACGCCTCACGCACCGGACCATCCGCCGCACGGCTGTTCTACGCGTATGCGGACGCGCTCGTGGCAGCGGGACGCACCGAGGACGGATTGAAGTGGTTCCTCAACGCCGCTGCCGCGGATCTGGACGGGGACACCGACGCCGAGGAGCGCGTCGCCGAACTCACCGGAGAGGATCAGTGACAGGTACGGGTGCGTCGTTGCGGACCCACTACGACGTCCTGCTGCTCGATCTGGACGGCACCGTCTACCGCGGCGCCGAAGCGGTCCCGGGTGCCCGTGAGGCATTGTCCGACGGCGCCGAGCGGTTGTTCTACGTCACCAACAACGCGAGCCGCCGCCCGGGGGAGGTCGCCAAACACCTGCGCGAACTCGGTTTCGCGGCTGACGAGTCGAACGTGGTCACCAGCTCCCAGTCCGCGGCCCGGCTGCTGGCGGAGCGGGTGCCGGCCGGCGCGCCGGTGCTGGTGGTCGGCACCGATGCCCTCGTCGACGAGGTCGCCGGCGTCGGGCTGGTGCCGGTACGCTCCGCCGATGCCGAACCGGTGGCGGTCGTGCAGGGGCATTCCCCGGAAACCGGATGGGCGATTCTCGCCGAGGCGACACTCGCACTGCGCTCCGGCGCGCTGTGGGTGGCGACGAACGTCGACTCGACGCTGCCCACCGAGCGAGGTCTGGTGCTCGGAAACGGCTCCATGGTCGCGGCCCTGAGGTCGGCGACCGGACGTGAGCCGCTGGTGGCCGGCAAACCGGCCGCACCGCTGCTCGAGGACGCTGTCGTGCGCAGCGGTGCCTCGCGTCCGCTCGTGGTCGGCGACCGGCTCGACACCGACATCGCCGGCGCGAATGCCGTCGGTGTCGATTCGCTGCTGGTGCTGACCGGTGTGAGCACGGTCGCGGACCTGCTCCGCGCCCCGGCGGAGCAACGTCCCACTTATGTTGCGGACTCGCTCGCGAGCCTCGACAGCGAGGCAGCCGTGCTGCGGCCGGGTACGCGCGAGCCCTACACGGTGTCGTTCGACGGCCGGGACGTGCATCTGGCCCCACAGCCGGCCGCAGATCCGATGGCCGCGCTTCGTGCCGTGCTCGACGTCGCCTGGTCCCACCCCGGCTTCGGCCGGGTCGTGGCGACGGACGACCTGGTGGCACGGTGGGGAATGCCCCGCTGAGACCGTTCTGCGCGGTGTGCCGGTTCGTCACCGGCATGCACTAGCGTGGTCGATGATGAGCACGTCGATACCACGCCCAGGCGATCACCTTCCAGGCTCCCATCCGGGTATGGATCCGCGGTCGATCCACACCGACGTCGAGGGGCTGCTCGCGCGTGCCCGCGACACCGCCGTCGACGCGGCCGATCCGTCCGAGATCATCCCGCGGCAGGCGCAGCTGCTCGAGCAGGCACACGATCTGCTCGTCCAGGCGCTCGCCACCGTGGACAAGATCTGACGTGGCCCGGCGAGCGCGAGTCGACGCGGAGCTGGTACGCCGGGGCCTCGCCCGGTCCCGCGAGCACGCCGGCGAACTGATCGCCGCGGGGCGGGTCCTCGTCCACGGCACCGTCGCGACGAAGCCTGCGACCCAGGTCGATCCCGGGGCGCCCCTGTTGGTCACGGAGGTGGCCGACGAGGTGGAGTGGGCGTCACGAGGTGCCCACAAGCTGCTCGGCGCCCTCGAGGCGTTCACCCCCCAGGGACTCCGGGTCGCCGGTCGGCGGTGTCTCGACGCCGGGGCCTCCACCGGGGGCTTCACGGACGTGCTGTTGCACGAGGGCGCCCGGGAAGTCGTCGCCGTGGACGTGGGCTACGGCCAGCTGGTGTGGCGCCTGCAGTCCGACGACCGGGTCCACGTGATCGATCGAACAAACGTGCGTAACATCGATGCGGATGCGATCGGGGGACCGGTCGAGCTGGTGGTGGCGGATCTGTCGTTCATCTCGCTGAAACTGGTGCTTCCGGCGTTCGTGCGGTGTGTGACTGCGGGCGCGGATCTGCTGCCCATGGTCAAACCGCAGTTCGAGGTGGGGAAGGAGCGAGTGGGCAGTGGCGGTGTCGTCCGGGATGCGACGTTGCGCACCGAGGCGGTCCTCGGTGTCGCTCGCGAGGCTCAGACTCTCGGGCTGCGTACCCTCGGGGCGGTGGCCAGTCCGCTGCCCGGACCTTCCGGCAATGTCGAGTACTTCCTGTGGTTGCGCGCCGGAGAACCGGGCCCGGCCGAACCGGACACGGAGATGGTCGAGCTGGTCGAACGAGCCGTGCAGGAAGGACCCCAGTGACCACAGATAGTGCAGCGCCCGGCCCGGAGCGCGCGAGCCGCGAGGTCCTGCTCGTGTCCCACTCGGGACGGGTCGAGATCGCCACGACGGCACAGCGCACGGCGAAGATCCTCGGCGACGCGGGCATCGGGCTGCGGGTGCTCGACGACGAGGTCGCCAGCACCGGTCTGGGTCCCCTGGCCGGACCGGAGGGACGGGTCCGCATCGTCGAACCCGGACCGGAGGCCGCCCGGGGCTGCGAGATGGTGATCGTGCTCGGCGGCGACGGCAGTTTCCTGCGGGCCGCCGAACTGGCCCAGTGCGCGACGGTACCCGTGCTCGGAATCAACCTGGGGCGCATCGGTTTCCTCGCCGAGGCCGAGGCCGAGCACCTCGAGGAGGCGCTGGCACAGGTGGTGCGCCGCGAGTACCGGGTCGAGGAGCGGATGACGCTGGACGTGGCGATCCGGGTCGACGACGTGATCGTCGACCGGGGGTGGGCGCTCAACGAGGCCAGCCTCGAGAACAAGTCCCGCCTGGGCGTGCTCGAGGTGGTACTCGAGGTCGACGGGCGGCCGGTGTCGGCGTTCGGATGCGACGGCGTGCTGATCGCCACCCCGACCGGCTCGACCGCCTACGCGTTCTCCGCCGGCGGCCCGATCGTCTGGCCGGAACTCGAAGCGTTGCTGGTGATTCCCAGCAACGCCCACGCCCTGTTCGCCCGGCCCCTGGTGACCAGCCCGGAATCGCTGATCGCCGTGGAGACCCTCGCCGGCAGCCACGACGGGCTCGTGTTCTGCGACGGCCGCCGCACCCTCGATCTGCCCGCGGGAGGACGGCTCGAGGTGGTCCGCGGCAAGCATCCCGTGCGATGGGTGCGCCTGGACTCGGCGCCGTTCGCCGACCGCATGGTGCGCAAGTTCGATCTTCCGGTGAAGGGCTGGCGGGGAAGGAGACTGTGAGGTGCTTGCCGAGATCCGGATCGACAACCTGGGGGTCATCTCCGAGGCGGGCGCCCAGTTCCACGGCGGTCTGACCGTCCTGACCGGTGAAACCGGAGCCGGCAAGACCATGGTCGTGACCAGCCTGCATCTGCTGTCGGGGGTGCGCGCCGACCCGTCCCGCGTCCGTGTCGGCGCCGCCCGCGCCGTCGTGGAGGGTCGGTTCTGCATCGACGCCGACGGTGGTTCGCGCGCGGCGGGCGCAGTGCCCAGCCACGTCGAGCGGGAGGTGGCACGCCTGCTCGAGACGACCGGCGCCCAGCGTGACGAGGACGGCAGCATCATCGCGGTCCGCACCGTCGGCAGCGACGGCCGCTCCCGCGCCCACCTCGGCGGTCGCAGTGTCCCGGTGGGGGTGCTCTCGGAGTTCACCGATCCACTGCTGACCGTGCACGGCCAGAACGATCAGCTGCGGCTGCTGCGACCCGACCAGCAGCGCGCCGCGCTCGACCGGTTCGCCGGCAAGACGATCACGTCGCTGCTGGCGACGTACCAGGAACACCGCCGGCGCTGGCTGACCGCACGGGACGAGCTGATCGAACGCACCGAGAAGTCCCGCGAACTCGCGCAGGAGGCGGACCGCCTGCGGTTCGCGCTCGACGAGATCGACGCCGTCGACCCGCAGCCGGGGGAGGACACCCGGATCGTGGCCGAGGTGCGCCGGCTCGGCGACCTCGATTCGCTGCGGGACTCCGCGCAGGGGGCCCAAGCCGCCCTCGCCGGCGGCGACGACGTGGGCGGCGCGGCGGCGCTGGATCTGCTCGGGGAGTCCCGGGCGCGCCTCGAAGCGGCCGAGGACCCCGCGCTGCGCGAGCTCGGGCCCCGGCTCGACGAGGCCATCGCCGTGGTCACCGACGTCGCGGGCGAGCTGTCCGGGTACCTGTCGGACCTGCCGTCCGATCCCGGCGCCCTCGAGACGCTGCTCGGCCGCCAGGCCGAGCTGAAATCGCTCACCCGCAAGTACGCCGCCGACATCGACGGTGTGCTCGCGTGGGCCCGCGACGCCCGGGAACGGTTGTCGCGGATCGACGTGTCCGCCGATGCGGTCGCCGAGCTCGCCGCACGCGCCGATCGCGAGGCCACCGCGACCGCCGAAGCCGCCACCGCTCTCTCCGCCGCCCGCAGGAAGGTTGCCGACAAGCTCGCGAAGGCGGTGAGCAAGGAACTCTCCGGCCTGGCGATGGGACGGGCGAGCCTGGACGTGCAGGTGCGGGACCGGGAGGCGGGACCGCAGGACAGCGCCCCTCTCGAGGTCGGCGGGCGCTTGCTGCACGCCGGCACGTCGGGTGTCGACGACGTCGAGTTCCGGCTCGCTGCGCACAGCGGCGCCCGGTCCCTGCCGATCGCCCGCAGCGCCTCCGGCGGCGAGCTCTCCCGCGTGATGCTCGCGCTCGAGGTGGTGCTGGCCGGATCCGAACGCGGCGCCACGATGGTGTTCGACGAGGTCGACGCGGGGGTCGGCGGTCGCGCGGCGGTCGAGATCGGCCGGCGCCTGGCCCGGTTGTCGCGCACGCATCAGGTGATCGTGGTCACCCATCTGCCGCAGGTCGCTGCGTTCGCCGACACCCACCTCGTCGTCGACAAGGTCGACGACGCCGGCGGTGTCGTCAGCAGCGGGGTGCGCACCCTCACCGACACCGAACGAGTCGCCGAACTCGCCCGTATGCTCGCCGGTCTCGGCGACACCGAGACGGGCCGGGCCCACGCCGAGGAACTGCTCGCCACCGCGCACGCCGAACGACGGGGCTGATCCCGCCCCGGCGCGCCTCCGTTGCCCGGCCGCGGCCCGGGTTCATCATCGATGCCATGAAGATGCCGGCGCTGCTGTCACGCAATAACGAAACGTTGCCCGGAGTGAGCGGCATTGCCCGGGTCGACAAGAACCAGGCCAAGCTCCTGCGTCGGGTCGGTCCCGGCGACATCGTCGTTCTCGACGCCGTCGACATGGACCGTGTCACCGCCGACGCGCTCGTCGAGGCGGGGGTGACCGCCGTGATCAACGCCTCCACGTCGATCACCGGACGCTACCCGAACCTGGGTCCCGAGGTGCTCGTCGCCAACGGCATCGCCTTGATCGACAACACCGGTCCCGAGGTGTTCAAGAAGATCAAGGACGGCGCCAAGGTCCGCCTGCACGAGGGCGGGGTCTATTCCGGGGAGCGGCTGCTGATCCAGGGCGAGGAGCAGACCGAGACCGAGATCTCCGACCGCATGATCGAGGCGAAGACCGGTCTGGTCGACCACCTCGAGGCGTTCTCGGGCAACACCATCGAGTTCATCCGCTCGGAGAGCCCGCTGCTCATCGACGGGGTCGGAGTGCCCGACGTCGACGTGGACCTGCGCGACCGGCACGTGGTGGTGGTCGCGGACGGACCGGACCACGAGCAGGACCTGAAGAACCTCAAACCGTTCATCAAGGAGTACTCGCCCGTCCTCGTCGGTGTCGGCACCGGCGCCGACACGCTCGTCCGGGCCGGGTACCGCCCGGATCTGATCGTCGGCGACCCGGACGAGATCGGCACCGAGACCCTCAAGTCCGGCGCCGAGGTGGTGCTGCCGGCCGATCACGACGGTCACGCACCCGGTCTCGAACGGATTCAGGACCTAGGCATCGGCGCGATGACGTTCCCCGCCACCGGTGCCCCCGCCGACCTGGCGCTGCTGCTGGCCGACCATCACGGCGCCGCCCTCATCGTCACCGTCGGCAGCACCGTTTCGCTCGACGAGTTCTTCGACCAGGGCCGCCGTGACAGCAACCCGTCGGCGTTCATGACCCGGCTGAAGGTGGGGCCGAAACTGGTCGACGCCAAGGCCGTCGCCACCCTCTACCGCAGCCGCGTCTCCGGCGGGGTGATCGCCCTGCTGGTATTCGCCGCGTTGATCGCCGTGATCGTCGCCCTGATCGTGTCCAACCTCGGCGGCGACGTCGTGGACTGGGCCGTGCAGAGCTGGGACAGCCTCGTGGTGTGGGTGCAGGGGCTGACCGCGTGATCTCGTTGCGTCACCACGCAATATCGATCGCAGCAGTCTTCCTCGCCCTGGCCGTGGGCATCGCCCTCGGTTCCGGGCTGTTGTCGGACAGCGTCGTCACCGGGTTGCGCGACGACCGGTCCGAGTTGCAGCGCCGGCTGCAGGACGCCGAGGACCGCGCCAACGCGCTCACCGAGCAGCTCAACGCGGCGGACAGCTTCGACGCCGCGGTGTCCGGCCGCGTCGTACGCGACACGCTCGCCGGCCGCACGGTGCTCATGATCGCCACCCCCGACACCGACCCCGCCGACCTGGACGCGGTGATCCGCACCGTGGAAGCCGCGGGCGCCGCCGTGACCGGCCGGATCTCGCTGACCGAGTCCTTCGTCGACGCCGCGGGCGCCGACCAATTGCGCACCACCGTCACCAACGTCGTGCCCGCCGGGGTGCAGTTGCAGACCGGCGCCGTGGACCAGGGCAGCCTGGCCGGAGACCTGCTCGGCGCCGTGCTGCTCGTCGATCCGGCGAACGCGCAACCGCGCAGCACCCCCCAGGAACGCGACCTCGCCCTGTCCACGCTGCGCGGCGGCGGATTCGTCGCATACGACGACGGGACCGTCGAGCCCGCGCAGGCCGCCATCGTCGTCACCGGCGACGGGAAGGCCGGGGCCGAGGCTGGCGGCAACCGCGGTGCGCTGCTGGCCCGCTTCACCGCCGCGCTCGACTCCCGCGGCGCCGGCACGGTCCTGGCCGGACGGCCCGGCGCCGCCGTCGGCAACGGGGCCGTCGCCGTGGTGCGGGCCGACGCGGCGCTGTCGGCCGGTCTGTCCACGGTCGACACCGTCGACCGCGAATCCGGCCGTATCACCACGGTGCTGGCGCTGCAGGAACAACTCGCCGGGGTGTCCGGCCGGTACGGAACCGGGCCCAACGCCGGCGCCGTCACCGTCGGAACCGCCGCCCGTTGACGTGCGCGGCACGGCGGCCGGTGTGATCCCCGTCCGATCCGGGCGAGTCGTGCACGCGGGACCCGCGACAGGTGTTACCGTGAAGTTCCGTGGGTCGTGCAGGCCCCAGTAGTTCCGCCATCAGTCCGAAGTCCTGCACCAGACGTCACGGGAGCTTCTTTGCCACAGTCACGCCACTCGCGTACCGCCACCAAGCACATCTTCGTCAGCGGGGGCGTCGCCTCCTCGCTGGGCAAGGGGCTGACGGCATCGAGCCTGGGCGCTCTTCTCACCGCGCGCGGAATGCGCGTGACCATGCAGAAGCTCGACCCCTATCTGAATGTCGATCCGGGCACCATGAACCCCTTCCAGCACGGCGAGGTCTTCGTCACCGAGGACGGCGCCGAGACCGACCTGGACGTGGGCCACTACGAACGCTTCCTCGACCGCGATCTCAACGCCGCCGCCAACGTCACCACCGGCCAGATCTACTCCACGGTCATCGCCAAGGAGCGGCGCGGCGAGTACCTCGGCGATACCGTCCAGGTGATCCCGCACATCACCGACGAGATCAAGAACCGGATCATGGCGATGGCCGGCCCCGACAAGGACGGCAACGTTCCCGATGTGGTCATCACCGAGATCGGGGGCACCGTCGGCGACATCGAGTCCCAGCCCTTCCTCGAAGCGGCGCGCCAGGTCCGCCACGACGTCGGTCGCGGCAACGTCTTCTTCCTGCACGTCTCCCTCGTGCCCTACCTGGCGCCGTCGGGTGAGCTCAAGACCAAGCCCACCCAGCATTCGGTGGCGGCGCTGCGCAACATCGGCATCCAGCCCGACGCGCTGGTGCTGCGCTGCGATCGGGAGGTCCCGGCAGCCCTCAAGGCGAAGATCGCGCTGATGTGCGACGTGGACGTCGACGGCTGCATCTCCTGCCCCGACGCCCCGTCGATCTACGACATCCCCAAGGTCCTGCACCGCGAAGGCCTGGACGCCTACGTCGTCCGCCAGCTCGGCCTGCCGTTCCGGGACGTGGACTGGACCGTGTGGGGGGATCTGCTCGACCGGGTGCACCAGCCGCGCGAGACCGTGCGGGTCGCCCTCGTCGGCAAGTACGTCGACCTGCCCGACGCCTACCTGTCGGTCACCGAGGCGCTGCGGGCCGGTGGGTTCGCGCACCGCGCCAAGGTCGACATCCGCTGGGTACCCTCCGACGACTGCGAAACCGAGGCCGGCGCCCAGGCCGCACTCGGCGACGTGGACGCGGTCCTGATCCCCGGGGGCTTCGGCATCCGCGGCATCGAAGGCAAACTCGGCGCGATCCGCTACGCCCGCACCCGCAAGATCCCGCTGCTCGGCCTGTGTCTGGGCCTGCAGTGCGTGGTCATCGAAGCGGCCCGCTCGGTCGGCATCGCCGACGCGAACTCCGCCGAATTCGACCCCGACACCACCCATCCGGTGATCTCCACGATGGCCGATCAGGAGCAGGCCGTTGCCGGAGAAGCCGACCTGGGCGGCACGATGCGGCTCGGCTCCTACCCGGCCGTGCTCACCAAGGGTTCGGTCGTCGCCCGTGCCTACGGCAGCGAACGGGTCTCCGAGCGGCATCGCCACCGCTACGAGGTCAACAACGCCTACCGGGACCGGATCGCCAAGTCGGGGCTGGCCTTCTCGGGCACCTCCCCGGACGGGCATCTCGTCGAGTTCGTCGAATACCCCGCCGACGTGCACCCGTTCTTCGTGGCCACCCAGGCACATCCCGAACTCAAGAGCCGACCCACCCGGCCGCACCCGCTGTTCTCCGCATTCGTCGCGGCCGCGATCCGGTACAAGGCCGCCGAGCGGCTGCCCGTGGACGTGCACGGCGACGACGCCGACCACGCCCGGGTCGACGGCGGCGACGCGGTGGCGACCGTGTCCGAGGACGCCACCGTGTCCGAGAACGCCACCGCCGGCGGGAAGTAGCCGACCGTGACGCAGCGACACGAGTTCCGGACGCTGTCCACGCGCCGGATCCACACCGGCGCCATCGTGTCGCTGCGTGTGGACCGGGTCGCCATGCCCGACGGGCACGAGGCCGAGCGGGAGGTGGTCGAACACCACGGCGCCGTCGCGATCGCCGCGGTCGACGCACAGGATCGGCTGATCCTCATCCACCAGTACCGCCACCCGCTCGGCCACCGCCTCTGGGAGCTGCCCGCCGGGCTGCTCGACGCGCCCGGCGAGGACCCGCTCGACGCGGCCCGCCGGGAACTCACCGAAGAGACCGGCCTGGCCGCCGCCCGCTGGGACCTGCTCGTCGACCTCGCCCTCTCCCCGGGATTCACCGACGAGGCCGTGCGCGTATACGCGGCCCGGGACCTGTCCACGGCCGACCGGCCCGACCCCGAACACGAGGAGGCGGACCTCGAGATCCGCCGCGTCCCCGTCGACGAGGCCGTCGCCATGGTGCTCGGCGGACAGATCGTCAACGCCACCGCGGTCGCCGGAATCCTCGCTCTCGCCGCCACCCGCCGCGACGGGGGAGCCCTGCGCCCGGCCGACGCGGAGTGGCCCGACCGGCCCCGCGCCCTGCTGCGCACCAAGAGCCTGGGGAACTGACGCCGTGCTGGCCCGGCAGCTCGATGCCTACCTCGACCACCTCACCGTCGAACGCGGGGCCGCCCCCAACACCCTCGCGTCCTACCGTCGGGACCTGACCCGATACCTCGAGCACCTCACCAACCTCGGCATCGACGATCTCGCCGAGGTGCGTGAGGAACACGTCGGCGACTTCGTGACCGCGCTGCGCCGCGGCGACCTCGAACGCGGCAGGCCCGCCCTCGCCGCGAGCTCCGCCGCCCGAGCCCTCGTCGCCGTGCGCGGTTTGCACCGCTTCGCCACCACCGAAGGGCGCACCCCCGTCGACGTCGCCCGCGCCGTCAAACCCCCCGCCGCGGGCCGGCGTCTGCCGAAGGCCCTGCCGGTCGCCGACGTATCGGCCATCCTCGACGCCGCAGGCACCAGCGCCGACGGTCCACGAGACCTGCGCGACCGGGCGCTGCTGGAACTGCTGTACTCCACCGGTGCGCGCATCTCCGAGGCCGTCGGCCTCGACGTCGACGACCTCGACACCACCCACCGGTCGGTGCTGCTGCGCGGCAAGGGCGGCAAGCAACGCGTCGTACCCGTCGGCCGTCCCGCCCTGGCCGCCGTCGACGCCTACCTGGTCCGCGGCCGCCCCGCCCTGGCCACCGGACACACCCCGGCCCTGTTCCTCAACGCCCGAGGTGGCCGACTGTCCCGGCAGAGCGCCTGGCAGGTACTGCAGACCGCCGCCGGCCGGGCGGGAATCACTGCCGCCGTCTCCCCG
Organism: Rhodococcus indonesiensis; assembly: GCF_047782815.1. Classification (NCBI taxonomy): domain Bacteria; kingdom Bacillati; phylum Actinomycetota; class Actinomycetes; order Mycobacteriales; family Nocardiaceae; genus Rhodococcus; species Rhodococcus indonesiensis. The sequence continues at coordinate 2,870,940 of NZ_CP180630.1, read as the reverse complement.
CACACCCTGCGCCACTCCTTCGCCACCCACCTCCTCGACGGCGGCGCCGACGTGCGCGTGGTCCAGGAACTCCTCGGCCACGCCTCGGTGACCACCACCCAGATCTACACGCAGGTCACAGCCGGTGCGCTGCGCGAGGTATGGGCCGGGGCCCACCCCCGCGCCCGGTAGCGGCCGCCACGGCAGGGCGTGTCCACGGCGCCATCGCACCATCCGAAGCGGTAGCGTTGACCCGACAACCGAGCGAGCAGGACAGGGGGAGCAGGGGACAGTGGCGACACCACAACCGCCCGCAGCGGACACAGCGCCCGCCGCGAACACAGCGCCTGCCGCGCAGCACGCCCTGCTCCACGGCCGGGCCGACGCCGACACGGCCCACACCGATCCGGATCCGGCCCACACCGCGGAACCCGAGGCCGAACTCGGCCCCACCGGACGACCCCGCCGGTACGTCCCGGAACCGCAGCCGCTGCCCAGCCACGGGCCCGCGAAGATCATCGCGATGTGCAACCAGAAGGGCGGGGTCGGCAAGACCACCTCCACCATCAACCTCGGCGCCTCCCTCGCCGAATACGGCCGCCGCGTCCTGCTCGTCGACCTCGACCCCCAAGGTGCCCTGTCCGCCGGGCTCGGCGTCGCCCACCACGACCTCGACCTGACCGTGCACAACCTCCTCGTCGAACGCGGCATCTCCGTCGACGACGTGCTCCTGCACACCCGGGTCGAAGGACTGGACCTGCTACCCAGCAACATCGACCTGTCCGCCGCCGAAATCCAGCTCGTCTCCGAGGTCGGCCGCGAACAAGCCCTCGGCCGGGCCCTGTACCCCGTCCTCGACCGCTACGACTACATCCTCGTCGACTGCCAGCCGTCCCTCGGCCTGCTCACCGTCAACGCGCTCGCCTGCGCCGACGCGGTCATCATCCCGATGGAATGCGAATACTTCAGCCTGCGCGGACTGGCCCTGCTCAACGACACCGTCGACAAGGTGCGCGACCGGCTCAACCCCAAGCTCAACCTCGCCGGGATCCTCGTGACCATGTTCGACTCCCGCACCCTGCACGCCCGCGAGGTGATGTCCCGCGTCGTCGAGGTCTTCGGCGACCTCGTCTACGACAGCGTCATCGCCCGCACCGTGCGATTCCCCGAAACCAGCGTCGCCGGCGAACCCATCACCACCTGGGCGCCGAAATCCGCCGGCGCCGAGTCCTACCGGGCCCTGGCCCGCGAAGTGATCCACCGCTCCGGCCGATAACCCGTGACCGTGGACCACCCAGGCCCGACCGTTCCGGATCCGGCCCAGCCCGCCGCACCCCCCGCGGGATTCCAAGTACGACTGCGCAACTTCGAAGGTCCCTTCGACCTGCTGCTCACCCTGATCTCTCAGCACCGCCTCGACGTCACCGAAGTCGCCCTGCACGAGGTCACGGACGAATTCATCGCCTACACCCGTGCCCTCGGCCCTCGGATGGGACTCGACCAGACCACCGAATTCCTCGTCGTCGCCGCCACCCTGCTCGACCTCAAGGCCGCCCGCCTCCTGCCGTCCGGCGACGTCGACGACCCCGAGGACCTCGCCCTGCTCGAGGCCCGCGACCTGCTCTTCGCCCGCCTGCTGCAGTACCGCGCCTTCAAACAGATCGCCGACCGGTTCGCCGAGTTCGAGGCCGCCGCCCTGCGCCGCTACCCCCGCGCGGTCTCCCTCGAACCGCAGTACGAGAACCTCCTACCCGAGGTCGTCCTCGGCGTCGACGCGACCCGATTCGCCGAGATCGCCGCCGCCGCCTTCCAGCCCAAACCGCCCCCCCGCGTCGGCCTCGACCACCTCCACACCCCCCGCGTCTCCGTCCCGGAACAGGCCGCCCGCCTGCTCACCCTCCTGCGCGCCCACGGCGCCGGCACCTGGGCCACCTTCGGCCACCTCGTCGCCGAATGCGACAACGGCCTGCAGGTCGTCGCCCGGTTCCTCGCCCTGCTCGAGCTCTACCGCGAACGAGCCGTCACCTTCGACCAACCCGAACCGCTCGGGCCGCTGCACGTGGCCTGGACCGGCGAAAACGACGACGCCGTCACCACATTCGAGGAGGATTACGGGTGAGCAGCGACACACCGGACCCCGATACGCACGGACTCGACGCGGAACTGCTGGAGATGAGCGACGACGAACTCGTCGCCGCCCTCGAAGCACTGCTGCTCGTCGTCGACACCCCCGCCCCCAACGCCCAGCTCGCCGACGCCATCGGCGTCACCGCCACCCGCGTCGAGACCACCCTGCACCGCATGGCCGCCGACCTCGACGCGCGCGGCTCCGGCATCGATCTGCGCTACGCCGGCGACGGCTGGCGCTTCTACACCCGCCGCGACTACGCCCCCTACGTCGAACGCCTCCTGCAGGGCGGCGCCCGCACCAAACTCACCCGCGCCGCCCTCGAGACCCTCGCCGTCGTCGCCTACCGCCAGCCCGTCACCCGCGCCCGCGTCAGCGCGGTCCGCGGCGTCAACGTCGACGGCGTCATGCGCACCCTCCTCGCCCGCGACCTGATCGCCGAGGACGGTACCGACCCCGAGACCGGCGGCACCCGCTACGTCACCACCGAACTGTTCCTCGAACGCCTCGGGCTGGCCTCTCTGCAGGATCTTCCACCCCTCGCGCCGCTGCTTCCGGACGTCGATGTGATCGACGACATCAGCGAAAGTCTCGAGGCCGACCCACGATTTGCGAGAATGGGAAGGAACCCGCGCACCGAGTCCACCTCGCCCGCGCCGTTCGATCCCGATTGAGACAGGAAAAAAGTGCACAAGCCCGCTCGCCGTGATGGCACACCGGACCGCAGAAAAACCACCTCCCGCGCAGGGAACCCACCCCGCGAACGACGGGGCGAACCCACCGCCCGCGCGGCCACACCCAAGAAGGCACACCGCAAGGGCGACACCCCGCTCAACAAGCGCGGCCGTCCCGCCGCCCCCAAACCCCAGGCCCAGCGCCCGGCGACCCTGCCCAAGATCAGCAACGCCAAACCCGCCCGGCACCAGCACGCCGCAGAACGCCCGCAACTGCCCGCCGGCGAAGGCGTCCGCCTGCAGAAGGTCCTCGCCCAGGCCGGAGTCGCGTCCCGCCGGGCCGCCGAGGAACTCATCGCCGCCGGTCGCGTCGAGGTCGACGGCTCCATCGTCACCGAGCAGGGCCTGCGCGTGGACCCGGAGAACGCCGTGATCCGCGTCGACGGCATCCGCGTCGTCGTCGACAAGGACCTCGTCCACCTCGTGCTCAACAAGCCCCGCGGCTGGCAGTCCACCATGTCCGACGACCTCGGCCGCCCCTGCGTCGGCGACATCGTCTCCGAACGCGTCGCCGCCGGCCAGCGCCTCTTCCACGTCGGCCGGCTCGACGCCGACACCGAAGGACTGTTGCTGCTCACCAACGACGGTGAACTCGCCCACCGGCTCATGCACCCGTCCTACGAGGTGACCAAGACCTACCTCGCCACCGTCAAGGGTGTCCTCCCGCGCGGGATCGGCAAGCAGCTACGCGCCGGCGTCGAACTCGACGACGGCCCCGCCAAGGTCGACTCCTTCGCGCTCCTGCAGGTCAACGAGGGCCAATCGCTGGTCCGCCTCGAACTGCACGAAGGCCGCAAGCACATCGTGCGGCGCCTGCTCGACGCCGTCGGCCACCCCGTGATCCGTCTCGTGCGCACCGACATCGGACCCGTCGCGCTCGGCGACCAGCGACCCGGCACCCTCCGGGTGCTCGGCCGCAAGGAAGTCGGCGGCCTCTACCAGGCGGTGGGCCTGTGAGCTCCCTCGTCGTCGCCATGGACGGTCCCTCGGGCACCGGAAAGTCCACCGTCTCCAAGCGACTCGCACGGCTCCTCCGCGCGGCATACCTGGACACCGGCGCCATGTACCGCGTCGCGACCCTGCACGTGCTGCGTGCAGGCGCGGACCTGACCGACCCGGCCGCCATCGCCGCCGCCACCGAGTCCCTGCCCTGGTCGATCGGCACCGACCCGGAGACCGAGGACATCCGGCTCGCCGGGGAGGACGTCCGCGAGATCATCCGCGGTGCGGAGGTCACCGGCGCCGTCTCGGCCGTGTCCGCCGTTCCCGCCGTCCGCCGGACCCTCGTCGCAGCGCAGCAGCGCATCGGCCGTGACGCGGGACACATCGTCGTCGAAGGCCGCGACATCGGCACCGCCGTCTTTCCCGACGCGGACGTGAAGATCTACCTCACCGCCTCCGCCGAGGCCCGGGCGCAGCGGCGCAACCAGCAGAACATCGCCGAAGGCCGCGGCGACAACTACGAGGCGGTGCTCGCCGCGGTGCAGCACCGCGACCACCTCGATTCCACCCGCGCGGTGTCCCCGCTGCGCGCGGCGGACGACGCGATCGTCGTCGACACGAGCGAGATGGACATCGACGAAGTGATCGCCGCGCTCGCCGCCGTGGTCGCCGAGCAGACGGGAGCGACCCTGTGAGCGAGGACGTGACGGAATTCGCCGGTGACGGCACCTGGTCGGAGGAATCGGACTGGGATCTCGAGCTCGCCGGGGCTGCCGAGCTCGAAGAGTTCGTGCCCGTGCCGACCGTCGCCGTGGTCGGACGTCCCAACGTCGGCAAGTCCACCCTGGTCAACCGCATCATCGGTCGTCGCGAAGCAGTCGTCGAGGACGTGCCGGGCGTGACCCGCGACCGCGTCTCGTACGAGGCCACCTGGAACGGTCGCCGATTCATGGTGCAGGACACCGGCGGTTGGGAACCCGACGCCAAGGGCCTGCAACAGTCCGTCGCGCGGCAGGCAGAGATCGCGATGCGCACGGCCGACGCGATCCTGATCGTCGTCGACGCCACCGTCGGGGCCACCGCCGTCGACGAGGCGGTGGCCAAGGTGCTGCGCCGGTCCAAGACGCCGGTGCTGCTCGTCGCGAACAAGGTCGACGACGATCGCGTCGAGTCCGAGGCGGCGGCACTGTGGTCGCTGGGCCTGGGACAGCCGTATTCGGTGTCGGCCACCCACGGTCGCGGGACCGGTGATCTGCTCGACGAACTGCTCGCGGTGCTGCCCCAGACTCCGCGGGAAGGCACTGGGGGACAGGGGCCGCGTCGTGTCGCACTGGTCGGCAAACCGAACGTCGGCAAGTCCAGCCTGCTCAACAAGCTGGCCGGCGACGAACGATCCGTGGTCCACAACGTCGCCGGCACGACGGTCGACCCCGTGGACTCCCTCGTCGAACTCGGCGGCAAGACCTGGCGGTTCGTGGACACCGCCGGTCTGCGCAAACGCGTCAACACCGCCTCCGGCGCCGAGTTCTACGCCTCGTTGCGCACCCGCGGCGCCATCGAGGCCGCCGAGGTCGCGGTGCTGCTGATCGACGCTTCCGAACCGATCACCGAGCAGGACCAGCGGGTGATCTCGATGGTCGCCGACGCCGGCCGCGCCCTCGTCATCGCCTTCAACAAGTGGGACCTCGTGGACGAGGACCGACGCTACGAGCTGGGCCGGGAAATCGAACGCGACCTGCTGCGCGTGCCGTGGGCGGCGCGCGTGAACATCTCCGCCAAGACCGGCCGGGCCGTGCAGAAGCTCGTGCCGGCCATGGAGACGGCCCTCGAGTCGTGGGACAAGCGCATCTCCACCGGCCGTCTCAACACCTGGCTCAAGGAGGTCATCGCCGCGACTCCGCCGCCCATGCGCGGCGGCCGCCTGCCCCGGGTACTGTTCGCCACCCAGGCCGGCACCCGACCGCCGACCTTCGTGCTGTTCACCACCGGCTTCCTCGAAGCCGGCTACCGCCGCTTCCTCGAACGGCGACTGCGCGAGGAGTTCGGCTTCGAGGGCAGCCCGGTGCGGATCTCCGTGCGCGTGCGCGAGAAGCGGGACCGCCGGAGCAAATAGCGTCCGAAAGTGCCGTGACCAGGCGATTGGTGAATCGGTCCGTCTCTGTTGTAATCTCAACGAGCGCTCGACGAGAGCGCGGACGGGCTGTGGCGCAGCTTGGTAGCGCACTTGACTGGGGGTCAAGTGGTCGCAGGTTCAAATCCTGTCAGCCCGACTTTCTGGGGCCTGACCTGTTCATGCAGGTCAGGCCCCTTTTTCGTCCCCACCGCGGCTCCGTCGAACGACTGCAAGGTTGGGACGCTGGGGACCAGAAGGGGACCACCAGGCCGAGAACGCAGCTCCGGCGTCCAGCATCGCGTGCACGTCGGGGTGCAGGTAGCGGCTGGTGACGGCTGGGTCCTGGTGGCCGGCGACGCGCTGGAGGATGTGCAGCTCGACGCCCGCGTCCGCCATCCAGATCAGCGCGGTGTCCCAAGGACCGAGAATGGGGTCAGAAATCAAGCGCGCGTTGTCTGTATCCGTCTGGTGCGGTCTGCGGAGTTCCGGCGTCTTCTTGTCAGTTGTCGTTACCTGCTGCTGGGGCCTGTTCCCGTTGCAGTCGAAATCGCCGGAACATAGCAGTATCCCAACATGCGGGACCAGCCACTGGCCCTTCGCCTTGCGAGCGCCAAGCCGTTTCACTCTCGTGCCGATGAGCGCGCGGCCGGGAGCCGACCTCCCCGAGCGCCCACGGACGGAGACAGCCCGATTCGCGCTTCTGCCCCGGTGCATACAGCGCCGGGCTGGCTCTACCATGTGATTTGTGACAGCGCCCTTGCTGATCGCCAATGCCGATATACGCACCATGGACTCTCGGCTGCCTACAGCGCAGACGGTCGCCGTCAAGGACGGGCTCATACTCGAGGTGGGTCCATCCGAGATCGCCGCTGGCTACCCGAACAGCGATGTGGTGGACCTGGCGGGTCGCCTCGTTATGCCCGGGTTCGTGGATGCACACCATCACCTGTCAGTGGAGGCATTGCATCCGATCTGGGTGGATCTGAGTGGCGCCACCGATGCAGAGGCGATCGTCGATAGGTTGCGCCGCGCCGCCGAGCTACCGGGTACGGGTTGGCTTCGGGGCTGTCAGTGGGACTCGACTGCGCCGGTGCGACTCACCCGAGACGATCTGGACGCGGTTGGCACGGATCGTCCGATTCTCGTTGCTTGTGTCACGTTTCATCGCGGTCTGCTCTCCTCGGCGGGGATGGACGCTCTTGGCCTCTCGCCGACCGTCGAGGACCCTCCGGGGGGCAAGTACGGCCGCGACGCTCGTGGTGCTCCAAACGGATTCCTGCGAGAGACCGCCTGGGGACTCGCCCATGCCGCGACCATCCGTTCGTTCGGGAACCCCGACCGCTGGGGGGACCTCATCGCCGCCCGCTGTCGCGAGCTACTGCGGCTCGGCATCACGGCCGTTCACGACACCACCGTCTCGGCCTCGGCGGCAGCCGTCTACGCCGCCCTCGCGTCGTCCGGTCGCCTGCCGATCTCCGTGCTCGGATTCCCGCATGCCGAGGAGATCCTCACGGGCATGGACGATGCGGCCTGGACGCTCGGCCCCACCGGCGAAGGCAACAACCGATACCGCACCGGTCCGATCAAACTCTTCGCTGACGGTGCGCCAGACTTCGCGATCGACGCGTGCATCCGCGGCCGACGAATCGAGGCGGGGATCCTCAATCTGCAGATGCGCGACACAATGCACCGTGCGTTCGAGCGCGGATTCAGTGTTGCAGTGCATGCGATGGGAAACCTGGGGCTGCGGAACACAATCTCGGCGTGGCAGGACGCAGCTACGGCCTCGACCCCGCCTCTACGAATCGAGCATGCGACCCTAGCGGGTCCGAACGAGGTGCGGGAACTGAAGCGAATCGGGGCCGCGGCGGTCGTGCAGCCTGCGTTCATCGACCTGGTCGGACCGATGGCCGCGCGATTGGACTTCGACGAGGAAACGTGGCTGCCGTTCCGGGACCTGGACACTGCCGGCGTGCTCATGGCTGCATCTTCGGACTCGCCCTGCTCGGTGTCTTCTCCGCTGCTGGAGTCATCGTTCGGCGTGACCCGTCGGACGACAACGGGTCTCGAGTTGGGATCTGAACAATCGCTTCCGTTTGAACGCTGGCTGGAGATGTACACGGCGGGCGGCGCCGACGCCGGAGACCAGGCCGACGAACGTGGGCGACTGCGGAGTGGGCTACGTGCGGACTTCGTCGTCCTCGACGGCTCGCTCTCTGACCCATCGAGTCTCCGCGTTGCGGAAACGTGGGTTTCGGGTGAACGCGTCTATCTCGCTGAGCAGGTCCGCCCTCCTCCTGACCCCCGCCGTCGCCACAAGTCCGAACACTGGTTTTGCGCAAACATACGGACATGCCGCGCACAGGTGAACCTCCGCCATTTTTGCGACGAGCGCGCCCCTCGGTCCGCATCTGGGCGGCGAACCGATCCTCGAGAGGCGGTTCCGGTGAAGGCAGTTGCGTTTGAGCGAGATACTCGCGGCAACGAGCGGGAGGCGGCGAGGTCGTCTGCAGCGATCTGGGCGCGCGCAAAGGCTCGTCGAGACGGTGAGCCGAAGGAAGCCTCGGTCGAAGAGGCGCTCGTGGGTGTTCAGCGCCAGCTGGCTTTGGACGGAGCACGGTTGCTGCTTGCTCGGCGAGACGGCGTCCCCGCCGGCTTTGCGCTGTTCGCCCCGAACGCATCAGCGATTGAGCTCTACTACCTGGCAGTTGATCCCGACGCTTGGGGCGGGAGTGGCGAGCGGGCTCCTGACCGAGGTGGACGCCGACGCCTGGGCGCTTGGCTTCGACGCGCTGGACTATGGGTGATCGACGACAACCAGCGAGCCGTCGCTGTCTACGAGTGATCCGGATGGGTTCGCACGAAGCAGTCCAAGCGTGACGCGCCGTCGTCGCGGCTTGAACGCCGCTTCGTGAAACAACTGAACTGAGCGTCTCGCGGTCCCAGGCGTGCCACAGCCCGCGTTGTCGACCAGGAGATCCAAGGGGCGGCCGGCGACCACGTCGACCAGAGATTCGGTGTCGTCGTCAGTGACATCCCAGCGGACCCAGGCGACTCTCGGATCCGCTGCAGCGTTTGAAGGAAGGGCACGTGCCGCGGCGATGACGTTCCAGCCGGCCGCCGAGAAGACCTCGACGCAGCCCGACCGAAGCCACGCGCGGCGCCGGTGACGAGCACACTCCTTCCCAAGTCCTCCACGGAGGTTGGTCAACCTCATGTAACCCGGTGCCACTCGCGCGGATCTGCCGCAGAGAGGTAGACGCCGGCCATCTTCTCGGCTGCGCATGTCGCACATCACCCGGCACGACACCGCCACAAAGCCATACGTTGCCGAATTGGATTATTCGAAGATCAGGGCGCCGCTGCGCGGCGCAACGGCCCTGCGGGCGGCGCTGCCGCGCCGTCCTCGGGCCGTCCCGACGCGAGGGGAGTGGTACCAAGTGACTCCCGCCCCCGGGACACGGATCAACCTCGGCGGCCAGCCGTTCTGTCTCACGCAGCTTCGGCGGCCGTCGAGGTCGCTCCGGAACGATTTGGCGTGCCCCTCGAGAGCGTCAGCCCCCTGTCCCGCGGGCAGAATTGTCGGGTGCCGATGGCATGACGTGCCAGACTGGTGCAAGTCGACTCCGGGAGGGGGAGGAGAGCGTCATGGCTGGGCCTCTCGTGTTTGATCGCGCGGCGATCGCCGAGACCTGCGAGCGGTACGGCGTAAAGCGGCTGGTCGTCTTCGGCTCGGCCGTCACCGAACGTTTCAACGAGTCGACCAGTGATGTCGACTTCCTCGTCGAGTTCCGCGACGACGTCGTGAACCGCTTCGACGCCTACTTCGGTCTCAAGGAGTCGCTGGAAGCCCTGCTCGGCCACCCGGTCGATCTTGTCTCTCCCGTTGCCCTGGAGAATCCCTATTTCGCTGCGTCGGTCGAGGAGAACGGGCACGAGGTCTATGCGGCCTGAGGCGCCGGGGCTGCTATGGGACGCCCGTAAGGCCGCTCGGCTGGTCGCCCAGTTCGTCGCGGACCGGACATGGCACGAGTACGAGAGCGACGCGATGCTCCGATCAGCAGTTGAGCGACAGTTCGAGATCATCGGCGAGGCGCTCAACAGGCTCAGCCGTCTCGACCCGGACACCGCCACCCTGATCCCGGACCTGCCACGGATCGTCGCTTTCCGGAACGTGCTCATCCACGGGTACGCCGTCATTGACAACGAGCTCGTCTGGGAGGTCGCAACGACGCGCGTCAGGGACCTGGCCGCGCTACTTGGACGGCTCCTCGGCGAAGACGAAACCGCATAGCGACGGGGAGGCGGAGCCAGCGGCCGACGCGCTACGCCACCGGGGACCCGGCGGGGACCAACGTCACGTTCGACCACTCGATTTCACGCCTGAACCAGCGACAGCGACAGACGAGGACAGACGACTACAGACAGTCGGTTCACGCTCAGGTCCTCAAGCCCCCGACCTGGGGGTCAAGTGGTCGCAGGTTCAAATCCTGTCAGCCCGACCGACGAACGAGGCGGTCCCGGATTTCCGGGGCCGCCTCGTTCGCGTCTGTACACCCGGGCCGATACACCGCGCCGTTCCGGCCCCGGGATCGTTCGTTTCCCAGCGGCGGGACAGGTCCGCGAAAGGCCCACGGTCAGGGTCCAAAGACCGCAGTCAACCCCCCGTGCCGCGAGTACTGTCGCGAACAGAAGCCGCGGCCACACCGAGGCGCGACGGGCATCTCCAGTCCGAGGAGACAACATGACCGAAACCCGGAACGGCACCGGATCCCAGGCCGTCGACAGCTCCGGCGACGTGGCCACAGCGCAGACCATTCCCGCCGTCGATGCCGGTCCGGTCCGGCACGAGCAGGTCGACGCGGTGGTCGACACGGCGACCGCGGCAGCGGCCCAGTTCCGCACCCTCGACCAGCAACAGGTCGATGCGATCGTCGAAGCGATGGTGCGGGCCGGCATCCGGGCGGCCGCGGAACTCGCAGCGGTCGCGATCGAGGAAACCGGATTCGGTGTCTTCGAGGACAAGGTCGTCAAGAACTACGTGGCCACCGAATTCCTCTACGACTACCTCAAGGACAAGAAGTCCGTGGGAGTGATCGAGGAGAACGTCGAACACAGCATCGTCCGCGTCGCCGAACCCATCGGCGTCGTCCTGGCCATCACCCCGGTCACCAACCCCACGTCCACCGTGCTGTACAAGGCGATCGTCGCGGCGAAGACCCGGAACGCCGTCATCTTCCGCCCGTCGCCTTTCGCCGTGCGCTCGTGCGAGCGCACGGTGGAGATCTTGCGCGCGGCGGCGGAGGCCGCCGGCATGCCCCCGGGCGCGCTCCAGGTCATCCCCGACGCCGCTCACGAGGTCACCCATTACCTGTTCAAACACCCGAAGGTCGACTTCATCTGGGTCACCGGCGGCCAGAAGATCGTCGCCTTGGCCAACGCCGCCGGCAAGCCGGCCCTCGGTGTGGGTCCGGGCAACGCTCCCATCTACCTGCACCGCACGGCCGACATCAGGGGCGCCGTCGTCGACATCCTGATCTCGAAGACCTTCGACGCCTCCGTGATCTGCCCCGCCGAACAGACCTGCATCATCGACGACGAGATCTACGACGCCACCGTCGCGGAGTTCGAACGGATGGGGGCGCACCTGCTCACGGACGAACAGGCGGAGGCGATCGCCGATTTCGCGTTCGGTTGCGGCGACAAGGTCAACCTCGCCGCGCTCGGCCAGCAGGCTCCCGAACTCGCTGCCCGCGCGGGCTTCACGGTGGATCCCGCGGTCAAGGTGCTGCTCGCGCCGCTGCCGTCCGACCTCGAACGGCTCGCGGCGCACCCCCTGGTGCAGGAGAAGCTGATGCCGGTCCTGGGCCTCGTGCGGGCCCGCGACGTCCAGCACGGCATCGACGCCGCCGTCCTCGTCACCGAACACGGCGGTCTCGGCCACACTTCCGCCATCTACGCCACCGATCCGTCCGTGATCGACGCGTACGGCCGGGCCGTGCGCACCGGCAGGATCCTCGTCAACGCTCCGACTGCGGTGGGGGCCCTCGGCGGGATCTACAACAATCTGACGCCCACGTTCTCGCTGGGTTGCGGCACGTGGGGCGGGTCGAGCACCACCGAGAACGTCAACTACCAGCAACTGCTCAACATCAAGACCGTCGCGCACCGGCGCACTCCGCCGCAGTGGTTCCGGGTACCGTCGAACACCTTCTTCAACGCCGGTGCACTCGAGAACCTCCGCGACGTCCCCTGCACCAGCGTCGTGGTCGTCACCGACGCGCTCAGTGAGCAGCGGGGAGTGGTCGACGACCTACGCGCCCACTTGCGTGCCGAACACGTCAAGGTGTTCAGCGAGGTCGAGCCGGAACCGGACGAGGCCACCATCCGCCGCGGAGTCACCCTGCTCGAGGGGAACCCGCCGGACCTGCTCGTCGCCATCGGTGGTGGGTCGGTGATCGACGCGGCGAAGGCCATCCGGCTGTTCTACGAACATCCGGAGAAGGACCTGGCCGAGCTGAGCCTGCCGTTCCTCGACCCGCGCAAGCGCATGGCGGAGTACCCGCAGGATCCGCACAAGCTGCGGCTGGTGGCGATCCCCACCACCGCCGGCACCGGTTCGGAGGTCTCACCCGCGGCCGTACTCACCGTCGCCGGCCGCAAGGAAACCCTGGTCGACTATTCCCTGGTTCCGGACATGGCGATCGTGGACCCGATGCTCACCCTCTCGATGCCACGCACATTGACGGTCGACACCGGAATCGACGCCCTGACCCACGCGCTGGAAGCGGCGGCCTCCATCTTCGCCTCGCCCTACACCGATGCGTTCTGTGTCCAGGCCGCGCGCTTGATCTTCGAGGCGCTGCCGCGGGTGTACGACGATCCGGATGATCTGGCCGCCCGCACCGACATGTCCAATGCCGCGACTCTTGCCGGTCTCGCCTTCTCGAACGCGTTCGTCGGCACGAACCACGCGCTCGCGCATTCCGTCGGCGCCCGGTTCGGGATCGCCCACGGGCGGGTGAACGGCGTTTTCCTTCCGCACACCCTCCGCTACAACGCCAGCCTGCCGACCAAATTCATGCCGGCCCCCGGCTACTCCGCCTACGTCGCGCCGGAGAAGTATGCCCAGCTCGGGCGGATCGTCTTCGGCGGGCACGACCCGGAGGAGAGCCGCCGACGGCTGTTCCAGGGCGTCGAAGATCTGCTCCGCCGCATGCAGGTGCCGCGCACCCTGAAGGAGATCGGCGTCCCCGAGGAGGAGTTCGTGGCCGCGCTGCCGGAGCTGGCGATGACCGCGTTCCAGGACCTGAGCAATCGCACGAACCCTCGGATGCCGCTGATCAGCGAGATCACCGAGCTCCTGCGGCTCGGTTACTACGGGGACGGTGAGCATGCCCACTGACAGCGCCACCAAGACGATCCAGGTCGACGCACCCCTGGACACCGTGCTCACGACCATCCGCGACATCGAGAGCCAGACCGAGTGGATCCCCGAGATCCTCGAGGCCCAGGTCCTCGAGGTCGAGGAGGAGTCCGGACTTCCGCGCACCGCCCGGTTCAAGGCGTCGGCCACCGTCGGCACCGACAGCTACACCCTCACCTACCAGCACCGTGACGACGGCATGAGCTGGACGATGCTGCAGGGACGCCTGCAGACCGGACAGGAGGGCCGCTACCAGCTGGTCGCGGTCGGTCCCGACCGAACCTCGGTGACGTACGAGCTGACGATCCATCACAATCTGCCGCTCCCCGGATTCTTGCGAAATCGCGTGATCAAGGGCCTGGTCGACAGTACGCTCACCGGTCTGAAGAAGCGCCTCGAGAGCTGAAGGCCGGGGGAGGGCAGCACCCGCGGGTGCGTGCCGCCGATGCGCAGGGTGTTACCCGGGTCCGCGCTCAGCGCCCTCCGCACCACGAGCGTCCGCGCTCGGTCACCGACGACCCCGTCCGGAGGGAGTGGAGTCTTCGCGGCGTCGAACCCCTGCGGGGCCACGCCCTTGCACGCGGCGCCGGCCGGAAACAAATCGCGGGTCCTTCTCGGCCGTTCCCCGCGGCAGCGGATCGTGGCGCGCCCTGTGACCTCTGCCGGCGGTGGTAGCTGCCGGTGAGACGTCCGGCCCGTACGGATGCCGGTACGGGGGAGGGATGAAGTACGTCACACGGCCGGCCACCGGGCGAGGCATGTGGCTGGGCACCTTCTCCGTCGTTCCCACAGAACCCGGATCGCACCTGGTCGAGGAGTGCGCGGGGCGCGGGCGCTGCAACCGACTTCGAATCAAACGGAAACTCGAGATTCCTGGAACACCACATCTCCCACTCGGCGTGTTGAAAATCCGACGCTGACGGAAATCAATAAATTACCGAACTCTACTTTCCGTAAAACACCCAACCACCAGCACAAACAAGCACCGACCCACCCGTCAGGCGCCGAATGCACGCGAGATCGCTGCAGCGACGTCCCGGTGTCGACGGATGGGCAGGGCGAGTCCCCTCCCGGCCCGCGCAAGGTCGCGAGCGGTGAGCAGATCGTGCTCGCCGGAGATGTCGGCGAGCACGTCGAGCCGGGGGAGCCGGGCTGCCGCGGTCCTCGGATCGGGCCCGGCGTTGTGCACGCAATCCGACAGGAGCAGCACCCGTCCCTCGTCCGCAGGTACGTCCCGGAGCTGACCTCGTGCCACCTCGAGCGCGAAGCCGACGTTGGTGAGGCCCTTGCTCGGGATCCGGAGCAGCAGGTCCACGAGCCCGGCGGGGGAGACCGGCTCCCCGAGGGCACTGAGGACAGCGGCTTCGGACCAGAAGGCCACCACGGCCAGATCGTCGTGTCCGAACTCGCCGGCCATGGCACCGACCGCGGCCGCGGCGGTGCGGATGCGCTCGCCGCGCATCGAGCCGGAGATGTCGACGACGAGCACCACCTTCCGGCGATCGCGGATCCGATCCCGCATCACCAGATCCGTGGACCGCGCGAACGGATCTTCGGCGAGAATCTCGACAGTGCGGTCGAGGTCGAGTTCCTCGGCACCGTCCCGATACGGCAGGCTCTGCAGCCTGCCGAGGCCCCTCCGCGGCGCACGACGACGTCGTGGGCGCGGCACGGACAGCCGCGCAGCGATCTCGCGTGCCCGGCGTCGGACCTCGGCGTCCGCGACCGGACCGGAGGCATCGAGATCGGCCAGGTGCAGTACCTCGGCCGGCTCGTCGGTCTGCCCGGGACCCGCGCCGGCTCCCGATCCGGGGGTACGCCCGGCGCGATGCGGGCCACCCACCATCACCAGACCCTGGCCGCCACCGCGGTGCTCGTACAGGGCCGGGTCGAGGGACAGCTGCTTCGGCCTGCGCCGGAACGGCTTTCCCCGGCCGGTGGAGTGGCGCTGAGCACGATGGTGCACGGGGCTCTCGGCGGGGACGGACCTTCAACCGGGGGCGGCGGCAGCAGGACGGAGAAGGAAGTGGTCCTGCCAGATCTCCCGCAGCACCGCTTCGGGAGTGGTTTCGGAGACCTCGTCGACCGCGATCCGTCCGGACAGCGCCACCAGCAGCGCGT
Source organism: Rhodococcus indonesiensis (assembly GCF_047782815.1). NCBI lineage: Bacteria > Bacillati > Actinomycetota > Actinomycetes > Mycobacteriales > Nocardiaceae > Rhodococcus > Rhodococcus indonesiensis. Next base: position 2,855,497 of record NZ_CP180630.1, on the reverse strand, counting down.
CGAGCACAGCGTCGGTGTAGTCCGACGGAAGATCCCGCGGTGGGTCGGTCGAGTCCGGTAGATCGTCCGCAACCCCGCGCATATCGAACAGCTGCATGGCGACCAGGGTCAGGTCGATCGCGCCGCGGACGCTGGACCCACCCCTCAGATCGGGGTGCTCCCGCGTCGCACGGGTGAGGGCTACCGCATCGGCGACGAGCCGTGCCGACCCGCATCCGGTCCGTCGGACGACGATCTCGTTTTCGGCTCGTGTGTCCTGATAACTCACCGACAGCCGGCAGAACCGGTCGTGCACACTCATCGACAACCGGACGGTACCGATGTTGTCGAACGGGTTCATCGAGGCCACCACGCGGAACGCCGGATCGGCTGTCACCGTGCCCACCCGCGGCACTGTGATCCGCCGTTCCGCCATCGCGGTCAGCAGGCTGTTGAGTGTGTCCTCGGGCGATCGGTTGAACTCCTCGAGGTAGAGCACGCCACCGTCGCGCATCGCCGCGACCAGCGGTCCGGGCACGAAGTTGTCCTCGTGGTAGCCCTCGGACAGCACCCGTGCCGGATCGTGATACCCGACCAGGCGCGCCGGCGTCAGATCGGCGTTCCCCTCGACGAACATCAGCGGACTGCCGAGCTCGGCGGTGATGGCCCCGAGCAGAGTGGACTTGCTGGTCCCCGGCGGCCCCTCGAGGAGTACGTCGCGCCCTGCCCCGATCGCGGCGAGCAGAAGATCGGCCTCGCGGACGCGTCCCACCACTCGCTCTGCGACTCCCCGCCGGACCTCTGCCATCGATCGGATGGTGCGCTGCATGCTCACGTCCTCGTGTGCCCCTGAATCTGTTCGTTTCGTCGAACAACTATGCACCGGCAGGGGGCGCCGGACGGAGCGATTCGGTAATCCATGCGCAGAATCGCAGTTCCCACCGCCTAATGTCGGTGCCATGACTGTCCGGAACCCCCTGGACCCGTGCGAGGCCGGGTCGGCACTCGCCGCGTTCGAGCCCCGTTTTCTGCCCCTGGACGGCCGGCGTCACGCCGCGGTGGTCGTCGCCGTACTCGACGACGGCCACGGGAACCCGGTCGTGCCGCTCACTCGCCGACCGACGCGCCTGCGATCTCATCCCGGTCAGTTCGCACTGCCGGGCGGACGCCTCGACGACGGGGAGACCCCCGACGTGGCCGCGCTGCGCGAACTGCACGAGGAACTCGGACTGCGCGCCGATCCCGGCGGCATCCTCGGCCGCCTGGACGACTACATCACCCGCTCGGGCTACGTCATCTCGCCCTACGTCGTCTGGGTGGATGCGGCGATCGGCGATCTCGTTCCCAACCCGGACGAGGTCGCCGCACTCTATGCCGTCACCGAGTCCGAACTCGACAGTGAACCCCGGTTCGTCACCATTCCGGAATCGGACAAGCCGGTGATCCAGTGGCCGTTCCGGGGTCATCTCGTCCACGCACCTACCGCTGCGGTGGTGTACCAGTTCCGCGAAGTCGTGCTCCATCGCCGAAGCACCCGTATCGACGACCTGGAACAGCCCGTGTTCGCGTGGAGGTGACCGGTCGCACGGGCAACGGCGGCGAGGGGTGTGCAAGGCTGTCGGGACCTACTCCACGAACGACAGGACCGACGATGAACGACGCGACGACGACCGGTGCGCCGGCTCGATCCGACCGCATCGTCACCGTCCCCAACGTGCTGAGTGTCGTCCGCCTGGCCGGAATCCCGATCTTCCTCTACCTGGTCCTCGTCCTGCATGCCGACGGGTGGGCGCTCGCGGTTCTGATGCTCAGCGGGATCACCGACTGGGCCGACGGCAAGCTTGCACGGCTGCTCGACCAGGCGTCGCGACTCGGGGCGGTGCTCGATCCGCTCGTCGACCGCCTCTACATCGTCACGACACTCCTCGCGCTGGTGGCCCGTGGCATCGTGCCGTGGTGGATCGCCGCGCTCCTGATCGGCCGGGAGCTGGTGCTCGCCCCGACCCTCGCCGTCTATCGACGCCGTGGTCTGCCGCCACCGGAGGTGTTGTACCTGGGCAAGGGCGCCACGTTCCTGCTCATGTTCGCGTTGCCCCTCCTCCTGGCCGCGCAGGCGCTTCCCGCCGCTGCCGGCGTCCTCGAACCCGCCGGGTGGGCCGCCCTCCTCTGGGGCACTGCCCTCTACACGTGGACGGGCGCGCTCTATCTGCTGCAGGCGGTGCAGACGGCTCGAGCGGTGCCCGTGTCGGGAGGGCCGGCCACCGGATGAACCGCAACTGGGAGCAGATCCGTCGCAACCCCGTCCCGTCGCTGCTGAAAGCTCTGCTCGAGGACCATCTCGATCCCGGGTACGCGGGTGCGGCGCGCGACCGCGCCGCCGGCCACACCCGCCCGACCCGGATCGGGATCGGGGTGTGGCTGGTCCTCGGTGGTCTGCTCGCCGGACTCGTCCTCGGGGTAGCGTACGCCCAGAACATCGAGCGCAAATCCGGGACGGATCAGGCGCGCGACGAAATCCTCGCCACGGTCCGCGCGACCGAGGACCGCAACGACGTACTCGCGGCGGCCCGCGACGACTTGTCCACCGAGGTGGAACAGCGCCGTATCGCGGTGCTCGCCGACGACGAGCAAGGGACGGCGGTGCTCGACCGCCTCGCCCGCGCAGAGGACGACGCTGCGTCGACGCCTGTGCACGGACCGGGGATCACGGTGACTCTCGCCGATCCGGCTTCGCGGCCCGACCTGACGGACTCGGCGGAGAAGGACCGCGGCCGCAGCGCCTCGGTGATCCTCGACCGCGATCTGCAGTCGGTCGTCAACGCGCTCTGGCACAGTGGCGCCGAGGCCGTCTCGATCAACGGGGTCCGGATCGGCCCGGGTGTCACGGTCCGGCAGGCCGGGGGAGCGATGCTCGTGGACAACCGGCCGGTCTTCTCCCCGTACACAGTCGCCGCCGTCGGGTCCCCTGCGGAGCTGCAGACCGGGTTCGTGGTCAGCGACGCGTACCTGCGCATGTCAGGGGTGCAGCAGCTCTACGGAGTAGGTTTCACCATCGCGGATGCGGCAGACCTGGCGCTGCCGGCCGCCACGGTGCGCGACGTCGCATCGGCACAGGAAACGGGAGAGCGGTGAGACGGTGGTGACCAAACGCGGATACGCCCTGTACGCGGTGCTGGCCCTCGGTGTGGGCATCGTGGTGGGTGTGATCGTCAGTCCCCAGGTTCCCGACGTGGTCCAGCCTTACCTGCCCATCGCGGTCGTTGCGGCGCTCGACGCGGTCTTCGGCGGCCTGCGCGCCTATCTGGACGAGATCTTCGACGCCAAGGTGTTCGTCGTCTCCTTCGTCTTCAACGTGCTGGTCGCCGCACTGATCGTCTGGCTCGGTGACCAGCTCGGGGTGGGCACCCAGCTGTCCACGGCGATCGTCGTGGTTCTCGGTATCCGGATCTTCGGGAACGCATCCGCTCTGCGCCGCAGGCTGTTCGGGGCGTAGCAGGATGGGCGAGGGCAAGCACGAACGGCACGAGACGGCCGAGACCGGTACAGCGCGCCGATCGCGGATCGTCTTCTCCGCTCTGGCGGCACTGCTCATGGTCCTGCTCGGGGTGGGGATCGCCACTCAGGTCAGGAACACCGGTTCGGGTGATGCGCTCGACTCCGCCCGGCCCGCCGACCTGCTGGCGGTACTCGACAACCTCAACCGGCGTGAGGCGGAGCTGCGCCAGGAGATCACCACCCTGGAGCAGACGCTGGCCAGTCTGCAACGCAACGGCTCCGAGGCCGCGCTCGCGGAGGCGCAGCAGCGCCTGTCGGCGTTGCAGATCCAGGTGGGTACCGCCCCGGCCACCGGTCCGGGCGTGATCTTGACCATCGCCGACCCTCGGCGAGGAGTGGGCCCGGAGGTTCTTCTCGACACGATCCAGGAGCTGCGCGCCGCAGGAGCGGAAGCCGTGCAGGTCGCCGGAACCGGTGGCGCTGCCGTGCGTGTCGGCGTGGACTCCTGGGTGGGCGGAACCGCCGGTGCGCTGGTCGTCGACGATCGGCCGCTCGCGGCGCCCTACGTCGTCGCTGCGATCGGGGACGCGCCCACACTGGCGGCGGCGCTGAACATCCCCGGTGGTGTGGTCGACACGGTGGCACGTGCCGGCGGGACGGTACAGATCGAACAGTCGCCGCAGGTCGAGGTACCCGCCTTGCGGGAGATCGAGCCGCGACAATACTCTCAGCCCGGTAACTGAACCCGGCGTTCCACGCGAATGTCGCTGCCCGAAAGGACCTGTCGTGAGTGAGTTCCGAACACCCGCCGATCTGCGTTACACGGCGGAGCACGAGTGGGTTCGCCGAACCGGCGACGTGACCGCACGCCTCGGCATCACCGACTACGCCCAGTCACAGCTCGGCGACGTCGTCTTCGTGCAGCTGCCCGAGGCCGGTGCGGAACTCACCGCGGGGGAGTCCTTCGGCGAGGTGGAATCGACCAAGAGCGTGTCCGACGTGTTCGCTCCGCTCACGGCGAAAGTCGTTGGCGTGAACTCGGATCTGGACGGCAATCCCGAACTCGTCAACGGGGATCCGTACGAGGCCGGCTGGCTGGTGGACGTCGAGGTCGCCAGCAAGGACGAGCTGGACGCCGCTCTGGCGGACACGCTCGACGCCGACGGATACCGCGCGATCACGCAGAACTGACCCCGCATCCGGCCGGGGCCGCGTCTGCCTGCACGAAGGACGTTGTGCAGGGTACGGTCATCGGTAGGCGTGTGCCGGGTCGGGGCGCGGGTCCGTACCGGAAGTGATCGTGGCTGAACGAAACTGCGGCCCCGGGGGAGCGATCCCGAAGGGCCGAACGGATAAGGAGATACGGTGAGCGAGAACGGCAACGCGGGCTACGAGGAAACCCCTGCGGAAACCACTTCGGTGTTTCGTGCCGACTTCCTGAACGAACTCGATACCACCGGCACGGGCGCGGGGACGACCGAAGCGCCGGTTTCGGGGGTCGAGGGGCTTCCCACAGGATCGGCGCTGCTCGTCGTCAAGCGTGGCCCGAACGCCGGGTCGCGTTTCCTGCTCGATCAGCCGACGACGTCGGCGGGGCGCCACCCGGACAGCGACATCTTCCTCGACGACGTGACGGTCAGCCGTCGGCACGCCGAGTTCCGCCAGGACGAGGGCGAGTTCCAGGTCGTCGATGTGGGAAGCCTGAACGGGACCTACGTCAACCGCGAGCCGGTGGACTCGGCAGTTCTCGCGAACGGCGACGAGGTGCAGATCGGAAAGTTCCGGCTGGTGTTCCTCACCGGCCCGCGGGGTTCGCAGGGCACGGGTAGCTGATGACCGCTGCCCGCCAGCCGTCACCGGGGGGTATGTCGATCGGCTCCGTGCTCGATCGGCTCCGGCCCGAGTTTCCGGACGTGACGATCTCGAAGATCCGCTTCCTCGAATCCGAGGGGTTGATCAGTCCGGAACGCACCCCGTCGGGTTATCGTCGTTTCTCGATCGCGGACTGTGAGCGTCTGCGGTACGTACTGACCGCGCAACGGGACCAGTACCTGCCCTTGAAGGTGATCAAGGAACAGCTCGAGGCGATCGACCGCGGTGTCGCGACGGTGGGCTCGGTGGAGGGTCGCCCGAAGCGGCTCCGGACCCTGGCCGTGGCCCCGGGTCAGGTGTCGCCGGAGGATCTGCGCGCGGACCGGGAGGTGCGGATCAGCCGGGAGGACCTGTGCGGGCAGGCGGGCATAGAGACGTCCTTCCTCACGGAGCTGATCCGCGCCGGGCTCATCGTGCCCGGCGCGGCCGGCTTCTTCGACGAGGATGCGGTACTGCTGGCGCGCACGGCCAAAGCCATGTCCGAGTTCGGTCTCGAGGTTCGGCACCTGCGTGCTTTCAAGCTCGCGGCCGACCGGGAGGCGGGCCTGGTGGCGCAGATCGCGGGTCCGGTCGCGAAGGGCCGGGACGTCGGTGCGCGTGCTCGGGCCGAGGAAATGGTCCGGGAACTGGCAGCGCTGTCGTTGACGATGCACACCTGCCTCGTCAAGGCCGCCGTCCGGGGCGCTCTGGATCGGTGAACGGCGGGCGTCGACCTCGACGGCGGCGCGTTTGGCACTAGAATTCAGGGGGATATCGGCGGACGGTTCGCCACCGTCGCACAGCAGGGATGGGAGGCGGCTCGATGAGCGAGATGCGAGTAGTGGGGATCCGGATCGAGCAACCGCAGAATCAGCCTGTCCTGCTGCTGCGCGAAGTCGACGGAGATCGGTACCTGCCGATCTGGATCGGCCAGATGGAAGCCACGGCGATCGCACTGGAACAGCAGGGCGTCGAGCCGGTCCGGCCGTTGACGCACGACCTGATCAAGAATCTGGTCGATGCCTTCGGCCGTACCCTCGAAGAGGTCCGGATCGTGGACCTCAAGGAGGGGACGTTCTACGCCGACCTCGTCTTCGACGGCGGTCTGCGCGTGTCGTCCCGCCCCTCCGATGCCGTCGCTGTAGCCTTGCGCATCGGCGCGCCGGTCTTCGTGGAGGAACCGGTGCTCGCGGAAGCGGGCCTCGTCATGCCGGATGAGCGGGAGGACGAGGTCGAGAAGTTCAAGGAATTTCTCGAATCCGTCTCCCCCGACGATTTCAAGGCGACGGACGGCTGATCGTCGAACGTCGCCGAGGTTCTGTCGCGACTTCCGGCCGACGGCCGGAGCGCACACTGCGAGTGAGATGCGGAACCGGAAGATCGTCGTCCGGTCGGCGTGTTGCTGCCCAACTTTTCGTACGGGGCGTACGCTGAGTGAATCGCTACGGATCGACTCGGTGGGTCAGCGAGCGCTCGACGATCGGATGGGGGTGGGGATCCGCCCGTCGTTCGTTCCAGGGCACGCCTGTGCACGCGAGAGGGAGTCACAACAGTGGGAGATCGGCCGCAGGGACAGCAGCTCAGCTTCGACGCCGTCGACCGCGATGCCCCGTCACGGGCAGCTCTCGACGCCGACGAAATGCAGCCGGGCCTGTTCCCGGACGATTCGGTGCCCGACGAGCTCGTCGGCTACCGCGTGCCCATCGCCTGCCAGATCGCCGGCATCACCTACCGTCAGCTCGACTACTGGGCGCGGACCAACCTGGTCGTTCCGTCCATCCGGGGCGCGGCAGGCTCGGGCAGCCAACGGCTCTACTCGTTCAAGGACATCCTGGTCCTGAAGATCGTCAAGCGCCTGCTCGACACGGGTATCTCGCTGCAGAACATCAGGGTGGCGGTCGACCACCTCCGCGAACGCGGGGTGCGGGACCTGGCGAAGATCACCCTGTTTTCCGACGGCACGACCGTGTACGAGTGCACCTCACCGGAAGAGGTGGTCGATTTACTGCAGGGCGGGCAGGGAGTGTTCGGCATCGCGGTGAGCGGCGCCATGCGGGAGCTGACCGGCAGCATCGCCGACTTCCCGGCTGAGCGGGCGGACGGTGGCAACGTGGAACAGCGACCCGAGGACGAGCTGGCCTCCCGCCGCCGCGAACGCGTCAATCGGCGGATCGGGTAGACGCTCGTCACACGAAACATCCGCGGCCTCGGTGCTACCAGGCGTTCCGGTGCCCTAGAATCGGGGGTGCGTCGCCGCCGTGCGGGAGAGTTCCGGACCTGTTCCGGGCGCCGAAGGAGCAGCACCTCCCCGTCAATCTCTCAGGCATCGAGGACCGTACGGGCACCGACGTCTCTGGAAAGCGGTGGGAGCACCCACCCGCCCACGGGGAAAGGGCCGGTTCGTTCCGGTACCGAATCTCTCAGGCGCTCGCTCGACGAGCTCGCGACAGAGGGGGAGGACACGCACCGTGCGACCCTTGCCCGGATGCGGACCTCCGACCTCAGGGAGTCGCGATGACCGATGCTGCCACGTACACCTTCGCCGACCGCCACGTCGGCCCCGACGCGGCGGGCTTGCGCCGCATTCTCGACGTCGTCGGCGTCGAATCCCTCGACGAACTGGCCGCGAAGGCGGTGCCGGCCGGCATTCTCGACGCCCGGACCGACGGGGTCGCGGACGGGCTCGAGTCGCTCGACGCGCCGATGTCGGAACACGAGGTGCTCGAGGCCCTGCAGGAACTCGCCGGGCGGAACACCGTTGCGACGTCGATGATCGGTCAGGGGTACTACGGCACGCTGACTCCGCCGGTTCTGCTCCGCAACATCATCGAGAATCCCGCCTGGTACACGGCATACACCCCGTACCAGCCAGAGATCAGCCAAGGGCGCCTCGAAGCCCTCCTCAATTTCCAGACCATGGTCTCGGACCTGACCGGCATGGAGGTCGCCAACTCGTCGATGCTGGACGAGGCGACCGCCGCTGCGGAGGCGATGACGCTGCTCGCCCGCGCGAACCGCAAGTGCCGGAGCACGCGCGTCGTCGTGGACACCGACCTGTTCGCTCAGACCGCGGCGGTCCTCGCGACCCGGGCGGAACCCCTGGGAATCGAGATCGTCACCGCGAATCTCGTCGACGACGGTCTGCCCGAGGGAGAATTCTTCGGGGTGATCCTGCAGATCCCGGGTGCCTCCGGCCGGGTGTTCGACGCAAGTCCCCTGGTCGAGGCGGCACACGAGCGTGGCGCCCTCGTCGCGGTGGGGGCGGACCTGCTGGCCCTGACCCTGCTCACCCCGCCCGGCGAACAGGGCGCGGACGTATGCTTCGGCACCACCCAACGCTTCGGCGTGCCCATGGGATTCGGCGGGCCGCATGCGGGTTACCTCGCGGTGCACGCCGCCCATGCCCGCAACCTGCCGGGCCGGCTCGTCGGCGTCTCGGTCGACGCCGACGGGGCGCCGGCGTACCGGCTGGCGCTGCAGACGCGTGAGCAGCACATCCGCCGCGAGAAGGCGACCAGCAACATCTGCACCGCGCAGGTGCTCCTCGCGGTCCTTGCCGCAATGTACGCGTCGTACCACGGCGCCGAGGGTCTGGCCGGGATCGCGACCCGCGTGGCGGGCCAGGCCGCCCGGCTCGCGGCGTCGCTGCGAGCCGCCGGCCTCGAGGTGGTGCACGACCACTTCTTCGACACCGTTCTGGTCCGCGTTCGCGGCCGCGCCGACGCGGTGGTCGCGGCGGCGCTCGAGGCGGGCATCAACGTCCGGCGGGTCGACGGGGACCAGGTGGGGATCTCGTGCGACGAGGCGACCCGCGACGCCGATGTGGCTGCAGTTCTCGCCGCGTTCGGGGCGGAGGACACCGCGGCGGAAGCCGCTCCCGCCCTTCCCCGGCACCTCGCGCGCACGAGCGTGTACCTGCAGCACGAGGCGTTCACCCGGTACCGTACCGAGACCGCGATGATGCGGTACCTGCGCCGCCTGTCCGACATGGACCTCGCCCTGGACCGCACCATGATCCCGCTGGGTTCGTGCACGATGAAGCTCAATGCCGCCACGGAGATGGAGGCGATCACCTGGCCCGGGTTCTCGGCGCTCCATCCGTTCGCCCCGGCGGATCAGACGGCGGGCATCCGCCGACTCATCGCGGACCTGGAAGGATGGCTTGCCGCGGTGACCGGGTACGACGCGGTGAGCCTGCAGCCGAACGCCGGTAGCCAGGGCGAGTACGCCGGGCTTCTGGCGATCCGCCACTACCACCTGAGCCGGGGCGACGAGCATCGCGACACCTGCCTGATCCCGTCGAGCGCCCACGGCACCAACGCCGCCTCCGCCGTCATGGCCGGCATGCGGGTGGAGGTCGTGGCGTGCCGTTCGAACGGTGACGTGGACCTCGACGATCTGCGCGCGAAGATCGCCGATCACGCCGAACGCCTCGCCGCGATCATGATCACGTACCCGTCGACCCACGGTGTCTACGAGCACGAGATCGCCGACATCTGCGGCGCCGTGCACGACGCCGGTGGCCAGGTGTACATCGACGGCGCCAACCTGAACGCTCTCGTCGGTCTGGCACGACCCGGCAAGTTCGGCGGCGACGTGAGCCATCTGAACCTGCACAAGACCTTCTGCATCCCGCACGGCGGCGGTGGTCCCGGGGTGGGGCCGATCGGCGTGCGCGCACACCTGGTGCCGTTCCTGCCCGGACACCCGGCGGAGCCGGGCCTCGGTGGGGGCGGGCCGGTGTCGGCGGCGCCGTTCGGATCTGCATCCATCCTCCCGATCACGTGGGCGTACATCAAGCTGATGGGGGCGCAGGGCCTGCGGCGGGCTTCGCTGACCGCGATCGCGTCGGCGAACTACATCGCGCGCCGGCTCGACGAGTACTTTCCTGTCCTGTACACGGGTGAGAACGGCATGGTGGCGCACGAGTGCATCCTCGATCTGCGGCCGCTGACGAAGGACACGGGGGTCACCGTCGACGACGTCGCGAAGCGTCTGGCGGACTACGGCTTCCACGCGCCCACCATGAGCTTCCCCGTCGCGGGCACCCTCATGGTCGAGCCCACCGAGAGCGAGGACCTGTCCGAGCTGGACGCGTTCATCGACGCGATGATTGCCATCCGCGCCGAGATCGACCGGGTCGGGGCAGGGGAGTGGCCGGTGGACGACAACCCGCTGCGCGGGGCGCCGCACACCGCCCAGTGCCTGGTGGGGGAATGGACCCACCCCTACAGCCGCGAAACCGCGGTGTACCCGCTGGGGCAGGGGCGCGCGAAGGTGTGGCCTGCGGTGCGGCGCATCGACGGGGTGTACGGGGATCGGAACCTCGTGTGTTCGTGCCCGCCGTTGGAGGCCTACAGCAGCTGACCGAGCCCTCGGGGGTGAGCCGCTCCGGCAGCTCACCCCCCGAAAACCCGTGGACAATATTCCGCACAATACGGAAACGAATGAATATCAGAACTAGTCCCCACCAAAGCACATCAGGTCACCCAAAAAATCCTCAGACAAGAGACGCGTTCAGTTGCAGAATCGCCACTTCCGGAGGCGTGGCAATGCGTACCGGCGGCCCCCAGGCGCCGGTCCCGCGGGAGGTGTAGACGAGCGTGTCTCCGAACCGGTCGAGACCGGTCACCGTCGGTTGCTGCAGGGGCACGACGTATCCGAGCGGCCACATCTGTCCGCCGTGCGTGTGCCCGGACAACTGCAGGTCCACGCCGTGGTCGCGCGCCTCGAACACGTGCCGGGGCTGGTGGGCGGCCAGGAGAACGAAGCGTTCGGGATCGCGGTCCTGCAGTGCCGCGGTCAGATCCGCTTCGTTCGGGGCAGGCGCCGAATAGTCGTGGATGCCGGCGAGGTCGATCGCATCACCCCCGCGCTCGAGGGTGACCCGTTCGTTGCGGAGGGCGCGTACCCCGAGGGTTTCCCAGAAATCCAGCCAGGACATCGCGTCGTCGGCGTAGTACTCGTGGTTGCCGCTGACGCCGTAGACCCCGAGTGGGGCCCGCAGGTCGGCGAGGGGCGCCAGGTCGGGCCCGACGAGGGCGATGGTGCCGTCGGTGAGGTCTCCGCCCAGCACGATCAGGTCCGGCTGCTGTGCGTTGACGAGATCCACCGTGCGACGGGTGAACTCGCGGCCGCGGGACGGGCCGACGTGCAGGTCGGTGACGAGAGCGACGCGCAGTCCCTCGAATCCGGTCGGGAGCCGGCGCAGGGGGATCCGGGTGTGCACGATCCGGGGCCGAGCCGCCTCGACGGTCCCGTAGCCGACGGCGGCGACCGCCCCGACGGCCAGCGCACCCGTCGCGATCTGCAGAGCTCGTCGCCTGGAAGGATCCGGCGGAGGGACGTCGTCGCGCCGGAACCGGCGTACCGTGCGTGCAGCGAGGCAGACGATCCCGATCAGGAGCGTCCCGAGAACCAGGTACAGCACGACGCCGAGCCACGTCCAGCCGAGGAATCCGAACGGGCGGGCCCAGCGCGGATCGAGTGATGTGCCGCTCTGCGCACCGATCAGTGCGACGACGAGGAGGACACCGAGTGCGGTGTTCGCGGCGATCGCCGCGCGGCCGCGCAGGCCGGGGGCGCGGACGAGACGGCGGTGGAGCCAGAAGGTGATGAGGGCGAGGAACGTCCCCGCGACGAGTAGTCGGATCACGGTGTCAGGACATCAACTTTCGGACGGCGGCGGAGAGTTCGGGGCCGTCGGTCGTGGCGACGGAGACGAGTGCGCCGCCGGTGCGGTCGGCGAGGGTCTGCAGAGTATTGCGGTCGGTGTCGTCGCCGAGGGCCACGACGTCGATCCGGACGGGCCGGCCGGGGTCGCCGGCGGCGGTGACGAGGTCGAGGATGCGCTGGCGTGTGGTGCCGTCGTCGTTGGCGCTGTCGGTGATCAGGAGGACGGAGTTGGGCCGGCCGGGTGTGAAGTTGCGGACGGCGTCGACGTAGGCGGCGGCCAAGGACTGGTAGACGGCGGAGCCGTCGGCGGTGCTGGTGCCGCTCAGGGCGGTGGTCAGAGCGGTGCGCTGGTCCGCGGTGAGCGCGCCGCGCTCCACCGTGGAGCGGTACGGGGTGGTGCCGTCGAGGTTGTCGGCGAAGATCCACAGGGCGAGGCTCGAGGCGTCCGGCGACCGGTCCACGTGCTGGTCGAGGGCGGCGGCGAGGTGAGCGAGACGGGTGTCGTCGCCCTCGACGGTGTCCATGGACGTGGAGGTGTCGAGAAGGATCGTGGTGGTGCGGGGCGCCACCGGTGCGCGCCGGTGGTCCAGGAGGATGTCGGCGACGGCCGGGTCGGCGCGGTTCAGGGTCTGCGCAATGCGGGGGAAGGGAACCGCGTCGCTACGGGGGGCGGGCTGACCGTCGACCCGGAACCCGGCGTCGGCCAGGGCGCGGGCGGCGTCGGGTTCGCGTAGGTAGCCGGCCAGTGCGGCGGCCGCGCGGGCGAGTGTCTCGTCGACCCATGGGGCGTCGATCACGGCGGCGGGGAAGTCTGCGGTGGGGGTGGGGCCGGCGGGTACGAACTCGGCGAGGCCGGGGGCTCCGCCGGACGTGACCGCTGTGTGCAGCTGTTGCTCGGTGATCGGTACGGCGTGCACGGTGCCGTCCGCGCCGGGTGCGTCGGCGAGGGTGTCCAGGGCTGCGGCGGTGGTCGGTCCGGCGCCGAGGGTGTCGGCGCCGAGTGCGAGGGCACCGACCGCAGAGGTGGCTGCTGGGGAAGCGGCTTGTTCGACGGTCAGGGGGCCGGGTCCGGCGTCGGTGACCGCCGCGGCGACGGCCTCGAGGGCGGGTGTGGTGGCGTCCGTGTCGGGACCGGTGGGCAGGGCGAGGCGGAGACCGTTCCAGCCGTCGAGGCCCAGACCGGCGAGGACGCTGCCGTCGGACTGGAGGGAGGGCAGTTGACGCCAGCCGGTGCCTGCGGCGTCGAGGGCACGCTCGAGTTCGGCGGGGACGGCCAGCACGATGGGGGATGTGGCGAGGGAGCGGGACTGCCCGTCGAGGGCCTGTGCCGCGCGCGCGGTGGCGTCGCTGCTGAAAGGGACCCAGAGGGCGGGCGGGGGGCCGAGGGCGGGGTCCCAGCGGGGATCGGCCGGTGGGGCGTCCTCGGCGGTGAGGGCGGTGGTGGCCGGGGCGGTGGCGACGGCGGTGACGCGTACGTCGATGCAGTGGTCGCGGACGACGGGGCGGGTGTCGGTGACCCAGCGGGCGGCGAGGGTGGTCAGTGTGGGGGCGACGGCGGGATCTGCGGCGACGTCGAGGAGCGCGTCGCCCTCGACGCAGGTCTGCGCGGCTTCGGTCGCCTGCTCGTCGATGCGTTCGCGCAGGCGGAACCAGCCGACGACGGCGAGGACGAGGACGAGTGCCACGGCGACGGCAATGATCGGGCCCTTGCTCACGCCTCTGGCGCGACCCGTTCCGCGATGTCGACCCACGTGTTTCCTGCCTGTCGTCGTGTCTGCCCCCGCCGTTCCCGGAGTCTAGTGATCGGCTGTGAGACACCACGGCCCCCGATCCACTGTGGATCGGGGGCCGTGGCTGGGGGTCAGGCTCGGCGGCCGTGGGCGGCCTTGAACTCGAGGCGGCGCCGGTGCAGGATCGGCTCGGTGTAGCCGCTGGGCTGCGTGGTGCCTTCGAGGATCAGTTCCTTGGCTGCCTGGAAGGCGATGCTGGAGTCGAAGTCCGGGGCCATCGGCAGGTAGGTCGGGTCGCCGGCGTTCTGCCGGTCGACGACCGGTGCCATGCGCTGCAGGGCGGTCACGACGTCGTCGGCGGTGACGATACCGTGGTGGATCCAGTTGGCGAGCAGCTGGCTGGAGATGCGCAGGGTGGCGCGGTCCTCCATGAGGGCGATGTCGTGGATGTCGGGCACCTTCGAGCAGCCGACGCCCTGGGAGATCCACCGCACGACGTAGCCGAGGATGGACTGGCAGTTGTTGTCGAGTTCCTCGCGCTTCTCCTCGTCGGTCCAGTCGGTGGACGGGGCGAGCGGGATGGTGAGGATGTCGTCGACGGTGGCGCGACGCTTGCCTTTCAGCTCGTCCTGCACGCCGAACACGTCGACCTGGTGGTAGTGGGTGGCGTGCAGGGTCGCTCCGGTGGGCGAGGGCACCCAGGCGGTGTTGGCGCCGGCGCGGGGCTGGCCGATCTTCTGTTCGAGCATGTCTGCCATGAGGTCGGTCATCGCCCACATGCCCTTGCCGATCTGGGCCTTGCCCTGCAGCCCGCACGCGAGCCCGGTGTCGACGTTCCAGTCCTCGTAGGCAAGAATCCACTGCTGCTTCTTCATCTCGGCCTTGCGGACCATGGCGCCGGCCTCCATGGAGGTGTGGATCTCGTCGCCGGTGCGGTCGAGGAAGCCGGTGTTGATGAACACCACGCGCTCGCTGGCCTCCTTGATGCAGGCCTTCAGGTTGACGGTGGTGCGGCGTTCCTCGTCCATGATGCCGACCTTGAGGGTGTTGGCCGGCAGGCCCAGGACCTCTTCGACCCGGCCGAACAGTTCGGTGGTGAAGGCGACCTCTTCGGGGCCGTGCTGTTTGGGCTTGACGATGTAGATCGAGCCGGTGCGGGAGTTGATCAGCGGGCCGGTCGCGTCGCCGACGGACAGGCCGTGCACGGCGGCGAGGCTGGTGATCAGCGCGTCGAGGATGCCCTCGGGGACCTCGTTGCCGTCGGCGTCGAGCACGGCCGGGTTGGTCATCAAATGCCCGACGTTGCGGACGAACAGCAGCGACCGTCCGTGCAGGGTGAGTTCGGAGCCGTCGGGGGCGGTGTAGACGCGATCAGCCTCGAGGGCGCGGGTGAAGGTCTTGCCGCCCTTGGCGATCTCCTCGGCGAGGTCGCCGCGGTTGAGTCCGAGCCAGTTGCGGTAGCCGACGACCTTGTCCTCGGCGTCGACGGCGGCGACCGAGTCTTCGAAGTCCATGATGGTGGTGACCGCGGATTCGAGGACGACGTCCTTGACGCCGGCGGCGTCGGTGCTGCCGATCGGGGAGTCCGGGTCGATCAGGATCTCGACGTGCAGGCCGTGGTTGCGCAGCAGCACCGCGGTGGGGGCGGTCTGGTCGCCGAGGTAGCCGGCGAACTTCTCCGGCTGGGCCAGGGTGGTGGTCGTGCCGTCGGCGAGTTCGATCTTCAGCTCGGCGCCGTCGACGAAGTACCGGGTCGAGTCGGTGTGCGATCCGGTGGCGAGGGCGGCGGCGGTGTCGAGGAAGTCCCGGGCCCAGGCGATGACCTTGTCGCCGCGGACCTTGTTGTAGCCGGTGCCCTTCTCCGCGCCGCCTTCTTCGGAGATGGCATCGGTGCCGTAGAGGGCGTCGTAGAGCGAGCCCCAGCGGGCGTTGGAGGCGTTGAGGGCGAAGCGGGCGTTGAGCACCGGCACCACCAGCTGCGGGCCGGCGGTGGTGGCGATCTCGGTGTCGACGCCCGAGGTGGTGACCTGGAAGTCGGCGGGCTCGGGCACGAGGTAGCCGATGTCCTCGAGGAACGCCTTGTAGGCGGCGGCGTCGTGCGCCTGGCCCTTGCGGTCGCGGTGCCAGGTGTCGATCTGTGTCTGCAGTTCGTCCCGCTTGGCGAGCAGGGCGCGGTTGCGGGGGGCGAGATCGTGGATCACCTTGTCCGCGCCGGCCCAGAACGCGGCCGCGTCCACCCCGGTGCCGGGGATCGCCTCGTCGACGACGAAGTCGTAGAGCACCTTGGCGACCTGGAGTCCACCGACTTGCACGCGTTCAGTCATTACCTGCCTCACTCTTTCCGGGACCTGTGCGCTCGCGTCGGCGGTGCCGACGGGCAGCACGACGAACAGCACTCACGTTACCCGCCGGTAGTTTCGGTCGGTTCGACCCGCCGCCGGCGGTACATCGATTCAGCAGCTCCTCTCCAGGGCCGCGGCGCGATGGTGAGCGCCGACTGCTTCCGGGCGCACTGTGCGCGCCCGGAAGCAGTCTCGATCGTGATCGGCGAGTAGCCGTAATCGCTCAGATCATACGGGGTGGTCCGGGAACCCGGCCCGCCCGGGCGGGCCGGGCGAGCCGGGGGCTCATGCCGCTTGCCGGGCGTCGAGCAGTCCGGTGAGGTTGGCGAGGGCGGGGCGGACGTGAGTGGCGAATCGTCTCGTCGCTTCCCGGACGAGGGGCCGGTCGGCGCGGTGCCGGAGCCCCCGGGAGGTGTTGAGGCGGGAACGCTCGAGCCAGTCCGCCATGTCCGGTTCCTTGGACCATGCGTACTCGGCGTTCGTCTCGACGAGGGTTCCGCGGATCCAGTCGAGAGGGACGTCCGGTAGCCGGTTCGGTGGGCAGAGCCGGTTCTTCTCGACCAGGTCCCGGCCGGTGGCCTCCACGAATCCGACGAGGGCGGCATTGAACGGGATGAGCCCGGTACGGACAGGCTGCAAGGTGATACGGCCCTGCTGGAAGATCGGGACGGCCGGGGCCGGGTTCAAGCCCGGGGCGGCGCAGTGGACGTGCAGGTGGCCGGGCCCGGTGCGGATCGTGCCGCGGTCGAGCACGATCGCGTCGTGTTCGATGCGTCGCACATGCCCGAGCCGGACGACGTCCTCGATGC
This sequence comes from Rhodococcus indonesiensis, assembly GCF_047782815.1. Taxonomy (NCBI): domain Bacteria; kingdom Bacillati; phylum Actinomycetota; class Actinomycetes; order Mycobacteriales; family Nocardiaceae; genus Rhodococcus; species Rhodococcus indonesiensis. The sequence goes on along the minus strand of NZ_CP180630.1, from coordinate 2,838,616 downwards.
GGCGGAGTTGCTCGAGTTCGGCGGTGCTGACGGTCGGGCCCTTGTACATGGTGGGGATGGCGTGCTCGTCGACGCGCAGCAGCTGTTCGCTCGCCTCGAGCCGGGCGAACAGCTCGGCCGGCGTCCTCGCCCGGGCGGCGGCTTCCATCTGCCGGGCCAGACCCTCGATCAAGTCGTCGACCAGTTCCCCACCCTGGGCGAACCGTCGGTTGCGCAGCCACGCCTCCCGGGGTTTGATCCACTGGATCGCATCCGGGGGCAGGCCGAGTTGCAGCAGCCACAGGCACGCGTCCATCGCGGTCTTGCCCGCCCCGATGATCACGAACCGTTCGGGCGGTTCGTCGACGCGCGCGAGGGCGTCGACGGGGACGCAGCGGACGCCGGGGGCCACGTCGAACGGTGGTGTGAACGTTGCGGGTATCGCGGGCTCGAGGTAGGTGGCGTCGACGAGGGCGGTGCGGACCTTCACCTCGTACCGGTCGGGGGAGATCCGGGAGACGAAGCGGTGGTCACCGACGTATTCGCTCATGGGGAAGTAACGCACCGCTCCGGATGTCAGCAGATTTCTGCGCATGACACGGTCGAAGTATGCACAGATCTCCGGTGCGCTCGCCTGTTCGTACATGCCGCGGTTGGGGCCGGTGCGGTCGATGACGTCCGTCCCGAGCTGCAGCGAGTTGACGCCGTAGTACGCGGACGGCTGGTGCAGCCGTACGAACGGGTAGGCCTCGTTCCAGTGCCCGCCCGGGGCGTGACGCCGGTCCACCATGACGACGTCCGCGTCGGAATCGGTGATCACTGCGTCCGCGAACGCCATGCCGGCCGCGCCGCAGCCGATCACCAGATAGTCCGTTTCCAGCCTGTGCGTGGGCATGTCCGTTCCTCTCCGATCCGAGCAGGTGCGATTGCGGGCTACCGGTCGGACGCGGCGGGCCGGATGTTCTGGTTGATGTGGAAGACGTTGTCCGGGTCGTAGCGCCGCTTGATCCGGGTGAGCCGGTCGTAGTTGCCCCGGTAGGCGGCTTCGACCCGGTCCTGTCCTTCGCTCATCAGGAAATTGACGTAGGCGCCGCCGGCTGAGGTCGGGTGCAGCTGCTCCCAGTAGTCGCGAGCCCACCGGGTGATGAGGCCGGCGTTGGCGGGGTCGGGGTCGACGCCGACGATGACCCCCGCCCATCCGCCGCCCCGGTACGCGAAGGGAGTCGCGTCCTCGGGGACGCGGCTGGTGGCGCCGTCGATGGGATAGAGGTGCATGGTGGAGTGACCGGTCGGCAGCTGCTGCCCGTACCGGCAGTGCACGTCGATCGCGGCGTCGGTGATCTCGTCGAAGAAGTCCGCCCGCCAGTACCACTGCAGGCCGGGCGGGTAGAGGGCGTCGAACGCGCTCTGCAGGGCAGTGAAGGGCATCTCGTGCAGGCCGACCAGCAGCGGCGAGCCGTAGGTCCGGACGGGGTCGAGCACCTCGTCGGCCTTGGCGTGCGGTCCGGTGTAGCACCAGACGATGCCGCAGCACCTGCGGCCCCACAGGTCCTCGGGGAACGGGGCGGCGGGCGGGACGGTGAGCAGCGCGATCCAGCCGTTGAGTTCCTCCGGGAGCGCCGGCAGCAGTTCCCGGTACCAGCGCATGACGTCGGCGGTGTCGGCGAGGTCGTAGAGCACCGGGCCGCCGACGACAATGCCGGCTTCGCCGATGTCGTGGCAGCGGAAGGTGAAGGAGGTCACGATGCCGAAGTTCCCGCCGCCGCCGCGCAACGCCCAGAACAGGTCGCTGTGGGAGCTCTCGTCGGCTGTCACGAGCGTGCCGTCGGCGAGGACCACATCGGCGGACAGAAGGTTGTCGACGGTCAGCCCGAAGCGCCGGGAGAGGTACCCGATGCCGCCCCCGAGGGTCAGCCCACCCACACCTGTGGACGAGAGGAAGCCGGACGGGGTGGCCATGCCGAAGGCGACCGTGGCGTGGTCGACGTCGCCCCAGGTGCATCCGCCGTCGACTCGGACGGTGTGGTGTGCCGGATCGACTGTGGTACTGCACATCAGTGACAGGTCGACGACGAGCGCGTCGTCCCACACGCCGAGGCCGCCGGCGTTGTGCCCGCCGCCGCGCACGGCCAGGGTGAGCGCGTGGGCGCGGCCGAAGCGGACGCAGGAAACGACGTCGGCGGCGTCCCGGCAGCGTGCGATCGCCGCGGGGTGTTTGTCGATCATGCCGTTGTAGACGGCACGCGCCGTGTCGTAACGGGTGTCGTCGGGGGTGATCAGCTCGCCGCGCAGGGTCGCGGCCAGGTCGTCGTACGGCACAGCGCCGGCCGGTCGGGTCGAGATGGTGGTCACGGGAGTCCCTTTCGGGTCGGTCGCTCGCCGGTGCGGGCGTTGTACCGTCGACCCTAGGAAGAGGGCGTTCGCGCAGCGTTCGAGTGCGCGCAGCCGGTCACCGGGCCGGGGGAACGCCCGGGAGCGGCAGGTCGACGCCGTGCTCGGCGAGGTCCCGCGCGCAGCGCCGGAGCAGGGCGGCACTGCCGTGGGCGGCCGCGGTCCGGGCGGCGGCGCGCAGCCGCGTGATCGCGGCGTCGTGGTCGTCGTGCGCCGCGCGCATCCGCATCACCTCGGGCAGCCACCACAGGTCGTCGCGGGCCTGTCCGGCGACGATGGCGGCGTCGAGCGCGGCCCGGGCGGCGCCGGGATCTCCTTCCCGCACCGACAGGTCGGCGAGCAGCGAGAGCCAGTACGGCATCCGGGCGAACGAACCGGCCGATCGGAGCGTGTCGATGCCGCGCCGCGTCTGCGCGAGGCCGGCCTCGCCGCCGCGGGACCACCCGTCGAGAATCAGCGCCCATTCGCTGTAGTAGGCGAATCCGTACCGGGTGCACAGGTCGGTCAGTTCCGCGACGGCGGCGTCGAGGGCGGCGCGGTCTGCCCGGAGGTGGTGGGTGATGCCGCTGTAGGCCAGGGCGACGGCCAGGCTGTAGGGATGGTCGATCGTCCGGGCCAGCCGGACAGCCTCGGTGCAGCAGGTCAGGGCGGCGTCGGTGTGGCCGAGCAGCCAGTGGGCGTGGGCCGCCCAGGCGCTGCCGTGCACGTCGGGCCGGGTGCCGACGGTCAACGAGGGAGCGCCCCGGGTCAGTGCGGCCGCACGGTCGAAGTGGTGGAGCGCCTCCTCGGGGCGGCCGAGTTCGACGGCCGAACCGGCGAATGCGAAGTGGGCCGATCCGCGCAGCGGGGAGCCGGGGTCGACGAGAGTCAGTGCGCGGGTCGCGACCTCGTGGGCGCCGGCGATGTTTCCCTGCACGAACCGCGACGACCAGAGGCCGACGAGGCCGGCCAGGAGGGAGTCCTTGCGGCCGAGGGATTCGGCCAGCCGGATCGAGCGCTCGAGGGTCTGCTGTAGTTCGGGGGAGGAGTAGCCGTATCCGGCGTTGAGCGGCGCCGCCATCGCTTCGCGGACGGCGAGTTCCTGCAGGGCGGCGCTGCGCCCCTCGAGTTGGGTGCGGGCAATGGCGAGTGCCTTCTTGTGCAGTCGGATCGCCTCGGTGTGGGCGAAGGTGCTCGAGGCGACATCGGCCGCGCGACGGTAGTAGGTCACGGCCCGGTCCGGTCGTCCCCCGCGGGCGTACTGCTCGGCGAGTTGCGCCGAGACGCTGTCGCTGTCGTCGGCGTGCAGCAGTTCGAGGCTCTGCGCGAGACGGCGGTGCAGCAGCCAGCGTTTGGGTGGGCTGATCCGGGCGTAGGCGGCGTCGCGGAGCAGGTCGTGGGAGAAGTCGTAGCCGTCGTGGAACTGTCGCAGGATTCTGCGTTGCCACAGCTCGTCGACGGCGCGCACCACGGCGTCGGCGTCGAGGTCGCTGGCCTCGGTGAGCAGGTCGAGGGTGAAGTCGCGGCCTACCGCCGCGGCGAGTCCGGCGACGTCCCGTGCGGCGGGGCTCACCTGCCCGATCCGGTCGTGCAGCACGTCGGTCAGGCTGCCGGCGGGGGCGCGGCCCGGTCCGCTGTGCATCGCTTCGACGATGTAGAGCGGGAAGCCACCGGTGGTCGCGTGCAGTAGTTCGGTGGCCTGCGGGTCGAGCGGGCGCCCCCCGAGTGCTTCGGCCAGGCGGGCGGTGCCGGAGGCCTCCAGGGGCCGTAGTGGCAGGTCGGTGAGCAGGCCGGCGGTCCGCATGCGGACCGCCCATTGCTCGAGGTCTCGGCTCTCGTCGGTGTCGTCGGTGCGGGCGGTCGCGGCCACCATCAGGGGTGCGTCGGGGGTCAGGGACAGGCAGAACGTCAGGAACGTCAGTGTCTCCGGGTCGCACCACTGGATGTTGTCGAGGGTGAGCAACACCGGGCGGCCGCCGCCGATCAGCGCCCGCGCCAGGCCTTCGAAGAATCGGAGGCGCTGCCAGGCGTCGACCATCGCCCGGAAGCCGGCGCCGGGGTCCGGGCGGGTCGTGCCGGACGGTACGAGCCTGTCGACTTCGGCGCGCCAGATCGGGTCGAGCGCGGCGAGCGCGGGCTGTACCGCGGGGGTACGGAGCCAGTCCGCTACGGGGGCGAGGGCGAGCCGTCCGGACGTTCCGAAGCACTGGGTGCCGGCCACCACCGCGGGTTGTGCGCGGGCTGTGGCGGCGAGTTCGGCGACCAGGCGGGTCTTGCCGACGCCGGCGCCGCCGGTGACGAGGACGAGGGTGGGGTGGCCGGCGGCCGCCGTGCGCCATGTCTCGTGCAGCCGGTGGAGTTCGCGGGTGCGTCCGACGAGTGCCGGGGCGGCGAGTTCGGGCCGCTTCGTCGCCGGTTCGGCGGTGGGGGCGGCGTGGGCGAGGAGGCGGTCGGCAAGTGTGCGCGTCGCCGGGTCCGGTGCTACCCCGAGTTCGCGTTCGAGGAGGGCTGCGCAGCGGTGATAGGTGCTCACCGCGCCGGCGCGGTCGCCGTGGTCGGCCTGCAGGTTCATCAGGGTGCGGTATCCGCTCTCTTCCAGGGGGCGGAGGTGGATCCGGCGGCGGACGGCGTCGATCGCCCCGGGGAGGTCGCCGGTGCGGGTCCGGATCCGGCACAGCAGATCGCACAGGTCGAGGCAGTGCCGTTCGAGATCCGAACGGGCTTCGAGGATCCAGTCGTCGTACATGCCGGGCAGCAGGGAGCCGCGGTATTCGGAGAGCGCCGTGGTGGCGTGCCGCAGCGCCGCGTCGTCGTCGCCGCTGGTCGCGGCTGCCCGGGCGGCGTGGTACTCGACGGTGAAGACCCGTAGGTCCACCCGGCTGGTCTCGGTGTCGCGCCAGCACAGGTCCCGCGGGGTCACCTCGACGGCCGGGTCGTCGTCGAGGGCACGGCGCAGGTGGTGCAGTTCGCGGCGCAGGTTGGTCAGGGCCTGGGCGGTGGTCGAGTCGGGCCAGAACAGGGGGGCGATGAGCTGGCGGGGCTGGGGAACTCCGGCGTGGAGGGCGAGGAAGGCAACCAGTGTCGTGCCGCGGGGGGACCGCGTCACGACGGCGCCGGTCGTGTCGTCGGTGATCGACTGCTCACCCAGGACGGAGACGTACAGCATCAGCTCGTGGCCTCTCCAGAGTTCAGCCTAGACCCGGCGGGTATCCCTCGTCGCGGGTGCCGCGCCGCGCGCCGGGGACGTCCCGGGACAGGGCGGGCAGCGGTGTCCGCTCAGCGGCCGGCGTGCTCCCGGTCGGCATCGAGCAACCGCCGGCACCGGTCGAGCAGCGCCGCGCGCAGCGTGATGGACCGCTCGGCCAGGGTCGTCTGCTCGCGGACGTACTCCGCCCGGCCGCGGGGTGTCTCGATCCGTATCGGCGGATAGCCGTATTCGCTCAGGTCGTACGGGCTGGCTCGCATGTCGAGTTCGCGGGCGGCGTAGGCCAGTTCGAAGCAGTCGACGGTCAGGTCCGCGTCGAGCAGCGGGGTGAGTTTGTAGCAGTATTTGTACAGGTCCATCGCGGCGTGCAGGCAGCCCGGTTGTTCCCGCCGTACCTGGTCGTCGCGGGTGAGTGGTTCGAGGTTGAGGGGCCCGGCGGCGGGGGTGAAGAACCGGTATGCGTCGTAATGCGTGCAGCGCAGCTGCAACGACTCGACGACGGCGTCGGTGCCGGTGTGCCCGAGGCGCAGCGGCACGGCACTGTGGCGGACGTCTTCGGGCCGAGTGCGGTAGAGCATCGCCCATTCGTGGAGACCGAAGCAGCCCAGGTGTGCCGGCCGGGAAGACGTGGCCTCGAGCAGGCCGGTGACGTAGCGGACGGTCTCGCGCCGTCGGGTCAGGTGGGCGGGGTCGGCCGTGACCCCGGTACCGGTGGCCCGGTAGCCCCGCAGGGCGGCGTACTCCGTCGATGCGGAGCCGGTGAGGGTGGTTCCGAAGCCGGGGTGCCAGCGCATGAGCTGGGACGGCGTGAAGCTGTAGTAGGTGAACAGGAAGTCGATCACCGGGTGGGTGGCGCCGCGCGCTCGCCGGTCGAGGTAGGGGCCGAGCAGCGTCGTCAGGCGGTGGCGGTGCCGCTCCCGGCGCGGCAGCCACTGCTCGGGTGCCAGGACCGTGGTCACGGTTCCCGCCCGTAACGAATGCATCGATGCTGCAATGATTTTATTGCGGTACCGGGCAGGCTGCGGCGGAGCCGACCGGCGGGCGTGGGGGTGGGGTTCACGGCGGGGTTCACGTCCGGGGTCCCGGTCCCGGGTCGGCCATCCGGTGGGTGGTGTCCCGCACGGTGCCGACGAACTGTTCGACGAGATCTTCGAGGGCGACGATGCCGATCAACGTCCCGTGCCCGTCGACGACTCCGCCGAGGTGGGAGCTGGTGCGCCGCAGCAGCGACAGGGCGTCGTCGAGTGGGGCGTCGACCGGCACCGGGGGCAGGGGCCGGATCTCGGCGGTCGCGATGAGGGTGTCCGGCCCCGCCGATTCGTCGCGCACGAGGTCGAGGACGTCCTTCAGGTGCAGATAGCCGGCCAGTTCCCCGTGTGCGGTCTCCGCCGGGTACCGGGAGTAGCCGGTCTCGGTGACGGCCTGCTCGACAGCTCCGAGTGTGGTGCCGGCCGGTCCGAGCGGGACCGTGCGGACCCCGGACAGGGGGATCGTCACGTCCGCGACGGTCCGTCCGCTGGTCTGGAGGGCCTGGGTCAGGCGCCGGTGTTCCTCCTCGTCGAGCAGTCCCTCCGAGCGGGATTCGCCGATCATCTCGGACAGTTCGAGCTCGGTGACGGTGACGTCCAGTTCGTCCTTCGGTTCCACCCGCAGCAGGCGCAGGCTGGCGTTGGCGCACAGGTTGTAGAACGCGATCAGTGGCCGGGCCACCTTCATGAACAGCAGGTGGGTCGGCACGAGCAGCATCGCCGAGCGCTCCGGTCCGGCGATGGCGATGTTCTTCGGAACCATCTCGCCGAGCAGGATGTGCAGCACCACGACGATCGTGAGGGCGAGCGCGAAACCGATCGGGTGCAGCAGGGAGTCCGGCACGCCGAGCGCGTGCATGGGTGTTTCGATCAGGTGCGCGATGGCCGGTTCGCCGACGCGGCCGAGCAGGATCGAGCAGATGGTGATCCCGAGCTGTGACCCGGCGAGCATGAGCGACAGATGCTCCCCGGCGCCGATGACGGTCTGGGCCCGTTTCTTACCCTGCCCGACGAGAGCTTCGAGCCGGTCGCGGCGAGCGGTGATGAGGGCGAACTCGGCGCCGACGAAGAAGGCGTTGCCGGCGAGGAGCAGCACGGTGAGCAGCACCGCGAGCCAGTCGTTCATCACCGGTCTCCGTTCTCGTGGCCGGGTGCGTGATCGTCCACGTCGGGGGGCTCGCCGGTGGGGACGAGCAGGACGCGGTCGATGCGGTGCCCGTCCATGTCGAGGACCCGGGCCCGCCAGCGGTGGTCGGCATCGCCCGGCCGGTGCGGCAGCAGCACCTCGTCGCCGGAGTCGGGGATCTGCCCGAGTTCGGTGAGGAGCAGCCCGCCGAGCGTCTCGTATTCGCCGTCCGGGGCGTGGTATCCCGTCAGGTGGGCGACTTCGTCGATGCGCAGCAGGCCCGAGCAGGACCAGCCCTGCTCGACGCGCTGCGCTTCGGGCTCGGGTTCGTCGTGTTCGTCGCGGACGTCGCCGACGATCTCCTCGATCAGGTCCTCCATGGTGACGATGCCGGCGGTGCCGCCGTATTCGTCGACGACGAGTGCGACCTGCATGCCGTCGGAGCGGACCCGTTCCATGACCGCGTCCCCGTCGAGGGTGGACGGCACGACGGGCACCTGCCGGGCAAGAGTGTGCAGCTGGGTGTGGGCGCGGCGCCGCGCGGGCACGGTGAACGCGTGCTTGACGTGGACGACGCCGACGGTGGCGTCGAGATCGCCGTCGACGACCGGGAAGCGGGAGTAGCCGGTGCGCGACGAGGCGTCGATGAGGTCGAGGACGGTGTCGTGGACGTCGAGGGACTCGATGGTGACGCGGGGGGTCATGAGATCTTCGGCGGTGCGTTCCCCGAAGCGCAGCGAGCGTCCCACGAGCAGCGCGGTGTTCTCGTCGAGGGCGCCGCGTTCCGCCGAGGCGCGCACCAGTGATCCGAGTTCCTCCGGGGAGCGCGCCGAGCGCAGTTCCTCGGCCGGTTCGATGCCCAGGCGCCGCACGATGCGGTTGGCGGCGCCGTTGAGTCCGCGGATCGCCCATTTGAAGATCAGTGAGAAGCCGGCCTGCAGGCCGGCGGTGGCGCGGGCGGTGGCCAGGGGCCGCGCGATGGCGAGGTTCTTCGGTACGAGCTCACCGAAGACCATCGAGAACGAGGTGGCGATGATCAGGGCCAGGGCCAGGGAGATGCCGGAGGCGAGGGCGGCGCCGAGTCCGGCTGCGCGCAGCAGCGGGTCGAGGAACCGGGCGAGGACCGGTTCGGCGAGGTAGCCGGTGATCAGGGTGGTGATGGTGATGCCGAGCTGGGCGCCGGAGAGCTGGAAGGACAGGGTGCGGTGGGCGTGCTGGACCTGGCGTGCGCGCAGGTCACCGTCGCGGGCGTGCGCGTCGACGGTGCTGCGTTCGAGGGCGGTGAGGGAGAATTCGGCCGCCACGAACACCGCGGTGCCCGCGGTCAGGGCGATGAACCCGATGAGGCTGAGGATGGACAGGAGGACGGACATCAGCACCGCTCCCGGGCCGGTGGCAAGCTCCGCTCCGATGTCGTGGGGGTCCGGCCGGGTATGTCACCCGGCTCGCTAGGGGAGCCCTCCGAACCGGCGGAGTCGGACTCCGCGTCGCCCGTGGTGGCCGGAGGTCGTGTCGAAATGGTGGTGGGTGCCGCAGGCACCGGTTTCCTCTCGTCGGGCCCGAGGTGCGGGCGTTCACGGTGAGGCATCATTCTACGGACCGTGTCCGGCCTCGTGCGGTGCGGTCACCATCCGGTGGGCAGGGGCCGTCCTTCGGCGAATCCGGCGGCCGACTGGACGCCGAGGACGGCGTTGGTGTGCAGGTCCTCGAGGGTGCGGGCACCGGCGTACGTGCAGGTGCTGCGCACCCCGGAACAGATGTGGTCGATCAGGTCCTCGACACCGGGCCGTTGCGGGTCGATGCGGATGCGGGAGGTGGAGATCCCTTCCTCGAACAGGGCCTTGCGGGCGCGGTCGAAGGCGGAGTCGTCGACGGTGCGGGCGGCGACCGCACGCTTGGAGGCCATGCCGAAGCTCTCCTTGTAGGGGTGGCCGGTCTCGTCGTAGCGCAGTTCGCCGGGCGATTCGTAGGTGCCGGCGAACCAGGACCCGATCATGACGTTGGCGGCGCCGGCGGCGACGGCGAGCGCGACGTCGCGGGGGTGACGCACCCCGCCGTCGGCCCAGACGTGCGCCCCGAGTTCGCGGGCGGTGCGGGCGCATTCGGCGACGGCGGAGAACTGGGGGCGTCCGACGCCGGTCATCATGCGGGTGGTGCACATGGCTCCGGGTCCGACGCCGACCTTGACGATGTCCGCGCCGGCGTCGAGCAGTTCGCGGGTGCCGGCGGCGGAGACGACGTTGCCGGCGACGAGAGGGACGGGCAGGTCGAGCGCCGCGATCCGTTTCAGGGCGTCGAGCATCTTCTCCTGGTGACCGTGCGCGGTGTCGAGGACGAGCAGGTCGACGCCGGCGTCGACGAGGCCCGCGGCCTTGGCGGCGACGTCGCCGTTGACGCCGACGGCGGCGCCGATGCGCAGTGCCCCGGCGGCGTCGACGGCCGGGGTGTAGATGCCGGCGCGGACGGCGCCGGTGCGGGTCAGGACCCCGGCGAGGGTGCCGTCGTCGTGGGTGAGCACGACCAGCGGGTCGTGTTTGGCTTCGAGCAGTGCGAACGCTTCCCGGGGCGACGAGCCGACGGAGGCGGTGGCGAAGTCGCGGATGGCGACCGTGCGCAGCCGCGCGAACCGGTCGACCTCGCGGCAGGAGGCTTCGGTGACGACCCCGACGGGGCAGCGGTTCTCGTCGACGACGACGACGGCGCCGTGGGCGCGTTTGGGCAGGAGGGCGAGGGCGTCGGAGACGGAGTCCTCGGGACCGAGGGTGACGGGGGTGTCGGCGACGAGGTGGCGGCTCTTGACGAACGCGACGGTCTCGGCGACGGTGCCGGCCGGCAGGTCCTGGGGGAGCACGACGAGTCCGCCGCGGCGGGCGACGGTCTCGGCCATGCGGCGCCCGGACACGGCGGTCATGTTGGCGACCACGATGGGGATGGTGGTGCCGGAACCGTCCACGGTGGACAGGTCCACGTCGAACCGGGACGCGACGGCGGAGCGGTTCGGGACGAGGAACACGTCGTCGTAGGTCAGGTCGTACGGGGGCTGGTGACCGTCGAGGAAGCGCACCTGCCGAATGCTACGCGCCGGTGGCGGCGGGCGTGGTGAGCCGGGCCTGGCTGCGGGAGAGCGCCACCGTGGCGATCAGCATCACCACGACCGAGGCGACGACGAGGGCGAGGGCCGGGCCGTCGACCCGGAGCCGTTCGTCGAGGACGGTCATGCCGAGGAAGACGGCGGCGAGGGGTTCGCCGATGGTGATCGCCGGCAGGGACGCGGCGAGCGGGCCGGCCTGGAAGGCGCGTTGCTGGAGGTAGACGCCGAGCAGGCCGGCGCCGAGCAGGGCCCAGGTCTGCCAGGCGCCGACCACGGGACGCAGGCCGTGTTCGAACAGGTCGGTGACGTACTTGGTGAACGCCACCGCCACGCCGTAGAGCAGGCCGCTGGCCGCGCCGAGCGCCATCGCCCGCGTGCCGGGGTCGTGGCCGAGCAGCCCGGTCGCGGCGGCGGCGGACACGACGGCGCACACCGCGCCGAGTGGGAGGATCCACTCGTGCCAGGGGGCGTCGATCTCGCCGGCGGTGGGGTCGCCGACGACGAGGAACACCACCAGCGCTGCGCACAACGCCGCCGCGGTCAGCCAGGTGGGGCGGGTGATGCGGGAACCGGAGAACGCGGCGGACAGGGGGAGGGCGAACAGCAGCGACGACACCAGCAGCGGCTGGACCACCAGAACCGGCCCGAGGGCGAGGGCGGCGACCTGCAGCAGGTAGCCGCCGCCGTCGCCGACCACCCCGGCCCACCAGCGGGGGCTGCGGATCAGGGCGGCGACGAGGGGCTCGCCGGCGGGAACGGCTTCGGCGGAGCGTTGCTGGGCGACGCTGGCCGCCGCGAACAGGAGCGCGGCGGCCAGCGCGCACACGACGGACGCCGTGACGGTGCCGCTCATGGGCACAAACTATGCCCTACCGAGGTGCCGTGCGGGCGCAGTCAGGCGCGGACCTCGGTGCGGTCCCCGCTCCAGAGGGTGTGGAACTTGCCGTCGGCGTCGATGCGCTCGTAGGTGTGGGCGCCGAAGAAGTCGCGCTGGCCCTGGGTGAGGGCGGCGGGCAGGCGGTCGGCGCGCAGACCGTCGTAGTACGACAGCGAGGAGGCGAACGCGGGGACGGGGATGCCGAGCATGGTGGCGGTGGCGACGACGCGGCGCCAGCTGTCGATGCCGGCCTCGATGGCCTCGCGGAAGTAGGGGGCGAGGATCAGGCTGGGCAGCTGCGGGTCGGCGTCGTAGGCCTCCTTGATGCGGTTGAGGAACTGGGCGCGGATGATGCAGCCGCCGCGCCAGATGGTGGCCAGGGCGGCGCGGTCGACGTTCCAGCCGTATTCGGCGCTGCCGGCGGCGATCTGATCGAAGCCCTGCGCGTAGGCGACGATCTTCGACGCGTAGAGGGCGCGGCGGATGTCCTCGGTGAACTGTGCGGCGTCGGTGGGCTTGTCGCCGAGGGTGCCGGAGGCCAGGCCGCGGGCGGCGGCCCGCTGGGTGCGGGAGCCGGACAGGGCGCGGGCGAACACGGCCTCGGCGATGCCGGTGACCGGCACACCGAGGTCGAGGGCGGACTTGACGGTCCAGCGTCCGGTGCCCTTCTGCTCGGCGGCGTCGACGATGACGTCGACGAGGGGTTTGCCGGTGCTCGCGTCGGTCTGGCGCAGGACGTCGGCGGTGATCTCGATCAGGTAGGACTCGAGGGTGCCGGTGTTCCACTCGGAGAACACCTCGGCGATCTTCGGGGCGTCGTAGCCGAGCGCGTCGCGCAGCAGGTGGTAGGCCTCGCCGATGAGCTGCATGTCGGCGTACTCGATGCCGTTGTGCACCATCTTCACGAAATGGCCGGAGCCGTCGGGGCCGATGTGGGTGCAGCACGGGGTGCCGTCGACGTGGGCGGAGATGGACTCGAGGAGCGGGCCGAGCGCCTCGTAGGACTCGGCGGGGCCGCCGGGCATGATCGACGGGCCGTTGAGGGCGCCCTCCTCGCCGCCGGAGATGCCGGCGCCGACGAAGTGCAGGCCGCGTGCGCGCAGGGCGGCTTCGCGGCGGATGGTGTCGGTGTAGAGGGCGTTGCCGCCGTCGATGATGATGTCGCCGGGTTCCATCGCGTGCGCGAGTTCGTCGATGACCGCGTCGGTGGCGTCGCCGGCCTTGACCATGACGAGCACCCGGCGCGGCTTCTGCAGGGCGGCGACGAACTCGTCGATGGTTTCGGTGCGTACGAAGTCGCCATCGTCGCCGTGCGCTTCGAGCAGGGCGTCGGTCTTGGCGACGCTGCGGTTGTGCAGCGCGACGGTGTGGCCGTGGCGGGCGAAGTTGCGGGCGATGTTCGACCCCATGACGGCCAGGCCGGTCACGCCGATCTGGGCGCGGGGATTCTCGGTGCGTTCGACGGTCATGGGTACAGCTTCCCCCGAACCCGGACGGGATCGAAATCGGGGGCGTGCTACCGGCGCGGCCGGCGGGGGGTCACCAGGCGCGCAGCAGGCGGCCGAGTTCGGTCAGCCACGGCACGGCGACCGCGACGGTGGGCACGACGAGGATCGCGGCGGCCGCGGTGTAGGCGGTCACGGCGGTGCGCAGGTCCGGTCCGGGTTCGGCGAGGCGCTTGACCCGCAGCACGGTGGACGGGCCGCCGACGGCAAGGGCGCCCTGGGGGGTGCGGGCGCCGGCGCAGGCGACCAGGGCCCGGGCCAGCGGGGTGGGGCCGGTGACGCGCACGGCGGAGTCGTCGGCGAGCATCTCGACGAGCAGCTGCACCGAGCCGAGCGCCGACCGGGACCGCACCCAGCGGGGGAAGGCCTCGTAGACGGCGGTGAACGCCTCGAGGACGAGGTCGTGCCGGGCCCGCAGGTGCGAGTGCTCGTGGCGGAGGATGGCGCGGATCTCGTCGTCGGCGAGGTGGTCGAGGGTGCCTTCGCTGAGCACGACCCGGTGCCGCAGGCCCGGCAGGCAGTAGGCGACGGGTTCGGCGGTGTCGAGGACGCGCACATGGGACAGCTGTCGCACCGAGGCGCCGCTGTCGCGCCGGTCGAGCAGGTCGACGAGCATGCGGTGCCGGGCCCGCCGGCGGCGGGTGCGGACACCGACACGCAGAATCGAATACATCAGCCGTGCACCGATCAGCACGGTGAGAGCGAAGACCACGACGTAGGTCAGCCACAGGGGCAGGCCGAGGGCGTCGATCTCCTGGAGCGGGGCGGTGGTGGGCCGGCCGTCCTCACCGGGGACGAGCAGCAGCGATGCGATGGCCAGGCCGGAGCTGAACGCGGACAGCACGGCCGCGAGCGCCACCGCCTGCCACAGCACCAGGGCGGGGCGGGGGTTGCGGTACGGCCAGGTGGCGCGACTGAGCAGGGCCGGAACCGGCCCGGCCAGCAGCAGCGCGAGGATGCCGAAGACCAGCGCGGTGGTCGCGTTCATGGCACCGAGTGTGCCAGTCAGCTCGCCCGACCGGTACCCGGGTCGGCGACGGCGGGACGGGTCTGCCCGTCCTGCTGGGCCTCGAGGGCGGCGAGGGCCTCGCGCAGCGCGGCGGCCTCGTCGGGGTTGACACGCCCGATGAAGTGGACGAGGGCGGCGACCCGCCCGGCGGACTCGTCGGCCTGGTCGAGGGCGTCGACCATGAGGCTGGCGACGAGTTCTTCGCGGCCGTGCACCGGCACGTAGCGGTGGGCGCGGTCGTCGCGCTGCTGGATGACGAGGTTCTTCTTCGCGAGGCGCTGGAGAACGGTCATGACGGTGGTGTACGCGAGGGAGCGCCGGGCGGCGAGGGCCTCGTGGACCTGCCGGACGGTCTGCGGTTCGGTGGAGGACCACAGGTGGTCCATCACTGCGCGTTCGAGTTCTCCGAGTGCTGCCATGACACAAGTTTACCGGGTCTCCGACGAGTGTGTCGTACTACCTGAAGTAGTACGTGTTCTCGTGTCCGGTCCGCCCGCCGTGCCGAACACGTGCCGGGTGCCGATCGGTACGACCAGCGGCCGGTCCGAGACCGGGTCGTCGATCACCGCCGCGTCGAGCGCGAACACCTCCCGCAGCAACTCCTCGGTGATCACCTGCGCCGGCGGGCCCGCGCGGACGATCCGGCCCTCCTTCATCACCACCAGGTGGTCGCTGTAGCGGATCGCGAGATTCAGATCGTGCAGCACCATCACCACGGTGCGGTCGAGCTCCGAGTGCAGCCGGTCGACGAGGTCGAGCACCTCCACCGAGTGCGCCAGATCCAGATAGGTGGTCGGCTCGTCGAGCAGCAGCACGTCGGTGCCCTGCGCCAGCGCCATCGAGATCCAAGCCCGCTGCCGCTGCCCGCCGGAGAGCTGGTCGACCGGGCGGTCGGCGAGTTCGGTGATGCCGGTCCGGTCCAGTGCGACGGCGACCTCACCCTCGTCGTCGGCGGACCACTGCCGCAGCCACGACTGGTGCGGGTGCCGCCCCCGGGCGACGAGGTCGGCGACGGTCAGGCCCTCCGGCGCAACCGGTGCCTGCGGCAACATGCCCAGCACCCGCGCGACGTCGCGGGTGCGCATCGAGGAGATCGCGTGCCCGTCGAGCAGCACGCTGCCGCGGCGCGGGCGCAGCAACCGGGCCAGCGCCCGCAGCAAGGTGGACTTGCCGCACCCGTTGGGCCCGATCACGGTCGTGATCACCCCGGTGGGCACGGTCAGCTCCAGGCCGTCGACGACGAGCCGGTCGCCGTAGCCGAGCGCGAGGTCCCGCGCGACGAGCCGCGGCGGGGCGCCGGCGCTGTCCGCGGGATCGGGCGCGGCGACGTCGTCGGTGCGGGGGGTTCGGGTCACAGCGACACCTTCCGGTTCGAGCGCACGAGCAGATACAGCAGGAACGGTCCGCCGAGGGCGGAGGTGACCAGACCGACGGGCAGCGCGACGGGCAGCACCGTGCGGGCGAGGATGTCGGCGCCGGTGACCAGGGCCGCTCCGGTCAGGGCGGAGGCGATCAGCGGCGGGCCGGGGGAGCGCACGAGGCGCAGGGCGATCTGCGGGGCCGCGAGCGCGACGAACCCGATCGGCCCCGCCGCCGCGGTGGCGACACCGACCAGGGCGCAGGCGGACAGCAGCAGCACCGCCCGCTGGGTCTGCAATCGCACCCCGAGGGAGCGGGCCGTCTCGTCCCCGAGCCGCAGGGCCCCCATCGTGAAGGCGGCGGTGGCGAGCCAGCCGGTCAGGACGGCCAGCGCCACGGCCGTCGGCACGACCTGCGACCATCCGGCGCCGTTGAGCGACCCGGTGAGCCACACCTGCGCCTGGGACACGTCGTTGATGTCGGCCGAGACCAGCATCCAGTTCGTCAGCGCGACGAACAGCGCGTTGGTGCCGATCCCGATCAGCACGAGCCGGAAGCCCTCCACCCCGCCGCGCCAGGCCAGGACGTACACCGCCGTGGCGGTGAGCAGGGCCCCGCACAGCGCGGCCAGGGGCAGTCCGAGCGCGCCGAGTACCCCGGCGAGCGTCCCGGATCCGGCGGCGACGATGAGCGCGACCGCGGCCGCGCTCGCGCCGGCGGTGACGCCGAGGATGTCCGGGCTGGCCAGCGGATTGCGGGACACCGTCTGGGTCAGGGCACCGGCGACGGCGAGTGCCGCGCCGACGAGCACCGCCGCGAGGCCGCGCGGCAGGCGCAGCTCCAGGACGATGAACCGGTCGAGTTGCTCCCCGGCGCCGGCGAGCACCGAGATCACCTGCGGTACCGACAGCGGATAGTCGCCGCGGCCGAGCCCGACGCACAGCAGCAGGAACGTCGCCGCCACCAGGGCCAGGCACACGACCACCGCACGCGGTCGCCACACGAGGGAGACCGGGCCGATCCGCAGTGCCGGTCGGGACGGGACCGTCGCCCGGGTGCGGCCGGTGTCGGCCGGCGCGGTCACAGGGCCACCAGCCGGCGCCGGCGCACGAGCGCGATGAAGAACGGTGCACCCATCAGGGCGAGAACGATGCCGACCTGCAGTTCCCCGGGGCGGACCACGATCCGGCCGATGACGTCGGCCAGGACGAGCATCACTCCGCCGAGCAGCCCGGCGTAGGGAAGCAACCAGCGGTAGTCCGGGCCGGTGATCGCCCGGGCGACGTGCGGGACAACGAGGCCGATGAAGGCGATCGGTCCGCAGGCCGCGGTCGCGGCGCCGGTGAGCAGGGTGATGGCGACGATGCCGACGGTGCGGGCGGCGGCGACGTTCGTGCCCAGGGACCGGGCGACGTCCTCACCGAGTCCGAGCACATTGAGGCCGGGAGTGTTCACCACCGCCAGCAGCAGTCCGGTCGCGAGGAACGGCAGCACCTGCCACAGCACCTCGAGGTCGCGGCCGGCGACCGAACCGACGATCCAGAACCGGTAGCCGTCGAGGGTGGTCTGGTCGAGCAGCACCACCGCATGCGTCATCGCCTGCAGGAAGAACGCCACGGCCGCGCCCGCCAGGGCCAGGGTCAACGGTCCGGCGCGGCCGCCCCCGAGGGAGGACAACCCGAAGACCACGACACTGGCGGTGAACGACCCGGCGAAGGCGAACCACAGGTACTGCCCGGGGGTGGCCATCCCGAGCAGATAGATCGAGAGGACCACGAAGAAGGCCGCTCCGGCATTGAGTCCGAGCAGGCCGGCGTCGGCCAGGGGGTTGCGGGTGTGGCCCTGGATGAGGGCGCCGGCGACGCCGAGAGCGATGCCCACCACGAGGCCGAGCACGGTGCGCGGGATCCGCAGGGTGTGCACGATCACGTCGGTGTCGGAGCCGTCGGCGGCGGTGAGGGCGTGGACGACCTCGGCGATGGTCATCGGCCGGGCGCCGACGGCGATCCCGGCGAGCAGCACCACCACCAGTACCGCGGCGATGGCCAGCAGGCCGAGCAGGCGGCGACGGCGGACGGCGCCGACACTCGTGTCGGCCGCGAGGGGGACGAATCCGTCGGCGGCCGCGACGCGGTCGGTGACGACCTCGGTGCCGCGGCGCAGCAGGCTGCGCCGCGCCCCGACCGGTCCGCCGTGGCCGCGGTCGCGGGTGACCAGTCCGGTCCACTGTTTGCCGAGGCTGCGTCCGGTGGTGCCTTCGCGGTGCCCGCGGTTGTACCACCACAGGCCGACGGTGACGGCGAGGGCGGTGCCCCCGAAGACGACGCGGTCGGTCTGGCCGCCGCCGTGGGCGTCGGACAGGGCGCGGACGAGCAGCACGCCGATGACGGCGGGCACGGCGAGCAGGCTCAGGTCGCCGGCCTCGGCGGCGAGACGGCGGGGGAGGGAGGGGGCGTCCGCGACAGGCGGCGTCTCCGGGGGGCGGAGGGTGGTCACAGGCGGGGGCTCCTCGGGGGGACGCGTTCTCGGCCGAACGAGGGTTAGGTTACCGAACCCTATCTTCCGGGGTTGCATCCACCGGGCCGCGATGCCATGGTTAGGCTTACCTAATAGTGATGATCCGCCGATCAGGAGGTGTCGATGACAACCCTGCTGCCACCGAGATCCACCCCGGTGCAGGTCCCCGCGTTCGGGGACACCGACGCCCGCCTGCGGCTGCTGGTGCCGCACGCTCCCCGCGTCTACGCCGTCGCCCGCATCGACGACGAACCCCGCCGCCGCTGGTGGCGGCTCGCCGACCCCGACCGGGACCGGCGGATCGCGCTGCTGTACGCCCGCGCGCTCGAGGACGTCGCCGATCCGCGGATCGCCGCCGACCAGGTGGCGGCCGCCCTCGTCCACGTCGTCGCGGGCCGGGTCCTCGCCCCCTACCTGCTCGAGGCGCGCTGCTGGGACCCCGGGCTCGACAACCTGTGGATCCACCAGGACAGCGACGGCGGCATCGACTGGGCCGCGGTCGCGGACGACACCCTGCGGGTGCTGCCCGACGATCCCGCCGCCGCCGAGACGGTCGTCGTGCTGCCGTGCGAGGAGGCGCTCGCCCGGTGGACCGCACACCGCGCCACCACCGCGCTGCATGCCGCCTACGCGTCGCTGGCGCGGTGTGCCCCCGTCGAGCAGCCGCGCCTGTGGTCCCTGCTCGGCCGCACCGTCGTGGCGGGCGCCGCGCAGATCCCCCTGCTGGCCGGCACCTCCCGCGCCGTCGCGGCGCGCCGGGGTCAGCTCCTGCTGGACGCGTTCCTGGCGCTGGGTGTGCCGGTACGTGGGCTTTACAAATTAGGTAAGCCTTCCCTATAATTGGCGGTGTTGTTACTGCCGGACCGCGCCGGAGTCCTGAGGGCTGCAGAGACCCCCGGTCCTTCCCACGGCGGGCCTCGCGTGCACTACGCGAGGCCCGCCGGCTCGTCCCGGCACTGCGTGCCGCCGGCGATGTCCTAGCATCCCTTCCAGACCCGGCGACCGGCGCCGGGCCCGCGCCAGGAAGCTGGCACGACCCGGACGGAGTGACACATGACCGATCTGCCCACCCAGGAACAACTCTCCGACCCCGCGGCCGTCACCGCCCAGCACAACGACGGCTTCGGTTCCGTCCTCGGCCTCGAGTTCACCGAACTGACTCCCGACCGGGTCCGCGCCCACTGGACCGTCACCCCGAACCAGCACCAGCCGTTCGGCATCGTCCACGGCGGCGTCTACTGCGCCGTCGTCGAATCCGTCGCCAGCTTCGCCGGCAGCATCTGGCTCGGCGACCGCGGCAAGGTGGTCGGCGTCAACAACAACACCGACTTCATCCGCGCCACCCGCGAAGGGGTGCTCACCGCCACCGCCACCCCCGTCCAGCGGGGGCGCAGCCAGCAGCTGTGGCAGGTCGCCATCACCGACGAGCAGCAGCGCACCGTCGCGCACGGGCAGGTGCGCCTGGCCAACATCCTCGATCCCGACGCCCTGGGCAACTGACCGGCGGCCCGGCTGCCGACCCGCCTCACCCCGCGGCGCGGCGCCCGCGGCTGCCGCGCTCGGCCTCCTCGGTATGTCGCTGCAGCCGGTCGATCGCGTTGCGGGCGAACACCTGCTGCTCCGTCGAGGCCATCTCGTTTCGGCCCCGGGTCAGGAACGTCGTCGCCCACGACAGCAGGGTCGACAGCTTGCTCGAGAACCCCACCAGGTACAGCAGGTGGATCCCCAGCCAGGCCACCCAGCCGACGAACCCGCTGATCTCGAGCTTGCCGACCTTCGCGACCGCGCTGAACCGGCTGATCGTGGCCATCGACCCCTTGTCGAAATACTTGAACGGCTTGCGTTCGGCCGGACTGTGACCTGCCAGGCCCGCCACGATCTGCCGCGCCGCATACTTGCCGCCCTGCATCGCCACCTGCGCCAGGCCCGGCAACTTGTCCAGCGCCATCATGTCGCCGATGACGAACACGTTCGGATGACCGGGCAGCGACAGGTCCGGATTCACCAGCACTCGGCCCGCCCGGTCGACCTCGGCACCGGACTGCTCGGCGAGCCGGCGGCCCAGCGGACTCGCCGACACGCCCGCCGACCACACCTTGCACTGCGACTCGATCCGGCGCTCGGTGCCGTCCTTGTCCTTGACCGTCAGGCCCGTCGCATCCACGTCGGTGACCATCGCGTTGAGCTGGATCTCCACCCCCAGCTTCTCGAGGGTCTGGCGGGCCTTGGCGCTGAGCTTGCCCCCGTACACCGGCAGCACGTCCGGCGCCCCGTCGAGCAGCACCACCCGCGCGGCCGCCGGATCGATGTTGCGGAACGCGCCCCGCAGCGTGTGATGGGACAACTCGGCGATCTGTCCCGCGAGTTCCACCCCGGTCGGTCCCGCCCCGACCACCACGAACGTCAGCAGCCGGCGCTGCTCGGCCGGGTCCTCGGACAGCTCCGCCTGCTCGAACGCCCCCAGGATCCGGCCCCGCAACTCGAGCGCGTCGTCGATCGTCTTCATGCCGGGCGCGAACTCGGCGAAGTGATCGTTGCCGAAGTACGACTGGCCCGCCCCGGCGGCCACGATCAGGCTGTCGAACGGCGTGACCGTCTCCCGCTCGAGGAACCGGGACGTCACGGTCTGCCGCGCCAGATCGATCGACTCGACGTCGCCGAGCAGCACCTGCGCGTTCTTCTGCTTGCGCAGTACCAGCCGGGTCGGCGGCGCGATGTCACCCACCGACAGGATGCCCGTCGCCACCTGGTACAGCAGCGGCTGGAAGAGGTGATGGGTGGTCCGAGCGACGACGGTGACGTCCACGTCGGCACGTGCGAGGGCCTTGGTGGCGAACAGACCCCCGAATCCGGATCCGATCACCACCACATGGTGACGACGTGGCTCAACCGACTGGATGCTCATTCCGTGCTCCTCGATGTCTCGGGTCGACCGGGCAACCGGTGGCGGAGGAGCGGCGGGGCTCCCGCGCCGCCCCCAGTCTGTCAGCTATACCCGCTCGCCACAGGCTTACGCGTCCCGTGCGGCCCGGGCGTCACTCGTGCCGGTCGAGCAGCCCGTAGACCGGGTTGTGCCGGGCGGCGTGCCGGACCGCGTCGTCCGTCGCCGACGTGTAGATCTGCACGGTCTGCAGCGACCGGTGGCCGAGCAGCTGCTGCAGCTCCACCATCGTCGCCCCGCCGTCGGCCAGGCTGGTGGCGAAGGTGTGCCGCAGCGCGTGGGCGAGGGCGCCGCGTTTGCGCTCGCCCTCGATGCCCGCCATCCGGTACATCCGCCGCACCCGGTACTGCAGCGTGCCGCGGGTGATCCGGCGGCCGTCGGCGCCGACGAACAGCGGATCGGCCGGGGGATAACGCTCCCACACCGCGAGCGTCTCGTCGTCGCCGCGCCGGGGCCGATGCGTCGGCGGGAACCGGGTGTAGCGCTCCTCGAGATACGCCGAGACGATCGCGGTCCAGCTCGGCTCGAGCGGGATCTGCCGTTCCACGGCGCCCTTGCCCATCACCCGCAGCACGGGGGAGCGGGTGCCGCCGAGCACGCTGCCGAGATCGAGACGGATCAGCTCCTCCGAGCGGATACCGGTCAGCAGCAAGGTCGCGATCAGCGCCAGATCCCGCTGGGGCCACTGCCGCGCCGAGGCGGCGGGCCGCTGCGCCTCGACGGTGAGGGTGTCGACGAGTTGCCCGATCGCCTTGGGCGTGAACGACTTCGGGGTGTGCTGGGGGCGTTTCGGCTGGGCGATCGACGCCATCGGGTTGCCCTCCGACACGCCTTCGGAGACCAGGAAGTTGCAGAAACTGTTCCACACCGACCAGGCCCGCCGCACCGACGCCGGCTGCCGCTCCCGCGCAAAGGTGGCGAACGCCGAGCGCATCGCCCGGATCGTGATGTCCTGCACGCACAGCTCGCCCGGGGCGACCGAGAGCCGGACGGCGAGCTCCTCGCACACCGCGTGCAGATCCAGCCGATACGCCTTGATCGTGTGCGCGGACCGCTTCGCCGTCTGCAGGGTCTCGAGGTACGCGGCCACCCAGTCCAGCAGCCCCGGATCCACCCGGCCTGTCATCACCCTCCCCGCATCCCCGTCGTACACCTGTGCGATACCAGTGTGACATCCGGGGCCGACGGGAACGGTGGGACCTGCGGTCGCGGACTACCGGGGTGACCCGGTCCCGCCGAGGCGCTGGGGTCCCGGTCCCCGGGCGCCGAGCACATCGCCGGGGTTGGCCAACGGGCACGACGCCAGGCTCAGGCAGCCGCAACCGATGCACTCGGTGAAACTGTCCCGCAGGGCGGTGAGCGCCTCGATCCGTTCGGTGAGCCGGTCGTGCCACTGCCGCGACAGCCGCGCCCAGTCCGCCGCGGTGGGCACCCGGCTGTCCGGCAACGAGTCGAGGGCCTCCCGGATCTCGTCGAGGGAAACCCCCACCCCCTGCGCGACGCGGATGAAGGCCAGGCGACGGAGCGTGTCACGCCGGTAACTGCGCCGGTTCCCGGAGGTGCGCCTGCTGGCGATCAGGCCGCGGGCCTCGTAGTAGTGCAGCGCGGACACCGCCACCCCCGACCGGGCCGACAACTCGCCCGGGGTCAACCACACGTTCGGCGGCATCGCCGTTCCTCCCGACTCCGGGGCCGGCCCCACGGACCTGCCGTTCGTCGCACCGACTGTACGGCGAGGGGGACCGGTCCGGCCACGTGGCCGACCTCGTCCACCGAGGGGGAGGAGATGGTGGTGTGTGACAGCCCTCGCCGCGACAGTGCGGGCGGTGCGGGGCCGGCGGTCAGCGGGCGTGGCGGTCGGCAACGACTCGGGGTAGGCCGAGGCTCGACGCCCGCGGCGGCGCCGTGGGGGGACCGGGCGCGGCTCGTCCAACGACACCGCCGCGCACCCTTGCGGGTGTGATGGATAACGGTGATTATCCATCATTATTGTTATCAATAATAGGTGAGTGGTCCGCGGGAGTGGTGGGGAGAGGGCGTGGGCCGGTGCTGCGGCGCATGGGGCACGGGCATCGACGGCTCGTGCGGCACCGGCTGTCACGCCTGGATCCACGCCGGGAAGATTGCCTGTCGAATGCGACGATTCGGTTGATCGTCGAGGCGACGCAAACGACCGGGCGTGACGCCGCGCCGGCGGCGGGAGGCGCGGGTGGGGCCGGCCGGTCACGTCTGCCGGTGCCGATTCTGCACGCGCCCGGTTCGGGCCATCGGCCGGTTCGGGCACCCGCGTCCCACCGTCCCGTGGGGAGGCTTCCGGCACGCTACTTGACATAATGTGCCTTATCGGCAATCCGGTGTACGACGGTGACCAGCAGCTTGTTCCGCGCGAGGCCCGATCGAGTGCCGAGAATGCCGCGAATGTGTCCGTGCCGGCGGCGCCCGCACTGACGGCGTTCGTCCGCCCCGGTGCGGCGCACGCCGCCCGGCATTCGCATCGGCGGTTCGTGACCGGCGCGACGACTGCATGCACCCGCCGGCCGAACGCGTCCCGGCTGCCACCCGCGAATCTCCGCTCGGCCTCGCTCGCGTTCCGGCGCGACCCGCCTCGTCCCCTCCACGGCTCGGCGGCTGACGATCAATTCGTCACAGTGACGATTAACGGGGCGAGGTCCGGGGTCGTGCGCTGGCGCACCGGCATTCGATCCACGGCGACTCGCTCGCGCGCGTTGCCGGCACACCTCGGAAGCATCCGGCGTGTGCCGGCATCGTGCGGGGCGGACTATCGCCGCCGTGGGCTCGCGATGCGGACGCGAGCCTCCTCCCCTCGCCCGTGGATAGATCCGCATCGATTCGACACTGTGACGTAACTCGGGCGGGGTGGGTCGACCGGTGTCCGACGGGACGATCGACTCTCGTTGTCTCGGTGGCGATCACCTCAGGCTTTCCGGACATTCGCCGAACGAGGGTTTTCGTGAGCAGCCATGAAGTGAAGATGATCGTGCTGTCGACCGACGAGCCGATCAAGTTCTAGCAGGCCGTCGAAGAAGCCGGCGGCGGCATCGTGAAGGGCCCGTACGACGACGCGCACGAGCGCCGCGCCGCGGTCTACGACAACAAGGGCAACGGGTTGGTCTTCTCCAGCCCGCTCGGACGATGAGCGGGCACTCGCGGCGGTGACCGAACGCTGATCCCGGGTCACCGCCGCGTGCCCGGCCCTCGCCTCGAGCGACGCGCGGCGGATCGCATGAGCAGCCCGGTGGCGGAAGATGATGCGGTCCGGACGGCGGTGTCAGTTCCGCGGGCCCGCGCCGGTGACCGCCGGGTCCGCCAGCCGCGCCGACAGGACCTGCACGATCGCCTCGACCGCGTGCGGGGACACCATCTCGTGGTGATCGCAGTCGATCCGGTACTGGTGGATCTCCCCCGACACCACGTTGTGCCACGCCGCGACCGCCGCGACCGGGGCGGCGGACCGGACGGCGGTGAAGAACAGCACGTCCCCGTCGAAGGTGGCGGGCGCGTGCCGGCGGGCCGCCCGCAACGCGGCGGCCGAACCCCGGTGGATCCGCTCGAGGTGCGCGGCCGTCAGGCCGGTGTCGCCGCCCAGCGCCGCATCGAGCAGTTCCGACGCCTGCTCGTAGGTCGGCTCCTGTTCGGTGTCGAACGGCACACCCAGATCGCGGAGCATGTCGCGGACCCCGACCGAGCCGGCGCCGCGGACGCTGAGGTGACTGTCGAGCAGGGCGAGGGTGTCCACCCGCTCCCCTGCCCGGCGCAGCTCCACGGCGACGGCGTGGGCGACGACCCCGCCGAGCGACCAGCCGAGCAGGTGATAGGGGCCGTGCGGCTGGATGCGGCGGATCTCCTCGACGTACCGCTCGGCCAGCGCGGTGACCGACTCCGGGGCGGGACCACCGCTGAGAGTGGGCAACTGGAGCCCGTAGACGGGGCGGTCACCGCCGACGCGTTGGGCGAGCGGCGCGTAGGCCCACGACAACCCGGCGGCCGGGTGGACGCAGAACAGCGGCGCGCCGGTCCCGTCGCGCAGCGGTACGAGTACCTGCAGCGCCGCGTCGATGCCGGCGCGGTCCTGCGGACCGCTCAGATGAGCCGCGAGGCCGGCGGGGGTCGGATGCGTGAAGATCGAGTGCAGCGGCACGGGCCGCCCGAGACGCTCACCGAGCGCCGGCAGCATCCGGGTGGCGAGCAGCGAGGTGCCGCCGAGGTCGAAGAAGTTGTCGTCGACCGAGACCCGATCCAGGCCGAGGTAGTCGACGAACACCCCCACCACAGTGCGCTCGAGTTCCGTGGCCGGGGCACGGTAGGTGCCGCCGAGCGCCGCGAAGTCCGGCTCCGGGAGGGCGCGCCGGTCCAGTTTGCCGGCCGGCGTGAGCGGGATCCCGTCGAGCACGACCACGGCCGTCGGCACCATGTGGGACGGAAGCTGTTGTGCCACAAATGATTTTATGTCGGCGGGATCGGGGGCAGCGCCGGGGGCCGGTAGGACGTAGGAGGCGAGGACAGTCTCCCCCGACGGGGCGGTGCGGCCGACGGTGTGGGCGAACACCACGTCCCGGTGCCCGGTGAGCGCGGCGTCGATCTCGGCGAGTTCGATGCGGAACCCGCGGACCTTGACCTGGAAATCGGAACGGCCCACGTACTCGAGGTTGTGGTCCTTCGTCCAGCGCACCACGTCGCCGGTGCGGTACAGCCGCTCCCCCGGCGCCCCGAACGGATCGGCGACGAACCGGGCGGCGGTCAGGTCGGGGCGGGCGTGATAGCCCCGCGCGAGGCCCGGTCCCGCGACGTACAGCTCGCCGGCGACGCCGACGGGCACCGGCCGCAGCCGGGCGTCGAGGACGACGGCGTGGAAGGCGCGGGTGGGGCGGCCGATGGTGACGGGCTCACCCGGCGCCAGGGGATCGCTGATGGAGGTCATGATGGTCGCCTCGGTGGGGCCGTAGGCGTTGACCATGCGGCGGCCGGGGGCCCAGCGGGCGACGAGTTCGGGTGGGCAGGCCTCCCCGGCGACGAGGAGCACCCCGACACTGTCGACGGCGTCCGGGTCGAGGGACGCCAGCGCGGTCGGGGTGATGAACGCGTGAGTGACCTGCTCGGTGTGCAGGACCTCGGCGAGCTCGCTGCCGCCGTACACGGCCGGGGGCACGATCACGAGGGCGGCACCGGCGGAGAGGGCCATCATCTGTTCGAACACCGAGGCGTCGAAGCTCGGCGAGGCCAGGTGCGAGACGCGGCTGCCGGGCCGGACGTCGAGGTGCAGGTGTTCCTCGACGGCGAGGTCGGACAGCCCGCGGTGGGTGAGCACGACGCCCTTGGGGCGGCCGGTCGACCCGGAGGTGTAGATCAGGTAGGCGGGATGATCGGGGTCGAGGGGGGCGGTGCGCTCGGCGTCGGTCGGGGGTTCCGGTGAGTACGGTGCGAGTTCGGCGGTGGTGGTGGCGGAGTCCAGCGCGAACCACGGCACGGTGGCGGGCAGCTCGTCGCGATGGGCGGTGACGGTGAGGCCGAGGGCGGCGCCGCTGTCGGTGAGCATGTACTCGATGCGTTCACGCGGGTAGCTCGGGTCGACAGGCACGAATGCGGCGCCGGTCTTGGTCACGGCCCACAGGGCGGTCACGGAGTCGAGGCTGCGGGGCAGACCGAGGGCGACGACGGTCTCGGGGCCGACGCCGTAGTCGACGAGCATCCGGGCGAGGCGGCTCGAGTGGGCGTCGAGTTCGCGGTAGGTGGCGCGGCGGGGCCCGTCGACGACGGCGAGGGCGTCCGGGTCGACGGCGACGGCGTCGGCGAGGATCTGCGGCCACACCCGGGTGCCGAGGGTGTGCGGGCCGTGGGCGGGGACCAGGGCGCGGCTCTCCTCGGCGGTGACGAGGTCGATGTCACCGACAGGTGTGTCGGGGGCGGCGGTGACGGCGTCGAGGAGGCGGACGAACCGGTCGGCGAAGGCGGTGACGGTGTCGGCGTCGAACAGGTCGGTGGCGTAGACGAGGGCGGCGTCGAAGCCGGCGGGGGCGCCGGTGTCGTCGTGGTTCTCGCCGAGGAGGAGTTCGAGGTCGAAGTTGGCGACCGTCGGGTCGAGCGGCACCCCACTGACGGTCAGGTGCGGCAGTTCGAGACGGGGACGTGCGGTGTTCTGGAATTCGAGCGAGACCTGGAACAGCGGCGTGTGGGCTGTGGAACGAGCCGGGTCGACGGTTTCGACGACCTGTTCGAAGGGGACGTCGGCGTGGGCGAAGGCGTCGAGGTCGGTGCTGGTGACGGCGGTGAGCAGCTCGGCGTAGGTGAGCTGTCCGGGAACGTGAGTGCGCAGCACTAGGGTGTTGACGAACATGCCCACCAGATCGTCGAGGGCACGATGCCCCCGCCCGGCGATCGGAGTCCCCACCGCGATGTCGTCGCTGCCCGACAACCGCGCCAGCAACACCGCCAGCACCGCGTGCACCGCCATGAACACGGTCGTGCCGTGCGCGGCGGCGAGGTCGGCGAGGCGGCGGTGCAGGGCGGCGTCGACGGGGAAGCGGACGACGTCGCCGCGGAAGGACTGCTGGGCGGGCCGCGGCCGGTCGGTGGGCAGGGCGAGGACTTCGGGCAGACCGGCGAGGGCGGTGCGCCAGTAGTCGAGCTGGGTGGCGGCGAGGGAACCGGGGACGGCGGCGTCGTCGAGGCGGTCGACCTGCCAGAGGGTGTAGTCGGCGTACTGCACGTCGAGCGGCGCCCAGGCGGGGGCGTCGCCGCGGGTGCGTGCCTGGTAGGCGGTCATCAGGTCGCGGGCGAGAGGCCCGGTGGAGAAACCGTCCCCCGCGATGTGGTGGACGACGAGGACGGCGAGGTGCTCGTCGCGGCCGAGCGCATACACCCGTGCCCGCAGCGGCACGTCGACGGTGATGTCGAATCCGGTGGCGGCGAACTCCGCGGCGGCGGCGAGGACGGTGTCCTCGGTCGCGGGCACGACGTCGACGGTGAGACCGACGTCGTCGGCGTCGAGGATCCGCTGCACGGGCCCGTCGGGACCGGCCGGGTAGACGGTGCGCAGGCTCTCGTGCCGGGCCAGGACGTCGCGGACGGCGGTGTCGAGCGCGGCGACGGACAGATGACCGGTCAGCCGGATCGCGAGCGGAATGTTGTAGGCCGGGGAGCTGGTGTCGAACTGGTTGACGAACCACATCCGCTGCTGGGCCGGGGACAGGGGGATGCGGTCCGGGCGGGGGCGGCGGACCGGGCCGGCACCGGTGGCCGGTTCGGCGCCCGGGGTCGCGGCCAGCCGGGCCGCGAGGGCGCGGACGGTGGGCGCTTCGAACAGGGCCCGTACCCCGAGGTCGACGCCGAGGGCGGCGCCGAGACGGGACGCGGCGCGGGTGGCGACGAGGGAGTTGCCGCCGATGTCGAAGAAGTTGTCGGTCACCGAGACCCGGTCGAGGCCGAGGACGTCGGCGAACACCCCGGCGACGGCGGATTCGAGCCCGTCGGCCGGTGGGGTGTAGTCCCCGCTGCCGCCGGACAGGTCCGGTGCGGGCAGGGCACGGCGGTCGAGTTTGCCGACCGGGGTGAGCGGGATCTCGTCGAGGACGACGACCGCGGCGGGCACCATGTGCGCGGGCAGCCGGTCGCCGACGTGCGCGCGCAGGGCGTCGGTGCCGATTCCGTGGCCGGGGGTGGGCAGCACGTAGGCGACGAGCACGGTCTCCCCGGAGGGTGCGGTGTGGCCGAGGGTCGCGGCGAACGCGACGTCCGGGTGACTGCACAACGCGGCGTCGATCTCGCCGAGTTCGATGCGGAACCCGCGGACCTTGACCTGGAAGTCGGAGCGGCCCACGTATTCCAGTTCGAGGGCGTCGGTCCAGCGCACCACGTCGCCGGTGCGGTACAGCCGCTCCCCCGGCGCCCCGAACGGATCGGCGACGAACCGGGCGGCGGTCAGGTCGGGGCGGGCGTGATAGCCGCGGGCCAGGCCGAGGCCACCGAGGTACAGCTCGCCGGCGACGCCGGCGGGCACGGGGCGCAGGGCGGCGTCGAGGACGACGGCGCGGACACCGCGCAGCGGGCCCCCGAGGGTGATGGGTCCGGCGGCGGTCATCGGGGCGCTGATCGCGGCCATGATCGTGGTCTCGGTGGGGCCGTAGGCGTTGACCATGCGTCGGCCCGGTGCCCACGTGTCGCGTAGTTCGGCCGGCCACGCCTCGCCGCCGACGGCGAGGTCGACGAAGGCGTCGAGGTCGGCGGCGGGCAGGGAGGCGAGGGCGGCGGGGGTGATGAAGCCGTGGGTGACGCCGTGCTCGCGCAGGACGCGGGCGAGTTCCTCACCGCCGTACACGGTGGGCGGCACGACCGCGAGGGCGGCGCCGGAGCCGAACGCGAGCAGGTACTCGAAGATCGAGGCGTCGAAGCTCGGGGAGGAGAAGTGCATGACGGTCGCGCCGGGCCCGGCCCCGAACCGCTCCCGCTGGTCGAGGGCGAAGTTCTCGAGGCTGCGGTGGGTGGTCACCACACCCTTCGGGCGGCCGGTGGAACCGGAGGTGTAGATGAGGTAGGCGGGGTGGTCCAGCCGCAGGGGGCCGCGGCGGTCGGCGTCGCCGAGGGGGACGGCCGGGGTGGCGGCGAGCCGGGCGGCGAAGTCGTCGGTGTCGACGGGGAGCCAGCGGACGGTGCCGGGCAGGGTGTCGTGGTGCGCGGCGGTGGTCAGCCCGAGGGCGGCGCCGCTGTCGGCGAGCATGAAGGCGATGCGGTCGGTGGGATAGTTCGGGTCGACGGGCACGAACGCGGCACCGGTCTTGGTCACCGCCCACATCGCGGCCACCGAATGCAGTGACCGTGAAATCCCCAGGGCCACGAACGTTTCCGGGCCCACGCCGAGGTCGGCCAGGATCCGCGCGGCACGGGTGGACCAGTCGTCGAGGCGGCGGTAGGTCCACCGGGCGGCGCCGTCGACGATCGCGACGGCATCCGGGTGCGCGGCGGCGGTCGCGCCGAACACCTCCGGCAGG
This sequence comes from Rhodococcus indonesiensis, assembly GCF_047782815.1. Lineage (NCBI taxonomy): Bacteria > Bacillati > Actinomycetota > Actinomycetes > Mycobacteriales > Nocardiaceae > Rhodococcus > Rhodococcus indonesiensis. Next base: position 2,808,607 of record NZ_CP180630.1, on the reverse strand, counting down.
GTGCGGGTGGTGCCGCCGACGGGACCCCGGACCGGCGCCAGGGCGGCGCGTTCGTCGCCGACGAGCACGTCGATGGCCGCGGCCGGGGCGTGCAGATCGCCGGCGAGAGCGGTCAGGACCTTCTCGACGCGGTGGGCGACGGTCTCGACGGTCGCCCGGTCGAACACCTCGGGCAGGTACTTCAGCCGCAGGTGCAGGGTGGCGGTGTCCCCGCTGCCGGCCGGGTGGGCGACGATGCTCAGCGGGTAGTGCGTGGCGTCGTGGCCGCTGATCCCGGCCACCCGCATCCCGGCGATGTCGGTGTCCTCGGTCAGACCGGCCCGGTCCACGGGGTAGGACTCGAACACGGTGAGGGTGTCGAAGCCGGCGGCGGCGCCGACCCGGCGTTCGATGGCGCTCAGACCGATGTGGTGGTGGTCGAGCATGGCTGCCTGCTCGGCCTGTACCCGGTCGAGCAGGGCGCCGAGGGTCTCGGCGGGGCGCACGGTGACCCGGACCGGGACGGTGTTGATGAACAGCCCCACCATCGACTCGATTCCGGTGACCTGCGGGGGCCGGCCGGAGACGGTGGCGCCGAAGACGACGTCGTCGCGGCCGGTCAGCGCACCGAGCACGAGCGCCCATGCGGTCTGCACCACGGTGTTGACGGTCACGCCGCGGTCGGCGGCGACGGCGTCGAGGCGCGCGGCGAGCCCACCCGGAAGGTCCAGGTCGAGGTCCTGCGAGACCGCGGCGGTGCGGCCGGGCCGGTGGGTGGGAGCGAGCAGGGTGGGCTCGTCGAGACCGGCGAGGGCGTGGGCCCAGGCGTCCGCGGCGGCGTCGGTGTCCTGCCCGGCCAGCCACTGCAGGTAGTCGCCGTAGCTGCGCGGGCGGCCCAGGGACGCGGTGTCGCCGTCGGTGGCGTAGAGCAACAGCAGATCCTTGACCAGCAGCGGGGTGGACCAGCCGTCGAGCAGGATGTGGTGGTTGGTCAGGGCCAGCCGGTACCGGTCGACGGCGACCCGCACGAGGGTGGCGCGCAGCAGCGGGGCGACGGCGGTGTCGAAGCGGGTGCGGCGGTCCTCGTCGAGCAGGCGTGCCGCCTGGCGGTCCGGATCGTCGAGTCCGGTCAGGTCGAGCACCGTCCAGGGCAGGTCGACGCGGGCGGGCACAACTTGCACGAAGCCGCCGGAGCCGTCGTCGGCGAACGCGGCCCGCAGGTTGGGGTGGCGGTCGAGCAGCAGTTGCGCGGCGCGGTGCAGCCGGTCGGGGTCCACGGTGCCGTGCAGGTCGAGGACGAGTTGGACGACGTAGGCGTCGGCGGACTGCTCGGCGAGCAGGGCGTGGAACAGCAGTCCGGCTTGCAGCGGGGCGACGGGCCACACGGTGGCCAGGCCGCCGTCGTGGCCGGCCCCGCGGTAGTGGCGTTCGAGGCGGTCGAGGGCGGGCTGGTCGAGGGCGACGAGGGGCACGTCGGACGGGGTCAGGCCACCGGCGTGCGGGCGGTGGACGTGCCGGGCGAGGGCGGCGGCGGCGGCCGCCCACCGCTCGGTGAGGGCGGCGACGTCGGTGTCGGCGAGCAGGTGCTGCGGGTAGGACCAGGTGGCGCGCAGCACGGGCCCGTCGGGGGTGGGCACGGTGACGGCGTTGATGTCGACGACCGCGGCGGCCGGCATGTCCGGGCTCTGCGCGCCGCCCCGGTCGAAGGCGTCGACCGGGAGCCACGGGGTGTCCGTGTCGGCGACGGCCGGGGTGAGACGACCGAGGTAGTTGAAGCTGATCTGCGGGGCGGGGTGGGTGCGCAGCCGGGCGGCGGTGTCGGCGTTGAGGTAGCGCAGCAGGCCGAACCCGATGCCGTGGTCGGGGACGGCGGCGAGCTGTTCCTTGACGGCCTTGACGGCCGCGCCGGCAGCGTCGCCGCCGGCGAGCGCGTCCGGCAGGTCGACATCGCTCAGGTCGAGTCGGACCGGATGGATGGTGGTGAACCAGCCGACGGTGTGGGACAGGTCCGCGCCGGGGGCGACCGCGGTCTCGCGGCCGTGGCCTTCGAGGCCGATCAGCACGTCGTCGGTGACGGTTCCGCGGTCGCGGCGCCAGGCGGTGACCGCCAGTGCCAGGGCGGTGAGCAGGCCGTCGTTGACGGTGCCGTGGAACGCGCCGGGCACCGTGGTCAGCAGCGCGGCGGTGACGTCGGCGGGCAGGTCGGTGGCCACGGTGCGGACCGTGGCGTTGGTGTCGACGACCGGGTCGAGGGGACGGTCCCCGAGCAGCGGGTCGTCCCCGTCGAGGATCGTGGTCCAGCGGTCGAGTTCGGCGACACGGTCGGCGCGGTGCGCGGCGTCGACGAGGGCGTGCGCCCAGCGCCGCACGGAGGTGCCGGCGGGGGTGTCCTCGATCGCGGTGCCGTGGCGGGCGGCGGCCCATGCGGCCGCGAGGTCGGGGACGAGGATGCGCCAGGACACGCCGTCGACGGCGAGGTGGTGCACAACCAGCAGCAGGCGCCCGGAGCCGGCGGCGGCGTCGAACCATACTGCCTGCAGCAGGATTCCGGCGGCGGTGTCGAGCCGGTCGGCGGCCGCGTCGAGTTCGGCGGCGGCGAGGGCGAAGAAGTCGTCGGTGTCGGCGGCGGTGGTGACGGGGACGCGGTGGATGAGCGTGTCGGCGGTGACCGCGCCGGGTCCGCGGACCTGCAGGCCGACTCCGGCGGGGTCGTCGACGTCGGGGACGAGGCGGGCGCGGAGGATGTCGTGCCGGTCCAGCACCGCCTGCAGCGTGGCTGTCAGGGTGGCGCGGTCCAGCCCGGCGGGCAGCCGCAGCAGCGCGGCCTGGGAGTAGCGGTCGATGCTGCCGCCGCGTTCGAGCATCCACCGCACGATCGGGGTCAGGGGGACGGCGCCGACGCCGCGGCCGGGCAGCTCCGCGAGGACGGCCGGGCCGTCGCCGAGGGTGGCGACGGCGGCGAGCGCGGCGGGGGTCTTGCGTTCGAACACGTCCCGGGGGCTCAGCTCGATCCCGGCGGCGCGGGCGCGCGAGACCAGCTGGATGGACATGATGCTGTCCCCGCCGAGCGCGAAGAACGAGTCGTCCACGCCGACCGTGTCGAGGCCGAGGACCTGCGCGAACAGCTCGACGAGCTGCCTTTCGAGGTGGCCGGCGGGGGCGCGGGTTGCGGTGACCAGCGCACCGAAGTCGGGGTCGGGCAGTGCCCTGCGGTCGAGCTTGCCGGTGGCCGTGACCGGCAGGGTGTCGAGGACGACGAGGGTGGCCGGGACCATGTAGGCGGCGAGACCGCCGGCGACCTGCTCGAGCGTGGCGGCCACGTCGACGGTCGCGCCGGTCTGCGGAACCACGTACCCGACGAGGCGGTCGGCGGCCCGTTCGTCGCGGTGGAGCACGACGACGGCGCGGGCGACGCCCGGGCAGCGCAGCAGCGCCGCCTCGACTTCGCCGAGTTCGATGCGGAAACCGTGCAGTTGCACCTGGAAGTCGCTGCGGCCGAGGTACTCGAGGCGGCCGTCGCGGCGCCGGCGGGCGAGGTCGCCGGTGCGGTACATGCGGGCGCCCGGTCCGGTGAACGGGTCGGCGACGAAGCGCGCGGCGGTCAGGTCGGGGCGGCCGAGGTAGCCGCGGGCGGCTTGTTCCCCGGAGACGTACATCTCGCCGATCACTCCCGGCGGCACCGGGTGCAGGCGCCGGTCGAGGACGTGCACGGTCAGGCCGGGGATGGCGTCGCCGATGACGCTGGCCGACGCGGTCGCGGCGAACTGCCGGTCCAGCGGCTGCAGGGTCACGTGCACGGTGGTTTCGGTGATGCCGTACATGTTCACCAGCGCCGGGGCGGTGTCCGGGTGGCGGCGGTACCAGCGTTCGAGCTGGGCGAGGTCGAGGGCCTCGCCGCCGAAGACGACGTAGCGCAGCGACAGGGCGTGGTCACCGGCGGCGCGGTCGGCCTCGATCAGCTGGTAGAACGCGGTGGGGGTCTGGTTGAGCACGGTGACGTGCTCGCGGCGCAGCAGGTCGAGGAACGCCTCCGGGGAGCGGGCGGTGTGGTGGTCGACGACGACGAGGCGGCCGCCGTAGGCGAGGGCGCCCCACAGTTCCCACACCGAGAAGTCGAAGGCGTAGGAGTGGAACATGGTCCACACGTCGTGCTCGTCGAACCCGAATCGGCCCTGGGTTTCGGCGAGGAGGGTGACGACGTTGCGGTGCGGGACGACGACGCCCTTGGGTCGGCCGGTCGAGCCGGAGGTATAGATGACGTAGGCGGTGTGGTCGGGGTGCAGCGCACCGAGCCGGTCGGCGTCGGTGAGCGGGCCGTCGGGCAGGTCCGCGAGGCGGGCGGCGGTGTCGGGGGTGTCGAGCAGCAGCATCGGGGTGTCCCCGGCGGGCAGGGCGGCGGTGGTGGCGGTGGTGGTGACGATGCACACCGGCCGGGCGTCGTCGAAGAGGAACGCGAGCCGCTCCGGCGGGTAGGACACGTCGACGGGCAGGTATCCGGCGCCGGTCTCGAGGACGGCGAGCAGGGTGACGATCAGGTCGGTGGAGCGGGGCACGGCGACGGCGACGAGCCGGTCGGGTCCGGCTCCGTGGGCGACCAGGGCCCGGGCCAGGCGACGGGCCCGCGCGGCGAGTTCGCGGTAGGTCAGCGCCGGGGTCGCCGGGTCGGTGGGGGCGGTGATCGCGACCGTGTCGGGTCCGGCGGCGACGGACCGCGCGAACACGGCGGTGAGGGTCTCGGCGTGCCGGCCGGCGCGGGGCGCGGGCGCGGGTCGCTCGGTGGGATCGAGCAGGTCGAGGTCGCCGACGGGCCGGGCCGGGTCGGTGGTGACGGCGGTGAGCAGCCGCACGAACCGTTCGGCGAAGGTGGTGACGGTGTCGGCGTCGAACAGGTCGGTGGCGAAGGTGAAGGCACCGGTCATGCCGGCGGGGTCGGGACCGGCGGTCGGGTTCTCCCCCATCGTCAGCTGCAGGTCGAACTTGGCGACGGGGGCGTCGGCGTCGAGGGCGTCGACGGTCAGGTCCGGCAGCTGCAGGTGGGCGCGTTCGTTGTTCTGGAACTCGAGGACCACCTGGACGAGCGGGGCGTGGTCGGTGGCGCGGGTCGGGGCGAGTGCGTCGACGAGTTTCTCGAAGGGCAGGTCCGCGTGGCCGAACGCGGCGAGATCGGCCTCGCGGGTGCGTTCGAGGTGGTCGGTGAACGGCAGCGCGGGGGTGACCGGGGTGCGCAGCACCAGGGTGTTGACGAACATGCCCACCAGATCGTCGAGGGCACGATGCCCCCGCCCGGCGATCGGAGTCCCCACCGCGATGTCGTCGCTGCCCGACAACCGCGCCAGCAGCACCGCCAGCACCGCGTGCACGGCCATGAACACGGTGGCGCCGTGCGCGGCGGCGAGGTCGGCGAGGCGGCGGTGCAGTTCGGGTTCGACGTCGAAGCGGACGGTGGCGCCGCGGAACGACTGGTGCGGCGGGCGGGGCCGGTCGGTGGGCAGGGCGAGGATCTCGGGCAGGTCGGCCAGGGTGGTGCGCCAGTAGTCGAGCTGCCGGGCGGTGAGCGAGTCCGGGTCGGCCGGGTCGCCGAGGACCGCCCGCTGCCACAGCGCGTAGTCGGCGTACTGCACCGGCAGCGGCGTCCAGGCCGGGTCCTGCCCGCGGGTGCGGGCGGCGTAGGCGGTCATCAGATCCCGCGCCAGCGGCGCCATCGACGCCCCGTCCGCCGCGATGTGATGCACCACGAACACCAGCACATGCTCCTCGTCGCCGAGCACGAACAACCGCGCCCGCACCGGCACCTGCGCCGCCACATCGAACCCCGCGGTCACCTCCGCCGCCACCCGCTGCGCCAGCTCCCCGGCGGACACCGGGACCGGGTCGAGGTCGGGGGTGGCCTGGGCGGGATCGGTGACCAGCTGCGCCGGTCCGGTGTTCTCGCTCGGGTACCAGGTGCGCAGGGTTTCGTGGCGGACGATCAGGTCGTGCACGGCGGCGGTGAGCGCCGCCCGGTCGAGGCGGCCGGTCAGCCGGATCGCCAGGGGGATGTTGTAGGCGGCCGAGGTGGTGTCGAACTGGTTGACGAACCACATCCGCTGCTGCGCCGGGGACAGCGGGATCCGGTCCGGGCGCGGGCCCGCGGTGAGGGGGATGCGGGGGCCGCCGGCGTGGTCGTCGAGGATGCGGGCGGCCAGGGTCCGCACCGTGGGGGCCTCGAACAGCACCCGTACGCCGGCGTCGGTGCCGAGGGCGGCGTTGATGCGGGCGACGACGCGGGTGGCGATCAGCGAGTTGCCGCCGAGGTCGAAGAAGCTGTCGTCGACGGAGACCTTCTCGTGGCCGAGGGCCTCGGCGACGATCTCGGCGATGACGGTCTCGGTGTCGGTGGCCGGGGCGCGGTATTCGCCGGTGGCCGACAGGTCCGGCACCGGGAGGGCGCGGCGGTCGAGTTTGCCGACGGGGGTGAGCGGGATCGCGTCGAGGACGACGACCGCGGCGGGCACCATGTGGGCCGGCAGTTGCCCGGCGACGTGCCCGCGCAGCGCGGCGGTGTCGACGTGGTGGCCGGTCTCCGGCAGCACGTAGGCGACGAGGGCGGTGTCGCCGGACGGGGCGGTGTGCCCGATGGTCACCGCGAAGGCGACGTCGTCGTGGGCGGCGAGGACGGTGTCGATCTCGCCGAGTTCGATCCGGAACCCGCGGACCTTGACCTGGAAATCGGAACGCCCCAGGTACTCGACGGTGCCGTCGGTGCGCCAGCGCACCACGTCGCCGGTGCGGTACATCCGCTCCCCCGGCGCCCCGAACGGGTCGGCGACGAACCGGGCGGCGGTGAGGTCGGGGCGACGATGGTAGCCGCGGGCGAGGCCGGCGCCGGCGATGTAGAGCTCACCGGCGACCCCGGTGGGGACCGGCCGCAGTCGTTCGTCGAGGACGACTTCGTGGAAGCCGATCGCGGGCCCGCCGACGGTGACGGTGGTGTCCGGACGCATGTCGGGGCTGACGCTGGTTTCGATGGTGGCCTCGGACGGGCCGTAACCGTTGTACATGTGCCGGCCCGGCGCCCACCGCTCGACCAGTTCCGGTGGGCAGGCCTCCCCGGCGACGACGAGCACGCGCAGCTCGTCGAGCCCGGTGGGGTCGAGGGAGGCGAGGGTGGTGGGGGTCACGAAGGCGTGGGTGATGTGTTCCTCACGCAGGATGCGGGCGAGTTCCTCGCCGCCGTAGACGGTGGGCGGCACGATGACGAGGGTGGCGCCGGCGCAGAACGCCTTGGTCAGCTCGAACAGGGACGCGTCGAAGCTCGGCGACGCCAGGTGCGACACGCGGGCCCGGTGGGTGATCGAGAAGTGTTCGCGCACTTCGGCGTTGAGGTTCGTCAGGCCGCGGTGGGTGACGACGACGCCCTTGGGGCGGCCGGTCGAGCCGGAGGTGTAGATCAGATAGGCCGGATGGTCGTACCGCAGCGGGGCCCGACGGTCGTCGTCGGTGACCGGGGCGGGCGAGACGGCGTCGAGCCCGCGGCGCAGGCCGGGGTCGTCGAGCAGCAGCCACGGCACCGAGTCGGTGGGCCACACGTCGCGGTGCGCGGTGGTGGTCAGCCCGAGGACGGCCCGGCAGTCGTCGAGCATGTAGGCGATCCGCTCGGCCGGGTAGCCGGGATCGACGGGGACGAACGCCGCTCCGGACTTGGTCACCGCCCACACCGCCGCCACCGACTCGATCGACCGGGAAATCCCTAGCGCGACGAAGGATTCGGGCCCGACGCCGCGCTCGACGAGGACCCGGGCCAGCCGGTTGGACCACGCGTCGAGCTCCCCGTAGGTGACGGTGCGGCCCTCGAACGACAGGGCGACCGCCTCCGGCACGATCGCCGCCACCGACGACAGCAGTTCGGGCCACAGCTGCGGGGAGACCGCGGGCCGGCCCCGCGCCGGGGCCAGGGCGGCGAATTCACGGGGGGTGACGATCTCCACGTCCCCCACCGTCACGGCCGCATCCGCGGTGACGGCGTCGAGGATCCGCACGAACCGGTCCGCGAACGAGGCGACCGTGGCGGCGTCGAACAGATCGGTGGCGTAGGTGAACGCCGCCTGCACGCCGGCGTGTCCGGGCCGTTCGGCGATCGACAGCTGCAGGTCGAACGGGGACAGGCCGGGATCGAGGTCGAGCACGCGGGCCGTGGCGCCGGGCAGGGCGATCTCGGGGCGCTCGATGTCCTGGAATTCGAGCAGCACCTGGAACAGCGGCGGGTAGGACGTCGACCGGGGCGGGTCGAGGGCCTCGACGAGCCGCTCGAACGGGACGTCGGCCTGCCCGAACGCCGCCAGGTCCGCCGACCGGATGCGCCGCAGCAGCGCGTCGAACCGTTCGCGTTCGTCGACCGGGGCCCGCAGCACCACGGTGTTGACGAACATGCCGACCAGATCGTCGAGGGCGCGGTCGCCGCGGCCGGCGACGGGGGTGCCGATCACGATGTCGTCGCTGGAGGACAGCCGCGCCAGCAGCACCGTGAGCGCCGCGTGCACGACCATGAACAGCGACGCGTCGTGCGCGCGGGCCAGCGCGAGCATCCCGCGATGGGTCTCGGTGCCGATCTCGAAGGCCACGCGGGCACCGCGGCCGGACTGCTGCACCGGACGCGGCCGATCCCACGGCAGCTCGAGCAGTTCCGGTGCCCCGGCCAGTTCCTCGTGCCAGAACGCGAGCTGCCGCGCGGCGAGGGTGGCGGGCTCGGACTCGTCGCCGAGGACGGTGTGCTGCCACAGCGTGTAGTCGGCGTACTGCACCGGCAGCGGCGACCAGGTGGGGGCGTGCCCCTCGGCGCGGGCGGCGTACGCGGTCATCAGATCCCGCCCCAGCGGCCCCATCGAGAATCCGTCGGCGGCGATGTGGTGCACGACCAGGACCAGCACGTGGTCGGTGTCGGTGACGGTGAGCAGCCGGATCCGCACCGGCACCTCGGTGGCGACGTCGAAGCCGGTGCCGACGATCCGGTCGATGTGCGCGGGCACCGTGTCCTCGGTCTCGACGGGGGTGACGGTGAGGTCGGGCTGCCACACCGCAACGGGCAGCACGACCTGTACCGGGCCGTCGTCGGTGAGCGGGTAGCGCGTGCGCAGCGTCTCGTGGCGGGCTGCGACGTCGGCGGCGGCGGCCCGCAGCGCCGCGTGGTCGAGCGTCCCGGTCAGGCGCAACGCGACGGCGATGTTGTAGGCCGGGGACGTCGTGTCGAACTGGTTGATGAACCACATGCGCTGCTGCGCCGGGGACAGCGGGACCACCGGCGGCCGGGTCGCGGCGGCGGCGAGCGGGGGCCGGGCCGCGGCGTCGCGGTCGCGCAGCCGCTCGGCCAGGGCCGCGACGGTGGGGGCGTCGAACAGGTCGCGCACGCCCACGTCGGTGCCGGTGGCGGCGGCGATGCGCGCGGCCATCCGCATGGCCAGCAGGGAGTTGCCGCCCAGTTCCAGGAAGTTGTCGTGCACCCCGACCCTCGGCACCGCGAGCAGATCGGCGAAGATCTCGGCCAGCACCTGCTCGACCGGGGTCCGCGGCGCGACGGGGTCCGTCGCCCGGCCGGCCGCGAGATCCGGGGCGGGCAGGGCCTTGCGGTCGAGCTTGCCGTTCGGGTTGAGCGGGAACCGGTCGAGGACGACGACGTGGGTGGGCACCATGTAGCCGGGCAGCCGGGCCGCGGCCGCCTCGAGCATTGCCGCGGTGTCGACGGTGCGGTCGGACTCGGGCACCACGTACGCCACGAGCACCCCGTCGGAACCGTCGGCGGCGCCGGCGGGCCGGTGCACCACGACGGCGGTCTGCGCGACGCCCGGGTCCGCGAGCAACGCGTGCTCGATTTCGCCGAGTTCGATCCGCAGGCCCCGGAGCTTGACCTGGAAGTCGGTGCGGCCGAGGTAGACCAGATTGCCGTCGCGGCGCCAGGACACGAGGTCGCCGGTGCGGTACATGCGGGTGCCGGGCGGGCCGAAGGGGTCGGCGACGAACCGGTCGGCGGTCAGGTCGCCGCGCCTGACATAGCCGCGGGCGAGCTGGATGCCGGACAGGTACAGCTCCCCGACGGCACCGACGGGGACGGGGTGCAGCCGCGCGTCGAGGACGTGGACGCGGGTGTTCCACACCGGTGCCCCGATCGGCACGACGTCGAGGTCGTCGTCGGTGCAGGCCCACGAGGTGACGTCGACGGCGGCTTCGGTGGGCCCGTACAGGTTGTGCAGCGCGGCGGCGGGGAATGCCGCGCGGGCGGCGGTGACCGTGGCCGGGGGCAGCGCCTCGCCGCTGCAGAACAGCAGCCGCAGCGACGTGCAGCGGGTCGCGTCGGTGGCGGCGACGAACACCGCGAGCATGGACGGCACGAAGTGCGCCACGGTGACGTGCTGCTGCTCGACGACGGCGGTGAGGTAGGCGGGGTCGCGGTGTCCGTCGGGGGCGGCGACGACGAGCCGCGCCCCGGTCTGCAGGGGCCAGAAGAACTCCCACACCGACACGTCGAACGTGAAGGGGGTCTTCTGCAGGACGGTGTCCTCGGCGGTGAGCGGGTAGGTGTGCTGCATCCACCGCAGCCGGTTGACGATCGCGGCGTGCGTGACCGCGACGCCCTTGGGGCGGCCGGTGGAGCCGGAGGTGTAGAGCACGTAGGCGAGGTGGTCACCCGTCAGCGGGGCGGGGCGTTCCTGCGGGGTGAGGGCGGCGGCGGATTCGCCGCTCAGCTCCAGCCGGTCGAGCTCGAGGACCGGCGCGGGGGTGGGCAGCGGCGTCCGGTCGGCGGTGGTGGTGAGCACGCACACCGGGCGGGCGTCGGCCAGGACGTATTCCAGCCGGTCGGCGGGATGGTCGGGGTCGAGCGGCAGGTATGCGCCGCCGGCCTTGACGACCGCGTACATCCCGACGAGCAGCTCGACCGAGCGGCGCATCGCGAGGCCGACGAGACGGTCCGGGCCGACCCCGGCGGCGATCAGGTGCCGGGCGAGCCGGTTGGTGCGGGCGTCGAAGTCGGCGTAGGTCACGGTCTCGTCGCCGAACACGACGGCGTCGGCGTCGGGGGTGCGGGCGGCCTGCCGGGCGAACAGGTCGGCGAGGGTGTGTGCGGTGCGGGACGCGTCGGTGGCGTTCCAGCGCCGCAGGATCAGCTCGCGTTCCGCGCCGTCGAGCAGGTCGAGGTCGCCGACGGGCACGTGCGGGGCGCTGGTCACGGCGGCGAGCAGCCGCACGAACCGTTCGGTGAGGGCGGTGACGGTGCCGGCGTCGAACAGGTCGGTCGCATACGACAGGGCACCGGTGAGAGCGGGGGCGGCCCCGTCCTGGCCGGGGACCTCCGTCAGGGTCAGATGCAGGTCGAATTTGGTGGTGCCGGTGTCGATTTCGGAGATGTCGACGGTCAGGCCGGGCAGCTGCAGGTGGGCCGACTCGTTGTTCTGGAACGCCAGCATCACCTGGAACAGCGGCGCGTACGCCTCGGACCGGTGGCCGGGGACGGCATCGACCAGGGCGTCGAACGGCAGGTCGGTGTGGGCGAGGGCGTCGAGGTCCCGGTCCCGCACGCGGGTCAGGTGTTCGGCGAACGTGTGCCCGGCGTCGACGGGGGTGCGCAGTACCACGGTGTTGACGAACATGCCGACCAGATCGTCGAGGGCGCGGTCGCCGCGACCGGAGACGGGGGTGCCCACGGTGATGTCGTCGCTGCCCGACAGCCGGGCCAGCAGCACCGCCAGGGCGGCGTGCACCGTGATGAAGGGGGTGGCGCCGTGGGTGCGGGCCAGGTCGCCGACGGCCCGGTACAGCTCGGCACCGATGTCGAAGCGGACGGTGGCGCCGCGGAACGACTGGTGCGGCGGGCGGGGCCGCTCGGTGGGCAGCGCCAGCACCTCCGGTGCTCCGGACAGGGTCTCGCGCCAGTACCGGAGCTGGGCGGCGGCGAGCGAGTCCGGGTCGGCCGGGTCGCCGAGGACCGCCCGCTGCCACAGCGCGTAGTCGGCGTACTGCACCTCGAGGGGCGTCCAGGCGGGGGCGGAGCCGTCGGTGCGGGCGGCGTAGGCGGTCATCAGATCCCGCGCCAGCGGCGCCATCGACGCCCCGTCCGCCGCGATGTGATGCACCACGAACACCAGCACATGCTCCTCGTCGCCGAGCACGAACAACCGCGCCCGCACCGGCACCTGCGCCGCCACATCGAACCCCGCGGTCACCTCCGCCGCCACCCGCTGCGCCAGCTCCCCGGCGGTGACGGTCGTCGCGGTGAGGTCGACGGGCACCTGCTCGACCGGGCGGATCCGCTGGACGGGTCCGTCGGCGGTGGCCGGGAACTCGGTGCGCAGGGCCTCGTGGCGGGCGAGCACATCGGTGACGGCGGCGGCGAGGGCGTCGCGGTCGAGTCGGCCGCGCAGCCGGATCGCCATCGGGATGTTGTAGGCCGGGGAGGTGGTGTCGAGCTGGTTGACGAACCACATCCGCTGCTGCGCTGCGGAGACCGGAAGCACGTCCGGGCGGGGTCCCGCCACCAGCGCCGTCCGGGTGCTCGCGGCGGCGCCGGCGGTCAGCGCGGCCAAGGTCCGCACCGTCGGCGCCTCGAACAACGCCCGCACCCCCAGGTCGGTGCCGAAGGCGGCGTTGACGCGGGCGACGACGCGGGTGGCGATCAGCGAGTTGCCGCCGAGGTCGAAGAAGCTGTCGTCGACACCGACGCGGTCGACGCCGAGAAGTTCGGCGAACACCTGCGCCACCGTCCGTTCGGCGTCGGAGGTCGGCGCGACGTAGGTGCCGCCGTCGGGCGCGAGCACGGGAGCGGGCAGCGCGCGGCGGTCGAGCTTGCCGACGGGGGTGAGCGGGATCGCGTCGAGGACGACGATCGCCGTGGGCACCATGTGCGCCGGCAGGCTCCGCGTCAGGTGCGCGAGGAGGGCGCCGGGTTCGGCGGTGTGCCCGGCCGGCGGCAGCACGTAGGACACCAGGACGGTGTCGCCGGACGGGGCGGTGTGCCCGATCGTCACCGCGAAGGTGACATCGTCGTGCTCGGTCAGGACGGTGTCGATCTCGCCGAGTTCGATCCGGAACCCGCGGACCTTGACCTGGAAATCGGAACGCCCCAGATACTCGAGGGCGCCGTCGGTGCGCCAGCGCACCACGTCGCCGGTGCGGTACATCCGCTCCCCCGGCGCCCCGAACGGATCGGCGACGAACCGCTCGGCGCTGAGCCCGGGCCGGCGGCGGTAGCCGCGGGTGATGCCCGGTCCGGCGATGTACAGCTCGCCGGCGACCCCGACCGGCACCGGCCGCAGCCGGGAATCCAGGACGACCTCGTGGGTGCCGCGCACGGGGGTGCCGATCGGGATCGTCGGTGCCGGCGTCAGCGGGCCGCAGATGTTGACGACGATGGTGCACTCGGTCGGGCCGTATGCGTTGAACATCCGCCGGCCCGGGGCCCAGCGGGCGACGAGTTCGGGCGGGCACGCGTCGCCGGCGACGGTGACCGACTCGGTCGCGATGCCCTCCGGGTCGACCGAGGCCAGCGCCGCGGGGGTGGAGAAGGCATGGGTGATGCGTTGCTCCCGGAAGAAACGGGCGAGTTCCTCGCCGCCGTAGATCGTCGGGGGCACCACGACGAGGGTGGCGCCGATCGCGAAGGCGGTCATGTACTCGTACACCGAAGCGTCGAAGCTCGGGGACGAGAAGTGCGAGACCCGCGAGTGCGGGGTGGGGCCGTGCCGGCCGTGCAGTTCGGCGCACAGGTTCGCCAGACCGCGGTGCGGGACCACCACGCCCTTCGGTCGACCGGTGGAGCCGGAGGTGTAGATCAGGTAGGCGGGATGGTCGAAGTGCAGCGCGCCGCGGCGGTCGAGGTCCGACACCGGGCCGTCGGGGACCGGATCCAGCGCCGTGACGAACTCCGCGTCGTCGAGGACCAGCCACGGCACGTCGTCCGGCAGGCCGTCACGGTGGGCGGTGGTGGTCATACCGAGCACCGCCCCGGAGTCGGCGAGCATGTACTCGATCCGCTCGGCCGGGTAGGTGGGGTCGACCGGCATGTAGGCGGCACCGGACTTGGCCACCGCCCAGATCGCGGCCACCGATTCGAGGGATCGGGCGATGCCGAGGGCGACGAACGTCTCCGGGCCGGCGCCGGCGTCGATCAGCACCCGGGCGACCCGGTTGGACCAGGCGTCGAGCTGCCCGTACGTCATCGTGCGGCCATCGAACTCGATCGCGCTCGCTTCCGGGACGTGCGAGGCCACCGCGGTGAGGATTTCGGGCCACAGCTGCGGGGACGCTCCGGGTAGTCCGCGGACCGGGCTCAGCTCCCCCGCTTCCTCCGGGAAGACGACGTCGACGTTGCCGACCGGCGCCGTGGGGTCGGCGACGACGGCGCCCAGCACCCGCAGCAAACGTTCGCAGAACGATCGTGCGGTGGCGGGGTCGAAGAGGTCGGTGGCGTATGTGCACCGCAGGTGGGTGCCGTCGGGACCGGTCGCGGTGTGCAGCACGAGTTCGGCGTGCGCGAGGCCGTCGTCGGCGGCGGTGCCGGCGGGGTCGAGCAGCACCGGCAGGGCGGGCACGTGCTGGGCGTCGAAGCACCGGGCGAGCCGGTCGGCCGGGATGTCGGCGTGGCCGGTGGCGGCAGCGTGGATCGCCGTGATCCGGCCGAGGAGCTCGGCGAACGGCTCGTTCTCGTCGAGCTGGACCCGCAGCGGCAACGCCCCGGCCGGGGCGGAGAGGCCGACGAGGGTGTCGGTGCCGGCGGTGAGCCGGCCGACGAGGACCGCGGCGGCGGCGTGCAGCACCTCGGGGGCGGTGGCGCCGTGGCGCCGGGCGAGGGCGCCCACCCGGTCCCCGACCTCGGCGGGGAGGGGCAGGTCGAGCCGGGCGGCGGCGGGGGTGCTGCGCGGACCGGTGCGGCGACGGTCGGTGGGCAGCTGGAGGTGTTCGGGTGCCCCGGCCAGGGCGGCCCGCCAGAACCGCTCGAGGTCGGCGTCGCGGCGCAGGCGCTCGGCGACGGCGGCGGTCGCGGGGTGGATCCGCGCGACCGGCGTGTCCGGTTCGGCCCGCAGGAACTCGGTGAACAGCTCGAGGAAGCGACCGTGGTGCTCGCGCAGTTCACCGGGCTCGTACTGATTGGGATTGCCGCGGAAATCCAGGAAGGTCCGGGCGGGGGTGCCGCTCTGATAGATGTTGACCAGCAGGTCCTCGACCGGGCCCGAGGTCATGATGTGGAATTCGCCGCGGATGGGGCCGAGCGCGATCTCCTGCCGGAAGAGCATCACGTTGATCATCGGCCCGCCGTAGCTGTGGACCCGGCCGGCGGTGCCGGTCTCGCGGCGGATGTCCTCGAGGCTGAACCGCTGGTGGCGCAGCGCACCGGTCAGCTCCAGCTGGGCGCGGTGCACCAGGTCACCGCGGGTGTCGTCGTCCTCGAGGCGGATGTGCAGCGGCGCGGTGTTGACGAGCATGCCGCCGGAACGCTTCGCCGCCACGGTGGTCCGCGCGAACACCGGCAGGTTGAGTATCACGTCGGCGCGGCCGGTGATCCGGGAGAGGTAGCACGCGAACGCCGCGACCACCGTCGCGGCCGCCGACGATCCGCTCGCGGCGTCCGCGTCGGTCAACCGCGCGACCAGGTCGTCGGGCAGGGTGACGCTGTCGAGGGTGCTGCGCGCGGCGGTCGGGGCCGTCCGCCGCGCCAGGGTCGATCCGTCCTCGAGCCCGGCGACCCGCTCGATCCAGTAGTCCCGGTCGCTCGTGTACCGGCCCGAACCGCGGTAGTCGAGGTCGGACTGGTAGAGGGCGTACAGGTCGGCGGCGGTGGGTGGTTCGGGGGCCCGGCCCTCGTGGGCCGCCGAGTACAGGGCCGCGATCCGGTTGACCATCGTCATGGCGCCGAAACCGTCGAGGGCGACGTGGTGGATCCGGCTGTACCACAGGTGTCGTCGCTCGCCGATCCGCAGGATCGTCATGTTCACCAGCGGGTCGTGGGCCAGATCGACCGGGGTGGCGTAGTCGGTGTTCATCCACTGCTGCGCCGCGGTCATCGGGTCCGGGGCATCGGAGAAGTCGAGCAGCGGGACGTCGCTGCGGTCGAGGTCCGGATCGACGTACTGGTAGGGCTCGCCGTCGACCTCGACGACGCGCAGGTACGGCGACTGGAACTCGCGAGCGGCCTCGTGCGCGACGGCGCGCAGCAGATCCAGATCGAGGTCTCCGGACAGGTCGACGTACTGGGCGATGCAGACGGGGACCTCGGGTGCCAGCTGTTGCGCGACCCAGATCGAACGCTGGGCGGACGACAACGGGAAGGCCCCGGGCGGAATGTGCAGCCGCTCTTGCAACGAACTCCCCTTCACGAAAGTGATTCCAGTGATGTCCTGGCACCCCCCGGCACCGTGCAGGAAAACCTCTCGATCGGATCGACGTGGCTGTAGCCCTCACCCCTTCGATCGTCCGCGCCCTCGAAGATGTGACAGCGGGCGCTCCCTCAAGCTAGACCACCGCGCCGACGTCCCGACCCGAAACCGGAGCGAAAAATCGACCCCCGGGGCCGCATCGTTCCCGAGTCGAGACCTGGGCGGGGGTCCGTGGCCGTCTCGACGGCGGATCGACGGGAGATTGTTACCGTTCCATCGCGCTCCGGTCACCGGATGCGCTCGAATCACGGTTTCGGGACCCGCTTTTCGGTCCGGTTTCCGGAAACGGCCCGCGCCGGCCCCGGCCCCCCTATTGTCGAGCCGACCACGCCGTCGCCCGTGCCCGTCCCATCCTCGAGGAGCTCTGGATGCAGCAGCGCCGATGGACCGTTCGTTCGCTCACCGCCGCGGCCGCGGTCGCTGCGGCGGTGGCCGTGCCCGCTCACGCCGTCGCGGAACCCGACCCCCCGGGGCTGCCGCCGGACGCGTTGCGCGCCGCCGCGGCCGCGGAGTCCCCCGAGGCGCTGCGGGCGGTGGAGTCGCTGCTCGACGCGGCCCGCACCCCGGCGTTGTTCGAGCCGCCCCCGCGCAACACCCCGCAGCCGTTCATGCAGCCCGCCCCCACGTTCGGGCTCGGCTGCGGCGGCGGTTTCACCCCGTACGCGATGACCACCGGCTGGGCCCAGCCGGGCCCCAACGCGGTGCCCCCGGTGCAGATCGGCCAGCTGAAGATCTTCGTCTCCCCCACGATCCCCACCCTGCCCGCGCGGGCCGACCTGAAGTTCGTGTGGCTGAACATGGAGAACTTCCGAGGCGGCGTGGACACCCTCGACGACACCGTGGGCGGGGTGCCGCAGCTGTCGAAGACCCTCGATACCGGCACCGGCCCGGTGCTGTCGGCGCTGTTCGGGTCCGTGCAGTACGTCGACGGCACCTTCTGCCAGGTGGTGTACACGATGGGAGCGTTCTTCGCCTGAGGCGGACGGCTCAGCGGAGCCGTTCGGCGGCGCGGGCCAGGCGCACCAGCTCGTCGCACAGGGCCGCCAGTTCCGCCGGACCGGCGCCCTCACCCACCGCGGTCGCGACGTCCTCGGCCGCGCACCGCACCTCGAAGGCACGGTCGGCGACGGCGCTCGCCTCCTCGGCGGTCAGGACCACCGCGTCCTCCGGCAGGCCCGCTTCCCGGGTGAGGGTGCGCTGTTCGTAGGCCCGCTGGCGGCACGACCGGCGGCAATAGCGGCGGCGCCGCCCGAGCGGGGCGTCGGCGACCGGACGGCCACACCAGAGGCAGTTCTCCGGTTCACGGGTACGTCCGGTCATGGCCGCACACCCTACCGCCCGCCGGAGCCACCGCGGCCGGGGCGGTAGACTCACCCGCGCCCACGACCGCGGGCGGTCGGGAACCGATTCGACCGCGTGTGCGTTGAACAGAAGTGGCCGGCATCCGCCGATGTCGACCGCACTGTGGACGCGCGTTCGCCCCGGAGGCGAGCGCACCGGGCGGAGCACACAAGAGAGGACACCACCATGGCAGATCGTGTACTGCGAGGCAGCCGGCTCGGGGCGGTGAGCTACGAGACCGACCGTGACCACGATCTGGCGCCGCGGCGGATCGCCCGCTACCGCTGTGACAACGGCGAGGAGTTCGACGTTCCGTTCGCCGACGAGGCGGAGATCCCCGGCACCTGGATCTGCAAGAACGGCCTGGAAGGCACCCTGGTCGAGGGCGCGGCACCGGAGGCGAAGAAGGTCAAGCCGCCGCGCACCCACTGGGACATGCTGCTCGAACGCCGCTCCATCGACGAGCTCGACGAGCTGCTCAAGGAGCGTCTCGAACTGCTCAAGACCAAGCGGCGCGGCGCCTGACACCGGGTCGACCGGTACGCACGAGGCCGCCCCCGGGATCCGTCCCGGGGGCGGCCTCGTGCGTACCGAGGGGGCGGTGCGCGTCCTGCCGGGTCGGCCGTGTTGCACGCACGGCACAAATAGATCAAACGCCGACAGCGGCTCCGCCCGCGTGTCATCATGATCGAACACCGGCCGGATTCTCGGACCGGCGACCTCGGACGACGCGAAACGGAATGACCCCCTGGGGTTTCGGGACGCGGTACAGGGGGCGAAACGCAATGGACAACAGCAACGACCACCCGGCGGGCGCCACCGCCGAATCCGCACCGGACCACCTGCTCGACGGGCTGCGCACCGAACTCGACCGGGTCGATGCCCGGCTCCTCGACACCGTCCGCGACCGGCTGCGCATCTGTGCCCGCATCGCGCACCTGAAACAGCGGCATGCCATCCCGATGCTGCAGCCGGGCCGGATGCAGGTCGTGCATGCCCGCGCCGAGTCCTACGCGCACCGCAACGACATGTCGCCGGAATTCCTGCATTCGTTGTACGCGCTGCTGATCGCGGAGGCGTGCCGGGTCGAGGACCTCATCATCGACGGTCCCGGCGCGGCACCGGCCGAACTGCGCGAGACCCGGACCTGAGACCGGTCATGGCCGCGCCGCCGCCCCCCGGTTCGATCCGCACCCTGCTGATCGACAACTACGACTCGTTCACCTACAACCTCTACAGCCTGCTCGCCGAGGTCAACGGTGTCCCGCCCACGGTCGTCAGCAACGACACCCCGTGGGAGTCGCTGGATCTGGACCGGTTCGACAACATCGTCGTCTCCCCCGGGCCGGGCCGCCCCGACCGGGCCCGCGACTTCGGGATCAGCTCGCACGCCCTGCTCGACTCCGGTCTGCCCGTGCTCGGGGTGTGCCTCGGTCATCAGGGCCTGTGCAACCTGTTCGGCAGCGAGGTGGTGCGGGCACCGCAGCCGGTGCACGGCCGGTTGTCACGGATCCGGCACACCGGCACCGGACTGTTCGCCGGCATTCCCTCCCCGTTCGCGGCGGTGCGCTACCACTCGCTGGTCGTCGACCGGGTGCCCGACGACCTCGAGGCCGTCGCCTGGACCGAGGACGGGCTCCTCATGGGGGTCGCCCACCGGACCCGGCCGCTGTGGGGGGTGCAGTTCCACCCCGAGTCGATCTGCACCGAATACGGCCGCGAGCTGCTGGCGAACTTCCGCGACGCGACCCCGGCCCGGCCGCACCCCCCCGAGCCGGTCCCGCCGCCCGCGCCGCCGGCACCGCCGCCCGCGCTGATCCTCGAAAGCCGCCGGATCGACCACCACCCGGACCCGCAGCGGGTGTTCGAGACGCTGTTCGCCGACGGCCCGCACAGCTTCTGGCTCGACGGCAGCGCCGCCACCGAACCGAACTCGCGGTTCTCCATCCTCGGGGACGGGTCGGGTCCGCGCGCCGAGTTCGTCACCTACAGCGTCGCCGAGACCCTGGTGCGGGAACAGCGCGCCGGGCACCCGACCGCCGAGTTCCACACCACCTTCTTCGACCACGTCGACCGCCGCCTCGCCGAGCGCACGGTCGCCCGGCGCGCCGACCTGCCGTTCGCGTTCGCCCTGGGCTACGTGGGCTACCTGGGGTACGAACTCAAGGCCGACACCGGCGGGCAGCTCGTGCACACCTCCCCCATCGCGGACGCGGCGATGGTCTTCGCCGACCGCGCCGTGGTCCTCGACCACGAGACACGCTGCTGCTACCTGCTGGCGCTGAGCGAGCGGGCCGGGGAGCCGGCCACGACCGCATGGTTCGACGCGACCGCTGCCGTGCTCGAATCCCTGGCCGAGTCCGCCGCGGCGCCGGTCGCGGCCCCGCTGGTGCGGGCGGAGCAGGATCCGCGGGTACGGTTGCGGCACGAGCCGCAGCGCTATCTCGAGCTGATCGCCCAGTCGATCGCCGAGATCCGC
Source organism: Rhodococcus indonesiensis (assembly GCF_047782815.1). Classification (NCBI taxonomy): domain Bacteria; kingdom Bacillati; phylum Actinomycetota; class Actinomycetes; order Mycobacteriales; family Nocardiaceae; genus Rhodococcus; species Rhodococcus indonesiensis. The sequence continues at coordinate 2,788,411 of NZ_CP180630.1, read as the reverse complement.
AGCGGCGAGACGTACGAGGTGTGCCTGACCAATGCGGCGACCGTGGAGCGCCGTGTCGATCCCCTGCGCACCTATGAGACGCTGCGCGAACTGAGCCCGACCCCGTACAGTGCCCTGCTGCGGTTCCCCGAGGTGTCGGTGCTCAGTGCCTCGCCGGAGCGGTTCCTGCGGATCGGCCCGGACGGGGTGGTCGAATCCAAGCCGATCAAGGGCACCCGGCCACGCGGCACCACCGAGGACGCGGACCGGGCGTTGCGGCAGAGCCTGCTCGACAGCGAGAAGGACCGGTCGGAGAACCTGATGATCGTCGACCTGGTGCGCAACGACCTGTCGCGGGTGTGCGTACCCGGCTCGGTGCACGTGCCGAAGCTGTTCGACGTCGAGACGTACGCGGCGGTGCACCAGCTGGTCTCCACGGTGCGGGGGACGTTGCGTCCGGATGCGACCGCGGTGGACTGCGTGCGGGCCGCCTTCCCGGGAGGATCGATGACCGGGGCGCCGAAGCTGCGCACCATGGAGATCATCGACAAGCTCGAGGACGGCCCCCGCGGTGTGTACTCGGGTGCGCTGGGCTACCTGTCCCCGACGGGAGCGGCGGACCTGTCGATCGTCATCCGCACCATGGTCGCCACCGAACACGAGGTGGGCTTCGGCATCGGCGGCGCCATCGTCGCGTTGTCGGACCCGGCGGACGAACTCGAGGAAACGATGGTCAAGGCGGTGGCGATGCGCCGGACCCTGTCGATGAACGACCCCGCCGAGGACGGTCCCCCCGCGTGAGCGACACGACCGGCCTCGTCGTGGTCGTCGGCGGTGCCGGCGCGGTCGGCCGGATGCTGGGTGAGGCGCTGCGCCGCGACGGCGCCGCCGTGCTGGTGGTCGACCCGGCCGCCGGCGACGATCCCGGTGCACTGCGCGACGATGTCACCGCCCCCACCGCGGCCGTGCGGGACGCGGTGCGGTGCGCGTCGATGCTGGTGCTGGCCGTGCCCGAGGCCACGGCGCTGGCGGCCGCCGCCCGGCTCGGTCCGCTGCTGTCGCCGAACGCGGTGCTGGTGGAGACGCTGTCGGTGAAGTCGGCGTGGGCGCGGGCGGGACGCGAGCGGGGGTGGCCCGCGCAGTGTGTCGGACTGAACCCGATGTTCGCTCCGGCGCTGGGTATGGCGGGGCGGCCGGTGGCCGCGGTCGAGTACCGGCCCGGCCCGGCCGTCGACGCGCTGCTCGCGGCGCTGGACCGGTGGGGGGCGCGGGTGGTGCGGATGACGGCGGACGACCACGACCGGGTCGCGGCGGCCACCCAGGCGGCCACGCACGCGGCCGTTCTGTCGTTCGGGCTGGCGTTGGGGCGGCTGGGGGTGCCCCCGTCCGTGGCGGCCGCGACCGCCCCGCCGCCCCACGTGCTGCTGCGGGCGTTGCTGGCGCGGATCGCCGGCGGCGCCCCCGAGGTGTATCTCGACGTGCAGGCCGGCAATCCGCACGCGGCGGCCGCCCGGTCGGCGCTGCGGGCCTCCCTCGACGAGCTCGAGGCGGTGGTCGAGACCGGATCGGTGGCCGGGTTCGCGGACCTGCTGGACCGGGCGGGAACGCCGCTGGGGGCGGACACCGACCGGTACCGTGAGCTGTGTGCGGAACTGTTCGCGGAGCTGACGCACGAGGAAACGGAGAGCCGTCATGGCCGAGCCTGAACTGCCCGCCTCGCAGGGTCCGCTGCTCGCGCCCGCGCTGCCCGACCACGATCCGTACGACGTCGTCGAGAGCGCCGTCGTGCGGGGGCTGGCCCGGTCGTGGGGGCGGCGCGCCACGGTCAAGAAGAGTGAACCGGATCTGGACGAGCTGTTCGATCCGGGCCGGCTGGATTTCCCGGACGAGCTCGTGCCGTTCCACGCCCACCCCGGGTACCGCGCCCTGGACGAGGAGCACCGGGCCCGGCTGCGCGGCTGGGGCTGGATTGCGTACAACAAAAATGTCATGGACATCGAGCAGTACGTGGTCAACCCCGGTTTCGCGCTGATCACGACGGACTTCTTCGAGGTCGGACCGTCGGACACCGTGACCACGGGCGTGCTGCAGGCGATGGTCGACGAGCAGTACCACACCCTCATGCACCTGAACGCGAGCGCGGTGATCCGCCGCCGCCGCGGCTGGCGCATGCCCGAGTCGGCGCTGCCCCCGTGCCGGACCGTGCGCGAGCACCGGGCGGCGGTGGCGGCGGCGCCGGATCCGCGGGCACAGGCGTTGGTCCGGTTGGCGTTCACCACCGTCGCCGAGACCTCCATCAGCGCGTTCCTCGGTCTGATGACCGAGGATGCGGACCTGCAGCCGGTCAACCGCACGACGGTGGCGCTGCACCGGCGGGACGAACTCAGTCACGCCTCCCTCGCCGCGGAACTGCTGAAGATGGTGTTCACCGAGCTCGGGCCCGGCGACCGGGCGCAGCTGCTCGCGGCCCTGGCGGCGGGAATCGAGGCGTTCACCGGCTCGGATCTGGGCACCTGGGCGGCCGTCGTGGACGCGGAGCGCGTTCCGGGTGGGCGGGAGATGCTCGCGGACGTGGCCGCGGCGCCCCCGCGGCGGGTGGTGCAGGACTGCAGTGCGATCCGCCGGTTGTGCGCCGAACTGGGCGTCGCGGACGAGCTGCCCGTCACCTGGTAGAACGATCGATACCGAACGAACGATTCGAACGTTCGGAATGATGCCCGAGTCGTGATCCGGCGTCGTCCCTCGAACGTTCGAAGCGGGTTCGCCCTGGTAATCTGCGGTGGTGAGCGATGCATCCTCGTCGCCCGGCACACCGATCGGGGAAACCCCCGCGACGGGCGGCCGCCGCAAGCAGTACGCCAACAGCGCCGAACGTGCGCGCGCCTGGCGCGAACGCCAGCGCCGGACCGCCACCCCGGCACCACCGGCAGCGACCCCCGACCCACCCCGGCCGGCGCCCCAGTCGCCGCCCGAGCGCGCGGACACCCGCCTCGGCGCCGTCCCGGATCCGCCCCGCACGGCCGGCCCCGGGGCGGTGGACCTCGCGGCGACCCGGCTGCGCACCGAACGCGACGAGGCACTGCGCTCGGCCGCCGAGGCCTGGCAGCGGGTGGCCGAACTCGAGGCCGATCTCGCGATGGTGCGGGCCGAACTGGCCGACGAGCGGGCCACCCAGCTGCGCGAGGCGCGGGTCCACATCGCCGAGCTGCGGATGCAGGTCGCGGAACTGCGGCGCGAACGCGGCCGACCCGACCCGGACCCGGGCGACGAACGTTCGTAGCCTGCATCCGGCGAGTGCGAACGATCGTTTGGATAACGTCCCGGGTGCGAACGTTCGGGGTGTGGGTGGTCGGGACTTCCGGCCCTGTCGGTTGCGCCCCGCACAGAGTCGAATGGACACGGAACCACCTTCCGTGGATCCGCTTCCAGGAGAGGAGCAGACATGTCCACTGTGCCAGCGCGCCGTTCCCGTTCGGTGTTCCCGGACCTGTCCGAGTTCTTCGACGCCTTCCCCTTCGCCGGTCTACGTCCCGCTCTCGGCGGCAACCTCATCCGGGTCGAGGACCGTGTCGAGAACGGCCGGTACGTCGTGCGGGCCGAGCTGCCCGGCCTCGACCCGGAGAAGGACATCGACGTCTCGATCAACGCCGGACAGCTCGAGATCACGGCCGAACGGACCGAGGAGAAATCCGAGGGGGGACGCTCGGAGTTCCACTACGGCTCGTTCCGGCGTTCGGTGACCCTGCCGCCGGGTGCGAAGGACGACGACGTCGAGGCGTCCTACGCCAAGGGCATCCTCACCGTCTCGATCGGTCTGGCCGAACAGCAGGAGGCCGGGAAGAAGATCGAGGTCAAGAACGCCGAATGAGCCCCGGCGCCCGAATCGGGGTGGCCGGCCGTCGACCGTCCACCCCCGCCCGCGCGCGGCTCAGCGGCGCAGCAGGCCGCGCAGTTTCGTCCACCGGTTGCGCACGCCCCACACGGTGACCTTGATCAGGGCCTCCTGCACGATGCTGCCGCTCATCTTCGATTCGCCGATGATCCGCTCGGTGAAGGTGATCGGCACCTCGGCGACCGTGAACCCCGCCTGCACGGCCCGCCAGGCGAGGTCGACCTGGAAGCAGTAGCCGTGCGAGGCGACCGCGGCGAGATCGAGGTGCTCGAGCACCTCACGCCGGTAGGCGCGGTAGCCGCCGGTGATGTCGTGGATCCGCACCCCCAGCGCGAGCCGCGAGTAGATGTTGCCGCCGCGGGAGAGCACCTCCCGATGCCACGGCCAGTTCACGACCGTGCCGCCGGGCACGTACCGCGAGCCGAGCACCAGGTCGGCGCCCGCGTCGATCTCCTCGAGCAGCAGGTGCAGCTGCTCGGGGGCGTGGCTGCCGTCGGCGTCCATCTCCACCAGCACGGTGTAGCCACGCTCGAGTCCCCATCGGAAACCGGCAATGTAGGCGGCCCCGAGACCGTTCTTCTCGGTGCGGTGCATCACGTGGATGCGGCCCTCGCTCGCCGCGGCGAGACGATCGGCGACGTCTCCGGTGCCGTCCGGGCTGCCGTCGTCGACGATCAGCACGTGCGTGTGCGGCAGCGCGGCGTGCAACCGGCCGACGATCAGGCCGATGTTGTCACGTTCGTTGTACGTCGGGATGATCACCAGGGTCCGGGCGCTCGGCGCGCTGTCGTTCCCGGCCGGCGTCGCCGCTGCCATCGAAGGTCCTTCCTGTCGCACCGGCCGGCGGCCGGTCATCTCGCGGTGCCGGCTGCGGCCGGCACGGTGGTGCTCCGCCCGCGTGTGCGCACCAGCGCCACGCCGACGGCGGCGACGGCCCCGACGCAGAGCACGAGCTCCGGGATCGGTCCGAGCCGAGTAGCCAGCGTAGCCGTCGTGCGCAGCGGCACCTGCGCCACCAGTACCTCGGGCACGAACAGGGCGCTGCGCGCGGTGACCGTGCCGTCGGCCGCGACCACGGCGCTGACCCCGCTCGTGGCGGCCACCACCACGGCGCGGCCGTGCTCGACGGCCCGCACCCGGGACATCGCCAGCTGCTGGTAGGTCATCTCCGTGTCGCCGAACGTGGCGTTGTTGGTGGGCACGGCCAGCAGCTGCGCGCCGGCGCGCACCGAGTCCCGCAGGGCCCGGTCGAACGCCACCTCGTAGCACGTGGCCACCCCGATCGGGATGCCGGCGGCGTGGACGGTGCCGTCGCCGCTGCCCGGCACGAAGTGCCCGGCCCGATCGGCGTAGTCGGAGAACAGCCGGAAGAACGAGCGGTACGGCAGGTACTCGCCGAACGGCTGGATGATGCGTTTGTCGTGCCGCTCCCCCGGCCCGGTCGCCGGATCCCACACGATCACCGAGTTGGTCGTGGTGCCGTCCCCGTTGACCAGCACGGCGCCCACCAGGATCGGGGCGCCGACCGCGGCCGCTGCGGCGCCGATGTCGGCGGCGGCGTCGCGGTTGCGCAACGGGTCGATGTCGGAGGCGTTCTCCGGCCAGATCACCACGTCCGGGCGCGGCGCGGTGCCTGCCCGCACCCGATCGGCCAGCTCGAAGGTGCGCGCCACGTGGTTGTTCAGCACGGCCTTGCGCTGGGCGTTGAAGTCCAGACCGAGCCGCGGCACGCTGCCCTGGATCGCGGCGACCGTCACGGTGCGCTCGCCCGACTCGGGGGCGGGCAGCGCCGGCCAGGTCGCCAGGGCGAGCAGCGGCGCGGCGACGGTCGTTGCCGCGGCCCGCAGCAGCGGTGACTTCTCCCGGTGCCCGCGGGCGTAACGCAGCCCGGCCCGCGCGCACGCCCACAGCCCCGTGCCGGTCAGCGCCACCGCGAACGACACCAGTGGCGCACCGCCGACCGCGGCGAGACCGACCAGCGGCCCGTCCGGCTGCCCGAACGCGAGCCGGCCCCAGGGGAACCCTCCGAAGGGCACGCTCGCCCGCAGGTACTCGGTCAGGCTCCAGCCGGCCGCGATCCACACCGGTGCCCCCGGCAGGGCCCGCACCTGCACCGCGACCACCCCGAACAGGCCGACGAAGACCGCCTCGGCGGCGGCGAGCGCCAGCCACGGCACCGGGCCCACGTACTCCCCGACCCACGGCAGCAGCGGCACGAAGAATCCCAGGCCGGCGAGACAGCCGTAGCCGAATCCGGCACGGCGGCGCAGCGCCGGCGCCCCCAGCACCCCGGTCAGCAGGGCGATGCCCAGCGGCGCGAGGAACCACAGCGGACGCGGTGGGAAGCTCGCGAACAACAGCAGCCCCGCCGTGACGGCGGCGACGCTGCGGACCACCACCGGCCGGGCGGCGGCGCGCGCGCCGGTCACCGGGCGTACACGACGCGGCCGCGGTGCACGCTGCGCAGCAGCACCGGGTCGGGCGTGCCCGGCTCGAGGTTCGGCAGCGGCGCCACCCGCGACCGCGGGTCGGTGGACCAGCGCTGCACACTGTCCTTCGGTGCGCTGACCACGAGTTCGCCCGCGTCCCAGACCGCGTACGACGCGGGTGCCCCGGGATCGAGGGTGCCGGCGATTCCGTCCCGCACCCCGCCGGCGCGCCACGCCCCACGGGTGGCGGCGGCGAACGCGGCGCGGGGGGAGATCCCGCTGCCCGGGGTGCGGTGGTGCACGGCGGCGCGCAGCATCGGCCACGGCCGGGCCGCGGTGACCGGCGCGTCCGAGCCGAACGCGAGGGACATGCCGGTCGCGGCGAGCGGGGCGAACGGGTTGAGGCCGGCGGCGCGGCCGGCGCCGAGGCGGGTGGCGTAGAGCCGGTCCGGTCCGCCCCACAGCGCGTCGAAGCTCGGTTGCATGCTGGCGATCACACCCCAGCTGCCGAGCCGCTCGCCCTGCGCGGCGGTGACCATCTCGAGGTGTTCGAGCCGGTGTCCGCGGGCCGCGACGGCCGGTCCGCCGAGGTCGGCGGCGACCGCGGCGAACGCCTGCACCGCGGCGTCGACCGCGGCGTCGCCGATGACGTGGAAGCCGGCCTGGATGCCGGCTTCGGTGCAGGCCCGCAGGTGCGCGGCCATCTGTTCGACGGTGAGGTAGGCGGTGCCGCAACAGTCGGGGCGGTCGGTGTACGGCGCGGTGAGCCACGCGGTGTGGGAGCCGAGGGCGCCGTCGACGAACAGGTCGCCCCCGAGGGCGTGCCCGCCGGTGGCGGTGAGCAGCACCCGGGCCTGCTCGGCGGTGGTGACGGCCTCTCCCCAGTAGCCGCGGACCTGCACCCCGTGGTCGGTGGCGAGCAGTTCGGCGAAGTCGTCGCGGCCGGCGATGTCCGGGCCGCCGCACTCGTGCACGGCGACGATGCCGTGGGCCGCGTAGTCGTCGAGGGCGGCGGCCCGGGCCCGGGCCCGCTCGTCCGGGGTGAGCAGGGCGCGGGCGGCGGCGCGGACCGCGTGGTGCGCGGCCGCGGTCAGCGGCCGCTGCGGGTGGTAGCCGTCGAGTCCGGCGAGGTCGGCGGCGGCGCGCAGCGCGGTGGAGGCGGCCGCGGAGTGGGCGTCGACGCGGGTGAGGTAGACGGCGCGGCCGGGGGCGGCGGCGTCGAGGTCGTCGGTGGTGGGGGCGGCGGGGTCCGGCCAGCGGGTCTCGTCCCAGCCGTGCCCCCACACCACGGCGCCGGCGTGACGGGCGGCGTGGTCGCGCACCCGGTGCAGCGCCTCGTCGCGGGACCGGGTGCCGGACAGGTCGAGACCGGTCAGGGCCAGGCCGTGCGCGGTGACGTGCACGTGGGTGTCGACGAAGGCGGGTGCGACGAACGCCCCGCCGAGATCGACGATCTCGGCGTCCGGGTGCAGGGCGCGGCCGGGCCGGTCCTCCCCCACCCACACGATCTGCCCGTCGGTGACGGCCATCGAGGTGGCGTCGGGGGCGCTGGCGCTGTAGATGCGGCCGCCGACGAGAAGCTGAGTGCGCGGTGCGGGGGACTTCACGGCTACCCAGTGTGCCCCGCTACGGCAGGCGCGGACGGTGCGGGGGGTCGACGATCTCGCCCTCGAGCACGGTCCCGGTCCCGGAGGCGGGGCTGTCGAGGCGGGCCGGGCCGACCACGGTGTGCTCGACGACCTCGCCGTCGACGATCACGACGCGCTCCCCGCGGAAGGTGCCGCCCCGGGCGACGGAGGCGGCGACCCGGCGGGCGGCCAGCGCCCGCACCAGCGGGCGCAGCAGCGCGCGGGTCGGGGGCAGCAGCAGCAGGATCCCCGCGGCGCTGGTCACCGGTCCGGGTACGAGCACGAGCCCGGCCCCGACACCGACCAGCGCGCCGTCGGTCAGGGCCCGGTCCGCGCCGGCGGCGCTGCGGACCCGGCCCAGGTTCTGCAGGGCACGCCGGCCCTGCGCGGCGAGCACCAGGTACCCGAGGACGCTCACCCCGAGGAACACCAGGATGGTCGTGCCGATGCCCAGGGTGGACCCGAGCCACGCCAGCGCCCCGATCTCGACGACGACGTAGGCCAGGAACAGCAGCGCGATCATGAGGTGATCCTTCCAGCTGCCGGGAACGGTGCGGCGGTCATACCCGCTCAACGAACGGCGACGCGGTTTTGCTCCCGGCCGCTGTGATCGAATGGCCGCGTGGGCGCGGGCGACTGGGCGGTTCTGATGGCGGCGGCGACCGCCGCCGGGTGGGTCGACGCCGTCGTCGGTGGGGGCGGGTTGATCCTGTTGCCGGCGCTGTTCGTCGTCGCCCCGCAGCTGACACCGGCGGCCGCGCTGGCGACGAACAAGCTCACCGCCATCTGCGGCACCGGCGCGGCGGTGATGACCTTCGCCCGGCGGATCCGGCTGCAGTGGCCGGTCCTGGCTCCGGCGGCGGTCCTGGCCGCGGTCGCGGCCGCGGCGGGCGCGGCGACGGTCTCGCGGATCGACAAGGACCTGTTCGTTCCGATGGTGATGGTGGTGCTGGTGGCGGTCGCGGTGTTCGTGACGCTGCGGCCGCAGGTCGGCACGACCCTGGTGCACGAACCCCCGACGGCGCGGCGCACGGTCCTGGTGGTGCTGACCGCGGCCGCGGTGATCGGCTTCTACGACGGCCTGCTCGGCCCGGGCACCGGCACGTTCCTGATCATCACGTTCGCGACGCTGCTCGGCACCGAGTTCGTGCGGTCGGCGGCGATGGCGAAGGTGATCAACCTCGGGTCCAATTTCGGGGCGCTGGTGTATTTCGCGGCGGCCGGGTACGTGTGGTGGTCGCTGGGGTTGGCGCTGGCGGTGTGCAACATCGCGGGCGCGGTCGCCGGGTCGCGGACGGCGCTGCGCCGCGGCGCGGGATTCGTGCGGGCGGTGCTGCTGGTCGTGGTGCTGGTGATGGTGGTGCGTCTGGGCTGGCAGCAGTTCGGGTGAGCCGGCGCGCCGGGTGCGACCCAGTACGGTGGTGCCCGTGAGCACCGTCGACGCCGACTTCCTCGCCCTGCCGTTGCGGACACTCGCGGACGCGGCGCTGTCCGCCGCCCGCGCCGCCGGTGCCTCCCACGCGGATCTGCGGGTGCACCGCGTGCACAGCCAGTCGCTGAGCCTGCGGGACGGCGCCGTGCAGGCCGCCGTCGACAGCGTCGACACCGGGCTGGCCGTGCGGGTGGTGGTCGACGGCACCTGGGGCTTCGCCTCGCATGCCGAGCTGAGCCCGGCCGTCGCGGCGGCCACGGCGCGGCAGGCGATCGAGGTGGCCCGGACGTTGCGGGCGCTGAACCGGGACCGGGTCGAGCTCGCCGACGAGCCGGTCTACCCGGACGCGGTGTGGGTCTCGTCGTACGAGATCGACCCGTTCACGGTGCCCACCGCGCAGAAGGTGGCGCGGCTGGCGGAGTTCTCCCGGCACCTGCTCGACGCCGACGAGGTCGATCATGTGACGGCGAACTGTGTCCAGGTCAAGGAGCAGACGTTCTACGCGGACCTGGCCGGCTCGACGATCACCCAGCAGCGGGTCCGGATCGCCCCGCAGCTCGAGGCGACCGCCGTGGACCGGCGTACCGGCGAGTTCGAGACGATGCGCACCCTCGCTCCGCCGGTGGGGCGGGGCTGGGAGTATGCGGCCGGGGACGCGCACTGGGACTGGAGTGCGGAGCTGGCGCAGATCCCCGGGTGGCTGGCGGAGAAGGCGTCGGCCCCCAGTGTGCAGGCGGGGCCGACGGACCTGGTGATCGACCCCACCAATCTGTGGTTGACGGTTCACGAATCGATAGGGCACGCAACGGAATACGATCGGGCCATCGGGTACGAGGCGGCCTACGCGGGCACCTCGTTCGCCACCCCCGACGGGCTCGGCACGCTGCGCTACGGCACCGACGTGATGCAGGTGACGGCGGACCGCACCGTCGCGCACGGGCTCGCCAGCGTCGGCTGGGACGACGACGGGGTCGCCGCCCAGTCCTGGGACCTGGTGCGGGACGGGATCCTGGTCGGCTACCAGCTCGACCGGGTGTTTGCGCCGCGGCTGGGCCTGCCGCGTTCGAACGGCTGCTCGTACGCCGACTCGGCGCATCACGTGCCGACCCAGCGGATGGCGAACGTGTCGCTGCAACCGGACCCGGCGGCCGACACCACCACCGCCGAGCTCATCGCCCGCGTCGACGACGGGCTCTACGTCGTCGGCGACAAGTCCTGGTCGATCGACATGCAACGCTACAACTTCCAGTTCACCGGCCAGCGGTTCTACCGGATCCGGGGTGGCACGCTCGCCGGGCAGGTGCGCGATGTGGCCTACCAGGCCACCACGACCGACTTCTGGGGCTCGCTCGAGGCGGTGGGCGGGCCGTCGACGTGGCAACTCGGCGGCGCCGTGAACTGCGGCAAGGCCCAGCCCGGGCAGGTCGCCCCGGTCAGCCACGGCTGCCCGTCGGCGCTGCTGCGGTCGGTGAACGTCCTCAACACCCGCGCGGAGGGCCGGCGATGATCGAGGCGCAGGAACAGCTCGAGCGGGCGCTGCGCTGCTCGACCGCCGACGAGACGATCGTGCTGGTCACCGACACCGGTGAGGCGTCGCTGCGGTGGGCCGGCAACTCGATGACCACCAACGGGATCTCTCGTTCCCGCAGCTGGACGGTGATCGCGGTCCTGCGCGGCGACACCACCCGGGTCGGGGTGGTGACATCGAGCAGCGTCGACCCGGCCGACATCGCCCCGACCGTGCAGGCGGCGGTGGCGGCGGCCGCGGCGGCGGCCCCGGCCGAGGACGCGGTGCCGCTCGTCGGGGGGGACGGCGAGCCCGGCGACTGGGCCGACGCCGCGGCCGGGACCGACATCACGGTGTTCGGGCGGCTCGTCGACGATCTCGCCGCCGGCTTCGACGGTGCCGATCAGCTCTACGGTTTCGCCCACCACCGGATCTCGACGACCTGGCTGGGCACCTCGAGCGGGGTGCGGCGCCGGTTCACCGAGCCGGAGGGATCGGTGGAGATCAACGGCAAACGGGGCGGGCTGACCGGGCCGAGCGCGTGGGCCGGGGCCGGCACCCGCGACTTCACCGATGTCGACACCCCGTCCCTGCTGGCGGAGCTGTCGCGGCGGCTGGACTGGGCGCGCCGCACCGTCGAGCTGCCGGCCGGGCGCTACGAGACGCTGCTGCCGCCGTCGGCGGTGGCGGACCTGATGATCTACCTGATGTGGTCGATGGAGGGCCGCGGCGCCGAGGAAGGGCACACCGCGCTGTCGCGGCCCGGCGGCACCCGTGTCGGCGAACGGCTCACCGCGCTGCCGTTGACGCTGTTCTCCGATCCCGCCGCCCCCGGCCTGGAGTACGCGCCGTTCGTCACGGCCACCGCCTCGTCGAACTCGGTGTCGGTGTTCGACAACGGCATGGACCTCGGGCGGGTCGACTGGGTGCGGGCGGGCACGGTGCACGCGCTGGCGTACCCGCGGGCCGCCGCCGCCGAGTTCGGGGCGCCGGCCGCCGCGCCCGGGCAGAACCTGCTCCTGACCGGCGGCGGCACGGCCGGCGTGGACGAGATGGTGGCCCGCACCGAGCGGGGACTGCTGCTGACGACCCTGTGGTACATCCGGGAGGTCGACCCGGCGACGTTGCTGCTGACCGGACTGACCCGCGACGGTGTGTATCTGGTCGAGGACGGTGCGGTGACGGCGGAGGTGAACAACTTCCGGTTCAACGAGAGCCCGCTGGATCTGCTGCGGCGCACCACCGAGGCCGGTGGCACGCAGCGCACCCTGCCGCGGGAATGGAAGGACTGGTTCACCCGCACCGCGATGCCGCCGCTGCGGATCCCCGACTTCCACATGTCGTCGGTCAGCCGCGCCCGCTGACCCCGCGGCGACCCGGGCCCCGCCGGTCTCCGCTCACCGGCCGGGACCGGGATCCGGGGCGGGGTCGCCCGCCTCGACGACACAGGCGAGCCCGACGGTGCCGGCGCGCCCGCGGCGCAGCACACTGCCCTTGACCGTGAGCCACCCCAGGATCCCGTACTTGCGGGCGATCACCGCCCGCGCCCGCTCGGTGCCGGCCGCGTCGAGCACCGTGGCGGTGCCGGGCACCGCGTCGCTGCGCGGTGTGCCGCGCGCGTCGCACACCGCGACGGTGATCCGCGGGTCGCGGCGCAACCGCCTGACCTTGTAGGAGTCGGTGACGGTCCACACCAGCAGCCGGTCGGCGTCGGCGGCCGCCCACACCGCGGTCGGCACCGGGGTGCCGTCCCTGCGGAAGGTGGTCAGCAGCACGTACTTCGCGGCGGCGAGGTCGCCGAAGGTCGGGGTCATGGGCCACACCCTACGGACGGGCGGGCCGCGCCGACCGCCGCCGTCTAGCCTGGAGGCCATGCCGCACGCTCATGAACCCGCCGACCTGGTCGAGGTGTCCCTGCCCGGCGGCCGGCTCGCGGCGGCGCAGCTGCAGCTCCTCGCCGACCTCGCCCACGAACACGCCGGGGGCACCCTGGTCCTCACCACCGACGGTCTCGGGCTGCGCGGGAACCGCGCCGAGCTCACCGCGCAGCTGACCGGCCACGGCTTCGACCTGCCCGGACAGCACCGACGCCGCCTGCTCGCCTCGCCGCTGTCCGGCCGCCGCGGCGGGCACGTCGACGTGCGGGAGATCCTCGCCGAGGTGCATCGTCGCCTCCCCGCGCCCGCGCCGGACCGCGACCTCGTCGTCGGGATCGACGACGGCAGCGGCGACATCGCGGCCCTGGCCCCCGAGGTGGGGGCGGCGGCGCTGCCCGACCGGCGGTGGGCGCTGCTGCTCGACGGCACCGACACCGGGGTGCGCCTGTCTCCCGGCGACGTCGTCGAGACGCTGGTCGCGGCGGCGCAGCGGCCCCACCGGGCCGGGGTCGCCGCCACCCTCGCCGCCCTGGGCCTGGAGCCGTCGGCGCCGCCGGTGCCGCGCCCGCCGGCTCCGGCCCGGCCCGTGGGCTGGTTCGACCAGCCCGACGGTGCGGTCACCCTCGGCGGTGGTCTGCCCGGGGCGGTGCTGCCGGCGCGGATGGCGGAGTTCCTCGCGGCCGTGGATCGTCCCCTGGTGGTGACGCCGTGGTCGGTGGTGCTGCTGTGCGACCTCGACGAATGGGCCGCCGAACAGGTGGTGCGGGTCCTCGCCCCGATGGGACTGATCTTCGACGCCGACTCCCCCGAGCTGACCTGAGCCGAGCGGGGACGCTGCGGCCGCGGTCGTGTTCCGGGCGCGCCCGACCCGCACGCGGCCTACCGTGGGCTCATGAGCATCGGTGCCGGGTCCGAGTCCGAGGTGTTCGATGTCGTCGTCCTCGGCGGCGGACCCGCCGGGGAGAACGCCGCCGCCTATGCGATCGCCGGCAGCGACCGCACCGCCGTGCTGGTCGAACACGAACTCGTCGGCGGCGAATGCTCCTACTGGGCGTGCATGCCGAGCAAGGCGCTGCTGCGCCCGGGCCAGGTGCTCGCTGCGGCCCGGCACATGCCCGGCGTCGCCGCCAAGGTCGCCGCCCACGGCGTCGACGTCACCGACGTCCTCGCCCGCCGGGACGCGTTCACCGACAACCGGGACGACACCGCCCAGGTCGAGTGGGCGCGCGGCGCCGGGATCGCGGTCGTGCGCGGGCACGGCCGCCTCACCGCCCGGTGCGAGGTCACCGTGGACGGTCCGCAGCCGCGCCGGCTGCGGGCTCGGCACGCGGTGGTGGTGGCCACCGGCAGCACCGCGACCGTGCCCGACGTGCCGGGACTGCGCGCGGCCCGGCCGTGGACCTCGCGGGACGCGACGAACCTGCACCAGGTGCCGCGGCGCGCCGCGATCGTCGGGGGCGGCGTCGTCGCCTGCGAGATCGCGACCTGGCTGCGCGAGCTCGGCACCGAGGATCTGACGATGCTGGTGCGCGGGCACCGGCTGCTCGCCCGCACCGAGCCGTTCGCCGGCGCCGCCGTCGCCGAGACGCTGCGCGAGCACGGCGTCCGGCTGCGGTTCGGCACGACGACGGCGGAGGTGTCCCGCCCGGACGTCGCGGACACCGGCATCGGACGCATCCACGGCGGCCCGGTGCGGCTGCGCCTCGACGACGGCGGCAGCCTCGAGGTCGACGAGCTGATCGTCGCGGCCGGGCGCCGGCCCGCGACCACCGGACTCGGGCTCGACACGGTCGGGTGGGACGGGGACGGCCCGCTGCGCACCGACGACCACATGACCGTCGCCGGGGTGGACGGGCACTGGCTCTACGCCGTCGGCGACGTCACCGGCCGGACCGCGCTGACGCACATGGGCAAGTACCAGGGGCGGGTCTGCGGCGACGTGATCGCCGCCCGCGCCGAGGGACGCGCCCTCGACGCGCCCCGGTTCCGGGCGCGCGCCGACCACGGCCAGGTGCCGCAGGTGGTGTTCACCGCCCCGGAGGTCGCGGCCGTGGGCCGCACCGCGGCCGACGCCCGCGCCGACGGCCTCGACGTCGAGGTGCTCGAGGTCGACATCGCCGTGGCCGGCTCCGCGCTGGCGCGGGACGATTTCACCGGACGCGCCGCCCTCGTGGTCGACCGCGCCACCGACACCGTGGTGGGGGCGACGTTCGCGGGTACCGACGTGGCCGAGCTGCTGCACGCCGCGACGGTCGCGGTGGTCGGCGCGGTGCCGCTCGAGACGCTGTGGCATGCGGTACCGGCGTATCCGACGGTCGGCGAGGTGTGGTTGCGGCTGCTCGAGTCCCGCCGCCGCTGATCGCGCCGGTCAGCGCGGCAGTCGCCGCCAGATCGGCCGCGGCAGCAGCCGCATCCCGAAGAACACCGGCCGCAGCACCGCCGGCACCCACACCTCGCCGCGGCCGCGGCGCAGCGCCGTCACCGTCGCGTCGGCGACCCGGTCCGGGGTGCTCGACAGCGGCGCGGGGCTCATGCCCTCGGTCATGCGGCCGACGACGAACCCGGGTCGCACCAGCAGCAGCGACACGCCGCTGCCGTGCAGCGCATCCGCCAGGCCGGAGGCGAATCCGTCGAGACCGGCCTTCGCGGAGCCGTACACATAGTTCGCGCGGCGCACCCGCACCCCCGCCACCGACGAGAACACCACGATCCGGCCCGACCCCTGGGCACGCAGATGCTCCGCCAGCGCCGTGAGCAGGGCCACGTGGGCGACGTAGTCGGTGTGCACGATCGCCACGGCATGTGCCGGGTCGTGTTCGGCGCGGTGCTGGTCGCCGAGGATGCCGAACGCGAGGACCGCCACGTCGATCGGCCCGTACAGCATCGCGAGGTCGGCGAGGGTCTGCTCGTGGGTGTCGAGCCGGTCGGCGTCGAACTCGACGGTGTGCACGGCGACGGCACCGGCGTCGAGCACGGCGCGGCGCTGCGCCTCGAGATCGCCGGCGCGGCGTGCGGCTAGGACCACGGTGCGGCCGCGGGCCAGCCGGACGGCCACCGCCGTCCCGATCTCGCTGCGGCCCCCGAAGACGACGATCGAACCCTGCCCGTTGCTCACCGCACCAGTGTGCCGGGTGGCGCCGCGGGGCGCGCGGGCCGGGTTCGGCTACCGTCGCAGGCATGGCCCGCACCCCCGCCGCGCTCGGCGACGCCGCGTTGCAGTTCCTCACCGAATACCATCTCGGCACGCTCACGACGCTGCGCAAGGACGGCAGCCCGCACGTGGTGGCCGTCGGCTTCACGTGGGACCCGGAGGCCGGGGTGGTGCGGGTGATCACCAATGCGACCTCGCAGAAGGCGCTCAACGCCGACCGCCGCGGGTACGGCGCCGTCAGCCAGGTCGAGCGGGGCCGCTGGCTCACCCTCGAGGGTCCCGCCCGGGTGCGGACGGAACCGGAGGCCGTCGCCGAGGGGGTGCGCCGCTACACCGCGCGATACCGGACGCCGCGGCCCAACCCGACCCGGGTGGTGGTGGAGATCACCGTCGAACGGGTGATGGGCTCGGTGCTCGACAAGTAGGGCCGCTCACCCCGGCAGCACCGTCAGTCCGTGCGGACGGTGGTTGAGCGGCTCGCAGCCGTCCTCGGTGACCACCACGATGTCCTCGATGCGCGCACCCCACTCGCCGCGGAAGTAGATGCCCGGTTCGATGCTGAACGCCATCCCGGGCCGCAGCACATCGGTGTTGCCGTCGACGATGTACGGCTCCTCGTGGACGGACAGCCCGATGCCGTGCCCGGTGCGGTGCACGAAGACCTCGGCGAGGCCGTGCGCGGCGAGGACGTCGCGGGCGGCGGCGTCGATCGAGGCGGCGGTGACCCCGGGCCGGACCGCGTCGACCGCCGCCCGCTGCGCCGCCTCGAGCAGCCCCACCTTCGCCGCGACGTCGTCGGGGGGCGCGCCGAGGCTGTAGGTGCGGGTGGAGTCGGAGTAGTAGCCGGGCTCGACCGGGCCGCCGATGTCGACGACCACGACGTCGCCGGGTTCGAGGACCCGGTCGGAGACCTCGTGGTGGGGGTCGGCGCCGTGCGGGCCGGACCCGACGATGACGAAGGCGGCCTCGGTGTGGCCCTCGGCGACGATCGCGGCGGTGATGTCGGCCGCGACCTGCGCCTCGGTGCGGCCGGGCCGCAGCCACCGTTCCATCTGCGCGTGCACCCGGTCGATGGCGGCGCCGGCGCGGCGCAGCGCCGCGACCTCCTCGTCGTCCTTGACCATGCGCAGCTGCCGCACCACCTCGGTCGCCAGCACGGGCGGCACCGCGAACCGGGTCGCGAGCGGCACCAGGTGCAGGGCCGGCATGGCGTCGACGACCGCGGTGCGCGGACGCTCCGGCAGCAGCGCCGCGACCTGCCCGTACGGGTCCTGCCCGTCGACCCAGTCGTGGACCGGCAGGTTCAGGTCCGCGGCGGCGGAGTCGGTGAGGGAGGCCAGCTCGAGGCGTGGGACGACGACGGAGGCGGGGCCGTCGGCGGTGGGGATCACCAGGCAGGTGAGCCGCTCGAACGATTCCGCTCGGGAGCCGAGCAGGTAGCGCAGGTCCGGGCCGGGGGTGACGAGCAGCGCGTCGAGACCGGCGTCGTGACCGAGGGCGGCGGCCCGGGCGAGACGGTCGGCGTACACGGAGGCGGGGAAGCGGCGCTCGGGGGAACTCATGCCGACAGCGTAGTGGCGTTTGGCAGGATGACCGGTGTGACTGCGACGCCGGCCTCCGCCGCCCCCGTGCCCCCCACCGGCCCGTTGATGCTGCTGGACGGGGCGAGCCTGTGGTTCCGCGCGTTCCACGCGCTGCCCGAGTCGCTCACCGCCCCGGACGGCCGCCCGGTCAATGCGGTGCGGGGGTTCACCGACATGGTGGCGTCGCTGATCACCAAGCATCGGCCCGCGCGGCTGGTGGTGTGCCTGGACCTGGACTGGCGGCCGGCGTTCCGGGTGGCGGCGGTGCCGAGTTACAAAGCGCACCGGGTGGCCGCCGGGTCGGACGGCACCGCCGAGGAGGTGCCGGCGGCGCTGCCGCCGCAGGTGCCGATGATCATCGACGTGCTGGCCGCGGTCGGGCTCGCCACCGCCGGGGCGGCCGGGTTCGAGGCCGACGACGTGATCGGCACTCTCGCCGCCGGCGAGGCCCGGGGTCCGGTGCTGGTGGTCAGCGGGGACCGGGATCTGCTGCAGGTGGTGCGCGACGGCGCGGCGCCGGTGCGGGTGGTGTACGTGGGGCGGGGCCTGGCCAAGGCCGAGGTGTTCGGTCCGGCGGAAGTCGCCGCCCGGTACGGGCTTCCGCCCGCGCGGGCCGGAGCGGCCTACGCCGAACTGGCGGCGCTGCGCGGGGACCCGTCGGACGGGTTGCCGGGGGTCAAGGGGGTCGGGGAGAAGACCGCGTCGACGCTGCTGCAGGAGTACGGGTCGCTGGCGGCGCTGCGCGCGGCGGCCGCGGATCCGGCGTCGGGACTGGCGAAGGGGGTGCGCGCCAAGCTGGTCGACGCCGGCGAGTATCTGGACGCGGCGGTGCCGGTGGTGCGGGTGGCCACCGACGCTCCGGTCCGGGTGTCGCGGCCGGACCCGATCCCGGTGACCCCGGTCGATCCGGAAGGGCTCGAACGGCTGGCGCAGGACTTGGGGATCGGGCGGTCCGTCGCCCGGTTGACCGCGGCGGTGGCCGGGGTGTGAGGGCGACGGACCGGCGTGCTCAGTTGGGTCGGCTGACCTCGTAGGTACCCTCGTCGTCGGTGAAGGTCAGGGTCACGGTCCGGAACTGCCCGTCCACCGTGAGGGTGCACTCGAAGCTGTTGCCCGCCTTGACTTCTTCACCGTCCGGGCACCGCACGTCGGAGACGTCGGTGGCGCCGTACGACTCGGTGAGGACCTTCTCGACGCCGGCCTGCGCGGCCTCGGGATCGAGGGTGTCGGTGCCGCCGAGGAGCAGGACGGCGCCGATGATCGCCCCGATCAGCACCAGCGCAGCGACGGCCAGGCCGACGATCAGGCCGGTCTTCGACTTCGTCTGCGGTGCACCGGCATTCCATTGGTTCGCGCCGGTCGCTCCCCACTGCTGGCCGGGCTGCTGCCCCCACTGGCCCTGCTGCGGCTGGCCCTGTTGCGGTTGCCCCCACTGCTGGCCGGGCTGCTGGCCCCACTGCCCCTGCTGCGGCTGACCGGGCTGCTGTCCCCACTGGCCCTGCTGCGGCTGGCCCTGTTGCGGTTGCCCCCACTGCTGGCCGGGCTGCTGTCCCCACTGCCCCTGCTGCGGCTGACCGGGCTGCTGTCCCCACTGGCCCTGCTGCGGCTGGCCCTGTTGCGGTTGCCCCCACTGCTGGCCGGGCTGCGGGGTCTGGCCCGGGCCCTGCTGGGCCCACGACTGGCCGGGAGCCTGCCCCTGCTGCGGCGTGCCGAACGCCTGGGTCGGCGCCGGCCCCTGCTCGGCTCCGGAGGACGGCGGGGGCGACGGCGCCCACTGCTTGGTCGAATCGTCGGAATCCTGCGGGTCGTGCGGACCGCTCATTGTCGCCTCCACCTGCCTTCGCTGTGTCCAATTACCGTAGTCGTAGCACCCCATCCACCACGAGGAAGCCGTGTGGCAGCGCGCGTATCAAACCACACGCGATGTCCTCACGCCGCATCGACCGCGACGACACCGCGCCGGATCGCGCCGATCGCGCGGGCGGCCGTCTTGGCGATCTGCGGGTCGACGGCGCCGGTGCGGATCTGATCGAGCAGATCGATGACCTGCCGGCACCAGCGCACGAAATCGCCCGCCGACAGGTCACGTCCCGCGGTGCCGGCTGCGAGCAGAGCCTCGGTCAACGACTGGGTGCTCACCCACGTGTAGATGGCGTCGACGAATCCGGGATCCGGTTCCCGGGTCGGGGGCAGCTTGAAGCGGACCTCGTCGGCGCGCAGCTGTCCGCACAGACGGACGGTGTCGGCGAGCGCGCGACGCAGCGGCCCGGTCGGCCCGTACTCGGTGGCGCCCTCCTCGACGCGGGCCTCGTACACCACGGCCGAGACCACCGCGGCGAGCTCGGCGGGCGAGAGCCCGGCCCACACCCCGTGGCGCAGGCATTCGGCGACCAGCAGGTCGCTCTCGCTGTAGATGCGGGCGAGCCGCTCCCCCGCCTCGGTGGTCGACGGATCGTCGCCGGCGGTGAGGTAGCCCCGCTCGGTCAGCAACGCGACGATCCGCTCGAAGGTGCGCGCGAGGGAATTGGTGGTGGCCGCGGACTGGCGGCGCATCTGGGCCACCTCCCGGCCCAGCCGGTTGTAGCGCTCCCCGACCCGGGCGAGACGGTCGAGATCGGGATGCTGGTGGGCCGGGTGCCGGCGCAGCCGCCGCCGCAGCGTGTCGATCTCGCGGCTGTCGCCGTTCTTGGCGCGCTTGGGTCGGCGCGGCGCGGCGATCCCGGTGCTGCGCAACGCCGACGCGAGGTCCCGGCGGGCCCGGGCGGTGCGGGCGTCGGCGTGCCGGGGCAGCCGGAGCTTGCCCAGCGCGGTCGCCGGGGCCGGGAAGTCGGCGGCCGACACCCGCCCGGACCAGGCGTCCGCGGTGACCACGAGCGGCCGGGGGTCGGTGACGTCGGTGTCGGTCTCGAGGACGACGGCCAGGCCGGTACGCCGGCCGCCGGGGATGGCGACGATGTCGCCGCGGCGCAGCGCGAGCAGCGACGCGACCGCCGCCTGCCGGCGGTCCTGCCGCGCCTGGCGTTCGCGGGCACGTTCGAGCTGGGTCAGTTCCTCGCGCAGCTGCAGGTAGTCGAGGATCTCGCCGTCCTCGCCGCCGAGCTGGTCGCGCAGCTTGGCGAGGGCCTTCTCGTTGCGTTCGATGCCACGGGTCAGACCGACGACCGACTTGTCCGCCTGGAACTGCGCGAAGGACCGTTCCAGCAGTGCCCGGGAGTGTTCGGCGCCGACCGCGTCGATCAGGTTGACCGCCATGTTGTACGACGGGCGGAACGAGCTGCGCAGCGGGAACGTGCGGGTGGAGGCGAGCCCGGCGACGTCGGTGGGTTCGAGACCCGGCTGCCACAGCACCACCGCGTGGCCCTCGATGTCGATGCCGCGCCGCCCGGCCCGCCCGGTGAGCTGGGTGTACTCGCCCGGGGTGAGCTCGGCGTGGGTTTCGCCGTTGTACTTGACCAGCTTCTCGAGGACCACGGTGCGGGCCGGCATGTTGATGCCCAGGGCGAGGGTTTCGGTGGCGAACACCGCCCGCACCAGGCCGCGGACGAACAGGTCCTCGACGGTGTGCCGGAACGCCGGGAGCATGCCGGCATGGTGGGCGGCGATGCCGCGTTCGAGGGCGGCGCGCCACTCCCGGAAGCCGAGCACCTCGAGGTCGGCGCGCGGCAGGTCGCCGGTGTGCTCGTCGACGACCGCCCGGATCTGCGCGATCTCGTCCTCGGAGGTCAGGTGCAGTCCGGCGCGCAGGCACTGACCGACGGCGGCGTCGCAACCGGCGCGGCTGAAGACGAAGGTGATCGCCGGCAACAACCCCTCCCGGTCGAGGCGGGCGACGACCTCCGGACGCGGCAGCGGCCGGAACCCGATGCGTCCGCGGGGTCCGCCCCACCGGCCGGCCGAGTCGAGGGCGGCGCGGCGGCGCACCTGCTCGACGAGTTCCCGGTTGACCACGACACCGCGGCGGCCGGTGCCGTCCGCCGCGTCCGGGTGTGCGGCGGATTCGAACAGGTCGAAGATGCGGGGGCCGACCATGACGTGCTGGTGCAGCGGAATGGGCCGCACCTCGTCGACGACGACGGTGGTGTCCCCGCGCACGGTCTCCATCCAGTCGCCGAACTCCTCGGCGTTGGAGACGGTCGCGGACAGGCTGACCAGACGCACGTCCTCGGGCAGGTGCAGGATGACCTCCTCCCACACCGCGCCGCGGAACCGGTCGGCGAGGAAGTGCACCTCGTCCATCACCACGTGGGTCAGCCCGATCAGCGTGGTCGAGGACGCGTAGAGCATGTTGCGCAGCACCTCGGTGGTCATCACCACCACCGGGGCGTCCGGGTTGACGGACTGATCACCGGTGAGCAGCCCGACCGCGGCCTTGCCGTAGCGGGCGACGAGATCGGCGTACTTCTGGTTGCTCAGCGCCTTGATGGGGGTGGTGTAGAAGCACTTGCTGCCGGCGCGCAGCGCCAGATGCACGGCGAACTCCCCGACCACGGTCTTGCCGGCGCCGGTGGGCGCGCACACGAGCACACCGTGCCCGCCCTCGAGGGCGCGGCAGGCCTGCACCTGGAACGGGTCGAGCGGGAAGGGCAGCTCGGCGGCGAACTCGGCGAGCCGGGGCGGCAGCGTGGTCGCGGTGGATCCGGTGTCGGGTGAGTCGGTCACAGGCGGCGACTAGAGGGTGTCGGAGTAGTCGGCGGACGCGGGCCCGGGCGGCGGCGTGGAGGTGGGCGCGGGCACCGGGGCCGGCGGTGTGATCGGCGAGCTCTCGTCGTCGTCGAGGTCACCCCAGCCCTGTTCCCGGTCGCGGCGGGCACGGCGCTTGTCGGTGAGGCGGGCGATCTGGATGGCCAGTTCGAGCAGCAGGGTCAGGGCTGCGGCCAGCGCCAGCATCGAGAACGGATCCTGGCCGGGGGTGGCGACGGCGGCGAAGACGAACATCGCCATGATCAGCCCCCGCCGCCACGCCTTGAGCTTGGCGTAGCTGAGCACCCCGACGGCGTTGAGGGCGACGATGACGAGGGGGATCTCGAAGGACACCCCGAAGATCACGAGCAGGTTGATGATGAACCCGAAGTACTCCGAGCCCGACAGCGCGGTGACCTGCACGTCGTTGCCGACGGTGAGCAGGAACGACAATGCGTGCGAGACCACCAGGTAGGCCAGGACGGCGCCCGCGACGAACAGCGCCGCGCCGGAGACGACGAACCCGATCGCGTAGCGGCGTTCCTTCGCATACAGACCGGGGGTGATGAACGCCCACAGCTCGTACAGCCAGATCGGGCAGGCGAGCACGATGCCCGCGGTCAGCGCCACCTTCAGCCGCAGCATGAACTGTTCGAACGGCCCCGTGGCGAGCAGCCGGCAGCTGTCGTCGGGGCTGATGTCGGCGCGCGCGGACGCCGGCAGATCACAGTAGGGGCCGCGCAGGATCTCGCCGAGGCTCGGCAGCCCGAACAGGCTGGTGCTGTACCAGACGAACCCGACGATCGTGGTGAGGACCACCGCGGCGAGGGCGATGAGCAGGCGGGTGCGCAGTTCGTAGAGGTGCTCGACCAGCGACATGGTGCCGTCGGGATTGGTCTTGCGTCGGCTTCGACGCGGATCGAACGGGATGCGCACGGTGCGGTTCTCAGCTCCTGTCACGGCCGCTGGGATCAGCGGAGGACCGGGACATCCGCGTGGATGTCCCGGTCAGGGTAATGCGGTCAGGCCGAACGCGATTCGGGATGCGACGGCTGCGGCTGCGGCTCCACGGGCGCCTGGGCCGGCGGCAACGGGCTCGGAGCCTGCTGCTGCGCGGGGCGCGCGTCGTCGTTCTGCATCTCCTTGACCTCGCTCTTGAAGATGCGCAGCGACCGGCCGAGACCGCGGGCCGCATCGGGCAGCTTCTTCGAACCGAACAGGATGATCACGACGATCGCGACGATGGCCCAGTGCCAGGGGCTCATTGCACCCATTATCAACCTCCACTGATCTGCTGGCGTCGATGCTACCGGACCACCCCGGCCGCGGCGCGCCGCACAGGGGCGTTCACAGGGAGTTCGCAGCGGCTTCACACCCCGTTCCCGGGCAGCACGTCGTACGCCGTCAGCGCCGCCTGCGCCCGATCCCGCACCGCCGCGACCAGCTCCGGCGGGCCCAGCACCCGCACCCCCGCGCCGAGGCCGACGGTCAGCCGCGCCATCCAGTCCAGCGACGCGTAGTGCATCACCGCGTCGACGACGCCGTCCTCGTGGGCCTGCACATCGGTGAGCGGATAGTAGTCGAGCAGCCACCCGTAGCCGGGGTCGATGCGCAACCGCGCCGCCGGCAACGCCGGGTCCCCCGCGAACAGGTCGAGGTGGTCGTCCCCGTCCAGCGCCCGCTCGGGCGGATTCGCCGGTTCGTCGAGTTCGGTGGCGGCGTCGATGCGGTCGAACCGGAACAGCCGCACCCCGTCGGCGGCCCGGCACCAGGCCTGCAGGTACGTCTGCTCCCCGACCAGCACGAGGCGGATCGGATCGACGTCACGTTCGGACACCGCGTCGCGGGAGGCCGAATAGTAGGTCAGGTGCAGCGCCCGGCCGTGCTGCACGGCCGAACGCACCGTCGCCGCCACCGGGTCCTCGGCGACCGGAGGGGCGGGCGCCGGGGGGCGGGCGGGGGCCGCAGCCGTGCCGGCCGCCGCCTCGATCTTGGCGATCGCCCCGAGCGCCGCGGTGGGGTCGACCACACCAGGCATCTCCACCAGCGACCGCAACGCCACCAGCAGCGCCGTGGCCTCGGTGGACGTCAGCCGCAGCGGCCGGTCGATCCCGGCGGTGAAGGTCACCACGATGCTGTCCTCGGAGAACGACAGATCGATCAGGTCGCCGGGACCGTAGCCGGGCAGCCCGCACACCCACAGCTGATTCAGGTCGTCCATGATCTGCTTCGGGGTGACCCCGAGATCCCGCGCGGCCTCGGCGGCGCTGATCCCCGGATGGGCCAGGAAGTAGGGCACCAGGTTCAGCAGCCGGGTCAGCCGACCGGACAGACGTGTGCTCATCGGTTCTCCCCCCGCTCGGCGGCCACGCCGCCGCTCGCACCGGCACCGGCGCCGGCCGTCGTGGTGGCCAGCACCCGGGCCAGGATGCGGCGCACCTCCTCGCGCAACTCCGGCGGGTCGAGGACCAGCGCGTCGGCGCCCTGCCCGGCGATCACCCGCCCGATCCACTCCCACGACCGCACCGGCACGTCCAGGACGGTGCCGGGCCGGTCGCCCACCACGCGACGTTCGTGCTCGGTGCCGAGCCGGCGCAGTTCGAAGGCGCGCCCGTCCGCGACCCACACCCGGGCATGACCGGTCACGTCGCCGGCGACGGTGGCGGCGCGGGCGTGCGCCCGCAGATCCACCCCCTCGGGGATCCGCACGGCCCCGGCCGGACCGAACTCCGTGATGTCGTCGTCGATCCGGGAGAGCCGGAAGGTGCGCGGCGCCCCCCGGTCCCGGTCGAACCCCACCAGATACCAGCGACCGTGCACCGTGACCACCCCCCACGGCTCGACGGTGCGTTCGGTCCACGGGTCGGTCGGGGAACTGCGGTGCCGGAACCGCACCGCGCGGCGCGCGTCGACGGCAGCGAGCAACCGCCCCAGCACCGGCTCGGACCCGCGACTGCGGGTGGGCATCGCGGTGATCGCGCCCGCCGGATCGGCATCGACCTGCACCCCGGCGGCGCGCAGCTTGAGCAGCGCGCCCTGCGCCGCGGAGGTGAGCTCCGGCGATTCCCACAGCGCCGCCGCCACCGCGACCGCCGCCGCCTCGGCGCTGGTCAGTTCGATCTCGGGCAGCTCGTAGGCGTCGCGGTTGATGCGGTAGCCCTCGACGGTGGAGAACCGGGACGGCATGCCGGTCTCGAGGGGGATCCCCAGATCGCGCAGCTCGTTCTTGTCGCGTTCGAACATGCGGCTGAACGCCTCGTCGCTGCCCGAGTCGTCGTATCCGGCGACGGAGGCGCGGATCTTCTCGGCGGTGAGGAACTGGCGGGTGGACAACAGGCAGATGACCAGGTTCACCAGCCGCTCGACTTTGGAATTCGCCACGCGGTGCAGCCTAATCCCCCGCCCGCCGGCCGACCCGGTTACCGGACGCCGCCCGTACGGCCGGCGACCCCGGGACACTCCTACATCGAGGCGATGAGCCGTTCGACGCGTTCGTCGACCGAGCGGAACGGGTCCTTGCACAACACCGTGCGCTGCGCCTGATCGTTGAGCTTGAGGTGCACCCAGTCCACGGTGAAGTCGCGGCCGGCGTCCTGTGCGGCGGCGATGAAGTCCCCGCGCAGCTTCGCCCGGGTGGTCTGCGGCGGGGTGTGCACGGCCGCGTCGACGGACTCGTCGTCGGTCAGCCGCGTGGCCAGGCCCTTGCGCTGCAGCAGGTCGAACACCCCGCGCCCGCGCTTGATGTCGTGGTACGCCAGGTCCAGCTGGGCGATCTTCGGATCGGACAGCTCCAGGTCGTAGCGGTCCTGGTACCGCTGGAACAGCTTGCGCTTGATCACCCAGTCGACCTCGGTTTCGACCTTGGCGAAGTCCTGCGACTCGACCGCGTCGAGCACCCGGCCCCACAGATCCACCACCTGCTCGACGTGCGGATCGGGTTCACGGGTGCGCAGGTACTCCACCGCCCGGCCGTGGTACTCACGCTGGATGTCGAGGGCGCTGGCCTGCCGGCCACCGGCCAGACGCACCGGCCTGCGCCCGGTCAGATCGTGGCTGACCTCCCGGATGGCCCGGATCGGGTTGTCGAGCGCGAAATCGCGGAACGCCACCCCGGCCTCGATCATCTCGAGCACCAGCGACGCGGAGCCTACCTTGAGCATCGTGGTGGTCTCGGACATGTTCGAGTCACCGACGATCACGTGCAACCGCCGGTACTTCTCGGCGTCGGCGTGCGGCTCGTCGCGGGTGTTGATGATCGGCCGGGACCGGGTGGTCGCCGACGACACGCCCTCCCAGATGTGCTCGGCGCGCTGCGACAGGCAGAACGTGGCGGCCTTGGGGGTCTGCAGCACCTTCCCGGCACCGCAGATCAACTGCCGCGTCACCAGGAACGGCAGCAGCACGTCCGAGATGCGGGAGAACTCCCCGGCCCGCACCACGAGGTAGTTCTCGTGGCAGCCGTAGGAGTTGCCGGCCGAGTCGGTGTTGTTCTTGAACAGGTAGATGTCGCCGCCGATGCCCTCCTCGGCGAGGCGCTGCTCGGCGTCGATCAGCAGTTCCTCGAGCACCCGCTCGCCGGCGTGGTCGTGCTCGACGAGCTGGAGAAGGTCGTCGCACTCGGCCGTGGCGTACTCCGGATGCGACCCGACGTCCAGGTACAGGCGCGCCCCGTTGCGGAGGAACACGTTCGAGCTGCGCCCCCAGGACACCACCCGACGGAACAGATACCGGGCGACCTCGTCCGGGCTCAGCCGCCGGTGCCCGTGGAAGGTGCACGTGACCCCGAACTCCGTCTCGATGCCCATGATTCGTCGCTGCACACTTCGACAGTACCGCGCGGAATCACCGAGCATGAGCCGCAACGGGATTACCGTCGAACCCGTGATGTTCACCCACGCCCCGCTGACACGTCTGGACCGGTCCCTGTTCGCCGGCAGCGCCGCCCTGCGGCCCTCCCCCGCCGACCCCGTGCTGCGTGGCCTGAGCCGCGCCGCCGACCACGGTCGGCTGTGGCTGGGCTGCGCCGCGGCGTGCGCCGCGATCGGCGGACGGCCCCGGCGCGGCGCCGTCCGCGGCCTGCTGGCCCTGGGCGGGGCCAGCGCCCTGGCCAACGGCGTGCTCAAGCCGCTACTGCCGCGCCGCCGTCCCCCCGCCCGGCAGGACGGGCCGCTGCGCCGCTCGCTGCCGACGCCGCGCTCGTCGTCGTTCCCGTCCGGGCATTCGGCGTCGGCGGCGGCCTTCGCCACCGGGATGGCCCTCGAATCCCCCCTGACGGGGGCCGTGCTCGCGCCGGTGGCCGCGGCGGTCGCCTACTCCCGGGTGCACACCGGGGTGCACTGGCCGGCCGACGTGGTCACCGGCGTCGCCCTCGGCACGGCGGTGGCCCTGGCCACCCGCCGCTGGTGGGCGGTCCGCACCGAAGAGCCCGCCCGGCTGGGCCCACCCGCCCCGGCCCCCGCCCTCCCCGAGGGCCGGGACCTGCTGGTGCTGGTCAATCCCGACGCGGGCCGGGACGACGACGCGGACGTGATCGCCGCGGCGCTGCCCCGGGCACGGGTGATCGTCCTCGACCCGGACCAGGAGTTCACCGTCCAACTCGACCGGCACGTCGCCGAGCACGCCCCCGCGGCGCTCGGCGTACACGGCGGGGACGGCACCGTGCGGGCCGCGGCCGGCGCGGCCGCGTCGCACGGCCTGCCGCTGGCGGTGTTCCCCGGCGGCACCTTGAACCACTTCGCGCGCGATGCCGGTCTGCTCGACCTCGAGCAGACCGTGCGCGCGATCGAGCACGGACAGGCCCAGCGGGTGGACCTCGGCCGGGTACAGGTCGACAGGTCCGGCCCGGACGGTGCCGACGGGTCCGGCCCGGACGGTGGCCCGGTGTTTGTCAACACCGCCAGCGTGGGCGGCTATCCGGACTCGGTGCGGCTGCGCGAACGCTGGGAACCACGGATCGGTAAATGGCCGGCCGCCGCGGCGGCGCTGGCCGCGGTCCTCGCGACCGCCAGCCCGCTGCGGGTGTCCCTGGACGGGGTGCCCACCGCGGTGTGGTTGCTGTTCGTCGGCAACGGGCGGTACGCGCCGGACGATCGGGTGCCGATGTCACGGCCCCGTCTCGACACCGGGACCCTGGACGTGCGGTATCTGCGGGCCGACCTGCACTGGTCGCGGACGCGGCTGCTCGCGGCGGCGGTCACCGGCAGCCTCGCCGGGTCGCCGATCCACGTGCGGCGCGATGCGCCGGCGCTGTCGGTGCGGGTGCGCGACGGGCGGGTCGCCCTGGCCACCGACGGTGAGGTCCTCGCCGAGGGCACGCGGTTCGAATTCCGCAGCGCCCCCGGCGCGCTGACCGTCTACCGGCCCGTCGATCAGGAACCCTGAGCGGGCTCCGCTCCGTCCGCTCCGGCGGTGTCGCTGCCCGGCCCGGTGTCGCTGCCGGGCGCGGTGTCACTGCCGGGCAGCAACTGGTCGAGCGCGACGCCGGTGATGCGGCGGAACGCGCGGCGCGGACGGGCCTTCTCGAGCACCGCCACCTCGAGTTCGGCGCGGCCGAGCACCCGGGTGCCGTTCTCGGGCCCGGCGGCGGGCACCTGCTGCAACGCCTGCACCGCGACCTGCACCGCCTCGGCGAGGGACAGCCCCGGCCGGTACGACTCACGCAACGCGGTGGCGATGGGTTCGGTGTGCCCGCCCATCACCACGAACTGCGGTTCGTCGACGATCGACCCGTCGTAGGTGATGCGATACAGCTGCGCGATGTCGGCGGACTCGGCGCGGCCGACCTCGGCGACGCAGATCTCCACCTCGTACGGCTTGGGCTGCTCGGTGAAGATGGTGCCCAGAGTCTGGGCGTACGCGTTGGCCAGCGACCGCACGGTCACATCGCGCCGGTCGTAGGAGTAGCCGCGCATGTCGGCGTGCACGATCCCGGCGCGCCGCAGGTTCTCGAACTCGTTGTACTTGCCGACCGCGGCGAACCCGATGCGGTCGTACAGTTCGCTGACCTTGTGCAGGGCCTTCGACGGGTTCTCGGCGACGAACACCACCCCGTCGGCATAGATCAGCACGACCACGCTGCGGCCCCGCGCGATGCCCTTGCGCGCCAGTTCCGAGCGATCGCGCATGATCTGCTCGGCGGACGCATAGTACGGCAGCGTCACAGCGCACCTCCCTGCCCGGACTCGGTGACGGTGCGGTCCGCGACGACGGTGCGGGCCAGCTCCGACAACGTCTGCTCCGGCACCTCGACGGCGCCGTCGGCGGTGATGACCACCGCCGTGGGATAGATGCCGCGGGCGGTGTCCGGGCCGCCGGTGGCGGTGTCGTCGTCGGCGGCGTCGTAGAGGGCCTCGACGACGGTGCGCAGCGCCGCCGCCTCGTCCGCGTCGGCGCGGTAGAGCTTCTTGAGCGACGACTTGGCGAACAACGAACCCGAGCCGACCGCGTGGTAGCCGGCCCGCTCCTCGTAACGGCCCCCCACCACGTCGTAGGACACGATCCGGCCGGCGTGCTGCGGGTCCGGCGCCTCGAGGTCGTAGCCGACCAGCAGCGGCACCACCGCCAGCCCCTGCATCGCGGCCCCGAGGTTACCGCGCACCATCGACGACAACCGGTTGGCCTTGCCGTCGAAGGTCAGCGGGACGCCCTCGATCTTCTCGTAGTGCTCGAGTTCCACCGCGAACAGGCGCACGAGCTCGACCGCCAGGCCGGCGGTGCCGGCGATCCCGGCCGCGGAGTAGCTGTCGGTGACGAACACCTTCTGCACGTCCCGGCTGGCGACCATGTTGCCCATGGTGGCGCGCCGGTCACCGGCGATCAGCACCCCGCCGGCGAACGTCACCGCGACGATCGTGGTGCCGTGCGGGGCGATATCCGCATCGGCGCCGCGCAGCCCGGGACGATTCTCCGGCAGCAGTTCCGGCGCGTGCAGGCGCAGGTGGTCGGAGAACGAGGACAGCGGCGAACCGAACGGCATGTGCGGCGCGTGGACGGGGAACGGGATCGGCGAACGCTCCGCTGTCACTGGCCGCCCTTCTGCACGTACGCACGCACGAAGTCCTCGGCGTTCTCCTCGAGCACGTCGTCGATCTCGTCGAGCAGGTCGTCGGTCTCGGCCGCGAGCTTCTCGCGTCGTTCCTGACCGGCACCGCCGTCGCCGACGACCTCGTCGTCGTCGCCTCCGCCACCGCGTGTGGTCCGCTCCTGAGCCATAGCGGTCGACCTCCTCGTTCGTTCGTGGTGCCCGCCCCGGCCGCGACCGGCGCGAGCACCGACTGCTCGGACCTCCACCCTACCGAGCAGATGCGACACTCCGCGCGACTACGCGCGTGTCGCGCCCGCCCGGGCGGGTCAGCTGGTCAGTTCGTCGACCAGTGCGGCCGCCGAATCCACCGAGTCGAGCAGTTTGCCGACGTGCGCGCGGCTGCCGCGCAGCGGCTCGAGGGTGGGGATGCGCACCAGGGATTCGCCGCCCAGGTCGAAGATCACCGAGTCCCAGCTGGCGGCGGCGATGTCGGCGCCGAACCGGCGCAGGCATTCGCCGCGGAAGAATGCGCGGGTGTCCGACGGCGGGGTGTGCACCGCGTCGAGCACATCCTGCTCGGCGACCAGGCGCTCCATCGAGCCGCGGGCGACGAGCCGGTTGTACAGGCCCTTGTCCAGGCGCACGTCGGAGTACTGCAGGTCCACCAGGTGCAGCCGCGGCGCCGACCACGCCAGGCCCTCCCGGTTGCGGAACCCCTCGAGCAGGCGCAGTTTCGCCGGCCAGTCCAGCAGGTGCGCGCAGTCCATGGGGTCGCGTTCGAGCAGGTCGAGGACCATCGCCCACTTGTCGAGGATGTCACGGACCCGCTTGTCGTCGGTGCCGTCGTGGAACTTCGCGACCCGCTCGTGGTAGATCCGCTGCAGGGCCAGACCGGTCAGCTCCCGGCCGTCGGTCAGGGCCACGGTCTTGCGCAGCGTGGGGTCGTGGCTGATGTGGTGCACGGCGGTGACCGGCCGCGCCAGCTGCAGATCCGACAGGTCCACGCCGGCCTCGATCAGATCCAGCACCAGCGCGGTGGTGCCGACCTTGAGGTAGGTCGACATCTCGGCGAGGTTGGCGTCGCCGATGATCACGTGCAGGCGCCGGTACTTGTCGGCGTCGGCGTGCGGCTCGTCGCGGGTGTTGATGATGCCCCGTTTGAGGGTGGTCTCGAGGCCGACCTCGACCTCGATGTAGTCGGCGCGCTGGGACAGCTGGAAGCCGGCCTCGTCGCCGGACTGGCCGATGCCGACCCGGCCGGAACCGGTGATCACCTGCCGGGAGACGAAGAACGGGGTCAACCCGGCGACCACCGCCGAGAACGGGGTGTCGCGGGCCATGAGGTAGTTCTCGTGGGTGCCGTACGAGGCGCCCTTGCCGTCGACGTTGTTCTTGTACAGCTGCAGGCGCGGCGCTCCGGGCACGCTCGAGGCGTGCCGGGCGGCGGCCTCCATCACTCGTTCGCCGGCCTTGTCCCAGATGACCGCGTCGAGGGGGTCGGTGACCTCCGGCGCGGAGTACTCCGGGTGGGCGTGGTCGACGTAGAGCCGGGCACCGTTGGTGAGGATCATGTTGGCGGCGCCGACCTCGTCGGCGTCGATGACCGGGGCCGGGCCGTTGAACCGGCCCAGGTCGAAGCCGCGGGCGTCGCGCAGGGGGGACTCGACCTCGTAGTCCCAGCGGGTGCGCTTGGCGCGGGGCACGCCCTCGGCGGCCGCGTACGCCAGCACCGCCTGGGTGGACGTGAGGATCGGGTTCGCTGTGGGCTCGTTGGGTGAGGAGATCCCGTACTCGACCTCGATGCCGATGATCCGCTGCATGACGTCGAGGTTAGGCGATCGGCGCCGGGCCGGGCGGGCCGGGACGGGTGGACGGCGGGGCGACGGTGGTATCGAGAAACTCCACCGAGCCGGTCGCGCGCAGGACCCGGCGGACCCCGGGCGGCGCCCAGCCCGCCGCCGGGTCGCGACCGACGACGGGGTCGACGAGGTCGATGCGGCGGCCGCGGTGGTGCAGGGTGCAGCCGCCCGCGGCACGCACATTGCGCACCCAGTCGGTCCGGGGACCGTAGGTCAGCGCGATGCGGTAGCCGCCGGCGTAGCCGAATACCAGCACCGGGGTGCGGTAGCGGCGTCCGCTGCGCCGGCCGCGGTGCTCGACGACCGCCGTGCCCGGCAGGTACCCGGCGACGGGCCGGGCGAGCCGGTTGGTGACCACCCGGTTGAACAGGGCGAGGGCACGGGGCAGCGGCACGCTCACCCTCCTGCCGGTCGCGTCGGGTCCCGGTGGGGCCACCGCTCCACGCGGCGGCCCCACCGGGACGGCGTCACAGGTACTGGCCGGTGTTGGACTCGGTGTCGATCGCCCGGCTGGCGCTGGCGTTCTTACCGGTGACCAGGGTGCGGATGTAGACGATGCGTTCGCCCTTCTTGCCGGAGATCCGTGCCCAGTCGTCCGGGTTGGTGGTGTTGGGCAGGTCCTCGTTCTCGGCGAACTCGTCGACGATGGAGTCGAGCAGGTGCTGCACCCGCAGGCCCGGGGCCCCGGTCTCGAGCACCGACTTGATCGCGTACTTCTTGGCGCGGTCGACGATGTTCTGGATCATCGCCCCGGAGTTGAAGTCCTTGAAATACAGGACCTCCTTGTCGCCGTTGGCGTACGTCACTTCGAGGAAGCGGTTCTCCTCGCTCTCGGCGTACATCCGGTCGACGACCCGTTCGATCATCGCGCGCACGCACGCACCGCGGTGCCCGCCGAACTCGGCGAGGTCGTCGGCGTGCACCGGCAGCCCCTCGGTGAGGTACTTGGAGAAGATGTCCAGTGCCGCCTCGGCGTCGGGCCGTTCGATCTTGATCTTCACGTCGAGCCGGCCGGGCCGCAGGATCGCCGGGTCGATCATGTCCTCCCGGTTGGACGCACCGATCACGATGACGTTCTCGAGACCTTCGACACCGTCGATCTCCGACAGCAGCTGCGGCACCACCGTGGTCTCGACGTCGGAGGACACCCCGGAGCCGCGGGTGCGGAAGATCGAGTCCATCTCGTCGAAGAACACGATCACCGGGGTGCCTTCGGACGCCTTCTCCCGCGCCCGCTGGAAGATCAGCCGGATGTGGCGTTCGGTCTCGCCGACGAACTTGTTGAGCAGTTCGGGGCCCTTGATGTTGAGGAAGTAGGACTTGGCCTCCTTCGAATCCTCGCCGCGGGCCTCGGCGATCTTCTTGGCGAGCGAGTTGGCGACGGCCTTGGCGATGAGGGTCTTGCCGCAGCCGGGCGGGCCGTAGAGCAGCACCCCCTTGGGTGGGCGCAGCGCGTACTCACGGAACAGGTCCTTGTGCAGGAACGGCAGTTCCACCGCGTCGCGGATCTGTTCGATCTGCCGGCCGAGGCCACCGATGTCGTTGTAGTCGACGTCGGGAACCTCTTCGAGGACGAGGTCCTCGACCTCGGCCTTGGGGATGCGCTCGAAGGCGTACCCGGCCTTGCTGTCGACCAGCAGCGAGTCGCCCGGCCGCAGCTTGAACGACGCTTCGGTGTCGTCGTCGCCCTCGCCGACCTCGACGATCCCGGCCGCGGCCGCCGCCGCGGCGGCCAGCGGCGCGGCCAGCCACACGATGCGTTCCTCGTCGGCGTGTCCGACCACGAGGGCGCGGGTGCCGTCGTCGAGGACCTCGCGCAAGGTGGTGATCTCCCCGACCCGCTCGAAGCCGCCGGCTTCGACGACGGTCAGCGCCTCGTTCAACCGGACCGTCTGCCCGGAGACGAAGGAATCGGGTTCGAGGTTCGGGGACACGGTGACCCGCATCTTGCGGCCGGAGGTGAACACGTCCACGGTCTGGTCGTCGTAGATGCCGAGCAGCACCCCGTAACCGCTGGGGGGCTGACCGAGCCGGTCGACTTCCTCGCGCAGGGTGATCAGCTGCTGGCGGGCCTCTTTGAGGGTGTCCATCAGCTTGCCGTTGCGCACGGTCAGGGAGTCGATCCGGGCCTCGAGGTCACGGACCTGTTCGGACGGTTCGACGAGCCGCCGCCGCAGGGCGGTCGCCTCGGCGCGCAGCGCTTCGAGTTCCTGTGCCGCCGCAACCGAATCCGGGTTCTCTGTCGAGCTCATGTGCGACTCCCTCCACTATCGGTCATTCCACGCTACCGGCAGACGGCCCACTGTGTGGTGCGACGCGAAATCGGCATGCTGCGAATGCGTGTCGGATTCCTCACGGCGGCGGCAACCCGCGACGCCGCGACCGATGTTAGCCTTGCCTTTCTCCCAGTCGGGTCGAAAGGACTTCCGTGACCACTCGCACCAGGTGGGCAGCTGCCGCCGTCGCCGCCACCGCCCTGACCGCGCTGCCGGCCTGCGGCACCGGCGACTCCACCGGTGCCGACAGGTCGTCCACCCCGGCCCCGTCCGCCGCGGCGTCCGCGGCCGAACTCGACGCCGTGCTGGCGACGTTCTTCGACCCGGCGGTGCCCGCGGCCGACAAGACCGCGATCGTCGAGAACGGCGCGGCACGGGCCGCGCTGCTCGAACAGTTCAACGGGATGCTCGCCGGCTACCCACTCACCGCCGACGTCGACACCGTCGCCGCTGTCGACGGCGACACGGTCACGGCGACCGCGCAGGTCACCGGCCCGCACGGCGGCGCCCCGATACCGCTGACATTCGAGCGGGCGGACGGAACCTGGCACCTGGCGGACGAGAGCACCTGCCAGATCCTGGCGATGGGGTCGCTGACCTGCCCGTGACCGAGCCCTCGGCGCCCGGCCCGGATCAGCCCTTGCTCGGCCGGCGCTGCGGCTTCGGCGTGACGGTGCCCTCGGCGAGCCGGCGGGCGCTGACCAGGAACGCGGTATGCCCCTGCATCCGGTGTTCCGGCCGCACCGCCAGACCCACCACGTGCCAGCCGCGCACCATCGACTCCCACGACCGCGGTTCCGTCCAGCAGGTCTGCTCCCGCAGCGCCTCGACCACCTTCGACAGCTGAGTCACCGTCGCCACGTACACGATCAGCACCCCACCGGGCACCAGAGCCTTCGCCACCGTCGGCAGCGCATCCCACGGGGCCAGCATGTCCAGCACCACCCGGTCGACCGGACCGTGCCGGTCCAGGTCGTAGTCCGCGACGTCCCCCACCGTCAGATCCCAGTTCTCGGGACGCTGCCCGAAGAAGGTCTCGACGTTGCGCACCGCGTGCTCGGCGTGATCCTCGCGCACCTCGTAGGAGACCACCCGGCCGGTCGGTCCCACCGCCCGCAGCAGCGAACAGGTCAGCGCGCCCGAACCGGCACCGGCCTCGAGCACCCGGGCACCGGGGAACACATCACCCTCGTGCACGATCTGCGCGGCATCCTTCGGGTAGATCACCTGCGCTCCACGCGGCATGGACAGCACATAATCGGTCAGCAGCGGCCGCAACGCCAGATACGGGGTGCCGTTCGTGGAGGTGACGACGCTGCCCTCGTCCGCGCCGAGCAGCGCATCGTGCAGGATTCCACCGCGGTGGGTGTGGAACTCCTTACCGGCCTCGAGCACCACCGTGTACTTGCGGCCCTTGGCGTCGGTGAGCTGCACCCGGTCACCGACCTCGAACGGTCCGCTGCGCCCGAGTCCACCTGCTGCCATCGCCGTATCCACCTTCGTCCGCTCCAGCGGTACCGACACCGTGTCGGTCCCGGGCCATACCCTGCCAGGTGTGAACCCGGCCGCGACCACGCCCCCCACCGACGACCGGCCCGCGGCGCCGCGGACCCCGGCGCTGTCGCCGTCCCGTGCCGCCGACTTCAAACGCTGCCCCCTGCTCTACCGGTTCCGGGCCATCGACCGCATCCCGGAGCTCCCGTCGCGAGCCCAGCTGCGCGGCAGCCTCGTCCACGCAGCCCTCGAAGCGTTGTTCACCCTGCCCGCCGCCGACCGGCTGCCCGCGCCGGCCACCGAACTGGTGGCACCGGCCTGGCAGCGGCTCGTCGAGCACGAACCCGCCCTCGCCGAGGTGATCGGCGAGGACCAGCGCGACCGGTTCCTCGCCGAGGCCCGCACCCTGCTCGCCCGCTACTTCACCCTCGAAGACCCCACCGGATTCACCCCCGAGGCGTGCGAACTGCGGGTGGAGACCGACCTGGACGACGGGCCGCGGCTGCGCGGCTTCGTCGACCGGCTCGACATCTCCCCGCAGGGCCTGCTGCGCGTGGTCGACTACAAGACCGGCCGATCCCCCCGGCCCGACGGCGAGGCGGCGGCGCTGTTCCAACTGAAGTTCTACGCCCTGGTGATGCTGCACACCCGCGGGGTGGTGCCGGCGCGGCTGCGGCTGCTGTACCTCGCGGACGGACAGGTGCTCGACTACACCCCCGACGAGGACGAGCTGCGCCGCTTCGAAACCACCGTGCGCGCCCTCTGGGTGGCCGTGCGCACCGCGACCGACGCACGCGACTTCCGGCCCAACCCGGGACCGCTGTGCCGGTGGTGCGATCATCGGGTGCGGTGCCCGGCATTCGGCGGCACCGCCCCGCCCTATCCGGACCCCCCGGACGAACACGCCGGTGCGGGGCGCACCGAGGAGGAGACGAACGAGTGAGCGACGCGGCGTACTTCGTGCCGATCGACGGCAGCAACCCCGGCGCCGACATCGAACGCTTCCAACCCACCGCGCACACCGTCAGCACGTGGGCACCGACGATGCAGCACGGCGCCCCGCCGTCGGCGCTGCTGGCCCGCGCCCTCGACCGCCACGGCCGCCGCCCCGACGCCCGACTGACCCGCATCTGCGTCGAACTGCTCGGCCCGGTGCCGCTGACCGAGATCGAGGTCCGCACCCGCATCGACCGCCCCGGCCGCAAGGTCGAACTCGTCGTCGCCGAACTGTGGGCCGCCGGCCCCGACGGCACCGCCCGGGCCGTGGCCCGCGGCACCGCCTGGCGCATGCAGACCACCGAACTGCCCGCGGTCGCCCACGCCGCCGACGCGCCGCTGCCACCCCCCGCTCGCGGCACCGTCGAACACCCCGACGCCGACTTCTGGCAGACCGGGTTCGTGCGCACCCTGGACTGGCGCACGATCACCCCCATCGGGGCGCCCGGGCCGTCGGCCGCGTGGCTGCGCACCGACGTCGCCCTCGTCGAGGGCGAATCCCCCACCCCCGTCGAGCGGCTGTTCACCGTCGCCGACGTCGCCAACGGTGTCGGGTCCAAACTCGACCCCGCCGAGTGGACATTCCTCAACACCGACCTGACCGTGCACCTGTTCCGGGAACCGACCGGCGAATGGGTCGGCATCAGCGCCGAGACCTCCACCGGCCCGGACGGGGTGGGCATGACCGCCGGCGTGCTCTACGACGAGGACGGCGCCGTCGGACGGATCGCGCAGACCGTGCAGGTCCGCCCCCGCTGACCGCGCCCGGTCGTCGACCCCGATCACCGGTCGGGCGCCCGCCGATCGTGCCACACTCGACCGGACATTTCGGTCGGCGTCAGGGAGGACGACATGCCCACGACCGGCCCCCGCCGCAGAGCCCGCGCCGCCACCGCCGCGCTGCGCGCGGCACCGTGGTGGACGTCCGTGCTCCTCGGACTCGTCTGCCTGCTGCTCGGCCTGCTCCTCACGACGAGACCGCTGACCTCACTGTCCACGCTGGGCCTGCTCATCGGGCTGGCCGCGATCACCGCCGGCACCGCCGACCTGCTCGCCGCGTACCGCTCCGGGGCGGCGGCCACCGCCACCGCACTCGCCTGGATCGGGTTCGGCATCGTCGTCCTCGCCTGGCTCGGCCGGGCCCTGGATCTGCTCGCCCCCGCCGTCGCGCTCGCCCTCGTCGTCGGCGGCGCCCTACGTCTGGTCCGCGCCGTCCGTGGCGACCTCGACGAGCGACTCACCACCGCCGTCCTCGGCGTCGCCGACATCGTCTTCGGTGTCCTCGCCTGGCGCTGGCCCGACGTCACGCTCCTCGTCGTCGCCTTCCTGTTCGGCATCCGCACCGTGTTCTTCGGCCTCGCCCGCATCGGCGACGGACTCGCCGCCCTCGGCGGCCGCACCCCCGACCCCACCGCAACGGCGCCGTGCCGCACCCCGGCCCGGTACCGGCGACCGGCCGTGGCGGTGCTCGCGCTGCTCGTGGCCGTCGCCGCGGCCGGCGTGGCGGTCCGCCTGCGCGCCGGCTCCCCCGTCGTCGACGCGTTCTACACCGCGCCGCACCAGATCCCCGATCATCCCGGCGCGCTGCTGCGCGCCGAACCGTTCACCCGCGCCGTCCCCGACGGCGCCGAGGCCTGGCGCATCCTCTACACCACCACCCGCGACGACGACCAGCCCGCCGTGGCCAGCGCCCTAGTCATGGTCGCGAAGAACACCCCGCCCGGACCGCGACCGGTGATCGCCTGGGCCCACGGAACCACCGGTTTCGCCGAACCCTGCGCGCCCACCCTCCTCGACGACCCGCTCGGCGCCGGCGCCCTGCCCGCCGAGTCCGCGCTCCTCGACCGCGGCTGGGTCCTGATGGCCACCGACTACGTCGGCCTGGGCACCGCAGGCCCGCACCCGTACCTGATCGGGCAGGGCGAAGGACGCTCGGTGCTCGACGCTGTACGCGCGGCCCACCAGCTCGACGACCTCGACCTCGCCGACGACACCGTCGTGTGGGGGCACTCGCAGGGCGGGCACGCCGCCCTGTGGGCCGGGCTGCTCGCCCCCACCTACGCCCCGGACACACCCGTCGCCGGGGTCGCCGCGATGGCCCCCGCCAGCGACACCGTCGCGCTGACCACCAGTCTCGACACCGTTCCCGGCGGCAGTGTGTTCGCCTCGTACGTCCTCGCCGCCTACACCGCGGTCTACGACGACGTCGACGGCGACACCTACATCCGGCCCGCCGCCCGCACCCTCGTGCGCGAGATGGCGACGAGGTGCCTGTCCGAACCCGCCGTCTACGTCTCGGTCCTGTCGGCACTCTCGCTCACCCGCGACCGGCCCGTGCTGCGCACCGACCCCACCACCGGCCCCCTCGGCCGTCGCCTCGCGGAGAACGTCCCCACCGGCCCGATGACCGTGCCCGTCCTGCTCGCGCAGGGCGCCACCGACCCCCTCGTCACCGCCGCCGTGCAGGACCGCTACGTCCACGACCGCTGCGCCGAGAACTGGGCCCTGGACTACCGCAGCTATCCCGGGCGGGACCACCTCGGGCTCGTCGCCGAGGACTCCCCCCTCCTAGCCGACCTGCTCACCTGGACCGAACAGCGTCTCGCCGGTACCGCCGCCCCCGGCACCTGCCCCGGGCGCTGACGCGCCGGGCGCCCGGCCGCGGCTACTCGACGCCGCGCATCGCGCGGCACGACCGGATGTCCGTCGCCAGGATCGCCCGCGCCCCGATCTCGGCGAGCCGATCCATCACCGCGTTGTGGCCCTTGCGCGGCACCATCGCCCGCACCGCCACCGACGAGTCGTCGGCCAGCGGGGAGATCGTCGGCGACTCGAGCCCCGGCGTGATCTGCACGGCCTCCGCGAGCACCGGCTTGGGGCAGTCGTAGTCGAGCATCACGTACTGCTGCGCGAACACCACACCCTCGATGCGCGCGACGAGCTGGTTGCGCGCCGAATCCCCGCGGCTCGCGCCCTCCTGCTCGATCAGCACACCCTCCGAGTCGCACAGCGACTCCCCGAAGGCCACCAGATCGTGCTGGCGCAGCGTCCGCCCGGAGCCGACGACGTCGGCAATCGCGTCGGCGACCCCGAGCTGAATAGAGATCTCCACCGCACCGTCGAGCCGGATCACCGTCGCCTCGATCCCCCGCGCCGCCAGGTCCCGGCGCACCAGGTTCGGATACGACGTGGCGATCCGCAGACCGGCCAGATCCTCGACCTTCCAGTCCCGGCCCTTGGGCGCCGCGTACCGGAACGTGGAGTACCCGAATCCCAGCGCGAGACGCTCGGTGACCGGCGCCGCCGAATCCAGCGCCAGATCCCGGCCGGTGATCCCCAGGTCGAGCTCACCGGACCCGACGTAGATGGCGATGTCCTTCGGCCGCAGGAAGAAGAACTCGACGTCGTTGACCGGATCGATGACGGTCAGATCGCGCGAGTCGGTGCGGCGCCGGTATCCGGCCTCCCGCAGGATCTCGGCGGCGGACTCGGACAACGAGCCCTTGTTCGGAACTGCGACGCGCAGCATGGACGGTCCTTTCGGCGACGGTGCGAACACCAAGGGGCGGGGAAACGTGCAGGAGGTCTCGCGGGCACGACGG
Source organism: Rhodococcus indonesiensis (assembly GCF_047782815.1). Classification (NCBI taxonomy): domain Bacteria; kingdom Bacillati; phylum Actinomycetota; class Actinomycetes; order Mycobacteriales; family Nocardiaceae; genus Rhodococcus; species Rhodococcus indonesiensis. The sequence goes on along the minus strand of NZ_CP180630.1, from coordinate 2,748,003 downwards.
CCGGCCACGGGCCACGGCCCGGCGGCGCGCCGTCACAGATGCTTGTAGACGTCCTCGAGCTTCAGCCCCCGCCCGACCATCAGCACCTGCACCCAGTACAGCAACTGCGAAATCTCCTCCGCCAGCTGTTCGTCGCTCTGGTACTCGGCGGCGATCCACACCTCACCGGCCTCCTCGATCACCTTCTTGCCCTGGGCATGGACCCCGGCGTCGAGGGCGGCGACGGTGCCGGACCCCTCGGGACGGGTGACGGCACGCTCGGACAGCTCGGCGAACAGGGAATCGAAGGTCTTCACGGGGATTCATTGTTTCACGACCGCGGCACGCTCCCGCACCCAGTGCCCCCGCCGACCCGGCCCGGACCGTCAGAACCCGAGGGTGAGGCCGCTGTCGAACCGGCGCCGCCGCCCCGTGCGCGGATCGTCGAACTCGACGGTCCGCGCCAGCAGGCGCAACGGATCGGAGAAGTCGTCCGGCGCGCGGCGCCGCAGCCGCGGATAGAAGTTGTCCCCCACGATCGGTGCCCCCAGCGAGTTCAGGTGCAGCCGCAGCTGATGGGTGCGCCCGGTCCGCGGATGCAGCCGGTACCGGGCCAGCGCGCCGCGCCGCTCCACCAGCTCGATCCACGTCTCGGAGTTGGCCTCGCCCGGTTCCTCCACGGCCGTGAGCTCCCCGTGCCGCTTCCGGATCCGGCTGCGCACCGTGCGGGGGAACTCGAGCCCGGGCCGGTAGGGGGCGATCGCCTCGTACACCTTGCGCACCCGCTGCCGCTCGAACAGCTGCTGGTACGGCCCCCGCAACTCCGGGTCGACGGTGCACAGCAGCACGCCCGCCGTCATCCGGTCCAGTCGGTGCACCGGCACCAGATCCGGCAGACCGAGGTCGCGGCGCAACCGCACCACCACCGTCTCCCGGATGTGTGCGCCCCGCGGGATCGTCGCCAGGAAATGCGGCTTGTCCACGACGACCAGTCCCTCGTCGCGGTGCAGGACCGTCACCGGGAACGGCACCGGCACCTCCGGCGGCGGCTCCCGGTAGAAGTACACGAACCGGCCCGGCTGATAACCGGTGTCCTCGGTCACCGGCCGGCCGTGCTCGTCGACGAGTTCCCCGGCCGCGGCGTGGCGCTGCCAGTCCTCACCGGGCTCGGCGCGGTGCAGGAACCCCAGGATCGTGCGGGCCGGATCGGTCACCGGCAGCCGCAGCCGGTCCGGGCCGAGACCGTCACGCACCGGCAGCGGCGGCGCGGCCACGGTCAGGGCCCGACCGGGTCCGGCACGCACGCCTCGCACACCAGGCTCAGCTCCCGGCCGTTGATCTCCGGGTGGTTGCGGTAGCGCGACGTCGGGGTCCCGCACACCGTGCAGCGCCCCAGCACCGCCGCCGCGTCCGAGAAGTCGACGTTCATCCGGCCGTCGAAGACGTACAGCGAACCCTCCCACAGCCCGTCGTCGCCGAACGTCTCGCCGTAGCGGACGATGCCGCCGTCGAGCTGATACACCTGCTCGAACCCGCGGTTGCGCATCAGCGCGGACAGCACCTCGCAGCGCACCCCGCCCGTGCAGTAGGTCACCACCGGGCGCGACTTGAGATGGTCGTAGCGGCCACTGTCGAGCACCGACACGAACTCGCGGGTGGTCGCCACGTCCGGCACCACCGCCCCACGGAACCGGCCGATCTCCGCCTCGAACGCGTTGCGTCCGTCGAAGAACACCACCTCGTCACCGCGTTCGCCGAGCAACTCGTGCAGCCCGTGCGGCGACAGCCGCACCCCGCCGCCGACCACCCCGTGCTCGTCCACCTTCACCTCGTGCGGCGCCCCGAAGGTCACGATCTCCGGCCGCACCCGCACCGACAGGCGCGGAAAGTCCCGCCCGGTCCCGTCCGACCACTTGATGTCGGCGTCGGCGAACGGCGCATACGCGCGGGTGCCCCGCACGTACCGCTTGACGTCGGCGATGTCGCCGCCGACGGTGGCGTTGATGCCGTGCTCGGAGATCAGGATGCGGCCGGTGAGCGCGTGCGACGCCGCCAGGGTGTGCTGCCACAACCGGATCGCCTCCGGATCGGCCAGCGGCGTGAACCGGTAGAACAACACGATCTTCGGGATCGCCACCTCAGCCGGCCCCCGGCCGGTGCAGCGCGTGCAGGTCCGCGACGGTCACGCCCTCCAGGCTCGCCCGGAACACCCGCCGCGGCGAGCCGGGCACGTCCGTCAACGACGGCACCACCAGCACCGTGCAGCCGGCGGCCTCCGCGGCCGCCGCCCCGGTGGGCGAGTCCTCCACCGCCAGGCACTGCGCCGGGTCGAGCCCGAGCAGCTGCGCCGCCCGCAGGTACGGCGCCGGATCCGGCTTGCCGGCCGGCACCTCGTCACCGCACACCGAATGGTCGAAGTGCTCGCGCCCCAACGTGTCCAGGGCGAACTCGCACAACGCCCGGTCGGTGTTGGTCACCAGCGCGGACCCGAGCCCGGCGGCGCGCACCGCCCCCAGCGTCCGGCGGGCCCCGGGCCGCCACGGCAGCCCCTGCGCGAACAGCTCCCCCATGCGCCCGTACAGCCACGACTTCGCCGCGACCAGGGCGTCGGGGTCCGGGACGAGATCGAGCGAGGCGAACACCGTCTGCAACGCGAACGCGCTCGACGCGCCGATCGTCGCCCGCCGGGTCTCGTCCGTCATGGGCCCGCCCAGGTGCAGCGACAACTCCCGCATCCCGATGTCCCACAACGTTTCCGATTCGAGCAGCGTGCCGTCCATGTCCCACAGGACTGCCCGCAGCGTCGACGTGGCCACCGCGCTAGACATTGAAGTACTTCGCTTCGGGGTGATGCAGGACGAACGCGTCGGTGGACTGTTCCGGATGCAGCTGCAGCTCCTCCGACAGCTCCACCCCGATCCGGTCCGGTTCGAGCAACTCGACCAGCTTGATGCGGTCCTCGAGGTTCGGGCACGCCCCGTAGCCGAACGCGAACCGCGCCCCGCGGTAGCCCAGCTTGAAGAACTCGGCCACGTCCGCCGGATCCTCCTCGGCCAGGTTGTGACCGCCGGCGAGCACCAGCTCCTCCCGGACCCGCCGGTGCCAGTACTCGGCCAGCGCCTCGGTCAGCTGCACGCCGATGCCGTGCACCTCCAGGTAGTCCCGGTAGGAGTTCGCCGCGAACAACTCGTTCGCGAAGTCCGCGATCGGCTGCCCCATCGTCACGAGCTGGAACGGCAGCACATCCACCTGCCCCTTCGCGCGCGCATCCGCCCGCGACCGCACGAAGTCGGCGATGCACAGGAACCGGCCGCGCTGCTGGCGCGGATAGGTGAACCGGTACCGCTCGGCGGCATCCGGGTGCGGCTCGGCCAGCACCACCACGTCGTCGCCCTCCGACACCGCCGGGAAGTACCCGTACACCACCGCGGCGTGCGCCAGGATGCCCTCGGTGGACAACCGGTCGAGCCAGTACCGCAGCCGCGGCCGGCCCTCGCTCTCCACCAGCTCCTCGTACGTGGGCCCGTCCCCGGTGCGCTGCCCGCGCAGCCCCCACTGCCCCAGGAACAACGCCCGCTCGTCGATCAGGCCCGCGTAGTCGGCCAGCGCCACACCCTTGACCACCCGGGTGCCCCAGAACGGCGGGGTGGGCACCTCGAGGTCGGCGACCACATCGGAACGCTCCGGCACCTCCACCGGCGTCTCGGCAGCCCTGCGTTTCTCCGCGATCCGCTTGGACCGCTCGTGCCGCGCCTTGCGCTCGGCGGCCTTCTCCTTCGCCGCGACCGCCTCCGGGCTGTCCGGGGCCGGGCCCTCGCCGCGCTTGACGGCCATGACCCGGTCCATCAGATGCAGCCCCTCGAACGCATCGCGCGCGTAGGACACCTCACCCTCGTAGATCTCGGCCAGGTCGTTCTCGACGTACGAGCGGGTCAGCGCGGCACCGCCGAGCAGCACCGGGAACCGCTCCGCCACCCCGCGGTGATTGAGCTCCTCGAGGTTCTCCTTCATCACCACGGTCGACTTCACCAGCAGCCCGGACATGCCGATCACATCGGCGTTCTTGTCCACGGCCGCGTCCAGGATCGTCGCGATCGGCTGCTTGATGCCGAGGTTGACCACCTCGTAGCCGTTGTTGCTCAAGATGATGTCGACGAGGTTCTTGCCGATGTCGTGCACGTCGCCCTTGACGGTGGCCAGCACGATCCGGCCCTTGCCCTCGTCGCCGGTGGACTCCATGTGCGGCTCGAGGTATGCCACCGCCGCCTTCATCACCTCGGCGGACTGCAGCACGAACGGCAGCTGCATCTGCCCCGAGCCGAACAGCTCCCCGACCGTCTTCATCCCCGACAGCAGCGTGTCGTTGATGATCGCCAGCGGCGGCGTCGTCTGCATCGCCTCGTCCAGGTCCGCCTCGAGCCCGTTGCGCTCGCCGTCGACGATCCGCCGCTCGAGCCGCTCGAACAGCGGCAGCGCGGCGAGCTCCTGCGCGCGGGACTCGCGCGACGACGCCGCCGACACCCCCTCGAACAGCGTCATCAGCTTCTGCAGCGGGTCGTATCCCTCGCGCCGCCGGTCGTACACCAGATCCAGCGCCGTCTCCCGCTGCTCGTCCGGGATCCGCGCCATCGGCAGGATCTTCGACGCGTGCACGATCGCCGTGTCCAGCCCCGCCTGCACACACTCGTGCAGGAACACCGAGTTCAGCACCTGCCGCGCCGCCGGGTTCAGCCCGAACGACACGTTCGAGATGCCGAGGGTGAAGTGCACCCGCGGATGCCGGCGCTTGATCTCGCGGATCGCCTCGATCGTCTCGATGGCGTCCCGGCGGACCTCCTCCTGCCCGGTGGAGATCGGGAACGTCAGGGCGTCGACGATGATGTCCTCCTCGCCGAGGCCCCAGTTGCCGGTCAGATCCGCGATCAACCGCTCGGCGATGCGCACCTTGTGCTCGGCGGTACGCGCCTGGCCCTCCTCGTCGATCGTCAACGCGACCACCGCGGCACCGTGCTCGACCACGTGCTCCATGATCCGTTCGAATCGCGAACCCGGGCCGTCGCCGTCCTCGTAGTTCACCGAGTTCACCGCGCACCGGCCCCCGAGATGCTCAAGACCGGCCCGGATCACGTCCGGCTCCGTCGAATCGATCATGATCGGCAACGTCGACGCCGTCGCCAGCCGGCTCGCCAGATCCGCCATGTCGGCGGCGCCGTCGCGGCCCACGTAGTCCACGTTCAGATCCAGCAGGTGCGCGCCGTCGCGGATCTGATCCTTCGCGATGTCCAGGCACTTCTGATGATCCCCGGCGAGCATCGCCTCCCGGAACGCCTTCGACCCGTTCGAGTTGGTGCGCTCACCGATCATCAGGATCGACGAGTCCTGCTCGAACGGCACCGCCGAGTACAGCGACGACACGCCCGGCTCCGGCCGGGGATCGCGTTCGGCGCGCTCGGTCTCGCGCACCGCCTCGGCAACCTGCCGGATGTGCTCGGGGGTGGTGCCGCAGCAGCCGCCGACCAGCGCCAGCCCGAACTCGGCGACGAACCCGCTCAGTGCCTGCGCCAGTTCCTCCGGGGTCAACGGGTACTCGGCGCCGTTCGCCCCGAGCACCGGCAGGCCCGCGTTCGGCATCACCGACACCGGGAGCCGGGCGTGCTTGGACAGATGCCGCAGGTGCTCGCTCATCTCCTCCGGGCCGGTGGCACAGTTCAGCCCGATCAGGTCGATGCCCAGTGGCTCGAGCGCCGCCAGGGCTGCCCCGATCTCGCTGCCGAGCAGCATCGTGCCGGTCGTCTCCACCGTCACGTGCGTGACGATCGGGATGCGCCGGCCGGACCGCTCCATCGCGCGGCGGCTGCCGACGATCGCGGCCTTCGCCTGCAGCAGGTCTTGGCAGGTCTCGACGAGGATGGCGTCGGCGCCGCCGTCGAGCATCCCCAGCGCGGACTCGGTGTAGGCGTCACGCAACACGGCGAACGGGGCATGACCGAGGGTGGGCAGCTTCGTGCCCGGACCCATCGAGCCCAGCACGAACCGTCCCGTACCGTCCGGGCCGGGACCCATCTCGTCGGCCACCTCCCGGGCCAGGCGGGCGCCGCGTTCGGACAGGTCCCGGATGCGATCGGCGATGTCGTAGTCGGCGAGGTTGGGCAGGTTGCAACCGAAGGTGTTGGTGGAAACGGCATCCGCTCCGGCCTCGAAGTACGCCCGGTGAATCCCCCGGATGACGTCGGGCCGGGAGTCGTTGAGAATCTCGTTGCACCCCTCGAGGCCGCGGAAGTCGTCCAGACTCAGATCCGCGGCCTGCAACATCGTGCCCATCGCCCCGTCTCCCACGACAACGCGCTGCGAGAGCGCATCGAGCAAGGCAGAGTGCAATGGGGTGGACATGCGCTCCAGACTAGTGGGCGGCCCGTCCGGCTCTCGCCGTAGGCTGGACAGGTGAGTGCAAGCGAGTTCGCCGAGACCCCGGAACCGGACGTGCCGACCCTGCGTGACCCGGTGCTGGTCGCCGCCTTCGAAGGGTGGAACGACGCCGGTGACGCGGCCAGCGGCGCCGTCGAACACCTCGAGCTCATCTGGGACGCCGAACCGTTCGCCGAACTGGACTCCGAGGACTACTACGACTACCAGGTCAACCGTCCCATGGTGCGGCTCGTCGACGGCGTCACCCGCGAGATCGAATGGCCCGCCACCCGACTGTCGGTGTGCTCACCCCCCGGCAGCGAGCGCGACGTCGTGCTGCTGCGCGGCATCGAACCCAACATGCGCTGGCGCAGCTTCTGCGACGCCATCATCGAACTCGCCGACGAGATCGGCGTGCACACCGTCGTCATCCTCGGCGCCCTGCTCGCCGACACCCCCCACACCCGGCCCGTCCCCGTCACCGGCACCGCCTACAGCACCGACGCCGCCAAACGATTCAACCTGGAAGGCTCGCGGTACGAAGGGCCCACCGGCATCGCCGGGGTCCTCCAGGACGCGTGTGTCCGCGCCGGCGTGCCCGCCGTGTCGTTCTGGGCCGCCGTCCCCCACTACGTCTCGCAACCCCCCAACCCCAAGGCCACCGTCGCGCTGCTGCGCCGCGTCGAAGACGTCCTCGACCTCGAGGTCCCGCTCGGCGAACTGCCGGTCCTCGCCGAGGAATGGGAACAGACCGTCACCGCGATGACCGAGGACGACGAGGAGATCGCCGAATACGTTCGCGCCCTCGAGGAACGCGGCGACGCCGAATCGGACATCTCCGAGGTCATCGCCAAGATCGACGGCGACGCCCTCGCCGCCGAGTTCGAACGCTACCTGCGGCGGCGAGGCCCGGGCGGCTTCACCCAGTGAGGGCGGCACGCGCCTCGCTGCCGCGTGCCGCCCTCTACGCCGGAGGATTCCTCGGCCCCTTCGGCGGCGGTGTCGTGGCGTCGATGCTGCCGGAGATCGGCGCCTCCACCGGCGTGAGCGCCGGCGCGGCCGCGAGCACCCTCACCGCCTATCTCGGGCCGTTCGCGTTGACCATGCTCGTCTCCGGCACCCTCGGGGCCCGGTGGGGACGGGTCCGCACCGTCCGCTCCGCGTACCTCGTCTACGCCCTCGCGTCGCTGGCGTCCGCGCTCGCCCCCACCCTCGGGCTGCTGCTCGCATCCCGGGCCCTGCAGGGCGTCGCCAACGCCTTCACCACCCCGCTGCTGCTCGCCGCGCTCGCCGCGCTCGTCCCGCGGGCACGACTGGGCCGCGCCCTGGGCCTGTTCGGGGCGATGCAGGCCGCCGGACAGACCTCGGCCCCGCTCGTCGGGGGGCTGGCCGCCGAGGTCGACTGGCGGTGGGCGTTCGTCGTGATCGCCGCGGCCGCCGCCGTCCTCGCCGTGATCGGCCTGCCCGAGCAGCTGACCGCGCCCACCGGGGAGGCACCGCCACGGCTGCGCGACGCGCTGCGCCCCGACGTGGTGCGCATCGGGGTCGTCGCCCTGCTCGGTTGGGGAGCCCTCGGCGGATTGAACTTCCTGCTCGCCTTCCGCGCCGAGGACGTCTTCGGCCTGACCCCCACGCAACGAGGACTGCTCCTGACCGGCTTCGGCATCGCCGGCATCCTCACCGCCCGCCGCGTCGGCACCCTCATCGACCGCATCGGCGCCACCCGCACCGTGCTGCTCGGCGCCCTCGCCGGCGCCGGTCTCGTCGTCGTCGTCGGCACCGCCGGACTGCTGTGGCTGGTCGCGGCCGCCTGGTTCGTCGCCGGGATCGCCTCCCAGTGCGTGCTCGTCGGGGTCAACGCCGCCGTCCTCGGCTCCTCGGGCCGCAACCGCGGCGGCGCCGTCTCGGTGGTGCAGGCGTTCCGGTTCTCCGGCGGCGCCGTCGCCCCGCTGGCACTGACCCCCCTCTACGCCGCAGCCCCGGTCGCGAGCTTCGTCGTGCCCGCCCTCGTGCTCGCCGTCGTCTCCCCGCTGGCGATGCCGCGCCGCGACTCCCCCTCCCGCTGACATCCTCACCCCAGCGGCAGTGAGCACTTCCTGACCGCCGCGTAACCCCGGTGCCGCCGAGCCGTCACCGCCCCCGGCAACCCTGGACGCATGACCCCAACCGCGTCGCACCACCACGGCCCGCGCCGGCGCCTGCTCGTCGTCGGCAACGGCATGGCCGGCGCCCGCACCGTCGAGGAGATCCTCGCGCGCGGCGGCCGGGACCAGTTCGACATCACCATGATCGGTGACGAGCCGTACGGCAACTACAACCGGATCATGCTCTCCCACGTGCTGGCCGGCCAGGCCGACGTCGACGACGACCTCGTCCTCAATCCCATGAGCTGGTACCGCGCGAACGGCGTGACCCTGTACGCCGGCGACCGCGCCACCCGTCTCGACCGCTTCGGCAAGACTGTCACGTGCGAGTCCGGCCGGCAGGTCCCCTACGACCTGCTCGTCGTCGCGACCGGATCGAACACCTTCTTCCCCAACATGGACGGGCTGCGCGAACCGGACGGGCGGCTCGGCCGCGGCGTCTTCGGCTTCCGCACCCTCTCCGACACCAACGGCATGCTGCAGATGGCCGATGCCCACGACGACGTCCGGGCCGTGGTCGTCGGCGGCGGCCTGCTCGGCCTCGAAGCCGCCTACGGGCTGCGCACCCAGGGCTTGACCGTCACCGTGGTGCACTCGCCCACCCACCTGATGAACCAGCAGCTCGACGAGCGCGGCGGACGGGTACTGCGCACCGAAATCGAAAGGCTCGGCATCGCCGTGCACACCGGCACCCGCACCACCGCCGTCCTGCGCGACGACCGCGGCGCCGTGACCGCCGTGCACTTCGCCGACGGCACCGTCCTCGGCACCGACATGGTCGTGGTCACCGCCGGCATCCGCCCCAACACCGAATTCGCCCGCGCCGGCGGCCTCGTCGTCGAACGCGGCATCGTCGTCGACGACCAGCTGCGCTGCGAAGAAGAATCGAGCATCTACGCCGTCGGCGAATGCGCCCAGCACCGCGGCGAGGTGTACGGCCTCGTCGCACCCGTCTGGGAACAGGCCGTCGTCCTCGCCGAACACCTCACCGGCACGAATCCCCACGCCGCGTACGAGGGCTCGCGCACCGGCACCGCCCTCAAGGTCGCCGGTATCGACGTCGTCGCGATGGGTATCAAGGGACCCGAACACGAAGACGACGAGTTCGTCCAGTTCTACGATCCGCGCAGCGGCGTCTACAAGAGCATCGTCGTGCGCGACGACCGGCTCGTCGGCGCCATGCTGCTCGGCGACGTGAGCAGAGCCACCACCCTCACCCAGGCTTTCGACGGCAGGATCGAGATCCCCGCGGACCGCGCGGCGCTGCTGTTCGACCTCGGCGACCCGCAGGGCGCCGACGTCGCCGCCGACCTGCCGGACGAAACCCCGGTGTGCAACTGCAACGGCGTCAGCAAGGGCGACATCGTCGCCTGCGTCCGCGCCGGCGCCGACACCCTCGCGCAGGTGTGCGCCGGCACCCGCGCCGGGAAGGGCTGCGGCTCGTGCAAGAGCCTGGTCGCCGACATCGTCGCCTGCGCCGCCGGCGGCGCCCTCGCCGAGGACCCCGCCGCGAACTGGTACGTGCCGTGCATCCCGCTCACCAAACCGGACCTGATCGCCGAGATCCGTCGCCGCGAGCTGCGTGCGGTCTCCCAGGTCTTCGCCGAACTCGCCCCCGGCGGCCGCGAGGAGGCCACCGCCAAGATGCCGCTCGCGTCCCTGCTGCGCACCGTGTGGGGCCCGGACTGGGTCGACGAACGGGGTGCGCTGTTCATCAACGACCGCGTCCACGCCAACATCCAGCGCGACGGCACCTTCTCCGTGGTGCCGCAGATGAAGGGCGGGGTTACCACACCTGCCCAGCTGCGGCGCATCGCCGACGTCGCCGACAAGTACGACGTGCCCATGGTCAAGGTCACCGGCGGCCAGCGCATCGACCTGCTCGGCATCCGCAAGGAGGACCTGCCCAAGGTGTGGGCCGACTTGGACATGCCCTCCGGATACGCCTACGGAAAGAGTTTCCGCACCGTCAAGACCTGTGTCGGCAGCGACTTCTGCCGCTTCGGCCTCGGCGACTCGACCGCACTCGGCATCGCCCTCGAGGAACGCTTCCAGGGACTCGAGACTCCCGCCAAACTGAAACTCGCCGTGGCCGGATGCCCCCGCAACTGCTCGGAAGCACTCTGCAAGGACTTCGGTGTCGTCGCGGTCGGCGACGGCCGCTGGGAGATCTACGTCGGCGGCGCCGCCGGCGCCCACATCCGCAAGGGTGACCTGCTCGCCGGCCCCGTGTCCGGTGACGACGTCCTCGCCCTGGCCGGCCGGTTCATTCAGTACTACCGCGAGAACGCCGGATGGCTCGAGCGAACCTACGACTTCGTGCCCCGCATCGGCATCGACCGGCTCCAGGCGCTGCTGGTCCGCGACGAGGAGGACATCGTGACCGGACTCGACGAACGCATCGGCGCCGCCGTCGCGGCATACCGGGACCCCTGGCTCGAACGGACGGCCCAGAAGTCGCCGGCGCAGTTCCGTCCCGCGCTGCCGCTGCTCCCGCTGCCGCAGGTGCCGGTCCGATGACCACCACCGAAAGCCGGACCACCGCGCCGGAGTACGAGGTGGGCACGCTGACCGATCTGACACCGGGCGAAGGCCGTACCTACACCGTGGGAGGACGGCAGATCGCTGTGTTCCTGCTCGACGACGGCACCGTCCGGGCACTGGACGCGGTGTGCCCACACCGGGGCGGACCACTCGCCGACGGCCAGATCGACCACGACCTCGTCGTATGCCCCCTGCACCAGTACGCGTTCAGGTTCGACACCGGCCGATGCACCACGCCCGGCATCGACCCCGTCCACACCTACGCGGCGCACGTGCGCGACGGCCGGATCGTCGTCACCGTCGGGTGAGCGACGGGTGGCTGTCACGCCACCAGCAGTACACGTACAGCGTCAGCGCGGCGACGAGGGTGGTGACCACCCAGATGGTCACCGTCACGTCGACCCACGACCCGATCGGCGGCGAACCCGGCAGGATGCCCCGCAGCGGAACCACGGCGAACAACATGGCCGCCATCCAGGCGAGCATGTCGGTTTCGACTGCGCGGCGCCGCCGGAACGTCTGCACCGCGACGAACGCGGCGAGTACCGCGAGGACGACCATCATCAGCAGCAGGATCGCCGCGTACACCAGAGTGCCCCCGGTGCGCACGAACACCACCTCGGTGCCGTCCACCCCGTCGGGGAAACCGAGCTCCGGGGCCGCCACGACAGCTCTACGGTCGATCGACCACCCGTCGATGCGGCCGTCGATCAGCACATCCGACGGCACCGGCTCCCGCTCCGCTCCCTCCCCCACATCGACCTCCACGACGACCGGCGTGACGTCGAAGACGTCGAAAGGCCAGCGGATCGCCTGCCCACGGGCCAGCAACTCCACCGGGTAGCCGACGGGCACGGTGTGCGCCGGGAAGAACAACTCCGACTGCGAGACGGCCGGCACGAGCAGCACACTCAACGGCGCGGCGAGTGTGGCCCCGTTCGCATCGAGGAACGACTCCCCGGGATAGATGGTGACCTCGGCGTGGACCCGGTCGACCGTCGGCTGCAGCGACTTCATCGTCACCACCACGAGCACCGAGTCCGCAGCCACCTCCACGGGCCGCCACTCGCGCCGTTCGTGTGTGCTCACCCCGAACAGGACGAGGACACCGGCGTACACAGCGATCGCTGCCGCCACCAGCGACATCAGCAGAGCCCGGCGAGACGGGCGATTCGGACGCGGCGCAGGCACTCCCGGACTGTAGCCCTCGGGTGCGGCGGATGGTGGGCTGGCCGTTGTGTTTTGGGTTGGGGTTGGGTTGTAGCCGGGAGGGAGTTCAGTATTTTATAGAGTTCCGTATTATTCGGAATATATCGCGAGTTCGTGGTGGCTCTCCACTGGCCCTCGCCTCGATCTCCTCGCTCGAGGTCTTCGAGGGCACTTCGAATCGGTGCCGGCCACACCGAATCACCCTCTCGACGAGACGGTGGCTCCGACCTCTCGCCTGGTCACAGCGCGCTCCGCTCCCCCGACGTTGCGGGTCGGCAGCGAAAGTATTCGTAAATTGTCAGGCTTCCGTGTCGTACCGATTATCTATCGTGGGCATATGACAGCGTCCGCACCGCTCGCAGAACCAGCCGACAGCGCGACGGGCCCCCGCCCGGAGCGGCCCATCGACATCTACCGGCGCGCCATCGCCGTGGTCGAGGCGTGCCTGCCCCTGGGCTGGACGGTCACCTCCGACCGCCCCCGCTCCCCCGCGGCCCCCGATCGCATCCTCGTGACCGCGCCCGACGGCGAGTCGGTGTCGTACGCGGTCATTGCGTCCCGCGGTGTGCTCAGCGGAGACGTCGCGCGCATCGCCGCAGAACTGTCCGAGTCCGACCGCGGATTCGTGTGCGCCCACTACCTCTCCGATCCGGTGCGCCGCCAGCTCGATCAGCATGGCATCTCGTACTCCGACGCGACCGGAAACCTCACGCTCGTCGCGTCCCGGCCGGCGATGTGGGTGCGCAACCGCGGCGCCGACGCCGACCCGTGGCGCGGGCCCGGCCGGCCCTCGGGGGTACTCACCGGTGAACCGTCCGAACGCGTGGTCCGGGCGCTCGCGGACTTCACCGGGGAGATGTCCGTACCGGAGCTGATCCGGCTCTCCGGCGCCTCCACCGGTGCCACCTACCGCGTCGTCGAGGTCCTCGGGGAGCGGGAACTGATCCGCCGCATTCCGCGCGGTCCGATCACGATGGTGCACTGGGAGAAGATGCTGCGCGCGTGGGCTGCGGACCGTAAACCCTGCGTCACAAGGGGATTCGCCGCACCCGACGGCATCGGCACGGTACGGGCCGATCTTTCCGAACCGCTCGACCTGAGCTACGCGATCACCGGCCTCGGGGCCACCGACTACGCGGGCGCCGAGGTCCTCGAGGTGTACGCCGACGACCCGGACACGTTTGCCCAGGCCCTGGGTCTGCGCCCGATCGACCGCGGCGCCGACGTCGTGGTGGCCACGCCGTGGTCGTCGGTGGTCTTCGAGCGGATGCAGCGGCGCGACGGACTGCGCTTCGCGGCACCGTCCCAGGTCTATGCGGACCTGCTGGCCGGCCCGTTCCGCAATCCGAACGCCGCCGAACACCTGATCGCGGCGCTCACCGCCGACCCGAGCGCGTGGCGCCGGCCCGTCGGGCGCACGTGAGTCGGGCGCACGTGAACGGGGTCAGAGGCCGAGCACGGTGACGGCGTTGCCGACGAGCCCGGCGTGCTGGCGGCTGTAGAGCGCCACCATCCGCTCGTCGGCATGCCCCGTCTGCGTCATGATCGTCTGGGTCGTGGCCCCGTTGCGGACGGCCTGGGTGACGAACCCGGCGCGCAGGCTGTGTCCGCCCAGGGTGGCGACCACCTCGGCCGCGAACCCCGCCTGCCGCGCCCGACGCTGGATCATCGAGTGCACCGACTGCCCGCTCAGGGCGCCGCTGCCGACGGTGCCGGTGCGGTGGATCGTGCGGAACAGAGGCCGTTCCCCACCCCCCGTCCCCGGCGCCACCCCGCGGCAGCAGTGCTCGTCGCCGACGGCACACTCGTCGCTCACCAGTTCCCGCACCGCCACCCCACCGACCGCGTCCCACACGTCGAGTACCTCGCGCCAACGCCGGTAGGCGCACACCGGGCAGGTCTGCGGATCCCGCCCGTACGGGAGCGTGACGGTCCGTCCGCGCGCGTCCCGATCCGCCTTCGAACGACGAATCGTCACGTACAACCCGTCGGACCGATGGGCGACGACATCGGACGTGGTGAGTGCGGACAGCTCCGACCGACGCATCGCACCGGCGAGCCCCAGCAGCAGCAGGGCGGAGTCGCGGCGCTCGGCTACCCGATCCGGCCACTCGGTGGCGGCGGCGCGCATCGCGCCGACGATCGCCCGGATGTCGTCGGTGAGCAGGGGTGTGCGGCGGGCCGGCGGCGCCGCACGGGTCCGCCGGATGCCCCGCACCACGTCCCGCACCGCCTCGTGATGTCCCGGCCTCGGCAGTCCCGCCAAGGCGTGCATCTTGTTGATCGTCGCGACCCATCGCGCGAGGGTCGACGGGGCGTACGCCCAGCGTCCGTCGGGTCGCAGTTCGCTCGACTTCTCGGTCAGGTACCAGCCCACGAGGTCGGGCGCCGCCGGGAGCGGTACGTGACCGACGGAGTCGCACCACCGGGCGAACTTGCTCCAGTCGCTGGTCACGGCGGCGCGGGTGTTCTCCGAGGCGGCCTTGGCGCGGAGCCGGCGCATCGCCTCCTCCACACCGGGGGGAAGCACCGGCGCAGGCAGTGGTGCCTCAGGGGAATCGTTGCCCGGCAACTGATTCGTCACGGTGACACCACTCCTCATGCCCGACCCTTCGCGAACGGAGGATACGCGTCGACCGCGCACCTCGCGTCGGTGCCACCGGCCGGCGCGTCCTGTCCGGCGCGGCGTGCGTCGCTCGGACCGGGGCATCGGCTGTGCCCGCCGGTCAGCGCCCGGGCGTGTGCGACGGACCCGGAACTCGGGCACGCCAGACGTCGACTGCCTGCCGTGTCTCCTCGGCGACCAGGTCCGCGTTGATGCGGGCGGCGACGGCCGCGCCTGCCGCCGCGGCCGCACCCACCTGGGCGGCGGGATCGGTGACGTTGCCGGCAACCCAGACGCCGGGGACGTCGGTGCGACCGGTCGCGTCCGCCGGAATGTGCTGTCCCACCCCGGCGGGATGCTCCGTCGGCCGCACTCCGAGCGGCGCGAGGAACTCGGCGCGCACCACCATCCGCGGCGCCACCACCAGTGCCTCCCGGGCGATCGTCCGATCCCCACGCAGCCGTACCCCCGCGAGGCGGTCGTCGATTGTCTCCACCGCCACGACCCCAGACCCACGAGGGGCACGAGTGGATCTACGTCCTCAACGGGCGGCGACGGCTCGCCCTGGGTGAGCACGACCTGGTTCTCTCGCCCGGGAGACGGCCGAGTTCGACACTCGCGTGCCGCACTGGTTCGGCGCCGCCGTTGCCGAACCGGTCGAGTTCCTCAGCCTGTTCGGCAAGCAGGGCGAACGAGCGCATCTTCGCGCCCGACCGGCCACGAAACTTGTTTCGCACCAGTGTGATTCGTAGCGAGTCACCCCCCGCGCCCCACCCCCGGGGTACTCGAGGACCGCCGCCGAACCCCGGCACGGCACCTCCCACTTTTCGCCCACCCGCGGGCGCCTGACTCACTATAAGCGGGAATTATGACGATCAACCCTCGAACATCAATACATGCGCATATCTTCGTCTCCAAAACCCGCTCAGGCGCTTCCTCCGTAACGATTCCCGTATCTCCCCGGCATCTGGTCAGTTCACTTGGACCGACTCACTGCCCTTTAATTTAATAACAATACGTTTCGTATTTTGTTTCATTTCTAGTAACGTTCAAAGGGTGTCGCGTATCGCCGAATGCCCCCCGTCGGAAGTGTTCGGGGTGTGTCCTGAGCGTCGCGGGAGTAGGCACGAGTTGAGTTCGGATAACTTTTCGTTTCCGTCCGCCACCGATTCTGAACGACCGGCTTCGGGTGCTTCCCCCGAAGCTCTGCTCACAGCAACGCACCGACCCCACCGAGACGAGGACCGATGAACGAGCCGAGTACCGGCGAATCCGCGCCCGACGAGCGCCCACGACCCGGCAGGCCGCGCAAGTACGCGTCGGCCGCCGACCGGGTGCGTGCCTATCGGGAACGGGAACGGCAGAAGAAGGAGGCGGCGACGCTCGCGGAGCTGAGCACTCCCCCGGGCCCGGCCGAGGCCGCCGCGAACCTGACCTCCGCGGTCTCCGCGCTGCGCACGCTGGCGGCAACATCACTCGAGCAGTACGGCGCGGTCGCGGCGCAGATCACGGCCGCGGTCGACAAGCTCACCGACGCGGACGCCCTGGAAGCGCAGATGAACCGCGCGAGCACCGAGCTGGCCAAGGTGAAGGCCGACGCGGACGCTCGCATCGCCCGTCTGCGGGAGCAACTCGCCCAGGCCACCGAGGACCGGGACAACGCGGAGGCAGCCGTCGAGGCCGTCGACCGGGAACTCGCGGACGCCCGCGCGGCGCACGAGACCCGGGTCGCGGAACTCGAAACCGCGCACCGGACCGAGCTGACACATGCCGCCGAGGAGCATGCCGACACCCTGCGCAGCTGGCAGGAACGGATCGACGCCACCGACAAGGCGCACGCGGAGGAGGTCGCCGGCTACCGCTCCACCCTCGCCGAACGGCAACAACAGCTCGCCCGGCTCGAACCGGAACTCGAGACCCTGCGCGAGGATCTGACCCGCACCCGAGCCGCTGCCGAGAAGGAGGCAGCGGCCGCCGCCGCGGCGCTGGCCCGACTCGACGCCGAACTCACCACCGAGCGCACCCGGGTGGAGGACCTGCGCGGCGCGCTGGAACAGGCGCGCGTCACCGCGGCGGCAGCCCAGGCCGCCGAATCCGCGGCCCGGGACCGCGGCGACGAGTTGCGCGCCGAGATCACCCAGCTCCGCGCCGAGGTCGCCGAGCTCCGTGCCGAGGTCGCCCCGCTCCGCAGCGAGCGCGATCGCCTGCGCACCGAGCTGGACGCGGCACGCGCGGCCGGGACCGGCCGCCAGGGCGAGGACCCGCCCCGGACGCCGGACGACAAGCGCTGACCCGGCATTCCGGCAACAACCGTCGAAATTCTGAACGATCCCAGAAAAATCCTGCGGGACCCGGCGCCGACAGGCAGCATCGTCGGCATCCGGCCGCCCGCTCCCTCCGGCCGACCACGGTCACCGGCGACTGTCGTCGGCCGGTCTCCCCTCCCCTGTCGCCGGTGTGGCAGGCACGGCACCGGGGGTTACGCGGCCCGGGAGCCGTCCCCGCCTACCCTGTCACGGTGAACGAAACGCAACCGCCCGTCGGGCACACCGAACCGGGGTCCGGAGTGGCCGACGACCGGCTCCGGTTGTTCTCGTTCGCCACGGCCGAGAAGCGGGCCGAATACCTCTGGGTACTGCGGGCTTTCGATATCGCTCGGGCCAACTACGTCGTGCTGCTGCACGCCGCCGAGGTCGGGGCGATACTCGAGCGGACCGGCTCGACGGATCCGGCGGCGGCACTGTCCGCCCAGGACGTGGCGCCCCTGCTCGAGCAGCTGCACGCCTGGGGGGTGCTCGAACGCAGCTACGACGGCACCCGGGCGGCGTCGCTGGCCGAGTACCGCAACCGGCACTACGTGTATCAGTTCGGCCGCGCCGGCTACCACGCCTTCCGCGCCGTGGAGGAGGTGCTGAGCGCGCGCGGCGAGGACGCGTCGCTGTCGCGTCTCGCGCTGGCGGATCTGCTGGCCGACCTGACCGAGCTGGCGGCGGCGAACGAGGCCGGGGACGGCGAGCTCGTCTACCGCAAACTGTCGCGCCTGGACACGACGTTGTCGGACATGGCCGAGCGCGCGGCGGGGTTCTACCTGATGCTCGGCGACCTGGTGCGCACCACCGAGGTCACACCCGAATCGTTCCTGGCGCACAAGGATGCGGTGCTGGCCCACATGCGGGAGTTCAGCACCGACCTGGCCCGCTACGGACCCAAACTGGCGGCGGCGCTGGCGCGGGTGCGGGAGACCGGGATCGACCGCATGCTGGGGTTCGCCGCCGCGCACGACGAGCGGGTGCTGATGCCCGTGCCCGAGCGGCACGCGGACTGGCGGGCCCGGTGGCGCGGCCTCGAACGGTGGTTCGTCGGCGCCGCCGACGTGCCGAGCGAGTCGGAGCGGCTACGGGAGGGCACGATGAGCGCGATCGCGGCGGTGCTGGCGCTGCTGCGGCGATTGACGGAGACCCGACGCGGCGGGGTGAGCCGGGAATCGCAACTGCGGCACCTGGCCGGCTGGTTCGCGGCCGCGCCGGACGAGCGGTCGGCGCACGCGCTGTTCGACGCGGTGTTCGACCTGGGCCGCCCGCGGCACTTCTCCGTCGTGCATCCCGACCCGGAGACAGTCCCGGTGACAACGTCGTGGTGGGACGCGCCACCCGTGCCGATCGCCCGGACGCTGGCCGAGACCGGGCGCACCCCGTCCGCGGGAGCACCGGCGCGGGTGCAGCGCAACGAATCCGGGATCCGGCGGTTGCGAGAGCGGCAGTTGGCGACGCAGCGGGCGCGCGCCGAGGCGGCACGCGCCCTCGCGGCGGGCGGCGTGGACGAGCGGGAGTTGTCCGAGCCGGAGACCGAGGTGCTGTTGGGTCTGCTCGACGCGGCGCTGTCGGCGCGGGTTCCGGTCAGCGGCACCGTGCCGGGTGCGACGGGCACCCAGAACGGGGTACGGCTGACGCTGAGCCCGGCCCCGGAGGGCACCGTGGTCCGGACGGCGCGCGGCCGGCTGCATCTGGACGGGCTGCGGGTGAGCGTGCAGTGAGAGCCCGGCGGATCTCGCCGCTCGACCGGGATTCCTATCAGCGGGCGGCGCGGCTGATCCTGTCGCACCACCTGGTGACCACCCGGTACCCCGACCGGGCCGCGCTGCCGCTGCTGCGCCGGTGGGCGACGGAGCTGCGCGAGGACCTGCTCGAGTTGTTCGGGTACCGGCTCGAGGTGACCGAGACGACCGCACGGTTGTTCACCGTCGCCGACCGGCTCGATCCCGGGGGCGGCGCGCGCTCGGTGACCGACCGGCCCTTCGACCGTCGCCGGTACGCATATCTGGCGCTGGCGCTGGCGGCGCTGGGACGCGCGGGTGGGCAGATCACCCTGTCGGAGCTGGCCGAGCAGGTCGCGTCCGAGGCCGGGCAGGTGCCCGGGGTCGAACTGGCTCCCGAGCGGGCGACGGACCGGGACGCGTTCGTCGACGCGGTGGCGTGGCTGGCGGCGCGAGGGGCGATCGCGCTGGCGGACGGCGACGCCGGCGGCTGGGTGTCGGACCCGGACCGGGGTGAGGCCCTCTACGACATCGACCGGCCCGTGGTGGCGGCGCTGTTCCGGCCGCCGCGCGCGCTGCAGCACCTGCACTCGGTGCGGGGCCTGCTCACCGCCGGTGACCGCCGCGACGGCGGCCGGAGCGTGGGCACCGCGGAGGTGGCGCGGCGGGTGCGCCGGGCGCTGGTGCAGCGGCCGGTGGTGTACGCCGAGGAACTCGACGACGAGGAGCGGCTGCAGCTGGCGCTGCCGCGCACGACCGCGGGGATCGAGCTAGTGACGGGGCTGGTGGCCGAGCGCCGCGCGGAGGGCGTCGCGCTGGTGGACTCGTCGGGGCGGATGTCGGATCTGCGTTTTCCGGGGGTGGGGACGGTTCCGCAGGTGGCGTTGTTGCTGGCTGGGGAGATCTGCGCGCGGGTGTCGGAGCCGGGGTCGGAACCGGTGCGGTGGCCGAGGCCGGCGGACCCGGAGGCGGAGCTCGAGGCGGGATTGGACGCCGCGATCCCGGCGGCCGGGGTGTTCGCGTCCCTGGCGGGTGACGCGGCTCCGGCGGAGGCGCCGCCGGTGCCGCAGCCGGCGCCGACGCATCCGCTGGTCGAGGACAGTTGGCTGGCGGAGACGGCGGCGAAGCTGGCCGACGAGTTCGGCCGTACCTTCGCCGCGCAATGGCAGGCCGATCCGGCCGGCCTGCTCGAGGCGGCGCTGACGGTGTTGGAGCGGCAACGGCTGGTGGCCCGGGTGCCCGGCGGGGTGCTGGCGTTGCCGGCGCTGGCCCGGTTCCGGGGGGTGGTGGTGACGGTGCGCGAACGCGACCCGCGTCTCGCACTGGCCGGCGAGGATTCGAACGAAGCGGAGATGTCGTGAGCAGTGCCCGTTTCCGGCCCACACGTGCCGGGATCATCAACCTGTGGGACTACCGGGATCAGGAGTTCTCCTTCGCGGACGGTCGGCTGGTGCTGCGGGGACCCAACGGGTCGGGCAAGACCAAGGCGCTCGAGGTGCTGTTCCCGTTCGTCTTCGACGGACGCATCGAGCCGCGACGGCTGAATCCGTTCGCCGGCGAGGAGCGCACGATGCGGTCCAACCTGCTGTATCAGGGGCAGGACAGTGCGTATTCGTATGTGTGGATGGAGTTCTGCCGCGGGCGCCGGGACGATCCGGAAGCGGTGACCGTGGGGGTCGGGATGCGCGCGGCGCGCGGCAACGACAAGGTCACGCGGTGGTACTTCGTCGTCGACGGCCGGGTCGGTGTGGATTTCTCGCTGCTCGACGAGGCCGATCGTCCGCTGACGCGGCGGCAGCTGATCGAGGAGGTCGGTGCCGATGCGGTCACGGACCGGCCGGTGGACTACCGGGCGGCGATCGACGCGCGGTTGTTCGGGCTCGGGATCGAGCGTTACGAGCAGCTGATCAACCTGATCCTGACGCTGCGCCGGCCGCAGCTGGCCAAGAATCTGGATCCGAAGGGGTTGTCGCAGGCGCTGACCGACGGGTTGCGGCCGCTCGACGAGCAGCTGGTGCTCGAGGCGGCGCGGTCGTTCGCTGACATGGAGGAGGTGTCCCGCACGCTGGAATCGTTGGCGGCGGCGGACGACGCGGCGCAGCGGTTCGTCGCGGTGTATACGACCTACCTGGGTCAGCAGGCTCGCGCCGACGTCGACCGGCTCGGGGCCCGGCTGGCGGCGGTCGACGCCGGCACCTCGGAGTGGACGGCGTCGGTGGCGGCGTTCGATCGGGCCGGTGCGGAGCGGGCGCTGACCCTCGAGCGGCTCGAGGTCGCCGAGCGGGACCTCGAGCAGGCCCGCGCGACGCTCGAGGCGCTGCAGCGGTCGAGCGCGTACGAGGGCAAGCAGCAGCTCGACGATCTGGCGCAGGTGGTGGCGGATCTCGAGCGCACCACGGCCGGGCAGGCAGAGCAGGCACAGCGCGCGCAGACGGAGCTGGCACAACGCGAGGAGGAAGCGCGACGGGCCGCGGAGGCGGCCGTGGATGCGGCGGCCGCCGCGCACCGCGCCGAGGACGCGCTCGCCGCGGCGGCGCGCGATGCGGGCATCGAGTGGACGGTGCCGGCCGAGGACACCCGCGGTGAACAGATCGCAGCGAGGGTCGCCGCGTGCGCGGAGGAACGGGCCGCGGATGTGCGAGCGGTGCGGACCGCGGTGGCGGCCGCCGAAGGGGCGTCGGCGGCGCGGGTGCGGGCGGAAGCGGCGGCCGAGCGCGCCCGCGCGCAGCTCGAGTCGGCCCGGATGGCGGTGGACGCGGCGGACGCGGCGGTGGATGCGGCCCGCGCGGAGGCGTCGAACCTGTTGCGGGAGTGGTGGACCGGTCATCGGGATGCGTGGTCGGCAGTCGACGGACCGGAGGAGCTGTTCAAGGCGCTGGGGGCGGCGATCGCAGCGGCCGGTGGCGACGAGGCGGCGACGCCGGCGGCGGTGCTAGCCGAGCACACGGCGCCGATGGTCGAGGAGTTGCGGTTCCGCCGCCGCGGCCTCGACGCGGAAATCGCAGACGAGCAGGAGCGGATCGCGCTGCTGCAGGCCGAGCGGGACATGATCGAGGCCGAGCGCGACGACGCTCCCCCGGCGTTCCCTGCGTCGACCGCACCGACCGGCACGTCGGGAGCGCCGCTGTGGCGGCTGGTGCGGTTCGCGGACGCGGTGAGCGCCGAGGCGGCCGCGGGACTCGAGGCTGCGCTGGAGGCGGCGAACCTGTTGACGGGCTGGGTGTGCGGCGCAGCAGAGGACGCGCCCGCGGGGGCCGCGGTGCTGGTGCCGGCGCCGCCGGCGCAGCGGCCCGCGGGCCGGACGCTGGCCGACGTGCTGGTCGTGGAACCGGACACCGGGGTGCCGGCCGAGCGGGTGCGGGAGGTGCTGGCGTCCGTCGCGGTGCCGGATGCGGTGACGGACGAGACCGGCCCGGCCGTCGACGAGCGCGGTGGCTACCGCCAGGGGGTGCAGCTGGGTCGGCACACCAAGGCGCAGGCCGAGTACATCGGGGCGACCGCGCGGGCCCGTCGCCGGCACCTACGATCGTCCGAGCTCGAGGCGGAGATCGCCGCGGGGCGGGCGCGGATGGCGGACGCGGAGTCGGCGCGGGTGGCGGTCGGCGAACGGCTGGCGCGGCTGGATCGGGCCGCCTCGGCGGTGCCGCGCACCGGCGCGGTGCTCGCGGCATTGCGGAAGGTCAGCGAGTGTGCGGGGGCGCTGCGCACCGCCGGGGAGGCGGCGGCCGCGGCCGACCGGGACCTCGATCAGGTGATCGCCGAATGCTCCGTGAAGGAGCGGCAGGTGCGGTCGGTGGCGGCCCGGCACCGGGCGCCGCACACGACCCGCGAGCTCGAGCAGCTGGCGGCGGCGATCCGGTTCTTCGAGTCGCAGGGCCAGGCGGTGTTGCGCACCCGGCGCGAGCGGGTCGCGGCGGCCGAGCGCGCACGGGAGGCGCAGGTGCGGCGCGAGGACACCCGGGCGGCGGCCGGTGCGTCCGCCGAACGGGCGGTCACGGCCGAGGAGTCGCTGCGGCAACAGCAGCAGCGGCTGGCGACACTGCGTGAGGCGTTGGGCGCCGACGCGCAGCAGATCGACGCGCAACTCGCACAGGCCCGCGAACGGATCGAGGCGGCGCGGACGGAGCAACGCGCCGCGCGCCGCGCGCACGACGACGCGGTCGAACAGCTCGGGAAGGCGGAGGCGGCACATGCCGCGGCGGAGCAGGCGCTGCGGTCGGCGCTGACCGAGACGGGGATTGATGCGGCGCAGCTGGCGCCGTATGCGCGGCCAGATGTGCTGGCGCTGCTGGGGATCTCGGAGGAGCTGCGGTGGCCGTCGGCGGCAGTGGAGTGGCCGGCGCCGGAGCAGGTGGTGGCTCGGCTCGCCCGGGCGGACGGGGATGTGCCTGCGGTGCCCGCGGCGGTGGGGGCGCTGTACGCGGCGTTGTCGGCGGCGACGGCGACGGTCAAGGGCGGGGACGGAGCCCGCAAGGCGGCTCGGTCGGCGTTGACGGCGGCGTTGCAGGAGTTCGACGGTCAGCTCGCCGCGGCTGGTCAGGACTATCGGCTGCAGTGGGATGCGCCGGAGGGGTTGACGGTGGTGCGGGTGCAGGACGAGCAGGGGTTCTCGTCGGTGGCGGAGTTCGCGGTGCGGATCGGGGCGGCGCGGCGGGAGCAGGAGCTGCTGTTGACCGACGCGGAGCGGCGCATCCTCGAGGATGCGCTGTTGGCGGGCTTGGCGCAGCAGATCCACGAGCGCACCGAGGACGCGCGGGAGCTGATCGCCCGGATGGGGGCGGAGATGCGGCAGCGGCGCATGTCGTCGGGGACGACGGTGGGCGTGCGGTGGGTGCTGGCCGATCATCTCGACGATCAGGCACGGGCGGTGTGCCGGCTGCTGGATCGGGAGGTCTCGGCGCTGGGGCCGGAGGAGCTGGCGCGGGTGCGGGCGCATTTCGCGGCGCGGATCCGGGCGGAGCGGGCGGCGCATCCGGAGCGGTCGTATCCGGAGATCCTGGCGACGACGCTGGACTACCGGCGGTGGCGGGTGTTCTCGTTCGGGTTGATCGGGGCGGACGGCGCGGAGGATCGGTTGACGGTGGCGCGGCATTCGGCGTTGTCGGGGGGTGAGCAGTCGGTGTCGCTGCATCTGCCGTTGTTCGCGGCGGCGCACGTGATGCTGGATTCGGCGGATCCGCAGGCGCCGCGGTTGCTGGCGTTGGACGAGGCGTTCGCCGGGGTGGACGACAACGGGCGGGCGGAGTTGCTGGGGTTGAGTGTGCAGTTCGATCTGGATCTGTTCATGACCGGCTACGACCTGTGGATCACCTATGCCGGGGTGCCGGCGTGCGCGCACTACGATCTGGCGCATTCGGTGGCCGAGCACACGGTCGGGGCGACGCTGCTGGTGTGGTCGGAGGGCGGGTTGCTCGCCGAGCACGACGGGTCGGATCTGGCCGCCGCCCTGGGGTCGCCGGGCACGCGGCGGGTGCCGGCGCCGGTGGAGGGGGCGCTCGAGTTCGCGTAGGGGTGCGGGCGCTCCCCGTTCAGTGCGGGGAGTCGGCGTGTCCACCTCTGCTCCGGTGCGTCGGGCTGGTTTTGTCTCTGGGCTGTGGGAGCCGGACAGGTATCGAGACGAGTTGATATTCGGTTTTTCACATGGTTCCGCTGCGCTCGGATTCTTCCGGTGCCATTGTGGCGCGTCGCGGACCGGTGGCCGCCGACATCGGGGCGGGCCTCCCGACTACGCCACATATCGTTCGTCGCCACCCGGTCGTCGGCGCTGCGCGCTCTCGAATCAAAGGCGACGTGGACGCCGAGGAGCTGACCGACCGGTACGTAAAGGCACTCCTGTCCGCACTCACTGGGAGCTACGGCGACAAGTGTGGGATCGTCTCGGACACCTTGGGGCACAATGGCTTCCGAATTCGGACGAGCTCCGCACTCTCGAGCAATTGTCGTGCCGGTCCGCAGGACCGATCCACCGGCGCCCACGGGCCGCGAGTAACGCGATCGGTGGTGCGTGGCCGCTGGCGGAACCAGTGGCACCCCTCCCCCAAAGCCGGTAAGGAAAGACGTACCGGTTGTGCGGCGCGACATCGTGCATCACGGATGACCAGGAAGAACCTTGACGGCAGCGGTACACAGCGACGACGGTCAGCACACTTTGTACATTCCTCAGTGTCGATACGTCACGTCGGGAATATCACCTCGGTTCGCAAGACGGCGCTGCAATCTGCGTTCCATTTCGCGGAGTTCGGCAAGGCGCGCTCGACCGCTCGACGTTTGGTCGTAGCCTTGTTTCTTTTCGTCTCGAATGCGCAACTGCACCGATGCGAGAATTCGTCGGTCGACAGTCGGATCGGGTATCGCCGCATTCCCTGTAGTCTTCGTCTTCCTCTTCGGCTTCTTCTTGGGTGTCACGCCGGTGGTCGCCGGCACCTTGGCGGTACGCTTGGCGTCGGGTTGACTTGAGCAAGACTTCTCAGGGGTCTTGCCGGAGTTCTTCTTCGACGGTTGTCGACGCACATTGTTGAGTGCGGTACGTGCCTTCGCAGCGGCTCTGCGGTGTTGTTCCTCTTCTGGGCTGTCCGAAGCGAAGGAACCACTGAGCGGACGCAGCCCCTTGGAGGCCAGATACTTCTCCGCTGTAGCGATGGTGCTTTCATGTCTGACGCAACGTTTGCAGCGTTTGGGATTGGATCCGGCACGAGCGTTCGGCGAACCGCACCAACTGCACTTCGCGGGCCGCGCTCGCGGTGCACTTTTTCGGGGTGCATCCGGATCGACGACGGCACTCTTGATGTCCCGGGCACCCCACACGGGCGTACGTGCTTTGCTCGCGGGAGCACCGGTATGCAAATGGACCCCGGCTCGGCGCGCACGGACCATCTTGACCTCCGAACTCCGTCGAACACGCATGCAGTTCACCGCAAACTACCTGATGCTGACCACACGATCGCGTAGACCGTTCGAGTGCAGCCGCTGCGTCCAACTAGCATGACCGCGTCAGGCCACCAGAGGCGGAGCTCCGACCGGTAGACCAAAGGCCCACCCAAGCAAGACAAGAGCAATCGAAGAGGAACCGTCGATGCCCCTTCCAGAAATCAAATTCAACTATCTCGGCACAATTCACTCGCCGTTCAGCGGCGAGGCGGCCGAGACGGAGGACGGTCCGAACGACGGCACTCAACCTTGCTGTTCGTCTATTACGGCGACGCTACCGTCTGGGACACATCAGCCCTCGGTTAGCTGTTGCGGGTCATGACGTTGTAGACACCAGGCCAGGCGGGGGCTGAGCGAAGCGGACGGGTCTTCCGCGGCAGGATGAGAAGTACCACCAACGCATCCGCCAACAGGAAGAACCCGTCCGTGCTCCACCGTAACGCCCCGCTGTCCGTCGAGGGTCGCCGCCGTCTCGTGCAGCGGTGTCAGACCCGTCCGATCTCCCACGTCGCCGCCGAGATGGGCATCTCCCGCGCTTGTGCCAGCAAATGGGCACACCGCCACCGGCAGTTCGGTGAGTTGGGTCTGCTCGATCGCCCCAGCGTGCCGCACCACCAACCCACCACCACCGCCGCCGAGGTGGTGGTCCGGATCGAGCAGCTACGGCGTGAGAAGAAGTGGTCGGCACGGCGCATCGCCCTCGAACTGGCCACCGACGGGTGCCCGATCTCGGTGCGCACCGTCAGCCGGCACCTGGCGCACCTCGGTCTGAACCGACGCAGGTTCCTCGACCCGACCGGAGACAGCAACCGCGAACCCCGGCGGATCGTCGCGCATTGGCCCGGCCACATGGTGCACGTCGACATCAAGAAGGTCGGTCGGATCCCCGATGGCGGCGGCTGGCGCGTGCACGGTCGCGGCAGCGAGCACGCCAAGAGGGTCGAACGCGCCAAGGCTGCCGGGGCCCGCGCCGGCTACGTGTACCTGCATTCGGCTGTGGACGGGTTCTCCCGCCTGGCGTATACCGAAGCGTTGCCCGACGAGAAAGCTTCGACCGCAATCGGGTTCGTGCACCGGGCCCGGGTGTTCTTCGCCGCTCACGGCATCGGCCACATCCACCGCATCGTGACCGACAACGGGTCCTGCTACCGCGCGAAGGACTTCGCGAAGGTGCTGCACGGGGCTCGGCATCAGCGAATCACCCCGTACACCCCACGGCACAACGGCAAGGTCGAGCGCTACAACCGGATCCTGGCCGAAGAGTTCCTCTACGCCCGCACCTGGACCAGCGAACAGCAACGATCGGAGGCCCTGCACGTGTGGAACGTGCACTACAACTACCATCGACCCCACACTGCCGTCGGCGACCGACCGCCCGCGAGCAAGCTCCGCGCCGGTGTCACCAACGTCATGGCCTCATACACTTAGTCGTCGTGGTCGGTCCGATGGATCCGGCGACACGTCGCAATGACTGCTCGGGCATGCGGTTCGTCCGCGAGCCGCACTGCCAGGGTTTCCTCGGCGAGTCCCGGTGGTAGTGCGGAGGAGAACTTCAGTCCGGCCACGGCGCTCTGCGCGACGTGTGGGAAGGTCCAACGAGGATCGGCCAGAGCCACACTCACGTTTGCCGGGGTGATGTTCGGAAGGAGACGCAAGGACTTCTCGTCGACCCGCTGACGGGGATCGACCAGCGTCGGAAGCGACGCCTGCAAAGTGCGGTTGGCCGCGGTTCCTGCCCAGGTCCACCACCGACCCGAGCCCTCAGTCGGCATCGTGAGCACGGAGGCATCCGGATCAACGCTGTCGGCGTAGCCCTGCCGTAGTTCGGCAAGCACCGTTTCCGCGCGTCGGGTCAGTGTCACTCCTGCAGGTACGGTGCCGAGCAGCACTGCGCGCATGCCCTGTGTGATGTCGTAGGACACCCCACCGCCTGTGCCGGACCACTTGG
This sequence comes from Rhodococcus indonesiensis, assembly GCF_047782815.1. NCBI lineage: Bacteria > Bacillati > Actinomycetota > Actinomycetes > Mycobacteriales > Nocardiaceae > Rhodococcus > Rhodococcus indonesiensis. The sequence continues at coordinate 2,720,209 of NZ_CP180630.1, read as the reverse complement.
CCTTCCCGCCGCCGTCCACGGGTTCGACGAAACACCGGCGCCGTTGCCAATCGATATGAGTCACCCTCCACGAGCGACCACCGAGCAACAGCACGCGGGGGCCGTCGACCTCTTCGACCAGCAGATCGGTGCCCACGGTGCCGACCTCGTTGCGTCCGGCCAGCACGGTGAACTCGGGAGGGGCGCTGAAGACGGCCGTCAGGTCCGAGAAGTATCGCCGTCCGAATCGGCGCTCGGCCTCGGGTCCGATGTGCAGGAAGCTCCCGTCGCGCTCGAAGAAGCCCTGCGCGCGGAGGAACGCCATGATCTCGTCGGCGTGCTCGTCGAAGATCGGCAGAGAACCCCACCAGTCCCGCCAGCTCCTCTCTCCGAGTCGGTGTTCCTGCAGGCACAGCGCCAGCATCTGTTGCGCCGCGATGTGCCGCGGGGACGGGGGTGCGACAATCGGCTCCACCCATCCGCGCGACCAGCATTCGAGCATGCCCAGGGTGAGCAGTACCTGTTCGTCGTCGACGCCGAGGAACAGACAGTTGCGCGTGGTGCCTGGGCGGCGTCCGGTGCGGCCGAGACGCTGAAGGAACGATGCGACGGTGCGTGGCGAACCGATCTGGATGACGCGGTCGAGGTCGCCGACGTCGATACCGAGTTCGAGGGTCGAGGTCGCGACGATCACCGTATCCCGTGCCTCGGCGAACGCCGTTTCGGACCGGCGCCGCTCGGCAGCCGAGAGCGACGAGTGCGACAGGAAGGTGGTCACTCCCCGTTCGCGCAGGGCCGCACCGAGTTCTTCGGCGCGGCGTCGCGAGTCGACGAACACCAAGCGCTTCTCGCCCTGGTGCAGGGCAGCGATGACTTTGGCGGCGTTGTCGATCGAGCCGACGTAGTCGACGGTGATCTCAGGTGGCGTGGCCGCAGCGGGAACTGCTGGGTTGACTACGCGACGAGGCCGGCCCGGAGTCCCACCCTGCAACCATTGCAGTAGCTCGTCGGGATTGCCGACCGTCGCCGACAGCCCGATGCGCTGCAGGGGACGGCCGGCGATGCGCGCGAGCCGTTCCAGCACGGCGAGGAGGTGCCAGCCCCGGTCGTCGCCGGCGAACGCGTGAACCTCGTCGACGACGACGGCTCGTAGCCCTGCGAACAGCACGCGCGGGTCGACTTTGGTGGACACCAGCATCGCCTCGAGCGATTCCGGTGTGGTGAGCAGGATGTCGGGGCGGTCCCGCAGGATCTGCTGTCGCGCGGACTGGCCGACGTCCCCGTGCCACACGGCGGCGGTGCGGCCGAGCCACTGGGCGTAAGTGTGCATGCGTGGTTGGAGGTTGTTGAGCAGTGCCCGCAGCGGGCACACGTAGAGCACCGACGTGCCCTGCCAATCGTGCTCGGCCATCGCCGAGAGCAGCGGGAAAGCCGCCGCCTCGGTCTTGCCTCCCGCGGTCGGGGCGAGGACGAGGGCGTCCTCGCCCGCGAGGATCGGTTCGACGGCGACAGCTTGAGTGGGGCGAAGGCCGTCCCAACGCAGCGTGTTGACGAGGTGGTACTGCACGCCGGGATGGAGGAGGGTGAATGCGCTGTCGGTCATGAATCGAATCGCTCGATCACATGCGGGTTCGGGGACACTCGTCGATCATTCGCGTCAGGGCTGTCAACAGCAACTTCACTCCCGCGTGGCGCTAGCGCATACGCTAGCCTTGAGAGGTGTCGAAAGCAGAGAAGCTTCGATCGAGGATCGCCCAAAATCCCCGGAACGTCCGCTACGAGGATCTGCATCGGTTGTGTGTGGAAGTCTTCGGGCCACCTCGCCACGATGGGGGTAGTCACGCCGTGTTTCGAACACCGTGGCCGGGCGATCCACGCGTGAACATCCAGCGCGGCAAGAACGGGGAGGCCAAGCCGTACCAGGTCAAACAGGTGTTGGCAGCGATCGAGAAGATGGAAGAGGAGTCATGAGCCGACCGGACGCACGTCACTACAGCTACCGAGTTCAGTGGTCGCCGGACGACGACGAGTACGTGGCCACCGTGCTGGAGTTCCCGGGGTTGTCGTGGCTCGAAAGCGATCAGAGCGAAGCATTGGCCGGCCTTGTCCGTCTCGTCGAGAGTGTGATCGGCGATATGATCACCAACGGCGAAACCGTGCCGCAACCCTTCGCCGAACGTTCCTACAGCGGTACCATCTACGTTCGCACCTCCCCCGAGCTGCATCGACGTCTCGCAATCGAAGCTGCAGAACGTCACGTCTCTCTCAACCAGCTAGCCGTCCAGCGATTGGCGAACGCATAGCCCGTCGCACCCAGACACCCACTCGTTCATCGGCCCGTCGTCCGCAGCCGCAAGTAGATCCGCGACGGCGATCGCCGCGCACCTGCCGCCACACCGTGACCGGACGTTTCAACCGAATGCTCCGACCAGGGCAGCACGGAGTTCGTCTCGAGCGCCGGGCCGGTTGATTCGCGGAGGGGACGGCGATGGGCCGAAGACCACGTGCGCACCAGGCACTACATCATCGAACGAATGCTTCTTCCACCCGTCCCCAACTTTGCTGCCCAGCACCAGAACGGTTTGCGGGCAATGTATCAGTTCGGTGAAGGACCGGAAGTACTTCTTCCCTTTCGCCAGCTCGGCGTCGTCGGGATTGAACTTGCGGATCTCGAACGGGCAGATATTCCACGCAACACACCGACGCCTCTCGATCCCGAGTTCGCGGAACATCTCGAATAGTGTCGCGGCCACTTCGTCGTCGTTGTCGAGCGAGATCAACCGACCCGCTCCTCGTCTCGGATCTGCGTCGGCTTGGGGTGCCTTGAGCAACAGAATGACGTCCGCGTCGACACCGCCGTAGGTCGGATCGAGGTACGGAAGTCGATCGGTGCATTGTTCCCGACTGCTGATGCGCCAGATCAGCCGGTTCAGTTCCAGAACCGACGGTGCCCGTCTCGCCTCTTCCCACCGCCGCGCCCGGAGGTCTGGATCGTTGAGCGCACGCGCGATAGTCGGGATTGCGGGCCGAGTCATAGGTCCAACTCGATTTCGTCCGCCGACACGACCTCCCGTTCGGCCTCCGACAACTCGGATGCCCCGATCTTGATCTCGTAATCGGTGTACGGGTCGAAGTTCGGGTGCAGTTCGATCACGTCGAGGACGTCGACGAGTTTGCGCAGAAACAACCTCGGCGCGATCCCGACGCGACCGCCGAGACTGCCGGCGACCGCACCGGCGAAGCGGCGGAGGAACTCGTCGTCTGCGGTCGCCCGCACACGTTCGGCGGAGTCGATTCCGCTACAGAACAGATCCCGCACCCGTCCACCGAGCTCGACGAGCCGATCCAGGTCGAAGCCGGTCAGCCTGAGTTGCGGGGCGCGCGGGTTGTCGAAGCGCGGGTCGCGGGAGAAGTCGGTGTGCAGGCGGTCGGCGAGCGGCGGCAGCAACTGGATGCCCTGCCGACCCTCGAAGAACGCCGGTGTGCCGGTGATCAGCAGATACAGGCCCGGGAAATGCCCGTCGTGGATCTCGTCGATCAACTGGCGCAGCGCGTTGAGTGCTTTGGCGCGGGCGTCGGAGCGCACCCGCTGCAACGTCTCGACCTCGTCGAGCACCAGCAGCAGACCGGCGTTGCCGGCGTCGGCAAGTACCGCGAGTAGTCCGCGTAGGAAGCCGAGTGCCAGGAAATGATCGAGGTCGCCCTTGATGCCGGCGCGGCGCTTGACCGACGCCGCGACGTGCGGTTGGCCGCCGAGCCACGCGACCAGCCCGTCGGCGCCGTCGTTGTCCCCCTCGGCCACCATCTGCCGGTAGGCACGAATCGCCATGGGAAACACCGGTGCGCGCGCGGCGACGTCGGCGAGGCGACGTTCGAGCAGGTCGTCGACACTCGCGCCCTGCTGCGTCGCGTCGTCCTCGATGGTGAACAGCCACGCGTCGAGGATCGGACGCAGCGCGGACGGCGGAATCGAGGCAGTACGCAGGGATTCGATGCTGCGCCGGTACACAGTTTCGAGCTTGTGCAGCGGCGTGTCGATCTCGTTGATCTGCACCTCGGCGACGGCGAACCCGCGTTTGGTGGCGCGGTCGGCGAGCCAGCGGGCGAAGAACGTCTTGCCGGAGCCGTAGTCGCCGCGCACGGCCTTGAACATCGCTCCCCCGCTGGCAACCACCTCGAGCTCGGCGTCGAGTTCGGATTCGAACCGGCCAAGCCCGACGGCGAGCTGGTCGAGACCGTTCGCGGGGACGGTGCCGCGTCGCAGCGCGTCGAGGATCTCTCGTCGCCTCCGTGGCGACACCGCCGCGCTCACGATTCGATCCCGAACTGTTCGCGCAGCGCCGCTTCGTCGAGTCCGACGACACCACTGTCGAGCAGCAACACCTCGTAACCTTCGACGTCGAGCACTCGCTTGACCTGCAGCAGCGCACCACCGACACGACTCGGGGTCAGTCCCAGGAGGGCCGCGGCCTGAGCGGTGGTCACCTCCCGCGCGGGAGCCGCGAGCAACGCGGCCAGCAACGCGCGAATCTGGTTTTCGCGCACCACGATCCGGCCTGCCAGACGGATCTGATCGGCGAAGACGGTGGTGGCGAGCACCTGCGCGGTCACGTCCGTCCCGGTGTCGGGGGCGGCGGGTTCGTCGCTGTCGAACAAGGTTGGTGCCGCCTGCTTCACAGCCGGTGCGGAGCTCGCCTCGGGGATGTCGATCCGGACGGGGCTGTGCCACCAGTGCGGTTCGACGGCATCGAGGGCGGTGAGCGTGTCGGGACACTCGCCGGTGTGCAGGGCGAGCACGGGCACCACCACCTCCGTGGGGCTGGCCCCGCCGTGGTAGCCGGCGTTGACGGGGCCGTAGCGGATGTCGTCGTCGACGGCGAGCACCACGGCCCGGCTCTCGGTGAGCACCCGCGGTCCACGCACCAGGATTTCGCCGTCTTCCACGCGGTCGAGATCCCCGTGCGCGCGCTGCCCGTACACGGTGACCCGGTTGCGTTTGACGGAGGTGCGACGCTCGATGATGTGCCCGTGGTCGGAGGTGATGATCACCGCCCTACCGGCCCGCTGCGCGGCCTGCAGGAGGGCGCGCAGGTGGGTGATGGTGTCGATGTCCCAGTCGGTTCCACCCGGGTCGGTGTGGTGAAGGGTGTCGTCGACGAAGTTCAGAACCGCGGCCACGAGTGGACGGCCGGTGGTGTCGGCGATGGCGTTGGCGACGTCGGTGGCCAGGTCCGCACCGGCGGGCACGGTGTCGAGTGCCTTTTTGTGGAAGATCGGGTCGGTGCGCCCGGGGGCCGCCTCCAACTTCGCATCACGCAGCAGCTTTAGGAAGCCGGTGCGCTCGGCCGCGTCGCTTCCTTCCCGCAGCTCACCGGCTAGCAGCGAGCAGCGGCTGCGTTGGGTGAGGGTGGGCAGGACTGCGAGCGCACCCGTCCGACGGGAGGATCCGAGCACACCCGCCTCAGTCCAACCGACTTCCGCAGCGGCCGCAGCAAGTTCCGTTGCGGCCGCGACGGGCAGCGCGTCGACCACGATCAGCAGCGTGGGCGCCGATTTGGCCAGGGGCAGCACCACGGCCGGCAGCAACTGTTCGACGAGCGCACCGGTGGGGTGCGGCGTGTCTGCCAGAGCGGTGGCGAACCGGCGGTCGTGACCGCGACGGCGCGCGGTGACCAGGGCGATGACCCGGGTGATCGCCTCGGCCAGACGCCGATGATCCGAACCTCGATGCGCCGTCACGAGAGCGGCGTCGACCCAGCCGTCCACATCGACGTACCGGCGGGTGAGCACGTCGAGCCCGCCCGCGGTGGGGGTGTCGACGGTGAGCCACCGTAGTAACCGCACGGCCGCTTCGGCAGCTCGGCAGGACGTGGAGGTGCGCGCCGACATGTGCTGCAGGACCTGCTGCCATGCCAGTTCAACGCCGTCGATGCCGCCCTGCTTCGGTCCGTACGAGGCGTCGCCGGGCAGGGCAACCTCGATCGCCCTCGCGAGCTCCTCGAGGCGCGCGGTGAGTCCCTGGGGAAGCAGTTCGGACCGCTCGGCGAGATGTTCGATGTTCAATTCGCGCACGTGCGCGGCTGCGGATTCGAGGACCGCCCGCCGTTCCCGTTCGATCAGGGTGCCGACGACGAGCCCGGAGGTGTCGTCGTGCCAGGCTTCGAGGTCCTCGATGTCGAGGCGACGGAGTCCGTACTCGCCGAGGAACAGTCCCCGCTCGAGGGTGCTGGTGGGGTCGGTGACCAGCCCGGCGAGAAGTCCGAGTGGCACCAGCTCGGTGATCCGCTGGGACTGCAGCAGCGCTGCCACGGACTTGCCGAGTCTTCCCGCTCGTTCGGCAAGCCACTCCGCGACGGCCTTCATCACCTCGGGGCCACCGTCTACGCGGAGGCGGGCGAGGTTGTCGGTCACGTCGGAACGACGGCTCCATTCGAGGATCGCCAAAGTGTCGATCTCGGTGGCGGGATCGTCGGTGATCGCGAGTACGGCGCGCGCGAGGGTGGACATCACGTGCGTGCGGGTGAGCACACCACCCGGTGCGGGGGTGATCGCGGCGGTGGGAATCGCCGCGAGCAATCCGAGAGCCAATGCCCGGTCGTTGGGTACGCGGTAGAGGGCGGGTTCGATGGTGGTGGCCGCGAACGTCGAGCGCAGCGCGTCCCACGGGTCGGGGCTGAGGAGCCGGCCGTCGATGAGGTGGGCCAGCACCCCGTCGCCGAGATCCTTGTCGTCAACGGGGGTGAGGATGACGAGCCACTGGTCGTCGGCGCGGGATTCGAGGGCTTCCCACACCGCGAGGGTGGACGGGCACGGCACGACCGTCACCGGGGTTCCGTCGTGGTGAAAGGTGCCGCCGTCCCACGCAGGCGCGGCGCGGAGACCGAGAACACCGCTCTTGTAACGCTTTTCGACGGCTTTCGCGAGCTTGGCGGTGATGATCGGACGAGTGGCGGTGAGGGTGTTCACTCCACCCACCACTTCACGTGCAGACGCTTGCCGTGCTTCTTGTGGGCTGCACGCAGTCGTTTGGTGACGGACTCGATGTCGACGATGTAGTCGAGGATCACCTCGTCGGGGTCCGTGACGACCTCGTCATCGGAAGTGTCGTCGTCGACTTCGTCGTCAGCGTCGTCATCGGGATCGTCGTCGACGCGTTCGCTCACCACCCACTCGACCACGCGGGTCTCGGTGCGGTTGAGTTCGTCGGCCAGGGAGACGCCGGGGGTGGTGATCAGCTCCTCGAGCTTCTTCACGATCACCCGCGCAGATTCTCCGCGCTCACCGCCGGTTTCGGCCCCGGCAAGCAAAGCTCCGATCAGTCTCCACTGGAAGCCCCGCAGCGCTGCGGCGTCGTGGGCGGCTTCGGTCCGCATCCGCCCCGCGGATTCCGCGGAACCCGGCACCGGTGTGGTGGCGAGCAGGTCGATCAGCGCAACGTTGCCGGCGGTGGAGGCGAGAGTGTCGAGGTAGTCGACGAGCGCGCGGGCGACGCTGATGCGGTCGGTGTCGGTGACGTCCAGCTTCAGGGCGCTGTGGGCGTCGGCGAGCCTGTCGACGAGCTGACGCAGGTCCGAGGTCTTCTCCCCCGCCCTGGCTCGCACCTGTTGTGCGAAGTCGGCGACGTTCGCGCCGGTGAGAAAGGTACGCGGGATGGTGTAGCCGAGCAGGTAGGTGGCGGTGGTGCGGGCGGCGTCCCATGCTGCCTGTTCGGGCAGTTCCTCGGCGCGCAGTTCGATGCTTTCGCGCATCCGACCGAGCGGCGGTGCCGGAACGGGCGCGCCCGCCTCGAACCAGGCGCGTTTCCGCAGCAACGCCCATGCGGCGACGATCAGGTCGCGGGCTTCGGGACGCAGACCCCATGCGGGGCTGACGGCGTCGATGCGATGTTGGAGCGCGCCGACGGTGACGCGGTCCGCTTCGGCGGCCGCGCGGTCGAGTTCGCCGGCCCAGTACGCGAAGGTGTCTTCACCGAACAGGAAGTGGTCCTCGGTCGCCTTGCCCACCTTCAGCGGCGCGGCGATGCGCTGCGCAACCTTGCGTTCGGCGCCGGCGGTAGGTACCCGACCCTGACGATCCGCGACCGCCTCCTCGACGAAACCACGCACGATCTCGTAGTGACGAGTGGTGACCTCGTCGCCCGGGCTGGGGTATTGCGGATGGTTCGGGTACAGCGCCGCGAATGCCTGGTCGACGACCTTGTCGAAGGCGTCCCGCAGGTTCAGCGCAGTGGGCAGTTTCGGGCTGAAGTCCTTGCTGAGGGAAACGAGGATCTCGGTGTGGCCGGGGTCGTCGACGAAGTATTTCGGGTCGGGTGCTTCGATACCGTAGGCCTGCTCGAGGAGGCGTTGGAAGGCGTTGAGCGTTCCACGGTAGAGGTTTTCGAGGATGCCTCGGGCCTGCGCCCGGTCGGCGGGCGACAGGTGATCGGTGTTCTCCTGCCAGCGATCCCCGGTGCCGCCGAACAGCCAGTCGAGCTTGACGAGCAGCGCGAGGTCTTGTCTGGCTTCGTCGGAGAAGAACTTCGGCAGCCACACGATGGTGTGCCGGTCGCCGCCCGCGAGGAGTCGGTCGATGCGGGCGATGTCGTCGGCCGCGGAGAACTCCCCCTCGTCGAAGGGGTAGTCGACGACGAGCCGCCACGTGCCGGGCCGGTTGTCGAAGTTCTGTTCGGGCACCGACGAGGCGTCGCGGACGTTGCCGAACACCACGTCCACTTCGCGGCGGGAACCGCGCCAGATGACGGTGCGGGTGGCGCCGCCGGCGAGGTCGTCCTGTTTGGTGTCGACACCGAGCGCCTGGTGGACGAGGGTGCGGATGAGCACCTTGCGCTTGCCGGTGTTGTCTTCGCCGCGGATGCGTTCGAGGACGGAGTTGTAGTCGACGTTGGACAGTTGCACCCGGATGATCGGGTTGGTGCCCTCGGAGACGGTGATCTCGGGGACGTCCTTGGACCATTCGCGCACCACGCCGAGGACGACGCGGGCTTCCCCGCCCTTCATGCGGGTCTTGATGGAGCCGTGGTTGAGCGCAGCGAGCCGGGACGCGGTGATGTCGCGCAGCGCGGGCACCTTCGGGGCGATCGCAGACAGCAGCAGGGTCTTGGCGATACGGTCGTGGGCGCGGAACCCGGCGGGCACCGAGTCGGGGTCGGTGTCGAGTTGCTCCTGGGTCACCTGATGGCGGGTGAGCAGCAGCGGCAGCAGCTTGTCGTGGTAGAGGGAGTCGGCCGCTTTGAACAGGGTGGACGCGACACCGTCGATCGGTTCATCACCGTCGACGATGGGACCGAAAGCGTCGCCGACGGGGATGAGGTCGGCGGTGGTGAGGGTGTCGCGGCGTTCGACGAGCATGCGCTGCATCACCTTCAGGGCGGTGCGGTCGCGTTGCATCACCGAGGCGAGTTCGCGCAGCGTGGCCACCAGCGCCGGGGAGAACGGGTAGGTGAGCCGGAATTCCTGTTCGGAGGCGCCGCGATGCTCCTCGGTGGTGTTCATCGAATCACGCAGCACGTCCCATACGTCGGGGCTGCGGGTGACGGAGCGGAACGCATCGTCGAGGATCTGCTTGGCGTCGGCGTTCTTCGGTTGCAGCAGACGGATGTTGGCGACTTCGGCGAGGTTGTCGTTGCCGAGTTCGATGGTGCGGAACCGGCCCTGCTGGTATTGCAGGGCGCGGTCGGTGGCGTCCTGTTCGGCGCCGGAGGCACCCGCATCGGCGAGCCACTTGCGCAGGTCCATCTGCCGAGAGATGAAGGAGACCAGCGGGATGGGGCGCGGGTTGCCGGAGCCTTCGACGAGTTTGGTGATCTTCTGCGATTCGCGGCTGAAGATCTCGTTGTTGCGCACGTAGAAGATCAGCCAGAGGATCAGTTCGTCGAGGAACAGCACCACGGCGTCGTAGCCGAGTTCTCTGGCGTGCTCGGAGATGACGCTCAGGCCGCGGTCGAGGTCGACGTATTCGGCTTGCTCGAGGAACGACGAGAAGTAGTTGCGCACCAGCGCGGAGACGAGTTCCTTGCGCTCCTCGCTCTCCGCGCGGGCGACGAGCCCCGCCCGGTATCGCTCGAGGGTCCAAGTGTCGGACACCAGTCCGCCCCACGCGTCGTCGCCGTCCGCACTGTCGTTGCCGAGTCCGGAGAGGAACCGCTCATCACCCATCTTTTCGCGCAGGTACTCGGCGTCGGCGAGGAGGGTGTCGGACACGTGCAGAGCCGGCAGCGGTGCTTCGGGATGGAGCCGGCGGATCTGGTCGACGTAACCGCGGAGGATCGCTTCTTCCATCGACTTGGTGCCGAGGAAGTGGTAAGTGAGGCTGAGGATCTTCTTGCCGGCGATACTGGCGTCATAGCGGTCGGTGAGGTCGCGGAACCGTTCGGTGCGCAGCGCCGGGTGATTGCCGAGGAGGGCGTAGAGCACCGCCATGAAGTGCGATTTACCGGAGCCGAACGACCCGGCGAGGTAGGCGCCGCGGGAGGTGTTCTTGGTGATCGCGTCGGAGATGAGAGAGATCGCGGCCGCGAAGTTGTCTTTGAGCGAGTCGGTGAGCACGTAGGAGTCGACGGCGGCGCGGATGTGTGCGTCGTTGTCGGTGCTGTCGGTCAGACGCAGCACGTAGTCGTCGGCGCCGACGCGTTCAGGAATGTCGATGACGTCCCGCAGCAGAATGCTCACGCTTACTCCGCCCCTCCTTCATGGTTCTCGAGACAGCGGCCGTGGTGGAAGTCGCTGTGAAGTTCATCCTGCCAAAGGACGGCGACGTTACCGGGCACCACCCAGCTTCCAGCCACGCCTCGGATCTGCGCGTAGGCGCAGCGAGACCGTAGTCGACAGGAGAGGTACCGAATGACCCAAGTCCAAGCGCTCTGGACACCATTGATCGCGATCTTCTCGTGCAATCCGATCAAATCTGCGAGTCTAGAATCACTTCTTGTGCCAATAGTCGCAACAACTCGACATCAGGCTTCAATTTCATGGCTTCTCGGCTTCGCGGTAGGAGAACTTTTTGTTCGATGTACTTAGGATCGTCCTTCGCGTGCACGATCCTGTTTCTCAGCTGGTACACTCGTTCCGCAACCTGTCGGGGGAGGCTTTCTTGTTGAATTCCTATCGTTATTGGACACACTCCTGATATCGGACCCCTTTTTCCAAAATGATTTTCGTATCCTGCTTGGTGGAGAAATTCGCGCAGGCGCTCGACCCTCACCGCTGTTTCTAGCAATGTTGAAATCTGATCAGACTCTTTGTATCGACCAGCCTTTTCCGCGATTCCAATAACTCGAACTAGGTCGGCGTCCGAACGCAGAGAGAACCTAGGATCAGATATCTCCCGCCTCATTTTTCGAATTTGATCTTTCCGCACCGCCTGTGGAAAGAAATACTCCAGCACTTGATAGAATGAGAGAAATGCTAGGGGTAGATTATCGTTAGCGAGCTCGGCGAATGAGTATAATTCAGCAACCTCGGAGTCAATCTTCGATGTGGGAAATCGCACCTCGTTAATCCCTGGATCACGCAGACGGGGACTCTCGTCGCGCTCATAGGCGCCTCGGCCGATCGGTTCACAAATCAGCCGATTCCTCACGGCCAATTCGTACATAAATGAGTTAGCTAGACTGTGGGCCCTGTCAACGAAACCAGCCGCACTACTATTTGAATCTAGTTTAATCTTGATCGAGAATCCTAGTTGAATCCGTCCCGCTCGATAGTTCGGGAGCCCGAACAACACGCCGCAAGGCGACTGCGGGGATAATTCGATACATACCCCCGAATCGCTATCGCTGACATGGATCACTGAAGCGCTTAGAGATTCTGCTAATTCACTAGCCCCGAACCGCTGTCGAGGATAAAGGTCGGGGTAATCCCGAGCTTCGATCGCTTGAAATTTGAAGGAGTCGTGCTCGCACGGATCGCCAATTGCTGCTAGTCGCGACACCGATCTAGAAGCAAATTGATCGAATACCCCACGCTTCACGGTGCCCACGCTGACCATCAGTTCGAAGTATCCGTCATTGGAAAAGTATCCGAAGTGGTCCGATAGCGCTTGGGGGCGGCTCGCCAACTGCCGAGATAGTCGGGTGGCCTCACCAGTGGGAAGCGCAAGGTCCCGATACAAGAAAGACCGCACATTAGACTGCTTGCGTCTCACCCGCAGAATTGTCGACTCCTCGCAGTCGACAATCTCGAAACCGTGACTGTGGAGCGACGCGGACAGCTCGGGTTCTAGCTGCTGACTGGGGGCAAAAATAGGTCCGTCGTTGCCTGCCTGGTCGTGCCCGTTGCGGTCATCGTTGCTGCGCTCAGTCATGGCACTACTTCATCACGCCGCTAGGCCATGTTTCAAAAGCGCTCTTGAACTGTGTTCCCACCGAATCGGGTATCGAAGTCGCTGAATGAGTAAGGTCTCCGGTGTCGGGAGTCAGCGACCAAGCGAAACCTGGAGATCTCGGCGACCTCGTGTCAACGTAGCTGTAGCTGGGTGATCAGACCTGAATGGGTGTGCGAACGGTCACAACCCGCACATCCTCCCAGACTTTCAACATCAACACGTCGACACAACGAAGGTGTACGGGCCAGCGACGAGGCTCAGGGAAGCTCAACGAGCACCATCGAGAGAATTCCCGCGACACGAACATGCGTTCGAGGTTGACGCTCCCCACCACCCGTGGGACCATCCCTGCACCGGCCTGAACACAGGTCGACCCCGGAAGGTGCTACCAACACCAACCGGGGTCTGGGCACACGACAGAACGGAACTGTCATGCACCGTAGGGTGGAGTCTATCCACACGCCCCCAGGGCGCAATTCTCATGGTTCGGCATTCGACGCCGACCGCCTCATTCTCACCCCGCCGGGGTCCTCACCGACGTTCTGACCTACCAAGCCTCTCGACCTTTCCGGTCGAGAGGCTCGAGGTGTTTCGCTGCGACGTGTGCGCGGGCCGGTCCGGTAGCCGCGGCACGTCGGGCATTCGTCGCTCATCTCCCGCGGTCCGACGTCAGCGCTTCGACGCTGCGCGCAGGGGTGACATTCCCGTGCGTGAAACCGACTGGGCGCCAGTATCCTTCGTCTCCATTCTGGCGGTGGAGCACCCGATCGTGAGGGTCGACACGAACGACCGGGTCCAGCGCAAGCCGCACGTCACTTCCGACGTGGGGCCAGAAGTGCTGGCCGAGATGGTCTATCGGGGCATGGTGACCGGGCAGCGTTGGGGAAGGGGCCGAAGGCAATACAGGGACCCGTAGGGTCTCCGATCGGTTGGGCGCAGCCGCCCGCAGGGCGTCCGCTTCTCGATACTCTTCACGGCCTCTACCGGAACCCCGTGGCCCAACCCGCGAGGAGTCGGGCCACGCACCCCGCGCACCGGGGACGCCCCCACCCGACTTACCTCGGTTCGGTCTCTTTCGTTGCCTTCTTGGGTGTGCGACGACCCCGGGTGGCTGCGGGCGGCCGCCACGACGCAAGATCCTCGATGGTCAGACCGAGTTCCGCGCAGTGCGCGCGCAGCACTTCCTCGACGGTGTCGGCCACCGACTCGCCGTACTCCGGGTCGATTTCGCCGTGCCATTGCCGCACCCACGGCAACAGTTCGGCGAGGCCCGCCAGCATCGGAGCCAGCTTCTCGGGACTCGCCTGATCCCAGCCGTCGGTCGCGATGCGTTCATCGACGAGTCCGGCGAGCGCGAGCGACTGCTCGGCGTGATCCCACCCCGCCCAACCGAGGAGCATCGTCGGGTCGGTGTCGCGGTTCGCGTTCGGGTAGGAGATGAACCGTTCCTTGGGCACATCGAGTTTTCCACGCCGCGACCAGTACGAGGTCTTGAGGAAATCCGCGGGCTTGTACTTCGGCGGCACCGGAATCGGGCTGTCGAGCTTCTCCCCCGCATCCTCACGCCGCTGAAGATCCCAGGTGCGTTCCCAAGCCTCACGTTTGATGAGGCCCGACGGCTTGTACCGCAACGCTGCCAGATACGGGACACCCTCCTCATCGAGAAGCTTGGCCAATGCCGCAGAGGTGGACACCTCATTGTTGCCGGCCCACAACCGCAGCACCTGACCGAAGTCCTCGTCCCGGTCGAGTCGGTCGGCGAGTTGCGCGACGCTGCGCGGGGTGGGGTGGTCACCTTCAAACCACAGGTCGCGCCTTTCGACGCGATCCAACAGCCAGTCACGCAGCGCTTCGGTGACGCGCTTGTCCCACGGCTCCGAAGCCCAGCGCCGCTTGTGCTCCGGCTTCTCAAGCAAACGGATGCCCGGATTCGCCGCGATCACATCAAGGCGTCTCTGCAGGAGATCGCGGTAATCGGCGGGTAGGTGCGACGGAATCTCGGTGATCGGAGTGGAGCGGTGCCGCTCGAACCAGGCCGTGTGCTCACCGGATTCGACGGCGCGCGCGAGGACAATCTCGAATGCCCGCTCCCCCAGTGCAATTTCGGGTAGCTCACCTGAGGAGGTGAGGTCTTCGTCGATGAGGCCGTAGAGGCGGTAGCACTCCCAGTCGAGTTCCTCCTGGTGCGCGATCATCAGTGCGCGGATCCGCTCGGACTCTGCACGCGCGTGTTTCAACGCGTCGGCGGTAGGTACCCCGGTCGCCGCGACGGCAGCTGGGGTGAGTGCGCCCAGTTCCTGGGCGAGGGAGTCGAGAGTGCGAGCGCGTTCCAGAGGGTAAGACGATGGGAGCGGAAAATCCTTGAGGGTGGTGCCGGTGAACTCGAAAAAGTTCTCCCACTGGTCCAGAGTCGTCCGGGCGCCACTGTTGTCGACCGTGCTGCCCTTATTGTGGCTGTTCTGCTTGAGCCAGAAGCACGCCACCGAACTGTTCAGCACCCCGAGCAGCCGCAGGTGATCGTCCTCGCTCGCCCCCTCCGGCAACTTGATCACCGGCGCGTGGCGGTTGAAAACGAGCGAACTGCGGTCATACGCAAAATGGTTGTGCGTAGCGATATCCGAAAATACAACAGCCGATTTGCTCGCGTTGACGTCACGAGGAAGTTGGTGCCACTCATGCCAAGCACGACCACTCGAATAGTAGGTCTCTCCGCCAAAAGTAGACCGGCTTCCCAGCACTTCCCGCACCCGCCAAAGCACGATGCGCACTTCTGCGGTAAGAGAATCGAGGGGCAGCAGAGATACCGATTCATCGTACGGGATGAAGGCCGTCTCAGAATCGATAGCATCCCAGTCACGAATATCCTCGCCGCGCGATGCCGCACGTAGATATTGGTTCGGCGAACCTAGCCTGCGCGCATACTCCGTTGGGAGGAAGAACACCTCGTCAGCGTGACTGTCTCCAAAGTAGCCAACACGCCGGACAAGTCTCCCCAGCGTACCTACTGACGACTGTTCCACCACTAACTGGAGCGCTGCTGCACCACCGCCCGTGAGACTCCATGGATATGTTGACAAGACTCCCCGAGAAACCCTGGTTACGCTGATCCACCGACTCTCATACTCACGATCGCCCACGTGGTTCACGATCTCAGACCACACAATTCCTTTGGACGGGTCCGTCGGCCGCCCAGGCTCACCACGAATACCCAATACTGCACCAACAGTTTCACCGAGCGGAGAACAGTTGCGCCCGACCAAAATCACTGTTGGAGTACCGTGCCCGGGTATGTAGGCGCCGGAAGTGTCAACCACTTCTCTCAAATCCCTTGTGCGCAGGAAGTCCTCGATAAGCTTCACCCCAAACTTTCGCTTCATAAACGAGTTCGAGGTGATCTGTCCGACCCACCCTGGCTTGCCGTCAGAATCATTCTTGGCCAAGTCGAAAAGCAACTGCATAAACGGCACAGTCAGCGCATACTGTCGATGACACGTCGAGTAGAGTTTCCGGTAGGTCGCGTTGAGCGCCGAGTCCTTGACGGTGATATACGGCGGATTACCCACCACCACATCGTGTTCCCGCTGCAGGATCGCCTTGAGCGCGTCCGCGTTCTCCGTCGCGTACGCCATCTGCTCGGATCCCGTGGACCACAGGTCGTCCGCGAGCGCCTGCTGCCGCGCACCCCATAGCAACGAGTCACCCGCCGCGAGGTTCAACTCGATGTCGATCAACCTCTCGATCGACTTGTCCCCACTCGCGTCCAAGGCTGCGACCATCAGCCGGAACCGCGCGATCGCCACAGCGAACGGGTTGATGTCCACACCGAATACAGAAGCGAGTGCCTTCTGCACCAACACGCGACGACCGAGTCCGGGGGCCTCGTTCTCCCACCGCTCCAGCAGTCGGTGGAACGCACCCAGCAGGAAGTGACCGGACCCGCAGGTCGGGTCGATCACCGTGAAGCCCTCGAGGGGGCGCTCCTTTAGTGCCGGTTCGAGGGTCTGGTCGAGGATGAACTCCTCTACGAACTCCGGCGTCTGCAGCAGCGCGTACGTCTTCTTCGCAAATTCTGAGAGGTCCTGGTACACGTCACCCAGGAAACGGGTATCGACACCGGCGAAGCTCCACAAAGGTTCGCCGGACGCGTCCTTGTCCCACCAGAATTCAAGAAGACCGCGCGCTGCGTCACCCGACGGCGCCACCTGGTGCATCGGCGAGTAGCTGTCGACCAGCCCACGGGTGGCTTCCATCTTGGCGAAATGCGCGATGATCGTTTCGAGCCACTCGCGGTCGGTGTGCTCCGGGAACTCGGTGAAATAGGCGTGTCGGGCGTCGAGTGCCTGCTGCCGCGCATCCGCGTCCGGGCCGCCGATCCACGCCTTCGACACCAGTGCGTGGTCTTCACAGTAGCGCGCGAACACTGTCAGCAGCACCCAATCGACCGCGGCCTGCGTCACCCTTTCGTCGCGCCAGGCCTGCCACGACGCGGCCGTCCGCTGTGCCTGCAGCGCGGCGGTGTACTCGGCGCGCCACCGCTGCTCCACCCCGGGCTGGCGGGTGTCGACGTCCGCACCGTCGACGCGGGCACGCAGATCGTCCTCGAGAACCGTGACCTGCTTGCGCAGCGCCTTCACCAACTCGGTCGCGGAAAAGTCCGCCATCACACCTTCTCGCTCTCAACAGCCCCGGTCTTCCAAACCGGGTACACAACGAACTGTCCACCGGGCGAACCCAACTGGATCGGCTGACCATCCACCAACGCGCCACGCTGGCCACGCATCTGCGGCAACACCACCCACACCGGACGTCGGCGCGGCGCCGACAGATCCGCCAACCGCGCCAACACGTCGAGGTAGCCGTAACGGGCCAGGGGCGACAGCTCGGTGAGAACCAACGGTGTGGGCTGCGCGGCGTCGCCGAACACCCGATCCTCGAGGCCGGCGCACACGCGCGGCATCACCTGTTCGAGCACCGCACGCAGGCCTCGCGCGTCCTTGCTTCCCGGCGCGGCAGCATCGGCGCTTCGCACGAGATCCCACGACACACCGCGCTCCGACGAAAAGGTGCGCATCGCGTCGATGATTGCTCCGGTGACGTCGACGGCCTCGGCGTCGTGGGCGTCGACGAGTTCCTGCGCGACGATCTGGTGGTCGCCGGGTCGGCGGACGGGCACCCCGAAGACCAGGAAGCCGTTCTCGGCCAGGGATCGCGTCACCAGCGAGTTCCGCGCGGCGCCACCGTCGCCGATCGCGGCGGACGCGACTGTGCCAGCGGGCGGACCGGTGTGCGTGGCCGTGCGGGTGTGCAGGGAGGTTTCGCTCGGCGGCGCGGCCTGCTCGTAGCGGTAGGCGGTGCCGTCCCAGGTGAGACCGAGCCCGGCACGGTCGATGTACGCGTCGAGAGCAGGCCGGCCGGGAAGCCGGTCGAGTTCCGGGAACCGTGCAGCGACGCGAGCCCGGATCTCCGTCGGCGACAGCGCTTCGGTCTGGGCGAGGCCGGCGAGGGCGATGCTCAGCGCATCGGACGGGCCGAGGCTGCGGCTGTGGAGTTCCCCGCGGCCGGACACTGCGGCGAACTTGGAGATCGCGGCCGCCAAGCGCACGAGCCGCCCGTCCGGGGGCAGCGGTACCGGCACGTCCGGTCCGGCCGCGGCGGTGTAGGCGCGGGTGAACGCGCCGCGTAGCTCACGTGCCGCGGTACCCATCGGGACGACCTGGGACATCGGGGTGGCGACCATGAGGTCGTCGGCGCGGCGGGCCGCGGCTTCGGCTCCGGCGAGCAGGAGTTCGTCGTCGGCGATCAGGGCAAGTCGGCCGCCGTGGCGGCGCCGCACCCACCGGCGGGCGCCATCCGCAGTTTCGTGCTCGGTGAGTCGATCCAACGCCACGCGCAGCAACCCCGCCGCGGCGCGCTCCGCGAGACGCGGGGCCAGAGCGTCGGCAGCACCGGCCGGAGCCTGGGGCAGCCTCGCCCGGATCTCGGCGGTGAGCGTGGAGATCGCCACTACCCCACCGGAATCGCGGATGACCTGGTCGGCGAGGTCGAGGAGTTCGTCGAGAAGTTCCCGGGTGGCCGGATTCTCGGCCCAGTCGGACTGCAGTTCCTTGAGCAGTTGGTTTCCGCGGGGGCTGCTCTTCTTCAGCGCCGAGGCCAGTTCGTTGCCCGACGCGAACGCGTCGAAGGTGCCGGTGACTCCGAGGAGCAGTTCCGCGGCGCTGCGACGAGTACTGGCCCGCCCCGTGCCGACCGCCGACACCAACAGGGCGACGGCGTCGTCGAGACCGAGCAGACCCTGCTGTGCCGGCGGCTTAGCGGCGGATCGGCCGAGTTCCTTCACCCACGCACGGTGCCGGTCGCGGATCTCGGTGCGGGTGGCCTTCGCTTCCTTCGCGACCAGGCGGTTGAGCCGGGTGGAGTCGAGCGCCAGCAATTCGCCGATCGTGGTGACCTGGGCCGCAGCGAGCGCCGACACGGCGCGCGCACTCAACCCCGCGGCAACGAGGGTGGTGGTCGCATCGACCTTCGCTGCGCGAGCGGACGTCTCGGGCTTCGCCGGAGCGGCGTCGAGGTCGGTGAACACCCGTCGCCAGTCGCGGAGCATCTCCTCGGCGGTGTCGGGGCGGGTAGCGACATCGCGGGACAGCGCAGAGGTGAAGTATGCGGTGAGACCGGCTGCCACGGGTGACTCGAACATGCCGGGTTCGATGGTGACGTCGTCGTCGACGGTGGCGGGGTTCGCCTGCGGGTCGGGCCCGTACTGCGGCGCGGCGCCGGTCGCCATCTCGAACAGGACGACGGCGGCGCCGTAGCGTTCGGCGGACGTGTCGTACTGGGTGCGGCCACCGACTCCGAGGAACGGGTCGAGATAGGGCGGGGTTCCGGCGTCGGTGTTGCGCAGATCCACCCCGGCCATCGAGAAATCGAAAAGTCGAAGATGCGCGTCGGCACGCGGACTGGACTGATGCACACCGAGATTCGACGGCTTGAGATCGCGGTGCACCACCCCGGCCCGTTCGAGGGCGACGAGCGCCTGCAGCAGGTCGGTGCCCCAGCGTTCGAGCAGGTCGATCGACAACCGTCCACCCTTGGCGGCCAGTTCCTCCGCGAGGGTGGTGCGGCCCGCGTAGTGCACGACGAGGGCGGTGCGGCCGCCGACGTTCTCTTCGGAGGCGAGCTGCACGATGCGGGGGTCGTCGAGTTTGCCGAGCACCTGCGCTTCGGCGTGCAGGCGGGCGGCGGCCTCGTCGTCGCGCGCGACCTTGAGGACACGCTCGTGGTCGCCGGCCTTGCGGTCCACCACCAGGATGCCGACCGCGGTCGACCCCGCACCGAGGCGGCGTTTGTAGACGAAGCGGCCGTCACCGAGTTCGTCGCCCGGCTTCGCTTCGAGCGGATCTGTTTCGCCTTCGGCGCGGAACAGATCCGAGCGCACCGCTTCGAGTCGCTCGAGGAAGTCCGCGACCGACGAGATCCGTTCTGCGGGGCTGGGATCGGTGGCGTCGAGCACGAATTGCCGCAGAATCGACGGGACCTGCGGCAGTTCCACCGCCAGGTCGAGACCGCCGTCGCGGCGCAACCGGTCGAGCAGTTCGCCGCGTTCCGTCGCCGGTGACTGCCCGCCGGTGAGCAGGTAGAACGCGAGAGCACCGAGCCCGAAGACGTCCATGCGGGCGGGGTCGATGGGGTTCACACCTTCGGGGGAAGTGAACAACTTGGCCTGGTCGCTCAGGCTGCCCGCCATCAGGCTCAGCGGTCCCGCCGACAGGCGAGTCACCCCGGTTTCCGCGTTGGCGGGCAGCACCCCGGCGGTGTCCCAGTCGGTGACCTGCGTCTGCGGACCGGACTTGCGGTCGCGAACCACGATCGCCCGCGGATTGAGGGTGCGGTGCACCACCCGGTGCCGATGCGCATAGTGGACGACCTCGGCCACCTCGGTGAGCAACTCGAGTTGCCGTTCGAGGGTCATCTCGCCGTGGTGGTCGGCGAGCCACAGGTCCAGGCGCACGTCGGTATCGGATTTCGGGAACACCAGGCCGATGCCGAGTTCCTTGTCCTTGACCACGTCGACAGGGACCTGGAGGCCGTCGTGCTTGAGCCGGGACAGCAGCTTGTATTCGTGCTCGACCCCGCGCCCCCGGGCGTGTTCCTCCGCGGAAGTGGCACCGGGTTTGGGCAGGTAGAAGCGGATGCGGGCGGCGCGTTCCATGTCGACGTGGTGGAAGGCGGGCCAGTCCTGCCAGCCGTCGCCGTCGCCGAGGGGTTGGTCGTCGATCACCCATGAGCCGACCTCGCGTTGGCGGCGCGGGGCGAGGCCGATCGCGGCCATGAGGTCGCGGATGAGCAGCGACTTCTCCTCGGACACCGGCCCGTGCTTGGCCGGGGCGAGGAGCCGCTCGCTGATCCCTGGCAGTCGACTGCGGTCGTCGTTTCCGTCGATGCCGTAGAGGTTGATCTTGGAACTGGTGGGCAGTGCGCACACGAAGTCCGGATGATGCAGGTACACGAGTTCCTGCACGAACGGGATGATGCCCTTGAGGTTCTTCTGCCCGGTCTTCTCCGCCAATCGGTCCTTGAGCAGCGACGAGAAGTACTGCGCCTTCTTACGGGTGAGGAGCAGCGGCGAATCCTCGGAGCGATTGCCGCGCGTCCATACGTGGTCGTTGCCGCGCAAGATGCCGCTGTAGTACTTGAGTTCGATCAGGTACAGGGTGTCGCGGGCGAGGACCAGTAGGTCCACCTCGTGCCAGCGGCCGCGGTTGTCGCGGAACTCGAAGTTCGACCACGCCCGGAACGGTGGGGCGTCGGGAAGGATCTCCTTGATCCGTTCGAGTCCTTCGCGTTCGTGGTCGAACGGGGAGGGACTGACCTCGACCCAGCGGTCACTCTGCACCTGCCCCCGCACCTCTCGCTCTCATCCGTCACCCATGTATAGAGGGTCGGGCGTGCACATCTCGTCGTTACGCCTCGGCGTGTCGCGACGAGATGTGCACACTCGAAAGGCGCTCTATCGCAGTGGGATGCCGAGCAGGGCGTCGACGGCGTCCGCGAATACGGCGGGCGCCGAGGGGTCGTCGCCGCCGCGCTCGACCGCGAACTTCGCCCACGCATCCAGTGCGTCGAGGGCCTTGGGCGTGTCGAGGTCGTCGGCGAGGTGCTGGCGCAGCCGGGCGACGGTGTCGTCGACCGAAGCTGCGGACGGCAGGGCCGCAGCGTTGCGCCACAGGGCGAGGCGGGCCTGGGCGTCGGCGAGGACCTGGTCGGTCCAGGCCCGGTCGGTGCGGTAGTGCCCGGCGAGCAGACCCAGTCGGATGGCGGCGGGGTCGACGCCCTGGCCGCGGAGTTTGGAGACGAAGACGAGGTTGCCGCGGGACTTGGACATCTTCTCGCCGTCGAGGCCGATCATCCCGGTGTGCACGTAGTGCCGGGCGAAGCGGCGCTCGCCGGTAACGGCCTCGGCGTGGGCGGCGGAGAACTCGTGGTGCGGGAAGATCAGGTCGCTGCCGCCGCCCTGGACGTCGAAGCCGCTGCCGATCCGGTTGAGGGCGATGGCGGCGCATTCGATGTGCCAGCCGGGACGTCCGTCGCCGAACGGGGACGGCCAGGCCGGTTCGCCGGGCCGTTGCGCGCGCCAGAGCAGCGCGTCGAGCGGGTCGCGTTTGCCGGGGCGGTCGGGGTCGCCGCCGCGTTCGGCGAAGAAGTGTTCCATGGTGGCGCGGTCGTAGCCGGACTCGTAGCCGAACTGCTCGGTGGCGTCGGCGCGGAAGTACACGTCGGCGTACTCGGCGTCGTCGACGATGTAGGCGGCGCCGGAGGCGACGAGTTTCTCGACCAGTTCGACGACCTCACCGACGGATTCGACGGCGCCGATGTAGTCGCGGGGCGGCAGGACGCGCAGCGCCTCCATGTCCTCGCGGAACAGCGCGGTCTCTCGCATGCCGAGCACGATCCAGTCCTCGCCGTCGCGGGCGGCGCGTTCGAACAGCGGGTCGTCGACGTCGGTGACGTTCTGGACGTAGTGCACGTCGTGGCCGGCGTCGCGCCACACCCGGTGGACCAGGTCGAAGGCGAGGTAGGTGGCGGCGTGGCCGAGGTGGGTGGCGTCGTAGGGGGTGATGCCGCAGACGTACATCGTGGCCGTGCGACCCGGGGTGACGGGGCGGACCGCGCGGTCCGCGGTGTCGTAGAGCCGCAGCGGGGGGCCCTGGCCGGGGACGGACGGGAGCGCGATGTCGGACCATGACAGCATGCGCACGAGCCTAGTGGAGGGCGCAGAGCGCTCCGGACGGAGGCCGGGTCCTCAGAACGCCGGCCAGGGGATGCGCCGCTCGCCGACGGGGCGAGGCATGACGGGGCGGCGGAGCAGGGCGGCGATGCGGGCGCGCAGGGCGGCGACCTCGCGGTCGGTGATGTGGGTGCCCAGCTGCCGCCCGAGTTCGCCGTCGAGTTCGCGGGCGAGTTTGTCGAGGTCGACCAGGAGCGACGGGTCGATCGGGCTGCCGGCCCAGCCCCACAGCACGGTGCGCAGCTTGTTCTCCTGGTGCAGGCAGATGCCGTGGTCGACGCCGTACACGCCGCCGTCGACGCCTTCGAGGGCGTGCCCGCCCTTGCGGTCGGCGTTGTTGAGGACGACGTCGAGCACGGCCATGCGCTGCAGGCGCGGGTCGTCGGCGTGGACGAGGACGACGTCGGTGCCGTCGAGGTCGCGGGCACGCAGGACGGGCAGCCAGCCGGGGGGGACCGCGTCGGTCGGGCACAGGTCGACCAGGTCGAGACGGCCGGTGGGGTCGGGCGGATCGGTGGGCTCGGGGGTGTCGATCCACTGCTGCACCATGCCGGTCCCGAAGGGTCCGTCGCGCAGCACGGTGGTGGGGATCACGCCCCAGCCGAGGGCTTCGGAGACGAGGTAGGAGGCGACTTCCCGGCCGGCGAGGGTGCCGTCGGGGAAGTCCCACAGGGGCCGTTCGCCGCGGACGGGTTTGTATACGCAGCGCACGGTGGTCGCGCCGAGGGTGGCGTCGCACACGAGGGTGGCGTTGCTGGCGTGCACGACGCGGCCGACCACGGTGAGCTCGCCGTCCGTGAGCACGGTGCGGACGTCGGGGCTGCCCACCGGGTCAGGTCTCCTCGCCGAGCCAGGCGGCCGGGTCGAAGCCCTCGGTGCGCAGGTACCCGTTGGTGCGGACGCAGATGTGGCCGCCGCCGACCGGTTCGCCGCACAGCGGGCACGGGGTGCGGCCGGCGGCGACGACGAGTTCGGAGCGGGCGGCGAAGTCGCGGGCCTGCTGGGGGGTGAGGAAGACACGGACGGCGTCCGGTCCTTCCTCGGCGTCGTCGAGGACGACGGACTCGTCGACCTCGGTGTCGGTGACGGCGAGCAGTTCGACGACGACGTTGCCGCTGTCGGCGTCCCAGCCCAGACCCATGGTCCCGACGCGGAACTCCGCGTCGATGGGGGTGACGAGCGGACTGATGTCGACATCCGGGTCCTCGGGCAGGTCGGTGCCGAAGCGGCGGTGCACCTCCTCGAGCAGCAGACCCATGCGGTCGGCGAGGATCTGCACCTGTTGCTTCTCGAGCATCACGCTCACCACCCGGGAGGCGTGCACGGCCTGCAGATAGAACACCCGGTCGCCGGGTTCACCGACGGTGCCGGCGACGAACCGGTCCGGGGTCCGGAAGACATGTATCGCGCGGGCCATCGCACCTCCTCGTTGTCGTATCCATCCGGTGTCGCTCCCCCATTATCCGCCGCGTGGGGCCACCTCCCCGCCGGGCGCGGGCGCCGGTTGGGCGGGCGGTGCGAGCCCGGACAGGTCCGCGCCGGTGTCGTTGACGCGCAGCACGAACGGACGGGTCTCGGTGTAGCGGACGACGCTCAGGGACGCGGGCTCGGCGACGATGCGCTGGAAGCCGTCGAGGTGCGTGCCGAGCGCGTCGGCGAGGACGGACTTGATGACGTCGCCGTGGGTGCAGGCGATCCAGACGACGTCACCCCCGTGGGCGGCGGCGAGACGGTTGTCGTGTTCGCGGACGGCGGTGACGGCGCGGGCCTGGACCTGCGCGAGGCCTTCGCCGTCGGGGAACACGGCGGCCGAGGCGTGCTGCTGGACCACCTTCCACAGCGGTTCCTGCAGGAGTTCGCCGAGTTCGCGGCCGGTCCACCGGCCGTAGTCCACCTCGACGAGGCGGTCGTCGACGAGGGGAGTCAGGCCGCGGTCGGCGGCGAGGGGCGTCACCGTCTGGTGGCAGCGCAGCAGCGGCGAGTGCACGATCTCGGCGATGGTGAGGCCGGCGAGCCGCGCGACGAGGCCTTTGGCCTGGATGTGGCCGACCTCGTCGAGTTCGACGCCGGGGGTGCGTCCGGCGAGGACCCGGGAGGTGTTCGCCGTCGAGCGCCCGTGCCGCAGCAGGATGACCGTCATGAAGCCAGCCTAATGGGCCGGGCGCCCGACGAGCGGGCCCGGCGGGGTCGCGGTCTCAGGTGGCCGAGATGGTGCCGGTGGCGAGCAGGGCCAGGACGAGGGCGCCGAGGGCGATGCGGTAGCCGACGAACCAGTACATCGAGTGGTCGACGACGAACTTGAGCAGCCAGGCGATGGAGGCGTAGCCGACGGCGAACGCGACGGCGGTGGCGACGAACAGCTGGGCGCCGGAGGCATTGAGGCCCTCCCCCGCGGGTTCGAACGCGTCCGGGAGGCTGAACAGGCCGGACGCGACGACGGCGGGGATGGCGAGCAGGAACGAGTACCGGGCGGCGGCCTCACGGTTCAGGCCGAGAAACAGGCCGGCGCTGATGGTGCCACCGGAGCGGGACACTCCGGGGATCAGGGCTAGGGCCTGCGCGGAGCCCATGACGATGCCGTCGCGGAGGGTGAGTTCGTCGAGCTTGCGGGTCTTGCGGCCGTAGCGTTCGGCGGCGGCGATGACGAGGGCGAACACGATGAGCATGGTGGCGATGAGCCACAGGTTGCGGGCGCCGGTGCGGATCTGGTCCTTGAACAGGAAGCCGAGGACGCCGACCGGGATGGTGCCGACGATCACGTACCAGCCCATGCGGTAGTCGAGGTCGCTGCGGTGTTCGCGGTGGGCGAGGCCACGGAACCAGGCGGCGACGATCCGGACGATGTCCTTGCCGAAGAAGACCAGGACGGCGGCCTCGGTGCCGAGCTGGGTGACGGCGGTGAAGGAGGCACCGGCGTCGGTGCCGAAGAAGATCTCGGAGACGATCCGCAGGTGGCCGGAGGACGAGATCGGCAGGAACTCGGTCAGGCCCTGCACGAGACCGAGGACGAGGGCCTGCAGCCAGGTCATGGATTCGCCGATCACGCGGCGACCTCCGGGTGCTCGTGGGGACGGTCGCCGGGGGTGGGGTCGATTTTCACCTGGGCGAGGGTACGCGGCGCGGCGGAACGGTTTCCGCGGCCTCGCGGCACTAGGGTGCTGAGTCAGGGGCGGCGGTCGCGGTGACGGCGGCTCGACCCCGTCGGTCGGATCGTGACGAGGCGCGGGCGGATATGGAACACAGAACGGTGGGTGCGAGCGGGCTGCGGGTCTCGCGGCTCGGCCTGGGCACCTTGAGCTGGGGACGCGGCACGGACGGGGACGAGGCCGCAGCGCAGCTGTCGGCGTTCGTCGATGCCGGCGGCACCCTGGTCGACACCTCCCCCGCCTACGGTGACGGGGTGGCGCAGCGGATCCTGGCGGAGCTGCTCGACGACGTGGTGCCGCGCGATCAGCTGGTGGTGTCCGGCAGCTCGGGCATCGACACGTCGAAGGTCGGGGCGGGGCGGGTGGACTGCTCCCGCGCGGGTCTGCTCACGCAGCTCGACCGCACGCTGCGGGACCTGGGCACCGACCATCTCGATCTGTGGCAGGTGGCGACGTGGGATCCGCGGACGCCGGTCGACGAGGTGGCGGCGGCGCTGGAGTTCGCGGTGACCAGCGGCCGCGCCCGGTACGTGGGGGTGCGCGGATACCTGGGGTGGCAGCTGGCGACGGCCGCGTCGGTGGCGACGCGGCACGCGCCGCTGGTGGGGACGCAGGTGGAGTACTCGCTGCTCGCGCGCGGGGTCGAGGAGGAGCTGATCCCGGCGGCCCTGCACCACGGGGTGGGGGTGTTCGCGGCGGTGCCGCTGGCCGGCGGCGTGTTGACGGGCAAGTACCGCGACGGTATCCCGGCGGACTCGCGGGGCGCCGACGACCTGCACACCGAGGAGGTGCGCAGCTATCTGACCGAGCCGGCGGCGCGAGTGGTCGAGGCGGTGGCGACGGCCGCGGACGGGCTCGGGACCTCCCCGCTGGCGGTGGCGCTGGCGTGGGTGCGGGACCGGACGGGGGTGGCGTCGACGGTGGTGGGGGCGCGGGATCTCGCGCAGCTGACCGGGGTGCTGGTGGCGGAGGAGCTGGAGTTGCCGGCGGCGATCGCGGCCGCGCTCGACGACGTCAGTGCGTGACGTCGGGCACCTGGGCCTGCAACCCGGCGGCGGAGTCAGGTTAGCCTGTGGTCGAGGTCGGTGCACCGGCACCGGACGGCGGGCACGAGGAGGGACCGGTCGATGACCGCGATCGAGGCCGCGGGGTTCGCGGAACGGCTCCGCCGGGAGACCGCGCAGGCGCACAGCGACACCGAGAACGCGCAGTTCGTCACCGAACTGCTGGCCGGCCGGCTCACCCGGCAGGGGTATGCGGCGCTGCTCGCGCAGTCGTGGTTCGTCTACGAAGCGCTCGAGCGGGTCGGCCGCGGTCACGCGGATGACCCGATCGCCGGGCCGTTCCTGGACGACGCGTTGCTGCGCACGCCGGCGCTCGAGGCGGACCTGACGTTCCTGCTGGGCCCGCGCTGGCGGGAGACGATCGCGCCGCTACCCGCGGCGCAGCGGTACGTCGCGCGGCTCGAGCAGGTGGCCGCGGTGCGCCCGGAGGTGTTCCTGGCGCACCACTACCTGCGGTATCTGGGGGATCTGTCGGGTGGTCAGATCATCCGGCGCATGCTCGAGCGGGCGTACGGGCTGGACCGGGACGGGTTGCGGTTCTACATCTTCGACGACATTCCCAAACCCAAGCCGTTCAAGGACGCCTACCGGGCGAAGCTGGACGCGGCGCCGCTCGACGAGGAACAGCGGCGCACGGTGATCGACGAGGCGAACCTGGTGTTCGGGCTCAACGGTGACCTGTTCGCCGACCTGGCCGCCGAACTGGACCGGTACCGCACGACCGCCGCCCTGCCATGACGCGACGCGGCAGCTACGCGTTCCTCGCCGCGGTGCTCGCGCTCGCCGCGGCGCTCGCCGGGTGTTCGACCGCCCCGACCGGGAGCGGGACCGGGGCGCGCACCGCCGTGGTGGGCGATCCGAATCCGCGGCCGATCGCGGAGGCTCCCGTGCCGGCGCTGCCGGTGACGGTCCGCGGCGTCGACGGGGTCGAGGTCACCGTCACCGACGCCTCCCGCATCGTGACGGCCGACCGGTCGGGCACCCTCGCCCAGACCGTGTTCGCGCTCGGTCTCGGGGACCGGCTGGTGGGACGGTCGACGGCGAGCTTCCCCGCCGTCGAGCAGGTGCCGAACGTCACCCCCGGCGGGCACGGGCTCTCGACGGAGGCGATCTTGGCGCTGGCCCCGACGGTGGTGCTCACCGACACGTCGGTCGGGCCGTTCGCGGTGCAGGAACAGTTGCGGGCCACCGGGGTGCCCGTGGTGTTCGTCGACCCGCGCCGCACCCTGGCGACCGTGGGCGAGCAGATCCGCTTCGTCGCCCGGGCGCTCGGTGTGCCCGCGGCGGGTGAGGCCCTCGCGCAGCGCACCGGCGACGAGATCGCCGCGGCCCGCGCGGCGGTGCCGGACGACGGTGCGCCCCCGACGGTGGCGTTCCTGTATCTGCGTGGGTCGGCGATCAAGATGCTCGGCGGTCCCGGGTCGGGCGCGGACGCGCTCGTCGAGGCGCTGGGGGGCCGCGATGCGGGCACCGTCGCCGGCCTGACGTCCGAGTTCACCCCGATCACCAGCGAGGCGATGATCGCCGCCGCCCCGGACGTGATCTTGATCATGACGGAGAGCCTGGCCTCCGTGGGCGGGCCGGAGGGTCTCGCCCGGCTGCCCGGCGTCGCCCAGACCCCGGCCGGGCGCGACGGCAACATCGTCGACATGGCCGACTCGGTGCTGCTGGGCTTCGGCCCGGACACCGGCCGGGTGCTCGCCGCGCTCGCCGCGGCGCTCTACCCGGCCGCGCCGGCATGAGCGCCGTCGACTCCCCCGCCCCCGTCCGGCTGCCCGCCGCCCACCGCGGCCGCACCGCGACGGTGGTCGCCGGTCTGACGGTCGCCCTGGTGGTGCTGGCGGTGCTTTCGGCGTGCCTCGGGCAGGTGCCCACCTCACCGGCCGAGGTGGTCGGCAGCGTGCTGCACCGCCTCGGGCTCGACCTCGGGCCGCTGCCGGCCCATCCGGCCGGCGAGGTCACCCTGTGGGAGGTGCGGTTCCCGCGGGTGGTGCTCGCCGTCCTGGTGGGGGCGTCGCTGGGCTGCGCGGGCGCCCTGCTGCAGGGTGTGTTCGCCAATCCGCTCGCCGAGCCCGGGGTGATCGGGGTGTCCGCCGGGGCCGCCGTCGGCGCGTGCGCGGCGATCGTGCTGGGCGGGGCGTTCACCGCCGGGTGGGCGCTGGCAGGTGCCGCGTTCGTCACCGGGCTGCTGACCACGACCCTGGTGTACGTGCTGTCGCGGTCCGAGGGCCGCACCGAGGTGGTCACGGTCATCCTCACCGGGGTGGCGGTCAACGCGTTCGCCGGCGGGCTGATCGCCCTGTTCACGTTCGTCGCCACCCCCGCCGCGCGCGACCAGATCGTGTTCTGGCAGCTCGGCAGCCTGGGTGGGGCCACGTGGGAGGTCGTGTCGGTGGTCGCGCCGCTCGCGCTCGGCGGCGTCGTCGCGGCCGTCGTGCTCGCCCCGAAGCTGGACCTGCTCTCCCTCGGCGAGCACGTCGCGCGCCACCTCGGCGTCGACGTCGAGCGGGTGCGGCAGGCCGCGATCGTCGTCGTCGCCGTCCTGGTGTGCTCCGGGGTGGCGTTCACCGGCATCATCTTGTTCGTCGGGCTCGTGGTGCCGCATCTGGTGCGGATCGCGCTGGGGCCCGCGCACCGCGTGCTGATCCCGGCCGCCGCGTTGTGCGGCGCGGTGGTGCTGCTCGCCGCGGACCTCGGCGCCCGCACCCTGGTGCCGAACGCGGACCTGCCGCTGGGCATGCTGACCTCGCTGGTCGGTGGCCCGGTGTTCTTCTGGATGCTGCGCCGCACCCGGGCACGCCAGGGCGGCTGGGCGTGACGCCGCGGCCGTGGCCGGACCGGCAGGTGCCCACCCGCGCCGGGCAGGGCGCGGTGACGCTGCGCGCCGAGCAGGTGGCCGTCCGCCGCGGTGACCGCGTCGTCCTCGACGGCGTCGACCTCGAGGTGCGGGTCGGGGAGGTGCTCGCGCTCGTCGGACCCAACGGCGCCGGCAAGTCCACCCTGCTGGCCGCGCTCGCCGGCGATCAACCCGTCGCCGCGGGCGCGGTGACGGTCGGCGACCGCCCCCTGGCCGAGTTCTCGGCCGCCGCCCTGGCGCGACGACGGGCGGT
Organism: Rhodococcus indonesiensis; assembly: GCF_047782815.1. Lineage (NCBI taxonomy): Bacteria > Bacillati > Actinomycetota > Actinomycetes > Mycobacteriales > Nocardiaceae > Rhodococcus > Rhodococcus indonesiensis. The sequence goes on along the minus strand of NZ_CP180630.1, from coordinate 2,690,304 downwards.
GCTGCCGCAGCAGCACGCGGTGGGGTTCGCCTTCACCGCGCTGCAGGTGGTGCGGATGGGCCGGGCGGCCTGGGCGCGCACCGAACGCAGCCGGGACGACGAGGCGACGGTGGCCGCGGCGCTGACCGAGGCGGACGTCACGCACCTGGCGCACCGGCCGTTCCCGGCCCTGTCCGGTGGTGAGCGGGCCCGGGTGGCGCTGGCGCGGGTGCTGGCGCAGGACACCCAGACGCTGCTGCTCGACGAACCCACCGCGGCCCTGGATCTGGGTCATCAGGAGACGGTGATGCAGGTGGTGCGCCGCCGCGCCGACGCCGGCACGGCCGTGGTGGTGGTGCTGCACGATCTGAATCTGGCCGCGGCGTACGCGGACCGGGTCTGCGTGCTCGCCGCGGGCCGTGTCGCCGCCGACGGCCCGCCCGCGCAGGTGCTGACCGGGGAGCTGCTCACCCGCGTGTACGACTACCCGGTGCGGGTCCACCGACATCCCGAGACCGGCGCGCCGCTGGTGCTGCCGCTGCGGGCCGGCGACGCGGCGGCGTCACCGGCCGGGCAGCCATCCGAGCAGGCGGTCGAGCCACGTCGGTGACCGGCACGGCCGGGCGCGGGCGACGGTGTCCCGCACGGCCGCCGCCACGCTGCGTTCGTCGCCGAGGTCGATCTCGGCGACCGACGCCCGGGCCCGGGCGATCACGTCCGCGGCGGTGGGCACGGTGGACGCGCCCGCGGGCCGGTACACCTCCACCCGCAAGGTGGCGCGGCGCACCCGGAACGAGAACGGCCGGCCCTCCTCGGTGCGACCGAACCCGTGCGCGTGCACACCCGGGCTGAGGTATTCGACGACGAAGCCGTCGGCGGGCCGGTCGGCGGAACCGGTGGGCCAGGTCACATCGGCCTCCTGGCGGGGGTGAGGGTGGACGAGGCGGCTGCGGCGCCGCCGCGGCGATCAGGAACACTGGGGGTCGGGTGCGCCGCCGGCGACGGTGCCGCACGCCACCGACCCCGGGCGACAACGAGGAGCGAGACGATGGGCAGACCGGCAGCACGTGCGACCGCCGCGGCGGTGGGGTTCGCGTTGGCGCTGGTCACCGGGTGTTCCTCCTCGAGCAGCGGCGACAGTCTGCCCACCATCGACCCGGCGACACCGGCCGTGGCGCCGGAGCCGGCCGTCCCGCCGGCGGGAACGGTGCAGGCGCTCGGCCGCGCTGTCGATGCCCTCGCCGTCGATCCTGGCACGAGTACGGTCGCCGCGCTCGCCGGCGACGGGTCGCGGCTGCTGCTGCTGGGGGCCGCCGACCCGGCGGCAGCGCCCCGCGAGGTCGACCTGCCCGCTGCGGCGGTGACCGTGCTTCCCGGTGCCGACGGGGAGGTCCTCGCCCCCGGTCCCGGCGTCGTCGCCCGGGTGGATGTGCGGTCGGGCACCGTCACGGAGGTGCCGGTCGACGGGGAGGCCCGCTCGGCGGCCGTGCTGGCGGACGGGCGTCTGGCCGTGGGCACCGCGGCCGGCGTCACCCTTCTCGTCGACCCGGCGTCGGGTGCGACGCAGACCGTTCCCGGCCTGGCCTCGGTCGACGCGCTCGCCGCCGTGGGCTCGGAGCTGGCGGCGCTGGACCGTCGCCAGACGTCGCTGACCGAGGTCGATGTCGCCGACGGTGATCTCGGCCTGGCGTTGCGGGCCGGGGAGGGTGCCACGCAGCTGGCCACCGACCCGTTCGGCCGGGTGCTGGTCACCGACACCCGGGGTGGGGAGCTGCACGTGTACACGCTCGATCCGCTGGTGCTGCGCCAGCGGTATCCGGTGCCGAACGGCCCGTACGGCGTCGCCTACGACAGCGCGAACGACCTCGTGTGGGTCACTTCGACCGGGAGCAACGAGGTCGTCGGCTACGATCTGTCGACCGGGATTCCGCAGGAGCGAGGCCGGTACGCGACGGTGCGGCAACCGAACTCGGTGGTGGTCGACACCGCCGGCGCCGTCCTGGTGATCGGATCCGGGACCGGGGACGGGCTGCAGAGGATCCCGATCGGGGGTGTGTGATGGCAGGTCCACGCGATGTGGGCGGCCGGTGGACGCGGATGCCGGTGGGCTGGGACACCAGCAACGACGAGTACGACTACGTGCCGCTGCGGCTGCCGCGCGACGTCTCGCGAGTCAGCGCGTCGCTGCGCCTGGCCATCCAGGCCGAATTCCACGGGTGGGAGCTGACGCGGGTGCGGCTGTATCCCGACGGCAGCCGCCGGGTGCTGCTGCGCCGCCGCAAGACCGGCCACCACGTGCCCGAACCCACCGTTCGTTGACGCCGACCCCGGGCGCCGCCCGGGCCAGCAGGGAGTGTTCCGTGTATCGCTTGTTCCTTCGACTGCTGTTCCTGCTGCCGCCGGAGCGGATCCACCACCTCGCGTTCACGGCGATGCGGCTCGCGACCCGGGTCCCGCCGCTGCGGGCGCTGATCGCCAAGGTCCTCGTCGTCGACGATCCGGTGCTGCGCAACACGGTGTTCGGGGTGACGTTCCCGGCCCCGCTCGGTCTCGCGGCCGGCTTCGACAAGGACGCGGCCGGGGTGAACGCCTGGGGCCCCCTGGGCTTCGGCTTCGCCGAGATCGGCACCGTCACCGCCCAGGCGCAGCCCGGCAACCCGGCGCCCCGGCTGTTCCGCCTGCCCGCGGACCGGGCGCTGATCAACCGGATGGGCTTCAACAACCACGGCGCCGGGGAGGCCGCGAACCGGCTGCGCACCCGGGTGCACACCGTCCCCATCGGCGCGAACATCGGGAAGACCAAGGTGGTCGCGCCGGCGGACGCAGCCGAGGACTACACCGCGAGCGCCCGGCTGCTCGGCCCGCTCGCCGACTTCGTCGTCGTCAACGTCTCGTCCCCCAACACCCCCGGGCTGCGCGACCTGCAGGCGGTCGAGTCGCTGCGGCCGCTGCTCGCGGCGGTGCTGGACACCGTGCACGTGCCGGTGCTGGTGAAGATCGCCCCCGACCTGTCCGACGAGGACATCGACGCGGTCGCCGACCTCGCCGTCGAACTCGGGCTGGCGGGCATCGTCGCCACCAACACCACCATCCGGCGGGACGGGTTGCGCACCGATCCCGCCCTGGTCGCGGAGATCGGCGCCGGCGGGCTGTCCGGTCCCCCGGTCGCGCAGCGCTCCCTCGAGGTCCTGCGCCGGCTGCACGCGCGGGTCGGGGACCGGCTGGTGCTGATCTCGGTCGGCGGCATCGAGACCGCCGAGCAGGCCTGGGAGCGGATCCTCGCGGGCGCGTCGCTGGTGCAGGGCTACACCGGTTTCATCTACGGCGGACCGTTCTGGGCGCGCCGCATCCACAAGGGCCTCGCCCGGAAGGTGCGGGCAGCCGGGTTCGCGTCGATCGGCGACGCGGTGGGCGCGGGCGTCCGCGTCTGATCCGCCGCGCCCGGAGCGGCGGGCCGGCACACACCGCCGGACAGGCACACCCGTCCGGCGGTGTGTGCCTGTCCGTTTCCGGCGCGGAGGCGATCCGCCGAACGGGTCTACTGCTCGAACGTGCCGTGCAGCGTCGCGCGCGCGATCGCGTGCGAGAACACGTTGAATCCGAGGAACGCCGGGGTCGAGTCGGCGCCGACCCCGTCGAGGGTGTCCACGTCGAGAGCGTGCACGGCCACGATGTAGCGGTGCGGGCCGTGCCCCTGCGGCGGGGCCGCGCCGAGGAAGCGATGCAGGCCGCCGTCGTTCTTCAGGGTGACCGCGCCCTCGGGCAGCCCGGAGCCGGTGTCGTCGCCGGCTCCCGCGGGCAGCGATGTCACCGAGGCCGGGATGTTCGCCACCGCCCAGTGCCAGAACCCGGACGCGGTCGGCGCGTCGGGGTCGAACATCGTGACGACGAAGCTCTTGGTTTCGGGGGGAAAGCCCGACCACGACAGCTGCGGGGAGACGTCCTGCCCGCCGGGCACCCCGAAGATCCCGCTGGCCTGTTCCGGCTTCAGCGGGCGACCGTCGGTGATGTCCTCGCTGGTGAGATCGAAGGTGGGCAGGTCGGGCAGCGGCGCATACGGGTCGTGGGCCATACCGGTCCTTTCTCTGGGTGCTGGTGTGCTCAGGCGTGCAGCAGGAAGTGTTCCATGACACGGGTGCCGAAGCGCAGCGCGTCGACCGGGACACGCTCGTCCACCCCGTGGAACAGCGCGGCGAAGTCCAGTTCCGGGGGCAGTTGGAGCGGGGCGAACCCGAAGCAGCGGATGCCGAGCTTGGCGAAGGCCTTCGCATCCGTGCCGCCGGAGAGCATGTAGGGCACGGTCCGCCCGAGGGGGTCGTGGGCCAGGATGGCCGCGTTCATCGCCTCGACGAGGTCACCGTCGAATGTGGTCTCGTACGAGTCGAGGTCGGTGATCCATTCGCGGGTGACGTCCGGGCCGATCAGGTCGTCGACGGCGCGTTCGAACTCGGCGCGCCGGCCCGGCAGGATGCGGCAGTCGACGACGGCCTGCGCCGTCTGGGGAATGACGTTGGCCTTGTACCCGGCGTCGAGCATCGTCGGGTTGGCGGTGTCGCGCAGGGTGGCGCCGACGATGCGGGCGATGGACCCGAGTTTGGCGAGGGTGCCGTCGAGGTCCGGCGAGGCCGGATCGAAGTCGAGTCCGGTCTCCTCGGCGACGGCGGCGAGGAACTCGGCGACCGATTCGGTCAGCACGAGCGGGAAGGTGTGCGTGCCGAGGCGGGCGACGGCCTGGGCGAGGACGGTGACGGCGTTGTCCTCGTGCAGGAACGAGCCGTGGCCCGCGCGGCCCTTGGCGGTCAGCCGCATCCAGCCGAGACCCTTCTCGGCGGTCTCGACGAGGTAGAGGCGGCGTTCGCCGCCGTCGCGGCGCGGCACGGTCAGGGAGAACCCGCCGACCTCGCCGACGGCTTCGGTGATGCCGTCGAACAGGTCGGGGCGGTGCCGCACGAGCCAGTGGCTGCCGTAGGTGCCGCCGGCCTCCTCGTCGGCGAGGAACGCGAAGACCAGGTCGCGGGGCGGCACGATGTTCTCGGCCTTGAAGCGGCGGGCGACGGCCAGCATCATCCCGACCATGTCCTTCATGTCGACCGCGCCGCGCCCCCACACGTAGCCGTTCTCCACGGCCCCGGAGAACGGGTGCACGCTCCAGTCCGCCGGTTCGGCGGGCACCACGTCGAGGTGCCCGTGCAGCAGAAGCGCACCCCGGGACGGGTCGGCACCCGGCAGGCGGGCGAACACGTTGCCGCGGCCGGGAGCGCCGGATTCGACGTACTCGGTGGTGTAGCCGACCTCCTCGAGCCGTGCCGCCACCCACATCGCGCAGTCCCGTTCACCGCGGGTGGTGGCCAGGTCTCCGGTGTTGGAGGTGTCGAAGCGGATCAGCTGCGACACCAGGTCGACGACTTCGGCCTCGGCGCGGGATCCGCCGGCCGGCTGGGCGGGATTCGATGTTGTGGACACGGTCCCCTGTCTACCATCGATCCCGGCAAACCCGCAGGTGGGCGGGGCGATTTGGGCGCCGCGACGTGGTGGGTTACTCTTTCACAGCGCCCACGGACGTGGGAGCGGAGCAGGTCCGAGTGGCGGAATGGCAGACGCGCTAGCTTGAGGTGCTAGTGTCCTATTAACGGACGTGGGGGTTCAAGTCCCCCCTCGGACACTCTGAGTTGAGACAGACGGCGAAGGCCCCGAACCGAGCAGGTTCGGGGCCTTCGCCGTTGCCGCGCCGGGCGCCGCCGGATCGTCGCCGCGTCCCGGAGCCGGCCGAGCCGTCGACCAGCGGATTGGGACGGTGCGCCCGGGTAGGTTACGCTGAAACGGCACCCGCGGAGCGGGGAGCATCAGCATGTCCGAGTGGCGGAATGGCAGACGCGCTAGCTTGAGGTGCTAGTGTCCTATTAACGGACGTGGGGGTTCAAGTCCCCCCTCGGACACTCCGAGTCGAGACAGCCGCCGAAGGCCCCGAACCGAGCAGGTTCGGGGCCTTCGCCGTCCACGGGCGGCGCTTCGCCGCCCGCGGCGGGTGGCTCAGCCGATCCGGCCGCGGCGGAAGTACGTGATCGGGCCGATCCAGTTCACCGCGATGATCGCGGCCCATTTCGCCTTGCTGCCCGCGACCCGATCCGCGGGGCGCCGCGCCAGATCGACCCATGCCGTCGCGGCGAGCGAGAGCTGCACAGCGGCGAGGGTGAGCACGAGTGTCTGCTGCGCCGGGGTCAGGTCGCGGAACTTCCGGCGGCGCCGTGCGGTCATCGTCGTCTCCTTGGGTCGAGGATTGCTTGCACCCCGAGCCTGCCAGGTTCGCGGCGTCGCGGGCAGAGCCACAGGTCCCACGAGGTCGGCCGGCGTCGCCCGCCCGATACCATCGGTCCGTACCGCCCCACACGACGAACAGGCCCATGACTTCGCACACCGACGCGTCGGGTATCGACCCGGCCGACCTCGCCACCTGCCTCCGCGTCCTGTCCCTCGTGGGTGAGCTCGACGCCGACCACCCGGATTCGGTGACGGTGCAGCGCGCCGTGGGGCACATGTTCAAGAAGCTCAAGCGGGCGCGCCGCAACGAGGCCCGCCGGGCCAAGGTCGCCGCGGACCGGCAGGTGCTCGCGACGACGGCGACCGGCTCGCCCACCCGCATCGACGACGAGACCGCCGGGATCGCGTTGAGCTCGAACGCGCCGGGTGCGAGCGCGGGCACGCTGATCCGGCCGCGAGCCTGCTACGTGTGCAAGGACAAGTACACCCGCGTCGATGCGTTCTACCACCAGCTGTGCCCGCGCTGCGCCGCGGAGAACCACGCGAAGCGGGACGCCCGTACCGATCTGACGGGGCGGCGTGCGCTGCTCACCGGCGGCCGCGCCAAGATCGGCATGTACATCGCGTTGCGGCTGCTGCGCGACGGTGCCCACCTGACGATCACGACCCGTTTCCCGAACGACGCGATCCGCCGCTTCGCCGCCATGGAGGACAGCGCCGACTGGCTGCACCGCCTGCGGATCGTCGGCATCGACCTGCGCGACCCCGCCCAGGTCGTGGCCCTGGCCGACGACGTGGCCGCGCAGGGTCCGCTCGACATCCTCGTCAACAACGCCGCCCAGACCGTGCGCCGCTCCCCCGGCGCGTACTCCGCCCTCGCCGAGGCCGAGTCCGGGCCCCTGCCGGCCGGCCCGCGGCCGGAGGTGCTCACCTTCGGCAAACCCTCGGACGCGCACCCGGCCGCGCTGGCCGGGTCGCTGCCGTCGCAACTGACCGCCGAGTCGCTCACCTCGCTCGCGCTGGTGGCCGGGTCGGCCACGCCCGACCGGATCGCCGCCGGTGTCGCGGTCGACGCCGGGGGGCTGCTGCCCGATCTGGTGCACACCAACAGCTGGGTGCAGACCGTCGGCGAGGTCGAGCCGCTGGAACTGCTCGAGGTGCAGCTGTGCAACTCCGTGGCGCCGTTCATCCTGGTCAACCGGCTACGGCCGGCGCTGGCGTCCTCCCCCGCCCGCCGCACGTACGTGGTGAACGTCTCGGCGATGGAGGGGCAGTTCGCCGGGCGCCGGTACAAGGGGGCCGGGCATCCGCACACCAACATGGCCAAGGCCGCGCTGAACATGCTCACCCGCACCAGCGCCGAGGACCTGCGCGCCGACGGGATCCTCATGACCGCCGTCGACACCGGCTGGATCACCGACGAACGGCCCCACCACACCAAGCTGCGCCTGGCCGAGGAGGGGTTCCACGCCCCGCTCGACCTCGTCGACGGCGCGGCCCGCGTGTACGACCCGATCGTGCAGGGCGAGGCGGGGGTGGACCTGTACGGCTGCTTCCTCAAGGACTACCGCCCGGCTCCGTGGTGACCGCGTCCGGCAGGCCGGGTGAGATCCATCCGACACGTCCGCGCAGGTGGAGACCAGTTCCACACCGCCGGGAGCGACCGGGGCGTCCCGGGGCGGGGATACTGGAGGGCACACGCCGTCACCGCCTCCGGAGGACCCCATGCCCGTTGCCGTAGTCCACGCCGACACCCCGGAAGGACACGCCGCACTCACCGCGGCCGCCCGCGAGGCGGCCCACGGCGACGGCACGACCCTCGTGCTCGTCGCGGTCGACGACGACGGCGCGTCCGGGCAGCGCGAACTCGACTCGGTCCGCGCGGACGTCACCGCCACCCTGGGTACCGACGGGTGGGAACTGCGGACGGCGGTGCACGACGGGGACCCGGTCGCCGCGCTGGTCGACCTGGTCGAGCGCTCCGGCGCGGAACGTCTCGTGGTGGGCAGCCGCGACCGCAATGCACTCGGCAAGTTCCTGCTGGAACGGCGCCTGCAGCGGTTGCTGCTCGAGGCGCCCGTGCCCGTCCTGGTCGTCAAGGGCACCGACGCGGACGAGTAGTCGTCCGGAACGGCCGCTGCCCCGCCCGATCCGGATAGGCTGGCGGTATGGCGTACCGGCTGTTGGCCGACGTCACCGTGGCCGTGCACCTGGCCTTCCTGCTGTATGTGACGTTCGGTGGTTTCCTGGCGTGGCGGTGGCCCCGCACGCTGGCGCTGCACGTGGTGGCGGTGGTGTGGGGGTTCGCCACCGTCCTCGCCGGATTCGACTGCCCGCTCACCGATCTGGAGAACTGGGCGCGCCGCCGCGCCGGGATGGAGGGTCTGCCGCCGAGCGGGTTCATCGACCACTACCTGACCGGGGTGATCTACCCCGACTCGGCGGTGGGACTCGTGCGGGCCGCCGTCGCGGTGACCATCGTTGTGTCCTGGTTCGGGTGGTGGCTCCGGCGCCGCCGTGTGACCCGCGTCGCATCCTGACTTACCCGGCAGTAGGGTGTGGCGCATGACTGCCTCCCGCGATCTCGACATCGTCGTCTACGGCGCCACCGGCTTCGTCGGCCGGATCACCGCCGCCTACCTCGCCGAACACTCCCCTGGCGGGGTGCGCATCGCCCTGGCCGGCCGCTCCCGCGCCCGTCTCGAACGCATCCGCACCGAGCTCGGGCCCGCCGCGCAGGCCTGGCCGGTACTCGAGGCGGACGCCGGCGACCCGCAGTCGCTCGCCGCGCTCGCCGCCCGCACCCGCGTGGTGGTCACCACGGTCGGCCCCTACGCCAAGTACGGGCTGCCGCTGGTCCAGGCCTGCGCCGAGGCGGGCACCGACTACGTCGACCTCACCGGCGAGGTGCTGTTCCACCGCGAGAGCATCGACCGGTTCGACGACGTGGCCCGGCGCACCGGCGCCCGCATCGTGCACTCCTGCGGATTCGACTCCATTCCCTCCGATCTCGGCGTGCACGCACTGCACCGGGCCGTGCAGGCGGACGACGCCGGGGATCTGACCGACACGACGCTGGTGGTGCGGGCCATGCGCGGCGGCGTCAGCGGCGGCACGATCGACTCGATGCGCACCCAGGTGGACGCGGTACGCCGGGACGGCGCGGCCCGCAAGGTCGCCCTCGCCCCCTACTCGCTGTCGCCGGACCGGTCCCGCGAACCCGACCTCGGGCGCCAGAACGACCTGGCGACCGTCGACGGCGGGTCCGTCGCGCCCGAACTGTCCGGCCGGCTCGCGCCGTTCTTCATGGGCCCCTACAACACGCGGGTGGTGCGCCGCAGCAACGCGCTCACCGGCTGGGCGTACGGGCCGCGCTTCCGCTACCGGGAGACGATGAGTGTCGGTTCGTCGCGGCTGTCGCCGCTCGTGGCGACCGGTGTCGCCGCGGGCTTCGGCGCGTTGGTGGCGGGACTGGCGTTCCCCCCGACCCGGTTCGTGCTCGACAAGCTGCTGCCCGCGCCGGGACAGGGCCCGTCCGAGTCGGCCCGCGAGCGCGGCTTCTTCACCATCGACCTCTACACCACGACGAGCACCGGTGCCCGCTACAGCGCCCGCGTCGCCGCCCAGGGCGACCCCGGCTACAAGGCGACCGCGGTGATGCTCGGCGAGTCGGCACTGTCGCTGGTCCTCGGCGGCGACCGCCTCCACGCCGGGGGCGGGGTGCTCACCCCCGCGGCCGCCTTCGGGGACGTGCTGACCGACCGGTTGCGCGGCGCCGGATTCGAGATCACGGCCCGGCGCCTGCCGTGACCGCGGCGGCGCCGTCGCGGGAATCGGCGACACGCCGCCCGATGACGGCGCCACCGCGCGCGACCGGCTATGCTCGGACGGATCGTCGCATGAGCGGCGAACGGCAGACCGGTGAAGGGACACGAACGTGCAGACGACGAGCATCGCGGCGGCTCCGGCCACCCTGCTCGCGTTGATGGCGTTCTGGCCCACCCGACGGGGCGCGTGCTTCGACCAGGAGTGTTGCTGAGCGGCGTGCGCCGCCTCTCCCCTCCCCGGTTCGCTCCTTCGTGGTCGGAGTCTTCTGCATGTTCGCTCTTCTGGTGTTCACGCTCGTCGGTATCGGTGCGCAGCTCGTCGACGGGGCCCTCGGCATGGCCTTCGGGGTCACGGCCACCACCTTGTTGATCTTCAGCGGCATCGGTCCCGCGCATGCCAGCGCCGCCGTGCACCTCGCCGAGGTCGGCACCACCCTCGTCTCCGGTGCCTCGCACTGGCGGTTCCGGAACGTGGACTGGGGGGTGGTCGCGAAGCTGGGCGTGCCCGGCGCGTTCGGCGCCTTCCTCGGCGCCACGGTGCTCTCGAGCCTGTCCACCGAGGCCGCGATCCCGGTGACGTCGACGATCCTGCTCGCCATCGGTGTCTATGTGGCGCTGCGGTTCTCGGTCCGGCCACCCGCCGTCGCGCACGCCCGCACCTCGCCGCACTCGGCGAAGTTCCTGTCCCCCCTCGGCTTGTTCGGCGGGTTCATCGACGCCAGCGGCGGCGGCGGATGGGGGCCGATCACGACCAGCACCCTGCTCTCCCGCGGCAAGACGGCCCCCCGGACCGTGATCGGCTCGGTCAGCGCCTCCGAGTTCCTCGTCGCACTCGCCGCGAGCATCGGCTTCCTCATCGGTCTCGGCCGGGAATCGCTCGGCAACCTGCTCGTCGTGGCCGGTCTCGCCCTCGGCGGGGCCATCGCCGCCCCGATTGCGGCGTGGCTGGTCAGCCGGGTACCGGCCACCCTGCTCGGCACCGCGGTCGGCGGCGTCATCGTGCTGACCAACGCGCAGAAGCTGTTCACCTCGTTCGAGATCTCCGCCACGGCCACCACGCTGCTGTACCTGCTGATCGTGGCCGGCTGGATCGCGCTGCTCACGGTCTCGTGGCGCCGCTCCCGGCTCACCCGGGCCGAATCCGCCGGTGCCCTCGAGCGCCTCGAGCCGGCCCGCCCCGAACTGCGGGAACCGGCCGCGGACGGCCGAGCACCGTTCTAGGCTCGGCGCACGATGCGCCCCCTCGCCCTGCTCGACACCTACGGTGCCGCTCTCGCCGCCGCCGGCCTCGATGTCCCGGTGGAGCCGGCGCCCGGCATCCACTGCGCCCCGGCCGGGCGGTTCCTCCCCGCCCGGCTGCCGGTGGCCGACCTCGCCACGGGCGCGGTGGCGGCATTCGCGGCGGCCGCCGACCGCTACCGCCGCACCCAGGGACTCGCTCCGCAGGGGGCGCGGCTCGACCCGGAGCGGATCGCCGCGTCGTTCGCCGGGGACCGGATGCTGCGCATGGCCGGCCGGCCCGTGCCGGGGTTCGCGGCGCTGTCCGGGTTCTTCCCCGCCGCCGACGGGTGGGTGCGCACCCACGCGAACTATCCGCATCACCGGGCGCGCCTGCTCCGCGCCCTCGAACTGCCCGACGACACCGACCGGGCCGGCTGCGCCGCCCGGCTGCGGCAGCTGCCGGCGGCGGCGGTCGAGGACGCAGCCGCCGGGCACGACGCGATCGCGGTGCGGGTGCGCACCGAACACGAGTGGGCCACGAGCCCGCAGGGCCGGGCCGCGGCGGCGGGCCCGCTGGTACGGATTCTCGCGCGGGACGACACCGCCGACCGGACCGTCGCGGGCGACGACCCGGCGCGGCCCCTGGCCGGGCTCCGGGTGCTGGACCTGACCCGGGTGATCGCCGGGCCTGTCGCGGCCCGCGCGCTGGGCCTGCTGGGAGCGGAGGTGCTGCGCATCGATCCGCCCGCTCTCGCCGAGATCCCCTGGCAGCACGCCGAGAACGGGCAGGGCAAGCGCACGGCGCTGCTGGACCTGCACGCTCGTCCCGGCCGGGAGACGTGGCGCCGCCTGCTCGCCGACGCCGACGTGCTGCTCACCGGCTACCGGCCCGGGGCGCTGGACGCGCTGATCGGGGCGCCCGGCACGATCCGGCCCGGTCTCGTGCACGGCCGGGTGTGCGCGTGGGGATGGTCCGGGCCGTGGGCGGACCGCCGCGGCTTCGACTCGATCGTGCAGGCCGCGTCCGGGATCGCGGTGGCCGAGGGCGACTGCGACGCGCCCGGCGCGCTGCCGGTGCAGGCGCTCGACCACGCGAGCGGTTACCTGCTGGCGGCCGCGGTGCTCGATGCGCTGGCCGCGCGGCACCGGGACGGGCGGGGCCGCGACGTGGCGGTCGCGCTGGCCCGCACCGCGGCGTGGCTGCTGCAGGCACCCGGCCGGGACCCGCACCCGCCGCCGGTACCGGCACGTCCCGGGCCGCGGACCGTGGCCACGCACGCGGCGGTGACCACGGCCCGGCCCGCGCTCGCCGAGTACCCGGACTATCCGTTCCCGGCCCGCGCCTGGGGTGGCGATCCGGCGGCCTGGGTGGTCCAGGGCCTCGGTGGCTAGGGTGCGGCGTCGAACGCGTCGAGGATCTGCTGGGCGGCCAACGCTGCGGTGAGCGAGCCGTCGCGCACGGCGCGTTCGACGTCGCCACGGAGCGCACGCACCCGGGGGTTGGTCTCGAGCCGGCGCAGCAGCTGGTCGTGCACCATCGTCCAGGTCCAGTCCACCAGCTGGCGGCGCCGGTTCTCCTCGAACAGGCCCGCCTCGGTGAGGACCCGGCGGTGCTCGAGGACTTTGTCCCAGAACGTGTCCAGGCCGGCGCCCTCGAGGCCGCTCATGGTGATCACCGGCGGCTTCCACACCGCGTCGTGCGGATGCACGAGCCGCAGGGCCCCGGCCAGCTCCCGCGCCGCGACCCGCGCGTCGCGTTCGAACGGGCCGTCGGCCTTGTTCACCGCGACCAGGTCGGCGAGTTCGAGCACGCCCTTCTTGATGCCCTGCAGCTGGTCACCGGTGCGGGCGAGGGTCAGGAAGGTGAAGCAGTCCACCATGTTCGCGACGGTCACCTCGGACTGCCCGACCCCGACGGTCTCGACGAGGATCACATCGAACCCGGCGGCCTCGAGCAGCACCATCGTCTCGCGGGTGGCCTTGGCCACGCCCCCGAGGGTGCCGGCCGTCGGGGACGGCCGGATGTAGGCGTCGCGCTGCACCGACAGCCGCGCCATACGGGTCTTGTCACCGAGGATGGAGCCGCCGGTGCGGGTCGACGACGGATCCACCGCGAGCACCGCCACCCGGTGCCCCTTGCCGAGCAGGTACATGCCCAGCGCATCGATGAAGGTGGACTTGCCGACGCCGGGAACGCCGGTGATGCCGACGCGCATCGCGCCGCCGGCCTTCGGGAGCAGGCGCAGCAGCAGCTGCTGCGCCTGTTCCCGATGGTCGTCCCGGGTGGACTCGACGAGGGTGATCGCCTTCGCCAGCCCGGCCCGCCGGTTGGCGAGGACGTCCTCGGCGAGGGCGTCGACGTCGACCGCGGGCCGGCGGGTGTGACTGTCGACCGGGGTGCTGCCCATTGCGGGTCAGGCCCCCAGGTCGTGGCCGAGCTGGTCGGCGAGCTTGTGCAGCAGCCCCACCGCGGCGTCCGCGATGACGGTGCCCGGCGGGAAGATCGCGGCGGCACCGGCCTGGTACAGCTCGTCGAAGTCGCCGGGCGGGATGACCCCGCCGACGACGATCATGATGTCCGGGCGGCCCACCTCCGCGAGGGCCTCCCGCAGCGCGGGCACCAGGGTCAGGTGTCCCGCGGCCAACGACGACACGCCGATGACGTGCACGTCGTTGTCGGCCGCCTGGTTGGCGACCTCCTCGGGGGTCTGGAACAGCGGTCCCACGTCGACGTCGAAGCCGAGGTCGGCGAAGGCGGTGGCGATCACCTTCTGCCCACGGTCGTGCCCGTCCTGGCCCATCTTCGCGACGAGGATGCGCGGCCGGCGGCCCTCCTCCTCGGCGAACTTCTCGACGAGTTCGGTTGCCGTGCTGATGTTGACCGCCTTTCCGGCCTCGTCCCGGTAGACCCCGCTGATGGTGCGGATCTCGGCCTGGTGGCGGCCGTAGACCTTCTCGAGGGCGTCGGAGATCTCGCCGACGGTGGCCTTGGCGCGGGCCGCGTCGATGGCCAGGGCCAGCAGGTTCGTGTCCGGCCCGGCGTCGGTCGCGCCGGCGGCGCGGGTCAGGGCGTCCAGCGCGGCCTGCACGGCCTCGGGGTCGCGATCGGCACGCAGCTGCTCGAGCTTGGCGAGCTGCTCGGCCCGCACGCGGGAGTTCTCGACCTTGAGGACCTCGATCTCGTGGTCCTCGGCGACCTGGTACTTGTTGACGCCGATCACCGGCTGGCGGCCGGAGTCGATGCGGGCCTGGGTGCGGGCCGCGGCCTCCTCGATGCGCAGCTTCGGGATGCCCTCGGAGATGGCCTGTGCCATGCCGCCGGCCTCCTCGACCTCCGCGATGTGCTTGCGCGCGCGGTTGGCGAGCTCGTGGGTGAGCCATTCGAGGTAGTACGAGCCGCCCCACGGGTCGATGGGCCGGGTGGTGCCCGACTCCTGCTGCAGCAGCAGCTGGGTGTTGCGGGCGATGCGGGCGGAGAAGTCGGTCGGCAGCGCGAGCGCCTCGTCGAGGGCGTTGGTGTGCAGCGACTGGGTGTGGCCCTGGGTCGCGGCCATGGCCTCGATGCAGGTGCGGGCGACGTTGTTGAACACGTCCTGCGCGGTGAGCGACCAGCCGGAGGTCTGCGAGTGGGTGCGCAGCGACTTGGACTTGGCCGACTTGGGGTGGAACTTCTCGACGAGCTCGGCCCACAGCAGGCGGCCGGCGCGCATCTTGGCGATCTCCATGTAGAAGTTCATCCCGATGGCCCAGAAGAAGGACAGGCGCGGGGCGAACTTGTCGATCTCCATGCCCGCGTCGAGGCCGGCGCGGATGTACTCGACGCCGTCGGCGAGGGTGTAGGCCAGCTCGAGGTCGGCGGTCGCACCGGCCTCCTGGATGTGGTAGCCGGAGATCGAGATGGAGTTGAAGCGCGGCATGTTCGCGCTGGTGTAGGCGAAGATGTCGGAGATGATCCGCATCGACGGCTTGGGCGGATAGATGTAGGTGTTGCGGACCATGAACTCCTTCAGAATGTCGTTCTGAATGGTCCCGGCCAGCTGCTCGGGCTTGACGCCCTGCTCCTCGGCGGCGACGACGTACAGCGCCAGGATCGGCAGCACCGCGCCGTTCATGGTCATCGACACCGACACCTGCGACAGGTCGATGCCGTCGAACAGCTGCCGCATGTCGAGGATCGAGTCGATCGCGACGCCGGCCATGCCGACGTCGCCCTGCACGCGGGGATGGTCCGAGTCGTAGCCGCGGTGGGTGGCGAGGTCGAACGCCACCGACAGGCCCTTCTGCCCGGCCGCGAGGTTGCGGCGGTAGAAGGCGTTGGACTCGGCGGCGGTGGAGAACCCGGCGTACTGGCGGATGGTCCACGGCTGGTTGACGTACATCGTCGGGTACGGGCCGCGGACGAACGGCTCGACGCCCGGGTAGCTGCCCAGCGGGTAGCCCTCGGCGACGATCCGGTCGCGGTCGGCCTTGGTGTAGACGGGCTTGACGTCGATGCCCTCGGGCGTGGACCACACCACCTGCTCGGTCGTGTAGTTGTTGGCGGCGGCGACCGAGTCGACGAGCGCCGCGGCCTGCTCCTCGGTGGGGGCGGCGGGGCCCGGCGCCGCCGGATCCGTCAGCGGGACGTCGGCGAAACTGCCGATCTTGTGTTCGATGCTCACTTACGCTCCCAGGGTGTTCAGCAGGTCGGTCAGCGCGGCGATCGCGTCGATCTTGGCGGTGAGGAACCCGTCCGGGCGCGCGGCGCCGCCGGTCTCGCTCACGGCCTTCTCCGGCCCGGCGAGCAGGACGGTGCCGATGCCGGCGTCGCGGAGGGCGGTGACCGCCGCGCCGGCCTGTTCGCCGTAGCGCTTGTCGGTGCCGCACACCACGGCGACGGTGACGTCGGCGTCGCGGACGGCGGCGGCGATGCTGTCGTCGTCGACGGACAGCGGGCCGGGGTTGACCGTCTCGATGCCGCCGGAGGCGAGCAGGTTCGCGGCGAACGTCGTGCGGATGTTGTGCTCGGCGATCGGTCCCAGCGGGGCGAGCAGCACCCGGGGCCGGGTGCCGTGCGCGGCGAGGTGGACGTCGGAGCGGTCGCGCAGCGCCTCGAAGGCGGCGGCGTACCGGGCGACGGTGGCGCCGGCGTCGGCGGTCTCCGCGGGCAGCGGCGCCTCGGCCAGATTCGGGAACTCGTTGACGCCGGTCACCGCGGTCCGGCGGTGGGCGATGTCGGATTCGCGGCGGGCGCGGGTGGCGGCGATCCGCTCGGCGATCAGGCCGGCGTCGAGGGCGGCACGGTAGCCGCCGGCCGCCTCGATCTGCTGGAAGAACTCCCACGCCTTGGCCGCGATCTGCGCCGTCAGGTCCTCGACGTACCAGGACCCGGCGGCCGGGTCGAGGACGCGGCCGAGGTTGGACTCCTCGAGCAGCAGCAGCTGGGTGTTGCGGGCGATGCGCGCGGAGAAGGCCTCCGACACCCCGAGCGCACCGGCGGGCAGGGCCACGTCGAACGGGAGCACGGTGACCGCGTCCGCACCGCCGATGCCGGCGCCGAACGCGGCGAGGGTGGTGCGCAGCATGTTCACCCAGGGGTCGCGCTGGGTCATCATCGCGGCCGAGGTGACGGCGTGCTGGGGGGCGTGACCGGCGTCGGCCGCACCCACCACCTGTGCGATGCGGGCCCACAGTTGCCGGCCGGCGCGGAACTTGGCGATGGTCTGGAACTGGTCGTCCGTGGCGGCGAACCGGAACTCGATCTGGCCGAGCGCCCGGGCGGCGGACTGGCGACTGCCGGTCAGCTCGCGCAGGTACTCGAGTCCGGCGGCGACGGCGGCACCGAGTTCCTCGGCGTCGGCGGCCCCGGCATTGTGGAATGCGGTGCCGTCGACGGTGAGGGCCCGCACGGTCTCGGCGCGCCCCGCGGCGGCGTGGGCGAGCTCGACGGCCTGGGCGACGGTGACGTCGGCGCGACCCGAGAAGGCGCTGGTCAGCGGGGCGGCACCGAGGTGCAGCCGCACGGCGGCGCGCTCGGCGACGTCGCTGCGCGCATCGAGCAGCGCGTAGAGGGCGCCGGCGGCCGCGGCGGTGTCGGCGCCGGCGTCGAGGGTGAGCGGCGCGAGGTCGAGCAGGACCTTGTCGAGCGCGGCGGGCAGGTCGGCGATCGCGATGCCGTCCGCGCCGACGTGCAGCCACAGGGCGCTGACGCCGTTCTCGAGGGCGTCGAGGATGCGTTCGTTCACCTCCCCCGGTGTGTCGCCGAAGCGGGCGCTGACGAGCCATCCGGTGTTGACGTCCCGGGCTGCGGAACCGCCGCGGACGAACGGGAAGGAGCCGGGCAGCGGCGCCTCGGGACGTTCGTCGCGCACCCCGTAGAGGGGGGCGACGGCGACGTCGTCGTAGGTGGTGGTCTCGAGCAGTCGCTGCGGCTCCGGTCCGAGCTCCGCGGGGTCGACGCGGCGGGACTTGGCCAGCACCCCCGCCACCGCCTCCTGCCACTGCGCGTAGGCGCGCGCGGCATCCTCGGCTTCTGAAGCTAATGACACGTGAGGTCCTCTCGTACGCAGCGGGCGGGCTCGCCGAACACGGCCGTGGAAACCTTAAACTGATTCCGTTGTGATGCTAGCCGCATACACGCCGCCCCTATTGTGGGGATCACCACAATTTCCCTAGCGATCGATAATGTCGTCGCCTAAGGAATCTACCGGGCGCCGAGGCGTCGGCTCGAAGGACCCCGCCCCGGCCGCCGGCGGCCGCGCACCCCGGCGCGAGAAGCCCGGGAGCCCGGTATCGTGACCGTTCGTGACGAGAATGCTGCGGGACCGGCGGATTCTCGCCGCGGCGGCCGTGCTGGCCGTCCTCGCGCTCGTCGCCCTGCTCCTGCCCCACCCGTCCGTCGCCGAGGTACGCGCCTGGGCCGAGGCGGCCGGGCCCCTGCTTCCGCTGCTGTTCTTCCTGATCCACGCCGTGGTGACGGTGGCTCCGTTCCCACGCACCGTCTTCACCCTCAGCGCCGGGGTGCTGTTCGGGTCGGTCACGGGTATCGCGGTGACCGTCGCCGCCACGACCGTCAGCGCCGTGCTGGCACTGCTGCTGGTGCGTGCGATCGGCCGCGGGGTGGTCGAGACGCATCTGAGTCACCCCACGGTCCAGGCGGTCGACGAGCGACTGGCGCGGCGAGGCTGGCTGGCGGTGGGGTCGCTGCGGCTGATCGCGCCCCTGCCGTTCGCGGTGGTCAACTACTGCTGTGGGATCTCGTCGGTGCGGGTGGCCCCGTACACGCTGGCCACCGCGGCCGGCATTCTGCCGGGCACGATAGGGGTGGTCCTGCTCGGCGACGCCCTGACGGGACGCACCCACCCCGCGCTCCTGGGGATCTCGGCGGTGTGCATCGCCGTCGGCGCCTCGGGCCTGTGGCTCGAGTCCCGCCTCCCGGCGCCCCGCCCCACCACCGCCACCGCCACCGCCACCGCGTCATCAAGTCCTGAAGCTTGATTTTTATCATTCAAGGCTCCATCCTTGATGAATGTTCGTATTGACCGTCGACCAGCGCGGCAGCCGCCGGGACGTCGACCGGGTCGCGGACCTGCTCACCGAGCTGCGCGGCGCCGAGCTGCTCCGCCCCTTCGAACGCACCGCCGGCGACGAGGTGCAGGCCGTCACCGCCGACCCGGCCGTCGTCGTCGATCTCACCCTCGACCTCGTCCGCCGCGGCCACTGGAGCGTCGGCATCGGTGTCGGCCCGGTCGAACAGCCCCTGCCGGCACAGACCCGCGCCGGCCGCGGACCGGCCTTCGAACATGCCCGCCGCGCCGTCGACCGCGCCAAGAACGCGCCCGCCCGGGTCGCGGTGGAGGGACCGGACGCCGCCGCGGCCGCCGACGCCGACGCCGCCCTCACCCTGACGGCGCTGCTGGTGACCCGCCGGTCCGATGCCGGACACGAGGCCGTCGAACTCGTCCGCCGCGGGCTCACCCAGGCCGAGGCCGCCGCGCGGCTCGGCATCAGCACCCAGGCGGTGTCGCAGCGTCTGGCCGCCGCCGGATGGCAGGCCGAACCGGCCGGCCGCGCCCTCGCCCGCCGTCTCCTGGAAAGGGCCGATCGTTGACCGTCGTCACCCTGGTTCTGCTCGCCGTCGCCGCGCTGGCCCCGGCCCTGGGCCTGCGCCGCGGCACACCCGTGTGGCTCGTCGCCGGACTCGCCGTGACGGCACTCGCCGGTGCCGCGCTCGCCGCCACCGCCACCCCCGCGGTCCGTGGCGTCGCCTTGGGCGCGACCCTGGTGCTCACGAGCGCGGCGGCGGTCACCGGCGGCGCCCCCGCCGTGCTGGCCTCGTTCCGCATCGCCCGTCGGCAACCCGATGCGGGGCCGGTCCCGTCGTCACCGGCCGGACCCGAACCGCCGCCCGGACCGCTGCGCGGCGGACGGGTGATCGGCCTGCTGGAGCGAGCGGCGGTCGCCGCCGCGATCCTGTCCGGATGGCCGGAGGGCATCGCCGTCGTGCTCGCCGTCAAGGGCCTCGCGCGCTATCCCGAACTGCGCGAACCCCAGGCCTCGGAGCAGTTCATCATCGGCACCTTCACCAGCGTGCTGTGGGCGGTCGCGGTGTGCGGGGTGGGACGGGGCCTGCTCACCTGAGCGTCCCTGCGGTCCCCGGGTCCGGGTCCCGAGGCCCGGATCCCCGGGTTCCGGTCACTGGGGTTCGCCGTGCCTTTGCCCGGGCTGCGGCTGCACCCATCCGCCCGTGATCGGCTCCGACGGCGGCAACGCCGCCGACGAGGGCTCACCGCCCCGGCGCTCGGCGCCGGTCGGGTTGCGCACCGCCGGATCGACCGGTTTGCGGGCGACGGCCTCGGCGGCGGCGACGGCCTGCGCGACCTCCGGATCCCGCGCAGTGGAGAACCAGTCGGCCACCTCGTCGGTGTCCTCCTCCGGTCGCGGGAGCCGCTCGTCGACCGGGCTCGGCTCGAAGCGGAACACCCCGTCCTCGCCCGGCGCACCGAGATGCCGGGCGAAGCCCTTGAGGGCGTCCCCGAAATCGCTCGGCACCATCCACACCTTGTTCGCGTCGCCCTGCGCCATCTGCGGCAGCGTCTGCAGGTACTGGTAGGCGAGCAGCTCCGGGGTGGGCCGGCCGGACTTGATCGCCGCGAACACCTTCTCGATGGCCTTCGCCTGGCCCTGCGCCTCGAGGTACTTCGCGGCGCGGTCACCCTGAGCGCGCAGGATCCGCGACTGGCGGTCGGCCTCCGCCTCGAGGATGGCCGCCTGCTTGGCGCCTTCGGCCGACAGGATCCGGGACTGCTTGTCACCCTCGGCGGTCTTGATCGCCGACTCCCGGTGCCCCTCCGCGGTGAGGATCATCGCCCGCTTCTCCCGGTCCGCCTTCATCTGCTTCTCCATCGACTCCTGGATCGACGGAGGCGGATCGATGCTCTTGAGCTCGACCCGGGCCACCCGCAGACCCCAGCGGCCGGTCGCCTCGTCGAGTACCCCGCGCAGCTGGCCGTTGATCGAGTCCCGGGAGGTGAGCGTCTCCTCCAGGGTCATGCCGCCGACGACGTTGCGCAGCGTGGTCACCGTCAACTGCTCCACCGCCGCGATGTAGTTGCTGATCTCGTACACCGCCGCCTGCGGGTTCGTCACCTGGAAGTACACGACCGTGTCGATGCTCAGGGTGAGGTTGTCCTGGGTGATCACCGGCTGCGGCGGGAACGAGACCACCCGCTCGCGCAGATCCACCTTGGCGCGGATCCGGTCCACGAACGGGACCAGGAACGTCAGCTGACCCGACACCGTCCGGTAGTACCGGCCCAGCCGCTCGATCACCGCGGCCTCGGCCTGCGGCACCAGCGCCACCGATTTGACGACCACCAGCGCGACGAACGCCACGACAACGGCGAGCACGATCAGCGCTTCCATCTACGGCCCCTTCCACACGACGGCCGTCGCGCCGTCGATCTGCATCACGGTCACGGTCGTGCCGGGCGGGTACACCTCGGTGACGTCGAGCGGACGCGCAGTCCACACCTCCCCGTCCAGCTTCACCTGCCCGGAGTGCGCAGCCACCTCCTCGAGCACCAGCGCCTGCTTGCCCGGCAGGGCGTCCACGTTCGTCGCCTTCGCCGGTGGCAGCGCGTAGCGGCGGCGCAGCACCGGCCGCACCCCGCCCAGCAGCACGAGCGACGAGACCGCGAACACCAACGCGTCGGCCCACACCGGCAGGTCCGTCGCGGCGGACACCCCCGCGGTAGCCAGGGCGGCGGCGCCGAGCATCAGCAGGACGAAATCGCCCGTCAACGCCTCCGCGGCGGCGAGCACCAGCCCGGCGATCAGCCATATCAATGCCGACACGACGCCATCCAACCACAAATCGGACATCCCGGGTGGAACCCCAGGCCAGGGCCTCGTGCGGTCAGTCCTCGGCGGGCTCGGTGACGAAATCGACGAGCTGCTCGACCGCCCCGATCAGCGGTGCCTCGAGATCGCGGAAGCTCGACACCGCCGAATAGACGCGCCGCCACCCGTCCTGCGGGCTGCCCCACCCCAGCGCCCGGCACACCCCGGTCTTCCAGTCCTGCCCACGCGGAATCGTCGGCCATGCCTCGATGCCCAGCGCCTTCGGCCGCACCGCCTGCCACACGTCGACGAACGGATGCCCGGTGACGAGCACGTGCGGCCCGAGATTCGCCGTCAGCCGCTCCTCCTTGGAACCGGTGACGAGGTGGTCGGCGAGCACCCCCACGCGGCGGCCGGGACCGGGGGCGAACCCGGCGAGCCGCTCCCCGAGGTTGTCGAGGCCCTCGAGCTGTTCGACCACGACACCCTCGACGCGCAGGTCGTGCCCCCACACCCGTTCGACCAGGGCGGCGTCGTGCACCCCCTCCACCCAGATCCGGCTGCCGCGCGCGACCCGCGCCCGCAGCCCGGCGACCTTCGTCGACCCGGACGCGGACCGGGCGGGGCCGGCCGTCGCGGGGCGCGCCGTGGGCCGCACCAGGGTCACCGGCCGGCCGTCGAGGAGGAACGCCGCCGGACGCAGCGCGAACAGCCGGGTGCGCCGCGCGGCGTCCTCGAGCCGGACGAAGTCGCCGTCGTAGGTGCGTTCGAAGCCGACGACCGCGCCACACCACCCGGACGCGGCGTCCTCGACCACCAGGTCCTTCTCGGCAGCCACCTCGGGAACTGCGGGTCTACGGGCGCGCGGATGGCCGGCGAAGATGTCGCCGCCGTACATGTCGGGACTCACCTGCGCAACGTTAGGGCCGCCGTGGCCGCCGCGGCGGGAGGGCACGCCGACCGGTCGTGGCCCCGCCGTCGGGACGGTGCCTATGCTCCGCCGTCGGGACGGCGCCTATGCTCCGCCGTCGGGACGGCGCCTATGCTCCGCCGTCGGTACGGCGCCTATGCTCGGAAACCGTGAGTTCCCCCGGTCAGACCCTGACGGTGTGGGCCGGTTCCTGGCTGGCCGGGCACGCCGCGCCGGACGACGTCCTCGACGCCCTGCACGCCTGGGCGCCGATGCATCTGGTGGTCTCCCACGACGAGCCCGCCGGCGACCTCTCCGGCGTGCCCGAACACTCCCCCGTCGACGGCGCCGCCGTGCTGCTCACCGCGCTGCGCCGGGCCGACCCGGCCGGCGCGGACGGGATCCGGCTGGTGCTGCCCGCGCCCGGCGACGTCCGCGGCCTGCCCCCGGGCACCGCGCTGGCCCGCGCCGCGGTCGCGGCCGGCGAGGCCGTGCTCGCGGGCGCACCCGGCACACCCGGTCTCGGCTTCGTCCCCTCGGTGGAGGGCCCGGACGTGCTGCGCTGGACCCTGTTCGCGGTCCCGGCGGTGCCCGAACCGCCCGCCGAGCCCGGCCTCGGGGAGGCCGAGTTCGCCATGCGCGAGGCGGTGCGGGACGCCGCGACGAGGGTGGGCCGGGTGCTGACCGTGAGCGCCGGCGGCCGCGCCGCCGACCCCCGGGAGCAGATCGCGGCCGAGATCGCCGAACATGCGCGGCACCGCTATCCGGACTCGATGCCCGAGCGCGCCGCCCGCATCCTCGACTCGGCCGACCAGGTCGCGGCGATCCTCACCGTCGCCGGCCGCGGCGCGGAACCGGACGCGGCCTCGGCCACCGGGCAGGCCACGCGAGAGCAGGCGCTGCGCCCGCTGTGGGCGGCCGTACGCGCCGCCCGGCTCGGGGCGGTGGCGGCCGCGGTCCGGGCGGGCCATCACGCCTGACGCACGGCCGCGGACACCCCGTCCGGAACGTCCCCCGGCACGACGACGGCCTTCTCCGTCCGGATCGCCACCCGCACCACGATCAGCAGCAGCAGCGACACCGCGAACCCGGCCAGCGCGCCGAACTGGCGCAGGTCG
This sequence comes from Rhodococcus indonesiensis, assembly GCF_047782815.1. Lineage (NCBI taxonomy): Bacteria > Bacillati > Actinomycetota > Actinomycetes > Mycobacteriales > Nocardiaceae > Rhodococcus > Rhodococcus indonesiensis. The sequence goes on along the minus strand of NZ_CP180630.1, from coordinate 2,666,671 downwards.
AACAGGAACACCTGGGTGACGAGGAGGTTCACCACGACGGAGGCGTACAGCAGCCGCAGCGCGGGCAGATCGCGGCGCCGCGCGAACTGCCACAGCCCGGCCACGATCAGCACGGCACTCACGGCACCGGAGAGTTCGGCGCCGATCTCCGAGATGCCGGCGTCCTCGGCCGCCCACCCCGACCCGGCCAGCACGATCACCAGTCCGACGAGGGTGTGGACGGCGTGCACGGCGAACACCCCGAGCACGAGCCGGCGGGCCGCGGCGGTCGCCGCCCAGGCCGTGACCCGGTGCTCGATCCGGTCCCGGGCCACGGCAATGCGCCCGTCGAATCCGGTCCTCGCCGCGACCGGGGCGGCCAGCCCGGCCCGTATCGAGCCGGCCAGTTCGCGCTGCGCCGGGTCCCGGACCCCCGCCAGGACGTCCAGCGCGCGGCGGCGCGCGAGCTCGTCGAGCCGGCCGAGCACGAGATCGGTCAGCGCCTCGAGACCGACGGCGAGGCGCTGCCGGTCGGTCGGGCCGCGCTGCGCCAGCGCTACGCGGGCACCGAGATAGAACGCGACGAGCACCACGTACATCACGGCCACGGCGGGCCGGAAGAAGTAGTCGACGTCGGTGGTGAGGAACTTGCCGACCTCGTCGAGGAACAACCCGAAGCCGATCCCGCCGAGCAGCGCGGCGCGCATCCGCACCCGGCTGCCGTGCCGGATCAGGACGCCGACGAGGGCGACGGCCATGAGCAGCCCGCCCCACAGCACGTGCGCGATGTGCAAGGTGCCGCCGCCGATCTGCGGATAGCCGGTCGCGGCGAGGTAGCCGCGGGTGACGAGCACGGTCGCGACGGTGGCGACGAGGAAGACCTCGACGCGGGTGACGGCGGCGTCGTCGACGGCGGTGGGCGGTGCGGTCACGGGGCGGCCTTTCGTCGCGGTGCGGGGTCGGCCGCTGTGCCGTGGCAGTGAGCGGCTCCCGGCGGCTGAGCGCCCCTGTCCTGACGGTCCCCTGCGTCCGTGCCGGGCAGGACCGGCCCCGTCGTCATGCCGACATCTTCTCCCGGGTCGTGGCCGGCGAGCCCGAAATCGGCACGACTGCCCTCCGGTCCGGCTCGGGTACCCGGCAGCGACGACCCTGGCGGGGCCGTGACGACACTGGCCGGGGCTGCGCCGCCCGACGGTCAGCGAGGCGACCCGGCGCGGCCGGTGGACGGCGTCGGCCGGATCCCGGACGCCGGGCCCGCGGTCGCGGGCCGGGCCCGCCCGGTCAGCGGCGCGGCCGTGCCGGGGGCCGGCAGCATTCGGGGGCGCAGAACTCCCCGTTGCACCCGACGCCCAGCAGCGGCTCGGTGCCGCGCCGCACGGGGGCGGCACCGTCGAGGCGTTCACGCACCAGCTCGCGCACCATCTGCACGAACCGCGGGTCGGTGCCGGCGGTGGCGGCGCGGACGAATGCCATGCCGAGTTCCGCGGCCCGGTCGCGTGCCTCGGTGTCGAGGTCCCAGACGACCTCGAGGTGGTCGGAGACGAATCCGACCGGCACGACGACGACCGCGTCGACGCCGCGGGCGTGCAGAGCGTCGAGGTGGTCGACGATGTCCGGCTCGAGCCACGGCACCTGCGGGGGCCCGGAACGGGACTGCCACACCAGGTCGTGGTCGGGGGTGCCGGTGGCGGCGGCGATCAGGCGGGCGGCCTCGGCGACCTGCCGGCTGTAGAGGTGTCCACCCCGATCGGGGGGACCACCGGTGGCGTCGGCGGCGGTGGGCACCGAGTGGGCGGTGAACACCAGGCGGGCCGCGTCGCGACGGTCGGTGGGCAGCTGGGCCCGGGCCGCGGCGACGGCGTCGACGACGGCGGCGAGGAACAGCGGATGATCGTAGAAGTGCCGCAGTTTGGTCAGCGCGGGCGCGTCGTCGCCGACGGCGGCGCGGGCCCGGGCGATGTCCTCGTGATACTGCCGGCACCCCGAATAGCCGCCCCACGCCGAGGTCGGGAACACCAGGGCGTTGCGCACCCCGTCGCCGCCCATGGCCGCGACGGTGTCCTCGATCATCGGGTGCCAGTTGCGGTTGCCGAAGTAGATCGGCAGGTCCAGCCCGGCGGCGGCGAAATCCTTCTCTAGTCGAGCAATGAGGTCGCGGTTGAGGGCGTTGATCGGCGACACCCCGCCGAAGTGCAGGTAGTGCTCGGCGACCTCGTCGAGGCGTTCGGGGGGCACCCCGCGGCCGCGGGTGACGTTCTCGAGGAACGGCCGCACGTCGTCCGGGCCTTCCGGACCGCCGAACGACAGCACCAGCAGCGCGTCGTACGGCTCGGGAGTAGGGGTCATGGCTCGACCCTAGGCTCCGGCACCGAAGCCGACCTGGGAATGGAAGCCCCCGTCGACGTAGACGATCGACCCGGTGGTGCCGGGCAGCCAGTCCGAGAGGACCGTGCACACGGTCTTGGCGACGGGCGTCGGATCCTCGACGTCCCAGCCGATCGGGGCAGCCGCGGACCAGCCCTCGTTGAGCCGGTTCATCTCCGCCCCGGGACCGGTGGCGTCGCCGGCGATGGCCTTGGCCGCGAGGGTCTTGATCGGGCCGGCGGCGACGAGGTTGGAACGGATGCCGCGGCCGCCGACCTCCTTGGCGACGTAGCGGTTGACGGACTCGAGGGTGGCCTTGGACACGCCCATCCAGTTGTAGAAGGGCACGGCCCGGGCCGGATCGAAGTCCATGCCGACCAGGGACGCACCGTCGTTGAGGGCGGGCAGCAGTGCCTTGGCGAGGGCGGCGTAGGAGTAGGCGGACACCTCGAGGGCGACGGCGACGTCGGTCCACGGCGCGTCGAGGAACGGGCTGCCCAGGCAGGAGCGGGGGGCGAACCCGATGGAATGCACCACGCCGTCGAGGCCGTCGGGGGCGAGTTCGCGGACGCGGTCGGCGAGGGTGTCGAGATGCTCGGTGTTCTGCACGTCGAGTTCGAGGGCCGGCGGCACCGGCTGCGGCAGGCGCTGCGCGATGCGGTCGATCAGGCGTAGCCGGTCGAAGCCGGTGATGATCACCTTGGCGCCCTGTTCCTGCGCGACCTTCGCGGTGTGGAAGGCGATGGAGGCGTCGGTGATGATGCCGGTGACGAGAATGGTCTTGCCCTCGAGCAGTCCGCCCATGAGTGTGTCGGTCCTCCAGTGAGTTTCGGATGTGGTGGCGTGTGTGCCGGGGTCAGTGGCCCATGCCGAGGCCGCCGTCGACGGGGATGACCGCGCCGGAGACGTACGCGGAGTCGTCGGAGGCGAGGAAGCTGACGACGGCGGCGACGTCCTCGGGCTTGCCGAGACGCTGCAGCGGGATGAACTTCTTCGCGGTGTCGCGGACGTCGTCGGAGAGTTCGGCGGTCATGTCCGTCTCGATGAACCCCGGCGCGACGACATTCGCCGTGATCGATCGCGAGCCGAGTTCGCGGGTCACCGAGCGGGCCAGGCCGATGACACCGGCCTTCGAGGACGCGTAGTTGATCTGTCCCGCCTGGCCGGCCATACCGACGACCGAGCCGAGGAAGATCATCCGGCCCCAGCGCCCCCGCAGCATCGCGCGGTTGGCGCGCTTCGCGCACCGGAACGCACCGGTGAGGTTGGCGTCGACGACCTTCGTGAACTGGTCCTCCGTCATCCGCATCAGCAGCGTGTCGTCGGTGATGCCGGCGTTCGCGACCAGGACCTCGACCGGTCCCTGATGCTCTTCGACCGCCTTGAACGCGGCGTCGACGGAGTCGCTGTCGGTGACGTCGCAGCGGACGCCGAACAGTCCCTCCGGGGCGCCGGAGCCGCGGTGGGTGACGGCAACCTTGTGGCCGTCCGCCTGCAGGCGGCGGGCGACGGCGAGGCCGATGCCACGGTTGCCGCCGGTGACGAGAACCGAGCGGGGGGTGGCCGCGGGGCGCGGCGATCCGGCGGGGCTGCTTGCGTCAGTCATGGGGTCAAACCCTATCTGGTGGCGGTACGGGTCGGTAACAAGGCGCCCCGAGCGGCGGGCGGCCCGGCTGCCGCGCAGGTCAGGGCAGGCGTTGACGCAGCAGCAGGGCGGCCCCGACCCCACCGGAGACGGCGAGGACGCCGAGGATCAGCCAGGGCCGGCTGGCGTCACCGCGGGTGGTCTCGTACCCGATCTGTTCCTCGAGGGTGTTGTAGGCGTCCTCGAGTTCCTGCAGGTTCGATGCGGTGAAGAAGGTGCCCCCGGAGAGGTTGGCGATCTCCTTGAGGGACGGGTCGTCCACCGGAACCGGGATGCGTTCGTTCTCGATCGAGACGGTGCCGTACTCGGTGCCGAAGGAGATCGTCGAGACGGGCACGTCCTTGTCCGCGGCCTGCCGGGCCGCGGTGAATCCGCCGCGCGGGTCGTCGGGGCTCTCCGGGACGGTCTGCTTGCCGTCCGAGAGCAGCACGATCCGGGCCGGGGGTGCCTGGTCGCCGCCGCCGAGCACCGCGGCGAGGGTGTCGACGGACTGCAGGGCCGTGAAGATCGCCTCCCCGGTGGCGGTGCGCTCGCTCAGCTGCAGGTTGTCGATCGCGGTCTTGGTGGCCGCCCGGTTGGTGGTGGGCGAGACGAGCACCGAGGCGGTGCCGGAGAACGCCACCAGGCCGAGATTGATGCCGGGCGTGAGGTCGTCGGCGAAGGACTTGGCGGCCGCCTGCGCGGCGGCGAGACGGGTCGGTTCGACGTCGGTGGCCTGCATCGACAGGGACACGTCGATCACCAGGACGACGGTGGCGCGGTTGCGCGGGACCCGCTGTTCGGCGGTGGGCCCGGCCGCGGCGACGGTGAGCAACGCGAGACCGGCCAGCAGCAACGCGACCGGGACGTGCCGGCTGCGGCCGGGCCGCTGCGGCGCCACCTTCTCGAGCAGTTCGAAGTTGGTGAACCGCAGTGTGTGCCGCATGCGGCGGCGTTGCACCGCCACGTAGCCGGCGGCGAGGGCGAGGACGACGAGAAGGAACAGCAGCCACCACGGCGCGGTGAAGTCGGAGATGCTCACCGGGCCCCCTTCACCGGCGCGCCGAAGCTGTGGCGGCGCGCGGCGACGAACCGGACGACGTCGTCGATCCAGTTGCGGTCGGTGCGCAGGCTCAGCAGGGGGGCGCCGCAGCTGCGGACGGCCCGGCGGACGGCGTCGCGGTGTTCGGTGGCGGCGCGCGCGTAGTCGGCGCGCAACTGCTCGGTGGTGGTGAACTCGCGGGTGCGCCCGGTTTCGGGGTCGTGCAGCACGACGTCGCCGAGGTCGGGAAGTTCGAGATCGCGACGGTCGAGGACTTCCACCGCGAGCAGGTCGTGCCGGCCGGAGAGGGCACGCAGCGACCGTTCCCAGTCGATGGGGCCGAGGAAGTCGCTGACGACGACGACCAGGCCGCGGCGCCGCTGCGGGCGCCGCAGCGACTCGATCAGACCGCGCAGGTCCCCGCGGGTGCCGTCGGGGGCGTGCGGGGTCGTCGCGATCGAGCGGAGCATCGCCTGCGTGTGCAGCTGGCCGCCGCGGGCGGGCACGCGGCGGGTGTGCGCCCCCGTCCCGACCACCGCGCCGATCCGGTTGCCGCCGCCGCCGGCGAGATAGCCGACCGCGGCGGCGGCGGCCACGGCGAGGTCCCGCTTCTCGCAGACCCCGGTGCCGAAGTCGAGACTGGGCGAGAGATCGATCGCCAGCCACGTCTCGAGCTCGCGGTCGGCGACGGTCTGCCGCACGTGCGGGTGGGTGGTGCGAGCGGTGACGGACCAGTCCATCTGGCGCACGTCGTCGCCGGGCTGGTACTCGCGGGCGTCGCCGGGCTCGGAGCCGGGGCCCGGGATGAGTCCGAGGTGGTCGCCGTGCAGCACCCCGTCGAGGCGGCGCCGCACCGTCAGCTCGAGGGTTCGCAGCGTCGCCGTCAGGGCGGGGTCACGCAACTCGCCGGAACGGAAGGTCGGCGGAGTCACCGGGGGGCGTCGGCTCACCGCTGCCCCGCACCGGCCTCCGGCCCGGGCATCCGTGCCGCCGGCGCGGCTGCGACCCCGACCGGCGCCGGGGCGGGGACGGGTGGTTCGGCCTGCGGGGCCACCTGCGGCATGCCGACGGTCTGCAGGATGCGGGCGATGATCTGGTCCGGCGAGACGTCGTCGGCGAGGGCGTCGTAGGACAGCACCAGCCGGTGCCGCAGCACGTCCGGGATGATGTCGACGACGTCCTGCGGCACGACGTAGTCGCGGCCGCGCAGCAGGGCCAGGGCACGCGCGGCGGAGATGATGCCGAGAGTCGCCCGCGGGGACGCTCCGTAGGCGATCCAGCCGTCGACCTCGGTCAGGCCGATCTCGCCGGGAGAACGGGTGGCGAAGATGACCCGCACCACGTAGTCGACGAGGGCGTGGTGGACGAACACGCGGTTGGCGACCTGCTGCAGGCGGATCAGCTCGTCGCTGTCGAGGATCTGCTTGGGTTCGGGTGCCGCCACCCCCATGCGGTAGACGATCTCGCGTTCCTCCTCGACCGTGGGGTAGTCGACGAGGACCTTGAACAGGAAACGGTCGCGCTGCGCCTCCGGCAGCGGGTACACGCCCTCGTTCTCGATCGGGTTCTGGGTGGCCATCACCAGGAACGGGTCCGGCATGGGGAAGGTCCGGCCGCCGATCGTGACGTGCCGTTCGGCCATCACTTCGAGCAGGGCGGACTGCACCTTGGCCGGGGCACGGTTGATCTCGTCGGCGAGCACGAAGTTCGCCACGACGGGTCCGAGTTCGGTGTCGAATGCTTCGCGGCCCTGCCGGTAGATGCGGGTGCCGACGAGGTCGGTCGGCACGAGGTCGGGGGTGAACTGCACCCGGGAGAACGATCCGCCGACGACCTTCGCGAACGTCTCGACCGCGAGGGTCTTCGCCACGCCGGGGACACCCTCGAGCAGCACGTGGCCGCGGGCGAGGACGCCGACGAGCATCCGCTCGACGAGCCGGTCCTGACCGACGATCACCCGCTTGACTTCGTAGATGGCCTGTTCGAGCAGACGCACATCGTGTGCCTGGTCCGACGTGCGGCCCGTCTCCCCGGCCGGGGCGGCCACGGCGGTCTTCGCGTCCGACGTTGCCGTGCCCGACGTCCCACCCTCGCGTGAGGTCACCAAGAATCCACCGCTTTCGCCTCGTTGCTGCTGGAAGTCACCTACCCACACCACTATTCCAGGTGGCGGACGGCGGCGCCGTCGCCGAGCCGGTGCGCGTGGGCACCGGCGTCGGACGAGTCCTCCTCCGGCCGGGCGGAACAGCGTGTCAGGAGACCATCCGTACCACGTACGGGGTCATGCCGTCCCAGCGTACCGGTGAGATCTTCACGTGCGAACCCGACTGCGGGGCTTCGATCATCTGCCCGTCGCCCAGGTACAGGCCCACGTGCTGGCTGGCGTTGGGGCCGTAGAAGATCATGTCGCCGCGGCGCATCTGTGCCGACGGCACCTGCTCGCCGGCGGTGTACTGGTAGCCGGTGTAGTGCGGAAGCGAGATCCCGATCCCGGCGAATGCGTAGATCATCAGCCCGGAGCAGTCGAAGCCGACCTTGTTGTAGTCGCCGTAGCTGTCCGCGACGCCGCCGTCGCGGATGCCGAGGGTCGGGCCGTTCTCGTCGCCCCCGCCCCACGCGTAGGGCACCCCGATCTGAGACATCGCCCGATCGATCACCGTCTCGACGGCGGCCGCGCCGGTGAGGGTCGAGCCCCGCTCGGAACTGGTCCGGGGCCGGCTGCGGGTGGGCGGAGTGGTGGTGGTGTCTTCCTCCTCCACCGGGTCGGCGCGGTCGGGAATCGTCGAGTCCTCGGAGCCGGCGTCCTCGCTGCCGTCGTCCTCGCTGCCGTCGGTCGAGTCGCCCGAGCCGTCCGTGCCCGAGCCGTCCGTGCCCGAGCCGTCCGTGCCCGAGCCGTCCGTGCCCGAGCCGTCGGTACCCGAGCCGTCGGTACCCGAGCCGTCGGTACCCGAGCCGTCCGTGCCCGAGCCGTCGGTACCCGATCCGTCCTGCCCCGATGTGGCGCGCCCCGGCCGGGTCGTGCCGGAGGTCGGCGGCAGCGGCGACTCGAATCCGACCTCGGACTCGCCGGATTCGGCGGCCGCGGGCTGGGGCCGCACGTAGCCGTCGATCTGAGTGTGGGGCCGCTGCCCGTTGGCCAATTCGGCAGCACGGGCGTTGGCGTCGGCGTCGGCGGCGACGCGCCGGGCGGCATCGGCCGCCGCCTGCCGCGCGGCAGCCTCGGCCGCCGCCGTCGCGGCCTCCTCGGCCTGCCGCTGCCGATCCCACTCCGCGTACTGCGCGCGCTGACCTTCGAGTCCGGTGACGGTGCCGCGGGCCCGGTCGAGTTCCGCCTGCGCCTGTGCGCGGTCCTGTTCGATGCGTTGCTTCTCTGCGGTCTGTGCGGCCAGCGCGGTACGCGCCTCGCTGATGGCGGCCTCGGCAGCGGCACGGCGTTCCTCCGCCGCCGCGGCCGCGGCGTCCGCTTCCTGCTTGCTGGCGCGCGCTCGCGAGTCCCGGTTGGCCTGCTCGGTGCGGGCCCGTTCGAGCGCGTCGAGGACGGCGGTACGGCCCGCGGAGAGCAGGCGCATGATCTGGGCGCGGTCGAGCAGGTCGTCGGGCCCGGTGGAGCCGATGAACGAGGCGAGCGAGGCGACATTGGTGCCCTGGACGTAGCTGTCGCGCGCGAAGGCGTCGAAGTCCTGCTGGGCCTGCCGGATCCGGGTGCCGGCGTCCTTCAGTGCCTGCTGGGACAGGGTGACCGCGTGGGCGGCGACGTCGGCGGCATCGCGGGCGGACTGCAGGTCGACCAGGGCCCGGTTGACGTTCTCCCGTTTGATCGCAACCTGGTTCTCGAGTTCGGCGAGGTGCTGGTCGGCTGCGGCGATGCGGAGGATGAGACCACCCACCTGGTCCAGCCCGGCGGCGACGGCGCCCCCGGCTGCCGCGAGATCGGCATCGCTCGGATTGGGCGGCGGGGGTGGGACCGCCCCGGCGGACGCGGCGGTGCCCGCGATCAGGGAGGTGGCCAGGCCGATGCCGAGGACCAGCCGCGCCGTGCGGGACAAGCGGCGTCTTCGGGGCGTCCGCGACGACTGCCGGGACATCGCCTGCCGTATTCCGCTACGCCTCACATCGCCCTCCCTCGGTCGCGCCGGCGGGACGCACCCGAGCGCAACCGGGAAAGGGGTCGGTGCAGCAGCGATCCACCGCGGACGAGGCCGCGGTTGCACCGCTCGACGGCCCGGCGTCGATTCACGGTTCGCACCGCGACCCGGCACCGGGTATGTGTGACACCCCTTCCCCAAGAGCGCCAAGTGCACCGTACGACACTTCGCACCCCGATGAAACTCCAGTCACAGAAGACGGAAGCGGAATGAGACCTGTGTCAACGGCCTGAGCTGTGACGACGGCCACAGCGCGAGACGAAAATTCTCCGCCGCGTCAGCGCTCGATCCGGTCGGCCGCCGCCGCGCTCGTCGTGTCGGTGTCGCGACGGCGACGGACGGCCTTGGCGAGGTAGGTCGCTCCGGCCGCGCCCGCGACCGCGAGCAGCAGCAGCACCGTGAACAGCGTCCAGGGCGGCGCGGGCTCGGTGAGAGCGTCGACGAAATTCGACGCCGAGACGACCGGGTCGCCGGTGTAGGTGCGGTCCTGCGCGGACTCGAGGAGCACCCGGTCGATGCTGTCGCTGTGGGCGCCCACCCAGCCGGGACTCAGCACGAGCACGGTGCCGCCGTCCTCGCCGGCGACGTCCGTGGCGAGGTCGCGCAGCTGCGAATCGAGGCGGGGATCGCGGTCGAGCACGACGATGCTCAGATCGATCCCGTGCTGCTGCGCGCGGTCGACGACGGCGACGAGATCGTCGACGCGCTCCGGAGGGGCCGAGACCTGGTCGTCGGCGAGGTCGGCGAGGACCTGCTCGAGCGAGACGCCCGGCGGGAGGTCGGTGGCCGACGGCGTCAGGACACGTGACAGGGGCGCAGACATCTCTCTCCGTGGTACTCGACAGCCACCGCTCGTGCGGCGCCGTTCGTACCCTACGCGACGAGGCGATCGCGGCGGCCGGACGCCGGATCGGCGGTTCCGTCCCACCGCTTCACAGGACAAGCGTACTGTTAGACTTGCCGCGAGACGCCTCCGACGCCGTCCGGCCCTGTTCTGCGGCCCGGCCCGGCTGCGGAGCCTCGCTTCGGCCGTCGACACAGCCCCGTCGGCGGCGAGCCTCATCGACGAGTGGAGCTGACGTGAGCACCAGTATTGATTCGTTCGGCGCCAAGGGGACGCTGGAGGTCGGAGAGAACTCGTACGAGATCTTCCGCCTCTCGGCCGTACCCGGCACCGAAAAGCTGCCCTATGCATTGAAGGTTCTCGCCGAGAACCTGCTGCGCACCGAAGACGGTGCGAACATCACCGCCGATCACATCCGCGCCCTCGCGAACTGGGATCCGTCGGCCGAGCCGAGCGTCGAGATCCAGTTCACTCCCGCCCGTGTGATCATGCAGGACTTCACCGGCGTGCCCTGCGTGGTCGACCTCGCCACCATGCGTGAGGCCGTCACCACCCTCGGCGGCGACCCGAACAAGGTCAATCCGCTCTCCCCCGCCGACATGGTCATCGACCACTCGGTCATCCTCGACGTCTTCGGCCGGGCCGACGCCCTCGAGCGCAACGTCGACCTCGAGTACGAGCGCAACGGCGAGCGCTACCAGTTCCTGCGCTGGGGCCAGGGCGCCTTCGACGACTTCAAGGTCGTCCCCCCGGGCATGGGCATCGTGCACCAGGTCAACATCGAGTACCTGGCCCCCACCGTGATGGTGCGCAACGGCCAGGCCTACCCCGACACCTGCGTCGGCACCGACTCGCACACCACGATGGTCAACGGCCTCGGCGTGCTCGGCTGGGGCGTCGGCGGCATCGAGGCCGAGGCCGCGATGCTCGGCCAGCCGGTCTCGATGCTCATCCCGCGCGTGGTCGGCTTCAAGCTGACCGGCGAGATCCAGCCGGGTGTGACCGCCACCGACGTCGTCCTCACGGTCACCGACATGCTCCGCAAGCACGGCGTGGTCGGCAAGTTCGTCGAGTTCTACGGCGCGGGCGTCGCCGAGGTGCCGCTGGCCAACCGCGCCACCCTGGGCAACATGAGCCCCGAGTTCGGATCCACCGCCGCGATCTTCCCGATCGACGGCGAGACCATCAACTACCTGCGCCTGACCGGCCGCAGCGACGAGCAGCTCGCGCTCGTCGAGGCGTACGCCAAGGAGCAGGGCATGTGGCACGACGCGGAGAAGGAGCCCTCCTACTCCGAGTACCTCGAGCTGGACCTGAGCACCGTGGTCCCGTCCATCGCCGGCCCGAAGCGCCCGCAGGACCGCATCCTGCTCAGCGAGTCGAAGATCGCCTTCCGCAAGGACATCCACAACTACGTCGAGGAGCAGCACCCCGCCGAGCACACCAAGCTCGACGAGGCCGTGGAGGAATCCTTCCCGGCGTCCGACCCGGTCGCGCTGTCCTTCGCCGACGACGGTGCCGTCGACGTCCAGTCCGCCGCCAACGGCGCGGACGGCCGGCCCACCAAGCCCGTGCGGGTCGTCTCCGAGGAGCGCGGGGAGTTCGTGCTCGACCACGGCGCCGTCGTCGTCGCGGGCATCACCTCGTGCACCAACACCTCGAACCCGTCGGTGATGCTCGGCGCCGCGCTGCTCGCCCGCAACGCCGTCGAGAAGGGCCTGTCGTCGAAGCCGTGGGTCAAGACCAACATGGCACCCGGCTCTCAGGTCGTCTCCGACTACTACGAGAAGGCCGGCCTGTGGCCGTACCTCGAGAAGCTCGGGTTCTACCTCGGTGGCTACGGCTGCACCACGTGCATCGGTAACACCGGGCCGCTGCCGGAGGAGATCTCCAAGGCCGTCAACGACAACGACCTGTCGGTGACCGCGGTGCTCTCCGGTAACCGCAACTTCGAGGGGCGCATCTCCCCCGACGTGAAGATGAACTACCTCGCGTCCCCGCCGCTCGTCATCGCATACGCCCTGGCGGGCACGATGGACTTCGACTTCGAGACCGACCCGCTCGGACAGGACCAGGACGGCAACGACGTCTTCCTGAGGGACATCTGGCCGTCGGCCCAGGAGATCGACGACACCATCAAGTCGGCGATCAGCCAGGACATGTTCCGCAAGTCGTACGCCGATGTCTTCAAGGGCGATCACCGCTGGCAGAACCTGGAGACGCCGGAGGGCGACACCTTCGCGTGGGACGAGAACTCGACCTACGTCCGCAAGGCTCCGTACTTCGACGGCATGACGATGGATCCGGCTCCGGTCTCCGACATCAAGGGCGCCCGCGTGCTGGCCCTGCTCGGCGATTCGGTCACCACCGACCACATCAGCCCGGCCGGACCGATCAAGCCCGGCACCCCCGCCGCGCAGTACCTCGACTCCCACGGGGTCGAGCGCAAGGACTACAACTCGCTCGGGTCGCGGCGCGGCAACCACGAGGTGATGATCCGCGGCACGTTCGCGAACATCCGCCTGCAGAACCAGCTGCTCGACGGGGTCTCGGGCGGTTACACCCGCGACTTCACGCAGGACGGCGCGCCGCAGGCGTTCATCTACGACGCCTCGCAGAACTACCAGAAGGCCGGGATCCCGCTGGTCGTCCTGGGCGGCAAGGAGTACGGCTCCGGTTCGTCCCGCGACTGGGCCGCCAAGGGCACCCGCCTGCTCGGCGTCAAGGCGGTCATCACCGAGTCGTTCGAGCGCATCCACCGGTCGAACCTGATCGGCATGGGCGTCATCCCGCTGCAGTTCCCCGCGGGTGAGTCGGCGAAGTCTCTCGGACTCGACGGCACCGAGGTGTTCGACATCGCGGGCATCGAGGAGCTCAACCAGGGCACGACGCCGCGCACGGTGCACGTCACCGCCACCAAGGCGGACGGCAGCACGGTCGAGTTCGACGCGGTCGTGCGCATCGACACCCCCGGCGAGGCGGACTACTACCGCAACGGCGGCATCCTGCAGTACGTGCTGCGCAACATGATCCGGGGCTGACACCACCCGGATCGGCCGCCCGCACCCGCGGGCGGACCACGCTGTGCACCGGCGGCGGGCTCGGGGCGACTTCGTCTCGGGCCCGCCGTCTCCTCCCCGAAAGGACGTTCGCGGTGCCCAAGGTCAGTGAGGACCACCTCGCCTCGCGCCGGAGACAGATCCTCGCCGGCGCCCGCCGGTGCTTCGCCGAGTTCGGCTACGACGGCGCCACGGTGCGCCGCCTGGAGGACGCCACGGGACTGTCCCGCGGCGCGATCTTCCACCACTTCAAGGACAAGGACGGCCTCTTCCTGGCCCTGGCGCAGGAGGACGCCGCGCGGATGGCCGACGTCGCCGCCGAGCAGGGCCTGGTACAGGTGATGCGGGACATGCTCGCCTCACCCGAGCAGTTCGACTGGCTCGGCACCCGGCTCGAGATCACGCGGCGCCTGCGCACCGACCCGGACTTCGCGAAAGCCTGGACCCAGCACTCCGCGGAGCTGACCAAGGCGACGGTGGGCCGACTCGAACGGCAACGCGAGGCGGGCCGGCTACGCGACGATGTGCCGACCGAGGTCGTGCTCAGCTACCTGGACCTGGTTCTCGACGGGCTGATCGCGCGGCTCGCCTCTGGCACCGCCGACGACGAACTGGCGGCGGTGCTGGACCTGGTCGAGGAGTCCGTGCGACGCACCGCCGCCGGCTGACCCCGGTCAGGTGGCGGCGCGGGCCGCGCTGCGCCGGTTCGGTCCGCCCCGGCCGCGCAGCGCGACGTGGGACTCCACGAGCACGTTGTGCACGAACCCGTAGGACCGGCCCGTTTCCTGCGCCAGCGTCCGGATGCTCGCCCCGGCCTCGTAGCGGCGTTTCAGTTCTGCCTGAAGACGATCACGCGACTCCCCCGTGACCCGTGTGCCCTTGGTCAGTACACTCCCGGCGTGCTCGGATTTGCGTGCCATCGGATCCTCCCGTCGGATCGGCAAGGCCCCGCCTCCCAGGCTAGTGGACGGCGCGGAGCGCCGGGAGGAATCGCGCAGGTCCGGGCCGCGGCGGCCGCCCCGGGGCCGGCTCGGCACCGGACGGGGAGCCCGCGACCTCAGGCGAGCTGGATCAGTTCCAGGTACTCCTGCGACCAGTGGTCCTCGGTACCGTCCGGGAGCAGGATCACGCGCTCCGGATCGAGCGCTTCGGCGGCGCCGGGATCGTGGGTGACGAGGACGACCGCACCGGCGTAGCTGCGCAGCGCGTCGAGCACCTGTTCCCGCGAGACCGGGTCCAGGTTGTTGGTCGGCTCGTCGAGCAGCAACACGTTCGCCGCGGAGGACACCAGCCCGGCCAGCGCCAGGCGGGTCTTCTCACCACCGGACAGCGTCCCGGCGGGCTGGTCGAGCTGGGGACCGGTGAACATGAACGCCCCGAGCAGCCCCCGCAGGTCCTGCTCCCCCGCGTCCGGTGCCGCGTGCCGGATGTTCTCCCACACCGTCGCATCGTCGTCGAGGGTGTCGTGCTCCTGTGCGAAGTATCCGATCTTCAGGCCGTGTCCGGGCACCAGCCCGCCCGCGTCCGGGGTCTCGACCCCCGCGAGCAGGCGCAGCAGCGTGGTCTTGCCGGCACCGTTGAGGCCGAGCACGACGACGCGGCTGCCCCGGTCGATCGACAGGTCCACGCCGGTGAAGATCTCCAGCGAGCCGTACACCTTCGTCAGGCTCTCGGCGGTGAGCGGGGTCTTGCCGCACGGCGCCGGTTCCGGGAACCGGATCTTGGCCACCTTGTCGGCCACCCGCACCTCGTCGAGTTCGGCGAGCAGCTTGTCGGCGCGCTTGGCCATGTTCTGCGCCGCGACGGCCTTGGTGGCCTTCGCGCCGAGCTTGGCCGCCTGCTGGCGCAACGCGGACGCCTTCTTCTCGGCGTTGGCGCGTTCGCGGCGACGGCGCGCCTCGTCGGTGGCCCGCGCGTCGAGGTACTTCTTCCAGCCCATGTTGTAGATGTCGGCCTCACCACGCACCGCGTCGAGGAACCACACCTTGTTCACGACGTCGGCGAGCAGGTCCACGTCGTGGCTGATGACGACCAGTCCGCCGTCGTGGTTCTGCAGGAATCCGCGCAGCCAGGTGATCGAGTCGGCGTCGAGGTGGTTGGTGGGCTCGTCGAGCAGCAGGGTGGTGGCGGACTTGCCGGAACCGTCGGAGGCGGCGAAGAGGATGCGGGCGAGTTCGACGCGGCGGCGCTGGCCGCCCGACAGGGTGCGCAACGGCTGGCCCAGCACCCGGTCCGGCAGGCCGAGGCTGGTGCAGATGCGGGCTGCCTCCGATTCGGCCTCGTACCCGCCGAGGGCCGAGAAGCGTTCCTCGAGCGACCCGTACTTGCGCACCGCCCGGTCGCGGACGTTCTCGTCGACGGCCTCGGCCATGACGGCCTGCTGCTTCTCCATCGCACGCAGGATCTCGTCGAGGCCGCGGGCGGAGAGCACGCGGTCCTTGGCGAGCACGTCGAGGTTGCCCTCGCGCGGGTCCTGCGGCAGGTACCCCAGGTCACCGGAGCGGACGACGGCGCCCGCGTACGGTTCCCCCTCCCCCGCGAGGATGCGCAGGGTGGTGGTCTTGCCGGCGCCGTTGCGTCCGACCAACCCGATCCGGTCGCCCGGCTGCACCCGCAGCGCCGGTCCCGGCGCCGAGAGCAGCGTCCGCACGCCGGCGCGGACTTCCAGATCGGTGGCGGTGATCACGCGTGGGACTCCTCAGGGATGTTTCGGATCGGCTGTCGATGATGCCGCAGCGACAGGCGCACGAACCATTCATTTTACCGTCCGGACCGCCGACACCCGACGTGAGATGCGCTACGTTCCCGGCATGACGACTTCCCCCGAACTGCCCGCCGGCTCGGACCTGACGGGCCGCACGGCACTGGTGACCGGCGCGAGCCGTGGGATCGGCAAGGCGATCGCCGGGGTGCTGCTCGCCCGCGGCGCGAACGTGGCCCTCACCGCCCGCAAGGCCGAACCGCTCGCCGAGGCCGCCGGCGAGCTGCGGGCCCTCGGTCACCGCGGACGGGTGCTCGAGCTGCCCGGCAACGCCGGGGACGCCGAGGCCCGGGCCGAGGCGGTGCGCCGCACCGTCTCCGAACTCGGCGCCGTCGACATCCTGATCAACAACACGGGCATCAACCCCGTGTTCGGGGCGTTGATGGACGCCGACCTCGACGCCGTCCGCAAGATCTTCGACGTCAACGTCGTCGCCGCGCTGGGATTCGTGCAGCAGGCGTACCGGGCGTGGATGGGTGAGCACGGCGGGTCCGTGGTCAACATCGCGAGCGTGGCGGGCCTGCGTTCGACCGGGGTGATCGCCGCGTACGGGGCGTCGAAGGCGGCGCTGATCCGGCTGACCGAGGAGCTGGCCTGGCAGCTCGGGCCGGGTGTGCGCGTCAACGCGGTGGCGCCCGGGGTGGTGAAGACGAAGTTCGCGGCCGCACTCGTCGCCGACGGCGAGGACAGCGCTGCCGCCCGGTATCCCATGCGCCGGCTCGGCACCCCGGCCGACGTCGCCGAACTGGTCGCGTTCCTCGTCTCGGATGCGGCCGGGTGGATCACCGGGGAGACTGTGCGGGTGGACGGTGGACTGCTGGCGACGGGAGCGATGTAGCAGGTGATCGACGCGGAGGTGATCGTCGTCGGGCTCGGGCCCGCCGGGCGCGCGGTGGCGCACCGCGTCGCCGCGGCCGGCCTCGACGTGCTCGCGGTGGACCCGCGACCGGACCGGCCGTGGACGGCGACCTACGCGGCCTGGCTCGACGAGCTGCCACGATGGCTGCCCGAGTCGGTTCTCGCGGCGCGGGTGGCGGAACCGGCGGCGTGGACCACGCATCCGCACCGAATTCCGCGCCCTTACGGTGTGTTCGACACATCGGCACTGCAACGAAGTCTGGCGCTGGACTGCGTGCGGGTCTGCGCCGCGCGGGCGGACGTCGTCGAAGCCGACCATGTCGTCCTCGCGGACGGTGCGGTGCTGCGCGCGCCGGCCGTGATCGACGCGCGCGGGGTGCCTGCCCACCGCTCCCGCGCCCAGCAGACCGCCTTCGGCGTGATCGTCGACAGCGCGACCGCTGCACCCGCGCTGCAGGGGCGCGCCGCCTGGTTCATGGACTGGCGGCGCGACAACCGCACCGGCTCGGGGGATGCGCCGTCGTTCCTGTATGCGGTGCCCCTCGGGCAGGACCGGGTGTTGCTCGAGGAGACGTGTCTGGTGGGGCGGCCCGCGATCCCCCTGCCCGAGCTGCAGCGACGCCTCGAGGTCCGGCTCGCCGCGCGGGGGGTGGAGCTGAGCGGCTCGGAGCCGGTCGAGCGGGTGCGGTTCGGGGTGCAGCCGCCGCCGGGGTCGGCGCGCGGGGTGGCCCGGTTCGGTGCCCGCGGCGGTCTGATGCACCCGGGCACCGGGTATGCGGTGGCGGCGTCGCTGGCCGCTGCCGATCCCGTGGCGCACGCGCTCGCCGGAGGCCGCAAGGCCACGGCGGCGTTGTGGTCGCCGTCGGCGCGGGCGGTCGCGCAGCTGCGCGCCTCGGGGCTGCGGGTGCTGCTGAGACTGCACCCGGAACAGACCCCGGCGTTCTTCGCCGGGTTCTTCACGCTGCCGCCCGAGCGCCAGCGCTCCTACCTGTCCGGCCGCACCGACGTCGGGGGGACGGTGGCGGCGATGACCCGGATGTTCACGACGGGCTCGCCGGCCTTGCGTGGGGCCATGCTGCGTGCCCTGTGGTGACGAGTTCGCCCGGTTCCGCGCGGCGGACGCCGATCTCGATCATGATGGAACCATGCGTTCGATCTGGAAGGGTGCCATCGCGTTCGGACTGGTGAACGTCCCGGTGAAGGTCTACTCCGCCACGGAGAGCCACGACATCCGGTTCCACCAGGTGCATGCGAAGGACGGCGGCCGGATCAAGTACGACCGGGTCTGCACCGAATGCGGCGAGTCGGTGCCCTATGCCGAGATCGACAAGGCCTACGACTCCGACGAAGGCGTCCGGGTCGTGCTCACCGACGAGGACTTCGACAAACTGCCCGTCGCGGAGAAGCACGAGATCCCGGTGCTGCAGTTCGTCCCGTCCGAGCAGATCGACCCGATCCTGTTCGAGAAGTCCTACTACCTCGAGCCGGACTCGGCGTCGCCGAAGGCGTACACGCTGCTCGCCGAGACGCTCACCCAGACCGATCGCACCGCGCTCGTGCACTTCACGCTGCGCCAACGGACCCGGCTGGCGGCCCTGCGCAACCGGGACGGCGTGCTCGTGCTGCAGACCCTGCTGTGGCCGGACGAGGTGCGCTCGGTGTCGTTCCCCGTGCTCGACGACGCGGAGCCGCCGAAACAGAAGGAAATGGCGATGGCGGAGATGCTCGTCGAGTCGATGGCCGACGATTTCCGTCCGGACGAGTTCACCGACGAGTACCAGGTCGAGCTGCGGTCGCTGATCGACGACATCATCGCCCGAGGCGGCGAGAAGGTGCTGCCGGTGACCCCGGCGGGCGAACCCGCGGCCGAGGACGCCGAGGTGCTGGATCTGGTGGCTGCGCTGCAGCGCAGCGTGCACGCCGCGTCCGGAGAGAAGAAGTCGGACGAGGCTGCGCCCGCCCGGGGTTCGGCGGCGAAGAAGGCACCCGCCCGCAAGAGCGCTGCGAAGAAGACACCGGCGAAGAAGACCGCCGCGAAGTCCAGCGGCAAGTCGACCGCGAAGAAGACGGCGGCAACCAAGTCCACCGCGAAGAAGTCCACCGCCCGCAAGCGGGCCTGAGGCCCCGGCCCGGCACCGGCCGGGGCCTCAGGCGTCGGGCGGGGACGACCTCAGTCCAGCCCGTCGCGGAGGCGGCGCAGCAGAGCCGTGAGCTGCTCGACGTCGGCGGGATCCCAGGTGGACAGGCGACGGCGCCACCGTGCTGTCTGTTCCTGCTGCAGCGCGGACAAGCGGTCCCGGCCGTCGACGGTGAGCGCGACGAGCCGTGCGCGTGCGTCGTGCGGGTCCGTCGTCCGCTCGACCAGCCCGAGCCGCACGGCGGCGTCGATGCGCCGCGTCAACGTCGACTTCTCGATCGCAAGATCACGGAGCAAGTCCGACATCGCCACCGCGTCCGCGCGGCCGAGCAGCACCAGCAGCGGGTAGCACGCCGGATCCAGCTGGGGGTGGACGGCGCGGGCGCGCACCCCCAGCTGGTCCCGGCCGCGGCGCATCAGCGCCATGAACTCGTGTTCGAGGGCGGTGATCGGATCCACGGAGCCGGCGGCTCCCGACTCTGCGGAGCCGGCGGCTCCCGAGTCCGGGGGCACCTGGGGGACGTGCCGGGTCACCGACCCGGTCAGACGGTGAAGCCGAGCGCGCGCAGCTGCTCGCGACCGTCGTCGGTGATCTTGTCCGGCCCCCACGGCGGCATCCACACCCAGTTGATGCGCAGCTCGTCGCACAGGCCGCTGCGGACGAGGGCGTTGCGGGACTGGTCCTCGATGACATCGGTGAGCGGGCAGGCCGCCGAGGTGAGCGTCATGTCGATGGTGACGGCCTCGTCGTCCTCGGAGATGCCGTAGACCAGGCCCAGGTCGACGACGTTGATCCCGAGTTCGGGGTCGACGACGTCGCGCATCGCCTCCTCGAGCTCGTCGTACCGCTCGGGGTCGAGGGCGGGGGACGCGTCCGGGGCGGCGGCGGTGGCGGTGTCGTCCGCCGGGGTCACGGGTTCGGTCATCAGTTCTGTCCTCCACTGGCTACGGGTGCGGTCCGGTGAGTGCTGTCGGTGCCGTCGGTGATCTGCACGACGGCGTCCTTGAACGCCATCCAGCCCAGCAGCGCGCACTTCACGCGCGCCGGGTACTTCGAGACCCCGGCGAAGGCGATGCCGTCGCCGAGCACGTCCTCGTCACCCTCGACGGTTCCGCGGCTGCCGACCATCTCCGCGAACGCGTCGACGGTGGCCAGGGCGCGGTCGAGCGGGAGCCCGATCACCTGGTCGGTGAGCACCGAGGTCGACGCCTGACTGATCGAGCAACCCTGCCCGTCGTAGGAGATGTCCTCGACGGTGCCGTCGTCGGCGAGCTGCACCCGCAACGTCACCTCGTCGCCGCACGTGGGGTTGACGTGGTGCACCTGCGCTCCGTAGGGCTCGCGCAGGCCCCGGTGATGCGGGTGCTTGTAGTGGTCCAGGATGACCTCCTGGTACATCTGTTCCATCCGCATCAGCGTGCTCCGAAGAAGTCCTGGGCGCGGCGGATCGCCGCACCGAGCGCGGCCACCTCGTCGAGCGTGTTGTACACGGCGAAGGAGGCCCGGGCGGTCGCCGCGATCCCGAAGCGGCGGTGCAGCGGCCACGCGCAGTGGTGCCCGACGCGGATCTCCACGCCCTCGTCGTCGAGGATCTGTCCGAGGTCGTGCGCGTGGATGCCGTCGACGACGAACGAGACGGCACCGCCGCGCTGCTCGGCCGTGGTGGGGCCGACGATCCGCACGCCGTCGATGCCGGCGAGTTCGGCCAGGGCCGCCGCGGTGAGCTCGTGCTCGTGTGCGGCGACGGCGTCCATGCCGATCTGCTGCAGATACCGCACCGCGGCGCCGAGTCCGACGGCCTGCGACGACATCGGCGAGCCCGCCTCGAAGCGCTGCGGCGGCGGCGCGAACGTCGAGGCCTCCATGGTGACGGTCTCGATCATCGAGCCACCGGTGATGAACGGTGGCACGTCGGCGAGCAGCTCGCGGCGGCCGTAGAGGACGCCGACGCCGGACGGGCCGAACATCTTGTGCCCCGAGAAAGCCGCGAAGTCGACCCCGAGCGCATGGAAGTCCACGCCCATGTGCGGCACCGACTGGCAGGCGTCGAGCACGACGACCGCGCCGACGGACTTCGCGCGCCGCACCAGCTCCTCGACCGGGGCCACGGCCCCGGTGACGTTGGACTGGTGGGTGAAGGCGACGACCTTGACCCGGTCGGTGAGTTCGAGGGAATCGGGATCGATGCGGCCGTCGTCGGTCACGCCGAACCAGCGCAGCGTTGCCCCGGTGCGGCGGGCGAGTTCCTGCCACGGCACCAGGTTGGCGTGGTGTTCGAGTTCGGTGACGACGATCTCGTCGCCGGGACCGACCCGCCGGGGGAACCGGGCGTCGGCGAAGGCATAGGCGACGAGGTTGAGCGACTCGGTGGCGTTCTTGGTGAACACCAGCTCGTCCGCGTCCGCGCCGACGAAGTCGGCGATGACGGCGCGGGCGCCCTCGTAGGCGTCGGTGGCTTCCTCGGACAGCTCGTGCGCTCCCCGGTGCACGGCCGCGTTGCAGGTGGTCAGGAACGCGCGTTCGGCGTCGAGGACCTGCGTCGGGCGCTGCGAGGTGGCCCCGGAGTCGAGGTAGACCAGGGGTTTCCCGTCGCGCACCGTGCGCCCGAGGATCGGGAAGTCGGCCCGGATCCGGGCGACGTCCACCGTGGGCACCTGCACCGTCATCGGCTCACCGTTCCTTACTTGTCGGCACCCGCGGCCGCGGCGGCCTGGGTGAAGCGCACGTAACCGTTCGTCTCGAGTTCCTCGGCGAGCTCGGGGCCGCCGGACTCGACGACACGGCCACCGACGAACACGTGCACGAACTGCGGCTTGATGTAGCGCAGGATGCGGGTGTAGTGGGTGATCAGCAGCACGCCGCCGTGCTCGCGTTCCTGGTAGCGGTTGACGCCCTCGGACACCACGCGCAGGGCGTCGACGTCGAGGCCGGAGTCGGTCTCGTCGAGGATGGCGATCTTCGGCGCGAGCAGGCCCAGCTGCAGGATCTCGTGGCGCTTCTTCTCGCCGCCGGAGAAGCCCTCGTTGACGGAGCGGTCACCGAACGCCGGGTCGATGTCGAGTTCGGTCATCGCCGACTTGACCTCCTTGACCCAGTGGCGCAGCTTCGGGGCCTCGCCGCGGACCGCGGTCGCGGCGGTGCGCAGGAAGTTCGACATGGACACGCCCGGGACCTCGACGGGGTACTGCATGGCCAGGAACAGGCCGGCGCGGGCCCGCTCGTCCACGCTCATCGCGAGGACGTCCTCACCGTTGAGGGTGATCGATCCCGAGGTGACCTCGTACTTGGGGTGGCCGGCGATGGCGTAGGACAGGGTGGACTTGCCCGAGCCGTTGGGGCCCATGATGGCGTGCGTCTCCCCGGACCGGACGGTGAGGTTCACGCCCTTGAGGATGTTGATCGGCTCGGCGTTGTCGTCGGTCTGGGCGACGCGGACGTGCAGGTCCTTGATCTCGAGGACGTTCTGCTCGGTGGACATGTCGGTAACGGTTCCTTCGCGAATATGGGGAGAACGGGTGGGGGTCAGGCGCCGACGGCGGCGAGTTCGGCCTCGATGGCGGCCTCGAGCCGCTCCCGGACGGCGGGCACGGTGATCTTCTCGACGAGTTCGTGGAAGAATCCGCGGACCACGAGCCGGCGGGCCTGCTCCTCGGAGATGCCGCGGGCACGCAGGTAGAACAGCTGCTCGTCGTCGAACCGGCCGGTGGCGCTGGCGTGGCCGGCACCGACGATCTCACCGGTCTCGATCTCGAGGTTGGGCACCGAGTCGGCGCGGGCACCGTCGGTGAGCACCAGGTTGCGGTTGAGTTCGAAGGTGTCGGTGCCTTCGGCCTCGGCGCGGATGAGCACGTCCCCGATCCACACGGTGTGCGCGTCCGGCTTGCCGGAGCCGGGATCGCCCTGCAGCGCCCCCTTGTACACGACGTTGGACTTGCAGTGCGGCTGCGCATGGTCCACGAGCAGGCGCTGCTCGAGGTGCTGGCCGGCGTCGGCGAAGTACAGGCCGAGCATCTCGGCGTCGCCGCCGGGCGCGTCGTACCGGACCGTCGGGGACACGCGCACGAGGTCACCGCCGAGGCCGACGGTGAAGTGCCGCAGCACGGCGTCGCGGCCGAGGCGGGCGTGGTGGGCCGCGACGTGGACCGCGTCGTCGGCCCAGTCCTGGATGGCGACGATGTTCAGGCGCGAGCTGTCGCCGAGGACGAACTCGACGTTCTCGGCGTAGGTCCCGGACCCGCGCTGGTCGAGGACGACGGTGACCGACGCGAACGGCTCGAGCCGCAGTTGCAGGTGCCCGAACGCGACCTTGCCCTCGCCGGGGCCGGTGACGGTGATCGTGACGGGCTCGGGAACCTCGACCTCGCGGCCGACCGTGACGACGGTGGCGGTGGTGAAGCCCGAGTAGGCCTGGGCGGCGACCCGGTCGGCGGGCACGCCGCCCTCGCCGAGGCGGGCGTCGTCGCGGCCGACGGTCTCGACCTGCACGCCGTCCGCGGAGGTGACCTCGACGGTGGCGGCGGCGTCGGCGACAGCGGTGCCGTCGTGCAGGCCCCGCAGACGGCGCAGCGGGGTGAATCGCCACGCCTCGTCGCGGCCGGAGGGGATCTCGAAGGCATTCACGTCGTACGACGTGAAGACCTCGCCCTTGTTGACGGCCGGCCCGCCGGCCTTCTCCGAGCGCGCGGCTCCCTGCACCCCGGTGGCGACGACCGGCGAACCGGTGGCGGGGGTGTTCTTCGCTTCCGCAGTCATTTAGCCGACTGCCCCTTCCATCTGCAGTTCGATCAGGCGGTTGAGCTCGAGTGCGTACTCCATCGGCAGTTCCTTGGCGATGGGCTCGACGAAGCCGCGCACCACCATCGCCATGGCCTCGTCCTCGGTGAGGCCTCGGCTCATCAGGTAGAACAGCTGATCGTCGGAGACCTTGGAGACGGTCGCCTCGTGCCCCATCGTCACGTCGTCCTCACGGATGTCGACGTACGGGTAGGTGTCCGAGCGGGAGATCTGATCGACGAGCAGCGCATCGCACTTGACGGTCGACTTCGATCCGTGCGCGCCCTTGTTGACCTGCACCAGACCGCGGTAGGAGGCGCGTCCGCCGCCGCGGGCCACCGACTTCGACACGATGGTCGAGGAGGTGTGCGGCGCCAGGTGCAGCATCTTCGCGCCGGTGTCCTGGTGCTGACCCTCGCCGGCGAACGCCACGGAGAGCACCTCGCCGCGCGCGTGCTCGCCCATCATCCACACGGCCGGGTACTTCATGGTGACCTTGGACCCGATGTTGCCGTCGATCCACTCCATCGAGCCACCGGCCTCGACCTTGGTGCGCTTGGTGACGAGGTTGTAGACGTTGTTCGACCAGTTCTGGATGGTTGTGTAGCGGCAGTGCCCGCCCTTCTTGACGATGATCTCCACCACCGCCGAGTGCAGCGAGTCCGACTTGTAGATCGGGGCGGTGCAACCCTCGACGTAGTGCACGGAGGCGCCCTCGTCGACGATGATCAGGGTCCGCTCGAACTGGCCCATGTTCTCGGTGTTGATCCGGAAGTAGGCCTGCAGCGGGATGTCGACGTGCACACCCGGCGGGACGTAGATGAACGAGCCGCCCGACCACACGGCGGTGTTCAGCGCCGAGAACTTGTTGTCGCCGGCCGGGATGACGGATCCGAAGTACTCGCGGAAGATCTCCGGGTGCTCGCGCAGGCCGGTGTCGGTGTCGAGGAAGATCACGCCCTGGGACTCGAGGTCCTCACGGATCTGGTGGTAGACGACCTCGGACTCGTACTGGGCGGCGACACCGGCGACGAGGCGCTGCTTCTCGGCCTCGGGGATGCCGAGCTTGTCGTAGGTGTTCTTGATGTCCTCGGGCAGCTCTTCCCAGCTCGTGGCCTGCTTCTCGGTGGAGCGCACGAAGTACTTGATGTTGTCGAAGTCGATGCCCTCGAGGTTCGAGCCCCACACCGGCATCGGCTTCTTCTCGAAGGTGCGCAGCGCCTTGAGGCGGATGTCGAGCATCCACTCGGGCTCGTTCTTCTTCGCGGAGATGTCGCGCACGACCGCCTCGGACAGCCCTCGCTGGGCCGTGGCGCCGGCCGCGTCGGGATCCGACCAGCCGTAGCCGTAGTGACCGAGGGACGCGATGGTCTCCTCCTGTGTCAGCGGCGCGCCGGCCGACGCCTGATCCGATGTGACGGTCATGTGAGCTCCTTCCGGAGTCTTGTTCGGTACCGGCGAGGGCTGATCGCCGGCGGTCAACGTCGTGCTTCTGTCGGGGTGGACGGGTTCCGCTCAGGTCTTCCGGATGTCCGACGGTGGCACCGGCACGTGGGTGGTGCAGAAGCTGTCGCCGTTGGCGATGGTCGCCAGCCGCTGCACGTGGGTGCCGAGTATCCGGGTGAACGCCTCGAGCTCGGCCTCGCAGAGCTCGGGGAACTGCTCGGCGACGTGCGAGACCGGGCAGTGGTGCTGGCAGATCTGCACGCCGGTGCCGACCCGCCGGGTCGAGGCCGCGAACCCCGCATCGGTGAACGCCGCCGCGATGTCCTCGGCGGTGTCCTCGATCTCGGCGCCGCTGCCGGACTCGACCGGGGCGACCCCGCCGAGCAGGGACTGCACGCGACGCCGGGCGAAGTCCTCGACCGCCGCCTCGCCGCCGACCTCGCGCAGGTGCCGCATCGCGGCACTGGCCAGGTCGTCGTAGGAGTGCCCCAGCCGCGCCCGGCCCACCGCGGTGAGCTGGAATCGGCGCGCCGGCCGTCCCCGCCCCCGACCTTCCCGTCGAGGGGCCGGAGCCGCCTGGGCCTCTCCGGTGTCGATGAGGGCGTCGAGGTGGCGACGCACCCCGGCCGCGCTCAGGCCGAGACGAGCGCCGATCTCGGTGGCCGTGATCGGTCCCTCCTCGAGCAGCAGCTGCACCACCGCCGCCCGGGTCTGACCCTCGTGCGCGCCCGGAACCTGGGCCACCGGCAACCCGACAGGCGGATGACCTGCGCGTTCCCCGTGCACCCCGGTATCGGACGTCGTTTTCACAACACCAGTGTGACGGAATTACTCCGGCCGGTCTACAAAGGGTGCCCTACCTTACAGGCGGCGAGGTCCCGGTTTCCGGCCCGCTACGCTGCTCGCGTGCCGTCCACCGTGGAACCCGACCCGAGCGGGCCGGCGCCGAGCCGCCGTGCCGCGGACCTCGGGGCCCGCGCCGTGGAACTCGGCCGGCGCGCCCTCGGACTCGACGGGCGCGGCGGCGGCCCCGCCGTGGCCACGATCCTGCACGGCGACGAACTCGAGGGCCGCGGCCTCGACGCCACCGAGACCACCCAACTGCACCGCATCCGGTTGTTCGGCGCGACGGGCACCGTGCTCATGGCGGTGGGGGCGCTCGGCGCGGGGGCACAACCGGTGCTGCAGAACCCCGTCCAGGGCCTGCGGGTGCTCGGGCTGCCCGCCCGCATGCCCAGCGCCGCGCTGACGCTGACCATGACGGGCACCGTGCTGGTGGTGCTGGCCTGGCTGCTGCTCGGCCGCTTCGCCGTCGGCCGCCGCGACCCGGACGGGGTACCCCGACGGCTGAGCCGGTCCCAGCTCGACCGCACCCTGCTGCTGTGGATCCTGCCGTTGACGGTGGCACCCCCGATGTTCAGCAAGGACGTCTACTCGTATCTCGCGCAGAGCGAGATCGCCGCCCGCGGTCTCGACCCCTACGGGATCGGCCCCGCCGGCGCCCTGGGTGTCGACCACGTCCTGACCCGCACCGTGCCCAACATCTGGCGCGACACCCCCGCGCCGTACGGGCCGGCGATCCTGTGGCTCGGACAGCGGATCACCGACCTCACGGGCGAGAACATCGTCGCCGGCGTGTTCCTGCACCGCGTGACCGCGCTCGCCGGGGTCGCGCTGATCGTGTGGGCGCTGCCGCGGCTCGCGCGCCGCTGCGGGGTCGCCTCCGTCAGCGCCCTGTGGCTGGGTGCGGCCAATCCCCTGCTGCTGTTCCACCTCGTGGCCGGCATCCACAACGAGGCCCTGATGCTCGGTCTCATGCTGGCCGGTCTCGAGCTGGCGCTGCGCGGGATCTACACCGCCGATCCGGCGGCGCCGCTGCGCGGCCGCGCGCTGGGCTGGCTGCTGGCGGGCTCCGCCGTCATCGCGCTGTCGTCGATGGTCAAGGTGCCCTCGCTGCTCGCCCTCGGCTTCGTCGGGATGGCGCTCGCGCACCGCTGGGGCGGCACCCTGCGCGCGGTGGTCGCCGCCGCCGCGCTGCTCACCGTGGTCGCCGTCGTCGTCGTGGGCGCGGTCAGCTGGGGCAGTGGGCTCGGGTTCGGCTGGACGCAGACCCTCGGCACCGCAACCGAGGTGCGCAGCTGGATGTCCATCCCGACGCTGCTCGGCCTGGGCACCGGCCTGGCCGGGGTGCTGCTCGGTCTCGGTGACCACACGACCGCGGTCCTGTCGCTCACCCGGCCCGTCGCCGCGCTGATCGCGGCGCTGGTGACGGTGCGGATGATGCTGGCGGTGCTCACCGGCCGGCTGCACCCGGTGGGCGCGCTCGGGGTGTCCCTCGGCGCGATCGTGCTGCTGTTCCCGGTGGTGCAGCCCTGGTACCTGCTGTGGGCGGTGATCCCGCTGGCCGCGTGGGCCACCCGCCCGATCTTCCGGCTCCCCACCGTGGCGTTCTCGTCGCTGGTGAGCGTGATCCTGATGCCCAACGGCGGCGAGTACCAGCCGTTCATCATCGTGCAGGCGGCGATCGCGACGGTCGTCGTGGTGGGGCTGGCGATCTTCGCCACCCGCAACCGGCTGCCCTGGCGCGACGAGGACGACACACCACCGCGTCCCGCCGATTCGCCCGGCGCCTACGCTGGAACCTCGTGACCTCGAGATCCCCCGCCGCTGCGCCGCCTGCCGTCCGCCTCGAGGGCGTCGTCAAGCGGTTCGGCGACCTCACCGCGGTCGACGGGCTCGATCTGACCGTCGACCGCGCCCAGGTGCTCGCGCTGCTCGGCCCCAACGGCGCCGGCAAGACCACCACCGTGGAGATGTGCGAGGGCTTCGTCACCCCCGACTCCGGGACCGTGCGGGTCCTCGGACTCGACCCGATCGCCGACTCCGAGGCCCTGCGCCCGCGGATCGGGGTCATGTTGCAGGGCGGCGGCGCCTACCCCGGGTCCAAGGCCGGGGAGATGCTCGATCTGGTGGCCGCCTACTCCGCGGATCCCCTCGATCCGGCCTGGCTGCTGCGCAGTCTCGGACTCGAGGAGGCACGGCGCACCCCCTACCGGCGACTGTCCGGCGGGCAGCAGCAGCGGCTCGCGCTGGCCTGCGCCCTCGTCGGCCGGCCCGAACTCGTCTTCCTCGACGAACCGACCGCCGGTCTGGACGCGCAGGCGCGGTTGCTGGTCTGGGAACTGATCGACGCCCTGCGGCGCGACGGGGTCGCGGTGCTGCTCACCACGCACTTGATGGACGAGGCTGAGGAACTCGCCGACGAGGTCGTCATCATCGATCACGGCCGGATCGTGGCCGCCGGCACCCCCGCCGAGGTCGCCAGCACCGGCGCGGAGGGCCAGTTGTGGCTCACCGCCGCCTCGGGGCTGGATCTCACTCCCCTGCGTGCCGCGCTGGCGGAGGCCTTCCGGGTGCGCGAGGCCGGGCCCGGCCGGTATCTCGTGGAGGGCCCCATCGATCCGCAGGTCGTCGCGGCAGCGGCCGCGTGGTGCGCCGACCAGGGCGTGCTGGCCCGCGAGATCCGGGTGGACCAGCGCAGCCTCGAGGACGTGTTCCTGGACCTGACCGGACGGGAGATCCGCGGATGAGCACCTCGCACGAGCGCCTGGCGGCGAACCGGTTCACGCCCGGCACCTTCGCTCCCGCGCCCCGCCCGAACGGCCCGGCGGCGATGCTCGCCGCGCAGACCCGCATGGAGCTGGTGCTCCTGCTGCGCAACGGCGAGCAGCTGCTGCTGACGATGTTCATCCCGATCACCCTGCTGATCGGACTCACCTTGCTCCCGATCGGCGATCTGGGTGAGGCCCGGGTCGAGCGTGTGCTGCCGGCGGTGATGATGGTCGCGGTGATGTCGACGGCGTTCACCGGCCAGGCCATCGCGGTCGGATTCGACCGCAGATACGGTGCATTGAAAAGACTCGGTGCCACCGCCCTGCCGAAATGGGGCATCATCGCAGGCAAGAGCGGTGCGGTGGCCCTCGTCGTGGCACTGCAGTCGATTCTGCTGGGCGGCATCGGACTCGCCCTCGGCTGGCGCCCGGAACCCGTCGGGCTGCTGCTCGGCGCCGCCGTCATCGCCCTGGGCACCGTGACGTTCGCCACCCTCGGCCTGCTGCTCGGCGGCACCCTGCGCGCCGAGATCGTGCTGGCGCTGGCCAACATCATCTGGTTCGTGCTGCTCGGGATCGGCAGCGTCGTCCTCGCCGGCGACGGTCTGCCCGATGCGGTGGTGCACCTGGCGCGCCTGGTCCCGTCGGGGGCGCTCGCCCTCGCGCTCGACGCGGCGCTGCGCGGCAGCGTCGACTGGCTGGCCGTGGCGATCCTCGGCGCGTGGGCGGCCGTCGGCGGTGTCCTGGCGAGCAGACTGTTCCGGTTCGTCTGACCGGCACCCCACTACAGCCTGTAGTGGACCGGCCCGTACCATCGTCGATGTGCTGTATCGCGGCTTCCTGCGCCTTGTCGACCGTCTGCCCCTGCCGTCCCTGCGGACCCAGCGGCTGCTCGCGCTCATCGCGATCCTGACCCAGGGCGGCATCGCCGTGACCGGGTCGATCGTCCGCGTGACGGCATCCGGCCTGGGTTGTCCCACCTGGCCGCAGTGCTTCCCGGGCAGCTTCGTGCCCGTCGGGGTGTCCGAGGAGGTCGCGACCCTGCACCAGGTCGTCGAGTTCGGCAACCGGCTGCTGACGTTCGTCGTCGTCGCCTCCGCCGCGGCGGTCGTGCTGGCCGTGACCCGGGCCCGGCGTCGCCGCGAGGTTCTCGTCTACGCCTGGCTGATGCCCGCCGGCACCGTCCTGCAGGCCGTCATCGGTGGCATCACCGTGCTCGCCGGCCTGGCCTGGTGGACCGTCGCGGTGCACCTGCTGGCGTCGATGCTGATGGTGTGGCTCGCGGTGCTGCTGCACGCGAAGGTCGGCGAGCCCGACGACGGGGTGGTCGTGGCGACGATCCCCCGCCCCCTGCGGACCCTCACCGCCCTGTCCGCCGCGCTGCTCGCGGGGGTGCTCGTCGCGGGCACGATGGTCACCGGCGCCGGCCCGCACGCCGGGGACAAGAGCGCCGAGCGGCCGGTGCCGCGTCTCGAGATCGACATCGAGTCGCTGGTGCACCTGCACGCCGAACTGCTCGTCGGATACCTCGGTCTGCTCGTCGGCCTGGCCTTCGCGCTGTACGCCGTCGCCGCCCCGCAGGCGGTGAAGACGCGCCTGCACGTGCTGCTCGCCCTCGTCGTCGCCCAGGCCCTCGTCGGGGTCGTGCAGTACTTCACCGACGTGCCCGCCGCCCTGGTCGCCGTGCACGTCGCCGGAGCCGGGCTGTGCACGGCCGCGACGGCAGCGGTGTGGGCGGCGGGACGGGTCCGCACCACCGAACCGGCCCGCGAACCGGTCGCCGTCTGACCCGCGCGCACGCGCGAGCGAGAAACGGCTCCGGGGGCCACCCGTGACGGGTGGGCCCCCGGAGCCGGTCGAGGATCGGTCAGCGTTCGTTGCGGGCCCGCGGGAACCGGGTCTGACGGGCCACCCAGCCGGCCATCTTCTTCCAGTGGCCCTGCTGCGGCGTCGCGATGCTGGTCACTTCGCGATCCCACTCCGAGACGGTGACGTCGGGCAGCGCCTCGACCACCGCCTGCGCGGTGGCGAGATCGCGCACCACTCGGTCGCCGAGCACACCGTCCTCGGCGACGACGGTGATGCGCACCGCGCCCCGCGCGACCGGCTGCAGCACCGCCTTGGCGGAGCCACCGTGCGCGGCGACGAAGCTGCGGAGGGACTTCACGATGTCGGCCGGTGCGGCCACGACCTGAGTATCGGCGCTCATGCCTGCAGAATACTGTGAACGCATGCGCGCAATCGAAGTGGCACGGTTCGGCGGCCCCGAGGTCCTCACCCCCGTCGAGGTCCCGGCTCCCGAGCCGGGGCCGGGTCAGCTGCTGGTCCGTACGGATGCCGTGGGCGTCAACTACATCGACACCTACTTCCGCACCGGGCTGTATCCCCGGGAGTTGCCGTACATTCCCGGGACCGAGGGCACCGGACGGGTCGTCGCGACGGGTGAGGGCGTGGCCGGCGTCGCGGTCGGCGACCGGGTGAGCTGGGCGGCGGCCGACAGTTCCTACGCCGAGCAGGTGCTCGTGCCGGCGGCGGTGGCCGTGCCGGTGCCCGACGCGGTTCCCGCCGAGCAGGCGGCGTCGGCGCTGCTGCAGGGCATGACCGCGCACTACCTGCTCAATTCGACGTATCCGGCGCAGCCCGGCGAGACCGTGCTCGTGCACGCGGGCGCCGGTGGGGTGGGCCTGCTCCTCACCCAGCTCGCCGCCGCGAAGGACGTGCGGGTGATCACGACCGTCTCCTCCGACGAGAAGGAGGCACTGTCGCGCGGGGCGGGCGCGACCGAGGTGCTGCGCTACTCCGACGACCTCGCCGAGCAGGTCCGGGACCTCACCGGCGGGGAGGGCGTCGCGGCGGTCTACGACGGCGTCGGCGCGGCCACGTTCGAGTCGTCGCTCGCCTCGCTGCGCATCCGCGGCACGTTGGCGCTGTTCGGCGCGGCCAGCGGTCCGGTTCCGCCGTTCGACCTGCAGCGGCTCAACCCCGCGGGCTCGCTGTACGTCACGCGGCCGACCCTCGCGCACCATGTGCGCACCCGCGAGGAGCTGATGTGGCGGGCGGGCGACGTGTTCGCCGCCGTCGCCGACGGGACCCTCACCGTCCGGGTCGGCGCGCGGTACCCGCTGGCGCAGGCGGCGCAGGCACACCGGGATCTCGAGGCCCGCCGCACGACCGGTTCGATCGTGCTGCTCCCCTGAGCGGGTGCTCGCAGCGGATCAGAAGAACGAGGCGATCGTGCGCAGGTCGAGCACGGAGTCCACGGCCAGGCCCAGGCACACCAGCGCGAGGTAGTTGTTCGACTGCAGGAACAGCTTGAGGGGCTTGACCGCCGCCCCACCCCGGACGCTGCGGTACAGCTGATGCGCGACGAGCAGGAACCAGGCACCGGCAGCGACGGTGACCACCGCGTACACCAGGCCGGCGGCCGGCACGAGCACCAGCGTCGCCAGCACGGTCGCCCAGGTGTAGAGCAGGATCTGCTTGGTGACGTGCTGCTCGCTCGCGATCACGGGCAGCATGGGCACGCCGGCGGCCTTGTAGTCCTCCTTGTACCGCATGGCCAGGGCCCAGGTGTGCGGCGGCGTCCAGAAGAAGATCACCAGGAACAGCACGATCGGTTCCCAGCTCAGCGAGCCGGTGACCGCGGCCCAGCCGACCATCACGGGCATGCACCCCGCCGCCCCGCCCCACACCACGTTCTGCCAGGTCCTGCGCTTGAGGACCATCGTGTACACCAGGACGTAGAAGGCGATCGTGGCGACCACGAGCAGGCCGGCGAGCAGGTTCGCCCGCCACCACAACCACAGGAACGACACGACGCCGAGCACCGCGCCGAACACGAACGCGTGCCGGGTCGGGACGGCCTGCCGGGCCAGCGGCCGCAGCGCCGTCCGCTTCATGACCTTGTCGATGTCGGCGTCGACGACGCAGTTGAGGGCATTCGCGCTCGCCGCGCCCATCCACCCGCCGAACAGGGTGCTCGCGATGAGCACCAGATCCACCTCGCCGCGGGCGGCGAAGAGCATCGCCGGGATGGTCGCCACCAGCAGCAGCTCGATCACGCGCGGCTTGGTCAGCGCGATATAGGCGAGCACCGTGCCCGAAACGCGTCCCCACACCGTGTCGGGGCGCGGCGCTCCGGGTGCCTCGGGGGCGCCGAAGCCGTGTCCTCCCGGCCGTTGCCCTGCCCGCACCCTGTCTCCTTGCACCACGCGATTACGCACCTTCGCTCGCCGTCGCCCTACTACGAACGATGGTAGACGTCGCGCAGGCCCGGACCGAATCGACCCGCAAAGCGCAGCACATTACTCTGGAGGGGCGCTCGAGGCTTTCGCGCCCGCACGCTCCCCGTATACCCATGTCAGGAGACTTCTGCTCGTGTCGATCACAGACGAGATCCGCTCCCTCACCCAGGCAGTGCACCCCGCCGACTGGACCGACCTCGACACCAAGGCCGTCGACACCGCACGCGTGCTCGCCGCCGACGCGGTCCAGAAGGTGGGCAACGGGCACCCGGGCACGGCGATGAGCCTTGCCCCCGTGGCCTACACGCTGTTCCAGAAGGTGATGCGGCACGACCCGACCGATCCGCACTGGGTGGGACGGGACCGGTTCGTGCTCTCGTGCGGACACTCGAGCCTGACGCTGTACATCCAGCTGTACCTGTCGGGGTACGGGCTCGAACTCGCCGACCTCGAGGCGCTGCGCACGTGGGGTTCGAAGACGCCGGGCCACCCCGAGTTCGGGCACACCGCGGGGGTGGAGATGACCACCGGCCCGCTCGGGCAGGGCCTGGCCTCCGCGGTGGGCATGGCGATGGCGGCGCGGCGGGAACGCGGCCTGTTCGACCCGGACACGGCGACGGGCGCGAGCCCGTTCGACCACCACATCTATGTGCTCGCCTCCGACGGCGACATCGAAGAGGGCGTGACGTCGGAGGCCTCGTCCCTCGCGGGCGTGCAGCAGCTCGGCAACCTGATCGTCTTCTACGACGACAACAAGATCTCCATCGAGCACGACACGGCGATCGCCCTCGGTGAGGACGTCGCCAAGCGCTACGAGGCCTACGGCTGGCATGTGCAGACCGTCGAGGGCGGCGAGAACGTCACCGCGATCCTCGACGCCGTCGAGGCCGCCAAGGCCGTCACCGACAAGCCGTCGCTCGTCGTGCTGCGCACGATCATCGGCTACCCGGCGCCGACCAAGATGAACACCGGCGACGTGCACGGCGCCGCCCTCGGCGCCGAGGAGGTCGCCGCCGTCAAGACCGCCCTCGGGTTCGACCCCGAGCAGCACTTCGACGTCGACCCCGCCGTGATCGAGCACACCCGCGGCGTCGTCGAGCGCGGCGCGGCCGCCCGCACCGCGTGGCAGGCCGAGTTCGACGCGTGGGCCGGTCGCGAGCCGCAGCGCAAGGAACTGTTCGACCGGTTGCAGGCCGGGGAGTTCCCCGCCGGCTGGACCGAGGTGCTGCCCACCTACGAGCCGGCCGCCAAGGGCCCGGCCACCCGCAAGGCGTCCGGCAGCGCCCTCGCCGCACTCGGCCCGGTGCTGCCCGAGCTGTGGGGCGGCTCGGCCGACCTGGCCGGCTCGAACAACACCACGATCCCCGGGTCGGACTCGTTCGGCCCGGTGTCGATCTCCACGAAGGACTGGAACGCCCAGCCGTACGGCCGGACGCTGCACTTCGGTGTGCGCGAGCACGCGATGGGTTCGATCCTCAACGGCATCGCCCTGCACGGCCCGACCCGCCCCTACGGCGGCACCTTCCTGGTGTTCAGCGACTACATGCGTCCGGCCGTGCGGCTCGCCGCGCTCATGCAGACCCCCGCGATCTACGTGTGGACCCACGACTCGATCGGCCTCGGCGAGGACGGCCCGACCCATCAGCCGGTCGAGCACCTCACCGCCCTGCGGGCGATCCCGAATCTGGCCGTGATCCGTCCCGGCGACGCGAACGAGACCTCGTTCGCGTGGGCCGCGGCGCTCGAGAACAAGACCGGCCCGACCGCCCTGGCCCTGACCCGCCAGGATGTGCCGGTGCTCGAGGGCACCCGGGAGAAGGCCGCCGAGGGCCTGCCCCGCGGCGCGTACGTGCTCGCCGAGGCGTCCACCGGCACGCCCGAGCTGATCCTGCTCGGCACCGGCTCCGAGCTGCAGCTCGCCGTCGCCGCCCGCGAGGTGCTCGAGGCCGACGGCGTGCCCACCCGCGTGGTCTCGGTGCCGGTCCTCGACTGGTTCCTCGAGCAGGACCAGGCGTACCGCGACGAGGTGCTTCCGCCGGCGGTGCGTGCGCGCGTCTCCGTCGAGGCCGGACTGGCGATGCCGTGGCACCGCCTGCTCGGCGACGCCGGCGAGGCCGTCTCGCTCGAGCACTTCGGCGCCTCCGCCGACCACAAGACCCTGTTCCGCGAGTTCGGCATCACCGCCGAGGCCGTCGTCGACGCCGCCCGCCGCTCGCTGACCCGAGTGAAGGGATGATCCCGATGACCCAGCAGGTAACCCAGAACGCGAATCTCGCACAGCTCTCCGCCGCCGGGGTGTCCGTGTGGCTCGACGACCTCTCCCGGGACCGCATCGAGACCGGCAACCTCGCCGAGCTGATCGCCACCCGCAGCGTCGTGGGCGTGACCACCAACCCGTCGATCTTCCAGGCGGCGCTCAGCAAGGGCCACGTCTACGACGCCCAGGTCCGTGAGCTCGCGCTGGCCGGCGCCGATGTGGACACCACCATCCGCACCGTCACCACCGACGACGTGCGCGCCGCGTGCGACGTCCTGGCCCCGGTGTTCGAGGCCAGCAACGGTGTCGACGGCCGGGTCTCCATCGAGGTCGACCCGCGACTGGCGCACTCCACCGACGCGACCGTGCAGCAGGCGATCGAGCTGTGGCACATCGTGGACCGGCCCAACCTGCTCATCAAGATCCCCGCGACGGTGGCGGGCCTGCCGGCCATCGCCCGCGTGATCGGCGAGGGCATCAGCGTGAACGTGACGCTGATCTTCTCGGTCGAGCGCTACGAACGGGTCATCGAGGCCTACCTGGACGGTCTGACCGCCGCCAAGTCGGCCGGGCACGAGCTGTCGACGATCCACTCGGTGGCCTCGTTCTTCGTCTCCCGCGTCGACACCGAGATCGACGCGCGGCTCGACGCGATCGGCACCCCCGAGGCGCTCGCGCTGCGCGGCAAGGCCGGCGTCGCCAACGCCCGCCTGGCGTACGCGGCGTACCGCCGGGCGTTCGAGTCCGGGGCCCGGTTCGAGCAGCTCGCCGCGGCCGGTGCGCGTCCGCAGCGCGCGCTGTGGGCGTCGACCGGGGTGAAGAACCCGGACTACTCGGACACCCTGTACGTCACCGAACTGGTCGCCCCGAACACGGTCAACACGATGCCGGAGAAGACCCTCGAGGCCGTCGCCGACCACGGTGCGGTCACCGGCGACACGGTCACCGGCACCGAGAAGGCGGCGCAGAACGTGTTCTCCGCGCTGTCGACGATCGGGGTGAACCTGCCCGAGGTGTTCCGCAAGCTCGAGGACGAGGGCGTCGAGAAGTTCGAGGTGTCCTGGAACGAGCTGCTCGCCGCCACCTCCGAGCAGCTGATCGCGCACGGCGCCAAGAGCTGACGCGGTGCGCGAACCCGAGACGGCGGCGTGGGTCAACCCACTCCGGGACGAGCGTGATCGGCGGCTGCCCCGGATCGCCGGGCCGTGTGCCCTGGTGATCTTCGGAGTCACCGGCGACCTCGCCCGCCGCAAGCTGATGCCGGCGGTGTACGACCTGGCCAACCGCGGTCTGCTGCCGCCCGGGTTCGCGCTCGTCGGCTTCGCCCGCCGGGACTGGGCCGACGAGGACTTCGGTCAGGTCGTGCACGACGCCGTGAAGGCCAACTCGCGCACCAAGTTCCGCGAGGAGGTGTGGAACCGTCTGGCCGAGGGCATTCGGTTCGTGCAGGGCAGTTTCGACGACGACGCCGCGTTCGCCGAGCTCGCGTCGACGCTGGCCGAGCTGGACAAGGCCCGCGGCACGGGCGGCAACCACGCCTTCTATCTGTCCATCCCGCCGAACGCGTTCCCGGTGGTGTCCGCGCAGCTCAAACAGTCCGGACTCGCGATCGCGCGGGAGGGCACCTGGAGCCGGGTGATCATCGAGAAGCCGTTCGGTCACGATCTGACGAGCGCCCGGGAACTGAACCGGCTGGTCGCCGAGGTGTTCCCCGAGGAGGCGGTGTTCCGCATCGACCACTACCTCGGCAAGGAGACGGTGCAGAACATCCTGGCGTTGCGGTTCGCGAATCAGCTGTTCGATCCGCTGTGGAACGCGCACTACGTCGACCACGTGCAGATCACGATGGCGGAGGACATCGGTCTCGGCGGCCGCGCCGGCTACTACGACGGCATCGGCGCCGCCCGGGACGTGATCCAGAACCACCTGCTGCAGCTGCTCGCGTTCATCGCGATGGAGGAACCGATCAGCTTCGACCCGGCGGAGTTGCGGGCGGAGAAGATCAAGGTGCTGTCCGCGACCCGGCTCGCCGAGCCCCTCGACGAGACCACCGCCCGCGGCCAGTACATCGCCGGCTGGCAGAACGGCGGGCAGGTCGTCGGTCTGCACGACGAGCAGGGCTTCGCCGCCGACTCGACCACCGAGACCTACGCGGCGATCACCTGCGAGATCGACACCCGCCGCTGGGCCGGAGTGCCGTTCTACCTGCGCACCGGCAAGCGCCTGGGCCGGCGCGTCACCGAGATCGCGATCGTGTTCAAGCGGGCCCCGCACCTTCCGTTCGACCAGACGATGACCACCGAGCTCGGCCAGAACGCACTCGTCATCCGCGTGCAACCCGACGAGGGCGTCACCCTCCGCTTCGGTTCCAAGGTGCCCGGCTCGAGCATGGAGGTCCGCGACGTCAACATGGACTTCAGCTACGGCCAGGCATTCACCGAGTCCTCCCCCGAGGCGTACGAGAGGCTGATCCTCGACGTGCTGCTCGGGGTGCCGTCGCTCTTTCCCGTCGACGACGAGGTCGAGCTGTCGTGGAAGATCCTCGACCCGGTACTCGAGCGCTGGGCGGCGCACGGCAAGCCCGAGCCGTACGAGGCCGGCACCTGGGGGCCGTCGTCGGCCGACGAGGTGCTCCGTCGCTCGGGCCGCGAATGGAGACGCCCGTGAGGATGCAGCTGCGCAACGCCACCGCGATCGACATCAGCAAACAGCTGGTCCAGCTGCGGCAGACCGGCGGCATCGTCACACAGGGCCGAGTGCTCACCCTGGTGGTGTGCACCGATGGTCCACGTGGTCTCGAAGCCGCCATCACCGCGGCCATCGGGGCGTCGCGGGAGCATCCGTGCCGCGTGATCGTCGTCGGCCGTGGTCGCGCGGGCGGCGAACCGCGCATGGACGCCGAGATCCGCATCGGCGGGGACGCCGGCGCCTCGGAGGTGCTGATCCTCGCGCTGCACGGCCCGCTCGCCGATCACCAGGAATCGGTGATCGTGCCGTTCCTGCTGCCGGACACCCCGGTGGTGGTGTGGTGGCCGAACACCCCGCCCGAGGTGCCGGCGGCGGACCCGGTGGGGCGGCTCGCCGTGCGGCGCCTGACCGATGCGACGAACTCGTCGCGTCCGATGACCGAGATCGTCTCGCGGTTGTCCGGCTACACCCCCGGCGACACCGACCTCGCGTGGGGCCGGATCACCTACTGGAGGGCGCTGCTCGTCTCGGCGCTCGACCAGCCACCGTTCGAGCCGGTCGAGTCGGCGCTGGTGTCGGGACTCGGCAGCGAACCGGCGGTGGATCTGCTCGCGGGCTGGCTCGCGAGCCGTATCGACGGCCCGGTCCAGCGTGCGGTGGGCGACCTGCGGGTCGAGCTGCGCACCCGCACCCAGACGATCTCGCTCGAGCGGCCCCAGGACGGGCGCGTCGCCACGCTGCGGCGCACCGGCAAACCCGATTCGCTGATCACGCTCGCACGCCGCGACTCCTCGGAATGCCTCGCCGAGGAGCTGCGGCGGCTCGACCCCGACGAGGTGTACCACTCGGCTCTGACGGCCCTGTCGAAGGTGGAATATGTCTGACGCGCACCACATCTCCGGGAACGTCCACGTACGGCGCTTCGAGTCGGGCGACGAGCTCGCGCGGGCGGCCGCCGCAGCGTTCGTCGAGACCGTGGTCGCCGCGCAGCGCGACCGCGGCCACGCCGCGGTGGTGCTGACCGGCGGCGGCACCGGCATCGCCGTGCTCGACGCGGTCCTGCGGGCTCCCGGCGGAATCGACTGGTCCGCGGTGGACGTGTACTTCGGCGACGAGCGGTACCTGCCGCCGGGTGATCCCGAGCGCAACGAGGTCCAGGCCCGCGCGGCGCTGCTCGACCATGTGCCGCTCGATCCGGCGCGGGTGCACGCGATGCCCACTCTCGACGAGGCCGGGGCCGGTTCCCCCGAGTCGGCGGCCCGCACGTACGCGCAGGTGCTCGCCGCGAACTCCCCCGACGGCAGCACCCCCGAGTTCGACGTGCACCTGCTGGGCATGGGCGGCGAGGGCCACGTCAACTCGCTGTTCCCGCACACCGATGCCGTGCGCGAGCAGGATCGCTTCGTCGTCGGCGTCGACGACTCCCCCAAGCCGCCCGCCGCGCGGGTCACGCTCACCCTCCCGGCGGTCCGTCGCGCCCGGCAGGTGTGGCTGCTCGTCACCGGCGCGGCCAAGGCCGAGGCCGTCGCGGCCGCGGTGGGCGGCGCCGACGCGGTGGACGTCCCGGCCGCCGGGGCACGGGGCCTCGACCGGACCGTGTGGTTCCTCGACACGGAGGCCGCCGCGGCGCTGCCCGCCGGGTGACCGTCACCACCGCTGCCCGTCCCGGTCGGGCCCTCCGGGCCGCGGATCCGGGGGCACACGGCCGTCGGTCACGCCGCAGCGCAGTCGTGCAGCCCAGCTCGGATTGCGGGTCGCGCGCAGCCCGGTGAGGCGGCCACGGCGGCATCGCTCCGTCCTACGGTCCATCGCGAAGCTCCTCCCCTACGGTGTTCCCTGCCCAGTTCGACGCCGCGGCCGGCCCGGCGGTTCCCCGTGGGACGGACCGGCGCATACCCGGCAGGCGGCGGCCCGGCGGATCACAATGGGGACAGCACTGCGTGGAAAGGAGCGTTCGATGAGCACCCCGACCACCGTCCTGGGCGAGATCCGGCCCGAGCACGACTGCCCGGACGGGTCTTCCCTGGTGACCCTGCACTACGTGCGCAGCTTCGCCCTGCCGGTCGGTGAGGTGTGGGCGGCGTTGACCGACCGGCTCGAACGCTGGTACGGACGGTGGACGGGCGACCCCGCCTCCGGACGGGTGCGGCTGACGATGACCGACGAGCACGACACGGCGACGACGGACGTGCGGATCCTGCGCTGCGACCCGCCCCACGTCCTCGTCGTCGACCAGGACGGGTGGCAACTCGAGCTCACGACGAAGCAGGTGGGTGCCGTCACCACCCTCGAGCTCTCGCACCGGCACGTCCCGCGCTCGGAGACCTCGGAGATCGGTCCCGGCTGGCAGTACTACCTCGACCGGCTCGATGCCGTGCTCACCGGCCGGGCCATGCCGCACTGGGACGGCTACCTCGACCTCGCCGACGAGTACCGGTGAGCGGCAGCGTCCGATTCCGGTGATCACCGGTCTGCACCGGCGACGTCCTCTAGGCTCGGGGCACCGCGCAACTTCCGGGGAGGACGGCGGCCATGAGCACTTCCGGTGCCAGCGAGACCACGCGGCGGAATCTGCAGGGTGCGGCGGCCGCGCTGCCCGCGGACGACGGGCAGGACTTCGAGGATGCGACGCGCGGCTTCGTCGGCCGCAGCGAGCAGCGGACGATCACCACCGCGGACGGACGTGTCGTGTGGGACCTCGACGCCTACGCGTTCCTCGACGGGCCCGCGCCGCCGACGGCGCATCCGAGTCTGTGGCGGCAGGGCCGGCTGCTCGGCGAGGACGGCCTGTTCGAGGTGGTACCGGGGATCTACCAGTTGCGCGGCTTCGACCTGTCGGTGATGACCGTCGTCGAAGGTGACACCGGGGTGATCGTGATCGACCCGCTGATCAGCGCGGAGACCGCCGCGGCGGCGTTGACGCTGTACCGGCAGCACCGCGGCGACCGGCCCGTCTCCGGGATGATCTACACGCACTCGCATGTCGACCACTTCGGTGGCGTCAAGGGGGTGCTCGACGCGGAACTCGTCGCGGCCGGGACGGTCCCCGTCGTGGCCCCGGCCGGGTTCCTCGAACATGCAGTGTCGGAGAACCTGTTCGCCGGCACGGCGATGTCGCGGCGCTCGGGTTACATGTACGGCGCGGCGCTCGCGAAGGGACCGGCCGGGCAGATCGGTGCCGGGCTGGGCCCGACCACGTCGGCCGGCACCGTCACGCTCATCGCGCCCACCGTCGACATCACCGCGACCGGACAGGAACTCACCGTCGACGGGGTACGGATGGTCTTCCAGCTGACCCCCGGCACCGAGGCCCCCGCCGAGATGAACATCTGGTTCCCCGAGCGGCGCGCGCTGTGCGCGGCCGAGAACGCCACCCACACCATGCACAACATCCTCACGCTGCGCGGCGCGGTGGTGCGCGACGCGCACGCATGGGGCCACTACCTCAACGAGACGATCGGGCTGTGGGGGGACGCGCTCGAGGTCGTGTTCGCCTCGCACCACTGGCCGACCTGGGGCCGCGAGCGGGCGCTCGACTTCCTCGCCGTGCAGCGCGACATGTACCTGTACCTGCACGATCAGACATTGCGGATGATGAACCAGGGCCTGGTGGGCCCGGAGATCGCCGAACGCTTCGAGTTGCCTCCGGCCCTGGCGGCGGCGTGGCACACCCACGGCTACTACGGCTCGGTGAGTCACAATGTCAAGGCCATCTACCAGCGGTACATGGGGTGGTACGACGGCAACCCCGCCAACCTGTGGGCCCATCCCCCGGCCGAGGCCGCCCGCCGGTACGTCGATGCCATGGGCGGCGCCGACGCCACCCTCGCCGTCGCGCGGGACGCCTTCGAGGAGGGCGACTACCGCTGGGTGCTCGAGGTCTGCAAACATCTGCTGTTCACCGACGACACCGATCAGGCCGCCCGGGATCTGCAGGCCGACGCGATGGAGCAACTCGCGTACGGCGCCGAGAACGGCACCTGGCGTTGCATCTATCTGGCCGGCGCGAAGGAACTCCGCGAGGGGATCTTCGGTTCGCCGGTGCAGTCCTCGGGCGACTTCCTCGATGCGCTGACCGTCCCGCAGCTGTTCGACAGCCTGGCGGTGCGGGTGGACGGGCCCCGCGCGTGGGATCTGCAGCTGGTGATCACATGGGTCCTCACCGACCTCGGGTCCACGTATCTCACGGAGTTGCGGCACGGCGTGCTCAACCATCGGACCGTGCCCGAGCCGCCGCCGGGCAGCACCGTGTTCACCCTCACCCGCCGCACGCTGATCGGTGCCCTCACCGGACAGCTGGATGCGGCGGCGGCCCTCGCGGACGGGACGATCGCGGTGACGGGTGACCCGACGGTGGTGGGCCGGCTCGTCGAGGTGCTCGCACCGGTGGATCCGGACTTCGCGATCGTCACGCCGTGACGTCCGCCTCGGCCGAAATCGTGGTGCGCGCGCCCCGGGTCAGCCGGGCCGGAGGACGCCGAAGTCGCCGAGGTCGTAGGAGATGGTGAAGGTGCGCGATGTCAGGCGCCAGCCGTCGCGGGTGCGGATCCACCGATCGTCGTACTCGCCGAAGCACTCGTAGCTCGCCCCGGCGGCTGGGCCCGCGCCCACGTGGTGGACGCGGGCGTACGT
This sequence comes from Rhodococcus indonesiensis, assembly GCF_047782815.1. Taxonomy (NCBI): domain Bacteria; kingdom Bacillati; phylum Actinomycetota; class Actinomycetes; order Mycobacteriales; family Nocardiaceae; genus Rhodococcus; species Rhodococcus indonesiensis. Next base: position 2,624,206 of record NZ_CP180630.1, on the reverse strand, counting down.
CAGAGACCGGGCCCGGTCGTCGTCGATCTCGATGCGGTGGTTGCCCAGCAGGTGCTGCGACGGTCCGCAGCCGCCGAGATGGGCCCGGACCACGGCGACGATGCCGTCGCGCCCCGCCGCGCCGTAGCCGGTCGCGGAGTCGGTGAAGGCGGCGCCGAGGGCAGCCCAGTCCCGGCGGTCGAGGGCGGCGGCGAGTTCGGCGAGCCGTTCGACGATCTGTTCGCGGTCATGTGTCACCGGTCCAGGTGTAGCGGGTCACGGCCGTTCGGTGCGCCGCCTTCCCGCTGAGCGGACACCACCGGGCAGGGCGGCCGGTCGCTCCGGCCCGGCCGCCGCCGCCCCGGCCCGTCCGCCGTCGCCCGTCCGCCGTCGCCCGCCCGCCGTCGCCCGCCCGCTGTCGCCCCGGCGCTATCCGCTGTTCCGCAGCGCGGTCGCGAGGCCGTTCATCGTCAGCTGGATGCCGCGGCGGACCCGGTCGGTGTCCTCCCCCGCCCGGAACCTCCGCAGCAACTCGACCTGCAGGTGGTTGAGCGGCTCGAGATACGGGAAGCGGTTGTGCACCGACCGGGCGAGTGCCGCGTTGTCCGCGGTCAGCTCGGAGTGCCCCGTGATCGCCAGGTAGACGCGCACGGTGCGCTCGTGCTCCGCGGTGATCTTGTCGAACACCCGGTGCCGCAGCTCCGGGTCGGGCACCAGTTCGGCGTAGCGCGCGGCGAGACCGAGGTCGGACTTGGCCAGCACCATCGCCATGTTGGACAGCACGGTGCGGAAGAACGGCCAGCGCCGATACAGGCCGGTGAGGGTGGTCAGGCGCGTCTCGTCGCCCGCGATCCAGGTCTCGACGGCCGTCCCGGTGCCGTACCAGCCGGGCAGCATCACACGGGACTGGGTCCACGCCAGCACCCAGGGGATGGCCCGCAGGTCGGCGATCGACGACGTCGGCTTGCGCGAGGTGGGCCGGCTGCCGATGTTCAGGGATCCGATCTCCGCGACGGGGGTGGCGGTCCGGAAGTACTCGACGAAGCCGGGGGTCTCGTGCACCAGGTCGCTGTAGGCGGCGCGGGCGAGTTCGGCGAGCTCGTCGAGCACCGCGTACGCCGGACCGGCGTCGCTGCCGAGCCCCTCGACGTCGAGGAGGGTGGACTCGAGGGTCGCGGCGACGAGAGATTCGAGATTGCGGCGCGCCAGCTTCGGCTCGGCGTACTTCGCCGCGATCACCTCGCCCTGCTCGGTCAGGCGCAGCGAACCGGCGACGGCCCCGGGCGGCTGCGCCAGGATCGCGTCGTAACTCGGTCCACCGCCGCGACCGACGGTGCCGCCGCGGCCGTGGAACAGGCGCAGTCGGATCCCGGCGGTGCGCGCGGCCTCCACCAGGTCGAGCTCGGCCCGGTACAGCGCCCAGTTGGCGGCGAGGTACCCGCCGTCCTTGTTCGAGTCCGAATAACCCAGCATGACCTCCTGGATCCCGTCGGCGGAGTCGACGAGGTTGCGGAACTCGGGGACGGCGAGGGCGGCGGTGAGGATGTCGGCGCCGTGCCGCAGATCGTCGATGGTCTCGAACAGCGGGATCACCGCGACCGGGCAGCGCGGTCCGGCGACGTCGTGCTCGACGAGCCCGGCCTCGTCGAGCAGCACCGCCGCCTCGAGCAGATCCGAGACCGAGCTGCACATGCTGACGATGTAGTGCGGTACGGCGGCCGGGCCCAACCGGGCCACGGCGTCGGCGGCGGCACGGAGCACGCCGAGTTCACGGGTGGTGTCGGCGCCGAGCCGCGCGCCGGGCGCGCTGAGGGGACGGCGGGTGCGCAGTTCGGCCGCGAGCAGCGCGACCTTCTCCTCCTCGGGCAGCGCGAGATAGTCGTCGGTGACGCCGGCCCAGCTGAACAGTTCGGCGATCACCCGGCCGTGCACCTCGGCGTTCTGGCGCAGGTCGAGGGAGGCGAGGTGGAAGCCGAAGGTCTCCACGGCGCCGCGCACGTGCGCGAGCCGGTCGTCGGCGAGGGCCGCGCTGCCGCCGGCGCGCAGGGCGGCGTCGAGGATGTCGAGGTCGGCGAGCAGTTCGGCGGGGGTGTCGTAGGCGGTCAGCGGGCTCGACACCGCATGCGGCGGTGGTTCGTCGAGCAGTCGTGCCGCGGTGGCGGTCAGGCGGCCCCGGATGCCGCGCAGCGCGCGGCGGTACGGTTCGTCGGCGCGCGAGGGGGCGTCGTCGCCGGAGGCGTCGGCGAGCCGAGCCAGGTCGTCGGTGACGCGGACCAGACGTGCGGACATCGACAGTTCCTGCTCGAGCCGTTCGAGTTCGGCGAGGTGATGCCCGAGAGCGGTTGCGGCGGCCCGTTCGGTGGCGCGGTGGACGACCTCGGCGGTGACGTTGGGGTTGCCGTCGCGGTCGCCGCCGATCCAGGTTCCGGTGCGCACCAAGGGGTCCGGCAGCAGCGGGACGCCGGGCCAGCGTTCGCGCAGGGCGCGCCGGACCTCGGCGTTGAGGGCCGGGACGACGCGGAACAGGGCGGCGTCGTAGTACCGCAGGCCCACCTCGATCTCGTCCTGGATGCGCAGGCGGGCGAGGCGGATGAGGGCGGTCTGCCACAGGGTGAGGATCTGCCGCCACAGGTGCAGGTCGATGTCGGACCGCTCGTCGGATTCGGCGTGTTCGCGGCGGCGCATGAGGTCGGTGATGCGGCTCTGCACGTCGAAGACGGTGCGGCGGCGGGTCTCGGTGGGGTGGGCGGTGATCACCGGGGAGACGAGGGCGCCGTCGAGCGCGGCGGCCACCTCGGCGGGGTCGAGTTCGGCGGCGTCGAGCTTGCGGTAGGTGGCGGCCAGGGAGCTGTCCTGGGCCGGTTCCCCGGCGCGCACGTGCACGGCGCGGCGGCGTTCCCGGTGCAGGTCCTCGGCGAGATTCGCGAGCAGCGCGAAGTGGCTGAAGGCGCGGATGACGGGGAGGGTGTCGTCGGTGGGGACGTCGGCGAACATCGCCGCGAGTTCGGCGCGGTCGATCTCGGAGCGGCGCACGCGGAAGCTTTCGACGCGGGCGCGTTCGACGAGGGCGAAGAGGTGCTCGCCGGCCTGTTCGCGGACGATGCGGCCCAGCATCCCGCCGAGCAGCCGGATGTCCTGGCGCAGAGGCTCGGTGGCGGAGCGGGACCGGGAGGGGTCGGCCGGGCGGGCGGTATCCGTCATCCGGCCAGTATCGCGGCCGACGCACGACGGCGCGACCCGGAATTCCGGGTCGCGCCGTCGTGCGCAGGGCTCAGCTGAACTTGATCTGCAGGCCGATGCCGAGGATGGCGATCAGCCAGACGATGCCGGTGAACACGGTCAGCCGGTCGAGGTTCTTCTCGGCGACACTGGAGCCGGACAGGCTGGACTGGACACCGCCACCGAACAGGGTGGACAGACCGCCGCCCTTGCCGCGGTGCAGCAGCACGAGCAGGATCAGCAGCAGGCTGGTGGTGATCAGCAGGATGTCGAGGAACAGTGCCATGGCGCCAGACTACAGGGCGCCGTCGCGGTGCCCTTCCGGGCCTCGGCGGATCCGGAAGGGCACCGCGGGTGCCTTACAGCGGCCCGCCCGCGGCGATGGCGGACAGCTGGGCGAACTCGTCGGCCTTGAGCGAGGCGCCCCCGACGAGACCGCCGTCGATGTCGGGCTGGGCGATCAGTTCGCCGACGTTCTTGGCGTTGACCGAGCCGCCGTACAGCACGCGGACGGTGTCGGCGGTCTCCGGGGAGGCGAGCTCGGCGAGGGTGGCGCGCACCGCGGCGCACACCTCCTGGGCGTCGGCGGCCGAGGCCACCTTGCCGGTGCCGATGGCCCAGACCGGCTCGTATGCGACGACGATCTTCGCGATGTCGTCGGACGAGAGCCCGGCGAGGGATCCGCGCAGCTGGGCGACGTTGTGGGACACGTGCTGACCGGCTTCGCGGATGTCGAGGCCTTCGCCGATGCACACGATCGGGGTCAGGCCGTGCCGCAACGCCGCCTTGGTCTTGGCGAGGACGGTCTCGTCGGTCTCGCCGTGCAGGGTGCGCCGTTCGGAGTGGCCGACGACCACGTAGGTGCACCCCAGCTTGGCCAGCATCGGGCCGCTGATCTCTCCGGTGTAGGCACCGGAGTCGTGGGCGGAGACGTCCTGCGCACCGTAGGTGAGCAGCAGCTTGTCGCCCTCGATCAGCGTCTGCACGCTGCGGATGTCCGTGAACGGCGGCAGCACCGTCACGTCCACCTTCTCGAGGTACTTCTCCGGCAGCGCGTAGGCGATCTTCTGCACCAGGGCGATGGCCTCGAGGTGGTTGAGGTTCATCTTCCAGTTGCCGGCGATGAGCGGCTTTCGGGTCATCTCAGGCCTCCGGTGCGGTGTCGTCGAGGGCGCTGATGCCGGGCAGATCCTTGCCCTCGAGGTATTCGAGGGAGGCGCCGCCGCCGGTGGAGATGTGCGAGAACCCGTCCTCGGGCAGGCCGAGCAGACGCACGGCCGCGGCCGAGTCGCCGCCGCCGACGACGCTGAACGCGCCGGAGCGGGTGGCCTCGACGATCGCCTCGGCGACCCCCTTGGTGCCGGCCGCGAACTTCTCGAACTCGAACACGCCCATCGGGCCGTTCCAGAACACGGTCTTTGCGCCGGTGAGGTACTGGGCGAACCGGGCCACCGACTCGGGTCCGATGTCCAGGCCCATCCAGCCGTCCGGGATCTCGGTGGCGGGCACCGTCTTCGCCTCGGCGTCGGCGGCGAACGAGTCGGCGACCACCACGTCCTGCGGGATGTGGATGACGTCGCCGAACCGCTCGAGCAGGTCCTTGCAGGTCTCGGTCATCGATTCCTCGAGTAGCGAGTTGCCCACCGGGATGCCTTGCGCGGCAAGGAAGGTGAAGCACATGCCGCCACCGATGACGAGGGTGTCGACTTTGGGGGCGAGGGCCTCGATGACGGCGAGCTTGTCCGAGACCTTCGAGCCGCCGAGCACCACCGCGTAGGGCCGCTCCGGGTCGCTCGTGAGCTTGCCGAGCACCTCGACTTCGGCGGCGACGAGGTTGCCCGCGTAGTGCGGGAGCAGCTTCGCCACGTCGTACACCGATGCCTGCTTGCGGTGCACCACGCCGAACCCGTCGGAGACGAAAGCCCCGTCGTCGCCGACGAGTTCGACGAGGTCGCGGGCCAGTGCCTGCCGCTGCGCCTCGTCCTTGCTCGTTTCGCGCGGATCGAAGCGAATGTTCTCGAGCAGGAGGATGTCGCCGTCGGTCAGGCCTTCCGAGCGGGCCAGCGCGTCCTGCCCGACGACGTCGCCGGCGAGCTGGACGTTGCGGCCGAGCACGTCGCCGAGTTTCGCCGCGACCGGCGCGAGGGAGAACTTCGGATCGGGCTCGCCCTTGGGCCGGCCCAGGTGGGCGGTGACGACGACCTTCGCGCCCGCCTCGGCGAGCGCGGCGATCGTCGGGGCGGACGCGACGATGCGACCGGGGTCGGTGATCGTCGCGCCGTCCAGCGGAACGTTGAGGTCCGAGCGCACCAGCACGCCACGGCCCTCGACGCCGGCGGCGAGCAGATCCTCGAGAGTCTGAACTGCCACTGTTCGACTGTCCTGTTCGGTCAGAGGGACTTCGAGACCAGGCCGATGAGGTCGACCAGGCGGTTGGAGTAGCCCCACTCGTTGTCGTACCAGGAGACGATCTTGACCTGGTCGTCGATGACCTTGGTCAGGCCGGCGTCGTAGATCGACGAGTGCGGGTCGGTGACGATGTCCGAGGAGACGATCTCGTCCTCGGTGTACTTGAGGATGCCCTTGAGCGGGCCCTCGGCGGCCGCCTTCATCGCCGCGTTGATCTCCTCGATGGAGGCCGGGGTGGCGAGGTTGGCGGTCAGGTCGGTGACCGAGCCGGTGGGGATCGGCACGCGCAGGGCGTAGCCGTCGAGCTTGCCGACCAGCTGCGGCAGGACGAGGCCGATGGCCTTGGCGGCGCCGGTGCCGGTGGGCACGACGTTCAGGGCGGCGGCGCGGGCGCGGCGCAGATCCTTGTGCGGGCCGTCCTGCAGATTCTGGTCCTGGGTGTAGGCGTGGACCGTGGTCATCAGGCCCTTGACGATGCCGAAGCTGTCGTCGAGGACCTTGGCGATCGGGCCGAGGCAGTTGGTGGTGCACGAGGCGTTGGAGATGATGTTCTGGCTGCCGTCGTACTTGTCGTCGTTGACGCCCATCACGACGGTGAGGTCCTCGCCCTTGGCGGGCGCCGAGATGATCACCTTCTTGGCGCCGGCGTCGAGGTGACCCTTCGCCTTCGACGCGTCGGTGAAGATGCCCGTCGATTCGACGACGACGTCGACGCCCAGGTCGCCCCACGGCAGCGCGGCCGGGCCTTCCTTGACCTCGAGGGCCTTGATCCGGTGGTCGCCGACGACGATGGTGTCCTCACCGTCGAGGCTGACGTCCTGCGGCAGCCGGCCGAGGATCGAGTCGTACTTGAGCAGGTGGGCCAGAGTCGCGTTGTCGGTGAGGTCGTTGACCGCGACGATCTCGATGTCGGTGGTGCCGAGCGCCTTCTGCGCCTCGACAGCCCGGAAGAAATTACGTCCGATACGACCGAAGCCGTTCACGCCTACCCGGACAGTCACAATAACGCTCCTTTGCCCATTTCTTCTGGTTGTGCCAGTGTTGCCCGCCGCGGTGCCGGAGACAGCGGCGCCCACCGGCAGGACTCATCGGTCGATGTGACCCCTACCCTATCTGCGGTGCCTGCGGAGTGCGGCAGGAGGCCCGGGCCGGTCGGCTAGGCCTCGTCGAGCAGCTCCGGGGTCACTGCCGATTCGGTGTCGGGGATGCCGAGATCCTTGGCGCGGCGGTCGGCCATGGACAGCAGTCGGCGGATGCGTCCGGCGACGGCGTCCTTCGTCATCGGGGGGTCGGCGAGCTGGCCCAGTTCCTCGAGGGAGGCCTGCCGGTGCTGGACGCGCAGGGCGCCCGCCGCGGCGAGGTGGTCGGGCACGTCGTCGCCGAGGATCGCCAGGGCTCGTTCGACGCGGGCGGCCGCGGCCACGGCGGCGCGCGCGGAGCGGCGCAGGTTGGCGTCGTCGAAGTTGGCGAGCCGGTTGGCGGTGGCGCGGACTTCGCGCCGCATCCGGCGCTCCTCCCAGGTCAGCCGGGTGTCCTGGGCGCCCATGTGGGTGAGCAGCGCACCGATGGCATCGCCGTCGCGCACGACGACCCGGTCGGCGCCGCGCACCTCGCGGGCCTTGGCGGCGATGCCGAGGCGGCGGGCGGCGCCGACGAGCGCGAGCGCCGCCTCGGGGCCGGGGCAGCTGACTTCGAGGGCGGAGGAGCGGCCCGGCTCGGTGAGCGAGCCGTGGGCGAGGAAGGCGCCGCGCCACGCGGCCTCGGCGTCGGCGATGCTGCCGCCGACGACGGGGGCGGGCAGGCCCCGGACCGGGCGGCCGCGCACGTCGAGCAGGCCGGTCTGGCGGGCGAGGGCCTCGCCCTCCTTGGCGACGCGCACCACGTACCGCGAGCTCTTGCGCAGTCCGCCGGCGCCGAGGACGTGCACCTCCGCCGAGTAGCCGTAGAGCTCGAAGATCTCGCGGCGCAACCGGCGGGCGATCGATCCGAGGTCCACCTCGGCCTCCACGACGACGCGGCCGCCGACGATGTGCAGCCCGCCGGCGAAGCGCAGGAGGGCGGACACCTCGGCCTTGCGGCTGCTGGTGCGGGTGACCGCCAGCCGGCTCAGCTCGTCCTTGACCTCCGCTGTCATTGCCACGTCGGGATCTCCCTTCCGTCCCGCTGCGCGAGATCCCGGGGGCGGGCCGCGTCGGGCAGGTGTCGTTCCAGGACCGCCGCCAGTTTGGCGGGATCGTGTCGGTGGGTGCCGGTCTCGGCGACGTCGGCGTAGACCACCCGGGCGCCGAATCCGGCGGCGGCTCGGCACAGGTGCTCGCGTTCGCGTCCTTCGGGTACCGACGCGGAGTCGACGACGACGTGGTCGACCCGGAAGTCGGGGGCGTGCTGGGCCAGCACGTGCAGGTGCCGCTCGGTGGAGAATCCGGCGGTCTCCCCCGGTTCGGCGGCGAGATTGAGCACCAGCACCTTGTGGGCGGGGGCGGCCACCAGCGCCTCGTGCAGCTCGGGGACGAGCACGTGCGGGATGACGCTCGAGAACCACGAGCCGGGCCCGAGCACGACGAGGTCGGCGGCGCCCACCGCGTCGAGCGCGTCGGGACATGCCGGTGGGTCGGCCGGGATCAGCCGCACGCGCCGCACCTTGCCGGGGGTGGTGGCGACGGCGACCTGCCCGCGGATGATGCGGCTGGCGCGCGGGTCGGATTCGAGGCCGGACACGTCCGCCTCGATGTCGAGGGCGATCGGCGACATCGGCAGCACCCGGCCGCGCACCTGGAGTAGCTCGGCGACGCGGTCGAGGGCGGCCACGGGGTCACCGAGCACCTCGGTCAGTCCGGCCAGGATCAGGTTGCCGACCGAGTGGCCGGCCAGGGCGCCGGTGCCGCCGAACCGGTGCTGCACCGTCTCGGTCCAGGTGTGGATGTCGGGGGTGTCCGCGGCGAGCGCGGCCAGGGCCATGCGCAGGTCGCCGGGCGGGATGACGCCGAGTTCGGCGCGCAACCGGCCGGAGGAACCCCCGTCGTCGGCGACGGTGACGACGGCGGTGACGCGGTCGCTGAGCCGGCGCACGGCGCTGAGCGTGGCGTACAGGCCGTGGCCGCCGCCGAGGGCGACGATCGACGGTGCCGGCGCGGCGGCCTGCCCGCCGGGCCGGGGTGTGGGGGCCGCGGTGCCGGGGCCCGTCATTCGCGCCCCAGATCGCGGTGCGCGACGTGCACCGACAGCGTCGGGTCGGCTTCCAGGCGCGCGGCGAGAGCCTCGCTCATCGCCACGCTGCGGTGCTTGCCGCCGGTGCATCCCACCGCGATCGTCATGTAGCGCTTTCCCTCCCGGCGGTAACCGGCCGTGGTCAGTTCGAGCAGCCGATGATAGGTCTGCAGGTAGTCCTGGGCCCCGTCCCGGCTCAGCACGTAGTCGCGGACGTCGTCGTCCTGGCCGGTGTGCGGTCGCAGTTCCGGCACCCAGTGCGGGTTGGGCAGGAACCGCACGTCGCACACCACGTCCGCGTCCATCGGCAGACCGTACTTGAACCCGAAGGATTCGACGGTGACCCGGATCGAGTCGGCGTCGCCGTCCCCGAACGCGGAGTCGATCTTGCGGCGCAGTTCCGGGCCGGACAGCGACGAGGTGTCGACCACCAGGTCGGCGGCCGCCTTGACCGCGGCGAGCTGGGCGCGTTCGGCGGCGATGCCGTCGGTGAGGGTGCGGTCGGCGGTGTCGGCCTGCAGCGGGTGGCTGCGCCGGACCTGTTCGAAGCGACGCACGAGGACCTCGTCGGTGGCCTCGAGGAACAGCACGCGGGTGCGCACGGGCCGGGCGGCCAGTTCGGTGACGACCCAGCCGAGGTCGCCGGTGAACAGGCGGCTGCGGACGTCCATGACCACGGCGAGGCGCTGCAGGGGCGGGTCGGCCTGCACCGCGAGATCGACCATCGAGGTGACCAGTTGCGGCGGCAGATTCTCGGCGACGAACCAGCCGAGATCCTCGAGTGCCGTCGCGGCGGTGCTCAGACCGGCCCCGGACAGGCCGGTGACCAGGGCGACCTCGGCCCGCGGGCGGAGGTCACCCTGCGGCCGGGGTCGAGGCTGCGCCGTCTCCGCCTGTTGCGTCACTGTTCCGTCTCCGTTCGTCCGCCCGACACGCCGACGGTGCCATCATCACTCACCGGCGTGTCCGGCGCAGCCTCACCCGCCGGCGTCGCCCGGGGGTCCGGGACGTCGCCGCGCAGTGCGTCCAGCACGGCGCGGGCGGTGGCAACGCCGATGCCCGGCACCGCGGTGATCTCCTCCACGCTCGCCTCCCGCAGCCGGGCCACCGACCCGAAGTGCGCGACGAGCGCATTGCGCCGTGCCTGACCGAGCCCGCGAACCCCGTCGAGCGCGGACGCGGTCATCCGCCGGGACCGCTTGCTGCGGTGGTAGGTGATGGCGAAGCGGTGCGCCTCGTCGCGCACCCGCTGCAGCAGGTAGAGCGATTCGCTGGTGCGCGGCAGGATGACCGGATCGTCCTCCCCCGGCACCCACACCTCCTCGAGCCGTTTGGCCAGGCCGATCACGGCGACGTCGGTGACGCCGAGTTCGTCGAGCACCTCCGCCGCGGCGGCGACCTGCGGGGCACCGCCGTCGACGACGTACAGGTTCGGCGGGTACGCGAAGCGGCGGGGCCGCCCGGTGGCCGGGTCGAGCGCGGCTTCCGGGGCGAGGTCACCGCCGTCACCGCCGTCACCGCCGCGGGCCGCGACCGAGTCACTGCGGGCCGCGACCGGGTCACCGCCGGCCCCGGCGAGGTCCCGGTTGTGCCGCAGGAACCGGCGCCGGGTCACCTCGGCGATGGAGGCGACGTCGTCGGAGCGGCCGTCGCCGGCGGCCTCGCGGATGGCGTAGTGGCGGTAGTCGGACTTGCGGGGCAGGCCGTCCTCGAACACCACCAGCGACGCCACGACATCGGTGCCCTGCACGTGGCTGATGTCGACGCACTCGATCCGCAGGGGCGCCGAGTCCAGGTCGAGGGCCTCCTGGATGCCCTGCAGGGCGGCCGAGCGGGCGGTGAAGTCGCCGGCGCGGCGCAGCTTGTGCTGGGTCAGCGCCTCGTGCGCATTGCGCTGCACGGTCTCGGCGAGGGCCTTCTTGTCCCCGCGCTGCGGCACCCGCAGCCGCACCGGCCCCCCGCGCAGGGTGCCGAGCCAGCGGCTCATCTCCTCCGGGTCGGGCGGCAGGGCGGGCACGAGCACCTCCCGCGGCACCGCGCTGCCGGCCGGTTCGGCACCGGCCGCCGACAGGGCGGCCTCCTCGCCGTAGAACTGGGTGAGGAACTGCTCGACGAGCAGCGACACTTCCGGGTCGGCGCCGGACGCACCCGACGCGGTCTCGGGCCGGTCCACCACGTCCCCGGACTTCTCCACCACCCAGCCGCGCTGTCCGCGCACGCGGCCGCCGCGCACGTGGAACACCTGTACGGCCGCCTCGAGTTCGTCGCCGGCGAAGGCGACGAGGTCGGCGTCGGTGCCGTCGCCGAGCACCACCGCCTGCTTCTCCATGGCCCGGCGCAGCGCCCCGAGGTCGTCGCGCAGGCGCGCGGCGGTCTCGAAGTCGAGGTCCTCGGCCGCGGCCTGCATGCGCTGTTCGAGGTCGCGGACCAGTTTGTCGGTGCGGCCGGCGAGGAAGTCGCAGAAGTCCTCGACGATGCGCCGGTGCTCGTCGGCGTCGACGCGGCCCACGCACGGCGCCGAGCACTTGTCGATGTAGCCGAGCAGGCACGGGCGGCCGATCTGCGCGTGGCGCTTGAACACCCCGGCGGAGCAGGTGCGGGCCGGGAACACCCGCAGCAGCAGGTCCAGGGTCTCGCGGATGGCCCAGGCGTGGGAGTAGGGACCGAAGTACCGCACGCCCTTGCGGCGCGGCCCTCGGTAGACGAACAGCCGCGGGTAGTCCTCGTTCAGCGTCACCGCGAGCATCGGGTAGGTCTTGTCGTCGCGGTAGCGGACGTTGAAGCGCGGATCGAACTCCTTGATCCAGTTGTACTCGAGCTGGAGCGCCTCGACCTCGGTGCCCACCACGGTCCACTCGACGGACCCGGCGGTGGTCACCATCTGGCGGGTCCGCGGGTGCAGCGACGCGACGTCGGCGAAGTACGAGTTCAGCCGCGAACGCAGGCTCTTGGCCTTTCCGACGTAGACGACGCGGCCGTGCGGGTCGCGGAACTTGTACACCCCCGGCTCCAGCGGGATGGTGCCGGGGGCAGGGCGATAGGTCGAGGGGTCGGGCACGGGTCCAGGCTAGTCGGCTGCGCCGACACCCCCGCCGTAGCGCTGTTCGAGCTCGCGGAACGCGGTCAGCGCCGCGACGGCGTGCTCGCCGTCGCGGGCCTGTACCGCGACGACGGGCACGTACTCGTCCTGCGGCAGCTCGAGCCTCGGCCACGGCTTGCCCTGGGGGAAGCTCATGCCTCGCACCTGTTCCCAGCCGAACATCTTCTCGCCGAGGATGTTGCGGACCGCCACGCCGGCGGCTCCGGCCCGCAGCCGGGGCCGGGTCAGCAGCAGCACACCGCCGGAGACGACCACTCCCACGCAGACGATGGCGATCTGATCGGCGAGGCGCAGGTTCACGCCGGTGTCGCCGCCGGCGCGCAGCACGAGCGCGGCCCCGATGTGGCCGAGCATGAGCAGGACCGCCGCGACGATCGCCCACCGGGACATCTTGCGGCTGCGGACCTCGAGGTCCCAGACGGTGTCGGCGGCCGAGGTCACCGCGCGGTCCCGCGCAGCCGCCGCAGGGTCACGGCGGTGTCGAGGGCGGCGGCGCACGCCTGCCCGCCCTTGTCCTCGACGGAGCCGGGCAAGCCGGCCCGGTCGCGGGCCTGCTGCTCGTCGTTCGTGGTCAGGACGCCGTTGCCGACGGGGGTGCCCTCGTCCAAGGCGATGCGGGTCAGCCCGTAGGTGACCGCGTCGCACACGTACTCGAAGTGCGGGGTGCCGCCGCGGATCACGACGCCGAGGGCGACGACCGCGTCGTGGGTGCGGGCCAGCTGCTGGGCGACGACCGGCAGCTCGATCGCGCCGGCGACCCGTTCGACGGTGACGTCGGTGACGCCGGCCTGCTCGGCGACCCGGCGCGCCCCGGCGACGAGGGCCTCGGAGATCTCGGGGTGCCAGCGGCCGGCGACGATGGCCAGCCGCAACCCGGCCGCCTCGGACAGCTGCAGCTCGGGTAGTCCTTCGCCGCTCATCTACGCGTCCCCCGCCTCGTAGTCGTCGAGGCCGATCAGGTCGTGGCCCATGCGGTCCCGCTTGGTGCGCAGGTAGGTGATGTTCTCGGAATTCGCGCGCAGCGGCATCGCCACCCGCTCGGTGATCTGCAGCCCGTAGCCGTCGAGGCCGACGCGCTTGGCGGGGTTGTTGGTGAGCAGCCGCATCGACGAGATACCCAGGTCCACCAGGATCTGCGCGCCGATGCCGTAGTCGCGGGCGTCGGCGGGCAGGCCGAGCTGCAGATTCGCGTCCACGGTGTCCGAGCCCGCGTCCTGCAGCTGGTAGGCCTGCAGCTTGTGCATCAGCCCGATGCCGCGGCCCTCGTGCCCGCGCATGTACAGCACCACGCCGCGGCCCTCCATGGCCACCATCTCGAGCGCGGCGTCGAGCTGCGGACCGCAGTCGCAGCGCAGCGAGCCGAACACGTCGCCGGTCAGGCACTCCGAGTGCACCCGCACGAGCACGTCGGCACCCTCACCGTCGGGGCCGGGGATGTCGCCGAGCACCAGCGCGACGTGCTCGACCTCGTCGTAGACGCTCTGGTAGCCGACGGCGGTGAAGTCGCCGTGCCGGGTGGGGATGCGGGCCTCGGCGATGCGCACGACGTGCTTCTCGTGCTTGCGGCGCCAGGCGATCAGGTCGGCGATGGAGATCAGGGCCAGCTTGTGCTCGTCGGCGAAGACCCGCAGTTCCTCGGTCTGAGCCATGTGGCCCTCGTCCTTCTGCGAGACGATCTCGCAGATCACCCCGGCCGGACGCAGGTCGGCCATGCGGGCGAGGTCGACGGCGGCCTCGGTGTGGCCGGGCCGGCGCAGCACGCCGCCCTCCTTGGCGCGCAGCGGCACCACGTGCCCGGGGCGGGTGAAGTCCTGCGCGGTGCTGTTCGGATCGGCCAGCAGGCGCATCGTCGTGGCCCGGTCCGAGGCGGAGATGCCGGTGCCGATCCCTTCGCGGGCGTCGACGGTCACCGTGTACGCGGTGCCGTGCTTGTCCTGGTTGGTCGAGTACATGGGGGGCAGGCCGAGGCGGTCGCAGTCCTCCCCGGCCAGCGGCACGCACAGGTACCCGGAGGTGTAGCGCACCATGAACGCCACGAGTTCGGGGGTGGCCTTCTCGGCCGCGAAGATGAGGTCGCCCTCGTTCTCGCGGTCCTCGTCGTCGACCACGACGACCGCCTTGCCGGCTGCGATATCGGCGATCGCGCGCTCGATGGTGTCGAACCTCGTCACTTGCGTGGGCTCCAAAATCTCGTGTACGGACAAACTGATTGCCGAGTTCAACAGTACGACTCAGCGGCCGGCGGCCTGCAGCCGCTCCACATACTTGGCGATGACGTCGACCTCGAGGTTGACGAGCGTGCCGGGCGCGGCACTGCCCAGGGTGGTCAGCGACAGCGTCGTCGGGATCAGGGAGATCTCGAACCACTCGTCACCGGGCGCCCCGCCGAGCGCGGAGACGGTCAGCGAGACCCCGTCCACGGTGATCGAGCCCTTGTGGACCACGTACCGGGACACGTCGGCCGGCAGCGAGATCCGCACCACGGTCCAGTTCTCCGACGGGGTGCGCGAGAGCACGGTGCCGGTGCCGTCGACATGACCCTGGACCAGGTGCCCGCCGAGACGGCTGTTGAGCGCCGCGGCCCGCTCCAGGTTGACGCGGCTGCCGGGCGCGAGTTGCGACAGGCTCGATCGGTCGAGGGTCTCCTTCATCACGTCGGCGGTGAAGGAGTCACCGCCCTGGATGTCGACGACGGTCAGGCACACACCGTTGACGGCGATGGAGTCGCCGTGGCCGGCGTCGGAGGTCACCACGGGCCCGCGGACGGTGAACCGCGCCGCGTCGGCGAGGTCCTCCCGCGCGACGATCTCCCCCAGCTCCTCCACGATCCCGGTGAACACGTACCCGCTCCTTCACTCCCGGTCGGGGACCAGGGTCAGCAACACGTCGGCGCCGACGGTTTCGACGCGCTCCCGACGAAACCGTAGCGCCTCGGCGATCGTGCCCACGCCCGCGTCCCGTACGGCGGACGGTCCGGCCCCGAGCAGCACCGGCGCGAGGTAGGCCTGGACGCGGTCGACCCGGCCCGCGGCGAGGAACGCCCCGGCCAGGCGCGGGCCGCCCTCGAGCAGCACGTCCGCCCGGTCCGCGAGCGCGCCGAGCACCTCGTCGGGATCGTGGGTGCGCAGCACCAGGGTCGGTGCGACATCGTCGAGAACCCTTGCAGTCCTAGGGATTTCACTGCGGCCGACGACCACGCGGAGCGGCTGGTGCGGGGCGAGCGAGCCGTCCGGCTGCCGGGCGGTCAACCAGGGGTCGTCGGCGAGGACGGTGCCGGTGCCGACGACGATCGCGTCGAGGCGGGCCCGCTCGGCGTGCACGCGGGCGCGCGACTGCGGGCCGGAGATCCAGCGGCTCGTGCCGTCGGCCGCGGCGCTGCGCCCGTCCAGGCTCGCCGCGAACTTCCAGGTGACATGGGGACGTCCCGTGCGCTGCCGGTGCAGCCAGGCACGCAGCGCGCCCGCCTCGGCGAGGTCGGCGCCGAAGCCGCCGTGCACGCTCACCCCGGCGGCGCGCAGGGTCTGTGCGCCGCCGGCGGCGGGCGGATTCGGATCGGTCACCGCGTAGTAGACGGCGGCGACACCGGCACGCAGCAGCGCCTGCGCGCACGGCCCGGTGCGGCCGGTGTGGTTGCACGGCTCGAGGGTGACCACCGCGGTGCCGCCGCGGGCCCGCTCCCCTGCCGCGGCCAGCGCCACGACCTCGGCGTGCGGCCCACCCGGCGGGCAGGTCGCCCCTACCCCGGCGACCTGCCCGGCCGCGTCGAGGATCACCGCGCCGACGGGCGGGTTGGGGGTGGTGGACCCGCGCACCGACTCACCGGCGTCGAGCGCGAGGCGCAGGGCCGCGTCGAGCGGTGCACCGCTCACCGCCGCCCCGCGCGGAGCGCCGCTCACGGGGCCGGGGTCAGGTGCGGGGAGGCGTGGGCGGCCCGTTCGCGCAGCTTGCGCACCGCCTCGCCCGGGTCGTCGGCCCCGTACACGGCCGACCCGGCGACGAAGCAGTCGACACCGGCCTCGGCGGCCGCCTCGATGGTGTCGGCGTTGATTCCCCCGTCGATCTCGACGAGCAGGGTCAGCTCGCCGGCGTCGACGAGCCGGCGGATCGTGCGGGCCTTGTCGAGCACGTCCGGGATGAACGACTGACCGCCGAATCCGGGCTCGACGCTCATCACCAGCAGCGTGTCGAACTCCTTCAGGATCTCGAGGTACGGCTCGATCGGGGTGCCGGGCTTGACGCTCAGCCCGGCCCGCGCACCGGCGGCCCGGATGTCGCGGGCGACGGCGACGGGGTTGTCGGTGGCCTCGGCATGGAAGGTGACGTTGTGCGCGCCCGCCTCGGCGTAGGGCGGCGCCCAGCGACCCGGATCCTCGATCATCAGGTGGCAGTCGAGCGGGATGTCGGTCGCCTTCAGCAACGACTGCACCACCGGAAGGCCGAGGGTCAGGTTGGGGACGAAGTGCGCGTCCATGACGTCGACGTGCAGCCAGTGCGCGTCGGCGACCGCGGCGGCCTCGTCGGCGAGCCGGGCGAAGTCCGCGGAGAGGATGGAGGGAGCGATCATCGGGTGGGCCACGTCCACCGAGTTTAACGGTCCCGGCGGCGGACTCTGCCGCGCGTCACGGTGCCTCCGCGGCCGGTGCGGGTTTTCATGACTTTCGGCCTCTGGTTCGGTGTGCTGGGCGATGCTTGAGTGGACGGTGGCGGGTCCGGAACCGCTGGGCCCGATGCGGCAGTGGGGAGCGAGAATGGCCACGCACACGGTGTGGGTTCGACCGATCGGCGACGTGGGCGCGGAGGACGCGCCGACCGTGGGCGGCAAGTCCGCGAACCTCGGGGAGATGACCCGCGCCGGGTTCCCCGTGCCGCCTGCCTTCGCGATCACCACCGCCGCCTATCTCGATTCGATGGCCGCGGCGGGGGTGCGCGACCGGCTGCGCGCCGAGGCCGTTCCGGCCCCCGACATCGACGACGCGACGCTGATCCGCACCTCCGCGGAACTGGCGGCGCTGGTGACCGAGGCCACGGTGCCCGACGACATCCGCGCGGACATCGTCGCCGCCTACGAGAAGCTGGGCGTGGACGTGCCGGTGGCGGTGCGGTCCTCCGCGCCCGCCGAGGACGCCGCGGACACCTCGTTCGCGGGAATCCACGAGTCGTACACCAACATCGTCGGCGCCGACGCGGTGGTGCGTGCCGTGCAGGCGTGCTGGGCGTCGTTGTGGTCCGAACGCGCCCGGACCTACCGGGGTCTGCGCGGGGTGACCGACGAGCCGTCCATCGCCGTCGTGGTGCAGGTGATGGTGCGCTCGGAATCGTCGGGGGTGGCGTTCACGGCCGACCCGCGCACCGGTGAGCTCGATCGCATCGTCGTCGAGGCCGCCCTCGGTCTGGGCGAGGTCGTCGTCGGCGGGCAGGTCGAGCCCGACACCTACGTCGTCGCCAAGGACGGCTTCACGGTGCTCGATGTGCATCTCGGGCATCAGGAGTTCCAGATCGCCTCCACCGACGCCGGCGACAGCCGCGTCGCGGTCGATTCGTCGCGGCAGACCCGCGTGCTCGACGAAGGGCAGCTCGAGAAGGTCGCGCGGCTCGCCGCGGGTGTCGAGCAGCACTACGGCCGGCCTCAGGACCTCGAGTTCGCGTTCGCCGAGGGTGAGCTGTGGATCGTGCAGACGCGCCCGATCACCACCCTGGGGATGCCTGCCGCCGCGGCGCCGTCGGGCAACGGGCAGGCGGCGCCGCTGCTGACCGGGCTCGGTGCCGGTCCCGGCCGGGCGACCGGGCGGGTCCGGGTGCTGCACGAGCTGGTCGACGGCAAGCGCCTGAGCGACGGGGAGATCCTCGTGGCCCCGATGACGCGGCCCGACTGGCTGCCGATCCTGCGCCGGGCCGGCGGCATCGTCACCGACGGCGGCGGCATCACCTGTCATGCCGCGATCGTCGGCCGCGAACTCGGCAAACCTGTCGTCGTGGGCGCCCGCACCGCGACGCAGGACCTGCAGGACGGCCAGTTGATCACCGTGGACGGCGACGCCGGCGTCGTGTTCGACGGGGAGGTCCGCGCGGAGCGGCCGGCCGCGGCGCAGACCGCCGCTCCGGCGGCCGCCGCACCCGCGTCGGCCGTCACCGCGACGGCGGTGTACGTCAATCTCGCCACCCCGGACGCCGCGCAGGCCGTCGCCGACACCGACGTCGACGGGGTGGGGCTGCTGCGGGCGGAGTTCATGATCACCGAGGCGCTCGCCGGGGAGCATCCCGCCTACATGATCGCGCAGGGCCGGCGCGAGGAGTACGTGTCGAAAATGGCCGACGGCGTCGCGCGGATCGCGGCGGCCTTCGCGCCGCGTCCGGTGGTGTACCGCGCGATCGACCTGCGCAGCAACGAGTTCGCGAACCTGAAGGGCGGCGAGACGGAGCCGGACGAGGAGAACCCGATGATCGGGTACCGCGGCTGCTTCCGCTACGTGCGCGACCCCGAGCTGTTCTCGCTCGACCTCGACGTCCTGCACCGCGTGCGCGCGCAGCATCCCAACGTGCACCTGATGATTCCGTTCGTGCGCACCCGCTGGGAGCTGGAGGAGTGCCTGGCCCAGCTCGACGCGCACCCGCTCGGCTCCGATCGGCGGATGCTGCGCTGGATCATGGCCGAGGTCCCGTCGGTGGTGTACTGGTTGCCCGAGTACGCGAAGCTCGGCATCCACGGGGTGTCGATCGGCAGCAACGACCTGACCCAGCTCGTGCTCGGTGTCGACCGTGACTCCGAGGTGTGCAAGGACCTGTTCGACACGCTCGACCCGGCGGTGCTGGACGCGATCGACCACATCATCGAACGGGCGTCGGCGGCCGGCCTGACCACGTCGCTGTGCGGGCAGGCCGTCTCCACCAGCACCGAGCTCGCCGAGCATCTCGTGCGGCGGGGCATCACGTCGGTGTCGGTGACGCCGGACGCGGCCGCCCAGACCCGGCGCACGGTGGCGCGGGCCGAGCAGCGGATCGTTCTGGACCGCGCCCGGCGCGAGCACTGACGGCCGCGTCCGTCCCGGGCGTCACCGCTGACGCGCGAGGACGTCGAACCGTTCGACGTCCTCGCGCCGGCAGACCTGGCTGCCGGGGGTGAGCAGCGCCGCCGAGCCGGCGGCGATGCCCAGTGCCAGGGCGTCGCGCAGGGGCCGGCCCCGCAGCAGGCCCACGACCAGTCCGGCGACCATGCTGTCACCCGCCCCGACCGCGCTGCGCACGGGTACGTCCAACGCTTTCAGCCGGGCGGTGGTGTCGGCGGAGACGAGCAGCGCCCCGTCCGGCCCGAGCGAGACTACCACGATCTCGGCGATCCCGGCGTCGACGAGTTCGTGGGCGGCGGCGGACTGTTCGTGCGAGGTGCGCAGTTCCCGGCCCACCCATTCGCGCAGCTCTCGCAGGCTCGGTTTGACCAGGTGCACGCCCGACTTGATGCGGCGCAGTGCGTCCCCCGACGAGTCGAGGACGAAGCGGGCACCGGCATCGGTGGCCGCGTCGGCCACGCGCTGGACGAACTCACCCGGCACGCCCGGCGGCAGGCTGCCGCTGGCGACGACGTACCGTGCGCCGGTGGCGGTCTCGACCAGCAGGTCCAGGCACCGTTCCTGATCCCGCACGCTCAGCTCCGGGCCGGGCAGCACGAACCGGTACTCCTGGCCGGTGCTGCGCTCGATCGCCGTGAACGACTCCCGGGTCATGCCGTCGATGTCGATGCGCCGGCTGTCGACACCGCCGCCGGACAGCAGCGCCGAGAGCGTGTCCCCGGTCGGACCGCCGGCCGGGTACACCGCTCCGGCCGAGACACCGAGCACCCCGGCGACCTTCGCGACGTTGATCCCCCCGCCGCCGGCCTCCAGTCGCGGCGCCTCGCAGCGCAGTTTGCTGGTGGGCCGCACCTGCTCGGTGTAGGTGGTCACGTCGAGCGCCGGATTCATGGTCAAGGTGACGATGTCGGGCACGACGTGCCTCCTGCCGGGAGCGGTCGGGTCGCGTCCGACCGTATCCGAGCGCAGGCCGATTCTCCCGGCGTTCGCGCGGCGACCTCGCCGATCAGCTCGCCGGGGCGCGCAGCGCGGCCATGAACATCGCGTCGGTGCCGTGCCGGTGCGGCCACAGCTGCACGGCCGGACCGTCGCCGAGACGCGGCACGCCGGGCACGAGCTCACGCGTGTCGAGCTGCTCGACGTTGTGCCGCCGGACGGCGTCGGCGACGACGGCGAGGGTCTCGGAGGTGTGCGGCGAGCACGTCGCGTACAGCACCACCCCGCCCGGCCGCAGCAGCCCGATCGCCGAGGCGAGGAGCTGCTTCTGCAACCGCACCAGCTCGGCGACGTCACCGGGGTTGCGGCGCCACCGTGATTCGGGCCGGCGACGCAGGGCGCCGAGCCCGGTGCACGGCGCGTCGACCAGGATGCGGTCGTAGCCGGGCTCCAGGCCGGGCTCGCGGCCGTCGGCGACGTGCACCGTGACCGGGAGTCCGCGGGTGGACTTGCGGATCAGTTCGGCGCGGTGCTCGACCGGTTCGACGGCGTCGACGGTGCCGCCGTCGATGTCCGCGAGCGCGCCGAGCAGCGCGGCCTTGCCGCCGGGACCGGCACACAGGTCCAGCCACCGGCCCCGATCGGGTCCGCCCAGCGGGGCGAGGGTGAGCGCCCGCGCCACCAGCTGGCTGCCCTCGTCCTGCACCGCGGCCATGCCCTCGCGCACGGCGTCGAGCTTGCCGGGATCACCGCCGGCGTCGAGGTGCACGGCGTAGGGCGACCAGGGTCCGATCTCGCCACCGGTGGCCAGCGCGAGTTCCTCCGCGGTGATCACCCCCGGCCGGGCCACCAGGTGCACCACCGGCCGGGCGTCGTCCGCCGCGAGCACGTCCTCGAGCTCCCCGGCGTCCGGGCCGAGCGCGACCGCGAAGGCCTTCGCGATCCACTCCGGATGCGCATACCGGAAGGTCAGGTGTCCCACCGGGTCGCGAGCCGGGTCGGGGGCGAGCTCGGCGACCCATTGTTCCTCGGGCTTCTCCGCGACGCGGCGCAGCACCGCATTGACGAATCCGGACTTGCCGTGGCCGAATTCGCCGCGGACGATGTCGACGCTCGTCGCGACGGCCGCGTGCGGGGCGATGCGGGTCCGCAGCAGCTGGTAGGTGCCCAACCGCAGGGTGTCCAGCAGCGCCCCGTCGATCTCGGTGACGGGCCGGTTGGCGCACGCGGCGATCACGGCGTCGAGCAGGCCCTGGGCGCGGGCGGCGCCGTAGGTCAGCTCGGTGGCCAGGGCGGCGTCGCGCCCGTCGAGTCGCCGCTCGCGCAGCAGCGCCGGCAGCACCAGGTTGGCGTAGGCGTCGCGCTCCCGGACCGCGCGCAGCACGTCCCGGGCCGCGAGCCGCGCCGGGTCGAGGCCGGCCTCGGCGGGCGACGGCCGGCGGGCCTGCCGGGGCTTGTTGTTGCGGTCGCCGGGCCCGCGGCGGGAGCGGCGGGCAGGGCGGCGGGACTCGGTCACTGGGCGCGTACCTCCGGGTCGAGGCGGGCGCCGCGAACCCAGTCCGCGGCCGCCATCGTCTTCTTACCGGGCGGCTGGACCTGCCCGAGTCGCACGGCGGTGCTGCCGGTGCCGACCAGGACACCGTCCTTGCGGGGCAGGATCTGCCCGGGCGCGAGGGTCTCGTCGGTGCCGGTCACGGGGCCGAGCTTCACGCGCAGGTCACCGATCATCGTCCAGGCGCCGGGTGCGGGCGTGACCGACCGGATGTGGCGGTCGACGAGGTGCGCGGGACGGTCCCAGCTCACCCGCGCCGACTCGACGGTGACCTTCGGGGCGTGCGAGACGCCGTCCGGGGGCTGGGGCACCGCGGTGAGCACCCCGTCCTCGAGGCCGTCGAGGGTGGATTCGAGCAGCGCGGCACCGGAGTCGGCGAGCCGGCCGAGCAGAGCTCCCGCGGTGTCGTCGGGCCGGATCGTCTCGGTGACCACCCCGTAGACCGGGCCGGTGTCCAGGCCCGCCTCGAGCCGGAACGTGCTCGCGCCGGTCACCTCGTCCCCCGCAGCGAGTGCGGCTTGGACGGGCGCGGCACCACGCCAGGCGGGCAGCAGCGAGAAGTGCAGGTTCACCCAGCCGAACTTCGGGATGTCGAGCACCGGCTGCGGGATGAGCGCGCCGTAGGCGACGACCGGGCAGCAGTCGGGGGCGAGTTCGGTCAACCGGGCGACGAAGTCGGGATCGCGGGGCCGCGCCGGGGTGAGCACCTCGATGCCGTGTTCGTCGGCGAGCCGGCCCACCGCCGACCGGACGGTGCGCCGCCCGCGGCCGGCGGTGGTGTCGGGCCGGGTCACCACCGCGACCACCTCGTGGCGCGGGGACTCGAGCAGGCGGCGCAGTGACGGTACGGCCGGTTCGGGCGTCCCGGCGAACACCAGCCGCACGTCAGCGGCCCGTCCGGGGGCGAGAGGCGAGGCACCGGCCCCGGGACGAGGACCGTGCTGGGCCGACCGAACTGTTCACGAATGCTGCTCCCGGATGTCGACGACGAAACGTGCCCTCAGTCTAGGGACCGCGCCGGCCGACGGTGACGGCCGTCCGCGAACGCGGCGGGACGGTCCCCGCCCGACGACTCGCGCGACCGCCGCGTCGCGTCGATAGGCTGAGCCGATGGCAGAGATTCGAGATCGGATGGAGCGTTCCGTCCGCACGCGATCGGCGGATCCGGCGGGCGTGCCCTGGCCGGCCGTGCAGGAGCAGGACGTGGTCCTCGTCGACACGACGTGGGGCGAGCTGCAGCCCCTGCAGTGCGCGCCCGGCGTGGTGACGGTCGGCGAGCTGGAGCTGACCGAGCTGGTGGCGAACGGTGCCCTGCTCGTCGACACCCGGGTCCCGGACTCGCGCAAGGGCAGGTCCATTCCGGGCGCGGTCAATCTGCCGCACGACCGGATCACGGAGCTGCGGGACCGGCTCGATCCGTCCCGGCTGTCGATTCTGTTCTGCAACGGTCCGCAGTGTCCGCAGTCCCCGATGGCGATCCGGGACCTGCTCGAGGCGGGGTATCCGGCGTCCGCGCTGGCGTACTACCGAGGGGGCCTGCACGACTGGGTGACGTTGGCGATGCCGCTGGAGCAGGTGGGCTGACCTGCGGGGCGCGCCGGTCGTGTCGGCGCGTCTCCCAGGCCCGGGCGGCCAGGGCGGCGAGCCCGACGTAGCCCCAGCCGAGCAGCACGTCGACCACGTAGTGTTCGCCGCCGTAGACGAGGGTGAAGGCCATGGCGAGCGGGAACGCCACCAGCAGCGCCCGCATCCAGGTGCGCCGCGCGATCGGCCACAGCGCGACGGTGACGAGCAACGCGAACGCCGAGTGCAGCGACGGCAGCGCGGCAACCGGGTTGCCCTGGGCCTCGAGCCAGCGGGTGCCGACGTCGATCGGCACGACACCGAAACCGAATCCGGTGACCCGGCCGACTCCTTCCGGCAGGACGCCCGCCTCGGAGGCGTACCACGGCGGCGCCGCGGGCACCAGGATGTAGGTGAGCAGCCCGAAGTAGGACAGGAGCAGCACCCGTCGCATGTATCCGGCCCAGCGCGACCGCGAGTACAGGTACAGCAGGGCCGCGAGCAGCCACGGCACGAGGAAGTGGCTGGTGTAGACGACCGCGGTGATCATCGTCCAGCCGGGCCGCTCGCCGTCCGCGCCGAGCAGACGCTCCTGCAGCCACACCGTCGGGATCGTGCCACCGAACAGCCAGCTCTCGACGGCGGCCGGTTCGTGCACCCGGACGGGCAGGCCGAGTTCGTCGGCGAGGCCGCGGGTGTGGTCGTAGACGACGAGCGCCGCGACCAGGGGCAGCCAGTCGACGACGACGCGCAGGTGCCCGCGCCACGGCCGGTCGATCGCGAAGGCGATCAGTCCGGCGACGATCCAGGCGGCCTGGTACAGCCGGTCGGCCGGGATGCCGTGGGTGACGACGGTCCCGATCAGCGCAGCGAGATACCCGCACCGCGCGGCCACCCGGGCGTACTGCCGCGGCGGCACGAGCTGCGGCGCCCGCAGCGCCGCGCGACCGGGAAGGAACGGGGTGTTCACCGCTACCTCCCTCCCGCGTGACCGGCCCGGACGACCGGGCACGCACCGCCTGCATACCCATGATCGGGGCACCGGGACGCTCCCGGGGGTGGATCGGGTCAGGAGTTGCTCTCGATGATCAATTCGGGGATGCCCGTGCCGAGCGGCACCGGGACGCATTCGCCGAGGGCATACCGTTCGGGGTCGAGGGCGTGCCGGATCACGGTGAGCGAGAACGGGTCGTACACCATGTTGAAGTGGCCGGTCTGGTCCTGGGGGCACAGGTCCTGGATGGTCAGGTTGACCGCCCCGGGCCCGCGCAGCGCGACGTTGGTGGCCGGCTGGATGACCTCGTCGACGCGGGATCCGATGGTGGTGTACCGGACGCCGGGAACGGTGTCGACGGGGGTGTTGAGTTCGGTGAGCAGTTCCGAGCCCTGCAGTTGCTGGACGAGGGCCACCGAGAGGAAGGCCTCGGCCGCGCCGGTGGCACCGGGCGCGGCGGCAGCCGCGGTACCCAGTCCGTAGAAGGTGCCGCCGTAGCTGGGTGAGGCCACACCCACCCAGCGTTCCACGACGGCCGAGCCGCCCAGCCGGTTGACGTAGTACCGCGCGACGGTCGCACCCTGCGAGTAGCCGACCAGGTCGACCTCGCCGGCACCGGTGCCGGCACGGACCCGCTCGACGAACGCGCCCAGCTGCGCGGCGCTGACCCGGATGTCGCCGGTGCCGTATTCGTCGGCGCCGTCGGCCTTGCCGTAGTCGAGGGCGAACACGCACCAGCCGGCTTCGGCGAGCATCGGTGCGACCGCAGCCCAGTCCGAGTAGGAGTTGGAGTCGGTGCCGTGGGCGAGCACCACCGGTCGTGGATGGTCCGGGGACGGCACGCACCCGAAGTCGTTCGATCGCGCCGGCGCCGTTCCGGGATGTTCCTCGGCGTAGCCGGCGGCCTGGGCGTGGGTGGTGGCCACCGGTCCGGGGGCGACGGGCACGGACGCCGACGAGCCCGGCGCGGGTGCGGCGGTGACGGTCGCGGCGCCGGTGACGGCCGCGACGGCCGCCGCGATACCGGCCAGCGCGCCGGCAATCCTGCGTGCCCCGTTCACGGCCCCTCCCTCCGGCTCGCCCGCAGCCGGGCTCCGTCACCAGGATCGACCCCCACCCCTGTGACCTATCGTGACACAGTTGCGCCCCGCCGGCATGCCATCTTTCCGCAGGTGAAGGGAGGGTCTTGCCTGCCCTGCCCCCCGGGGTGTCCCTCCGCGCGGACCCGGGGCCCCGGGGGGGCGTCACCCGACGCGCAGCGGATCGATCTGCACCCGCAACGCTCCCTCGGCGCGGCGGGCGCTGCGCGCTGCCTGCGCCTCGCGCAGGGCGCGGCCGAGCGCGAGACCCCGTCCGCGTGGCACCCGGATCACCATGCGCTGCACCTCGTCGGGCTCGGGGTCGTCGGCCCCGAACGGCAGCCGCTCCCCCGGCGGCAACGGCACCGGTCCGAGCACCTCCGCCTCCGGTGGGAGGGTCGCGGCGGCGAGCAGGTCGGCGACCGCGGCCGCGGTGCCGTCGACCGCGGCCATGTGCACCGCGGGCGGGAAGCCGACCTCGGCGCGTTCGGCGAGCTGGGACTGCGCGTGCCCGATCGGGTCCCAGCGCACCAGTGCTTGCACGGTGGGGATGCCGGCGTCGGCGACCACGACGACCTGGCCGCCGTCGGCGAAGGGCCGCACCAGCGACGACGCGGTGAGCCAGCGACGCATCGTTTCCTCGGCGGCCCGCAGGTCGGCGCGGCCGAGCAGGGCCCACCCGTCGAGCAGCAGGGCCGCGCCGTACCCCCCGGCGGTGACGGGTTCGGCGCCCACTGTGGCCACGACGAGCGCGGGTCCGGCCGGGGCGGTGGCCTTGACCTCCGTCCCACCGGAGGTGACCACCGGGACACCGGGGAACGCGCGACCGAGTTCCTCGGCGGTCCGCCCGGCGCCGACGACGACGGCGCGCAGGGCGCGGGCACCGCACGCGTGGCAGCGGTGGGTGGCGTCGGCGATGCCGCACCAGCGGCAGGCGGGGGTCGCGGTGCCGTCCGGCCCGGCGGCCTGCGGCAACGCGAGCGGACCGTTGCAGTGCCGGCAGCGGGCCGGGGTCCGGCATTTGGCGCACGCGAGCGCGGGCACGTAGCCGCGGCGGGGCACCTGCACGAGCACCCCGCGGTCGGCGCCGAGGGCGGCACGGGCGGCGGCGAAGGCGATGGCCGGCAGCCGGGCGGCACGCGCGGCGGGGTCGCGGGCCAGGGCCTGGTCGCTGTCGGCGAGGGCGGTGATCTTGGGGGCGCGGGCGCGGACGACGTCGCGGGGGGCGGCGAGGTCGTGGGCCCACCCGGTGTCGACGAGGGCCTGGGTCTCGGCGGTGCGGGCGTGCCCGGCCAGGACGACGGCGGCGCCGGTGGCGTGCGCCCGCAGCAGCGCCACCTCTCGGGCGTGCGGGTACGGCGCGCGGGGCTCGGAGTGCAGGTCGTCGCCGTCGTCCCACACCACGAGCAGGCCGAGGGCGGGGGTGGGAGCGAACACGGCGGCCCGGGTGCCGACGACGGTGCGGGCGGTTCCGCGCAACGCCGCGAGCCAGCGCCGGTAGCGCACGGCCGGACCGAGCCCGGCGGCGAGCCCGACGACGCAGTCGGCGCCGGCGAGGTCGGTGCAGGCCGTCACGACGCGGTCGAGGTCGCGCTGGTCGGGCACCACGAGCACCGCGGCGTGGCCGGTGGCGGCGACCGACGCCGCGAGTTCGGCCAAACGACGCGGCCAGTCCTCGCCGGGCAGGGCCTGCCAGGCCGCGCGGGGGGCGCGGCCGGCGGCGAGGGCGTCGAGGAAGTTCTCGCCGTGCCGGTATCGGGACCAGGCGGTCCGGTCGATCTCCGGTGCCGTGGGGGGCGGGGCGGGTGGCGGGTCCTCCGCCTCGACCCGGGCGTGCCGCGGTGGCACGGCGAGGCGCAGCACGTCGGCTCGGGTGCCGGCGTAGCGGCTGGCGACGGCGTCGGCGAGCGCGGCGATCTCCGGGGTCAGCACGACCTCGGGTGAGACGACCCGGTCGAGCCAGCCGAGCCGGCCGGTGTGCTCGCTGGTCGCCGCGCGGGACAGCAGGAAGCCGTCGACGAGCCTGCCGGCGAACCGGACGCGCACCCGCACGCCCGGCCGCGCCTCGGCATCGAACTCCCGCGGGATCAGATAGTCGAACTCGCGGTCGAGGTGGGGCAACGGCAGCAGCGGCAGGATCCGCGCCACCGGATCCGTCTCGGCCGCGGTCCTGTCGGTGGCCACCCGGACCGTCGAGGGTCCGGGTTACAGACCGGCGGCGGCGCGCAGCTTCTCGGCCCGGTCGGTGTTCTCCCACGGCAGGTCGATGTCGGTGCGGCCGAAGTGCCCGTACGCGGCGGTCTGCGCGTAGATCGGCCGCAGCAGGTCCAGGTCCCGGATGATCGCACCCGGTCGCAGGTCGAACACCTCGGTGATCGCCTGCTGGATCCGCGCCGGGTCGGTCTTCTCGGTGCCGAACGTCTCGACGAACAGCCCCACCGGGGCGGCCTTGCCGATGGCGTAGGCCACCTGTACCTCGAGCCGGCCGGCCAGCCCCGCCGCCACGGCGGTCTTGGCGACCCAGCGCATCGCGTACGCGGCCGAGCGGTCCACCTTCGACGGGTCCTTGCCCGAGAACGCGCCACCGCCGTGCCGGGCCATGCCGCCGTAGGTGTCGACGATGATCTTGCGGCCGGTCAGGCCTGCATCCCCCATCGGACCGCCGAGGACGAACGACCCGGACGGGTTCACCAGCAACCGCAGGCCGGTGGTGTCGAGGCCCGCGAGGCTCGGGTCCGCCAGTACCGCCTCGACGACGTGGGTGCGCAGATCCGGGGTGAGCAGGTTGTTCAGGTCGATGTCCGCCGCGTGCTGGGTGGAGATCACCACCGTGTCCAACCGGACCGGGCGGTCGCCGTCGTACTCGATGGTGACCTGGGTCTTGCCGTCCGGCCGCAGGTACGGCAGCACCCCGGTCTTGCGGACCTCGGTGAGCCGGCGCGAGAGCCGGTGCGCCAGCGCGATCGGCAGCGGCATCAGTTCCGGGGTGTCCGAGCAGGCGTAGCCGAACATCAGGCCCTGGTCACCGGCGCCTTGACGGGCCACCTCGTCGTCGGTGAGCACCCCGGTGCGGGCCTCGTGCGAGACGTCGACGCCGCCGGCGATCTCCGGGGACTGCGCACCGATGGCGATGTTGACCCCGCAGGAGTTGCCGTCGAAACCCTTCGAGGAGGAGTCGTAGCCGATCTCGAGGACCCGGTCCCGCACGATCTTCGGGATGTCCGCGTAGGCCGAGGTGGTGACCTCCCCGACCACGTGCACCTGCCCGGTGGTCACCAGGGTCTCGACCGCGACGCGGGCGCGGGGGTCTTCGGTGAGCAGCGCGTCGAGGACGGAGTCGCTGATCGCGTCACAGATCTTGTCCGGGTGTCCCTCCGTCACGGACTCACTGGTGAAAAGCCGACCGCCGGTCTTGCTCACGGAACTCCCTCTCGACTGGTTGTGTCTAGCTCGAACGGACGAACTGATGTCAACGATATGGGCGACGCTACTGTTCCGGTCGCGCCGACGCGAGACTTTCGCTCACAGGCGCGCCGCCCCCGGGTCACGGGCGCCCCGCCCCCCGGGTCACGGGCGCCCCGCCCCCCGGGTCACGGGCGCCCCGCCCCCGAGGTCACGACCGGTTCTGCGTCAGCAGCGGACCCAGCGCGTCGAGGACGCGGCTGGCCATCAGCGCCTTGGAACCGTGCGCGAGGGCGGTCTCGGAACCGTCCGCCGCCAGCAGCCACCCGTCGTTGTGGTCGACCTCGAACGCCTTCCCCTCGCCGACGGCGTTGACGACCAGCAGATCGCAGCCCTTGCGGGCCAGTTTGGCGCGGGCGTGGGTGAGGACGTCGCCCTCGGCGTCACCGGTCTCGGCGGCGAAGCCGACGATGACGGTGCTCGCCGGCAGCGTGCCCTCGGTGCGGGCGGCGACCAGCCCGGCGAGAATGTCCTCGTTCTTGGTCAGCGCGATCGCCTCCGGCTCGCCCGCGCCCTTCTTGATCTTGCTGGTGGCGAAGGTGCTGGGCCGGAAGTCGGCGACGGCGGCGGACATGACGACGGCGTCGGCACCGGCGGCGTGCTTGGTGACCGCGGCCTGCATCTGGGCGGCGGTCTGGACCCGCACGACCTCCACCGCGGCGGGATCGGCCAGGCCGGCCACCGCTCCCGCGACGAGGGTGACGTCGGCGCCGCGCTGGGCGGCGAGCCGGGCGAGGGCATAGCCCTGCTTGCCGGAGCTGCGGTTGCCGAGGAACCGCACCGGGTCCAGTGGTTCGCGGGTGCCGCCGGCGGAGACGACGATGCGCCGCCCGGTCAGATCCCGCGGCAACGCGTCCGGTCGTTCGAGCAGCAGCGACGCCAGTCCGAAGATCTCCTCGGGCTCGGGGAGCCGGCCGGCGCCGGTGTCGTGCCCGGTGAGCCGGCCGGAGGCGGGCTCGACGACGACGGCGCCGCGGCGGCGGAGCGTGGCGACGTTGTCCACCGTCGCCGGGTGCTCCCACATCTCGGTGTGCATCGCAGGCGCGAACACGACCGGGCACCGCGCGGTGAGCAGTGTGGCGGTGAGCAGGTCGTCGGCGCGGCCGTGGGCGGCGCGGGCCATCAGGTCGGCGGTGGCGGGGGCGACGACCACCAGGTCGGCCTCCTGCCCGAGCCGCACGTGCGGAACCTGCGGCACGTCGGCGAAGACGCCGGTGTGCACGGGGTTGCCGGACAGGGCCTCGAAGGTGGCCCGGCCGACGAACTCGAGCGCCGAATCCGTCGGGATGACCCGTACGTGGTGTCCACTTTCGGTGAACGCCCGGATCAGCGCGCAGGCCTTGTAGGCGGCGATGCCGCCGCCGACGCCGACGACGATGCGGCGGCGCTGCCCGAATTCCGAATGGTCCGCGGTGCCCGCGGCGCGCTGACTCACTCGCCTTCGGCGTGCTCGAGCAGGTCTGCGTGGATCTCCCGCAGCGCGATCGACAGCGGCTTCTCCTGCAGGCCGGGCTCGACGAGCGGGCCGACGTACTCGAGGATGCCGTCGCCGAGCTGGTTGTAGTAGTCGTTGATCTGCCGGGCACGCTTGGCCGCGTAGATCACCAGGGCGTACTTCGAGGAGGTGCGCTCGAGCAGCTCGTCGATGGGCGGGTTGGTGATGCCCAGCGGGGTGTCGTAGGCCGGCAGGTCGTGGCCGGCGGTATCGGACACGGCTGCTTGGGTGCTGCTCACTCGGTGTTCTCCTGTGTCGTTCCGGAGCTCTGGTGGGGCTCGGGATTCGGGGTCGAGGCGGGGAATGTCGTGATCGGCTGCGGACGGTCGGAGGGATCGTCGCGGGGGCCGACCAACAAGGATACCAATTCGTCGCAGGCGCGGTCGACGTCCTCGTTGACGATCACGGTGTCGAACTCCTCGCGGGCGTCGAGTTCGGTCCGGGCGGTCTCGAGCCGGCGACGGACCACCTCGTCCGATTCGGTGCCGCGGCCGGTGAGGCGGGCGACCAGCACATCCCAGCTCGGCGGCGCCAGGAAGGCCAGCACGGCCTCCGGCATGGCGGCGCGGACGGAGCGGGCCCCGGTCAGATCCACCTCGACGAGCACGGGCCGTCCCGAGGCGAGCGCGTCCCGCACGGGACCGGCGGGGGTGCCCGAGCGTTGCAGCCCGCCGTGGATCTCCGCCCACTCGAGCAGGTCCCCGGACTCGATCATCCGATCGAACTCGTCGCGGCTGACGAAGTGGTAGTCCACCCCGTTCACCTCGCCGGGCCGGGGGGCGCGGGTGGTGGCCGACACGCTGAACAGCAGGTCGGGCACCCGGCTGCGGAGCCGGCGGACGACGGTCGACTTCCCGACGGCGGAGGGGCCGGCCAGCACCACCAGCCGGCCCCTCCGCGTCGTGGAACCGCTGTCCGACACGGTGTGTGCGTCAGCTACCACCGGTCGCTCAGGCGTCGAAGTCGAACCTGGCGAGCAGCGCCTTGCGCTGGCGGTCACCCAGACCGCGCAGGCGGCGCGTCGGGGCGATCTCGAGTTCGGTCATGATCTCCTGCGCCTTGACCTTGCCGACCTTCGGCAGGGCCTCGAGCAGGGCGGACACCTTCATCTTGCCGAGGATCTCGTCGTTCTCGGCATCGGCCAGGACCTGCTTGAGGTCGGTGCCGCCGCGCTTCAGGCGGTCCTTGAGCTCAGCCCGGGCGCGACGGGCAGCAGCCGCCTTCTCCAGAGCAGCGGCGCGCTGCTCGTCGGTCAGCTGGGGAAGGGCCACGGTTCCTCCGTCTCATCGTTGGCAATCAGTCTCATCCGCCGGTTAACCAGCGGCGATAGCGACCGTACTCACGCCGGACGACGATTGCGAACCCACCCCCCGGCGTTTCGGCTCGAAAACACGTGCGGTAGTGCGCCCACAGCGTGACCCACGGCCGGGTCCGGCCCGGGGGCGCGGGCACCGCCCACCACCTCGACGAACACGACATAACCGCAGGTAGCGGCGTTATGGGCGGCTGTTCGGGCCGGGGCGAGTACCGCCCCGCGGCCCGGCGCCGACGTCGGGCCGTCCCCGCCGGAGACGGCCCGGAAAAATTTCCGCGCACGAGCGTGTCGAGGGGCCTCCCACCTGCACCGGAACGGACATCCGGCCCGAGGCCCGGGCCGGATGTCCGGGCCGCGTCAGGCCCGCAGGAAGGCGAACGAGTCCACGGTGCGGGACACGGCGTCGCGCAGCGCCGCGGCCGTCGGGCCGGCCCGCAACACCTCGCGGGAGACGTTGGGCACGACGGCGTCGAGGCGTTCACCCGCCAGCCGGCGCACGTCCTCGGCGGTGCCGCCCTGGGCGCCCACACCGGGCATCAGGATCGGGCCGTGCAGCGCGCTCAGGTCCGGCGCGCGGGTGAGGGTCGCGCCCACGACGACGCCGACCGAGCCGAGGGTGTCGGCGCCGGCGTTGCGGGCCGCGGCCTCGTCGACCATCACCTGTGCGACGCTGCGCCCGTCGGCGGTGCGCGCCTGCTGCACCTGGGCACCCTCGGGGTTGGAGGTGGCGGCGAGGACGAACACCCCGCGCCCGTCGACGGCGAGGCGCAGCGCGGGCTCGAGCGCGCCGAACCCCAGGTACGGCGAGACGGTGACCGCGTCGGAGCCCAGCGGGGACGCGTCGGTCAGCCACGTGCGGGCGTAGGCGTCCATCGTCGAGCCGATGTCCCCGCGTTTGGCGTCCGCGAGGACGAGGGTGCCGGCGCCGCGCAGGGCCGTCACGGTGCGCTCGAGCACCGCGATGCCCGCGGCACCGAACGCCTCGAAGAACGCGACCTGCGGCTTGACGAGGGCCACGTGCCCGGCGAAGGCGTCGACGCACGTCCCGGCGAACCGCTCGAGCCCCGCGACGTCGACCGTGAGGCCCCACGCGGCGAGCAGTTCCGGGTGCGGGTCGATGCCCACGCACAGCGGCCCGCGCTCGGCGAGGGCCGCGTGCAGACGCTGCCCGAACGTCGTCACGACGCCGTGTCCGCGAGTCCGTCGCGCAGACCGCCGACGCCGCCGGACGCCGGCGCCGCGTCGCCGTCGAGACTGCCCTGGTCCTCCCGTATCCCGGCGTGCATCTCCTGCAGCGAGCGCACGCCGATGTCGCCGCGGATGGCGGCCTCGATGCCCTGAACGGCCGCGGAGGCACCCTGCACCGTCGTGATGCACGGGATGTTGGCGGCGACGGCGGCGGTGCGGATCTCGTAGCCGTCGATGCGCGGCCCGGAGTTGCCCCAGGGGGTGTTGATCACCATGTCGACCTCACCGGCGCGGATCTTCTCGACGATGGTGTGGGCCCCCTCGGGCCGTTCCTCCTCCGACACCTTGTACACGTGCTCGCACGGGATGCCGTTGCGGCGCAGCACCTCCGCGGTGCCGATGGTGGCGAGCACCCGGAAGCCGAGGTCGGCGAGCCGCTTGACGGGGAAGATCAGCGACCGCTTGTCCTTGTTGGCGACCGAGACGAACACCGAACCGGAGGTGGGCAACGACCCGTAGGCGGCGGTCTGGCTCTTGGCGAACGCGGTGCCGAAGTCGTCGTCGATGCCCATGACCTCGCCGGTGGACTTCATCTCCGGACTGAGCAGCGAGTCGATGCCGGTGCCGTCGGCGCGGCGGAACCGGTTGAACGGCAGCACCGCCTCCTTCACCGCGACCGGAGCGTCGACCGGGGCGTGCCCGCCGTCGCCGTGGGCGGGCAGGATGCCCTCGGCGCGCAGGTCGGCGATGCTCTCACCCATCATGACCCGCGCGCAGGCCTTGGCGAGTTGCACCGCGGTGGCCTTCGAGACGAACGGCACGGTGCGGGAGGCGCGCGGGTTGGCCTCGAGCACGTAGAGGATGTCGTCCTTGAGGGCGTACTGCACGTTGAGCAGACCCTTGACGCCGATGCCGCGCGCGAGGGCCTCGGTGGAGCGGCGCACGTTCTCGAGGTCGGACCGGCCGAGGGTGATCGGCGGCAGCGCACACGACGAGTCGCCGGAGTGGATGCCGGCCTCCTCGATGTGCTCCATGATGCCGCCGATGTAGACGTCGGTGCCATCGCACAGGGCGTCGACGTCGATCTCGACGGCGTCGTCGAGGAAGCGGTCGACCAGCACGGGCCGGTCCTCGGAGATCTCGGTGGCGCGGGAGATGTAGCTCTCGAGCGCCTTCTCGTCGTAGACGATCTCCATGCCGCGCCCGCCGAGGACGTAGGACGGCCGGACGAGCACCGGATAGCCGATGCCGGCGGCGATGTCGCGGGCGCCCTCGAAGGTGGTGGCGGTGCCGAACTTCGGGGCGGGCAGACCCGCCTCGGTGAGCACCCGGCCGAACTCGCCGCGGTCCTCGGCCAGGTCGATGGCCTCGGGGCTGGTGCCGACGATCGGCACCCCGGCGGCCTTCAACCGTCGCGCGAGCCCGAGCGGGGTCTGGCCGCCGAGCTGGACGATGACCCCGGCGACGGTGCCGGACTGCGACTCGGCCCGGTACACCTCGAAGACGTCCTCGAAGGTGAGGGGCTCGAAGTAGAGACGGTCGGCGGTGTCGTAGTCGGTCGAGACCGTCTCGGGGTTGCAGTTGACCATGACGGTCTCGTAGCCGGCCTGCGACAGGGTCAGGGCGGCGTGCACGCACGAGTAGTCGAACTCGATGCCCTGGCCGATGCGGTTGGGGCCCGAGCCGAGGATGAGCACCTTCGGCCGCTCACGCTGCTCGGCGACCTCGGTCTCGGCGTCCGGGTCGAGTTCGTACGTCGAGTAGTGGTACGGGGTCTTGGCCTCGAACTCGGCGGCGCAGGTGTCGACGGTCTTGTACACCGGGTGCACGCCGAGCTGCTCGCGCAGGGCCCGCACCGCGTCCTCGTCGCCGAGCTCGGGGCGCAGCGCCGCGATCTGCCGGTCGGAGAAGCCGTGGTGCTTGGAAAAACGCAGTTCCCGCTCACCGAACGTCTCGGCGGCGCGCACCTTCTCCCCCAGCTCGACGATCTGCTGGATCTGGTCGAGGAACCACGGGTCGATCTTGGTGGCGTCGAACAGCTGCTCGACGGTGGCGCCGAGCTCGAAGGCCTTGGCGATGCCGTAGAAGCGGCCGTCGTGCGGGACCTCGAGCTCCCCGAGCAGGGTGCCGAGATCGGCCGCCTCGACCTCGGGGCCGGTCCAGAACCCGGAACGCTTGGTTTCGAGCGACCGCAGGACCTTGCCGAAGGCCTCGGTGAAGTTGCGGCCGATGGACATGGCCTCACCGACCGACTTCATGGTGGTGGTCAGGGTGCCGTCGGCGCCGGGGAACTTCTCGAACGCGAAGCGCGGCGCCTTGACGACGACGTAGTCGAGCGTCGGCTCGAAGCAGGCCGGCGTCTCCTTGGTGATGTCGTTGACGATCTCGTCGAGGGTGTAGCCGATGGCGAGCTTGGCGGCCATCTTCGCGATCGGGTAGCCGGTGGCCTTCGAGGCCAGCGCGGACGAACGCGACACCCGCGGGTTCATCTCGATCACCACGAGACGACCGTCGCGCGGGTCCATCGCGAACTGGATGTTGCAGCCGCCGGTGTCGACACCGACCTCGCGCAGGATCGCGATCGACAGGTCGCGCATCTTCTGGTATTCGCGGTCGGTCAGGGTCATGGCGGGGGCGACGGTGACCGAGTCGCCGGTGTGCACGCCCACCGGGTCGACGTTCTCGATGGA
This sequence comes from Rhodococcus indonesiensis, assembly GCF_047782815.1. NCBI lineage: Bacteria > Bacillati > Actinomycetota > Actinomycetes > Mycobacteriales > Nocardiaceae > Rhodococcus > Rhodococcus indonesiensis. The sequence goes on along the minus strand of NZ_CP180630.1, from coordinate 2,588,954 downwards.
GCAGACGATCACGACGTTGTCGCGGCCGTCACGCATGAGCTCGAGCTCGTACTCCTTCCAGCCGAGGATGGACTCCTCGATGAGCACGTTCGCGGTGGGCGAGGCGGCGAGGCCGCCGCCGGCGATGCGTTCGAGGTCGGCCTCGTCGTAGGCCATGCCGGAGCCGAGGCCGCCCATGGTGAACGACGGGCGCACCACGACGGGGTAGCCGAGTTCGGTGACGGTCTCACGCACCTCGTCCATCGTGTAGCAGACCCGCGAGCGCGCGGATTCGCCGCCGCACTTGGCGACGATGTCCTTGAACTTCTGCCGGTCCTCGCCGCGCTGGATGGCGTCGAAGTCTGCGCCGATCAGTTCGACGTCGTACTTGGTGAGGATGCCCTGCTCGTGCAGGGCGACGGCGGTGTTGAGCGCGGTCTGCCCGCCGAGGGTGGCGAGCACCGCGTCGATCGGGGTGCCCTTGGCCTGCTCGGCGGCGATGACCTTCTCGACGAACTCGGCGGTGATGGGCTCGACGTAGGTGGAGTCGGCGAACTCCGGGTCGGTCATGATCGTGGCCGGGTTGGAGTTGACGAGGGAGACCCGCAGGCCTTCCTCGCGCAGCACCCGGCACGCCTGGGTGCCGGAGTAGTCGAATTCGCAGGCCTGCCCGATGACGATCGGGCCGGAGCCGATGACGAGGATGTGGGAGAGGTCGGTACGGCGTGGCATTTAGTTCTTCTCTCCCTCGAGCATGCTGGTGAACCGATCGAACAGGTAGGAGGCGTCGTGCGGGCCGGCCGCCGCCTCGGGGTGGTACTGCACGGAGAAGGCGGACCCGTCGAGCAGGCGCACGCCCTCGACGGCGCCGTCGTTGGCGCAGGTGTGGCTGATCACGGCCCGGCCGAACGGGGTGTCGAACTCCTGGCCGGCTTCGCCCTCGAGCGCGAAGCCGTGGTTCTGGGCGGTGATGGCGATCCGCCCGGTCTCGTGTTCGATGACCGGGATGTTGATGCCGCGGTGCCCGAATTTCATCTTGTAGGTCCCCAGGCCGAGCGCGCGGCCGAGGATCTGGTTGCCGAAGCAGATGCCGAACAGCGGCAGTCCCTGCCCGAGGACTTCCTTGGTCAGATGCACCGCGCCGTCCGCGGTGGCCGGGTCGCCGGGGCCGTTCGAGAGGAAGACTCCGTCGGCTTTCAGGTCCAGGATGTCGTGCAGCGTCGCGGTGGACGGCAGCACGTGCACGCGCATGCCGCGCTCGGCGAACATCCGCGGGGTGTTGGTCTTGATGCCGAGGTCGATCGCGGCGACGGTGAAGCGGGCCTCGCCGTCGGGCTCGACAACGTAGCCGCTCGTGGTGGTGACCTCGCCGGCGAGGTCGGCGCCGAGCATCGACGGCTGGCTCCGGACCCGGTCGAGCAGCTCGGCGTCGCCGGCGAGGGCGTCGCCGGAGAAGACGCCCGCCCGCATCGAGCCGCGGGTGCGCAGGTGCCGCACCAGGGCGCGGGTGTCGATCCCGGCGATACCGACGATGTTCTGCCGCTCGAGTTCGTCCTGCAGGGATCCGGCCGCGCGCCAGCTCGAGGTGCGGCGCGACGGGTCGCGCACGACGTAGCCGGCGACCCAGATCCTCGCGGCGGCGGGGTCACCGGTGGGGCCGACGGACTCGTTGTCCTCGGCGTTCCACCCGGTGTTGCCGATCTGCGGGGCCGTGGAGACCACGATCTGCCGGTGGTAGCTCGGGTCGGTGAGGGTCTCCTGGTAGCCGGTCATGCCGGTGCTGAACACCGCCTCGCCGAGGGTCTGTCCCACCGCACCGAAGACGGTGCCGCGGAACGTGCGCCCGTCCTCGAGCACCAGGATCGCGGTGTCCGTGTCGAAGTTGTTGCCGCTCATGCGTTCTCTCCGTTCTGCTCGACCTCACCGGAGCTCGCCGCATCAGCCGAAATCTCGCGTGCCGTCGTCGCTGTACCAGCCGTCCAGGCTGTCGTCCTAGCTTTCACTGTCCCGGTGATTCTCGTTCGTCTCCTGCACCCACTGGGGGTAGATGGTCTTGTCGTCGCCGCGGAATCCGGTGTCGATCTCGGTGCCGGACGGCAGCTGCCAGCGGATCACCAGCACCCCGTCCTTGGTCATCACCTTTCCCGCGAGACCGCGTTCGGTGCGCACCGCCCGGATGGAGTCCTGCGGGATCCAGATCGGCGAGGCGCCGTCGCGCTCGAGCAGCACCCCGGCGCGGTAGCGGCTGATCTCGCCGGCCGCGCGGTGGCCCAGGTCGCCGACGGCGATCCGGTCCTGCCAGCTCGGCGCGAGGGTACTGCCCACGTACAGGCCGGTGCTCGGGGCCACCAGCTGCTCCCCCAGCTCGGCCGGCACCGGCGGGAGGGCACCGACGGCGTCGGCCTGGCGGCGGCCGCGGCCGCGCCAGCCCTTCCACATCAGCAGGACCAGCACCACCCACAGGGCGACGAAGCCGAGTGTGAGCCACAGGCGGTCCATCACCGCACCCCGCTTCCGGTGCCGGGCCGGACCGCTCCGTCGAGTGCGGTGATCCGGCCGCGCAGCACGGTCGCAACGACCTTGCCGGGCAGCGTCATCGCCTCGTACGGCGTGTTGTGCGCGACCGACGCCAGTTCCGGTCCGCGCACCGTCCATTCGGCGTCGGGGTCGACGAGCACCACGTTGGCGGGCTCCCCCACCTCGAGCGGGCGCCCCTGGTCGTCGAGGCCGACGATCTCGGCGGGCCGTTCGCTCATGACCTTCGCGACGCCGCGCCAGTCCAGCAACCCGGGACGGACCATCGTCTCGACGACGATCGACAGGGCCGTCTCGAGCCCGAGCATGCCGGGCCGGGCCTGGGAGAACTCGCAGCACTTGTCCTGCTCGGCGTGCGGGGCGTGGTCGGTGGCGACGCAGTCGAGCACGCCCTCGGCCAGTCCGCGGCGCAGCGCCTCGACGTCGGAACGTTCGCGCAGCGGCGGGTTGACCCGGTTGACGCCGTCGTAGGTCTCGAGCCGGGAATCGTCCAGCATCAGATGGTGCGGGGTGACCTCGGCGGTGATCGGGATCCCTTGCGCCTTGGCCCATCTCACCAGTTCGACGGTCCCGGCGGTGGAGGCGTGGCAGATGTGCACGCGGGCTCCGGCGTCCCGGGCGAGCAGGGCGTCGCGCGCGACGATGGACTCCTCGGCCGCGCGCGGCCAGCCGGCCAGTCCGAGGCGCGCCGCGGTGGGGCCCTCGTGCGCGACGGCCCCGGCGGTCAGCCGCGGTTCCTCGGCGTGCTGGGCGATCAGGACCCCGAGCGAACTCGAGTACTCCAGCGCCCGCCGCATGATCAGCGGGTCGTGGACGCAGTGCCCGTCGTCGGAGAACATCCGGACACGGCCGACACCGGCGGCCATGGTGCCCATCTCGGCGAGTTGCGTGCCGGCCAGCCCGACGGTGACGGCACCCACGGGGTGCACGTCGACGAGGCCGACCTCCTGCCCGCGCCGCCACACGTGGTCGGTGACGACGACGGAGTCCGCGACGGGGTCGGTGTTGGCCATCGCGAACACCGCGGTGTAGCCGCCGAGCGCCGCGGCCGCGGATCCGGTGTCGATGGTCTCGGTGTCCTCACGGCCGGGCTCGCGCAGATGCGTGTGCAGGTCGACGAAGCCGGGCAGCAGGATCCGTCCCGCGCCGTCGATCACCTCGGCGTCGGGGCTCGCCTCGAGGTCGGTGCCGAGGGCGAGGATCTGTTCGTCGCCGAGCAGCACGTCGGTCGGCGCACCCTCCCCGTAGACGAGCACGTTGCGGATGAGCACCTGCGGCGACACCGAATCTTCTCCTGTCCCACTGTTCTTCGTCTTCTGCGCGGACGGCCGGTCCGCGTACGCTTCGGTCATGCGATCGCGCTCTCCGTGCCGACGAGCAGCCGGAACAGCACGGCCATGCGCACGTGCACGCCGTTGCTCACCTGCTGCAGCACCGCGGTCTGCGGGGCGTCGGCGACCGCCGAGGCGATCTCCATGCCCCGCAGCATCGGGCCGGGATGCAGCACCACGGCGTGCTCGGCGAGCATCGCCAGCCGCTTCTCCGACAGCCCGTAGCCGATCGAATACTCGCGCGCCGAGGGGAAGAAACCACCGTTCATGCGTTCGGCCTGCACCCGCAGCATGAGCACCGCGTCGAGGCCGGGCAGTTCGGCGTCGAGGGAATGCGAGACGGTGACCGGCCAGGTCTCCACACCCACCGGCAGCAACGTGCGCGGCGCGACGAGCACCACCTCGGCACCGAGCGTGGACAGCAGCAGGGCGTTGGAGCGCGCGACCCGGCTGTGCAGGATGTCGCCCACGATCGCGATGCGCCGGCCGGCGATCGAGCCGAGCCGCTGCCGGAGGGTGAGCGCGTCGAGCAGGGCCTGCGTGGGGTGTTCGTGGGTGCCGTCGCCGGCGTTGATCACCGCCGGCCCCCCGCCGTTGCCGTCGCCGGTCCATTCGGCGATCCGGTGCGCGGCGCCCGACGCGGGGTGCCGCACGATCAGGGCATCGGCTCCGGCGGCGTGCAGGGTCAGCGCGGTGTCGCGCAGCGACTCGCCTTTGGCGACCGACGAACTCGACGCGCTGACGTTGATGACGTCGGCGCTCATCCACTTGCCGGCGACCTCGAACGAGACCCGGGTGCGGGTGGAGTTCTCGAAGAACACCGTCATCACGGTGCGGCCGCGCAGGGTCGGCAGCTTGCGCACCTCCCGGCCGAGCAGCGCCTGCTCGAACCGTTCGGCCTCGTCGAGAAGCTCGGTCGCGGACTCCTCGGTCAGGTCCGCGATGGAGAGCAGGTGCTTCACGAAATCTTGCCTCCGGAGATCACCACGGCGTCGCGGTCGTCCTGCTCGGTGAGCAGGACCCGCACGTCCTCGGCGCGGGCGGTGGGGACATTCTTGCCGACGTAGTCGGCGCGCAGCGGCAGTTCGCGGTGCCCGCGATCGACCAGGACGGCGAGCTGCACGGCGCGGGGCCGGCCCAGGTCGCGCAGGGCGTCGAGGGCGGCGCGCACCGAGCGACCGGAGAACAGGACGTCGTCGACGAGGACGACGAGGGCGTCCTCGACGCCGCCTTCGGGCACCGACGTGCGCTCGAGCGGGCGGTGCGGCTTGGTGCGCAGGTCGTCGCGGTAGAGGGTGATGTCCAGGGAGCCGACGGGCACGCGCACCCCGGAGAACTCGGCGATGCGTTCGGCGAGCCGGTGCGCGAGGGTGGTGCCGCGGGTGGGAATGCCGACGAGGACGACGCGAGGGGCTTCACCCGCGGGGGCGTCGAGCGCGGTCTTCTCGATGATCTGGTGCGCGATGCGGGCGACGGTGCGGCCGACGTCGGCTGCGGAGAGCAATTCGCGGGCCGGACCGGGCGGGGATGCCGGTGACCCGTCTTCGGACATGGCCATACTGCGACCTCCTTCTCCGCCTCGCTGGACGGATCGTTAAAGGATGCCTGACGGTGCACCAGCCTAGCAGCGGCCGGTGCCCGCCCGGCACGGATGAGGGGTGAGGCCCGACACAGGCCGGGCCCGCTCACGCTGCGTCGTCAGGGCCGCTCGGGCTCCCGCTGCTCGGCCGCGTCGGCGGCGCGCGAGGAGGTGGCTGCCGCGGCGGCACGCACCTGGTCGGCGAGCGCCACGATCTGGCCGAGGATGCCGTTGACGAACGCGGGCGAATCGTCGGTGGACAACTGCTTGGCCAGCTCGACCGCCTCGTCGACGGCCACCACCGGCGGCACGTCGGGGGCGTGGAACAGCTCCCATACCGAGATGCGCAGGATCGCCCGGTCCACGGCGGGCAGCCGCTCGAGCGTCCAGTCGTGCAGGTGCTCGGCGATCACCTGGTCGAGCTCGTCGAGTCGCTCCGACACGCCGCGCACGACGGTCTGCGTGTACGGCGGCACCTGCGCGACCTGGTCGTCGGTGACGGCGAGCGCGACCCGGTCGGCGGCGAGACCGACCGGATCGATGTCGCGGGCCTCGGCCTCGAACAGCAGATCCACGGCGCGCTTACGCGCCTTGTGCCGGGCTCCGAGTTTCTTCTGCGTACCGGACACTCAGGAATTCACTCGCCCGAGGTAGCTGCCGTCACGGGAATCGACCTTGAGCTTGTCGCCGGTGTTGATGAACAGGGGCACCTGGATCTCGGCGCCGGTCTGGAGGGTCGCGGGCTTGGTCCCGCCGGTCGAGCGGTCGCCCTGCAGGCCGGGATCGGTGTGGGTGACCTCGAGTTCGACGGTGACCGGCAGTTCGACGAACAGCGGGGTGCCCTCATGGGTGGCCACCTGCACCTGCATGTTCTCGAGGAGGAACCGGGCGCCGCCGCCCAGGGTCTCCTCACTGATGGAGATCTGGTCGTAGGTCTCGCCGTCCATGAAGACGTAATCGGAGCCGTCGTGGTACAGGTACGTCATGTCGCGACGGTCGACGGTGGCCGTCTCGACCTTCACACCGGCGTTCCAGGTCTTGTCGACGGTCTTGCCGGAGAGCACGTTCTTGATCTTCGTGCGGACGAACGCCGGCCCCTTGCCGGGCTTGACGTGCTGGAACTCGATGATCTGCCACAGCTGACCGTCGATCTTCAGCACGAGCCCGTTCTTGAAATCGCTGGTATCGGCCACTTGGTTTCGCGTCTCCTAGAGTCGAGGTACCGCCCTTATACGACGGTCAATGTCTTGTCGGTGAGTGTGAGCAGCTCCGGTCCCTGCTCACGCACCACGAGCGTGTCCTCGATCCGCACGCCTCCGCGCCCGGAGAAGTACACGCCCGGTTCGACGGTCACCGCCGCACCGCAGGCAAGTGTACCGGTCGCGGCCTGGCCGATTCCGGGTGCTTCGTGGATCTCCAGACCGACGCCGTGGCCGAGTCCGTGCAGGAACAGCTCACCGTGTCCGGCGGCAGCGATCACGTCGCGGGACGCGGCGTCCACCGCAGCCAGGTCGACACCCGGTACGAGCGCCGCCCGCCCGGCCGCCTGGGCGCGCGCGACCAGGTCGTACACGTCGCGCTGCCAGTCGGCGGCCCGCCCGAGGACGTACGTGCGGGTCATGTCGGAGTGGTATCCGCCGACCTGTGCACCGAAATCGAGCTTGACGAAGTCTCCGGCGGCGAGCACGGCGTCGGTGGGCCGGTGGTGCGGCACGGCCGAGTTCGCCCCGGTCGCGACGATCGTCTCGAAGGAGATGCCGTCGGCGCCGTGGTCGAGCATGCGGGCTTCGAGATCGCGACCGACCTGCCGTTCGGTGCGGCCCGGGCGCAGACCGCCGGCGGCGACGAGGTCCGCCAGTGCCCGGTCGGCGACGGCGCACGCCGCCGTCAGCAGTCCGACCTCGTGTTCGTCCTTGACCATGCGCAACTGCTCGACCAGCCCGGGCACGGGGGTGAGAGTGAGCGGGCTGTCCAGCCCCGCCCAGCGCACGTGCGTGTCGACGGTGACGACATGGCTCTCGAAGCCCCACCGGCCCGGCGTCGCCGCGGAACGGACCAGGTGATCGGCACTGGCGCGGGCGATCTCGGCCCGCAGATCGGGAACCTGAGCGGCGACCTGGGTGAGGTAGCGGCCGTCGGTGCACACGACGGTGCGGGACTCGTCGACGTCGTCGTCGGTGGTGACGAGCAGCGCGGCGTTCGAACCGGTGAATCCGGTGAGGTAGCGGATGTTGAGCAGGTCGGTCACCAGGAGCGCGTCGAAGTCCCGGTCGGCGAGCAACCGGCGCAGCGCGGCGCGGCGGGCGGAGTGAGCGGCGGGCATGGGGTCAACGTACTCCCGCGCCGACAGCCGGGACCGCCGTCGCCGGTGACGAATGTGGGGCGGGACACATCTCCGCCGATCCAGACGTTACTCTGAGGAACATGAAACCCTGGTTGCTTCGCGGGCTCGGCCTGACCCTCGTGCACGTGCTGGTACGGGTCCTGCTGGGGGCCGCCCTGGTGCAATGGCCGCTGCAAGGCTCGATGCTGCGGATGGTGGCGTTGGCCGTCGTCGTGCTCGCCGCGATCGTGTGGGCCGGGCTCGACGGGATCCGCGATCAGCGGGCGCACCCGCAGCCGGAGGACGGTGCGGACCTGACGATGCTGTGGCTGAAGGCCGCGGCGGTCACCGGTCTCCTCGCCGGCCTGCTGACGTGGCTGATCGACACGGTCAGCCCGATCCAGGTCGGGGTCAAGTCGCTGTTCTTCGAACTGACCTCGGGCGCGGCGTTCACCGTGCTGCTGGTGTTCGTCCCCGCGACGGCCGCGGTGATGCTCGGGCGGCTGCTGGTACGCCGGGACCAGCGCAAGTCTGCGGCGCCGGGAAAGCCGGACGACAGGCAGGCACCGGTCCCAGCGTCCGCGGCCCCGGATCGGGAGTGGCGTGACGACGACGCACCCACCGAGGTGTTCGAGCGGATCGATCCGGACCGCCGCCCCTGACACCTGCCCGCCGGCCGCGGTCCGCAGCGGTGACGGAATCGGGTCCGCGGCCCGGAGCGGGCAGGTACCGTTCGGCCCATGGCCGGACGCGGGACGAGCGGCACCCACGGACGCCGGCGGTCGGCGCTGGTCGTCGCGGGCGCGGGTGCGCGCGGCGCGTATCAGGCCGGGGCGATCACCACACTGCTACCACGAATGACCGCGCACAACGGCCCGCCCGAGCTTCTCGTCGGCACCAGCGCCGGCGCGATCAACGTGGTGGGACTCGCCGCCTTCGCCGACGAGGGGTTCCCCGCAGCTTCGGAGCGGCTGGTGGACCTGTGGACCGGTGTGGACTCGTCCGACGTGTACTCGACGGTGCACAGCATTCTGGGAACCGGCGCCGCCTTCGTCGGGCAGGCCCTGGGCTTCCCGCTCACTCGTCTCGTCAGCCTGCTGGACACGAGCCCGATCCGGCACACCCTGCAGCGTCTCCTCCCGTGGGACCGGCTGCACGAGAACATCCGTGCCGGACTCGTGGATGCGGTCGCCGTGGCCACGACGTCCGTCGATTCGGGCGGCACGGTGGTGTTCGTCGAGAAGAACGACTCGGTGCGGCTGCCCGAGTACGACCTCCGCCGCAACATCAGCTACGTCGAGACCACCTTGACCGTCGACCACCTGCTGGCGTCCTCCGCGGTGCCGATCCTGTTCCGGCCCGTCCACATCACCGACCCGTGCGCGCCGCAGCGCACCGGGTGGTACATCGACGGCGGACTGCTCCTCAACACCCCTATCAAGCCCGCGCTTCTGCTCGGCGCGGGACACGTCGGGGTGGTGGCGACGCAGCCGCGGGTCTGGCCGCCCCCGGTGGTGCCCCGCCCGAACCGGCACCGGCGGCCCGCCCCGGACGTCGCGGGCGTCGCGGCCCTCGCATTGCGAGCCATGCTCGGCTACCGGATGATCGAGGATCTGCATCAGCTCGAATTCCGCAACGCGCGGATCGCGGAGACCCGGGCGGTGGCCCCCACCGACCGCCCGATCGGCATCGACTTCGCCGGCCCGCCGCTGGAGGATGCGGGACGGATCGCCGAGATCGCCCACGCCGTGGTGCGCAACCAGTCCCTCGTGCGCCAGTTCGTGCGCAATCCCGCGCCGTCCGTCGTCGCACGATTGATCGGGGGCGACGAAGAGGATCGCGGCGACCTGCTCAGCTTCCTGCTGTTCGACCCCGAATTCACGAGCGCGATCGCCGAACTGGGCCGCGAACACGGCGCCGAACCGAGCTCCGCACAGGCTGCCGCCGAGCTCCGGGCCTGATTCCCGCCCCGATCCGGGCGGTCAGCGCCGTCGCGCCGGGTCCGGGCGCCGATATCCCACCGCGTCCCGGTCACGGGCTCCGTACCGCGCCGTCCCGAAGGTCTCCACGAAACTGCGGTCGCGCCGTACCGGGCGCAGCGTGGTGGCAGCGAAGTAGGTGCGCACCGCGGATCGCGCGAGGTAGGCGAGAGCGGGCCGCGGTTCGGGCAGGTTCTGCACGCGGCGCAGGTGGTCGTCGCAGAACGTCGACAGCACCTCCGGCGCGAGCGCTCGCAACGGTCCGGGAAACCAACGGTCCGCGAAGTCGGCGACGAGTCGACGGGTCACGGCGAGCCCGTCGTCGGTGCGCGCATACTGCGCGGTCTCGAAGGCGGCCGTCCAGCGGATGAGCTCGTCGCGGGACTCGGGAATGTCCGTGATCCGCTGGGCGGCTGCCACGCCGCTCCAGAAGCGCCACTGTGCTTCGAGTTCCGTCTCGGAGAACGGCCGGGACCCGACGAGCGCGGCGATGCGCTGCGGTTCGAGCGCGAGCGTCGCGAGGGTGTAGAGCGAGTCCTCGTTGCGGATCGGGAAGTGCCCGTGGATCTCGTTGAGTCGCTCGATCCATGCGAGGCCCTCGGCGGTGTCGTAGCCGAGTTCGAGGAACTTGCCGAAGAACACCATGGTGTCGTCGTTGCGCTTCGCCGTGTCGACGACGATGTCGCCGCGGCCGCGGCGGTGCAGGACCTTTGCGACAGTGGGCACGGCCACCTGCCGGATGAACGACACCGTGAACAGTGCGTTCACGAGCATCGCGTTCCCGTGCAGGACCTCGAGCGAGAGCCGCGCGACGGCGCGATCGTCGCGGACCGGATCGAGCCGCTCGATCTCCCGTCGGACCTGCCGTCCGATCGTCACATTCTTCATTCGTCCTCCGTTGCTCTCCCGGACCCCGTAGTGGACAACATATGTTGTCCACTACGGGGTGGTCAACGGCCTTTCCCGTTCCGGCCGCCCGGTCCGGCAGGATGGGATCCATGCGCACACCCCCGAGCCGCAGCTGGCACGGCGTCAGCGCCGACGACCGGCGCGCGCAGCGCCGCACCCGGATCCTTGCGGCGGGCACCGAACTGCTCGGCACCGGCGGAGGCCGCGCGGTCACCGTCCGCGCCCTGTGCCGCGCCGCCGGGGTCAGCGAGCGCTACTTCTACGAGAGTTTTCCCTCGCGCGACGACCTGGTCGCCGCGGTCTTCGCGACGACGGCGGACGGTCTCGTGCGTCACATGCAAGATGTCGTGGCGTCCGCCCCGGCAGAGGTCGCCGCGCGGGCCCGCGCCTTCGTCTCCGGAGCGATCGACTTCTTCGCCGCCGACCCCCGTCGCGGCCGGGTGCTGGTCCGCGAGGCCATGACCGAGCCGGTCCTGTCGCAGCAGGGTCTGCATGCAGCGCCCGCCCTACTCGGCGCCCTGCTCGTGGACGTCACCGCGCCGGAGCCGGACGCCGAGACCCGGCTGATCACCGGCGCCGTCCTGGGCCTGGGCATCGGGGCGCTGATCGTCGCGTGGATCGACGGGCAGATCGACGTCGAGCGAGACGCGCTCGTCGAGCACTGCGCCCTGCTCGTCCGGCGTGCCGTTACTCCCTCGGAGGACGGGTAGGTCGGACGGAACCGGACTCGCCGGGCGGAACGGACCGATTCGGCCGGAAGCAGTGTCACGGGACGTGCCGGTGGTGTAAATGTGAACTGTCGGGATCGAGAACCGGGGACCGGCAGGGGCACGCCGGTCACCTCGATCGCACGCACCGAGGGGGGATTGCGATGGCCGAATTCGATCGATGGCCGACCGACCTGCTCGCCGAATTCGTGGCCGACTTCGAACTGGGCCGCACCCTGACACTTCCGGTCGCCGTCGAGACCGCCGCGCGCGAGGAACTGGCCCACCGGAGCGTCGACGCCGGATGAGTCCGGCCCGCGGCACCGCCCGCGCCGACGACCGAGCGCGCACCGGGACATCGGGCGCAGCGGCCGCCGCTCCCCCATCCGTGCGATCGGCGAAAACCAATCACTCTGGCGCCCAGTGCATTTAAGGTGGGAAAGCATGGGAGAGCGCGCTCCGATACGTCCCGACCGGAAGACGGCCCCGAACGGCTCGGAGGAGGCCGGAGCCTTCGCCTCGCGGACCGGCGGCGAGCCACAGCTGGGGCGACTGCTCGGGGCGATACTGCCGCTGACGCGCCCAGGCGGGCTCTGGTCTACGACGCGGGGGCTCGCGAAAGGAACGTGCAGTGCCGCGGTGGCGGTGGGCGGACGGGTGCTCGGTCTCCGTCACCCGGGGGCCAGGGAGGCGGCCGACCCCGTCCTGCCGGCGAACTGGTGGCCCGACGATCTCGATCTCGAGGCGGCGGCCAGGAAGTGCCCGGGGGTGGATCTGTATGCGGTGACCGTCGACTTCGTCGAGCGCCACCACGGGTTCGCCCTGTCGATGCTGGGCGGGATCCCGTCGTGGACCGCCGCCTGGTATTCCCGTGTCGGCGTGGCCTATCTGCAGGCCCACCGGATCGGCCGCCCGGACCGGGACGAACGCGCTCGCCGCGGAGCACCTCCCTCGGCGCGGGCGACTCGCCCCGGTCTGCAGGTCGTGCACGGCGCCGACTAGCCCCGACCGGGGCCCGCCGAACCAGCGACCGACGTGGGGTGACCGCTCCGGGTGCTGCGCGTTGCCGTCCCGGCACGATCGATCGCAGTCCGACTCGACGCCGACGAGTGCACATTCACGGCAGTGCGGACGGGCGCAGGACCCGGCCCCGGACGTCGGCCGACACCCGGCGCACGAACTGCTCGTGCCCGACGCGCGCCCGCTGCCCGGACTGCGGCACCAGGACGCTGACGGTGGCGTCCGCGAGTTCTTCGTCGCCGACGATCGCGAGGTAGGGATCGCGGTGCACGCGCGCGGCGCGGATCCGGCTGCCCAGCGACCCACCGGAGAGCACCTCGGCGCGAATCCCCTCGTCCACCAGTCTGTCCCGCAACGCGCCCGCCCCGTCGCGGTGCGGGTCGCCGATCGGCAGGACCGCCACCTGGCGGGGCGAGAGCCACGGCGGCATGCGCCCTTCGAAGCGTTCGACAAGCATCGCGGTCAGCCGCTCCATCGATCCGAGCACACCCCGGTGAATCATCACGGGCCGGTGTCTGCGCCCGTCCTCGCCGGTGTACTCGAGGCCGAAACGTTCCGGTTGAGTGAAGTCGAACTGGACGGTGGACACGGTCTCCTCGCGCCCGTGCGCTCCGGCGACCTGGACGTCGATCTTCGGACCGTAGAACGCGGCCTCCCCCTCGGCTTCGAAGAAATCCAGTCCGCACCGTTCGAGCGCACCGCGCAGCTCACCTTGTGCGTGCACCCACTGCTCGCCGGTGCCGAGATACCGCCCGCCGGCGCCGCGGAGGGACAGGCGGTAGCGCCGGTCGTCGAGCCCGAGCACTCCGTAACAGCGCTCGATCGCGCTCAACGCGAGTTCGATCTCCGCACCGGCCTGTTCGGGCGCGCAGAACACGTGCGCGTCGTCGAGACCGATCTGCCGGACCCGGCTCAGGCCGCCGAGCACACCCGACAGTTCGCTGCGGAACATCGATCCCAGCTCCGACAGGCGGATCGGCAGCTCGCGGTAGCCGCGGCCCCGCGAGGCGAAGATCTGGGCGTGGTGGGGACAGTTCGCGGGCCGCAGCACGAAACTCTCGCCGCCGACCTGCATCTCGGGGAACATGTCGTCGGCGAACTTGGACCAGTGACCCGACCGGACGAACAACTCCTTCTTGGCGAGCACCGGGGTGTAGACGCGGCGACAGCCGGTCTCGGCCGCCACCTCGGCGGCGAAGGCCTCGAGCTCGGCACGGATCACCGCACCGTCCGGCAGCCACATCGGAAGTCCCGCCCCCACAGCGGGTGCGGTGGCGAACATCTCGAGTTCGCGACCGAGCACTCGATGATCTGCACCGTTCATTTCGTGTTCCTCGACTCTCGTCTCGGCGAGAGGAAGCGACGTGCCCGAACACGACGAAAGCCCCGGGACGTCGACTCCCGGGGCTCGCGTGGTGGGTCAGCAGTGAGTGACGCGGCGCCGGAAGGCATCCGGCGTCGTCGTGACCTGCTGAGCGTTCATCATGACCGGAATGGTACGGCCGGTTTCACCCGGAAATCAACGAAGTGGCGGAGGAGAATTCGAATACGGTGCGACGGAGGCATTTTCGTTGTCGCTCTTGCGGACGGCCGCGCTACGGGAGTCGTGGTCCATTGTTCGGAAAACTCTTCGATTCCGTCCAGCCCGAATTTCTTTGGGACCGGTGAACCGGGGGGCGCCCGAAAGCGAGAGGGCCGGCGCACCCTTGGGTGCGCCGGCCCGGGGCTCAGCAGCTCACAGGAGCACGGTGCCGGCGTCCGCCGTGCCCTCCCGCGCGACGGCCGAGTACGCCGCCGCGAGCAGCGACGGATCCGGTCCCTCGAGCCGGCCGGGCTTGGCGAGGCCGTCGAGGACGACGAACCGCAGCATGCCCGCGCGGTTCTTCTTGTCGGTCTGCATGCCCTCGAGCAGCTGGGGGAACGCGTCGGCATCGTAGGTGGTGGGCAGCCCGACGAGCTCGAGGATGCTGCGGTGCCGGTCGGCGGTGGCGTCGTCGAGGCGCCCCGCGAGGCGGCCCAGCTCGGCGGCGAAAACGAGACCGACGGCGACGGCGGCGCCGTGCCGCCACCGGTAGCGTTCGCGCCGTTCGATGGCGTGACCGAGGGTGTGCCCGTAGTTGAGGATCTCGCGCAGGCTCGACTCCTTGAGGTCCGCGGCCACGACCTTCGCCTTGACCTCGACCGAGCGCCGGATCAGTTCGGGCAGTACGCTTCCCGTCGGGTCGAGCGCGGCCTCCGGGTCCGCCTCGATCAGTTCGAGGATCTTCGGATCGGCGATGAAGCCGGTCTTGATCACCTCGGCGAGACCGGCGACGATCTCGTTGCGCGGCACCGTCTCGAGCGTCGCGAGGTCGACGAGCACCGCGGACGGTTCGTGGAAGGCACCGACGAGGTTCTTGCCGGCCTCGGTGTTGATGCCGGTCTTGCCGCCGACCGCGGCGTCAACCATGGCGAGCAGCGTGGTGGGGACGTGCACGATCCGCACGCCGCGCATCCACGTGGCGGCGACGAACCCGGCCAGGTCGGTGGCCGCTCCCCCGCCGAGGCTGACGATCGCGTCGGATCGGGTCAGCCCGATGCGGCCGAGCACCTCCCAGCAGAAGCCCGCCACGGCGAGGTCCTTGCCGTCCTCGGCGTCGGGGATCTCGACGCGGTGAGCGTCGATGCCCTTCTCTGCCAGCGCGGCGCGCACCGCCTCGGCGGTCTCCGCGAGCGGCGGCTGGTGCAGGATCGCCACGGTGCGGGTGCCGGTGAGTTCGTCGACGAGCTCACCGAGCAGGCCCCGGCCGATGATCACCGGGTAGGGCTGGGCCGTCTGGACGTCGACGCGTACCGGTTCGGTCACGATTGATTGCTCCGATTCTCTGTACTGGTCGTGCTGGGCGCGGACGGGTGGGCGCCGGTGGTCGCCAGATCCGACTGGGCCTCCAGCTTGGCGAGGACCTGCTGCACCACGCGGCCCGGACTGCGCCCGTCGGTGCGCACGCGGATGGTGGCCGCCTGCCGGTAGAGCGGGCGGCGCCGGCGCATCAGCTCCCGGTACTTCGCCGCGGGGTCCGCCCCGGCGAGCAGCGGTCGTGTGGTGTTGGTCCCGGTGCGGCGCAGGCCCTCGGCGACGCTGATCTCGAGGTAGATCACCGTTCGGTCCTGGAGCAGGGCGCGGGTGCGCTCGGACAGGATCGCGCCGCCGCCGAGCGAGACGATGCCGTCGTGCCGGGCGAGCGCGTCGGCCACCACCTCCTCCTCGATCCGCCGGAACGCCGGTTCGCCGTCGGTGCCGAAGATGTCCGGGATCGTGCGGCCGGTGGTGCGCTCGATCTCGGCGTCGGTGTCGAGCAACGGCAGATCGAGCGCCTGGGCGAGCCGCCGGCCGATGGTCGACTTGCCGGCCCCGGGCGGCCCGATCAGGACTGCGCGTGGGGTCATGGCGTCACCGTGGTACCCGGGCCGCGACGACCTCGAGGTAGTTGCGGACGTTGGTGCGGGTCTCGTCGATCGAGTCGCCCCCGAACTTCTCGAGCGCGGCCTGCGCCACGACCAGCGCCACCATCGCTTCGGCCACGACACCGGCCGCGGGCACGGCGCACACGTCGGAGCGCTGGTGGATCGCCACGGCCTCCTCGCCGGAGGCCATGTCGACGGTGGCGAGGGCGCGCGGCACCGTCGAGATCGGCTTCATCGCCGCCCGTACCCGCAGCGCCTCGCCGTTGGTCATGCCACCCTCGAGGCCGCCGGCCCGGTTGGTCGAGCGGAGCACGCCGTCCGGGCCGGGCCGGATCTCGTCGTGGGCGACGCTGCCGCGCCGGCGGGCGGTCTCGAAGCCGTCGCCGACCTCGACACCCTTGATCGCCTGAATGCCCATGAGGGCCGCGGCGAGCCGGGCGTCGAGCCGGTCCGCCCCGCTGATGAACGAGCCGAGACCCACGGGCAGGCCGTGCACCACGACCTCGACGACACCGCCCAGGGTGTCACCGTCGCGCTTGGCGGCCTCGATTTCGGCGATCATCGATTCCTCGGCCGCCTTGTCGAAGGCCCGCACGGGGCTGGCGTCGATGGCGGCGAGATCGGCCCCGGTCGGCTCCGCCCCCACGTAGGGGTCGGACGCGCCGATGGAGATCACATGCGAGACGACCTCCGCGCCGAACACCTGCCGCAGGAAGTTGCGGGCCACGGTGCCGGCGGCGACCCGGGCCGCGGTCTCCCGGGCGCTGGCGCGCTCGAGGACGGGACGAGCGTCGTCGAAGCCGTACTTGAGCATCCCCGAGTAGTCGGCGTGGCCGGGTCGCGGGCGGGTGAGCGGTGCGTTGCGGGCCTGCCCGACGAGCAGTTCGGCGTCCACCGGGTCGGCGGACATGATGGTCTCCCACTTGGGCCACTCGGTGTTGCCGATCTCGATGGCCACCGGGCCGCCGAGGGTGTGGCCGTGCCGGACGCCGCCGAGAATGGTGACCTTGTCGGCCTCGAACTTCATGCGCGCGCCGCGGCCGTAGCCGAGGCGCCGCCGCGCGAGCTGCTCCGAGATGTCGCTCGACGTCACCTCGACACCGGCGACCATCCCCTCGAGCATCGCGACGAGGGCGGGACCATGGGACTCTCCAGCAGTTATCCAGCGCAGCACAGGACCATCCTTCCACGTTCGTCGCCACCGGCGGGACGCCGCCCCGGTCAAGCCGCCGCGAGGACCCCGGCGACCGCTGCCGCGCACATCGACGGCCCGTGCGGCAGCACCACACCGCGCGGGCGACGGTGTGCCCGTGCCCAACCCACGGCGGCAACGACGACGCCCACCGCGGCGGTGAGCAGCGGCGGCAGCAGGGCCGCCGTCGTCCACGCTCCCGCGCCGGCGGCGCCCGCGGCTGCCCCCAGCCCGGCCGCGAGCTTCACGTCGCCCGCGCCGAGACTGCGCGGGGCGGCCAGGTGGGCAAGCAGGTACGGTCCCGCCAGCAGGCACGCGCCGACGAGCGCCGGGACTGCCTGCCCCGCTGCCGCGGCGACCGTGAGGACGACGCCGGTACCCGGCACGGTCAGCACGTTCGGCAGCCGCCGCGCCGACAGGTCGGCTGCGCTCAGGCACAGGCACCACCAGGTCAGCGCCGCGACGGCAACCGCGCCCGGCGTCGTCGAGGTGCCGAGCACGGCCACCGCACCGCCGCCCGCGCCGGCCACCTCGCACATCCCGCGCGGTGGGAGACGCCGGACGAGGCGGGCGACGAGCCGCCGCATGCCGGCTCCGGCCACGGCGCCGAGAACGGCGAACACCACGACGGTCATGGCGTCAGCGTGCCGTCCGGGTGGCACCCGAACGGCGATCTCGCCGCCCACGGCCGGAATCTGTGGACGAACGGGCCGGGTGTGGACAACCCGGTTGCCGGGACGGATCGAGCCGGACCTGCGACCATGACCGAATCGTCCCGTCCGCATCCCGGAGGTTCGCATGGAGCTGGCCCGCGTTCTCGAGACCGTCGGCGGCGCCGTCGACGTGGTCGGGGTGGCGGTGATCGTCGTCGGGGCGGCGGTGGCGAGCTGGATCGCCCTACGGTCCTGGCGCCGCTCGCCGGGTGCGCCGATCTACGAACGCTACCGGCGCGATCTGGGACGGTCCATCCTGCTCGGCCTCGAATTCCTGGTGGCCGCGGACATCATCAAAACGGTCGCCGTGACCCCCACCTTCACGTCGGTGGGGGTCCTGGCGATCATCGTCCTGATCCGGACCTTCCTCAGCTGGTCGCTGCAGCTCGAGATCTCCGGCCGGTGGCCGTGGCAGAACAGCAGGAGCGGACCGCAGACCGAGAAGGCACCGGTCAGCTGAGTTCGGCGCGGCGACGTTGCAGGAAGCCACGCTCGGCGGCGTTGGTGGCCCGGACGAGCGCGGCGTCGTATGCCGCGACGGCCTCCGGGAGACGACCGAGCCGGCGGAGCAGGTCGGCCCGCACCGCGTGCCACAGGTGGTACCGGTCCAGGTCGAGGGAATCGACCAGGTCCAGACCCGCGGCGGGGCCGTCCACCTCGGCCACCGCGACGGCCCGGTGCAGGGCGGCGACGGGGGTGGGTGCGACGACGAGCAACTGATCGTAGAGCGCGACCACCTGCCGCCAGTCGGTCGTCTCGACCGTGGCGGCATCGCTGTGGACGGCGGCGATCGCGGCCTGGAGCTGATACGGGCCGGGCCGGCGCAGTTGCAGGCAGCGGCGGACGAGGGACTGTCCCTCGGTGATCAAGTCTCGGTCCCAGAGCGTGCGGTCCTGCGCGGCGAGCGGGATCAGGTCGCCGTCGGCGTTCGTGCGGGCCGGTCGTCGCGCGTCGGCGAGCAGCAGCAGCGCGAGCAGGCCCAGCACCTCGGGCTCGTCGGGCAGCAGCTCGGCCAGCAGGCGGGCGAGCCGGACCGCCTCCACGCACAGGTCGTCGCGGACCAGGCGGTCCCCACCGGCCGCGGTGTGCCCCTCGGTGAAGACGAGATAGACGACGGCGAGGACGGAGGCGAGGCGGGCGGGCAGTTCCGCGGGGCCCGGAACGCGGTACGGGATCCGGGCGTCGCGGATCTTGCCCTTGGCGCGCACCAGCCGCTGCGCCATGGTCTTCTCCGGAACGAGGAAGGCGCGGGCGATGTCGGCGGTACTCAGGCCGCCGAGCAACCGGAGCGTGAGAGCGACGCGGGCGGCGGGCGCCAGCGCGGGATGGCAACACGTGAAGATCAGGCGCAGCCGGTCGTCGGGCACGGCATTCTCCTCGTCGACGGCGCTGGTCCCGGCCTCGTGCAGGCGGGCGGCCTCGGCGTGTTTGCCTGCGCGGGCGTTCTCCCGGCGGATCCGGTCGATCGCACGGCGCCGGGCGGTGGTGACGATCCAGCCGGCCGGGCTCGGCGGCAGTCCGTCGGCGGGCCATCGGGCGACGGCGACGGCGAACGCGTCCTGCACGGACTCCTCGGCAAGGTCGATGTCCCCGAATGCACGGACGAGCACGGCGACCGCGCGGCCGTGCTCGCTGCGGAACACGCGCGCGATCTCCGCGTCCGTCACCGCGGCCACGGCCGCCTCACCCGCAGTGCCCGCCCTGCAGCGGCCGCACCTCGATCGGCAGTGTGATCGCGCGGGCGAGTTTGCGGCCCCATTCGAGGGCGGCGTCGAGGTCGGGCGCCTCGACGACGGTGAACCCACCGATGTGCTCCTTGCCCTCGAGGTACGGGCCGTCGGTGGTGAGGATTTCGTCGCCGTCGAGCCGGAGCACGGTGGCCGTGCTCGGCGGGTGCAGGCCACCGGCGAACACCCAGGCGCCGGCGGCGCGCATCTCGGCGTCGACGGCCTCGACGTCGCGCATGATCGGTTCGAGGATCTCCGCCGGTGGCGGGTCGCCGTCCGGCTGGTAGATGCTCAGCAGGTACTGGGTCATGGCACTCCTCCTCACGATCACCGGACCGGCGCCGGTGATCCACCCTCTACACGATCGGCGGGCCGCCGAATCGACATCGCACTCGCCGGCTCGGGGCGTCCCCCCTCCTCCGCGCGCCATCGGCTCGGACTGCACCCGAACCGGTTCCGGAACCAGCGGGAGAAATTGCTGGGCGCGGAGAACGACAGCAGGTCGGAAACCTCGGTGAGCGAGTGCCGTCCGCTGCCGACCATCCGCATCGCCAGGTCCGCGCGGGTGGCGTCGAGGACGGACGAGAACGTCTCCCCCTCGTCCGCGAGCCGGCGGTGCACGGTGCGGCGGTCGATGCCGAGACTGCGGGCCACCTGGTCGACCGAGCACCGGCCGGTGGGAAGGAGCAACTCGATCAGCTCCCGCACCCGGTCCACCGTGGTCGTCTCGCGTGGACTTCCGACCGAGTCGAGGAACTGCTGCGCGTACGACCGCAGCAGCGGATCCGACATGGCATTGGGCGCGTCCAGATCCGCGGTGTAGAGGACGATTCCGTCGAAGTCCCGGCCGAAGTCGACGGCGGTGCCGAACACGCGGTGGTGCGTGTCGAGGCGCCGGGGGGCGGGATGTGCGAACGAGACGGACAGCGGACGCCACTGCGGACCGAGGAAGCCCTGCAGCAGTCGATGCATCACCGCTACCGCGAGATCGACGGATTGGCGGAACTCCCCGGGCCGTCCGACGTCGAGGGTGATGCGGATGGTGGCGACACCGCCCTGTTCGGTCAGGCGGGTGTGCAGGGCCTCGTTGTACATGTGCTCGTAGTGCACGAGGATTCGCAGCGCGCTGCGGACGTCCGGCTCCTCGCGGACCACCAGGCTCAGCGGGCCCAGATTGGAGAACCGCCGTCGCTCGGCCAGCTCGAGACCGAAGTCGTCGCGATCGGCTGCCGCGGCGGACCGTTCGAGCAGGTCCGCGATCGCCTCGGCCGGCACCCACCGGTCCTGCAGGCTCAAGCCGGCCGGGTCGAGACCGGACGCGCGGAGCAGCGTCGCCGGATCGATCTTCGACGAGTGTGCCACCTCGACATAGCTGTTCAGTGCGGCGTAGCGCGCCAGTGGTTTCACTGCCCTCCCTGTCCCGAAATGAATGACAATC
Source organism: Rhodococcus indonesiensis (assembly GCF_047782815.1). NCBI lineage: Bacteria > Bacillati > Actinomycetota > Actinomycetes > Mycobacteriales > Nocardiaceae > Rhodococcus > Rhodococcus indonesiensis. Next base: position 2,568,078 of record NZ_CP180630.1, on the reverse strand, counting down.
CGTCCCCGTGGGATAAGCGTACCGCCTCGAGATCCCCTACTGTTAGTTGCATCACAAGGTACGGCGAAGTGTGACGGAGCGGATCGAGAGTCCGGACCCCCGAGCGGCTCCGCTTCCACCGCCTCGGCCGCACCCCACGGCCGAGAACCGGGATCGCCGCCACCGGCTCACCGAATTCATACACATCCGCCCTCCGCCGGCCAATCGTGGCCTGCGAGTGCGCGTTCAGGAGGAAACATGGCAAAGGCTGTTCGCTTCTACGAGACCGGCGGTCCGGAGGTTCTGCAGTGGGAGGCCGTCGAGGTCGGCGAACCGGGCCCCGGCGAGGTCCGCATCCGGCACGAGGCGGTGGGCCTGAACTTCGCCGACACCTACTTCCGCACCGGCCTGTACCCGGCACCGCTGCCCGCCGGGATGGGCGTCGAGGCCGCCGGGGTGGTCGAGGAGGTGGGTCCAGGCGTGACGTCGGTCCGGGAAGGCGACCGGGTGACCTACACCGGCAGCCCACTCGGGGCCTACAGCACCGAACGGGTGATGCCCGCCGACCACCTGATCGCACTGCCCGACGCCATCGGCTTCGACACGGCCGCGGCGATGACGATGCGCGGCCTGACCACCGCCTACCTGCTGCGGCGCATCTGGCCGCTGGCGGCCGGGGACACGGTGCTGCTGCACGCCGCCGCCGGCGGCGTAGGCCTGATCTTCTCTCAGTGGGCGAAGCTGCTGGGCATCCGGGTGATCGGCACGGTCTCGAGCGAGCGCAAGGCGCAGGTCGCCCGAGCACACGGCTGCGACGAGGTCGTCATCTACACCGAGGAGGATGTGGCGCAGCGGGTGCGGGAACTGACCGACGGCAAGGGCGTTCCCGTGGTGTTCGACAGCATCGGCGCCACGACTTTCGAGACCTCGCTGAACTCGCTGGCCCGCCGCGGCCTGCTGGTGTGCTTCGGCACCGCCTCGGGGCCGATTCCGCCGATCGACGCCATGCAGCTGGCGATCAAGGGGTCGGTGTACGTCACCCGTCCGGCGCTGGCGGACTACATCGCCGACCCGGCCGAGCGGGCCGCCCTCGCCGCGGAGCTGTTCTCGCACGTCGCGACCGGAGAAATCGCGATCGAGATCAACCAGCGCTACGCACTCGAGGACGCGGTGCAGGCGCATCGCGATCTCGAGGCCGGCCGCAGCATCGGCTCGTCGGTCTTCGCCCTCTGACCCCGTCCGGGCCGTACCCGGAGTCCGCCCACTTCCGAAGGACCACCCATGACCACCGCCACCCGACCGCCGAGTCCGGTCTCCACGGCCTTCCGGGTCGAACCACTGACCTGCACGATCGGTGCCGAACTGTTCGACGTGGACCTCGGCGAGGTCTCGCGCGACGACGCGCTGTTCGCCGAGCTGCGGGCCCTGCTGCTCGAGCACAAGGTGCTGTTCTTCCGCGACCAGGACATCACCCGTGCCGAGCACGTCGCCCTGGCCGAGCGGTTCGGCCCACTCGAGGATCACCCGGTGGTCGGCAGCGACCCCGACCATCCCGGGCTGGTGCGGATCTACAAGGACCTCGACAGCCCGCCCGAGCACTACGAGAACGCCTACCACTGCGACGCCACCTGGCGCGACAACCCCCCGCTGGGATGCGTGCTGCGCTGTGTCCAGACCCCGCCGGTGGGCGGGGACACCATCTGGGTGAACATGGCCGAGGCCTACCGGCGCCTGCCCGGATCGGTCAAGGAGCAGATAGCCGGCCTGCGGGCCCGGCACAGCATCGAGGCGAGCTTCGGCGCCCAGCTGCCGCTCGAACAGCGCCATGCGCTGCACGCCCGCTACCCGGATGCGGAACATCCGGTGGTGCGTACCCACCCCGAAACCGGCGAGAAGATCCTGTTCGTCAACTCCTTCACCACCCACCTGGTCAACTACCACACCGCCGAGAACGTCCGCTTCGGCATCGACTACGCCCCGGGCGCCGGGAACCTGCTGCAGTTCCTGACGAGCCAGGCGTCGATTCCCGAGTACCAGGTGCGCTGGCGCTGGACGGAGAACAGCATCGCCATCTGGGACAACCGCTCCACGCAGCACTACGCGGTGCAGGACTACTGGCCCGCCGTTCGCAAGATGGAACGCGCCGGGATCGTCGGCGACCGGCCCTTCTGAGCTCTTCCCTTCCTTCCCTTACACCGTCCACATTCCGAAACGGAGACCCGAAAATGCACTTCCACGACGACGCCCTCTTCCCCGAGAACCAGGAGAAGCTGGTCATCACCGCCGCGCCCTACGGCCCGGAATGGGAGCTCGACGACTTCCGCGAGGATCTTCCCCTGACCATGGACGAGCACGTCCAGCAGGCGGTGGACTGCTACGAGGCGGGCGCCACCGTGCTGCACATCCACGTCCGTGAACTCGACGGCAAGGGCAGCAAGAGGTTGTCGAAGTTCAACGAGCTGCTCGCCGGCCTGCGCGAAGCGGTGCCGGACATGATCCTGCAGGTCGGCGGATCCATCTCCTTTGCTCCCGAAGGTGAAGGCGCCGAGGCGAAGTGGCTCTCGGACGACACCCGGCACATGCTCGCCGAACTCGACCCGGCGCCGGACCAGGTGACCATCGCCATCAACACCAGCCAGATGAACATCATGGAGCTGATGACGGCCGACGACATCGCCGGCACCTCGATGGAGCGTCCGGAACTCGCGGCGACGTACCGGGAGATGACCGTGCCCGCCGGTCCGGAATGGGTTGCGGAGCATCTGAAGCGACTGCAGGCCAAGGGTATTCAGCCGCACTTCCAGCTCTCGTCCATCCCGCAGCTCGAGACGGTCGAACGCCTGATCCGGCGCGGGGTCTACACCGGACCGTTGAACCTGACGTGGGTCGGTATCGGCGGCGGCTTCGACGGCCCCAATCCGTACAACATCATGAATTTCGTCCAGCGGGTTCCGGATGGCGCCTGCCTGACCCTCGAGACGCTCATGCGGTCCGTGCTCCCGGTCAACGCGATGGCCATCGCAATGGGCCTGCACACCCGCTGCGGCAACGAGGACACCATCTGGGGCCGCAAGGGCGAGAAGATGACCTCGGTGGAGCAGATCCGGCAGCTGGTCCGCATCGCCGGGGAACTGGGCCGCGAGGTCGCCACCGGCAAGGAGGCCCGCGAGATCTACCGGATCGGCGAGACCTACCGCGACGCCGACGAAACCCTCGCCAAGCTCGGCTACGCCCCCAATCGCCGGCCCGGACAGGTCGGCTTCACCCACCACGGCTGAACCACGGACCCCCGGGGCACGCGACCCGCACCGTGTGCCCCGGGACCCGGCCGGTGACCGAGTCCGTCGAGCCCTCCCTGTCCTCGCCCCTCTCGCGGTGGGCGCTCCCCGATGCGCATCCCCGCCCGCCGCCCCAGCCTTGCAGGAGCACCCATGGGATCGTCCACCTCCTCCCTGGAGAACCACACCGCCACCAGCACCCCCGCCGGTCCGAGGACCCGATCGCGGAAGTACCCGTGGCTCGTGTTCGCTCTCACCTTCGGACTGCTGTTGTCGGACTACATGTCCCGGCAGGTTCTCAGTGCCGTCTTCCCGTTCCTCAAAGCCGAATGGGCTCTGACCGATTCACAGCTCGCATCGCTGACGAGCATCGTGGCGCTCATGGTCGGCCTGCTCACGCTTCCGCTGTCGCTGCTGGCCGATCGCTGGGGCCGGGTCAAGAGCCTGGTGCTCATGGCGGTGCTGTGGTCGGTCGCCACTCTCATGTGTGCGGTGGCCACCAACTTCGAGCAGATGCTCGGCGCGCGATTTCTCGTCGGCGTCGGCGAGGCCGCCTACGGCAGTGTCGGAATCGCGGTGGTGCTGAGCGTGTTCGCTCCCCGGGTCCACGCCTCCCTCAGTGGGGCGTTCATGGCCGGCGGCTCGTTCGGCTCGGTCCTCGGTGTCGCCCTCGGCGGCGTCATCGCCGTTCATCTGAGCTGGCGGTGGTCGTTCGCGGCGATGGCGGTCTTCGGGCTCATCCTGGTGGCACTGTTCCGCGCCCTGGTCACCGAGCGCAAGCTCGCCGCGCACGCCGCCGACGACCGGCCCGCTGCCGTCGACGAGCGAGCCGCCGGTGCCGCGACCACACCGCCGGACGGATTCCGCGCGCCGGTGTCGAGCCTGTTCACCAACCCCGCCGTGCTGTGCGCCTACGCCGGCGGCGGCCTCCAGATGTTCACCGCCGCGGTCCTGCTGTCGTGGACGCCGAGCTTCTTCAACCGCTACTACGGCCTCGCCCCGGACAAGGCCGGCGTCGCCGCCTCGATCGTCGTCCTGCTCGTCGGCAGCGGCATGGTGGTGTGCGGGATCGTCACCGACCGCGTCGGACGGCACGACATCACCCGCAAGTGGACCACCGCGATCGCCTTCTGCGCCATCTCCCTGGCGTGCCTGGCCCTCGCGTTCCGTCTCGACACGGGCACCGCGCAACTGGTGCTGCTCGGGATCGGTGCGTTCTTCTCCGCCGGATCCTCCGGACCCACCGCGGCCATGGTCGCCAACCTCACGCACTCGTCCGTCCGCGCGTCCGCCATGGGGACGCTGACCGTGGCCAACAATCTGCTCGGCCTCGCCCTCGGCCCGTTCGTGGTGGGCATCCTCGCCGACCGCCTCGGCCTGCGGGAAGCGCTGCAGCTGTCCCCGCTGGTCTACGTCCTCGCCATCGGCGCACTGGTAGCAGGCAAACGCCTCTACCCGCTGGGCCTGCGCAAGTTCACCACCCTCGGCACCGGCTCCGGCGCGGCTGCCTGAACGACTGTCGTCCCGTTCCCACCCCATCTCCCGGAGTCCCCCGTGAACCCCTCCCACTCCCCGACCGTGGTCATCGTCCCCGGCCTGCGCGACCACGTCGCCGATCACTGGCAGACCCTGCTCGCCGAACGTCTTTCCGACGTCCGGACCGTTCCTCCGCTCGAGCGCGACAAGCTCAGCCGCGCTGCCCGCGTCGCCGCACTCGACGAGGTCCTGCGTGAGATCGACGGACCCGTGGTGCTCGTCGCCCACAGCGCCGGCGTGATGATCACCGTGCACTGGGCGCAGAACCCGACGCGTCCGATCCAGGGCGCGCTGCTGGCCACGCCGGCAGACCTGGAACTACCCCTGCCCGAGGGCTACCCGACCACCGACGACCTCGACCGGGGCGGATGGAACCCCATCCCCCGCCGCAGGCTGCCGTTTCCGAGCATCGTCGCCGCCAGCCGCACCGATCCGCTCGGCGGCTACCGGCGCATCGCCGGCATGGCCGAAACGTGGGGCAGCCGCCTGGTGGACCTCGGCGACGTCGGGCACCTCAATCCCGCCGCCGGATACGGCTACTGGCCCGACGCCGAGAACCTGCTCCGGCAACTGCTCGACAGCACCGCCCTCCCGGTACACAGCTGAACCCCACCGGCACCGCGACTCCGTCCCCGTCCACACTCCGAGCGCCTCGCTCACGTCCGGAAAACCACGAAATGACCAAGATCTATGAAACGGCCGCCGAGGCGGTCGCCGACGTTCCCTCCGGAGCCTCCCTCGCCGTCGGCGGGTTCGGCCTGTCCGGCATCCCGGACCAGCTGATCGCCGCGATCGCCGCCGGGGACGCGACCGACCTCGAGGTGTTCTCCAACAACTGCGGCGTAGACGGCCGCGGACTGGGAATCCTCCTCGAACGACGACGGATCCGACGAGTGACGGCCTCCTACGTCGGCGAGAACAAGGAGTTCGCCCGGCAGTACCTCTCCGGTGAACTCGAAGTGGAACTGACGCCGCAAGGCACCCTGGCCGAGAAGCTGCGCGCCGGCGGCGCCGGCATCCCAGCCTTCTTCACCCCGGCCGGTGTCGGCACCCCCGTCTCCGACGGTGGCCTGCCGTGGCGCTACCACCCCGACGGCTCGGTGGCAGTCGCGTCCCCACCGAAGGAGATCCGCGAGTTCGGCCGCAAGCAGTACGTGCTCGAAGAGTCCATCACCGCCGACTATGCACTGGTACACGCCCTGCGCGGCGACACCGAGGGCAACCTGGTGTTCAACAAGGCCGCAATGAACTTCAACCCGCTCGCCGCGACGGCCGGACGCATCTGCATCGCCCAGGTCGAACAGCTCGTCGCACCGGGCGAGATCGACCCGGGCCAGGTACACCTGCCGGGCGTCTTCGTCGACCGCATCGTGCACACCGGCGCCCAGGACAAGCAGATCGAAAAGCGCACCGTCTCGACGGGAAAAGGAGCCTGACGTGACCGTAGTAGCAGAACCCAAGATCCTCGGATGGTCGCGGACCGAGATGGCCGCCCGTGCCGCGGCCGAACTCTCGCCCGGCCAATATGTCAACCTCGGTATCGGACTGCCGACACTGATCCCGAACCATCTGCCCGCCGGGGTGAAGGTCACCCTGCACAGTGAGAACGGAATCCTGGGCACCGGCCCCTACCCCACCGAGGAGCAGGTGGACGCGGATCTGATCAACGCGGGCAAGGAGACCGTCACGGTCGAGCCCGGCGCGTCGTTCTTCGATTCGGCGACGAGCTTTTCGATGATCCGCGGCGGTCACATCGACACCGCGGTGCTCGGCGGGATGCAGGTCTCGGCCACCGGTGACCTCGCGAACTGGATGGTGCCCGGCGCGATGGTCAAGGGCATGGGCGGGGCGATGGACCTCGTCCACGGCGCCGCCAAGGTCATCGTGCTCATGGAACACACCGACAAGCACGGCAATCCGAAGATCGTCGAGAAGTGCACGCTGCCCCTCACCGGCCGAGCCGTGGTGCAGCGCATCGTCACCGATCTCGCGGTCGTCGACGTCACCGACCACGGACTGGTCCTGGTCGAGACCGCGCCCGGCGTCACCGACGAGCAGGTCCGCGCCGCCACCGGCGCTCCCCTCGTCTGATCCCCTCGTCCCCCTTCCGACAGGACATCGATTCGTATGCTCAATCTCTCCGTGTTACTGGAGGACTCCGCGCGCCGCTACCCCGACCGGACCGCGCTGGTCCTCGGCAGCGAACGACTCACCTACGCGCAACTCGACGCGCAGGCCAACCGGATCGCCAACCTGCTCGTCGCCGAGGGCGTCGCGCCGGGCGACAAGGTCGCGCTCTCGTGCCCGAACGTCCCCCAGTTTCCCGCCGTCTACTACGGCATCCTCAAGGCCGGCGCGGTGGTCGTGCCCCTGAACGTTCAGCTCAAGCCTCGCGAGATCGCCTATCACCTCGACGATTCCGGTGCCGCCCTCTACCTCTGCTTCGAAGGGACCGCGGAACTTCCCGTCGGCGAATACGGCAGGGCCGGTTTCGACCGGGCCGACCGTTGCCGCACCATGCTGCTGATCACCCGCGATCCGCAGGCCCCGTCCCCGCTCGACGGTATCGCCACCCTGGCCCACGCCACCGCCGAACAGCCGGACACGTTCGCCACCGCCGTGCGCGAACCCGTCGACACCGCCGTGATCCTCTACACCAGCGGCACCACCGGCCGGCCCAAGGGCGCCGAACTGACCCACGCCAACATGGTGCTCAACGCCCTGACCGCGAACCGCCTGTTCGACAGCACCCCGCAGCGTCCGGACACCTATCTGCTCACCCTGCCGCTGTTCCACTCCTTCGGCCAGACCGTGACGATGAACGCCGCACTGTCGGTCGGTGCCACCTGCGTGCTCATGCCCCGCTTCGACGCCCCCGCGGCGCTGCACCTGATGGACGAGCACGACATCACCGTGTTCGCCGGGGTGCCGACAATGTACTGGGCGCTGCTCGGTGCGCTCGACGCCGCGAAGGCGGCCGGCGTCGACGTCGAAAAGATCGCGCGGACCATGCGTCGGGCGATCTCCGGCGGCGCGGCGCTGCCGGTGGAGATCCTCACGCAGTTCAAGGACAGGTTCGATGTCCAGATCCTCGAAGGCTACGGCCTGTCCGAGACGTCACCGCTGGCAATGTTCAGCGACCCCGAACGCGCCCCGCGTCCCGGTTCGATCGGCGTACCGGTGTGGGGCATCGAGGCCGCCCTCGTCGACGAACACTGGAATCCCGTCCACGACGGCGTCGGAGAACTCGTCCTGCGCGGCCACAACATCATGACGGGCTACCTCGGACGACCCGAGGCGACCGCCGAGGTGATGCGCGACGGCTGGCTGCGCACCGGCGACCTGGCCCGGCGTGACGAGGACGGGTTCTACTACATCGTCGACCGCGCCAAGGACCTCATCGTCCGCGGCGGTTTCAACGTCTACCCCCGCGAGATCGAAGAGGTCCTCATGACCCACCCGGCCGTCTCCCTCGCCGCCGTCGTCGGCGTCCCCGACAATCGTCACGGCGAGGAGGTCAAAGCGTTCGTCATCCGCGAACCGGGCGCACAGATCACCGAACCCGAGCTGATCGCCTGGTGCAAGGAGCAGATGGCCGGCTACAAGTACCCGCGCCACATCGAGTTCGCCACCGTACTGCCCATGACCGCCACCGGAAAAATCCTCAAACGCGAACTGGTTCCAGCCGTCGCAGGTCAGGGCAGTGGCCGATGACAACCCACGACGCAGCTTCGTCCATCGTCGACCGCCTCAAGCGCGAAGGAAGTTGGAACCCGTTGTGGGACGGACTCGACGAACTCGATCCCGGATGGACCGAGCACTACCTGACTGCCACGCTGCAACCCTACGAAAGCGGTGTGCTCCCGCCGCAGGTCGTCCAGTTGCTGTGCATTGCGGTCGATGCCTCCTGCACCCACATGTACGGGCCCGGACTGCAGCGGCACATCCGGGCCGCACTCGATCTGGGCGTCACCGCACACGAAATTCTCGAAGTCCTAAAACTCGCCACGACCGTCGGCATCCACTCGCTCAACCTCGGCGTGCCGATCCTGCTCGAGGAACTGTCCGCGCGGGACTCGTCCTGACCTCCACCGGCCGTGCCGAGGCACGGCCGGCAGTCCTGACATCTCGTGCCGCGTACCCGGTCACCTCTCGTCGGCTGCGCCCTCTGCCGCGGCGATCGCGTAGGCCGCACCGATCAGGGTCAGGTGGCTGAACGCCTGCGGGAAGTTGCCGACCTGGCGACCACGTCCGACGTCGTACTCCTCCGCCAGCAGCCCGAGATCGTTGCTCAAGGCGGCGAGCCGCTCGAACAACGTCCGAGCCTGCTCGAGACGGCCGTTGCGGGCGAGCGCAGCGACCAGCCAGAACGAGCACGCCAGGAACTGGCCTTCGTCGCCGGGCAGACCGTCGTCCGTCCGGGAGGTCGAGTATCTCGAGACGAACCCGTCGCGCCCGAGTTCGCGGGTGACCGCGTCGATCGTGCCGGTCACCCGCTCGTCGGTGCCCGGCAGGAAGCCGACGAGCGGAATCGTCAGCACGCTGGCGTCGAGTTCCTCCGATCCGTAGTACTGGGTGAAGGTGTTGCGCTGCGGATCGTAGCCGCGCTCGCACACCTCGTCGTGGATCTCGTCCCGTAGCCGCCTCCACCGTTCGACCGGACCGTCCAGGTCGTAGCGTTCGACCAGGCGGACCGCCCGGTCGAACACCACCCATGCCATCACCTTCGACTGGGTGAAGTGCCGCCGCGGCCCGCGGGTCTCCCAGATTCCGTCGTCGGGTTCACCCCAGATCGACTCGACGTATTCGATCAGAGTGCGCCAGCGCGGCCACAGGTGCGGTTCGACCCGCCCCACGGCCTCGGTGCTGAGGAAGGCGACGCCGATCAGTTCGCCGTAGACGTCGAGCTGGAACTGTTCCGAGGCGGCATTGCCGACCCGTACCGGGGCGGACCCCTCGTATCCCGGCATGTCGGGCAGCTCGAACTCCGTCAAGCGCCGCTCACCGCCGATGCTGTACATGATCTGGATCTTCGCGGGGTCTCCCGTGCCGACCCGCTGGAGGAAACTGCGGAACGAGAACGCCTCCTCGGTGTATCCGCCGGCGAGAAGGGATTCCAGGGCCAGCACAGAGTCACGGATCCAGCAGAACCGGTAGTCCCAGTTGCGCACTCCCCCGATGTCCTCGGGCAGGGACGTCGTCGGCGCTGCGATCAGCGCGCCGGTCACCTCGTAGGTCATGGCCTTGAGCACGATGAGGGAGGTGAGTACCTCGTCCCGGTACGGTCCGGCGTACTCGAGCCGGCTGCTCCACTCGTGCCACCACGCCTGCGTGCGGGCCAGCGCCGAGTCCGCGTCCTCGACCGACGGCGGGGGACCGAAGGAGTAGTGCCAGCACAGCGTGAAGCGCTCGCGTCGCCCCTCGGCGACGGTGAAGTCCGCCGTCGCATCACCATCCGATATCCCCAGCGGCACCGGAGTACTCAGCCGGAACGAGTCGGGTCCCGCGGTGGCGAGTACACCGTCGGCAGCGGGCTCGACCCAGGGCGTGATCGTGCCGTAGTCCGGTCGGAGCGACAGACGCATCCGCATCGACACCCTGCCGCGCAACCCCTCGACGATGCGCATGAGCCGCGGAGGTCCGTCGCCGCGGCGCGGCATGAAGTCGATCACGCGGACCGCACCGTCCGCGGTCTCGAAGTCGGTCTCCAGGATGAGCGTTCCGGGGCGGTACCGCCGCGTGACCCCCGTGATCTCGGCTGCCGGGCGCAGACTCCAGTGCCCGTGCCGATCGTCACCGACCAGCGCGGCGAAGCACGACGGCGAATCGAACCGAGGCAGGCACAACCAGTCGATGTTGCCGGCGCGGCCGACGAGCGCGGCACTCTGCAGATCTCCGATCAGACCGTAGTCTTCGATACGCATCGCATACTCCCGCTGGTCGGTCGTGTACCGCCGGTGATGCACACACGTGCGGTTCCGGTGACGCGCCGGGCGCCGCCGGCGTGTCTCAGTCTTCGCGCTCGAACGTCACGAGCATTCCCTCGACGCCGCCTGGACCGAGCCGGCCCTTGATGTCCGCCGACGTGATCGCCTTCAAGCGCCACCCCTGTCGGGCCTGTTCGTTGAGGAGCCGCTCGAGCTTGTCACCCGACATCTTGCCGCCGAGCATCTTCTCGCGAACTTCGATCACCTTGTACGTGTACACGCCGCCTCCTCCTGATTGCCGGATGTGTCCGCCGGGCCGGGTGCCCAGCACGACTCGCGACATTCCTTCCGGTGAATGTCAGACCGGCTCGAGCGGCCGGAACGGGAGGATCTCGTCCGCCCCGGGCCGGACGATTCCGACGGACGCCTCGGGCACCTCGTTCCAGGCACCCGGCAGGTCGCGCAGTGGTTCGGAGACCACGAAGCGGGTCTCGGGGCCGAGGCGATGCAGCACCTCCACCTCCGGATGCAGCGCCCGGACCTTGTCGACCGCCGTGGAAAAGAACAGCGAGCGGCTGCGGCCCACGCTCGAGTACCGGAAGACCCACAGGGATTCGCCGTCGGTGGTGGCCACGGTCATCTGCACCGGGTCGTCGACGCCCTTGGCGCGAGCGACATGTTCGACGGTCCCGACGGCCCGGGAGACCGCGGTGATCGGATCGTCCGACAAGCCGAAGGTCAGGGCGAGGAAGAACAGTACCTCCGAATCCGTCGACCCCTCGATGTCCGGATACAGTTCCGGATCGACCGCCAGCACCAGATCGCGTTTGATGCGCCGGAATTCGCTCAGCACCCCGTTGTGCATCCACAGCCAACGGCCGTGACGGAACGGATGACAGTTGCTGCGCTGAACCGGTGTGCCCGTCGAGGCGCGGATGTGCGCGAGGAGCAGCGGCGTGCGCACATGGGCGGCGAGTTCCCGGAGATTGCGGTCGTTCCACGCCGGATCGACCCCTTTGAACACGGCCGGCTCGTCCTCCTCGCCGTACCACCCGATCCCGAATCCGTCACCGTTGGTGGTGGTCGCCCCGAGCCGCGAATGCAGGCTCTGGTCGATCAGGGAATGCTCGGGCTTGAACAGCAAGTCCTCCACGAGGATCGGATCGCCCGAGTAGGCCATCCATCTGCACACCACCTCATTGCATCACACCGGCGCCGTCCCCGGCTCGAGAATGCCGAGGTTGCCGCCGGAACCGAGCGGTCCGGTACCCCCTCGTGACAAGGGTCAGTGAGTGAGCACGATCTTCACGATCACGACGACGGTCGCGATCGCGGTCAAGAGCGCAGCAGCAACCACCGACGCACGGGTGGGACGTTCGCCCTTCAACCGGCCGATGACCCACACGATTCCTCCGATGCGGACCAGCACCGCGACTTCGGCCACGATCTGGGCGGTCCTCGGCTCGAGCCATCCCAGCAGCGCGGTCCCGAGGACTGCACACGGCAGCACAGCGGAACTGAGAATCGGTACGGAGTTGCGCAGCTCGCGGATCTTGTCCGCTCGAGTCACCGTGATTCCTTCTCGGACACTCTGACCCACGCCTTCGGCGAAGGCATGGGCAAGGAAGGTGGACAGGGCCGTGCCGAGGACGACGAGAATCCCGACGTGCTCACTCGAAGTGGCGATCGGCACCAGCGCCGCAAGGACGAGGACATTGCCGTAGACGTAGGCGCTGATCCGACTCGCCGCGTTCTCGCGGTCCAACGGTCGACGGCGCGAGAACAACGGGCCGTGAAGCAGCGCGTGCGTATCGGTTCCCATCGGATCCCACCTTTCTCCTCAACCGGATCGAGCCGTGGCTCGCAGGTCACATCGTGGGACCGTCGTACAGCGACGTGCCGTTCGGTCGAGCGGACCGCTCCGGGTGTCACGATTCCGCGCCGTCGTCGTCTCCCGGTCGGATCGGGTCGTGCAGCCGATCGCGGGACTCGAAGGCGTCCACGGCAGCCTCGAGCGTGGGATGGAAGCGGGACGGATCGAAGCGGTCGCCCACCCCGAACCGCACCAGCCGATCCTTGATCGGGCCCTTCATCTCCGCGAACACCAGCCTGATGCCGCAACTCTCCAGGTAGCGGTCGAGGTCGACGAGTTCGTCGACCGCGGTGGTGTCCAATCCGATGATGGGTTCGGCGGCGAGCACGACCCATTCGACCGGACGGGGAGAATCGGTCACCAGCGAGCGGACGTAGCGATCGAACATCTCCCCGTTGGCGAAGAACAGCGGGGCGTCGAATCGGACGATGACCAATCCCGGGATGCGCCGGCCCTCGGGATGACGGGCGAGGTCGTGGAAGCCCTCCCGATCGGGCACGGCCACCAATTCGGCCCGGTACGGCTGCCACACCCGCACCACCACCGCGAGGAACGACAGTCCGATCGCGACCAGGATGCCCTGCAGGACTCCCACCAGCGCGACGCCGACGAATGCCGCGGCCGCGAGCAACGCCTCCGTCCGGCTCATACGCCACATCTGCACCAGCCCGCGGACGTCGACCAGCGCCGTCGCCGCGACGATCACCACCGCTCCGAGGGTCGCCTGGGGCAGGTACGCGGTCACTCCCGGTGCCAGGAGGACGAACAACAGCACCGCCACGGCGCCGACCACGCCGGCAAGCTGGGTACGCGCCCCGCTCTGCTCTGCCACAGGCGTGCGCGATCCGCTGGCAGAGATGGGAAACCCCCCGAACATGCCACTGGCCACGTTGGCGACCCCGATCGCCTTCATCTCCGTGTTCCCGTCGACGTTCTCCCCCCGCCGGGCAGCGAAGGTGCGGGAGAGCACACCGGAGTCGGCGAATGCGATCAGCGCGATGCCCGCGGCCGGTCCCACCAGAGACGCGACGTCACCCCAGTCGACCCCGCCGAACGAGGGACGCGGCAGGCCCTCGGGCAGTGCGCCGACCATGTCGATGTCGTCGCTCAGATCCGCCACCGCGGCCACGATCACGGCTCCCACGACCGCGACGAGCACCCCCGGGACCCTCGAATGCAGCACCTTGAAACCCACGATGACCAGCAGCGATGCGACTCCGACCCAGGCAGCTGTCGGATCCACCTGCCCGTCCCCCACCGCGCGGGCGATCGCGCCGATCTCACCGAGCAACCCGGACGCGTCCACCGAGAAGCCCAGCAGCTTCGGCAACTGCCCGACGATGACGACGAGCGCGATGGCGTTGAGGTATCCCAGCCGCAACGGCTTGGACAGCAGCTCGGTGACGAAGCCGAGGTTCAGGAATCCGCCCGCGATCATGATGGCACCCACGAGCACGGCGAGGACGCCGGCCAATGCGAGGGCGCTCTCGGGGTCGTCGGTCACGGCCAGCGGCACCACCGCCGCCGCGATCAACGGCGCCAGCGACGAATCGGGGCCGAGGACGAGGATCTTGGACGGCCCCACGATCGCGTAGGCGAGCAGCGGAACGATCGTCGCGTAAAGCCCCGCGTACGCGGGCAGTCCCGCCGCCTCGGCGTATCCCATGCCGGCGGGGATCAACAGGGCAGTGAGAACGAGACCCGCGACGAGATCCGAGCGCAGCCAGTCCCGACGGTAGCCGCGTACCGTCTCGACTCCGGGCAGTCGAGCGAGAGCTCGCCTCCGAGACATTCCGCAAGTATGGCACCGCCCACAGGGCGCTCACCGCACTTCGGGCAGTCCGCATACCTGCTGCCGCGCGAACGGATTTCGTGGCACGGCCTCGCCGGCATCCGACGGGACGCGGCCGCTCGTGCCGCGCTGCGTCGACCGGATCCCGAACGCCGTGCGCGGGAGGACGGCGATCCGCATCGACCGGTGCCCTACTCCCCCGCGTCGATGATGTCCCGGAGGGTGGCGAGTTGCTCGGTGGTGATCCCCACCGGTTGCACGACCGTGTTCAAGCCGTCGACGTACTCGCCGGTGTACTTGTGGCCGTGGCCGCCGGGCACTCCCGTGGAGAACGGCAGATCGGCGGTGACCTGCCAGAACGTGACGAACGGAATCCAGACCATGTCCTCGAGCACGTCCCGGCCGGGTGCCTCCCCGATCCAGTCCGGTTCGCGGAGAATCAGATTCGGACTCCACCACACGATGGGATCGGACGGATGCATCAGGTACAGCACCCGGCTGCCGTCCCACGGACGATCCGCGGGAGGAATGCCGCCCTGCGGATCGTTGGTGAACCGCACGGTGCGCCCGTCCTTGTAGACCGGTTCGACCTCCGGACTGCCGGGTTCACGCCGGTCGCTGAATTCCCGGAACAGCGTGTTGAAGTTGGGGGGCCCGGCGAACACGGTTCCCGAGGTGCGGTTACGCAGATCGTATTCGCCGCTGAAGGCGGTCTCGCCGCCGAACGAGCCGAGACTCTCTCCGGCGACGAACAGTCGGGGACGGGCGTCCTGGGGCAGCTTCGACCACACGTCGTACACCGCGTCGAACAGATCGCGACCGGCCTGCCGAGCCTTCGATTGGTCCACCAGATAGGAGATCCACGACGGCAGGTACGAATACTGGACCGTCACGGTCGCCGCGTCGCCCCCGGTGAGGTACTCGAACGAATCCACCAGCGCCGGGTCCACCCACCCGCTCCCCGTGGTCGTGACCACGAGCAGATTCGCCCGCTCGAAGCCTCCGGCACGCTCCAGATCCTGGACCGCCGCCGCTGCCCGAGCCTCGGAGTCGTCCGCCGACGCCAGACCGGCATACGTCCGAATCGGCTCCACAGCCGGGCGGCCGACGAACTGTGCGATCTCCTCGGTGGTGGGGCCCGAGCCGATGAAGGTGCGCCCCTGGTACCCCAACGAGTCCCACGGCACCACCGAACCCGGTCCACCCGATCGCAGGCTCGTCTCGGGTTGCTGCACGCCCTCGGGAGTCGTGGTGTCGCGCAGAGAGAATGCGGAGTTGGCGACGTTGACGAGGCCACCGAGCAGCACACCCGAGACGACCGCGTAGACCAGCCAGGCGACCGCGATCCACCCGAGCACCCTCGCCGCGCGATGCCCGATCCATCTGTCGAGCAGAGTGGTCAGCCACCGGTACGCGCCCCGCACGCCACGTCCGATCGCGAGCAGGAGACCGAAGACGAGCACTGCCACGAACGGCGAGAGGACGACGAGCGCGACGTTGTACTCGGTGACTCCCATCAACGTGCGGATCTGGTGCTGCCAGTATTGTCCGGCGGCGAAGGAGCCGACGAACAGCACCGTCGCCGCGGCGAGGAAGACGTACCAGGAGCCGCGCCGCGGGCGCCGGGGACCGCGATCGGCGAAGGCGCGCCACACGTACGCCGCGAGTACTCCCAGCCCGTAGCCGATCGCGGCGGTGATGCCGCAGATCACGCCCTGGAGCAGGCCTCCTCGAGGCAGCAGCGACGGCGTGAACGACAGGCACGCGAAGAGCAGTGCGCCCCAGCACCCCGGAAGGGTGACGAACAGCAACCTCCGGCGGCGCCCGGTCTCGCGATCCGTGTCGTCCGCACTCGGCGCGTCCTGGGGCTCGGTGCCGGCAGCACGGACTCCGCTGTTCTGCTTCCCGGGCGTGCTCGCCGCCGGTTCGTCCTCCACCCTGGGTCCGTGCGCTGTCATCGCCGTCCGCCTACGCGAGTTCGATCCGAGACGACGCTGTGCCCTCATCGATCTCGCGGCGGGCTGCCTTCTCGATCAACAGGGACAGGAAGTCCCGGACCTTCGCATCGGCGAACCGCTTCTCGACGGTCCGCACCACGACCTCGATGTCGCCGCGCGACATCGACGGAAAGCGCACGGCGAGGCGAGTGACGATCAGCTCGAGCTGCACGGCTTCGTCCCCGCCCGGTGGGGGCACGTCCCGGGTGCGGACCCGCCTCAGGTCGCTGGTGGCCGGCTGCGGAGCCGACCGCGCCGACGCGGGACGGACATCGCTCCTCGGGTCGAGGGCACTGTAGACCATGTCGCACTCCTTCCGCGTGCACCGGCCGACTCCGCCGGATCCGTCCCCGAGAGTTGGAATCTACTTCTGCTGCAACGGACCCGACCACGAATTCGACTGCCGGCCACCTGCCCTCACCGACATGATGAAAGGACGATCGCACCGGACTTCCGGTCCCGCTCGCGACTCAGCCGACGGGGACGCCGTCACGACCAGCGGTACCCCGTCCCAGCGCCTGAGCTTTGAGGTGCTCGAACTCGGCGGCCGTGATCGCACCCGAGTCGAGTAGCGCCTTGGCGTCGGCGATCTGCTCGGCCGGGGACTTGCCGGCCGCGACGTTCCGGATGTACTCGTCGGTGGCCTGCTTGGCTTCCGCCTGTGCCTGCTGCGCCCGCAGCGCCATCCCCCGGCCTCGAACGATCAGGTAGACCAGTGCGCTGATGTACGGGAAGAGCACCAGCACGACCACCCACACCGCCTTGGCGAAGCCGGATACGGTGTGATCGCGGAACAGGTCGACGAGAATCTGGAACAGCACGATCAGATACGCCACGAAGGCGAATACGACGACCGTGTACCACACGTAATCCCAGAAGGAATCCATCAGGTCAGCCTCCTCGATCGGACCGGCAAGGTGATCAACTCGAATCCGGCCGGAATGAAATTCTCGGATCCTGCTACGGCGATCCCGGCGCGCTACGGTACCGCCCTCGTCCGCGACTCGACCGAGTTGAGCGGACCCCGACGGTTCAGCGAACCCCGACGGAGGAACCGTCCCCCGGGTTCCGGCAGATCCGACTCCGGAACCCCGCTCGATTACCGACGTCCACCACCATCACCGCGGCCTCGAGGACCGCGGGTGGTACATCGCCACCGAAATCGGTGGTAAGCCGATCGACCGTGACAGCGTCGGCACCAGCACCCGGCATGCTCATCTCGCATCCATGTAGCCCCTTTTGCGGGACGACCGTACATATCGTACGCCGCCCATATACGCAAAGCCCCCGAAACCGTCAACGTGGTGCCGGAGTTCGATCAGGTGTCCCGGGGAGACGCAGTGCCGCCACCAACCCGATCAGACCGAGGACGGCCAGCACTGTCATGGCCAGCGCGTACGCGCGGTCGGGCGATGTCAACCCGGCGACCAGGACGGTACCCGCCACAGCCGTACCCAGCGACGATCCGAGATTGGATACGCACCGCGACAACCCCGAGATCTCGCCTTGACGCTCCTCCGCGAATGCGGACTGCACCACGTTGACCGACGGCGTCAGCATCGTCCCGAGTCCGATGCCGATGAGCAGCAGCCCTGGCGTGAACGCCCATGCACTCGTCCAAGCCCGCACGAGCAGGAGAAGGACACCGACACCCGCGAGGGTGGTGACGAACCCGGCTGTGATCAGCGTGCGCTGCGGGTACTTCGCTGTCAGTCGCTCCGCCACGAGCGAGGCACCGAGGATGCCGGCGGTGGCCGCGGTGAAGATCACGCCGGTCTCGATCGCGTTGTATCCCCGGACGACCTGCAGGAACGCGGAAACGACGAACGCGATCCCCATCAGCAGCAGCCACTGGATGTTCTGCGTCACCAGCGCGAGGTTCGAGGTGCGGTTGCGGAACAGTGACAGCGACAGCAGTGGCTCCTTGCCTGCCCGTTCACGAGCCCGCACGTACAGCAGGAACCACACGATGAACAGTGCTCCTACCACGACCAGGATTGCCATCAGAACGACATCGGTGTCGGCCTGCAGGATCCCCATCACGAGGCAGACCAGACCGGCGGCGGAAAGGAGGGCGCCTACGGCGTCGAACGGTCGCGCCGGATCGGGAGGGACCGGGTCCACGATCCCCCGGCTGAGCACGAGGATGACTCCGATGATCAGCGCCTGGAACACGAAGGCCGCGCGCCAGTCGATGCCGGTGGTGATGACACCACCGATCAGCGGACCTGCTGCCGCTCCGATGCCGCCCATCCCGGTGATGACACCGAATGCCCGCGCTCGAGAGGTCAGATCACTGAAGAGCATCGTGGTGAGGATGTACACCGGCGGAATCAGCAGCGCGGTGCCCACCCCTTCGAGGATCGAGTTGCCGATGATCAGTACCCCGAGGTTGGGCGAGACCGCGCTGATCAATGCTCCGATGCCGTACAGAACGAGACCGAGCACAAAGCACCGCTTACGCCCCCACCGGTCGGTCAGCTTGCCTCCGGGGATCATGAACGCGGCCATCACCAGCAGGAACACGGTGATCGCGGTCTGCACACCCTGCACGGTCGTCCCGAGATCCGCACTGATGTCGTTGATCATCACGTTCATGTTCGACCCGGCGAAGCTGCAGATGAACTGTGCCAGAGCGAGCGGCACGAGCATCCGCCGCAGGGTCGAGGACGGGCGCGGAGAGTCGAGACTGTCCGGCATGGCGAGCCCTTCCGCTCGACAAAGAGATGCACTGACTCGTGCACAACGTGGCCAGTGACATTCTGGGGCATTCGAAGAACCCAAGGTGGCAATTTCGAGCGTCCACCGCCGCCGTTGCGTCCCCCCCCCCCCCCCCCCGATCGAGCCGGCGAAATGGTCGAAATCCGGCGGATTTCTCGGCACTGATGGAAAATCGCTTCCATGCACCTTCCGGCGATCGCTCCGGAAGTGCCGGCCGTTCGATGAGGCCCCTCGCCTCCAGTCCACACGTCGGGAGAGTCGGTCATGGGTTCCAAGTCCGCCCGGAAGAAGGCACCGAAGGGCGGCCACGGCCGGAAGCGCGTTGCCGAAGCCGGGGAGCTCCGTTCGCCTGCCGCGGAACCGGGAACGCCGGCGAAGAAACCGATGAAGAACAAGGAGTATCTACGACGTCTCAAACCGCTCCAGGGTGAACTCGTCGCCATGCAGGAATGGGTCAGATCCTCCGGCGCGAAAGTCTGCATTCTGTTCGAGGGCCGCGACACCGCCGGAAAAGGCGGCGTCATCAAGGCGATCACCGAACGCGTCAGCCCGCGTGTGTTCCGCGTGGTCGCCCTGCCCGCGCCGACCGAGCGCGAGAAGAGCCAGATGTACGTGCAGCGGTACCTTCCGCATCTGCCGGCCGGTGGCGAGGTGGTGATCTTCGACCGCAGTTGGTACAACCGCGCGGGAGTCGAACGGGTGATGGGGTTCTGTACCGAAGAGGAAGCGCGGCACTTTCTCGAGATGACGCCCGCGGTCGAACGGGCGATCGTCGACTCGGGCATCGTTCTGCTCAAGTACTGGCTCGAGGTGAGTCAGGAACAGCAGACGGTGCGGCTGCAACGCCGGATCGACGACCCGCGCAGGATCTGGAAACTCTCGGACCTCGATCTACAGTCGTACAGCCGGTGGTACGACTATTCGCGGGCACGCGACGAGATGTTCCGCTATACCGACACCGGCTGGGCACCCTGGTATGTCGCCGACAACGACGACAAGAAGCGCGGCCGGCTCAATGTCGTCAGCCACTTGCTGAGCCAGATTCCCTACGAACCGCTCGAACACCGCGACATCACCCTGCCGGAGCGTCGGGGTCCGCACGGATACCGGACGCCCAGGCAGCAATTGCACTGGATACCCACGCCCTTCTGAAAAGTCGTCTCCGACGAGTCGTCTCCGGCGAGGAGAAGCGATCATGGCCCTCACCGCACGTCCCCCGGATCAGGGGCGTCCCACCGACACCGACGCCGTGCAGGCCGAGCGGAACACCTGGCACGTTCAGGAGTCGGATACCGTCGTCGCGGCGCTGAACTCGGATCGGCACTCGGGGTTGACCGCGGGAGAAGCCGGTGCCCGCCGCCGCCGGTACGGCCTCAACGAGATCGCCTCCGAGCCCGGACCGTCGATGTGGGCGATCGCGCTTCGGCAGCTCGAAGATCCGATGAATCTGATGCTGGTCGCGGTCGCCGTCGTCAGCATCGTCATTGGTGAGGTACCGACGGCGATCGTGGTCGTGGTGCTCGTCGGACTCAACATCGTGCTGGGCACGCAACAGGAACTGAAGGCTCGTGCCAGCGTCGATGCGCTCGCAAGAATGCAGACGCCGCAGACGCGCGTGATCCGTGACGGCATCCTGGTTCAGCTCGCCGCCACCGATCTCGTCCCGGGCGACATCGTGCAAGTGGAGGCGGGCGACATCGTGCCCGCCGACGGCCGGCTGCTCACGACGGCCACCCTCGAGACGCAGGAGGCGGCGCTGACGGGTGAAAGCACCCCCGTCCCGAAGGACCCACACACGCTCGACACCGCCGATGTCGCCCTCGGCGACCGCAGCAACATGGTCTTCCAGAACACGTCGGTCACCCGGGGCACCGCCACGATGATCGTCACGGAAACCGGCATGCACACGGAGATGGGCCGGATCGCGTCGATGCTGTCCGCCGTCGCACCGAGCAAGTCGCCCCTTCAGCGCGAGCTGGACTCGCTGACCAAGATTCTCGGGATCATTGCGTGGGCTGCGGTCGCGATCATCGTGATCATCGGGTTGGTTCGGGGGCAGGAACTGGCGACGCTGTTGCTGCTGGGCATCTCCATGGGGGTGTCCGCCATCCCCACCGGACTGCCCACATTCGTTCAGGCCATGCTCGCTTTCGGAGCCCGTCAGCTGGCGGACGCCAAGGCCGTCGTGAAGAACCTCACCGACGTCGAGACACTCGGTGCCACCAGCGCGATCAACTCGGACAAGACCGGCACCTTGACCATGAACCAGATGACCGTCCGGTCCCTGTACTTCCACGGCCGCTGGTACACCGTGGACGGCGAGGGCTACGACAAGACGGGGAGGATTGCCCAGGCTGCGGGCCTGGAGGTTCCGGACTTCACCCTGCTCGCGTACGGCCTGTGCCTGGACAGCGACGCCACCGTCTCCGACACCGGCGACATCGTCGGCGATCCCACCGAGGCCGCGCTCGTGGTGCTCGCCGCGAAGATCGGGATCGACGCTCCGCTGACCCGGCGGACGTATCCGCGGGTCGCGGAGGTGCCGTTCGACTCCGCTTACAAGTTCATGGCGACGTTCCACCACCTACCGGTCGACGGCACCACCCGATTCGTGGAACTCGTCAAGGGTGGACCCGATGTCGTCCTCGCCCGCTGCACCAGCGCCTACCAGCCGGGCCGTCGGGAGGTACCGATCGAGGAGGTCCGCGACGACCTGGCCGCGGCCAACCGAACTCTCTCGGAGCAGGGGTTGCGCGTGCTGGCGTTCGCGGTCCGCCTGCTCGACGGTCGGGAAGAGGCGGTGCAGGCCGACCCGATGTCGTTCGTCGGTGAGCTCATCTTCGTCGGGATGGTCGGCATCATCGATCCGCTTCGCCCGGAGGCCGTCGACTCGGTCCGCACCGCGCGAGCGGCCGGCATCGAGGTCCGCATGATCACCGGCGACCACGCGATCACAGCGTCGGCGATCGGTGCCGAACTCGGTCTCGGGCCGGGCGCGATCGGCGGGGCCGAACTGCACGCCATGTCGGACGAGGAACTGACGGCAGCGTTGCCGAACCTGCACGTCTTCGGCCGCGTCACTCCGCAGGACAAGCTGCGGCTGGCCGACCTCATGCAGCGGAGCGGCGCGGTAGTGGCCATGACCGGCGATGCCGTCAACGACGCCGCGGCCCTGAAGAAGGCCGACATCGGGGTGGCCATGGGCTCGGGCAGCGAGGTCACCAAGCAGGCCGGCAAGATGGTGCTCACGGACGACAACTTCGGGACGTTGATCACCGCGATCAGGTTGGGCCGCAGCATCTACGACAAGATCGTGTCCTACATCCGCTACCAGATGTCCAAGCTGTTCTCACTCGTCCTGCTGTTCCTCGTCGCGAGCATCTTCGACATCAACGACGGCGTCGCGCTCACGCCGCTGATGGTGCTGTTCCAGCACTTCTTCATCACCCTCTTTCCGGTTGCGGTCATCATGCTCGACCCGCCACCGCCGAACCTGATGACCAAGACGCCCCGCGACCCCGGGGTGCCGATCGCGAACCGCACGGCGCTACTGCAGTGGCTGGCATATGGCATCCTGCAGTTCGCCGTCACCCTCGCTGCGATGCTCCTCGCTCCCGGCGAGATGAGCCCCACCGCGGCCAACGTCCCGATGACGACCGCATTCGTGGTCTTGTCGTTCGGTTCCATCCTGAGCGGACTCGCCCTGCGCCGAGACCCGGACTCGGGGATGACCGCTCCGGTCCTGAGGGCGCTCGGAATCCTGTCCATCCCCGTCGTCGTCACAGTGTTCGCCGTCGAGGCCGGCTTCCTCCAGGATCTGCTGATGACCACCTCACTGACCGGCGGCCAGTGGCTCGCCTGCGTGGGTTGGTCGCTCCTCGTTCCGGTCGTCATCGAAGGCGAGAAGGTACTACGGCGACGCCGACGTTCGGCGCCGACGGCCCCCATCCCCGTCGCGGCCGCAGTGGCACCGCAGCGTGTCCATCACCGCTGACAGCGAATCACGATCGCGCACCTACGATCCGGCCGCACGTACGACTCGGGAAGCGGATGACCGAGACTTCGAGCATGTGGGGCCCGAAGGCGCCGGGACACGCCCGCCCGCAGGATGATTCACCGCGGTCGGGCGTGCCGTCGGCTGGTCAGGAAGCCAGGATTCGGGCCTTCTCGGCTTCGAACTCGGCCTCGGTGAGCACGCCCTGCGCCTTCAGCTCGGCGAGGTCCTTCAATGCGGCGATCCGGTCCGTCCCTCCCTGGCCGGCCGGGGCGGCCGGCGGCGGTGCGGGTTCAGGCGGATACTGCTCGTAGCGTTCGTATTGCGCTTGCTCCTGCCCCGCCCAGCGCTGACCCTGTCGCCGGGATACACGGTTGGAGACGGCGGTGGCGGTTCCCGCCACCACGGCCGTTCGGGCGACGCCCCGCAGCAGTCCGGGCATGACGCACTCCTCTGCATACTCGAAGGATCGACTTAGCCGAATCCCTCTGGCTGTTCTCAGCTTTCGGACTCGATCTGATCCAGGGACGACAGGATACTCTGCACGGGAATCCGGCCCGACGCGACGAGCTGGGCGCCGTTGCGGCGCAGAGCGCGAGCAAATGGCGCTGCCCACGTGTTCTCGTACACGAGCACCGCCGCCGAACAACCCGGCTCGAGTGCTGCGCCGGCTTCGGCGAAGTCGGTGTCGTCGAGCAGACCGGAGGCGGCCTCCGCGAACAGCGTGACATCGACCTCGCCCTCGAGCCCGACGTCGGCGATGTCGATCCCGGCAACGGAGCCGTCCGGATCCTTCCGGACGAACGCCAGGTCCAGCACTCGCACGATGCCGCGCTCGACGAGATCGCGCAGCAGGGGCAGCGCCGACCCGTCGGGCGGACGGTCGGCGGGGAACTCGATGACGAGATAGTCCACCGGACCCATTTCGTCGATGTCGGTATCGGTCACCGGAGGCCTCGTTTCAGCGACGGGATCGGTCTTCGGCAGCAGTTCGGGAGGTTTCACGGCGCCACGCCCGCGAGATGGCGACGCCGACCGGGAAACGGAGAACCAGTCCACCGCATGTTCGACGATAGCTCGCACACGTCTGCACGCATCCGGTTTTCGGGCAGGCCGTTTTCGGGCAGGCAACCGGATCGCTCCCGCCTCGTCGCCGAAAGGAGGAGCGCGAGGGGTGCGTGACCGCGCCGATACCGAGAATGGGACGAAAGTCCCTGCTGGACCTGTGCAACCCGGCGCACACTCGACCCGTCAGATCCATTCGGAGAGGGAGACGACCGTGTCACACAACGTGCATGTCGAACCGGAACCCATGTCCACGAAACAGGCCGTCGCGGCGGGGACGTCGATCGGAGCCGCGGTCATCATGGCCACGATCGGAGTCCTGCAGTTCTTCCAGGGGATTGCGGCGGTCGCCGAGGACGAAGTGATCGTCCAGGGCCAGGAGTACACCTTCAAGTTCGATCTCACGACCTGGGGATGGATCCACATCGTCATGGGTGTCGTGATCGTCGTCGTCGGCATCGCGCTGATCACCGGCGCGACGTGGGCACGGGTGGCGGCCATCATCATCGCCGCGCTGTCCATTCTGGCGAATTTCCTGTGGTTGCCGTACTACCCGTGGTGGTCGATCCTCATCATCGCCTTGGACGTCGTGGTCATCTGGGCGATCTCGACGTGGAACCCCCGGGCCGACTACTACTGACCGCGCCCGGCACCGGGTCGTGCGACGGCGATCCGTCCCGTCGCACGATCCGCGGCGTCGCGCGGGTGGCGTCGATGCAGTCGTTCCTCAGTACTGCATCGACCCCGCTCCATCGATCACCCCGGATGCGACGACCGTCGCCGGTGCGGGCCGGAGCCGAACCCGCCGCGTCGTCAACCGGCGAGGGCCGCGGCCATCTCCGCCTTCGGTGCGGGTCGACCGGTGAACTGCTCGACCTGGCCGAATGCCTGATGCAGCAGCATCTGCAGGCCGCCCACCACGACGGATCCATGCGCCGTGGCGGCCTCGGCGAGCGGGGTGGGCCACGGGTCGTAGATCGCGTCGAGGACGAACGGTGCGCGGCCGAGCTGCTGCGCGTAGGGCGCCGCCGCGGCCGCCGGCACGGTGCTCACGAGCGCACCAGCGCCGGCGCACACGTCCGCGAGTTCCGGGGCGTCGAACGGCAACCAACGCGGCTTCATACCCACCGCCTCGGCGCAGTCGAACGTCTCGGCGGCCCGGACCTCGTTGCGGGCGACGACGGTCACCGAGGTGACCCCGAGCTCGGCGAGCCCCACCAGGGCCGGCCGCGCGGTCCCCCCGGCCCCGACCACCACCGCCGAAGCGCCGGCCAGGTCCCCGACGCCGGCGGCGCGCAGCGCGCCGGTGACGCCGTCGACGTCGGTACAGTCGGCCCGCCAGCCGTCCGCGGTCCGCACCAGGGTGTTCGCCGAGCCGATCAGCACGGCCCGGTCGGTGCGCTCGGTGGCGAACTCGAGGGCCGCGAATTTGCCGGGCATCGTCACCGACACCCCGACCCACTCGGGCCTGAGTCCGGACACCAGAGCCGGCAGCTGCTCGCCCGTGCATTCGATGCGCTCGTAGGTCCAGTCCGTCAGACCCAGCGCCCGGTAGGCAGCCAGGTGCAGCAACGGGGACTTGGAATGCGCGATGGGGCTGCCGAGGACCGCGGCCTTGCGGGCGCCGGTCACGATGTCATCTGCCACTGTCGTCATCTGCCACTGTCGAGGATTCCGCTGTCCAGCGCCTGTTGCGTATTCGTCAGGTGTTCGTCGTAGTTGTCGGCGAACAGGGTCGTGCCCTGAGCGTCGATGGTCACGAAGTACGTCCAGTTCCCCGCCTCCGGGTTCTCCACGGCCTGCAGCGCCTCGATGCTCGGCGACGAGATCGGGGTGGCGGGCAGTCCCGGGCTCGCGTACGTGTTCCAGGGGGTGACCTGCGCCCGATCGGCATCGGTGGTCGCCAGCTCGGTTTCGTCGAGGGCGTAGTTGACCGTCGAGTCGAACTGCAACGGCTGACCGATCTTCAGACGATTGAGGATCACCCGGGCGACCTTCGCGAAGTCGTCCGGCAGCGCCTCGCGTTCCACGAGGGACGCCGAGACGAGCATCTCGTACGGCGTCAGCCCCACCTTGGCCGCGGCCTGGGTGATGCCCGTCTCGTCGTAGCGCTCGGCGCTGGTGGAGACGAGGTACCGGAGTATGTCTGCGGCCCCGGCAGTGGGATCGAAGTCCCAGCGGCCGGCCGCGATGAGTCCCTCGAGCTGCCGAGTGCGATCGGGCACGTTCGCGACGGCGGCCCGCGCCCATTCCGGCACACCGAGCGCGGCGAGGTCGGTGCTCGCACCCGCGGCGTCGAGTTCCTCGTAGGTCAGACACGTGCGCTGCCCGTCGCGTTCGAGGCAGCTGGCCTCCGCTATGAGGGTGTAGATCCCCTTGCGTACCGCGCCGGTGTTGACGTCGCGGATGTCGTGCAACTGCCGGCCCTCGGAGATCACCAGCGCCCCCACCCGGTTCGCGGGGTCGACGAGGGCGGCGACGGCCTCGCGGGCGGGAAGCCGGCTGGCAATCGAGTAGAAGCCCGGCTGCAGCGAGTTCATCCCGGGGTTCTGGACGGCGGCATTGTAGAAGGCGTCGGAGCTGGCGACGATGTCCGCTTCCTTGAAGGCGGCGCCGATCTGCTCGGCGGTGTCACCCGGGTGCACCTGCACGACGACGGCGGGGCCGCCCGCACCGGTGTAGTCGGGTGGCAGGTCGGGGCCGGTGAACTTCTGGTAGGCGAAGAATCCGCCGCCGAGGAGCAGAACCAGCACGGCCGCGACGGCGAGCACGCCGACGATCCGGCCGCGTATGCGGCGGGCCCGGGCCGAGCGGGCGTGGGCCCGGCGGGCCGGGGACATCCCGACAGGTTCGGGGACGGCGCGATCGGCGGAGTCGGTCCAGTCCTGTCCTGCTGCGGACGCCTCGGGGTAGCCGCGCGGATCGTCGTCGACTGCGGCGTACCCGAACTGGTCGTAGCCCGACTCGTCGTAGGTGGGCGGCTGCTCGTGGTCGTCGTGTCGGTAGGTGCCCGGTGCAGGGTCGTATCCGTCGCGGTCGTATCCGTCGCGGTCGCGGGGATCGTAGTCGCTGGGCCCGTAGCCCTGGGGCTCGTAGGTCTGAGCCTCGAAGACCTCGGTTTCGGCACCCGGGTGGTCGGCGGGGTGTCCGCCGTAGGGGCGGAGCTCGGGCTGCGACGGGGTGCCGGGGTCGTACTCGTCGAGCCGGTAGACGTGCTCGGTGGTGGGGGCGTCGTCGAAGGGGTGCCCGCCGGCCGGAGGGGTCGGAGGCTCGTAGCGGTGGCCGCCCCCGGCGGCGGACGGCGGCGAAACGTCGGTCCCGTGCCGCGGCCGGTACCACTCGTCCTGCTGGGCGGGCCCGAACCCGGGACGGTCCCCGGAGGCGTGGTCCGCCCCGGTGGACTCGTCGTCCGGCCTCCCGTGCCGGCTCATCGTCCGTTCTCCGGCTTGCCGTCCTCGGCCACGTTCACCACTGCACTCCGCTCGTCCAACCAACCCTGCAAGATGGCGACGGCGGCGGCCTGGTCGATCACCGGCCGCGCACCGCGCGCACTGACTCCGCTCTCGCGGAGGGCCCGCGCCGCAGTGACCGTCGTGAATCGTTCGTCGGCCATCCGCACGGGAATCCCGGTCATCCGCCGGCGCAGCCGTCCCGCGAAGTCACGGGCCAGTTTCGCGGCCTTGCCGGGCTCCCCGCGCAGGGTCTGCGGCAGACCGACGATAACCTCCACGGCCTCGTACTCCGTGACGATGTCCACAATGCGCCGGATATCCGGCGCGTCGGGCCCGCGTTCCTTCGAGCGCGGCACGGTCTCGACCGGGGTGGCCAGGATCCCGTCGGGATCGGACGAGGCCACACCGATCCGGACACTTCCGACGTCGATGCCGATGCGGCGTCCGCGGCCGGGGTCGTCGACACCCGGGCGGTCGGGACCGGCGAAGTCGGCCACGATCAGCCGGCCAGCTCGCTGAGCCGGGCGCGGAACGCGGTCAACGCCGCGGGGATACCGGCGGGGTCGGATCCGGATCCCTGTGCCATGTCGGGCTTGCCGCCGCCGCGGCCACCGATGACCGGCCCGAAGCTCGAGACCAGGTCGCCGGCCTTGATGCCCTTGGCCTGGGCGGCCTTGGTGGTGGCGACGACGAACGGCACCTTGCCGTCGGCCGAACCGAGGAGCAGCACCACGGCGGGCTCGCTGCCGAGCCGGCCGCGGACGTCGGAGGCGAGGCTGCGCAGGTCGTTGCCGGCCACGCCCTCGGGGGCCGCCTCGGCGACGACGAGCAGATCGCCGGTGCGTTCCGCCTTCTCGGCGAACGTGCCGGCCGAAGCGAGCACCGCGGCGGCGCGGGTGCGTTCGAGTTCCTTCTCGGCCGCCTTCAACCGCTCGACCAGGGATTCGACGCGCGCGGGCACCTCCTCGGAGGGCACCTTCAGGGTCGAGGACAGACCGGCGAGCAGGGCCCGTTCCTTGGCCAGGTGCCGGTACGAGTCCAGGCCGACGTATGCCTCGACGCGGCGCACACCCGAGCCGACGGACTGCTCGCCGAGCAGGGTGACGGTGCCGACGTGGGAGGAGTGCTCGACGTGCGTGCCGCCGCACAGCTCCATCGAGAACGGGCCGCCGATCTCCACGACGCGGACCTCGTCGCCGTAGTTCTCGCCGAAGAGCGCCATCGCACCCATCTTCTTGGCCTTGTCCAGGTCCGTGACGAAGGTGTTGACCGGGTAGTTCGCCGCGACGGCCTCGTTGGTGACGGCCTCGATGTCGGCCTTCTGCTGCTCGCTGAGCGCTCCGGGCCAGGAGAAGTCGAACCGCAGGTAGCCCGGCTTGTTCAGCGAGCCGGCCTGCACGGCGTTGGGGCCGAGGACTTCGCGCAGCGCGGCGTGGACCAGGTGGGTGCCCGAGTGGCCCTGCGTAGCGCCCTTGCGCCAGGACGGGTCGACCTGCACGAGGACGGCGTCGCCCTCGGTGACCTGACCCTCGAGCACGGTCACCTTGTGCACCCACAGCTGCTTGGCGATCTTCTGGACGTCGTCGACCTTGATGCGCAGACCGCCGGCGGTGATGGTGCCGACGTCGGCGATCTGACCGCCGGCCTCGGCGTAGAGGGGGCTGCGGTCGAGGATCAGCTCGACGTTCTGGCCGGCCTGCGCCGCGTGCAACCGTTCTCCGCCGGTGATGACGGCCAGCACCGTCGCCTCGGTCACCAGTTCGGTGAAGCCGGTGAACTCGGTGGGGCCGCGGTCGAGCAGTTCCTTGTAGACGGTCAGGTCGGCGTGGGCGTGCTTGCGGGCACGGGCGTCGTCCTTGGCGCGCTGACGCTGCTCGGCCATGAGGGAACGGAAGCCGTCCTCGTCGACGGTCAGGCCCGCCTCGGAGGCCATCTCCAGCGTCAGGTCGATCGGGAACCCGTAGGTGTCGTGCAGGGTGAAGGCTTCGGTGCCGCCGAGAACGGACCTGCCCTGGGCCTTCGCGGACTCGACCGCGCCCTCGAACAGCTTGCTGCCGGTGCCCAGGGTCTTGAGGAATGCGGTCTCCTCACCGACGGCGACGGTCTCGATGCGCGGGTAGTCCGTCGCCAGCTCCGGGTAGGACGGGCTCATGGTGTCGCGCACGACGGCCATGAACTCGGCCATCGTCGGCGTGTCGGCGCCGAGCAGACGCGCGGAGCGCACGATCCGGCGCAGCAGGCGGCGCAGGACGTAGCCGCGACCGTCGTTGCCGGGGTTGACGCCGTCGACGATGAGCATCGCGGCGGTGCGGGCGTGGTCGGCGATGACCCGGAAGCGCACGTCCGAGGCGTGGTCGGCGCCGTAGACGCTGCCGGTGAGCTCGGCGGCCTTGTCGATGACCGGGCGCAGCAGGTCGGTCTCGTAGACGTTCTCGACGCCCTGGAGCAGGAACGCGACTCGCTCGACACCCATGCCGGTGTCGATGTTCTTCTTCGGCAGCGGCCCGAGGATCGGGTAGCCCTCCTTGGCTCCGCCCTCGCCGCGCTCGTTCTGCATGAACACGAGGTTCCAGATCTCGATGTAGCGGTCCTCGTCGGCCTCGGGGCCACCCGGGGCGCCGTATTCGGGGCCGCGGTCGTAGAAGATCTCCGAGCAGGGGCCGCAGGGACCGGGGATGCCCATCGACCAGTAGTTGTCCTTCATGCCGCGGCGCTGGATGCGCTCGGCGGGGACGCCGATCTTGTCGTGCCAGATCGAGTACGCCTCGTCGTCGTCCAGATACACGGTCGCCCAGAGCTTCTCGGGATCGATGCCGTAGCCGCCGTCGTCGACGGAGCCGGTCAGCAACGACCACGCGTGCCCGATCGCCTCTTCCTTGAAGTAGTCGCCGAACGAGAAGTTGCCGGCCATCTGGAAGAACGTGTTGTGCCGGGTGGTGATGCCCACCTCCTCGATGTCGAGGGTGCGCACACACTTCTGCACCGAGGTCGCGGTGCTGAACGGAGGGGTCTGCTGGCCGAGGAAGTAGGGCACGAACGGGACCATGCCGGCGTTGACGAACAGCAGGTTCGGATCGGCCAGGATCAGCGACGCGCTGGGCACCTCGGTGTGGCCCGCCTTCACGAAGTGGTCGAGAAAGCGCCTGCGGATCTCGTGGGTCTGCACGTCGATGGTCCTCTTTGTCTGACGGTGTGGGCTGCCGTGCCCGTCCGGGCACGGCGAATCGGCCATCGTTCAGCTTATCGCGCGGGCCGCAGCGGCCGTTCTCACCACCCGCCCCGCTCCGACCCACTGCCGGAGGCGAGCGACTGTATCGCTCCCTTTCGTAGCTCGAGGGTATGGCACATTCGCTCGGCGCCTGCGGCGCGCGACCCTGCGACCTGCGCGGAAGGGACGCCCTACCGCGTGCCGCGCACGATCCGTCGCAGTTTCGGCACCCGCTGTGCGAGCTCCCGCTCGGCTCCGTGGCCGGTCGGGGTGTAGTAGTCGACGCCGACGAGTTCGTCCGGCGCGTACTGCTGCGCCAGCACGCCGTCGGGGTGGTCGTGCGGGTAGCGGTAGCCGACGGCGTTGCCGAGCTTCTGGGCGCCGGCGTAGTGGCCGTCGCGCAGATGCGCCGGCACCGACCCGGACCGGCCGGCCTTGACGTCGGCGATCGCGGCGCCGAGCGCGGCGGTGACCGCACCCGACTTGGGTGCGGTGGCGATGTGGATGGTGGCCTGTGCCAGGGCGAGCTGGGCCTCGGGCATGCCGACGAGCTGCACGACCTGCGCAGCCGCCGTCGCCGCCTGCAGCGCGGTCGGATCGGCCATGCCGACCTCCTCGCTGGCCTGGATCATCAGCCGGCGCGCGATGAACCGCGGGTCCTCCCCCGCGACGATCATCCGCGCGAGGTAGTGCAGCGCGGCGTCGACATCGGAGCCGCGCAGCGACTTGATGAACGCGCTCGCGACGTCGTAGTGCTGGTCGCCGTCGCGGTCGTAGCGCACCGCGGCCTTGTCGATGCTCGCCTCGACGGTCGGCAGGTCGATCGTCGCGCCCGTCCCGCCGCGGTCGAGGGCGGTCTCGGCGGCCGCCTCGAGGGCGGTGAGCGCACGCCGTGCGTCGCCGCCGGCGAGGCGCACCAGGTGCTCGAGCGCATCGTCGGTGATCTGCACGCTTCCGTCGAGGCCGCGTTCGTCGGTCCGGGCCCGCTCGAGCAGGGCCCGGATGTCGTCGGGACCCAGCGGCTGCAGCTGCAGCACCAGGGAACGGGACAGCAGCGGGGCGACGACGGAGAACGACGGATTCTCGGTGGTGGCGGCCACGAGCAGCACGATCCGGTTCTCCACCGCGGCGAGCAGCGCGTCCTGCTGGGTCTTGGAGAAGCGGTGCACCTCGTCGATGAAGAGCACGGTCTGCTCGCCGGCGCTGAGACGGCGGCGGGCCAGGTCGATCACGGCGCGCACGTCCTTGACGCCGGCCGACAGCGCGGACAGGGCCTCGAAGCGTCGACCGGTGGCGCCGGAGATGAGGGAGGCCAGGGTGGTCTTTCCGGTGCCGGGCGGGCCGTAGAGCACGACGGACGCGGCGCCGGAGCCCTCGACGAGGCGGCGCAGCGGCGCGCCGGGGGCGAGCAGGTGCTGCTGGCCGACGACTTCGCTCAGGTCGGCCGGGCGCATGCGGGCGGCGAGCGGTGCGTTCGGTCCGCCGCCGCGGGGCGGACGCGCCGCCGGTTGCGCGGGGTCGGGTTCGGGTTCGGTCGGGCGGGGAGCCTCGAACAAGGTGTCCGGCCCGGTGGGTTCCTCCGCTCCGAAGAAGGTGCTCACCCCACGAAGCTACCGTCCCGTCCCGACGGCGGTCCGGGCCGACGGGGCGTGAACCGATCGTGAACGATCGGGGCGTTCGGCCGTGGTACTTGCTCATCGCGGGGCACGCTGGTCTGATCATCCGGTGTCCCCGACCCAATCTCGCGTCGTGTCGCGACGGACCGCGCTGCGCGCGGGCGGCGCCGTCCTCGGTGCCGCGGCTCTGGCGGCCGTCTCCGCCTCCCCCGCCTCGGCGCAGAACGCCGTGTTCGCGCACGCCGTCGCCTCCGGCGACCCGCTGCCCGACCGGGTGATCCTGTGGACCCGCGTCACGCCCGCCCCGGACGCCGTGCCGGGTTCCGGCCTCGGCGCGGCGACGGCGGTCCGCTGGGAGGTCGCCACCGACGGCGATTTCCGCGACGTGGTGGCCTCGGGGTCCGTGACCACGTCCCCGGCGTCCGACCACACCGTCAAGGTCGACGCCACGGGCCTCGAACCGGACACCGCCTACTTCTACCGTTTCACCGCCGGCGACGCGTCCTCCCCCGTCGGCCGTACCCGCACCGCGCCGGGGCCGGACACCGATACGGACCGTCTGCGGTTCGCGGTGGTGTCGTGCTCGAACTGGGAGGCCGGGTTCTTCGGCGTCTACCGGCACCTGGCGGCGCGCCCGGACCTCGATGCCGTCGTGCACCTCGGCGACTACCTGTACGAGTACGGCACGGGCGAGTACGCCGCCGGCGGCCGCCGGGTGGTGCGCCCGCACGACCCCCGGCACGAGATCGTCACCCTGGCCGACTACCGGATCCGGCACGGCCAGTACAAGAGCGACCCCGACTTGCAGCAGTTGCACGCGCTGGTGCCGTGGATCGTGGTGTGGGACGACCACGAAAGCGCCAACGACGCCTGGTCCGGCGGCGCGGAGAACCACGATCCTGCCGTCGAGGGGCCCTGGACGGACCGGCGGGCCGCGGCCCTGCAGGCGTACCTCGAGTGGCAGCCCGTCCGGCCGGGCGGCACCGCCGGCGCGCCCCGGTTGTACCGGCGGTTGCAGTTCGGGAACCTGGCCGAGTTGTCGATGCTGGATCTGCGCAGCTACCGATCCGAGCAGGTGAACGGGCGCCGCATCGACGACCCGGAACGCACCATCACCGGCGCCGAGCAGATGGCGTGGCTGACTGCGGGCGTCAGCAGTTCGGGCACGCGATGGCAGCTCGTCGGGAATCCGGTGATGATCGCGCCCGTGCTGCTGCCGCCGCTGGACGAGCGGACCACGGCGGCGCTGACCGCCGTCGCGGGGATCCCGGCTGCGGGCGCGCCGTTCAACGTCGACCAGTGGGACGGCTACCCCGCGGACCGGCGACGCCTGCTCGACGCGATTCGTGCGTCCGGCCGGGACGTGGTGTTCCTCACCGGCGACATCCACTCGTCGTGGGCCGCCGACATCCCTGTCGACGCCGCGAACTATCCGGGCGCAGGCACCGTGGCCACGGAGCTCGTGGTGCCCTCGGTGACCTCGGCGAACATCGACGAGTTGCTCGGCGTCGCGCCGCGCACCGTCTCGCCGTCGATCGAGGCGGCGATACAGGCGACGAATCGCCACATCGGGTACGCGGAGCTGGATTCGCACGGTTTCGGAATCCTGGACGTGACGGCCGACGCGGTGCAGATGGACTGGTTCTACGTCCTCGATCCGACCGACCTGGAGACCGGGGTCCGGTACGGCACGAGCCGACGGGTCGCGGCCGGCACGCCGCGGCTCGGACCGGCCGGCCCGCTCGATCCCGGTGCGCACCGCCGGGCGGACCGGCCGTGACGCGGTCCGCCGGGGCGATCGACCGGCGCACGATGCTCGCGGGCACGGCCGTGCTGGCCGGGATGGCCCTGACCGGTACTGCTCCCGCACGGGCGGCGGCGCCGGCGCTGCTCCCGGACGCGGACGTGCACGTCCTCGTCGTGGACGGGATGCGCCCGGACGAACTCGTGCCGGATCTCACGCCGCATCTCGTGGCGCTCGCCGACGCCGGCACCCGGTACAGCGCGGCCCGGGCGATTCCGGTCGCCGAGACGCTCCCCAACCATGCGGCGATGATGACCGGTGTGCTGCCGCACCGGAACGGGGTGCCCGCGAATTCGGTCTTCGACCCGATGCTCGGACGCACCCGGGACCTGGATCGGCCGGCCGACCTGCGCGCGGCCACGGTGCTCGACCGGCTGCCCCGCGAACTGGGGTTGACGACGGCGAGCGTGCTGTCCAAGCGGTACCTGCACGGATTGTTCGGTGGTCGCGCGTCGGTGGCGTGGGATCCGGTGCCGCTGCTCCCGGTCACCGAGCACGCCCCGGACCGGTTCACGATCGACGCGCTGATCTCTGTGGTGGACGAGCGGTCACCGCGGTTGACGTTCACCAACCTCGGCGACGTGGACCGCGTCGGGCACCTGGACGTGCTCGGCGGGTCGCTGCGGCTCGCCCGGACGGCGGCACTGCGCTCGACGGACGAGCAGGTGGCGCGGTTCGTCGAGTTCCTGCGCGCGACGGGGCGGTGGGAACGCTCGGTGCTGATGGTGCTGGCCGACCACGGGATGGACTGGTCGGCGCCGGACCAGTTGATCGGCCTCATCGACGTGCTCGGCGCCGACCCGTTGCTCGCCGGCTCGGTGCGCACCGCACAGAACGGTGGCGCGAACCTGCTGTACTGGGTCGGCGATCCGGCGGCCCGGCTGGAGGCGGTGGCGCGGATGCGGGAGGTGGCTGCCGTCGTCCCGGGCGTGGCCGGGTTGTACGCGGGAGCGGATCTGGGTCTCGGTGCGGCCGCAGGCGATCTGGTGGCGTTGTGCGACGCGGGGTGGCGGTTCTCCGATCCGAGCCCGCTGTCGAATCCGATTCCGGGCAATCACGGGCACGCCGCGACCGTCGACATCCCGTTCTTCGTCGCCGGCGGGCACGCGAGCCTCCATCGGGGCTCGACGGTCTCCGACCCCGTGCGCACCCTCGACGTCGCCCCCACGGTCGCGGCACTGTTCGGGCTGGCCGAACCGCCGGGCGGCTGGGACGGCCGTGCGGCGACGCACGCCTTCGCCGGGTGAATTCGACGTCGACTCCCCTTTCACCGTCCGCCGCCGCGCGTGACAATGGAAGGGCAGTAACCGTTTTCAACGGAGGAGGCAGTGATGACCACTGCACGCGACATCATGCACCGTGACGCGGTCTGCATCGGTGAACACGACACCCTCGAGACCGCGGCCCGGCGGATGCGGGAACTGGACATCGGCGCGTTGCCGATCTGCGGCGACGACAATCGGCTCCACGGCATCATCACCGACCGCGACATCGTGCTCGAGTGCGTGGCTGCGGGCGGCGACCCGCGTTCGATGACGGCCGGTGCGCTCGCCCACGGCAAGCCCTACGTGGTCGACGCGGACGCGGACGTCGGCCGGGTCCTGACGGTGATGGAGGAACACCGGATCCGCAGGCTGCCGGTGGTCGAGGAGCATCGACTGGTCGGGATGATCAGCGAGGCCGACCTGGCCACACATCTGCCGGAGTCGGAGGTGGGCCGGTTCGTCGAGGCGATTTGCGCGCGCACCGCGCCGTGACGCACCACGCCGGGCCGTGACGCTCCGCGCGCGGCCCGGTCAGTCGCCGACGCGCCGCTCGAGGCGGTCGAGGACGTCCCGGGCATGCCCGGCGACGTCGTCGTGTCCGGTGTCGCCGGCGAAGTCGGCGAGCAGCGACCAGCGGCTGCGCAGCGCGTCCGGCCACGGCACGGACAGATGGTGGTCCCGCACCGCAGCGACACGGGCAGGGTCCTCGGGAACGAACAGGTAGGTGCTCAACCACACCCACGCGAGCTGTGCGTCGAGCAACCGCTCGGCGAGCACCTCGTCGAAGCCGAGCGAGGGCCACATGCCCACCACCTCGGCACGCCACGCGTCGGCCATCGCGCGGGCCCGCTCGAGGGTGAGCGGTGCCTTGCACAGGCAGGCCGGGAAGGAGGTGAGGGCATAGGCGATGTCGAGGGTGGCGTCGCGGAAGCCGCCCCATTCGTAGTCGAGGAACTGCACGCCCTCGTCTCCGACGACGATGTTGTCCGGGCACAGGTCCGAAGGACTGAACGCCCGGAACCGGCCGGCGGTGAACAGCTTCGCGGACCTCTCGGCGCGGTCGATCACGCTCTGCGGCACCTCGAGCCCGAACTCGACGGCGAATCGGTCGGGCACCCCACGCAGCGCGCCGGTGGCCTGCTCGACGACCGCATCGGCGAAATGCGCCACCTCGGCGCGGCGCAGCAGCGCGGCGAAGTCCTCTTCGCGCCCGACCGTCGCGGCATGCATCCGGCCGAGGGCCTGGGCGAACGCCATGAGGGTGTTGGTGACCGTGTCGGTGTCGTCGCTGCGCAGCAGCGTGGCGATCGGAGTGGCGTCGCCGAGATCGCTGAGCACGAGCAGGCGGGATTCGAAGTCGTACGCCAGCAGTTCGGCGCCGGGCCGGTCGTCCTTGGCCAGGGCGGTGGCGAACTGGTACGACACCGCCTCCCGGAGGAACGCGACCTCGTCGTCGGTGGCGGCACCGCGGAATCCCACCCGCCGGTTCGTGCGCGGCGGCACCTGCTTGAGCACCAGGGTGCGCGGCAGGGAGAACGGGTTCGCCGCGACCCGCACGCGCAGGACCACCGAGCGGCCGCTGCCGCCGAGATCCACCGGATCGGCCAAGGTCACGGGTGCGCCGGTACGCCGGGTCAGCAGCTTTTCCGCCGCCTCCACCACTTCCGACATGGGCTCCGCCAAAGTTGCAGTCATCGCCTGACAATCTACCCGGTTCGGGCGACGATCAGTTCGTGCACGAACCGCATCTTGACCGAAACGTGCGTGGGCAGCACGAACGGATGCCGGTCGCGTGACCCGTGCCCCGGTGCACCGGGTTCGGTGACGGCCGGCGCCCCGGTGGCGCCACCTGGGGATCCCCGGTCGGCGCCACCGGGACTGCTGTCCCGTCCTCTTACTTCCCGGCCGGCTTCGGCTCCGGCTTGAAGTCGATGCCCGAGTCCTTGCGCTGTTCGGCAGTGATGGGCGCCGGGGCGTCGGTCAGCGGATCGACGCCACCGCCGGACTTCGGGAACGCGATGACTTCGCGGATCGAGTCCGCACCGGCGAGCAGGGCGGTGATGCGGTCCCAGCCGAAGGCGATGCCGCCGTGCGGCGGCGCGCCGTACTTGAACGCCTCGAGCAGGAAGCCGAACTTCTCGTTCGCGTCCTCCTCGGAGATCCCCATCACCTTGAACACGCGCTGCTGGATGTCCATGCGGTGGATACGGATCGAGCCGCCGCCGATCTCGTGGCCGTTGCACACGATGTCGTACGCGTAGGCGAGTGCCGAACCGGGGTCGCTGTCGAACGTGTCGAGGTGCTCGGGCATCGGCGAGGTGAAGGCGTGGTGCACCGCAGTCCACGCGGAGGTGCCGAGCGCCACGTCGCCGGACGCGGTGGCGTCGGCGGCGGGCTCGAACAGCGGGGCGTCGACGACCCACACGAACTTCCAGTCGTCGGGATCGATGAGATCGAGCTTGCGGGCGATCTCGCCGCGCGCGGCACCGAGCAGCGCACGCATGGGCTTGGTGGGGCCGGCGGCGAAGAAGATGCAGTCCCCCGGCTGGGCGCCGACGTGCGCGGCCAGACCGTCCCGTTCGGTGTCGGTGAGGTTCTTCGCGACCGGTCCGGACAGTTCGCCGTCCTCGCCGACCAGCACGTACGCCAGGCCCTTCGCACCCCGCTGCTTGGCCCACTCCTGCCAGGCGTCGAGCTGGCGCCGCGGCTGGCTCGCACCGCCGGGCATGACGACCGCACCGACGTACTCGGCCTGGAACACCCGGAAGGTGGTGTCCTCGAAGAACTCCTTGCACTCGACCAACTCGAGGCCGAAACGCAGGTCGGGCTTGTCCGAGCCGAAGCGGCGCATCGCCTCGGCGTAGGTCATCCGCGGGATCGGTGTGGTCAGCTCGTGGCCGATCAGACGCCACAGCGCGTGCAGGATCTCCTCGGCGAGGAGGATCACATCGTCCTGGCCCACGAAGGCCATCTCGATGTCGAGCTGGGTGAACTCCGGCTGGCGGTCGGCGCGGAAGTCCTCGTCCCGGTAGCAGCGGGCGATCTGGTAGTAGCGCTCGATGCCGCCGGCCATCAGCAGCTGCTTGAACAGCTGCGGCGACTGCGGCAGCGCGTAGAAGCTGCCGGGCTGCAGCCGTGCCGGCACCACGAAGTCGCGTGCGCCCTCCGGGGTGGAGCGCGTCAGCGTCGGAGTCTCGACCTCCACGAAGCTGTGGTGGGCCAGCACCGCCCGCGCGGCGGCGTTGACCTTGCTGCGGAGCCGGATCGCCTTGCCCGGGCCCTCGCGTCGCAGGTCCAGGTAGCGGTACTTGAGGCGGGCTTCCTCACCGACCTGGTCGTCGAGCTGGAACGGCAGCGGTGCGGCCTCGTTGAGCACCTCGAGCTGCGTCGCGTTCACCTCGACGGCGCCGGTGGGGATGTCGAAGTTCTGGTTGCCCTCCGGGCGGACCTCGACGGCTCCGACGACCTTGATGCAGTACTCGGCGCGCAGACGGTGGGCCTGCTCGAGGACGTCGCCCTCGCGGAAGACGACCTGCGACACGCCCGACGCGTCGCGCAGGTCGATGAAGATCACCCCGCCGTGGTCGCGGCGCCGGGCCACCCAGCCGGTGAGGGTGACGGTCTGCTCGGCGTGCTCGGCTCGCAACGAGCCGGCGAGATGGGTGCGCAGCACGGAATTCCTTTCGAAACAACATTGGCGAGGGACGTCGTCGCTGCAATCCTACGAAAGGCACGCATCCGCCGAGGACACCCGTACCCGATCGGCCGTGCCAAGCTGAACCGGTCGGTCACCCTGCGACGAGGAAGCGAAGGCGGCGATGACGTTCAACGAGGGCGCGCGGATGGAAGGCGGCCGGATCCGGCTCGGCGGCGGAGGCAGCCCCGGCGGGCGCATCGCGATCGGCGGTGGGGCCGGCGGCCTGGTGGTGCTGATCCTGGCACTGCTGTTCGGGGGCGATCCCGGCTCCCTGCTCGGCAGCGGCGCCCCGGAGCAGTCCGGACAGTACGGCTCGGGCACCCTCGAGGGCTGCGAGACGGGTGCGGACGCCAATGCGAGCGTCGACTGCCGCGTCCAGTTCACCGTCGGCAGCCTCGACGCGGTGTGGGAACAGCAGCTCGGGCCGCAGACCGGCGTCGAGTACGTCCGGCCCGACGTCGTGCTGTTCTCCGGCGCGGTCGCGACGGGCTGCGGCAACGCCACGAGCGACGTCGGGCCGTTCTACTGCCCGGCCGACCGAACCGCGTACTTCGACACCAGCTTCTTCCAGGATCTGGTCACCCGGTTCGGCGCCAACGCGGGCCCGCTCGCGCAGGAATACGTCGTCGCGCACGAGGTGGGCCACCATCTGCAGAATCAGCTCGGGGACCTCGGCCGCGCGCAGGCCGATCCGCGCGGCGCCGACTCCGGCGCGGTCCGGACCGAGTTGCAGGCCGACTGCTACGCCGGCGCCTGGGCGTACCACGCCGACAAGCAGCCGGATCCGAACACCGGGGAGCCGTTCCTGCAGCCGCTCACCGATCAGGACATCCGCGACGCACTGTCGGCGGCCTCCGCCGTCGGCGACGATCGGATCCAGGCCTCCGCCGGCGGCCGGGTCAACCCCGAGGGCTGGACGCACGGCTCGTCCGAACAGCGGCAGAAGTGGTTCCTCGCCGGGTACACCACGGGGCAGATCGCGGCGTGCGACACCTACACGGCGCAGGATCTGGACAGTCCACCGGCGCTGCGCTGAATCGCCGCCGCGACGATCCCGTTCCCGGAATGCGGAGTCCGTGCCATGCTCGAGAGGTCCGCGCCGGGACGAGGTGAGCTGCCGTGGAATGGTACGACGCCGGGGGGTACTCGCTGGGACGGTTGCTGTGCACGCGTGCGCTCGCCCTGGTCTACCTCGTCGCGTTCCTCGTGGCGCTCAACCAGTTCCGGGCGCTGCTCGGCAGCACCGGTCTGACGCCGATCCCCCGCTTCCTGAGCGCGACGTCGTTCGGCCGTGCCCCGAGCGTGTTCCACCTGCGCTACTCGGACCGTCTGTTCGCGGCGGTCGCCGGGCTCGGCGCGGTCCTGGCCGCCGCCACGGCCCTCGGGGTGACGGACCGGCTGCCGCTGATCGCCTCGATGCTCGTCTGGTTCCTGATGTGGCTGCTGTACCTGTCGATCGTCAACGTCGGTCAGGTCTGGTATTCGTTCGGCTGGGAATCGTTGCTGCTCGAGGCCGGATTCCTGGCGATCTTCCTCGGCAACGCGGACACCGCCCCGCCACTGCTCGTCCTGATCCTGCTCCGCTGGCTGCTGTTCCGGCTCGAGTTCGGGGCGGGCCTGATCAAGATGCGCGGCGACCGGTGCTGGCGGGATCTGACGTGCCTGTACTACCACCACGAGACTCAGCCGATGCCCGGCCCGCTGAGCTGGTACTTCCATCACCTGCCCAAGCCGCTGCACCGGGTCGAGGTGGCCGGGAACCACGTCACCCAGCTGGTGGTGCCGTTCTTCCTGTTCGCGCCGCAACCGATCGCGGGGATCGCGGCGTCGATCATGATCGTCACCCAGCTGTGGCTGGTCATCAGCGGGAACTTCTCGTGGCTGAACTGGCTGACGATCGTGCTGGCGCTGTCGGTGATCCCGGACGGCTGGTGGGAGCGTCTGCTGCCGCTCGAGCCGGGCACGGGGTACGGGCCGACACCGACGGTGTTCGTGGCAGCGGTCCTCGCGCTGACCGGGACGGTCGCGGTGCTGAGCTATCTGCCGGTGCGGAACATGCTCTCGCACCGGCAGGCGATGAACGCCTCGTTCAACCGATGGCACTTCGTCAACACCTACGGCGCGTTCGGCAGCATCACCCGGCACCGGCACGAGGTGATCGTCGAGGGCACCGCGGATCGGCAGATCGGTCCCGGCACCGTGTGGCGCGAGTACGAGTTCAAGGGCAAACCCGGCGACGTGCAGCGCCGGCCCCGCCAGTACGCGCCGTACCACCTACGGCTGGACTGGTTGATGTGGTTTGCCGCGCTGTCCCCCGACTACGCACGCTCCTGGTTCGGGCGACTGCTCGAGAAGCTGCTGACCAACGACAGGCACGTGACGGCGTTGCTACGCCGTAACCCGTTTCCCGACGAGCCGCCTCGCTGGGTGCGGGCACGTTACTTCGACTACCGGTACACCACGCGGCGTGAGCGCCGGGAGACCGGCGCCTGGTGGGTGCGCGAGTACGTCACCGAGTACATGCGGCCGGTGGCCCTGGCCGAGGGTGACGACGGGTGAGAAGTGGACGCAATCGTCGGACCTACCGGTGCCGAGGACAGCGATTCCTTTACCGAATTCGTGCTTTTCCGAATCGAAGTATTTACTCGCGGGACCACGGGAATTCACACGAGCGGGCGGCCTGCGGTTTTTCAGCCGCAGGCCGCCCGCTCGTCGAGTCGAGCTTATGCAGCAGCTTCGGAGCTGCCGGCGGCCTCAGCCGAGCCCGAGAAGAAGTCGAGCGCGTCGAAGAGGGTCGACACGGCGTCGAAGAATTCGCTGAGGAAAGCGAGGTCCATTAGGTAACTCCATTTCTGATGCTGTACACGGCGGTGCGGGTCGTGCACCGACTCAATTGTTACCGGAGGCTTTGAACGTCTGCAATTCGAGACACAATCCGGCAGATACGACGTACCGCGAAATTCCAGCAATACGGGCGGCGGCAGCAAAGTACGTCGCGACGCAATTCGCGCAGGTCGTCACGGGTCGAAGCGCGCAGACGGCGCCGCACACAATTCGTCGACGGCAGCGGCGAATCCCGCTGCCACGATCTCGAGGTCGGGAACGAGCACCGCGTCCGCAATCAGATCGATATTCAGCCGGCCCGCGTAGGACAGCACTCCGACGCCGAGGCCGACATTGCCCTGCACCACGCCGATCTGGAACATCTCGAGGATGCCGGCCCCGGCGAAGTAGAGCGGCACGGGCGGGCCGACCAGATTGCTGACGAACAGATTGACCAGCCGTTGACGCCGCATGACCCACACCGTCCAGCGCTGGAGCAGCCGGCCCCCGGGCTGCAGCGGCGGCTCCCGCCGGAGCCGGGCGGTCTCGCGAGCGACGGCCACGAGCCGCGCGGCCACCGGCCCGGGTCCCACCGGCAGCGGCACGAGCAGGATCCCGACCCGGTTTCCCGGGCTCCGGTCGTCGGTGGTGCGCAACGACGCCGCGACCGACACAGTCAGGATCAGATCCGGGTCGTGTATGCCGCGCGTTTCGAGGAGCCGCCGCAGCCCGGCCGCGACGGCGGCGAGTACGACGTCGTTGACCGTCGCCCCGTGCGCATGGGCGACGCGACGGACCTCGGCGAGGTCGCAGCGCACCAGGCTCAGCCGGCGGTGCGGTCCCACAGGACCGTCGAACGGCACCCGCGGGGCCTTGCCGTGCCGCGCCAGTTCGCGCAACTGCCGCATCCGCAGCGCGCCCCGTCGCGCCGCCGCCGCAGGCCGCACCGCCCGGATCCGACGCCGCGCGGCCGCGCTCCGGCGGCGCAGGTTGTCGCGGACGAGCGCGCGCACCGAGGGCACAGGTGCCGGGGCCGGCACCGGAGGGGTGTCCTCGTCGGGCGGGACCGCAGCGGTGTCGAGGAGGGCGCCGAACAGTTCGAGGGCGGCGATGCCGTCGGCGACCACGTGGTGCAGCCGCAGGAGCATCGCGACCGTCTCGTCGTCGCGATCGGTGAGCAGCCACAGCTCCCACAGTGGCCGCGAACGGTCGAGGCGGGGCTCGTCCAGTTCCGCGCACGTGCGCAACAAGGTCGCCTCGTCGCCGGGGGCGGGCAGGGCACGGGTCCGCACGTGGTACGAGATGTCGAAGCGGGAGTCGTCGACCCACACCGGCGGTCCGGCACCCGGCGGCGGCCGGTGCAACCGCTGGCGCAGCCGCGGTGCCCGGCGAGCGCGGCGCTCGACATGTTCGCGGATCTCCGCCAGCCGAAGACGTCCCGCCGCATCACGCAGCGGTGTCCCGTCCACGACGACGAGCGCCGCCACGTGCATCGGCACCCCATGGTCCTCGACGCGCAGGTTGCCCACGTCGAGCGGACTCAACCGCTCGAACCGGGACCACTCCTCCGCCATGGATTCGTCCTGCCGTCGTGTCACGCCCGCCCCGGAGGGCTCAGCGCCCCCCGGGGCGTCTCGGCGGAATCTTCGTCGCCAGTACCGCAGCTTGGGTGCGGCGCTCCACGCCGAGCTTGGCCAGCAGCCGCGACACGTAGTTCTTCACCGTCTTCTCGGCCAGGAACATCCGCTCGGCGATCTGACGGTTGGTCAGCCCCTCGCCGAGCAGCGCGAGCAGGTTCCGCTCCTGCTCGGTCAGGTTCGCGTAGGGGCCGTCGCTGGTGCTGGTGTCGGCGCGCAGCTTCGCCATCAGCGTGGTCGCGGCGCGGCTGTCGAGCAGGGACTTGCCGGCGCCCACGTCCCGCACGGCCTGGATCAGCTCGGTTCCGCGGATGTCCTTGAGCGCGTACCCGCTCGCGCCGGCAAGGATCGCATCGAGCATCGCCTGCTCGTCGGTGAACGAGGTCAGCATCAGGC
Source organism: Rhodococcus indonesiensis (assembly GCF_047782815.1). Lineage (NCBI taxonomy): Bacteria > Bacillati > Actinomycetota > Actinomycetes > Mycobacteriales > Nocardiaceae > Rhodococcus > Rhodococcus indonesiensis. Next base: position 2,524,018 of record NZ_CP180630.1, on the reverse strand, counting down.
AGCGTAGTTGCGGCATCTGCGAGAGCAGTTCCCGGCACAGCTCGATGCCGTTGCCGTCCGGGAGCCGGACGTCGAGCACGGCCACGTCGGGTTCCGCGGCCGGAACCCGCACGAGCGCCTCGCCGTACGACGACGCCTCCCCCGCGATCGTCAGGTCGGGATCGGTGGTGAGCAGATCCGCGATGCCACGGCGGACTACCTCGTGGTCGTCGACGAGAAAGACCTTGAGCATGCGGCAGCCTCCAATCCTCCGGACAGCACGGTACCGCACGGTGAGCGGACTCACATCGACTCGGATCGAGGGGTGCACGGCCGCCGGGTGATCAGCTGCACGCGCCGGGCCACCACGGCAGCGTGGCACGACGTCCGCTGATGTGCTCGACGTCGATGACGAGCAGCGGATCCTCCGTGCCGATGCCCCACGGCACACCGTGGGCGCCGTCGAATCCGCGGAGGCCGTCGGTGCCCCGTACCAGCCGGGCGCGGCCGATCGCGACCACGCTCCATCCCGTCCGGACCGGCGCCTCGAGCTGCTCGGCGTGGAAGGCGAGCAACCCGCCGTCGAAGCGCTCGAACCACCCGTCGTCCCCGGTGGGAACGATGATCTCGCCGTTCGGCGCGACAAAGGTCACCGGGTGCACCGCCGGCAGTGCGCCCTCGGTGTAGAGCAGACGGCCGGTCGGCACCGAGCGCAGCAGCGCCATGCACCGACCGGGCGCGAGCGGGGCGTCCGGACCCGTGGTCATCCTGGGCCTACTCCTCCCACCGAGACATTCTCCGACTCCACAGTGGCCCGCGGTGACCTCGAGCGGCAGGGTCGAAAGTCGTCACCGTCGGGGCGCAAGTCACCGCGGCGGCGGCATTCCACGGATTACCCTCTGCACAATGGGAGAAACCGGGCCTTCGGAAGCAGCCGGGCGGGGGCGCCCGGGGCCCGTGATCCACCGAAGGGGTGAGCGATGGCTGCCGACGAGGAACCGTTGCTCGCGGGCACGCTCTCGCAGCTGCGGCTGAGGGAGCTGCTCGCGGAGGTCCAGGACCGCATCGACCAGGTGGTCGTCGCGCGCGATCAGATCGACGGGCTGCTCGAGGCCGTGCTCACAGTCGCGTCCGGCCTCGAGCTGGAGGCGACGCTGGCGCGCATCGTGCACGCGGCCATCGAGCTCGTGGACTGCCGTTACGGCGCCTTGGGCGTGCTCAATCGCCGTGGCGACGGACTGCAGAACTTCGTGTACGAGGGCATCGACGAGGACACTCGCGCGCTGATCGGCGACCTCCCCACCGGTCACGGCCTGCTCGGGCTGCTGATCGAGCAACCGAAGCCGATCCGCCTCGACAACCTCGCCCAGCACGTGGCCTCGTCCGGCTTCCCGGATCACCATCCGCCGATGCGGACCTTTCTGGGTGTCCCGGTCCGGGTGCACGGGGAGGTCTTCGGCAACCTCTACCTCACCGAGAAGGCGAACGGTCAGTCGTTCACCGAGGACGACGAGGTGATCGTGCAGGCCCTCGCGGCCGCCGCGGGCATCGCGGTGGACAATGCGCGCCTGTTCGAGGAGGCCCGGCTGCGGCAGCGCTGGCAGGAGGCCACGAGCGAGATCCGTGCGGAACTGCTGGCCGATACCGACCCGCAGGACGTGCTCGACCTCATCGCCCGGCGCGCACTGGTGCTGGCGGAGGCGGACCACGTCCAGATCGCCCAACCCGAGGATCCGGATGTGCCGCCGGAGGAGGTCTCGACCCTGGTCGTCACCGCGTACGCCGGTTCGGACCCCACGGCGTTCGAGGGCAAGCGGATCCGGGTGGAGGGCACCGCCACCGGATCCGTGTACCGGGGCGGGCAGCCGCTCCAGGTCACGGAGTTCGACGGCGACGGCGATCGGCACGGACCGGCGCTGCTGCTGCCCCTGCGCGCCTCGGCCGACACCGTGTCGGGGGTGCTGTCGGTCATTCGCACTGCGGATCGGGAACCCTTCGACGACCGGCAGCTCTTCCTCGCCACGTCGTTCACCGATCAGGCGGCGCTCGCGCTGAAGCTGGCCGACGACCAACGGCGGCTCAATTCCCTGACCGTGCTCGCCGACCGGGACCGCATCGCGCGGGACCTGCACGATCATGTCATCCAGCGATTGTTCGCCCACGGTTTGAACCTGCAGAGCACGCACGCCCGCACCCGTTCGCCGGAGATTCAGGGGCGCCTGGCGGACATGATCGACGACGTGCAGAACATCATCACCGACGTGCGCACCGCGATCTTCGACCTGCACGGGGGAGCGGAGGGCGGCCGCCAGCTGCGCCAGGCGCTGCACGACATCGTCGCCGAACAGACCGCCGAGGTCGGCCTGCGCACCGTGGTGCGCATGTCCGGTCCGCTCAACGTGGTCACCGGTTCCCTGGCCGATCATGCGGAGGCGGTGCTGCGGGAGGCGATGAGCAATGTGGTGCACCATTCCGGCGCGGACACCGTCACGGTCACCGTGTCGGTCGACGACTATCTCACCCTCGACGTCACCGACAACGGCGTCGGTCTTCCGGTCACCGTCGCGCGCAGTGGACTGCACAACCTGGCCTCCCGGGCGGAGGAAGCTTCGGGCACCTTCACCGCGACCGCAGTCGACACCGGTGGCACCCGTGTGCTGTGGTCGGCTCCCCTGCCCGAGGACTGAGCTCGTCCCGCCACGGCGTGAGCATCTCCCGCCCCCGCGACTCACTCGAGTACAGCAGCGGCCTCACCGCCGAGTGCCGTTTCAGCGGCGCGCCCGGGCGTTGAGTCGGGCCGCCTGACGTGTCAGGTGGTCCCGTTCGGCGAGGTTCGGAGCCTTGCGGGCTGCGTCGGCGTACAGCAGTGCCGCTGTGGCCGGATCCCCGGCCCGCTCGTGGAGATACGCCGCCACCGCGGTGTGGCGGGGCAGCGAGTCGTCCAGCGCCGCGAGTGCGACGAGGCCGGCGCGCGGCCCGTCGGCCTCGCCGACGGCCACCGCCCGGTTGAGCCGGACGACCGGGCTGTCGGTCAGCCGGACGAGCTCGTCGTACCACTCGACGATCTGCACCCAGTCGGTCTCCTCGGCGCTCGGGGCATCGGCGTGGAGTGCCGCGATGGCGGCCTGCGCCTGGAATTCGCCCAGCCGGTCGCGGGCGAGCGCCGCCTGCAGGATCTCGACCCCCTCGGCGATCGACTCGGTGTCCCATCGGGTGCGGTCCTGCTCGGCGAGCGGTACCAGGCTGCCGTCGGGTGCCGTCCGGGCGGCACGCCGGGCATGGTGGAGCAGCATGAGAGCGAGCAGCCCCGCCACCTCGGGATGGTCGATCGCGCCGGCGAGCTGCCGGGTGAGCCGGATGGCCTCGGCGGCGAGGTCGACGTCGCCGGAGTAGCCCTCGTTGAAGACGAGGTAGAGCACGCGCAGCACGGTGGCCACGTCGCCGGGCCGGTCGAATCGCACCCCGGCGACGGTGCGCTTGGCCCGGCTGATGCGCTGCGCCATGGTCGCCTCGGGCACCAGGTACGCGCGGGCGATCTGGCGGGTGGTCAGCCCGCCGACGGCGCGCAACGTGAGGGCGACCGCGGACGACGGCGTCAACGACGGGTGGGCACACAGGAAGTAGAGCTGAAGGGTGTCGTCCACCGCGGGGACGGGTGCCGGCTCGGCGCCTCGGTCACTCGGCCGGCCCCGCTCCGCGTAGACGAGCTGCTCGCGACGTCGGCGGGCACCGTCCGTGCGGACGGCATCGAGGAACCGGCGCCAGGCCACGGCGATCAGCCAGCCCTTCGGGTCCCGCGGTGGGTCGGCCGGCCAGACGCGGATCGCCTCGACCAGCGCGTCCTGCACGGCGTCCTCGGCCGCCGCGAAGTCTGCTCCGCGACGGACGAGGATCCCGAGCACGCTGGGCACGAGGGTGCGGAGCTCGAGTTCGTTCACCGGACGGTCACTCCGTGACGGTGGGCGGCGCCGTCAGGAAGGGGCGCAGCTCGAGCCACTCGTGGATCGGCTTTCCCCCTGCGCCGGGGGCGGCCGACAACTCTCCGGCCAGCTCGACGGCGCGTTCGTAGCTGTCGACGTCGATCACCATCCAGCCGGCAATGAGATCCTTGGTCTCGGCGAACGGGCCGTCGGTGACGGGCGGCCGGCCCTCGCCGTCGTACCGCACGAACACTCCCTCCGGGGCGAGTGCCTGACCGTCGACGAATTCGCCGGTCCCCTCGAGCCGGGCCGCGAAGTCGTGCATGTACTGCATGTGCGCCGAGATCTCCTCGGGCGTCCACTGGTCCATGGGCACGTCGTTGACCGCCGCCGGAGCGCCGCGGTAGTGCTTGAGCAGCAGGTACTTGGCCATCGTGTTCTCCTCGGTGCTGGTGCAACCCATTGTGGTCGCATTCGATTCGGGGACGGAGCCGGTCGTGCGTTCTCGACATCGCCGTCCGAATCCTGTCCGGTCCGGAAATCCGGGTTCACCGACCGGAGTCGGAAAAGTCGAGTTTCTCCGATATGCGCCGGCTCGACGCGGTGTGGGGATTACCATCGAATTCTGCGAGGGAACCCGATGAATACGAATTCGACCGCACTGGACGACCAGGTTCGGGCCGTCCACCAGTTGGTGCGCACGCAATTGCAGATCCTCGAGGTTCGCTACGAGCACAGCACGCATCCGAGGGCGAAGCGGCACATCGAGGCGGACATCCGTCACGTCTCCGAACGATGCGACGCCCTCGAGCGAATTCTGGATTCGCGCACTTCGTCTGCAACCGTGTCGTCGTCCCGTGCAGCGCGGCTGAGCGACTGCATCGCCGCCATCGCCGCGTCGGCGGACAGGCGCAGCGTCGTCGCCCTCGAACACGTCCTCGCGGGCCGGCTGACCGACCGTATCCGCACCCTCGAATCCCTCGCGATCACCGTCGGGGACCGGCCACTGCAGCAGTGGGCACGTGGACTCCACTCCGTCGGCGCCGCCTGATTCCGCTCCCGATTCCTTCCCGCCCGCCCGGGTCACGTGCAAGGCTGGAGCCACGGTCCGGCCGAGCTGTTTCGGCCGGCCCGGTGGGAGGCGACAATGACGTCCACGCTGCCGCGACGTGCCGGAACCGACCGCGACGACCTCCGGGTGCTGACCATGGGAGTCGAGGAGGAGTTGCTGCTCGTCGACGCCGACTCCGGCCGGCCCCGGCTGAACAGCGCGGACGTCGTGGCCGGTGCCCGCGACACCGGGCTCGACCTTCAGCTCGAACTGTCACGCTGCCAAGTCGAGACCGCCACCTCGGTCTGCACCCGGATCGACGAGCTGCGGCAAGAACTGCGTGCCTCGCGCGGGGTGGCAGCGGCAGCCGCCGCGGCCGCCGGATCCCGCCTGCTCGCGACGGCCGTACCTCCGCTGGACACCACCCCGCCGGGGGCGCTCACCGACGCCGCCCGGTACCGGCGGATGGCCCGGCACTTCGGAGCGGTCACCGACCAGGTGATCTGCGGCTGCCACGTCCACATCGGCGTTCCCGATCGCGAGGTGGCGGTGCAGGTCAGCAACCACCTGCGGCCGTGGCTGCCGGCACTGCTCGCGCTCACGGCGAACTCGTCCGTCACGGCCGGCGCCGACACCGGCTACGCGAGCTGGCGTCACATCCAGTGGGGGCGCTGGGCCAGCGGCGGGCCGCCGCCGCTCTTCCGGTCGGCTCGGCACTACGACGACGTCGTCGCCATGATGCTCGACGCCGGGGTCCTCCTCGACCCCGCGATGGTCTACTGGGACATCCGGCTCTCGCCGCACCTGCCCACCCTCGAGATCCGGGTCTGCGACGTGCCCGCCACGATCGAGGAAACCGTCACGGCCGCCGCACTCGTCCGTGGGCTCGTGGCCACCGCACTCACCGCGGTCCACCGCGGGGACCCGGCACCGCGGCTCGAGGCCGAGCGGCTCGAGGCCGCGTGCTGGCGTGCCGCCCACGAGGGCATCGACGGATACGGGATGGATCCGCTGACGCAACGGCCCGTTCCTGCCGCCCGGCTACTGGGTTCGCTGCTCGCACACGTGCGACCCGGCCTCGAGGAGACCGGCGACTTCACGTCCACCCGCGCGTCCGTGCGGCGGATCCTGCGCCGGGGCAACGGCGCGCGACGTCAGCGGCGCGCGCTCGCGGCGTCCCGCACCCCCACCGACTTCGTCGCGGCACTGGCCCGCATCACGGCGGAGGGCTGTGCGCCGGCCGCTCCCCCACCGCCGGCCCGGTGAGCGCCCCTACCCGGAGGGTGCGGCGCCGATGTCCTCGTGCCACAGGTCCGGGTGCTCGGCGACGAACGTGGCCATCATGTCGATGCAGCGTCGATCGTCGAGGACCGTCACCTCGACGCCGTGCTCGGCGAGCCAGTCGTGGCCGCCGGTGAAGGTGACGCTCTCCCCGATCACCACCGCACCGATCCCGAACTGCCGGATCAGGCCACTGCAGTACCAGCACGGCGACAACGTCGTCACCATGATCGTCGAACGGTAGTCGCGTCGGCGGCCCGCCGCCCGGAAGGCGGCGATCTCGGCGTGCAGCGACGGATCGTCCTCCTGCACGCGCCGGTTGTGGCCGCGCCCGAGCAGCGTCCCGTCCGCGGCGAACAGGGCCGCACCGATCGGGATGCCGCCCTCGGCGAGACCCAGCCGGGCCTCCGCGAACGCAACGTCGAGCATCGCGTCCGGCGAAGGACTCCCCACCGACCCGCGTGCGTTCGTCACGGCACCACCCCGAATCCCGGTCAGCTGAACGACTTGTGGATCTGCGCGCCGTAGCGGCGGACGATCTTCTGCTTGGTCGCAGTGTAGGCGTGGACGTCGTCCTGCAGGCCCCTGTTCTCGAGGGATCGTCGTGCGAGTTCGCCGGCGATCACATCGAGGAACAACTCGGCCAGCAGCAGCCGCGCCGCGTCCCGGAACCGGCCCCGGCCGTCGAGGTACAGCTGCACGGTGGGATCGCCGGTATTGATGAGAATCGTGCGGTGCTCGGGGTCGTACACGGCACGTCCAGCGTCGTCCCCGAGATATCGCAGGTCGTACCCGACGAACATGTCCTCGCCGTGGTTCCGCGGCGCCCGGTGGCGCTGCGCCGGACGAGGCGGCGCCGGGTGCAGCCGCGGGACATGATGTGGCGACGGCGCGTCCTCGGCGACGACGATCTCGCACCACGCCCAGAACGCTCCGGACCGCACCATGATCTCGCCGCGCTCCCCGGGCGTGTCGCCGACGACGGTCCATTCCAGTCGCTGCGCACCGGTCTTCTGCTCCACGGCGATCTCGGTGGGCCGTGGGTCGATCCGCAGCGAGTCGGGCAGCGTGTACGAGATCGTCAGCCGGTCGTCGCCGGGCAGGCGCTCGGTGTCGACCTCCAGGGTGACGTGGAACGGGTGGCCGGGCCGGCGGTAGTAGAACGGAGACCGTTGGTGCGCTCGTCGCCCGACATCGTCAGCTCGACGCCTTTGGCCCGCTTCACGGTGAGGGTGAAGGTGTGTTCGGTGCCGTCGTAGGCGAAGCTGCCGGGCGCCTCGGGACCGATCAGGACGACCGCCGGGGGTTCGTCGAAGAGCACTCGGCCGCTGCGCTGGATCTCGCGCAGTCCGGCGACGTGCACCACTTCCACGGTGCGCCGCGACAGCACCTCCTGCAGGTACACGTTGTCGGACAGTGCCTGCACCACGGTCTGGAACCGGGAGATGACCACGTGCGGGTTCTCGACGACCAAGGTCACCCGGGTGCCGTTACCGCCGATGCCGAGGCGTTCCCGGTCGTCGTCCGTGGCAGGCCGGTCGCCCCCGTGGTCGTCGTACAGATAGCCCCGTTCTCACCGCGGAACAGGTCGATGCGGATGAGCCGGCCGTCCCTGACGGTCTCGATCGTCCCGACGCCGACCCCGAAGACGGCCTGCTCGAGGCCGCGGCCGAAGTAGCCGCGGCCGTGTCCTTCGCCGCGCGAGAGCGGGCTGTGCGCGCCCCCGTACGCCAGGATGCGGGCGGCCTGCTCGAACGGCATCCCTTCGGCGTGGTCGGTGACCTGCAGGACCGCACCCGACTGGTGGCGCTCGTAGGCGATGTCGATGCGGGCCGCGGCGGCAGCGCCGCCGTTGCCCAGACGGGAGTAGCTGTCGTCGCTGTTGGTGATCAACTCCACGAGCGCCTTCTCGATCGAGGCGAAGCGCCGCGAATCGATACCGATCACGCGCTGGTCCACAGGGATGGGAGCGACTGCCATCGTGTCCGCCTTGTCGATTCCGCCGGGGTCCCTGGGGGCGGATTCCCGAACTTGCCGTGATCGTACCGATATTCGCGCCGAGCCCGCGGCAATCGATACGTCCGGCGGCGTCACCGCATCGCGTCGCAGCCCGTCGACTCCAGGTATTCGTCCGGCAACCGCCCGTCGGTGACGACCTCGCCGCCCGACCACGTGAACGTCAACTCCGCGAAGCCGGTGGCGGCCGCGTTCGGCTCGCCCTCGCGCGGGTAGTTGTATTCGACGTCGAGCGAGTCGAAGGCCGTGGCGACGACCGCCGGGTTCAGTGCGCACGGCGTGGCCGTGCCGACGTACTCGCCGCGGTGGAACAGCAGCAGGTGGGTCGGTGACGACCCGGTCGCTCCGACGATGCCGACCTGCGCGTAGCTGAGGTCGCTGCAGCGGTTGTAGTTGCCGTTGTACGCCCGCAGCCACGTCGCGTCGGGGATCTGCTGCGGCGGGGGAAGCTGCTCGATCACCGCGAAGACCTCGGGGGCGTCCAGGTCGACGGCCGGATCGCACGGTTTCTCGTCTGCCGTCGTGGCCGCCACGGACCCGCCGGTGGGCGCCTGGCGGGATGTCGCGGTGGTCGGTTCGGCCACCGGCTGCCCGTCCTGGGTCTGCGCGCATCCTGCAAGGGTCGCGATCGCGGCGACCGACAGGACGCTGAGATTCACTGCGCGACTCGACATGAGGCTCCTCGGACACTCGGATGCGACGGCGGTCGCCGCGACGGGAACGGATTCTGTCAGTTCGGACCAGTCCCGACGAGAGCTGCGTGAGAGTGTCGCGGACCAACACCTATTCCCCGGACCGGTGACGCCAGGCCGACGTGTACGTGTTCTGTCTGTTCGCGCATCGGGACAGGGCAACCGCCGACCCGCTCGACGTCGGTCAGTGGGAGTTCTATGTGACGAGCGCCCACCGGCTCGACGAGACGGTCGGCGAGGAGAAGCGGATATCACTCGCAGCGCTGCTACAGCGGGTGCACCCGATCCGGGCGGGGTTCGGTGAACTGCGAGCAGCGGTCGAGGCGGTCCCGACCGGAGCGCGGGATACGCGGAGGCAGGCCCCGGAGTGAGGTACGAAGGCGGAGGAGGGTGAGAGGTCCGCGGAGATGATTGGCGAACCTGAGGCGTCGACCACGCGCTGAGTGCCCAGCCAATGTGGCCGTACCGATGTGTCGAACAGGCGAGCGGTCCTCACCGCTGTTCGGCGACCCGAGGCCGTCCTCCCAAGTCCGTCAGCATCTCTTCGACTCTTTTCCAACCGCTGGACCTTCGAGCGGGGTCGTTCGCCGGCAGCGCGACGAGCGACTCGAGCACCTCACGCAAACGTACGGACGGGTGGTCGTCCTCGAACAGATCGGCGTAGTCGGGATCGAGCAGGTACGCATCCGACCGACTGCTGTGTCGAGCGGCCGCCCACGACATCCGGTCGAGGAAGACCTCGAGCCGGCGGGCGGCATCTCGGGCGCCGCCCGTAGACGACATCGGGACCGTGGTGAATCCCTGGTCAGTGGAGACGGAATCGGGATGAAGGGCGAGCACCGTGGCCAGAGTGCGCTCGCCGCCCGCTCCAGCCAGGGACCGGACCCGGCGCACGCGATCCACTGCGTCGGCAAAATCCTGATCCGCCAGGCTGTAGCCGACGAAAACCAGGTGACTCGTCATCAACAGGGACTCCACCACTGCGAGTGTGGCGCTGTGGTGGGTCTCCAGTCTCCGATAGTCGTTCTCGGTCACGACGATCGACGATGGGCGTCGCACGTCGCCGTGGAGCTTCAACAGCCATGGGACGGGCTGATCGGCGATCTGACGGGTCATGACTCGATAGCCGGCCGACCCGATGCTTCCGCCGAAGGCCAGTTCGTACGCTGCGTCGTAGTTGGTGGTCACATTCTGCCGGACCGAGAGGCCGGCAAGCAGGAGGTGCGCCGGCGCGCACGCGGAAACGGCCACCCTTCTCATGATTTCGGCCTCCAAGGGGCCTCGGCCGATTCTCCCTTCGATCTCTTGGGCAATGGCCGGTGCCTTCTCCGGCGTGTAGTACGAGAGTTCTTCGCCGGCAATCTCTTCGAGCAGTCCCTTCCAATCGGGTAGGCCCAACGGAACATTGACACCGGAGCCGAGGAACAGGGACAGTTCCTGACGGGCCGCTCGCGCTCCGAGTTCATCCGCAACCCGGAGTTCATCGGTAGCGAAGCCCTCCCAGTCCGTGCCGGATCTCTGGCCCTGGATGGCGACATGATCGCGGTCGTCCCACAGCACCAAGGCCACGTCCACATCGGCCCGATGAGCCACTTTGCGTAGGGCAGGAAGCAGTGCACGGATCAGGGCGCCACGGCGATACTCGAAACCGCCTGCGCCCGTGCCGACCAGCGGAAGCGCGATCAGCGGTTTGACGCGGCCCGCGACGAGTCGCCGGTCGGTCGCCAACCGCTCGACGGCTTCGGTGACGCCTGCGGCCACCCAGTCCGCGTCGTCTCGTCCGTCCGCCGTGACGACAAGACAGATCCTGCGCTCATCGAGTGTCCAGACGTCGGCGGTCCGGCCTCGGGCTCGGCCCTTCCACCGCCGGCCCCAATAGGAGGGCTCGAATTGATCCTCAGGAAGCAGCGCCGACCAATGCTCCCAGATCACTTCCCAGTTCGAATCACACGGTACGAGCACCGCGTTGCATTTCAAGTGCGTGAGATCTCCGCGGATCACGAACAGATGACCGGCCATAGCGCCCATTGAACAGGAATTGCCGCGAGGATCGGGACGCTCGGACCGTCCCTGCAGGCCGGCTGTTTTCCGCACGACCGAAGTACCTACTGCGCAGGCGGACACTGGCCGGGACTGCTGCGGCCACCTACCGGGCCCGGTGGCGCCACTACGAACGAACTGCCCGGTCGTCGAATTCGCACAGTCCCGTCAGAATCCGACGACACAGTCCATGGCGGTCTTTCGATCCCGGAGCCGATGGCCCGGAAACGGACCGTCAGCTCCATGCCGGGATGTGGCGCCCAACCCGGGGCAGGTCAGTCCCGGGCAGAGCCGGACTCGACCGAACCGGTGGCCACGCCCGCCAACCACAACGCGATGCAATCCGGCGAGAAGCGATCCCACTTGCACATCAGGGCGCGATCGGGAGGGGGCAGGACGCCGTCTGCGGCAGCGGTACCCGCCGAACCGATTCCGAATGCGGCAGTCACCGCGGTGACAACGAGGAGCTTGCGCAGCATGAAACACCCTTCCCGGAATGTACGAATTACCCGATCTGCTTCATCGAATACCGGAGGGCCACCGATACCGGCCGCTGGGCGCATACGGCGAGTGAGAGCAATGTCGACGTGGCGTGACTGTCGCGCTCCGTCTCACCGGTCAGCTCGCCCCTCAGCACTGCGACAACGCTTCAGGGCACCGATCCTCGAATCCGGCAGGCCGGCACCTCGTATACCGCGAGCGTTGTGTCACAAGGACTTCCAGCGCGGTGCCGTCCTCACCGGACCCACGTAACGCCGGACCGACCCTTCTCGATCATGAAACGAGTGGGACCGATGCCGGACGAAGGGATCTCTGCCGTGATCGGACGCATACTGGCGGCACCAACCGCGGCCGTGGCCGCCACCATGGTGATTGCACCTGCGATCGCTTTCGCACGGGACGGCGCTCCACCCTACGACGCGACCGGGTTCTTCGTCACCCCGTTCGATCCCGGCGCGTTCGGCGAGAACGCGCACAAAGCACTGATCCTCAGCCCGTACGGCACCGGACTCCGGATCGAATGCCAGTCCTTTCACGGGCAGACCGCCAATTGCATCCAGTACATCCCGGGCGGGCAGACGAACCCGCTGATCCGACTGAGTCCGCTTCCCGCCCCGGGGCAGCACGTTCGCGAGGTATGGGCGTACAACCCGATCGCTACCGGCAGCGTCGACTGACCAGGACCCACGGCGAAGTGGCGATGCGACAACACCCCGCCCGGTCTCGAGCGCCCGTCCAGCCCATCCGAAGCTGTACCTGCCCGGCATGCAGATACTCACCCCGAAGACAGGACCTCACGATGCTGACACGACCTCCGCTGCGCACGTCGCTGCGCCGCCTTGCCGCCGTCGCCGTGACGATCGCCGCCGCGACCGGGCTGACGGTGCTCACCGCCCCGACCGCATCAGCGGCAACGTTCACCCCCACCGTCGGTCTGCACGATATTCCGGGCATCTTCACCGACAACACCGGCTCGGCCGGCAACATCACTCCCTTCATCGACGCGGTTGTGTACGTGCGCACCGACCCGAGCACTCCGCCGCTGCGTGGGTGGACCATGGACTTCGACTACTGCCCGTGCACGGTGCACTGGCGCAACGAGACGACCGGCGCCTCCGGCACCGTCGAGGCCTTCACCGACCTGCTGCCGGCACAGACCGGAGCAGGCACCGTCACGGCCACGGTCACTATCGACGGGGCAAGCATCACCCTGCAGTCGGGTACCGCCACCTGGCACGCCGCGTGAACGAGCCGTGACCGGGGCCGGACGGCCCCACGCACAGTGCACCCCACGCACAGTGCTCCCCACGCACGACGGATGCGGCCGAGGGCGATGCTCCCCGGCGAGCACGCGTCTTGACCTTCACACTGTGACAAGCGCTCGAATGGTCGGCGAAGGAGGTGTTTCCCATGAATGCACCCAGCCACGGTGAGCCGGATGCTCGCCTTATCGATGCCCTCGCCGGTGACGATCCGGCGACCCGGCTACGGGCGGCGCTCGAGGCCGGCACCGTCGCCGACGAGCGGCTCACGACCATCCTCGTCGGCCGGTGCGCCGTCGAACCGGACTTCTTCGTCCGCGACATGCTGACGTGGGCACTGTGCCGGCTCCCGGCCGACGTCACCGTGCCGAGACTGCTCGAGGAACTCGGGTCCGGCACCACGCAGGCCCGCAGTCAGGCCCTGCACACACTGTCCAAGATCGGCGACCCGGGCGCCTGGCCTGCGGTGTCGACGATGCTGCACGACGGGGACGACGACGTCGCTCGCAGTGCCTGGCGAGCGGCTGTCGCGCTCGTGCCGGCCGGTAACGAGGGCCGGCTCGCCGCGGGTCTGGGGATCGCACTCGGACGAGGCGACCACGACCTGCAGCTCAGCCTCAGTCGCGCGTTGGCAGCTCTCGACGAGGCTGCCGTGCCGGTCCTGGAGGCTGCCATGGCGAGTTCCGACCCCGGCGTCCGGGCGCACGCCGAAGCCACCGAACGGCTCCGCCTCGATCCCGACAGCGGGTTCACACTGTCGCTGGAGCTGGCGAAACGTGTCGCCGCCACCGCACCGGACCGGGAAGTGATGTGATGTTGATCGGTGAGGTCTCGCGACGTTCCGGTGTCAGCACCCGCATGCTGCGTCACTACGACACCTTGGGTCTGGTGACGCCGACGGGCCGCACATCCGGCGGCTACCGCGAGTACACCACCGACGACATCCGTCGCCTCTTCCATGTGGAGAGTCTCAGGAGTCTGGGCCTGTCCCTGCACGAAACCAAACGCGCGCTGGACGATCTCGACTTCGCCCCGGCCCAGTTGGTGCACGACCTGATCCGGCACACCCGGGCGCGGATCGCCGCCGAGACCGAACTGCTTGCGCGACTCGAGCGGGTCGATTCGGCCGCGCCGGAGGCGTGGGAGGACGTCCTGCGCATCGTCACACTGCTGCACGCGTTCGAATCGGAGTCCGGGTCCCACCGTCAGCAGGCCGTCCTGTCGCAGCACGAGAACGCGGCGCTGCCCGTCGAGGCCCTGGCCGAGGCAACACTCGCGGAGGACGACCCCTACGTCGCCGGGGCGCTGCGCTGGTCGTTGGCGAGGGCCGGGGCTGCGGGGCTGGCGGAGTTGGCTGCCGGTTTGGACTCGCCGGACGTCGAGGTCCGGCGGCGGGCGATCGTCGCTGTCGCGGAGATGCACCTCCCGGACGCGACCGCCCTGCTGACGAAGGCCCTCGACGACAGCGACGCCACCGTGCGCGACCGCGCGGCCGTGGCGCTCGGCTCCCGGGGTGCCGGGGAGGCCGTGCCGATTCTGCTGGAGATGGTCGTCGAGGGCCGGGCCGACGTCGAAGCCGCCGAGGTTCTGGGCATGCTGGCCGCCGCGCCGGTGTCCACGGTCGACGTCGTCCGAGCCGTGCAGGAGGTACTCGACGGCACGCTCGACGCACCTGCACGACTGCGTGTCACGCAGGCCCTCGCCGAGATTCCCGGCCCTGCGGCGCGGGAGGTCCTCGTCGCCTTGACCGACCACCACGACCGGGTGGTCGCTACGACCGCGTCCGTGATCCTGGCCAGGCGCGGGTCACCGTGAACCGCTGTGCGTCCGGCGTCCGGGCGGCGTCGATCACGCGCCGGCCCTCCTCGCAGGGTGCAGTCACGATCGGTGTCGAAAGCCCCGGCGGGGCTGCTACGAGTCGTGCCTCGACTCCCACAACCCGATCACGTTCCCCTCGGGGTCGGAGAAGTACGCCGTGAATCCCATGTCGCCGACGGGCATTCGGGCCGAAATCGTCTTTCCGCCGAGCGACTCGATCTTCTGCAGGGCGGCGTCGATGTCCGTGACGTCGACGGTCACGACGGGACTCTTCAACTCGTGGCGCCGGAACATGCCACCGTTGATGTACCCGGGTTCGGTGGAGGTGCCGGTCTGGTCGACGGGACCGGTGGTGACGAGGGTGTAGTCCATGCCTGGAACGTCCGAGAGGGACCAGCCGAACGCGTCGCGGTAGAAGGACCGGGCGCGGTCACCGTCGTCGTAGGGCAACTCGAAGTGCACGATGCGGCCTGTCATGTCGTTCGCCTCCTGTGCGACCGGACGGCTTCCAGCGTAGACCCCCGAAAGGACGGGTGATGCTCGGAGAGTGGCGCATCGGCGCTAAGTGACCGCTAAGACGGCGGAGGTGTACTCGACCGTGGCATTCCGGTCGAACGAGGAAGAACCATGCATGTGAGCACGTCGACCGCCCACCTCGAGGCGGTACTGCAGCTGACGCGAACCCGGACCGAGATTCTCGAGGCGCGCCGGTCGCGCACGTCCGACCCGGTGACGCTGCAAGAGATCGCGGACGATCTCGAGCACTCGCGCGGCTATCGGGCCGCGCTCGAGCATGCGCTACGGGAATGCGGCGCCGCGCCGGGCCGGCCGTCGGCGCGGGCCACGAGGCTGAGCCGGTGCGTCTCGCGGATCGCGTCGGGCGGCGACGCCCGGCAGGTGGCGGCGCTCGAACGGGTGTTGCACGCACAGCTACTCGATCGGACCCGGACACTCGTGCGACTGACCGCGACCGGTGACCACCCGGCCGTGCACCGGTGGGCCTGCCGCCATCTGGCGCGATACCGGCACGCGGCCGAGCCCGGCGCATCCGGCGTCGCCGCGACAGGTCCGGTCAGGTCACAGTGACCGTCATGCGTCGCTCGTCGGCCGGCACGTGCTCGGCACGCTGCAACTGCAGCGACACCGGCCAGGTCCCGGCCCGCTTGGCGCGCAGATAGAGGATGCGTTCGCTGCCGGCTCCCGGCAACGGGTTCCGGGACGGCACGAATCGCACGTCGCTGAGCAGCAGGCCCTTGCCGATGTGGGTCGGGCACCAGGTGTAATCGCGGGAGGTGTTCTCCTGCAGGTGCAGTTCGATGGTGTCGCCCACGGCGACCTGCAGGTCCCGGGGTCCGGTGGTCACGTGCCTCATTGGACCAGAGTACGGCCCAATTATGATCTATGTCACCATCGGGAGCGATCCGGGAGGCTGGTTCGTCGAGCACGTGTCGGGGATTTGCGACGCGGGTATCCCGATTCCCGGCACGGAAGTCGACGAAGGAGTGGAAGAAACATGGCCGCATCGGTGTCAGACGAGTTCGAGATCGAGGCGACGCCCGAGCAGGTGATGCGCGCGTTGACCGACATCGAGCGCATCCCGGAGTGGTCGTCCTCCCACAAGGACGTCCGGGTCGAATCCTGGCACGACGACGGCCGGCCTCGCGTGGTACGCATGACACTCGCCTTGTTCGGCATCTCGGACACCCAGGTGATCGAGCACGAGTGGACCGAGGAGTCCACCTCGTGGACGCTGCTCGAGAGCGAGATGCAGCACTCCCAGGACGGCGAGTACCGCCTGACACGCACCGAGAGTGGGACACGTGTGCGGGTGACGATGTCCACCGATCCGAAGATCCCGGTACCGGGCTTCATGCTCAAGCAGGGGCAGAAGCACGCGATCAAGACGATCCGCAAGGGACTGACGGAGTTCGTCCTACGGCACTACGCCTGAGGCGCGAGACCCGACACGGCACGACAGAGACGGCGAGCCGCCGACGTCTCGTGGACGCCGGCGGCTCGACAGTGCCCCGGATCAGCTCAGGTGGTGAACCTCCTGCAGCCCGTACACCGGCGTCGGGATCCCCTCGTGCCGGGCCTTGAGCTGCAGCGCCAGGTACAGCGAGTAGTGCCGCGACTGGTGCAGGTTGCCGCCGTGGAACCACAGCCCCTCCTGCTGGGTGGGCTTCCACATGTTGCGCTGCTCGCCCTCCCACGGGCCGGGGTCCTTGGTGGTGTCGGAACCGAGTCCCCAGCACTTGCCGACCTTGTCCGCGACGTCCTGGCCGATCAGGTCCGCCGCCCAGCCGTTCATCGAACCGTAGCCGGTGGCGTAGACCACCAGATCCGCCTCGAGCTCGGTGCCGTCCTCGAGGATCACGCTGTTCTCGGTGAGCTCGCGGACGCCGCCGTGGGCGAGCTTGATCTCGCCGTCGGCGACGAGTTCGGCGGCTCCGACGTCGATGTAGTAGCCGGATCCGCGGCGCAGGTACTTCATGAAGAGCCCGGAGCCGTCGTCACCGAAGTCGAGCATGAAGCCGGCCTTCTCGAGGCGGGCGTAGAAGTCGGCGTCACGTTCGCGGATCGCGTTGTAGATGGGGATCTGGAACTCGTGCATGATCCGGTACGGCAGTGACGCGAACGTCAGGTCGGCCTTGGCCGTCGTCATCCCCGCGGCCAGGGCCCGCTCGGAGTACAGGTCACCGAGACCGAGGTCCATGAGGGAGTCGGACTTGACGATGTGGGTCGACGAGCGCTGCACCATCGTCACGTCGGCGCCGACCTCCCACAAGGCGGCGCAGATGTCGTGGGCGGAGTTGTTCGCGCCGATCACGACGGCCTTCTTGCCCGCGTAGGCGTCCGGCCCGGGGTGCTGACTGGAGTGGTGCTGGTCGCCGCGGAACCTGTCCATGCCGGGGAAGGTGGGAATGTTGGGCTTGCCGGACATGCCGGTCGCGAGCACCAGCTGCTTCGGCTTCAGCACGACGGGTTCGCCGTCGCGGACCACGTTCACCGTCCACTCGCCGGTCGCCTCGTCGTAGGACGCCGAGGTGCATGTGGTCTTGGACCAGTACGGCACCTCCATGACCTTGGTGTACATCTCGAGCCAGTCACCGATCTTGTCCTTCGGCGCGAACACCGGCCAGTTCTCGGGGAACGGCATGTACGGCAGGTGGTCGTACCAGACGGGATCGTGCAGGCACAGCGACTTGTAGCGGCCACGCCACTGGTCGCCGGGCCGGTCGTGCTTGTCGAGCACGAGCGCGGGCACGCCGAGCTGGCGCAGGCGGGCGCCGAGAGCGATGCCGCCCTGCCCGCCGCCGACGATCACGACGTACGGCTGAGTGGTGTAGCCGAGTTCGCGCTCCTCCGCCTCACGCTTCTCGGACCAGGTGACGCGGTTGCGGTCCGCACCGTGCTGCACACCCTTGGGCCGACGGACACCCTTGCTCTCCTCGTGTTCCTTGAGCTCCTGCATCGTGGTGAGCAGGGTCCAGGCGCCCTCGTCCTTCAGCCGCAGATGCCCGACGCCGCGGCCGACCGCGGTCTCGAACGCGATCCAGGCGCTGACGACCCCGCCGTCCTCGGTCGGCGGCTCGGTGGTGCGGAATCCACTGGGGTCGGCGTCGTGCAGGCGGGCGCGGAGCATGTCGGTGACGCCCTCCCGACCCTCGACGGTCTTGAGGTTCCAGGTGAAGGCGACCAGGTCACGCCAGAAACTGTCGGTGGCGAACATGCCCGCGGCGGCCTCGACGTCCCGCGCGGCCAGGGCGGCCTCGAAGTCGGCCAGCCACGCGTCGACCCGCTCCTGCGGTCCGGCGAGCGCGGCGTCGGGTGGGGTCAATGTGTCGGTCATTGCATGCTCCTCGTCCTGAACGGCTTGTGATTCAGAGCACACCGCACCGGAGGGGGGTGCGGCCAGCGTTGCATCGTGTTGCACCCGGCACGGCACGTGGCTGCCCGGATCGGGGACTCCGGCATCGACGCCTCCGTCCCGGGCGAACTGCCGCAAACCCGGCGGCGGTTCGTCCGGGATGCGAGGGTGGAACGGTGGGAAACGGACATGCGCGGCCAGCGGCGGTCGCGGCGGGTCTCGCCGTCGCGGTGTCGACGGCCGTGGGATGTGTGCCGACCGTCGACTGCGACGTGGTGGTCACACCGCTGCACGAGCCGGTCGGCGCGTGCCTGCGATTCGGCGTGAGCACACCCGGTGGCCCGACCGCCGTCGACGAGTTCGAACGGGTCGCCGGCCTCGCAGGCACTCCCCCGACCGTGGTGCTGTCGTTCTCCGACTTCGCCTCGCCGCCACCGATCGCCGGGCTCTCGGCGGTCCGGCGGCTCGGTGCCGACCCGATCGTCACGTGGGAGCCCTGGCGCTGGCTCGGCGACGGACGGTACGAAAGCACCGAATTCACGATGACGTCGATCGCCGAGGGCGTGCACGACGACTACCTCTACCGCTGGGCGGACGAGCTCGCCGCATGGGGTTCGACCGTCTACCTGCGTTTCGCGCACGAGCCGAACGGGAACTGGTATCCGTGGAGTCCGGCCGGGGGGACACCACCGCACGACTACGTCGCCGCGTGGCGGCACGTGCACCGGTTGTTCACGTCGAAGGGGGTAGCCAACGTGAAATGGGTGTGGGCGCCGAACGTCTCGTTCGAGGGCAGCAGCCGGATCGCGGATCTGTACCCGGGGCCCGAGTATGTCGACGTCGTGGGCGTCGACGGCTACAACTGGGGAACGACGCAGTCGTGGAGTCGGTGGACGTCGCCGCAGGGGCTGTTCGAGAACACACTCGACGAGCTCGGCCGGATCGCGCCGGACAAGCCGATCGTGGTCACCGAGGTGGGTAGCACCGACGTCGGCGGGTCGAAGCCGGACTGGGTCGCCGATCTCGTCGCGTTCCTCGACGACCGCACGGACGTCGCGGCGTTCGTCTGGTTCGATCACGACAAGGAAACCGACTGGCGGCTGGCGAGCACCCCGGAATCGGCTGCCGCGCTGGCGGAAGCCCTGCAACGGGGGCAGCGCTGACATGACGACCGACACCTCGCAGCTCCCCGACGACCTCGAGGACGAGCGCGTGCGCGACCTCGAACGACTCGAGGTCCTCGACACCCCCCGCGAAGACCGGTTCGAGCAGATCACCCGCATGGCCCGGCACGTGTTCGGGGTGCCCATGGCGAGCGTGGCGCTGCTCGACCGGGACCGGCTCTGGTTCAAGTCCCTTCAAGGGCTCGACCTCGTGCAGGTGCCGCGCGAGGAGAGCATCTGCAAGACCACGATCGTCCGCACCTACCACCACCCCGACGATCCGACGCTGATCGTGGAGGACGCCTCCGCGGACCCCCTGTTCGCCGGACTTCCCGGTGTCGGCGGCGACGACGGTGTCCGTTTCTACGCGGGCTACCCGCTGTACGGTCCCGCGGGTCATCCGGTCGGCACGTTCTGCATCTACGACACCGAGCCACGGACCCTCGACCCCGACCAGCTCGTCGCCTTCGCCGAACTCGCCGAATGGGCGCAGCGGGAACTGCAGCGCGCCGACGAACTCGACCGTGCCGCCGCGATGCAGGCCCAGCTGTTGCCGCGGCCCCTGACCGGCCTGCCCGGCTACGAGGTGCGGGCGGTGTGCATTCCGGCGTTCGTCGTCGGCGGCGACTTCTACGACCACTATCCGCTGCGCGGCGGACTGGTCGTCACCGTCGCCGATGTGATGGGCAAGGGCCTCGGCGCTGCCATCCTGTCCTCGGCGGTGCGCTCCACGTTCCGCGGCGCGTCCCGGGTGATGGAACGGTTCAGTCACGCCGCGACGTGCAGCGTGCTGGATACGGGCGCCGCGCTGACCGCCGCCGCCGAGAACCTCGCCGACGACTGCGAACACACCGGCACGTTCGTCACCGTGTTCCATGCCGCCGTCGAGTTCGCCACCGGCTCGGTGGACTACGTCGATGCCGGGCACGGGCTGGCCGCGATCCGCCGCGTGGACGGTTCCGTGGCGCCGCTGGCCGGCACCGGGCTGCCCGTCGGGGTGCTCCGCGAGTCGACGTGGCAGGCGCAGTGCACGCACCTCGAACCGGGCGACACGCTGGTGATCTGCTCGGACGGGCTGCTCGATCTGCTCGACGAGCACAGCGACCGGCAAGCCCTGTACCGGTTCGTCGCCGGGCATGCGACGCCGCACGATCTGATCGAGGCGGCGCGGGCACTGGCCGGAGGCCGTCCACCGATGGACGACGTCACCGTCGTCGCCGTGCGTCGCTGCGAGGACGCGTGAGTGCGGCCGCGGCGGATCGCTACCCCTCGGCGGGCCTGCGGATCCTGATCGCCGTCTCGGTGCTGCTCGGGGTGAACTACGTGGTGTGGCGCTGGCTGTTCTCCGTCAACTGGTCGGCCTGGTGGATCGCGGTGCCGCTCGTCGTCGCCGAGACGTACAGCCTGATCGACTCGATGCTGTTCGGTCTGACGATGTGGCGGTGGCGGCGGCGCGCCGCTCCCCCGCCGCCGCCCGAGGGGCGCACCGTCGACGTCTTCGTCACCACCTACAACGAGCCCGTCGAGCTGGTGCTCGCGACGGCGGAGGCGGCGGCGCGCATCCGGTACCCGCACGAGACGTGGATTCTCGACGACGGGGAGCGCCCCGAACTGGAAAGGGCCGCCGCGGAACTGGGCGTGCGGTACATGACGCGCGCGGCGAGTTGGACGAACAAGCCGCGCCACGCCAAGGCAGGCAACCTCAACAACGCCCTGCTGCACACGCACGGCGAGTTCATCCTCGTCCTCGACGCCGACCAGGTGCCCGACCCGGAGATCCTGCACCGCACCCTCGGCTACTTCGAGGACGAGCGGATGGCCCTGGTGCAGACCCCGCAGTACTTCGTCAACGTGCCGGACGCCGATCCGTTGGGGAGCCAGGCGCCGCTGTTCTACGGTCCGATCCAGCAGGGCAAGGACGGCTGGAACGCCGCGTTCTTCTGCGGTTCGAACGCCGTCCTGCGCCGCGAAGCGCTGATGCAGCTCGGCATCAGCGGATACGTGCGGGCCGTCGAGGAGGGCGTGGTGCGCGCCCTGCGCACAGCGGGCAGAGTGCTGGACCGGACCCGCGCCGAGGTCGACCCCGACCGGAAGGACGTTGTCGCGGCTCTCGATTCGGTGCGCGAGGCCGTGCGCACGGCGAGGGCGTCCGTCCGCGACGGCCGGCCCCTCGCAGAGGTGACCTACCGCTTTCAGCAGACCGTCGACGCTGCCGCGCGGGCGGTGGTCGAGGCGGACGTCGGGTCGATCCGCGCCGACCTCGACGCGATCGCCGCGCTCGGTACGACGGTGGAGGGCGGGGACGGGGTGCTGCTCGACGAGACGTCGCTCGCGCGTCTCGCCGACCGGGACTGGTCACCGCTCGGCGCTCTCGAGTCGATCCGGGCGATGGTCCGGGCCGTGGACGTCGACCGTGACGAGGAGGCGGAGCCGACACTGGCGCTGGCGACGATCTCGGTGACCGAGGACATGGCGACGTCGATGCGCCTGCACGGCATGGGCTGGAAATCGGCGTATCACCACGAGGTGCTCGCCCACGGCCTCGCCCCCGAGGACGTCGGCACGATGCTCACTCAGCGGCTGCGCTGGGCGCAGGGGACGATTCAGGTGATGCTGCGCGAGAATCCGCTGCTGCAGCGAGGACTGACGATCCCCCAGCGGCTGATGTACTGGGCGACGATGTGGAGTTACCTCGCGGGTTTCGCAGCCCTCGCCTACATCGCCGCGCCGGTGATCTATCTGATCTTCGGCATCCTCCCCGTGCAGGCCTACAGCTGGGACTTCTTCGGGCGGCTCGTCCCGTTCCTGCTGTTGAACCAGTTGCTGTTCTTCGTCGTCAGTCGTGGCACCCCGACCTGGCGGGGGCAGCAGTACAGCCTGGCGCTGTTCCCGGTGTGGATCAAGGCGTGCTGGACCGCTTTTCGGAACGTGTATCTGCACAAGCCGCTCGACTTCGCGGTGACCCCGAAGACGCGGCAGGGCCGCGGCACACTCCCCTGGGGCGCGGTGCGGTACCAGCTCGCGGCCATGGTCCTGTTGGTGGCCGCGTCGGCTGTGGGCGTGGTGCGGCTGTATCTGGGCGCGAGTTCGGTGCTGGGGGTGGGCGTGAACCTGTTCTGGGTGCTGTTCGACCTGGCGATCCTGAGTGTGGTGATACCGGCGGTCCGCTACCGCGGACCCGATACGGGAGGAAATCGATGACCCAGTTCGCAACCCGCACCCTCGCCGCCGATGTCGTGGTGATCCGGCCCGAGGGCCGGCTGAACATGGTCGCGGCCCCACGGTTGCGTGAGCAGCTGCACGGCCTCGTCGACGGTGGGTCCGCCCGCCTCGTCGTCGACCTGGCTGCGACGGAGTTCGTCGATTCGTCGGGCCTGGGCGCCCTCGTGTCGGGACTCAAGGCCGCCCGGCAGGCGGGCGGGGATCTGCGGTTGGCCGCCCCCACCGCGCAGGTGCGCAGCGTGCTGTCGTTGACGAGCCTCGATCGCGTGCTACGCGCGTACGACTCCGCGGAGGATGCGTTCGATGGCGACTGATGCCGGCGCCCGAACGTGGACCCTGACGACCGTCACGGGCGCCGACACGCTCACCGACGTGCACGCGCTGATCGAGGAGATGATGTCCGCGGGCCGGGTGGAGGACGCGGATCGCTTCCCCTTCGAGATCGCCGTCGCGGAGATCGCAGCGAACATCATCGAGCACGCCGCCCTCGGGCAGCCCGTGCCGATGAGCCTGCGACTGCGTGCGCTGCCCGAGCGGCTCGAGGCCGAGTTCACCGACGAGGGGCGGCCGGCCCGGGTGGATCTGGGGACGGTCGAACTGCCGGATGCGCTGGCCGAGCGGGGACGCGGGTTGGCGATCGCCATGGCGGCGCTGGACGAGCTGTCGTACCGCAGGCAGGGCGGAATCAACCGGTGGATCCTGGCGCGGGAGCGAGTCGAGCCGACATAGCCGCGCACCGGTCCGCCGGGTCCGGTGCCCGCGCCCTGCCGGCGGCCGAGATGCCGAATTTGTCCGGACGGCGTCCGTTAACTTCCCGTTAAGTCGGCCCGTCCGCGGCCGGTCGGCCCGCCGGAAAACCCCAGGCCGTCGGCGTACATCTGCCGTTTCGTCGAAGCTGGGAACCTTTCGCTCGCCGATGTGTCTATTACGACGCCGGACGGGGAACCTCAGACTCAGGCAGTCGAGAGGTACATCACACTCGATACCGAACCTGGTTGTGAAGGGGTTTCCATGTCGAACCGTGCCGAGCCCGAACTGAGGCACACGCTCCAGAAGCGGCACCTGTCGATGATCGCGATCGCGGGGGTCATCGGTGCAGGGTTGTTCGTCGGCTCGGGCGCTGCGATCCGGGAGACCGGTCCGGGAGTGCTGGTCGCCTACGCGCTCGCCGGAGTCGTCGTCGTGCTCGTGATGCGCATGCTCGGCGAGATGGCGGCGGCGAATCCGCAGACGGGGTCGTTCTCGGCGTACGCCGACCGGGCCATCGGGCGCTGGGCCGGCTTCTCCATCGGATGGCTCTATGCCTGGTTCTGGATCATCGTGCTGGGCATCGAGGCGACCGCCGGCGCGGTCATCATGAACCGCTGGATGCCCGGCGTGCCTCAGTGGACGTGGGCGCTGGCGCTGATGGTCGTGCTGACGCTGACCAACATCGCGTCGGTGAAGTCGTTCGGCGAGTTCGAGTTCTGGTTCGCCGCGATCAAGGTGACGGCGATCGTCGCATTCCTGGTGCTCGGCGTCCTCGCGATCTGCGGCCTGCTGCCCGGCGTCGAGGCGCCGGGAATGAGCAATCTGACCGGTCACGGCGGCTTCTTCCCCAACGGGACGGGTGCCGTGCTCGCGGGCGTCCTCGTCGTGGTGTTCTCGTTCTTCGGAGCCGAGATCGCGACCATCGCCGCCGGCGAGTCCGCCAACCCCGCCGAGGCGGTGCGCAAGGCGGTGCGGTCGGTCGTGTGGCGAATCCTGATCTTCTACATCGGCTCGATCGCCGTCGTCGTCACCCTGCTGCCGTGGGACGACGCCTCGGTGGCACTGAGCCCGTATGTGGCGGTCATCGATTCCTACGGCATCCCGGCGGCCGCGACCATCATGGACGTCATCGTGCTGACGTCGGTGCTCTCGTGCCTCAATTCGGGCCTGTACACCGCCAGCCGGATGATCTTCTCCCTGTCGCGCCGCGGTGACGCCCCGCCGTCACTGGCCACCATCGGGCGGTCCGGTGTGCCGCGCAACGCGGTTCTCGTCTCCACCGTGGTCGGATTCCTCACCGTGGGCTTGAACTACCTCTACCCCGAGACGGTGTTCCTGTTCCTGGTCAATTCCTCCGGCGCAATTGCCCTGTTCGTGTGGCTGGTCATCGCGGCATCGCAGCTGCGTATGCGGCGGTCCCTCGAGGCCCAGGGCCGGGAGCTGTCGCCGAAGATGTGGCTGTTCCCTTATCTCACCTGGGTCACCATTGCCGCGATCGTCGCGCTGTGCGTCGGCATGGTCGCGCTGGAGAGCACCCGCAGTCAGATGCTGACGTCCTCGGCCCTCGCTGCCGTCGTCATCGGGGTCGGGATCTACCGGCAGCGCCGCCGTCCCGCTCCGTCGGCGGAGACGAACGCCGAGGTCGCCGACCGCGTCCCGGAAACCACCTGATTCAGAACAACGTGGGATCCGCCGATTCTGCGCCCGGTCGCGGCGACACCGCGACCGGGCGCCGGTGCTCGGTGGCACGCGGGCCGAGGCCGTAGCGGGCCACCAGCGGATCGACTCGGTCCTTCAGCCACGTCGCGTACTCCGGCGAGACGTACGCGCCGCGGCCGTAGATCCGCCGATACCGCCGGATCAGAGCCGGATGTTCCTGGCCCAGCCACGACAGGAACCAGCCACGGGTGGAGCCGCGCAGGTGCATCGGCAACACCGTCACGCCGGTGGCCCCGGCGGCGGAGATCGCGCCGAGCAGGTCGTCGAGGTGCCGGCTCGAGTCGGTGAGGTACGGGATGACGGGCGCGACCATGACGTGACAGGGCAGGCCGGCGTCGCTGATCGCGCGGATCAGGTCCAGCCGCGCCTTCGGGGTGGGCGTGCCGGGCTCGATCTGCTGTTGCAGTTCGGGGTCGCCGATCGCGAGCGACACCGCAACCCCGACGTCGACCTGTCCGGCGGCCAGGGTGAGCAACGGCAGGTCGCGGCGCAGCAACGTGCCCTTGGTGAGGATGGAGAACGGGGTGCCGGATTCGGCGAGGGCCCGGATGACGCCGGGCATGAGCCGGTAGCGCCCCTCGGCCCGCTGGTAGGGGTCGGTGTTGGTGCCGAGGGCGACGTGTTCGCGCTTCCACGACCGTCGGGCCAGTTCGCGGCGCAGGACCGCGGCGACGTTGGTCTTGACGACGATCTGGCTGTCGAAGTCTCGGCCCGCATCGAGGTCGAGGTACTCGTGCGTCGGCCGGGCGAAGCAGTACCGGCAGGCGTGCGAACACCCGCGAAAGGTGTTGACGGTGAAGCGGAACGGTAGCTGGGACGCCTCGGGCGTCTTGTTCAGCGCGCTCTTGCACAGCACTTCGTGGAAGGTGATGCCGTCGAAGTCGGGAGTCCGGACGCTGCGGACGAGCCCGGCCCGTTCGAGGCCCGGGAGCGCGCCGTCGTCGACGTCGAGAGTCTGTGCCGCCCACCGCATGCAGTCAGTCGAACATACGTGCTAATTGCAGTCAAGCGCGGGCGCGCAGGGACGGCCTGACAGAATCCCGTGCCATGACCCGTGTGAACATCTCGTCCGGCTCCGAATGGGAGCCGAAGATCGGCTACTCGCGCGCCGTGCGCATCGGCAACCAGATCGCCGTGTCCGGCACCACCGGCGCCGGCGAGACTCTCGCCGACCAGACGCGCGCCGCGCTCGAGACTATCGAGGCCGCGCTGGGCGAGGCGGGCGCCTCGCTGCGGGATGTGATCCGCACGCGCATGTATCTCACCGACATGTCGCGATGGGAGGAGGCCGCACTCGTGCACGGCGAGGTGTTCGGCGAGATCCGCCCGGCGTCCACCATCCTCGAGGTTTCGAGCCTCATCGACAAGAGCCTGCTCATCGAGATCGAGGCCGACGCCGTCGTGTAGGCGGCTGCGCCGCCGGTGTGCCCTTCGGGCTGCTCCAGCAACCCGAAGGACACACCGGTGCTATGCGCCACCGGCTTCCCAGCGGGCACGTTCGGCGGCGAACGCCACCGACTGCACCTGCCGGAAGGCGTCGATCGACGCAGCGTGGTCGACGAGGAACCGCTCGTGCTCGGCGAGCGAGTAGGTGCCGTCGACGATCTCGACTCCCCCTCCCCGGCCGGCCGCGAGGTCGGCGCGCAGGTCCAGCAGTTCCTCCGGCCCGACGGGATACCAGGAGATCCGGTCGAAGAAGCGCAGCAGCCAGGGCGTTCCCACCTCGAACGGGCCCGCCGGCTGCGGGTGCCGGTGGTTCCACACCTGGGTCGTGCGGCCGACGAACTGGTAGCCGCCGGGCCCTTCCATGCCGTAGATGCACAGGTACGCCCCACCGATGCCGACGGCGTTCTCCGGCGTCCACGTCCGCGCCGGGTTGTACTTGGTCGTCACCAGCCGGTGCCGCGGGTCGAGCGGCGTCGCGACGGGCGCCCCGAGGTACACGTCGCCGAGGCCGAGCACCATGTAGTCGGCGGCGAAGACGGTGTCGAACACGTCGTCCACCGACCCGAGGCCGTTCATCCGGCGGATGAACTCGATGTTCCACGGGCACCACGGCGCGTCCGCCCGCACTCCGTGCATGTACCGCTGGATCGCCTCGCGGGTGGCCGGGTCGTCCCACGACAGCGGCAGGCGCACCCGCCGGCTCGGCACCACGAGCTCGTCGCTCGCCGGGAGCTGCCCCTCCGCCTCGGCGAGCAGGTCAAGCAGCGTCGGCACCGGGAGCACGTCGGGATCGACCTTGACCTGGAGTGACCGGATGCCGGGGGTCAGCTCGAGCAGGCCCGCGGGGCGTTCGGCGTCGAGCCGCTGGTGCAGCGCGTGCACCCGAGCCCGCAGCGCGAGGTCGAGGGTCATGTCGCCGTACTCGACGAGGACGTTGTCGTCGCCGCTGCGCCGATAGGTGACCGCCGTGTCGCCGTCGCGGCGGGCGAGTACGCCGTCGTCGCCGTCGCCACCGGGTGAGACCACCAGTGCCAGCCCGGCTCGGCGGGCCACGCCCAGCGCCCGCCGCGACGCGGCGTGCTCGGCGCGGACCGGCACGAACCGCACCCGGTGCCCGGGGGCGAGCTGACCCAGCTTCCACCGGTCGGCCGCGACAACGGTGACGGGGCAGACGAATCCGCCCAGACTCGGCCCGTCGGGCCCGAGGAGGATGGGGGTGTCGCCGGTGAAGTCGAGGGCGCCGACGGAGTAGGCGTTGTCGTGGATGTTCGACGGGTGCAGCCCCGCCTCCCCGCCGTCGGGCCGGGCCCACCGCGGCTTCGGCCCGATCAGCCGCACGCCGGTGCGGTCGGAGTTGAAGTGCACCTCGTACTCGGTGGCGTAGATCGTGTCGATGTCGGTGCGAGTGAAGAACTCCGGTGCGCCGTGGGGCCCTTCGGTGACGGCGATCTCCCAGCGCGTGGTCATAGCCGGGACGTGCTCGGCGGGAACCGGGGCCACCGGCCCGGTCGCCGACTCCCCCACGACGAGCACGTCCCCCTCGGCGAGCGTCCTCCCCTCGTGTCCACCGAACCGGCCGAGCGTGAATGTCGCTGCACTGCCGAGGAACTCGGGGATGTCGAGGCCGCCCTGCACGAGTACGTACACGCGCAGCCCGGGGCCGACGAGGGCACCGACGTCGAGCACGCCACCGGCGGGGACGGTGACGGGACGCCACTGCGGGACCACCGTGCCGTCCACCCGCACGGTCGCCGGGGCGCCCGTGACGCACACCCGCGTGGCGTCGGTGAAGCGCAGCGCCGGTCCGGCCATGACGGATTCGAGGCCGGGCGCGCCTTCGGCGTTGCCGAGTGCGGCGTTGCCGAGGCGGAACGACAGGTCGTCCATCGGGCCGGACGGCGGGACCCCGACCTGCCAGTAGCCGGTGCGACCCGGGTAGTCCTGGACCGTGGTGAGCATGCCGGGACGGTCGACGGTGATCTTGGTGGTCATGACGGTCGGGCCTCCGGTCGGGTCACGATCATCCGCACCTCGGTGGGGTCGAAACCGTTGCACGGGTTGTTGATCTGGGGACAGTTGGAGACGAGGACGAGCACGTCCCGGTCGGCGCGCAGGGCGAGGCGTTTGCCGGGGGCGGAGAGGCCGTCGACGATGCCGAGGGTGCCGTCCGAGTCGACGGGCACGTTCATGAAGAAGTTGATGTTGGAGACCAGGTCGCGTTTGCCCAGGCCCCACCGGGCGCCTTCGACGAGGAAGTTCTCGACGCACGCGTGCTGATGCTTGGTGTGGTGGCCGTAGCGCAGGGTGTTCGATTCCTGCGAGCAGGCACCGCCGACGGTGTCGTGGTTGCCGACCTCGTCGGCGACGAGGGTCATGAGGGCCTCGCCGTCGCCGGCGCGCAGCACGGATCCCGTGGTGAGGAACAGGTGCCGCTGGGCAGCGATCGTGGCGGGCGCGCTGTAGCGGACGGTGGTGTCGTGCGCGTCGTAGATCAGGGTGTCGACGGCCTGGTTGCCGTGCAGGTCGACGACGGTGAGCACGTCGCCGGCGGCGACGACGGCCGACCAGGGTCCGCGGGCACCGGCGATCTCGTCACGGATCACCGTCCCGGGCACGAGGGCGGGCAGGTCGAGGGTCGAGGTCATGATCAGTGCTCCGTTCCGGTGGCGGCGGTCCAGGCGTCCTCGGTGTTGAGGACGGCGCGCCGGTATTCGGGGTCCGTGTTCGGCAGGTCCTCGAGGTCGCGCGGGGCGTGCCAGGCGAGCACCTCGAGGGTGGTGGTGGAGAAGCGTGGTGCCGGGTCGAGGGGGTGGGCGGTGTTGGCGATCAGGGCGATGACCGGCAGATGGATGAGCAGCTCGACGCAGGCGCCGGCCCCGGCGGTGCCGGTGCTGGTCAGGGCGCCGTCGCCGTCGACGCGCACGCCGTGGAAGAACGACAACGAGGGCGGCAGGTCGCGGGGGGTCAGGTCGTGCTTGGCGGCGGCGACGGTGAACAGCTCCCGGCCTGCGGGTGCGTGCGAATGGAGGCCTCCCGCACCGTATTTCACGGTGTTGCCGGCCAGGTGGGTGGTGCCGCACAGCGCGTCGTGCCGGCCGGAGGTGTCGGCGACGAGGGTGGCGAGCACCCGGCCCTGGTCCGACAGCAGCGGATGTCCGACGCCGAGGTAGGCCTGCCACGGCACCTTGACGGTGTCGGCGACGTTGAGGCGCTCGTGCGGGGCGTCGGCACGGAACAGCAGCAGGTGGGCACAGGCGGCGCCGTCGAGGTCGCGCAGGCGCAGACGGGTGCCGCGGGCGAGGACCTTGGTGGTGTAGCGGCCGCCGGGCACGGTCTCGGCCCAGGTCATGGCGGCGGTGCGCCCGCCGGGTGGGGTCGGGTGCGCCGAGGCGGGGACGGTGGGCATGCCGGCGGTGACGGTGCCGGCCTGGGCTCGGGCGTGTGCCTTGGCGGCGTGGGTGGTGGCGGTGTCGGTCATGCTCGGGCTCCGATCGTGACGGGGTTCGGGTGCGCGGCGCGGCGCGGGAAGCACAGGGCGCCCAGGGCGACGACGGCGGCGACGGTGAGCGGCGCGGCCCACTGCAGCAGCGGCATGGTGCCGTCCGGGTCGAAGATCTCGGTGCGCGGCCAGGACAGGTTGACCACCATCAGCAGGCCGTACGCG
Source organism: Rhodococcus indonesiensis (assembly GCF_047782815.1). NCBI lineage: Bacteria > Bacillati > Actinomycetota > Actinomycetes > Mycobacteriales > Nocardiaceae > Rhodococcus > Rhodococcus indonesiensis. The sequence goes on along the minus strand of NZ_CP180630.1, from coordinate 2,493,623 downwards.
ACGGCGAGGACGTTGACGGGCAGACCCCATCGGCCGAGCGAGAACAGCGGATTGCCGTCCGCGTCGGTCGCCGCGGCGTCGTACGGGCCGCCGCGCAGCCGGCGCAGCAGCAGCGGCACGGTGACCATCAGGTACGCGAGGTAGATGAGCACGATGCAGACGCTCGAGAGGGTGGCGAAGATCGCGCTGTTGCCCATGTTCACCGCGAGGATGCCGATGCACACCATGCCGATCAGCACGGCCGGCGCGATGGGAGTACCGGTACGGGCGTTGACGTGCGACAGGATCTTCGACGCGGGCAGGCGCTCGTCGCGGGCCATCGAGAAGATCAGGCGCGACGCGGCGGTCTGGATGGCGAGGGTGCAGATGAACACGGCGATGGCCACGTCGACGAGGAGCAGCGTGCCCCACGGTGAGGACAGGATCGCGCCGAGCACGTACGGCAGGCCCTCGGCGGCGAGGCGGCCGTCGGTGAGGCTGGGGGCGGCCATGAGCGCGCCGAGAATCATCAGGCCGCCGCCGATCGCGGAGACGGACAGGGCGAGGCGGATGGTGCGGGGTGCGACCCGCCGCGGGTTGCGGGTCTCCTCGGCGAGTTCGCCGGCCGAGCCGAAGCCGACCATGACGTAGGCGGCCATGAGCCCGGAGACGATCCAGGCCCAGCCGTACCCGGGGCTCGCCCCGGGTACGCCGGTGTCGAGGACGACCTGCGGGCCGCGGACGGCGTGGGTGAAGAACATCCCGATCACGGCGACGACACCGACGATCTCGCAGGTGACGCCGATGCTGTTGATCCGCGACATCCAGTTCACGCCGATGCTGTTGATGATCGTGGTGAGCACGAGCAGCACCGACCCGAGCAGGACGGCGTTGGCGGCGCCGGACGAGGAGGTCAGCGACGGGTCGTCGCCGATGATCTGGAATCCACTCCAGACGGCCGGGAGGACCACCTGCAGGGCGATCGCGGCGGCAGCGGCGGTCACCATCTGCGCGAGGATCATGAACCAGCCGGCGAACCAGCCGACCACCTCGCCGCCCATCCGGCGGGACCACTGGTAGATCGCCCCGGAGATCGGGTAGCGCGCCGCGAGTTCGGCGAAGTTCAGGGCGACCGTGAACTGGCCGGCGAATACCACCACCCACGTCCAGAAGAAGGCGGGGCCGCCGAAGCCGAAGCCGAGGCCGAACAGCTGGAAGATGGTCGTGAGGATGGAGACGAACGAGAAGCCGGCGGCGAAGGAGGCGAACCTGCCGAGGTTGCGGTGCAGCTGCTGCTGGTAGCCGAATTCGCCCAGGTCGCCCGCGTCCTGGTGCGAGGCGGTCGGTGCAGCGGGAGCCGGCCGGGTGAGCGTCAGGCTCATGGCGGTGTCCGTTTCTGTGCGCGGTGCGGCGGCCGGATGACCGTCGAAAAACTGTCGAGTGACAGTTTTCGCGAGGTCACGTCTTGTCCGAATGTCCGCGGCGTAACGAGTTCGTGACCGACGTTTCCACCGTGTGACGGTCTGCTCACCACGTGTCCGCTCCGCTGTCGTCGCCGGATCTGTGCCATCGTCGACGGCGTGACCCATGCCCGCCCCGGACGCCCTCGACTGCACCGGCCACGCCGGCCCGGTTCCACCGCACGCGCCGAGATCCTCGACGCCGCAGCGGAACTGTTCACCACCCGCGGATTCGCGTCGACCTCGACGCGGCTCGTCGCCGAGGCGGTCGGCGTCCGGCAGGCCTCCCTGTACAACCACTTCGCCACCAAGGACGACATCCTCGCGGCGCTGCTCGAGCAGACCGTCGCCCCCACCCTGTCGTTCTGCGAGCAGCTCGGCGACGACCCGTCCCCAGAGGCCCGGCTGTACGCCCTGGCGCTTTTCGACACCGCGCAACTCGTCACGGGGCGCTGGAATCTCGGTGCGCTCTATCTGCTCCCGGAGGTCCGCACCGACCGGTTCACGCAGTTCCATGCCGCCCGGACCGGTCTGCGCGCGTGCTACCGCCGGCTCGCGGTCGCCGTCCTCGGCCGTCGTGCCGCCGGAGCGGACGCCGACGACCCTCGCGCCGACCTACCGTTCCGGTTGGTCGAATCCGCCATCAACATCCGCGCCGACGGGGACACGGCTGCCGTCGCGGACCTGCCCGAGGTGCTGGCGGAGGCAGCGCTGCGCGTCCTCGGGTTCACCGGACCCGTAGAGCCCGTGCGCGAGGTCGCCCGCGCACTCGTCGCCCGGGTCGCCGCCTCGAGTTAGAGTGCTGCGCACGCGAATCTGATTGGGGGGTCATCATGAGCGGTTTGTTCGACGCTGCCGGCTCGTTCTCGACGGGGGGCGGCGTCCGTGTCGTGCCCGACGGGGTGCGGGCGTTCGGCGGCACGTCCCTGCGCGCCGCAGAGGAGGTCGCCCGGGCGGGCGGAATCGATCTGCAGGCGAACGTCTCGTCGCTGAGCCCGGCCATGGGCCTGATCGGCGCGGACTTCGTCGCCGCGTTCGCCGTCACGCAGGGTGCACACACCCGCGCCGTCGCCCAGCTGGCGTACGTCTACGCGTCCGGCGGTGTCGCCGCGCACGACGCCGCAGCCCGGTACAAGACGCTCGACGCCACGACCGCCACGGGCCTCGGCGCGGCCGTCGCGGGACTCGGGGACGCGCGATGATCGCGCAGCAGGCGCCGGTCGCCTCGCCCACCGTCCTCGACGCGCTCCGCGCGTCCCCTGCCGGACCGGTCCTCGACCTACCCCTGCCCGCCCCGCCCCCGGCCCCGCCGACGTGGTCGCCGGAATCCGGGCTCGATGCGATATCCGAAGTGCTGCAGTCTATTCCGGTTCCACCGATGCCGGGAATCGACGAATTGCTGCGTCCCCTGCGCGATCTCGGCGCCCTGTTCGGTACCGGGATCGTCGAGGCACTCGACCCTTCGGCGGTGCTGCAGCAGTCGTCGCGGGTGCTCGAGGGCGCGGCGTCGCTGACCCGCACGGCACTGCATGCGCTCCCGGACTCGTGGGAGGGGGCACCCGCCGAGGCCGCGCTCGACAAGGGTCGCCAGGCACAGCTCAGCGCGGTCGAGCTGAGCGAGCGGGGCGACGAGATCGGAGCGGTCACCCGCGCCGCGACCGCGAGTGTCGAGCGGGGCAACGTCGAACTCGGCGGAATCGCCCAGTCCTTCCTGGCCTTCGCCACCGCGACGGCGCCCGTCGCGCTGACACCACCGGGACAGGTCGCGCTGCTCACCGCCGCCGCCGAGCATGTGTCCGCGGCGCTGGCGGTGGTCGCGCGTACTCGCGGCGAACTGCTCGGCCACACCGCGGCGATGAATGCGCTCGCCGCGCCGATCGCTGTGCCTGCCCCCGTCGCCAACCCCGGCCTGCCCGCTCCGGCGGACGTCGCCGCTACGGCCACGAAAACCGTGGAGATCGTCGCCGCGGCCGGTGCGCCCGGCGATGTGCCGGCGCAGACGCAGGCCGCGGCATTCGCAGGCGGCACCGGACCGGCGACCCCCACGGTCGCCGCCGCCACCGCCCCGGCGAGCAGCGCGAGTGGCATCGCACCGGGCGGGGGCGGTATTCCGCTGGGCGCGGCAGGTGCGGCGGCTCTCGGGGGCGCGGTCGGCGGTCTCGGCGGCGCCCCGTCGAACCCCCGGTCGGCCGTGACTGCTCCCGTTTCCGCCGTCGCTCCGGCCGCCCGGCCCCCGCTCGCGGCCGCGATCCCGGCCACCGGACGCGCCGACGACGACACGCCCCGACGAACCCGTCCGGCGATCCTGGTGTGCGCGGCGAACAGCACCGCCGTGATCGGCGAGCTCCCGGCGGCGACGGCACCGGTGATCGGGGACGGTGCAGACTGGTGATTCGCGGGTTCCCGTCCTGCAGGGTGTGGGACGGGAACCCGGTCGTTCGTCACCGGCCTGCCCGTGATCGGGGATTCGTTGCGGACAGCGCCGCCGAGGTCGGCTGATCGCCGAGTCACATCTGTGCGGCGACGAGGACACGGTGTCGACGAACGCGAGAACCGGGACGTGGTCGCCGCGACCGTGGTGAACTGACTGACGAGCCGGTTCGATCTCGGCCGGCCCGTAGCTGTCACCGACCCGACGGAGTTCTCGACGGATGACGATCGACCACGACCGCGTCGTCGCCTGGCGACGAGACCTGCATGCCCACCCGGAGCTGTCGTTCGCGGAGTTCCGGACCACCGCGCTGGTGCGCGATCAGCTGGTCTCGCTCGGGCTGGACCCGGTGACCCTGCCGGGCGGTACCGGATTGTGGTGCGACGTCGGCCCGGACACGACCGAGTGCCTCGCGCTGCGGGCCGACCTCGACGCCCTGCCGCTCACGGAGACCACCGGGTTGCCGTACGCATCGACCGTGGACGGCGTGTGTCACGCGTGTGGGCACGATGCCCACACCGCGATGCTGCTCGAGGTAGCCACCGTGCTCGCGGCACACCCGCCCCCGCAGCGGGTGCGGTTGATCTTCCAGCCCGCCGAGGAGACCACCCCGGGTGGCGCCCTCGAGGTCGTCGCGGCGGGCGGTCTCGCGGGGGTGTCCCGGATCTTCGCGCTGCACTGCGCCCCGCAACTCGAGGCGGGCAAGCTCGCCACCCGCGCCGGGCCGATCACCTCGTCCGGGGCCGTTCTCACGGTCCGGCTGTCCTCCCCCGGCGGCCATTCGGCCCGTCCGCACCTGACCGGTGACCTGATCCACGCGGCGGCCGTGCTCGTCACCGGTCTGGCGTCGGTGCTCGATCGACGCCTCGACGCCCGTACCGCCACCGTCCTGACGTGGGGACGGGTTCGGGCCGGGCATGTCGGCAACGCCATCCCCGAGGAGGGAGAACTGGTGGGCACGTTGCGCAGCGCGTCGCACGAGACGTGGGCGACGGTGGAGCCCCTGGTACGACGCAGCGTCGCGGAACTGCTCGCACCCTACGACGTGGACCACGAACTCGAGTACGTGCAGGGCGTCCCGCCGGTGGTGAACGATCCCGAGGCGGTGGCCGAGATGCTCGCCGCGATCGAGTCCGTGGTAGGCCTCGAGAATCTCGCCGAGGCGGGACAGTCCAGCGGCGGCGAGGACTTCGCGTGGTATCTCGAACACGTCCCGGGTGCGATGGCGCGGTTGGGGGTCTGGGACGGGACGAGTCCGCGGCACGACCTCCACCAGCCCGACTTCGTGCTGGACGAACGAGCCCTGGTGTACGGGACCCGCACCCTGCTGGCCCTCGCCTACGGCGGAAAGCACGAACCCCGCATCCCCTGACGCGAGCGGACGAACCGTGCCGTCGGACCGATCGAGTGAGCGGCACATTCGCTCCGCGAGAAGCGCCCGTGCGGCGCCGGGTCACCGATGGCGACGGACGGGTCCGGCCCGGATGGGCGGATCCGCCTCGGAAGGCGGGGCCGGGCGGTGCACGGTCACGGGGACGGACCGCGCCGCGGTCCGGGCGACCGGGCCGGCGCGGCGGCGGTCGTACTCCGCGCGGCGACGGGGGTCGCGCAGGACGGAATAGGCCTCGACGATCCGGCGCAGTTCCTCGTCCGGATCCGGGCCGAACGGGAGGGCCGGGTTGCGGAGGTCGGGGTGATGCTCGCGGAGCTTGCGACGGAAGGCCGCCGTGATCTCCTGGTGCCCGGCGGAATCGGACAGGTCCAGTACGGCGTAGAGATCGGGTTCGCTGCCGGTCACGGCCCCGCTCCTTTCGCTTTCGTCGTCGGCTGCGTCGGGTGTGGCCGCAGGAGCGAACGCCCGGCGGCCCACCTCGCGACGGAGGGGGCCGCCGGGCGTCGGCGATGATCGGGTGCGGCCCGCACTGGTGGTGCCGTTACCGGCGGTGCGCCGGCCGGTTCAGCGGCTCCGGGCCGCTGAGCGGCTCGACGCCTCGTGGCTGTCGTCCGGGCGGGCGGCACGCACGTCAGCGCCTTGCGCTACTGCTGCGATGTCGTATCACCGTCCCTTCTCACAACAAGACTTCCGTGGGTCTCACAAGGCTTCCGCGGGCGATCGGGTGCGGACCGGAGGGGAGCGCTGCGTGGCCACCACGTCCCCCGGAGCCCGCGTCCCGGCCCGTCCGGGCGGCCGCAGGGGGCACACCGGGCCCCGTGGACGCCGGACCGCGGCGGTCCGGCATCCCGGGAGGTCCACCGGCGGTCGCGTCCGGGGCACCTCGAGCATGTCCAGCTCGAGATCGAGCAGGAGCAGTTCGAGATCCGCACCGTCGACGGGGGCCGGTTCGGCGATCAGTTCGAGTGCGTCCATGGCGGTCTCCGCGGACACGGGGGGTCAGGCGTCGATCGCCTTCTTGTCGCCCACCGCGATCTCGATCCTGCGCGGCTTGGCCTTCTCCGCCACGGGGATCGTCAGCCTCAGCACGCCGGCGTCGTACGTCGCCTCGATGTTCTCGGTATCGAGGTTCTCGCCGAGGAACAGCTGCCGGCTGAACACGCCGCGCGGACGCTCGGCCGCCACCATCTCCTGGCTCTGGTCGCGCGCCGGTCGCTCTGCATGCACCGTCAGCACGTTCCGTTCGACATCGAGGTCGAGCGAATCGTCGGCCACGCCGGGCAGGTCGAACTCGACGACGAACTTGTCGCCCTCACGCCAGGCGTCCATGGGCATCACCGCAGGCCGGGCCGCCGTGCCGAGAACCTGCTGCGCGAAGCGATCGAGCTCGCGGAACGGATCGGTGCGCATCAACATCGTTTCCACCTCCACAGACTCTCTTCGTGCCGGTTGAGGAGAGCGGCCGATCTATGTTTGCCGCTACACCTTTCTTGTACCACCGACAACATATGAAGGCAAGGATTTGTTCCCGGAACAGCCGCGAATTCCGCGCGGCCAGGCGACAATCCCGCCGCCCAAAACCTCCCGTGCGCGGCTGCGTTTGGTTACGCTCGATCTACCGCATGATGCCGCGGCGGTTCCGGGATGCCCTCAGGCCGAGCGGAGCGCCCGGCGCCGCAGTGACGTCGCCGCCCCGGGCGGCGCAAGGAGGCACCATGGTTGTCACCGAGACGAAGGCCGTCCGACCGTATCCGCCGCGGTATGCGCCGAAGGGTTCGACGTTCTACAGACTCGTCACCACGACCGACCCGAAGATGCTCGGTCTGATGTACATCGTCACGTCGTTCACGTTCTTCCTCATCGGCGGCCTGATGGCGCTGCTGATCCGCAGCGAGCTCGCTGTTCCGGGTCTGCAGTTCCTGTCCAACGAGCAGTACAACCAGTTGTTCACGATGCACGGCGGCATCATGCTGCTGATGTACGCGACCCCGATCGTGTTCGGGTTCGCCAACTACATCCTGCCCCTCCAGATCGGCGCCCCCGACGTCGCTTTCCCGCGCCTGAACGCGTTCAGCTACTGGCTGTACCTCTTCGGCGCGACCGTCGTCGCCGCCTCCCTCATCACTCCCGGCGGTGCACCGGACTTCGGATGGACGTCGTACATTCCGTTGGCGGACGATCTGCACTCCCCCGGTATCGGCGCCAACCTGTGGTTCACCGGTCTCGCGGTGGCCGGTCTCGGCACGATTCTCGGCGGGGTCAACATGATCACCACCGTGGTGTGCCTGCGCGCGCCGGGCATGACGATGTTCCGGATGCCGATCTTCACCTGGAACATCTTCATCACGATGATCCTGATCCTGCTGATCTTCCCCCTGCTGACCGCCGCGTTCATGGGGGTGATGGTCGACCGGGTACTGGGCGGGAACATCTTCGATCCGGCCACCGGTGGGGTGCTCCTCTACCAGCATCTGTTCTGGTTCTTCGGTCACCCCGAGGTGTACGTCATCGCGCTGCCGTTCTTCGGCATCATCTCCGAGGTCATCCCAGTCTTCTCCCGCAAGCCGATCTTCGGTTACACCGGCCTGGTCTACGCGACCCTCGCGATCGGTGCCCTGTCGATGGCCGTGTGGGCGCACCACATGTACGCCACCGGCGCCGTGCTGCTGCCGTACTTCTCGTTCATGACGTTCCTGATCGCGGTGCCCACCGGCGTGAAGTTCTTCAACTGGATCGGCACCATGTGGAGGGGACAGGTGACGTTCGAGACGCCGATGCTGTTCTCGGTCGGCTTCATCATCACCTTCCTGTTCGGCGGCCTGACCGGTGTCATCCTCGCCAGCCCGCCGCTCGACTTCCACGTCCACGACTCCTACTTCGTCGTCGCGCACTTCCACTACGTGCTCTTCGGCACCATCGTGTTCGCCACCTACGCCGGTCTCTACTTCTGGTTCCCGAAGATGACCGGACGGCTGATGGACGAGCGGCTCGGGAAGTGGCACTTCTGGCTGACCTTCGTCGGTTTCCACACCACGTTCCTGGTGCAGCACTGGCTGGGCAACGAGGGCATGCCGCGCCGCTACGCCGACTACCTGCCGTCGGACGGGTTCACCACGCTCAACACCATCTCGACCATCGGGGCGTTCACCCTGGGCGTCTCCACCCTGCCGTTCCTGTGGAACGTGTTCAAGAGCTACCGGTACGGGCAGGTCGTCACCGTCGACGACCCGTGGGGCTACGGCAACTCCCTCGAGTGGGCGACCACCTGCCCGCCGCCGCGGCACAACTTCTACGAGCTGCCGCGCATCCGCTCCGAACGGCCCGCGTTCGAGCTGCACTACCCGCACATGGTGGAGACCATGCGGGCGGAGGCACACGTCGGCGTCGGCCGGCGCCACGCCGCCGAGGTCGCCGAGGAACCCCACGTCCGGGACACCGCCGACCGGACACCCAAGGGCACCTGACCCGGCCGGCCGGACCGGTGTAACCGGGCTCCCGCCGGGGTATCTGGAGCACACGCCCCGCACGGCGGCGAGCACTCGAGTACCACTTCGGCGGGAGGCCCGGTGTCCACTGACGCGATCGTGTTGTTGAAGGAAGACCACAAGGAGATCCGTAAGTTGTTCCGCGAGTTCCGCGGTGCGGACGACGACCAGGAGAAGGGTCGGATAGTCGGACGGATCATCGAACTGCTGACCGTGCACACCTACATCGAGAACGAGGGCATGTACCCCGAGGTGCGCTCACTGCTACCCGACCTCGAATCGGACATCCTCGAATCGTTCGAGGAGCACCACGTGGCGGATGTGCTGGTGATGGAACTGGCGGGGATGAAGCCCGACGCCGAGCGATTCGACGCGAAGACGACGGTCCTCATCGAGAACGTCGAGCACCACATCGAGGAGGAGGAAGAGGAGTGGTTCCCGAAGGTGCGGGAGGCACTCGGCCGCAAGCAGCTGCAGGAGATCGGGGCACGGATGCTCGAACTGAAGGAGAAGGCACCCCGCTCCCCCGCACAGCCTTCGGCACTGAAGAAGACGATCGACGCCGTCGTCAGCTGACACGTCGCCGGACCGCAACCGGTCCGGTTCACGAAGGCCGGGGGTGCGGAGTTGCTCCGCACCCCCGGCTACTGCGTTCCGGCGCTACGGAGTGCCGGCGGAGGTGGGCAGACCGCTCTTCGCGGACCCGTCGGCCGCGCCGCGACCCGTGCGGCTGCCCAGGTAGGCGTCGCGACGGAACGGCACGAGCCACCGTGGCCACAGTTCGACCGAGGCGGGACGATTGAGCACCGGATCGAACGACGGCTGTGCGTCGTCGGGGGCGTGAACCTCGCGCTCGAGCGTGACGCGGCCCGCCGGCACGAGCGGCCCCCGGGCCGCGGCCACGTGCAACGAGAACACCAGCGGACCACCGCGCCGCGCCAGATCCCGCACAGAGGTCGACGACGGCTGGTCCCCCTCGGGCAACGCGAAGATCCATCGCGGTGCGAGGTCGACGTTCGTGCGATACGCCATCAGGGAGCCGTACCGTGCGGTCGACCAGCCTCGCGCCGGCAGCAGCACCGCCCTGGTCGGCACGTGCAGCGTGGCGAGCAGGAGGTCCCAGGGCCCGCTCTCCAGTGAGAACCGCAGCGCCAGGCCGAGGATGTCGGGCACACCGTCGGGCGTGCCCACGGCGCCGGACAACCGGGCGGTGACCGGTACCCGTGCCGGAACCGAACGCGGCCACCAGCCCGGCGTCAGTTCCGCCTCACCTTCGAAGAGCACCCCGTGCGGGTGGAACACCCGGGCGCCGCGCAACGCGGAGGCAGCCCGGAACGGCACGGCGAACACCGTGTGCATCGAGATCATGCGCCCCGCATACCCGGGGTGCCGGCACACCAATCGGCATGCGCTCACTCGACGAGCGAAGCCACCTCGTGATCGGTGAGCGTGGTCTGCGGCACGCGGCCGGCGTCCCGGGCCAGCAGCACCGCCCGGTACAGCGGCCGCTGCTCCAGTCCCGCTTCGCGGGCCTCTGCCCGCAGCTGCTCCACCAGTACCGACGACACCGCAGCGGCCGAGGCCAGCTCACTTGCCGCGAGGGCGTCGGCGAGCCGGCGCAAGGCCAGCACATCGAGCTCCCGGCAGCCGCCGTTCGCGTACAACGCCAACGGGACCGACACGATCCGGTCGCCGTCGTTGAGCCGCAGCACCACCTGACTGACCCGCAGCGCCGACACCACCAGTTCGACCCCGGCGAGGTTGCGCAGCTGCACGTGCCGGGTGCGCAGTGCCCCCTTCGCCGTGATCGTGGTGCCGTCGATCCAGCGACGCCGGCGCAGCACCGCCAGGGCACCCACCGCCGGTGGCACCCCGACGATCATCCCGCACACGACCGCGACCAGGGGGCTGGCCACGAGGTACACCAGCAGACCGGCCACCACGCCGATCAGGAGGGAGAACGCCGCGACCTTCCCGGCGCGCGGCGCGAGCAGCCGCGTCGGGATCAGGTCCAGACGGGTCGGCGCAGCACGTCCCGACGGGTCAGGTGCCGGCAACGACGTCCCCGACCCAGGCGACCACGTCGTCGAGGGGCACGGTGTGCTGTTCGCCGGTGCGCAGGTCCTTGACCACGATCTCGCCGGCTTCGAGCTCTCGCTCCCCCAGCACCAGGGCGACCACGGCACCGGAGCGGTCGGCGGCCTTCATCGCGCCCTTGACGCCGCGTCCCCCGTAGGCCAGGTCCACCCGAATACCGGCGGCGCGCAGCCGGTGGGCGACCGGGACCAGCGTCGACTTGGCGGCCTCACCCATCGGCACGCAGAACACCTCGCAGCGGGCGGGGCTGCCCGCGCTCTTACCCTCGGCGGCGAGGGCGAGCACCGTTCGATCGATCCCGAGACCGAACCCGATGCCCGAGAGGGGCTGCCCGCCGAGCTGAGCCATCAGGCCGTCGTAGCGTCCGCCGCCGCCGATCCCGGACTGGGCGCCGAGGCCGTCGTGGACGAACTCGAAGGTGGTCTTCGTGTAGTAGTCGAGACCGCGCACCATGCGCGGGTTGATCGTGTAGGACACGCCGAGCGCGTCCAGATGCGACAGCACCTCGTCGAAGTGCGCCTTGGCCGTGTCGGAGAGGTGGTCGAGCATGAGCGGAGCGTCGGCCGTCATCTCCCGCACGTGCGGGCGCTTGTCGTCGAGGACCCGCAGCGGGTTGATCTCGGCGCGGCGGCGGGTCTCCTCGTCCAGGTCCAGCCCGAACAGGAACTCCTGCAACAACTCCCGGTACTGGGGGCGGCACGTCTCGTCGCCGAGGGAAGTGATCTCGAGGCGGAACCCGTCGAGGCCGAGGCTGCGGAATCCGGCGTCGGCCACGGCGACGACCTCGGCGTCGAGCGCGGGGTCGTCGACACCGATCGCCTCGACCCCCACCTGCTGCAGCTGGCGGTACCGCCCGGCCTGGGGACGTTCGTACCGGAAGAAGGGGCCCGAGTAGCTCAGCTTGACGGGCAGCTGGCCACGGTCGAGGCCGTGCTCGATCACCGCCCGCATCACTCCGGCGGTCCCTTCCGGCCGCAGCGTCACGGACCGGTCGCCGCGATCGGCGAAGGTGTACATCTCCTTGCTCACGACGTCGGTGGACTCGCCGACGCCGCGCGCGAACAGTCCGGTGTCCTCGAAGATCGGCAGCTCGATGTGCCCGTAGCCGGCCAGCCGCGCCGCGCGGGTCAATCCGTCGCGCACGGCGACGAACTCCGCCGACTGCGGCGGGACGTAATCGGGTACACCCTTGGGCGCCGAGAACGTGGAGGGCTTGCTCAACTGTCGCTGCTTTCTCTCGTCGGGGGTCGGAGGCCGGGGTCAGCGGGAGCCGGTCAGCCCGGCCAGGAAGGGATTCGACGTCCGCTCCCGACCGATGGTGCTGGTCGGGCCGTGTCCGGGCAGGATCGCGGTGGCGTCGTCGCGCACGAGCAGTTTCGCCGCGATCGACGCGAGCAGCTGTTCGTGGTCGCCGCCCGGCAGGTCGGTGCGGCCGATCGAACCCTGGAACAGGGTGTCGCCGGTGAGGGCGATCTCGACGTCGTCGCCGTCGGCGGTCGTCGCGTGGGTGCGCAGCACCACCGAGCCCTGGGTGTGGCCCGGGGTGTGATCGACGACGAACCGGATGCCGGCGTGCTCGACCTGGTCTCCGTCGGCCAGTTCGATCACGGTGCGCGGCTCGGTGAATTCGGCGCCTTCGAGGAACGGCTTCAGTGTCGGGCCGATACCGCGACCGGGATCGGTCAGCATGTAGCGGTCGTCGGGGTGGATGTAGGCCGGGATGTCGTAGCGGTCGGCGACGGCCTGCGCCGACCAGATGTGGTCGAGATGGCCGTGGGTGAGCAGCACCGCGCGCGGCGTCAGCCCGGACCGGGCCAGAAAATCCGCGAGGGGCTCGGCGGCATCCTGTCCGGGGTCGACGACAACGCAGTCCTCGGCGTCGTCCTGCGCGAGGATGTAGCAGTTCGTCTGGAACATCCCGGCGGGGAATCCGGTGACGAGCACGGGCATCGCTCCTACGGTGTGGGCCTCGGTGTGGCTCCTACAGCCTAGGCCGGGCTCCCCGGCGACCGGTTCTCAGGTTGGGGTGGCAGACTCGATCCGGCTCGAGCCGGAGGCCGGCGGCGACGACGGATCCGGCAACGACGATCGGTTACGGGAGGACTACTGCAGTGCCGAGCAACGCACAGCGGCGCCAGGCCGCCAAACGCAAACTCGAGCGGCAGCTCGAACGACGGGCCCAGCGGGCGCGCAAGCGCCGCCAGCTCACCATCGGCCTGTCCGCGCTCGGTGTGGTCGCGGTCGTCGCGGCCGGCGTCGGCATCTGGGTGCTCACCCGCGACGACGGCGCGGACTCGACCGCGGCGTCGGAGACGACCGAACCGGCTCAGCCGGAGTTCGGAGCGCTGCCGGCGGCCCGGTCCGAACCGTTGCCGGACTCCGTGAACTGTGCCTATCCGGCTGCCGGCGAGCCCGCCAAGCCTGTGCAGCCGCCCCGCACGGACGGCATTCTCACCACCGGGGAGGGCAACACCGACATCAGCGTCAGCGTGGAGACCACCCAGGGCAACATCGGGCTGGTCCTGCACAACGACACCTCGCCGTGCACGGTCAACAACTTCCTGTCGCTGGCGTCGCAGGGGTACTTCGACGACACCGCCTGCCACCGCCTGACCACGTCCGACACGCTGGCCGTGCTGCAGTGCGGCGACCCCACCGGCACCGGGGCCGGCGGTCCCGGCTACCAGTTCGCCAACGAGTTCCCCACCGACCAGTACGCACCCGAGGATCCGGCGGCCACGCAGCCGCTGACCTATCCCCGCGGGACCGTCGCGATGGCCAACGCCGGCCCCGGCACCAACGGCAGCCAGTTCTTCCTCGTGTACGGCGACTCGGTTCTGCCGCCGCAGTACACCGTGTTCGGCACCATCGACGAGACCGGCCTGGCGACCCTCGACAAGGTCGCCGCGGGCGGTGTCGAGGGCGGCGGCCAGGACGGCGCGCCGGCCCAGCCGATCTCGCTGACCAGTGTCAGGATGGACTGATGACTCGTACTCGATCCGGCTTCGCCCGGACGGCCGTGGCCGGGGTGGGTATGGCGCTGCTGCTCGCCGGGTGCTCGGACGATCCGGACGACGGGGCCGCGACGACCACGACGAGCGCCGCGGCGCCGACGTCCGCCCCGTCGCTGTCCGACTTCCCCGCCCTGCCCGCCCAGCGTGCCGAGCCGCTGCCCGAAACGGTGAGCTGCGCGTACCCGTCGGACGGACGTCCGGCCGCCGAGTCGGTGCAGCCGCCGAGCGCCGAGAACGTCCCCACCACCGATACCGGCGTCACCGTCACCACGACCCAGGGCAATATCGGCCTGACTCTCCGGGGCGAGCTGTCCCCGTGCACCGTCAACAGTTTCCTGTCGCTCGCCTCGCAGGGGTACTTCGACGACACCGACTGCCACCGCCTGACCACCGACCCGACGCTGTCGGTGCTGCAGTGCGGCGATCCCACCGCCACGGGCACCGGTGGACCCGGCTACGAGTTCGCCAACGAGTTCCCCACCGACCAGTACGCGGCCGGGGATCCGCAGGCGCAGAATCCGATGGTCTACCCGCGGGGCACGCTCGCAATGGCCAACGCCGGCCCCGGCACGAACGGCAGCCAGTTCTTCCTGGTGTACCGGGACTCGATCCTGCCGCCGCAGTACACCGTGTTCGGCACCATCGACGACGCCGGTCTGGCGACGCTCGACGAGATCGCCGCGGCGGGGGTGGACGGCGGCGGACCCGACGGGCCGCCGGCTGCCGCGACGACGCTGACGGCCGTCCGCACGGACTGATCAGGTCCTGCCGCGAACGCCCTGCCCGCCCCTCGGCGGGCAGGGCGTTCGCGTCCCCGGCGCCGGCGGGGTCTGTCGGATCGTGACGCGATCGTCTACTGTGCCGTGTCTGTGACCTCCAGTACTTCCATTGCTGCGCGCCTGGCCCTGACCTTGGCCGCGGCACTCGCGGCGGCGGCGTGTGCCGCGTCCGCCACCGCCCCTGCCCCGGCCACGCTGCGGTCGACGACGACCACCACGCCCGCGGCCCCCGCCGGGTTCGACCCGTCCGGCTATGCCGCTCTTCCGCCGCGTCCCGAACCGGGGGCCTCGACGGTCACCTGCACGTACCCTGCCGCCGGACCGGCGGCGAGGACGGCGACCATGCCGGGGTCGACATCCGTGCCTGCGACCGGAACGGTGGAGCTCACGCTGACGACGTCTGCGGGACCGGTCCCGTTGGTCCTCGAACGCTCCGCAGCACCGTGCGCGGTGCACAGCTTCGCCGCTCTCGCCCGGCAGGGATTCTTCGACGGGACGCAGTGTCATCACCTGACGGACGATCCGGGCATGCAGATGCTCCGCTGCGGCGACCCGACCGGTTCCGGGGCCGGCGGGCCGGGCTACACATTCGCCGACGAGTATCCCGTCACGGTCGTCCGCGGGGAGAACGGCTATCTGCCCGTCCCGGTCGTGTACCCCCGCGGCACCGTCGCGATGGCAGGCGCCGGACACCGGGACAGCAACGGCAGCCAGTTCCTGCTCGTCTTCGGCGACTCGCTGCTGCATCCGCAGTATTCGGTGTTCGGTACCGTCGCCGAGCCGGGCCTGCAGGTGCTCGAGGACGTCGCCGCGGCCGGCAACGACGGCTCGAGCCCGCTCGGCGGCGGCCGCCCCCTCACTCCGCTCGTCGTCACCGACGTGGGATGAGGCGCCGCCGGGCGATGGGCGGTCCCTGAACCGGCCTACGCCGCGGAGGTCACCCGGTACACGTCGTAGACGCCCTCCACGTTGCGGACGACGTTGAGGACGTGCCCGAGGTGCTTGGGGTCTCCCATCTCGAAGGTGAAGCGGCTCACCGCGACCCGGTCGCCCGTCGTTGTCACCGACGCCGACAGGATGTTCACCTTCTCGTCGGCGAGGGCCTTCGTGACGTCCGAGAGCAGCCGGTGCCGATCCAGCGCCTCGATCTGGATGGCCACGAGGAACACCGACGACGGGGACGGTGCCCACTCGACGTCGATGATCCGCTCGGCCTGCTGCTGCAGCGATCCGGCGTTGGTGCAGTCGGTGCGGTGCACGCTCACCGAGCCGGTACGGGTGACGAAGCCCATGATCTCGTCGCCGGGTACCGGGGTGCAGCACTTGGCCAGCTTCGACACCGTGCCGGGGGCACCAGGCACTAGGACGCCGGAGTCGCCGCTCTGCCGGGACCGGGTCGGGATGGACGACGGCGTGGCCCGCTCCGCGAGCTCCTCCTCGACCCCACCGACCCCACCGAGGAGCGCGACGAGACGCTGCACGACGTGGTGCGCCGAGACGTGATGCTCCCCGACCGCGGTGTAGAGCGCCGAGACGTCGGCGTACCGCAGCTCCTTGGCCACGGCCTGCATCAGGTCCGCGTTCATCAGGCGCTGCAGCGGCAAGCCGACGCGTTTGACCTCCTTGCCGATGGCGTCCTTGCCGGTCTCGAGCGCCTCCTCGCGGCGTTCCTTCGCGAACCACTGCCGGATCTTGGCCTTCGCGCGCGGCGAGACCACGAACGACTGCCAGTCACGGCTCGGCCCGGCATTGGGATCCTTGGAGGTGAAGACCTCGACGACCTCGCCGTTCTCGAGTTTGCGCTCGAGCGCGACGAGCCGGCCGTTGACCCGTGCGCCGATGCAGCGGTGCCCGACCTCGGTGTGCACGGCGTACGCGAAGTCCACCGGGGTCGACCCGGACGGCAGCGTGATCACATCGCCCTTGGGGGTGAAGACGAAGATCTCCTTCACGGCCAGGTCGTAGCGCAGCGACTCGAGGAATTCGCCGGGGTCGGCGGCCTCACGCTGCCAGTCGAGCAACTGCCGCATCCACGCCATGTCGTCGAGCTCGGTGGCGTCGCCCGAGTGTTTGCCCTTGGTCTCCTTGTACCGCCAGTGCGCGGCGATGCCGAACTCGGCGGTGCGGTGCATCTCCCGGGTGCGGATCTGCACCTCGAGCGGCTTGCCCTCGGGGCCGATCACCGTGGTGTGCAGAGACTGGTACACGCCGAACCGCGGCTGGGCGATGTAGTCCTTGAAGCGGCCCGCCATCGGCTGCCACAGCGAGTGCACGACACCCACGGCGGCGTAGCAGTCGCGGATCTCGTTGCACAGGATCCGCACGCCGACCAGGTCGTGGATGTCGTCGAAGTCGCGGCCCTTGACGATCATCTTCTGGTAGATCGACCAGTAGTGCTTCGGCCGGCCCTCGACGGTGGCCTCGATCCGCGACGCCGAGAGCGTCGAGTTGATCTCCGCGCGGACCTTGGCCAGATAGGTGTCGCGCGACGGCGCCCGGGTGGCGACGAGCCGGACGATCTCCTCGTACTTCTTCGGATGCAGGATCGCGAAGGACAGGTCCTCCAGCTCCCACTTGACCGTCGCCATCCCGAGACGATGCGCGAGCGGAGCGATCACCTCGAGGGTCTCGCGTGCCTTGCGGGCCTGCTTCTCCGGCGGCAGGAAGCGCATGGTGCGCATGTTGTGCAGTCGATCGGCGACCTTGATCACCAGGACCCGGGGGTCGCGCGCCATCGCAATGATCATCTTGCGGATGGTCTCGCCCTCGGCCGCGGTGCCGAGCACCACCTTGTCCAGTTTGGTGACCCCGTCGACAAGGTGGGCGACCTCCTCACCGAATTCGGCGGTGAGTTGTTCGAGGCTGTAGCCGGTGTCCTCGACGGTGTCGTGCAGCAGCGCCGCGATCAGCGTGGTGGTGTCCATGCCGAGTTCGGCGAGGATCGTCGCGACCGCGAGGGGGTGGGTGATGTACGGGTCACCGGACTTGCGCTTCTGCGACGCGTGCCGCTCCTCCGCCACGTCGTAGGCGCGCTGCAGCTCCGACAGGTCGGCTTTCGGGTACAGCTCGCGGTGGATCGTGACCAGCGGCTCGAGCACCGGCTTGAGATTGGTGCTGCGCTGCCCGGTAATGCGCCGCGCCAGCCTGGCCCGCACCCGGCGGGACGCCGAGGTGGACGCCGAGGTCGGGGTCGGACCGGAGTTCTGGGACCGATCAAGATTCTGGGTCATGCCCACACCTCCCGTCGCCGATGCACACCGGGCGTACCGTCGCGCATTCCTCGTCGTCCGGAACCACCGGCACCTGCGCCAACTCTAGCTCTCAGAGCCGGACCAATGACGTCACCGGGTACTTTTCCAGGCGCGCCCGCCCGCCGAGAACCTCGATCTCGGTCACCACCGCCACCGCGACGACGAGGGCACCGGCCGCGTCGAGCAACTCCGCCGTCGCCGAGAGGGTGCCGCCGGTGGCGAGCACGTCGTCGACGACGAGTACCCGCCGGCCGCGCAGCCGAACCGAATCCTGCGGAATCTCGATGGCGGCGGTGCCGTACTCGAGCGAGTATTCGCGGGTGTTCACCGGCGGGGGCAGCTTGCCCGCCTTGCGTACCGCGAGGACGCCGGTGCCGAGTGCGTGAGCGATCCCACCGCCGAGCAGGAAGCCGCGGGCGTCGACCCCGGCCACCAGTTCCGCGTCCGGTGCGGTGGCGGCCAGCGCAGCGATCACCACCCCGAACGCCTCGCCGTCGGCGAAGACCGGGGTCAGGTCGGCGAAGCGGACTCCGGGTGTCGGGAAGTCGTCGACCCAGCGGGTGTGGGCGGTGACCGCCGTTGCGGCACGGTCGATCAGAGCGTGCATTCCGGCGGGAGTGTCGTTCATCGGTTGAGAATCCACCTGTCCATGTTCCAGCCCGCACCGGCAGCGCTGGTGTTGACGACGGCGGCGCGCAGGCCGCCGGCGAAGGTCGTCTCCCGGGGCTGCGCGTAGAGCGGCAGGGTCGGCATCTCGGTCCACAGGATCGTCTCGGCCTCGCCGACCAGGCCCGCGATCGTGGCGTCGTCGTCGGTCACGGCGAGGGCATCGAGGATCCGGTCCACCCGGGCGTCGGCGAAACGACCGACATTGGCACCGGCGGCGGAGTTGAGGGAACCGCGGGCGTCCTGCATGTCGGCCGTGCCGGCCGCGCCTGCGGCGGCGGCGGTCCCGGCCAGTACGGCGTCGACCTGACCCGCCGTGAGCTGCGACGGCGTGAACGTGTCGGAGGCGGCGTCGACCACCTCGATGCCCGCCTCGCGGCAGGACTGGGCGATCAGTTCGACGATGCGGGCGCGGCGCGCGTCGGGACCGAGGTACCCGATCCGCACGGTGATGCTGTCCGTCCCGGCCGCGGCGAGTTCGCTCCGCGCCGCGGTGGTGTCCGCGTCGTCGTAGCGGGCGGCCGGTGCGGACACGCCCGGGTACAGGGGCGAGTCCGCGGGCAGCAGCCGCGACGAAGTGGTCCCGGAACCGAGACCGGTTGCGGGGACGTCCCCGACCCGGCCGAACTCCTCGAACAACTGCGACCGGGGCACGCACAGCGCGAACGCCCGGCGCGCGGCCGGGGCGCCGAGGCTCCCGCCCGCGGTGCCCAGCACGAGCTGTTCGACGTTGCGCGAGGCCGTCTCCGTCGTTTCGGCGCCGTCGCCGAGTGAAAGGTCCAGGGCTCCGGTGGCGGCGTCGACGACGTGGACCCGGTCGTCGGAAGCCGCCGCGGAAGCGTCGGTGCCGCGCGGCCACACCACGATCCGGTCGGTGCCGGGCTTGTTGCCCCACCAGCGCTCGTTCGCGACGAGGACGAGCCCGTCCTCGACGGTGAACGACTCGATCCGGTAGGGACCCGAGGCCGGCAGCAGCGACAGGTCCACCGCGCCCGGGGTCAGGTTCCACCCCGTGTTCCAGAAGTCGGCGAGCCGGCGCAGCGCCTCGCCGTCACCGCCGCCGACGGCGGCGACCACGTCGGGCACCCCCGAGACCCGGGCCGCGACGTGCGCGGGCATCAGTTCGGTCGCGCCGAACAGGGCCCGCCAGTCGGCGTAGGCGCGGCCGCCACGGAAGACGACGGTGGCGTCCTTGGATCCGGTCTGGCAGTCGATCCGTTCGATGTCGACGTAGCCCGAGCGTCGCGCGGCGGAGAACAGGTTCCCCGCCGCACCCGAAGCGTCGGGAGCGGTGAAGCGCCCACTGGCGGCCGCCCAGGTCAGCACCAGGTCGTCGCACGACATCGGCACCCCGTCCGAGTACACGGAGTCCGGGGACAGCCGGTACTGGACGGTCAGCGGGTCCTGCGCGACGACGGTGGCCGTCCCGATGTCGGTGTCGGAGATCACCTGGCCGGCCGGATCGACGTAGCCGAACCCGGGCAGCACGCGGGCCAGGGCCTGCCCGGCTCCCGAGGCGGCGCCGTCGACGGTGTTGGCGTTGTAGGTGGTGACCGTGTTGTCGAGGGCATACCCGATGGAGGGCAGGGACTCCTCGGTCGTGCCGCAGGCCACGGTCGTCGCGGCCAGTGCTGCGGCCGCAGCCGTGGCCGCGAGTGCCGCGCGGACCGACCGGCGGCGCCGGGTGTGCTCGGGTGCCGACATGTCAGTGCCTTCTCTTGGCGCGCTTTCCGGTGGGACGGACCCCCGGTCTGGGGCTGCGCTCGGCCACCCGGGGGGCACCGGCGCCCGCTGTCGTGGCCACTGCGCTGCGCTCGGTCACGGACACCGGTGCCGCCCCGACCGTCGTCTCGCCGGACGGCACCGAACGCGATGCCGCAGCGTCGCGCTTGGCGAGCACCTTGCGGGTGTGCGCCGCCACCGGCCCCCGCCACTCCTTGAGCGTCACCAGCAGCGGGGTCGCGAAGAAGATCGACGAGTAGGCACCGACGACGATGCCGACCAGCTGGACGAGGGCAAGGTCCTTGAGGGTGCCGACGCCGAGCAACCACACCGCGATCACCATCAGCGCGAGGACCGGCAGCACCGAGATGACGGTGGTGTTGATCGACCGCATGAGGGTCTGGTTGACGGCGAGGTTGGCCTGCTCGGCGTAGGTCCGTCGATGCAGGTGCAGGATGCCCCGCGTGTTTTCCTCGACCTTGTCGAACACCACCACGGAGTCGTACAGCGAGAAGCCGAGGATGGTGAGCAACCCGATGACGGTGGCCGGGGTGACCTCGAATCCGACGAGCGAGTACACCCCCGCGGTGACGATCATGTCGAAGAACAGCGCGGCCAGGGCCGCGAGTGCCATGTCCCGCTCGTAGCGCACCGCGATGTAGATGCTGACGAGTACCAGGAACACCGCCAGCGCGATGAGGGCCTTGCGGGTGATCTGTCCGCCCCATGTCTCGCTGACGTCGGCGACGCTGATCGCGTCGCGCGTGGGCACGCCGTCGGGACCGGCGGGCTGGAACTCGTCGTACAGGGCGTTCTGCAGCGCCCGGACCTGTTCCAGGTCGAGGGCCTCCGACCGGATCTGGATGGAGGCGGCGGCGCCGGACCCGACGGTCTGCACCGACACGGGTTCGGCGCCGAGGGTGTCGGAGTACACCGTCTCGACCTGTTCGGTGGTGACGCCCTCGGCGGCCGGGAGCTGGATGCGGGTTCCGCCCTCGAAGTCGATGCCCCAGGTGAAGCCGCGGATCAGCATGCTCAGCAGTGCCACCAGCACGATGGCGCCGGTGAGCAGGTAGTAGAACCTGCGGCGGCCGACGATCTCGAACGCGCCCGTGCCGGTGTAGAGGCGCGAGAGGGTGCTGTGCCGGGGTGCGGTCGTGGTGGTGTCGGTCATCGTCACGCCTCCTTCGCCGAGGCAGCCGCGAGCTGGCGCTCACGCGCGACCTGCTGAATGGCACCGAGACCGTTCACGCTCGGCTTGGACCAGAACTTCGACTTCGACGCGAGGTACACCAGCGGCCACGTCACCAGGAACACGACCACGACGTCGAGGATGGTGGTCAGACCGAGGGTGAACGCGAAGCCGCGGACTTGGCCGACCGCGAGGACGTAGAGCACCGCGGCCGCGATGAAGCTGACGGCGTTGCCGGACAGGATGGTCCGGCGGGCCCGCGCCCAGCCGCGGGGCACGGCAGAACGGAAGCTGCGTCCCTCACGGATCTCGTCCTTGATGCGTTCGAAGAAGACCACGAACGAATCGGCGGTCATGCCGATACCGATGATCAGGCCGGCGATGCCGGCGAGGTCGAGGGTGAAGTTGATGTAGCGGCCGAGCAGCACCATCACCGCGTACACGGCGAGGCCGGACAGCACCAGCGACAGCGCGACGAGTACCCCGAGCATGCGGTAGTACACGAGGCTGTAGATCAGCACCAGGAGCAGTCCGACGACACCGGCGATCAGCCCGGCCTCGAGCGATGCCAGGCCGAGGGTCGCGGAGACCGTCTCGGCCTCCGACGCCGCGAAGGACAGGGGCAGCGAGCCGTACTTGAGGGTGTTGGCGAGCTCGGTGGCCTCGGTGTTACTGAAGTTGCCGGTGATGGAGGTTGCGCTTCCGGCGGGGGTGGCGCCCTGGATGACGGGCGCGCTGACCACCTTGGAGTCGAGGACGAACGCGGCCTGCTGGCCGATGTTGGCGGCGGTGAACTGCGCCCAGGTGCTGCTGCCCTCGGAGTCGAACGTCAGGCTGACCTCGTAGCGGGACTGCTGGGAGTTGTAGCCGGCGGAGGCGTCGGTGATCTGCTGACCGTCGATGATGCTGGGGCCGAGCAGATAGACGGCGGTGCCGTCGGTGGAGCATGCCACGAGCGGCTTGGCCGGATCGTCGTTGCCGGCGAGCGGGTCGGCGGCCGAGCAGTCCAGGGTGGCCATGGCCTCCTGCAGAACGGCCGGGTCCTCGCTCTGCCGGGTCTCCTTCGCAGCGGCGATGTCCGCGGCCGCCTGGGCCTGCGGGTCGAGGTCCTCCGCAGGAGCGGGTGCCGGGGTCTCCGGAGCGGGGGCCGGGGTGCCGGTATCCGGGGTGTCGGGGGCCGGGGTATCGGTGGGATCCTGCGCCGGGAAGGGCCGGCCCTGCGGTTCCGGTGCGGCCGGTTCGGGGGCAGGCGTCGCGGCGCCGGGCGCCGGCGTCTCGGGGACGGGAGCCGGGGAGTCCGCGGGGGCGGGCTGAGCGGAGTTGGCGCTCGCGATGGGCTGGCCGATCACGGGCCGGATGTACAGGCGCGCGGTCTGGCCGAGGGTGCGGGCCTGCGAGCTGTCGTCGCCGGGCACCGTGATCACCAGGTTGTCACCGTCGATGACGACCTCGGAACCGGACACGCCGAGACCGTTCACGCGGGTCTCGATGATCTGCTGGGCCTGCCGGAGACTGTCCTGGCTGGGCGCACTGCCGTCCGGGGTGCGGGCGGTGAGGGTTACCCGGGTGCCGCCCTGCAGGTCGATGCCGAGCTTCGGCGTCGCCGATTTGTCCCCGGTGAAGAAGATCAGTGCATACAGCGCCACCAGGACCGCCCCGAACAGGGCGAGGGAGCGAACTGGATGCACCGATCCGTTGGAAGGTGCCACGGTCTGTCAGTCTCCTCGATGCGAGTGAGTGATGCGCTGGTCACGGGGCCATCGCACGCGTCCGGCGCGGCCCCCGCCCGGCCCGCACATCGGCCGGGATGTCGACCGGGCAGTGTCCGGCCGTTCGGTGCTCGGCTGTTCAGTGCTCGGCTGTTCAGTGCCTGTTCAGTGCTCGGTCGGTCGCCCGGCCGGCGGCTCGGTGTCGTCGCCCTTGTCGAGCGAGAGGCCACCGGTCGTCTCGTCGGTCGAGCCGAGATCGGTGATGCGCTCGCGGACCACGACCCGGGCCCAGGTGGTCACCACGCCGGGCGCGATCTCGAGCTCCACGGTGGTGTCGGTGAGCGCGGTGATGGTGGCGTGCAGTCCCGCCGTGGTCATCACCCTGTCGCCGACCTGCAACGCGTCCTGCAGTTCCGCGGTCTTCTGCATCTCCTTCTTCTGGCGCCGGATGCCGAGGAAGGTCGGCACCAGCAGGGCAAGAATCAGCAGCGGGAAGAGCAGTTCCATCGTTGAAGTCAGTCCTCGAAGTCGTCCGGCATCGGGCGCCGGTCGTCGCGGACCGGCGCAGTAGACCAGTGTGCCATTACCGGCGCGGCTGCTGTACCGGCGCCGGTGGCAGAGCGGTCATTCGTCGTCGAACAGGCCGAGTTGCGGTTCGCGGGCCCGCACCTCGATGCCGCCGGTCGCGGCCTCCGGCGGTGGTGTCAGCCCGAGTTGCAGCCACGCGGCCTGCGTCGCGACCCGGCCGCGGGGGGTGCGCGCGATCATGCCCGCCCGTACCAGGAACGGCTCGCACACCTCCTCGACGGTGCCGGGCTCCTCACCGACGGCCACCGCGAGGGTGGACACGCCCACCGGTCCGCCCCCGAAACTTCGGACGAGCGCGCCCAGCACGGCCCGGTCGAGCCGGTCCAGGCCGAGCGCGTCGACGTCGTAGACCGCGAGGGCGGCCTGGGCGATCTCGCAGGTGATGATGCCGTCGGCGCGGACCTCGGCGTAGTCGCGGACCCGCCGCAGCAGACGGTTGGCGATGCGCGGGGTGCCGCGGGAACGGCCGGCGATCTCGGCGCTCGCCTCCTCGCCCAGGTCGATGCCGAGGATGCGGGCCGAGCGGAGCAGGATCTGCTGTAGTTCGGCCGGTTCGTAGAAGTCCATGTGGGCGGTGAAGCCGAACCGGTCGCGCAGTGGGCCGGTCAGCGCACCGGAACGGGTCGTGGCGCCGACGAGGGTGAACGGGGCCACCTCGAGGGGGATCGACGTCGCGCCCGGGCCCTTGCCGACGACGACGTCGACCCGGAAGTCCTCCATGGCCAGGTACAGCATCTCCTCGGCGGGACGCGCGATGCGGTGGATCTCGTCGATGAACAGCACGTCCCCCTCGACGAGGTTGGACAGCATCGCGGCCAGGTCGCCGGCCCGTTCCAGGGCGGGCCCCGACGTCAGCCGCAGCGACGACCCGAGTTCGGCGGCGATGATCATGGCCATCGACGTCTTGCCCAGGCCCGGCGGTCCGGACAGCAGGATGTGATCCGGGGTGCCGCCACGCAGCTTCGCCCCGCGCAGCACCAGCTGCAGCTGTTCCCGCACCCGGGGCTGGCCGATGAAGTCGTCGAGATTCTTCGGCCGCAGACTCGCCTCGACGTCGCCGTCGGCGGGCGTGTACTCGGCGGTCATCGGAGTCTCGTCGGGAGCTCCCTCGGCGGGAAAGTCCTCGATCATCGGCTCTTGCCCAGCAGAGCCAGCGCCGAACGCAGCGCGGTCGAGGTGTCGGCATGCGGGTCACCCGCGAGAACCGTGTCGGTGGACTGTTCTGCCTGCTTGACGGGGAAGCCGAGGCCGACGAGAGCCTCGATCACCTGGTCCCGCATGGGTGAGCCGACCACCGCCGCCGGGGCGGAGGCGCCGGCGAACGCCGCGACCTTGTCCCGAAGTTCGACGACCATGCGTTCGGCGCCGCGTTTCCCGATGCCCGGGACCCGGGTCAGGGCAGCGGTGTTGCCGTCGGCGAGGGCCGCACGCAGCGAGTCCGGATCGAGCACGGCCAGGGTGGCCATCGCGAGTCGCGGTCCGACACCGGAGACCGTCTGCAACAGTCCGAACAGGTCGCGGGCATCGGGGTCGGGGAACCCGTACAGCGTCATCGAGTCCTCGCGCACGATCATCGCCGTCACCAGGCGGGTGTCCTCGCCGCGACGGAGCGTGGCGAGGGTGGCGGGCGTGGCGTGGATCCGATAGCCGACCCCCGCGGATTCGATGACGACGTGGTCGAGGGCGATTTCGAGCACTTCCCCGCGCACCGAGGCGATCACCGTGCACCTGCCTTCCGGGCGGCGGCCTGTTCCCGCAGCCGCGCTTCGTACCGTCGTTTCTGTTCGGCCGCGGCGGCCTCGGCGGCGGCCATGCGCGCGAGCATGGGCGCACGCCAGCAGTGGCAGATCGCCAGGGCGAGGGCGTCCGCGGCATCCGCGGGCTTCGGGGCGGTAACGAGGCCCAGGATCTTCGTGACCATCGCCGTGACCTGCTTCTTGTCTGCCGAACCGTTCCCGGTCACGGCGGACTTGACCTGGCTCGGGGTGTGGAATGCCACCGGGATGCCGCGCCGCGCCGCCGAGAGCGCCACCACTCCCCCCGCCTGGGCGGTGCCCATTGCGGTACGGACGTTGTGCTGGGAGAACACCCGCTCGACGGCGACGACCTCGGGCTCGAAGCGGTCGAGCCAGTCCTCGGCGGCCGTGGAGATCTGCAGGAGCCGCGACGGCAGATCCATCTCGGGGGGTGTGCGGATGACATCCACTGCGACGGCGGCGACCTCGCGCCCGCGGCCGGTGTCCACGATGCCGAAACCGCATCGTGTCAGTCCCGGGTCCACACCCATCACGCGCACCCGTTCACCTCTCGACCGCTACGAACAACTGTTCGAGAGCATAGCGGCCGGGGCCACGCGTCGCGGTACCGACACGCAGCCCCGGCCGTGAGCTGTGCGACTCAGCCGTCGGTGAGCTGTGCGACTCAGCCGTCGGTGAGCCGTGCGACTCAGCCGTCGGTGAGCCGTGCGACTCAGGCGTCGAGTTCGGCGAGGACCTCGTCGGAGACGTCGACGTTGGTGTAGACGTTCTGCACGTCATCGGAATCCTCGAGCGCGTCGACGAGCTTGAACACCTTGCGGGCGCTGTCCGCGTCGACGGGCACCTCGACCGAGGCCCGGAAGTCCGGATCGGCCGATTCGTAGTCGATTCCCGCCTCGACGAGCGCGGTACGCACGGCGATGAGGTCGCCGGCCTCGGAGACGACCTCGAAGCTGTCACCGAGATCGTTGATCTCCTCGGCACCGGCCTCGAGCACCACCTCGAGAATCTCGTCCTCGGTGCGGCCGTTCTTCTCGAGCACGACGACGCCCTTGCGGGTGAACAGGTACGACACCGAGCCGGGGTCGGCCATGTTGCCGCCGTTGCGGGTCATCGCGGTGCGGACCTCGCCCGCCGCGCGGTTGCGGTTGTCGGTGAGGCACTCGATGAGGACGGCGACACCGCTGGGACCGTAGCCCTCGTAGGTGATGGTCTGCCAGTCCGCGCCGCCGGCTTCCTCACCGGCACCACGCTTGCGGGCCCGCTCGATGTTGTCGTTGGGGACCGAGCTCTTCTTCGCCTTCTGGATGGCGTCGTACAGCGTCGGATTGCCCGCCGGGTCACCACCGCCCGTCCGGGCCGCCACCTCGATGTTCTTGATCAGCTTCGCGAACATCTTGCCGCGCTTGGCGTCGATGGCCGCCTTCTTGTGCTTGGTGGTGGCCCATTTGGAGTGGCCGCTCATTCGATTGGAGCCCCTTCCGGCGAGGTGAGGTCGGACCGGGTCCGACTGGTTCGGAGGGCCGATTCTACTCCGCGCGGAGTGATCCCGAACGGACGGTGTCGACGAACAGCCGGTGCACCCGCAGGTCACCGGTGACCTCGGGGTGGAACGACGTGGCCATCACGGCGCCCTGGCGTACGGCGACGACGCGTCCGGCAGCCGGGCCCTCCGGGACGGTGGCCAGTACTTCCACGTCCGAGCCGACCTCTTCCACCCAGGGAGCTCGGATGAACACCGCGCGCACCGGGCCGCCCTCGACGCCCGCGACGGTGAGGTCGGCTTCGAACGAGTCGACCTGCCGGCCGAAGGCGTTGCGCCGGACGGTGATGTCGAGGGCGTCGAGATGCTCGGCGTCGGGACGGGTGTCGAGGACCTGCGAGGCGAGCAGGATCATGCCCGCGCAGGAACCGTACGCGGGCAGGCCCGCCTTCAGGCGGGCGCGCAGCGGCTCGAGCAGGTCGAACACCTGCAACAGCCGGCTCATGGTGGTGGACTCCCCGCCGGGGATCACCAGGCCGTCGACGGCGTCGAGCTCGCTGGGCCGGCGCACGCCGATCGCACGGGCGCCGGCCGCTTCGAGTGCGGTCAGGTGCTCGCGGACGTCGCCCTGGAGGGCGAGCACGCCGATGGTCGGAAAACTTCCCACTGTCGCCTGTTCTGTCTGGGACGGGGCGAAGCCCGCCCGAAATCTGGACGTCACGCTAGCAGCCGCGCCGAGGGTGTCCCGGCTCAAGGACCGTGCCCGCGTCTGCATCAGCGCAGGTAGCGGGTCAGTCCCTCCTGCACCACCGCAGCGACCATGCGCCCGTCCCGGTCGAAGATACGTCCCTGCGTCAGGGCCCGCCCGAAGCCTGCCGACGGTGAGGTCTGGTCGTACAGCAACCAGTCGTCGGCGCGGAAGGAGCGCAGGAACCACATGGCGTGGTCGAGGGATGCGCCCTGGGTCTTCTCGTCGGGGTGGGCGACGCTCGCGGAGCCGAGCAACGTCATGTCGCTCATGTACGCCAGGGTGCACACGTGCAGCACGTTGTCGTCCGGGAGCGGGTCCCGGACCCGGAACCACACCTGCTGCTGGGACACGATGCCGGGACGCCGGAAGATGCGATCCTCCGGCACCCGTCGCAGGTCCCATTCCGGCCATTCCCGCCTGGCCCAGAGGTTTCCGGGGTCCTCCGAGTCCGCGGACGCGGACAGTTCCTCGGGATCCGGCACCGGGGGCATCTCGTCCTGGTGCTCGATGCCCTCGTCCTGGACGTGGAACGACGCGGACATGGTGAAGATCGCCTGCCCGTCCTGGACTGCGGTCACCCGCCGGGTGCCGAACGACCGCCCGTCGCGGATCGGGTCGACGAGATACACGATCGGCTTCGCCGGGTTACCGGGACGGACGAAGTACCCGTGCAGCGAATGCACCGAGTACGCGGGATCGACGGTGCGCACCGCGGACACCAGCGCCTGGCCGGCGACCTGGCCCCCGAAGGTGCGCGGCAGCGACGTCTCCGTCGCCACGCCCCGGAAGATGTTCTTCTCGAGGTGTTCGAGCGCCAGGATCTCCTCGATCTTCGCCATGCGGGCTCCTTTTCAGTCCTGCGACAGGCTAGCGGCAGGTGCCCGGACCGGAGCGACGGGAGCCTCCGGCGCGGTGGAGGCTCCCGTCGCACGCGGGGATGCCGGCGGTCGTGCGGTCACCAGCCCCGCTCGGCGAGGCGGTGCGGCACCGGGATGTCGTCGACGTTGATGCCGACCATGGCCTCACCCAGACCGCGCGAGACCTTGGCGAGCACGCCCGGGTCGTCGTAGAAGGTGGTGGCCTTGACGATCGCGGCGGCACGCTCGGCGGGGTTGCCGGACTTGAAGATGCCCGAGCCGACGAACACACCTTCGGCGCCGAGCTGCATCATCATCGCCGCGTCCGCCGGGGTGGCGATGCCGCCGGCCGTGAACAGGGTCACCGGCAGCTTGCCGGCCTTGGCCACCTCGACGACCAGGTCGTACGGGGCCTGCAGTTCCTTGGCCGCGACGTACAGCTCGTCCTCCGGCAGGGACGTCAAGCGACGGATTTCCTGCCGGATCTTCCGCATGTGGGTGGTGGCGTTGGAGACGTCGCCGGTGCCGGCCTCACCCTTGGAGCGGATCATCGCCGCGCCCTCGTTGATCCGGCGCAGCGCTTCACCGAGGTTGGTGGCACCGCACACGAACGGCACGGTGAAGGCGAACTTGTCGATGTGGTTCTCGTAGTCGGCGGGGGTGAGCACCTCCGACTCGTCGATGTAGTCCACGCCGAGGGCCTGCAGAATCTGCGCCTCGACGAAGTGACCGATGCGGGCCTTGGCCATCACCGGGATGGACACGGCCTCGATGATGCCTTCGATCATGTCCGGGTCGGACATGCGGGACACGCCTCCCTGGGCGCGGATGTCGGCGGGGACGCGCTCGAGCGCCATGACGGCGACGGCACCCGCGTCCTCGGCGATCTTCGCCTGCTCGGGGGTGACCACGTCCATGATCACGCCGCCCTTGAGCATCTCGGCCATGCCGCGCTTGACGCGGGCGGTACCGGTGGTGGGGACGGACTCGGGGCTGCTCACAGCAACAAACTCCTGGGGTATGGCCTGCAGAGACTGGCGCGCGGACGGATCAGGGCACGTCACGGCGCCGCTCCCGAGTCTAGGTGCGCCCCGGCGGCCCTCCCATAGCCAGTCGCGAGGCCCTGGCCTGCATGCCCGCAGGCATCGACAGCCCTGCCCGCAGGCATCGACAGCCCTGCCCGCAGGCATCGACACAGCCTGCCCCACGGGCACCGGTCCGGCCTGCGTCGGCGACGCTCACCGGATGGCGCGGACCTCCGGTTCCACGCGACGCACGGCGACGTCACGCGCCTCGCCCAGCAGATCGGCGAGGTCCTGCGGGTACACGGCTTCCCCGTGTCGCGGCAGGTCCCGGATCTCGTTCTCGGCGAACCAGCGGTGTTCGAGGCTCATGCGGCGCTCGAGGTCCGTGAATCCGCTGCTGCCCGGCTCGAAGGCGGGCGTCTGCAGAGCGAAGAACAGCTCCTCCGAACGGATGAGCTCGCCGTTGAAGGGGAACACCGCCACCCGGCGCCACAGGGGTCCGCACAGTTGCTCGGGTGCGACCGGCAGACCGGTCTCCTCCCCCACCTCGCGGGCGGCGGCCGCGCGCAACGTCTCCCCCACCTCGACGGCACCGCCGACGGTGAACCAGAAGTGCACGTCCGGCGTGGTCGGGTCGTGGCCGCGCAGCAGCAGCACCCGCCCCTCGTGGTCGAACAGCACGACCCGCGCCGAGGTGCGCGTCTCGTCGAGCGACAGGCCCGACGCGGCGGCCGGGTCGGTGCGCTCGGCGATCTCGAAGTAGGTCGGCAACGGCGCCGTGCCCCCGAGGTGCAGCCACCGGACCGGCCGGCGGGTACGCAACGCCAGCGTGTCGCGGACGGCGTCGTTGTGGAATCGGCGGGCGATCAGCACCCGCGCCTCGGCGTCGGCGAGTTCGGCCACCAGCTGCGGCCGGAGCCGCTCGGTGTCGATCGCGGCCAGGGCGGCCGAGAGCGTGTTCTCCGCCGACTCCCGTTCGGCACGGTCCGCCCGTTCGGCACGGTCGGCCAGGGCGGCCAGCCGGCGGCCTTCGGCGACCGGGATGGAGGCCGCGATCCCCCGTACCACCACGGCGCGGCGGGCCAGAGCGGCGTCGAGCGCCTGCCAGGAGAGGTCCGATCGCACGTGCAACCGGTCCAGCCGGTTGGCCGTGCCGTACGCCCACAACCCGAGCGCGACGACGAGCGCGGTGACCAGGGCGAGGACGAGAACGGTCAGTGCGGACAGTGTCACGTCCCACTCCTCTCACGCGGCGCCGTCGCCCGCCCGCATGTCACGATCGGACCTCGCGGACCGGCCCGGCGCCGACCGTGACGGTCTCGTATACGCGCAGGATCTGCTCGGCCACCACCGGCCAGTCGTACGCGCCGACGATCTCGTTCGCCGCCGCCACGAGGGCGCGCCGCCGGGCTGCGTCGTCGAGCAGGCCGCGGATGGCGGCCGCGAGAGCCGCCGAGTCGCCCACCGGGACGAGTACGCCGGCGCGGCCGTCGCGCAGCACCCGGCGGAACGCGTCGAGTTCGCTGGCCACCACCGCGGTGCCGGCGGCCATCGCCTCCACGAGCACGATCCCGAAACTCTCCCCGCCGAGGTTGGGGGCGCAGTACACCTCGGCGCTGCGCATGGCCGAGGCCTTCTCCGCGTCGGACACCTGGCCGAGCAGCCGCAGGTGCCGTGCGTACGGTCCGGCCTCCTTGCGCAGCCGTTCCTCGTCCCCGCGGCCGACCACGAGGATCTGCAGGTCCGGGTAGTGCTCGACGAGCGAGGGCAGCGCGCCGAGCAGCACCGCCATGCCTTTCCGTGGTTCGTCGTACCGGCCGAGGAACAGCACGGTGCGCCCGGCGCGGGGATACCCGGGCAGCGTCGGGGCGTGCGCGAACGACGAGACGTCGACTCCGTTGGGTATCTCCACGGCGTCGGAGCCGAGTGAGGTCACCTGCCAGCGGCGGGCGAGCTCGG
This sequence comes from Rhodococcus indonesiensis, assembly GCF_047782815.1. NCBI lineage: Bacteria > Bacillati > Actinomycetota > Actinomycetes > Mycobacteriales > Nocardiaceae > Rhodococcus > Rhodococcus indonesiensis. Next base: position 2,462,025 of record NZ_CP180630.1, on the reverse strand, counting down.
ACACGGCGATGCGGCCGCTGATCTTCTCGAGATACGGCTGCAGCACGCCTTGGAAGGTGCTCAGTACCAGCGACTTGGTCGTCGAGGTGTGGAAGGTGGCGACGATGGGGCCTTCCGCGATCTTCAGGGCGAGCATCGACAGGCTCGGGGCGTTGGGTTCGTGGATGTGCAGGACGTCGAAGTCGTTGTCGTTGATCCACCGCCGGACCCGCGCATAGGACACGGGGCCGAAGCTCAGACGCGCCACCGAGCCGTTGTAGGGGATGGCGACGGCGCGTCCGGCGGAGACGACGAAGTCGGGCAGTTCGGTGCGGTCGGAGGCCGGAGCGAGGACGCTGACCCGGTGGCCGCGTTCGATGAGCACGGTCGCTAGATCCACGACGTGCGCCTGCACCCCGCCCGGTACGTCGAACGAGTACGGGCACACCATCCCGATCTTCACCGCGCCTCCATCCGGGCCAGGCGGGCCTCGGAGAGGTCGTCGAGCCAGAGCGGTTGCAGCATGTGCCAGTCCGCGGGGTGTTCGGCGATGTCGGCAGCGAAGCAGTCGGCGAGTGCCTGGGTCGCCGGTCCGATCCCGCCGGCGACGTCGATCTCGGGGTGGACCCGGAAGCCCCAGCCGTCGTCGGTGAACCAGCAGTGCACCGGCAGCAGCGGCGCCCCGGTCTCGACGGCGAGCTTCGCCGGGCCGGCGGGCATGCGGGTGGGTTCCCCGAAGAACGTGACCGGCACGCCCCTGCGGGCCAGGTCACGTTCGCCGAGCAGGCAGACGATCCGGTTCTCGCGCAGCCGGGTCTCGAGCCGGTCGAACGGCGGGGTCTCACCGCCGCTGAGGGGGAAGATCTCGAAGCCGAGGCTTTCGCGGTATGCGACGAACCGCTGGTAGAGCGATTCGGGACGCAGGCGTTCGGCCACCGTGGACAGTCCACCGTAGGTCTGCGTGCACCACACACCGGCCATGTCCCAGTTCCCGCTGTGCGGTAGGGCGAGAATTGCACCGCGCCCGGCCGCCAGTGCCTGTTCGATGTGTTCGCGGCCCTCGACGGCGTGATCGAGTGCCGCAGCCGTCGCGGCGAGGTCCATCGAGGGCAGCCGGAACGCCTCCCGCCAGTACCGAGCGTAGGACCGCAGGGACTGCCGGATCAGCTCGTCCGGGACCTGCGCCGCGGGCACGCCCAGGACGCGGGCCAGGTTGCGGCGCAACTGCTGCGGGCCGTCGCCGCGACGGGCCGCGAAATCGGCCCCGAGGTCGAACAGCCGGCGCGCAGTGGACTCGGGCAGCGCCCGCACGAGCCGCCATCCTGCGGCGTAGCCGAGGTCGGAGGCGCGTCCCGTCACGCTCATCGGGCGTCTCCGTCGGCCGGGGCGGACGACGGTTCTCCGCCGGCCGGAGTCGACGACGGCAACGGGAGCAGCTCGCGGGCCTCCGGGCAGCGCCGCACCGCGAGCACCCGCTGGAATACGGTGATCACCGAACCGGCGGCGAGCAGCCACATCGCGGCGTGGATCGCCCACCACAGGCCGAGCCCGGTGAGGCCGGCGCCGACCAGGACGATGACGAGCCGGTCGGGACGTTCGATCAGGCCGCCGTCGGCGGACAGGCCGCTCGCTTCCGCGCGAGCCTTGGCGTAGGAGATCACCTGGGAGGTGACGAGGCAGACGAGGGTGGCGATCAGCAGTGGCCGGCTCTGTTCCTCGTAGACCGCCCACCAGGCGAGTCCGGCGAAGATCGCGCCGTCGGCGACCCGGTCACAGGTGGCGTCGAGGACCGCGCCGAAGCGGGTGCCGCCCCCTCGAGCCCGTGCCATGGCGCCGTCGAGCATGTCGAACATCACGAACAGCCAGATCACCATCGCACCCCAGAACAACTGCCCCATCGGGAACAGCGTCACGGCGGCGGTGATCGTGGCGACGGTGCCGATCAGTGTCACCGCGTCCGGTGTGAGGCCGGTGCGGATCAGGGCCCTGCCGAGCGGGGCGGTGACCTTCGACACCGACGCACGCCCGAAGAAGCTGAGCATCCCACCGACCCCCGTCTTTCGTCACATCGTTGCGTCCGGGACACGATCCTGCCATGCCTGCGAACGGCGACAAACATGAGTCGGGGACGGCGTTCGGTTCGGGCCGGTGTCAGTCGCTCCAGGCCGCAGCGAGCAACGCGCGGGTGTCGCGCAGCAGCTGCGGCATGACCTTGGCGCCGCCGAGGACGGTGATGAAGTTGGCATCGCCGCCCCACCGCGGCACCACGTGCAGGTGCAGGTGCTCGGCGAGCGAACCACCGGCGGCGGCCCCGAGGTTGAGCCCCACGTTGAAGCCGTGCGGCCGCGAGACGCTCTTGATGACCCGGATCGCCTGCTGCGCGAAGGACATCAGTTCGGTGCTCTCCTCGGGGGTGAGGTCCTCGAGGTTGGCGACCCGGCGGTACGGCACGACCATCAGATGGCCGGGGTTGTAGGGGTACAGGTTGAGCACCGCGTACACGTGCTCTCCGCGCGCGACGACGAGGCCCTCCTCGTCCCGCATCTTCGGGATGTCGGTGAACGGCTCGTAGGGCGCCTCCTTGGACCGGGGCGCCTCCGCGATGTACGACATCCGGTGCGGGGACCACAGGCGCTGGAGGTGGTCGGGTTCGCCGGCACCCCGGTCGACGAGGGCGTCGTCGGAGCAGTCCCCGCTCATGCGGCGCCGCCACGGTCGACGGGAGCGACGAGTTCCGCGGTGGGCGAGGCGTTCTCCCGCCGCCCGATCCACTCGGTCACCAGCCGGACCGCGTCGGCCACGGGCACTCCGTTGACCTGCGTACCGTCGCGGAACCGGAAGCTGACCGCGCCGGCGGCGACGTCGCGCTCGCCCGCGAGCAGCATGAACGGCACCTTCTGCGTGGTGTGGTTGCGGATCTTCTTCTGCATCCGGTCGTCGCTGGTGTCGACTTCGGCCCGCACCCCGGCGGCCTTCAACTGCCGGGTGACGTCGAACAGGTGATCCTCGAAGGCTTCCGCGACGGGGATCCCGACGACCTGGACGGGGGCGAGCCACGCCGGGAAGGCGCCCGCGTAGTGCTCGGTGAGCACGCCGAAGAAGCGCTCGATCGAACCGAACAGGGCCCGGTGGATCATCACCGGCCGGTGCTTGCTGCCGTCGGGGCCGGTGTATTCGAGCTCGAATCGCTCGGGCAGATTGAAGTCGAGCTGGATCGTCGACATCTGCCAGCTGCGCCCGAGCGCGTCCTGAACCTGGACGGAGATCTTCGGGCCGTAGAAGGCGGCGCCGCCCGGATCCGGCACGAGATCGAGACCGGAGGCCTCGCCGACCTCGCGCAGGGTCTCGGTGGCCTCCTCCCACAGGGCGTCGTCGCCGACGAACTTCTTGGGGTTCTTCGTCGACAGCTCGAGGTAGTAGTCCTCGAGGCCGTAGTCCTTGAGCAGGTCGAGGACGAAGTTCAGGGTCGTGGTCAGCTCGTCGCGCATCTGCTCGCGGGTGCAGTAGATGTGCGCGTCGTCCTGCGTCATGCCACGTACCCGGGTCAGACCGTGGACGACGCCGGACTTCTCGTACCGGTACACCGAGCCGAACTCGAACAGCCGCAGCGGCAGCTCGCGGTAGGACCGGCCGCGGGAACGGAAGACGAGGTTGTGCATCGGGCAGTTCATCGGCTTGAGGTAGTAGTCCTGGCCCGGCTTGCGCACGGTGCCGTCCTCGGCCAGTTCCTCGTCGATGTGCATCGCCGGGAACATCCCGTCGCGGTACCAGTCGAGGTGGCCGGACACCTCGTAGAGGTGGCCCTTCGTGATGTGCGGGGAGTACACGAACTCGTAGCCGGCCTCGACGTGCCGCTTGCGGGAGTAGTCCTCCATCTCCTGACGGATGATGCCGCCCTTGGGGTGGAACACCGGAAGGCCGGAGCCGAGCTCGTCGGGGAAGCTGAACAGGTCGAGCTCGTTGCCGAGCTTGCGGTGGTCACGGCGCTCGGCCTCGGCGAGCAGCTCGAGGTAACGCTCCTGCGCCTCCGCGGACTCCCACGCGGTGCCGTAGATGCGCTGCAGACCGGCATTGTCCTGGTCTCCGCGCCAATAGGCGGCAGAGCTGCGGGTGAGTTTGAACGCCGGGATGTACTTGGTGGTGGGGATGTGCGGGCCACGGCACAGATCGCCCCAGATCTTCTCGCCGGTGCGCGGATTGAGGTTGTCGTAGATCGTCAGTTCCTTGCCGCCGACCTCCATGATCTCGGGGTCCTCGTCCAGGGAGTCGTTTCCGGCCGACTTCTCACCGAGCAGCTCGAGCTTGAACGGCTCGTTCTTCAGTTCCTCGCGTGCGTCGTCCAGGTTCTCGACGACGCGGCGGGAGAACCGCTGTGCCCCCTTGACGATCTGCTTCATCCGCTTCTCGAGCTTGGCCAGGTCCTCCGGAGTGAAGGGCCGGTCGACCTGGAAGTCGTAGTAGAAGCCGTCCTTGATCGGAGGGCCGATGCCGAGCTTGGCCTCGGGGAACTCCTGCTGCACCGCCTGGGCGAGGACGTGCGCCGCGGAGTGCCGGATGACAGACCGGCCGTCCTCGGTGGCGGCAGCGACCGGCTCGACCCGAGCGTCCTGTTCCGGCGTCCACGACAGGTCCCGCAGCCGGCCCTCCTCGTCGCGGACCACGACGACCGCGTCGGGCCCGCTGTTGGGCAGGCCCGCCTCCCGGAGGGCGGCACCGGCAGCGGTCCCCGCGGGCACCCGGACGAGCACGGTGGGGTCTACGGATGCGGGCGTCGTCACTGTGGTGGGCTCCTCGGGCTCGTGCCGGTGATGGGTGCCGCCGACGCCGCGGGGTATGCCACGCGTCGGCAACCAGACCATGCTATCGACACCACCCCGAACGGCAGTTCACCCGGGCACCGCCGGGGGCCGGTGGGCTAGAGCCGGCGCAGGCCGCCGAGGACCCGAGACAGCAACTGGGCGTCCGGGCCGAGTCCGTCGGCGGTTCGGTGAACGGTGAGTTCTCCCGTGGCGGCGAGATCCCCCACCAGGACACGTGCGACGCCCAGAGGCAGTCGTGCCAGAGCCGCGATCTCCATGATGGACCGGGGCTCGGCGCACAACGCCAGGATGGTGCGGTGCTCCTCGAGACCTGCAGTTCCCACGGCGTCGCTCACCGCGGAGACGAGGACCTCGAGCGGGAGATCCACCTCGGCGCGGGTCCGGCCCTGGCTGCGCACGAAGGGTCGGACGAACGAGGGCTGCTGCCCGCTCGGCTCCTCTTCCCTCGTGGCTGCCGTGTGCCTCGGAACCGCAGGCATCGGCTTCGAGGCCGGAGCGGCGACGGCCGCGGAGGCACCCGTCGCCGGGGTCTCCACCGCGGGCGTGCCCTCTGCGCGGTCGGCGGTACCCGGTGCCGGGTGATCCTTGCGCCGGCGGCCGGACGATCCGAATCGTGCTCCTGTGGCCCCGACCAGGGGCCAGTTGTTGTCGGCGACGCTCATCAGTCGCATCCTCCTCACACCGACCGCAATCCTGCCATCAGCGCAGTGCGGTTCGGTGAACGCGCAGGTCACCGCCGCTCCGTCGCCGAGATGTTCCGGCCGGACGCGAACCGCGCCGGCCCGAAACGACGAAGGGCACCCCGTGGGGTGCCCTTCGTCGGTGCTGTGGTCCCGGCTGGGATCGAACCAGCGGGAGCACCGGGGTGAACGTGGGGCGTGACCTCGGGATTACCCGGTCTGAAATGCGGTTTCTTCCGAACAAGACGTGTGCAAGGGTACGCTGGAATACGCACGAGTGGGTACCTATTCCGCACGCATTCCGCACGAACCGAGGTCGCCATGCCGTCCAAGAAGACACCCCCGAAGCGGACACGACGGGCATTCGGGGCGATCCGGAAGCTCCCGTCCGGCCGCTGGCAGGCGAACTACACCGGACCCGACCTCCGCATCCACAAGGCCCCAAGTGGCACATTTCACACGCGGGACGCGGCCGTCGCCTGGGTCGACTCCGAGCGCAAGCTGATCGACCTCGATGTGTGGACCCCACCGGCCGAGCGCGCCGCCGCCGAAGCTGCCGCCGCCTCTCGCCGGCCGCCCACGTTCGGGGAGTACGCCGCCCGCGTGATCGACGAACGGGACCTCGCGCCCCGCACCAAGGACAGCTACAAGTACCTGCTGCGGGAGCATCTGGCACCGACGTTCGGGGCCGTCCCCCTCGACGGGATCACCCCCGCCCTCGTGCGGACGTGGTGGGGCGGTGTCCGCGGTGTCCGCCACGCGGAGGCACCGAAGATTCCCACGGCCCGCGTGCGGGCGTACGAGGTGCTGCGGATGGTGCTGAACGTGGCCGTCGAGGACGACCTCATTCCGTCGAACCCGTGCCGGATCACGGCGGCGACGCGGCTCTCACCGGCCCACGATGCCACGATGCCGACGCCCGCCGAGGTCGCCGCCCTGGCCGATGCGATGGCGCCCGAACTGGCGCTGTCGGTGCTGATCACCGCGTGGTGCGGTCTGCGGCGTTCGGAGACGTTCGAGCTGCGCCGCCGTGACGTGTCCGCCGACTGCGCGGTACTGAGTGTCACGCGGGCTGTCACGACCCGGAATGGGATCACCGTCGTCGCCCGCCCGAAAGCCGGATCCGTCCGTCAGGTCGTGATCCCACCGCACATCCGGTCCGCCGTCGCCGCGCACCTGGACACGCACACCGGGAAGGCCCAGAACGCTCTCCTGTTCCCCGATCCACGGACCGGCGAGCACTTGCCGGAATGGACGTACCGGAAGCGCTGGAACGTCGCCTGTGAGGCGATCGGACGGCCCGGGCTGCGGGTGCATGAACTCAGGCACTTCGGCGGCACGATCGCCGCCCAGGCGGGCGGAACGCTGCGGGAGGTGCAGGACCGGCTCGGGCACAAGACCGCCGCTGCCGCGATGCGATACCAGCGGCTCGCGGCCGGGCGGGCCGACCAGCTCGCCGAGCAGATCAGCCGCCTCGCTGAGAGCTGATCCGGGGCCGTCGTGATGAAACCTGGACGTGAAGGTCTTCAACCTCGGTGCCGTACTGACGCAGATGCCCACATTCGCCGTCACGGCGCCGCCTTTCCACATGAAACCCTTTGCAGCTGTGCGCTTCTCAGATGGCGCCACTGAGCATCCCGTTCGGTGATCCTCACGCAGGCGGGCGGGTCGCCCCCGTATTCGGCACGTCAAACGCCTCTCGCCACGAAAGGCGCTGCACCACCGTGGCTCATGCTGACTGCACCTAGCTCACCGAAGCCGACAGGAGCGCCCAATGGCCCGCCGCACGACCCGAACCCCGTTCACCACCTCCTCGCACTACGTGTCCATCGCCGACGCGGCCGAACGCCTCGGGGTTTCCACGGACACGATTCGGCGACTGATCAGCTCCGGTGAGCTGGCGGCGTACCGAGTCCGGAACGCGATCCGTCTCAAGACCGAGGACGTCGATGCCACGCTGCGGCGCGTCAACTGACACCACACCACTGCCCATCCCTGGAGGCCCGCGCCATGCGGGAGGACAGCCACCGGGACGGAAGCATCATGGCCGAACGAAGGAGTGATGGCGCCGAGGGGACGAATCCCGACGCCACCACCTCACCATGCTCGACTGCCCGGCCGAACACCGCTCAGCATAACGACGGGAAGCGACATCAACCGGGCCTCGAGTCCGCGATCGAACACGCAGACCCCTGGTGGGGAGCCCGCGCCCGGGCCGCGATCATCGCGGAAGCTGAGCGGACTCGTGACCACGGCGGTGTCTTTTGCGCAGATGACCTCAGGGACGCGCCCTACGGGCTCGGCGAGCCGGATCACCCAGCGCGATGGGGGGCAGCCTTCTGCTTGGCGTACCGCGACGGCCTGATCTCGCCAGCTGGCTTCACGATCAGCCGCCGCCGCGAGCGAGCAGGCGGTGTGCTGCGGGTCTGGCGAGGGGTGCCCCTGCCAACATCCCCCTCGGAACCCACCATGGCACGGGGTGTCGAGTGAACCCGTCGACAACGCCGCCGCGACAGCGCGCCTTGCCAGCCTGGGTTGTCGACCTCATCCGCGACGGCGTCTCTCCTCGCGATCTGAAGGCCCGAGGCGGCCAAGCTATCTGGTCCGCGCTCGTGCGCACGGCCATGTCGGCCTATCAGTGTGGTCACACCAGACCCCAGTGGGAAGCCTTCGTCACCGAACCGCGCAGCCGGCTCGGCCACCAACTCCTCCTGCGGGACGCCCGTCGCGCACGCACCCCCAGAGCGGTTGCCGACACTCTCACCAAGGCCTGGGACACCGCCACAGCCCGCGTCGCCGATGACCCGACGCGGACGTGGCGACAGACCCATGAGGAAGCCGCCGAGCGCGCCGAGTGGGCCAGCCGGTTGGCCGACGACCCCGAGGTGAACCTCACCCATGCCGAGCGGAAAGTCCTGCGGTATGCGGCCGCGCAGACCGCACAGCGGCAGATGCTGCGAGTCGCGCTCCCCCGCCGGGCGGTGATGGCGGCAACCGAGCTGGGTGAGCGAACCGTGCGGACGGCACTCGAAGGGCTGGCGGCAAAGGGCGTGCTGGAGCTCGTGGAGCGGGGACAGCCGAGGGGCGACCGTGCCAAGCGGGCGCGGGCGGCCCTCTATGCCCTACCGGCGACGCTCGACACCCACAATCTATACCCGGAAACCGGGTTTGTGGGACCCCCCGTCCAGGTTTGTGGGACCCCTACGAACCTTACCTACGGGACGCCGTTAAGTGAGAGTCCCGTCCCGGTTGCAGGCTCCGGCACAGATCTGCCTCGCTGCCCTCAGTGCAACGAGGGGCACGGCGACCGGCGGCCCTACCGCATCTGTAGCGCCTGCGTCGCCGCCGGGCGTTTTCCCACCGTATGCGCGCACTGCGGCGGGCAACTCTCGCCGCGCTACCGCACTTCGGTCCACGAAGGGCACATTCACGCCGAGCGGAAGGCACGCAAACTGCAAGAACACGCCACGCAGGCCGCGCAGCATGATGCCCGGGCTGTCTGGCGTGGCACCGATACTTCTGTGAGGAGCCGATGAATTCTGACCGCGGCCTGATCGTCGCCGACATACTGCCCGGCACCGTCGTCGAGATGGACGCCGTTTTCAGCGTCAACGGGTACCGAGTGCCACCACTCCACCTGTGTGTGTGGGACGACGACGGTCGGCCTCTGGCGTACGCCGAATTCGTCCAACGACTGGTCGCTGACATCGCCACGAACCTCGAGGACCCTCGCAATCCGCTGCGGCGACGGTTCGACGAGCTTTCCGCCAGTTTGGGCTCTCAATTGACAGTTCAGTCCGGCCCAGCCCGTCCCGCCCAATCCAGTCGTTGCGGCCGGCCCCGTCGTGACGGCCGGCCTTGCCGTGCCCCCGTTACCCGACCCGGTCACGCCTGCACCCTGCACGCAACCACCCGAAAGTAGGACCTCGTATGAACCACGAACCGGCCGTTGCGCTTCGCTGGGACCCGGCGGTCGACTCGGTGACGGACCAGATCGTGGCCCGCGCCATCAACATCCGCGTCGCGCTGAGCCGCGACGACACAGCACTGCGCAACGTGGACACGGCGCTCCGTGACGCCCGCCGGCCGTCTCGGCGACGACCGGATCGATCGTCGGGTGAAGAACGGCAACCGGGACCGCGGCGACATCGGCGGCATCCGCCTCCACGGCCAACGGATCGTCGTTCACAAGACGCATGGCACGGCCGACCCTGCGCAGCAGGGGGTCACGCTCACGGTCGAGCAACTCGTCGCACTGTTGACCGGCCGACCCCTGACCTCACCGATCCCCCGGAACAAGGACTACTGATGAACAGACTGGAACGTGAATTCCAACGCGACCTGCAAGAACTTCTCCGCAGTTACGGCGGCATCATCCCTCCGATCGAGGACTCGGTCGCGCTCTTGCGGCGGTACGCCCGGCGGTACCGCTGCCCCGACTGCACCGGCGGAATGGACATCGACAAGGCGCACAATCTTGTGGTCACCCACGACTCGATGTGCCCAAAAGATCGCAACAGGAAGGGTGAGCAACGTTGACGATTCAACATAGAGCGTCCGCCGCTGAACGCCACCGGCAACTCCAGGCCCTCGAGCTGCGCGCCGCCGGCGACGACTACGACACCATCGCCGAAAAACTCAAGTACGCCGACCGGTCCGGCCCATACCGGGCCGTCGAAGCTGTCCTTCGTCGTCGCGAGTCCGCCGCCGCCGAGGACTTGCGCCGCCTTGAGGATCATCGGCTCGACACACACACCGCACGCCTCGCCGCAGAACTGCAGGCGATCCCCGTCGGGTCGGATCCGATGGCGGTGGCACGCCTGATCATGGCACAGCTGCGAGTCTCGGAGCGGCGCGCTCGCCTCCACGGCCTGGACCTCGACTACCGCCATCATTCTGTGAATGTCGGAGCCTCGGGAGGGCTGGAGTCGCTCAAGGCGGAGTGGACGCGGCTGATGGAGGTGAGTACAGCTCGCCCCGACATACAGGCGTTGGAAGCACCGCACGAAGGATGATCATGATGTTGGACGACCAAAAGCGAATCGAACTGCTCGAGGAAGCTCTGGACCCGACGGCGGAGCGGCTGGCGGACCTGGATGCCGAAGCACCGATCCGGTGCGTTGAGGACCTGGTGCGGCGGCTCGGCTTGCTGTTGGAGGCGGTCGACTCGGGGAAGATGGATGCCCCGCCGTTGCAGCGTGCGCATCTCGAGGGTGCTGTCGTCGCCCTGCGTGCGCTCACACGAGGTGTGCAAGCTCCCGATGGGGCCGAGGTCAGTGGTCCGGAGGTTCTCTGACATATACCGCCTCATGGCTGCATCCCTCTCAAGGGATGCGGGACTCAATGGATACAGAGGGCGTATGGCCTGGCAGGAGTGACCGGTCAGTGTGAGGAAAGTTGCCAACTGGCGGCAATCGGTGACACCATCGTCCGACCTCCGACATAATAAATATGTCGGGGCCGCGAACCTGGGGAGGTGTTACGTGACCGTGAAGATGCCGTGTTTTGAAGGGGGAGACCGTGTCGTCGAAGCTGACGGGGCGGCGCACCTGCACCTTCAGGCTGAGCACGCCCATGAGCGTTTCGTGAAGGTCGTTACCGTGGATGGAGCCATCCACCTGTTTCCATTCGCGCACCTCGATGCCGGCGAACGCGCTGTGTTCGAGAACGCAGAGCTGTACGCGGACACGAAGCAGGCGTTGGAGGCGTTCACGCCGGACGGTGGACACTCTACCGATTGGATGTTCGAGAGCGACGACGACGACGAGTGACCGCGCCGCCATTCGAAGTTGTGCTCAGCGACAAGGTTGACGCTTGGGCGAAAGCTGCTGCGACTTCTCCGAAGCTGCACATGAAGTTCAAGAAGTTCAAGAAGGCTGTCAAGCTTCTCAGGGAAGTCGGTCCTTCTCATCCCGGTCTGCGTACACACAAGATGTCTGTGTGGTGTGGGCCGAACGGTGAACCGGTCTGGAACTCGTACGTAGAGAATGCAACTCCATCCGCATGGCGGATGTACTGGATCTACGACGGTCCGGATCGGATACACGTCCTGTCTGTGGGACCGCACGACCACACGCTCTAAAGCTTCTCGACGCGCTGAGGGCGCGTCTTGACTCCAGGACGAAGCGAAGGTGTAACAGCTTGCTGCACATCGCTGGGGTGATGGAGCAGGCGCAAGGGCAGGGCTGGTCGTTAGTGGTATGCGATTCGGACATCGACATGAGCACCCCGTCAGGGGAGATGTTCGCGCACATCGTGGCCGCCAGCGCGCACTACGAACGCCGACTGATCAGCACCCGCACCCGTGATGCTCTGGCCGTCAAACGCGCCCAGGGGGTGCGACTGGGTCGATCCTCGGTGCTGCCTCAAGTGGTGGTGGCCCGCATCGTGGCCGAACGCGCCGCCGGCCGCGGGCTGCGTGTCATCGCCGAGGGTCTGACCGCCGACGGCATCCCCACCGCCCGCGGCCGCACCGCCTGGTCTACGTCGTGGGTGCAGGCCGTGCTCGCCGGGCAGGACGCTGCCGCGGTCCGCGCCGAGTGAGAGTTCGCTCTGTTCCGGGCTGTAACTACTCGCCGCTAAGCACCCGCATCGACCCAGCAGATCGTGATGTCGGATGGGGCCGAGGTGTCGTCGTTGGCGGCGAGGTAGTCGAGAACCATCGTGCGAGCGGTGTCGAGGTCCCGGGTCCCGTAGGTCTGGGTAATCCCGTGCCCCTCGATCTCGAGTTCAAGACCACGCAGCCACCGGCGTCCCTGCCACCACGGCGCACGGGTGTCCCACCGTCCCACCCTGACGCGGATTTCCGTCACGGGTACAGGATCGCACTCGGATCAGGTGCCAGCCACCTGGGTGGGTGCGCCGTCGTCCTTGCGGGACATACGGTGATTCCAACGAGGAGGCGACGGTGCGCGATCCGACGCTGGCCGCATCGGCCAGCGTCCGGCTGGTGGCTACTGTTGCTGCCGTTGTTCACCGTCGTCGCTCTGGGCATCGTCGCTCTCGCCCTCGCGCTGGAAGCCGCGTGAGCGCTGGCCTTCGTCGCTCGGAAGGGGTTCGCACTGCGGAGCTGCGCCGCCCGAACGCCGGTTACTGCCTCACTGATTCCTCCCTTGGAGCGTTGGGTATCCGTGCAGTGTCGGCGCGGTCGGAGTCGGCGCGGATCTCGACGACATATTTGAGTTCCTCACGGCGATGGAGTGTGCCGACGATCGGGGTGACCAGATGCAGCGAGCGGACCACCCCGCCGCATCGTTGACGATGGGTTGGCTGTACCAGTTCATGCTGATCATGGAGTTCGACCGAATGACACGAAACGAGCAGCGTCATACAGCCAGGCTTCCCGATGTGGGGGTGATCAGCTCTTCACAAAGGACCGGTCGCCCCACATGCCCGATCAAGCAGTCGGTCTATGCCTACCTCTGGAAGGTGGAGAAGTCACCGGACCAAATCAGACTTCCTTCGGTCACGACGGTTTCTGTCAGCTGTGCCTTGCTGACCTTGTAGCCTTCGCGCACGGTCTGCCTGGATCCGGGCGGAATCGCGCCCACTGTGCCGAGACCGAGCTGATCCGCTGTCGACACGAACCACTCGGCAGGGATACCGGCTGGACCGTAGACCACGGTGGGAGTGGCCCAATCTGATCCCTCGATGATCTGATCACTCGCATTGAAAATCTGGAAGGTGAACACTGTAGCTGGGCCGTAGTTGGTGACCTCATCGGTCACTGACAGGATGCTCACCTCGGCGCCGTTGCGACCCACCCCGGTGTCGTACGGCCCCAGCACTCCGCGTGTCCTGCGCTCTTCGGTGGTAGTGACCGGCGGTGACGGTGAATGGGGGGCGGACGGGAGTACGAGCTCGTTGCCGCTCGGTTCGCTGTCTCCGCAGCCTGTCAGCAGTGCAGCTCCGACTGCGGCAAGTGTCGCCACGGTGAGGAAGTGTTTTGCAACCATGGGCGTGTCTCTTTTCGGAGCGCTGTGTCGTGTCCTGCGTATCGGTTCGTGTGACTTCGACGTTGCAGGACGCAATCGGAATCCCCCATTTCTGGCGAACCGGGTTCCGGTTCGCCCTGGGCGTTGACATGCTGAAGCCATGGGAAGCGGGAGCGACCAAGATGTCGATGACAACGTCATCGAACTGGCAGGACACCCTGGGTACTACAACGCAAATTGGACGCTGCTCGAGCGGATCGCGATTGCGGAGGCGAATTTCCTTCGGGCCGTGGGCATATGGGGCGACGACGACAGGCATCCCAAATAGGCGGGGCCGGTTGCCGCAGCTGGCGTAGGCGGCCTACCGAAGCTAAGCGCCCGTGGTGGTTGCTGGCCGGCCCGGCTTTCTCGCCCACTTCTCCGCGAAATTTGTGATCGCGGAGATCGCCCAAATCGGTCCCGTCCGCAGTTCGAACAAGGGCTCCGGGAACGCGGCCGACTTCCGCAACTGGGCAACCCGCTGTCGGGTCACACCCAGAAGCTCCCCCACCTCAGGGGTGGACAACAACTCCGGCAGGGACGGCGCATCCGCCCGGCGGAACCACTCATCCTCCGTCATAACCTGCACAACAAGCGGGATGTGGCCGGAGGGCAGTGCGGCGGCGACGTCGTCGAGGATCACGGAAAACGCCTTCAGTGGGTCGCACGCGTCAATATAGGCGGTGATGTCTGTACGTCCACCCTCTCCGGCGCTCACGCTGGCGTCGTGCGTTTCCAGTGCGGCTTCCAGACGGTCGGCCACAGTTTCGGCGGGCTCGTCGAGTTCGTAGGTGGCATTCACGACCCAGGTGCCCATCGCTACTACCCGTCCTTCCTGCGCATCGCCCGTTGTTCTTTCTTGCTCGGTGGCGGTAGTGGTAATCCTGCCTTCTTGAGTGCTACTTTCAGGTCAGCCATGCGTCGCCTGGGGTTGCTAGGTGTTGCCGGATAGTGTGCCACCCATTCTCCGGTGGGGCTGTAGAACTGGGTGTAGCCATTGGCTGTGTCGGTCACTGTCCAGCCCTGATTTTTCGCCCAGTCTGCGATGTCTTTGATGTTGCTGTTCATCGTCGCCCCATCCGTTGCGGTATGTCAACGGTAAGGATGAACACGCGACAACGTCAAGGGTTAATGAAATGGTTGCGTGGTGCCATCGCCCCGAGATGCCGCTCACGCCGATGGGCTGCGTGTCGGGAAGGCGGCTGGTCGGCCGCGCCTGATACCAGCGGGTCCTACGGTGTGTCGTCGTCGCAGACCGGGCCAGTTTTGCGGGCCGGGAGACCGATCCGGTCATTGGTGCACGCCGGTGGGTGGACCGGTGGGACACCGGACTGGTCGACGTTACCGGTGACCAGGGCCTGCTTGCCCAGGTCAACGGGCGAAGCTCGGCGACGGTGCTCGACTGGTTGCACGCACGCGATGAACAGTGGCGACAGCAGATCAGCCACGTCACCATCGACCTCTCATCGGTCTACGCCAGGGTGGTGCGCGAGGCGTTGCCGCACGCCGAACTGGTGGTCGACCGGTCGTCGATGCGGTGCGGCGCCGGGTCACCCAGTCCCACCGCGGCCGGCGCGGCCGCAAGAGCAGTGTCGAATGGGTCAACCGACGTCGGCTGCTGCGCGGCTCTGAGACCCTCGCCGAGCAGCGCACCGAATTGTTCACCACGCGACCTGCTCGCGTGCACCGCCCGGTGTGCTCCGCCACGAGATCCGTAGCGCGCTGTACCGGTTCCACAAGTTCTGCGCCGCCTGCTCGGTGAGCCGGATCGTCAATCACGTCGGGAGAATCGCGTTCGGGTTCCGCAATCTTGACAACCAGCGACGCCGGGTACGGTGGACCTGCACCCGCCGCTCCCGGCGGAGCACACCCAGCCGGCATCAATGCCACTGCAGACTGCGAAGAGCCCCGAACGCCGGCCGCCATCCCGGGGCGCTCTCCCCGGAGCAGACCCGATCCTGCCGCTGCTCGAACGCCTGCACCGGTGGCAGAGGCAGCTGCGCACCAGTTCCACGCTGCGCACCGAGATCGGATCATGGAGGTCGCCGCCAGTTCACGATCTATTCCCCGTTCCACGTGCACGGCGGTGGGGAACGGGTGGCGCGTGAGGCGCAGAACGGGCTGCTGCCTTACTGGATTCGTGAGCGGCCGGCTCGCGGAAGCGGCACTTCCTTTTAGGGCGCCAGCCCCAAATCGGTCAGCCGGCGGGGCTCACCCGCATCGCCCCGCCGACGCCCGCGACCTCAGTCGACGGGCTCATCCCAGGTTCCGGGACGGCAGAAACGACCGTCACTCGTTCGACGTAGACCCGCGCTGATGCTGCCATCCCGGCGTCCGGAGCGAGTTCTAGTATTGACTCCGCACGCTTCAGCGAATTCATACTCATCGAAGTTGGGGTCGGCGTGCCCAAGCACCTGAGCTACCACCCACATGACATTCGCCCGAACGGCATCAGTTTGCGCAGGTGTTAGCTGCTGAGTGGTGGTGCGGTCGATCGACCGATCGTGTCCGGCCCGATCGCACCGGTACGGTGCATCAGACCAGTCATGGTTTGCGATTTCTGCAGCGAATTCCCGCGCATCGCGGCTCAATGCCATCTGTGCCTCCTCCGACAGGAAACCTAGGTACTGCGCGTCCCCCGACGGGACGTGGGAGACTACGTTACACCACGTCATATGCCACGGGACGGGCAGAGGTGGCGCGGGATCGATCTCGCGGAGCCCGACGATGCCCAGCCCACACGGTTGTATCCCCGACCACGCGGGGCGCTTTCGTAGCTGCGTCTGGCCGGACGACACGGTAGTCCCACCTACGGTCGTCCCATTCGGAGCCAGGTTATTCGTCGTTGGGCCGCCTTGGCGGGGGGCCAATGGGAGCTACAAAGAGTGCATCTCCGAACCGGAACCCGCAGGAGATTCCTCAGGTCCAATTCAACACGGGCGGAGTCCCTCCCGCATCACGCGGACTCCGTACCATTGGGTACAGTTCCGCCCATGCCGGATGACTCGCGATTTCGCCAGAATCCCTCTCCCACCGATGCCGAGCGGCGCGACCTCATCAAGGACCTTCCAGGCTTCCCGATGAATCGACATTTCGAATCACTGGACCGGGCGGTACGCGTCTTCAGTGGTAATTCACTCGAACTTGCCCAGCACGTAGGACATTTCGTCGGAACAGACAAGATGCCGAGTGAACTTGAAGACGCGTACGAGCATGAACTCGTCCGACTGTTCCACAACTACCTCGCATCCGCCATGACACTGCGTGACGTGCAACGAGCAGTTCATCGCACCATATGGCCAACAAAGGGCAAGAATGACAAAGGTCAGTTAATCCTATCGGATTGGGAAGTGAAACACTGGCAACCCAAAGTATCGGAAGCATACGGGTCAGCCCAGATAAAATTTCTTCAAGAGCTGCGGAACTACACTGTCCATTACGACCTCCCTGTACCCAAGCAATCCACGCGCATTAGCTGGTCAGCCGGGGGCCCGGTAGTGCATGAGAACAGGCTTCGGCTCAATAAGAATAAGTTGCTGCAGTGGAACGGATGGACGGCTCAGCCGCGAAATTTCCTCAATACCCAGCATGACTGGATGGAGTTCCTTCCCATAATCGAAAAATACTCCGTTGCAGTACGTGAGTTCTACAAATGGTTCTGGGACACGATTGCAAAGGAACTTTCTCCTCAATACTCAGACTTTAATGAAACTATGACAGAATTCAGCCTTTGGACTGCGGAGCAAAAGGCGTTTCGCAATTGGAAAATATCCCACCATCCCCGTTCGGATGGCCACCCCGAACCCTCGCCTACTGAGACTCGGAGAGAATTGGCAATGAGACGAGCGAAGCGGTGGGAACACGGAAGTAGAGGATGGCGGCTGTTCAGAGTCCATCCGCTTACCAACATGGCCGAACAGATTGGGGAGGATCCGTGGGGACTACCCCCTCGGTCCAATCGGTAACCATGCTAATATGGACCTGTGAGCGTCGTCCAGGAAGGACTTTCCGCAGCAGGACTTTTACGACTGCGTTGAAGTCCCCATAATGAACTTTTCATGAATGGCATCGGAATCTCGAACTTTTTCGAGATGCGCGGCCAGCCTCGGACCTAAGGCCGCCATGTAGCTCGGTAGATACGCGTCAATGTAGGTCAGGCACGCGTCGGTTCCCCAGAAACTGAGCGCGAAAAAAATTTGAGGGCGAACGGCAGCGGAACGGACCTCAGGATGGAATTTTCCATTCTCCCACCGAAGGTGATTGAACTGTAAATCGTGCCACGTCCCGTGGATCCCGCTTGAGGTTGCTCTATACGCACCGTACGCTGTCGATCCTACCAATCGGAGGCGCTCCTCTGCGGACGCGTACCCAATTTTCTTCCTCCCCGGAAGAAGCACCTTCTCGACACCCGCCGATTCGAACGTGTGACTGATCGATGACTGCAGACGTTGTTCCAATTCCCACACTTCGCCATCACGATTCTTTACTTGACCGTCAATGAGGCTTGAGAACTGTTTTTCCGCGATAAGCCCGTCACCTACATACGCGTCAAATCTACCCTTATCCTGAATGTCCTTTGTTAGGTACTTAACGATAGACAAGCCTTCTAGAAACTGCCGTGAAATTGCGGAGTGTTGATCTCCGCCCCTATCCTGCTGGGCCTTACCCAGAATTGCGTGTGCAAGCTTCAACATCCGCACCAATTGGCCAACTACGATTGCCTCATCGCGGTCTAAGCCCCCTGGCCTTTCCCAGGTGTAGAGACCGCACGTGTAATGAAGGTACCTCAGCGTTTCGTTCAAGAGCTCAAACGCTACTCGAACGAACTCGTGCTCCGCCTCCGCCCGCCCCAGTTGGTTCAAATCGACCTCAAAAACAGGTATTTGATCGAACAACTTCTCGGCGCTTTCGGCAGACATGAGGACAGGATACGGACAGCCAATCTCCGCTGGACGAGGGACCTCCCCTCTGGATCCGCGCCCCCGGTCTGAGAGAGGGCCCCAGTTAGGTCGGTAAACAGCAGCAGTGACGATGACGGCGCGTTGGCCTCGCACTGTTCCAGAATTGCTTCGAGGTCCGCAAGCCACTGGACGAGACGGTCGACGTGCGGGGCGCAGATTACGTCCGCCTCCCGGCAATCCACCGCCGCCAGCATATCCTCGAACGCAACCCGGATCGGGTCGTCGGCGACGCGAAGTTACGGACACAGCACGAGGTTGTCGACAAGCTGGAAGAGCACCCGGATCGGCCGTCAGCCGTGACGCGCCCGCTCGCGCCAGCGCGACAAGCTGCAGACCCCGAGGATGGGGGCCTCGTCTCTGCGGACCGCGGCACACAGCGAAGAGCCCGTCCGGACTAATGGCGGGCTTGAGATACCACTGTCGGCATCTTCACCCCAGCCGAGGCGATCATCTGCCGGCCAACTTACAACACTTAATGTCGTACAGCTTCCGAGGCCAACGTAGAACGACGAACGGCACCTACCCACCCCAAGGCATCGGAATGGGGCCGATCGCCCGTCTGCGGGCCTACTAACCGGTCGCGCGTCGTGCTGGGCGTCCACTCGTAGCGGAGCCGCCGCATACAACTGGGGTCCGCTGTGATTCGCGCCGGCGCCTCCGGCGTGAGGAAGTAGGCACACCCGCGATCCGCCGTTCTCGGTCGAACCCCTCGGATGGACACGAACAGTTTGTACCTTCGACGTCAACGGAGCGGAGTAGCCCGACTGCGAAACCTCCGTCGTGGTTGTCCTAATGCCAGTCGACTAGAGGGACCGGCACCTAGAGGGACCGGCACCGCGGTGCTGGTGACGCAGCCCTAGTCGCGCTCGTCGAATTGGATCGGGCGCAGCAGTGCCGATACGCGGGGATAGTATCCGTCGGGTCGACAGCTGGGATGTGAGGTTCATCACGGTTCCCGTTCGGACGATGCTCCCTGGTCCCGCACTGCCATCCGGGGTGTTTCTGCACGTATTCCGCACGGTGGCGTGGCGCGATTCAGAAAAATGGCGTTGTCCAGCACGTTCTTTGTGGTCCCGGCTGGGATCGAACCAGCGACCTCCCCGGTGTGAACGGGACGCTCTTCCACTGAGCCACGGGACCGGGCCGCTTCGCAGCGGCTCGAACGAGAAGGAACATTAACACGCCCATCGGGTGAACACGAATCGCCTGGTCGCCTGTGTTTTCGGTACCGGGTCGGGACGCCGCGCCCCGAACAGCCGCAAGCTCCGCCCCTGCGGAGCGAATCGCCGCAACCGGAGCCCGCCGGCCCGGAACGGGCCGTGCACAACCCCGTGAGGACGGCTCGTCCATGCCCTCACCTGCAGATTTGTGTGTTCTGACGATGGTCGGCTAATGTTCTCAACCGCACCACGGAGAGCACGGCGCCGGAGGGTGCGATGCGGATGTAGCGCAGCTGGTAGCGCATCACCTTGCCAAGGTGAGGGTCGCGGGTTCGAATCCCGTCATCCGCTCGAGAGGTTGGACTCGACCTTTTACGGTGGAGTGGCCGAGTGGTGAGGCAACGGCCTGCAAAGCCGTGCACACGGGTTCGATTCCCGTCTCCACCTCGCGCGATTAGCTCAGCGGGAGAGCGCTTCCCTGACACGGAAGAGGTCACTGGTTCAATCCCAGTATCGCGCACCACGATCGACCAGGTTTTACCTGCACTTCTCGACCCGGGTCACCGGGTCGAGGAGTGCGCATGCGGATGTAGCGCAGCTGGTAGCGCATCACCTTGCCAAGGTGAGGGTCGCGGGTTCGAATCCCGTCATCCGCTCCACCACCCGGCGCGATTAGCTCAGCGGGAGAGCGCTTCCCTGACACGGAAGAGGTCACTGGTTCGATCCCAGTATCGCGCACCACGATTCACCTTCTCCACCCTGCACTCCATCGCCGGTCCGCCGGGTCGAGGAGTGCGCATGCGGATGTAGCGCAGCTGGTAGCGCATCACCTTGCCAAGGTGAGGGTCGCGGGTTCGAATCCCGTCATCCGCTCCACCACCCGTCGGGGGCGCCGGCCGGACGGGGTCGCGCCCACCACTCGATGACGAAGGCCCTCCCGGTCGGGAGGGCCTTCGTCGTGCTACCGCGCTCTCAGCGGGAGGCGTGCAGGCGATTGGCTCCCGCGGTCATCGCGCGCAGTGCCGATTCGGTTCCGGTCGCCGCGATACCCATGCTCCAGAGCCGGCGCCCGTCCGCCTCGCACAGCAGGAAGGTCGCGTGGCTGTCGCCGAGGTCGAACTGGTGGAACGAGAGAATCTCGAGCGGCATCCCGAGGGTGTGCATCATGGCGGTCATCGCAGCCACCGGGCCGGTGGCCGTCGCCGCAGCCGCGTGGATGGTCTCCCCCACGCCGAAGGTGGCCTCGAAATTCCGACGGCCTGCACACGGAGCCCCGGCCGACCAGCCACCGAGACGGACCGGCCCGTGCGGGGCATAGGTCGCGGTGAACTCGGTCCAGCTCATGTCGAGCGCCTCGGCGCGCAGTTCGCGTGGCAGGGATCGTCCGTAGCGCGCGGCGAACGGGTCGATCGGCGCCGAGTATGCGGTGTTCGCGTCGCCGGCGGCATAGGAGGTGCTGGAAGCGGTGGAGGTGAAGGCGTTCATCGTGGGAGGTCTTCCGCGTGAAGGAAGGACCGACAGGTAGCTCGACGACCCGCAGCGAGGGGTCGGTCCGAATCAGACCCCGCTACGGCGGTGAACTACGAGTACGCGCTTCATGAGGCCCACAGTAGAGCGTCGCCCGGCGGAAGGCAACCGCCCGTCGACCGGCGTGTGACCCAACCGTGACCACCCCGGCTGGAACCTGAGGGATTCCTCATGTATTGTCGGAGATGCCATCCCCCCGATGGTAATGAACCCCAGCCATGACCCCCCATCCAAGGCTGGGGTTCAGCCATTTCCGGACGCCGAGCGGATACCGGACCCGAGCGTCGGCGCGGTGAGCCGCCGAGTGATCTACTGGTTCCCATGCCCACTCCGTCACTCGAGGAATCGACGGCGAACGTCTCCGTCGAGCAGGCCGGCATCTGGGATGCCGAGACCATCGCCGATGTCGCAGCCACCACGTTCCCCCTCGCCTGCCCGGCCGACGCCTCGCAGGAGGACATCGCCGCGTTCATCGACGACACCCTCTCGGCAGAACGGTTCAGCGAATACCTCACCGACCCGACCCGCATCGTGCTCAAGGCGACCGTCGGCGGCGAGATCGTGGGTTACCTCATGGCCGTCGATGCGGAACCGACGGACCCGGAGGTCCGGGCAGCCGTGACCGCGCTGCCGACCACCGAGATCAGCAAGCTCTACGTGCTGCCGGGCAAGCACGGCACCGGAGTGGCGGCGGCCCTGATGGCCGCCGTCGTCGAGCGTGCCCGGGCAGCCGGCTGCCGGGGGCTGTGGCTGGGAGTCAACCAGCAGAACTCGCGGGCCCGGCGGTTCTACGCCAAGAACGAATTCGAGGTCGTGGGCACGCGCACCTTCCAGGTCGGCTCGCAGACCCATCACGACTACGTCATGCAACGCACCCTGTGACGCGAGGTACTCGCGTGCGGCAGATCCGGCCGGGAACCCGACTCAGGTGGCGGCGGTCTCGAACCGCGACAGCGCCAGCAGGCGCGAGGTCGCACGCAGGTACTTCTTGCGGTAGCCGCCGGCGAGCATCTCGGCGGTGAAGATCTCGTCCAGCTTCGCGCCGGCGACGGTCACCGGGATGCTCGCGTCGTAGAGCCGGTCGGCGAGCACCACCAGACGCAGCGCCACGGACTGGTCGTGGGCCGCATGGACCCCGTTGAGGAAGACCGCCGCGACGCCCTCGACGAGCTTGCCGTACCGCGACGGATGCAGCGTGCTCAGATGCGCGCACAGCTCGTCGAAATCGTCGAGGGTGGCGCCGGCGACCGCATCGGCGCGATCGAGCAGCTCCTCGGAGCTGATCGGGTCCGGCGCCGGCGGCAGGTCGCGATGGCGGTAGTCGGGACCGTCCACGCGGATGGTCTCGAAGATCGAGGCGAGCTTCTTGATCTCGCGCAGGAAGTCCTGCGCCGCGAATCGCCCCTCGCCCAGCTGCCCGGGCAGAGTGTTGGAGGTCGCGACGATGGACACGCCCCGCGCGGACAGTTCGGTCAGCAGCCGGGAGACCAGCATCGTGTCGCCCGGGTCGTCGAGCTCGAACTCGTCGATGCACAGCACGCTGTGGCTGGACAGCTCTTCGACCGCCTTGTTGAAGCCGAGCGCACCGACGACGTGGGTCAGCTCCACGAAGGTGCCGAACGCCTTCGGCGACGGGGCCGCGTGGAAGATCGACGCCAGCAGGTGGGTCTTACCGACGCCGAAGCCGCCGTCGAGATAGAGACCGGCGCCGGTGGACGGCGCCTTCCGCCCGAACAGGCCCCGCCGGCCGCCACCCCGGATCTTCGCGATCTTGTGGGCGAACTCCTCCGCCGTCGCCACGGCGGTCGCCTGGCTCGGCTCGTTCGGATCGGGAATGTAGGACGCGAAGCTCACGTCGTCGAACATCGCGGGCGGAACCATCTGGGCCACCAGCTGGTCGGACGGCACCACGGGATTGCGATCGACGAGACGTTCGTGCATTTCTCCAGGGTAGGGCCGCAGCTCGAGGCGACCGGTACACCCAGGGCAGATTGCGACCTACTTCACATCCCGTACACGTGATCGTCACATCCGGCAGATCGGGCGATCCGGTCGTGTGCGCGGGCCCGCGTACCGACCTGGCAGGCTGTGCGCATGCGCAGAACCCGTGTGCTCACCGTGGGCATCGTCGTACTCGGAGCGATGACCGCCGCGTGCGGGGCGGGCCCCTCGGTACGCCCCGATGTCGCGGTGGTGCAGGAGGCGGACGGCCGGGCCACTCCCACCGGCGAGGACCCTGCCCTCGCCCCGGAACTGCCGGCACCCGCCCGGGACCTGGACTGGCGCGACTGCACCGCCGAGACCCTCGCCGCCCAGACGCTGCCGCCAGGACCGACAGGCCTCGTCCTCGAGTGCGCCCAGATTCCCGCCGCGATCGACGCGACAGGCATCGTGCCGGGTTCGTTTCCACTCGATGTGCTGCGCGCCCGGCTGGCGCAGACCCCCACCGAGGCGGCCCCGCTCGTCATGACGACGGGTGCGGACATGCCCTCCTCACGGGCGCTGGCCGCACTGTCGACCGGCTCGCTCGCCGAACTCGCGGCCTCGCGGCCGATCGTCGCGGTGGATCGGCGCGGCCTCGGCGCCTCCCAGCCGATCGAGTGCATCTTCGGAGCGGACCGGCGCGCCCTGGCCGACCACGGGCAGTTCGGCCGCACCGGCGACGGTCCGGAGCGGGTCGCCGAGCTCGGCCGGCAAGCCACCATCGCATGCACCGACTACCTGCAGCCGCAGGAACTGCTGTTCGACGCCGCCCACGCCGCCGACGACCTCGAGCAGCTGCGAACCACCTGGGGCGTCGATCGGATCGGCGTGCTCGGCATCGGCAACGGTGCCACGGTCGCCCTCGCCTACGCGTCGAAGTACCCGACCACCGTCGGCCGCCTCGTCCTCGACTCCCCCGCCGCCGCGACGGCCGACGCCGAGCTGCTGGCCGAGAGCCGGGTGCGCGGCGCGGAGTCGGCGGTCGACGCGTTCGCCCGCCAGTGCGTCGCGCTGGCGTGCTCGCTGGGCCCCGACCCGCGGGCCGCGCTCGAGGACCTGCACGCCCGCGCCGCGGCCGGCACTCTTGCACCGCTCTCGTCGAACGCCCTGCTCACTGCGGTGACGTGGTTCCTGGGAACCCCCCGTAGCGACGCGCAGGCCCGGGTCCGCGAGCTGTCCGACGCACTGGCCGCCGCCGGCGCGGGAGACGTGACACCGATGCTCGAACTCGTCGGCGCCGCCGAGGCCGTGCTGTCGTCCGACGGGCAGTTCGTCTCCCGCTGCAGCGACGGTCAGCGGTGGCCCACGACGGCCCGGGCCACCGAGCTGCAGCAGACGTGGTCGGCGAACTACCCCCTGTTCGGCGGCGACAGCGCGATCGGTCTCACCGCGTGCAGCGCCTGGCCGAGCATGCCGACACCACCGCTGCCGGCGGAGGTGCGCGTGCCTGTGCTGGTGACGACGGGTGCCGCCGATCCGCTCGTCGGCAGCGCCGGGCTCGAGTCGGTCACCGGAGCCCTCACCGCCGTCTCCGCCCGGTGGGCGGCGCTGTCCTGGCAGGGTGCCGGCTACTCCGCGGTCCTGCACTCCGGCTGCGTCCAGGCACGCCTGGCGGCCTACCTCGACACCGGCGCCCTGCCGCCGAACGGCAGCCTGTGCCCGGCGTGAACCGGCGTCCGCCGCGGCCCGGGCCCGACGCCGGGTGGGGACGGTGGGTGGCCGCCCCCGGCTCTCGGTGTACCGTGCCGTAGTGTTCCTCAGCCGCCTCGAGCCCCGCACCGCCCGCACCGCCGCGGAGGTGGTCAAGTGCGTTGTGTGGCCGTTGGCCGTGCTCACGGTGCTGCACCGTGTGGTGGTCAAAGCCGTCAACGGGTTCCGCACCGACGACTTCACTCCCGTCTACAACGCGGCCCTGGCGTTTCTCAACCGCCGGCCGGTGTACACCGCGAATTTCGAGTGGGTGGACCCGCACTACCTGTATCCCCCGTCCGGGACGTTGCTGATCTCCCCGATCGCGGTGATCGACCCGGAGCGCTCCCGGTGGCTGTTCATCATCGCCAACGCGATCGCGATCATCGTGGCGCTGTACCTGCTGCTGCGGATGTTCGGCTACGGTCTCGACTCGGTGCTCGCGCCGATCCTCCTGCTGGCGGCGTTCGGTTCCGAGACCGTGACGAACACCCTGGTCTTCACCAACATCAACGGCCTCGTCCTGCTCGGCGAGGTCGCCTTCCTGACGCTGTTGCTGCGCCGGCGGGATCTGTGGGCGGGCGTTGCGATCGGGTTGACGTTCGCGGTCAAGCCGATCCTCGCGCCCCTGCTGCTGATTCCGTTCGTGCGCCGGCAGTGGAAGGTGTTCGTCACCGCCGCGGCGGTGCCGCTCGGCCTGACGCTCGTCGCGTGGCCGCTCTCGGTGGACGCCTGGGCGTTCGTCGAGCGCACCACGCCGTACCTGTTCGAGGCACGCGACTACTTCAACAGCGCCATCGTCGGCAACGGCATGTACTACGGCTTACCCGCCTGGTTGACCCTCGCGCTGCGCGTCGTCCTGGGTCTCATGGTCGTCGTCTCGCTGTGGCTGCTGTACCGGTACTGCCGCCACGACGAGCTCTTCTTCGTCGGTACGAGCAGCGGGGTGTTGCTCACCGCGTCGTTCCTGCTCGGTTCGCTCGGTCAGATGTACTACTCGATGATGCTGTTCCCGCTGCTGATGACGGTCGTGTTGCGCAATTCGGTGATGCGGAACTGGCCGGCCTGGCTGGCGGTCTACGGCTTCATGAGCTACGACAGCTGGCTGTCGGGACGGTGGCCGGAGGCCGGTCGCGCTGCCGAGTACATGAAGACGACGTTCGGGTGGTCGCTGCTGCTCATCGTGATCTTCGCGGTGCTGCTCGACCGTTACCTGGCCGCCCGGCGGGAGGGCCGGCTGGCGGACGGCATCGAACCGTCGTTCCTGTTGCCGGAGCACGAACCTGCGCGGAAGGCCGAGCTCGTGGCGACGAACCGCGGTGACGGCTAGCGTGGAGCGCATGGCTGACGCTGTCCCCACCGAACCCGCGCCGAAGGTATCCCTCAGCGACGACGAATGGCGGACCCGCCTCACCCCCGCGGAGTACGCGGTGCTGCGGCAGGCCGGCACCGAGCGGCCCTTCGTCGGCGAGTACACCGACACGGAGACCGAAGGTGTGTACGAGTGCCGCGCCTGCGGCGCCGAACTGTTCCGCAGCACCGAGAAGTTCCATTCGCACTGCGGGTGGCCCTCGTTCTTCGACCCGGCGTCGAGCGACGCGGTGATCCTGCGCTCCGACACGTCCCTCGGCATGCGCCGGGTGGAGGTCGTGTGCGCGTCCTGCCACAGCCATCTCGGGCACGTGTTCGAGGGCGAGGGGTACCCGACTCCGACCGATCAGCGGTACTGCATCAACTCGATCTCCCTGCGCCTGGTTCCGAAGGACTGAGGCCCGCCGCGAACAGGGCTCGCCACAGTCCCCGGCGACGCTCGGCGGTGGGCAGCGGCTCGACCAGGGCGAAGGAGCACCCGATACGGCGGGCCGCACCGTCGGCCTCCTCGCTGTCGCCCACCATCAGGGTGCGCTCCGGGGACACCCCGAGCGCCTCGGTGGCGTGCCGGAAGATCTCCGGCTCCGGTTTGACCGCGCCGACTTCGAACGAGAGCACGAACTCCGACACCAGATCGTCGATACCGAGCGCCGCGAACGCCGGCCGGATGTCGAAGGCGATGTTGCTGAGCACGGCCATCGCGAGGCCCTCGCCGGCGAGCGCCTCGATCACCGGCACCGTGTCCGGGTAGACCGTCCAGCAGCGGGGATCGGTCAGCTTGGTGTACAGGCCGAGGGCCTGTTCCTCGTCGGCGACTCCGGAACGGCGCAGCACCGTCAGGTATGCGTCCCGGTGCCAGCGGGGGTCCCGGTCGCGGTTGATCCAGGCGTGATGTTCGGCGGCGTCCATCTCGACGGGCTGGCCGGTCGGGGCGGTCATCCGGCGCATCAGCTCGGCCTGCCGGTGCACGTCGAAGGGCTCGCCCCGCTCGTCGGTGATGTCGGCCAGCCAGGATTCGTCCTCCTCGAGCCGGAACAACGTGCCGGAGAAGTCGAACAGCACGGCGTCGAACGGTTGAGCGCTCATGATTCGAAGGCTAACGGCTGCACGGTCGGGCTGCGGATCGAGCGCGGAGCGACGAGGATCGAGTCCATGTCGACGACCCGTGCGTCCAAGTCCAAGGTTTCGATCGTCGGCGCCGGCAGCGTCGGCACCGCCGTCGCCTACGCGTGCCTGATCCGGGGTTCGGCGGATTCGCTGGCCCTGTTCGATCCGAACACCGCCAAGGTGCGGGCCGAAGTGCTCGACCTGAACCACGGCACCCAGTTCGCCCCCGCGTGCCGCATCGACGGCGCCGACGACCCGGCCGTCACCGCCGGCTCCGATCTGATCGTCGTGACGGCGGGCGCCAAGCAGAAGCCGGGCCAGTCACGGCTCGAGCTCGCGGCCGCGAACGTGCGCCTCGCCCAGGAACTCACACCGGCGCTGCTCGCGCTGTCCCCCGACGCGGTGGTGCTGTTCGTCAGCAACCCCGTCGACGTGGTGACGTATGCGGCGATCCGCGCAACGGACGCCCCCGGCGGGCGGATTCTCGGGTCCGGCACGGTCCTCGACTCGGGGCGGTTGCGCTTCCTCGTCGCGCAGCACGTCGGCATCGCGGTGGAGAACGTGCACGCGCTCATCGTCGGCGAGCACGGCGATTCGGAGATCACCCTGTGGTCGAGCGCGACGGTGGGCGGGGTTCCGGCCACCGAGTACCGCGACGAGAACGGTGTGGCGGTGTTCGACGCGGCGGTCCGGGAGCGGATCTCCACCCAGGTGGTGCGCAGCGCGTACGAGATCATCCAGGGCAAGGGCGCCACGAACCTGGCCATCGGCCTGTCCACTGCCCGGATCGTGGAGGCGGTGCTGCGGGATCAGCACCGGGTGCTGCCGGTCTCGACGCTGCAGCGCGGCGTGCACGGGGTCGAAGGGGTGTGCCTGTCGCTGCCGACGATCGTCGACGGCCGCGGCGCCGACCGGGTACTCGAGATTCCCCTCGCGCCCGACGAGGCCGACGGGTTGCGGGCGTCGGCACAGACGTTGCGGGAGGTGCAGCGCTCGCTGGGGATGTGACTACGGGCCCGCCTCCGAGCGGATGTATCGTCCAGCTCCTCGGAGCGAGGGATACATTCGCTCGGCGCGGGAACGCTCGGCGTACGGGAACCCGGTCGGTCGGGCGGAAACCGGCGGCTCAGCGGGTGCGGATCACCGGCGGGTCGTAGGCGCGGATCGGTGGCAGGTCTCCGTCGAAGCGTTCGATCTGCACGAGCACATGCTGGCCCGTGCAGCCGCGGGCCAGACTCGAAGTGCCCACGTCGGCGGTGAGCACGTTGGGATTGCCGTGCACGCACATCGAGCCGGGATCGGCCGGGTCCAGTGGGTCGTACCAGGCGCCGGTGGCCAGCTGCACCACCCCGGGCATCAGACCGTCGTCGAGGACGGCGCCGGCCAGGCACGCGCCGCGGTCGTTGAACACCCGCACGACGTCGCCGTCCGCCACACCGCGGGCCGCCGCATCGTCCGGATGCATCCGGACCGGTTCGCGCCCGCGGATCTTCGAGGCCTGACTGACGCCGCCGTGGTCGAGCTGGCTGTGCAGGCGGGTCTTGGGCTGGTTCGCGATCAGGTGCAGGGGGTAACGCTGCGCGCGAGGGCCGCCGAGCCACTCCTCCGGCTCGAACCACGCAGGGTGCCCGGTGCAGTCGTCGTAACCGAAGCCGTCGATGTCGGCGGAGAAGATCTCGATGCGCCCACTCGGGGTACGCAGGGGGTTGCGCTCGGGGTCGGCGCGGAACTCCTCGAACAGTGTCAGCTCGTCCTCGGTGCGCATCCGCACGTGTCCGCGCACCCAGAACTCGTCGAACTCCGGAGGGGATTCGACGCGGGCGTCGTCGGCGAGGACGAATCCACGCCACTGCTCGTACAGGTGCTCGAGCCACTGCCGGGCGGTGCGGCCCTCGGTGAACCGGTCCCCGAAGCCCAGACGGTGCGCAAGCGCGGAGAACGTGTCGTAGTCGTCGCGGGCGTCGGCGAAGCGTGGGGCGGCGGCGTGCATCGCGACCAGCAGCGGGTCGTTGCGGGTGCAGCTGAGATCCTCACGTTCGAGGGACGTGGTGGACGGCACGACGATGTCGGCGTGCTTGGCCGTCGGCGTCCAGTACGGGTCGTGCACGACGATCGTGTCCGGGCGCGTCAGGGCGCGGCGCAGCCGGCCCAGGTCCTGGTGGTGGTGGAACGGGTTGCCGCCGGCCCAGTACACGAGCCGGATGTCGGGGTACGTCAGGCGCCGGCCGTCGAAGTCGTACTCCTGTCCCGGCCGCAGCAGCAGGTCGGAGATCGCGGCCACGGGAATCAGGTCGCCGACCGGATTGTCGCCCTGGAACAGGGTCGGGAGCGGGTACGGGACGGGCGCGATGCCGGGTTCGTTCATCGAGCCGTAGCCGTGACCGAACCCGCCGCCGGGCAGCCCGATCTGGCCGAGCATCGCGGCGAGGGTCACGCCCGCCCACGGAGCCTGCTCACCGTGCCGGACCCGCTGCAGCGACCAGGTGACGGTGATCAGGGTGCGGCCGGCTGCCATGCGCCGCGCCAGCGCGGCGAGGGTCTCGGCGGGCAGCCCGGACAGGGCGGCCGCCCACTGCGGTGTCTTGGCGATGCCGTCGGTACGGCCGAGCAGATAGTCTTCGAACTTGTCGTAGCCGACGCAGTAGCGGTCGAGGAAGTCGCGGTCGGCGAGGCCCTCGGTGGCGAGCACGTAGGCGAGGGCGAGCATGATCGCGACGTCCGTTCCGGGCCGCGGCGCGAGGCGTTCGGCGGCGCCGTGCAGATCGTCGTGCAGGGGGCTGACGGACACGACCGTCCCGCCGCGGGCGCGCAGCGCGTCGAGCGCCCCCCGGGTGGGATGGTTGCTGGTGCCGCCGTCGTTGACGGCCGTGTTCTTGAGCGGCACCCCGCCGAAGCACACCATCAGGTCGGTGTCGCGGGCAATGACGTCCCAGTGGGTCGCGCGGGCGAACAGCTTCCAGTGCGTGCCGACCACGCGCGGCATGATCACGCCGGTCGCGCCGAGCGAATAGCTGTGCACCGAGCGGGTGTAGCCGCCGAGCATCTTCAGGAATCGGTGCACCTGACTCTGCGCGTGGTGGAACCGGCCCGGCGACGACCACCCGTACGAACCGCCGAAGATCGCCCGGTTGCCGTGCGTGTCGACCACGCGCTGCAGCTCCCCGGCCAGGAGTTCGGTCAGCTCGTCCCAGGACACCGCGACGAATTCGTCGTTGCCGCGGCGATCGCTCGGCCCGGGCCCGTGCTCGAGCCAGCCGCGGCGCACCGCTGGTCCCGCAACCCGCGAGCGGTGCCGCACCGAGCCCACGGCGTTGTCGAGAATCGGTGACGGATCTGCGTCGCCTCGGAAGGGATGCACGGCGCTGACGTCGCCGTCGTGTGTCTCGACCTCGAACATCCCCCAGTGCGCCATGTGCTGGTACCGCACGGTCCGAGAACTCATGGTGCACAGTCTGCCAGGGGGTGCATCACGTCCTTCCGGCGAGCCGAAGGCGCCCCCGGAGTCCGTGCGGGGACGGCACATCCGGGGGTGACGGCGGGCGTCAGGGCAGCGCGGTGATCAGCTTGTCGAGGTCGACGCGCGGACCGGTGAAGAACGGGGTCTCCTCGCGCACGTGCATGCGGGCCTCGGTGGCACGCAGGTCGCGCATGAGGTCGACGATGCGATCGAGTTCGGGAGCTTCGAACGCGAGGATCCACTCGTAGTCGCCCAGTGCGAATGCGGGCACGGTGTTGGCCCGCACGTCCGGGTAGCCACGGGCGGCCTTGCCGTGGTCGGCCAGCATCTGGCGGCGTTCGGCGTCGGGGAGCAGGTACCACTCGTACGACCGCACGAACGGGTAGACGCACACGTAGTTGCCGGGTTCCTCACCGGCGATGAAGGCGGGCAGGTGGCTCTTGTTGAACTCGGCCGGCCGGTGCAGGCACACGTTCGACCACACCGGGGTGGTGGTGCGGCCGAGGACGGTGGTACGGCGGAAATCGGCGTACAGCTTCTGCAGATCCTCCAGCCGCTCGGCGTGCGTCCAGATCATGAAGTCGGCGTCGGCGCGCACCCCGGCGACGTCGTAGATGCCGCGCACGACCAGATCGGTGCCGTCGTAGGCCGCGAAGAACTTCTGGGCGTCCTCGATCGCCGCGGAGCGGTCGTCGCCGAGGGCACCGGGCTGGACCCGGAACACCGAGAACATCGCGTAGCGCAGGGTGGAATTGAGCTTGTCGTAGTCGAGACGTGCCATACCGTTCATCCTGCCACTCGGGCTGCCAGGCGCGTCGCGGCCGTCGTGCCTGATGCGACACATGCCGGCACGCCCACGCCGTGGAGCATCGCGCCGGCGACCTCGAGGCCGTCGACGGCGGCGACCGCGTCCTCGAGCGCCGCGACGATGTCGAGGTGCCCCGCCCGGTACTGCGGCAGGCCCCCGTGCCAGCGCTGGACGAACGCGGCCACGGGTTCGTCGGTGACACCGGTGACGGTGGCGAGGTCGACGCGCGCGCGGGCGATCAGCTCGTCGTCGGGTGCGTCGACGATCGCGGCCTCGCCGTAGCGGCCGAACGACGCGCGAGCCAGCGCGACGTCGCGCCCGGCCAGGTGGGGCCACTTGCGGCTCGACAAGGTGAATGCCTTGGCGGACAGATCCTCGCCGGTGGCCACGAGGATCCCCGAGTTCTGCGGCAGTGCGGCATCGTCTGGCAGTGCCAGCGCGACCACCGCCGACGACGCGAGCGGGATCCGGGCGGCCTGGGCGGCTGCCGCCGGGACGGCGTCGGTGAGCAGTTCGGCGGCGCGGTCGGCGGGCACCGCGAGGACGACGCCGTCCACGGATCCGATCGGGTCGAGGTCCCAGCGGTCGCCGCTGCGGCGCAGACCGACCGCGGTAACGTGCCGGACCTCGGCGTCGGCGGCCTTCTCGAGCGCGTCGAGCAACGTGCCGTAGCCGTCGCGCAGGGTGCCGAACACGGGCGTGTCCGAAGGCTCCGGCAGGGCTCGGGCGACCGCCTCGCTCAGGCTCGGGGCCCCCGCGTCGAGGGCCGCGGCCAGGGTCGGCAGGGTGGCCCGCACGCCTGCGGTGTCGGAGAGTCCGGAGTAGACGCCGCCGAGGAGGGGGTCGACGGAGCGGCGCACCACCTGTTCACCGAACCGGTCGGCCACCAGGTCGGCCACCGAGACGTCGCGGGTGCGGTCCCAGCGCAGCGGGACGGTGGGCTCGGCCGCGATTCGCGCGAGGGTCTCGGTGTCGACGAGACCGGTGAGCGACCCGGCGTCGGCGGGGATACCCATCAGGGTGCCGGCGGGCAACGGGTGCAGCGCGGCGCCGGCGTAGATCAGCGGCCGGGCCCCGGACGGGTGGACGATCCGGTCGCTCAGGCCCAGCTCCTCGAGCAGCGCCGGGACCTCGGGGCGGCGAGCGATGAACGCTTCCGCCCCGACGTCGACCGGATTGCCGGCGAGCGGCACGGTGTGCAGCTTTCCGCCGAGCCGCTCCGCGCCCTCGAGCAGGACGATCCGGGCGTGCGCGCCGAGCAGGCGACGCAGCCGGTACGCCGCGACGAGACCGGTGATCCCGCCCCCGACGACGGCGACGCTCGGTGCACCGCTCACAACGAGTGCACCAGGTCGACGACCGCGGTGAGGACGTCCGGGTCGGTGTCCGGGAGGACGCCGTGCCCGAGGTTGAAGATGTGCCCGGTGGCGCCCGCGGCACGCGCGCGGTCCCCCTCGGCGACGATGCGCCGCACCTCGGCCTGGACCACGTCGGGTCCGGCGAACAGGATCGCGGGATCGAGGTTGCCTTGCAATGCCTTTCCGGCCCCCACCCGGGTGGCGGCGACGTCCAGCGGTACCCGCCAGTCCACGCCGACCACGTCGGCGCCGGCCTCGCCCATCGCGCCGAGCAGCTCGCCGGTGCCGACGCCGAAGTGGATGCGCGGCACGCCCGCGGACTCGACCTCGGCGAACACCCGTTCCGAATGGGGCAGCACGAACTCGCGGTAGTCGGCCAGCGACAGCGCGCCCGCCCACGAGTCGAACAGCTGGATCGCGTCGACGCCGGCGTGCAGCTGGGCCTGCAGGAACGCGATCGTGATGTCGGCGAGCCGCCCCAGCAGGGCGTGCCATGTGCGCGGCTCGGCGTGCATGAGCGCCTTGGTGCGCTCGTGGTTGCGGCTGGGACCACCCTCGACGAGGTAGGAGGCGAGGGTGAACGGCGCCCCGGCGAAACCGATGAGCGGAACGTCGCCGAGCTCGCGGGTGAGCAGCCCGACCGCCCGTGAGACGGCACCGACCTCGTCGTGCTCGAGGACCGGCAGCTTCGCGACGTCCGCCGCGGTGCGCACAGGGTCGGCGATCACCGGTCCGGTCCCGGCTACGATGTCGAGGTCGATTCCCGCGGCTTTGAGCGGAACAACGATGTCCGAGAACAGGATCGCGGCATCGACTCGATGGCGGCGCACCGGCTGCAGGGTGATCTCGCACACCAGCTCGGGATCGAAGCAGGACTCGAGCATGCCGATGTTCGCCCGGATCTCCCGGTACTCGGGAAGCGAGCGACCGGCCTGCCTCATGAACCACACGGGCCGGTGTGCCGGCTCGAGTCCCCGCGCAGCGGCGAGCAGGGGCGCCTGCGGGAGCTGGCGCCGCGTCGGGTACTCCACACGCGGGGTGGAGCCGACGTTCGTGTTCTCCAGGCCGGTCATCGATCCTCGTTCGTCCAGGGGCACAGGTCGCCGCCCATGCTGCCACGCCCGGCCACCCCGCCGGAATCGGCGCGCCTCCCGCGTGGCCCCGGTCACCCGGTCTAACGTCCGCTGTCGTGACCACCTCGCCCGCCGAGCCGGCTCAGTTCCGCGCGGCCATCGACTCGATGAACGCGGCCACCGTGCGGCCGGAGATCGAGGTTGGTCCGATCCGGCCGCCGCAGCGGCTGGCTCCGTACAGCTATGCGCTGGGCGCGGAGGTGCTTCATCCGGACACCGACCTGGTGCCCGAGCAGTCGGAGGGCGACGCGTTCGGCCGGCTGATCCTGCTGCACGATCCGGAGGGCGACGAGGCCTGGAACGGCACCATGCGGCTCGTCGCCTACATCCAGGCGGACGTGGACGCCACCCTGGCTGCCGATCCTCTGCTTCCGGAGGTGGCCTGGAGCTGGCTGGTCGATGCGCTCGACGCGCACGGCGAGCCGTTGACGGCGCTCGGCGGCACCGTGACGTCGACGAGTTCGGTGCGCTTCGGAGACATCGCCGGCCCGGCCCGGGCGCATCAGCTGGAGTTGCGGGCCTCGTGGACCGCGCAGTCCGCCGAACTCGGCCCTCACGTGGAGGCGTTCTGCGAGGTGCTCGCGTATGCGGCGGGGCTGCCCCCGGCGGGTGTGACGCGGCTCCAGCACTGAACCCTCACCATCGGCACCGGGGTCCCCGACGGGCCTGGAACGGATGTACCGGGCACTTCGCGGTCCTATGATCGAGGCATGCGGCGGCTCAGCGGGCTCGACGCCGCGCTCCTCTACACCGACTCACCGGGGCTGCCGGTACAGATCGGTGGCCTCGCCCTGCTCGACGTCTCCACCGTGCCGGGTGGCTACTCCTTCGAACGGCTGGGATCCGACCTGGCGGCGCGGGTCGCGGCAGTGCCGCTGCTGCGCCGGCGTGTGGTCGATTCCCGGTTCAATCCCGGCCACCCCGTGTGGGTGGACGATCCCTCTTTCGACGTCGGCAGGCATCTGCGCCGGTTCACCGTGCCGCAACCGGGCACCGCCGCCGAACTGGCCGTGCTCTGCGGGCAGCGTTTCGCCCGGCGGTTCGACCGGTCCGGGCCGCTGTGGGAGACCGCGGTGTTCGAGGGACTGGCCGACGGCTCGGTCGCGGTGCTGACACGTATCCACCACGCCGTGGTGGACGGCCTCGCCGGAGCGACCCTGCTGGCGCAGTTGTGCGACCTCGAACCGGGGGCGCCGCCCCCGCAACCCGAGTCGCCCGGCGTCGGCGGGGGCAACCGCCTGAGCGTCGCTGCGGGCGGCATCGCCGATCTCGCCGCCCGGCCGCTGGACCTGGCCCGGGCGGTGCGGTCCGGCGCCGCCCTGGTGCCCGGCTGGGTGGGCCGGGCCCGGCGGGGAGAGGCGATGGCGGTTCCGCTCACGGCGCCGCGGACGTCGTTCAACCGCCGCGTGACCGGCCGTCGCAACGTCGCGTTCGTGACGCTGGATCTTGCGGCCGTGAAGGCGGTCAAGCGGGCGTTCGGCGTCACGGTCAACGACGTCGTGCTGGCGCTGTGCTCCTCGGTTCTGCGCCGGTATCTCGACGGCCGCGGTGAGCTGCCGGCCTCTCCCCTCTTGGCGGCCGTCCCGGTCTCGGTGCACGGACGCGCCCGGGGCGACGCCGGCAACCAGATCTCGGTACTGATGGGGCGGCTGCACACCGAGATCGCCGACCCGGTGGTGCGGCTGCACGCCGTGGCGGCGGACCAGACCGCGGCCAAGGCGCATCAGGCCACGTTCGACCCGGATCTGCTCGGCAGCTGGGGCCAGGTGACCCCGGGAGCGGCATTCGGTGCAGTGCTGCGGCTGTATTCGGCGCTGCGGCTGCCCGACGTGCTCCCCGTGCTCAACAACCTCGTGGTCTCCGACATCCCCGGCCCGAAGGACACGCTGTACTACCTGGGCGCGCGGATCACCGCGCTCTACCCGTTCGGGCCGATCTACCACGGCGCAGGTCTGAACATCACCGTCATGTCGCTCGACGGCGGCCTGCACTTCGGTCTGCAGTCGTGCCCGGACCTGCTCCCGGACCTGTGGCAGCTGGCCGGCGGCTTCCCGGCCGCGCTCGCGGAGCTGGCCGACCGGGCGCCGGGCACGCCGCCTGCCCCGCTCGCCTCGCCGGGCTGACCGCCGCCCGGGAACCCGCGGAGCACCGGCCGCCCGGGGGTACGCGCACGTGGAGCGATCGTTCCCGTGCAGATTCTAGAACTCGTTCTACCATGAGGGCATGCATCGACTCAGCGGCCTCGACGCCGGATTCCTGTACCTCGAGACGCCGACGCAGCTGCTGCACGTGTGCGGACTGATCGTCCTCGACCCGACCACGGTCCCGGGCGGATACCGCTTCGAGACGCTCCGCGCCGGACTCGCCGCCCGTGTTCCGGCCGTGCCGTTGTTCCGGCAGAAGATCGCCGACAGCC
Source organism: Rhodococcus indonesiensis (assembly GCF_047782815.1). Lineage (NCBI taxonomy): Bacteria > Bacillati > Actinomycetota > Actinomycetes > Mycobacteriales > Nocardiaceae > Rhodococcus > Rhodococcus indonesiensis. The sequence goes on along the minus strand of NZ_CP180630.1, from coordinate 2,425,603 downwards.
CGTTCAATCTCGACCATCCGGTGTGGGTGGACGATCCGGACTTCGACCTCGACCGGCACCTGCACCGGGTCGCGGTCCCGGCGCCCGGGCGCCGGGAGGAACTCGCGGAACTGTGCGGACACATCGCTGCGCAGCCGCTCGACCGCTCCCGGCCCCTGTGGGAGATGACAGTGATCGAGGGGCTCGAGGACGGATCGGTCGCCGTCATGACGAAGATCCACCACGCGGGCGCGGACGGCGTCACCGGCGCCGAACTCGTGGCCCAGCTGTGCAGTCTCGAACCCGATGCACCGCGCCCCGATCCGGTCGCCGACGGTGCCGGTGGGGGGTCGGCGCTCGAGATCGCCCTCGGCGGCTTGTTCAACGTCGCCACCCGCCCCTTGGGTCTGGTACGAGCACTGCCCAAGACCGTGGAACTGCTGCCCCGGTGGATCACCCGGGCCCGGCGGGGCGAGGCCATGCCGGCGCCGTTCACCGCGCCGCGCACATCCTTCAACGGCACCATCACCGGCCACCGCAGTGTCGGGTTCACGCAATTCGATCTGGGCCGGGTCAAGGCCGTGAAGGACGAGCACGGCGTGAAGGTCAACGACGTCGTCATGGCGGTGTGCGCCGGGGCGTTGCGCCGCTACCTCACCGAGCGCGACGAACTTCCCGACTCCCCGCTGATCGGCATGGTCCCGGTGTCGGTGCGCGGCACGTCGGACCGGCCCGGGCGCAATCAGGTCTCGCCGATGTTCGCGAGCCTGCACACCCACATCGTGGATCCGATCGAGCGATTGCACGCGATTGCCGATGCGAATGCCTCTGCCAAAGAACATAATTCGGCACTGGGCGTGAGCCTGCTGCAGGACTGGACGCAGTTCATGGCGCCGGCGGTGTTCGGCACCGCGATGCGCATGTACGCGTCGCTGCGGCTGGCGGAACGCCACCCCGTGGTGCACAACCTGGTGGTGTCGAACGTGCCGGGCCCCGCCGTGCCCCTGTACTTTCTGGGCGCGCGGATCCGGGCCATGTATCCGCTGGGGCCGATCTTCCACGGTGTCGGACTCAACGTCACCGTGATGTCCCTGTCCGGCACGCTCGATGTCGGCGTGCTCGCGTGCCCCGAGCTGGTTCCCGACCTCTGGGCACTCGTCGACGGCTTCCCCTCGGCGCTCGAGGAACTCGAGAACTCACGATGACCCGCCCTGTGCCTTTCGTCACCCCGGGAATCGACGCGGGGACCGCGCCGTTGACCGGGTCGACGCCCCTGTTTCCGCCATCCGGATAGAGTCACGAAGCATGTCGGTAGCCAACGAGCACGAGCCCGCGCGGGCAACGGTCCCGTTGCTGACCCCACGGGACGGTGTCCCCGAGGTCGTCACCACGGCCGCCGGAGTGGCCGCGGCCGCGGAGGCGCTCGCCGCGGGCCGGGGACCGCTGGCCGTCGATGCCGAACGCGCCTCGGGATTCCGCTACTCCGCGCGGGCCTACCTCGTGCAACTGCGTCGCGCCGGCGCCGGCACGGTACTGCTCGACCCGATCCCGACGGCCGGCGCGCTCACCCCGCTCGCATCGGCGATCAACGATCTCGAGTGGGTGTTGCACTCCGCCGACCAGGACCTACCCGGCCTCGACGAGCTCGGGCTGCGGCCTGCGGTGCTCTACGACACCGAACTGGCCGGACGACTGGCCGGCTTCGATCGAGTGGGGCTGGCCGCCATCGTCGAACGCACCCTCGGCTTCGAACTGCGAAAGGGGCACGGGGCGGCGGACTGGTCCACCCGGCCGCTCCCCGATGCCTGGCTGAACTATGCGGCACTCGACGTCGAGATCCTCGTCGAGCTCCGGGACGCGATGGCGGACGAGCTCGAGCGGCAGGGCAAGTCGGACTGGGCGGCGCAGGAGTTCGAGCACATCCGTCGCGCCGGACCCCCCGCCCCCAAGCCGGACCGCTGGCGCCGCACCTCCCGGATCCACACCCTCAAGGATCCGCGCCGGCTCGCGATCGTGCGTGAATTGTGGACTGCGCGAGACGAACTCGCGGCACGGCGAGACATAGCACCGGGACGGGTACTGCCGGACTCCGCGATCGTCGCCGCAGCGGAGGCCGCACCTCGCACGGTCGAGGAGCTGCGCGCCCTGCCGGTGTTCGGAGGCCCCCGTCAGCGCCGGTCGTCGCGGATATGGCTGGGCGCGATCGAACGGGCCCGGGCACTGCCGAAATCGGAGCTGCCCCCGGTCACCCAGCCGTTCACAGGTCCGCCGCCGGCCAACCGTTGGGCCCGGCACGACCCCGAGGCCGCGGCGCGGCTCGCCGCGGCCCGGTCCGCGCTCGCCGAGCTGAGCGAGCAGGTGCAGGTGCCGGTGGAGAATCTGGTCGGCCCCGAGATGGTGCGCCGGCTGTGCTGGGAGTGGCAGGTGCCGACCGATGCGGACGTCGTCGCGTACATCGAGGAACGGTTCGCCGCCGACGGGGCACGGCCCTGGCAACGGGAACTGACGGTGCCGCGGCTGGCGAAGGCGCTGTCCGCGGACTGACCCCCGGATCCCTCCTTCGCGACGGTCGAGCTCGGCGCCGCCGCGATCGTCGCCGTCCGTCTCGTACCCGAGCGCGCGCACGCCGCCGCCGTAGCCGCCCGGAATCGGCGCCGAGGGCTGCCACGGGCCGGATCGCCGGTCACGACCATCCACGCCCCTCGGCCGTGCGGTCGTGCCCGCAGACCGACGACCCTCGGCGCACCCCTCCCGCAGCCGCGGACACAGGTGGTAAGTTACCGGTCGGTAACACGTTGGCGTCCGGGCTGCCCGGCGCCGGATGTTCCCGGAACCCTGGCCTCGCCCACGTCGGCGAGCATCGCTCCATCGGGAGGAATACGCGTGGCGTCAACCACCACAACTCAACGCACTGTCGTCTTCGTCGACGGCGTACGCACCCCGTTCGGGAAGGCGGGCCCGAAGGGCATCTACGCGGAGACCCGCGCCGACGACCTCGTCGTCAAGACCATCAGGGAACTGCTGCGCCGCAACCCGCAGCTCGACCCCGCGCGCATCGACGAGGTCGCCATCGCCGCGACCACCCAGACCGGCGATCAGGGCCTGACCATCGGACGCACCTCCGCGATCCTTGCCGGTCTGCCCGAGACCGTGCCGGGCTTCGCGATCGATCGGATGTGCGCGGGCGCTATGACGGCGGTCACCACCACCGCCTCCGGAATCGGCTTCGGCCAGTACGACGTCGTCGTCGCCGGCGGCGTCGAGCACATGGGCCGCCACCCGATGGGCCAGGGCGCCGACCCGAACCCCCGCTTCCTCGCCGACAAGCTCGTCGACCCCAGCGCCCTGGTGATGGGCAACACCGCGGAGAACCTGCACGACCGCTTCCCGAGTATCACCAAGGCCCGCACCGACGCGTACGCCGTCGCCAGCCAGAACAAGTACGACGCCGCGAAGAAGGCCGGCTACCTCGCCGACACCCTCGTGCCCGTCGCGACCCGGTCCACGACGGGATGGGGCCTGGCCACCGAGGACGAGCCGCCGCGTCCGGGCACCACGCTCGAGGATCTCGCGACGCTCAAGACCCCGTTCCGTCCCGCCGGCCGCATCACCGCCGGCAATGCCGCCGGCCTCAACGACGGCGCGACGGCCTGCATCCTCGCCGGTGAGGACACCGCCCGCGAACTCGGCCTGCAGATCGGGATGCGCATGGTCGGGTTCGCCTTCCATGGTGTCGATCCGGCCGTGATGGGCATCGGCCCGGTGCCGGCAACCGAGAAGGTCCTGGCCCGCACCGGCCTGACCATCGATGACATCGGTCTGTTCGAGATCAACGAAGCCTTCGCCGTGCAGGTCCTCGCCTTCCTCGAGCACTTCGGCATCGACGACGCCGACCCGCGGGTCAACCAGTGGGGCGGTGCCATCGCCTGCGGTCACCCGCTCGCCTCGTCCGGCGTGCGCCTGATGACCCAGCTCTCCCGGCAGTTCGCGCAGCACCCCGAGGTGCGTTACGGCCTGACCACGATGTGCATCGGCCTCGGCATGGGCGGCACCGTGATCTGGGAGAACCCCAACTTCGAGGGAGACAAGTAGTCATGAGCGAGCTTTCGTCCCTGTTCGCCGACGAGGTCGTCACGAACGCCTACACCAAGATCCTCCGGGTGCCCGGCATCGACGGTCCCGTCGCGCTGATCACGCTGGACAACGGGTTCGACCACACCAAGCCGAACTCGTTCGGCCCTGCCGGCCTCGCGGCGTTCGACGCCGCGCTCGACGAGGCGTTCGCCGCGGAGCCTGCCGCCGTCGCCGTCACGGGTAAGCCCTTCATCTTCGCCGCGGGTGCCGATCTCAAGGGCGTGCCCGCGATCACCACCCGCGAGCAGGGCGTCGAACTCGGCCGGCTCGGCCACCGGGTCTTCCGGCGGCTGCGCGAGTCGGCCGTCCCGACCTTCGCTTTCGTCAACGGGCTCGCGCTCGGCGGTGGCCTCGAGGTCGGGCTGCACTGCCACTACCGCACCTACGCCGACAACGTGCCCGCGCTCGGTCTGCCCGAGACCATGCTCGGCCTGGTCCCCGGCTGGGGCGGCACGCAGCTGCTGCCGAACCTCATCGGCCCCGACGCGGCCGTGACCCTGATCCTCCAGAACCCGCTCGACAACGGCAAGGTGATCCGCGCGCAGCAGGCCGAGCAGATCGGCCTCGCCGACGCGGTGTTCGGATCGGCGGATTTCCTCGAGCAGTCCCTGGCCTGGGCCGCGAAGGTGCTCGCCGGGCAGATCACCCCCGCCCGGCCCGAGATCGATCGCGGCGCCGGCTGGGACAGTGCTCTCGAACGGGCGAGGGCGCTCGTCGCGGCCAAGACCCGCGGCTTCGCGCCTGCCCCCGCTCGGGCGATCGAGCTGCTCGAGCTCGCCCGCAACACCGACATCGGTGACCCGCAGTCGCTGTCGGCCGGCTTCGCCGCCGAGGACGAGGCGCTGGCGGACCTGCTCATGTCCGACGAGCTGCGGGCCGGACTGTACGCGTTCGACCTGGTCAACAAGCGCGCCAAGCGTCCCGCGGGCGCCCCGGACAAGTCGCTGGCCCGCAAGGTCACCGGTGTCGGCATCGTCGGTGCGGGCCTGATGGCCAGCCAGCTCGCGCTGCTGTTCGTCCGGCAGCTGAAGGTGCCGGTGATCCTCACCGACATCGACCAGGAGCGCATCGACAAGGGCGTCGGCTACGTCCACACCGAGATCGACAAGTTGCAGGGCAAGGGCAGGCTCTCGCCCGACGCGGCGAACCGTCTCAAGGCACTGGTGTCCGGCTCGCTGGACAAGGCGGCGTTCGCGGACACCGACTTCGTCATCGAGGCCGTGTTCGAGAACATGGACGTCAAGAAGCAGGTGTTCGCCGACCTCGAGCAGCACCTCTCGCCCGAGACGATTCTCGCGACCAACACCTCTTCCCTGTCGATCACGGAGATGGCTGCGGACCTGAAGCACCCCGAGCGCGTGGTCGGCTTCCACTTCTTCAACCCCGTCGCTGTGCTCCCGCTGCTCGAGATCATCAAGGGGGCGCAGACGGACGATGCGACCCTGGCCACGGCCTTCGCCACCGCCAAGGCGCTGAAGAAGTCGGCCGTGCTGTGCGCGGACAAGCCGGGATTCGTGTTCAACCGCCTCGTCACCCGCACCCTCGGGGAGGTCATGACCGCCGTGGACGAGGGCACCCCGTTCGAGGTGGCGGACAACGCCGTCGGCGCACTCGGCATGCCCATGAGCCCGTTCACCCTGCTCGCGCTCGTCGGCCCGGCCGTCGCGCTGCACACCGGCGAGACCCTGCAGGCCGCCTACCCCGAGCGCTTCGTCTCCTCCCCCGGCCTCGAGGCACTCGTCGAGGCCCGCAAGCCCGGGGTGTGGACGTACGTCGACGGCAAGCAGGTCGTCGACCCGGAGGTCGCCGCGCTGTGGCCGCAGGGCGACCGGCCCTCCACCGCCGAGGAGGTGCTCGAGCGGACCCGTCGCGCGTTCGCCGAGGAGATCCGGATCATGCTCGAGGAGGGCGTCGTCGCCGCTCCCGAGGACATCGATCTGTGCCTGATCCTCGGTGGCGGCTTCGGATTCTGGAACGGGGGCATCACGCCGTACCTGGATCGCACCGGCACCTCGGAGGCCGTCAACGGGGCACGCTTCCTCGCCCCGGGAGTAGCGAGCGTCTGACACCCGGTTGTTCGTCACGGCGCCCCGCGGTCCGCGCACTCCGCTGCGGACCGCGGGGCGTGTCCGTGCGTATCGCCCCGGCCACGGTGCCCGCCGAAGCGGCCCCCTCGGTGCACCGTCAGGCGTACCGTCCAGCCTGTGACCGACAGTTCCCACCTCCCCCATTCGAGGCTCGAACAGCAGCACACGGTGGCGCGCGCGGTGTTGTTCGCTGCCGTGGCCGCGCTCGGCGGATTCCTGTTCGGGTACGACACCGCCGTCATCAACGGCGCCGTCGGGGCCATCCGGGACCGCTACGAGGTCGGAGCCGGCGCCATCGGCCTGTCCGTGTCGCTGACGCTGGTCGGCGCGGCGATCGGCGCGTGGATTGCCGGCAGCGTCGCCGACCGGCTCGGCCGGATCCGGGTCATGCAGATCGCCGCGGTCCTGTTCCTCGTCGGGGCGCTCGGGTCGGCGTTCCCGTTCAGCATCTACGACCTGACCTTCTGGCGCACCATCGGCGGCGTCGGCGTCGGCTTCGCCTCGGTCATCGCCCCGGCCTATATCGCCGAGATCTCGCCCGCTGCCATTCGCGGCCGGCTCGGTTCGATGTACCAGCTCGCGATCGTTCTCGGTATCGCCGTCTCCCAGCTCGTCAACTATGCGCTGGCCGCGGCGGCCGGGGGTGCCCGCGAAGAACTGCTCGGTATCGAGGCGTGGCAGTGGATGCTCGCGCTCGGCGCGGTCCCGGCGACGCTGTACCTGATCATGACGTTCCCGATCCCCGAGTCTCCGCGGTATCTGGTTCGGATCGGCCGGGAGGACACGGCGCGTCGCATCATCGCCACGGTCGAGGGCGGCGACGAGGTCGCCGTCTCCGAGCGGATCGCCACGATCCGCGAGACCCTGCACCTCGAGGCCGCCCGGCCGGGAGTACGGGACGTGTTCACCCGGCGGCTGGGCGTGGCCGGGCTGATCTATGTCGGCATCGCGCTGGCGGCTCTGCAGCAGTTCGTCGGCATCAACGTGATCTTCTACTACTCGTCGACGCTGTGGCAGGCGGTCGGCTTCGGTGAGGATCGGTCCCTGCTCATCAGCGTCGTCAGCGCGCTGGTCAACATCGTCGGCACCTTCGTGGCCATCGCCGTGATCGACAAGATCGGCCGCAAGCCGCTGCTGTTGGTCGGCTCGGTGGGCATGGCGCTCTCGTTGGGCACTGCCGCGGTGTGCTTCCACTCGGCGACGTTCGTCGTCAACGAGGACGGTGAGCGGGTCGCGACCCTGTCCGACACCAACGGCACGATCGCCCTGCTGGCCGCCAACGCCTTCGTCTTCTTCTTCGCCCTCTCGTGGGGCCCGGTCGTGTGGGTCCTCATCAGCGAGATGTTCCCGAATCGGGTGCGCGCCGTCGCCGTCGGCATCGCGACCGCGTCCAACTGGGTGGCGAACTTCCTCGTCTCGGCGACGTTCCCGGCCCTGGCCGACTGGAACCTGTCCTTCACCTACGCCGGATACGCGCTGATGGCTGCGCTCTCGCTCGCACTGGTGCTCAAGTTCGTGCCGGAGACGCGCGGGCGCACCCTCGAGGAAGCAGGCTGAGCAGTCGAGGGGCCGGTCCATCGCATACGCGGTGGACCGGCCCCTCGGTTCAGCGTCAGCGGCCGGGGTCGCGACGGACGACGACGTCGCCCGCCGACTCCTCACCGGCCGATCCGTCCACGGCCGGCTCCGCCTTCTGCGCGGCCCCGAGCCCGACCACCCAGCCGGTGACCTGACGGGCGACGTCCTGCGCGGTCAGACCCAGCTCGCGATGGATCTGCTCCCGCGATGCGTGATCCAGGAACCGTTGCGGCACACCGAGTTCGCGGGTGGGAAGGTCCACGCCGGACGAGCGCAGGGCCGACGAGACCGCCGAACCCACGCCGCCGTGCATGCCGCTGTCCTCCACGGTGACGACGAGCCGGAAGTCCCGCGCCAATCGAGCGAGGGCCGCCGGAACGGGCAGCACCCAGCGCGGGTCGACGACGGCGGCGGTGAGGCCGTGCTGCTCGAGCCGCTCCGCCGCGTCGAGTGCCAGGCCCGCAAAGGCTCCGACCGCGACGATCAGCACGTCGCCGCGGCGTCCGGGCGGCATCCGCAGTACGTCGACGGTGCCGTCGATGCGCTCCACCGCGGGGATGTCGGGACCGACCGCGCCCTTCGGGAACCGGAGTACGGTCGGGCCGTCCGCGACGGCGAGCGCCTCGTCGAACTCCTCGCGCAGGGTCGCGCCGTCGCGCGGCGAGGCCACGCGGATCCCCGGGATCACGCCCAGCAGGGAGAAGTCCCACATGCCGTTGTGGCTGGCGCCGTCGGCACCGGTGATGCCCGCTCGGTCGAGCACGACGGTCACCGGGAGTTTCAGCAGCGCCACGTCCATCAGCAATTGGTCGAAGGCACGGTTGAGAAACGTCGAGTACACCGCGATCACCGGGTGCATCCCGCCGAGCGCCAGGCCTGCGGCGGAGGTGACGGCGTGCTGTTCGGCGATGCCGACGTCGAACATCCGGTCCGGGTAGCGTTCACCGAAGGCCGAGAGGCCCGTGGGCCCCGGCATCGCGGCGGTGATAGCCACGACGTCCTTGCGGCGACCGCCCTGCACGAGCAGTTCGTCGGAGAACACCGACGTCCAGTCCGGGGCCGACGCTGCCGCGGTGGCGCGGCCCGTGACCGGGTCGATGACGCCGGTGGCGTGCATCTGATCGGCGACGTGGTTCTCGGCCGGCGCGTATCCGGCGCCCTTACGGGTGACGGCGTGCACGATCACCGGTCCCCCGAACGACTTGGCCCGGCGGAAAGCCGCCTCGAGAGCGGCCTCGTCGTGACCGTCGACCGGTCCGAGGTACTTCAGGCCTAGATCGGTGAACAGTACCTGCGGGCTGACCGCGTCCTTGATACCGACCTTCATCCCGTGCAGCACGGAGTACGCGGCCGCCCCGATCCACGGCAGCCTCTTCACGAATCGGCGGCCGTTGTCGAGGACCCGCTCGTAGCCGGGCTGCAGCCGCAGCGCCGCCAGATGCTCGGCGAGCCCGCCGATCGTGGGCGCGTAGGAGCGGCCGTTGTCGTTGACGACGATCACGAGCGGGCGGTCCCGTCCGGCTGCGATGTTGTTCAGCGCCTCCCAGCACATTCCGCCGGTGAGCGCGCCGTCGCCGACCACGGCGACCACGGTCCGGTCCTGCTGGTCCGTCAGTTCGTAGGCCTTGGCGAGGCCGTCGGCGTAGGACAGGGCCGCCGAGGCGTGCGAGGACTCGACCCAGTCGTGCTCACTCTCGGCGCGACAGGGGTACCCCGACAGGCCGCCCTGCTTGCGCAACGTGTCGAAGCCGTCCTTGCGGCCGGTCAGGATCTTGTGGACGTAGGCCTGATGGCCGGTGTCGAAGATGATCGGATCGTGGGGTGAGTCGAACACCCGGTGCATTGCGATGGTCAGTTCGACGACGCCGAGGTTGGGGCCGAGGTGTCCCCCGGTCGCCGCCACCTTCTCCACCAGGAACCGCCGGATCTCCTCGGCGAGTTCCCGGATCTCGGGTTGGCTGAGCCGGCGCAGGTCCTCGGGCGACTCGATGCGGGACAGGACACCCAACTGGTATTGCTCCCTCCGGCTCGGACCCGTGCGTTTCCGCGCGGGCGGTTCTCCTCAGTCTACGGAGCGTCGGAGGTGGTCGACTCGTCACGTCGCGCCGCCGGCCCGTCTCACACCGTGTCCCTCACCTCATTATGCCGGTGCTGTGACGCTGCACACCCGGCTCGCGGAGCCGGTCGCGGGATCCCTCGTCGCCGGGGGTGCCCACCATGCGCGGCGACGGCGGCCGGTCGAATCCGACAAAACCGATTGCCGCGCCCGGCACCGTGGGCAAGGCTGGAGCCATGCCCCCTGCATTGGCCATCGAGACCTCGGGCCTGATCAAGCGTTTCGGCGCGGAGACCGCCGTGGACGGCATCGACCTCGCCGTGCCCGCCGGCGGCGTCTACGGCGTGCTCGGCCCGAACGGCGCCGGGAAGACGACCACGATCCGGATGCTCGCGACACTGCTCGCACCGGACGGCGGCACCGCGACCGTCCTCGGGCACGACGTGCGCCTCGAACCCGAGCGGGTTCGCCGCCGGGTTTCGCTCACCGGTCAGTTCGCCTCGCTCGACGAGGATCTGACCGGGTCGGAGAACCTGATGCTGCTCGCGCGGCTGCTGGGTTTCTCCAGGGCCGGCGCCCGATCCCGGGCCGCACAGCTGCTGGCCGCGTTCGACCTGGAAGCGGCCGCGGGCCGCCAGGTGAAGCTGTATTCCGGGGGTATGCGGCGCCGTCTCGACATCGCCGCGAGCATCATCGTCGCACCCGAACTGATCTTCCTGGACGAGCCGACGACGGGACTCGACCCGCGAAGCCGCAATCAGGTGTGGGAGATCGTGCGAGCCCTGGTCGCAGCCGGGACGACGGTGCTGCTGACGACGCAGTACCTCGACGAGGCGGACCAGCTCGCCGATCGGATCGCAGTCATCGACCGGGGCCGGGTGATCGCCGAAGGCACCCCGGGCGAGCTCAAGGCGTCCGTCGGATCCGGTTCGCTGCACGTGCGGTTGGCCGATCCTGCGCGCCGGGACGATGCGGCAGCCGTGCTGGGCGCGGTGCTGGGGGTGGCGGTGACGGCCGGCTCGGACCCGGCGGCGCTGACCGCGCGGGTGGACGATCCGCGAGCCGCGGCGGCGGCCCTGACCGCCCTCGACACCGCGGACATCGCGGTCACGACGTTCGCCCTCGGGCAGCCGAGCCTCGACGAGGTCTTCCTCGCCCTCACCGGTCATCCCACGGAAGTTCCCGACGAAGACGAGGAGATCGCGTCGTGACCTCGACCGCCGACCGACGGGCGGGCACCCCGGCCGCCGTCGTGGACGTCCTGCACATCACCGGGCCGCGTCCCACTCCGGCGTCCGCGTTCGCCGCGTCGCTGTCGTTCGGGTGGCGGGCGCTGCTGCGGATCAAGCACGTCCCCGAGCAGTTGTTCGACGTGACCGTGTTCCCGTTGATGTTCACGCTGCTGTTCACGTTCCTGTTCGGCGGGGCGCTGGCCGGGTCGACCGAGGCGTACGTGCAGTTCCTCATCCCCGGGATCCTGGTGCAGACGGTGTGCACCATCACGATGTACACGGGGATGACCCTCAACCGCGACATCGAGAAGGGGGTGTTCGACCGGTTCCGGTCGATGCCGGTGTGGCGGCCCGCTCCGCTCGTCGGCGCCTTGTTCGGCGATCTCGCCCGCTACACGCTGGCGTCGGTGATCGTGCTGACGCTCGGGGTCGTGCTCGGTTTCCGGCCGACGGGTGGTCCGGTCGGCGCTGCTGCGGCGGTGGCGCTCGTGCTGCTGTTCGCGTTCAGTCTCTCGTGGGTGTGGACGATGCTGGCGATGCTGCTGCGCACCGAACAGGCGGTCATGGGTGTGTCGATGACCATCCTGTTCCCGCTCACCTTCGCGTCGAACGTGTTCGTCGATCCCGCGACGATGCCGAGCTGGCTGCAGGGATTCGTGACGGTCAATCCCATCAGCCGCCTCGTCACGGCCGTCCGGGACCTGACGGCGGGTACACCGGACGCCGCGCACCTCGCGATGGTGTTCGGGTGGTGCGCGGCGCTGGTCGTGTTGTTCGGCCCGGCGACGATGTGGTTGTACAACCGCCGGTCCTGATCAGCGCTCCGCCGCAGCGGGCTGCTCCTCGGTGACGATGTCGATGGTCTTCCGCAGCGGGCGGTTCGGGATGAACACGACCGCGGCGACGGTGACCAGCGCGATGATCGCGGCGACGAGGAACAGCAGCCCGGTGGCGTCGCCGTAGGCGTGGCGGATGATCTCCGCGACCGGCTCGGGCAGGGCCGCGAGGTCGAGGTTGCCGCCACCGCCGGCCGAGCCGGTGTCGATGCCGAGGGCGGCGAAGCCGTCCGCGGACAGCGTGGTCACCCGGGTGGCGAGGATCGATCCGAGCACGGACACCCCGATCGCGCCGCCGAAGGTGCGGAAGAACGCGACCGAACTGCTCGCGGCTCCGATGTTGCGGACGCTGACGGTGTTCTGCACCGCGAGCACCAGGTTCTGCATGAGCATGCCCGTGCCGAGGCCGACGATCGCGATGTCCACCCCGATCAGCCACATCGGAGTGGCGTGGTCGAGGAAGCCGAGCAGACCGAAGCCGACCACCTGCAGGACCGCGCCGAGCACCAGGAACGGCTTCCACCGGCCGAAGCGAGTGATGAGCTGACCGGAGACCACCGAGGCCACGAGCGAACCCAACACCATGGGGATCGTGAGCAGGCCGGCGGCCGTCGGGCTGTAGCCGCGTGCGGTCTGGAAGTACTGGCCGAGGAAGGCGGTGGCGCCGAACATCCCGACGCCGACGGCGACGGACGCGATGATCGCGAGCGCGGTGGTGCGCTCGGTGACGATCTTCAGCGGGATGATCGGGTCGGCGACCTTGGACTCGACGACGACGGTGGCGGCGAGCAGTGCGAGGCCGACGCCGACGTACGCGAGGGTCTCCCACGACAGCCACTCGTAGTAGCCGGCCTTGCCCGCGAAGGACACCCAGATCAGCAGGACGCTGACACCGGCGGTCAGCAGTGTGGCGCCGAGCCAGTCGATGCTCACGTCCTGCTTGCGCTCGGTCACGATGTGCAGGGTGCGCTGCAGCAACACCATGGCTGCGACGGCGATCGGGATGGAGATGAAGAAGCACCAGCGCCAGCCGAGCGGGCTGTCGACGATGACGCCACCGAGGATCGGCCCGCCCGACATGGACACGGCCATCACCGCGCCCATGTAACCGGAGTACCGGCCGCGTTCGCGGGGCGGGATGATGCTGCCGATGACCGCGACGACGAGCGCGGTGAGACCGCCCATTCCGATGCCCTGGATCACGCGGGCGGCGAGCAGGACGGGCACGTCGGTGGCGAGGCCGGCGATGATCGAGCCCGCCACGAAGACGAGGATCGCCGCCTGGACCAGCAGCTTCTTGTTGAACAGGTCCGCGAGCTTGCCCCAGATCGGTGTCGAGGCCGCGTTGGCGAGCAGCGCGGTGGTGATGATCCAGGCGAACTGGGTCTGGGACCCGTTCAGGTCCGCGATGATCGTCGGGAGCGCAACCGCCACGATGGTGCTGCTCAACAGCGCCGTGAAGAGGGCGGCGAGCAGCCCGGCGAGAGCCTCGAGGATCTCGCGGTGGGTCATGGTGGTCTCGGCGGCACCGGGGGCGCTCACCGAGGAGGGCGGACTGACAGGTGCGGCGCTCACAGGCAGTTCCTTCCGGTGGTGTCGTGGACGGAAAGGGTGTCGTTCAGGTGCGCGAGCGCGCCGAGGACGGATTCGGCTTGCGCCTGGTCCCAGCCGCCGAGCAGCTCGTGCAATCGGGAGGCGCGACGGTCGCGGATCTCGCGCAGGGCTTTGCGCCCGGTCTCCGACACGCTGACGCGGTGGGCCCGCCGGTCGTCGGGGTCGCGATGACGGTCCACCATTCCCCGTTCGACGAGTTCGCCCAGCTGCCGGCTCAACGCGGACTGGCTCATACACAGTTCCGCAGCGAGTTCGCTGGGACGGCACTCCCCCATTCGCCACAGGACGAACAGGACCCCGGTCAGGGCGTTGGGCAGCGCGTCGCCCGTCGAATTGTCCAGGGTCGTGCGCAGCGTGCGACCGAACAGGAAAATCGCGTCGACGAGCGCGTGCGCGGTGTCGGGCTGGACGGCCACGGATCGCCTCCGAATCGATATTAATTGCTTGCAACACGCAACTATATATTTAGTTGCATGCTGCAAGCAACCACGAAGGCCCGGACGGCGTCGGCAGCCTCGATCAGCGGGTGAACAAGGCCAGACACTCCACGTGGTGCGTCGAAGGGAATGCCGCGTAGACGCGCAGCTCGGCAAGTTCGAAGCCGTGGTCCCGGTACAGGCCGACATCGCGGCCGAACGCCGCCGGATCGCATCCGACGTGCACGACGCGTTCCGGCCCGGCCGCCGCGACGGCAGCCACCACATCCCGCCCGGCGCCGGCCCGCGGCGGGTCGAGCACCACGACCTGCGGGGCGGGAAGGTCCGGGAGCAGCTGCTCCACCCGGCCCGCATGGAACCGCACCTGCCCCAGATCCGCGAGCGCTTCGGCCCCGTCCTGCACCGCCCGGCGGGACAGTTCCACCGACTCGACCCGGCCGCCGGTGCCGACCTGATCGGCCAGGACGGCGGCGAACACTCCCACCCCGCCGTAGAGATCCCACGCCGTCGCACCCGGCGACACCGCCGCCCACTCCCCCACGGTGTCCGAATAGGCCTGCGCTGCCCCACGGTGCGCCTGCCAGAAGCCGGTTGCGGCCAGGTGCCATTCGCGGTCGCCGACGCGCTCGACCGCCCGCCCCGAACCTTCGACCACCTTCTCGGCGCGCGGCGCCCCGGCCGCCGCACGCCGGGCGGCCGCTCCCCGCCGGCCCGGGCTGCGACGCCCCGTGCGGGACACCGGCGGCGGTGCGATCTCGATCACGTGCCGCGTCCCGTCGGCATCGAGGACCACCTGGACCTCGGAACCAGGACGCCACACCCGTTCGGCCAACCCCTCGTAGGCCCGTGCCTCGATCTGCGGACAGGCCAGTTCGGTCTCGATCTCATGGCTCCGGTACCGCCGGTACCCCGCTCGGCCCGCGGCGTCGACCGCCAGGCGCACCCGGGTGCGCCAACGGGTGCCGTCCGCTGCCCCACCCGGCAACTCCTCGACGAGCACGTCCCGCTCGACGCCGCCGAGACGGCGCAACTGCTCCGCGACCACCGCGGCCCCGAATGCCCGCTGGGCCGGCACCGTCGCGTGGGACAGGTCGCAACATCCCGAGCCGCCGGGCCCGGCGATCGGACACACCCGTTCCCTCCGGTCCGGCGAGGCCTCCAGGATATGGACGGCGTCGGCGCGGCAGAACGAGCCGCCACGGTCCTCCGTCACCGACGCGACGACCCGCTCGCCGGGCAGACCGTGCCGGACGAACACGACCCGGCCCTCGTGCCGCGCGACGCAGAACCCCCCGTGCGCCGGGTTGCCCAGCGTCACCTCGAGCCGGCGTCCGGACCAGTCGATACTCACCGTTCCTCCTCGAAACCCCGACGCACCGATCCCGGCGCGGAATCCAGACGTTCCGCGCGGGCGTGGGCGGACGAACTCAGCTGCCACGGGACGCTGGTCACCATGACACCGGGCTGGAACAACAGCCGGCTCTTCAGGCGCAGCGCACTCTGGTTGTGCAGGATCTGCTCCCACCAGTGACCTACGACGTACTCCGGGATGAACACGGTCACCACGTCGCGCGGTGAATCCCGCCGCACCCGCCGGACGTACTCGAGGACGGGGCGGGTGATCTCCCGGTACGGCGACTCGACGACCTTCAGCGGGACGGTGATGTCGCTACGTTCCCACTCGCGCACCAGCATCCGCGTGTCGGCGTCGTCGACGTTGACGGTGACCGCCTCGAGCGTGTCCGGACGGGTCGCCCGCGCGTACGCCAGCGCTCGCAGGGTCGGCATGTGCAGCTTGGACACCAGCACGATCGAATGGGTGCGGCTGGGCAGCACCCCGTCCCATTCGGTGTTCTCCAGTTCTTCGGCCACGCTGTCGTAGTGACGGTGGATGGCCTTCATCACGCCGAAGATCGCTACCATCGCCACGATCGCGATCCACGCGCCCGCCGCGAACTTCGTCACCAGCACGATCACCAGCACGGATGCGGTCATGGCCAGGCCGATCGTGTTGACGATCCGCGACCGCTGCATGCGTTTGCGCTGCTCGGGGTCGGTCTCGGACGCCAAGTGCCTCGTCCAGTGCCGGATCATGCCGGTCTGGCTGAGGGTGAACGAGACGAACACACCGACGATGTAGAGCTGGATCAGCTTCGTGACCTCCGCGTCGAAGGCCCACACGAACACGATGGCCACACCCGACAGGAACAGGATGCCGTTGCTGAACGCCAACCGGTCGCCGCGGGTGTGCAGCTGCCGGGGCAGGTAGCGGTCCTGCGCCAGCACCGAAGCCAGCACCGGGAAGCCGTTGAACGCCGTGTTGGCGGCCAGCACCAGGATCAGCGCCGTCACGACGGTGATCAGCACGAAGCCGAGCGGGAAGCCCTCGAAGACCGCGTGCGCCAACTGCGCGACGAGTGTCTTCTGCCGGTAGTCGTCCGGCGCGCCGCGCAGCTGGGTCTCGGGATGCTCGGCGATCACCACACCCACCTTGTTCGCGAGCAGGATCATGCCGAGAAGCAGCACGATCGCAATCCCACCGAGCATGAGCAGGGTCGTGGCCGCGTTCCGGGACTTCGGCTTGCGGAACGCGGGCACCCCGTTGCTGATGGCCTCGACCCCGGTCAGGGCCGCACACCCGGACGAGAACGCGCGGGCGATCAGGAACACGAACGCGATCGCGGTCAGACCGGACTGCTCGGCGACCAGCTCGAAACCGGCCGACTCGGCCCGGACGTCGTCGCCGAACACGAAGATGCGCACCAGTCCCCAGCCCAGCATCACGACCATGCCGATCATGAAGGCGTAGGTGGGAATCGCGAACGCCGTGCCGGCCTCGCGGAGGCCACGCAGATTGACCGCAGTCAGCAAGACGATCGCGGCGATGGCGAAGAGCACCTTGTGGTGCGCCACGAACGGGACCGCCGAGCCGATGTTCGCCGCAGCCGAGGAGATCGACACGGCGACGGTGAGCACGTAGTCGACCATCAGGGCGCTGCCGACGGTCAGGCCGGCGGTGGGCCCCAGGTTCTTGGTCGCGACCTCGTAGTCCCCGCCCCCCGACGGGTACGCGTGCACGTTCTGCCGGTAGCTCGCGACGACGACCGCGAGGACGAGCGCCACCGCGACGCCGATCCACGGTGTGAACACGTACGCCGACAGACCCGCGACGGACAGGACGAGGAAGATCTCCTCCGGAGCGTACGCCACCGACGACAACGCGTCGGATGCGAACACCGGCAGGGCGATTCGCTTGGGCAGCAACGTGTGACCGAGCGTGTCGCTGCGGAACGGCCTACCCAACAACAACCGCTTCGTGGCGGTCGAGAGCTTGGACACTCGCAAAGCCTAAGCCGTCCCGCCGGCCACCCGCCGGGCACCCGTGGCCGTGTCCGAAATGCACCGCTGCGGGGGTACCGTCGCCCGGCACCGCACACCGGCCCCGCGCGAGCGGTACGGTTCGGTTCTGCACGTCGCGACCGGGCGACACGGCAAGGAAGAGAATCGGAGCGAACGGTGTACGTGGTGGTCATGGGTTGCGGCCGGGTGGGTTCCTCCCTGGCTGCGGCGCTCGTCCGGCTGGGCCACGAAGTGGCCGTCATCGACCGCGACCCGAGCGCGTTCCTGAGGCTCGGCCCGGACTTCCCGGGACACACGATCGTGGGAATGGGCTTCGACCGGGACGTGCTGGTGCGGTCCGGCATCGAGCGAGCCGACGCGTTCGCCGCGGTCTCCTCCGGGGACAACTCGAACATCATCTCCGCCCGGGTCGCCCGGGAGACCTTCGGCGTCGAACGGGTCGTCGCCCGCATCTACGATGCCAAGCGCGCCGCGGTGTACGAACGACTCGGGATCCCCACCGTCGCCACCGTGCCGTGGACGACCGACCGATTTCTGCACAACCTCACCTACGAGAGCCAGACGGCCAAGTGGCGGGACCCGACCGGCACCGTCGCCGTCGCCGAGGTGTCGCTGCACGAGGACTGGATCGGCCGCAACGTCACCGACTTCGAGGCCGCCACCCATTCCCGGGTCGCATTCGTCATCCGCTTCGGCACGGGGGTCCTGCCCGACCGCAAGACGGTGCTGCAGGCCGACGATCAGGTATACATCGCGGCCGTCTCGGGCACCGTCGCCGAGGCGATCGCCCTCGCCGGCCAGCCCCCTGCGGCCGACGATTGACCGTCCGGTGCCTGCAGACGCAGCCGAACACACGACCCGGACATCACCGAGAGGAACGCCGATGAAGGTGGCCATCGCGGGAGCGGGAGCCGTCGGACGCTCCATCGCGCGCGAACTGATCCGCAACCACCACGACGTCATGCTGCTCGAACGCAAGCTCGAGCACGTCGAGCCCGACTCCGTGCCCGATGCCAAGTGGGTGCACGCCGACGCCTGCGAGCTGAGCCTGCTCGAGGCCGCACAACTCGAGCAGTACGACGTGGTGATCGCCGCTACCGGCGACGACAAGGCGAACCTGGTGCTGAGCCTGCTCGCCACCACCGAGTTCGGCGTCGCGCGGGTCGTCGCCCGCGTCAACGACCCGCGCAACGAGTGGCTGTTCGACGAGTCGTGGGGGGTCGACGTTGCTGTCTCCACACCGCGCATGCTGGCGTCGCTGGTCGAGGAGGCCGTCTCGGTCGGTGATCTGGTCCGGCTGATGACGCTGCGTAAGGGCGCGAACCTGGTCGAGATCACCTTGCCGGACACCACCGCGCTCGCCGGGAAACCGGTACGCAAACTGCAGCTGCCCCGGGATGCGGCCCTGGTGACGATCCTGCGCGGGGGCCGCGTCATCGTCCCACAGCCCGACGACCCCCTCGAGGGCGGCGACGAGCTGCTGTTCGTCGCCGCGACCGAGGTGGAACAGGAACTGCGCGCAGCGCTCGGGCTCTGACGGGTCAGCGGACGTCCTGCTCGGGACCGTCGGCCGTCCGACCCGGCTCGGTCTCGATCGGCTCGTCGACCGTCTCGGGCGCCGGTTCGACGACCCGGTCGGCGCGGCGCACCGCCCACAACGTGACCAGCAACGCCACCGCCGTCAGCGGCCATCCCATGCCGATGCGGGCCACTGCGAGCCAGCCGGTCCGGTCGGCGTCGTACAGCTCGTGTTGCACGAGGTAGCGAGCCGCGAACACCAGCGCCCACGCCGCCGTCGCGATGTCGTAGGCGCGCACGGCGACACGGTGGCGCCGCCAGGACGATCCCTGCCCGTTGAGCATGCCCCAGATCACACCGACCAGCGGCCGCCGCACCAGGATGGACAGGACGAAGCCGGCGGCGTACAGCAGGCTGGTGTAGATGCCGAAGAGGAAGTAACCCTTGGCGTCGCCGGTGCGGTAGGCGATGAAGGCGCACACGCCCACACCGAGAAAGCCCGAGACGGCGGGCTGGACGGGGGTGCGCTGGACGAGTCGCCACACGAGCACGGCGGTGGCTGCGGCGAGGGCCGCCCAGATCGCGGCGGTCAGACCCCAGACGCTGTTGACCGGAACGAACACCAGCACGGGCACGGTCGACGAGACCAACCCGCTGAGTCCACCGAGTTGTTCCAGGACCGTCTGCTGCTTCTCGCTCACTCCTACGAGGGTGCCACAGCCGCGCGCGAGGGCGGGTGGCGCCGGGAACGGGCGCGGCGGCGCCGGGGTTCAGGCTCGCTCGCGCAGTTCGTAATACGGGTTGTAGAGGACCTTCGCGCCGTCGCGCTCACCGACGCGGCCGCGCACCAGCAGCGTCTTGCCCGGCTCGATGCCCGGGATGCGGCGACGGCCGATCCATACGAGCTTGACGGCTTCGGTGCCGTCGAACAGTTCGGCTTCGACGGCGGCGCTGGCGGCCTTCGGGCACGCCTCGACGCTGCGGAGGCGGCCGAACATGGTCACTTCCTCACCGCGTGCGCAGTCGCAGGCGCGTCGAGCCCCGGTCGCCTGGGCGGTTTCGGCGATCTCCTCGGCGTCGAGCTGCTCGAGATCCTCCGTGAGCCGACGGGTGAGTCGGCGGAAGTAACCGGCTGCGGCGGTTGCCATAGCGTGCTCCTGGAACGGGCGCGGCACGGGTCTCGGGCCGCGCATGGGGCTTTCCTGAGGGCCACTGTAGACCTATCGGGACGGGGCAACCACTCCGGTTCCCACCTGCGCGGACGGGTCCGGCAGGATCGTGGCATGCGCTCCGCGAACAGCTCCCCGGAACACCGCGGGACCAGCACTGTCGTCGCTGTCGTCCTGCCCGGAACGGGCTCCGACGCGCACTTCGCCGAGCGTGCGTTCGCGGGTCCGCTCGCCGCTGCCGGCGTACGCACCGTCGCGGTCGACCCGGATCCGGCGCGTGTGGTGGGCAGCTACGTCGATGCCCTCGACCGTGCCGCGGCCGAGGGTCCCGTGCTGGTGGGTGGTGTGTCGCTCGGGGCTGCCGTCGCACTGCGGTGGGCGGCCGAGCATCCCGGGCGCGCCGTCGGTGTGCTGGCCGCGCTGCCGGCGTGGACGGGCTCGCCGGACGCCGCCCCGGCGGCGGCGAGCGCTCGTTGGACGGCCGGGGAGTTGCGCGCGCACGGGCTGGCCGCGGTGACCGCGGCGATGGTGGAGTCCAGTCCCGCGTGGCTCGGGACGGAGCTGGCCCGGTCCTGGCGGTCGCAGTGGCCGGACCTGCCGGCGGCGCTCGACGAGGCGTCCCGGTACCGGGCACTGGACCTGCACGAATTGCAGGCCGTGGAGGTGCCGGTCGGCATCGCCGCCGCCGTGGACGACGCGGTGCATCCCCTCGCGGTCGCGCAGGAGTGGTGTTCGCACCTGGTGCGCGCCGCGCTGGGCACGGTCACTCTCGCCGAGATCGGCACCGACCCGTCCGTACTCGGGACAGCCTCCCTGGAGGCATTGCGGCGCGCCCGGGACTGACGGGTCGGTCCGTCAGAAACCGAGCTGCTGCATCGCCGACCCCGACTCACCGTGGCGTGGGCGCGACTGGGGCGCGGGCTGCTGGGGCGGTGCGGGCTGCTGGGGCGGTGCCGGCTGCTGGGACGGTGCCGGCTGCTGGGACGCCTGCTGCGCGGCTGCCTGCTGCTGTTGTTGTGCGGCGGCCAGTTGCTCCGCAAGAGCTTTCGGGAGCACCACCGGCAACGGCGTACGCACCGGGTGCGGATCCTGGCCGCGACGCACGACGGTTTCGGCGACGATGCTGCGTGCGGTCTCCACCAGCGGCGAGTCACCCGTCACCGAACCGGCCGGCCCGGCGACAACGCAGCGGATCATCCACCGGTAGCCGTCGACACCGAGGAAGCGCAGATCCGCGTTCGGGGTGCTGCCCTGCAGTTCCCGGCCCCACGGTCCGCTCTCGATGCTGACCGTCGCATTGTCGCGGCGCAGCGATTCGGCCAGCTCGGCAGCCACCTCCCGCCACTGCCCCGGAGACTTCGGCGCCGCGTACGCGGAGATCGTGATCCGTCCGTGCTGGGTCACCAGGTGCACGGCCTGGGGTTGACCGTTCGGCGCCATCTCCACCTGGATCTGCCCGCCCGGCGGCAACGGCACGAGGACCGACCCGAGGTCGAGCCGGCTGCCGACCGCGTCCTCACCGATGTCGTCGATGTCGTAGGGGCCGCCCTGCGGCACCGGTGTCTCGTCTTCCCCGGGGGTGGGGGCGAACTCACCGTCGTCCGCGAGTCCGGGCGCTTCGGCGTCCCGGTTCTTCCGGCGTCGTCCGAACATGTCAGGAACCTTCCTTCACCAGACCGGCGTGCCCACCGCTCGATCCGTATCCTCCGGCGCCGCGGCTGGTGTCGTCGAGAGAGTCGACCTCGACGAAGTCGACGAGTTCCACCTTCTGCACGAGTAGCTGAGCGATGCGGTCGCCACGACGCAGCTCGACCACGCGGTCGGGATCGTGGTTGATCAGGCACACCTTGATCTCGCCGCGGTAGCCCGCATCCACCGTCCCGGGGGTATTGACCACCGAGAGCCCGAACTTCGCGGCCAGGCCGGAACGCGGATGGATCAGACCCACCGTGCCGACGGGCAGGGCCACCGCGATGCCGGTCCCCACCAGCGCTCGCCGCCCGGGCTCGAGGGTCACGTCCACCGTCGTGCACAGGTCCACGCCGGCGTCGCCGGTGTGTGCGCGGGCGGGCATGGGAATCCCCGGGTCCAGACGGAGCAGAGGGACGGCTGGAAGATCGGTCACGTGCACCGAGACTACTCTGATGGACGTGTCTCGAACCTCTCGACCCGATGCGGATGCGCAGCAGACGACCGACGTGCCGGTCTACTCCGAACGGATGTGGGTGCCGCTGTGGTGGTGGCCCCTCGGCCTGGGCGTGGCCGCACTGCTGGCCGCGGAACTGCACATGGGGGCGCCCGGCCTGTACGCCTGGCTGCCGTACGTGCTGCTGCTGCCGTTCCCTGTCTGGGCGCTCGTGTGGCTGTCCCGTCTGCGGTTGGAGGTGACGGCCGGGGAGCTGATCGTCGGCCGGGCGCACCTGCCGCTCGAGGTGATCTCCCGGGCCGTCGTGGTGCCGGCATCGGCGAAGAGCGCCGCCCTGGGACGCCAGCTCGACCCGGCGGCGTACGTCCAGCACCGCCCGTGGATCGGGACGATGGTGCTCGTCGTACTGGACGATCCGGACGACCCCACCCCGTACTGGCTGATCAGCACGAGGCGGCCCGCGGAGCTGCTGGCCGCCCTGGGTTGTGCCGACGAATCCGAAGGCTGAACCGAGGACGGCCGGTCAGCGGAATGTTCCGGAGCTCAGGCTGCACAGTCCCGGGGTTGCTCAGTCCCGCCGGGACTCAGGCTGCACAGTCCCGCCGGGACTCAGGCTGCACAGTCCCGGCAGATCATCACGCCGTTCTCGTCGCTGGCGAGTCGGCTGCGGTGGTGTACCAGGAAGCAGCTCGAGCAGGTGAACTCGTCGGCCTGCTTGGGCACCACCCGAACCGACAGCTCCTCACCGGACAGATCGGCGCCGGGCAGCTCGAAGGACTCCGCGGTATCCGACTCGTCGACGTCCACGACTGCGGACTGCGCCTCGTTGCGTCGCGCCTTCAATTCTTCGAGTGAATCCTCCGACACCTCGTCGGTTTCGGTTCGCCTCGGTGCGTCGTAGTCAGTCGCCATTTCCTCTACCTCTAGTCCTCGTGCAGGTGCCCTGCCGAAGGACACTGTTCATGTCCTTCGGCGGGGGCAACGCCCGACCGTCTCCGGAAGTTCCCGCCGACCGTATCCGGGTCCCGGACACGACCCGGGCCTCCCCTGTCGAAGGCCCGATCGTCGAATCTTCGACGACCTGGGCCGCCGAACAATAGCGGAAGTACCCACAGAAGCCGTAACCGATGCACGCGGTCCGGGGAAATGTCGGTCAATTGTCACCAACACCACAGCAACTCGAGACATTCCACCGTTCGCCCGCCTTCGCGGACCCCATCGGGATGCCCTCTACAGTGGTCGCACACACCCCTTGGAGATGCGAGAGGCAGGGCGCCGTGGTTTCCCTGATCACCGAAGGCCGGGCGCGTGACGAACGCGGCCGGCCGTTCCCCCGCCGCCGCCTGGTGCCGGCCGCGGCCCTGTTCGCGGTTCTGGCGACGATCGGGATCGTGGTGTGGGCATCGGTGTTCGCCGGTTCCGACCCGGTATCGCGGACCGTGGCATGCAACGCCCCGCCGACCGTGCCGTCGGAGCCCGGAGGACCGCAACCGGCCCCGCTCGGCGAAGTGGTCGACCGGTCCGTCCTGCTCGACGTCGAGCCTGCTCCCCTGGCGGCGACGCGGGTGCGGGTGTTCAACGCCAACGGTGAACGTGGCCAAGCCACCCATGTGGCCACCCAGTTGGCCGAATACGGGTTTGCGAGCGCACCGGACGTCCAGGCCGGCAACGACCCGGTCTACGTCGACCAGAACCTGCAGTGCCACGGTCAGATCAGGTTCGGGGCGGCCGGGACCGCGGCGGCCAGCACGGTGTGGCTGGTCGCACCGTGCGCCGAGCTCGTCCGCGACGACCGTGCCGACGACACCGTCGACCTCGCCCTGGGCACCTATTCCAAGGAGATCGCACCCAATGCCGACGCCGAGGAGGTGCTGCAGTCGCTGCGGGAGGCTCCGGTGGGTGCGGCCGCCGCGCCGCTCGACATCGACCTGCTGTCGGCGGCCCGCGACGCCCGCTGCTGAGTGCCGCGGACCGTCAGGCCGGGATCGGTGCGTCGGCGCCGAACGTGGCGAGCAGGTCCGCGAGTTGTGCCGCGACGCCGGGCGCAGCGGCGACGGTGATCTCGCCGTCGTCGCCCCCGCCGGTCGGTAGCCGCACCCAGGCGCCCGCCTCCGCGGCGATCAGCGCACCGGCGGCCCAGTCCCACGGTTGCAGCCCGTGCTCGTAGTGGGCGTCGACGCGGCCCGAGGCCACCATGCACAGGTCCAGGGCGGCCGCACCGATCCGGCGGATGTCCCGCACCCTGGGCAGCAGCTCCGCCACCAGAGCACCCTGCCGTTCGCGCCGGTGCGGCGCGTAGGAGAAGCCGGTCGCAACGAGTGCATGGGCAATGTCGCCGACCGGGTTGCAGCGCAGACGCGTCACCGATCCCCCGGCGTCGGTGCGGGTGGCGCCACCTCCGCGCGCAGCCGAGTAGACGTCTCCTGCGGCGACATCGACCACCGCTCCCGCCACGGATCTCCCACCGACCTGGGCCGCTACCGAGACCGCGTAAGCGGGGATGCCGTACACGAAGTTCACCGTGCCGTCGATGGGGTCGACCACCCATCGGACACCGGTCGACCCGGCGTCGGCGCCGCCTTCCTCCCCCAGGATCGCGTCGCCCGGCCGCGACCGGGTCAGCAGTCGCCGGATCAGGTCCTCGGTCTCGGTGTCCGCCACCGTCACCGGGTCGGTCTCGGTGCTCTTCGATCGCACCGCGCCGGCTGTGCGAGCACCCGGGTCGGCGGCCGGGAACAGTTCGGGCCGCCGGGCGCGCACGTGGGCGGCGGCCGCCACCGCGACGTCCACGGCGATCTCCCGCAGCCGGGCCGGGTCCGTGGTGGCGTCGCGGGAAAGGGTGCAAGGGTGGCGATCCGGGGTGTCGGGCACCCGGGTATCCGAACACACTACGCGGTACGGCACCACCCGCGTGGCCGTCGCATTCGCATTAGGGTGACGTCACGACAGCGGTTGCCCGCGGTGACTGTTCCGGTGACGAGAGGGAGCGCGAGATGACGCAGACGACCCAGCCGGCCACGCCGGATCCGGACCTTCTGGGATTCGGTGTCGACGTCGGGGGCAGCGGCATCAAGGGCGGGGTCGTCGACATGTCCACGGGTGTCCTGGTGGGTGAGCGCATCAAGATCCTCACTCCCCAGCCGTCGACTCCACAGGCGGTCGCCGACACGGTCGCCCG
Organism: Rhodococcus indonesiensis; assembly: GCF_047782815.1. Lineage (NCBI taxonomy): Bacteria > Bacillati > Actinomycetota > Actinomycetes > Mycobacteriales > Nocardiaceae > Rhodococcus > Rhodococcus indonesiensis. The sequence goes on along the minus strand of NZ_CP180630.1, from coordinate 2,400,279 downwards.
AATCGTGGAACAGGCGCAGTGGACCGGACCGGTGGGTGTCACCCTGCCCAGTGTGGTGACCGGCGGGGTGGCGCGCACGGCCGCGAACATCGATCCGGCATGGATCGGCACCGATGCCCGGGCGTTGTTCGCCTCGGTGCTGGGCGACCGTCCGGTCAGTGTGCTGAACGACGCGGATGCTGCCGGTCTCGCCGAGGACCGCTTCGGTGCGGCCAGGGACGCGTCCGGAGTGGTCGTCCTGCTCACGTTCGGAACCGGCATCGGCTCGGCGGTGCTGCACAACGGCGTCCTGTTGCCGAACACCGAGTTCGGGCACATGGAGGTCGACGGGATGGAAGCCGAGCACCGCGCGGCGTCGTCGGTCAAGGAGAACAACGAGTGGTCGTACAAGCGGTGGGCCAAGGAGGTCTCGCTGGTGCTCTCGCGGTTCGAGGCCCTGCTGTGGCCCGACCTGTTCATCGCCGGCGGTGGCATCAGCCGCAAGCACGAGAAGTGGATCCCGTTGCTGACCAACCGCACGCCCGTCGTTCCGGCCGCGTTGCGCAACGCGGCCGGCATCATCGGGGCCGCCTGGGCTGCGAAAACAGGCGTCCACCCCTGAGTCCTGCACATCGCGCGTGACGGCGATCGTTACAATGGTGCACAGCCGGCTGCGAACCGGCCTGATCCCGACAGACCTCTCCGCCGGAACCCCTCTGGCGCGACGCCGCACTACCTCGTCACGAAAGGGCGTACGTGGCAGCCACCGACATCCACACGGCTGATTCCCCCAACGAATCGGCAGCCTCCGCGGACGCCGCGGAATCCGCGACCGGTACCGCACCCGCCACGAAGCGGCCGGCGAAGAAGGCCGCGGCCAAGAAGGCCCCGGCGAAGAAGGCCGCGGCCAAGAAAGCCCCGGCGAAGAAGGCCGCCGCGAAGAAGACCACGGCGAAGAAGGCCGCCGCCAAGAAGGCGGGCAAGCCGGCCGGCGACGAGTTCGAGGGTGAGGAAGCCGCGCTCGAGGACATCGACGTCGCCGAGGCCGATCTCGAAGGTGCCGAGGACGTGGTCGTGGAGGCGGACGCCGACGACGAGCCCAGCGACAAGGACAAGGCGTCGGGCGATTTCGTCTGGGACGAGGAGGAGTCGGAGGCGCTGCGGCAGGCCCGCAAGGACGCCGAGCTGACCGCCTCCGCCGACTCGGTGCGCGCCTACCTCAAGCAGATCGGCAAAGTTGCCCTGCTGAACGCCGAGGAGGAGGTCGAGCTCGCCAAGCGCATCGAGGCCGGCCTGTACGCCACCTACCGGTTGCAGGAATACGCCGACAAGGGCGAGAAGCTGCCGGTCGCGCAGCGCCGCGACCTGAACTGGATCTGCCGCGACGGCAATCGCGCCAAGAACCACCTGCTCGAGGCCAACCTGCGGCTCGTCGTCTCACTCGCCAAGCGCTACACCGGCCGGGGCATGGCATTCCTGGATCTCATCCAGGAGGGCAATCTCGGTCTGATCCGCGCGGTGGAGAAGTTCGACTACACCAAGGGTTACAAGTTCTCCACGTACGCCACCTGGTGGATCCGGCAGGCCATCACCCGCGCCATGGCCGATCAGGCCCGCACCATCCGCATCCCGGTGCACATGGTCGAGGTGATCAACAAGCTCGGCCGCATCCAGCGTGAGCTGCTCCAGGACCTCGGGCGCGAGCCCACTCCGGAGGAGCTGGCCAAGGAGATGGACATCACCCCGGAGAAGGTGCTGGAGATCCAGCAGTACGCCCGGGAGCCGATCTCGCTGGATCAGACCATCGGCGACGAGGGCGACAGTCAGCTCGGCGACTTCATCGAGGACAGTGAGGCCGTGGTGGCGGTGGACGCGGTGTCGTTCACGCTGCTGCAGGATCAGCTGCAGTCGGTACTCGAGACACTGTCCGAACGTGAGGCCGGTGTGGTCCGGCTGCGGTTCGGCCTCACCGACGGTCAGCCCCGGACCCTCGACGAGATCGGGCAGGTCTACGGGGTCACTCGCGAACGGATCCGGCAGATCGAGTCGAAGACCATGTCGAAGCTGCGGCACCCGTCGCGGTCGCAGGTGCTGCGCGACTACCTCGACTGAGGATCGACCTAGAACTCTTCCGCTTCACGGCGATCGGCCGTCGGCTCTGCAGCCGGCGGCCGTTCGCGTAGCCGGGGCACCACGGCCCGGGTCACCGGCTCGACGACGCGCGCCGCCACGGGGCCGAGCACCGCTGTGATCAGGACGTACGCCGATGCGAGAGCCGCGAGCTCGGCGTCCACGTGACCGGAGGTGACGGCGAGTCCGGCGATGACGATGGAGAACTCACCCCGGGCGATGAGGGCGGCGCCCGCGCGAGCGCGGCCCATGGTGGCGATGCCGTGTTGCCGTGCCGCCCACCAGCCGGTGACGATCTTCGTCAGCGCTGTGACGACGGCGAGCAGCGCCGCCCATCCCAGTACGGGAGGGATGGCGGTCGGATCTGTGTTGAGGCCGAAGAACACGAAGAAGATCGCCGCGAAGAGGTCCCGCAGCGGCTCGAGGACGCGGGCCGCGTTGTGAGCGGTCGATCCGGAGATCGCGATGCCGAGCAGGAACGCGCCCACCGCCGCCGACACCTGCATCGCCGAGCTGACACCGGCGACCAGCAGCGCGGCGCCGAGTAGCTTGAGCAGCAACGTCTCGCTGTCCGGGCTGTCGAGCACCGCAGAGACGTAACGTCCGTAGCGCAACACCAGCACGAGCACGACCGTGACCAGGCCCAGCGCGATCGCGACGGCCTCGAGCCCACCGATGAGGCTGACCCCCGCGAGCACGGCGGTCAGGATCGGTAGGTACACCGCCATCGTGAGGTCCTCGAAGACGAGGATCGACAACACCACGGGAGTCTCCCGGTTACCCAGACGACCGAGGTCGGTCAGGGTCTTGGCGATGATGCCCGAGGACGAGATGTACGTGATGCCACCGAGGACGAACGCCGCCGTCGCGCCCCAACCGAGCAGCAGCGCGATCACCACTCCCGGCGCGGCGTTGAGCACGAGGTCGAGCAGGCCCGCCGCGCGGGACCGTTTGAGCCCGGTTACGAGTTCGGAGGCCGTGTACTCCAGGCCGAGGAGGAGCAGCAGCAGGACCACGCCGATCTCACTGGCAACGTGACTGAACTCGCTGATGTCACCGAGCTGGATGAACCCGCCGGTGCCGAACGCGAGACCGCCGAGGAGGTAGAACGGGATCGGCGACATGGCGAAACGTGCGGCGACCCGTCCGAGCACCCCGAGGGCGAAGAACACCGCCCCCAGTTCGATCAGGGCGAGCGTGGTCGAGTTCATCGGTCAGCCGTTGCGCAGGATCCTGGCCGCGGCGTCCAGGCCGTCGGCCGTGCCGACGGCGACGAGGATGTCTCCCCCGGTGAGTACGAAATCCGGCCCCGGCGAGGGCGTCACCTGCCCGGCGCGCATCACCGCGACGATGGACACGCCCGTGCGGGTACGCATCGCCGTGTCTCCGAGCACCGCCCCGTCGAAGCGGGAGCTGTCGTGGATGTGCAGCTGCCGGGTGATGATCCCGGGCAGTTCCCGGTGGTCCTCCTGGAGCTGGGCGACGAGTTGCGGCGCACCGAGGAGGTTGCTCAGGGTGGCTGCTTCCTCGACGGTCAACGGCAGGGAGGCCGCACAGGCATCGGGATCGTCCGCCTTCGAGACGATCAGGTCCGAATGGCCGTCCCGATGCGTGATGACCCCGATCCGACGACCCGACGCCAGCTCGAAGTCTTTGCGCACACCGATTCCGGGAAGCGGCGTCACTTCGACGTTCATGCCGTCAGAGTAGGACTCGCGGCCCCCCTGGGTGGCGGCGCACCCTCAGGGGTGTCCGAAAAGCCCGTTATCGCCGGGGAGGTAGTCCACCACCGCGGTGACCGCAGCGACCGGTAACGGGCCGTAGAGGTGCGGGAACGTCATCCCTGCAGGATCGTCCGGGACGCCCGGCTCCCACCGCACTTCGTCCGCGAGCCGGGCCGGGTCGATGTGCAGCAGCACCAGATCTGTACGGCCGGCGAACAACCGGTTCGCCGGCAGGTGCACCTGCTCCGGCGTCGACAGGTGTACGAACCCGTGCGTGGCGAGCGAGTCGGGGACCAGCACCCCCGTGCGCTGTGCCGCCCTGCGCTGTGCCCGCTCCCAGTCGGCTCGCGTGCAGATGTGGACCAGCCGATTCGTCACCGCAGCCCCTCCCGGTGGCCGTTCCGGGCCCGCGACACCGCCGGAGGCTCTGCGCTGTGAGCGAACACCCGCGGCCCCGAAACCGCACGTCGTGGGCATTCGGCGGGTTCGGGGGTGAAACTCGACACGATTTTCGGAGGATTGGAACAACGCGTGAACGGGAATCGTCTGACACAGTAGTTCCACCGCGCCGGCCCGGTGCGGCGGACCAGACCCCAGGCAACCGACGACAGTGGTGGCCAGTTTGGAGGAGTCATGCCCGGAACGTTGACCAGCCCGAAGTTGACCGCCGCAGACCGCTGCGATCGGTGCAGTGCAGCCGCTCGCGTCCGTGCCGTCCTTGCCACCGGTGGCGAGCTGCTCTTCTGCGGCCACCACGCCAAGGAGCACACCGACCGGCTGCGTGAACTCGGTGCCACGATCGTGACCGAGTCCGACGCCGAAGCTGCCGTCTGATCCACCGTTCCGGAGCCGTACGACTCCGAGACCCGAGCCGAAACGGGCGACCACCGCGAGTGGTCGCCCGTTTCGCCGTTCCGGGGGTGCGCCGGCGGCGGGTTCACCACTGGCGCAGCAGCGCGATGCGGTCGCCGAGTTGCTCGGCCGTGGCGATCGCGGTCGGCGGACCACCGCACTGCCGCCGCAGCTCCCCGTGGATGACCCCGTGCGGCTTACCGGTCCGGTGGTGGTGCATCGCGACGAGCGAGTTCAGTTCCTTGCGCAGCCGGGCCAGCGAGTCGGCGGTCGCCACCCGCTCGGCCACCTGCGGCGGCGGGGTGGGTGCGGGGGCGGAGGCCGGCTTGTCCAGTTGCTCCTGCTGGCGGCGGCGCAGCAGCGCCCGCATCTGCTCGGCGTCGAGCAGCCCGGGCAGGCCCAGGTAGTCGGCCTCTTCCTCGCTGCCGGAGAACGTCGCCGTGCCGAACGAGGAGCCGTCGTAGATCACCTGGTCGAGTTCGGCGTCCGCGCCGAGTGCGGTGAACGCCTTCTCCTCCTCGCCGGGTTCGTCCTTGGTCCGGTTGGCATCGGCGAGCAGGTCGTCGTCGAAGCCCTCCTTCACGCGGTGCGGCTTGCCGAGCACGTGGTCCCGCTGCGTCTCGAGCTGGCTGGCCAGGTCGAGGAGCACCGGCACGGACGGCAGGAACACGCTCGCGGTCTCGCCCTTGCGTCGCGACCGCACGAACCGGCCGATGGCCTGGGCGAAGAACAGCGGCGTCGAGGCGCTGGTGGCGTACACGCCCACCGCGAGCCGAGGAACGTCGACACCTTCGGACACCATGCGCACCGCCACCATCCAGCGCTGGGTGCTCGCGTCGAACTCCGAGATGCGCCGCGACGCGGTCGGGTCGTCGGACAGGACCAGGGCGGGAGTCTCGCCGGTGAGCTGCTCGAGGATCTTGGCGTACGCGCGGGCCACCGTCTGGTCGCTGGCGATGACCAGTCCGCCCGCATCGGGCATCCCGCCCTGGCGCAGTTGCTCGAGCCGCGTGTTCGCGGCGGTGAGGACGGCCGGGATCCAGTCGCCGGCCGGATCGAGAGCGGTCCGCCACGCGCGTGCGGTCTGCTCGGCGCTGAGCGGCTCACCGAGTCGCGCCGAGTACTCCTCCCCCGCGTTGTTGCGCCATCGGGCTTCACCGGAGTAGGCGAGGAAGACCACCGGACGCACGACACCGTCGGCGAGGGCATCGGCATAGCCGTACGCGTGGTCGGCCCTGGACTGCATGAAGCCGTCGCCGTTCGGTTCGTACGTCACGAACGGGATGGCGCTGTCGTCGCTGCGGAACGGGGTACCGGTCAGGGCGAGGCGGCGGGTGGCGTCGCCGAACGCCTCCCGGATTCCCTCACCCCAGCTCTTGGCGTCGCCGCCGTGGTGGATCTCGTCGAGGATCACCAGGGTGCGACGGGCCTCGGTGCGGACGCGGTGTTTGAACGGGTGCGAGGCCACCTGCGCATAGGTCACCACGACCCCGTGGAAGTCGCTCGACGTCTGGCCGGTGGAGTTGGTGAAGTTCGAGTCCAGGGCGATGCCGGAGCGCGCAGCCGAAGCGGCCCACTGGTGCTTGAGGTGCTCGGTGGGGGCGACGACCGTCACCTGGTCGACGGTGCGGTCGCGCAGCAGCTCGCCCGCGACACGAAGCGCGAACGTGGTCTTACCGGCGCCAGGGGTCGCGACGGCGAGAAAGTCCCGCGGGCTCGTCGCGAGGTACTTCGTCAGGGCTCGGCGCTGCCAGGCGCGCAGCTGTCCGGCGGGGGCGGAGGGCGCTGTTCCGACGGTCTCGGTGCTCACCGGCTACTCGTGCTCCTTCTCCGGTCGTGCGGGTGGTCTCGCTCTGCGGCCCGCCGTCGGGCGTACGGAATCCGCCGTGCGGTCGCCGGACGGACGACGGCCGTCGAGCAGCCTATCCCGGTCCGCCGGGCCCGCCCGCATCCGAGCCGCCGGCCGTGACGCGGGCGACAGGAGACGATCATGTCAGAATTCGCGGTGTCGTCGGCCCGCCGCCGAGCACTGCGGCGTGTCGTCAGGAATGCTGGAAGTACCCATGAGCGACACACCTCCTCCAGCCGGATCGACCGCCGCACCGCGCCCGCGGCGGCGGCCGGTGCACCGCGGGCTGCAGGTGCTCGCCCGGACAGCGGTCAAGGCGTGGGACGACTCCATCTTCAGCAAGGCCGCGGCGGCCGCCTTCTGGCAGACGCTGTCGCTGCCCCCGCTCCTGCTCGGCCTGCTGGGCAGTCTCGGCTACGTGGCGGGGTGGTTCGGGCCCGACACGGTGGAGATCATCCAGTCCAAGATCGTCACGTTCAGCCGCACCATGTTCAGCGAGAACGTGGTCGACGACATCATCGGGCCCACGGTCCAGGACGTGCTGCTGCGGGGCCGCGCCGACGTGATGTCCCTCGGATTCCTGCTGTCGCTGTGGGCGGGGTCGTCGGCGATCTCGACGTTCGTCGACTCCATCGACGAGGCACACGACCAGCACGACCACCGTCATCCCGTCTGGCAGCGGTTCTTCGCCCTGCTGCTGTACGTGGTGTTCCTCGTCCTGGCGGTGTTCACGCTGCCGCTCGTCGCGCTCGGGCCGACCATGATCGGACGGGCGCTGCCGGAGGCGTGGTACGACGTCGGGTCCCGGTTGCTGGATACCTTCTACTACCCCGGCGTGGCGCTGCTGCTGCTCGTGGGCCTGACGACGCTGTACAAGGTGGCCCTGCCGCGGTCCCTGCCGTGGCACCGCCTGCTGGGCGGTGCGATCCTGGCGGGCACGTTCTTCATGGCATCGAGCGCGGCTCTGCGCTGGTACCTGCGATGGGTGTCCGGGACCGGATACACGTACGGAGCGCTCGCCACCCCGATCGCGTTCCTGCTGTTCACCTTCTTCCTCGGCTTCGCCGTCGTGCTGGGAGCCGAGTTCAACGCGACAGTGCAGGAATTCTGGCCGGCGCGCGAGACCCGCATCGAACAGGTGCGCCGGTGGCTGGCCGATCGGGCGGCCGCAGCGCCCGCACCGGCCGCGGTGACCGGCCTGACCCGGCGGCTGGGAACGGCACCGATCCCGATCCGGCTACCGGACATCATGCGGCCGGGGCAGCGGGAACCCGAGTCGTGCCCCGTGGACGCGCCGCACCCACCCGCAGCGGAGGACGCCGTCGGCGAACCCGCGCCGGCGACCCCGGACGAGACGGTCGATCAGTCGCCCTTGCGCAGACCCTCGTAGACCTTCTTGCATTCCGGGCACACCGGCGACCCCGGCTTCGGGGAGCGCGTCACCGGGAAGACTTCGCCGCACAGGGCGACGACATGGGTCCCCATGACCGCGCTCTCGGCGATCTTGTCCTTCTTGACGTAGTGGAAGAACTTGGGAGTGTCGTCGTCGGTGGTTTCGTCGGTGGTGGTATCCGGCCGTTCCTTGATGTCGGTGCTCACCGTTACATGATGCCGCACCCCGGGTGCGGATGTGTATGTGCATTCCGCGGACGCGAGTGGGACAGTAGAAGGATGTCGAGAACTCCGGGTTTCCATGGGGGCTACGACGACGGGTCACCCGAGAAACCGGTTCTGATCACCGAGGCGGCGTCGTCGCTGGAGGAGCAGCACCGAGCAAGGGTCCGCAAGTACCTCACGCTCATGTCCTTCCGCATCCCCGCCATGATCCTCGCCGCGCTCGCATACGCGGCGTTCGCCAATCCGTGGCTCTCGGTGGGCATCCTCGCTCTGTCGGTCCCGCTTCCGTGGGTGGCGGTGCTCATCGCCAACGATCGCCCTCCGCGGTCGAAGGACGAGCCCAGCCGCTGGGACGGTCGCGCCGACGACACCACTGCGCTCGAGGGCCCACAGCCGCGCATCATCGAGGGCTGACCCGGTTCCCCGGCCCCGGGCGCGGCAGCAGGGTGCTGCCACAATGCGTGGATGGACCGCGACCTGCTGCTTTCGATCTGTCCCGCGCTGCGCACGGCACTCACTCGCGCACGGTTCGACACCGACACGATGCTCGAGCTCCTCGGTCCCGACGCGCACGCCGCGTTGGGACGCGGCGAGCCTGTGCCGGTGCGACGGGCCACGGCGGGCGGCGGTGATCTCGGCACCCTCGTGCGCCTGTTCCTCGTGTGCGACACGCTTCCCGCCGCCGAGGTGGCCGACGCGCTCGCACCGCTCGACGTGGCGACGGCGATCGCGGCGGGGCTCCTCGAACGCGACGGCGACGGTGTGCGCGCAGCACTGGATCTGCGACCACTCGACGCCGGCACCGGCACCCGTTGGATGCTGTCGGACCTCGACGGGGCGATGCGTCCCCGGCAGACCCGCGAGGATCATGTGCTCGGCGTCGGACACGCCTCGCTGTCGCTGCTGCAGGCCATGCCCACCGACCCGGTCGGTTCGGTACTGGACCTGGGCACCGGCTGCGGCGTGCAGGCCGTGCGCGCGACCGACTTCGCCCGCACCGTCACCGCCACCGACGTCAACGCCCGGGCACTGGCACTGGCTGCCGCCACGGCCGCACTCAACGAGGTCGAGATCGAACTGCTCGAGGGGTCGTGGTTCGAACCGGTGATCGGCCGCCGTTTCGACCGGATCGTGGCGAACCCGCCGTTCGTGGTGAGTACGGGACGGGTCGAGCACACCTACCGGGACTCGGGCCTGGACCTCGACGGCGCGAGCGAACTGATGATCTCGCGCGCTGCCGAGCACCTGAACCCGGGCGGGACCGCTGCGATGCTGGCTTCGTGGGTGCACCTCGAGGACGAGGACTGGCGACGCCGGATCGCGTCCTGGCTTCCCGCCCACGGCGTAGACGCGTGGATCGTGCAGCGCGACGTCGCCGATCCGGCTCTCTACGTCGGCACGTGGCTGCGCGACGGTGATGCCGACCCGCGGGATCCGGCGGTGGCGGCGCGCGCCGAGGACTGGCTCGACCACTTCGCGCGACACAAGGTTCAGGGCATCGGCTTCGGATTCGTCTACCTGCGGCGCACCGACGCGCCGAGCGACGTCCTCGCCGAGGACCTGCGGCACGGTTTCACCGATCCGTTGGGGGCGGAAGCCGTCGCGTACTTCGAGCGGCTGGCCTGGCTGCGCGACCACGATGTCCTCGAAGCGCGGTTCGTCGTCCGACCCGACACCGCCCTCGAACGGGTGTACCTCCCCGGAGCGGACGGCTGGCAGCAGGTGGTGACGCGTGTGCACCGCGGTGGGGGCCCGAACTGGCAGCACGAAGTGGACGAGCCGGCGGCAGCGCTGCTGGCCGGGATGCGGGCCGACGGTCTGCCGCTGGCGGAGCTGGTTGCGCTGCTCGCCGTCGCGCACGACGAGGACGAACAGGCGCTGGCCGAACGGGCGGTGGTGCTGGTACAGGCGCTCGTTCGGCACGGGCTCGTCGAGCCGGTCCGGTAGGACGCTCCGGACGGGCCGGAAGTTACCGGCCGGTTCCCTCAGCGGTGTGTTCTCAGCAACTTCTCAGGACCTCGGCGCCGTTTACGCAGGTCAGAGCAGTTCCGGCGATGGAACCCCGGGAACTTTCCCAGGGGTCTTGCGCGTTGAACGCTTCGAGACACCACCGATGAGGAGGCACGTCATGGCACGCCCCGATACCACCGCCCGCGTCGATTCCGACCTCGACAGCCAGAGCCCGGCCGCAGACCTGGTCCGCGTCTATCTGAACGGGATCGGCCGCACGGCCCTGCTGAGCGCTGCGGACGAGGTGGAACTGGCCAAGCGGATCGAGGCCGGCCTGTACGCCCAGCACCTGCTGGAGACCAAGAAGCGGCTCACCGCAGCGAAGAAGCGCGACCTTGCGATCCTGGTACGCGACGGGCAGGCCGCTCGCAGCCACCTGCTCGAGGCGAACCTGCGGCTGGTCGTGTCCCTGGCCAAGCGCTACACCGGTCGTGGCATGCCGCTGCTGGACCTGATCCAGGAGGGCAACCTCGGACTGATCCGCGCCATGGAGAAGTTCGACTATGCCAAGGGCTTCAAGTTCTCGACCTACGCCACCTGGTGGATCCGTCAGGCCATCACCCGCGGCATGGCCGACCAGAGCCGCACGATCCGGCTCCCCGTCCACCTCGTCGAGCAGGTCAACAAGCTGGCCCGGATCAAGCGGGAACTGCACCAGCAGCTCGGCCGGGAGGCCACCGACGACGAACTGTCCGCGGAGTCCGGGATCCCGGTCGAGAAGATCGGTGATCTGCTGGACCACAGCCGCGACCCGGTGAGCCTGGACATGCCGGTCGGCAACGACGAGGAGGCCCCGCTCGGCGACTTCATCGAGGATGCCGAGGCGACGTCCGCGGAGAACGCGGTGATCGCCGGGCTCTTGCACAGCGACGTGCGCAGCGTCCTGGCCACCCTGGACGAGCGCGAGCAGCAGGTGATCCGCCTGCGTTACGGCCTCGACGACGGCCAGCCCCGCACCCTCGACCAGATCGGCAAGCTCTTCGGCCTCTCCCGTGAACGAGTCCGCCAGATCGAGCGGGAGGTCATGGGCAAGCTCCGCGAGGGCGACCGCGCCGAACGCCTCCGCGCCTACGCCAGCTGACCGGGCAGTCGGCCGGACGATCCCCGAGAACCGGGCTGGGTTCTCGGGGATCTCTTTCTCTGTGGTTGTCGGCACAGCCGCGGGACGCCGCGGCCCGTCCAGCACAGCCGCGGGACGCCGCGGCCCCTCGGCACAGCCGCGGGACTCGGCGGCCCGTCTAGCGCAGCCGGCGGGGACCGAGGTCGAGTGGATGCGGCTCGGGACCGATCCGCAGATGCGCGTCGGTGAGCTCGGCGCCGGTGGGGGACGCGAGGACCGGTTCACACGCGATCTCCCGCACCTCCGGTAGGTCGTCGGCGAGGGCGGAGATGCGCTGGACGAGGTCGACGAGCGCCGCCTTGCTGACCGGCTCGGTGTTGCGGTAGCCGGACAGCAGTGGCGCCGCCTTGGGGGCGTCTATCAACTCGACCGCCTCGTCCTCGGTGACCGGCAGGACCCGGAAGGCGCGATCGCCGAGCAGGTCCGAGATGACTCCGGCCAGCCCGAACGAGATCAGCGACCCGAACGACGGGTCGTCCTGGACCTGCACGACGCATCCGATGCCCTTGGTGGCCATCTTCTGTACGTGCAGCAACGGCTCCCCCGAGACCGCGGCGAGGTCGCGGTAGGCGATCCGCACCGCCTCCGGTCCGAGCAGGTCCAGCCGAACGCCGCTCAGGTCCGGCCGGTGCCGCCAGTGGGCGCCGGTCGCCTTCACCGCGACGGGGAACCCGATCTCCTCCGCGGCGGCGACGGCTTCCTCGGCCGTGGTCACCGCGCGGAACTCGGCAATGTGCACGCCGTAGCACGCGAGCAGGAGTGCGGCCTCGGTGTCCGAGAGCCAGCGTCCGTCCGGCGACGTCGCGAGCCACCCTTCGACAAGGGTGCGGGCCTTCTCTGCGTCGATGCCCGCCGGGCGGACGACCTGCGAGGCGGGACGGCTGCGCCATTTGGCGTACCGCCATGCCCGGGCCAGCGCGAGGGCCGCCCGCTCGGGACCCGGATACGAGGGCACCGACCCCCGTGTGGGATGGCCGTCGGGTCCGCGCACCGCGAGGACGTCGGGCAGGCCCTCGGTGGCGAGGAACGTGGTGAGCACCGGCTTGTCGGTGCCGGCGACGGCGTCACGCAGGGCCTGCGCGTACGGCTCGACCGTCACGGCGACCGGCGGTACGAACACTGCGATCACCGCGTCGACATCGGCCGACTCGAGTGCGTGGGCGACGGCCGCCGCGAACTGCTGCGGGGACGCCGTCGCCCCCAGATCGACGGGTTCGCCGACGTGCAGACCCTCACTCCGGGCGGCGTCGACGGCGAGCACACCCAGGGCCGTGGAGTTGCCCACCACCGCGACGCGCGGACCGGCCGGTAGCGGCTGATAGCCGAACAACAGGGCCGAATCGAACAACTGGGAGATCGAACCCACCTGCACGACCCCGGCCTGCTCGAACAGGTCCCGCACGATGGTGTCGTCCATCTCCCCCGTGCGGGCGGCCAGGACCGGAGGTACGGCGTGCCGGCCGCTCTTGACGGCGACGATCGGCTTGCTGCGAGCCACGCGCCGGGCGATGCGCGAGAACTTGCGCGGATTGCCGAAGCTCTCGAGGTACAGCAGCACCACCTCGGTGGCCGGGTCGGTGTCCCAGTACTGCAGCAGGTCGTTGCCCGAAAGGTCGGCGCGGTTGCCGGCGGAGACGAACGAGGACAAGCCGACGCCGGTCTTGGCGGCCTCGTCGAGGATGGCGATACCCAGCGCGCCGGACTGACAGAAGAAGCCGACGTTGCCGGCCGCCGGCAGCACGGGCGCGAGGGTCGCGTTGAGTCGGATATCCGGGTCGTTGTTGGCGACACCGAGGGCGTTCGGACCGATCAGCCGCATGCCGTGTGCCCGCGCCGCATGCGCGAGGCGGCGTTCCGCGGCCCGGCCTTCCGGACCGGTCTCGCCGAAGCCGGACGACACGACGAGCAGCGCCTTGACGCCCTTGGCGAGGCAGTCGTCGAGCACCGCGTCGATGGCCTCGGCCGGGACCGCCGCGATCGCGAGGTCGATGTCGTCGGGGATGTCGCGGACGGTCGGATAGGCGCGCACACCGCGCACCGAGCGGTGCTCGGCGTTGACCGGATAGACCGGGCCGGTGAAGCCGCTGCGCAGCATGTTGACCAGGACCGCGTTGCCGACCTTGCGACTGTCGGTGGACGCGCCGATGACGGCGGCGCTGCCCGGGCTGAGCAGGTTGCGGACGCTTCGAGCCTCGGCGGCACGTTCGCGGGCATTGCGGACCGACACCAGCGCCTCGGTGGGGTCGATGGCGAACTCGAGCCGCACCACGCCGCCCTCGAAGCTTCGGCTGACCTGGTATCCGGCCTCGCGGAACACGGTGACCATGTTGCGGTTCTCGGCCAGCACCTCCGCGACGAAGGTGTGGATGCCGTTCTCGGCGGCGGCGCCGGCCAGGTGCTCGAGCAGGATGGGGCCCAGGCCGCGACCCTGGTGCGCGTCGGCGACGGTGAAGGCGACCTCGGCGGACAGGCCGTCGTCCTCGGGCAGACCCTCGTAGCGGCCGACCGCGATGATCTCCCCGCCGAGCAGGGCGACGAACGCGACCCGGCGGTGGTGGTCGACCACGGTGAAGTTGAACAGGTCCCGTTTCGACATCGTCGGGTAGGGACCGAAGTAGCGAAGGTAGCGAGTGCGCTCGGAGAGTTTGCTGTGGAAGTCCACGAGCAGGTCCGCGTCCTCGGGGACGATCGGCCGCAGGTGCACGGCCTTGCCGTCGGAGGCCAGGACGTCCGCCACCCAGTGCTTGGGGTAGTTCCGCGCGACGGCGAGTGCCCGTTCGCGGGCGGCGTCCTTCTCCGCCTGGGCGCGCGCTGCGGCGTCGGTCTGCGTGCCGGCGGGTGCGTCGCCGTCGGGCGTCTGTCCCGCGCGACCGGGCGGCGTGCCCTCGGGTGGCGTGTTCTCCGGTGCCGTGTTCTCCGGTGCCGTGCTCTCGGGTGCCGTGCTCTCGGATTCAGTCACGCGGGTCCTCCGGGTCCAGGCCGAGCAGCGGGAAGCAGGCCCGACGGGTGGCGACGATGGCCGAGTCGACGCGGCTGAGGGCACGATCGAACGCGGCGACGCCGGTCTCGGGGGTGCCGCCGGGACCGTCCCACGGCAGATACGCCACGTCACCGCCCTCTCCCATCACGGTCGGCAGATCGATCCCCGGCGCCATCGCAGCGACCCGCTCCCGCCATTCGCCGGGGATCGGGGTGGCGGGGTCGATCTCGCGGTCGAGCACGGCGGCGATCAGGTGGGTCCATGATCTCGGCACCACCCGCACCAGTCCGTAGCCACCACCCCCGACGGCGAGCCACCGGCCCTCGCAGTGCCGGTCCGCGAGCTCACGCATGGCCAGGTACGCCGCGCGCTGACCGTCGACGGTCAACGAGAGGTCGGCCAGCGGATCCTCCCGGTGGCTGTCGGCGCCGCACTGGCTGATGATGATCTGCGGCCGGAACGCGGCGACCGCCGCGGGGACGACGGCGTGGAACGCGCGCAGCCACAGGGCGTCGACGGTGCCGGGCAGAACCGGCAGGTTGACCGCGGTGCCCTCGGCGGCGCCGGTACCGATCTCGCTGGACCAGCCGGTGTTCGGCCACAGCGTCGCGGGGTGCTGGTGGATGGAGACGGTGAGCACCCGGGGATCGCCGAGGAACGCGTGTTGCACTCCGTCGCCGTGATGGGCGTCGACATCGAGGTAGGCGATCCGGTCGAAGCCGTGGTCGAGGAGCCAGGAGATCGCGATGGCGGCGTCGTTGTAGACGCAGAATCCGGCGGCCCAGTCGGCCATCGCGTGGTGCATCCCGCCGCCGATGCTCACCGCCCGCCGGGTGCGGCCGGCGGCGATCTCGCGGGCAGCCGCAAGGGTGCCGCCCGCGAGGACGGCGCTCGCCTCGTGCATGCGCGGGAAGATCGGGTTGTCCTCGGTGCCGAGACCGTGCGGTGCCTCCGGTCCGGCGCTCGAGCCGGGTGGCAGGTTGCCGGCGTGCTTGACGGCCTCGACATAGGCGGGGGTGTGGATGCGCAGCAGATCGGCGTCGGTCGCGGCGGGCGGACGCAGGGTCTCCACCCCCTCGAGCAGGCCGAGCCCTCGGGACAACGCCATCGTGAGATCGAGCCGGGTGGGGTTCATCGGATGGGTCGGACCCCACCGGTAGTCGAGGAAGTCCGGACTCCACACCACCACTCGGTCGCCGCTCGGATGTGTCGGATCGCCCGTCGCGGCGGAGGTCGTGGTCATGGCCACAAAGCTACTGCGCCGCCCTGGGGGACGCGAGTGCCGGAATACCCCGGCGCGCCCACCACCCACCACGCCGGGCGGGGCCGCTCGGGGTTCACCCGTCGGGGGTTTCGCCCGGTTAGAATCGGCCGCAGACGAAGGGGTGTGAGAGTGAAAGACCTGGTCGATACCACGGAGATGTACCTCCGGACGATCTACGACTTGGAGGAAGAGGGCGTCGTGCCGCTGCGTGCGCGCATCGCCGAACGCCTGGAGCAGAGCGGTCCGACCGTGAGTCAGACCGTCGCCCGGATGGAACGGGACGGACTGCTGCGTGTGGCGGGCGACCGGCACCTCGAGCTGACCGAGAAGGGCCGCGATCTGGCGGTGTCGGTCATGCGCAAGCATCGGCTCGCCGAGCGGCTGCTCGTGGACGTGATCGGCCTCGACTGGGAGAACGTGCACGCCGAGGCCTGCCGCTGGGAACACGTGATGAGCGAGGAGGTCGAGCGCCGCCTCGTCGAGGTGCTGCACAACCCCACGACGTCGCCCTACGGCAACCCCATCCCCGGCCTGGACCAGCTCGGTCTGGACCGGCCGGCCGCGGCGGACGAGCCCCTGGTCCGGCTCACCGAGATCCCGCCGGGTAAGCCGACCGCCGTGGTCGTGCGTCGGCTCGCGGAATATGTGCAGTCCGATCACGAGGTGATCGGCCGGCTGCGTGAGGCGGGGATCGTGCCCGACGCACGCGTTACAGTCGAGACGAAGCCTGGGTCGGTGATCATCAACGTGCCCGGCCACGACGGCTTCGAACTTTCCGACGAAATGGCCCACGCGGTGCAGGTGAAGCAGGTCTGAGACAGGACCCTTCGCCGGCCCTGCGCGGGCCGGCGAAGAAGGGCGCACAGCGTGAGGCTTCTGGTGACCGGCGGCGCCGGGTATGTGGGTAGCGTCTGCAGCACGGTGCTGCTCGAGCAGGGGCACGAGGTGGTGGTCCTCGACGACCTGTCCACCGGCAACGCCGACGCCGTGCCGGCCGGCGTGGAGTTCGTCGAGGGCGACATCGCCACCGCCGCCGCGGCGGTGCTCGGCGACGGCGCCCGCTCCCGGTTCGACGGGGTGCTGCACTTCGCGGCGCAGTCCCTGGTCGGCGAGTCCGTCGAGCAGCCGGACAAGTACTGGCACGGCAACGTCGTCGCGACCCTCGCCCTGCTCGACGCGATGCGGCGATCGGGAACTCCGCGGCTCGTGTTCTCGTCGACGGCGGCGACGTACGGCGAACCGGAGCGGGTCCCGATCACCGAGGACGCCCCGGCCCGGCCCACCAACCCGTACGGCGCCACGAAACTCGCCATCGACCATGCGATCTCGTCCTACACCCGGGCGTACGGGCTGGCCGCGACGAGCCTGCGCTACTTCAACGTCGCGGGCGCGTACCGCGGCGCCGGGGAGAACCGCGTGGTCGAGACCCACCTGATTCCACTCGTGCTGCAGGTGGCCCTCGGCCAGCGCGAGCACATCTCGGTGTTCGGCACCGACTGGCCGACCAAGGACGGCACGGCGGTGCGGGACTACATCCATGTCAAGGACCTCGCCGACGCCCATCTCCTGGCACTGGAGGCCGCCCGTCCCGGCGAACACGCCGTCTACAACCTCGGCAGCGGTGAGGGTTTCACCGTCCGGGAGGTGATCGAGGCGTGCCGCCGGGTGACGGGGCTGCCGATCACGGTGGTCGATGCACCCCGGCGTGCCGGGGACCCGGCGGTGCTGATTGCATCGAGCCGCCGCGCCGTCGAGGAGCTGGGCTGGAAGCCGCAGCACACGAGCCTCGACGAGATCGTCGCCGACGCCTGGGCCTACCTGCAGGATCTCGGCGACCGGTCGCACGCGGCGCGGCGCTGAGCCGCCGAGGTCACGCCGCGGGCTCCGGCGGGGGCATTCGCACCCCGAGTCGCGCGGCGATCTCGTAGCCGGTGTCGGCGAGTCCGCGTACGGTGTGCGGCCGCAACCCGGCCTGCAGGGCTTGGTCGAGAAGGTCGGCGAGCCGGTGCCGCGGGTTCGATTCGAGTGCCACACCCAGCGCGACCCCGGCGAGCGGTCCGTCGCCGCGTACGTATGCGCTGTAGCCGACGAGGGCGGCGGCCTCGGCTCGTTCCGGATCCGGAAGACGCCGGGTGAGCGCGATCCACAATCGTTCGGCAGCGTCGGCCTCGGCGCCCGTCGCGAGGGCCATCACGGCGTCTCGCACGGTCGAATTGGACAGCAGGACTGCCAGTTCGGCGAGTTCGGGGGCGAGCAGCTCCGCGCCGTCGCCGTGCCGGGCGATGTGGCTCAGGACGGCCTCGAGTTCCTGCCGGTCGGCGCGATCGCGGCCGCCGGCGCGGACGGCGAGTTCGTAGGCGAGGTCGCGGGTGTCGATCGCCTCGTCGATGTGGTCGGCGACCTGCATCCGTCCGGGCATCGGCACGGGGGCCAGCAGGTCGGCGAGTTCGGCGCGGGACCGTCGGATGGCTCCGCCCTCGAAGACGCGCGCGGCGGCGACGGGTGAGGCCTGTGGGTCCGGCACCGTCCCGCGCACGCCGCCGACGAGCGCGAACCATGTTCTGCCGCAGGCGACTTCGGAGACGGCGTGTGCGCCGGCGATACGGATCCCGTGACGATCGAGACGGACGGCGAAGTCGTCGAGCAGCCGGCAGGCTGCGGCGACGGCGGGGGCGTCCGGATGGTCGAGGCGGTCGTCGACCAGGACGACGAGCACGGCGTCGGCGCCCTCCCGGTCGCAGAGCGCACCGAATCGCTCGAAGACGTCACGCATCGCGGCCGGCACCGGATCGTCCTCGCCGGGAAGCAGGATCAGGTCGTGGCGCATGACGGCGCCGACGGCCGCGGACCGGACGCCGTCGCATCCGCCGCCGGCGTCGGACGCGAGACTGAGCACGATCAGCGACCGGGCGGGAAGGAAGCCGAGCATCGCCGGCACGGCGGCGATCAGATCGCCCGGATCGGTGAGTCGCAGCGGCCGGGACGAGGAAGTCGATGTGGTCATGGCCCGACTGTCCCCGACGGTCGGCGCCCCCCGGGGACCGTGAGCCCCGCATTCGCCGAATCTGGGGACGAGTCCTCCGCTTGTGGACAACTCCGGCGGTTGCGGGAGTCCACACCACCCGGTGTCGGTGGGCGCTGGTAGCGTGCTGCGCTCACGCGGCGCGCACGCGCTCCACGCTCGCATCGAAGACCTGGGTGAGGCCGTCGGTGTCGGCGGGCCCGGCACCGAAGGACATGTAGGTCACCAGTACCCGAACGTCGCCGATCTGGGCGATGCGGCTGGTCATCGACTGGGTGACCACCTCCCGGCCCTCCCCCGACCGGACGGTCCGGGTGAATGCGAAGGTCTCGACCCCCGGGGCCGCCGGGGGTGCCGACGGGTCGATCGTGGTGGTCACCGTGGCGGTGACGCCCCGGCGGGTCGCCGCGACGACCGGGCATTCGGCGAGACGCTCACGGTAGACGGCCAGCCCGTCGGTGACGGTGACGAGTTCCACCGAGATCGTGGCCCGGCTGTCGTTGTCCGTGCCGACCACCATCGCGGTCCCGTCCGGGCCGAAGTTCTGCGGTGGTGGCAGACATCCCGGCGGATCCACCTTGGCACCCTCCGGCACGCCCGTGAGATCGGGAGCGGCCTGGGCGACCGCCTGCGGCGGAAGTACCACGGCGTCGTACGGCTCGGGGAACTCCTCGGGGGGCAGCAGTAGTTCGGCGAGGGGCCGGCTCGCGGTGGCGGCGTCGCCCGTGGTGGCCAGCGCGGCCGGCTCGGGCTGGGGTGTCCCGCCGACGGTCGACGAGCACCCGGCCACGAGCAACAGCGCTGCGCCGAACGCGGCGGTGCCCAGCCGGCGACCGAGGGTCGGGGGACGGCGCGGCGGCCGGACGTCGTCTCCTGCGCTGTGGGGTGCCACCGGACCTCCGCTGTCGCGTTCCGCCGGGTCGCGCCCCGGCGGAGGCTGATCATCAGTTCAACTAGACTCGAACTCCACCATGCCACGCCGGTGACCCGGCGGTACCACGGCGCCCCGGATCGAACGGAGGATGTTCGCATGGACGATCAGTCCCGCATGTACGAGCTCGAGTTCCCTGCTCCCCGGCTGACGTCTGCGGACGGCGAGGGCCCGGTCCTGGTGCACGGCCTCGAAGGGTTCGCCGACGCGGGGCATGCGGTACGGCTCGCCACCACGCACCTGCGTGAGAGCCTCGAAAGCGAGCTCGTGGCGTCGTTCGCCGTGGACGAGCTGATCGACTACCGGTCCCGGCGCCCGACCATGACGTTCAAGGCCGATCACTTCTCGGATTACGCCGCCCCGGAACTCAACCTGTACGCCCTGATCGACACCGCCGGTACTCCCTTCCTGCTGCTCGCCGGCGCGGAGCCCGACCTGAAATGGGAGCGGTTCATCACGGCGGTGCGCCTGCTGGCCGAGCAGTTCGGCGTCCGGCGCACGATCGGGATCAGCGCGATCCCGATGGCGATCCCCCACACCCGTCCACTGGGCGTGACCGCGCACTCGACGAACAAGGACCTGATCGCCGATCACCACCGCTGGACCGGCGAACTGCAGGTGCCGGCGGGGGTGTCGTCCCTGCTCGAGCTGCGGATGGCTCAGCACGGGCACGAGTCGGTGGGGTTCTCGGTCCACGTGCCGCACTATCTGGCCCAGACCGACTACCCGGGTGCCGCCGAGACGCTGCTCGAGAACGTCGCCGAAGCCGGGGGGCTCGCGCTGCCCCTGGCCGCGCTCGGCGAAGCCGCCGCACGGGTGCGCGAGCAGATCGACGAGCACATCGCCCAGAACGAGGAAGTGCAGGCGGTGGTCCGGGGACTCGAGCGGCAGTACGACAGCTATGTCGCCGCGCAGGAGCAGCAGGCCGCCCAGCTGCCGACGGACGAGAATCTGCCGACCGGCGAGGAGATCGGCGCCGAGTTCGAACGTTTCCTCGCCGAGTACGACGATCGCGGCGGAAACGGGCCGGGCGAGGCGGAACCGCCCGCTTGACCGGGTTCGAATCGCCGCCGGTCCGACCCCGGATCATTACTCTCTCGTTACCCTTCGCGTTGTGCAGGTCACATACAGTCAGTACGCTCGGTTCGACGAGTTGAGCTGAAGGGTCGGGCCGGTGACGGTCCGGCGCCTCGAACACCACAGGTCGACGAGGATCCGGCGGTCAGGAGACGCATATGGGTTCATCACGCACACGTACGCTCCGGCCGGTACCGGATGCGGAGACGCGGGTGGTCTTCCGGACCATCCACGGCTACCGCCGCGCGTTCCGGCTCGCCGGTGAGGGGCCCGCCCTGCTGCTGATCCACGGGATCGGCGACAACTCCTCGACCTGGCAAGAGGTCATTCCGCACCTGGCCCGCAAGTACACGGTCATCGCCCCCGACCTGCTCGGCCACGGACGCTCCGACAAGCCCCGCGCCGACTATTCGGTCGCCGCATACGCCAACGGTGTCCGAGATCTGCTGTCGGTGCTGGGCATCGAGCACGTCACGGTGGTCGGGCACTCCCTCGGCGGCGGCGTCGCGATGCAGTTCGCGTACCAGTTCCCGCAGATGGTGGACCGGCTGATCCTCGTCTCCTCGGGCGGCGTCACCAAGGACGTCCACCCTGCCCTCCGCCTGCTGTCCATGCCAGGCCTGAGCGAGGTCCTCAAGCTGCTGCGGCTGCCCGGCGCGATGCCGGCGGTACGCGTCGCCGGCGACCTGCTGGGGCAGTTGCACGACACGCCGCTACGTCCCGGTGTCTTCCTGCACGACACGTCGGATCTGATCCGCGTCCTGAGCGGACTGCCCGATCCGACCGCCTACGAGGCGTTCCTGCGCACACTGCGGGCCGTCGTGGACTGGCGCGGCCAGGTGGTGACGATGCTCGACCGCTGTTACCTGACCGAGAACCTGCCCGTGCAGTTGATCTGGGGAGATCACGACAGCGTGATCCCGGTGAGCCACGGTTACCTGGCGCATTCGGCGATGCCGAATTCCCGGCTCGACATCTTCCGCGGCGCCGGTCACTTCCCGTTCCGCGACGATCCCATCCGGTTCCTGCGGGTCGTCGAGGAATTCCTCGACTCGACCGCGCCTCTCGTGTTCGACGAGCAACGCTGGCGTGAGTTGCTGATCAACGGCGTCAGCGAGAACCAGATCACCGGCAGTCCGGCCACCCGGCAGGCTGTGCTCGGTGCAATGGGCGCCGACGAACGCAGCGCCACCTGAGCGCCCCGCTCACCCGCGCGACCGGCCGACCGGACGAGCGCCGTCGTCCGGCGCGTCGGCGCGGTCCCGCCGGCAACAACTAGCCTGGAGCGGTGCTGCTTCCGGAACTGATCCCCGACATCGTCGACGAGGACTCGTTGTTCGACGCCTTCACCGCCTTCACGACCGGGCGCGGCCTCTCGCTGTACCCGGCGCAGGAGGAGGCGCTGCTCGAACTGGTCTCCGGGTCGAACGTCATCCTGGCGACGCCGACCGGCTCGGGCAAGTCGATGGTCGCACTCGGTGCGCACTTCTTCGCCCTGGCCACCGGGAAGCGCACGTTCTACACGGCTCCGATCAAGGCACTCGTCAGCGAGAAGTTCTTCGCACTGTGCGAGGTGTTCGGCGCCGATCGGGTCGGGATGATGACCGGTGACGCCTCGGTGAACCCCGGTGCCCCGATCATCTGCGCGACCGCCGAGATCGTCGCCAATCTGGCGCTGCGCGAGGGCGCCGACTCGGACATCGGCCAGGTGGTCATGGACGAGTTCCACTTCTACTCCGAGCCGGACCGCGGATGGGCCTGGCAGGTGCCCCTCGTCGAACTGCCCCGTGCGCAGTTCCTGTTGATGTCGGCGACCCTCGGTGACGTCACCTTCCTGCAGAAGGACCTGACCCGCCGCACCGGCCGCCCCACCACCGAGGTGTCCGGCTCCGAGCGCCCCGTGCCGCTGTCGTTCACCTATTCCCAGAAGCCGATCGGCGAGGAGATCGAGGAACTGGTCACCACCCACCAGGCCCCCGTCTACGTCGTCCACTTCACCCAGGCCGCCGCCCTGGAACGAGCGCAGGCCCTGACCAGCGTCAGCATGTGCTCCCGAGAGGAGAAGGATGCGATCGCCGAGGCGATCGGCGCGTTCCGGTTCTCCACCGGTTTCGGCAGGACGCTCTCACGGTTGGTGCGCCACGGTATCGGCGTGCACCACGCCGGGATGCTGCCGAAGTACCGGCGACTCGTCGAGCGGCTGGCCCAGGACGGCCTGCTGAAGGTCATCTGCGGCACCGACACGCTGGGCGTGGGCATCAACGTGCCCATCCGCACGGTGTTGCTCACGGGCCTGACGAAATTCGACGGCACCCGGACCAGGCAGCTCAAGGCCCGCGAGTTCCATCAGATCGCCGGTCGCGCCGGCCGCGCCGGGTTCGACACGATGGGCACCGTCGTGGTGCAGGCCCCCGAGCACGAGATCGAGAACGTGCGGGCCCTCGCCAAGGCCGGTGACGACCCGAAGAAGCGCCGCAAGGTGCAGCGCAAGAAGCCGCCCGAGGGGTTCGTCTCGTGGGGCGAGGGGACGTTCGACAAGCTCGTCGCCGCCTCGCCCGAGCCGCTCACGTCCCGTTTCTCCGTGAGCAATTCCATGCTGCTGAACGTCATCGCCCGGCCGGGCAGCTGTTTCGAGGCGATGCGTCATCTGCTCGAGGACAATCACGAAACGCGCGCGGCCCAGCGCCGGCACATCCTCAAGGCCATCTCGCTGTATCGGGGGCTCGTGCAGGCCGGCGTGGTGCAGCAGCTCGACGAGCCCGACGAGTTCGGCCGGACGGCGCGCCTGACGGTGGACCTGCAGCGCGACTTCGCGCTGAATCAGCCGCTGTCACCGTTCGCGCTCGCCGCGATCGAACTGCTCGACATCGACTCCCCCACGTATGCGCTGGACGTGGTGTCCGTGATCGAGTCCACGCTCGACGATCCGCGGCAGATCCTCATGGCCCAGCAGCACGCCGCCCGGGGTGAGGCCGTGCAGCAGATGAAGGCCGACGGCATCGAATACGAGGAGCGGATGGAGCTCCTCGAGGAGATCACCTGGCCGAAGCCGCTCGCGGATCTGCTCGAGCCGGCCTTCGAAACGTACCGCGCGGGGCACCCGTGGGTCTCGGAGTTCCCCCTGTCCCCCAAGTCGGTCGTGCGGGACATGGTCGAGCACACCATGACGTTCGCCGAACTGGTCGGCCACTACGGGCTGGCGCGCTCGGAGGGGCTGGTGCTGCGCTACCTCGCGGACGCCTACCGGGCCCTGCGTCAGACGGTTCCCGACGCGGCCCGCACCGAGGAACTCGAAGACCTCACCGAGTGGCTCGGCGAGCTGATCCGCCAGGTCGATTCGAGCCTGCTCGACGAGTGGGAGTCGCTGACCAACCCGGGCATCGAATCCGACGACCAGCAGGTGGCCTTCGGCGCCGATGTGCCCAAACCGATCTCGGCGAATCCACGGGCGTTCAAGGTGATGGTGCGCAATGCGATGTTCAAGCGGGTGGAACTGGCGTCGCGCCGACGCTGGGACGCCCTCGCCGACCTCGGTGACGGGCTCGAAGCGCAGGACTGGGCCGATCTGCTCGAACTGTACTTCGAGGAGTACGACGAGATCGGCACCGGTCCCGACGCGCGGGGCCCGCAGCTGTTCACCGTCGTCGAGGAGAAGGACCTGTGGCGGGTCCGGCAGACCCTGGCCGACCCCGAGGGCGACCACGGCTGGGCGCTACTCGGCGAGGTGAACCTCGCCGAATCCGATGCGGCCGGCGAGGTCGTGTTCGACGAGTTCGAGATCGTCGAGGGCTGAGCTGTGCCGTCGCCTCTGGTCCTGCGCAATGCCCGCACGGCCCCCGGCGCCGACCCGGTCGACCTGCCGATCAGCGGCGACCGCATCGACGCGGATCCCACGGGCGGCGCCGAGATCGTCGACGTCGAGGGGCGACTCGTGCTGCCGGGGCTGTGGGACGCGCACGTGCACTTCGACCAGTGGGCCCTCGCGCAGGCCGCGCTCGACCTGTCGGGCGCGACGTCGGCCGCGCACGCGGTCGCGCTGGTGGCCACCCGGCTGGCCGTCGACTCCACTCCCGTCCTGGTCGCCCGCGGATTCCGCGACGGGCTGTGGCCGGATGCACCCACCGCGGCGGCGCTCGACGCGATCGCCCCCGGCCGGCCGGTTGTCGCACTGAGCGCGGACCTGCACTGCGCTTGGTTCAATACTTATGCGCTACAACACTTCTCGCTGCATCCACACCCCACGGGTGTGCTACGCGAGAGCGAGTTCATGCCGCTGATGAACGACATCCAGCGCGTGGACCCCGAGGTGCGCGACCGCCTCGTGGACGCCGCGGCCCGGGCGGCCGCGGCCCGCGGTGTCGTCGGCGTCGTCGACTTCGAGATCGCCGACAATCTCGCCGCATGGACACGCCGCATCGGCGCCGGGACGCGGTATCTGCGGGTCCGGTGCGGCATCTGGCCGCGGTGGCTCGGCGCTGCGATCGCGGCGGGAATGCGTACCGGCGACGCGGTACCCGGCACGGCAGGTCTGGCGACGGTCGGTCCCGTGAAGGTGATCGTCGACGGATCGCTGGGCACTCGCACCGCTTACTGCCACGAGCCGTATCCCGACGGAGAGCGCGGGGTGCTGTCGGTGCCCCCGGAACAACTGCAGCCGCTGATGCGCCACGCCCACGACCACGGGTTCGAGAGCGCTGTCCACGCGATCGGCGACCACGCATGCGAGCACGTGCTCGACGCGTTCGCCGCCACCGGGGCACACGGCAGCGTGGAACACGCCCAGCTCGTGGCCGAACGCGACGTCCCCCGCTTCGCGCGGTCCGGTATCGCGGCGAGCATCCAGCCGGCACACGTGTACGACGACGTGGACCTGGCCGAGCGGTACTGGCCCGGCCGGACGCATCGTTCGTTCCCGTACGCGACGCTCCACGCGGCGGGTGCGCGCCTCGTCCTCGGCTCCGACGCACCGGTCGCGCCGCTCGATCCGTGGCGGACGCTGGCCGCCGCGATCGACCGCACCCTGCCCGACGGCCGGGTCTGGCACCGCGAACAGGAATTGGAACTGCACGTCGCGCTGGCAGCGTCCACCGGCGGCCGGACCCGCGTCACCGGCGGCGACGTCGCCGATCTGGTGGTGCTCGACGCGGACACGCTGCCGCGCTCCGGCGCGGAGCTGGCCGCGACGGCGGTGTGGGGCACGATGCTCGGCGGCCGCTGGACGCACGGGCCGCTAGCCTGAGCGGGTGAGCGAGAAGTCCGCCCCGGCGTTCCGGCTGGGCTACGTCCCCGGCGTCACCCCCGGGAAATGGGCGCGGGTGTGGGCGGAACGGATACCCGACGTCCCCCTGGAACTGGTGCCGGTGGCGGCCGCCGCCGGCGAGAGCGCGGTGCGCGACGGCACGGTCGACGCCGCGGTGCTGCGGTTGCCGCTGCCTCGCGAGGGACTGTCGGTGATCAATCTGTACACCGAGACGTCGGTGGTGGTCGTGCCCGAAGAGCATGCGGTCGCGGCAGTCGAGGAACTGGACGTCGCGGATCTCGCAGAGGAAACAGTGCTGCATCCGCGCGACGACGTGCTGGACTGGGCGCACCTGCCGGGACAGGAGGCGTTCGAGCGACCGCCTACGACGGAGACGGCCGTATCGTACGTCGCCTCGGAGGTGGGGGTGCTGGTCGTGCCGCAGTCGTTGGCGCGGCTGTACCACCGCAGGGATCTGACGTATCGGCCGGTGACCGATGCCCCGCAGTCGCAGGTGGGACTGGTGTGGCTGTCGGAGCGGACCACCGAGCTGGTCGAGGAGTTCGTCGGGATCGTGCGGGGTCGCACCGCCAACAGCTCGCGGGGCCGGCAGGACGAGTCCCAGCCGAAGCAGAAGCGGCGCGGGGAACGCCAGGGTTCGCAACCGAAGAAGGTCGTCGGCGACAAGAAGCCGAAGACCCGCCGCGGCAATGCGGGACGCCCGAAGAGCGCCGGACGTGCGCGGCGGCGCCGATAGCGGATCCGGCGGGGTGACCGGTCGCGGTGCGGGGAGACCGCGGGACGCCCCGCGCAGGGCCCCGGCGTGCGTCCGCTCACCCCGAACGCACGAGGCAGAACACGTGACCGGACGGATCACGGTAGGTGCGGAAGGTAGGGCTGGGGTTGGGACCCGGGACGCGGGTCGCGCCGTGCCGCAGGGCCCACGCCTCCGCGGCCTCGAGGTCGTCGACCTCGAGGTCCAGGTGCGCCTGCAACCCCACCCTGCCGTCCGGCCACGTGGACGGGGTGAATCCGGGTGCCAGCTGGAACGCCAGGCCTCCGCCGGCCGGGGCACGCAACTGGACCCAGTCGTCGTCGGTGGCGGCGTCGTCGATGTCCCAGCCGAGCAGCGCAGAATAGAACGAGGCCAGCCCGGACGGATCCGGGGTGTCGAGGACGTAGACCTGCAGGGCGATGGCGGGACGTGACATGGGCTCATGATCCCGCGAAGTCACCGTGCGAGGCCGGGGAACGGGGTGATTCGGCGGCGCAGGCTCCCGGCGGCGACCCAGAGCGTGCGCCCCTCACCCGTTCCTGGGAGGCACGACCTCGATCTCACGCCCCCACGAGACGCCGGGTGCGGCCGGAAGCCGGTCTCCGCTCCAGAACCGTCCGGGGTCGTACCAATTGCTGCCGCGTCCGCGCTGCTCGAGCAGGCCCATCGCCTCGAGAGTCGCGCCCACCACCTCGGCGCAGTACGCGCGCTCGAGACTCGCATCCGGACGGGTGCGCCACGGCAGCCGGCCCGCGAACCAGCGACTCGCCAGCCGGCCCGTCGACGGGAACGGCGTGCCGTCCAGCCGGGCTACGGTGCGCAGCAACTGGTCCTCCTGCGCCGGCGTCACCTCGACGTCGAGCTGGCGCAGCCAGCCACGCTGGCCGTACCGGGCGCTCCACACCTGGACCGCCGCGCGCAGGTCGTGCAGTTGCACACCGCGGTGGTGCCGGCCGGTCCACATGTCCGGCAGGCTCCTGCCCAGCTCGGCGTGCCACATCAGTGGTGGCAGGTCGTCGAGCACCACGGCCATGCCGACGTGGTTGACGGGGGCGTTGGTCAGCGTCTGGATCGCCCGGTCGGCATTGCTGGTGCCGCGGAAGATCCACAGGTCCCCGGTGCGGGTCAGCGCCACCGCCTCGTCGAGGGTGATCCTGGACTTCGGCGGGCTCGGCTGCGGCATGTGCGACAGCCTCTCATGTGGAACCGTCGTGGCTCACCGTCCGTTGCGCGCCGGCGGGACAGAGAGACCCGTGCAGCGAGTGCCCGATCTCGCGCGGTCTAGGCTCGCGCGCATGGCATTGAAGGGCAGGCAGTGGTGGAAGCTCGTCGGCCTGGCCGGTGCGGTCGGCGTCGCCGCGACGGGCGCAGTCGTCATGCGCGACGAGCGCAGGCGGCGTGCGTACACCGCCGACGAGGTACGCACGAAGCTGCACGACCGCTACGCCCGCGTCGCGGCCACGCACGACACGCAGAGCGCGGTGCCCCTGGACGAGGTGACGACGGGACTGTGCACGCGGATCCGCACCGGGCTCCGACGGGTCCGGGTCCGTCGCTGAGGCGGCCACGTCGGCCACCGATCACCCCAGGGCGGAGGCGAACCCGTCCGCGAGGTCCTGCACCTGCTCGTCCGTCATCACGAAGGACGGCGAGATCTGTAGCGCCCCCTGCCCCGCCGCACGGCTCGAAATCCCGTGCTGCCGAAGAGTCTTCACGAACTGCAGCGCCTCGGACGCGTCGGCGAGCTGCACTGCGGCCACGGCACCGAGTCCGCTGCGAACCTCCGCGACGCGCGGGTGCTCGGCCAGCGGGGACAGCTTCTCGTGCAGGGTCCGCTCCAGTCGCGCCGACTCGGCGAGCAGGTTCTCGCGCTCGAGGATATCCAGGTTCGCCAGGGCCGCCGCCGCGGCACCGGCATGCCCGCCGTAGGTGTAGCCGTGTCGCCACCACACCCCGCCGGCGAAGAACGGTTCGGCGACCTTCGGGGCCACGAAGACCGCGCCCATCGGCACGTACCCGGAGGTGAGGCCCTTCGCTGTGGTCATCAGGTCCGGTTCCAGACCGAACCGGTCCGAGGCGAACCACGAGCCGCCGATGCGGCCGAATCCGGTGACAACCTCGTCGACCACGAAGAGCACGTCGTGCTCGCGGCAGATGTCGCGGACCTCGGCAAGATAGCCCTCCGGCGGCAGATAGACACCACCCGCGCCGATGACGGGCTCGCAGAAGAACGCCGCGATCCGGTCGGCGCCGACCCGTTCGATGAGGGCGAGCAGCGACTTCGCGTCGTCCCACGACACCTTGGCGGCGTCGTCCCAGAGGCTCCCGTACCCCTCGGCGTTGACCGGGATCCCGGCGAGGGACGTGCCCCCGACGTGCATGCCGTGGTAGGCCTTCTCCCGGCTGACGACGAGGGTCTTCTCCGGCCGTCCCATCTCCTGCCAGTAGCGGCGCGTCAGCTTGGCCGCCGTGTCGATCGAATCCGAACCGCCCGAGGTGAAGAAGATCTTGCTGCCGGGTACGGGTGCGATCGTGGCGAGCCGTTCCGCCAGTTCGACGGTCGGCTCCGCGGCGAGGTCACCGAAGTTGGAGTAGTGCGCGACCTTCGCCAGCTGCGCTGCCACCGCGTCACCGATCTCGGAGCGGCCGTGGCCGACGTTCGCGAACCAGAGGCCGGCGGTGGCATCGAGATACCTGGTGCCGGCTCGGTCCCAGATGTAGGCGCCTTCGCCGCGCGCGACGACGAACGCACCGTCCCGCTCGACGACACCCATGTCTGCGAACCCGTGCCACAACGCGCCCACGATCTGCTCCTGTTCCACGAACGGCGATGAAACCGCCATCCTATGCGCCGGGCGGCGCGCAGCGAGAACGCGCGCTTCGCTAGGCTGTACATCCAGCATGTCCACCTCACGCGAGACTCCGCGCTCCCCTACCCCGCCCGGGCCGACACGCCGTGACCTGAAGTCGGCCCTCGACCACGTGTCGCTGCGCGACGAGCATCGCCTTCGCCGACGGCTCGACCGTGCCCGCCGGCCCGGGGACCTGGCGAAGATCGCCGACGAGATCGAGCAGGCCCGACTGCGGCTCGCCGCGCGGGTGGCCGCCGCGCCGACCGTCACCTACCCCGAGAACCTCCCGGTCTCGCAGCGCAAGGACGACATCGCCGCCGCGATCCGCGACCACCAGGTCGTCATCGTCGCCGGGGAGACCGGATCCGGCAAGACCACCCAGATCCCGAAGATCTGCCTCGAACTGGGCCGCGGGGTGCGCGGCCTGATCGGGCACACGCAGCCGCGCCGCATCGCCGCGCGCGCGGTCGCCGAGCGCATCGCCGAGGAACTCGACTCCGAGCTCGGCGACACCGTCGGCTACACCGTCCGCTTCACCGATCAGGTGTCGGACGCCACCCTGATCAAGCTGATGACCGACGGCATCCTCCTCGCCGAGATCCAGCGCGATCGGCTGCTGCGCCGATACGACACCCTCGTCATCGACGAGGCGCACGAACGCAGCCTCAACATCGACTTCATCCTCGGCTACCTCAAGGAACTGCTGCCCCGCCGACCGGACCTGAAGGTGATCATCACCTCGGCGACGATCGACCCCGAGCGGTTCGCGAACCACTTCGCAGCGGCCGACGGCACGCCCGCGCCCATCGTCGAAGTCTCCGGCCGCACCTATCCGGTCGAGATCCGCTACCGGCCACTGACGGTCGAGGTGGGCGACACACTGGTCGACCGCGACCCGGTCGACGCCGTCTGTGAGGCCGTCGAGGAACTCGCCGCCGAGGGCGACGGGGACGTCCTCGTCTTCCTCTCCGGTGAACGCGAGATCCGTGACACCGCCGATGCCCTGCGCGAGCGCAAACTCCGGGGCACCGAGATCCTGCCCCTGTACGCGCGGCTGTCGGCCGCCGAGCAGCACCGGGTGTTCACCCCGCACACCGGCCGGCGAGTGGTGTTGTCCACCAACGTCGCCGAGACCTCGCTCACCGTGCCGGGCATCCGCTACGTCGTCGACCCCGGCACCGCGCGAATCTCCCGCTACTCGGTGCGCACCAAGGTCCAGCGACTGCCGATCGAGGAGATCTCGCAGGCCTCGGCGCGGCAGCGGTCCGGACGCTGCGGCCGTGTCGCCGACGGCATCTGTATCCGGCTGTATTCGGAGGAGGACTTCGAGGCCCGCCCCGAGTTCACCGAGCCGGAGATTCTGCGCACCAATCTCGCCTCGGTCGTGCTGCAGATGACGGCGCTCGGACTCGGGGACATCGCCTCGTTCCCCTTCGTCGAAGCCCCCGACCCGCGCGCCGTCCGCGACGGCATCGCGCTGCTCGAGGAACTCGGGGCGCTCGAACGGGCAGCGAAGGACGAACTGCCCCGGCTCACCGGGACCGGGCGCGAACTCGCGCTGCTGCCGGTCGATCCGCGCATGGCCCGGATGATCGTGGAGGGGCACCGCAACGGATGCCTGCGCGAGGTCCTGATCATCGTCGCCGCCCTGTCGATCCAGGACGTGCGCGAGCGCCCGGCCGAGTTCCAGCAGGTGGCCGACGAGAAGCACGCCCGGTTCGCCGTGGAGGGCTCGGACTTCCTCGCCTACCTGCAACTGTGGGACTACCTCAAGCAGCAGCGGAAGGAGCTGTCGTCCAGCAGGTTCCGCAAGATGTGCCGCGACGAGTTCCTGCACTGGCTGCGGATCCGGGAATGGCAGGACCTGCAGGGCCAGCTCCGTCAGATCACCCTGAACCTCGGCTGGGAGACCCGGCACCAGGACGTGGGGCCCGACGCGATCCACCAGTCGCTGCTGGCGGGGTTGCTCTCGCACGTCGGCCTGCGCGAGGGCGAGAAGCGGGACTTCCTCGGCGCGCGCGGAACACGGTTCGGGATCTTCCCCGGTTCGTCGCTGGCCAGGAAGCCGCCGCGCTGGGTGATGGCGGCCGAGCTCGTCGAGACGTCGCGGCTGTGGGCCCGGACGGCGGCGCGTATCGAGCCCGAGTGGGCCGAGAAGCTTGCGCCGCACCTGGTCAAACGCACCTATTCCGAACCGCACTGGTCCACCAAGCGCGAGGCGGCGATGGCCTACGAGCGGGTCACGCTCTACGGCATCCCCCTCGTGGCGCAACGGCCGGTGCAGTACGGGGCGATCGACAGAGAGGCCTCCCGCGAGCTGTTCATCCGGCACGCCCTCGTGCAGGGCGAGTGGCGGACGCGTCACAAGTTCTTCCATGCCAACCGCGCGCTGCTGGACGACGTCGAGGCGCTCGAGCACCGGGCCCGCCGGCGTGACATCCTCGTCGACGACGAGACCCTGTTCGACTTCTACGACCAGCGCGTCGGACCGGAAGTCGTGTCGGCGCGGCACTTCGACACGTGGTGGAAGAAGGAGCGGCAGAAGAATCCCGAACTGCTCACCTTCACCCCGGACACGGTGGTCAACCAGGACGCCGCCGCGATCCTCGGCGGCGACTACCCCGACGCGTGGCGGCAGGGCGATCTGCAGTTCCCCCTCACCTACCAATTCGAGCCCGGCACGGAAGAGGACGGCGTCACCGTCCGCATTCCCGTGGCACTGCTCGCCGGGGTCCGGCCCGTCGGCTTCGACTGGTCGGTGCCCGGCATGCGCGTCGAGCTCGTCACTGCCCTCATCAAGACACTCCCCAAGCATCTTCGCCGCCAAGTGGTTCCGGCACCGGACTTCGCCGCGGCGGCCCTCGCGTCGGTCCGGGCCCGATCCGAGCCCCTCGTCAACGCGATGGCCCGGGAGCTGTCGCGGCTCGGTGCGACACGGATCGAGCCGGGCGACTTCGACCCGGCCGCGCTGCCGGACCACCTGCGGATGACGTTCGCCGCCGTCGACGAACGAGGGTCGGTTCTCGCGCGCAGCAAGAGCCTGACCGACCTGCGCAGACGGCTGGAAACCCGCGTCGAGGCCGAGGTTTCGCGGGCGGCGTCGAGCACCGAACGTGCGCCGGCACTGGTCTGGACAGCCGACACCCTCGGCACCCTCGAACCCACGGTGACACGCACGGTGGCCGGTCAGCGCGTGACGGGATACCCGACGCTGGTCTCCGAGGATCGTGGCGTGGCGGTCCGGGTGCTCAGCACCCCGCAGGCGCAGCAGGCCGCGATGCGCACCGGGTTGCGGGCACTGCTCCTCGAGGCGGTCCCCGTGCAGGCGCGCGCTGCGGCGACGGGTCTGAGCAACAGCGAGCGGCTGGCGCTCGGACGCAACCCCGACGGCTCGTTCGAGGATCTGCTCGAGGACTGCCGGGCCTGTGCGGTGGACGAGTCGATCGTCCGGC
This sequence comes from Rhodococcus indonesiensis, assembly GCF_047782815.1. Lineage (NCBI taxonomy): Bacteria > Bacillati > Actinomycetota > Actinomycetes > Mycobacteriales > Nocardiaceae > Rhodococcus > Rhodococcus indonesiensis. The sequence goes on along the minus strand of NZ_CP180630.1, from coordinate 2,367,406 downwards.
ACGGCAAGCCGGTACGCACACCCGACGAGTTCACCGCGTTGGTGAAGGTGGTGTGGGCCCAGCTGCCGGACCGGGTCGCGGCGCTCCTGAAACTCGTCGTGCCCGCCCTGGCGCGTGCACACGACGTGGAAGTACTGCTCGAGAAGGTGCGCGGCGAGGCTGCCGAGGACGTGCGGGAACAGCTGGCCTCACTACTCTTCCAGGGATTCGTCACCGAGCTGGGCAGTGCCCGGCTCGCCGACCTGCCCCGCTATCTGGCCGCGGCGGCATACCGGCTCGAAGCGCTGCCGGCGAGCGCGCACCGCGACCGGCAGGGCATGGACGTGCTGGACCGGGTCTACGCCGAGTACGACCGCCTGCTCGCACGACTGCCGCAGGAGCGGACCACCGCCCCCGATGTGGTGGCGATCTCGTGGATGATCGAGGAGCTGCGGGTCAGCCTGTTCGCCCAGCACCTCGGGACCCGTGGGCCGATTTCGGAGCAGCGGATCCTCAAGGCCGTCGCGGCGATTCGCTGAGCGGCACCGTGTCCCGCCGGGCGATCAGTCCTCGGACCCGGTCTCGCGCCGGTGCTGGTGCTCGCGCAACTCCTTGATCTCGCGCTCGAAATCCTCTGCAGAGCTGAAGGACCGGTAGACGGAGGCGAATCGCAGGTACGCCACCTCGTCCAGGTCGCGCAGGGGTCCGAGGATGGCCAGACCGACCTCGTTGCTCGGAATCTCCGGGGACCCCTTGGCCCGCACCGCGTCCTCGACCTGCTGGGCGAGGAGGTTGAGGGCATCGTTGTCGACGTCTCGCCCCTGACAGGCCCGAGCTACGCCGCGCACCACCTTCTCCCGGCTGAAAGGTTCGGTGACGCCGCTGCGCTTGACGACCGACAGCACCGCCGTCTCGACCGTCGTGAACCGCCTGCCGCACTGGGGGCATGCTCTCCGGCGCCGGATCGCAGCACCCTCGTCGGCCTCCCGGGAATCGACGACGCGGGAATCGGGGTGCCGGCAATACGGGCAGTACATGTCGATTCCTTCGTCGTAGCCGTGCTGGCCGCGACGTCGGCGTGGAACCGATGCCGTCCTCCCGAGACCGGACCCACCGGCAGGCGAATCGCTCTCGGCGCGACCACACGAGGTGGTGTCACTGACAAGAGTCGACAATACCTGCATACCCGGGTCGTCGGCCGAACCCGGTGCCTGCCTGCCCATGCCACGTCACCGCGGCGCGGACGCCGGGACGAGCAGGGTCTGGCCGGTGCGGAGGCGGCCGTCCGGCATGGCATTGAGGTCGAGGATCCGCTCGATCGCCTCGGACCGGGACACACCCGGAGCCACCCGGGCCGCGACGTCGCCGAGCGACTCGCCCGCCTGGACGACGGTGACCTCGGTGCGTGCGGCGCCGGCCGCGACCTGGCTGGTGCGCAGGTGCGCGATGCCGAGCAGTCCCGCAGTCACGAGCGCGGTCAGCAGCGCCGTCGCCAGTACGGCGCCCGGGCGGGTGCGCGTGACCTCGGCCGGCCGGTGCGGAACGCGTGAGACCCGGACCGGAACGCGCCGGTAGTCCACGATCCCCGCGTCCGGACGGACGGGGAGCCGGCGGTCTGCCGCCTCGTGCGGGCGTCGCACGAGATGCGTCGTCCCGGCACGGCGTGCCCCGCCGCCGGTGTCGTGCGGCCCGGGGTCGTCGAACTGCGGGTCGTTCCGTTCGGTCCGGCGCACTGCTGATGTCCTCATCGAGGCCTCCGTGTCACTCGCGCGTGTCACTCGTCCGCGGGACAGCACCCGCGGCGGAACTTCGGTTATCGCTCGGTCGACGTTTGTTCGATCACGTGTTCGAAAGAACGTATGTTCGATGTGTACCACGTCGGCCCGGCAAAGTCAGCACAACGGGCGGAAAACGTCGAACAGATGTTTGATAACCGGGCCGCGGAGAGCTAGATTCGTTCCATCACATCCAGCACATCCGACCCACGACGCACGGAGGTCACGACATGACGGACGGCCATCCCCCGGCCGGGCGGAGCCGGACGACCACCGCGGATCCGGCCGTCGGCCTGACGGAACGCCAGCGCCGCGTCCTCGAGGTGATCCGCGAATCGGTCACCGAGCGCGGCTACCCGCCGAGCATCCGCGAGATCGGCGACGCGGTGGGCCTCAATTCCACCTCGTCGGTGGCGCACCAGCTGCGCACCCTCGAGCGCAAGGGTTTCCTCCGGCGCGATCCGAACCGTCCCCGCGCGGTAGACGTGCGCGGCCTCGACGATTCGCAGCCGCCGGCGCCGCAGGGACAGCCGGTGGACGGAGTCGACGTCGCCGCCGGGTCCCCCACGTCGGCTGCCATGGTCCCCGTGCTGGGCAGGATCGCCGCGGGCGGGCCGATCCTGGCGGAGGAGTCCGTCGAGGACGTGTTCCCGCTCCCGAGAGAACTGGTGGGGCAGGGTTCGCTGTTCCTGCTCAAGGTCGTCGGCGAATCGATGGTCGACGCGGCCATCTGCGACGGCGACTGGGTCGTGGTGCGCCAGCAGAACGTCGCGGACAACGGGGACATCGTCGCCGCGATGCTCGACGGCGAAGCGACCGTGAAGACGTTCAAGCGCGTACACAACGACGTGTGGCTGATGCCGCACAACCCGATGTTCGAACCGATCCCGGGCAACGACGCGGTGATCCTCGGCAAGGTCGTGACCGTGATCCGCAAGATCTGACCTCGCCACTTCCGCCGAACATGCACGGGCGGCGCCGCGATCCGCGGCGCCGCCCTGCTCGTTCCCGGGTGGGATCAGAGGTTCAGACCGCGGCCGATGATGTCCTTCATGATCTCGTTGGTGCCGCCGTAGATCTTCTGCACGCGGGCGTCGAGATACGCCTTCGCGACCGGGTATTCACGCATGTAGCCGTATCCGCCGTGCAGCTGCAGGCAGCGGTCGATCAACTCGACCTGCTTGTCGGTGGTCCAGTACTTGGCCATCGCCGCCTCCTGCACGCTCAGGGTGCCGGCATTGAGCTGCTCGATGCACTTGTCCACGAAGACGCGCGCGAGGGTGGTCTCGGTGGCCAGCTCGGCCAGCTCGAACCGGGTGTTCTGGAAGCTGCCGATCGACTTGCCGAATGCCTTGCGGTCGCGGCAGTACTGCATCGTGTCCTCGAGCACCGCTTCCATGGCCGCCGCCGCCACCACCGCGATCGACAGACGTTCCTGGGGCAGGTTCTGCATCAGGTAGATGAAGCCCATGCCCTCCTCGCCGAGGAGGTTGGCGGCAGGCACCCGCACGTCGGTGAAGTGCAGTTCGGCAGTGTCCTGCGCCGCGAGGCCGATCTTGTCGAGGTTGCGGCCCCGCTCGAAGCCCGCCATCCCGCGCTCGACGACGAGGAGCGAGAAACCCTGCGCGCCCTTCTCCGGATCGGTGCAGGCGACGACGATCACCAGGTCCGCGTTGATGCCGTTGGTGATGAAGGTCTTGGAACCGTTGAGGATCCACTCGTCGCCGTCCCGCACTGCGCGGGTCTTGATGCTTTGCAGATCGCTGCCCGTGCCGGGCTCGGTCATCGCGATCGCAGTGATGATCTCACCGGAGCAGAATCCCGGCAGCCAGCGCCGTTTCTGCTCCTCGTCCGCCAGCTTCAGCAGGTACGGGGCCACGACGTCGTTGTGCAGCATGAAACCGATGCCGCTGAATCCTCCGCGGGTGGTCTCCTCGGTGACGATCGTGTTGTAGCGGAAGTCCTCGACACCGCCGCCGCCGTACTCCTCCGGCACTGCCATGCCCAGGAAGCCCTGCGCGCCGGCCTTCTTCCAGACCTCACGGTCGACGATCTTGTCCTGCTCCCACTGCTCGTGGAAGGGAGCCACCTCCTGCTCGAGGAACTTCCGGTACGACTCCCGGAAGAGTTCGTGCTCGGGCTCGAAGAGGGTGCGTTCCATGTGCGCTCCTGTATCCGATGACGTACGTCACGCTCACGGTAGACATCGGAAGGCCCGTCTGACGCTGACAGGAACGAGCGTTATTTGTGACCGGACGCGCCGGGCGCCGGACGGCGCAGATCCGCCGCCCGGCGCAGGATCGGGTAGGCGACGAGGATGCCGATCGAGCCCCACGCGATGCCGCCGAGCTCGACGGAGCCCACGGTGAGGGTGAGATCGCCGATCCCGGCCACCAGCGCGGCGGCGGCCACCGTGAGGTTGACCGGATCGGTGAAGTCGACATCGGCCTCCATCCAGATCCGCACGCCGAGAATGCCGATCAGGCCGTACAGCACCAGGGTGGCGCCGCCGAGCACCCCGTCGGGGACGGTGAAGACGAGGGCACCGAACTTCGGCGAGAAGGCGAGGACCACGGCGGTTGCGGCGGCCACCCAGTACGCCGCGGTCGAGTACACCCGCGTCGCGACCATCACGCCGATGTTCTCCGCGTAGGTGGTGGTGCCCGACCCGCCTCCGATTCCGGCGAGGGTCGTGGCGAGGCCGTCGGCGAGCAGGGCGTCGCCGGCGACGTCGTCGAGGTTTCGTCCGGTCATGGCCGCCACGGCCTTGACGTGGCCGACGTTCTCGGCGACGAGCACCACCACGACAGGCAGGGCGAGCAGTACGACGGACAACTCGAACGCCGGGGCGCGCAGCTCGGGCAGGCCGAACCACGCGGCGTCACGGAGGGCTGTGACGCGTTCCTCGGCGAGTCCGCCGGTGACGGCGGCGAACACCCAGCCGATGACGACACCGACGAGAATGCCGAGGCGACCGAGGAGGCCGGGGCCGAGCACGGTGACCAGCAGGATGGCGGTCAGCGTGATCGCCGCGACGAGCGGCTGCGCTTCGAAGGACCCGACCGCGACCGGCGCGAGATTCAAGCCGATGAGCGCGACGATCGCGCCGGTCACCACCGGGGGCATCAGTGCGTCGACGACGCGGGATCCCGACGCCTTGACGACGAGCCCGACGAGCCCGAGAGCGAGGCCCACGGCGACGATGCCGCCGAGCTGGGCGGCGGGGCCCGCACCGGCCGAGGCCGTGAGCGGTGCGATGAACGCGAACGACGAGCCGAGGTAGCTGGGTACCCGCCCGCGGGTGATCAGCAGGAACAGGGCAGTGCCGATGCCGGAGAAGAGCAGCGTCGTGGTGACCGGGAAGCCGGTGATCGTCGGCACGAGCAGTGTCGCGCCGAACATGGCGACGACATGCTGCATGCCGATGCCCACGGTGCGGGGCCAGGACAGCCGTTCGTCCGGGGCGACGACCTCGCCGTCGGCAACGCGACGCCCGTCGCCGTGCAGGGTCCAGCCGAATCCGGCCGTCCGCGTCCTCAGTTGTTCCTTCACAACGGGGAATGGTAGGCGTCCCCGGTCCGGTCGCGTCGGTGGCTCCCGGCGCCGATCACGTGCGTCAGGCGAGTACGCGGGCCGCCGCGTCGCGGGCCTCGCCGGGGTCGACGGCGCGAAGGACCTCGTCCGCGGCCTCGCGGCAGCGGTCGAGGGTCACCGCGGCCAGGCGGGACCCGACACCGGCGACGGCCGCGGCGGCACACGACAACGAGGTGACGCCCATGCCGGCCAGGACACAGCCGAGCAACGGGTCTGCGGCCGCCTCCCCGCACACCCCGACTCGCTTGCCGGCGGCGCGTCCGGCGGCGGCGGTGCGGGCGACCAGGGCCAGCACGGCCGGTTGCCACGGGTCGGTGAGGGACGCGAGGTGGGGCGACATGCGGTCCGCGGCCATCGTGTACTGCGCGAGGTCGTTGGTGCCGATCGACAGGAAGTCGACGTGTTCGAGGAGGCGTTCGGCGAGCAGCGCGGCGGCCGGCACCTCCACCATCACCCCGGGCACGAGGTCGCGGGCACGGACGGCGGCGGCGAAGTGCGCGGCCTCGGCGACAGTCGCGATCATCGGTGCCATCACCCAGGGCTCGGTGCTCGTGCGCTCGGCCGCGGCGGCGACGGCGTCGAGCTGCCGGTCGAGCAGACCTTCGGTGGCGGTCGCAATCCGGATACCGCGCAGGCCGAGTGCCGGGTTGTGCTCGTCGGGATGGTTGACGAAGCGCAGCGGTTTGTCGGAGCCCGCGTCGAGGGTCCGCAGGACGACCTTGCGGCCGGCGAAGGCGCCGAACACCTCGGCGTAGATCTCCGCCTGCTCCTCGACGGTCGGCTCGGTTTCCCGGTCCAGGAAGCACAGCTCGGTCCGGAACAGCCCGACCCCCTCTGCGGGGGTCGCGCGGGCCGCGCGGGCACCGGCACCGTCCTGGACGTTCGCGAGGATCTCGACGCGATGCCCGTCCTCGGTGGTGCCCGGACCGGCCCACGACGCGACGCGCGCCTGCTCGCTGCGGTCCGCGGCGACGGCGGCCGCTGCCTCGTCGGGGTCGGGGTCGAGGCGGAGCTCACCGGCAGCGCCGTCGAGCAGGACGCGGGTGCCGGCGGGGACGGTGTCGAGGTCGGCCGCCGCGACCACGCAGGGGATACCGAGCTGGCGGGCGATGATCGCGGTGTGGCTGGTGGGCCCGCCGAGGGTGGTGGCGAGTCCGATCACCCGGGTCGGATCGAGGCCCGCGGTGTCGGCGGGGGCGAGATCCTCCGCGAGCAGGATGGACGGCTCGTCGGGCAGGTCGAGACCCGGTTCCGGATGGCCGGCGAGTTCGGCGATCACCCGGTCGCGGATGTCGAGAAGATCGGTGACGCGCTCGGCCATCAGCCCGCCGAGCTTGGTGAACATGTCGGCGAACTGATCGGTGGCGCCGACCGCGGCCTCGATCGCGCCGGCTCCGTTGCGGATCTTCGCGGCGACGGCGCCGAGCCACCCGCGGTCCTCGGCGAGCTGGGCGTTGGCGAGCAGGACCTCGGCGGCGGCGCCCGAGGCCCGGCCGGCGCGACCGCGCAGCCGATCCGCGACCGCGGCGGCAGCCACCCGGAAGCGCTCGGCCTCGGCGTCGCGCGCGGTGTCCGGGATGCGCTCGAACGTGGTGGGAATCTGCGGCCGCGGCGCGGGGCGTACGACCGGCCCGTAGGCAACCCCGGGCACGACCGGCGTGCCCCGCACGATCGAGATCGCCGCCGCTGCGGGGATCACCTTCTCCATGTCTCCTCCTCGCCGCCCGGTGTGTCGGGATGTGCGTCCGGGGTAACTCTGTGATCGAGATTACTCCGAACCATTGACATGTCAACACATACGGGCGTAAAACAACATGAAACAACATTCAGCAGCAAGGAGCCCGGTGTGTACGCGGAGGAACGGCAGCAGGCGATAGCCGAGCTGATCGGCCGACGGGGACGGATGTCCGTCGCCGATCTCGCGACCCGTTTCCGCGTCACCACCGAGACCGTCCGCCGGGATCTGGCCCTGCTCGAACGGCTCGGACATGTGCGCCGCGTGCACGGCGGCGCAATCCCCACCGCCGCACTCACCGTCACCGAGCCCGCGCTGAACGAGCGCGAGCACACCCACGCCGCACAGAAGGACCGGATCGCGGCCGCGGCAGCCCGGTACCTCCCCGCCGCCGGCGGCAGCGTGGTGTTCGACGCCGGCACCACCACCGGCCGCCTGGTGGCGGCCCTGCCCGCCGACGTCGACCTCGAGGTGGTCACCAACTCGGTTCCCATCGCCGCACGGCTCGCCGGCCTCGGATCGGTGCATCTGCACATGCTCGGCGGCCGGGTCCGCGGGATCACGCAGGCCACGGTCGGCGAGGACGCGCTGCGGTTCCTCCGCGCGCTGCACGTCGACGTCGCCTTCATCGGCACGAACGCGTTCAGCGTCGGCCACGGCCTGTCCACTCCCGACCCGGACGAGGCCGCCGTAAAACGTGCGATGGTGCGCTGCGCCGACCGGGTCGTGGTCCTCGCCGACTCCTCCAAGATCGGCCGACAGCACCTCATCAGCTTCGCCCCGGTCGACGCCGTGGACGTGCTCGTCACCGACACCGAGATCGACGACACCGACTGCAAAGAGCTCACCGACAACGGAATCGAGGTGGTGACGGCATGATCGTCACGCTGACCGCCAACCCCAGCCTGGACCGGACGGTCGCGCTGACCGGCCCGCTCGTCCGCGGTGCCGTGCACCGCGCCGCCGCCACCCGCGTGGACCCGGGCGGCAAGGGCGTCAACGTCGCCCGGGTGCTCCGCGCGGCCGGACGACCGGTCCTGGCCGTCCTGCCGGGAAACACCGGCGACCCGTTGCTCACCGCACTCGACGACCACGGCATCGGCTACCGCGCCGTGCCGACCGGGGGTCCCGCCCGCAGCAACATCACCGTCGCCGAGCCCGACGGCACCACCACCAAACTCAACGAACCCGGGCCCGCGTACACCGACGGCACACTGGAGTCGCTGCGCCACACCGTCGTCGACACCGCCGCCGCCGCTCACTGGCTGGTGATGTCCGGATCTCTTCCGCCCGGCGTGCCCGCCGACTGGTACGCCGACCTCGTCCGCTCCGTTCGTGCCGCCGTAGACGGGTCGGCCTGCCGAATCGCCGTGGACACCTCCGAGGCTCCCCTGCTGTCGCTCGCGGCCGGGTTCCCGGATGCCGCACCCGATCTGCTCAAGCCGAACTCGGACGAGCTCGCGCAACTCACCGGCGCGGACGCCACCACCCTGGAATCCGCGGCGGCCGCCGGTGACACCGGACCCGTCGTCACCGCGGGACGCCGGCTCGTCGAACGTGGCGTGGGGGCGGTACTGGCCACACTCGGTGCGGCCGGCGCGGTCCTGGTCACCGCCGACGGTGCCTGGCACGCCGTACCCGGCCCCGTCACCGCCCGCAGCACCGTCGGCGCCGGCGACTCCTCCCTCGCCGGATATCTCGTCGCGGAGCTGGCCGGACTCGATCCCGCCGAGCGGCTCCGCCACGCTGTCGCATACGGCTCGGCAGCCGTGGCCCTCCCCGGCACCACGCTGCCCGGACCCGACGACGTCGACACCGGCGCCGTCGAGGTCACCCCGATCCGTCCCCGCCCCCTCGGCACCCCCTCCCCGGCCCTCCCTCACCACCAGTAAGGACACGCCATGCCAGACCTCGCCTCCGGCCCCGCCTCCGGGCCCGCGATCATCGACGACGGCCTGATCGCACTCGACGCAGACCTCGGCGCCGACAAGGAGTCGGTCATCGCCGCGCTGGCCGCGCGGCTCGCCGACGCCGGCCGCGCCACCGACGCGGCGGCACTGACGGCCGCCGCCCTGGACCGGGAGGCCAAGTCGGCCACCGGCCTGCCGGGTGGGATCGCCATCCCGCACTGCCGCGCGGACGCCGTCGTCACCGCATCGCTCGGCTTCGCGCGGCTGTCCCCCAAGGTGGACTTCGGCGCCCCGGACGGACCCGCGGACCTCGTGTTCCTGATCGCCGCCCCGGAAGGGGGCGGTGCCGAGCACATGAAGCTGCTCTCGTCGCTCGCCCGGGCGCTCGTGCGGCCGGACTTCGTCGGGTCGCTGCGCGAGGCCGCCACTGCCGCGGACGTGATCGCGCTGGTCGAAGGAGTGCTGCCGAAGCCCGCGCCGACCACCACTGCGGCTGCCGATGCGGCGGCCGAACCTGCCCCACCCGTTCCCGTCACCGAACCCACGCCGGCCCCCGCGACCGCCGAGCGCACCATCGTCGCTGTCACTGCCTGCCCGACGGGGATCGCCCACACCTACATGGCCGCCGATGCCCTCAAGGCCGCGGGTGAGCGTGCCGGGGTCACGGTGCGGGTCGAGACCCAGGGCTCGAGCGGCAGCACCCCGCTGCCGGCGTCCGTGATCGCCGGCGCCGACGCCGTCATCTTCGCCACGGACGTCGGTGTGAAGAACCGGGAACGGTTCGCGGGCAAACCGGTCATCGCCTCGGGCGTCAAACGAGCCATCAACGAGCCCGACGTGATGGTCGCCGAGGCCGTCCGCGCGGCGAAGGATCCATCCGCGAGTACCGTCGACGCGGCCGCCGCCGCTGCTGCCGCCGCCGCCGAACCCTCCTCCGGCGAGGTGGGCTGGGGGATCCGGCTGCGGCAGATCCTGCTGACCGGCGTGAGCTACATGATTCCGTTCGTCGCCGCGGGCGGCCTGCTCATCGCCCTCGGCTTCCTGCTCGGCGGATACGAGATCACCGACTCCGCCGCCGACATCGTGGTGAACAACTCGCTCGCCGACCTGCCGGCCGGTGGCCTGCCCACCTACCTCGGCGCCGTGCTCTTCCAGCTCGGCTCGCTCGCGTTCTCGTTCCTGGTACCCGCACTGGCCGGCTACATCGCCTTCGCCATCGCCGACCGGCCCGGCCTGGCACCCGGCTTCACCGCCGGTGCGGTGGCCGTGTTCGTCGGCGCCGGATTCATCGGCGGCCTCGTCGGCGGCATAATCGCCGGTTTCGCCGCGCTGTGGGTCGGTCGCATCCCCGTCCCGGTGTGGGCCCGCGGCCTGATGCCGGTGGTGATCATCCCGCTGTTCGCGACCCTCGCTGTCGGCGCCCTGATGTTCCTCGTCCTCGGCAAGCCCCTCGCCGCGATCACCTCGGGCCTGACGAACTGGCTCAACGGCCTGTCCGGGACCTCGGTCGTCATCCTGGGCGTGATCCTCGGCCTGATGATGTGTTTCGACCTCGGCGGCCCGGTCAACAAGGCCGCCTACGCTTTCGCCGTCGCCGGGCTCGACGTCTCGAACAACGCCTCGCTGCAGATCATGGCGGCCGTGATGGCCGCCGGTATGGTGCCGCCGCTGGCGATGGCGCTGTCGTCGACTCTGCGGCCGGGAATCTACAGCACCGCCGAGCGGGAGAACGGCAAGGCCGCCTGGCTGCTCGGCGCCTCGTTCATCTCCGAGGGAGCGATCCCGTTCGCGGCGGCGGACCCGCTTCGGGTGATCCCGTCCATGATGGCCGGCGGCGCCGTCACCGGTGCGATCGTGATGGCCACCGGGACAACCCTCAGCGCCCCGCACGGCGGCATCTTCGTGTTCTTCGCCATCGGCAACCTGCTGTGGTTCCTCGTCGCCCTCGCCGCCGGCACCGTCGTGGGTGCGCTCTGCGTGACCCTGGCCAAGGAGGTGCACCGACCCGCCCACCTGCGCAGCAGCGACACCGCGGCCCAGCCCGCCGTCGCCTGATCCGACGTCGCCCGATCCGATCGACGACCGTCCCTACCCCGAAGGAGTTCTCATGCCCAGCACCACCGTCACCGTCGGCTCGTCCATCGGCCTGCATGCGCGGCCGGCCGGGATCATCGCCGAAGCCGTGGTCGCCTCCGGCGTCCCGGTGACCCTCGCCGTGGACGGCGGCGAACCCGTCGACGCGGGCTCGGCGCTGCTCGTCATGACGCTCGGCGCCACCCAGGGCACCGAGGTCACCGTCACCAGCGACGACGCCGACGTGCTCGCCCGCATCGCCGAGCTGGTGGCCGCGGACCTCGACGCCTGACCTCAGCCCCGGCGCCGGCGCGAGGACCGTCGCCACAGCCCGCCGGCAGCGGCGGCGACCACCACGATGCCCGCGGCGATCGCCGCGGGCATCGCGCCCTGCGGGGTCTGCGCCGGCTCCGGCGCGGCCGCGGGCCGGAAGAGGGTCACCACATCACGCCACACCCGCACCGCCGGCAGGGCACCCCCGGCGGATTCGGACGCGGTCAGCAGATCCCCGGCCGCGGTGAAGGCCACCGCCTCGCCCTGGGGTTCGCCGGGCACCGGCACCCGCAGGGACGGTCCCGCCGCGAGCGCCGCCACGACGTCGCCGTCGGGAGCGTGGAAGAGGTGGACGTCGGTGTACGTGCGCACAGCGGCGACGGTGCCGTCGGGACCGACCGCGCCACCGGTGACCAGCGTGGAGGACGCCCCGCCGACGGGTCCGCCGGGGGTGTCCGTGGGACCGAGGGTGAGGGTCCCGATGCGTTCGAGAGGGACCGGCCCCGGCTCCGGCAGCTCGTCCACGCTCCGTCCGCCGGCCGGCCGGTAGATGCCGGCGCTGCCGAACAGGGGCTTGGAGACGATCAGCGGCACCCCGTCGCGGGGCAGGAGCAGCGTCTCCGCATCGCGCGGACCGTCGGGGTAGGTGAGGCGGTGCAGACTCCCCGCGCCGGTATCCGGGTCGACCGAGATCAACGCGACGGTCTCGCGGGCGGCGCGATTGTCGCCGATGTCGCCGAGCCAGAGCCGGCCGTCCGGACCCGCGGCGAGGTCCTCCACGTCGTACGGGTCGACGGCCGGCGGGATGCGCCGCAGCACCGCGCAGTCGTCCCCCAGCTCGAAGACGGCCTCGTCGGCGCCGGCGTCCGGCACCGCGAACAGCCGCCCCCCGGCGACGGCCAGGCCCGAGAGTTCCGCGAGGGCAGGGTCGGTGGGAGTGCACAGCACACCCCCGTCGACCTCGGCGGCCGGGGCCGTCGTGGTCTGTGCCGTGGCGACCGGCGCCGACACCGCCGCGACCGCCAGAGCGACGAGGGCGCCGCGCACTAGGCGGCGTACTCGACCAGGGCCGACGCGAGGGCCAGCGGCACGCGGGCGTGTACGCGCGTACCGTCCACCTCGTGCGCGGAGGTCAGGACCTGCCCGTCCGAGTGGATCCGCGCGAGCAGGTCGCCCCGGGTGTACGGCAGCAGCACCTTCACCTCGACGTCCGGGTGTTCGAGCAGCGCAGCGAGGTGCTCGCGCAGGTCGTCGAGTCCCGCACCGCTGCGCGCCGAGACGAATACCGCGTCGGGGAGCAGGGCACGTAGTTCGGTGATGGTCAACGGGTCTGCGGCGTCGACCTTGTTCACCACGATCAGCTCGGGCGGCGGCGGCGCGTCGGACTCGCGCAGCACGTCGGTGATCACCTCGCGCACCGCCTTGATCTGGTCGGTCGGCAGCGGGTCGGACCCGTCGACGACGTGCAGCAGCAGGTCCGCGTCCGTGACCTCCTCGAGGGTCGAACGGAACGCCTCGACGAGCTGGGTCGGCAGGTGCCGCACGAACCCGACGGTGTCGGTGAGCACGTACTCGCGCCCGTCCGGGAGTTCGGCGCGGCGGGTGGTCGGATCGAGCGTCGCGAACAACGCGTTCTGCACCAGCACTCCGGAACCGGTGAGCTTGTTGAGCAGGCTCGATTTGCCGGCATTGGTGTAGCCGACGATCGCGACCGAAGGAATGCGGTTGCGCATCCGCCGGGTGCGCTTGGTGTCCCGAACGGACTTCATCGCCTTGATCTCGCGGCGCAGCTTGGCCATCCGCTCGCGGATACGGCGACGGTCCGTCTCGATCTTCGTCTCACCGGGACCACGCAGACCCACGCCCCCGTTGCTGCCGGCACGGCCGCCGGCCTGCCGCGACATCGATTCGCCCCACCCGCGCAGCCGCGGCAGCATGTACTCCATCTGCGCGAGCGACACCTGTGCCTTGCCCTCGCGGGAGGTCGCATGCTGGGCGAAGATGTCGAGGATCAGCGCGGTGCGGTCGATGACCTTGACCTTGACGATCTTCTCCAGGGCGGTCAGCTGCGCGGGGGTGAGCTCGCCGTCGCAGATGACGGTGTCGGCGCCGGTCGCCAGAACCACCTGGCGCAGTTCCTCGGCCTTGCCGGAACCGATGTAGGTCGCGGCGTCGGGACGGTCCCGGCGCTGGATCAGGCCCTCGAGCACCTGGGAACCGGCGGTCTCGGCCAGGGCGGCGAGCTCGGCGAGACTCGCCTCGGCCTGGACCGCGGTGCCTCCGGTCCAGACCCCGACGAGCACGACCCGCTCGAGGCGCAGCTGCCGGTATTCGACCTCGGTGATGTCCTCGAGTTCGGTGGACAACCCGGCGACGCGGCGCAGGGCGCTGCGGTCCTCGAGTTGCATCTCGCCGACCGACGGGTCGGCGGCGGCCCAGCCGGGGACACGGTCCGTGTCGTCGGTGGCCGATTCGTTTCGTGGTGTGTTCGTCATACACGACCATCGTCCCACTTCGGGCGCGCCGACGCATGCGACTTTCCGGGTGTCCGCGCAGGGCGAAACCCGGCGACGTCGCGGTGTCGCAGTGACAGTCAGCCCAGACCGTCCCACCAGTGGTCGCCGATCGTGCCCGATGCGACCAGCACCGAGGGGCCGCGCAGCGCGGCCCGGCCGTCCTCGATGCGCACCTGCACCGCCCCACCGGGGACGTGCACCCGGACGGTTCCGGAGTCGGCACCGTCGAAGCGCAACGCCGCTGCGGCGGCCGCGACCGTGCCGGTGCCGCAGGACCGGGTCTCCCCCACGCCCCGCTCGTACACCCGCATGTCCACCGCGCCCGCGGCGATCGGCGTGAGGAACTCGATGTTGACGCCCTGGGGAAAGAAACCGGGGTCGAAACCCGGACCGGACAGGTCCAGGGCCGCCAGGGTCGCCGCGGTCAGGTGCGGATCGACGCAGGCCAGATGGGGGTTCCCGACGTCGATGCCCAGACCGCGGTACACCCGGCCCTCGATGGTGGCGGTCGACTCGCCCAGCTCGCGCACCACGCCCATGTCGACGGTGACCTCGCCGTGCGTCGCGTCGGCGCTGTGCACCTGCACCGGCTTGCCGCCGGCGCGACTGCCGACGACGAACGCGTCGCGGGATTCCAACCCGCCGGCCGTGACGAAGTGGGCGAACACCCGCACTCCGTTGCCGCACATCTCCGCGATCGACCCGTCGGCGTTGCGATAGTCCATGAACCAGTCGTCGGCGGCCGTCCCCTCCGGCAGCGCGGGCAGGACCCCGGCGTCGACCAGCGCCCCCGCCCGCGCGACGCGCAGGACGCCGTCGGCGCCGAGACCGCGACGACGGTCGCACAACGCCGCCACCCGCTTCGGCTCGAGGGAGATCCGCACCTCCGGATCGGGAAGGATCACGAAATCGTTCTCGGTGCCGTGGCCCTTGCTGAAGTCCATGCCCGCCACCTTATCGACGGTCCGCCCCGGCGAGAACTCGAAGCGCCACGTCCCGCAGCCCGGGATCCGCGCCGTCGATCCAGTGCACCCGCGGGTCCCGGCGGAACCACGAGCGCTGCCGGCGCACATAGCGCCGGGTCCCGATGAAGGTGCGTTCTCGCGCGTGTGCGAGGTCGCAGTCCCCGGCCAGGTACTCGAGCACCTGCGCGTACCCGATCGCCCGGCGGGCCGTGACACCCTCGCGCAGCCCCTGGTCGCACAGGGCCGCGACCTCGTCGACCAGTCCCTGCTCGAACATCCGGTCCGTGCGCCGCGCGATCCGGTCGTCGAGCGCCACGGTGTCCCGGTCCACCCCGATCACGACCGTCCCCCATCGGGGTTCGCCGATCTGCGGCTGCGACGCCGCGAACGGCGCCCCGGTGAGCTCGACCACCTCGAGTGCGCGAACCATGCGGCGGCCGTCGGTGGGCAGAATCGTCGCCGCGGCCACCGGGTCGGCCCGGCGCAGCGCGTCGTGCACCGCGCCCACCCCCTCGTCGGCGAGCAGCGCCTCCCACTTGGCCCGGACCTGCGGATCCGTGGCGGGGAACTGCCACTCGTCCAGGAGCGCCTGGACGTACATCATCGAGCCGCCGACGATGATCGGCACGGCGCCCCGCGCCCGGATCGCCTCGACGTCGGCGGTCGCGGCCTGCTGGTACCGGGCGACCGTGGCGGTCTCGGTGACATCGAGGACGTCGAGCTGATGATGGGCGATGCCGCGACGCTCGCCGACGGCCAGCTTGGCGGTGCCGATGTCCATGCCGCGGTACTGCTGCATGGCGTCGATGTTAACGATCTCCCCGCCGAGTTCCTCGGCGAGATCCAGGCCCAGGTCGGACTTTCCGGTGGCCGTCGGGCCGACGACGGCGACCGGGCGGATGGAGTAGGCGCTCACGGCCGCCACATCCCCACGTGGTATCCGACCCCGTACGGTGCGCTGCAGTGGGTCGTGGCGGCCGACGCCGGTCCGTCGGGACCGAACACGGCGGCCAGCACCTGCCAGGCCGCGCGGCCGTCGCAGACCGTCTCGGCGCACAGTGCCGGGTCGAGCGCGGCGAGGGCGGCGACGTCGCCGACCGCCAGGGCGACGCCGAGCGCCTCGTCCAGGTTCTGCGCCTCCGGATGGTAGGCGCCGGGGGCCTTCGCGGTGAGCGTGGCGGGGCCGTCGGCCACCACGAGCAGCGCCGTCGGGGTGCGGTCCGCGTCCAGGGTGCTGCGCAGCCGTCGCCCGAGCCGGGCGCAGTCCTGCGGGCTCGTCCCGGCCGGCACGACGTGCGTGGTGGCGCGCACGACCGGCGCCGTCCGGTCGCGCAGCCAGCCTGCGATGAGCGCCGGCAACGGCAGCTGCGGATCGGGGGTCCCCGTGGCCGCCGGCCCGAGCGCGACGACCAGGTCGACGCCGAAGCCACGGAACGTTCCGACGGCCGTGTCCGGAACGTCCGACGCGTCCGTGCCCGCACCGACGACGACCCACCGCGCGGCGGCACGCAGTTCCGCCCCGACGGCGAGCACGGCGGCGCGCAGGTCGGCGGTCTCGGTGGCCGCGGAGCCGGTCAGCTCGGGAACGAGCAGGGGTGGGGACGGCACGAACGCCGCGGCGATCAACACACGGGCCACCGTAGTCGACCCGACCCGCCGCCTCGCGGCCGTGCGACCTGTTTCAATAGTGGGCGGGCGTGGTCTCGGAGCGACCTCCGCGGCCCGACCACGCGAACCAGTGCGACCAGGCAGCCGTGCCGCGCGGCAGAGATGAGGACCGATGACCGACCCGAACGCAACCCAGGAATCCCGCGCTCCGAAGCCGGGCGCCCCCAAACCGGGTCGGCAGCGGCCGGCCGCCGAGACCTCCGCTCCCAAACCACACCCGGCCGCTCATCCCCACCCGCAGCCCACCGTTCCGGCCAGCGATCCGAGCCGGTGGGGCCGCGTCGACGAGGACGGCACGGCGTGGGTGAAGACCGCCGGGGGCGAGCGGTGCATCGGGTCCTGGCAGGCGGGCGATGCCGCCGAAGGTCTGGCTCACTTCGGCCGCCGGTACGACGACCTTGCGACCGAGGTGGCGATCCTCGAGTCGCGTCTGAGTTCGGGCACCGGCGATGCGAAGAAGACCCGGGCGGCCGCCCAGTCGCTCGCCGAGTCCCTTCCCACCGCCGCCGTGATCGGTGACCTCGACACCCTCGCCGCACGGCTTGCGGCGATCGTGGCGGACTCCGAGAAGGCGGCCGTCGCCGCGAAGCAGGAGAAGGAGCACCAGCGGGCAGCGGCCACCGCCCGTAAGGAGGCGCTCGCGGCGGAGGCCGAGCAGATCGGCGCCGAGTCGACGCAGTGGAAGGCCGCCGGTGACCGGTTGCGCGAAATCCTCGAGGAGTGGAAGACGATCCGCGGCGTGGACCGCAAGGTCGACGACGCCCTGTGGCGGCGCTATTCGAAGGCCCGGGAGGCGTTCAACCGCCGGCGGGGCGCGCACTTCGCCGAACTGGACCGTGAGCGTGCCGCGGCCCGGACCCGCAAGGAGGAACTCGTGGCGCGGGCCGAGGAACTGCAGGACTCGACGGACTGGGGCGCGACGGCGGCCGCCTTCCGTGAACTGCTGGCGGAGTGGAAGGCGGCCGGCCGCGCCCCGCGCGAGGCCGACGATCAGCTGTGGAAGCGGTTCAAGGGCGCCCAGGACGTGTTCTTCGCCGCCCGCAACGCCGCCGCCTCGGAGCGGGACGCCGAGTTCGAGGAGAACGCACGGGCGAAGGAGGCGCTGCTGCAGTCGGCGGCGTCGATCGATCCGTCGGCGGACATCGACGCCGCCCGGGCCCGGCTTCGCGAACTGCAGGACCGGTGGGAGGAGATCGGCAAGGTCCCGCGGGAACGCATGCACGACCTCGAGGGCCGGCTGCGGGCGATCGAGAAGCGGGTCCGCGAGGCCGCCGAGTCCGAGTGGCGGCGTACCGACCCGGAGGCACTGGCCCGGGCCGCCCAGTTCCGGGAGCGTGTGCGCCAGTTCGAGGAGCAGGCGGCCAAGGCCACCGCGGCGGGCCGCCCGAAGGACGCCGAGAGCGCGCTCGCGCAGGCGCAGCAGTGGCGGGAATGGGCCGACGCCGCGGAGGGCGCCGTCGGGGAGCGGTGAACCCCGGACACGACTGAACCCCGGACACGACGGTGCCCCGGCTCGTTCGAGCCGGGGCACCGTCGGATGCCGGGGGACGGTCAGTCGTCGAGCAGGCCCTTGTTCTCCTGCCGGGCCGCCGCGTCACGCAGTTCCGCCTCGGCGGCGAGCTGGAGCGAAGTGCGCGTCCACACCACCTTCGCCCAGTGGAAGGTGAGCACCATGAGGGCGAACCAGCCCAGGATCAGCCCGATGCCCGGTCCTGCTCCCTGGTCGCCGACGGGCAGGGTCTGCCTCGTCCAGATCGAGAGCATGCCGAACACGATCGACACCGCGGAGCCGGCCAGCGCCAGCCACGCCAGCACCCATCGGCGGGTGACGAGCGCCAGGATGGCGAAGATCGCGCCGAAGACCAGGGCGAGCCACACGAAGATGCGGGACGGCAGGGCGATGGACTCGGCGGTCGCATCGGGGGCGAAGGACAGCACCTCCCACGCGTTCGCTGCCCCGGCGTGGGGCAGGCTGAACGAGCCGAGCAGCACGAGCACCGCGACCGCGACGACGAGCGCCCGGGCGCCCGGGTCGATCTCACCGGCGATCTTGCGTTCGGCCGCTTCGAGGTCGGCACGGACTTCGTCCATCGGATCCCTTCCGTCGTTCCCGGCGCCGTCGCCGGGGGTTCTACCCTCGTCGGGGCCGCCCGCCGTCATGCGCCGCATCCCGTCGGGGCCGGCAGCGGTTCGGGCGCACCGATCTGCGGGAGGCCGAGCCCGACACCGATGGGCGGTGTCTTGGGTGTGCGGCCCTGCTCGAACCGGTCGCCCGCGCGGGTGCGCCGGTGGGTCAGGATCGGGGTGTCCGCGACGAGATGATGGGGAGCCGCGTCGCTGACGACGACGGTGACGATGTCCCCGGGGCGGACCGCACGGTCGACGTTCCCCGCGGGCCGGAAGTGTACGAGCCGGCCGTCACGGGCGCGACCGCTCATGCGGGCGGTCTCGGCGTCCTTGCGGCCTTCCCCGGCGGCGACGAGCAGTTCGACCTCCGTACCCACGAGTGCGCGGTTTCCCTCGAGGGCGATCCGCTCCTGCAGAGCGATGAGCCGTTCGTACCGTTCCTGGACCACGGCCTTGGGCAGCTGGCCGTCCATCTCCGCGGCGGGGGTGCCGGGGCGCTTGGAGTACTGGAACGTGAAGGCGCTGGTGAATCGGGCCTTCTCGACGACGTCGAGGGTTTCCTGGAAGTCGTCCTCGGTCTCGCCGGGGAATCCGACGATGATGTCGGTGGTGATCGCCGCGTGCGGCATGGCCGCACGCACCTTCTCGATGATCCCGAGGAACCGCTCCTTGCGGTACGACCGTCGCATTGCGCGCAGGACGCGGTCCGAACCCGACTGCAGCGGCATGTGCAGCTGCGGGCACACGTTGGGGGTCTCGGCCATCGCCTCGATGACGTCGTCGGTGAACTCCGCGGGGTGCGGGGAGGTGAACCGGACCCGTTCGAGGCCCTCGATGTCGCCGCACGCGCGCAGCAGCGCGGCGAACGCGCCGCGGTCACGGGGCTGTTCGGGGTCCGCGAACGAGCGGCCGTAGGAGTTGACGTTCTGCCCGAGCAGAGTCACCTCGAGCACACCTTCGTCGACGAGCGCACGGACCTCGGCGAGGATGTCACCGGGCCGGCGGTCCACCTCCTTGCCACGCAGCGACGGGACGATGCAGAAGGTGCAGGTGTTGTTGCAGCCGACGGAGATCGACACCCACCCGGCGTAGCTGGACTCGCGTCGGGCGGGCAGGGTCGAGGGGAACGCCTCGAGGGATTCGAGGATCTCCACTTCGGCGCGGCGGTTGTGCCGGGCACGGTCGAGCAGTGCCGGCAGACTGCCGATGTTGTGCGTGCCGAACACGACGTCGACCCACGGCGCCCTCTTCACGACGACCTCGCGGTCCTTCTGGGCGAGGCACCCGCCGACGGCGATCTGCATGTTCGGATTGGCGTCCTTGACCGGCCGCAGATGGCTCAGGTTGCCGTAGAGCTTGTTGTCGGCATTCTCACGTACCGCGCAGGTGTTGAAGACCACGAGGTCGGCGGCCGCACCCGGCCCGGCCTTGACGAATCCGGAGTCCTCGAGCAAGCCGGACAGGCGCTCGGAGTCGTGCACGTTCATCTGGCAGCCATAGGTGCGCACCTCGTAGGTGCGGGCGCCGGCCTCGACGGTCGCGTCGAGGGCGGCCGGGGCGCTGGGTTCACGGTCGATCGATGACACGTCTCAGCCTAGCTCACGGGCCGGGCCGGGCCCGAAATGGGCCGAGGGAAACAACGCCAAGGGAAACAACTTAGTCCATCGCCGGTCGCCGCGGGGCGAACCGGCTCCGGTCTTTCGGCGCCGACCGTAAATTTTCCATTACGCAGTCCGAACTCGGCTTCCGAAAGTTGCTGCACGGCGGCACGGGCAGCATAGGGTTCTGTCCATGACACCAGCGGCGGTCGAATCCGAGAAGCCCTCCGGCTCGGCGGGCGGCGCACCCCCGATGATCTCGATGTCGGAGGTGCAGAAGCACTTCGGAGCCCTGCACGTGCTGCAGGACATCAATCTGGAGGTACCTGCGGGGCAGGTCGTGATCGTGGTCGGGCCGTCCGGGTCGGGCAAGTCCACCCTGTGCCGGACCATCAACCGGCTCGAGCCGATCGACTCGGGCGAGATCCGGGTGGACGGGAAGGTACTTCCCGCGGAAGGCAAGGCGCTCGCGGCGCTGCGAGCCGACGTGGGCATGGTGTTCCAGTCGTTCAACCTGTTCGCGCACAAGACGATCCTCGAGAACGTCATGCTCGCCCCCGTGAAGGTGCGACGCAAGGGCAAGAACGATGCCAAGGAGCAGGCCCTGCAGCTTCTCGACCGTGTCGGCATCGCCAACCAGGCGGAGAAGTATCCCGCCCAGCTCTCGGGCGGGCAGCAGCAGCGCGTCGCGATCGCGCGGGCCCTGGCGATGAGCCCGAAGGTCATGCTGTTCGACGAACCGACGTCGGCGCTGGATCCCGAGATGGTCCAGGAGGTGCTCGACGTCATGACGTCGCTGGCCCGGGAGGGCATGACGATGCTCGTCGTCACCCACGAGATGGGTTTCGCCCGCAAGGCCGGCAACCGCGTGCTGTTCATGGCGGACGGGCAGATCGTCGAGGACACCGATCCCGACACGTTCTTCACCGCACCCAAGTCCGCCCGCGCCCAGGATTTCCTCGGCAAGATCCTCAGTCACTGACCCGGCGTCGCCGCCGCACCCGATCCGGGGCGGCACCACCCACAACACGGAGGTACTCGATGAGAATCACCCGCTCGGTTCGCCTGGGCATCGGCGCTGTAGCCGTCGCTGTGCTCGCCACCGCGTGTGGCGGAGACGAGCAGCGCAGTGTGTCGCAGTCCGCCGAGAGCGGCTCCCTCGTCGTCGGCATCAAGTTCGACCAGCCCGGACTCGGGTTGCGCAACCCCGACGGCACCTTCAGCGGATTCGATGTCGAGGTCGCGAAGTACGTCGGGCAGCAGCTGGGGGTGGCGCCGGAGAACATCGAGTTCAAGGAGGCTCCGTCGCCGCAGCGCGAGACCCTCATCGAGAACGGTGAGGTCGACTACATCGTCGCCACCTACTCGATCACCGACGCGCGCAAGGAGAAGGTCGACTTCGCCGGGCCGTACTTCATCGCGGGCCAGTCGCTGCTCGTGCGGGCCGACAACACCGACATCACCGGACCGGAGTCGCTCAGCGGTGGTAAGCGGCTGTGCTCGGTGGCCGGTTCCACGCCCGCACAGAACGTCAAGGACACCTACGCGCAGGATGTGCAGCTGCAGGAGTTCGACACGTACTCCGCTTGCGTGGAGGCGCTGCGCAACGGCGCGGTCGACGCCGTGACCACCGACGACATCATCCTCGCCGGTTACGCGGCTCAGTACCCGGGCCAGCTGAAGGTCGTGGGCGAGCCGTTCACGGAGGAGCGCTACGGCATCGGCCTGGCCAAGGGTGACACCGAGTCCCGCAATCAGCTCAACGACGCGATCGAAGAGATGATCGCGAGCGGTGCCTGGCAGGCGGCCCTCGAGTCCACGGTCGGTCCGTCCGGCTACCCGTTGCCGGAGCCGCCGCAGGTCGACCGCTACTGACCGTCCCATGCCGTCCGGCCGGCCCGTGCGACGACTCGTCGCGGGCCGGCCGGATCCCAGTCCCCGATCGGTGGAGTTGACCTGTGGATCTGTTGAGCAAGTACGGCGACGAGTTGATCGACGCCTTCTGGACCACCGTGCAGTTGACGGTGCTCTCGGCGATCGGCGCGCTGATCCTCGGAACGATCCTCGCCGGGATGCGCGTGTCCCCCGTGCCGGTGGCGCGGGCGGTCGGCACCGTGTACGTGGGGATCTTCCGCAACACCCCCCTGACGCTGATCATCATCTTCTGTCTCTTCGGTTTGTCGCAGACGCTCGGCATCAGCCTGGCGCCGCAGTCGTCGCCGACCTTCCTGGTGGACAACAATTTCCGGCTCGCCGTGCTGGGATTGAGCGTGTACACCGCGGCGTTCGTCTGCGAGTCGCTGCGCTCGGGCATCAATACCGTGAACGTGGGGCAGGCCGAGGCGGGCCGTTCCCTCGGGTTGACCTTCGGCCAGAATCTGCGCCTGATCGTGTTGCCCCAGGCGTTTCGTGCGGTGATCGCCCCTCTCGGTAGCGTGCTGATTGCCTTGACCAAGAATTCGACGATCGCGTCCGTCATCGGCGTCTCGGAGGCCTCCCTGCTGATGAAGACCATGATCGAGAACGAGGCGCAGATCTTCCTCATCGGCGGTATCTTCGCCCTCGGCTTCGTGATCCTGACCCTGCCCACGGGCCTGCTGTTCGGCTGGCTGAGCACGCGATTCGAGGTGTCCCGGTGAGCACCGGCCGCGCAACCGTCCTCTACGACGCTCCCGGTCCCCGGGCGCGAACCCTCTACCACATCGCCTCGGCGGCGGTTGCCGTGCTGCTCGTCGCCGTCGGCTACTTCGTCTACCGGGCTCTCGACGAGAAGGGGCAGCTCACCAGCGAGAAGTGGGACCCGTTCCTCGAATCGAGTTCGTGGACCACGTACCTGATCCCCGGCATCCGCGGCACCCTCGTCGCCGCGGCGATATCGATCGTGCTCGCCCTGGTCCTCGGGGCCGCACTGGGGATCGGCCGGCTCTCCGATCACCGGCCCGTGCGCGCGGTGTGCGGGTTCGTCGTCGAACTGTTCCGGGCCATCCCGGTGCTGATCCTGATGATCTTCGCCTACCAGCTGTTCGCCGAGTACCAGGTCTTCCAGTCGAAGTATCTGGCACTGGCTGCGGTGGTCACCGGTCTGACCCTCTACAACGGCTCGGTGATCGCCGAGATCGTGCGTGCCGGCATCCGGTCCCTGCCCCGCGGGCAGACCGAGGCCGCCGCGGCGCTGGGCATGCGCAAGAGCCAGATCATGCGTCTGATCCTGCTACCGCAGGCCGTCACCGCGATGCTGCCGGCGATCGTCTCGCAGATGGTGGTGGCCCTGAAGGACTCCGCACTCGGTTATCTCATCGGCTACGTCGAAGTCGTGCGGTCCGGTCAGCAGCTCGGCGCGTTCTTCGGCAACTACCTGCCGTCGCTGCTCGTGGTGGCCGCGATCATGATCGTGCTCAACGGCGCGTTGACGGTCCTCGCGACCCGGCTCGAGCGTCGCCTGCGGACCGGGCGCAAGAACCGGGCCGCCATGCCGGAGGCCGACGAGAACGCGCCCGACAACGTCCTGTCCGGCATGACCGTGCCCGGGGTGGACATCACCGGCGAGCACGACAAGCGCCGGTAACGCGTCAGTCGGTGGCGAACTCGCCGGGCCCGGGATCGTGCCCGGCGAGTTCGTTGCGCACCACCTCGAAGGCCAGGCCCTGCGGGTACCCCCGGCGGGCGAGCATGCCGACCAGCCGTCGCACCACCCTGTCCCGCTCCGCGGCGATCTCGCGCCGGTCGCCCTCCGTGGGCAGCGGAGGTTGGGTGCGCAGCTTCTTGCGCACCAGTTCGGTGGCGCGGGCGCGTTCGTCGTCGCCGTCGATCTGCTCGAGCGCCTCCGCGGCCTCGAACTGCCCGATTCCCTTGCGGCGCAGTTCCAGGGCCAGGGCGCGTTTGCCCTTCCCTGCGTACAGGTGGCGGGAGCGCACCCACTGCTGGGCGAACTCGGCGTCGTCGACGAGACCGACCTCCGTCAACCGGTCGAGGGTCCGCTCGGCGACGTCCGCGGCGAAACCCTTCTGTTCGAGTTTCGCGGCGAGTTCGGCGCGGCTGCGAGCCCGGTCGGTCAGCAGACGGAGGCACAGGTCTTTGGCCTGTGCCTCCGTTCCGCCACCGGGCCGGTCGCCGCCGCGCCGGTCACCGCGACGGGAGTCGCCGTCCAATGCCCGACTCAGAAGTCGGCGGGCTCGTCGGCGGGCTCGGCGGTGACGTCTGCCCCGATACCGAGCTTCTCCTTGATCTTCTTCTCGATCTCGTCCCGGATGTCGGTGTTCTCCAGCAGGAACTTGCGGGCGTTCTCCTTGCCCTGACCGAGCTGGTCGCCCTCGTAGGTGTACCAGGAGCCGGACTTGCGGATGAAGCCCTGCTCGACACCCATGTCGATGAGCGAGCCCTCCTTGCTGATGCCCTGGCCGTAGAGGATGTCGAACTCGGCCTGCTTGAAGGGCGGCGACACCTTGTTCTTGACGACCTTGACGCGGGTGCGGTTGCCCACCGCGTCGGAGCCGTCCTTGAGGGTCTCGATGCGCCGCACGTCCAGTCGCACCGAGGCGTAGAACTTCAGAGCCTTACCGCCGGTGGTCGTTTCGGGCGAGCCGAACATGACGCCGATCTTCTCGCGCAGCTGGTTGATGAAGATCGCGGTGGTGCCGGAGTTGTTGAGCGCGCCGGTCATCTTGCGCAGCGCCTGGCTCATCAACCGGGCCTGCAGGCCGACGTGGCTGTCGCCCATCTCGCCCTCGATCTCGGCGCGCGGCACCAGCGCCGCCACCGAGTCGACCACGATGATGTCGAGTGCGCCGGAACGGATCAGCATGTCCGCGATCTCGAGTGCCTGCTCACCGGTATCCGGCTGCGATACGAGCAGGGCGTCGGTGTCGACGCCGAGCTTGCGGGCGTACTCCGGATCGAGAGCGTGCTCGGCGTCGATGAAGGCGGCGATGCCGCCGGCGGCCTGGGCGTTGGCGACCGCGTGCAGCGCGACCGTCGTCTTACCCGAGGATTCCGGGCCGTAGATCTCGACGACCCGTCCGCGCGGGAGGCCACCGATGCCGAGCGCGACGTCGAGTGCGATCGAGCCGGTCGGGATCACGGCGATGGGCTGGCGGGACTCCTCCCCCAGGCGCATCACCGAGCCCTTGCCGAAGCTCTTGTCGATCTGCGCGAGCGCCAGTTCGAGCGCCTTGTCGCGATCGTGTGCCTGTGGTGCCATCGTGGTCCCCTTTTCGAGTCTCGTCTTACTTGCCGATGACGTTAGAGTCCGGCACCGACAAGTTCGCCGTCCCGACCGGCGAGCGGCCGGATCTGTGGATGAATCGGACGCCTGTGGACTACTTCTCCACCACCCGCGCCCCAGCATAGGCGAACAATTGTTCGAACGGAACGGTGCGGTTCACCGCCGCGCGGGCGGGACGTCGAATTCGTCGCACAGGGCCCGCCACACCTCGCGAGGTTCCTGCCCGGCCTCGATGGCCTCGGCCGCGGTACACCCGCCGAGGGAGAGCAGTACGTGGTCACGGAGCAGGGCATCGCCACGCATCTGCCCGAACTCGTTGCGGACACACTCGTGGAATTCGGTCAATCGCACCTGTGCCACGGTAGTCGCTTCCGGCACCTGCCCCGGCGCAGCGCCCAGGGCCCCACGTCGCCGCGCCCATGTCACCGCGCGCACCTCACAAACACCCACGCGTCACCGCGCCGACCGCACGACGCCGCGGCAGACCTTCACCGGGTCCTCGACCTGCGCTGCCGTCGCGGCGGCCAGGCGTGCCGCCCGGGCGAAGCGCGGCTCGGCCAGCACGGTGTCCACGGCCGCCCGCAGCGCGCCGGGGTCGAGCGGCCGCACGACGACCGCGCTGCCCTGCCGGGCGGCCCGATTGGCCAGTTCCCACTGGTCGCCGCCGCCCGGCACCACCACCGCGGGCACCCCGGCACCCAGTGCCTTGGCGAGCATCCCGTGCCCGCCGCCGCACACCACCACGTCGGCCTGCTCAAGCAGCAGATCCTGCCGGCCGTGCCCCGCCACGATACCGTCCGGCCAGGTCCGCTCGGGCGGTTCGAGCATCGCGACGACGATCCGAATCCTGGAGCCGCCGAGACCCGTGCACACGGCGTCGAGCAGGCCGGGCACCCCGGTGGCCGCGGTGGACGGCGCCACCATCACCAGAGGTCCGTCACCGGAGGGCGGCTCCAGGACCTCGCGGGTGGGTTCCCACAGCAGCGGGCCCACAACGTGCGCCTGCACGGGCCAGTCCGGTCGCGGCACCTCGAGGGCCGGCAGGGTGGCGACGAGCCGGGCTGCCGGCCCCGGGTCCCGCGCGGCCAGGCCGATCCCGACGCGGGCCTGCGCCCGTTCGCGCTCCCCCTGCCGGATCGAGCGGGCGGTCGCCGCCCGCAGCACCGCGTCCCGCGCCCGGCCGCGCAGGCCGGTGCCGGGGGCGAGACCGCTGCCGACGGGCGGCAACCCCCGCGAGGGCAGATACAGCGGATGGGGCGACAACTCCACCCAGGGGATGCCGAGACGTTCCGCGGCCATGCCGCCGCCGGCGGTGAGGACGTCGGAGACGACGAGGTCGGGCAGCAGGGCGCTGAGCCCGGGCAGCATCTCCGACGCGATGTGCGCGGCGCGGGCATGGATGCGGGCACCGGCATCGGCGTCGTCGTCCTCCGGACGCGGCGCCAGGCCGGCGAGCGGCGCGAGGGTCACGCCGTCGAGGTCCAGGCCCAGCCACCGCTCGCCGGTGAACAGGACCGGGTCGTCGCCCGCCTCGGCCAGCCGCAGGCTCAGGGCTATCGCGGGGATCGCATGCCCGGCGTCCGGCCCGGCAACCACTGCCACTCGCATCGATTCAGACTGCCACACCGGGATCTCGCACTCTGCGAGCGGCGAGGGTCGGCCCGGCGCCCGAGGCCGTCACCGGCGGGGGGCGCCCCGCTCGTGCCGATCCCGTCGTCCCGGGCGACCGTCAGGGAGACGCCGACCAGAACTGGAGCACCTGTTCGCGGGTGGTGACCGTTCCGTTCTCGATGATCAGCAGTTCGTTCCGGTCGAACGTGTACCGCACGGGTCCCGAGACGACCGTGAATCCGGTGGCATCCGGGACGGCATCGGCCAGCTCGATGTCGGCGCCGTCACTGAGCCGTAGACCCTTGTAGTACAGGTCGTCGAACCCGTTGCGGCACACCAGCACCCGCGACTCCGAGGTGCGCGCCACCGCGACCGCCTCGTCGGCAGCGTTGCAGCGCGGCCCGATGTCGTCGTCGAAGCCCCGGATACCTGCCTGCGCGACGGGGATGCGGTCCGGGCGGCTCTGCGGCACGGCGGTGGTCGTCGGTGCGAGGGAGGGGATCGTGAGGTCGGTGACTTCGGCCGTGGTGGGAGCGGACGCGGACGGAGGCGTAGCCGGCCCGGGAGTGGCGGCCTGTCCGGTGGCCGAGGCGCCGGCCCGTACGTCCGCGTCCGGCGAGCCGTCGCGGGCAAGCAGAATCCCGGTCAGCGCCCCGGCCAGAGCGACAGCCGCCACCACGCCCAGCAGTACGAACAACGGCCGCAGGGAACGCGCCGTCGGAGGTTCGGACGCGGCGGTGGGCCCGGGATGCAGCGGGGCGGGGGTCGATGCGGCGGCGACCGTCCGCGTCGGCTCGGTGACCGGCTCGTCGAGAGCGGCGCGCGCGGCGGCGGCCAGCGCGCCGCACGTGGGGAAGCGGTCCTCGGGTCGCTTGGCCATCGCACGGGCAATCACCGCGTCGAGCGCGGGTGGCAGCTCCGGCCGCGCCACGGTGGGACGCGGCGGGGCCAAGTGCAGATGTGCGTGAACCAGATGCGCCGCCTCGGTTCCCGGGAAGGGGGGCCGGGTCGTGAGCAGCTGATAGAGCGTGCAGCCCAAGGCGTAGACGTCGGTGCGAGGACCGGGCGGCCGTCCCTCGATCTGTTCCGGGGAGGCGTACTGCAGGCTGGCGACGAGGATGCCGGTCTCGGTGACCGCCGTGCTGCCGAGACCCTTGGCGATCCCGAAGTCCGCGAGCAGGACGCGCTCCGGTTCACTGCCACTACTCGGGGCGAGCAGGATGTTCGCGGGCTTGACGTCGCGGTGCAGCACACCGTGCGCGTGCGCGTGATCGAGTGCCCGAGCGGTCTCGGACACGATGTGCACGGCGCGCGCCGGACGCATCGGACCCTCTCGCAGCGCACCCACCGCATCGGTGCCGTCCACGTACTGCATCGCAATCCACAACTGGTCGCCGACGTTGCCGCGGTCGTACACGGTGACGATGTTGGGATGCTCGAGCCGCGCCGCGTGGTCGGCCTCCCGGAGGAACCGGCTGCGGTTGCCGGGGTTCGCGGTCGCCGACAGGTCGAGCAGCTTCAGTGCGACGAAACGCGGCAGATTGGGATGCCGCGCCAGGTAGACGCTGCCCATGCCCCCGGTCGCGAGGCGGCGTTCGATGCGGTACCCGGCGAACACGGAACCGGGCTGCAATTCTCCCACGGTGTCGTCCACTCCCGAGTCCGTCGCGGGCGCCCGCCCGACTGCCGCCTCAGAGAGTGTTGTGGAACCCGCGCTGTCAGTCGGTGAGGTCCTCTGCTAGCCGGCGTGCCGCTTCGGCTTCGATCGGACCGCGGGGCTCGATGTCTTCGCCGGCCAGGCGGGCCGCCATGAGCCTGATCATCGCGACCTGGATCATGGCCTCGGCATGTGCCGTCTTGCGTTCGTAGTCCCGTGCCAACCGTCTACACCTCGTCAACCATCCGAAGGTCCTCTCGACCACCCACCGCCGGGGCAGCACCTGGAAGCCTTTCACGTCCGCGTTGCGAGGTACCACCACGACCTCGAGATTCTCGGTGCGGGCCGCCCAGTCGACCAGGCCCGCATCGACCGAGTTGACGTACCCGCCGTCGACCCACACCAGCCCCAAGCCGGGGAACCGGGTCCGGGCCCCGGCCAGCACCAGCCGGGCCCCGGCCCGGTCCTGCACCGACGCCGAGTGCACCAGCCCGACCAACATCAACCCGAGGGTGTCGACCAGCAGATGACGCTTGCGGCCCCGGACGCGTTTGCCGGCGTCGTAGCCGATCTGCTCGCCGCCCTCGCTGCTGCGCACCGACTGCGAGTCCAGCACCGCCGCCGATGGCTGCGGATCACGTCCGTCGTTGGCACGCAACCGATCTCGCAGGGTGTCGTGGATGCGCGCCCAGGTGCCGTCCGCGCTCCAGGCGGCGAAGATCCGGTAGGCGGTGCTCCACGGGGCCAGATCGTGCGGGACCAGCCGCCAGGCGCAGCCGGTGGCCAGCACGTACAAGATCGTGTCGACGACCAGTCGGCGCGGGTGCACCGGCGGCCGGCCCCCGAGCCGCGGACTCGGTCGAGGCAGCAGCGGTTCGATCACCGCCCACTGCGCATCGGTCAGCGACGAGTCGTAGGCGGGCTTGCACACACACGGACACACGTACCGAGACGATCATCGATCACGTTCGGATACCACGGCCGACACGCCGCGTCCGCACAGGGTTCCACAACACTCTCTCAGACTATCGCGCACCGACGTAGGCCCCGCAGCCGAATGCTCCGAATCGGATCGAGGCGCGAGCCGACGTCGTCCGAGGCGCGGGAGGATCGCACGCACCCCGGCGCCGGAGGCCTGGTCGGCGGCAGGTGACCACGAGGCGCGCGGCCACCCGGCCGGCTCTGCCCGGCTGCCGGAGCCGGGCAGAGCCGCGGTGTTCAGCCCGCGTGCAGGAAGGGGTAGTCGGTGTAGCCCTCGGCGCCCGACGAGTAGAACAACGACGGCTGCGGCTGGTTCTCCGGGTGCTCCCCCGCCCAGCGCTCGACCAGGTCCGGGTTCGCGAGGACCGCCCGGCCCACGGCCACGGCGTCGGCATGGGCGGCCTCGATCAGCTCCACCGCTTCGTCCCGGGTGGTCGGCGAGCCGAAGCCGCTGTTGCCGATCAGCTTGCCGCCGAACCGCCGGCGCAGCTCCTGCACCAGCTCGCCGGCCGGATCCTTGTGCAGCACGGAGAGGTATGCCAGGCCCAGTGGACGGAGCCGGTCGAGGAGGGCGCCGTAGGTGGCGAGGACGTCGTCGCGATCGGTCTCGTAGGCATCCTGGATGTTGTGCTCGGGCGAGATCCGCAGTCCGACCCGGCCGGGGCCGATGGCCGACGCCACCGCCGTGACCACCTCGACGACGAAGCGAGCCCGGTTCTCCGGAGAGCCGCCGTACTCGTCCGTGCGCTGATTGGCGGCGGGCGATAGGAACTCGTGCAGCAGGTAACCGTTGGCGCTGTGGATCTCCACGCCGTCCAGCCCGGCCTCGATCGCCCGGCGCGCCGCGGCGACGAACTCCTCGACGATCCCCCGCGCTTCGTCGGCGCTCAGCGCGTGCGGTACCGGATACGTCTGCTTGCCCTTCTCGGTGTGCCCCACGCCGTCGATCGCGATCGCGCTCGGAGCGACGACCCGCCGTCCGCCGTTCACGTCGGGGTGGGTCACACGTCCGCCGTGCATCACCTGCATCACGATGCGGCCGCCGCGGGCGTGCACCGCCTCGGCCACCCTTCGCCAACCGGCCACCTGCGCGTCGGTGACGATTCCCGGCTGGCCGACGAAGGCCTGCGACTCGTGGTTCAGGTAGGTGCCTTCGGTGATGATCAGCCCGACACTCGCCCGCTGCCGGTAGTGCTCGACCACCAGGTCGCCGGGAACACCGGACGGTCCGGACCGCAGCCGGGTCAGCGGGGCCATGACGACCCGGTTGGCGAGCTCGAGATCTCCGAGAGTGACGGGTGTGAACAAGTCCATGGCAGGGGCAACGGGCGCGGGCACACCTGCGATTCCCGATCGGCGGGAGTGCGGCGGGCGTCACACCGGTCGCCGCCGGGGTCAGTCCGGTACGTCGCTCAGCACGTCACCGGCGGCGGGGAGCGCCCGGGCCCGGTCACCGGGTACGAGTCCGATCCGGGTGCGGCGGTCGAGGAGGTCGTCGACATCGAGGGCGCCCTCGTGGGTGACCGCGAACTCGAGTTCCGCACGGCTGACGTCGAGTCCGGGGGCGATCGGTTCGAGTGCATGCGGGCCCACGGCGAGCCGCGCAGCTTCGGTGCCGTAGCGCCGCACCAGGTTCGGCGGGGCCGCGACGGTGCGCAGCACGCCGGGCGGGGCCGCGCCGACGAGGGCGAGCCGGGTGGTGCGGCACGGCCCGGCACGCAGCCCGGCCGTCTCGACGGCCGCGTCGACGGCGTCCTGCGCCATCCGCCGGTAGGTGGTGAGCTTGCCCCCGACGATGCCGATCGGACCGGCTTCGGACCGCACGACTGCGTGCCGGCGTGACAGGTCCGCGGTGGCATCCCCGGTCTCGGTGCCCGGTGCAGACGAGTCGAGCAGCGGCCGCAGTCCCGCGAAGGTCCCGAGGACGTCGTTGCGGGTCAGGGGCGTGGCGAGGGCCGTGTTGGCGGTGTCGAGGAGGAAATCGATCTCGCTGTCGGTGGCCTGCGGGACGTCCGGCAGCGGACCGGGCGCCGCCTCGTCTGTCAGACCCAGGTAGATCCGGCCCGACTGCGCGGGCAGCGCGAAGACGAATCGGTTGGTGGCGCCGGGAATCGGCACGGTGAGCGCGGCGGTCGGGTTGCCGAGGGCGGCGGCGTCGAGGACGAGGTGCGTGCCGCGGCTGGGTCGCAGCCGGATCGAAGGATCCACCTGTCCGGCCCACACGCCGGCCGCATTGATCACGGCAGCGGCCGTCACCCGCATCTCGGTGCCGGTGAGCGTGTCACGCAGGACGGCACCGCCGGCGGTGACCGAATGCGCGTCGATGCGGGTGAGGATGCGGGCACCGTGCGAGGCGGCGGTGCGGGCGAGAGCGACGACGAGCCGGGCGTCGTCGACGAGCTGGCCGTCGTAGGCGAGCAGTCCCCCGCGCAACCCGTCGCGCCGGACGGCGGGCACCAGGTCGGCGACGCGTCCCGCGCCGATGCGACGCGAGCGCGGCAGCACCGCGGACGACGTGTGCGCGGAGACGCGCAGGGCGTCGCCGGCGAGGAACCCGGTGCGCACGAGTGCGGCCTCGCCGCGGCCCACCGACGGCAGCAGCGGTACCAGCTGCGGCATCGCCCGCACCAGGTGCGGCGCCGTGTGGGTCATCAGGATGCCCCGCTCGACGGCGCTCTCGCGGGCGATGCCGATGTTCCCGGTGGCGAGGTAGCGCAGTCCGCCGTGGACGAGCTTCGAGCTCCACCGGCTCGTGCCGAAGGCGAGATCGTGACGTTCGACGAGGACGACGCTCAGGCCGCGTGCCGCCGCGTCGAGGGCGGCGCCCGTGCCGGTGACCCCGCCGCCGACGACGAGCACGTCGACGGAGGGGTGGGCGGCGAGGTCGTCGAGTTCCCGCCGTCGGCGGGCGGCGTCGAGGGCGCTGGAGGCAGGTCCGGTCACGGTCGATCCTCTCCGGCAGGGGCCAGGTAGGTGTCCACGGCGTGCGCCAGCTCGGTCAGCAGCGCCTCCCGGTCGACCACCTCGGCGATCATTCCGGCGGACTGTACGACCGACTGGGCGGTGAGCAGTACGAACGCGGCGAGCGTACGGGCGTCCCCGGCGCGGACGGTGCCGTCGCGCTGACCGCGGGTGAGCGCACCGGTCAGCACCTCGAGCACCGCGTGCTGGCTGGTGCCGAGCCGATCCACGATGTACGTCATGAGCAGGTCCGGATCCGACCGCAGGATCTTCTCGAACAGCGGGTGCGTGCCGATCTCGTCGACGGCCGTCACGACGGCCCGCACGATCCGCGGGCGGACGGGTCCCTCGCCGCCGAGATCCGGCAGGACGGCGCGGATTTCCCGGGTGAGCAGGTCCGCGACCAGGGCACGGGTGTCGGGCCAGCGGCGATAGACCGTGGGGCGGCTGACACCGGCGCGGCGCGCCACCTCGGCGAGGGTGGTGCGCCGCAGCCCGAAGTCGAGCAGGCAGGAGCGGGTGGCGTCGAGGATCTGATTCTCGACGGTCGTCGCCGGCGCGCCCGACGACCGGAATTCTTCGTTACGGATAGACATTGTGTGTAACACTGTAACGCATGACTGCGAGCTTCACACCCAGACATCCGTCCGCTGCCACCGAGATGGAGTGGGACGCGTGGGGTACGGCGGATCGCCGGAAGGAACTCGGCGAAGGCGTCCGCGCCCTGCTGCAACAGGCCCTCGGCGTGGACACCCGCCGGGCCCCGTCCCTGCCCGAAACCGCGGTGCGGCTCCTCCCCTCCCGGCTGGACACCCGGCACCACCACAGCCTCGAACGCATCGTCGGTCCCGGGCAGGTCGCCGACGACGACGCGGCCCGGCTCCGCCACGCCGGCGGCAAGAGCACCCTCGACCTGCTGCGACGACAGGACCCCGGTCCGCAGGAAGCCCCCGACGCGGTGGTGCGCCCCGGCAGCCACGACGAGGTACTCGCCGTACTCGACTACTGCGCCGGCGAGGCGATCGCCGTCGTTCCGTTCGGCGGCGGCACCAGCGTCGTCGGCGGACTGGACCCGGTGCGCGGCGGATTCGACACCGTCGTCGCAGTGGACCTGCGACGAATGAACGCGCTCACCGATCTCGATCCGGTCTCCGGTCTGGCGACGCTGCAGGCCGGCGCGACCGGACCACAGGCCGAGGAACTGCTCGGCGCCCACGGCTTCTCGCTCGGGCACTTCCCGCAGAGTTTCCGCCACGCGACCGTCGGCGGATTCGCCGTGACCCGGTCCTCCGGCCAGGCGTCTGCGGGCTACGGCCGATTCGACGACATGGTCGAGCATCTCGTCGTCGCCACGCCGAGCGGTACCGTGCGGGCAGGCCGCGCCCCGGCCTCGGCCGCCGGGCCGGACCTGCGGCAGTTGTTCCTCGGCTCCGAGGGACTGTTCGGCATCGTCACCGAGGTCGGCGTGCGCATCCACCCGATCCCCGCCGCGGTCGCCCGTCGCGCCTGGTCGTTCCCGGACTTCGCCACGGGTGCAGACGCGTTGCGCACCCTGGTGCAGACCGGCGCCGTCCCCACCGTGCTGCGTCTGTCGGACGAGTCCGAGACCGCGGTCAACCTCGCGATGCACGAACACATCGGTTCGACCGCCCCTACCGGCTGCCTGGCCGTGACCACCGTCGAGGGCACCGCCGACCACGTGCGGGCCCGCGCCGCCGAGATCGATGCGCTGCTTGCAGCCACCGGCGGCACCGACCTCGGCGAGGAACCGGCCCGGACCTGGGAGCACGGCAGATTCGACGCACCGCACCTGCGCGACGCGCTGCTGCGGGCGGGGGCACTCGCCGAGACCCTCGAAACCGCCACCACCTGGAGCAATCTGGGGCGGTTGCGGACCGCGGTGACCGACGCGCTCACCGCTTCACTGCAGGACCAGGGCACCCCACCGTTGGTGCTGTGTCACATCTCGCACACCTACCCCACCGGAGCATCCCTGTACTTCACCGTCGTGTGCGCACAGGCGGACGATCCCCTCACGCAGTGGTCGGCAGCCAAGCGTGCCGCGACGGACGCGATCGTGACGGCCGGCGGAACGGTCACCCACCATCACGCCGTGGGCCGGGACCACCGGCCCTGGATGGCAGAGGAGATCGGCACACTCGGCACCGGCCTGCTGCGTGCGGTCAAGGACGCAATCGACCCCCGAGGCATCCTCAACCCTGGAAAGCTGCTGCCGTGATCGAATCCGTCACCGTCCTGACGAATCCGGCCGCGGGTCCGCGTACCGCGCGCGCGACGAGGGCTGCCACGGCCCGGTTGCACGAACGGGGCCTGCACGTCACCGAGATCGCGGGCGACACCCCGGATCACTCGCTCGAACTGGTACGGCACACCGTGGCCGCCGGTACCGGGGCACTCGTCGCGGTCGGCGGGGACGGGCTCGTCTGGCTCGCTTGGCAGGCACTCGCGCAGACCGGCATACCGCTGGGCATCGTCCCGGCCGGAACCGGCAACGATCTGGCCCGCGTCCTGCATCTGCCGTCGGATCCGGTGGCCGCGGCCGACGTGGTCGCCGACGGGTCCACGCGGACGATCGATCTCGGCCGGGTCCGGGCCGCCGGCCGGCCGGACTACTGGTTCGGCACCGTGCTCGCCAGCGGCTTCGACTCACTGGTCACCGACCGCGCCAACCGGATGCGGCGGCCGCGCGGCCGGCTGCGCTACAACGTCGCGATGGTCGCGGAACTGGCACATCTGCGCTTGCTCCCGTACCGCATCACGCTGGACGACGACGACCTCGAGGTGGCGGCGACGATGGTGGCCGTGGGCAACGCCTCGACCTACGGGGGCGGCATGCGCATCGCCCCGGACGCACGTCTCGACGACGGCCTCCTCGACATCGTGATCGTGACCTCGGCCAACAGGACCCGCCTGCTGCGCCTGTTCCCGACCGTCTATCGCGGCACCCATGTCGAGCTGGACGAGGTGACCGTACGCCGCACCCGGCGAGTCCGGCTCGAATGTCCCGGCATCTCCGCCTACGCGGACGGCGAGCCGCTCGGCCCGCTGCCCGTCGACGTGGAGGCCGTACCCGGCGCCGGAGTCGTCCTCGTGCCCGCTGCTCAGCCCCCGAACGTGTAGAGCTCGAAGCCGGCGGCCCGGTCGAAGCCGGGCAGCGCCGCGGTGGCCGACTCCACCTGCGCCCGGGCCTGGTCGATCACGGGGTCGGGCGCGAGTGCTTCGAGGTAGCGACGATGCTCGGCCAGGGACGCGACACCGGCCTCGACCGTGTCGGTGACGTCCACCGCGTGAGTAGGTGACGTCGTGCTCACCGCGACCCACCGCACTCCCGGCCACGGCGGCAGTCCCTGCTCGGTCAGCTCCGGGAAGATCCACTCGTTCGCCGCGTCGGCGACCGCGTCGAGCACGCTCAGTCCCAGGGCCCGGTGATCGGCACTGTTGAGGACACCGGGAAACCACGTGAGCCCGAAATGGCCGGTCACCACCATCTCCGGACGGTGGCGCCGGATCGCCGCCGCAAGATCGCGACGCAGTTCCGGTCCGGCCACCAGGCGGCCGTCGGGATGCCCGAGAAACTCCACCACCTCGACTCCGACGACGCGAGCCGAAGCCCGCTCCTCCTGCTCACGCAGCGGCCCGCACTCGGCCGGTGGCAGACCTGCGATGCCGGCCTCACCGCTGGTCGCCAGCACGTACCGCACGTCCTTGCCCTGGCGGGTCCACCGCGCCACCGCCGACGCCGCACCGTACTCGATGTCGTCCGGGTGCGCGGCGATCACGAGCGCACGCTGCCAGTCCTCGGGTACCGGTTCCATTGCTCCACTATCGCCGATCCCGGTGCGCCGGTGGGAGCCTCGCGCATACTGGAAGTCGTGTCGTGGTCCGGACTCGTCGAGGCAGCGCTCGACGTGCGATTGACCACGACGGCCGCCGCCGTGGTGTTCGTCGTCCTCACCGTCGGCGGTTTCACCGCGCTCCTCGCACGCCGGAGCCGCCGATGGCTCGTCGTGTGGGTTCCCGCGGCCGTCGCGTCCGCGGTCGTGCTCGTGCTCGTGGCGGCCGTGCTCGTGGAGGAGGTGTGGCGACCGTTTCCGGACCGACTGCCACGCTCGGTGTACGTGTGGTCCGGCCTGGCGGTCCTCGCGATCGCGCTCGGCGCCGGCCGGTGGGTCGTCCGGCACCGGGACCGGCGACCGCTGGCCGCGGCCGGTCTCGTCGTGGCCGTCGTGGCGGTGGTGGTGGCCGCCGCGGGTCAGGTCAACGCGGTGTACGACGCCTATCCGACGGTGCGTGCGGCCCTCGGTCTGAGCAACTACCGCACGGTGCCGCTCGCCGAGGCCCTGGGCCCGGCGACGGCGACGATCGACCGGCGACCGCTGTCGGAGAACTGGACACCGCCCGGCGACCTGCCGAAAACCGGGGCCGTGACGACCGCACGGATACCGGGGGCTGTCTCCGGATTCCGTGCGCGGGACGCGCGAATCTACCTCCCCCCGGCATACTTCGCCGACCCGCGACCCGAGCTGCCCGTACTGGTGCTGCTGGCCGGCCAGCCCGGTGGCACCGAGGACTGGCTCGTCGGCGGACGGTTGACACAGATCATGGACGCCTACGCGGCGGAGCACGACGGCCTCGCACCCGTCGTCGTGCTGGCCGACGGAACCGGCGGGCAGTTCGACAACCCGCTGTGCGTCGACTCGCATCTCGGCAACGTCGCGACGTACCTGACCGTCGACGTGCCGGCCTGGGTGCGCGGGCAGCTGCAGGTCGACCCCGATCCGTCCGGATGGGCGATCGGCGGCTTCTCCTACGGCGGGACGTGCGCCCTGCAGCTGGCGACCACCCGGCCCGACGTCTACCCGACCTTCCTCGACCTGTCGGGACAGGCGGAACCCACCATCGGAGACCGGGACCGCACCGTCCGGGAGGTGTTCGGCGGCGACGCGGCCGCCTTCGCACGCAACAACCCGGCCGAGTTGCTGACCCGCAACCGGTACCCCGGATCGGCGGGTGCCTTCGTCGTCGGTCTCGACGACCGCGAATATCGTTCCGGACTGGAGCAACTGACGACAGCGGCCGCGGCCGCCGGAATGGACGTCCACCTGACGGAGCTGCCCGGCGCACACAGCTTCGCGGTGTGGTCCGCCGGACTGGAGAAGGAGTTGCCGTGGCTCAGCCGACGACTCGGCCTCGTCGCTCGATGACGGCGCGTGCCGGCCGGGTGCTGCGCCGGGCTCCGGTGTCCCTGACCCTGCTCGCGGTGATCTGGGTGGCCGGACTCGTCACCGGTTCGGTGCTGCACGGCCCGTCGCGCGAGCTGGCCCTCCAGATTTCGCTGGGCACCGGCAGCATCGGCGAGGGCCGCGTGTGGGTGCTGTGGACCTCCGGGCTGTTCGCCTCCGGTCTCGGCGAGTACATTCTCGCGACTGCGGCGATCCTCGCGGTGGCCGTGCCCGTCGAGAACCGGATCGGTGCCCGCAGGTTCGCGGTGGCCGCCGTCGTCTCGCAGGGCACAGGGGCCGCGCTCGCGCTCGTCGTGGCGCTGCTCGCGTCCTCCGTGCCGAACTCGTGGGGCTTCGCACTGCACGGTCACCTGATCGAGGACCCGCTGCCGTGGATCCTGGGCACCCTGCTCGCGGCCACCGCGGCCATGGGCACACTGTGGCGTCGCCGTATTCGCACCCTGCTGCTGGCGTTCCTCGTCACGACCGCGCTGTTCGCCGGCCACCTGCAGGACGTCACCCGCCTCTGTGCGGCGCTGACGGGGCTGTTCCTCGGTCCGGTGCTGTTCGGGCGGGCCGCCCGCGGTCCGGCACTCGGCGGCACGGTGCGGGAGCGCCGCACCCTGGTGGCGCTCGTCGTGGCGGCGAGCGTCCTCGGGCCCGTCCTCGCGGCGTTCTCCCCCCACGCCATCGGCCCGCTGTCCGCGCTGCGCGAGCTGTTCGACCAGGTCCCCTACACCGCACGGGAGCTGGTCGACGTCTGCGCGGACCCGGCGCTGCGCGACGAGTGCCGCAAGGGGCAGCAGGCGCTGCGCCTGTCGGGCATCGGGCCCCTGGTGATGAACCTCATGCCGTCGGCGGTGCTGCTGGTCGGAGCGGAGGGTCTGCGCCGCGGGCGCCGCGCGGCCTGGCTGCTGTCGGTGTGGGGACACGTCGCACTGATCGCCGTGGCCGCAGTGAGCGTGATCGTGCAGATCACCGAGCAGGACGAGACCCGCTCGCTGCTGTACGGCGCACGCCGCAGCAGCTCGGTCTCCATGGAACTCGCCCCGCTGCTCGCCCTCGTCGCGGTGCTCGTGCTGCTGCTGGCGACCCGGCGGTTGTTCGGCGTGCGGGCACCGCGCGGCACCTATCCTCGCGTGTGGCTGGGCACCGGAGCCGCCGCAGGCGTCGCCCTCGTGGCCTACGTGGCGCTGGGAACTCTGCTCTCCGACGACTTCGACCGCGATCCGGGCATGGGCACGCTGCTGCGCGACGCGCCGCGGCGGCTCGTCCCGCCGGTGTACCTGCAGTTGTTCGAACCGCCCGTGCTGCCGCTGACGTCGCCCGCCACGCTGCTGTTCGAGTGGGTCGGAGTCCTCGTGTGGGTCACGTTCTGCCTGCTGATGCTGCGCAGCTTCGTGGTCCCGGCCGTCGGGCACGATCCCCGCGACGAGCTTCGCGTCCGCGCGCTGCTGCACCACCCGGGGGGAGGGTCCCTGTCGTGGATGACCACGTGGAGCGGCAACCGGTACTGGTTCACCGACGACGGCCGGCACGCCGTCGCCTACCGGGTGCACTCGGGTGTCGCGCTGACCACCGGTGACCCCGTGGGCGATCCGGCCGACCTCGAGCGGGCGGTCGACGAGTTCGCCACGTACTGTCTCGGCAACGGCTGGACCCCGTGCTTCTACTCCGTCGGGGAGGGCACCGCCGCGATCGCCCGGGACC
Organism: Rhodococcus indonesiensis; assembly: GCF_047782815.1. NCBI lineage: Bacteria > Bacillati > Actinomycetota > Actinomycetes > Mycobacteriales > Nocardiaceae > Rhodococcus > Rhodococcus indonesiensis. The sequence continues at coordinate 2,327,809 of NZ_CP180630.1, read as the reverse complement.
ACGGCTGGAGCTGCCTGCGGGTAGCCGAGGAGACGGTCGTGGCGCTGCCCGACCTCGCCTTCAAGGGCAAGAAGTTCCAGGACGTGCGCACCGCGCTCAACCGCGCCGTCAAGGACGGAGTGCAGGCACGGTGGACGACGTTCACGGAGGCTCCGCTGGCGGTGACGGAACAGATCGTGGAGATCTCCGAGGAGTGGGTCGCCGACAAGGGCCTCCCCGAGATGGGCTTCACCCTCGGTGGGCTAGAAGAACTGCGCGACCCCGAGGTGCGGCTGCTCCTGGCGATCGACGCGGACGACCGCGTGCACGCGGTGACCTCGTGGCTGCCGGTCTACCGGGACGGCGCCCTGGTCGGTCTGACGCTGGACTTCATGCGCCGCCGCTCGGACGGATTCCGTCCCGCAATGGAATTCCTCATCGCCTCCGCCGCGATGTCCGCGCAGGAGGAGGGTCTCGAGTTCCTCAGCTTGTCCGGCGCGCCGCTCGCCGGAACCGACCCGGCCGCCGACGCATTCGACCGCGGCGCACTCGACGCGCTGCTCGATCTGCTGGGCCGCACCCTCGAACCGGTCTACGGATTCCGGTCCCTGCTCGCCTTCAAGGCGAAGTTCCAGCCGCAGCACCGGCCCATGTACATGGTCTTCCCCGACGCTGCAGCACTGCCCACGATCGGACTCGCCGTCGGGCATGCGTATCTGCCCGACGTGTCGCTCGGGCAGGGACGCCGGCTGGTCGCACAGTTGCTGCGCAGATGAGCCGGCGTCACCTCACACGCGGGTGATGTGATCGTCCTTGCTGCCGCTCACGGCCTTGTACACCATGTAGCCGCCGAAGATCAGCGCACTCACCACGAGAATTCCGAACAGGTGCTCCGCAAGCGCCCCGATCACCACGAGAGCGATCCACACCAGCGCCACCACACCCACGATCTTCCAGAACATCGCCTACTCCTTGCCTCGTTGCCGTTCGAGGTCGATCCTGACACTCCCCGCATCGAAAAACACCAGGTCAACGCAGAGATCAGGGAAAGATGGGTGGTTACCCCGAGGCCGGGGCGGCACCGTTGGGGGCCCGGCCCGGAGCGGGGTGGTGACAAGGAGCACGCCGCGGCGGCATACCCTCGACAGGTTCGGTCCCCTCGTCAGAAGGCTGAGAATCGTGTCCTCGACCCGCAGCACGCCCGCCCGCGACCTGGCGCAGATCGCCGTGTTCGCCGCCCTGATCATCGCCCTGGGCCTGCCCGGACAGATCACCGTGGGCTCGTCGGGCGTGCCGATCACGCTGCAGACACTGGGCGTCATGCTTGCCGGCGCTCTGCTCGGCGTCCGCAAGGGCGTGCTGTCGGTGGCGACGGTGATCGTGCTGGGCCTGGCGCTGCCGGTGCTCGCGGGGGGACGCACCACCCTCACCGCGCTGGCCGGTCCCACGGTCGGCTTCCTGCTCGGCTGGCTGCCCGCCGTCGCGGTGATCGGCTGGCTCTCGGCGCGCATGCTGCCCCGCTACCGGGTGCTGCCGGGCATCGCCGTCAACGTGCTCGGCGGCATCGTCGTGCTCTACGTGTTCGGGATCGCCGGCATGCTCGCGCGCACCGATCTCACGCTGTGGGCGGCCCTGAGCGCGAACGCCACCTTCCTGCCCGGTGACCTGCTCAAGGCCGTCGTGGCGGCGGTCGTCGCCGCGCAGGTGCACCGCGCCTACCCCGCCCTGTCGAGCCCGAGCGCACCGGCGCGCCCGGCCGTCGATCCCGCGCAGTAGACGTCGCGCCGGGCACGACCGCATGAGCGAGATCCGCTTCCGGCAGGTGGGGCACGCCTACGGGGAGCGCACCGTCCTCGACGGCATCGACGTGACCCTCACCGAGCGCCGCGTCGGGATCGTCGGTGCCAACGGCAGCGGCAAGTCCACTCTGGCCCGCATGATCAACGGACTGGTGGTCCCGACCTCCGGCACGGTGACGGTGGACGGCCTCGACACCGCCCGCAAGGCCCGCGAGGTGCGCCGGCGCGTGGGATTCGTCTTCACCGATCCCGATCATCAGATCGTGATGCCCACCGTCGCGGAGGACGTCGCGTTCTCCCTGCGCCGCAGCGGACTCGGCAAGGACGAGCGCGCGGAACGGGTACGGCGGGTGCTCGCCGACTTCGGGCTGGCCGGGCACCACGACCACCCGAGTCACCTGCTCTCCGGGGGGCAGAAGCAGCTCCTCGCCCTCGCGGCGATCATGGTCACCGAGCCGCGCGTACTGGTGGCGGACGAGCCGACGACACTGCTGGACCTGCGCAACGCCCGGCTGATCGCCCGGACCTTCGCCGCCCTCGAGCAGCAACTGGTCGTGGTCACCCACCATCTGGACCTGCTGGCGGGCTTCGATCGGGTGCTCGTCGTCGACGGCGGCCGCGTCGTCGCCGACGATGCGCCGGGCCCGGCGATCGACTTCTACCGCAGGCTGGTCTCGTGAGCACCCTGGGGCTGTACCACCGTGCGTCGTCACCGATGCACCGGGCACCGGCGGGGCCGAAGCTGCTCGTCACCGCCGCACTCATCGTGGCGCTCACGGTATGGATGCGGCAGCCGTGGCAGGTGCCGGTTGCCGCGGCGCTCGTGCTCGGGCTCTACCTGATGGCCCGGATCCCGCCCCGTCCCGCACTGCGCCAGCTCCGGCCGCTGCTGTGGATGCTCGTGGTGATCGCGGCGTTCCAGGTGCTGCTCGCCGGCTGGGAGCGGGCGGTGGTGGTGTGCGGCCAGCTGCTGGTCGCGGTGGCCCTGGCCGCGCTCGTCACGCTGACGACCCGGGTGAGCGACATGCTCGACGCGATCGTGACGGGACTTCGTCCGCTCCGCCGGGTCGGCGTCGACGCGGAACGGGTGGGCCTGGTACTGGTGATGACCGTGCGGGCCGTCCCGATGCTCGGCGCGATCGTCGCGCAGGTCACCGAGGCACGCAAGGCGCGCGGTCTCGGCTTCTCGCTGCGGGCTTTGGCGGTGCCCGTCGTGGTCGGGGCGTTGCTGACTGCCGAGGCGATGGGCGAGGCCCTCGTCGCCCGCGGGCTGGACGACTGAGTCGCCGATGCGGCGTCAGTACCGGTAGCGGCCCTCGATCTGCTGGATCTCCCGCCACGACTGGGCCCAGCCCTCGAGTCGATCCGAGGCCGAGATCAGCTCCGCGCGTTGACGGTCGAGCAGTTCCATCGAGCGGGTTCCGTCCGGGGCCGCCGCGAGCCGCGCGGCGGCGGCGACGAGTTCCTCGAACTGGTCGACGCCCGTGTCGAGCCGCTTCCCGGCGGCCGCGACGGCCGGTCCGAGGTGGGCTTGCGCGGCGGCACTGTCACGAGCCGCGGCTTCGAGCGCGACCACGTCGACCGCGACCGCTTCGAGGGCGGCGGAGGCATCCCGGGCGGCCGACGCGATCTCCTCGAGGTCGTCGGCGGCGACGGCGCGGGAGCGGGCCAGCACCGACAGCAGCTGGGCAAGACTCTGTTCGTCGCTGGCGAGCCGGGCCATCGGGGCCCGCGCCACGGAACCCGACGGCGGCAGCGCCCGGCGGGCGGGCGCCGGCGGCGGCAGCGCCACGGCGTCGAGACGCCGGAAGGTACGGAATGCGAGTGCGGCGGGCACGACGAGCGCGGCGGTCGTGCCGCCGGTGGCGACGATGGTCCAGTCGGGAGCCGACGCTGCCACCAGGGTCGCCGTGCCGACGCCACCCATTCCGGAGGCGGTGCCGAAGATGCGGGCCCGGCGGCGGGCGCGACGCTTCTTGCGGCGCAACCGGGCTGCGGGGTCGTTCCAGCGGCGTGCCGCCTCGACCACGTTGCCGGTCATGTCCCGGAGCGCGGCCGCGGCCGGACCGGGGAACTGGCCGGTCCGGCCGCGTGCGGGAATGTTCATGACGATGTCGCGTTTCTGCCGTCGGTCCTCGTCGCCGGAGCTACTGAGAGCCGGCGCTGCCCGCCGCCGAGGGCGGTTCCTTGGTCGGGTTGACCGCAGGGGTCGCGGGCGCCGCGGCTCCGGGCAGCGCCTCGCCCTTCATGGAGGCCCGGATCTGCTCGAGACGGCTGTGGCCGGCCATCTGAACGGTGGCCTGCTGGACCTCGAGCATCCGGCCGTGCACCGAGTTCTGGGCGAGTTCGGCCGACCCGAGCGCGGTGGCGTAGCGGCGCTCGATCTTCTCGCGGACCGCGTCGAGGCTCGGTGTGGTGCCCGGCGCGGCGAGCGTCGAGTCCATCGAGCGCAGGGACTCGCTCACGCGCTCCTGCATCTTGGCCTGCTCGAGCTGGCTGAGCAGCTTGGTGCGCTCGGCCACCTTCTGCTGCAGCGCCATCGCGTTCTGCTCGACGGCCTTCTTCGCCTGGGCCGCGGCCTGCAGAGACTGGTCGTGCAGGACCTTCAGGTCTTCGACGGACTGCTCGGCGGTGACGAGCTGGGCCGCGAAGGCCTCCGCGGCGTTCGTGTACTGGATGGCCTTCTCGGTGTCTCCGGCGGCGTTGGCCTGGTCGGCCATGAGCACGGCCTGTCGCGCGCTCGCGTTCAGCTTCTCGACCTCGTCCAGCTGACGGTTGAGCTTCATCTCCAGCTGACGCTGGTTGCCGATGACGGACGCGGCCTGCTGGGACAGCGCCTGGTGCTGACGCTGCGCATCCTCGATCGCCTGCTGAATCTGGACCTTCGGATCGGCCTTCTCATCGATCTTGGAGTTGAACAGTGCCATCAGGTACTTCCAACCCTTGACGAACGGATTAGCCATGGGTGTGATCCTGCCTCCATCTGGTACGCCGCGGCGAACGCGACCCGATGCACGGCCCTCGCGCACCGTTTCCGGACGGCCCTGGGATCCCCGCAGACCCGGCCGTCGTGTGTCCCGAGCCACCCCCCGGTGGTGACCCGGAGTGTGTCGCTTTCGGCCGCGTCCGGCCAGGCCGGCGCGGTCCGACCTCCATGTTATGCGGCAGCCAGCGCACGTGCTGCCGGCGGCGGGATCACCACCCGCGTGTCCTGCGCGACGAGTGCCGCGTGCTCGGCGGCGAGGGCCTCCGCGTCGCGAGGCGCCGGCTCGGCCCCGAGACCCGCCGCACCCACCGGGGTCCGGCCGCGGGCCGGAACCGCATCGGCGAGCGACTCGCTGACGTCGAAGAGCACGTCGGACAAGGGCACGTCGAGGGCGTCGCAGATCGCGGCGAGCAGTTCGCTCGACGCCTCCTTGCGTCCGCGTTCGATTTCGGAGAGGTAGCCGAGGCTGACCCGGGCGCTGCTGGAGACCTCACGCAGGGTGCGGCTCTGCGAAACGCGGGTGCGCCGAAGGCTGTCACCGATTGCCTCACGCAACAACAGCGCCATCCCATCCTCCTTCGTCCGTCGTCGCTCATCCCGTCAACGCACGACGCACGTCGCCGGGTTCCCGGCTCCCCGCCCGGGCACGAAAACCCCTGCCGGGCGCGGCTCCGCACGGGTCCGGTCACCACCGGTACCGCGGTGTCAAGACACTACATCCCCGCGGCGGCGTGCACGCGGGTGAGTAGGCCCGACACGGCGGCGCGGGTGGCACCGGTCCGGATGTCCCACCGGTCACCGGACACCGACGGCCGGGTGACCACAGTGCCTCCCGGTCCGGCGATCCCGATGTACAGCGTGCCCGGCGGATGCCCGTCCTGCGGGTCCGGCCCGGCCACGCCGGTGACGCCCACGCCCCACGTCGCTGCGCAGCGCTCCGCGGCGCCCTCGGCCAACGCCGCGGCCGTGGACTCGGAGACCGGCCCGTCCACCGCGAGCCGGCCCGCGTCCACCCCGGCCAGGGTGGACTTGAGGTCGGTGGCGTAGACGATCAGTCCGCCGCGCAGCACCACGCTCGCACCGGGTACCCCGGCGATCGTCGCGGCAATCAGCCCGGCCGTGAGGGATTCCGCCGTGGCCACCGTCTGCCGCTGTGCGGCCAGGGCCGCGACCAGTTCCGCGGCCGCGGTGCCGGGAACGAGGGGGTCGGGCACCGCCTCACTCCTCGTGCTGGTGCTCGACGCGGTGCACTCCGGCGCGCAGCCGCACCGCCTGGACCACGTAGTCGATGCCGGTACCCACCGTGAGGATCACCGCCAGCCCCATCAGCGCGACAGCGAACGGCGCGGCCGCCGCCGGCAGCGGCAGCAGGTACAGCACGATCGCGAGGGACTGGAACAGGGTCTTGGCCTTGCCGCCGCGGCTCGCGGGGATCACCGCATGCCGCAACACGAAGAAGCGCAGTGCGGTGACGCCGAGTTCGCGGGCCGCGATGATGCCGGTCACCCACCACGACAGGTCACCGAGCAGCGACAGGCCCACGAGGGCGGCGCCGATGAGCGCCTTGTCGGCGATCGGATCGGCAAGCTTGCCGAAATCGGTCACGAGTCCGTGCTTGCGCGCGAGCTGCCCGTCGATCCGGTCGGTGATCGCCGCGACGGCGAACACGGCCGTGGCGGTGAGGCGCCACGCGGCATCGTGGCCGTCGCCGGCGAACAACGCCAGCAGGAACACCGGCACCAGAGCGATCCGCAGCATGGTGAGGATGTTGGCGATGTTCCACAGCGGCACCGGCTCCGCGGCCGCGGGCGCATGGGGCCCGGGGGCCGCCGCGGCCCCGCCGGTCCCGGCCACCTCGGGATGCGGCGCGCTCACGCCGGCCTCCCCGCCGCGGACGGCGCCGCGGGACGACGCGGACCCGGGTCCGCCGGGGCGACACGTGAGCATGGGGATCCGACCGGCACACGGACACAATATCGGTAGAGCGACCGGCTACTGTTCACCACTATGAATTCGCGGACGACGGACCCGGAGACCCACGACCGCATTGTCGTGCGACGTGCGCGAACCGGTGACATTCCGGAGATCAAGCGACTGGTCGACATCTATGCGGGCAAGATCCTCCTGGAGAAGAATCTCGTCACCCTGTACGAGTCCGTGCAGGAGTTCTGGGTGGCCGAGACAGCGGGCACCGTCGTCGGCTGCGGGGCCTTGCACGTGCTGTGGTCCGACCTGGGCGAGATCCGCACCGTCGCGGTGGATCCGCGGGTCAAGGGCCGTGGAGTCGGCCACCTCGTCGTCGCCCACCTGATCGAAGTCGCCCGCGAACTCGAGTTGGAGCGGCTGTTCGTGCTCACCTTCGAGGTCGAGTTCTTCGGCCGGCACGGATTCACGGAGATCGACGGCACTCCCGTGACCGCCGAGGTGTACGCGGAGATGTGCCGTTCCTACGACACCGGTGTGGCCGAGTTCCTGGACCTGAGCTACGTCAAACCGAACACCCTCGGAAACACCCGGATGCTGCTCTCGCTCTGAGCCGCGTCCGCCCCACCACCACGAATGCGAGGATCCATGCCGCTGTTCGCTGTCGAGTACACCTACTCCGAAGCCACCACCGACGGCCGCGACGAGCACCGGCCCGCCCACCGGGGCTGGCTCGGCGAACTCGTCGACGCCGGGACGGTGCGGGCGACCGGTCCGTGGGCCGACGGATCGGGCGCGCTGATCGTCGTCGAGGCTGCGGACGAGCCGGCGGTGCGCGAGGTCATGGCGCAGGATCCCTTCGCTCGTCACGGCCTCGTCGACGCGGTCCGGATCACGGAGTGGCTCCCGGTGATGGGCGTCTTCAACGACTGACGCCCATCACCGGCGGGAAGGTCAGGTGAGGTCGGCCTTCTCGCTGCGCGTCTTGAGCAGGCTCGCCACGGTCGTCACCACGAGCACACCGACGATCACGCCCAGCGACAACCACGTCGAGATCTCCGGCACCGCGACGTGTTCACCGCCGTTGACGAACGACAGCGTGTTCTCGTGCAGCGCGTGGAGCACCAGTTTGATACCGATGAACCCGAGGATCACGGACAGGCCGTAGGACAGGTAGACCAACCGTTCGAGCAGGCCGCCGATGAGGAAGAACAGCTGTCGCAGGCCCATCAGCGCGAATGCATTCGCGGTGAACACCAGGTACGGCTCGCTGGTGAGTCCGTAGATCGCGGGGATCGAGTCGAGCGCGAACAGGATGTCGGTGAAGCCGATGGCGGCCAGAGCGAGCAGCATCGGGGTGGCGAAGCGCTTGCCGTCGATCCGGGTGAACAGCTTGTCGCCGTGGTACTCGTCGGTGGTCGGGTACACCTTGCGGACCAGGGAGACGATCCGGTTCTCCCGCTCCTTCTCGTGCTCGACCTCCTCACCGTGCTCGCGGATCAGCTTGATCGCGGTGTAGATGAGGAATGCGCCGAAGAGGTAGAACACCCAGCTGTAGGCGTTGATCGCCGCCGCCCCGACGGCGATGAACGCCCCGCGCATCACGAGTGCCAGGACGATGCCGATAGTGAGTACCTTCTGCTGGTACTCGCGTGGCACCGCGAAGGTCGACATGATGATCACGAAGACGAACAGGTTGTCGACACTGAGAGCCTTCTCGGTGACGTACCCGGCGAAGTACTCGCCGCCGTACGTCGGTCCCCAGATCGCGAACACCACGACGCCGAACACCACGGCGAGGCCGATGAACACCGCCGACCAGAAGCCGGACTCGCGCAGCGTGGGCGCGTGCGGTTTGCGGACGTGAGCGTAGAAGTCGAAGACGAACAGTCCCAGGATCACCAGGATGGTGACGATCCAGACGAGCGGGGTGACATGCATCTGCAGGCATTCCTCCGGTAGGCACAGCGAACCACCGGAGGTCTCTCCCACCTCGATTCACGGCTCCGGGGAGCAGGTTCGAGGTCGACAGCCCCGGGACGACATCGGTGTCGCACGTGTTGACGGAACTGCCGCGAGTTAGGGGATACTCCCCTCCACTTCGTCCATTCAACCACACAGGGGAAGCGGCATCGAACCGTGCTGCTCCTACTCCGCCGGTGCCGGCGCGTCCGCGTCCCCGCCGCCCCGGATGGAGAGCAGCAGGCCGTCGAGTTCGTCCGGTTTGACCAGGACCTCCCGCGCCTTGGAGCCTTCGCTGGGGCCGACGACCCCGCGGGTCTCCATCAGATCCATCAGGCGCCCCGCCTTCGCGAACCCGACCCGCAGCTTGCGCTGCAGCATCGACGTCGACCCGAACTGGCTCGACACCACCAGCTCGACCGCCTGCAGGAACACGTCGAGGTCGTCACCGATGTCGGGGTCGACATCCTTCTTCTCGCCGGGCTTCGCCGTGGTGACACCCTCGGTGTACTCCGGTTCCTTCTGGTTCTTGGCGAAGTCGACGACGGCCGCGATCTCCTCGTCGGTGATGAACGCGCCCTGCATCCGGATCGGCTTGCCGGCCCCCATCGGCAGGAACAGGCCGTCGCCCATGCCGATGAGCTTCTCGGCACCGGGCTGGTCGAGGATGACGCGGGAGTCCGTCAGCGACGAGGTCGCGAACGCGAGCCGCGACGGCACGTTCGTCTTGATCAGGCCGGTCACCACGTCGACGGAGGGCCGCTGCGTGGCGAGCACCAGATGGATGCCGGCGGCGCGGGCCTTCTGCGTGATCCGCACGATGGCGTCCTCGACGTCGCGGGGGGCCGTCATCATCAGGTCGGCGAGCTCGTCGACGATCGCGAGGATGTACGGGTACGGCCGGTAGACCCGCTCGCTGCCGAGCGGGGCGGTGATCTCGCCGGACCGGACCTTGGTGTTGAAGTCGTCGATGTGCCGGACGCGGTTGGCCTGCATGTCCTGGTAGCGCTGCTCCATCTCCTCCACCAGCCACGCGAGGGCGGCGGCCGCCTTCTTCGGCTGGGTGATGATGGGCGTGATCAGGTGCGGGATGCCCTCGTACGGCGTGAGCTCGACCATCTTCGGGTCGATGAGGATCATCCGGACCTCGTCCGGGGTGGCACGCACGAGCAGCGACACCAGCATCGAGTTGACGAAACTCGACTTGCCGGAGCCGGTGGAGCCGGCGACGAGCAGATGCGGCATCTTGGCCAGGTTCGCACAGACGAAGTCGCCTTCGATGTCCTTGCCGAGCCCGATCACCAGCGGATGGTGATCCTTGCGCGTCGACGGAGCGGCGAGCACGTCGGCGAGACGCACCAGTTCGCGGTCCGAGTTCGGGACCTCGATGCCCACCGCGGACTTGCCGGGGATCGGCGCGAGCAGGCGCACGTTGTCGGTGGCCACGGCATAGGCGATGTTGCGGGCGAGCGCGGTGATCTTCTCGACCTTCACGCCCGGCCCGAGTTCCACCTCGTACCTGGTGACCGTGGGGCCGCGGGTGAAGCCCGTGACCGCGGCGTCGATCTTGAACTGTTCGAGCACCTCGGTGATGGCCTCGATCATCTGGTCGTTCGCCGAACTGTGCTTCTTGGGCGGATCGCCCTCGAGCAGCAGCCCGAGCGACGGCAGAGCGTAGTCGCCCTCCACCACCCGGTCGGGAACGAGCGGCTCGAGCTTGCCGTCGTCGGAGGACTCCTCGACCGGCGGGGCCGGCGCGGGGGCCGCTTTGGACCGGGCGCGGGCGCGGGGCGGCTCGGGTGCCGGTTCGGGTACGGGTTCCGGCGCCGGGGGCGCGGCGGGCGCCGGCTCCGGATCCCACACCGGCAGCACCTCGGTGCGGGCGTCGCCGTCGAATTCGTCCGTGGGGTAGTTCTCGACGGGAGTACGCCGCCGGCCCCTGGTCCGCCGCTCGACCGGATAGCCGTCGGCGTCGAACAGAGTCGGGTCCCGATCGGCGTCGTAGTCGTCGGCGTGGTCCGGGTCGTATGCGCCGTACTCGTCGTCGGCTCGGTAGTGCAGGCCGAAGTACTCGCGGAACATGCCGGGCAGTTCCCGGATCGTCGTGCCGGTGAGCAGCAGGATGCCGAACCCGGCTGCCATCAGCAGCAACGGAACCGACAACCACACCGTCAGGCCGTCGGTGAGGGGCCCGCCCACCAGGTATCCGAGGAAGCCGGCGCCACCCGCCCGGCCCGCACCGTCACTGGGCATGCCCGAGGCGATGTGCCACAGGCCGAGCGCAGGAAGGGCGACGAGCATCGACCCCAGGACGAGCCGGGGCCGGATCTCCGGCCGTGGCTCGGTACGCATGAGGACGACCGCGATCACGAGACCGGTCAGCGGCAGCACCGCGCTCGCGCCGCCGACGACCGCACGGACCGCGGCCTCGATCCAGCCGCCGAGCGGGCCGCCGACGGCGAACCAGACGCTGCCGGCGACGACGACGCTCGCGGCGATGAGCCCGAGGGCGATGCCGTCGCGGCGGTGGCCGTGCTCGACCTCCGTCACCCTGCCCACCGTGCGGGTGGTGGCACCCACCCCGCGGGCGATCATCGTCCAGCCGGTCCCGATCCCGCGGCCGAGCGTGTGCAGGACGCCCGGCCGTGCCGAACGGGCGGGCGCCTTGCGCCGAGGGGTGGCGGTGCTGCGGGCCGGGCGTCGTGCGGCGGGCTGCCGGCGGGTGGTCGTGGCGGGCTTGCGGGTGCTGCCCTTCGCACGCGATGCACCCGTGGCCCCGGACGAGCCGCGCGCACCCGACCTCGACCGTGAGGTCGTCGACGACGATCCGCGGGCACCCGACTTTCCTGCCATACCCGTCAGGTTAGTCGCAATGTCCACAACCGAACCATCCGCAACACCGGCATCAGCCGCACGCGGTGGTCACACGGGTGCCGGGGCGGATCAGACGCCGCGACCGGACGCGGCGACCTCGGCGACGTCGGCGGCCGGCCCGGTGGTCTCGACGCGCACCTCGTCACGGCCGAAGGCGTGCAGCAACAACTCGGCGGGCTCGCCCCGCAGGATCACGGTCCGCGGACCGCGCCGCCGGACCGTCGCGCGGGTGCCGTCGGGGCGCTCGAACACGACCGTGACGTCGGTGCCGCGGTAACCGCGCCGGCCGATCTGCCGGGCCATCTGCCACAGGCGGTCCTGGGTAGACGCGTCGAGCGGCCGCGGCTCCCACCCGGGCGCGGCGCGGCGCACGTCCTCGTGGTGGACGAACATCTCCGCGGCATTGGCGAGTCCGTCGACGAGGTACAACGGCGACCATACGGGCGGTCCGGACTCGATGTCGGCGAGCAGCTGCTCCCACGGCCGGTCCGCCGCCCCGGCGCGCACCCGCTCGGTGTGCCCGGCCAGGGGCGGCAGGACGATGCCCGGCATCGTGTCGATCCGGCGTTCGCGGACCACGAGATGGGCGGCCAGGTCCCGGGTGGTCCAGTCCCCGCACAGAGTGGGGGCGTCGGGGCCGGTCTGCGTCATGGTGCGGACGAGTGCGTGTCGTTCGTCACGGGCGAGGCTCACCCGGCCCACTGTAGCGCCGGACGGGCCGGACCGTCCGGCGCCGCGGAGTACGGCTACGCCGGGCCCGGAACGGTGATCACCGTCGGCACGATCATCGGCCGGCGCCGGTAGGTGTCGGACACCCAGCGCCCGACGACGCGGCGGATCGCCTGGGCGATGCGATGGGCGTCGTCGATGCCCTCGGCAGCGAGCTCGTTGAGAACCTTGTCCACGAGCTGCGCGGCCTCGGACAGCGCTCCCGGGTCGTCGGAGAAGCCGCGCCCGGACACCCCGGGCGTGCTCACGGCGCGACCGCTCTCGTCCACGGCGACGGAGATGGAGATGAAGCCGCCCTCGCCGAGGATCAGCCGGTCCGACAGGGTGGATTCGCCGACGTCGCCGACGGACAGGCCGTCGACGTAGACGTGGCCGACGGGCACCTGCCCGACGATCTCCGCGAGCCCGTCGACGAGGTCGACGACCACGCCGTCCTCGGCGAGCACGATCCGCTCGCGCGGCACCCCGGTCGCTTCGGCGAGCTTCGCGTTGGCCCGCAGGTGCCGCCATTCCCCGTGCACCGGCATCGCGTTCGTCGGGCGCACCGCGTTGTACAGGTACAGCAGCTCGCCCGCAGAGGCGTGGCCGGAGACGTGCACCTTCGCATTCTGCTGGGTGACGACGGTGGCGCCCCGCTTGGCGAGGCCGTTGACGACCGCGAACACCGAGTTCTCGTTGCCCGGGATCAGCGAGGACGCCAGGACGACGAGGTCGTCGGCCCGGATGTTGATCTGGCGGTGCTCGCCCCGCGCCATCCGGGAGAGTGCGGACAGCGGTTCACCCTGGGAGCCGGTGGAGATCAGCACGAGCCGGTTGTCGGGCAGCGTCGCCGCGGTGTCGAGGTCGACGACGAGCCCGTCCGGCACCCGCAGGTAGCCGAGATCCTGCGCGATCTGCATGTTGCGCACCATCGACCGCCCCACGAAGGCGATGCGGCGGTTGTACCGCTCGGCGACGTCGACCACCTGCTGGATGCGATGCACGTGGCTGGCGAAGGACGCGACGATCACACGCTGGGTGGCCTTACCGATGACATTGTCCAGCACGCCGCCGATTTCGCGTTCCGGCATCACGAAGCCGGGGACCTCGGCGTTGGTGGAGTCGACGAGGAACAGGTCGACTCCCTCGTCGCCGAGCCGGGAGAATCCGGCGAGGTCGGTGAGGCGGCCGTCGAGCGGCAACTGGTCGAGTTTGATGTCGCCGGTGTGCAGCACGAGGCCGGCCTCGGTACGGACGGCGACGGCGAGCGCGTCCGGGATCGAGTGGTTGACGGCGAAGTACTCGCACTCGAACGGCCCGTGCGTGGTCTTGTCGCCCTCGACGACCTCGACGAGGTTGGGGCGCAGCCGGTGCTCGCGGCATTTCGCGGCGACGAGAGCGAGGGTGAACTTCGAACCCACGACCGGGATGTCGGGACGCAGCCGCAACAGGAACGGCACTGCCCCGATGTGGTCCTCGTGCCCGTGGGTCAGGACGACGGCTTCGACGTCGTCCATGCGGTCCTCGATGTGCCGGAAGTCCGGCAGGATGAGGTCGACGCCCGGCTGCTGGTCCTCGGGGAAGAGCACGCCGCAGTCGATGACGAGGAGCTTGCCCTGGTGCTCGAAGACCGTCATGTTGCGGCCGATCTCGCCGATGCCGCCGAGCGCGACGACGCGCAGCCCCTTGGGCGGTGCCTTCGGCGGGGTCCCCAGCCGCACGGACATGTCCGCGACCTTGCGCGGATCGGGCCGCTGGGTGTCGGCCGAGTTCTGCACGGTCCGGCGCACCGGCCGGGTGCTGGGCGGTCCGGCGTTGCGGGTGGCGCGGCCCCGGCCGCGCGACGGGCGGCTCACGCGAGCACCCCTGCGGCGTGCAGGTCTGCAGCCAGTGCGTCGATCTGCAGGGAGGTCGGCGCCACCTGGGGCAGGCGAGGCTCGCCGACGTCGAGACCCATCAACCGCAGGCCCGCCTTCGACGCGCTCACCCCCCCGAGGCGGGAGACGGCACGCAGGATCGGCATGAGGCTCAGGTTGATCGCGCGGGCGCGGACGAGATCACCGGCCTGGAAGGCGTCGTACAGCTCCCGCAGGCGGCCGGGCACGAGATGTCCGATGACACTGACGAATCCGACGGCACCGACGGACAGCCACGGGAGGTTGAGCGGGTCGTCTCCGGAGTAGAACTTCAGGTCGGTGGTGCCGATGAGTTCGGCGCCGGCGTTGAGATCGCCCTTGGCGTCCTTGACCGCCACGATGCGGGGATGCTCGGCGAGCCGGCGCAGCGTCTCCGTTTCGATCGGCACGACCGAGCGCGGCGGGATGTCGTAGAGCATGACGGGCAGGTCGGTGGCGTTCGCGACGGCCGTGAAGTGGGCGTAGAGCCCTGCCTGCGGCGGCCGGGAGTAGTACGGGGTGACGACGAGCAGCCCGTGGGCGCCGGCTCGCGCGGCGTCGCGGGCGAGTTCGACGCTGTGGGCGGTGTCGTTGCTGCCGGCGCCGGCGATGATCTTCGCGCGGTCCCCCACCGCGGCGAGCACGGCGCGCATCAGTTCGAGCTTCTCGTTCTCGGTGGTGGTCGGCGATTCGCCGGTGGTGCCCGCGAGAACCAGCGCATCGCAGCCGCCGTCGACCAGATAGGCGGCAAGACGCACACCCGCGTCCACGTCGAGCTTGCCGTCGGCGGTGAACGGGGTCACCATCGCTGTGGCGATGGTGCCGAACGGAAGCTCGACAGCAGAAGCGGAATCACCGTTGGTCATGGTCAGAAGGCTACCGCGTGACCCGGGCTGTTCCACACACACCTGCCGGTCAGGTGTCGGTCGCAAAGGCACCGGCGGCGACCTCGGAACCGTCGGGCAGACGGGTGATGGTGAAGTCGCCGAAGATGTTCGGCGCGACGTCCTGCAGCTGACGCAGGCACTCGACGGCGAGGCGGCGAATCTCGACGTCGGCGTGCTCGGTCGCGCGCATGGCCACGAAGTGCCGCCAGGACCGGTAGTTGCCGGTGACGACGACGCGGGTCTCGGTGGCGTTGGGCAGCACCGATCGCGCGGCCTCACGGGCCTGCTTCGCACGGATCGGCCCCTCGGGCAGATGGGAGAGCTTCTCGTCGAGCGCGTCGAGCAGTTCGATGTACGCGGCCCGGCTGGACTCGGCGGCGGCGAGGAACAGTTCCTCGAGCCGCGGGTCCCCCGCCACGGCCGGCGGGACCACGACCGGAGCGTCGCTGCCGCGGACGAACCGCTGGGACAGCTGGGAATAGGAGAAGTGCCGGTGCCGGATGAGTTCGTGGGTGCAGGACCGGGAGATGCCGGTGATGTAGAAGCTCACCGAACCGTGCTCGAGCACGGACAGGTGCCCGACCGTGAGCAGGTGGCGTAGGTACCCGGCATTGGTCGCCGTGCGGGGGTTCGGCTTGGACCAGCTCTGGTAGCACGCCCGGCCGGCGAACTCGGCGAGTGCCTCTCCCCCGTCGGCGTCGGTTTCCCAGGGCACGTCGGCGGGCGGGACGAACTCGGTCTTGGCCACCAGCCTGACCTCGAGTGTGACTGGCTCGGGCGCCATCGGTTCTCCTCCAGATTGTCGATCCCGTCGAACCCGTCGACCGTAGCGCTGTCGGGCACGGCGCTGTCGGGCACGGCGCTGTCGGGCACGGCGCTGTCGAGGGTGTCATCGGATGTGAGGTGCGGGTCGACGCCTTGATTGACATCACTTGTGACGTCAGAATGATGTCATGAACCTCGATCCGTACCTGGACACGATCACCGACTCCCTCGCCGCCTCCGCCGAACTCGGCGACGAACAGACCCGCCGGACCGCGGCGGCCCTCGCCACAGCGGTCGCCGCACCCGCCCGCCTGGCGCTGCTGCGGGCGCTGTCGGACATGGCGGCGGAGATCTCGAGCGAACTCGGCGACCGGGTGGTCACCGTCCGCCTCGACGGCAGCGACGCGGTGCTCGAGGTGCGCGGGGACGCGCCCTCCGAAACCCCCGGCGCCGACCGGACTTTCGAGGACGTCACCGGAGACATCAGCCGGGTGACCCTGCGCCTCGTCGAACAGATCAAGGCACGCGCCGAGGAGGCGGCGGCCCAGAACGGCGTGTCGCTGAACTCGTGGGTGTCGCAGGCCGTCCAGGGGGCGCTGCGGGAACAGATGCGATATCAGCGCCGCGCCGACGAGCGCGCCACGAGGCGTCCTGACGAGGAGGCCGGACGGGGTCCGTCCGGAACGTCCGAACCGTCCGAGCGTGAGGACGGGTGAGCAGGAGGCGGTGCGGTACATTGCCGACGCACGTCACCCGAAAGCCGAGGAAGTGAGCGCATGGCCGTCAGCAGTTCCAGCAGTTTCGAGATCAAGGCCGACCCGGGTCGCGTGATGGCGGGAATCGCCGCGGTCGACCGGCTGCCGGAGTGGTCGGGGCCCCACAAGACCGTCGTCGTCGAGACCACCCACCCGGACGGCCGCCCCCACCGCGTCCGCATGACCGTGTCCATCATCGGAATCCACGACGAGCAGGTCGTGGACTACTACTGGAACGGCGACGAGTCGATGTCCTGGACCCTGATCGAGAGCCATCAGCAGCATCAGCAGGACGGCACGTACACGCTGACGGCCACCGAGAGCGGCACCCGGGTCGACTTCACCCTCACGATCGACCCCAAGATTCCGCTGCCCGGCTTCATGGTGAAGAAGGCCCAGAAGATGGCGATGGAGACCGCCGAGAAGGGATTGACGAAGTTCGTCGAGAAGCTGCTCTGAGGCGCCGCGCGGTGTCCGAGCGGTCAGACCTCCTGTGACACGGACACCGCGACGGTCGCTCCGAGCTCGTAGCAGCGCTCCCGGACCTGCGCGTCGATCGGACCGGTGACTTCGAGGTCCTGCGTGACCTGCGCCAGGGCGAGGCCCGTGACGAGCTTGCGCACCGAGGCGACCGCACCCGCGGTGTCGTTGTTGCCGTGGACCCACAACCCGTACGGCCGGCCTGCGATCGCGTCGAGGCACGGGTAGTAGACGGTGTCGAAGAAGTGCTTCAGCGCCCCCGACATGTACCCGAAGTTCGCGGTGGTGCCGAACACGTAGCCGTCGGCGGCGAGCACATCCGGCACCGTCGCGCCGAGCGCGGGCACCGTCCGCACCCGCACGCCGACGATGTCGGGATCGCGCGCCCCGGCGAGCACCGCCTCGAGCAATTCGCGGGTCGACGGGGACGGGGTGTGGTGGACGACGAGCAGCGTGCGCTCGCCGTCGGCGGGAGCCTCGGTCACACCCTGCAGGGTACGTCGCCCGCCGGCCGGTCTCCGTGCCCCCGCCCTCGCCGTCGCAGAGAGCGGACCGAGCCGGGTCCGGACGGTACCGGGGTGATCCGCACGGACGCGTGATCAGTCGGAGGACTGGGTGCGTTCGAGCTTCTCGAGGGCGACCGCCCGGCGCATGGTCTCCCGGGCCCGGCCGCGGTCGCCGGCGTAGTCGTACGCGCGGGCCAACCGGTACGAGTTGCGCCAGTTGTCCGGGTCGGCTTCCCACTCCTTCTTGACCTGCTCGAACAGGGCGTCGGCGGCGGCGCGGTCGAGCCGCCCCGAGGGTCGGCGCGGCAGATCGCTCACGTCGAGTTCGAGGCCCTCCTCGTGGATCCGGCGGGCCAGGTGCTGATGCTGGAGACCGGCCCGCAGGGTGGCGTAGACGATCCACACGCCCACCAACGGCAGCAGCAGCACGCCGATGCCGAGCCCGACGGCCGCAGCCTCGCCCGAGCGCACCAGTTCGAGCCCACGCCCGCCGAGGAGCACGAAGTAGAACCCCAGCGCGAGGACGATGAAGACGATCGGCGCCAGGACCTTGACCAGGTCGCGCGTCACAGGTCGAGGAGCGGGTCGATGCCGACGGTGAGGCCGGGCCGGCCGCCGATCTCACGCACGCCGAGCAGCACGCCGGGCGCGAAGGAGGAGCGGTCGATCGAGTCGTGGCGGATGGTCAGGGTCTCGCCCTGGGTGCCGAGCAGCACCTCCTGGTGGGCGACGAGGCCGGCCAGGCGCACCGAGTGCACCCGCACCCCCGCCACGTCGGCGCCGCGGGCACCGTCGAGTTCGGTGGTCGTGGCGTCCGGGCTGCGGCCCACGCCGGCCGCGGCGCGGGCTTCGGCGATGAGCGCGGCGGTGCGGTAGGCCGTGCCGGAGGGCGCGTCCGCCTTGTTGGGGTGGTGCAACTCGATGACCTCGACGGAGTCGAAGAACCGCGCGGCGGCCTGCGCGAAGCGCATCGACAGCACGGCACCGATCGCGAAGTTCGGCGCGATCAGGACGCCGACCTCAGGTGTCGCGGCCAGCCAGTCGCGGACCCTGCCCAGTCGTGCCTCGTCGAATCCGGTGGTGCCGACGACCGCGTGGATGCCGTGCTCGACGAGGAACTGCAGATTGCCCATGACCACGTCGGGATGGGTGAAGTCCACCACCACCTGTGCGCGGGAGGTGACGAAGTCCTCGAGGCTGTCGTCCCGGTCGACCGCGGCGACGAGCTCGAGGTCGGTGGCCGCCTCGACGGCCGCGCAGATCGCCTGTCCGACCTTGCCCTTGGCGCCGAGCACACCGACCCGGATTGCTGCTGCGTTCACTTGACTCTCCACGCTTCCTCGTCCGATCCGTCCCGCAGCAGCCTACGCAACCGGACGTCCCTGCCCGTGGTCAGGCCGCGGTCACGCGACGAGGGCGCGCACCGAGGCGGGCAGGTCCCGGGGCCGCCGGTACGGCCCGGCGACGGCCGCAGCGAACGGCCGGTGCAGCAGTTCGGCGGCGACCTCGCGGACCTCCGTCGCGCTCACCGACGAGATCCGCTCGAGTGTCTCGGTGACGCTCCAGTGGGTGCCGTAGCTCAGTTCGCTGCGGCCGATCCGATTCATCCGGGCCCCGGTGTCCTCGAGACCGAGGACCAGCGCACCGCGCAGCGAGCCCTTGGCACGGGCGCACTCGGCCTCGGTGACGCCGTTGTCGGCGACGTCGGTGAGCACCTCACGGACGAGGCCGGCGACCTCGCCGAGGTTCTCGGGCTGGCACCCGGCGTAGACGGAGAACGCACCGGTGTCGGCGAAGGTGTCCACACCGGAGTACACCGAGTAGGCGAGGCCGCGCTGCTCCCGGATCTCCTGGAACAGCCGTGAGCTCAAGCCGCCGCCGACGGCGGCGTTGAGCACCGACAGCGCCCAGCGCCGGGGGTCGTGACGGCCGAAGGACCGCACACCGACCGCCAGGTGCGCCTGCTCACCGTCGCGGTCGGTGATGCTCAGCGTCGGCGCCGTGCGCAGGCGGAGACTGCCCTCCCGCCGGGGGGCGGCGGTCGCGGCGGGGTCGAGGTGCCCGGCGAAGGCCCGACGGACCAGTTCGACGGTGTGGTCGTGGTCGACGTTGCCGGCGACGGCGACGACCATGCGGTCCGGCGTGTACCGCCGCACGTGGAACGAGTGCAACTGGGTACGGGTCATCGCCTCGATCGATTCGACCGAGCCGATGATGGGCCGGCCGATCGGGTGGTCGCCGTACAGCGCGGTGAGGAAGGCGTCCCCGAGCAGATCCTCGGGATCGTCGTCGCGCATCGCGATCTCCTCGAGGACGACCTGCCGTTCCAGGTCGACGTCGGCGCTGCGGCATCGGCCGCGCAGCACGACGTCGGCGACGAGGTCGACGGCCAGGGACAGGTCGTCGTCGAGCACGTGGGCATAGAAGCAGGTGTGCTCCTTCGAGGTGAACGCGTTGAGTTCACCGCCGACGCCGTCGACGAGTTCGGCGATGTCGAGCGCCGTCCGGGTGGGGGTGGCCTTGAACAGCAGGTGTTCGAGGAAGTGGGCCGCACCGGCGACGGAGGGCTGCTCGTCGCGGGAGCCGACGCCCACCCAGACACCCACGGCGGCCGAACGCACGCCGGGCACGTGCTCGGTGACGACGCGCAGACCTCCGGGCAAGAGGGTGCGTCGCACCCCGGCGTCGGGCTCGGTGGGCGCCGATGTGGATACGGCGACGGACGGGGCGGCGGAGCGGCGGGTGGCAGCCATGAAGATGTTCGACGGTCCTACAGGCGAGTGGGTGTGCTGGACTGAACAACTCACACTACACGCGGCGCTCTCCGGCCGATCCGGTCACCACCCGCGGCGGCGCGGCTGCGACCCGACGAGCTGTCCCTTCGCGGCGACGTCGCGGCTGCGGTAGACCACGTACGGCCGGAACAGGTATCCGATCGGGGCGCTGAAGGCGTGCACCAGGCGGGTGAACGGCCACAGCGCGAACAGGATCAAGGCGATCAGCGCGTGCACCTGGAACGACAGGGGTGCCTGCACCATGAGATCGCCGCGCGGCTGCAGGATCCAGATGGATCGGAACCACGGCGAGACGGTTTCGCGGTAGTTGTGCTCCTCGCCCACGACACCCGACCCCATCAGAGTCGTGGCGAGTCCCGCGACGATCGCGGCGACGAGGACGACATACATGAGCTTGTCGTTGGCCGTGGTCGCCATGAACACCGGTCCACGGGTGCGGCGACGGTAGATCAGCAACAGGATTCCGACGAGGGTGGCGATCCCGGCGATGGTGCCCAGCGTCACCGCCTGTACGTGATACGCGTGCTGACTCAGGCCGACCGCATCGGTCCAGGACTGTGGAATGAGCAGACCGATCACGTGCCCCACGATCACCACGAGGATCCCGAAGTGGAACATCGGGCTGGCGATGCGCAGCAGCCGACTCTCGTAGAGCTGAGACGAACGCGTGGTCCAGCCGAACTTGTCGTAACGGTAGCGCCACCACGTACCCACGACGACCACGGCGATCGTGACGTACGGCGCGACGTCCCAGAAGATCTCCCCTGCGGACATGTCAGCCGACTCCTTGGACTCGGGTCTGCTCCGCGGCGGGTGCAGTGCGGCGCGGTGGGACCGTGAGGGTGAACGGTTCGAGGCCGATCGCCTCGGCGGGCGGCCCGGCCTCGGCGAGGTACCGGGCGCGGTGGACTTCCTGATCGCCGACCGGAGGCAACGTCGCGCACACCGCCCCGATCGTCGCCGCATAGCAGGAATCGCGTTCCTCGAGCGCGATTCGGAGCACGTCGATCGGGACCCGGTGCGCGGCGAGCAGTCGCTCCCCCGCGTCCGGGTCGACGGTGGCGGCGAACTCGAGCACCACCGGCAGATGATCGGGCGCTTCCCCGGTCGGTGGCTCCACGCCGGCGTCCCGGTAGGCCTGGGCGAACGCGTGGATCGCTGTGCCGCGATTGCGGGTGTCACCGCCGGTCCAGTACGTGAGATACATCGTCGACCGCCGGCGCATGTCGAAGGTGTCGACGTAGTCGGCCTGCGCAGCAAACGGATCGGCGTCGCGCAGGGCGGCGAGCGTCCGGCTCAGCAACTGCGCCGGCGCCCCGGTGACGTGCCCGAGAAGACCGTCGACGGTCGCGAGACGGGACGGCAGCCGATCGTCGGGGTATGCCAGCAGCAGCGAGGCCGCCTGCCGGATCAGCCGGTGCTGCAGTTGCCGTGTCGCGGTGTCGCGCCCACGGCGTATCCGCACCCTCATTGCCCACTCCCCCGGTCCTCGACCCGATGCCCGGCCGGGAACAGGCCCTGGGGCACGCCCTTGCCGTCCCAGTTGAGCAGGTTCACACGGGAGGGATTCGACGCGTTCGCCGCCATCCCCTCGGAGGTCTGCCGCTGCCGGAGCGCATGGAAGGTCTCCACCGCGACCGGGACCGGACCGCCGCTGGCCTCCCCGAACGGCCCGGAGTCGTACATTCCGGGGCCGCCGTCGTACGACAGTGCGCAGTCGGTGGCGGATTCCTCGAGCCGGTGGCCCTCGGCGGCGTAGGCGGTCGGGATCACGTACCGCTCGTCGTACTTGGCCAGGGCGAGCAGGCGGTACATCTCGTACATCTGCTCCTCGGTCATACCGACGGCGTCGGGGATCTCCGGCCGCGTGTCCCGGCCCAGGTTGATGTCGCGCATGTACGACCGCATCGCGGCGAGCCGGTGCAGCACCGCTTCGACGGCGTCGGTGTCGCCCGCGGTGAACAGTCCCGCCAGATACTCGATCGGGATACGCAGTGATTCGAGAGCACCGAACAGATTGCCCATGTCCTCGCCGTCGTGACCGTCGCGCGAGACCGCGTCGACCACCGGGGACAGCGGCGGCACGTACCAGACCATCGGCATCGTGCGGTATTCCGGATGCAGGGGCAACGCGACCCGGTACGTGTCGATCAACGCGTACACGGGTGACCGCTGGGCGGCCTCGATCCATTCGTCGGAGATGCCCTCGGCGCGGGCGCCGGCGATCACGTCCGGGTCGGCGGGGTCGAGCAGCACCTGCCGCAGTGCGTCGTAGAGGTCCTTCTCGTCCTCGACGGACGCGGCCTCGAGCACCCGGTCGGCGTCGTAGAGCACGAGGCCGATGTAGCGCAGCCGACCCACACAGGTTTCGGAACACACGGTGGGCAGGCCCACCTCCACGCGCGGATAGCAGAACGTACACTTCTCGGCCTTGCCGGTCTTGTGGTTGAAATACACCTTCTTGTAAGGACATCCGGACACGCACATCCGCCAGCCGCGACAGCGGTCCTGGTCGACGAGAACGATGCCGTCCTCGACGCGCTTGTACATCGCTCCGGACGGGCACGACGAGACGCACGACGGGTTCAGGCAGTGCTCGCAGATGCGAGGCAGGTAGAACATGAAGGTCTGTTCGAGTTCGAGCCGGACCTGCTCGCCGATCTTCTTCAGCACCGGATCGTCGGGCACGATCTCCGGGGAGCCGCCGAGATCGTCGTCCCAGTTCGCCGACCATTCGACCTTCATCGGCTTGCCACTGATCAGACTGCGAGGCGGTGCCACCGGGATCTGGTCGCCGAGCGGCGCGGTGGTGAGGTTCTCGTAGTCGTAGGTCCACGGCTCGTAGTAGTCGTCGATCGCCGGCATCTTCGGATTCGAGAAGATCCGGAACAGCTTGTTCCACCGGCCGCCGTCACGCAGCCGCAGCCGCCCGTTGCGGTCGCGGATCCATCCGCCCCGCCAGCGTTCCTGGTCCTCGTAGGTGCGCGGGTATCCCTGGCCGGGCCGGGTCTCCACGTTGTTGAACCACACGTATTCGGTGCCGGAACGGTTCGTCCAGGCCTGCTTGCAGGTGACCGAGCAGGTATGACAACCGATGCACTTGTCGAGGTTCATCACCATCGCCATCTGGGCCATCACCTTCATGCCGGCCTCGCTTCGCCGGTCGTGGTCGTGAGCATCGACATCAGTACGTGACCTCCTGCGACCGGCGGCGTACGACCGTCACCTCGTCGCGTTGATTTCCGGTGGGCCCGAGGTAGTTGAACGCGAAGGCGGTCTGCGCGTAGCCGCCTGCCATGTGGGTGGGTTTGATCAGGATCTTCGTGACCGAGTTGTGGATGCCGCCGCGGGTACCGGTGGTGTCGGTGAGCGGCACGTCGATGGTGCGCTCCTGCGCGTGGTAGACGTACACCACACCTTCGGGCATGCGGTGCGAGACGATTGCGCGGCACACCACGACGCCGTTGCGGTTGACGGCCTCGACCCAGTCGTTGTCCCGCACCGAGATCTTCGCCGCGTCCGCCGGGCTCATCCACATGGTCGGTCCACCGCGTGAGAGCGACAACATGAACAGGTTGTCCTGGTACTCGGAGTGGATCGACCACTTCGAGTGCGGGGTGAGGTACCGCACGGTCAGTCCGACGCCGTCGCCGCTGCCGACGGCCGGTTCACCGAACAGGCGCGACATGTCCAGTGGCGGTCGATAGATCGGGAGTTGTTCGCCGAGTTCCTCGATCCAGTCGTGATCGACGTAGAAGTGCATGCGGCCGGTGAGCGTGTGGAACGGTTTGAGTTCCTCGATGTTCACCGTGAACGGGGCGTAGCGGCGCCCACCGGTCTCGCTGCCGGACCATTCCGGGCTGGTGATCACGGGGACCGGGCGGGACTGGGTGTCGGCGTAGGTGATACGGCGTTCTTCACTGCCCTCGGCGAGGTGCACGAGCCGGCGGCCGGTGCGTTTCTCGAGTTCGCGGAAGCCCTCGACCGCGAGCCGGCCGTTCGAGGTGCCCGACAGCGCGAGGATGACGTCGGCCATGCGTTCGGCGCTGGTGACCGCGGGGCGGCCTTCGCCTGCACCGGAATTCATCACACCGAACTTCGCGGCGAGTTCCGCGACCTCCTGCACCGGGTGCGTCGTGACGCCCTTGGTGGTCAGGCCGAGGGTGTCGACGAGCGGACCGAGGGTCGACCACTTGTCGGCGATCGCACCGTAGTCCCGTTCGACGACCGCGAGCGGGCCCATGGTCCTGCCCGGCACCGGCACCTCCCCGGTCACGCGCCAGTTGTTCTCCGTGCCCGACGGATACGCCATCGCGCCGGGCGTGTCGTGCTGCAGAGTGCCGAGCACGATGTCGGTGCGGGTGCCGAGGTGCTTCGCCGCCAGCGCGCTGAACACCTTCGCGACGGCGCCGAATGCCTCGTAGTCCGAGCGGGTCTCCCACGGCGGGTCGATCGCGGGACTGAACGCGTGGATGTAGGGATGCATGTCGGTGCTCGACAGGTCTCCCTTCTCATACCATGTCGCGGCGGGCAGCACCACGTCGGAGAACAGGGTGGTCGACGTCATCCGGAAGTCGATCGACATCAGCAGGTCGAGCTTGCCTTCGGGCACCTCGTCCGGACCTTCGACGTCGTGTGGGCGCTGGTCCGGACCGGTGGGCGCACCCTGGATGTTGGCATCTGTGCCGAGCAGGTGCCGCAGGAAGTACTCGTTGCCCTTGCTGGACGAGCCGAGCAGGTTGGACCGCCACACGTTCAGCACCCGCGGCCAGTTGCGCGGGTTGTCCGGGTCGGTGACCGACAGCTTCACCTCGCCGCTCGCCAGTTTCCGGGCGACGTACGCGGGGATGTCCTCGCCTGCTGCTCGCGCCTCGTCGGCGAGGTCGTGTGTGTTGCGATCGAACTGTGGGTAGAACGGAGTCCACCCCATCGCGACGGCGGACGCCATCACGTCCATCGTGTGCTTGTCGCGGAACCGGCCCCGCCCGAGCGGGCTCGCGAGCGCGTCGGCGCGGTACCCGTCGTAGCGCCACTGGTCCGTGTGGACGTACCAGTAGGAGGTTCCGGCCATCTGCCGCGGGGGGCGGGACCAGTCGGTTCCCATGGCCATCGCGGCCCACCCGGTAACCGGACGGCACTTCTCCTGACCCACGTAGTGCGCCCAGCCGCCGCCGTTGCGGCCCATGGAGCCGGTGAGCATCAGCAAGGCGAGAATCGCCCGGTAGGTGGTGTCGCCGTGGAACCACTGGCAGATGCCGGCGCCCATGATGATCATGGACCGGCCGCCGGATTCCTCCGCGTTGCGGGCGAACTCGCGCGCGATCCGGACGGCCTGCGCGGCGGAGACCCCGGTGATCGGCTCCTGCCACGCGGGGGTGTACGGCGAGGCCGGGTCGTCGTACCCGCTCGGCCACTGTCCGGGCAGTCCCGGACGCGCGACGCCGTACTGGGCCAGCATGAGGTCGAACACCGTGCACACCAGGTGTGCGCCCACCCGCCGCACGGGGACGCCGCGTTCGACGCTCTCGCCGTGTCCGTCGACGGTGTCGAAACCGGGCAGATGGACGCGCGCGGTCTCGTCCGTGCCGTCGTCCCGATGCGCGACGGTCAGTGCCGGCACGAGATCGCCCAGGTCCAGGTTCCATTTTCCGGTCCCGTCGTCGCCGTAGCGGAACCCGAGGGAGCCGTGCGGCACCGCGACGGTGTCGGTGGCACCGTCGAGCAGCACCGGCTTGAACGCCGCGTTCTCCACGTCCTGTCCGAGGTCGGCGGCGGTGAGGTTCTTGCCGGGCACGAGCCTGCCGTCGCGCTCCTCGAGCCGGACCAGGAACGGCAGGTCGGTGTACCGGCGGACGTAGTCGACGAAGAACGGCACCCGCCGTCGCACGAAGCACTCCGAGAGCACGACGTGCCCCATCGCCATGGCCAGCGCCCCGTCCGTGCCGGCGGCGCACGGCATCCACTCGTCGGCGAACTTGGTGTTGTCGGCGTAGTCGGGACTGACGGAGACGACCTTGGTACCGCGGTAGCGCACCTCCGCCATCCAGTGCGCGTCCGGGGTACGGGTGACCGGCACGTTCGATCCCCACATCATCAGGTACGCCGCGTCCCACCAGTCCCCCGACTCGGGGACGTCGGTCTGGTCGCCGAACACCTGGGGCGAGGCGACAGGCAGGTCGGCGTACCAGTCGTAGAAGGAGGTCATCACGCCGCCGATCAGCTCGACGAACCGGGATCCGGCCGCGAAGGAGACCATCGACATCGCCGGGATCGGCGAGAAGCCCGCCACGCGGTCCGGACCGTACTCCTCGACGGTGTGCACGTGCGCGGCGGCAATCATCTCGGTGGCCTCGGCCCACGTGACCCGCACCAGCCCGCCCTTGCCGCGGGCCCGCTGGTACCGACGGCGTCGCTGCGGGTCGTTCTGGATGTCGGCCCAGGCCAGCACGGGGTCACCGAGCCGGGCTCTGGCCTCGCGGTACATCTCGACGAGCACGCCGCGGGCGTAGGGGTAGCGCACCCGGGTCGGCGAGTAGGTGTACCAGGAGAACGCCGCGCCGCGCGGGCAGCCGCGCGGTTCGTATTCGGGCCGGTCCGGACCGACCGACGGATAATCGGTCTCCTGGGTCTCCCAGGTGATGATGCCGTCCTTGACGTAGATCTTCCACGAACACGATCCCGTGCAGTTCACGCCGTGGGTGGACCGGACGACCTTGTCGTGGCTCCAGCGATCGCGGTAGAAGATGTCGCCGTCGCGACCGCCGTGACGGGTCACGGTGCGGCCGTCGTCGGAGACCTCGCCTGCGGTGAAGAACCGCCCGCTGCGGCGCAGCAGCTCCTCCGCGGGTCCTCCGGTGTGATGGGTGGTCACGTTTCTCCCTTCGGACTCGACGTCAGTTTCCGGTCGGAACGTTCTCGTGGGCGCGCAGTTTCACCGCGGTATAGGCCAGCGCGACGAGCGCAGTCGCCACGAGGAGCAACAGACCCACGGTGTAGTCGTTGTCGACGGGGTCGTAGGTGGCACCCATGACCAGCGGCGGGAAGTACCCGCCGAGCCCGCCCGCGGCGGCGACGATGCCGGTCACCGATCCCACAGACTTGGCGGGCGCGCGACGCGCGACCCATGCGAACACTCCGCCGGTGCCCATGCCGAGAAAAACCGCGAGCAGGATGAACGTCGTGGCCGACCACACGTCCGGCGGCGGTTGCGTGGCGGCGACTGCCGCCATGACCGCCGTGCCCGTGAACGACGCGAGCACGACATACTTGGGGGCGATCCGGTCGGACAGCGCCCCGCCGATGGGCCGGGCGATCACCGCGGCCAGCGCGAAGGCCGCTGTGCGGGCGCCCGCGTCGACGGCCGAGAATCCGTAGATCGTCTTGATGTAGGTGGGCAGGTAGTTGCTGAACGCGACGAAGCCGCCGAAGACGACCGCGTAGAGGAACGACATCTCCCACGTGACCCGCAGTTTCAGGGCTGCCCTCAGTTTGGGAACGACCGGGTCGGTGTTCGGATGGAACTCCGGCGAGTCGCGCATCACGAGGATGCACACCGCGGCCGTGACGGCGAGTGCCACCGCGACGACGACGTGGGTGGTCAGCAGGCCGAACCACTGCGCGAACCGGGGGGTGAAGAACGCGGACAGCGCGGTGCCCACCATGCCGGCACCGAACACGCCGGTGGCGAAGCCGCGCCGGGCCGGCTCGTACCAGTTGTTCGCGAACGGAATGCCGACCGCGAAGATCGTGCCCGCGATGCCGAGGAAGAAGCCGAAGACGAGCAGGAGCGGATAGGAACCCACGCTGCCGGCCACCCCGACGGCCAGCACCGGCAGGATCGACGCCAGCGAGATCGCAATGAACATGACCCGTCCGCCGTAGCGGTCCGTGAGCGAACCCACCACGATGCGCCCCAGAGAACCCACGAGGATGGGCGTCGCCACGAGGATCGACGCCTGGGTGCTGCTGAGCGACAGATCGCTCGCATAGGTCGTGGACAGGGGACCGATCATGTTCCAGGCCCAGAAGTTGATCGCCGAGACCCAGGTTGCCAGTGCGAGGTTCGAGCTCCGTCGCGTGCCGACAACATCAACTGAAGCTGTCACTGCTACAGCGAACCATCGGCCGGGCATGCGCGAACCGGATTCGGCGAAACAAACCGACGGTCGGTGTCGCGTGGGGGGCCGCCCCGGAACCGGAACACCACGCGGTACCACGGCATTCACCCGCCCGTGCCGGTTCACCCGCCGAGGGTGAGGAGACGGCTCGGCGGCCGCCCTACCGTCGGAGTCGACCGCGAACCTCTCTCGTGGCCGCATGTCGGGTGCATCCGCCGCCCGATCGAAGGAAATGGATCGACGATGTCCGTGAACCCACCGTCCACCCGCCGGAACCGCCGGCAGAACTCGGCATGGCGTAGGCCCGGTAGCGGCCGCCACGACACGC
Organism: Rhodococcus indonesiensis; assembly: GCF_047782815.1. NCBI lineage: Bacteria > Bacillati > Actinomycetota > Actinomycetes > Mycobacteriales > Nocardiaceae > Rhodococcus > Rhodococcus indonesiensis. The sequence goes on along the minus strand of NZ_CP180630.1, from coordinate 2,299,050 downwards.
CCCGCTCCTTGCCGATTTCCGGCATCGTGTGCGGCGCCGCGGCGGTCGCCTCCGTGCCCGTGGGTGCGTATACCGGCTCCGTCCTCACCGGCGTCCTCACCGCGGTAGTGACGACCGCCGCCGTGGCCCTCGCCGCACTGATGATCCGGGCCTGACATCTCGTCCCCACCCCCACGCGAAGGACAACATGAGCACACGACGCGCCGCCAACGGCCGCATCCCCACGATGACCACGGAAGAGATCAAGGTCCGCATCGCCGCGATGTTCGACTACGACAGCGACGTCGTGCCCGCGCCGCACCACTCGCGGAACGAGCCGCCGTGCGTGCGGTCGGCGACCGGTTCGTCGGATACGTGACCCGGTTTCGATTTCCGTTCCCCTCGGTCCCGCCGTACTACCCTGACTCTCATGACGGGGCCACCGGCCGGCGCGCAGGGTGACGATGCCCCGCCGCTGTCGTTGGCGCGCTCCTCCGTGCCCCGACTCCCCCGCCGGGTCGTGCGGCGCCCGCGTCTGGAACGCATCCTCGAAGAGGGAGTGAAGTCCGGCCTCGTGCTCGTCTCGGCGCCGGCCGGGTCCGGTAAGACGCTGCTGCTGGCATCGTGGGCGGCGGCACATCCCGGTCCGGTGGCGTGGCTCTCGGTGGAGCGCGAGGACGCCGAGCCGGCGCAGTTCTGGGGGCGGGTCCTGGATTCGCTCCGGATGGTCGGCGGGTTCCCCACCGATTCGCTGCTGGCCACCATGCGGGTCCCACCGAGCTTCGACCCCCGGTTCGTCTCGGTGTTCGTCGACGCGTGCGCCCGGCTTCCCCGTCCTGTCGTCCTGGCGCTCGACGACATGCACCTCCTGGCAGGGACGCCGGCCGAGGAGTCGCTCGCGGCGGCCGTCCGCCGGGGTCTGGGCAACGTGCGACTGGTGGTCGCGACCCGCAGCGATCCGGCGCTGCCCCTGCAACGGCTCCGGCTCGGTGGCGAGTTGACCGAGATCCGGGCGGAAGCGCTGCGCTTCGATGCCACGGAGGCGGCAGCGCTGCTGGCCGACCACGACGTCGCCGTCGGACCCGATGAACTCGAGACCCTGGTCGCCAAGACCGAGGGGTGGGCGGCCGGGCTGCGACTCGCGGCCCTGTCGCTCCGGACGTCGGACGACGTGGCGGCCACCGTGGCAGCCCTTGCGGGCGACGAGCGGTCCGTGGCCGACTACTTCGCGGAGGAGGTGCTGGCCAGCCAGGACCCGGAGCTGATGGAGTTCCTGCTCGACACGTGCGTCGTGGGACGCGTCTGCGGCGAACTGGCCGATGCCCTGAACGGGCGCACGGACGGGCAGCAGCTCCTGGTCCGACTCGAGCGGGACAACCTGTTCGTCGTCGCGCTCAACCACCGTCGAGCGTGGTATCGCTACCACCAACTCTTCGGCGACCTGCTGCGCCACCGCCTCAGGACCGAGGATCCCGAGCGCCGACGGATGCTGCACCGGCGGGCCGCCGGATGGTTCGCCGACCGCGGCGAGCTCCTCGAGTCCGCCCGTCACCTGCGCGCCGCGGAGGACTGGCTGGGGCTGGCCCGGTTCGTCCTACGGGTCGCGGGGGCGGAGATCCTGGGTCCGGAACGGCCGGCGCTGGTGGCGCTGCTGCGGGACGCGCCCGCCGATCTGGTCGGTGACCACCCCGAGGTGGCTGCGGCCGCGGGGGTCGCCGCGTACGCGGAGTACGACCCTGTCGGCGTCGCCACCCACATGGCTCGCGCCCGAGAACTGCTCGATCGGCTCCCGGCAGCCGATGCGCGGCTCACCGAGACGGTCCTTGTCACGCTCGACGCGGTCCTCGCCTGGATGAAGGCCGATCCGTCGTGGCAGATCAGGGCCGCGCAGGAGGCGATCCGCCGGCTCGAGACGGTGTCCCCGGCGGACCTGCCGGCCGCCCCCGTGTACCGGATCGCCGCCGCCACCGTCCTCGCGATGGGCAGGCTGTGGTCCGGTGACCTCGACACCGCCGAGGCCATGCTCGCCGCCACGACGACGGCGGTGACCGCCCGCTCGGCCATGACGCCCGTGCTCGCCCTGCACCTGTACGGCAACACCGCCGTTCTCGAGGCGATGGCCGGACGGCTCCGGGAGGCGCGCGTCGAGGTCGACCGTGCGTTGGCCATCGCCGACGAGCTGGGCTGGACCTTTCTGCCGCCGTCGGCCACGGCGCTGCTGGCCGAGTCGATGATCCGGTTGCTCGAGGCGGACACCGGGGCCTGCTCGGTGGCCGTCGCACGGGGACACGCGTGCCTCGGCGAGTTCCGCGACCGCTACACCGAAACCAGTTTCGGGCTCGTGCAGGCACGGCTGGCCCTCTCGACGGACAACGCCGCCGCGGCACGAGCCCACCTCGTGTCGCTGCGCCGGCGCATGTCGGACTGGGTAGCGCCACGCTTCCTCGCCGAATGGTACAAGCTCGTCGAGGCCGAAATCCTGCTGGCCGAGGGACGGCCGCACGAGGTTCAGGCGCTGCTGACCGGCACCGAACGGGCACAGCCGGGTCTCGCCCGGCCAGGCGCGCACCGGACGGTCCTCGTCGCGCGGGCGCACCTGGCGACCAACGAGCCGCGCCGCTGCCTCGAACTGGTGGCGGCTCTGCTCGACGGGCCGCCCATCGACAACGGCCCCACCGTCGACGCCTGGCTGCTCGCCGCCTTGGCGCACGACCGTCTGCGTAGGGACGGCGAAGCGCAGGCCGCTGTGGCGCACGCTCTCGCGGTGGCAGCCCCCGAAGGCATCGCGCGGCCGTTCCTACTGGCCGGCGACCGCGCCAGGGCGCTGCTGGAGCGGCACGGCCGCATCGACGATGCCCACGGCGGATTCGTGTCGATGCTGATCGGCAGGCTGGGCGGGGTCTCCGGCGAGGCCGCCGGCCCGTGCCTGCTCGAGCCGCTGACCAGCCGTGAACGGGCCGTTCTGCTACTGCTGCCGACCATGATGAGCAACGCGGAGATCGCCGACGAGCTGTTCGTGTCCGTCAATACCGTCAAGGTGCATCTGAAGTCGCTCTACCGCAAGCTCGGTGCCGCGAATCGTCGCAAAGCGGTGGTGCGGGCGCGGGAACTCGGGCTGCTGTCGGCGTCCGCCTCGTCCCCGGCCGCACCGTAACGCGCCGCACCGGCCGCACACGCACGACCGCCCGCGCCCGTCCACCGCAAAGGTGGACGATACGCGGGCGGTCGAAGGACGTGCGTCAGGCCTCGGCGTTGTCCGCGGCACTGTCCGCCGCGGGCGCGTCGGAGGAGGCGTCCGCGGTGTCCTCGTCGGGCACCGGCACCAGGCTGATCTTGCCCCGGTTGTCGATGTCGGCGATCTCGACGCGAATCTTCGAGCCGACGTTGACGACGTCCTCGACCTTGGCGATGCGCTTGCCGTTGCCGAGCTTGCTGATGTGCACCAGGCCGTCGCGGCCGGGCAGCAGCGAGACGAACGCGCCGAACGCCGTGGTCTTGACCACGGTCCCCAGGAACCGCTCGCCCACCTTCGGCAGCTGCGGGTTCGCGATGGCGTTGATCTTGTCGATCGCAGCCTGCGCGGACGGGCCGTCGGCGGCTCCGACGTACACCGTGCCGTCGTCCTCGATGGAGATGTTCGCGCCGGTCTCCTCGGTGATCGAGTTGATCATCTTGCCCTTGGGGCCGATGACCTCGCCGATCTTGTCCACCGGGACCTTGATGGTGGTGATCCGCGGAGCGAACGGGCTCATCTCGTCCGGGGTCTCGATGGCCTCGGCCATCACCTCGAGGATGGTGGCGCGGGCGTCGCGCGCCTGCGCCAGCGCGCCGGCGAGCACCTGGGACGGGATCCCGTCGAGCTTGGTGTCGAGCTGCAGGGCGGTGACGAAGTCCTTGGTGCCGGCGACCTTGAAGTCCATGTCACCGAACGCGTCCTCGGCGCCGAGGATGTCGGTGAGCGCGACGTAACGGGTCTCGCCGTCGACCTCGTCGGAGACCAGGCCCATCGCGATACCGGCGACGGGGGCCTTGAGGGGCACGCCGGCGTTCAGCAGCGAGAGCGTCGAGGCACACACGGAGCCCATGGAGGTGGATCCGTTCGAGCTGAGCGCCTCGGAGACCTGCCGGATCGCGTAGGGGAACTCCTCCTGGCTGGGCAGGACCGGCATCAGGGCCCGCTCGGCGAGGGCGCCGTGGCCGATCTCGCGGCGCTTCGGGGAGCCGACGCGGCCGGTCTCACCGGTGGAGTACGGCGGGAAGTTGTAGTGGTGCATGTACCGCTTGCTGGTCTCGGGACCGAGCGAGTCGATCTGCTGCGCCATCTTCACCATGTCCAGCGTGGTGACGCCCATGATCTGGGTCTCGCCGCGCTCGAACAGCGCCGAGCCGTGAGCGCGCGGCACCACCGCGACCTCGGCGGACAGGGCACGGATATCCGTGACACCGCGGCCGTCGATGCGGAACTGGTCCCGCAGGATCCGCTGGCGGACCAGCTTCTTCGTCAGGGAACGGAACGCCGCGCCGATCTCCTTCTCGCGGCCCTCGAAGTTGGGGGCCACCTGCTCGAGGACCTCGACCTTGACCTCGTCGGTCCGCTCGTCGCGCTCCTGCTTGCCGGCGATGGTCAGCGCCTCGGACAGCTTGGCCGACGCGGCGGCCTCGACGGCCTCGTACACGTCTGCCTCGTAGGCCGGGAACACCGGGAAGTCACCGGTGGGCTTCGCCGCGGCGGCGGCGAGCTGCTGCTGGGCGATGCACAGCCGCGCGATGAACGGCTTGGCGGCCTCGAGGCCCTCGGCGACGACGGTCTCGGTCGGTGCCTGCGCCCCGCCGGCCACCAGCTCGACGACGTTCCCGGTGGCCTCGGCCTCGACCATCATGATCGCGACGTCGGCGGTCTCGGGGTTGTCGCCGCCACCCACGATGCGGCCCGCGACGACCATGTCGAACACGGCGTTCTCGAGCTGCTCGACCGTGGGGAACGCGACCCACTGGCCGGTCTTGTTCTCCTCCGAGGTGATCAGCGCGACCCGCACGCCACCGACGGGTCCGGAGAACGGCAGGCCGGCGATCTGCGTGGATGCCGACGCGGCGTTGATGGCGACGACGTCGTACAGGTCGTTCGGGTTCAGGCTGAGCACCGTCACCACGACCTGGATCTCGTTGCGCAGGCCGTCGACGAACGACGGGCGCAGCGGCCGGTCGATGAGACGGCAGGTCAGGATCGCGTCGGTCGAGGGCCGGCCCTCACGACGGAAGAACGAGCCGGGGATGCGTCCCGCGGCGTACATGCGCTCCTCGACGTCCACCGTCAGCGGGAAGAAGTCGAAGTGCTCCTTGGGCTGCTTGGAGGCGCTCGTCGCCGACAGCAGCATGGTCTCGTCGTCGAGGTACGCGACGACGGAGCCGGCGGCCTGCTGGGCGAGGCGGCCGGTCTCGAAACGAATCTGACGGGTGCCGAAGGACCCGTTGTCGAGGACCGCGACGGACTCGAACACGCCCTCGTCGACCTCGACTGCGGAATTGCTGGTCATCTCTACTCTTCTCTTCCCTCTCGTCTTCGCCGTACCCGCGCGGGCGCCACAACCCTCGTGGCTGCAGCTGCGCACCGATCGCCCGTACCCGCGTCTCACGGGCCGAGCGTGCGGAGGCGGTCGTCGATCGAAACCGTCCGGACCGGGTCCGGAAGGTCACTACCGAAGACCGACACCGTCGGTGCATACGGTTCCGCGGGCGGTGTCGCCGTCCGCGGGTGCCGCTGCCGGTGTCCGACGGGCACGTAGCCCGTCTCCGACCGCACAGCGGCCAAACACCGATAGCCAACGAGGCTCAGTCTAAGCATTGCCTCGTTGGCTATCGGAAAGATCAGCGAACGCAGATCGCGTCGTCGCTTCGTCGCGCTCCTATCGACGCAGACCCAGACGCTGGATCAGCGAACGGTAGCGGTTGACGTCGACCTTCTCGACGTACTTGAGCAGCCGGCGACGACGACCGACCAGCAGCAGCAGGCCGCGGCGGGAGTGGTGGTCGTGCTTGTGCTGCTTCAGGTGCTCGGTCAGGTCCTGGATGCGCTTGGTCAGCATCGCGACCTGCGCCTCGGGCGATCCGGTGTCGGTCTCGTGGAGGCCGTACTCGCCGAGGATCTGCTTCTTCTGCTCGGTGGTCAATGCCACTGGTGATACTCCTGATCGATGACGTCCGCGCGCTTCGTGAAACGGGCCGGAACCCGTCGGTGCGGCCACCGCGAACCACAGCACACACCAGCGGATGAGCGTACCAGAGGGGTGCGCACCCGCTTCGGTCACCCTCGCCCCCGGGGGCCGGTGCCGGATCGCCGGCCGCCGGTGGCCTCGATCACCTCGGCGAACCCCTCCTCGAGGAGGGTCGCGTACCGATCGAGGTCCGGCATCAGCAGCGGGGAGCTCATGACGGTGACGGCGAACGAATCGCCGGCCCGGCTGAAGGAGTGCACCAGACCCATCCCCGGACGCAGAGACTGGATGCCGGCGACGAATCGGAATGCCGCGCCGCCGTAGGTCCAGTAGGCCTCGCCGCCACAGTCGACACTGGTGACCGCCGTCTGGGCCGGGCCCGGGGCTCCACCTGCCGACGCCGCGCGGTCGTGCCGGTCCGTCACCCGGCGGTACACCGGATACGGCACCGCACCCGCGCCCGCGAGGCGGTCCAACACCTCGGGAGACGTCGCGATCCGCCGCTCGTGGGCGAGCGCGTCGGCCACGGCCGCCACCCGGTCGCGGGGATCGGCGACCTCGGTGCACAACGGAACGATCGCGGCAGTCAGCCGGTTGACGCCCAGCGCGACACCGGCCGCGCCCACCGCGACCGGAACCGCGACGCGTACATCGACGACGGGCGCGCAGTGCTCGCCGAGGTAGCGCTGCAGCGCCAGGGATACCGCCGCCAGGCCCATGGCTGTCACGGTGTAGGTCCGGCCCACGAGACTGCCCAGGTCCGGACGCACGATCCGGATCGCCCGGTCGCGCCCGGGGGCGCGGGCGAGCATCGGCCGCGCCGCCGGCGACGGGACCGCCGGGGTGTCCGCGGACCGCGCCGATGCCGCCCGCCGCACCAGGACCGCGCCGAGCCCCAGGTACCAGCGAGCGAAGCGTGCCACCCCCGACACCGCTGCGGCGGCGTGGTGCGGGCGCGTCGCGGCCGGCGCCAGACCGGGAACGCGCAGTGGCTGCCCGTCCGCGCCGAACAGTGCGCCGAGGAAGGCACCCAACGCCGAACCGACCATCACGGCGTGACTGACCTGCAGCACGACGACCGTCACGGTCGCCGTCGGGTCGTCGGGGTCGGACACCCCGGCGAAGACGTGCAGGCACCACGCACGCCGCCGGACGTCCAGCGGGTCCGCGCAGAGGTCGGCGATGGCGTCGATGCAGTCCGTGAACGAGCGGCCGGCCCACTCGCGGTACTCGATACGTTGCTCGGGCGGGAGCTGCGCCCGCACCCAGTACGGGTAGTCCAGCCGGCCGGGAGCCTCGACGATCCGCCGGTCCAGCGCCGTCAGCAGATGCGCCCGGGAACGCAGGTGAGCGAGCGCGTCCCCGGGGCCGCGAACAGTCCCGTCTTGCTCGTCGAACACGACGAATGCGGACCAGTCGGTCGGCCGCCCCGGTTTCGACTCGTAGTAGTTCGCGGCATCTGCCCAGGTCAGGCGCGCGTGCCGCCACTGACGTATCGACACACCGGAAATTGTCCCCGATCGGGGCGCGATCCCGGGCCGGAAACGGCCCCTAGCCGCGAGCGCGCTCGAGCACTTCGCGGGCCCGCTCGGCGTCGCGGTGCATCGCCGAGACCAGGGCCTCCACCGATTCGAACCGCTCCATCCCGCGCAACCGCTCCACGAAGTCCACCGCGACGTGCTGGCCGTACAGGTCGGCCTCCTCGTCGAGGACGAACGCCTCGACGGTGCGGGTACGCCCGGAGAAGGTCGGGTTGGTGCCCACCGATACGGCCGCGAGGTACCGCTCCCCCGGCGTGACGGTGCCGAGCCCACCGCTGCCCGGGCCGAGGACCGTGAACCAGCACGCGTAGACGCCGTCCGCGGGAATCGCCGAGTACATGGGCGGCGCGACGTTCGCCGTGGGGAAGCCGAGATCGCGGCCCCGGCCGTCTCCGTGCACCACGACACCCTCGACGCGGTGGGGTCGGCCCAGCGCGTCGGCCGCGGCGGCGACGTCGCCGGCGTCCACGCACGAGCGGATGTAGGTGGACGAGAACGTCACCGCATGTTCGCTGAGCAGGGTCAGGCCCTGGACGGCGAAGCCGAAACGTTCGCCGATGGTGCGCAACAGGTCGACATTGCCGGCGGCCTTCTTGCCGAAGGTGAAGTTCTCGCCCACGACGACCTCGGCGACGTGGAGCCGCTCGACGAGGATCTCGTGGGCGTACCGCTCGGGGGACAACTTCATGAACTCGGGGGTGAACGGCATGACGCAGAAGACGTCGATGCCGAGTTCCTCAGCCAGTTCGGCACGTCGCGCCAGGGTCGTGAGCTGCGCCGGGTGGCTGCCCGGCCGGACGACCTCCATCGGGTGCGGGTCGAACGTCATCAGGGCGCTGGCCGTGCCGCGCTCCTTCGCCGACTTCACCGCCCGCGCGATCAGTTGCTGATGTCCGCGGTGCACACCGTCGAACACGCCGATCGTCAGGACACAACGACCCCAATCCGCAGGAATTTCGTCGAGACCTCGCCATCTCTGCACAAGCTGCAGCCTACGACCCGGCGGCCGGACGGTCATCTCCGGCTCGCCCGGGGCGCCGCATGGACAACTCCGCCCGCGCCCCGCCATAATTTCGGCATGCCGAACATTTTCGTTGGATTACGCAAAATCGTCGTGGCTCTCGCGGCCACGACGATGCTGGCGGGCTGCGCCTCGGCGCAGAGTTCCGACGACGACCGGCCCCTGGTACTGACCACCTTCACGGTGCTCGCGGACATGGCCCGCAACGTCGCCGGGGAGCACCTGCAGGTCGAGTCGATCACCAAGGTCGGCGCCGAGATCCACGGTTACGAACCCACCCCGGGCGACCTGCGTTACGCCTCCCGCGCCGACCTCGTCCTCGACAACGGCCTCGGCCTCGAGCGCTGGTTCGAGCAGTTCCTCGCCGATACCGACGCGGCCCACGCCGTGCTCAGTGACGGGGTCGTGCCGCTGCCGATCGGCGAGGACGCCTACGCGGGGCGGCACAACCCGCACGCGTGGATGTCCCCGTTGGCGGCCCAGACCTACGTCGACAACATCGCTGCCGCCTTCACCGACCTCGACCCCGAGCACGCCGCGGACTACGCCGCCAACGCTGCGGCGTACCGCACCGAACTCCAGGCCCTGCACGAAGAGCTCGTCGCCGAGCTGTCCGCGCTGCCGCCGAACCACCGGGCACTGGTCAGCTGCGAGGGGGCCTTCAGCTACCTGGCCCGCGACGCCGGCCTGAGGGAGGCCTACCTGTGGGCGGTGAATGCCGACCAGCAGGGCACCCCACAGCAGATCGCCCGCACCGTCGACTTCGTCCGGGCCAACGCCGTGCCTGCCGTGTTCTGCGAGTCCACCGTCTCGGACAAGGCCCAGCGGCAGGTCGCCGAGGACACCGGGGCTCGGTTCGGTGGAATCCTGTACGTCGACTCGCTCTCCGAGCCGGACGGTCCCGTGCCGACCTACCTCGACCTGCTCCGGCACGACGTCCGCACCATCACCGAAGGGCTGCGCCCATGACCGCGACATCCGCCCCCGCCCTGGCCGTCTCGCGGCTCAGCGTGCACTATCGCACCGTCACGGCGCTCGACGGCGTCGACCTGACTCTCACCCCCGGCCGGGTGTGCGGGCTCGTCGGCACCAACGGCTCCGGCAAGTCCACCCTCTTCAAAGCGATCATGGGCATCGTGCGACCGAGCGCCGGCACCGTGTCCATCGGCGGGACCGACACCCTCACCGCCCGGAAGGCCGGTGCCGTCGCGTACGTGCCGCAGAGCGAGGCCGTCGACTGGGACTTCCCCATCAGCGTGGGCGAAGTCGTGATGACCGGCCGGTACGGTCGCCAGAACTGGCTGCGCCGGCCGCGGCCCGCCGACCACGCCGCCGTCCGGACCGCGCTCGAACGCGTCGACATGGCGGCCTACGTGCAGCGGCAGATCGGGCAGCTCTCGGGAGGTCAGCGCAAGCGCGTCTTCGTCGCCCGTGCCATCGCGCAGGGCGCTCCCCTGCTCCTGCTCGACGAGCCGTTCGCCGGCGTGGACAAGCGCACCGAGGCTGCCCTGACCGAGGTGATCCGCGATCTCGCCGGTTCGGGGCACACGATCCTCGTCGCCACCCACGACCTCGCCGGACTGTCGTCGCTGTGCGACGAGGCCGCACTGCTGCAGCGGCGCATCCTCGTCCACGGCTCCCCGGACGAGGTGCTGCGGCCGGAGAACCTCGCGCGCGCCTTCGGCGTCGACCCCCTGCCGGCCCCCCACGTCGCCCAGGAGGCACGGTGAACCTCGTCGAACTGATCGTCGAACCGCTCCAGTACGGCTTCATGCAGCGCGCGCTGGTCGTCGCGGTGGCGGCCACGATCGTGTGTGCTCTGCTCAGTTGCTGGCTCGTACTCATCGGGTGGTCGCTGATGGGGGACGCCGTCTCCCACGCCGTCCTGCCCGGCGTGGTGCTGGCCTACCTGGTGGGAGCGCCGTTCGCCCTGGGTGCTCTGCTGTTCGCCGGGGCCGCCGTCGCTCTGATCGGACTCGTGCGCAACACCACCAAGGTCAAGGAGGACGCCGCGATCGGCGTGGTGTTCACGACGTTGTTCGCCCTCGGTGTCGTGCTGATCTCGAAGAACCCGAGTCAGGTGGACCTGCACCACGTGCTGTTCGGCAACCTGCTGGGCCTGGCCACCGCTGACATGTGGCAGGTCACCGCGCTGGCAGTGGTCGTCCTCGTCGTGCTGATCACCAAGCGCCGCGACCTCACCCTGTTCGCGTTCGACCGGGGGCAGGCCCATGCCCTCGGGATCTCCCCGGCCCGGTTGTCCGCGCTGTTGCTCGCGCTGCTGGCGGTCACCATCGTCGCGGCCATCCAGGCCGTCGGGGTCATCCTCGTCGTGGCGATGCTGATCATCCCCGGTGCGACGGCGTACCTGCTCACCGAACGGCTGTCGCGGATGCTGGTGCTCGCTCCCACCCTGGCTGCGCTGACGTCGACGACCGGCGTGTACGTCAGCTACTACACCGACGCCTCCACCGGCGGCGTCGTCGTCCTGGCCCAGGCGATCGTGTTCACGGCGGCCTACCTCTTCTCGCCCCACCAGGGACTCGTCACCGGGGCCCTGCGACGGCGCGCTCGGCTGCGCGAGCCGGATGATTCCACGGTGAGACTTGCCTAAGCTGTCCTCGTGGGCGACAGGAGTGGGACGACCGAAGTGCCGGCGGCGGACATGCTGACACCGGTCGCGCAGGACTATCTCAAGATCATCTGGACCGTCCGGGAATGGTCGGGCGAGAAGGTCTCGACGAAGCTGCTGGCCGAGAAGCTCGGAGTGTCGGCCTCGACCGTCTCCGAGGCCGTCCGCAAGCTCGCCGAGCAGGGTCTCGTCGACCATGCTCGCTACGGCGCGATCTCCCTCACCGAGGCCGGGCGCGCGGCGGCCGTGGCCATGGTCCGCAAGCACCGCCTGATCGAGACGTACCTGGTCCGGGAACTCGGCTACGGCTGGGACGAGGTGCACGACGAGGCCGAAGTACTCGAACACGCCGTCTCCGACCGTCTGGTTGCCGCGATCGACGCCAAGCTCGGCCATCCGGAACGGGATCCGCACGGTGATCCGATCCCGGCCGACGACGGCACGATTCCCACACCGCCGGCCCGCCAGCTCAGCGCGTTCGTCGACGGCGAGCACGGCCGGGTCGCCCGCATCTCCGACGCGGACCCGGCGATGCTGCGCTACTTCGACGACGTGGGCATCGCGCTCGACACCGACATCCGTGTCGTCGAACGCCGCGACTTCGCGGGCACCGTCTCGGTCCGCATCGGCGGCGACAGCGGCAGCACGGTCGACCTCGGACACCCCGCGGCCGACGCGATCTGGCTGGTGTAGGCGGCGGCTACACCGCTACCGGGATGTGGGCCAGTGCGCCGCCGTTCACGGCGGTGGTGAAGGCCCGGGCGGGAAGGCCCGCCAGGGCCGAGCCGTGCCCTGGACGGGACGGTTCTGCTGCTCGATGTACTGGCGCACGATGCTCAGCGGCGCGCCGCCGACGGACCCGGCGAAGTAGGACCCGGACCACAGCCGTTGCGCGCGCCAGTAGTGCCGGACCAGCTCGGGGAACTCCTGGCGCAGACGGCGGGACGAGACGCCTTTCAGGCTGTTGACCAGCTTCGAGACGGCGACCTTGGGCGGGTAGTGGACCAGCAGGTGTACGTGGTCGGCCTCGCCGTGGAACTCGACCAGCTCGGCCTCGAAGTCCGTGCACACCGCGCGCATGATCTCTTCCATACGGTTCAGGTGCCGGTCACCGAACACCTGGTGCCGGTACTTCGTGACGAAAACCAAGTGCACATGCATGAGAAAAGTGCAGTGTCTGCCAGTGCGGATGTTGTCGTCATCACCCATAAACCAATACGGTACCGTGGTCTGTGTGCAGCTCCGGTACGCCTACCGTCTCGACCCGACCCCGGCCCAACGCCGGGTGTTGGCGCGAGTGTTCGGCTGCGCCCGGGTGGTGTTCAACGACGCCATCGCCGCTCGGCGGGCGGCACACGAGGCGGGGGCGCCGTTCCCGACCGACGCGGCGCTGTCGAAGGCGCTGACCGCGGCGAAACGGACCCCGGAACGGGCATGGCTGGCCGAGGTGTCCGCCGTCGTCCTGCAACAGGCCCTCGCCGATGCCTGCGCCGCCTACCGGAACTTCTTCGCCTCGCTCGACGGCACCCGGAAGGGTCGCAAGCTCGGCGCGCCCCGGTTCCGGTCACGGGCGGACCGGGCGCAGTCGATCCGGTTCACCAAGGCCGCCCGGTTCCGGGTGCTCCCGAGCGGGCGGCTGCGGCTTCCGAGGGTCGGGGACGTCCCGGTGCGCTGGTCGCGCGAGCTGCCCTCGGAGCCGTCGAGCGTGACGGTGACGGTGGACGCGGCCGGGCGGTACCACGCCTCGTTCGTCGTCGACGTCCCCGACCAGCCGTTGCCCCACGTGCCGCACGAGGTGGGGATCGACCTGGGGCTGACACACTTCGCGGTACTTTCGGACGGCACGAAGGTCGACGCCCCCCGCATCGCACGCAAGGCGCAGGCCAAGCTGCGGACCGCGCAGAAGGAACTCGCCCGGCGGCAGAAGGGCTCAGCCCGCCGGGAGCGGGCGCGCCGAAAGGTGGCGCGCTGCCACGCCCGGGTTGGGAACACCCGCCGGGACTGGCTCCACAAGCTCTCCTCCACGATCGTCCGCGAGAACCAAGCGGTGTACGTGGAAGACCTCGCCGTGTCCGGGCTGGCCCGGACGAAGCTCGCCCGCTCGGTGCACGACGCCGGGTGGTCGACGTTCACGGCGATGATCGAGTACAAGGCACGGCGGCACGGGCGCACCTTCGCCCGGGTCGACCGGTGGTCCCCCTCCACGTGGGCGTGCTCGGCGTGCGGGGCCATCGGGGAGGCCAAGCCCCTGCGCGTTCGGTCGTGGACCTGCCCGTGCGGCGCGGTCCACGACCGAGATGTGAACGCCGCGAAGAACATCCTGGCCGCGGGACGCGCGGACAGCCCAACGCTCGGGGAGCTGGTGTCAGCCGGGACCCCGGTCCCGCACCCGGCCGTGACGCGAGAACCCGCCGGGAGCACCGCATGAGCGGCGCAGACCGGAATCCCCGCCGTTCACGGCGGGGAGGACGTCAAATGGTGGACGGGCGCACGACGAACACCGGCGAGGCCCGCGTGCCCTTCTCCTGCAGCAGCGCCGCGGCGCGGCCGGACGGGTCGATCGCCGCATACACGCCGGCAATCCCCACCGGGTCCAGCCAGCGGCCGTTCGCGAGCAGTGCCGCCTCCTCGACGGTGACGTCCCGGCACGGGAACGCCGTCCGGATCGCGGCGTCGATGTCCAGGCTCACGGTCGGGTCGTCCTCGAGCTGGGCGAGCGTGCGGGCGTGCTCGAGTCCGAACGGACCGACGCGGGTGCGGCGGAGCGCGGTCAGATGCGCGCCGACACCCAGCGCGGCTCCCAGGTCGCGGGCGAGTGCCCGGATGTAGGTGCCCGACGAGCACTCCACCTCGACGTCGAGGTCGACGAAACACCCGTCGCCGTGGTCCGCGCGCACCTCACGCCGGGCGAGCACCGCGAAGCGGGAGACCGTGACCGGCCGGGCCGCCAGCTCGACGGCCTCCCCTTCGCGGATCCGGGCGTAGGCACGCTTGCCGTCCACCTTGATCGCGCTGACACTGGCGGGCACCTGGGAGATGTCTCCCGTGAGCGCGGCGACGGCTGCCGCGATCGCCTCGTCCGTGACGGCGGCGGCGTCGGTGGTCGCGAGCACCTCGCCTTCGGCGTCGTCGGTGACGGTGCTCTGCCCGAGCCGGATCGTCGCCGCATACGCCTTGGTGGTGAGGGCGAGCAGACCGAGGATCTTCGTCGCGCGCTCCACCCCGAGGACGAGCACGCCCGTTGCCATCGGATCCAGGGTGCCGGCGTGACCGACCTTGCGGGTGCCGAGCAGCCGCCGGCAGCGGGCCACCACGTCGTGGCTCGTCATGCCCTCGTCCTTGTCGACGACGAGCAGGCCGGCACGGGTGAGGGCGGGATTCTCGGAGGCAGACACGGGGCCCGATTCTGCCACGACGGCTGCGACGTCAGCGCACGACGATCGCCGTGAGCACCAGCCCGTCGGCGATCAGCCACCGCCCGTCGAACGCGGCCAGGGGGGCACCCGTCCGGGTGTCTCCGGGGACGAGCAGCTCGGAACGAAACGTGCCCGACGCGGCTGCGCCGGGGGCGGCCGCGGCGTCGCGCTCGAACGTGATGTGGGCGTCCTCGAAACCCAGCCAGCGTCCGGTGAGCGGGAACCACGCCTTGTAGGTGGCCTCCTTGGCGCAGAAGAGCAGGCGGTCCATGTGCAGGCTCGGATCGGTGCCCGCGAGCCAGGTGCGCTCCTGCGGCAGGGAGACCGCGTCGAGCACGCCGTCCGGAAGGGGGCCGTGCGGCTCGGCGTCGATGCCCAGCGACCGCACCTGCAACGCGTAGGCCAGGACGGCGCCACGGTAGCCGTCGCAGTGGGTGAGGCTGCCGACGACCCCCCGCGGCCAGACCGGTGCCCCCTTGTCGCCCTTGAGCACCGGCCCGGGTTCCACCCCGAGCTTCCGCATGGCCAGCCGGGCGCAGTGCCGCGCCCCGGCGAACTCCCGCCGGCGCTTGTCCACCGCACGGGCGACCAGCGGCTCCTCCTGCGGGTGCGGTCGCAGACCGGGCGGGTCCTCGAACAACTCCGCGGCGGCGATCCCGTCGGGCAGGATCCGGCCGATCAGCCCGGTGCGGGTCGCGGTGGTCGGGTCGGTCATCGCAACTCCCCAGCGCGCCCCGCGCGCATGTTCTGTGCAGCGCGCCCCGCGCGCATGTTCTGTGCAGTGCGCGCAGCACGCATCTTCTCGACTTCGGCTTCCATCTCGGGGGTGACCCGGAAGTGTCCGCCCCACTTGTTCAACGATCCCGGGGGGTACTCCGGCACGGGCAGGATCTGGCGCAGCAGCCGCTCCGGCAGGCCCCGGCGCTGCCATTCCCGCGGATAGCCGAGGGAGACCTCTTCGAAGCGGACGCCGTCGTAGTAGGTGGTGCGCGGGATGTGCAGGTGCCCGTACACGGCACAGAGGGCGCGGTAGCGCAGGTGCCAGTCGGCGGTCTCGGTCGTGCCGCACCACAGGGCGAACTCCGGATAGAACAACATCCGGGTGGGCTCGCGCACCAGCGGGAAGTGGTTGATCAGTACCGTCGGCAGCGACGGATCGAGGGCGTCGAGACGCTTGCGGGTCTCGTCGAGCCGTACGCGGCACCACACGTCCCGGGTGACGTACGGGTCGGGCGCGAGGAGGAACTCGTCGGTGGCGACGACGTTGCGTTCGCGGGCCAGCGCCAGGCCCTCGGCCTTCGTCGCGGTGCCCTCGGGAAGGAACGAGTAGTCGTAGAGCAGGAACATCGGCACGAGCGTCACGGGCCCGCCCTCGCCGTGCCATACGGGGTACGGGTCCTCCGGGGTGCGCACGTCGAGTTCGCGGCACATCGTCACCAGGTAGTCGTACCGGGCGGCGCCGTGCATCTGCACCGGGTCCTTGGCGGTGGTCCACAGTTCGTGGTTGCCGGGAACCCAGATCACCTTCGCGAAACGGCTGCGCAGCAGCGACAGCGCCCAGCGGATGTCGTCGGACTTCTCGGCGACGTCGCCGGCGACGATCAACCAGTCCTCCGGCGATTCGGGGTGCAGATCCTCGGTGACGGGGCGATTGCCTCGGTGCCCGACGTGGATGTCGCTGACCGCCCAGAGTTTCCCCGTCACCGGCTCTCCTTCTTCGTCTCGTCGCGCGCCGTCTCGTGCGGGAGCCGGGCCTGCCGGTCCGCACCGGTCACCGCCCACCGCCCCGACCGCGTCCGCCACACGACGGCCGCCATCCGGAACACTATGAACACCGTAAGCCCAGTCCAGATACCCGCGAGGCCCCAGTCCCACACCAGCGAACACCACACGACGGGCAGGAATCCGAACAGAGCGGACGCGAGCGTGGCGGTGCGGAGGAAGGCGGCGTCGCCGGCGCCGAGCAGCACGCCGTCGAGCGCGAACACCACGCCGGCGACGGGTAGGAGCGCGACGAAGAACCACCAGGCGACGTCGATCTGCTCGAGCACCCCGGGATCGCTGGTGAACAGCGCCGGAATCGCGTCGCCGCCCAGCAGGAACACCAGCGCCAGACCGGTGGCGAACACCGTGGACCACGCGGTGATCCGCCACGCCAGGCGCTTCGCATCGGCGCGGGCCCCAGCCCCCAGGGCCGCACCCACGAGCGCCTGAGCGGCGACGGCGAGCGAGTCGAGGGTGAGCGCGACGAAGTTCCACAACTGCAGCACCACCTGGTGCGCTGCGACGGCGGCCGCCCCGAACCGGGCGGCGACCGCGGCCGCGGACAGGAAGCACGCCTGGAACGCCAGACTGCGGGCGATCAGGTCGCGGCCGAGCCGCAGCTGCGCGGCGATCACCCTCCGTTGTGGCCGCAGCGGCACACCCGCCCGGAGCAGTGCCACGACGAACAGCGCGGCGGACACACTCTGGCCGGCCACGTTGGCGACGGCGGAGCCGGCGAGTTCCCAGCGGGGAGCTCCGGCCAGGCCGTGCACGAGCAGCGGGCACAGTACCGCCGAGAGCGCGAGCCCGGCGAGCACGTACCGCAGGGGGCGGGCGGTGTCCTGTACTCCGCGCATCCAGCCGTTGCCGGCGAGACCCACGAGGATCAGCGGCGCGCCGAACAGGGCGACCCGCAGCCACGACACTGCGGCCTCGGCGATCTGCTCGTCGCCGGCGATCAGCGCAGCCACCGGTGCTGCCAGGAGCTGGCCGATGATCAGGATCGCCGTCCCGACGCCGAGTGCGAGCCAGGTGGCCTGCACCCCCTCGGCGACGGCGGCGTCCCGTCGCCCGGCGCCGTGGAATCTGGCGGCCCGCGCGGTCGTGCCGTAGGACAGGAAGGTCAACTGGGTGCTGACCTGGGCGAGGACGAGGCCGCCGATGGCCAGCCCGGCCAATGCCAGGGCGCCGAGCCGGCCGACGACGGCGATGTCGAACAGCAGGTACAGCGGCTCGGCGGCAAGCACCCCGAGTGCCGGCACCGCGAGCCCGAAGATGCGCCCTGCGGTGGCCTCGGGGACGACGTGGGACGCTGCCTCGGGTTCCGGGCCGGCGGTGTCCTGCGGCGCCGGCATCGTCAGTCCAGTGCCGCGCGCAGGGCCGCGACGATCAGGTCGCGGTCGCCGTACGCGGTGTAGCCGGATGCGAACCGGTGCCCGCCCCCACCGAGCGCGGCGGCGGTCGCGGAAACGTCGATGTGCCGCTTCGATCGCAGCGAGACCGTCCACACGTCCGGCCCGCACTCCTTGAACACGGCGGCAACCTCTGCCTCAGCCGTCGTCCGGACGATGTCGATGACGCTCTCGATCTCCTCGGCCCCCAGCTGCGCGGAGTCCGCGCGGCGCACGGTCGCGTGGACGAGGCCACGCCCGCCGGCGGCATCGGGGACGAGCGTCGCCGATGCGAGCACCTTCGACAGCATGGGCAGCCACCCGAACGGATGGGTGTCGAGGAGCCGGCGGGTGATCGCGGCGCCGTCGATCCCGGTCGCCAGCAGCCGTTCCGCCAGGCGGTGCGCGCCCGCACGCCCCCAGCGGAACGAGCCGGTGTCGGTGACCAGCCCCGCGTACAGGCAGTGGGCGAGATCCGCGTCGATCTCCACGCCCCACTCGTCGAACAGTTCGGCGAGCACGGCGGTGGTGGATTCGGCGGCCTCGTCGATCAGGTTGTGGGTGCCGAATCGAGTGTTGGAGCGGTGGTGGTCGATCACCAGGATGCGCTTCGCTCCGGCCAGGCGGCCCGCGAGCTGCCCGAGCCGGCCGACCGTGCCGCAGTCCACGGTGACGAGGAGATCGACCTCGTGACGGACCTGCCCGGCGGGCACCCGGAGGTGACCGCCGGGCAGGTCGCGCATCGAGGCCGGGACGGCAGCTGGAGACGCGAACGCCACCTGCACCGGAGTGCCGCGCCGCTCGAGCACCGTGCCGAGGGCAAGGCCGGAGGCGAAGGTGTCGGCGTCGGGCTGGACATGGCAGAGGATCGTCACCGAAGTCGCGTCCTCGAGGAGCGCGACGGCGTCGTGGAGATCGACCGCGGTGGCGGCCTGCGTCGATTCGGCCATCGGTGCGCTACAGGTCGTCACCGTCGTCGGGCCCCGACCGATCGCCACCGTCGGGCCCCGACCGATCGTCACCGTCGGGCCTTGACAGGTCGTCACCGTCGGGCCGCGTCCGGGGCTCCTTGTAGGGGTCGGGCTCGCCGGCCGGAGCGGCACCCTCCCGGGCCTTGGCCAGCTCCTCGTCGGCAGCCCGTGCCCGCTCGAGAAGTTCCTCCATGTGCCGGGCGGTGTCCGGCACGGTGTCGGTGACGAAGGTCAGCGTGGGGGTGAATCGCACTCCGGTTCCCGCCCCCACCTTCGAGCGCAGCACGCCCTTGGCCTTCTCCAGGCCGGCGGCAGCCGCGGCGAGGTCGGGTTCGGCGTCCAGATTCTCGCCGCGGACCGTGTAGTAGACGGTGGCGTCGTGCAGATCGGCGGTGACTTTCGCGTCGGTCACCGTGACGAACGCCAGCCGCGGATCCTTGATCTCGTGATCGATGGCCGTGGCGACGATCGTGGCGATGCGCTTGGCCAGTCGACGTGCCCGTGCTGGATCGGCCATGTCAGTCGGTTCCTCTCCCCGGCCGCCGGCGGCGACCACATGTTGTTCGACCGGTCCGGTCAGTCCTCCGGACCGAAAATCCTTCGCCGCACGGAGAGCAGCTGCAACTCCGGGCGTTCGGCGACGAGCCGCTCGCACGTGTCGAGCACCTCGTTGAGGTACGGCACCGCGGACGCGGCCACCGCCACCCCGATCTCGGCGCGGCGGTAGAGGTCCTGGTCACCGGTCTCGGCGGCACTGACCGTCATCCGCCGCAGCTCGGCGAGCACAGGGCGGATCACGGACCGCTTCTGCTTGAGCGAGCGCACGTCGCCGAGCAGAACGTCCAATTCCAGAGCCCCGAGATACATCCGTCCTCCGATGTCGTGCGGTGCCGATCTCCGGCACGCCGACGGCGGCGGGCGATCCTCTCGCCCACCGCCGCCGACGAGACCGTCGGGTGTATCCGGCCGCGTCAGTCGCGCGGCTTCTCGCGCAGCTCGTACGCCTCGATCACGTCACCGATCTTGATGTCGGAGTAGGTGACCGTCAGACCGCACTCGAAGCCTTCCCGCACCTCGGTCACATCGTCCTTCTCGCGCCGCAGCGAGGAGATGGTGACCGTCTCGGCGACGACGTTGTTGTCGCGGAGCAGACGGGCCTTCGCGTTGCGCTTGACGATGCCGGACTGGACCATGCAGCCCGCGATGTTGCCGACCTTGGACGACTTGAAGATCGCCCGAATCTCGGCGCGGCCGAGCTCGACCTCCTCGTAGATGGGCTTGAGCATGCCCTTGAGCGCCTTCTCCACCTCGTCGATCGCCTGGTAGATGATCGAGTAGTAGCGGATGTCGACACCCTCGCGGTTGGCGAGCTCGGTGGCCTTGCCCTCCGCGCGGACGTTGAAGCCGATGATCACGGCGTTCGACGCGGCAGCCAGGTTGACGTTGGTTTCGGTGACGCCACCGACACCGCGGTCGATGACCCGCAGGCGCACCTCGTCCCCGACCTCGATACCCATGAGGGCCTCCTCGAGGGCTTCGACCGTACCGGCGTTGTCGCCCTTGAGGATGAGGTTGAGCTCGTTGTGCTCCTTGAGCGCGGCATCGAGGTCCTCGAGGCTGATCCGCTTGCGGCTCTTGGCGGCCAGCGCGTTGCGCTTGCGCGCATTGCGGCGGTCCGCGATCTGCCGTGCGATGCGGTCCTCCTCGACGACGACGAGGTTGTCACCGGCGCCGGGCACCGACGTGAAGCCGATGACCTGGACCGGCCGCGAGGGCGAGGCCTCGAGGACGTCGTCGCCGTGCTCGTCCACCATTCGGCGGACCCGGCCGTACGCGTCGCCCGCGACGATCGAGTCGCCGACACGCAGCGTGCCGCGCTGGACCAGGACGGTGGCCACGGGGCCGCGGCCACGGTCGAGGTGCGCCTCGATCGCGACGCCCTGCGCCTCCATGTCCGGGTTGGCCCGCAGGTCGAGGGACGCGTCCGCGGTGAGCAGCACGGCCTCGAGCAGCTGATCGATGTTCAGGCCCTGCTTCGCCGAGATGTCGACGAACATGGTGTCGCCGCCGTACTCCTCGGTGACCAGGCCGTATTCGGTGAGCTGCTGACGGATCTTCTGAGGGTTCGCACCCTCCTTGTCGATCTTGTTCACCGCAACCACGATCGGCACGTCCGCAGCCTGAGCGTGGTTGATCGCCTCCACCGTCTGCGGCATGACGCCGTCGTCGGCCGCGACCACGAGGATCGCGATGTCGGTCGACTTCGCACCGCGGGCACGCATGGCGGTGAACGCCTCGTGACCCGGGGTGTCGATGAAGGTGATCAGCCGGTCTTCGCCGTTGAGGTGGGTCATCACCTGGTAGGCGCCGATGTGCTGGGTGATGCCGCCGGCTTCGCCCTCGCGGACGTTGGCCTTGCGGATCGTGTCGAGCAGGCGGGTCTTGCCGTGGTCGACGTGACCCATGACGGTCACCACCGGCGGGCGCTGCACGAGGTCTTCCTCGGTGCCCTCGTCCTCGCCGTAGGTGATGTCGAACGACTCGAGCAGCTCGCGGTCCTCGTCCTCGGGGCTGACGACCTGAACGTTGTAGTTCATCTCCGAGCCGAGGAGCTCGAGGGTCTCGTCGTTCACCGACTGAGTGGCCGTGACCATCTCACCGAGGTTGAACAGCGCCTGTACCAGGGCCGACGGGTTCGCGTCGATCTTCTCCGCGAAGTCGGACAGCGATGCCCCGCGAGCGAGACGGATGGTCTCGCCGTTGCCGCGCGGCAGCCGCACACCGCCGACCGACGGTGCCTGCATCGAATCGTATTCCTGCCGCTTCTGCCGCTTCGACTTGCGACCACGGCGCGGAGCGCCACCGGGACGGCCGAAGGCACCCGCGGTTCCACCGCGGCCACCGCGACCGGCACCACCACCGCCGCCTCCGGGGCGACCGCGGAATCCACCGGGAGCACCGGCGCCGGCACCGGCACCGGGAGCGCCGCCACCACCGCGGTATCCGCCGCCACCGCCGGCCGGACGCCCACCGGGGGCACCGGGGCGACCGGGACGACCGGTCGGGCCGGGTCGCGCAGCACGCTGCGGCATCGCGCCCGGGTTGGGACGCGGAGGCATCGATCCCGGGGACGGCCGGGGGCCACCCTGACCGGGGGCCGGACGGGGACCGCCGGGACCGGCCGCGGGGCGACCCTGACCGGGGGCCGGACGGGGACCGCCGGGACCGGCCGCGGGGCGACCCTGACCGGGACCCGGACGGGCACCGCCGGGACCGGCCGCAGGACGACCCTGACCGGGAACCGGACGCGGGGCGCCAGGACGCGGCGCAGGCCGCTCCGCGGGCGCGGACGAGTACGGGTTGTTGCCGACACGCGGCGGTTTGGGACCGGGACGGGGGCCGCCCGGCTTGGGGCCGGGGCTCGGCGCCTGCGGAGCCGGCGTCTGCGGAGCCGGTGCCTGCGGAGCCGGTGCCTGCGGGGCCGGCGCCTGCGGGGCGGCCTGCGCGGCCGGGGCCTCTGGGGTGGCCGGCTTCGGGGCGGCCGGGCGCGGAGCACCGGGCTTGGGGCCGGACGCGGCGGGACGGGCCGCCGGAGCCGGGCTCGGCGCCGGGGCGGCGGCTTCCGGCTGCGGGGCCGGGGTGGGTGCCGGCGCGGCCTGCGCGGGCGCTGCCGGACGGGGACCGGGGCGCGGCGCCCCGGGCTTGGGGGCTGCTGCCGACGGGGCTGAGCCGTCGCCGTTCGCCTTCGCGAAGGACTCGCGCAGTCGGCGCGCCACCGGCGGCTCGACTGTCGACGATGCCGACTTCACGAATTCGCCCTGTTCCTTCAAACGGGCGAGAAGTTCCTTACTGGTGACACCGAGTTCCTTGGCCAACTCGTGTACACGGGCCTTGCCTGCCACTGCTCTCCTCACTGATGAGGTCGAGCGGCTGGTGCCCGCACGACCTCGGGTTATCTCCGATGGACGTTCATCGCTGGTGCTTCACGGTGTGCTCATGAGTGCTCGTACCTGTTCTTCTCAGAGTTGGTGTCCCCGGTCCGGCGCGTATCGCTACGCCGAGTTCCCCTCGTTCCGGACCCCGACCAGCTGAACAAGCGCAGACGGGTCGATTGTTCCCGACACCCGCAGCGCTCTGCCGAATGCTCGACGCCGCTCCGCCTGACCGAGGCATTCCGGATCGGGGTGCAGCCACGCGCCCCGACCGGGCATCCTCCGCCCCGGGTCCGGCACCAGCACGAAGCCTGTCGGCTCCGTCGCCCGCGCCACGACCCTCAGCAGATCGGCAGCCAGCACCTGCTGCCGACACCCGACACAGGTGCGCACCGGACCGATGCGCTCCCGGTCGGCCGAGGGCAGCTCATGCTGAGCCATCGACCACTCTACCGCTGATCGGGCGGGAACCGTGCATTCCACCCCTACCTGCCTGTCGCGGGCGACCCCGCCGACTCCGAGCCCCCGGCCGCGGCGTCACTGCGGATGTCGATCCGCCACCCCGTCAGCCGCGCAGCCAGGCGGGCATTCTGCCCCTCCTTGCCGATCGCGAGGGAGAGCTGATAGTCGGGGACGACGACCCGGGCCGCGCGCGCGTCGGGGTCGACGACTGTGACGGATACCACCTTCGAGGGGGACAGTGCGTTGCCGACGAACCGCGCCGGGTCCTCGTCGAAGTCGATGATGTCGATCTTCTCGTCACCGAGTTCACGCATGACGTTGCGCACCCGCTGCCCCATCGGGCCGATGCACGCGCCCTTGGCGTTCAGTCCCGGCACTCGCGAGTGGACAGCGATCTTGGAACGGTGGCCGGCCTCCCGCGCGACGGCCACGATCTCCACCGACCCGTCCGCGATCTCCGGCACCTCGAGGGCGAACAGCTTGCGCACCAGGTTGGGGTGCGTCCGGGACAGGGTGATCTGAGGGCCGCGCTGCCCCCGGGAGACTCCTACGACGTAGCACCGGATCCGGTCGCCGTGCTCGTACGTCTCGCCGGGCACCTGCTCGGCCGGCGGGATCAGCCCCTCGGTGCCGGTGGTCTCGCCACCGATCTTCACCACGACCATGCCGCGGGCGTTGGCGCGGGTGTCGCGTTGGACGACGCCGGCGACGACCTCGCCCTCGTGCGTCGCGAACTCCCCGAACCGCTGCTCGTGCTCGGCATCGCGGATGCGCTGCATGATCACCTGGCGGGCGGTGGTCGCCGCGATGCGGCCGAACCCCTCGGGGGTGTCGTCCCACTCGGAGACGAGGTTGCCGTCCGCGTCGAACTCCTGCGCCATCACCCGCACTGCGCCGGTCCGGCGATCGACGTCGACACTCGCGTGCGGCTGGTGCCCGTCGGTGTGCCGGTAGGCCGTGAGCAGGGCCGTCTGGATCGTCTCGATCAGCGCATCGAACGGGATGTTCTTGTCGGCCTCGAGGACCTTCAGGGCTGCGATGTCGATATTCACTTGTCCACCTTCACTTCGTCCGTGCCGTTGTAGTCCGTGCCGTTCTCGTCGTCCGGATCCTCGCCGTCGCTCTCGGCGATCTCGCCGGCACGTACCCGGCCGTCCGGCACCCCGCCCGCGAGTTCGAGTTCGCGCGGATTCGGCGCCTTGAACTCGACCTCGACGACGGCGCGCCGCACATCGGCGAGCGGAAGCACCCGCACGGACGGCCCGTCGCGGCCGGGAACGACGATCCTTACCTCGTCCCCGACGAGCTCACCGATGCGGCCGACGATCGTCTCGTCGTCCAGTTCGATCCGCGCCTTGCGGGCCTGGGACCGGCGCCAGTGCCGTTCGAGGGTGAGCGGGCGACCGATGCCGGGGCTGGTCACCTCGAGCACGTAGGGCGACTCGCCGAAATCGGCGACGGAGTCGAAGACCTCCGAGAGGAGCGTGCTCAGCCGAGCGGCCTCGTCGAGGCTCAACCCGGTGTCACTGTCGACGAACAGCCGCACCGTGCTGTGCTTGCCCGCAGACGTGACCACGACGTCCTCGAGGTCGTATCCCTCGCGCTCGATCGGTCCGGAGACGAGTTCGGCAATTCTCTCCGGGGGCGGCACCGGCATCGCGACAAGCTCCTCGTTCAGTTGTGATCGCAGCGGACGACATGCCGGCGCACGAGCGGACCGGCAGGTATCCCAGGGTATCGCGCATTCGGCGGCCCCGTGACCAACCCCCGCGGCCCGACCACCGTCGGCTCCGCACGGGCCGGGCTGGCACGATGGTGCGGTGCCGACGCCCGCATCCTCACCGCCCGTATCCCGCCGCACCGTGCTGCGGTGGTCCGGCGCCGCTCTCGGCGGTCTCGGCGCGCTCACCGTCGCCGGATGCGCGGCCGGCGAGGACGACGGCACCGGGGAGGTCGATCCGTTGATCGCGCAGGCCGAGCGGGCGCGCGTCGACGCTGCGACCGCCGCCCTGCTCGTCGCGCTGCTGCCCGACCGCGCGCAGACGCTGCAGGCCGTCGCCGCCGAACGCACGACCCACGCCCAGACCCTGGACGCCGAAGTGGCCCGGCTCGCCGGGACCGACCCGACGGTGTCGGGCGTCACGACGACGACCGTCGCTCCGGCCGCGGATCCACCGACCCTCGATCTGCTGCGCGACCGGCTGGGCACCTCTCGCCGCGCCGCCGCCGATCTCGCCCGCACCCTGCAGGGATACCGCGCGGGCCTGCTGGCCTCGATCAGCGCCGCGTGCGCCGTGCACACGGAGGTGCTGCTGCCGTGAGTTCGCAATCGCTGGGCGTCGAACAGCAGGCCCTCGTGGACGCGTTGAACGCCGAGTACGCCGCGGTGTTCGGCTACGGGGTCGTCGCCGCCTTCTCCAACCCCGCCCGTGCGGCCGAGGTCTCGGCCGACACCGCCGCCCACCGCGCCCGGCGCGATGCCACGACGGATGCGCTGCGGGCAGCGGCCGTGACCCCACCCACCGCTGCCGCCGGGTACACCACGCCCTTCCCGGTGACCGATCCGGTCTCGGCGGCACAGCTGGCGGTACAGATCGAGACCGATGTCGCAGTGGCGTGGCGTTCCGTCGTCGAGCGGGCACGCAGCGAACACACCCGCGGCGCGGCGATCGAGGCGCTCACCGAGTCGGCGATGCGGGCGGCACGCTGGCGCGCCAACCTCGGGATCGCCCCGCCGTCCGTCGCGCTGCCCGGGCAACCCTGAGCCGCCCTGCGCGGCAGGTCAGCCGGTCATCACGGCGAGCGCGAAGCCGTCCCACCCCTTGGCGCCGACGGTCTGCAGCGCGGTCGCGTCGAGGCGGGGCTCCGCCCTCATGAGTTCGAGCACCTCCCGGGCGCCGCGCACGCGCTCGTCGTCGAGGTCGGCATTGGTCACCGACCCGCCCCGGATGACGTTGTCGACGACGATCACGGTCCCGGGCCGGCCGAGCCGCAGCGCCCACCGCACGTAGTGCGGATTGTTCTCCTTGTCGGCGTCGACGAAGACCAGGTCGAACGGGGCCTCGTCCGTGAGGGACGGCAGGAGGTCGAGGGCGGCGCCGACCCGGACGTCGACGCGCTCCCCCACCCCGGCGCGTTCGAGGTTGGCGCGGGCGACCTCGGCGTGCCGCGGTTCGTACTCGAGGGTGACCACGCGTCCGTCGTCGCCGACGGCCCGCGCCAGCCAGATGGTCGAGTATCCGCCGAGCGTGCCGATCTCGAGGATGCTCCGCGCACCACGGATCCGGACCAGCAGGTGCAGCAACTTGCCCTGCACCGGAGCCACGTCGATCGGCGGCAACCCGGCCGCGGCGTTGGCCTCGAGCGTCGCGGTCAGGGCGGGGTCGTCGCCGACGAGGAGCTCGGCGAGGTAGCTGTCCGTGGCGGCCCAGTCGTCGGCGGTGTCGTGGTCGGTCATGACACCGATTGTGGGGGCCGACGGCGGGACGCGTCTCAGCGACCGAGGATCTCCTGCAGCGCCTCGTCGGCCGGTACCTCGCGGGACTCGCCGCCGAACCGGTCGCGCAGCTCCACCTTGCCGTCCGCCCAACCCCGCCCGACGACGACCACCAGTGGCACGCCGAGCAGTTCGGAGTCCTTGAACTTCACCCCGGGCGAGGCCTTGCGATCGTCGAGCAGGACCTCGACGCCGGCCTTGTCGAGTTCGGCCGCCAGGTTCTCGGCGCCCTCCCGGGCCGCCTCGTCCTTGTTGGCGATCACCAGGTGCACGCCGAAGGGAGCGACCTCGGACGGCCAACGCAGGCCCTTGTCGTCGTGCTGCTGCTCGGCGATCACCGCGACGAGCCGCGAGACGCCGACACCGTAGGAGCCCATGGTCGGGCGCACCGGCTTGCCGTTCTCACCGAGCACGTCGACGGCGAAGGCGTCGGTGTACTTGCGGCCGAGCTGGAAGACGTGCCCGATCTCGATGCCACGCGCCGACACGAGCGGTCCGGCACCGTCGGGCGACGGATCACCGTCGCGCACCTCGGCGGCCTCGATCGTGCCGTCCGGGACGAAGTCCCGGCCCGCGACGAGTCCGACGACGTGCCTGCCGGGCTCGTCCGCGCCGGTGATCCACGACGTGCCGTCCGCGACCCGCGGATCGACGAGGTAGCGAACCCCGTTATCCAGCAGGGCCTTCGGACCGATGTATCCCTTGACGAGGAACGGGTGGGCCGCGAAGTCGGCGTCCGTGAGCAGTTCGTACTCGGCCGGCTCGAGCGCCGCCCCGAGCCGCTTGTCGTCGACCTCCCGGTCGCCGGGGATGCCGATACCGAGCAGTTCCCACTCCCCGCCGGGTCGCCGCGTCTTGACGAGGATGTTCTTCAGGGTGTCGGCAGCGGTCACCGGACGGTCGAGCGCACCGGCGGCCCACTCGACGAGAGTCTCGATGGTCGGGGTGTCGGGGGTGTCGTGCACCACCGGTTCGGGCAGCCCGTCGAACGCGACCGGCTCGGGAGCCAGCGTGCGCACCGCCTCGACGTTCGCGGCGTAGCCCGACTCGAGGCAGCGCACGTACGTGTCCTCACCGACCTCGCTCTCGGCGAGGAATTCCTCCGACGCGCTGCCGCCCATCGCGCCCGAGGTCGCGGAGACGATCACGTACTTCACCCCGAGACGCGCGAAGATCCGCTCGTAGGCGTCCCGGTGGGCTCGGTAGGACTCGGCCAGGCCCTCGTCCGTGAGATCGAAACTGTAGGAGTCCTTCATCACGAACTCGCGGCCGCGGAGGATCCCGGCACGCGGCCGCTCCTCGTCCCGGTACTTGGTCTGGATCTGGTACAGCGTGACCGGAAAATCCTTGTAGGAGTTGTACTCGCCCTTGACGGTGAGCGCGAACATCTCCTCGTGGGTGGGACCGAGCAGATAGTCGGCGCCCTTGCGGTCGTGCAGCCGGAACAACCCGTCGCCGTACTCGGTCCACCGATTCGTGGTCTCGTAGGGATCGCGCGGCAGCAGCGCCGGCAGCGAGATCTCCTGCGCGCCGATGGCGTTCATCTCCTCGCGCACGACGCGCTCGACCTGCCGCAGCACCCGCAGACCCAGCGGCAGCCACGAGTACACCCCCGGAGCGATGCGGCGGACGTAGCCGGCGCGCACGAGCAGTTTGTGGCTGGCGACCTCGGCGTCGGCCGGATCGTCGCGGAGGGTGCGGAGAAACAGGTGCGACATGCGGGTGATCACGGGAGAGCAGCCTACCTGCCGCCCCCGGACCGGCCTCGGTACGGTTACCGCTTGTGCTGGTGCTTCTGCCTCCTTCCGAAACCAAGTCCGACGGCGGCGACGGTGCGCCCCTCGACCTGGGCGAACTGTCGATGCCGCAGCTGACCGCGACCCGCGAGGCGCTCGTGCAGGCGCTCGTCGACCTGGCCGCGGACCACGAGGCGTCGACCGTGGCGCTCGGCCTGGGTCCCACGCAGGCGGACGAGATCGAGCGCAATGCCAAGCTGTGGGTCTCACCCACGCGGCCGGCGCTCGCGCGATACACGGGGGTGCTGTTCGACGCCCTCGACGCCGCCGCATTCACCAGGACGCAGCGAGAGAAGGCCTACCGGCGGCTCGCGATCGGGTCGGCGCTGTTCGGCGCGGTCCGTGCGGGCGATCCCGTCCCGGCATACCGCCTGTCGGGCGGATCGAAGCTGCCCGGGTTCGGCACCCTCGCGTCGTGGTGGCGCCCGGAACTGAGCGACGCACTGTCCACGGAGGCCGCCGGGGAACTCGTGGTGGACCTGCGGTCGGGGGTGTATCAGCAGCTCGGACCTGTTCCCGGTGCGGTCACGGCAACTGTGCTCACCGAGCAGCGAGACGGCAGCCGCAAGGTGGTCAGCCACTTCAACAAGCACCACAAGGGCCTGCTGGCACGTGCGCTCGTGCTGACCCGCGCGGAGCCGGCGGACGTCGACGGTGTCGCCCGGGTCGCGGCCCGCGCGGGTCTGCGGGTGGAGACGGCGTCAGCCACCGAACTGGTGATCCTGACCTGACTGCGGTGTGCGCCCGGTGTCCTGCACGGCGGTGAGGAACCGGTGCGCCGGGTGCCAGAAGCTTCCGAGCACGGCCGCCACGTGCGGATCGCCGGACCCGGCCGCCGAGCGCTGCAGTTCGGCCAGCCGATGGGCGCACCGGTCGCGGGCCTCGTCGAATCGGACGGGGTCGTCGCCGGCGTCCCCGATCCGGTCCACGAGCTCGGCGAGGGCCGTCAGGAGGGCGGGCACCGTGCAGCGCGACGCGTCGTCCGCCTCGGCGAGAACACCGTCCGACGCCGACTCGGCGACGCGTGCGAGTTCGCGCAGCGCGGGCACGGCGTACCACATCCGGCCCAGGATGTCCTGGGACGCCGTGGCCTGATCCCGGACCCGGTCCGCGATCGGGCGCGGGTTGAGCCGTGCGCTCTCGCGTGCCCACTGCGACGATTCCGCCGCGCGTTCCATCATCCGGTCGATCTCCTCCGCCCGACGCGCCCAGCCCCCGGGGCCGGGTCCCGCGTCGTCGCCCGTCCCGGCGGCCATGTCGCCCAGCAGGGACCGGGTCTCCCGGGTGAGTGCCTCGACTTCGTCTCCGACCGGGTAGAGGGGCGGGAAGAGCACCGCCGTCACCACGAGTCCGCAGACCGCGCCGATGGCGGTCTCGATCAACCGATCTCCCAACATCACCGGATCGCCCGCGACGCCCGTCGCGATGACGAACAGAGCGGTGATCGCCACCCAGATCCCGTTGGTGCCGAACACCCGCCACCGGCCGACGAACCAGCCGACGAGCACGGCTGCACCGATCGACAGCGTCGTCCCGGGCACGAGCGTGATCGCCGCCGCGGCGAGCAGTACCCCGGACAGGACGATCGCCATCTGCACGAGCGCCTGCCGGACCGAGCGGAACACCGTCGTCTCGACGAGGAACACCGCGACGTACGGCGCGAGATAGGCCTGCGGCAGCGCGAGCCACTCGGCGGCGACGAGCCAGGCCATCATCGCAGCCACGGACGCCTTGGCGGCCTGGGTGGCGATATGGCGCTCGTGGCCTCGTTCGCGGACCGCGCGTACCGTCCACGACGCCGAGTATCGGACCCGATCGGTGAGGGCGGACAGCATGTGCTCGGGCTACCCGAAGCGCACGGCGGTCACACCCCGGCGACCACGGGGGCGGAGGTCTATGTACCCTGTGCCTTCGCCGGCGGAGGTCTATGTACCCTGTGCCTTCGCCGGCGGAGGTCTATGTACCCTGTGCCTTCGCCGGCGGAGGTCTATGTACCCTGCGCCGCCTTCTCCGCTTCCTGGGCCTGCGCGACCTGCTCCGGGGTGAAGCGGATGAACAGCGCCGCAGCCCCCGCGATCACGGCGCACACCGCGCAACCGACGAGCGCGAACAGGTAGCCCTCCCCCAGCGCGTAGAGCTGTGCGGGGTCCATGTCGGCGACGGCGCCGGACGTACCCCCCAGAGACAGGGTCCGGGAGGTGGCCATCGCGCCGATCACGGCGAGACCGATCGGGCCGCCGAGCGTCTGCGCCACCTGGGCGATCGCGGCGAGCGGGCCGATCTCGTGCGAGCCGACGCCGGCGATCGCACACAGCGGCAGTGGGACCACGGCCAGGCCCACGCCGAAACCGACGACGAGCACCAGGACGAACAGCGTCGGCACGTACGCGACGGTGTGCGACATGGTCGACCCGTACAGCAGGCTGACCGCCATGATCAGGGCTCCGGTGACGACGAGCCACCGGGGCCGCACCCGGACCGCGAGCTTCGACGCGACGGCAGCGGCGGCGCCCAGCCCGAAGGCGAAGGGCACGAACGCCAGACCGGCCTGCAGCGGCGAGTACCCGAGGATGTCCTGCACGAACAGGGCGACGAACGCGGCGAGGCTGAACATGACGGCACCGGCGAAGAAGATCGACACGAACGTCGCGACCCGGTCGGGATTGCGGAACAGCACGAACGGCAGCAGCGGGTTCTCGGCGCGGCGCTCCACGACGAGGAACACCGCGAGCAGCGCAGTACCGGCGAGCAGCGCGCCGACCACCGCCGGGCTGCTCCACCCCATCTCCGGGCCCTCGGTGAGCCCGAAGACGAGACCGGTACAGCCGAGCGTGGCGAGCACCGCGCCCGGTACGTCGAGCGGCAGCCGCTCGGCGGCGGTCTCGCGGAGCGCGATCACGGCCAGGGTCACGATCAGGATCCCGATCGGCACGTTGATCAGGAAGATCCAGCGCCAGGACACCTCGGTCAGTGCGCCGCCGATGATCAGCCCGGCGATCGAGCCGACGCCGGTCATGGCCGCGAAGATGGCGATCGCCTGGTTGCGGGCCGGTCCGGGCGCGAAAGTGGTCGCGACCAGCGCCAGGGCCGTGGGCGAGGCCACAGCGGCGCCGACGCCCTGCAGCGCGCGGGCCGCGACCAGGGTGCCCTCGTTGACGGCGAGCCCGCACAGCAGCGAGGCGACCGTGAACAGCCCGACGCCGGCGATGAACATGCGTTTGCGACCGAAGGCGTCGCCGAGACGTCCGCCGAGCAGCATGAGACCGCCGTAGCTCAGCGCGTACGACGTGAGCACCCAGTTGCGGCCCGCGTCGCTCAGGCCGAGGTCCTCCTGCAACGGAGCCAGCGCGAGATTGGCGACCGTGCCGTCGAGCACGACCATCAGCTGCAGGCCGCTGAGGACGACGATCGCCAGACCCAGCGCACGTGTGGTGACGGGGTAGCTCACGGGCGAGGAGGTTTCGGCCATGTGGATCAACGTTACCGAGCGTCCGAGGCGACCTCGGCCACCGGCCCGGCGTCGAACGCGGCCACCGGCCCGATGACGACGATGGCCGGCGGGCGGATCTGTTCCTCCCGGACCCGGGCGGCGACGGTCTCCAGATCGGCCCGCAGCACCCGCTGGGTGCGCAGCGTGCCCTCCTGGATCACGGTGACCGGCGTCTGCGCGGGGCGGCCCCCCTCGAGCAGGGCGGCGGCGAACTGCTCGATCCGTTCGACCGCCATCAGCAGCACCAGCGTGCCGCGCAGGCGCGCGAGCGCACCCCAATCGGTGAGCGAATCCGGGTGGTCCGGGGCCACGTGCCCGCTGACCACGACGAACTCGTGGGTGACCCCGCGGTGGGTGACCGGGATCCCGGCCGCGGAGGGTACCGAGATGGCGCTAGTGATGCCGGGCACGACAGTCACGGGCACCCCGGCGGCAACGCATGCCTCGAGTTCCTCGTAGCCGCGACCGAACACGTACGGGTCGCCCCCCTTGAGCCGGACGACGAACTTCCCGGCCTTCGCGCCGTCGATCAGGGCCTGGTTGATGGCCTCCTGCGCCATCGCCCGGCCGTAAGGAATCTTGGCGGCGTCGATCACCTCGACGTGCGGGCCGAGCTCGGCGAGCAGCTCCGGCGGGGCCAGCCGGTCGGCGACGACGACGTCGGCCCGGGCCAGCAGGCGCCGCCCGCGGACGGTGATCAGGTCGGGATCACCCGGCCCACCGCCGACCAGCGCGACCCCGGGACGGGCGGGTTCGGCGTCTGCGACGACGGCGCCGGACTGCAGGGCCTCGCGGATCGCGGTGCGCACGGCCGCGGAGCGACGGTGGTCGCCGCCGGCCAGCACACCGACGGTCATCCCGTCGTAGTGGGCGGTGGCCGGGGTCACCGCGGTGCCGCGACGGGCGTTGTCGGCCCGGACGCAGAAGACGCGGTCGCGTTCTGCCTCCGCGACGATCGCGGCATTCGTGTCCGGTTCGTCCGTGCAGGCGATGGCATACCAGGCGCCGTCGAGATCCCCGGCGCGGTAGTCGCGCAGTTCCAGGGTGATCTGCCCGGCGGTCGCCATGCCCTCGACGGCGGGTGTCGCGGCACGGGTGATCACGTGCACGTGCGCCCCGGCGGCAACGAGCAGGCCGAGCCGCCGCTGTGCGACGGTACCGCCGCCGACCACCACCACTCGCCGGCCCCGCAGATTGAGCCCGACCAGGTAGTTGGTCTCGTCATCGGCAGCACTGGACACCGGCACTTCCCATCTTTCGGCACTGTCTGCAACGCGCATCACGCTGCGTGGAACGCACAAACACTACGGGCAGGGTGGTTTGCGGCGCCATCCGCCGTACGAACTTCGTGAGGGACGCCGCAGTCGCGGCCCACACGGCTCCGGAAGGATCAGCCGGGGAGGAGAGAAGCGCGGACCTGCCGGCGCAGCACTTTCCCGATCAGGGAGCGCGGCAGGTCGTCCACCACCACCACCCGTCGCGGGACCCTGTAGGCGGCCAGGCGCGACCGGCAGTGCTCCCGCGCCGGTGCTCACAGCCAAGGCCCACGCCACGCCGGAACGAGCGTAGACCGCCGGGCGGGACGCCAGGACGTTCCGGCGGACGAGACGGCCCGCGCGGGACCCGACCGGATCCCGCACGGGCCGTCTCCAGGACAGGATGGTCAGACCGTCGCCGGCTCCGCCGGGGCGGTGGCGTCGACCGGGGAGGCGACATCGAGCTGCAGGGACTTGGTACCCCAGCGCCACACCTTGTCGAACAGTGCGGTGTCGTCCGAGAGCTTGACTCCGAGGGACGGCACCATCTCCCGCAGGGTGTCCTGCCATGCCGTCCACCGGTCGGGGAAGCACCGTTCGAGCACGTCGAGCATCGCCGGAACGGCGGTCGAGGCCCCCGGCGACGCGCCGAGCAGGCCGGCGATCGTGCCGTCGCCGGCATTGACCACGGCGGTGCCGAACTCGAGCACTCCGCCCGCGCCCTTACGGCGGATGACCTGCACCCGCTGGCCGGCGGTGATGAGCTCCCAGTCCGCCATGCGGGCCTGCGGCACGAACTCGCCCAGGGTGCCGATACGGTCGCGCGGCGACTGCATCAGCTCACCGATCAGGTACTTGGTCAGTCCCATCTCGGTGAGGCCCACGCCGATCATCGACAGCAGGTTGTTCGGCTTGACCGACCCGGGCAGGTCGGTGAACTTGCCGTTCTTGAGGAACTTCGGGGACCAGCCGGCGTAAGGGCCGAACAGCAGGCCCTGCTTGCCGCCGATCACGCGGGTGTCGAGGTGCGGGACCGACATCGGCGGCGCACCCACGGCCGCCTTGCCGTACACCTTGGCGCTGTGCATGGCAATCAGCTCCGGGTTGGTACAGCGCAGGAACTGGCCGGAGACGGGGAAGCCGCCGAACCCCTTGGCCTCCGCGATGCCGGACTTCTGCAGCAGGTGCAGCGCACCGCCGCCGGCGCCGACGAACACGAACCGGGCGTGCACCTTGCGGGCCTGGCCGGTGCGACGGTTGCGGACCTTGACGATCCAGCTGCCGTCGGACTGCTTGTCCAGATCGGTCACGTCGTGGCCGAAGTGCACGGTGCCACCGGAGGCGGCGACGTTGTTCAGCAGCTGCTTGGTGAGGGCACCGAAGTCGACGTCGGTGCCGTCCTGGGTCCAGTTCAGTGCGATGGGCTCGGAGAAGTCACGGCCCTGCGCCATCAGCGGCAGCCGTTCGGAGAAGTACTCGGGGCTCTCCGAGTACTCCATCCCCGCGAACAGCGGGTGCCCGGCCAGCGCGTCGTAGCGGGCACGCAGGTACTTCACGTTGTCGGCGCCGTGGACGAAGCTGACGTGCGGAACGGGATTGATGAAGTTCTTGGGATCGGTGAGGATGCCGTTGTCCACCGCGAACGCCCAGAACTGGCGCGAGACCTGGAACTGCTCGTTGACGTTGATCGCCTTGGTGATGTCCACGCCACCGCCGGGCTTGGCAGGCGTGTAGTTCAGCTCGCACAGCGCCGAGTGGCCGGTGCCCGCGTTGTTCCAGGGGTCGCTGCTCTCGGCCGCCGCGGCGTCGAGCCGCTCGAAAGCGGTGATGGACCAGTCGGGCTGCAGCCGGCGCAGGATGGCGCCGAGTGTCGCGCTCATGATGCCCGCACCCACGAGCACTACATCGGTCTTGGCCTCTACCACGTTCTCTGACACTGGAGGATCGACTTCCTTGTCTGTTCGCACGCGCCGCTGCGTTCCGCACTGCGCCGCATGAGTGTCCCGTGCACGTCCGTGCTCGGCCGCCGGGTCTCGCTGAACTCACGGATCCCGGCGACGTCGCGGCCGCGCCGACTGCGACGAACAGGTTACCCGCGCGTTGTCCGGCGTTTGTCTTCACCCAATTGTGCCCCGACGACAGGTCCGCGTACCGACCAATACAGTGTGATCGTGACTACTTGGCAGCCCGACATCCTCGGTGACGGATACGAGCAGCTCACGCTGCCTCTCGGCCCCGATCCGGACGGTGAGGGCGAGGCCGTCGCCACCCTCGTCCGCTACCAGCCCTCCGTCTACCCCGGCGGCGAGTCCGCGCCGGACCGTGCGGTGATCTACGTGCACGGCTTCACCGACTACTTCTTCCAGCAGCACCTCGCCGAGCACTTCGCCGCCCAGGGTTACCGGTTCTTCGCCCTGGACCTGCGCAAGTGCGGGCGCTCGCGGCAACCCGGACAGACACCGCACTTCGTCACCGATCTGACCTACTACGACGCCGAACTCGAGGAGGCACTGCGGATCGTCCGCGGTGAGGTCGGCGGCGGCATCCTGCTCGTGGCGCATTCCACGGGCGGGCTGGTCCTGCCGTTGTGGCTCGATCGGTTGAACCGCCGGCCCGGCGGCACGGGCGGCGCCGGGATCCACGGCCTGATCCTCAACAGCCCGTGGTTCGACCTGCAGGGACCGTCGATCCTGCGCGGCCTCGGTACCGTCGCGGTCGATGCCGTCGGGCGGGTCCGCAGCCGCGCCGTCATCCCGGGGCAGAGCCTGGACACCTACGGGATGAGCCTGCACAAGGACGCCAACGGCCACTGGGAGTACGACCTGGACTGGAAGCCGCTGGCCGGGTTTCCCGTCACGTTCGGCTGGCTCCGTGCGGTCCGGCGCGGCCACGCGAAACTGCACCGCGGCCTCGATGTCGGCGTCCCGTCGCTGATCCTGCGGTCGAAGGACACCCGCTGGGCCCCCGCGTACGACCCCACGGTGGACACCGCCGACGCGGTCCTCGACGTCAAGCAGATCGCCCGGTGGGCCGGATGCCTGGGCGATCGCACGACGATCGTTCCGATCACCGGGGCCCGCCACGATGTGTTCCTCTCCACACCCGACGTGCTCGACGTGGCATTCCGGGAATTGGATCTGTGGCTGGACTGGTTGGACGGTCACAGCAGATCCCTGTGATCGTCCACGCGAACCTGACAACGGGAGAACAGTGAGTCACTACGACCTGGCCATCATCGGCACCGGATCCGGAAACTCGATCATCGACGAGCGATTCGACGGCCGGAAGGTGGCGATCCTCGAGCAGGGCACCTTCGGTGGTACCTGTCTCAACGTCGGCTGCATCCCCACCAAGATGTACGTCTATGCGGCGGAGGTCGCGCAGACCGTGCGCAAGGCCGCGAAGTACGGCGTCGACGCGACGCTCGACGGGGTTCGGTGGAGCGACATCGTCGACCGGGTGTTCGGCCGGATCGACCCGATCGCGGCCGGCGGAGACCGCTACCGCACCGAGGACTGCGCGAATGTCACCGTCCACCGCGGGCACGCCCGGTTCGTGGGCGAGCGCACCCTCGACACCGGTACGGGCGAGATCATCACCGCCGACCAGGTCGTCGTCGCAGCGGGCGCGCGTCCGGTGATCCCGCAGGAGGTGCTCGACGGCGGGGTCCGCTACTACACCAACGACGACATCATGCGGCTGCCGAAACTGCCGGAATCGCTGGTGATCCTCGGCTCCGGGTTCATCGCGATGGAGTTCGCGCATGTCTTCTCCGCTCTCGGCACCCGGGTGTCGGTGCTCGCCCGTACCGGCCAGTTGCTGCGGCACCTCGACCACGATCTGGCCGAGCACTTCACCGGCCTGGCCACCGACCGGTGGGACGTGCACCTGTCCAACCCCGCGACGGCGTTCCGACCCGTCGGTGACGGCGTCGAGGTGGAACTGGCCGACGGCACCATCGTCAGCGGCGACGCGCTGCTCGTCGCCGTCGGCCGCACACCCAACGGGGACGCACTCGACGCCGCCGCGGGCGGCATCGCGCTGCACGACGACGGCCGGATCGTCGTCGACGAGTTCCAGCGCACCACCGCGCGCGGGGTATTCGCGCTCGGCGACGTCTCGTCGCCGCACCAGCTCAAGCACGTCGCCAATCACGAGGCCCGCGTCGTACAGCACAATCTGCTCCACGACGCGTGGGGCGAGGACCTCTCGGTCCTGCGCCGCTCGGACCATCGGTTCGTGCCGTCCGCGGTCTTCACCGACCCGCAGGTCGCGACGGTCGGGTTGACCGAGGAACAGGCCCGCGCCCAGGGCTACGACGTCGCGGTGAAGATCCAGTACTACG
Organism: Rhodococcus indonesiensis; assembly: GCF_047782815.1. Classification (NCBI taxonomy): domain Bacteria; kingdom Bacillati; phylum Actinomycetota; class Actinomycetes; order Mycobacteriales; family Nocardiaceae; genus Rhodococcus; species Rhodococcus indonesiensis. Next base: position 2,261,346 of record NZ_CP180630.1, on the reverse strand, counting down.
GCGACGTCGCGTACGGCTGGGCGATGGAGGACACCGAGGGCTTCTGCAAGGTGATCGCCGATCGCACCACGGGCAAGCTGCTCGGCGCGCACATCCTGGGCGCCCAGGCGTCGTCGGTGATCCAGCCCCTGATCCAGGCGATGAGCTTCGGTCTCACCGCCCGGGAGACGGCCACCGGCCAGTACTGGATCCATCCGGCCCTGCCGGAACTGGTCGAGAACGCTCTCCTGGGGTTGTGACCGGTGTGTCCTTCAGGCGGTGGGGGCCGCCCGAAGGACACACCGGCGGCGAAGCCGCCTACCAGCTGCCGGTGCGCAGGGCGATCGCGCCGGCCAGTTCCGCGGGCGCCTCGGCCGGGATGTTGTCCACTCCGCTCAGTTCGACGACGCGGAACTCCGACAGGACGTACCGCATCGAGGCGTCGGCCTCCGGGCGGCGGGCAGCGCTGCCCACGACTACGGTGGTAGGCACCTCGGCGGGGGCGGCGTTCGCGTCCCGTACGACGCCCTCGACGTCCGGCACCGCCGGGTGGCCCCGGTCGGCGACCACCAGACTGGCGAACCGGCCGAACCGGCCCGAGGCAGCCGCCCACGCCAGCTCCGCTCCTGCCCCGCTGCCGACGAGATGCACCCACCGCAACTGCAGGGCGTCGAGCAGTGCGTGCACGCCCGCGACGTCGAGACCCTCGATGGTCTCCGGGACGAACGTACGCAGATCCGAACGGTGCAGCCGCTCACACACCGCGTCGTAGACGTCGGCGGATTCCCCGGCGCCGGGCAGCAACAGCACCGCATGCCGGCTCTCGGGGCCGTCGATGCGCACGGTGAAGGTGCCGGCCGGGATCGCCACGTCAGTCGGTTCCATGCCGAAGCACGGTACGCGACAAGGCGATGCGTCCGGCACCCGGCTGCGTCACGGCAGCGTGAGGATGTCCGCTCCGGTATCGGTGACCACGATGGTGTGCTCGAACTGGGCGGTCCACTTGCGGTCCTTGGTGACCACGGTCCAGCCGTCGTCCCAGATCTCGTAGTCCACGGTGCCGAGGTTGATCATCGGCTCGATCGTGAACACCATGCCCGGCTCGAGCACGGTGTCGACGGACGGCTGGTCGTAGTGCAGGATCACCAGCCCGTTGTGGAACGTCTCGCCGATGCCGTGGCCGGTGAAGTCACGCACCACCCCGTATCCGAACCGGTTCGCGTAGGACTCGATGACCCGGCCGACGACGTTGAGCGCCCGGCCCGGCTTGACCGCCTTGATCGCCCGCATCGTCGCCTCGCGGGTCCGCTCCACGAGCAGGCGGTGCTCCTCGGAGACCTCGCCCGCCAGGAACGTGGCATTGGTGTCGCCGTGCACTCCCCCGATGTAGGCGGTGACGTCGATGTTGACGATGTCGCCGTCCTCGAGCACCGTCGAATCCGGGATGCCGTGGCAGATCACCTCGTTCAGCGACGTGCAGCACGACTTGGTGAAGCCCTTGTACCCCAGCGTCGACGGATACGCGCCGTGGTCACACATGTACTCGTGCGCGATCCGGTCCAGTTCGTCGGTGGTCACGCCCGGCGCGACGGCCCGGCCCGCCTCGGCCAGCGCCTGGGCGGCGATACGGCCCGCGACCCGCATCTTCTCGATGGTCTCGGGGGTCTGCACCCACGGCTCGTGCCCTTCGTTCGCCGTCGGCTTCCACGCGTACTCCGGTCGCTCGATCCCGTTGGGGACGGCGCGGACGGGCGAGACAGTTCCGGGGACGAGTGCGGTGCGAACAGGCATGGTCACCAGGATAAGCCCCGGCCGGCGAGGGGCGACGCGGCGTCGGCCGCGCCGCCCCACGCGGGCGGCTCAGCCCTGGCGCAGGATGTAGCGCTGGATCTTGCCGCTCGGCGTCTTCGGCAGCTGCGGCACGAAGTGCACGGTCCGCGGGTAGGCGTGCGCCGCGAACTTGCGCTTGACCAGCTGCTGCAGCTCCGCCTCGAGCTCGTCGGTGCCCTCCACTCCGTCGCGCAGCACCACGAACGCTTCGAGCACCTCGCCGCGCAACTGATCGGGCATACCGACGACGGCGGCCTCGACCACATGCTCGTGCATCACCAGCACGCTCTCGACGTCGAACGGGCCGATCCGGTAACCCGCCATGATGATCACGTCGTCGTCGCGGGCGGAGAAGTAGAAGAACCCGTCCTCGTCCACCTGGCCGGCGTCGCCGGTCAGGTACCAGCGGCCGTCCTCGGTGAACCGCTGCGCGGTCTTCTCCGGGGCGTCCACGTACCCCGTGAACCACAGCAGGGGGCTGGCGTGGGTGTCGATCGCAACCCGGCCGGGCACGCCGGGGGCGGCGATCTCGTCTGAGTCGTCGGAGAGCACGGCGCAGGACCACCCGGGCAGGGGCTTACCCATCGACCCCGGCCGCACCTGCTCGCGCAGCCCGTCGGCCCACGCGTTGACGACGAACATGCCGTGCTCGGTCTGGCCGTAGTGGTCGCGCACGATCACGCCGAGGGTCTGCTCGGACCACGCCACGACGTCCGGGGTGAGCGGCTCGCCGGCGGACGAGGCGCGCCGCAGCGAGATCGACTCCGGCACCGGCGCCGAGTCCGCCCGCAGGCTGCGGTAGACGGTGGGCGCGGCCGCGAAGTTGGTGACCCCGAACTTCTCCATCACCTGCCAGGTGAGGGAGGCGGAGAACCCGGCGTGCAGCAGCAGGCTGCGCACCCCGGCGGCCAGCGGCGCGAGCAGCGCGTAGTAGAGCCCGTAGGCCCAGCCGGGATCGGCGGCGTTCCAGAACACGTCGTCCTCACGCACGTCCAGGCCGAAGTCCAGGTAGGCGTGGAACGACGCGAGCGCCCGCACCGGCACCGGCACACCCTTCGGGGTGCCGGTCGTGCCGGAGGTGAACAGCTGCACGAGCCCGCCGTGCCCACCGACGGCGACCGCGGCACCGCGCGGATCGTCCGCATCGTGCGAGGCCACCAGATCGGCGAAGCTCACCCCGATGCCGGCGGCAGTGTCCTCGGCGGGACCAGCGACGACGATCTGCCACGACGCGTCGGCGGGGATGTCCTCGCCGGGCGCGAGCTTGCCGACCTGATCCGCGTCGGCGACGACGACCTTCGCCCCGCTGGCCTGCAGTCGGAAACCGATCGCCGGGGGCGCGAACGCGGTGAACAGCGGCACGTGCACGGCACCGCGACGCCAGATGCCCAGCAGGGCCACCACCAGGTCCGCGGACTTGCCCATCAGGGTGGCGACATGGTCGCCCGGCTCGACGCCGAGATCGGCGAGGGCTGCGGCGAACCGGGTCGACTGCTCACGCAGCTCACCGAAGGTCAGGTCGGTCGCGGTCAGGTCCGCCTCGACCACTGTGAACGCGACGGCGTCCGCGGGATGCCCGTCGCACAACAGCTCTGCGGCGCACGCGTCGACGGTGTCGTAGCGGTCCAGCAGTTCCCGCACCCGTGCCTCCTGTCCGGAATGCGCACGCGCGGTGGTCTCGGTGGTCATCGAATCCGTCCTCTCGTGAAGCACCCCGGGGTGAACGTCCCGAGGATCGATTCCTTTATGATCCAAGTCACACGTCCGTCCCGATACCCCCGGAAAGGGGTGACCGATGGCGCCGGCCGGCACCTCGCCTCTCCTTCGTCCCCGCGACAGCGATGCACTGCGCGGGGAACTCCGTCGTACCGCGGCGGAGGCCCTGATCCCTGTGGTGTTCGCCGGGGAGGTCCGCGACGGGAACCTGCATCTGACCGAGTTCTTCGGCACCCGCACCAACGGCCTCGAGGGAGTCGTGGTGCCGCCGCGGGCCGGCCTGGGCGGGCTCGTGGTGGACCGGGCCCGGCCGGCGACGGTGCCGGACTACGGCCGGTCGTCGTCGATCACCCACCACTTCGATCGGCCGGTCCTCGGCGAGGGGCTGCGCTCGATCCTCGCGGTGCCGGTGATGGTGAGCGGCGCGGCGCGTGCCGTGCTCTACGGCGCGATCCGGGAGTGCTCACCGATCGGCGACCGCGCGGTGGGAGCCTTCGTGCAGGCGGCGCGACGGCTCAGCAGCGAGATCGCCGTCCGGGACGAGGTGGACCGGCGGCTGGCGATGCTCGGCTCCCTCGACCGCCCGGCCGAGAGCCCGGTCGCGGCCGCCCAGATCCGGGACGTGCATGCGGAACTGCGCGGCCTCGCCCAGTGCGTCGAGGATGCCGGCCTGCAGCGCAAGCTGCGGGCCCTGTCGGACCGGCTGGCCGGGGCGCTGGGCGGCCCGGCACCGCAGCAGACCGACGTGGTGCTCTCGCCACGCGAGACCGACGTGCTCGCGCACGTGGCGCTGGGATGCACCAACGCCGAGATCGCCGACCGGCTGTCGGTCGGTCAGGAGACGGTCAAGAGCTACCTGCGCAGCGCGATGGGCAAGCTCGACGCCCACACCCGGCACGAGGCCGTCGTGGCCGCGCGGCGCCTGGGGCTGCTGCCCTGACCGGCGACCGGAGGGCTCTCCCGCGCCGCGCCCGGCCGGTCAGTAGCCCTCCGGCAGCGCCGCGAACATGTCGCGCGTGACAGCGACGGCGTTGTCGGAACTGCCGCCGCGCACGACGAGCGTCGCGAACGCCAGGTCCCCGCGGTAGCCGACGAACCAGGCATGCGAACCGCCCTCGACCTCGGCCTCCCCGGTCTTGCCGTACACCTCGCCCTGGTCGCGGATGCGTTCGGCGGTGCCGCTGGTGATCACCAGGCGCATCATGCCGCGCAGGCCGTCGACCATCTCCGGGGTCACCGGCGGCCGGTCCCCGGTCACGACGGTCTCGCGTCCCTGCAGCAGGTACGGCACCGGGGTGCTCCCGTGCGCGACGGTCGCCGCGGCGAGCGCCATCCCGAACGGGCTGACGACGACACGCCCCTGACCGAAGCCGTCCTCGGCGCGCTGGACCATGTCCTCGGCGGGCGGCACCGACCCGGAGAACGTGGGCATGCCCACGATGTCGTAGTCAGGACCGATGCCGAACTGGGACGCCGCCACGGTGAGGGCGTCGGGCGCCAGCTCGGAGGCGATCTTGGCGAACGAGGTGTTGCACGAGCGCGCGAACGCCGTCGCCATCGGCACGGTGCCGACGGAGAACTCGTTATAGTTCGGGACGCTGCGTTCGCCGATCGTGATCCGGCCCGGGCAGGGCACCATCGTGCCGGGGGTGGCGACACCTCCGGAGATCGCGGCGCCGGAGGTGATGATCTTGAAGGTCGAGCCCGGGGGATACTGCCCGGCCAGAGCGACGGGGCCGTCCCGGTCGGCGGCCTTGTTCTGCGCGACGGCGAGGACCGCGCCGGTCGATGCCTCGATCACCACCATCATCGCCTGGTCGGTGCGCGCGTCCACGGCGGCCTGCGCTGCCACCTGGATGGGACGGTCCAGGCTGACCGAGAAGGACGGCGCGGGTTCGGGTGGGGTCTCGGTGAGCACCCCGGTGTCGACACCGTTCTGGTTGACCGCGACGACGCTCCACCCGGCCTTGCCGTCCACCTCGTCGATGACGGTCTTCTTGACCTGGCCGACGAGGTCGGGGGCGAAGGTGCGGTCGGTGGCGACGAGATCGGCCTGCTCGGTGATCGTGACGCCGGGCACCGACGCGAGGGTGTCGGCGACGCGTTCGTAGTCCTCCTCGCGCAGCCGCACGACCGAGTAGGCGCCGTCGGCGGCCGTCGCGGTCTCGGCGATCGACTGCGCGGTCAGCGACGGGTCGAACTCGGTCAGCGCCGCCGACAGCGCCCGCGCCGCCGCCCGGACGTCGCCGGCCTGCGCAGCATCGAAACCGATTCCGTAGACGATGCCCGGGACGAGCACGTCCGAGCCGGAATGCTCGTTGACGCGGGCACGCGGGGCGGGATTGGTCCGCAGCTGCATCCGCTGCCGGTCCCCGAGCTGGGGATGCAGGTTCGATCGCGTCCAGCGCACCACCCAGTCCTCGCCGCTGCGGCCCATGTTCATCTGCCCGGAGTACCGCCACACACGCTCGCCGGGCAGGTCCCACTCGTAGACGTAGGTGACGGTCGCGGTGTCCCCCTCGATCCGCACCCCGTCGGTGTCCACCTCGAGCCCTTCCGCCTGCAGCCCCGACCACGTCGCCGCGAGCGCCTCCTCGGCCGACTCGGGACGATCGGTCAGGGCAGCGGCCGCGGCGAAGTCCCGGTCGGCGAAGTCGGTGAGGAACTCCTGGGCGGCAGGCTCCGGTCCGGCGGGTTTCGGAGTGCATGCCACGACGCCGCCGGCCAGCGCGACGGCGGCTGCCAGGATCGGCACGAGCCGGCGCGGTGCCGCGACGAACCGGACAGGCGGGACCGGGGCGCGGGTGGATCGAGTTCTCATCGCCGTCATCGTAGGACCGGTGGCACCCGGGATCGGGGAGGCGACACGGACCCGGTCGAAGCGGCCCCTCAGTCCAGCAGAACCGTGCAGAAGGTCGCGACCTGCCGGAAGCCGATACGGGCATACGCCGCGCGGGCGCGGTGATTGAAGCTGTTGACGTACAGGCTCGGCAGCCGGCCACCGGCGGTGACGGCGGCGGCGACGGCCGCGGTGCCGGTCGAGCCGAGGCCGGCGTCGCGCCTGCCGGGGTCCACCCACACACCCTGGATCTGCCCCACCGACGAGGACTGGGAGCCGATCTCGGCCTTGAACACCACGCGGCCGTGCTCGAAGCGGGCCCATGCGCGTCCGGTGGCGATCAGGCTCTGGACCCGGCGTCGGTATCCCGATCCGCCGTCGCCCGCGCACGGGTCCACCCCGACCTCCTCGCGGAACATAGCGATCGCGGCCGGCATGTAGGCGTCGATCTCGTCCGGTCGCACGCGCCGCACCAGCGGGTCGGGGACGACGAGGGGTTCCCGGTCGAGTACCAGCAGCGGTTGTTCGGCCCGCACCTCACGCGCGGGACCCCATTCCGGCTGCAGGACCTCCCACATCGGCAATGCGAGTTCGGCGCGGCCGACGAGCGACGAGCACAGGCGGGGGCCACGGGCGGCGCGGTCCGCGAAGGCGTGCAGATCGTCGCGATCACCGAGCAGCGGGACGAGGTTCGCCCCCGAGAAGCACAGCGACTCGTCGGGTCCGCCCCGGCTCCACATGTCGCCGCCGACTGCGCGGGAATCGAGACCGTACTCCTCGATCCGGCCGGCCACCATGCACGCCGCCACCGGATCGCGGGCCAGCACCCGCAACACGTGTGCGGTGTCACGGCCACCGAGAGACCGGACTCCCAGAAGCTTGAGCACGTCCCACCACCTGTCGACTGCGGATACGCAATCAGACTGCCAGAAGCCGGGGCCGCGCGGGAGTCCTGTGCCCGCCGAACCGGTTCAGCCGACCGAGACCACCGGGTTTCCGGTGCCGGCGTCGCCTTCCATCTCCTCGGCGATGCGCATGGCCTCCTCGATCAGCGTCTCGACGATCTGGGCCTCGGGCACGGTCTTGACGACCTTGCCCTTGACGAAGATCTGGCCCTTGCCGTTGCCGGACGCGACGCCGAGGTCGGCCTCGCGTGCCTCCCCGGGGCCGTTGACGACGCATCCCATGACCGCGACCCGCAGCGGCACCTCCATGCCCTGCAGGCCGGCGGTGACCTCGTCGGCGAGGGTGTAGACGTCGACCTGGGCGCGGCCGCACGACGGGCAGGAGACGATCTCGAGCTTGCGCGGGCGCAGGTTCAGCGACTGCAGGATCTGGGTGCCGACCTTGATCTCCTCGGCGGGCGGCGCCGACAGCGACACCCGGATGGTGTCGCCGATGCCCTCGCTGAGCAGCGCACCGAACGCGACGGCCGACTTGATCGTGCCCTGGAACGCGGGCCCGGCCTCGGTCACCCCCAGATGCAGCGGGTAGTCGCACTGCGCGGCGAGCTGACGGTAGGCCTCGACCATCACGACGGGGTCGTTGTGCTTGACCGAGATCTTGAGGTCGCCGAAGCCGTGCTCCTCGAACAGGCTCGCCTCCCACAACGCGGATTCGACGAGCGCCTCGGGCGTGGCCTTGCCGTACTTGCTCAGGATGCGCGGATCCAGCGAGCCGGCGTTGACCCCGATACGGATCGGGATGCCCGCGTCACCGGCGGCCTTGGCGACCTCCTTGACGCGGCCGTCGAACTCCTTGATGTTGCCGGGGTTGACGCGCACCGCGGCGCAGCCGGCGTCGATGGCGGCGAAGATGTAGCGCGGCTGGAAGTGGATGTCCGCGATGACCGGGATCTGGCTCTTCTTCGCGATCGTGGCGAGCGCGTCGGCGTCCTCCTGGCGCGGGCACGCGACCCGGACGATGTCGCAGCCGGACGCGGTGAGCTCGGCGATCTGCTGCAGCGTCGCGTTGACGTCGTGTGTCTTGGTGGTGCACATCGATTGCACCGACACCGGGTGGTCGCTGCCCACGCCGACGTCGCCGACCATGAGTTGACGGGTCTTGCGCCGGGGCGCGAGGACGGCGGGGACTTCGGGCATGCCCAAACCGACGGGGCTGGTCACGTTTCGCCTTCTTTCGTAGCTACGCGGCAATTCTAGCGATGCGGGTCAGAACAGCTGGATGGGGTTGACGATGTCCGCGGTGAGTGTCAACAGCATGAACGCGCCGCCGATGAGGACGAACACGTAGGTGACGGGTAGCAGCTTCGTGTAGTCGACCGGGCCGCCGACCGGGAGCCCGCGCAGCCCGCGGATCCAGTTGCGGACCTTCTCGTACGCGACGACGGCGATGTGGCCGCCGTCGAGCGGCAGCAGCGGGAGCAGGTTGAACATGCCCAGGAAGAAGTTCAGCTGCGCGAGCAGCAGGACGAACATCTGCCAGATGCCACGCTCGGCGACCTGCCCACCGATGACGGAGGCGCCGACCACGCTGATCGGGGTGTCGGGGTCGCGTTCGCCGCCCGTCACCGACTCCCACAGCGCCCCCACCTTGCTGGGCAGGTCGGCGAGGGCCTGCGCGGTGAGGACGAACATGTCGCCGGTGAACTGCAGCGTGCCACCCACCGCCGTGACCGCGTTGTACTCGGTGACGGACGGCGGCGCGGCCACGCCGATGGCGCTGACGGTCTCCGAAGTGATCGCGCCCGTCTCGGGGTCCTGCACCCACCGCTGGGCGGACTGGACCGGCACCGGGATCGTCAACGTGCGGCCGTCGCGCTCGACGACGAAATCCACCGTGCCGGTCGCGGCGCGGGTGACGTCGACCAGGTCCGCGAACGTCGCGACCTCGGTGCCGCCGACGGAGACGACGACGTCCCCGACTTCGAGGCCGGCAGCGGCGGCCGGACCCGGCCCGCTGCACGGCGCGAGCTCGTAGCCCCCGGACTCACCGGCCTGGGTCGGTGCGACGCACGAGAGCTCGCCGATCTCCGCCGGGGTCTCCCCCAGCCGGGGCAGACCCCACGCCACGGCGAGCCCGAAGATCAGCACCATGCCGAGGACGAAGTTCATCGCGATGCCGCCGGACATCACCACGACGCGCTTCCACGCCTTCTGCTTGAACATGGCGCGCTCGTGCTCGTCCGGAGCCAGCTCGTCGAGCGCAGTCATGCCCGCGATGTCGCAGAACCCGCCCGCCGGGATCGCCTTGAGGCCGTACTCGGTCTCACCGCGCCGGAACGAGAACAGCCGCGGCCCGAACCCGATGTAGTAGCGCCGCACCTTCATCCCCAGACGCTGCGCGGTCCACATGTGTCCGGCCTCGTGCAGGGCGATGGATACGGCGATGCCGAGGGCGAACAGCACGACGCCCAGAACGAACATCATCGGTGGCCGGTCCTCCTACTTCACGAGCGCGTGGGCTCGGTCCCGAGCCCAGCCGTCGGCGGCGAGCACATCTTCCACGGTAGCGGGTGCGGCGGACCAGTCGTCGGCGTCGGACAGCACCGCCGCCACCGTGCGCACGATCCCGGGGAACGGCAGGGCACCGGCGAGGAACGCCTCCGCGGCCACCTCGTTGGCGGCGTTGTATACCGCGGTCAGGCAGCCACCGCCCTCCCCCGCGGCCCGTGCCAGCTCGATCGCCGGGAACACGTCGTGCGCCACCGGCTCGAACTCCCAGGTCGAGGCGGTCGCGAAGTCGAGGGCCGGCGCCGCGTCCGCGATCCGGTGCGGCCAGCCCAACGCGAGCGCGATGGGCAGCTTCATCGACGGCGGCGACGCCTGGGCGAGGGTGGAACCGTCGGTGAAGGTGACCATCGAGTGCACGATCGACTGCGGGTGCACGGTGACGTCGATCCGGTCGTAACCGATGCCGAACAGCAGGTGCGTCTCGATCAGCTCCAGTCCCTTGTTCACCAGGGTCGCCGAGTTCAGGGTGTTCATCGGGCCCATCGACCAGGTCGGATGGGCGCCGGCCTGCTCGGGGGTGACCGACTCGAGCCGTTCGGCCGTCCAGCCGCGGAACGGACCGCCGGAGGCGGTGAGCACGAGCCGGGCCACTTCGTCGGGGCTGCCGCCGCGCAGGCACTGGGCCAGCGCCGAGTGCTCCGAGTCCACCGGCACGATCTGCCCCGGGGCCGCGGCGGCGGTGACCAGTGCGCCGCCCGCGACGAGCGACTCCTTGTTGGCCAGCGCCAGGCGTGCGCCCGTCGCCAGGGCGGCCAGCGTCGGCTCCAGGCCGAGGGATCCGACGAGGGCGTTGAGCACCACGTCGGCCTCGACGTCGCGCACCAGCCCCGTCACCGCCTCCGGCCCGCTGCGGACCTGCAGGCCCGGGATGTCGAGCCGCGCGGCGGCCCGGGCGTTCGCGACGGCCACCTCGGTGACGCCGGTGACGCGGATCTGCTCGGCGAGCAGATCGATGCTGCCACCACCGGCGGCGAGACCGACCACCTCGAACCGGTCGGGGTTGGCGGCGATCACCTCGAGTGCCTGGGTGCCGATGGAGCCGGTGCTGCCGAGCAGCAGGACACGGGTGCGGGGGCTGGGTTGGGAGTCGACCACGCCGATATTGTTCCCGACCCTCCTGAGGGGAGGCTGAATCACCCGTCCGGCGCGCGGGAGCGCGCCCCCACTTCGTACGACGGCCGGTCGTATGTCACGATTGGCCCAACAGCGAAGATCTTTGCGACCAGGAGGACAAGCGGTGGCCGGTACCGAGTTGAAGACCACTGGCGTCGACACGGCCGAGGTGCCGTCGGCGGAGTGGGGCTGGAGTGGCGAGGCTCCCCGCCTGTTCCGTTTCATGGGCTGGCTCGTCGCCCTGTTCCTGCTCGCGATGATCATCGGTAACCACAACGGCAACGTCGAGAACTGGTTCCTCATCGGCTTCGCCGCGGCGCTCGTCGCCATCCTGGTGCGCGACATCGTCCGGCGCCGGCGTCGCAGGTAGCCGTACCTCCCCGCAGCAACGCCGAAGGGTCCGCCCGGTTCGTCCCGGGCGGACCCTTCGTTTGCCGCGAGGCCGGGTTCAGTTCTCGGCGGCGAGCTGGCCGCAGGCTGCGGCGATCTCCTGGCCCCGCGTGTCCCGGACGGTGCACGAGACCCCCTGAGCCTGGACGCGACGGACGAACTCGCGCTCGACCGGCTTCGGGCTGGCGTCCCATTCGCTGCCCGGCGTCGGGTTGAGCGGGATCAGATTCACGTGCACGAGCGGGCCGAGGGCCTTGTGCAGCTTCCTGCCCAGCATGTCCGCCCGCCACGGCTGGTCGTTGACGTCGCGGATCAGGGCGTACTCGACGGAGACCCGGCGACCGGTCCGGTCGGCGTAGTAGCGCGCGGCGTCGAGCACCTCGGCGACCGGCCAGCGGTTGTTGACCGGCACCAGCGTGTCGCGCAGTTCGTCGTCCGGCGTGTGCAGCGACACGGCGAGGGTCACGTGCAGTCCCTCGTCGGCGAGGCGGCGGATCGCCGGCGCCAGACCGACGGTGGAGACGGTGACCGACCGCTGCGACAGTCCCAGACCTTCCGGCGGCGGGGCGGTGATGCGCCGCACGGCGGCCACCACCCGCTTGTAGTTCGCCAGCGGCTCCCCCATGCCCATGAACACCACGTTGGACAGCCGGCCCGGTCCCCCGGCGACGTCACCGTCGCGCAGGGCCGCTGCCGCGGCGCGCACCTGATCGACGATCTCGGCGGTGGACAGGTTCCGGTCCAGGCCGCCCTGGCCGGTCGCGCAGAACGGGCAGGCCATCCCGCAGCCGGCCTGGCTCGAGATGCACAGCGTGGCGCGGTCGGGATAACGCATGAGCACACTCTCGAGGAGGGTGCCGTCCCCGGCGCGCCACAGCGTCTTGCGGGTCTCGCCGCCGTCGCACGCCACGTGCTTGACCGGTGTCAGCAAGGCAGGGAAGAACGCTGCCCCCACCTGTTCGCGCACCTTCGCCGGCAGATCCGTCATCTTCTCCGGATCGGCCTCGAGCCGCCCGTAGTAGTGCCGGGCCAGCTGATCGGCCCGGAAGGCCGGCAGACCCAGTTCACGCACGGCCGCCCGGCGCTGCTCGGCATCGAGGTCGGCGAGGTGACGCGGCGGCATTCCGCGTTTGGGCGCGTCGAAAACCAGGGGAAGAGAGGAGGGCATAATGACCCATTATCCATCACGGCGGCGGAGCCGGTCTTCCTCGCCGAATTCGGTGTGCAGCGGCGGCCGGAGCGAGATGATCGATCCATGACCGAACGCCCCGCGAATCTGCCCGACCCGGTACCCGACCTGCCCGCCGGGGATCGGCTCGACCGGCAGGGCTCGACGAAGGCCACGCCCGATTCCGACCTCCGTCCCGCTCCGGAGGTTCCCCTCGACCGCAGCCGCGCGGCGTCGACGTGGACCGGCCTGGTCATCGGTGTTCTGGTCCTGATTCTGCTGCTCGTGTTCATCCTGCAGAACCTCGATCCGGTCACCATGGAACTGTTCGCGTGGGAGTTCACCCTGCCGCTCGGGGTGAGCCTGCTGCTGTCCGCCATCGCGGGAGCCCTCGTCATGGCCCTGGCGGGCGGCGTGCGGATCCTGCAGATCAAGCGCGCCGCGAAGCGGCGGTAGGACCACGCCGCCCAGCGGCGGGTGACGAACACAACGCACCCAATCTCGCCGGGGCGGCGACAAGAGGGCACCCTGGAGACAAGACCTTCACCCGAGGAGCCTGACGTGACCGCCCACCTGGATGCCCCCGCCTCCGCCACCGTCGCACCCGAGCTCGCCCGATCCTGGCTGCTCGTTCCGGGCAGCGCCCCGGAGCGCTTCGCCGCGGCTGCCGCGTCCGCAGCCGATGCCGTCATCCTCGACCTCGAGGACGCCGTGCCGGCGGCCGGCAAAGCCGCCGCGCGGGATCATGTCGTCGAATGGCTGCGCGGCGGCGGCCGGGCCTGGGTGCGGATCAACGACGCCACCACCGTGCACTGGGCCGACGATCTCACCGCGCTCGCCGGTGTTCCCGGCCTGCAGGGCGTGATGCTCGCCAAGACCGAAAGCGGCCAGCAGGTCGACGCCACCGCCGCTGAGTTGCCGCCCGGAACCCGCATCCTCGTACTCATCGAGTCGGCGGTGGGCCTCGAGGCCACGCCCGAGATCGCCCGCGCCGACGCAACGTTCCGGTTGGCGTTCGGCAGCGGCGACTTCCGCCGCGACACCGGCATGGACGACTCACCGCTCGCGATGGCCTACCCGCGTTCCCGCCTGGTCGTCTCGAGCCGGGCGGCCCGCCTGCCCGGTCCCGTCGACGGACCGTCGCTGACCGACGACCCCGAGGTTCTCGAGCGGGAGGCGAAGCTGACCGCCTCGATGGGAATGACCGGGAAGCTGTGCATGACCCCGGCCCGGGCACCGTTCGCCAACGCGGCCCTGAGCCCCAGTTCCGACGAGGTCGGCTGGGCCCGCGACGTGATCGACACGCTCGGCGAGGACGGCCGCGGTGTGCGCGACGGCAGTGACCTGCCCCGCCTGGCCAAGGCCAAGCGGATCAGCGAACTGGCCCGGGTGTTCCGCATCCGGGGCACCCACCACCGTTAGGTCCGCGGCCACCGGCAGGTTCGCGGCACGGTCAGGAGATCTCCAGGCCCCGGGGCTTGCGGCGCACGTGCAGCCGGTAGCGCACCGTGAGGGTGGTGCCTGCCGTGCCGCGCGCCGCGCGTTCGGCGACACGTGGGCCGAACTCGATGCCGAGTACGCGCTCGAGCGTGGCGCGGTCCGGGAAACGCCACTCGGTGTCGAGCCGGCGCAGGTCGAAGCCTTGGGCGTCGAAGAATGCCTCGACTGCGGATGGGTCGTAGTGCGGCAGGTCCGCGCGCATCCATTCGCCGTACGGATGGGCGGTCGCATCGAGATCGACGATCGCGAGGGCGCCGCCGGGCCGCAGCACGCGCATCGCCTCGGCGATACCCGCCCCGCATCCGGGGCCGAAGAAGTACGCGGTGCGGGCGTGCACGAGGTCCACGCTGCTGTCCGCGAGCGGCAGTTGCTCGGCCGAACCGGTCTGCACCCGCACGCCCGGCTGGTCCAGCGTCCGTCGGCGGGCCAGTTCCGCCAGCGGCGGGTGCGGTTCGACACCGGTCACGGTGCGCGCGGCGGCCGCGAACATCGGCAGGTGGAAACCGGTGCCGCAGCCCACGTCGACGACGTCGCGACCGGCCCAGTCGCATGACTCGCGCAACGCCGTGTACACCACGCCGTGGACGTCCTGGGCCCGGTTCTCCTCCTCGTAGACCTCCGGCCAGTGCCAGATGTTGGGGCTGGGCACCACCCCGTGCGGATCGGACCGCTGCCTGCTCGCCACCGGCCTAGACGAAGGCCCCGAGGACGAGCCAGGCGACGAACGCGGACGGCAGGATGGAGTCCAGCCGATCCATGATCCCGCCGTGGCCGGGCAGCAGAGTGCCCATGTCCTTGATGCCGAGATCCCGCTTGACCTGCGACTCGATGAGGTCGCTCGCCGTGGCCGTGGCGGCGAGCACGACACCGAGGAGCGCACCGATCCACCAGGCGGCGTCGAGCAGCAGGATCACCGTGAGCACGCCGGCGACGATGCAGGCGAGAACCGACCCGCCGAAACCTTCCCAGGACTTCTTCGGGCTGATCGCGGGCGCCATCGGGTGCTTGCCGAACAACACGCCGGACGCGTATCCGCCGACGTCGGATGCGACGCACACGATCATCAGGCAGAACACCCGGGCGGCGCCGTCGTCCTCGAGGACCATCAGCGTCGCGAACGACGCGAGGAACGGTACCCAGGCCGCGGTGAAGACGGTGACCGCGGTGTCACGCAGGTAGTTGCGGGGCCGGCCCCGCAGTCCGCGGTCGAACAACCGCCACAGCATCGACACGACGGTGGTGCCGGCGAAGGCGCCGAGCACACCGGTGGTGCCGTAGGGCCAGCCGAGCCAGATCATCGCCTGCCCCCCGACCAGGAGCGGGATACGGGGAACCAGGACGTCCGCCTCACGCAGGCGCTTGGTGACCTCCCAGGTGGCGATCGCGATGGCCACCGCGACGACGAGGAGCCAAGCCTTGGGGGCGAACGCGAGCACGCCGATGACGAGGCCGCCGAGGCCGGCGCCCACGCCCACGGCGGCGGGCAGGTTCCGGCCGGCCCGGGACGCCTTCTTCTCCGGCTCTGCGGCAGGGATCGGATCGGGCCGGCCCGGCGGGACCTCGGTGTCCGCCTTCGCGGCTTCGGCTGCCGAGTCGGCGTCGGTGACGCCCAGGGGGAGCTGCGGATCGGACGACCCGGCGGCGGTACCCACGGTTAAACCTCCAGCAGCTCGGCTTCCTTGTGCTTGACCAGCTCGTCGATGTGCGCCACGTACTTCGCCGTGGTCTTGTCGAGCTCCTTCTCCGCGCGGGTGACGTCGTCCTCGCCGGCCTCGCCGTCCTTCTGGATGCGGTGCAGTTCCTCCATCGCCTTGCGCCGCACGTTGCGCACGGACACCTTGGCGTCCTCGCCCTTCGCCTTGGCCTGCTTGACCAGTTCGCGGCGGCGTTCCTCGGTCAGCTGCGGGATGGAGATCCGGATCAGGGACCCGTCGTTGGTCGGATTGACGCCCAGGTCGGAGTTGCGGATCGCGGTCTCGATCGGACCGAGCTGCGAGGCCTCGTAGGGCTTGACGACCACCATCCGCGCCTCGGGGACGTTGATGCTGGCCATCTGCGTGACCGGGGTGGGCGCCCCGTAGTAGTCGACGACGATCCTGGAGAACATGCCGGGGTTCGCGCGGCCGGTGCGGATGGATCCGAGATCGTCCTTGGCCACCGTGACGGCCTTTTCCATCTTCTCCTCGGCTTCGAAGAGAGCTTCATCGATCACGGCTGTTCCTCCATGTTCCGTTGTCCGTTCATGACCGTACGAGTGTTCCGATCTTCTCACCGGCGACGGCCCGAGCGATATTCCCCTCGGTGAGCAGGTTGAAGACCATGATCGGCATGTCGTTGTCCATGCAGAGGCTGAAGGCGGTCGCGTCCGCGACCTTGAGCCCCTTCTCGATGACCTCGCGGTGGGTGATCTCGGTGAACAGGGTCGCGTCGGCGTCGATCCGCGGGTCGGCCGAGTAGACCCCGTCGACGGCCTTGGCCATCAGGACCACTTCCGCGCCGATCTCGAGGGCGCGCTGCGCGGCGGTGGTGTCGGTGGAGAAGTAGGGCATGCCCATGCCGGCACCGAAGATCACCACGCGGCCCTTCTCGAGGTGCCGGCGGGCCCGCAGCGGCAGGTACGGCTCGGCGACCTGCCCCATCGTGATGGCGGTCTGTACCCGGGTGTCCACACCCTGCTTCTCCAGGAAGTCCTGCAGCGCAAGGGAGTTCATCACCGTGCCGAGCATGCCCATGTAGTCGGAGCGAGCACGGTCGAGGCCGCGCTGCTGCAGTTCGGCGCCGCGGAAGAAGTTGCCGCCGCCGATGACCACGGCCACCTCCACCCCGGAGCGGACGACCTCGGCGATCTCCTCCGCCACGGTCGTCACCACGTCCGGGTCGAGACCGACCTTGCCCCCGCCGAACATCTCCCCACCGAGCTTGAGCAGCACCCGACGGAAACCGGGACGTTCCTGGGCGTGTTCGGACATGGTTCTCCTCGGGTCGAGCGGTGGTTCGGCCCTTTCATCCTGCCTCATCCGACCCCGTGGAACCGAGACGGGGGCGCGAGTGTCCGATCGGCCCGATATCGGGTCGCCGACGCGCCTCGACCCCGCCGGCGAGCGCCGACGGGGTCGAGGAAACGAGAGGTCTAGCTGGCGCCGACCTCGAAACGCACGAAGCGCGACACGGAGGCGCCGGCCTCCTCGAGGAGCGCCTTGACGGTCTTCTTGGAGTCCGTCACCGAGGCCTGCTCGAGCAGCACGACGTCCTTGAAGAAGCCGTTGAGCCGGCCCTCGACGATCTTCGGCAGGGCGGCCTCCGGCTTGCCCTCGTTCTTGGCGGTCTCCTCCGCGATGCGGCGCTCGTTCTCGACCGTGTCGGCCGGAACCTCGTCGCGGGAGAGGTACTTCGCCTTCAGCGCGGCGACCTGCATCGCGGCGGCGCGGGCGGCCTCAGCGGCGGCGTCGCCCTCACCGGAGTACTCGACGAGCACGCCGACGGCCGGCGGCAGGTCGGACGCACGCTTGTGCAGGTACACCGCGACGGGGCCCTCGAACACGGCGAGACGGCGCAGCTCGAGCTTCTCACCGATCTTGGCGGAGAGCTCCTGCACGAGGGTGTCGACGGTCTTGCCGTCGATCTCGACGGCCTTGAGGGCCTCGAGGTCGGCCGGCTTGGCGTCGGCCGCAGCGGTGACGATCTTCTCGGCGAGCGCCTGGAACTCGTCGTTCTTGGCGACGAAGTCGGTCTCGGAGTTGAGCTCGATGAGCACGCCGTTCTTCGCGGCGACCAGGCCCTCGGCGGTGGAGCGCTCGGCGCGCTTGCCCACGTCCTTGGCGCCCTTGATGCGCAGCTGCTCGACGGCCTTGTCGAAGTCGCCGTCGTTGTCGGCGAGGGCGTTCTTGCACGCCAGCATTCCGGAGCCGGTGAGCTCACGCAGACGCTTGACGTCGGCGGCGGTGTAGTTCGCCATGGGAAGCGAGCCTCCTGTGTCTGTTGTGCGCGATGGGTGCTCGCGCGGAAGTTTCCTCTGATGCGGCTCGGTCGCGTGCGGGTGCACTGATGCGGCGCGGTCGCGTGCGACGGCCCCGACCATGATCTCAGGATCTACCGGTCGGGGCCGCGCATCGGATCAGGCTTCGGCGGAGGGCGCCGCGTCGGCGGCGGGGGCCTCGGCTTCGGCGGCCGGGGTGGCCTGCGCGAGCAGCTCCTGCTCCCACTCGGCGAGCGGCTCGCCGGCGCCGGCCTCCGGCTTGGCGTCCTTGTCGGCGCTCTGGCCGGCACGGGCCTGCACCCCCTCGGCGACGGCGGAGGCGACGACCTTGGTCAGCAGCGCAGCCGAACGGATCGCATCGTCGTTGCCCGGGATCGGGTAGTCGACGACGTCGGGATCGCAGTTGGTGTCGAGGATCGCGACGACCGGGATGTTCAGCTTGCGGGCCTCGCCGACGGCGATGTGCTCCTTGTTGGTGTCGACGACCCAGATCGCCGACGGCACCTTGGCCATGTCGCGGATGCCACCGAGCGTGCGCTCGAGCTTGGTCTTCTCACGCGTGAGCATGAGGATTTCCTTCTTGGTGCGACCCTCGAAGCCACCGGTCTGCTCCATCGACTCCAGCTCCTTCAGGCGCTGCAGACGCTTGTGGACGGTGGAGAAGTTGGTGAGCATGCCGCCGAGCCAGCGCTGGTTCACGTAGGGCATCCCGACCCGGGTGGCCTCTTCCGCGATGGACTCCTGCGCCTGCTTCTTGGTGCCGACGAACAGCACGGTGCCACCGTGGGCGACCGTCTCCTTGATGAACTCGTACGCCTTGTCGATGTACGTCAGGGTCTGCTGCAGGTCGATGATGTAGATGCCGTTGCGGTCGGTGAAGATGAACCGCTTCATCTTCGGGTTCCAGCGACGGGTCTGGTGACCGAAGTGGGCGCCGCTGTCGAGCAGCTGCTTCATTGTTACGACAGCCATGGCTGTTCTCTCTTTCGATTCGGTTGCCGCGGGAGATCGGGTGATCCCCGCCCTGGCGTCCGCATGCCCGTCGGACCCTTGCGGGACCGGCCGACGGCCAATTTCCGATGGCGCCCGGAACACCGGGCGGCGATCAGCGCGCGGACGCGCGAAGTCGATCTGCGAACACAGACCGCTCGAACAGTGTACGGCCTTGCCCGCCGGGAACCACAACTGCCTGATCAGCGGGCCGGTTCGGCCGATCTGTGGACGAATCGGAGGGTTGTCCACAATGCCGGAAAGGCTCTGTCCGTCGCCGGCACCGCCCGGCACGCTGGGCGGATGAAGATCACCGGGATCGCCGTCCTGATCGCGCTCGCCGCGCTCGCGGGGTCGGTTCCCGCCGCGGCGTCCTCCCGCGAGTTCGGCTGGCCGCTGCAGCCACGGCCGGTCGTGGCCCGCCCGTTCGACGGTCCCGAGCACGACTGGCTGCCCGGGCACCGAGGCGCCGACCTCGCCGGCCGGCCCGGGCAGCCGGTGTTCGCCGCCGGCGCCGGCGTGGTGGTGTTCGCGGGGACCGTCGCCGGCAAACCTGTCGTCTCGGTGGAGCACGCCGGTGGGCTGCGCACCACCTACGAGCCGGTGACCGCGACGGTCGCCGCGGGCCGGCGCGTGGAACGGGGGGATCCGCTCGGCTCCCTCGAGCCGGGCCACGAGGGCTGCCCCACGGCGGCCTGCCTGCACTGGGGTCTGCGCCGAGGCCGCGACGACTACCTCGACCCGTTGCCGCTCGTGCGGTCGGTGATCCGTCTCGAGCCCGTGTCCGGGCGCGGCGGCGGAACCGCTCAGCCGCGGCCGCGGCTCGGCTACGGGCGGCGGTCCGCGGCGTGGCGTCCCGACACTGCCGCGAAGTCGTCGGCAACCATGGCGGCGAGTTCGAGGAAGGCGCGACGAGTGGCAGGCCGGAGCAGAGCGAGGTCGATCTCGGCCCCCTCGGCAAGGTGTTCGTCGAACGGCACCACCTGCACGGCCCGGCACCGCGCGAGGAAGTGTCCCGTCAGTGCCTGCATGTCGATGTTGGTGGCCCCGGGCCGGGCAGCGCTGATCACCACGACGGTGCGCTCGACGAGTGCCCCGAAACCGTGGTGCTGCAACCAGTCGAGTGTCGCGGCCGCGCTCCGCGCCCCGTCGATCGCCGGGGACGCGACCAGCACGAGTGCGTGGGCGAGATCGAGCACCCCCCGCATCGCCGAATGCATGATGCCCGTGCCGCAGTCGGTGAGGACGACGTTGTAGTACACCCGCAGGATGTCCACGACGCGGCGGTAGTCGTCCTCGCTGAACGCCTCCGACACCGCCGGGTCGCGTTCGCTCGCAAGCACTTCGAGACGGCTCGGTGCCTGCGACGTGTGGGCGCGGACGTCGGCGTAGCGGGAGATCCGCGGGGCCGCGGCGAGCAGGTCGCGCACCGTGGACCCGGTCTGCTGGGGCACTCGCTGCGCGAGCGTCCCGAAGTCGGGATTCGCGTCGACCGCGATCACACAGTCCCCCCGCAGCGAGGCGAACGTGGAGCCGAGTCCGACGGTGGTCGTCGTCTTCCCGACACCGCCCTTGAGGGACAGCACCGCGATCCGGTAGTCGCCGCTGATCGGCTGCCGAACCCGGTCCTCGAGCTCACGCCGATACGTCTCGTCAGTCGATTCGCCGGGCGCGAGGATTCCGCCGGTGAGCCGGTGCACGCTGCGCCGCCAACCGGCCGCGGGAGAGCGCCGGGGCCGCCGGACCAGCGCGCCAGAGGTCAGGTCCTGATCGGACGGCCGCGGTTCCGGGGCGCCGGACTCCACCGTGCCGGCTTCCCGGCAGTGCCCTGGGGTGGAAGGCCCGGAACGGATCGACGACGGCCGGCCTTCGGGGTCGTCCGCCTCCCACAGGGGCGACCCGGTGGCTTCCGAGCCGGGCGTCGGTGGAGGCGGCGCGGGCTCGGTGCGGGGATGCTCTCCGGGGCCGTTCTGCGCCGCGGTCTCCTCCCCGGCAGTGGTGGGTCCGGCGACGGCGTCGGCAGGTTGTGCGGTGATCACCGGTTCCGGCTCCGCCGATTCGGGGGTGCCGGGCTCGGGGGTGCCGAGTTCGGGGGTGCCGAGTTCGGGGGTGTCGGGTTCGGCGGTGTCAGGTTCGGCGGTGTCAGGTTCGGCATCGGGCGGGGCGGGAACCGTCGGCTCGACGATCCGCGCTTCGGGCACAGACGCGGGACGGTCCGAAGACGGCATGCCGAACGGGACAGACGGCACCGGGGCCGGTGGACCCGCCGGTCGGCCCGCATCCACGGGCGGGGATGTGGTCCCGGATGGTCGTTGCACAGGCTGCGGAGACGGCTCCGGCTGCTCGAGCGGCACGACCGCACGGTCGCCGCCCCGTCGCCTTCCGCGGCGGCCCGCCGGCTCCGGTTCGTCCCGAAGCCAGGCAGGCAGAGCGTGCGTCGACTCCTCGTACCCCACGAATTCCCCCCGGATTGCGCAGCAGATGCGGCGGCGACGGTACCAAACCTCGGGGTCTTCGTCGCCCGGGTCACGCCCGCGGATGCGCCTGTTCGTGCGCCGCCCGCAACCGCGCTACCGACACATGGGTGTAGAGCTGGGTCGTCGCAAGGCTCGCGTGACCCAGCAACTCCTGTACCACCCGCAGGTCGGCACCGCCCTCGAGCAGATGGGTCGCGGCGCTGTGCCGCAGCCCGTGCGGCGCGAGATCGGGTGCGCCGGGGACTGCGGCTACGTTCTCGTGCACCACGGACCGGACCTGGCGCGGGCCCAGCCGGCCGCCGCGTACACCGAGCAGAAGCGCAGGCCCGGAATCCGGGCGCGCGAGGGCGGGCCGCCCGCTGTGCCGCCACGCGTCGAGCGCGGCGGCCGCGGGCGCGCCGTACGGCACGGTCCGTTCCCGGTTGCCCTTACCGAGCACGCGCAGCGACCGACGGTCGGCATCGACGTCGTCGACGTCGAGCCCGCACAGCTCCCCGACCCGGATCCCCGTCGCGTACAGCAGTTCCAGCACGAGCCGATCGCGCAGCGCCACCGGGTCCAGCTCGCGCGCACCGGCCTCCGCAGCCGCCATCACCTCGGATGCCTGATCGGCACGCAACACCGGCGGAAGGGTGCGGTGGGTGCGGGCCGACACCAACCGAGCCGCGGGATCGTGGTCGAGCCGGCCGGTGCGGGCCAGCCACGCGCAGAAGGTGCGGGCGGAGGAGGTGCGCCGCGCCAAGGTCGTGCGGGCAGCGCCGCCCGCCACCTGGTCGGCCAGCCAGGAGCGCAGCACCTCGAGGGTGAGGTCGTCGATCCGCGCATCCGGGTGGCCGGCCTCCAGGTGGGCCAGCAGACTTCGGATGTCGGTCGTGTACGCGCGGATCGTGTGGGCGGACCGTCCTCCCCGCAGGTCGAGATGCTCGGCGAACTCCTCGAGATGCACGGCGAGAGGCGGCGGCAGCGCGGTGTCCATGGCCGTCACCGTGCGCTGTGGGCACCGCCCACGCAACCGCACACGCCGATCAGGCGCCCACTAGGGTTAGTTCGTGAGTAAAACGATTCCGTTGCCGATGCTGTTCGGTCTGGCACTGCTCTCCGCTACCGCGCCGCTGGCCACCGACATGTATCTGCCCGGACTCCCGATCATGTCCGAAAGTCTCGGCACCAGCACGGTCGGCATCCAGCTCACGCTCACCACCTTCATGGCCGGCCTCGGCGTCGGGCAGCTCGTGGTGGGACCGCTCTCCGACGGGTGGGGCCGGCGTCGCCTGCTGCTGGCGGGCACCGTCGTCCTCGCCCTGAGCAGCGCCCTGTGCGCGACGGCGCCGACGGTGGAGGTGCTCATCGCAGCCCGCCTGATCCAGGGCTTCAGCGGCGGCACGGGAATCGTGCTGGCGCGCGCGGTGATTGCGGACCGCTCCCGCGGCAACGAGGCCGCCCGCCTGTTCAGCATCATGATGATCATCGGCGGGGTGGCGCCGATCGTCGCACCCCTGCTCGGCGGCGTCCTGCTGGGGCCGATCGGCTGGCGCGGCATCTTCTGGGTCCTGACGGGCCTGGCCGTGGTGATGGTCGTCGCTGTGCTCACGGTCGTGCCGGAGACGCTGCCGCCCGAACGCCGCCACAGCGGGGGCCTGGCGACACTCGCCCGCAACTTCGGCACGGTGATCGGCAATCGGCGCTTCGTGGGTTACGCCGCGACGTTCGCGCTCGGCTTCGGCGCCATGTTCTCGTACATCTCCGCATCACCGTTCGTGGTCCAGGAGGTCCTGGGGATGACGCCGGGACAGTTCTCACTCGTCTTCGCCGTCAACTCGGTGGGCCTCGTCGCGGGCAACATCGTCAACACCCGGCTCATCGGACGTTTCGAGGTGCGGAACCTGCTGCGGTACGGCGTAGCCCAGATGCTGACCGCCGGGATCCTGCTGGTGCTCGCGGTCCTGGTCGCGGACACCGCCCGCTGGCTGGTGCTGCCACTGCTGTTCCTCGTCGTCTCCAGCTTGGGCTTCGTCATGGGTAATGCGACGGCGCTGGCACAGGGGCAGGTGCCGAAGACGGCGGGCACCGGCTCCGCGGTCATGGGCGCGTCGCAGTTCGGCCTGGCTGCCCTGGTGTCACCACTGGTCGGGCTCGGCGGGGAGGACACCGCACTGCCGATGGCGCTGGCGATCGCGATCTCGGCCGCGCTGTCCATGACCGCCCTGCTCACCCTCACCCGCGAACGCGTGTGAGCGCGTTCACCGCGCTTCGGCCGTCGCGAGTTCGCGCTTCCATTCCCGGAAGCCCTCCTCGGTGCGGCCGCGACGCCAGTACCCGGAGATCGACGCACGGGCAGCCGGAACCCCGCGGATCTTGCGGACGTACGGCCGCAGGTACTGCATGACGGTCTCCGCTTCCCCATGGATGAACACCTGCGGGTCGCCCGGCAGCCACTCCGCGCCCGTCACCGCCGAGACCAGGGGCGCGTTCGCGCCGGTCAGGTCCGGTCCGGTAGCGGAGCCGCGGTGCAGCCAGGTGACCTCGACTCCGGCGGGCGTCGCGAGGGCGATCTCGTCGTCGGGGCCGGCCACCTCGAGGAACACCCGGCCCCGCGCATCCGGGGCCAGGGCTTCGAGCGCCGCGGCGACGGCCGGTATCGCGGTGTCGTCACCGGCGAGGAGGTGCCAGTCGGCGTCCGGATCCGGGCGGTAGGCACCACCGGGCCCGCGGACCACGACGGTCTGCCCCGGCCGCACGGACGCCGCCCAGGGACCGGCGACACCCTGATCGCCGTGGACGACGAAATCGATCGCGATCTGCCGGGCCTCCCGGTCCACGGCCCGCACCGTGTACGTGCGCAGGACCGTCTCGCCGCCGGCCTCCAGCTCGAGTTTGACGTACGAGTCCGTGTGCGGACCTGGTTCGAACTCGTCGAACCCGGGGCCGCCGAGGTGGACCCGAACCAGGTGCGGAGTCAGGCGTTCGCTGCCCGTCACCGTCAGGGTCGTCGATCGCGGGGTCTTCGGGGCCACGCCCACCTCCGTATTTGCTCAGGCTTACCTAACTACTGCAGCGTACGCGTGCGGTCCGTCGGCGGCCACCGGCCCGCGCCGACGCGACACCACCGGGATCGTCCGATCCGCCGACATCGCGCCGGAATTCCGCCATCGTTGCGGTATGCGAGAAACGATGAACACCGTCACGTCGCAGTACCTGACCAGCCTCGTCGGCGCCCTCGAGGAGACGGACCGCAGGCGCGAGGCGATCGGCGCACAGCTGGCCGAGCTCGAGTACGTCCTGCTCCAGACCGGGGAGACCGAGCTCGCCGCCCAGGTGACCCGGGTGCTCGGCGACAAGTACTACAAGCCCATCCTGGCCAAAGCCGAGGAACTACGCGGGCACGACCAGCCCTGACACTCACCTGCTGCGTGCCCACCCGGCCGTCTCCCGCTGCACGTGTCCTTCGAGCTCGAGCAACGGCAACGCGGCCCGCACCCGCTCCGGGAGCAGCCCCGACGTTTCCGACAGGTGCTGCACCGATACCGCCCCCACCGCGGGCAGAGCTTCGTAGACGACTGCCATGTCGCCCGAGAGTCCGTCGAGCGCCCGCACCCAGCGCCCGTCGCCGTCGTCGGCCACACCCATCGGGCCGACCTCCTCGACCACCTCGCGTGCGGTGCCCACCAGTCGCGCCTCCTGCTCCCGGATCATCCGATGACAACCCTGCGACGCCGCCGAGGTCACGGGCCCCGGAACCGCCAGCACCGGCCGCCCCAGCCGTCTGCCCCACGCCGCCGTGTTCCGCGCCCCGCTGCGCCAGCCCGCCTCCACCACCAGAACCCCACCACCCAGCCCCGCGACCAGACGGTTGCGGGCCAGGAACCGGAACCGCGCCGGGAGCGTGCCGGGCGGATACTCGCTGACCACCGCCCCGTGCTCGGCGATCTGCCGCAACAACCCGGTGTGCGCCGCCGGGTACGCCCGGTCCACCCCGCACGCGAGGACCGCCATCGTCACGCCACCGACCCCCAGGGCCGCCCGGTGCGCCGCCGCGTCGATCCCGAAGGCCGCCCCCGACAGCACCGTCCACCCGTCGGTCGCCAGGTCCCCGGCGATCTCCGCGGTCACGTTCTCGCCGTAGCCACTGGCCGCGCGCGTGCCGACGACGGCCACGGACCGCTCCACCAGCTCGTCGACCCGCCGTCGCCCCAGCACCCACAACGCCGGCGGCGCGGCATCGACGTCCGCGCCGTCGAGACCGTCGAACGCCAGCAGCTGCCATGCCGGCCACTCGTCGTCGTCGGGCGTGACCAGACGACCGCCCAGCCGCTCCACCAGCTCGAGATCCCTCGCCGCGGAGTCGAGATGGGCACGGGCGGCAGTACGTCTGCCCAGCGCGCCACCGATCGAGCCGTCCCGCACCGCCGCCGCGACCGCCTCCGGGCCGTCCTCCGTGATAGCGGCGTTCAGGATCCGCGACGCCCCCTGCGCCACGACCGACAGATAGGCCCACGCCAGCCGACGCGGATCCGGTGCACTCATGCCGTCCCCCGATCCCGGAAATCCAGAGCCGTCGCCACGTGCATTTCTCCCGGAGCGTCGAGCCCCGCGAGATCTGCCAGCGTCCACGCGACCCGCAACGCGCGATCCGCGCCGCGCGCGGTGATCGCTCCCTTCCGCAGCGCCCACTCCACAGGTCCGAGCGCCGCGCGGGGCAGACGGAATTTCTGCCGCAGCGCGGGACCGGGCACCTCGGCATTGGTGCTCCACCCGTGCGCGCTCCAGCGGGCGGCCGCAGCATCCCGGGCCCGGGCCACCCGGGTGCGAACATCCTCGGTGCTCTCCCCGGCCTCCCCCATGAGCGCGCCGGTCGCCACCGTCTCCATCCGAACCCGCAGGTCCACCCGGTCGAGCAGCGGGCCCGACAACCTCCCCAGATAGCGTCGGCGCGCGGCGGGCGGGCACACGCAGTCGGCGTCGCGAGGCGGCGCACACGGGCACGGATTCGCGGCGAGGATCAGTTGGAATCGCGCCGGGTAGCGCGCGACCCCGTCGCGGCGGGCGATACGCACCTCCCCGTCCTCGAGCGGGGTCCGCAACGCCTCGAGCGCCTTGGTGCCCATTTCGGCGACCTCGTCCAGGAAGAGGACGCCCCGGTGGGCACGACTGACCGCACCGGGCTTGGCCATGCCGCTGCCCCCACCGACGAGCGAGCTGACCGACGCGGTGTGGTGGGGAGCGATGAACGGCGGGTCGGTGACGAGCGGCTGATCCGCCGACAGCGTTCCGGCGACGGAGTGGATCGCGGTCACCTCGAGGGCTTGTTCCTCCGTCAACGCCGGCAACACGCCGGGAAGGCGCTGGGCGAGCATCGTCTTCCCGATGCCGGGCGGGCCGGTGAGCATCAGATGGTGCGCACCGGCGGCCGCGATCTCGATGGCCCGCCGTGCCTCGTGCTGACCGACCACCTCGCTCATGTCCGCTCGTCCCGGCCGCTCCCCCGGCGGGCGGGGACCGGGTCGCTCGAGCGGTCCGTCGCCGCGCAGCCACAGCACCACCTCGGCGAGAGTGCCCGCCCCGTAGATGTCGATGCCGTCGACCAGCCCGGCCTCGGGCATCGTGGCGGCCGGGACCACCACCCGCTGCCATCCGGCACGCTTGGCGGAGAGCACCGCCGGAAGGACCCCGCGCACCGACCGGATCCGGCCGTCGAGCGCCAGCTCTCCGAGCAGAATCGTCCGCGAAACCGACTCGGGTGGAATCGATTCGGCGGCATTGAGCACCGCGCACGCGAGGGCGAGATCGTAGACGCTGCCCACCTTCGGCAGCGTCGCCGGCGACAGGGCCAGCACTACCCGTGAATCCGGCCAGTTGCCGCCGGAATTCGTCACCGCCGCCCGGACTCGGTCCCGGGACTCCTGCAGCGCGGTATCGGGCAGGCCCACCATCCTCACCCCCGGCAGTCCGCGGCCGATGTCGGCCTCGATCTCCACGACCTGCCCGTCCACCCCGGTGACCGCCACCGAGTAGGCCTTCCCCAGTGCCATCACAGCACCTGCCGGCGATGGGTGATCAAGGGTTCGCCTCGGGATGGGAGCAGCACCGTGACCACGTCGACCCGGATACGCCGCCACCGTCGCTCGTGGCTGGAGAGCCACAGCGCGGCCAGCCGGCGGATCCGATCCGCCTTGACCGCGGTCACCGCCTCGGCCGGCGTGCCGTACCCGAGGCCGGTGCGGGTCTTGACCTCCACGAACACCACCGTGTCGCCGTCCTCGGCGATCAGATCGAGTTCCCCGTACCGGCAGCGCCAGTTGCGCGCGAGCACCACCAGGCCCGCCGACTCGAGAAACTCGGCGGCCAGGTCCTCCCCCAGCGCCCCCACCTGCTGATTGCGTCCCATCCCCGTCCCTCCCTGTGTGGCAACCACTGTGCGTCACACGAGGGACGTCCATGGCCCGCACCGGCCCGGATCACGGAATCTGTGGATGAACTTGCCGGGTGTGGACAACTGCGGCCGACGGGGCGCGGCCGGGGAACAGCGCGTGGCCGAATGTCACACCGCTTCGATCGAATCGAAGGAATGTGACATTCGGCCGACGGGACGCGAAGGGGGTGAGCGGGCTATCCCAGCTTGTCGGGCAGGCGCAGGTCGGGCTTGTCGAGCTCTTCGATGTTGACGTCCTTGAAGGTGATGACCCGGACGTGCTTGACGAAGCGGGCGGGGCGGTACATGTCCCACACCCACGCGTCGGACATGCGCACTTCGAAGTACACCTCGCCGCCGGAGTTGTGCGGGAGCAGCTCGACCGCATTGGCGAGATAGAACCGTCGCTCGGTCTCCACGACGTACGCGAACTGACCGACGATGTCCCGGTACTCCCGGTACAGCGAGAGTTCCATCTCGGTTTCGTACTTCTCGAGATCCTCGGCACTCATCGGTCTCGGTGTCCTCCCGTTCTGGTGTGTCGATCCATCATCCCGCATCTGCCTCGTCGGAGCCGAATCGGCCGTGGCCGGGGTCGTCGCCGAGGAGGGCGGCGACGTTGGCGTATCGCAGGCGATGCTCCCGGCTGGGGCCGAGATCGCGCAGCGCCGCCATGTGCGCGGCGGTGCTGTAACCCTTGTGGACGGCGAAGCCGTAGCCGGGCAGCTCGCCGTCGAGGTCGACCATGATCCGGTCCCGGGTGACCTTGGCGAGCACGCTCGCCGCCGCGATGCAGGCCGCTGCGGCGTCCCCGCCGATGACCGGCAGCGACGGCGCCGGCAGGCCCGGGACCCGGAACCCGTCGGTGAGAACGTACCCGGGCGCGACGGACAGCCGCATCACCGCACGGCGCATGCCCTCGATGTTGGCCACGTGCACACCGATGGCGTCGATCTCGGCAGCCGGCACGATCACCACGCTCCACGCCACCGCGCGGCGTCGGATGATCGGGAACAGCTCCTCCCGGGTCTTCTCGGTGAGCTTCTTGGAGTCGTCGAGACGCGCGAGCGTCGGGTGCGGTCGGGGATCGAGGATGCACGCGGCGACGACGAGCGGTCCGGCGCAGGCGCCCCGGCCCGCCTCGTCGACCCCCGCAACCGGCCCGAGCCCGCACCGCACGAGCGTCGACTCCATGGTGCGCAGGCCCGCGGACCTGCGGATCACAGCGCGCGGCGGCCACGGGGTCACGGTTGCTGGATCTCCGGGGAGTCGATGGTGCCCCACCGCGAGGGCGGCAGGACGATGAACCGGGCCTTGCCGATGACGTTGTCGACCGGGATGGTGCCCTGGTTCTCGTCGGCGACGTGGTAGCGCGAGTCCGCGGAGTTGGAGCGGTTGTCGCCCATGACCCAGAGGTGGCCGTCCGGCACGGTGACCGGACCGAAGCAGCGGCCCGAGCGCACCTCGGTCTCGCAGGTGACCACGCCGGGGGTGAACGGGAAGTCCATCTCGATGTACGGCTCGTCGAGGGGCCGGCCGTCGACGAGGACACGGCCCTGGTCGTCGCAGCATTCGACGGTCTGCCCGCCGACGGCGATCACGCGCTTGACGAGGTCGTTCTCGTCGGGTGGGACGAGGCCGACGAGGGAGCCGACCTCCTGCATGCCGCGGATCACGACGTTGTCGGAGCGGGTGGAGACGTAGCCGGTGGACCAGGAGTCGGGGCCGCGGAAGACCACGACGTCGCCGGGCCGGGGATCGCCGAAGCGGTAGCCGATCTTCTCGACGACGATCCGGTCGCCGGTGCAGCCGGGGCAGCCGTGCAGGGTGGGCTCCATCGACTCCGAGGGAATCAGGTACACCCGCGCGACGAAGGTCTGGAGCAGGAAGCTCAGCACGAGCGCGACGAGGATCAGGACGGGCAGTTCCCGCAGGAACGACTTCTCCTTCTTGTCCTGCTTCCGATCGCGTCCGGGCGTGTCGTCGGTGCTGTGCTGCTGCATCTCCGGCACGGCCGGGTCTCGCGATGAATCTGCCACCGAATCAGAGTAGCCCGGCCCGGAACGGATCCGGACCGGGCTACTCGGGGCCTGACGGTCAGCGCGTGACGATCAGCGCTTTTCCTTGATCTTGGCGGCCTTGCCGCGCAGCTCGCGCAGGTAGTAGAGCTTGGCGCGGCGCACGTCACCGCGGGTGACGACCTCGATCTTGGCGAGGTTGGGGCTGTGCACCGGGAAGGTCCGCTCGACGCCGACACCGAACGAGACCTTGCGCACGGTGAAGGTCTCGCGGATGCCACCGTTCTGGCGACGGATCACGACGCCCTTGAAGACCTGCACGCGCTCCTTCGAGCCCTCGATGACCTTCACGTGCACGTTCAGGGTGTCGCCGGCACGGAAGTCCGGAATGTCGTCGCGCAGGGACTTGGCGTCCAGGAAGTCCAGGGTGTTCATCGGTTGTCATCCTCGCTTGTTCGCATGAGCAGAGGAACCGAGCGGCATCCACCGGAAGGCGGTACTCGACTGGTTCGTACCCAGGTCAGGTATGCGTGCCCGAGCCGGGCAACCCGTCAATTGTGCCAGACGGTGCCGGGGTGGCGGAAATCGGCGGGGGTGCGGCGTGCACGGTGCGGGCCAGTTCGACTTCGGCGGCGACGCGGGAGTGCTGGACGGCTCCCTGCACGGTGTCCATCGTGGGTTTGCCTGCGACGAGGTCCTGCACGAAGATCTTCGCCCGGATCACCGGGCGTCGGTAGCGCCGCTCGCGTTCGATCGCGCGGCGCATCTTGCGGGTCTTGCCGGTGTAGCGCCAGCGGGCCCAGGGTGCGCCGGGCCGCGACAGGCGCACCGCCCCGACCAGCAGCAGAGGGAAGACGAACAGACCGATCAGGCCCGTCCAGATCTTGCCCTTGGCCAGCACGACCGCCGCGAGGGCCAGATTGCCGAGGGCGGAGACGGCGATCAGGGTGCGGGTCACCCACGACGGGTCCTCCCGGAAATTGGTGACGTCGGCGAATTCGAGGGGCTGCAGGCCGAGCAGCACCAGGCCGGTGACGGCGATCGCGACGAAGACCGCATCGACCGAGACGCGACCCTCCTGCTCCCAGTACACGTCGTTGAGGTAGAAGATCAGGGCGAACTCGTCGAGCACGAGCGCGGTGCCGATGCCGAAGAGCGCGGCCAGAGCCGCCCCGGTGGTCTGCGTGCCGTCCTCGTAGACGGCGATGAGGGATCCGCCCGCGACCACCATGGTGACGACGCCGAACACCACGTGGTGCACGTGGTGGCCGCCGGGGGTGACATTGCCGGGCCACCAGCGCACCTGGGCGCGGATCATGCGGACGCTGAACCGGATGAACAGGAACGCGAGGAGGAAGCCGAGCAGGAAGAACAGCAGGGGCAGGCGCCCGCGGTCGACGATCTCGCGTTGCAGCCACTCGGTCACGGCCGTCACGGCGCGATCGCCCTCGGGACTCCGCCGGCGGGGCGGGGCGGGGCCTTCGGCGCGCGGCCGGTCGTCACCGTGGGCTGCATGCTCCCGAGGATGTCAGGAACCGGGCCGCGCCGGTAGTCGGCGCGGCCCGGACGGCATCTACTTGCCGAATCCGGCGCGCCGCAACGCGTCCGCCATCGAACCGGCGGCCGGCGGGGCGTCCTGGCGACGGCCGCCGCGGCGAGCACCCTGCCCCTGTCCGTCCTGACGCCTGCCCTGCTGCCGGCCACCCGGCCGACGTCCGCCCCGGTCCTGCGGACCGCGCGAGTCGTCGCCGGACGGGGCCCCGGAGGCCGGGATCTCGTCGTCGAGGCGCAGCGTCAGGCCGATCCGCTGCCGCGGCACGTCCACGTCGAGCACCTTGACCTTGACCACCTCGCCGGACTTGACGACGTCGCGCGGATCCTTGACGAAGCTGCGGGACATCGCGGACACGTGCACGAGACCGTCCTGGTGCACCCCGACGTCGACGAACGCGCCGAACGCCGCGACGTTGGTGACCACGCCCTCGAGCACCATGCCGGGTTTCAGGTCGGCGACCTTCTCGACGCCGGCGGCGAACGTCGCGGTCTTGAACTCCGGGCGCGGGTCGCGGCCCGGCTTCTCGAGTTCGGCGATGATGTCGGTGACCGTGGGCAGGCCGAAGCGGTCGTCGACGAATTCCTCCGGGCGCAGGCGCCGCAGCACCGCGGTATTGCCGACCAGTTCGCGCACGTCGCTGCCGGTGCGTTCGACGATGCGCCGCACGACCGGATACGCCTCCGGGTGCACACTCGACGCGTCGAGCGGATCGTCGCCGTTCGGGATGCGAAGGAAGCCGGCACACTGCTCGAACGCCTTCGGGCCGAGGCGCGGCACCGCGGTGAGGTCCCTGCGGCTGCGGAACGGTCCGTTCCCGTCGCGGTGCGCGACGATGCTCTCGGCGAGGGACGACGCGATACCCGACACCCGGGCCAGGAGTGGGATCGATGCGGTGTTGACGTCCACGCCGACGGCGTTGACCGCGTCCTCGACGACCGTGCCGAGGGAGCGGGCGAGCAGCGTCTCGGACACGTCGTGCTGGTACTGGCCGACACCGATGGACTTGGGGTCGATCTTGACGAGCTCGGCGAGCGGGTCCTGCAGGCGCCGGGCGATGGACACGGCACCGCGGATCGACACGTCGAGGTCCGGCAGTTCCTTCGACGCGTACGCCGACGCCGAGTACACGGACGCGCCGGCCTCGGACACCACGATCTTGGTGAGGTTCGTGGCGCCGGATTTCGCGATCAGTTCGGTGGCGAGGGCATCGGTCTCGCGGGAGGCGGTGCCGTTGCCGATCGCGATCAGTTCCACACCGTGCTGCGCGACGAGCCGTGCCAGGGTGGCCAGGGCCTGGTCCCGCTTGTTGTGCGGCTGGTGCGGGTAGATCGTGTCGTGCGCGACGACCTTGCCGGTGGTGTCGACGACGGCGACCTTGGTGCCGGTGCGGAAGCCGGGGTCGAGTCCCATCGTCGGCCGGGTGCCGGCGGGGGCGGCGAGCAGCAGGTCGCGCAGGTTCGCGGCGAACACGTCGACGGCGTCCTTCTCGGCGGACTGCCGCAGCCGCATGCGGATGTCGAGGGCGAGGGAGACGAGCAGTTTGGTGCGCCACGCCCAGCGGACGGTGTCGAGCAGCCACTTGTCGGCGGCCCGGCCCTCGTCGGCGATGCCGAAGCGGGCGGCGATGCGGCCTTCGTAATAAGTGCGCTGCCCGGGCTCGGGTTCCTCGGAGTCCGGTTCGAGCGACAGGCTCAGCACCTCCTCCTTCTCGCCGCGCAGCGCCGCCAGGATGCGATGCGAGGGCAGGTCGGGGAAGGGCTCGGAGAACTCGAAGTAGTCGGCGAACTTGGCGCCCTCGGTTTCCTTTCCGGGACGGACGGTGGACTTCAGCTGGCCGCGGGTCCACATCGCCTCGCGCAGCTCGCCCACCAGGTCGGCGTCCTCGGCGAAGCGTTCGACGAGGATGGCGCGGGCGCCGTCGAGCTGTTCGGCGCTGTACTGCGCGGGATCGGTGGCGGGGTCGCCGAGGAGGGCGTCGGCGACGGGCTCGTGGCCGGCCTCCCGCGCGATCTGCGCCTTGGTACGGCGCTTCGGCTTGAACGGCAGGTAGATGTCCTCGAGCCGGGCCTTGGTGTCGGCGAGCAGGATCTGCGTGCGCAGCCCGTCGTCGAGCTTGCCCTGGGATTCGACGGACTCGAGCACCGCCGTGCGGCGCTCGTCGAGTTCACGCAGGTATCGCAGGCGTTCCTCGAGTTGCCGGAGCTGGGCGTCGTCGAGCCCGCCGGTGACCTCCTTGCGGTAGCGGGCGATGAACGGCACCGTCGCGCCGCCGTCGAGCAGGTCGACCGCCGCAGCGACCTGACCTTCCCGGACGTCGAGTTCCTCGGCGATGCGCTGATTCACGGTCTTGAGAGCGGTCGTCACAGCGGTCGACCCTACCGCTATCCTTCCTCCGCCCTCGGTGACGCGGACGGGTGTGCCCGTCTCCTCGACGGTGGGACGAGTACGTCGGACAATCGAGCGCAGGAGGGTAGGCATGTCCCGGGTGCGCGGCGGACGCTGGGCGATGCTGGCGCTGTCGTTGCTGACGGCAGCGACGGTGGGGGCGTGCGGTCCGGAACCGGTCGTGTCGCCGGTCGCTCTGCCGTCCGCCGCCGTCGAGTCCCCCGGTCCGCTCGAACCACCCGGGTCGCTGGCCGACCGGATGACGGCGGCGGCGGCGACCGCGGCCGGTCGCGGCGCGGACGTCACGATCGCCGCGCTCGACCGGCGGACCGGGCTCCGGGTCGTCGGTGGCGTCGACGCACCCGTCGAGACCGCGTCGGTGGCCAAGCTGTTCATCGCCGACGACCTGCTGTACCGGGCGGCGACGGGCGAATTGCCGCTCGGCGGCAGCGACTACGACCGGATCGCCGCGATGCTCGAGTCGTCGGACGACTCGGCGGCGAACGACCTGTGGTTCCGGCACGGCGACTCGGAGATCGTCGAGCGCACCGCCGCCCGGCACGCGCTCACCGGTACCGTCGCGCCGGCGGACGGGCTGTGGTGGAACACCGTCACCACCGCGTCGGACCTGCTCACCTGGTACGCGGATCTGCTCGACGGCACGGGCGGGCTGGACGAGTGGGGCCGCGCGACGATCGTGGGGCACCTGCGTGCCGCCGGTCCCGTCGGCGCCGACGGGTACGACCAGCGATTCGGGTTGCCGGACGGGCTGAGCGACACCACCGGGCTCGGCGTCAAGCAGGGCTGGATGTGCTGCCTGGACGGGCGCTGGATCCATCTGTCCACGGGGTTCGTCGGGGAGGACGAGCGGTACGTGCTGGTGGTGCTCTCCCGCGAACTCGTGCACTACGACGTGGACGACGACCGGTGGACCGATCTGCCGGACACGGCGCTGTTCGACGTGACCGGGGATGCGAGCGCGCAGCACGCGCGGGAGACGGTCACCGAGGTGGTCCGCACGGTGTTCGGCAGCGCCGGGACGCACTGAGCGCGGTCGGTCAGTCGGCGAGCAGGTCGGGTCGGCGTTCGCGGGTGCGTTCGAGCGCCTGTTCCCGGCGCCACGCAGCCACCTTGGCGTGGTCCCCGGACAGCAGTACCGGCGGCACGTCGAGGCCGCGCCAGCTGACGGGGCGGGTGTAGCTGGGGCCCTCGAGCAGACCGTCGGAGAACGAGTCCTCCTGGTGGGACTGCTGATTGCCGAGGACGCCCGGCAGCAGCCGCACGACGGCCTCGGTCATGACGAGGACGGCGACCTCGCCGCCGATGAGGACGTAGTCGCCGATGCTGACCTCTTCGACGCGTACCCGGCGCGCGGCGTCGTCGAAGACGCGCTGGTCGATGCCTTCGTAGCGGCCGCAGGCGAACACGATGCGCTTCTCGCCGGCCCAGCGCTGCGCGGTGGCCTGGTCGAACGGCACACCGGCCGGGGTGGGGACGACGAGCAGCACGTCCGGGTCGGGTTCACCGTCGGGTCCGGCGAGCACGTCGTCGAGGGCGGGCCCCCACACCGTGGGTTTCATGACCATGCCCGGTCCCCCGCCGTACGGCGCGTCGTCGACGGCCTTGTGCACGTCGTGGGTCCAGTCCCGCAGATTGTGGATCCCGACGGAGACGAGCCCCTTGTCGATGGCCTTGCCGAGCAGCGCGACACGCAGCGGCTCGAGGTATTCGGGGAAGATGGTGACGACGTCGAAACGCACGGGAGGTTATGTCTCCGAGCCGAAGTCGGGGTCGAGCAGACCCTCGGGTGGATCGATCTCGATGACACCGTCCGCGAGCGAGACCGTCGGGACGATCGCGGTGACGAACGGGATCAGCAGTTCGCGCTGTTCGTCGCCGGCCGGCCGGACGGAGAGCAGTTCGCCGGCGGCGGTGTGCAGCACCTCGCGGACGGTGCCGATCTCGGTGCCGGCGTCGGGCCGGCCCGCGACGATGCGTACGGACAGCCCCTCGAGTTCGTGGTCGTAGAACTCGTCCGGATCGTCGGACGGCGGCAGATCGGCGCTGTCGACGACGAACAGGGTGCCGCGCAGGGCGTCGGCGACGCTGCGGTCGGTGACGCCCCGCAGGCGCAGCAGAAGCCGCCCGGAGTGTTCCCGGGCGGCTTCCACCGTGTACGTCTGCAGGGTCTGCTCGCGGGGCTTGCGGCCGTGCAGCACCGCGCCGACGGCGAAGCGCTCCTCGGGTTCGTCGGTGCGAACCTCGACGACCACCTCACCCTTGATGCCGTGCGACTTGGCGACACGGCCCACCACGAGCTCCACCGCGGTGCGCCTACTGGTCGGTGTCGACGACGTCGACGCGGATCCCGCGGCCTCCGATGCCGGAGACGAGGGTCCGCAGGGCGGTCGCGGTGCGGCCACCGCGACCGATGACCTTGCCGAGATCGTCGGGGTGCACGTGCACCTCGACGGTGCGCCCCCGACGGCCCGTGATCAGCTCGACGCGCACGTCGTCGGGGTTGGCGACGATCCCACGGACGAGATGCTCGACGGCATCGGCGACAACGGCGCTCATTACTCGGCAGCCTCGGTGGACTCGGAGGACTCCTCCGCGGCGTCTTCCTTGGCGGCCTTCTTCTTCTTGGGCGTGATGGCCTCGGCAGCCGGCTCGTTCTCGGCCTGCGCGAGGGCAGCCTGGAACAGCTCAAGCTTGGACGGCTTGGGCTCGGCCTTGCGCAGGGTGCCCTCGGTGCCGGGCAGGCCCTTGAACTTCTGCCAGTCGCCGGTGATCTTGAGGAGGTTCTCGACCGGCTCGGTCGGCTGCGCACCGACGCCGAGCCAGTACTGCGCCCGCTCCGAGTCGATCTCGATCAGCGAGGGCTCTTCCTTCGGGTGGTACTTGCCGATGGTCTCGATGGCGCGGCCGTTGCGGCGGGTGCGCGAGTCGGCAACCACGATGCGGTACTGCGGGTTGCGGATCTTGCCGAGACGGGTGAGCTTGATCTTGACAGCCACTGCTGCGAATCTCCTTCGGCGCATGCGAAATACGCCTGTCACGTGCAATTCGGACGACGTGCCCTTCTGGCACGCCCGGTTTTGCCTCTATCCTGTGACCGCCGCGCGGTACGTAACCGGATACGACGACAGCGGACCATTCTGCCAGATCCGCCCGGTGGGACGAAAACGACAGGTCAGAGCAGCAGCAGCAGGCCCAACGCGGGCAGGGTGTTGTTGAGCGAATGCGCCACCCAGGACGAGAACACCGACCGGCCGCGCAGCCGCGCGAACCCCATCGCCGCGCCGCCCCACAGCAGCACCGGCAGCCGCCACAATTCCTGATGCCACATGGCGAACACGACCGTGGTGATCGTCAGGACGCCGATCGGGCGTCCCCACCACCGGTCGGGCCGGCGTTCGAGCGCCCCCCACAGCATGCCGCGGAACATCAGTTCCTCGCCGAGGGGAGCGCCGAACCACACCCAGGCCACGAGCAGCAGTTTCCATCCCACGGGCAACCCGACCAGCGCCGTGAACGGGGAATCGGCCGCGTCGATTCCCAAGGCGACGACGAGGATCGCTGCCAGGATCAACGCGCCGAGCAGCGCGATCCCCCCGCCGAGCAGGCCGATCCCGAGCTGGTCGCGGAACTCGGGCCACGACCGCGGCAGTCCGAAGTCGGCGACGGGCCCGCACCCACGCCACACGCTGAACGCGAGGGCCGCCGCTCCGGCGAGCAGGGTGGGGGCCATGATGGCGAGCACGTACGTCTCGGCGACGAAGCCCTCCCCGGCCAGGACCGGTCCCAGCGTGAACCCGACGAGGTTGACGGCCAGCACCACCAGCGCGGCGGGAATGCCCCACCGGTGCGCGGGCTGGGACGGGGCGGGCCGTGCGGGAGCCGCAGCGGTGTCCGGGTCGGGTGGTTCGGGGGCGGTCATGCGCAGGCGGCACGACGGGTGACGACGGCACCCCGGAGCATCACCAGATCGGGCCGGGCCAGCACGTCCGGGCCGCTGCGCGGGTCCTGTGCGTACACCGTGAGGTCCGCCGACGTGCCCGGCTGGAGGCTCGGGTACCCCAGCCAGGTGCGGGCCGCCCAGCTGGCGGCGCCGAGCGCCTCGGTCGGGGTCAGCCCCGCCTTCCCGAGGGCGGCGACCTCGTCGGCGATGCGACCGTGCCGCACCGAGCCGCCGGCGTCAGTGCCGGCGTAGATCGGGATTCCGGCGTCGCGGGCGGCGGCGACGGTGTCCGCGACGCGGGCGTGCAGGTCCCGCATGTGCGCCGCATAGACCGGGAAGCGGGTGACCGAGTCGGCGATCTCCGGGAAGTTGTCGATGTTGACCAGCGTCGGCACGAGGGCGGTGCCCTGCGCGGCCATGGCGGCGATGGTGTCGTCGGTCAGTCCCGTGCCGTGTTCGACACAGTCGATCCCGGCGGCGAGCAGGCCGGGCAGTGCGTCCTCCCCGAACACGTGCGCGGTCACGCGCGCCCCCTCCCGGTGGGCCGCGGCGATCGCCTCGACGAGGATCTCGTCCGACCACAGCGGGGCGAGATCGCCGGTGTCGCGGTCGATCCAGTCGCCGACGAGTTTGACCCAGCCGTCACCGGCACGGGCCTGCCGTACCACTTCGGCCGGCAGTTGCGATTCGTCTTCGAGGTCGACGGGCAGGCCGCGGATGTAGCGCTTGGGCGCGGCGATGTGCCGTCCCGCGCGCACGATCCGCGGCAGGTCGGCCCGCTCGTCGAGATGCCGGGTGTCGACCGGCGATCCCGCGTCGCGCAGCAACAGCACCCCGGCGTCACGTTCGGTGACGGCCTGCGCGACCAGTCCGTCCGCGTCCTCCGCGCCGCCACCGAAGCGGATCCCGACGTGGCAGTGGGCGTCGACGAGACCGGGCAGGATCCAGCCGTCGGCGGCGAGCAGTTCGGCCCCGGGGATCGGCTCGGCGGCGAACGTGCCGTCGTCGTCGATCCACAGCTCGATCGGTTCGCCGTCCGGCAGGGACCGTCCGCGCAGGGTGAACGCCACGGCGGTCTACTTCTTCGGCAACTTCAGCTGCGAGAGGTCGAAGTTCTCGAGACCGGGCGGCAGCTCGTCGAGGCCCTTCGGCATCTTCGACAGATCCGGGAACCCGGCGGGCATGCCCCCCATGCCGGGCATGCCGGCGGGCATGCCGCCGGGGAACCCGCCCTTGATCTTCGGCGGGGTCGGCCCGCGGCCGCCCTTCTTGCCCTTCTTGCCCTTCTTCGCGCGCTGCGGCTTGCGGGATCCGGGCATTCCCATCCGCCCGGCCATCGCGGCCATCATCTTACGGGCTTCGAAGAACCGGTCGACGAGCTGGTTGACGTCGGAGACCTTGACGCCGGAGCCGTTGGCGATGCGCAGCCGCCGGGAGGCGTTGATGATCTTCGGGTTGGCACGTTCCGCCGGGGTCATGCCGCGGATGATCGCCTGGATGCGGTCGAGCTGCTTCTCGTCGACGTTCGCGAGAGCGTCCTTCATCTGGCCCGCACCCGGCAGCATGCCGAGCAGGTTCGCGATCGGAC
The DNA here is from genome assembly GCF_047782815.1 of Rhodococcus indonesiensis. Taxonomy (NCBI): domain Bacteria; kingdom Bacillati; phylum Actinomycetota; class Actinomycetes; order Mycobacteriales; family Nocardiaceae; genus Rhodococcus; species Rhodococcus indonesiensis. The sequence goes on along the minus strand of NZ_CP180630.1, from coordinate 2,221,979 downwards.
CCATCTTCCGCACGGCCATCATCTGGTCGAGGAAGTCCTCGAGGGTGAGCTCACCGGAACCGATCTTCGCGGCGGTGGCCTCGGCCTGCTGCGCGTCGAAGACCTGCTCGGCCTGCTCGATGAGGGTGAGCACGTCGCCCATGCCGAGGATGCGGCTGGCCATGCGCTCGGGGTGGAAGACGTCGAAATCCTCGAGCTTCTCACCGGTCGACGCGAACAGGATCGGCTGGCCGGTCAGCTCGCGGACGCTGAGGGCGGCACCGCCGCGGGCGTCGCCGTCGAGCTTGGTGAGCACCACGCCGGTGAAGCCCACGCCGGCGCGGAACGCCTCGGCGGTGCTCACGGCGTCCTGGCCGATCATGGCATCGAGCACGAACAGCGTCTCGTCGGGCTGCACGGCGTCGCGGATGCCGGCGGCCTGGGCCATCAGCTCCTCGTCGATGCCGAGGCGGCCGGCGGTGTCGACGACGACGACGTCGTAGTGCTTGGCGCGGGCCTCCGCGACGCCGTCGCGGGCGACGTTCACCGGGTCGGCGGCGGTGATGCCGAGCGGGTTCTCGCCTCCGCCGATCGAGGTGCCGGGGTGCGGGGCGAACACCGTCGCGCCGGCGCGCTCGCCGACGATCTGCAGCTGGGTGACCGCACCGGGTCGCTGCAGGTCACAGGCGACGAGCAGCGGGGTATGCCCCTGGTCCTTGAGCCACTTGGCGAGCTTGCCGGCGAGGGTGGTCTTACCGGAACCCTGCAGACCGGCGAGCATGATCACCGTGGGCGGGGTCTTGGCGAACTGCAGCCGGCGGGTCTCACCGCCGAGGATCCCGACGAGTTCCTCGTTGACGATCTTGACGACCTGCTGGGCGGGGTTGAGCGCGCCGTGCACCTCGGCGCCCTTGGCGCGTTCCTTGATCTTGGCGATGAACGAGCGCACCACGGGCAGTGCGACGTCGGCCTCGAGCAGCGCCAGGCGGATCTCCCGGGCGGTCGCGTCGATGTCGGCGTCGGAGAGGCGCCCCTTGCCGCGCAGGTCCTTGAGGGCTCCGGTCAACCTGTCGGAAAGGGATTCGAACACCGAATGCGCTCCTGGGTCTGGCGAAGATGCGGACAGTTCTGCGTTCCAGGGTAGCCGTTCGCGGCACGAGTTCTCGCACGTGCACGAGCGCCCGTCCCGCACTCAGCCGTTGTCCTCGGGTTTCTTCGGTTCCGGCGCAGGCACCACGGCCAGCACGGCCCGCTCGATCCGCTCCCGGTTCTCCCGGGTGTCGGAGCCTGCGAAATCGATGCAGAACGAGTCCACGACGGTGCGTCCGAGGGTGGCGACCCGGGCCCAGCGCACGTCGGCACCGCACCGTTCGAACGCGTCCGCGAGCCGGCACAGCATGCCGAGCCGGTCCTCGGCGCGCAGTTCGAGGATCGCCTGCCCCTGCTCCGGAGCGTCGATCCAGATCAGGTGCGGAGGTGCCTGCGCGTAGGTGCCCGGCACGGCCCGCTCCGGTCGTTCGGGCAGCTGCGCCTCGCGGGCGGCCTGCTCCTTCGCGTCGAGTGCGGCGAGCAGATCCAGGTCCCCGGACCGGGCCCGGACGAGTTCCTGCCGCAGCAGGCCCGCCGCCGGTGGCGACCCGAACAGCGGGGCGACGGCGAAGCTGTTGACCGCGCTGCCGGCGTGGCTGCCCACCGAGGCGGACAGCACGCGCAGGCCGTGCAGCGCCAGCACTCCGGCGGCGTCGGACAGCAGACCCGGCTCGTCGGGCGCGACGACCGTCACGGTGTAGGCGTGCGGGTTCTCGCCGGGTTGCAGGTCGACGTGGGTGCCGCCCTGTTCCGCGCGCTCGGCGAGCTGCGGATCGATCGGGTCGGGGTGCGGCAGCTCCTCCCCCGCCATCACCAGCCGGCAGCGCCGGACCAGTTCCCGGATGAGCGCCGCCTTCCAGTCGCCCCATACGCCCGGCCCCGTCGCGAGCGAGTCCGCCTCGGCGAGGGCGTGCAGCAGCTCGAGCAGCACCGGGTCGCCGTCGATGGCCTCGACGACGGACTCCACCGTGGCGGGATCGTCGAGATCGCGGCGGGTCGCGGTCTGCGGAAGCAGCAGATGGTGACGGACCATCGCGGACAGCACGGCGACGTCGGAGGGCCACAGCCCCATCCGGCGTCCGATCCGCGTGGCGAGCTCGGCTCCGACGACGCTGTGGTCGCCGCCGCGGCCCTTGCCGATGTCGTGCAGCAACGCCCCGAGCACCAGCAGATCGGGGCGCGCGACGCGGGTGGTCAGGCCGCCGGCCTGCACCGCGGTCTCCACCAGGTGCCGGTCCACCGTCCAGATGTGCACGGCGTCGCGCGGGGGCAGATCCCGCACCGCTCCCCACTCGGGCAGCAACCGGCCCCACAGTCCCGTCCGGTCGAGCGCCTCGATGGGGTCGATCGCGCGGGTGCCCGAACCGAGCAGCACGAGCAGGTCGTTCAGTGCGGTGCGCGGCCACGGTTCGCGCAGTTCCGGGGCGTTGTCGGCCAGCCGGCCGAGAGTGGACGCGGAGATCGGGAGGTCGTGCTGCGCCGCCGCCGCCGCGACCCGCGTGATCAGACCGGGGTCCTTGCGGGGATTCGCGTCGCGGGCCAGTGCCACCTCCCCACCGTGTTCCACGACGCCCTCGTCGAGGGGACGGCGGACGGGGACGCGCCGCAACCGGGACAGGCCCTTGCGGGGCAGCGCGTTCCCGGCCGTGCGTACCCCGACCTCCACCGAGTAGCTCACGGTCCGCGCGGCCTCGGTGAGCACGCGTGCCAGGTCGAACCGGTCGCCGATACGCAGGGCGGCGCCGATCTCGTCCGCGTCCTGGGCGCGGAGCTGGTCCCGGGGCCGGCCGGCGACGCGGTGCAGCTCGGTGCGCACGTCGAGCAGGCGGCGGTGCGCGGCCGCGAGCCCGCCGCCGGGAACGTCGGGTCCGAGGCCCGGCATGCCGTCGGTGAGCTGCGCGACGGACAGGGCGTTGAGCAGTTGCACGTCCCGCAGCCCGCCGCGGCCGCTCTTGAGGTCGGGTTCGGCCCGGTGCGCGATCTGCCCGCTGCGCTCCCACCGGGCCTCGGTCAGCGCGATGAGTTCGTCGAACCGGCTGCGGATGCCGGTGCGCCACTGCCGCCGCACGCCGCCGATCAGCAGGTTGCTCAGTTCGGGGTCGCCGGCGATGTGACGAGCTTCGAGCATGCCGAGCGCGGCGGTCAGGTCGGAAGCGGCCACCTGCAGTGCCTGCGGGACGGTCCGGACGCTGTGGTCGAGCTTGATGTGGGCATCCCAGAGGGGGTACCACAGCCGATCGGCGATCCGGGACACGACCGCGGGATCCATGTCGTCGTGCAGGAGGACCAGGTCCAGGTCGGAGCAGGGCAGCATCTCGCGGCGGCCGAGGCCGCCGACGGCGACGACGGCGAAGCCGCAGTCGGGTTGGATGCCGAGTTCGGCGCCCTTGGTGACGAGCCAGAAGTCGTGGAGGTCGACGAGGGCGTGGCGCAGGGCCGGGGCGTCGAGCCGGCGATGACGGACACCACCGGAGAGCAGCTGGGTTCGGGCCAGGGCGAGGTCGGTGGCGGCGGTGCCGGTTCCGGACGGCCCCGCAGACACCGGCGGCCCCGATCCCGCTGCGGAGGCAGCGGGACCAGGGCCGCGAGTTCCGGACCCGTTGGGGTCAGAGTGCATCGGTACCTCGTTCGCCGGTGCGCACCCGGACCACCGTTTCGACCGGGGTGACCCATACCTTGCCGTCGCCGATCTTGCCGGTGCGGGATGCCTCGACGATGGTCTCGACGACCTTGTCGACGGTGGCGTCGTCGACGACGACCTCGACGCGGACCTTGGGGACGAAGTCGACGGAGTACTCGGCTCCGCGGTAGACCTCGGTGTGGCCCTTCTGGCGACCGTATCCCTGCACCTCGCTGACGGTCATGCCGAGCACACCCGCCTGCTCGAGGCCTGCCTTGACGTCCTCGAGGGTGAACGGCTTGACAATTGCCGTGATCAGCTTCATATCCTCATCCCTTCCCAGTCTCCAGTGCCCTGCTGTCTTCTTATCACTTGAGGGCGGCCGCGAAGTCGTATGCCGACTCCGCATGCTCGGCCTCGTCGATGCCGCGTGCCTCTTCCTCCTCCGACACCCGCCAGCCGAGCGGCTTGAGCGCGAAGGCGACGATCGCGGTGACGATGCCGGTGTAGACCAGGGCAAATACTGCGATGACGATCTGGATCACGAGCTGCTTGTAGTCGCCGCCGTAGAACAGGCCCGTCTCGGTGCCGAGGAAACCGATCGCGACGGTGCCCCACAGGCCCGCGACGAGGTGCACACCGACGACGTCGAGCGAGTCGTCGTACCCGAACCGGTACTTCAGGCCGACCGCCAGGGCGGACAGGACGCCGGCGGTCGCTCCGAGCACGATGGACCCCACCGGGCTGAGCGCACCGGCGGCCGGGGTGATGGCGACCAGGCCGGCGACCGCACCCGAGGCGGCACCCAGGCTGGTGCCCTTGCCGTCGCGGATGCGTTCGGCGAGCAGCCAGCCGAGGATCGCGGCGGCGGCGGCCGTGGTGGTGTTGACCCAGGCCAGGCCGGCCACACCGTCGGCGGCGAACGCGGAACCGGCGTTGAACCCGAACCACCCGAACCACAGCAGTGCCGCGCCGAGCATGACGAACGGCAGGTTGTGCGGACGGAAGGCGGTGCGGCCGAACCCGGTGCGCTTGCCGATGATCAGCGCCAGGACGAACGCGGCGATGCCGGCGTTGATGTGCACGACGGTGCCACCGGCGAAGTCGATGGGCGCGACGGTCGCGACGAGCCCGCCTTCACCGTCGTCGGAGGTGCCGAAGATCTTGGCGGCGATGCTGTCCGCGGAGCCGGAGAGCAGGCCACCGCCCCACACCATGTGGGCGAGGGGGAAGTACGCGACGGTGACCCAGACGCCGGCGAAGACCATCCAGGTGCCGAACTTCACGCGCTCGGCCAGGGCACCGCTGATCAGGGCGGTGGTGACGACCGCGAACGTGACCTGGAAGCCGATGTCGATGATCTGCGGATAGTCGCCGAGACCGGGCAGGAACTCACCGGCGTCGTCGTAGATGGCGCCCTGCAGACCGAACATCTGGAAGGGGTTGGCGAAGATGCCCCCGATGTCCTCGGTGCCGTAGGACATCGACCAGCCCCACAGGACGTAGATCACCGCGATGACCGCCATCGCCCCGAAGGACATCATCATCATGTTCAGGACGGCCTTCGTGCGCGACATGCCACCGTAGAAGAACGCCAGACCGGGCGTCATCAACAGCACCAGGGACGCCGATATCAGCATCCATGCCGCGTCGCCGGTGTTCACCACTTCCTCCACTTGCAACCTCCCTGTTGGCCGCGCCGGTCAGCGCGTCGTCGAGAGAAGAATGCTGTGGTGATGTTTCGGTGGGAGCGCCGCGCTGTTTCAGCGCAGTGAACGCAAATCGGACATGTGTTTCGTTCCTGTTTCGTCGTGCGCGCCGGCGGACGCCGTGGACCGGCCGACGAGTGTCGTGGGAGTGCTCGCGGGAACGAACGACTGCGGATCGACGCGGAACTCGGGCCGAACGGATCCGGCGGGACCGGGTGGCCAGCGCGGCGAACTCCCGCAGGAGCTTCTCGTCGCTGCTTCCCCGTCGCCACCCGCGCCCGCGGGATCCGTCCGGCACCTGTTTCTACCGAACCCGAGTGGCGGATGGGAACCGAGTGACAATTTGTTATCTTTCCGTGACAAAAACCGGCCACCCGGTCGGAGGCCGGGTGGCCGGTTTCGGTCGCGAGGTGGCGGTGAGGGGCGGGAGCGTCAGCCCAGCAGGGCGTCGACGAACGCACCCGGCTCGAACGGCGCGAGATCGTCCGCGCCCTCCCCGAGTCCCACGAGCTTCACCGGGACCCCGAGTTCGTGCTGAACCTGGAACACGATTCCGCCCTTGGCGGTGCCGTCCAGCTTGGTCAACACCACACCGGTGATGTCGACGACCTCGGCGAACACGCGTGCCTGCATCAGGCCGTTCTGCCCGATCGTCGCGTCGAGCACCAGCAGGACCTCGTCGACCGCGGCCTTCTTCTCCACGACCCTCTTGACCTTGCCGAGCTCGTCCATCAGACCGGTCTTGGTGTGCAGGCGGCCGGCGGTGTCGACGAGCACGGCGTCCACGCCCTGATCGGTGCCCCGGGCGACGGCGTCGAAGGCGATTGCGGCCGGGTCGGCCCCTTCCTTGCCGCGCACGACCTCGGCCCCGACCCGCTCGGCCCACGTCTGCAACTGGTCGGCGGCGGCCGCGCGGAAGGTGTCGGCGGCGCCCAGCAGGACGCGGCGGCCGTCGGCGACGAGGACCCGGGCGAGCTTGCCGGTGGTGGTGGTCTTCCCGGTGCCGTTGACCCCGACGACCAGCAGCACCGCCGGGTGATCCTGGTGCGGCAGGGCCCGGATCGACCGATCCAGCTCCGGGTGCAGCGCCTCGACCAGCACGTCCCGCAGGACGGCTCTGGCCTCGGCCTCGGTGCGCACGCTGCGGGCGGCCATCTGCACGCGCAGCCGCTCGACGATCTGCGTGGTGGTCGCGGCGCCGAGGTCGGCGATCAGCAGGGTGTCCTCGATCTCCTCCCACGAGTCCTCGTCGAGGTCGCCACCGCCGAGCAGACCGAGCAGGCTCTTGCCGACGGCCGACTGCGACCGGGCGAGACGACCCCGCAGACGGTCGAGCCGGCCCTCGGTCGGGGCGATCTCCTCGATCGGGGGCACCTGCGGGACCGGCGCGACCTCGGGTTCGACGGTCGGCGGGGCGACCACCTCGGGTTCGGCGGCCGGCGGGGCGACCACCTCGGGTTCGGCGGCGGGCGCCGGCGCGGCCTCCTCGACCGGTGCGGCCTCCTCGACCGGCGGGACGACCTCGGACGGTGCCGGCGCGGTCTGCGGCTCGACGCCCGGCACGGGCTCGACCCGGGGAGTCGGTTCGACGGTGGGCGCGGCGCCGGCTTCGGGAGCCTGCGCGGGTTCGACCGACGGCGCCGGAGCTTCCGACACCTCCTCCGGGAGCGGTACGACCTTCGGTTCCGGCATCACCGTCGATTCCGGCGCAACCGGCGGTTTGGGGGACGCCGGCGGTTCCGGGACCACCGGAGGTGCCGGGGCCGGCCGCTCGACCGGCTGTGGGGGCGCCGTCGCGGTCGCACCCTGACTGAAGCTGAATCCGCCCGCGGCCTTGTAGCCGCCGGATCGGTCCTTCTGCTCGGTGGTTTCGAGCTGCGGCGTCTGCCGCGCCGTCAGCGACACCTGCCGTCTCCGGTACAGCGTCAAGCCGACGACGAGCGCGACGAGGAGGACGGCAAGCGCCGCCGCGATGGCTATCCAGGCTCCGGTACTCACGCCCCCATACTGTCAGGCGCGGCGGAGGCGTTCAGCTCTGGGCGAGAAAGATCCTGACCGCGCATCCGCTGGGAGATGACGCGGGTGATGCCGTCACCGCGCATGCTGACTCCGTACAGGGCGTCGGCGATCTCCATCGTCGGCTTCTGGTGGGTGATGACGATGAGCTGGGACTTCTCCCGCAGTTGCTCGAACAATCCGATCAGCCGGCGCAGGTTCGTATCGTCGAGGGCGGCCTCCACCTCGTCCATCACGTAGAACGGCGAGGGCCGGGCCCGGAAGATCGCCACGAGCATCGCCACCGCAGTCAGCGACTTCTCGCCTCCGGAGAGCAGCGACAGGCGCTTGACCTTCTTGCCCGGTGGCCGGGCCTCCACCTCGATCCCGGTGGTGAGCATGTCCGACGGATCCGTCAGCACGAGGCGGCCTTCGCCGCCGGGGAAGAGCTTGGCGAAGACCTGCTCGAACTCGCGCTCGACGTCCGCATACGCCTCGGTGAACACCTGCAGGATGCGGGCGTCGACGTCGGCGACCACGCCGAGCAGGTCCTTGCGGGCGTTCTTGACGTCCTCGAGCTGCGTGGCGAGAAAGTTGTACCGCTCCTCGAGGGCGGCGAACTCCTCGAGGGCCAACGGGTTGACCTTGCCGAGGGTCGTCAGGTCCTTCTCCGCGCGCTTGGCGCGCCGCTCCTGGGTGGCACGGTCGTACGGCAGCGGCTGCGGCGCGACGACCTGCTCGCCGCGCTCGCGCGCCTGCTCGTACTCGGCCAGCTCGAGTTCGCTGGGCGGCAGCGGCACGTCGGGGCCGTACTCGGCGACCAGGTCGTCGGGCGCAACGGCGAACTGCTCGACGACGGCCTGCTCGAGCTGTTCGATCCTCAGTGCCGCCTGCGCGCGGGCGACCTCGTCCCGGTGCACGGCGTCGGTGAGCTGCTCCCGTTGCGCACCGAGGTCGCGTACCCGTTCCTTGACCCGGTCGAGTTGTTCGGCGCGCTCGGCGCGCTGACGGGTCAGCTCGTCGCGGTGGTCCGATGCGGCGGCGATCACCTCGTTCAGGTGGGCGGCGACCCGGGCCCCGGACTCGGCCACCGCCGCGGCGACGGTCGCGGCCTGCTTGCGGGCCCGCTGCGCCCGCTCCGCCCGCGCCCGCGCCTCCCGTTCGGCCTGGGCGGCGCGGCGCAGCGAGTCCGCCTTGCCACGCAACGCCTGGGCGCGTTCCTCCGCGGTGCGGGCCGCAAGCCTCGCCTCCATCTCCACCGCGCGGACCTCGGCGAGGGCGGCCGCGGCAACCTCCCGGTCGACGGCCGTCGCGTCCGTGCCCGGGTCGGCGCCGTCGTCGCTCTGCTCCTGTTCGGCCAGCCGCAGCCGCTCCTCGAGTTCGACGACCTCACGGCGGGCCGTGTCCCGTTCCGTCTCGGCGCGGGTGCGCTGCGCGGCGAGCCGCTCGGACTCGGCGTGGGCGGCGCGCGCGGCCTGCCCGAGCCGGCCGAGTTGCTCGTACACCGCGGACATCGCGGCGTCGGATTCGTTGAGGGCGGCGAGGGTCTGTTCGGCCACCTCGGCACGCGCCGCCTGCTCGGCCAGGGCGCCGGCGAGTGCCGCCGAGAGCTCCTCGGAACGCCGCACCGCACGGTCGAGGCCGGTGCGGGACGCGTCGATCGCGGCCTGCACCTCGAGCGTGCTCGGGGCACGCCCGGATCCGCCGACGACCCAGCCGGAGCCCGCGAGATCACCGCTGCGGGTCACGGCCCGCAGGTCGGGGCGCACGTGGCACAGTTCGAGCGCGGAGGGCAGGTCGTCCACGACGACGGTGCGCGCCAGCAGCGCGTCGAGTCCGCCGCGCAGTTCCGGGGGGCAGTCGATCACGTCCCGCACCCAGCGCGTCCCGTCCGGCAGTCCTGCCGGCTCGGCCGGCGCGGCCGGCGCGGTGATGCCGCCGGCGACGAACGCGACCCGGCCCTGGTCGGCGTCCACCAGCGCGGCGACGGCCGCGGCGGCCGCCGGGACGGAGTCCGCGGCGAGCGCATCGGCGGCCGGGCCCATCGCCGCTGCGACGGCGACCTCGTATCCGGCCTCGATGCGGACGCGTTCCGCGAGGGGTCCCGCCAGTCCGAGGTCGGGGCGGTGCTCGAGGAGCCAGGCGGCGCCGTCCTTGCGTTCGAGGCCCATCGACAGTGCTTCGATGCGCGCCCCGAGGGAGGCGACCTCCTTGCCGGCCGCGCGCTCGGCGTCCTGCAGTTCCTTCACCCGCGCGTCGGCGAGCCGCAGCGCCTCGAGGGCGCGTTCGTGCTGGGCGTCGGCGTCGATCTCGCCGGCGTCGAGGTCGTCGATGCGGGCCTGGGCCGTCTCGAACTCGGCCTGGGCGGCGACACCCCGCAGCCGGGCCTCCTCGATGGCGACGGTCAGCCGGGTGACCTCGGCGTCGATGGACTCGGCACGCGTGCGCACGGTCTCGACCTGGCCGGCCAGGCGGGCGAGTCCCTCCCGCCGGTCGGCGACGGCCCGCACGGCCGCCAGGTGCGCCCGCTCGGCGGCCGCGGCGGCCTCCTCCTGGACGGCGAGCTGCTCCTTTGCGGCTTCGAGGGTGCCGTGGGCGATCTCGACGGCTTCGAGGAGTTCGGCCTCCTCTTGGGCGATCCGGTCGGCGCGAGCCTCCATCTCGTCCGGGTCCTGGCCGTCGCGGGTTGCCGGGGCGGTGTCGAGGTGGCGGGCGCGTTCCTGGGCGATGCGCACGGTGGCACCGAGGCGTTCGGCGAGCGCGGACAGGCGGAACCAGGTCTGCGACGCGGCCTCGGCGCCGGGGGTGAGCCGAGCGACCGCCTCCTCGTGGCGCGCGAGTTCGGCGCCGGCGTCGTCCAGTTCGGCGGCGACGTGGTCGAGTCGTTCGCGCAGGACGCGTTCCTGCTCGTCCTGATCGGCGAATTCGGCGCGCCGGGTCACGAGATCGTCGGCGGCGAGCCGCAGGCGGGCGTCGCGCAGGTCGGCCTGGATGGTCTGGGCGCGGCGCGCCACCTCGGCTTGACGGCCGAGCGGTTTGAGCTGGCGGCGCAGCTCGGCGGTGAGGTCGGTCAGGCGGGCGAGGTTGGCCTGCATCGCGTCGAGCTTGCGGACCGCCTTCTCCTTGCGTTTGCGATGCTTGAGGACTCCGGCCGCCTCCTCGATGAAGGCACGGCGGTCCTCCGGCCGGGACTCGAGGATGGCGGACAGGCGGCCCTGACCGACGATGACGTGCATCTCCCGGCCGATGCCGGAGTCGGACAGCAGTTCCTGCACGTCCATCAACCGGCACGAGTTCCCGTTGATCTCGTATTCCCCCGCGCCGTCGCGGAACATCCGCCGGGTGATGGACACCTCGGAGTACTCGATGGGCAGTGCGCCGTCCGAGTTGTCGATGGTGAGGGTGACCTCGGCCCGGCCCAGGGGTTGCCGGCCGGCGGTGCCGGCGAAGATGACGTCCTGCATCTTGCCGCCGCGCAGCGCCTTGGCGCCCTGCTCGCCCATCACCCAGGTGAGGGCGTCGACGACGTTGGACTTGCCGGAGCCGTTCGGCCCCACGACACACGTGATGCCAGGTTCGAACCGCAGAGTCGTCGCGGACGCGAAAGACTTGAAGCCCTTGAGCGTCAGACCCTTCAAATACATGTGCGAGAACCTTACCGGCGGGCCGTCACCGCTCGACGAAGCCGGTCAGGTCGCCGCGCGCCGGCTCCCAGCTCTCCACCACCAGCCGCACCGTGCCCGGGGTCTCCCCCGAGCGCAGCGCGGCGAGCAGGCGTTCGAGGGCGTCGCGGGGCCCCTCGGCGATGACGAGCACGCGTCCGTCGGGATGGTTGGTGGCGTGACCGACGACACCGAGTTCGAGGGCGCGCGAGCGCGTCCACCAGCGGAATCCCACACCTTGGACATACCCGTGCACCCAGGCGGTGAGCCGGACCGCATCCGGCGACGACTGCGTCACGACGCCTCCCCGGAACCGCGAACCGGACGCACGGCGTGGACGGAGCCGTCGAATCCGGTGGTGTAGAGGACCTCCGGGTCCCAGCCGGGACCGTCACCGAACGCGACGGCGGAGACGAAGGGCACCCCGGTGGCGATCGTGCAGCCGGCGCCGGTCACCGGGTCGACGCGCAGGATCCGGCCGGCGACGTTGAGCGGGACGTACAGCGCGCCGTCGGGGCCCACGTCGAGGTCGTCGGCGGTTTCGAGGGGGCCGGGCCCGGACGGGTCCAGAGTCCGGACGGGGCCGTCGAGATCGTCGGCGTCGAGCGCATGAATCCGGGTGGTCGGATCGAATGTCGTAGCCGCATACACGGTTTCGCCGTCGACCGCGAGTCCGTTGACGGATCCGAGATCCGTGCGGAGCGTCCGAGGAGCGCGGCCGTCGACCGGGACCCGTGTCAGGCCCGGGGGGCTGCTCAGATTCCGGCTGACGAGGAAGTCGCCGCCGGGGAGACGGACGAGACCGTTGGGCATGGTCAGGCCCGCCGCGACGATGCGCCGGTCCCCGGTGTCGAGGTCGACGGCCTCCAGGGTGCCGTCGGTGCGGCCGAGCAGCCCGGAGACGGTGCCGTTGCCTGTCGTGAAGAACGCGGTGCCCTCGTCGACGACGATGCCGCCGGGCGCCGGGACTTCGGCCACCACGGTATCGGTCCGCCCGTCGGGGGTGAGGCTCGACAGCGACCCGCCGCCTGCCGGGGTGGACGCCGAGACCAGCAGGCGGCCCCGACCGTCGAAGGCGAGATTCTCCAGGATGCCGAGCCCGGACGCGACGACATCCACCCGCCAGGGCGTGCAGTCCGCCGCGGCGGGTGCGGCCGCCGCCGGCGCTACGCCCGCCAGGAGTGCGCCGGCGAGCGCGAGTCCGGTCGCTGTCCGCTTCATCCGCCCTCCCTGCCGATGTCCGCCGCTCACGCGTCCGGAACGATGTTCAGTGTCACCTCGGTGCCGGCCTCGAGGGTACGGCCGACGGTGCACACCTTGTCGACGGATCGCTCGACGAGCGCGACGAGGCGCCGCTGCGCCTCCTCGTCCAGCTCGCTCAAGTCCAGCATCATCTCCTCGACGAGGTGGGGGTATACCTCGTTCTCCCGGTCCGCGGCGCCGGAGACCCGGATCGTGGCGTCGTAGTCGTCGCCGAGGCGGCGCGAGAGCGGGAAGTCCGAGCTCATCCCCGAACAGGCTGCCAGCGCGATCTTCAGCAGTTCTCCGGGAGTGAAGACACCCTCGACGGTCTCCGATCCGATCAGGACCTCGGCACCGCGGGAGCTGCGCCCGGTGTAGCGGCGGGTGCCGGTGCGTTCGACCCACAGCTCGGTCGTCGGGGTGTCGGAAGTCTGTTCGGCCATGCGGGAGATCCTGCCATGATCACCCGACGGCCAGTTCGCGCAGGATCGCGATGAGCTCCTCGGCGGCGACGGGCGTGTCGGTGCTGGTGCGGCGCAGCAGCCCGACGGACTCGGCGGTGCCGGGCGTGGGTACCGGCAGCCGCACGAGCGTGCCGTCGTCGAGGTCGCCCTGAGGCACCCGCTCGGGGGTCAGCCACGCCGCGTCACCGGCGCGGACCAGCCCCCGCGCGACCGACACGTCGAGGGTCTCGACGGTGCCGGCCGGCAGCCGCAGGCCGTGCCGGGCGAGGAAACCCTCGGTGTGGTGCCGCGGCACCGTCCCGGCGGTGGCGACGACGAGGGGGTGGTTCAGCACCGACGGCACGGACACCGGCCCCCCGGCCAGCGGATGATCGGGGCGCACGACGAGGGCCAGCGACTCGGCGTACAGCAGCTCGAACGAGAGCCCTCGCATCGTCTCCGGGTCGGCCGTCCGGCCGAGGACGAAGTCCAGCTCACCGGCGCGCACCGCGCCCAGCAGGGCGGTGTTCGGGGCCGTCCGGATCTGCACGCCGACATGCGGACGCCGGTGCCGCAGCCGCGTGACCGCGCCGGGCAGCAGGGTGCTCGCAACGGTGGGCAGGGCGCCGACCCGCACCGGGGCGACGGCCGGCTGTCCCGTTCCGGCCAGCACACTCGCGGCGGATGCCAGCGCGTCGGTGACCTCGACGGCACGACTCAGGAATTCCTCTCCCGCGGGCGTGAGCCGGGCGCCGTGCCGTCCCCGGTCCACCAGGCGCGCGCCGGAGAGGGCTTCGAGTTCGTTGAGCGTCTTGGTGACCGCCGGCTGGCTCAGATGCAGCCGGGCCGCCGCCCGCCCGAGGCTGCCTTCCTGGGCGACGGCAACGAAGCACGTCAGGTGACGTAGCCGGATGCGATCGACAAGCCGCGATGCCCGGTCGCCCGGTGGCACGACATCACTTTGCATCACCAAAAGTTATGCAAAGTCGCCGAAATCGTCAATTTACATGACTATTGCTCACCCATAGCGTGATGCACATCCCGTCCGTCGCAGTGCGACAGTTCCCAGGAGTACCGCTCATGATCATCGCCGCCCCCGGCGCCGCGTCCGGCGAGTTCGTCGAACGCGACCACACCCAGCACCCGCCCGCCCTGACCCCCGGGTACCGCACCTCGGTGTTGCTTTCCCCGCGCAATGCGCTCATCGCGCCGCGCAACACGCTCTCCGAAACGACCGGACCGGTGTTCGACCCGCGCGAGCTGGGCGAGAAGGACAACGACCTGATCCTCAACTTCGCCAGGGACGGCCTGCCGATCGGTGAACGGCTGATCGTGCACGGCTACGTCCGCGACGAGTTCGGCAACCCGGTGAAGGGCGCCCTGGTCGAGGCCTGGCAGGCCAATGCGGGGGGCCGCTACCGCCACAAGAAGGACCGCTACCTCGCGCCGATCGACCCGAACTTCGGCGGCTGCGGCCGCATGATCACCGACGACAACGGCTACTACTTCTTCCGCACCATCAAGCCCGGACCGTACCCGTGGGCCAACAGCACCAACGCGTGGCGGCCCGCGCACATCCACTTCTCGATCCACGGCACCGGCTGGGCACAGCGCCTGATCACCCAGATGTACTTCGAAGGCGACCCGCTCATCGAGCGCTGCCCCATCGCGAAGACCGTTCCCACCCTGGACCAGTTGCGCAGCCTGATCGCGCAGGAGGATCCGGCGAACAACGCCCCGTTCGATGCGCGGACCTACCGCTTCGACCTCACCCTGCGCGGCCGCCGCGCCACCTTCTTCGACAACGTCACCCTTCCCGGAGCCCCCCGATGAGCCTTTCCCCGCACAGCATGGTCACGCGCCACCCGGAGACCCCCTCGCAGACCGGCGGCCCGTACGTACACATCGGGCTCGCGCCGCAGCAGGCCGGGTTCGACATCTTCGACAACAACTTCGGCAACGTCCTCACCACCCCGGAGACGAAGGGCGAGCACATCACCCTCGAAGGCCGGGTCTTCGACGGCACCGGCACCGCCGTGCGCGACGTGCTGATCGAGATCTGGCAGGCCAACGCCGCAGGCAGGTACGCCCACCCCGGCGACACCCCGGACGGCGACACCCAGGGCAGGGAGCTCGATCCGACGTTCCGCGGCTGGGGCCGCACGGGCGGGGACTTCGACACCGGCGTCTACACCTTCGAGACGATCAAGCCGGGACCGGTGCCGGCGAGCAACGGCGGAACCCAGGCCCCGCACATCCTCATGGCGCTCTTCGCCCGGGGCATCAACCTCGGCCTGCACACCCGGGTCTACTTCGACGACGAGGCCGACGCCAACGCCGCCGATCCCGTCCTGAACGGGATCGAGTGGGAGACCCGCCGCGACACGTTGGTCGCGAAGCGCTCCGAACGCGACGGCCGGGTCGTCTACACCTTCGACGTGTACCTGCAGGACACCCCGGCAGGCGGGCTCGAGACCGTGTTCTTCGACATCTGACCGGGTGCCGAGGGTGTGATCGCGCGTTTCGGGTGGGGGTCGCGTGGGCATCCCTGGTCCGACCACGTCGCAGCGAACGAAGGCCACGGCACTGGACACCGCGATCATCTACGTTTCCGCCGGACTTGCGTTGCTCTTCGCCGTCACAGTGCCGCGGCTCTTCGACAACCGGGCGATCTCGGCACCGATGATCGTGCTGGTAGCCGGCGCGTTGCTCGGGCTGGTATTCGACAACGTCGAAGCCGTCACTCCCGGCTGGCATCCGGCCGTGGCGGAGTACCTCAGCGAGGTCTGCGTGATCGTCGCGCTCATGGGCGTCGGCCTCGCGATCGACCGTCCCCTCGGGTGGCGGTCGTGGAAGTCCACCCGGCGGCTGCTGTTGATCGCGATGCCCCTCGGCATCGCGGCCGTCGCGGTGCTCGGCTGGTGGGCCGCGGCCCTCACCCCCGCGGCCGCAGTTCTGCTCGGGGCGGCCCTCGCCCCCACCGATCCCGTTCTCGCGTCCGACGTGCAGGTCGAGGGACCCACCTCCGGGGAGGGTTCTCATCGCGAGGACGACGAGGTGCGTTTCGCGCTCACTTCCGAGGCCGGCCTCAACGACGCGCTGGCGTTTCCGTTCGTCTACCTCGCGCTCTTCCTGTACACCAAGGGACCGATCGAGGACTGGATCGTCTCCTGGGTCCTGTGGGAGCTGCTCGGCAAGATCGTCGTGGGCGCCGTGGTGGGAGCGGTGGCGGGTCATCTCGTCGGCCGGGCGGTGTTCCATTTCCCGGTCGAACACGTCCGGCTCGCGGACCGGGGTGAACCGATCGTCGCGCTCGCGGCCACCTTCGCGGTGTACGGAATCGCCGAACTGGTCGGCGGCTACGGCTTCCTCGCCGTCTTCGTGTGCGCGGTCGCCATGCGGCGCATCGAACGCGCACACGAGTACCACGCGGAGATGCACAGCCTCATCGAGCAGCTCGAGCACGTCCTCACGCTCGCCGTCCTGCTCCTGCTGGGGGCCGGCCTCACCACCGGTCTGCTCGCCGAGTTGTCGTGGGGTTCGGTTCTCGTCGGTGCCGCCCTGGTCCTGGTGATCCGGCCCGTGGTCGGCTGGCTCTCGCTCCTGGGCTGCGACGAGTTGGACGCCCGAGAACGTCGCGTCACGGCTTTCTTCGGCGTACGCGGCATCGGCTCCGTCTACTACCTGGCGTACGCAGCGGCGGAATTCGACCTCGCGCAGGAGCAGGAGTTGTGGGCGGCCGTCGCCTTCACCGTCGTCCTCTCCGTCCTGATACACGGGGTCAGCGCGACGCGCGTGATGCGCATGCTCGACAACGCGCGCGTGCAGGGCTCGCCGTAGGCGCTCCTCTCTTCGCCGCACTCACCGCCATGGTGTGCCAGGTGTGCGAACACGCGCACCGCCACAGGACTGGCCGCAGCGGCACTGGGAACGGCCTTCGTCGTGCGGGGCGTCGGCGACGTCCTGGAGCGACACGGCAGCGCGGTGTCCTGGCTGTCCCCCATCGCCTGGTCCCAGCAGACGCGAGCATTCGTCGATCCGCGGTGGGGCCCGCTGGCCCTGTCGTTCGGGTTCGCGGCGGTCGCCGCAGCGGCCGCGTACCGTGTCGTGGACCGTCGCGACCTCGGCGCCGGACTGGTGCCCCCACGGCCGGGCCGGGACGAGGCGGCACCGGCGCTGGCGACCCCGTTCGCGCTGGCGCTTCGGTTGCAGCGCGGAAGTATCGCCGGATGGGGCACGGGCCTGGCACTGACGGGATTGTTCTACGGCTCCCTGGCCGGCTCGATCGCCGAGAGCTTCGCGAACCTGCCCGAGGACATTCTTGTTCTCATGGGTGGTTCGACCGCGAATCTCGTCGACGGCTTCCTGGGCCTGACCGGGTACACGATGGCCTTCCTCGCCTCCTGCTTCGTGATCCTGTCGGTCCGTCGCTTGCGGAGCGAGGAGCAGTCGGGCCGGATCGAGCCCGTCTTGACGACCGCCACGAGCCGCGCCGGATGGATGGCATCGGGGCTGTCCGTGACCGCCGTGGGCGTGGTGGCGCTCCTCGCACTCGCCGGCCTGGGGACCGGGCTGGGGGCCGCGGCGTCCACCGGCGAGCCGACCCGGGCGGCCGCGTCGGTATGGGCGCATGTCGGCTACGTTCCCGCCGTGCCCGGCATCGCGGCGATCGCAGCGGCGCTGTTCGGTCTCGTCCCTCGCGCCTTCGATCTGGTCTGGGTGCTGGTCGTCTGCGGCTACCTGGTGGGCAGTTTCGGACCGATCCTGAATCTGCCCGACAGCGCCGGCGCCTTCTCCCCGCTGAACCATGTACGGCAGATGCCGCTCGAACCGTTCGCCGCGGGTTCCTTCGTCGCTCTCGTCGCTCTTGCCGCGCTCGTCACGGCGGCCGGTCTGGCCGCGTTCCGGCGGCGCGACCTCCTGAGCGCATGACTCACCCGCGGCGGAATCTCCTTGCCGCCCGAAATGTTAGTCGATAACATTACGCGGTGTCCAAGTCCGCGCGAACCCGTCAGCGCATCCAGGCGACGGCGGTGCAACTGTTCACCGAGGACGGCTACGACGCCGTCACCGTGGACCGGATCGCCGACGCCGCCGGGGTGTCGCACATGACGTTCTTCCGGCACTTCCCGTCCAAGGACGCGGTCCTGCTCGACGACCCCTACGACCCGGTCATCGCGGAGGCCGTGGCCGCGCAATCGGCGGACCGGAGCCCGCTGGAACGGGCGTGCCGGGGGATCCTCGACGCCTGGGCTCAGATTCCCGAGAGCGACCTCGGGGACGTGCGCACCCGCCTGAGAATCGTCGCGACGCACCCCCGGCTGCGCGCGCGGATGTGGGAGAACACGCTGCGCACCCAGGAGGCCGTCACTGCCGCGCTCGCCGAACCGGGCACCCGACGACTCGACGCCGCCGTCGCCGCCGGAGCCTGCATGGGCGCCCTCATGGCGGCGCTGACGGACTGGGCAGAGACCGGCGACGGGACACTCGGCAACCGCATTGCGTCGGCCCTGCACCAGCTCGCACCGCAGGCCCGTCCCTCGCGGCAGTCGCAGGAGACGTCATGACCGCGGTCGGCGACGTCGTGCTCGAGTGCCGCAACGTGTGCACACGCTACGGCTCCACGGCCGTACTCGAGAACGTCTCCACCGAGGTGCGCGCGGGCGAGGTGCACGCCTTCGTGGGCCTCAACGGGGCGGGCAAGACGACCTTGATGCGCCTGTTCCTCGGCATGATCGAGCCCGACGACGGAATCGTGCGCGTCCGAGGCCTGGCACCGGCATCGATGCCGGCTCGGCACTGGACGGGAGTCGGGCACCTCGTCGAAACACCGCTTCTCTACCCCGAACTGACCGTCACGCAGAACCTGCGCATCGCGGGGCGTCTCGCCGGCCTGTCCGCGGCGGGCGCCACCGCCGCGGCCGACCGGTGGATCGAGGAACTCGTCCTGACCCGGTGGGCGCGGACCAGTGCCCGGAAACTGTCCCTCGGCAACCGGCAGCGACTGGGGCTGGCTGCGGCGCTGATCGCGGACCCGGATGTTCTGATCCTGGACGAGCCGACCAATGCGCTGGATCCGGCCGGGATCATGCTGTTGCGCACGCTGCTGCAGCGCAGCCGGGAGCGCGGCGCGGCGACGCTGGTGTCGAGTCACCACCTCGACGAGGTCGCCCGCGTGGCCGACCGCATCACAGTCGTGAACGAGGGGCGCACCGTCGGTGCCCTCGACCCCCGCGGCATCGACCTCGAGCGGCAGTTCTTCGACCTCGTGTACCGCGACAGCGAGGCGCGCCGATGACCACGTCCGAGCAGGTCCGGGCCGCGCTGGCGGTGGAATGGGCCAAGTTCCGGCGGGCACGTCCCGTATGGGTCACCACCGTCCTTCTCACGACGGGGGTGGTGGCCATGTGCGTGCTGACTCTGCGATCCGTACACGGTGCCGACGCCGCGATGGCGGGAAAGGCGCAGGCGATCGTCGGGGACGGAGGCCGTGCGGGGCTGTTCGCCGCAGCCGACACCATCGTCTCGGTGGGCGGGCTTCTCGGGTTCGGTGTAGTCGTCGGCTGGGTCTTCGGCCGCGAGTTCACCGACGGGGCGATCAGCGGGTTGTGGGCCGCCCCGGTCTCCCGCCCCGCCGTCGCTGCAGCGAAACTGCTGATCCTGCTGACCTGGTCCGTCGCCGTCAGCGTCGCGACGTGCGCCGCGCTTGCGGTCGCGGGAACGTTCGTCGACGACGATCCGCTCGACCCGGGGACGACTGCGCTCGTCGGCAAATTCCTCGCCGTAGCCCTGCTCACCGCGGGGCTCGCCTTTCCCTGCGCCTGGGTCGCCACCCTGGCACGGGGATACCTGCCCGCGATCGGGGCGATCATCGCCGTGGTGATTGCCGCCCAGATGGCGGTCATGACCGGAGCCGGCGGCTGGTTCCCGTTCTCCGCCCCGGGTCTGTGGGCGGCGGGACCGCAAGCCGGTTCCGTGAACGCTCCGCAGCTCGCGCTCGCCCTCACCGTTCCGGTCGTCTCGGCGGGCCTGACCCTGTGGTCGTGGCGCTGGCTCAGCCTCGTGCATCAGTGACGCCAGGAGGGACCGAAGCCCCTTCGATCCGGGCCGCACGCACGATAGGGTGATGCCCGGAGTGCCGGGAAGTCTGGTCGGCGATCGGTGTTCGCATCTCACGACCAGGGAGGCACCATGAGCCGTGCCGCGGTGGACGGGATGCTCGGGGACGGCGTCCCGCCGTCTCGGATCGTGGTCGTCGACACCAATCCGTCGATGCTCGAGGTCGCCGCCGGGCAACTGCTGGGCGTCGCGACGGCCACACTCGGCGTCGTGCAGATGGTCGAAGATCTGCCCGACATCGTGCTCGGAATCACCCACGGCGTGCGGGGCTGCACGTCGGATCGCCGGAGGCCCTCACCGTCGGAGTCGACGACCGCCTGCTCTGCATCCGGCGTGCCGGACCGAGCCTGGTTGCTGCTCTCGTCATCCCCGCAATCGATGCCGGAGGTCGCGTGATGGTTGCACCCCTCGATTCCTCGCCCATCGACACTCACCACGACCTGTCGGCCCACGAGGTCGTGCTCCTGCACGAGACCGATCCACATCGCGGCCTCGACGCGGACGAGGCCATCCACAGACTGGCTCGCTTCGGGCCCAACGTCCTGCCGGCGGCGTCGGGCCACGGGTTGCTGCGGCGGATTCTGCGCCAGTTCCACAATCCCCTCATCTATGTCCTGTTGTCCGCGGCGGCGATCACGCTGTGGCTGGACAAATACGTCGACTCGGCGGTCATCCTCGCGGTCGTGCTGGTCAATGCCACCGTCGGCTTCGTCCAGGAGTCCAAGGCCGAGGCGGCGCTCGACGCACTCCGGTCCATGGTGCGCACACAGACACGTGTGATCCGCGGCGGCCGCCAGCAGACCCTGCCGTCGGACGACCTCGTACCCGGTGATCTCGTCGTCCTCGAGGCCGGCGACAAGGTTCCCGCGGACCTGCGCCTGATCCGCGTGGCCGAACTGCAGGTCGACGAGTCCGCGCTGACCGGGGAGTCCGTCCCGGTGCTCAAGGACGAGGTGGTCCTTCCGCGCGCCACCGCCGTGGCGGATCGCCGCAACATGGTGCATTCGGGCACGTTGGTCACCGCCGGGACAGGCGCCGGGATCACCGTCGCGACCGGTGACCGGACCGAACTCGGGGAGATCCATCGCCTCGTCGGGGCGGCGGACGTGCTGGCCACGCCGCTCACCGCCAAACTGACCTCGTTCAGCAGGGTTCTGACCGTGGCGATCGTCGTACTGGCGGCGGCGACCTTCGCGATCGGTCTCGTCCGCGGTCAGGACGCGCCGGAAACGTTCACCGCCGCGGTGGCGCTCGCGGTTGGTGCGATCCCCGAAGGACTCCCGGCGGTCGTCACCATCACCATGGCCATCGGCGTGGCGCGAATGGCCCGGCGCCGAGCGGTGATCCGTCGCCTACCCGCCGTGGAAACGCTCGGCAGCACGACCGTTATCTGTTCGGACAAGACGGGAACTCTCACCGCGAACCAGATGACCGTGCGCCACCTGTGGACGATGCACTCCCTGTACACGGTGACCGGATCGGGATACGCGCCCGAAGGCGCCGTCCACGATCCCACCGGATCCGTCGCGCCGACCGATTCGGACGAGGCCCTGCGGTGGACGATCGTCGCGGGTGCCGGATGCAACGACGCCCACCTCGACCGGCAGGACGGCCGGTGGTCCGTCGTCGGTGATCCCACCGAGGCCGCGATGCTCGTTGTGGCGGGCAAGGCCGGCCTCGGGCCCGACGCGGTCCGCGCCGAACATCCCCGTGTCGGCACCATCCCGTTCAGTTCCGAACGCCAGTTCATGGCGACACTGCACGCCGGGTCGCACCCGAGTGAGCGGATCGTGCTCGCAAAGGGTGCCGTCGAGCGGATTCTCGAACGGTGCCGCTACGCCATGGGTCCCGACGGCGGCCTTCTTCCCCTGGACCGGGACTCGGTCCACCGGGCCGTCGAGGACTTGGCGCGGCAGGGGTTGCGCGTGCTGGCCACGGCCGTCCGCACGATCGATGCGGAGGCGGTGTTCGACCTGCCGGTCGTCTCGGACGAGATGGTGTTCACCGGCCTGCACGCGATGCTCGACCCGCCCCGGCAGGCTGCCGTGGACGCCGTGCACGTGTGCCACGTCGCCGGCATCGCGGTCAAGATGATCACCGGCGACCATGCGGCCACCGCAGCGGCGATCGCGCGGCAACTCGGGCTGATCGGCGAGGCCGACGACGGCCTGGTGCTCACCGGACAGGATCTCGACGCGATCCCTGTCGAGGAACTCGCGGAGGCGGTCGGCCGGGCGAGGGTGTTCGCACGGGTCTCCCCCGAACAGAGGCTCCGGTTGGTCGGGGCCCTGCAGGAACGCGGCCACGTCGTCGCCATGACGGGTGACGGCGTCAACGACGCTCCCGCCCTGCGGCAGGCCGACATCGGGGTGGCCATGGGACATGGCGGAACGGAGGTCGCCAAGGAGGCCGCCGACATGGTGCTCACCGACGACGACTTCGCCACCATCGAGGCCGCCGTCGAGGAAGGACGCGGCGTCTTCGACAACCTCACGAAGTTCATCGTGTGGGTACTCCCCACCAGCCTCGGGCAGGGCCTGGTCATCCTCGCCGCCATCGTCTTCGGGACGACCCTGCCGATCCTGCCCACGCAGATCCTGTGGATCAACATGACGACCGCCGTCGCGCTGGGTCTCATGCTGGCTTTCGAGCCGAAGGAACCCGACACGATGTCCCGGCCCCCGCGGGACCCCACTCGCCCGCTGCTGACCGGTGCGCTCGTCACCCGGATCCTGCTGGTGTCCGGGCTCATCGTGGGCGGCGCGTGGTGGCTGTTCGAGTGGGAGTTGGGCAACGGCGCCGACGTCGACGAGGCACGCACCTCGGCCGTCAATCTCGTCGTGGCGGTGGAGCTGTTCTACCTCTTCAGCTGCCGCTCGCTCACGTCGTCGGTGTGGCGGATCGGGTTCTTCGGCAACCGGTGGATCCTCGTCGGGGTGTTCGTCCAGACGCTCGCGCAGCTGGCCATCACCTATGTACCCGCCATGAACACGCTCTTCCAGACCGCGCCGATCGACGCCGGCGCATGGCTGCGCATTGTCGGCCTCGCCACGCTGGCGGTGCTCGTCGTCGCCGTCGACAAGTCCCTGCGCGCCCGGACCGCACGAGGGACCACGACACCCCGCCAGAGACGCGGTCCCGTCGCCGCACCGACCGTGAGTAGGTGACCCGCCGTGGACGTGCACTCCTTCCCGCTCGTCGCCGCGATCCTCGCCCTCGCTGCGCTGGCAGGGCTGCTCGCGACGCGGCTGCGGCAGCCGATGATCGTCGCGTTCATCGGCGTCGGCATCCTCGTCGGTCCGACCGGTACGGGGTGGGTCGTCGCGGACAGCACCGTCGAGTTGCTGGCCCGGATGGGAATCGCGATTTTGCTGTTCCTGGTAGGGCTCAAGCTCGACCTCCACCTCGTTCGCACCACCGGTCCCGTGGCACTCGCCACCGGGCTCGGGCAGGTCCTGTTCACCTCGGTGGTCGGCTACCTCATCGCGCTGGCGCTCGGCATGGATTCGGTATCGGCGATGTATGTGGCCGTCGCCCTGACCTTCTCGTCGACGATCATCATCGTCAAGCTGCTGTCGGACAAGCGCGAGCTCGAGCAGTTGCACGGCCGCATCGCCGTGGGCTTCCTCATCGTCCAGGACATCGTGGTCGTGCTGGTGATGATCGTCCTCACCGCCTTCGGCCAGTCGACGGACGACCACGTCGCCGTCGGGGTCGCACTCGTGCTCGTCAAGGGGCTCGGGTTGCTCGCCGGCATCGTCGTGCTGATGCGCTACGTCCTGCCGTGGCTGCTCGGCCACGTCGCGCGTTCCCAGGAACTACTGGTGCTCTTCGGTGTCGCATATGCGGTCTCGGTTGCTGCCTTCAGCGAGTGGCTGGGCTTCAGTTCCGAAGTGGGTGCCTTCCTCGCCGGTGTGTCGCTGGCGAGCACGCCGTACCGCGACGCCCTCGGCGCCCGCATGGTGAGCCTGCGGGACTTCCTGCTGCTGTTCTTCTTCCTCGATCTGGGCGCCCGGCTCGACTTCACGGACGCCGGGCAACAGATCGTGCCCGCCATCGTCTTCTCGGTCTTCGTACTGGTCGGCAACCCGTTGATCGTCGTGGCGATCATGTCCTTCATGCGGTACCCGGTGCGGGTGGGCTTCCTCGCCGGTCTCACGGTGGCGCAGATCTCCGAGTTCTCGTTGATCCTGGCGGCACTCGGGCTGAGCCTGGGGCACATCACGAACGCGACGGTCAGCCTGATCACCGTCGTCGGCGTGGTCACGATCGGGGGATCGACCTACCTGATCCTGTACTCGCACCGGATCTACGAGCGCCTCGCGGGCGGTCTGCGTCTCTTCGAGCGTTCCGACGTCCGCCGTGTCGCTCTCGACGGGCCCGATGCCGACGTCGACGGCATCGTCTACGGGCTGGGCCGGTTCGGTGGGCACCTCGCCGATCGGCTGAGCGAGACCGACCAGCGCGTGCTCGCGGTGGACTTCGATCCGCACCGCGTGTCGACCAACCGTCGGCTCGGCATCACGGCTGTCTACGGCAGCGCCGAGGACGCACACTTCCTCGAAACCCTCCCTCTGTCGACCGCGCGGTACGTGATCAGCACGATCCCTGTCCTGGAGACGAATCTCGCGCTCCTGCACGGACTGCGTCACCACGGGTTTCGCGGCAAGGTCGCCGTCACCGCCCACGGCAGCCACGACTCCGAGCGGCTCCGCGACGCCGGCGCCGACCTTGTGGTCGACCCCTTCGCGCTGGCGGCCACCACCACGACCGATGCACTGGACCAGCTCGTGGAGGTCGCCGACCCCGAAAGGTCAGACGACTGACCGGCGCACTGCGCGGTACGCGGAGGAGCACCGGGCGCACGTCCAGGTGGACCCGCTGCGTGGTGCCGAGCGCTTGCCCGACTACGACGGCGAGGCGGATCACCCTGGCACGGCTACCGCTTTTCTGCCGGGACGCGACCGAAATCCCGCGGTCTCGGGACGGAGCTTGCGGTGCCGGACGGTCCCCGACATCGGCCACGTGAACTTCAGTTGAGGCTTCCCCCAGCCGCCAGGAAGTTGTCGACGGCGCGTTGGAGCCGGTCGAGCGCAGCGCCGTACGACGTGAAGTCGCCCGTGCGCTGGGCTTCGCGCAGATCCGCCAGGGCATTGTTCAGTTCGACGACGGCAGCGGTCAGCTGTTCCGGGGTCGGCTCCGCTGGCGCGGTGGTCGGCGGCACCGCAGCGCCTTCCTCGGGCGGCGGTGCGGTCGCAGCAGGATCCGGCGCGGTCGCGGCGTCACCGCCGGGTGCGGTTGCCACCCGGCCCGTTCCCGCACCGAAGACCTGGTCGAGTGCCTCGGCGAGGGTGGGTGCGTACCCGACGCGGACGCCGCCGGCGCTGGGTTCGCGATAGCTGACCAGCACCCGCGACAACTGCGGGAACGTCGAGCCGTCGGCGGTGCTGGTGAGACGCTCGGTGAACAGGGGCTCGACGTAGAGCACCCCGCCGTCCGCGATCGGCAGCGTCAGCAGATTGCCGTAGTGGATCCGGTTGGACCGCTCAAGCAGGGTGCGTTCGGAGGCCACCCGGGTGTCGGAGATCATCGAGTTCTGGGTTTGCTGCGGACCCTGGGTCTGCGTGTCGGTCGGCAGCTGCAGCACCTCCATCCGGCCGTAGTTGTCCGGGTCGGAGTCCACCGAGATGTAGGCGGAGAGGAATTCCCGGTTGAACCCGACCATTGCGCTGGCCAGACGGAAGGACGGTTCCGCGTTCTCGCGGTCACCGACCAGCACGTAGTACGGCGGCTGAGACCCCACGGCCTCGGAGGTGGGGTCGCTGGGAACGGACCAGAACGCATTGTTGGTGAAGAATTCCCGTGGGTCGTCGACGTGGTACTTCGCGAGCCGCTCCCGCTGGAGACCGAAGAGGTCCTCCGGGTATCGGAAGTGGGCGCGCAGTTCCGGGCTGATCGATTCCGGCGGTTGCACGGCCTCAGGGAAGGCGCCCATCCACGCCACGAGGACCGGGTCGTTCGTGTCCACCTGGTATAGGGTGACGGTGCCGTCGTAGGCATCCACCGTGGCCTTGACCGAGTTCCTGATGTAGGAGACGGCCTCACCCGGCAACAGCCGGCCCGTATCGGTGAGGCCGGCGCCGGGCAGCGCGCCGGACTGGGAGTACGGGTAGTGCGCGAGGGTGGTGTAGCCGTCGACGATCCAGACGATCCGGCCGTCCACGACCGCAGGGTACGGATTGCCGTCGGTGCGCAGCCACGGCGCGACCCGCTCCACGCGGGTCTTCGGATCACGATCGAAGATGATCTTCGAATCCACCCCGATGGCGCCGGAGAACAGAATGTTGCGCTCGCCGTAGCGCACCGCGAAGGCCAGCCGGTTGATCCAGTTCCCGATCGGCACTCCCCCGCTTCCGGTGTAGGTGTACTGGGAGGTGTCCGTGTCGTACTCGCGCGGCGTCGCGCCGGCGGGCCCACCGACGATCGCGTAGTCCGGGTCCGACGCCGCGATCAGTTCACCGAAGTAGATGCGCGGTTGTTCGACCGGGATCAGTTGCCTGCCGGAGGCCTGGGAAGCGATGTCGCTGACGGTGTAGATGGGGTAACCGCTGTCGCTTCCGCTGCCGGCCGCGGCCGCGTCTCGTACGGCGGCGTTGACCCGGTTCGCCGGCGCCGCCACGAATCCGTTGCCGTGGGTGTAGACGGTGTGCCGGTTGATCCACTGGGTCTGATTGCCGCTCAGGCTGTCCGGGGACAGTTCCCGTGCGGCGACGATGTAGTCACCGACCTTCCCATCGATGGTGTACCGGTCGATGTCCAGCTGCGGAGTGAACCCGTAGAAGTTCTTCAGCTGCTGTTGCTGGGTGAAGGTCCTGGATAGCACGTTCGGGTCCAGCAGCCGGGCGTTGGCGATCGTGGTGACGTCGGCCGGGATCTCCCGGGGTGGCCGGGTTCCGACCCCGGGATAGTCGAGGTACTCGACGCGATCGGCCTCGATCCCGTATGCCTGTCTGGTCGCGGCGATGTTGCGCTCGATGTACGGGCTCTCACGATCGGCGGCGTTCGGGCGCACCGAGAACTGCTCCGTGAGTGCCGGGAAGATACCGCCGACGACGATCGACGACAGGACCAGGAGCGCGGTCGCCATCAACGGCACCCGCAGGTCGTCCAGCAGGATCGAGGCGAAGAACGCCGCCGCGCAGAGCACCGCGATCGCCACCAGGATCAGGCGCGCCGGCAGGACCGCGTTGATGTCGGTGAACCCCGCCCCGGTGAACGTCGGTTCCTTCCGGCCGCTCCACAACAGCTCGTACCGATCGAACCAGTATGCGACCGCCTTGAGCGCGATGAAACTCCCGGAGAAAACCGCGATCTGGATCCGGGCCGCGCGCGTCGTCGCGCCGGTGGTGCCGCGCCGAGTGCCGGAGCCGGTCACGAAGGGCACCCGGAGTCCGCCGAAGAGAAAGTGGGTGGCCGTGCAGAGCACGAGTGCCAGGAACAGCGCGAGGAACGCCCACGTCAGCAGGAGCCGGTAGAAGGGCAGGTCGAAGACGTAGAACCCGATGTCGTGCCCGAACTCGGCGTCGGTGCTTCCGAATGCTCCGCCGTGGAGGAAGAGCTGCACCCTGGCCCACTGGCTCTGTGCGCTCAGGCCGAAGAACAGTCCCAGCAGCAGCGGGATGCCGATCGCGTACAGTTTCGGGCGCCGCAGGACCATGATCCGGTATCGCTCGATCGGATCGTCCGGACCGGTGGCGAACAGGGGCCGCGATCGGTACGCCCACACCGTCGCTCCGAAGAGCAGCCCCGTCACCACGAGCGTCACCACGGCGAACAGCACCAGCCGGGTCACGAGGACGGTGCCCCACACGTCCCGGTAGCCGACCTCTCCGAACCAGAGCCAGTCGGTGTACAGCGCCACCAGGCGAGGTCCGGCGACGAGCAGAGCGAAGAGGACCAGAAACGCGACGAGCGCCCGATACGCCCGGCGGGGTAGGACGCGTGCGGGTTCGGAGGGATGCACGTCCACCTCCGATCACCCGCGTACACCGCGGTGCCCGGGGCGACGCCGGAGCGGGTGCCGCCGCGATGTCCGTCCGTCCATTCTAGGCGGGGGCGATCACCCCGCCCAGGAAACCGACGACCCCTGCCACGCGACCCGGCGGAGCCTCAGCGCTGGTAGACGTCCGGGATGCCGTCGTGATCCGCGTCGACGGTCTCGAGTTCGGCGATCCTGCGGTAGGCCCGGTTCCGGGAGCGGAGCACCACCGAGGCGGCGAGTGCCGCCGTGAGGGAGCCGACGAGGACGGCAACCTTGATGTGGTCGGCCGCGACGGTGCCGGCGCCGTACGCGAGATCCCCGATCAGCAGAGAGACGGTGAAGCCGATGCCGCCGAGCAGTGCGACCCCGAGCACGTCCAGCCAGCTCAGACCCTCGTCCAGGTGGGCGCGGGTGAACCGCGCCATCAGGTAGGTGACGCCGAAGATCCCGACGACCTTGCCGAGCACGAGGCCCGCGACGACACCGATCGAGATCGGGTCGCGGAGCGCCTCACCCAGGCCGTCGAGGCCCCCGATCGTCACGCCGGCGGCGAAGAACGCGAAGATCGGGACAGCCACCCCGGCCGACAGTGGCCGGAGGCGATGTTCGAACTGCTCGGCCATGGCTTCCGTGCCGGTGCGGGTCCGGCGGGCGACCGGCACGGTGAACCCGAGCAGGACGCCGGCCACGGTGGCGTGCACGCCGGATTCGTGGACGAGGAACCACGTGAGCGCCGCCAGCGGCACCAGGAGCCACCAGAACCGGATGCCGCGCTGCACCGCGAGCGCGAAGGCGAGCAGCGGCAGCAGCGCCAGTCCGAGGTACACGAAGTCGAGGTCGTCGGTGTAGAACACCGCGATCACGGTGACAGCGAGCAGGTCGTCGACGACGGCGAGCGTGAGCAGGAAGGTACGCAGGGCGGCCGGGAGGTGTGTGCCGATGACGGCCAGGATGGCCACGGCGAAGGCGATGTCGGTGGCGGTGGGCACGGCCCACCCCGCCAGCGCGTCCCCTCCGCCGCGCAGATTCACCGCGACGAACACGACGGCGGGAACCGCCATTCCCCCCACCGCGGCGGTGATCGGCACCGCTGCACGACGTAGATCGCGCAGGTCGCCGGCGACGAACTCGCGCTTGAGTTCCAAGCCGACGACGAAGAAGAAGATGGCCAGCAGACCGTCGGCCGCCCACGTCCCGAGCGAGAGGTCCAGATGCAGGGCGGACGGGCCCACCGTCGTGTCACGAAGGCTGTGGTAGGCGTCGGACCACGGCGTGTTGGCCCAGACCAGGGCCACGAGCGCGCCGATGAGCAGCAGGACACCGCCGACCGTCTCCTTGCGGAGAATCTCGGTCACCCGCTTGGATTCCTCCCACGATCCACGTGAGAGCAACGGCAGGCGGGAGAAGGGTGTCGTCATCGATCGTCCTCGGATTTCGGGTAGCGGTCATCGTCTGCCGACCAGACTTCCCGGCGCACCGGATCCACCGTATCCCACCCCGGGCCCCCGATTCGAGCGGAGACAATCGGGCGGCCCGTCACGGGGACGGATAGGTACTGATGGAGACCAGCGTCCCGTCGCCGCCCGACGAGACCGAGATGGAGGCGCCCTCACCTTCCTTCCTGATCGTGAGACTCGTGCTGTACGGAGTGATGCTCTCGGAGACCGTCTGCCACTCCTCCCGGTCCACGAAGTCGAGGTAGAAGGCGCCGACCTGTTCGATCGGGTCGGAGGTCGTCAGGACGGTCGAGCCGATCGATCGGCTGACGAGTGTCGACGGCTGATAGGCCGGGATCCCACCCGTCGCCTCGGTGACCTGCGGCTCGGTGCCCGGCTGCCCGGGTTCGGAACCGGCCGTCCCGGTCGGTGGGGTCGTCTCCGGGGCTGCCTCGGTGGTCGTCTGCGCCGACTCGCTCGGGTAGGTGTCGTCGGTGCCGCAGCCGCCGACCGCGAGTGCCACCGTCAGCGCTGCCGCAGCCACGGGCACGGCTCTCCTCCATGTTCGCATGTGCGTCCTCCTCCGCCGCTCCCACTGTGCCTGCCCGGAGCGGGATCGTGAGGCGGATTCGCTGCTTCGACTCGGAGGTGGGCGGAGCTCAGACTCGCCGCGCGCTCCGGGGCGGCGGCTGACACGTCGGGCAACTGAACGACGAGCGGTTCATGAACTTCTCGCGCCGCACCGGCGTACCGCACCGCGGGCACGGCAGGTTCTCCTGGCCGTAGACGTTCAGCGACCGATCGAAGTACCCGGACTCACCGTTGACGTTGACGTAGAGGGCATCGAACGAGGTGCCACCCTTCGCGAGTGCCTCGCCCATCACGTCGCGGGCCGCATCGAGCAGCCGGCGCAGGGTCGGTCCCCCGAGCCGATCGGCTGCGCGGTTGCCGTGTACGCCGGCCCGCCACAGCGATTCGTCGGCGTAGATGTTGCCGATGCCCGAGACGACGGTCTGGTCGAGGAGGAGGCGCTTGATCTCGGAGTGCTTGCCGCGCAGCACCTTCACCACGGCGGCCGCATCGAACGCTGGGTCCAGGGGGTCGCGGGCGATGTGTGCGACGGGTTCCGGCAGGACGGCGCCGTCGACCTCGACGAGCGGGGCCAGGGCCCAGCCTCCGAAGGTGCGCTGGTCCACGAACCGCAGATCGGTGCCGTTGTCGAGAACGGCGCGGATGCGCAGGTGCTTCTCGTCCGGCACCGCAGGCGGCTGGACCAGCATCTGTCCGCTCATCCCGAGATGCACGACCAGCGCGACGTCGGCGGGCTCAAGGACGAGCCACAGGTACTTGCCGCGACGCTGGACGGCGGCGACGGCCTGCCCGGTCAGCCGCAACGCGAGATCCCGCGGGCCGGGTTCGTGGCGGCGCACCGCACGCGGGTGCAGCACCTGGACGGACTCGATGGTGGCGCCCCGGACGTGCGCGTCCAGGCCGCGGCGGACGACCTCGACCTCGGGCAGTTCGGGCACGCCGGGTCAGTTCTGGTCGGCCGCGGCGCCGGTGGGGGCGGCGTCGCTGTCGGACAGGCTCTGCCAGGCCGCGGCGGCGGCCTTCTGCTCGGCTTCCTTCTTCGTGCGTCCCACGCCGACACCACGAGCGTCGCCCGCGACGATGACCGTCGCGGTGAATTCCTTGTCGTGGTCCGGGCCGGTGGCGGTGATCTCGTACGCCGGCACGCCCACGCCGCGTTCCGCGGTCAGTTCCTGCAGGCTCGTCTTCCAGTCGAGGCCGGCGCCGAGGCGCGGTCCGCGCTCCAGGAGTTCGGCGAACAGGCGCAGCACGACGGTGCGCGCGACGTCGATGCCGTGCTGCAGGTGGACGGCACCGAGCAGCGACTCCATGCCGTCCGCGAGGATGCTGGGCTTGTCGCGGCCACCGGTGAGTTCCTCACCCTTGCCGAGCAGCAGGTGCGGACCGAGGCCCCCCTCACCGAGGGATCGCGCGACCTCCGCGAGGGCGTGCATGTTCACCACCGAAGCCCGGATCTTCGCGAGTTCACCCTCGGACTTGTCCGGGTGCGACAGGTACAGCTTCTCGGTGACGGTGAGGCCCAGGACGGCGTCGCCGAGGAACTCGAGACGCTCGTTGGTCGGCAGGCCGCCGTTCTCGTACGCGTAGGAGCGGTGCGTGAGCGCAAGCGTCAGCAGCTCCGGATCCACATCGACACCGAGGGCGGCGAGAAGGGACGCGTGTTCCCCTTCGCCGCCCTCGGATGCGGTGGTCGAATCGCTCGTCACGATGTCTCAGATTCGAGAACTAGACGGCGGCGGTCACCTGACGGCCGTTGTAGGTGCCGCACGACGGGCACGCCACGTGCGGCAGCTTCTTCTCGCCGCAGCCGCGGTTCGGGCAGGTGACGAGCGTCGGCGCAGTGGTGTTCCACTGGCTCCGCCGCGACCGGGTGTTCGAACGCGACATTCTGCGCTTGGGGACGGCCACGTCTACTTCTCCTCGTTGTTCTTGCTGTCGGATGCACTGCTGGGTTCTTCGGAGCCTGCGCCGAAAGCGGCTGCCAACCCAGCCCAGCGAGGATCCATTCTCTCATGCCCGTGCCCGGATTCCGCAATCGCCAGGCGAATGCCGCATTCGGGGCACAGTCCCGCGCAGTCGTCACTACACAACGGCCGCAGCGGAAGTTCCAGTCCGACGGTGTCGACGATGACCGGCTCGAGGTCGATCGTGTCGTCCACCAGGCGGTAGACCTCGTCCTCGTCGGTGGTCTGCTCCGTGACGCTGTTCGGGTAGGCGAACAGCTCCGTCAGGTACAACTCCACCGAGTCCTCGAAGGGCTCGAGGCAGCGCGAGCACTCGCCGACTGTATCGGCACGCACGGTCCCGGTGACGAGGACCCCCTCCGAGACCGCCTCCAACCGGAGGTCGAGTTCCACATCCGTGCCTTCCTCGATCGCGATTGCGTCGAGTCCGATCCGCACCGGCGCGGGTACCACTTCGTGGACGGTGCGCATGGAACCCGGACGGCGGCCGAGCGAGAGTACGTCCAGCACGAGACCCGAATCCCGGTCGGGATGCTGGGAGCTGTGACGGCGGGCAGACACGGGAATGCTTCTTCCTCTTTCCAGGTGGCGGATGCCGCGGAACGGCTGGGCAACCACTCCACGATACGCGACGGAGCCGGGCACAACGAAATCGCCCCCGAACCCCCCGCGCGGACGCCGGAAGCGTCAGCGGCGCCGCTCGGACCGGCGTTCGGCCTCCGTGTAGTCGGGCACCCCGGCGCCCGTTCGCAACTGCTGCCGGCCGCGACCCACCGACCGCAGGGTCGTTCCGAGCACGTCCTCGAACTCGGCGAGCTTGGAATCGACGTACTCGTCGCATTCCGATCGCAACCGATCCGACTCGGCATGCGCGGCGTCGATGACCCGGGCCGACTCGGCGTGCGCGGCCTGCACGACCTCCGTCTTCGACACCAGCCGAGCCTGCTCGGCCTCGCCGTCGGCGACCGACCGCTCGTACGAGGCCTTGCCTGCCTCGATCATGCGGTCGGCCTCGGCCTGCGCGCGGGCCGTCACGGACTCGTACTGCTCCTTGGCGTCGGCGATCGTGTCGTCGGCCTCGGCCTGGGCATCGCGCACCAGATCGTCGGCGTGGGCGCGGGCCTCCTGCACCATCCGGTCCGCCTGCGCCTTCGCGTCGGCGAGCATGCGGTCCGCGTCCGCGCGGGCGTTGTCGAGAGTCTCGCGGGCTTCCGCGTCGGCGTCCGCGACCGTCTTGTCGGCCTGGGTCCGCGCGTCACCGATGAGCTTGTCACGATGGTCCAGGACGTCCTGCGCGTCGTCCAGTTCCGCGGGCAACGCGTCGCGGACGTCGTCGAGCAGATCCAGTACGTCGCCGCGCGGGACCACGCAGCTCGCGGTCATCGGGACACTGCGTGCTTCCTCGACGATCGCGACCAGCTCGTCGAGTGCCTCGAATACCCGGTACACGCCCAACCCCAATCGTCGTCCCGGCGCGGCCGGTGCGACCGCCGCCGGATGCAAGTCTGCCGCAGGTACCGACCGAGTCGGGCATCGCGCACCCGGTGTGTCGGCAATCGAACGGCGGGACCGGCCCCGCTCGGCCAGCGCTGCGCGGCTGGGCCCGATCAGCGCTGCGCGGCTGGGTCCGATCAGCGCTGCGCGGCTGTGCGCTCCGCGATTCGCGCGAGGAGCCGCTTGTGCACCGTCGCCGGAAGCATGTCCGCGACGTCGCCGCCGTAGGTGGCGACCTCCTTGACGAGCGAACTCGACAGGTAGCTGTAGGCCGGATTGGTCGCGACGAAGAGGGTGTCGACGCCGGTGAGCTTGTGGTTCATCTGCGCCATCTGCAGCTCGTAGTCGAAGTCGTTGGCACCGCGCAGGCCCTTGACGATGGCGGTGATCCCGTGGGCACGTGCGTAGTCCACCAACAGGCCCTGCCAGGAGTCGACGCGCACGTTGCCGAGATGCGCGGTGGCTTCGGTGAGCATCTCGATGCGCTCGGGGACCGTGAACATTCCCTGCTTGTTGGGGTTGATCACGACGGTCACCGTCACTTCGTCGAACTGCACAGCAGTCCGCGAGATGACGTCGAGATGGCCGTTGGTCACGGGATCGAACGAACCGGGGCAGACCGCACTGCTCATGAGTCCGAACCGTAGCAGGTGGCGATCTCGATCCGGGTCTCACCGTACTTGCGGACGCGTTCCGGTTCGAGGGCGTCCGGCCACACCGTTTCCGGCGAGCGGGAGGAGCGCTCGAGCACCACCACGGAACCCTCCCCCACCCAGCCCCCGTCGACCAAGCCGGCGAGCATCGCGGTCACCGCCTGCTCGGTCACCGCATACGGCGGATCTGCGAGCACCAGGTCGTAGACCCGGTCCGGGGCACCGCCGAGCACCGCAGCCACCGGCGCCGCCCGCAACACCGCAGGCAGCCCGAGTTCGCCGATGTTCCGGCGGATCACCGCGGCGGCCTGCGCGTCGGACTCGACGAGCAGGGCATGGGTGGCGCCCCGGGACAACGCCTCGAGGCCGAGCGCGCCGGAGCCGGCGTACAGGTCCAGCACCGACGCGCCCTCGAGCTCCATCCGGGCCGTGAGGGAGCTGAACAGCGCCTCCCGGACCCGCTCCGAGGTGGGCCGGGTGCCGCGGGGCGGCACCTTCAGGCGCCGCCCCCCGGCCCGGCCGGCCACGATCCGGGTCATCGCACCGTCCCGGAGAACCGTCCGATCACTCCGCGCTCGCCTCGGACACGACGACCAGCAGGTCACCGCCTTCCACCTGGGACACGCCGCCGAGGGCGACACGGGTGACGGTGCCGCCGCGCGGCGCGGTGATCGCGGCCTCCATCTTCATCGCCTCGATGGTGGCGACGGTGTCGCCGGCGGCGACCCGGTCACCTTCGGCGACCAGGAGGGTCACGGCGCCGGCGAACGGTGCGGCGACGTGCCCGGGGTTGGTGCGGTCGGCCTTCTCCGCGGCCGGAACCTCGCTGGCGACGGACTTGTCGCGCACCGACACCGGACGCAACTGCCCGTTGAGGATGCACATCACCGTCCGGAAGCCGCGCTCGTCCGGCTCCGAGATCGCCTCGAGCCCGATCAGCAGTTCGACGCCCTTGTCCAGGCGCACCCGGTGCTCCTCCCCGCGCCGCAGCCCGTAGAAGAACTGGTTGGCCGACAGCTCCGAGGTGTCGCCGTAGCGGTCCCGGTGCTCGAGGAACGCCTGGGTCGGGCCGGGGAACAGCAGCCGGTTCAAGGTGGCGCGGCGCTCGGTGGAGGTGTCGTCGAGGGCCTTCTCGTCCTCGGACGTCAGCGGCACCTCGGCCTTGGGGGCACCGCGGCCCTCGAGGGCCTTGGAGCGGAACGGCTCGGGCCACCCGCCGGGCGGGGTGCCGAGCTCGCCGCGCAGGAATCCGACCACCGAGTCCGGGATGTCGAAGCGGGACGGGTCGGCCGCGAACTCCTCGCTGGCGACGCCGGAGCCCACCAGGTGCAGAGCCAGGTCGCCGACCACCTTCGACGAGGGAGTGACCTTGACCAGCCGACCGAGCATCCGGTCGGCGGCGGCGTACTTGGCTTCGACCTCTTCGAATCGGTCACCCAGGCCCAGCGCGATGGCCTGCTGCCGCAGATTCGACAGCTGCCCGCCGGGGATTTCGTGGGTGTAGACCCGGCCCGTGGGGGCGGGCAGACCCGACTCGAACGGCGCGTACACCTTGCGCAGCGCCTCCCAGTACGGCTCGAGGTCACATACCGCCTGCAGGTCGAGGCCGGTGTCGTGCTCCGAGTGGGCCGCCGCGGCGACGATCGCCGACAGCGCGGGCTGGCTGGTGGTGCCGGCCAGTGCGGCGGACGCGCCGTCGACGGCGTCGGCGCCGGCCTGCCATGCCGCGAGGTACGTCGCGAGCTGGCCGCCGGGGGTGTCGTGGGTGTGCACGTGGACCGGCAGGTCGAAGTTGCTGCGCAGCGCCGAGACCAGGGTGGCGGCCGCGGGGGCGCGCAGCAACCCGGCCATGTCCTTGATCGCCAGCACGTGGGCCCCGGCCTCGACGATCTGCTCCGCCAGGCGCAGGTAGTAGTCGAGGGTGTAGAGCGTCTCGCCGGGATCCGACAGGTCCCCGGTGTAGGACATCGCGACCTCGGCCAGGGCGGTGCCGGTCTCGCGGACCGCGTCGATCGCCGGCCGCATCTGGTCGACGTTGTTCAGCGCGTCGAAGATGCGGAAGATGTCGATGCCGGTGTCGGTGGCCTCCCGCACGAACGCGCGCGTGACCACCTCCGGGTACGGGGTGTAGCCGACCGTGTTGCGCCCGCGCAGCAGCATCTGCAGGTTGATGTTGGGGACGGCCTCGCGCAGCGCCGCGAGCCGCTCCCACGGATCCTCGTGCAAAAAGCGCAGCGCGACGTCGTAGGTGGCACCGCCCCACGCCTCGATCGACAGCAGTTGCGGGGTCATCCGCGCGACGTGACCGGCGACGGTGAGCAGGTCCTTGCTGCGCACGCGGGTCGCGAGCAGCGACTGGTGCGCATCGCGGAAGGTGGTGTCGGTGACGGCGAGGGCCTTCTGCTCGCGCAGCGCCTTCGCGAAGCCGTCCGGGCCGAGGGCGAGCAGACGCTGCCGCGAGCCTTCCGGCGGGGCGGCGTCGAGGTCGATCTTCGGCAGCTTGTCGTGCGGGTACACCGTCGTCGGGCGCTCGCCGTGCGGCTTGTTCACCGTCACGTCGGCCAGGTACTCGACGATCTTGGTGCCGCGGTCCGCGGACGTCTTGGCGGTCAGCAACTGGGGGCGCTCGTCGATGAACGACGTGGTGACGTTGCCGGCCCGGAAGTCCGGATCGTCGAGTACGGCCTGCAGGAAGGGGATGTTCGTCGACACGCCGCGGATGCGGAACTCGGTGACCGCGCGGCGGGCACGGGCGACGGCGGTGGGCAGGTCGCGGCCGCGCGCCGTGAGCTTGACCAGCATCGAGTCGAAGTGAGCGGAGACCTCGGCACCGACGGAGGTGCCGCCGTCGAGGCGGATCCCGGCGCCGCCGGGCGTGCGGTAGGCACTGATGCGGCCGGTGTCGGGCCGGAATCCGTTGGCCGGATCCTCGGTAGTGATGCGGCACTGCAGCGCCGCCCCGCGGATGGCGACCTTGTCCTGCGACAGGCCCAGGTCGGTCAGCGACTCGCCGGAGGCGATGCGCAGCTGCGCCTGCACGAGGTCGACGTCGGTGATCTCCTCGGTGACGGTGTGCTCGACCTGGATACGCGGGTTCATCTCGATGAAGACGTGGTTGCCGCGCGAATCGAGGAGGAACTCCACGGTGCCGGCACAGCTGTACCCGATCTGCTTCGCGAAGGCGACGGCGTCCGCGCAGATCCGCTCCCGCAGCTCGGGCGCGAGGTTCGGTGCCGGGGCCAGCTCGATGACCTTCTGGTGGCGGCGCTGCAGCGAGCAGTCCCGCTCGAACAGATGCATGACGTTGCCCTGGGTGTCGGCCAGGATCTGCACCTCGATGTGCCGGGGATCGACCACGGCCTGCTCGAGGAACACCGTGGGATCGCCGAACGCCGCGTCCGCCTCGCGGGACGCCGCCTCGATCGCCTCGCGCAGCGCCGCCGGCTCGGCGACGCGCCGCATCCCGCGGCCACCGCCGCCGGCGACGGCCTTGACGAAGATCGGGAACTCCATCGACTCCGCCGCCTCGAGCAGCTCCTCGAGGTCCGCCGACGGCTCGGACGACGCCAGCACCGGCAGGCCGGCCGCCTTCGCCGCGGCGATCGCCCGGGCCTTGTTCCCGGTCAGCTCCAGCACGTGCGCCGACGGACCGATGAAGGTGATCCCTTCCGCCGCACACGCCGCCGCCAGATCCGGGTTCTCGGACAGGAAGCCGTAGCCGGGGTAGACGGCGTCGGCCCCGGCCTTCTTCGCGGCGGCGACGATCTCCGCCACGGACAGGTACGCACGGACCGGATGCCCCTGCTCCCCGATCTGGTAGGCCTCGTCGGCCTTGAGCCGGTGCAGGGAATTGCGGTCCTCGTACGGAAACACCGCGACGGTCCCGGCACCCAGTTCGTAGGCGGCACGGAATGCGCGGATCGCGATCTCGCCTCGGTTGGCGACAAGCACTTTGGAGAACATTGGACGACGGTACCGCGACGAAACACTCCGTTCGGCGCCCGCGTCCCAGATCGTGGGACGGACGGCAGTCTTTGTCCGACTGAAACGATGCAGGTCGAGAGATCCTTAACGCGCCGGAAACACGGAGGACGGGTCCGCCGTCACCTCACGCGGGCGCGGCCCTCGATGTGCGCGAAACGTAACCTCACGACTTCTCGAGGTACGCGACCCGTTCGGTGTCGAGCGCGGCCGAGACCATGCGGGCCAGACCGGGATGCTCCTCGAGCCGTGGATCCCGGTCGGTCACCGCCCGCGCGAAGGCCTGCGCGGCCGAGATGACCTCGACGTCGTCGACGAGCGAGAGCATCCGCAGCGTCGACGTGGTGCCCGACTGGGCGACGCCGAGCACGTCGCCCTCACGACGCTGCTGCAGGTCCAGCTGAGCGAGCGCGAATCCGTCGGTGGTCGCGGCGACGGCCTCGAGTCGGGCCATGGCGGGCGCGCCCGGCTTGGAATCGGTCACCAGCAGGCAGAGCCCGGCATGTCCGCCCCGGCCCACCCGGCCGCGGAGCTGATGCAACTGGCTGACCCCGAAGCGGTCGGCATCCACGATGACCATCACCGTCGCGTTGGGCACATCCACGCCCACTTCGACGACGGTGGTGCACACCAGCACGTCGATGTCGCCCGCGGCGAAGTCGCGCATCACCGCGTCCTTCTCGTCGGCGGGCAGGCGCCCGTGCAGCAGCCCGACCCGCAGGTGAGCGAGCGGCCCGCCGGCGAGCTCGTCGAACTGCTGGAGCACCGACTTCGTCTCGGGAGGCGCGCCCTTTCCCCTGCGCCCACCGGTCGTCTCCGCCTCGTCGACGTCGACGAGGTCGGCGTCCTCGTCGCTGTCGCCGTCGCCGATGCGCGAGCACACCACATACGCCTGCCGGCCCGCCGCGACCTCCTCGCCGATGCGTTCCCATGCGCGCGCCACCCAGCTCGGATGCACCTTCGCCGGCACGACCCGGCTGGTGATGGGCGACCGGCCGCGAGGCAGTTCCCGCAATGTGGACACCTCGAGGTCGCCGAGAACGGTCATCGCGATGGTGCGCGGGATCGGGGTCGCCGTCATCACCAGCACGTGCGGGCTGGCACCGTCGCGGCCGCGGTTGCGCAGCACGTCGCGCTGCTCCACCCCGAAGCGGTGTTGTTCGTCGACGACGACGAGACCGAGGTCGTGGAACTCCACACCCTGCTGGATCAGCGCGTGGGTGCCGATCACGAGACCGGATTCGCCGCTCACGACGTCGAGCAGGGCCTGCCGTTTGCGGGCCGTGCCCATCGATCCCGTCACGAGGGTGACCTTCGTGGCCAGCTCGTGGGCGCCGAGTTCGCCCGCCGCGGCGAGGTCGCCGAGCATCTTCGTCAGCGACCGCGCATGCTGGGCGGCGAGGACCTCGGTCGGAGCGAGCAGCGCGCACTGGTGCCCCGCGTCGATGACCTGCAGCATGGCCCGCAGCGCCACGATCGTCTTGCCCGAACCGACCTCGCCCTGCAGCAACCGGTTCATCGGATGGTCGCCGGCGAGATCGGCCGCGATCTCGTCGGCGACGGCGAGCTGGCCGGCGGTCAGCTCGAACGGCAGCCGGCGATCGAACTCGTCGGCGATACCGCCGCTGCGGCGCGGGCACGCCGGGGCGGTGCGCACCGCGACGTCGTGGCGGCGCCGGGCGAGCACGAGCTGCACCGCCGCGGCCTCGTCGAAACGCAGGCGCTCGCGGGCGGCGGTGACGTCGTCCCGGTCGTCGGGCAGGTGGATGCGGCGCAGCGCCTCGTCCAGCCCGATCAGACCGTGCTCGCGCCGCACCCAGTCGGGCAGCGGGTCGTCGACGGTCTCGAGCTGGTCGAGGATCTGCCGCACGCATCGCATTACGGTCCACGATTCGACGTCGCGGGTGGCGGGATACATGGGGATGAGAGCCCGGTCGAAGATTGACATGTCTATGCCGCCGTCGCCCTGGGCGCTGCGGGCCATCCCCGCGAGGGCGCCGGCGCCGCGGACCCGGGCGGGCCGCAGGGCCGCACCGCCGATCTCGGGGCCGCGGGGCTCGGGCAGGATGATGTAGCTCGGGTGGGCCAGGCTCCACTTGTCGCGGAAGTACTTGACGGTGCCGGAGAACATGCCGCGCACCCCGGGCTTGATGTTGTACTTGACCTTGTGCGGGTTGAAGAAGGTCACGTCGATCTTCTGCCGGTCCGATTCGAGCACGACAGCGAGACGGGTACCGGGGCGGCTCTTCATCCGCACCTCGTCGGCCTTGGCCACCCGCGCGATGATCGTCACGTGCTGGCCCTCGACCGGTTGCGCGTCGCCGAGTTCGGCGCCCTGGGTGGCGTACCGGTGGGGGTAGTGGCGCAGCAGGTCCTCGACGGTGGTCATGCCGAACGACTCGGCGAGTGCATCCGCGGTCTTGCGGCCGAGAAGATGATCGAGTCGGTCCGCGAGTGTCGCCACTGCCGTCCTCTCCGCTCCGATCGACACCGGCGTCCGGTGTCCGACTGTTCCTGTGCCGGCTATTCCACGCCGAGCTGCAGCAGGTCGCTGCGCTGCCCTCCGTGGTACACCAGCACCTCCACCTCGGGGTGGCGGTCGTTGACGTGCCGGGTCAGCTGTTCGGCGAGTCCGTCGGGGGCGTCGAGGCCGACGAGCATCGTCACGAGCTCTCCGCCCGCGGCGAGCACCTTGTCGAGCAGCGACGCTCCCGCCGTCACCAGATCATGCTCGATGACTACGACATCGTGACCGGACAGGCCCAGGCTGTGCCCCGGCTCGCAGGTTCCCACCCACGTCAGGGCGCGTTCGTTCGCGATGCGCAACGAGCCCCACCGCGTCGCCGCGGCCGCCTCGGACATGGCGAAGGCGTCGTCGGCGGAATCGCGGCCCGGGTCGTGCACCGCGAGCGACGCCAGCCCCTGCACCATCGACGAGCAGGGCAGGAACATCACCTCACGCCGGTGGTCGCGAGCCGCCGCACCCACGGCGACGAGTTCCTGGGCGGGGAGCGCACCGTTGGGCAGGACCATCACGTCGCGGCTGCCCAGCCGGCGGATCGCATCGAGCAGATGCCGGCGGGTGATCGGATCGTCCGCTCGCACGATCGCCGCACCCTCGGCTTCGAACAGCTCGGCTGCTCCGTCGCCGGCCACGACGGCAAGCACCGAGCGGGTTCCGGCACCGGAACCGACCGGATGGACGCCGATCCGCTGCTGGGCCTCCAGCGCGAAGCACGTGACGGTGACCTGGTGCAGGCGCCCGGCCTCCAGGCCCGCCTCGACGGCGGCGCCCGCGTCGCAGCAGTGCACGTGCACGGACCAGGTGCCGGCGCCGTCACCGACCACGGCCACCGAGTCCCCCAGCGCGTCGAGGCGGGTTCGCAGGACGTCCATGCGGGTGGTGTCGGAGTCCTCGACGAAGTACATGACCTCGAAGTCCTGGCCGTCGTCGCGGAGGCCGTGCCCGACGTGCCGGGCGGGGGCGCCGGGCCGCGACGTCGCGATCGGCGCCCGGTCCGGACGCCGGCCGGAGACCGTCTCGACGAACGCGTCGAGCAGCAGGAGCAGACCGAGCCCACCGGCATCGACGACCCCGGCCTCGGCCAGCACGTCGAGCTGTGCCGTGGTGCGTTGCACGGCCTCGGCGGCGGCGTCGGCGGCTGCGGTCGCCACCGTCACGAGCGAACCGGACCCGCCGGCGGCGTGCGCGCCGTCGGCGGCCGCGTGCAGCACACTGACGATCGTGCCCTCGGCGGGGCAGCTCAGGGCACCGGTAACGAGGTCGGCGGCATGACACAAGGCACGTCCGAGTTCGGTGGCGTCGACCACGACGGCGCCGTCGAGGGCGTCGGCCAGGCCCCGCAGCATCTGGGCGAGGATGACCCCGGAGTTGCCGCGGGCGCCGTGGAACGCGCCGCGCGCCAAGGCGCCGACGATCGTGGCGACATCGTCGGCGTCGGCCGCGGAGGTGTCGAGTTCCGCTGCCGCGGAGCGCAGGGTGACGAGCAGGTTGGTGCCGGTATCGCCGTCGGGGACGGGGAAGACGTTGAGGCTGTTGATCTCGTCGCGGCGCTCGGCGAGGACCCGCAACCCCAGATCCACCCACCTGCGCAGGGCGGTCCCGTCGACTGCCTCCCCGACCTCGAGCACCTGCTTCCCCCTCTTCGACCACCACGCAACGGTGACGCAAGGGTAACGGTGTGCCCGCCGGACGGCCGGTTTGGCCATTGCCACCCCCACCCGCTACGCTTGCAGGGTTGCCTCGCACGGGTGGCGGACGCCTTCTCGTGTTCGCAGGCCGACGAAGACACGAAAATATCCACTACTCACCAAGGAGTTCGCGACTATGGCTGCCGTCTGCGACGTATGCGCCAAGGGCCCCGGCTTCGGTAAGTCGGTCTCGCACTCGCACCGGCGTACCAACCGTCGTTGGAACCCGAACATCCAGAGCGTTCGCGCTCAGGTTGCCCCGGGCAACACGCGCAAGGTCAACGTGTGCACCTCCTGCCTCAAGGCAGGCAAGGTCGTCCGCGGCTGATACCCGGTTCGACGAGGCCCCGGCGTTGCGACGCCGGGGCCTCGTCGTGTTCGGTCCCCGTCGCGAAGGACTCGCATGCACTGTCGCGACGGACTCGCATCGACAGCCGCGACGGACTCGCATGCACCGTCGCGAAGGACTCGCATGCACCGTCGCGAAGGACTCGCATGCACCGTCGGGACGGGGCTCGCACCGCCCCTGGGGGCGACCGGTAGGGTGCCCGGGTGACCGAATCAGTACTGTCCCACGTCCGTATCGAGGACGGCGTGCTGCGCATCGCCGTGGCGACCGCCGAGCGTGGCACCTCCCTCTCCCCCACGGGCATGACCCAGGGCATCGAGGCCCTGCGAACCGCCGGAGCCGAGGTCGGCGCCGTCCTGCTCGTCGGTGAGGGCGCCAACTTCTGCGCGGGCGGCGACGTCCGTGCGTTCGCCACCGCGCCGGACCGCGGCGAGTTCGTCGGCGACGTCGCACGCCTGTTCCATGACTTCGTCCGGGCCCTCGACGCGGCTCGCATGCCCGTGGTGGCCGCGGTCCAGGGCTGGGCGGCGGGCGCGGGCATGAGCATCGTGCTGCACGCCGACATCGCGCTCGGCGGTCCCTCGACGAAGCTGCGTCCGGCGTACCCGTCGATCGGGTTCACACCCGACGGCGGGATGTCGTGGACCCTGCCACGCATCGTGGGGGTCGCCCGCGCGCGGGAGATCATCCTGACCGACTGTGTCCTGAACGCCGACGAGGCCGTGCGACTCGGGGTGCTCAGCCGCCTCGTCGCCGACGACGAGGTGCAGGGCGAGGCGATGCGGGTGGCTCGCACCCTCGCGAACGGTCCCACCGCCGCCTACGCCGGCATCCGGCGACTGGTGGCCGATTCCATGGGACGGTCGTTGTCCGAGCAGCTCGACGCGGAGGCCGACGCGATCTCCGCGGCGGCCACCACCCCCACGGGTATCGAGGGTGTCGACGCGTTCGTCGAGAAGCGGCGTCCCGACTTCGAGTCGATCGACCGGGGCTGAACCGCACCCGGTCAGGCCAGGCGCCAGTCCACCGGGTCCCCGCCCTGATCGGCCAGCAGCGCGTTCGCACGGCTGAAGGGGCGGGACCCGAAGAACCCGCGGGAGGCCGACAACGGGGACGGGTGCGCCGACTTCACGGTGGGCACGTCGCCGAGCATCGGCTCGAGTGTGGCCGCGTCCCGACCCCACAGGATCGCGACGAGCGGCGCCGTACGCGCGACGAGCGCCCGGATCGCCTGCTCGG
Source organism: Rhodococcus indonesiensis (assembly GCF_047782815.1). NCBI lineage: Bacteria > Bacillati > Actinomycetota > Actinomycetes > Mycobacteriales > Nocardiaceae > Rhodococcus > Rhodococcus indonesiensis. Next base: position 2,178,161 of record NZ_CP180630.1, on the reverse strand, counting down.
TCACGCGCTCCCAGCCTTTGCCCCGGTGCGACGCGGGCTGCCCCGGCTGCACCGTCAGGACGCGGTTGAGCAGCAGCACCCCCTGTGCCGACCACGGCGTGAGGTCGCCGTTCGGTGGTGTCGGCAGGCCGAGGTCGTCGCTGTACTCGCGGTAGATGTTGGCCAGGCTGCGCGGCACCGGTCGTACGTCCGGTGCGACGGAAAAGCTCAGCCCGACGGCGTGCCCCGGCGTCGGGTACGGGTCCTGGCCGACGACGAGGACCTTCACCCGGTCGAACGGCTGGGTGAAGGCTCGCAGCACATTCGCGCCGGCAGGCAGGTAGCCGCGTCCGGCGGCGTTCTCGGCGCGCAGGAAGTCACCCATCGCGGCGATGTCGTCGGCGACGGGGGCCAGTGCCCGCGCCCAGCCCTCCTCGACGATCTCCGGCAGGGGTCGTGCAGCCATCGGTGGTGACCGGTCCTTCTAGTCGATCCGCCGCAGCGCGCCGCGGTAGTACTCGGCGTTCGCCGCGTACATCTTGGCGTTGGCATCGATGTGCCCCTCCGGCACCTCGTATCCGTCCCGGACCTTCGCCGGCACACCCATCGCCATCGAGCGCGGCGGGACTTGGAAGCGGGGGGCCACGAGCGCGCCGGCCGCGACGATCGCCCCGTCGCCGACGACGGAGCCGTTGAGCACGAGCGAGCCGGAACCGATCAGGCAGCCGTCGCCGATGGTGGAGCCCTCGATGTGGGCGTTGTGGCCGACGACGGTTCCCGCGCCGATGACGGTGGCGTCCACGGCGGTGCAGTGGATGATCGTCCCGTCCTGGATGTTGCTCTCGGCGCCGACGACGATCCGGCCGTAGTCGCCGCGCAGGACCGCGGTGGGCCACACCGAGGCGCGGGCACCGAGGGTGACGTCGCCGATGACCACCGCATCGGGATGGACCCAGGCGTCGGGATGGATATCGGGCACACGGTCGCCGAGCGCATACACAGCCATGTCCTGAAACCTATCTCGAGAAGCTCTGCCAGCCGCCGGGACCCGGCCGGTCGTGACCGTCGACGGTGACGCCGCCGCCCGCACGCACCGTGCCGACGGGACGCCAGCCCGTGGGGAGCGGCGCGTCCGGTGGAAAGCACGCGGCCAGGGCGTGGTCCTCGCCGCCGGTGAGCACCCACTCCCACACGTCGGCGCCGAGGTCCGCGGCGGCGGACCGCAGCCCGGGGCCGGGCTCGAGCAGTTCGCGCGAGACGTCGATCGCGACGCCGGACGCGGCGGCGATGTGCCCGAGGTCGGCGAGCAGGCCGTCGGAGATGTCGGTCGCGGCATGGGCACCGGCGGCGGCTGCGGCGGGGCCCGCGGCGTACGGGGGCGACGGCACCTTGTGGGCAGCCACCAGGTCCGGGTGACCGGCGAGTCCGGCAGTGAGGACGGCCAGTCCGGCGGCGGAACGCCCGGTGGAACCGGCCAGCGCGACGATGTCGCCGGGTCGGGCCGCGGACCGCAGGAGGGGCGCGTTCCCCCCGAGGTCGCCGAGGACGGTCACCGCGACGATCAGTTGCGACGCCTGCACCAGGTCGCCGCCGACGACGCCGGCGCCGAGCGCCTCCGCGGCCTCGCCGATGCCGGCGGAGACGCCGTCGAGCACGCCGACCGGGGTGTCCGGTGGGCAGCCGAGACCGACGAGGAAGGCGGTGGGGCGGGCGCCCATCGCCGCGACGTCGGCACCGTTCTGGGCAACGGCTTTGCGTCCGACCTCGTGCGGCGTCGACCAGTCGAGCCGGAAGTGCCGGCCCTCGACGAGCATGTCGGTGGAGACCGCGACCCGTCCGTCGGCGGCGGCGACGAGGGCCGCGTCGTGCCCCGGCCCGACGAGGGTGGTGGGAGGCTGGCGGCGTCCGGCGACCGCGCGGTCGATCACGGGGAACTCGCCGAGGTCGGCGACGGTAGGACCGGTACGGGGGGCCCCTGGCGAGACACCGGGCACTGGAGAGACACCGGGCACTGGAGAGACTTCGGGCACTGGGACGCTGCGCTCCCGTTCGTAGGTCGGAGGGCCACCGGCTTCGGCGGACACGGTAGTTTCGACCACGCTACCGTTCCCGATTCCCGAGAGACGATGACCGAGCCGACGCCCTCCCCCGACCCCCATCCCGTTCCCGACGGCACTTCCCCCGACGGCACTTCCGGTGACGACGAGCACCGCCGCAGCCCCGCGCTGGTCGCCACGGCCGTCGCGCTGCCGGTGGCACTGCTGATCGGCATCGTGGTGGCGGCGGTGCTGGCGAATCGCACCCCGGAACTGGCGCCCGTGGCGCTCGGACCGGTGGTGGCGCCGCAGGCCGAGTCACCGGAGTGCGCGGCACTGCTGGAGTCGCTGCCCGAGGAGGTCGGCGACCTCCGCCGCGCCGAGCTGACGGACCCGGCCCCCGCGGGCGCCGCGGCGTGGCAGCCCGTCGAGGGCGAGCCGGTGGTGCTGCGATGCGGGCTGGAGCGGCCCGCGGAGTTCGATCAGGCGGCGGCGCTGCAGGTGGTCGACGGCGTCCAATGGTTCGAGGTGTCCGGCGCCGCGGAGGGCATCGACGCGAGCACGTGGTTCGTCGTGGACCGGCCGGTGTACGTGGCGCTGACGGTGCCCAACGGTTCGGGCCCGACTCCGCTGCAGACGGTTTCGGCGACGATCACGCAGTCGCTGCCCCAGCAGCCGATCGATCCCGCGCCGGTCGCCGGCGGCTGACGCGGCCGGCGACCCACGGGATTCACTGTGCCAGCATGGAACCCGTCTGCAGGAAACGCTGATGGAAGGACAGTGACTCGCCGAGCAGATGGGGGGTGTGTCCCGCATCCGGCACGGCCTCGGCCCGGTCGACGTAGTCGTGCAACATGTCCCGGTAGTCCGGATGGGCGCAGTTGTCGACGACGACCCGTGCCCGCCGCCGCGGCGACAGCCCACGCAGGTCCGCAAGCCCCTGTTCGGTGACGAGGACCTGCACGTCGTGTTCGGTGTGGTCCACGTGCGGCACCATCGGCACGATCGACGAGATGCTGCCCCCCTTCGCGGTGGACGGGCTCAGGAACATCGACAAGTAGCCGTTGCGGGCGAAGTCCCCGGATCCCCCGATCCCGTTCATGATCTTGGTGCCCATGACGTGGGTGGAGTTGACGTTGCCGTAGATGTCGGCCTCGAGCATGCCGTTCATGGCGATGATGCCCAGGCGACGCACGATCTCGGGATGGTTGCTGATCTCCTGCGGACGCAGCACGATGTGCTCGCGGTAGAAGTCGATGTTGGACACCAGCTCGTCGATCCCGGCCTCGCTCAACGCCAGCGACGTGGCGGACGCGAAGCGGACCGTGCCGTGCTTGATCAGGTGCAGCATGCCGTCCTGGATGACCTCGGAGTAGCAGGTCAGCCCCTTGTGGGGTCCGGCGTCGAGACCCTGGAGGACCGCGTTGGCCACGTTGCCGATACCGGACTGGAGCGGCAGGAGCGAATCCGCCGGCAGCCGTCCGCGGGAGACCTCGTGCTCGAAGAAGTCGAGCACGTGCGCGGCGATCGCCCGGCTCACCGCGTCCGGCGGGGTCAGCGGGCTGGCGCTGTCGCGCGCGTGCGTCTCGACGACCGCGACGACCTTGTCGGGGTCGACGCGAAAGGTGCTCTGGCCGATACGATCCTCGACATCGGTGAGCATGATCGGCTTGCGGTGCGGCGGCAGCGCGGTGCCGTAGTACACGTCGTGGATGCCCGTCATCGCGGCCGGAACCCACGAGTTGACCTCGAGAATCACCTTCTCCGCGACGTCGAGCCAGGTCTTGTTGTTGCCGATCGACGCGGACGGGATCAGTTCACCGGTCTCGGTCACGCCGGAGACCTCGACGACCGCGACGTCGACGTGCCCGTAGTAGCCCTCCCAGACCTGCTGGGCGACGTGGGACAGGTGGATGTCCACGTAGTCCATCCGGCCGCTGTTGATGTTGCGGCGGGCGGTGGGTTCGGCCTGGTACGGCATCCGCAGGGAGATGCCGGCCACCTCGGACAGCATCCGCTCGGTCTCGGCGGAGACCGACGCGCCGGTGAGGAGGTTGACCGTGAAGTCGGTGCCGGCGGCGCGGGCCGCGCCGATGCGTTCCGCGAGCGCCGGGGTGATCGCCTTCGGTGTGCCGGCGCTGGCGAAGCCGCTGATGGCGACGGTGTGGCCGGGCTGGATCCAGCGGATGGCTTCCTCCGCGGATACGACCTTCTGCCGGAACGCCGGGTGGTCGATTCGGCTCGGAGCGGAGTCGGATGCGGGGCGGAGGAACTGCGTCTGCATAGCGAACAGGGTACGAGCACGCGCGGCGGCCGACGAAGCCTCCGTCACAGCGATCGACCGGATGGGGCGCGGACCACTCCCCCACGCCATGCCGTCCGGCCGAGTCCGCACGGCCGAACATCTCCCCTGCGTCGGCACCCGAAAGCAACTGTCGCGCAGTGGGTCCGACCATCGTGACCGCAGCGGGCCCGACTCCGGGCGGTTGCGACGCCGACGATCCGACTCGATCGGCGTCCCGTGCCGGCGCGGGGCCGGAACGCGGTTCCGCGACCGGCCCGACGGGTCGTTCGCCGACGAAGCGACCCCGTTCGTCGCGGAACCGGGCACGTTCGTCCCCGAATCGGACGCCACCGCCGGCCTCGCCCGCGCCACGATGTCGTCACCGTCCGGCACGATGGGTTCCATGAGCACCGCCACCACGGATCTACGCGACGACGCCGAACGACTGCTCCGCGATCTCGCCGGACCCGGGGCCCGGTTGCGCGAGGACCAGTGGAACGCCATCGAGGCACTGGTGGTGCATCGCCGTCGAGCGCTGGTCGTCCAGCGCACAGGGTGGGGCAAGTCGGCGGTCTACTTCATCTCCGCCAAATTGCTCCGCGCCCGCGGGCACGGGCCGACCGTGATCGTCTCTCCCCTCCTGGCCCTGATGCGCAACCAGGTCGAGGCGGCGCAGCGCGCGGGTGTCCGCGCCGCCACGATCAACTCCGGCAACGTCACCGAGTGGGAGGAGATCCACCGGCAGGTCGCCGACGGCGCAGTGGACGTGCTGCTCGTCAGCCCGGAGCGACTGAACAATCCGGACTTCCGCGACCAGGTGCTGCCGTCGCTCGCCCGCGACGCCGGGCTGGTGGTGGTCGACGAGGCGCACTGCGTCTCCGACTGGGGCCACGACTTCCGCCCCGACTACCGGCGTATCCGCACTCTCGTCGCCGACCTCGGCGAGGGCATCCCGGTGCTCGCGACGACCGCGACCGCGAACGACCGCGTCGTGGCGGACGTGGCGGCACAACTCGGCGTCGGGGAGGGCCGGGGCGAGACCCTGGTACTGCGCGGGGGCCTCGACCGGCCGTCGCTGCACCTGTCGGTTCTGCGGATCGACGAGCCCGCCCGGCGAGCGGCATGGCTCGCCCAGCACCTCGACGAGCTGCCGGGGTCCGGGATCGTCTACACCCTCACCGTGTCGGCCGCGCACGACCTGGCCGCGCTGCTGTCCGAGCACGGTCACGCCGTCGCGGCGTACACGGGCCAGTCGGACCCGGCCGAGCGGGAACAGCTCGAGGCGGAGCTGCTCGGCGACCGGGTCAAGGCACTGATCGCCACCTCGGCGCTGGGCATGGGCTTCGACAAACCCGATCTCGGGTTCGTCGTGCACCTGGGAGCCCCGTCGTCGCCCATCTCCTACTACCAGCAGGTCGGGCGGGCGGGGCGCGCGACCGAGCGCGCGGAGGTGATCCTGCTTCCGGGGCCCGAGGACCGGCAGATCTGGAGCTGGTTCGCGTCGGTGGCCTTCCCGCGGGAGGATGTGGTGCGGCGGGTGATCGAGGTGCTCGAGCCGGAGCGGCCGCAGTCCACGCAGGCCCTCGAACCGCTGGTCGACCTCACCCGGTCCCGGCTGGAGATGGTGCTCAAGGTCCTCGACGTGGACGGCGCGGTGCGCCGGGTCAAGGGAGGCTGGATCGCCACCGGCGCGCCCTGGGAGTACGACGCCGACCGGTACGCCAAGCTCGAGCAGGCGCGTGCGGCCGAGCAGGAGGCGATGCTCGAGTACGAGCGGACCACCGGGTGCCGGATGGTGTTCCTGCGCACCCAGCTCGACGACCCCGGCCTGACATCCGAGACCGCGGGCTGCGGTCGGTGCGACAACTGCTCCGGGGCCCGGTGGTCCGCGGACGTCGACGACACCGAGCTGGGCCGGGTACGGGCCCGGCTGGACCGGCCGGGGGTGGACCTGCCGCCGCGGCGGCAGTGGCCGACCGGGATGGCCAAGCTCGGCGTGGCACTGTCCGGAAAGATCACCGACGGGCCCGAGCCGGGGCGGGTGCTCGGCCGGCTGTCGGACCTGGGATGGGGACCGCGGCTGCGGGCGCTGCTGGACGGCCCCGACGCGCCGGTGCCCGATGCGGTCGTGCAGGCCGCCGTGGACGTGCTCAGGGCGTGGGACTGGTCGCAGCGGCCGACCGCGGTGATGGCCCTGGAGTCGGCGACCCGGCCCCTGCTGGTCGGTTCCCTCGCGACGCGGCTGGCGCAGCTCGGCCGGCTCGAGGACCTCGGCGTGCTACGTGCCCGGCCCGGCCGGCCCCCGGTGACGGCGGCGAACTCGGCGTACCGGATCGCCGGCCTCGTGGACGCGTGGGAGAGCCCCGACCTCCACGGAAACCCGGGGCCGATCCTGCTCGTCGACGCGGTCACCGACACCGGCTGGACGCTGACGATGGCGGCACGGACCCTGATCCACGCCGGTGCGTCCGCGGTGCTCCCGTTGGCTCTGGCGAGCCCGAAATAATCGCTGCGCTCCACTCCGGCGCTACGCGAAGTGACGCTTCTCACATCGATGTCTCACCTGCACGGAGGCGGGGTACCCGGGGACGGATCCCGACAAGACGGGTGATTCCCGTCCGCGAAGTTGTTAGGTTCGAGACCGCTTATGACGCCTGTGACACAAAGTAGTACCCCGCCCACCGCGCCTGCCGACACGGCGGACGCACCCGCCGAGCCGCATTTCCGCGCACCGCGCATTTCCGATGGAATTCGTATGTGGCAGATCGCGCGCGATTCGAAAGTGCTCGACGTCAATTCCAGCTATGCGTACGTGCTGTGGTGCCGCGACTTCGCGGCGACCTCGGTGGTCGCCACCGCTGGTGACGACGAGGCGGTCGGTTTCGTCAGCGGCTACCGACGCCCGGACGCACCGGACACGCTGTTCGTCTGGCAGGTGGCCGTGGACCAGGACCAGCGGGGCCGCGGCGTCGCGGGCCGGATGCTCGACAGTCTGTGGGACCGACTCACCGACGCCGGCGTGACCCGGCTCGAGACGACGGTCAGCCCGGACAACGAGGCATCGATCGCGATGTTCACCGCGCTCGCCCGGCGACGCGGGCTGCGCATCACCCGGAGCGAATTGTTCACCCCTTCGGATTTTCCCGATTCACACATGGCCGAGGATCTCTACACGATCGGCGAATGAATACACGACCGGCGAAAACGAATTCGCCGCAGGAGGACGAGGAATGACCATTCTGGAGCACCCCGAAACCCCCGCCAAGCACAGCATTTTCGATCACCTCGAATCCGAGGTGCGCAGCTACAGCCGTGGCTGGCCGGCCGTGTTCGAGACGGCATCCGGATCGTGGATCCGCGACGAGAACGGCAAGGACTACCTCGACTTCTTCGCCGGCGCCGGAGCCCTCAACTACGGGCACAACAACCCGATCCTGAAGACCGCGCTCGTGGACTACATCATGGGCGACGGCATCACCCACGGCCTGGACATGGCCACCCCCGCCAAGCGGGAGCTGCTGGAGTCGTTCGAGAGCCACATCCTGGCTCCGCGTGGCCTCGACTACAAGGTCCAGTTCCCCGGTCCGACGGGCACCAACGCGGTCGAGGCAGCCCTCAAGCTCGCCCGCAAGGTCACCGGTCGCGAGTCGATCATCAACTTCACCAACGCATTCCACGGGATGACCCTGGGCGCGCTGTCGGTGACGGGCAACTCGATGAAGCGCGCCGGGGCCGGCGTGCCGCTGGTGCATGCCACCCCCATGCCGTTCGACAACTACTTCGACGGCGTCACCGAGGACTTCCACTGGTTCTCCCGCGTGCTCGACGACTCCGGCAGCGGCCTGAACCGCCCGGCGGCCGTCATCGTCGAGACCGTGCAGGGCGAGGGTGGCGTGAACGTCGCCCGTCCCGAGTGGCTGCGTGCCCTCGCGGACCTGTGCTCCGAGCGCGGAATCCTGCTCATCGTCGACGACGTCCAGATGGGCTGCGGCCGCACCGGCCCGTTCTTCTCGTTCGAGGTCGCCGGGATCACCCCGGACATCGTGACCCTGTCCAAGTCGATCGGCGGGTACGGCCTGCCGCTCGCGCTGACGCTGTTCAAGCGGGAACTCGACGTGTGGGGCCCGGGCGAGCACAACGGCACGTTCCGCGGCAACAACCCGGCGTTCGTCACCGCGGCGAAGGCACTGCAGCACTACTGGGCCGACGACCGTCTCGAGCGCGACACGCTGCGCAAGGGCGAGCGGATCCGGCAGACCTTCATGAACCTGTCCGACATGTTCGACGGCGTCTCCACCCGCGGACGCGGCATGGTTCAGGGCCTGGTGTTCGACGAGCCGAGCGACGCGCAGAAGGTGTGCGCCCTGGCGTTCGAGCAGGGCCTGCTCGCGGAGACCTCCGGCCCCTCCGACGAAGTCGTCAAGCTGCTGCCGCCGCTGACCATCAGCGACGACGAGCTCGAGCACGGCCTGAACATCCTGTGCGAGGCCACCTCGGTGGTCCGGGCCTGAGCCCCGGCCACCCGTCGAACCCCGCACGAGAAGACGAGCATCGGAAGGACCCGCGCATGATCGTCCGTACCACCGAGGAAATCACCGGCACCGACCGCGACATCACGTCGGACAACGGCAACTGGCGCAGCAAGCGCATCGTGCTCGGCGGCGACAAGGTCGGGTTCTCGTTCCACGAGACCACGATCGAGGCCGGCACCGTCAACGAATTCCACTACGCCAACCACATCGAGGCCGTGTGGCTCATCGAGGGCACCGGCACGCTCACCGATCTCGAGACCGGCACCGTGTACCCGCTCGCGCCCGGCACGATGTACCTGCTGAACGGCCACGAGCGGCACCGGGTCGAGCCCGACACCCGGATGCGCATGTTCTGCGTGTTCAACCCGCCGGTCACCGGGAGGGAGGTCCACGACGAGAACGGCGTGTACCCCCTCGTCGAGGTCGTCTGAGAGCCCGCAGCATGTGCCCGGCCGGCCCTTCGCGCCTAGAGTCGGATCCATGACCTACGAGCGACAGCCGCGGATCGCCGTCGGCCCCGCCCCGGACATCGTGTTCGACCGGGCGATCGGGGCCGGCGGCGGTCGCGTATGCGGGTTCGACGACCACCCGGACGCGGTGGTCTGGACCGGCACATCGGACGAGTTCCCCGCGGCGTTGCCGACGTCGGTGCGATGGGTCCAGCTCCCCGCCGCCGGTGTGGAGGACTGGCTCGACGCCGGCATCATCCGTGCTCACCCCCAGGTGACGTGGACGTCGGCGGCCGGTGCGTTCGCCGCGACGGTCGCCGAACATGCGCTCATGCTGCTGCTCGCCGGGGTCCGGGCGCTGCCCGACCATCTGGCCGCGACGTCGTGGACGCCGAACGAGTTCTACCCCCAGCTGGGAACCCTGCGCGGCGCCACCGTGGGGATCATCGGCGCCGGGGGCATCGGCCGGGCCTTGATCCCCATGCTCGGCGCGCTGGGCGCCCAGGCGCTCGCGGTCACCCGCAGCGGCCGTCCCGTCCCGGGCGCAGTGGAGACCGTCCCCGTCGCGCGGATCGACGAAGTATGGTCCCGCGCAGATCATTTCGTGATCGCCGCTCCGGCCACGGCAGAGACCGAGCAGCTGGTGGGGGCCGACGAACTGGCTGCGATGAAGCCCACCGCCTGGGTGATCAACGTTGCCCGCGGCAGCCTCGTCGACACCGACGCGCTGGTGGACGCTCTCAGCCGCCGTGCCATCGCGGGCGCCGGCCTGGACGTCACGGACCCGGAACCGCTGCCGGACGGGCATCCCCTGTGGTCCCTGCGCAATGCCATGATCACTCCACACGATTCCAATCCCCCGGCGCTGCGCATCCCCGCGTTCGCCGAGCACGTGACCGAGAACGTCACGCGCTTCGCCGCCGGCCTCGACCTCGCCGCGGTCGTCGATCCGAGCGCCGGGTACTGACTCCCCGCTACCCTGGACGGGGTGATCGAACCGCTGCACCACCTGCTCGACGGCCGGCGGTTGTGCGTGCTCACCGGCGCCGGGGTCTCCACCGATTCCGGCATCCCGGACTACCGCAGCCCCGGCGCGCCACCCCGTAACCCGATGACCTACCAGCAGTTCGTGGGCGATCCCGAGTTCCGGCGCCGCTACTGGGCGCGCAACCATGTCGGGTGGCGGCACATGGACTCCGCGCGGCCCAATGCCGGGCACCGTGCCCTCGCCGCGCTCGAACGGCGCGGCACCGTCCTCGGTGTGCTCACCCAGAACGTGGACCTGCTGCACACCAAGGCCGGCAGCCGACGGGTGATCGACCTGCACGGCTGCTACGCCCAGGTGCGCTGCCTGGCGTGCAACCACCGGATCTCGCGGTTCACCCTCGCCGAGCAACTCACCGCCGCCAATCCGGGCTTCCTCGACAAGGTCCGGGGGACGACCGGTCTGGAGGTCGCACCGGACGCCGACGCGGTCGTCGACGACACCGGCAGCTTCCGCCCGGTGGACTGCGAGCGGTGCGGGGGAATGCTCAAGCCGGACATCGTGTACTTCGGGGAATCGGTGCCTCGCGAACGCGTCGAACGCGCGTTCGCGCTCGTCGACGAGGCGGATGCGCTGCTCGTGGTCGGCAGTTCGCTCACGGTGATGTCCGGACTGCGCTTCGTGCGGCACGCCGCGAAACTCGGCAAATCCGTGGGCATCGTCAACCGCGGTACCACTCGGGGCGATGCGCTGGCCACGGTGAAGGTCGACGCCGGGTGCTCGGAGGTGCTCACGGCCCTGGCCGCCCGGTCGCCGGCCGCCGCCCCAGGCCGGTGAGCGCCCGCCCCTACAGCGTCACGAGGTCGTCGGCGTGCACCACCGGCCGCTGCAGGTCCGCCGGCAGCTGCTGCGTGGAGAACCCGATCATCCAGTCCAGTTCGGCGGCGTCGTAGGCCACTACACCGCGCCCCACCGTCCGACCGTCGGGACCGACCAGCGCCACCACGTCCCCACCGTGGAAGCGCCCGCTCATCCCGGTGATGCCTGCCGCGAGCAGCGAGCGGCGCCGTTCGACCACTGCCCGCACCGCGCCCGCATCCAGGTGCAGGGTGCCGTGGGTGTCGGCGGCGTGCCGCACCCAGAATCGCCGCGCGGACATCCGGTCGGGCCGGGGCGCGAACGCGGTCCCCACATCCGCGGCACCGAGAGCGCGGTCGGCCTGGGATGCGGCGGTGAGCAGCACCGGCACGCCCGAGTCTGCGGCCAGCCGCGCCGCGGACAGCTTGGAGGCCATCCCGCCCGTGCCGAGGGCGCCCCCGGACCCGGCGACGACGCCGTCGAGGTCCTCCGGGCTGGTCACCTCCGCGATGAGGTGCGCATCGCCCTTGCGGGGATCGCCGTCGTAGAGACCGTCGACATCCGAGAGCAGGATCAGTGCGTCCGCCCCGACGAGGTGCGCGACGAGCGCGGCGAGACGGTCGTTGTCACCGAACCGCAGCTCGGCGGTCGCGACGGTGTCGTTCTCGTTGACCACCGGCACGGCGTGCAGCGCGCGCAGCCGGTCGAGGGTGCGCTGCGCATTGCGATGCTGGGTGCGTCGCGCGATGTCGTCGGCAGTGAGCAGCACTTGCCCGACGGTGCGGCCGTACCGGGCGAAGGAGGTGCCCCACGCGTGGGCGAGGGCGAGCTGCCCGACGCTGGCCGCCGCCTGCTTGGTGGCCAGGTCGCGGGGCCGGACGGTCAGGCCGAGCGGAGCGAGTCCGGCACCGACCGCACCGGAGGACACCACCACCACGTCCGAGCCGCCGCGCATGCGCCCCTCGAGCGCGTCGACGAGACGGTCGAGGCGGTCCCGGTCCAGTCCGCCGACCAAGCTGGTGATGGCGGACGAGCCGATCTTCACCACGACGCGGCGTGCGCCGGCGACGGCCTCCCGGGTATCGCTCACGATCTCCTGCTTCTGGGTTCGAGGTGGTCAGAACTCGTCGTCGTCGGTCGCGAGACCGCGCCGTACCTTCTTGGCGTGGCGGCGTTCGGCCGCCCCGACCCGATCGACCTGGTCGAGACGGGCGTCGGTGCCGCGGCCGGTCGGCACGAGGTCCACGCCGGCCTGCGTCTGCGGCTCCCACTCGAAGGAGACGTCGCCGATCGTGACGGACGCGCCCGGTTCGGCGCCCTGCTTGACGAGCTCGTCCTCGACACCGAGGCGGGCGAGACGGTCCGCGAGGTAACCGACGGCCTCGTCGTTGTCGAACGCGGTCTGCCGCACCCAGCGCTCGGGCCGGGTGCCGCGCACGATGAAGCCACCCGGCGTCTCGGGATCGGCAACGACGCTGAACCCGGTCTCGTCGACGGCGACGGGCCGGAGGACGGGCCGTCGCGGCGCCGCCGGCGGATGCGCCTTCCGGTACTCCTCCACCATCCGCGCCAGCGCGAACGTCAGTGGCCGCAAGCCTTCCCGGCTGACGGCGGAGATCCTGAACACCGGCCAGCCCCGCTCCTCGAGGTCCGGGGTGACGAAGTCCGCCAGTTCCGCTGCGTCGGGCACGTCGGCCTTGTTCAGGATGACGATACGGGGACGATCGGCGAGGTCGCCCAGGCTGCTGTCACCGGACAGTGCCGGCCGGTAGGCGGCCAGCTCGGCCTCGAGTGCATCGATGTCGGAGATCGGGTCGCGACCCGGCTCGAGCGTGGCGCAGTCGACGACGTGGGCCAGCACAGCGCACCGCTCGAGGTGTCGCAGGAAATCCAGGCCGAGCCCGCGGCCCTCGCTGGCACCGGGGATCAGGCCCGGCACATCGGCGACGGTGAACGTGGTGTCGCCCGACTGCACGACTCCGAGGTTGGGGACGAGCGTGGTGAACGGATAGTCGGCGATCTTCGGCTTCGCCGCGGAGAGCACCGACACCAGGGACGACTTGCCCGCGGACGGGAACCCGACCAGCCCGACGTCCGCGACGGACTTGAGCTCGAGGACGAGGTCGCGCTCCTCCCCCTCCTCGCCGAGCAGGGCGAAGCCGGGGGCCTTGCGGGCCTTCGAAGCCAGCGCTGCATTGCCGAGACCTCCGCGGCCGCCGTGCGCGGCGACGAAGCGGGTGCCGGCGCCGACCATGTCGGCCAGGATCCGGCCGTCCTTGTCGAGCACGACGGTGCCGTCGGGCACCTTCAGCACGAGGTCGCCACCGTTGGCGCCGTCGCGGTTGCTGCCCGCGCCCTGGGTGCCGTTCGTGGCTTTCGCGTGCTGGTGGAAGTGGAAGTCGAGGAGGGTGTGGACACCCTCGTCCACCTCGAGCACGACGTTGCCACCGTTCCCGCCGTTGCCCCCGTCGGGGCCGCCGAGCGGCTTGAACTTCTCCCGGTGGACGGAGGCGCAGCCGTTACCACCCTTGCCGGCGGTGACGTGCAGCACCACCCGGTCGATGAAGCGGGACATGGGTGGACCTCCGTCGAATGGTGGAACTGTTGTGTCGGCCGGTGCTCCCGATGTGCCGGGAGCACCGGAGTCGTGCCGGGACCACCGCGTTACCGATGGTCCGAAAACAGTAGGGGCGGACCCGGGTGTGCGACCCTGGTCCGCCCCTACTGGGAGTATGTGCGAAGGAGACCTTCGCGGTGTCCGATTCGGACGGCAGATCAGGCGTCTGCCGCGACCGGAACGATGTTGACCGTCTTGCGACCACGCTTGGTACCGAACTCGACGGCACCGGCAGCGAGCGCGAAGAGCGTGTCGTCGCCGCCACGACCGACGTTCACGCCGGGGTGGAAGTGGGTGCCACGCTGGCGCACCAGGATCTCACCGGCGCTGACGGCCTGGCCGCCGAAGCGCTTGACGCCGAGACGCTTGGCGTTCGAATCGCGACCGTTGCGGGAGCTGGATGCACCCTTCTTGTGTGCCATGACGAACCCTCCTGGGGTTTGAAGCGGAAGCCCGAATTACTTGATGCCGGTGACCTTCAGGACCGTCAGCTTCTGACGGTGACCCTGGCGCTTGTGGTAGCCGGTCTTGTTCTTGAACTTGTGGATGCGGATCTTCGGGCCCTTGGTGTGCTCGACGATCTCGCCGGTGACCGTGACCTGCGCCAGCTTGTCGGCGTCGGTGGTCAGCTCGGCTCCGTCGACGACGAGGACCGGAGCAAGCGAGACAGCAGTGCCGGGCTCACCCTCGATCTTCTCGACCTTGACGAGATCGCCCTCAGCGACCTTGTACTGCTTACCGCCGGTCTTGACGATCGCGTACGTTGCCATCGGACGGCTACCCCTTGCTAGTTCGAACGTGCTCGCGCCACGGTGTGCAGCGCGACTGGTCTGGTGGTTGCTGACTCGGGGCCGCCACAATCCCGCATCGGGCGCAGCAGGGCCGTATCGCCGAGTAGCGACTGACCAAGATTACGGGAAGGTGACTGCCAGGGTCAAACCGGGCCCGGCCGCAGTCGGGCCCGGTTCGACCTCATGCCTGTGCTTCGACCGGCGGGCCGGCAGGCCGGCCCGCGGCCCGGCGACGACGTGGCCGTCGAACAGTCACCGGCTCGGCGCTGTCACCGGCCGGCGCGGTGGCCACGGCCACGGGCTCCGGGGCCGGTGTCGGCACCACGAAGACCGTGCCGGTGCCGTCGCCCGTCGGAGCCGCAGCGGCCCGCGAGACCCGGCGACGGCGACGGGCCGCCGGCTCGGCGGGCTGCGTGCCGGCCTCCGGCGCTTCGGCCGGCCGCGCCTCGCGCGGTTCGGCCACCGGGGCCGGCGCGGCTTCGGCCGACACGGCTTCGGTGGGCGTCTCCGCCGGCGCTGCCTTCGTCGGCCCTGCCTTCGTCGGCCCTGCCTCTGTCGGAACTGCCTCTGTCGGAACTGCCTCCGCCGGCTCGGCTCCGGATTCGGTCGGGTGTTCGTCGTGGTTGCCGTGATGCGCGGCCATCGCCAGAGCGACCGGGTGGGCGCGCTTGACGGTCGCGTCCACCACCGGCGCCTCGGGGGCCGGCTGGGACACGGCCGCCTCGGTCGTCGCCGGTTCCGGCTGGGTGCCCCGATCACGGCCGCGGCGGCGACGGGAGCCGCTCTCGCCGCGCGCGGGCCGGCCACCGTCCTCGGCCGCGGCGACCTCGACGGGTTCGCTGTGCACGAGGATGCCGCGTCCGTGGCAGTGCTCGCAGGTGGTGGAGAACGCCTCCACGAGCCCCGTTCCGAGCCGCTTGCGCGTCATCTGCACGAGTCCCAGCGAGGTCACCTCGGAGACCTGGTGACGGGTACGGTCCCGGCCGAGCGCCTCGGTCAGGCGTCGCAGCACCAGGTCCCGGTTCGACTCGAGCACCATGTCGATGAAGTCCACGACGATCATGCCGCCGATGTCGCGCAGGCGCATCTGCCGCACGATCTCCTCGGCTGCCTCGAGGTTGTTGCGCGTGACGGTCTCTTCGAGGTTGCCCCCGGCGCCGGTGAACTTGCCGGTGTTGACGTCGACGACCGTCATCGCCTCGGTGCGATCGATGACGAGAGTGCCGCCGGACGGCAGCCACACCTTGCGATCGAGCGCCTTGGCGAGTTGCTCGTCGATGCGGTGGGCGGCGAACACGTCACGCCCACCCGACTCGGAATCGTGCCGCTCCACGCGGGGCAGCATGTCCGGGGCGACGGTGCGGATGTAGTTCTCGACAGTGCTCCAGGCGTTCCCACCCTCGATGACGAGTTTGGAGAAGTCCTCGTTGAACAGGTCACGAATCACCTTGACCAGCAGGTCGGGCTCTTCGTAGAGGGTCTTCGGCTGTCCCGAACCGTCGGCCTCGAGCTTGGCGGCCTGCTCCTCGATCGAGGCCCACTGCGTCTGCAGGCGCTGTACGTCGCGGGCGAGTTCGTCCTCGCTCACGCCCTCCGCCGCAGTACGGATGATCACACCGGCTTCGGCCGGGACGACCTCTCGCAGGATCTCCTTGAGCCGCTTGCGCTCGGTGTCGGGCAGCTTGCGGCTGATGCCGGTCGACGAGCCGCCCGGCACGTACACCAGGAATCGGCCGGCGAGACTGATCTGCGTGGTGAGCCGGGCACCCTTGTGCCCGACCGGGTCCTTGCTGACCTGTACGAGCACCCGGTCGCCCGGTTTGAGGGCCTGCTCGATCTTGCGCGAGTTGCCACCGAGCCCGGCGGCCTCCCAGTTGACCTCGCCGGCGTAGAGGACGCCGTTGCGGCCCCGGCCGATGTCGATGAACGCTGCCTCCATCGAGGGAAGCACGTTCTGGACGCGGCCGAGGAAGATGTTGCCGACCATCGAACCGGAGCCGGCGCTGGTCACGAAGTGCTCGACCAGGACACCGTCCTCGAGGACCGCGACCTGCGTGATGTTTCCGGGGTTCGCGGTGTCACCGGCCTTCTCCCGCACCACCATGACGCGGTCGACGGACTCGCGGCGGGCGAGGAACTCCGACTCGGTGAGGATGGGGGGCCGACGGCGGCCTGCGTCCCGGCCGTCGCGGCGGCGCTGGCGCTTGGCCTCGAGCCGGGTGGAACCGGTGATGCCCTGAACCTCGTCCTTGGCGGCGCGTGTCTTGGACCGCGGCTCACGTTCGTGGACGACGGTGGGGACCGAGTCGTCCTCGACCGCGGTGTCGGCGCCGTCCGCGCTGCCCTTGCGGCGACGACGACGGCGGCGACGACGGGACGGCCCTTCTGCGGACTCCTCCTCGCCCTCGCGCTGCTCGGACTCCTTCTGCTCGCCCTCGGCCTGCTCGCCCTCGGCCTGCTCGCCTTCGGCCTGCTCGGCGCTCGGCTCGGCGGTCGCGACCTCTTCCGCCGCCGGCTCCTCGGGCTCTGCTTCCGGTCCCTCGCCCTTCTCCGGAGCAGCGCCCTCCTCGGCAGCGGTCTCTGCAGGGGACGTTTCCTCGGGGGTGGTCTCCTCCGGCGTCTCGGCCTGCTCGCCGCGCCCACGGCCACGGCCGCGTCGGCCACGACGGCGACGGCGCGGCTCCTCCTCGGCGGCCTCCTCGCCCGGTTCCGCCGCCGCGGCCTCCTCGGTGACCTCCTCGGCGACGCTGGGTTCGGGTGCCTCGGCCGCCCGGCGGGACCGGCGGCGACGCGGCGCCGCCTCGGCGGGGGCGGTGACTTCCGGCTGCAGGAACAACGGCGCGCTGACGACGGGTTCGACGGCGCTCGGTTCCGGCGCGGTGAACACCGGGGTCTCCTGTTCCACGCCGGTGAACAGGGTCGGAGCCGCGGGCGGCGCGGCGGGTTCCTGAGCGGTGGTGTCCTCGACCGCGGCCTCCGCCGCGACGGCCGGCTCTCCGGCGGGAACCTCGGCGGCGGGAACCTCGGCGGTCTCGGCAGGCACCTCGGGCACCTCCCCCACCGGTTCCGGTGCGGCTTCCGCGCCGGTCTCGGCGGGCGCACCGAGAGCGGCGCGGATCTGTTCGGCGAGGTCGCGCTGCAGGCTCGAGTGGGCACTGCGCAATTCGGTGCCGAGGTCGGCGGCCTTCGCCATGACCTGCTTGCTCGTGAGGCCGAGCAGTTTGGCGAGGGCGTGCACGCGCATCTTCGGCGGCAGCACCACGGTGCCCTCATCGATGGAAGTGTCGTTCGGCGGCGCTTGGTCGGCCACGTAGGTCTCCTCGGGCCCCCGGGCGCGTCCATCCTCGTCTCGAGCGATGTGACGCGGCCACGCGGGGGCGCTGTCTGTGTGGGCTCGCACCGGGAGGCGCGAGATGTGCGGTCTCGCATCGCACGGTCGTCCGGTGCCCGTTTTCACTGCACGGCCGAGCGGTGCCTGGCTGGATCGCGGATCGAGCGCCGGTGCATCCAGCGTGCAACCGGGCGAGGTGTCTCCTGCGTCCCCGGTCACAGCGATGTCGGGCATCGATCCGTGATGTCGTTCGGTCGTTCCGCAACACTCCGAAGCGGAGCGACCTACCTCAGTATCCCACACAGAGGTCCGTGAACACGCCAACGGCGCCCCGAAGGGCGCCGTGGCACGTAGGTCGACGGATGAATCAGGACCCGGCGAGGGCCGGGAACCACAGAGCGATCTCACGCTCGGCCGACTCCACCGAGTCGGAACCGTGCACCAGGTTCTCTCCGGCGTCGAGCCCGAGATCACCGCGGATGGAACCGGGTACGGCCTTCTCGACGGGGTCGGTGCCGCCCGCGAGCTGGCGGAATGCGGCGATGGCCCGGGGCCCCTCGAGGACCGCCGCGACCAGCGGCCGCGCGGTGATGAACTCGATCAGGCCGGGATAGAAGGGTTTGCCCTCGTGCTCGGCGTAGTGGGCGGCGGCCACCTCCTCGGTGGCGGTGCGCAGCTCGAGTGCCACGATGTCGAGTCCCTTGCGCTCGATGCGCGAGAGGATCTCGCCGACATGACGACGGGCCACGCCGTCGGGCTTGATCAGTACCAGGGTCCGCTCAGTCACGCGCACAGCGTAGTGGTCAGCCCCGCTGTCCCGGTAGCAGGCCCCGCGCCTCGCGGTCCTTCATGTCCTTGCGCAGGTACAGGATGTAGCCCCACACCACGCTGAAGATCACGCCGACGATGCCGAGCGAGAGGTCGACGAAGAACCCCAGCAGGGTCAGCACCTGCAGCGCGAGGTTGTACCGGAGCGCCCAGGGCCGGCCCTGCAGCCCGGCGCCCGCGATCATCGCGACGGCGAGGAGCACGATGTAGCCACCCGAGAGCCACGTGAGTCCCCCACCGACGACCGCGACGACCGGCAGCACCAACAGGACCACGATGGCTTCGAGGACGAGCGTGCCGGCCATGACGCCCCGCAGCCCCTTCCACGGGTCCTTCGCGGGGGGCCGGACGGCGGAGTCCCGGTCCGGCGATGCGGCGGAGTTGTCAGCTGCCTCGCTCACGCGGGGTCCTTTCCGAAGAGAGTGCGGGCGGCGCCGGCGGTCACCACCGAACCGGTGACCACGACACCCGCCCCCGATACTGCCTCACCCGGCTCGGCGACCTCCTCGGCGATGGCGATGGCGGTCTCGAGGGCGTCGGGCAGTGTCGGCGCGACGACCACGCGTTCGTCGCCGAACCGTGCCACAGCCAGGTCGGAGAGCTCGTCGACGTCCATCGCCCGCGGCGAGCCGTTGTGGGTCACGACGATCTCGTCGAACACCGGCTCGAGGGCGTCGAGCAGACCGGGCACATCCTTGTCGGCCATCACCGACACCACCCCGACCAGCTTGCGGAAGTCGAACTCGTCGGCGAGTGCCGCAGCGAGAGCCTTCGCACCGTGGGGGTTGTGGGCGGCGTCGAGGAACACCGTCGGAGCGCTGCGCACCCGTTCGAGCCGGCCCGGGTTGAGCACCGAGGCGAACGCCGCGCGCACCGCGTCGGCGTCGAGCTGCCGGTCGGCGCCGGCACCGAAGAACGCCTCCACGGCGGCGAGCGCGAGCGAGGCGTTGCGGGCCTGGTGCTCGCCGTGCAGCGGCAGGAAGATGTCGGTGTACACCCCGCCGAGGCCTTGCAGCTCGAGTTGCTGCCCGCCTACGGCGATGCGCCGGGCCAGGACCTGGAACTCGGAGCCTTCGCGCGCGACAGCGGCATCCGCTTCCACGGCCCGGCGCAGCAGCACCTCCATCACCTCCGGTTCCTGCTGGGCCAGGATTGCGACGGTGTCGCGAGGCACGAGCCCGTCGTCGGGTGCCTTCTTGATGATCCCGGCCTTCTCCCCCGCGATCGTCGCGAGGTCGGGTCCGAGGTATTCGGTGTGGTCGAGCCCGATCGGGGTGATGACCGCGACCTGCGCGTCGACGACGTTGGTGGCGTCCCAGGTGCCACCGAGTCCCACCTCGACGACGGCGACGTCGACGGGGGCCTCGGCGAACGCGGCGAATGCCATGGCCGTGGTCACCTCGAACTTGCTCATCGCCGGGCCGCCCGCGGCCTGCGACTGTGCGTCGATCATCGCGACGTACGGCTCGAGTTCGCGATAGGTGTCGACGTAGGTGCGCGGGGAGACCGGCGCCCCGTCGATACTGATGCGCTCCGTGGCCAGCTGCAGGTGCGGGCTCGTGGTGCGGCCGGTGCGCCGGTGCAACCGCGTCAGCAGGGCGTCGATCATCCGGCTCACCGACGTCTTACCGTTCGTGCCGGCGATCTGGATGGCCGGATAGCTGCGCTGCGGGGATCCGAGCAGATCCATCAGCGCCGCGATCCGGGTCAGCGAAGGCTCGATCTTCGTTTCGGGCCAGCGCTTGTCGAGTTCGGCCTCGACCAGGGTCAGCTCGGCCAGGTCGACCGGCGACGGCTTCGCCGGGGTGGCCGCGGACCGGTCCTCGCTCACGCCGACCCCAGTTCCTGCAGGCGCGCGGTGATCCGCGCGATCTCCTCCTCCGCGATCTGTCTGCGGGCGGTGATCTTCTCCACGACCGCCGCGGGCGCCTTGGCGAGGAACGCCTCGTTGCCGAGCTTGGCGGACGTGCCCGCGAGTTCCTTCTCGGCGACCGCGAGGTCCTTGCCCAGGCGGGCCCGCTCGGCCGCCACGTCGACGGTGCCGGAGGTGTCCAGTTCCACGGTGACGGTGGCACCGGACAGGCGCACCTCGATGGCCGCGGTCGCGGCGAACTCCTCCCCCGGCTCGGTCAGCCGCGCGAGCGACCGTACGGCCGGCACCTGCGCGGCCAGGTCGGCGGCGTCGATCTCGGTGAGGCGCGCGGCGACCTTCTGCGACGGCTTGAGGCCCTGGTCGCTGCGGAAACGGCGGACCTCGGTGACGAGTTTCTGCAGATCCTCGATGCGACGCGCGGAGTCGGCGTCGGGCTCGACGCCGGTGGCACTCGGCCAGGACGCGACGACCACGGATTCGCCGCCGGTGAGCACCTTCCAGAGGGTTTCGGTGACGAACGGGATCACCGGATGCAGCAGACGGAGCAGCTGGTCGAGAACGTTACCGAGGACCGCCTGGGTGCCCTGCGCGTACTCGCTGCCGTCGGCCAGCTGCACCTTGGCGAGCTCGAGATACCAGTCGCACACCTCGTCCCACGCGAAGTGGTAGAGCGCCTCGCACGCCTTGGAGAATTCGAACCGCTCGAACGCCTCGTCGACGTCGGCGCGGACCCGCTCGAGCCGGTCGAGGATCCACCGGTCCGCGTCGGTGAGGTCAGCGCGCGCGGGGAGCTCGGTGACGACCGCGCCGTTCATGAGGGCGAACTTGGTCGCGTTGAACAGCTTGTTGGCGAAGTTGCGGGAGGACTGCGCGTGGTCCTCACCCACGGCGAGGTCGCTACCCGGGTTCGCGCCGCGGGCCAGGGTGAAGCGCAGCGCGTCGGCGCCGTACCGCTCCACCCAGTCCAGCGGATCGATGCCGTTGCCGCGCGACTTGGACATCTTCTTGCCGAACTGGTCGCGCACGAGGCCGTGCAGGAACAGGTCCTTGAACGGCACCTGGACGCCGGACTTCCCGCCGGCGGTGATCGCCTCGTCGTTCGCCACGTACAGGCCGAACATCATCATCCGGGCCACCCAGAAGAACAGGATGTCGTATCCGGTGACGAGAACGCTGGTGGGATAGAACTTCTCGAGCTCCGGCGTCTTGTCCGGCCAGCCCATCGTGGAGAAGGGCCACAGGCCCGAGGAGAACCAGGTGTCGAGGACGTCGGGATCCTGTTCCCAGCCCTCGGGGGCGGTCTCGTCCGGTCCGAAGCACGCGACCTCGCCGTCCGGGCCGTACCAGATCGGGATGCGGTGACCCCACCACAACTGCCGCGAGATGCACCAGTCGTGCATGTCGTCGACCCACGCGAACCAGCGCGGCTCCTGGCTGGCCGGGTGGATCACGGTGTCGCCGTTGCGGACCGCGTCGCCCGCAGCCTTGGCGAGCGCATCGACCTTGACCCACCACTGCATCGACAGCCGGGGCTCGATCGTCTCGCCGCTGCGCTCGGAATGACCGACGCTGTGCAGGTAGGGACGCTTCTCGGCGACGACCCGCCCCTGCTCGGCCAGCGCCTCGCGCACCCGGACCCGCGCCTCGAACCGGTCCATGCCGTCGAATGGCGTTCCGGTGTCGGCGATCCGGCCGGCCTTGTCCATGATGGTGGGCATCGGCAGGTTGTGCCGCACGCCCATCTCGAAGTCGTTGGGATCGTGGGCGGGGGTGATCTTGACGGCGCCGGTGCCGAATTCGGGGTCGACGTACTCGTCGGCGATCACGGGGATCCGCCGGCCGGTGAGGGGGTGCTCGAGGGTGGTGCCGACCAGGTGCTTGTAGCGCTCGTCGTCCGGGTGCACCGCGACGGCGGTGTCACCGAGCATGGTCTCGACCCGGGTGGTGGCGACGATCACGTGCGGCTCGGCGTCGTTCAGGGAGCCGTAGCGCAACGAGACGAGTTCGCCCTCGACCTCCTCGAACTTGACCTCGATGTCGGAGATCGCCGTCTGCAGCACGGGCGACCAGTTCACCAGTCGCTCGGCGCGGTAGATCAGCCCGTCGTCGTAGAGCCGTTTGAACATCGTCTGCACGGCCCGCGAGAGTCCCTCGTCCATGGTGAACCGGTCGCGGGACCAGTCGACGCCGTCCCCGATACGGCGCATCTGCCCCTGGATGGTGCCGCCGGATTCGCGCTTCCAGTCCCAGACCTTGTCGACGAACAGTTCGCGACCGAAGTCCTCCTTGGTCTTCCCGTCCACCGCGAGCTGCTTCTCGACGACGGTCTGGGTGGCGATGCCGGCGTGGTCCATGCCGGGCAGCCACAGCACCTCGTAGCCCTGCATGCGTCTGCGGCGCGAGAGCGCGTCCATGAGGGTGTGGTCGAGTGCGTGACCCATGTGCAAGCTGCCGGTGACGTTCGGCGGCGGCAGCACGATCGAGTAACCGGGCTTGTCGCTGGACGGATCGGCGGCGAAGTAACCGGCGTCCACCCAGCCCTGGTACAGCTCGTCCTCTACGGCGCTGGGGTCCCAGCTCTTGGGGAGGGCGTCGGCGGGGTTCTGGTGGTTCTCTGGCGCACTGGTCACCCCGCAATCGTAGTCAGCGGAGGCAAACCGCCTGAACACGCCCCACGGACCCGGATCGGGGCCGCCGGCCTGCGGGTTCGGTTCAGCCCAGCACCTCGGGCAGCGCCCGGGGACGCGCGAGTACGTGTTCGGAGAGGAACGCCTCGACCACCTCGTACCAGATCTTCGTGTGCTGGGGGCCGAGCACCCAGTGGTTCTCGTCGGGGAAGTAGAGGAAGCGGTGCACGGTGGAGCCGTCCTCGGCGGCGGGCGCCCCCGACTCGGACAGCAGTTCGTACCACAGTCGCAGGCCCTCCCCGATCGGCACGCGGTAGTCCTTGTCGCCGTGGATCACCAGCATGGGGGTGACGATGTCGGCGACGTACAGGTGCGGTGAGTTCTCCACCGCCATCTCGGGGGTCATCTCCCGAGCCCAGTACCAGGCCGAGTCCGTGGTGGGGCCGAACTGGTCGAGAGCCCACAGGCTCGCGTGGGTGACGATCGCCCGGAAGCGGTCGGTGTGCCCGGCCACCCAGTTGGCCATGTATCCGCCGAAGGAGCCGCCCATCGCGGCGGTGCGGTCGGCGTCGATCACGGGGAGTCCGATCGCGGCGTCGGTCAGCGCCATCAGGTCGGTATAGGGCTCCTTGCCCCATCTGCCCCAGCCGCGTTGGACGAAGTCCTGCCCGTATCCGGAGGACAGGGCGGGATCCGGGAGCAGCACGGCGTAGCCGCGGGCGACGAGCAGCCACGGGTTCCATCGCCACGACCAGGTGTTCCACGAGCCGAGGGGGCCACCGTGGATCCACAGCAGCAGCGGCGCGGGGGCGTCGGGATCGGCGGTGGCCGGCAGGGCCAGCCAGGCCCGCAGCGGGGTGCCGTCGTCGGCGGCGGTGGTCAGTTCCGTGAGACGGCCGGGGAGGTCCGGTAGCTCGGCGGGAGCGCGCAGAGCGGTGACGGCGCCGGAGCCGTCCAGCGGGATCCGCACCGGGTGCGGCGGGGCGTCGTAGGCCGCGCGCAGGGCGTAGACGCACGTTCCGTCGGGTGCGACGTGCAGGTCGGTGTAGGCGGCCGGGTCGGTGGTCAACGGGGTGGGGACGTCGGCCCACAACGCGACCTGGAAGATCGGCGCGCGGCCGTGTTCGTCGGCGGTCACGAGCAGCGCCCCGGAGTCGGGACGCCAGACGACGGACGTCGGCCACCGGTCCCACCCGGGCACCAGGAGCGTCGTGTCCCCCGAACGAAGATCGAACAGCCGCAACGTGATTCTCGGTGCGGTCTCGGGGTCGGAGTGCGTCTCGTGCAGGAACGCGACCCGGGTGCCGTCCGGTGAGATCGCGGGAGCGAACACGTCGGCGGTCTCGTCGTCGACGAGGACCGTGCGCAGTCCGGTGTCGGTGTCGATGCGCACCAGGGTGGTGCGGCGGGATGCGAGTGGTCCGGGCACCGACCAGGTGGTGACGACGAATGTGCCGTCCGGGGCGAGGTCGAGGGTGGCCTCGCGCAGGGCGCCCCCGGGTCCCGGGGTCAGGTCCGACAGCGGCGCATCGGGGCCGTCCGCGAGGGCGAGCAGGTGCGGCTCGGCCGGCCCGAGGTCGTGATCCCAGTGCCGGATCGGGTATCCGGTGTGCAACACGGCGGAGATCTTGTGCTTCTTGCGGGCGTCCCGGATCCGTTGGTCGTCGCCGTCGGTGCGGCCGAGCACGTCCGCCGTCACCACGATCCGGTCGGCGCCCCGCGCCGCGTGCACTGCGCGTACCCCGCCCTTGCGGGAGACCACGCGCTGCGCTTCGCCACCGGCTGCCGGCAGCCGCCACAGTGCGGCCGGCGCGCCGTCGCTGTCCGTCCCGTCGGCCCGGGCGGCGGTGAACAGCAGGTCACCGGTGGCGGTGAAGACGGGGCCCGACTCGCCCTTCGCGCCCCACGTGAGCCGCCGGGCGGGCTCCTGTCCGTGCGGGTCGACCTCCCACAACGCCCCGACGTACCCCGTCCCCTCCTCGTCCGGGGTGGACTGGGCGATCACGACACGGTTCCCGTCCGGCGACAGCGCGAGCGTGGTGACGCGCGGGAGAGCCAGATAGTCGTCGAGGTCGTCGAATGCGGTCATGGTGCCCGAGGGTAGTGCGCGCCGGGGGTGTCACCGTGGATCCGGCACTGCCGTTTCGGACGGCGAATGCCCCTGCCGACCGGCACTGCGGTCTGCACCGTCGCCGGCGCCGCATGTGCGCCGGCCCCACGGTCGACCTCCTGCCGATCCATCTTCTACTTCCTTCCCGAGAGCCATCCGGGCGGTCACCCGCGCGGCGGCCTCGGCCGGTGGGTGGTCGTCTTCCTGATGCTCCCGTCGGTGTCGTAGTAGGTCCATTCGCCGGTCTTCCTGCCGTGCTCCCAGTGTCCGCTGTCGACGAGTGTCCCCGCCGCCGTCCAGCGTTCCCAGTGGCCGTGCTTGTCACCGTGGGCGAATGCACCGCGCTGCAGCAGACCGCCGGTGGCGCGGTACCAGGTCCAGGGACCGTGCAGGACGCCGCGGTCGTAACCACCCTCGGAACGTAGCGCCCCACCGGCGGAGAAGTGCCGCCACGTCCCGTGACGCTCGCCGTCGACGTAGGTGCCCACCATCAGCCCGCCGTGCGGGTCGGGCTCCGCCCATTCGCCGGTCCTACGGCCGTGACCGTCCACCGCGTTCGGACGCTCGAGGGGCGCGCTCACCTCGTACCCCCGAGCCGGGCCGGGGCTTCGCATGCGCCGCTCGGTCCTGCGGCGATCCGCGAGACATCACTCACAGACACCGACGATATGCAAGCGACTGCTTGCATATCAAGGGATCCGCCGGGTCACGGCGTCACGGATTCGCGCCACATCTTCCACAGGGTCGGCCCACCGTTCGGGACGGCGATCTCGCCGGTGACCCGGAACCCGAACCGCTCGTAGTAGGAGATGTTCTTCTCCTTGCTCGACTCGAGATACGCGGGCATCCCGTCGGCGTCACAGCGGTCCAGCCGCGAACGCAGCAGCGCCTTTCCGAAACCCCCGCCACGCGCGGCATTTCCGGTTCCGATGGCGGAGAGGTACCAGTGCGGCTCGGCCGGGTGCGCATCGTCGAGCGCGCCGTCGACCTCGGCGCCGACGCGGGCCCGGCTCCCGAGCGCACGGATCATCCCCGCCGTGACCAGCACGGACCGCCACCCCGTGGCTTTCCAGCGACCCGGCGGCGCCCACATGGTCGCGCCCCCGGCGGACCCGTCCGGCCCCTCGGCGATCTCGAGTCCGCCGTGCGACAGCAGGTGATGCCTCGCCTCGACGGCGAACATGCGGGGCAGACCTCGCCGCCGGCGCTCGTCGTCGGGCCACATCCACATCATCACCGGATCGTCGAAGAACGCGTCGGCGAGGGTGCGGGCGAAGACCGGTATGTCCCGTCGGGTGACCGGGCGGACGACAGGGGTCATGCGGACGAGGCTACCGGCCTCGAAGGAGCATCGTTGCCGCCCAGCAGGTTTTACGTCGTTGTCACACCGAGCGGGTGACCGGGGTTTCATTTGATGCAACAATGTTTCTCTGTAAGAAACCACCGAAGTGCGAGCTGTGAGGAAACACGATGACCGAAACCGCGAACATCGTCATCGTCGGCGGCGGACTCGAGGGCCTGGCTGCGGCCTGGTCTCTCGCCGAGCGCGGCGAAACGGACGTCCTGGTGCTGGAACGCGGGACGATGTGCTCCGGCATGACCGGCAAGTCCAGCGGCATCGTCCGCTGCCACTACGGCGTTCCGTCGCTGGCCGCGATGGCCTGGCACGGCGTGCAGGTGTTCTCCGAAGCCGAGGAGATCTTCGGCGCCGACATCGGCTTCCGGCAGACCGGATACGTCGTCGGCGTCGGACCCGAGAACACCGCCCCGCTCGCCGCCAACGTCGAGATGCACCGCGCTCTCGGGGTGCCCGTCGAGACGATCGACGCCGACGAGGTCCGCCGCCTGCTACAGGGGATCGCTCTCGATCCCTTCGCGGCCTTCGCGTACGAGCCCCTCGGCGGCCACGGCGACGCCTACATGACCGGAATGGCCTACGGCACCCGCGCCCGAAGCCTCGGCGTGCGAGTGCGCCAGAGCACCCCCGTCGCCTCCCTCCTGCAGCGCGAGGGCGGCGAGGTCTACGGGGTGCAGCTCGCGGACGGCTCCGAGATCCACGCGGGCACCGTCGTGCTCGCGACCGGCGTGTGGTCACCGGCACTCGGCGCGACCGCCGGCGTGGACCTCCCGATCCGGGCCCAGCGGGAACAACTGCTGCTCGTCGACCAGGGCGAACCCACTCCCGACATACCCACCTTCTCCGACCTGGTGAATCTCCAGTACATCCGCCGCGAGCCCAACGGGGACCTGCTGGTGGGTAACAGCGACCACTCCGCGCCGGAATGGGCGGACCCGGACGACTACGTCAATCGCGCCGACGACCCGTTCGTGGAATCCGCCGTCGCGAAGCTCGACCGGCTGCTGCCCGTCATGCCCGATCCGCGACTCGCCTCGTCGTATGCGGGATGCTACGACACCACACCCGACTACAACCCGATCATCGGCCCGTCCCCGGCGCCGGGACTGTTCCTGCTCGTGGGCTTCAGCGGCCACGGTTACAAGATCTCCCCTGCCGTCGGCCGGCTCGCCGCCGACCTCCTGCTCGACGGCATCAGCAGCGACCCCGCTGTCGACGGCACCGACTTCCGGTATTCGCGTTTCGCCGAAGGCAAACCGCTCGCCAGCCTGAACCCGTACGTCGGCGCCGGAGAGATGCGCTGACGAACCGCACCGGCGGGCACGCCGCTGTACCGAAGCCCCGGCGGGGTATAGAACTGAAGGTGACGCCGCACCGCGGGGACCGGAGAAGGTACACGTCATGCCGGACGACGAGGACCTGTTCTCGGCCACCGGAGAGCCGGACACGGTTCTCCGCGTGTTCGAGGCGCTGCCGTTCGCTCTCGGGGCGTGGCAGGGACACGATCATGTGTACGTCGCGACCAATGCCGCCTACCGTGCGCTCCTCGGCCGGGACGATCTCCTCGGCCGGCCGGTGCGCGAGGTCGTCCCCGAACTCGAGGGTCAGCAGTTCTTCGAGCTGCTCGACCGGGTGGCGGCGACCGGCGTCGCCGAGACCGCCAAGGAATGGCGCATGCAGATCGACACCGACGGTAGCGGGGTAGTGCGCGAGCGCTACTTCGACTTCACCATCGCTCCCTGCCGCGACCCCGGCTGTGGCGTCGCCGGGCTGCTCTTCTTCGCCTCCGACGTGACCGAGAGCGTCCTGGCCAGGCACGTCGCCGAGGCCCGGGCCCAGCTGATGTCGGAGAAGTACGAGCAGGCCCGCGACGCGGTGACGGTGATGCAGCACGCCCTGCTGGCGCCGTCCGTTCCGGTCGTGCCGGGAGCCGAGGTGGCGGCGGCCTACCTGGTCGCCGCGGAGGACACTGCCGCCGGCGGCGACTGGTTCGACGCGCTGGCCCTCCCGAACGGCGAGCTCGCGCTCATCACCGGGGACGTCGTCGGGCACGGCGTCGAGGCCGCCGCCGTGATGGGACAACTCCGGGCGGTGCTGCGCCAGCAGATCCTCGCGGGTGCAGACGTCACCGGCGCCCTGTCCACTCTCGACGCCTTCTCGGCGCACGTCCCCGGCGCCCGCACCGCGACGGTCTGTGTCGTCGTGCTCGACACCGCCACCGGCCGAGTCTGCTACTGCACCGGCGGGCATCCCCCGCCGCTGGTGGCGAGCCCGGCGGGGGCGGTGCGCTACCTGTCCCCCTCGGGCGCGACGCCGATCGGTACCGGCTCGACGTTCCCCGTCGCCACCGACATCCTTGCTACCGGCGACGTCGTGCTGCTCTACACGGACGGGTTGATCGAGCGTCCCGGCCGGCCGCCCCCGGTAAGCACCGCCGAACTCGCGGAGCGGGCGGCCCTGAGCGTGACCGGCCGCTCGTTCCCGATCCCGGACACGCGCGCCCGGACGGTGGATCGGGTGTGCGGGGAAATCCTCGAATTCCTGCTCCGGGAAACCGGATACAGCGACGACGTGACCATCGTCGCCGCTCAGCGGACGGTGATGCCGGATCCCCTGCATCTTCACCTGCGCGCCGACCGGGAGGCGCCGAAGGCCGCGCGGGCGTCGCTGCGGTGGTGGCTCGTGCGCATCGGGGCCGACGATGCGGGAACCGTGGCCGTCGAGCACGCGGTCTCCGAACTCGTGTCCAACGTCGTCGAGCACGCCTATCCCGGCACCGCCGCCGGGCACACCCCGGTCGAGATCGGCGGCATTCTCGACGCCGACGGCTGCCTCCGGATCCGGGTGCGGGACCGGGGGCGCTGGAAGGCCCCCGCGAAAAACCCGGAGTCCCACCGGTTGCCGGGCAGCCGCGGCCGCGGGCTGACGATGGTCCGGCTCTTCGCCGACGATCTCCGCATCGACCGCGACGACACGGGCACGACTGCGACGGTGACGTTCCGGCTCACGCGCAGCGCCCGCGTCGTCACCGAATTCACCGACGGCGCGATCGTCGGTCGTCCCGATCCTCCGCGCGACTTCGCCGTCGACGAGACCACACCCGGCCGCCTCGCGGTGCGGGGGGGATGTCGACATCGACACCGCCCCCATCCTGAAGGGGTACCTCGACACGGCATCACGCGGCGGAACACTCTCGGTGACAGTGGATCTGAGCGAGGTCACCCATCTCGGCTCCGCCGGGGTCTCGTTGCTCTCGACGGCCCGGGACCGCGCGGCCAGGCAACACACCGCGGTCACCCTGGTGGCCCCACCGGGCACCACCGCCCATCATGTGCTCAGTCTGGTCGGACTCCACGCCCGGGCCGAACCCCGTGCGGGCGGCAGTGCCGAGTCCGCCGGGGACCCGCAGACGTGAACCGGCACCGACGAAATGTCGGTGCCGGAAGAAGACCCGGATCAGCTCGCGATCTTTCGTCTCCGGGACTGCACGTACTTCTCCCGCTCGGCGACCGACATACCACCCCACACCCCGTAGGGTTCGCCCATCGTGAGCGCGTGCTCACGGCACTGCTCGATGACCGGGCACCGATGGCACATCTCCTTGGCCTTCGACTCCCGCTGGTACCGCGCTCGGCCCCGTTCACCGTCGGGCGAGAAGAACACCGACGAGTCGACACCGCGGCACAAGCCCTGCATCTGCCAGTTCCAGACATCGACGGTCGGCCGGAGGGGGTGGGGTGACAATGGCACGGGGCTCTCCTTGACAGCAGGCTCACACGCAGTGCGAGCGGACCAAACGAAAGTCTGCGACCTTTCGCTCACTTCGATCCACGCGCCGAGACCCCCGCGAGGGGCCGCATCTCGGTTCGTCGATCTCATGGACCGGGGAGTACCCCACGCCACCGGAATTCATGCCAACAGAAAGTGAGATTTGTCGAAGATCCACGAAACTGGGGGTGGAACCCCGGCCGACCCGGTCCGCGACGCACATATCCCCTGTTCGCGATGCCCCGGAACCGCCGCGGACGGTCAGCGGCCGGCCATCGCCCTGAGCAATGGGGCCGCGGGCAGCGACGCGAACAGCGCCGCCTCGTCGCGCCACGACGACTCCTCGTCGAGGAACCGCAGGATCGGCTCCGCGGAGGACCGGTCGAACAGGCCCGCGAACGCGCGCTCGAGCACCGCGGGCCGCTCGACGACGGCCCGCAACAGCCCCTGGTCGTACCGGGCGAACCGGGACGGGGCCGGGCGCACGTCGAATGGATGTCCGTGCCGGGCGAGCGAGCGCGCGAGCGCCTCACTGTCGCGTTGGATCCGCTGATAGGCATATCCGCTGCTGCCCTTGAGCATCCCGCCCGCGGCGCCGATCCGCACGATGTTGCCGCGGCGCCGCGCCGGTGGCTGCGACGCCAGCGGGAGCCGCGCGGACTCGTCCGCCTCCACGACGTAGGTGCCCTCGTCGGCGCCGAGCACCGCCGCCAGGTACTCCCGGAGTGCGTCGTCGTGGCCGGCGGCGCCGACGGGCCCGGCGGCGGGGTGCGCGAAACTCGTGTGCTCGACGAGGGCGCGACGGTCGTCGGTGGGCAGCACGTACACGAAGGAGGCGGCCCGGCCCTGATCGGTGCGGAAGTCGAACAGGGTGGGGACATCGGGATCGAACAGGGGCGCTTCGGCGCGGATCCGCCACCCCCGGAAGTCCAGCCAGGCATCGGGGCTCGTCCCGTCGCCCGGGTCGGCGCTGTCGGGGCCGCGGCCGTCGAAGACCCACTCGGGGTGCAGTTCCGTCCCGTCGGACAGGCCGACCCGCGGACGGGCTCCGTCGTGCACGCGCGTCACGCGGCCGGCGCGGAGCCCGATGTCGTCGACTGCGTCCGTGATCTCGTCGACCACCGACACCAGATCGGCGCCACGGACGACGTCGTACCGGTACCGGCCGAGACCGAGGGTGCGGGACCGCCCGCCGGCGTGGACCCGGACCCGGGCGAACCGCGCGGAGACGGCGGTGTCGAGCAGTCCGGGCCGGCGGGACCAGAAAGCCCATCCGGCTTCTCGGATGTCGCGGGCGCCGTCGTCGACGAGCACCACCGGACCGGGCCGCGCCGGGACGGTGGCGAGATGGGCCGCCAGGGACAGGCCGCTCAGGCCCGCCCCCAGGACGGCGATGCCGCCGTCGACCGGTTCGTTCCAGGCTCGCACGCTCGCCCCTCCCCGTCGCCGGAGCCCTCTCCTTCGCCACCGTACCGGCCGGCGGGGACGGTCGTGCGGTCCTATGCGGCGTGGGCGCGTGTCCGTTCCCGCAACCAGGCCATCGCCGGCATGCGGTAGGAGTCGATGCCCTTGTACGCGGCGATCTCACCGGGCAGCTCCTCGACGATGTCGGCGAGCTGTTCGGCCCACACCGGGACCTGCACGATCTCCTCGAGCGGCGCCATGTAGGTGCGGATGTCGAACACGAGTGTCCCTGTCATGGGCAGCCGGATCAGGTGCTCCAGTTCGATACGCAGCTGGATGCGGCCCCAGTCGCGGTCGGCGACCAGCCGTGGCATGTCGTCCATCCATTCGGGCATCGTCTCGAGGCTGGTGTCCCGCCGCCGCGAGCCGACGGCGGAGAAGGTCCAGTTCACCCGCCGGTACGGCCGCTCGGTGGTGAGACGACGCATGAACTGCTCGGCGCGGTCGGTCACTCCGGTCGCGGTCAGGCCGGGTACGGGCCGGTGGATCTCGTGCAGGCTCATACCGATGTCGAACTTGACGGACCAGTCGGCGGACGACGTGACCAGCGCCGCGTCGAACCACAGGTGCCCGTCGCGCTCGGTCACCAGCAGCACGTCCTCGGGCAGCTGACATCCGATGAAGACCAGCGGGTGTTCCGGCAGGGTGGACAGATCGCCGAGGACGAACCGCTGATCGATCCCGAGAAGGTCGTTGCGCCAGCGGTACCCGCCGTTCTCGACGTCGAGATGCATGACGTCGGGGAAAGAGGTCGCCATGTCACGCATGTAGTAGAGCATCAGATCCCAGCACGCCGGCGTCATGTGGGGCAGCATCTGCACGCGCCCGGGGTCTGCCTCGAGGATCGCGCGGCGCAACCGCATCATCTCGAGGTACTCCTCGGGGCTCTTGCCCAGGTCGACGATGTGCTCGCCCCAGACCCCGGCGGCGGTCTCGGTGCGGCGCGGTGCCGGTTCGACGTTGACGGCGTAACGAAAGACTTTGTCGCCCTGGGGGAAGGGCCACGGCAGACAGGACAGGTCGCTGGTGACGGAGTCGGTCATTGAGAGTCCTTTCCGGATGGCGGGTCAGGCCACGGCGCCGAGGTAGGCACCGTGGTGCCCCGACAGATGGGGGCGGATCTCGAGGTCGAGGTCGCACGAACCGCAGGCGACGACATCCCCGGGTCCGGCATCGACGGACCCGGTCGTGCCGCAGTGCGGGCAGAACACCGGTACTCCGTCGACGGCCGTGACGTAGGTGGTCGTCTCGCACGGCA
The DNA here is from genome assembly GCF_047782815.1 of Rhodococcus indonesiensis. Classification (NCBI taxonomy): domain Bacteria; kingdom Bacillati; phylum Actinomycetota; class Actinomycetes; order Mycobacteriales; family Nocardiaceae; genus Rhodococcus; species Rhodococcus indonesiensis. The sequence continues at coordinate 2,145,014 of NZ_CP180630.1, read as the reverse complement.
GCAGGCCGGCGGCGCGCGCGGCGGCCGTCGCCGCCATCGCTTCCCGCCGCGGACCGGCGATCAGCACGCGGGTACCGGCGCGGGCCTCGCGCACGAGCCGCGCCACCTCCGCAGCGCTCGCATCCCGGACCACGGTGGCGATGCGGCCGGCGGCGAGCGCCTCCGCCGCCCAGGCCGTCACCGCGGCCCGCGCGTCGGCGCAGCCACCGAGGCAGAACATGAGATGGATGCGCCCACTCGGATCGAGCGGGGGCACCGCACCGGTGACGAAACCGGAGTTCTTCACGGCCGCACACCCCCGAACTCGCGCAACCACTTCAGGCCCGGCTCGCGGGTGCGGGTGAGGCCCTTGTAGTCGGCCATGTCCTCGGGGAGTTCCTCGAGGACCCGGTAGAGCCGGTCGGCCCATTCCGGCACCAGCGCGATCTCCTCGAAGGGCAGCAGGTAGGTACGGACGAGGAACATGATCGCGCCGGACGCGCCGAGCCGGATCAGGTGCTGCACCTCGACCCGCAGGTGCAGGCGACGGCCGACGTCCTCGAGAGGCCCCTCGGCGAGCAGGCGCCGGTCGCGTCCCCACTCGGGATACGTCTCGGTGGCCGTGTCGAGCCGGCGGTCCACGGTCAAAGTCCAGTTGGTGCGCCGGTACCGTTGCCCGGGTTGCAGTCCCATGAGGAAGGACTGGGCGCGGGTGATCACCCCCTCGGTGTGGATGCGGGGCACGGGACCGTGGATCTGCAGGAAGCTCATCCCGACGTCGAAGCGCAGCGACCAGTCCGCCGCGAACGTCACCAGGCCCGCGTCGCCCCACAGGGCACCGTCGCGCTGGTCCAGCAACACGACGTCCTCCTGGATCTGCCGGCCGATGTACAGCAGGGGTGGCTCGGGCAGGGTGGCGGACTGCCCGTAGACGAACACGTGCTCGAGGTCGAGGGCGCGGTTGCTCCACCGCCGGGCGGTGCCGTCGCGGTCGAGCGCGAAGGTCTGCGGGTACGCCTCGGCCAGCATGGTCATCAGGGTGAGCATCGCGTCCCACTGGGCGACCTCCATGTGCCCGAGCGCCTGGAAGCGGCCCGGGTCGGCGTCGAGCACGCGCCGTCGTTCGGCGAGTTCGTCGAGGAGGAAGCCGTCCACGTCGACCGGGTGCTCACCCCACCCGCCGGCGGCCGTGTCGGCGGGGGTCCCGGCGGGTTCGACATTGGTGCTGTAGCGGTAGGTGTCGCGGGGGAACGGAAACGGGAACCGCGCGACGCGGTCCGGGAGTACCTCGAATTCGGTTGCGGCAGTCACAGGTCCAGCTCCAATCGGTCGCCGCCGGCGCGGGAGACGCAGGGCATCACGCAGTCGCCGGCGAGCTTCTCCGCGTCGGTCAGGTAGAGGTCGCGGTGCTCGATCGCGCCGCCGGTCACCGGGATCCGGCATTCGCCGCACACTCCCTGCCGGCACAGGTTCGGCACCGCAATCCCGTTCGTTTCGAGCGCGTCGAGCAGGCTCACGCCGGAGTTCACGGCGATGTCGATCCCGGTGCGGTTCAGATGCGCGGTGAACGGGGCTCCGGGGTCGAGGTCGCCGACACCGAAGTGCTCGTAGTGGACGCGGGCGTCCGGCCACCCCGCCCCGCGGGCGCGGGCGGTGAGTTCGTCGATCAGACCGGCGGGTCCGCACACGTACAGGTGCGTGCCGAGCGGCTGATCGAGCAGGGCCGGGCCGAGCGCGGCCCAGAGCTGCGCGGGTGTGTGGTAGGTGTGCAGGCGGTCGCCGCACAGTTCGCGCAGCTCGCCCAGGTGCGGGCCGTCGCCCTGGCGGAAGGTGTAGTGGACCTCGAAGGAGCGGCCCCACTGCGCGGCGGCGCGGGCGTGCGAGAGGATGGGTGTGACGCCGATACCACCGGCCACCAGCAGGTGATGGCGCGCGGTGAGAATCGGCGCGAAGGCACTCCGGGGCCGGCTGACCTCCACGACGTCGCCGACCTCGAGATTGTGGACCCAGCGGGAGCCGCCCCGGCCGGTCTCGTCGAGCCGCACGGAGATCGAGTAGCTCTGCGGTTCGAGCTCCGGACCGGTCAGGGAGTAGGAATTGCGGCGGGGCCGGCCGTCGTCGTGGGGGCCGCAGGAGAGCACGACGTGGCTGCCCGGGGTGAACGACGGCAGTGGCGCACCGGTGGGGTCGACGAACCGCACGTGCCGCACACCGGTGGCGACGGTGGTCACCTCGGCGACGGCGAGGGTCAGGGTCGCGTCGTTGCGCCGGACGGCCGCTCCGGCGTCGGATACGAGTGTCATCAGCATTCCTCCGCGTCGAGCTGGTAGCCGAGATATGCGCCGTGGTGGCGCGAAACATGGTGGTAGACGACGAGGTTCGCCGCGCATCCCGGGCACGTGCTCGTCTGCCCGATCGCGGCGGCGGTGTCGTGGGTGTGCCGGCAGTGCGCGCAGTACACCGTGCGGGTGTCCGTGGTCAGCACCTCGGGCAGGATCTCGTCGTCGAGCGCCCCCGCGGCGACGGCCACGGCCCGGGCGGCGAGGACGGCGGCCTCGTCGCCCACCAGGACGAGCCGCCAGCCGACGCGGGCCGCGGAGAGCTGTCGCTGCAGGACCTCCGCGGCCGCGTCGCCCCAGGTGGCGGGCGCCCGTAGCCAGCTCACCCGCCGGCCTTCGAAAGAGGTCACCAGGCGGCGGGCGTGGTCGGTGGCGGCGTCGCCGAACGACAGGACGGTGACCGCCCTGCCGCCGTCGGCGACGACGCGCTCCTCGTCCCAGCGCGGGACGCTGGTCGTCTCCGTACAGACACTCATGTCCGGGTCCTCACGGCGCGAACGTGCGCTGGCCGACGTAGAACGCCAGCGCACCGTCGGGCGTGGTGAAGCGGATGCGTGAGCCCTTGGGGAAGAAGATCGCGTCCTTGGCGCGGGCGATCGCGACCTGGCCGGTGTCGAGGTTCTCGAGGCGGAACTCGCCTTCGAGGACGACCTTCATCTCGTCGTATTCGTACAGGTAGTCCAGGGGGGCGTCGGTGTGCTCGAGCTTGAAGTATCCGGCGGCCATCTCCGACCCCTCGGGGTTGGGGTAGACGTCGTCGATGAAGCCTTCGGTGCCCGGGAATTCGTCGGTGGACATCTGGGGCAGGCTCTTCCAGAAGTCGGCGGTGACGCGGAACGCGGGGACGGTGGTGGTCTCTGCCATGGAGGCTCCTGGGTTCGAGGCCGGTTGCACCGGCGGGGTGAGAAGAACGTCGATCGCTGACGTGAAACAGACAGTAATGAGATGAAACACCCCGGGCGGTTGCCGTCGCGTTAACGCATGTAACCGAATCCTCTCGGCCCGAGGGAAATTCGCGATTCGGCGGAACTCCGGCGGACCGGGCCGGACCGTCACCACAAACTCACGACCACGTAACACGGTCGTCATGCATGCTATGTTTCATTTCATTCGACAGCGATTCACCTTATGAAACCTCGCCGCCGGACCTCAGGAGCACCCATGACGCTCGAAGCCACCGATCTCCCCGTGATGCGTCTGCCCTCCACGGACGCCCCCGCCGCCGATCTCGCCGCTCTCGCCCGCGCCACCGACACCCGCTTCGTCCTCGCGGTGTTCACCAATCTCGCCGGAAAGCCCTGCGCCAAGCTCGTCCCGGTCGAGGCGGTCGACGAGCTCCAGTCCGACGGGGTCGGTTTCGCCGGCTACGCCGCCGGAGCGATGGGTCAGGTCCCGAAGGATCCCGACCTCGTCGCACTCCCGGACCCCACTTCCTTCACGCCGATCCCGTTCGTGCGTCAGGGCCTCGCGCTGGTGCACTGCGACCCCCACGTCGAGGGCAAGCCCTGGCCCTACGCCCCTCGGGTGATCCTGAAGCAGGTCCTGGGCAAGGCCGCCGAGCGTGGCCTCTCCGTCAAGGTCGGTGCCGAGATCGAGTACTTCCTCGTCCAGCGGGACGAGGACGGGACGCTGCGCACCGCCGACGTGCTCGACACCTCGCGGCAGCCCTGCTACGACGCCCGGGACGTCACCCGCATGTACGAACACCTGACCTCGATCTCCGCGGCGATGAACTCCCTCGGCTGGGGCAACTACGCCAACGACCACGAGGACGGCAACGGACAGTTCGAGCAGAACTTCCACTACGCCGACGCGATGACCACCGCCGACCGCGTAGTCACGCTGCGCTACCTGATCTCGGTGCTCGCCGAGCAGCGCGGCATGACCGCGACCTTCATGCCCAAGCCGTTCGCCGACCGCACCGGCTCGGGCATGCACATGCACCTGTCGCTGTGGCGGGCGGACGGGGCCGCGTTCCCCGATGCCGACGACCCCCGCGGACTCGGGCTGTCCGAGACCGCGTACGCGTTCATCGCCGGCATCCTCGACCATGCCTGCGCCCTGCAGGGTGTGATCGCCCCGACCGTCAACTCCTACAAGCGAACCGGAGCCACCGCCACCAGCTCCGGCGCGACGTGGTCGCCGCGGCACGCCACCTACGGCGGCAACGACCGCACCCACTACCTGCGTGTTCCGGACGGCAACCGCGTCGAGCTGCGCGGTGGGGACGGCTCGGCCAACCCCTACCTCGCTGCCGCCGCAGCCGTCGCGGCGGGCCTCGACGGCATCGACCGCAGGCTCGATCCCGGTGCACCCGGCGGCACCCCGAATCCGGAGACGCTGCCGATGACCCTGCTGCACGCGATGGACGCCCTCACCGCCGACCCCGTCGTGACCGGCGCCCTCGATGCCGCCGGCCCGGGTGTCGCCGAGTACTTCGCCGCCCTCAAGCGCGAGGAGTTCTTCCACTGGCACAACACCGTGACCGCGTGGGAGATCGACAGCTACCTGACCGCCTTCTGACCCGTTCGGGTCACCGCGAACGACGATCGAAAAGGAGAGACGACCCATGTGCGGAATCGTCGGGCTTCACCTGCGTGACGCCGCCCTCGCCCCCCGCCTGGGCAGCCTGCTGACCGGCATGCTCGGCCAGATGGTCGACCGGGGGCCGGATTCGGCCGGGGTCGCCCTCTACGGCGACCCCACCTTCTCCCCCGCCGGCCACACCTCGGTGTCCCTGCTCGGCGCCGCCCCGGACCTCGCCGCCACCGTGGGTGCCGCACTCGGGGTGAGCGTGACCGGCATCGACCTGGCACCCACCACGGTGCTGCACGCGCCGGTTCCGGCGCAGCTGCTCGCCGACACCGTCCGCGCTGTCGATCCCGGCGCCACGCTCATCGGCTTCGGCGACGACGTCACCGTCCTCAAGGGCATGGGTGACCCGGTGGCGCTGGCCGAGGGCTTCGGGATCCCCGTCGCCTCCGGATGGCAGGGCGTCGGCCACACCCGCATGGCCACCGAATCGGCCGTCACCGCCGCCGGCTCGCACCCGTTCGCCGTCGGCCCGGATCAGTGCCTGGTGCACAACGGCTCGTTCTCCAACCACCTGTCGGTCAAGCGGGAACTCGAGGCCGAGGGGGTGGCGTTCGACAGCGCGAACGACACCGAGGTCGGGGCGCGATTCGTCGCCAAGCACCTCGCCGAAGGCGCCGACCTCGAGAAGGCCCTGCGGCTGCTCGGAGACCGCTTCGACGGGTTCTACACCCTGCTCGTGTCGACGTCCGACTCCTTCGCCGTCGTGCGTGACCCGATCGCGTGCAAGCCCGCGATCGTCGCCGAGACCGACGCGTACGTCGCGATGGCCTCCGAGTTCCGGGCCCTCGCCGGTCTGCCCGGCATCGCGGACGCCCACATCTTCGAACCCGAGCCGGAGCGGGTCTACGTATGGCACCGCTGACCAGCACCGACGCTTCCCCCACCGCTTCGACGCCGGAGACGACCATGCCTGCCGAGACCCTGCCTGCCGACACCCCTGCCGCCACCACGACGTACGACCTCGACGTCACCACCACGCGCGAACTGAACGCCGCACTGCAGGCCACCGAGGCGCCCGCGTCGGTGACCGTCACCAATCCCCAGGGCAAGCACGCCCTCGCGTGCGGGCTCGACCGGCCGATCGACGTGCGCATCGAAGGCCACGTCGGCTACTACGCCGCCGGAATGAACAAGCACGCGACCGTCACCGTGGCGGGCAACGCCGGGGTCGGGGTCGCCGAGAACATGATGTCGGGCACGGTGCGCGTCACCGGGGACGCCTCTCAGTCCGCCGGCGCCACGGCCCACGGCGGGTTGCTGGTGATCGAGGGCAACGCCGCCGCCCGCTGCGGCATCTCCATGAAGGGCGTGGACATCGTCGTCGGCGGCAGCATCGGCCACATGAGCGCCTTCATGGGACAGGCCGGGCGGCTCGTCGTCCTCGGCGATGCCGGTGAGGCCCTCGGAGATTCGTTGTACGAGACACGCATCTACGTGCGCGGCACCGTCGCCTCCCTCGGCGCGGACTGCGTGAAGAAGGAGATGCGGCCCGAGCACCTCGAGGAACTGCGCGACCTCCTCCGGGCGGCCGGCTTCGACGCCGACCCGGCCGAGTTCACCCGCTACGGCTCGGCCCGCGGGCTCTACCACTTCCACGTCGACAACGCCTCGGCGTACTGATCGCACCGTATCCAGGAGACTCCCATGACCTTCCAGCCCGGACTTCGTGAGTCGGCCACCTTCGACCGCAACGTCATCCACGAGATCCAGCGTGCCGCCGACACCGGCATCTACGACATCCGTGGATGGGGCGCCAAGCGCAAGCTTCCGCACTTCGACGACCTGCTGTTCCTCGGCGCGTCGATGTCGCGATACCCCCTCGAGGGTTATCGCGAGAAGTGTGAGACCGACGTGGTCCTCGGCGACCGGCACGCGAAGTACCCACTGCACCTGGACATCCCGGTGACCATCGCCGGGATGAGCTTCGGGGCGCTGTCCGGCCGGGCGAAGGAGGCGCTCGGGCGCGGCGCGAGCGAGGTCGGCACCTCCACCACCACCGGCGACGGTGGGATGACGCCGGAGGAACGCGGCCAGTCCAAGCACCTCGTCTACCAGTACCTGCCGTCGCGCTACGGGATGAACCCCGACGACCTGCGCAAGGCCGATGCGATCGAGGTCGTCCTCGGCCAGGGAGCCAAGCCCGGGGGCGGCGGCATGCTGCTCGGTCAGAAGATCACCGAGCGCGTCGCCGGAATGCGCACCCTGCCGGTCGGGATCGATCAGCGCAGCGCGTGCCGGCACCCCGACTGGACCGGTCCGGACGACCTCGCGATCAAGATCATCGAGCTGCGGGAGATCACCGGATGGGAGAAGCCGATCTATGTGAAGGTGGGCGCGACCCGTACCTACTACGACGTCAAGCTCGCCGCGAAGGCCGGCGCCGACGTCGTCGTCGTCGACGGCATGCAGGGCGGCACGGCGGCCACGCAGGACGTGTTCATCGAACACGTCGGGATCCCGACGCTCGCCGCGATCCCGCAGGCCGTGCAGGCGCTGCAGGAGCTGGGGATGCACCGCACCCCGGGCGGCGTGCAGCTCGTCGTCTCCGGCGGCATCCGCTCGGGTGCGGACGTCGCCAAGGCCATGGCCCTCGGCGCGGACGCCGTCGCGATCGGCACCGCCGCGTTGATCGCGTTGGGCGACAACGACCCCCGATTCCATTCGGAGTACGAGAAACTCGGCTCCGCCGCCGGGTTCTACGACGACTTCCAGGACGGCAAGGACCCGGCGGGCATCACCACGCAGGATCCGGAGCTGCAGGCCCGGTTCGATCCGGTCGAGGGCGGCCGCCGCCTCGCGAACTACCTGCGCGTGCTGACCATGGAGGCACAGACCATCGCGCGTGCCTGCGGCAAGTCCCACCTGCGCAACCTCGAGCCCCAGGACCTCGTGGCCCTGACGCTCGAGTCGGCCGCCATGGCGCGCGTGCCGCTGGCCGGCACCGACTGGATTCCCGGCCGAGGCTCCTGAGCCGCTCCCGCCTTCCACCGAGCGAATGTGCCTTACTGTCGGCCTGTCCGACGGCAAGGCACATTCGCTCGCTTTCGCATGTGCACCCCCGCACGACCGTCCACTGCCGGGAAACAACACGTACAGTGAGGACATGAGCAGTCCCGAGCGCCCCGTACTGCACGATGCGCCGGGCCGGGAGGTCCCACGCGACACCCCGACCGGGGTGGACCTGGAACGCGCCATCGCCCGCGAGGTCCGCAAGCTGCGGATCGCCAGCGGGCTCTCCGTGGGCGACATGGCCGCGAAGGTGGGCATCTCCAAGGCGATGCTGTCGAAGATCGAGAATGCCCAGACATCGTGCAGCCTGTCGACTCTCGCTCGCCTGGCGGCAGGTCTCGACGTCCCGGTGACGTCGCTGTTCCGGGGCGCCGACGCGCAACGCGAGGCGGTGTTCGTCAAGGCCGGGCAGGGCGCGGAGATCGTCGGCCGCGGTACCCGCGTCGGGCACCACTACGAACTCCTCGGCACGCTGCGGGGTCAGCACAAGCGGCTCGAGCCGGTACTGGTGACGCTCACCGACGGGAGCGAGGTCTTCCCCCTGTTCCAGCACCCGGGAACCGAGCTGCTCTACATGCTCGAGGGCGAGATGGTCTACGGGCATGGCGAATCCGAGTACCGGCTCCAGCCGGGCGACGCCCTGCTGCTCGACGGTGAGGGCATCCACGGACCGAACGAACTCGTCACCCTGCCGATCCGGTTCCTCGCCGTCACCGCGTATCCCGACAAACACCAGGACTGACCGCCGCGGCGATCGGGAGAACGGCGAGCGGGAGGTTTTCGCCCCGAGCGGGAGGAGGTCGCGGCGTTTCGCGGGTGCCGACCGCCACCACCGCCCGCTCGTCGGGAGAACCTCCCGCTCACGCCGACGAGACCCCCGCCGGAGCGGGGGCCTCGCTCGGCCGGCTCTTTCGCTCAGATCTTCTCGGCGGCGGCCTTCGACGTGAGGGCCGTCGCGGCCTCGGCCACCGACGCCGCCTCCGGGCGGGACGTGCCGGAGAATCCCACCGCGTCGAGGACGTACGCAGTTTCGCCGTGCACGACGACGTCGAGGCCTTCGTATTCGGTCTCCGGGTCGACGCGCAGGCCCATGGCCAGGTCGAGACCCTTGGCGATGATCCAGGTGACCGCGAAGGAATAGGTCAGCACCGCGAGCACGGCGACGGTCTGGGTGCCCAGCAGGCCGAATCCGCCGCCGTAGAAGAGCCCGGTCGCACCGCTCGGCGCCGCCGGTACGGCCAGCAATCCGATGAGAATCGTGCCCAGGACGCCGCCGACGAGGTGGATGCCCACGACGTCGAGCGCGTCGTCGTAGCCCAGGCGGAACTTCAGCGAGATCGCGAAGCAGCACAGCGCGCCGGCCAGGGCACCGACGACGAGCGCGCCGATCGGCGAGACCGCACCGCAGGCCGGGGTGATCGCGACGAGGGCGGCGATGAGGCCGGACGCCGCACCGAGGGTGGTGGCGTGGCCCTCCCGCAGCTTCTCGACGATCAGCCAGCCACAGATGCCGGCGCACGCCGCGGCGAGGGTGTTGAGCACCACGACGGAGGCACTGTTGTTCGCGGCGAGCGCGGAACCACCGTTGAAGCCGAACCAGCCGAAGAACAGGATGCCGGCGCCGAGAACGGTCAGTGGAAGGCTGTGCGGCCGAGGCGGATTGAGGAACGAGCGGCGCTTGCCGAGGACGAGGATCACGGCGAGCGCCGCGATGCCGGCGTTGATGTGCACGGCGGTGCCGCCGGCGAAGTCGACCGCACCGAGGGTGTTGGCGATCCAACCGCCGACGATCGACCCGTCCTCCGAGTCGAACGCGAACACCCAGTGCGCGACGGGGAAGTACACCAGCACCGCCCACAGCCCGGCGAACACCATCCAGGCCGAGAACTTCATGCGGTCGGCGAGGGCGCCACACACGAGCGCGACGGTGATGCCTGCGAACAGCAGCTGGAATCCTGCTATCAGGGCCGGGGGCAGTCCCGGTTCGGCCGGCGCCTCGAGCAGCTGGCCGAGCCCGAGATACTCGAGGGGGTTGCCGAGCAGTCCGGCACCGCCGAGCGAGTTTCCGAGCACGGCCGAGTAGCCGAACAGCACCCACAGGACTCCGACCAGCGCGAATCCTGCAAATGTCATCATGATCATGTTGAGCGTGCTGCGGACGCTCACCATGCCGCCGTAGAACAGCGCGAGCCCGGGAACCATCAGCGAGACCGCCGTGAAGGCCGCGAGAATCCAGGCGGTGTCGGCGGCAGCGATTGCCTCTTCCATAGGTGTCCACCTTGTTCAGTCCCGAGGGATCGCCCCTCGTACGTGTCGCGGTGACTGTCTTATGTTGTTAATCACCGTCACCTGAGAGTGAACCTGCTGTGTAATGAGCGTGGGAGTCGCCGGTGAACTTCGTGTAACGGCGGCTCGCCCTCGGGAACCGCGACCGCCCAGCGCTCGCTCGGCCACGCCCGGTAGCGTTCGAACCGGTATACGCATCTCCCGCGGGTGAGGATGGACACATGACGCGACACGGTTCGCTGCACGACATCGTGGAATCCGACCTCGACCTCACCGAGCCGAAGGACCATGCCGCCGGCGTCCCGGCGGTCCTGGTGTCACTGAAGCACGCCCGCGAACGGAGGGGCGTCGCCCGCACCGCCGCGACGCTGCCGCGTCCGAACCAGCGTCATGGCTTCGACTGCCCGGGCAGTGCACGGCCCGAGACCCCCGACCATCGCAAACCCGCGGAGTTCTGCGAGAACGGCACCACCCCGGACCACGCCGTATTCTACACCTCCGGTCGCACCAGCAAGGAGGCCGCGTTCCTCTACCACCTGCCGATCCGCAGCTACGGCACCGACAACATGCCCGCGAAGCCCGACACCGCGGTCTCCGAAGCCGTTGTCGCGCGGCTCGAACCGGCCGGGACCGACTGATGGGACGCGTCACCACCCGCCGGGCCGTCCTGCGGATCACCGCGGACGGGCAGGCACGCCGGCCGGACAGCCTCGCGGTGGAGGAACCGCTCGAGATCCGCCTGGACGGCCGCGCCCTCACGGTGACGATGCGGACCCCGGGACACGACGTGGAACTCATCCACGGCTTCCTGCTCGCGGAGGGCATCATCGGGGGCCGAGAGGACGTCGCCGTGGTGCGCTACTGCGACGGGGTCGACGACACCGGCGCCAACACGTACAACGTGCTCGACGTGCAGCTCGCGCCCGGCGTCGCGGTGCCGGACGGGGCGGGCGCACGCAACTTCGTCACGAGTTCCGCGTGCGGAGTGTGCGGGAAGGAGTCCCTCGATCAGGTGCGCACCCGTACCCGGTTCCCGCTGACCGACGGCTTCACGATCTCCGCCCGCGCCCTGGTCGGCATGCCTCCCCGGATGCGGCAGCGGCAGAAGGTTTTCCAGAGCACCGGGGGCCTGCACGCGGCAGCGCTGTTCACCCCCGACGGCGCTCTGCTGGCGCTGCGGGAGGACGTGGGCCGGCACAACGCGGTCGACAAGGTGCTCGGCTGGGCACTGACCGAGAACCGGATCCCGTTGTCGGACAGTGTGCTCGTCGTCAGCGGCCGGGCGTCCTTCGAGCTGGTGCAGAAGGCCGTGATGGCGGGGGTGCCGGCGCTCGGCGCGGTGTCGGCCCCGTCGTCGCTCGCGGTCGATCTCGCCGCGGAGGCGGGCCTGACACTGGTCGGCTTCCTCCGCGGCGACTCGATGAACGTCTACACCGGCACCGTCGCGTGAATCGACGGCACGCCCGTCAGCTGCAGACCGCCGCCGGCGCCTCGCCGGAGCTCACCTTCTCGACGAACGAGCGCACGTCGTCGTGGGCGGCCTCGAGCACGCCGCGGTGGTCGGCACCGTCGTAGACCTCGTACGAGAGCGAGGATCCGTTGCCGCACAGGGACTTCGTGACCTCGTCGGTGACCTGGCGGGACACGAGCACGTCGGTCGTCCCCTGCACGACGAGGGTCGGCACGGTCAGCGTCAAGGCCTCGGGCTCCTGCGTGGCGAAGTACTCGGTCAAGCGACCGACGTCGGCGCCGGGTGCGAACACCTGGTCCACCGGCACGGTCGCGGCCGCGGCGCGCACGTCGTCCATGCATCCGGTGCGTGCCGCCGCGAGCAGCGGGCGGGAGGCGTCGGTGAGCATCGCGTCGGCGGAGATGTCCGGGTCCGCGGCCTCGGCGCCGAGCAGGAGAACGGGCAGGAAGCTCAGAGCCTGTGCGATGCCCGGACCGCCGGTTTCGAAGTAGGCGGCCGTCTCGCTGGTGCGGCTGCCCGGGGCGTAGGCGACCGCTCCCTGCAGTTCGAGTTCGGGGGCGCGTTCGGCGCCGTGCGCGGCGGTGAACAGCGCGGCGTGCCCGCCCTGGCTGTGCCCCATCGCCGTCCATCGGGTGCCGATGGCGGGGTCGGCTTCGCGGGCCGCACGCACGATGTCGACGACGGTGTTCGCGGCGCTGTCGCCGTTCATGTACGGATGGCCGCCAGGTGTGCCGAGACCCTCGTAGTCCGTCTGCACGACGACGTAGCCGTCCGCGACCCACCGATCGAGCATGGCGGTGGTGCGGGACAGGTAGCCGTGTGCGGGTCCGCCGACCGTGTCGGCGGACGGGGCGCACGCGTCCCCGACACCGGTGGTGCCGTGGGCCCAGCTGATCACCGGCCACCCGCCGTCGGGAGCATCGCCGCGGGGGACGGCGACCGTCCCGGATACGAGGATGGTGCGGCCGGCCGCATCCTCGGACAGGTAGGTGATCAGTTCGGTACGCGCCGCACTGGGCAGTGCCGCAGCGGTGGTCAGGGGACGGGAGCTGACGAGTGCACCGGGCGCGCGCTCGGACGGCGGCTGCTCCGCCTCCGAACACGCCGTTGCAGCCAGCATCGAGGACAGAGCGAGCGCGACGACGACGCGCCTACCGGAAAGACCAGCCACGAGTTCCTCCGTTAAGATGCTCGTATTAAATGGAAAGTTGAGCTTCTTAGTACAGTGGACGTCATGGTCGTGTCAACGGGTCGTCTCGCTCTACTCGACGCCGCGGAGGAACTGATCGCGCACCGCGGCATCCACGGCGTCTCGGCGCGGGAGGTCGTCAAAGCTGCGGGCCAACGCAACAATTCGGCCGTCGCGTACCACTTCGGATCGTGGCACGGACTGCTCGATGCGGTGTGGACCCGGCATGCACCGCGGGTCAACGCGGAACGGGCCGCCCTCGTGGACGCTGCCCGCCTCGACACACCGCCACACTTGGAACGACTGGTCTTCGCCTACGTCCACCCGCTCACGACCGAGGTCGCCCGCGGCCGCCCCAGCTACTGGGCACGGTTCAACGAGCAGTGGCTCGCCGTGGCGCCACTGGAGTTCCTGACAGTCCCCGCCGCGAACGCGTCCCGTGCGGACTACTACCCGACCGACGAGTCGCTCGCAGTGCTCACGTCCCTGTTCGAGGCGATCGTGCACAGTCTCGAGCTGGCAGAGGCCGAGGCCCAGCGCCGGGTCGGCCTGACGGTGCGGTTCGTCATCGGCTCCTACGCCGCCTGGGAACGCGCCCACGACGTGGGGGAAGCGCCGGAATTGGGGGCGTTCGAGTCGGAGATCGTCGACCTGGCATGTGCGATGCTCCGCGTGCCCGGACGGTGACCGGGGCGTCCCCGGGAGGTGCGGGTCAGACGGCGACCTTCTCCGCTTCGATCAGCGAGGTCATGTGCGCGAGCATCCGATCGGCATCGGGTTCCACGCCGGTGAAGATGCGGAATGCATCGACGGCCTGGAAGACCGCCATGCCCGCCCCGGTCAGCGTCGGGGCGCCGAGCGCCCGGGCGCGCAGGACGAGTTCGGTCTCGATGGGCCGGTAGACGACCTCGGCGACCCACAGGTCGGGACGCAGCAGCGCCGGATCGAAGGCCGTCCCGGGGTGGGCGGCCATGCCGACGGGCGTCGCGTGGACGAGGCCGTCGGCGGCGGCCAGCAGCCGGGGCAGCTCGTCCGGCGTCGCCGAACCGACGTCGGCGCCCGGGAACAACACGGTCAGCTTGTCACGCAGGGCGGTGGCTCGTGCGAGGTCGGGGTCGACGACGGTGAACTCGCGCGCCCCGCGGGTGAGCACCGCGTAGGCGACCGCCGCACCGGCTCCCCCGGCGCCGAGCTGGACCACTCTGTCGAGGGCGACACCGCCCAGGCCCCGGTCGAAGTTGCGACCGAATCCGGACCAGTCGGTGTTGTGCCCGATCGCCCGGCCTCCGTCGAAGAGGACGGTGTTGACGGCACCGAGCCGGCTCGCCTCCGGGGAGAGGTCGTCGAGGTGCTCGATGACCGCCTGCTTGCACGGATGGGTGATGTTCAGACCGCGGAAGCCGAGGTCGTGCGCGGAGCGGAGCAGCCGCGGCAGATCGGCCACCGCCAGACCCAGCACGTCGAGGTCGATGATCTTGTAGACGTAGCGCAACCCCTGCCGCGCACCCTCCACCTCGTGCATGGGCGGGGTCAGCGACGCACCGATGCCGGTTCCGATGAGGCCGCAGAGGATGGAGTCGGTCATGGCGGGCCCTTCCCAGCGCAATGTACGAACTAGTGAGTTACAAGATGTAGCGTACGGCCAGGGCGGGGCCGACACAACACCCGGTCGCTAAGGTGGCGCCATGGCAACCGAGCAGACCACCGGCCGACGCCGTCGCAACAGCGACCTCACCAGGGAGAACATCCTCGAGGTGGCCACGGCGGAGTTCGCGGACAAGGGGCTGTCCGGAGCCCGGGTCGATGAGATCGCCGAGCGCACGCAGACCACCAAGCGGATGATCTACTACTACTTCGGCGACAAGGAGGGCCTCTACCGGGCCGTCCTCGAGAACTCGTACGGAACGATCCGCGCCCAGGAACGCGAGCTGGACCTCGCAGACCTCGGCCCCGTGGAAGCCATCCGCACGCTGGCCGAGGCCACGTTCGACCATCACGACCATCATCCCGACTTCATTCGCATCGTCGCCAACGAGAACATGCTCCGCGGTGAGCACATCCGACGGTCGACCCGGCTCGCCGGCCTGGGAGCGCCCGCCGTCGACGTGCTCACCGGCATCCTCGAACGCGGCCGGGACGACGGAATCTTCCGCGACGGCGTGGACGCTCTCGACATCCACCTCGTGATCAGCAGCTTCTGCGTCTTCCGCACCGCCAACCGGTACACCTGGCAGGCACTGTTCGACCAGGACCTCGCCACGGACGAACTGCGGACCCGGCACCGGCGGATGCTGGGCGATCTCGTGGTCGCCTACCTGACGACCGCGCCCGACTGACGGGCCCCTGCGCCGCAGCGTGTCGGCGCGCTTCCTGAAAATTTATGAACTATCTAGTTCATACATCTTGCGGTGGGCGTGTGATGGCGCCTACATTCGGAACGACGCAGAACGAACCCGGGTTCGTATCTCGAACATCCCCCATCTTTTCCGCACAGGAGACGCGATGACCGCGCACACCCTCGACACACCGGAGAATTCCGGTATGACGACCGCTGCCCGCCCGCACGACACCACCAAGGTCAAGCGCGCGGCGTCGTCGGCCTTTCTCGGCAGCATGCTCGAGTACTACGACTTCTACATCTACGCCTCCGCCGCTGCCCTGATCTTCCCGACGGTGTTCTTCCCCGACAGCGGGCACGCGGCACTGCTCTCCCTGTCGACCTTCGGCGTCGCCTACGTCGCGCGGCCCCTCGGCGCCGTGGTCCTCGGTCACTTCGGTGACCGGGTCGGACGCAAGAACGTCATGCTGTTCACCCTCATCCTGATGGGTGTCGCCACCTTCGGCATCGGCCTGATCCCCAGCGCCGAGTCGATCGGCGTACTGGCGCCCGCACTGCTCGTCCTGATGCGCATCTTCCAAGGCATCTCCGCCGCCGGCGAGCAGTCCGGCGCCAGCTCGCTGACCCTCGAGCACGCCCCGCAGAACCGTCGCGCGTTCTTCGCGAGCTGGACCCTCAACGGCACCCAGGCCGGCTTCATCCTCGCCAGCCTGGTGTTCCTGCCCGTCGCGGCCATGCCCGACGACATCCTCTACAGCTGGGGCTGGCGCGTCCCGTTCTGGGGCAGCCTGCTCGTGCTCGTCGCCGCGTACGTCATGCGCCTCAAGCTCGAGGAGCCGGAGGAGTTCGCGGAGACCAAGAAGGCCGACGACGTCGCCAAGCTGCCGGTGGCCGACCTGCTGCGAACCCACCCCGCCAACCTGGCCCGCGTGGTCTTCTGCGCCTTCGTCGCCGTCGTGAGCACGATCTTCGCCGTCTTCGGCCTGGCGTTCGCGACCAGCGACGAAGTGGGCATCGCCAAGTCGACGATGCTCGCAGTCGCGATCGCCGCCAACGCCGTCGCCCTGTTCAGCCAGCCCGCCCTCGCCGCTCTGTCGGATCGGGTCGGCCGTAAGCCCGTCTTCGTCACCGGCGTCCTCGGCTCGGCGGTGTTCGTCTTCGTGTACTTCCAGGCCATCTCGACCGGCAACGTCGCGCTGATCTTCGCCGCCGGCATCGTCCTGATGGGTCTGCTCTACGCCGCACCCAACGCGATCTGGCCGTCGTTCTACGCCGAGATGTTCAACACGAAGGTCCGCTACTCCGGTATGGCGATCGGAACCCAGCTCGGCTTCGCCATCGCCGGTTTCGCACCCGCCATCGGCACCGCGCTCATGGGCGGCGACCCGACGAACTGGCTGCCCGTCGCGATCCTGACCTCCGGCGCCTGCCTGGTGTGTGCGGTCTCCGCACTGTCCGCGAAGGAGACCTTCCGGACCCCGCTGCGCGAGCTCGGCAACCGGATCTGACCCTTCCCGTCGGGACCGAATGTCACATCGCGTCGATGACATCGATGCGATGTGACATTCGGTCGTACAGGTTCCGCGAATACGAGTAGGCCCCGGCACATGTGCCGAGGCCTACTCGTATTCCGCGATCAGGCGGTCTTGTCGCGACGCTCGCGCTCGGGCTTGCGCGGCACGATCGTGGGAAGCACGTTGTCGTTGACGGTTCCGGCGGTGACGACCACCTTGGCGACGTCGTCGCGGCTCGGGATGTCGTACATCACCGGCAGCAGGACCTCTTCCATGATGGCGCGCAGACCGCGGGCACCGGTACCACGCAGAATCGCCTGGTCGGCGACCGCTTCCAGGCCGTCCTGGGTGAACTCGAGTTCCACCCCGTCCATTTCGAAGAGCCGGACGTACTGCTTGACGAGTGCGTTCTTCGGCTCCGACAGGATCTGCACGAGCGAATCCTTGTCGAGGTTCGTCACCGAGGCGACGACGGGCAGGCGACCGATGAACTCGGGGATGAGCCCGAACTTGATCAGGTCTTCGGGCATGACCTCGGCGAAGTGATCGGTGGTATCGATCTCGGCCTTCGACTTCACCTCGGCGCCGAAGCCGATTCCGCGCTTGCCCACCCGGTCCGAGACGATCCGCTCGAGTCCGGCGAAGGCACCGGCGACGATGAACAGCACGTTGGTGGTGTCGATCTGGATGAACTCCTGGTGCGGGTGCTTGCGCCCGCCCTGCGGCGGCACCGACGCCTGGGTGCCCTCGAGAATCTTCAGCAGCGCCTGCTGGACGCCCTCACCGGACACGTCGCGGGTGATGGACGGGTTCTCGCTCTTGCGGGCGATCTTGTCGACCTCGTCGATGTAGATGATCCCGGTCTCGGCGCGCTTGACGTCGTAGTCGGCCGCCTGGATGAGTTTGAGGAGAATGTTCTCGACGTCCTCACCGACATAGCCGGCCTCGGTCAGCGCGGTGGCGTCGGCGATTGCGAAAGGCACGTTCAGCATCTTCGCGAGGGTCTGCGCCAGATACGTCTTGCCGCAGCCGGTGGGTCCGAGCAGCAGGATGTTCGACTTGGCCAGCTCGACCGACTCGCCACGCGTGTCGCGCGCCTTCTCGCCCGCCTGGATGCGCTTGTAGTGGTTGTAGACCGCCACCGCGAGGGTCCGCTTCGCGGAGTCCTGCCCGATGACGTAGTTGTCGAGGAACTCGCGGATCTCGGCCGGCTTGGGCAACTCGTCGAGCTTGACCTCGTTGGACTCGGCCAGCTCTTCCTCGATGATCTCGTTGCACAGGTCGATGCACTCGTCGCAGATGTAGACCCCTGGGCCCGCAATGAGCTTCTTGACCTGCTTCTGGCTCTTTCCGCAGAAAGAACATTTGAGCAGGTCGCCCCCGTCACCGATACGTGCCATCTGTCAGGTCCCTACTTCCTCGTGAGCGTGCAACCGATCCCGCGACCGCCGACAGCGCCGGTCCGGGGAGCGGGCCCTTGGAACGACCGTACCCGGAGACAGCGACGGCGGTCGACCGGTTCCGGGCGATTCGGGCCATTATTTGTGCGGCGCAGCGGCAATGCCGCGCGAGCACACCGGCCCGGCCACGAAGGCGCGCGGGGCGCACTCCGGGCCGGGCCGAGGCGGTTACTTCTGGGCCGAGAGCTTGCGGTACTCGAGCACGTTGTCGATCAGACCGTAGTCGACGGCCTCCGCGGCGGTGAGGATCTTGTCGCGGTCGGTGTCCTTGCGGATCTGATCGGGATCCTTGCCGGTGTGCTTGGCCAGCGTCGTCTCCATCAGGCGGCGCATGCGCTCGATCTCCGCTGCCTGGATCTCCAGGTCGGACACCTGGCCCTGGATGCCGCCGGTGGCGGGCTGGTGGATGAGCACGCGGGCGTTGGGCAGGGCGAGCCGCTTACCGGGGGTACCGGCAGCGAGCAGCACCGCCGCCGCCGATGCGGCCTGGCCGAGGCAGACGGTGGTGATGTCGGCACGCACGTACTGCATGGTGTCGTAGATCGCCATCAGCGACGTGAAGGAGCCGCCGGGCGAGTTGATGTACATCGTGATGTCGCGGTCGGGGTCCAGCGACTCGAGCACCAGCAGCTGAGCCATGACGTCGTTTGCGGACGCGTCGTCCACCTGCACGCCGAGGAAGATGATCCGTTCCTCGAAGAGCTTGTTGTACGGGTTGGACTCCTTGACTCCGTAACTCGAATGCTCGATGAACGAAGGCAGGATGTAGCGGCTCGCCGGGGATGCGGGGGCGGTGCCCCCCGGGGCGGCAGCAGCTTGGCCGCCGAGCTGG
Source organism: Rhodococcus indonesiensis (assembly GCF_047782815.1). Taxonomy (NCBI): domain Bacteria; kingdom Bacillati; phylum Actinomycetota; class Actinomycetes; order Mycobacteriales; family Nocardiaceae; genus Rhodococcus; species Rhodococcus indonesiensis. Next base: position 2,126,002 of record NZ_CP180630.1, on the reverse strand, counting down.
CGCGGATCGAACAGGTTGGTCATCGCTTCTCCAGGAATTCGTGGGGCGTAGAGCGGATCGGGGGGCTCGGAACTAGTTGCCGGTGCCGCCGGCCTGCTGCGCCCGCGAGACGACGTGATCGACGAAGCCGTACTCGAGCGCTTCCTTGGCGGTGAACCAGCGGTCGCGGTCCGAGTCCTTCGTGATCTGCTCGACGGTCTGGCCGGTGTGCTCGGCGATCAGTTCCGCCATCTCCCGCTTGGTGTGCGCGAACTGTTCCGCCATGATCGCGATGTCGCTGGCGGTACCGCCGATGCCGGCGGACGGCTGGTGCATCATGATCCGCGCGTGCGGCAGCGCGTACCGCTTGCCCCGCGTGCCGGCCGAGAGCAGGAACTGCCCCATGGAGGCAGCCAGACCCATTGCGAAGGTCGCCACGTCGCACTCGACGAACTTCATGGTGTCGTAGATCGCCATGCCTGCTGTGACGGATCCACCCGGGGAGTTGATGTAGAGCGAGATGTCGCGAGTCGGATCCTCCGCGGACAGCAGCAGGATCTGCGCGCAGAGCTTGTTCGCGATGTCGTCGTCGACCTGGGTACCGAGGAAGATGATCCGCTCGCGCAGCAGCCGCTCGTAGACCGAGTCGCTGAGGTTGAGCCCAGCGGTGGCCGAGGTCATCGTGGGACCGATGGATGTCGCCGGATTCTGAGGAGTCACGGTACCTGCCTTCTCGTCAATCGTGGATTGCTGACACTGACAGTAACGAAGTGGGGCGGCACCGGATGCCCGGTGCCGCCCCACTTCGCTCAAAGCGGAAATTTCCACTCGGTGTACCCGGTGGCGGACCGTCGCCACGCCCCGCGTGCAATCGCGCGGTGCGGCAACGGATCTCGACCGGCTACTCGGATTCGCCCTCGCCGGCCGAAGCCTCGGCGTCCTCGGACTCGTCGTTGCTCTTCGTGCCGAACAGCTCGGAGGTGTCGACCGTGGCGCCACTGGTGTCGGTGACGGTGGCGCGGTCCACGACGCTGCCGAGGGCCTTGCCGCGACGGACGTCTGCGTAGACGGCGCCGAGCTGGTTCGCCTGGCCGATCTGCTGGATGAACTGCTCCGGCGGGATCCCGTAGCGCTGCGCCTGGAAGAAGATGCGCTCGGTGAGCTCTTCCTGCTCGACGGTGGTGCCTTCGGCCTCGGCGATCGCGTCGAGCAGCAGCTGCACCTTCACGGCACGCTCGGCCGACTCACGGGTGTCCTTGTCGAACTCCTCGCGGCTCGAGCCCTGTTCCTCGAGGAGCTCGTTCAGCTTGGTCTCGTCGTGATCGAGCGCGTGGATGGCGTCGTGCAGGGCGCCGTCGATCTCGGCCTGGACGACAGCCTCGGGCAGCGGCACCTCGACGGTCTCGAGCAGCACGTCGAGAACCTTGTCGCGGATCTGACCGGCCTGCTCGACCTTCTTGACCCGGGAGACCCGCTCGCGCAGATCCGCCTTGAGCTCGTCGAGGGTGTCGAACTCGCTCGCGAGCTGGGCGAACTCGTCGTCCTCGGCGGGCAGCTCGCGCTCCTTGACGCTGTTCACGGTGACGGTGACGACGGCCTCGTCGCCGGCGTGGTCACCGGCGACCAGCGTCGTGGTGAACTCCTTCGACTCGCCCGCGGACATGCCGACGAGCGCCTCGTCGAGGCCGTCGATGAGCTGACCCGAACCCACCTCGTGGGACAGACCGGTGGTGGAGGCCTCGGGGACCTCCTCGCCGCCGACGGTCGCGGACAGATCGATGGACACGAAGTCACCGTCCTGCACCGGCCGCTCGACACCGGTGAGGGTGCCGAAGCGCTGACGCAGGGACAGCAGCTGCTCCTCGACGGCCTCGTCGGTGATCTCCACGGGATCGACGGTGACCTCGATGGAGGAGAAGTCGGGCAGGGTGATCTCCGGCCGGACGTCCACCTCGGCGGTGAAGACGAGCTCGACGTTGTCCTCGAGCTTGGTGATGTCGACCTCGGGCTGGCCGAGGACCTTGACCTCGTTGGCGGTCACGGCCTCGCTGTAGCGGGCCGGGATGGCGTCGTTGACGACCTGCTCGAGCACGGCGCCACGCCCGACGCGGGCCTCGAGCAGCTTGCGCGGAGCCTTGCCCGGCCGGAAGCCGGGAAGTCGGACCTGGCTGGCGAGAGCCTTGAACGCGCGGTCGAAATCAGGCTGGAGCTCCTCGAAGGGCACCTCAACGTTGATACGGACTCGCGTCGGGCTGAGCTGCTCGACGGTGCTCTTCACGGACATGCTCCTTCTGTCGTGCTCGTGTGTCGTTCTGTTCGTGCTCGTGTGTCGTTCGATCAAGCTGTCGCCGGGTGCGCGGTCCCACCCGGTTCCTCCTGGTCGGGATGACAGGATTCGAACCTGCGACCCTCCGCTCCCAAAGCGGATGCGCTACCAAGCTGCGCCACATCCCGTCGACACCGGCACCCGGAACCTTCCGGGGACCCGCGGGAGAATCCTACGGCCCCCCGATTATGAAATCCAAAGCGAGGTTGGGTACAGTCTGTTCCTGCACGCGGCGGACCCGGAAACCCGGGTCGATCGCATGCATGGGGATGTAGCTCAATGGTAGAGCCCCAGTCTTCCAAACTGGCTACGCGGGTTCGATTCCCGTCATCCCCTCCACCGGACCGTCACCGGTCTCGCTGTTCCTCGGCGTCGGCGAATTCGCAGAACGCGGTGTACGCCCGCGAACCGTAGATCGTCGCGGGACCTCCCTGCATGAGGAATGCGACGCCGATCGCCTCGGCCGCCTCCTGTCTGCTCGCCCCGGCACGGACGGCGCTGCGCGCATGGGAGGCGATGCAGCCGTCGCATTCGTCGACGACGCCGATGGCGAGCGCGATCAGTTCCTTGGTCTTGGTATCGAGGGCTCCGGGGGCGAAGGCGGCCTTGCTCAGTGCGTTGAAACCCTGATAGACCTCGGGGATCGCGGCGCGCAGCGCGCGGTGCTGCGGATTCAATTCGTTGAGGATTTCCCGGTAGTGCCCGTGCTCGCCCATGAGCCGACGGTAGACATCCACACCCGGCGCGGGCGCCGAATCGGCGGATTCAGGGCGCGTCACACAGCATGCGAGAGCCGCAGCAGCCCGTCGATCTCGTCGGTGAAGGCGCGGACGAGATTCTCGGGATCGGGCACCCGGTCCGCGTCCGCCTTGAATCCGACCCGGACCTTGCCGCTGTAGCTGAAGATCGAGACGCCCAGGGTCTGCTCACCTGCGCCGGGCACCCAGGCGAGCACACCGCGGATCTTCGCCCCTCCCAGGTATCGGTCGCTCGTCGGGCCGGGAACGTTGGTGGTGACTCCGATGGCCTTGTCGGAGAAGAAGTCCACGAAGAACCTCTCCAGTTCCGGGCCGGTCCGCCCTATCGCCTTGATCAAGCCGAAGGTGAGTGTCACCTCGGGTGAGTGCTTGATGACCTCCATACGCCGATGGGTCTCGACGATGCGTTCGAGCGGAGTCGCCAGCCCCGACGGGTATTTGAAGAGCACCAGAGCGAACTGGTTCCCGAGTTCCTTCGGGAGGGGCTGGTCGAGGGGGCGCACGTTGACGGGCACCATCGTGGGTACGTCCTGCGGCTCGCCGCCGTGCTCACGGATGTACGTCGCGAGTGCGCCGGCGACGGCACCCATGAGCACGTCGTTGACGGTGGTGCCGGTCCCGTGACCGATGTGCTTGATGTCGTCGAGCGGAAAGGGCTCGCACCACACCGCGCGCTTGGCCGTTCCGGGTCGGCCGCTGAGCGGCGTGTGCGGTTTGGGTCCGAGCACGAGCTTGTCCGCGATCTCGCCGGTGCGTTCGACCTGGGTGAAGGCGTCGCCGAGGACATGCGGATCGAACAGTTTGGGCAGGTCCCACAGCATGTGGGCGACGCCGGATGCGGCACCGGCGGTGGTCGATATCGCGGTGCCGGCCAGTTTGGCCGCGCCCTCGAGAAGGCCGGCACGGTGCTCGGGCTCAGCGTCCGCGGGGGCGTCGAGGTCACTGTCCGGAGTCTCGCCGGTCATCGAGAGCATCACCTGGTTGAGCGCGATGCCGTCGGCGATGCAGTGGTGGAGCCGGGTGTAGACCACGGCTCCGTGCCGGTATCCGTCGATGAGGTGCATCTCCCACAGGGGGCGGTGACGATCGAACGGCACCGGCATCCGCTGCTCGATGTACTGCTGCAGGGTCGCGTCGTCACTGCGGGGCAGGGTCGTCCGGATCAGGTGGTTGTCGAGTTCGAACGCCGGGTCGTCCTCCCAGTGCGGCGACCCGATGTGGGTGCGCGGCTGCACCGGGCGTTGCCGGAATGCGGGGTAGGCGTCGACGAATCGGCGCTGCACGAGGGACACCACGCGCGACCAGTCCACAGGCCCCTCGAAGAACATCAGCGAGTCGATGATCATGAGGTTCTCGGGCCGGTCCATGTTGAGCCAGATGGTGTCCACCGGCCCCATCACTCTGTTCACCACGGATGTCCCTTCTCGAGTGGGCGTCTACGAGTTTTTCATCGGCACGCGGACCGCGGAAGGGTCATTGGCCCTCGGAGCGCGCCGCGGCGACACCCCGCCCTGCTCGAGCAGGGCGGGGTGTCGCCGCGGCGGAGGCGCAGTCTCGTCGAGGTGCGGTCAGCGGCGGAAGAGCCCACCGAGGGTGTGCGCCTGCGCACCGGGGGTGGTGTCCTGGCCGCAGGTGCAGCGCTCGGGTGCGGGCACGGCACGCATGACGGCGTCGACATGCTGGCCGCAGCCGTCCCAGCCGGTCTTTCCGCAGTTCGGGCAGGTGACGGGGTAACACATGGGGTCCTCCTGGGGGTGAAAGGGTTGGCGGTCAGGCGCCGGCGGCGGCCTTCTGGTCGGCGATCCGAGCATGGACCTCGGTCATGTCCAGCGCTTCGATCTGCCCGATGAGGTCTTCGAGGGCGGCTGCGGGCAGGGCGCCGGGCTGGGCGAAGACCAGGACGCCCTCTCGGAACGCCATGATCGTCGGAATCGAGCGGATGTCGGCCATCGCGGCGAGCTGCTGCTCGGTCTCGGTGTCGACCTTGGCGTGCACGATGTCCGGGTGCCCCTGCGACGACTTCTCGAACACCGGGGCGAAGGCTCGGCACGGACCGCACCACGAGGCCCAGAAGTCGACGAGGACGATGTCGTTGCCGAGGATCGTGGACTCGAAGTCCGCGAGGGTGAGATTCTTCGTTGCCATCGGAGAGTTCCTTTCGTTCTCTTCGGCGCCGGTCAGGCGGGGACGTGGGCGTCGGCCCAGGCGTTGTACCCGCCGAGCAGGTCCGACACGTTCTCGAAGCCCTGCGCCCGCAGCAGCGACGCGGCCACACTCGACCGCCACCCCCCGGCACAGTGCACCACGATCGGCTTACCCGTGGGCACCTGCTCGAGCCGCACCCGCAGCTGCGCCAACGGAATCGGCACCGCCCCCGGAATCGTCCCGAACTCCCGCTCCCCGGGATTACGGATGTCGACCAGCGTCACCGCGTCCGCGGCGAGCAACGCCTCGAGCTGCTCGACGGTGGTCCGCGGCGCCGGGACCACCAGCTCCGCCAGCTCCGCCGGGAACACCCCGTCGGACCCGACCGTCAGATACCCCAACGCATTGTCCGACCCGATCCGGGCCAGCCGCACCGCCGCGTCCTGCTCCTGCCCAGGGTAGGTGATCAACACGATCGGCTCCCCCACCTCGGCGACCATCCCCCCGGTCTCGGCGAACCGCCCGTCGAACCCGACGTTGACCGACCCGGCCAGATGCCCCGCGGCGAAGTCGTCGACACTACGCGCATCGAGCACCCGCGTCCCGGCGGCGAGCTCGGCCTCGACCCGTTCCGGGCTCAACTCGGGAATCGCGCGATCCTGCACCAAAAGCGGGTGTATCCGCTTGTTCATCGCGGCGTCGACCGAGAAGTAGGACGGGGCCGCGGGCTGACCCTCGGTGACCAGCGCGACGAACGCGTCCTCGCTCATCGGCTGCACCGACGGGTTGCTCACCCGCTGCTCCCCGATCGTCGAGGTCAGCTCCGCCGACAGGTTCTTCCCGCACGACGAGCCGGCGCCGTGCGCGGGCATCACGGTGACCGCATCGGGCAGGGTCAGCAGCTTCTCGTGCACCGTGTGGTACATCGCCCGGGCCAGATCCTCGGTCGACGACTCCCCCAGGTTGACCAGATCGGGCCGGCCCACGTCCCCGATGAACAGCGAATCGCCGGTCAGCACCGCCGTCGGCGTGGCGCCCGGATGCTCACGCACCAGCACCGAGATCGACTCCCAGGTGTGCCCCGGGGTGGCCAGGATCTCGAGGTCCACCTCCCCGAGCGAGAGGTGCTCCCCGTCGCCCAGCCGGCGGATCGGGTAGTCGGTCTCGGCGGCCTCACCGAACCCGATCCACGCGCCGGTCGCCTCCACCAGTTCGAGGTGCCCGGAGACGAAATCGGCGTGGAAGTGGGTGTTGATCACACCCTCGATGGTCAGCCCGTGCTTACGCGCGTCGTCGAGGTACTCGCCGACATCGCGGCGCGGATCGACCACGACCGCCCGGCCGGTGCCCTCGTCACCGATCAGGTACGACGCGTGCGACAGGCACTCGATGTAGTACTGCTCGAGAATCATTCGGTTCTCCCTCTCCTCGGTCACGAAGACCGGTCGCGTTCTGCGTTGGCCCCATCCTGACACATACCCCCATGGGTATGTCAAGTACCCCGGGGGGTATCCGGCTCGACCGCGGGATGTGGGCGGCCCAGGGCATCCCCACGCCTTGCACATACCCCCTCCCGTATGCTTATCATGGTCGTCGAGATACCCCCCGGGGTTTATTGCCCACGGCGATCGCCCACTGCGTTCCCGCCACCGATCCGAAAGGTCCCCATGACCGAGCCGAGTCCCGCCACCCTCGATCCCACCGCCCTGCGCGAGCTCCTCGACTCCGGCAAGAACGTCCGCGTCGTGGACGTCCGCACGCCCGGTGAGTTCGAGTCCGTGCACATTCCCGGCGCCTACAACGTCCCCCTGGACCTGCTGCGCGAACACCGCGACGAGTTCCTCGCCCACCTCGACGAGAACGTCGTCCTCGTGTGCCGGTCGGGCCAGCGCGCCACCCAGGCCGAAGAGACCCTCCGCACCTCCGGGCTGTTCAACGTGCACATCCTCGAGGGCGGCATGACGGGCTGGGAAGCCAACGGTTTCTCCGTCAACCGCGGCGTCGAGCGCTGGGACCTCGAACGGCAGGTCCGCCTCGTCGCCGGCTCCCTCGTGCTGAGCTCCGTCCTGGGCAGCATCGCGGTCCCCAAGCTCAAGTGGCTCGCCGCCGGTGTCGGTGGCGGCCTCACGTTCGCCGCGCTCTCCAACACCTGCGCGATGGGCATGCTGCTGTCCAAGCTGCCCTACAACCGCGGCGCCTCGTGTGATCCGCAGACCATCGTCGCCCAGCTGGTCGATTCGAAGACCGCTCCGGCCGAAAGGAACTGATCATGATCGCGCTGACCGTTGCACTGGCGGTTCTCGTCGGCGTCACCCTCGGACTGCTCGGCGGCGGTGGATCGATCCTCACCGTCCCGCTGTTGGCGTACGTCGCCGGTATGGACGCCAAGGAGGCCATCGCCACCTCGCTGCTCGTCGTAGGCGTCACCAGCGCGGTCGGCGCGATCTCCCACGCGCGGGCAGGCCGCGTCCAGTGGCGCACCGGCATCCTGTTCGGCCTGGCCGGCATGGCCGGTGCCTACGCCGGCGGCCTGCTCTCGCGCTTCATTCCCGGCAGCATCCTGCTGCTCGCCTTCGCCGCGATGATGATCGCCACCGCCATCGCAATGCTCCGCGGCCGCAAGAACAAGACCGCAGCTCCGGACGGCACGCACTCGATGCCGGTCGGCAAGATCCTCCTCGACGGCGTGGTCGTGGGCCTGGTCACCGGCCTCGTCGGCGCCGGCGGCGGCTTCCTCGTCGTCCCGGCCCTCGCCCTGCTCGGCGGCCTGCCCATGCCCATCGCCGTCGGCACCTCACTGATCGTGATCGCCATGAAGTCCTTCGCCGGGCTCGGCGGCTACCTGTCCACCGTGCAGATCGACTGGCGTCTGGCGGCGATGGTCACCGGCGCCGCCGTCGTCGGCAGCCTCATCGGCGGGCGCCTGACCTCCATGGTCGACCCGGACTCGCTGCGCAAGGCCTTCGGCTGGTTCGTCCTGATCATGTCCTCGGTCATCCTCGCCCAGGAGATCCACCCCCTCGTCGGCATCACCGCGGCGGCACTGACCCTCGTCGCCGCCGGTACCACGTTCGCGTGCAGCCGCAGCGACCGCTGCCCCCTGCAGCGGCTCGGACGACGGACGGAAGCCGCCACCTCGGCCGCCTGACGGCCTCACGATCCGGACGAAAGTCACTATCGGCATCACGGCCCGGCGCCTAGAGTTCGGAGTATCCGCTCCGGATTCCCGCGCCGGGCCGTGATGCCGTCCCGGTCCGAGGTGCGGCCGGAGCGAAACCCGACTGTTCCGGCGGCCCGTGTGAGAAGTTACCGAGATGAGCAACGCAGCCGACCGTCACATGCAGCAGACGGACTACCTCACCTGGAGCATGGAACGCGATCCCGCGCTGCGCTCGACGATCGTGGCCGTGGTGCTGCTCGACGCCTCGCCCGACTGGGACCGTCTGTGCGAGATGATGGACCGCGGTACCCGCGAGGTGCCCAGCTTCCGCCGTCGCGTGGTCGAGGTGCCTTTCGGTCTCGCGCCGCCACGATGGGTCGCGGACGCGAACTTCGACCTGTCCTGGCATATGCGCCGGGTCTCCCTGCCCGGGCCGGCGAACTTCGACGACGTCCTCGAGTTCGCCCGCACCACGGCCATGGCCGCGTTCGACAAGGACCGGCCGCTGTGGGAGATGACGGTGGTCGACGGACTCGCCGGCGGCCAGGCTGCGCTGCTGATCAAGGTGCACCACGCCCTCACCGACGGAATCGGCGGTATGCAGATCACTGCGCGGCTGGTCGACTTCGACCGCGACGGCACGCCCCACGAGCCGGCGCCGGAACCGCCCGCCGCGGAATCGCCGGACAGCCTGGATCTCGCCGCCGAGGCGATCGGCTGGGACTGGTCTCAGCTCCGTGGTCTGGCGGGACGCGGGCTGGCCTCGATCTGGCCGACCACCCGGGCGGTGGTGACGAACCCGATCGGGTCCGCTCGTAGTGCCGCGGGGGTCGCGGCGTCCGTCGCCCGCTACCTGCGCCCGATCCTGCGACTCGAATCCCCCGTCATGACGCAGCGCACGCTCAGCCGCCGGCTCCACGTGATCGACGTGCCGCTCGACCGGTTGCGCGATGCCGCTCACCGCGGCGGCGCCACCCTCAACAGCGCCTTCCTCACTGCCGTCCTCGTGGGCCTCGCCGAGTACCACCATCGCCACGGGTCCGACGTCGACGAGCTGCGGGTGACGATGCCGCTGAGCATCCGCACCGAGCACGACACTCTCGGCGGCAACCGGATCAACCTCGCGCGTTTCCCGCTGCCCGTGCGCTCCGACGATCCCCTCACCCTCATGCAGGAGGTGAACAAGATCGTCGAAGGCTGGCGGCACGAGCCCGCGGTGCCGATGGCACAGGCCCTCGCCACCCCACTGAATCTGCTCCCCCCGGCTGTCGTCGGCGAGATGCTCAAGCACGTCGACTTCCTCGCCTCGAACGTGCCAGGGTCGCCGGTGCCGCTGTACATGGCCGGCGCGAAGGTGGAACGGTACTACGCGTTCGGTCCCACCCTCGGCTCCGCGTTCAACGTCACCCTGATGTCGTATCTGCACACGTGCTGCGTCGGGTTCACTCTCGACACCGGGGCGGTTCCGGACCTCGAGGTGTTCGACGACTGCATGCGCGACGGATTCCACGCCGTCCTCGACGCCTGAGCCCGCCGGTACGCTGGACGGTGACCGTCCAGTCCGCCGGAAGGGACCGCCGTGGAACTCCTGCTGATCGTCGCCGTCCTCGTCGCCGTCGTGTTCCTGGTGTCCGCGGCGCAGCGGAACAAGTCGGGGCGCGGTGCCCACCAACTCGACGACGCGAAGGCCGACGCCCGCCAGGCCATCGAGCGGCTCGGCGGACAGATCTACAACCTCACCGGCACGGACGCCGCGTCCAAGCAGGCGCTCGCCGATGCGTCCGAGCGCTACACCGCCGCCGGATCGCAGATCGAGCAGGCCCGAACGCCGGTGCAGGCGCGGCTGGCCAAGCAGACCGCTCTCGAGGGGCTGTACTACATCCGCGCCGCTCGCCTCGCGATGGGAATGGACCCCGGTCCCGAAATCCCCACCCTCGACGGCCAGCAGACGGCCGGCCGCGTGACCGAGAATCGCGAGATCGATTTCGAGGGACGCAAGGTGGCGGCCTCCCCCGCCCCGTCGTCGCGTACCCCGAACTACTTTCCGGGCGGTCGCGTCGCGGGCCGGCCCGTACCGGCGGGCTGGTACTCGGAGCCTTGGTGGAAGCCCGCCCTCGTCGCGGGGGCGTGGGGTGTCGGATCGATGCTGCTGTTCTCGGCGTTGTTCTCCGGCATGGCCGGGGTGCCGTACGACGCGCAAGCGTTCGAGCAGGGCTTCGACTCCGGATACGACCAGGGGCTCGAGGCCGGTCAGGACGGCGGGGACTACGGCGGTGGCGACTACGGCGACGCCGGTGGGGACTACGGCGGTGGCGACTACGGCGGGAGCGACTTCGGGGCCGGCGGCGACTTCGGCGGTTTCGACTTCTAGCCCGTCTGGCAGGCGGGGCACCAGAACAGGTTGCGGCCCTGCATGATCGAGTGCAGCACGGGTGTGGTGCACAACCGGCAGGGCTCACCGGCACGACGGTAGACGTAGGTCCGCGGACGGCCCTTCGCGTAGGCCGGTGCCCCGTGGTCGTGTTCGCGTCGCACGACGTGGATCGCGCCGCGTCGCACCCCCGTCCGCATCAGAACGACGAGATCGTCCCAGATGCCGTCGAATTCGGCTCGGGTGAGATCACGGCCCGGGCGCTGCGGATGGATGCCGTGCCGGAACAGGACTTCCGCCCGGTAGATGTTACCCACCCCAGAGATCACCGACTGATCCATGAGCAGCGAGCCGATGGCGCTGCGGGACTTGCAGATTCGCGCCCACGCCCGCTCGGGGTCGGCATCCCGCCACAACGGGTCGGGGCCGATCCGCGCGGCGATCGCCGCCACCTCGTCCGGGGTGAGGACCTCGCATGCGGTGGGGCCGCGCAGGTCGGTGCCGTACTCGGCGCCGACCATGCGCATCCGTACCTGCCCGACCGGGTCCGGCAGCGGGACCGGCGCCTCCGTGAACGAGCCGTACAGACCCAGGTGCACGTGCACCGTCAGGCCGTTGTCGTAGTGGTGCCACAGATGCTTGCCGAGCGCCTCGGCGCGGAGCAGCACCCGGCCGTCGACGAGCGCCGCATCGTCGGCGAAGCGCCCCTGCGGGCTCGACACCCGCAGGGGCGCACCCGCGAAACGCCGCTGGTGCAACCGGGCGAGCCGGTGCAGGGATGGTCCCTCCGGCACGGTCGATCAGGCTCCGTTCGTCAGGACGGCGCCCCGGGAACTTCGGGGGCCTGCCCGGTCTTCTCGTACTCGCTCAGGATGTCGATGCGCCGCTGGTGCCGTTCCTCCCCCGACCACGGGGTGGCGACGAACGCGTCGACGATGGCCAGCGCCTCCTCGAGGCTGTGCATGCGCCCACCGATGCCGATGAGCTGCGCGTTGTTGTGCTCGCGGGCCAACTGGGCGGTCTCCACGCTCCACGCGAGGGCACAGCGGGCTCCCGGCACCTTGTTCGCCGCGATCTGCTCGCCGTTGCCGCTGCCGCCGAGGACGATGCCGAGGCTGCCTTCGTCGGCGACGACGCGGCGGGCGGCTTCGATGCAGAACGCCGGGTAGTCGTCGACGGCGTCGTACTCGTACGCGCCGCAGTCGACGGCCTCGTGGCCGTTGGCGGTGAGGTGTTCCATGATCTGGTTCTTACGTTCGAAGCCGGCGTGGTCGGCACCCAGGTAAACGCGCATGGCGTCGAGAATAGGCGGCGGAGGCGCCTATTCGAAGCTCGGGTCCTCGGTGCGAGTGCGCTTGAGTTCGAAGAAGTGCGGGTACGACGCCATGGCCACCACCCCGTCCCACATCCGGCCGGCCTCCTCGCCGCGCGGGATCCGCGAGAGGACCGGGCCGAAGAACGCCACGCCGTTGACATGGATGGTCGGCGTGCCGACATCCGGACCGACCGCGTCCATGCCGGCGGCGTGGCTGGCGCGCAGCGCCTCGTCGTAGGCGTCGGTGTCGGCCGCGCGCGCGAGGTCCGGATCCAGGCCCAGGTCGGCGAGGGACTTGGCGATCACCGCCGGGAGATCCTTGTTGCCCTCGTTGTGGATCTGCGTGCCCATCGCGGTGTACAGCGGTTCGAGGACCGCGTCGCCGTACTTCTGCGCCGCGGCGATCGCCACGCGCACCGGACCCCAGGCCCGCGTCATCAGCTCGCGGTAGTTCTCAGGCAGGTCGTCCTTGCCCTCGTTGAGCACGGCCAGACTCATGACGTGGAACTTCGCCTCGATGTCGCGGACCTGCGCCACCTCGAGGATCCAGCGCGAGGTGATCCAGCACCACGGGCACAACGGGTCGAACCAGAAGTCGGCGGTGTCCTTCGAGATCGGGTCGCTCACGGGGTCTCCTCGCTGCAGAAATTCGGACTACGGTCCGATTCAACACCGGCCCTTGCCGAATTCTTCCCGAACCGCCGGTTCCCGCGCCCCCACCGACGTACCGTCGAAGGACCGGTGCCGCACGGAACGGGGATGCGCGATGTCCAACGAGAAGCTCTTCGTCATCGTCGGAGGCGGGCTCGCCGGAGCCAAGACGGCCGAGCAGCTGCGCGCCCGCGACTTCCCCGGCCGGATCCTTCTCCTGGGTGAGGAGGAGCACCTCCCCTACGAGCGGCCTCCGCTGTCGAAGGAGTACTTCGCCGGCACGAAGCGGCTCGAGGAGTTCACCGTGCAGCACGGTGACTGGTATCGCGACCACCGGGTCGAGGTCGAACTCGGTGTGACCGTCACCGCCCTCGACCCGGGCGCCCACACCGTCACCCTGCCCGACGGTTCCACCGTGCGCTACGACAAGCTCGCCCTCGCGACCGGCTCGCGCCCGCGGCATATCCCGCTGCCGGGCATCGACGCCGCGGGCGTGCACCTGTTGCGCACCGTCGAGCAGTCCGACGCGCTGCTCGCCGCGATCCGTCGCGACGCGGGTCCGGCGCCGCACCTGGCGATCGTCGGCGCCGGCTGGATCGGACTCGAGATCGCGGCCGGGGCGCGCGGACACGGCGCCGACGTGACCGTCGTCGAGAGTGCCGCCCAGCCGCTGTCCGGCGCACTCGGCGAGCAGATGGGCGCGGTGTTCGCGGACCTGCACCGGAGCCACGGGGTGGACCTGCGTCTCTCGACGACGGTGTCGGAGATTCTCACCGTCGACGGCCGCGCCACCGGGCTGCGCCTCGGCGACGGCACCGACATCCGGGCCGACGCGGTCCTCGTCGCCGTGGGGGCGCAGCCCAACGTCGAACTCGCCCGCGATGCGGGACTGACCGTGGCGAACGACGGCGTGGCGGTCGATGCATCCCTTGCGACGAGCGATCCCGACATCGTCGCGGTCGGCGACATCGCCGCCGCCGAGCATCCGCTGCTGCGGACCCGGATCCGGGTCGAACACTGGGCCAACGCGCTCAACCAGCCCGACGTCGCGGCCGCCACCATGCTGGGCCGGCCCGCCTCCTACGACCGCCTGCCCTACTTCTTCACCGACCAGTACGACCTCGGCATGGAGTACGTCGGACACGCACCCGCCGAGGCGCGGGTGATCACCCGCGGCGACGTCGGCTCCCGGCAGTTCCTCGCGTTCTGGCTCGACGCGGCGGGCCGGGTCTGCGCCGGGATGAACGTCAACATCTGGGACGCGGGCGACGACATCCGCGCGCTGATCTCCTCCGGCGAATCCGTCGACCCGCACCGGCTCTCCGATCCGCAGGTGCCGCTCGCGGAGGTCGCCGGGTGAACCGGTCCCTCACATGATGGGATGGCACCCGAGTCGCATCCCGTCGTGAGAAGGAGTTTTCCGTGGCACCACCGAATCTGACCCGCGAGCAGGCGGCCGAGCGGTCCGCGGTCCTGACCGTCGACAACTACCGCATCGAGCTGGACCTGACCGACGGCGCGGGCGCTCCGGGAACGACCACGTTCCGTTCGACCACCACCGTCACATTCGACGCCACGGACGGCGCGTCGACCTTCGTCGACCTGATCGCGCAGTCCGTGCACTCGGCCACCCTCAACGGCACGCCCGTCGACGTCTCCGGATACACCGAGGAGAACGGGATCGCGCTGAGCGGACTGGCCGCGCGCAACGAGCTCGTCGTCGAGGCGGATTGCCTCTACACGAACACCGGCGAGGGCCTGCACCGGTTCGTCGACCCCACCGACGGCGCGGTCTACCTGTACTCGCAGTTCGAGACGGCCGACGCCAAGCGGATGTTCGCGTGCTTCGACCAGCCGGACCTCAAAGCCACGTTCGACATCGCGGTCACGGCCCCTGCGGACTGGTCGGTGATCTCCAATTCCGAGACCGTGCACAACGTCGCCGCGGAGCCGGGCCGGCACGTCTTCCGTACCACCCCGCGGATGAGCACCTACCTCGTCGCGCTGATCGCCGGGCCGTACGCGCAGTGGACCGACATCTACACCGACGAACACGGCACCATCCCCCTCGGCATCTACTGCCGCGCCTCGCTGGCGGAGTTCATGGACGCCGACCGGCTGTTCACCGAAACCAAGCAGGGCTTCGCGTTCTACCACGAGAACTTCGGCCTGCCCTACGCGTTCGGCAAGTACGACCAGCTGTTCGTCCCCGAGTTCAACGCCGGCGCGATGGAGAACGCCGGCGCGGTGACGTTCCTCGAGGACTACGTCTTCCGTTCCAAGGTCACCCGCTACTCGTACGAACGCCGCGCCGAGACGGTGCTGCACGAGATGGCGCACATGTGGTTCGGCGACCTGGTGACCATGCGCTGGTGGGACGACCTGTGGCTCAACGAGTCGTTCGCGACCTTCGCGTCGGTGCTGTGCCAGTCGCGGGCCACCGAGTACACGAACGCGTGGACCACGTTCGCGAACGTCGAGAAGTCGTGGGCCTACCGCCAGGACCAGCTGCCCTCGACCCATCCGATCGCCGCGGACATCCCCGACCTCGCGGCGGTGGAGGTCAACTTCGACGGCATCACCTACGCCAAGGGCGCGTCCGTGCTCAAGCAGCTCGTCGCCTACGTCGGCGAGGAACCGTTCCTGGCGGGCCTGCGGGAGTACTTCCGTGAGCACGCGTTCGCCAATGCCACGTTCGACGACCTGCTGGCGGCGCTGGAGAAGTCGTCCGGCCGGGACCTGTCGGGATGGGGTGCCCAGTGGCTCAAGACCACCGGCCTGAACATCCTGCGCCCCGACTTCGACGTCGACGACGACGGGCGGTTCACCCGCTTCGCGGTGATCCAGGAGGGGGCCGAGCCGGGCGCCGGGGAACACCGGGTGCACCGGCTCGCGATCGGGGTCTACGACGACGACGGCTCGGGCAAGCTGCTCCGCACGCACCGCGTCGAGATCGATCTCGACGCCACCGAGCGCACCGAGGTGCCGGAGCTCGTCGGAGTGGACCGCGGCCGGCTCGTGCTCGTCAACGACGACGACCTCACCTACTGCTCGGTGCGCCTCGATCCCCGGTCGCTCGAGGTGCTGACGGACCGGATCGGCGACATCGCCGAGCCGCTGCCGCGCACCCTGGCATGGTCCGCCGCATGGGAGATGACCCGGCAGGCGGAGATGAAGGCCCGCGACTTCGTGGCGCTGGTGCAGCGCGGTATCGCGACCGAGACGGAGGTCGGCGTGGTGCAGCGCCTGTTGATGCAGGCGCACACCGCGCTCGGCAGCTACGCCGACCCGGGCTGGGCGACCGAGCGGGGCTGGAACGACTACGCGAACCGGCTGCTGGAACTGGCCCGCGAGGCGCAGCCCGGCTCGGACCATCAGCTCGCGTTCGTCAACGCGCTGACCACGGCCCGGCTCGCGCCGTGGCACACCGAAGTGCTCGGCGAGCTGCTCGGTGCCGATCCGGCGAACGTCGGGCTGGGCGGGCTGGTCGTCGACACGGATCTGCGGTGGCGGATCGTGCAGGCGCTGGCCGCGGCCGGGGAGATCGACGCCGAGGGGGTCGAGTCGCCGTTCATCGATGCCGAGGCCGAGCGCGATCCGACGGCGGCCGGTGCGCGCCAGGCTGCCACCGCGCGGGCGGCGCGGCCGCAGGAGGCCGTCAAGGAGCAGGTGTGGGACGCGGTGGTGGGCGACGATTCGATCCCGAACATCACCGCCCGCGCGATCATCGGCGGCTTCGCGCCGGCCGGGCAGGGTGAGCTGCTCGAACGATACGTCGCGCGGTACTTCGCCGACGTGCCGGGCGTGTGGGAGCGTCGCTCCAGCGAGGTCGCGCAGACCGTCGTCGTGGGGCTGTACCCGTCGTGGTCGATCAGCGAGTCGTCGGTGGCGGCGGCCGACGAGTTCCTCGCCGGTGATCACCCGCCGGCCCTGCGCCGGCTGATCAGCGAGGGTCGCGCGGGGATCGTCCGGTCGCTGAAGGCCCGGGCGTTCGACGCGTCCTAGCCGCCGTACGCGTGTGGCCGAATGTCACATTCGGTCGATGGAATCGATCCGGTGTGACATTCGGCCACAGCGAGGGAGGGCTCTACGGCGCGGTGATCGCGTTCGCCATGACGCGGATCGCGCTGATGATGCCGTCGATCAGGTCGCCCTGCCCGAAGGACGAGATCGCCGCGGTCACGCCGAGCTGCGCGATCCGGTTGTCGACGCGGTCCGCGACGCCGCGTCCGCTGCGGATCTCGATGGCGCGCTGGTTCGGGTACACGGCGACGAGCACCGAGTTCGACGATTCCGGCGTGGTCGGGAACACCGCGTCGGTCGTGACCGCCGGATCTGCGGCGTCCGCGACGTACACGTTGAAGCGCACCTTGGTCGCCCGGGTGGCCTCGGTGAGCGCATCGTCGAGATCGATCATGTCGCGGTCGCTGAACGGCGGACCCTCGAACAGGCCGTCGAGGACGCGGGTCCGGGAGATCCGGCCACTCGACGTCAGGGCCGCACCGTACGGCAGCTCCGCGGGAGCGACAGCCGTCTGGCTGTGCATCACGTCACCACTTGCCACTTGCCCTACCTCCGATCGGGTCGACCGGCGCGCCGGCGACGAGTTCATGATGCCCACCGTGGTGGCCGTGCGTGGTGACCTCGTCGACCGCGCTCCACAGCATCGGCTCGTGGTCCCACTTCTCCCCGAGCTTGTACTCGGCGGGCCGCGTGCCCGGGATCGGCTTCGTGAAGACGGAGAAGACCCCGAATATCACGATGATCGCCACCGGGATGGCAACGAATATGAGGGTTGTCTCGAGAATGCTCACACCGCAAACGGTAGCCCAGCATGTCCGATCCCGGCGCGCTTGCCCCGACTTGCGGCGACGTCCGTCAGGCCGCGCCCTCACCGAGGTACGGCAACCAGGTCGGATGCAGCTCCGGCAGCGTCGCCAGCAGCCGCCAGTGCCGGCCCTTGGGGGGCACGAGCGCAGCCCGCAGCGTCCAGCCGAGTTCGCTGAGCAGCTTGTCGGCCTTGCGGTGGTTGCACGACGCGCAGCACGCGACGCAGTTCTCCCACGAGTGGTCCCCTCCGCGGCTGCGCGGCACCACATGGTCGATCGTCTCGGCCTTGGCGCCGCAGTAGGCGCACCGATTCCGGTCGCGGTGCATGAGCGCGGCACGCGTCATCGGTACCCGCGCGTGGTACGGCACGTGCACGAAGGTTCGCAGGCGGATCACCCACGGGATCTGCACGGCCCACTCCGCGGACCGCACCAGCGGGCCGAGCGGATCGTCGTGCACGGTGTCGGCCTTACCGCCGGCCATGAGCACCACCGCACGACGGGCGGGCAACGCGGTGAGCGGTTCGTAGGTGGCATTGAGCAGAAGTACGCGGCGTTTGACCCAATCGGGGACGGCGTCGTCGCGTACGACACACAGGGAGTTGGCCCCCGGCGCCCCGACAAGGGCGTCGGCGGGCGGGAGTTGTCGATGTGCGCTGCGTCGGTGCTTCATACGACCTCCGGAAGACTGCTCACAAGTGGACCACGGATCTACGCACGTCGCACCCCGATTCTGCGGACTTTCCGGGTCGCGGAGGTGAACATCCGGTACCGGCGACGTGCGGTTCCGGCGCGTCCCCACCGAACCGGCACAATGGACGAGCGAGAGGAACGGTGAGCAGAACCTATGAGTGACGAGCAGACCTTCTACGACGCGGTCGGCGGCGCCGAGACCTTCCACAAGCTCACGGCGCGGTTCTACGAGGAAGTGGCCAAGGACGAGATCGTCCGCCCGCTGTACCCCGAGGAGGACCTCGGCCCGGCGGAACGTCGCATGCGGATGTTCCTCGAGCAGTACTGGGGCGGACCACGCACCTACTCGGACGAGCGCGGGCACCCGCGGCTGCGGATGCGTCACCACCCGTTCCGGATCGGTCCGCTCGAACGCGACGCCTGGTTGCGCTGCATGCATACCGCCATCGCCTCGATCGATTCGCAGACGCTCGACGACGCGCACCGCCGCCAGTTGATCGCGTACATGGAGATGGCGGCGGACTCGATGATGAACTCGCCGATCTGACGACGGACCGGGGCGGCGACGTTCGAGTCGTGGCCCACCTGTCGGTTTGGCACTATGGGTGGCTGTGAGCACTCCCTCCGGCACCCCCGAACAACGCTGGTGGGCGGACGCCGTCTTCTACCAGGTGTACCCCCGCTCGTTCGCCGACTCCGACGGAGACGGCGTCGGCGACCTCGACGGGATCCGCGACAAGCTCGGATACCTGGAGCTGCTGGGAGTCGACGCGCTCTGGCTGAACCCGGTGATGCGCTCACCGATGGCCGACCACGGCTACGACGTGTCCGATCCACGCGACGTCGACCCCCTGTTCGGCGACCTGGCCGCCCTCGACGCCCTGATCGAGGCCGCCCACGCACGCCGGATCCGGGTCGTGATGGATCTGGTGCCCAACCACACGAGCTCCGAACATCCCTGGTTCCGGGAGGCCCTGGCCGCCGCGTCCGGCAGCCCCGCGCGGGCCCGATATCACTTCCGGGACGGACGCGGTCCGAACGGGGACCTGCCGCCGAACAACTGGCCGAGTGTGTTCGGCGGCCCCGCGTGGTCCCGCGTGACCGAGCCCGACGGCACCCCCGGCCAGTGGTACCTGCACCTGTTCGCGCCGGAGCAGCCGGACCTGAACTGGCACAACGACGAGGTGTTCGAGGACCTGGAGAAGACCCTGCGCTTCTGGCTCGACCGCGGCGTCGACGGCTTCCGCATCGACGTCGCCCACGGCATGGCCAAACCCGGCGGGCTCCCCGACTTCGACCACTGGGAACAGAACCGGCTGCTGCGGCACTTCGACGACGATCCCCGGTTCAACAACACGGAGGTCCACGACATCCACCGCCGGATCCGCTCGGTGCTCGACGAGTACCCGGACGCGGTGGCCGTCGGCGAGATCTGGGTGCACGACCATGTGCTGTTCTCCGAGTACCTGCGGCCCGACGAACTGCACCTGGCGTTCAACTTCCATCTGGCGCTCGCGAGCTGGGACGCCGCCCGGATCCGGGAGGCGATCGACACGTCGCTCGCCGCGGTCGCACCCATCGGCGGGGTTGCGACGTGGACGCTGTCCAATCACGACATCGAGCGCGAGGTGACGCGCTACGGCGGCGGCCCGCTCGGGCGCGACCGCGCGCGGGCGATGATCCTCGTCGAGCTGGCACTGCCCGGGGCGGCCTTCCTCTACAACGGAGCCGAGCTCGGTCTGCCCAACGTCGACGACCTGCCGGAGGAAGTGCTGCAGGACCCGGTGTGGGAGCGGTCGGGGCACACCGACCGCGGCCGGGACGGGTGCCGGGTGCCCATGCCGTGGGAGGGCACCCGGCCGCCGTTCGGCTTCACCACCGCAGCGCAGACGTGGCTGCCGCAGCCGGACGCGTGGTCCGAGCTGACCGTCGAGGCGCAGCTCGAGGACGTCTCGTCCACTCTGTCGCTGTATCGGGCGGCGCTCGAGGCGCGGCGGCAACGGCCGGAGTTCGACGGCCCCGACGTGGAGTGGTACGGCAGCCCTCCCGGATGCCTGGCCTTCCGCCGGCCCGGTGGGCTGATCTGCGCCCTGAACACCACCGAGCATCCGGTGGAGATGCCGCCGGGCACGGTGATCCTGTCCAGCGCGCCGCTCGTGGACGGACAGCTGCGCGGCAACTGCGCGGCGTGGCTGATCTGACGGCCCACCGCACGCCGGCGGGCGCAGTCGCCCTGGTGCTGGCGGCGTCCGCGCTGTTCGGGACGACGGGGACCGCGCAGGCCCTGGGTTCGCGTGCGCTCGGCGCCCCGCTGGACGCCGTCGCGGTCGGGGCGGGCCGCATCGTGCTGGCCGGCACGGTGCTCGCCTTGTTCGCGTGGCCGCGCGGCCCGCTGTTCCCGCCGGGACGTCGGCTGCCGACGCTGCTCGGCGCCAGCGGCGTGGTGATGTATCAACTGGGATTCTTCACCGCGGTACAGACCGCGGGCGTCGCCGCAGGCACCATGATCGCGCTCGGGTCCGGGCCGGCGTTCGCCGGGCTGCTGCAGTGGCTGGTGTCCCGGCGCCACCCCGGCCGCGTGTGGGCGGTGTCGACGGCGATCGCGGTCGTCGGGCTCGTCCTCATCGTCGCCGGATCGGGCGACGGCGCCTCGGGGAGCGCCGGATCCGTCGCGGCCGGGGCCCCGCCCGCGCTCGCGGCCGGCCTGGGCTTCGCGACGTACACCGTCGCGGGTGCGGCCCTGCTCGCCCGCGGCGCCACCCCGGCCGGATCCATGGGTGCGATGTTCGGGGTGGCGGCGGTGCCGATGGCGGCGATCCTGTCGGCCCGGTGGCCGGGCGGGCTCGACAGCGTGGCCGGTGCGACGACCGTCGTCTATCTCGCCCTCGTCCCCACGGTCCTCGCCTACCTGCTGTTCGCACGGGGCCTGCGCCGGCTGACGCCGGCGGCGGCGGCAACGCTCACGCTCGCGGAGCCGGTGGTCGCGGCCGTGCTCGGCGTGCTGGTGCTCGGCGAGCGACTGGAGCCGGTGGCCTTCGCGGGGACGGTGGTCGTGGTCACGGCGCTGATGCTGCTGGGCCGGAACCTCGGCGGCGTCAGCGCACGCTGAGGCCGAGACCACCCCCGCGACGGAGGTAGACCGATCCGTAGCGGGCGTCGAGCCGCAGCCACGTCGCCGTCGCCCGCACGCGCACCACCTCGGCCGGATCGATCCGGTCCAGGTCGATCTCCGCCGTCGCGCGGACACCGCCCGTGGGCACGAACCCCATCGCGTTGAGCGCGAACACCAGCCGCATCGGCACCCCGGCCCGCTCGCCCCCACCGGCGACTTCGAGCACCTCCTGCGCCAGCAGCGACGACGGCGGTCCCTGTCCCTGCTCGCGACTGAGCGCGACGCCGCGCTGCGCGAGGTCCACGAGGATGCGGGCGGGAACGTCGTCGAGGTGGACGTATCCGGTTTCCGGGGGCAGCGCGCCGCGCCACACCGAGTCCATCGCCCACCCGGGATCCACCCCGTCGCCGCCGGCGGCGAGCAGGCCGGAGCGCAGCCCGTCCGCGGCGACGGTCGTGTCCGGCGGGGCGACCGTGCCGCGCAGCACCCGGACGGCGAGGGCGTCGAACCCGGTGTTCACCCATGCCGAGAGGAGGCCGTCGCGCCGTTGCCGCAGCCGCACCACGGCGGCCTCGTCGAGGCGGACCGCACGGGTGAGGAACGCGACGAGGTCGGCACGATCGGCCGGGTCCGGGATCTGCAACCAGCGTTCGGGTGTCGTCCCGGTCGCTCCGACGGCGTCAGTCACGACGCCACCGTTGCAGGTATTCGCGCTCGGGATCGGTGAGCCGGCGCAGCCGCTGGGTTCCGATGTCGAACGCCGCGATCTGGGTCGAGGCGACGACGGAGGGCGTGGCATCGGCCGGCGCGCCGCCGGGCCGGACCTCGTAGCCGATGGTGAAGTCGACCGCCCGCACCCGCTCGATCCACATCAGCACGTCCAGGGGGCTGTCCTCGTGCCGCAACTGGCCGCGGTACCGCACGTGCAGGTCGGCGATCACGGCGCCTTCCCGCAGGTTCACGGTGGGCCGGCCGTCGGCGAACAACCACGGGATGCGGGCCTCTTCGAGGAGGGTGACCATGCGCGCGTGGTTGATGTGCTGGAACGCGTCCATGTCGGACCAGCGCACCTCCACCGCGGTGTGGAACCCGAACTGCTCGGTCGCGTCGCTCACTGCGCGGTCCCCACGGCTCCACGGTGGTCGGCCCCGGCGTGCTTCAACGGTCTACCTCCTGTCGGGTGCGCCGGCGCGCACCATGCTCCTGACCTGACGCGCCGCCACGGACAGCGTCGCGAGGTCCAGGTTTCCAGACAGGAAGATCTCCTCGAGCGCCGACCTCGCGCGGCCGAGCCGCGAACCGTTGGTCAGCTCCCAGTCCTCGATCATCTCGCGGGTGCTCTCGCCGGGTTCGGACGTGGCGAGCACGTCGAGGGTGAGCGTGCGCAGCGACCCGTACAGCTCGTCGCGCAGGGCGAGCCGCGCCAGCGAGTGCCAGCGGTCGCCGCGTTCGAGGGCCGTCACCGCCGAGAGGAGCCAGTCGATTCCCATGTGGGCGTCCATCGCGTAGTACAGCTCGGCGACCTCGGCCTCGTCCCGTTCGGCGATGTCGGCGATGTCGATCACGTCCAGCAGCGGGAACTGGTCGAGGAGACGGAACACGTCCCACGTCAGCTCCTCGGGGGCGCCGCGCGCGAGCAGCGGCTCGGCGCGTTCCTTCAGGTCCTGCACGTGGTGACCCTGCATCCACTCCCCCACCCGGGGGGCGAGCCGCGCGAACATGGCCCGGTACCGGCTGATCTCGGCGCCGACGGCCAGAGGTTGCGGCCGGTTCGACAGCAGCCACCGCGACGCCCGGTCGAGGACGCGGTGCGATTCGAGCAGCAGGTCGTCGGCGACGGCCGTGGTCGTGTCGGCAGAGCGGATGCGGGCCCACACGCCGGGCAGATCGAAGATCTCGGTGACGGCGGCGTAGGCGCGGATGGCGTCGGTGCTCGATGCTCCGGCCTCCTCGGAGAGCCGGTAGACGTAGCTGATCCCGCCGTTGTCGACGGTTTCGTTGGCGAGGATCGTCGCTACGATCTGCCGCCGCAGTGGGTGGGAGCGGATGCCGGCGCGGAAGGGTTCGCGCAGTTGCCGCGGGAAGTAGCCGGGTAGCCGTCCGGCGAAGGTCTCGCTGTCGGGCAGGTCGGTGTCGAGCAGGTCGTCGGCGAGGGCGAGTTTGACGTGGGCGAGCAGGGTGGACAGCTCGGGCGAGGTCAGTCCCTCTCCTTCGAGGCGACGCCGCTCGATCTCGGCGTCGCCGGGCAGCGCCTCGAGGGACCGGTCGATTCCGCGTTCGGCGACGAGGTCGGCGATCAGCCGCTGGTGCACCGCGAGCATGGTGGGGGCGCCGGTGCGGGAGTAGCCGAGCAGGTTGTTCTGGGAAATGTTGTCCTCGAGGACGATTCGACCGACCTCGTCGGTCATGGATTCGAGCAGCGGGTTGCGGTCGGCGGTGTCGAGGGCACCGGCGGTGACCATCGAGTCGAGCAGGATCTTGATGTTGACCTCGTGGTCGGAGCAGTCGACCCCGGCGGAGTTGTCGATCGCATCGGTGTTGATCTTGCCGCCGGCGCGGGCGTATTCGATGCGGCCGCGCTGGGTGACGCCGAGGTTGCCGCCCTCCCCCACCACCCGGGCGCGGAGGGTGCCGCCGTTGACGCGGACCGCGTCGTTGCTCTTGTCGCCCACGTCGGCATCGGTTTCGGGGACGGCCTTGACGTAGGTGCCGATGCCCCCGTTCCACAGCAGGTCCACCGGGGCCCGCAGGATCGCGCGGATCAGTTCGGGGGGTGAGAGCTCGGTGACGTCGTCGTCGAGTCCGAGCACGCTCCGCACCTCGGCGCTGAGGGAAACGGATTTCAGGGAACGCTCCCACACCCCGCCACCGGTGCTGATCAGCTCCGTGTCGTAGTCGGCCCACGACGAGCGGGGCAGCTCGTACAGGCGGCGCCGCTCGGCGTACGAGGCGGCGGGCTCCGGGTCGGGGTCGAGGAAGATGTGCCGATGATCGAACGCGGCCACCAACCGGATGTGGGTGCTCAGGAGCATTCCGTTGCCGAACACGTCGCCGCTCATGTCGCCGATGCCGGCGACGGTGAAGTCCTCGCTCTGGGTGTCGACGCCCAGTTCACGGAAGTGCCGCTTGACGCTCTCCCAGGCTCCGCGGGCGGTGATGCCCATGGCCTTGTGGTCGTAGCCGGCGGATCCGCCGGAGGCGAAGGCGTCGCCGAGCCAGAACCCGTACTCGCGGGCGACCTCGTTGGCGAGGTCGGAAAAGGTCGCGGTGCCCTTGTCGGCGGCGACCACGAGGTACGTGTCGTCGCCGTCGCGGCGGACGACCCGCGGCGGCGGCACGGCCACGCCTCTCGCTCGGTCGAGGTTGTCGGTGACGTCGAGCAGACCGGCGATGAACCGCCGGTAGCAGGCCTCCCCCTGCGCGCGCACGGCCTGCCGGTCGGCGGCCGCATCGCCGGTCGGCGCGACCGGGCGTTTGACGACGAAGCCGCCCTTGGCGCCGACGGGAACGATGACGGCGTTCTTCACGGCCTGCGCTTTCGCGAGACCGAGGATCTCGGTGCGGAAGTCCTCCCGCCGGTCCGACCAGCGCAGGCCACCGCGGGCGACCGCGCCGAAACGCATGTGCACACCCTCGACGTCGGGGGCGTAGACGAACACCTCGAACTTCGGTCGCGGCTGGGGCAACTCGTCGATGCGGGTCGGGTCGAGTTTGAACGACAGGGCCCGGGCGGGTGCGGCGTCGGGGCGCGAGAGCGGGACGGCCCCGTCGTCGCTCGATACGAAGTAGTTGGTGCGCAACGTCGCCCGGATCAGGCCGAAGAGGCCGCGCAGGATCCGGTCGGCGTCGAGACCGACGACGGCGTCGATCCGGCCGACCAGTTCGGCGGCGGCGTCCTGCTCGCGGTCGGCAGATGCCTCGTCCGGGTCGAACATCGCCTCGAACAGTTCGGCGAACAGCGCGGTGGTGTCCGGGTCCGCGAGCAGGACTCCTTCGATGCGGTACTGGCTGTAGGGGAAGCCGGCCTGCCGCAGGTACTTGGCGTAGGCGCGCAGCATCATGGCCTGCCGCCAGCCCATTCCGGCCCGCAGGACGAGTTCGTTGAACCGGTCCGGTTCCGACAGTCCGTGCCACATGGCGGCGAACGCCGCGGTGAAACGGGTGGTCACGCCCGGGTCGGGTTCGACGTCGACGGGCAGGACCAGCCCGAAATCGTAGATCCAGCAGCTCATCCGGTCGGCGCGGATGATCTGGTACGGGCGCTCGTCGAGCACCTCGACGCCGAGGCTCTGCAGCACCGGCAGCACCTGGCTGAGGGTGATGCCCTCGCTGCCGATGTAGAGCGTGAAACGCCACCGGCGCGGATCGGCGCCGGGTTGCCGGTACAGGAGCAGGTCGATGCTGCCGTCCCGCAGCGCCTCGAGACGGGCGATGTCGGCCAGCGCCCGGCTCGCGTCGAAGTCCTCCTTGTAGCCGTCGGGCAGCACCTCCGCGTAGCGCTGTACGAGCACGGGATCGACGGTGTGGTCGGTGGCGGCCAGGTCGGCGAGGTGGTCGTCCCAGCTGCGGCTGGCCTCGGCGAGCAGGGCCTGGATGCGCAGCCGATTGTCCTCGGAGGTGTCGATCCGCGGCAGTGCCTGCCCCGGTGGAGTCCGGATGGTCACGTGCAGCAACGCCAGGTCGCCCTCGGTGACCCGGGCGGTGTAGTGGATGGCACCGCCGCCGTACTCGCGCAGCAGGATCTGCTGCATCGCGACCCGCACGCGGGTGTTGTAGCGGTCGCGGGGCAGGTAGATCAGGCACGAGACGAAGCGGCCGTAGGGGTCCACCCGCACGAACAGCCGGAGTTGCCGGCGCATCGCGACCACGGCGGTGACGGTCTCGTAGAGGGTCTCGGTGTCGGCGGAGAACAGTTCCACCCGGGGTAGTGCCTGCAGCACCTCGAGCATGGCCTGGCCGGTGAACGACGACAGTTCCACGCCGGCGAGGGCCACCACCTCCCGTACCCGGCGGGCCAGCACCGGGATGTCGAGTACGTTCTCGTGCAGCGCGGTCACGGCGAGCACACCGAGGAACCGGTGCTCGCCGACGACCCGGCCGTCGGAGTCGAGCACGGCGACGCCCACGAAGTACGGGTACACCGAGCGGTGCACCGTGGCAGGCAGGGAGGCCTGGGTGAGCACCAGCAGCGGACGGTCGGCGGCCTCGACCGTTGCCGACATGTCGATCACGTCGTCGGCGGCCAGGTCGGAGCGCAGCACCCCGAGTCCGCTGCCCGGCACGGCGCGGGCACGGCGCGTCCCCGAGGCGTCGGCGACGACGTCGTAGCGCCGATAGCCGAGGACGGTGTAGTTGCCCCGCGCGAGCCAGCGCAGCAGCGCCGACGTCTCCCGAAGATCCTCCGCGGCGTGCCGCGGCGGCGGGTTCTCGGCGAGCGCGTCGAGTTCGGTGGCGAGATCGCGTTCCCGGGCGAGCATCTCGGCGGTGTCGGCACCGACCTGCCGGACGTCGGCGAGCACACCCCCGATCTCGGTGCCCACGGCATCGAGGGTGGCCTCGGCGGTGGCCGGATGCAGCTGGACGTGTATCCACGACTCGGTGACGAAGCCGGACGGGGGCGTGGTGTCGGCCACCATCTCGCGCAGGCCGCCGCCCGCGTCGCGCCGTACGGACACCACGGGATGGACCAGTTCGCGGATGGCGACGCCGAGCCGGGTCAGCAGCGCGATGACGGATTCGACGAGCAGCGGCATGTCGTCGGTGACGATCTGCAGGGCGGCGCCGATGTCCCATCGGTCGCCGGGCCGGTAGACGCGGGTCAGGACCGCGGCGTCACGTCGCTCCCTGCCGAGGTCCAGGTGGGCGGCCAGAGCCCGCTCCGGGGCGTCGACGGTGTCCGCGTAACGCCGGTAGCTGTCCTCGAGAGCGGAGGCCGCGAGCTGCCGGTTCGACGAAACCCCGTGGGGTGGGGCGGACTCGGCCATGGTGCTCACTCCCTCATTCGCTGCCGGAAACCGGCAGCGCCGCGGACAGGCTCTGGTGCGAGCCTATCCGCGGCGCCGGGTGTGAGGGGGGAATCCCGCGCCGGGTGGTCAGGCGACCGGCGCGGCGACGTACTCCTCGAGAACCGCCCGCTCGTCGGCGGACAGCGGCCGGGCGGTCTCGGTGTGCGGGTCGAACCCGACGAGCACCGCGTCCCCGGAGCCGCAGGGATTGCCCTGCACGTCGGTGATCACGTGCCGCAGGGTGTACGAGCTGTTGCCTACGTGCAGTACCGAGATGGCGACGGTGATCGGACCGGAGTCGTCCTTGAGCGGACGCAGGAACTCCACGTCCATCTTCCGCACCACCACGGCGCCGCGCGCGAACGGGCCGCTCTGCAGGAACTTGATCCGGGCTTCCTGCATGTACTCCACGAACTTCGTGTTGTTGACGTGCCCGAGGCGATCGGAGTCGGCCCAGCGCACCTCCAGCGTGCAGGTGAAGGTCTTCCGCTCAGTCACGAGTGAGCTTCCGGTGGGTGACGCGGTGCGGACGCGCCGCCTCCGCCCCGAGCCGCTCGACCTTGTTGGCCTCGTACGACTCGAAGTTGCCCTCGAACCAGAACCACTTGCCCTCCTCGACGTTGCCTTCCCACGCGAGGATGTGGGTGCAGGTGCGGTCGAGGAACCAGCGGTCGTGGGAGATCACGACGGCACAGCCGGGGAACTTCTGCAGCGCGTTCTCGAGCGAGCTCAGGGTTTCGACGTCGAGGTCGTTGGTCGGCTCGTCGAGCAGGATCAGGTTGCCGCCCTCCTTGAGGGTCAGTGCCAGGTTCAGGCGGTTGCGCTCGCCACCGGAGAGCACCTCGGCCTTCTTCTGCTGATCCGGGCCCTTGAAGCCGAATGCGCTGACGTACGCGCGTGAGGGCATCTCGTTCTGGCCGACCTCGATGTAGTCGAGCCCGTCGGACACGACCTGCCACACCGTCTTGTTCGGGTCGATGTTCGCCCGGGACTGGTCGACGTAGCTCAGCTTGACGGTCTCGCCGACCCTCACGGTGCCGGAGTCCGGCTTCTCGAGGCCGACGATGGTCTTGAACAGGGTGGTCTTGCCGACGCCGTTGGGGCCGATCACGCCGACGATGCCGTTGCGCGGCAGCGTGAAGGACAGGTCCTTGATCAGCACGCGGCCTTCGAACCCCTTGTCGAGGTGGTCGACCTCGACCACGACGTCGCCCAGGCGCGGCGGCGTCGGGATCTGGATCTCCTCGAAGTCGAGCTTGCGGAACTTCTCGGCCTCGGCGGCCATCTCCTCGTAGCGGGCCAGGCGGGCCTTGTTCTTGGTCTGGCGGGCCTTGGCGCCGGACCGGACCCACTCGAGCTCCTCGCGCAGGCGCTTCTGCAGCTTCTGGTCCTTCTTGCCCTGCACCTCGAGGCGCTCGGCCTTCTTCTCCAGGTAGGTGGAGTAGTTGCCCTCGTACGGGTGCAGCTTGCCGCGGTCGACCTCACAGATCCACTGCGCGACGTGGTCGAGGAAGTACCGGTCGTGGGTGACGGCGAGGACAGCACCGGGGTAGCTCGCGAGGAACTGCTCGAGCCACAGCACCGACTCGGCGTCGAGGTGGTTGGTGGGCTCGTCGAGCAGCAACAGGTCGGGCTTGCTCAGCAGCAGCTTGCACAGGGCGACGCGGCGGCGCTCACCGCCCGACAGGTGGGTGACCGGCTCGTCCGGCGGCGGGCAGCGCAGGGCGTCCATCGCCTGCTCGAGCTGCGAGTCGATGTCCCAGGCGTTGGCGTGGTCGAGTTCCTCCTGGAGCTTGCCCATCTCCTCCATGAGCTCGTCGGAGTAGTCGGTCGCCATCAGCTCGGCGATCTCGTTGAACCGGTCGAGCTTGACCTTGATCTCGCCGAGACCCTCCTCCACGTTGCCGCGGACGGTCTTGTCCTCGTTGAGCGGCGGTTCCTGCAGGAGGATGCCGACGGAGGCTTCGGGATCGAGGAAAGCCTCCCCGTTGCTGGGCTGGTCCAGCCCGGCCATGATCTTGAGGATGGACGACTTGCCCGCGCCGTTCGGTCCGACCACACCGATCTTGGCACCCGGGTAGAAGCTCATGGTGACGTCGTCGAGAATGACCTTGTCACCGTGCGCCTTGCGCACCTTCTTCATCGTGTAAATGAACTCCGCCATAGGTCCAGCGTATCGGGCCGACCCGCGGACACCACATCCCGGACGACCGGCCCGGTCCGGTGAGACCGGAAGCGGACCGGCTACGAGGCGAACAGCCGCGCCACGAACGGGGTGGTGTCGGGCAGGGAACGGGTCATGGTCGTGTTGTGCCCGGCGACGTACACCCGGTAGTCGAGGTCGGCGCCCGCCGCCAGCAGGTCGGCGGCGAGCCCGGCCGACAACGGCGCGGGGACCATCGTGTCGTGGATGCCCTGGGCGAGGAACATCGGGCGGTCGTACCCGCTGGTCGGGACGCCCAGGTAGTCGGCGAACACGGCGGGGAAACGGCCCTCGGACAGCGGCCGCGCCGCCAGATCGCCGACCCGGACGTCGCCGGCGAGCGCGTCGAGCTCGTTGTAGCAGAGTCGTTCGGCCGCATCGACGAACTCCCGCCCGGTAGGGGTCAGGTAGCTGTTCACGTCCAGGTCGGGATGGGCGGCGCGGAGTCCGGCGAAGATGTAGGAGCTGAACGCGACCAGACCTTCGAAACCCGGGTCGGGGAATCCGGGCCCGCCGAACGGGAACAGCCGCTCGAGGTTGGACGGCGCCCCGGTAGTGACCGTGCCGCGGAAGTCGAGTTCCGGCGCCCGCGAGGGGGCCCGGTGTGCGGTGTGCAGCGCCGCGTGCCCGCCCTGCGACTGACCGACGACGACCCACCGCGGCGACAGCGACGGCTCGGCGGCACGGCCCGCCCGCACGATGTCGACGACGCTGTCGGCGGCGCTCTGGCCGTCGAGGTAGGTGTGGACGCCGTCGGTGCCCAGTCCCGGGTAGTCGGCCGCCACGACGGCGTACCCCTGGGCGAGCCAGTGTTCGAGGTACGGCCGCTCGACGTCGGCGCGCGGATTCCGCGACGGCGCGCAGTCGTCGCCGATGCCGACGGTGCCGTGGGCGTAGGAGATCACCGGGCGGCCGCCCTCCGGAGCGGGGCCCGGAGGCAGGAACAGCACCCCGGTGCCCACGGCCGGCGCGCCGGAGCGCCACTCGGTGCGGTACGTGAGCCGCTGGGCGACCGCTGCGCCGGGCACCGACAGTTCGGGCGGCAACGGCTCGACCGAGACGATCGTGCCGGGGTCTGCGGCTGCGGGTTCGGCCCCGGCGACGGACGGGGTGAGCCCGCCCGCCAGCACCGCACCGACCGCACACAGCGCCCACCGCCACCGCCTGGTCCGGCCCATGAAATCCTCCGCTCGTCCGACGCGCGTGCCGGTCGTCGGCAGGCACCACCTCGCACGTCGGTCGCCGACCGTCCGGCGTTACCGGACGAATCGGGCGGCGACGAACCTCGTGGTGTCGGGGAGGGCCTCGAAGAGGGTGGCGAAGTGGTCGGCCGGATAGGTGCGGTAGTCGACGTCGGCGCCGCCGGCCCACAGGTCGGCGACGAGCTTGACCGACAAGGGTGCGGGCACCATCCGGTCGTCCAGGCCCTGGCCCAGGAACAGGGGCCGGTCGTAACCGTGGGCCGGGACGCCGAGGTAGTCCGCGAGCGCGGCCCGCATCCGGTCGTCACCCAGCGGCCGGGACAGCAGCTGCCCGACAGCCACACCGGCGGCGCGGTCCTCGAGCTCGCTGTAGCAGAGGCGCTCGGCGGCGTCGACGAGTTCGCGGCCGACGGGCGTGAGGTAACTGTCGACCCCGAGGTCGGGTCGTGCCGCCCGCAGCCCGGCCATGATGTAGGCACTGAACGGGACGAGGCCGTCCAGCCCGAGGTCGGGGAAGCCGGGCACGCCGAACGGGAACAGTAGTTCGAGGTTGGACGGCGCCCCGGTGGCGACGGCGCCGCGGAAGTCGAGCTCCGGTGCTCGCGACGTGGCCCGGTGCGCGGTGTGCAGTGCCGCGTGCCCGCCCTGCGACTGCCCGACGACGACCCAGCGCGGCGACAGGGACGGCTCGACTGTGCGCGCCGCCCGCACGACGTCGATCACGCTGTTCGCAGCCGTGGGCCCGTCGAGATACGTGTGCAGGCCGTCGGTGCCGAGTCCGGGGTAGTCGGCGGCCACCACGGCGTAGCCCTGCGACAGCCAGTGCGCGAGATACCGCTGCTCCCGGTCGACGCGGGGGTTGCGCGACGGGGCACAGTCGTCGCCGAGACCGACGGTGCCGTGGGCCCACGACACCACCGGCCGGCCGCCCTCGGGTGCCGGGCCCGGCGGCAGGAACAGCACCCCGGTGTCGACGGCGGCGGCACCGGAGCGCCACTGGGTGCGGTAGGTGAACCGCTCGGCGACCGCAGCGCCCGGCACGGACAGCTCGGGTGGCAGCGGTTCCACCGACATCACCGCCCCGGGCGCCGGTTCGGCGATCGCGACGGGCGGGCACAGCCCGGCCGGGAACAACACGGCCGACGAGGCGCAGACCGCCCACAGTGCCCGGCGTACCCCGCTCTCGCGACGGAGTCGGCTCGTCCCCCGATCTCCTCGGGTCTCCTCGCGACGAGGACGCGCACTCGGGGATGGCGTGCCGGCCCCTGTGAGGGTGTGACTCGGCACCCGGCGCGTCCGGCTCGGGTCAGCCCGCACGCTCGATCCGGGTCTTCAGGTGGGCCAGCATCTGCTGCATGCTGCTCTCGGTCCATTTCGGGAGATGATCCCCGAGGGGGACGTCGGCGACGAGGACGGCGACGTGCGAGGTCCCTTCCAGCTTCACCTCGGTGCCGCCGTCCGCGGGCGCGAACGTGAACGTCCACAGGAACTCGATGCCCGCCCCGGGCGTCGACCGGACGACGATGCGTTCGTCGGGGACGACCTCGACGTACTCGACGTGACCCTCGAAGTGCAGGCCCAGGAGTCCTCCGAACCACTGGGCGCTCGACCCGACACCGTCCGGGGTCGAGTGGACCTCCCGGACCGCCATGTTCGGGTGAGTGGACCACAGCTTCCCGATGTCGCGCGCGAACCCGAACACCTTCTCGACGGGGGCATCGATCGTGATGCTCTGCGCCGCACGCGCGCTCGGCGGCGCGGCCGGAGTCCTGGCACCCTCGACCCGTGCCTTCACGGTGGCGAGCATCCGTTCGATGTCACCCCCGCTCAACTTGAACATCAACTCCTCGACGGGCACCCCGACGACCGGCACGTCGAGTGTCCATTCGCAGTCCAAGGTCAGGCTCGTCGCGCCGTCCTGCGGCGCGAACGTGAAGGTCCAGACCGGTCCCATGCTGGATCGGGCCACGATGCGCTCGCCGGGGACGACCTCGGTGTACTCCACGCGCCCTTTCAGGTGCAGGCCCAGCAGCTTCTCGAACCACTCGGCACTCGTCCCGACCCCGTCCGGGGTGAGGTCGACGTCCCTCACCGCGCAGTCGGGAAAGCAGACCCACAACTTCCCGACGTCCTTCGCGAACTCGAACACCTCCGCCACGGGCGCCTCGATCGTGGTGGCGCGGCTCATCTTCGCCATCGGTCCGATCCCTTCCGTCCTGACTCTCCCCGAACTACGGCCCCCGGATCACACGTTTCGCACGCTACGCTCCGCCGGCCATCGGGAACGTGGGATCGGCCGGTCAGGGTTTCTCGAGGTCACCGCTCTACGGGCCCAGGCTGCCTACGTCGCGGCTGTGCTGTTCGACGATCGTTGCCGTGGACTGCGCCGATGGACTGGTTCAGGCGACGGGGATCGGGCGTGCCCAGCGGGCGCGGCGCACCGCGTCACGCCGGCCGGGGTCGGCGACGAGCGTGGGCAGCAACAGCGCCCACAGCTCGTCGATCCGCCGCGGCAGGTCGCGGCGGTCGGTGAGCAACCCGGACAGCTGTTGGAGACCGGTGAACGCCCCGATCACGAACCGGGCCACCGCATCCAGGTCCAGACCAGCGTGAAGATCGCCGTCAGCGGCGGCGCGGTCGAGCAGCGCCCGGCAGGCGCCGATCCAGTCCCGGTACGGGTGGACGGGGACGTGGTCGAGTTCGGTGGACAGGCGTAGCCCGGCCCGCACCAGCGCGCTCTCCTGTAGTTGCTCGCCGAGGGCGTGGCTGAGCATGACGATCTGCTCGAGCGGTGGGGCGTCGGTGGCGGTGACCCGTTGGACGAGGGCGATCGAGCGGTGGTGCTGTTCGTCGATGATCGCCGCTACGAGGTCGTCCTTGGAGCGGAAGTGGTAGTACAGCGCGCCCTTGTTCGAGCCGGCCGCGGCGACGATCTCGCCCGTGCTGACCCCGTGATACCCGGCGGCGGCGAACAACTCGGCCGCGACGGTGACGAAGTGGAACCGGGTGACCCGGCCCCGGTGCTGCTTGGTCCCCACCACCCCTCCTTCCCGCCCGCCTCGCGGCGCCGTTCCCTCCGGATCCCGGTAGCGGCCCCCACGTCCGACCGCCCGGACAGCCTACGGGCAGCGGGGAAACGCACCTTGCGCCGCCGTCTCCGCCGAGACCCCCGAGCGCCCGGTCCGTCCGCCCCGCGCGGACGGACCGGGACAGCGTCGGCGCCGAGGTCGGTGCCGACCGGCGTCCTCGGGGGTCAGGGACTCGCGCCGGTACCGGCTCTGGAGCACGCTTCCGTCACCGCACCAGGCCGGCTGGGCCGGCGCGGCAGGACGGTCACACGCCGCCCGGGCGCCGTGCTGACCGCGGTGTTCGTCGCCGGGCACGTGTGCGGGCGCTCGACGTCGAGTGCGGAAGGCGGCCGCGCAAGCACACCACCTAGCACTGTCGGCGAGGTGAGCACCCGGCTCGGCGTCTGATCCGGCCCGCCGAGCGGCCAGCGGGCAGGGACTATTCGAGCCTTGGGGGGGAGCGCCGAAATGTCGGAATCGACCGCCCTTCTATGAAAATACCGGGCGGATGGTTTCCGTGATGGAAGTGTTACCGGATACGAGTGTGGTTGGTGGGAGACCCCGTTAGGTTTCCGGCAGCGATGGCGCCACCGCTGACCTTGTTCATGCGAAAGACGGTAGGTCTCGAATGGAATCGCTCCGTCGCCGTGCCCTGCGCCCGCCCCGACGCCGATGGGCCGCCCGCTGCGTGCTCGCCGGCACGACCGCCCTGCTGGTCGCCACCGGCCCCACCGCGGTGCTGGCCCAACCCACCACTCCCGCCGCCCCGACCACCCCGACCCAGTCGGCCCCGGCAAGCACGACGCAGTCGGGCCCGGCAAGCACCCCGGACCGCGCACCGGCCGCCGCACCCGAGGCCGCCGCGGATCCGTGCGCAGCCCCTACCACCACACCCGCGGCCACGACCACCACGACGCCGGCGACGGACCCGCCGTGCGAGACCACGCCACCGGCCGTGCCCGACTGGACCACCCTCACCCCGGCCACCGAGGCGTTGCCCGCGCAGGTCCCTGACACACCGCGCCCGGACACCTCCCGCACCGACGCGGGCCCTGCACCCGCACAGGCCCCTGCCCCGGCGCAGGCGCCGCCGGCGGAGACGGTGGCGCCGCTGCCGGCCGAGCTGCGGCCGGCCCCGCCGGCCGCCGACCAGCCGGTGCCGCCGGACGATCCGGCCCGCTCGTCCAAGACCGCCGAACCGGACCCGGACTGGCACCCCACCGACAACCCCAAATCCACGCTGGTGCCCGGGCAGATGCGCTCGGACCGCGAAGAGGTCCCGGCCCCGTTCACCAAGGAGGACGCCGACAAGGCCGAGATCGCCGAGGCACGCCTGAGGTCCTCCCGCAGCCTGACCGCTTCGAGCTGCCAGGTCTACTGGCCCTCGTGGTTCGAGGTGTGCGGGGCGATCCGGGACAAGTACAACAGCCTCGGTGGGCCGGCGAGTTTCCTGTCGTACCCCACCAGCGGGAACATCCTCAACCCCGGCGGCACCGGCGAACGCGTCACCTTCGCCAACGGCCCCATCTACTGGTCCGCCGCCTCCGGCGCACACCCGGTGGTCAACAGCTTCCTCCACCGGTGGGGCGTCCACGGCTACGAAGCCGGCTGGCTGAAGTACCCCACCACCGATGAGGTTGTTCTCCCTGATGGCGGCCGCCGCCAGGAATTCCAGGACGGCGCAATCTACGTCGCCTTCCAGAACGCCATCGGCTCCGCCATCCGCAACGGACCGCTCCGCGACAAGTACAACTCGGTCGGTGGCTTGGCGCCGGGGGGCACTCTCCTCGGCTATCCCATCCAGGACCAGATCGGCCTGCCCGACGGGCAAGGTCAGATGGACCGCTTCGA
Source organism: Rhodococcus indonesiensis (assembly GCF_047782815.1). Classification (NCBI taxonomy): domain Bacteria; kingdom Bacillati; phylum Actinomycetota; class Actinomycetes; order Mycobacteriales; family Nocardiaceae; genus Rhodococcus; species Rhodococcus indonesiensis. The sequence goes on along the minus strand of NZ_CP180630.1, from coordinate 2,090,334 downwards.
ACGCGGCGTCATCTACTGGCACCCGAGTCATGGGGCGCATCCGGTTACCGGACCGATCCTGGAAGCCTGGTCGGCGACAGGGTACGAGTCCGGTAGCTACGGCTATCCGACCGGTGATGAATTCCCATTCAACGGCGGGGTGCGACAAGACTTCCAAGGAGGCGCGATCGAGTGGAATCCGAACTGGAGTATCGATCTCCTGGAAGGGATCCCCAGCGCCCCCGATGCACGCCGCCAGCAAGCAGTTCCGGACAGCATTTCGTGCCAGATGAACCCGTACAAGTCCGGGGCGGCGGAACCGATCGTTCCCGGTGGACCGCTGTGGGTGACCATCGTCGCTGAGGTTGGATGCTCGTATCCCCCCGACGTCTGGATAGCGACCCTTACGCTGTGGGAATACGACGGATCCACCTACCGAGAGGTGAATCAGACAGTCGACAACACGCCCCCCGACTACTACGACGAGTACGCAGTAGCAGCGCCGTGCAAACCGCTCCACCAGTACCATGTGGAGTTCGAGGCGCAAGGTTTTCATGGAAACTGGGACTCGGAGGTCGTCAACAGCGATGCCCAGATCTACTGTTGACGAGCGCACGTGATCTGGACGAAAGCACACGCAGCCGGACGTGGTATCAGCGACAATTCCCACGTCCGGCTGTGAACCCGGAATGGTCGATAGTTCTTGTGCACCGGTTGCGTTTGTTCACCAGTTAAAGCAGGGAAATAATCGCGGCCTGAAGTACCTCCGCTGTAGGAATCTCCAGATAAGTTGTTACCGGATCCAGCCCAATTGCAGGCCACGCAGCAACCAGCGGTAGCTCTGTCGTATGAGGGAGATCACTGATCTCGTACAAGTACTCGCGCCGGTAACTATTCGGTTTCTGGTGGAATCCCTCGGTACTGCGATACAAGACCGGCTGTAGGCGCGAATCCTCCAGAGCGCGCAATTGCATCATTTCCCGACGGAGTTCGCCGCGGTACGGCTGTCCGGTTTCGGCATCGATCTCTGCCGGGGCCGTAAACTGGCTCCTCATTGCGTCGGCTTGAGGACCGGCAGCGACCGCCACAACGGCGAGGTCCAGTCCTGACGAATACGCGACAATCGAGCGAAGCCCAACAAGGATCCCCGGTGCTCTGGCCAGGATGCGAGGTCCGTGGGCGAGAGCTCCAATCTCGGCGGTATCCGGCGGGAGGTACCGCTGCGACCAGGCCATAACCGAGCATGACACATGCGGTCGTCCGGCGAGCCAGTACCGGTCAAGCTCTTCGCACCTGAGCCGGCTCGGTTCCGCCACGCCGCGGCAGCACGACTTGATGGACATGCGCAGTCTCGATGTCTCCTGGCCGCGAACTCGTTTCCTGCTTGACCTCGATATCGCCCCGGGCAACAGCGTTCTAAGGTGAATCGTGTGAGCGACAGTTGGGAAGACCATCCGGCCGTTGCGAGTGCTCTTGCAGTGGTCCGCAACCGTACGGACGACGTCGAGGTGAGCTGGGAACCGTACCTGCTCGTGGTCCGAGACACCATTGCTGCTGTGGGAGTTCGAAACTCCGAGTCACGGTCGGTTGCATTGGTGAACCACGTCGACGGGCGCTGGTGCACTCCTCCGCTCGTGACAACGGTCATGCTGCCGTTGCAGGCTCCGGCGCGGACCTTCCGCCCTTCCTTCATCCAGCGCTTGAGCGTCAAACAAGCTGGATCGCCTTCTGCGGACGGTCGCCCGCCCGAGGTCGCGTGGACGGTTCTCGCAGGATTCCTCGCAGCCGATGTGCGCAGCGGCGTGACGCAAAGCTCCATCGACGAATACGAGGCGGATGTCGCTGACGACGGGTTCATCCTTGCGGTGCTGCGAGCGCGTTGGCGCGAAAAACTCGCAATGATAGCCATCATGAACGATGGACGCCATATCCCCTGCATTCATCCCAGCCTCCGGTAGTGCCAGGATTGGCCCGTATTACTTGGGCAGGAGCCAAGTCGAGTCATACAGCAACGTCACTCCAACGAGCTGCAAACCATCACCTTGCGGCTAATGCGGCAGTGGTGTCAGAAGACAATCCATATATTCACAACTACGGCCTTCACGCGGGTCCTCACGCTGGAAGGAGAAAAATTCAGAACGACAAGACGAGAATCTTCGCGCACGTCCATTGTCCAATGCAGTACAAGAATCCGGGGAAGCATTGGTCCGCGCCCCTCAAATTCTTCCTTCGCCGCTACTTCTTAAAAATTTCGCCAGGCGATTTTGATCATCGAGCGCAACTCCGGAAGCAATGCGAACGTGAGAGGCGCGGCTTGGCGCAGTATTCCGAATAGGTACGGCGAAACAGGAGAATGTGGGGGTGAGGCTCAAGGACTGGAACAGCATCACGAAGGAGTTCGGAGCGCACTCTCGACCTGTCGTGCGCGCCGGGGTGGCTGCGAGCACGCCCTTCGTTGACCGATTCGCGCATCCGGCCGTAGGTGCTCGCCGCTTCGGGTACCCCACCCCTCATCCCGGTACCTCGTCGACTGCACTGGCAGCAGACGCGGTGGCCGGGGTTGGACATTGAAGTGCCACCTGCTCGCGACGATGGCACACCTCTTGCGCTGCAACTGACCTTCGCTCGGGGTGTGCTGTTTGACGATCCCCAAACAGCACATCCCGCTCCCGCCCGGCACCCGCCCCGATCGCCGACCTGTCTCGACGCCCCGATGCAGCCTTCGTACACGACCAAACAGGAGAACCCTTCGTGTACGGCGTCGCCGCGACCGTCGCCGACGCCGACCGGATCCGCCTCGAGGTGGTATCCGGTGGAGTGGCCGCATTGCCCACCTGCAGGAACGTCGTCGATCCGACGTGCTGCGAGGTGGCTCTGGCCCCCGGCTCCGGGGAGCGCTGCACCGCAGCGCCCTGCCGAGCGGGACCCCTGTCCGATGTGAAAAGCCCATATACCACATAACATTTCAGTTTCACAGTATGTCATTCGCGCTGTAGTCCTCTTCCGCCTTAATAGCATTCCAGTCGACCGGTTTTCATGGACGTCCGCCCTCGACATGTCGATTTCGGAAGGGAGGGAACCATGAACAAGAAGGAGTACACAGCTCCCACGCTGCTCAGCCGCGGGGCCTTTTCCCAGATCACCTCTGGGGGAGGGATCTGGTGGGTCGAGTGGGTAGGTAAGTTCAACTGACTCACGCGAGGTGCTCATGGACAGCGACGTCGACTCGTTCGTGCTCATCCGAGGCGACCATCAGCCGGCCGTGGTCCGTGAGCACCTCGCTCAGGCACGAATGTTCGACTTGTCGGCCGGCAACGACCCCGTTCGCCTTTACGTGCAGGCGAGCCACCTGCGGCTCAGTGCAGGGATGATGCGCGGCAACACCCTCGTCGTGATAGGCCCAGCGCCGGTCCCGGAGCGTGTCTTGACCGATGTCTTGGCCACGGCGCCGTCGTTGTTACACCTCGATGCACACCTCGGCCAACTCGCCGGGCCGTACTGGCTTGTTGCCTCCATCAACGGCCGGATCCGGGTACAGGGATCTGCGTCCGGGCTGCACCGGGTCTTCTATGCAGATGTGGCGGGCGCGACGATGGTTTCCAGCCGAGCCCGCCTGCTTGCGAGCATCGGCGAGTTTCCGGTCGATCGGATCTCGTTGGCGATGCGCCTGCTCGAGCCGCTGCAGCATCCTCTCGCGGAACTGTGTTGCTGGGAGAACATCACAGCCGTCCCTCCTCACAGTTTCCTCCAGCTCGGCGGACCGGATCCGGCACGCCTGCACCGATGGTGGACCCCGCCCTTCCCCGACCAAGACCTCGCGGCCGGCGCCGAACTCGTCACCTCGGCGACTCTCGAGACTGTCGGTGACCACCTCTCCGGAAGATCACGGGCAACCTGCGAGATCTCCGGCGGACTCGATTCCTCGACCCTCACCGCCACACTCCAGATCCACAAGCATCGCGAGGAGCTGCCCTTCGAGCTGCACGGGATCACCGCGGTCAGCAGAGACGAATTCAACTCCGATGCGCAGTGGGCCCGGGAGCTGACCACCAGGTTGCCGCTCGACAGTCACACTTTCCTCCAGCCGGACCAACTGCCTTGGGAATACGACGAACTCGACGACGCCTCCCGCTATCCGCTCGACGAGCCGAGCATCGCGATCGGCAGCCACAGTCGGCTCAATGCCGTCACCGACCTGGCACGCGCTGTCGGGACGGAAGTGCACTTCACCGGATACGGCGGGGACCAGCTCTTCCTGGCCCACCCTGCCCTCAGTCGTGACCTGCTCGTCACACACCCCCTCACAGCCCTCAGACGCCTTCGCGCATACCGGTCGATGTATCGCTGGCGCGGGTCCGACCTGGCGCGCCAGCTGATTGCGCCCGGCTCCTACCGGAGCTGGCTGCACCGGACCTATCTGTCGTCGGCCCCGAGGGATCCCCATGCGGCGATGCTGTCCTGGGGTGGGCAAGCTGTCGTTCCACACTGGCTGAGCGCCGAGGTCACCGACGCGATCGCAGCGCGCATCCGCGTGATGAGCGAACTGCACCCTCTCGCCCCTTCCCCCGGCCGACACCAGGAACTCGGCGCGATCTACGAGATTTCTCGGGTGGTGCGCGGTGTCGCTGACATCGCTCACTTCCGTGGCGGCATCGGCGTCGTCGCGCCCTTCCTCGACGAGCGCGTCATCAACGCTGCACTCTCGGTGCGAATCGACCACCGTCTGGATCCGTACCGATACAAACCACTTCTGCTCGAGGCCTTCAAGGAATTCTTGCCGGACAGCCTCCAGCGCCGCACCACGAAAGGTGCACACAACGCCGACAAGGCCCAAGCGCTTCTGCGCAACGCCTCGGCGATCCGCACGTATTTCGCGGATTCGAAACTGGTCGAGGCCGGCCTCATCGACCCTCACCGCCTGTATCCCCTGCTCCGGCAACCCGACACGCCACTGTTCGACAACAACGATCTCGCCATGACCGTCGCGTGCGAGGCCTGGCTCCGATCCGTCGACAACCGCAGCTCGTCCCCGACCCGCCCAGGACACAGCTCATCGGAACGGAGGCACAAGACCGGATGAAACTTCGGAACTCGGTATCGATGACCCGCACCGACTACGGAGCCGTCCTGCTCGACCAGAAGAACGGCTCCTACTTCCAAGTCAACGAGATCGGCGCCGACATGATCACTGCGCTGCTCGACACGAACGATCCCGACCGTGCCGTCCGCGCACCGCACGATCGCTACGACGTGCCGCTGGATGCTCTTCGCACGGACCTGCTTTCCTATCTGCAGCAGCTGGCCCAGAGCGGACTGATCGACGATGACCTTCGATAAGGACCGCCCCGTCCTGTCCGACGTGGCCCTGCACCCCACCGAGACCGGGCTCGAACTCCCGTGGCGGTCCAAAGTCAAGGTCGGCGCCAGTGTGCTCGTCGCCAAGCAGCTGGCGCGACTGACCCCCTGGACACTGCACCGGGTCCTGACCTTCCTGGCGCGACGAGCGCGACCGGCGCGCTACGACGAAGCCGAACGCGCCGTCCTGGCAGTGGTACAGCACGACCCCACCTGTGCGGGCCGGTTCGGTTGCCTTCCCCGCTCGATCGCTGCGTGCCTGTTGCTGCGGACGGACGGCTCGTGGCCGATCTGGTGCACAGGCATCCCCGCCGCTCCACCCTTCCGTGCCCATGCCTGGCTCGAAACCGAGGGACGTCTGGTCGCCGAGCTGGGCCAGCCCAGCTCGTATCGCACCCTCATGACCGTGCCACCCCCGGCCACCCCACCCAGCGATCTCGGCCAGGAGTCCTCGTGACGCTCACCCGCTACACCCAACTACTGTCCTACCTCGGCCGATGGCGCGGACGCATGGTCGTGGCCACGGCGGTCACGCTGTTAGCGACGGTGCTCGGGCTGGCACAACCCCTGCTGGCGGGACACATCGTCGACAGCATCTCCACGTCCTCCCCGATCCTCGCTCCCTCCCTGCTGCTCGTCACGGTCTTTCTCCTGCAAAGCGCCACCGAGTCCGCGGGACGTTACCTGCTCGAACGCGTCGGGGAACAGCTCGTGCTCGCGCTTCGGGAGCGCTTTGCCCGCCAGGTGCTGGCGTTGCGGATCGAACACGTCCACGCCACCCGCGTCGGCGACCTGCTCTCTCAGGTCACCACCGACCTGGCGTTGCTGAGCCAGGTGCCGAAGAACCTGATCGAGGTCGCCACCGGCGGGTTGGCTGTCGGTGTCGCGGCAGCAGTGATGTGCTATCTCGACCCTCTGCTGTTCACGGTCGCACTCGTGATCACCACGATCGCCTTCGGTGGGGCCAGCCTGGCGTTGTCCCGAATCCAGCAGGCCGCCGCCGACAAACAGTCCGCCGTGGGGTCGCTGGCCGCCAACCTCGAACGCTGCATCTCGGCAATCCGCACGATCCGCATCTTCGGCGCCGAACGCCGGGAAGAAGCGGCCATCGTCGTCGCCGCCCACACCGCGTACGACGCCGGTATCCGGTCGGCGGCGCTGACCGCGCTGGCCACCCCCGTCATCCGCCTGTCCACATCGGGATCGTTCCTGCTGATCCTGCTGATCGGCAGCATCCGCGTGGCCAACGGATCCCTCGAACTGGGCACCTTGGTGACCCTGTTCCTGTTCACCATGTACGCGCTGTTTCCCCTGTCGAACGTGTTCCAGGGAGTGATCTCGCTGCGGATCGCCCTAGGCTCGTTCGATCGCGTCCATACGACGCTCTCGCTCGCCACCGAAGACCAACCCGTGCCGCCCGCCGCATCCGCTGCTGCACCACCGCCACCGCGGCCGCTTACCCCTGTTCTCGAATTCGACCACGTCTCCTTCGCCTACAGCGATCGCCGAATCCTCGAGGAGGTGTCCTTCACCCTCGACCACCGCACCACCTTGGCCATCGTCGGTGCTTCCGGCGCAGGGAAGACCACCATCCTCTCCCTGATCGGCAAGTTCTACCCGCCGGCAACCGGATCGATCCGCCTCAACGGATGCGAGTATTCCGCGCTGAGCCCCGCGGACGTCCGATCGGCGCTGACGATCGTCGAACAGGACGCTCCCGTCCTGCACGGCACCATCAAAGACAACCTGCTTCTCGCTCGCCCGGACGCCACCGACGACGAACTGTGGTCAGCACTCGAAGCAACGAACCTGTCTCTGCTCGTCTCCCGACTTCCCGGCGGGCTCGACGCTCCGGTCGGCGACCGCGGCAGCACCTTGTCCGGCGGAGAACGCCAACGACTGGCCCTGGCTCGGGCTATCCTGTCCGGCCGTCCCCTCGCACTCCTCGACGAACCGACATCCAACCTCGACATCCGAAACGAAAAGCTGCTCCTCGAGGCGCTGGACGAGCTCCGGGAGCACACCAGCGTGATCATCGTCGCCCACCGGCTTGCCACCGTACGCAGCGCCGACATGATCATCGTCCTCGCGGACGGAAAAATCGCCGCCTGCGGACAACACACCGATCTGATGAGCACCTCCCCGCATTACCAATCCCTGGTCGAAAGCGGCCTCGGTGGGTCGCAACCTCACCTACCAGACCCCCGACCACTGGCTGAGATCGACGGCACCACCGAAATGCACCGGTAAGCGGGGCAACGAGGGCAGAAAAAGTCCGTGGCACCATCGCCGAGATCGGACCCGCCCCCTTCCTGCAGCGGGGTTGCCGCACTGTCGCCGATCCCTCGTGCTCGCTTCGGCCGGGGCGCTCGCTGCCCCGACCGTCGCCCGGCATGTCCCGACCCGCTTGTGCGCTTGCGCATGATGCAGTAGGTCGACCCCGACGACACCGCCCGGCCGAAGCCGTCCCGCCAGGGGCGGGTACACCGACAGGAGAGCATGCGATGAGCGTCGACCAGCAACTGCACCGCGCCGCATTCGACCTGGCCCGCGCCGGCCACAGCTGGCGCGAGGATCCGTGATATCGAGGATTAATCCGGACGGAACATTTGACTACAAGACTCTGTGGTACTGAGAGGACTCGATCAATAATGAGAAAAATTTTGGTCGCCGCGGCTGGGCTTCTACTAATTCCGTTCGGATTCATCGTAAGTCCAGGGTACGCGTTAGCGGATCAGGCGAGTTGTACAGGAACCCCACAAAACCCGGTATTCCCCAACTATGCCAGCGATGAGGTGCTCGATACGATCGTTAACAGTAGGACAGGAAGTCAACCAATTCCTATCCGCCGCGGGTGGTACTGCGTTCCGGCCGGTTCTCAGGACGAGCTGAACGATGGAAAAGGTTTCGGACTCGACAAAGTGCAGAACCGTCATTGGATCGGTCGTCCGCAAGTTGGATGGCACCAGGAGGAAGCCGTACTCGCCGTAAAGGCGGTGTGAATTCATCCAACGTCAACCAAGTCTCCAGTCCGTGGGGAGGAAGCGGATGGAACTACCATGCATGGTCAGCATTCGGGGAGGGATGCGCATACGACGCCCCCGATGCGAGCTGCGACCGAGCTGAGCAACTCCATGTCGTGGGGGTATCGACTACCGGCGGAGCGGACTACGACCCACAAGGTGGGATGCCAGCCGGAACTCCCCTCGGCCTTCAGACGGTCTACTGCGACTACAATGACAATGGCCAGGAAGACGACGCAGGACTCCGTTGTGCTGAATGGGTCACGGCGGCGTTGCTCGACATCGCGTACGACGAGGGGCTCGCCGACTGATGGGGCGTGGCTTGGACTGCAATTCGAATCCGTTCGTATGACACGTGGGGGTGCGGCACGCATGCAGACGCACCCCCACGTGCGTGGAGATGATTTTAATGCATGAAATCTGGCGTAATCGCACGAGTCCAATTTCTCTGGCGGAGATCGAGAATATAAAACGCCCAATCGACATCCGGCGGGTGGAATCTGGTGGTAAGCTTCTTACATTGTCCGCTCGGTGGGAAACCGTTGATGATGATGGTGGATTTGATCCCGAGAGAGGAAACCGTCTACTGCTCGTTAGTTTCTTGGGCGGTAAGATTGGGCCGATGAATGCGATCGCTATCGCACGCAAAATAATTTCCGACCTTCACCCGCCGATATATGTATATCATCCCAATGAAGGTGCGGACAGCGTGGTTCAGGTGTGTTACTTCCTTTCGCGCTCCGGGTGGGGAGTATACGCTCCGTCGAACTTCGACTGGTGGAAATTCTCGTACGGGGAGCCGAAGTTTTCAATACTGCAAATTTTGGACGGTTGTGGGGGGCTATCGACAGTGTACCGCTCGTTGGATGTTCCCTTCTATCTCCCTTACCTCGACAGCAGAGGGCGATACTGGCACGACATGATCGTTTCTCCGCCGGATGGAGATTCCGTCTTTCGGCGCGCCTTTGACGGACTCAGAGGGGGAGTATCGCGAATAAGTGCCATCAGTGCCGACATCCAACCCGTCTCGATGAGATTGTCCAGTGGGGGTCAAGTTGAATTGGTCCTGAAGCGGAAACGCAATGGTCGATGCTATTTGGTGCGCTGGCCTCTTCCTTCTCGAAGTCAAATGGATTCTGGTGGGTTTTTTCTGCCGGGCGACATAATTGATATCAGGAGTCCTGAGCAATTTGCGGCGGCTTCCATTGCGCGACTGAAAGAAATTGGAGCTGCTTCCGTCGGTTTCGGAGGAGAGGAATGTGAATGCCCCAAATAATCGTTTAGCCGTGTACTCAATCGGAAATCTCTGTGCTGTGTAGTATTAATTCACCGCAGAGTGATGAAGAACCGTTACTCACCGTGCTGATTGTCGGTGGTTGAACGATCTCCTGCGATTCAACACTTGCGGCGAGCCAACCCCCACCCGGACCACCCAGCGAGGAGGCCGGCGAGCACTCCAAGCACCGTGGGAACAACAACGAGGGCGACATACAGCCACAGCCCCGTCTCGGGTGTCTCTAGAGGCCACGAGGTGTACCTCGAAGACATCGGCACATCCGGCAAAGGCTCGTACGCACCGTCGTAGACGATGTCGATCTTGGGTTGGGAGGACCACCACCACAGGTGGATTCCGGCGGCGGCCACCCCGCACGCCAAGCCCACCACACCGAGAATCACAGTCGTTCGCATTGCTGACGCCGTTCCTTCGCTGTCGGTCACGCACTCCAGTCAATCAGCTCTTGGAGCAGTCCTGTTTGACGATCCGCATACAGCACACCGGCACCTCCTCAGCATCCGATCGCGTCCTGGAGAATCCGGTCGCGAACCGTCCTGGTTGGCCGTCCTGCACGTCAGTCTCGTACAGCTGGCGTGAACAGCACTTTCGTCGCCTTCTGGACTGAGTCCTGATCGGCTACGCCCGACGCTGGACCTCAGGGCGCAGCGCACAGCCCTCGATCGCCTCGGCCCCGCCGACGACCACAGTCTTCGCGTCGACCTGCAGCAGCCTCGACGGTCACCGGGCCCCGCACCGAGCAGCCGGCTCTACCCGCCGAACAGGGTCGCCGCTAACGGCGTGGTGGCCGGCAGTGCGTCGAACATGGTCTCGGAATGCCCGTTGGGGTAGGTGCGGTAGTCGACGTTCGTACCCCCGGACCACAGGTCGGCGACGAGCTTGAACGACAGCGGCGCCGGCACGACCTGATCGCGCAATCCCTGGCCGAGGAACAGCGGCCGGTCGTAGCCACGGGTGGGCACTCCCATGTAGTCGGCGAGGGCCGCGCGCATGCGGTCGTCGCTGAGCGGGCGAGCGAGGATCTCCCCCACTCCGATGCCGTCGACGCGGTCGCTGAGTTCGGCGTAGCAGAGCCGCTCCGCGTCGTCGACGACGTCCCGCCCGACCGGGGTGAGGTAGCTGTTCACGTCCACGTCGGGCCGTGCGACTCGCAGACCGGCCAGGACGTAGGACAGGAACACGGTGGTTCCGTCGAGGCCCAGGTCCGGAAAGCCGGGACCGCCGAACGGGAACAGCGTCTCGAGGTTCGACGGCGCGCCGGTGGCGATCATGCCGCGGAAGTCGAGTTCGGGGGCCCGCGACGTCGCCAGGAGCGCGGTGTGCAGCGCCGCGTGGCCGCCCTGCGACTGGCCGATCACGATCCAGCGGTTCGACAGCGACGGCTCGGCGGTGCGGGCGGCCCGGACGACGTCGACGACGCTGTTCGCGGCGCTCGGCCCGTCGAGGTAGGTGTGCAGCCCGTCGCTGCCCAAGCCGGGATAGTCGGAGGCGACCACGGCGTAGCCCCGGGACAGCCAGTGCCCGAGGTACGTCCGGTCGCGGTCGGTGCGCGGGTTGCGCGACGGGGCGCACTCGTCGCCGACGCCGACGGTGCCGTGGGCCCACGACACGACCGGCCAGCCACCGTCGGGCGCCTGACCCGGGGGCAGGTACAGGACACCCGAGGCGGTCGTCGAAGCACCCGATCGCCACTGGGTGCGGAAGGTCAGTCGCTCGGCCGTGGCCGCTCCCGGCACCGACAGCTCACCGGGCAGTGACTCGACCGCGACCACCGTGCCGGGCCCGGGCTGCGCGCCGGCCGTCGCGGGCACGACCAGCCCGGCAGCCACGGCCCCGATGCATGCGAGTGCCCGCAGCCGCCACCCGGTTCCCCTCATCGCGTCCTCCCGTCGTCGGTGCAGGCGCTCGAACCTACAGGCGCTCAAACCTAGCAGCGCCGCCCTGGCAGACGGGACGTTTCGGACACGGTGGCGCCGGGCATCTTCCGGAGATGACGACTTTCCCGGCGAGCTCGACGCGACCTCAAGCCACCTCCTTCGACCGGCTCTGCGTCGCAGGCGTCGCCGTGTCGGCGATCGCCGCGGTCGCTCTGTCCTTCCTCGGTTCCGGGGCTGTGGTGGGCACACCGATCTCCGAGGTGGCCGACGGGGCGCTGTCGGCCGATACGACGGCGGTGGCGCCGGGCGGTCCGGCGTTCGCGATCTGGTCGGTGATCTACGCGGGTCTCCTGGCGCTGGCGGTGTGGCAGGCGCTGCCGGCGCACCACGCCGATCCCCGCCAGCGGGCGCTCGGCTGGTGGATCGCCGCGTCGATGCTGCTCAACGCCGCGTGGATCCTGGTCGTGCAGCTCGAACTGCTCGCGCTCAGCGTCGCGGTCATCGTCGCGCTGCTGGCCGTGCTGGTCCGGATCTTCCTCGGCCTGACCCGCACCGCGCCCTCGTCCCGCGTGGAAGCCGTCGTCGTGGACGGCACGATGTTCCTGTACCTGGGCTGGGTCGCGGTGGCCACCGTCGCGAACACGGCGGCGGCGCTGCGCGCCGCGGACGTCGACCCGTTCTCGCTGGGCGCCGACATCTGGGCGGTGATCGTCCTGGTCGCGGTCGCCGCGGTGTCGGTGCTCCTGGCCGTCGCCGGGCACGGGCGGCTCGCCGTCGCCGGGGCAATGGCGTGGGGCCTGGTGTGGATCGCGGTGGCCCGCAGCGGCGACACCGGATTCACCTCCACCCCGGCCGCCGTCACGGCAGGCGCCGCGGCGGGCGTGGCGGTGCTGTCCGCGGTGATCGTGCGGCTGCGCACGGAGGCCGCGCGGCGGCAGCGCACCGAGGCCGCGCGGCGGCGGCGCACCTAGCGGCCCTCGTGGTCCCGGCGGGCCAACTCGGCGAACATCGCGTTGTGGGCGGCGAGATCGGCGTCGTCGTCGCGTTCGGCGGCGCGGTCCACCCGTCGCGCGGTGCGCTCGTCGCTGCGCGACCACTGCACCAGCAGCGCCAGCATGACCAGCACCAGCGGGATCTCCCCTGCCGACCAGGCGATGCTGCCCCCCACCTTCTGGTCGGCGAACAGGTCGCTGTTCCAGGCCAGGCCGAGCCCGCGGTAGTAGGACTCGGCCATCACCGTGCCCATGCTCATCAACGTCACGCCGAAGAACGCGTGGAACGGCAGGGAGCCGAACACCATCGCCAGCTTCGTCACCGGCGTCACGTCCCGCGGCGACGGGTCCACGCCGATCACGACCCAGTAGAACAGGTAGCCGCTGATCAGGAAGTGCAGGTTCATCAGCACGTGCGCGGCGTGGCTGTCGGCGTTGGCCTCGAAGATCCCGCCCAGGTACAGCGCGTAGAAGCCGCCGACGAACATCACCGACGCCACGACCGGATGGGTGAAGAACCGCGACGGCGGGCTGTGCAGAAACGCCAGCAGCCACTCCCGCGGACCGGGGTAGCCGTCGCGGCCCGCCGGGGTGAAGGACCGCAACGCCAGGGTCATCGCCCCGCCGAGGGCGAGCAGCACGGGCGCCAGCATCGACATCGCCATGTGGGCGCCCATGTGCACGCTGAACATCGCCGGCGAGTACATGCCCACGCCCGACGACGTGGCGACGAACAGCACGAAGCAGCCGGAGAACCAGGCGATGGACCGGCCGACGGGCCAGCTGTCGCCGCGCCGGCGCAGCGTCCACAGCCCGATCGCATAGGCCACCGCGAGGACGAGGGCGGCCGTGCCGAAGATCAGGTCGAAGCGCCACGCCCCGAAGAAGAGGGTGCCGAGCGTCGGGGGGCCGTCCAGGTTGTAGCCGAGCTCCACCTCGAGCAGCGACGGCACCGTCGCCGGCGGGGGCGGCGGGGTGCGGCCCAGCCCCACGGCCAGGCCGACCGTGGCGGCGAGGATGACGGCCTCGACGGCCGCGAACCGGACGAGCGCGCCCCGATCGTCGGGATTCGCCTCCAGCGCGGGCAGCGCGCGGCGCCGCTGCATCCACCCGAGGACACCCAGGACGATCAGTGCCAGCGCCTTGGCCACGATCAGCCGGCCGTAGGTGCTGGTGAGCAACTCGTCCGCGGGCAACCGCACCGCGGCGTTGACGACGCCGCTCAGGGCCATCACCGCGAACGCCAGCCCGGCGACGAACGAGAACCGGCGGGCCGCGAGGTCGGTGTGCGCGCCGCGGCGCCACCCGTGGGCGAGCAGGGCGAACAGGCCGCCCGCCCACACCGACGCCGCGACCAGGTGCAGCACGAGACTGTTGGTGGCCATGTCGTGCGACCCGCCCGACGACGAGTGCCCGGTCAGGGCCAGCGGCATCAGGGTCACCAGCGACAGCAGCAGCAGGTACGGCACCCACGACCAGCGCACCGCGGCGCGGATCAGCACCGCCAGGATCAGGGCGAGCGCCGCCGTCCACGCCCATGCGAGCGCGGTGTCGACCTGCCCGATCGCGCCCCACAGGTTCTCCGGCTTCAGGGCCTCGGCCAGCGGTTGCCCGGAGGTGTCGGACAGGGTCAGCGGCACCAGCACCGCCGAGCACAACGCCCAGATCAGGGCGGCGGTGCCCGCGGTGCGCACGGCTCGGTAGCCGCCCACGTCCAGCACCCCGGTGCGCTGCGGCGGCACCAGGAACGCGGCGAAGAACAACGATCCGACCGCGGCGACGGCCGCGATCTCCGCGATCGCCCGCACCGCGGGCAGTCCGTAGGTGGTGAGCGGTCCCGGGTCCGGGATGCCCAGCAGCACCAGTGCCTGCGCGGCGGACAGGCCGACCACGATCGGCGCGACGACCGCGGCGACGAGCCCGAGGAGGACGTACAGTGCCGACGTGTTGCGCCGCCCGGCCGGCGGTGAGGAGGTCGGCGCGGCCGACGCGAGCTCGGGTGATGCCATACCTACCAGGGTAGGACCTCGGCGAGCGCCGCTACGACGGGCCGTCGGAGACGTGCGCCACCCGCCCGGCGACCGGGTCGAGATCGAACACCGCGCGCAGGGCGGCGAGGGTGTCGGCCGCGAGCAGCGCGTCGCAGTGCGGCAGCGCGGCCGCCATGGGCCCGGTCTCGGGACGGTAGCCGGGTCGGCCGGCCCGCGGGTTCAGCCACACCAGCCGGTGAGAGCGGCGACGTATCCGCGCGACCGCCCGGCCGAGCGCCTGCGGATCGTCGCTGTCCCACCCGTCGGAGGCGACGAACACGACAGCGCCGCGCAGCAGGTTGCCGTGGTGGGAGGCGAGCAACGCCTCGAAGCTGCGAGCGATGTGGGTTCCGCCGTAGCGGTCGACGACCGTGTCGTTGGCCCGGGCGACGGCGTGCTCGGCGGAGCGGTGCGCCAGGGTCGCGGTGAGCCGGGTCAGGCTCGTGGAGAACGCGAACACCTCGGCATCGCCGGCGCGCACCGCGGCCCGCATCAGGTGCAGGTAGGTGTCGGCGTAGCCGTGCATGGACCGGCTCACGTCGCACAGCACCACGATCCGGCGCAGCCGGCGGATCGGCCGGGCCCGGCGCAGACGGACCAGTTCGAAGCCGGTGTGCCGGGAGGCGGCGAGGGTGGCCCGCACGTCGAGGCGGCCGTGGTGGTGCGGCGTGCGGCGGCGGCCGGGGCGCCGCGGCCAGCGCACGCGGGCCTGCTCGAGCCACTGGCCCAGGAGGCGCAGGTCCTCGGGCCGCAGGTCGCCGAACGGCTGGTCGGCGCGGATCTCGACGGGGCTCGGCGCCCACGGCCCGGGCCGGGCCGTCTCGCCGGGGTCTCCGGAGCGGCGCGGGCCGCGGGTGTGCCACGGCACACCGGCCTGCGGCGCCCCGGGTGGCGCGTGCGGCCCCGGCACGGTGGTCTCCCCCGCGCCCGTCGTCCCGTCGGGGCCGCTGCGCCGGGCGTGCGGGTCGACGGCGATCACCTGCTGGTCGAAGACCTCGGCGAAGACGGCGTCGAATGCCTCCAGCGCGTCCTGCCGGTCGACGAGGGCGACCCGCGCGGTCCAGTACAGGCGACTGCGGGTGCGCGGCGGGTGCAGGCGCAGCGCCCGCACCAGGGTCGCGGCGGCGGTCGGGGCGACGGGCACCCCGCCGCGGCGCAACCGGTCGGTGAGCGCGACGGTGAACGCGGCGAGGTCGACGCTGCGCAGCAGCAGCGCGCTGCTCACGCGCGGAACTCCTCGTATTCGGCACGGATGGTGGTCCGGTCGTCGGGGGTCTTGGCGAGCGCGGTCAGCGTCGCCACCGCACCGGGGTGGACCAGGTCCGTCACGCCGAGCGCCACGAGCGCGGACACCCAGTCGATGGTCTCGGCGATCCCCGGCGCCTTGTCCAGGTCCAGTCGGCGCACGGAGGCGACGAAGTCGGCGGCCGATTCGACCAGGGCGAGGTTCGCGGCGGGGACGGTGCGGCGCAGGATCGCCACGGCGCGGTCCCGGTCCGGATAGTCGATCCAGTGGTAAAGGCACCGCCGGCGCAGCGCATCGTGCAGGTCGCGGCTGCGGTTGGAGGTGAGCACGACGATCGGCGGCTGCGCGGCGGAGAGGGTGCCGAGTTCGGGGATCGTGACCGAGTACTCGCCGAGGAACTCGAGCAGCAGCGCCTCGAATTCGTCGTCGGCCCGGTCGATCTCGTCGATGAGCAGCACCGGGACGGTGGGCCCGCGGTGGCGCACGCAGCGCAGGACCGGCCGTTCGAGCAGGAACTCCTCGGTGTAGAGGTCGGCTTCGCGCAACGTCTCGCCGCGGGTTTCCGCGAGCCGGATCGCGAGCAGCTGCCGCTGGTAGTTCCAGTCGTAGAGCGCCTCGCTCGCGGCGAGACCCTCGTAGCACTGCAACCGGATCAGTTCGGTGCCGAGGGCGGCGGCGAGAGCCTTGGCGGCCGTGGTCTTGCCGACGCCGGGTTCGCCTTCGAGCAGCAGCGGCCGGCCGAGTTCCACCGCGAGATACAGGGCGGTGGCGGTGCCCTCGTCGAGCAGGTAGTCCCGGTCGTCGAACCGGCGGACGACGTCGTCGACGCCGTCGAACCCGCTCATCGGCGGGCTCCCGGGGCCGACCCCGTCACGAACACGTGGCGTGTTCCTTCTCGTAGGCGCGACGGCACCCCGGGCAGCAGAACCACACATCCGTGCCGGCGTCGGACAGATGCGGGGTCTCGGCGGTCACGGTGACGGTCATTCCGCACACCGGGTCCACCGCGGTGCGCGGGGATGCGATCGGCGCGGCGGGAGATCCGAGATTCTCGCGGCGGATCGCCTGCACCAGTTCGGCGACGATCGACAACGCGATCTCCGCGGCGGTGCGCGCCCCGATGTCGAGACCCGCGGGGGTGTGCACGCGCGCTCGTTCGTCGGGGCGCACCTCGGCCTGCGCGAGCACGTCGGCGCCGCGCCGGCGGCTGGCGACGAGTCCGATATAGCCGATCCCCGCGTCGAGGGCGGCCCGGATGACACCCGGTTCCTCGCCACCGAGGCTCGCCACGACGACGGCCACGGCGTCGGCGGCGGGCGCGGCACCGGGCTCGAGGCGGTCGACCGCGAAGTCGAGCCGCGCGGCGAAGTCCGCGACGGCCTCGGCCACCGGCGTCGACCCCGACACGACGAGCATCGGGGCGGGTAGCTGCGGTTCGAGGAAGATTTCCGTCGCACCGCCGGACAGGCACGGATTGACCGCGACGACGGCCCCCGGCGTGTCGGGGAAGGTCTGCGCAGTGCCTGGCAGGACCCGCAGCAGGGTGCTCTCCCCCGTGGTCAGGGCCTGCCGTGCGGCGTCCCGTACCGAGGTCTCGGTGCACTGGCCACCGACGAAGCCTTCGATCGTGCCGTCGTCCAGTACCAGCGCGCAGTCGCCGGGCCGCGCGGACGTCGGCCGCTGGGCGCGCACCACGGTGGCACGGACGAACGCCCGGCGCCGGCGGGTCAGTTCCGCGGCACGCACCGTCAGGTCCATGTGACTCTCCCTGGTTCGGGGCCGGTCGGTCAGATCGGCGGGGTGGGCCGGCCCTGCATCGCCTCCCACACCCGCGACGGAGTCAGCGGCATGTCGGCGTGCCGCACCCCGAAGGGGCGCAGGGCGTCGACGACGGCGTTGACCACGGCGGGCGGCGAGCCGACCGTCGCGGACTCGCCGATGCCCTTGGCGCCGATCGGGTGGTGCGGCGACGGGGTGACGGTGAATCCGGTCTCGAAGTGCGGCACCTCCATCGCCGTGGGGATGAGGTAGTCCATGAGCGAGCCGCCGAGGCAGTTGCCGTCTTCGTCGAACTCGATCATCTCCATCAGCGCCATCCCGATGCCGTCGACGATTCCGCCGTGGACCTGGCCCTCGATGATCATCGGGTTGATGCGGGTGCCGCAGTCGTCGACGGCGAGGAACCGGCGCACCGTCACCTCGCCCGTACCGGGATCGACGTCGACGACGCAGAAGTACGCCCCGTACGGGTAGGTGAGGTTCTCGGGGTTGTAGCAGATCTGGGCCTCGAGTCCGCCCTCGACACCCTCGGGCAGATCGCCGGCGCCGTGCGCCCGCATCGCGATGTCCTGGATGGTCACCGACGCGGTCGGATCACCCTTGACGTGGAAGGAGCCTTTGGTCCAGTCGAGGTCGGCGACGGACACCTCGAGCATGCCGGAGGCGATGATCCGGGCCTTGTCGCGGACCTTGCGCGCGACGAGGGCGGCGGCCGCGCCGGAGACCGGGGTGGACCGGCTGCCGTAGGTGCCCAGACCGAACGGGGTGTTGTCGGTGTCGCCGTGCACCACGTCGATGTCCTCGGGTGGGATGCCGAGTTCCTCGGCGACGATCTGCGCGAACGTCGTCTCGTGGCCCTGACCCTGGGTCTGCACCGACAGCCGCACCACCGCCTTGCCGGTGGGGTGCACGCGCAGCTCGCAGCCGTCGGCCATGCCGAGACCGAGGATGTCCATGTCCTTGCGTGGGCCGGCACCGACGGCCTCGGTGAAGAACGCCACGCCGATGCCCATCAGTTCGCCCCGCGTGCGGCGCTCGGCCTGCTCGCGGCGCAACTCCTCGTACCCGACCATTTCCGCCGCCTTGCGCAGCGTGGTCGCATAGTCGCCGGAGTCGTACTTCCATCCGGTCTTGCTGGTGTACGGAAACTGTTCGGGGCGAAGCAGATTCTGCAGCCGCAGCTGCACCGGATCGAGCTCGAGATCGTAGGCCAGGCAGTCCACGAGCCGTTCGACGAGGTAGACGGCCTCGGTGATGCGGAACGAGCACGCATAGGCCACGCCGCCGGGCGCCTTGTTGGTGTAGACGGCGGTCATGTGGCAGTAGGCGGCCTCGATGTCGTAGCTGCCGGTGAACACCCCGAAGAAACCGGCCGGGTACTTCACCGGGGCGGCGGTGCCGTTGAACGCACCGTGGTCGGCGAGGACCTGGGTGCGGATCGCGAGGATCTTCCCCTCGCGGGTCGCGGCGATCTCACCGACCATCACGTAGTCGCGTGCGAAGCCGGTGCTCACCAGGTTCTCGCTGCGGTCCTCCATCCACTTGACCGGCTTACCGGTCACGAGGGAGGCGACGATCGCGCAGACGTATCCGGGATAGATGGGCACCTTGTTGCCGAACCCGCCGCCGATGTCCGGGGCGATCACGCGGATCTTGTGTTCGGGCAGGCCCGCGACGAGGGCGTAGAGGGTGCGGTGGGCGTGCGGCGCCTGGCTCGTCGACCACAGCGTGAGTTTGCCGGTGATCCGGTCGTAATCGGCCACGGCACCGCAGGTTTCCATCGGCGCCGGGTGCACCCGGGGATAGACCATCTCCTGCCGGGTGATCACGTCGGCCTTCGCGAACGCGGCTTCGGTGGCGGCGGCGTCCCCGGTTTCCCAGTCGAAGCAGTGGTTGTCGGTCTTGCCTTCGAGATCGGTGCGGATCACCGGGGCCTCGGGCGCGAGCGCGCGACGGACGTCGACGACCGGATCGAGGATGTCGTACTCCACGTCGATGAGTTCGAGGGCGTCGCGCGCCGAGTACCGGTCCTCGGCGACGACGAAGGCGACCTCCTGGCCCTGGAAGCGGACCTTGTCGGTGGCGAGGACGGCCTGGACGTCGTTGGACAGGGTCGGCATCCAGGCCAGACCCTTGTCCGCGAGGTCGGCGCCGGTGACGACGGCCCGCACCTTCGGGTGGGCCTGCGCGGCGCTGGTGTCGATGCCGAGGATCTTCGCGTGCGCGACCGGGGAGCGCAGGATCGCCAGGTGCAGCATGCCGGGCAGTTGCACGTCGTCGACGAAGCGCCCGTGTCCGCGGATGAACCGCGGGTCCTCCTTGCGCAGCATGCGGCCGTGGCCGCAGGGCTTCTCGTCGTTGTCGACGGTGTCGAGCAGCTCGGGGGTCGGGTCGACGGCGGTCATGACGGCGCCTTCTCGGTGGCGGGGTGCTCGGCGGCCCAGCGGACGGACCGCACGATGGTGGTGTAGCCGGTACAGCGGCAGATCTGTCCGGAGATCGCCTCGCGGATGGTCTGCTCGTCGGGGTCCGGGTTGCGGTCGAGCAGGGCGCGGGCGGTGATCATCATGCCGGGGGTGCAGAAGCCGCACTGCAACCCGTGGCAGCGCATGAAGCCCTCCTGCACGGGGTCGAGCACACCGTCGCGCTCGAGTCCCTCGACGGTGCGCACGTCGTGACCGCTCGCCATCGCGGCGAGCATGGTGCACGACTTGACGGGCTCGCCGTCGACGGCGACGACGCACGTGCCGCAGTTGCTGGTGTCGCAGCCCCAGTGCGTGCCGGTCAGGCCGAGGTGATCGCGCAGGAAGTGGACGAGCAGCAGCCGCGGTTCCACCTCGGCACTGACCTCGTCCCCGTTCACGCTCATCGAAACCCGCATCGGGTCAACCCCTTTCGGAGGTGGTGAGCCGCTCGACGGCGCGGCGCAGGGTCCGCACCGTGAGTTCCGCGGCGAGGTGGCGTTTGTAGTCGACAGTCCCGCGCTGATCCGCGACCGGGTCGCTCGCGGCGGCGGCGAGTTCGCCGGCCTCGCGGTAGAGGTCCTCGGACGGCGTCGCGCCGCGCAGCCGGTCGGAGATGCCGGCCAGGGCCTGCGGATCTGCCCGGACCGCGGTGAGGCCGACGCGGGCGTCGTCGATGGCGCCGTCGCTCATCCACACCGCGGCACCGGCGGCGGCGATCGCCCAGTCCCCCGTTCGTCGCTCGACCTTGGCGTAGGCGCTCGACCCACGTCCCCGTCGCGGCAGCCGGACCTCGACGAGCAGTTCGTTGGCGGCGGCGGTCGTCTCGTACGGGCCCAGGTGGAACTCGTCCATCGTCAGCGTCCGGCCGCCGCCCGGACCGCGCAGCACGACCGATGCGTCGAGGACCTGGCACACGGTGGACAGGTCCTCGGCCGGATCGGCCTGGCACAGCGACCCCCCGATCGTGCCGCGGTTGCGCACCACCGGGTCGGCGATGACCCGTTCGGCGTCCCGGAAGATCGGGAAGATCTCGGCGAGCGCCTCGGATTCGAGGAGTTCGCGGTGCCGCGCCAGCGCGCCGATCCGCACGACGTCGGGCTCGACGGTGATGTAGCCGAGTTCGCCGGCCAGGTCGTTGATGTCGATCAGACACTCGGGGGCGGCGAGCCGGAGTTTCATCATCGGCAGAAGGCTGTGCCCACCCGCGACGACCCGGGCTTCCTCGCCGCGTTCGTCCAGTAGAGCGATGGCGTGCTCGATGCCGGTGGCGCGCTCGTATTCGAAAGCCGAAGGTACTTGCATGTGGCATACCTCACATTTCAACTACCTACGGAGTGTATGCCCGCGCATGCCGGACGACCGGCGGATTCGTCCCCCGATCGGGACAGGCGAGCCCACCGTCCCGGCAGCGCCGGGGCCTCGGTCCGGCCCGTACCGGCAAGCGGTTAAGATTTTGGCCGCGCCTCCGTAGCTCAGCTGGATAGAGCAAGAGCCTTCTAATCTCTAGGTCGCAGGTTCGAGTCCTGCCGGGGGCACCGTCAGCATCCGCGGCGTTCCCGGTCAGCCGCGCCCCCTATTGTCGCCGCGGCTGACCGGCGCCCGCGCGGCTGTGCCGGTCGTGGGCTGTGCGGTCACACCACGCGGGTGAGGCGTTCGGCGAGTTCCCAGAACCGCCGGGCCTGCGCGACGTCGTGGGACTGCGGGCTCGAGTCGATCTCGTGGTACTCGCCGTAGAACCGGCCGCCGATCCCGTCGAGCGACGGGTCGACCGCCATGAAGACCAGCGAATCGGTAGCCGCGTCGACGGACGTGGCGAAGGGCATGTGCGGTAATACGTGCGCCATGAACAGCCGCATCAGGCCGCGAGTGCTCGCGGCCGCAGTGGTGGGCACGAAACCGGGGCACACGGCGTTCGCGGTGATCAGACGCCCCTCGAGGCGGCGCTGGAGTTCGTAGGTGAACCACAGCACCGCCAGCTTCGAATTCTTGTATGCCCGGTCGGGGTTGTAACCGTGTTCGAGCTGGACGTCGGCGAAGTCGAAATCCACCGGCGCGCCGCGGGATCCGGGCAGGTGCAACCGCGAGGCGACGGTGACGATACGCGCCGACGGACTGCGCGCGAGTGCGGGCATGAGCAGTTCGGTGAGCAGGAAAGGGGCCAGGACGTTGACGGCGAGGGTCTCCTCGTACCCGTCGACGGTGAGCCGGCGTTCCTTGCTCGTCTGCAGGATGCCGGCGACGTGCAGCAGCACGTCGATCGGTTCGCCGCGCTCGGCTTCCGCGACGGCGAAGGACCGGACCTGTTGCAGGGAGGACAGCTCGACCCAGCGCGGCTCGACCCGAGCGTCGGGATCGGTGCGCTGTATCGCTTCGGTGGCGTCCTCCGCGGCAGCCCGGGTACGCGCGGTGAGCAGAACATGGTGCCCTCGGGCGGCGAGCTTCCCGGCCGTGACCCGGCCGAGCCCCCGCCCGCCCCCGGTGATCAGCACGGTCTTGCTCACTTGCCCGCGTCCTCCGTTCCGCTCCCGGGCGTCCCCGCGGACGACCGGCCGGCCGCGTGCACCCGCTCACGTAGCCGGGCGAGGATCGGGCGCTGCCCCTTCACGAGCTTGACGTCCGCGACGGCGAGCGGGAACCAGCGAGCGTCGTCCACCTCGGGGAAGCTCTGCACCTTTCCGGACCGCGGCGGCCACTCCAGGTCGAAGGTGTTGCTGCCGACGAAGGCGAGATCCGCGGCGGTCTCGGCGGCGTAGACGGTGACGATCTTCCCGGAGGGCTGCTTGAACCGGCCGAGCATCTCGTAGTCCACCGCGGGCGCGGTCATCCCGCATTCCTCCTCGAACTCCCGTAGCGCCACGGCGAACGGATCCTCGTCGTCGCCGTACACACCCTTGGGAATCGACCAGGCCGCCTCGTCCTTGCCGGTCCAGTACGGGCCACCCGGATGCACGATCCACACCTCGAGCACACCGGCACCGTCGATCCGGTACAGCAGAATCCCGGCGCTCATGACAGCCATCGATCCACCCTTCCGGCACCGGCCTGTGCGCCCGCACCCACACGGTAGTTCTTCCGGGCAGACTGAGACCCGGCAACCGTGCCCCGAACCGGAAGGACCCAGCCGTGACCGATACGACCGGCGATCATCCCGTCACCGCCCGCGCGAACGGACCCGGCGTCGTGCTCGACCTGCCGGAAGGCCTCGGTGTCGCTCTCGACATCGCGCAGGCCCGCGCGCTGCTGGACCAGCTGCAGGCGGCGATCGAGGAGGCCGAGCAGCTGGAGGTCTGACTCCGGACAGCGGTGCCGGTTCGCGCGTACGCCTGCGCGGCGGGTGTCCGCCGATGATCATCGAGGGGCGGGTTCCGGCGATCGAAACGGGCCTGCCCGTCGGCGAGCACATCGTAGAATCGGGAAAACTCCTGTGGGCCTGTTCCGCAACGGCGCCGAGGGACAGACTGCCATGTACTCACCATCCGAGCCGGGCCGATGACGCGGCCCCCGGTCGAATCGCGCCCCCACGACCGCCGGCTGTCGGAGATCCCGGATGCGTTGGCATCCCGGCACCAGGCGACCGCCATGCTGCGCACCCGTCGCTACGCCGTGTTCCTGGACTTCGACGGCACCCTCGCCCACCTCGTGGACGATCCCGGTGCGGCCACCCTCGTCGACGGCGCGGCGGACGAACTCGCCCGGCTCGCCCGATACTGCCCGGTCGGCGTGATCAGCGGCCGCGATGTGGCCGACCTGCAGGCACGGGTCGGCGTGCCTGGCCTCTGGTACGCGGGTAACCACGGCTTCGAGCTCGTGGGTCCGGACGGCACGTACCACCGGCACGAGGCCGCCGATCGTGCGGTGCCCGACCTCGGGCGGATCGCCGTCGCCCTCCGGGACCGCCTGGCCGACGTGCCCGGCGTTCTGGTGGAACCCAAGCGTTTCGCTGTCGCCGTTCATCACCGCCACGTCGCCGCGGACCGGATGGGCGAGGTCCTCGCGGCGGTGCGCGATGCGGCCGGCCGGGACGGCGCGCTCCGCGTCACGCACGGACGCGACGTCACCGAACTGCGCCCCGACGTCGAGTGGGACAAGGGACGGGCGGTGGCCTGGGTACTCGAGCACGTCCGCGGCGCAGGCGACCCCATGCCGGTCTACATCGGCGACGACCTCGCCGGTGAAGATGCGTTCGGGGCCCTGCCGTCGACCGGGATCGGCGTCGTCGTGCGCCACCCGGGGGAGGGTGATCGGCGGTCGACGGCCCAGTTCGCGGTCGACGGTCCGGACCGGGTGCGCGAGATCCTGCAGCGGCTGGCGGATCTGCTCGGCAGCGATCCGGGGATCGCGCCGCCCCCGGACGACGCGTGGACGATGTTCTTCGACGGTTACGACCCGTCCACCGAGAAGCTGCGCGAGGCCCTCTGCACCGTCGGCAACGGCTACTTCGCCACCCGTGGCTGCGCTCCGGAATCCCGGGCCGACGGCGTGCACTACCCCGGCACCTACGTGGCCGGGATCTTCAACCGTCTCGACGACGAGGTATCGGGGAGCATCGTCGACCACGAGAGTCTGGTGAACCTGCCGAACTGGCTACCGGTGACCTTCCGCGTCGACGGCGGGCAGTGGTTCGACCTCGACTCGGCCGAACTGCTCGACTACCACCAGTACCTCGATCTGCGCCGCGCCGTCCTCACCCGGCGGCTGCGTTTCCGCGACGCCGCGGGCCGCACCACCTCGGTGCGGCAGCGCCGGTTCGTCGCCATGAACGTCCCGCACGCCTGTGCCCTCGAGACGACGATCGTGGCCGAGGACTGGTCGGGCCGGGTCGAGATCCGTTCCCTGCTGGACGGCACAGTCCGGAATTCCCTCGTCGAGCGCTACCGCGACCTGGCCGACGAGCACCTCGAACCGCTGCAGACCACCTCTCTGTCGGCTGATTCGGTGCTGCTGGCGGTGCAGACCAACCAGTCGCGGATACCGGTGGCGATGGCGGCCCGGAACACGGTGTGGTGCGGCGGGGAGCCGGTCGCTGGCGAGTGCCGGTTGCTCGGCGGCGACGGCCGGATCGAACACGAGATCGTCGTCGACGTCGAGCCGGACCGGCCCGTGACGCTCGAGAAGATCGTGACGGTGTTCACCGGGCGCGACCCGGCGGTGTCCGAACCGGCCGACGAAGCCGCCCGCTGGCTCCCCCGGCTGGGCCGGTTCGACGAACTGCTCGACGGCCACGTACTCGCCTGGGGATATCTGTGGGATCACCTGGGCATCGACTACGAGGGTCCGGGTCACGGCCACGCCCTGCGCGTCGTCCGGTTCCATCTTCTGCATCTGCTGCAGACGGTCTCGGCGAACACCACCGACCTCGACGTGGGCGTGCCGGCCCGGGGGCTGCACGGTGAGGCGTACCGCGGACACGTCTTCTGGGACGAGTTGTTCGTGTTCCCGGTGCTCAACCTGCGGCTGCCCGCGCTGACCCGGTCGCTGCTGCGCTACCGCTACCGTCGCCTGCGGGAGGCGCGCCGGATGGCACGCGAGGCCGGTCGCCGGGGTGCGATGTTCCCGTGGCAGTCGGGCAGCGACGGCCGGGAGGAGAGCCCGCAGCTCCACCTCAATCCCAGATCCGGACGGTGGAACCCGGATCCGAGCCGGCGCCAGCACCACATCGGCATCGCGATCGCCTACAACGTGTGGCAGTACTACCAGGTCACCGGCGACCTGGAGTTCCTGATCGAGTACGGCGCCGAGATGCTCGTCGAGATCGCCCGCTTCTACGCCGATCTCGCCTCCTACGACGAGGATCGCGGCCGGTACAGCATCCGGGGAGTCATCGGCCCCGACGAGTTCCATTCCGGCTACCCCGACGCACCGTACGACGGGATCGACAACAACGCGTACACCAATGTCATGTCGGTCTGGGTGATCCTGCGGGCCCTCGAGACACTCGAACTGCTCCCGCTGCAGATCCGCTCGTATCTGACCCAGGCGCTGGGGCTGCACGCGCAGGAGACGACACGCTGGGAAGACATCACGCACAAGATGTTCGTCCCGTTCCACGACCGTGTCCTCAGCCAGTTCGAGGGGTACGAAGAGCTGGCCGAGCTGGACTGGGACGGCTACCGGCGGCGCTGCGGCGACATCCAGCGACTCGACCGGATCCTCGAGGCCGAAGGCGACGACGTCAACCGCTACCGGGCGTCGAAGCAGGCCGACGTGCTGATGCTGTTCTATCTGCTGTCCTCCGACGAACTGCAGGAACTGCTGGGACGGCTCGGCTACCGGTTCCCGACCGAGGACATCCCGCGGACCATCGACTACTACATGGCGCGAACCTCGCACGGCTCCACCCTGAGCGGGGTGGTCCATTCCTGGGTGCTGGCCCGAGCCCACCGGGACGAGGCCGTGGACTACTTCTACCAGGCACTGAAGTCCGATATCGCCGACATCCAGGGCGGCACCACCATGGAAGGCATCCATCTCGCTGCCATGGCCGGCAGCGTCGACTTCCTGCAGCGGTGCGTGCCCGGCCTCGAGACCCGAGGTGGCCGGCTCCTGTTCTCCCCGCAGTGGCCCGAGCCGCTGGGCGCCCTGGAGTTCCCCATCTTCTATCGGGGCTACCGACTTCGCCTGCGCATCAAGGGCAGAGAGGTACAGGTGAGCGCGGGCCCCGGGAACCAGGCGCCGATCGAGATCGAATGCCGCGGCCACGTCGCGCACCTGCAGCCGGGAGGCACGGTTCGCCTGAGCTAGTGCGACGACGGACCGTCCTGCGGCGCGCGACTGCGAACGTCGATCGCCACAATTCCCGCGTGCAGGTCGAGGGTCATCCGTTCGGTTTCCCCGGTGGCCGTGTCCGACCGCGCCATCTGCTTGGAACGGCCCTCGTCGATCACGTGCCGGTGCGAGGGCGAGAACAGTGTCTGCATCTCCCCGAACACGCCCGCGGCACCGCCCCCGTCCAGCGGAGGTCGCCTCTTGCGCCAGTAGACCCAGCCTCGCCGCTCCGCCCACAACCCGAGCTGATCGAGCAGCAGCACCGCGGCGACGAGCGCGACTGCACCTGCCAGCAGATACACGACTCTCCTCCTGGTGCGGCGGACGACATCTCCGAGGATAGGACGCCGAGTCCCGTCGGCGCCGACCTCTCGGGACCAATGGCCCTGGAACGAGCACGGTTCCGCGGTTCACGATGAGAACGAGCCGGCTCCCGCGGGCCGGGATGGGGAGGATGGACCGTGGATTATTCGGTGCTCGTCGCCGGGTTCTCCGCCGCCGGGGTACGCCGGGCGGTGCGCGCAGGACTCGACGCGGTCGACGGTCCGCAGCCCGGTCGGTGGCTGGCACGGTTGCCATCCGGTGCGTCCGCTCTCGGCTTGTCGCTCGGGGCCGCGGCCGCGGTTGTCTCCGTGCTCGCGATCTGGGTGCTGCACCTCCTCGGTGTGTCCGGGCTGTCGACGGGGTGGTTCCTGGTGCTGAAGGCCGTCTACGGCGGTGTCCTCGGCTACCTCGTCGCTCGCTGGGTGATGGTCCGGCAACTGTCGGCGAACCGCGCAGCGCAGATCGCCGGGAGCACCGATGCCGCACGGTGAACCTCCGGCGACCGAACGGCAGCTGCCGGTCTTCGAACAGCGGGTCGTACGCGCGCGGGTGGTCGACGCCCCGGCTCCGGACACCTTCGCCGCGATCCGGCGCGTCGACTTCATGCGGTCCCCGGTGATCGTCGCCCCCAATCTGGCCCGGCTCGCCGTCGACGCCCTGCGCACACCACGGCGCCGGGAGGTGCGGGCGCACCGCTCGGTCCGCCTTGCGGACCTGATCGGTCCGCAGGGCGGTTTCGAGGTCATCGCCGAGGAACCGGGGCGCGAACTCGTGCTCGGCTTCGTCGGCCGATGGTGGGAGCCGGACTACGGCCGCGTCGACTGGGATCCCGGGGCGCCCCTGTCGAGTATCTCGGTTCCCGAATGCGGGTTCGGCACATGGAGTTTCACCGTCCTACCGTATGACGCGCGGACCTGCGTCCTGCTCACCGAGATCCGGGTGCACGGCACCGACGAACGCGCCCGCAGACTCTTCCGCCGATACTGGACGGCGGTCGGACCGTTCGTGCGGGCCATGGCCCGGCCGATTCTGTCGATGATCGCGGCCGAGGCTCGGCGCCGACCGGAAGTCCCCGCGCAGACATCGCACCGGCGGAACCGGGTGTGAGCCGCCGCAACCGGCCGCCCGCGCCGGTCAGACCGAGTCGTCCGGCCGTTCGGCCTCGGGGGCGAGGGTGAAGTAGTTCTCCTCTTCCTGCACGAAGTGCAGCCGCAGCAGCGCGTGCAGCCCGTACAGGCAGGCGAGCAGGTCGTCGCACTGGTCCGGGCTCAGCCCGCCGGCGGCGTCGGCCTGCGCCAGATGTGTACGCATGCGGCGGCTGAGGCGGTCGATCTCGGCGTGCATCCGGCTCATCGTCGCGGTCGCCTCCCCACTGCCGAGCGGGACCGCGAGCGCCGGGTACAGCTCGGTGTCCTCGGCCCGTTCGTGCGGCAGCAGCGTGTCGAACAGGAACGTGTCGGTGCGGCGCAGCGCGGTGTGAGCGGCGGGCAGATCACCGGAGGCGAGCAGCTGGGCGGTGTCGCGCAGGAGCGACAGGTCGTCGCGCAGGACGTCGTGTTCGGCCGAGAACCGGTGCAGCATCGCCTCGGTGTCGTCGGGCAGCGCCAGCTCCCGGTCCCGGTCGCCGCGTAGGGCGCGCAGCGCGTTGAGGATGACCGCGACGTCGATGCCCTCCTGCAGCAGCGCACCCACCGCGGGGGGCAGGTATCCGAACGCGGCGAATCCCATGGCGACCAGCGACAGGCTCATGCCGACGACCGCGCTCTGCACGGCGATGCGCCGGGAGCGGCGGGCGATCTCCATGGCGTCGGCGAGCCGGTCGAGCCGGTCGGTGGTGAGCACGATGTCCGCCGCCTCCGAGCTCGCCGTGGATCCGCGGGCACCCATCGCGACTCCGACGGTCGCCGCGGCGAGGGCCGGTGCGTCGTTGACGCCGTCGCCGACCATCACCGTGACCGCCGCCTCCCGCTCGGCACGGACGCCGTTCACCTTGTCGGCCGGGGTCTGCTCGGCGTACACGCCGTCGAGGCCGAGGACGGAACCGATCTCCTCGGCCGGTTCGCGACGGTCGCCGGTGAGCATGACCAGGCGGTCCAGGCCGGCCGCGCGCAGCCGCCGCAGGGTGCGCGCGGCGTCGCGGCGCAGGGGGTCCACGAGCAGCAGGGCGCCGGCCAGATCGCCGTCGACGGTGACCCAGGCGACGACGGCGCCGTCGAGGGCGGCGCGGCTGAGCACCGCCCGCGCCCAGCCCGGCGCGTCGTCGGGCAGGACCAGGCTGCCGACGGTGACGCGGCGGCCGTCGACGGTCGCGGCCACGCCGGTACCGGCCTGCTCGGCGACGTCGGTGGGCAGCGACAGGGGCAGCCCGCGCATCTTCGCCTCCTGCACGATCGCCTCGGCGAGCACGTGCGGGGACAGCTGATCGGCGGACGCCGCCAGGCGCAGCACCTCGGTGCCGTCGCCGCCGGGTGCGGTGACGATGTCGGTGCCGGCGGGCCGGCCACTGGTGAGCGTTCCCGTCTTGTCCATCACCAGGGTGGTCGCGTGCCCGAGGTTCTCGAGTGCGCCGCCACTGCGGATCACCACCCCCAGACGCGAAGCGCGGGAGAGACCGGAGACGATCGCGACGGGCGCGGCGAGCAGAAGTGGGCACGGGGTCGCCACCACCAGCACGGCGACGGCGCGGGTGGCCGAGCCGCTGATCAGCCACGCGAGCCCCGCCACCGTCAGCGACAGCGGCAGGAACCACGCGGCGACCCGGTCGGCGATCCGCACCACCGGCGCGCTCTCGGCGGCGGCCTCGCGGGCCAGACGCACGATCCCGGCGTAGGTACTGTCCTCGGCGGTGGCGCGGGCGTGGAGTTCGAAGGCGCCGCCGGCGGCGACGACGCCGCTGCGCACGGCCTCCCCGGTGCGACGCTGCACGTGCATCGGCTCGCCGGTGAGGACCGACTCGTCGAGCACCGCCAGCTCGGAGGTGACCCAGCCGTCGACCGGCACCACCTCGCCCGGTCCGACGACCAGGGTGTCTCCGGGCACCACGTCGCCGAGCGGCACGACCTCTACCTCGTCGCCGACGCGGCGACGGGCGGTGTGCGGCGCGTGCTCGAGCAGGGCGCGCAAGTCCTTGGTGGCGCGACGTTCCGCGGCAGCGTCGAGGGCCTGCCCGGACGCGAGCATCACGCCGATGAGCGCCCCGGCGACGTATTCGCCGACGAGCAGGGTGCCGACCAGGGACAGCACCGCGATCAGGTCCACCCCGACGCGCCCGCGCCGCAGCGCGTCGATCACCCACCAGACGGCGGGCAGGATCGCGACGACGGTGCCGGCGATCCAGCACGCGTCGGCGACGTCGTCCGCATCGAACAGCGTGGCGACGATGCCGGCCACCAGCGCGGTGAGGGTCACGGCGAGGAAGATCGGCTCGACCCACGTGCGCACCCGCTCCCGCCACGGAGCCTCGAGGGCCGGCGTGACAGTCATGACGCCCCCCTACCTCGTCTCGGTTCGGGTCGGACTGCTCCGCATCGACGTTACCGGCACGGTCCAGCCGAGGCGGTCGGGCATTGGACACTCGTCCTGGTGGCACACGGAAACCTGTTCGACTACAACGGATTCATACCTCGAGGCGTGAGGTGAAATCACCGAAGTACCGAAAGGTTACATAGTGGACACCGACGATTCGATTCGCGAGCCGGCCACCTCCGATTCGCTCCGATTGCCCACCGTCGGCCCCGACGCTGTCCCACTGGGAATATCGTCCGCGGAGGCCGCCCTCGCGACGTCCCGATGGCGCTCGAATCTGGGGGGCGCGCTCGGCGCCGCGGTCTCGACGGGTGCCGCTGCGGTGATGGTGACTGCGGTCGCTCTGACCGGTACCGCGACGACCGTGTCCCGAGTGATGAACTTCGTCGGTATCTGACCCCCAGGCTTCGCCGGCAGGAAACGGGGTCGTCAGATCCCGCGTCCCGGGTTGAGAATCCCGGTCGGGTCGAACGCCGCCTTGATGCGGTGCATGAGGGCACGTTCGACGGTGCCGACCTGCGTTTCCAGGTACGGCTGCTTGAGCACCCCGATGCCGTGCTCTCCGCTGATCGACCCGCCGAGCGCCAGGCATTCGGCGACCATCTCGTCGAACGCCTGCCGGGCGCGTCGCGCGACGGACTCGTCGGCGGCGTCGAACACGATGGTGGGGTGCAGGTTCCCGTCCGCCGCGTGCCCGAACGTGCCGATGAGCAGGTCGTGCCGCGCGGCGATCGTCTCGACGGCCGCGAGCATCTCGGGCAGCCGGGGCACGGGGACAGCCAGGTCGTCGAGGAGGGTGCTGCCGCACCGCTCGAGCGCGGTGAGCGCCACCCGCCGAGCAGCCATGAACTCCTCCCCCTCGACCGGGTCGGCGGTGTCGTACACCTCCGTCGCGCCCGCCGCGGTGCAGGCCAGTGCGCACACCTCGGCTTCGGCGGCGGCGTCGCGCCCGTCGCACTGGACGAGCAGCAGCGCGCCGGCCGTCTGGTCGAGCCCCATGTGCGTCATGTCCTCGACGGCGGCGATGGTGGTCCGGTCCATCAGCTCGACGAGGCACGGTTCGGCCTGCTCGCGGATCGCCAGGACCGCGGCGACGGCCTGCGCGGTGTCCGGGAAGCTCGCGACCACCGTGGCCGCCGCGGTTGCGGCGGCGCGCAGCCGCACCGTGGCCTCGACGATGACGGCGAGGGTGCCCTCGGAGCCGACGAGCAGTTGCGTGAGGTTCAGTCCCGCCACGTTCTTCCGGGTGGTGGCACCGGTGTGGATGATCTGCCCGTCGGCGAGCACCGCCTTGATGCGGGCGACATGGTCGGCCGTGACGCCGTACTTCGCGCAGCAGGTGCCGCCGGCGTTGGTGGCGAGGTTGCCGCCGATGGTGGAGACGGCGCGGCTGCCGGGGTCCGGCACGTACCACAGCCCCTGCTCCGCCGCCGCCGCGGCGAGATCACCGTTGATCACCCCGGGTTGCACTGTAGCCGTGCGTGATTCAGGGTCGATCTCGAGGATGGCGTTCATCTTCTCGACGCTGAGCACGATGCCGCCGTCGAGGGCGTTGGCCGCGCCCGCGAGACCGGTGCCCGCACCGCGGGTGACGACGGGAATGCCGTGCCGGTGCGCGACGGTCAGGGTGGCGACGACGTCGTCGGTGTCCCGCGCCCGCACCAGGGCGAGCGGCATTCCGGCGGGCGTGAGCAGCGACTGGTCGCGCCGGTAGGCGAGCATCCGGTCCGGGTCGGTGACGACGGCGTCACCGAGAACGTCGACGAGTGCGGCAACGGCCGACTCGGTGTCGGGGACAAGGGTTACAGCGCCGGGATTCACGGAACCATCCAATCGAGAACGGGGGTGGACTGTAGATAGATGACGACGGTGAGGAACACGAGCAACCCGAGGCTCCAGCCGATCAGGCGGCGCAGGACGACGCCCTCCGCCCCGGCCAGGCCGACTGCGGCGACCGCGACCGAGAGGTTCTGCGGCGAGAGCATCTTGCCGAGCACCCCCGCGGACGAGTTGGCCGACGCCATGAGCACCGGGTCGAGACCGGCCTGCTGCGCCGCGGTCGCCTGCATGACACCGAACAGCGAGTTCGACGACGTGTCGGAGCCGGTGACGGCCACACCGATCCAGCCGATCAACGGCGAGACCAGGGCGAACACACCGCCCGCGGACGCGAGTGCCATGCCGAGGCCGGCGGTCTGACCGGACAGGTTCATCACGAAGGCCAGCGCGAGCACCGAGGTGACGGTGACGACGGTCCAGCGCAGCTGCACGAGCGTGTCGACGTAGGCGCGGACGGCGCGGCGCACCCCGATTCCGTACATCGCGGCCGTGAAGGCTCCGGCGAGCAGCAGCAGGGTGCCGGTGGCCTTCAGGTGGTCGAGCTTGAACGTCTGCGCGGCCAGCGGTGTGCCGTCGACATCGACGATGTCGAGGCCGGGCCAGCGGAACGACACGGTGCCGATCTCGCCGAGCCACGCCTTGACGACCGGGATCTGAGCCGCGGTGAAGATCGCGATGATCGTCAGGTACGGGGCGAGGGCCAGCAAGGTGCGCCGGGTCCGGCTGTATACGTCGAAACGCGACGGCGGGGCGGCGATGCCGACACCCGTTCCGGCGCCGACCGGTGCGGCGAGGGCGGAGTCGGGCGTGGCGACCAGGCGCTCGCCCGGCTGCCACACCTTCAGCATGCCCAGTACCGCGCCGACCGTGACGATCGCGGCGACGACGTCGGTGAGTTCGACGGTGAGGTAGTTGGCGGTGACGAACTGGGCGAGGCCGAAGGTCAGTCCCGCGACGACGGCGACGGGCCAGGTCTGCCGAACTCCGCGGCGCCCGTCGACGAGGAACACCATCACCATCGGCACGACGGCCGCGACGAAGGGTGTCTGCCGGCCGGCCATCGCGGACAGGTCGTCGAGCGGCAGGCCGGTGACCCCGGCGAGCGCGAGGATGGGGGCGCCCATCGCGCCGAAGGCCACCGGAGCGGTGTTCGCCAGCAGGGACGTGCACGCGGCCTTCAGCGGTGCCATACCAGCAGCCAGGAGCATCGCCGCGGAGATCGCGACGGGTGCGCCGAATCCGGCGAGCGACTCGAGCAGCGCGCCGAAGCAGAAGGCGATGAGGATGGCCAGGATGCGCTGGTCGTCGGAGACGGACCGGACGACCCGGCCGAGCTCCTCGAACCAGCCGGTGACCACCGTGAGCCGGTAGACGAAGAGGGCGTTGATCAAGATCCACAGGATGGGAAACAGGCCGTAGAAGGCGCCCTCGGCGGTGGCGGCAGCCGCCTGGCCGAGCGGCATCCCCCACCCGACGACGGCGACGAGCACGGCGAGCGCCAGGCCGACGAGAGCCGCACGATGCGCTTTCCACCGGAAGACGCCGAGCATGACGAACATCGCGGCCAGCGGAATCGCCGCGACCACGGCCGACCAGGCGAGGGAACCGCCGATCGGGTCGAGTGTCTGTTGGTACATGGACGCCCTCTCGTTGTGATGCCTGTCACCGATCGGGAGAAATTGTCAGACAAGTACACATACCTGTCAAGGGTGCATGTGCGGCGTCGTGCGAGAATGCAGGTGTTCGTGCAGGTCCGTGCGGGTGCGCGGAGAGCCGGAAGGAGCGGAGCGTTGGCCGGACGCGTCGAAGCCCTGTCGATCGTCGACGCCCTCGCCCTCGAGCTCCGCCGGCGGGTCTTCGCCGGTGAGCTGACACACGAGGATGCGCTCACCGAGGCCGAGGTGTCCCGCGCCTACGAAGTCGCCAGGCCGACCGCCAAGGCGGCCATCGAGAAGCTCGTGGGCGAGGGCCTGCTGCAGCGCAGTGCCCACAAGACCGCCCGCGTGCCCCACCTGGGTCCCGAGGACGTACGCGACATCTACCGCACCCGCGCCCACCTGGAATCCGTGGTGCTGCGAGCGCTGGCCGAGACCCGCACGGCGCCGCCGGCGGCGGCGGCTGCCAATGCCGAGATCGCCGCCATGACCGAGGCGGACCCACTCACCGTCGTCGAACCCGACATGCGCTTCCACACCGCCCTGGTGGACGCACTGGGCAGCCCGCGCACCAGCCGCATGTTCGGCTCGCTCGTCTCCGAGGTCCGGCTGTGCATGGTGCAGGTCCAGGGCAAGCAGCTGCTCACCACCGCGAGCATCGCCGCCGAACACCAGCAGATCCTCGACGCCGTCCTGGCCGGCGACGGCGAGGCGGCCGTCGAGGCGATCACCCGCCACCTCGGGCGCGCCCGGGAACGCCTCGTCGCCGCGCTCGGCGGCAACCCGGGTCCGGAAGCCACCCTCCCGGAACCGGCGTAGCCGCCTCCCCCGCCGCACCGGGCAGACGCCGCGTGTGTGGGGGTGGTCGCCACCCCTCGACGGGACGTCTCGTGCCTGCGCCTAGAATCAACGTGTTAACGCCATGTAACAGTCTCCTCACAGTCAGGTAGGTGAGCGTGTCGACCGCGGACCGCATTGCAGAGATCTACGAACAGGTGAAGGCGCGTAACGCCGGTGAACCCGAGTTCCATCAGGCAGCCGCCGAGGTGTTCGAGTCCCTGCACGTCGTTCTCGAGCGCCACCCCCGGTACTTCGAGTCCGGACTCATCGAGCGACTCACCGAACCCGAGCGGCAGATCATCTTCCGGGTGCCGTGGACCGACGACCAGGGCAACGTGCACGTCAACCGCGGCTTCCGGGTGCAGTACAACAGCGTGCTCGGTCCATACAAGGGCGGCCTGCGCTTCCACCCGAGCGTCAACC
This sequence comes from Rhodococcus indonesiensis, assembly GCF_047782815.1. NCBI lineage: Bacteria > Bacillati > Actinomycetota > Actinomycetes > Mycobacteriales > Nocardiaceae > Rhodococcus > Rhodococcus indonesiensis. Next base: position 2,054,923 of record NZ_CP180630.1, on the reverse strand, counting down.
TCGGCATCGTGAAGTTCCTCGGGTTCGAGCAGATCTTCAAGAACGCCCTCACCGGCCTGCCCATCGGCGGCGGCAAGGGCGGCTCGGACTTCGACCCCAAGGGACGGTCGGAGCAGGAGATCATGCGCTTCTGCCAGTCCTTCATGACCGAGCTGCACCGCCACGTCGGCGAGTACACCGACGTCCCGGCCGGCGACATCGGTGTCGGTGGACGCGAGATCGGCTACCTGTTCGGCCAGTACAAGCGCCTGACCAACTCCTACGAGTCGGGCGTGCTCACCGGCAAGGGCCTGACCTGGGGCGGTTCGCAGGTGCGCAAGGAGGCGACCGGCTACGGCGTCGCCTACTTCGTGGCGGAGATGGCCAAGTCCGTGAACTCCTCGCTCGAGGGCCGCAAGGTCGTCGTGTCCGGGTCGGGCAACGTGGCGATCTACGCGATCCAGAAGGTGCACCAGCTCGGCGGCATCGCCATTGCCTGCTCCGACTCCTCCGGCTACATCGTCGACCAGAACGGCATCGACCTCGAGCTGCTCAAGGACATCAAGGAAGTCCGTCGCGCCCGCATCAGCGAGTACGTCGACGAGCGTCCCGACGCGCAGTACTTCCCCGGTGGTTCGATCTGGGACGTGCCCTGCGACGTCGCGATCCCCTGCGCCACCCAGAACGAGCTGGACGAGACCGCCGCGAAGACCCTGGTGAACAACGGCGTGCGCGTCGTCGCCGAGGGCGCGAACATGCCCACCACCCCCGGTGGCATCGCGGTGTTCCGCGAGGCGGGCGTCGCCTTCGCCCCAGGCAAGGCCGCCAACGCCGGTGGCGTGGCGACCTCCGCCCTCGAGATGCAGCAGAACGCCTCCCGCGACTCGTGGCACTTCGACTACACCGACGAGCGCCTCGCCGGCATCATGCGCGACATCCACCAGAACTGCGTGGACACCGCCGCCGAGTACGGCAAGCCCGGCGACTACGTCCACGGCGCCAACATCGCCGGCTTCGTGAAGGTGGCCGACGCGATGTTCGCACTCGGCGTCATCTGATCCGAACCCACGCCGACGGCGAGGGGCGGGCACCCGGATTCCGGTGCCCGCCCCTCGCCGTGTCTGCGTTCTCGGATCGGCCCGAGATACTTACACCTGCCCGCCGGACGGCTCGGACGACGACGGACCCGCGCTGCGCTCGTCGTCGGCTCCGGCCTTGCGGGCGGCTTCGCGCATCTCGATGCCGTCGCTGATCCAGTCCCCGATCTCCCGGGTGACCTCGCGGACCGCACCGGTGATGATGCCCGCGATGTTGCCGACGTGCGTCGCCGCGGACTCGGTCAGTTCCTGAAGCGTGTCCTTGTTGCGTTCGAACCTACCCACCATGGCGGTACCCCCTTCAGGCGCTGTCGTGGGCGAGGGTACCCGCGACCGGAACGCTGCGCTCGATGAGCACCGACGTCGTTGGTTCCTCCGTGACCCAGCTCGGCGGCAGGGCAAGCTTCACGATCTTGCGCCACACCGAGCCGACCTGGGCGAGCAGACCGCCGGTGTTGTAGGGCAGGCCGTGCCGCTCGCACAGCTCCCGCACCTGGGGTGCCAGCTCCGGGTATCGGTGCGCCGGCAAGTCCGGGAAAAGGTGGTGCTCGATCTGGTGCGAGAGGTTGCCGGACATGATGTGGAACAGCGGGGTGCCGGTGATGTTCGCGCTGCCGAGCAACTGGCGCACATACCACTCGCCGCGCGTCTCGTGCGCGGTCTCCTCCTCGGTGAAGGACTGCACTCCCGACGGGAAGTGCCCGCAGAAGATGATGGAGAAGGCCCACACGTTGCGGACGAGGTTGGCGGCAGCGTTGCCGAGCAGCGTCGGCACGAACATCGGCCCGGACAGCAGCGGGAAGGCGACATAGTCCTTGATCACCTGGCCCCGCGCCTTGCGCCACCAGCCCCGGGCGAGCGGGATCACGTCGCGCCAGCTGCGTTTACCGGCGACCACGTTCTCGACCTCGGCGTCGTGCAGCATCACGCCCCACTCGAACAACAGCATCAGCGCCGTCGCGTAGACGGGATTGCCGAGGTAGTACGGGTGCCAGCGCTGCGCCGGGTCCATCCGCAGGATGCCGTAGCCGACGTCGCGGTCCATGCCGAGGATGTTGGTATAGGTGTGGTGCAGGAAGTTGTGCGAGTGCCGCCACTGGTCGGCGGGACATACGGTGTCCCACTCGAAGTTGCGGGAGTTCAGTTCCGGTTCCCGCATCCAGTCGTACTGGCCGTGCATCACATTGTGGCCGATCTCCATGTTGTCGAGGATCTTCGACACGCTCAGGGCGGCCACCCCCGCCACCCAGGCCGGCGGCAGGAATCCCACGAACAGCAGTGCGCGACCGGCGATCTCGAAGCGGCGCTGCGTCCCGACGATGCGGTAGATGTACTCACGGTCGGCCGCGCCGAGCGAGGCGACGGTGCGTTCGCGCAGCGCGTCGAGTTCACGGCCGATCTCCTCGACCTGCTCGCGGCGCAGCACGACCGGTGACGGGTCGGGTTCGCGACGGCCGGCCAGGAAGGCGGGAAGGGGAAGGGACAAACCGAACATGCTGTCCTCCAAGTGTTTCGATTGGGTCAGAGGTCGAAGGCCGCGTCGCCGAGGGGGACGTTGACGCAGATCTGCACCTCGGCGCCGGGCTCGTCGTCGGTCTCGCCGGTGCGCACGTCGCGGGTGCAGCCGGACAGCCGGGTCACCGTGCAGGAGTGGCAGATTCCCATGCGGCAGCCGTGCTCGGGGGTGAGTCCGGCCGCCTCGGCCTGTTCGAGCGCGGTGACGCCGCTGTTGTCGGCGTGGATCCCGGAGGCGGCGAAGGTCACGGTGCCGGTCGCGTCGTCGTCGCGGACCACGACGGGCGGGGTGAACTGCTCGGTGTGCAGCAGATGCGCGGCGTCGGCGTCGCCGTAGACGGCCCGCACGCCGTCGACGAGGCCGACCGGGCCACAGACGTAGGCGGGCGCGCCGGCGAACCAGGGTGCGACCCGCTCGAGATGGCCCCGCTCGAAGTGACCCCGCACGGCACCGTCCGCCGCCCGGGTGTAGGCGAAGGTCACGTCGATGCCGGGGTGGGTGCCGGCCAGGGATTCGATGGACTCGCGGTGCGGCACGTGCGCGGCAGTGGGCGCGTAGTGCAGAAAGGCGACGGTCCCGGAGTAACCCTCGTCGGCGAGGGTGCGCAGCATCGACAGCACCGGAGTAATGCCACTGCCGCCGCTGACGAGCACGAGCCGTTCCGGTCGCCGCGCCGGCAGGCAGAATTCGCCCGCGGCGGCCGCGAGATCGACGACGTCGCCCGCGGCGGCGTGCTCGTGCAGGTGCCGTGAGACGACACCGCCCGGCCGCACTCCGACGGTGAGCTGGATGTGCCCGTCGGCGCGATGCTGGGAACTCACCGGCGAGTAGGTGCGGCTGTGCCGCACGCCGTCCACCACCACACCGAGTTGCAGGTGCTGGCCGGCCCGGAATTCGAGGGGCCGGGCCGGACGCAACTCGAGCGTCACCGACCCGGGGACGGTTCGGTCAACGTGCGTGATCCGGGCCCGGGTGCGCTGCACAGCCAGGAGAGGATCGGCCAGTTCGAGGTACCGGTCCGGGTGATGCGGCGCAGAGAGCACGCGCAGCGCCTCGAGCAGGACTTTTCGGCCGATGTCCGGCCCCGCGGCGCGTCGGGCGCGGTGAAGCAGTGTCATGGCGTCGCTCCTCTCGAGCGAGAATCCAATTTCAGTGTACAAACGTGCACTGAACTCAGTGTGCCAGGGCGGCCCGGTCCGCTGTCAACGTCGATGTGGCCGCCGTCACCCCCGTCCTCGGCCGCCGGTTCACCGCACTGCCTAGACTCGGATCCGTGTCCGCAGCCCCCGTTCCCGAACCCGCGACGCGGGCTGCGCGCAAGGAGCGCACCCGCCAGGCCCTGCTCGACGCGGCGCTCGAACTCTCGGCCGATCGCAGCTTCGCCACGGTGAGCCTGCGCGAGGTGGCCCGGCGGGCCGGAATCGTGCCGACGGCGTTCTACCGTCACTTCGACTCGATGGAAGAACTCGGTGTCGCGCTCGCCGCCGACACCATGCGCATGCTCCGCCGGCTGCTGCGCGAGGCCCGGCGCACGCGCAGCCCGTCCTCGGCGCGGACATCGCTCGAGACCCTGGTGCGGCAGGTCCGCGCCCACGAACAGGCGTTTCGTTTCCTCGCCCGCGAACGCCACGGCGGCCAGCCGGCCGTCGCGCGCACCGTCACCGTCGAATTGCGGCTGATCACCAGCGAACTGTCCGTCGACCTCTCCCGCATGCCCGGCATGGCGGAGTGGGATGTCGACGACCTCGAGATGGCGGCCGACCTCCTGGTCACCGCCATGCTCGAGGTGGTGCTCGAACTGCTCGACGTGGACCGGCCCGGCGGACCGGCGGAAGCCGAGGTCCTGGCGCGCGCGGAGAAGCAGATGCGGCTCATCGTCCTCGGCATGGGGGCCTGGAAACCTACCCACCGCTGACGACAGGCCGTACGGTGGGCGCCATGCTCGAGACCACTCGCGTCACCCTCGGAGACCTCACCTTCGACGTCCACACCGCCGGGCCCGTCGACGGCACGCCGGTCGTGCTGCTGCACGGCTTCCCGGAAACCGCCCGCAGCTGGGAGTCCGTCGCCCCACGGCTCGCGGAGGCGGGACTGCGGGTACTCGTGCCCGACCAGCGGGGGTACTCCCCCGGCGCCCGCCCGGACGGCGTGGCCGCCTACACCATCGACCTGCTGGTCGGCGACGTCATCGGACTGCTCGACGCGACCGGGCTCGACCGGGTGCACCTGGTGGGGCACGACTGGGGGGCGGCCGTGGCCTGGCAGGTCGCGGCGCGCCACCCCGACCGCATCAGCACCCTGACCGCGGTGTCGGTGCCGCACCTCGCGGCCTACGGCTGGGCGCTGCGCGAGGATGCCGATCAGCAGGCCCGCGCCGCCTACATCAAGCTGCTCCGGCAGGAGGGAAAGGCCGAGCACGTCCTGCTCGAGGACGATGCTCGTCGGCTGCGCGCGATGTACGGCGACCGGGTCAGCCGCGAGTCGATCGACGAGTACGTGCGCGTGCTGTCCGAGCCCGGCGCCCTGACTGCCGCGCTCAACTGGTACCGCGCGATGACCCGCGAATTCTCCGAACTCGCGCCGGTGCGAGTACCCACCACCTACGTGTGGAGCACAGCCGATTCGGCACTCGGCCGGGCGGGCGCCGAGCGCTGCGGCGAGTTCGTCGACGCGCCGTACGAATTCGTCGTTCTCGACGACGTCAGCCACTGGATTCCGGAGGAGGCACCGGACGCGCTGGCGAAGACGATCCTCGCCCGGATCGACGACCGGCCGTGAGCGGATGTCGGCAGGAGGGGCCGTGACCGCGACAGCGCACCGCCGGATCGGCGTGGTCGCGGCCGCCGCCCTCTCCGTGCTGGCCGCCACGGCCTGTACCGGCACCGGGCCGTCGGCCGGGTCCGGGGCCGAGTCCGATCCCGCCCCCGCCTACAGTTCCTATGTGGCCCTGGGGGATTCGTTCACCGCAGGCCCGATGATTCCGCCCCAGGTGGACCCCGCGTGCGCGCGCTCGGGCAGCAACTATCCCCACGCCGTGGCCGAGACGCTCGGCGTCGACGACTTCCGCGACGTGTCGTGCAGTTCGGCGACGACAGCGAATCTGGCCGGACCCCAGGTCGTTTCGTCGGGCGCCACCGTCGCCGCGCAGTACGAGGCGCTCACCCCGGACACCGAGCTGGTCACCGTCGGGATCGGTGGCAACGACATCGGTCTGGTCGCCCTGGCCGGGTCGTGTCTCGCGCTCGACCGCTCGTCCGGGAGGGCCGCGGCACCGGCCGGGCCCCTGTGCGCGACCGCGAACGTCCGCGGCGGCGTCGATCTCGTGGATCGCGCGATCGACGACTTCGCCCCGACCTACGGCGCGATCGTGCGCGAGATCCACGACCGTGCCCCACGGGCGCGCATCCTGCTGGTCGGCTACCCGACCGGGATCCGGGACGGCGGCTGCTATCCCGACCAGCCGATCCTGCCGGACGACGCGACGTATCTGCAGGCGAAGATCGACCGGCTCAATGCCGTGATGCAGCAGCAGGCCGACGCGGCGGGTGTCGACTACGTCGACCTGCGCGAGTCCACGGTGGGGCACGATGCGTGCCAGCCGGCAGCGCAACGCTGGACCGAGGGCCTGTTCCCGTCCCAGCCGGCGGCCCCGCTGCACCCCAACGCGGACGGCCATCGCAACGCCGCCGAGCAGGTGCTGGTCACGATCGCGGACTAAGAGCGTGTCTCACGTGGATGAAGTGGGTTGTGATGCATGATGTAGTTCGTGGTTGACGAGTTGTCTATCCGGTTGGTGCCGGATGCGTTGTGGGAGATCGCCGAACCGCTGATTCCGGCCTTCGCCCCCCGACCGCAGGGTGGTGGCAGTGCGCCGGTCGACGACCGGGCGGTGTTCACCGCAATCGTGTTCGTATTGACCAGCGGCTGCGCCTGGCGGCACCTGCCGCCGTCGTTCGGGGTCAGCGTCCCGACCGCGCATCGCCGCTTCACGGCCTGGGTACGCGCGGGGGTGTTCGAGAAACTGCACCGCGAGGTGCTCGATCGACTCGGCGGCTCGGGTGAGCTGGACTGGTCGGCAGCGATCCTGGACGCCGCGAGTGTCCGGGCGAAAAGGGGGGATCTTTGACCGGGCCCAGCCCGGTCGATCGCGGCAAGAAAGGATCGAAGATCCACGTCCTGTCCGAGGCCGAGGGAATTCCGCTGGTTGTCGGCGTCTCTGCAGCGAACACCCACGACAGCACCATGCTGCGGCCGCTGGTCGAGGCCATTCCCGCGGTCAGGTCCCGTCGTGGGCCGCGACGACGCAAACCGGGTCGCCTGCGCGCCGACAAAGGTTACGACTCCGCCGCTCACCGTTGCTGGTTGCGGGAGCGCCGGATCGTCCCGCGGATCGCTCGTCGCGGCATCGAACGCAACGACCGCCTCGGCCGGCACCGATGGAAGATCGAACGCACCCTCGCCTGGCTCACCGGCTACCGCAGGCTCACAATCCGCTACGAACGCCACGCCGAGCACTTCACCGGCTTCCTGCAACTCGCCGCGGCGCTCACCTGCTTCAAGAAGCTCTCCACATGAGACATGCTCTAATTGGATTTCCTCCCGTGGAAACGATCCCATATTGAGATCTGTTGTCGTCCTGCGTGAAACTGTGACCCTTGGGTCGGGTCTCGAGGACGACGCCGCCGTCAGAGAGGCGGCGTACGGGGTCCGGCAGCGGCAACGCATGGAGGAGACGAGCGAGGCGGGATAGTTGCACTCGGCGAATCCGGCGGCGGGAGCATCGAAGACGCGGACCGGTGGAGACAGCGGTGGTCAGGTCTCGCATGCCGAGCAGTGAGTTCGGTGAGAAGGCACCATCGTGAGCGGAACGCTGACTCGACGGGTCAGGCGAAAGTCAGCCTGTCGTGCGATGAGCGACATCGGTGATCGAGTTGTGAGGCCGGGTGGACCACGCTCCGGGCACGGTGTGGAGTGAGGCCACAGCACGTGCTGTGTCGATGAAGTCGCGTACGGCCTTCGACGCGACGTCCGTCCGCCAGGCGATGGACAGCGCTGTGGGCGGAATGTCGGTCACCGGCACGAAGGCCAGGCTCGGTCTGCTGTAGAAGCGTTGCGTCGATGCTTGCGAGAATGCAACGCCGCGCTCGGCGAGGATCGCTTCGAAACATTCGTCGACGGTGGCCACGTCTGCGCCGACCCGGACGGGTTCGCCTTGTCGTGATTCTGTGGCCAGCCAGTAGTTACGCCAGTTCTCGGGTGCTTTGCGTGCGACGAAGAACTCGTTGGTGACCTGTTGGACGCTTACCTCGGGCAACTGGGCGAGCGGGTGATTGGCTGACACGACCATCACACGGGGTTCGACGAACAGGGTTTCCATGCCCAGCCAGTCCTGCATCAGCAGCGGGGGCCGGACGAAGGCTACATCGGAGGATCCGTCGGCCAACCCGACATATGGGTCGGAGAAATCGTGCGAATGCATCTGGACCTGCATGTCCGGATACAGCGACTGGAACGTGCTGAGGATGTGGGGTGTGAGCTCGGCAGCTGCGTTGCCTTGGAAGCCGATGACCAATTTGCGGGTACTGATACCGTGGGCGGCCTCGCGGGTGAGGTTGATTGCTCGTTCGGCGTTCGCCAGTAGCCGGCGGCTTTCGTCGAGCAGGATCTGGCCGGCGGGGGTCAGTTCGACGTGTCTGCTGCTGCGCAGTAGTAGCACTGCGCCGAGGTTCTGCTCGAGCTTGCGGATCTGCACGCTCAGTGAGGGTTGAGCGATGTGCAGGCGAGCGGCTGCGCGCCCGAAGTGCAGCTCTTCGGCAACTGCCACGAAATAGGACAGAAGTCGCAGGTCGAGCTGGGGGTACATGTTACCGAGGTTAGACAACGCCTCCGGAGGAGACCAGTAGTCGTTGCCTATCGATCCGGGCTGGATAGGTATTGGACGCACCCGGCAGCTACGGGGTGTGATGGCTGTCATGGCCGACGCGGCATCCGGGAGTGCAGCACTTCCTCGGATTCGGCCCGGCCCACCGGAGCGAGTGCTCGCACTCGGCCTCGCTGTCTCCCTCATCGAAGGAATCCCATATGACCGTCACTACGCGTGCCCTCGACACGGCCGACTGGACTGCCTCGTTCACCCAGGCGAACAACACCGACCCCGAGATCCAGGCGCACGGCAAGTACTTCACCTGCTCGTACCTGCTCGACATGACCGACCACACGTTCGTCATCCAGATGAGCCGCGGCAACGTGGTGGACATCGCGATCGACCCCGGTCCGTTGGATGTGCCGTACCAGTTCGCGCTGCGTGCCAGCGCGGACACCTGGCGCAACTTCGGCGTCCCGGTTCCCGCCCCGATGTACCACGGCATCTGGGCTGCGAGCTTCCAGCGAGACATGAAGCTCGAAGGCGACATTCTGGTGCTGATGCAGAACCTGCGGTGTATCACCCGCCAGATCGAGCTTCTGCGCGCCGTCGGCGTCCCGGTCTGATCCTCTCACCCCCCTCGAGCCGTAAGGAACACTCATGAGCAAGATTTCCCCGGTCACCGGCCACTACGTCGACGTGGACGTCGACGGACTGCTGTACAAGGTCTTCTACCTCGAGAACGGCACCGGGCAACCCCTCGTGTGCCAGCACACCGCCGGCTGCCACAACCACCAGTGGCGCGGTCTCCTCGAAGACGAGGAGATCACCGAGAACTACCGTGTCATCGCCTACGACCTGCCGCGGCACGGCAAGTCGGATCCGCCGGAGAACACCGAATGGTGGACCGAGGAGTACAAGCTCTCCGCGGACCACTACGCCCACTTCATCGTGGCACTGTGCGACGCGCTCGAACTCGAGAACCCCATCTTCATGGGCTCATCGTTCGGTGGGAACATCGCACTGCAACTTGCGCTTCGTCACCCCGACCGCTTCGCCGGCGTCATTCCCGTCGAGGGTGCCGACTACTCGCCCGGCTTCTACCTCGACTGGTGGCAGCACCCTCACGCCAACGCGGCACAGGTCTGCGCCAGCGGCGTGTGGGACCTCATGGCCCCGCAGTCGCCGGAGGCCGACCGCTGGAAGACCTGGTTCTACTACAGCCAGGGCTCCGAGTCCTTCCGCGGTGACCTGCACTTCTACTCGGTCGATCACGACCTGCGCGGAAAGCTCGCAGACATCGACGGGGACCGGTGCCCGGTCGTGATGCTGACCGGTGACTACGACTACCTCACTACCCCCGAGGACAGTGCACGCACCGCGGCGCAGATCCCGAACGCCGAGTTCATCGAGATGAAGGAGATCGGCCACTTCCCGATGAGCGAGAACCACGCTGTCTTCCGCGGATACCTCATCCGGGCTCTCGAAGTCCTCCAGGACAAGGCCGGCAAGGCAGTCGCCACCAGCTAGAATCCGCCGCTCGCTCGGGTGTGGTCGCTGAACAATGGGGGCCACACCCCGGGCGACGGAATCGGCCTCGGCGCCCCTTTCGTGCCGGCTACTCGGCGCGGCGTTCAGCCTCCACAAACTCGGCAGGAGCCATGACCCACACTCTCCCCGCGGGCGTCCCGACCCAACTCTGGATCGGTGGAAAGCTCGTCGATTCGTCTACCGGTATCACCTTCTCCGTGGAGGATCCCGCCACCGGTGCCGCGATTGCGCACGTCGCCGACGCCGCGCCCGAAGACGGACTCCGCGCTCTCGAACGCGCCACCACCGCGCAAGGGGAATGGGCGCGGACCCCATCGCGTCGACGCGGCGAAATCTTGCGCACCGCATTCGAACTCATCCGCAGGCGGGCAGACGACTTCGCGCGCACCATCACTCTCGAGATGGGTAAACCGCTCCACGAAGCGTATGCGGAGGTCGAATACGGCGCGTCATTCCTGCACTGGTTTTCCGAGGAAGCAACCCGTATCAGCGGGCGAATCTCCCCGTCCCCGTCGGGAACCGGCACCATTGTCGTCACCAGAGAACCGGTTGGACCGGTACTGGCCATCACCCCCTGGAACTTTCCGCTGGCCATGGCCACGCGCAAGATCGGTCCAGCACTGGCTGCCGGCTGTCCGATCATCGTCAAACCAGCGGCCGAAACGCCCCTGACGATGCTGCTGGTCGGCCAAATTTTCGCAGATGCGGGTCTGCCCGATGGTGTGCTGTCGATTCTGCCCACCTCCGATGCCGCAGCACTGACCGCTCCACTGATCGACAGCGCTGAACTGCGCAAGATCACGTTCACCGGATCCACCGGCGTCGGCAAGCTGCTGGTTCGCCGATCAGCGGACCGACTCCTGCGAACGTCGATGGAACTCGGAGGCAATGCCCCCTTCCTCGTGTTCGACGACGCCGATGTCGATGCAGCGGTCGACGGCGCGATGGCAGCAAAATTCCGCAACGGCGGCCAAGCATGCACAGCAGCCAACCGATTCCACGTCGCACGTAGCGTCGCAGAAGAGTTCAGCGAGAAGTTCACGGCACGCATCGGTGCATTGCGCACGGGACACGGTCTCGAAGCGGGAACCGACATCGGACCGCTGATCACCGCGAAACAGTGCGCCACCGTCGATGCTCTGGTCGAAGACGCCGTCGCGAAGGGTGCACGCCTCCGCACCGGCGGTGTCCGTCCCGACGGCCCGGGAACGTTCTACGCCCCGACAGTTCTCGACGACGTGAGTCTCGATGCACGTCTGCTGCGGGAGGAGATTTTCGGCCCGGTTGCCGCGATCACCACCTTCGACACGGAGGACGAAGCGATCGCGACGGCAAACAACACCGAATATGGGCTCGCTGCGTACTTCTACACCCGGAGTCTCGACCGTGCCTCCCGAGTCGCCGACGCACTCGAGACCGGCATGGTCGGGATCAACCGAGGCATCATCGCCGATGCGGCCGCACCCTTCGGAGGGGTGAAGGAATCCGGCTTCGGCCGCGAAGGATCCGTCGAAGGAATCGACGAGTACCTCGCCACGAAGTACATTGCACATTGATCAGAGCCACAGAATGGTCCGGAAGCGTTGCCGGCCCGTGCCAGGACCCATCACTCAGACGAACCTGATGACGACACCGAAAGCGTTGTGCCCGTAGATGAGGACGTCGTTGCGTTCGGTCTACGGCCACCCTGTATCGACGTGGTTCACGCCCTGTGCGTCACCCTGCACGCTGAGATCGCTGGCCAACTCGACGTGATCGCGCCCGCGCACCCATCGGCCAAGGGTGCGCAGCAGATACTCCGTGGTGCGGGGCCTGCGCGCGCCGGTGCTCGATATCGACCTCGACGAGTTGTCCGCCCGTGATATTCGCGAACAGCGGTGTGTGTCGGCCGCGGGCACCGAACCGCAGCCGCCATCCTTCGGTGGCACCCAACCCAGCGAATGTCACTGTCCTCGAATAGCGCTCGCCGCGGCACTGACCTTTGTGCATCGTGAGTCACCTGTAAGGCCGCTGGTTCGGGTGGTATGTGCCGCCACTCGTATGCGGTGACATTCAGCTCGATTGCTGTCCCCTTGTGCGCCGGGGCGTCTGGTGAAGGACCCGCCGAGCCGTTGGGTCCTTCACCAGAGAGGTGGTTACCGCACTCGCTCGTGCGGCACTACCTCCTCGGTACCCCTGGCTGACCGGCTACCGCCGACTGACCATCCGCTACGAACGGCACGGAGTGCACTTCGCCGGATTCTGCAACTCGCCGCCGCGTTGACCTGCCTCGAGAAACGCACCAAAATGAGACATGCTCTAAGCCTGGCCGATCGCCGACCGGCACAGGGCCGAGAGCTCGTCGACCACCGCGTCGAGCGGCGCCGAGCTGCGTTGCGCCTGGGCGAGCACCAACGCGCCCTCGAGGGCGCCGACGACGAGCACCGCCAGCGACCGTGCGCGTTCCGGACCGACCCCGTCCGCGACGAGGGCGTCGCCGAGCAGGTCGGACCAGGTCCCGAACGCCTCCCCGGCGACGTCGCGGGCGCCGCGTTCGGTGCCCAGGGCCGCCGCGACGATCGGGCAGCCCACCGCGTAGTCGCCGTCCTCGAGCCCGCGGCGCCACAGGTCGGCGAGCGCCTGCAGCGCGTCGGGGGTGTCCGAGGCTTCCAGCACCCGGGTCATCCCGTCGCCCAGGTGCTCGGCGGCGCTGCGCGTGGCCTCCTCGACGAGCTGCGCTTTTCCGCCGGGGAAATGGTGGTAGACCGACCCGCGCGGCGCGCCGCTGTGGGCGAGCACGTCGGCGAACGAGGTCGCGGCGACGCCCCGCTCCCGGATGAGCCGGATCGCGCTGCGGATCATCGCGGCACGGGGACCGCTGGTCGGGTCGCTACGCCTGGCCATGTTCCTGCTCCGCTCTTGCTGCCGGTTTCTATGTATGTTGTCATACTTAGATCCGGTTCGCGCCGGAACGGACCCGTTCTTCCCGAGGAGTCGTCGTGACCGAGATCGCCGCCCCGCCCCACCCCTTCGACGCCGCCGTGACCCTCCGGCCCGCGGAGGACGGCCGCACGCGGGGTCGGACCACCCCCGACTACACGAACATGGTCGGTCCGTTCGGTGGCGTCACCGCTGCCGCCCTGCTGCGGGCCGTTCAACAGCACCCGGACCGGCTCGGTGACCCGATCTCCCTGACCGTCAACTACGCCGGACCGGTCGCCGACGGCGACTTCGACATCACCGTGCGAGCGGTCCGCACCAACCGCACCAATCAGCACTGGCAGCTCGAGCTGACCCAGGACGGCGTGGTCGCCACCACCGCCACCGCCGTGTTCGGCACCCGCCGCGACACCTGGTCGGATACCGAGCTCGACGTTCCGGAGGTGCCGTCGGCGGAGACGGTTCCGGCGCAGACCCTTCCGGAGTTCATCGCCTGGGCCCGCAACTACGAGATGCGGTTCGTCGAGGGCGCGGTGCCCGAGCAGGACGCCGGCGAGCACCCCGACTCCACCACCACGCTGTGGGTGCGCGACACTCCGGCCCGCCCGCTCGACTTCCCGGCCCTGACGGCGCTGAGCGACGTCTTCTACCCGAGGGTGTTCCTGCGGCGCGGCCGGTACATGCCGGCCGGGACCGTGTCTCTGACGGTGTACTTCCACGCCGACGCCGCGCAACTCGACACCCAGGGCGACGACTTCGTCCTGGGCACCGCGCGCACCCACCGCTTCTCGCAGGGCTACTTCGACCAGGCCGCCCAGCTGTGGGGCCGCGACGGCACGCTGCTCGCCACGAGCCACCAGCTCGTCTACTTCAAGGACTGACTCTCCGGGGCCCGCACCGCGAGCAGCGCCACCAGCCCGGCACCGAGCACGACGAGCAGACCGCCGATGCCGGCCCGGTCCGCGCCGAACGTCCAGGCGAAGAGAGCGAACAGGGTCGGAGCCAGGAACGAGACGGCGCGGCCCGTCGTCGCGTAGAGCCCGAACATCTGGCCTTCCCGCCCGGCGGGGGTGATGCGCGCGAGGAAGGTGCGGGCCGACGACTGGGCGGGTCCGACGAACAGGCACAGCAGCAGACCGAAGATCCAGAACATCACCGGCCCCGACACCACGAGCAGCACGATGCCGACGGCCATCATCGCGGCGAGCGAGGTGACGATCACCGCCTTGGGTCCGACCCGGTCGTCGAAGCGACCCGCCGCGAGGGCGCCGAGCGCCGACACCACGTTCGCCGCCACACCGAACAGCAGCACGTCGGCGGCGTCGATGTCGTACACGTTCACCGCGAGCACCGCGCCGAACGTGAACACCCCTGCCAATCCGTCGCGGAACAGTGCCGATGCGCCGAGGTAGCCGACGGTGCGCCGGTCCATCGCCCACAGCTCGCGCAGGTCGCGCAGCAGCACCCGGTAGGACTGCACGATCCCGGCCCGTTCCGCGCCGGGATCGACGCCGGTGGGCCGAACCTCGGGCACCGCGAGCAGCACCGGGACGGCGAAGATCGCGAACCACACCGCCGCGGCCAGCACCACCAGGCGGATGTTGAGACCGGCTTCGGTGCTCACCCCGAGGAAGCCGCGGGTGTCGCCGTCGCCGGCGATGAAACCGAAGTACCCGAGCAGCAACAGCAGCAGTCCGCCGACGTAGCCCATGGCCCAGCCCAGACCGGAGACCCGGCCCATGTTCTCGTCGGTGGAGACCTGACGGAGCATGGCGTTGTAGGGCACTTGCGCGAGTTCGACGACGACGGACGACACCCCCAGCAGCACGAGGCCGAGCCACAGGTAGCGGTGGTCGTCACGCACGAAAACCATTGCCGCCATCAGCGCGACGCCGGCGTAGGACAGCACCGCGAGGGACCGCTTGCGTCGGCCGGTCGCGTCGTAGCGCTGGCCCGAGACGGGGGCGGTGATCGCGATGAAGAACCCCGAGAGGCCCAGCGCCCACCCCAGCCACGTGCTCGCCGACATCGACCCCGGCAGGTCGTCGCCCACGGCATCGGTGAGATACACGGAGAAGACGAAGGTCAGCACCACCGCGTGGTAGGCCGACGACCCGAAGTCCCACATGCCCCAGGCGAAGACCTGGCGCCGCGAGGTAGCCTCCCCGATCCCGGCGACGGCGTCCGTGTGCGCGCTCATGCCCGCAGCCTAGGAGATCGCCGCGCCGAGAACCGGCCTCTGACGATCCGCGCGCTCCGCGGTCGGCCGCGAACGCAATCGCGTTCGCGGCCGACTGGGAGGTTCGCGGACGTCGACTCCGGTGTGCACTTGATTGCATATGCACCTCGGTGCATACTCGCGATATGGCACTGGAACACGCGCTGCTCGCCGCACTCGACGAGCGGTCCGGCTCCGGCTACGAACTCGCTCGCCGGTTCGACAAGTCGATCGGCTTCTTCCACAGCGCAACCCACCAGCAGATCTACCGCGTCCTGCGGCGGATGGACGAGCGCGGCTGGATCACCGGCCGCACCGTGCCCCAGGACGGGCGACCCGACAAGAAGGTCTACCGCGTCAGCGCCGCCGGACGCACCGAACTGGACCGCTGGATCTCCCAGCCCTCCGACCCCGAGCAGCTACGCAGCGACCTGGCGGTGAAGATCCGCGCCGCCGGGCCCGCCACCCTCCCCGCCCTCCTCGCGGAGCTCACCCGCCACCGCGACGCCCACGCCGCACGTCTCGAGGTGTACCGCACCATCGAGAAGCGCGACTTCCCCGCACCTGACCGGCTCACCGGGCCCTCACTGCACCAGTATCTGGTTCTGCGCGGCGGCATCCGCGTCGAACAGGGATTCGCGGACTGGTGCCAGGAAGTGCTCGACGCCCTCACCACCGAGGACAACTCGTGACGAACCCGTACCCCCACCTGCTCTCCCCTCTCGACCTCGGACCCTTCACCGTCCCCAACCGGGTCGTCATGGGCTCGATGCACACCGGTCTCGAGGACCGGGCCAAGAACACCGGTCGCCTCGCCGCGTACTTCGCCGAGCGCGCCCGCGGCGGCGTCGGCCTCATCGTCACCGGCGGCTACGCCCCCAACCGGACCGGCTGGCTGCTGCCGTTCGGCGCCAAACTCACCAACCGGCTCGAGGCCCGCCGGCACCGGACGATCACCGATGCGGTCCACACCGAAGGTGGCCGTATCCTGCTGCAAATCCTGCACGCCGGGCGCTACAGCTACTGGCCCCTGAGCGTGTCTGCGTCGTCGATCAAGGCACCGATCAACCCGTTCCGCCCGCGCAGGCTGACCTCGTGGGGTGTGCGCCGGCAGATCCGCGCCTACGTCCGCTGCGCCCGCCTCGCCCAGCAGGCCGGTTACGACGGCGTCGAGATCATGGGCGGCGAAGGCTACTTCATCAACCAGTTCCTCGCCGAGCGCACCAACCGCCGCACCGACGCGTGGGGCGGCAGCGCCGAGAACCGTCGCCGGCTGCCCGTCGAGATCGTCCGCCGCACCCGCGAAGCCGTCGGACCGAACTTCGCGATCTGCTTCCGGCTGTCCATGGCCGACCTCGTCGAAGGCGGCCAGCACTGGGACGAGATCGTCGCCCTCGCTCAGGAACTCGAACGCGCGGGCGCCACGCTGATCAACACCGACATCGGCTGGCACGAGTCGCGGGTGCCCACCATCGTCACGTCCGTCCCGCGTGCCGCGTTCGCGGACGTGACCGCCGAGTTGGCGAAGCACGTCGGGATCCCGGTCGCCGCGTCCAACCGGATCAATATGCCCGAGACGGCCGAGGAAATCCTCGCCCGCGGCGACGCACAACTGATCTCGATGGCGCGGCCGATGCTGGCCGACCCGGAATGGGTCCGCAAGGCCGCCGCCGGCGTACCCGACGAGATCAACACCTGCATCGCCTGCAATCAGGCCTGCCTCGACCACGCGTTCGTCAACAAGCACGTCTCGTGCCTGCTCAACCCCCGAGCCGGCCGGGAGACCGAACTGCTGCTCGCCCCCACCCGCCGCCGCAAGACCGTCGCGGTCGTCGGCGCCGGTCCTGCCGGGCTCGCGGCGGCCGTGAACCTGGCCCGTCGCGGCCACTCCGTCACCCTGTTCGAAGCCGACGACGAGATCGGCGGCCAGTTCGGCATCGCCCGCCGCATCCCCGGCAAGGAGGAGTTCGCCGAGACCGTACGGTACTTCCGCCGCCAGCTGGAGCTGACGAAGGTGCAACTCCGTCTCGGTACCCGCGCGAGCGCCGACGATCTGATCGGCGCGTACGACGAGGTGGTCGTCGCGACCGGCGTCACCCCCCGCGTGCCCGCCATCCCGGGCATCGACCATCCGAGCGTGCTGTCCTACCCGCAGGTCGTCCGGGACGGGGCGCCCGTCGGGGCGCGCGTCGCCGTGATCGGGGCGGGCGGGATCGGCGTCGACGTCTCCGAGTTCCTCACCCACGACCACTCCCCCACCCTCGACCTGGCCGAATGGAAACGCGAGTGGGGCGTCACCGACCCGAAGACCGCCCCGGGGGCGCTCACCGAGCCCCGCCCGTCGCCGTCGCCGCGGGAGGTGTTCCTGTTGCAGCGCAAGCCCGGCCCGATCGGGAAGGGCCTCGGCAAGACCAGCGGATGGGTGCACCGGGCGTCCCTGAAGCACAAGAAGGTGCACGAGGTCTGCGGGGTCAACTACGAGCGGATCGACGACGCCGGCCTGCACATCAGCTTCGGCGAGGATCGCCGGGACCCGAAGGTGCTCGACGTGGACAACGTGGTGATCTGTGCAGGGCAGGAACCGGTCCGTGACCTGGTCGATCGGCTCACCGCTGCGGGCGTGACCACCCACGTCATCGGCGGGGCCGACGTCGCCGCGGAACTCGACGCCAAGCGCGCGATCGAGCAGGGCACCCGCCTCGCGGACCGCATCTGAACCGGCCGCCGCTACGCTGAGCGACCATGACTCTGCCGACTCCCACCCCCGACGCCCGAGCCGTCGTGACCGGCGCCTCCTCCGGCATCGGCGAGGCTCTCGCCGCCGAACTCGCCGCGCGCGGGCACTCGCTGATCCTCGTCGCCCGCCGCGGCGACGTGATGGCGGAGCTCGCGGCGACGCTGCGGGCGAAGCACGGCGTCACCGTCGAGGTCCGCGCCTGCGACCTGTCCGACCGCGACGCACGAACCGAGCTCGTCGACGAACTCGGCAAGCGCCCGATCAGCATCCTGTGCAACAACGCCGGCATCGCGACGTTCGGCCCGGTGGCCCAGCTCGATCCGGCCTACGAACGGGCCCAGGTCGAACTGAACGCCGTCGCCGTGCACGACCTGACCCTCGCGGTGCTGCCGCAGATGGTCGAGCGCCGATCCGGGGCGATCCTGATGGTCGGTTCCGCGGCGGGCAACATGCCGATCCCCAACAACGCGACCTATGCGGCGACGAAGGCGTTCGTCAACACCTTCTCCGAGTCGCTGCGCGGGGAACTGAAGGACAGCGGCGTGCACGTGACGCTGCTGGCGCCGGGCCCGGTACGCACCGAGACCCCGGACCCGACCGAGGCGTCGATCGTCGACAGGCTCGTGCCGGACTTCCTGTGGATTTCGAGCGAGCACACCGCGAAGGTGTCGCTCGACGCGCTCGCCGAGAACAAGATGCGCATCGTGCCGGGCCTGATCAGCAAGGCGATGTCCGTCGCCGGCAACTACACCCCGCGCGGTGTCGTCGCGCCGATCGTCGGCGCCTTCTACAAGAAGCTGGGCGCATAGCGCCGGTGTGCCGTTTGGGCTGCGGGAGTAGCCCAAACGACACACCGGGGGCGTCAGCGCCGGCGGCGCCGGCCGGTGCCGAAGATGCTGCGACTGATCTCGCGTCCCGCGGCCGACGCCGCCGAGCGCAGGAAACTCTTGACGGCCGCATTGCCGAGGACCTGCTCGACAACGCTCGGCCCTTCGTCCCGCGGCGGCGGCGCGCTGGGCAGGTCCGGCAGCGGCGGCAGGTCCACCCGCGGGTCCGGCGCGGGCGCGCCGGACACCTTGGCGGTGAGCAGCTCGTACGCCGACTCGCGGTCCACCGTCCGCCCGTACCTGCCGTACAGCGCGCTGCCCTGCGCGGCCGCGCGGATCGCCGGCTCGCCGATCGTGTCCATCAGCGAGCGCGGCGGCCGGATCCGCGTCCACGCGACAGGTGTCGGCGCGCCCTTCTCGGAGAGCACCGTGACGACGGCCTCGCCGATCCCGAGGGTGGTCAGTGCCTCCTCGAGATCGTAGAAGTCCGTCTCCGGATACGTCCGGACGGTCTTGGCCAGCGCCTTCTGATCGTCCGGGGTGAACGCGCGCAAGGCGTGCTGCACCCGCGCACCGAGCTGGGACAGCACCGCGTCGGGCACATCCGCGGGCAGCTGCGTGCAGAAGAACACTCCCACGCCCTTCGAACGGATGAGCTTGACCGTCTGCTCGATCTGCTGCAGGAACACCTTGGAGGCGTCCGCGAACAGCAGGTGGGCCTCGTCGAAGACGAACACGAGCTTCGGTTTGTCGAGGTCGCCCTCCTCCGGCAACGTCTGGAACAGGTCCGCGAGCACCCACATCAGGAACGTCGAGAACAGCACCGGCCGGGCGGCGTGGGTGCCGAGCTCGAACAGACTGATCACGCCGCGTCCACCGTCGACGCGCAGTAAGTCCTCGGTCTCGAACTCCGGTTCCCCGAAGAAGGTGTCCCCGCCGTCGGCCTCGAGATTGACCAGCGCCCGCAGGATCACGCCGGCGGTGGCCCGGGAGACTCCGCCGATGCCCTTCAGGTCGGCCTTCCCCTCGTCACTGGTCAGATGGGTGACGACCTGCCGCAGGTCCTTCAGGTCGAGCAGCGGCAGTCCCCGGCGGTCGGCCCAGTGGAAGATCAGCCCCAGGGTGGACTCCTGGGTGGGGTTGAGGCCGAGGACCTTGCCGAGCAGGATCGGACCGAACGCGGTGACCGTGGCTCGGACCGGAACGCCCATCCCCTCGGTGCCGAGGGAGAGAAACTGCACCGGGTAGGTGCTCGGCACCCATTCGGAATCGCCGGTCTCGGCGGCGCGGGTCCGCACCCTGTCGGTGTCCTCGCCGGGCGCCGACAGGCCCGACAGGTCGCCTTTCATGTCGGCCATCACCACCGGGACTCCGGCGGCGGAGAGCTGCTCGGCGATGCCCTGCACGGTCTTGGTCTTGCCGGTACCGGTGGCACCGGCGATCAGTCCGTGCCGGTTCATCGTGGCGAGCGGGATCCGTATCCGAGCCGACGAATCGACCACCCCGTCGTGGACGACAGCGCCGAGGTCGAGGGCGACCCCGTCGACGGAGTATGCCGCGGCGATCTGTCCGGCCGGGCCGGGCGCGACGTCCGCCGCGTCGGCCTCGCGCTGGGCCGCCTCGGCCGCTCGCTGCGCCTGCTCGGCGGCTTCCAGGGCAGCGGCGGCGACGCGCGCCGCTTCCTCGGCGGCCGCGCGGGCGGCCGCCGCCTTCTCGGCCGGCGACGATGCCGGCGGTGTCGGATCGGCTGTCATCCGGTGTCCTCCTCGTCCACATGCGGCCGCGGAATGGTCACCGTGACCATATCGCCGCGACCGGGCTGACTACGCTGTGTTTCGTGCAGGACAAACTTGTATGGATCGATTGCGAAATGACCGGCTTGCAGATCGACAGCGACCAGCTGATCGAGATCGCCGCCCTCGTCACCGACAGTGATCTCAACGTGCTCGGAGACGGGGTGGACATCGTCATCCACGCCGACGACGAGGCACTCGCCGCGATGCCCGACGTCGTCACCGAGATGCACGAGCGCTCCGGGCTCACCGAGGAGGTGCGCAAGTCCACGGTCAGCGTCGCAGAGGCGGAGAAGATGGTGCTCGACTACATCCGGGCTCACGTCCCGGAGGCCGGTACCGCGCCGCTGGCCGGCAACTCGATCGCGACGGACCGCGGGTTCATCGCTCGTGACATGCCCGAGCTCGACGCCTACCTTCACTACCGGATGGTGGACGTCAGCTCCGTCAAGGAGCTGTGCCGCCGCTGGTATCCGCGGATCTACTTCGGGCAACCGGCGAAGGGCCTTTCGCACCGGGCGCTCGCCGACATCAAGGAGTCGATTCGCGAATTGCGGTACTACCGGCGGACCGCGTTCGTCGCGCCTCCGGGCCCTCCGTCGGCCGAGATCGCCGCCGTCACGAAGGAGTTGGGTCCGGCCTGACCTGCGGATTCGCCCTTTCCGGCAAACACAGGCTAGTATCTGTACCGCAGGCGCAACCGGCCCAGGCCGATCGCGAATGCGATGGTGAGTGTAGTTCAGTTGGTAGAGCACCAGGTTGTGATCCTGGCTGTCGCGGGTTCGAGTCCCGTCACTCACCCCCACAGGGCAAGTCCCTGACCGGTATCCGGTCAGGGACTTGCCTTATTCAGTGGCGTGCCACGGCGGTCATCCGGTGAAGCAGTACGAGTCGCTGGACGCATCCCCGCCCTGCAGGCGCGTCTGATGCACCCTGAGTCCGTGGAAGTCGTCGCCGTGCGGGAAGAACCCGCGGTCGACGACGAGGCCGCCGGCGGAGACATCGGCATCGAACTTCGCCATCCACGCTCCGACGCCGTCCGGGTAGAAGACCTCGTCCCAGGCCGCGTACAGCGAGTTGGTGGCGTAGACCCGGCGCCCGTCGCGACTGATCTCCACCATCTGCGGGCCTCCCGAGATCGGGAGGTCCGGAACCGCCGGGTGCGGCGCGCGGCGAACGATCCCGCCCAGGCGCACCGATGCCGTCTCCCGCGGATGGAACGGGTCGGCGACGTCGTACTGCTTGAGCTCTCCTGTGCCCCAGCACGAGACGTACAGCCAACGGTCGTCGACCGACAGGTCGATGTCGGAGACGAGCGGCGGTACCGCGCCGAAGGGTTTCAGTGCCGGCGGCAGATCGTCGGTGTCGGCCGGCTCCGCCGGAATGGTGATCACCTTCTCGACCGCCCACCGGTCGTCGCTCTTGTGCCACATCCACACGGAGGCCGACAGATCCTCCACACTGACGACGACTCCCACGAACCCGAACGCCTGGGAGGGATTGTGCGCCGGGCGGAGTTCGAGAACCATCTGATGTTCGTCGCCGAGATCGATGCGCTGGGTCAGCTTGCGCTCGGACATGCTCCAGAAGTTCAGATGGTGTCCGAACCTGCGGCCGAGGAGGTCTTCGGGGTTCAGTCCGTTCTCGATCATCGACGGCGTGGCCCACTCGGAGGTGATCACCGTGTCGTACTTCAGGTGCCACCACACGTCGTACGCCAGGAACTGCTCGCCGTGCTCGGCCTCCCAGGCCCCGACGACGTCGAACGTGTCGTGGTCGAGCAGCGCGACACCACCCGGACCCTCGGCGCCGTCGGCGCTTCCCAGGGCGGACATGAAGATGCCACCCGGTCCACAGTGCACCGTGTGCGGACGCGAGTATCCGGCCTTCGCGGCGAGCTCGGCGGCCTCGATCGTGTGTGTCACCACCGGGTGCCGCGCATCGGGCTTGGTGTCGAGGATGTACGTTCTCGACGAGCGGATGCCCGGCACCACCAGGTATCGCCGTTCGAGCGGCTGCCCGTGCTGATCGCCGTGCCCCTCGTGACCGTGCCCCTCGTGACACAGCGCGCTCGAGCAGGCGTTCCACCCGAAGTGGTGCAACTCGTTGCCCGCCGTCGGCAGCTCGGTCCAGCCGACCACACCACCGAACGTCGGCGAACCCGTCTCGCAATCGACCACTGCGATCGCGTCCTTCGCCCGGCCGGCCGGATCGAACGCAGCCACATAGCCAAGCCGCTCGGGCGCGGCAGCCACGGCCTCACTCGGGCTGCGGTAGAACGTGGGATCTGTCGTCGCAGGCATGAATCCTCCTCGACTCGGACCTGTCCGCCGGGCCACCCTCGGTGGTCCACGGTCGGTCGATGTCACAGGTAGGCATGCCCTTTCCCTGATTCTCCGCCGCGCAGGACCGCATGTCGACCTTCCGCGGGGGACGGGCTGCCCGGAAGTCGGCGCCGGACATGGGAAGACCCCCGGGATCGTCGATCCCGGGGGTCTCGTGCCGATCCCTGCCACAGGACGCGGCCCCAGCCTGCTCGCGCCGGGCGGCCGATCAGATGCGCGCGTTCCCGGCCTTCCACGTCGACCACGGGATGTTCCAGTCCCCGAGCCCCTCGGTGCCCGAGAGGATGCCGCCGACGGTGTTCTGCACGACGACGATGTCGCCGCGTTTGGTGTTGTCGAAGATCCACTTGGCGTTGGCCGGGCTCAGGTTGAGGCAGCCGTGACTGACGTTGCGCACGCCCTGGTCGCCGAGGGACCACGGCGCCGAGTGGAAGAAGATGCCGCTGTAGGACATCCGCGTCGCCCAGTCCACCGGGGTCCGGTAACCCTCCGCGGAGTCGACGGCGACGCCGTAGGTCGACGAGTCCATCACCAGATGCTCGAACCGGTCGCCGATCGTGTACACGCCGTTGGGGGTGGGCGTGCTGTCCTTGCCCATGGACGTGGGCATCGTCATCACGTCGACCCCGTTGCGGTTGACGGTGACCTGCTTGGTGTTGTCGTCGGCGGTGATGACCACCGCATCACCGATCGTGAAGCTCGAGTGCACGTCCGACTGGCCGAACAGGCCGTCACCCAGATCGCGACCGTAGACCTTCACATCCACGGTCACCCTGGTGCCCGGCGCCCAGTAGTTCTCGGGCCGCCACCGCACCTCGCGGTTGCTCAGCCAGTAGAACGCGCCCTCCACCGGCGGCTCGGTGACGACGGTGATGGCCTGCTCGGCAGCGAGACGATCGGGGATGTTCTCGTCGAACTGGATCGCGACGGGCTGGCCGATGCCGACGACCGCACCCTCGCCCGGCATCACGTACGGCTGGGTGAGGTTCCCCGGAGCGCTGGTGGTGAACGAGGCGACGGTCGTCGTCGCTCCGCCGAGCCCGTACGCGACGGCCTCGAGCCGGTACTGCCGGCTGTAGCCGAGCGGCTCGGTGTTCGCCCACGTGGCTCCGTCCGGCCCGAGTGCCCCGGCGACCGCTTCCCCGTCCGGATTGAGCAGGGTGACGGACTCGAGCTTGCCGTTGACCACCGAGACGGTCACCGGCTCGATGGGCGAGAAGCCGACTCCCCCGTCGACCACGCTCGCCGAGACCGTGGGCTTGATGAGCGCGGCGAGGGGATTCGAATCGATCGGCACCTCCTCGGCCCCGCCGGCGCCGGACGCGCCGGAGCAGGCCGTGACGAAGGTCATGACTCCGACCAACACCGCCCCGAGCACCGCCGCGACGGCACGCCGATTCCGCCGACGGCCCGGCGCCGCACTGTTCCCAACCACTCTCACCCTCCGATTCCGGGCCTCCCCCGGGCCGCAAAACTGCACGTCGATGCGCGTGCGCTCGATGATGCCAGCCCTGCTCGAGACACAGCTGCCGCGACGTCGACGACGCGAATAACGTTCGAATACCAATCGCCGCCGACCCCTTCCGCGTTACGTCCCGCGTCCGCCGAAATGCAGCATGACCTGCCGATTTGGTGCGCTCCTGGAAGATGTGTAGTCTTTCCTTCGTCGCCGGGACAACGGACCGGAGACGCACCGCCAAGCGCCATTAGCTCAATTGGCAGAGCAGCTGACTCTTAATCAGCGGGTTCGGGGTTCGAGTCCCTGATGGCGCACAGCACGAAGGAAGGCCGGCGATCTGCGAGATCGCCGGCCTTCCTTCTTCTTTCCGTCGTGTCCGCTGTCATCCCCGTCCAGCCCGACACGAACTCGTGCCTCCCGCGAAGCAGGTCCCGCCGTCCGGGCACTTCGCCGGCGGTGTCGTACACAGATTTCCCCTGTGCGGGATGGCGGACTGCACAATTCGCCCGATGCGAGCGTTCGGCCGTCGCGAACAAACTGGGGCCATGTTCACGAAGAGCACTGTGCGAGACGCTGGGACGTCGGCGGACGACGGCCACGCGGGCCTGCGGGCATGGTACGAACGAGTGCTTCCGGACGGCTCGGGATACAGCCGCAGGGTGGAATCGGACTTGCCCACCCGAGTGCACGTCCTGGAGAAGGGCGCCGGACCGCCGATGATCCTGCTCCACGGCACTGGGGTCGCTGCCGGATTCTTCCTGCCGCTACTCGCCGAACTCGACGGCGTCCGCGCGATTGCCCCGGACCTGCCCGGCCGGGGCCTCAGCGACCCGATCGACCACCCCCGACGGCACTTCCGCACAGCGGCGATCGGGTGGCTGGATCGCCTGCTCGACGTCCTCGGCCTCGAAGAGACCGTGCTGCTCGGGCACTCCGCGGGCGGTGTGTGGGCCACCTGGTACGCACTCGCGCACCCGGAGCGGGTCGGCCGGCTCGTACTCGTCGGGCCGCCCGCCTTTCCGGGGACGCGGTGCCCGCTGCCGCACCGGGTACTCGCCACTCCGGGGCTCGGCAGGCTGGCGGCCGGTCTCGTTCCGCCCGGCCGGGAGTCCGTACTCCGGTTTGCCGCCGTCATGGGGGAACGCGCGACGCTGGTCCGGCATCCCGACCTGATCGATCTGCTCGTTGCCACGCGCAGAGACCCCGTCGCCGAGTCGGCCGCGCGCGACGAGATACATGCACTCGTGTCGCCCGTGGCATTGCTGACGCCGTCCGGGTTCCGCCGGCGGACGCGCGTACGTCCCGAGGAACTCGGCCGCCTGACCATGCCTACGCTGCTCGTCTGGGGCCGCGACGAGCCGCTCGGCGGCGTCGCCGTGGCCCGTGGGGTGACCGACCTGATCCCGTCGGCGACGTCGGCGGTCCTCCCGGGCGGACACGTGCCCTGGCTGGGGCAGCCCGCGCAGACAGCTGCCGTGATCCTCGACTTCCTCCGTTAACGTCTCTCCTTCCCTGAAGGCAGGAGATTCCCGGCTCAGACCGCAACCGCACCACCACCCGGAGGGAGGTGATCCGCTTGACTCACGTCGTCGACACCGGTGTGGCCACGCTCCGCCACAGCCAGAATCACTCTGGCAGCGTTCCGGTCCCGGCACGCGGTATGCCCGCACGCCCGGCACCGGAAGATACGTTCCTCGAGTCCGAGGCGTTGCTTGGCTCTCGCGAAACACCTCGAACACGTCATGGTCGTGTACGCGGGCCGCACCAGCACCACCTTCCGGCCGGCCCGCCTGCCCTGCTCGAGCAATTCCCGTTTCACCGTCGCGATCGCGGCATCGGCGGCCGTGCGCGCCATCGTCGACCTCGACAGGAACCGGGGTCGGAAATCCTCCACCGCGACCAGATGATGCGCCTCGACCACGGCCCTGGCCCAGATCCGGCCGTCGTGCCGGTTCTGCCGGGCCGCCTTCTTCTGCACCTTCGCGGCCCGGGTGCGGGCCCGGCGATAGCCCCTCGAGGGTGGGAGCCCCTTCCCCCGGCGGCGCCGGGCCATCGTCCGCTGCGCTCTCGCCACCTCCGCCGCACACCGTTTCCGGTGCCCGTGCTGCGGCAGATCGAACCGCTCCTCGGTGGCCGTCGCGGTGCGGGCCACGCCCCAGTCGATCCCGACCGCGCTGCCCGGGTCGGCGGCCGGGATCGGCTCGGCCTCGCGGGTCACCACGAACGAGGCATACCAGTGCCCCAGGCAATCGCGGGTGATGCGCACACTCGACGGCTCCGCCGGCAGTGCCCGCGACCACACCACCGGCACACTCACACCTTTGGGCAGCACCAACCGCCCGTCGCGGACCCGGAACCCGCGGCGGGTGTACTCGAGCGACGGCAGGGTCTTCCTCCGCGCCTTGAACCGCGGCCGGCCCCGGCCCGGGGCCGTGCGCGACGCGTCGAGCGCCTGCGCGTAGGTGCGCAGCATCTGCTGCTGGGCGACCTGGGAGCCGTCCCGCAACCACGACGAGCGGGCCCGCGCCTCGGTCAACTGCTTGGCCAGCTTCCCGAACGTCGGCCGGCGACCGGCCTTGTGTTGGTGCACCGCCTCGTTCCACAGGAATCGGCAGCGATGCCACTCCTGCATCAGTGCATGTTCGGCGGTGGTGCCCGGCCGCAACCGGTAGTTGTAGCGCACCACCTCGATCCCCATGCCCGGCACGCTAACCGACCCCACCGACAGGTGTGCCCGACCCCACCGCTCCCCCCGAAAGGAGGACGGCGCTTCCTCTCCCTCGTGAACGAGGCAGTATCCGCGCCGCACATCAGATGACGACGAGGCGTGCGTGTCCGGCTCGCACCGGCATGCCGCGACGACTGAGTGTGCCGAGCCGCCTTGCGATTTCGGTCCGATGCCCGTCGAACCCACCTACTGTGGGACGAACATCACACCGAACGCCGGAGGAGTACCACCATGGGTCAGCTCGAGGGCAAGGTCGCATTCATCACCGGTGCTGCACGCGGGCAGGGCCGCAGTCACGCGGTCCGGCTGGCCGAGGAGGGCGCCGACATCATCGCGATCGATCTCTGCGCGCAGGTCGATTCCGTGGGTTATCCCCTCGCCACGTCGGACGACCTCGCCGAGACGGTCCGGCAGGTCGAGGCGCTGGACCGCCGGATCGTCGCCACCCAGGCCGACGTCCGCGACAGTGCCGCCCTGAAGTCGGCGGTCGACGACGGCGTGGCCCAGCTCGGCCGGCTCGACATCGTCCTCGCGAACGCCGGCATCGCCAGCTTCGCGCCCGTCGAGGAACTCACCGACGAGATGTGGGACGACATGATCGACATCAATCTCACGGGGGTGTTCAAGACGGTGCGGGCGACCGTGCCGCACCTGAAGGCCAACGACGGCGGCGGCGCGATCGTGCTCACCAGTTCCACCGCGGGCATCAAGGGACTGGCGAACCTCGCGCACTACGTCGCGGCCAAGCACGGCGTGGTGGGATTGACGAAGACCCTCGCCAACGAACTCGCCCCGCACATGATCCGGGTCAATTCGGTGCATCCCACGTCGGTGGATACGGACATGATCCACAACGAGCAGACCTACGCGGTCTTCAACCCGGACAAGAAGCCGTCCGAGATCACCCGGGAGGAAGCGGGCGAGTCGTTCAAGACCATGAACGCCCTGCCGATCGAATGGGTCGAACCGGTCGACATCAGCAACGCGATCCTGTTCCTGGTCAGCGACGCGGGTCGCTACGTCACCGGTGTGCAGCTGCCGATCGACGCGGGCGCAGTGATCAAGTAGCCGTCTCGGGTCCGGTGTGCCGGCGGGAGCAGGTCACCGGTCAGCCCTCCACGATCACGGGATCGCCGATCTTCACCCGGTCGAAGTACCACTGCGCGTTCTCGGTGCTCAGGTTGATGCACCCGTGGCTCACGTTCGCGTAACCCTGCGAGTCCACCGACCACGGCGCCGCATGGACGAAGATGCCGCCCCACGTGAGTCGCACGGCGTACTCGGTGTCGATGCGGTAGCCCTCCGGGGCGTCGATCGGGACGCCGTAGGTGGACGAGTCCATGACGAGGTCGCGGAACTTCTCGAGCACCGAGAACGTGCCGACGGGCGTCTCGTAGCCGGGCTTGCCCATCGACGCCGGCATCGTCCGGACCACCTCGCCGTTGAGGATGACCGTGAACTGGTGCGTCGAGCGGTTCGCGACGGCGACGAACTCGTCGCCGACCTGGAACTGGGTCCGCGCTCCAGCCACGGCGACGGTCACGGTGGTGTGCCCCGGCCAGAGACCGTCGGGAACCCACTGCACCCGGCGGTCGTCGAGCCACGTGAAGTGGCCGCTCACCGGCTTCGACGTCGTGATCTCGACGGCCCGCTCGGCGCGGGCGCGGTCGGCGACGGGGGCGCCGAACCGGACGGTCACCGGGTGTCCGACCCCCACCACCGCGCCGTTCGCCGGCTCGAGCGCCGACGTGGGCAGCCGTGTCGGCGGAGCACCGCCCAGCGTCCCCGCAGTGGCCGCAACCCCGGAGCCGAGCAGGGCCACGGCGGTCAGGATCGAGACGAGAAGAAGTCGTGCAACCCGCTGTGCGGTCGGCATGGCCGTCAGCCCCCTCCGAGATGGCGCGGTTGGCTCACCCTCAGTCAATCACGCCATGATCGAACTCGGAACGGTCCAAGGTCACATCGGCCCCGCGCGACGACGTCGCCGGGAGACGACGAAGGGCACCGCGGTCCGATACGCCGGACGACGGTGCCCTTCGGGCCGGAACTCAGCGCAACAGAACTCAGCGCAACAGCTTGCGCAGCACCAGCGCGCCGACGACGGCGCCCACGGCGACGAGCGCGTACTTGACGTTGGGCTGGTTCACCTTCTCCATCACGGTCTGCTTGGTATGGGCCATCACGTTCTTCGGGCTGGCCCGCACACTCAATTCGTCGAGGGTGCTCGCAAGCTGGTTGCGGGCGTTCTCGATGTCCCGTTCGATGGCCTCGGTGTCCCTACCCACGTGATCCTCCAGTTGGTCGCTGCACTGTGCTGCGACCACGGTAGTGGACGCACAGGTCCGTTACCCTCTCGGAGGTGACGGAAAACAGCAGCAGGCTCGCTCCCGGCGACACGGCTCCCGAATTCACCCTCCCCGACGCGGACGGCAACGAGGTGTCCCTGTCGGACTACCGCGGACGCAAGGTGATCGTGTACTTCTACCCCGCGGCAAGCACTCCCGGGTGCACCAAGCAAGCCTGCGATTTCCGCGACAGCCTCGCCGACCTGAACGGCGCCGGGCTCGCCGTCGTGGGCATCTCCCCCGACAAGCCGGCCAAGCTCGCCAAGTTCCGGGACGCCGAGCAGCTGACGTTCCCGCTGCTGTCGGATCCGGACAGGGCCACGCTGACGGCATGGGGTGCGTTCGGCGAGAAGAAGATGTACGGCAAGACCGTCACCGGAGTGATCCGTTCGACGTTCGTCGTCGACGAGGACGGCCGGATCGAGGTCGCGCAGTACAACGTCCGCGCCACGGGGCACGTCGCGAAACTGCGCCGCGACCTGTCGGTCTGACTCCCGGCTCACCGGCCGAGGGAGGCGAGCACCAGCGCCTCCGCGACGGCCATGCGCTCGAGTTCGGACGGGTCCACGCTCTCGTCGGGCCCGTGGATGCGGGCGGCGGGTTCCTCCACGCCCAGCAGCGCGATCTCCGCGTCCGGCAGCACCTGCTGCAGCACGATGCACAGCGGGATCGAGCCGCCCTGTCCGACCGTGCCGACCTCGCGTCCGTAGACAGCGGCGAGCGCCCGTCGCAGCGCGGCGTATCCCGGCCCGTCGGTCGCCGCCCGGAACGGTTCGCTCACACCCTCCCGGTCGACCCGTACCCGCACGTTCCAGGGCGCGTGCGCGTGCAGGTGCGCGACGAGGGCATCCTGCGCGGCGAGCGGATCCGTCCCCGGCGGGACCCGCAGGTTCAGCCGCGCGGATGCGCGCGGCACGACCGCGGCCGCCGAGCCGACGACGGGGGGCGCGTCGATTCCGAGTATCGTCACGGCGGGCCGTGCCCACACGGCGTCGGCGACCGTCCCGGCCGAGAGCAGCGAGACGCCCTCGAGTACACCGGCATCCGCGCGGAACGTCTGGTCCGGATAGGGTTCGCCCGCCCACGTGCCGCGGGAGTCGAGGCCGTCGATCACGGTGTCACCGGCCTCGTCGCGAAGGCTCGACAGCAGGCGTACCAACGCAACGAGGGCATCGGGGGCCGCGCCGCCGAACTGCCCCGAGTGGATTTCCCCAGCCAGAGCTTCGATGTGGACGACGACGTTCGCCAGGCCGCGTAGCGACGTCGTGAGGGTGGGCCGTCCCGCCTCGGCGTTACCGCAGTCCGCGACGAGAACCAGGTCGGCGGCGAACAACTCGGGCCGTGCCCGGGCGAGGTCTTCGAGACCACCGCCGCCGGTCTCCTCCGAGCCGTCACCGACGATCCGGACCCCCACCGGCAGTGGCCCGAGTTCACGCAGCGCCCGCAGCGCAAGCAGATGCATCACCAGGTTGCCCTTGCAGTCCGCGGCGCCACGGCCGTACCAGCGGCCGTCGCGTTCGGTGAGCTCGAACGGCGGGCTGTGCCACAGCGACTCGTCGCCCGGGGGCTGCACGTCGTAGTGGCTGTAGAGCAGCACGGTCGGCGCCCCCGGCGGTGCGGGGGTGTGCCCGAGCACCGCGAGGGAGCCGTCGGAGGTCTCGATCAGCTCCGTGCCCTCGATGCCGACGGCGGCGAACGCGTCGCGCACCCATTCCGCGGCCGCGACGCACTGCTCGGGCGGGAACAGACGCGGATCCGCCACCGACCGGAAGGCCACCAGTTCCTCGAGATCCTCGCGTGCCGCCGGCATGAGCCGGCGCACCCGCTCGCACATCTCCGCGACGTCCACGGCACCTCCCGATCGTTGTGTCTCGTTTTCGGTACGGGTACAGCCCGTCCGGATCGAAGCATGCTCGTCCCGCCGGATTCCGGCGTACATTTCGCGATGTCGGGGTCGCCAACGGGCGGAACGGTCCACAAGAGGCAGGGGGCCGGCCGACCCTCGAACGGAAGGCACTGCGATGCCACCCAGTCCGCAGACCGCACTCACGCCCTTCTACCGGCAGGTCCAGTCCCACTACGACCTCTCGGACGAGTTCTTCACCCTGTTCCTCGATCCGTCCATGACCTACAGCTGCGCATACTTCGAGCGGGACGACATGACGCTCGAGCAGGCCCAGGCCGCGAAGGTCGACCTGTCGCTCGGCAAGTGCGACCTGCACCCGGGCATGACACTGCTCGACGTCGGATGCGGCTGGGGCTCGACGATGCTGCGCGCGGCCACGCACTACGACGTGGACACGATCGGGCTCACCCTCAGCCGCAACCAGTACGAGCACGTCCGCGACCTCGCTGCGCGACTGCCCGGCCCCCGCACCGTGGACGTGCGCCTGCAGGGCTGGGAGGAATTCGACGGGCGGGTGGACCGCATCGTGAGCATCGGCGCATTCGAGCACTTCCGGAGCGAACGCTACGACCAGTTCTTCACCAAGTGCCACGACATGTTGCCGCCGGACGGGAGGATGCTGCTGCACACCATCGTGGGGCACCGGCTCACCACACTGCGCGAGCGGGGAATCCCGGTGACCCGCGAGAACGCGCTGTTCCACATCTTCATCAAACGGGAGATCTTCCCCGGCGGGCAGTTGCCGCAGCCCGAGACCGTGGTCGAAGGCGCGGAGCGGGCCGGGTTCCGGGTCGAACGCATCCAGGCCCTGGCTCCGCACTACGTCCGCACCCTCGAACACTGGGCCGCAGCCCTGTCGGCCCGCCGCGACGAGGCGATCGCCCTGTCCTCGGAGGAGATGTACGCGCGGTTCATGAAGTACCTGAACGGTTCCGCCGAGCACTTCCGGACCGGCCACATCGACGTCATGCAGTTCACCCTCGTCAAGTGAGCCGACGGCGACTCCGGAGGTGTTAGCTGGGACTCGCCCTCACAGCTAGAAGTTCGGAATTCGGACAACCTCCGGCTAGCCTGGGCGCGTGGAGTCTGCAACGAAGCGCGGCCGTACCCCACGCCGAATCGACCCGGCGCTGGAGGTCCAGGCGGCGCCCCAGGAGCTCGTGCCGCGCCGCCGCCCGACGCAGGAGCGCAGCCGGCGCAAGTTCGACGCGCTGCTCGCCGCGTCCCGCGAACTGCTCACCGAGGTCGGCTTCGAGTCGTTCACCTGCGAAGAGGTGGCCGCCCGGGCCGACGTACCCATCGGCACCCTCTACCAGTTCTTCGCCAACAAGTACGTCATCGTCTGTGAACTGAACCGGCAGGACCTGGTGGGCGTGCAGGACGAACTCGCCAAGTTCGACGGCGTCGTCCCGTCCGTGGACTGGCTGCGGTTCCTCAACGCCTTCGTCGACCATCTCGCCGGTCTGTGGATGTCGGACCCGTCGCGGCGGGAGGTGTGGCTCGCGATGCAGTCCACCCCGTCGACGCGGGCGACCGGCGCGATCCACGAGAAGGAGTTCGCCGAGCAGATCGCGCGGATGCTGGCTCCGCTCATGCCCGACACCCCGCGCGAGCGCCGCACCCTGATGGCCGAGGTGCTCGTGCACGTCGTGTACTCGATGCTGAACTTCTCCGTGCAGGACAACCAGAGCCACGCCGACGCGGTCGTCGAACTCAAGCGGCTGATGGGCGCGTACCTGATGGTGGCCGAGAAGGAGTCCCGGACGAGCGCCAAGCGGCGCAAGCGCCGCGAAGAGGCCGCCCGGGCGGAGGAGTCCCGCCGGGCCGACGACCGCGACTCCGAAACGCAACAGGCGGAGGAAGTCCGCACTTCCTCCGCCTGAAACCACCACCCGGGCTCTACACCTGTGGGTCCTCCTCGAGCACGACGAACGCCCCCGCCATGTCTCCGTCGTGCGTGAGCGAGACGTGGATCCGCACCCCGGTCAGGTGCGCGGCGACATCGCCGTGCAGCCGGATCCCGGGTCGGCCCCACGCATCGGAGACCACCTCGATCTGCCGGTGCACGGTCTCCGGCAGCACCGGCGGGCTGCCGAACAGCGACGCCGACCACGCCTTGATCAGCGCCTCCTTCGCAGCCCACCGGGCCGCGAAGTGGCGGCCGGGACGGGAGCTGCGGGTGTTCGCGTCCCGACGCTCGCCCGGCGTGAAGTTCGAGAGCATCGCCGTGCCTGCGCGGCCCAGCTGCTCCTCGAACTCCGACACCGTGACCAGGTCGAACCCGATCCCCGCAACTCCCATCCGTCCTGTGACCCGCTCTCTGTGACCGTGCGGCCGGCGGCTACTTGCAGCCGGGCAGACCCGAACGGTACACGTCGCCGTCGCCCAGTCGTGCCTGCGGCGAGAGCAGCACGTCCGCTTCGAGCTGGCGTGCCGCGTCGGCCGGCACCGAGTCCCCGCCGAAGCGGCGGTCGGCGGGCCGCTGGTACAGGGCCGCACCCCCGGTCATGGCCTCCGCGAGGCGGCGCTTACCGGCGACGGCGCGGGCCTGAGCCTGCTCGACGTAGGCCTGCCGGCGCTCCGCCGGGATCGCCTCGACGAACGCCTGCGGGTGGACCACCGCGATCAGCCCCGACACGTGGCCGAACCCGAGGCTGGTCAGCAGACCGGCCTTGAGCGCGTACTGCTCGCCGAAGCGGAGCGGGGTGCGCGGCCACACCAGGTGCTCGAACCCGGCCATCTTGTCGTCGACGCAGTCCAGGCTGCGGTTCGGCGGGACGATGCCCTGGCTGAGGACCTGGCACAGGCCGATCAGCTGGAACGCCGCCGCGCCGCCCTTGGCGTGACCGGTCAGCGACTTCTGCGACACCACGAACATCGGCGCACCGTCGCTGCGGCCCAGCGACCCCGCCAGGCGCTCGTGCAGCTCCGCCTCGTTCGGGTCGTTGGCCGCAGTGGAGGTGTCGTGCTTGGAGATCACCGCGATGTCGTCTGCGGTGACACCGAGCTTGCGCAGCTCCCGCGCCAAGCCCGACTCGAGCCCACCGCGGCCGGCGCCCAGGGCACCGATGCCCGGAGCCGGGATCGAGGTGTGCACGCCGTCGGCGAAGGAGCCGGCCCACGCGACCACACCGAGGACGGGCAGGCCCATCTCCAGTGCCAGGTCGCCGCGGGCGAGCAGGACCGTGCCGCCACCGGCGGACTCGACGAACCCACCGCGCCGGCGATCGTTGGCGCGGGAGAACCGGCGATCGCTGATGCCCTTGGCCGTCATGTCGTCCGACTTCGCGGTGGCCGACATGTCACCGAACCCGACGATGCCCTCGATACCGAGGTCGTCGAAGCCGCCGGCGACGACCAGCTGCGCCTTGCCCAGCTTGATCTTGTCGACACCCTCCTCGACCGACACCGCGGCCGTCGCGCACGCCGCCACCGGGTGCACCATCGCGCCGTAGCCACCGACGTACGACTGCACGACGTGCGCGGCGATGACGTTCGGCAGGGCCTCCTGCAGGATGTCGTTCGCGCGGGACTCGCCGAGCAGCGTGTCGATGTACAGCGACCGCATCGAGGTCATGCCGCCCATGCCGGTGCCCTGGGTGTTCGCCACGTACGAGGGGTGCACCCAGCGCATGAGCTCCGACGGGGTGAAACCGCTCGAGAGGAACGCGTCCACCGTGGTCACGATGTTCCACAGGCCCACCCGGTCCACGGACTCGGCCATGTCGGCGGGGATGCCCCACTTGGTGACGTCGAACCCGGTCGGGATCTGACCACCGACCGTGCGGGTCAGGTTCATCTTGCGGGGCACCCGGATCTCGGTGCCGGCCTTACGGGTGACGGTCCAGTCACCGCTGTCCGGAACCGACTGCGCGACGGTGTTCTCCGGGTCGGCGTCGACGAACGCGCGGGCCTCGGCCTCGGACCCGACCACGAACGACAGGTCCTTGTCCAGGAACACCGAGGTCAGCAGCGGCGCCGCATTGTCGATCATCGCGCCGTCGTCGCCGTAGCGGCGGATGCCGCAGCGCTCGACCACCGCATCGTGGTACCGGTCGGCGATCTCCGCCTCGGGCACCAGCTCGCCGGTCTCCGCGTCGTACCAGCCCGGGGTGGGATCGTTCTCCCATGCCACCAGACCCGTGACCCAGGCCAGCTCGAGCACACCGGCGGCCGACAGTTCCTCGTCGACCTCCATCTCGAAGCGGGTGCGGGCCGAGCCGTACGGGCCGAGCTCGCCGGCGCCGACGATGACCACCAGATCGGCGGGATCGACGTCGAGCGGCTTCCACTCCGGCGCGGGCGCCGTCGCGTCCAGGCGCGGCGGCGCGGGCAGCGCCGCGATGGTGACCTCGTCGGACTCGGTCTCGGCCGCGGCCTGCGCCTCGGCCTCCTCCTGAGCCTGCTTGGCCAGGGCCGGCAGGTCGATGTCGGCCTCGGACAGACCCCCGGTCAGGTCCGCCACCAGCGGCTCGACCGCAGCGGACTCCTTGGAGCCGGCGGTGACGAGCTTCAGCAGCTCGACGGCCATCTCGTCGGTCGACCAGGTGCGCACACCGGCGGCCTCGGCGGCCTCGACCAGCGGATCGTTGCCGCCCATCAGGCCCGTGCCCCGGACCCAGCCGATGAGGGCGTGAGCGAGGGTGACCCGCTCGGCCCACGTGCGCTCGGCGTGCCAGCGGTTGACGATCGCGTCCAGCGCGGCCTTCGCCTCGCCGTACGCACCGTCGCCGCCGAACTTGCCGCGGTTCGGCGAACCCGGCAGCACGACGTGCAGGTGGGTGTCGACGTCGCGGTCGTAGCCGATGTCGGCCAGCCCCGCGATGAGGCGCTCCACCGACCACAGCAGGACCCGCATCTCCATCTCGGCGCGGGCACCGGCGTCGGCCATCGACCCGACCACGCGCGGCGCGGCGAACGGGAACAGCAGCGTCGGGGTCAGGGCCTCCTTGATCAGCTTCTTGGCGCCGCCCGCGGTCTCCACGGTTTCGGTGCCGAGCCACTGCACCAGGGCGTCGACGTCGGAGTAGGACGCCATGTTGGCCGGAACCACCCACAGGGCCGCACCGGACCGCGCGTTGCCTGCGTACAGCTCCTTGTAGAAGCCGAGGCGGCTGTCGTTCAGGCTCGAGGTGGTGACCACGACCGTCGCGCCGCCG
This sequence comes from Rhodococcus indonesiensis, assembly GCF_047782815.1. Taxonomy (NCBI): domain Bacteria; kingdom Bacillati; phylum Actinomycetota; class Actinomycetes; order Mycobacteriales; family Nocardiaceae; genus Rhodococcus; species Rhodococcus indonesiensis. The sequence continues at coordinate 2,018,481 of NZ_CP180630.1, read as the reverse complement.
GCGAGCAGCTTCGCCGCGACCGCGGCCGCGATCCCGCCCTTGCTGGCGCCGGTGACGACGGCGACCTCGCCGGCGTACTCGGCGTCGCCGGTCTGCCGGGCAGCCGTCGCGATCGCCTCGAAGGTCCGCGCGAGTTCCGTGCGGCCCGCCTCGGTGGCCTTGCCCGCCCAGAACGTGGCGTGCGCAGCCACCGTGGCGCCCGCACCGGCGAAGCGCTCCGCGGCGATCTCGGCACCGAGCCACACGCGGGCCAGGTCCTCACGAGCCGTCGCCCACCGGTCGTCGATCAGCACGGCCTTGCGGGCATCGAACGCCGGCGCGACCAGCCGCGGCCAGTCGGAGCCCAGCTCCGCCGAGACCAGATCGACCAGTTCCGTGTCCGCCTTGTCCGCGAGGTCCGAGGCCGCGTCGGCCAGGCCCAGCTCGGACAGGATCAGGCGCGCGGTCTTGGCGAGCACACCGTTCGAGCCGGTGATGCCCTCGGCGAACTCGCCGAGCGCGGCAGCGTCGACGGTGGCACCGCCGCCGCCACCGGCGGACGGCATCGACACCGCGACACCGCGGCGGCCGGCGACCGACTGCACCGCAGCATCGATCAGCTTGTCGACGGCGCCGCCGTCGGACAGCGTGCCGTCGGACAGGCCGCCGAGCGCACCGCCGCGGACGGACGAACCGTCCCGGCTGCCGAGCGCGACCTCCGCGGTCACGTGCGACGCCCAGCCCTCGCCCAGGCCCCACACCTTGGTGACGCGGTCGGTGACGTAGGCGGGACGCTTGCCCGACGGACCGAACACCTTGCGCAGGTGGTCGTTGACGGAATCCGACAGCACCGGACCGAAGGGCCGGTAGGTGCGGGCCAGGCGATCGACCGTGGCGGCGAGCGCGCCCATGTCGGCGTCGGCGGCACCGTCGATGGCGCCGAGCGACAGCTCCGAACCGAGGTCGACGAGCAGCTGGTTGCGCCGCGAGGACACACCGTCGCACAGCGCCTCGATCGTGTCGGCGGGACCGACCTGATCCGGGCGCAGCTTCGTCCACAGGGCGATGAGCACCTTCGTGGCGTCGGCGGCCTTGAACGCGATGTCGTCCGGACGCGGGCCACCCGCCGGAGCGGCAGGTGCGGCGGCCGGAGCGGCAGCCGCAGCCGGGGCGGCCGCGGACGTCTCGGCCGAGGCCGGCTCGTCGTCCTCCACCGGCGCCGGATCGACGTCCGTGGAGTACACGACCGAGGCCTCGCGCTCGATGTTGAGCACCTCGACCGGCTGCCCGAAGCGGCCCGGCAGCTTCAGCGTCTGCGACGCCAGGTTCGCCACCGTCGGGGCGGCACCGAGGCCGACCTCGACGAACCGCTCGACGCCCAGGCCGCCGTCGGCCTCGTCGGCGAACAGCAGGTCCTGCGTCTCGATCCAGCGGACCGGGGACGCGAACTGCCACGCGAGCAGCTCGGCGAGCACGACGCGGCACAGCTTCGAGCGATCGGCCGCCCAGGTGTCGAAGTCCGCGAGGACCTCGGCCAGCGGCTCGGACGGCACCAGGTCGGCGATCTCCTGGACGAACTCCCGGCCCAGGTCGAACGGCTTGGGCACCAGGTTCGGGATGTAGCGGCCGATGAGGATGTCGGGATCGATCTGCTCCGGCAGCAGGTTCAGCAGGCGCTCCCGGAAGTCGTCCACGCCGCCGCGCAGGACGGTCGAGTGGAACGGCACGTCGATCCCCGGGACCAGGATGAACGCACGCTTGCCACCGAACTCGGCGACCTTGCGCTCGATCACGGACTCGAGGACCTCGAGGCCGGCGACCGTGCCGGCGATCGCGTACTGCGAGCCGCGCAGGTTCAGGTTGACGATCTGCAGGAACTCGCCGGTCTCCTCGGCGACCCCGGCGACGAACGCCTCGAGATCGGCGTCGGCGACACCGAACTGCGACGGGCGGATCGCGGCCATGCGGTAGTCCGAACGGCCGTGCTCGTCGCGCGGCACGAGGGCGTGCATCGCCGATCCGCGGCTGAACACCACCTCGAGCACCGCCTCGAGCGGCAGCACCCCGGCCACGGCGGCGAGGGCGTTGTACTCGCCCACCGAGTGTCCGGCCAGGAACGCGCCCTCGACGAAGGCGCCGGCCTCACGCAGTTCCGCGATCTGGGCGACGCCCAAGGTCGCCATCGCGACCTGCGTGAACTGGGTCAGGTGCAGCACGCCGTCCGGATGCTTGTGGGTGACCCCGCGGGCCTTGAGCACGGTCGGGTTGTCGCGCACCACGGCCAGGATGGAGAAGCCCAGGGCCTTTCGGGTGTGCTTGTCGGCGCGATCCCAGATCTCCCGGGCGGCCTTGCTGCGGGCACGGGCGTCCAGGCCCATGCCGGGACGCTGGATGCCCTGGCCGGGGAACGCGTACACCGTGCGCGGGGCAGCGGTGCGGCCGGTGGCGACCATCACCAGGTCGCCGTCCACGCGGCAGCCCACCTCGACGATCTCGGCGCCGCGGTCGGTCGCGATGCGGTCGACCCGCACGTCGATCTGCGCGCCGGGGCGCACCATGCCGAGGAACCGGGCGGTCCACGCCGTCAGGCGGCGGGCCGGCAGCTTGGCGTCGGACTCGAGGGCGGTCACGACCTGCTGGGCGGCGGCCGAGAGCCACATGCCGTGCACGATCGGGGTGCCCAGACCGGCCAGCAGGGCAGCGTTGTCCGAGGTGTGGATCGGGTTGTGGTCGCCCGAGACACGCGCGAAGGCGCTCATGTCGATCGGGGCGACGATCACGGCGTCGCGGCGGCGGCGACGTGGGGTCTCCACCGCGTCCTCGCTCACGGCACCGCCGGCGCGAACCGGATCGGCCAGCTCTGCCTTACCGGTGCGGCCGCGGATCGCGAAGCGCTCGATCAGCGTCGCGACCGTGGCGTCCCCGGAACCGTTGCCGTTGTCGGCGGTGATCTCGACATGCACCTCGACCACCCGGCCGAGGTCGGTGTCGACCACGTCCTGCACCTCGGCCTTGACACCCAGGATCGACGGCTCGGTCGGCAGACCGTCCTTCACGTCGACGGCGTGGTCGAGATGGACCAGGTCGAGCATGCCCTCGATCACCGACAGGCTGTCGTCGGTCTGCGCGGCGCCGAGCGCGGCGAACACCGCCGGCCAGCACGCGCCGACGAGGACGTCGGGCACACCGTGGGCACTCGGGGTCAGCGTCGACGGCAGTCCCGAACCGGTGACACCGGCATGGTCGGCGATCTTCTCCGGCAGCCAGCCGAGAGTGATGCGGGCCGCGCCCTTCTTCACCGCGGGCAGCTCCTGGCCGGCGGCGACACCGAGCAGCGCCGACATGGACGCCGACGCGTCCTCCGCGGTGACGACGGGAGCGCCACCGGTGTGCACGGTGGCCGGCACGGTCAGGCGGATCTCGACGGTCTTGTCCCCCGCGAGCGGCACCGTCAGGCCCACGTGCTCGGCGTCGAGAACGCTCAGGGTGGCGCCCGTCGCGGCGTGCACGGCGGCGGTGTCGGATTCGACGGACCACTCGTCCAGGTCACCGAGGCGGTGCACCGGGTTCACGGTCTGGCGGCCGGCCCAGTTCACATCCGGAGCCGACAGCACCGCGTCGAGCAGACCGGACGCGAAGTCCTGGTGACGACGAGCCGCGATCTGCACCGGCTCGACGCCGGCCGCGACCAGCTCGTCGACGGTGGCCTTCTCGAACCGGTCGAGCAGCTCACCGACGGGCTCGTCGGCGCGGGTGATGCCCGCGACGGCGACGGTGCCCGGGATGATGCAGACCTGATCTGCGCTGTAGCGCGGATCGTGGGCCTGCCACAGGGAATCGGACCGCCACCAGCGACGCACGTCCTGATCGACCACCGGCACGAAGTTCACCGGCTTGCCCGGGGTGCGGCACAGCGCGACGAAGAACGGGACGTCGGCCGGGTGCAGGACCACCGAATCGGCATCCGGGAACTGCCCGGTCAGCGTCGCCAGCGCCGCGTACGGCCGGTCGAGGGCCGCGTCGTCGGCGAACAGCGTCGGGATGGGGCCACGATCGGCCGGATGCAGACGGGACTCGGCACGCTGCAGCATCTCGCGGAAGCGCTCGCGCCAGGTGACGTCGATCCACGGGTTCTCGGCCGCGTCGGCCACCTCCTGCGAGCCGACTGCGAGCTCGAGGTAGCGGGCGAGCCACTGCCCGTAGGTCATCTCGGCGACGTCGCCGAAGTACGGCTTCGCGGTGACGTCCAGCGCAGCGATGATCTCGTCGCGGCGCGCGGCCACGGCCTCGGCGTCGCCGGCGACCTCGTCGAGCAGGCGGCCGGTGCGGGACGCCGCGTTGTCGATCTCGTGGATGTCCGCGCCCAGCTGGCTACGGCCGGAGGCCATGCCGCCGGAGGCGGTGCCGGCGCCGACCCAGTCCGGGGTGCCGGGGGTCTCGACGAGCATCCGCTTGACCTCGGGCGACGTGGTCGCCTCGAGCGTCGCCATCGCCGCGGTGCCGACCAGGATGCCGTCGAGCGGCATCGCCGGGAAGCCGTGGACGGTGGACCAGCGGCCGGTCAGGTAGTCGGCGGCCCGCTCGGGGGTGCCGATGCCACCGCCGACGCACAGCACCAGGTTGGACCGGGTGCGCAGCTCGGCGTAGGTGGCGAGCAGCAGGTCGTCGAGGTCCTCCCACGAGTGGTGGCCGCCGGCGCGGCCGCCCTCGATGTGGACGATGACCGGGTAGTTCGGCACCTCGTTCGCGATGCGGATCACCGAGCGGATCTGCGCCACGGTGCCCGGCTTGAACGCGACGTAGCTGATGCCGGCCTCGGTCAGCTCCTCGATGATCGAGACGGCTTCCTCGAGTTCGGGGATGCCGGCGGTGACGACCACACCGTCGAACGGCGCGCCCGCGGCGCGGGCCCGCGGCACGAGCCGCTTGCCGCCCACGTGCAGCTTCCACAGGTACGGGTCGAGGAACATCGAGTTGAACTGCACGGCGCGGCCCGGCTTGAGCAGCCCCTTCAGCTCCTCGACGTGGTCGGCGAAGATCTGCTCGGTGACCTGGCCACCGCCGGCGAGCTCGGCCCAGTGGCCGGCGTTGGCCGCGGCGGCGACGATCTTCGGATCGACGGTGGTCGGCGTCATGCCGGCCAGCAGGATCGGCGAGCGGCCGGTCAGGCGCGTGAAGGACGTCTCGACGCCCTGGCGGCCGTCGGGCAGGGTGACCGGCTTCGGCGCGAACGCGGACCACGGCTGCGGCACCTCGGGCTCGGCGCCCGGGGTCAGCAGGTTGCGCTGACCACCGCGGGTGGCGGCGGCGATGATGCCCACACCCTGGCCGCGCAGGCCCGAGCTGGTCATACGCGTCAGCAGCTCACCGGGACCCAGATCCAGGATCCACGAGGCACCGGCCGCGACGGCGTCGTCGACGAGGGCGACCCAGTCGACCGGGTCGACGAGCACTTCCTGCGCCAGCGAACGGGCGAGGTCGGCGTCCAGGCCGCAGCGAGAAGCCCAGTCGGCGACCTGCTCGACCGCGTCGGCCAGCGCGGGGTGATGGAATCCGATCTCGGCGGAGACCGGCTCGAAGGTGGGGGCGAACACGGCACCGCCGCGCTTCTTCGCCTCACGCTCGCGGGTCTCCGCGGCCGAGATCTCCTCGCAGCGCTGCTGCACGCGCGCCAGGGCGGCCGGCGGGCCGGACAGCACGACGCGGCGACGGGCGTTGCGGATGGCGACGACCGCGGAACGCTGCGGATCCTGGTCGGCGAAGACCTCGGCGACGACGGCGCGCAGACGCTCGGGGTCGACGTTCGCGACGGCGAGCATCGGGAAGCGCTCGGCGCCCGCGATGATGCCGCGGCGGCGGCCGACGAGGGTGGCAGCGGCACCGATGAGCTGGGCGATCGCGAGGATCTGCCCGTCCTTGGCGCCGGCGGCCTCGGTGGCCGCGACGGCGAGCACGCCCTGGGAGTGGCCGATCACGGCGGCCGGGGCCTGCGCGGTCACGTCGAGGCCCTGATTGGCCAGCGCGCGCAGCGCGGCCACCTGGGTCAGGAACACGCCGGGCAGTGACACCGCGGCGGAGGTCAGTGTGGTCTCGGAGGGGCCGGCGACGGGCGTCTCGTCCTCGTCGGCGACTTCCTGCTCGAGCATCCAAGCGATGGGGTCGAAGCCGCTCGGGCGCACCACGACGAGGTCGTGTGCGACGGGCGCGAGCAGCGCGTCGGCCTCGTTGACCAGTTCGGTCAGGACCGGCTCGAGTCCGTTGTCGCGGCTGAGCTCCTCGAGGGAGCTGAGCCACGGGGCACCCTGGCCACCGAAGGCGAGGGCGTACGGCTCCCCGGCGAGGAGCTTGTCGACCAGCGCACCCTTTCGGGAGGCGGGGCCGATCCCCCGGTCGCTGGTGCGTCGTGATGCCTTCGAGTTCCGTCCGTTGTCGGCTGGTGTGGTCTCGTCGATCGTCACGCGTGTAGTTCCTCTCCTGAACACCTCGAGGGCGTGGTTCTCTCGTTGGCCGCCCGCGCCGCCGTTGGCGTTCTGATGGCTCTGATCTGCTCGTTCGGGCTACCCAAGAGTGACACAAAATCATGAGGGGTTCCTCATGTTTTGTTCCGCGCGGGTTACCGGCAGCGGAAGGGCGCGTGAGATCACTCACAGCGGCCGAGAGAAGTGACTCGCCGGTAGGGAGAGTCGGCGCAGGCTGCACGGCTACGTGGACGTCCATCAACCTGAGGGAAGCCTCACGTTTATCGTTACACAATCGTTACCATCTTGACGGGCCGTGAAACGCGTGCATGAGGGCGTTTTCCGCGATTTGTCAGAACAGCCGGATACGATCCTCGTATCGAACACACATTCGATCCAGGGGGGTATGGATGAAGTACACGCGGGAAGTCCTGGAGGAGGCCGTGGCCGAGTCGGTGAGCGTGGCGGGGGTCATGCGCTATCTCGGACTGGTCCCGAGCGGCGGTGCTCACGCGCATCTGAGCCGGCGAATCAAGAAGTTCGGAATCGACACCTCCCACTTCACAGGTCAAGGACACATGATTGGCCGACCGCCGCGGAACCGCATGGAATGGACCGCTGTCCTCGTCTGCAAACCAATCGGCGCGGCCCGCGCGAAACCCAAGATGCTTCGCCGGGCATTGCTCGAGTCCGGCCGTCCCCACCAGTGCGAATCGTGCGGCATCGAGCCACACTGGAACGGGAGGAGCCTGACGCTCCACGTCGACCACATCGACGGCAATCCGAACGACTCCCGTCCCGAGAACGTCCGCTTCCTCTGCCCCAACTGCCACAGCCAGACGCCTACCTGGGCCGGGCGGCGGCGCTTCGGGAATCGGAGTGCCGAATCGTGCCCGGACAGCGATATCGCGTAATGTGACACGTGCTTGCGCGAGTGGCGTAACGGCAGCCGCGCCTGGTTTAGGTCCAGGTGTCCGAAAGGACGTGGGGGTTCGAGTCCCCCCTCGCGCACCACGTGACCTCCCCCACGGCCCTCGACCGCTCTTGGCAGGTCGAGGGGCCGCTCGGGTACTTTTGATGACGTGTCCGAAAACCGTCCGCCGCGTCGCCTTGCCCTCGTCGTACTGGTGACGGTCGCCGCGGCCGGTTGTCTCGGTCTCGGCTTCTGGCAGTGGACGCGGTTCGAGGCAGTGGGCGGCACGTTCCAGAACCTCGGTTACGCACTGCAGTGGCCCGCGTTCGCCTTCTTCTGCGTCTACGCCTACCGCCGGTTCGTGAAGCTCGAGACCGAGGACGCCGAGAGTCAGGCCACGGGAGCGCCGCGCGCGTCGGAACCGAAGGAACCCACCGAGATTCCCGAGGATCTCCTCCCCCAGCGGCCCCGAGCACAGATCGACCCGAATGCGGATGTCGATCCGGACGACCCCGAGGCCCGGCAGATGCTGGAGTACAACGATTACCTCGCGCAGCTGGCGCGCAGGTCCGATAGGAGCGCTCAGTGAGCACGACCCCCGAGCAGGCACCCGACCAGACGAGTGGTTCGACCGCGCCGCAGTCTCGACCGGAAGCCGACCGGAAGAAGATCGCCTCGGCCCTGACCCGGTACCGCGCGCTCGCTTGGATCACCGGCGTGTGGCTGCTCGTGCTCACCGGCGAGATGGTCGCGAAGTACATCCTGAAGGTCGAGAACGTTCCCGGCTGGATCGCCGTGGTCCACGGCTGGGTCTACGCGGTGTATCTCGTGCTCACGCTCGACCTGGCGATCAAGGTGCGCTGGCCCGCGGGCCGCACGATCGGCACCCTCCTCGCCGGCACCATCCCGTTCCTGTCGTTCTTCGTCGAGCACCAGCGCACTAAGCAGGTCAAGTCCGACTTCGGCGTCTGACGCCGGCCCATATTTACGCGATCGACCGGAATCCGCCCACGCCAGGGCGTGGGCGGATTCCGATTCTCCGCTCGAATCCCAGCTCGGCGCGACGGTCCTCTAGCGCGCGAGCGCGGCGAGGTCCGGTACGAGCTGCGCCAGCGCCCGCCCGCGGTGCGACGACGCGTCCTTCTCCTCGGCGCTGAGTTCGGCTGCGGTGCGGTCCTCGCCTTCCGGCCGGAACACCGGGTCGTAGCCGAACCCGTTGCCACCGCGGGGGCTGTGGACGATGGCGCCGCGCCACTCCCCGCGCACGACGTGCACCGCGGTCTCGCCGTCGTCACCGGGGACGGCGAGGGCGCAGGCGGAGACGAATGCCGCGCCGCGCCGCTCGTCGGGGACGTCCTGCAGCTGCCCGAGCAGCAGTTCGGTGTTGGCGTGGTCGTCGCCGTGCCGTCCCGACCAGCGGGCGGACAGCACCCCGGGCATCGCATTGAGCGCGTCGACCTCGATACCGGAATCGTCTGCGACGCACGGCATTCCGGTTGCCGCTGCGCCGTCGCGCGCCTTGGCGGCGGCGTTCTCCTCGAACGTCGCGCCCGTCTCGGGCGCTTCGTCGTAGGGCGGCACCGCGTCGAGGCCGACGAGGTCGATCCCGTCGATTCCGGCGGAGTCGAGGACGCGCTGCAACTCGCGCAGCTTCTTCGCGTTGCGACTGGCCACGAGCACCCGCACCATCTCAGACACCGAACTTCTTCCGGGTGCGCTCGGGTGTCACGGGCTGCGGGAGCGTGCCCGGGTAGGGCGCTTCGAGCGCCTGCTTCTGGATCTCGCACAGTTCGGCGATGCCGGCGAGCGCGGAGTCGAGCATCTTGTCGAGGGTGGAGCGTGCGAACGTCGCGCCTTCGCCGGTGCCCTGGACCTCGACGAGGGTGCCGGTGTCGGTGGCGATGACGTTCATGTCGACCTCGGCGCGCACGTCCTCCTCGTAGGGCAGGTCGAGACGGACGCGGCCGTCGACGACGCCGACGCTCACGGCGGCGATGGCACAGGAGATGGGCTGCGGGTCGGTCAGGCGCCCTGCCGCGCTCAGCCAGGTGACGGCGTCGGCGAGCGCCACGTAGGCGCCGGTGATGGCGGCGGTGCGGGTGCCGCCGTCGGCCTGCAGGACGTCGCAGTCGATGGCAATGGTGTTCTCGCCGAGGGCGGCGAGGTCGATGCAGGCGCGCAGGGCGCGGCCGACGAGGCGGCTGATCTCCTGGGTGCGGCCGCCGAGCTTGCCCTTGACCGATTCGCGTCCGCTACGGGTGTGCGTGGCGGCGGGGAGCATCGCGTATTCGGCGGTGAGCCAGCCGAGACCGGAGCCCTTGCGCCAGCGCGGTACGCCCTCTTCGACGCTGGCGGTGCACATGACGCGGGTCTGGCCGAATTCCACGAGCACCGAGCCCGCGGGGTGGTTGGTGAATCCTCGGGTGATCCGGATGGGGCGGAGTTCGTCGTCCGCTCTGCCGTCTTCTCGTGTGGTCACCCGGACGAGCCTATTAGATGCGGTAGACGTCTCCGGCGGACACCGCGTGGACGGGCCCGGAATACTGCTCCTTGGCTTCGGCGATGACGTCCTCGCGCGAGGTCCACGGCGGGATGTGGGTGAGCAGCAACTCTCCCACCTCGGCACGCGCGGCAACGAGCCCGGCTTCGGCGCCGGAGAGGTGGATGCCGGCGGGCCGGTCATCGGGCGCATGGGTCCAGGAGGCTTCGGACAGCAGGACGTCGGCACCGCGCGCGAGGTCGACGACCTCGTCGCACATGCCGGTGTCACCGGTGTAGACGACGGTGCGTCCGGAGTCGCTGGTGATGCGGAATCCGTAGGCCTCGGGCGGGTGGTTGACCCGGCCGGGGCGGATGGTGAGCGCGCCGAAGCGGAAGGCTTCCCCGTCCGCGAGGGTTCGCACGTCCAGGGTGTCGCTGACATCGTCCATCTCACCGGCGATCTCGGCGGAGGCGGCTCCCACGCGGACGCTGGTGTCCGCGGGGCCGTAGACGAGGGTGCGTCCGGTCGGGCGGTTCGGGGAGTAGCGCCGCCAGACGAGCAGGCCCGGTATGTCGAGGCAGTGGTCGGCGTGCAGGTGCGAGAGCAACAGCGAGACCTCGCCGGGATCGGCGTACCGCTGCAGGGCCCCGAGGACCCCGGGACCGAAGTCGATCACCAGGGGCGGGGTGCCGGGGGCGGTGATCAGGTAGCCCGACGCGGCGGAATCCGGCCCGGCCACGCTGCCGGAACACCCCAGGACGGTCATGCGCATGGGCTCATGCTGCCACGTCCCTGTGGTTGCGACGAAGCCAACACGGGTTTTGATCGAGAGATGTCACAGTCGCGCCGACGCTGTGATCCTACCGATCGGTCAGTTACCTGACGGGGGTGCGTCTCACCCGAACGGGGAGCTCGGCACAGCTGGGGAACGCCGCCGGCGACGCTCGTCGGCGGAGAGCAGCCAGGCGGCCAGGACGCCGCCGACGGCACCGAAGAGGTGCCCCTGCCAAGAGACGCGGGGGTCGCTGGGCAGCACGCCCCACAGGATGCTGCCGTAGACGAACAGCACGATCACCCCGATGACGATCTGATTCGCCTGCCGGGTGAAGATGCCGCGCGTGATCAGGTAGGTGAGCCATCCGAAGACGAGGATGGACGCCCCGATGTGCACGAAGCCGGCTCCGGCGGTGAGCCACGTCCCGAGTCCCCCGACGACCCAGATGATCGCGGTGGCGGCCAGGCCGCGGCCGATTCCGGAGACGAGCACGAGGAATCCGAGCACGAGCAGGGGGATGGTGTTCGCGCTCAGGTGCGCCCAGTCGGCGTGGAGCACGGGGGCGAACAGCACGCCCCACAGTCCGTCGGCGCTTCTCGGTTCGATGCCGGCGGTGTCGAGCTCGGCGGGCGCGGCGGCGTCGACGGCCTCGATTGCGTAGAGCAGGGCGACGAACCCGGCGATCAGCAGCGCCGCGCGTTGCCAGACGGGCCGGAGCCCGGGACGGGAACCGTCGGGTACGGTCATGCGCTCGCCCTTCGCGTGTGTCCTGCATGGTGTTCCTGAATTTCGAGCCTACCGACGGGGGCCCTGATCGGCACCGGGCGCGACCGCGTGAAACCGCACTATCCCGGCGGTGCGGTGGCTACCGTGGAGGTCACCGTCGACCCGGGGAGGCAGTCGTGCCCAGAAGCGTCGGAGATCGCTACATCTGCGAGAAGTGCGGTGCGCAGCTCGTCTACGAGAAGGCGTGCCCGTGCAACGAGGAGATGGCACATTCGGAGATCTGTTGCGGTGGCCAGATGAAGCGCGTGTCGGAGGGTGCGCCGGGCTGAGCGCGTCAGCGCGACGTGGTGGTCCCGGTCGCGAAGGCGGAGGGGAACAGGTCGCGGTAGGCGGGGATGCCTGCGACCGCGGTCGCGTGCAGCACCGCGTCCACGACGGCGCGCTGGACGACCTCGGCGGCCACCTCGCAGACGGCGGCCAGCACGGGTAGTTCGGGCGCGAAGGCGTCGGGGATCGGACGTGCCGACGCGGGCACCGTCGCGGTGCCGGTGGCAAGGGCGAAGAGGGTGTCGCCGTCGAGCGGGGAGTGCGCGGGGCGAACGGCCCGCGCGAGTCCGTCGTGTCCGGCGACGGCGACCCGGCGGCAGGCGGCGGCGGTCAGGTCGGCATCGGTGGCGACGACGCCGATGGTGGTGTTGAGGGCGGTACCCTTCGGCGCGAGGGCGTTGGCGGCGGCGATCTCGGCGGCGGCCGGGGCGACGAGTCCGAGCTGAGCGGCCCGGGTGGGCCCGAGGCCCCACGGCAGGCCCGTTTCGGGATCGAACACGGCCCCGACGGGGTTGGCGACGACGAGTGCGGCGACGGTGACGCCGGCGGCGGGGCCGTCGGTCAGGGCCAGGCTCGCGGTGCCGATGCCGCCCTTGAGGGTGCCGGCGCGGGCGCCGACCCCGGCGCCGACGGTGCCGCGCGCGACGGTCGTGCCGGCGGCCGCGGCGGCCCGGTATCCGCTGTCGGCGGAGGGGCGCGCGGTCCACTCCCCCACGGGCAGGTCGAAGACGACTGCGCCCGGCACGATGGGCACGACGGCTCCCGGCGGTCCCATCGCGATGCCGCGCCCGTGTTCCTCGAGCCACCGCATCACGCCGTCGGCGGCGGCGAGACCGTAGGCGCTGCCGCCGGTGAGGAGTACGGCGTCGACGCGCTGCACGGAGTGGCTGGGGTCGAGCAGGTCGGTTTCCCGGGTGCCGGGGCCGCCGCCGCGGACGTCGACGGCGGCGGTGGCGGCGCGGTCGGGGACGACGACGGTGCACCCGGTGGCCCGTCCGGTGCCGTAGGTGTCGTCGGAGCCGAGGGTGACGTCGGTGTCGAGGGCGTGCCAGTGCCCCACGCGCATACCCGCGACGTCGGTGAGCGAGTCGGTGGGTCCGGGCGCGGCCGTCACGGCATGAGCGCCTGGACGAGGGAGTCCTGCATCCAGGTCAGCCAGTGGTAGACGTCGAGGTGGGGGGCTCGCGGGTCGTCCTCGTCGAGCACTTCGGGGGTGTCGTCGTCGATGCCGAGGGTGGTGCCGAGCGCAAGCCGCAGGTCGTTGAGCCCGTACAGCCAGGCGTCGGCCTGCTCGGGGCTGAGAACCACCTTCCCGCCGGATTCGGGGACGGTGCGCAGGATGACGGCTCCGGCGGCGAGCTTGGCGTCGATGATGTCGGGTTCGTGCAGGCTGCGCAGGGCGCCGTTGAGGTCGGCCGATTCGTCGTCGGGATGCACGGTGGCGTCGGCGTCGGGTCGGTGGAAGTCGGGCAGCAGCCGTTGCAGGGCGGGGACGTCCGGCGGGGTGGAGTTGCCGGTGCGCAGACCGGTGAGCGCGGCGAGGTCGTCCTGTGGGGCGCCGGCGGCGCGTTCCTCGAGCATGCCGAGGACGGATGCGACGAGCGAGCGCAGCACCGACGCTTCGTGTGCGTCCATCTCGGATCGCAGCTTCACGCCTCCGAGCGAGTTCTTCCTGCTCCACTGCCGCACGTCGGTCGGCTCCTCCTGGCTCCGCGGTCGGAATTGTCGGCGAGCGGGCGGCCGGTCACTCGGCCCGCTGCATCGTCGCCCACAGCCCGGCGGCGTGCAGGCGTTGCACGTCGTGTTCCATCTTGTCACGCGAACCGCTCGAGACGACGGCCTTGCCTTCGTTGTGCACCTTGAGCATCAGTTCGGTGGCCTTGGCCTTGCTGTACCCGAACAGCTTCTGGAATATGTATGCGACGTAGTGCATCAGGTTGACCGGGTCGTCCCATACGACGGTGACCCAGGGCCGGTCGACGGCTTCGATCTCCTCGACGGCTTCGGCTTCCGCCGGCATTGCCTGCCCTGCCGCCAGGGTGACCGTGGGGAACGAGGCCACGGTAACTGCGTCGGACAGCTCCGTGGGGGCGGTGTCGAACGGGCTTGTCGAGGAACACATCGCCATGTCTCCAGGGTACGGCGTCCGCGCCCGCCGATACAGCGGCATCCCACCGTGCCCCTCTACAGTGAGCGGGTGCCCGATTCCCTTCTTCGGTCGACCACGACGGCGAGTACCGCCCTGTTCACGGACGTCTACGAGCTGACGATGCTCGAGGCTGCCCTCGCGGACGGTACCGGTTCGCGCCCTTGCACGTTCGAGGTGTTCGCGAGGCGTCTGCCGCCCGGGCGCCGGTACGGCGTGGTCGGCGGGACCGGCCGGCTCGTCGACGCGCTCGAGACGTTCCGCTTCGGCGAGGAGGAACTCGCGGTGGCGGGACAGTTCCTCGACGCGTCGACCGTGGAGTGGCTGCGGGGCTACCGGTTCTCCGGCGACATCGAGGGCTACCGCGAAGGCGACTTCTACTTTCCCGGTTCGCCGGTGCTGGCGGTACGCGGCACGTTCGCCGAATGCGTCCTGCTCGAGACGCTGATCCTGTCGATCCTCAATCACGACAGCGCGGTGGCCTCGGCGGCGGCCCGGATGGTCAGCGCCGCGGACGGCCGCACCCTGATCGAGATGGGGTCGCGCCGCACCCACGAGGAGGCGGCGGTCGCGTGTGCGCGGGCCGCGTACCTGGCGGGCTTCGATGCGACGTCGAATCTCGAGGCGGTGCGCCGGCACGGGGTGCCGGGCACAGGTACCGCGGCGCACGCATTCACGCTGGTGCACACGACGGGCGCGGGTCGCGACGAGGCGGCGGCGTTCCGCAGCCAGGTCGAGACGCTCGGGGTGGGAACCACGCTGCTGGTGGACACGTACGACATCACCAACGGGGTGCGCACGGCCGTCGAGGTGGCCGGCACCGGTCTCGGGGCCGTCCGGATCGATTCGGGTGATCTCGGCGTGCTGGCCCGGCAGGTGCGTGAGCAGCTCGACGGGCTGGGCGCGACGAACACGAAGATCGTGTTGTCGGGTGACCTGGACGAGTACGCGATCGCGGGTCTGCGCGCCGAGCCGGTCGACGTGTACGGCGTGGGCACGTCGCTGGTCACCGGGTCGGGCGCACCGACGGCGGGAATGGTCTACAAGCTGGTCGAGGTCGACGGCATCCCGGTGGAGAAGCGCAGTGCCCACAAGGAGTCCCGGGGCGGCGCCAAGCGGGCGGTGCGGTTCGCGCGCCCGACCGGCACGTTGGTGGAAGAGGTGATCTACCCGGCGGAAGCACCCGTCCCGGAGGGTGACGGCGAGGTGGTGCACGAGCTGATGGTGCCTCTGATCTGCGACGGCGAACGGGTCGACGACGTGGCTACGCTGGAGGAGAGCCGGGCGTTGCTCGCCCACGGGCTGATCAGTCTCCCCTGGGAGGGTCTGACCCTGTCGGCGGGTGACGCGGCGGTGCCGACCCGATTCGTGAGGTGAGGACGATGTCGCGGGCGTTGGTCGTCGTCGACGTTCAGAACGACTTCTGCGAGGGCGGGTCGCTGGCCGTGGCCGGCGGCGCCGCGGTCGCCGCCGATATCAGCCGGTACCTGACCGCGCACGCGCAGGACTACGCGCACGTAGTCGCCACCCGGGACCACCACGTCGATCCGGGGGCGCACTTCTCCGACGAGCCGGACTTCGTCGACTCGTGGCCGCCGCACTGCCGCGTGGGAACCCCGGGTGCCGAGTTCCACCCGGCGTTCGACACCACCCGCGTGGAGGCGATCTTCTCCAAGGGGGCGTTCGAGGCCGCGTACTCGGGCTTCGAGGGCAGTCACGACACGGGCGAGTCGCTCGACGAGTGGCTTCGCCGGCACGGCGTCACCGAGGTCGACATCGTGGGCATCGCCACCGATCATTGCGTGCGCGCGACCGCGCTCGACGCGGCGGCCGCGGGGTTCGAGACCCGCGTGCTGCTGCCGTACACCGCGGGGGTGAGCGCGACGACCGTCGAGTCGGCACTCTCGTCGCTCCGCGAGGCGGGTGTGGAGCTGGTGGGACAGGTCGGCCCGCGAGCCTGACGGTGGTGCCCAGTACCCTGGCGCGGTGCCCGAACTCCCGAATGTGCCGGAACTGCTGCGCACCGCGGTGCACGCGCTGGGCGGTAAGGAACGGCGCAGCCAGCTGACCATGGCGTCGGCCGTGGCGCATTCGCTGGACACCGGTGAGCACCTGGCCGTCCAGGCCGGCACCGGCACCGGCAAGTCGCTCGCCTATCTCGTGCCGGCGGTGCGGTATGCGGTGCAGACGGGCCGGACCGTGGTGGTCTCCACCGCGACGATCGCGCTGCAGCGCCAGCTGGTGGACCGGGATCTGCCGCGACTGGCCGACGCGCTGGCGACGGAGCTGGGCCGGCGCCCCCGGTTCGCGATTCTCAAAGGCCGCGGTAACTACCTGTGCCTGAACAAGATTCACACCGGTCTGGCGGAGGAGCCTCCGGTGGACGACCAGTTGTTCGACGCGTTCGCGCTGTCGCGGATCGGCCGGGAGGTGCGGCGGGTCACGGAGTGGTCGTCGACCACCGACACCGGCGACCGGGACGACCTCGTCCCGGGCGTGTCGGATCAGGCGTGGCGTCAGGTGAGTGTCAGTGCCCGCGAGTGCCTGGGCAAGTCGCGCTGCCCGGTCGGTGAGGACTGCTTCGCGGAGATCGCCCGGGCAGAGGCCGGGCAGGTCGACGTGGTCGTCACCAATCACGCCCTGCTGGCGATCGATGCGATCAGCGGGCTGTCGATCCTCCCCGAGCACGACGTGGTGGTGGTCGACGAGGCGCACGAGCTCGTGGACCGCGTCACCGGGGTCGCGACGGCCGAGCTGTCCGGCGGCACCGTCTCGGCCGCCGCCCGGCGCTGCGTGAAACTGATCGAGGACGCGGACGTGGACCGGCTCGAGGGCGCCGCCGAGAACTGGGAGGCGCTGCTCGAGGAGCTGCCGCCGGGACGGTGGGACGAGTTGCCCGAGGGGGCGGGCGCGGCGCTGGCCGCGATCCGGGACGCGGCCTGGTCCGTGCGCACCGCGCTGGGGCCGCCCAAGCCCGGCCTCGACGCCGAGGCCGCCGCCGCCCGCAACCAGGCGCTCGCCGACGTCGACGAGGTGCACGACTGCGCGGTGCGGGTGCTGACGGCCTTCGAGGAGACCGATCCCGCCGCGCGGCGGGACGTCGTGTGGCACGCCGCCGACGAGTTCCGCGGCAACGTCCGTCACACGGTGCGGATGGCGCCGCTGTCCGTCGGTGGCCTGCTGCGCTCCCGGCTGTTCGCCGAGGCGACGGTCGTCCTGACGTCGGCGACGTTGACGGTGGGCGGTTCGTTCGACGCGCTCGCCGTCAACTGGGGGCTGCCGCCGGAGTCGCCGGCACGCAGCGACACGGGTGCAGCGTCGGGGACCGAACCGCCGTCGGACGACGGGGACCTGCGGTGGAACTCCCTGGACGTGGGATCGCCGTTCGACCACGCCAAGTCCGGCATCCTGTACGTCGCCAGGCATCTGCCGCCGCCGGGCCGCGACGGGCTCTCCCCCGCGTACCTGGACGAGATCGCGGAGCTGGTCGAGGCGGCCGGTGGGCGCACGCTCGGCCTCTTCTCGTCGATGCGGGCCGCGAAGGCGGCCGCGGAGGCGATGCGGGAGCGTCTGGACACACCCATTCTGTGCCAGGGCGAGGACGCGACCGGCGCCCTGGTGGACAGGTTCGCAGCCGACGAACCGACGTCGCTGTTCGGGACTCTGTCGCTGTGGCAGGGCGTGGACGTCCCGGGGCCGTCGCTCTCACTCGTGATCCTGGACCGGATTCCGTTCCCGCGGCCGGACGATCCGCTGCTGGTCGCGCGGCAGCGGGCCGTGGAGGCGCGCGGGAGCAACGGTTTCCTGTCGGTGGCGGCCACCCATGCGGCGCTGCTGCTCGCGCAGGGCGTCGGGCGACTGCTGCGGAGCACGGACGATCGGGGGGTCGTGGCGGTGCTCGATCCCCGCCTGGCGACCGCACGGTACGGCGGATACCTGCGCGCGTCGCTGCCGCCGTTCTGGGAGACCACCGATCCACAGGTGGTGCGCAAAGCGCTCACCCGGCTGCGCGGCTGATCGTGCCGCCACAGGTCCGATCCCGAGATGTTCCCGAGATCCCCTGAATTTACGGCTGTTTCGCGGCAGCATCGGAGAAGGCGCAGCGGCCCGGTGGTCGCAGGGACAGGGGCTTTCGGATATGCCACAGGGCATCGTGAAGTGGTTCGACGAGGAGAAAGGGTTCGGGTTCATCGCTCAGGACGGTGGTGGCCCCGACAGCTTCGTCCATTACTCGGAGATCGCCGGCACGGGCTTCCGCTCGCTGGCGGAAGGCCGGCGCGTGGAGTTCGGACTCGGGCTGGGCGTGAAGGGACCTCAGGCGGAGAACGTCCGCCCAGCGTGAGAACGCAGGGCGCTGCCGCCGCCCGCGGTGTTCAGACCCGCAGGCCCACTTCGACAACGGCCTTGGCGACCGAGCGCACGGGTGCCTGATTCCGCCGGGCGTGGCCGCGGATCAGCCGGAACGCCTCGTCCGGGGTGATGTTCCGGGCCTGCGCGATGACGCCCTTCGCCTGTTCGATCACGATGCGCGAATCGAGGGCGGTCTGCAGTTGCGCGTTCAACTGCTCGTGCTGCCGAAGCTTGTTGGCGTTGACGATGTAGCCGGTGGCCATGTCGGCGCACACCTGCGCCGCCGCGATCTCGCGATCCGTCCAGTCACGCGGTTCGCAGGTATACATGTCGAGGGCGCCGATCTTCTCGTCCGCGAGTTGCATCGGGATCCCGGCCACCGCCGCGATCCCGTACTCCCGCGCCTTCCCTGCGAACTCCGGCCACAGGTCCGGCCGTGTCCGTACATCGGCGACCGCGATGGGTTCGCCCCGATCGAACGCGTACCGGCACGGTCCTACACCGGCGTCCTCCTGGCAGCGTTCCATCTTCCCGACCACTTCCGCGGCCGCGGTGACGAACTGCAGCCGGCCCTCGCACTGCAGGCTCACCCCGCAACCGAGCAGGCCCAGAACGGCGGTCACGCCGTCGACGAGTTCGTCGAGGGCCGCGCCGACGTCGTAGGAGGTCGGCAGCCGGCGCGCAAATCGAGACAGTACCGCCATGAATTCGTCCTGGTCGAACACCGGTGCGCTCCTTCCGGTCGCCCCCTCGATAGTGACACAAATCACACAGGTTCCGTGGCACCGCCTACGTCACATCCTCTACCCTGGTAGCCAGAGCTTCCGCCCCAGATCCCGGCGACGCTCGAATCGGAGCCGCCCCGACCCCCGGTGCTCCCCCTCTCGCTCTCCACGCATCGTGTGGACAGGTCTCGGAGAACACCGCGCTAGGCCGGCTGCTCGCCGTTCCACGGCGGTGTACCTCCCGGACATGCTCCGCGAAGAAGGAACACCCATGGTTTACGTCGCTCCTCGCTCGACTCACACCGACGGCTCGCCGCTGCTCTCGGTGCCGGTGATCGTCACCGGCGCGGGCGCCCTCTCGTGCGGGCTCGTCGTCGCGATCAGCCAATCTCTCGCCCTCGGCGTGCTTGCGGCGCTTCTCACCGTCGCAACCGTCGCGGGCGCGGCCCTGATGATCCGCCCCTGATCACCCGATCCGACCGGCTCTGCCGGGCCCACCCGAGCAAGGACGCGATGAACCACCCTGATCACCTCGCCCACCGGAGCACAGCCCCGGGTTCGGCGATGAGCACGATCGAAATCAAGGCTCGTATCGACGCGATGTTCGCGGACGACCACACGCGCGCCGACCGCACACCCGCCGCGGCCCGGCGGCGCCCGGGATGGGCGTCGAGTCGGCGCGGCACCGGAAGCTGACCACCGGCGTTCTCCCGGCGCCGGTGGTCTCCGACCGGATCACCGGCTTCCGGACAGCGCCGCAGGGGGGCGCTTCCGGAAGTCGGTGATCCGTCACTCTCGGGTCACGGTGCAGCGACGAGCGCAGCGCAACCCGACACGTCCCACTTCATCGTGACCGAGGTGCCGTCGGGGACGGAGACGACATCGGTGTGCGACGTCAGAGTCCGGATCAGCGCGAGCCCGCGGCCCCGGCAGCTGTCGCCGGACGCGTCGTCCGGGGTACGCCATCGGCCGTGGTCGGTGACGATCACCTCGACGGAGCACTCGTCGGGTCGGTACACGGCCTCCAGGTCGACCGCACCGAGGCGATCTCCATGCCCGTCGGAGTAGGCGTGCTCGACGACGTTGGCCAGCGCTTCGTAGCTGGCGAGCAGCACGTCCTGGCCCACTTCCGCCCCGAGACGGAGGCGGCCGAGCCAGCGGTCCAGGGCCTGGCGCAGCATCGTCACCTGACCCGGCTCGGCGCGGACCCCGCGATAGAACAACCCGGTCGATGTGAATGCGTGCGAGGCGTCTCGCGAGTACATCCTCCTCCTCGGATCTCCGATGCACCCCGGTCGGGCGCAACGGCTGTATACCCACCGCAGTGCGGTGCTATACCTGGACCCGGGAGTACGCGCACGACAACGGGTAACCGTCCCGATCGGCCGGCTAGGCGAGCACGACCTTGCCCAGCTCGGCGTCCGACGCGAGCAGCTCGTGGTGTGGCAGCGCGCGCACCGTGTAGCCGACCGACCCCGCCATCGGCAACGCGACCTCGACCTCGAAGACCTCGCCGAGCGGGTCCGTACCGGTGTGCCGCATCGGCACCGTCACCACGTCGGACAGGGTGTCGTCGGGCCCGACCCGGCCGACGACGGCCTGCACGACTACGTCGTCGGCGCGCAGACCGCCGAGGTACACGTGAGCCGTCAGGGCGAGCTTGGACCCGATTTCCGGGATGTCCGGCAGTCCGGCGCTGTCGACCTGGGCCACCCGCACGGCCGGCCATGCGGCCTCGACGCGGCGCCGGTAGTGGGCGAGCTGCCGCGCCCCCGCGAACCCGTGGGCGACCGCCTCCCGTGCGGCGGCGGCGGCCGGCGCGTAGTACTGCACGGTGTAGTCCCGGACCATGCGGGAAGCGAGCACCTTCGGACCGAGGTTCTGGAGCGTGTGCCGCACCATCTCGATCCATCGCGTGGGCACCCCGCTGCCGTCCCGGTCGTAGAACCGCGGCAGGACCGACCGCTCGAGCAACTCGTACAGGGCGCTGGCCTCGAGATCGTCCCGGCGATGTTCGTCCATCACCCCGTCGGCGGTGGGAATGGCCCACCCGTTCTCGCCGTCGTACATCTCGTCCCACCAGCCGTCGCGGATGGAGAGGTTGAGCCCGCCGTTGAGGGCCGACTTCATCCCGGACGTCCCGCATGCCTCGAGCGGGCGCAGCGGATTGTTCAGCCACACGTCGCAGCCCCAGTAGAGGTACCGGGCCATGGACATGTCGTAGTCCGGCAGGAAGACGATGCGGTGCCGCACGTCGGCGGCATCGGCGAACCGCACCACCTGCTGGATCAGTGCCTTCCCGCCGTCGTCGGCCGGGTGACTCTTGCCGGCGACGACGAGCTGCACGGGGCGTTCCTCGTCGAGCAGCAGGGCACGCAGTCGTTCCGGGTCGCGCAGCATCAGGGTGAGCCGCTTGTAGGTCGGCACCCGGCGCGCGAAACCGACGGTGAGGACGTGCGGGTCGAACACCCCGTCCACCCACCCGAGTTCCGCCTCGGTGGCGCCGCGCTGGAGCCAGGACCGGCGCAGCCGCCGGCGGATCTCCTCCACCAGCTGCGCGCGCAACGTGTTGCGGGTGGCCCACAGCTCGCGCGGTTCGACCGTCTGCAGCAGTTCCCAGCCCTTGGCCTCCTCCACCCGGTCGGGACCGGCGAGGCGGTTGGCGAACTCGAGCCACTCACGGGCGGCCCAGGTGTGCGCGTGCACGCCGTTGGTCACCGACCCGATCGGGACTTCGCGGGCGTCGAAGCCGGGCCACAGCTCGACGAACATCTCGCGGCTGACCCGGCCGTGCAGCTTCGACACGCCGTTGCAGCGCTGGCCGAGCCGCAGACCGAGATGAGCCATGTTGAACACCCGGGAATCCGATTCCCGGCCGAGGGCGAGGATGCGGTCCACCCCCAGGCCCGGCAGCAGTGCCGACTCGTTCTCGCCGTTCGGGCCGGAGAAGTAGTGCCGGACGAGGTCCGCAGGGAACCGGTCGATGCCTGCGGGAACCGGGGTGTGCGTGGTGAAGACGGTGCCGGCGCGGACGGCGGCGAGCGCCTCGTCGAAGTCCAGACCGGCGCCCGTGACCAGTTCGCGGATGCGTTCGGCGCCCAGGAACCCGGCGTGTCCCTCGTTCATGTGGAACACCTCGGGATCGGGCAGTCCCGCGATGCGCGTGTAGGCCCGGACGGCGCGCACGCCACCGACCCCGGCCAGGATCTCCTGCTTGATGCGATGGTCCTGGTCGCCGCCGTAGAGACGGTCGGTGACCCCGCGCAGCTCCTCGTCGTTCTCCGCGATGTCCGAGTCGAGCAGCAGCAGCGGGACGCGACCGACCTGGGCGATCCACACTCTGGCGGTGAGGGTGCGATGGCCGGGCATGGCGACCTGGATCAGCGCGGGGGTGCCGTCCGCCTCGGTCAGCAGCCGCAACGGCAGTCCCTGCGGGTCGTAGTTCGGGTAGTGCTCGCTCTGCCATCCGTCGGCGGTCAGGGACTGCCGGAAGTAGCCGGAACGGTAGAGCAGGCCGACACCGATGAGCGGCAGCCCGAGGTCCGAGGCCGCCTTGAGGTGGTCACCGGCCAGGATGCCGAGTCCGCCGGAGTAGTTCGGCAGGACCTCGGACACGCCGAACTCCATGGAGAAGTAGGCGATGCCGGACGGCAGCCGGACGCCCTCGTTCTGTTCGTGCTGGTACCAGCGCGGTCTCGCGAGATAGTCGTCGAGATCGGCCGACTCGGCGTCGAGCCGCGCGAGGAACTCCTCGTCCGCGGCGAGCGCGTCGAGGCGGGCCGGCGGCACCTCGCCGAGCATCCGCACCGGGTCCTGCTCGACGCGGCGCCACAGGCCGGGATCAATCGAGGCGAACAGGTCCTGCGTGGGCGTGTGCCACGACCAGCGCAGGTTGACGGCGAGCGGGCCCAGTCCGGCCAGCCGCTGGGGAAGGTGGGCTCGTACGGTGAACCGACGCAAGGCTCTCACCCCGGGAAGACTACCGACAATCCGCCGTATGCGAAGACCGGCAAATACGGCAGGTGTCCGCCGGCCGGGCCGGGTGTCCGGAGGACAGGCCGGGGGCGTTTCCGCACCGCGTCTCGACGGGGCGGTTCGTGCCACCGGGTGATCCCGACGAACGTGCCGACGTTCCTTTCGTTTAGTCACGTCGACCCCGGGTAACAGCTGTGTCGGAACTCCGGCGACACAGCACGTCGCACGAGGGGACGGCGGTGCGCCCCTCCACTACGGTTGGAGACGGGCCGCGTCCGACGGGCTCGTCAGCAGTCCGTGCGAGGAAACGGAGCCAGCGTGACAGACGGAACGGAGCGAGCGTGACAGGTCGAATCGGCATCGACGATGTCCGTCCCGACATCTCGGGAGGGCGACATCCGGTGAAGGCCGTTGTCGGGGAGGTGCTTCCCGTGTCGGCGGTCGTGTGGCGAGAGGGCCACGACGCCGTCGCCGCCACCCTGGCCGTGCGCGGCCCGGGCTCGGACCCGGAGAGCGAGGGAAAGCTGATCCGGATCCCGATGGTTCCCGGTGAGGCACCCGACACCTTCCACGCCGTGTTCACCCCCACCAGTCCGGGACTGTGGACCTACCGCGTCGAGGCCTGGAGCGACCCGGTGACCACGTGGCGGCACGCGGTGGACGCGAAGGTCGACGCCGGGCAGGGCCCGGAAGACCTGGCGAACGACATCGAGACCGGCGCCCGGTTGTTCGAGAAGGCCGCCAGGACCGCGCCGCGTCCCAATCGGCCGGCCCTGCTCGCCGTCGCCGCGGCGCTGCGTTCGGAGCGGCCGCTGTCCGACCGGATCGCGCCCGCGTTCGCCGCGGACATCACCGAGATCCTGCGGGCCAATCCCCTACGTGAGCTGGTCACCCGCGGGAAGGCGTACACCGCCGTGGTCGACCGGGAACGGGCCCTGTTCGGTTCCTGGTACGAGTTCTTTCCCCGCTCGACGGGCGGCTGGAACGAGGACGGCACACCCCGGCACGGTACCTTCGCCACCGCCGCGGCGGAGCTGCCGCGGGTCGCCGCGATGGGATTCGACGTGGTGTACCTGCCGCCCATCCATCCCATCGGCAAGATCAATCGGAAGGGGCCGAACAACACCCTCACCGCCGGCCCCGACGACGTGGGCTCGCCCTGGGCCATCGGTTCCGACGAGGGCGGCCACGACGCGATCCATCCCCAGCTCGGCACGGAGGACGACTTCCGCGCCTTCGTCGCACGTGCGCGCGAACTGGATCTCGAAGTCGCCCTCGACCTGGCGCTGCAGTGCGCCCCGGACCACCCGTGGGCGAAGGAGCATCCGGAGTGGTTCACGGTCCTGCCGGACGGCACGATCGCCTACGCGGAGAACCCGCCCAAGAAGTACCAGGACATCTATCCGGTCAACTTCGACAACGATCCGGACGGCATCTATGCCGAGGTACTGCGCGTGGTGCGGCACTGGATCAGCCTCGGCGTCAAGATCTTCCGCGTCGACAACCCGCACACCAAACCACCGAACTTCTGGGAGTGGCTGATCGCCGAGGTCAAGCGCACCGACCCCGACGTACTGTTCCTGTCCGAGGCCTTCACCCGGCCCGCCCGCATGTACGGGCTCGCCCGGCGCGGGTTCACGCAGTCCTACACGTACTTCACGTGGCGCGTCGCCAAGTGGGAGCTGACCGAGTTCGGTCAGGAGATCGCGGCGAAGGCGGACGAGGCGCGGCCGAACCTGTTCGTCAACACCCCCGACATCCTGCACGAGACGCTGCAGCACGGCGGCCCCGGAATGTTCGCGCTGCGCGCGGCACTGGCCGCCACGCTCGCCCCGTCGTGGGGGGTGTACTCCGGTTACGAACTCTACGAGCACGTCCCGCTGCGACCGGGCAGCGAGGAGTATCTGGACTCGGAGAAGTACCAGCTGCGTCCGCGACGGTTCGACGAGGCCCGCCGCCGCGGGGAATCGCTCGAGCCGTGGATAGCGACGCTCAACCGCATCCGGCGGGCCCACCCGGCACTGCAGCAGCTGCGCAACATCCACTTCCACCACATCGACAACGACGCCCTGATCGCGTACTCGAAATTCGATCCCCGGACCGGGGATTCGGTTCTCACCGTGATCAACCTCAATCCCTTCGGGGCCGAGCAGGGCACCATCTGGCTGGACATGCCGGCGCTCGGTCACGAATGGCACGACCAGCTCACGGTGTTCGACGAGGTCTCCGGCGCGCAGTACTCGTGGGGTCAGGCCAATTTCGTCCGGCTCGAACCCTGGCGCGCGGTCGCGCACATTCTGGCGTTGCCGCCGATCGGGGTGCCGACGCGAACCACCCTCGCCTACAGGAGGAACTCGTGACCGTGCCCCCGACTCGACGCTACTCCCCCAGCCCGCACGACCTGGCCCGGCTGGCGGCCGGCGAGCACCACGATCCGCACTCGGTGCTCGGCGCCCATCCACATCCCGAAGGCACGATCATCCGGGCTCTGCGTCCGCACGCGGAGAAGGTGGCAGTGCGCATCGGTGGCATCGATCATCCGCTCGAGCCCCTCGGTCACGACCTCTTCAGCGCACTCGTCCCGGTGCACGACCTGTCGGACTACCGGCTCGTGGTGACCTACCCGTTCGAGCACACCGTCGTCGTCGCGGACCCGTACCGCTTCCTGCCCACGCTCGGGGAGCTGGACCTGCACTTGTTCGCCGAGGGCCGGCACGAGCGGCTGTGGGAGATCCTCGGGGCGCATCAGCGTGCGTACGAGACCCCCGACGGCCCGGTCCGGGGCACGTCGTTCGCGGTGTGGGCGCCCGGCGCGCGCGGCGTCACGGTCGTCGGCGACTTCGACGGCTGGGGCGGCCGGCTCGCGCCGATGCGGGTCCTCGGTTCCAGCGGCGTGTGGGAACTGTTCCTGCCCGACGTGGAGCCGGGTGCGCTGTACAAGTTCCGGATCCACGGCCGCGACGGTTCCGTCCAGGACAAGGCCGACCCGATGGCGTTCGCCACCGAGGTACCACCGGCGACGGCCTCGGTGGTCAACGAGAGCAGCTACGAGTGGAGCGACGACGCGTGGCTCGCCGCCCGGGCCGACTCGCGCCCGTGGCAGGAGCCGATGAGCGTCTACGAGGTGCACCTCGGCTCGTGGCGTCCCGGTCTCGGATACCGGGAGCTGGCCGACCAGCTCGCCGACTACGTCGCGGAGGCTGGTTTCACCCATGTCGAGCTGCTGCCGGTCGCCGAGCACCCCTTCGGCGGCTCGTGGGGCTACCAGGTCACCTCGTACTACGCACCCACGGCGCGGTTCGGCACGCCCGACGAGTTCCGTGCGTTCGTCGACCGGCTGCACGCCGCCGGCATCGGCGTGCTCGTGGACTGGGTGCCCGCGCATTTCCCGAAGGACGAGTGGGCGCTGGCCCGGTTCGACGGCAGCGCCCTCTACGAACATCCGGACCCGCGCCGCGGCGAACAGCTGGACTGGGGCACGTACGTGTTCGACTTCGGGCGCCGGGAGGTGCGAAACTTCCTCGTCGCCAACGCGCTGTACTGGATCGACGAGTTCCACATCGACGGTCTGCGTGTCGACGCCGTCGCCTCGATGCTCTACCTCGACTATTCGCGGCCCGAGGGCGGCTGGACACCCAACGTGTACGGCGGGCGGGAGAATCTCGAAGCGGTGGCGTTCCTGCAGGAGATGAACGCGACCGTGCACAAGCTCCACCCCGGTGTCGTCACGATCGCCGAGGAGTCCACGGCCTGGCCCGGCGTGACCCGGCCGACCCATGCGGGCGGTCTCGGCTTCTCCATGAAATGGAACATGGGGTGGATGCACGACACGCTCGGGTACATCGGCCGGGACCCTGTGCATCGCACGTACCACCACCACGAGATCACCTTCTCCCTGGTGTACGCGTGGAGTGAGAACTTCGTCCTGCCCATCAGCCACGACGAGGTCGTGCACGGCAAGGGCACGCTCTGGACCCGGATGCCGGGCGGCGACCGCGAGCAGGCCGCCGGTCTGCGCGGACTGCTCGCGTACATGTGGGCCCACCCCGGCAAGCAGCTGCTGTTCATGGGACAGGAGTTCGGCCAGACCGCGGAGTGGTCCGAGGAGCGGGGCCTGGACTGGTGGCAGCTCGACGATCCGCACAACGGACCGCTGCACCAGGGCGTCCACCGGCTCGTGGCCGACCTCAACCGGATCTATCGGGAGCATCCCGCACTCTGGACGCTGGACACCTCGCCGAGCGGGTACTCGTGGATCGACGCCAACGACTCGGCCAACAATGTGCTGAGCTTCCTGCGGCACGGAAGCGACGGTTCGGTCGTCGCGTGTCTGTTCAACTTCTCCGGATCGACCCATTCGGACTATCGTGTCGGATTACCCGAAACAGGACAGTGGTCGGAGATCCTCAACACGGATTCGACGGCTTACCAGGGCAACGGCATCGGCAACCTCGGTTCCGTGACGGCCACGGCACGCTCCTGGCACGGGCGCCCGGCGTCGGCGGAGGTGACGCTGCCTGCTTACGGTGCGATCTGGCTGACGCTGCAGCGGTGACCGCCGTCCTCGGACGACAGGAGAAGACCAGGTGACTCGGACGCGGCTGCCGTTCCGCCTCGCGGTACCGGCGCTGGCCGTGATGGTGCTCGCCGGATGTGCCGCTCGCATCGAGGGCACCGCCGTGTCCATCTACGACAACCCGTTCTCCGTGGCCGGCCTGCCGGTGTCCTCGGGCCCCAGCGGTCCGCGGCCCGGCGCCACGGACGCGCAGGTGACGATCGAGAACTCGGACGGCGGGGACGTCGACGTGCTCGCCGGCAATGCCGTCGCCGACATCGAGGCCTACTGGAAGGAAGAGTTCCCCCGCATCGCCCGAGGAGGGTTCGAGCCCGTCGGCACGATCGTCTCGTGGGATCCCGACGAGCGCGGCCCGAAGTTCTGCGGGGAATCCACCTTCGAATTCGTCAACGCCGCATACTGCAACCGCGACGACGTCATCGGCTGGGACCGCACCTACCTCATGCCGCAGCTCATCGAGACGTTCGGTCCCATGGCGGCCGTGACGGTGCTCGCCCACGAGTACGGCCACGCCGTGCAGTTCAAGGCCGGGACGGTCGCCGAGGACGATCCGGGCATCGTGTTCGAACAACAGGCGGACTGCTTCGCGGGCGCATTCATGCGGCACGTCGCCGCCGGCAACTCGGAGCACTTCCGGCTCAACACCTCGGACGGGCTGAACTCGGTGCTGGCGTCGATGGTGTCGTTCCGCGACAGCGACCCCAACGACCCGGGTGCGATCCACGGGTCGGCTTTCGAACGCGTCACCGCGTTCCAGATCGGCTTCACCGACGGTGCGGGATCGTGCACCCGCATCGACGCCGGCGAGATCGAGTCCCGGCGTGCCGATCTGCCGCAGTTCTTCGACAGTTCCGACGACGGCGAGCTTCCGGTGACCGAGGAATCGGTGGAGGCGCTGATGGCGTCGTTCCGCCGGGTGTTCGATCTGCCGCAGCAGCCGGAACTGGACCTGTCCGGGGCCGACCTCGGCTGTCCGGACGCGAAGCCCACGTCGCCCGTGTCGTACTGTCCCGCCACGAACACCATCGGCGTCGACGTCGAGGAATTGGCGGACCGCGGCACCCCGTTGCACACCGGCGCCGGGGGCATCACGACCGACGTGCGGGGCGACTACGCCGCGTACGTCCTGCTCGCCTCGCGCTACGCGCTGGCAGTGCAGAACGCCGCCGGTCAGTCGCTCGTCGAGCCACGCACGGCGCTGCGGGCGGCCTGCCTCGCCGGTGTGATCAGCGCCGAACTGAGCCCCGACAGCACCGGCTCGCAACCGGCCGAGGACATGGTGTGGCTGTCGCCGGGAGACCTGGACGAGGCCGTCTCCGGTCTGCTGGCCGACGGTCTCGCCGCCAGCGATGTCAACGGCAACACCGTACCGAGCGGATTCTCCCGGGTCGACGCGTTCCGCACCGGGGTCCTCGGCGGGGAGGCCGCCTGCTCAGGGCGCTACCACTGATCCGCCACCGCTGAAGAACGCCCCCGCTGAAAGAACGCCACCGCTGAAAGAACTCAGTGCGGTGGACGATCCGGAAAACGGACCGCCCACCGCACAGGGGACGCCTCAGTACAGTGCCGACGCCAGCTTGCGCCGCGCCGCGACGACGAACGGCTCCGCCGGGTCGAACAGCTCGAACAGTTCGAGCAGCCGCGCACGGGCGGCGTTCCTCTCGTCACCCGCACTGCGGGTCACGAACCCGATCAGCCGCGCAAACGCGGCCTCGGGCTGCTGCGCGAACAGTTCGGCGTCGGCCGCAGCGAGCTGCGACTCGAGATCGGCCGGGGCGGCGTCCGCCCGGGCGATCGCGTCGGCCGGCACCGACTGTGCGCGGGCGAGGAACCGGACCTGCCGCAACGCGGCCAGAGCGTCGGCATTGGCGGGCTCGGAGTTGAGGATCAGCTCGTACGCCGCTTCGGCACCGGCCAGGTCCCCCGCTTCGAGGGCCTGCTCGGCGGCGACGAATCGCGGATCCTCCGCCGGTTCCTCCGCGGCGTCGGCACCGGGCGGACCGGACAGCTTGCCGGCGACCGCGTCCTGGATGGCGTCGAGCCATTGCCGGAGCTGCGGTTCGGGCTGGACGCCCTGGAAGTCGGCGAGGGGTTGTCCCGCGGCGATCGCGACGACGGTCGGCACGGACTGCACGCCGAACGCCTGAGCGATCCGCGGGTTGGCGTCCACGTCGACCTTCGCGAGAACCCAGTTGCCGCCGCCCTCGTGCGCCAGCTTCTCGAGAACCGGTGAGAGCTGCTTGCACGGGCCGCACCAGGTGGCCCACAGGTCCACGATGACCGGGACCTGCATCGAGCGCTGCAGCACCTCGGCCTCGAACGTGGCCTCGGTGACGTCGACGACGGGCGCGAGGCCGGTCGCGGTGCCGGCGCCGGAGTCGGCCGGCGGCGGAGATGGGGGTGCGGTGGCCCGCTCTTTGAGGGGCGCGAGATCCACCGCGCCGGACATTGCCGCGGCGGTCGCGGCGGAACGTGCTGACGGACGGGAACCTGGTCGAGTCACGGTGTCCAGTCTGTCACGTTCCGCGCGACAGGTGACAGCAGGTCAGGCGAGTGCGGGCGCGTCGGCCGGACGCGTTTGCGCGGACAACTCCGCGAGACGCCCGGTACGCACGGCCCACCACTCGAAGACGATCGTGCCGAACGGCGGGATGGACGAGATCAGAGCCAAGCCCGTGGTGACCAGGTTCCACTTCAGCGCCCGTGCGGTGAGGAGAGCAACGAGGACGAAAGCGACGAACACGCCGCCGTGCAGCGGCCCGAAGATCTTCACGCCGATCTCGTTGCCGTTCTCCGGCAGGTACTTGAACGCCATACCGACGAGCAGGCCGGCCCAGGTGAAGGCCTCGAGAATTGCGACGAAGCGGAACCGCTTGGCCGGGGTGCTGAGATCGAAGAAGTTCGCCATGTACACCATTGTGCCGATCGACTACGACGACCTGTCGTTGCTGTGAGAGACGTCACGGCCCCGACGCGCTGCGCCGAGGCCGTGACAGGAGTAGTGAGTAGCGGTTTACGCCTTGGGGACGCGGACGATGAGGGCGTCGCCCTGCCCGCCGCCGCCGCACAGGGCCGCGGCCCCGACGCCGCCGCCGCGGCGGGCCAGCTCGAGGGCCAGGTGCAGCACGATCCGCGCCCCGGACATCCCCAGCGGGTGCCCCAGCGCGATCGCCCCGCCGTTGACGTTGACCCGCTCCGGGTCCAGGCCCAGCTCGCGGGTCGAGGCGATCCCCACCGCGGCGAACGCCTCGTTGATCTCCACCAGGTCCAGATCCTTCGGGTCGATGCCCTCCCGCGCGCAGGCCTTCGCGATCGCCCGCGCCGGCTGCGACTGCAGCGTCGAGTCCGGACCGGCGACCACCCCGTGCGCGCCGATCTCGGCCAGCCAGGACAGCCCGAGTTCCTCGGCCTTGGCCTTGGACATCACCACCACCGCCGCCGCGCCGTCGGAGATCTGCGAGGCCGACCCGGCGGTGACGGTGCCGTCCGGGGCGAACGCCGGACGCAGCTTCGCCAGGGACTCGGCGGTGGTGTCCGGGCGGATGCCCTCGTCGGCGGCGACGACGAGCGGGTCGCCCTTGCGCTGCGGGATCGACACCGGCACCACCTCGGCGTCGAACAGCCCGTCCTTGTGCGCGCGGGCCGCCCGCTGGTGGCTGGCGGCGGCGAAGGCGTCCTGCTCGGCGCGCGAGACCGCCGCCGCGCCGGTGTTGGCGGACTCGGTCAGGGCGCCCATGGCCTGGTCGGTGAAGATGTCGTGCAGCCCGTCGAAGGCCAGGTGGTCGCGCAGGGTGACATCGCCGTACTTGAACCCGGCGCGGGACTTTTCGAGCAGGTGCGGGGCCTGGCTCATCGATTCCTGGCCGCCGGCGACGACGACGTCGAACTCGCCCGCGCGGATGAGCTGGTCGGCCATCGCGATCGCGTCGATGCCCGACAGGCACACCTTGTTGATGGTCAGGGCGGGGACGTCCATCGGGATGCCGGCGGCGACGGCGGCCTGCCGGGCCGGGATCTGCCCGGCGCCGGCGGTGAGCACCTGCCCCATGATCACGTACTCGACCTGCTCGGGGGCGACCCCGGCCTTGGCCAGGGCCCCGGCGATGGCGACCCCGCCGAGGTCCGAGCCGGAGAAGTCCTTCAAGGCGCCCTGCAGACGCCCCATCGGGGTCCGGGCTCCGGCAACGATGACAGAACTGGTCACGAGGGTTCCTCCGGTGGTGGGGTCACGGCTCCTGCGCGGGGCTGCGGGCGGACGAGCCCCATCCCGACGCATACTGATCTAACGTTAGCGCTAACGTCTTTGTTCATGACTGAGACGTCCCCCACTTCGACTCCGCTTGCGGCTCTGAGCTCCGGGCTCGTGACCGCCATCGATCACGTCGGCATCGCGGTCCCCGACCTCGACGCCGCTCTCACCTGGTACGCCGAGAACCTCGGACTCGTCTCGACCCATGAGGAGGTCAACGAGGAGCAGGGCGTGCGCGAGGCGATGCTGTCGGTTCCCGGCTCGCCGGCGGGCGCGACCGCGATCCAGCTGCTCGCCCCGCTGAACGAGAACTCGACGATCGCGAAGTTCATCGACCGCAGCGGCCCCGGTCTGCAGCAGCTCGCCTACCGCGTCAGCGACATCGATGCCGTGTCCACCGAGCTCCGCGCTCGGGGCGTGCGCCTGCTCTACGACGCCCCGCGACGTGGCACCGCCGATTCGCGCATCAACTTCCTCCACCCCAAGGACGCCGGCGGCGTACTGGTCGAACTCGTCGAACCGGCCGCACACGGATCGCACTGACAACCCGCGTCTCGCCCGGCCGACCCACCCGGTTTGCGCTGCCGCAGCATTAGCACAACGACGCGGCACGCGCAGCTCCGGCTGCCGCGAGCAGGTAGATTGGCGCCATGGTTTTCGATCGCGATCGCACCCCCAGCCACCTGCCCTTCTCCATCGTGCGCAAGGGTTTCGACCGCGACGAGGTGACCAACTACTTCGCCAGATTCGAAGCCGAGCTGCGCGTGACCGCGACGGACCGGGATGCGGCCGCCGCCCAGGCTCGCGACCTGGCGAGACAGCTGGAGAACGCTCGCAACGAGATCGACGAGTTGCGCAAGGATGTCGATCGTCTCTCGGTGCCGCCCACCACGGCCGAGGGTATGAGCGACCGAATCTCCCGCATGCTGCGCCTCGCCTCCGACGAAGCGTCCGAGCTGCGGGCCCGGGCCGAGGCCGATGCCGCCGAGATGATCTCCCTGGCCGAACAGGAGGGCATCCGGTTGCGCGGGGACTACGAGGCGATGATCGCCGAGCTCGCCGAGCGGCGTAAGGCGTTCGAAGCCGAGCATGCCCGGACGATGTCCGAGGCACGTGCCCATGCCGCCCGGATCATTGCCGCCGCCGAAGCCGAGCGCGATCGTCTCGCGGCGGAGGCGGAGGCCAAGCGGGACCAGGTTCAGCAGGATTTCGAGATCGCCATGAGCGAGCGCCGCAGCAAGGTCCTCGGCGCTCTCGACGAACTCGAACGATCCAGCAAGGCCGAGGCCGAACAGCGTCTCGAGATCGCCTCACGCGAGGCGGCGCGCCGGCTCGAGATCGCCACCGAACAGTCCGAACGGAAGATCGCCAACGCTCGCGATCTGACCGAGGAATTGCGGGTGCTGCGTGGCCGCATCCTCAGCCAGCTGGACGGGGTGCGCGGTCAGCTCGAGGCGGTGCCGTCGATGCTGGCGGCTGTGACGCGCGAGGGTGAGCTGCTCGACCGCGACCGGGACACCACGTCCACCACCGAGGGCGACACCGAGGCGACCACGGAGATCGCCACCGAAGAATCCGAGAAGGAACCGGCCACCGAGGAACTACCGGCGGGTGGCACGTCCGAGGACAGCGGCCGGAAGAGCGGCGCGGGCGAGCAGGAGAAGCGAACCGGCAACGAAGCACAAGCACCTGCGACCGACCGGCTCGGCCGGTCACCCGCGGTGGCCAGCAAGGTCCGCAACTGACTCGCTGTCCGAACCACGACTGAGTCGCCGTCAGGACCACGACGGCGAGCCGTCAGGACCAACGACGGGTCGGGCCGCGGGTCCCGCGGCCGGCCCAGCAGCCGTTGTGCCAGTGCCGGCGTTCGTCTGCTCCCCCTATGTCGTCGGTGGGCCAGGCGACCACATGCGGCGTTCCCGGCGCGATCTCGTGATCGCATCCGGGGCACCGGTAGGCCTTCGTGGCTCGCGAGCCAGGGACAGTGCGCACGGTGTAGCGCTCGGATTCCGCACCCGACGGGCCCGATTCGGTACGGGACGTCGCCCCGGAGAACGCCGACGCGCCGGTCTCGGGCCGGCGCCTGCGCTGTGATCGGGGGGTGTTGCGGCGAGGCATCTCAGAACAGCCGGAACTCGTTGCTCTCGGTGCCGCGCAGCGCCTCGTAGTCGAGTACGAGGCAGCGGATGCCGCGGTCGGTCGCCAGGGTCTTGGCCTGCGGCTTGATCTGTTGTGCCGCGAAGACTCCGCTGACCGGGGCGAGCAGCGGGTCCCGGTTGAGCAGCTCGAGGTAGCGCGTGAGCTGTTCGACGCCGTCGATCTCGCCGCGTCGCTTGATCTCGACGGCTACCGTGCCGCCGTCCGCGTCCCTGCACAGCAGATCCACCGGGCCGATGGCCGTCGGGTACTCACGCCGGACGAGGGTGTAGCCGCGCCCGAGGGTTTCGACGTGCTCGGCCAGCAGTTCCTGCAGGTGCGCCTCCACCCCGTCCTTGATCAGGCCGGGATCCACGCCCAGTTCGTGACTGGAATCGTGCTCGATCTCCTCGATGGTGATGCGCAGTTGCTCACCCGCCTTGTTCGTCACCACCCACAGAGCGTGCGCCTCTTCCGCAGACTCCTCGACCAGCCGACACGGCGGACTCATCCAGTTCAGGGGCTTGTAGGCGCGGTCGTCGGCATGCACACTGACCGATCCGTCGGCTTTGACCAGGAGCAGCCGACGCGCCATCGGCAGGTGTGCCGTCAGACGTCCGATGTAGTCGACTCGACAGCGGGCAATCACAAGGCGCACGTTGCCACCCTAGAGGATCGCCCCGGACTACTCTCGAACGACCATGCCTCGCACTCGCCGCATCTCGCCACTCGGCTCGCCGCTGCTCGGCGCACCCGCGGAATCCGTCCAGCGCCAACGGGTTCGCGTGCAGACGTTGCTCACCCTGCTGTTGCTCGGCACGAACATCGCGGGAGCTGCGATCACGGCGGTGCTGATCAATGTCGTCATCCCGGGCCCCTCGGTGTTGCGCCCGGAGTTCGTCGTCGTCACCGGTGTCGTCGCGCCGGTCTACGTCGTGGGGGCGATCGTCCTGGGAACGATCGTCGGGACGCGGCGTGGGCTCGCGCAACTGCGCTGGATCCTCGAGGACCGGGATCCCACACCGGAGGAACGTCGCGCCACCATGCGGTTGCCGATGCGGCTCACCGCCCAGCAGGGCGCGTTCTGGGTCCTGGGGCTGGTGCTGTTCGCGACCGCCTTCGGGGTGCTCGATCCGCGCACCATCCCGAAGGTCGCATTCACCATCGCTCTCGCGGGACTGACGGTGTGCGGTTTCGTCTTCCTCTTCAGCGAGTTCGCACTGCGGCCGATCGCGGCCCGGGCCCTCGAGGCCGGCGCGACCCCGCGGCGCCGCCTCACCGGTACCAGCGGACGCATCATGGTGGCGTGGGTGCTGGGCAGCGCCGTTCCCGTCATCGGATTGATGCTCGTCGCGGTCTTCAGCTTCGTCCGTCCCGTGTCGCCCGTACGCTTCGCGGTGACAATCCTGACGATCGGCGGACTGGCGTTGGTGCTGGGATCGCTGCTCATGTTCCTCACCGCCCGGAGGAGCGTCGCGCCGATCGAGTCCGTGCGGGCCGGCATGGCCCGTATCGAGCGGGGTGACCTCGATGCGGAGGTCGTCGTCTACGACGGGACGGAACTCGGAGAGCTGCAGGCCGGATTCAATCGCATGGTCGACGGCCTGCGCGAGCGCGAGCGGATCCGCGACGTCTTCGGTCGGCACGTCGGTCAGGATGTCGCTCGGGCGGCGCTGGCGTCGTCACCGCGCCTCGGCGGCGAAGAACGTGATGTCGCGGTGCTGTTCATCGACATCATCGGTTCGACGGCGATGGCGGCGGATCGTCCGCCGACCGAGGTCGTACAGTTGCTCAACCGCTTCTTCGAGGTCGTGGTCGAGGAAGTCCATCGGGCCGGGGGCTTCGTCAACAAGTTCGAGGGCGACGCGGCCCTGGCAATCTTCGGTGCACCGGTGGCAATGGACGATCCCGCAGGCAACGCCCTCGCGGCAGCCCGGACGATGGCACGACGACTGCGCACCGACGTCCCCGAGTGCGACGCCGGTATCGGGGTCGCAGCCGGACTCGCGGTGGCCGGAAACGTAGGGGCTCACGAGAGATTCGAGTACACGGTCATCGGCGACCCGGTGAACGAGGCTGCGCGACTCTCGGATCTGGCCAAGACGATCCCCGGCCACGTCGTCGCCTCGTCCCGGGCGGTTCGGGCGGCCGCCGAACACGAGCGCACGAGGTGGTCGCCGCAAGGCGAAGTGACCTTGCGCGGACGGTCGGAAGTCACCCGCCTCGCGGTGCCGTCGGCGGAGTGATACCGCCGGCACCGACAGGGTCGGTCGAGCAGGGTCCATCGAGACAACGGACAGACCCGGAAATGCCGGAAGCCCCCCGACGGTGTCGGGGGGCTTCCGGTAACGGGTGTTCGGCGGTGTCCTACTCTCCCACACCCTGTCGGGTGCAGTACCATCGGCGCAGACAGGCTTAGCTTCCGGGTTCGGAATGGGACCGGGCGTTTCCCTGTCGCTATGGCCGCCGTAACTCTGTGAAACTGTCACACCCCGGTGCTCGGAGTGAGTTCGGGTGTGTTGTTTCAGATACCGCACAGTGGACGCGTAGCTTCTTCGTGGTAAGTCCTCGGCCTATTAGTACCGGTCACCTGCATGCGTTGCCGCACTTCCAGTTCCGGCCTATCAACCCGGTGGTCTGCCGGGGGCCTTACCCCCTCGAGGGGGTGAGAAACCTCATCTTGGAACAGGCTTCCCGCTTAGATGCTTTCAGCGGTTATCCCTTCCGAACGTAGCCAACCAGCCGTGCCCCTGGCGGGACAACTGGCACACCAGAGGTTCGTCCGTCCCGGTCCTCTCGTACTAGGGACAGCCTTCCTCAAGTTTCTAACGCGCGCGGCGGATAGAGACCGAACTGTCTCACGACGTTCTAAACCCAGCTCGCGTGCCGCTTTAATGGGCGAACAGCCCAACCCTTGGGACCTACTCCAGCCCCAGGATGCGACGAGCCGACATCGAGGTGCCAAACCATCCCGTCGATATGGACTCTTGGGGAAGATCAGCCTGTTATCCCCGGGGTACCTTTTATCCGTTGAGCGACACCGCTTCCACATGCCGGTGCCGGATCACTAGTCCCGACTTTCGTCCCTGCTCGACCTGTCGGTCTCACAGTCAAGCTCCCTTGTGCACTTGCACTCGCCACCTGATTGCCAACCAGGCTGAGGGAACCTTTGGGCGCCTCCGTTACATTTTGGGAGGCAACCGCCCCAGTTAAACTACCCACCAGGCACTGTCCCTGAACCCGATCAGGGTCCGAGGTTAGAGGTCCAATACGATCAGAGTGGTATTTCAACAACGACTCCACCCACACTGGCGTGCGGGCTTCCCAGTCTCCCACCTATCCTACACAAACCGAACCGAACACCAATACCAAGCTGTAGTGAAGGTCCCGGGGTCTTTTCGTCCTGCCGCGCGTAACGAGCATCTTTACTCGTAATGCAATTTCGCCGAGTCTGTGGTTGAGACAGCAGAGAAGTCGTTACGCCATTCGTGCAGGTCGGAACTTACCCGACAAGGAATTTCGCTACCTTAGGATGGTTATAGTTACCACCGCCGTTTACTGGGGCTTAAATTCTCAGCTTCGCGGATCGCTCCGCTGACCGGTCCTCTTAACCTTCCAGCACCGGGCAGGCGTCAGTCCGTATACCTCGTCTTACGACTTCGCACGGACCTGTGTTTTTAGTAAACAGTCGCTTCTCTCTGGTCTCTGCGACCACCCCCAGCTCACGGAGCAAGTCCGGTCACCGGGCGTGGTCCCCCTTCTCCCGAAGTTACGGGGGCATTTTGCCGAGTTCCTTAACCACAGTTCTCTCGATCGCCTCGGTATTCTCTACCTGACCACCTGTGTCGGTTTGGGGTACGGGCCGTGTGAAAGCTCGCTAGAGGCTTTTCTCGGCAGCATAGGATCATGGAATTCGCCTCATTCGGCTACGCATCACCTCTCAGGCTGTGTGCGACACGGATTTGCCTATGTCACGCCCTACAGGCTTACACCGGTGCAACCACTGACCGGCCCCACTACCTTCCTGCGTCACCCCATCGCTTGGCTACTACCAGATCGGGTCCCGTGCATCCACACAACCGATTCCCGAAGGAACCGGCCGGCTTCAGGACGGTTAGCATCACTGATTCACCAGGGGCGCGTTCACACGGGTACGGGAATATCAACCCGTTGTCCATCGACTACGCCTGTCGGCCTCGCCTTAGGTCCCGACTCACCCTGGGCGGATTAACCTGGCCCAGGAACCCTTGGTCATTCGGCGGACGAGTTTCTCACTCGTCTTTCGCTACTCATGCCTGCATTCTCACTCGCGCCGCCTCCACACCTGGATCACTCCGGCGCTTCCCCGGCGGCACGACGCTCCCCTACCCACCCACACATCTGGCTCGAACCCCGCAGGATTCGAGCAGACTCATGTGAGTGCCGCGGCTTCGGCGGTGTACTTGAGCCCCGCTACATTGTCGGCGCAGAACCACTTGACCAGTGAGCTATTACGCACTCTTTCAAGGGTGGCTGCTTCTAAGCCAACCTCCTGGTTGTCTCAGCGATCCCACATCCTTTTCCACTTAGTACACGCTTAGGGGCCTTAGCCGGCGATCTGGGCTGTTTCCCTCTCGACTACGAAGCTTATCCCCCGCAGTCTCACTGCCGCGCTCTCACTCACCGGCATTCGGAGTTTGGCTGATTTCGGTAAGCTTGTGGGCCCCCTAGACCATCCAGTAGCTCTACCTCCGGTGAGAAACACGCGACGCTGCACCTAAATGCATTTCGGGGAGAACCAGCTATCACGGAGTTTGATTGGCCTTTCACCCCTACCCACAGCTCATCCCCTCAGTTTTCAACCTAAGTGGGTTCGGGCCTCCACGACGTCTTACCGTCGCTTCACCCTGGCCATGGGTAGATCACTCCGCTTCGGGTCTAGAACATGCCACTCGAGCGCCCTGTTCGGACTCGCTTTCGCTACGACTACCCCACACGGGTTAACCTCGCGACATGCCACTAACTCGCAGGCTCATTCTTCAAAAGGCACGCCGTCACCCCCAGCAGACCAAACTGCTCGAAGGCTCCGACGGATTGTAAGCGCACGGTTTCAGGTACTATTTCACTCCCCTCCCGGGGTACTTTTCACCTTTCCCTCACGGTACTAGTCCGCTATCGGTCACCAGGGAGTATTCAGGCTTATCGGGTGGTCCCGACGGATTCACAGCAGATTTCACGGGCCCGCTGCTACTCGGGTACCCTCCACGAGAGCCGGCGTGTTTTCGTCTACGGGATTCTCACCCTCTACGACAGGCCGTTCCAGACCACTTCGACTAACACACCGGTTTCTTACTCTCGCCCACCATGACAGTGATGGGAAGAAGGGCCCCACGACCCCACGGATGCAACGCCTGCCAGCTCTCACACACCCGCGGTTTAGCCTCTTCCGCTTTCGCTCGCCACTACTCACGGAATCACATGTTGTTTTCTCTTCCTGTGGGTACTGAGATGTTTCACTTCCCCACGTTCCCTCCACACGCCCTATATATTCAGGCGCGGGTAACACGACATCACTCGTGCTGGGTTTCCCCATTCGGAAATCCTCGGATCACAGCTCGGTTGACAGCTCCCCGAGGCATATCGCAGCCTCCCACGTCCTTCATCGGCTCCTGGTGCCAAGGCATCCACCGTACGCTCATAAACACTTACAACAAAGATGCTCGCGTCCACTGTGCAGTTCTCAAACAACACACAACAACCCCTACCGCAAGAAAACCAGTTCCTTGTTTCGCAGGTCATCGTCGCTGACAAAACACATTGCGTGTTCTCTCAGGACCCAACAGTGCACCGATATAACCACCGCGACGGGAACATGTGATCCCCGCCGGCGCGGTGATGGTTGCCAGCGTTCCACCCATGAGCTCCTGCCGTTCCACATGTGGGAACGAAACAGTCTCTGCCCGAGAGGACTTCACCTGTGTGAACCCTCGACGGGAGAAGTGCTCCTTAGAAAGGAGGTGATCCAGCCGCACCTTCCGGTACGGCTACCTTGTTACGACTTCGTCCCAATCGCCGATCCCACCTTCGACGGCTCCCTCCCACGAGGGGTTAGGCCACCGGCTTCGGGTGTTACCGACTTTCATGACGTGACGGGCGGTGTGTACAAGGCCCGGGAACGTATTCACCGCAGCGTTGCTGATCTGCGATTACTAGCGACTCCGACTTCACGGGGTCGAGTTGCAGACCCCGATCCGAACTGAGACCGGCTTTAAGGGATTCGCTCCACCTCGCGGTATCGCAGCCCTCTGTACCGGCCATTGTAGCATGTGTGAAGCCCTGGACATAAGGGGCATGATGACTTGACGTCGTCCCCACCTTCCTCCGAGTTGACCCCGGCAGTCTCCTGCGAGTCCCCAACTTGACTTGCTGGCAACACAGGACAAGGGTTGCGCTCGTTGCGGGACTTAACCCAACATCTCACGACACGAGCTGACGACAGCCATGCACCACCTGTACACCGACCACAAGGGAAACCCCATCTCTGGGGCGGTCCGGTGTATGTCAAACCCAGGTAAGGTTCTTCGCGTTGCATCGAATTAATCCACATGCTCCGCCGCTTGTGCGGGCCCCCGTCAATTCCTTTGAGTTTTAGCCTTGCGGCCGTACTCCCCAGGCGGGGCGCTTAATGCGTTAGCTACGGCACGGATCCCGTGGAAGGAAACCCACACCTAGCGCCCACCGTTTACGGCGTGGACTACCAGGGTATCTAATCCTGTTCGCTACCCACGCTTTCGCTCCTCAGCGTCAGTTACTGCCCAGAGACCCGCCTTCGCCACCGGTGTTCCTCCTGATATCTGCGCATTTCACCGCTACACCAGGAATTCCAGTCTCCCCTGCAGTACTCAAGTCTGCCCGTATCGCCTGCAAGCCCGCAGTTGAGCTGCGGGTTTTCACAGACGACGCGACAAACCGCCTACGAGCTCTTTACGCCCAGTAATTCCGGACAACGCTCGCACCCTACGTATTACCGCGGCTGCTGGCACGTAGTTGGCCGGTGCTTCTTCTGTACCTACCGTCACTTGCGCTTCGTCGGTACTGAAAGAGGTTTACAACCCGAAGGCCGTCATCCCTCACGCGGCGTCGCTGCATCAGGCTTGCGCCCATTGTGCAATATTCCCCACTGCTGCCTCCCGTAGGAGTCTGGGCCGTGTCTCAGTCCCAGTGTGGCCGGTCGCCCTCTCAGGCCGGCTACCCGTCGTCGCCTTGGTGGGCCGTTACCCCACCAACAAGCTGATAGGCCGCGGGCCCATCCTGCACCGGAAAACCTTTCCACCCCCCACCATGCGGCAGAAGGTCCTATCCGGTATTAGACCCAGTTTCCCAGGCTTATCCCGAAGTGCAGGGCAGATCACCCACGTGTTACTCACCCGTTCGCCACTAATCCACCCAGCAAGCTGGGCTTCATCGTTCGACTTGCATGTGTTAAGCACGCCGCCAGCGTTCGTCCTGAGCCAGGATCAAACTCTCCGTTGAAGACTCTCAACCAAACCCCGAAGGGCTGATCAGCCATAAGCGTAGAGCCGAATCACTAGCAAAAAACTCAAACTAGCAAAAACACTGGACCATCACAGACGGAAGAATGCGATGTCCAGCAACAACCACCCCACACGAACGCGGGGCGGCCGCACCAAAAATAATTTGGCACTGACATTCATCGGCACACTGTTGAGTTCTCAAAGAACACGCACACACCATCACCCCGCGAACCAACGTCCGCGGCGCTCCGGGGCAACCGTTCCAGCCTACCCAC
The DNA here is from genome assembly GCF_047782815.1 of Rhodococcus indonesiensis. Classification (NCBI taxonomy): domain Bacteria; kingdom Bacillati; phylum Actinomycetota; class Actinomycetes; order Mycobacteriales; family Nocardiaceae; genus Rhodococcus; species Rhodococcus indonesiensis. The sequence continues at coordinate 1,976,875 of NZ_CP180630.1, read as the reverse complement.
ACCACCCGACGGGCACAAACCCGACGCACTCGGTGGGATCAGCAACGGCCCAGAACCCTACCAGAAGATCCCGAACCGAACAATCAGGCGCCTGCGTCCAACCTCGTTGTCCCGAACCCCTGCGGGCCGGGTCGGTGTCCGTGTCGCTCTGACCTGGAATAAGTTACGGGAGGAACAACAGGACGCCAAATCCGCTGGTCAAGCCCGTATGTCGGGTTGTTTTCCCAGGTGGCCGGGCGTCGCCGGCCCCGTCGTCGCGTCACCCGTCCCTCGTGATGCGCGGCACACTTGGGACCGAAACAGCGTCCGCTCAGCCGCGGTACCCGAAAATCCCTGCCGCACATGCGCTTTCAAGGAACGGCCTCAGGACTCGGAGTTCACCCGTTCGATGACGCCACCGAGTTCCTCGATGATCTCCACGAACCTCGGGTAGCCGCGATCGATGTGGTACACGTCGTGCACCTCGGTCACGCCGTCGGCACACAGTCCGGCCAGAACCAGTCCGGCGCCGGCTCGGATGTCGGAGGACCACACCGGCGCGCTCGACAGCTCCTCGACTCCGCGGACCACGGCGTGATGTCCGTCGGTACGCGCATCGGCGCCGAGGCGGATCATCTCCTCGACGAACCGGAACCGTGCCTCGAAGACGTTCTCCGTGATCATCGACGTTCCGTCGGCGACTGCCGCGAGACCGATCGCCATGGGCTGGAGGTCGGTGGGGAATCCGGGATACGGCAGGGTCGCGAAGTTGACCGCTCGGGGACGGTCGTGCTGGACGACCCGGAAACCGTCGACTTCAGGCGTCACCTCCGCGCCGGCGGAGCGGAGCTTGTCGAGCACGAGGCTCAGGTGCTTCGGGTTGATGCCCCGCACACGTACGTCACCCCGCGTCATCGCCGCCGCGATCCCCCATGTCGCCGCGACGATGCGATCTCCGATGACACGGTGGGTGGTGGGTTCGAGGCGCGAGACGCCCGTGATCGTCAGTGTCGAGGTGCCGGCGCCGGAGATGCGGGCACCCATCTGAACGAGCATGTTGCACAGGTCCACGATCTCCGGCTCCCGGGCCGCGTTGTCGATCGTGGTCTCGCCATTCGCCAGGACGGCGGCCATCAGGATGTTCTCGGTGGCCCCGACCGACGGAAACGCCAGCCGAATCGCATTGCCGTGCAGGGCGTCGGCCTCGGCCACGACGCAGCCGTGCTCGATGGTGCTGTGCGCCCCCAGCAGTCGGAGCCCCGTCTGGTGCATGTCGAGTGGGCGTGAACCGATCGCATCCCCACCCGGCAGCGCGACGACGGCCTTGCGGCATCGGGCCACCAACGGTCCGAGGACACACACCGACGCCCGGAACTGCCGGACGGCGGCGAAATCGGCCTGGTGCTTCGGCTGTGCGGGTGTCGTGATGCGCGCCTCGTCGCCCTCGAGCTCGACCTCGCACCCGAGCCCGCGCAGGACCTCGGCCATCAGCGGGACGTCGAGGATGTCCGGGCAATTGGTGATGACGCTCGTCCCCTCCGCCAAGAGGGCGGCTGCCATCAGCTTGAGCACGCTGTTCTTGGCGCCCCCGACGACGACCTCACCGACAAGCCGGTTACCACCGGAGACAAGAAAGCGATCACTCACAACGCCACAGCCTATCGACCACACTGCGGGAATACGGGAGCGGTACCGTGACCTGCATGGCTGTCCATCTCACACGGATCTACACCCGCACCGGCGACGACGGTACGACGGGCCTCAGCGACTTCTCCCGGGTATCGAAGAACGACCCGAGACTGATCGCGTACGCGGACTGCGACGAGACGAACGCGGCGCTCGGTGTGGCGCTGGCCTCGGCCGACGTACCGGAGCGGATCGCACCTGTCCTGCGCCAGATCCAGAACGACCTGTTCGACGCCGGAGCAGACTTGTCGACCCCGGTGGTATACGAGCCGAAGTATCCGCCGCTGCGGATCACCCAGGCGTACATCGATCGGCTCGAACGCTGGTGCGACGAGTTCAACGAGGGTCTGGCGCCGCTCGATTCCTTCATACTTCCCGGCGGCACCGTGTTGGCGGCCCAGCTGCACACGGCGCGGACGGTGGCACGGCGGGCGGAGCGCTCGGCCTGGGCGGCGGTGGCCGCTCATCCGGACGATACGAATGTACTGCCGGCGAAGTACCTCAACCGGCTGTCGGATCTGCTCTTCATCCTCGGTCGGGTCGCGAACCCGGACGGAGATGTGCTCTGGAAGCCGGGCGCGGGCGCGTGAAGGACGGTCGGCCGGACGTCAGTTCGGCCGACCGCGCACGGAACGGTCCGACGGACGGGATTCGATCCAGGACAGGAAGGCGGTCAGTGCGCCGCTGTCGAGCGCAATCTCGAAACTGCTTGCGCCGTCCTGGACTTCGAGGATCACAATGTCCTCGGTCATGATGTCGTGCTCGCTGCCCTCGGGCGCACGACGGTTGCGTACCTCGACGCCCTGCCGGGCCAGCCGCGAGTCCGGACCCGGACGCAGGCTCGAGAGCTTGTAGAAGACGAGCGAACGCTCGCCGTAACGGATGACGCCGTGCCGCCATCCGGCGCCGGCGCCGTTGGGCAGCCGACGCAGTATCGCTGCGGTGCCCCCGCTCCGCAGGGTGAGGAGCCGATACAGAAAAGCCGCGACGGCAACCGCGAGCAGTATCACCAGAACGATGAGAACGATCATTCCAACTGACACTGCTCGTCGGCTCCGTCGCGGCTTGTCGTATCCGTCAGGCCCGCTCGACGGCCCGGAGTCGGCCCCGGGCCGCCGCGATCTCGGCCTCGTCCTGGCTGTCGCTCAGGACGGCGCGCGCGGACTCGACGTCGATGTTCTCCGTCAGCTCCGCAGCCTCCGCGAGGATCGTCACCGTCGTGGCGGTCACCGAGAGGAAACCGCCGTGCACGGCCGCGACGACCCGCTCGCCGTCGGCGGTGGTGATGGAGACGACACCGCCTTCCACGAGCTGGCCGAGGACCGGCTCGTGGCCCGGCATGACACCGATCTCGCCCTCGGTCGTCTGGGCGCTGACCAGCCGGGCGGTGCCCGACCAGAGGCGCTCCTCGACGGCAACGAGGTCCACGGTCATTTCAGCCATCGCGGACTACTTCCCGGCGATCTTCTTGGCAGCGGCCTCGACGTCGTCGAGTCCACCGCAGCTGTTGAACGCCTGCTCGGGCAGGTGGTCGAACTCACCCTTGGTGACGCGGTCGAACGCCTCGATGGTGTCGCGCAGCGGCACCACGGAGCCGGGCTCACCGGTGAACTTCTCGGCGACGATGAAGTTCTGGCCGAGGAACTTCTGCAGGCGACGGGCGCGGCCGACGAGGACCTTGTCCTCCTCGGAGAGCTCGTCCATACCGAGGATGGCGATGATGTCCTGCAGTTCCTTGTACTTCTGCAGGATCCGCTTGACCTCGTTCGCGACCCGGAAGTGCTCGGCACCGACGATGCCGGGCTCGAGGATGCGCGAGGTCGACGTCAGCGGGTCCACAGCGGGGTAGATACCCATCTGCGAGATCGGACGCGAGAGCTCGGTGGTCGCATCGAGGTGCGCGAACGTCGTGGCCGGCGCCGGGTCGGTGTAGTCGTCGGCGGGCACGTAGATCGCCTGCAGCGAGGTGATCGAACGTCCACGGGTCGAGGTGATGCGCTCCTGGAGCTCACCCATCTCGTCCGCGAGGGTCGGCTGGTAACCCACGGCCGACGGCATGCGGCCGAGCAGGGTCGAGACCTCGGAGCCGGCCTGCGTGAAGCGGAAGATGTTGTCGATGAACAGCAGCACGTCCTGGCCCTGGACATCGCGGAAGTACTCCGCCATGGTCAGCGCGGACAGGGCGACGCGCATACGCGTTCCCGGCGGCTCGTCCATCTGGCCGAAGACGAGGGCGGTGTCCTGGAGGACGCCCATCTCCTCCATCTCGAGGTGGAGGTCGGTGCCCTCACGGGTGCGCTCGCCGACGCCGGCGAACACCGACGTGCCGGAGAACTCACGCGCGATACGGGTGATCATCTCCTGGATCAGAACGGTCTTGCCGACACCGGCACCACCGAACAGACCGATCTTGCCGCCCTTGACGTACGGGGTCAGCAGGTCGATGACCTTGATGCCGGTCTCGAGGATCTCGGTCTTGCCCTCGAGCTGGTCGAAGGCCGGCGGCTTGCGGTGGATGCCCCACTGCTCACCGTCGCGGCCGGTGCCCGGGGCGTCCAGGCAGTCACCGAGGGCGTTGAACACGTGGCCCTTGACGACGTCGCCGACCGGCACCGAGATCGGGCGGCCCGTGTCGACGACCGAGGTGCCACGCACCAGGCCGTCGGTGGGCTGCATGGAGATCGTGCGCACCAGGTTGTCACCCAGGTGCTGCGCGACCTCGAAGGTCAGGGTCTTCGCCACGGACGGCAGAGTGACCTCTGCGTGCAGGGCGTTGAACAGATCGGGAACGGCACCACGCGGGAACTCGACGTCCACGACGGGCCCGATGACCCGAACGACGCGGCCGGCAGTGGCCGAGGCCGCCCCCGCCCCGTAGTTATCGGTTGCTGCTGCGGTCATGTGCTTAGTCACTTCCTGCACTCGAGGCGAGCGCGTTGGCACCGCCGACGATCTCGCTGATTTCCTGGGTGATCTGGGCCTGGCGGGCCTGGTTGGCCTGGCGGCTGAGGGTGTTCACCAGTTCCGTGGCGTTGTCGGTGGCCGCCTTCATGGCGGTACGCCGAGCGGCCGACTCCGACGCCGCGGCATCGAGCAGCGACGCGAAGATCCGGGTGCTGATGTACTTCGGCAGCAGGGCCGCGAGCAGCGTCGAGGCCTCCGGCTCGAAGTTGTAGCCGGGCCGCGGACCGCCGTTGCTGCCGACGTGCCGGCCGTCGGTGAGCATGTCCTCGCCGAGGTCGATCTCGTCCTCGGTGACGGTCACCTCGAGCGGCGCCATGCGGCGCACCTCGGGGGACTGGGTCAGCATCGAGACGAAGCGGGTGTAGACGATGTGCAGTTCGTCGACGCCCTCGATCGTGCCCTCACCGTTCGGTGCGGGCACCTCGTTGCCGGAGCCGGCCATGAACAGTTCCACCAGGTGACGGCTCGCCTTGGCCGCATCGGTGTAGCGCGGCTCCTGCGAGAACCCGGTCCACGCCCCCGCGACCTGCCGGCCGCGGAAGGTGTAGTAGCTCAGGCCCTTGGCACCGAGCACGTAGAGCACCGGTTCCTTGCCCTCGCTGACCAGCAGCTGACGCAGCTCCTCGGCCTCCTTGAGGACGTTGGCGTTGTAGCCACCGGCCATGCCGCGGTCGCTGGTGACGACCAGGACCGCAGCACGCCTCGGGTTGGGCCGCTCGTTGAGCAGGGGGTGATCCAGCGACGCGGACGCACTCGCCAGCTCGGAGAGCACCTTGGTGATCTCCTCGGCGTACGGCTTGGATGCTGCCACTCGGGCCTGAGCCTTCGTGATCCGCGACGTCGCGATCAGCTCCTGCGCCTTGGTGATCTTCTTGGTCGAGTTGACCGACTTGATCCGCGAACGGAGCTCGCGCAGGCTTGCCATTCGTCGATCACACTCCCTTCACAGGACGCTGGGTCATGGTCTCCACGCTCACTTGCGAACAGTGGTGCGCTTGACGGAAACCTGCTCCTGCTCGACCTCGTCGGCGCCCAGGGCCTCGGCCTCGGCCTCGTTCACGACGCGGGTTCCGTCGGAGGCGATGAAGCCCTCCTTGAACTTGTTGGTCGCGGCGAGCAGCGCGGAGGCGGAGTCGTCGGTCAGCGCCTTGCCGCCGGCGATCTGCTCGTAGACACCCGACGCGCTGTGGTGCAGGTCCTCGAGCAGCTCGGTCTCGAAGCGGCGCACGTCACCGACGGGCACCGAGTCGTAGACACCCTGGCCGGCGAGGTAGATCGACACGATCTGGTCCTCGACGGCGACCGGGGCGTACTGGTCCTGCTTGAGGAGCTCGACCAGACGCTGGCCGCGCTCGAGCTGCGCCTTCGAGGCCGCGTCGAGGTCGGAGGCGAAGGCGGCGAACGCTTCGAGCTCGCGGAACTGCGCAAGCTCCAGACGCAGCGAACCGGAGACCTTCTTCATGCCCTTGGTCTGCGCGGCGCCACCGACTCGGGAAACCGAGATACCGACGTTGATGGCGGGACGGATGCCCTTGTTGAACAGGTCGGACTCGAGGAAGACCTGGCCGTCGGTGATGGAGATGACGTTGGTCGGAATGTAGGCCGAGACGTCGTTGGCCTTGGTCTCGATGATCGGCAGGGCGGTCAGCGAACCACCGCCGAGCTCGTCGGACAGCTTGGCCGAGCGCTCCAGCAGACGCGAGTGCAGGTAGAACACGTCGCCCGGGTAGGCCTCACGTCCCGGCGGGCGGCGCAGCAGCAGGGAGATCGCGCGGTACGCCTCGGCCTGCTTGGTGAGGTCGTCGAACACGATGAGCACGTGCTTGCCCTGGTACATCCAGTGCTGGCCGATGGCCGAACCGGTGTAGGGGGCGAGCCACTTGAAGCCGGCGGAGTCGGACGCGGGGGCCGCGACGATGGTGGTGTACTCCATCGCGCCGTGCTCCTCGAGGGCAGCCTTGACGCCCGCGATGGTGGAGCCCTTCTGGCCGATCGCGACGTAGATGCAGCGGACCTGCTGCTTCGGGTCGCCGGTGGCCCAGTTGGCCTTCTGGTTCAGGATCGCGTCGACGCAGACGGCGGTCTTGCCCGTCTTGCGGTCACCGATGACCAGCTGGCGCTGGCCGCGGCCGATCGGGGTCATCGCGTCGATGGCCTTGATGCCGGTCTGCAGCGGCTCCTCGACCGGCTGACGCTGCAGCACGGTCGCGGCCTGCAGCTCCAGGGCCCGGTTCTCGGTCGCCTCGATGTCGCCGAGGCCGTCGATCGGCTGACCCAGGGGGTTCACGACGCGGCCGAGGTAGCCGTCGCCGACCGGCACCGACAGAACGTCGCCGGTCCGCTTGACTTCCTGGCCCTCTTCGAGGTCCTGGTAGTCGCCGAGGATGACGGCACCGATCTCGGTGGCGTCGAGGTTCAGGGCCACGCCCAGCACACCGCCGGGGAACTCCAGCAGCTCGTTGGCCATCGCCGACGGCAGACCGCTGATGTGCGCGATGCCGTCACTGGTGTCGGCGACCACGCCGACCTCCTCGCGGGAGGCCTCCGGGGAGTAGCTCGCGGTGTAGTTGTCGATCGCGCTACGGATCTCGTCGGAGGAGATCGTCAGCTCCGCCATGTTCTTCCTGCTCTCGGTATCTGGTCTTCGAAAAGATCGCAATGTGTGTGTGTTCGGTAGTGGACTACGTGAGGCTCTTGCGCACTGCGGCGAGTCGACCCGCGGCGGTGCCGTCGATGACCTCGTCGCCCACCCGGACGACCAATCCACTGAGAAGCTCGGGAACCACCTCGACGTGCACCGTGACCGGCTTGCCGTACGTTCTGGTCAGGATACCGGTGAGCCGTTCGGTCTGCGCCGCGCTGAGGGGTGCCGCACTGCGCACGTGGGCGACGGCGCGGTCCCGCTGGGTGGCGGCGAGGTTCGACAGTTCGTCGAACGCATCGGCCGGGGCCTTGTCCTTCAGCCGTCCGACGGCCTGCACGGCCAGGGCCTCGGTGATCGCGGTGGACTTGCCGTAGAGCAGCCGCGAGAGGAACTCGCGCTTGGCCGCCAGCGGCTTGGTGCGATCGGAGAGGGCCTGTTCGAGTTCGGCGTTGCCGGCCACGATGCGACCGAGCCGGAACAGCTCGTCCTCGACGGTGTCGAGCTGATTCTGGTCGGCCGCTGCCGTCAGGAGGGCTTCGCGACCCAGCTGAACGAGGGAGTTGGTCAGGTCGGACTGGGTCGACCAGTCCTGCCCTGCCGCCTCCTTCAGGGTCGCGAGGGTGACGGGCGAGACCTTGCTCCCGAAGACCCGCTCGGCCAGCGCCTGCCGGCCGGCTGCCGGGGCCGAGGCGTCGGCCAGCGCACTCCGCAGGGTGCGCTGATCGTCGAGCACCTCGACCACCGAGAACAGCTCGGAGCCGGCCTGCGCCGCAGCTGCAGTTGCGGCACCCGCGGCAGCGGATGCGGTGCTCGACGCCAACGCGCCCTGCAGCGCGGAACGCGTCTGAGCGAGTGCCTCACGGCTTGCTGCGTACATGGTGCTCACTTTCGGGATGCAGAGTCAGCGCTGAGGGAGTCGAGCTCGCTGAGGAAGCGGTCGATCGAGCCGGCACGCCTGACGTCGTCGGAGAGGGACTCCCCGATGACCTTCTCGGCCAGATCCACGGCGGTGCGGCCGAGGTCACCGCGCAGCTCGGTCACGATCTGCTGGCGCTGGGCCTGCAGCTGGTTGTGACCGGCAGCGACGATGCGGTCGCTCTCCTCCTGGGCCTGGGCCTTCATGTCCGCGATGATCTGCTGGCCCTGGGCGCGGGCCTCCTCACGGATCTGCGCCGCCTCGGTGCGGGCCTCGGCGAGCTGCGCGCGGTACTGCTCGAGCGCGGCCTTTGCCTCGGCCTGAGCTTCCTCGGCCTTCTTGATGCCGCCTTCGATCAGCTCCGAACGCTCGTCGAGCACCTTCTGGAACAGCGGAAGCACGTACTTCCAGAAGACGAGCCCGACGATGATCAGGGCGACCAGCGACCAGACGATGTCGTACGTCGCAGGGAGCAGAGGATTCTGGTCCTCCGCCTCCGCCGCGAGCAACAGGATGCTGTCAGCCATGGTCGTCAGATCAGAAGATGAAGCCGGCGACGATACCGATCAGCGCCAGGGCCTCGGTGAACGCGATACCGAGGAACATGGTGGTGCGCAGCTGGCCGGCCATCTCGGGCTGGCGGGCCATGCCCTCGATCGCCTTGCCGACGACGATGCCGATGCCGATGCCGGGGCCGATGGCCGCGAGGCCGTAGCCGACCGCACCGAGACCGCTGATGGTGCTCTCCGTCTGGGCGAGGACGTCAACTGCCTGAAGCGCAACGCTCATTGGTGTTCCATTCCCTTTCTTGTGGCTCGGCCCCGGGGATCGGCAACCGAGTCAGTCTGTGTGTTGTGTGGGTAGTGCCGGTCGGCGTGCTAGTGCTCTTCGGCGTGCAGCGCCAGGTCGATGTACACCGCAGTCAACAGCGCGAAGATGTACGCCTGCAGGACGATCACCAGCAGCTCGAAGAAGGTGAACGCGATGCCACCGATCAGCGAGCCGATACCGAAGATCTTCATCGCGCCGTCGGCGCTGAAGAAGAAGAACTGGGTTGCGCTGAAGAACAGCACCAGCATGATGTGGCCGGCCAGCATGTTCGCCATGAGACGGATGGTGAGCGTGAACGGGCGCAGCAGGAACGTCGAGATGAACTCGATCGGGATGACCAGCACGTGCAGCGCGGGCGGCAGGTTCGGCACGACGATGCTGCTCTTGACGTAGCGGAAGAACCCGTACTTCTTGATGCCCACGTAGTTGAAGACGACGTAGGCGAGGGCCGCCAGCACGATCGGCATTCCGATACGCGCGTTCGACGAGATGTTCAGGAACGGGATGACCGACGTCAGGTTGAGTCCGACCACGAGGAAGAAGATGGTCACGAGAACCGGAAGGAATCGGCGGCCCTGCTGCTTGCCGAGGATGTCCTCGGCGATGTTGATCCGCACGAAGTCGATCATGATCTCGGCGACGTTCTGCACACCGCGGGGCACGATCTTCGGGCTGCGCATCGCGAGCGCGAAGAACAGCGCCACGAGCACGGCCACGACGACGCGGATGAGCATCAGGCGGTCCATTTCGAAGGGGGTGCCTTCGAACAGAACTGCTGGGGGGAAGAAATCGGCTAGTGACGGCGCGTGGAATTCTCCGGCAGCCAAGGTGGTGACGCTCAGCGCTCTCTCCCGTAGTCGGCCGCAGGCATTGCCGTCTGCGGTTCGATCGGACATTGACGATCCAACAAGTCGACCAGGTCGGCTCGCGTATTCGCCAGCTGCTGTCGGCTCCCGATCGGGGCCAGCGTCTGTCGGTGTCGGCGACTCTCGTCGACTCGGCGGCCATTCGAACACGACCGCCTGCGAGGACACAACCGCACTCGACTCCTCGGGAATCGCAGGCAGTCGCACTCGCTTGGGACGACCTTATCAACACTTCTACGACGTTGTGTAGGCGGGTGCCCGTACCGCGAGGTCATTGACAACGACGGTACTACCGTTCGTCGTTGTTCCCCTGCTCAGCGCTACCGGCAGGCTCCACGTAGAGCGCGCGCTGCGACAAGACTCCGTAGGTCTCGGCGCCCAGGACGACGAGCAACGCGAAGACGATCGTGAGTACGAGCGCACCTTTGTCGTAGAAGTCGAGCGGCCTGAGCAGCATCATCACCACGATCGCAAGGATCAGCTTGAGCAGCCAGGTGCCCAGCAGCACCGCACCCGCCGTCGTCGCCGGAAGGCGGGCGGTGAGCAGCACGCCGAGCGCGGTGAAGAGGATGAAGCCGCCGCCCACGGCAGCGCCGATCAGCGCACCCCACACCCCCGGCAGGCCGGCGACGAGGCCACCGATGACGGTGGCGACGACCGTCAGCACGATCAGCCCGAACACGCCGTACCGGACGGCGGCGCGCATCGGCGCGGAGGAGTCGGGCAGGGCGGGCAGAGGCTGATCCGGGGAGGTCACGGGAGTCAAGCCTAACGGACCCGTCCGCGGCGCCTCCGCCGCCGGGGACGGCCGGCGTCGTCGTGACGCAGCGACGGCACCGCCGTGACGACCAGCGCGAACACCAGCCCGCCCGCCACGAGCAGCACGACGGCCCGGCGGTCGAGCAGCGAGGAACCGACGGCGCCGAAGGCGAGCACCCCGACCCACAGGTAGATCAGCAGCACCACCCGGCGATGCGAGTGCCCGATCTGCAGCAGCCGATGGTGCAGGTGCATCTTGTCGGGACTGAACGGACTGACCCCGGCCCGGGTGCGCCGGACGATCGCCAGCAGCAGGTCGAGGATGGGGATGAACATGACTGCACCCACGAGGATCAGCGGGGAGAGCAGACCGAGCAGGTCGCGGGTGCCGTAGGCGGCCAAGGGGATGCGCCCCGACGCGCTCGTCGAGATCGCCGCCAGCATCAGGCCGATCAGCATCGACCCGGAGTCGCCCATGAAGATCCGGGCCGGCTGGAAGTTGTGCGGCAGGAAACCCAGGCAGGCCCCTGCGAGGGCCGCGGCGATCAGGGCGGGCGGATACGCACCGACGTCCCCGCCCTGATCGTGCAGCAGTCCGACGGAGAACACACAGATCGCGACGGCCGCGATCAGCCCGAGACCGGCCGCGAGCCCGTCGAGGCCGTCGACGAAGTTCATCGCGTTGATCATCACCACCGCGACCAGGACGGTGAACAGTCCCGCCTGCAACTGGTCGAGGATGAGGGTGCTGCCACCGAAGGGCTCGTAGATGACGATCCAGCTCACGCCCATGACGACGAGCACCCCCGCCGCCGTGACCTGCCCGACGAACTTGGTCAGCGCGTCGAGTCCCCAACGATCGTCGATGATCCCGACGATCACGATGATGGTGCCCGACACCAGCGCCGCCCCCATGTCGGGGGTGTACTCGAAACCTCGGGTCAGAGCGGGCAGTTGCTGGGCGAACAGCAGGCCCGCCACCAGGCCGATGTACATTCCGACGCCGCCCAGGCGCGGTGTCGGCTGCACGTGCACGTCCCGGTCCCGGGGTACCGCGACGGCGCCGAACCGGATCGCGGCGATCCGCACGGCCCCCGTCGAGAGGAAGGTGACGACCGCGGCGGTGAGGAGCACGAGCAGCAGCTCACGGATGGGCACGCCGGCGCCGCGGCCCGATTGGGCCAGTACCAGGGATGCCGTGTCGGCGACAGTCACTTCGTCCGGTCCCCGCCGTCACTCCCCGCCGGTACGCAGCTGCGCCGGGTCCTCGCCCAGCACCTCCGCGATGTCCTCGACCGCCACGGCCCCCTCGCGCAGCACGCGCGGACGATCGGCGGTCAGGTCGACGATGGTGGAGGCGACGGCGTGTTCGGCCGGGCCGCCGTCGAGGTACACGCTGGCCGATCCGCCGAGCTGGGCGCGCGCCTCGTCCACCGTGGTGGCCGGCGGCCGGCCGGAGACATTCGCGCTCGACACCGCCAGGGGGCCCACCTCGCGCAGCAACTCGAGCACCACGGGGTGCAGCGGCATGCGCAGCATCACGGTGCCACGGGTATCCCCCAGGTCCCACGCGAGCGAGGGAGCTTGGTGCACAACAAGACTCAGGCCACCGGGCCAGAATGCGCGGATCAGTTCCCGCGCCTGCGGACGGACGGTGCTCACCAGGCCGTCGATCGTGTTCCACGACCCGACGAGCACCGGCACCGGCATGTCCCGGCCCCGGCCCTTGGCACGCAGCAGGCTGGTCACCGCATCGCTGTCGAAGGCGTCCGCCGCGAGTCCGTACACCGTGTCGGTGGGGACGACGACGAGCCTGCCTGCCTTCAGCGCGCCCTTGGCGGCCGTCAGGCCGGCGGCCCGGGAATCGGGGCTGTTGCAGTCGTAGACGGTGCTCACGGGTTCATCCTTCCACTGCGGCGAACGAGTCCGGCATCACACACCGGCCTCACCCTGGGCTCGGGCACGTCGGGCCTCCACGTCGGTCGGCACCCGGCGGGCGACGACGAACCGGGGCCGGCCCGCCAGATCCGGGTGCTCGGTCACCTCACCGAACACGCGGCGCTGCGCGAACAGCTCCGCGACCAGGGGTCCGTTGGTGTCGTCGTGCTCGATGCCGACCGCACCGCCGATGCGCAGCCAGCGGGCGATGTTCGCGACCATCGGCTTGATCACCGACATCCCGTCCGGTCCGCCGAACAGCGCGGTGTGCGGATCGTGCTCGATCACCTCGGGCGGAAGGTCGGTTCCCTCGGGAATGTAGGGCGGGTTCGACACCACGACGTCGACCCGGCCCTCGAGGGCGGTGAGCAGGTTGCGGTCCGTCACGTCTCCCTGATGCAGGAGGATCGGTGTGTCTCCGGCGGCCGCGCACCGCTCCGCGTTCCGCCGTGCCCAGGCGAGGGCGTGGGGCTCGAGTTCCACCGCGTGCACGATCGCGTCGGGCCGGGCATGCGCGATCGCCAGCGCGAGGGCACCCGAGCCGGTGCACAGGTCGAGCACGACCGGCGGATGTTCCTGGAGGCCCTCGAGGTGCGCCAGCGCCCAGGCCAGCAGCAGTTCGGTTTCGGGCCGCGGGACGAAGACGCCGGGACCCACCTCGATGTCGATCTCCCCCATCCCCGTGCTGCCGGTGATGTACTGCAACGGGATCCGCTTGGCGCGCTGCGCGATCATCGCCCGGTACGCATCGATCATGGCCGGGTCGACGAGTGGCACGAGACCGAGACGGGTGCGCTCGATGCCGAGCAGGTGCGCGGCGAGCAGTTCGGCGTCCACACGCGGACTGGGGACACCGGCTTCCTCGAGCACCGACACCGCTTCGAGGATCGCCAGGCGCAGGGGTTGACGAGTCACGGCGTACAGACTGCCATGCCGGTCACGCCACGGAAACGGACAGGTCACGCATCGGCTCGGTCTGCGGCATGATCGAGAAGGTCCGATCCGGACCTGGACTACGGAACTCAGGACTACGGAACCACGGAGAGGATCTTCCAGTGACGAAGTCGAAATCCACGGTTCGGGCAGCGTCCGTCGTCGCATTCGCCGCCGCCGGCGCCCTCGCGGCGCCCGAACTCGCGTCCGCGTCGCCGATCGACGTCCAGCCCACCCCGCTGCTCTGCAGCTACGTCGCGCCGGTCCACAGCGTGACCGAGACGGACAGCGACGCCCTCGAGGAGGGTCGGTTGTTCTTCGCGGTCGGCGAGCAGAAGGCGCAGAACGGGCAGCTCAACTGGGTCAACACGGCCACCTGGCAGACCGGGGGCGCCTCGTTGACCGCGTCGCCGCAGAGCAGCGACGTCCCGATCGCGCTGCTGGACACCGGGCCCGGCACGGTCGTGTCCGCCGTCTGGGGACCGCATCAGAACGCGAAGGGCGAGAACTGCTTCCTGCTTCCCGGCATCGACATCTCGCAGGTGCCCGGGGACGACGACCCGGGTGACGAGCCCGGCGAGCCCGCTCCGTAACGGACCGGTACCCGGCTCACGCGTCATTCCGCCGTGAGCCGGGCCTCCCGGTCGGCGGTGCCCAGCGCATCGAGCAGGGCGTCCATGTCACCGTCGAGCACCGCGTCGAGGTTGTGGGCCTTGAAGCCGATGCGGTGATCGGTGATCCGGTTCTCGGGGAAGTTGTAGGTGCGGATGCGTTCGGAGCGGTCCACCGTGCGCACCTGGCTGGCCCGTCCCGCGGACGCCTCCGCCTCGGCGGCCTCCTCCGCCGCCGCCTGCAGCCGCGCGGCGAGGACCTGCATCGCCCGTGCCTTGTTCTGCAGCTGGGACCGCTCGTTCTGGCAGGTGACGACGATGCCCGTGGGCAGATGCGTGATGCGCACCGCCGAGTCGGTGGTGTTGACGCCCTGGCCGCCCTTGCCGGATGAGCGGTACACGTCGATGCGCAGATCCGACTCGTCGATCTGGACTTCCTCGACCTCGTCCGGCTCGGGGTAGATGAACACGCCGGCCGCGGAGGTGTGCACGCGGCCCTGGGACTCGGTGACGGGGACGCGCTGGACGCGGTGCACGCCGCCCTCGAACTTCAGGCGGGACCAGACGCCGTCGCGCACATCGCTCTTCGACTTGATCGACAGCGTCGCGTCCTTGTAGCCGCCGAGGTCGGAGATGGTCGCGCCGAGGACCTCGACGCGCCAGCCGGCCCGTTCGGCGTACCGGATGTACATGCGGGCGAGGTCGGCGGCGAACAGCGCGGACTCCTCGCCGCCCTCCCCCGACTTGACCTCGAGCACGACGTCGTCGCCGTCGTGCGGGTCACGCGGGGCGAGCAGGTCGGTGAGGGTCTTGTCGAGCTCGCCGACGCGTTCTTCGAGTGCCGGCACCTCGGCGGCGAACGCGGCGTCGTCCGCGGCGAGTTCCCGCGCGGCTTCGAGATCGTCGCGCGCGGCTCGCAGCTTGGTGTAGGTGGCCATGACGGGGGCGAGCTCGGCGAACCGCTTGCCGACCCTGCGTGCTGCCGCCGGGTCGTTGTGCAGCGCCGGGTCGGACAGCTGCTGCTCGAGTCCGGCGTGTTCGGCCAGGATGTCGTCGATGGCCGACGGCTTGGTCTGCCCCGCCATGTGATTCGCTCCACTCGTCCGTCGTGCCGGTCCGTGCCGCGCACGGATCCGGAGAAAAAAGCCGACGCCCGGCCTGTGACTGAGACAGAACCGGGCGTCGGCGAGACAGCTACTGGTCGGCAGCGTCCTTCTTGGAGGTGCGCTTGCCGTAGCGAGCCTCGAAGCGGGCGACGCGTCCGCCGGTGTCGAGGATCTTCTGCTTGCCCGTGTAGAACGGGTGGCACTGCGAGCAGACCTCGACGGTGATCCGTCCCGACTCCGCGGTGCTGCGCGTCTCGAACGTGTTCCCGCAACCGCAGACGACGGTGGTCGTCCCGTAGTTCGGGTGGATTCCTGCCTTCATGGTGTCCCTTTCGTGGCCGCCGGGTCGCCTTCGCGGATCGAAGACGTGAACCGGGACCGGACTGAGCTGTTCGATTATGCCAAACGCATGCCCGGGACGAGAAATTCCGTCCCGGGGCATGCCCCGCCGCGGCTGCGGCGATCAGTCGTCGAGTGCTCCCGGCGCCGTCTTCGACACCTGCAGGAGGAACTCGATGTTGCTCTTGCTCTTCTTGAGCCGGTCGATGAGCAGATCGATGGCCTGGTGCGAGTCCAGGCCGGAGAGCACGCGGCGCAGCTTGTGCACCACCGCGAACTCGTCCGGGCTCATCAGCAGCTCGTCCTTGCGCGTGCCGGAGGGGTTGACGTCCACCGCCGGGAACACGCGCCGCTCGGCGATCTTGCGGTCGAGCTTGAGCTCGGCGTTGCCGGTGCCCTTGAACTCCTCGAAGATCACGGTGTCGCCCGTCGAACCCGTCTCCACCATGGCCGTGGCGATGATGGTGAGCGAGCCGCCGTTCTCGATGTTGCGAGCCGCGCCCAGGAACCGCTTCGGCGGGTACAGGGCGGTCGAGTCGACACCACCGGAGAGGATGCGGCCCGACGCCGGCGACGAGTTGTTGTACGCGCGGCCGAGCCGGGTGATCGAGTCGAGCAGGACGACGACGTCGCGACCCTGCTCGACGAGCCGCTTGGCCCGCTCGATGGCCAGCTCGGCGACCGACGTGTGGTCCGACGGCGGGCGGTCGAAGGTCGAGGCGATGACCTCGCCCTTGACCGAACGCTGCATGTCGGTGACCTCTTCGGGCCGCTCGTCCACCAGCACGACCATCAGGTAGCACTCGGGGTTGTTGGTCGTGATCGCGTTCGCGATGTCCTGCATCACCGTCGTCTTGCCCGCCTTCGGCGGCGAGACGATCAGGGCACGCTGGCCCTTGCCGATCGGCATGATCAGGTCGATCACTCGGGTGGTGAGGATGTTCGGGGTGGTCTCGAGCCGCAGCCGCTGGTTCGGGTACAGCGGGGTGAGCTTGTTGAACTCCGGGCGGCGCTTGGCGGCCTCGACGTCGCCGCCGTTGACCGTGTCGAGCCGGACCAGCGGGTTGAACTTCTGCCGCTGGTTGCCCTGCTCCCCCTCACGCGGCACGCGGACCGCGCCGGTGATGGCGTCGCCACGGCGCAGGCCGTTCTTGCGCACCATGTTCATCGAGACGTACACGTCGTTGGGACCGGCCAGGTACCCGGAGGTCCGGACGAACGCGTAGTTGTCCAGGACGTCGAGGATGCCGGCGACCGGCTGCAGGACGTCGTCCTCGCGGATCTCGGGCTCGCGGGTGTCGCCGCCGACCTCACCGCGGTCGCGTCCGCGACGACGCTCACGGAAGCGGCGACCGCGGCGACCGCGGCCGTCCTCCTCGTCGCCGCCACGGCCGTCCTGACGGGGCCCCCGGTCTTCACGACCGCGTTCGCCCTGGTCACGCTGGTCCCGCTGAGCCTCGCGCTGGTCCCGCTGACCGTCCCGCTGAGCCTCGCGCTGGTCCCGCTGACCGTCGCGCTGAGCCTCGCGCTGGTCCCGCTGACCGTCGCGCTGGCCGCGTTCCCGCCGCCCCTCGGAGGGTTCGGCCTTCTCCTCGGTCTTCTCCTCGGCGCGCGGCTTCTCGTCGGTCCGCACCTGGGCGGCTTCCTTCGGGGCCTCGACCGTCTCGGCGGTCTGGTCACCGCCGCGGCGACCGCGACGCTGGCGACCACGGCGACCGCCCTCGGCCTCGCCCTCGGCGGGCTGCTCGGGCGCCTCGGCGGGCTTCTCCGGCGCCGCCGTCGTCGCGGCCGGCGCAGCCGCGGCCGGCTCGGCGACGGCGGTCGTGGAAGCAGTGTCCTGGGCAGCGACCCGGGCGCGACGAGTCCGCGCCGGCCGGGCCGGCTGCTCCGCCGCAGGGGCCGGCTCGGCGGCTCCGCCGCTCTGGCGCTCCTTGATGGCGGCGATCAGATCGCCCTTACGCATCCCGGAGGTTCCCTTGATGCCGAGTTCGGCCGCGAGAGTCCGCAGCTCGGCCAGCACCATGCCGGAGAGACCGGCGCCACGCCGGCCGCCGGCGCGCGGTGCAGTCTGTGCAGGATCGGTGGCCTGCGCTCCCGCGGACGAATCCGTGGTATCGAGAACAGGCGTAGCGATCAGGTCCGTATCTGTCACGGAGATCCTTTCCTTCCCTCACTCGCGCCACGCAGAGTCGAGGGTTCGTTCCAGATCTGGCGTCGATCTGGGATTGCCGTACGTGTTCACGGATCGAACGGTCGGCACGTCCGCCATCACGCCATCCTCCGGCAGATGCGGTCGGTCCGTCTTCCCGAAACGATGTCAGGAGAGGATCGATCCAGGATCGATCGCCCCGATGGATCTGGAGTGAATGCCCTGGAAAGCCAGCGACGGAAACGCACGACGTGCGGACTAAGCACAGAATAGCGACGAACTGTACGTTGAGCAAGGAGAACCCCCGGACGTGTCGCCGTGGGTCGGCACCCGACCCGACAGGCCCTGGGGCTCGGTCACACGACCTGCACGCCGTCCGCGACATCGAGTTCGAGCACGGTCATGTCGTCCGCCTCCGCGGCCGCCCGCAGGTCCGCGGGGAACGGCTCGGTCGTCAGGGCGAGCACCGTGGGGCCGGCACCGGAGACCGCGGCGGGGATCCCCGCGGCGCGCAGGGTCGCGATCCACTTGGTGGTCGCCGGCAGCGCCGGCGCGCGCTGCGCCTGGTGCAGGAGGTCCTCGGTCGCCGGCATCAGCAGGTCCGGACGCTCCGTGAGGGCGACGACGGCGAGCGCCGCGCGGCTGACGTTGAACGCTGCATCGCGGTGCGGTACGAGATCCGGGAGCAGTCCGCGGGTGTGGGCGGTGGACGAGCGCGACGACGGCACCAGCACGACGACCCGCACCGTCGGGTGGACCGTGAGCGGCACCGCGCGGTACGTGCGCTGCTCGTCGCCGACGGTCGATTCGCACCACGATACGACCGCCCCGCCCAGGATGCTGGCGGAGGCATTGTCCGGGTGGCCTTCGAATTCGGAGGCGAGCTGGACGAGTTGCGACTCGCCGAGCACACGCTCGGGCGCCACCTTGCGCACGAGCCCGTTGGCGGCCGCCAGACCCCCGACGACCGCCGACGCCGACGAACCCAGTCCGCGCGAATGCGGAATAACGTTGCGGCACAACACGTCCAGGCCGTCCGCCCACACGCCGGCGGCTTCGAGGCCGCGTTCGACCGCCCGCACCACCAGGTGCGACGGCCCCCACGGCACCTCTTCGGCGCCCTCGCCCTCGACGCGCACCTCGAGACCCGATGCGGTTGTGGTGACCGTGATCTCGTCGTACAACCCGAGGGCCAGCCCGAGCGAATCGAAACCCGGTCCCAGATTCGCACTCGAGGCCGGGACCCGGGCGGTCACGGAGATCCCGACGGGCAGCGTCTGCGTCATGTCGTCTTTCCCAACGGAGGAGGGCGCGGCCGTCACTAGGCCAGCTCGAGCGCTGCGGCCACCGCGACCGGGTCGACCGGGATCGGCTCCACCTGGGGCATCCCGAGCAGTGCCGTGTCGGGATCCTTCAGACCGTTGCCGGTGACGGTGCACACGACCTTCAACCCGGAATCGAGCCAGCCCTCCTTGCGGGCGGCGAGCAGACCGGCGATCGAGGCGGCGGACGCCGGTTCGACGAACACACCCTCGGTGGCGGCGACGAGCCGGTACGCCTCGAGGATCTCCTCGTCGGTGGCCGCCCGGAACGCGCCCCCGGACTCCTCCTTGGCGGTCACGGCGCCGTGCCACGACGCCGGGGCGCCGATCCGGATGGCGGTGGCGATCGTCTCCGGGTCCTTGACGGGAGCACCGTGCACCAGCGGCGCCGCGCCCGCGGCCTGGACACCGAGCATGCGGGGCTTGCGGGTGGTCAGACCGTCCGCGAAGTATTCCGTGTAGCCGCGCCAGTAGGCGGTGATGTTGCCGGCGTTGCCGACCGGCAGCACGTGCACATCGGGCGCGTCGCCGAGCGCGTCGGCGATCTCGAACGCCGCGGTCTTCTGGCCCTCGATGCGCACGGGGTTGACGGAGTTCACCAGGCCGATCGTGGGGAACTCGGCGGTGGTCTTGCGGGCGAGCTCGAGGCAGTCGTCGAAGTTGCCCTGGACCTGGATGATCTTCGCGCCGTACATGACCGCCTGGGCCAGCTTGCCCATCGCGATCTTGCCGTCCGGGACCAGCACCGCGCAGCCCATGCCGGCCTTGACGGCGTATGCGGCCGCGGACGCGGAGGTGTTGCCGGTGGAGGCACACAGCACAGCCTGCTGGCCACGGGCGAGGGCGTCGGTGACGGCCATCGTCATGCCGCGGTCCTTGAACGAGCCGGTCGGGTTCAGGCCCTCGACCTTCAGGTGGACCTCGCAGCCGGTCAGCTCCGACAGGTGTGCGGCCGGCAGCAGCGGGGTGCCGCCCTCGCGGAGGGTGACGGTCTTCCAGTTGTCACCGATCGGGAGCCGGTCGCGGTACGCCTCGATCAGACCCGGCCACGGGGTGTGCACGGGGGTGGCGGTGTTCTTCTCGGGCGCGCTCATTCGGCGGATCCCTCCAGTCTCAGGACGCTGGTCACAGCGATCACGGATTCGAGTTGGTCGAGCGCTGCGACGGTGTCCGACAGCGCCTTGTCGGTGGCGCAGTGCGTCAGCACCACGAGGCGGGCGCCCTCACCGGCGCCCTCCTGGCGCACGGCGGCAATGCTCACGTCCCGCTTGGCGAACTCGGCGGCCACCGCCGAGAGCACACCCGCCCGGTCCGCGACCTGCAGGTTGACGTAGTAGCGGGTGACGATGTCGCTCATCGGGGCGATCTCGAGGTCCGCGTACCGTGATTCCCGCGGCCCACGGCCCCCGTGCACCCGGTTGCGGGCAGCCATCACCAGGTCGCCCATCACGGCGGACGCGGTGGGCGAGCCGCCGGCTCCCTGGCCGTAGAACATCAGGCGTCCCGACGCCTCGGCCTCGACGACGACCGCGTTGAAGGCGCCGTTGACGGCGGCGAGGGGATGCTCACGCGGCACCAGCGCCGGGTAGACGCGCGCCGAGACCCGGTCCCGGCCGTCGGTGGTGATCCGCTCGCAGATGGCCAGCAGCTTGACGGTGCAGTTCAGTGCCCGCGCGGTGGTCAGGTCGGCGGCGGTGATCTTCGAGATGCCCTCGCGGTAGACGTCGCCGGCGGTGACGCGGGTGTGGAACGCGATCGAGGCCAGGATCGCGGCCTTGGATGCGGCGTCGAAGCCCTCCACGTCCGCGGTGGGGTCGGCCTCGGCGTATCCGAGCCGGACCGCCTCGGCGAGCGTCTCGGCGTAGTCGGCGCCGGTCTCGTCCATGGCCGAGAGGATGTAGTTGGTGGTGCCGTTGACGATGCCGAGGACCCGGTTCACCTTGTCACCGGCCAGCGACTGGGTGAGGGGCCGGATGACGGGGATGGCGCCCGCGACGGCCGCCTCGAAGTACAGGTCCACGCGCTTGGCCTCGGCGGCCTCGGCGAGTTCGCCGGTGTACTCCGCGAGCAGCGCCTTGTTGGCGGTGACCACGGACTTGCCCGAGTCGAGAGCCGCGCGCACGAGCTTGCGCGGCAGTTCGATGCCGCCGATGACCTCCACGACGATGTCCACGTCGTCGCGGGTGATCAGGCCCTCGGCGTCCGTGGTGAGCAGGTCCTGTGGGATGCCGCGGTCGTCGCGGACGGTGCGCACGGCCACCCCGCGCAGCTCGAGCGGCGCACCGATGCGCGCCTCGAGATCGGTGGCATCGTCGCGAATGATGCGCACGACCTCGGCTCCGACGGTGCCGTGCCCGAGCACAGCCACACCGATCGGGCGCTGCCCCGGTTCGCTGGTCACCGCTTCGGTCGTCACTCCGTAACCTCCAAGCTGAGCAGATCTTCCACGGTTTCCCGACGCAGGACGACGCGGGCGGCGCCGTCCTTGACCGCCACGACGGCGGGACGGGGCAGCAGGTTGTACCTGCTGGACATCGAGTAGCAGTATGCACCGGTCGCGGCGACGGCCAACAGGTCGCCGGCTTCGAGGTCGGCGGGCATCCAGGCATCGCGGATGACTATGTCGCCGCTCTCACAGTGCTTGCCGACGACGCGGGACACGACCGGTTCGGCGTCGCCGGCCCGCGACACCAGGCGGGTCTCGTACTCGGCCTGGTACAGCGAGGTGCGGATGTTGTCGCTCATGCCGCCGTCGACGCTGATGTATCGGCGCATCTGGTGTGCGCCCACCGCGACGTCCTTGATGGTGCCCACCTCGTAGAGGGTCACGGTGCCGGGGCCGGCGATGGCGCGGCCGGGCTCGACCGCGAGGGTCGGTTCGGGCAGACCGGCGAGGGTGGACTCGGTCTGCACGATGTGCCGCAGCTTGGCGGCGAGTTCCTCCACGGGCGGCGGGTCGTCACTGGGCACGTAGGAGATGCCGAGGCCGCCGCCGAGGTCGACGATGTTCATCTGCGCGGTCTTGTCGACGCCGAATTCGTCGACGACGTCGCGCAGCAGGCCGATGACCCGGTGCGCCGCGAGCTCGAATCCGTCGACGTCGAAGATCTGCGAGCCGATGTGGCTGTGCAGGCCGACCAGGCGCAGGTGATCGCTCGCGAACACCTTGCGGACGGCGGCCATGGCCACCCCGCCGGCCAGCGACAGGCCGAACTTCTGGTCCTCGTGCGCGGTGGAGATGAACTCGTGGGTGTGCGCCTCGACGCCGACGGTGACGCGGATCAGCACGTCCTGCACGACGTCGAGTTCGCCGGCGACCGCGTCGAGCAGGTCGATCTCCGACATGGAGTCCAGCACGATGTGCCCGACGCCCGCGGCGACGGCGGTCCGCAGCTCGGCCACGGACTTGTTGTTGCCGTGCATGGCGATCTTCCCGGCGGGGAACCCGGAACGCAGCGCGACGGCGAGCTCACCGCCGGTCGAGACGTCGAGGGACAGGCCCTCCTGGTCGACCCAGCGCGCAATCTCGGTGCACAGGAACGCCTTCGACGCGTAGTGGACCTTCGCGCCCGGCCCGAACGCGGCCGCGATCTCCCGGCATCGAGAGCGGAAGTCGTCCTCGTCGACGACGAAGAGCGGGGTGCCGTACCGCTCGGCGAGTTCGGTGACGGGCACACCGGCGATCGTCACGACGCCGTCGTCGCCGCGCCGGGCGTTGCGTGGCCACACGTTCGGGTGCAGGAAGTTCAGTTCGGCGGCGTTCGCCGGCCGCTCGGTCAGGCCCGGTGCGTGCGGGATCTCGGCGTGCCGGGGACCGGCGGGGTGCGCGTTCACATCCGCTCCGGGGCGCTGACGCCGAGCAGTCCGAGTCCGTTGGCGAGGACCTGGCGGGTCGCCGCGCACAGCGCGAGCCGCGCCGTGTGCAGCGGTCCCGGCTCCTCGTCGCCCTGCGGCAGGATGCGGCACGAGTCGTAGAAGCGGTGGTAGGCGCCGGCGAGTTCCTCGAGGTACCGCGCGACGCGGTGCGGTTCCCGCAGTTCGGCGGCCTTGGCGAGGATGCGCGGGTACTCGCCGATCGTGCGGATCAGCTCACCCTCGCGCTCGTGGTCGAGCAGCGACAGGTCGGCGCCCTCGGCGCCGAGACCGAGCTCCGCGGCGCCGCGCCCGATGGACGAGAGCCGGGCGTGCGCGTACTGGACGTAGTAGACCGGGTTCTCGTTGGTGGTGCTGGCCCACAGCTCGAGGTCGATGTCGATGCTCTGATCCACCGACGACCGCACCAGCGCGTAGCGGGCCGCGTCGACGCCGATCGCCTCGACGAGGTCGTCGAGGGTGATGACCGTGCCGGCGCGTTTGCTCATCTTCACGGCGACGCCGCCGCGCACGAGGTTGACCATCTGCCCGATCATCACCTCGACGGTGTCCGGGTCGTCACCGAACGCGGCGGCGGCGGCCTTGAGGCGGCCGATGTAGCCGTGGTGGTCCGCGCCGAGCATGTAGATGCACAGGTCGAAGCCGCGCGACCGCTTGTCCTGGAAGTAGGCGATGTCCCCGGCGATGTAGGCGGCGTTGCCGTCGCTCTTGATGACGACGCGGTCCTTGTCGTCACCGAAGTCGGTGCTCTTGAGCCACCAGGCGCCGTCCTGGTGGTAGAGGCTCCCCGAGGTCTTGAGCGTCTCGACGGCCTTCTCCACGGCGCCCGACTCGAACAGGGAGTTCTCGTGGAAGTACACGTCGAAGTCGACACCGAACTCGTGCAGGGTGCGCTTGATGTGGGCGAACATCAGGTCCACGCCGATCGAGCGGAACACCTCGTGCCGTTCGGCCTCGGGCAGCGCGAGCGCGTCCGGGCGCTGCTGCAGCACGGCCTGCGCGATGTCGACGATGTACGCGCCGGCGTAACCGTCCTCCGGCGCGGGCTGCCCCTGCGCCGCGGCGACGAGCGAGCGGGTGAACCGGTCGATCTGGGCGCCGTGGTCGTTGAAGTAGTACTCCCGGGTGACGTCGCCGCCCTGGGTGGTGAGGATCCGGCCGAGCGCGTCCCCGACCGCGGCCCAGCGGGTGCCGCCGAGGTGGATCGGGCCCGTGGGGTTCGCGGAGACGAACTCGAGGTTGATGCGGGTTCCGGCCAGCGTGTCCGCGTTACCGTACGCGGCCGCCTGGGTGAGCACCTGGGCGACGATCGCGCCCTGGGCATCGGCGGCGAGACGGATGTTCAGGAAGCCCGGTCCGGCCACCTCGGCCGACTCGATGCCGTCGGCGGCGGTGAGGGCCTCGGCCAGCCAGCCCGCGAGTTCGCGCGGGTTGACGCCGGCCTTCTTCGCGACCTGCATCGCGACGTTGGTCGCGTAGTCGCCGTGCTCCGGGTTGCGGGGCCGCTCGACCGTCAGGGTCTCGGGCAGGACGGACACGTCGAGGTCACGCTCGGCGAGCACCCTCGCAGCGGTTCCGTGGAGCAGTTCGGCAAGGTCGGCAGGAGTCACGGGTCTCTATCCTATTGGCTCCGCCTTCCCTGTCGTGACGCCGGTCCGGCCTGTTGCCGCGGTCACCGCCCGGCCGCCGCGGGGACGTCCGTGCACCGTCCGCCCGTAGAGTTGACAGAGCACGCGCGGACCGAGCGTCGTGCGCCCCCTGTTGTCCATCCGTCGAAAGAGCACCCAACGATGCCCAGCGGTTCGGTAAGTGGCGGTTCCGGCAAGAAGTCCGGTGCCAAGTCTGCGAAGGCGATCAAGGCCGCCCAGAAGAAGAGCGGCGGTCGCGGTCTGCCCAAGCAGCGGCAGATCCCGTGGCTTCTGATCGGTGGCGTGGTCGCGGTGGTCGCGCTGGTCGCGGTGATCGCCGCCAGCATCATCCCGAAGTACCAGGATTCCCAGGCGCTGGCGGCGTGGACGCCGTCCGAGTCGAATCAGGATCCGTCGACCGCGATCGAGGGAGTCGTGACGGTCGACTACCCCGCCGGTCAGCACATCGGGGCCACGCAGCGCGTGGCGTACGACCAGAGCCCGCCGTTCGGTGGGCCGCACGACGCGATCTGGGCCACGTGCACCGGCACCGTGTACCCCGAGGCGATCCGCACCGAGAACGCCGTGCACTCTCTCGAGCACGGCGCGGTGTGGATCACCTACAACCCCGACCTGGTCGATCAGGCCGGCGTCGATGCGCTCGCGGCGAAGGTGGACGGCAAGTCCTACCTGATGATGTCGCCCTACCCGGGGCTCGACTCCCCGATCGCCCTGCAGTCGTGGGGGCATCAGCTGAAGGTGGACTCCGCCGACGACGAGCGAATCGATCACTTCATCGCGTCGCTGCGGCTCAACCGCTACACCTACCCGGAGGTCGGCGCGAGCTGCTCCACCCTGCCCGGCTCGTTCGACCCGAGCAGCCCCCCGCCGTTCGATCCCTCGGCGCCGGGTCCGGACGCGGTGCCGATGGACGGCGGCACGGCGGACGGCACCGAGCAGGTGCCGGCCGACATGCAGGCCCCGGCGGGGAGCTGACATGACGGACGGCACCGTCACCGCCGGCACGGGCCGGCGCACGACCGGTCTGATCCTGGGCCTGGTCGCGGCCGTCGCGATCGGGTTCCTGCTCGGATTCCTCGCACATATCCCGCTGGAGGACTCGCAGCCGGTGGCACCGGACGCCGGCTCCGTGGACGTCGGGTTCGCGCAGGACATGACCGTCCATCACAACCAGGCCATCGAGATGTCCGCTGTGGCGCTGACGAAGTCGGACGACCAGCGGGTACGCAACCTGGCGTACGACATCCTCACCACCCAGCAGAACCAGGTCGGCCAGATGCAGGGCTGGCTGTCGCTGTGGGGGCAGCCGTTGCTGCCTGCCGGGGACTACATGACGTGGATGACCGAGGACTCCGGCCACGGCCACGGCGACGCGAGCCACGCGAGCGGCGATGGGCACACGGCCGGGGCAGGGACCGCCCGGATGCCCGGTATGGCGACGTCCGAGGACCTGGCGAACCTGCGCGGCGCCACCGGCCCGGAACTCGACGTGCTGTTCCTGCAGTTGATGCTGCGCCACCACGAGGGCGGGCTGCCGATGATGGAGTACGGCGCGCAGTACGCGGGCCAGCCGGCGGTGCGAACCCTGGCGCAGACGATGGTCGACACCCAGACCAGCGAGTCGGAGCTCATGACGGCGATGCTCGCGGAGCGCGGTGCGCAACCGCTGCCCATGAACTGACAGTGCGGACCCGCACGACGGGGGACGGCCCATCCGGGTCGTCCCCCGTCCGCGTCTACCGTCCGGACCGGCCCCACTCCCAGTCGCGGATGTCGGGCATGTCCTCACCGTGGGTGCGGATGTACTGGTGATGCTCGACGAGCCGGTTCTTCAGGTACTCGCGCGCATACGCGGAGATCGGATGCAGGCGCGGCACCCGGTCGACGACGTCCATGGCGAGGTCGAACCGGTCGATCTGGTTGAGCACGCACATGTCGAACGGTGTGGTGGTGGTGCCCTCCTCCTTGTACCCGCGGACGTGGATGTTGTCGTGGTTGGTACGCCGGTAGGTCAGGCGGTGGATCAACCACGGGTAGCCGTGGTACGCGAAGATCACCGGCTTGTCGGTGGTGAACAGCGAGTCGAATTCGCGGTCGGACAGCCCGTGCGGGTGTTCGGTGTGATCCTGCAGCCGCATCAGGTCGACGACGTTCACGACGCGGATCCTCAGATCGGGGAACCACTCGAGCAGGATCTCGACGGCGGCGAGGGTTTCCATGGTGGGCACGTCGCCCGCGCAGCCGAGCACCACGTCGGGTTCGGCCCCCTGGTCGGTGCCGGCCCAGTCCCAGATCCCGATTCCCTTGGTGCAATGCACGATTGCCGCGTCCATGTCGAGGTACTGCAGCTGCGGTTGCTTGCCGGCGACGATCACGTTGACGTACTGCCGGGTGCGCAGGCAGTGATCGGCCACCGACAGCAGGCTGTTCGCGTCCGGCGGCAGGTACACGCGGATCACGTCGGCCTTCTTGTTGACGACATGGTCGATGAAGCCAGGGTCCTGGTGCGAGAAGCCGTTGTGGTCCTGCCGCCACACGTGCGAGGTGAGCAGGTAGTTCAGCGACGGGATCGGCCGGCGCCAGTCGATACCGTTGGTGGTGCGCAGCCACTTGGCGTGCTGGTTGAACATCGAGTCGACGATGTGGACGAAAGCCTCGTAGCAGGAGAAGAAGCCGTGCCGGCCGGTCAGCAGATAGCCCTCGAGCCAGCCCTGGCAGGTGTGCTCGGAGAGAATCTCCATCACCCGTCCGTCGGGGGCCAGACGGTCGTCGTCGGGCAGGATGCGGGCGTTCCAGGTGCGTGCGGTGGCCTCGAGGACCGGACCGAGCCGGTTGGAGTTGTTCT
This sequence comes from Rhodococcus indonesiensis, assembly GCF_047782815.1. Taxonomy (NCBI): domain Bacteria; kingdom Bacillati; phylum Actinomycetota; class Actinomycetes; order Mycobacteriales; family Nocardiaceae; genus Rhodococcus; species Rhodococcus indonesiensis. The sequence continues at coordinate 1,949,465 of NZ_CP180630.1, read as the reverse complement.
CGTCTGGGGAGAACACGCGGAAGGTGCTCGTGTTCTCGCGCATGACGTCGCGCAGGAAGGTGCCGAGCACGCGGGTCGATTCGACGCTGCCGGTGCCGGGCGCCTCGACCGGCACGGCGTAGTCGCGGAAGTCCGGCAACGCCAGGTCTCGTACGAGCGGTCCGCCGTTGGCATGGGGGTTGGCGCTCATCCGCCGCTCGCCCGCCGGGTGCAGGTCGCGGATCGCGGGCACGGGGGCACCACGGTCGTCGAACAGTTCCTCGGGCCGGTAACTGCGCAGCCACTCCTCGAGAATCTTGCGGTGGCTGTCGTCGTCGCGGGCATTGGCGAAGGGCACCTGGTGCGAGCGCCAGTACCCTTCGACCGGGAGACCGTCGACCTCCTTCGGTCCGGTCCAGCCCTTCGGGGAACGCAGCACGATCATCGGCCAGCGCGGTCGCTCGGTGACCCCGTCGTGGCGGGCGCGGCGCCGGATCTCAAGTATCGCATCGAGGCAGTGGTCCAGGGCCGCCGCGAACGCCTGGTGCATGCGCTCGGGATCGGAGCCCTCGACGAATACCGGATCGTGGCCGTAGCCGCGGAGCAGGTGCTCGAGTTCCTCGTGTTCGATGCGGGCGAGGACGGTCGGATTGGCGATCTTGTACCCGTTCAGGTGCAGGATCGGCAGCACGGCGCCGTCCCGGCGCGGGTCGACGAACTTGGTGGAGTGCCAGCTGGTGGCCAGCGGCCCGGTCTCGGCCTCGCCGTCGCCCACCACGGCAGCCACGATCAGGTCCGGGTTGTCGAACGCGGCCCCGTAGGCGTGCGACAGGGCGTACCCGAGCTCGCCGCCCTCGTGGATGGATCCGGGTGTCTCGGGAGCGACGTGGCTGGGGATCCCCCCGGGGAACGAGAACTGGGTGAACAGGCGCGCCATGCCGTCCGCGTCCCGGGAGATGTCCGGATAGATCTCGCTGTAGGTGCCCTCGAGCCAGGCCGCGGCGACGGGCCCGGGACCGCCGTGCCCGGGACCCATCACGTACATCATGTCCAGCTCGCGGGCGGTGATCGTGCGGTTGAGGTGTGCATAGACGAAGTTCAGCCCCGGGGTGGTGCCCCAGTGCCCGAGCAGCCGGGGCTTGATGTGCTCGGGACGCAACGGCTCGCGCAGCAGCGGGTTGCCCATCAGGTAGATCTGCCCCACCGACAGGTAGTTCGCGGCTCGCCACCAGGTGTCGAGCGCAGCGAGCTCCTCGCGGCTCAGCGGTCCGGTGCGGGTTGCCGTGTCGGGTCCTGCGTCCACGTACGGTCCTCTCCTGCAGGTGTGTGTCCGGTTTCGTGTTCGAGCCTGCCCCGCGCGGGTGGCCCACGCCGGCCGTTCCGGGAAACACTCGCCGAAGAGTTCCTCCCGGACGGCGCATCCGTGCCTGCCGGATACCCCAGGAGCGCCGGAGAAACCCCCTCCGACCAGGCGATGTGGCGTATCGCCGACAATGCGCTACGCTAACTCCCGCCCCACCGAGCAACCGGTGGAGTCCGGAACGCCCTCGTAGCTCAGGGGATAGAGCGCTTGCCTCCGGAGCAAGAAGTCGCAGGTTCGAATCCTGCCGAGGGCACCACGGGAACGGCCCCGCGTCGCAGTGCGACGCGGGGCCGTTCCCGTTCTGCGGCCCGAACCTGGCGCAGGACGTTGAGACCAGGTGTTGTGAAACGCGGACTCGTCACGAAGCAGGATGTGCGCATCGGCCACGCCCAGGGATTCTGTGTTCATCGTCCGATGTCACCGACTGCCACCCCTTGTGAGAACCCGTACAGCATCAGCGCCACCGCGCCGAGCAGTGACACCGCCGCGGTGACGACGAGCAGCGACCCCAGGCCGAGGGCGGGTATCGCGGCACCGGCGAGAGCCGGTGCTGCGACCGAGCTGAGGGCTCCCACGACCAGGCAGGCTGTGAACGCCGCACCGGCGCGCTCGGGTACCAGCTCGGCGGTCCAGACCGCGAGCACCGCGGATCCTGTCATGTACCCCATGCCGAAGATGCACGCCGAGGCTGCGGTCGCGGCCACGGAGCCACTGGACAGCCCGAGCAGCCCCAGCGCCGCACCGACCGTTGCGAGGCACAGCGCGGCGACCCGGACGCTTCCCAGTCGCTGCGCGAGGGTTCCGGTCGCCACCCCCACCATGCCGGTGAGACCGACGGCCGCGTAGAGAGCCGGGACGGCCGCCGCCGGGAGGGTGCCGCTGTCCAGGACGTCGGCGGCATAGGTGAAGTAGACGACCACGACCGCGAAGTAGACAACTGAGTAGGCTGCCGGGGCCCGCAGCGCTGCCACCAGCGAGGAGGCTCCGGGTCGTGCCTCCGGGTGCGGGGCCGGCCTGGTCCGCGGCACCAGGCGCAGGTTCACGAGTGCGGCGGCCACGGCGGCGAGGGCGATTCCGGCCCAGACCAGGCGCCACGAGCCCACCGCGGCCAGGACGGCCAGCGCGCCCAGCAGTACCAGTCCGCCGCTGGTGCCGGTGGTGATGATCGCCAACGCTCGGGGCTGCTGCCGCGAGGGCACCGATCGGGTCACGATGTCGGAGTAGGGCGCCCAGACCCAGCCACCGGCGCTGCCGGCCAGGACGACACCGACGGCGAGCAGCCCCGGGGACTGCGCGAAAGTAACGATCACCGCCCCCGCGGCGCCGCAGGCCCCGCCCACTGTCGTCGGCGCGCGCGACCCATGGCGAGCGGCGAGCCGTCCGGCAAGCAACAGGCCGGCCAGGTAGCCCGCAAACGTTGCGCTGGCGACGAGGCCGAGCACCAGCTCGGAGAGCCGCAGGTCTTCCCGGATGTCGGGCAGTGTCAGGCCGTAGGCGTAGCGGGCCATGCCGAAGGCGACTCCGACCACCGCAGCTCCGGCCAGGCCGATCCGCCCGCCTGGGGAGAGCGTCATGAATTCCCCCTCATGCCGTGGGCCCGGCTACGTCACGGACCTCGGCCCGACTCTCGGGAGCATCGACACTCACTGCGTGCATGCACCGACCCTCCCACGGCCGGATCAACTCGGTCACCTGCGGCCGACAACCGCGAGACCGGGTGTCAGTCCGCCGGATCCTGCTGGGCGGCCGCGGTGATCGGCGCCATGTCGAAATAGTCGCGCCAGCCGGCGATCCTGCCGTCGACGACCTCGAAAGCCCCCATCACCGGCAGTTCGACGGTCCGTCCCCCGAGCGTGAACACGTCGACCCGCTCGTTGAGCACCACGCCGCCGTGAACGGCCTGGTGCCGGATGCGGAAATCGATGCCGCCGAACGAGGCGACGAACCCGGCGATGAACTCCTCGATCGCCGCGCGCCCACGCACCGGTTCCATCGGAATGTTGTGGTAGACGGCGTCGTCGGTGAAGTAGGACGCAAGCACGGCCGGGTCGGGATCGGCCCAGCGGCGGCAGAATTCGGTAACGAGCTCGTCGGGGGTCATGCGGTTCCTTCCGTCAGGCCCGGGCGAAGCGCGCCGGGTCGGTGCCCGGGACCCGGCGCGCGCGGCCTCTCTCGATGAGGTGCCGCACATGCGCCGAGGCCTCGGACAGCGCCATCTGCTTGCCCGTGGGCGGAGTCTGGTCCCAGGGGCGGTACCACGTCATCCGCTCGGCAGCCTGCCACAGGGTCAGCTCCTCGTCGCCGAATGCGGCGTACAGATCGTCGAGGCGTCGTTCGTGATGCTCGACAAGGGCACCGGTGCGGGCCGCGAGGTCGTCGATCGGCTGCCGGTGCGCGGGCAGGGTGCGCCGGGCCGGGAGCGTGCCGACGGCACGCAGCGAGTCGATGAACTCGCCGAGGGCGTCGCGTTCGGCGAGCGGGAAGTCGAAGTCGCCCACGTGTGGGGTCGTGGTGGCCAGGACGTGGTCGCCGCTGAAGAGGATGTCGTGTTCCTCCAGGTAGAAGCAGGCGTGGCCGGGCGTGTGCCCGGGGGTGAACACCGTGCGCAGGGTGCGGCCGGTGAGCGCGATCCGCTCGTCGGTGGCGAGCTTGCGGTCGGGATGAACGTCCGGCTTGCCGGTCGCGCGTTCCCCACTCGCCCGCTCGAGATAGACGGCGATCTGGTCGTCGGGAGCCCCGGCGCGGCGCCACTGCTCGGCCTCCCACTCGGCGTTGCCGTCGCCGGAGGTCATGAGCTCGAGCTGACCGAAGTCGTCCTCGTGCATGCCGACCCAGCAGCCCGACGCCTCCCGGATCCGGCCGGTCAGGCCCACGTGGTCGGGATGGAAGTGCGTGACGACCACTCCCTCGACGTCCGCGACTGAGGCACCGACGGAAGCGAGGCCGTCCTGCAGCGCGGTCCAGGATGTGTCGTCGTTCCAGCCGACGTCGACGAGGACCAGTCCGCGCGGCGACTCCATCGCGTACACCTGGGTGTCGCCGACCGGCAGGTCGCCGACCGGGACAGGGATGCGGAAGATGCCGTCGCCCATGTCGCAGGCGTGGTCCATGGGTCCTCCAGGCACTAGATCGTTAGCTCGTCTATGAACACAAACAGTAAACTATTTGGGCTCGTGCGGCTCGATGATCGCCACGATCGAGCAGATCTCGCCTGCGGGGATGGCGAAGTGCTCGGTGACCGCCACGGTGAGGACGGTGTCCCCGGCGTCGAGGTCGAGCAGGAACCGCGCGACGACGTTCTCGTCCCATTCGCGGAATGTCAGCTCCCGCACCCGCCGGATCGGGCGGTACTCGGGGCCGTGCTCGAGCCGGTCCCGGATCTCGACGCCGGTGTCCCCGGTGCGCACCCCGTTCTCGACCCGCCACGCGTCGGCCGCGAGCCGGACATGCGACGCGTCGTGACTGACGAGGGAACGGATGTAGGAGCGGGCCATCGCGACGCGGGCGCTGTCGGTGGGGGCGCCGGCATGCTCGGCGATCGCGGCCATCAGGGCCGGGGCCCAGTCCGGTCGGCAGATCACCAGATCCGGCAGGTAGGGGTGGGGGCGGTTGTACTCGAGTTCGCTGCCGTCGATGCGGGCGCAGTACAGCCCCGCCGCCTGCGCGACCCCCACCGGCGCCGCGGAGTCCCACTCCCACTGCCCGCCGGCGTGCACGTACGCGTCGACGTCGCCGCGCACCACGGCCATGGCCTTGGCCCCGGCGGAACCCATCCGCACCACGTCGGCGCCGAGGGCGCGGGCGACGTCCGCGACGAACACTGGCGGCCGGCTCCCGCTGACGACGATGCGGGGCCGTCGGCCGGCCAGTGGCCGCAGTTCGGCACGCCCGACGTCCGCGGTGCCGTAGACGGCGCCCACGGCCGGCTGCGCGACCGCGGCGGCGGTGATACCGCGGCCGGCCTCCCACAGGGCGATGTGCACGGCCCAGTCCTCGTGGTCCGGCATGCCGTACTCCTTGGATCCGTCGAGCGGGTCGACGATCCACACCCGCTTCGCGTGCACCCGCGCCGGGTCGTCGGCGGATTCCTCCGAGAGCACCGCGTCGGCAGGGCGTTCGGCGGCGAGCCGCCCGAGGATGAAGGCGTCGGCGGCGCGGTCGCCGTGGCGGCCGAGTTCGCGACCGGTGAGCGCGTCGGCCTCGGCCGCGCGGACGGTCAGCAACAGTTCTCCTGCAGCGGTGGCGATCTCGGCGGCGAGGGCGGCGTCATCGGTCATGGGGCCAACAATTCCATGATCAGTCCGGCCTGCGCGACCGGATCGCCGTACTGGGGCCGCAGCACCAGTTCGGGACCGGTGGGTGGCTCGTAGGGGTCGTCGATGCCGGTGAATCCGGAGATCTCCCCGGCTCGGGCCCGCGCATACATGCCCTTCGGATCGCGGGCCTCGCAGTCGGCGAGCGGGGTGTCGACGAACACCTCGAGGAACGGCAGCCCGGCCTGCCGGTGCTGTTCGCGGATCCGGTCCCGGTCGGACCGGTACGGGCTGATGAGCGCGCAGATCGTCACCAGCCCCGCGTCGGCCATCAGCTGCGCCACCGCACCCACACGACGGACGTTCTCCGCGCGGTCCTGCGGCCCGAAACCGAGGTCGGAGTTGAGGCCGTGCCGCAGGTTGTCCCCGTCGAGCCGGTAGGCCGGCACGCCGGCCGCGAGCAGACGCCGCTCGAGCGCCGCGGCGACGCTGGACTTGCCCGACGCCGACAGGCCGGTCAGCCACACCGTCGCTCCCCTCGAGAGGCGTTCGGCGCGGGTCGCCTCCGCCGCGTGCCACACGACGGGGGCGGCGGCGAGGGTGGGGCCGGTGATCATCCCGGCGGCGACGGTGCTGCCGGTCGCGTCGTCGACGAGCACGAAGCTGCCGGTGGTCCGGTTGCGCCGGTAGGGGTCGAACAGCACGGGACGGCGGGTCCGCAGCTGCACTCGCCCGATCTCGTTGAGGGTCAACGACCGTGCCGCCCCGTCGCGGTGCAGGGTGGTCACGTCGAGCCGGTAGTCGAGCCGGACCACCTGCGCGGCGGTGGCGTTGGTGGTGTGCAGCAGGGTGTAGGTGGCGTCGGGCGCGAGACCCGGGCCCTCGGCGAGCCAGCACACCATCGCGTCCAGCTCGTGCCCGACGAGCGGCCGGTTCCCGGGGCGGCACAGCATGTCGCCGCGTCCCACGTCGAGGTCGTCCTCGAGCTCGAGGCACACGGCGCTGCCCGCGAAGGCACTCGGCACCGGGTCGCCGCCCGGGCCGTGGACGGCGCGCACCCGCGTGCCGTAGCCCGACGGCAGCACCAGCACCTCGTCGCCAGGAGCGAAGACCCCGCTCGCGACGGTGCCCGCGTAACCGCGGAAGTCGCGGTGCTCGCCGTGCCCGGGACGGATCACGTACTGGACGGGAAAGCGCGCGTCGATGAGGTTGCGGTCGGAGTCGACGTGCACCTGCTCGAGACGGTGCAGCAGCGAGGCACCCTCGTACCAGGTCATGGCGGTGGTGCGGTCGACGACGTTGTCGCCGAGCAGCGCCGAGACCGGCACGAACGTCAGGTCGTGGATGTCGAGTTTGGCTGCGAACGTGGAGAATTCGGCGCAGATCTCGTCGAAGCGCTGCTGCGACCAGTCGACCAGGTCCATCTTGTTGACGCACAGCACGAGATGGGGGACGCCGAGCAGGCTGGCGAGGAACGCGTGCCTGCGGGTCTGCTCGACGACGCCCTTGCGGGCGTCGACGAGGATGAGGGCGAGGTCGGCGGTCGAGGCGCCGGTGACCATGTTCCGGGTGTACTGCTCGTGGCCGGGAGTGTCGGCGACGACGAAGGCGCGGTGCGGGGTGCAGAAGTAGCGGTGGGCGACGTCGATGGTGATGCCCTGTTCCCGCTCCGCCCGCAGCCCGTCGGTGAGCAGCGCCAGGTCGGGGGTGTCCATGCCGCGCTCGCGGCTGGTGCGGGCGACGGCGTCGAGCTGATCCTCGGGCACGGCCTTGCAGTCGTGGAGCAGCCGGCCGATCAGTGTGGACTTGCCGTCGTCGACGCTGCCGGCGGTGGCGATGCGCAGCAACCGGGTCATCAGAAGTAGCCCTCCTTCTTGCGGTCTTCCATCCCGGCCTCGGAGATCCGGTCGTCGGCGCGGGTGGCGCCGCGCTCGGTGACGCGGCTGACCGCGACCTCGGCGACCACCTCGTCGGGGGTGGCGGCGGTGGATTCGACGCAGCCCGTGCACGTCGCGTCGCCGACCGTGCGGAACCGCACCATCGCCTCGCGCGGCTCGTCGCCCGGCAGGAGCGTGAGGAACTCGTTGAGCGCCAGCAGCATTCCGTCGCGCTCGACGACGGGCCGTCGATGGGCGTAGTAGAGCGGCGGCAGCTCGACGTGTTCGTCGCGGACGTAGTTCCAGATATCGAGCTCGGTCCAGTTGGACAGCGGGAACACGCGGATGTGCTCGCCGCGGCGGTGCCGGCCGTTGTACAGCTGCCACAGTTCGGGGCGCTGCGCCTTCGGGTCCCACTGACCGAACTCGTCGCGGAAGGAGAACACGCGCTCCTTGGCGCGGGCCTTCTCCTCGTCGCGCCGGGCACCGCCGAACACCGCGTCGAAACCGCCTTCGCGGAGGGCACGCAGCAGCGTCCGGGTCTGCAGCCGGTTGCGGCTCGCATGCGGACCGACGTCCTCGACGACCCGGCCGGCGTCGATGTCGTCCTGCACCGACGCGACCAGCAGCCGCACCCTGCGGCGGGCCACCTCGGCGTCGCGGTAGGCGAGGACCTCGGGGAAGTTGTGGCCGGTGTCGATGTGCAGCACCGGGAACGGGATCGGCGCCGGCCAGAATGCCTTGGCTGCCAGGTGCAGCATGACCGCGGAGTCCTTGCCGCCGGAGAAGAGCAGCACGGGACGCTCGAACGTGGCCGCCACCTCCCGGAAGATGTGCACGGACTCGGCCTCGAGGGCGCGCTGCAGGGGCAGTTCGTACGACGGCGTGAGGGTCATCGCGGCTCCAGCTCACGAGCGTCGGTCCAAATATGTACCGACTCGGTCGAAAGGTTCGCCCCGAACGATAGAACGAGTTTCAGTTCCGGGTCAACGCCCCCGCCCGGCGGCTATGCGGCGCAGGGCTCGGCCGTCATCGGCTCGGGCGACGCCCGCCGAGCTCGCGCGTGACGGCTTCGGCGGTGGCCACGAGCGCGGCCCCGCGCCGTGCGATCTCCCGATTGGCCAGCGTCGCGCCCACGTGGAGCGTGAGCACGACCGATTGGCGCCCGTCCGCGTCGTGGACGGGCGCGGCGAGCAGGTTCACCGGGTGCTCGGCGTCGTCCGGTTCCGCGCCGGTGAGCAACACGCGCTCCCCCAGGCTGGAGACCATCTCCCCCAGCAGTTCGCGCAGCTCCGCCGGGAGGTCGTGCGCTGCCACCCCCGCCATCAGCGCATGCAACCGCCGCCCCCCGGCGGTGAGCGACTCGACAAGGTACCCCGCGGCGCGGCACTCGGCGACCACGTCGCGCAGGCGTTCCCGGTCCAGCCGCACCGGCAGCGTCGGCTCGCGCGCCAGCCACTGCTCGAGCCGCTCGTCGGAGTCCCACAGCACGTACATCAGCCCCACCGGCGGCGCGAACGGGTACACCTCCCCCACCCTCGCCCCGGCGCCGGCCGGATCGGGCCCGGCGACGTCGAGGACCGCGATGCGGTCGCCCACGACGGCCGACGCGGCGCAGGTGGCGCCGAACTCGGCGCCGAGCGCGGCCAGGTGCCGGTGGGTGACAGGGCCGACGGCGAAGCCGCGCTGCGCGGCCCGGCCCGCGACGATCAGCGCGGGACCGAGCCCGTACGACCGGTCGGCGGGATGACGCATCAGGTAGCCGGCGTCGGTCAGCGCGGTCAAGATTCCCAGGCACGTCGGTTTGCTCATGCCCAGCCGGCGCGCCAGCTCGGAGAGCCCGAACCGGGCCTCCGGGTGTGCGACCAGGTGGTCGAGGACCTGCACGACCCGCTCGGTCGGTGGCGAACGCCGAGCGGACGACGGCGCGGCGGCCTCGGTCATTGACGCCTCCTTGGAACACGTTCTATCGTCGCTGCACCAGGAGCCTACCGCACCGGTACATATTTGAACCGCAAGGAGATCGTGTGCTCACCGATCCGCTCACGTCCGCCATCACCGAGGCCGAGAAGCTCGTCGCGACGGCGCCGCACATCCGCACCGAGCAGGACCTGATCGAGGGGTACCGCTACCTCGCCGGCGGGATCGCCGCCTGCGTGCACGCCGCGTGGGCGGTCGAAGCGCCCCATCCCACGTTCGTCACCGGCACCGGCCCCTACACGAAGATGGGGCTCGACAACCCCGACACCCTCTACTGGGGTGCGCGTATCCGCGACGACGCCGAGTACGTCGTCACCGGTCGCCGCGGCACGACGTGCGACCTGAGCTTCCAGGTGCTCGCCGGCAACTACACCGACGCCCAGGTGCCCGGCAATGTCACCGCGTTCGACGACCGCGAGCTGCACGTCGCCGACGACGGCACCTTCGAGGTCCGGTTCGGCCCCGGACCCGCAGACCCCGGGAACAACTACTTCACCCTCACCCCCGGTTCGTCGCAGCTCGTCGTCCGGGAGGTCTACAGCGACTGGTCCCAGCGGCGCGGCACCCTGCGCATCGACCGGCTCGATGCGCTCGGAACCCCGCCCCCGGAACCGACCCACGACGATGCCGCCGCCCGCTACCGGCGCGCCGGGAAAGCGCTGGTGTCGCGGGTGCAGACGTGGCTGCAGTTCCCGCAGTGGTTCTACCTCGACCTGCCGGTCAACACGGTCACCGCTCCGCGGCCGACGCCCGGCGGCCTGGCCACGCAGTACTCGTCCGTCGGGCACTTCGAACTGGGCGACGACGAGGCGATGATCCTCACCGTGCCCGCCTCCGATGCGCCCTACCAGGGCTTCCAGCTGGGCAGCCTCTGGTATATCTCCCTCGACTACGTCCACCACCAGACCTCGCTGAACAATGCACAGGCCCAGGTGGATCCGGACGGGATGATCCGCATGGTCGTCTCTGCCCGCGATCCCGGCATCGCCAACTGGGTCGAGACCCTGGGCCGCAGCCACGGCTTCCTGCAGTTCCGCTGGCAGCGGCTCGCCCGCGAACTCACGGTCGCGGACGGCCCGACCGCCGAGGTGCTCCCGTTCGACGACGTGCCCGCGGCACTTCCGTTCCTCGACCGCAACCGCGTCACGCCCGAGCAGTGGGCCACGCGGATCGCCGCCCGTCAGACCGCGATCGCCGACCGGATGCTCGGGTGAGCGCCGTGACCACCCCGAGCCCCCTGCTCACCGGACAGGTCGTCGTGGTCAGCGGTGTCGGGCCAGGGCTCGGCCGCACCCTCGCCCTGCGGTGTGCCGAGCACGGCGCCGACGTCGTGCTCGCCGCCCGCACCGCCGCCCGCCTCGAGGACGTCGCGGCCGAGGTCACCGCCCGAGGCCGGCGCGCGGTTCCGGTCCCGACCGACATCACCGATACCGACTCCGCATCCCGGCTCGTCGAGGCGGCCCTCCGCGAGTTCGGCCGGGTCGACACCCTGGTCAACAACGCGTTCTCGGTGCCCTCGATGAAACCGTTGGCGCGCACCGACTTCCAGCAGATCCGCGACAGCGTGGAATTGACCGTCCTCGGCGCACTGCGCCTGACGCAGTTGTTCACCGAAGCCCTGACCGCGACGAAGGGCTCGGTGGTGAACATCAATTCGATGGTGCTGCGGCATTCGCAGGAACGCTACGGCAGCTACAAGCTGGCCAAGTCGGCCCTGCTGGCGGTGTCGCAGTCCCTCGCCACCGAACTGGGCCCCCAGGGCATCCGCGTCAATTCCGTTGCCCCCGGCTACATCTGGGGCGAGACCCTGAAGGGGTACTTCGAGCACCAGGCGGACAAGTACGGCACCACCGTCGAGCAGATCTACCAGCACACCGCGGCCGGCACCGATCTCAAGCGCCTGCCCACCACCGAGGAGGTGGCCGACACCGTGATCTTCCTCGCCTCCCCACTGGCCCGGGCCGTCACCGGCCAGTGCCTGGACGTCAACTGCGGCGAATACCACCACTGAACAGCCGTGCGTGGTTTCGGTAGCCACTGCTACCGAAACCAGGCACGGGGATCGGAGATCCATGACCGAACGCACCAGCGTCGGCACCGTCGAGGACCTGCACGCCTCCGCGTCCCGGCTGACCGGCCTGACCGACTTCGGCGACGACGACTACACCGAGGCCCTCGGTGTCCTGCTCGACTCGTACGCGCGCGACGAGCAGCTCACCCCGCTGGGCAGCAAGATGTCGCGGGTGTTCCTGCGCGGCGCCCTCGTCGCCCGACTGCTGAGCGAGGCGGCCTGGCGTGAGCACCCCGAGCACGCCGACGTGACGATCGAACGCCCGATCTTCGTGACCGGACTGCCCCGCACCGGCACCACCGCACTGCACCGCCTGCTCACCGCCGACCCCGCCCACCAGGGACTCGAGATGTGGCTGACGGAGATGCCGCAGCCCCGGCCGCCGCGCGAGACGTGGCCGCAGAACCCGGCGTTCGCCGCGCTCGAGGCGGGCTTCGCCCGGCACCACATCGAGCACCCCGAGTTCATGGGCGTGCACTACATGTCCGCGGGCGAGGTCGAGGAGTGCTGGCAGCTGCTGCGGCAGTCCTTCCGGTCGGTGTCGTACGAATGCCTCGCGCATCTGCCTACCTACTCGCAGTGGCTCGCACAGCAGGACTGGACCGGCGCGTACGCCCGGCACCGCAGGAACCTGCAGCTGATCGGGCTGCCGGACACCGGCAAGCGCTGGGCCCTGAAGAACCCGAGCCACCTGTTCGCCCTCGACGAACTGCTCACGGTCTACCCGGACGCGCTGATCGTCGTCACCCACCGCGACCCGCGCACCGTGATCCCGTCGGTGTGCAGCCTGGCCGCGCACGCCACCGACGGCTGGTCGCACACCTTCCGCGGCGAGAACATCGGGCGCAGCCAGCTCGAGCTGTGGGCGCGCGGGTTCGACACCTTCGAGGCGGCCCGGCGCCGGCACGACCCGGACCGGTTCGTCGACGTGGACTACCGCGACTTCGTCGCCGATCCCCTCGGCACGGTGGGCGCGGTCTACGACCGGTTCGGCATCCGGCTCACGACCGCCGCCGAAGAGGCGATGGCCGCGCTGCACGCCGAGAGCCGCAGCGGGGATCGCCGGCCGGCGCACCGCTACCGGCTCGAGGACTTCGGGCTGAGCGCCGCCGAGGTGGACGAGCGATTCGGGGACTACGCCCACCGCTGACCCGCGGCGACCGCCGCGCCGGCGAGGACGTCGAGCAACGGGAACAGCGCGGCGGCCACGAGATCCCCGGTCTCGACGAACACCTGCGCGGACAGGCCGATCGGGTCGGGGATGTTCGGGGTCCGGGCCGCGCCGCTCGGATCTCGGCAGGCATCGAGCCGGGCGACCGTCGCCGCGCCGGTGACAGTCGCGATGCGGTGCGCCTCGGTGAGGGTGAACGACTTCGCCGCGGCCCCGGCGACCAGACCGGATACGCGGTCGCGCTGTTCCTCGCTCATGGTCAGGACCAGGTCGGCGCCGTCGACCATCGCCGCGGTCACCCGGCGGGCGCGGAAATCGCTCGCATCCGCGCCGAGTCCGGCGATGACCGCGGCCGCCCGGGGTTCGACGGGATATCCGACGAGCGCCCGGGTACCCGCGCTCTCGGCGGTCAGGTCGGCCCACCCGGACTCGCACGCGTACGCCCGCGTCAGCCGCTCCGCGATCACGGACCGGCAGACGTTGCCGCTGCAGACGAACAGGATGTGCACGCGCGCACTGTAGCCGTCGCGAATCGAGCGGCGGGCAGACACATTTGGATGTCGTCGCGGGTTCACGTGACGTTGTCCCGGCCGTTGCGTGTCGTTCACCCCGGCGCCCGGTCCCGCAGGGGACGGAAGCTGTGTCCGCGTCACCTCGACGCGGCACCACGTGGGATGATCGACGTATGCCCGCACCCCTACCGCTCGATCCGATCGCCGAGGCCCATCGCCAGTGGACGGCCCACGGCTGGGGCGAGGTCGCGGACGGCATGGCCGCGGTGACCTCGGTGATGCGCGCGCAGCAGATCATGATGGCGCGGGTCGAGGAGGTCCTCAAACCGTTCGGGCTCACATTCGCCCGATACGAACTGCTGACGCTGCTGCATTTCACCCGGACGGGGGCGCTGCCGATGGCGAAGGCCAGCGCCCGCCTGCAGGTCCACCCGACCAGCGTCACGAACGCCGTGGACCGGCTCGAGGCCGCCGGTCTGGTGCGCCGCACCCCGCACCCGAGCGACCGTCGCGCGACGTTGGTGGAACTGACCGACGAGGGACGAGCGCTGGCCGTCGCGACCACCGAGAAGCTCAACGCCGAGGTGTTCGCCCGCCCCGGCGTGCCCGATGATCAGCTCGAGACGCTGCTGCGCATCCTGGCGGGCCTGCGCCACGATGCCGGCGACTTCGACACCGGAGGCGAGCCCACCCGCTGGTGAAACACTCCGGGGCCGTTCCGCACTCGTGCGGAACGGCCCGGAGTGTTTCACCACGATCAAGCGTGCTCGAACTTCGGCGCGCGCTTCTCGACGAACGCGGCCATGCCTTCCTTCTGGTCGGCGGTGGCGAACGTCGAGTGGAACACCCGCCGCTCGAACTTCACGCCCTCGGCGAGGGTGGTCTCGAAGGACCGGTTCACCGCTTCCTTGGCCATCATCGCGACGGGCAGCGACATCGACGCGATCGTGGTCGCCGCCTCGAGCGCCACGTCGAACAGGTCCGCGGCCGGCACGACGCGCGAGACCAGGCCCGCACGCTCGGCCTCCTCGGCGTCCATGTTCCGCCCGGTCAGGCACATGTCCATCGCCTTGGCCTTGCCCACGGCGCGGGTGAGCCGCTGCGAGCCGCCGATGCCGGGGATGACACCCAGCTTGATCTCGGGCTGGCCGAACTTGGCGGTGTCCGAGGCGATGATGAAGTCGCACAGCATCGCCAGCTCGCAGCCGCCGCCGAGCGCGTACCCGGAGACGGCGGCGACGATCGGCTTGCGGGCCGCGGAGAGCCGATCCCACTGGGAGAACAGGTCTTCCGCGTACACCTCGGAGAACGTCTTGGGCGCCATCTCTTTGATGTCGGCACCCGCGGCGAACGCCTTCTCGGAGCCGGTGAGCAGGATGGCACCGATGCCGGTGTCGGCCTCGAGTTCCTCGACGGCCGCCACCACCTCGCGCATCAGCTGGCTGTTGAGGGCGTTGAGCGCCTTGGGCCGGTTGAGCGTGATGATGCCGACGCGGTCCTTGCGGTCGAGCAGGATCGTCTCGAAGTCCGTCACTGGTTTTCCTGTTCTGTCGAGCGGTTGCGGATCTCGGTGATGATGGCCGAGAAGTCCAGTCCGCCGCCACCCGAGGTGTTGAACCGGTGGTAGATCTCCGCCGCCCGCAGCCCCAGCTCGGCGTCGACGCCGTTGGCGCGCAACGCGTTCGCGGCCAGCCCGAGGTCCTTGTCCATGAGCGCGGCGGCGAATCCGGGCTGGTAGTCGTTGTTGGCGGGAGTGGTGGGCACCGGGCCGGGCACCGGGCAGTTGCTGGTCAGCGCCCAGCACTGGCCGGAGGCGTTGGACGCGACGTCGAACAGGGCCTGGTTGGTCAGGCCGAGCTTCTCACCGAGGACGAAGGCCTCGCTGATCGCGATCATCGACACACCGAGGATCATGTTGTTGCAGATCTTGGCGGCCTGGCCGACGCCGGAACCGCCGCAGTGCACGACCTTGCGGCCCATGACCTCGAGCAGCGGCTTCGCAGCCTCGAAGTCCTCTTCCGACCCGCCGACCATGAAGGCCAGCGTGCCGGCAGCGGCGCCCGCGACGCCGCCGGAGACGGGCGCATCGATCGCGCGGTGCCCGGCCTGCACAGCCTTCTCGTGGGCGGCGCGGGCGTCGGCGACGTCGATGGTGGAACTGTCGACGAACAGGGTGTTCGGCCGGGCGGCCGCCAGGACCTCGTCGTAGAGCTTCAGCACGAGGCCACCGTTGGGCAGCATGGTGATCACGACGTCGGCGTCGCGGACGGCGTCGGTCGCGGACTCGGCAATCGTCAGGCCGTCGGCGCGGCCCTGTTCCTGGGCCGCGGGCACCGGATCGAAGCCGGTGACCGGGTAACCGGCCTTGACCAGGTTCGCGGCCATCGGTCCGCCCATGTGACCGAGACCGAGGAAGGCGACGTTCGGCAGTGTGCTCATGTCAGGCGGTTTCCTTCTCGGGTGCGGCGAGCCCGAGTTCGAGCTCGCCGAGGGGCTGGAAGTACGCGTCGACGTCGGCGTCGGTGACGTCGGCGAGGGTCGCCGGCGACCATGCCGGGTTGCGGTCCTTGTCGACCACCTGGGCGCGGATGCCCTCGACGAGATCGTGCGAGCGCAGCGACGCCAGCGAGACCCGGTACTCCTCGTTCAGCACCTCTTCGAGGTTGCCGAGTTCGCGGGCGTGCCGCACCGAGCGCAGGGTCACCTTCAGCGCGACGGGCGACTTGCCGAGGATCTGCTCGGCGGCCGCGTGGGCCTCGGGCTCTTCTGCGGCCTGCAGGCGGGCGACGATCTCTTCGACGGTCGGCGCCGAGTAGGCGGCGTCGATCCACGCCCGCTGCGCGAGCAGCGGCGCTTCCGGTGCCGGCTGGGCGAATTCGGCCAGGGCCTCGTCGACCGTGCCGGATTCGAGGGCGGCGACGAACTTGTCGAGCGCCTCGGACGGGACGAAGTGGTCGGCGAATCCGAGCGCGATCGCGTCACCGGCCTTCATCCGGCCGGTCGTCAGCGCGAGGTGGGTGCCGAGGTCGCCCGGTGCACGCGAGAGCAGCCAGGTGCCGCCCACGTCGGGAACGAAGCCGATACCGACCTCGGGCATCGCGATCGTGGAGCGTTCGGTCACGATCCGGACGTTGCCGTGGGCGGAAATTCCGACGCCGCCGCCCATGACGATGCCGTCCATGATCGCCACGTACGGCTTCGGGTAGCGGCCGATGGCGGCGTTGAGGATGTACTCGTCGCGCCAGAAGTCCTGCGAGCCGGTGCCGCCGTCGCGGACGTCGTGGTAGATCGAGACGATGTCGCCGCCGGCGCACAGGCCGCGCTCCCCCGCCCCGTCCACGACGACCGCGCGGACCGAGTCGTCCTTCGCCCACTCGTCGAGCGCGGCGGCCATCACCTTCACCATGTCGTAGTTCAGGGCGTTGATGGCCTTCGGTCGATTGAGGGTGATCCGGCCGATACCGCCGGAGACCCGGACGAGGACGTCTTCCGTCTCGGTCATTTCGCTCCGTTCTGCGCCGCGGCCACCACGCTGCGCGCGACGACCACCCGCATGATCTCGTTGGTTCCTTCGAGGATCTGGTGTACCCGCAGATCCCGCACGATCTTCTCGAGTCCGTACTCGGCAAGATAGCCGTAACCGCCGTGCAGTTGCAGCGCGTCGTTGGCGGCGTCGAAGCAGGCGTCGGTGGCGAACCGCTTCGCCATGGCGCACAGCTCGACAACGTCGTCGGCACCGCGGTCGAGGGCGTCGGCGGCGCGCCAGAGCAGGGTGCGCGAGGCCTCGATGCCGGTGCGCATGTCGGCGAGCCGGAACTGCAGGGCCTGCGAGTCGAGCAGCCGCTCGCCGAACGCCTTGCGCTCGGCGAGATACCCGACGGTCTTGTCGAGCGCGGCCTGGGCGCCGCCGACCGAGCACGCGGCGATGTTGAGCCGGCCGCCGTTGAGCCCGTGCATGGCGATCCGGAAGCCGCTGCCCTCCTCGCCGAGGAGGTTCTCGGCGGGCACGCGGGCACCGTCGAAGATCACCTGACGGGTGGGCTGGGCGTTCCAGCCCATCTTCTTCTCGTTGGCGCCGAAGGACAGCCCGGGGGTGTCCTTCGGGACGATGATCGCCGAGATGCCCCGCGGGCCGGGTTCACCGGTGCGGGCCATCACCACGTACACGTCCGACGTGCCAGCGCCGGAGATGAACTGCTTGCCGCCGGTCAGGACGTACTCGTCGCCGTCGCGGACGGCCCTGGTGCTCAGGGCCGCCGCGTCGGAGCCGGCGCCGGGCTCGGTCAGGCAGTAGCTGGCGAGCTGGTCCATCGTGCAGAGTCCGGGGACCCAGCGTCGGCGCTGCTCGTCGTTGCCGAACCGGTCGATCATCCACGTGACCATGTTGTGGATGGAGATGTAGGCGGCGATCGACGGGCAGCCCTTGGCGAGTTCCTCGAAGATCCGGACGGAGTCGAGACGGCGCAGGCCCGACCCGCCGACGTCCTCGCGGACGTAGATGCCGCCCATGCCGAGCGCCGCGGCCTTGCGCAGGACGTCGACCGGGAAGTGCTTGGTCTGGTCCCATTCGACCGCGTTCGGGGCGAGGAACTCGGCGGCGAAGTCGCGGGCGGTGTCGCGGATCGCCCGGTCGTCGTCGGTGAGGGTGAACATCTGCTACCTCGCCCTAGTCCATCGTCGGGATGACGAAGTGGTTTGCCTCCGCGTGCTCCTTGACGCCGGAGAACCAGCGCTGGGTGACCGTCTTGGTCTTGGTGTAGAAGCGCACCGAGTCCGGGCCGTGCTGGTTGAGGTCGCCGAAGCCGGACCGCTTCCAGCCGCCGAAGGTGTGGTACGCGATCGGCACCGGGATGGGCACGTTCACGCCGACCATGCCGACGTTGACGCGGTTGGTGAAGTCACGGGCGGTGTCGCCGTCGCGGGTGAAGATCGCCACGCCGTTGCCGTATTCGTGCTCCGACGGCAGCCGCAGCGCTTCCTCGTAGTCGTGGGCGCGGACGACGACCACCACGGGGCCGAAGATCTCCTCGCGGTAGATCGTCATCTCCGGGGTGACCCGGTCGAACAGGGTGGGGCCGGAGAAGAAGCCGTTCTCGTGGCCCTCGAGCACGAAGTCGCGCCCGTCGACGGCGAGCTCGGCGCCCTCGTCGATGCCCTTCTGGATGTAGTCGTGCACCCGCTGACGGGCCTCGGCGGTGACCAGCGGACCGAAGTCGGCGTTCGGGTCGTCGCTGCGGCCGACCTTCAGGCCGGCGACCCGCTCCTTCAGCTTGGCGACGAGCGCCTCGGCGGCCTCCTCGCCGACCGGCACGGCGACGGAGATCGCCATGCAGCGCTCACCGGCGGAGCCGTAGCCGGCGCCGACGAGGGCGTCGGCCACCTGGTCCATGTCGGCGTCGGGCATGACGATCGCGTGGTTCTTGGCGCCGCCGAAGCACTGGGCGCGCTTGCCGTGGGCGGCGGCGGTCTCGTAGATGTACTGGGCGATCGGGGTGGAGCCGACGAAGCCGACGGCCTTGATGCGCTCGTCGGTGAGCAGCACGTCGACGACGGTCTTGTCGCCGTTGACGACGTTGAACACGCCGGCGGGCAGCCCGGCCTCGATGAACAGCTCGGCCAGGCGCAGCGGCACCGACGGGTCGCGCTCGGAAGGCTTGAGCACGAACGCATTTCCGCACGCGATGGCCGGGCCGGCCTTCCACAGCGGGATCATCGCGGGGAAGTTGAACGGGGTGATGCCGGCGACGACGCCGAGCGGCTGGCGCATCGAGTACACGTCGATGCCGGTGCCGGCCGAGTCGGTGAACTCGCCCTTGAGCAGGTGCGGGATCCCGGTGGCGAACTCGATCACCTCGAGGCCGCGCTGGATGTCGCCCTTGGCGTCGGCGACGGTCTTGCCGTGCTCGGAGGACAGCAGCCGGGCCAGGTTCTCCATGTCGTCCTGCACAAGCTGCAGGAACTTCATCAGCACGCGGGCGCGCTTCTGCGGGTTGAACGCCGCCCATTCCTTCTGCGCCTCGACGGCGTTCGCGATCACGGCCTCGGTCTCGGCGACGTCGGCGAGCGGAACCCGGGCCTGCACCGCACCGGTGTTGGGGTCGAAGACGTCGGCGAACCGGTCGGAGGCACCGGGGATGTGCTTGCCTCCGACGAAGTGGGTGAGTTCTCGAACGCTCATGTCCGGATCCGTCCTAACTGGTCGAATTCTCGTGTTTCGGTGGGATGATCGGGGGCAGCGGGCGGCACCCCCAGCAATGTGTGCTCATCCTATAGTTGGAAGTCCATGTATGTCCATAGCCGGCTTCGCCGCCGGTGCGTCCTTTGGGCTGTCCCCGCCGCCCAAAGGACGCACCGGCCGCGGAGCGGCCTACCGGAGGCGCCGGTACATCTCCTCGAGGTCCGACGTGCCGCGGAGGACGACCGACTCGTCCGTGCCGCCCGCCCGCAGCGCCCGGCGCAGCAGCATCGGATCGAGATCCTCGGGCGCGGGCCGGTACGGCTCGGCCGGCAGATCCGGCAACCGGATCTCGTTCCCGTAGAAGTCCTCGTCGTCGGCCTCCGCCCCGTCCACCCCACCGATCACCGTGCTCAGGTCGACCCCGCGCAGGGTGAGCACCGCCAGCGGCTGCTCGTCGACGTGCTCGGCCAGCAGGTAGGCCACCGCCGCCGCGTGCTTGCACGGCCACCCGTCGTCCGGGCAGGTGCAGTCGAAGTCCAGCTCACCGGCACGCCGCGGGAGCAGCAGCGGTCCCAGCTCCTCCGGCAGCGCGCCCCCTGCGAGCCGGACCAGCATGCCCGGAGCGGAACGCACCCGGTCGATCAGGTCCGCGACCGCCTCCTCGTCGAGGGTGCGGATGGTGACCGTCGAGGTGAACGGGCGCAGCTGGCTGCCCTGCACCTCCCCCACCGCCGCGCCGGGCTCGAGCCGCATCGAGACCACTTGCCCCGACCGGGCATAGGTCCGGCCCCGCGCGAGCCGGCCCTTGTCGGCGACCTGCTCCATCGCCGCGACCAGCTCCTTCGACCACCAGGTGCGGCCGATCGAGCCGCGCTTGGTCCGCGCCTCGATGCCGCCGACGACCTGCCTGCGCTTGCCGTAGCGGTCGAACCCGCCCGCCGGGCTCATTCGCCCACCGCCTCGTCGCCCAGGGACAGCAGCGAATGCAGTTGCTCGGTGGACAGCTCGGTGATCCAGTTCTCGCCGGCTCCCACAGCGAGCTCCGCCAATTCCTGCTTCCCCGAGATCATTTCGTCGATCCGTTCCTCCAGGGTACCGACGCACACGAGCTTGCGGACCTGCACGTCGCGGCGCTGGCCGATGCGGAACGCCCGGTCGGTGGCCTGGTTCTCCACCGCCGGATTCCACCAACGATCCAGGTGCACCACATGATTCGCGGCCGTCAGATTCAGGCCGGTGCCGCCGGCCTTGAGCGAGAGCAGCATCATCGGCGGACCGTCGTCGCCCTGGAACGCGGCGACCATCGCGTCGCGCCGTCCCTTGGACACACCGCCGTGCAGGAACGGCACCGTGGTGTCGAACCGCTCGGCCAGATACGGGGCGATCAGGTCGCCGAACTCCCGGAACTGAGTGAACAGCAGGGCCTTCTCGCCGTCGGCGAGGATCGACTCGACGATGTCCTCCACCAGCCCGAGCTTGCCCGACCGGTGCCGGCCCCGGCGCAGCACCCCGGAGCCGTCGCCCAGGTAGTGCGCCGGATGGTTGCACACCTGTTTCAGACGGGTCAACGCGGCGAGCACCGCGCCCTTGCGGGCCATTCCCTCCTTGTCCCGGATCTTCCGCATCATCTCGTCGACCACCGCCCGGTACAGCGCTGCCTGCTCGGCGGTGAGATTGGCCCGCACCGTCTGCTCGAACTTCTCCGGCAGATCCGAGATCACGGACGGGTCGGTCTTGACGCGGCGCAGCACGAACGGCGACGTGAGCGCCCGCAACCGCGCGGCGGCCGCCGCGTCGCGTTCCCGTTCGATCGGGACGGCGAACCGGGCGCGGAACGTCGCCGGCGAACCGAGCAGGCGGGGATTGGCGAAGTCGAGGATCGCACGCAGTTCCTCGAGCCGGTTCTCCACGGGGGTGCCGGTGAGCGCGATGCGGTGCCGCGCGGGGACCGCGCGCGTCGCGCGGGACTGCGCGGTCGCGGCGTTCTTCACATGCTGGGCCTCGTCGAGCACCACCCGGCCCCAGCGCAGCGACCGCAGCTGCGCCACGTCCCGCGCGACGAGCGCGTACGTCGTGATCACCAGGTCGCTGTCGGCGACCGTCGCGGCCAGGGCGGCGTCGCGCAGCCGCGCCGGGCCGTGGTGGACGTGCACGCGCAGGCCCGGCACGAATCGCTGGGCCTCGCGCTGCCAGTTGCCCACCACCGACATCGGGCACACCAGCAGCGTCGGATCGGTGGCGACGTCGCCCGCCCGTTCGTGGGCGAGCAGCGCGAGCACCTGCACGGTCTTGCCGAGACCCATGTCGTCGGCCAGCACCGCGCCGAGCCCGACACCGCTCATGAAGGCCAGCCACTCGAGGCCGCGCTGCTGGTACGGGCGCAGGGTCGCGTGCAGGCCGGGTGGGGGCGGCACCGGGACAGGGCGGGCCTGCCCGTCGAGCAGCGTCGCGACCCAGCCGGTCGCGGCGACGTCGGTGACCTCCACCGGCGGCGGCTCGTCGCCGGTGAACCGGCCGAACAGCGTCGCCAGCGTCGCATCGGCGGCGCCCTGGCCGGCGACGTAGCGGGCGGCCCGGGCGAGGGCGGCCGGATCGGCCTGCACCCACTTGCCGCGCAGTTTGACCAGGTCGCTGTTGGCCGCGATCAGCCGTTCCATCTCGGCGGGGGTGAGCAGCATGTCGCCCACGGCGAGCTGCCACTCGAACGAGACGAGCGCGTTCATGCCGACGGTGTCGTCCTCGGCCGCGACGGGCGCCACCGGCGAGGTCACCTGCAGCCGCAGCGACGGCTCGAGCCGCGCCCACGCGCGCGGCAGCAACAGCGCGATGCCGGCGTCCGCCAGCGCACGGCCGCCGTGCTCGACGAGGTCGGTCACCACCCCGGTCGGCAGCAGCAGGTCGAGGCTGTCCGGGTCGCGCGGCACGTCCTGCAACCGCGGATACGCCTTCAGGGCCGCGCCGAGCTTGCGAATCCCGATCTGCAGCAGCTGCGCGTCGGAGCCGTCCACCGGCACCGGAATCGGTGCCTGCCCCTCCGACCGCAGGCACACCTCGAGCCGCCACAGAGTGTCGGCGCCGATGGCCTCGTCCTCGTCGTCGTCCGGTTCGACGAGCCGCAGCACCAGGTCGGGTTCGTTTCCGGCGAGCGAGGCCCGCCATTCGTCCAGCGCGTCGGCCATGCGCTGGGTGCCGCTGTGGTGCGGTTGCCCCTCGGCCAGAGCCGCGATCAACGGGTGCAGGGAGGTACCGACGTTGCCGATCAGCGACCGGGTGATCGGATCGGTGAGTTCGGTGACGAGGTCGTCGAGCAGCGCCGCGGGCCGCCCGGCCTGCCGCTGCACGGGCGGCATCGCGGCGGACAGCTCGGCCGTCCAGGCTCGGATCCGGTCGCCGCCGAGCAGGCGCCACCGCGCCCACCACTGCCCGTCGGCGCGGTGCAGTTCCGGGGCCACCCGGCCGGCCTGCGCCCAGCGCTCGATCCCGCGGGCGACGTGCGCGAGATACCGCAGGTCCCCGGCCACCGTCTCGGCGTGCCGGGGCAGCGCCAGCAGCAGCTCGGCGGCGTCGGCCGGCGCGATCGCCACCGCAGGGAGCGGACGCGGTGCGTCGTCGCCGGGCAGTCGCAGTTCGACCCGGTGCCGGAACGGCCGGTCGATCCATCGGCGCAGGACAGCCGGTGCGTCGCCGGCCGGGTCGTCGTCGTCGCGCCACACCATCAGGCCCGCCCCCGGTGACCACAACCCGTGCAGCATGCCCACCATGGTGCCAGTCGCGCCCGACACGGCCGGCGCAGGCCGGGTAGCGGGCGTGCGCGGGGACGATCGGCTCTGGATCGGACCGGGCCCCCGGAGGAGACTGGGCTGCAGGTGCACCCACCAGGAGACTGCGATGTCGATCATGATCCAGGTCCTCGAGCAGACCTACAGCGCCCACACCCCTTGGGAGCAGGTCAAGTACGCGTTCGTCGATTCCCAGCACGTCACCGCGATGCGGCTCGACGGACAGTGCGGCGTGTGGCTCGACGGAACGAAACACGGTGAGTCCCATCGGCTCGCCGCCACCACGACCGCGGAGCAGGCGGTGTTCTTCCTGCTGACCGTGTTCGACCGGGTCGCCGAGTGCAAGCAGCACGGCGGGTCGTGGATCGTCGGGCACGACGGCCGCACTATCGAGTCCATCCGTGCGACCCGGTTTCCGTTGACGACCGACGGCTGAGAGGGCACAGGCGCCTCTGCTGTCGGGGCGATCGGTGAGAATGTCCGCGTGCGAGGGGGCGCGGTCTTCTGGGGGCTGGTGGTGGCGGTCGCGATCGCCGTGTCGTGGGGGGTGGGACCGGATCGAATCGCACGCGCCGCCGGCGCCGGGCAGCCCCGGACGCGGCGCGCTCGAGCAGCTGCTGGCGCGGGCGGCGGTGGTGCCGCACCGGCCGCAGGTGCCCGGGTACGAGCGGGGGTGCGGTCCGGGCGAGGGCTGCGTGTTCGGGCAGGCGTGGTCCGACGATCATCCGGGCCCAGGCGGGCGCGACGGGTGCGACACCCGCAACAACGTGCTCGCCCGGGACCTGCGCGACGTGGCGTTCCGGCCCGGCACCGGCGACTGCATCGTGCTGTCCGGCACGCTGTCCGACCCGTACACCGGTGCGCGGCTCGAGTTCCGTCGCTCCGAGGGCCGGGCCGTCCAGATCGACCACATCTATCCCCTGGCGGCGGCGTGGGACCTCGGCGCGGCGGCGTGGCCGGCCGAGTTGCGCCGGCAGTTCGCCAACGACGTCGCCTTCAACCTGATCGCCGTGGACGGGCCGGCAAATCAGGACAAGCGCGATCACACCCCGTCCGAGTGGCTGCCGCCGGCGGCGGCGTACCGGTGCTGGTTCGCGGGCAAGTACCTGTCGGTGGCGGTGCGGTACGGGCTGCCGATCACGGCGGCCGACCGGGAGGCGCTGGCGTCGACGATCGCCACGTGCTGAGGGCGCCGTGCCCCGCCTTCTCGCGACGGGAACTAGCGTGGCACGCATGGTCTCGCGCATCACCAAGGACACCCGCCTGTGCATCTCGCTGTCGGGACGGCCGAGCAACATCGGCACCCGCTTCCACAACTACCTCTACGACGAGCTCGGTCTCGACTACGTGTACAAGGCGTTCACCACCACCGACCTGCCGTCGGCCGTGGCGGGGATCCGCGGTCTCGGCATCCGGGGGTGCGGGGTGTCGATGCCGTTCAAGGAGGCCGTGATTCCGCTGATCGACGAGCTCCACGACTCGGCGCGCGCCATCGAGTCGGTGAACACGATCGTGAACGAGGACGGCGTGCTGCACGCCTACAACACCGACTACCAGGCGGTGGTGGACCTGCTGCGCGAGCACGAGGTCGACCCGGCGATGCCGGCGGCCGTCGCGGGCAGCGGCGGGATGGCCAAGGCCGTCGTGGCGGCTCTGCGCGACAGCGGGTTCCGCGACGTGTCGGTGATCGCCCGCAACGAGGAGACGGGAGCCGCCCTGGCGCGGCAGTACGGGTTCGACTGGCGTGCCGAACTCGACGGACGCACGCCGGGGTTGCTCGTCAATGCCACCCCGGTCGGCATGACCGGTGGTCGCGAATCGGAGCAACTGCCGTTTCCCGAGGCCGCGGTGGCCGCCGCGTCGACGGTGTTCGACGTCGTGGCGATGCCCCCGGAGACACCACTGATCCGTGCGGCCCGCGCGCACGGACTGCCGGTGATCACCGGCGCCGAGGTCATCGCTCTGCAGGCGGCCCAGCAGTTCGCGCTGTACACCGGGGTGACTCCGACGCCCGAGCAGGTGCGCCGCGCCTCGGAGTTCTCCCGCGCGGAGGGGTGACCCTCGGTCGTCACGCCCCGGTTGAGACCTCCCGGGCCGGGTCCTGGCACCACTGCGACCACGACCCCGGGAACAGGGCGGCCTCGATACCCGCCACGGCCAGGGCCGCGATGTCGTGGGTCGCGGTGACCCCGGAGCCGCAGTACACGGCGACGGGACGGTCCCCGCACAGTGCGGTGAATCGTGCGGCGAGTTCCTCGGCGGATCGGAACGTGCCGTCCGCCCGGAGGTTGTCCGTGGCGGGGGCGCTGACCGCGCCGGGGATGTGCCCGGCGCGCGGATCGACCGGCTCCTCGTCACCGCGGTAGCGCGCGGCGGCACGGGCGTCGAGCAGCGTTCCCCGCGACGGGAACTGCCCGGCCTCGTCGATGTCGACGGTGGGCAGGTAGCCGCCGCGCAGCGTGACCGAGCCGGCCTCGACGAATTCGCCGGGGCCCGCCGCCAGACCACGGCCCGTCGCCGTCCACAGCGGCAGGCCGCCGTCGAGCAGGCGCACGTCCTTCAGACCCGCCCAGCGCAGCAGCCACCAGGCGCGGGCGGCGGCGAGGCCCCCCGTGTCGTCGTAGACGACGACGGTGTCGCCGTTGTCGATCCCCCACCGGCGGGCATGGTCCTGCAGCCGGGCGACGTCGGGCAGCGGGTGCCGGCCGCGGTCGGGCGATCCCGGATCGGCCAGTTCGGTGGCGAGATCGACGTACACCGCCCCGGGAATGTGGCCTTCCCGGTAGCGGTCCTCGCCGTCCGGGTCGTCGAGCGACCATCGGACGTCGAGCAGCACCGGAGGCGTGCCCGCCTCGACGAGGTCGGCCAGCTCGTCCACGGTCATCAGCACGGGATCGGCAACCATGCCCCGATCCTGGCATGCCGGCGCGGGCGGTGCCGGGTGGCGCGGGCAAGACCGTCCCGCTGCGGCAGAATTGCCGCCCGTGTCCGATGCTCCCGCACCCAGCCGTCCCGACTCGCTCACCCGGCCGCTCGGGGCAGGCGTCGTCACCGCTCTCGTCGGGTTCACCAGTTCGTTCGCGGTGGTGCTGACGGGGTTGCAGGCGGTGGGGGCGTCGCCGTCGCAGGCGGCGTCGGGGCTGCTGGCGCTCTGCCTGACGCAGGGCCTGGGCATCCTGTGGCTCGCACGACGGTTCCGCACGCCGATCACGCTCGCGTGGTCCACGCCGGGCGCCGCGCTGCTCGCGGGCACCGGCGTGGTGGCGGGCGGATGGCCGGCGGCGGTGGGCGCGTTCGTCGTCGTGGGGGCCGCGATCGTCCTGACGGGGCTGTGGCCGCGCCTCGGCGCGCTGATCGCGGCGATCCCGGCATCGCTGGCGCAGGCCATGCTCGCCGGGATACTCGTGCCTCTCTGCCTCGCCCCGGTCGAAGGCGTGATCGACTCCCCGGCCGCGATCCTGCCGGTGGTGGCGACGTGGCTGGTGCTGCAGCGGCTGCGGCCACGCTGGGCGGTGCCGGGAGCATTCGGGACCGCGGCCGTGGTGATCGCGATCCATCTGCTGCGCTCGGGATCCGCGCCGGCGGCGCGGGAGCTGCTGCCGGCGATCGAGCTCACGGCCCCGACGTGGACCTGGCAGGCGTTGCTCGGCATCGCTCTTCCCCTCTACATCGTGACGATGGCGTCGCAGAACATCCCGGGCACGGCCGTGCTCGACTCGTTCGGTTACGCCACGCCGTGGCGGGCGGCGATGACGGTCACGGGGCTCGGCACCGTCGTGGGCGCGCCGGCCGGTGGGCACGCCGTCAATCTCGCCGCGATCAGCGCCGCGCTGGCGGCGGCACCCGAGGCCGAGCCCGACCCGGCGCGCCGATGGCGGGTCGCGTGGTGCGCGGGCTGGTCCTACCTCGCACTGGCGCTGTGCTCGACCGGGCTCGCGACGATCGTGGCCACGGCGCCGGACGGTGTGGTCGAGGCGGTGGCCGGGTTGGCCCTGCTCGCGACGCTCGGCGGGGCGCTGGCCTCGGCTCTGCGCGACGCGCCGGAACGCGAAGCGGCGGTCGTGACGTTCCTGGTCGCGGCGTCCGGTTGGAGCCTGTTCGGTATCGGATCGGCATTCTGGGCGTTGATGGTCGGACTTGCCGTCCGCGTGGGACTATCGTCAGGACGGTGACGAACCGCCAGCCGACGACGCCCGCCGCCGACCCACCCGTTCCCGCCCGGTTTCCGGTCCTGTGGCCGATGCAGACCCGGTGGGCGGACAACGACCACTACGGCCACGTCAACAACGTCACCTATTACTCGTACTTCGACTCCGCCGTCAACGGCTGGCTGATGGCCACGACCGGGGTCGACATCCGGGAGCTCGACGCGATCGGTGTGGTCGCGGAGACGTCGTGCCGGTACCTGGCGGAGCTGTCGTTCCCGGACCGGCTGCGCGTGGGCCTGGCGGTGGAGCGGCTGGGAAGCAGCAGCGTGACCTATTCGCTGGCGATCTTCCGGGAGGACGGCGAGGGCGGTCTGCAGGCGGCTGCGACCGGCCGGTTCGCGCACGTGTACGTCGACGCCCGCACGCGACGTCCCGTGGCGATCCCCAAGGAGATCAAGAAGGCGGTCGCGCAGCTGGTGACGCCGCCGGCGGAGTAGCTCCCACCCACCAAGCATCCGCTTGGCATCATATTCATCTACCGGATTAGACTCCGGGGCATCCGCACGTCCCCGACAGAGAGTGATCCGAAGATGCGCGATGCAGTCATCGTCGAAGCCGTCCGCACCCCCATCGGCAAGCGGGGCGGTGGCCTGTCCGGCGTTCATGCCGTCGAGCTGTCCGCCCACGTCCTGCGCGCCCTCGCCGAGCGCACCGGTATCGACCCCAGCCTCGTCGACGACGTGCACTGGGGCACCGTGCAGTCCGTGGGCATGCAGTCCGGGAACGTCGGCCGCATGGCGGTGCTCGGCGCGGGCTGGCCGGAGTCGGTGCCCGGCTTCACCATCGACCGGCAGTGCGGATCGTCCCAGCAGGCCGTCTCGACGGCGGCCGCGGCGGTGATCTCCGGCCAGGCCGACCTCGTCGTCGCCGGCGGCGTGGAGATCATGTCGGCGGTCCCGCTCGGCTCCTCCGCGCCCGAAGGCACCGGGCAGATGGGCGGCCCGGCGCGCGAACGGTACGCCGACGAGCTCACCGCGCCCGGCTTCAACGGCCGCTTCAACCAGGGTGTCGGGGCCGAGATGATCGCCGAGCAGTGGGGCATCTCGCGCACCGAACTCGACGAATACTCCGTCCGCTCGCACGAGCGTGCCGCCCGGGCCCAGGACGAGGGCCGGTTCGCGGACGAGATCGCGCCCTACACCCTGGCGGACGGCACAGTGATCGACTCCGACGAGGGCATCCGGCGCGGCTCCACCGTCGACAAGCTCGCCGGCCTGAAGGCACCCTTCCGGGAGAACGGCGTGGTCACCGCCGGCAACGCGTCGCAGATCTCCGACGGCGCCTCCGGGCTGCTGATCACCACGTCGGAGAAGGCGAAGGCGCTGGGGCTGACGCCGCTCGCGCGCGTGCACACCGCCGTCGTCACCGGCGACGATCCGGTCAAGATGCTCACCGGCCCCATCCCGGCCACCGCCCTGGCGCTGAAGCGGTCGGGACTCTCGCTCGACGACATCGACGCGTTCGAGGTCAACGAGGCCTTCGCCTCCGTGCCGCTCGCGTGGCAGCGCGAGACCGGCGCGCCGAGCGAGAAGCTGAACCCCCTGGGCGGCGCGATCGCCCTCGGCCACCCCCTCGGCGCCTCGGGCGGCCGGCTCGCCGCGACGCTCATCCATCACCTGCGCCACACCGGCGGCCGCTACGGTCTGCAGACCATGTGCGAGGGCGGGGGCACCGCCAACGCCACGATCTACGAGATCCTCTAGTCCCCACGACGAGGCGCCTTCCGGGTCCGGTCCCGGAAGGCGCCTCAGCGCTGTGCAGAAGAAGACGCCTCAGCGCTGTGCAGAGGGCGCTTCAACGCTGTGCGAGCCGCTCGAGCAGCGGCGCCGTGCGCGGACCCACCAGTTCGCGCATCACCAGCGCCATGTTGGTGCGCTCGACACCGGGGATCTCGAGGATCTGCCCGGCCAGCCGGTAGAGATCGTCGGCGTCCCGCGCGACCACCTTCACCGACAGGTCCGTCTGCCCTGTCATGCCGTACACCTCCGTGACCTCCGGGATCTGCCCGAGCGCCGCGACGACGGAGTCGAGCCGGTGCTGATCGACCCGGGTCGCGACGAACGCGGCCAGCGGGTATCCGAGCGCCCGCGGATCCACCCGGCGCTCGAACGAGCCGAGAACCCCCTCCGCATCCCACCGCGCGAGCCGCGCCTGCACCGTGTTGCGGGACAGCCCCAGACGCTGGGACAACTCCACTCCGGTCGCCCGCGGAGTCCGCGCGAGCTCGAGCAGCATCCGGGCGTCGGTGGCATCGAGACTGGTCATATTTCGCAGTATGACAGCGCGCGACCCCCCGAAACCGTGCTTGTTGCACAATCACACTGCGATCGATTGCGCACCTGCACCCCGCGTGGATCATGTGATGTACAACACAGGTTTGTCCGGAACGCCTCACGAGGGCGACCGGTCCCGCCATAGCGAGGTGGTGCACGGTGGTCGACAAGATTACCTACCCGGTCCAGCTGATCCAGCCCGACGGCCGACGGGTCCACAATCCCGAGTACTCCGCGCTCGTCGCCGACGTCGGGCCCGACGAACTCCGGGCCCTCTACCGCGACATGGTCGTCGTCCGGCGCCTCGATGCCGAGGCCACCGCGCTGCAACGGCAGGGCGAACTCGGACTGTGGGCACCACTGCTCGGCCAGGAGGCCGCTCAGGTCGGCTCCGCGCACGCCCTGCACCGCGACGACTACGTGTTCACCAGCTACCGCGAGCACGGCGTGGCCTGGTGCCGCGGCGTCGATCCCGCCGACATGACCCGGTTGTGGCGGGGGTGCGCCCACTCCGGCTGGGACCCGGCCACTGTGAACATGACCAACCCCGCGATCGTCGTCGGCTCCCAGGGGCTGCACGCCACCGGTTACGCGATGGGCGCCCATTTCGACGGCGCCGAGATCGCCACCGTCGTCTACTTCGGCGACGGCGCGACGAGTCAGGGCGACATCGCCGAGGCGCTCGGCTTCGCCGTCGCATGGGGGGTGGGCGTGGTCTTCTTCTGTCAGAACAACCACTGGGCGATCAGCAACCCCGTCCACTCGCACAGTCCCGTCCCGATCGCGCAGCGCGCCGCCGGCTACGGGATGCCGGCGGTGCAGGTCGACGGCAACGACGCGCTGGCGGTGCTCGCCGTCACCCGTCAGGCCACCCGGCACGCCCGGGAGGGCAGCGGCCCGTCGTTCGTCGAGGCTGTCACCTACCGGATGGGCCCGCACACCACCTCCGACGACCCCACCCGTTACCGCACCCCTGCCGAGGCGGAACTGTGGCGGATGCGGGATCCGATCGACCGGTTCCACCGGCTGCTCGAGCGCGAGGGCCACGCCGACGACGGGTTCTTCAACGAGGTCGGCGCAACCGCGGACGAGGCCGCGGCCCGGCTGCGCGCCGGCACCCTCGGCGCCCCGGATCCGGAGCCGCTGAGCATGTTCGACCACGTCTACGCCACCGACCACCCGACGATCGCCGAGGAACGCAGCCGCTACCGCGACTACCTCGCCGGTTTCGAGAAGGCGACCCACGAGGAGGCGCTGTCATGACCACCACCACCCTGGCCCTCGGCGCCGCCCTCGGGGCCGGCCTGCGCCGGGCCCTCGAACACGACCGCAAGGTGGTGATCATGGGCGAGGACGTCGGCCGGCTCGGCGGGGTCTTCCGGGTCACCGACACCCTGCAGAAGGACTTCGGCGACAACCGCGTCATCGACACCCCCCTCGCCGAATCCGGAATCGTGGGAACGGCTTTCGGCATGGCGCTGCGCGGCTACCGGCCGGTGTGCGAGATCCAGTTCGACGGCTTCGTCTACCCCGCGTTCGACCAGATCGTCTCGCAGGTCGCCAAGATCCACTACCGCACCGCCGGGAAGGTCACCGCTCCCCTGACCATCCGCATCCCCTACGGCGGCGGGATCGGGGCGGTCGAACACCATTCCGAGTCACCCGAGGCGTATTTCGCGCACACCGCCGGACTGCGGGTCGTCAGCCCGAGCAACCCGGCCGACGCCTACACGATGATCCAGCAGGCCGTCGCCCTCGACGATCCGGTGATCTTCCTCGAGCCCAAGCGCCGGTACTGGGACCGCGCCGAGGTCGATCTCGACGCCGAGCCGGACCTGCCGCTGGACCGGGCCCGCGTCACCCGCGCGGGCACGGACGTCACCGTCGTGACCTTCGGCTCGATGGTCGCGACCGCCCTGCAGGCCGCGCAGATCGCCGAGACCGAGGGGCATTCGGTGGAGGTGATCGACCTGCGGTCCGTCTCGCCCGTCGACTTCGACACCGTCGAGGCGTCGGTGCGGCGCACCGGGCGCCTGGTCGTCGTGCAGGAGGCACCGGTGTTCTGCGGCATCGGCGCCGAGATCGCCGCCCGGCTCTCGGAACGCTGCTTCTACCAGCTCGAGGCGCCGGTGCTGCGGGTCGGCGGATTCGACATCCCTTATCCCCCGGCGAAACTCGAGGCGCACCACCTGCCCGACCCGGACCGCATCCTCGACGCCGTCGACCGCAGCCTCGCGGCGTGAGGACCGGGACATGGGACAGAGCGTGAGTGAACGCGGCGACGTGGCGACCGGACGCAGCGAGGTGTTCCGGCTGCCGGACCTCGGGGAGGGCCTGACCGAGGCGGAACTGGTGTCGTGGACGGTGGCGGTCGGTGACCGGGTCGAGCTCAACCAGGTGATCGCCGAGGTCGAGACCGCCAAGGCGACCGTGGAACTGCCGTCCCCGTACGCCGGGACGGTCGCCGAACTGCTCGCCGAGCCCGGCGACAGCGTGCCTGTCGGAAACCCCCTGATCCGGTTCGCCGTCCCCGGCGCGGCGGAACCGGGCGACGGTGGCGAGCCCGTGCAGGTGCTCGTCGGCTACGGTCCGGGCGCCGCCCCGGCCAGCAGGCGCGCGGCACGCGCCGCGGCGGCGCAGCCCCCGCAGCCGCCGACCGGGGAGCGGCACCGGCCGGACGCCAAGCCGTCGGCCCGCCGCGAGGCCCGGGCGCTCGGCGTGGATCTCACCGAGGTGACCGGCACCGGTGCGGGTGGCGTCGTCACCGTGCCCGACGTGCGCCGGGCTGCGGAAGTTCGCGACGCACAGCCGACGTCGGCCGAGCCGGCGCGCGAGACCCGTACCCCGATCCACGGGATCCGCAAGCGCACCGCCGCCGCGGTGGCGCGCAGTGCCTTCACCGCCCCGCACGTCACCGTGTTCCTCACCTGCGACGTCACCGCGACGGTCGAGCTCGTCGCCCGGTTCCGCGGCGCGCCCGCCTTCGAAGGGCGGCACCCGACGCCGCTCACCGTGGTGGCCAAGGCGCTGCTCCGGGTGCTCGCACACCAACCGATCCTCAACGCGGCGTGGGACGAGGATCACCAGGAGATCGTCACCCGTCACTACGTCAACCTGGGCATCGCCACCGCCACCGAGGCGGGACTGATGGTGCCGGTGATCCGCGACGCCGACCGCCTGTCGCTGCCGGAGCTCGCCGACGCCATCGCCCGGGCGGCGGAGACCGCCCGCTCCGGCCGCGCCACCCCGGCGGAGCTCACCGGCGGCACGGTGTCGATCACCAACGTGGGCGTGTTCGGGGTCGACACCGGCACCCCCATCCTCAACCCCGGTGAGACCGCCATCCTCGCGCTCGGTGCGATCGGCCCGCGTCCGTGGGTGGTGGACGGCGAGCTCGCCGTCCGGCAGGTCACGACGCTGTCGCTGTCGTTCGACCACCGTCTCGTCGACGGTGAGCAGGCGGCGCGAGCGCTTGCCGGGATCGGGGCGATCCTCACCGACCCGGTGCCGGAACTGCTCGCCGGCATCTGACCGGCGGTAGCGTCGGGACACGTGAACGCTCCGGATCTTCGCCGTGCCCGTGCGGCCGTGTTCGCGACCTTCGGTGTCAACGGGTTCCTGCTCGCGATGTGGGTGGTGCACATCCCCGCGATCGAGCAACGCGTCGGCATCGACCATGCCACGCTGGGTTCCCTGCTGCTGGTTCTCGCGGCGGGCGCGATCGCAGGGATGCAGGCCACCGGCCCGCTCGCGGATCGGTTCGGCAGCGACCGCACCACCGTCGCCGCGGCCGTCCTGCTGGCGGCGGCGACCGTCGGCCCCGGCCTGGCCGGCGCGGCCTGGCAGCTGGGCGCCGCGCTCGCGGTGTTCGGATTCGCCAACGGCGCCCTGGACGTGTCGATGAACTCGCAGGCCGTGGCGGTCGAGCAACGCTACCGGCGGCCGATCATGGCCGCCTTCCACGGGTTGTTCTCGGTGGGCGGGGTGGTCGGGTCCCTGGTGGGGGCGGGCACGCTGGCCGCCGGGCTCGCCCCGGCCGTGGCCCTCGGCGGCGCCGGCCTCGTCGGCATGCTCGTCGTCGCGGTCGCGGCGCCGCACCTCGTGCGCGTACCCCGGGTCGAGCACCCGCGCGGGTCCGGCCCGCGCGGGGGATACTCCCGCCGGGTGCTGCTGCTCGGCGGGCTCGCGTTCATGCTGATGCTCAGCGAAGGCGTCGCCAACGACTGGAGCGCCCTGCAGGTCAAGGACCACCTGGGCAGTCCGGACGCGGTCGCGGCGCTGGCCTTCGGCGCGTTCTCCGCGACGATGACGCTCGGGCGCTTCGTCGCGGACCGGGTCAGCGCCCGCATCGGCGCCGTCGCCGTCGTCCGGTACGGCACGCTGCTGGCGGCGCTCGGGATGGGCACCGTCATCGCCTCCCCGTGGCTGCCGGTGACGCTCGCCGGGTGGGCGCTGTTCGGGCTGGGCCTGTCCGGCGCCGTGCCGCAGATCTTCAGCGCCGCCGGGAACATCGACGCCGGCGCCCCGGGCCGCAACATGTCCCGCGTCGTCGGCATGGGGTACATCGGTTTCCTGGCCGGACCCGCCACCATCGGGTGGCTGTCGGAGGCGACGTCGCTGACCGTCGCGATGACGGTGCCGCTGGCGTGCGTGCTCGCTGCCGCCGCCCTCGCCGGCTCCGTCGGTGAGCGGAGCCGGCGCACGCTCGAGCGGGTGGACGAATCGGTCGGCTAACGCGGCAGCACGGTCAGCACCCTCACGACGTGGTCGCGGAACTCCCGCATGTAGTTGCGGAGGAAGTCCTCGGTGCCGGCGTTGTGCACGGTTCCGTCGTCGCCGAAGACCTCGGGCGTGTAGTGGATGTACGCCTCGGGCGACGTCATCTGCCGCGCGTTGCAGAAGCTCAGCACGGCGCGCAGGCTCTGCTGCCCGACGGCGGTGCCGATCGCGCCGATGGACGCGCCGATCACGGCCGCCGGGATGTGATCGAACGAGTTCTGCCCCCACGGCCGCGATGCCCAGTCGATGGCGTTCTTCAAGGCCCCGGGAATCGACCGGTTGTACTCGGGTGAGACGAACAGCACGGCATCCACGGCGCCGATCGCGTCCTTGAGCGCCGTCCCCTCCGGCGGGTAGTTCGCGTCGTAGTCGGGGCTGTAGAGCGGCAGGTCCCGGATAGGGATCTCGACGAAGTCCAGGTCGGACGGCGCGAGCCGGATCAGTGCCTTCGCCAGGATCCGGTTGATCGAGGTGGACGACAGGCTCCCGACGAAGTAGCCGACCTTGTAGGTCCTGTCGGTGCCGGTCCGGGGGGGTTCGGTCCCCGAAGGCTCGGTCACAGGGTGCTCGGTCACAGGACGCGTCCTTTCCGTCGGTGCGACGGGCCGGGCACGGCCCGCCTGCCACTTGCGACGGTCGCACACGAGCGGGGCGCCCGCACGGTGTTTCCGTGCGGACGCCCCGGGCGCGCCGATCTGCTTACAGCGCCTCGAGTTTTTACAGCGCCTCGAGTTTTACAGCGCCTTGAG
The DNA here is from genome assembly GCF_047782815.1 of Rhodococcus indonesiensis. Lineage (NCBI taxonomy): Bacteria > Bacillati > Actinomycetota > Actinomycetes > Mycobacteriales > Nocardiaceae > Rhodococcus > Rhodococcus indonesiensis. Next base: position 1,914,293 of record NZ_CP180630.1, on the reverse strand, counting down.
TTCCTCGGTGACCTCGGAGACCATCTTCTTCGCGTCGCCGAACAGCATGGAGGTCTGGTCGGCGGTGAACAGCGGGTTGTCGATGCCGGCGTAGCCGGAGGACATCGAGCGCTTGAGCACGATGACCGACTTGGACTGGTCGACGTTGAGGATGGGCATGCCGTAGATCGGCGAGGACGAATCCTGCCGGGCGGCGGGGTTGGTGACGTCGTTGGCGCCGATGACGATGGTGACGTCGGTGCGGGAGAACTCCCCGTTGATGTCGTCCATCTCCTTCAGGGCCTCGTAGGGCACCTCGGCCTCGGCGAGCAGGACGTTCATGTGCCCGGGCATCCGGCCGGCGACCGGGTGGATGGCGTACTTGACCTCCACCCCCTTGTCCTCGAGCAGCGCCGCCATCTCCTTGACCGCGTGCTGCGCCTGCGCCACGGCCAGCCCGTACCCGGGCACCACGATGACCTGGTTGGCGTAGGCCATCTGGATCGCCGCATCCGAGGCGGAGGTGGCCTTGACGGTGCCGCCCGCCCCGGCCGGACCCGCACCGGCGCCGCCGTCGCCGCCGAACGAGCCGAACACGATCGCCGGGATGGACCGGTTCATCGCCTTGGCCATCAGGTTGGTCAGGATCGAACCCGAGGCGCCGACGATCATGCCGGCGACGATCATCGCCTGGTTGTTCAGCGCCAGACCCGCCGCCGCCGCCGACAGACCGGTCAGGGCGTTGAGCAGCGAGATCACCACGGGCATGTCCGCGCCGCCGATCGGCAGCACCACGAACAGACCCATCAGCCCGGCCACCACCAGCAGCGCCACGATCCACACCGCCGACGTCGGGTCGTTCGCCGGGTCAGCGTTCAGGCCGATGTACACCGCGATCGCGATCGAGGCCAGCGCGAGCACGATGTTCGCGACCTGGAAGGCCTTGGCCGCGCCGACCAGGCGGCGTTCGAGGTTCTTGTTCAGCAGCTCCTGCAGCTTGGCGAACGCCACCAGCGAGCCCCAGAACGAGACCGAGCCGACGATCGCGGCGAACAGCGAGCCGACCACCACGTGCACCGTCGGCGCCTCGTCGAGGGTGGTGAACCCGTCCGAGTCGAGGAACTCGGCCCAGGCGATCAGCGCGACGGTGCCGCCGCCGACACCGTTGAACAACGCCACCAGCTGCGGCATCGCGGTCATCTTCGTGCGCAGCGCCGGCGGCACCCCGAGCACCACACCGACGGCCAGGCCGGCGACGATCCAGATCCAGTTGTCGGTGTCGCGGATGTCGATCAGCACCGCCACCACCGCGACGGCCATGCCGGCGGCGGCGATGTAGTTGCCGCGCACCGCGGTCTTCGGGCCGGTCAGGCCCATCAGACCGTAGATGAACATCGCGAACGCGACGATGTACAGGACGGAGACGAGGTAGCTCATTTCGCGTCGGCTCCCTTCTCCACCACCGGCGCGGCCTGCGGCGTCACCGTCTTCTTCGGTTTGAACATGCCCAGCATGCGGTCGGTGACGACGAATCCGCCGACGACGTTGAGCGTGCCGAACACCAGCGCCACGAACAGGATGACCTTGATGCTCCACGGGGCGTCGGCGGGCAGATGCCCGAACACCACCAGCGCACCGAGCACCACGATGCCGTGGATGGCGTTGGTGCCCGACATCAGCGGGGTGTGCAGCGTGTTGGGCACCTTGGAGATCACGGCGAAGCCCACGAACCCGGCCAGCACCAGGATCGCGATGTTCGCCAACAATTCCGTATACATCTAGACGTTCTCCTTCGAGCGGGTGACGCACGCGCCGGCGAGGATCTCGTCCGAGAAGTCCGGCGCGAGCCCGCCGTCCTCGTCGAGCATCAACTCGAGCAGGGCCACGACGTTCTTCGAATACAGCTGCGAGGCGTGCTCGGGCATGGTCGCCGGCAGGTTCAGCGGCGAGCAGATCGTCACCGCATGCTTGACCACCGTCTGCCCCGGCTCGGTCAGCTCGCAGTTGCCGCCGGTCTCCCCGGCCAGATCCACCACCACCGAGCCCGGCTTCATGCCCTCCACTGCGGCGGCGGTCACCAGCCGCGGCGCCGGCCGGCCCGGCACCAGCGCGGTGGTGATCACCACGTCGAAGCCCTTGATGGCCTCCTCGAGCGCCGCCTGCTGCTGCGCGCGTTCGTCCTCGGTGAGTTCGCGGGCGTACCCGCCCTCCCCGGCCGCGTCGATCCCGAGATCGAGCCACTGCGCCCCGACCGAACGGACCTGATCGGCGACCTCCGGCCGCACGTCGTACCCGGTGGTGCGCCCACCGAGGCGCTTGGCCGTGGCCAGCGCCTGCAGCCCGGCCACCCCCACACCGAGCACCAGCACCGTGGCGGGCTTGACCGTGCCCGCGGCGGTGGTGAGCATCGGGAAGAACCGGGTGGACTCCGACGCGGCGACCAGCACCGCCTTGTACCCGGCGACGTTCGCCTGCGACGACAGCGCGTCCATCACCTGCGCGCGGGAGATCCGCGGGATCGACTCGACGGCGAACGCCTGCACCCCGGCCGCGGCCAGGGCGCCGATCTGGTTCTGCGCATTGCGGGGGGCGAGGAACCCGATCAGGGTCTGCCCCGACCGCATCCGCGCGACCTCCGCGTCCGACGGCGGCGCCACCTTGAGCACCACGTCCGCCGACCACCCGTCCCCGATCCGGGCCCCGGCCTCGACATAGGCCTCGTCCGGGATCAGCGCACCGAGCCCGGCCCCGGCCTCGACGACCACGTCGAGGCCCTTCTTGATCAACGACGGCACGATCATCGGCACCAGCGCGACCCGCCGCTCGCCGTCGCCCGTTTCCCGAACGACGCCGACGGTGGGGCGCGCTGTCACCGCACGTCCCGTATCCCTATCCCCGGTTTCCAAAGTTTTCGACTCCTGCGTTGAATCGGCACCTCACCGCGATGAGCGGCGGGTCATGTGCGACGAGCGGCCGACTCGGGCCGTGCACTATGGGCGATGAGCCCAGTCAGACGTACCGCGCCCCGATCAGGGGCGCAACCGTTCGGTTTCGTCTGAATCGAGTCCGAACAGTGAGTCGATGCCAGAATGTGAGGTAGTTCACTTCACAATTCTGCCGTATCGGCCGTGAGGAAGGAGGCACGAGTCCATGGCACGTCGCAGCGTCGTCGTCGAGCGCGTGTACGACCATCCGGGCGACGAGCAGGCGTTCCGGGTGTTCGTCGACCGGCTGTGGCCGCGGGGCCTGCGCAAGGACGCGTTCCATCACGACGACTGGGCCAAGGACCTGGCGCCGTCGACCGGGCTGCGCAAGTGGTACTCGCACGACGCGTCGCAGTTCACCGAGTTCCGGGACCGGTACCTCGCCGAACTGGACGGCCCGGACGCGCGGGCCGCGCTCGCGCGCGTCGACACTCTGGCCGACGGCCGGTCGATCGTCCTGCTCACCGCGACCCGCGACGTCGAGCACAGCGGCGCCGCCGTCCTCGCGGAACGGATGCGGGGTGCGCGGTGAACGACGTGCCCGACCTCGGCGGCGACCCGGTGTGCTGGATGCACCGGGTCTGTCCCGACTGCGGCTTCTTCCTCGAGGAACCGGAGGCGCCGTGCCCGCGCTGTGGCGCCGTGTTCCGCCACGATGCCGAGGGCACGGACGAGTCCGGACCCGGCCCCCTACCCTGACCCGATGACCACTCCCCCTCCTCGGATCCTCCGTCTGGCTCGGCGCGCACGACGGATCGCCGTGCTCACGGGCGCCGGGATGTCCGCCGAGAGCGGCGTGCCCACGTTCCGTGACGCACAGACCGGCCTGTGGGAACACTTCGACCCGGCCGACCTGGCGACCCCGGAGGCCTGGGACCGCGACCGTGCTTCCGTGTGGGCCTGGTACCAGTGGCGCGTGGCCCTGATCCGGCGAGTGCGGCCGAACGCCGGCCATCGTGCGCTGGCCGACTGGGGACGGACCGTGGAACTGTCGATAGTCACCCAGAACGTCGACGACCTGCACGAGCGCGCCGGCAGTCCCGTGCTCTCACACCTGCACGGCAGCCTGTTCTCGCCGCGGTGCGCCGACTGCGGCACCCCCGCCGACCTTCCGGAGGCCCCCGCCGAGCCGGTCGCTCGCCTCGATCCGCCGGACTGCGGCGCGTGCGGCGGCGACGTGCGGCCCGGCGTGGTGTGGTTCGGCGAGCCCCTGCCGACCGGGCCGTGGGAGGCCGCCACCGCAGCCGTGCTCACCGCCGACCTGGTGTTCGTGGTGGGCACGTCGGGGATCGTGTACCCCGCGGCCGGCCTGCCCTCGCTGGCTCGGCAGCACGGCATCCCCGTCGTAGAGGTCAACCCCGACCAGACCGGCCTGTCCGATCAGGTGGACGAGGTGTGGCGCACCACCGCGGCGGTGGGCCTGCCGCAACTCGTCGCAGCGGTCGCCGCGGAACGGACGCCACGCCTACAGTGAGCGGGTGAACTCCTGCGTGTTCTGCGCCATAGTCCGGGGCGACGCCCCGGCCGTGCGGGTGTACGAGGACGACGACGTGCTGGCCTTTCTCGACATCCGGCCCATCGCCCGGGGCCACACCCTGGTGGTGCCGCGGGTTCACGCACCCCGGCTCGACGATCTCGATCCCGGGCACGGCGCCGCGTTGTTCCGCGCCGGGCAGCGCATCGCCCGGGGCGTGCAACGCTCGGATCTCGCCGCCGACGGTGCCAACCTGGTGTTCAACGACGGTCGGTCCGCGTTCCAGACCGTCTTCCACGCGCATCTGCACGTGCTGCCGCGACGGCGCGGCGACAAGCTGCGCCTTGCGGCAGGACTGCTGCGGCGCCGACCCCACGACCCGGAGGCCACCGGCGCGGCGATCCGCGCCGGCCTGGCCCGTCTCGAAGCGGAGGACGCACTGTGACCCACGGAAACAGCTCGGCACCTGGCAGCACCACGCCGGACCCCGACGGAGCGCCGGAGTTTCCGGTCGAACCGATCCGCACGCTGCTCCTCGAGCAGTTCGCCGCCATCGACGGGTTGCTCGCCGACGTCCACGGGGACACCTGGTACACGCCCACGACCCTGCCCGGATGGACGGTCAAGGACATCACGGCGCACCTGATCGGGACCGAGTCGATGCTCGCCGGCATCGAGACGCCGCACGTCGCGATCGACGTGCACGCCCTCGGCCATGTCCGCAACGAGATCGGCGCATTCAACGAACGCTGGATCGAGTTCCTGCGTGGCACACCGGGTGACGAGGTGCTGGCCCGCTACCGGGAGATCGTCGCCCGTCGCCGGGAGCAGCTCGCGGCCATGACCCAGGAGGACTTCGAGGCACCGGCGATGACGCCGGCGGGCCAGGCGACCTACGGCCGGTTCATGCGGATCCGCATCTTCGACTGCTGGATGCACGAGCTCGACCTCCGCGACGCGCTCGGCGTCCCGGGCGACGAGGGCGGCGCGCGAGCCGAACTCGCGTCCGCGGAGATCTTCGGGGCCCTCGCGTTCGCTGTCGGCAAGCTCGGTAAGGCTCCCGCCGGGGCACGGATCACGCTCGAGCTGAGCGGACCCCTCGCCCGCACCGTTCACGTCGAGGTGGATGGCCGGGCCTCGGTCGTGCCGGCCCTGTCCGGTCCGGCGACGAGCACCGTGGCGATGGATTCGCGGCTGTTCGTGCGGCTCGCCGGCGGCCGCGTGCACGCGTTCGACCGCCTCGACGAGATCACCCTCGGCGGCGACACGACGGTCGGCCGGCGGATCGTGGACAACCTCGCCTTCGTCATCTGATCGGCGACTCCGTGCGGCTGTTCCTGTCGTCCTACCGGTTCGGCGCGGATCCCGGGTTGCTGCTCGGGGTCACCCGAGGCCCGTGCCCGATCGCGGTGATCGCCAACGCGGCCGACGCGTGGCCGTCCCGGGCCCGGGACTCGGCGGTGGCGAGCGAGCTCGCGCCGCTGCGCGCACTGGGATACGAACCCGTCGAGGTGGACCTGCGGGACCACGCCGGCTCGCCCGAGTCGCTGCGGGCGGTGCTGTCGCGGTTCGGGGCACTGTGGGTGCGCGGCGGCAACACGTTCGTGCTGCGGATGCGGCTCGCGCTGTGCGGTGGCGACGAGATCCTCACGGACCTGGTCCGGTCCGGTCGGCTGGCCTACGCGGGGTACAGCGCGGGGGCCTGCCTGGTGACGCCGTCCCTGCGCGGCCTCGAATTCTCCGACGATCCCGGCGAGGTGGACGTCGTCTGCGGGGTTCCGGCCCGCTGGGACGGTCTGGGGTGGGTGGACTACGCGATCGTCCCGCATGCCGGGGACTCGGCCCTGGCCGACGCGGGCGTCGCGCGCACGCTGGAATATCTCACGCAGCAGCGGCTGCCCTTCCGGGCACTCGACGACGACCAGGTGATCGTCGTGGACGAGGCGTGAGACTGCGCGCCGCCGCTCACGGGCCGCTGCTCGCGCGGACGAACGGCGCGAACCGGTCGAGGGAGACCCAGGCCGTGCGGCACCGGCGGGCGGTGACCTCGTCGGCGCGTGCGAGCAGGATGTCGAGCAGTTCGCGGGGATTGCCCTCCCAGCGCAGGGCGAGTTGCCGTTCCTCCTCGTCCGACAGCGCCGCGAACCGGCTCGCCGCCGCGGCCCAGTCCGCCACGTTCCCGCGGTGAAGGCTCTCCAGAGCCTTGTAATCGACCCGCCGCGAAAGGAATTCGTCGGACAGGGCGCGCACGAGTCGTGCGTCCGACAGCACGGATGCGGTCATACGGCACCTCCTTCGAACGACCGTTGACGTTAGTGACCTGCCACAACCACCCGATCGCACCGGCGGAACGATTCGGTAACAGAGTGACTGGTGCGACTGATGTGACTTCCGCTGTTAGCATTCCTACGGTGGAGACCCTGACCGACCTGCTCACGAGCGGTGCGGCGCCCTGGTGGGCCGTACCGGTGGGACTCGTGGCCGGCGTCCTGCTCGGCGTCTTCGCCACCCGGATCGGCGCGCGACCGTCGCGGCGGGCCGTCGCAGCAGCCGCTCCCCTGCGGGCGGCCGATCGCGCGTTGCAGGTCCGCTTCCTGCATGCCGCCGACACCGTCTACAACCACCTGTTCGAGGCGGACCACTCGGCTCTCGCCGAGGCCGACCTCGCCGAAGCCCTGCAGTCCGACGATCTGCATCTGCGTTCCGTCGCCCGCGGCATCGTCGACCTCGACGCGATCGTCAACGAGATGCGGCTGTCCGCCCCCGAGCCGGTGCTCACCGCCGCAGTCGCCCTCTTCGGGTACCTCACCGCCGTCTCGAGCGACGGGACCGACGATCTCGACGAGTTCCGCGACCGCTACCTGGCGCGCAAGACCGCGTTCGTCGACGCCGTCCGCGCGGCGCACCCCCCGGCCGGCCAGGTCACCGCCTGACCCCGTCTCCACCGTCGCCTGCATCGCGTCACCACCACGTCACCGCTCACACCGGCCCGCCCTCGACACAGGTCCACAACGAGAACATCGCATCCCACGCCGGCCCCATTACCGACTCGGGCAGATCCCACGGCCCCCGCGCAGGCCGGTAGGGTCGATGGTGTGACCAACGACGAGCACCGCATCGAACACCACCCCGACCAGTCCAGGTTCGCGTTGTACACCGGCGACACGCTCGCCGCGTTCGCCGACTACACCGACTCGGACGGGGTGCGCGACTTCGACCACACCGTCACCCAGCCTCAGTTCCGCGGCCACGGATTCGCCGCCGAGGTGGTCCGCCACGCCCTCGACGAGACCCGCTCGGAGGGCCGCAAGATCGCGGCCTCGTGCTGGTACGTCGCGAAGTTCCTCGACGCGAACCCCGAATACCGCAACTGATCCGCAGCAGATCCCGGGACGCGTGTTCCGGACGTCGGCGGTGTCGGGCTCGGACACGGTCGGCGGCGAACGAACGGCCTCGTCGGTGACTCGTCATATCCGCCCCTGCGGAGCCGGTGCTGCGTAACATCGAAACGGTCTCGGTTCGAACCCTTTCGGAGGCCGACATGGGTGGACTCGGAATCGATCTCGGAACTGCCAACACAGTCGTCGCCACCCCCGAAGACGGCGTCGTCTTCAACGAGCCGTCGTTCCTGCTGGTGCGCGAGAAGGACCCGCATCGCGCGCTTGCGATCGGTCAGGATGCGCGTGAGCTGGTCGGCCGCACCCCGGTCGGCATCACCCCGGTTCGCCCGATACGCGACGGCGTGATCGTGGATCTGGAGTCGGCCCGCACCTTCGTCACGGCCGTCATCAAGCGGGTCGCCCCGCACAGGTCCTACGGTCTACGACCGAACGGCGTGATCTCGGTTCCCGCAGGGGCCACGCCCCTCGAGCGTCGCGCGGTGCTCGAAGTCGGGCACGAGGCCGGTCTTCGCAAGGTCGGCCTGGTACCGGAGCCGGTCGCCGGCGCCCTGGGCTGCGGGATCAACCCGCTCGAAGCACGTGCCCACCTCGTCGTGGACATCGGCGGCGGCACTTCGGAAGTCACCGCGATCTGTTTCGGCGGCATTCTCTCCCATCGCAGTTGCCGACTCGCCGGGGACGAACTGACCACCGCGCTGTACCAGTACCTCCGCGCGGAGCACAAGATCGTCGTCGGCGAGCTCACCGCCGAGCGGGCGAAGGTGGGCACCCCCGGAACGCCCGACGGGCAGGCCCTCGTCGTCGAGGGACGCGATGCCGTCACCGGCCGCGCCCGGCTGGTCACGCTCGAGATCGAGGAGATCGTGGAGGCGTTGCGGCCGACGACGACGGGGATCGTGCAGACCCTGACCGATTGCCTCGAGGACCTCCCCGCCCAGGCCATCGGCGACGTGATGTCGGAGGGGCTGCTCGCCATCGGTGGCGGGGCGATGCTGCGCGGTCTGTCGCAGCTGCTCGAGGAGTCCTTCGGATTCCCGGTGAAGACCGCGGAACGTCCCCTCACCTGTGTCGCGGAAGGCGCCAAGGCCTGCCTGGAGCACCCCGAGGTGGTGGCGGCGTACAGCAGCTGATCACCGGTTCGGCTCCGGGACCGGAGGTGACGGAAAGTACCACCGGAGGAGTTTCTCGACCACCGGCCCGGCGGTCGCCGACCCGAACCCGCCGCCGCGGACCAGCACCGACACCACGATCTCGGGTGCGTCCATGGGTGCGACCGCGGAGAACCAGGCGTTCAGACCCTTCCCGGGCGCGGACGGGTCCTCCGCCGTGCCGGTCTTGGCGCCCGCCTGCACCGGCAGATCGGCCAGCTGCCCGGCCGTACCGGCCGACGCCGACGCCCGCATCCCCGCCCGTACGGGATCGAGGTGGTCGGCGAAGGGCAGCCGGCGCGGCTCCGCCGTGGGAATCGGAATGTCGTCCTCCGACCCGTACGCCGCTGCGAGCCGAGGGGTGACCATCGCACCGGTGGCGATGCCCGTCGTCCAGCACGCCACCTGCAGCGGGGTCGCGCTGACGGTGCCCTGGCCGATGCCCATCAGCAGCGTCGAGCCCGGATACCAGGTGGCGCCGATACGTGCCACCGACTCCGGCGTGCCGAGGAACCCTTCGGCCTCGCCCGGCAGGTCGATTCCCGATCGCTGCCCCACGCCGAGTTGCTCGGCGACCGCGGCGATCCGCTCGGGCCCGAGGAGTTCGGCCAGGCGGTAGAAGTAGACGTTGTCGGACCACTGGATGGCCTGCAGCAGGTCGTGCGGCCCCATGGGCTGCCAGTTCCGGAAGGTGTGCCCACCGTAGGTGTAGGCCGCGCCCGTGGCGATCACGGTCTCCGGTGCCAGAACCGGGTTCTCGGCGTTCGCGGCGGCGGTGACGATCTTGAACGTCGACCCGGGCGGTGCGGCGGTCTGGGCGACGTGGTTGACCATCGCCCCCGGCCCGGACGACTGGGCCTGCGCCGCGAGGGCGACGAGGTCGGCCGGCGGGCCGTAGGCGTTGTTGTCGAATCCGGGCACGCTGGCCATGGCCCGTACCGCTCCGGTGCGGGCGTCCATCACGATCGCGGCCCCCAGGTCGCCGCCGCTGGTGCGGACGGCTCCGGTCAACGCAGTGGTCGCCAGGTCCTGCAGGCCGATGTCGAGGTGCAACCGCAGGTCGTGTCCCCGTATCGGATCCACCCGCGTGCCGGGGGCGACCGGACGTCCGGTCGGATCGACGTACATGCACTGCCTGCCGTCGGTGCCGCGCAGCAACGCGTCGTACTGCTTCTCGATTCCGGCCTTGCCGACCCGTGATCCGAGCGCCAGATGCGGCCAGCGCTCCATGTCCTGCTGATCGGCGACCCCGACATGGCCGAGTACCGACGCGAGCATCGCCCCGTACGGGTAGGTCCTGCGGCCGGACGGAGCGACGAGGACCCCGGGAAAACGTTCGTTCACGACCTGCCGAGCCTGTTCGGGTGCGACCCTGCCGACGAGGACCTGCGGTTCCCCTTCGGAACGTCCACTCATCACCTCGGCCAGTTCGTCCGGGGAGAGGCCGATCAGCGCCGCGAGTCGGCTGCGCGAGCCCGGATCGTTCTCGCCGAACACCTGGGGCAGGACGGCAACGGCGTACTCGGCGGCGTTCAGCGCGAGCGGCACGCCGTTGCGGTCGACGATGAGACCGCGCTCGGCGGGCAGCCGGATACAGCGCATCATCTGCGCCTCACCCGCGGTGCGGAGCTCCGCACCGCGGACGTGTTGCAGCTGCCAGGTGACCATCGACATCGCGACGAGCGCGGCTGTCAGCCCGACCGCCCCTGCCGACACCCCTCGTAGGCGGCGGCGCCGTCTCGGTTCCGGACGCCAGAGCGGCCGCGCGACGCCGTCTCTGCGCACCGCGAGTACCAGTCCGACAGCAACGAATGCGACGAGGGCGGCCGTTCCCCCGTAGCTGAACAGCGGAATCGGCATGCCGGTGTGCGGGATCAGGGACAGACTCGCACCGATCGATACCAGGGCGTGGATCCCGAACGTCGCGCCGATTCCCGCCGCGACCAGCGCCGCCTCGCGGGTCCGGGCGGTGCGGGCGGCGAGCACCGCCCGCCACACGATCACCGTGGTGGCGACCACGACTGCCAGGCCGGCGAACAGTCCCCATCCGTACACGACGCTCGCGAAGGCGAGATCGTGTTCCGATTCGGGGAGATAGTCGGCTCTCACCTCGTAGAGGGGGTCTCGCGCCAGACCCCACCATCCGCCGCTGCCGATGGCGATATCCGCCTGCAGCGCGGCCCAACCCGCCCCACTCGGGTCGACGTTGCTCGACAGGAACACGTGCACGCGTTCGAGTTGATAGGGGCGGAGGACGAGAACGGCGAGCGGCAGCGACGCGACTCCCACCGCGAACAACGGAAGCAGGGGCAGCAGCGGCACCCTGGCCAGGATGAGCATGACCATGACCGTCGCGACGAGCACCAGGGCAGTCGACAGGTCCGGTTGCAGCGCGACGAGCGCAATCGGTACCCCGGTGGCCGTCAGGGCTGCCGCGAACCGGCCGAGGGTGAAGCCACCGGCCAATATGCCGGCCGGGACCAGCACGACAGCGAGTTTGGCGAGTTCGGCGGGCTGGACGGTGAACACGCCGAAGTCCAGCCAGCGTTGAGCGCCTTTGGTCGCGACGCCGGCGAGCGGCACGGCGGCCAACAGCACGGTCGCCGCGGCGAGCACCGCCCATCCGAATGCCCGCAGATCAGTCGCCCGCAGGCGGGAAACGACGCGCATCAGGACGAGACCGACTGCCGCGAACAATGCGTGCCGAACGGCATTCGACGTCATCCCGATCGCGGTGAGATTCAGCAGACCGAGCACCACGAGTACCACGGCCGCGGTGACGATCCAGGGATCGGATTCCCGCCGGCGCTCGGCCATGTCCCCTCCTCGCCGTCTCAGCAGGTCGCGTTCTCGGCGGGCACCGACAGTGGCTCCGAGGCGGCTGCCGCCGGGGCGCTGGTCACCGCGGCGACAGCCAGCGCCCTACCGGGTGGCAGATCCGCCCAGCTGATTCCGTACACCTCCTCCTCGCCCGGCTGGGCGGCCAGCGAGACCTCGGCGCTCGTGCCGACCGCGCCGGAACATCTGTCGTAGACGTTCAGCGCCCAGGTCACGGTGCCGGCACTTGCCGTGGAGTCGAGGTGTACGTCCACCCGGACGGCGCACATGCGTCCGGGCGCGCATCCACCGTTGGCGAAGGTGGCGGTGACCAGCTTGATCGGACCCGCGCTTGCCGGGGCGCCGACCTGGACCGGCCCGGGCGCCGTCGTGCCCGCGCCCACTGCCGACCCGTCCTGACCGCCCTCAGGTTCGGGCGGCGGAGGCGAGACCGGCTCGATCCGGTTCGGCTCCCCCGTATCCACCGGGTTCAGGACGGCGTCCCAGCCGCGGCGCAACTCCTCCCACGCCCGCGGCGCCACCCACAGCGTCCCGACGAGAATCAGGATCGCGACGAGGCCGAGCACCCCCTGCCGTCGCGACGGTCGTCTCCGCCGGCGATGCCACCCACTGCGCACCGGCGGATACCAGCCGGCCGGGGCGAGAGACGTTCCGGCCCCTCGGTCCGGACTCCGCGGCGCGTCCGCCCGCGCCACCGCCGGGCCGTCCGGAAAGGGACGTTCCGTCATCACCGCGACGAGTGCGGCGAGCTGGCTCCGCACCCGGGACTCCTCGGCCGGGTCGCGGCCCGCTGCGATCGTGTGCCGGACCCGGTGCATCAGGTCCGCGAGATCTGTTGCTTCGTCGATCGATTCGTTCACCTGTTCGGCCCACTCCGGACAGCGGCAGCTCGTCACGATGCCGCGGAGCAGTCTCGCCGCCGACTCGTCCGCTGCGTGCCCGTCCGTCGCGCTCTCGTTCCATGCGATCGTGAGCCGTCCGGTCTCGGACACCGTCACCGCGTCGTCCCGCAGCCGGCTCGGACAGCGGTGCCGACGGCGTTCGAGCCGGCAGATCAGATCGTCGACGAGCAGTGCAGCCTGCGCTCGGGTCAACGTGGCCACCGCGAGCAGACGCCGGAGCGGCACACCGTCGCCAGGAGTCTCGTCGTCGAGTAGGGAGGGTTCCCATCGGGGCTCGACAGGCTCGCGCCCTCTCCCCCGGAGCTCTGTCACTGCTTCGCTCATCGTGCACCCCGAACCGCTGCGCCGCCCGCACAGGTCGCAACCGGGACGGGCGACGGTGAACCATGACTTCGGATTGGTTGGTGTCGAGTTCCACTACCCCTGGGGTATCCATTCAACTCCGACTCGCGCTGGCGGACATGCCGTTTACTCATCCGAGACCCGGTCCGTCTCGTTCACCGGCTGCATGCGGGCTGTATGTCCGAGCGACCGTCTGCCGCGCGGACATGCCCGATCCGCGCAGCCCTCTCGAAACGGGCACCGCGTCGCTTCCCTTCACCGGTGGCGGCATCCCATCCCCGGTTCCGCGGCGCACATCTGCGACCGGCCTGCAGCGGCTAATCTCGAGCCATGATGCTGGCGAACGCCTGCGAGCTGTATCGAGGCACAGGCCTCGTCGGCCAGCCCGCGGCCACCGTCAGCAGCCTGGCCTTCGTAGTGGCCGGTGTCGCGGTCCTCGCGCGCCGGGACACGGCGAGCGTCACCTACGGTCTGCTCGTCGTCGCGGTCGGCGCCGGGTCGCTCGTCGCGCACGGACCGAACCCGCCGTGGCAGGCGTACGCACACGACCTCCCTCTCGCGACGCTGCTCGCCTTCGTCGCCGTAGACGCCGCTTCGGACCGGTTCGGCACTCGGCTGTCACCGTGGCGGTGGCGCGTCGTTCCGTTCCTGATGGTTCCCGTCGTGGCCGCCGGGCCGTCGGTCTCCACCGTCGTACAGGCATTGCTGGCCGTCGTCGCCGTCGGACTGGCCCTCGACCGCGCCCGCATCCGCCCGCACCTGCGACGGTCGACGATCGTCGCGGCACTTCTTCTCGCGTCGGGTGCCTTGCTCGGCACCCTCGGCGACCGGACATCGCTCTGCCGGCCGAGCAGTGCGCTTCAGGGCCACGCACTGTGGCACCTTCTCGCCGCAGCCGGATTGTGGCGGCTCGCCCCCACCATCGGCGCCGCCGAGAACGTCACGGCGCAGCGCAGGTCACGGCGTCCGGAGAAGCGTTGAGGGTGCCGTCGCTGTGGGCGGGACGCCGGAGCCGGGCCGATCGAGCGGGGACGGGGTGGAGTGAGTGCGCCACCGCCCTACCGGCTGGTGCGCAACCAGGCGGCGGTGTCCGGTGGCAGAGAACGTGCATCGTTCAGGTCGGTGGAGGCGAGCAGGACGGTTGTGTCCGGGTCGATCGCAATCGGGTGGTGGGACAGATTCACAACGCACCGGAACGCCGTCCCGCGGTCGAAGGCGAGGGTATCGGGGGGCGACGGCTGCCAGGAGAAGGAGTCGTCGCGCAGGGCGGGCAGTGTGCGTCGGAGCCGGAGTGCGGTGCGGTAGAGGGTGAGCATCGAATCGGGGGCGTCGGACAAGGCGACGACGGTCTTCGACTTCCAGCTGGCGGGTTGGGGTAGCCACGGCCGGACGTCGTCGGTGGCGAATCCGAAGGGTGGGTGGTCGCCGCTCCAGGGCAGCGGGACCCGGCATCCGTCGCGGCCACGGATGGTGTGCCCGGACCGTTCCCAGGTCGGGTCCTGCAGCAGTTCCGTAGGGAGGTCGGTGACCTCCTCGAGGCCGAGCTCCTCGCCCTGGTAGAGGTAGGCACCGCCCGGCAGACCGAGCATGAGCAGGACCGCGGCGCGCGCGCGCCGGGTGCCGAGGGTGAGATCGGAGTCGGTGGCGGCGGTCAGGGTCATCGGCAGGGTGCTGGTTTCGGCGCGCCCGAATCGGGTGAGGTGCCGGGTTTCGTCGTGGCTCGAAAGCACCCAGGTGGTCGGCGCACCGACCTCGCGGAGGGCCTCGCGGCTGCGGTCGATGGCCTCGCGCAGCGCTGTCGGATCCCAGCCGGCTCTCGGGAAGTCGAAGTTGAAGGCGGTGTGCAACTCGCCGGGGCGCACATAGCGGGCCAGGCGCTCGGGGCTGCGGACGATCGCCTCGGCGACGAACATGCGATCGGGGCCGTATTCGTCGGCGATGGCGCGAAACTCGCGCAGGATGTCGTGAAGTTCGTCGACATCCCAGTGCGGATTGTCGACCCACGTGCTCGATTCGAACCGGGCTCCCGGTGCGTGGCCGGCATCCGGCAGTCCGGGAACCTTGGCCATTGCCGACACGGCGTCGATGCGTATGCCGTCGACGCCGCGATCGAACCAGAAGCGCAGAACGTCGGCGAATTCGGTGCGGACCTCGGGGTTGGTCCAGTCGAGGTCGGGTTGTTCGGGTGCGAACAGGTGCAGATACCACTGGCCCGCCTGTCCGTCGTCTCGGGTGGTGCGGGTCCAGGCCGGCCCGCCGAAGGCGCTGATCCAGTCGTTCGGCGGAAGTTCGCCCGTGTCACCGCGGCCGGGGCGGAAGAAGTACCTGGCGCGCTCTCGCGAACCGGGGGCGCTGCGCAAGGCCTCCCGAAACCAGGGGTGGCTGTCGGAGGTGTGGTTGGCGGGCAGGTCGATGATGACGCGGAGTCCGGCGGCGTGGGCGGCGGCCAGCAGGGTGTCCGCGTCGTCGAGAGTGCCGAAGAGCGGATCGATGTCGCGGAAGTCGGCGACGTCGTAGCCGCCGTCCGCCATCGGGGACGGATACCAGGGGGTGATCCAGACGGCGTCGACGCCGAGGTCGACGAGATACGGCAGGCGCTCGGCGAGCCCTGCGAGGTCGCCGATGCCGTCACCGGTGCCGTCTGCGAAGCTGCGCAGATACACCTGGTAGATGACGGCGTCGTGCCACCACTGACGTGATGTGGGCATGGTCTCCCCCTGGGGACGGTGTGGGCGGGGTTGTGTGGGCGGCACGGGTCAGCCCTTGACGGCGCCGGCGATCATCGCCTTGACGAAGTGGCGCTGGAACAGCAGGAACACCACGATGGTCGGTGCCATGATCAGCAGGGATCCGGCGTTGAGAAGGACGACGTCGGTGGAGTATTGGCCGACGAAGTTCTGCAGTGCGCCCGCCATGGTCCGCTTACCGGGGTCGTCGATGAGGACGATTGCCTGCAGGAAGGTGTTCCAGGTCCACAGGAACAGCAGCAGGCACAGCGAGGCCAGCGCCGGAACCGCGAGCGGGATCTGTATGTGACGGAAGGCCTGCCAGGGGCCCGCCCCGTCCAGGGCCGCAGCCTCGGTGAGCTCTTTCGGCATGGACAAGAAGTGGGCTCGCATCCAGAAGACGGCGAAGGGCGTGAACGTGCCGATGAGGACCAGGATGAGCCCGAGGCGGGTGTCGAGCAGGTTCATCTCGCGCAGCTGGTAGTAGAGCGGCACGATCGTCGCTTCCTTCGGGAGGGTCAATCCCAGGAGCAGGAGCAGGAAGACGACGGTGCCTCCGGGCACGTGCAACTGCCCGAGCCCGTAGCCGGCCATCGCGGCGAACAGCGCTGCGACCGGAACGACGCCGGCGACGAGGATGATGCTCGAGACCATCAGCGGTGTCACCTCCGCGACGCGCCAGGCGTCGACGAAGTTGTGCCACTGCGGGTTCGACGGCCATGACAGCCCAAGCGGGACGGTGCCCTGCGGCTGAAGTGCCGCCGACAACATGCTCAGCAGCGGCAGGATCGAGAAGATCATGGTGCCGAGCAGCAGGACGAGTCCGGGAATTCGTTGGCGAACCGAGGTTTTCATGATCAAGTCTCTCTGAAGAAGCGCTGGATCGGCAGGACGACCAGCAGGATCAGGACGGTGAGGACGACAGCGAGGGCGCTGGCGAGACCGACCCGGGATTCGGTGAAGCCGAGTTGGTAGATCTGGACGCCGGGCACGGTGGTCGCGTAGCCGGGTCCGCCCTGGGTCGACATGAACACGATGTCGAAGCTGGCCAGGGCGGCGATGATGGTGACGGTGACGCAGACCCCGATCTCGGCCCGCAGGGCGGGAACGGTGACGCACCGGAAGGTGCTGAAGAAGCCGGCGCCGTCGAGCCGGGCGGCCTCGTAGATCGAGACGTCGATCTTCCCGATGCCGGCCATCAGCAGGATGGTGCAGAATCCGAGGCCGAGCCACGTGCCGATGACACCGACGGCGGGCAGGGCCCAGTCGAAGTCGCCGAGCCAGGAGCGGGTGAGCCCACCCAGGCCGACGGCCGAGAGCAGTTGGTTCACGGTGCCGTCGGTCGAGAACATCCACACCCAGGCGACCGCCGCGGCCGCGCCGGGAATGATCTGCGGCAGGAACAGCAACGTGCGGGCGAGGGTACCGAGGCCGCGGATGCGGATCTCCTGGAGCATGGCGGCGACGAGAAGGCCGCCGATCACCGGAAGAACGGTGAAGAACAAGATGAGGAAGAACGCGTGCCCGATCGAGGACAGCAACTGCGGGTCGGTGAGCACGCGGCGGTAGTTGCCGAGCCCCACCCAGCTGCCGACGGAGATGCCGTCCCAGTTGTAGAGGGAGTACCAGAGGGTGGCCAGCAGCGGCCGGAGGACGAAGACGGTGTACATCGCCGCGGCGGGCAGGACGAACAGCCACCCGGTCAGGGCTCGCCTGGCGCGGCGGCCCCGCCCCGGCCGGGTAGCGGCGCGATGCGGAAACGCCTGCGTGGGGGATGCCTGGGGGGCGTGTGCGGTAGAGGTCATCTCAGCAGGTCCTGCTCGTATGCGGATTGGACGGCGGCCATCATCTCGCCGGGTGTGGTGCGGCCGGCGACGAGCATCTGGACCTGCGGCAGCCAGGTGCCGGACATGCCGTTGGTGGCGTTCTGCACGAATTGGACCTGGCCGTCGGCGGCGACCAGTTCGTCGAAGGCCGCCTGGATCTCGGCGCCCAGCGATCCGGGTGCGGTGGCCGGGACCGGGCCGGTACCGGACGGGGCGAAGCCGGCGTCGACCACGACCTGCCGGCCGGCGTCGGAGCGGAGGAAGTCCAGGAAGGCCGCGGCGGCGTTCTTGTCGTCCGAGCCCGAGGGAATCGCGAAGTTCGACACCGGGTCGGACATGGCCGCCACGGGTGACCCGGCGGGCACGGGCGGAAGGGTGAAGCCGACGTTCTCGCCCATCTTGGCCTGCAGGGTCGCGGCATCCCAGTTCCCGGAGACATAGAACAGGGCCTCGCCCGCGGCGAACCGCCCGGCGGCGGCGGTGGCGTCGGTGCCGTTGGTGTCCGCGGGGAGGTAGCCCTTCGCTGCCCAGTCGGCCACCACCGCGGCCGCGTCGACCCCGGCGGGAGTGTCGAGGGTGGCGCCGGGCGCGTTGAAGACCCAGTCGTCGACCGCTTCCGGGCCGAGGGCGGTGTTCAGCATCATCTGGACCAGGAAGGTGACCTGCGAGCTCTTGTTGCCGGCCATGATCGGGACGAGTCCGGCAGCTTTCGCCGACGCCAGGGTCTGTTCGAACTCCGCGACGGTAGCGGGAGGCTCGGCCATCCCGATCCGGTCGGCGAGCTCCTTGTTGTAGTAGAAGCCGGTTACTGTGAACCCACTGGCCATCGTGTATTGCGGGCCGGTGCCGCGGACCCCGTTCGCATCGACCCGGTACATGGCCATCTGTCCCGGCGGTAGCGCGTTCCAGCCGTAGGCGTCGGCCCACGGATCGAGTTCCGTGAGCTGGCGGTTGGCTACCGCGGCGGGCAGTGCGATGATCCGCGCGATGTCCGGCGGATTCTCCGACGCGAGCACCCGGGGGCGTTGACGGCCTGCACGTCGTCGGGGTCGTAGCGCGGGGTGATGGTCACGTTCGGATGGCGCTCGGTGAACGCCGCGATCAGAGCCTCGTCGATCTTCTTCAACCCTGCACCGTCGTACAGGGTCAACTCGATCGGATCGGTGCCGAGATCGATGCTCACTGGCCCCGGATCAGTCGGTACGGTCGCGGTGTTGCCGCTGCCCGGCGGCGCGCACGCCACCACCGTCGGCAGGACCGCGGCGCCGGCGAGGGCTGCGAATCTGCGCGCCCACCGGGCCGGGGTCGAGTGGTGTGAGTTCATAACTCCTCCGCATTGAGATGCGCATCACATTTCGGAAGCGCTTCCGAAGCGTATGTCGGAAGCGCTTCCGAAATCAAGGGAGATCGGTCTACCATCGGGCTTGTGTCCAATCGACCTGCTTCGTTGAGCCTCAGCGACGTCGCCCGGGAGGCCGGGGTTTCGCTGACCACGGCCTCACGCGCCCTCAACGACTCGTACGGCGTCTCGGCGGCGACGAAGGCGAAGGTCCTCGCCACCGCCCGCCGTCTCGACTACGTCGTCTCCCCGGATGCGGTCCGCCTCGCCGGCGGCCCGACCCGACGGGTGGCGCTGGCGGTCCCCCACCTCGAGCGCTGGTTCTTCGGTGAGATGGTGAGCGGCATCGAGACGGTACTCTCCGCGGCCCACTTCGACCTGTTGCTGTACCAGGTCGGCGACGCCGACGACCGCCACGACTTCTTCACCCGGCTGCCCGCCCGACGAAAGGTCGACGCCGTCGTGGTGGTCGCATTCCCGGTCGACCAGCACGAACAGGAACGACTCGCGTTGATGGGCGTCAGCATCATCGCCGCCGGCGGCCAGAACGCCGACTACCCCTACGTGTGCATCGACGACTACCGCGCGGGCCGCCTGGCCGTCGATCACCTTCTGGAACTGGGCCACCGGCGTATCGCCATGATCGCCGCCCACGACCCGGACCAGCCCGGCTGGCCGGCCCGCTCCGGCCGCTCGGCGGCGTACGTCGATGCCCTGACCGAAGCCGGGATCGCGGTCGATCACACTCTCATCCGCGACGTCGACTGGGGCGGCCTCCACGCCGCCTCGGCGATGGCCGACATTCTCGACGCGAACCCGGAGCACGCCCCCACGGCTGTGTTCGCGCACAGCGACGAACTCGCCCTCGGCGCGATCAGAACCCTGCGCCGCAGGGGCCTGCGGATACCCGACGACGTCTCCGTGGTCGGAATCGACGATCATCCCCTCGCCGCACTCACCGACCTGACCACGGTGCACCAATCCGTCCGCGAGCAGGGCGAGATCGCCGCCCGCCTGGTCTTGGACACGCTGAATCCCGGCCCCACTGCGGACGGTGGCGTACCCACCTCCGTCACGGCCCCGGTCACACTCACCGTCCGCGCCAGCACCGGCCCGGCACCGGACCGGAGGCGCCCGCCTGCGGCGACCTCGGACGGCCCTTCGCGCCGAGAACACGACCGCCCGGCGGCCGAACATCCCCAGGAGACATGATGCGACTCGCCCTTCCCGACCACTGGGTCTGGGACAGTTGGATGGCCGACGACGGCACCGACTACCACCTGTTCTTCCTCCGCGCCTCGCGCGCCCTGCAGGACCGCGAACGCCGCCACTACCGTGCCACCATCGGACACGCGACGTCACGGGACGGCGCGCAATGGACCCTGACCGCCGACGCGTTGGCGCCCTCCGACGCCCCCGCTTTCGACGACCTCGCGACCTGGACCGGCTCCGTCGTCCGCGACACCGACGGACTCTGGAGCATGTTCTACACCGGCGTCAGCCGGGCCGAGAACGGCCTCACACAACGCATCGGCCGCGCCACCTCCTCGGACCTGCTCACCTGGACCAAGGACCCCGACCTCGTCCTCGAGGCCGACGGCCGCTGGTACGAACGCCTCGGCGAGGGAAGCTGGCCGGACGAGGCCTGGCGCGACCCCTACGTCTTCGAACACGCCGGTTGGTGGCACATGCTGATCACCGCCCGCGCCAACTCCGGCGATCCCGAGGGCCGCGCCGTCGTCGGCCACGCCACCAGCGAGGACCTGAGCAGCTGGCACGTCCGACCCCCACTCTCGACGCCCGCCGGATTCGGCGAGATGGAAGTCCTGCAAACGCACGTCGTCGACGGGAAACCGATCCTGGTGTTCTCCTGCGCACCCAAGAACACCAGCGTTCACGCCGAACACCAGTCCGGGACCTGGATCGCCGAAGGGCAGTCCCTGCTCGGGCCGTGGAAGATCACCGAGGCGGCGAACGTCGACACCACCGACCTGTACGCGGTGCAGATGCGGCGGACACGAGACGGCACCTGGACGACGTGGGGCTTCGACAACGGCCACGGACCGCAATTCGGCACCATCTCGTCCTCGAGCCGCGTGCCGCTCATCGACACCGCCAGTTCGACAACCACGCACTGACACCACCCGCACCACTCACCTCACTCACTCGGATCGTCCGGCACGTTCCTGCCGGTGGAGGGACTCACTTTTCTCATGGCAACCATCACGTACGACCACGCGACCCGGCTGTTCCCCGGTTCGGACAGCCCCGCGGTGGACCGGCTCGACCTGCACATCGAGGACGGCGAATTCCTCGTCCTGGTCGGCCCGTCCGGTTGCGGTAAGTCGACCTCGCTACGCATGCTCGCCGGTCTCGAGGACGTCGACGGCGGTCGCATCACCATCGGCGGCCGCGACGTCACGCACGCCGAGCCCAAGGAACGCGACATCGCAATGGTGTTCCAGAACTACGCCCTCTACCCGCACATGAGCGTCGCAGAGAACATGGGCTTCGCACTGAAACTCGCCGGTACCCACAAGGCCGAGATCCGACGCCGTGTGAGCGAGGCCGCCGACATGCTCGACCTCGGCGCGTATCTGGACCGTAAGCCGAAGGCGTTGTCGGGCGGCCAGCGGCAGCGAGTTGCCATGGGCCGCGCCATCGTCCGCCAGCCGCAGGTGTTCCTCATGGACGAGCCGCTGTCGAATCTCGACGCGAAGCTGCGGGTGCAGACCCGGACGCAGATCGCCAAGTTGCAGCGCCAGCTGGGCACGACGACCGTCTACGTCACGCACGACCAGGTCGAGGCGATGACGATGGGCGACCGGGTCGCGGTGCTCCGGGGCGGCGTCCTGCAGCAGTGCGCGAGCCCGCGCGAGTTGTACCGGCGGCCGACAAACGTCTTCGTTGCCGGTTTCATGGGCTCGCCCTCGATGAACCTGTTCACCGTGCCCGTCACCGACGGGGGGATCAGCTTCGGCGATCAGGTGATTCCGGTGCCGCGGGCCACGCTGTCGGCGGCCGGACGTGAGGTGGTGTTCGGGATCCGGCCCGAGCACGTCGAACTCGCCGACGACGGACTCGAACTCGAGATCGACGTGGTCGAGGAACTCGGTTCGGAAGCGTTCGTCTTCGGGCGCATCCGGGTGGGCGCACGGCACGAACCGATTGTGGCCAGGGTCGACTGGCGAAACCCACCGGCGAAGGGGCAGGTCGTGCACGTGCGCATCGACCCGTCGCACGTCCACGTCTTTGCCACCACTCCCGGCGGCGCACGACTGTCGCAGTAGGCGCCGCAGCGAGCAAGCTCGGCACCGCGCTGTCGCCACCTTCGACAGGCTGCTCACCGTCGATGATGCTCATCTCGTCTCGAGTGACCGACCATCGGGATGCGAGTGACCATCGAGACTCGGGCGCTACAGCTTGGTCAGCGCGTCGCCCTTGTGCATCGCGATGTGATCGGTCTTGTCGCTCTTGATCTCGTACTGAGGGTGACTTTCGGAGCACCGCCGAGTACGTCCTTTGAACTCCACGTCCTCGGTGTGCTTCTTGACGATGACGCCCTCGACGTATCCGGCTTCGGAGTTCCATCGGACATGGTCGCCGACGGAGAAGTCAGTCGCCACAGCCCCTCCCTGGTCTGGATGCTGGTTCCGGAGATGCTACCCGGTGCACGGTTTCGGCGACGGCATCGCAAGGCCACCGCCGCTCGCCGGCGACCTCCCCGCGAGCGCGGTTCGGGCACCGGATCACCGGGTCGCGTGCAGGTTCCGGGCGGTCGGCGAGGTCTCGACCGTCGCCGGGTCCGGTTCGGTGCCGAGAATCCGGTCGGCGGTGCCGGCGGTGGTGACGGTGAACCAGTAGTGCTCGTTCTTGAAATGGTGGTGCCGATGATGACGCCACACCGCGCGGTAGGGCCGCGAGCCGGGTCGGTA
Source organism: Rhodococcus indonesiensis (assembly GCF_047782815.1). Taxonomy (NCBI): domain Bacteria; kingdom Bacillati; phylum Actinomycetota; class Actinomycetes; order Mycobacteriales; family Nocardiaceae; genus Rhodococcus; species Rhodococcus indonesiensis. The sequence continues at coordinate 1,891,399 of NZ_CP180630.1, read as the reverse complement.
GTCCGTGTGGATGAGGTAGTGCGTCCACTCGTAGATCGAGCCCAGGACACCGAGGGTCACGAGGAACGTCAGTCCCAGTCCGGGCCTGGGGAAGACGAGCCACGCGACGAGGACGAGCACCGGCAACAGCCACGCCAGGGTCTGCCAGGGGATGAAGACCAGCGGCACGTCGCGCGGGTCGCTGTGGTGTTCGCGGTGCTTGCGGGCCAGCAGCGAATCGAGCGTCAGCCGACCGACCCGGCGTGGCCGCCAGTGCAGGATGCCGACGTGGATGACCCACTCCACCAGCGGGAACACCAGCAGGGCGACCAGTGGGACCAACGCGTCCGTGACCTGCCAGTCGCCGACGAGGACCCGTGCGACGACCGCGGCGGCGAGCATTGCGCCGATCATCCACGGCGACGGGTGCCGCACGAACTCGGCGGCGGCGTCCCGCAGGCCCATCGAGGCGCGACGGCCCCGCCCTTCGGTCCGATTCGTGCTCATGTCCGGTTCCTCGCATCTCCGTGTTCGGCGTGCTCGATGGCGGTGGTCAGGGCCGACGTGCCCAGGTCGAGCAGTTCGCCGGCACTGCGTTCGGCGCCGTCCTGGTCGCGCGCGACGATGGCGCCGGCGAGCCGTTCGTAGAGGTCGGCGCGTCCGACCTCGGCGATCAGCACCCCGGCCATCGCGGTCATGGCCGGCTCGTACGCGTTGCGCAGGCTGTTGAAGATCAGCCGGAACGCGAGGGAGTCGGCGGCGTCGACGACGTGTTCCCAGAATCCGAGGGCGGCGACCTGCAATGCGACGGGGTCGTCCCCCGCGGCGAGACGTGCCACGGACTCGCGCAGTCGGAGTTCCGTCTCTTCGGTCGCGCGGGCGGCCGCGAGCCGGGCGACCTGGCGGCCGATGAGTTGCCGGGCTTCGAGGACGCTGCGGACGACGTCCCAGTCGGGTCGCCCGTCGCGCACGAGCAGTCGCGGGAGCAGTTCCGGCCCGGCCTGGGTGCGGAAGTCCCGTACCGAGGTGGCCTCCCCTTGACGCACCTCCACCAGGCCGGCGTGTGCGAGCCGGGAAATAGCTTCGCGGACAGCGGGCCTCGACACTCCGAAGGCCTCGGCGAGGTGGCGCTCACTCGGCAACGACGCCCCGGCGGCGAGATCGCCGCCGAGCACGCGGGCGGCGATCTGGTCGTACACCTCACCGGAGGCGGACTTGCGGGTGATCGGCTCGAACATCACGACCCGACCGTAGGCCACCGTCCGGACAGAGGTCAAGTGGTAAGACCAGTTCCCTTTGCGGCCGAATGTCACATTCCATCGGTCAGACCGACGGAATGTGACATTCGGCCACCCGGAGTGGTCAGCTGAAGCCCATCACCTGGTCGCCCCACACCTCACGCAGCACCTTGTCGGGGTCCGGGACGAGGGTGTCGGTGTTGTCGATCAGCAGGGTCATGCGCTTGTCGGTGTCGTACGGCGCCCAGTGCCGGGATCCGTCCAGGGCGGCCGGCACGCCGTGGTGCGCGAAGGCGAGCCAGCGACGCTGGATCCGGCCCGAGATCGTCGTCGCAGCCTTGCGGCCACCGAGCCAGAACGTAGGGTCACGATCGAGCGTCCCGAAATTGCCGAAGACGTACGGCAGTTCGGTGGCGTGACCGGCACCGATCCGCGCCGCCTTGAGCATCGGGGTCGCATGGTCGAACCGGTACACCCACGTCGGCGAGTGGGCGCTGTGCGCGTCGGCGATCCACACCACCGGCATCCGGAACCCGGCGTCGCGCGAAAGAGCCATTGCCCCCGACGTTTTCGTGACATCCGGATACGCGGAGATGATCTCCGCGATGCGGTCCGGCGGCAATTCCGGGTGATCCTCGGCGAGCGCGTCGAGCATCGCCTGCACGGAGGCATCGCTCACCGGCATCAACGGGGACTTCATGAAGCGGAAGATCGACGGCTCGTCCTTGTTGGAGCCGATGATCAGGGGGATCCGGTGCGCGAGCCCCTTCTGGAACGCCGCCACCGGGTACTTCGGCACCAGGTCGCGGTCGACCACGGGCGCCATCGCGAGCGTGCCGGGGAACTTCGTGGGAATCTCCCCGACGAGCACGTCGCCCGCGTCGGTCAGCGTCTCGTGCGGCATGTCCCGCAGCGCCCACACCCGCGCCGGGGTGAGGTCGAGGATCTCGAGGAACCGCTCGGCGACCCGGGCGGCCCGCTCGGACCCGTACGCCGACGTCGCCGGCGGACTCTGCGCGATGGCCCGGTGGAACAGCCCCTCCGCGCGGGGCACGGTCATCAGGGTGGTCAGCGACCCACCGCCCGACGACTCGCCGAACACGGTGACCCGGTCGGGGTCGCCCCCGAACGCGGAGATGCAGTCGCGTACCCACTCGAGGGCGGCGATCTGATCCCGCAGTCCCACATTGGATTCGAAGGTAGTTCCGGCGGTGGAGAACGACGAGAAGTCGAGGAAGCCGAGCGCACCGAGCCGATAGTTGACCGTCACCACGACGACGTCGCCGCGCTCGGCGAGCAACCGTCCGTCGTAGATCCGCTGCCCCGAGTAGCCGAGGACGTAGGCACCGCCGTGGATCCACACCATCACCGGCCGCGGCTCCCCGTCCGGCTCCGGCGCCCAGATGTTCAGCGAGAGGCAGTCCTCACCGATCGTCAGCCCCGGATCGATGGGGATCGGGTTGTTGCGTCCCTGCGGCGCGATGGGCCCGAAGCGCCGCGCGTCGAGCACGTCGGTCCACGGCTCCGGCGGTTCGGGGGCGCGGAACCGGAGGTCACCGGACGTCGGCGCGGCGTACGGGACGCCCTTCCACGTGTAGACGGAGCCGTCGCGGTAGCCGCGTACGTCGCCGTACTTGCAGCCGACGATGAGCGTCTCGGCGTCCACGGTCCCTCCCGAACGAACGGTCTGGGGCCAAGGTACCAACAACAGACAGGTTGCATGCGGACCCCGCCGACCCGGGCGACGGAGGCAGTCTGCGCCGAGTGCTATCGTCGGCTCCGTAGACACGGGGTGCTCCGCACATGCGCGGGGCTGAGATCACACCCGTCGAACCTGATCAGGTAATGCTGACGAAGGGATGTCCTGGCATGACCATGCCTGCCCGCGCGTCGGTCCCGGCAGGGACCGACCGCTTCACCGATCTGCTGTGGGACCGGACCAAGGTCCTGCGCGAGTCCATCGACGACCTCGAGTTCCTGCGCCGCCTCGGCGACGGGACGCTGCCGCTCGACGCGTTCCGCTTCTACATCGAGCAGGACGCCCTGTACCTCGCCGGGTACGCCAAGGCACTCGCCCTCCTCGCGGCGAAGGCCCCGGACCCGGGCACCGCCGCGTTCTGGGCGAACAGCGCGGCCACGGCCGCCACCGAGGAATCCGCCCTGCACCGGGGGCTGCTCACCGGCGGGGTCCTGCCGCCTGCCGAGGGCGCCCCCGCGCACTCGCCCGCCTGCCTCGGTTACGTCTCCTATCTCACCGCCACCGTCGCCACCGACCCGTATCCAGTCGGCGCCGCCGCGGTACTCCCCTGTTTCTGGATCTACGCCGAGGTCGGCCGCGATCTCGCCGTCCGCGCCGCCGACGTGCTCGCCGCGGATCCCGCCCACCCCTACGCCCAGTGGGTCACCACCTACGACGCGCCCGAGTTCCACGCCGCGGTCGCCGGCGCCCGCGACCTCGTCGACGCCGCGGCGGCGGCCGCCACCGACGTCGAGCGCGACGCCATGGCCGAGGCGTTCACCATCGCCACGCGCTACGAGCTGCTGTTCTGGGACACCGCGCTCAACACCCAGGAGTGGCCGGCCTCATGACCACGCTCCCTCGGCTGCGCCGCCGGTTCACCGTCCTGGCCGCCGTCACCGCCGCGCTGCTGCTCACCGCGTCCTGCGCCGGGAACAGCGACGATTCCGGTGACACCATCCGATTCGCCCTGGACTGGACGCCGAACACCAACCACACCGGCCTGTACGTCGCCCAGCAGGAGGGCCTGTTCGCCGACGCCGGTCTCGACGTCGAGTTCCTGCCCTACAACAACACCACCCCGGACACCCTCGTCGATGCCGGCAACGCCGAGTTCGGCATCTCCACGCAGGCGCAGGCGACGTTCTCCCGGGCGGCCGGCTCGCGCACCGTCTCGGTGCTCGCGCCGCTGCAGCACTGGGCGACCGGCATCGCCGTCAAGGCCGACCGCGCCGACCTGACCCGGCCCGCGGACCTCGACTCCCGCACCTACGCCGGCTTCGGCGACCCGGGCGACGAGGAGACGCTCGCCCAGGTGATCCGCAACGACGGCGGGCGCGGCGACTTCACCTCCGTCACCCTCGGCACCTCCGCCTACGAGGCCGTGTACTCCGGCACCGCCGACTTCACCGTCTCCTACCTGGCGTGGGAGGGCATCGAGGCCGAGCACCGCGGGCTGCCGATGCGGTACTTCCGCTACACCGACTACGGGTTCCCCGACGCCTACGCGATCGTGATCGACGGCAACGAGGACTGGCTGGCCGAACACCCGGACCAGGCCCGCGCGTTCGTGCAGGCCGTCCAGCGCGGCTACGAGATCGCCGCGCAGGATCCCGACCGCGGCGCGCGCGCCCTGATCGAGGCCAACCCGGGGGCGTTCTCCGACGAGGAACTCGTCTACGAGAGTCAGCGGATGCTGTCGGCCGATTACATGCGCGACGAGAACGGCCGTGTCGGCACCCTCACCCTCGAGCGATGGACCGGGTACTCCCGGTTCCTGTTCGAGAAGGGCCTGCTCGCCGGTCCCGACGGCGCACCGTTGACCACCGAGCCGGACTGGTCGACCTACTTCACCGATGACTACCTCACGCCCTGACCCGACCCGGAACCCCTGGCTGCGGCGCGTCGCCCCGGCCGCGGTGACCGTCGCCGCGCTGGCCCTCGGTTGGCAGCTGTACGTGGCGGTCAGCGGCATCCGCCCGCAGGTGCTGCCCTCCCCCGCCCGGGTCCTCGGGCAGGGGTGGGCGCACCGCGCCGACATCGCCGGTCACGCCTGGTCGACCCTGCAGGTCACGCTCGTCGGCTTCGCGGTGTCCCTGGCGGTCGCCTGGGCCCTGGCGATCGTCGTGGACTTCTCGCCGTGGCTGCGCCGCGCCCTGGTGCCGTTGTTCGTGGTGTCGCAGACCCTGCCGATCATCGCGATCGCGCCGCTGATGATCATCTGGTTCGGCTTCGGGCTGCTGCCGAAGATCCTGGTGATCGCGCTCGCCACGTTCTTCCCCATGGCGATCGGCCTGATCGAGGGCTTCGCCGCCGCGGACCGGGAGGCGGGCGCGTTGCTGCGCAGCATGGGTGCCTCGCGCCGTCAGGAGTTCCGATACGTGCGGCTCCCCTCGGCGCTGCCCCGATTCTTCACGGCGCTGCGCATCGGGATCACCTACGCCGTGGTCGGTGCGGTCTTCGCCGAGTACGTCGGCGCCACGTCGGGACTCGGGATCTACATGAGCACCCAGAAGAACTCGTTCCGGACCGATCTGGTGCTGGCGGCGGTGCTCGTCACCGCGATGCTCTCACTCGCGCTGTACCTGCTCACCTACGCCGCGGAGCGGGTGGTGGCGCCGTGGGCGCTGGCGACGAGGAGCCCCCGGTGAACGCCGTCGCCGTCACCGGCGTGCACAAGGCGTTCGGTGGGCGCACCGTGCTCGACGGCGCCGAGTTCGCGGTGGCCGAGGGCGAGTTCGTCTCGCTCATCGGTCCGAGCGGCTGCGGCAAGTCCACCCTGTTCGGGTTGATCGCCGGCCTCGACGTGCCCGACACCGGCGCCGTCACGGTCGCCGGGCGGCCGGCCGCACCGGGACGGGCCGCGCTGATGCCGCAGAAGGATCTGCTGTTTCCGTGGCGCAGTGTGCTCGACAACTGCGCGCTCGGCCTCGAGGTCCAGGGCACACCCCGCGGTGAGGCGCGGGACCGGGCACGGAAGTTGTTCCCCGCCTTCGGTCTCGCCGGTTTCGAGGATGCCGCCCCGCGGCAGCTCTCGGGTGGGATGCGGCAGCGCGCGGCGCTCGCGCGGACGGTGCTGCAGGGCCGCGACGTGCTGCTGCTGGACGAACCGTTCGGCGCGCTGGATTCGCTGACCCGCACCGAGATGCAGTTGTGGTTGCAGCAGGTGTGGCAGCGGGACCGCTGGACGGTGCTGATGATCACCCACGACGTGCGGGAGGCGCTGCTGCTGTCGGATCGGGTGCTGGTGCTCACCCCCCGCCCGGCGCGGGTGTGCCACGAGGTGTCGGTGCCGCTGCCGCGTCCCCGCGGTCTGGACACGCTGACGTCACCGGAGTTCGTGGCGCTCGAGGGGGAACTCGTCGACGTCCTGCACAGCACGGGGGCGCGCGGCTCGACACCGCAGGACTCGTGCGACTCGACACCGCAGGACTCGCGCGGCTCGTCGCTGCGGGACTGATGCCCTCACGAAATATCGAGTGCAAGTTCGAGTTCCGCGAGGGCGTCCTCGAGATGCCCGAGCAGTCGCTGCAGCGCGGGGACGGTGCGGCGGCACCCGACGACGCCGAAGTCGACGGTGTCCGCGGTGTTGGTCAGCGTGATGTTGAGTGCCTGACCGCTGAGCACGACCGATACCGGGTAGATCCCGTCGAGCCGGGATCCGCCGCGGTACACCGGTTCCCGCGGTCCCGGCACGTTGGAGATGATGAGGTTGAACGGTGGCGGCGCCAGGGCGACCGCGCCCGAGATGGGCGCCAGCGCGAGTCCGGCGATGTTGAGCGCCGACCACACCGTCGCCTGCAGCGGTGTCATGCCGCCGAACAGGGTTTTGCCCTCCGCCATCGAGTCGCTGACCGTCGACAGCCGGGTGAGCGGGTCCTCGAGATGGGTGCCGAGGTTGCACAGCGTGACCCCGACGCTGTTGCCGCCCGAGCCCGATTCGGGGGTGTCCTTCGCGCGTAGCGACACCGGGACCATCGCGATGAGCGGGGTCTCGGGCAGCGCCTGCCGTTCGAGGAGGTACGCGCGGATGGCCCCGGCGCACATGGCGACGACGACGTCGTTGCTCGACACGCCGGCCGCGCGCCGCACCCGAGTGATGCGTGCGCGGCTCCAGGACTGCGCCGCGAAACGTCGCGTGCCGTCGATCGGGACGTTGAACATCGACCGCGGGGCCTCGTACGGCAGTGCGACGCGGCGGCCGCCGAGCACGGTCCGCGCGATCCGCAGCGCAACGGGCGCCGCGCCGATCACGTCGCCGGCCACGGAGCGCACCGTACCAATGGTCGACGTCCGCTCTGCGGTCCCGGATCCGTTCCCGGATCGGGGGCGGGGCGGCAGGTGCCACGGCGCCGGGAAGTCGCGCACGCTCGGGTCGGCGGTGTAGGTGCGTTGCAGCAGCCGCAGCCCGGAGACCCCGTCGAGCAGCGCGTGGTGCATCTTCGTGTAGACGGCGAACCGGCCGTCGGCGAGCCCTTCGATCACGTGCGCTTCCCACAGGGGCCGGTGCCGGTCGAGCAGCCCACTGTGCAGGCGGGAGACGAGGGTGAACAGTTCGCGGATCCGCCCCGGTGCCGGCAACGCCGAGTGCCGGACGTGGTACTCGAGATCGATCTCGTCGTCGACGGTCCACCAGGTGTAGCCGAGACTCGACACCGGATCGGCCGGTCGCTTGCGGAACAGCTCGTCGACGTGCGCGTCGGCGACGAGCCGGTTGTAGAGGTCGGTGACGTACCCCGGACCGGCGTCGGGCGGCGGGGTGAACAGTTCCAGCGAACCGAAGTGCATCGGGCGCTCCCGCGACTCGGCGAGCAGGAACATCGAGTCCGTCACCGGCATGTACCCCACGGGGACTGCCCCCTTTCGTCCGCCGTCGCATGCTGGGATGGATCGTACGTCGGCCCCGCGCATGCCGTACCGAATCGGTAACAGAAAGGCCCGCGACCTGCGAAAACCTCGATGTCCGGTCTCCATCGAGTCACGGTGCTTCGCCCCGGCGGATCGTCGTCGTACTGTCGATCAACCGACCCGGACGAACGTTGCGAAAGCCACGGCGGAAGGGCCGCGGAGGACGAGCCGGAGCCGACGACGAGAGCAGCTCCGCCCGAGCGGACGAGGACGAGGAGGCCCCGATGACGAGCACCGCGTCGAACCATCCTTCGTTGTCGTATCCGCCCGTGCCGCGGCCGGTGCTGCGGCGTGAGATCGCCGGGGTGAGCATGCCGTCGCAGGCCCTGACGTTCTCGGTGCGCAGCACCGTCAAGCCGGTCATCGACGCGTGGGCGCGTGCCCCGCACCTGCCCTGGCCGACGGGCGTGGTCGACCGGCTCGCGTTCCCCCTCAAGCCGGTCCCCGGCACGCACCGGCATCCGGTGCGGCTGCCGTCCTGCCGCGCCGAGTTCCTCGCCGCCCCGGGTGCCGACGGCGCCACCGCGATCCTGTACCTGCACGGCGGGGCGTTCCTGGTGTGCGGGCTGGCCACCCACCGGCAGATGGTCTCCCGCATCTCGTCGGCGGCCGGGGCTCCCGTGCTCAGCGTCGCCTACCGCATGCTGCCGGGGCACCCGATCGAGAGCGCGGTCGAGGACGGCATCGAGGGGCTGCGGTGGTTGATGGCGCACGGCTACCCGGCGGAGCGCATCGTGGTGGCCGGCGACTCGGCGGGCGGATTCCTCACCTTCCAGGTGACGCTCGCGGCGCTGCGGCTCGGTCTCGGCCGTCCGGCCGGCAACGTGGCGCTCTCGCCGCTGACCGACCTCGACACTCGCGGCAAGCTCGCGCATCCCAATTCGTATCGGTGCGCCCTGTTCCCGCGCCGCGCCGTTCCGGCCCTGGCCGACGTGATCGCCCGCATCGACGCCGCCGCCGGTGGGTCGGGCCCGCGTGCGGTGTCGCCGGTCGACGCCGACCTGACCGCGATGCCCCCCACCCTCATCCAGACCGGTTCGGAGGAGATGACGTACGTCGACGCCGAGCTGATGGCCGAACGTCTCGCGAGCGCGGGCGTGCACTGCGAACTGCAGGTGTGGGAGCGGCAGGTGCACGTGTTCCAGGCCGCGGCGGGCATCGTGCCCGAGGCGGGACGGGCCGTCGCTTCGATCGGGGTGTTCGTCCGCAGCCTGGACTGACGGGTCGGCCGGAGGGGGGCGCCGACTACGACCCCCCGAGTGGCCGGACGTCCCGGGCCCCGCAACCGCGCGATGCTGCCCGCGCGGCGCCTGTCGGTCCCCCCGGCTAGTGTCTTCACACGGTCCCGCGACCGCGGAAAGGGGGTGGATCGTGACCGACACCGAGAGCCGATTCGACCGCGACGTCGACCGGTCCTGGAGCGAATTCCGGGCACGTCTCGCCGACCATGTGGCATCGATGCGCGACGGCGACGGGCTGGTCCTCGAACCGCTCGTCGAGGAGGACACCGGCCCCGCCGGACCGTGCGTGCAGTTCTACGCGTGGGGTGAGGGCCAGGTCCGGTGCGAGGTGCCGTCCAATGCCCACCTCGACCCCGATCGTCGTCTCCGGCCGGGCGACGAGGCGCTGCTCGCCGAGCTGGGCTGGCGCGAACCGTCCCGGGGACCCGAAGACCCGGAGGACGGCGGGTCGCCCGCCTACTGGATGGACCGGCCCGCGGCGTGGGCCGACCAGCTCGCGGCCGTCGCGGTGACGGCGCTGCGCCGGGTGTGGGGGGTGCCGCATCCGCTGTTCCTGCGCACCGAGACGTTCGGCACCGGACGGGCCGACTTCGAACTGCCCCCGCCGGCCGAGGAGATCCCGCCGCAGGCTGCGCTCCCCCTCGCCGTCGAGACGGCGGGCGAGGACCATGTCCGCGAGCTGATCGAGTCGACGCTGCGCGAGCGGATCGGCGACGTCCCGCTGTGGGACGAGGACGGCGATCTGGCGGTTCGGGTCGCGGGGATGCTCGTGTTCGTCGGCGTCGGGCCGCACGAGCGCACCGTCGACGTGTTCGCCCCGATCGTCCACCACATCACCGGACGTACCCGCGCCGCCGAGGTCGTCGCCGACCTCAACCGGCGGTGGCCGCACCTGAAGTTCGTGCTGGTCGAGGACCGGGTCGCGGTGGCGGCGCACCTGCCCGCGTCGCCGTTCGTGCCGGCCCACCTGCTGGCCACACTCGACCTGGTCGCGCAGTTCCTCGAGGGGCTGGACGAGGGGTTCGGCACCAGCCTCGGCGGCGAGCTGCTGCACGAGACCGACCACGACTGTGTGCCGCCGCCCGCGGACGAGCTGCCGCCGTGGACGACCGAGTCCGAGGCGGATCTTCCGTTGACGCTGCTGGCACTGCGCGACCTCCATCTCGACGGAGAGGTGTCGGTCGAGCCCCGCACGGTGGCCCGCATGGCCGACGACGAACCGGACCAGTTGCTGCGTTTCCTGCGGCTGAGTGTGGACGCGCAGGTGTGCTGGCAGGCCGAGGCGATGGGCCGCGCCGCGGCGGGGGACGACGCCGGTACCGCGCGGGCCGAGGCGAAGGCGCGGGAATGGGAATCGACCTGCCGCTCGCTCACCGCAGCGATGCGGCTGCTCGTGCCCCCGGCCGGCAGCACCGGGAAGCGCCGGCGCCGGCGCCGGTCGTCCCCTCCCGAGCAGACCGAGCTGTTCGAGAACCCGGACGAGCCCACGCTGTTCGACGAACTCTCCGACTGAGCACCTCGGGCGGGCGTGCCGCTGCCGCGGGACGGATGGCTGCCGACGCGGCGATCCGCGCCGCCGTGCCCGGAGCGAGGTCAGGCGTCGCATGTCCCGGATCCGCCACCGACACGGCGATCCAACTCGGACAACGGCGGCTCAACCACCATGCCGCTACCGCAGCCGTTCGCATACGGGCCGAACGCAGCCAACAGACACCGAGCCTGCAACCCGGCGCCGTTCGGGGGCAGCATATGGAGGCTGGTTCTTACCCGCTTTACGTGATGGCCGTACACCAGCGGCCCCGAAGAGTGCAGTGGTTGAAATTCTGAGTGGTCACCGTTGCTCAACACGGGTGGCGCAGTACCGATAGCCGTCCTGGTTGGTGACCTGTTGCCAGTCGAGGCTGACGGTGGCACCTACTTCTAACGTCCGGAACCCTTCGGCGACAATGTGACTGAAGTGCGCCCAGCACCCGCCAGGGGTCTGAGGAGAATCGATCACTCCCCACCCTTCTTCGTCGTTCCACATTCGTACGGTGCCGGTCGTCTGTCCGTCGGACTTCGGTGTGGGCAGAGCCTGTTCGGACGACTCGATCGTCACCTTCTCGGCGGTGCCGTCGGCGCGCATCCTCCACAGTCCGGAGCGGAACGGCCGCCCTCCTCGCGCAACAGGGTGCTGCCCGGCGGGCCACGCCCGGGTGCATTCGTAGGCGTAACCCAATTTCGGCTGATCGAGCAGGTGCCACTCGAATTCGACGTGATCGCCCTGGTGCAGTGCGGGAAACCCGTCGACCGCTACCGCAGCGAACCGCACGAGACAGCCACCGGGGACATCGTCACTGTCGATGACACCTTGCATGCGCTCGAGATCCCAACTGCGGACCACTCCTCGACTCGCCACCAGCTCAGTATTTCTCACATCCCTCGCTACCGAACGTTCCTGGTCGTGTCAGTGACTGAGCAAGATTCGCTTGCGGAGCAGGTGGAAGCCAGCCCGGCCGTGCACCTGCCGCTTGAGCGTCTCAATGCGGTTGACGTCACCTTCGACCGCGCCGGAACTGTAGGGCAAGGTCAGACCGTTGCGCCCCACATCGTGGTCGGTTTCCAGGCCTCGGACGAAGCGTTGCAAGTGTGGCAGATCATCGGCGCGGACCGCAGCCATCCACGCGTTGAGCGTCTCGCCGCGGTATTCGGTGAGCATATGCGCGAAGGCGGTGACATGAATGGCGGTGGCCTCGAGATGCTTGCAGTCAGCCAAGACCTGATTGAGTCCGATCTTTCAGGCCGTCGGGGCGGCGCAGCATCCAGAAGGTGATCTGTGGGAACTTCGGGAGCGGCCTTGTCACCGGTGCGACCCCGGCCTGCCGCAGCAGGCGAAGATTGGTCCGGACGGTGGTGTAGCTGCCACGAAACCCCATCGTCCGAACTTCTTCGTAGAGCATGGCCGCGAAAGTCTCTCCGTCGTTGAGCCGCACAGTAGGAACTCGGTGAACCCGAAGCGTCCTCAGACACCGCGCAAATGCGGATACGAAGCCCTGCCGCGGACGTGTCGACCGGCTCGATCTTCACATCGGCCAAGTACGAAAGCAGAATCCGCAGGTCACAACTATTCGCAGAACACCAGCAAGATCATCGCCTGCGGGTCAGCAGCGGCCCTGCAGCCGAGTACGGTGGCGACCTCGGCTCAGTCGATGGCCGGTGGCTGCCGTCAGAGGCCGAATGCGGGCGGCAGGCATGCCGAACCGAAGCAGTCTTCTGCAACAACGGTGACCGAGACCGGTTCCGCGGTCGCACTGAGGCTGTACATGAGCGGCGTTCCCCACACCTCACGCACATTGTCCGTGCAACCCCAGTCGACCACGTAGTCACCTTCCGGGACACGTTGGAAGGCAATCGCATGAGTTCCCGGGCTGATCGTTACCGGCTCGAATTCGTTGTCGACGAACCCCACAGAAAAGGCGATCGGATCGTGTTCAGGGTGCAGACCCGGGGGCATGCCGATCACCGCACACCCGATGTCCGCCCCAGTGTTGTTAGTGATCGTTGCTGTCACAGTCTGGCCGCGGGCGGCGGCCGTCAGCGTGACGTCGTCCGGTGCTGCGGCAGCAGGCCCCGCAGTGAACACGGCCACGGCCGAAGCCGCAAAGACGGATGCGATTGCTCGGCCCATGAGTGTCTTCACAGAGTCCTCGATCCTGCTCGGTAGGGCCGATTGGGGTCGTGCACCGGCCTTCCCGCAGAGCATGCCAGATCATGATTTCCTCGCTGACGCTCATGGGTCAGCGAGGGTGCCGATCGGATTCCCCATAGGCTCCTGGTCGATGAGGTGCCGGGCCCCAGCTTGTCGAAGAAGTTCAGTTGTGACCCGATGCTTGCCTGCTCGTCATGGCCGGCACGACGGTAGTCGACCTCAGCCCTGATCTTGCACCTACGACCTTCTGCGCGACTCGGCCTCACTTTCCTGACGCTTCGCCAGTACACCCAGGACAGCGTGCCGCGAACGGGCGGCGCGCGCCCGACATGGCGTCCGGGACGGCTCAGGGCGTGGTCGCCTCGAGGTGCTTCAGCACGGCCAGGACACGCCTGTGGTCTTCGGGTTCGGGGTGCAGCCCCAGCTTGAGGAAGATCGCCCTGACGTGCGCCTCGACGGTGCGTTCCCCGAGGAACAGGGCCGCCCCGATCGCCCGGTTCGAGCGGCCCTCGGCCATGAGAGCGAGGACCTCGCGTTCGCGGGTGGACAGCGTGTCGATGGGACGGCTGTCGCGGTGCGGCCGGGTCACCAGTCGGCTCACCACGCTGGGGTCGATGGCCGAACCGCCCTCGGCGACCCGGTGCAGGGTGTCGACGAACTCGTCGATGTCGGCGACCCGATCCTTGAGCAGATAGCCCAGGCCGGCGGCCCCGTCGGCGATCAGGTTCATGACGTGGTCGGTTTCCACGTACTGCGACAGCAGGACCACCGCGGTGTCGGGGTGGTCGGCACGGATGGTCGCGGCGGCGACAATTCCCTCGGTCGTATGGGTCGGGGGCATCCGGATGTCGACGACGGCGATGTCGGGACGTTCGTCGGCGACGAGAGCGAGCAGGGCGGCAGCGTCACCGGCCTCGCCTACGACGTCGATTCCCTCGTCGCTCAGTAGCCGGGAGATGCCCTCGCGCAGGAGCACGGAGTCGTCGGCGAGCACCACCCGCAGCGGTGCCGCGCTGTCGCCGCGCCGTGCGGCGCGCCGCGGTGCGGCGACCCGGGTCGGTTCCGCGGCGGCGTCCACCGCCACCGTGCGGGCCAGGGTGTCGTCACCCGCCGCGGTGGGAACCGGGGCGGGGGCGGTGGTCGTGGTCTCTCCGGTGAGGGCAGCGCGGGCGGCGGCGGTGAGTTCCCGGCAGGTCCCGTAGCGGTCGTTGCGGTCCTTGGCGAGGGCGCGCGCGACGACGGCGTCGAACGCTTTCGGCAGGTCGGGCCGGGCCTCGCTCGGCCGGGGTATCGGGCTGCGGACGTGTCCGTGCCACAGCTTGGGCAGGGTGTCGCCGGAGTACGGGGGCCGGCCGGTGAGCAGGTGGTAGAGGGTGCAGCCGAGCGAGTAGATGTCGGTGCGGCGGTCGAGCGCGACGGTGGTGTCGAACTGCTCGGGTGCGGCGTTCTGCAGACTGCCGACGAACGTCCCCGTGCGGGTGAGCCCGCTCGCCTCGTCGAGGGCCTTGGCGATGCCGAAGTCGGTGAGCAGGACCCGTTCCGGCTCGCCCGGACCGGCGGGCTCGGCCAGCAGAATGTTCGTCGGCTTCACATCCCGGTGCAGCACCCCGGCCTGGTGGGCGTAGTCGAGGGCCTTGCCGATCTCGCAGACGATGTGCACTGCCCGCTCGGGCGGGACGGGGCCCTGCCGGAGCAGCGCGGCGGCGTTGGTGCCGGGGACGTACTGCATCGCGATCCAGAGCCGGCCGTCCTCGCAGCCGCGGTCGTAGACCTGGACGATGTTGGCGTGCTCGAGCCGCGCAGCGTGGTCGGCCTCGAGTTCGAAGCGGGCCCGGACACTGTCGTCGGCGGTCAGGACCGGATGGAGCAGTTTGAGGGCCACCTTGCGCGGCAGGTGCGGGTGCTGCGCCAGGTAGATCGCCCCCATGCCGCCCGCGCCGAGCAGCCGCTCGATGGTGTACCCGGCAAACACCGAACCCGGCCCGGGAGCCCCGTTTCCGCTCACCGCCACCACCTCCCGAAGCGGCCCGTCTCCTCTATTCAACCCCTCGGGGATCGTCGGCGGAACCGAGGCGGAATCACGGATGGTCGAACAGTGCCAGCACGGTGGTCGGCCGGGGCCCGGAGCGGGATGCTGAGAGCGAGGATCGGAGGCCTCGTCGTGAGTCGTCGAACATTGCCGGCGGTCGTCGCCGTGACCACCCTGCTGGTTGTCGGGGTGGTGCTGGTGTCGGTCGATTGGCCGGGAGGTCCGCCCGCGGGACCGGTGGAGCTGGTGGCGTTCCTCGCGGTCGGTGTCGCCTTCGTCGCGGCGGGCATCGTCGCGTGGCAGAGCCGACCGGACGACAACACGGGACGGCTGATGGTGCTGGCCGGGGTGTTGTGGCTGGTGAAGGGCGGCGCCGCGGCCCGCAATCCGGTGGTCTTCACCCTCGGGGCGGCGCTGACGGTGATGTACCTGCCGGTGTTGATCCACATACTGCTGGGCTTTCCGACGGGGCGACTGACCCGGCGGTGGGAACGGTGGTTCGTGGGTGGCTGCTATGTGTTCTTCCTGGTCTCGGTGCTGCTCGACCTGATGTTCTACAACCCGTCCGTGATGATCGGCACCGAATGGTTCACCGCGCCCAACCTCCTGCTGGTCCGGGACGACCCGGCGATCTTCCGGGTCCTGCAGCTGGTGTTCGGTGCGGTGGCCGCCGGCGTCAGTGTGGTCGTGATCGGTGTGCTGCTGGCCCGGTGGCGGGCGGGATCTCCGGCCTATCGGGCCGCGTTCGCGCCCCTGTGGGTCGCCGGGATTCTCGGGTTCGCCACGGTCATCGGAACAGGACTGTTCACCGCGCAGTCGTCGGGTATGGGGAACGTGGGGACGGCCTACGTGGGCTACCTGGCGACGGCGCTGTTTCCGATCGCGGTGCTGGTGGGGTTGTGGCGCTACCGGGTCGCCCGCGGCGCGGTCAGCGACGTGATGATCGAGGTCGGTGCGGCCCCGCTCGGGGAGGAGTTCGTCCACGCGCTGCGCAAGGCGCTGCGCGACCCCGGGCTGGTCCTGTGGTCGTGGTCGCCGCAGTCGAACCAGTACCTCGACGCGCACGGGGACCCGCAGCGCCTGCCGGACGGCGACGCCCCCCGGGCGGCGACCGTCCTGGAACGCGACGGCGTCCCGGTCGGGGCGCTCGTGTACGACCGGTCGCTGCGGCATCAGCCGCAACTGCTCGCGGCGGTGCGCAGCGCGGCGACCCTCGCGCTGGACAACCAGCGGCTCCAGTCCGAGTTGCAGGCTCAGCTCGCCGAGGTCCGCAGGTCCCGGGAGCGGATCGTCGCCGCCGGGGACGCGCAGCGGCGGCGGCTCGAACGCAACCTGCACGACGGTGCGCAGCAACGCCTGGTCGCTGCGACGATCCTGTTGCGGCGTGCGCAGCGGACGTCCCAGCCGGAGCGCAAGCAGGAGTTGCTCACCGAGGGCACGGCCGAACTGGACTCGGCGCTGGTGGAGCTGCGGGAACTGGCCCGGGGCGTCTATCCGCCGGTGCTGCAGGAACACGGTCTCGCCGCCGCGCTGACCGCTCTGGCCGAGCGCGCTCCGCTGCCGGTGGAGATCGTCGACACCCTGACCGGGCGGGCTCCCGCCTCGGTCGAACTCGCCGCCTACTTCATCGCCGCGGAAGCGGTTGCCAACGCCACCAAGCACTCCGGCGCCACCCACATCGGGATCGACCTCCGCCGGGACGGCGACATGCTGCGGATGGTCGTCACCGACGACGGGTGCGGCGGTGCGACGTTGACCGCCGGCGGCGGCTTGAGCGGGCTGAGCGACCGGGCCGCGGCTCTCGGTGGGGTGCTCGATGTGCACAGTCCCACGGGGGGCGGCACAACCCTGACGCTGTCCCTTCCCCTCACCGCCGGGGAACCCGGGGAGCCGTCATGAACCTGCGGGTGGTGCTCGCCGACGACTCCGCGGTGCTCCGCGAGGGCATCGCCGGCCTGCTGCGCGACGAGGGGATCGAGGTGGTCGGCCAGGCCGCGGACGGGCAGGGTCTGCTGCAACTGGTCGGAGAGCACCACCCGGACCTCGCCGTCGTCGACATCCGGATGCCGCCCACCCACACCACGGAAGGGATCGACGCCGCCCTCACCGTTCGGCGGTGTTTCCCGGGTACCGCCGTGCTGCTGCTGTCCCAGTACGTGGAAACCGAGAACGTCATGAACGTCTTCGCCGGCGGGACCGCCGGTCTGGGATATCTGCTCAAGGACCGCCTCTCCGACATCGACGGGTTCCTCGGCTCGCTGCACCGCGTCGCGGCGGGTGGAACGGCACTCGATCCCGACGTGGCCGGCCGGTTGATCTCGCGGCCGCACCGCGACCGGGTGGCCCTCGACGACCTGTCCTCCCGGGAGCGGGAGGTCCTGACCCTCATGGTCGAAGGCTGTTCGAACCGGATGATCGGAGCCGCCCTGTCCCTCGGGGAACGCTCCGTCGACGTGCTCGTGCGCGCCGTCTTCGACAAGCTCGGCCTGCCACCCGAACCCGACGACCACCAGCGTGTCCGGGCCGTGCTCGCCTACCTCGGCCCCACCGTCCGCAGCTGATCCCGGCAGGTCTGCCGGGCGGTCCGCGACCTGGCATGATCGGGTGTCGTGACATCGACGGTGAAGCTGCGGGAACTGGCCGAGCAATTCGGGATCGCCACCACGTACGTGGGGTGGGATCAGCAGGACCACTACGCGAGCAACGACACGCTGCGCCGGGTCCTGGTCTCCCTCGGGGTGCCCGCCGGCACCGAGGCGGAGATCGACGCCGCCCTGCTGGATGTGCCGAATCGGCCGTGGCGGCGGATGCTGCCGCCCGTGCTGGTGGTCGTGCAGGGCGAGGAACACACCTTCCCGGTGCACGTGCCCCACGGTGACCCGGTGCAGGTGCAGGTGCGCACCGAGGACGGCGACGTCGTCGAGGTCGCGCAGCGGGACGTGTGGGTCGATCCCCGGAAGGTCGACGGCCGGCTCGTCGGCCGCGCGACGTTCGCCGTCCCGGACCTTCCGCTCGGGTGGCACACCCTGCACGCCCGCAGCAAAGACACCGAGGCCGAAGCCACCCTGGTGGTGACCCCCGCCCGGCTCGCCACCGCCGACCGGCTCCTCGAGCGACGCCGCCGCGGCCTGGCCACGCAGTTGTACTCGGTGCGGTCGAAGCGGTCGTGGGGCGTCGGCGACTTCGCGGACCTCGCGGACCTCGCGGCGATCACCGCCTCCGTGCACGGGGGCGACTTCGTGCTCGTCAATCCCGTCCACGCGGGCGAACCGGAGCCGCCGCTCGAGCCGTCGCCGTACCTGCCGAGTTCACGGCGGTTCGTGCACCCGATCTACCTGCGCGTGGAGAACATCCGGGAGGCGGCGTTCCTGCCGCGCAAGCACCGCAAGACGCTCGAGGCGTACACCGGGAAGTTCGCCAAGTCGAACCGCAAGGACAAGCGCATCGACCGCGACACCGCGTACCGGGCCAAGCTGGAGGTGCTCGGGCACGTGTTCCGGGTGCCGCGCAGCCCGGCGCGGCAGGCGCAGTTCGACGCGTTCCGTGCCGCCGGTGGCGACGCGCTGACCGACTTCGCGTTGTGGTGCGCCCTCAGCGAGAAGTTCGGTGAGCGCAGCACCCGCTGGCAGACGTCGGCGGCCACCCCGGACGAGCCGTACGTCACGCGGCAGCGGACCAAGCTGGCCGAGCGCATCGAGTTCCACTGCTGGTTGCAGTGGCTGTGCGACGAGCAGCTCGCCGAGGCGCAGGCGACGGCGCGCGCGGCCGGCATGGACATCGGGATCGTCCACGACCTGGCGGTGGGTGTCCGGCCCGACGGTGCGGATGCCTGGACGCTCGGCGACGCGCTGATCCGCGATATGACCGTCGGGGCACCGCCGGACGACTTCAACCGGCAGGGCCAGGACTGGACCCAGCCGCCCTGGCATCCGGTCCGGCTCGCCGAGCTCGGCTACCGCCCCTACCGCGACGTGGTGCGCACCGCGCTGCGCCACGCGGGGGGTCTGCGCGTGGACCACATCCTGGGCCTGTTCCGCACCTGGTGGATTCCCGAGGGCTGCACGCCCGATCAGGGCACGTACGTCAAGTACGACCACGACGCCTTCATCGGGATCCTGGCACTCGAGGCGCACCGGGCAGGCGCCGTGCTGATCGGCGAGGACCTCGGCGTGTTCGAGAGCTGGGTGCAGGAGTACCTGTCGCGCCGCGGCATCGCCGGGACGTCGATCCTGTGGTTCGAGCGCGACGGCAACGATCCGCGGCCACCGGAGAGCTACCGCCGGCTGTGCCTGACATCGGTCACCACGCACGACCTGCCGCCGACGGCGGGTTTCCTTGCCGGAGAACACATCACGCTGCGCTCCGAGCTGGGTCTGCTGGAGCGGGACCTGGAGACCGAGGCCGCCGATGCGGCCGCCGAACGCGACGCCGTGCTGGCGGTGCTGCGCGAGCGCGGGCTGCTCGACGCGGATGCCGACGAGCAGCGCACCGTCGAGGCACTGCACCGGTTCGTCGCCGCGAGCCCGTCGGCGCTGATCGGGGTGTCGCTGGCCGACGCCGTCGGGGAGCGACGCAGCCAGAATCAGCCGGGCACGTCCGACGAGTACCCGAACTGGCGGATCCCGCTGGCCGACGAGAACGGCCGGACCGTGCTGCTCGAGGACCTGCCCGGCAACGAGCGGTTCGCGGCCCTGCTCGACGCGGCAGCCCCGGAGCCGTCCGCCGACAAGGCCTGAACGCCTCGGGCCGGCTGCCGGGAACCCGGCAGCCGGCCGCGCGTCACTTCGCGTACATGCTCTCGATGTCGGCCGCGAAACGCTCGGTCACGACGTTGCGCTTGATCTTCAGCGTCGGCGTCAGCTCACCGGTCTCCTCGGTGAGGTCCCGGTCGAGGACGACGAACTTCTTGATGGCCTCGGCGTGCGAGACCATCGAGTTGGCGTCGTCGACGATGGACTGCAGCGCATCGTGCAGGGCCGGGTCGCGGCGCAGGTCGGCGATGGTGGCCGTGGGGGGCTTGCCGTTCTCGGCCTTCCAGTTGTCGAGCACCTCGGGGTCGACGGTGAGCAGCGCGGTGATGTAGCTGCGTCCGTCGCCGACGACCACGGCCTGCGAGACGAGGGTGTGCGAGCGCATCCGGTCCTCGAGCGGACCCGGGGAGACGTTCTTGCCGCCGGCGGTGATGATGAGGTCCTTCTTGCGGCCGGTGATACGCACATAGCCGTCGTCGTCGATCTCGCCGAGATCGCCGGTGCGGAACCAGCCGTCGTGGAAGGCCTCGGCGGTGGCCTTCTCGTTGCGCCAGTAGCCCCGGAACACGACCCCGCCGCGCAGCTCGATCTCGCCGTCGTCGGCGATGCGGGTGCTGTTGCCGCCCATCGGTTGTCCGACGGTGCCGATCTTCTGGGCACCGGGAACGTTCACACTGTGCGCGGCGGTGCTCTCGGTCAGGCCGTAGCCCTCGTAGATCGGGACCCCGACGCCGCGGAAGAAGTGGCCGAGGCGGGGGCTCAGGGCACCGCCACCGGAGATCGCGAACCAGCACTCGCCGCCCATCGCCTGCCGCAGCTTGGCGTAGACGAGCTTGTCGGCCATGTTGCGCTTGGCCTTGAGGGCGAACGACGGACCGCCGTGGTCGAGCGACTCACTGTAGGCGATGGCGGTCTCCTCCGCGAACGCGAAGATCGCCGCGTTGAATCGGCCGCCGGCCGCGGCCTTGCGGGCCGCGGCGTCGCGCACCTTCTCGAAGACGCGCGGCACGCCGAGGATCGTGTTGGGGGCGTACCGCTCGAACTGGGCGGAGATGGTGCCGAAGTCCGACCAGTGTGCCTGCGCCGCACCGCCTTCGAAGACGGCCAGCGACACGGCCCGGGCCAGCACATGCGCGAGCGGCAGGAAGGTCAGGACCCGACTGCCCGGCTTGGCGACCTCACCGATCGAGGCGGTGAGGATGCCGCGGACCTCGCTGTAGAAGTTGCGATGGGTGAGCATGCAGCCCTTGGGCCGGCCGGTGGTACCCGAGGTGTACACGAGCGAGGCGAGGTCGTCGGCGCGGATGCCGTCGAGGCGGGCCTGCAGGGTCGCGTCGTCGACGGCGGCGCCCTCGGCGATCAGCGTGTCCACCGCACCCCCGTCGATCCGCAGGGTGCGACGCAGCGTGTCCGGCATGTCGACGAACAGCGCTTCGTGGCGCGCGGTCTCGACGACGGCGATGCCGGCCTCGGAATCCTGCAGGATCCAGCGGATCTGCTCGGTGGACGAGGAGTCGTAGATCGGCACGGTGGCGGCACCGGCGGCCCAGATGGCGTAGTCGAACAACGCCCACTCGTACCGGGTGGCCGAGAGCAGGGCGACCCGGTCGCCGGGCTGCACACCCGCCGCGATGAGACCCTTGGCGACCCCCGAGACCTGCTCGGCGAACTGCCGTGCGGTCACGGCGACCCAGTCCTCGCCCTCCGGGCGGGAGTACATCACGCGGTGCGGGGTCTTCTCCGCGTGCGTGAAGACCGTGCGGACGACCGATTCGTCGTCGCCGACGGTGAACTGGGCGGGGGTGGTGTACTCACGCACGAGCGTCTCCCTCGTTGTGGTCGGGGCGGGCAGTGGACCGGTGTTCCACTCCCTGGCGGAATCGGCGCAGCATGTCGACGAACCGATCGATGTCGTCCCGGTCCCAGCCGGTCAGCGCCGCGCGGATCTCGTCGTGGCGCCCGGCGACGGTGCGGGCGAGGATCTCGCGGCCCCGGTCGGTGAGCCGGAGGGGATGGCCGAGCCGGGTGGGTCCGGCCTCGGCCTGGACCCAGCCGGCGTCGATGCAGCTGCGCAGCTGACGGGAGACGGTCGACCGATTCACGCTGAACGCATCCGAGATGTCGGTGGCTCGGCAGCCCAGGTTGCGGTCGATGAATCCGAGCATCGAATGCTGCGCAAGGGACAGCACGTCGTCATGGGCGCGCTCCCCCGCTGTGAGATGGCGAACCAGGTACACGAACTCGTCGTAGACCTCGGATACACCGGTCGCTGCGGACTGCGCCGCAACCTCCCGTTTGTGTTGCACAACGCAACTGTAAGCCCTGTGCCGCTCGACACCCCAATCGCCTCTACCCGCGGCGCCGCACAGACGACTCGACGACCGGATCCCGCACTACGTCGCCGGCTCCGTCGACGAGCCGCACCGTCCACCGCGAATCCGCCCGAACCGCCGGTGCAGCCGGCCCGTGTCGGGTACAGATGATGCGACAGGATTCTCCCTCGACTGAGGAGTTCCCATGGCCGTACGCGCTCCTTCGACGGCCGGACGCGGCCGTCGCGTGACCACCGTGCTCGTCGGCCTGCTCGCGGCAGCGCACGCCCTGGCGACGCCGGCGACCTCCGCGGCACAGCAACCCGTCGGGTCGTGCGCGTGGCAGTTCCGGTCCGATTCGACCGTGCTGGACGTCGCGTTCCCCGACGGCAATGCGACCTACTGGGTGCTGCCGTACGCGCTGGCCCCGGGCGACAGCATCGAACTGCACGGCACCTACCCGGCGGCCCGGTACTTCTCGCTCAACACCTACGGAACCAACTTCGACACCGTCGACACCCTGCGCGACGCGCAGATCGCACCCGACCCCGGCAGCGGCAACCCGTTCGCGGACGCGGCCGCCGAGACGCTGCCCGCGTCGGCCCGGCGCTGGAGCGCGACCGTCGTCACCGGTCCGGCCGACCACGCCCGCAACGAGATCGCCGCGCTCCCCACCGGATCCCCCAGCGCACCGGCCGGATTCCTCATCATCCGGGTCTACGTGCCCGACGATCCGGCCTCCGCGACCGGCGGGGTTCCCCTCCCGGACGTGACCCTGCACCAGGGTGGACGCGCCACGCCGGTACCCACGTGCACCTCCGACTTCGACCCGGCCGACTACGGCAGCGGACCGGTCGAGCGCGCCGCCGAGGCGGCCGTCGACCGCATCGTCGAGGGCGCCGCATCGGGCGCCTTCCCCGGGAACAATCCCGAGGCCACCTTCGTCAGTCCCGCCACCACCTCCGGGCTGTTCCCCAACGGCGACAACAAGTACATCGGCACCGTCCTGACGTACCAGCCGGGCCGGATCGTCGTCGTGCGCGGCAAGGCCCCCACGTTCCCCGACACCCGCGCCGGCGAACCGGTCACCACACCGGGCCGACAGGTGCGGTACTGGTCGATGTGCCAGAACGACCAGGTCACCCCGTACCCGGTCGTCGCGTGCGCGGCCGACTTCGAGACGGCCGTCGACGCGCAGGGCTGGTTCACCTACGTCGTCGCCGCGCCCGAGGACGTGCCCGCCCGCGCCACGGCAGATCCGACGGTGACGGTCCTGCCGTGGGGCTCGACCGAGGTCCCGAAGAAGACCCTGCTCTACCGGAACATGCTGCCGTCCGACGCATTCCTGCCGCAGTCGGTGCAGGCGGCACAGGGCGGCGACCCGGCCGCCACGATGGGGCCCTACTACCCGCGGGCGGCCTACTGCGAGAGTTCCACCTTCGAGACCGGCGGCGTCGCGGCCTGCCTGCCCGGACAGTGAGGGCCCGACGGTCGCCGCGGCGATACGTCCGATTCCGAGACGCGACGCCGCCCCAGCAATAACCTGTGTGACACCCGCCACAGGGCGGGCCGCTGTTCTTCCAGGAGGCCCCCGCATGTCCGTTCCCGCTCCGTCCGTCATCCTCGACCGCGTCGCGCACTGGGCGCAGACCAAGCCGGACGAGGTCGCGGTGCAGTACCTCGACCGCACCCACACCTGGGCGCAGTGGCACGAGCGACTGCTCCACCTCGCCGGCGCTCTCGCCGCCGAGGGCATCGGGCAGGGTGACACCGTCGCGTTCGTCGACAAGAACAACCTCGCCTGCCTCGAGGTCACCTACGCCGCCTCCGCGCTCGGCGCGGCCAACGCGATCCCGAACTTCCGGCTCGCCGGTGACGAACTCGACTACGTGATCAACGACTCGCAGGCACGAATCCTGTTCGTGGGAGCGGAATTCGCGCAAGAGATCGAGTCGCTGCGGCCGCGACTGTCCACGGTGGCGAAGATCGTCGTCGTCGGCGGGGAGAACGACGAGTTCGAGCCGTGGCTCGCGGCCGCGGCCCCGGCGACCCTGCCCGAGATCGCGGCCGAGACGACCGCGCTGCTGCTCTACAGCTCCGGCACCACCGGCCGGCCCAAGGGCGTCCAGCTGACGCACCGCAACCTGTTCGCGCACTCCGAGGACGTGCTCGCGGTGCTGCCGTTCACCGACGGCGACTGCCTTCTCGTGGCGATGCCGCTGTTCCATGTGGGCGGCACCTGCTACGCGATCATGGGTATCCACGACGGCCGCCGCTGCGTGTTCACCCGCGAGGCGGACGCGCCCTCCCTGTTCGGGGGTCTCGCGGCGGGAGCGAACATCGCGTTCCTGGTGCCACCGGTGATCGGGGCCGTCCTCGCCGCCGGCGAGCAGGCGATCGGCGCCTTCGCCCGGCTCAAGCGCATCACCTACGGTGCCGCGCCGATGCCGCTGCCGCTGCTGCGCGGCGCGCTTGCCGCGTGGCCGGAGACCGAGTTCGTCCAGGTGTACGGCATGACCGAACTCGCCGGGGTGATCACCGCGCTGCTGCCGGACGTGCACCGCGACCCGGCGCAGGAACGGCGGATGGCGTCGGCGGGCACCCCGATCCCCGGGGTAGAGATGCGCGTCGTCGACCCGGCCACGCTCGAGGACGTGGCACCGGGCGGGATCGGCGAATTGTGGTGGCGCTCGGCGCAGACCACACCCGGCTACTGGAACCGGCCCGACGCGACGGCCGAAACGATCACTCCCGACGGGTGGTTGCGCAGCGGCGACATGGGCCGGGTCGACGACGGCGGGTTCGTGTTCATCGAGGACCGGCTCAAGGACATGATCATCACCGGCGGTGAGAACGTGTACTGCCCGGAGGTCGAGCGGGTCCTCGTCGAGCATCCGGCCGTGGCCGAGGTCGCGGTCATCGGCGTCCCGGACGAGAAATGGGGCGAGACGGTCAAGGCGGTGGTGGTGCTCGCCCCGGACCAGAAGGCCGACGAGCAGGAACTCGTCGACTACACCCGCCGGCACCTCGCGCACTTCAAGTGCCCGTCGAGCATCGACATCGTCGACATGCTTCCGCGCAACCCCACCGGCAAGATCCTCAAGCGCTCCCTGCGCGCCCCGTACTGGGCCGGGCACGACCGCAATCTGTGAGCGGTGTGCCCTTTGGGCTGCCAGGGCAGCCCAAAGGACACACCGGCCGCGGAGCGGCCCGGGTCAGCGGATGCGGCGGATGAGGGCGGCGAGGGCCTGGCCACCGCCGATGCACATGGTGACGATGCCGAGCTCGAGATCGCGGCGCACCAGGTCCTTGGCCACCCGCAGGGTCAGGATCCCGCCGGTCGCGCCGACGGGGTGGCCGAGGGCGATCGCCCCGCCGTACGGGTTGGTGCGGGCCGGGTCGAGCTTGGCGTCGCGGAGCACCGCGACGGCCTGCGAGGCGAACGCCTCGTTGAGCTCGACGGTGTCGATGTCGGCCGGGGTGGTGCCGGTCTGCTCGAACAGCTTCTGCAGGGCGAGCACCGGCGCGTAGCCCATCAGCTCCGGTTCGAGCGCGGCGGTGGCAACGGACTCGATCACCGCGAGCCCACCCAGGCCCCGCTCGGCCGCGACGGACTCGCGGGCGAGCACGACGACGCCGGCGCCGTCGTTGATGCCGGAGGCGTTGCCGGCGGTGACGGTGCCGTCCTTGACGAAGGCCGGGCGCAGCTTCGCCAGGGTCTCGACGGTGGTGTCGGGCTTGGGATGCTCGTCGGTGGTGACGACGGTGGGCTTGCGGCCGCCGATCTCGACGGGGGTGATCTCCTCGGCGAACGCGGCGCGGGCGGCGTCGGTGGCGGCGCGGCGCTGCGACTCGGCGGCGAACTCGTCCTGCGCGACGCGGTCGATGCCGTACTCGCGGGCGACGTTCTCGGCGGTGACGCCCATGTGGATGCCGTGGAACGGGTCGGTGAGCATGCCGACGGTGCCGTCGACGAGGGTGCGGTCGCCCAGCTTGTAGCCGGAGCGGGCGCCGAAGTCGTAGAACGGCATGCGGGACATGTTTTCGTCGCCGCCGGCCAGGGCCAGATCGACCCCGCCCCAGCGCATCTGCATCGCCGCCGACCAGATCGCCTGCAGGCCCGAGCCGCACAGCCGGTTGACGGTGTACGCGGGGGTCGCCACCGGCAGTCCGGCGGCGAGGGCGACGCGGCGGGCGTTGTAGGCGTCGGGTCCGACCTGCCCGATGCAGCCCATGACGACCTCGTCGATGTCCCCGGGTGCGACCCCGGCGCGCTCGAGGGCGGCCTTGGCGGCGGTCGCGCCGAGTTCGTGGGCCGGCACGTCCTTGAAGGCGCCGCCGAAGCTACCGACCGGGGTGCGCGCACCGTCGACGATGACGATCCGTTCCGCAGTGCTCATCTCACGTCCCATCTCTCGCAGGAACGGCACCGAGTGCCATCTCTTGCTGCCGACGATACCGGAGCAGTGAGCCGCAACACAGTCGGGCGGCACTGCGGCGCAAGACGGGCAGTGTCAGGCGGGGTCGTCGAGGTCGTGCCGATGTACGCGCTCGGTCGCCGCGGCCGACCCGAGTTCCGTGCGGGCCTGCGGATTGTTCGCGTAGAACTCGAGCACCCGGTACAGCAGCACCGGGTCGCAGTCGAACTTGCGGGAATCGATCTCGATCACCGCTTCGGGGGGCAACCGCTCCAGGCGGAACAGCCGGCTGGTCCGTCGTCGCGCCCACGCCGCGGCCGGCGTGCCCAGCACCCAGATCTCGGGGAAGCCGTGATGGACGGCGTGCACCCCCGCCACCGACACCCACGGCAGATACGACTCGATCGTCCAGCCGCGTTGCCGGATCCCGTCCGGTGTCAGCAGCAGCGCCCCGCGACGGATCCCGCCGCGCAGCACCTCCACGACGAACGCCGCGCACGGCAGCCCGAAAGCCGTGAGGAGCACACTCACCCACGGCACGCCGTGGTCGAACAGCACGATCTCGACGGCAGCGCCGAGCGAGAGCAACGCCGCGCTCGTCGTCATGGCGCCCATCAGATGGAAGACCGGGCCGGACGCGCGGATCTCGGTGGCCCCGCGGCCCCGCGCCTCGACGAGACGAATCTCCGGGTCACCACGACGCGGCCGCCAGAACACGTATCCGAAGAGCGCGGTGAGAGCCATCAGGCCGGACAGGATGAGGAAGAACCGGGTCACCGGCCAGGCTCCCGCGTGACCGGCATCCCAAGCCCGCCAGAGAGAGACGAGGATCACGAAGCCCGCCAGGACTATCGCGGCGGCGACCCGGGTATTGACCTTGGGAGGCGGCCACTCCTCCGGGCGGATCAGCGGCGCGGAGGCGGACTCGTCTTCATCGGTGCCGTGCACGAAACACCCGTCCCACTGCGTTCCCCTTCCGGAAGCGCCGGGACCCCACCGCCCCGACCGGTTGCCGGTAGGTGGGGAACGCTACCGCAGGGCCCACCGATCGTGGCGCACGACACGCACCGCGATCGCGGTCGCCCGCCGAAGGGACCTTCGACCCTACGTCCGGGGGCCGAATCCGGGCCCGCAGCCGGGGGTGTGACCATTGCCACATACGCCACAGGACGGACATAAAGCCCAGTTCAAGAGGTGTTCATCTCGTGGCCGTCGAGCCCGGGCGGCGGGACACGAAAATCTTGTCTACGGATGAGTAACACTGGCCCCGACGGGAACGACACAATCATCGACGATCCAGACGAGACCGGAGGAATCTGCATGACTGTCCAGCTTGATTCGCCTGGCTTCGAGTCCGCCCGCGAGGTGGTTTCGACCCAGGAAGACCTCGGTCGACTGTTCGACGAGATCGGGGAGCTCGATGCGCAGATTCTCGAGGCGATCGAGCGCCGCAGCGAGCTGTCGCGCCGGGCGGGCATCGCTGCGAAGGAGTCCGGAAACGCTCGGCAGGCGCAGAACCTCGAGATGGGGGTCCTCGACCGCTTCGCCGAACTCGGCGCCGACGGCAAGACCCTGGCGATGACGCTGCTCCGCCTCGGACGCACCCGCCTGTCCTAGACCCACGACTTCACGCGGCCCCCGCACCGATCGGTGCGGGGGCCGCGTCGTCGTAGCCGCCGGAACACCGGCACCCGGGGCGTTCAGCGCCTCGCGTGCAGGACACCCTCCCGCACCGAGGCCGCGCGCGGCGCCTCGAGCTCGAACTCGGCGAGCGCCCGGCCGGCGACGGCGGCGATGCCCGCCGGCGGCAGCTCCTCGAACTCGCCGAGCACGAGGGCGATCTGCTCGACCGGCGGCAACGTCGAGAACAGCACGGCGTCGTCACCGCAGCCCTCCGCACGCCGGGGGGCCCGGCTCTCGGCGTGCAACAGGTACACGAACCACGACACGACGTACGCGCACAGTTCGGGACCGATCGGGCCGCGCCAGGTCGCGACCGCCCGTGCCAGCGCCCGGTCCAGGACCGGAGCCGCCCGCTCGGAGCCGCCGGACAGCAGCCGCGCGCACGCGGCGAGGTCCGGGAGCCGGCCTTCCAGCACCTCGCGCAGACCACGACCACTCGGGTCGCCTGTGGACCCGCCATTGGGGTCCGGCGGCATGATGTACATCGTCCGCTCCCTCCGCGCGTTCCCGGTCCGGGGAAACCGATGCCGTCTTTCCGTCTATCGTTCGGTGGCGCCCGAACGTGACGGGCCGGTCACCGCAGCAGTGCCTTCACCTCCAGGAACTCTTCGAGGCCGAAGACGCCCGCCTCGCGGCCGACACCGGAGTGCTTGTAGCCGCCGAACGGTGCGTCGGTGTTGAAGGCGCCGCCGTTGATGTAGACCTGCCCGGTGCGCATCTGCCGAGCGACCCGCTCGGCCCGGGCGCGGTCGGCGGACCAGACGCCGCCGGAGAGCCCGTAGTCGCTGTCGTTGGCAATGCGCACGGCGTCGTCCTCGTCGCGGTACCCGATGATCGACAGCACCGGCCCGAAGATCTCCTCGCGCGCGATCGTCATGTCCTCGGTCACGTTCGCGAACACGGTCGGTCCGACGAAGTAGCCGGTGCCGAGGCCGGTTTCGCGCCCGTCGAGGACCAGTTCGGCGCCCTCCTCGATGCCCTTGTCGATGTAGGACCGCACCCGCTTGAACTGGTTGGCGTTGACCAGCGGGCCGAGGCGGGTGCCGGCCGCGGTCGGATCCCCGACGGTGTAGGCGCGCGCGACCTGTTCGGCGAGGGCCGCCACCTCGTTCATCCGCTCGGCCGGGACGAGCATGCGGGTCAGTGCCGAGCAGGTCTGCCCGGAGTTCAGGAAGCACTGGGCGACACCGTCGGTGACGGCCCGGGTCAGGTCGGCGTCGTCGAGGATTACGTTGGCGGACTTGCCGCCGAGTTCGAGGGCGACCTTCTTCACCGTCTCCGCGGCGACCACGGCGACGCGCTTGCCCGCGCGGGTGGAGCCGGTGAACGACACCATGTCCACGTCGGGGTGCGCGGCGATGGCCTCGCCGACGACGGGCCCGTAGCCGCTGACGAGGTTGAACACGCCGGGCGGCAGTCCGGCCTCGTCGCAGAGGTCGACGAGCGCGTAGGTGATCAGGGGCGCGACCTCGGTCGGCTTGAGCACGACGGTGCAGCCGCCCGCGAGGGCCGCGAAGACCTTCAGGACCACCTGGTGCAGGGGGTAGTTCCACGGGGTGATGGCGCCGACGACGCCGATGGGCTCGCGGACGATCAGGGCGTTGCCCACCTCGCCGGCGTCGAAGTCGTAGGTCGCGGCGAGTTCGGCGTAGCGGGTGATGTTCTTCAGCGGCATGCCGATCTGGACCGGCTTGGCCAGGGTCACCGGCATGCCCATGTCGCGGGAGACGAGTTCGGCGAGTTCGTCGATGCGCTCGGCCATGAGGGCCGCGACCTTGCCGAGGTGGGCGCCTCGTTCGGCGCCGCTGAGTGCCGACCACGCCGGGAACGCCGCCCGCGCGGCGCGGACGGCCCGGTCGACGTCCTGCGCCGTGCCTTCGGCGACGACGGCGATGACGTCCTCAGTGGCCGGGGCGATCACGTCGATCCGGCCGGTGCCGTCGGAGTCCACCCATTCGCCGCCGATGTAGATCTTCGTGCGATCGAGCACGTTGTTCATGTGTCGGTCCTTCTCCCCTGAGTGATGTGCTTCACAGGCAGCGTACGACGCGTGTCCGACGCACCGCGGGAAGCCGGCCCGGCCCGCCGCGGCGCGTCAGGGCTGGGTCTCGAGGGCGCGCTGGAGGGTCGGCCACGCCTTGGGCAGCTGGTCGCGCCAGTAGCCCCACGCGTGCACCCCGACGGGTTCGTAGGTGACGGTGACGGGGATCTTCAGAGCCGCGAGACGCTCCTCGAGCCGCTGGGTGCACATCCGCGACCCGGCCTCGAGGATGCCGCCGAGGACGAGGGTGCGCGCGAGGTCCGGGGTGCCGGGTGTCTCGTGGGGTCCCGGCACGCCGGTCGCGGCGGACATGTACAGCTCCTTGCCGGCAAGGTTCTCGGCGTGCGCGACGGTGTCGTGCTCGGCCCACTCCCGGCTGCCGGGCGGCCCCCACATGTTCACGGCGTCGCCGCCCTGCGACGAGGTGCTGGTCTGCACGACGGCGCTGCCGAGCAGGTCGCCCGTCGAATAGCAGCCGCTGAACGCGGCAACGCCCCGGTACAGCTCGGGGTGCCGGTGGGCGAGCATCATGGCCGCCTGCCCGCCCATCGAGTTCCCGGCGATCGCGTTGACCCCGTTGCTGTTCAGCCGCGCGGCGAGCAGCGGCGGAAGTTCCTTGGTGAGGAAGGTTTCCCACTTGTTGAGCCCGAGCTTGGGATCGGACTGCAGCCAGTCGCTGTAGAGGCTGCCGCGACCACCGTTGGGCATGACGACGTTGACGTTCTTGTCGGCGAAGAAGGCGGGGGCGCCGCCGATGTTCATCCACCCGCTCGTGTGGTTGCGGGCGCTGACCCCATCGAGCAGGAACAGGGTGGGGCGCGGGACGGAGTTGTCGGCGGGGAGCAGGACCTCGACGCCCACGTCGCGGCGCAGGGCGGGGCTTGCGACCGTCAGCCGCACCGCGCGTTCGGCGATCGGGGTCTCCCCCACGATGGCCGCGGTCTCGATGTCGCGCAGCTCAGGCAGGGGGCCGGGGTCCTCCTGGAAGGCGGACGGCACCGAGGAGCCGGAGCTCGACCCGGTGTCGGGTGCCGCGACGGCGGCTCCCGCTCCCAGCACGGTGACGGCGGCGAGCGCCGTCCCGGTCGTGAGCAGGCGGACGAGTGCCGGGCGCCGGGCAACCACCACGAGGACCTCCCTAAACCTCAAGTTCAGGTTGAGAGTAGCGGACGAGTCGTCCCCGTGGCGCCTTTCCCGGACCGTCGGCGTGCCCGAAAGACGCCACGGCGGCGGAGGCGCCTCCTACACTTGGGCACAGGCCACGGGAGGAGTCGCCGATGCCCGACCGCTCTGCCGCACGCACCGAACGGGCGCCCGCCGTCGAGCGCCCCGCACAACTCCGCAACGTCGTCCTCGTCGGCTGCAGCGGGGTCGGCAAGACCACCCTCGCCGAATCCCTCGCGCTGGCCGCGGGCGCTGTGGGCCGGGCCGGCCGGACCGCGGACGGCACCACAGTGTCCGACTACGAGGCGATCGAACAGCAGCACCGCCGTTCGGTGCAGCTGGCCGTGCTGCCGCTCGAGTGGAACGGGGTGAAGATCAACATCATCGACACCCCCGGGCACCCGGACTTCGACGCCGAGGTCCGCGCGGGCCTGCATGCCGCCGACGCGGCCGTATTCGTGGTCTCCGCAACCGATCCCATCTCCGCCGCCACCCGCACCCTGTGGCGCGAGTGCGCCGAGACCGCGATCCCCCGCGCCATCGTCGTCTCCAAGCTCGACGTCGCCCGCACCGGCTTCGACGACATGCTCACCGCGTGCCACGACGCGTTCGACCTCGGTCCGGACACCCTGCGGCCGGTCTACGTGCCGGTCTTCGACGGCGGCCGCCCCTGCGGCTCGATCGATCTGCTCACCGGCCGCGGCTACGGCAATCCCGCCGCCGTCCCGGACACCGGCGCCGCACGCGAGAGCCTCGTCGAGGCCATCTCCGGCCAGGACGACACCCTCATGGAGCGTTACCTCGCGGGTGAAACCCTCGACACCGAATCCCTCGACGAGGGGTTGCGGCACGAGATCGTCGACTGCGCACTGCATCCCGCGCTCGCCACCACCGACTACGGGGTGGGCGCCGCCGAGCTCCTCGACCTCGTGGCGATGGCCTTCCCCGACCCCACCCACCGTCGCCCGCCCGCGCCCGCCGCCGACCCCGAGGCACCGCTGGCGGCGCAGGTGATCCGCGTCGCCGGGGACGCCTACGTCGGGCGCATCAGCCTCGTGCGGGTGTACTCCGGAACCCTGCGGCCCGACACGACGATCCGGCTGGCCGGCTCCGCCGGCGACGACACCACCGAACGCGTCGCGACCCTCACCAGCCCGTTCGGCCGGCAACAGCGCCCGGTGCCCGAGGCCGTCGCCGGGGACCTCGTGTGCATCGCCAAGCTCCTCACCGCCCAGCCCGGCGACACGCTCTCCGAGGCGGGGGCGTCGACCCTGCTGGACCGCTGGCCGCTACCCGAGCCGCTGCTGCCGGTGGCCGTCGAGGCCCACACCCGCAGCGACGACGACAAGCTCTCGCAAGCCCTCGCCCGGCTGACCGCCGAGGACCCGGCCCTGCGCCTCGAACAGAACCCCGACACCCACCAGCTGGTGCTGTGGTGCACGGGCGAGGCCCACGCCGAGGTCGTCCTCGACCGGCTGCGCACCCGCCACGGCGTGCACGTCGACGCCGTCCCGTACCGGGTGGCGCTGCGCGAGACGTTCGCCGCCCCGGCCAAGGGCCACGGCCGGCTCGTCAAACAGTCCGGCGGCCACGGCCAGTACGCGGTATGCGACGTCGAGGTCGAACCGTTGCCGCTCGGCGGCGGCATCGAATTCGCCGAACGCGTCGTCGGCGGCGCCGTGCCCAGGCAGTTCTTCCCGTCCGTGGAGAAGGGCGTGCGGGCGCAGGCCGCCAAGGGGGTGGCCACCGGGAACCCGCTCATCGACGTCCGCGTCACCCTCGTCGACGGCAAGGCGCATTCGGTGGATTCCTCCGACGCCGCGTTCCAGACCGCGGCCGGGCTGGCCCTGCGTGACGCCGCCACGCACACCGAGGTCACGCTGCTCGAACCCGTCGCCGCGGTGCGGGTGATCCTGCCCGAGGAGTACCTCGGCGCTGTCCTCGGCGACCTGTCCGCCCGGCGCGGCCGGGTCCTGGGCACCGAGAGCGCCGAGCCGGGCCGCACCCTGCTGCGCGCGGAAGTCCCCGAACTCGAACTCGCCCGCTATCCGGTGGATCTGCGGTCGCTCACGCAGGGCACCGCGGAGTTCTCCCGGATGCACCTGCGCTACGAGCCCATGCCGGCCGCGGCGGCGGCGCAGTTCACCGGCGCGCAGCACGAGTCCCCGTCGAACGGCAAGTCCCGCAACGGAAACCGCTGACGCCGGGCGGATCATTCTCGCAGCAGCAGCGCCGCCAGTTCCGCGGGACGGGCCAGCGCGGGCAGGTGCCCGGTGTCGATCACCTCGGCGTCCACCCCCAGCCGCTCGCGCGCGAGCCGCTCGATCAGCGGCAGCGGAAACAGCCGGTCGTGGCGGCCCGCGATCACCCGCACCGGCACGTCCGGCCACCGCTGCGCCCGCCACGCCGGCTCGAAGGCCGACTCCGCCATGTCCGGCTGCTCGTGCGCGAACGCCTCGTCGACAACGTCGGCGGGCACATCGTGGAAGAACAGCGTGCGCGGATCCAGCGGCGCATCCGGGTCACGTCCGTCGGCGACGTCCTGGGCGCGCTTCGCCTCGGCCTGGCCCACCGCCGACCACCACTGTCCCGGCGACTCGCCCGGCGCCGGGACCATCGGCGCCACCAGGACCAGCGCGTGGACCGGCATCCGCTCGGCGACGATCGCCGCGGTGAACGCGGACATCGACTGCGCCACCAGGGTCGGTGGGCGCGCGAGGTCACGGCAGGCCGCCACCACGACGTCCGCGTACGCGTACTGGTCGGCGCCGGGATCGGTGTACGGCAGGTCGACCGGCACGACCTCGTGCCCGCGCAGCAGCGGCACCACCCGGTGCCAGTACCACGAGTCCGACCCCGCGCCCGGTAACAGGACGAAGGTGCGGGTCGTGGCACCGGGCATCGTCTGCCGATCCGTCACGGGCCGGGCCGGTCAGTCCGGCGCCTCGTCGCCGGTCTCGATCGGCCGCTGCTGCTCACGGTCCGAGACACTGCCCTCGACACCTTCCTCCTCGCGTTCGCTCTCGACCCGCTTCTCCATGTCGTCCACCAGGTTCTCCAGGTCCTCCCCGGTGACCGGGGCGGGGCGGTCGGTGGCCTCCACGGGCTCTTCTCGGTCATCGCGCTGTTCCGGACTTCCCACGGTGTGACGTCCTTTCGATGTCGGCCGACCTCGGTCGGTGCAGCCCTCCCGCATTACCCGGTCGCCCGCGCCCCGAAACCGCGCACCGGGCGCACATCACACCTTCGGGAAGGTCTCCGAGGGGCGCTCCCCCTCGTCGTAGACCGTCTCGGGCGAGCCGATGATCTGGGCATCGGGGGTGCCGACCACGCGCGGATTCTTGCCGGTGTAGTCGAAGCGGTGCAGCACCCACTTCATCGCCTCGATCCGCGAACGCTTCTTGTCGTTCGCCTTGACGATGGTCCACGGGGCATGCGGGGTGTCGGTGTAGAACAGCATCGCCTCCTTCGCCTCCGTGTACGCGTCCCACTTGTCGAGGCTCGCGAGGTCCGTCGGCGAGAGCTTCCACTGCTTGACCGGGTCGGTGCTGCGCGCGACGAACCGCGCGTGCTGCTCCTCGCGGCCCACCGAGAACCAGAACTTGACCAGGTGGATCCCGGACTGCACCAGCATCCGCTCGAATTCCGGTGCGGAGCGCGTGAATTCGCGGTACTCGTTCGGGGTGCAGTAGCCCATCACCCGTTCGACACCGGCCCGGTTGTACCAGGACCGGTCCATCAGCACGATCTCCCCACCCGCCGGCAGGTGTTCGACGTAGCGCTGGAAATACCACTGCGTGCGTTCCCGCTCGGTCGGCTTCTCGAGCGCCATCACCCGCGCACCACGCGGATTGAGGTGTTCGGTGAACCGCTTGATCGCCCCACCCTTGCCGGCCGCGTCGCGGCCTTCGAAGATGACGACGATCTTCTCGTTGTGCTCCTTGACCCAGGCCTGCAGTTTGAGCAGCTCGATCTGCAGCTTGCGTTTGCGGGCCTCGTACTGCCGCCGCGTCATTTTCGTGTCGTACGGATACCCGTTCCGCCACGGCTCGTCGACGTCGGCGATCCGATTCTTGCGGCCGGACTTCCGCAGCAACTCGCCGATCTCGTCGATCTCCGGGGTGACGTCAACCTGACCGTCCGACGCGAGTTCGAACGGTTCGCCCTTCTCGTTCAACTCGTCCACTCCGTGAGGTTACCGCCGCCACCGGCACGGTGCGGTTCGAACGCCGGTGCGACCCGCGGCGCATTCGCCCGCTTCCACCCCACCCTGTAGGCTTCGAGTCATCGATGGGCATTTCGCATCGGGCTTCCCGCCCGGTGGGCCCCGATTGGAACATCTTCCGGCTGATTCGCGGCCGACCAAGGAGCGTCCCGTGACGCACACACCGCTGCCCGGACAGCTCGGCACCGACCGGGCTGCGCCGGCGCAGCCGGGAACACAACCGTTCCCCGAACCCACCCGCACCCCGCGGTTGCTGCTGCGACCTGCCGGGGCGCCCACGTCGTCCGTCGACGGCGCCTGGTTCCCCTGGACCCAGAACGTCACCTCCGAACTGCACGACCTGGTCTCGGCGCTCGTCCCGAGGCTCGGGCCCGTCACGCGGATCGCGTTCGAATGGAATGCGGTCAGCTCTGCTCAGCGGCGCATCGACGACGTCGACGGCATCGAGATCACCGGTCCGATCCCCGGTCAGCCGTCGAATCTGATGTATCTGTTCGGCGAATCCGGAACCCGGATCGCGCTGACGATCGTCGCGCCCCACACCGATCCGGACCGCGCCTACGAGATCATGCGGACCGTCGCCGGTGCGCCCGGCAACCACTGACCCGCTTCTCCCCTCCCTTCCCACCACAGAACAGGACACCATGCAGCACCACGAGTACCCGATCTTCCTCCAGCCCGGCGCCCCTGCCGACGCGGACACTCCCACCGAGGCCGAGACGGATCCCCGCCGGCACGGACCGCACGACTACTCCGGGCTCTTCTCGGCTCCGAACTGACCGGGCATACCCCCGATGCGGGGGAACATGATCGAATCCAGCGCACGACCCCGGTGCAGGCGTCACACTGAAATCCGGAGAAATCCCCCGAACTCTGGAGACGCCATGCGCCGGCTGTCGATCCTTGCGATGACCACCTTCGTTCTGGCGGCCGCCGCCTGCGGCTCCGACACCGGCACCGAGGACTCCGCGACGACCACCACGCGCGCCCCCGACGCGGCCCAGGCCGAGCAGTTCCAGGCCGCACTCGACGACGTGCGCGACGACTTCAAGTTCCCCGGGGTGGTCGCGCGGGTGATCACCGCCGACTACGAATGGACCGGCAGCTCCGGGACGGCCGGGCCGGACTCGACCGAGCCACCGACCGCCGCCGACCACACCCGCATCGGCAGCATCACCAAGACGTTCACCGTCACCGCGATCCTCCAGCTGATGCAGGACGGCAAGCTCTCCCTCGACGATCCCATCGGCAAGTACGTGCCGGGCCTGCCCAACGGCGACACCGCCACCCTGCGCCAGCTCGCCGACATGACCAGCGGCATCCCCAGCTACACCTTCGACGAGAACTTCCAGAACCAGCTGTTCGGCGACCCGACCAAGCCCTGGACTCCGGAACAGCTGCTCGACATCGTGCGCGGCGACCCGCCGAACTTCGCACCCGGCGAGAAATGGGAGTACTCCAACTCCAATCTCATCGCCCTCGGACTCGTCGTCGAGCAGGTCAGCGGGCAGAGCCTGGGTGACTACATCACCGAGCGGATCACCGAGCCCATCGGCATGAGCGAGACCTCGTTCCCCGACAACGCCGACATCCCCTCCCCCCACCTCGACGGCATCACCGAACAGGGACAGCCGGAGGGGCGGACCACCGACGCCACCAACTGGGACCCGTCGTGGGCCTGGGCGGCCGGGGCGATGATCTCCACCCTCGACGACCTGCAGATCTGGGCGAAGGCCATCGGCACCGGCGAGGGACTCTACGACCAGCAGACCCAGGACGTGCGGATGTCGTCGTTCCTGTACGGGCTGCCGCCCAACACCGCGACCGCGGCATACGGGCTCGGACTCGGGGACGCCGACGGCTGGCTCAGCCACACCGGTGAACTACCCGGCTTCAACACCTACTTCGGCTACAACCAGGACACGCGCGACATCATCCTCGTCGCGGTCAACAGTGACATCCCGAACGCCCAGAACCAGAACCCGGCGCCCGCCGTGGTGCAGAAACTGCAGGCCGCGCTCGCCGGATCCTGACCGCACGACGGCCGTGGCGGCCCTCACGTCGGCCCGGATCCGGCGTGATCGGTCGTTATGGTGGATCAGGTGACTGTC
Source organism: Rhodococcus indonesiensis (assembly GCF_047782815.1). Classification (NCBI taxonomy): domain Bacteria; kingdom Bacillati; phylum Actinomycetota; class Actinomycetes; order Mycobacteriales; family Nocardiaceae; genus Rhodococcus; species Rhodococcus indonesiensis. The sequence continues at coordinate 1,853,873 of NZ_CP180630.1, read as the reverse complement.
GCACTCCTCGCTGCCATACCGGCCGACGCCGCCGCCCCCACCGACGGCATCGCCGGCTGGGCGCTGTCCCTGATGGACCGGCTCGGCGGCGTCGGCGCGGGCATCGCGATCGCGCTGGAGAACTTCTTCCCGCCGCTGCCGAGTGAGGTCATCCTGCCGCTCGCCGGCTTCGCCGCGAGCCTCGGCAGCTTCACCCTCTTCGGTGCCCTGTTCTGGACCACCCTCGGCTCGCTCGTCGGCGCCCTCGGGCTCTACGCGACCGGACGCGGCATCGGCCCCGACCGGATCCGCCGGATCGTCGACCGGCTTCCCCTCGTCGACGTCGAGGACCTCGACCGCACCACCGCCTGGTTCGAACGACACGGCGGCAAGGCCGTGTTCTTCGGCCGCATGGTCCCGCTGTTCCGCAGCCTGATCTCCATCCCCGCGGGCGTCACCCGCATGCCCGCATGGCGGTTCGTCCTCTTCACCACCGCGGGCAGCCTCATCTGGAACAGCATCTTCGTCTTCGCCGGCTACGGGCTGGGCGCGAACTGGTCCCGCGTCGAGCCGTACGCCTCCACGTTCCAGAACATCGTGATCGGGGCCGTCGTCCTCTTCGCCGGGTACGCGGTGGTCAAGCGGGTGCGCAAGCGCCGCGCGCAGAGCGACGCGAACTAGCCGACCTTGCACCCGTTCCCGTCGGCTTGCACCCGTTCCGGCGCGACGAAACGGATGCAAGGACGCGACAACGGGTGCAAGCCCGGGTTCAAAACATGACGCCGGCGAACGGCGCCGACGCCGTCGCGAACAGCTGCTCGACCACCGGCAGCGCCTCCGCGTCGTGCACCTGCACCAAACCGGCGACCTCGAGCTGATGCCAGCGAGTCCCGCCGAGCAGCGTCGCGGCGAGCGTGGACGCGTCCACCTCGAGCTGCGCCGGCTCGTCCACGCGTTCCGCACCCGACGCCGAGATCCGGTAGGTGCCGGAGTTCTCCGGCAGACGCTCGTCGACCACCCCCAGCCGCACCTCACCGGAACCGGCGAACGTCCGGTCGCGCAACGCGGCGGGCACGTCGACGATCCGCAGCCACGTCTCGTCGCCGGCGCGGCGCAGCTGCACCGCCCGTGAGTCCGTCAGCAACCACGGCAGCGGGTCGTCCTGCGGCATCGCGACGAACACGAACGTGTCCACCAGGTCGAGGTTGAGCAGGAACCGCAGCAGGCCCAGGTAGGCCGTGCGGGTCGGCGCGAAGAAGTCCTCGACGACGACCGTGCGCTCCCGGCTGCCGAACCAGGTGTCGGTGCCGATCGGGCGGTAGCGGGCGAAGCCCGTCTCCGCTCCCGGCTCGCCGTGCACCGCGACGTACCGGGGTTCACGGTCCCCGACGATCCGGTGCTCCTGCGACCGCCACCACGGCGGGATGCGATCGATGCTCCCGGGCCGCGACGACGGATTGTCGTCGGCGATGCGCGAGAGCAGGTCCCACGCGTCGTGTGGGTCGACGAGCCGCACCGGCCCGCCCTCCCCCACGGACGGACGCAGCGTCGCTCGCCGCACGTCCAGTTCGACGGTGTGCGTCGTGGTCGCGATGCCGTACCCGAAACGGCCGTAGATCGTCGCCTCGGAGGCCCGCAGCGACGTCACCACCTCACCCCGGTCCTGGGCGTCGCTCAGCTGGTGCCGCATCAACGCCGAGAGCACGCCCCGACGGGTGTGCGTGGGCAGCACCCCGACGTGCGTGACGGCGGCGTGCGGGACGCGGCGCCCTCCCGGCAGGATCATCCCGCTCGACGCCGACTCCACGGTGCCCACCAACTCCCCGTCGACGAACGCGCCGAGGGTGCGGCCCTGCTCGCGCTGGGTCAGGATCTGGCCCGGCTGGAGCGGATTCGGGGCGGGCATCCCGATCATCGCGGTACGGAACAGTTTCGCCGCCGACAGCAGCTCTGATTCGGTCTCGAGGACCCGGATCTCCGGCATTACCGCAGCATACGGGCCGCCGGTCCGGGACGGGTCCCGACGCGGACCGCTGACGGTGCCCGCCCGGCGGTCACGGCGACGCCGCGAGCAGGTCGTCGACCGACCGATGGACGTCCGGGCGGCGACCGTCGCCGACGTCGGGGTCCGGCAGGTGCTCGTCCGGGTCGATCAGCGTGACGTCGTGCCCGTCGAGTAGCAGCCGTCGCAGCACTTCGAGGATCATCCGCCGCCCGACCGGCAGCACCGAGTGCACGAACGTCAGGTCGAGCGCCACCCGCCGGGTGGTCACCGGCTCGTCCACCACGGCCCGCACCACGGTCTCGGCGTTGGTGAACTGGATATCGCCCTGCAGTTCCAGCACGGTGACCGCCTCCGGTTCCTCGCCTAGGATCTCGCGCCGGCGTAGCACCGAATGCGCGACCATCGGGGCGTCCATCAGATGCAGATTCATGTCGTGGGACAGGCGCTCGAAGGCGACGACACCCCGCGCGCTGTTGCCGTGCCGGTCCAGCCGCGGCGAGAACACGGCGATGCCCAGCTGGCCGGGCAGGATCCCGATGATACCGCCCGAGACCCCGCTCTTCGCGGGGATGCCGACGGTGGTCAGCCAGTCGCCGGCCGCGTCGTACATCCCGCACGTGGCCATCACCGACAGCACCTGACGCACCGTCGGCCGGGAGAACACCCGGGCACCCGTGCGCGGCTGGACCCCGCCGTTGGCGAGTGTGCCTGCCATCATCGCCAGATCGGTCACCGTCACCGACACCGAACACTGACGCACATACCCGGCGACCACGTCCTCGGGGTCGTCGAAGAACACCTCGTAGCTGCGCAGCAGGTTCGCGATCGCGATGTTGCGGTACGTCGTGGTCAGCTCGGAGGCGGCGACGCGCTCGTCGATAGCGAGGTCGCGGCCGGCCAGGTCGGAGAACAGCGACCGCACCTGTTCGCCCCGCGCGTGCGGCGACGCATCGTCGGACAGCAGCGCGTGGGCGGTGAGCGCGCCCGCGTTGATCATCGGATTCAGCGGCCGCCCCGAGTCGTGTTCGAGGGAGATCTCGTTGAACGCCTCCCCCGACGGTTCCACATCGATCTTCTCGAGCACCGCATCGAACCCCAGCCGGTCGAGCGCCATGCCGTACACGAACGGCTTGGAGATCGACTGGATCGAGAAGGCATGCTCGATGTCGCCGGCCGAATACACCGTCCCGTCCGCCGTCACGAGAGCCACCGCGAAACGATCCGGGTCGGCCGCGGCCAGCTCCGGAATGTAGTCGGCGACGGTCCCGCTCACATCGGCGGTGCACGTGTCGAGCACCTCGGTCAGGTAGTCCGGTATCGGGGAGCGCATGCCCCCATCCTTCCCGACCGTCGGCGTATCGGCGGCGGGTACCGCACCCGCTCGCCCGTCAGTCATCCGCCCCTGCGATTGCCGCCGCGGACGACTGACGGCAGCGCGGAACCCGCATGCGCCGATGTCGCAGTGCGGCCCAGCTTTCCGCCACCGGTTCGAGGGGATTCGGCACCGACAGACCGATCCTCTCCGCCGGCGCGCTACAGTACCCGGGCCATTGGACATCATGGGGGGATTTCATGGCCGAGGAACTTCGTCTGGACCCGCAGGCGATCGACGAGATCGTCGAACTCTGCGACACCATGCTCGGAACGCTCCGAGAAGCAGCGCGACAGGCAGGCAATCTGGCCGATGCGCCAAGCTTCGGGGGTTTCGCATCGGCTCAGGCTCTGCGTGCCGGATTCGTGCGCAAGGCCAGGGGTACGCCTGCGTCCCTCTACGAGCGGCTCGAACAGTTTCAGGCGGTCCTCTCCGACATGCGGGCGACGTTCGCCGCCGGCGGAGACGGTTTCCTCGCCGCGGAGTACGACTGGGCCGAACGCCTACGTGCCGCGAACCAGGAGGAGCAGTGATCACACGCCGCCTTACGGTCGCCGGCGCGCTCTGGGTGCTGGTTGCGCTCACCGGCTGCGCTGCACCTACACCAACCACGGTCACCGCTGGCGAGTCGCCGAGTTCGCCGGCCTCCACGACGCGACCGCCGCGCCTGGTCGACGAATCCGACCGACCGCTCGTTGCCTTCGACCCGTGTCTCGACATCCCCGACGAGGTGCTCACCGCCGCCGGCTACGACCCGGCCACCAAAGACAACGCGGACTTCGCCGCCACCCATTTCACGATGCTCGGCTGTGCCTACGACGGCATCGTGCACATTCCCGGAGTTCTGGCGCGCTATGACCTGTCCGTGCTATCCGCCAACTTCGACTTCGAGGAGGAACGGCAGAAGGCCATCGGCAACGGCGATGACCTGGTGCTCACGGAACTCGCCGGACGGAGAGCGCTCTTGAAGATCAACTCGTCCCTACCGTACCGATGTGGGATGAGCGTCGAAACGTCATATGGGGTGCTCATATTCGGCCGAATCCACTTCCGCGACAGCAGCGCTCCCCTACCGGAATCACAGTGGTGCGTCGGCCTGGAGGACACTGTGGGTCGGATCGTCGCGGTTCTCGACGACTTCGAATCGACATCGCGCTGAACGGCATCCCCAGGATTCACGCAGAGAGCACCGCCTTTGTGTCGGCGTCCCACGCTACGGTTGATCACACTGGAGCTGCGCTCTGTCCAGTGAGACGCGCAAGAGTGCTCGGAGCGGTAAGCGGAAGAGCGAGTAGTGAGCCCTACGTCATGCTGCTCGTTCGAACCAGTCGATCGCGAGGTCGGCGACCTCGGTTGGAGCGTCGTCGGTGATGAAGTGCGCTGCGTCGTCGACGTAGGCGAACTCGAGGCGATCGGCGTACCGCTCCGGATTGCGGCAGATGCGGCCCAGCTGTTGGTTCCACGGGTGGTCTTGGCGGCCGAACACGACGAGGGTCGGCACCGTGAGCCTCCGACGTCGGTAGACCCCCCGTGCCATGCGCACGGCTTCGGGCAGCACCATGCCACGCAGGAGCGGACGCACCGCGCCGTCGATGTCGGGGCGGCGCATCGGGGCGAGGTGCGCTTCAACGGTTGCCTCCGACATCGGGCGAGCAACGTACGCCGGGGAGAAGGCTCCACGCAGTGAGGCGCCCGGGCGGTGCCAAACGAACGCGGACAGGTGCCGGAAGCCCGGCAGGATCTTCGGGCTGAACGTCATGAAGGCCGGCGGCACGGCGAGTTGCACTGCCGTGCGAACCCGCTCGGGGTGGTCGTAGGTCAGCTGCATTGCAGTCAGGACGCCCATGTCGTGGGCGACGAGGTGGGTGCGCTCGATGTGGAGGACGTCGAAGAGAGCGATCAGGTCGCGGAGCCGGGTTTCGCGTTCGACACGCGGATCGTCGGCCACGGTCCAGCCCGCCCCGCGCAGGTCGGGACAGATGACGCGGTAACCGCTTGCCGCGATGACCGGCGCTATGGCGTGCCACTGCCACCAGTGCTCGGGAAATCCGTGCAACAGCACGACCGGTTCACCTTCGCCGATGGCGGCGACGTGAGTATGCAGTCCGGGCGTCTCCACGACGAGATGGTCGAAGCCGGACGCCTCGGGCAGCGGCGGCGACCAGGCCGAGGCGGGAGTAGGCACGGCGACCCCCTTCGCACGGTGGAGATACCACGTTCATAGTGGCCCTCTCGGAAAGGGTGTGTCCATGCCGGCGGCTACCCGGGAGCGCGGACTCGAGGCAGCTGTGGAGTTACACCGTCGCGCGTATCGTCGTCGCACTCGACGAGTTCGAGTCACGCAACCGCTGAAAGGCCCTCACAGCCGCTCGGCCGTCAGTCATCCGCTCCTGCAATTGCACGAGCGGATGACTGCAGGACGCGCGGATAATGTTCTGCGCCTGAGCCTTCCGCAACCGGCAGCAGATGCCCCATCCGCCGTCGTTTGGCTTCGAGGTAACGCACGTTCGCCGGGGCCCTGCCGACGTGCAGCGGCACCCGCCCCGACACCACGATGCCGTTGGCCTCGAGGCCGGAGATCTTGGCCGGGTTGTTGGTGAGCAGCCGCACCGACCACACACCGAGGTCGTGCAGGATCGCGGCGGCGCCGCCGTATTCGCGGCCGTCGGCGGGTTCGTCGAGCTCGAGGTTGGCCTGCACGGTGTCCAGGCCGCCGTCCTGCAGCCGGTAGGCGGCGAGCTTCTTCAGCAGGCCGATGCCACGGCCTTCGTGCCCGCGCAGGTACACCAGCACCCCGCCCTCGTGGGCGAGGCGTTCGAGGGCGGCGTCGAGCTGCGGGCCGCACTCGCAGCGCTGGGAGGCGAACGACTCGCCGGTCAGGCACTCCGAATGCACCCGCACCAGCGCGCCGTCATCCGGCTCACCGGCGAGCAACGCCAGATGCTCGGCGCCGGTGTGCCGGTCCTGGTAGCCGACGGCGCGGAAGGTGCCGAACCGGGTCGGCATCACGGTCTCGTCGGCGCGGATCACCCGCCCGGCCGGCACCGCGGCTGCGGGTAGCGGGTGCGCGGCGCGATAGGCGATCAGCTCCGCGACGGTGAGGACGGGCAGGTCGTTCCGGGCGCCGAGGTCCTCGATGCCGGGCATGCGCATCATGGACCCGTCGTCGGCGACGAGCTCGGCGATCACCCCGACCTGCGGCAGACCGGCGAGAGCGCACAGGTCGACGGCGGCCTCGGTGTGGCCGGGACGTTCGAGCACACCACCGGTCCGGGCGCGCAGCGGCAGGATGTGCCCGGGCCGGATCAGGTCCCGGGCGGTGGCGGTGGGGTCGGCGAGAACCCGCAGCGTGGTGGCGCGGTCGGCGGCGCTGATGCCGGTGCTCACCCCGCGCGCCGCGTCAACGGTGATCGTGTACGCGGTCTGCTTCGGGTCCTGGTTGTCGGTCACCATCGCCGGCAGCTCCAAGGCGTCGGCGCGGGCGCCGGTCATCGGCGCGCACAGCAGGCCCGAGGTGTGCCGCACGGTCCACGCGATCCACTCCGGACTGGCGTGGTGGGCGGCGAGGATCACGTCACCCTCGTTCTCGCGGTCGGCGTCGTCGGCGACGAGGACGGGCCGCCCCGCGCGCAGCGCGGCCAGCGCCGCCTCCATCCGGCTCACGACGCCACCAGCCTGCGGAAGGCGCTGCGGTGGAACACGATCGGCTCGGTGCCGGTGTCGTCGCAGAGCAGCTCGTGGACGCGCAACACTACAATGGCGTGGTCGCCCGCGGGGACCTGCTGCTCGATCGACACGTTCATCTGGACGCTACAGCCGGCGACGAACAGCGCTCCCCCGTCCCGGGTTTCGGTGTCGACGCCGGCGAACCGGTCGCCGTCCTTGGCCGCGAGCCCCCGGGCGGCACCGTCGGAGTTCAGGACGCTGATGCCGAGACGCGGCCGTGCCGCGAGCTTCGGCCAGGTGGCCGAGCTGTTCTGCACGCAGAACGCGACGAGCGGCGGGTCAAGCGAGACGGGAACGAAAGTGCTTGCGGCCATGCCGATCCGCTCACTGCCGGTGTCAGCGCAGATCGCGACGACACCCGAGGGAACGTGGGCGAAAGCGCGGCGCAGCGCGGCGCCGTCAAAGATGGTCATCGTGCCTCCGTCCGGAGAGTGGAACGCAGGACCGGCGCCCAGCGCTCGGCGTAGTCGGCGATCCGGGTGTCGGTGGTGTAGGTGGAGTCGAGCAGGTACAGCCCCGGCGCCGGGGTGGTGGCGCCGAGTTCGACGAGCACCGGCTTGAGCAGCAGGTCGGGGGCCATGGCGTGGGCCGGGCCGGCGCCGAGCATGAGCGGCACGGCGGTGACGTCGCGCAGGCCGTCGCCGGTGGCGAACTGGTCGAGGAACAGCTTGAGGATGCCGGTGTAGGTGGCCTTGAACGTGGGGCTGGCGAAGACCACGAGGTCCGAGGCGGCAACGGTGTCCACCGCGGCCTTGACCGCGTCGTCACCCCAGCCGAGCAGGCCGGGTCCGAGGGTGATCACATCGACGACGTGGTCGGGTGCGGAGCCGGTGAGTTCGGTGGCCAGGAGGGTGGCGGCGTCGAGGGTGCGAGAGCCGGGCTTCGGGTTGCCGGCGACGACGGTGGTCTTCATGGCGGGTGTCCTTCGGTCGGGCGCTCAGCGCGCGGATCGGGAGGCGGTGCGGCGACGGACCGCACCGGAGAGGGCGACGGCGACGACGAGTGCGCCGCCGTAGAACAGTTGCTGGACGAAGCTGGCGACGCCGAGCATCTGCAGGCCGACGACCCCGGCGACGAGGAAGTACACCGCGACGAGGGTGCCGAAGGCGTTGAAGCGGCCAGGCACGATCGCGGTGGCGCCGAGGAACGCGGCGGCGAACGCCGGCAGCATGAACGACTGCCCGGACGACGGGTCGGCGCCGCCGAGCATGCCGGCGTAGACGATGCCGGCCAGGGCCGCGACGAGCGCGGAGGTGACGAGCGCGCCGCCGCGGATGCGGTCGACGTGCAGGCCGCTGAGCCGCGCGACCTGCGGGCCGCGCCCGACGAACAGCAGCCGGCGCCCGATCGGCGTGTACTGGAAGATCACCGCGGTGAGCAGGACGAGGGCGAGGGCGTAGTAGAACTGCAGCGACACCCCGAACAGGCGGGTGCCGATGGTCGCGTCGACGAGCGCGGCGTCGATGCCGGTGACCGAGGTGGAGTCGGAGATCCACTGCACCACGCCGAGGACGACGGTGCCGCTGCCGAGCGTCGCGATGAACGAGTCGATGTGCAGCCGGACGACGAGCACGGCGTTGACGATGCCGACGAACAGCGCGACGAGCACGGCGACAGCGATGGCCGGCGGCAGCGACCAGCCCTGCTGGACGTTGAGCACCGCGATGGTCATTGCGGCGAGGGACATGGTGGACACGGCCGAGAGGTCGAACTCGCCGGCGGTGAGCGGCACGATCAGCCCGAGGGCGAGGATGAGCAGCACGGCCTGCGAGCCGAGGATGTTCTGCAGGTTGTTCGCGGTCGGGTAGATCTCGGGGCGCAGCGCGCTGAACACGAGCACGACGGCGACGAGGGCCAGCACGAGCGCGTACTTCTCGACCAGCGGGCCGAGCGCGACGCGTGGCCGGGTCGACTCTGCAACGGTGGCGGGCGTTTTCGTGGTGGTGGTCTTGTCGAGGGTGACGGACATCAGGCTTTCACTTCCTGTCGGGTCAGTCCGAGGACGCTGTCCGAGATGTGGTGCTTGGAAAGGTGGTCGCCGGTGAGTTCGGCGACGATGTGGCCGCGGGAGAAGACGAGGACGCGGTCGCACAGCACCGACAGCTGCTCGTAGTCGGAGCTGGCGACGACGATGCCCGCTCCCCCGCGCGCCGTCTCGCGGAGCATCTCGAAGATGCGGGCGCGGGCACCGATGTCCACGCCCTGGGTGGGTTCGGCGAGCAGCACCAGCGCTGGGTCGGTCTGGAGCCACTTGCCGAGCAGGGCCTTCTGCTGGTTGCCGCCGGAGAGGGAACCGTAGACGGCCTGCGGGTCGCGGGGCCGCACGTCGCAGCGTTCGGCGAGGGACGCGGCGACGGCCCTGAGCGCGCCCGGTTTGACCAGGGCCGCGCCGAGGATCGGCAGGGTGACGTTCTCGGCGACGGTCAGTTCCGGCGCGCTGCCCTCCACCTTGCGGTCCGGCGGCACGTACACGACCTTGCGGTCGAGCGCGTCGATCGGCGTGATCGTCTGTAGCGCAACAGTGTCGGGGCCGATCGTCAACCGTCCCCCGCGGGCCTGTCGGGCCCCGTAGAGGGCGGGCAGCACGTCGTCATAGCCGGAGCCGGCGATGCCGGTGAGGCCGACGATCTCGCCGGGCCGCACGTCGAAGCCGATCCCGTCGACGGTCGCGGTCTCGAGTTCCTCGATCCGGGCGAGCGGCGCCGCGTCGTCGAAGTCGCGGACGGGCCCGGCGACGCGGGGGTCGGCGGAGTCGAGGCTGCGGCCGACGATGAGGTCGATGAGCGAGGCGGCGGTGAGGTCGCGGGTGCGGTGGGTGCCCTGAGAGACGCCGTCGCGCAGGACGGTGACGCGGTCGGTGTGGTCGAGCACCTCGTCGAGGTCGTGCGAGACGAACAGGACCGCGGCCTTCTTGTCGGCGACGATCTCGCGGACGACGGAGAACAACAGGTCGGTGCCCTCACGGGGCAGGAAGACGGTCGGCTCGTCGAGGACGAGGAGGGTGCGGCGGTCGCCGAGTTCCTCCACGGCCCGCAGGATCGCGACGAGCGCGCGGTCGGTCTCGCCGAGGCTCGACACCGGCGCGTCGGGGTCGACGTCCAGGCCGAAGCGGTCGAACAGCGCTCGGGCGGTGGACTTCTCACGCCGCCAAGAGATCCACGGCCGCGAGCCGGCGACGACGGGGCCGACGCGCAGGTTCTCCACCACCGACAGGTCGGGCACGAGGGCGAGGTCCTGGTGGACGAAGCTGATGCCGATGTCGCGGAACGCGCCGGCGGGGACGGGCAGGGGCACGTCGCGGCCGCGGACCTGCAGGGCGGCGCCGGGGTCGGGGGCGTGGAACCCGGCGAGGACTTTGATGAGGGTGGACTTGCCGGAGCCGTTCTCGCCGAGCAGGCCGTGCACCTCGCCGGCGTGGATCGTCAGGCCGACGTCGTTCAGGACGGTGTGGCTGCCGAAGGTCTTGGACAGGCCGACGATGTTGACGATGGGGTCAGGGCTGCTCACTGGACCCCCAGAGGGCCTCGTAGCCGGTGACGTAGGCGGTGCCGTAGCCCCTGTCGGGCTGCGGCGGGATGCCGGTCTCGTCGATGTTGTCGGCGGTGATGAGCTTGAGCGGGGTCTGCTGGGCACCGTTCGGGACGGGGTCGTAGCCCAGGAGCAGGCGGCCGGCCTGGTCCATGGTGGCCCAGGCGAGCCACGGGATGGACTCGCCGACGTTCATGGTGACGATGCCGTCGTCCTGCTGGATCTTCAGCACGGCGGGGGTGCCGTTGACCGAGGAGATCTCGACCTGTCCGGTCTTGCCGGCGGCCTTGATGCCGGACTGGGCGTAGAGCGACATCGAGTCGTAGATGGGCAGGACGAAGTCGATGGTGGGGTCGGCGGAGAGGGCGGACTGCACCTCGGACTGGATCTTGGTGGCCCACTCGGCGACGGGCACGTTGACGATCTTGTATTCGCACCTGGGGCAGTACTGCGCGATCTCGTCCTCCATCGCCGCGACCTCGGCCTTGGCGGGCGGGACCTCGTTGGAGGTGATGATCAGGGCGTTGCCCTCGCCCTCGGTCCGGTCGATCATCCAGTCGACGGTGAGACGGTTGGCCTCGGCGAGCGGGGCGTCGGTGGTGGCGTCGACGAGGTCCTCGAGGTCGGCGGGCAGCGGCTCGCCGCGCAGGATGGTGTGGGTGAGCAGGACGGGAATGTTTGCTGCGTCTGCCTTTTCGAGGGAGGGTTTGATGAGGGAGGCGTCGATGCCCTGCGAGAGGATGATCAGGTCGACGCGCTGGTTGACGGCCTGTTCGACGCCGGTGGCCCACTGGGCGGGCTGGCCCTGGTTGGTGTATTCGATCCAGGTGGCGCCGTAGCGTTCGGCGACCTTCTTCGATTCCTCGTCGACCGCGACGTTGTAGGGGTTCTCGCTGTTGGTGGGGATCGCGAAGATCGTCTTTCCGGCGATGTTCCGCATCGGGAAGGGCTCGGCCTCGAGCGTGAACTCCGGGTCGCCCTCGTACTTCGCGAGCTGGGCGCGGGCATAGTCGATTCCGGCGGCGACGTCGGCGTCGGAGACGTCGCCACCGCCGGAGCCGGAACTGCTGCATGCGGCGAGACCGAGGGCGGCCGTGAGAGTGAGCGCGGCGATCGCGGCGCGGCCGGGAAGGGTGGTGCGCATGAATTCTCCTGGAGGGGAAGAGGAGGTTCGACGAGAGGCGGGGCGCGACGTTGCGGAGCCGGTCGATGCGGTCGATGACTTCGAATGTATCGGGTGCCGTGTTGCGTCCAACAACACCGTTGGTTCGTTCGTGTTAACTGCCGTGCGTCTCCCCCGCCCGTGCGCGTTTTCGGTCGTCAGAGCTACCGGAATCACGCACGGGCGAGGTAGGACTGGGCGCGGGTCAGCGGCCAGACCTCGGCCATCTTCTGCTGCATGTCGAAAAGGTTCGAGTGGTGGATTTCCGGATCCCGGTCGCCCACGGCGTCTTCCACGACGATGGGGATGTAGCCGTGCTGCATCGCGTCGAGGGTCGTCGCGCGCACGCAGCCGCTCGTGGACAGGCCCGCGATGAGGACGGTGTCCACCCCGAGCGACGTCAGGTACGAATTCAGCGACGTCCCGAAGAACGCGCTGGCGTACTTCTTCGTCACCAGCAGCTCGGCACACCTCGGCTCGAGGCCGTCGATGAGTTCCCCGTACGGGCTGCCCTCGCAGAACGCGACGAGCGTGCCCGACTTCCTGAAGAACACCCCGGCGTCGGCACCGTCGGCGCGCAGCCGCACCTCGGTGATCACGACGGGGATGCCGGCGGCGCGGGCGTCGGCGAGCAGCGTGCGCATCGCCGCGACGTTCTCCTCCACCCCGGCGTAGAGCGGGCAGTCGGGGTCGATGTAGGCGCGGGCCGGGTCGACGATGATCAGGGCCGGACGGGTGCCGGGCTGAAGTTCCTGCCCGAACCCGGCGCGGGCGAAGTCGGCCGCCTGGGCGGTGCGATCGGCGAGGGTCATGCGGATTCCTTCAAGGTCGTGGCTGGTTCGAGGGGACGCACGGCGGCGAGCGCGGTGGCGTTCCGACGCGGGAAGGCAAGGCACACCGCGACGCCCGCGGCGGCGACGACGGCCAAGGCCAGGCCCACCGCGCGGACGTTGTCGACGAACCGCGCCAGCTCGGCGCTGCCGAGGGTGCCGAGGGTGCCGCCGTACGCGGCCTGCCGCGCGGGGGCGCTGAGACCGACGGTCGCGACGGCGAGCGCCAGCGCGGTGCTGAGCAGGTAACCGACGTTCTGCAGCGTCGAGCGCAGCCCGTTGGCGATCCCGCGACGTTCCGCGGGCGCGGTGAGCATCAGCGCGCTAGTGCTCGGCGTCATGAACAGCCCGGTGCCGCAGCCGAGGACGAACAGGAACGGCGCCGTCGCCCCGAGCGAGCCGCCGTCCGGCGAGAGCATCAGGGTGACGCCGAGCAGCCCGACCGCGTTGAGTGCCGTGCCCGTTGCGGTCAGCGTGCGCGGGGTGAAGCGCAGCATGAGCGAGCCCGCGGCGGCGGCCGCGACGACGGTACCCACCGCGACGGGCATCACCAGCAGCCCGGCCGCGACGGCCGAGATCCCGCCCACCGCCTGCCCGTACAGCGACACGAGCAGCGTCACCGCGTAGGTGGCGACGGCGTTGACGAGCACCGCGACGAGGACGAGCGCGATGCCGCGGTCGCGGAACAGCGTCAGGTCCACCAGCGGGTGGGTGCGACGGATCTGCACCGCCGCAAACACCGCGCCGAGCACGAGGCTCGCCGCGCCGCACGCCCACGGCAGCCACGACGACGACGTCACCCCCGGCGTCAGCGCCAGCACGACGGCGGTCAGCAGCGCCGTCGACAGCACGGCCCCGGCCAGGTCGAACGGCTCGCGCTCGACGCGACGTCGGGTGCCGCGCGGGATCACCAGCAGCGACGACGCGATCGCGAGCACCCCCACGGGCAGCACGACGACGAACAGCCCGCGCCAGCCGAACGCGGCCGTCGCGGCACCGCCGATCACCGGCCCGACGACCTGCGCGACGGCCGCGACGGTCGCGTTCCAGCCGAGGGCACGGCCCAGGCTGTGCGGCGGGAACGTGTCGGTGAGCAGCGCCGTGTTGTTGGTGACGACGGCCGCCGCCCCGACCCCCTGCAGCACCCGCGCCGCGATCAGCCACCCGGCGGACGGCGCGAGCATGCACAGCCCGGTCGCGACCGTGAACACCGCCAGCCCCGCCAGATACAGCGGGCGCCGGCCGACGATGTCGGCGAGCCGGCCGAACACGAGGATCAGTGCGGTGGTGACGAGCATGTAGCCCAGCAGGATCCACGTCGACTGCGCCGCCGACGCCCCCAGCTCGCGGGTGACGGTGGGCAGCGCGACGGTGAGGCCACTGATGCTGAGGAACACCGCGACCACGCCGACGCTGGTGGCCGCGAACACCCGCCACGGATGATCCCGTGCGGCAACGCTATCCATCGGCGCGACGCTCGTGGACGTCGGTGACGGTCTGCAGCGCCTGCACCAGACGCAGGCACGTGTCGTCGGCCCACGGCCGGCCCACGATCTGCACGCCGACGGGCAGGCCGTCGACGACGCCGGCCGGGGCCATCACCGCGGGCAGGCCGAGGTAGTCGAACAGGCCGGTGTTGCGGCCCACGATCGACTGCATGGGGTGGCGCACGCCGTCGATCTCGACGGTGACGTCCGACAGGCGCGCGGCCGTCGCTCCGATGCCCGGGGTGACGAGGGCGTCGATCCCGGTGGCGTCGAAGGCCTGCACCGTCGCGCGCTGGGCGCCGGCGCGGCGGCGCAGCGAGCGCAGGTAGTCCACCGCCGACGGCACCAGCCCGCGCGCGATGCGCACCTGAGTCCCGATGTCGAACTGTGCGAACCGCGCCAGCGCGCCCTCCTGGTTGGCGGCGAGTTCGCAGGTGAGCACGATGGTGACGTCGTCGTGCAGGCGGTGGGCGTCGGGAATGTCGACGGGCACCACCTCGGCGCCCAAGTCCCGCAGCGCGGCGACGGCCGCCTCCCACGCGGCCAGCACGCCCGCGTCGCACAACTCGGTGAACCACGTGGTGGGGACGCCGAGCCGCACGCCCGCCAGCGACGGCACGCCGGGAGTGCCGGGTTCGGCGAGGCCGGCCTGCACCTGCCGCGCCACCGCATCCGGGGCCGCGGCGGGGTCGAGGCCGTCGGGTCCGGCAAGGACGTCGAGGACGACGCGCAGGTCGGCGGCGGAGCGGGCCATCGGCCCGATGTGGTCGAGGGTCCACGACAGCGACGCGACGCCCGTGCGCGGGACGAGCCCGTAGGTGGGCTTGATGCCGGTGAGGTTGCACAGAGCGCTGGGCACGCGGATCGAGCCGCCGGTGTCGGTGCCGAGGGCAAGCGGGACGAGGCGCGCGGCGAGGGCGCCGGCCGAGCCGGTCGACGAGCCGCCGGTCCAGCGGCTGCGGTCCCACGGGTTGATGACGGCGCCGTAGCGGGCGTTGTGCGGCGCGCCGCAGGCGAATTCGGTGGTCGCGGTGATCAGGACGGGGATGGCGCCGGCGGCCCGCAGCCGCGCGACGGCCGTCGCGTCGGTGTCGGCGATGCGGTCGCCGGTAGTGTGCGAGCCCGCGGTGACGGGCGCGCCGGCGACGTCGACGATGTCCTTGACGCCGAAGAAGATTCCCTCGAGCGGACGGGCGGTGCCGTCACGCCAGCGACGATCGGAGTCGGCGGCGGCCTCGTCGGCGCCCTCGACGACGGCGAGGATCGCCCCGCCCACGAGCGCCGGGGCGGCCCAGCGGGCGCGCAGCGCGGCGAGCACCGCGGTGGGCGTGGTGGTGCCGTCGGCGTAGGCGGTGAGCAGGTCGAGCACGCCGAAGTCGTGCAGCGCCGCGTCGGTGCACGGGGTGTATTCCGGGGCAGGGACGGGCGGGACCGGGACGGGGCTCGCGGCAAGCAGCGCGACGGAATGGGCGGGCTCAGCGGGTGGGGCGTCGGGCGCGGGCGGCAGCGGCGCGAGTCGGGAGGTCTCGAGCAGGGACCTCATGTCGGCGCGGGCCTGCGGCAGCAGGTCGTCGACGGTGGTGGCCGCGGCGGCGGTGAGGTCGGGGTAGTCGGTGGTGGTCATCCGCTCACCTCCAGCGGTAGGGCACTCGGCCGGGGCAGCGGCGCGGGCCGGAGGGTGCCGGAGGTGAGGTCGGCGAGCAGGCGCAGCACGTCGGGGCGACGGTCGCGGGCGAGCGGGAAGGCGGCGCGCACGGCCGGGACGGCGTCGAGGTCGAGGGTGAAGCGCAGCGTCTCCCCCGCCCGGTGCGCGGGTGCCTGCGCGACGATCTCGCCGTTCGGGGCGATGACGCACGAGAGGCCGAAGTAGTCGACGGTCACGCCGTTGAGGGTTTCCGGCCCGGCCCGGTTGGCGGCGACGATCCACATCTGCGATTCGAGGGCGCGGGTCTGCAGCTCGGCGAGGAACAGGTCCTCGCGGGTGCCGAGGGACGAGACGATCGCGAGCATCACCTCGGCGCCCAATGCGCGGGCGGCGGCCCAGTTCTCGGGGAAGGTGCGGTCGTAGCAGATCACGCAGCCGAAGCGGGTGCCGAACAGGTCGGCGGTCGCCGGGGCCTGGCCGGGCGCGAAGTGGTATTTCTCGTCGATGTCGACGTCGCCGACCTTGCTCGCGGGCAGCGAGAGCTTGCGGTAGGCGGGCACTGCGCCGCCGTCGGGGGTGCGCCAGGTGACGACCTCGCCTGCCGGGTCGACGAGGACGACGGAGTTGTGGGTGGCGTCGTGGGTGGTGCGCTCGTACAGCCCGAAGGCGATCGCGCAGCCGAGTTCGCGGGCGAGGTCGCCGAACAACGTGGTGGCCTCGCCGGGGACGGTCTGCGCCCAGGGGGTGCGGTCGACGTCGTGGCTGGTGCAGAAGTAGGGGGTGGTGATCAGTTCGGGCAGCACCACCAGGTCGGGGACGGCGCCGGTCGCGTCGGGTGCGGCGGCGGTGCGGACGAGGGCGGCGAGGCGGGCCAGATTGCCGAGGAGGTCCTCGGTGAGTTCGCCGGCCTGGACGATCGCGACGTCGAGGGTGCGCGGATGCAAGAGGGAACCTCCGGGTGTGGGGTGGCGGGTGGGGGCGCGGCTCGGGGCACGCGCCCCCACCCGCCGCTCGGGGTCAGGCGGCTTCGGCCTGAACGGTGGTGCGGCTCTTCATCAGCGGCTGGATGCGGGTGCCGAAGTTCTCGATACCCTCGACGAAGTCGTCGAAGGTGAGCATGATGCCCTTGATGCCCTCGATCTCGGCGACCTCGTCGAGCATCTTCGCAACTGTCTCGTACGAGCCGACGAGGGTGCCCATGTTGAAGTTCACCGCGCCCTCGGGCAGGGAGATAGTCTTGGCCGTCGAGGCGTCGTCCGCGGTGGCGTCGGCGGCGGACTGGTCGGCCATGTAGCCGAGGGCGGCGAGGTCGGCGTTGTCGTGGTAGTCCTGCCACTTCGCCTGTGCCGCTTCGTCGGTCTCGTCGGCGATGATCATGAACAGCGTCAGGGCGCCGACGTCGCGGCCCGTCTTGCTCGCCGCCTCGACGAGGGTGGCGGTCGCGTCGGAGATCGCGGTGGGCGTGTTGATGCCCGTGCCCATGATGAAGTTGTAGTCGGCCATCTCGGAGGCGAACTTCATGCCGCTCTTGGACTGTCCGGCCGCGACGATCGGCACGGCGCCGCCGGTGGGGCTCGGCGAGAGGACGCACTCGTCCATCGTGTAGTGCTCACCCTTGAAGTTGCTGACGCCGTCGGCCCACAACTGCCGCATGACGGTCACGTACTCGGTGGCCTGCTGGTAGCGGTAGCCGAAGTACTCCTCGCCCGGCCACAGGCCCATCTGCGTGTATTCGTTGGGCGCCCAACCGGTCACGATGTTGACGCCGAAGCGGCCGGGGGCGATCGAGTCGATGGTCGACGCCATGCGGGCGACCATGGCCGGCGGCAGGGTGAGGATCGGGGTGGAGGCGAACAGCTTGATCTTCTCGGTAACAGCCGCGAGGCCGGCCATGAGGGTGAACGACTCGAGGTTGTGATCCCAGAACTCGGTCTCGCCGCCGAAGCCCTTGAGCTTGATCATCGACAGGGCGAAGTCGAGGCCGTGCTTCTCGGCCTTCTGCACGATCGTCTTGTTGAGCTCGAACGACGGCATGTACTGCGGGGCGCTCTTGGAGATGAGCCAGCCGTTGTTGCCGATGGGGATGAAGACGCCGATTTCCATGTCGCTCCTGAAGCTGCGGGGATTCGAAGAAGCGGTGGGGCAACACCGCCCCGCGCGCTATGACTTCGAATGTATGCAGGGGTTATTGCCGGATCGGAGCCCATGGGTAACGGACTTGTTGCCCCGGTTAACGATCTTTGACGGACTCCGCACGCCCCAGGTGACCGATCGGGGCCGCACTCCCCCGCTGCACCCATTCCACGGCGAAGTTCCGGTGCACCGGCGCGCCCGCCGCGCCGTCGATGCGCGCGAGCAGCAGTTCGGCGGCAGCCGAGGCCATGTCCTCGAGGGGCTGGCGCACCGTCGTCAGGTCGAACATCGACCAGCCCGACGCGTCGAGGTCGTTGTAGCCGACGATCGACACGTCGTCGGGCACGAGCAGACCCAGCCGCTTGGTGGCGTCGAGGGTGCCGTAGGCCATGTAGTCCGTCGCGCAGAACATCGCAGTCGGCCGGTCCGGCCGGCTCAGTAGCTCCATGCCGCCCTCGTACCCGGTCTTCGCGTCCACCGCGCCGCGGTGCACGAGCGTCTCGTCCAGCGAAACGCCGTGCCTGTCGAGCCCCTCCCGGAAGCCGGTCTCGCGCAGCTTCACGCTCGGGTTCTCCAGGGGGCCGGAGATCAGCCCGATGCGCCGGTGCCCCAGCTCGATCAGGTGGTCGGCGACGAGCCGGCCTCCGCCGACGTTGTCCGAGGTCACCCGGTCCACCCGCCCGGCCTGGCTGCCGTCGACGTCGCGGTTGAGGATCACCAGCGGGATCTTCCAGTCGATCATCTCCGACACGATGGGCGAGTCCAGCCGCGCCGAGATGAACACGACCCCGTCCACCAGCCCACCGCGTAGCGCCAGGATGTCCTTCTCCAACGACCCCTCGGTCCGGTCGCTCATCAGCAGCATCCGGTAGTCGTGCTGCGCGAACCGGTCCTGCAGCGTGTTCACCAGCGTCGGATACGACGGGTTCCGCAGGTCACCGCTGACCACCGCGATCGACGACGACCGCCGCGTGATCAGGCTCCGCGCCGTGATGTGCGGGACGTAGCCCATCTCCTTCGCCAAGGCCCGGATGCGCTCTCGGGTTTCCTCGATGACGCGCGGGTCGCCCCGCAGGGCACGCGACACCGTCGACTGCGACACGCCTGCGGCGCGTGCGACGTCGTAGCTGGTGACCGACTTGTTGCCCACGCACGGATTCTAGGTGCGCGCCGTCCCTTCCGGCGCTCAGGCTTGCACCCGTCGACGACGGGTTGGACCCATTGCAGTACGCCGAATGGGGTGCAAGGTACCCACTACGGCGCAATGTCGCCATGAGCCACTCAACATTCACTTCAGTGGACGACGCGGTCAACAGTTGACACGCATAGGGCGACGGCTGCGGCTTCTGACAGATTCGCCCCCCAACGTCGCTGATCGGGGGTGTAACTGCTCCGGCGCCCAACGGAACCCCGCGGCTCCGTAGCTGATGACCGAATCATTTATCACCGCAGAATTCAGCAGAGCGTGGAGGTCGCCCTCGTACCGCCTACAGAATAACGGAGAGTACCGCCGCCCAGGTATCCCGTGCGGACGCTGCAGCCATTCCTGGATGGCGCTGCGGGACAGTGACGCCTCGGTCGTGTACCGGTCCTCAAAATCACGCCCTGATCAGCGCTATCGCGATACGCTCGCTACACGGATCACTGCAATTTCGGCCGCTTCCGTGGAGGTGCCGTGGAATGACGAACGAGGCACATAGCGCAGCTCCGGGGTGGTATCCGAGCCCTGACGGCAGCATGCGTTACTGGGACGGCAGCCAGTGGTTGGATCTTCCCGCACCCCCTCAGCCGAACGCCGGACCACCACGCTGGAAGTCCCTGATCCAGAAGCCGATCGCGTGGGGTATCGCGGCCCTCCTCGCGGTTGTGGCAGTCGCGGGCATCGCCTGGAAGGTCTCCCACGATGCCGAGATCGAGGCTCAAGTTGCTGCCGCCGAGGCCGCGGCGTCGGCGGCAGCACAAAGGGAAGCCGATCGGATCGCGGCCGAGAAAGCAGAGGAGGAACGACGCGCAGAGGCAGAGCGCTCCGTGCGAAGAGTAAGCGTCACCCAGATCGAAGCAAGTATCAAGCAAATGGCCGAGAAGCACGCCAATTCGTCGATCATCGATGGACCGATCCTCTCCGTGTCGTGTTCGCCGGTCGGAGGTGGCTCCATAGACGATCTCACCGAGATGACAACGATATTCGAGTGCTTCGCGGCAACGAAAGACAACGGCGATGGCACGATGAGCGGCTACAAATACAACGCGACCATGAACTGGAGCACCGGGAGTTTCACGTATGGGTTCGGAGCCCCCTGATAGCCACGCCGCTCCGGATGTTGGCGCATGTTCATTCCACGGAGAACAAGGCCCCCAGAGTCACCATCACCATATCGGAGATCATGAGCGGAATTTTGCATTCGTCGGTATTCGGGCTCGCCGGGCATCCCTTCGTCACGAACTCGTCGTGCTGCGTGTATACATGCTGGAGCATTTCGCTCAGGCTCTCGTGATATGACGCATCCACGCTTCGCATCGCGGATCGCTCGAAGAACTCGATGTACGCGCGCCGCACATACATGCACGCGACCGGATCCACATCCTCGCGACATGATGTCGAAGTCATTTGCTCGAACTGCTCCGCCATCGACGCCGCCTGACGGGTGGTTCGAGGGGCAGGCGGAGCCGTCGTCGCGCGCGACGCGGAGGTGGAAACAGTCGTCGACTTGGAAAGGGCTGCCGCACGATCCGGAGCAGGGTCACCACCGGTCGACGCTCCGCATGCTCCGAGCACGGCCACAGCCACCGAGGCGACAACCGCGATGGGAATCCTCATCGACGAAGTGTCCCACTATCGTCAACGCTCTAGGCGCAGATCGAAGCGAAAACTACTGCAACGACCAGCGTTTCCGATTCTTTCGAGCCGACACCGGACTGATCCCGTCAAATCCGATGGCAATGCGACGCCGAAAATACTGCAACTACCAGCTCAGGGCCCGGCATTCACCCGATCTTGGTCCACGTTCCGCAACCATTGGACTTGAAAGCCACGTCCGACGAACTAATGGTCACCACCGACGCCCCTGACACGTTGTCGTTGGTGATGATGTCGTCGAACTCGCCGGAAGTACCAGAAAGTCGCTCCCAATAGCAGTACGACCCGCCGGCGGTCCGATACGTCCCGGGGTTGATGTCGCGCCCGACGAGGTGCATGCCGTTGCCAAATGTGGATTTGGCTGCGTCGGCTTCCTTCGGCAGCAACGCTGCCTCGCGCTTGTCGAGTTCCGCCGAACGAGAGTCTGCCGCCGCGTGCGCGTTGTCGGCGGCGCGCTGCGCGGTCGAGGCAGCCGCCGCCTGCTTCTTCGCATCGTCGAGGGCTGCGGCGGCCTCTGCCTGTTCGGCCGCGAGTTGGGCGCGCTGATCGGAGACCGCCGCAGCGACGGAGGTGTCGATCATCGCCTGGTTTTCCTCGTCGGAGGGCGTGCCGGCGACACCGATCCCCACGCCCACGGCGAGGGCGGCGACGATACCGACGATCCACGGCCAGCGCCGCGGATTCCGAACCGGCCCGGGCTCTGACTCTGGCTCCGGTGCAGGCCCGAACCTGAAATTTCCTACAAACTGCACGTCCGAGCTTCTGGCGTGCCACTGCTGTACCAGCGCCCCCGATTGGTAATCTCAGCGACCGAAGCACGCGACCCGAGTTCGGCCGCGGGGGACGCAAGCGGCAGGGTGGTGACGTGGCACAAGGCGACGACCGGTGGGTCGAGGTCTCGAAGTCGGCGTTTCCCAGCAGAAAGCGCCGATCGTACACTCCTCACCAATATTCCGACCAGAGAAAGATCCGCCGATGGTTTCCCCGATGCCGACCCACGAGAAGCACCCTGCGTTGCTGTCCGACATCGATCGCGGGCTGATCAAGATCCCTCAGTTCCAGCGCGAGTTTGTGTGGACACTGCAGAATTCCGCCAATCTTCTCGACAGCATCGTCAAGGGATTCCCCGTCGGTACCTTCATCTTCTGGAATACCCGCGAGCGACTGCGCACCGTCCGCAACATCGGGGCGGCCACCCTACCCGATGCGCCCGACGGCGTCGAAGTCGCGTTCGTTCTCGACGGTCAGCAGAGATTGACCAGCCTTTATGCGGCGCTCAAGGGTTCGAAGATCACGAGGCCGTCCGGTGCAATCGACGACTTTTCGCAGATCTTCCTCGATCTCGGCGCCAGCGAGCACGATCAGATCGTCATTACGGACATATCCGAACTCGCTCCGGGATCGTGGATCAGCCTGCACGACCTGTTGCACGGTGGCACGAAGGTGGCACGGACCTACGCCGATGAGTACCTCGACAACATCGACGAGTACCGGCGTCGCCTCGATTCCTACGACTTTCCCATCGTGAAGGTCTCGGATGTCGAGATCGATGTTGCCACGGAGATCTTCACGCGCATCAATGTCGGTGGCAAGTCACTGACAACGTTCGAGATCATGGCTGCGAAAACGTACGACGAATCCCGCGACTTCGACCTGACAGCCCGATTCGACGACCTTGTCACCCGCCTCGAAGCGGTGGAGTACGACACCGTCTCGGATGCAATCCTGCTTCAACTCGTTTCTATGATTCTCGACGGCGAGTGCACCAAGAAGTCGATCCTTCGACTTGCGAAGGACGACTTCATCGCCTGCTGGCCGCGCGCCATCGACGCCCTCGAATCAGCGGTGGAGTACTTCCGCGCCACGTACCGAATCCCTGCCTCGAAGCTCCTGCCATTCAACGCGCTGCTCGTACCTTTTGCCTACTTCTTCTACCACCATCCAGGGAAGCCGAATCCGCAGCAGCGCAGGCTTCTCGAAGACTTCTTCTGGCGTTGCTCGCTGGGTGGACGCTATTCGACGTCCGCCGATTCTCGGCTCGGTCAGGACAAGCACCGGATCGATCGCATCCTGGCCGACAAATCTCCCGAATACGATTGGGCCGTCAACATCAGCCCCGACTTCCTGATTCGAAACGGCGTGTTCAGCACCAGTCGGGCATTCGTCAAAGCGATCCTGTGTCTGTACGCGTACCAGGAACCGAAATCGTTCGAGGACAACGCCAAGGTCCACATCGGCAACGCGTGGCTCAAGGCCGCGAACAGCAAGAACTACCATCATTTCTTCCCCCGCTCGTACCTGAAGAAGAAGGGCTACTCCGATCGTCAGGCCAACAATGTCCTGAACATCACGATCGTCGATGACTACCTCAACAAGCGGCAAATCGGCGCCGATTCACCGGCGAAGTATATGAAGCGATTCGACAGGACGAACCCGGAGATCGACAAGACGATGGACTCGCACCTGATCGGGAACTTGCGACGATTGATCGGGTGGTCGGACGACTACGACGCGTTCATCAGGAACCGCGCAGAGCGGGTCAGTGCTGAATTGTCGAAGCGGATCATGGATCGAGCCATTGACCGAGACGGCCTAATCCTGCCCGAGGACGACGCCGGCACCTTGGATTGATCGCGCCCGGCGGGTATCGGGTCCATTCATCGAAGATGACTCGATCGAGCGCAGTACCTGTGACCTGGGTCTGGACACGCGCGCCTGCCGGTGCCGTCGGCGTCGGTTCCCTCCGCTAGCCTTTCCACTGCGGCCCGACGGACTTCCGCTGCGATGAGCAGCTACGGACATGTCCCCACCCGCACGACTGAATTCGTGCTGCCCAGGGGACCTGACCGTGACGTTGCTTCGTACATCTGCCCGCCGGATCGTCGATCTCGATCGACCCGATTCGGTGGCGGAGCAGTTGTTGGAGCAAATGTTGTTTCACACCGGCCGCCGCCCAAGTGAGGCCGAGCAGAAGTCGTGGAGCCGGAGCCTGCCGGTTTTCGCGCAGGATTTAGTCGATGCCGGCCTTGGCGATGTCGAGATGCTGGTCGAGTACCATCTCCCGCTCACGTCGCAGCGTGCCGACGTCGTGCTCGCCGGTGCGCATCCTGTCACCGGAGCGGTCTCGTACGTCGTCGTCGAACTGAAACAATGGTCGGCGGCGCGGCGCTTCGAGGACGATCCCGAACTCGTCGAGGTGGCGGGAATGCCGGGCGGCCCGAAACTACACCCGATCGCGCAGGTCAAGGGCTACTGCGACTACCTGAACGATTTCGCGCGCGCTGTGGCCGATCAGCCCGACGCCCTCGCCGGCATCGCATACCTTCACAATGCCACCGACCCAACCGCGGTGGCGGAGCTGCGCAACTATCCGAGCGGAATCACCGGCCGACTGTTCACCGCCGCCGACCGCGGCGACATGCTCGAATTTCTTCGCACCCGGCTCGCCCCAGCCCCCGGGCACACCGCCGGTGACACACTCGTGCGGTCTGCGGTGGCTCCGTCGCAGCAGCTGCTGAAGGTGGCCGCCGCCGAGGTGCGCGACCGGCCGCAGTTCCATCTGCTCGGCAACCAACAGTTGGCCGTGGGCCTGGTACTGCACGAGGTCGAAATGTCTCGTGCCGCGGACCACAAGCGCGTTGTCATCGTTACCGGTGGACCCGGTAGCGGCAAGAGTGTGATCGCACTGTCTCTGCTCGGTGAGCTGGCCCGCCGTGGCCGCACCGTGCTGCATGCCACCGGGTCCCGTTCGTTCACCCAGACCCTGCGTAAGGTCGCCGGGGCGCGCGCCCCGCGGGTGCAGAAGATGTTCAAGTACTTCAACCAGTTCATCTCGGCCGAACGCAATGGCCTCGACGTGCTGATCCTCGACGAGGCACATCGCATCCGTGAGACTTCCGTCGATCGGTACACCCGCGCCGAGCTGCGCACCGATAGACCGCAGATCGACGAACTTATCTCCGCGGCACGCGTCCCGGTGTTCCTGCTCGACGAACACCAGGTGGTGCGGCCCGGTGAACTCGGCTCGCTCGAACAGATCGAGCGCTACGCCGCGACCCTGGGCCTCGAAACCCATCACGTGCACCTCGGGGAACAGTTCCGCTGCGGAGGCAGCGAGGAGTATGTGCTATGGGTCAAGCGTCTGCTCGGTCTCGTCGAGGGTGGCCCGGTCCGATGGACGGGGGATCCGCAGTTCGCGGTGCGCGTCGCCGAGTCCCCGGAGGAACTCGAGTACCTGCTCGAGCAGCAGCGCGGCCGCGGATACTCGGCACGCATGACCGCGGGGTACTGCTGGCCGTGGAGCAACCCGGACAAGGACGGCCGACTCGTTTCGGATGTGCAGATCGGCGCGTGGGCACGGCCGTGGAACAGCAAGAGCGAACGCCGCACCGGTGAGGCACCGCCGGCCGCGTTGTGGGCCACCGAGGACGGGGGTTTCGGGCAGGTCGGTTGCGTCTACACCGCGCAGGGGTTCGAGTACGACTGGAATGGCGTCATCCTCGGTCCTGACCTGGTGTGGCGGGAGGGGAGATTCGTGACGGTCCGTGAGGCAAACAAGGACCCTGACTTCAAGAACACGAAGAAGATCAGCGATCTTCGATTCGATCGTCTGGTCCGAAATGTGTACAAGGTCCTACTCACACGAGGAATGATCGGCACCGTCCTCTACTCCACTGACGAGCCAACCCGTCAAGCGTTGAGAAGCCTGATCTCCGAACCCACCCGATAGTTTCGACAAGAACTCGCTCGATGGTTCATCGAGCGCGGCCCGACGTCCGGGTCCCGTTCGAATCTCAAGTCCGAAGCCCGACATGACGGCCGATTGGGTACAAAGCAAGACCATCTGAACTGGGCGGTTCGCGAACGGGCTGACGCGTATTCGAATCCTTCGCCGAGAATCAATCCTTCGGTCGAGTCGGAATCAGCAGGAGTTGGGTTCACCGATCTTGACCACTGAAAGCACCGCATCCCCTTCACCGACCGGCTCACCCACGCCCGGGGTCTGCCCGACCACGATCCAGTTCGAATCGAGCACCTGATTTCGACCCCGGCCGGTGGCGTCGACGCTGCGCGAATAGAACACACCGAGCTCCTGAATCACGTTCTGCGCGTCCTGGAGATTCATGCAGACGACCGGAGGCATGGGCACAGTCGTCACAACCGGCTGCGCCGGCACGGTGCTGGTGGCAGCGGCAATCGGGGCCGGAGGAATGGTCGATGCAGGCGCAGGCGTGGAGGTCGTCGAGGACGGCAAGACCGGTCGAGTTGTGGAGGACGTGGCGGGCTTCGCCGAAGTCGACGTGACGATGGGGGCGGCCGATGGCTCCGACTTCTCCTCGGCTCCGCATCCGGACAGCAGTGTCACGGCGCCGACGGTCGCCAGCAGCACCCCGCCGTTCCGCAAGTGCGCCTCGGCACCCACCCGACCTGTCCTACGCAGACGCGAAGCGGTACTCAGCATGCAGTGTCTCCTTCAAAGCGTTTGGTCGGTCGACGCGGTGACTACCGCACTCCCCCGGGGGAATAGAAAGTTCTTTGGACACAATGGAATCGGTCACGCAGGCGCCTTCGTTACAGGCCCTGCGCAGGGCTCTCCGATTCCTGGTCTCACGCCCACACCCCACGCTGCGCCAGCACCCACCGCACCGGATCGAGGCACCGGAAGGGAGAGATGCCGCTGTGGTGCAACCGGTCCCCGACCGGTGACTCCCCGAGCGCCGACACGGCGAAGAACCGGCTGCGCAGTGAGGCACCGGTGTGCGGCTGGTCCACGGCCATCACCACCGAGCGGGCTTCGAGTTTGTCGAGGAGGCTGCGGACTTCCTCGTGCAGCAGTCTGCCATCGGCCTCGTTGTAGGGTGCGTACTGCAGACTCGGGTCACGGGAGAACGCGGCGCCGCGCTGAGACATGATCTCGCTCCAGTCGCTGCCGTCGACATGCTCGAGGGCCTGCAGTGCGTCGAACTTGGAGAGGACGACTGCAAGATTCGGTGTGCCGTCGCCGATGATGGACAACACGGTCCGCAGCACCGAGCGGGGGTCGCCGCCGACGCGTTCCTGAGCCGGGACCAGGTCGTGGAGCTGCTGCCGCACGGATTCGACCTTGAGCGGATCGAACATGAATACGACGCCGTCGGCCTGCGCGAAGAAGCGCAGGTGCGGGGCGTGCGCGTTGTCCGGGTTCTCGAGGTCCTCCCCTGCCACGTCCCGCAGCACCAGGTACTGCCGAATGCCGTTCCACAGGCCGAGACTGAAGATCAGCGGCTCCCGCTGGTACGGGTTGCTCGTATGGGCTGCAGGGGTGGATTCGAGGATGCCGCGTTCCTCGTACAGCGGCCTCTCGTAGAGCTCGCGGTAGGCCTGTTCGGTCTCGGAGGTCGCGGGCTCGACCACGCAGTTGAGCCGCTCGCCGAGCAACTGCAGGGTCTTGACGAGGACGGCGAGGTACACGGTCTTGCCGGTGGCGCGGGCGCCAGCCATCGCAACACAGGTGGCATGGGCGCCACGCCACCCGGTCGGCAGCCGATAGTGGCACGTCGAGCACACTTCGGCGACCGGACCGCCGGCCTTGTCCTCGGCGTCGCTCATCGGCGGCAACCAGTCGTCCCCGGACCCCGAGGGCCGCTGGAGTTCGACGACCTTGCCGGACCGCACGGGACTGCCGTGAAAGACAGTCGCGACGTCGTCGACCTCGATCTCGTCCGGCGCGGTCGGGGTCCAGGCGTAACGGTCCGACGGGAGCACCGTGAAACAACGTGGGCATTTGGTCATCGCCGCGCACCTTCCGATTCCGGTGTCGCCGACAGTCCTGCCACGAGCGACGTCACCGTTGCGAACAATTTCTCCGGGCTGGAGAGCCAGTCGGAATCCGTGCCCGCCGTTTCGCCGGCAGTCGACACGGCGGTGGCGAGGCCCGCCGCAGCATCCGAGGTGGCTGCACACAGGATCACCGGCCGCCGTCGCACACCCGGCACACCCGTGCCGGTGTGATCGGCGGGTAGTGCGTCGGTCACAGTAAATACCAGCGTGGGGGTGTTGTAATTCGACCGGTCGATCTCCGCGGAGCGGAACCCCACTCCCAGTGGCGCGGCGTCCAGTTGCGCCTGGACCTGGTCGGCGACGTGCCGCAGCTCGACGACGGGCAGCGACCTGAAGGATCGGCCGATCAGATGGACCTGCAATTCTTCTCGGATTCCGATCACCGCCGTGATACCGGTGAGCACGTCCACCGCCGCGCGAACACTGCCGTCCTCGATGAGCGGCAGCATCGACATCGTCGTATCGATATCCACCTCGACGCGCAGCCGGCGCGCCTCAGGCAGCCGGTCCACACCGAGGGCGCCGCGCGCCGCGGACCGCGCGCGGGCACCGAGATCGCTGAGTGGGACGTCGACCACAGTCTTGCGGGCCGTGACCGCAAGACGCTCCCCCGCGGGGGCGATCGTCGCAAGCTCGACGTGATGAAGACCCGACACGTCCAGCGGTGTCAGCTCGGCCCGATCCGGGTCGGCGCTGCGGCTACTGTCCTCCCCGATTGTGGCCTGCAGCACGGTCCCCTGAGGAAACACCACTGCGCCGCCCCCGGGGCGAGCGGCCACGACGATCTCATGGGTGACTCGGGGCAGCACAAGGAAGCCGGGCTTCGGGTAGAGCGCGGACGTCTCCGGGGCACCGTCAGGCGTCATCGCCTGCACCTGGACCGTCACGGTGGTCGCATCGACCGTCACGGCCAGCGGCTGGTGCGGCAGGTCTACTACCCCTGCCCCGTCGAGCACATATCCGGGCATCAGTCTCGTCCTCCCCGTATCCACGCACTGCACATCTGCACTGTCCTCACACCCGCCTCGGCGTCGCCCGACCCGGCGACGATCGCTCCGCATCGGCTCGGCGCTCGTCGAGCCACCTCCGGACGAACCCGGCGTACACGTCGCACGCGTAGGCGACATCGCGGTGTCCGCGCAGGTGCAGTTCCTCGCGGATCGCGTCCATCAGACCGTGCACCCCCAGCGGGCCGCGGTAGCTGGGCCGTTTCATCACCGTCGACGCCACCTCGTCCAGAAGGGAACGCCGCACACCACGCGATCCGACCTCGAACCGTGCCAGAACGTCGCGCTGGTCCAGCACCGACCGCACCCGCGGCGCCGACGGAGACGTGAACACCGCGTGTGCCATCAGCCAATAGGCGTCGAGCGCACCGGATTCCACCAGGGAGGCCAGCGCATCGACGACGAACCGTGCGTCCTCGTCCACCGCTCGGACGAGCGCCTCCCGGTGCTGGTCCGGAAGGTCCGGCACCGGGAGGCCCGATTGGGGTGGGGTCTGCGCCCACAGCGCGACAGTGAAGATCGCGAGCCGGGCGAGCAGATCCGTGGGAAGGTCCGCTTCGTAGCCTTCCGCGTAGTCCTCCAGGACGGGTAACACATGCACGTCGAGTGCCCGGCGCAGTGCCGGTCCGCTGATCGCAGCCCAGCGCTCCTCGTTCCGGATCAGCGCCCACGACACCGCGAGGTCGTCCAGGTACGGATCGGCCGCCCACCTCGACGCCCCATCGCGAGCGCCGGGTTCGGCCAGATGG
The DNA here is from genome assembly GCF_047782815.1 of Rhodococcus indonesiensis. Classification (NCBI taxonomy): domain Bacteria; kingdom Bacillati; phylum Actinomycetota; class Actinomycetes; order Mycobacteriales; family Nocardiaceae; genus Rhodococcus; species Rhodococcus indonesiensis. Next base: position 1,824,574 of record NZ_CP180630.1, on the reverse strand, counting down.
CGGACGAGCGTCTCGAGCTCCGGTCCCCACGGTTCGCGGACGACCACGTCCTGCAGGAAACGGGGCGCAACGGCCTCGGGAAACGCGCCGACGAGTCGGCACCACTGCTCCGCCGTCCAGCCGTGCCCGGCGACCAGCGCCGGAACATCGCTCGGAGCCCAACTGCCTTCCCGCGATTCGTGGAGTGCCCTCCACAACGCGACCGGCACCAGCTCGCTCCGTATTCGTGCTCGATCGAATTCTTGTTCCGCGAGCGCGAAGACGCCGTCGGCGATCAGCACACACTCGGGCTCGGCGATGCGCTTCGGGTCGGAGGCGAGCTCGTCGAGGTCGGGTACGTCCAACAGTCCGTCGACGAGCCATTCGAGTACGGGAGGCGCAAGCCGGGAGCCGAGCGGACGCCCCGCGAACACGGGATGGGCGGTCAGTGCGGGCTGCAGGAATCTCACGCGCGTCGACGCAGAGACCTGCCCGACCTCCGCGACGAACGCGGCACCGTCTACCCGATCGCACAAAATTGGGATCACCGCCCGCTCGAGCACCTCGAAGGCCACGTCGACGCCGCGATCGCGGAGGAGGTCGGCACGCACGAGCAGATCGATCGTCTTGAGGGCATCGAACGCGACATCGCGCAGGTTCCCCCCACCTCGTGCGCGCAAGCGCAGATCGCCGAGTATCGCGTCGGCCTCGGCCTGCAGATCCTCGGTTCGAGTGCACGACTCGACGACAGCGAACTGCTCGGGTCCCGCCCGACGTACCCAGTGGACGTCACCGAGCGCGCGAAAGGCGAACACGGTGCCGGCGAGCTGCCGGACTGCAAGCGTGACGGCGTCGTCAACCTGCCAGCGGGCGAGTGTTTCCTCCGCCTGCTGTGTGGTCGCACCGAGTCGCTCGTCCACGATTCCGACGATCACGTGGGCGAGATCGGGTACGGTGGCGGCATCCATCGGGGACTCCGCGAGTACGACCGAGGCGGCCTCGTCCAGTGCGTCGTGCAGGCCCGGGTCGGCGACGACGGCCATCGCCAACGGCCACGCCTCGGTCAGGTCGCGATCACCCACACCGGACGCGATCGAGTCCTGGCGCGCGAGCGCTCGATGCGCTGTTCCGATGTCGAGCAGAACCGTCTGCGCGAGCACCGACCAGTACGTCACCGGAACGAGATCGCCGTTCGCGACGGAGTGCGGCTCACCGTCGAGTTCCCCCAGTTCGGGAGTCTCGTTCTCGCCCAAGACAGTGCAGCCGGGACTGTCTCCGGGCAGGTCCGACAGCGGAACAGCCACCAGGTTCGCGCCGCGTGCCACGGCGTCGTCGATGGAGTGCAGACGGTCGAAAGTGGACCACCCGAAGCGCCGGGCGGCGCCGGGTGACATGAAGTGCGAGACGGCCCCGATCCAGAGTGCGGCGGTGTCGGGATCCTCGCATCCGAACACCACCGCCGGGCCGCCGCGCAGGGACCGCGCCACCGCGTCGAGGAGGACGCTGAAGACACCGATCCGCCAGGTTCCCGGATCGAGCAGGAATCCGAGTGCGGCGTCGCGATCGACGATCCCCCCGGGTCCGGGTGCCGTGGCCGGCAGGGCTGACTCGGCGACCTCGTCGGCACCGTACGGGACCAGCCAGTCCGTGGACCGCCAGCGCTCGATCGGACGCACTCCGTCGCCGGGCGCCGCACCGCGATCGAGCACGGCGTGGGCAAAGACATTCCCGGGGCGGCCGGAGGCGTCCGAGCCGGCGGGCACGGTGTGCCAATAGCATCCGGCCGCGTCACGGATGTGGGCGTACATGAGCCGCCGCGGCCGCCGGGCGACGTCCTCGACGGTCGGAAATCGGGGCATCGGCTGCGGGGAATCGAACCGGGATACGACTCCCGCGCGGAGCAGTTCCTGTTCGTCGGCGTCGAGGTCGCCGGACACCTCTTTGACCTGCCAGCCGCCGCCGGATCCGGTGCCGGGCCGGTCGAACGAGGTGTAGCTGAGTTGACCGAACCGTGGCGATTCGGTCTCGTCCCTCCGAGCGGTCATCGCACGTCTTCGCGCGGCACGTCGTCACCGATGAGGTGATCGCCGATGAGATCGAGCCGGATGTGTTCGATCGGCGGATCGATCAGCGCGATGGTACGGCTCTGCTCGGGCCGCACGTCGGCGAAGACCCGCACGTACCCGGTCAAGTTCGAAACGTCGACGGTCCACGGTTGGCTCCACTCGCGATGCAGGCCGCGCGGATGGAAGCTCCGGGCGCCGGGCTGGGTTCGCCCGTCCCCGCGGACCTCCAGCGGCCGGCCGTCCCGAGCGCTGAGCGGCAGCCGGGTCTGGTTGTGCACCACAACGAACGGTGGGGCCGTCGGGAGTTCGACCTGTGAGGCGAGCCGTACGGCGAGCGCGACACCACCGGCAGTGCGGCGAGTCTCGGTCGTGTACTGGATCCGCAACAGACCCGGGTAGTCGACGGTGGCGGGGATGCCCGCGATACGCTCGCCGGCCGTGTAGGCGACGGCGACGACGTGGACGGCACATCCCTGCTCGGGCAGCGGGTTCGACAGGTGCAGGCCGCCGTCGCGTTCGTACGCCGCTCGGGAGATCTCCGCGAAGGGGCGCTGTTCGATCGCATGCTCGGCCGGAACCTGTGGCGAGCTCACGTACACCGACACCGATGCCGCACCCTCCGGCCACGGGAAGGTGAGCACCTGCTCGGTGCAGCGCTCGACGATCCGCACCTCTCGCGGCGCGGGCAGCGGCCTGGTCGCGATGACCGTGCGCCCCACCTGCACGTCTCCGTCGAGGACGGTGACGGGCGTGAAGTAGGCCCGTACCCAGCCGCGCGGCCAGGAGACGTTGCTCATCCGGTGTTCGCCGTCGCCTCCGACGGTCACCGGATGGACCAGTCGTGCCGAGGTCGGCAGCCCACCGGAGACGTCGAGTGCGCCCGCCGCGAGCAGCGTCCGGTCGATGCCCGGCCGCGGCGCGGTCTCCGTTCGATACATCACCACGGTGCCGATGTCCGGTGGGGTCCAGCCGAGGTCGAAGTGCAGGTCGTCGCTGTCGCCGTGGGTGGCGACGTGCAGGTCGGTGACGGGCTCGAGCACCGCGGACACGAGGACTTCCGCCTGTGCTGCCGGGGAGAGTCTGGTGTGCCCGTCGACGTCGACCTCGCAGATCGCGCGGTAGAGGTAGCGATGCCCACGCTGCGGGTCGCGGTCGACGAATCCGCCGAGATTGGGCTGGTCGGGCAGGATGCGGTGGCGTGGGTCGTTGGTCACGGGGGTTCGGCCGTCGAGCGGGATGCGCAGTACCCGCACACGGGTGACCCCCGGCCACACCGACCACTGGCCGATCACGGCGCCGTCGTCCTCGACGACCACGAAGGCGGCGACCGGGCTGAGGACATGCCCCTCGGCGATGAGCACGGGCTGGCGCCGCACCGCGTCGTGCTGGTCGCGTCCGGCATGTGCCCATACCTGCAGGTGCCGCACCGCGGCGGCCGGAGCTGCGATGTCCATGAGGAGGGTTCCGCGGGTCACGCCGACCAGTCGTCCGGCCTCCGGCTTGTAGGGACGGTGCGTCTCACCGGCGACGACGCGGTACAGCACCGTCTGTCCGGACCGATCCGGCAGCGGTGACCATTCGAGCAGGTGCCCGCCGCCCGGTTCGGCCGTGACGGTGATCGCCCCGACCTCCTGATCGGACTCCCCGTGCATGAACTCGCAGAAGTCCTCGGTGCGCAGGTCGACCAGGTGCTCGCTTCCGGGAACCGGCGCCGGCGGAACCGGCGGTTCGGGCGCCGGTGCCTCCGCCGTCGGCGACGCCTCGGTGACGAACTCGCCGGGCTGGGCCGACGTCACCACGTGGACGATTCCGTCGACCAGTGGTTTCGCCTGGCGTGGCAGCATCGGTTCGATCTCCTCGGCAGTGCGCCGATCGGACCGAATGATCTGCTGCAGATGCGTGTCCTTGAGCAGGCCGGGACGAAGACTGCCGTCGTCGATCTGCTGTTGTCGCCACAGCTGCAGAGCCTCGAAGACAACGTCGGGCATTGTTCCACTCGCTCTCAGAAGTTGATGCCGTCGGCGACGGGCGCAGCGAACGGCGCAGGGGCCGGACGGTCTCCGCGGTCGTGCGTCGGTTCGGCCGGTCGCAGCTCGAGGTCGGGCACCTGCGGAATGTCGACCGGTGCTGCGGGGTGACCGTCCGACAGCATGGTCCGCAGATCCTCCGCGGTGATTCCCTCCGTGTACTGGGTGGTGACCGCGACAAGCCCGCAGCCGGCGGGGGTACGGGTCGACACCGTCTCCGCGACGGTGGTGAGGCCCCTCATCGCCGCGGTATCGGAGAAGACGGCCGGGTCGAAGAACCCCTCGGCCGCAGGTTGTCCGACTCCGGCCAGGAACTCGTCGATGCCGTAGCGACGCACGGCCCCGTCGGCGTGATGTTCGATGGTGTCGAGCAGCTCGCGTGCCAAGTCGCCACGTGACCCGGACAGCTCGCCGAGTGCCCGCTCCCACATCAGTGCCGCCCCCCTCGCCTGACGTTCGCCGCGGTGGAATCGGAGGGACCACTCGTCGAGGGGGGAGCCGGACCCGGCTCCGGCCTTCGCGGCGAGCAGGGAGGGGTCGCGATCGATGTCGAGTCCTGCGGCACCGAGTGAGGAACCCGCGGAACCCACGACGGCGTCCCACGCCTCGGTCAGCCACCCCACACCGAACATGTCCTGCCGCAGCGCGTCTGCGACTCGCTCGACCTGCGCGGCCTCAGGGCTACCGATGCCGACGGCGCTGTGCCGGGGCATCCCCCATTCGATGCTGCGGCCGACTGCATGGGTGTGGTCGGTGACGCCGAGCGGCTTCGCCAGAAATGCTCCGAGTGCGCGATTCCACGACAGGAACTGCCGATACGCGGCAGTGAGGTTCTCGATCTCACGGAGGGCGGATCTGAGATTCCTCCGGTCTGCTGCGGCCGCCGCCGACGCCGCCTCGCGTTCGACGAGAAACTGCTCGAGGTACTGCTGCGTGCGTTGGCAGATCCAGGCCACGACGCCCGCCCAGGCGAGTACGCACACTGCGATGACGGGCCCGCCGGTCCACCACGAGATCAGCTCCCGCCAGGCCAGCACGCCCGCGACGATCGCGGCGGCGAGGAAACCGAGCGTCGCGATGCGTACCTGGCGGAACATGCGCGCCTGCTGTTCGGCGCTCGCTTCGGCCAGATCGCGGGGCGCTTCGGCGGTGTTGAGTCGCTCGAGCAACATGCCTGCCTCAGCGATGCCGGCCGACAACCCGTCGGCGAGGATCGATCCGAAGGTGACCGCGAAGCTTCGGCGGACGCGGCCCACCCAGCCCGCCAGTGCGGCGCTCGTTCTCCGCGCGTCGAGCCCGATCGTCGGATCCTGTTCCAGCTCCCGCAGCCGTGCCTGGAAGTCTCTGATGCCGAGGAGGTCCGGAGCTTCGGCGGCGTGGACGTTCAGCGTCGCCGAGACGACGCCGGGGATGTCGGTGAACTCGTCGTCCGGTCCCGGCACGATATCCGACGCCGAACGCAACACCGCTCGGTGCGCGCCGACCTGAATGGTCGGCAGACCCGGTGACCGTTCGGCGGCGTCGGCGAGCGTGAGGGCGGCGCGAGCATAGTCCCGCCACAGCGAGGAGAGGTCGGGCGCCGCGGACTGTGGCGTGTTCGTCGCTCCGTCGAGTGCTGCGCCGATCTGCCGGGACGCCGCCTCGTACTCGGACCATCCGACCCTGCGGCCGTCCGCGTCGACACCGCGGACCACCACACGGCTGGCACCCTGCGCCGATCCGAACAGCGTGGACTGTGCCGCCGAAGCGACCGCGGCCGAGGCGCGGTGACCGACCCGGGCGGCCCACTGGGCCGGGGCGTTGCGCAGCACTGCGACGAGGAACGAGAAGAACATCGTCAGGGCCTCGGTGAATTTCACCTGGCGCGGAGCGTCGGCCGGGGGCGCGCTCACGCGCTCGCCCTGGAGCAGGTGCCGGTGCTTGACCCACAGTGCCTGGGCCATCGTTCGGGTGGCGGCCGGGACGTCGTCGGCGTACACGACGGCAGTGCCGGCGTCGCGGGGCAGCGGCAGCTGCCCGCCGAAGTCGAGCAGGTGCGTGCGCAGCTCGTGCTCGGCACGCGAGGTGTCGAGTCGGCGGTAGAACGACCGCACCACCCGCAGCGTGCTTCCCGGCAGGACCGGCTGCTCGTCGAACGGGGCATGCTCCGCATCCGTCCACAGACCCACGATTCCGGCGATCACCGGGGCGGCGTGGCGGCCGACGTCGATCGGATCGGTGGTTACGGTGAGGGACTCGTGGCCCATTCCCGGACCCCGCGAATCCTCCGGTGCGACAAGCAGGTTGTGCCAACCGGCGAGCGCAACCGCGACCGAGTCGGAGGGGGTGTCGCCGGGACGACGCAGCACCGTCCGCAGTCGAACGAGGCGGGCTCCGCCCGAGTTCGACGACAGGAGGTCGGCGAGCGTCCTTTCCGACTCGACCCGAACGGGATCGGCGTCGCATGCTCCCGGCACGATCACGCACAGTCGCACCACATCGACGCGACGCGACGCGAGCACGTCCTGCAGCACCACCGCTGTGTCCGCACCCCAGGCGGTTTCGACGGACGGGATGCGGGCACCACCCGGCGCGACGCCGGCGTCGTCGACCCACACGAACGGTGCGACCAAGCCCGCCGTGGACAGGTCGCGAAGGACGTCGCGCACCCCGAGCGCCGGCCCGGTGGAGGCAAGGAACACCGTGAGAACACTCTTCACCGAATCGGCCATGTCAGAACTGCCCTGCGTCGGGAATTACGAACGCGTGCGATGCCGACGTTGTGGACGCCGCCGGCTCGTGCACCGGCCGGTCCGGCTGCTCGGCGCGGTGCCTGCACTCCTCGATCAGATTCAGCAGCTCACCGGTCGCCCAGTACACGTCCGGCGCGATGTCCCGGAACATCGGAGTATGGGACGCAGTGACGCGATCGGTGATCGCCGAGAAGGTCCCTCCACCGGGTGCCGCGTCCTCCCCTGCTGCCATGTAGTGCAGCCCGGTGAACTCCCGCACCCGGCCGAGCCATGTCGCGGCGTTCTCGGCGCGAGCGTCGATCGAGACGTCCGGGCCGGTGTCGGTGACCTGGGACTGCCATCCCGTGCCGGTCTCGCCGGTCCGCAGCCACTGCGTGAGGATCGACTTGGCGGACACCTCGAGGATGCCGCCGGCCGGCTTCTCCGGGGAGGCATCGTAGATCGCGCGCAGCGTCCGGTAGGGAAGCATCGACTGCATGACCGGCGACTCGTGCGACCGCGCCATCGCCAGCAGAACCGATTCGAGCACCGCGGGAAGCCAGTCGTTGTTGGCGAGGAACCGTGACGGCGGGGTCAGCAAGGGATGGGGAAAGTCGACCCACGCCGCGGAGGCGGCATCCCACACCCGCACCGGCTCGTCGTACGGTTCCGCAGGAAGGCGCAGGCGGCCGACCACGAGCCCGAGGAACCAGCCGGCGGTCAGCGCTCGCCGCTCGCTGTAGTGCATCGGCAGCGAGGCAGCCAACGGCCGGGAGCGACGCCACTGCCAGAACGACTCCTGCTGCGTCGGAGTCGAATCCGCCCACTGCTTGGCCGCGGGGGTGAGCACGGAGTCATAGGCGAGCGGCGAGTAGTTCGGGTAGGAGCCGAAGATGTCGATGCGAGTCAACCGGTCTTCCTCGGTCAGCAGGCGCACGAACTCCGATCGGGTCTCGTGGTCGATCATCGGGTTCTTCTGCAGTACCTGCTCGAGGGAATCCGCGACGGGCAGGTTGAGGAACGGCACCGAGGTGAACTTGTACCGGTACTCGACCTGCTGCCCCGGATGCAGCGCCTCGAGCGCCTGCTGATTGACGCTGGCGAGTGGTCGCGCCAGCGACAGCGCTTCGGCGAACTTCGCCTGCAGTCGCTCACGCCGCTCCTCGAGCGCGTACTCGGGGACGGTCGGATCCTCGATGTACTCCCGCAGCGACACGCGACAGAAGCGGTCGAAGGACTCCCCGGTGCGGCCGACGAACTGCCGAGCGCGTGCGAGCAGTTCCGCAGGTCGAAGGTGCAGGTCATACCGTGCGGCCGAGGGAATGAGCGCCTCGCGGGTTCCCGGATCGTACGGGAACGCGCGGGTCCGCCACGCCGATGTCCGCTCGAGGACGGGATGCTCCTCCCCCGGCGACTTGCTGCCGTCGATCGTCTGCCACAGACCGGTGACGACCCCGACGACGGCCCGCTTGACCGACTCCTCGAACGGCGGCGTGCCGAGACCGCTGGACGCGACCGCGAGCGGCAGGTCGCTGCGGTACTGCACCATGAAGTCGGCCGACGGGGTGAGCATCACCTCGTTGTTCGCTTCCGCGAACCGCTTGGGTACCCGATCGGCCTTGTCCGCGGGCCACGCACCGTACTGGTCGGTGGACAGGCGCGCCAGGCCGACGTCGCTCGCCGGCTTGCTGCGTGCCCGCCGCATCGACGTCTGCGCGTCGTTCAGCGCCTCGAGCAGGGGCTGCAGAATCTCCGGTACCAGCGCGGCCGCGACCTCGGCCACCTTCCCGGACAGCGAGGCGTACAGCTGGCGATAGACGTTCTGGCTGCAGCTCGCGAGCACACGATCGACGATGTCGGCGTCGCTCTCGATCGTTCCCTTGAGAGCGGACAGCGCCTGAGCCGTGTCGGCCGACTGCGCCGTGATGTCGGTCGGCGCCTGCTTCGCGAGGTCCTCCGCCCCGACCCGCACCTGGTCCTTGATGTGGCTGGTCAGCCGGTTCACGAGCGCGGTGGCGTACGGCAGGCCGAGGTCGGCGATCGCCTTCGCCACCGTGCGCTCGATGTTGTCGGCGAGAGTGCGGTGCCACTGGTAAGCATGGACAAGCGCGTGCACTTCGGCGGACGCCGTGAGCGCCTGACGACGGGCACCGAGCACCCGCTGGATCTCGGGAACCCACTGGCTCGCGTTCAGACCGCTTCCGGACGGAAGGTAACCACGCAGCTCGGACTCGGTGACCTGACGGGCCATCCGCAGGCCGTCGCCCTGGGGCAGCACCACACCGGTCAGCCACGCACTGATTCCGACCTGCGCGCCCCGCGGATCCGCCTGAACGACAGGCAAACCCATCGTGGTGAGCAGGGTCTGCCACTGGCTGTCGAGGATGGAGTTGACCTGATCGTCGTCGGACGCGGCATTGCCGGGGTTGCGGTGCCCGTCGAGCAGCCGGTCCACAGTGCTACGGGCAAGCCGCTGCGCCGAGTATTCGGCGTATCGGTCGCGGCCCATGCTCAAGCTCGAGAACCCGTATGTGCCCCACGGCAGGTTGTCCCACTGTCCGCCCCAGCCGATGTTGTCGCGCTGGCCTGACAGGCCCGCACCGTTGGTGAGGTCGTACTGCACGAACTGGCGCGTCGCAGCGCCGCTCATCATCATGCCCGCCAGACCACGAGCGAGGCCGCGGTAGATCGCCTTCTGTGAACCGTCGCCGAACGGTGCGCCCTCGACGCCGACACGGCGGCCCACCGGGAACACCCGAGCGAACGGCACCTTCTCACCGGCGCCGTTCTGCTGGCCGAGCGCGCGCAGGATCTCGACGTCGTGCTCGCGCGCGGAGCCGAGCTGGCTCGCGACGATCTCGCCGAGCATCGCGAGGGCGTTCGCGCGCACGCCGGTGGTGGCGCTGCGGCCGAGACCGTCGAAGATGTCGGGGGCGACCATGAACACACCCATCAGCCGCGGATCGAGCTTGGGAATCAGCGTCAGTAGGCGGCACACATCCAAGGCCATCGACGCGCCGGCGCCACCGGCCATCGATGAGACGACCAGGACGATCGGGGACTCCTCCTGCTCGAAGCTGCCGCCGCCCGGGACGTTCAGCGCGCCCATCTCGGTGGCGGTCTGCACGGTGAACAGCTGGTCCCAGGCGTACTGCAGGGTCTCGCGAATGCCGCCGGCCTTGCTCAGCGTGATCATGCGGCCGAGGGCGCGGTACTGGCCGGCGCCGGACCCGATGGGCACCGTGACAGCGGAGGGATCCCGCGGAGCCCAGGTGGCGATCTCGTCGAGGCTGCCGCGGGCGGCGAGCTGGTTGCTCAGCGCGTTGTCGAGCACCCCGTACGAGTCGCCCTGGGGACCGCTGCCGAAGTAGTAGCCGCCCTGGTCGCGAACATTGCCGAGCCCGTCCGGCCCCGCCTCCGGCGCAGTGGGCACATCGATGCTCACGAACTGCCACCCACCCGGGATCCGATCCACTCCCGCCGCGGCGAGATCGGACCGGAGCTGGTCCATCATGTACGCGAGCGTGACGGCACCCGAACCACCGCATCCGACTACGAGAAACCGCCTCATACCGGTCCTTCCACATCGAGAGAGAGCAAAGCTGGATTCCGACCGTCAGGCGCCGGGCGGACGGAACGGGTCGAACGGCTGAGCGCCCGGCGCGGCGGACGAGCTCGAACCGCTGTGCGGCGCGGCACCGAATCCGGGACTGCCGCCGAACGCCGGTGGCGCGCCGAATGTCGGTGCGGGCGGAGCGGTGGGTGCCCCGAAGGGATCGAAGGACGACTGCGGTGCGGGTTGCCCGTCAGGCGCACCGGTGCCCGGCGTCGCCGTTTCGTCGGATCCGGCACGCTCACGCAGTCTCGCGAAGATGCCCGGTGCGCGCCGGCTCAGATCCTCGGCCAAACGGTCCGGGTTCGAACCTGCGCCGACAAGCAGGAGCACCGACGCGTGGTCGGCGGGTCCGGCCGGATCGTGGAGGATCACCCAGTTGTTGTGCACCGCCAGCGGCAGCCTGGCCTCACCTGTGCGCGGGTCGTGGTCGGGCTTCGCACCGGAGGATCCGAGCAGCCCACCGGCATTGACACGGACGTACCCCGTGCCGACCGGGGAGAGCCCGGTCTTCGCTTCGAGCTCGACGCCGTCTGCCGTCAGCAGTCGCGCAGGCTTGTCCAGGTTCCGAACGATTTCGGTGAGGTCACCGTCGCGCAGCGTGAAGGGTGCCCCGTCCCGCAGAACGGCGCCGTCGGCGATCGTCACGGAGAAGCGCTGGGCCTTCAGGGTTTCGGCAGGAATGCGCGAGGCTCGCCACTTGAGCACATACAGAAGAGCCAGCGGGATCGCGATGCCCAGGAACAGCGTGAGAAGGAAGGCCAGCAGGAACCGGCCACTGTCGAGCGGTTTCTGCAGCTCGGCGGTGAACGGCACATCGACCGGCATCGCGCGGTCGAGCTCCCCGGCGGGGGTCATCATCATCCGCACGGAACCGTTGAGGGAGCCGTTGCCGGCCTCGGGCACGTCGAGTTCGACCGTCAGCGCGTCCTGCGCGCCCTCGTCGACGGCCAGGCACCGCTCCGCCGAAGTCGCCGCGGGGTTCACCAAGGCCACGTCACCCACGCCGTCCGGCACGGCATCGATGCGGATCGGTTCCGCCGAATCGAGCCACACGCAGCCGGGACCGCCGACCGGGATCTCCACCGGGAACCGACCGGCTCCCTCGACAGTGCCGAAGTCGATCCGGTTCGGCAGCGTTGGATAGCCGACCGGGGGCGCCACCGTCAGCGGCACGTCGACGTATTGGGGCGCCAGTTGAGTACCGGGCGCGATGACCGTCCCCGAAGCCGTCCGGGCGTCGGCGGTGGTCACCTCGAGAGTGAGGCGCAGCGTCGCCTCACCCGGTGGCACCGACGTGAGATCCAGCTCGATCGGCTCGTCGATCCCGTTCTTCGGGATCCTCGACACCAGCTCGTGCACAACCCGAGCCGAGTCGACGAGCGACACCGACAGGTACGCGCTTCCGAGCAGATCGGAGGGATCGATCTCCCGACGGTCGGAGTCGACGATGCCGAGCTGTATCGCAGATGTCTTCTCGCCGCTGTGGATGGCGGTCACATCCTGTCCGAGCCACGCCGGGAACAGGTTGCCCGAGATATGGATGTTGGACTTGGAGCGCGCCGCGGGATCGGAGCCATCGGGGTCGACGAACACGAGAGCCCACATGCCCTGCCATTGCCCCGGGTTCGCCGACGCCGGCTGGCGCATCGTGAACGACACCGACCGCGCCGACAACCAGCGGTAGTCGACGCCGACTCCGTCGACGTTCAGGCTGCGCGGGGCGTTGTCGCGCGGCATCGCAAGTTCGGCCCCGTCGGGCGACACCAGTGTGGGTACGAGCCCGTCCGCGTCCGCGAAGCCCAGGACTGTCACCGAACCGATGGAGTTGTCGAGGACGAAGCGGTGCTGCGCTTCCTCGCACACCTGACCCACACATACGCCCGTCTCGTTCTCGAGCGGCGCTTGGCCCGGACTGCTGAACGCATCGAACGCGAAGAGCAGGTCGTCGATGTTCTGGGCGAGGTAGAAGTCGCCGGGTCGGGGCGAGGTCCGGTTCCCGCACGCCTGCCCGGCGGCGGGTTCTCCGGTGGCGATGGACCGCATCAGATCGAAGTCCCCGGCCTGCGCCGTACCGGCCGCGAGCCCCACCGCGAAGGTGACGATTCCCGACGACCGCAACTGGTCCGCGATACCTGCGGGCCGGCAGATCGACTCGCGGGCGGCCGCAATGATCTGCTGAACGCCTGCGTCGGTGCCGAGCGATACTCCTGGGGCGTACGGCTTCTCCGCGTCCCGCGTCGTGAAGTCGAGCTTGCCGTCGGAGAACCAGGCGACGGCCTGGCATCTGTTCGAGGCTGTGGACGAGCGGTCGGCGAGAGCGCCGCGGGCACCGTCGAGAGCGGCCCAGTAGTCGGTGTCGACACCGTCCGTCCGGGATCGGAACCTGTCGACCTCGTCCTGCTAGGCAGGCAGGGACCCACCGTCGAGGCGGGTCCACGGCGCGTGCACGGTGAAGTCATCGGAGAAGCCGGCGACCGAAACGTCGAGCGCGACCCCGGCGGAGCCGCCGAAGGAGCTGAGCTGTTCGAGCAGGTAGTTGGCCGCGGAGACCCGCGCCGCCTCAGGGTCCGAGACCTGCAGACTGCCGGATTCGTCGATCATCAACAGCAGATCGCCCTCGCGCTGGGAGGCGAGACACCCGCCGAAGTCTCCCACCGCCGACTGCTGCGGCGCAGCCGACGCGGCCGGTGCCGCCACCACCAGAGAGCTGAGCAGCGCTGCCGCGAGCGCAGCCACCTTCTTCACAGTCGACCTGCCCATTCCGCGATCAGCCATGCCCCGAGCGCGATGCCCGCGAATCCGAGCACAACGACGGTCCAATACATCCCTTGCACGGCCTTCGAGCCCGCGTAGACCGGCCGCGCCCGCTGCTGCATGTCGGCGACCGTGTGCTGGGCAAGCAGGTAGAACGCGGCAGGACCGGCCAGCAGCCAGCCGATAAAGGCGAACATGGTGGAGCCACCTGACAAGGTGAGTGCGACGGCAGTGAGCCCCAGCAGCACTACCACGCCGCCGCCGATCAGCCATGCGCGAGGCGGCCTACCTTGCGAAATGGGCGCCGCGACCGGCCGCTGCTCGACAGCGAACGCGTCGGCATGCGCCCCGCCGAACCCGGGCGTCGACCCGCCGGGCCCCGCGAACGGGGCGGCCACACTTCCGAACGGCTCGGGGGATGGCCATGGCGACTGGGATCCACCCGACCACGGATCGTCTGCGTCGTCCCGCGAGCTCGAGTACTCGCTGAAGTCGAACGGGTCGGTCGAAGAGGACACGCGCTTCTTTCGGGGTCGGGCAAGGGCGAGCCCGATACGAGCTTCCCCCTGGCAGCATTCCAAAACTTCAAACTTCAATCGCTGGTGGCGAGTGATTGTTACACCTTCCGAATTGACGTTCTCGGTGCCATGCCGAGTTACAGATACTCGCGCTGTTCCAGACTCCCCATTTCGCTGGTGGCAAGGGTCCTACATGTACCGCCCTGCACGCGTGAGGGGACGGATGATTGCGGCCGAGGAGCAGATGCCAGTGGGTCAGCGATCCCGCTCCGGACTCGGCCACACACACCGACGAGATGCTGCAGTGGCTGGGACACATCGGGTAAGCCCATCTGAATTCGCTGCAGCGAATTCAGACCTCATCGGTGTAACGGCCCACTAGGGCAGCACCGAAAGCAAGATGAGAAGCCGGCGCCATCTCAGCTCCCGCCGCTCCTCCGAGGCACCGACCTCCCCACCTACGGCCCGAACTCTTCAAGAAAACGGCAAACCATGTTCGGCACACACCATGCACTCACCACCAGTGCGGTAAGCACCCATCACTCCATCGGATCGAGGCGGACGTAGCCATGTCCAGCTCCCCACCCGCCGGCTGGTACCCGGACCCCGAACGCCCTACCGAGCGACAACGCTACTGGGACGGACAACAGTGGACCTCCGCCCACGCCCCCTATACAGGCGTCGGTAACACGGGCCCAACCCGATTCACACAGGCCTCTTCCCGACCTCTGCAAGGTCGGAACCCGCGCACCCGCCTGGGCGGGCTCGTCGCAGTCGGCACGATCACGCTCGGTTTGCTGTTCATTCTCGGCGGTCTAACGGAACAGCTATGGGCCTGGATATTGTTTGGTCTTCTCGCCGCCGTCACCGGCATCCTCTATTTCCGCGAGGACCGCACCCGTCCAGCACGATACAAGTGGGCAGCCTGGTCCCTCATTCCAGCATTCGTCCTGGCGGTTGTCACCGCTCCCGCCACCGGACCCGACCCCGAGACATCAGCAGATCAGGCACGCGCCCCTGCCACCTCTACCGCGTCGCCGATATCGCCGTCATCGGCGCCCACCACATCTGAGACTCCGCTCGTTGCGCCCGCACTCTTTCCCCAAGTCGACAGTCAGGCAGCTACCCGGTCCCTCACCACCCTTGCCAGCATTCCTACTCGAACCGAGTTGCCCGAGACGGAATACGATCTGTCGCGCTTCGGCGAGCCCTGGTCCGACGATGTCACCGTCGACGGCGGCCACAACGGCTGCGACACTCGAAACGACATCCTGCGCCGCGACCTGTCCACAGTCACGATTCAACCTGGATCCCGCGGCTGCGCGGTCCTCAGCGGCACGCTCAACGACCCCTACACCGGCGCCTCGGTCACCGCGACCGGCGACACCCTCGATGACGTTGTCATCGACCACGTCGTCCCGCTGCCCGATGCCTGGCAGAAAGGTGCGCAGGCACTCGACGCTGCAACCTTACAGAACCTCGCCAACGACCCTCGCAACCTTCAGGCCACCGCCAGCAGCATCAGCGTGCAGAAAGCCGACCGGGACTCCGCGGGCTGGCTACCGCCGAACGGCCAATACCGCTGCACCTACGTCGCCCGGCAGGTCGAGGTGAAAGCCGCCTACCACCTGTGGATGTCGCCACCCGAACACCAGGCGATCGAGCAACTGTTGATCGGCTGTGGCGGCGTCGCCCCCACCACGCCGGCGGTATCGGCACCCCCAGCGCCCCAACCGCAGCCGACCGTCGAGCAGAACGCGCCAGCAGTACCGCTGCCGCCCCCTCCCGTTGAACCTCCGCCCCCGCCCGCTCCCGTTGAACCTCCGCCTCCACCGCCCCCGGTCGATCCGGCACCGATCCCAGCCGAGCCAGTACCACCCCCCGCACCCGCACCCGCACCCGCACCCGCACCCGACGGCGGCTACGACGGCAGCTGCGGACCGAACAGTTACATCAACGTCGACGGCGAATGCATCCCCGGCCCGGTAGAAGCACCGAGCCCTCCCAGCGGGGCCACCGCACGCTGCAACGACGGCACCTACTCCTTCAGCCAACACCGACGCGGCACATGCTCCGGACACGGCGGCGTCGCCGAATGGCTATGACCGGCGGGAGCCCGAGCCGCTCCCCGTGAGCGTTCAAACCTCACCAAGATCACATATCGACGACATCGATCTCCCAGCTTCATGAGGTAGATGTTCAACGACCGCTATACCGCATCTCCGACACGCCCGTCGAAGTTCACTTCGACCCCGGCGACAGCCGTGCCCGATATATGCAATCGCATTGCTGCAGAACAACGCTGGCGAAGTTCCTGTCAGACGCAAGTTCGAGTACATCCAAAGTCACCGATTCCGTCGGGAAGGCGTACGGATGGGCCTGCGCTGGAGTGCGGACAGCAAGTGACTGCGGAGGAATTCTCTGCGGTCCGTAGTGTGCCCCATGGTGCCCCGGGAGGCCGGAATTCGCGGTGCGAACTCGGGTCCGGTGCATTCCAGCGGGCCGCCTCGACCAGTCCGGGCGACCTACTCGGCGTCCACGCCGTAGAGCGCGACGAGCCCGCGAAGGTCGTCGTCGTACCCCTGCCCCACCGCGCGCAGCCGCCACTTCCCCGCCCGCCGATAGATCTCGGTGAGGACCATTGTCCGTTCGGTGGTCCCGGCGTCAAGCACGAACGTCGCCGCCGTGCCGTCCTCACCGTCCACGCTCACCGACACCGCACCCAGTTCCCCGAAGGTGCGTTCGCCGTCGATGGCTGCGGCGATCGCGATGCGCGCGCATTCGTCGGGCAGTGCGGCAAGACCGAGCCGTACGCTCTGTTCGCTGCTGCCGTCGATGGACAGCTCGATCGCGCCGTCCTCGGCAGTGGGGTTGTTGTAGAAGACGAAGTCGTCGTCGCTGTCGACCTTTTCGTCGTCCCCCAGCAGGAAGGCGACGACGTCGACGTCGAATTCGTCGGTCTCGGCGCGCCAGGCGACATTGACCGTCCACGACATCTTCCGGGCCGGCAGGTCGATGACCTCGCCTCGTGCGAGCGCCGGCGCTGAGATGCGAGACTCGATCCGCATGTGCGACGGCACGACGCCCTTCTCCACCGCGGCGCTGACGTCCGTCTTGGTCAGAACAGGGAGCTCCCGCGCGGTGATGCGTGGCATGCGCCGGTCGCTGTCGCCACCTTCGAGCATCAGCACGTCCGTGACCGCGGCGGTGAGGTTGAGCGACGGGCGTGCACCGAGCTGGACGAGACGCGAACGCATGAGCACGGCGTCGAGATGGGTACCGCCGAGGAGCAGCACTCGCCGACCCTGCCACAGCTTCGGCTTCTGACCCGTGAGCATCCGCTCCGGCAGACTCGGAACAACGGACTCAGCAGTCTCCGGCTCCGGCGGAGGTTCGATCACCGGCTCGGCAGGGGCCGCGGCCACCTCGACCACGGGACGCGTCTTCGGTTCGCCGGGCAACACTCGGGTGAGCATGTCCTCGAGCTGGCGCTCGGTGACGACGGGGATGCCCTCGGCCATCGCCTTGCGAATTTTGCCCGTCTGCACGCCGGGGTCGTTGCACACGACCACGCTCGTCTGGCGGCTGACGGAGTTCATCACGTCGAGGCCGGCGTCGGTCATGCGGCCGGCGAGCGGGACCCGGGGCGTCGTGGTGTGGCCGGTGATCACCACCTTCATTCCCTGCACCAGACCGACGTCCAGCGACAGCCGCCCGGGATTCTTCCACTCGCAGAGCACCCGCGGCACGGAGTCCGGGTACGCCGACCTGCGGCTGAGGCAGTCGACCACTGGCAGCGGGAGCTGCAGGCTCTCGGCGAGCGAGGCGCTGCGCACGAAGACCTCGCTGAGGACGCGGGCGTCGTCGTAGGCGTCGTGCTCAAGCAACTGCTGGACCTGCCAGTGCGAGGCCAGGGTGGAGAGCTTGTGATCGGCCACGTCCAACTCGAGCCGCCTCGACAGGGCGAGAGTGCACAGCCGGTGTTTGACCGGGATCTCCGCTCCAGCGCGCCGAAACTCGGCGTCGAGGAATCCGTAGTCGAAGGCCGCGTTGTGGGCGACGATCGTCCCGCCGGCCAGCACCTCGGCGAGCTCACCGGCGATCTGCTCGAAGCGCGGAGCACCGGCGAGCCGTTCGCGCGTCAACCGGTGCACGTGAACCGGGCCGGGATCGCAACCCGGATCGACGAGCGTCGAGTACTCCTGCTCGACGCTGCCGTCCTCCCGCAACACCAGCGCGGCGACGCTGAGCACCCGATGCGCATAGGCGCGCAGGCCGGAGGTCTCGACGTCGACGACCACCCAGCGATGACCCTTCGGCAGCGTCCGCGAACCCGACGCGTGCGACAGCGTGTCGATCACCTGCACCTGCTCTACCTCCGAGTGTTCTGCTGCCGGCCCCACCGGCACTCGAACATAGTGACTGATGCTCACGACACCGCCGACCGCGCCACGCCGAGTGCGGCTGCCTTCCGACTGCTGCGGGCAGTACCGTTCCAGCCATGGCACAGCCACTCACAGGCAAAATCGCCCTGGTCGCCGGCGCCACCCGCGGCGCCGGCCGCGGCACCGCAATCGCGCTCGGTGAGGCCGGCGCGACGGTCTACTGCACCGGCCGCACCACCCGCGAGCGCCGCTCGGAGTACGACCGGCCGGAGACCATCGAGGAGACCGCCGAGCTGGTGACGGCCGCGGGTGGGGTCGGCATCCCTGTCGCCGTCGACCACCTCGATCCCGAGCAGGTGCGACGTCTCGTGCAGCGCATCGACGACGAGCAGGGCCGCCTCGATGTCCTCGTCAACGACATCTGGGGCGGCGAGAAACTCATCGAGTGGGAAACCCCGCTGTGGGAGCATGACCTCGCGGGCGGACTGCGCATGGTGCATCTCTCGGTCGATACGCACCTAATCACCAGCCACTTCGCGCTGCCGCTGCTGATCCGGAACCCGGGCGGGCTCGTCGTCGAGATGACCGACGGCACTGCCGAATACAACGCGAAGAACTTTCGGCTCTCGGTGTTCTACGACCTGGTCAAGTCCGCAATGCTCCGGCTCGCGTTCTCCCAGGCGAAGGAGCTGGCGCCGCACGGGTGCACGGCCGTCGCGCTGACGCCCGGATGGATGCGGTCGGAGATGATGCTCGAGCACTTCGGGGTCAGCGAGGAGAACTGGCGCGACGCCGCCGTGCCACATTTCGTCGCGATATCGGAGTCGCCAAGGTTCGTCGGGCGGGCCGTCGCGGCGCTGGCCGCGGATCCGGACGTCCATCGCCGCAACGGAGGCTCGTTCTCGTCGGGTGGCCTGGCGCGCGAGTACGGCTTCACCGACGTGGACGGGTCGCAGCCCGACTGCTGGCGGTACATGGTGGAGGTTCAAGATCCCGGTCTGCCCGCGGATCCGACCGGATATCGGTGAGCGCGACACGCCGAGACTACGACTGCCACTCGGCCACAACGTATTCCACGTCAGGACGCAGAATTGATTGACGCGTCCGCAGCACGGTGCCACGATGTGTCATCCCCCGCGCCCGCGAGGGTCACAACTGAAGAAGGCCCGCCAGGAGCGGCAACTCCCGACGGGCCGGATGTCCGACTGGAATGGAGTCGAACGTGGGTAAGGATACCTGCGTCGGAGGCGTGCGCCGCGCGCCGCGCCCGACGAGCAACTACACCGTCGTCCGCAACGAGACGATCGGCAACAAGGACCTCTCCTTCCGCGCCCGGGCGGTCTTGATCTGGCTGCTGTCGAAGCCGACCGACTGGCGCATCCGCTCCGACGCGATCGCCGCGGAATCACCGACCGAGGGCCGCGACGCCATCAGGTCCGCGATGCGGGAACTGGCTGCGCACGGCCACCTCGTCACCGAGCGTCGCCAGAACGAGCACGGCCAGTGGATCACCGTCCAGACCGTCTACGAAGTACCGGTCCGGCCCCAGCCGGGGCCTGGAAATCCGAACCCCGGCGAACCGGACACCGGAGAACCCGGCGCTGAACAAAGTACTGAGGACCAAGAGACTGAAACCAACCCCTCACCGGCCGCCGAGCCGACGGCACCTCCTGCGCGGCAGCAGGGGGTGAGCAGCATTCCGGAGAAAAAGCAGATCGGCGAGCTGGCGACCGCGTGCCGCGCCGCCGGTCTGACGGCGACGTTCGACTATCTGCCCACCGCGGCGCGCTCCCAGATCGTCGCGCTGATCGACTCCCACGGAATCCCGTCCCTGGTCGCCGCGGCACGATCGACGCATCGACCGAACAATCCGACGCGCTTCGCGCACTCATGGATCCCGCTGTGGCAATCGCTGCCCCTGCCCCGCTCTCCCCTGCCGCCCCGATGCGGCCGGTGCGACGAGTACGGCTGGTTGCCCGACGACCCGCACGGCCGCGCCGTGCGGTGCCCGTGCCGTCGCGTCGACGCACCCGACCACCCGCTCGCCGCGTGAGCATCCGTCGGCGGCGAGCCGGTAGCATCTGCGGGACCTGTTCCGTGACCACCGAGGTCGGAGGCCCATGTCCCGCAAGCGCTCAGGGTCGAGTCACGGATCCTCCTCTCAGCCGCTGCCCGACAACGTCGTGTCGTTGGCCGAGCGTCGCCGCCCGGCGGGCACACCGAAGGAGCGGTATCGCGCGTTGGCGCCGGACTTCGCCGGGTGGCTGGTGGAGAACGCCATCTGCCCACCGAACCGGGTGGAGCAGATCGTGGTGAGCGTTGCGAACGCGGTCGACGCACTGTCGCGGGCAAGCAAGGGATTCTCGGCCACACACTGGCGCAGCCGCGACGTGGACCACCTGCTCGAGCGTGTGCTGACCAGTGACCTGGTCGAGGACGACGACGAGACGCGGGCGCACATCGCCGGGGATGTCATCGCCTTCCTGCGGTTCCTCGAGGCGACGAACCGGTGGACCGGCGCCGACGAGGACCTCGGGTACGGCCTGTCCACGCTCGTGTCGTACATCGAATCGAAGCTCGCGTCCTTCCCACCGGTCGACGAGCCGTCGATCGAGCCCGGGACCGAACGTGCCGCATTGACGGCCCTGCCGGTCGTCGCACGGCTCGACGCCCTGCTCGGCTGGATCGGTGAGCGCCGGCCCGTGACCGCGACCGGAGCGCTGAAGCGCGCCCTGGTCATGGAGGCCTTCGACGCTGTCGGCGGCAAGCGCGAGGATCTGGCACCGCGCAAGATCCAGTCGATGTGGGATCTTCCCGTGCTGGAACAGACCTGGGTCGTTGCGGCCATGGTGGACTTGATCTCGATCGGCAGGACCGTCGTCAAGCCCGGTCCTGCCGCGCCGGTGTGGCGGGATCCGGACCGGAATCCGGACGAGTACCTCGCCCTGTGCCGGGACGCGGTGACGCATTCCCTCATCGTCGCCCTCGGCCGGCGTGGGGAGGGGCGCCTCGAAGCGTTCCATTCTGCCCTCGACGCGGCGACCGCCGCCGTCCTGTCCGCCGGTCTCGGTGAGCACCCGCTGCCGTCCGCCCCCGAGGAACGCCTGAACGCGCTGTCCGTGCTGTTCCCCGGCATGCCGGTCGAACCGAGCTTTCTCGGCAGCATGCTCGTCGACCGCCTCGACGACCTCGTCGCCGATGGCATCCTCGACGACGCGGACGGCTACCGCGTGCCGACACCGCTCCGTCCTGCCGTGCGGGCCGCCGTGCGCATCCTCCTCGGCGACGCGACACCCGTCGCCATCCACCCACCCGCGCGGTGCACCCTGCGAATCTCGTTGCGCGACAGCGAGCCTGCGGTGTGGCGACGGGTGGTGGTCGACAACTCCCTGAGTCTGCTGCATCTGCACTTCGTCATCCAGAGCTGCTTCGCCTGGGAGGACTACCACCTGCACCAGTTCACGAAGGGCGAGCCGTTCACCCGGGGTCGCGTGTACGTGCCCGACGATCAGGTCGACGACGAGCTCGCGAACGGTCAGGACGAGGTCGTCGACGAGGGCACGGTGACCATCGGGACGGTGCTGCCGAAGGTGGGCGCCACCCTGACCTACCTGTACGACTACGGCGACGGGTGGACGCACGACATCGTCGTCGAGTCCGTCGCCGACTTCGATGCCGAAGCGCCGCGCGCTGCCTGCGTCGACGGGCACGGCCTGGCACCGGCCGAGGACTCCGGCGGCACGTGGGGCTGGTCGGACATGCTGTCGGCAGCCGACGACCCGAGCCACGAACGGCACGACGAGGTGCGGCAGTGGCTGGGTTTGCGCGCGGGTGAGCGTGTCGACTCGGAGTGGTTCGACGCGGACGAGGTCAACGGCCAGTTGCGCTCGCTGTTCGGGTAGCTCCAGTTCGCACGGCTGCTGCGGTTGCGGAGCCTGACGAACGGAATTGCCTCCGGGTTCGCATCCGACCCGTGCGAATTCGCTGCCAGTGACTGCGTCGGGTTGCGCGGAGGGCCGACCTCTTTGCGCCGGATACCGGCAGTGGCTTCGATGCATCCCGCAATCTCGTCTCGGCGTTCGATGCGATGCCCGGAGCGACGAGGCAGGGTCGTCGAGCCCGCCGTTGTCCGCCGATCCGGCGCTGGACGGAGCGCACCCGCCCGGCCGTCACGGCCGAGATCCGTCACCCTCGAGGCCGGTGCGGTTCACCGACGGATTTTCTGAGCAGGTCGAGGGACGAGTACGCTGCGACACCGACGACCACGCGGCGCCGAGCGGGAAACCCCTTGCGATTCAGGCATCGTCGAAACTCCAGCTCGCCGCCTCGCAGGGATCGTCGTCGGTCTGTCGGGGTGCAGCGGTGGTGGCGCTGCGGGTGCCCGGCACGGTGCGGGCCAGGGCGATCGCGATGCGGCGTTCGGATTCGTCGGCGAACGGGCCTCGGATGGTGACGCGGCCGCCCGACACCTCGGCACGCCAGCGTCGGGTGCCGGTGTAGTCGTCGAGGCGGCGCTGGACGCTGACGCCGATGGCCTCGTCGGGCTTGAGCAACAGCCGCAGCAGGTCCCCGCGAGAGACGATGCCCACCACGTGCCCGTCGTCCTCGACGACCGGGATGCTGCGCAGTCCCCGGCTCAGCAACAACCGACTGGCGTCGGCCAGGTCCTGGTACGCCGCGACCGCCACGACGGGGGCAGTCATCACCTCGGCCACCGTCCGTGTGTCCTCGGACATCGTGCCGCGCAGCACATCACCGCTTGTGAGGATCCCGACGAGGCGGTCCTGGTCGTCGAGGACCGGCAGGGCGGCGTACCCCTGCTCGGCCAACGGGACGGCAGCCTCGGTCACAGGCACTCCCTGGTGGACGGTGGCGACCGGCCGGTGCATCACATCGCGTACTCGCATGGGTCACCTCGTTCCCGGGTGCAGGACCCGGATCGACGAAACTATATAGGAAAAGTAAAGCACGAAATGTAAATCACGTATAGAGTCTCGTCCGCGGATTGCAGCGCAGCCCTGCCCGGGGAGTCCGGAGGCGCGGTCAGCGCAGCGCCGCCAGAAGGTCTCCGACGGTGTGGTGGGACTCGAGCGGATGACGGAGTCGGCCTTCCGGATTCACGGCATAGGTGTTGCGGCGGCCGACGCGGGTCTTGGTGACATAGCCCTCCTCGACCAGATCGGCGAGGATCATCTGCACCGCCCGTTCGGTGATGTCGACCCGGCGGGCGAGTTCGCGCACCGTCGACTCCGTGCCCTCGGTCAGGCACAGCAGCACGTGCGTGTGATTGGTCAGAAAGGTCCAGTGCCGACGCGAGGGGCCGTCGGATGTGCTCGAAGTCATGCCTTCACCATAGGTCCGATGCAATTCACGTATTGACGTTCGGGACGGAAGGTTCGGGGTAGTGACGGCGACGATGCCGTCGCATCGAGATTGGGAACCTGTCGATGCAGCGCGATGGTCGATTCCGCAGCGTGGCGGCCGTCCGCCAGTCGCATGGCTCCCGACGATGGTCGATCGCCGATTCTTCGGTGGATCCGGCGTGAAGACCACGTGCGCCGGGTCCATTGCAGTTCGATCAGGATTCCGGCGGAGCCTCCCATTCGCTCGGCACCACCAGGACAGGTCGATGAGAGTGGTGCAAGGTGCCCATCGCCACGCTGCCGAGAAGTATCTCCCGTGCCGCGGATCGTCCCCGCGATCCGACAACCACGACGGCCGCATTGTGCTCGCGCGCAGAACCGATCAGTGCGTCGTAGATGGTGCGAGCGTGGAAACCCCGGGCGCGGTCGACCTTCAATTGCAGGACTTTTCGGCCGGTGGACGCCGAGGCAGCCGGGAGCGCGGTGTCGCCACCTTCGTCGACGGAAACGAGCAACACGTCTCGCTCCGGGAAGAGGCGGGCGGCCGCCGCGAATGCTGTTTCGGCACCTGCAGAGCCGTCCCAGCCCACGGCTACCGGACCCTCGGCCAGGGCGGCGTGCTCGGCGGCCAGCATCGGATACGGGACGACGAGGACGGGCCGAGAGGCATAGTGCACCACCATGTCGGACACGCTGCCCAGCACCGCCTGGGTTCCGCCCAGTCCACGAGACCCGACGAGCACCAGGTCGGTCTGCAGCTCGTCGGCAACCTGCGCGATGCGCAGGCCCTCGTTCCCGAATGTTCGTCTCAACAGCGGTTCGGCTTCCCATCCGGCGGTGCGGGCCAGCGTCACGCCCACAGCCACGAGGCGGTGAGCCTCCTGCTCGCCCTCGTGCTCCACCATCTCGACCAGTTCGTCGACGTCACGAGCGCAGGCACGCAGGCGTCGGCGCACCTTGGCGCTGGCAAACGGCGGGCCCCACAGGTACGTGACCCATCCGCGTGCGTTCGGAAACAGCGACGCGCCGGCTTCGATCGCAGCGTTGGCGGCCGGTGAGCCGTCGTATCCCACGATTGCACTTACCTGCACAGTGCACCTCTTTCAACGTGTGTCGAGTTTGCTGAACTTCGCTGGACGTCGGGAACTCCAGCCCCGGCTGCGTCGCGCATCCAGCGAGGGACGCTCAGCAGCTCGGGCCGGCTCATCACATCGAGGTCGCAGGTGGTCGTGACGGCGACGACGGGCGCGGGCGCAGTCGGCACCGCGCCCGTCGTCAGGGCGTCAAGCTCTGTGCGTGGCATCTCCGAAGGGACGTCACGAGGCGGCCGGTCGATCGGTCGGCCACTGTCGCCGATGCAGGGCAGCGCCTGCACCAGCCTCCATGCGTGCAAGCGGCATATCGCGCTCTCGACCCGCACCGCCATCTCCGCTCCGATGGTGCCTACCACCTGCTAACAAGAACCGTATATCACGAACTCTATTTCCACAATACGAGTTCATGTCAGGCGTCAGTGCAGATTGCTTGCGTGGCACGTCGGCAAAGACCCACGAGCATCCGGGTTCCGACTCGGTAGGGGTCGATCGAGCTGCAGCTGCGGTACGACGACACACGCCCCCCGGGTCGGGCTATGCACTCCTGCTGGGCCCGGCCTCTTCGATCACCACGCACGTCGGTTCGGGCAGTCGGTCGCCAGTGCTACGTCGAGTTCATCAGCCCGGGTCTCGGCCACGGCTCGTGAGCGAGCCGTCAACCCGCCGTCGACAGAACATCGCGGACCCACCCGTGAAGGTGTCCGATGATTGCACTGAAAGTGCCTCTGCGTAGATGGGTCATCGTGACGTCAAGAATCTCGATTCTCTTACTACGGGAATCGCTTTCGCCATTCACACGCCGTCACGGCCGACGCAGTCTCCACTGATCCGGCCTCAGCGATGTCGAGAAGCAGGAACAGGGTCACCACATCGAACGGGTTGCGCCTCACCCCTCCGGGTGAGCCTTCAGTTCAGCTAAAGCCCACCGTAGCGATTCGACATTGTCATGAATACGGGCCGCTTCTAATGTGATGTAGGTAATGGTCAAGCGAAGGATGTGACATGCAAATAGTCACTCTTCCGGCACCCTGCGGGAACGCCTCGTGCGACGTGGACTGCGACAGCAAGACACGTTCCGCCTCGCTTGACCCGCCCGTATCCACGCCCGTTCGCAACTGCCGATCGGGCGCCGTTCGATCCGCCTCGCGGTGAACCGAAAGAACGCTCATGACTTCCATCGAGATACTGCCACTGATCGCATTGGTGGCAATGTTCGTCATCGCCACCTTCTTCCCCATCAACATCGGCATACTGGGGTTCATCGGCGCGTTCGTCGTGGGGGCGTTCCTCCTCGGCTACGACGACAAGGAGATCCTCGCCGAGTTCCCCAGTTCGATCGTGCTGACGATCATCGGCGTCACCTACTTCTTCGGCATGGCGAAGAAGAACGGGACCATCGATCTCCTCGTCCACACCTGCATACGCAGCGTCCGCGGTCGAGTGACGATCGTTCCCTGGGTGTTCTTCTTCTGCGCCTCGGTACTCACGGCCTTGGGCACGTTCAGCCCGGCGGCGGTCGCCTTGATCACGCCGGCGGCGATGTCGTTCGCAGCTCGTACCCGGATGAGCCCGCTGGTGATGGGCATCATGACCATCAACGGCGCACACGCCGGAGCATTCTCGCCGATCTCGGTCTCGGGCGTCCTCGTCCGCGACATCGTCGAATCGAGTGGGTTGACGATCGCCCCGTGGACCCTGTTCTTCGCCAGCTACGGCATCAACCTGCTGCTCTCGGTCCTGACCGTGATCGGCTATGCCGTTCTCGCCCGGATGCGGAACCTCGAATTCACCGCTACCGGCTCGAGTGACGACTTCGACTTCGACGGTAGTGAGAGCCCTCGCCGCACTCCCGTCGCGGGACCTGGCACGGCCCCGTTCGGCGGCTCGTCCGGGGGAACCGGCACCCAGGTCCTCGTCCGGACCCCACGCACCGAGATCGTCACCGAACCTGCCCGACAGCCAGTCACCGCCGTCCAGAAGCTCACCCTCGTCCTGATCGCCGCGGTGCTGGTGCTGGTGCTGGTGCTGCACATGCCGATCAGCTTCGTCGCCATCGCCGCCGGTGCGATCCTCGCCTTCACCGACCTGTCCAAGCAGAGTGAGGCCATCGCCGGTATCAGCTGGTCCACGGTGCTGCTCGTGGCGGGCATGGTCACCTATGTCTCCCTCATGGAGGAGATCGGCACGCTCGACCATCTCGCGGAGATGGCGATCACCATCGGGGCCCCACTGCTGGTCGCCGTCGTGCTCTGCTACGTCATCGGCGTCACCTCGGCGTTCGCCTCGTCGACCGCACTGCTCACCGCTGTCATCCCGCTCGCGCTTCCGCTGCTGCAGACCGGAGCCCTCCCGGTCGTCGGCGTCGTGGCGGCCCTCGCCATCTCGGCCACCGTGGTCGACGTATCTCCCTTCTCGACCAACGGCGCGCTCGTCCTCGCCAACGCCCAGAACATCGAACGCCCCCGGTTCTACCGCCAGCTGCTGCTGAACGCGGGCATCGTGGTCGCGATCGCGCCGATGCTGTGCTGGCTGCTGCTGGTGGCCGTCCCAGCCCTGGCCTGACGCGTCGACGCACCCCCGAGGGTTTAGCTCGAGTTAACCCTCATCGAGAAATCCGCCATTGTTCTCCACCCTGATCTCGGTCAGGGTGGGTGGTGGGACACCGCTGGCACCTACGCTCCCTATCCGATCGGAGCCTCCAGCGGTGCCTCACACACTCTTCCAACCCGAAAGGTGGGCCGACCGTGTTCACACTCCGTGGAACCTGGATGCGGGGAGGCACCAGCAAGTGCTGGCTGTTCAACGCCGTGGACGTCGATCCCCTCATCCCCCAGGCAGGTGGGCTGGA
Organism: Rhodococcus indonesiensis; assembly: GCF_047782815.1. NCBI lineage: Bacteria > Bacillati > Actinomycetota > Actinomycetes > Mycobacteriales > Nocardiaceae > Rhodococcus > Rhodococcus indonesiensis. The sequence continues at coordinate 1,797,213 of NZ_CP180630.1, read as the reverse complement.
TGCCATCTTGACCTCCGCGTTCGGCTCCGGCGATCCGCGCCAGCTCGATGGTGTCGGGGGCGGCAGCTCGACCACGTCGAAGGCGGCAATCGTGCGCCGCTCCAGCGAGTCCGGCATCGACGTCGACTACCTGTTCGCCCAGGTCGCGATCGGTGACCGGCGGGTCGAATGGGGCAGCAACTGCGGAAACTGCGCCACCGCGATCGGGCTGTATGCGCTGCAATCCGGCTTCGTTCCGGTCGACTCCGCGGTGACGACCGTGCGAATGCGCAACCAGAACACCGGCGCAATCCTCACTGCCGAGATCGCGACCCCGGGCGGAATGATCCCCACCGAGGGTGACGCGGCCGTGCCAGGCACCAGCGCGCTGGGCGTCCCGGTTGGCCTCACCTTCGCCGGTCTCGCTGCCGATACAGCCACACTGCTGCCCACCGGCTCAGCCGCCGAACAGATTTCGATCGAGAACCACACGTACCGCGCCACGATGGTCGCCGCTGGCGCTCCGGCGGCGTTGTTCGACGCCGCCGACCTCGGACTGACCGGCGCAGAAGACAATCGGACCATCGCCGAACACCTGCCGCTGCTTCTCCGGCTGCGACGGGAATCATCGTTGCGGATGGGACTGAGCAAACCGGGAGACCCGGTCACACACGCGATCCCCAAGGTTGGCGTCGTCGGCCCCCCGGTGGACTACCGCACCAGCACGGGCGTCGACATCGACGAAGACGACTACGACATCTCCGTCCGGATGCTGTCGATGCTTGCCCCGCACCCCGCAATCGGACTGACGTCCGCTGTCGCCGTAGCCGCGGCGTCCACCGTGACCGGTGGCGTCGTCACCCACAACACACGGGTCCGGTGGCCCGGATCGCTACGGATAGGGACGCCCGCCGGGGTCCTCGACGTCGACCTCACCACCTCGCCCGACGGTATCCTCGAAGCGGTCACCTTGCACCGGGCGGCCCGACGCATCGCAGTGGCGGAACTCTTCGTCACCGGCCCGGCGCCCGCACTGGTCGGGTTGGCACGGTGAAGGTCCGAACGCCCGAGAACGCCACGATCGCACCCCGGACAATCGACGCGCGGATCGCCCGCTCCTGGCTGTTGGTCAACGGCAGCCGGATCGACTTGTTCGACCAGGCCGAACGTTCATGCGCCGATCAGATCGTCCTCGACATCGAGGACGCAGTCGATCCGCAACGGAAGTCCTCGGCACGCGAGGACGTTGCCGTCTGGCTCGAACGCTCCTCGGCCTGGGTCCGGATCAACGACCGGTCCTCGAAGTACTGGAGCGACGACGTCGATCGACTCGCCGGCCTTCCCGGACTGGCGGGCGTAATACTCGCGAAAACCGAAACGGCAGAACATATCACCGAAACCTTCGACCGACTCGGCGGAGGCACCCCAGTCCTTGCCCTGGTCGAATCCGCCCTCGGCATCGAGCAGGCCGGTGCTATCGCCCGCGCCCGCGGCGTGTTCCGGCTCGCCTTCGGCAGCGGTGACTATCGCCGGGACACCGGCACGAGCGCCGACGACCTCGCCATGGCGTACCCCCGCTCCCGACTGGTGGTCGCCAGCCGGGTCGGCCGGCTGCCCGGACCGATCGACGGCCCCACCCTCAGCAACCGCCACACCGTGTTGCGCGAACAGTCCGCCGTGACCGTCTCCCTCGGCCTTACCGGAAAGCTGTGCCTGGACACCGATCAGCTGCAGGTGATCAACGCGGCCATCAGCCCTACACCGTCGGATGTCACCTGGGCGCGGCAGTTCCTGGCCGATTTCGAAGCCCGCGGCCGCATCATCCGCGACGGCAGCGACCTACCCCGCCTCGGGCGGGCCGAGCAGATCACCCGCCTCGCCGACGCGTTCGGCATCTGCCGGAACTGACAGGCGTCCTTCCGGGCCCCTATCCGGCCTCGAATCCCTCCTGCAGTAGGCGGGCGGCGGCAGTGCACACCGCGATTCCTTCCTGCGCGGCCGGGCTCAGCCGCCGCTCGGTCAGATGCGCGACCAGGATGCGCCGCTGCGGCGGGCGGGTCGCGAGGGGAATCGACCGGACGTCGGGCCGGAGGTTGAGCACGGCCAGGCGCGGCGCGATGGCCACACCGAGCTCGACGGCCACCATCGCCTGTACCTCACCGTAGTCGTGCGCGAACACACTCGTCCGAGGCATGAAACCACCTTGATTACAGAGCTTTTCGAGTGTCTGGGCAACCGGGTGATCATCGGCGCGTACCACCCACGACTCGTCGCGCAGTTCGGTGATCCGGATCGAGTCGCGGTCGGCCAGACGGTGCCGTTCCGACACCAGCAACACGGTCGGATCGTTCATCAGGTGGTGGTAGGTCAACGTAGGGTCATCGACTCGGTTCCATTCGTAGTCCCACAGCAACGACAATTCGGTCTCCCGCCGACGCAGGGCGTCGACCAGTTGCGCGAACCGGCCGCTGACCACCTTCAGATCGACGCCCGGGTGCCGCGTCTTGAACTCCTTGACCACCAGCGGCAGCAGTGACGACCCGGCCGTGGGAAAGGTGCCGATCGCCAGCACACCGGCCCGCAGCCCCTTGATCTCCGCGAGTTCGGCCTCGGCAGCCTCCAGCTCGACCAGGATACGTTCGGTGTGCCGGAGGACCGACCGCCCAGCCTCGGTCAGCACGATGCCTCGCGCGTGCCGCTCCAGAAGCGGCTGCCCCGCCTCCTTCTCCAGCTTCGCGATCTGTTGGGACACAGCCGAAGTGGTATACCCGAGCGCGGATGCCGCCGCGGTGATCGACCCGTGCGCGGCGACCGTGCGCAGTGTGAACATCCTGGCCGTATCCAGCACGCGCCACCCCTGACTTTAGACAAAGTTAACTGCTGTCGATATGCCCGTGATTGTAGTTGAACCGGGGGGATGGCAATCTCGAGGTGGCGGCCCCGGCGCCACGGACTCTTCGGTCGCGCCATGACCCTGCCGGCATCACCCGTCGGTCCGCGCTCGTGCACCCCGGCCGCTGTAGAGCGCCGCACCTGTATCGACCTTCCCCACCATCCGAGGACAGCTTATGACTGCACACCCGAGCGACAGCTACTCGACCCACGACCACCCCGGCACGAGCACAGCCGACAGCCCTCCTCTGACACGTGGCCCGTTGCACGGCCTCCGCGTCCTCGACATCAGTACCGTCTACGCCGCACCGATCACCGCCATGCTCCTCGGTGATTTCGGCGCGGACGTAATCAAGATCGAGCACCCCTCGGGCGATCCCGCCCGCTCACACGGAGCCCGGAAGGACGGCCACGGACTGTGGTGGAAGGTCATCGCCCGTAACAAGAAGTGCATCACTCTCGATCTCAGCACCGACGAAGGCCAGCAGATACTCCGCGACCTCGTGATCGATGCCGACGTGCTGGTGGAGAACTTCCGCCCCGGCGTACTCGAGAAGTGGGGGTTGGGTCCGGACCGACTCCATGCCGTCAATCCGGGACTGGTCCTGCTCCGCGTCACCGGATTCGGCCAATCCGGACCCTACGCCGAGCGCCGCGCATTCGGCACCCTGGCCGAGGCGATGAGTGGCTTTGCCCACCAAACCGGGACGGAGGACGGCCCACCGACGCTGCCGCCCTTCGGACTCGCCGACGGCGTTGCCGGACTTGCCGGCGCATTCGGCGTGGTGACCGCACTCCTCCACCGCAACGGCTCGGCCGGCCGCGGACAGGTCATCGACATGTCACTACTCGAACCACTCCTGGGAATTCTCGGCCCCGGGCCCACCGCCTACGACCAACTCGGCACCATCGCCGGCCGCAACGGCAACCGCTCCCCCAATAACGCCCCACGCAACACCTACCTCACCAAGGACGGCCGGTGGGTTGCCGTCTCCGCGAGCGCCACCTCTGTCGCCGCGCGGGTCATGCGCCTGGTGGGCCGACCTGACATCGTCGAGCAATCCTGGTTCGACTCTGCCGGCGAACGCAGCCGCAACGGCGAACTGCTCGACGACGCGGTTGCGAAGTGGATCGCAGACAGACCCCTGCACGAGGTCACGGCCGAGTTCGAACGGGCCGGCGCCGCGCTCGCACCCATCTACGACGTCGCGCAACTCATGAGTGATCCGCAGGTCCTCGCCCGTGACTGCATCACGACCGTCGACGACGAAGACCTCGGCCCGATCAAGATGCAGAACGTCATGCTTCGCATGCTCGGGACTCCGGGTGCGATCAAGTTCCCCGGCCGCCGTCTCGGGCAGGACAACCAGGAGTTCTACCGGGACACCCTCGGCATCGACCAGGAACGAATGACCGAACTCACCGAGAAGGGCGTCCTTTGATGAACCGCAGCTACCTCTTCGCGCCTGGCCACAACCTGAATCTGCTCGGAAAGGTGTTCCACGCCGGCGCCGACGCCGTCATCCTCGATCTCGAGGACGCGGTGCCGCCCTCCGAGAAGCGGACCGCCAGGGCAAACGTCGCATCCGTCGTCACCACCAGGACCGCATGGGTGCGAATCAACGCCCCCGGAAGCGGACTCGCCGCCGCTGATCTGCATGCCGTCGCTGCATCGGCACACGGCATCCGCATCCCCAAGGTCGAAACGCTCGACGACGTTCACTGGGTCGCAGCCCGGGCCCCGGGAAAGCCCCTGATCTGCGCCATCGAAACCGCGAAAGGGGTCGCCAATGCCTTCGATATCGCCGATCACCCCGCGGTAACGCATCTCGCACTCGGTGGTATCGACCTGCAGAAAGACCTCGGCACGGGAGACGGGGACATACCGATGCAGTACGTGCGATCCCACCTCGTCGTCGCCGCGCGCGCCGCCGGCATCGCCCCACCGATCGACAGCGTCTACCCCCACCTCAATGACAATGACGGACTCATCCGGCAGGCCGCCCACAGTCGCAGCCTCGGCCTGTTCGGCAAGTCCGCAATTCACCCCGCTCAGCTGACGGCCATCCATGCAGCCTTCACTTCGGGACAGGACGACATCGACTGGGCCCGCGAAGTGGTCGACGCATTCGAGAAGGCCGGCGGAGCCGCGGTCCGGCTACCCGGAGGTGAATTCGTGGATCGCCCCATCGCAGAGCGGGCACGAACGATCTTGGACGCCGCGCGAACGTGATGCCGTCATGCTCCGCGCCGTCTACACCATGTAGTACACGAACGTGTGCCGCCTGCCATGATCGTCCCGACCGAATCGCACGCGAGCTCGGTCGGGGCGCAGGCGTCTCAACCCCATTCTCGAAAGAGAATCCCGCGTGACCTGCAAGCGAATGCGTTACAGTTCCCGGGCCAACTGATACCGGGGGGATTCATGGCCGAGGGACTTCGTTTGGAACCGCGGACGATCGAGGAGATCGTCGCCATCTGCGACACCATGCTGACGACACTTCGCAACGCAGCACGCCATGCAAGCGACCTGACCGATGCACCGAGTTTCGGGGGCTTCAAGTCGGCCGAAGACCTCCGCGCCGGCTTCGTTCGCAAAGCCCGCGGCACACCCGAATCGCTCTACGAACGACTGGAACAATTCGAGGCGGTGCTCAGCGGCATGCGAGAAGCGTTCGCCGCCGGCGGTGAGGGGTTTCTGGCGGCCGAAAACAACCGGACCGCCCGCCTGCACGCCCTGAACCAGGACGAGCTGTGACCGCGGGCCGTACCGGTGCCGCAATCACAGGGGCACTTATTGTGCTTGCATCCCTCTCAGCGTGCACTGCCTCCTCCCCCAACTCGGAATCCACAGACGAGGTCCCGAGTACCCCAACCACAACGACACGAGTACCGCGCCTGGTGGACGAGTCCGACCGACCTCTCGTCGCCTTCGACCCGTGCCTCGACATCCCCGACGACGTTCTTGCCGCGGCAGGCTACGATCCGAACTCCGAAGACAACACGGATTTCGCGGCGACGCACTACACGATGCTCGGCTGTTCCTACGACGGCGTCTTGAAGTTTCCCGGCGTTGCCGCCTACGCCCTGACGGTGAGATCGGCCAACTTCGACTGGGCAATCGAACTCCAGAAGACCGCCGACAACGGCGACGACGTCATTCCATCTGAGATCGCGGGCCGACGCGCACTGCTGAAGACCAACCTGTCCCTCCCCGAACGTTGCGGCCTGAGTGTCGAGACGTCCTACGGTGTGCTCATCTTCGCGCAGGTTCTCTTCGGCAAGGGCGGCGCCCGCGTACCCGAAGCGCAATGGTGCACCGGACTCGAAGACACCGCCGAGCGCATCGTCACCGTCCTCGACGACTTCGAGGCCGGCAGCCGCTGATCTCAACCTCGGAGTCGGCCGCAGTCCTGCGTGGATTCGAGCCCGGATACCGAGCTTGAAGCCACGCGCGTTCGGCAGACCATGCCCGCGACGGTGTCGCCCCGGTGTGTCAGCATGGTCGAACCCGACACCGGAGGGAGCGTCGTGTCCACCGCCGACCTGCACCGCCTGACGCGTCTGCGTCAGGAGCACCCGGCGTGGGCGCTGCTGCGGTCGGACAATGCGGCCGCGGTGCTGGCACTGCTGGGCCGGCACTTCGATCGCGGCACGCGACGGCTGCCGGCCCCGGAGCTGTTCGCCCGCCTCGACGCCGACCTGCAGGAACTACGCGACGAGGGATTCGAGCTGCCGCGCACCGGTCAGGCCTATTGCGCGGACTGGGTGCGCGCGGGTTACCTGCTGCGCCGCGCGAGCGCCGACGCCCGCGAGGAAACCCTCGAGCCGACGGAGGCGACGTTCGCCGCGCTCACGTTCGTCGAGGGCCTGACGACGGCCACCAGCTCGGTCACCGAGTCGCGGCTGACCACCCTGTCGAGCCAGCTCCAGGCACTGGCGCGGGACTCGGACCCGCGCAGCGAGAGCCGCCTGGCGGCGTTGCGGGCCGAGCGCGACGAGTTGGACCGGCAGATCGCCGCCGTCGAATCCGGTGACTTTCCCGTACTCGACGGGAACCGCGCGGTGGAACGGTCCGCGGAGATCCTGGCCCTGGCCGGGGAGATCCCGGGTGACTTCGCGCGGGTGCGCGCCGAGTTGGAGGCGCTCAACCGGGAGCTGCGGGCGCGGATCCTCGACGACGAGGGCGACCGTGGCGACACTCTCGGCGAGGTGTTCCGCGGGGTCGATCTGATCGGCAGCTCCGACGCCGGCCGCAGCTTCGCCGGCTTCTACGACATGATCATCGACCCGGAGCGGTCGTCGCAGCTCGACGACTGGATCGAGGCGGTGCTGCAACGCCCGTTCGCGCAGCAGCTCACCACCGAACAGCGACGACGCTTCCGCACCCTGCTCACCGAGATGGAGGACGCCGGCGGCGAGGTGCACGCGACGATGACGTCGCTGTCGCGTTCGCTGCGCCACTTCGTGCAGTCCCGCCACTACGAGGAGCACCGGCGTCTGCAGCGGCTGTTGCGCTCGGCCCAGCAGCAGGCCCTGCAGGTGGCGCAGCGCCGCAAACCGTACGACCTGCTGGACCTCGAGCTGGTGCGGGTCGGCATGAGCATCGATTCGGTGGCGGCGCTGCGCCTGCACAACCCGGCCGACGACCTGGTGGCCGAGCCGGTAGTGACGCAGCCGGTCGGCGAGGTGGATCTCGCGGAGCTGCGCCGCATCGTCCGCGAATCGGAAATCGACATGGACGAGCTGGCCGGCAACGTCGCCGCCACGCTGCGTTCCCGCGGCAGCGCCACGATCGGCGACGTCTTGCGCGATCATCCCGCCACGCAGGGACTGGCCAGCGCGGTGGGTCTGCTGGTGCTCGCCGCGAAGCACGGTCACCGCGTCGACGGCACAGAGGAGATCGCGTGGACGTCCCCGTCGGGCGCGACCCGCGTGGCGACGGTGGGCCGGCACCTGTTCGACCCGACCGACAGCGAGTTCACCGCCCGCATCACCGAGGACGCGTCATGACCGAATCGACCACACGCACGGGCGACACCGGCGAACTCGATCTCGACACCCGCCGCGCGCTGGTGCAGCTGCTCAAGGGACCGCTCGTCACGGCCGACAAGCACCCGGAGGTGTGGCGGACGGTGATCCGCGACGAGCGGGTGCTGCGGTCCCGGCTCGCGGACGTGTTCCTCGACCTCGTCGTCGACGAGGACGATCAGCTCGCGTTCACCCGCCCCGCCGACACGGGCGACCACAAGGCCCCGACGGTGCTGCGCACCGAGCGGCTCACGTTCATGGACACCGTGATGCTGCTGGCGCTGCGGCACCGACTGCTGCGCGCCCAGCCGGGCGAGCGGGTGATCGTCGACTTCGACGAGGTGGCCGGGCAGCTGGAGATGTACCGCGCGGCGACGAGCACCGACCCGGCCGGCTTCCGCAAACGGGTCAACGCGTCGTGGGAGAAACTGAAGAAGTACACGCTGCTGGCGTCCACGTCCACGGAGGGCCGGATGGAGGTCTCGCCGGTGTTGCGGCAGTTGTTCGATGCCGATCAGGTCGCCGCCGTCGAGGCCGAGTTTCGGCGCATCGTCGAGGAGGACGCGCCGTGAGCGCCGCACCCGTCCACCCCGGCCAGTTCCGGCTCGCGCGGGTGCAGGTGGTCAACTGGGGCACCTTGCACGGGCATCACGACATTCCCGTGGCCCGCAAGGGTTTTCTCATCACCGGGGCGTCCGGCTCGGGCAAGTCGACGCTCATCGATGCGATCTCGACGGTGCTCATGCCGGGCGGCAGCGTGCGGTTCAACGCGGCCGCGCAGGAGTCGGCGGCCGGGTCGGGCCGTAACTTCGTCAGCTACATGCGCGGCGCGTGGCGGCGCGAGGCCGACGCCGACACCGACGCGCTCACCGCCTCGTATCTGCGCACCGGCGCCACGTGGAGCGCGGTCGCACTGATGTACGACGCCGCCGACGGGACGGCCCCGGTGACCCTGGTCAAGCTCATGCACCTGCGCCGGGGCGCCAACGCCAACAACGAGATCTCGCACCTGCACCTGATCCTCGACACCGACGAGGAGCTGACCGCCCTCGAACCGTTCGTCGCGCGGGGCATCGACACCCGGGGCATCCGCAAACGCTGGCCCGATGCGGTCGTGAACCCGAGCTACGCGCCGTTCGCCCGCGCGTTCCGGTCCAAGCTCGGCATCTCGTCGGAGGCCGCGCAGCGGCTGCTGCACCGCACGCTGTCCGCGAAGAGCCTGAACAGCCTCGACCAGCTGCTGCGCGACTACATGCTCGACGAGCCGCCCACGTTCGCGATGGCCGAGCGGGCCACCACCCAGTTCCGCGAGCTGCGCGAGGCGCACCGCGTCGTCGTCGACGCCCGACGTCAGGTCGAGACGCTCGAGCCGCTCGTCGCACTGGCCGACGCCCGTCGCACCGGCCTGCAGGCCCAGCGCGACCTGCAGGACGAGACCGATCACCTCGACGCGGTGCACGCCCGGATGACGGTGGACCTGCTCAGCGACCGGCTGGACGAGACGCGGGCACAGACCGGTTTGCTCCAGGCCGCCGCGGGCAAGACCGCCGACGAGGCCGACCGCGCCGGCGAACGCACCCTCGATCTGCGGGTGCGCGCCGAGAGTGCCGGCGACGGCCGGCTCGCGACCCTCCGCGTGCACAAGGAGACCGCCGAGACCGCACTCGAACGAATCATCCAGCAGCGCAGACGGTTCGACGTCGCCCTCGCCTACTGGGAGGCAGAAGCACCGGCCACCGCGGACGACTTCGCGCATCTGCAGGCCCAGCTCGAGCGGGAACTGCGCGAGCTCGACGCGACCGCCGACACGCGCAGGGCCGAACTGTACGAGGTGGCCGGTGCGCTCGCCGAAAACCGGAAGACGATCCGCGCGCTGATCGCCGACCGGGAGGTCCTGGCTCGGCGCCGCTCGAACCTCGATCCCGACCTGCTGCGCGCCCGGGAACTGGTGTGCTCGGCGGCCGGGCTCGGGGAGGACGCCCTGCACTTCGCGGGCGAGCTGATCGCGGTGCGCGCCGAGCACGCCGAGTGGACGGGCCCGATCGAACGGGTCCTGGGCGGATTCGGGCGCACCCTGCTGGTGCCCGACGAGCTGTATCAGCGGGTGGCCGCCGCCGTCGACACCCACCATCTCGGTGCGCGCCTCGTGTACCGGCGGGTCCGTACCGGCGTCGGCGCGCCGGACGCACCCACGACGGGCGACGGCTCGCTCGTCCGCAAGCTCGAGGTGCGCACCGGCCCGCTCGCCGCGTGGCTGCACCACCACCTGGCGGACCGCTTCGACTACGCGTGCGTCGACATCGCCGACGACCTGCGCCGCGTCCCGCGCGGCGTCACCCGGGCCGGGCAGGTCAAGCACGGCGGCGACCGGCACGAGAAGGACGACCGTCGGCGCATCGACGACCGCAGCCGCTGGGTCCTCGGCTTCGACAACGAGGCCAAGCTCGCCGACCTGCGCCGGCGCATCGGCGACGCCGAGACCGACGTCGACGCGCTGCAGCGGCGGCAGGAGGCGCTCGAACGGGCCGAGTCCGCGATCCAGCAGCGCCGGCAGGCCGCCGCGGTGATCCGCGAGTCCGCGTGGGCCGACGTCGACGTCGCGGCCGCGGGGAACGCGGTAGACGCGATCGAGGAGCGGCTGCGCGAGTGGATGCAGGGCAACACCGAATACGCCACGCTCACCGCGGATCTGGCTCGCGCCGAGAGCGAGGAACGCGCCGCCCGGCAGGCGCACACCGCGGCGCTCGCCAAGCTCGAACAGCACCGGGACGAGCTGACCCGGGTGCAGGCGCGGCTCGACGAGGCACAGGCGCACGCCGGCACGGCGGTGCCCGAGCCGATCGCCGCGCGCATCCGGGCCCGGTTCGCCGCGGCGGTCCGCCGCGTCACCGTCGACAACATCGACCGGGCCCTGAGCACGGTGGGTCGCGCGATCAACGAGGAGACGCGGGCCGCTCAGCGCGACACCGCGGACGCCGAGCGCCGCATCACCGCGATCCTCACCGGCTACCTCGCCGAGTGGGAGGCGCGGCGCGCCGAGATGCGGTCCGAGGCCGAGTACGTCGACGACGCCCTCGCAGTGCTCGTCCGGCTGCGCAGCGACGGCCTGCCCGCCTACGAGGACGAGTTCTTCCGGCTGCTGCGCGAACAGTCGCACCGCAACATCGGGGAGCTGGCGCGCGCGATCCGCAAGGCGCCGGGCGAGATCCGCTCGCGCATCGAGCCGGTGAACGAATCGCTGCGCCGCTCGCCGTTCGACACCGACCGGATCCTGCGCATCGATGTGAAGGACCGGCGCTCTCCCGCCGCGTCGGAGTTCCTGGCGGAGCTGCTGCAGATCACGAGCGGCGCGTGGAAGGAGGAGGACCGGGCCGCGGCGGAGCGGCGGTTCGACCAGATGGCGGCGGTGCTCGAACGGCTCGACTCCGGCGAGCCCGCCGACCTGCGGTGGAAGCGCCTCGTGCTCGACACCCGCCTGCACGTCGGATTCATCGGGGTGGAGGTCGACCCGGAGGGCCGCGACGCCAACTATCACGACTCGAGCTCCGGCCTGTCGGGTGGGCAGGCGCAGAAGCTGGTGTTCTTCTGCCTCGCGGCCGCGCTGCGCTATCAGCTGGCCGCCGCCGGCGAGGAGTTGCCGCGCTACGGCACAGTGATCCTCGACGAGGCGTTCGACCGCGCCGACCCCGCGTACACCAGGCGGGCACTGGACGTGTTCACCCAGTTCGGGTTCCACATGGTGCTCGCCACCCCGCTCAAGCTGCTGCAGACCCTCGACGACTACATCGACGGCGTGGCCGCGGTGAGCATCCGCGACAAGCGCTACTCGCAGATCGCCCTGCTGCCGATCCGCGAGGACGGCACGTGAGCGCACTGTGCGTGCCGCCGTCCGCGGTCGCCGGCAAGGCCCAGGCCGCGTACCGCAGCCGCCGCGCCCGATGGATCACCGATCCCGCTGCGGCCGAATCGGATTCGCTGACGATTGCGCTGCATCCACCGTCCGAACGGCGGGTCGCGCAGGATCCCGACGCCGTCGTGGCGTGGGTGCGGGCCTGGCACGGTTACCGGGGCGGCGGCCGGGTCGAGTGGGAGACGCGACGCTGGCCGAGCTTCGGCACGCAGGAAGTGCCGGTGCGCCTGGTGCTTTCGGGCGCGACCGAGGTCGCCGCCGCGGCCGCACGCGCAGCCGAGTGGCGCACCCTCACCGCACGACAGGCGCATCTGCTCGACGGACTCGGCCCCGGCACGGCGACGCTCTCGAGCGCGATCGCCGCGACGCACACTCGCTGGCTGGAGCTGGACGAGCCGGACTTCGGGCGGCTCGTCGCGGCCGTGCGGTGGCTGGCCGAGCATCCGTCGTCGGGGCTTTTCATCCGCCAGCTGCCGGTGCCCGGCGTCGACACCAAATGGGTGTCGCGGCACCGCGCCCTCGTCGAGACGCTACTCGAGGGGGTGCGCGGCGACCGCGACCTGGGGGTGCGGTCGCTGCCGCGGATGTGCGAGGTGGCCGTGTGCGACCGGACGCTGCTGGCGGCGGCGCCCCGGATCTTCGCGACGTCGCTCGACGAGCTGGCGGCACTGCCGGTGACACCGGCCCGCACCCTGATCCTGGAGAACAAGGAGGGCCTGCACGCGCTGCCGCAGCTGCCGGCGACGGTGGCCGTGCACGGCGGCGGCTACGCGGTACACGAACTCGCGGACGTGCCGTGGCTCGCTGCCTCCGACGTCGTGTACTGGGGCGACCTGGACACGCACGGCTTCGCGATCCTCGACCGGCTCCGCGGCCGTCTCCCGCACGTGCGCAGCCTGCTCATGGACCGCGGCACCGTCGAGCGGTGGCGCGGACTCGCCGTGCCCGAGGCGTCCCCCGCCCCGCACGTGCCCGCGCACCTGACCGGACCGGAACGCGACGCCCTCGACGCCGTGCGCGCCGGAGGGCTGCGACTCGAGCAGGAGCGAATCCCGTGGCCGTACGTTGTCGAACAGCTTGCACGAATGTCCGAGGCACAACCCTGACCAACGGCGGCCAGACGGCGACCGAATGTCACAGTCATGCGATCCAATCGACCCGCTGTGACATTCGGTCCGCGGGTCGTCACGCAACGATCACGTCCGCAGCATCGAATCGACACAAAGCCGACAAAGCGCCGCCTCCCCGGCTACAGGTTCTCCCCTGCAGTCTTCAGTTGCACCTTCAGTCGCATCGGCCACTAGAATCAATCTTCTCATTCCCGAGTTCTCGCCCGGGAAATCCCTTCACAGGAAAGGAGCATCCGACGCACACGCCGGCCCCCCACACCGTTCATCTCGTCTCCCTGCCCCACAGCGTCGGAGATGCTCCCCCGCTCGCGTCCGAGCGGCCCCGGCTGCACGGCCACCCGCACATCGTGTGGTTCCGGGACCGCTACGCGATTCCCATCTCGACCACCACGCCGCATCAGGCGATGCTCGAGGACCTGCAGTTCGTGCGCCGGGTCCTCGACGATGCCGGCATCGACTTTCTGCTGGTCCGCGGCGACGGTGCGCGCCCGGTGCTGGCGGTGAACTGGGCCGACCGCAAACAGCTACGCGCCGCCCTGGTTGCGGCGTGCGCGGAGGAGCCGTTCTACTCCAAGACCGTCGGTGCGAAACGGCACCGTCCGGTGCTCGTCGCCGACGGCCGCCTTTCCCACAGTTCCAAGGCACGGATCTTCCGGCTGTTCCGGCCGCGCGTCGAGCTCTCCAGCGGGCTGCGGTACGGGGCGTCCAACGGGGTGCAGATCGAGCTGTGGTCGCACGCCGACGACGAGATCGTCCTCCCCAGGGAGAACGCCCTGACCCGCCGCAGCGTGCTGCGTGAGGAGGTCACGCGCGGCACCGTGGAGCGGTACCGGCAGACGTGGCCGACGATCGAGGGGATGTTCGCGACGCACCCGTCGGACGTCCCGTTCGAGATCGACCTGGTGTTCTCGTGGGTCGACGGCTCGTGCAAGAAGTGGCAGGCCGAGCGCGCCAAGCGCATGGCGAACTACGTGGTCGGCGAGGGCGACGACTCCCCCGCCCGCTACCGGCAGATCAACGAGCTCAAGTACGCGCTGCGCTCCGTACATATGTATGCACCGTGGATCCGGCGGATCTTCGTCGCGACCGACTCGGACCGACCGGACTGGCTGGCCGACGACGGGCAGGTCACGTTCGTGCGCAGCGAGGAGTTCTTCGCCGACCCGTCGGTGCTGCCCACGCACAATTCGCAGGCCGTCGAGTGCCAGTTGCACCACATCCCGGGTCTGTCCGAGCACTTCCTGTACTCGAACGACGACATGTTCTTCGGCCGCCCGGTGGACCCGCAGATGTTCTTCTCCGCCGGTGGGGTCACGAAGTTCATCGAGGCGGACACCCGCATCGGATTGGGCCGTAACCACAAGAGGCGCACTGGTTTCGAGAACGCCGCCCGGGTCAATCGCCGGCTGCTCGAGGAGCGGTTCGGGGTGACGATCACCCGGCATCTCGAACACACGCCGGTGCCGCTGCGCAAGAGCGTCATGGCGGAGATGGAGCGGGAGTTCGCGGACGAGTTCGCGGCGACGGCGGCGAGCACGTTCCGGGCCGCGGAGAACATCTCGGTGACCAACTCCTTCTACCACTACTACGCGTTGATGACCGGTCGGGCGGTGCAGCAGACGACGGCCCGCATGCGGTACGTCGACACGACGATGAAGGCGGGGCTGCGCGAGCTGGACACGCTGCTGGCGGGGCGGAAGATGGACTTCTTCTGCCTCAACGACGGCAGCGTGCCCGAGGTGGACCTCGAGCTGCGCACAGCCAAGGTCACTCAATTCCTGGAGCGGTACTACCCGATCCCGGCACCGTGGGAGACGGACTACCCGGGACGGTCCTGACCCGCACGGCGTAGCACCCTGCCGGGCCGTCCCGCTTCCCGCGGGGCGGCCCGGCCGGAACGCGCATCCGGTCACCGCCCGTTCGACAAGGTGGGAAAGGTCCAGCTTCCGTCGAGGACTTCCGGGCGCGGACGGTACAGGCGGACGAGGTAGTTCCACCCCTCGGTGATGGGCAGGCAGTTGGCGCCGGACGCATCGCCGAACCGGACGGTGATCGAGCCGTCCGCGTCGGGCACACCCGTGATGTTGTTGACGCTGTAGGTATTCTGGTCGTTCGGCTCGAAGAAGCCCTGCGCGTTGTAGACGGAGACGGACCAGAATCCATCGACGGGCACATCGCGGACGGTCAGCTCGTACTCGCCGACCGGCAGTCCCGGATCGACGCCGATGTAGGCGGCCTCCGTGGTCGGCAGGCCACCCCAGCCCGCGGCGGTGCCGATCAGGTGCCGGACCGGATCGACCTCACCCCGGGCACCGAACATCCTGTCGAAGCCGGTCAGCCCCCGTGCCAGCGCCAGCAGCGCGTCCCGCGTCGCGTCGAGGCTCGCCCGGTCGTAGTCGGGCGCCGTGAACGGCGTCGACGAGACGGCGTCGAGACGGAATCGGTCCTGGAGCGCGGCCACGGCCTGCACGTCGTCCGGATCGGAGGGATCGACGAGGATCCGCACCGCGATCCCGACGTAGGGGGTCGGGAACTCGTCGGCGGTGAGCCGGTGCTCTCCCGGCTCGTGGAGGATCCGGTCGACGTGGTGGTCCTGGTCGACGACCATCGCCGACACGTACCGGCGACCGCTCTCGGGGATGGTGAGGGTCGCGCCCTGGGAGACGTCCACAACCGCGAAGCTGTAGAGGGTATCGCGGTTCATCCGGATCACCGTCTGGTGCTCGACGGCGGCGGGCTCCCGGTTGTGGCTCAGCGTGTTGACGCCCCCAGCGTCCCGCTGGAGATCGAGGAACATCCGGTCGGTCTCTGCGCGAACGAAGTTGTCGACATTCACCGGGATCGATGTCATGCGCGGAGCCTAGACGACGCACACCCCGCGCGCTGTCCGATTCGTCCGTCTCCTAGACGCGGACGGTGACGTCGGGGTTCTCCGGGATGCGGATCCCGGCCTCGGCGAGCCGCTGCGCGGTGTCCTCCGCGGTGTGCGGCCGGCCGGCGGTGGCGTAGCTGCCGGTCGGGACCACCGAGTGCACGATGGTGTCCGGGTAGACGTGCACGAGGTTGAAGCCCTGGGCGCCGTCGTGACCGCGCTGGCACCCGGCCGGAACGTTGAGGTCCTGGGTGTAGCAGGTCGACGAGGCCACCGAGACGGGGATGCCCGCGAAGGTCGCGGTCGTGGTGTAGTGCAGGTGCCCGGCGAGGATGGTGCGCACGTCGGTGTCGCGCAGCACCTCGGCGAGGCCGGCCTGGTCGCGTAGTTCGACGAGCACGGCCTGGTCGAACACACTGGGCACCGGCGGGTGGTGCATGGCGAGGATGGTGCCGAAGGGCGCCGACGTCTCGAGTTCTCGCGCCAGCCACCTCAGCTGTTCCGGCGAGACCTCGCCGTGATGGAAGCCGGGCACCGAGGTGTCGAGGGTGATGATGCGCAGGCCGTTGATGCGGTAGACGCGGTCGACGGGCCCGGTGGACGGCGCCTGGTCGAGCAACAGCTCCCGGAAGGCGGCGCGGTCGTCGTGGTTGCCCATAGCCCACACGATCTGCGCGCCGAGCGCCTCCGCGACGGGCTCGACGAGGCCGCGCAGCTTCGAATAGGCGTCGGGCTGGCCGCGGTCGGCGAGGTCGCCGGTGAACACGAGCGCGTCGGGCTGCACCCCGGAGGCGCGGATGTCGGCGAGGATCTGCTGCACCCGGGCGTCGGCGTCGACCGTGCCGTAGAGCAGTTCGTCGCCGCCGACGAGGTGGGTGTCGGTGATGTGCAGCAGGGTGTGCGACGGCCTCGGGTATTCGGCTATTCGCTCGGCCCCACGAGGGCTGCCCATGATGTCTCGCTTCCGTTCGCCGACGTGCTCAGGGGCACACGTCGAGTATGACGATAGTCGAACGGGTCGAGGTTGCCCTCGGACACCCCGGAGTCGACGCGTCGGCGAACGGGACGCGAACGTCGGGTGCCGTCAGGCGAGGTGCAGCCCCAGCGGCGTCGATTCGGGCTGGTCGAGGCGCCAGAACGTGTCGCCGTCGCAGGCCTCGGTGTCGCCGCTGAGGTAGCTGGCGATGGCGATCGCGGCGGTCGTCGGGTCGGGAAACCGCCGCCCTTCCATCGGGCCGGCGGTGATCTCGAGCGCGCGGGTGACCGGGTCGAACCGTCCCTTGACGCGGTATCCGTCCCGGTCGGCGACCACCGGCAGCCGCAGGTCCTCGACGACCTCGGGTTCGGCCGACTCGCGTGCCTTGCCGGCGCTCGCCTTGCGTGCGCGGTTGCGGGCGCGTCGCTCCTGCTCGGCCTCGGCCGCGTCGTCGTCGGTGTAGCGGGTGGTGTCCTTGGCGGGTGTCAGGCCGAGCAGGTCCCAGCGGTCCTTGCCGTGGGCGACGCTGCTGAGGGGGACGGCATGGCTGCCGGTGAGCGTCCGGCCGGGGGCGTCGGCCATCCACAGGTCGACCTCGGCGGCGATGCCCGCCGCGACCTCGTCGGAGGGCAGCACGAAGTACTCGGCCGGGTCGCTGCCCAGGTCGACGAACACCCAGAACTGCGAGCCGGTGTCGTCGGTGTCGGGCAGGGCGTCCTGCCGTCGCGCCTGCCAGTCCCCGTCGATCTTGGTACGGACACGCACGATGCAGCTGTCCCCGTCGACGCCCCACACCTGGACCGGGTTGCGCGGCAGGTCCTCGAGCCGCTCGGCGCGCCCCCCGCGCTGGATGACCTCGGAAATGAAGGCTTGTATCCCTCGACCGGCAGTGTCGTGCACTCGACTGCGTCCATTTCTGTGCCTGCGCCCCGCGCGCGTCGGTGAGCTGTGTTGCGACGGGTCCACGCGGCACGACTCGGGTTTCTGCACCCACAGTACGTGTACGGGTTCGGCGGCCTCGGGACGCGTCGGCCCCCGGTGGGTCGAGCCGGGTGCCGCGGCGACCCTCGCGCCGCACCGGCGAAGAGTAATTTTGCCGACATGAGCACCTCGTGGCAGGACCCGAAGGCCGTGAACCTGATGCTCGACGACTGCGACACCTGGGCGGTCGTCGGGCTCTCCGGCAACCCGGACCGCACCGCGTACCGGATCGCGCGGCTGCTCCAGGAACGCGGCAAACGGATCGTCCCCATCCATCCGAAGGCGCCGACGGTGCTCGGCGAGCAGGGCTACGCGACACTCGCGGACGTGCCGTTCCCGGTGGAGGTGGTCGATGTGTTCCGCCGGTCGGAGTCGGCGGGCGAGTTCGCCGACCAGGCCGTCGCAGTCGGTGCGAAGGCCGTATGGTTCCAGCTCGGGGTGATCGACGAGGACGCGTTCGCGCGCACCACCGAGGCCGGGGTGGCGATGGTGATGGACACGTGCCCGGCGATCGAGTGGAACAATCGGCGCGGCTGACCGCCGCCCGAAGGTGCGGTGCATCCTTTGGGCTGGGCGGATTCATGCGGTCGTCGCAACGAGCATCTCGTCGAGGCGCTCGGCTGGAGTATGCCAGTGGAGCGTCTTGCGGGGGCGGTCGTTCATCTCGTCGGCAACGAACCGCAGGTCCTCGACGGTGTGGAGGGACAGGTCGGTGCCCTTGGGGAAATACTGCCGGAGCAGACCGTTGGTGTTCTCGTTGGAGCCGCGCTGCCACGGTGAGTGCGGGTCGCAGAAGTAGATCTGGACGCCGGTGTCCACGGTGAACTGGGCATGTCGCTTCATCTCGGCGCCCTGGTCCCAGGTGATGGACCGGGCCAGGGCGTCGGGCAGTTCCCGGATCTTGGCGGCCAGCGCGGTATTGACCTGCTCGGCCGAGTACCCGTCGGGCAGGTGCAGCAACATCACGAACCGGGTGGTGCGTTCGACGAGGGTGCCGATCGCCGACCGGTTGCCCGCGCCCATGATCAAGTCGCCTTCCCAGTGTCCGGGCACGGCTCGATCGTCGGCTTCGGCGGGACGCTGCGAGATGTGCACCATCTCGGGGATCCGGCCGCGCCGTTCGTCCGGTCGGCGTCTGCTCGCGCGCAGCGTTCGTTTCGTTCGAAGATGTTGTGTCAGCTCTCGTTTGAGTGCGCCGCGGGACTGGATGTAGAGCGAGAGGTAGATCGTTTCGTGCGACACGCGCATCTCCGCATCGTCGGGGAACTCGCGGATCAGGGAGTGGGAGATCTGCTCCGGCGAGTGGTTCCGTTCGAGCCGCTGCCGCACGAATCCGCGCAGCCGGTCGCAGGTGGCCAGCTTCGCCGTTTTCGGGCGGGTGGCGCGCTGCTGGGCAGCTCGGTGGGCGGTCGAGGCGATGTAGTAGCCGCGCTTGTTCGTCCCGCGGGTGATCTCTCGGCTGATCGTGGACGCGGACCGGCCCAGCGCCCGGGCGATCTCGTACTGCTTCGTGCCGGCCTGGAGCAGCTCGGAGATCGTCTCGCGCTCCTCGAGCGTCAGATACCGCCCCGACGGGGGCGGCGTCCGGCGGGGACGAACCCCACCGGACGCCACGATCCACCGCTGCGCCGTCGAGGACGACACGGCCGCGGCGCACGCCGCCTCCGTCGTCGAGGCACCCTCGCTACGGCATTGCCAGAACCTCAGCCGTGCGTGCTCCGGGGCCGGGGGTCGACCGATCCACACCATCTGCAACACCCTCCATCATCAGGGATGTTGCAACGACCGGTTGAATCCGCCCTGCCCTGGCCGCCCAAAAGACGCACCGGTGCGGCGGTGGTCAGGGCGAACTGCCGGCGAGCGCCGTCGCGACGGCACCGCCGAGCGCGACGTTGCCGCGGTACACCTCGACGTTGACATCGAGGCTGCGGCCGCCGGTGGCGTGGTGGAAGTGGTCGAGCAGGAACGGCGTGGTGTCCTTGCCGGCGACTCCGGCCGCCGCGGCACGCTCCTCGGCCTCGTGCAGCACCCGCGCGTGCAGGCCGGGGTCGAGCTGAGCGTCCTCCGAGACCGGATTGGCAAGCAGGATGCCGGCTTTCAACCCCAACGCGTCCCGGGCGCGGACCAGGTCGGCGACTTCGGCCGGCGAGTCCACGGAATGCTCGAGGGGGCAGCCGCTGTCGCGGATGTAGAAGCCGGGGAAGGTTCGGGTGCGGTAGCCGACGACGGGGATGCTGAGGGTTTCGAGCCGTTCGAGCGTGGCCGGGATGTCGAGGATGGACTTGACGCCGGCGCTGACGACGAGGATCGGGACGGTGGACAGGGCGACCAGGTCGGCGGATTCGTCGAAGGTGCTCTGTGCGCCGCGGTGCACGCCGCCCAGCCCGCCCGTCGCGAAGATCTCGACTCCGGCGCGGTGCGCGAGCAGGGCCGTCGCGGCGACGGTGGTGCCGCCGGACAGTCGTCGTGCGACGGCGATCGGCAGGTCGCGGACACTCAGTTTCGTCACGGTCTGTGCCGTCGCGAGTTCGGTGATCTCGTCGATGGACAGTCCGACCGTGGGTACACCGCGGAGCACACCGATGGTGGCGGGGACGACGTCCGCGTTCCGCAATCGCGCCTCCGCCTCGAGCGCCACCTCGAGGTTGCGCGGGCGCGGCAGGCCGTGGGTGAAGATCGTCGATTCCAGGGCCACCACCGGCCGGCGGGTCGCGACGGCGTCGCGCACCTCGTCGGATATCCGGATCACCGGGTCCATGCGGCTCCTCTCGTCGCCTGCAGCGTACCGGCGCGCCGCCGCGGGGCCGGTCGTCTCAGAGCAGTTCGCCGAGTCCGCACACCGGCAGGTGAATCCAGCCCTCCCGCACCGCGACGGCGTGCTGCGCCGCATCGGGCCGGGCGGTTCTGCGGCGGGCTGCCGCTCGGGCGACGAGGCCGGCGACGACCGCATCGAACGCGTCGTCGGAGTCGACGCACAGGTCCCGGAAGCCGCCGAGCGTCAGTCCCGGCAGGGCCTCTTCCAGCGCGACCACCGAGGCGGCCCGCACCTCGCGGTTCTTCGCACTCTTGTACCCCTTGAACGGCAGCCCCCAGATCTGCAGCGCCGCAGCGGGATACGCCTCGACGACCGCGCCGTCGACGCGGTCGACATCCACTCCCCCGGCGTCGAGTTCCGCGAGCAGGCCGGCGCACCGGAGCGCCACGTGGGCGATGAGATCCGCGGACACGCTCAGCGGGACGATCCCGGTCCGGGCATGCACGACGCGGTCGGTCGATCGTCGCACCAGCGGCAGCCGTCCGGGCCGACTGCTCAGGGCGCGTTCGCGCGAGTACTCGAGGCGGTGGTGCGCGCCGACGAACTCGACGAACGCGTCCGGCCAGCCGAAGGGCGCGTCGATCCCGCTGCGGTCCGCCGCGGCGATCGCGGCCACGATCTCCGGGTCGGTCGCGCCGAGCCGCAACTCCTGCACCGTCGCGGTGCCGTGCTCCCACGCGAGGGTGGCGACCGCCGTCTTCGCCGGCTCGGCCGCGAGGTCGACCCCTACCGTCTTCACGAACGTCACGGTATCCGTAGCCCGTCCCCGGAGCTTGCACCCGTACTGCGCACCTTACATCCCCTCCGTCCCGCCCTAACGGGTGCAAGCACGCCACAAGGGGTGCAAGCTCCGGCACATCGTCCGGCGGGCAGACAGCCGTGGACTACGTCCCGCATCCGTGCCACGGTGGAGGCGGATATCTCTTCCAGGAGGTGCAACATCATGGAGCACACCCAGCAGAACAGTGCCGCCCAGGAATGCCCGGACTGCCATGCGCTCGCCGCGGACCTCGCGGCGCACAAGCAATGGCACTCCCGGGTCGTTCACGACCTGGCCCTCGCCGTCGAGAAGGAAGTCGATCGACGGACCCGGACACCCTGACCGGGACCGCTCCCCCGCCCGGTTGCGTCAGCGGAAGGCGTCGCCCTTCGTCGTGAGCGCCTTGACCCGTTCGACGATCCTGTCCTGCAACTTCTTCGGCGTGCGCCAGCGCATGGCGAGGCGGTCGTAGTCCATCGCGTGCTCGGCGACGATGTCCTTGAGCTGCTCGACGTCGAGGGGCGCGAGCTTCTCGCGCAGGCCGGTCTCGCCGCCGTCGCGGAACGCGGCGAACGGATCGAAGGGCCCCGGGGCGCGTTTGCCGCGCCGCGCGGCGGGGACCTTCCGCGGTGCCGGGGCCGCGGGCGTCGGCGTCTCTCCCGTCGCGGCGAGCGCCGAGGCGAGAGCATGCGCGAACCGCGGGGTGCGGGCGGCCTCGTCGGCGATCACCTGCACCAGCCGCACCAGGGCGGTCGCGGCGGCGGGGCTCGAGTCCTGCAGTCGCAGCAGTGCGGCGCTCGCCTCCCCGATCTGCAGGCGCAGGCGGGCCGCGTCGCGGTCGACGGGGCCGGTCACAGCAGCACCTGTGCGTTCATCAGGACGTCCTCGGTCAGCATGCGCAGGGCGTCGAACTGCCCGGAGTTGCCGTACTTGCGTTTGAGGGTGCCGTACGGGACGAACTCCGCGGACTGCGCGATCTGGTTGGCTTCGGGGATCCACGCCGGCACGACGTTCGCGATCCGCTCGTCGCGCTGCAGCTGTTCGATGATGCTGCGGTGCAGGTTCGACGCACTGCGGTACTTGGTGATGACGAGCCCGATCTCGCGGATGGGGTGCCCCGTCCGGTCGGCGAACGCCCGGACCCGGGTCTGCAGCTGGGGAATGCCGTAGGTCGACAGGATGTCCGGGATGGTGGGGACGAGGTAGCCGTTCGCGAGCCGCAGGCCGTTCTGGGTGAGCATGCCGAGGTTGGGCGGGCAGTCGACAAGGATGTAATCGTACCGGTCGGCGATCGGGGTGATCGCGTGCAGCAGCACCTCGAGGGGCCGGGTGGACTTCGGGTCGGCGTACTGCTGGTGACTCAGTCCCTCCTGGATGTCCATCAGATCCAGCGACGAGGCGAGCAGGTCGACGTTCTTCACGGCGCGCACGGGTGAGACGTTCCGCTGGAGGGCCTTCTCGATGTCGAAGACGGGGGCGTCGGGGTCGACGGCGCCGCGGAACAGCGTGGCGAGGGTGCGGTCGAGCTGGTTCAGCTCCTGCCAGCGCTCCTCCCCGATCATCATCGTCGTGAGGTTGGTCTGCGGGTCCAGGTCGATCAGCAGCACCCGCTGCCCGAACTCGGCGGACATGAACTCCGCCAGGGCCGCCGTCGTCGTGGTCTTGCCGACGCCGCCCTTCAGATTGATCGTCGCGATCACCCGCGCCACACCACACCCCCTCGCTACTCGTTCGCTCAGCAAAGTACACCGGGACCGGGACGAATCCGGCGCCGGGCACCCGCGCACCCCCTAGATTCGAGGCAGTCGGCGACGGGAGGCCGCGTGCGCGAGGGACGGTGGCGGCGCTGGTGGCCGCTCGCGGCCGCGGCGGCGCTCGTCGTGCTGCTCGCGGCGACGAATGCGGTCCCGACGTGGCCGGGGCTGATCCACCTGGTGGCGCTGCCCCCGCTGGATCAGTTCGCCGACCTGCGGTTCCTGCTGTCGCGGGCGCCGTCGTGGCCAGTGTTCCTGGTGTTGTTCGCCGCGGTGGCCGCAGCGCGGGTCGCGCTCATGGCGTGGCTGCTGGGCGGTCTCGATGCCCGCCGCCTGCGGTTCGCGGCCCTGTTCTACACGGTCACGTTCGGCCCGGTGCTGCTGGCGGCGTTCGCCGACGCCACCGCCTACGCCGTCCTGTACTCCCGGCTGTTCTGGCCGGCCGTCGCACTGGTCGGGATACTGGTGCTGACGCTCGGTCCGGTTCCGTGGCAGGGCACCGTACGGCTGCGGGTAGCGCTCGCGCTGACCTGGCGGCGGGGACTGCGCGTCGAGGTGCTGGTGCCGTACTGCGCGGTGGTCCTGGCGCTGGGCGCGGTGGCCGAACGGATCCCTGCCCTGACGGTGCCGCTCGTCCCGGTCTCGGCCGTCGCGACCGGCCTGGCGATCCGGGCGATGCACCGCCCGGCGATGCGCCGGCCCGGGGCGGCCCTGAGCGCGTTCGTCGCGGCGCTGGTCGCCGCATCGATCGTGTTCGTCGCGACCCGCGGGTACGAGGAGCCAGAACCCGGCCCGCCGCAGCCGGGTTCACTGCTGATCCTGTCGGGGATCAATTCGGCGTCGGGCCGGGGCGCGATCCACGCGACAGACATTCACCGCCTCGGCTACACATGCGAGCAGGTGTACTACTTCTCCTACGCCGGGCCGGGCGACGGGCAGCCGCAGCGCGACGCGACGTGCCCGATCCGCACGGGCGCCCCCTACGGGCCGAGCGATACCCAGCGGCCGTTCCAGGAACAGGTCGATCTGTTCGTCGAGCAGGCGTCCGGGCTGCCTCGTCCGCTGGTGGTGGCCGCGCATTCGCACGCGGTGTGGGTGGTGTGGGAGGCCGTCGCCACCGGGCGGGTCGAGGTCGACGCCCTGCTGCTCGTCGGCCCGTTTCCGAGCACCCCGACCGGCTACCCGCCGCCCGGCGTGAACCAGCCCGGCCGCGTCTTCGCCGACCTGCTGCGCCTCGCCGCACCGGCCACCGACCTCGTCCGGTTCCACTTCGACCCGGAAACTCCGGCCGCGCGGGAACTGCTCGGCACGGCGGGAGCCGCGGAATCCGTCCTCGCTCGGCCGCTTCCCGGGGCGGTGCGGGCCTCGAGCCTGCCCTCGGCCACCGATCTGCCGCTGATGCCGGACGGTCGGGAGCTCGACGTCGAGCGCAACGAGTGTCCCGCCCGCGTCGCCCACCCGTACCTGCCCAAGTCGGCGGCCTTCGAGGACGCGACCATCCGCTTCCTGAACGGCCGACCTCCCCCACCCTGTCCGCCGTGGCGGGACTGGGGTGCCGTGCTCGTGCGGCCGTTCGGGGTGCCGGCCGGGCAGGCACTGCGATGATCCCGAATTCCCGGCGACGATCGCCGCCGGGGGGGGATATTCGGAGGAGGCCACCACCAAAGATCGCGGAGTACCCATGACACTGCTTCCCCGCCCTGGTCTGTCGGCGATCGTGACGGTTGCCGCCGCCGCACTCCTGTCCGTGTCGATGCCGCCGAACGCCCTGGCCTTCGCGCCCGACATCCACGGGAGCATCCTGCGTGCAGCGCTGCCCCCGGCCACCGCCGACGGGGGCGTCGACGAGCCGGCGCTCACCGAGATCACCGGAAGTCTCCTCACCGGCACCGGCAACGAAGGCAGCGACCTGTTCCAGGGCGACGCCTTCCGGCACTTCGACAACGCCGCGCGGCCGGCGGACGTCTGCGACCGTGCCCGGGACGCGTGGAACTTCTTCGTGCCCGCCGTGATCGCCGGCGCGCAACCCGCCGGGCCGCCGGACTTCCGCACCACCGCGAACGGCTTCGGCGCCCGCAACGCCTTCGGCGGTCTGACCCACGCCCTCGCCGACTTCTACTCTCATTCGAACTGGGCCGAGCTGGCCGTCGCCGCGAACCGGGCGCCGGGGCTCGCCCCGCTCTTCCCGACGTGCGATCCCGCCGCCCTTCCGGCCGGCCTGCACACCGGGTTCTTCGAGCTGACCCCGGCGAACGGTCTCGACGGCTGCCCGAGCGGTCCACCTCCGGCCGGGTCGTCCGTCCCGCCGAGCGAGGGCCCGCCCGCCCCGCCTGCCCCGTTCGAGGAGTGTCACCTGACCCTGAACAAGGACGATCCGGGCACGCTGCGCGGTCGTGAGCCGGTCCCCGGGTATCCCGGCACGACGTATCACCAGCTCGCGGTGCAGCTCGCCGTCGAACACACCACCGCGCTGTATCGGGAGGTCCGTGGTCTCGTCGCCGGTTCCGTCCCCGGCGGTGTCGACGGAGAGTGCGTCACCGACAACCTGTTCCGGGCCTCGCGGTTCGCGCCCTGCGCGGTCCCGAATACCACTTCCGTTATTCCCGAACGTGTTTCGGGTCAGCCGGTCGGCATTGCGCCGGGTCCGCCGGCATAGCGGTGCGACCGGCTCCGCACCTCACCTCATCGCTGCCACCGCGGCCGGGGTGAGACCGTCCAGGCCGGGCAGCACCAGCCCGGCGAGGGCGAGCGCATCCGGGTCGGGTGGGTACCGGGGATGGGGAATCGCGATCACCCGCATGCCGGCCGCCGCCGCCGACCGCAGCCCGTTGCTGGAATCCTCCACCGCCGCACACCGGGCCGGGTTCGTCCCGAGTCGCTCGGCGACGGTCAGGTAGATGTCGGGGGCCGGCTTCCCCCGCGCCACCCCTTCGGTGGACAGCGCCACGGTGAACACGTCCCCCAGCGCTGCGGCGTCGAGCACGGCCTCGATCAGGGCCTGCGGGGACGAGCTGGCCAGGCCGAGCGGCCACCGCGCCGCCATCGCGCGCACCGCCTCGACCGCACCGGGGATCAGCGGCAGCCGGTCGGCGTAGCCGGCGCCCATGCGCTCGATGACCAGTGCCGCCACGTCGTCGGGCGGCAGATCGACACCGAGACCCTCGCTGAGATACCTCGCCCACTCCGGGGTGCTCATGCCCATCAACCGGCTCTGCGTGTCGTCGGCCCAGCGACCCCCGTACTCGGCCACGACCTGCCGGCGCACCTGTTCCCACAGCGGTTCGGAGTCGATCAGCACCCCGTCCAGGTCGAACACCACCGCTTCCACACCATCGTTGTCGGACACAGGCCCAGTCTCGGCCACCCCCGCCCGGCGGCAGGACACCGACA
This sequence comes from Rhodococcus indonesiensis, assembly GCF_047782815.1. Taxonomy (NCBI): domain Bacteria; kingdom Bacillati; phylum Actinomycetota; class Actinomycetes; order Mycobacteriales; family Nocardiaceae; genus Rhodococcus; species Rhodococcus indonesiensis. The sequence goes on along the minus strand of NZ_CP180630.1, from coordinate 1,770,723 downwards.
CGCAGGCGATCGACAGCCGGCCCCGACGGATCACGCCTCGGGCGCAGTACCGGCGCGTATCGTTCTCCGATATCTGCACGTGCTCGTCGTGAGGGGGACGACCGTGAGCGAAACCGTAGGGCTGGTGGTGTCCGGAGCGGGCGCCCGGGGGGCGTACGAGGCCGGGGCGATCGCGTCGCTGCTGCCGCACCTGCCGAGGTCCGAGCGCCCGCCGATTCTGGTGGGAACCAGCGCCGGCGCGCTGAACGTCGTCGGACTGGCCGCCTTCGCCGGGGACGGGTACAAGTCCGCCACCCACAAGATCGTGAGCCTGTGGTCGACGGTGGGACTGGACGACGTCTTCGGGCCCGTCGGCACGCTCGTCGGCACCGGCCTGCGTTACCTCGGTCAGGCCGCCGGCCTGGACGTCACGCTGCCGAGCCTTCTCGACACCGAACGCATGCACGACCTGCTGTCGTCTCTCATCTGCTGGGAGGACCTGCACGCCAACATCCGCAGCGGGGCCGTCGGGGCGGTCGCGGTGACGGCCACCTCCGTCGCCACCCGCGGCACCGTGGTCTTCGTCGAGAAGCACCCGTCGGTGCCGCTGCCCGACTACGACGAACATCGCAACATCAGCTACGTCGAGACGGAGCTGTCCGTCGAGCACGTGTTGGCCTCGGCGGCGGTGCCGGTGCTGTTCCGGCCCGTCCGGGTCACCGAACCGGCGGCGTGGGCGGGCTGGTACGTCGACGGCGGTCTGCAGCTCAACACGCCATTGAAGCCGGCTCTCGCCCTCGGAGCGGACACCCTCGGAGTCGTCGCGACCCAGCCGCGGCACTGGATCGAAAGACCTGCCGCCGAAGTCGCGCCCGGCGACGACGAGCCGCCTGACGTGTTCGGTGCCGCCGCACTGGTCCTGCGCGCCGTCCTCTCGGACCGCATGATCGAAGACCTGCACCAGCTCGAGGTCCGCAACGACCGGCTGATGCGCATCCGCGCAGCCGGCGTGGACAGCGCGGAGGTGACCTCGGATCGGGAGATCGGGGTGCGGTTCGCGGGTCCGTCGCTCAAGCAGGCCTACGACCTCGGCCGGCTCGCCTACGACATCTACCGCGAGAAGGGGGCGGGGGTGGGCGGTCTGCGCCATCCCTGGCTGTCGGTGCTGGGCCGACTCGTGGGAGGAACCCGCGAGGACCACGGCGACCTGCTGAGCTTTCTGCTCTTCGACCCGGACTTCACTTCCGCCGCAGCCGAACTCGGCCTCGCGGCACCGCACGAATAACTGCGGGGCTCACCAGGCCAGGTATGCGATGGTGCGCAGCATCTTCCGCCCCATGACGAATGTGATCGGTTCCATCAGCGTCGGGCCGAACGCGAGCCGGCTCCCGCGCGACGGACCGTGGCGTCCCCGGCCGTGTTCGACCAGGCGGGTGCCGCCGTCCGGACCCGGATGCAGGTGGAACGACCACAGGAACGCGTCGCCGGTCTGTTCCGTCGCGCCGTGCAGGACGAGTGCGCGGTCCGGTTCGAGCAGCGCGACGGTGAGCGGCGGGGCCTTCGGGTGCTGACGGATCGGGTCGCCGACGGCGAGATGCTGCAGGTCCGGGACGATCTCGGTCGCGTTCGTGATGCGGCAGCCGATGAGGTTCTCGAGGCCCTCGTAGCTGTAGAAGCCGCCGCGGCCCTGGCCGATCTGCACGATCCACGGCCACACCCGCTCCGGCGGCGCGTCGACCGTGACGGCGCGGGTGAAGCCCCAGTCCGGTGCGGGGACCAGGTCGTCGCCCGGGTACTGCGCGGCCAGCTCCTCGGCGGTGGCGCCCCAGGTGGTGCGCCACCGCCGCAAGGGCCGGGTGGTGAGCAGGTGGAACGCGATGAGCAGAGCACCGCCCACCGAATCGGACAGCGAGCGCAGCCGCCCCATCAGTCTCCCGGATTCGCCGTCAGCAGCACCTTGAGTGCACCGGTCTCGGCGGCCCGGCCGAACACGTCGTAGGCCTCCTCGAACTCGTCGAGGGTGAACCGGTGGGTGATCATCGGCGAGGTGTCGAGCTTGCCGCTGCGGACCAGACCGATCAGCGTCGGGGTCGAATGCGTGTCGACGAGCCCGGTGGTGATGGTGAGGTCCTTGATCCAGATGCTCTCGAGGTGCAGCGTGGCCGGCGCTCCGTGGACGCCGATGTTGGCGACGTGGCCGCCCGGCCGCACCAGCTCGACGGCCTGCTCGAACGTCGCCGGGACGCCGACGGCCTCCATGGTGACGTCGGCGCCGAGACCGTCCGTGAGGTCGCGGACGACGGCGGCGACGTCGTCGCGGCCGGGGTTGAGAGCCAGGTCGGCGCCGAGTTCGCGGGCCGCCTCGAGCCGGCTGTCGGCGAGGTCGACCGCGACGACGTGGCTCGGGCTCAGCAGTCGGGTGGCGAGGATCGCGGCGAGGCCGATCGGGCCGGCACCGACGATGACGACGACGTCGGCGGGACGCACGCATCCGTTGAGCACGCCGACCTCGTAGGAGGTGGGCAGGATGTCGGCGAGCATGAGCATCTGCTCGTCGCTCACCCCCTCGGGCACGCGGTGGGTGGAGTTGTCGGCGAACGGAACTCGCACGAGTTCGGCCTGGGTGCCGTCGATGAGGTGGCCGAGGATCCAGCCACCGCCGCCGAGGCACTGCCCGTAGCGGCCCTCGCGGCAGAAGCGGCAGCGGCCGCACGAGGTGATGCACGAGACGAGCACCCTGTCGCCGGGTGCGAGGTTCTGCACGCTCGGCCCGACCTCGACGACGGTGCCGACGGCCTCGTGCCCGAGGATGCGCCCGTCGGTGACCTCGGGGACGTCGCCGCCGAGGATGTGCAGGTCGGTGCCGCAGATGGTGACCGCGTCGACGCGGACGATCGCGTCGGTGGGGTCCGTGATTCGGGGGTCGGGGACGTCCTCCCAGGAGCGCTTGCCCGGACCGTGGAACACCAGTGCCTTCATTGGTTCGGCCCTTTCGCCGATCGGTGGGTGCCGGTTTCAGCGTCCCACCCGTGGCGCCGTCAGGAAACGGCCATTGGGCCCTACTTGGCGCTTGACACCCAGCCAGTCTCGATTACAGTGCATCGAGTTTCTGGGCTATTGATCCGTAGGTCCGGATGAGGCGCGAAGCGCAACCCTTCTATCTGAAGTCCACTGCGCGTGCGCCATACGAAATCCTAGTTCGACGGTAAGGACCGGATGCTGGCGCACCAGGCGATCATAGGCGGGCTTCATCTTCCTCGAGTTCACCAATTCCGCGACAAGGAGGATCTCAAAAGCAGCGGTAGTGATGATATCTACGTCCTTCGTGTAACCAACTACGGCCCTCGCCCCTGTCCGTCGGCAGAATTGTATGAGAACCTCGTCATCCGCTGCAAGAACTTGACACGACCCGAAGTGGATGATCTTCCCCGTACACCGCCCTGCCATCACCTCTTCCAACTCGGAAAAGGTAATGCAGTCCTTTCCGAGCCATAGTGTTTCCGGAGATCCGTGAAACGCCAGGAAGATTAAATCGAAGCCTTTGAAAGACTTTCGCATGGCTCTATCGAGATAGTGCTCCAGCTCTCCGCGCGTCGCGATATCTCGATGAATCAACCGGATCACTCCGCTTCGTTCGAGCAATTCGAGTGCCGGCTCCACACTTGTCCTCTCCGCGAGCCGTTCGCCCCACTCTCCTTCGAGACACAGAACTCCTGGAGCGTTTGCTCGTCCCACGACCTCGCCCTCCTTGGTGTTCCCCGCGCGTGTGTTCGGCGTTTACCCACCCACCGGAGCACTGCAAACCGAAGGACTACGGACCCGAGGACTGGATTCGGATCGCCGCTCCGTCCTCACTTGCTGACGCTTCGACCCTGGCGTCGGGGGTGCCGTAGCCGTCGACCTCGACGACGGGTGCGCGGTCGACGGCGGCGCGGACGACGGCGCCGTCGGACATGAAGACGAACAGACCCTGACCCGTGGTCTGCGGGAGGTTCTCCCACACGGTGCCGGTCAGGCCGAGGTCCCGGTTGATCGAACTCATCAGCAGGGGCATCGAGAAGCGGTACATGCGGTCCCACGACCCCGGCGGCAGCCCGGCGCCGTCGGCGACGGCGGCCAGGGTGCGCGGTTCGCCGCTCAGCAGAACCGTGTCGAACTCCGCTTCGAGGATCGGGTCGTCCTGCACCCGGACTGTGTCGGCGGCCCCACCGCATCCGGCGACGACGAACATCGTCGCCATCAGGGCGATCCCCGCCGCGTACGCCGGCACCGTCGACCTCCATGCCCTGCGCAGCACCGGTCACCCCCAATCGATTTCGCCCGAGAACGCGTGAAAGCTACAGCACCGGGCGCGGAAGGAGCAGGGCCGTCGGGCCACGTCGGAACGGTCGACGAGAAGGGCTGTGACCGCTGACAATCCGGCGGGACTACTCCCGCGCGGTGAGCTCCGCGATGTCGCCGTGGAGCTCCGACCGCAGCGAACCCATCAGCTCCGCGGCGATCCCGAACTGATCGCCGACGAAGTGGGTGTTGTCGGCCGAGAGCTCCCGCGCGCCCGAGCGGCCGATGAGGGAGTCGATCCGCTCGTCGAGGCTGGCGGTGCGGGCCTCGACCTCGGCGGTGCGCAGCTGCATCTCGGCGACGGTGAGCAGCTCGCCGATGCGCGCCAGGGCCGCCACCCGGTCGAGGAGCTGGTCCCACACCGGTTCGAGGGCGGCGATGCGCGCGTCGACGGCCGCGCGTGCGGACGGCGCGGCGCGGCGGGCGTCGGCGAGTTCGGCGAGCAGACCGCGCAGCGTGACGGCGTCGACGGCGATCTGGGTCAGCTCGTCGGCGAGATCGAGCTGGGACCGTTGCACCGCGAGATGCTCGGAGTGCCACGCGGTGGAGCCCTCGATGCGGTCGTAGAGGGTGCCGGCGAGGAAGAGCAGGGTGTCGTACCGGTCGACGAAGTGGTCGTCGTCGCCGGGCACCTGCCGGCCGAGGGCGTCGGCGGCGCGACGTCCCGCGGCGGCCGCGGCGGTGCCGTCGGACCAGCGCGTCACGCGGTCCACGGCCACGCCGAGCACGGCGCCGCGCACCTGATCGGCCATCTTCTCGGGGACGGGCGCGGGTGTGTGCTGCAGCGCCGCGAACAGGGCGTCGCGCTGGTGCGGGTCGAGGTGCACCCCGTCACGTCGTTCCCGCCGCACGGCCCGCACGCCCTGCGCGTAGTGCCGGCCGGAGACGGTGAGCGTGTAGTGCGCGTTGCGCAGCCGCTTGGCGAGCTCACCCGCCCGGTATTCGAACACCAGCCGGGCGGCCCCGGGGCGCAGGTCGGCGGCCCGCGCGGTGAGACGCGCGTGCTCGTCCGTGAGGTGCCGCAGCGCCCCGAATCCGCCGAGGGTGGGCAGGCCGCGGCCGATCCGCCGGCGCCGGGCCAGGATGTCGCGGGTCTCGTCGTCGAGGCGGCCGGCGGCCAGGCAGAGGGCGGCCGCGTCCGACAGCGGGGCGTGCCGGCCGTCGAGCCGGTGCTGCTCGCACCAGCGGCGCACCTGCGCGGCCATGCGCTCGCGGCGCTGCTCGGCCGGTTCGAACCCGACCGGGAACTGTGGGGCGTCGGACATCGGGACCTCCTCGTGGTGTCCGGACCTTTCCACTGTTCCAGAAATCCGGGTGGCGCGGCGGGGGCGCCGGTCAGGCGAGGAATTCGGTGACGGCGTCGACCGCGGCGCGCTGGGCCCGGCCCTGCCCGGCCGGGGTGCCACCGAACGCGATGCCGCCGGTCCACTGGGCGTCGCCGGGGAACATGCCGAGACGGATGAGGTGGCCCGCGTCCTCGACGGACAGGTGCCGGTCGCGGCCGTCGCCGCGGCGGGCGAGCAGTGCGCCCGCCATGTCGGTGGACGGCCACAGCTGGTCGTCGGTGCCGGTGATGCACAGGATCGGGGCGTCGACCTTCTCGGCCCGCAGGTGGGCGGGTTCGGGTGCGTCGCGCAGTCCCGCGCGGTAGGCGTCGGCCAGGCGCAGCAGCGACGGCCGGTGCCGGGCGACGTCGCGGCCGGCGCGCCAGGCGTTGCGGATCATCTGCGGCATCAGCGCGGAGCTGGGCAGCGGCGCCCAGGGCCGGGCCTCGCCGCCGAGGGTCCACGACGGGGTGTCCGGGATCTCGCCGTCCGGCCCGAGTCCCTGCCACGCGACGGAGCTGGGACTGATCAGCACCAGCGCCCGCAGTGGCGTCCCGTCGGCGGCGACGGCGGCGAGGAGCCCCTCGGCTCCCCGGGAGATGCCGATGGCGGCGACGCTGCCGATCTCGGGCAGGCCGGCGAGGTGGCGCAGCGCGCCGGTGAAGCGTTCGAGCGGTACCCCGGCCACCTCGGAGTTCTCGTCGAGCCACGAGTAGGCGAGGGCCAGGTGACCGTGCGAGGCGAGGACGGAGACGGTGGCGCGCTGGGAGTCGACGCCACCCTCGGAGCCGCCGACGCACAGCACCGCCGACCATCCGCGGGGCGGTGTCGGACCGTCCGGACGGGCGAGCAGACCGGGGCGGCCGTCGACGTTGACGTCCTCGACGATCACTCCCGGTGCGGCGTCGGCCCGGATCACCGTGCGACGCGCGGTGTGGGGTCCTTCGGTGACGGTGAGGGTGACCGGCCACCGGCCGGGCGGCGGGACGAACAGGTCGGGTACGCGGTCGGGTTCGTCGAACCGCATGTCCCACAACGGTTCGTCGACCACGTCGACACTGCCGTCGTAGGTGCGGCTGGACCGCCAGCGGGCGCCGAACATGTCGGTGCCCTCTGCGGTGACGGTGATCGTCGCGTCGGGCCGCGATCCGGCGACGGTGAGGCGGAACGGTTCGTCGTGCCGGGACTGCCGCGGTGCGACGAGGTGGACGCGGGCCGAGTCGAGGTCCGGCGGTGGTGCGGTCGGGGATTCGGGTTCGGGGTGCGGGTTGGCGGTGGCGGCGAGCGCGGAGTTCGTGTCGAACCACTTGGGGAACAGGGCCGAGACCAGCCCGGCCGCGCCCAGGACGACGAACGGGACGACCCAGTACCCGACGACGGACAGCGCGTCGGTCTCGTCGCGGACGGTGGCGTCTCCGTCGACGATCGGTGGGATCAGCGAGGATACGGTCATCACGGCGAAGGCGGCGGCCCACATCCACGTCATCGCGGTGGTGACGTACCGGAATCCGCCGGAGGCTGCGGTTGCGGGATCGACTGTCTCGACGGCGTATTCGCGCACGAAGGGCCGTCCGGCGAGGATGCCGACGAGGACGACGAGCAGCAGTCCGAGGTTGCCGATCGGTTGCAGCCAGCGTTCGAGGACGGCGTCGTCGAGGGTGAGGGTGGCGACGAGCAGCAGCGCGAAGACGACGACGGTGCCGACGTCGAGGGAGCGCCACGGCTTTCCGCGCAGGCGCTGCACGAGCGGACCGGCGGCGGCGAGGGCCAGGGCGGCAGCCACGGCGGTGACGAACCCGGTGTTGCCGACGAGGATCCAGTACAGGATCCACGGCGCGAATCCGACGACGAGGGACATTCGCGGATTGTCTCCCGCCGCCGGGACGCGTGGGGTCGCTTCCGCGATACGCCTCAGGACTTCACGGGTACGTAGATCACCGTGCGCACTTCCTCGGCGGGCGTGCCCGGCGGGCTCCAGTACTCCTCCCACGCGGTGCTCAGGTCGAGGTCGTGCCCCTCCCGCGCGGCCCACGCGGCAAGAACCTCGTAGGTGTGCTCGAGCGTGTCGTAGGGGCCGAGGTGGGTCTCGGTCGCGACGTCGCCGGCGGGCAGGTCGACCGGGACCACGTGCCCGTCGCCCTCGATCGGGGTGGAGACCTCGAAGCCGGCGGCTCCGTCGAAGCCGTCCTTGGTGAAGTTGCGGTAGTACGCGAAGGCCGGGCCGGACGGCGGCGTACCCGCGCCGGTGAGGTACTGCTCGACGGCGCCGTACGCCGCGCCGATGTGTTCACCGATGTGGGCCACGTCGGTGTGGAATTCCACGGCGGCCAGGTGCCTGGCCGGTGCGTGCACGATCTCGGGCATGCGTCCTCCCCTGTCGAAGCCTGTGGCCACGATAGGCGACCCACGGCACCGGTTCGTGAACTTTCGGTGGGCCGAATGTGACATCCGGTCGATGTGATCGAACCGGTGTGACATTCGGCCGAACCCGCGAGCGGTGACCGTGACAATCGTCACAGCGGAACACGGCCCGTTCGCATCTCCCCCGCGACGGTGCGACGGGACCACCGGCCGCCGGCGGATGCCCGTTTCATCCCGTTCGCGGCGTGGATGCCGGTCCGATACTGGGCAATTCACATAGGCGGGAGCGCTCGCAGACCCGGCGGCCCGCCGCCCGAAAGATCAACTGCCCTAATGTTACTGCCCGGTGTTACCGGGCGGTATTCGCGAGTGCGACGGGACCGGAGCGGCGTCACGTCCGAATACCGACCCGTAATTCGCTGTCCGCCAACATCTTCCGACGAACAACGCCGCGGGAACCACCGAACTCGGCCTGCGAGGCCACAAAACGTGACAAACCCTCATGTTTCCTTCATGCTGTTAGCGGAAGGATCGTCCCCACCGGGGGGCACTCGGCCGTCGACGACGACGGTCCGCGGGACGAGGCCGACCGCCTGTCCGCCGACTCCCAGGCACCCGCCGGGACAGTCGGTGCACACGTCCGCACGCATACGCCGACACGAGGAGCCGACCGATACATGTTCTTGCTCGCGTTATCAACCCGTGACGCGGGCCTCGGCATCGGTTAACTTTCTTCACTCACTGGCGAGAAGCTTCGACGAGCGTCGCACGAGCGCGCACAAACCTGGAGAACGGTGGCAACGAGTATGTTCAAACGGATCGCGGTGGTCAACCGAGGTGAGGCGGCGGTACGCCTCATCAGAGCAGTCCGGGAGCTCAACTCCGAGCACGACTACGACATCAAGACGATCGCCCTGCACACGGAGGCCGAACGGCGGGCGATGTTCGTCCGCCAGGCCGACGAGGACGTCACCCTGCGGCCGTCCACCACGGCCGCCACCCCCTACCTCGACCACGCCGAACTCGAGCGCGCCCTCGTCGAGGCCAAGGCCGACGCCGTGTGGGTCGGCTGGGGCTTCGTCGCCGAGGATCCCGCCTTCGCCGAGGTCTGCGCCCGCCTGAACATCACCTTCATCGGCCCGTCGGCCGAGGCCATGCGCCTGCTCGGCGACAAGGTCGAGGCCAAGCTGCTCGCCGAGAAGGTCGGCGTGCCGGTCGCCCCGTGGTCGGGTGGACCGGTCGAGACCCGCGCCGACGCCCGCCGGCACGCGCAGGCCATCGGCTACCCGCTGATCATCAAGGCCCGCTCCGGCGGCGGCGGCCGCGGCATCCGCAAGGTGTACTCCGAGGACGAGCTCGAGCTCGCCCTCGAGCGCACCCAGGGTGAGGCCGAGCGCTCGTTCGGCGACCCCGTGGTGTTCATCGAGCGTCTCGTCACCGACGCCCGCCACGTCGAGGTCCAGGTCATCGCCGACGCGCACGGCAACGTGTGGGCACCGGGTGTGCGCGACTGCTCCATCCAGCGCAAGAACCAGAAGGTCATCGAGGAGTCGGCCTCGCCGCTGCTGACCAAGGAGCAGGCCGACCACCTGCGCTCGGTCTCCGCCGACCTCGTGCGCGCCGCCGGGTACTGCGGCGCCGGCACCGTCGAGTACCTCTACCAGCCCGACCTGAAGATCTTCACCTTCCTCGAGGTCAACACCCGCCTGCAGGTCGAGCACCCCATCACCGAGGCCACCACCGGCATCGACCTGGTCAAGCTGCAGATCCTCGTGGCGTCCGGCGAGAAGCTGCCCGGCGACTGCCCGCCCGAGTTCGGCCACGCCGTCGAGGCGCGGCTCAACGCCGAGGACGCCGACAACGGCTTCGCCCCCGCCCCCGGCTCCGTGCAGCTGCTCAAGTTCCCGCTCGGCTCCGGCCTGCGCGTCGACACCGGCATCGCCCAGGGCGACGTCATCCCGCCGGACTACGACTCGATGGTCGCCAAGATCATCGCGTGGGGCCGCGACCGCGACGAGTCCCTGGCTCGCCTGCGCACCGCGCTGCGCGAGACCACCGTCGTCCTCGAGGGCGGCACCACCACCAAGTCGTTCCTGCTCGACCTGCTCGACCGCGACGAGGTGATCTCCGCCTCGGCCGACACCGGCTGGCTCGACCGCACCGGCGCCGGCACCGCCACCGGTCCGTCGCGCGTCGCCGACATCGCGCTGATCGCCACGGCCGTCGACGTCTACGACGCCGAGGAGACCCACGAGCGCGCCGCGTTCCTCACCTCCGCCCGCGGCGGCCGCCCCCGCGCCGGGCACTCCGTCGGCCGCAAGGTCGAGCTGAGCTACCAGGGCCAGGCGTACGAGCTGCTCGTCGGGCAGGTCGGCCCGCACCGCTACCGCGTCGACGCCGGCAACGGCGAACTCGAGGTGGACGTCGACCGGCTCGGGCAGTTCGAGTCCCGGCTCGTCCTGGCCGGCCGCCGCCACCACGTCGTCTCGATCGCCGGCGCCACCGGTTATCTCGTCGAGGTCGACGGCATCAGCCACCAGATCAGCCAGGACGAGGCCGGCGTCGTGCGCACCCCCGCGCCCGCCGTCGTCGTCGCCGTGCCAGTCGCGCCCGGCGACGAGGTCGAGGCCGGCCAGACGCTGGTGGTGCTCGAGTCCATGAAGATGGAGACCGCGGTGCGTGCGCCGTTCGCCGGCCGTGTCCGCGAGGTCCTCGCTGTGGTCAACTCGCAGGTCGACGCGGGCACGCCGCTGCTGCGGGTGGATCAGATCGCCGAGGAGACCGTCACCGAGACCGTCGAGCGCGTGCAGTTCCCCGCGCCCGCCGCCGTCGTCACCGGCGACGCCGCCGCCGACGCGCTGGCCCGGCTCGACGCCCTCGAAGCGCTCGTCACCGGCTACGACGTCTCGGGCAAGCGCACCGCCACGCTGCTCGCCGAGTACGACCGGCTGCGCAGCGAGACCGCCGGGAACTGCGACCTGGTGCGGGCCGAGCTGGCCCTGCTCACCACGTTCGCCGACGTGTGCGAGCTCTCGCGCAACCGGCCGACGCAGGACGAGGAGACCGGCGACGAGCGGGTGCACAGCCCCCGCGAGCACTTCCACGGCTACCTGCAGTCCCTCGACGTCGAGGTCGGCGGCCTGCCCGAGAGCTTCCGGGCCCGGCTGGCGCAGGCGCTGCGGCACTACGACGTCACCGAGCTGGACCGCACCCCCGAGCTCGAGGAGGCCGTCTACCGGCTGTTCCTCGCGCAGCAGCGCATCGAGACGCAGGTTCCGGTGGTCTCGGCGCTGCTCGAGCGCTGGCTCGCGGAGACCGAGGGACCGGCCGGCATCTCGCAGGAACTCAACGAGGTCCTCGACCGGCTCATCGTCGCCACCCAGGTGCGCTTCCCCGTCATCGGCGACGCCGCCCGCAACCTGCGTTACCGCCTCTTCGAGGAGCCGGTGATCCGCAAGGTCCGCGAGCAGGTGTACGACGGGGTGCGCGGCAGCCTCGCCCACCTCGCCGACAACCCCGGCGCCGCCGACTACGCGCAGCGGGTCGAGGCCCTCGTGGCCACGCCCGAGCCGCTGATCGACCTGCTCGCGCAGCAGATCGCCCGGCCGGAGACCGTGCCGGGGCCGCTGCTCGAGGTCATCACCCGTCGCGCCTACAAGATCCGCACGCTCGAGCAGGTGCAGTCCGACGTGCGCGGGGGCCGGCAGTTCGTCACCGGCAACTTCGATCTGCGCGGCACCCGCCTGTATCTGATCTCCACCGAGGGCCGGCACGCCGAGCTCGGGGCGGCGCTGGACGTCGTCGAGGAGTCGGCGCGCACCCTGCCCGGCACCGAGAACCTGGTGATCGACCTGTATCTCGCGTGGGACGACGCGCCCGCCGACGCCGACGCGCAGGCCGCGGCGCTGCACACGGTGCTGTCCGAGCGTGCGATCACCGCCTCCGCCCGCCGGGTCACGGTGACGGTGTGCCACACCGACCGCGCCGAGGAGCACGTCTTCACGTTCCGCCCGTTCGAGACCGGGTACGCGGAGGAAACCAACATCCGCGACATGCACCCGCTCACCGGTCAGCGTCTGGACCTGTGGCGGCTGAAGAACTTCGTCGGCACCCGCCTGCCGGCGAACCCGGACTCGTACCTGTATCACATTGCGGCGAACGAGAACCCGTCCGACGAGCGGCTCATCGCGCTCGCCGAGGTGCGGGACCTGACCCCGCAGCGCGACGAGACCGGCACGATCGTGGGGCTGCCCGCGTTCGAGCGGGCCCTGTCGAGCTGCCTCGACGCCATCCGCCGGTCGCAGGCCGGGCGCGGCAAGCGCCGCCTCGACGCGAACCGCGTGGTGCTGTTCGTGTGGCCCGAGGTGGACCTGAGCATCGACGACCTCAAGCGGGTCAGCCGTGGGGCGGCCCCGCTCACCGTCGGCGCCGGCCTCGAGGAGATCACCGTCATCGGCTGGTGGCGGGAGACCGCCGACGCCGAGCCCCGCGAGGTGGCCCTGCGGTTCTCGTACCGCTCCGGCGCCGGCGTGGTGGTGCGCGTGACCGATCCGCCGAAGGAGCCGCTGCAGCCGCTCGACGAGTACACCCAGAAGGTGCAGCGCTCGCGGGCCCGCGGCACCGTGTACCCGTACGAGCTGATCCCGCTGCTCACCGGCAGGAACGGCAGCTTCGTCGAGTACGACCTCGACGAGTCCGGTGCCGTGGTGCCGGTGCAGCGCCCGTACGGCCGGAACAAGGCCGGGCTCGTCGTCGGGCTGGTCACCACCCCGACGCCGCGGTACCCGGAGGGCATGACCCGGGTGGCGCTGTTCGGTGATCCGACGAAGGCGCTCGGCACCGTCGCGGAGGCCGAGTGCGCGCGGGTCGTCGCCGCGATCGACCTGGCCGAGCAGCTCGGCGCGCCCGTCGAGTGGTTCGCGCTGTCCTCCGGCGCCACGATCTCGATGGAGTCCGGCACCGAGAACATGGACTGGGTGTCGCGGGCCCTGCGCCGCATCATCACCTTCACGCAGGGCGGCGGCGAGATCAACGTCGTGGTCACGGGCATCAACGTCGGCGCCCAGCCGTACTGGAACGCCGAGGCGACGATGCTCATGCACACCAAGGGCATCCTGGTGATGACCCCGGACAGCGCGATGGTGCTGACCGGCAAGCAGTCCCTCGACTACTCCGGTGGTGTCTCGGCCGAGGACAACTTCGGCATCGGCGGCTACGACCGCGTCATGGGCCCCAACGGTCAGGCGCAGTACTGGGCCCCGAACCTGTCGGCGGCGGTCGAGGTGCTCTTCGGGCACTACGAGCACGCCTACCTCGCCCCGGGCGAGCGGTTCCCCCGCAAGGCCGAGACCGTCGACCCGGTCGACCGCGACGTGCGGGTGTACCCGCACGTGCATCCGTCGAGCGACTTCACGACGGTGGGCGACATCTTCTCCGCGGAGACCAACCCGGACCGCAAGAAGCCGTTCGACATCCGCACGGTGATGCGTGCGGTGGTCGACCAGGACCACCCGGTGCTCGAGCGGTGGGCGGACATGGCCGACGCCGACACGTCGGTGGTGTTCGACGCGCACCTCGGTGGCAACGCGGTGACGGTGATCGGCATCGAGTCCCGCGCGATCTCCCGCAAGGGCTGGTTCCCCACCGACGGACCGGACCAGTGGACCTCGGGCACGCTGTTCCCGAAGTCGTCGAAGAAGACCGCGCGGGCGATCAACGCGGCGAGCGGCAACCGGCCCGTGGTGGTGCTGGCGAACCTGTCCGGGTTCGACGGCTCCCCCGAGTCGCTGCGCAACCTGCAGCTCGAGAACGGCGCCGAGATCGGCCGGGCGATCGTCAATTTCGACGGTCCGATCGTCTTCGTCGTGGTCTCCCGCTACCACGGTGGTGCCTTCGTGGTGTTCTCCGGTGCGTTGAACGAGAACATGGAGGTGCTCGCGGTGGAGGGCTCGTTCGCCTCCGTCCTCGGCGGCGCCCCCGCCGCGGCGGTGGTGTTCACCCGCGACGTCAATGCGCGCACCGCGGCGGATCCCCGGATCACCGAACTCGAGGCGCAGCTCGCTGCGGCCGAGGACGGGGAGAAGGCCCGCCTGCGGGTCGAGCTGGCGACGCAGCGCACCGCGGTGCGGTCGGAGAAGCTCGGTGAGGTGGCTGCGGAGTTCGAGGCCATCCACAACATCCAGCGCGCCCAGCAGGTCGGCTCCGTGCATTCGATCATCCCTGCGGCGGGTCTGCGGCCGGAGATCGTCGCCGCCGTCGAGCGCGGCATGGCGAAGGTGCTCGCGCAGTAGCAGCACGACCCCGAAAGGGCCTCGCACCGATTCTTCGGTGCGGGGCCCTTTCTCGTGCCCCGAGGAGCCCGTCAGCGCCTCGTGCCGGCCGTCCCGGTACCTTCTCCGCCCGGGGCGGCTGTGCGACGCCCTGGGGGTATCCGGTCCAGTCGATCCGCTCGCCCATGCCCCCCGGATGAGGGTGGTCCAGCCCGGGAAAATTCGAGACAGTGAGCAAGCTCACAGGTTTGGGAACACGGGTGCGCGGGTACCGGTTTTCACCGCACACGAGCCCGGGCCGGGCCGCTACATGCACCTTGTTGGCACTCGGTGCTACCGAGCGGATGCCGCCACCACCGACGCGGTCTCCACGCACGTCGTGTCGAATATCGTTGTCATGCAGTACATTTGGAATCTACCTGATCGAATCGTCGACAAACCGGCTGCATGTACGCCTCTGTCCTGACCACCGGGTAGTATCGCGCGCCATTTCGAACCACCCTCCGGCCGTGGCATTTTGTGGCAAAGGTCCCGGAACGGACATGCAGTCGGCCGGTACGCGGGCAAACGTCACTGTGGACGTGTAATAGATTGGCATACAACACTATTCAATGTCATTAGCGTAAGTCATTGCACAGCACAACATCTTTGTCGTAGGACATGACACGAGCCGCGTAATGCTGCATCATTGATGTCGACAGGGGAGAACGAGCGGAGCATCTACGTGAATTCGGTTGGCAGGGGCGAATATCGCGGAGCGTGCAGGGACGCTCACATCAGCAACTCGCGGTAGCAGCCACGCCGACCGGAATCCGGGCACCGACGCTCGGGACACCGGTATCACCGGCTCGACACATCTGTACTCGACGGCATCCGTCGAGCTCGCCGCATTCGAGGGAGAACCGACATGACCAGCACCATCGAACCGTCGTCCCGTACCACCGCCGCCGGCACCAAGCTGCGCGGCCGCGTCGCATTCGTGACCGGTGGAACGCGCGGCATCGGCGCGGCCATCAGCCGCAGCCTCGCCGCCCAGGGCGCCACGGTGGCTGCCGGATACGGCCGCAACACCGCCCAGGCCGACCAGTTCCTCGCGGGCATGCAGGCCCACGGCCAGGACGGCGTCGAGTACAGCGTGCACAAGGGCGACGTCGCGAACGCCGACGACTGCCGTCGCACCATCGACGAGGTCATCGAGCGCCACGGCCGTCTGGACATCCTGATCAACAACGCCGGCATCACCATCGACCGCACGGTGCTGAAGATGGAGGACGACGACTGGAACAACGTCATCGCCACCAACCTCTCCGGCACCTTCTTCCTGGCCCAGGCGGCGCTGCGGCACATGCTCGAGCGCGGCACGGGACGCATCGTCAACATCTCCTCGGTCATCGGCGAGACCGGCAACATCGGCCAGGCCAACTACGCGGCGTCCAAGGCCGGCATGTTCGGCCTGACCAAGACCCTCGCCAAGGAGGCCGCGTTCGCGCTGGCCCGCTCCGGCAAGCTCACCCCGGACAGCATCGGGGTCACCGTCAACGCCGTCACCCCGGGCTTCGTCGCGACCGAGATGGTCGAGACCATCCCGGACAAGGTCCTCGACCGCATCAAGAGCACCATCCCGGTCAACCGCCTCGCCGACCCCGAGGAGATCGCCCGCGTCGTGCACTTCCTCGCTGCCGACGCCTCGTCCTACATCACGGGTCAGGTGTGGGGCGTCAACGGCGGACTGGACATGTGATCCTGCCTTCCCGGCTCCACGAACTCACCCTCGACTGAACGGCCCGGCACATGCAGCCCTTCGAAACGAACCGCCACGGGCGGATCGTCTTCCCTTCCAACTTCTTTCCCGACATCGACTTCTCGACCGTCACCGACGTCGAGCAGCTCGACTCCGTGATCCGCCGCGACTTCGACACCAAGGCGCCGACGGCCTCGGAGATCCTCGCCCGCCACACGCGGGGCGACTACCGCAACAAGGTCGAACTCCTGCGCGATGTCGCACTGAATGCGTACTGGGCCAACCGTTTCGCGCTCACCATGTTCGACAAGCGGCCGACCCGCTGGGCCGACGTGCCGCGCACCCGCGACGACCTGTACATGCCGGTCCTCACGCCGTGGCCCGATCAGGAGAGCAAGGTCGCCGAGGTGGAAGCCGCCTTCCGGCAGCTGCCCGCCGGCTGGGACGACGCCGCCGAGGACTGCATCTTCGAGACCGTCTTCGACGTCTTCGCCGCCCGCAAGCACGTCGCCGGCGCCTTGCCGACGGTCAAGCCGACCGTCGCCCAGCTCACCGCCGACCCGAAGAACATGACGCTGCGGCTCGGCAGCTACGACCCGAACTTCCGGGTCTACAGCTACGACGAGATCCTCGACTGCCACGAGGACGTCCCCGCGCTCGAGGCGCTGCGGCGCTGGTCCATGGTGCTGCACAACCAGCAGCCCTGGGACCGCAAGCAGGTCGAACTCGTCGAGGTCGGCCAGCTCCGCGACGACGACTACGTCGTGGTGTTCCACCCCCGGGACCGGCACGTGCAGCGGTTCATCTCGCGGGTCACCTCGGGCCGGACCGCCCCGGCGCCCCAGCGCGCCGCCGTCGAACCCGTCCCGCCGGCCACGCCGTACCCGACGATCGACGTGCGCCGCGACTTCGCGGTGCAGCCGCGCATCGAGGCGCTCGCCGTCGCGCACGGTGACGTGGTGTGCACCAACGAGGACCTGATCCGGAACTCGGCGTACAACTGGTCGGCCATGACCGCCGACGAGGTGACCGCCAAGACCGGGATCGAGCAGCGTCGCTACACGTCGGGCTCGTTCTCCGAGCTCGCCCTGCAGGCGGCCCGCGCGGCCGTCGAGAAGGCACAGGTCGGCCCGGCGGACATCGGGGCGGTGCTGGTGTGCACCTGCACCAGCGACCGGCTCATCCCCTCGCTCGCGACGTACCTGTCGGGCGAACTGGGCATCGCCCAGACGCACGCGTCGTTCGACCTGGTCGCGGCGTGCGCGGGACTGCCGTACGGGCTGGCCGAGGCGACCCGGATCCTGCAGCAGATCCGCCGTCCCGTCCTCGTGGTCTGTGTGGAGAAGTTCTCCGACAAGATCGGCAGTGTCCGTCCGTCCCGGATGATCTTCGGTGACGGTGCGGCCGCGCTCGTCGTCGGCGTCGCCCCCGAGGGCGCCGAGCCCGACATCGAGTACCTGCAGACCTACGCGAGCGGACCCACCAGCGAGGTCAACTCGATCATCTGGCCCAACCCGGACTTCGACAACGCGATCACGGTGTACGGGCCGGAGGTCAAGAGCCTCGCGGGCCGCTACCTGACGCAGATGCTCGACGAGGTCCGCGCCCTGCCCGGCCTCGACAAGGGCGAGTCGCTGCTCGACGACATCGACCTGGTCGTCCCGCATCAGGCGAACAAGACGATGATCATCGACCTGGCGGCCAAGGCCGGACTCGCGGCGGACCGGCTGTACTTCAACATCGAGAAGGTCGGCAACGCGTCGTCGGCGAGCATCCCGCTCGCGATCCACGACGCGGTGCGCGACGGCGTCATCACCGAGCCCGTGCGGATCTTCGCACCCGGCTTCGGCGCCGGAGCCGTCGCCGGCTACTCGGTGATGCGGATCGATCCGTCGGTCGTGGCGATCGCACAGTAGCCGACCCGGCTACCCGCTCGGCCCCCAGTCGTCCGCTGCTGCAATTGCAGTGGCGGACGACTGGGGGCCGAGCGGCTGTGCTCTGTCACGGCAACGTGCCGGCCCAGCCGACGAGCGCGTCCGCGACCTCGTGCGGAACCTCGGGGATCAGGGCATGTCCCGCACCGGGAATCAGCACGACGGTTACCCGGTCGGCGCCGAACTCCTCCGTGAGCTCGGCCCGTGTCGGTGCCGGACGGAACACGTCGTCGCCGGCCTGCAGGTCCAGCAGCGGAGACGGTGCGAACGGCCACCAGGATTCCTTGTCGGTGGCGGCCATCGCGCGGCGCTGCGCGACGATCGCCTCGGGCCACCAGCCGTCGAGCCAGACCGACGGGTCGTGCCCGTCCGCGAAGAACACCGCCCGCAGGTGCTCGAGCCGCTCGGAATCCGGCAGGGTCAGGTCGGAGCACTTGGCGACGCGCTCGGTGAGCGACTCCGGGAACCGGCGGGCACCCGCGGCGAGGATCGCGACCCCGCGCACCAGGTCCGGCCGGTCCGTCGCGAGGACCCGCGCGACGTAGTGGCCGAAGGCGTGCCCCGCGAGGACGGCCGGGCCCACAGCGAGCCGCTCGATCACCTCGGCGACGTCGCGGGCGAGGTCGTGCAGGTCGAGGTCGTCGAGCGGACCGCGGCTCGTGCCCACGCCGCGCGGCTGGGGGCGGATCGCGCGGAAGCCCGCGGCGGCGAGATCGGCTGCGATCGGATCGAACTCGTAGGAGTCGCGGCCGAGCGACGGCAGCAACACCACTGCCGGACCGGTTCCGTCGACGAGCACCTCGATCTCCACGTCGCCGAATTCGACGGTGTGTGTTTCGCTCATGCCGACATCCTTCCAGCGCCGACGTGCCGCACCCGTTTCCGGTGCGTGCAGGGCGGTAGCCGGTCGTCAGCTCCACGTCCCGCATTCGCGGCCGAGCAGATCATGCCCCGCGCCGAGGTCCGGCGGACCCCGATCGCCGTGATCTTCTCGATCAGGTAGCGGCCGGCCTTACAGGTCTTTGCCGGCTCTCCCGGAATGTCGGATGCGGATCCCCGATCGATCCCCGCCGTGTCTCTTCCTCCGCACCACATACCGCGCGATCAGGGCTGCAAGAAGACCCGCGAAAGTCACCAGGTGGACCTCGTCGACGGACAGCCCGTCGATGTTCGGCTGCAGGTCCTCCTCTGTCGCCCAACCGAACCAGACTTCGCTGACCGCAATTCCCGCAACGAAATACGCGATCGCCGAGACGAGCCACAGCCGTCTCGTCACACCTCTGCCCACGATCAGGTGCGCGATCAGTCCGAACCCCAGCGACATGGCAGCGAGCAGTCCCACACCCTCGATCCCCAGATCCCAGCGCACGACCAGCACCTCCTCGCACACCGCGCCTTCTTGCGGGTCAGTCTCCTCGGCGGGGCACAGGGAAGGTAGAGGCCGAGGCCCCCGGGTCACTGCCTTCAGGTCGCAACATGATCACCGTGGACGGAATCCGGACGGCGGGCCTACGGTGAACTCATGGGGGCGGCAGTCGAGGTGCGGGGACTACGCAAGCAGTACGGGCGCACGGTCGCCGTGGCCGACGTGTCCTTCCGAGTCGAGCAGGGCGAGATCTTCGGACTGCTCGGCCCCAACGGCTCGGGCAAGACCACCACCGTGGAATGTGTGCAGGGGCTGCGGCGTCCGACCGCCGGCAGTGTCGAGGTCTTCGGGTACGACGCCGTCACCGAACCGATGCGCGTGCGGCGCATCGTCGGCAGCCAGCTCCAGGATTCGGCGTTACCGGACCGCTTGCGCGTAGGCGAGGCGCTGCAGTTGTTCTCCACGATCAACCCAGGCGGGCCGCCGTGGCAGCACCTGCTCGAGGAGTGGGGCCTGGCGGAGCGGCGTAAGGCCGCATTCGGTGAGCTGTCCGGCGGCCAGAAACAGCGTCTGTTCGTCGCCCTGGCACTGATCGCCGATCCGAAGCTGGTGATCCTCGACGAGATGACCACCGGTCTGGACCCGGCCGCGCGTCGGATAGCGTGGGATCTCGTCGCCGCCGTCCGGGACCGCGGCTCGACCGTGATCCTGGTGACTCACTTCATGGACGAGGCCGAACGGCTCTGTGACCGTCTGGCCGTGCTCGTCGACGGCCGCGTGATCGCCGGCGGCACGCCGGCCGACCTCGTCGCCGCGTACCAGCCCGTCAAGCAAGTGCACTTCACCGCTCCCCCGGACACCGATCTCGACTTCGTCGGCACCGTGTCCGGCGTCGCGGCCGTGGACCGTGGACCCGACGGCACGGTCCGGGTCAGCGGCACGGGGCCGCTGCTCGCCCGCGTCGCCCATGCGCTCGTCGCGCGGGGCATCGAACCCGACGACCTGCGGCCCGAGCTGCCCACACTCGAGGATGCCTACCTCGCGTTGACGGCCGACCACGGTGCGGGTTCCGGGAGCGGCGGATGAAGACGTTCGCCGCGATGGCCTGGGTGGAGATCAAGCTCTTCGCCCGGGAACCACTGACGGTGCTGTTCGTCCTCGTGCTGCCGGTGGTGATCCTGTACGTGCTCAACGGTGCCTTCAGCAGCCAGCGGGCCGATCCGACGGTCTGGGAGGGGCTGCGCGCCATCGACTTCTACACGCCCTCCTACGTGGCGCTGGTGGCGGCGACGGCAGGGGTGCTGTCGTTGTCGGTACACCTTGCGGGTTACCGGGAGCAGGGGGTACTACGACGCTTCCGGGCCTCGGCGATCGCGCCCGCGACACTGGTCGCCGCGCATATGGCGGTGACCGCCGCCATCGCCACGGCCGGGGTGATCCTGCTGACCGCCGCATCCATACTCGGCTACGACGCCCCGTTCCCGCGAAACCCACTCGGATTCGCCGCCGCCTACACACTCGTCACCGCGGCTTTCGCCGCACTCGGCGCGCTGCTCGGAATCCTCATGCCCACCGCACGCGCCGCCCAGGGCCTCGGGGTGCTGCTGTTCTTAACCTTCATGATGCTCGGCGGCGCCGGCCCGCCGCGCGAGATCCTGCCCACCACGATGGGCCGGCTCGGCGACGGCATCCCCCTCACCTACGCCGCGCGACTGCTGCGCGGACCCTGGCTGGATCGAGGCTGGGATCTCGGTGCGGCTGCCGTCATGGCCGGGTTGCTGGTCGTCAGCGTGGCCGCGATCGCGTGGCGGTTGCACGCCGAGGACACGCGCTGAGCGACGGGGCCTGCGACCGTCTCCGGTCGCAGGCCCCCGTTGCCGTATACGGTGCTCAGAGCCAGCGCGGTGGTTGCTCCTCCGCGCCGGCGGTGAGGCCGACGGCGCCACGCCCGGCGGCCCAGCGCACGACGGCGGCGAGCGGGCCGCTCACCTTCGCGGTCGTGCCGGCCTCGTCGCGGACCGCGATCGGGGCGTGGCCCTCCACCTCGAGCACGAGACCGGCGCCGAGGTCCTTCTTGCGCCACATGCCCACGATGTCGTCGAGCAGCGAGTCGAGGACGACGGGCGGGAAGTCGCCGAAGCGCGCACCGTTGCCCAGGTCCACCGCGTGGATCCACACCTCGCGGGTGCGCATCCACGCGGTCTCCTCGGCCGGCACCATCCGGCCCTGCGCGGTGCGGACCTGCGCCTGCCATGCCGACTCCGGCAGGTGCCGCCACTTCTCGTCGAGCCGGGCCACGGTGTGGGCGAACAGGTTCCGCAGCGCCGCGGCGTTCAGGGTGGCGCCTTCGGCGATCTCCTGTGCGCGCTGCTCGGTAGAGGCGTACATGGGCGTCTCGACGCCCGTGGCCGCCCAGTCCATGAGCCGGCACAGGGCCGCGGCGTTGTAGCCGACGTGCGCGACGAGGTGCTTGCGGGTCCATCCCTCGAGCGCGGTCGGGGCGTCCAGCTCGTCGTCGGTGAGTTCGGCGAGCCGCTGGGAGAAGTACGCGGTGCCGCGCCGGGCGATCAGCAGCCGCTCGGACAGGTCGAGATCGTTGAACCCCACAGGCGTGCTCCTACTTGACGACGGTCTTGTTGCGCACCGTACCGAGGCCCTCGATGCTGACCTCGACGGTCTCCCCGTTGCCGATGTAGCGGGCGGGCTTGCGGGCGTGCCCGACGCCGCCGGTGGTGCCGGTGATGATGACGTCGCCGGGCTGGAGGGTGACGATGTGGGAGATGTAGTCCACCAGCTTGGCCGGGGTGAACACCAGGTCGTCGGTGGTGGCCGACTGCATGACCTCCCCTTCGAGCCGGGTCTCGATGCGGCTGCCGAGGGTGTAGTCGGTGCTCAGGAACGGACCGAAGCCGCTGGTCTTCTCGAAGGTCTTGCCCTGGTCCCACTGCAGCGTGCGGTACTGGTAGTCACGCATCGTGTAGTCGTTGATCACCGAGTAGCCGGCGATGTACTGCTCGGCGTCGGCCTCGGACACCTGGTAGGCCTGCTTGCCGACGACGACGGCGAGCTCGGCCTCCCAGTCGAGCTGACCGGCGGCGTACTCGGGGACGATCACGTCGTCGTAGGGGCCGGTGAGGGCCTCCTTGAACTTCGAGAACAGCGTCGGGTACTCGGGCAGGTCGCGGCCCATCTCCTTGATGTGGGTCGCGTAGTTCAGGCCGACGCAGACGATCTTGCCGGGGTTGGGCACGACCGGCGCGTAGTCGGCGTTCGCCAGGTCGACGGTGCGGCCGGAGGCCTGCTCGGCGACGGTCTTCCAGTTCGGATCGGCCAGCAGCGCGGACAGGTCGGCGTAGCCGTCGATCACGGTGGCGGTGGTGTCGGAATCGACGCGCACGGCGGCGGTGGTGCCGTCGAGGCGGAGGGTGGCGAGTCGCATGTCGGGTCAGGCTCCTTCGGAGATGTAGGTGCGGTTGAAGTGCAGGCGTTCGACGATGGGGGCGTCGGAGAAGGCGAACAGGTCGACGCCGCCGTCGGTCTCGAGCGACCACTCCACCCAGGACGGCACGACGATCATGTCGCCCTTGGTGACGTCGTGGTCGGTGCCGCCGAGGTGGAACCGGCCTTCGCCCTCGAAGACCTGGAACACGGTCGAGCCGACGTCGCGCCGGGTGCGGGTGTGGGCGCCGGCCCGCAGCCGGTGGAACTCGGCGCGGATGGTGGGCATGACGTCGCCGCCGGTGGTCGGGTTGGTGTACCGGATCGCGGCATGGCCCGGTTCGGGGGTGGCGGCGTAGCCCTCGTCCTCGAGGGCGAGCTGCTCGTTCAGCGCGGCGTCGGTGTACTTCCAGCGGTAGCACGCGATCGGCGAGCTGGCCTTGGCGTCGAGACCGACCAGCGGGCGCAGGCCCGGGTGCACCCACAGCCGCTCGGAACGGGAGACGTCGGGGGTGGACTCGTCGGTCACCCCGTCGGATCCGAACTCGAAGAACCCGGTGTCGGTGTAGTTGACGAACGGGATGTCGAGGCCGTCGATCCACGCCATCGGGTGGTCGGTCTCGTTGTGGTGACCGTGGAAGTTCCAGCCGGGGGTGAGCAGGAAGTCGCCGCGGCACATGGCCACCGGATCGCCGTTGACGACGGTCCACACGCCCTCACCCTCGACGACGAACCGGAAGGCGTTCTGCGAGTGCCGGTGCTCGGGCGCGGTCTCCTTGGGCCCGAGGTACTGGATCGCCGCCCACAGCGTGGGGGTGACGTAGGGGACGCCGCCGAGACCGGGGTTGGCCAGGGCGATGGCACGCCGCTCGCCGCCGCGGCCCACGGGGACGAGGTCACCGGCCCGCTGGGCGAGCGGGTACAGGGTCGACCACTTCCAGACGAACGGCACGGCCTTCGACGTCGGCACCATCGGCATCAGGTCGCCGAGCTGGGTCCACAGCGGGTTGAGGTGCTCGGCCTCGAAGTTCGTGTAGAGCTGCTGGAGCTCGGGATCGGTGTTCTCGGTTGCGGTCATGACCTCTCCTCGTGAAGCGGGACACATGCGGCGTTGATCTCAACGTAGGTCCCCCGGTCCCGCGTAGCCCATGCAATTCTTCTATACGGAATATTTGCCCGGCCTGCTGTCGGGGCACCGTGCGTCACTCGATGTGCGCGACCTCGACCTCGATCCCCCGGATCGCCGCCCGCATCCGGGAGACGAGGGGACCGTTGAGGTGCTGGCGGTACCGCGTGACCGGCACGGCCGCCGTGAGCGCCGCGATCGCCCGTCCCTGCCCGTTGCGGACGGCGACACCGAAGGCGGCGACCCCCTCCTCCGTCTGCTCGACGTTGACGGCGAACCCCACCTTGCGGGCCGCCTCGAGTTCGGTGAGGAACACCTCGAATTCGCCGGGGGCGAGCCGGCGGTCCACCCCGTAACCCACGGTCGGGCGCGGATCGACGTGCGGCTCCTCCGGCGGCCGCAGGTAGAGCTGCTCGAGCGTCTGTCTCGGCAACTCCGCCAAAAGGATTCGCCCTCCAGCGGTGAGTTCGGCGGGGAGCACCTGCCCCTGCCGGTCACCGACCCGCAGCATCGACTCGGACTCCGCGGAGTAGAGGAACCGGGCCTGCGACCCCACCCGGACGACGAGGTTGATCGTCTCGCCGGTCAGGATCGCCAGGGCCTCCATGTGCGGCCTGCTGATGTCGGTGAGCTCCCGCGTCCAGCCCTGTTGCGCGGGCCCCACCCCCATCGCGGGACCGGGATGGTAGCGGCGCTTCTCGTCCTGCACGGCGAACCCGCGGTAGACCAGCATCGACAGCAGGCGGTGGGCCGTCGACGGCGCCGTCCCGAGTTCCTCCGCGGCGTCCTTGAGCCGCAGCGCGCCGACGTCGCGGAGCATCTGCAGCAACCGCAGCGCGTTGTCCACCGACTCGAGCGCATACGACGGCCGGGTGATCGTCTTGGACGCCTTCTTCGACGCCGCCGGTTTTTTCTGCACAACAGAACTTTATTGCACCGGCGTAGTGGGGCGCATCACGGTAGAGGCATGCACAGTTCCCCCGACGCCGTCGCCTCCGGCGACCGCACGATCGTCCTGCATCGCGGGACAGCGCTCGCCGTGATCGTCTGCTGGCTGTTCGTCGTCTTCGACGGGTACGACCTCATCGTCTACGGCAACGTCATCTCGAGCCTCCAGGACGAGTGGGGCATCAGCGCCGCGACCGCCGGCACCCTCGGCAGCCTCGCCTTCCTCGGCATGATGATCGGGGCGGTGCTCGCCGGGCGCCTGTCCGACGCGATCGGCCGCAAGCAGGCCGTCATCGGCTGCGTCGTGGTTTTGTCGGTGTTCACCACGCTCTGTGCCGTCGCGACCGGCCCGATCATATTCGGGGCGATGCGGCTGATCGCCGGACTGGGCCTCGGCGGCCTGGTCCCCACGTCGAACGCGCTGGCCGCCGAACTCGTCCCGCCGCGGTGGCGTGCCGCCGTCGCGACGATGATGATGTCGGGCGTGCCGATCGGCGGGTCCGTCGCGGCCCTGCTCGGCATCCCGGTCATTCCCAACTGGGGCTGGCGCCCGATGTTCCTGTTCGCCCTCGTGCCCCTGTTCGTCCTGGTTCCGTTGGCGCTGAAGTACCTGCCCAACACGCATTCCAAGACGGACGCCCCCGTCGGAGGCGGTTTCCGCGAACTGCTCGGTGCCCGGTTCCGGACCATCAGCATCATGTTCGCCCTCGTCACCGTGGTGACGCTGCTCGCCTGGTACGGACTGGGCACCTGGCTGCCGAAGCTGATGCTGAACGAGGGCACCGACCTCGGCAGCGCCCTGACCTTCGCGCTCGCGCTGAACCTCGGCGCGGTGGCCGGTTCGTTCATCACCGCCTGGGGTGGCGTCCGGTTCGGCACCGTGCCCACGAGCATCGTCGCCGCGTTCGTCGCCGGTGTCGCGCTGCTCGCCCTGCTGCTCTCCCCACCCACCGCGATCGTGTACGCGATCTTCGTGCTCGCCGGCGTCGGCACCCACGGAACCCAGTGCCTGATCATCGCGGCAGTGGCCTCCTACTACCCCGACCACCTGCGCGGCACCGCGCTCGGCTGGGCTCTGGGCGTCGGCCGGATCGGCGCCGTCGCGGCCCCGCAGATCGGCGGCTTGCTGCTCGCCGCCGGGCTGGGCGCGAACTCCAACTTCATCCTCTTCGGTGTGAGCGCACTGATCGCTTCGCTGCTGCTGACCGTCGTGTGGAAGCGATTCCCCGTCAGCGACGACGCGCCGCGCGGGCCGGTCCTCGCCCACTGATCCACCCCTCATCTCGATACCGACCACAAGGAGTGTCATGTCCGATCTGAAGGACGCACGGGTTCTCATCGCCGGCGGCGGAATCGGCGGCGTCGCCAACGCCCTCGCCCTCGCCCTCCGGGGTGCCGAGGTCACGCTGTTCGAACGCGCGTCGGAGTTCGGCGAGGTGGGCGCCGGACTGCAGATCGGCCCGCACGGCTCGCGCATCCTCCAGGCCCTCGGGGTCTACGACGAGGTCATCTCCAAGGGTGTCCTGCCGAAGAACCTCGTCTTCCGCGACGCCGTCACCGCCGAGATCCTCACCAAGGTCGACCTCGGCCACGACTACCAGCAGCACTACGGCGGCGTGTACTTCGTCGTGCACCGCTCCGATCTGCACTCGGTCCTCGTCGAGGCCGCCCGCCGGGCCGGCGCCGACCTGCGCACCGACGCCCCTGTGCACGACGTCGTCACCGAGGGCGACAAGGTCCGCGTCATCCTCGAAAACGGTGAGGAGCACGTCGGCGACATCGCTCTCGGCATGGACGGCCTGCACTCGCGGCTGCGCCCGAAGCTGTCCGACGACAAGCCGGTCGGCTCCGGATACGTCGCCTTCCGCGGCACGTTCCCGATGAACGAGGTCCCGCTCGAGGAGGAGATCGAGGACGTCGTCGGCTACATCGGCCCGCGCTGCCACTTCATCCAGTACCCGCTGCGCCAGGGCGAGATGCTCAACCAGGTGGCCGTCTTCCAGTCGCCCGCCTTCCTGCGCGGCGAGGAGAAGTGGGGCAGCCCCGAAGAACTCGCGCACGCCTACGACCACTGCCACGAGAGCGTGCAGACCGCGCTGAAGTACCTGTGGACCGACCGGTGGTGGCCGATGTTCGACCGCGACCCGATCGACAACTGGGTCGACGGCCGCATGATCCTGCTCGGCGATGCCGCCCATCCCCCGCTGCAGTACCTCGCCTCCGGTGCCGTGATGGCCCTCGAGGACGCCAAGTGCCTGGCCGACTACGCCGCCGAGGACTACCGGGGCGACAACGCCAACTGGCCGAAGATCCTGCGCGACGTCAACGCCGAGCGCGCCCCGCGCTGCAACCGCATCCTCACCACCGGCCGCATGTGGGGCGACCTGTGGCACCTCGACGGCGCCGGCCGCGAGGCCCGCAACGAGCTGTTCCGCACCCGCGACACCTCGAGCTACAAGTACACCGACTGGCTGTGGGGCTACAGCTCCGACCGCAACCGCTGACCCCACCGTCGCCGGCCCGGTCGGCCGAACGAGCGGGCCGAATGTCACACCGGTTCGATTGAATCGAACCGGTGTGACATTCGGCCACGGGCTCGTAGGCTGGCGCACATGGGGTCACTGCGGGCTGCCGTCGTGGGCGGGGGGATCATCGGGGCCGCCACCGCGCGCGAGCTGGCGATACACGGCGCCGACGTCACGCTGTTCGAGAAGGAGCCCCGGCTCGCCGCGCACCAGACCGGCCACAACAGCGGCGTCGTGCACGCCGGGCTGTACTACCCACCCGGCAGCCTCAAGGCGCGCCTGTGCCGGCGCGGGGTGCACCTGCTCGCCGAATTCACCGCCGCCCGCGGCCTGCCGTACGACGAGTGCGGCAAGATCGTCGTCGCACTCGACGAGAGTGAACTCGGCCGGCTCGACGCCATCCACGAACGCGCCGTCGCCAACGGCGTGCCCGGGATCCGCCGCATCGGGCCGGACGAGATCACCGGCATCGAGCCGCACGCGCGCGGCATCGCCGCCCTGCACTCCCCGCACACCGCGATCGTCGACTACGCCGCGGTGACCACCGCGCTCGCCGCCGACGTCGACGCGGCGGGTGGCACCGTCCGGCTCGCGACGCCCGTCACGGCGATCCGCCCCCGCGGCGACGAGGTGCTGGTCGGCACCGACACCGGCACGGACAGCTTCGACCTGGTGATCACGTGCGCGGGCCTGCAGTCGGACCGGCTCGCCCACGGTGCGGGTGATCGCGCGACGCCCGCGATCGTCCCGTTCCTCGGCGACTACCATCTGCTGCGGCCCGAGGTGGCCGGACGGGTGCGCGGGTTGATCTATCCGGTGCCCGATCCGCGGTACCCGTTCCTCGGGGTCCACCTGACCAAACGGATCGACGGGCAGATCATGGTGGGTCCCAACGCCTTCCTCGCCCCGGGCCGGGAAGCGTACGACCGCCGGTCGAGGTCGCTGCGTGACCTGCGTGACGCCGTGTTCTTTCCCGGCTTCCGCAGGTTCGCCGCGCGCAACGTCCCGGCCGCGATGCGCGAGTTGCGCACGGCGGTGAGCATCCGGCGGTTCGTCGCCGAGGCCGCGAAGTACGTGCCCGGACTGACCGTCGCCGATGTGTTGCCGGGCCCGCGGGGGATTCGCGCGCAGGCGATGGAAGCCGACGGCTCGCTCGTCGACGACTTCGTCATCACCGGGCACGGGCGCGTGGTGCACCTGCGCAATGCGCCCTCCCCCGGCGCGACGTCGTCGATGGCGATCGCCGAGTACCTGGTGGAGGCGGCGCTCGAACGGGCGGGCCTGCAGACCTGACGTCCCGGTGTCACCGTCGCCAGAACAGGTGGTGGATCACTCCGCTCGGGCTGGGCACGACCTCGAGGTGGAACCGATCGAGCAGCTCGTCGGGCGACTCCCACAGTCGCACTCCGGCTCCGAGCTGCACCGCCGGCACCACCGCCACGTGCATGGTGTCGACGAGGTCGGCGTCGAGGAATTCTCGGATGGTGGTGGCCCCGCCCCCGAGCCGGACGTCCTTGCCCTGCGCCGCCGCCCGTGCCCGCGCGAGGACCGTGGCCGGGTCGCCGTCGACGAAGTGGAAGGTTGTGTCGGACAGCGTGAACGACGGTCGCAGATGGTGGGTCAGCACGAACACCGGGGTGTGGAAGGGCGGTTCGCCGCCCCACCAGCCGCGCCAGTCGTGGTCCTGCCACGGCCCCCGCTGCGGACCGAACTTGTTCCGGCCCATGATCTCGGCACCGATGTTGTGGGCGAAGTCCCGCGTGAAGTAGTCGTCGAGGCCCCGGCTCCCGCCCGGGTCGGTACGGTTGGGCCAGCTCGCGGTCGCGCCGGCCCACGCGAACATCGAACCGGGGTCCGCGTGCCCGAACGGCCGCTCGAGGCTCTGGCCTTCCCCGGCTCCGAAACCGTCCCCTGAGACGGCGAAGTTCTGAACCCTCACCAGCTGATGCACCGGGCACCTCCTGCATTGTCGACAGCATTGCACAGGTTCGGACTCCGCGAGGCGAGCGAATTCATCGGCGCACGAGAGATCCGGCCGCTCACACGACGTACGTCTCGAGCCACCGCTTCATCACTGCGGTGGCGTGCGCGAGCGTCTCGGGCTGCACCGACCGCAGCTCGGCCGCGACGACGTCGGCCGACCCGGCCCCGAGAGCCGCCTCGAGCGATGCCCGGTACTCGTCGATCGCGAGCCAGTCGGCCAGCTGGTCGGCGTCGGCCTCGAGATGGAACTGCACGCCGTAGCTGCTCCCGTGCCGGAACACCTGGTTAGGGTAGGCCCGGGACGACGCGAGCAGGGTCGCGCCCGCCGGCAGGTCGAAGGTGTCGGCGTGCCACTGCAGGACCGGGAACGTGGCCGGCAGCTCGCCCCACACCGGATCGGCCGCCGAGGCGTGCGCGAGTTCGACCTCGCACACACCGACCTCCGGGACGGGACCGGTGCGGACGTCGGCGCCGAGGGCCGCGGCGAGCAACTGGGCGCCGAGACACACGCCCCACACCGGAATGCCGGCGGCCACGGCCGCCCGCAGGTAGGCGATCTCCTCGCCGAGCCACGGCACCGTCGCGACGTCGGCGACGCCCATCGGGCCGCCCATGACCACGACGGCGGCGTAGTCGAGCGCCGCGGGCACCGGGTCGCGCCAGAGCCGCACGGTGTGGACCTGCGCGTACTGCTCGAGCACCGGCAGGTACGCGGCCGGGCCCTCGCATTCGACGTGGCGGAGTTCCAGGACGACAGGGTTCATCGCCCCAGCATGCCCGTTGTACGTTGCCGCGCGGGTGCCCGGAGCGTGAACGTTCGGTGAGCGGACGTCGCCGGTCCGTGCTCCCCCACCGACGACCGTTGCCGTGGTGCGATGGGAAGGACGCGGTCCGACGGGCGGGCCGACGACGGAAGGAGTCGACATGGCACGGATCGTGATCATCGGCGGGCACGGGAAGGTGGCACTGCACCTCGAGCGGCTGCTCGCCGACGCCGGCGACGAGGTGACCGCGGTGATCCGCAACCCGGATCACGCGGACGACGTGCGCGCTGCCGGTGCGACGCCGGTCGTGGCCGACGTCGAGCACCTCGGCGTCGACGACCTGGTGCCGCTGCTCGAGGGGCACGACGCGGTGGTGTGGTCGGCGGGCGCGGGCGGTGGCAACCCGCAGCGCACGTACGCCGTGGACCGCGACGCGGCGATCGACTCGATGACCGCGGCCGAGCGTGCGGGGGTGCGCCGCTACGTGATGGTGTCGTACTTCGGGGCCGGCCCGGATCACGGCGTCCCCGAGGACAACGGCTTCTACGCGTACGCCGAGGCGAAGGCAGCCGCGGACGCGCACCTGCGCGGCACGGACCTGGACTGGACGATCCTGGGCCCGAGCGCGCTGACCCTCGATCCGCCGACCGGCCGGATCGCGACCGGCCCGGACGCCGGCAAGGGACAGGTCTCGCGGGCGGACGTGGCGGCGGTCGCGGCCGCGGTGCTCCACCGGCCCGCGACGGTGCGACGCACGATCGAGTTCGACAATGGAGACACCCCGATCGAGGACGTCCTCGACGCCCTCGGCTGAGATCCTCTTGACGGGCACCGCGGGCGAGGCCGATCGTGGAAACGGTCGGCAGTATCGCTCGACGACAGGGGCACCGCCATGAAGGTTCTCGTTGCGTACGCCAGCCGCCACGGCGCCACCGCCGGGATCGCGGAGCGGATCGCCGAGGTGATCCGGGCGGAGGGGCACACGGCGGACACGGTAGAACTGCCGGCGGCGACATCGGTGGACGACTACGACGCCTGCGTCGTCGGCAGCTCCGCGTACCTGGGGCACTGGGAGAAAGCGGCGAGCGCGTTCGTCCGGGAGCATCGCGACGGGCTCGTCGCCCGGCCGGTCTGGCTGTTCACCAGCGGACCGCTCGGCACCGAGGAGGTCGACGAGCAGGGACAGAACGTGCGGGAGAGCGCGGCCCCGCGGGAACTGCCGGAGCTGACGGATGCGATCGCGCCCCGCGAGCATCACGTGTTCTTCGGCGCGCTCGACCCGAAGACGCTCGGAGTCGGGGCGCGGGTAATGCGCAAGCTTCCCGCCGGCCGGAAACTGCTGCCCGAAGGAGATTTCCGGGACTGGCCGGAGATCGAGGACTGGGCGCGGAGCATCGTCCGGGCGCTGGCGTGATCGCAGCGCAGGAGGGCACCTGGGACTCGGGCATGCCCTACCTGTGCGCCGGGACGGGACCGCCGCTGCTGTTCATGCCCGGCTTGTCCACTCACCACCGGCAGCCCCGCGGCTTCGACCGCCGCACCCAGCTCGCGCAGATCGCGCCCTGGACGACGACGCGGCGGGTGTGGTGGGTGAACCGCCGGCCGGGCCTGCCGCCGGGGACCGCCATGGCCGATCTCGCCCACGACTACGCGGTGGCGATGCCCGGCCGCTTTCCCGGTCCGGTCGATGTGCTCGGCGTCTCGACCGGCGGCAGCGTCGCGCTCCAGCTGGCTCTCGACCATCCGCAGCTGGTGCGCCGGCTGGTGCTCGTGGTCTCGGCGGCCCACCTCGGCCCCGGCCGCGACGTCCAGCGACGGGTCGCGGCGGCCGTGCGGGCGGGGCACCCGCGACGGGCGATGGCGGCGCTCGCGGCGACGACGGGCGCGCGACCGTGGTCGCGCCGGCTGCTGTGGGTACTGGGATGGCTGCTCGAACCGTCGGGCGCCCGGCACGGATACGACGATTTCCTCGTCGTCGTCGACGCCGAGGACCGCTTCGACGTGACCGCCCGGCTCGGCGAGGTGACATGTCCGGTGCTGGTGCTCGGCGGTGACCGGGACGGGTTCTACGGCGCCGACCTGTTCCGGGAGGTGGCGGCCGCCGTGCCGCGGGGACGAGCCGTCGTCCGGCCCGGGGTGGGCCACCTGGGCGTGATGTCCGGCGACCGGTGGGTGCGGGACGCGTCGAGCTTTCTCGACACGCCCGACGCGCCGGGCTTCCCCGAGACGTGGCAGCCGCCTTCCGTCGCGGCCGGATAATCGGCAGGTCCGGCGCGGCCGGATGATCATCGGGACAGGCCGGCGGAGGGAGCGCACGTGAAGGTACTGGTCGCGTACACGACGGCGTACGGGGCGACGCGCGGCGTGGCAGAACGGATCGCGCAGCGGCTCACCGAGGCCGGGCACGAGGCGGACCTGTGCGATCTCGCCGGGCCGGTCGATCCGTCGGCCCATGCCGCCGTCGTGCTCGGCAGCTCGGTACACAACGGGCAGTGGCTCGCACCCGCCGCCCGTTTCGCGGATCTGCATCGCGCGCACCTCGCGGGCAAACCCGCGTGGTTGTTCTCGGTGCAGACCGTCGGCACGACGAGCGCCATGATCTCCGCGCGCCTCGCCCGCTGGGTGCGACCGAAAATGAAGGAACCGAAGGTGGCGGCCACGCTGCGGGCGACGGCGAACGTGCGCGAATACCGGGCGTTCGCCGGCGCGATCGAGCCGGAGCAGTGGCCGGGGATCGTGGGCCGGGTGGTGTTCCGCCTGGCCGGCGGCCGGTACGGCGATCACCGGGACTGGGCCGACATCGATGCCTTCGCCGCGCGGATCATCCGGAACATCGACGGACTGTAGGGCCGAAAATCACATTTCCGATCGACCTCGTATTTCACGCGAACAGAACATTTCGGCAATTCTCCGGCACCTCGTCCGCGACGCTGCGAGAGAATTATATTTCTCCTTCAGACGGCCCTGAACAGCGACGATACCCGACCGTCAGCAAAACAGGTTGATCGGTATCCTCGTACACCTGCGACACTCCCGGGCCCCGTGTTACACATGGAAGGACACCCGCACATCGAACGAAAGGGCTCGCATGTCAGCGCAAATTCTGGAATTGCTCGGCTCCCTCGACCTCGGGGAAATCCTGGCGCGACTGCTCGACAGTCTCGGTAGCTGATCGTCGGAGAATCGAGGGTCCGCACATGCCCCGTGCGGACCCTTTCCCGTCGCAGCATCTCTCGCCGTAGCATCGAAGATCCGGGACCTGCCGACCCTCGAAGGTGACTCTCATGCGCCGTGCGCGATCGTCCCGCTCGCGAACGACCGCGGCGCTCTCGGCCGCCCTGATCGGGGCCGCCCTCCTCGTCGGCGCACCGGCGATCGCCCAGCCCGGTCCCGGTGGCTCGTACATCCAGCGGGTCGAGGAGCACGGCGCCCGGCAGCGCACCCTGTTCGTGTACTCGGCGTCGATGCAGCGCGTGATCCCGGTGGCCGTGCTGACGCCGCGGGACACCGGTGCCCCACGCCCGGTCCTGTATCTGCTCGCCGGTGCAGGCGGCGGCGACGGCGGCACCCTCACCTGGCTCGACCGCACGGACGTCGCCGACTTCTTCGCCGACAAGGACGTCAACGTCGTGCTGCCGCTCGACGGCGCGTTCAGCTACTACACCGACTGGAAGCAGGACGATCCTGTCCTCGGCCGGAACAAGTGGACGACCTTCCTGACCCGGGAACTGCCGCCGATCGTCGACGCGACTCTCGGCACTACCGGAGCCAATGCCATTGCGGGCCTGTCGATGTCGGGCACTTCGGTCCTGAGTCTCGCGCAGTCGGCGCCGGGGTTGTACCGCGGGGTCGGTGCCTTCAGCGGCTGCGCCCAGACCAGCACCCGTCCCGGCCGGACCTACGTCGAGCTCGTCGTCGAGGTGCGCGGCGGAGGCGACACCGACAACATGTGGGGGCCCGAGGGCGATCCCGCCTGGATGGCGAACGATCCGTACGTCCACGCCGAGAAGCTGCGCGGAACGCAGATCTACCTGTCCAACGGCACCGGGCTGCCCGGTCCGTACGACCGGCTCGATCATCCGAACGTCGGCGGCGACCCGGCGAACCTCGCCGAACAGGTCGTCGTCGGAGGCATCATCGAGGCCGCCACCAACGAGTGCACGCACCAGCTGGCCCGCCGCCTCGCCGAGCTCGGCATCCCGGCCACCGTCGACTTCCGGCCCGTAGGTACCCATTCCTGGGGCTACTGGCAGCAGGACCTGCACCGCGCGTGGCCCATGCTCGGCGCCTCGGTGGGTGCCTGAAGACGCGGCGGCGTAGTGGGTGCCGGGGAGACACGACGGCGCCGACGCCCGGGATCGCCGGACGCCGGCGCCGTCGCCGGACGGAATCAGGCCTGTGGCGCCAGTTCCCGGGTGGACACCGGCGACGTGTCGGTCGCCGCTGCGATGGCTTCTTCGAACTCGCGGTGACCGGCCTGCGACCCGAGCTGCAACGCGAGCCGCACCAGGAAGCCTTCCCGGTCGGACGGATCGACCTGGTCGAGCGCGTCGGACAGGCCGAGCCAGACGTTCTCACGGCGCTGCTCGTCCTCGGTGAGGATCTGCGCAGGCCGCGCGGGGACCGCCGGCCCCTCGGGGGCCGTGCCGGCGCGGAGCGCAGCGGCCACGCCGGACAACTCACCCACCGGCACCCGGCACAGCAGCAGCCCGTCTGGCCGGATCACGAACGCCTCACCCCCGGTCGCACCGAGCGCTTCGGCCAGGTCGGGCGCGTCGAGCACCGTGACCTCGTCGGCACCGGAACTGTCGGCGCCGACGACGACGGCCCGCACACTCTCCGGCGCCAGCGCGGCGGCGAGGTCGGCCGCGGCCGCGGAGAGCGCGGCGCTGCCGGCAGCGTCGAGACCGAAGCCCACGACCGCGAAACCGTTGCCGCGCACTGCGTTGAGCGACGACTCGATGCTGCCGCCGGCGGCGGCGACCCGCACGCGGCGGTCCTCGACGGGGTCACCGGGCAGGACCCCGGTCAGGCCCTCCGCGACGGGCCAGGTCAGCGGCGACAGCCGGGCGTGGGTGGCGCTGGACTGGCGCGGGTTGATCAGTTCCCCGAATTCGGGACGGTTCACGGCGAGGGCGAGCACGGCGTCGCGGGTGGTGCGGTAGCCGTGGGTTCCCGGGGACATGATGAGGGTGGACTTGCCGGCGTTCGCGACGTTCTGCTCCCAGGCGTCGTGCCGCTCGATCGAGTACGCCTGCAGCAGCGCGCGATCGGCGTTGCCGTGGACGACGGCGGCGAGCTGCCAGGCCAGCGTCTCGGCGTCCTCCATGCCGGAGTTCAGGCCGCGCACGCCGAAGATCGGCACGAGGTGCGCGGCGTCGCCGGCGAAGAGGATGCGGTCGTGGGTGAACTCGCGCAGCGCGAGGGCGCGGGCGCTGTAGAACCCGTGCCACTCGAGCGTCCAGGGCAGGTCGTTCTGCAGCCAGTCCAGGTGCTTGGTGATGCGGGCCCGGATGGCGTCCTCCCGGGTCTCGATCTCCGCGTCCTCGGACGGATCGAGCTGGTAGTCGATGCGCCAGATGTTCTTCGGCTGCTTGTGCATGATGATCGTCGAGCCGGGGTTGCTCGGCGGATCGAACCAGACCATGCGCTCGGCGGGCAGCTCCGACTCCCAGTGGATGTCGGCGATGACGTAGCGGCCCTCGTAGTTGGTGCCCTCGAGTCGCAGACCGGCGAGTTCTCGCATGCGGCTGCGGCCACCGTCGGCGGCGACGACCCACGCGGCCCGCAGGTGGCGCTTGCCGAAGGCAGTGTCGACCTCCAGGGTCACCTGGTCGTCGTCCCGCAGGATGCCGGCGATGCTCGCCTGCCAGTGCAGGGTGATCAGCGGGTTCTGCTCGATGGTGTCGACGACGATCTGCTCGTACTCGGACTGCGAGACGTTGATCATCGGCGGTCGCACGTCGAACTCACGCTGCGGCATCCGGAAGTGCAGCACCTGCTGGTCGCGGTAGAAGCTGCGGCCGCCGACCCAGGGCAGGACGATCTTCTCGAGTTCGGCGCCGAAGCCGAGGCGTGCGGCGGCCTCGAGGCTGTGCCGGGAGATGCAGATGGCGCGGCTGCCGAAGGAGACCTGGTCTGCCGCCTCGAGGATCGTCACGGGGATGCCGCGCTGGGCCAGGCCGAGGGCGACGGCCATGCCGACGGGTCCGGCGCCGACGACGACCACGGGCAGCGCCTCGGCGTCGGGCTGCATCGACGCGAAGTCGGAGGCAGGGTACTTGCGGGGCTGGTAGTAGGTCGACATGTCTCAGGCCACTTCCTGCTCGGACCGACGGGATTGCGCCACCGCGACCGCCGGGTCGTGGGGGTGACGGAGAAGAAGGATGCTGACCAGGCTGACGAGCGCGATCAGCACGAAGTACGCGGTGACGGCGAGCGAGGTGCCGAAGGCCGCGAAGAGGGAGGTCGCCACGATGGGGGCGAGACCGCCGCCGAGGATCGCCCCGATCTGGTAGCCGAGCGACGCGCCGCTGTAGCGGATGTGGGCGGGGAACAATTCGGCGAACAGGGCGGACTGGGGTCCGGCGCAGGCCCCGAGGACGAAGCCGAGGGCGATCATCGCGACGAGCATCACGGGCAGCATCGCGGTGTCCATCAGCGGGAAGAACAGGGCTGCGACGATCACGAGGGCGCTCGAGCTGATGATGTAGACGCGGCGCCGGCCGATGATGTCGGACTTGTAGGCGCTGATCGCCATGCCGGCCATCCAGAACGGGCACGAGGCGATGAGCAGGAACAGCATCGTGGACTTGCCGAAGCCCAGCTCCGCCTCGCCGTACTTGAGGACGTAGACCATGTAGGCGTAGGCGATGCCGTTGGTGGCGACGAAGGTGCCGCCGGCGAGCAACACGGTCTTCCAGTGCTTGGCGAGGACCTCGGCGAGCGGGAGCTTGACCTCACCGGCCGCATCGCGGCTGGCCTCGAAGTCGGCGCTCTCCTCGAGCCCGAGCCGGATCCACATGGCGACGACGACGAGGACGGCGCTGAGCAGGAACGGCACGCGCCAGCCCCAGGCCGCGAAGGCGGCGTCGTCGAGGACGGTAGTCAGCGGCAGGAAGACGAGATTGGCGAGGAGGACGCCGGCGGGGACGCCGATCTGGGGCGCGGCGCCGTAGAGGCCGCGCTTGCCGCGCGGGGCGTTCTCGGTGGCGACGAGGACCGCGCCGCCCCATTCGCCGCCGACGCCGAGGCCCTGGACGAAACGCAGGGCCACCAGCAGGACCGGGGCGGCGACGCCGATCGCGGCGTAGTTGGGCAGCAGGCCGATGGCGACGGTCGCGAAGCCCATCAGCAGCAGCGAGGTGACGAGCATCGACTTGCGGCCGACGCGATCACCGAAGTGACCCATGACGATGCCGCCGATGGGCCGGGCCACGAAGCCGACGGCGAGGGTCGCGAAGGC
Organism: Rhodococcus indonesiensis; assembly: GCF_047782815.1. Lineage (NCBI taxonomy): Bacteria > Bacillati > Actinomycetota > Actinomycetes > Mycobacteriales > Nocardiaceae > Rhodococcus > Rhodococcus indonesiensis. The sequence continues at coordinate 1,733,158 of NZ_CP180630.1, read as the reverse complement.
GGCGAGGGTGCCGGCCAGTTCGGAGGTTCCGGGGAAGAACTGCGGCCCGAGCACGAGGGCCGCGGCGGTGCCGTAGATGAAGAAGTCGTACCACTCGATCGCGGTGCCGACGAAGCTGCCGAGCGCGGCCTTGCGGGCCTTGCGCTGCAGTACCTCCGGCGAGGGCGCCGGTGCGGTGATCGTCATGGGTGCTTGCCTTTCACGATGCGGCCCGCGTCACGGCGGACCCGGCAAGCATGACCCCCATCACAAGCCGTTGAAAAGCTCAACTATTCGCGCTGTTTCCCCGGAAAATCCGTGGTACTCGGGATAACCGCACTTCAGGGCCGTGCACTCGGTGTCCCACCGGTGGAGGCGAAGTGAATGAATGCTCGTGTCACCCGGCTGAGCATCGAATCCTGATGCCACGCGACGACCACGTCGACCGAATCCGGAACCGGGTCGACGAGCGGCCGGACGACGAGCGGGAGATTCTCGTACGTCACGTCGAGCGGGGGCCGCTGCAACAACAGGGTCCACCCGAGGCCACGGCCGACGAAGGCTCGCGCCGTCTCGTAGTTGGAGGTGCGGTAGGCGACGCGCGGCGCGAACCCGGCGCCCCGGCACACCTCCATCGCGTGGTTGCTGCTGGGCGGCGCGTCGAGCAGCACCATCGGGTCGTCGCGCAGGTCGGCCAGCCGCACCGGACCGTTCCCGCCGGCGAGACGGTGGTCCGGGCCGAGCAGCACCATCGGCTCGCGCGTCATCAGGGTCGCCTTGCGCCATTCCACGGACAGCTCGAGGTCGTAGACGATCGCGAGGTCGAGCTCGCCGTTGTCGAGCTGGGTGCGCAGCCGGTTCTGGGTGTCCTCCCGGAACTCGACCCGCGCCCGCGGGAAGCGCTGGGTGAATCCGGCGAGCAGCCCGGGCAGCACGGTCGGCCCGAGGGCGGGATAGCACCCGATGGCGACGGGTCCGGCCACGCTGCCGCCCGCGCCCACCGCGTCGGCCTGCAGTTCGCTCGCCTGGTGGAGCAGCACGCGGGCGCGGGCGAGCACCGCCTCCCCCATCGCCGTGAGCTGCACGCCCCGCGCCCGCCGTCGCACGGCCAGTTGCGTCTGGAGGGATTTCTCGAGGTCGGTGAGCGCCGCGGACAGCGCGGACTGCGACAGGTGCAGCCGCTCGGCGGCGCCGCTGATCGTTCCCGTCTCGGCGACGGCGACGAACGCCGCCAGCTGGCGCATGGTGAAGGTGGGAACCGCGTCGGGCCGGGTCATGCAGGCCACGGTATCGAGCGGGAGCTTCTCGTCCCCAGCGGGAGGTTGTCGCCGGTGCCACTCGACGAATGGCACAGCGACAGCCCGGTGGTCGCGACAACCTCCCGCTCGCGCCCGTCGCGGCGCTCAGGTGGGCGCGCAGCAGCGCCACGTCCCGCCCGGGATCGACCGAGCGCGGTGGGGCCGGGCACCTGTGCGGTGCCCGGCCCCACCGGTGACGCGGATCAGGCGGTCAGGTCGACGTCCTTGCTCTCCTTGACGAACAGCGCCAGGACCACGGCGCTGAGGGCGCACCCGGCGACCAGATAGACGACCACGCTGCCGACGGAGCCGGAACCGGCGTACAGCGAGGCGACGATGACCGGGGTGAAGCCGGCGCCGAGCAGGCTGCCGATCTGGTAGCCGAGCGACGCACCGGTGTAGCGGGCGCGGGTGCCGAACTGCTCGGCGAGGAACGCCGGCATGGGACCGAACGTCAGCGACTGCAGGACCGAGCAGGCGATCACGAAGGCCAGCACGACCAGCAGGAAGTTGCCGGACGAGGCGAGCTGGAACAGCGGCCACGCCAGGACGACCATGCCGACGAAGCCGGTCATCATGACGGGCTTGCGCCCGTAGATGTCCGACAGCCGGGCGGCGCCGAGGATGCCGAAGATCGCGACGAACTGGCAGATCGCGAAGGCGTTGAGGCCGGCCGAGCGCGACACACCGTTCTCGGCGGCGTAGCTGATCACGAACGTCGAGAACAGCGCCTGGATCACGAACGGCGCGGTGCACACCAGTCCCGCGAGGATCAGGGTGCGGGGGGCCCGCACGATCGTCAGCAGCGGAATGGGTTCCTTGGTCCGGGACTTCTTCTCCTCGGCGGCGCGCAGTGCCTCCTCGAAGACCGGGCTCTCGGCGATGCGGGCCCGGACGAACAGGCCGACGGCGAGCAGGACCGCGGAGAACAGGAACGGGACGCGCCAGCCCCACGAGAGGAAGTCGTCCTCCGGCAGCTGGGCGGCGAGCGAGAGGGCGACGGTGCCGAGCACGGCACCGGTGGGTCCACCGGCGTTGGTGAACGCCGCCGCGAAACCGCGGTTGCGGCCCTTGACGTGTTCGAGCGACATCAGGGCCGCCCCGCCCCATTCGCCGCCGATCGCGATGCCCTGCACAGCGCGCAGCACGATCAGCATCACCGCGCCCCAGGTGGGGATCGCCGGGACGAGGCCGATGAGGAACGAGGCGACGCCCATGATCGTCATCGACAGCATCAGCATCTTCTTGCGGCCGACGCGGTCGCCGAAGTGACCGAAGACGATGCCGCCGAGCGGACGGGACAGGTACCCGATGGCGAACGTCGCGTACGAGGCGATCAGCGCGAGGCCGGGGCTGAGGTTCGCGAAGAACACCGGGCCGAACACGAGCGCGGAGGCGGTCGCATAGAGGATGAAGTCGTAGAACTCGACGGTGCTCCCGAGGTAGCTCGAGAAGACGACGCGACGGATGTCCTTGTTCCGCTCCGCCGGTGCGGCGACGGCCGTGCGTTCTGGGTCTGCGAGGGTCATGGTGGGTCCTTACTTTGCGAGGACGATGCTAGATCCGGTCGGCGGGGCCGCTCAGAAGGGGTAGGCGGGCACGTCGCGGCTGACGGTGATCCAGCGCGACTCGGTGAACGCCTCGATGCTGTTGGCGGCACCGCCGAAGCGGGCCCCGTTGCCGGAGGCGCCGAGACCGCCGAAGGGGATGTTGGCTTCGTCGCCGACGGTCTGGTCGTTGATGTGGGCGATGCCGGTGGGGATCCGGTCCGCGAGCGCGAGGCCCTTGCCGACGTCGCGGGTGAAGATGCCGAGCGAGAGCCCGTACTCGGTGTCGGTGGCCAGCGCCACCGCCTCGTCGAGGGTCGAGAACTTCACGACGGGAGCGACGGGTCCGAACACCTCCTGGGCGTAGGCGGGCGCGTCGGCGGGGACGTCGGTGAGGACGGTGGGCCGGTAGAACAGGCCCTCGTAGGTGCCGCCGGCGACGAGCCGGGCGCCGGCGTCGACCGACGCGGTGACCAGGGCGTGGATCTTCTCGAGCTGGCCCCGGTCGATGATCGGGCCGAGCGCGACCTGCTCGGTGACGGGGTCGCCGACGGGCAGCGCCTCGGCCTTGGCGGCGAGCCGGGCGACGTACTCGTCGTAGACGGACTCGTGCACGATGTGCCGGCCGGTGGTCATGCACACCTGGCCCTGGTGCAGGAAGGATCCGGCGGCACCGGCCGAGACGGTGGCGGCGAGGTCGGCGTCGTCGAGGACGACGATCGCGGAGTTGCCGCCGAGTTCGAGGTGGACCTTCTTGAGGTTGCGGGAGGCGGCGGCGCCGACGGCCCGGCCGGCCGGGGTGGAGCCGGTGAAGGAGATCACCGGCACCCGCGGGTCGTCGACGAGGGCGGCGCCGACGTCCGCGCCGGCGGGCAGCACGGACAGCACCCCGGCCGGCAGACCCGCCTGCTCGAAGATGCGGGCGAGGGCCACGCCGCCGCAGACCGCGGTACGCGGGTCGGGCTTGAGGATCACGGCGTTGCCGAGGGCCAGCGCCGGTGCGACGGAACGGATCGCGAGGATCAACGGGAAGTTGAACGGCGCGATGACCCCGACGACCCCGACCGGGACCCGCTTCGACATGCTCAGGCGCGGCGCCTCGCTGGGCAGGATCTCGCCGAGCGCATGGGAGGGCAGAGCGGCACCCTCGTAGCACTCCTGCGCCGCGACGTGCGTCTCGAGCTGCGCCTTGGGACGCAGGGACCCGGACTCGCGCATGATCCAGCGCTCGATCTCGTCGGCGTGCTGCTGCCACAGGTCGCCGGCGCGGCGCATGACCGCGGCACGCTCGGTGTGCGGGCGGGCCGCCCAGTCGCGCTGGGCCGCGACGGCACGGTCGACGGCGCGCCCGAGGTCACCCTCGTCGGCGAGGCCGACGCTGCCGAGCGTCGCGCCGGTCGCCGGTTCGACGACCTTGATCTCACCGGCCCCGCCGGGGGTCCAGTCCCCGGTGAAGATCTTTCCCTGCCAGATGGATTCGTCGAGAAGTGCCATCACGAACTCCTTGTGTACGGGTGCCGGACCGGCCGGCGGGCGAAGCGGGTCGCGGCGAGCGCGATCGGGTGAAGGGACGGCCGAGACGGCCGGACAGTGCGGGCCGCGCGGTGCGGGCTGGGCGCTCGCTCTGTGGAGTGGGCCCTCCGTTCGGCCCCTGAAGTATGGGTCACGTCACATTCGCGTGAAAAGCAGAATTAGCCGGTGATATTCCACAGGTCTGCTCAACAATGGCGGCATGTGGGACCGCGGGCGGCGCCGGAGCCGGTCGCCGCCCGCGGACAGCGCAGCAGGTCAGTGGTGCGGCACGGCCGCGCCGAGAACGCCCCACGTGCGCAGGATCTCGTCCGGATCGTCCTGCCCGGGCACGGGCGGGGCCGTGGGCCGGCCCGCCGGTGTACGCGAGAAGCGGGGCGCCGGAGCAGGTTCGGGGTGACCGTCCCGGTACAGGAAGGTGCCCCGGGCGGTGAGGTGGGCGTCCGCGGGCGCCTCGCTCATCGAGAGGATCGGCGCGACGCACGCATCGGTGTCCCGGAAGATCGCCGCCCACTCGTCACGGGGGCGGGTGGCGAACACGCCGGCGATCCGCGCGCGCAGTTCCGGCCAGCGCCGACGGTCCCACTGCCCCGGCAGCGCGTCGTCCGCGTCGAGGCCGAGTCCCGCGAGAAGCTGCGCGTAGAACGGTGGTTCGAGGGCCGCGACCGCGACGTGCCCGCCGTCGGAGGTCTCGTACACGTCGACGAACGGTGCCCCGGAGTCGATGAGGTTGGTGCCGCGCTCGTCGTTCCACGCGTCCCCGGCGAGCATCGAGTACGGGTTGGCCATCAGGTGCGCGACGCCGTCGACGATCGCGGCATCGACGACCTGACCGCGCCCGGAGCGCTGCGCCTCCCACAGGGCGGCGAGAATGCCGGACACGAGATACATTGCGCCGCCTCCGAAGTCACCGACCAGACTGAGCGGGAGCTGCGGCGGTCCCCCGGCCCGGCCGATCGCGTGCAGCGATCCGACCAGGGCCTGATAGGTGGGGTCGTGCCCGGCACGCTGTGCGAGCGGCCCGTCCTGCCCCCAGCCGGTCATCCGGCCGTAGACCAGTTCCGGGTTGCGGGCCCAGCAGTCCTCGGGGCCCAGACCCAGCCGTTCGGTGACGCCGGGCCGGTAGCCCTCGATGAGCACGTCGGCCTTCTCGACCAGCGCGAGCACGGTGGCGAGCCCGTCGGGGTCCTTCAGGTCGGCGGCGATCATCCGTTTGCCGCGTTGGAGGGTGTCCAGCCGCGGGTCGATGGGCATGGTGAACCCGGCTCCGGTGCGCTCGACGCGCACGACGTCGGCGCCCTGGTCGGCGAGGAACATCGCGGCGAACGGCGCCGGACCGAGTCCCGCCAGTTCCACGACCTTCAGTCCGGCCAGGGGGCCCTGTCGGGATTCGGTCATCGTGATCTTCTCCTACGGGTGGTGGCGCGGCCGGCGGCACGAGACGGCCGCCGGCCGGGGTCCGTTGCCGTCTAGACGCCGACGAGTTCGCCGACGGTGACGGTCTGCTTGCCCTCGGTGATGTGGGTGGCGATGAACTCCTCGTTCAGCTCGATCCCGAAGCCCGGCCCCTCGTTCGGGTAGAGCTTGCCGTCGGCGAAGACCGGGACGTTCAGGGCGATGTCCTGCGTGATCGTCTGCTCGGCGTTCTCCCACTGGTTGTTGATGATCAGCGGGCCGAGGTTCTCATGGGTGAACTGCGACGCCCAGTTGTTCGCAACCATCAGGTGCGCCGACGGGCTGGCCTCGAGGCCGGAGCCGATCATGCACCCGCTCATGACGGCCATGTCGGCGAGGCGGGCCATCGTCAGCCAGCGCTGCGCCTTGAGCAGACCACCGGCCTTCTGCATCTTGATGAACAACCCGTCGGCGGCGCGACGTTCGATGATCTCCCGGATGTTGTGCAGCTCCTGCGCGGACTCGTCGGCGAAGATCGGCGTGTCGATGCGGGTGCGCAGGCGCGCCATGCCCTCGATGTCCCAGTGCGGGACGGGCTGCTCGATGCACTCCATGCCGTACCGGTCGAGCCGGCGCATCGTCTTCAGGGCCTGGTCGTAGTTCCAGAATCCGTTGGCGTCGACCACGATCCGCGCCGAGTCGCCGAGGGCCGCCCGGACCTCGCGGACATTGTCCACGTCGTGGTCGGAGTTGCCGTCGGACTTGAGCTTGATCAGGCAGAAACCGTTCTCGTGGGCCTGGACGGCCTCGGCGACCACCTGGTCGACCGGTCCGGCGGACGCGACCCAGCCCTGCACGGAGGCCTCGGCGTTCTTGCCGCCGAGCAGCTGGTACACCGGCACGCCCAGGGCCTTGCCCTTGAGGTCGTGCAGCGCGAAGTCGACGAGCGCCTTGGCCTGGTTGTTGTCGCGGACGAAAGTGTCCATCTGCCCGACGATCTTCTCGATGTTGAGCGGGTCCTGGCCGATCAGGAACGCCGGGGCGATGTGGTTCGCGATCATCGCCGTCATCGATTCCTGGGTCTCGCCCCGGTACCAGGTGGAGGTGTCGCCGCTGTCGCCGTAGCCGACGATCCCCTCGTCGGTGTGCAGCTTCAGCACGACGGAATGGATGTGGGTGATCCGGGTTCCCGGCATGATGAACGGCTTGACGAGCGGGGTGGAGACCGGGATCAGTTCGACCTTGGTGATGATCATGCGACGTGCTCCTGAACGGACGAAGGAATGACGGTGGCGCCGGCGTCGGCCAGAGCCGTGAGTTCTGCGGTGTCGAGACCGGCCTCGCGGAGGATCTCGACGGTGTGCTCGCCGACGAGCGGGGCGCGGCGCTCGACCGTGCCGGGAGTGTTGGAGAGCTTGGTGGGGATGCCGGGGACGGTGACCGCGCGGCCGTTGTGCGGGTGCGTGACGGTCGGCAGCATGTCGCGGGCCCGGAAGTGGGGGTCCGCGAAGATGTCCGCGGCGTCGAGGATCGGGCCGAGCGGCACCTTCCCGCCGAGCACCTCGACGAGCTCGGCGACGGTGTGGGTGCGGGTCCAGGCGTTGACCACCTCGTAGACGGCCTCGCGGTTGAGCCACCGGTCGTGGTCGGTGGCGAACCGGGGGTCGTCGACGAGTTCCGGCTGACCCATGACGGCGGCGAGCTTGGCCCACTGCGGATTGTGCGGAGCGCCGAGCGCGACGACCCCGTCCTTCGCCTGCACCGTGTCGAACGGCGCGAAGCCCTGCAGCTGGTTGCCGAGCGGGCCGGGCACCTGACCGGTGTGGCCGTAGGTGTTGACCACGACCTCGGAGACCGCGAGCACGGCGTCGGCCATGGCGACGTCGACGTACTGGCCCTGCCCGGTGCGTTCGGCGTCCCGCAGCGCGGCGAGGATCCCGAACGCGGCAAACAGTCCCGGAACGGTGTCTCCCACACCGGATCCCACTCGGACGGGGTGCGCGGCGTCGGTGCCGGTGATGGACATGAGACCGCCCATGGCCTGCGCGACGATGTCGAACGCCGGCCAGTCCCGGTAGGGGCTGTGCCCGCCCGTCTTGTCGCCGAAGCCGCGGATCGAGGCGTAGACCAGGCGGGGATTGCGGGCCGCGAGGGTGTCGTAGTCGAGACCGAAGCGGTCCATGACCCCGGCGCTGAAGTTCTCGACGACGATGTCGGCGTCGTCGATCAGGCGCAGCAGCACCTCGCGCGCCTCGGGCTTCTTCAGGTCCAGCACGAGCGACCGCTTGTTGCGGTTGGCGGACTGGAACACCCCGCCGTAGTCGCGGGGTTCGTCGTCGGAGGCGAACGGGCCGGCGTAGCGGAGGAAGTCGCCACGCGGCGGCTCCACCTTGATCACGTCGGCGCCCTGGTCGGCGAGCAGCGACGTGCAGAACGGGCCGGCCAGAGCCTGGGTCAGGTCGACGACCCGCACCCCGTCGAGGGCGCGGCGGGCAGCGGTGTTCATGCGGTGGCCTCCCGCCCGAGCAGCGCGCGGCCGATGACGACCTTCTGGATCTGCGGGGTGCCCTCGCCGATCTCGAGGCCGGAGACGTCGCGCAGCATGGCCTGCAGCGGCAGCTCCTCGGCGAAGCCGCTGTGGCCGTGGGCGACGATGCAGTCCCGGATGGTCTGCAGCGAAACCTCGGTGGCGTAGAGCTTGGTCATCGCGGCCTCCTTGGTGAAAGGCTTGCCGGCGTCGGCGAGCGAGAGGGCGCGGTAGGTGAGCCAGCGGGCCGCCTCGAGCTTGGTGGCGTTCTCGGCGATCGGGAAGGACACGCCCTGGAACGAGGACACCGGCTTGCCGAATGCCTTGCGGGACTTGACGTAGTCGATGGTGATGTCGAGGGCCTTGCGGGCGACGCCGGTCGACATCAGGCCGATGACCGAGCGGGTGTAGTCGAATTCGCTCATGACGAGCCGGAATCCGTTGCCGACACCACCGATGACGTACTCGTCCGGGACGAACACGTCGTCGAGGAACACCCCGGCCCGGCCGAGCGGCTTCCAGCCGGCGTCCGGGAACTTCTGCATGCTCACGCCCTCGGCGTCGAGGGGCACGAGGAAGGCGGTGACGCCGGATTCCTCCGGGGTGGCGCCGCGGGCCTTGACGAACGTGATCATCGCCTTGGCGTGCGGGGCGAAGGTGATGGAGGTCTTCTCGCCGTTGAGCTTCCAACCGCCGTCGACCTTCTCCGCCTTGGCGCGCATGGCCATCGCGTCCGAGCCGCTGCCCGGCTCGGTCAGGCCGAGGGCGACGACGTGCCGGCCCTCGACGATGCCGCGCACCCAGTCCTTCGCGACCTCGGGGGCGAGGAAGCGTTCGAGCAGCGGGCCGGTGAGGTTGTTCGTGTAGGCGAGCTGGGTGAGGTAGAAGTTCGAGTAGGCCAGTTCCTCGTGGGCGATGCCGAGGTGGGTCTTGGTGAGCACCTCGCCGATGCGGCCCTGGCCGCCGTTCTCCTCGGAGACGCCCAGCCCGAGCAGGCCCTGCGCGGCCATCTTCTCGGCGAGATCCCACGGGAACTCCTCGCGGTGGGCGCGTTCGAGGTAGCTCTCGGCGTGCGGTGCCGCGAACTCGCGGACCCACTGGGCGAATTCCTCGTATTCCGGCGCGAAGAGGACCGGTGGGTGCAGGGCGTCCGTGGCAGACATGATCGATCTCCTCGAAGTGGTTGTGAATCAGCGCTTGTCGTCGGCGCCGGACAGAAGACCCGGGCCGCGCGCTGCCGATCAGCGCGTCGGAACCCAGTATGTCCGCAGTCACAACCTCAGAAAAGAACAGGAATCTGCTGATCGATATGAGAAAAACTCAGGAAGCAGGGGCGCTCTGCCCCGACCTGCCGGTCGTGGCCCCGTCCGAGCGGGAGCTTTACGGGTCCAGCGGGAGGTTGCCGTGGGCGTCACTCGACGGATGGCGCAGAGACCGCCCGGTGGCCGCGACATCCTCCCGCTCGCGTGCGGCCGACAGTGCCGTTAGAGCCGGCCCACGCGAGCGGTCGCGAACGTGATGAACTCACGCACGACCCGGCTGAGCACCACGTCGGGGCGCCAGGCGATGACCAGCCGCACGGGATCGAGTTCGGGGACGTCGATCGGCAACAGCACGATCTTCAGTCCGCCGTAGGTGCGGTTGAGCTGCGGCTGGTGCAGCATGATCGTCCAGCCCAGGCCCCGTCCGACGTACGCCCGCACGGTCTCGTAGTTCGCCGACCGGTACTCGATCCGGGGCGTGAACCCGGCTCGCGCGCACACCTGCAGCGCGTGTGTCGACGCCGGGGCCGCATCGAGCAGCACCATCGGTTCGTCCCGCACCGCCGCCAGCTCCACCGGGCCGGGCGTCGTCGCCAGCCGGTGGCCCGCCGGGACGACCAGGGCCGGTCGCCTCGTCATCAGCGTGGCGGTGCGCCACGCCGGCGGCAGCTCCAGGTCGTAGGTGATCACCGCGTCCAGCGCCCCGCCTTCGAGCCGCTCGGCCAGCTCGTCGGCCATCGCCTCCCGGAACTCGAGCGACACCCGCGGATGCAGGTCGGTGAACTCGGACAGCAGCGGCGGCAGGATCGTCGGCCCGACCGTCGTGTAGCACCCGACGGCGAGACGGCCGGCGAGCTCGCCGCCCGCACCGAGCATCTCGTCCTCGATCTCGCTCGCCTGCTGCAGCAGTGCCCGCGCCCGGGCCAGCAGCGACTCCCCGGCCGGCGTGAGCTGGACGCCGTGGGCGCGGCGGCGCACGCACAGCTGTGTCGAGAGGGCCTTCTCGAGTTCGGTGACCGCCAGCGACACGGCCGACTGCGAGACCAGCAGCCGGTCGGCGGCCGCGCTGATCGTGCCGGTCTCGGCGACCGCAACGAAGGCGACCAGTTGCCGCATGGTGAAGGCCGGCGCCCGGTCGCTGCTCATCGATCGATCATATGGGCGGCCGGCACCAGGGATTTCAGGCGTCGGGGGCGGCCGTCAGCGGCACGTCGCCGTCGGGCCGCCGGCGGGGCTCAGCAACCCGGTGCAACCCCCGCCCCAGCTTGCCCACCCCGGTGGTGCCCGCCCCGACCGCCCGGCCGCCGAGGGTGCGGGCACTGTCGCTCAAGGTGCGGGCACTCTCGCCCAGAGTGCGGGCACTGTCACCCAGGGTGCGGGCACTCTCGCCGAGGGCCCCGCCCACGGCCCGGACCGGATTGCCCAGCTCCGCCAGGTTCTCGGCCACCGCCGGGTCCTCGGCCTCGAGAGCGCGCTGCGCGGCGCTGCCGAACGCCGCGGCGACATCGTCCAGGTCCGCGCGGAGCCGGGCGATGTCCCGCTTCACCCGGGCGGACGACAGCCACCGCACCAGTTCGAACGGCGTGTGCACCGCGTAGCTCGCCAGCCGCGCGCGGGCGCGCAGCAGCAGCGCAACGTCCCGCTCCACCCGCCCGGCGAGCGACGCGCCGATTGCCGCGCGTGCGTCCTCGAGCCGGTCCGGTTCGGTGGCACGTACCTGCTCGAGCCGCAGCCGCTGCCACAGGTTCAGCGAGTCCTCGACGAGGACGAGCAGCTGCACCGTCTCCCCGAGCCGGTCGGTCTCCACGGCCTGCTGCAGGCAGGCCACCCGGTCCTGCGCGGGTGCGTCGACGGCGAGCCCGTCGAGCACCCGCCCGGCGTGGGCGCGGAGCCGCTCGCCTCGATCGGCGAGGACGTCGCCGAGCCGGCGCACCGATTCCCAGTCGGCGCCGCGCAGCCGGCCGGTGCCGTCGAGGATCCCCGCCACCCGGGTCAGCGCATTGTGGTGGTCGACGGCGTCGCCACCCTCGGGCGCACCGACCAGCTCGAAGATCTCCGCGGAGAGCTCGTGCACGCGCGCGACGGCGGCCTCCACCGAGACGATCGCCTCCCGCAGGGCGCGGGCGACGGCGTCGTCGGCGGGACCCGGTTCCTCGGGGTGCACGTCGTCGGTCATGGCTCCATGGTGCTACGTGCGCGCGACGGACGCAGCAGGATCCTTCGCGGTGAGCAGCTGACGGATACCGTAGCCGGTGACGAGGGCGGTGACGAGCGCCATCAGCAGGCCGCCGAGCGCCCCGATCGCCGCGACGAGCCACCACGGCTGACCGGGTTGCCACAGCGGGGTACACACCAGGAGGAACACGGTGAGGCCGGCCAGCCACGCGGCGGCGGTCCACGCGATCCAGCGGCCCGCGCGGGGGACGTGCCGACGCAGCTCGAGCCACTGGGCGAACCCGATCGACGCCAGCAGCGCCACGCCGAAGACGACTCCGAGCGCGACCGGGAGCGCCTCCGGCCACGCGGACCACGTCTCGTAGAACGCCGAGGGCGACATCCCCAGGAAGTAGGCGCACGCCGCGGCGACGCCCGTGCCCAGCACCCAGCGCCGCACCGACATCGCCGGCAGCCGGTGCCGCAGCACCCGCGCCTGCGACCATCCCAGCACCGAGCCCTCGACGACGCCGGCGGCCATCAACGCCGGCAACGCGGCGGCGCTGTCGAACAGCACCGCGCCGACGACGGCGGGAACGAGGAAGCCGGCGAACTCCCCCACCGTCGCCGACACCGTCCAGTCCCGCAGCAGGCTCATCGGCCCAGCCCCAGCCGGACCGCCAGTTCCGGTCCGCCGACCTGCCGGACGAAGTCCGGGTCCCCGCACACCACCAGCTGGTCGCGGGCCCGGGACAACCCGACGTACAGCCGCTCTCGCGAACGCTCCTGCGGCTGCGTCTCGTTCACCGCGAGCACCACCGCGCGGCGCTCGAGACCCTTGAAGCCGAGGACATGTCCGTAGAAGACCTGTTCGGTGTCCCAGAAACTGTCCCAGTACGCCGCGTTGCCCTCGGCCTGCCGCGCCACCTGCTCCGGGTGCCGGCTGCCGGTGGCGAGCAGCGCGACGTCGCCGGGCCGCCAGCCCTCGTCGAGCAGGGCGTCGATCCGGTCGTCGGCCACGGCGAGCGCCTCGTCGCCGCGGCACGCGACGAACTGCACATCGGGTCCCTCCCCGCCGAGCAGCCGCATGCGCTGGCCGACGAGCGGACCGAAGGTCCCCGCGATCTGCCGGGTGTTGCGCAGGTTGTGGTCGAGCACCAGCGGGACCAGCGGCACCGGGGGCCGGCCCTCCCGGTCGAACACCCGCTGCGCCTCGTCGGTGAACACGTAGATGCCGCTGGTCTCCTCGTCGCGCAGGGCGGCCGTGATCGGATCCCACCAGGCGTCGGCGAAGTCCTGCGCCTCGTCGACGACGACCGCGTCGAAACGCTGCCCCTCCGGCAGGGACCGGGCCAGTTCCGTCATCTGAGCGGGCAGGTCGTGTTCCCAGAAGCGCACGGTGTCGGCGGTGCGCAGCGCCTCGTCGGGGCCTTCGGCCGCACCCCACAGCCGGCCGAGGGCGTGGAACTCGCCGACGTAGGCGGGCCGCTTCTTCCGGTTCCACGTCGCGGTGATCCGCTGCAGGTACGACGCGAGGCCGTGCGAATAGCAGATCAGCGCGACCCGCTGCTGCTGCTCGGCGAGGCGCCGGGCCTGCTCGAGCGCGAGGAACGTCTTCCCGGTGCCGGCGCCGCCGCGCACCTCGACACGGCGGAGCAGGCGCGTCGCGTCGAGGATGACGGCCTGCTGCTCGGTGAGCCGGTCCGCGGCATCCTCGTTGGCGACGGCGCGCGAGACCACGTCGCGCTGCGGCAGGCCACGGCCCGCGAGCACCTCGGCGAACCGGTCGACGCCGTCGGCGGTGAGGGCCGGCCGGTCGAGTTCCTGTTTGTCGAGCACCGCGCGCAGCCGTTCGGCGATGCTGCCGAGGTCGTTGCGGTCGATCACCTTCCAGCGAGGGCACTCGGGCAGGGCGAAGTCGGCGCGGACCTCGGTGTGGGGCAGGACGACGAAGTGGTCCCAGCGCAGCCGGCCCTGCGTCCAGCGAGGATCGGCCTCGACGTAGCGGCGCAGCGCGTAGCAGGACTGCAGCACCTGCCGGACCGGATCGATCTCGCGGTCCTTGCCCTGCCGGGCCTGCACCCACTGGAAGCCGTCGTGCCACACCTGACCGCCCTTGACCTCGAGGCACACGACGCCGTGGCCCTCGAGCGCGACGACGAAGTCGATCTCGTGGTCCTTGAGGTGGTCGGTGACGCGCAGGCCCGCGGCGATGAGGTCCCCGTCGCCGAGCTGCCGGACGAGGGCCTCCCAGACGAGGCGTTCGGCGTCGTTCGCCAGCAGCGGACGCTCGGGTCTGCGGATCGGCATGCGCTCAGCTTGGCACGCGCACCCACGCCTGCTCGAGCAATGCGGTCACTTCGGCCTCGTGCCGGGCCCGGTAGGCACTGAGCACCCGGCGCGGGCGGGTCTCGTCGCCCAGACCGACGGCGGCCGCGAAGGCCGGCGCGACGCCGTCCTCCGGCACGATCTCCGGGGCCGAATGGCCGATGAGGGCCAGTGCCTTGCGCAGCGGCTCGGCGTTGTCGGCGACGGTGCGCAGCGGCAGCACGTCGAACCGTCCGCCGGGGTGGAACTCGAGGAACATCTCGTTGCCCTCGTCGACTCCGAGATCCTCGAGGAACCGTCGCACGCTGCCGAGATGCGGGGACGCACCCGTCCAGCGCACGACCTGGGTGCCCAGCCGGGACGACAGGGCGACCTCGCGTCCCGGGACGCAGCCGACGACGCCCGCGACCGCGGACGGCACCGGGAAATCGGCGCCGCGCAAGTGGTCCCGCGTGGCGGTGACCCGCAGCCGCCACACGTCCCCGAGACGGTAGAGACGACGGGTGCGGTGCGGGGGCTTGATGCTCACGTGGGTGCGCCGGCGTCGGCGCACCCGGCCGTCGACGATCTCGAAGTCACCACTGCCGGCGAAGATCCGGGCGCTGGTCGGCGACACCCCGAAGCGTTCGACCAGCCGGTCGACGACGCGGCCGAGGTCCGCGGCTCCGCCGTCGGCGTCGACGATCCGGGCGATGCGGCCGCGCACCGCGTTCTCCTCGTCGGTCTCCCATTCGGTGAGCGCCCACCGGTCGTCCTCGGCGAGCGAGAACCGCTCGTCGGCGCCCATCGCGTCGATCACGGCGGCGGGACCGGCGGGGGTGCCCATGCGGTCGACGAGTTCCGCGGCCGTGAGCGGATCCCCGATCACCTCGAGCACGGCGGCGGCGTGATCGGCGAACGCGGACCGCCGCGTCAGGGCGCGGCCCTCGAACATCGGGACTCCGCACCGGCGCAGCCACGCGGCGAATTCCGCGGCGGGCAGGTTCCACACGACGGCGACGGCTGCGGGTTCGACGACCCCGTTCGGGGATTCGAACTCGGCGAGCAGTGCATGGGTCCGGCGCTCGGCTTCGGCGAGACCCGGGACCGCGACCCACCCGTCGACCACCTCGAAGCGATCGTCGAGGCGCGCGAGAGCCCGCCACAGCGGCACCTCGAGCCCCGGGACGGGCTGAGCCAGCTCCGGTCGCGACGCCAGGATCCGCTCGAGGGTGGCGACGGGACGGACGTCGACGCGCAGCGCCGCGAGCAGATCGCCGACGGCGGTGCCGAACGCGAAGGTCGACGGAGCGTCCGGGTCCGGCGGTTCGTCGCCGAGCACCCGGCGGCGGATCGCGTCGCGCTCGGGTGCGGCCAGCCCGGCCACGTACGCGGCGAGCTCGTCGAGGGCACGCGGCGGCGCGGGCAGGGGCAGGTCCCGTGCGGTCAGGGCGGCGATGCGCGCGGCGACCTGCTGGATCTCCTCGGGAGCGCCGTCCTCGAGTTCGACCCGCACCAGCGGCCGGTCCGGGTCGGCGCGCAGCCCGCGCCACCGCGCGAGTGCGACGAGGTCGTCGAGCAGCAGGGACAGCGCGGGCGGAAGGGTGGGGGCGTCGGTGGCCACCCGCAGCGACGCCGGATCCCGCAGGATGGCGAGGACGAGGACGGCCTGCACGATCTGGTGCACGGTCTCCGGGCCCGCGCCGCGCACGGAGAACAGGGCGGCGGGCGTGTAGCCGAGCAGACCGGCGGTGGTCGCCGCGCGAGGCAGCCGCGCGACGGTCGCGGCGGCCCGGGTGCCGAGACCGAGTGCGGCGACGGGGACGTCGACGGTGTCGGCGATGCCCGCGGAGAACACCAGGTCGGGATGCTCGGTGACGTAGATTCGGGCCAGTTCCCCGCAGATCGCCACGACGTCGGCGGACGCGGCGGTCTCCGCCGGGGACCGGCGTTCCCACCAGCGCTCGTCGGGCGCGAGGGCGGCCAGTTGCGCGTTGCGGGCCGAGCCGTACCGGTCGAGCCACGGCATCAGGTCGACCCAGACGTACTCGCTGAGCATCCCGGGAGACAGTGCAGTCGACCACAGCGACACGACCCGGTGCTCCTCTTCGATGCGCGACTGGCGACCGCGGTCTCGTGCGGGACGCCCGCCGGGGACTCTACCGGCCGGGGCTCCGGCCGTCGTACGACGACCGGATCAGCCGAGTTCGTCGGCGCGCCGGACCAGCAGGTCCCGCAGGCGCGCCGTGTCCCGCTCACCGAACCCGATCTCGGCGAGACGGTCCAGGCCCCCGGCGATCCCCCGCCGGATCCCGTCGAGCATCCGGGTGACGGCACGCTCGGGTACCCCCAGCCGGCCACCGGACTCGACGAGGTGGCGGCGGGTGAGCTTGTTCGCCTTGCCGTACAGGTCGAGGGCCATCGGGTCGCGCCACCCGAGGTAGGGCTGGGTGCACAGCAGGTCGTAGGCCGGGGTGACGGCCCACAGCCCGGATTCGGTGAGGCGGATCGAGAAGTTCTTCCCGTGCAGGTCGCCGTTGCCGACGGCATAGGAGTAGGCCACCAGGCGCAGCAGCTCGAGGGTGGCTACGCGGGCCGATCCACCGCCGCGCTCGCACGCCCCGGCCAGCGCCTCGACGACCCGTTCGGTCTTCAGCCGGTACTTGGCGGCCGGGTAGACGCCGAGGACCTGGCAGGCGTCCTCCTGGGCGGTGCGGTGGAGGGTGTGGCCGGGGCCGACCCACCGGTCGAAGCGTGCGACGAGCAGTCCCGCATTGCCCCGGCGGTCGTAGACGAGCTGGTGTCCGGCGACGGCCAGACCGCAGGCGGACGCGAGACCCATGAAGAAGTGCTCGTTCTCGACCAGCCGCGGGTAGCCGCGCGGCGGGGCGAGTTTGAGGATGGCGGGACCCTGCACCGTCGCGACGGGAGCGGAGTACATCCGGGCCGACACCTTCGCCTGCACCCCTGGCAGAGAGGTGGGATCGAGAGCGACGGACTCGTGGCCGGAGATCCGGTCGAACAGCTCGTGCAGGTCCTCGCTTCGGACGGCCTCCGGGTCGAGCAGAAGCGTCGACGTCGGAGGCCGGGCGCCGGCGGGGAACACCCGCACGTCGCCGATGGTGTCCGCGCCCACGGCCATGAGGATGGTGAGGTGGTCGTCCTCGGAGGTCTTGGTGGCGGCGACGGCGCCGCGGAGCCGGATGCCCTCCGGCAGCAGACCCGCGAAGAACGGCGGGACGCTGCCGCCGCCGGCGCGGAGCTCCTCCCCCGTCTTGGGCACCGTCCACGCGAGCGCGGGCGCGGCCGGATCGTCGAGGTAGTCCGGCTCGTATCGGAACACGACGTCGTGACCGTCCCGGGTGAGGTGGCCGGCCAGACGGTCGCCCTTGTACACGTCGGCGCTGTCGACGGCGACGAGGCGTTCGACCACCGGGCTCACCCGGTCCGGTCGCCGCGCGGGGTGAGCTCCAGGTCGCAGCCCAGTGCGTCGGCGATCGCCACGACGAGGTCGAGTTGCACGGTGGCGCGGCCGGACTCGAGCGACTGCACGCTCGAGCGCGATACCCCCGCGAGGTCGGCGAGCTCGGACTGGGTGAGGCCGAGCCGGTGCCGACGGTCCACGAAGTGGTCGCCGAGACCGCCGCGTTCCGTGCGGGCGCGACGGCGGGGCGTGGCCACAGCGGCTCCTCTCTGTGCTTGCGACGGCAGGCATTGATCCGAGTGTGCCCGCACTGCGCCCGGTTGTCCAGGGTTATGCCTGTGATGACAAGCTCAAGGACGCAGAGGTTCGCCTTTCGCGACGCATTCACGGCTTCGGCCTGCCCTCGCAAGCCCAAGAGTCAGGGCGTGGCGTGATCCGGTTCGACCTCGAGCTGAGCGGCAGGCCGCAGCCGCAGCAGCACCAGACCCGCGACGGACGCCACGATCAGCGACCCGACGGCGCCGTGCACATGCAGCGCATTGACGGCGATCCCGGCACCGACCAGACCCACCAGCAGCGCACACCACAGAACGACTTTCGCGACCACCATGACCCAAGCACCTTCCCGAGACCCCCTGCCCGAGAGGAAGGATAGTGCGCCACGTCACACGAGCACGGGAAGGTCGCGGCGTGTCCACCACCGGGAACGCCTCGCCCGCGCTGCGGCGCAGCACAGGGCACACCGCTGCGGCGCAGCACAGGGCACACCGCTGCGGCGCAGCACAGGGCACACCGCTGCGGCGCAGCACAGGGCACACCGCTGCGGCGCAGCACAGGGCACACCGCTGCGGCGCAGCACAGGGCACACCGCTGCGGCGCAGCACAGGGCACACCGCTGCGGCGCAGCACAGGGCACACTGTTGCCCATGAACTCGGAGGAGATCCTGCGCCCTCTCGAAGGCATCCGCGTCCTCGAACTCGGCAACTACATCGCCGCACCCACCGCGGGCCGGCTGCTCGCCGACTTCGGCGCGGAGGTCATCAAGGTCGAACGGCCCCGCACCGGCGACGAACTGCGCAACTGGCGCCTGTACGCCGGGGACACGTCGATGCTGTACCGCACGGTGAACCGCAACAAGAAGTCCATCGTGGTGGACCTGCGCACCGAGGCGGGCCGGGCCGTGATCCTGGATCTGGTGCGTCACTGCGACGTGCTGCTCGAGAACTTCCGGCCCGGCACCCTGGAGAAGTGGGGAATGGGGCCCGAGGTGCTCGCGCAGATCAAGCCGGACCTGGTGGTCACCCGGATCTCCGCGTTCGGCCAGACCGGCCCCCTCGCGGAGCGTCCCGGATTCGCGGCCGTCGCCGAGGCCGTGGGCGGGTTCCGGGAACTCGTCGGAGATCCGGACCGGCCGCCGGTGCGGGTCGGGGTGTCGATCGGCGACTCCATCGCCGGGCTGTACGCGGCCTTCGGCTCGGTCACGGCGCTGCTGCAGCGCCAGCTGATCGGGTCGCTGCCGCCGGCGAACCGGGTCGTCGACGTCGCACTGAACGAGTCGATGCTCTCGATGATGGAGTCGCTGATTCCCGACTACCTCGCCTACGGCGTCCGGCGGGAACGGGTGGGCGGCCGCATGGAGGGCATCGCCCCCTCCAACGCCTATCCCTGCTCGGACGGCACCTCCGTGATCATCGCCGGGAACGCGGACGCCATCTTCCAGCGCTACATGCGCACCATCGAGCGACCCGATCTCGCCGACGATCCCGATCTCGCCACCAACGCCGGCCGCTGGGCCCGCCGGGAGGAACTCGACGCCGCGATCGCCGACTGGACCCGGCGACGGCCGCGCGGGGAGGTGCTCGAGATCCTCGACGCCGCGGGCGTGCCGTGCGGGCCGATCTACACGGCGGCCGACATCGTCGACGACGAGCAGTACCGGGCCCGGAACATGATCCAGCACTTCGCCGTCGACGTCGGCGAGGACGAGCCGAAGCAGGTCGGGTTCCCCGGCATCGTGCCCGTGCTCGGCGGGCGGTCACTGCCCATCCGCAACGTCGGACCGGATCTGGGTGAACACACCCGCGAGGTGCTCGGGGGCCTGCTCGGCCGGACCGAAGCCGAGATCGACGAACTACTGGAGGTCGTGTCGTGAGCGGTGGTGTGGCAAGCGGTGACGTCGTAGGTGCCGCGGCACCGCAGCTGCGCGACGTGACCCTGCGCGACGGGCTGCAACTGACCGGCAAGGTGCTGCCCACGGAGCGGAAGGCGCAGATCGTCCGTGCGCTGCTGGCCGCGGGCGTGCCGCAACTCGAGATCGGCTCGATGGCCCGGCCCGACCTGGTCCCACCGATGGCCGGCACGGTCGAGCTGATCGGGATGCTCACCCCCGAAGAGCTCGACCGCTGCTACATCTGGGTGGCCACGCCGCGGCACGTGGAGAAGGCGGCTGCCGCCGGCGCCCGACACTTCCAGTACTGCCTGTCGGTGTCGGATGCCCACAACCGCGCCAACATCGGCCGGGACACCGACGCGAGCCTCGCCGCGATGCCCGCCGCGGTGGAACATGCCCGCACCGCGGGCGGCACCATCCAGCTCTGCCTCGCCACCGCGTTCACCTGCCCGTTCGACGGGCCCGTCGACCCCGGCCGGGTGCTCGAGATCGCGTGCGACCCGCGCGCCGACGGCGCCGCCGACATCGTCCTCGCCGATACCCTCGGCCAGGCCGTGCCGGCGCAGGTCGCGGCGCTGGTCGCCCGGGTACGCGAGCAGTCCCCCGCCCGCCGCATCGTCTTCCACGGCCACGACACGTGGGGGCTGGGCGTCGCCAACAGCCTCGCTGCGATCGGCGCGGGCGCCGCAGTGGTGGACGGGTCGCTCGGCGGACTCGGTGGCTGCCCCTTCGCGCCCGGCGCGAGTGGCAACACCGCGAGCGAGGACCTGCTCTTCGCCACCCGGCCCGCGTGGCTGACGCCGCCGGTGTTCGCCGACCTGGTCCGGCTGGGCGAGTCCGTCGTCGCCGAGCTGGGCGAGCCGAACCGCTCCCGCGCCGCGCAGGGCGCCCGATCCGAGGCCGCGGCGTTCGAATGGGTGGTGCAGCGGTGAGGGTGCTGATCGCCCCGGACAGTTTCAAGGGCACGTACCGCGCCGCCGAGGTGGCCGACGCCGTGGCGGACGGCGCGGAATCGGCTGGGCTCGAGACGATCCGGATGCCGGTCGCCGACGGCGGCGACGGCACCCTCGAGGTGCTCACCGGTCCGCTCGGTCTCGAGCTGATCGAGATCGACTCCGTCAATCCGTGGCGCGCCCCGTGTTCGGGTTCGTTCGGGCTCGGCGAGGACGGCACCGCGGTCGTCGAGCTCGCCACCTTCAGCGGAATCACCACCCCGCACAAGGGTTTCCGCGATCCGATGACGGCGGACACCTACGGCACCGGCCTGGCGATGGCCGAGGCCGTGCGGCGCGG
Organism: Rhodococcus indonesiensis; assembly: GCF_047782815.1. Lineage (NCBI taxonomy): Bacteria > Bacillati > Actinomycetota > Actinomycetes > Mycobacteriales > Nocardiaceae > Rhodococcus > Rhodococcus indonesiensis. The sequence continues at coordinate 1,712,271 of NZ_CP180630.1, read as the reverse complement.
CGCCACGCATGTCGTCGTCGCGGCGGGAGGATCGGCCACGACCGACGGCGGACTCGGGGCGATCGCCGCCGTCGTGGACGCCGGCGGCCTGGGCACCGCCACCGTCACGGTGCTGACGGACGTGACCACCCGCTACACCGACGCCGCTCGGGTGTTCGGCCCGCAGAAGGGCGCGGACGAGACGACCGTGGAACGGCTCACCCGCCGCCTCGAGGACGCGGCCGTGACATTGCCGCGTGATCCCCGGGAGGTCGACGGGACCGGCGCGGCCGGGGGCTTCGCCGGCGGCATGTGGGCGCAGTTCGGCGCGGACCTGCGCTCGGGGGCCGACTTCGTGCTCGACGCGCTCGGGTTCGACGCCGCACTCGCCGGAGCCGACCTCGTCGTCGTCGGCGAAGGACGCCTCGACGGGCAGTCCCGCTCGGGAAAGATCGTCTCGGCGATCCTCGCCCGGGTCCACGCGGCGCCGGTCGTGGCGGTGGTGGGATCGGTGGGCGACGATCTCGGCGACTACCGGGACCGGTTCGCGGAGATCATGGTCGCCACCGATCGCGACGCCCTGCGCGCGGCCGGCGCCCGGCTCGCACGCCTCGGCTGACCCGGTCGCGGCCGGGAAGGACCGTCATTCGCACGGCGGTGCGGTGACGGACGGCGGCGTCGGGTCGGGGTGGGGGCCGGGATCGGGGTCGGACGCCCGCATCGACCAGCCCGCGGGCCGGACCTGCGGAGTGTCGCGCTCCGGGCACGGAACCGCGGCCGGCGCGCCGGTGTCCGGCGTGGGGCCGGCCGAGGGGACGGGCACGGACCGGGCGGCGTCGGCCGGGCGCGGCGGCTCGGACGGGCCGGCCCCACCGATGGCGACGGCCAGCCCGCCGCCGAGCAGGACGGCCAGCGCGACGACGACCGCCACCAGCAGCGCGACCCGCCGGGACGACGACGGCGACGGCGCCGCCGGTAACGGTTCGGTGCGTGCGGCCACGAGCGCGGCTCCGGTGGCCCGGTGCCACGGCCCGCCGTGCGGGGTCACGAACGGCACGTCGAGAGCCGCCGCCAGTGCACGGGCGACGGCGACGTCGCCGGGGCGCAGGTCCGGGAACACCAGGGCCTCCGGACCGACACCGGCGAGCGCCACGGCCTCGTCGGCGGCCCCCGGGAGGGCGGGCGCGATCTGACCGAAGTCGTCCTCCGCCACGGCAACCGACGCGAGCACCGCTCCCGAGCGGATGTCGGCGACCGACACACGGCCGGTGGCATCGTCGCGGCCGATCAGGACCACCGTCCGCACACCGTCGAGCTCCGGGGCCGCTGCGAGGAAGGCCAGCCGGGCCTCGTCGGTCCCCACAATCCGCACCTCGGTCGCCCCGGAGTCCGGCATGGAGTCCGGCACGGTAGTCCCGGCCGCCACCAGTCCGGCCCGGGTGAAGCGCACCTCCGCCCGCGCGGCGCGCTCGGTCATCGCCGTGAACGCGTGGCCCACCGCCTCCGCCTCGGTGCGGTCCCCCACGGGCCAGCGTTGCGTGTCGAACGGGCCGAGGGCCGGGACGTCGGCATCCACGAGCACCGCACAGACCTCACCGGCATCGACCGCGACGCCGAGCACCGCACGCATCACTGCCCTTTCGCCGACGGGACGAGGCCCGAGCGTAACGCACGGCGAGGCAAGGACACGGCGAGCGGGAACAGACACGCCGCGGTCGAGCACTCGTGCACTCGGCGCCGGCGGACCCCGGACTACGGCGGCTCGGGGTAGCAGCCCACCGTCAGCCCCACGGTCGCGGCGACATAACTGCCGAACGAGATGACGGAACCGTCGGCCGCGAACATCCGGATCTCGAGCCCGGTGCCGACCGGTATGGACCGGGAGCCGTGGAAACCGCTGCCCGCCAGCGATTCCTCGAACACCCGTGCCGCCCGCTCCAGTTGCCCGGCCGGCACGGGCCGATCGGAGAGCTGGGTGGGGAGGAACACCGTGGTGCCCGCCGAGCCGTCGGGCAGTTCACAGTAACCCGTCGTCCCCCGACTCGACTGCCGGAACTGCATCTCCGGGAACTCGCGGGAGAGGGCGGCGGTCGCGTCGTGCCGGATCCGGGTGTAGTACTCGACGGCACCGGCGCGGTCCGCGGCCACCGGCTCGGGCACGGCGACGGGGAACGGTGCGCCCGCGCACCCGGCGACCGCCAGCGTCAGCATCGGCACGCCGAGCCGCTTCATCGCACCACTCGATCCGTGAGCCCGCCGGCGACCGCGGCGACGTTGTACAGGCTCATCGTGCCGTCGTTCAGGTACTCGCTGTGCCCGGTCGAGCCGAGACGCGGCCGGCCGGCCGCGTCCGGCCCGGCGTCGCTCGACAGCTGGGTCACCCCGTCGAGGAAACTCGGATCGCCGTCGAACGTGCCGAGGTCCCCGACCGGATCACGATCGGCCTCGACGAGGTAGGCCGCGCCCGGCGGTACCCCGAGTTCGGCGACGTCGTCGGTGCCGATTCCCGGGGCGCCGAGGAACACCGCGGCGTCCACGCCGCCGCCCTGCTGCAGCGCCAGTCCGGTGGCGAGCGCGCCGTAGGAGTGACCGACGGCGGTCACGTGCGGATCCCGCTCGGCGTGCAGGCCGTCGAGAAAACCGGCGAGCCGCGGGGCGGCACGGACCGCGGCGAGGTCGGAGACAGGACTCGACTCGGTGCGGGCGAGGCCCCAGCCCCATTGCGGCACCTGATAGTTCAGCCAGGTCACGGCGGCGACCGATTCGGCGCCCCGGCCCGCTGCCTGCAGCTGGCGCTCGGCCTCGTCCTTCAGCGCCGCCATCCGGCTGTCGTATCCGGCGAGATTGCCCTGCACCGTGGACCCGGCGCCCGGAGTGAAGACGGTGACGTGGTCGGCGGTGTCGACATCCCCGACCGCCACGGCGGCCATCGCTTCGCGGCCCGAGAGATCGAGATTCAGCAGCTGTCGTGCCGGGCGGACCAGCGTCACTTCGAGGGCGTCGAGCGCGGCGATCTTGTTGCGGGTCTGGGCGAGCCCGGCGTCGGCGTTGCTCGCCAGTCCGCCGAGCGGAGCGGCGTCGAGCTGGGCCTGCAGGCGGGCGGCGACCGCCTCGAGCCGGCGCCGTTCGGCCGCCAGCTGCGCGCGGTTGGCCCGGTCCCGCACCGCGGCGGGCACCCCGTCGAGGTTGCCGATCAGCTCGGGCGCCGAGGTGACGATCCACGTGCGCTCGCCGTCGTCGAGCCCGGCCCACCATGCCGCCACCTCCGCCGCAGCCATCCCGGCCGGCGGCACCGCCGCCGTGGGTGCGGGCGCAGCGCGCACACCCCCGAAACCGAGCGGACGCGCAGCCGGGTCGTACACCGTCCGACCGAGATCGGCCGCGGCCCACCGATCCAGCGCCTCGGCCCGGTCGAGGACCGCACGAATGCGGGCCTGGGCCTCGGAGCGGTGCAGGTCGGCGCCCGAGGCCGGGCCGGCGGTGACGGTTCCGTCGTCCCGCACGGTCAGCGCCCGCTCCCGGGCCCAGCGGGTCGCGTCGTCGAGTTCCGCGCGCAGCGCCCGCAGCCGCGGCGCGCACCGGGTCGCGCAGCGGCTCACCCCCCGATACGCGTCGGACCGTCGCGCGATCTGCTCGGCGACGTCACCGATCCGCCGCTCGGCGGCGGCATGCGCGACGCCCGACCACCGACCGCCGAACCGCCCGATGATCTGCGCGCCGATCCGCTCGAGTTCCTCCGCGTGCCGGTCCAGCACCGTGCCGAGACCGTCCAGCGCATCCGGGTCCCACCGCTGCAACTGCCGAAGATCCATCGACCCACCCCCTGGCGCGGCAGCGTAACCGGCTGGGCACCCGCCGCGGCACGATGCGACGCTGCGGGTGCCGAACTGTGGAGAAACGGGCCGGTTGTGGACAACTCGTGCCCGGGACGAGGGGCTGGACGCGGTCCGCCCCCGGCGCGTGGCACCGGGGGCGGATGTCGCGGACTGCCGCGTCAGATGTCCGAGATCGCCTCGAGCGGCGGGGTGCGTGCGGCGCGCACGCCCGGCCACAGGGCGGCGAGCACCCCGACCACGGCGGAGCCGACGAGCATGCCGAGCACCTGCCCCCACGGGACGGCGATCTGATCGAGGCCCTGATCGGCCAGGGTCCGGACGAAGCCCCAGCCGAACGCCAGACCCAGCACCAGGCCGACGACCGCCCCGAACACCGCGATGAGCATCGACTCGAGGTAGATGGTGCGGCGGACCTGGACCCGCTGCATGCCCACCGCGCGGAGCATGCCGATCTCCCGGCGGCGTTCCACGACGGACAGCGCGAGAGTGTTGACGATGCCCAGGACCGCGATGACCACCGCCAGCGCGAGGAGCCCGTAGAGCACGGCGAGCAGGGTGTCGATCTGGGCGGCCTGCTGACCCTTGAACTGTTCCCGGTCGAGCACCTGGACCACGACGAACTGCTTGGTGGCGTCCTCGAGGGCCGTGCGGATCGTCTCCGGGTCGCTGCCGGCCGCGGTGTTGACGAACACCACGAAGTCCGCGCGGGATGCCGGTGCGGTGAACTGCTGGTAGACCTCCTCGGAGACGACCCACGAGCCGAGCAACTGGTTGTCGGCGAAGATGCCGCTCACCGTCGTGGCGACGTCCTCACCGTCGCGGCTGGTGAGGGTGACCGCATCGCCGACCCGCCAGCCCTTCTCCGTGGCCGTGGTCTGCGACACGAGCAGGTCGGTACCGGCGACGTCCTCGCGTCCCTCGACGACGTCGACCTCGAGCACGTCGGCGACGGGCCCGGACAGCGCGACGCCGAACGTGTCCTCGTCGCCGATGCGCGCCGGGACACCGTGCATCGCGACGGTCTCCTCCACGCCCTCGGCGCGGGCGGCCGCCGCAGCCGCCCCCACGGGCACGCCGATCATCTGCGGTCCGGTGAGCATGAAGTCGGACTTGACGCCGGTGTCTACGAGTGAATTGACGCTCGCCTTGGCGGACGCGCCGAACACCCCGATCACGGACACCAGCATCAGGCCCAGGGTCAGGGCGAACGCGGTCGCGGCGGTGCGGCGGGGATTGCGCACCGCATTGGTGCGCGCGAGCCGGCCCACGGCTCCGAACGGGCGGGCGACGACCGCGCCGAGCCCCGCGACGAAGGGCCGCGACAGCGCGGGCGCCGCGAGCAGTACCGCGATGATCAGGGCGAACGCCCCGATGCCGACGGTGGAGGCCGCGCCCCCGCCGGTGCCCTGGGCGCCGCCGACGACGACGGCGGCACCGACGACGGCGGCGACGGCCCCGACGACGGTGCGCAGCCGCAGCGACTCGACGGTCGCGGTCGATTCCTCCCGCATGGCCGCGACCGGCGGGACCTTGCTCGCCCGACGGGCCGGGGCGTAGGCGCTGACGACGGTGACGACGATGCCGATGAGCAGGGCCACGAGCACGGTGCGCGGCGCGAGCTGCAGGGGCCCCGAGGGCAGGCCGACGTCGAACGCGTTGAGCGCGGCGCGCAGCCCGTAGGCGAGGGCCACGCCGCCGACGATGCCGAGGGCACTGCCCACGACCCCGACGACCAGCGCCTCGAGGGTCACCGACCGGCCCACCTGGCCGCGGCTCGCGCCGATCGCCCGGAGCAGCGCGAGCTCCCGCAGGCGCTGCGCGACGATCATCGAGAAGGTGTTGTAGATGATGAAGGTGCCCACCAGCAGCGCGATCGCGCCGAACGCGAGCAGGAAGTAGTTCAGGAAGCTCAGCGCCTCCTCGATCTCGGACTTGATCTCCTCGCTCACCTCGGCGCCGGTCTGGACCTTCTGGTCGGGCACGGCGGCGGCGATCCGGTCCCGCAGCTCGTCGGCGGGGACCCCGTCCCCGGCGACGTCGATGTACTGCACGTGGGTGCCGTCGGTGAACAGGGCACGGGCCTGGTTCTCGGTGAACATCGCCCCGACGTAACCGCCGGTGTCGGTCTCGACGTCGTAGATGCCGCTGACCGTGACCGGAAGGATCCCGGCCGACGCGGCGAGGACCTTCGTCGAGTCACCGACGGACAGACCGGCACGTTCGGCGGCGCTCGAGTTGAGCGCGATCTGGCCGTCGGCGGTGGGCGGCTGCCCGGCAACGAACTCGGTCGGATCACCGAGCTGCTGGTCGGGCGGCAGGTAGGCGGTCCCCTCGCTGGGGGCACCGCCGGTCTGGATGGCCGCCCCCTCGGAGTCGAGGACGATGACCGGCCCCCCGAACGCCGGCACCACGGTCCGCACACCGGGGACCGCGGAGACGACCGCGACGTCGGAGTCGGGGACGCCGCTCGAGCCCTGCTGTTCGCTGCTGACGCGGACGTCGACGCCCTGGGCGGCGTCGGCGAAGAGGCCGTCGAACGTGCGCTGCAGCGTGTCGGTGAAGACGAAGGAGCCGGTGACGAACGCCGTGCCGAGCACCACGGACAGAACGGTCAGCAGCAGCCGCACCTTGTGGGCGGCGAGGTTGCGCAGGGCAACCCTGCGGACGGGATTCGCGCTCATGGTCGGCTCGCCCTACTTCGCCGTGGGAACGGCGACGGCGTCGAACTGCTTCATCCGGTCGAGGACCGACTCTGCGGTCGGATCGCGCATCTCGTCGACGATGCGCCCGTCCGCGAGGAACACCACGCGGTCCGCGTAGCTGGCCGCCCGGGGGTCGTGGGTGACGATCACGACGGTCTGCCCGAACTCGTCGACCGCGGCCCGCAGGATCGACATCACCTCCCCCGAGGAGCGGGAGTCGAGGTTTCCGGTGGGCTCGTCACCGAAGATGATGTCGGGCCGGCCGGCGAGTGCGCGAGCGCAGGCCACCCGCTGCTGCTGACCGCCGGACAGCTCCCCCGGCCGGTGATCGAGCCGGTCGCCGAGCCCGAGGCGGGTCACGACGGTGTCCAGCCATTCCCGGTCGACCTTGCGTCCGGCGATGTCGACGGGCAGCGTGATGTTCTCGAGGGCGGTGAGCGTGGGCACCAGGTTGAACGCCTGGAAGACGAAGCCGATCCGGTCGCGGCGCAACTGGGTCATCTGCTTGTCGGACAGGTCGGTCAGATCGGTGTCACCGAGGACCACTGCACCGGACGTGGCGGTGTCGAGGCCGGCGAGGCAGTGCATGAGTGTCGACTTCCCCGAACCCGAGGGGCCCATGATGGCGGTGAACTCCCCCGCCGCGAACTCCGCGTTCACGCCGTCGAGGGCGTGGACAGCGGTCTCACCGGTTCCGTAGATCTTGATCAGGTCGATAGCGCGCGCGGCGGTGGCGGTGTGGGCTGGCATGCCCACCATCTTCCTGACTTTTCCGACGGGGCACCATCGGGGACGTCCCGGATTCCTCGCGGCCGGATCTCAGGGTGACGCGCGGCGAGGCGCCGGCGAGGCACCGCCGGGCGCTACCGTCGAGATCATGCGGATAGGAGCACACGTCCGGCAGGACGACGATCCGATCGGCTGCGGCGAACGATACGGCGCAGACCTGGTGCAACTGTTCCTCGGCGATCCCCAGGGGTGGACGAGACCGGGCACGCACCCCCGGCAGGAGCAGATCCGTGCGTCCGACGTCGCGGTGGTGGTGCACGCCCCCTACGTGATCAACGTCGCCAGCACGAACAACCGGCTGCGGATGCCGTCGCGCAAGGCCGTGGCCGAGCACGCGGAGGCGGCCGCCCGGCTCGGCGCCTTCGGTCTGGTCGTGCACGGCGGTCACGTCCGGTCCGGGGAGGAGGTCGCGGCGGGCGTGGAGAACTGGCGCAAGCTGTTCGAGCGGCAGGAGGACAGCGGCGGGTTCGCGGTACCCGTCCTGATCGAGAACACCGCGGGTGGCGACTTCGCGATGGCGCGGCACGTGGCCGCGATCGCGCGGTTGTGGGACGCCGTCGGCGACTACGACGTGGGTTTGTGCCTGGACACCTGCCACGCGTGGGCGGGCGGCGAGGACCTCGTCGACGTGGTCGAACGGGTACGGGCCGCGACCGGCAGGATCGACCTGGTCCACCTGAACAATTCCCGCGACGGCTTCGGTTCCGGCCGGGACCGCCACGCCGGCATCACCTCCGGCACGATCGACCCCGACCTGCTGGTGGCGGTGTGCCGGGCGGCGGACGCGCCGGTCGTCCTCGAAACCCCCGCGGAGGGAATTGCCGACGACATCGCCTACCTGCGCGAACTGCTCGGTTGACGCACGCCTCCCGCACACCGCTCCGTCACAGCCGTAACATCTTGCCCATGAAGCACGCCCGGATCGCCGTCGTCGCCCTCGCCTTGGTCCTCGCGGGCTGCTCGGACTCCGACAGTCCTGCTCCGTCCGCGTCGGCGAGCACCGCCACCTCGTCCGTCCCGTCCGGGTCCTCGTCGGGGTCGTCGGGTTCGTCGGACTCGCCGGGCGACGAGCCCGCCCCCACCGACGCGTCGGACAAGACGTCACCCGCCTCGGCGGACGCGAAGCTGACCGTCACCGACATCCGCACCGGCCGGCACGAGAACTTCGACCGGGTCGTGTACGAGATGGGTGGAACCGGCACCCCGGGGTGGCGCGTCGGCTACGTCGACCGGGCGGTGCAGGACGGCAGCGGCAACGACGTGACCGTCGCGGGCGGCGCGATCCTGCAGGTGCTCATCGACGGATCGGCGTACCCGTTCGACAGCGGTGTCGAGCCCTACTCCGGGCCCGACCCGGTGCTCGCGCAGCCGGGCGGATCGGTCGTCGAGGTCACCGGCTCCGGTGTCTTCGAGGGCGTGACCCAGTCGTTCGTCGGCGTCGCGGAGCCGAACACACCGTTCGACGTGTACGCACTGACGAACCCGACGCGGCTGGTCGTCGACGTCGCTCGCTGACCGCGCGGCTCAGACCCGGCCGGGCGGGAAGCCGCCCGTCGCCACGGGACCCCAGTCGTCGACGGTGATGCGGATCAGCGACTTGCCCTGCTTGCGCATCGCCTCCCGGTACTCGTCCCAGTCGGAGTGTTCCCCGGCGACCGCGCGGAAGTACTCGACCAGGGGCTCGACCGAATCCGGCAGGTCGATCACCTCGGCGGTGCCGTCGATCTGGACGTAGGGGCCGTTCCAGTCGTCGGAGTGGATCAGGATCGACACAGCCGGGTGGCGGCGGATGTTCACGACCTTGGCGCGTTCCGGGTAGGTCGCGACGACGATGCGGCCGGCGTCGTCGAGCCCGCACGTGACCGGAGACATCTGCAGCCGCCCGTCGGACCGCACGGTCACCAGGGTGCCGCGGTGGCGGGGACGGACGAATTCGAGCAACCGGTCGCGGTCCACGCGGTCTGCGGTTGCGATCTTCGGTGCCATGTTCCCGACCCTACGTGCACGGCCGTGACGGCGACGAACATTCCTGTCGGAGTGGCCGGGCAGAATTCGCCGGCGGGACGCGACCGCGCCGACGGATCCGGTGGTGACGACACGGCCGCGTGACGCTGCGCGACCTACCCTTGACCTCGAGTCCACTCGAGGTTCTACGGTCGGGCGACCGACTTCAGGAGGCTCCCGAATGAGCATGGAAGTGACCGCGTGGAACGCGATGTACAACGCGATGCACGCGCAGAGCGACCGGCGCCCGTTCTCGCGCGCGAGTCTGCGCCGCATCGCCGAATTCGCCCGCCCCCACCGCCGCAACATCGGCATGTATCTGCTGCTGAGCGTCGTGATCGCCGCGCTCGGGGTGGCCACCCCGGTGCTCGCCGGCCGCGTGATCGATGCGATCGTCGACCGCGCCGACCTCTCGGTGATCACCTGGCTGGCGGTGCTGATCGCCGCGATCGCGCTCGTCGAGGCCGGCCTGGGCATCCTGAACCGCTGGCTGTCCGCGAGCATCGGCGAGGACCTGATCCTCGACCTGCGCACCACCGTGTTCGACCACGTGCAGCGCATGCCGGTCGCCTTCTTCACCCGCACCCGCACCGGCGCTCTGGTCAGCCGACTCAACAGCGACGTGATCGGCGCCCAGCGGGCGTTCAGCGACACCCTGTCCGGGGTGGTCGGCAACCTCGTCACCCTTGCGATCACGCTGGTGGTGATGGTCGGCATCTCGTGGCAGATCACGCTGCTCGCGCTGCTGCTGCTGCCGATCTTCGTGGTCCCCGCCCGGCACATGGGCGTGCGACTGGCCCGACTGAATCGTGAAGCGGCCAACCATAATTCGGTGATGAGTACCCAGATGACGGAGCGGTTCTCCGCGCCCGGCGCAACGCTGGTGAAGCTGTTCGGGCGCCCGTCGCAGGAGTCGTCGGAGTTCGCCGTCCGGGCCCGCCGAGTGCGCGACATCGGGGTGAAGACGGCGATGCTGCAGTCGGTGTTCGTCACCGCCCTGACTCTCGTGTCCGCTCTGGCTCTGGCCCTGGTCTACGGACTCGGCGGCTTCTACGCACTGCGCGGGCAACTCGAGCCGGGCGCCGTCGTGGCGATGGCGATGCTGCTCACGCGGCTGTACTCGCCGCTGACGGCACTCGCGAGCGCCCGCGTCGACGTGATGAGCGCGATGGTGAGCTTCGAGCGGGTCTTCGAGGTGCTCGACCTGCGGCCGCTGATCGAGGAGGCGCCCGACGCCCGCCCCGTCCCCGACGGTCCGGTCGCCGTCGAGTTCCGGCACGTGGACTTCGCGTACCCCTCCGCCGACAAGGTCTCGCTGGCGTCGCTCGAGGAGGTGGCCACCCTCGACACCCGTGGCGGCGCACCGGTCCTGCACGACGTGAGCTTCCGGGCCGAGCCCGGGCAGATGGTGGCTCTGGTGGGCTCCTCCGGCGCCGGCAAGTCCACGATCGCGCAGCTGGTGCCGCGGCTCTACGACACCGACGCCGGCTCCGTACTGCTCGGCGACGTCGACGTGCGCCGGCTGACGACCGCCTCGATCCGCGGCGCCGTCGGCATGGTGACCCAGGACGGGCACCTGTTCCACGACACCGTGCGGGCCAACCTGCTCCTGGCCCGCCCGGAGGCGACCGAGGACGAGTTGTGGGACGTACTGCGCCGGGCCCGGCTCACCGAGCTGATCCGCTCCCTCCCCGACGGCCTGGACACCGTCGTCGGCGAGCGCGGCTACCGGCTCTCCGGGGGTGAGCGCCAGCGGCTGACCATCGCGCGGCTGCTGCTCGCCCATCCGCGGGTGGTGATCCTCGACGAGGCCACCGCGCACCTGGACTCGACCTCGGAGGCCGCCGTGCAGGAGGCGCTCACCGAGGCGCTGGCCGGCCGGACCGCGGTGGTGATCGCGCACCGGTTGTCCACCGTCCGCGCGGCGGACCTCATCCTCGTGGTCGAGAACGGCCGCATCGTCGAGCGCGGCACCCATACCGAACTGCTCGCCGCCGACGGCCGCTACGGAGAGTTGTACCGCACCCAGTTCGCCGATTCAGGACCGAAGGTGTCCGCAATGGCGCCCACACTGGGCTCATGACGACGAACGAGACCGACCTGCTGCTCCTGCTGCTCGACACTCAGCGCACCGCGTTCCGCAATGCGCTGTCCGGCCTGACCGAGGACCAGGCCCGCAGTACGCCCAGCGCCTCGGCGATGAGCCTGGCCTCCCTGCTGAACCATGTGATCGACGGCGAGGTCGCGGCCGCCGACCGGATCTCGGGAACCGAGTCCCGCGACCCCGACCCCGTCGCGGCGTGGACGGCCGGGTGGGCGGTGCGCGACGACGAGACCGTCGCGGACCAGCTCGCGCGGCTCGACACCGTCGCGGCCCGCTTCGCCGACGTGCTGCGGGCGGAGCCGGATCTCGACCGGGTGGTGGACCTGCCCGAGAGCATCGCCCGATGGCTGGACCAGGGCGTGCCGCTCAGCGTCCGCTTCCTGGTCCTGCACCAGATCGAGGAATGGGCCCGGCACGCCGGTCACGCCGACATCATCCGCGAATCCGTCGACGGCGCCACCGCCGACGTCCTGGCGGGCGGGGCCTGGTAACCGGGATCGGCGAACCCGGACGGCACACCGCAGCCGCGATAGGCTCCCCGTAGGCACCAATGCCCGGGCGCCCCCGGCGCCGTCGCCGCGAGATCCTGGAGGCCGTCGCGTGACCGGACAACAGACCAGCACGGGACCTGCGGGCGCCGCGCAGCACCCGATGTTCGAGAAGGTGGCGCGGGTCGGGCAGGCGGCGAGCGGCGTCGTGCACCTGCTGATCGCGTACGTGGTGATCCAGGTCGCGTTCGGTGATCCGGCCAGTGCCGACCAGTCCGGCGCGCTCCGCGAACTCGCCGCCCAGCCCGGCGGCAGGATCGTCCTGTGGGTCCTGGCCGTGACGCTCACCGCCCTGGCGCTGTGGCGACTGGTGGAGGCCGCGGTAGGCAAACGCTCGGAGGTCGAGCAGCCCTCGGCGCTGGACCGGGTCAAGACCCTCGGTGTCGCCGTGGCCTACCTGGCGCTGGCTCTGACCGCGTTCCAGTTCGCACGGGGCAGCGGCAAGTCGAGCAGTGAGCAGAACGCCGGACTGAGCGCCCGGTTGATGCAGTCCGGCGGCGGCAAGTTCCTGCTCGTCGCGGCCGGTCTGGTGATCATCGGCATCGGCGCCTACCACGTCTACAAGGGCGCGGCGAAGAAGTTCCTCGACGACCTGCACCGTGGGCGACTGCCCCGCTACGCCGAGCCGCTCGGTGTCGTCGGGTACGTCGCGAAGGGCCTGGCGATCGCCGGCGCCGGCGTCCTGGTCCTCGTCGCGACGTTCACCGCCGACCCGTCCAAGGCGACGGGACTGGACGGTGCCCTCAAGACGCTGGGCACCGCCCCGTTCGGTCAGTTCCTGCTCGTCGCGGCCGGCCTCGGCATCGCCGCGTACGGCGTGTACTGCTTCGTCCTCGCGCGGTACGGGAAGATGTGAGTGCCGCGGGCGCGCTCAGGCGCGCCCGCGATCGCCACCGGCGCGCTCAGTCGCGCCCGCGATACCCGCCACCGGAACCGTGTCCACCGGACTGCCCGCGCTCGCCGGACCGTTCGCGGAAGCCGCGGTGCGGCTTGTCGCCACGCCCACCGAAGTCCTTGCCGCGGCCGCCCCGGTCGCCCCAGTCCTTCTTGCCGCCGTACTCCCGGCGCTCACCGTGGCGGCGCTCCCCCCGGTCGTCGCGCGGACGATAGGACGACGGGCGGCCCGACGGTGCCCCGCTGTCGGGCTGCAGCTGGATCAGCACACCCGAGATGCGGGTGCCCCGCAACGCCTCGAGCGTCTCCGGCGACAGGTCCTTCGGCAGCTCGACGAGGCTGTGATCCGGGCGGATGCTGATGTGCCCGAAATCGCTGCGGCGCAGGCCGCCCTCGTTGGCGATGGCGCCGACGATCGCGCCGGGCACCACGCGGTGGCGCTTGCCCACGGCGATGCGGTAGGTGACCAGTTCCTGCCCGTCGCGCCCGACGCGGGACGCACCGTCGTCGTCGAATCGGCGCGGCGGCCGCTCCCGCGGCTCGCGGTCGCGCCGCGGCGGTGCCACGGGCTCGGGTTCGGCCTCCATGAGGAACGACTCCCCGTCGCGGGAGAGCACCGCGAGCGCTGCCGCGATGTCGGCGAGGGGCACGTCGTGCTCGCGCTCGTAGTCCTCGACGAATCGGCGGAACAACGCCAGGTGGTCGGATGCCAGCGCCTCGGTGATCGAGTCGTTGAACTTCTCGACGCGCTGGGCGTTGACATCCTCCACCGACGGCAGCTGGATCTCGGTGAGCGGCTGCCGGGTGGCCCGCTCGATCGCCTTGAGCAGGTGCCGTTCGCGGGGGGCGACGAACAGGAGCGCGTCACCGCTGCGCCCGGCACGGCCGGTGCGGCCGATGCGGTGCACGTAGGACTCGGTGTCGTGCGGGATGTCGTAGTTCACGACGTGGCTGATGCGGTCGACGTCCAGGCCGCGGGCCGCCACGTCCGTCGCGACGAGGATGTCCAGCGCACCGCTCTTGAGCTGTCCGATGGTGCGTTCGCGCTGGGCCTGGACGATGTCGCCGTTGATCGCGGACGCCGAGAAGCCCCGGGCCCGCAGCCGCTCCGCGAGGTCCTCGGTGGCCTGCTTCGTCCGGACGAAGATGATCATCGCCTCGAACTGCTCGACCTCGAGGATCCGGGTCAGGGCGTCGAGCTTGCGCTGGTGCGACACGAGCACCCAGCGCTGGGTGATGTTCGCCGAGGTCGTCGTCTTCGACTTGACCGTGATCTCGACCGGGTCGTGCAGATACTGCTTGGACAACCGGCGGATCGCGCCCGGCATGGTCGCCGAGAACAGCGCGACCTGCTTGCTCTCGGGGGTGTCGGCGAGGATCCGCTCGACGTCCTCCTGGAAGCCCATGGTGAGCATCTCGTCGGCCTCGTCGAGCACGAGGAACTCGAGTTCGGAGATGTCGAGGGTGCCCTTGGCGAGGTGATCGATCACACGTCCGGGCGTGCCCACGATGACCTGCGCGCCCCGGCGCAGCCCGGACAGTTGCACGCCGTAGCTCTGGCCGCCGTAGATGGGCAGCACGTGCAGCCCCGGGATGTGCGCCGAATACTTGCCGAAAGCCTCCGCGACCTGCAGGGCGAGCTCGCGGGTGGGAGCCAGGATCAGCGCCTGGGGCCGCTTCACCGTGGTGTCGATCCGCGACAGGATCGGCACCGCGAACGCGGCGGTCTTGCCGGTACCGGTCTGCGCGAGACCGACGACGTCGCGTCCCTCCAGCAGCGGCGGGATGGTGGCCGCCTGGATCGGCGACGGGGTCTCGTAGCCCACATCCGAAAGCGCCTGCAGCACACGGGCGTCGATGTCGAGATCGGCGAACGTGGGGGTGGCGGTGTCGGCTTCGGGGTCTTGCACAGTATCACTCATTTGACCTGCAGTTTATCGGATGGACGGCCATGGCCCCTCCACAGCGCCCGGACGAGGGTCCCCGACCACCCTAGCCGTCCGCCGGATCGGGCGCCGTCGCCGCCAGATGGTGGGCCCACAGCCGCAGCGCCGGCCGCACCGGCGGGTACTCGAGTCCGTGCCGGCGGGCGAGGGCGGTGGCGGACGCCGTCGGGTAGGTGTCGGCACTGAGGAAGCTCAGGGTCTCCTTCTCCGCACCGGTCAGGCGGGACGGCAGCACCCGCAGGACGGCCACGGGGATCCGCCGGCGCGGTGCGGGAACGCCGAGTTCGTCGGCGACCAGGGCGACGAGCTCGGGCAGCGGCGGGGTGGCCTCGTCGAGCACCCAGTAGGCCTGCCCCACCGTCTCCGGGTCGCGCGGGACCAGCGCCAGGAAACGCGCGAGATGATCGACGGTGACGACGGGCAGCACGGTGCGCCGGGAACCGGGCACGGCACGCAGCCGCCCGCGGGCGAGCTGCACGACCAGCTCCGCGAGACCGAGGAACTGGTCGGCCGCCCCGGTTCGGGAGTCGCCGATCACCGTCCCGGGGTTGACGACCGTGAGCGGAACCCCGAGTCGGGCTGCGAGTGCACGCACCACCGCGTCGGCTTCGATCTTGGATGCCTCGTACGCGCCGAACCGGCGGTAGGTGCGGCGCCGGTGCCGCTGGGGCCACGGCGCCGGCACGGCCGGGTACGCCGCGACCCGGTAGCCGCTGACGTGCACGAGCCGGCGCGCGCCCATCACCGCCGCGAATCGGGTGATCTTCTCCGCCAGAACGACATTCACCTCCCGCGCCGCATGCGAGGTCATCCCGAAGGCGAACGCGGCCGCCAGGTTGTAGACGTCACGCACGTCCGCCGGCACGGGATCGAGGGCGAGCTCGGCGGCGTCCGGGTCGAACACGTGGACCGAGAGCCGGTCGAGCGGCACCCCGTCGGAGGCGAGCCGGTCGCGCAGGCGTGCCCCGGACTCCGCCGAACGCACCGCGGCGACGACGAGGACGTCCCCGTCGTTGCCGGTGAGCAGTTCCCGCAGCAGCCCGCGGCCGAGGAACCCCGTCGCCCCGAAGACCACCGCGGCGCTCATCGGCCGGCTCCGACGAGGCCGAGTGCGACCGCGCGGGCGTCCGCGAGGGGGGCCACGTCGTGCCGGGCCCGGGCGACGGTGGTCGCGCCCTCGACGAGGCTGACGATCACTCCGGCGAGCCGGGCGGCATCGGGTATCCCGTCGCGGGCGAGCACGCGCTCGAGGATCACCCGCCACGATTCGTAGACGCGGGCGCAGCTCTGCTGCAGCACGGGATTGTCGGCGGCGGCGTCGACGGCGACGGCGACCACGGCACAGCCGGCCGCGAACCCGGCCTCCTCGAGCCGGGCCGCGAGGTCGTCGAACACCGCGGCGACGATCTCGGCGGCGGTCCGCCCCTCGGCCAGCAGCCCTTCGAGGAGGCCGGCGAACTCCTCCCCCACCCGGTCCAGCGCCGCCGCGACGAGCTCGTCCTTGCCGCCGGGAAAGTGGAAGTACACCGAGCCGCGCGGCGCTCCGGAGGCGTCGGTGATGCGGGCCAGACCGGTGCCGTGGTAGCCGCGGGACTGGATCAGCTCCAGCGTGGTGTCGATCATGCGTGCTTTCGTGCGCGCTCCCTTGGTGGTCACAGCGAAATAATAGACCGGTCTACATATTCTGTCGACCCCGACCGCCCTGGCGGGGCAGCCCGCATGCGACGGAGGGCACACTGAACTCGTTCCACTCTCGTAAGACGAAAGGACCGTCCGGTGCCGGAGCCCGTCAGCATTCCCACCCACTGGTACAACATCGCGGGAGATCTGCCCGAGGCCCCGCCGCCGCACCTGCATCCCGGCGCCAGGGAACCGGTCACGGCCACCGATCTGGAACCGCTGTTCGCCGCGGGGCTGATCGAGCAGGAGCTGTCCACCGAGACCGACATCGCGATCCCCGAACCCGTCCGGGAGGCGTACGCGACCTACCGCACCACGCCGCTGCTGCGGGCCCGGTCCTTCGAGCGGGCACTCGGCACCGCCGCCCGCATCTACGTCAAGTACGAGGGCGTGAGCCCGGTGGGCAGCCACAAGACGAATTCGGCTCTCGCACAGGCGTACTACAACTCGGTCGACGGCGTGAAGAAGCTCACCACCGAGACCGGCGCCGGCCAGTGGGGCAGCGCCCTGTCGTTCGCATGCGCCAAGTTCGGCATCGACCTCGAGGTGTGGCAGGTGCGTGCCTCGTTCGAGTCCAAGCCGTACCGCAGGCACCTCATCGAGGTGTACGGCGGCACCGTGCACTCGAGCCCGTCGGACCTCACCGCGTCCGGCCGCAAGGTCCTCGACGAGCAGCCGGACACCCCCGGCTCGCTGGGCATCGCCGTCTCCGAGGCCGTCGAGGTCGCGGCCGGCGACCCCGCCGCCCGGTACGCGCTCGGCAGCGTGCTCAACCACGTCGTGCTGCACCAGACCGTGATCGGCCTCGAGGCCGTCGAGCAACTGCGAGCCGCCGGCGAGGAACAGGCCGACGTCGTGTTCGGCTGCGCCGGCGGCGGCTCCAACCTCGCAGGCCTGTCGTTCCCGTTCCTGCGCGAGGTGCTGCACGGCCGTGCCACCACCCGCGTGGTGGCGGCCGAGCCGGCCGCGTGCCCGTCCATCACGCGCGGCGAGTACCGCTACGACCACGGCGACATCGTGGGCCTGACCCCGCTGCTCAAGATGCACACCCTCGGCCAGGACTTCATCCCCGATCCCATCCACGCCGGCGGGCTGCGCTATCACGGCATGGCGCCCCTGCTGAGCCACACCGTCGAGCTGGGCTACGTGCAGGGCACCGCGGTGGCGCAGACCGACGCGTTCGCGGCGGCCGTCGAGTTCGCCCGCAGCGAGGGCATCGTGCCGGCCCCCGAGTCGGCCCACGCGATCGCGGCGGCCGCCGAGTACGCGCGGACCGTGACCGAACCCGAGGTGATCGTGATCGGGCTGTCGGGGCACGGGCAGCTCGACCTGCCGGCCTACGCCGCCTATCTGCACGGCGAACTCGGGTAGCGCCCGGGCGTGTCTTCCTTCTGTGGTGGGGAGGAAGACACGCCGAGGAATTCTGTGATGCAACACACGCCCGGTGATCGGCGATACACCTGTGGAACCGCTCCGAGTCACCACCGGGAGGCCCCGATGCCCGACGCAGCCGACAACCTGGCCCTGCGCCTGCTCGACGCAGTGCACCGCACCCGAGGGGTGGACCCCGGGATCGTCACCGATCGCTACCGGGCCTACCGGGCGGCGCAGGGCGCGGACGCCGGCCACGACGGGATCCGCGCCCTCCTGCGGACCTTCGAGGAGACCGGCGGCAGCGCCCAGTGGGCCGGCAAGGTCGGGCACTACCGTCGTCGCTACAGTCCCGAGGACGCGCCCATCGCCGCCGACACCGTCGAACTGGCCGCCGACGTCCTGTACCGCCACGGGGTCGACACCGTCGACGACCTCGCCGGCACGGACGACACGACCCTCGCCGACGACTGGCAGCGGGCCGGGGGCGACCCGGCCGTCTGGCAGCCCCTCCTCGACGCCCTGCGTCCGGCCCGGGCCCTGTCCGGCGTCGCCTGACCCGGCCCGGATCCGGCCGCAAACCCGCCCGGCCGCCCGACGGCCGAGCGCATACTCGACGTATGCGTTATTCCGGCCGTCCGGAGGCCGGGCGGCGGCTGGCCCGCTCGGTTGCCCACCTGCGCGACGCGAACCCCGTGGTGCTCGCGCTGCCGCGTGGCGGGATCCCCGTCGCGCGGGAGGTGGCACACGCGCTCGACGCCCCGCTCGACGTCCTCGTCGTCCGCAAACTCGGCGTGCCGTGGCAGCCGGAACTGGCGATGGGCGCCATCGCCGAGGGCGGCTTCCGCGTGCTCAACGAGGACGTCATCCGCATCGGCCGGGTGGCCGAGGACTCGATCGAACGGATCGAGGCCCGGGAACGCACCGAACTCGACCGTCGCGCCCGGCTGCTGCGCGGCGGCAAGGAGCGCACGTCGCTGTCGGGACGCACGGTCGTCCTCGTCGACGACGGCATGGCCACCGGTGCGACCGCCGCTGTCGCCTGCCTGGCCGCCCGCGAGTCCGGCGCCGAGCGGGTGGTGCTCGCAGTTCCCGTCGCTTCCCCGGAGGCCGCGCGACGCGTCCGAGCGGTGGCCGACGAGGTGGTGTGCCCGTTCACGCCGGCCGACCTGGGCAGCGTCGGCGCCGCGTACGACGACTTCCATCAGCTCTCCGACGACGAGGCCGCTCGCCTGCTCGGATCCGCCTGAGCACCCCTGCGCCGGCCGGTGCCCGTTTCCCCCGTTCACAGGTATCCCCACAGGTCAGCGCGAAAGGCTACAAATCGGGCACCCCCGCTGCTGCATTTTCCGCCCTCGTGTGATGCAATGCACATCCACAAGTGGAAAATTGATGGAGGGGTCACCGTGAAAGAGTTTGCCGTGCCACAGTCGTTCTCGATCCCCGAGGACGCATCGATGGCGGACGCCGTCTTCCGGCACGAGAAGGAATCGCCGACCTGGGTGCCGTTCGAGCGCCGGATCGACGGCCGGTGGGTCAGCGTCACCGCCGCCGAGTTCGCCGCCCAGGTCCGCGGGGTGGCCAAGGGCCTGATGGCTTCCGGGATCGAGCTCGGCGACCGGGTCGCGATCCTGTCGAGCACGCGCTACGAGTGGGTCCTGATCGACTACGCGATCTGGGCTGCCGGTGGCTGCACCGTCGCCATCTACGAGACCTCCTCGGCCGACCAGGCCCAGTGGATCCTCGAGGATTCGGGGACGTCACTGCTGGTCGTCGAGAACGACGAGCACGCGCGCACGGTTGCGACGGTGGCCGAGGCCGCGCCGGCCCTGCGCGAGGTCCTGCAGATCGAGGGCGCACCGGGAGCCAAGAGCGCCGTCGACGAGCTGATCGCCCGGGGCGCGGCGATCACCGACGCGCAGCTCGAGGAGCGGCGTCACCAGGTGCGGGCCGAGTCCCCCGCCACCCTGATCTACACCTCGGGCACCACGGGCCGCCCCAAGGGCGTGCAGCTGACCCACAGCAACCTGTGGGCCGAGGCCGCCGCCGTCAAGCTCGCCCTCCCGAACTCCATGGTGAGCGGCAAGCGGACCCTGCTGTTCCTGCCCCTCGCCCACGTGTTCGCCCGCGAGATCTCGTTCGGCGCCTTCGAGCACGGCGTGACCGTCGCGCACACCTCCGACCTCACCACGCTGCTCGACCAGCTCGGCGAGTTCAAGCCGAACTTCATCCTGTCGGTCCCGCGCGTGTTCGAGAAGGTCTACAACTCGGCCAAGCAGAAGGCGTACGACGGCGGCAAGGGCAAGATCTTCGAGAAGGCCTCCGACACCGCCATCGCGTACAGCGAGGCGCTGGACAAGGGCGGGCCCGGTCTGGGCCTCAAGATCAAGCACTTCGTCTTCGACAAGCTGGTGTACAGCAAGCTGCGCGCGGCCCTCGGCGGCGAGTGCGAGCAGGCGGTCTCCGGCGGCGCCGCCCTCGGCGCGCGCCTCGGCCACTTCTTTCGCGGCGTCGGCATCCCGATCTACGAGGGCTACGGCCTGACCGAGACCACGGGCGGCGTCACCCTCAACACCCCCGAGCACCAGCGGGTGGGCAGCGTCGGCCGGCCCGTCAACGGGCACGCCGCACGGATCGCCGAGGACGGCGAGCTGCTGCTCAAGGGTCCCGCGGTGTTCGGCGGCTACTGGAAGAACGAGAAGGCCACCGCCGAATCGATCGTCGACGGCTGGTTCCACACCGGTGACATCGGCACGATCGACGAGGACGGGTTCGTCCACATCACCGGCCGCAAGAAAGAGCTCATCGTCACCGCCGGCGGCAAGAACGTCGCCCCGGCCGTGCTCGAGGACGCGCTCCGGGCGCACCCGCTGATCAGTCAGGTCATCGTCGTCGGCGATGCGAAGCCGTTCATCGGCGCGCTGATCACCCTCGATCCGGAAGCCCTGCCCGGCTGGAAGGATCGCCACGGCATCGCGGCCGACGCTCCGGTGTCCGAGCTGCTGAAGCACCCCGACCTGATCGCGGAGATCGACGCCGCGGTGGCCGAGGGCAACAAGAAGGTCTCGAACCCCGAGCAGATCAAGAAGTACCGGATCCTCGAAGTGGACTTCACCATCGAGACCGGCGAGCTGACCCCGACGCTCAAGCTCAAGCGCAACGTCATCCACGAGGCGCACGGCACGGCGATCGAGGCCATCTACTCGTAGGGCCACCCCCTGGCTGAGCGAGTGCATCCCTCCTCTCCTCAGGAGGGATGCACTCGCTCACCCGTGCCGAGGGGCCGGCACGTCCGTCACGGCCAGAACGAACTCGGCGACGTCACGGGTCACCGCGCGGTGCACCGGCTCGTGCAGCAGATCGTGCCCCGCGTCCGGGTACTCGCGCAGCTCCAGGTCCGGGATCGCCCGGGCCCAGGTCCGGACGGGGTCGATCGGGGCCAGCCGATCGTCGGCGCCGTGCACCGCGAGCAGCGGTATGTGCGCCTGCTCGAGGATCTCGGCCGTGGCAGGCACGGCCGCCGAGCGGGGCGTCCCGCACAGCACGGCGCCGCGGAAGCGGCCGGCGTCGGTGCGTAACAAGGTGAGTGCCGTCGCTGCGCCCAGCGAATGCCCCATCACCACCAGCGGCATCCCCGGCTCGGCACGCTCGGCCACCTCGGCGACGCGCAGCAGGTCCGCGGCCAGGTCGTCGACGGCACCCGGTTCACCGGGGCTGCCCTCGGACAGGCCGTGCCCGGCGAGATCGAGCCCCCACACCGCGATGCCGTGCGGCGCCAGACCCGCGGCGAAGCGGTGGTAGTGGCCGGTGTGCTGACGCATCCCGTGGGCGAAGACGACGGCGGCTGTCGCGCCGTCGACGGACCAGTGCCGGTAGTGGATGCGGCCGGTGCTGCCGTCGAAAAAGGGCATGCGGCCATTGTGCGCCGGTGCACAATCACGGGGTGACACCGACTACCGTCGCCGAGCGCAGTCGAGCCGAGGGGCGTGCCGCCCGCACCCGGGTGCCCCGAAGTGCGCACGGCGAATTCCGTTGTCCCGACAGGGATCCGGTCGCAATCTTCGAGCAGCAGAACCGCACCCGGCTGCCGGAACTGGTGCCGATCCGGTACGAGCGGATGACGGAGTCCCCGTTCGCCTACTACCGCGGCAGCGCCGCCGCGATGGCGAAGGACCTGTCCACCGAGCCGGTGACGGGACCGCACGTCGTGGGCTCGGGCGACGCGCACCTGGCGAATTTCGGCCTGTACGCCTCACCGGAGCGCCGAGTCCTGTTCGACCTCAACGACTTCGACGAGGCGTATCCGGCGCCGTGGGAATGGGACGTCAAACGGCTGGCCGCGTCGGTGTGGTTGGCCGGCCGTCAGACCGGTTGCACCGAGCAGCAGTGCCGGGACGCGACCCTCACGACGGTGCGCTCGTACCGCGAGACGATCCGGTTCCTGTCCGGCCTGACGGCCACCGAGCGGTTCTACTTCCAGGTCGACGCGGACGAGATCGAGCAGGCGTCGCGGAATCCGGAGGCGATACGCGCCGTCGTGCAGAAGGCGCGGGGCCGCACCTCCGAACAGGTCCTGAGGAAGCTGACGGTCACCACGGCCGACGGCGTTCCGCGCATCGTCGACCAACCCCCGATCGTCCGGCACCTCGACATCGGGTCGCTCGAGGTCATCGAGGGGATCGTCGCGTCCTACCGGGCGACGGTACGGGCGGATGTCCAGCTGCTGCTCTCCCAGTACCGCGTCGCGGATTTCGCGATGCGGATCGTGGGGGTGGGCAGTGTGGGCCCCCGGTGCTTCGTCGCCCTGCTGCTCGGACCGGCCGACGAGCCGCTGTTCCTGCAGGTGAAGGAGGCCGGACAGTCGGTGCTGGAGACGCACGGCGGGATCCGGGACACCCCCCACCCGGTCGCGGCGGAACTCATCGCGCACGGCCAGGGCGCCCGGGTCGTGGGTGCGCAGCGAATTCTGCAGGCCCACTCGGATCCGCTCCTCGGCTGGATCACCGGGGTACCCGGTGCCGACGGCGTGCGACGGGACTTCTACGTCCGCCAGTTTCGCGACATGAAGGGGTCGGTGCAGTGGGCAGGGCTGAGTCCCGCACAGTCGGAGCAGTACGGCCGGTTGTGCGGAGCGCTGCTCGCCCGTGCCCACAGCCAGAGCCCGGTCGGCGCGTTCGTCGCCGGGTACCTCGGCCGCGGGACAGTGTTCGACGAGGCGATCGCGCGGTGGTCGGTCGACTACGCCGATCGCACGGAGCAGGACTGGCGGGCGCTGTGCGACAGCACGCCGTAGGTCACCAGCAGTGGCCCTCGCCGCGGTAGGTGGGGACGGTGGTGCGCGTGCCGTCGGCATCGACGAGGTGCAGTTGCGCGAACCGCTCGCACAGCTCCCCTGCCTTGGCGTGCCGCAGCCATACGCGCCCGCCGACGGGCAGGTCCGCCGCGGCACGGCCGGTGACGGGGGTCTGCACCTCACCAGCTCCCTCGGCGCGCAGCAGCCGCAGTCCGGCGGGGCGGACCGGACGCGGCACCCGGGAGGGACCCGCCGGCCCGGAGGCGATGTAGCCGCCCCCGAAGAGGGTGGCGACGGTGGGGCCGGGCCTGCGCACCATGGGCAGCGCGAAATACAGCGCAGGACGCGGGGTGAAGGCGCGGTATCGATCGAACAGCGTGGGCACGTACAGGCCGGAGCCGGCAGTGACCTCGGTGACGACCGGGTCGGCGGAGCTGATCTCGAGCGAGCCCGTGCCCCCGCTGTTGACGATCTCGAGGTCGCCGACGACGGCACGGACCGCCCCGGCGACGGCGCCGCGACGGGTGGACAGCTCGGCCGCCGAACGGCGCTTGAGCAGGCGGACCGCCGGCGAGGTGTCGGGCAGACCGGCGATCTGCGCCTCGTAGAACATCACACCGACGACGGTGAAGCCGGCGGTCGTCGCGCAGCGCGCAAGCTGCGCCACCTCGTCGGGGGTGCGCAGCGGCGAGCGCCGCACACCGAGATGCACCGGGCCGAGCCGCAGTGACGCGTCGACGTCGAGGCACACCCGGGGGCGCACGCGGGCGGTGCCGAGGGCGTCGCGGGCGATACCGAGCTGAGCGGCGCAGTCGACCATGAGGGTGACGGCGTCGAGCGCCTGCGGCCGGTCGGCCAGTTCGGCGAGCGCGGCTCGGTCGACGGTCGGATAGCCGAGGAGCACGTCGCGGGCACCGCGCTCGACCAGCCACAGCGCTTCGCGCAGCGAGTACGCCATGATGCCGCGGAAGCCGGCCCTGGCGGTGAGGCCGGGGCCGAGCGCCTCTTCGAGGACCGCGCGGCACCGGACGGACTTGCTCGCCACCCGCACGGGGGTCCCTCCGGCCCGACGGACGAGGTCGGCGGCGTTGCTTCGGAGCGTGGGGAGATCGGCGGCCGCGAGCGGAGGGTCCAGGTCGGCCGTCGCGTCGTGGAGCCGGTCGAGGGGGTGGGTCACGGCGGGGTCCAATCCACGGCAGGTCGAGGGTCGCGGCCAGTCAAGCACCGAGTTGGACCTGTGTCCAGGTTCAGGTCTTTTCCACGGCCCGCCCAGCGACGATCGCGGCGATGTCGTCGAGCTCGGTGACGATGGAGTCGCTGTCCCGATCGACCAGCCAGCGCAGGACCAGGCCGTCGAGCATGGCCAGCGCGAGCCGGGTGACGGTCGAGACGGGCTCGATCCACTCGGTGCCGGTGCGGGCGGCGCACTCCTCGAGGAACGTGCGCGCCTCCACATCCATGATGCGGTACTGATCGGTGGCGATGTTGCCGCCGAGGGGTTCGCCGGCGGCGCGGTGACGCAGCGAATACGCCGTGATCTCGTAGGTGAGCAGCTGCCGGTCGGGCGTCTTCTCGATCGTCGGCCACATCGCGTTGATCCCCACGTAGAGCAGCTGCCGCAAACCGCGCAGGCCCTGCGGGTCGGGTCCGTCCTGCGGAAGGGTGAAGGCGGTGCGCAGCGCCTGGCTGAGCTGGAGCACCAGCGTCTCCCCCATCGCAGCGACGAGGGCCTCCTTACTCTCGAAGCAGTAGTGCACGACCCCGAGCGAGACGCCGGCGTGCTCGGCGACGGCCCGCACGGTGACGGCCCCGAGACCCCCGCCCTCTGCCAGCGCGAGAGCGGATTCGACGAGTTGGGCTCGACGTTGGTCCGCAGGCAACCGGTTCAGCATGCCTCCGATCGTAGAACCCGGTCCGGATCCGTCGGCGCCTATTGACCTGGACGGTCGTCCAAGTCGATGATTGGCCCATGTCCACCGACCGTCCCGTCGCCACCTGGCGCAACTGGGCCCGCACCGAATCCGCGACGCCACACGCGTACGAGACCCCGGATACCCTGGAGGGGCTCGCCGCCGTCGTCGCACGGGCATCCGGACGCGGGCTGCGCGTCAAGGCGGTCGGGGCGGGTCACTCCTTCACCGGGGTCGCCGTCACCGACGGCGTGCTCGTCTCCCTCGACCGGTTCACCGGCATCGAGGAGGTCCGTCCCACCCCGGCGGGTGCGCTCGTCACGGTGCGGGCCGGCACCCGGCTGCGGGACCTCAACCGCCTCCTGTGGGACCTCGGCCTGGCGGTGCCGAACCTCGGGGACATCGACGTGCAGTCGCTCGCCGGCGCGATGTCCACCGGTACCCACGGCACCGGCGCGCGGTTCGGGGGCCTGGCCACCGTCGCCCGCGCGGCCACCCTCGTCCTCGCGGACGGCTCCGTCGTGCGCTGCTCCCCCGACGACGAACCGGAACTCTTCGAGGCCGCCCGGCTCGGCCTCGGCGCCGTCGGCATCCTCGCCACGATCACCCTCGAATGTGTCCCTGCGTTCGCATTGCATGCGGCGGAAGCCCCCGGCACCCTGGACGACACCCTGGCCGTGCTCGAGCGCGACCGGCTCGGCGTCGACCACTTCGAGTTCTACTGGTTCCCGCACACCGACCGGGTGCTCACCAAGCGCAACACCCGGCTGCCCGCCGACGCACCCGGCGCCCCGGTGGGACGGCTGCGCGGCTTCCTCGACGACGAGGTACTCGCCAACGGCATGTTCGAGGTCGTCCAGCGCCTGGCAACCCGCGCGCCGGCCCTCGTCCCCAGGCTCAACGGGTTCGCCGCCCGGACCCTGTCCCCCCGGGAGTTCGTCGATCGCAGCTACCGCGTCTTCGCCTCCCCGCGCCGGGTCCGGTTCCGGGAGATGGAGTACGCCGTCCCCGTCGAATCCGCGACCGAGGTGCTCACCGAAATCGATGCGTGGCTCTCCCGCAACGACTTCCACGTCGCGTTTCCGGTAGAGGTACGGTTCGCCGCCGCCGACGACGTGTGGCTGTCGACGGCCCACGGCCGCGACAGCGCGTATGTCGCCGTGCACCAGTACCACCGTCGCGAACACCGGCCGTACTTCGATGCGGTCGAGGCGATCGCTCGCGCCGTGGACGGCCGACCGCACTGGGGCAAGATGCACGGCCGCACCGCGGACGACCTGCGCACGACGTATCCGCGATTCGACGACTTCCTCGCCGTCCGCGACCGTGTCGATCCGCAGCGCACGTTCGCCAATCCGTATCTGGACCGCGTGCTCGGCCCGTGACACGCACCCCGACCGCATGTCCTAATCGAACGATGCCTCGATCGAATTGCGCGCCAACGTCTCCCGCTGCTCGTCGGTGAGTCCGAGCCGGTCTCGCAGCGCCGCGAAGGTGTCGTCGACGTACCCGCCGAAGTACGCCGGATCGTCGGAGTTCACGGTCACCAGCAGGCCCGCCTCGAGCATGCGCGGCAGCGGATGCCGCTCGAGCGAATCCACCACGCGCAGGCGGACGTTCGACAACGGGCAGACGGTGAGCGGAATCTGCTCGTCGACGAGACGTGCGACGAGGAGCGGGTCCTCGAGGGAGCGGATTCCGTGGTCGATGCGTTCGGCCCCGAGCAGATCCAGTGCCTGCCAGACGTATTCGGGCGGCCCCTCCTCCCCCGCATGAGCGACCGCGTGCAGGCCCTCGGCACGGGCGCGGGCGAACACGTCCTCGAACAGCGACGGCGGATAACCCACCTCCGCGGAGTCCAGGCCCAGCCCGATGATCGGAGCCGACAGGCGCAGCAGTTCCCCGAACACCTCCTCGGCCTCGTGCACGGGCCGGTCCCGCACGACGGAGGCGATCATCGCCGCGTCGACGCCGAACTCTCGCCGGCCCGCCGCGACGGCCTCGGCGAGGCCCTCGACCACCTCGGCCAGCGGCACGCCGCGGCTCGTGTGCGCTTGCGGGTCGAAGAAGAACTCGGCCCGCGTCACCCCGGCCTGCGCCGCCCGGCGCAGGTACGCCTTCGCGAGATCGGTGAAGTCCTCGGCGGTCCTCAGCACCTGCATGTTCGCGTAGTACAGGTCGAGGAACGACTGCAGGTCGGTGAACTCGTACCGGCTGCGCAGCTCGTCGAGGTCGGCATACGGCAACGAGACGCGGTTGCGCTCGGCGAGAGCGAAGATCAGGTCCGGCTCGAGGGTGCCCTCGATGTGGACGTGCAGTTCGGCGAGCACGAGCGATCCTCCTTCGTCGGCGCGGGTCGTCAGCGGCCCTTCCAGACCGGGGAACGCTTCTGCGCGAACGCCGTCGCACCCTCGCGGGCGTCCTCGGACACGAACACCGGGCCGACGATCTCGCGCTGCCGGTCGAAGGCCTCGTCCGCCGGCCAGTCGGCGGCCCTGGCGATGACCTCCTTGGTGGCCGCGACGGCAAGCGGGCCGTTGGCCGTGATCCGTTCGGCGAGAGCCAGGGCGCCCGCCAGCGCACCGCCCGGCTCGGTGAGAACGTTGACGAAGCCGTAGCCGTGGGCCTCCTCGGCGGTGAACGCATCGCCGGTGAGCGCCAGTTCCATCGCCTTCTGGTACGGAATCCGGGTGGGCAAGCGCAGCAGGCCACCGCCCGCGGCGACGAGTCCGCGCTTGACCTCCGGGATGCCGAACTTCGCATCCGTGGCGGCGACCACGAGGTCGGTGGCGAGGACGAGTTCGGTACCGCCGGCCAGCGCGAAGCCCTCGACGGCGGCGATGATCGGTTTGCGCGGCGGCGCCTCGGTGAAGCCGAGACCCTTACCCGGCACCGCGACCTTCTCCCCGGCGACGAAGGCCTTGAGATCCATACCGGCGCAGAAGGTGCCGCCGGCACCGGTGAGCACACCCACGGACAGGTCGGGGTCGGCGTCGAGTTCGTCGACGGCGGCCGCGAGGCCGTGACTGACGGCCGCATTCACGGCGTTGCGGGCCTCGGGACGGTTGATGGTGATCACCAGAATTCGACCGCGACGCTCGAGCAGGACCTCGTCGGACATGCGCGCACACCTTTCACCGGGGTTCGGTTGCCGACCGCGCGTTCCGCGGTCCGTTCGCTTATACCGCAACCGAACCCGACGACAGCGGACCGCCGTGTCACGACACGCGGACGGCGAGGGGCGTGACGAAACCGTCCGCGTCGATGTGCACCTGGTCGCCGGTGTGGAACCAGCCGTCGTCGAAGGTCTCGGCGGTCGCCTCCGGGTCGTTCCAGTAGCGGCGAGCGACACTGGGGCCGCGGCACAGCAGTTCGCCCTCGCCTCGATCGGCCGCCGGGCCGAGGAGGGCGACCTCCATCCCGCCGAACGGAACCCCCACGCTGCGCGGGTGCGCGGCCCGCTGATCGGTGGGCAGCAGCAACCCGATGCCGCCGGTCTCGGCCACCCCCCAGCCGCGCACGCATCTCGCCGCGGGGAACGACGCACGCAGGTGCCGCCACGGCACGCGCACCCCCCGCGCCCCGGCGGCGACGACGGTGCCGCCGGCCGCCAGGGTCGGCAGCAGTTGCACGGCGCTGCCCGCCGCCGTGGACAGCGGTGCGGTGAGCACCGTGCGCGCCCCCTCCGCGGTCAGGTCCATCGCGTGCACCACGGCCTCGATCGTGGAGAGGATGTTCTCGTTGGTGAGTTCCACCCCGTGCAGTCCCCCGCCGCGTTTGCGCACGTAGTACAACACCGCGAGCTCGTCCGGCGCGGCGCCCTCGTCCAGGAACGCCACCCCGTCGGGCAGCTGTCCGTCGAGGGTGAGGACGGCGCCGCTGTCCTCGGCGATCCACTCGAGCTCCGGGTCGCTGCACGTCGGATCCGGCAGCACCGGCACGCCACCGGCGAGGACCACCCCGAGGAACGCGTACAGCCAGCGGAATCCGTTCGGACAGTGGACGACGACGCGGTCGGCCGGGCCTACGCCCTGATCGAGCAGGCCGCCGGCCACCCGGGCCGCCGCCGACCACATCTGCCCGTAGGTGAGGGCGTTGCCGGCCCGGTCCACGGCGGCGACGCGGGCGGAATGCCGCAGCGCGCTGCGGTCGAGCAGCTCGGCCAGGCACGGCTCGAGGTCCTCGTACCGCAGGACACCGTCCAAGCGGCGGCTGACGCGTTCGTCACGGAACCACCCGGCTGCACACGAAACCCGGACCAGCGCCACCGACATCGTCACCTCCGCCTCGTCGTGTGCCTGCACTATATGGCGCGGGTCACAGTTGGGGGCTGGATCGGCTCACCTTCCGGTGTACGACGCCTTCCCCGGCCCGTCGACGAGGAAGCTGCGCACCGCGCCTTGCAGGTCGTCGGTGCCGAACAGCGCACCGGAGACCTCCGGGGTCTCCGAATCGGCGTGGGCGACGCCGCCGGACCGCCACGCGCCGATGATGCGCTTGGTGGCGTCGTGGGCGCGGGTGGGACCGTCGGCGAGCCGGTCCGTCAGGGCGCGTGCCGCGGCGTCGACGTCGTCGTGGACCGCGTTGACCACCCCCCACGACCGCAGCGTCTCGGCGTCGTAGAGGTCGCCGGTCATCACCAGCTCACGCGCACGGCCGGAGCCGGCCCGCTCCGCCAGCCGCTGCGGCCCGCCCATCGACGGCGTCAGGCCGACGACGGTCTCCACCAGCCCGAACTTCGCGCCCGGTGCCGCGAGGACGATGTCGCAGGCGAGCGAGATCTCGAACGCCGCGGTGAGGGTGAGCCCGTGCGCGGCGAACACCACGGGGCACGGCAGGGCCTCGAGCGGATGGATGATCAGCGCGAACAGGTCCTGCCAGAGCTGCGCCCCCTGGCCGGCGTCGAGCCCGTCGAACAGGTGGACGTCCACACCGCCGGAGACGACCTTGCCCTCCGCGCGGATCAACACCGCGCGTGGCGGCGCCGCCGCGAGCGCGGCGACGTCGGCGATCACGGCGTCGAACAGGGCCCGGTCGAACAGGTTCAGCTTGCCGTGCGCGACGGTCAGCACGGCGACCTCGGCGCCGGCCGCGGTGGTGTGGCGCTCGAGGCGGGTGGGATGGGTGATCTGCGTCATGCGCGCCACACTAGGCGAGTGTGCTGCGTTCCTCGAGGGACGGGCGCGGCGCCGGCTCGACCCGCTCGGGCCGCGCGAAGAACAGCGCGGCGGCGAAGCCGACGAGCAGGACTGCGGCAGGCAGCAGCGTCGACTCGGCCATGGCGGCGGCGAACGGCTCGCGCACCGGCTCCGGCAGGACCGTCGCCCCGCCCCCGGCCGACTCGGCGGCCCCGCCCCCGGTCAACCCGTGCACGGCGAGGCGCGAGGTGATGAGCGCGCCCACCGCGGCGCTGCCCAGGACGGCACCGACCTGACGGGTGGTGTTGTAGACACCCGACCCGGCCCCCGCCTGGTGTGGCGGCAGGCCGTGCGTCGCGGTGGCGGCCAGCGGCGACCAGATGCCGGCCATCGCGGCACCCATGAGGGCGATCGGCAGCAGCAGCTGCCACACCGGCGAGTCGGGCGTCATCACTGCCGCCAGCCACGTCAGCGACACTGCGAGCAGCGCGAATCCGGTGCCGGCGATGTAGCGCGGATGGGTCCGGTCCACGAGCCGGCCGACCATCGGGGCGAGCACGCCGGTCAGGACCGCCATCGGGGCCATCAGCAGCGCCGACTCCGTGGGTGTCCAGCCGCGCACGCCCTGGGCGTAGAACATCAGCGGCAGGACCATCGCGGTGACCGAGAAACCCATCGCGGCGATGCCGAGGTTGGCCAGGGAGAAGTTGCGGTCACGGAACAAGCCGAGCGGGACGAGCGGCTCTCCGCGCCCACGGGACTGGTACCACACGAACACCACGAGCAGCGCCACCCCGGCGGCGACGAGCACCCACACGGGCGTGGACCAGTCGTAGGAGTTGCCCTCCTGGATACCGAACACGAGGCAGAACATGCCCGCGCCGCTGAGCAGCACGCCGAGGAGGTCGAACCGGTGCGGATGGGTGGGCAGCGCCGGGACCAGGCGCGCCGCCAGGACGAACCCGACGATCCCGACCGGCACGTTGACGAAGAAGATCCACTCCCAGCCGAGGTGGTCGACGAGGACACCGCCGGCCAGCGGACCCACGAGGGTGGCCACGCCGGCCACCGCGCCCCACAGTCCCATGGCGGTGCCCCGCCGGTCCGGCGGGAAGGTGCGGGTGATGATCGCCATGGTCTGGGGAGTCATCAGCGCCGCACCGAGGCCCTGGAAGACCCGGGCGACGACGAGAACGGCGACGGTGCCGGACAACCCGCACCACAACGACGCTGCGGTGAACACCACCAGCCCCGCCAGATAGACGCGCTTCGGGCCGAACCGGTCCCCCAGGCGGCCGGTGACCAGCAGCGGCACCGCGTAGGCCAGCAGGTAGGCACTGGTGACCCACACGACGTTGTTGATGTCGGTGTCCAGCGCCCGCATGATCGCCGGGTTGGCGACCGCCACGATGGTGCTGTCCACCAGAATCATGAAGAACCCGAGGCACAGCGCCCACAGCGCCGGCCACGGACTTGTCTCGGTCTCCACCCGCACGTCCTCCGCTCGTAGGCGTCTACGGTAGCGCCGTGGACGGACATCTCCTGGACATCGTGCGGCTGGCCTGGTGCCGCGAACTCGGGCTCGACGACGCAGCGCTCGCCGCCCCGGGACGGGTGACGCGGGTGGACGACGCATCCGCCCTGGTCCGGGTGTTGCGGCTCGGTGAGGTCAGCGCGGTGGTGGGCCCGGGCTGGGTGGTGGACGCGGTCGCGGCGGTGCCCGATGCGGAGCTGGACGCGTCGGTGCTGCTCGACCTGACGCGCGGGCACGCGGTGCGCAGCCACGCGCTGAGCTACTGCGCCGACTGGGTCGACGCGACACGGGTCCGCGATCCGCTGATCTCCCCCGAGCTCGACGACCTCGCGGAGCTGCTGCGGCGCTGCCCACCCGACGATGCGACCGAGGCGGGCCTCGAAAACGTGACCGGGGAGGCGTCGTCGTTCGTGCTGCTCGACGACGACCACCGGCCGCTGTCGGGTGCGGTGTACACGGAGGTGCAGTCGATCCTGGCGGACGTGACGGCGCTGACCGTGCCGGAGCACCGGCGGATCGGCCTGGCGGCGACCGTCGCGACTCTGGCGACGCACGACGCGCTCGACTCCGGGCTCGTCCCGCAGTGGCGGGCCCGGCGCGACAACACCGCCGGACGTGGCCTGGCCGCGGTGTTGGGGTACACCGAACTGGGAACCCACGTCTCGGTGGCACTACCGGCCGCCGCAGGAACGTGACGAACGAAGGGAGACCGGTGAACGAGCACTCCGGAGGCGACGGGGACGGGTACGTCACGCCCGGCGCCGAGTACAACCGCGACACGCACTACATCACCACGCGCATCACGGCCGACGGGCGCGACGGGTACCCGGTGGAGGCCGGCCGGTACCGGCTGGTCGCCGCCCGCGCCTGCCCCTGGGCGAACCGCGCGCTCATCGTGCGCCGGCTGCTGGGGCTCGAGGACGCGCTGTCGCTGGGGTTGTGCGGGCCCACGCACGACGAGCGCAGCTGGACCTTCGATCTGGACCCGGACGGACTGGATCCGGTGCTGCAGATCCCGCGGTTGCAGGACGCGTACTTCGCCCGTGACCCGGAGTACTCCCGGGGGATCACGGTGCCCGCCGTCGTGGACGTGCCCACCGGCCGCGTGGTCACCAACGACTACCCGCAGATCACCCTGGACTTCGCCACGGAGTGGACGGCGCTGCACCGCGACGGCGCCCCCGACCTCTATCCGGAACCGCTGCGCGACGAGATCGACGAGGTCGCCGAGCTCGTCTACCAGGACGTCAACAACGGCGTGTACCGGTGCGGGTTCGCGGGGTCCCAGCGCGCGTACGACCGCGCCTTCGACCGGCTGTTCGCGCGGCTGGACTGGCTCGAGGAACGGCTGACCTCCCGTCGGTACCTGGTGGGCGAGACGATCACCGAGGCTGACGTGCGGCTGTTCACCACCCTGGCCCGCTTCGACGCCGTCTACCACGGGCACTTCAAGTGCAACCGGAATCTGCTGGCGTCGATGCCGGCACTGTGGGGGTACGCCCGGGACCTGTTCCAGACTCCCGGTTTCGGCGACACCATCGACTTCGGGCAGATCAAGCAGCACTACTACATCGTGCACACCGACATCAATCCGACGCAGATCGTGCCGAAGGGCCCCGACCCGAGCGGGTGGCTGACCCCGCACGGCCGGGAAGAGCTGGGCGGCACGCCGTTCGGCGACGGCACGCCTCCGCCCCCGCCGCGGGCGCGGGAGGCGGTGCCGGCCTGGGCCTGACTCACGCGCCCGCGTACGTTCCGAAACTCCAGTACACCCCCTGCGGGTCCCGGCACGTGAAGTCGTGCGATCCGTAGTCGGTGTCGTGCAGACCGAGGACGACCGTGGCGCCGGCGGCCACGGCGCGGGCGTGCAGCGCGTCGACCGCGGCGGCGTCGGGGACGACGAGGTAGATGCAGCCGGTGCCGGCGGGTATCTCGATCGGGCCGCCCCGGCCGGCCGAGCCGAGCATGACGCCGCCGCCGTGCGGCCAGCTCAGCTCGGCGTGGTCGACGCGCTCGCCGTCGCCGTAGACGGCGTTCTCGGTGAAACCGAACGCGTCGACGAGGAAGCGGATCGCCGCCCGGGCATCGGTGTAGGAGAGGCAGGGCCATACGGGTGTGGTGAGTGCTGTCGTGGTCATGGTTGCCAGTGTTCGTCGGCGTCCGGGTCGCCGTCTTGGACGATTGGGAACTGCTCGTCGCGCAGCCAGCGCGACGGCGGAACCCCGGCGATCGCGCGCCATTCCCGTGCGAGGTGGGCCTGATCGTAGAACCCGGACCGGACGGCCACGTCGGCGAGCACGTGTGGCCCGGGACGGCGCAGCAGCCGGCAGGACCGGTCGAACCGGACCACCCGCGCCGCCTCCTTGGGCCCGACCCCGAACTCGGCGGTGAATCGAGCGTTCAGATGCCTACGGCTCCAACCGATCTCGTCGGCGAGGTCGGCGATCCGCACGCCGGGCGTGCGGGGGTCCTGCAGTCTGCTCCACACGTGCCGCAGGTGCGCATCGATCTCGCCGCGCTCGGCGGCGAGCCGCCGGGCGAGCACCTCGTCGAGGATCCGGAATCGGCTCTCCCACTCCGCAGTGGCGGCGATCCGCTCAGCGAGTTCGCGGGCGGCGGCACCGAGCACGTCCTCGAGATCGACGACCCACGCGCCGAGCGCACCGGCGGGCACCCCCAGCAGTACCCGGGCTCCCGCCGGGGTGAGCGCGAGCTGGATTCCGTGCTGGTTGCCGTCGTGGGCGATGGTGACGGCGGTGGTGGCCAGGCCGCTCGCGAGCGCACCGAACCGGCCCGGGCCCTGCCCCGGCGCCGCGGCCCGCGCGAGTTCGACAGGGGCGCCGATCGTGAGCACGACGGTCAGGTCCGGGGACGGCAGACCGAGGTGGGTACCGGGGGCGAAGCCCGTCAGCCGGTACCCGTCGTAACTGCGCACGTAGGGGCGCAGCGGCGGGGCGGGCCGCCGCCGGGCACCGTCCGAGATGCCGGTCACGGTCCCAGAGTAGACAGGGATAGACCCGTAGCTCACGGGGTACACAAGGTGGACGGCCGTGGGACGCACGGCCCCTGCGCACAGGCCCGAGGGGGCCGGGAGGATCGAGGACGATGAGCGACAGGGTGGGACGCGTGGAGAAGTATCTCGTCACGCTCCTGGACAACGGCAGCAGGCTGCAGGCGCCTGCGGTGGCACGCTACGTCGACCTGACGCGGCGCGCCCATCCCGACGAGACCCCCGAGCAGATCATCAGGCGGTTGGAGAAGACCTTCCTCAACGGAGTCACCGGGAGCGGTACGGCGGCCGGCGCCGCGGCGACCGTGCCCGGTCTCGGCACGCTCGCGTCGATCGCCGCGGTCGGCGCCGAGACCGCATTCTTCCTCGAGGCCGCCGCGCTGCTGACCCTGGCGGTGGCGTCGGTGCACGGGATCGAACCGCACCAGCACGAGCAGCGCCGCGCCCTCGTGCTCGCCGTGGCACTGGGCGAAGCCGGCATGGAGATCGTCGAGCGGGCCACCGGCACGACCGCGAAGACGTGGACGTCGGCGCTCACCGGCAAGATCCCCGGGGCCCAGCTGAAGTCCGTGAACAAGTCGCTCGTGCGGACCTTCGTCCGCAAGTACCTCGCCAAGCGCAGCGCCCTGGTGTTCGGCAAGCTCGTGCCGGCCGGCATCGGTGCCGCGATCGGTGGTGCGGGCAACCGAGCGCTGGGCAAGCGGGTCATCGCGAACGCGCGGGACGCGTTCGGGCCGCCGCCGGCGCAGTGGCCGTCGCAGCGTCGGCGGCTCACCGACGCGGCTTCCGGACCGGACGGGGATCCGAACTGGCAGGCGCTGTCCTCTCCCCTGACCGGCTGGTGACATGTCCGCCGGCAAGGTGTTCGTGCGCGAGAGTGGGTCCGGATCCCGCACCGTGGTCCTCCTGCACGGATACTCCGATCACGGGGGCACCTGGTGCAAGGTGGCCCCGGCTCTGGCCGAGCGCCACCGGGTCCTGACCGTCGACCTGCCCGGATTCGGCCGTAGCGCCGGGCACTGGCGGGCGCCGGTGCTGGACCACTACGTCGACACCGTCGCCGAGGTGATCGCCGACTGTGCGGATCCGGTGGCGCTGATCGGCAATTCGCTGGGGGCGGTGACCTCGCTGGCATTCGCGTCGACGTATCCGGGCCGGGTGGACGGCGTCGTGCTCGCCGACATGCCGGGGATGGCCGGCATCCCGCGCAGCTGGTCCAGCGGCGCGCGATTGCCGCTGGACATGGTCTCGCGCGCGCTGTCCCGGCCCGTGCCGCCCGCCCTGGTTCAGTTCGCCGTCGCCACCCTCTACGCCCGCGCGGCGCTCCATCGTCCGGACCGGCTGGGCGTCGACACCCGCACCGCGTTCGCGGCGAACTACGCGACCCGGCGCAGCATCGAGACCCTGCTGGCCGTCGGCCGGGCCGTGATCCCCGAACTGGCCCGGCTGCCGATCCCCGAGATGGTGAACTCCCTGTCCGTGCCGGCACTGCTGGTGTGGGGCGAGCGGGATCTCATCACCCCGGCGCGCGCCGCGGGCCGGGTGCACACCGGCGCCCGACGGCGGGTCGCGATCATTCCGGACGCCGGGCACTGCCCGCAGCTCGACGCCCCCAGCGAATTTCTCGAACTGGTGCTGCCGTTCCTCGAACGGTCCTTCTCCCGGCCTGCCGCGCCGGGCACGTAGGCTCGCGGGGTCCGAGCAGGACCCACCAGAGAGGGAATCGATGACAGCGCCGTTCCCGACGGAGCCGGCCGCCGGCTCCGGGTACGCGACCGCGCCGCCGGGCATCGCCGTGCAGGGCCTGTGGAAGAACTTCCGCGACGTGCCCGCGGTGTCGGACCTGTCGTTCTCCGTGCCGCCGGGCTCGATCACCGGATTTCTCGGGCCGAACGGCTCCGGGAAGACCACGACCCTGCGGATGCTGCTCGGTCTGGTGCGCCCGACTGCCGGTGTCGCGCTCGTCGACGGGGTGCCCTTCACGTCGCTGCCACACCCGGCACGGGTGCTCGGTGCGGTGCTGGACGCGCAGAGCTTCCATCCCAAGCACACCGCCGGCACCCATCTCGAGGTGTACGCCGCGGCGATCGGCGTGCCCTCGGCGCAGGTGCGGCGCGTCCTCGACCTGACCGGGCTCGCCGCGGCCGCCCGCCGGCGGATCGGCGAGTTCTCCCTCGGCATGCGGCAGCGGCTGGCGCTGGCCACCGCGCTGCTCGGTGAACCGCGTTACCTCGTGCTCGACGAACCGGCGAACGGCCTCGATCCCGAAGGTATGGCCTGGTTGCGCGACTTCCTGCTCGGCTACGCCCGCTCCGGTGGCACCGTGCTGATCTCGAGTCACATCCTGCGGGAGGTCGAGCAGACCGCCGACCGTCTGGTGATCATCAGCCGCGGCAGGCTCGTGCACCAGGGCACGACGGCGGATCTGCGGCATGCGCACCGCGCCCGGGTCCTCGTCGCCGTCTCCGATCCCGCCCGCCTGGCGACGGCTCTCGCCGCGTCGGGCCACACGGACGCGCAGGTGCAGCCCGACGGGCGGCTCGCGATCGTCGGGGTGGAACCCGAGCGCGTCACCGAGCTCGCCGCCGCGTACGGCGTGACCGTCTTCGGGACGAGCGTCGAGCACGCCGACCTGGAACAGGTGTTCCTGGCGATGACGGCGGGTCAGTACGTGGGCGCCGCCCCGGCATGGGGCATGCAGGGACCGCCGTCTCCGCAGCCCCCGCCCTACCCGGGGCAGTTCCCGCCTGCCGGGCAACCTCATCCGCCGACCGGTTGGGAAGGACCCCGTTGACTGCGTTGCTGACGGCCGAGTTCCGAAAGGTCCTGGGCCTGCGCTACTGGTGGACCCTCGGCATCGCCCCCGTGGTGGTGGGCCTGTTCTCGGGGGCTCTGACCCTGCCGATCCTCACCACGCTCGAGGGCTTCGTCGGCGAGAACTTCGCCGAAGCCGCCGCCGCCGCGATCGGTGTCGCGGTCGCACTCGCGCTGGTGTTCCTGTTCGCGGCCCTGTTCGGAGTGGTCAACACGGGCAGCGAGTTCCAGCACCGCACCATCGTCACCAGCTTCCTGACCACCCACGGCCGCGACGGGGTGATCGCCGCCAAGCTGACGACGGCGGTCGCGTTCGGCCTGTTGTACTGCGTGGTGGCCGAAACCGTGTCGATGCTGACCATCCTGATGTTCGGCGGCGGACTGTCCGGCGACGGCTCGGGGGCGGGCAGTGTCGTCGCGGTCCTCGGCGCCGGCCTGTTCGCCGCGATGCTGTGGGCCCTCATGGGCGCGGGACTCGGCCTGCTCACCGGTTCGACGGTCGGCAGTGTCCTGGCGATCACCGCTTGGATCCCGTTCGGGGAACTGATCGTTTCGCTGATCCTCGACGGTCTCGGGGCGGGCGCGCTCGCCCGGCTGCTGCCCGGACAGCTCACCTGGTACACCGTCTTCACGGTCATCGACCTGCCCGAGGAGGTGGACCCGGCCGTGACGTGGCCGGCGGCGCCGCTGGGGTTGCTCGGCTGGACGGTGCTGCTGTGCGGCCTCGGCTGGTGGCGTACCCGTACCCGCGACATCGTCTGAGACCCTCTGCGCGGATTCGTCCGCTCGTTGCGAATTCGCGCCGGTCGCGCGCGGAGCGGATTCCGAAGGGCCGAGCGGATCCGCTTCGACGGGAGCGGATCGCCGTAACCGCGGCCCGCGTCCTGTCGGCCGCCGGCGCTAATGTCGGAGGACGATGGCACACGACGCGCGTTCCCCCGGTTGGATCCGTCGGCTGGGCGCGGAGGCCTGGCGGCATCGCCGCGTCGCGCTCGGCGCGCTGACCGTCACCGTCGTCGCCGCACTGATCGACATCACCTTCCCGCTGCTGACCAAGCTGGCACTCGACAGCGCCACCCACCCGGAGGGTCACGACCTCCAGCTGATCGGCCTGGCGGCGGCGGCGATCGCGGGGGGCGCGGTGGTGCGGTTCGGGTGCCAGTACGGCCGGCGGATGCTCGCCGGCCGGCTCTCCCTCGACGTGCAGCACGACCTGCGGCTCGGTCTGCTCGCCTCCTTGCAGCGGCTCGACGGACGCGGCCAGGACCAGATCCGCACCGGGCAGGTGGTGTCGCGCTCCATCACCGACCTGCAACTCGTCCAGGGTCTGCTCGCGATGGTCCCCATGTCGGCGGGGGCGCTGCTCCAGTTCGTGCTGGCACTTGTGATCATGGCGGTGCTGTCACCGCTGCTGACCCTGGTCGCTCTCGTCACCGTGCCGGTGATCGCCGGGGTGGTGGCCCTCGTCCGGCCCAGGCTGTTCGCGGCGACGTGGTCGGCGCAGCAACGCGCCGCAGACCTGGCCCAGCACGTGGAGGAGACCGTCACCGGGGTGCGGGTGGTCAAGGGATTCGGGCAGGAGGCTCGCGCCGTCGACCAGCTCGAACAACACGGTCGCGCCCTCTACGCCGAGCGCATGCGCGCCGCCCGGGTCAACGCCGCGTTCGCCGCCCCGATGGGGGCCATCCCCCAGCTCGGGCTCGTCGCCGTGATCGCGCTCGGCGGCTGGCTGGCCCTGCAGGGCACCGTCACCGTCGGCACGTTCCTCGCGTTCGCCGCCTACCTGGCGACGATGACGGCGACCACCCGCACGCTGTCGTCGGTGGTGATCATGGCGCAGCTCTCCCGGGCGGCGGTCGAGCGGGTGTACGAGGTGATCGACACCGAACCCGACGTCGCCGACCCGCCGCACCCGGTGCCGTTGCCGGAGGGACCGCTCGGGCTGGTCCTCGATTCGGTGACCTTCGGCTTCGAGCCCGACCGGCCCGTCCTCGACGGTCTCGATCTCGAACTGGCGCCGGGCGAGACCGTCGCCGTGGTCGGCGCCGCCGGCTCCGGCAAGACCGCGCTGTCGCTGTTGCTGCCCCGGTTCTATGCCCCCGAGTGCGGGACGGTGTACGTCACCGCCGCCGACGGCGAACGAATCGACGTCGCCGCCCTGCGTGCCGAGCAGTTGCGCGAGGCGGTGAGCCTGGTGTTCGACGAGCCGTTCCTGTTCTCGGACACGATCGCCGCGAACATCGCGCTCGGCCGGCCCGAGGCGAGCGCCGAGGAGATCCGCGCCGCCGCGCGGGCGGCGTGCGCGGACGAGTTCGTCGAGGCGCTCCCCGACGGATACGACACCGTGGTCGGCGAGCGGGGGCTGACGCTCTCCGGCGGGCAACGGCAGCGTGTCGCGCTGGCCCGTGCGTTGCTGCTCGACCCTCGGGTCCTGATTCTCGACGACGCGACCTCGGCCGTGGACGCGGAGACGGAGGCCGCGATCTTCGCGGCGCTGCGGGCACGCCCGAAGCGCACCACGCTGATCCTCGCGCACCGGCGGTCCACGCTCTCCCTCGCCGACCGGGTCGCGGTGCTCGACGGCGGCCGCGTGGCCGACTCCGGAACGGTCCACGAACTCGAGACGCGCAATGCGCTGTTCCGGGCCCTGCTCAGTGGCGACGAGGACGAGGCACCCGAGCCGGACCGCACCACGCACGCCGCTGGGGCGTTGTGGCCGCAGACAGCGCCGGACTCCGATCCGGCCGTGGCCCGGGTGGCGGCGCCACAGGCGGGTCCGGCCGCGGGCGGCCGGACGAGCGGCGGCCGCGGTGGCGGCCCGATGAGCGGTGCCCTCGGGTCGATCGCCCCGACGCCGGCGCTGCGCCGGGCGGTCGAGGCGTTGCCCCCGGCCACCGAGCAACCGGGACTGGACACGGCACAGCTGCGCCGATTCGACCCCGAGTTCCGTCTGTCCCGGACGCTGCGGCCGGTGCGGTGGATTCTCGCGGCGGTGGTGCTGTGCCTGGCGGTCGAGTCGCTGACGTCCATCGCGTTCCCGTCGATCGTGCGCTACGCCGTCGACCGGGGCGTCACGCCGGGCGACCCCGGCCGATTGTGGGCGGCCACCGCGGTGGGTGCCGCGCTGGCGCTGCTGGCGTGGCTGGTGGTCGCGCTGCTCACCGTCCTCACCGCGCGTGCCGGTGAGCGGGTGCTGTTCGGATTGCGGGTGCGCAGCTATGCGCACCTGCAACGACTCGGTCTGGACTACTACGAGCGGGAACTGTCCGGCCGCATCATGACCCGGATGACCACGGACGTCGATGCGCTCTCGTCGTTCATCCAGACCGGGTTGTCCACTGCGGTGGTGAGCGTGCTGACGCTGGCCGGGATCTCCGTCGCCCTGCTCGCCACCGACCTCACCCTGGGGCTGGTGGCGCTGGCGGTGGTGCCGCCGCTGCTCGCGGCGACACTGTGGTTCCGGCGGGTCTCGTCCACGGCTTACTCGGTCTCCCGTGAACGCATCTCGCTGGTCAATGCGGACTTCCAGGAGAACATCACCGGGTTGCGGGCGGCCCAGGCATACCGTCGCGAGGAATTCGCAGCCCGCCGGTTCGCGGAACGCGCCGACGCGTACCGGCGCAGCCGGATGCGCTCCCAGCGGGCCATCTCGCTGTACTTCCCGTTCATCGCGCTGCTGTCCGACCTCGCGCTGGCGGCGGTGGTGTTCGTCGGGGCCCGGGAGGTGGCGTCGGGCGCGACGACCGCGGGCGTGCTCGTCGCATTCGTGCTCTACCTCGGTCTGCTGTTCGGCCCCATCCAGCAGTTGTCGCAGGTGTTCGACGGCTATCAGCAGGCCCGGGTGGGACTGCGCCGGATCGGTGACCTGCTGCGGACCGAGAGTTCCCTCGAGACGGGCGGCACCGGCACGGTGCCGATCCCGGGACATCTGCGCGGCGACGTACGGCTCGAACAGGTCGGGTTCCGCTACGCGGGTGCCGACGCGGACGCGCTCACCGGCGTGGACCTGCACTTCCCGGCCGGTTCGACGGTGGCACTGGTCGGACGCACGGGGGCCGGCAAGTCCACGATCGTCAAACTGCTGGCCCGGTTCTACGATCCGACGTCCGGTTCGGTGCGCGTGGACGACGTCGACCTGCGCGGCTACCGACTGCCCGAATACCGGGCCCGGCTCGGCGTCGTCCCGCAGGAAGCGCATCTGTTCACCGGCACCGTCGCGAGCAACATCGCCTACGGGCGGCCGGGCGCGGACCGCTCGGACATCGAGGCGGCAGCCCGCGCAGTGGGGGCGCTCGACATGATCGCCGGTCTGCCCGGCGGCATGCTGCACCCCGTCGGCGAGCGGGGGCAAGGCCTGTCCGCCGGGCAGCGTCAGCTCGTCGCGCTGGCCCGGGCCGAACTCGTCGATCCGGACCTGCTGCTGCTCGACGAGGCCACGGCGACTCTCGACCCGGGCACCGAACGCGCGGTACTCGCGGCGGGCGAGTCGGTGACCCGCAGCCGCACTGCCGTGGTGGTGGCCCACCGATTGGCGACCGCGGCCCGCTCCGACCTGATCGTGGTGGTCGACGGTGGGCGCATCGTGGAGACCGGATCGCACGACGCGCTGCGTCATGCCGGGGGCGTGTACACGACCCTCTGTGATGCGGCCCAAATGCGGGCAGGGAATAATCGGCTGGCGAGAACCGTCGTCGATGGGGACCCCGTCGACTCAGAGATTGTGAGGTAGGTCTCGACCGTGGCAGAGCTTTTTCGTTCGTCACAGTCGCGGGCTAGCCTCATATACATAGGCACTCCGATCGGGTACCGAAGAAAGAAACGAGGCGAACAACTGCCGTGAGCAGCAGCTCTACTTCCCAGTTCGGACAGAACCAGTGGTTGGTTGACGAGATGTACCAGCGGTTCCAGGACGATCCGTCGTCCGTGGACGCCAGCTGGCACGAATTCTTGACGGACTACTCCCCGGAGGCGGCGGTCGCAGGTGGCGCGAACGGTGCCACGCAGACCCAGCGTCCGGCGCAGAGTTCCGCTCCGACCTCCACCGAATCCGCTCCCGCCTCGAAGGCCGCCCCGGCCGCGGCTCCGCCGAAGGCCACCCCCACCCCGCCGAAGGCCGACACCGCCCCGGCCAAGCCCGGCACCGCCCCGGCCAAGCCCGCTCCGAAGCCGGCCGAGCCCGCCGCCAAGCCGGCAGCCGCCAAGGCGGCCCCCGCGAAGCCCGCCGCCAAGCCGGCTCCCGCGAAGCCCGCCGCTTCGGCCCCTCAGGAAGAGTCCAAGGTTCTCCGTGGCGCTGCCGCTGCCGTCGCGAAGAACATGAACGCCTCGCTTTCGATCCCGACCGCCACCAGTGTGCGCGCCATCCCTGCGAAGCTGATGGTCGACAACCGGATCGTCATCAACAACCACCTCGCCCGTACCCGCGGCGGCAAGGTCTCGTTCACCCACCTGCTCGGCTACGCCATCGTGCAGGCGGTCAAGGCGTTCCCGAACATGAACCGCCACTTCGCCGAGATCGACGGCAAGCCGAACGCGGTCACCCCCGCGCACACCAATCTCGGTCTGGCCATCGACCTGGCCGGCAAGGACGGCAACCGGTCGCTCGTCGTCGCCGCGATCAAGAACTGCGAGTCGATGAACTTCGCGCAGTTCTACTCCGCGTACGAGGACATCGTCCGTCGCGCGCGCGACGGCAAGCTCACCGCGGAGGACTTCTCCGGGGTCACCATTTCGCTGACCAACCCGGGCGGTATCGGCACCGTGCACTCGGTGCCGCGGCTGATGCCGGGCCAGGGCGCCATCATCGGCGCCGGCGCGATGGAGTACCCGGCCGAGTTCCAGGGCGCCTCCGACGAGCGCATCGCCGAGCTCGGTGTCGGCAAGCTCATGACGCTGACCTCCACCTACGATCACCGCATCATCCAGGGCGCGGAGTCCGGCGACTTCCTGCGGACCGTCCACAACCTGCTCATCAGCGACGATTTCTACGACGAGATCTTCCACACGCTGCACATCCCCTACGAGCCGGTCCGCTGGCGCAAGGATGTGCCGGAAGGCGCCGTCGACAAGAGCACCCGAGTCCTCGAGCTGATCGCCGCCTACCGCAGCCGCGGCCACCTGATGGCCGACACGGATCCGCTGCAGTTCGTCAAGGACAAGTTCCGGTCCCACCCGGACCTCGACGTCACCACGCACGACCTGACGCTGTGGGACCTCGACCGCGAGTTCAACGTCGGTGGGTTCCACGGGCAGCAGCGCATGAAGCTGCGCGACGTGCTGTCGGTGCTGCGCGACGCCTACTGCCGTCACGTCGGCGTGGAGTACACCCACATCCTCGACCCCGAGCAGCAGCAGTGGCTGCAGGAGCGCGTCGAGGCGCACCAC
The DNA here is from genome assembly GCF_047782815.1 of Rhodococcus indonesiensis. Classification (NCBI taxonomy): domain Bacteria; kingdom Bacillati; phylum Actinomycetota; class Actinomycetes; order Mycobacteriales; family Nocardiaceae; genus Rhodococcus; species Rhodococcus indonesiensis. The sequence continues at coordinate 1,668,338 of NZ_CP180630.1, read as the reverse complement.
GTCAAGCCGACCGTGGCGCAGCAGAAGTACATCCTCAGCCGCCTCAACGCCGCCGAGGCGTTCGAGACGTTCCTGCAGACCAAGTACGTCGGCCAGAAGCGGTTCTCGCTCGAGGGCGCCGAGTCGGTCATCCCGATGATGGACGCGATCATCGACCAGGCCGCCGAGCACGAGCTCGACGAGGTCGCCATCGCGATGCCGCACCGCGGCCGCCTGAACGTGCTGGCCAACATCGTCGGCAAGCCGTACTCGAAGATCTTCACCGAGTTCGAGGGCAACCTGAACCCGGCCGCTGCGCACGGATCCGGCGACGTGAAGTACCACCTCGGCGCCGAGGGCAACTACATCCAGATGTTCGGCGACAACGACATCAACGTCTCGCTCACGGCGAACCCGTCGCATCTCGAGGCCGTCAACCCGGTCCTCGAAGGCCTCGTGCGCGCCAAGCAGGACATCCTGGACAAGGGTGAGGGCGGCTTCACCGTCATGCCGCTGCTGCTGCACGGTGACGCGGCATTCGCCGGTCAGGGTGTCGTGGCCGAGACCCTCAACCTCGCGCTGCTGCGCGGCTACCGCACCGGCGGCACCGTGCACATCGTCGTCAACAACCAGGTCGGATTCACCACGGCCCCTGAGCACTCGCGGTCGTCGGAGTACTGCACCGACGTCGCGAAGATGATCGGTGCGCCGATCTTCCACGTCAACGGCGACGACCCGGAGGCGTGCGTGTGGGTGGCCCGCCTCGCCGTGGACTTCCGCGAGAAGTTCAACAAGGACGTCGTCATCGACATGATCTGCTACCGCCGTCGCGGGCACAACGAGGGCGACGACCCGTCGATGACGCAGCCGGCGATGTACGACGTGATCGACACCAAGCGCAGCGTCCGCAAGAGCTACACCGAGTCCCTCATCGGTCGTGGCGACATCTCGCTCAAAGAGGCCGAGGACGCGCTGCGCGACTACCAGGGCCAGCTCGAACGGGTCTTCAACGAGGTCCGCGAGCTCGAGAAGTTCAAGCCGGAGCCGTCCGAGTCGGTCGAGCTCGACCAGACGCCGCCGGCGAAGCTGACCACCGCCGTCGACAAGTCGGTGCTCGAGCGGATCGGCGACGCGTTCGTGAACGTCCCCGAGGGCTTCTCCGTGCACCCGCGCGTCAAGCCGGTCGTCGAGAAGCGTCGCGAGATGTCCCGTGAGGGCCACATCGACTGGGCGTACGCCGAGCTGCTCGCGTTCGGTTCGCTGGTCGAGCAGGGCGCGCTGGTGCGTCTGGCCGGCCAGGACTCGCGCCGCGGCACGTTCACCCAGCGTCACGCAGTGCTCATCGACCGCAAGACCGGCGCCGAGTACACCCCCCTGCAGCAGGTCGCTGCCGAGGGCGGCAAGGGCGGCAAGTTCATGGTGTACGACTCGGCGCTCACCGAGTTCGCGGGCCTGGGCTTCGAGTACGGCTACTCCGTGGGCAATCCGGAGGCGCTGGTGCTGTGGGAGGCGCAGTTCGGTGACTTCGTCAACGGCGCGCAGTCCATCATCGACGAGTTCATCTCCTCCGGCGAAGCCAAGTGGGGCCAGCTCTCCGACGTGGTGCTGCTGCTGCCGCACGGCCACGAGGGCCAGGGCCCGGACCACACGTCGGGCCGCATCGAGCGGTTCCTGCAGCTGTGCGCGGAGGGGTCGATGACGGTGGCCATGCCGTCCACCCCGGCGAGCTACTTCCACCTGCTGCGCCGGCATCACCTCGACGGGATCCGCCGTCCGCTGGTGGTGTTCACGCCGAAGTCGATGCTGCGCAACAAGGCCGCGCTCAGCAACCTCGAGGACTTCACCAGCGGCAAGTTCCGCTCGGTGTTCGAGGAGCCGCTGTACGAGAGCGACGGCGGCGACCGCGAGAAGGTCACCCGCGTCCTGCTGACCTCCGGCAAGCTCTACTGGGAGCTGAAGGCAAAGAAGGACAAGGAGAAGCGGGACGACGTCGCGATCCTGCGGATCGAGCAGCTGTACCCGGTGCCGCGCCGCCGTATCGCCGAGGCACTCGACCGGTACCCGAACGCGCACGAGTTCTTCTGGGTGCAGGAGGAGCCGGCCAACCAGGGCGCGTGGCCGTTCCTGGGCCTGGCGCTGCCGGAGATGCTGCCCGAGAAGCTGTCGGGCATCAAGCGGGTGTCGCGCCGCGCGATGTCGGCGCCGTCGTCCGGGTCGAGCAAGGTGCACGCTGTCGAGCAGCAGGAGATCCTGGAGAAGGCGTTCGGTCAGTAGTCACCGGCGGTACCCCGCGGTTCTCACACGAGCCGGGTCGCGCTTGCCCCTTCGGGGCGGCCGGCCCGGCTCGCGCCGTTTCCTACGTCCCAGCGTCATGACCGAATGTGACATCCGGTCGATTCGATCGACCGAATGTGACATCCGGTCCGCCGGCAGCCAGGGCGAGCGCCGGCAGGGCCGCGACGGCGAGGTCCACGAACTCCTCGCGGCTGAGCTGCGGATCCCGCAGCCAGGCGATCGTGGTGTCCTCGACGAACGCGATCCAGCCGCGCACGGCCAGGGCGACGGCGGGGCCTGCGTCGATGCCGATGCGGGGCAGGTGCGCGACGGTGCGTTCGACCATTGCGGTGCGGGTGTCCTCGAACACCTGCCGCATGTCCGGATCCCCGCTCGCGGTGCCGCGCAGCATCGACAGGTAGGTGTCGCGGTGGTCGGTGACGTAGTCGACGTACGCGACGATCGTGCCCCGCAGCATGTCCATCGGTTCGAGGCTGTCGTCGGGTGCGGTGCGCTCGAGCATGTCGCGGCTGGTGTGCCGGACGAGTTCGACGTGGAAGTCGTGCTTGGACGCGAAGTAGTGGAACAGCAGCCCGCGCGACACCCCGGCCTGATCGGCGATCTCCTCCACGGAGATCTGCTCGAGCGGCCGTTCGGCGAGCAGTTGCACGCCGAGGTCGACGAGCTGGGCCCGGCGCTCGGCGGGACTGAGCCTGGTGCGCTTGACGATGTTGCCCTTCACAGGTGCCATGCAAGCATTCTTGTTGAATCGCAGTCAACAGCTATTGACCGCCACTCAATATGGCCCTACGCTCATTTACATGAGTCTTCCGGTTACAGACACCATCGCCACCGATGCGCACCCGCGTCAGGTCGACACGCTGATCATCGGCAGCGGGTTCGCCGGACTCGGCGCCGCCGTCCGGCTGACGCAGGCCGGCAAGGATTTCGTGGTCCTCGAACGCGGATCGGAGGTCGGCGGCACCTGGCGCGACAACACGTACCCGGGCGCGGCGTGCGACGTTCCGTCCAATCTGTACTCCTACTCGTTCGCCCTGAACCCGGGCTGGACGCGGTCCTTCTCCCCCCAGCCCGAGATCCAGGCCTACATCGCTTCGATCGCCGACAAGTACGACGTGCGCCGCCGCACCGTCTTCGGCTGCGACGTGCAGACCGTCCGCTGGAACGACACCACCCACCGCTGGGACGTGCGGACCACCAAGGGCGCGTTCGATGCCCGGATCGTCGTCTCCGCCGTCGGCGCGCTGTGCGAACCGGCGCTGCCCGACATCGAGGGCATCGACCGGTTCCGGGGCGAGATCTTCCACTCCGCCCGGTGGAACCACGACGCGGACCTGAGCGGCAAGCGCGTCGCCGTGATCGGCACCGGCGCGTCCTCGATCCAGATCGTGCCCGCGATTGCCGGCAAGGTCGCCCACCTCGACGTCTACCAGCGCACCGCACCGTGGGTGCTGCCGCGCGCCGACCGCGAGTACACGCCCGTCGAGCGGCTCGCGTTCCGCCACGTGCCCGGATTCCAGCGCCTGTCCCGCGCCCTGCAGTACCTCACCCGCGAGACACAGGTCGTCGGTCTCGCCAAGGCACCGGCGTTCATGAAGCCGCTCGAGCTCGCCGCCCGCACGCACATCCGCCGCCAGATCGCCGATCCGGAACTGCGCCGCAAGGTCACCCCGGACTTCCAGATCGGCTGCAAGCGCATGCTCATCTCGAACAACTACTACCCCGCGCTGGCCCGGCCGAACGTCGACCTGGTCACCGACGGCATCGCGGAGGTCACGGCGGACGGCATCGTCACCCGCGACGGCACCACCCGGCAGGTCGACGCCATCGTCGTCGCGACCGGCTTCCACGTCACCGACTCGCCCACCTTCGCCGGCGTCTTCGGCAAGGACGGCCGCAGCCTCGCCGACGTCTTCGACGCCACCGGGATGCAGGGATACAAGGGTGCCGCCGTCGCCGGCTTCCCCAACCTGTTCTTCCTCGTGGGACCGAACACCGGCCTGGGCCACACCTCGATGGTGTACATGATCGAATCCCAGCTCAACTACGTCGTGGACGCGATCGAGACCATCGACCGCCATCGGATCGGCACCGTCGAGGTGCGTCCCGAGGTGCAGGACGACTACAACCGCAACCTGCAGGCCGCCCTGAAGCGCAGCGTGTGGAACAACGGCGGCTGCGCGAGCTGGTACCTCGACAAGCACGGCAACAACACCACCCTGTGGCCGAGCTTCACATTCGAGTTCCGCCGCATCACCAAGCATTTCGATCTGGATGCCTACCGCAGCGTCGCTGCGGCAGACCTCCCCCCGGTCCCGGCGCCGACGCCGTCGGCCGTTCGCGACACCGAAGAGACCGACGCCCGGAAGGTGGCAGCACAGTGAGCGAGTTCGCAGGAAAGGTAGCCGTCATCACCGGTGCCGGATCGGGCATCGGCCGCGCTCTGGCGCTCGAGCTCGCCCGGCGCGGCGCCCGGCTGGCCCTGTCCGACGTCGACACCGTCGGGCTGGAGGAAACCGCGCGCCGGGCCCGTGACCTCGGCGCCGAGGTCAAGGCCGACCACCTCGACGTCACGCAGCGCGAGGCGGTGCTCGACTACGCCGAGGCCGTCGCCGCCCACTTCGGCCAGGTCAACCAGATCTACAACAACGCCGGCATCGCCTACCACGGGGAGTTCGAGCGCTCGGAGTTCAAGGACATCGAGCGAATCATGGACGTCGACTTCTGGGGCGTGGTCAACGGCACCAAGGCGTTCCTGCCCCACGTCGTCGCGTCCGGCGACGGCCACGTCGTCAACGTCTCGAGCCTGTTCGGGTTGCTGTCCATCCCCGGTCAGAGCGCCTACAACTCCGCGAAGTTCGCCGTCCGCGGCTTCACCGAGTCCCTGCGCCAGGAGATGCTGATCGCCGGGCACCCCGTCAAGGTCAGCTGCGTCCACCCCGGCGGCATCAAGACCGCGATCGCCCGCAATGCAGCCGTCCCGGACGGCGACGACCAGGAGTCCTTCGCCCAGTTCTTCGACCGCAAGCTGGCACGCACCAGCCCGGAGGACGCGGCCCGCACCATCGTCGAGGGGGTGCGCAAGGGCCGGCCCCGGATACTCGTGGGCGCCGACGCGAAGTTCCTGGACGCCTGGGTGCGCGCGGTGGGTCCGTCCTACCAGCGTGTCGTCGCATTCGTCAGTGGCCGCTTCGTGCCCAGGGGCTAGGGTCGCGGTCATGCCACAGCTCCCCCTGCCCGTCGTGCGGGCCGCGTTGCGTCCGGCGTACCGGCTCGCTCTCAACGCCCGGCTGCCGTACTCCGTCCAGCGACGGCTGCTCGAGCTGGTCGCGCCGATCCAGACCCTGCCCGAGGGCACGGTGGTCCGGCAGGTCACACTCGCGGGGAGGCCGGCCGAGCGCGTCACCGTCGGCGCCACCGAACGTCCCACCGCGGTGCTGTACCTGCACGGCGGCGCGTACACGGTGGGTTCACCCGCCACGCACCGGTCCCTGGCCGCGCACCTGGCCGCGGCCTCGGGTTCGGCGGTCTACGTGCTCAACTACCGGCTGGCTCCCGAGCACCCCTACCCCGCCGCCCTGGACGACGCGGTCGGTGCGTACCTCGAGCTGGTGACCGAGCACGGCGTGACCCCGGGAACCGCCCCGATCGCCGGGGATTCGGCCGGGGGCGGGCTGGCGGTCGCGACGGCGCGACGGCTGATCGACCGGCACGGGGTCCGGCCCGCCGCCCTGGGCCTCGTCGCCCCCTGGGCCGACCCCGGCTCGCGCGACTTCCCGTTCGACCGGGACACGGTCCTCAACGCCGCCTGGATCTCGGCCTCGGCCCGCGCGTATCTCGGCGGCCACGACGCCGCCGACCCCGGCTACGCGCCCCTGCGGGGGGACCTGAACGGGCTGCCGCCGACGCTGATCCACGTCGGCACCGGCGAGATGCTGTACCCGCAGGTCAGCGAGTTCGCCCGCGAGCTCCGCGACGCGGGGGTGGAGGTGACGGTCACCGAGCAGCGCGACCTGTGGCACGTGGCCCATCTGCAGGCCGCGCTGGTGGGCGAGGCCGCCGACGCAGTGGCGCAGCTCGGCGGCTACCTGCGTTCACACGTGCTCGGTGAGCCACGCCTGCGCGACGGCCGCTGAGTCCTCGCCGCCGTCGATCCGGCCGAGCATCTCGGCCAGGTCGGCGGTGGTGAGCTCCCCCGCGACGAGGCTCAGGGCTTCGAGCTGACGTTCCCCCAGCGCGTGTTTGCGGAATACGGGGACGACGTTCTGGGCAGTGAACACCGGTGGCTCCGTGACGGTTCCGTCCTCCGGCCCGGTTCCGGGCGCGCGGTCCGGTGCGTCCTCGAGCGCGACTCCTGGTGCGTCGCGCGCGACGACCGAGGTGGTGGTCAGCGCGGCCGCGCTCCCCTCCTGCGTGACCGCGCGCAGCGCCACATCGCCGTCGCCTTCTTCGACGCGACCTGGGACGCAACCTCTTTCGGCCATGTCCCCCAGGCCGTCGTTCGTCTCGAACCCGGCGGTCACCGTCACGGTCAGCTCGCCGCACCGGCCGAGGATTCCGGTCAGCTCGGTGGTGCCGAGCCGTTCCGCCGTGGCGTCGGACACGACCAGCATCGAACGATCCTGGGCGGCAGCATAATCCGTGATCGCCAGGTCCTCGGGCAGGGAACGGGCCAGGGCCTCGAACACGTCCTCGGCGTCCGTGTCCGGGGCAGCCGGAGCGAAGTACCTCAGCAACCGGCCGGTGTAGTCCGGCACGAGGGTCACCTCGGCCGCGTCCAGCGCCGCCAGGTACCCGGCACGATCACCGAGCCCGGTCCGCAGTTCGGTACGGGTTCCGCTCCCGGCCAGGGCACCGGCGTAGATGCGGGCCAGCAGCTCGCTCGCCACGCCGTCCCCGGCTCCGACGACCACCGTGGCGGTGTCCGCCGACTCGTCGAGAACCGACGGGCCGCACCCGGTCAGCACCGCGACGGCGACCGTCAGCCCGGCCACCGTCCGTCCGAATCCCCCGCCGCGCCGTCCCCGGCTCCTCACGTTCCACACGTTGCCCATCCTCGCGCATCCCCGGAACGCCGAACGCCCCGGCCGGAACCTGGGTGCGGGCTCCGGACGGGGCGTGCGGTCGATCGCGTCAGTCGGTGACGCCCTCGGCCCGTGCCGCGGCCGCGACGGCCTCGGCGACGGCGGGCGCCACCCGCGGATCGAGAGGGCTCGGGACGATCTTGTCCACGGCCAACTCGTCACCGACGACCGAGAGGATGGCCTCGGCGGCGGCGAGCTTCATGCCCTCGGTGATGCGCCGGGCACCGGCATCGAGCGCGCCCTTGAACACACCGGGGAAGGCCAGCACGTTGTTGATCTGGTTCGGGAAGTCGCTGCGCCCGGTCGCCACGATCGCGGCGTGCTTGGCGGCGATCGTCGGGTGGATCTCCGGGTCCGGGTTCGACAGCGCGAACACGATCGCGCCCTCGGCCATCTCCGCCACGATCTCCTCGGGCACCGTGCCGGCCGAGACGCCGATGAACACGTCCGCGCCGCTCAGGGCCTCGATCAGCCCACCGTGCCGGCCGGCGGGGTTGGTCCGCGCGGCCAGATCGATCTTGACCTCGTTCAGGTCGGTGCGATCGGCCGAGACGATGCCCTTCGAGTCCAGCACGGTCACATCCGCCGCACCGGCGGCGAGCAGGATGTTGGCCACCGCGACGCCGGCGGCACCGGCACCGGAGATGACGATGCGCAGGCCGCTCAGCTCCCGGCCCTGCACCTTGGCCGCGCCCTTGAGCGCGGCGAGCGCGACGATCGCGGTGCCGTGCTGGTCGTCGTGCATGACCGGGCAGTCCAGCGCCTCGATCACGCGCTTCTCGATCTCGAAGCAGCGCGGGGCGGAGATGTCCTCGAGGTTGACCGCACCGAAGCTCGGCCGCAGCCGGATCAGCGTCTCGACGATCTCGTCGGGGTCCTTGGTGTCGAGGACCAGCGGGATCGAGTTCAGGCCGGCGAACTTCTTGAACAGCGCGGACTTGCCCTCCATCACCGGCAGCGACGCGCGCGGGCCGATGTCACCGAGGCCGAGGACGGCCGAGCCGTCGGAGACGACCACGACCAGGCGGTTGGTCCAGGTGTAGCGGTCGGCGAGCGTCTCGTCGGCCGCGATCGCGCGGGAGACCTGCGCGACGCCGGGGGTGTAGGCGATCGACAGGTCCCGCTGCGTCTCCAGCGGTGCCGTGAGCTCGACGGACAGCTTGCCGTCGACGTGGCTGCCGAAGATCTCCTCGTCGGTCAACTCGACCTTCTGGGGGGTAGGTGCATCAGACACGATTGACACGATGACACTCCTGCTCGAGCCGGAACCACTCGGGTTCCGGTTACTGCGAAGTAGCTGCGCGACAGACTTCAGGCGCAGTGCTTCGCCAAGGACATTTCGGTGAAGCTTCCGGGCGCGATCACGGTTACCGCTGTACAACGCTGTACGACTTCCGGAGCGTGATGGCGCCGAGGCGGGTGAGCCCTGGCGACGAGCCCTCTACAGGGTCTGCCATCTTCGTCCGGCTTCGGGGCGGTGGCACCGACGCCGGATTGGGGAAAAGTTTGCCACCTTCACAAGCCAACAATCAAATCGGTATTTCTTGCGAATGTCTCACGATTTTCGCCGCTCACCTGTGAGTTTGGACAGCCGAGCCGCAATGTCGACCCGAGGATCGGGGTCGTTCCGAGGCAAAAGCCCGAGATCTCGACCGGTTACCAACCGGTAACGGACGGGGTCCGAACGTCAGCCCCACCACTGGGTGAACATCAGGACCGCACCCGTGAGATAGACCACACCCGCGGCCGCGGCGGCGGCGAGACCGTGCCGACGGTCCGCGAACAGCTGCGCGGCCGTCACGACGATCGCCGCGACGACGTGCGCGGACAGCGACGCCGAGCCCGGTCCCGGGAAGTCCCGCTTGTCCCCGAGGTACTGCGCCACCCAGACCACCACCGTCAGGACGATCACCGCGCCGCACACCACCCCCGACAGCGCCCGCAATCCCCGCACGACGAACCCGTCCCGTCTCGGCGTCCCACCGCGGGACGCTGTCGCCGGGGGTGTCTCGTAGGGGTCGCGGCCGGAGCGGTAGGCGGGATCGTCGTAGTAGTCGTCGTGTCCGGCGGCGCGGTCGTCGCGGCGCGCCGGGCGGCCCCAGGTGCTCATCCCTCGAGCACCTCGATCCCGGTGGCCCGCGCCGTCAGCGCCTCGAACGCCTCGGGGTCCGTCGTGTACCGGCCGAGCGGGACGGCCTTGTTGCCGCCGTGGTAGTCGGACGACCCCGTGACGAACAGATCGAGCTTCGCCGCCAGGTCTCGCATGAGCTGCGCGTCGGCAGGATCGTGGTCCGGATGGTCCGCCTCGAGGCCACCGAGACCCAGTTCCGCGAGTTCCTCGATGTGGTCGAGTGCGAGCAACCGGCCGCGGGATCGAGCACGGGCATGCGCGACGACGGTGACACCGCCGGCGTCGGCGACCATGCGCACGGCTTCCGAGAGCGGAGTGTCCGCCTTGGTGACGTAGTAGCGGCCCCGCGACGACAGCAGGTCCGCGAACGCGGCCTCGATGCTCGGCACGACCCCCGCCTCCACCAGGGCGCGCGCCAGGTGCGGCCGCCCCGCCACCGGGCCGGCGGCGGTGACGATCCGTTCGGGATCGACGGGCAGACCGTCGTCGGCCATCCGCTCCGCCATCGTCCGGATACGGGCCACCCGCTCCCCTCGCAGGCGCTCCCGCTCGACCGCGAACGCCTCGTTCCGCGGGTCGAACAGGTAGGCGAGCAGATGCACCGCGACGGGCCGTCCGTCCTCACCGCGCCCGGTGCACGACATCTCCATGCCGCGGATCAGCCGCAGCCCCGCAGGCAGCGCGTCGGCCGCCGCGTCCCAGCCGGCGGTCGTGTCGTGGTCGGTCAGGGCGACCGCGTCGAGCCCGGCGTCGGCCGCGGCACGGACGAGTCCCGCCGGGGAGTCGGTCCCGTCGGAAGCCAGCGAGTGGGCATGCAGGTCGATACGCACCCCACCAGTGTGTCAGGTCCCGTCGTGCGGCCCCGGCGGGCGGCCCGGGGCGGGTTAGCATGACGCTGCGACCGCCCGGACGGGCCGGAGCGTGCTGCGCGGAAGGGAACCGATGTCGAACCTGCCCTCGCACCCGTCGCGCCGGACCGGTGCCCCGGCGTCCACCCTGCGCGTCCCCGCGGAGCGGGCCGTGGTGGACTGCGCCGTCTACGTCGACGGGGTCCGGCTGCCCGGCCGCTACGCCCACGACGCGGCGCTCGAGGAGGTGCGCCGACGAGGCGCCGGCTTCGTGTGGCTCGGCCTGCACGAGCCCGACGAACAGCAGATGACGAGCGTGGGCCGCACGTTCGGGCTGCACGAACTGACGGTCGAGGACGCCGTGCACGCGCATCAGCGACCCAAGCTCGAACGCTACGACGACGTGACGTTCCTCGTGCTGCGCACCGTGAACTACGTCGAACACGAATCGGTGACCACGACCAAGGAGATCGTCGAGACCGGCGAGATCATGCTCTTCTGTGGCCGGGACTTCGTCGTCAGCGTCCGCCACGGCGAGCACTCGGGGCTGGCGGACGTGCGGCATCGGCTCGAGGACGCCCCGGAACGCCTCGCGCTCGGTCCGTCGTCGGTGCTGCACGCCGTTGCCGACCATGTCGTGGACTCGTACCTCGCCGTGGTCGACGCCGTGCAGCCGGACATCGACGACCTCGAAGAACTGGTGTTCACGCCCGACACCCGCATCGCGGTGGAGCAGATCTATCTGCTCAAGCGGGAGATCGTCGAGCTGCGGAGGGCGGTACTCCCGCTCGCATCGCCGCTGCGCCAGCTGACCCGCGGCCCCGGCAACCCGGTACCCAAGGAGGTGCGGCGCTACTTCCGCGACGTCGCCGATCATCACACCAAGGTGGCCGAGCGCATCGCGGACTACGACGAGACGTTGAGCACTCTCGTCGATGCCGCGATCGCCAAGGTGACGGTGCAGCAGAACACCGACATGCGCCGGATCTCGGCGTGGGTGGCGATCGCGGCCGTGCCCACCATGATCGCCGGGATCTACGGGATGAACTTCGACAACATGCCCGAACTGCACTGGGAGCACGGCTACTTCGTGGTCGTCGGGGCGATCGTGGTGATCACCGTCGGCCTGTTCGTCACCTTCCGCCGCAACAAATGGCTCTGATCACCGCGGCGCGGGAGCGCCTGGCGCCGGCCGCTTCCGCAGGGCACCCTCGCGGGACGTGGGTACTCGCGGCGGCCCTCGTCCTGATCGTCCTGCAGCTGACGGTGCGCTCAGTGCTCGCGTTCGGTGGGCAGTTCTACTGGGACGACCTGATTCTGGCCGGACGGGCGGGCCTGCACCCGCTGCTGTCGTTCGAGTTGCTCGGCTACGACCACGACGGTCATCTCATGCCGGGTGCGTTCCTGGTGGCCGACGTGGTCACGAGTTTCGCGCCGCTGCAGTGGTGGCCGGCGGCCGCGACGCTGGTGGCCGGCCAGGCGTTGGCGTCGCTGGCCGTGCTGCGCGTGCTGTGGTTGCTGCTCGGGCCGCGGCCGGCGCTGCTCGGCCCGCTGCTGTTCTACCTGTTCACCCCCCTGACACTGCCGGCGTTCGCGTGGTGGGCGGCGGGCCTGAACTCGCTGCCGTTGCAGGCGGGTATGGCGTGGGTGGCCGGCGACGCGATCCGGGCGGCGCGTACCGGCCGGCTCCGCTACGCGCTGAGCGGGACGGCGGTCACCGGCGTCGCTCTGCTGTTCTTCGAGAAGTCGGTGCTGGTTCCGGCGGTGGCCTTCGCGACCGTCGCGCTGATGTACGGGCTCGACGGCAACCCCCGGGCGGTGCGCACCGCGGCGAGACGCGCGGCGCCGCTGTGGCTCGGCTCGTCGCTGGTCCTCGCGGCGTGGGCGACGGCGTACCTGTCCCTCGTCGAGTCCCGGTTCGGGGCGCCGACGGCCGACATGGTCCGGGGGCTGACGCACCACGGTGTCTCGTTCGGGGTGCTGCCGGCGCTGCTGGGCGGACCCTGGCGATGGGACCGCTGGAATCCGGGCCCGCCGTGGGCAGATCCGCCGACCGGGCTGGTCGTGGTGGCCTGGGCCGCGGTGCTCGCCGTCCTGGTGTGGTCGCTGCGGCGCAGCCGGCGCACGGGCTGGGTGTGGGCGGCAACGGCCGCCTACGTGGCGGCCTCGACGGCCGCGATGATCAGCACCCGCTTCGGCCCGGACACGACGTACGAACTGGCCCAGACCCTGCGCTACCACACCGACACCGCCGTGGTCGTCGCGATCGGAGCGGCCCTGATCCTGCGCACCCGCCCACGCGACGACCCCCGGCCCTCACCCACGGGACGGATCGTCGCCGCCGGGTGCGCGGTGGCCTTCACGGCGAGCTGCCTGTGGTCCACGGCGACCTTCGCCCGCACCTGGTCCGACAACCCCACCGGCGCCTATCTGGCCGCCGCGAAGTCCGCACTCACCACACGCCCCGATGTGCCGATCCTCGACCATCCCGTGTCGGTGTGGGTGCTCCTGCCGGTCACCCACCCCCACAATCTCCTGAGCCGGGTGTTCTCGTCGCTGCCGGGACGCGCCGAGATCGGCGCCGTCACCACCGAACTGCAGGTGCTCGACGACCGGGGCCGGCTGGTGCCGGCGGAACTCGTCCCGGTGCGGCACGTGCTGCCCGGCCCGGTGCCCGACTGCGGGCATCTGCTCACCGACTCGACGACGACCGTGCTGCCCGCCGACACGGCGCTCGTGGGCGGGGAGTGGACGGTGCAGCTGAACTACCGCGCCTCCGCCGACGGCGAGATCGAGGTGGGGTTTCCCGCCGGCCCGCGGGTGCGGGTGCCGGTCACCGAGGGACTGGGCACGGCCTACGCACGGGTGCCGGGCGCAGGCACCGGGCTGCAGGCCCGCTCGGCGTCGCCGGACCTCGATGTCTGCCTGGCCGGCGGCCCGATCGGGGTCGTCGTCCCGCGCTGACCGGGCCCGTCACATGCGGGCTGGGGCGCGGTTCGGGTCCCGCACGTCGATGCCGGCCTCCGACCACGCCTCGCGCAGCGCGTCGCCGCCGCGCAGCCGCTTCCACGCGGCCTCGGTGCCCGTCAACGGGATCACCTCGAAGAACCGCACCGGGTCGGCGGGCTCGGGCAGGACCAGTTCGGGGACGTCGCTCGGCTCGAGCATCACCGCGGTGAACGGTGCCCCCTCCCACAACGGCTCGCCCAGGTCGAGCAGGGCGTCGTCGGTGAGGACGACACCCTCCACCGCAGGCAGTGCCGCGAGCGTCGCGAGCGTGCGGACCAGCCCCGGCAGAGCGCCGGTGAGGCCGCGCACGCTCAGGATCAGTTCGGCGCGCGGCCCCCGGTTCGGGTCGGCGACCGTCGCGGTGGGGTCGCCCATCGGATGCCGCGAACATCCCAGGGTCGCGAACCGCACCAGGTCCGGCTGCTCCACGCGGAACCGCAGCACCTCGATGGGTTCGAGTCCGAGGAACGTCACGGACGCCGTCTCCGGCTCGGCGCCCCCGAAGCGGGCGCTGAGATGGGCACGGACGGCGGGCAGCACGGCGTCGATCACCCCTGCAATGTAGACCCGGTGCGGGGCCGATGCCGCCGGTGCGTCCCGCACCGATCCGGGCAACCCGGAGCCCGTCCGCCGGTACCGTCGTGTCATGGTGCGAGACACCGGCTTCCCCGGCGCCGATGCCGGCGACGACTTCTCCCGGCAGCGCCGGCGCGCCGAGTACGCGCGGCTGATCGCCTGGTTGCGCCGCGAACCCGGGGACGTCAACACCGTGCTGCCGTTCGACGCCGTGGTGCGGGCGCTGGGCCGGGTCGGGGAACGGCGTCTGGGGCTGCAGAGCATCGACGTGGCCTCGATCGTCGGCAGCGTGGACCGCACCGAGGATTTCGACCGGCGGTTCCGGCCCACGTCGGCCCGGCTGCGGCAACGGTGGGAGAAGCTGGCCACGGCTCGTCGGCGGGGCGAGGCGGTGCCGCCGATCACGGTGTACCGGGTCGGGTCGATGCACTTCGTGGTGGACGGACACCACCGCGTCTCCATCGCCTACGCCCGCGGGGACGCGACCATCGACGCCTACGTGACCGAGATCGTCACCCGGATCTCGCCCGAGGGGGTCACCCAGCACTCGGACCTGATGCGGAAGGACCACTACCGGATGTTCCTGAGCCGGGTGCCGCTCACCGGCGACCGGCGTGACGCGGTGACCGTCCGGGACCCGTGGGACTACGCCGAGCTGGCCGAGTGCATCGAGGCGTGGGGTTTCCGGCTCATGCAGGAGCAGGGCGAGTTCCTCACCCGCGACGTGGTGGCGCAGCGCTGGTTCGACGAGGAGTTCGTGCCCGTGGTCGACATGGTGCGGGCGGCGGGGATGCTGCGCACCCGGACCGACGCCGAGGCCTACCTGTGGCTGGCCGGCGAACGTTACCGGCTCGTGCGCCGGCACGTGTGGAACGAGGAGATCGTCGAGCGGCTGAAGCGGCGCGCCCCCCGGTGAGCGCAAGCCGGCCGGTTTGACCCCGCGGCGCCGGAGGTATGCCCCCGGCAGCCACCGAGGACGTCCGCCGCACACGCGGGCGCCCGGGCCGGTCGAGCAACGTGCCGGCGCCGGTCCGCGCGGGGGAACCCCCGCGCTCCGTACCCTGGTCGGCAGGACCGGGCCCACGACAGGAGAGTGCGCTTGACGGCGACCGTGCAGGACGCAGCGGACACCACCCGGGACGTCCGGACCGAGCTGAGTGCGGCCGCGCGCCGCGTGTTCGGCTGGGAGGAGCTGCGTCCCGGCCAGCTCGACGCGATGGAACCGCTGGTGCAGGGCCGGGACGTGCTCGCGGTGATGGCCACCGGATCGGGCAAGTCGGCGATCTACCAGGTTCCGGCGCTGCTGATCGAGGGCACCACCCTGGTGATCTCCCCGCTCATCGCGCTGCAGAACGATCAGATCGCGGGGCTCGACGCCACCTCGGCGCCGGACGCGGTCGCGATCAATTCCCGGCAGCGGGTTTCGGAGACCGCAGCCGCCTGGGAGACGATCCGTGAGCGCACCGTGGAGTACATCTTCCTGGCACCGGAACAGCTCGCCAACGACGAGGTGGTCGCCCGCCTCGCCGCCGCGCGTGTCTCCCTCGTGGTGGTCGACGAGGCGCACTGCGTGTCCGCGTGGGGTCACGACTTCCGGCCCGACTACCTGCGCCTGGCCGATGCGCTCGACCGCCTCGGCCGGCCCCCCGTGGTGGCGCTCACGGCCACCGCGTCGCCGCCGGTGCGACAGGAGATCGTCGAGGAGCTGCGCCTGCGGGACCCGGTGGTCATCGCCAGCGGCTTCGACCGGCCCAACATCGACCTGGCCGTCGAGCGGTACACCACCGACGCCGACAAGCGCCGGGCGGTGATCGAGACCGTCGCCGGACTCGAGACACCCGGACTGGTGTACACCGCGACCCGCAAGGACGCCGAGTTCTATGCGGCCGAACTGACCGAACGGGGACTGCGGGCGGCCGCGTACCACGCCGGCCTGCCGGCGGCCACGCGCGAGCGGGTGCACCACGGATTCCTCGACGACGAGCTCGACGTGGTGGTGGCGACCTCCGCGTTCGGCATGGGTATCGACAAGCCCGACGTGCGGTTCGTCGCACACGCCTCCGCGCCGGATTCCGTGGACAGCTACTACCAGCAGATCGGCCGCGCCGGCCGCGACGGGCTCGCGGCGAAGGCGTTGCTGTTCTACCGGCCCGAGGACCTGTCGCTCGCGAAGTTCTTCACCACCCACCGCCCCGACGAGGAACTGCTCGGCCGGGCGTTCACCGCACTGGCGCGCGCGAAGTCACCGAAGCGACTGAAAGACCTTCGCGCCGAACTGGATACCAAGGGCCGAACGCTCACCAATGCGATCAACCTGCTCGAACGCGCGGGGGTGGTCTCCTCGGGACGCAAAGGACTCACCGCACGCACCGTCGAGGTGGAGATCGCCGTCCGCCGCGCGGCCGAGGTGGCCGCAGTCGGTGAACGGATGGACCGCTCGCGCGTGGAGATGATGCGTGGGTACGCCGAAACCCGTGGCTGCCGCAGGCAGTTCCTGCTCGGGTACTTCGGTGAGTCGCTGCCCGATCCGTGCGGCCACTGTGACTGCTGCCGCGAAGGAATCCCCGAGCACCGGGCGGAGCCGCCGAAACACAGTCTTCACGAGCCGATTCCGCTGCACACCCGCGTGGTGCATGCGCAGTGGGGCCCCGGCGAGGTGATGAGCGCCGAGCCGGACCGGATCACCGTGCTGTTCGACGAGTACGGCTACCGCACGCTGTCGCTCGAGGCGGTGGAGGAGCACGATCTGCTGCGCCCCGAGAACTCGGAGCCCGAACCGGAGCCGGACATCGCCTGACGGATCCCGGGTGAGGATGCGCCCGGTCGATTCGCCCGCGACTTCGGAATCCGCCCCGCCGTGACATGGGCGGATTCCGAACCGGCGCGTCGATCCTGCCCGCCCTCGGACGGCGGCCTCACTGAACGCTCTGCTGCGCCTTCGCGTAGGCGAACTGGAGGAAGTCTGCGCCGGCCAGGGCGGCGAACAGCCCGGCGACGAGCCGGGTCGGACGCGGCGCGAAGACCATTCCGATGGTGAAGAACGTCGCAACCCACATGTCGAAGCAGAAGGGGCAGCTCAGCAACTCGCCCAGGCTGTGCCGGAGACTGTTGTTCGGCCCGCGAACCTCCTCCGTCACCTCGGCCGGGCCGCCCTGCCCCTTGTATCGCGTGAAGGGTGCGCGAATCGGGCTGGTCACCGCGTCCTTCGTCACCGTGCGCGACAGCTTGTGCGTGCCGAGGGCGAGCACGACGAGGTCCTGCCCGCTCAGCCGCTCCGGCAGTCGGCGCCCGGTGACCACCGCGGCGATCACCGCGACGGTGACCAGCGTGCTGTAACCGGCGAGGACCTTCGTGTAGCCCCGGAGGGGGATGTCCTCCCCGCCGGTGTACTCGCGGCTCTGTTCGCGGACGGCGTCGACGAGGTCGACGGACGTCTCGGTCTGATTGCTCATCTGCTTCTCCTGCACGTAGCTCGGTCCGCGCAGTAGTACCCATGCACGGCCGCCCCCACGCACGGCTGCCGCCACGCCTCTCCGCTACCCCGCGGGGAATCGCACCTCGTGTGTGGGGGCGGTCGCGGCGCCGAACCGCGCCAGCCGCAGTCCCTCCGCCTCGACCGCCGAGCGCTGCGGGGCCGTCAGACGCCGCCACGGGGTCACCTCGAGTACGGCCGAGTCCTTCGCGACGGCCAGCTTCGCGGTTCCGGCGACCGTCCCGTCGACGAGGACGGCCGAGCGCACGATGCCGTTCTGCGTCACGATCCGGCGACGGTGCTCGTCGGAGACGATCCGGGTCCGGTCGGCGTGTGAGAGCAGGACGTTGTCGTACGGCGCGAGGATCCGCACCGGCGCCGGTGTCGCCGGATCCGGGCGCGGTGCGTCGGGCAGGTCGAACAGCTCGACGCCGTTCTCGTCCCGGAACACCTCGAGCGACGGGCGCAGCCGTTCGAACACCTCCCCGAGCCGCGTCAGCCCCGACCAGGCCTGGGCGTCGCGCACGCTCGCGGGCCCGAACGCGCCGAGGTATCGCCGGAGGACGACGGCCGGGTCCGGCCGGGCCGGTCCGTGACCGGTCCACTCCCCGAGCGGTGTGAGTCGCGGCTGCCCGGAACGCCCCCACAACCCCCGCGGCGGCACCTGCACCAGCGGGAGCAGGTTCCGCAGCCCGTAGGCGAGCGCGGCCGGATCGCGGCCGGGGAATCGCTCTGCGAGCAACGGGCGCAGCTCCTGCAGGCTGCGGGGGCCGTCGCCGAGCAGGTCGCGACCCGCCGCGGCGAGCTCACGCAGGTCCACCCCGGCCAGATCGGCTGCGTACTGGGTGTTGGTGGTCAGGTCCCGGTCCAGCAGCGGCTGGACCCAGTCCCGCAGCGCCGCAGCATCGGCGGCCGAGACTGCGAAGACCGTGCCGCGCATGAGTACGGTGCGCACCACGTGCCGTCCCTCTATGAGGTCAGCAAGAGCCGCGGGCCGGAACCGCCGCAACCGCGCCCACAGCGCGAAGTAGGGCGGTGTCGGGGCCTGCGCCTGCAGGCCCAGCAGGTGCTCGACCGCGTCGAGCACCGGGAGGTCGGCACGATGCAACAGATGTTGACGGGCGAGGGTGGCGCGGCCGAGAGCACGGGCGGTGAGGGTGCGCGGCGTCACGTGGACACCCTGTCACGGCGGACCGACACGGCCTCGTCGGCGCCTGCGCCTGGACGGGGCAACCGAGCGTCCGGTAGATGTTTAGTTGAATTTAGTTTCATGTTGCAGCGTCGAGGAGAGCCGATGTCCGATCCGAGAGGTGCGCGGCTGCTGGTTCCGGTGCTGTGCTTCATCGTCACCACCATCGCCGTGATGCAGACATCCGTCGTACCGATCGTCGGCACCATTCGCGAACAGCTGGGGGTGAGCACGACCGCCGCGGGCTGGGTCCTGACCGCGAACCTGCTCGCGGCCGCCGTCACCACTCCCCTGCTGGGCCGGCTGGCCGATCTGCGCGGCAAACGCCCGGTTCTGCTCACGGTCCTCGTCGTGGTGTTCGTCGGTTCGCTGTTGTGCGCCGCCGCGGACTCGTTCGCGCTCCTGCTGATCGGCCGGGTCCTGCAGGGCGTGTCGTTCGCGCTGTTCCCCGTCGGCATCGCCGTGCTGCGGGCCGAACTGCCGCCGGAGCGGTTGATCGGGGCGATGGGCCTGTTCTCCGGGACGCTCGGGGTCGGTGGAGCGATCGGCATGGTGCTCACCGGCCTGATGGTCTCGGGCGGCGACTATCGTCGCGTGTTCTGGCTGGTGGCGGCGTTCAACGCCGTCGCGTTGCTGAGCGCGTTCCTGGTCGTGCCGCGACGTCCGCGGTCCGCGGACGGACGGATCGACTGGCTCGGTGCGGCCCTGCTGGCCGTCGGGCTGGCGCTGGTGCTGCTGGCCCTGTCCGAGGGCGGGACGTGGGGATGGGCGTCGGCGCCCACCCTCGGGAGCGCCGCACTCGGACTGGCCGTGCTCGCGGCGTGGCT
This sequence comes from Rhodococcus indonesiensis, assembly GCF_047782815.1. Classification (NCBI taxonomy): domain Bacteria; kingdom Bacillati; phylum Actinomycetota; class Actinomycetes; order Mycobacteriales; family Nocardiaceae; genus Rhodococcus; species Rhodococcus indonesiensis. The sequence continues at coordinate 1,648,928 of NZ_CP180630.1, read as the reverse complement.
GCTCTTCGAACGGCACGTCGACGAGCCGCTCGTGCCGCCTCGGATGCTCACCGATCGGCCGGTGTTCGTGGTGCACGGCGCCGCGTTCCTCGTCGGCATGGCCATGTTCGTCAGCTTCCTCGCGACGGCGTACTTCGTGCAGACGCCGCCCGCCGTCGCCGGATACGGGTTCGGCGCCACCGTGCTCGAGGCGACGGCGGTGTACATGCTGCCCGGCGCGCTCGTCGGGGTGGTTGCCGCGGCACTCGCGGGCCGGCTCATCCACCGGTTCGACGCCCGATGGGTGCTGATCGGGGCGTGCATTCTCGGGATCGCCGGCTTCGCCCTGGTGGCGGTCGTGCACGACCGGAGCTGGCAGCTGATCGTCTCCGGAATCCTCGTGACCACCTTCGTCAGCCTCGCCTATGCCGCGTTGCCGGCGCTGCTCGTCGCCGAGGTCCGTCCCGATCAGACCGGCGTCGCGAACAGCATCAACTCCATCGCTCGCACGGTGGGCAGTTCACTGAGCAGTGCGGTGGTGACGACACTGCTGGCCACGCTGACCGTTCCCGGCACGGGCGTCGTCCGCGAGAGCGCATTCGTCGCCGCATTCGGGCTGGGCGTCGGGGCCGCGGCCGCGGCCGCACTGCTCGTCCTCGTCGGCGGACGGCCGGCCACGCGCGCTCTGAGCGATCGCGAGGAGGACGAGGTCGAGGCGACGGCTCTGGCCGCCGAATGGAGCACGGTATCCGGTCTCGCGGCGGAGCACACCCCGAACGAGCAGGCCGACGCGGTCCGCCGGGGCTGAGCTCCCGGTCCGGAACGGGACGGGAAACCGGATGTCCTCCGCCCCGGTCACCGTCCGCTCAACTCTGTTCCTGCAGTGCGCGCACCGCCTCCTCCGCCTGCTGCGCCGTCTCCTCGGCCTTCGCTGCGTCCTCGTCGGCCGTCCGGGCGGTGCGTCGCGCGAACTCGCGCTGGTGTTCGACCCGGCCCAGCTCCTCGCGCAACCGCGCGACGTGCTCGTCGAGTTCCTCGACCGCGGCGCGTGCACGGTCCGCAACCGACCGGGCCTCGTCGGCGGTGTTCCGCGCCGCCTCCGCCTCGGCGACGGCTGCTTCCAGGGCGCGCCGCGTGCGCTCGGCCTCCTGCGCCCCGGTGTCGTCCGCGCCGGCGGCCTTCCGTTCCGGCGCGGACGGAACGACCGACAGTCCCACCGGTCCGAAACCGCTGTAGTCCAGGGGTGTCTCGAGCCGGCCGCCGCGCACCTGCTCGGCGAGCTCGGCCTCGGCGAGTGCGGCGTGCAGGGTCTGGCCCACCTCGCGCAGGGCGGCCTCGGATGCGCGCCGGCCGTGCTCGGCCGCGAGACGGGAGGCCGTCTTCTCGAGCGCGCCGATCACCCGCCGTCGCTGGGTGGACAGCCGCCGCAGCTCGGCCCCGGAGAGCTGACGCTGCGCGGAGCGCAGGGCGTCGCCGAGCCCGAGCAGGGCCGTGATCTCCTCGGGCTTCTCGCGGACGAGGAGGTTCACCAACCAGGCCGACACGGTCGGTTTGCGCAGCCGGCCGACCGCCACCGCGAGCTCTCGGTCGCCGGCGCCGCGGGCACGGGCGACGTACTCGTTGCGGGCCGCGGTGAACTCACCCGGATCGAGCCCGTACAGCTCGTCGGCGATGTCGTCGAGGTCCACCGGCCTACTATGCACTCCTCGCTCAGAGGGTGACGTTCTCCCCCGTCGCCTGGTCGAACAGGGCAACCTTCGCCGGATCGAACCACAGCTGCACCGGCCGGCCCTTCGCGACGTCGGACTCGGCGGGCAGCCGCGCGACCATCGACCCGCCGGCGAGATCGGCGACGCCCACATCGGCTGCCAGATCGTCGAGGTCGCTCGAATGCAGGTGCGGGGACTCGACGGTGAAGTACGCGTACTTGTCCGATCCCATGGATTCGAGCACGTCGGTGTCGACCGTGAAGGTGGTGCCCAGCTCGCGCTGCGCCGGGTCCAGGAGCGCGGCGTCCTCGAAGTGCTCGGGCCGGACGCCGACGACGACGTCACGCCCGGGATCGTGCTTCTGCACGGCCGCCCACCGTTCGGCCGGGAGCGTGAAGTCCCCGATCGCAGTGCGCACGCTGTCGCCGTCGAGCCGGCCGGCGAAGAAGTTCATCGACGGCGAGCCGATGAACCCGGCCACGAACAGGTTCTTCGGCCGGTCGTAGAGCTCCTGCGGGGCACCGATCTGCTGCACCAGCCCGCCGCGGAGGACGACCACCCGGTCCCCGAGCGTCATGGCCTCGGTCTGGTCGTGGGTGACGTACACCGTGGTGGTGCCCAGGCGCTTCTGCAGCCGGGCGATCTCCGTGCGCATCTGCACCCGCAGCTTGGCGTCGAGGTTGGACAGCGGCTCGTCCATGAGGAACGCCTTGGGATTGCGCACGATCGCCCGCCCCATCGCCACCCGCTGCCGCTGCCCGCCCGACAGATTCGACGGCTTGCGGTCGAGGTGGCCGGTCAGGTCGAGAATCTTCGCGGCCTCCTCCACCTTTCGTGCGATCTCGTCCTTGGGCACCTTGACCAGAGTGAGCGGGAAGGCGATGTTCTCCCGGACGGTCATGTGCGGGTACAGCGCATACGACTGGAACACCATCGCGATGTCGCGGTCCTTCGGCGCCTTCTCGTTGACCCGCTCACCGCCGATCCGCAACTCGCCGGAGGAGATGTCCTCGAGGCCGGCGATCATGTTCAGCGTCGTCGACTTTCCGCAACCCGAGGGGCCGACCAGGATGATGAACTCGCCGTCGGCGATCGTCATGTCCACGTCGCTGACCGCCCGCGCCCCGTCGGGGTAGAGCTTGGTCACCTTGTCCAGCACGATTTCTGCCATCTGGGTCATCCCTTCACTGCGCCGGACGTCAGGCCGGCCACGATGCGACGTTGGAAGATCAGCACGAACACGATGATCGGAATGGTGATGACCACCGCGGCCGCCGCGATCGAGCCGGTGGGCTCCTCGAACTGGGAGGCGCCGGTGAAGTTCGCGATGGCCGCGGGCGCGGTGATGGACCGCTCGGTGGACGTCAGCGAGATCGCGAACAACAGGTCGTTCCAGCAGAAGATGAACACCAGGATCGCGGCGGTGACGATGCCCGGCGCCGCCAGCGGCGCCACCACCTTCCGGAAGGCCTGCCCGGGCGTGGCGCCGTCCATCTTGGCGGCCTTCTCCAGCTCCCACGGGATCTCCTTGAAGAACGCCGAGAGCGTGTAGATCGCCAGGGGCAGGGAGAAGGTGATGTACGGGATGATCAGACCCGCCCAGGTGTCGAACAGTCCGAGCCTGCGGATGATGTCGAACAGCGGGCTCACGAGCGAGATCTGCGGGAACATCGCGATCAGCAGTGCGACACCGACGAGGATCTTCTTGCCCGGGAAGTCGAGGCGGGCGATCGCGTAGGCCGACATGGTGCCGATGACCACCGCGATCACCGTGGCGATCAGTCCGATGCCGATCGAGTTGATCAGTGCGCTGGTGAAGGCGTCGGTGCGGAAGATGCCACGGTAGTTGTCCAGAGTCCATTCCTGGGGTATGAAGCGCCCGTCCTTGATCGTGCCGGCCGGCTTGAACGACAGGCTGGCGATCCACAGCACCGGCACGAGCGCGTACAGCAGCACCAGCAGGTTCACCGCCGACCAGCTCAGCTTGCGCCGCGGGGTTTCGGTCGTCGTCATCACCGCTTCCCTTCCGCATCGGAGCCGGGCGCCGAGGCCCCGAACAGTTTGATGAACACGAACGCGATGATCGCCACGCACAGGAAGATCAGGACGCTGATCGCCGAGCCGATGCCCAGGTTGAACGCCTTGAACAGGTTGTCGTATCCGAGGATCGACACCGAGCCCGTGCCGTTCGACCCGCGCGTGAGGACGTAGATGTTGTCGAAGATGCGGAAGGCGTCGAGCGTGCGGAACAGCAGCGCCACCAGGATCGCCGGTTTCATCAGCGGCACGATGATCTTGGTCAGCCGCGTCCACGCTCCGGCGCCGTCGACCTGGGATGCGCGCAACAGGTCGTCCGGGACGAGCGCCAGGCCGGCGAGGAGCAGCAGGGCCATGAACGGAGTGGTCTTCCACACCTCGGCGAGCACGATGATCGCCAGTGACGGAAGTTGTTCGGTCAGCGGGGCGCTGCCCTCGGGTAGCAGATTCGCGAGGTAGCCGGTCCCCGGTGTCCAGGCGTAGTACCAGCTGTAGGCGGCGGCGACGGTGACGATCCCGTACGGGATCAGCACCACGGTGCGGACGGTGCCCTTGCCGACGATGGTGCGGTGCATGATCAGCGCGAGCGCCAGACCCAGGACGAATTCGATCGCCACCGACACGACGGTGATGCCGGCGGTCACGAAGAAGGCCTGCCACCAGAACGTGTCGGTGAGGACCGAGACGTAGTTGGCGAATCCGACGAACTCACGCTCGTCGGGGAAGCGCAGGTCGTACCGCTGCAGGCTCAGCCACACCGCGTACCCCACCGGATAGGCGGTGACGGCGAGCATCATCAGCGCCGCGGGCGCGACGAGCCACAGGCCGAGTCGGCGTTCGGCCTTCTTACCTTCGGACAGAACGGCTTTCCCACGCTCGGACGGTGCGGGCCGGTCGCCCTCGGCCGGTGGGACGGGTCGGGTTGCGGGCGTGGTGGTCACGGGATCAGCCCTTCCGAATTGACCGCCTTGCGGACCTGCTCGGCGAGTTCGTCGACCGTGCGCGGCGGGTCGATCCGGTCGACCGGATTGAGAGTCGCGGTGATGAGCGTCGAAATGCTCTGATACGCAGGTGAAACCGGGCGCACCGCCGCATTCTCCAGACTCTCGCGCACCTCCCGCCACATCGGGTACGCCTGCTGGAACTCCGGGTCGTCGTACAGCGATGCCAGCGTCGGCGGGACACCGCCGTCGACGGCGTTGTTGCGCTGATTCTCCTCGTTGCGCAGGCACTGCACGGCTTCGAACGCGAGGTCGGGATACCTGGTGGTGCGGGCGACCCCGATGTTGAACCCGCCGATCGTGACCTCGGCCGGTCGGCCGGGGATCACCGACGGATACGGGGCGGGCAGAAAATTCTGTTCGCCGTTCACCGTCAGGACCGTGTTGCCGGTGTTCTCGGCGGTCACGTTGCCGTTCTCGTCGACGAAGGGCAGGAAGCCCTTCTCGGCGTTCTCGATGATGCCGGGGTAGACGAACGGCCAGTTGACCTGGAACGCGGCTTTGCCGCTCTCCATACCGAGACGCGCAGCGGCCTCGTCGGACTGGTTCAGCGACGGGTCCGCACCGGGCGCGGTCGCCACCCGCTTCATGATGTCCAGAGCCGTCACCGCGGCGTCACCGTCGGCCACGGTGACGGTGGTGCCGTCCTCGGCCACGACCGATCCGCCGGCGCTGGCGAGCAGGGTGTTGAACCACACCATCAGGCCCTCGTACTGGCGGGCCTGCACCCCGATCCAGCTGGGACGGCCCTCGGCCGCGAGCCCGCTCGCGATGTCGATCATCTCGTCCCACGTCTGCGGTGGCCGACCGCCGGGCATCAGGTCCTTGCGGTACCACAGCAACTGGGTGTTGGTGTTCAGCGGTGCCGCGTAGAGGGTGCCCTGCCACGTGGCGGATTCCAGCGGTCCGGCGAGGGTGCCCTCGGACACTGCCGCCGCGACATCCGGGGGCAGCGGCAGCGCCCAGCCCGCCTCGGCGAACTCGGCCGTCCACACGACGTCGAGGGTCATCAGGTCGAGGGTTTCGTCACCACCGGTGAGCCGCCGCGCGAGCTGCAGCCGCTGGTCGTCGGCGCCCTTGGGCAGGGTGCGCTGCTCGATGGTGTACCGGCCGCCGGCGGCGGCGGTGCAGTTCGCCGCCGCGGCCGCATACTGCTCCGCGCCGTCGGCGGCGGTGTAGAAGCTCAGTACCGTCCCGCCGGACTCGCTGCCGCACGCCGCGACCGACGACAGGGCGAGCACCGCTGCGGCGCCCACCAGTCCGACCCGCACCGACCGTCTCCGCACCGCAGCCTCCGACCGTCGCCCTGCGTGACGGTGACTTCCGTCACACTTGGTGCGAACGTAACGCACCGGACGCCGCCGCGCGACTCAACTGCCGCCCGGAACGGAACTGTGATCGAACGGTCTACAACGCGAGCTTGGCGAGCAGGTCCCGTGCCCGTTCCGCGTTGCGCGGCGCGCACAGCACGTCGTAGCGGCCGGCCACCAGCTGCATTGTCGACGAGAAGTCACGCTGGCCGCGCGTCGCGGCGTACGGGATCGTCGTGGAGATCAGACCGAAGACGATGCCGCCGACCATGCCGACGAGCAGGGGGCCGAGGAAATCGGTCGAGAAGATCCCGAGCAGCAGACCGAAGAACAGACCGAGCCAGGCGCCGGAGGCGATGCCACCTCCGATCACCTTCGCCCACGTCAACCGGCCGGTGACCCGCTCGACCTGCATGAGGTCGACACCCACGATGGTGACGTCCTCGACCGGGAAGGACTGGTCCGAGAGATGGTCGACAGCGCGCTGCGCCTCCGCGTAGGTCGTGTACGAACCGACCGGCCAGCCGCTCGGCGGAGTCGGCAGGCCCGGCGTGGCGCGTCCCGGCTGTCCGAGGGGGTTGGTCATCTTCGGCTCCTTCTCGTGACTGCGCGCCCCGATCCGGCGCACCCTGTCTATTCTGCCCGCCTTCTCCGGTGTGTCCTTTGGGCTGCTCCCACGGCCCAAAGGACACACCGGCGGCGCAGCCGCCTAGCGGGGCGGCTCGAAGCTCGTGGTGCGGGTCATCCCGGCCGCCCGGCCCTTCGCCGAGATCACCAGCGCCATCTTGCGGCTGGCCTCGTCGATCATCTCGTCCCCGAGCATCGCGGCACCGCGCGCGCCGCCGGCCGCGGAGGTGTGCCACTCGTAGGCGTCGAGGATCATCTCGGCCTTGTCGTAGTCCTCCTGGCGCGGACTGAAGACCTCGTTCGCGGCGTCGATCTGGCTCGGGTGCAGGACCCATTTGCCGTCGAAACCGAGGGCCGCGGTGCGCTGCGCGGAGCGCCGGAACGCCTCGACGTCGCGGATCTGCAGGTACGGACCGTCGATCGCCTGCAACCCATGGGCCCGGGCCGCCATGAGGATGGTCATGAGGATGTGGTGGTAGGCGTCGCCGCGGTCGTAGCCGTCGGGCTGCTCCCCCACGACGAGAGTGCGCATGTTGATGCTCGCCATGAAGTCGGCCGGGCCGAACACCAGCGTCTGCACCCGCGGGCTGGCGGTGGCGATCGCGTCGATGTTGGTCAGCCCGAGCGCGTCCTCGATCTGCGGTTCGATACCGATGCGTCCGACCTCGAGCCCGTGGGCCTTCTCCACCTGGGTCAGCAGCAGGTCGAGCGCCTGCACATGGCTCGCGTCGGGAACCTTCGGCAGCAGGATCGCATCGAGGTGCGCGCCGGCGCCGCCCACCACGGTGGCGACGTCGAGGTAGGTGGCGTCGGTCGTCCAGTCGTTGACCCGCACCACCTTCAGCTGCTCGCCCCATCCGCCCTCGTTCAGGGCCTCGACGATCGTCGTGCGGGCCTGCTCCTTGGCCAGCGGGGAGACGGCGTCCTCGAGATCGAGGAACACCTCGTCGGCGGGCAGGCCCTTGGCCTTGTCGATCATCTTGCGGCTGCTGCCGGGAACGGCGAGCACGGACCTCCGGGGCCTGAAGTCGAACGACATGGGCTGGGCAGACCTCCGTGTTCCGAAATCGACGACCGCACGTTCTAGCCTGACCATCATGGCAGCAGTGAGCAAGGTATTCGCGGCGAGGCTCGCAGGTCTGGTGGTCCTGGGACCCGACGGCGAGTCGATCGGCCGGGTGCGCGACGTCGTGCTCACCATCCGGATCGGGCGGCAGCAGCCCCGGGTGCTCGGTCTGGTCGTCGAACTGCCGACGCGCAAGCGAATATTCGTGCCGATGCTGCGGGTGACGGCGATCGAGCCGGGGGCCGTCACCCTGAACACCGGCAACGTCAGCCTGCGCCGGTTCACGCAGCGGCCGACCGAAGTGCTGGCACTTGCGCAGGTGCTCGATTCGAAGGTCCGCGTCGACGATCCCGAGCTGGGTGAACTCGCCGGCGTGGACGTGGTCGTCGTCGACCTCGGCATCGAACTGACCCGCACCCGGGACTGGGTGGTCTCGCGCGTGGCCGTGCGGGCCCAGCGCGGCCGGTTGGGCCGGCGGTCCGCGATCCATGTCGTGGACTGGCAGCACGTGCACGGGCTGACCTACACCAACCTCGGCATGCCCGGCCAGGGTGTCTCGCAGCTGCTGCTGCAGTTCGAGGACATGCGCGCCGCCGACGTCGCGAACGCGCTGCGCGAACTGCCGGAGAAGCGCCGGCACGAGGTGGCGGTCGCCCTGGACGACGAGCGGCTCGCCGACGTCGTGCAGGAGCTGCCGACCGACGACCAGACCGATCTGCTGATGCACCTCGAGGTGGAACGCGCCGCGGACCTGCTCGAGGCGATGGACCCCGACGATGCCGCCGATCTGCTCGGCGAGCTGCCCGACTCGGACGCCGAGTCGCTGCTGCGCCTGATGGATCCGGAGGATTCCGAGCCGGTGCGGCGGTTGCTCGAGCACTCCCCCGACACCGCCGGCGGTCTCATGACCCCCGAGCCGGTGGTACTCACCCCGGCGACGACGGTGGCCGAGGCGCTGGCCCGGGTGCGCAACCCGGACCTCACGCCGGCGCTGGCGTCCATGGTGTTCGTCGTGCGGCCGCCCACCGCGACCCCGACGGGCAAGTATCTCGGCTGCGTGCACCTGCAACAGCTGCTCCGGGAGCCACCTGCCGGCCTGGTGGGCGGGATCGTGGACAACGACCTGCCACGACTGGACCCCGACGATTCACTCACCGCGGTCACCCGGTACTTCGCGACGTACAACCTGGTGTGCGGGCCCGTCCTGGACGACGAAGGGCACCTCCTGGGTGCCGTGACCGTGGACGACGTGCTCGACCACCTGCTGCCCGAGGACTGGCGCGAAGAGGAGGCCGACGATGAGTGACCGTTCCGCCGTGGCCCGGCAGCGCCTCGACACTCCCCGTACCGGCCGGTTCCGGGTCAACTTCGACGTCGAGGCGGTCGGACGCGTCAGCGAATCGATCGCCCGGTTCCTCGGCACCGGCCGCTACCTCGCCATCCAGACGGTCGTGGTGATCGTGTGGATCCTGCTCAACGTCTTCGCCGTGACGTTGCAGTGGGATCCGTACCCCTTCATCCTGCTGAACCTCGCGTTCTCGACGCAGGCCGCCTACGCCGCGCCGCTGATTCTGCTCGCCCAGAACCGGCAGGAGAACCGGGACCGGGTCTCGCTCGAGGTGGACCGGGCCCGCGCCGCCCAGACCAAGGCGGACACCGAGTTCCTCGCGCGGGAGCTGGCGGCGCTGCGGCTGGCGGTCGGCGAGGTGGCGACCCGCGACTATCTCCGGCGCGAGCTCGACGATCTGCGCGCGTTGCTGATCGAACCGGAGGAGGAGGACACGGCGGCGACGGCATCCGGTAAACCGCGCCCACCCCGCCGCTGAGACGTGACGCGCTGTAACGTCCATCACAGCCTGTCGATGGTGTCGGTGGGGTGACGGTCCGCGACGAGTAGGTCTGTGGGGTGATTGTGTGCGCTGGCAGAGTCTGATCGCGGTGCCGGTGGTGCTCGGTGCCGGGTTCGCGGCGGTTGCGTCGTCCCCGGCACCGGTGGCTGCGACGGAGCACACGGAGCCGGTCGCCGTGACGGCGGCGGACGGCAGCACCGGGGTCGGGGTGCTACCGGCGGATCCGGCGGGGCCACGACCCGTGCGCGGGACCGGGAACCCGGTCGGCAATCCCGGGGCGGATCTTCCGCCCGAGGTCACGGTTGCCCCCGGGCAGCCGTCACCGGTGCTGGCCGGCGAGGGCCCCCTGGCGATCCCGGAGCTGGTGCTCTACGCGTACCGGGCGGCCGAGATGCAGCTTGCGATCGACGAACCCGAGTGTGCGCTGCCGTGGCATCTGCTCGCGGCGATCGGCCGGATCACGTCGCAGCACGCCGACTCGGGACGCACCGACGTGCTGGGCACGCTCACGACCGCGCGTGTCGCTCCCGGCACGGGCAGACTCGGGCCGATGCAGCTGCCTCCGGAGGTCTGGTCGCAGTTCTCCGCCGACGGCAACGCGGACGGCACCGCGAATCCCCAGAACGTCTTCGACGCCACTCTGGCGGCCGGCGCCTGGCTGTGCTCGGACGACGCGCGCCTCGCCGAGGCCGACGCCCGCGCGCGGGCGGCTGCCCGGTTCGATCCGTCGCCGGAGTTCGTCGCCAACGTGCAGGCCTGGTCGGCCGCCTACGAGAAGGGCGCCGCGGTCTCGCCGGGGATCGTCGTCCCACCCCCGACGCCGCCGGCTGTTCCGGCCCGGCCGAACACCGCCGACGTCGCCGAGACCGTCCCGGCTCCCGTGGCCGGGACCACGACGGCACCCGCACCGGAGCCGGCCCCGGCTCCCGCGGTCGAGCCGGTCCCCGTCCCCGCGCCGGCTCCCGAGACACCGCCGGCTGTCGAGGGACCGCCGGCCGCGCCGGTACTGCCGTCGCTGCCGTGTCTCGTCCCGGCGCTGTGCCCGCCGCAGTCCGCACCCTGATCGGTCACGCCTCGATCTCGCCGTAATCCTTCGATTCTGCACGTCTGCCCAGTTCAGCGCGTTACATCACGTTAGGGTAACGGAAATGCATCGCTTCCTGTATGGTCGGTACCGCCATGTAACGAAAGCGTCTCGGGGAAGGCGCCCAGGAGGTATCGAGTGGGTCGGCACAGGAAGCCTTCGGAGTCCAAGCTCCGCCGTAATTCGGTCATCGCCCTCACCGGACTGGTTCCGGTCGGCGTGGTCGCCGCCGCCACCAGCGCCGGGGCGAGCCCCAAGACCCTGTTCGGCGTGCAGGACACCGAAGCTGTGGCCGAGCCCGTGACTGCGGCGGCCGAGACCACCTACATCGCCGACGGGGTCTCTCGCGACGTCGCCGCCGCGGCCGCCCTCATGACCGCCCCGGAGCCTACCGCGGAGCCCGCGGCGGCCCCCGCGCCCGCCCCGGAGCCTGCCCCCGCCGCTCCGGCACCGCTGCAGCCCGGCCCCCTCGGGATTCCCGGCATCAACTTCGCCGCCTACCAGAACGCCGAGCGGATCCTCGCCGCCGAGAACCCCGGCTGCAACATGTACTGGACACTGCTCGCCGGCATCGGCCAGGTCGAGTCCGGCCATGCCAAGGGCGGCAAGGCCGACGACAAGGGCAACCTCCTCGAACCCGTGATCGGTCTGCCCCTCGACGGCAGTCTGCGCGGCCAGGCCGTCATCCGGGACACCGACGGCGGCACCCTGGACGGCGACACCGTCTACGACCGGGCGGTCGGCCCCATGCAGTTCATCCCCTCCACGTGGAAGCTCTACGCCGGCGACGGCAACGGCGACGGCGTCGCCGACCCGCAGAACCTGTACGACTCCACTCTCACCACCGCCAAGTACCTGTGCGACGGCGGAAACAACATGCACGACCTCGCGCAGACCACCAAGGCCATCCATCGCTACAACAACTCCATGGCGTACGTCGCGAACGTGCTCGCCTGGTCGGCCGCCTATTCGACCGGCGTCACCCCCAGCGCGGCGGACCTGCCGCGCATCCACTGATCGGGCGCCACCTACGATTGATGCCATGGCAGTCAGCGAGTCCGACGTTCGCAGCGCCCTGGCGCGGGTCCAGGATCCCGAGATCCGCAAGCCGATCACCGAACTCGGCATGGTCAAGAGCATCGAGATCGGCGGCGACGGCAGCGTCGACGTCGGCATCTACCTGACCACCGCCGGCTGTCCGCTGCGCACCGAGATCACCGACCGGGTCACCAAGGCCGTCGCCGACGTCGCCGGAGTCTCCGCGGTCCGCGTCGAACTCGACGTCATGAACGACGAGCAGCGCACCGAGCTGCGCAAGTCGTTGCGCGGCGACTCCACCGAGCCGGTGATCCCGTTCGCCCAGCCCGGCTCACTCACCCGGGTCTACGCGGTGGCCTCCGGCAAGGGCGGCGTCGGCAAGTCCTCCGTCACGGTCAACCTCGCCGCCGCCATGGCCGCGCGGGGCCTGTCCGTGGGTGTGCTGGACGCCGACATCTACGGCCATTCCATCCCGCGGATGCTCGGCACCGACGCCAAGCCCACCCAGGTGGAGCGGATGATCATGCCGCCGATCGCGCACGACGTGAAGATGATCTCCATCGCCCAGTTCACCCAGGGCAACACGCCCGTGGTCTGGCGTGGACCGATGCTGCACCGCGCGCTGCAGCAGTTCCTCGCCGACGTGTTCTGGGGCGATCTGGACGTGCTGCTGCTCGACCTGCCGCCCGGCACCGGCGACGTCGCGATCTCCGTCGCGCAGTTGATCCCCGGCGCCGAGATCCTCGTGGTCACCACGCCGCAGCAGGCGGCCGCCGAGGTCGCCGAACGGGCCGGCTCCATCGCCCTGCAGACGCGCCAGCGCATCGTCGGCGTCGTGGAGAACATGTCGTGGCTCGAGCTGCCCGACGGCACCCGGATGGACGTGTTCGGCACGGGCGGCGGTCAGGCCGTCTCCGAGCGGCTCACCCGCGCCGTGGGCGCGACCGTCCCGCTGCTGGGCCAGATCCCACTCGATCCGGCGATCCGCGAGGCCGGCGACGCCGGAACGCCGATCGTCCTCAGTGCCCCCGACTCGCCTGCGGGCACGGCGCTGCGCGAGATCGCCGAGAAGCTCGCCGTGCGTCGCCGCGGCCTGGCCGGCATGTCGCTGGGGATCGACACCACCCGTCACCTGTAGGCGCCTACGGCGCCCGTGTGCCCCTTCGGGCTGCGCCCGCCACCGAAAGGCACACGGGCCGGGCCGCGCAGCGGCCTACGTCGCGTCGGAATCGATGGGGGGCTTCTCTCCCGTTGTCAACGGCGGTGGGACGGGCCTGCTCACCGGCTTGGTGCCGGGCTTGTCGAAGTTGCCGGTCAGCAGCGAGTCGTCGCCGTCCAGCAGGTGCTTGGTGATGACCGCCTTCGGCGTCATGCCACGCAGTTGGTTCAGTTCGGACAGGGGTTGGCGCAGGTCGTCGAACTCGGGGCCGAGTTCCTCCTTCAACTGCTCCTTGGCGCCGGACGCGTAGTCACGGACCTGCCGCAGCGACCTGGTCATCCAGGACACCGCACCGGGCAGCCGCTCGGGGCCGAGGACCACGAGCGCCGCGACGAGCAGGACCAGGAATTCGCCCCAACCGATATTGCCGAACACCGTTCCAGGGTACGTGGTGACGCGGGGACCGCAGCCCGGAGGACCCAGGTCACAGCGGATTCCCAGGGAAGCGGCAGCGGACGGTCAGTCCGACATCGGGGTCACCTGCACGTCGACCAGGCGTCCCGCACGCACCAGCTGCACCGTGACCGGCTTGCCGATCTCCTGGGCGTGAACGGCGACGACCAGTTCGTCCGCGCTGGTCACCTCGCGGTCTCCGACCTTGACGATGACGTCACCCTCGACTATGCCCGCCTGCTGCGCCGGGCTGCCCTGCTGCACGTTGGCGACCTCGGCTCCGCTGGCGACGTCGTTGGCGACGCTGCGGGTGTTGACGCCGATTTCCGGGTGGCGCATCTCGCCGGTGCGGATCAGTTCCTGGGCGACGGCGGTGACGTCGTCGATCGGGATGGCGAACCCGAGACCGACGGAACCACCCGTCTCGGTCTTGATGGCCGAGTTGATGCCGATGACGCGGCCCTCGGCGTCGACGAGCGGGCCGCCGGAGTTGCCGGGGTTGATGGAGGCGTCCGTCTGCACGGCGTCGATCACGGCATCGGTGTCGGTACCCTGCCCGCCCAGACGCATCGGGCGGTTGAGCGCGCTGACGATGCCGCGGGTGACGGTCTTGCTCAGTCCGAGCGGGGAGCCGACGGCGATCACGTCCTCCCCCACCTGCACGTCCTCCGAACGGCCGAGTTCGGCGACCGTGAGATTGTCCGCGTCGACCGAGAGCACGGCCAGATCGGTCTTGATGTCCCGGCCGACGATCTCGGCGGGCACCTTCGTGCCGTCGTTGAACGTGACCTGGATCTTGGCGTCCGGTGCGGTGGCGGCCATCGAGACGACGTGGTTGTTGGTGACGATGTATCCGGCGCCGTCGATGACGACACCGGACCCGGTGCCGGCCTCCTCGCCGAGGGTCACCTGGATCGAGACCACTGCGGGCAGCACCGCGTCGGCGACGCGGGCCACCTGCCCGGACGGCAGGTCACCGTCCTGATCCACCTGGGCCAGCGTCACGCTACGGCTGGTGAGGGATCCGGTGTCGGACGTGACGAGCGCGACCACGAGACCGCCGACCATACCGATGGTCAGCGCGACCGCGGCGAGTGTCGCGAGGGCGCGGGTCTCGATCCGGCCGCCGAAGAGGACCTCCCGCAGCGTGAGCTTCGGTGCGGGAGGCAGCGGCCGCTCGTCGTGGGACTGTGCGGGCGCACCCAGGCGCACGTTCGTCGCGGGGTCACGCCACGGGTCGGGCTCGGCACCGCCGGCATCGGTCTCGCCGTCCGGGTCGGCGGGTGGCCGCTGCAGAATCTCGGAGGTCCCCACGGGACGGCCGAATGCCTCGGCCAGCACCGGATCGGTGGGCGCACCGTAACGGACCGACGGCTCGGCGGCGCGTTCCTCGGCGGACCGCCCGAACGGGCCGGTCGTGCCGGCCGGCCGGCCGAAGACGCGGTTCGCGGCATCGTCGACGGCCGGGCGGTAGACGGGGCGGGGTTGCAGGCGGGGGGCGTCGGCACGGCGCGACACCTCCGGCGCGGCGGCGCCGTCCGTCTCCGACGAGCCGGCCCGACGCTCGGACTCTACTGATTCCGCTGTCACGCGTGCCTGTCTCCCCCGTGTCCGTCGGTCACGGTGCCCAGTATCACCGATGGGCCCAGTATCACCGATGGACTCACCGTCGACGAAGCCACCCGCATCAGCGACGGCCCCGGGGGCACCGCCACCGGCCGTCCGAGCACGGCGCACACAGGTGCGAGCACCGTCAACGGCGCCAACGGATCGGCCAGCGTCGCGCGGCCGACCCGTACCGGTCGGCCGCCGGCATGCCCTCGAAACCGGGCGCGGACAGGTTCCGATGATGCTGCGGGATGTCGGCGAGAGCGCCCAGGAGAGTGCTCGGCATCGGGGGCGGAGCCATCCGGGCGGCGTCACGCAACGCGCGACGGGCCTGCTGCTGCGCCTCGACCTCCGCGGCGCACTCCGGGCACACGGCCAGGTGCTCGGCCGCGCGGAGATACGCGTTCATCCGCAGTTCGCCGTCCACGTACGCTGCCACAGCCTCGCTCGCCAGGTGCTCCGTGGAACCGAACCGGCGGGTCGGGTGTGCCCTCGTCATGAAACCCTCCTGGCGGCTACCCCGCATCGACTCGACCGACTTCGACCTTCCCATGCTCGCGCAGGTGTTCACGCAGCGCCTGCCGTCCGCGATGGATGCGGCTGCGTACCGTGCCGAGCTTGACTCCCAGTGTGGCACCGATTTCCTCGTAGGACAGACCTTCGATGTCACACAGGACCACAGCAGCACGATAGTCCGGCGCCAGCGAGTCCAGCGCGGACTGCAGGTCGGCGCCGAGCCTGGCGTCGTGGTAGATCTGCTCGGGATCGGGGCCCGCGGAGGGCACGCGGTCGTAGTCCTCGGGCAGCGCCTCCATGCGGATGCGGTTGCGGCGCCGGACCATGTCGAGGAACAGGTTCGTGGTGATGCGGTGCAGCCAGCCTTCGAAGGTGCCCGGCTGGTAGTTCTGCAACGAGCGGAAGACCCGGATGAAGGTGTCCTGGGTGAGGTCCTCGGCGTCCTGCGCGTTCCCGGCCAAGCGGTAGGCGAGCCGGTACACCCGGTCGCCGTGCTCGCGCACCAGCTCGTCCCACGACGGCATCACCGCACGGTCACCGGTGGCGTCGAACACTGCTGTGCCGGTGAGCTCGCCGTCGGCCGTGGGCTCGACGTCGGGGCTGGGGAGCTGTGGGGAATCGGCCATGTGGATCGCTGGATCCTCCTCTTCGGGACCGCGTGATCGCGAGTATCGGGTGTCGTGGTCCAACACGGTGGACGCCGGGTTTGTTCCCGGCCCCGCGATCGCCTGTCGGTGCGGTCTGATGTGCTACCTACACCTTCACGCACGGTGATGTGGTGCCGATATGAGCAACCTGAGCATCACCTGAGAATCCACCCGCCGTGCGCGCCTGCCTGCGACCGGACCCCGGCGACGATAACCTCACTGGGGTGCACACGAATGCCGAACGGATACTGGCTCACGTCGAGAACGTCACAGAGGACGAGAACCTCGCCACGGCGCGCGAACGTGCCCTCGATCTCGGGGCCGAGCCGATCCCGGCAGCGGTGGGTGCGGCTCTGGCGATGTTCACTCGCATGCTCGACGCCCGGACGGTCGTCGAGGTGGGCACCGGCGCCGGCGTCAGCGGGCTGTGGCTGCTCCGGGGCCTGCGCGAGGACGGCGTCCTCACCACCATCGACAGCGAGCCCGAACACCAGCGCGCCGCCAAAGCCGCGTTCCGAGAGTCCGGGGTCACGGCGTCGCGCACCCGGCTGATCAACGGGCGCGCGCTGGACGTGCTGCCCCGGCTGGCCGACTCCGCATACGACCTGGTGTTCGTCGACGCCACCCCCGCCGATCACCCGCACTACGTCCGGGAAGGGGTCCGGCTGCTGCGTCCCGGCGGGGCCATCGTGCTGCACCATGCGCTGCTCTGCGGCCGGGTGGCCGACCCCGGCGAACGCGACTCCGTCGTCCTGGCCGTCCGGGAGGCCACCCGGGCGGTGGTGACCGACGAGCGTCTCGCTCCGGTGCTGCTGCCGGTGGGCGACGGGCTGCTCTGCGCCGCCAAACTCTAGGCTCGGGCGCGGACCCCGGACGGATCCACACGGCCGGATCCCCCCGGCCGGACCCGCACGGTCAGATCCACACGCCCTTGCCGATGGCGACGACGCCGCCGCTGCTGACGGCGAAGCGCTGCCGGTCGCGTTCGAGGTCGACGCCGATGATCTCGCCGTCGCCGACGACGACGTTCTTGTCGAGGATCGCGCGCCGCACGACCGCCCCCTTGCCGATGCGCACCCCCGGCATCAGGACGCTGCCCTCGACGGTGGCGCCGTCCTCGATCATGACATTGGAACTGAGCACCGAGTTGCGGACGGTGGCGGCGGACAGGATGCTGCCGGATCCGACGATCGACTCCTGCGCGAGACCACCCTGGACGAACTTGGCCGGAGGCCACATCTCGGAGGCGCCGCGGATGGGCCAGCGCCGGTTGTAGAGGTTGAAGATCGGATGCACCGACACCAGGTCCATGTGCGCGTCGTAGAACGCGTCGAGGGTACCCACGTCGCGCCAGTATCCACGGTCACGTTCGGTGGCGCCCGGCACGACGTTGTCGTTGAAGTCGTAGACGTGGGCGGCGCCCTGGGCGACGAGGGCGGGGATGATGTCGCCGCCCATGTCGTGGTCGGAGTCCGGGTTCTCCGAGTCCGCCCGCAACGCCTCGACCAGCACCTTGGTGGTGAAGACGTAGTTACCCATCGAGGCGAAGGTGACGTTGGGATCGTCCGGGGTGCCGGGCGGGTGCGCGGGCTTCTCCAGGAACTGGGTGATGCGCCCCTGCTCGTCGCTGTCGATGCAGCCGAACGCGAACGCCTCGCTGCGCGGCACCCGGATACCGGCGACGGTGACCCCTGCGCCGGACTCGATGTGCTGGCGCACCATCTGCTCCGGATCCATCCGGTAGACGTGGTCGGCGCCGAACACCACGATGTACTCGGGATCCTCGTCGTAGACGAGGTTGAGCGACTGGAGGATGGCGTCGGCGCTGCCGGTGTACCAGCGCGGACCGAGACGCTGCTGTGCCGGCACCGGGGTGATGTACTCGCCGGTGAAGCCCGACAGCCGCCAGGTCTGGGAGATGTGCCGGTCCAGCGAGTGCGACTTGTACTGCGTCAGCACACAGATCCGCAGGAACCCGGCGTTGACCAGGTTGCTGAGCACGAAGTCGATCAGTCGGTAGGCACCGCCGAACGGTACCGCCGGTTTCGCGCGGTCCGCCGTCAGCGGATACAGGCGTTTGCCCTCGCCGCCGGCGAGCACGATTCCAAGCACATGGGGCTGGCTCCTCACACAGTCAACCTATCCGCCACCCCCCGCCGCCGCCAGCGAAGAGGCCCATCGGTGGCTGGAACGTCACGCGCCGGATAGTTTGATCCGGTGCGGGTGGCAATGATGACGCGGGAGTACCCGCCGGAGGTCTACGGTGGTGCCGGCGTGCACGTCACCGAACTGGTTGCGCAGTTGCGCCGGCTGTGCGAAGTCGACGTGCACTGCATGGGAGCGCCCCGGGAGGGCGTCTTCGTCCACGGCCCCGACCCCGCCCTGGCAGGCGCCAACCCGGCGCTGACGACGCTGTCGGCCGAGCTGCGGATGGCGCACGCCGCCGGCGACGCCGACGTCGTCCATTCGCACACCTGGTACACCGGCCTGGCGGGGCATCTCGCCGCCGAGCTGTACGACGTGCCGCACGTGCTGACGGCGCACTCGCTCGAGCCGCGCAGGCCGTGGAAGGCCGAGCAGCTGGGCGGGGGCTACCGCATCTCGTCGTGGTCCGAACGCAACGCCGTCGAACACGCGGACGCGGTCGTCGCGGTCAGCGCCGGGATGCGCCTCGACGTGCTGGACGCGTATCCGTTCGTGGACCCGGCGCGCGTGCATGTCGTGCGCAACGGCATCGACACCGGCGTGTGGCATCCGGGCCCGGCCGAATCGGGAGCGCCGTCCGCCCTGGAGAAGATCGGCGTCGATCCCGACCGGCCGATCGTCGCGTTCGTCGGGCGCATCACGCGCCAGAAGGGTGTCGGGCACCTGATCGCCGCCGCTCACGACGTCGATCCCGGGATCCAGCTGGTGCTGTGCGCCGGGGCCCCGGACACCCCGGAGATCGCCGCCGAAACCGAGCAGGCCGTGGCCGAACTCGAGCGCCGGCGCGGCAACGTCTTCTGGGTCCGGGAAATGCTTCCCACCGAATCCGTCCGTGAAATCCTTTCGGCCGCAAGAGTTTTCATATGCCCGTCGGTGTACGAGCCGCTGGGAATCGTCAACCTCGAGGCGATGGCCTGCGAGACCGCAGTCGTCGCCTCGGATGTCGGGGGCATTCCCGAGGTCGTCGAGGACGGGGTCACCGGTCGGCTGGTGCACTACAACTCCTACGAGCCGCGAGCGTACGAGCAGGCGCTGGCGGCGGCGATCAACGAGGTTGCCGGCGACGCCGCCCTCGCTGCCGAGATGGGCCGGGCCGGGCGGATGCGGGCGATCGCGGAGTTCTCCTGGGCACAGATCGCGCGGCAGACGCTCGCGGTCTACCAGGAGGTCGCAGCCGCGCGGCACTGAGCGCGGCACCGAGCACGGGTCAGTCGGAGCGGCGCTCCCACACGGTGACGGTCACCGAGGCGGTCACCGGGAACGGCTCCGGCAATCCCGCGACCAGTTCGGCCAGCCGTTCGGCCGTCAGGTGGTGTCCCGACGGCCCCATGCCGGCCAGCCGGCCCAGTGCCGGACGGTCGAGTTCCAAGGTGAACTGCACGTCGGCGCGGTCGAGCCGCTCGAACCCGCCGGACAGGGCCGCCCCGAGCCGCTCGGTCTTGCGTTCGTCCACCTGGACCATTCCCGGCAGCGTCACCAGTTGGCGCAGGTGAGCCGGAGTGGGAGCCGCGACGACGAGCACGCCGCCGGGGGCGAGAACGCGGTGCGTCTCGGCGGCGTTGCGGGGCGCGAAGACGGACAGCACGTGGGTGAGGACGCCGCTGCGGATCGGCAGTTGCCGCCACACGTCGGCGAGCACGGCCCCGACGCGGGGATGGCTGCGCGCGATGCGCCGCACCGCGGGTTTGGACACGTCGAGCCCGACGCCGCGGCTGTCCGGCAGCGCGTCGAGCACCGCTGCGAGGTACCTCCCGGTGCCCGCACCCACTTCGAGGACGCGGGCACCGTCGTCGCCGGTGGCGTGCTCGGCACAGGCCCGGGCGACGGCGCCGAGCAGCGGATCGTAGTGTCCGGCGTCGAGGAAGTCCGCGCGCGCGGCGATCATCTCCGCGGTGTCGCCGGTGAACCGCGTCGCGGCCCCGGTGAGGAGGCTGACATATCCCTGCCGCGCGACGTCGAAGCTGTGCCCGGCCTCGCACAGCAGGACGCCCTCGTCGAGGTCGAGCCCACGCTCGCACTGGGGGCAGGCGAGCAGGTCGGTCACCGCATCGAGCACGGGCAGTCCTTCCGAGAAACGCAGAGCACCGGAGTACGAACAGCAACGGGCCCCGCGCACCGTGGCGCGCGGGGCCCGGGGGAACCGGCGAAACGTCGCCGGCTGCCGACACCTAGCTGGTGACGCCCTTGAGCTCTTCGCCGAGCGCTGCAGCTTCCTCCGGCGTGAGTTCGACGACCAGACGTCCGCCACCCTCGAGTGGAACCCTCATGACGATTCCTCGTCCCTCTTTGGTTGCTTCGAGGGGACCGTCCCCGGTCCGGGGCTTCATGGCCGCCATCCTCTGCTCCCTCCAAATCTGCGCTCGACTCTTGCGCGCGTGGGTTACCGTGGGGGCCTCGCCGGAAATCGACGAGGCTCGTCACATCATTCTTCCCTATCCGGCCGACCGCCGGGTAGCTGACTCCGCCCTAATGTCGCCGGAAGCTGATCGAACGTCCGTATCGACCCAGCACTCGGCGAGATGGTCGTCGACCATGCCGGTGGCCTGCATGAGCGCATACGCCGTGGTAGGACCGACGAACGCGAAGCCGCGCCGCTTCAGTTCCCGAGCCATCGCCGTGGACTCCGGGGTCACCGCAGGTACCTCCGCCACCGAGCGCAGACGCCGGGCGCGCCGCGCCGGCGCGAACGACCACAGCAACGTGTCGAGGTCCGTGTCCCGCAGGTCGAGCACTGCCCGGGCGTTGGCGATCACCGCCTCGATCTTGCGCCGGTTCCGGACGATGCCGGCGTCACCGAGCAGGCGGTCGACGTCGACCCCGGTGTAGCCGGCGACCACGTCGACGTCGAATCCGGCGAACGCCGATCGGAATGCCTCCCGCTTCCGCAGGATCGTCAGCCACGACAGCCCCGACTGGAACGCCTCGAGGGCCAGGCGCTCGAACAACTCGTCGCGTCCGTGCAGCTCCCTGCCCCACTCCTCGTCGTGGTAGTCCCGGTACAGCGTGGACCCCGGCGGATCCACTGCCCACGGACAACGCACCCGATCCTCGCCCATCGCTACTCCCCCTCGTCCGAGCGGTCCCCCGCGGCCTCTGCCGCGACGGATGCGCCGGTCCGGCCGCTGTCCGCCTCGTCGCCGCCCGGAGCGTCCCCACCGGTGCTCTCGTACGCGGTGTCCTCGTATGCGGTGTCCTCGTATGCGGTGAGCCGGGCCCGCAGATCGTCGATCTCGTGCGCGAGCCGGTCGAGCGCCCAGTCCACCTCGGCGGTCTTGTAGCCCCGCAGCACCTGCTGGAAACGCAGTTCGCGGACGTCCGCGCCGGTCACGTCGGTGACCGGAAGCGCCGTCGCCGTGGCACCCGGTGGGATCGGCGCCAGGCTCTCGCCCCGACCGAACACCGCGCTCGCCACGAGGAACAGCACCGCGCCGACGACCACCACGACGAGCAGGTAGAGCAGAACCGTCAGCATGTACCGATCTTGGCACGGACCCCCGACACGACGGGGTGTCAGGTGACTGTGACGACCGGGGGCCGGTCCACCAAGCTGACCTCCGTGGTGACGGGGACGAACCCGTCACCGTCCACGAGGAACTGGGTCAGGCCCGCTCCCGAGTCGGGGATCCCGCAGCGGGCGAGCATGGTGCCGACGATCTGCCGGCTCATCACCCCCAGCTCCCCGAGCGGCCGGTTCCGGTGCTTGCGTACGCCGAGGTTGACCTGGGCGATCGCGTCGATGCCGAGCCGGTCGTAGGTGTCGAGCAGCAGCCCGATCTCGACGCCGTACCCGGGTGCGAACGGCACTGCCGACAGCAGTTCCCGGGTCCCGGCGTACTCACCGCCGAGGGGCTGCAGCACGCACGTCAGCTCCGGTCGCAGCGCCGCGAGCAGGGGCCGCGCCACCAGTTCGGTGACCCGTCCGCCCCCGTTGGCCTCCTCGGCGCCGCTGACCCGGAGCGGGCGACGGTAGTAGCCCTTGACCAGGTGGATGCCGTCGCCGGTGAGCAGTGGTCCGAGCAGCTTGGGGACGAACGCCGGATCGGGCTCGAGCAGATCCGAATCGACGAACGCGATCAGGTCGCCGGTGGTGGCCGCAACCGACCGCCACAGCACCTCACCCTTACCGGGCATGGGCGCCAGACCCGGGACCGCCTCTTCTCGCGACAGCACGCGTGCACCGGCGCTGCGGGCCCGCTCCGCCGTGCGGTCGGTGGACCCCGAGTCCAGCACGATCAGCTCGTCCACCAGCCCACCGAGCAGCGGATGGATGGTGTCCACCACCCCCGCCACGGTCGTCTCCTCATTGAGCGCGGGCAGCACCACCGATACGGTCCGGCCGCGCTTGGCGCGTTCCAGTTCGGCGATGCTCCAACCGGGCTCGTCCCAGCTGTTCGCCTCGGCCCAGGGCCGGTTGACCGCCGTGGCCCCGGCCCACGGCCGTGTAGTCGCCGTGCTCATGCCAGCCCCCTGACAGTGCGTGCCGGGGGCCGGGTTCCGGCGACGGCGGCCACCATGTCGACCACGCGCCGGGTCGCCGCCACCTCGTGCACCCGGAACATCCGCGCGCCTGCCGCGGCCGCAAGTGCTGTCGCTGCCAATGTGCCCTCCAACCGGTCGGCGAGTTCCACCCCCAGAGTCTCCCCGATGAAGTCCTTGTTGCTCAGCGCCATGAGCACCGGCCACCCGGTGTTTACGAGAACGTCCACGTGCCGCAACAACTCGAGGCCGTGAAAGGTGTTCTTGCCGAAATCGTGCGTCGGATCGATGAGGATGGAGTCGCCGGGCACTCCGGCCTTCGCGGCCCGCTCGGCCGCGGCGACGATCTCCCGGGTCACCTCGGCGACGACGTCGGTGTAGCGCACACGGTGCGGCCGGGTGCGCGGGGCTGCACCCCCGGTGTGCGAGCAGACGATGCCCGCGCCGAGTTCGGCGGCGACGGTCACCAGTTCCGGATCGGCACCCGCCCACGTGTCGTTGATCAGGTCCGCGCCCTCGGCGAGGGCGCGCCGCGCGACGTCGCTGCGCCAGGTGTCGACACTGACGAGCAGCCCGGGGTGCCGGGCTCGGATCGCCGCGACGAACGGCACCACCCGTCGCGTCTCCTCCTCTGCGTCGACCACCTCACCGGGGCCGGCCTTCACGCCGCCGATGTCGACGAGGTCCGCACCGTCGGCCACGGCCCGGTCCACGGCCGCCATCGCGGCCTCGTCGGTGAAGGTCGCACCCCGGTCGTAGAAGGAGTCCGGGGTGCGGTTGACGATCGCCATCACCAGGGCCCGGTCGGTGGCGACCGGGCGGCCGCAGAGGGTCGGCGAGACGGTGACGGAGGCGGTCATGGATCCATCCTGGCATGCACTCCGGCCGGCCGAATCCGAGCGGTGAACCGGAATCCGCCCACCGCACGGCGTGGGCGGATTCCGGACGCCCGCGCGAATCGGGGGTACGGCGGCGACGGAACTCAGCCGGCCGGCAGCTCGCCGCCGGCGACGGACTCGACGTAGCCGTCGTATGCGGGCCGGTAGCCCTCGTCCCGCCCGGTGAGCACGTACACCGGATCGTCCCCGGTGTCGGTGTAGCCCTGCTTGCGCAGGTCCACCTTGCGGCTCTTGAACGTCGAGGTGTGCTCGAGTTCGTCGACGACCCGGACGAACAGCGGCACCGCGTACGACGGCAGCGTCCGGTACAGCTGTGCCGCGACCGCGGCACCGTCGAACTCGGCGCCGTCGTGGAGCGTGACCGCGGCCATCCCGGCCCGGCCGTCGGTGCCGGGGATCTCGACCCCGTAGACCACCGCCTGCGAGATCGACTCGCTCGCCGACACGGCCGCCTCGACCTCGGTGGTGGCGACGTTCTCGCCCTTCCACCGGAAGGTGTCGCCGAGACGGTCGACGAACGCGACGTGCATGAAGCCCTGACTGCGAACGAGATCGCCGGTGTCGAACCAGGTGTCGCCGTCCTCGAAGCCGTCGCGGACCAGCTTGGACTCGCTCGCTTCCGGATCGGTGTAACCGTCGAACGGGGCACGGTCGGTGACCTTCGCCAGCAGCAGGCCCACCTCGCCGCGGCCGACCCGGCGCAGCCGTCCGTCCGGTCCGCGCAGGGCCTTGCCGGTCTCGTGGTCGTAGTCGACCACGGCGTACGGCAGGGGGCAGACACCCGCAGTGCGCGGCTGGTTCAGGGCGTTGACGAACGCGATGTTGCACTCGCTCGCGCCGTAGAACTCGGCGACGCGGGCGATGCCGAACCGCTCGGTGAACTCGGTCCAGATCTCGGCGCGCAGTCCGTTGCCGACCATCAGCCGGATGCCGTGATCGCGGTCGTCGGGCGACGGCGGCTGGTTCAGCAGGTAGCGGCAGATCTCCCCGATGTAGACGAACGCCGTCGCGTCGTTGCGTTTCGCGTCGGCCCAGAAACCGGTGGCGGAGAACTTGCGGCCGAGCGCGAACGTGGCTCCGGCTGCGAGCACCGACGACAGCGAGACGGTGAGGGCGTTGTTGTGGTAGAGCGGCAGGCAGCAGTACAGGGTGTCGTCGCGGCGCAGCCGGACACCGAGGCTGCCCAGGCCGGACATGGACTTCAGCCAGCGGTAGTGGGTCATCCGGCTGGCCTTGGGCATGCCCGTGGTGCCCGAGGTGAAGATGAAGAAGGCGGTCTCCTTCGCCTGCAGGCGCTCGGTGACGGCGGGGTTCGCGGAGTCGGCCGCGACGGCGAGGTCGTCGAGTTCGCCGACGCGCAGCACCTTTCCGGCCGGTGGCGGCCCGTCGAGGGACTCCAGGGCATCCTCGCACTCTTCGCCGACCACGAGTACCCGGCTGTCGAGCAGGCCGAGGCTGTGCGCGAGAACCTCCCCGCGCTGATGGTGATTGAGCATGCCCGCCGCGGCGCCCAGCTTGACCGTGGCGAGCGCGACGAGCAGCGCCTCCGGGCGGTTCTTCATCAGCACGCCGACGACGTCGCCGGTGCGCACGCCCTGGGCGGTGAGGACGGCCGCGTAGCGGTTGACCTGCGCGTTGGCGTCGCCGTAGCTGAGGGCGTCGCCCTCGAAGCGCAGGAACGACCGGTCCGGGTTCCGCTCGGCGAGGCGTTGGAACACCGACCCGATCGTCTCGCGCGCCTCCGGGCGCCGGGTCAGGCCCACCGCGCCGCGCAGCAGGCTCGGTACGTCGGGCAGCATTCGCGGGAGCTGGGTGGCGAGACCCACCAGGGAGATGGTCGAACCGGACTCGGGCATGGCATCCTTCGTGGCGGTGGACAACAACTTACTGCAGAGTAAGCAACCTCGGCGCGATGCGGAAGCCCCTCACCCGGCGCACCGGTCGAGCGCGTCCTCGATGTCCTCGGTGAGCTGCAGGCCGTCGAGAGCGCGGCGGTTGACGAAGCCGGTCGGCACCATCGCCTCGAGCCAGTCCAGCAGCCCGCGGTAGTGCCCCACCGGATCGAGCAACACCACCGGCTTGGCGTGCATACCCAGATAGCCGGCCGTCCATGTCTCGAACAGTTCCTCGAGGGTGCCGATCCCGCCGGGCAGCGCGACGAACGCGTCGGCCCGCTCCTCCATCACCTGCTTCCGCTGGCGCATCGTGTCGGTGACGATCAGCTCGTCCGCGTCGACGTCGGCGACCTCACGGTGCACCAGCGCCTTGGGGATCACGCCGACGGTGTGTCCGCCCGCGGCCCGGGTGGCCTCCGCCACCGCGCCCATCATCGACACGTTGCCGCCGCCGGAGACCAGCTGCCAGCCGCGCCGTCCGATGGCGGTCCCCACCGCCGCCGCCAACTCGAGGTAGGAGTCCCCGACGGGACCGGAGGCACAGTAGACGCACACCGCCCGCGCCTCGACCGCGCGCTCGCCCCCGACACCCTCCGCCGGACCGAACCGACTCACCACGACCCGCCCTCCCCGTACAGCGCCGACTCGTCCTGGCCGCGGTGGGCGTCGACGACGATCTGCACCGCCTCCTCGACACTGTCGGTCAGATACAGCAGGTCGAGGTCGCCCGGCGAGATCCGCCCCTCGCCGATCATCGACTGCCGGATCCACTCGAGCAGCCCCGCCCAGTAGTGCGTCCCGAGCAGCACGATCGGGAACCGGGTGATCTTGTGGGTCTGGACCAGCGTGAGCGCCTCGAACAGCTCGTCGAGCGTTCCGAATCCGCCGGGCAGACAGACGAAGGCCTGGGAGTACTTCACGAACATCGTCTTGCGGGCGAAGAAGTAGCGGAAGTTCAGTCCGAGGTCGACCCACTCGTTGAGGGCCTGCTCGAACGGCAGTTCGATGCCCAGGCCGATGGAGAATCCCCCCGACTCGCTCGCCCCGCGGTTGGCGGCCTCCATCGCCCCCGGCCCACCACCGGTGACCACCGCATAGCCGGCCGCGGCCAGGGCGGCCCCGAGGGCGCGTCCGGTGGCGTACTCGGGATGGTCGGCGGGGGTGCGGGCCGAGCCGAACACCGCCACCGCACGGGGCACCTCGGCCAGCGCCCCGAAGCCCTCGACGAACTCGCTCTGGATGCGCAGCACCCGCCACGGATCGGTGTGCACCCAGTCGGACGGGCCCCGGCGATCGAGCAGCCGCTGATCCATCGTCGTGGTCTCGGCCACCCGGTCACGGCGCAGCTGGACGGGACCGCGGTGCACCACGTCGGCACTCGCACGGTCGCGGGATCCGGGGTCGGTGTCGCGCGCCATGCGCTCAGATTAGGGGATGCGGCAGGCCGCGCCTGCCGATCCGGCGCCGTGCGCGTCAGCCGGCGAGGTACCTGCGCAGCGTGTCGGCGACCTCGGTGATCTGCCCCACGGGCACGTGCTCGTCCCGGGTGTGCGCGAGATTCGGATCGCCGGGGCCGTAGTTGACCGCCGGGATCCCCAGCGCGGCGAAGCGCGCGACGTCCGTCCACCCGTACTTGGCCCGGAACCGGCCGCCGGCCGCGGCGACGAGGTCCGCTGCGGTGGGATGGGCCAGGCCGGGCAGCGCGCCGGGCGAGCTGTCGGTGAGCTCGAGGGTGACGTCGAGACCGTCGAACACCTCCCGTACGTGCGCGAGCGCCTGCTCGACCGTGCGGTCGGGCGCGAACCGGAAGTTGACGTCGAGGTCCGCGGCGTCGGGCACCACATTGCCCGCGACGCCGCCGGAGATCCGCACCGCGGACAGGCCCTCGCGGTAGACGCAGCCGTCGATGTCCACCGACCGCGGTTCGTAGGCCGCGAGCCGGTCGAGCACCGGGGCCAGCCGATGGATCGCATTGTCCCCCAGCCAGGACCGCGCCGAATGCGCGCGCGTCCCGCTCGCCGTGATCTGCACCCGCAGGGTGCCCTGGCAGCCCGCCTCGATCTGGCCGGCCGTCGGCTCGCCGAGGATCGCCACGTCCGCGTCCAGCCAGTCCCGCAGGTCCCGCTCGATCCGACCGAGACCGTTGTGCACCGCAGCGATCTCCTCGCAGTCGTAGAACACCAGAGTCAGATCGTGCGCCGGCTCGGCGATCGTGGCGGCCAGGTGCAGGAACACCGCGTCGCCCGACTTCATGTCGGCCGTGCCGCACCCGTACAGCAACTCCCCCTCGCGCCGCGACGGCACGTTGTCCGCGATGGGCACGGTGTCGAGGTGCCCGGCCAGCAGCACCCGGCTCGGCCGCCCGAGGCGGGTGCGGGCGAGAACCGCATTGCCGCTGCGGACGATCTCGAAGCCGGTGGTCTGGGTGCGCAGTGCTTGTTCGACGGACTCGGCGATCGCCGCCTCGTCCCGGGAGACGCTGGGAATGTCCACGAGGGCAGCGGTCAGCTCGATCGGATCGGCATGCAGGTCCAGGTGCGGTGCAGACATGCAAGAACAATACGTGGGGCGATTTCCCAGGCCGTCCGCGAGAACGACGCGGCCTCGCGTACGCTTCTCGACCGTGAGTGCACAGGGAGCATCAGCAGTAGGCATCGCCAACATCGCGGCGGACGGCACCGTTCTCGACACCTGGTACCCGGCCCCCGAGCTCGGCGAATTCACCGAGACGGGCACGTCCCGGCTCGAGGGCACGGACATCCCCTCCGACTTCGCATTGCTCGTCGGCCCCGACGAGGCACGTGAGGTCGAGCAGGTCGCGGTCCGCACGACGATCGCCGACCTGTCCCGGCCGCCGGCCGACACGCACGATGCCTACCTGCGGCTCCACCTGCTGTCGCACCGCCTCGTCCGGCCGCACGGCACCAACCTCGACGGTGTGTTCGGTCTGCTCGCCAATGTCGTGTGGACCAACTACGGCCCGTGCGCCGTGGACACCTTCGAGCTGGTGCGCTCACGCCTGCGTATCCGTGGGCCCGTGACCGTGTACGGCGTCGACAAGTTCCCCCGCATGGTCGACTACGTCGTGCCGTCCGGGGTGCGCATCGCCGACGCCGACCGCGTCCGTCTCGGTGCGCACCTGGCGTCCGGCACCACCGTCATGCACGAGGGCTTCGTGAACTTCAACGCGGGCACGCTCGGCAACTCGATGGTCGAGGGCCGTATCTCCGCCGGGGTCGTCGTCGACGACGGCTCCGACATCGGTGGGGGTGCGTCGATCATGGGCACCCTGTCCGGCGGCGGCAAGGAGGTCATCGCCATCGGCAAGCGGTGCCTGCTCGGCGCCAACGCCGGTGTGGGCATCTCCCTCGGCGACGACTGCATCGTCGAGGCCGGCCTGTACGTCACTGCCGGCACGAAGGTCACCGGTCCCGACGGCACCGTCGTCAAGGCCAAGGACCTCAACGGCCGTTCCAACCTGATGCTGCGCCGCAACTCGGTCAGCGGCGCCGTCGAGGTGGTCCCCACCAAGGGCACCGGCGTCGAACTGAACGCGGCGCTGCACGCCAACGACTGAGCCAGAGAAACCGATCGTGTCGAAAACCGAGCACACTCTCACCGAAGCCGACCAGCTCGAGCACGGGCTCAAGGTCCGGCACCTGACGATGATGGGACTCGGTTCCGCGATCGGCGCAGGCCTGTTCCTCGGGTCCGGCGTCGGCATCGCCGCCGCCGGACCCGCGGTGATCGTCTCCTACGTCCTCGCCGGCATCATGATCGTCTTCGTGATGCGCATGCTGGGCGAGATGGGGGCGGCCCTTCCGGCCAGCGGATCCTTCTCCCACTACGCCCGCATCGGCATCGGCGAATGGGCCGGATTCACGATGGGCTGGCTCTACTGGTTCATGCTGATCATGGTCCTGGGCGTGGAGATCACCGGCGCCTCGGCGATCGTGAGCAGCTGGCTGCCGGGTGTGCCGCAATGGGTCGTGGCCCTGGTGTTCGTCACGTTCTTCGCGGTGGTGAACCTCGCGAAGGTCGCCAACTTCGGCGAGTTCGAGTTCTGGTTCGCGGCGCTGAAGGTCGCGGTCATCGTCGCCTTCCTCGTCATCGGAGTGCTGCTGGTGTTCGGCCTGTTGCCGGACACCGAGCCGGTGGGACTGA
Source organism: Rhodococcus indonesiensis (assembly GCF_047782815.1). Lineage (NCBI taxonomy): Bacteria > Bacillati > Actinomycetota > Actinomycetes > Mycobacteriales > Nocardiaceae > Rhodococcus > Rhodococcus indonesiensis. The sequence goes on along the minus strand of NZ_CP180630.1, from coordinate 1,619,205 downwards.
CCCACCTGCTCGGCGACGGTGACGGATTCGCCCCCAACGGCCTCGCCGGCATCGCCGCCGGCCTGCTGGCCGTCGCCTTCGCCTTCGGCGGCATCGAGATCGTCACCATCGCCGCGGCCGAGTCGCGCGATCCCGAGCGGTCCATCGCGACCGCGGTGCGCACCGTCGTGTGGCGTATCAGCCTGTTCTACCTCGGCTCGATCTCGATCATGGTGCTGGTGCTGCCGTGGACGTCCGCGAGCGGTGAGACCTCGCCGTTCGTCAGTGTCCTCGACATCGCCGGCCTGCCGTACGTGTCGGGTTTCATGGAACTCGTCGTGGTGATCGCGCTGCTGTCGGCCTTCAACGCCAACGTCTACGGCACCTCACGCATGGCCTACTCCCTCGCCCGGGGCGGCGACGGTCCGGCCGTGCTCGCGCAGATCTCCCGCACAGGCGTCCCCCGCAACGCCGTGCTGCTGTCCGTGTTCTTCGGGTTCGTCTCGGTCCTGCTGAACTGGTGGCTGCCCGAGGACATCCTCGGCATCCTGCTCAACGCGGTCGGCTCCGCCCTGCTGGCGATCTGGATCTTCGTCGTCGTCTCGCACCTGCGGCTGCGGCCGACCCTGGAGCAGGAGGGCCGCCTCACCGTCCGGATGTGGGCGTTCCCCTATCTGAGCTGGCTCACCCTCGGCATGCTCGGCGCGTTCATCGCGCTCATGTTGTTCGACCCTGCCGCCCGGATCCAGCTCGCCTCGACGGCTGTGCTGTTCCTGTTCATCGCTGCGATGTCGCAACTGTGGCAGCGCCGGTCCCGCGCGAGAGTGCAGTAGTCCGGAATCACTCGGGCGATCTCAGCGCTCGCCCCGGTCGGCGAGCGCATTGACGAAGACGTTCGCGATGTCCGCGGGGTCTCGGGCGACGTAGCTCGAGCCGCCGGTCACCCGGGAGATCTCGGCGAGGGTCCGGGCGTCCGCGTCCTCCGTGATGCCGATCGTCACGACGATCACCGGCCGTGCCGGATCCTGCTCGCGCGCGAGGATTTCGAGGAGCTGCGCCTCGGAGATGCTGTCGGGGTCCTCGTTCGCACCGTCGGTGAGGACGATGACACTGTTGACCGCGCGGGGGTCGTAACTCCGCTGGACGGCACGGAACGCCGCGAGAGTCGTGTCGTACAGGCCGGTGCCGCCGCCGACCAGACCGGGCACCTTCTCCGCCTGGTCCGCCATCACCTGCCGCTGGGTGCGCCCGTCGACATCGGTGTCGTACCGCCGGATCGGTACCAGCTCGACGTAGTCCTGGCCGTCCCCGCCGAGGTTCTGCGAGAAGGCCCACAGTCCCGCCGAGACACTGTCGGGGAACATCGCGTTGCCCGCGAGGGCGGCCCGCACCGTCAGGTCCATCCGGGTGCCGTCGCCGGCCGGGAACCGCATCGAACCGGACACGTCGACCGCGACGAGCGTGCGGATCGGCAGTGCCAGCAACGACCAGGCGCCGAGCGCCTCCTCCGCCATCGCCTCGTCCCGCAGCGACAGCAGCGGCACGCCTCCGATGCCGCGTCCTTCCGGGAGCGGCTCGCCGTCGGGTCCGCGGAATCCCTCGTCGTGGAGCACTTCCAGGGCGTCCTGCGTACCCAGCACGTCGACCAGTGCCCGGGCGGCGTCCGTCGCGCGATGGTGCCGGTCGGGGGCGGGCGACGTCACCACGACCGGGTACTCGAGCAGGATGCTGCCGTTGGCCGGTACCCGGGTCTCGAGAGCGGACTCGTTCGCCGCCGAGAACGCCAGCACCTGCTGTTCGGTGGAGATTCCGACACCGTCGTCGGCGCCGACCGCGGTCAGCAGGTCCGTACCGCTGGGTGCTTCCTCGGTGCGGCTGCTCTCCGTCTGGGCCAGGGGCACCATGGCGGTGCGCACCGTGCCGACCGCGACGGGATCGTCCTGGGTCTCGGCCAGCGCCGCCCGGATCGGGGCGGTGGCCACCCCGGTTCGGAGCGGATTGCCCAGCACCAGATCGGGGATCGCCAGGGCGGCCCGCCAGGTGGGCACCTCCGGAACCTTCCCGGGTGCTCCCACGAGGACCGCGGGGGTGCTCGCGACCGCGCCCGCGATCATCTGCACCGGTCCGGCGGCGGTCGGTGCCGCACGGCTCGCCCACCAGCGGGCGTCCGGAATCCACAGGTCGGGCGCGTCGATTCCCTTGCCGAGCAGCCCGGCGACGTCGCCCGGTTCGGCAGTGTCGACCGTGAACTCGTAGCACCGCGTGTCCGCGCGCCCCGACAGGACGGAACTCACGGCCGGTTCGATGCTCGGGGCGACGGCGAGGCTGTACTGCTCGACGGTGTCGCATCCGCCGGCCAGAGCACGGACGACGCCGACACCGGCCGCTGTGAGCGCCACCACCGCCACACCGACGAGTACGACTACCCGGGTCGATCGGCCGTCACGTGTCGTCCGCGCACTGTGGCGGCCTCCTGCCATATGGTCCTCCCCTGCCGGTGCGGGGCCGCGTGGCACACACCGTCGTCATGATCTGCGCCACATCGTAACGGTCCGGTCTCACAAGCCGTCCCCAGGTGAGCCGCCGGTGTCCGCTCCGGCCTGGAGCCGGCGCGCGACGAGGGCGGCGTGCAGATGGCGCAGCCCGGAGGGGACGGTCGGGTCGAAGCCGGTGAGCTGCGCGACGCGCTTGAGCCGGTAGTCCACGGTGTTGGCGTGCACGTGCAGGCTCCGGGCGGTGCGCTGGCGGCTCAGTTCGTGGTCGATGTGGGTTTCGAGGGTTTCCACCAGCTCCGGCGCGTGGGTCAGCGGATCGAGCACCCGTACGAGATGCTCACGGGCCGGCCCGGGCCGGGTCAGCTGGTATTCGAAGGCCAGGTCCTGCATCCGGTACACGCCTGCGGGCCTGCGCAGGTGACCGACCAGTTCGAGCAGTTCGTGCGCCTGGTGGGCCGCGGCGGGAATGCCCGGGACGTCGGACTCGACGAGCGACACCGTCACCGGCACCCCGGCGGCGCGGGCAACCCGCTCGTAGAGCGCGGTGCGGATGTGCTCGGCCGGGGTGTCGCCGAGCAGCACGGTGCCGCCCTCGGGTCCGAGCATGGTCAGCTGCCGGCCGTCGCACACCCGGTCCAGCTCGGTCTCGAGCCGCCGCAGGGTGCGCCGGGCGACAACCTCCGGCCGCACGTGCGGGTTGCGCTCGTCCGGGTGCCGGCCCAGCCGCACCCCGAGGATCGTGTACCGGTCGGCCAGCTCGAGCCCGGACCGGCGCGCGACGGCGGCGGCGTCCTGCCCGCCGAGCAGGGCGGTCACGAGTTCCTGGGCCGCGACGTCGCGGTTGCGGCGCATCGCCTCGAGCTCGGCGACGAACCCGGTGGTGGCGGCGACGGTGACGTGTTCGAGCAGCGCCATCCACAGCCGCGACGCCGTGGCGACCGATTCGACGTCGCCCTCCCGGGCCCGGGCGGTGACGAGTTCCCAGCCGAGCCGGATGCCCTCGTGGTAGATCCGCAGCATGTACTCCAGCCGGAATCCCGCGCGCGCCCACTGGGCGGCGCTGCTGCGCAGCTCCGCCAGATCGGCGTCGGTCGGCAGCTCGCCCGTGTCCAGCACCTGGATCGCCAGGCGCAGGCACCGGACGGTGATCTCCGTGACGTCGCCGCGCAGGGTGTCGCCCGGCTCCAGGGCACACGGCGCGACGTTGTCCGCGAAGTGCGCGACCAGTTTGCGGGCGACCGCGCGCAGGTCTCGCAGCGGGACCGAGGCGGGCCTTCCGTCGACGACGAATGCCACCCCCGACCTGGAACCGAATTCGGACACCGACATTCCGCAGAACCCCCATGACTCCGGAAAGAGAACGACCTTACTCTGCCGTAGGAAGGTACGTGTCCTGCGCGAATCGGACAAGGCCCGCGGCGACGTGGCTCACACTCGGAGCCGTTGTCGGGGCTCGGGTCAGGTCAGCAGCTGCTTCTTCTGGACCTTGCCCATCGCGTTGCGCGGGAGGGTGTCCACCACCCGCACCTCGCGCGGCCGCTTGTGCACGGAGAGCTGCCGGGCCACGAGCTCGATCAGCGCGGCCGGGTCGACAGCGGGGCCGCCCGGTGCGGGCACCACGAAGGCGACGATGCGCTGGCCCAGGTCGTCGTCGGGGACTCCCACCACCGCGACCTCCCGCACGGACGGATCGCCGAGCAGCACGGTTTCGATCTCGCCGGCCCCGACCCGGAACCCGCCGGACTTGATGAGGTCCGTCGATTCGCGGCCGACGATGCGGTGGAACCCACCTGCGTCGATCGCCGCGACGTCACCGGTGACGAACCAGCCGTCCGGGGTCCACGCCGCGGCGGTGGCGTCGGGACGGTTGAGGTAGCCGTCGAACAGCATCGGTCCGCGCACCTGCAGTCCGCCGATGCTCTCGCCGTCGTGGGGGACGTCGTTGCCGTGCTCGTCGCGCAGCCGGGTCTCGACACCGCGCACCGGGGTACCCACCCATCCGGGACGGCGTTCCCCGTCGACCCGGGTGCTCAGCGTCAGCATCGTCTCGCTCATCCCGTACCGCTCGATCGGCGTGAGTCCCGTCAGCTCGCGCAGACGCTCGAACACGGGGACGGGCAGCGGCGCGCTGCCGGACACCAGCAGCCGCGCGCCGCTGAGGGCCTTCGCTGACTCCTCGTCCTCGACCACGCGCGACCACACCGTGGGCACCCCGAAGTACAGGGTGCCGTGGGCCTGCGCGTACGCCTCCGGGGTGGGCCTGCCGGTGTGGACGAGCCGGCTGCCGACGCGCAACGGACCGAGCACTCCGAGGATCAGGCCGTGCACGTGGAACAGGGGCAGACCGTGCACCAGGGTGTCGCGTTCGGTCCAGTCCCATGCCTCGGCCAGGGCATCGATTCCGGCGGCGATCGCGCGGCGGCTCAGCAGCACGCCCTTCGGTGCTCCGGTGGTGCCGGAGGTGTAGAGCACGAACGCCGTGCGGGACGGGTCGGGTTCCGGGTGGCTGTGCCAGTCGCGGGCGTGCAGCCGCACCGGCACCACGGGAAGGCCGGGCTCGTCCGGCGCGTCCCCGAGCCACGCCTGCGCGCCCGAGTCGCGCAGGATGTGCTCGCGTTCCGCGGGACCGGAGTCCGGTGGCACCGGGACGACGGTGACCCCGGCCAGCAGGCAGCCCACCACCGCGACCACCGTGGTCGCCGTCGGCGCGGCGAGCACCGCGAGGCGCTGGGCTCCGCCGATGCGGCGGGCGAGGGCGCCGGCCGCGCCGAGGATGTCACTGCGCGAGAGCGTGTGCCCGTCGATGCGGACGGCGTCGGACACGTCGTCGCCGCGCGCGACGGCCAGAGGGTTGAGGGAACGAAGCAGCGAAGACACGTCGGTCAGGATCGCACAACCGCCGAGAGGGCGGCGCGGCGCGGCGGCGCCACCGTCCCGAGCACCGCACCGAGCAGCGCACCGACGAGGACGGCCACACCGTGCCCGTCACCGGCCATCACCAGCACCGCGCCGGCGAGGCAGCTGCCGACGGCGGCGGCGAGCACGGCTCCGCGGGCACCGACCGCCAGCCACAGGCCCGCGATCGATCCGGCGACCGCGAACGACGCACCGGAGCTGCCCGCCCCGGTCGACGGGGAGACGAATGCGGTGAACAGCCCGAACAGCAGCTGGCTCACCACGAACAACCCGATCGTCCGGCCCGGTCCCCACACCCGCACCGCGACGGTCGCGACGACGGCGAGGAGGAGCAGGCTGACGACGGTGACGAGCACGCCGCCGTCCTGCACGAGCACCGAGGTCAGCACCCGCCACCATTCGTCCTCGGCGCGGATCCGCAGCGGGTCACGGCCGAACGTTCCGAGCAGCGACGGCACGGCCAGGCGCAGCAGTGACGGGACCGCGACGACGAGCCACAGCACGAGCGCCGTCACCGGCGGTGGCCACAGCAGCCGTCCCGGCGGCACCGCGAGTCGGCGCTGGGCGAGCAGCACCGCGAGCGCCGCGACGAGGACGAGCAGGAGCACCGAACCGGGGTCGGCGTCGGAGGTGCTCACGGGCGTCAATGTACCTGCGGACGTACCCGGCGTCCGGTTCCGGCGACGGTGGGTCCGCTCTCCCGGCGCGGGGTCGTCAATCCCGGGACACCACCGAGCGCAGGAAGAACTTCAGGTTCGAGGGCCGCTCCGCGAGCCGCCGCATCAGGTACCCGTACCACTGCGCCCCGTAGGGGACGTACACCCGCATGCGGTACCCGGCGTCGGCGAGCCGGCGCTGTTCGAGGTCGCGGATCCCGTACAGCATCTGATGCTCGAATCCGTCGGGGCCGCGGGCGTGCTCGGCGGCGAGCGGGTCCACGGCCGCCACGATCGCCGGGTCGTGCGACGCCACCATCGGATAGCCCTGCCCGGCCATGAGCACCCGCAGGCAGCGCAGGTAGGAGGCGTCGACCTCGGCGGCATCCTGGTACGCCACCGACGCCGGTTCGCGGTAGGCACCCTTGCACAGCCGCACCCGCGACGCCGGGCCGGACAGCTCCCGGCAGTCCGCCTCGGTGCGGTGCAGGTAGGCCTGCAGCACGGCACCCACCCACGGGTAGTCCTCCCGCAGCCGCCGCACGATCGACAGGGTGGCGTCGGTGGTGGTGTGGTCCTCGGCGTCGACGGTGACCCACACCCCGGCCTCGGCGGCGGCCGCGCAGATCTGCCGGGCGTGCCCGAGCGCGACGGCGGGACCTTCGGCGCCGAGCGCCAGGCCCAAGGCGGTGAGCTTGACCGACACCTCCACCGCCGGCACCGGCGCGCCGGATCCGGCCGACGGGGCCAGGTCGGCGATCAGCGCCTCGTATTCCGCGACGATCGCCCGGGCCTGGGCGCGATCGGTGGTGTCCTCGCCGAGGTGGTCGATGCTGACCGAACGACCCGTGTCGAGCAGGGCTTTCGTCGCGGCCAAGGCGTCGGCGCGAGTGTCGCCGGCGACGAACCGGTCAACGAGCCGACGGGTCGGCGGCGCCCCGGTGATCAGCGCCCGGACGCGCGACGACTTGGCAGCCGCGAGGATCACCGGCCGCAGCGGGTTCGACGCCAGCCGCGGCAACGCCCGCGACGGCACGGGCGGCGACGGCACCGGTTTCGCCGAGACCACGGACCTCACCCGCCCTTCATGTGGGGGTACCGGTAGTCGGTGGGCGGCACGAACGTCTCCTTGATCGTCCGCGCGGACACCCAGCGCAGCAGGTTCAACGGCGAACCCGCCTTGTCGTCGGTGCCGGACGCCCGTCCCCCGCCGAAGGGCTGCTGCCCCACGACCGCGCCGGTGGGTTTGTCGTTGACGTAGAAGTTGCCCGCCGCGAACCGCAGCGCGGCGGTGGCCTCCTCGACCGCCGCACGGTCCTCGGCGATCACCGAACCGGTGAGCGCGTAGGGGGCGCCCCGGTCGACGAGGTCGAGCACGCGCCCCCACGCGTCCGGCTCCGCGTCGTCGTAGACGTACACGCTCAGCACCGGACCGAAGTACTCCGTGCACATCGACTCGTCACCCGGATCGTCGGTGAGCAGGACGGTGGGCCGCACGAACCAGCCGACCCACTGGTCGTACCCACCGCCCACGGCGATCTCGATCGACTCGCGGTCGCGGGCCCGCTCGAGGGCGCCGACGACCTTCTCGTAGGCGGTCCGGTCGATCAGGGCGCCACCGAAGTTCGACAGATCGGTCACGTCGCCGTAGGTCAGGCTCTCGACCTCGTCGAGGAACTCGGTGCGCATGCGCCGCCACAGGGAGCGGGGCACGAACGCCCGCGAGGCCGCCGAGCACTTCTGACCCTGGTATTCGAAGGCTCCCCGGATCAGGGCGGTGGACAGCACGCCCGGATCGGCCGACGGATGCGCGAGGACGAAGTCCTTGCCGCCCGTCTCCCCCACCAGCCGCGGATACGTGCGGTAGCCGTCGATACGGGATCCGACCTCCCGCCACAGGTGCTGGAACGTCCGGGTCGATCCGGTGAAGTGGATACCGGCGAGGCGCCGGTCACGCAGGAGCACCTCCGACGCGACCCGGCCGTCCCCGGTGATCAGGTTGATCACGCCGGGCGGCATCCCCGCCGCCTCGAGCAGGCGCATCGTCCAGTACGCCGCCAGGGACTGCGTCGGTGCGGGCTTCCAGACCACGGTGTTGCCCAGCAGCGCCGGAGCCGTGGGCAGGTTCCCGGCAATCGCGGTGAAGTTGAACGGGGTGATCGCATACACGAAACCCTCGAGCGGCCGGTAGTCCATCCGGTTCCACACACCGGGTGACGAAGAGGGCTGATCGGCGAGCAGTGTGCGGGCGAAGTGCACGTTGAACCGCCAGAAGTCGACGAGTTCGCACGGCGCGTCGATCTCCGCCTGCTGCACCGACTTGGACTGGCCGAGCATGGTCGCGGCCGCGAGGGTCTCACGCCACGGCCCGGCGAGCAGATCGGCGGCCCGCAACAGGACGGCCGCGCGGGCATCGAACGACATCTCCCGCCACGCAGGGGCCGCGGCCGTCGCCGCCTCGACGGCCGCCGTCGCGTCCGCGGGGGTGGCGTTGCGCAGCGTGCCGAGCACCGCACGATGGTTGTGGGGCTGCACGATGTCGAAGCGATCGCCCTCACCGTGCACGTGCTCGCCGCCGACGACGTGCGAGACGTCCACCGGTTCGGCCGCGAGCTCCTTGAGCTTGGCGGTGATCCGCTCCCGCTCCGGGCTGCCGGGGGCGTAGGTGTGGACCGGCTCGTTGGCCGGCGCAGGAACTGCAGTGACGGCGTCCATGGGGCCTCCCTGGGCCCAGGGTAGCGCCGAACTCCGCCCCGCATACGGCAATCCTGCTCGGGCAACAGCGCTTCCGCTGCTCGGCGGTGGTGGGTCCACCGCCGAGCACGGCTCACGCCAGTCGTCGTGCGGCGGCGGTGATCCGCTCGTCGGAGGCGGTCAGCGCGATCCGCACGTGCTGGACGCCCCCGGGACCGTAGAACTCACCGGGTGCCACGAGGATCCCGCGTTCGGCGAACCAGTCGACCGTCGCGCGGCACTCCTCGCCCCGGCCCGCCCACAGGTAGAGGCCGGCCTCGGAATGGTCGACGGTGAACCCGGCACCGCGGACGGCCGCGAGCAGGATCTCGCGGCGCGCGCGGTACAGCTCGCGTTGCGCGTTCTCGTGCGCGTCGTCGTTCAGGGCGGCGGTCATCGCCGACTGGATCGGCAGCGGCACCATCATTCCCGCGTGCTTGCGCACCTCGAGCAGGTCGGCGACGAGTCCGGCGTCGCCGGTGACGAAGCCGGCCCGGTAGCTGGCCAGGTTGGACGTCTTCGACAGCGAGTGCACGGCGAGCAGGTTGGTGTGGTCGCCGTCGCACACGCTCGGGTGCAGGACGGACAGCGCCTCACCCTCCCAGGTCAGGCCCAGGTAGCACTCGTCGGAGACGACGATCGCGTCGCGGCTGCGGGCCCAGTCCACCACCTTGCGCAGGTGTTCGAGGCCGAGCACCTTGCCCGTGGGGTTCGACGGCGAGTTCACGAACACCAGCGCCGCGCCCTCGGGTCCCAGCCGGTTGAGCCCGTCGGCACGGATGATCCGGGTGCCCGCGAGCAGTGCGCCCACCTCGTACGTCGGGTACGCCAGCTCGGGGATCACCACGAGGTCGCTGCCGCCGAGGCCGAGGAGGCTCGGCAGCCAGGCGATCATCTCCTTGGTGCCGACGGCCGGCAGGATCGCGGACTCGTCGATGCCGGTGACGCCGTAGCGGCGGGCCAGCGCACCGACGGCGGCGGCCCGCAGCTCGTCGGTGCCGTGCGTGGTCGGGTAGCCGGGCACCTCGGCGACGGCGAGCAGCGCGTCACGGATGATCGGCGCGACCGGATCGACGGGCGTACCCACCGAGAGGTTGACGATGCCGTCCGGGTGCGCGGCCGCCTTCTCCTTCGCGGCGGTCAGCGAGTCCCACGGAAAGTCCGGCAGGCTCGCGGCCACCGAACGACGAGTGCGCGTCACGGTACCGCCGATCACTATTCCTCGCCCATGGGCGGCAGCGCCTTCACGAACGGCGGGTCGTAGTCGACCTTGCCGAGCTTGGCGGCACCGCCCGGGGACCCGAGATCGTCGAAGAAGTCGACGTTGGCCTTGACGTACGCGTTCCACTCGTCCGGCACGTCGTCCTCGTAGAAGATCGCCTCGACGGGGCACACCGGCTCGCAGGCACCGCAGTCCACGCACTCGTCCGGATGGATGTACAGCATGCGACCGCCCTCGTAGATGCAGTCCACCGGGCATTCTTCGATGCACGCCTTGTCCAACACGTCCACGCACGGTTCCGCAATCGTGTACGTCACTGGTGTTCTCCCTGCCTCTCTGGTAGCCCGCCCACCTGCACGGTCACGCCGAATCGGGGCGCGCTCCGCGTCCGTCGCCGTCCAGTATCCCCCGCCGCGGGCACCGCCCTCCGAGTTAGGGTGCCCTGACTAGTCCGGTACCGGGTGGGCGGCCAGCCACTGCTGTCCGTCCGCCGCGGCCCGGGACAGGGCCGCCCGTTCACCGACGTATCCGGCCAGCGCCCCGACCAGCGGCAGTACCCCGAGCGCACGCCACGCACCGGCCGGCTGCGGACGTCGGGCGAGTTCCGCGTTCACCGCCCGGACCAGGTCGATCGTCGACCGCACCGGACGCCGCACCCACGACAGCACCGTCCCCGCGTCGCCGCCGTCGCGCAGGTCGCGGCGGCACAGCACGGCCGCGAGCATCCGTACCTGACGGTCGCGGTCGTCGATTCCCCGTTCCCGGGCGACGGCGAGCAGCACGACCGCCTGGTTGAGGAAGCCGAGGGCGTCCTGCAACGGCAGCATCCGGCCCAGCACACCGAGCATCCCCGGGAACGCGACGGGCAGCGTCGAGACCGACCCGAGCCCGCCGATCCACCAGTCCACCCGCTCCTGTTCCGAGGCGTCCGCCCACGCCGCCGTGCCCGGCACGCGACCGGCGTCGAGCAGGGCCGCGGCCGCATCCAGCACCTGCTCGACCGCCGTCCGCTCCCGCACCGTCGGCCCGAAGGTGCGGGCCTTGATCCCGAACGGGTCGAGATACGCCAGGCCGAACAGCGGTCCGAAACCGGCTGCGGTCGCGTCCAGAGCCGCCGCGACGACCCCGTCGCCCAGCCTGGGGGTCACGGGCGTACCCCGCTCAGGGCGCCCCCGTCGACCGGCGCGTAGGCGGTGGTCCGTCGGCGGGCCGGCCGGCCGATCCCCTCGGCGATCGCCTCGAGCTCGGCCACGGTCTTCTCCGAACCGTGCTGGGAGCCGGCCATCCGGGAGATCGTCTCCTCCATCAGGGTGCCGCCGAGGTCGTTGGCACCGCCCTGCAGCATCGCCTGCGTACCGGCGACACCGAGCTTGACCCAGCTGGTCTGGATGTTGTCGATCCGGCCGTGCAGCATGATCCGGGCCAGCGCGTGCGCGGCGCGGTTGTCGCGCATCGTCGGCCCCGGCCGCGACGCGCCGGCCAGGTACAGCGGCGACGACTGGTGCACGAACGGCAGCAGCACGAACTCCGTGAAACCGCCGGTGCGGTCCTGGATCCCGCGCAGCACGTTCAGGTGCCCCACCCAGTGGTGCGGCTGGTCGACGTGGCCGTACATCATCGTCGAGCTGGACCGCAGCCCCACCTCGTGCGCGGTGGTGACCACCTCGATCCACTCCGCGGTGGGCAGCTTGCCCTTGGTGAGCACCCAGCGGACCTCGTCGTCGAGGATCTCCGCGGCGGTGCCGGGGATCGTGTCGAGGCCGGCCTCCCGCAACTCGGTCAGCCAGTCGCGCACCGACATGCCGCTGCGGGCGACGCCGTTGGCGATCTCCATCGGGGAGAACGCGTGCACGTGCATCGACGGCACCCGCTCCTTGACCGCGCGGACCAGGTCGGCGTAGCCGGTGACGGGCAGTTCCGGGTCGATTCCGCCCTGCATGCACACCTCGGTGGCGCCGGCGACATGCGCCTCCCACGCGCGGTCCGCGACCTCGGACGTGGACAGGGTGAACGCGTCGGCGTCGCCCTTGCGCTGCGCGAACGCGCAGAACCGGCAGCCGGTGTAGCAGATGTTGGTGAAGTTGATGTTCCGGTTGATCACGTAGGTGACGTCGTCGCCGACCGCGTCGCGGCGCAGCTGGTCGGCCAGGGCGACGACCGCCTCGAGACCCGGCCCGTCCGCGTGCGCGAGGGCGACGTACTGGGCGTCGGTACATCCGGCCGGGTCCTTCTCGGCGGCGCGCAGCGCGGAGAGCACGTCCCCGTCCAACCGCACCGGGGCGTGCGCCCCGAGCGCGAGGACCTGCTCGCGCACGGTGTCCCAGTCGCCGAACGCGCTGCCGAGGTCGGAGCGGTACTCGGTGTTGCGACCGGTGACGTCGATCCCGGAGTTCAGATCCACGCGACCGCTGGACTCCCAGTCGAGGTCGGGCTCCTGCCACGGGTGTCCCTGCGGGGTCACGTCCCGGGCCAGACCGGTCTCCGGGTCCGCCAGCGCTCGGACGTGGGCACCGATCCGCGGGTCGATCCACGGCTGCCCCGCCAGGACGTACTGCGGCTGGGCCGCGATCCGCTCGGTGAGGGTGAACCCCGCGTCGGCACTGAGCTGCGCGAGCAGATCCAGGTTCGGCCACGGCCGTTCCGGGTTGACGTGGTCCGGGGTCAGGGGTGAGACCCCGCCCCAGTCGTCGACGCCCGCGGCGAGCAGCGCGCGGCACTCGCCGGCGGCGACGAGGTTCGGCGGCGCCTGGATGCGCACGGACGGTCCGAGCACGAGCCGGGCCACGGCGATCGCGGCCCGGAACTCGTCGAGCCCGGCGTCGTCGTGCTCGCGCATCGCGGTGTCGTCCTTGGCCCGGAAGTTCTGCACGATCACTTCCTGGATGTGCCCGAACGCCTTGTGGGACTTGCGGATCGCCGCGATCGACTCGGCGCGCTCGGTGAGCGTCTCGCCGATACCGACGAGGATGCCCGTGGTGAACGGCACCGACAGCCGGCCCGCGTCGGTGAGCACCTGCAGGCGCACCGCCGGATCCTTGTCGGGGCTGCCGTGGTGGCACTCCCCCTTCTCAGTGAACAACCGGGTCGACGTGGTCTCGAGCATCATGCCCATCGACGGGGCCACCGGCTTGAGCCGGGACATCTCGGCCCAGCTCATCACGCCGGGGTTCAGATGCGGCAGCAGTCCGGTCTCCTCGAGCACCCGGATCGCCATCGCGCGCACATAGTCGAGGGTCGAGTCGTAGCCCCGCTCGTCGAGCCACTGCCGCGCCTCGGGCCAGCGGTCCTCCGGCCGGTCACCGAGCGTGAAAAGCGCTTCCTTGCAACCTAATTCGGATCCACGTCGGGCGATGTCGAGGATCTCGTCGGGTTCGAGGTACATCCCGTGCCCGGCGGCGCGCAGCTTGCCCGGCACGGTCACGAACGTGCAGTAGTGGCAGCGGTCCCGGCACAGCCGGGTGATCGGGACGAACACCTTGCGGGAGTACGTGACCGTGCCCGGCCGGCCCGCCGCGAGCAGACCGGCATCGCGCACCCGGGCGGCCGAGGCGCACAGGTCCTCGAGGTCCGATCCCCGCGCCGCGAGCAGGATCGCGGCCTCGTCGACGTTGAGCGTCGCCCCGTCCCGCGCCCGGCGCAACGCCCGTCGCATGCCCGACGGCGACACTCTCGCCGGATCCGTCGCGGACGAGGCGGGCCCGCCCGCGCCGGCGCGGACCGTGGGCAGGGGCAACGTCGCGGGGGTGGCACCGTCGTGGGTCGAATCGGTCATTGGCCGATCATGCGCCACCCGCCGGACCCATGCCACCTCGGGGCCACGTCCCCGGCGGACTCACTCGCGCGGATAATCCTCGTCGCCCGGGACGACCCGGCTCTGTTCCAGAGCATCCGCGGGCTCCACCTCGAGTGGCACCGAGGTCACCTCGTCGTCGGCGGGTTCGTCCTCCGCCGGCATCTCCTGTTCGATCCGATCCGCCTCGGGCGCTTCGGTGAATTCGGTGGTCTCCGATGATTCGGTCACGGCGGTCCTCCTCCTCGTGTCGACTCCGAACCCGGTCGCAGCGGTGCCGGGTCTGCTCGCCGATCAGCTTAGCCTGGAACCGACAGGACACCACCGACGAGGAGAACCACGTGACCCGGGACGCTCCCCCGCCCACCGCCGTCGGCTGGGCTGCCCCGCCGGCGCCGGTGACCATGGCCGAGCCCGCGTGGCGCCCCAGCCCGAGAGCGCGGCTGCTGTGGGCGGTGGGCGCGGCACTGCTGTGGCTACCGGTCGTCGCCGCCCAGGTGGTGTGGGCGATCGTCGACTCCGGCCGGCATCCGGGTTGGCACGTCGCCGCCGCCGTGGTCACCGCGGTCCTCGCCGTCGCGCACGTCGGCGTGATGCCGCTGTGGCGGTATCGGGTGCACCGCTGGGAGATCACCGACACCGCGGTGTACACGCGCTCGGGATGGTTCACCCAGGAGCGCCGGATCGCGCCGATCTCCCGGATCCAGACCGTCGACACGGAGCGGGGGCCGATCGACCGGTGGCTCGGTCTCGCCAACGTGACCGTCACCACCGCCTCGTCCGCCGGGGCGGTCGAGATCACCGCCCTCGACGTCGGGGTCGCCGACGCCACCGCCGCGCGGCTCACCGCGATCGCCGGCAGCACCCAGGCGGATGCCACGTGAGCGACGTCCCCGTCCCGCCGGAGCGGTCCGACGCCGCCGCCCTCGCCGCCGAGGCCGAGCAGCCGTGGTTGCGGCTCGATCCGCGGATGCTGCTGATCCACCCCGTCGAGGAGGTGCTGCGGCTGCTGCCCGTGCTGGTGGCGTCCGTGGTGCTCGGCAGCAGCAGCGGCAATCACGGCTGGGGTCTGGCGGTGGCCGGACTGCTGGTGGGGATCGGCGTGTTGCGCTGGTTCACCACGACCTACCGGATCGGGCCGGTGCACGTGGAACTGCGCCGCGGCCTGCTGCAACGTCAGCTGCTGTCGGTGCCGCGCAGCCGCATCCGGTCGGTGGACGTCGAGCAGCGCCTGCTGCACCGGTTGCTCGGGCTGGCGGTGGTCCGGCTCGGGACCGGGCAGCGCACCGGCGCCGGCCGGGACCGCAATCGGTTCGAGCTGAACGGCCTGGCGATCGGCGCCGTGCCGGCGCTGCGCGACGCCCTGCTCGGCACGCACCCGGGGACGTCGGCCGAGGAGTCCGGGGCGGTCGTGCCCGCCGAGACCGAGGTCGCCCGGTTCCGACCGGGCTGGGTGCGCTACGCCCCGTTCTCGACCACCGGGCTGGTCACCGTCGCCGCGGTGGTGGGACTGGCCTTCCAGTACGGACTCGCCGAGCGGCTCGGTGAGTCCGCCACCGTCGAGCGTGGGCTGTCGTCGGTCGAGTCCGTCGGGCCGTTCGTCGCCGCCGCGCTCGGTCTGCTCGTCCTCGTCGTGGTGGCGAGCCTGGCGGCGTGCGTGCGCTACGTGCTGCTGTACGCGGACCTGTCGGTCACCGACGACGGACGGATGCTGCGCGTCGGCCACGGCCTGCTGCGGCACCGCCACACCACCCTGGATCGGCGCCGTCTGCGCGGGGTGAGCCTCCGCGAGCCGCTGGCGCTGCGCCTGGCCGGCGGTGCCCGGCTCGACGCGGTGATGACCGGTGTCGCCGCCGAGCACGGCGAGTCGTCGTTGCTGCTGCCGCCCGCGCCGTCCGCCGAGGCGCGACGGGTCGCGGCGGCGGTGCTGCGCGACACCCGTCAGCTCGACGCCCCGCTGCGCGCGCACGGGCCGGCGGCGCGGCGACGACGATTCACCCGGGCGCTGCTGCCCGTGGCCCTGGCCGTCGCGGCCGCTGCGACGGCGGTCGCGGTCACCGGCCGCACGGTGCCGGTGGCGGTGTGGGGGCCGGTGGTCGCGGTCGTCGCGGCGGGGGCGGTGGGACTGGCGTGGGATCGCTACCGCAGCCTGGGTCACGCCGTGCTCGGTGCCGGAACGACGGACGCGCCGGCGTGGTTGATCACCCGCGGGGGCTCACTGGATCGGCGCCGCGTCTCGCTCGAGGCGGACGGCATCATCGGCTGGACGGTGCGGCAGTCGTTCTTCCAGCGCCGCGCCGGAGTGGCGACCGTCGTCGCCGCGACGCCGGCTGGCACGGGCCGCTACGAGGTCGTGGATCTACCCGCCGAGCAGGCGTGGGCGCTGGTCGAGGCGGTCACACCCGGCGCCGGCGACGCCTGGGTGCGCCGATGAACCCGGACATCGGCCGGCCACGCGACCTGGCCACGCTCGACGCCCGCCTGATCGAGTGCCGGGCCTGCCCGCGCCTGGTCGCGTGGCGCGAGCAGGTGGGCCGGGACAAGCGTGCCGCCTACCGCGACGAGGAGTACTGGGCGCGTCCCGTGCCCGGGTTCGGTCCGGCGGACGCGTCCCTGCTGATCGTCGGCCTGGCCCCGGCCGCGCACGGCGGCAACCGGACCGGGCGGATGTTCACCGGCGACCGCTCGGGCGACTTCCTCTACGCCGCGCTGCACGCGGCGGGCCTGGCGTCGCAGCCCACCGCGACGCACCGCGGCGACGGCCTCGAGCTGTTCGGTACCCGCGTCACGTCGCCGGTGCACTGCGCGCCCCCCGCCAACCGGCCGACGCCGCAGGAGCGGGACACGTGCCGCACCTGGCTCGACGCGGAGCTGCAGCTGCTGACGCCGACGTTGCGCTCGATCGTGGTGCTCGGCGGCTTCGGCTGGCAGGCGCTGTTCCCGGTCCTCGACGACGCCGGCTGGGTCGTGCCGCGTCCACGCCCCCGATTCGGGCACGGGGCGGGCGTGGAACTGCTGCCGCGCGGCGACGCCGCGGACCGCGGGCCGTTACACGTGTTCGGCTGCTATCACGTGAGCCAGCAGAACACGTTCACCGGCCGGCTCACCCCGGCCATGCTCACCGCCGTGCTCACGGACGCGGCGCGGGCTGCCGGACTGCACTCGTGAGGGCGGCCATGCGAGCGACGAACAGGTACAAACCGGCGGGGGCGAGTGCGCCGACCGGCAGCAGCAGGGTCCGCCAGTCGGCGACGAGGAGCTGATCGCCGCCGGGGCCGCCCGCCAGGCACACGACGAACCCGACGATCCACGCGAGCAGCGGCCAGGCCGCGCGCGAGGTGGACCCGGTTTCGGCGCGCATCGCCATCACCAGCAGCACGTTCGCCACGCCGGCCAGCACTATCGTGACGGGGAACGGCACGGTGCCGATGTACAGGCCGAGGAAGAACACGGACAGCAGCGCGCACAGGAAACCGTCGAAGGTCAGCAGAGCGACGATGCCCGTGCGCGGCTTCGCCGTCGGCGACGCGGGGGCCTGCGTGGCGGTGGTGGCGGGATCGACCGTCATGGTTCGATAGTGCGCCACGGGCGCGGGTCCGTGGGCACCGGGTCCCGGCCGATCACGGCACGGGCGGGTAGCCCATGAGCGTGAGCACGTCGCTGGCCTGGTCCGCGAAGCCGTAGAGCGCCTGGTAGTAGGCGGCATTGATCTGGTCCGCGTAGGGACGCAGCGAATCGACGAATGCGACGATCTGGTTCTGGACGGACCAGTTGTACATCGGAACCCTCTCGTGTGACCGTGATCACCTTTCCGGTGCTCGTGGTCACACTAACCCAGCCCGGCGAAGAGGTCACGCTCACGCCCGGGGCCGGGGCCGCGGTCGCCGCGGGCCAGTACGTAGTGCTCCTGCTCCAGCACGGGCTGCGCGACGAGGTTGGACAGGGTGAACTGTGCGCCGCCGGGCGCCACGAGCACCTGGGTCGCGTGCGCCGCCAGCGCCGCTCGCTTGGCATCGAGCACGTCGGCGACGTCGACCACGGTGGTGACCCGGTCGTCGGGCACGCTCGGCAGCTCGTCGGGGCCGGGTCGTCGCCACCCGCCGGGCAGGTCGGTCATGTTCTCGACGCCGCGGCGCAGGGCGCTCGCCTCGGTGACGGTCCAGTAGAGCTTCGCCGGGTCCCACGGCGAGCCGGCGTGCGGGTAGGCGTCGGTCCCCGCGGCCTCGACCGCCGCGGTCACGATGTGATGCACCCGGATGTGGTCGGGGTGGCCGTAGCCACCCACCGGGTCGTAGGTGACCACCACGTGCGGGCGCAGTTCGCGGATCACCGCGACCAGTGCGGCCACCGCCTCGTCACGGTCGGCATTCACCCAGGCCCGGGGGTTCGCAGCCGACGGGGTCCCGGCCATTCCGGAATCGCGCCAGTGCCCGGCACCGCCGAGGAAGCGCGGCGCAGGCACGCCGAGGGCGGCCAGCGCCCGGCCGAGTTCGTGGATGCGGTAACCGCCGAGCTGATCGGCGCGGTCGGCGGTGAGCTGGGCCCACTCGTCCCCGATGACCTCGCCTTCCTCCCCGAGGGTGCACGTCACGACGGTGACCTCGGCACCCTGAGCGGCGTAGTGCGCGATCGTCCCGCCCGTGGTGATGGATTCGTCGTCGGGGTGGGCGTGCACCAGCAGCAGGCGCCTCGACGCGGGGTCGGTTCGGTCGGTCACGGTGTGGTCCTCCACCAGTTCTGCGCGTCGGACAGGGGCCCGGCGGGGATCGCACCGGTCAGCGCCACGCCCTCGACGCCGGGTCCCGCGGCGATCACGGTGCGGTCCTGCACGATCGGCAGGGTGACCGCGAGGTCCCACAGCTTCGGCTGGGCGCCGGTCAGGACGGCGGGCACGTCGCCGGCGCCGCGCAGGGCGCCGGCAAGTTCGGATTCGAGGGCGGGGTCGCACACCCCGGACACGTTGCTCGGTGCGGCGAGCTGCGCCTCGGCGGCTTCGATCTCGTCGTCGGGACTCTCACCCTCGGGAGCGGTGTCACCCTCGGGAACGGTGTCATCGTCCGGGGCGGGCTCCGGAGTGGGCGCCGGATCCGGCCCGGCCGGGGCGCTTTCCTGCCCGGGAATCGCCGGTGGACAACCGAATCGGGACATCGCGGCCGTGGCGGGGTCGCCGCCGGCGCGGGTCCAGCCGACCACGGCGTGCACGGTTCCCCGGACGAGTGCGTCGCCGTAGAGCTCGTCGGGCGGCAGCGTGGTCACGGTGGCCGCGACGCCGGCTCCGCGCAGCTGGTCTGCGGCGGTGTGGGCGACGGCGTCGGCCACCGGGGAGTTCTCGGGCACGCCCAGCACGAGCGCCAGGGGCGCGTCTCCGTGGGCGAGCAGCCCGGTCGTCGCCGCTTCCGGTACCGGCGTGCGGGTCGCTTCGACCGTCGCCGGGTCGGCCGGTACGTAACCGGCCGCGGCGAGGAGCGCGAGGGACTCCTCGCGGCCCGGCCGCGGCGGCATGCTCGGCGCATATCCGGGGTCGGACGGGGCGAGCACCTGTGCACGGGCCGCGACCACGGCCGATTCCGTGCCGGCCGCGACCGTGGCCAGCAGGTCCGGGTCGAGAAGTCCGAGGACGGCGCGGCGCACGCGCGGATCCGCGAACTCGGTCGTGCGGCCGTTGAGGGTCAGTTCCAGGACGCGGGGCTGGAGTTGAGTGCCGGTGCGCACGTGCGGGATCGCGCCGAGCTGGGCGAGCAGCGCGGAGCCGCCGCCGTGCATCTGCGCGACCTGGGCGTCGCCGGTGCGCATCGACTCGGCGAGCTGTGCGTCGGTTCCGCCGCGCCGCAACAGGATCCGGTCGGGCCGGGCCGGGGTCCCCCAGAACCGGTCGTTGCGTTCGAGCAGGATCTCGCCCCGCCCGCGGTCGACGGACCTGACATGGAACTGCCCACCGGACACCGGGATCGATTCGGCGAGGCTCGTGGCGAATCCACCCGGCGTGTCCTTGACCAGGTGGGCCGGCAGGAGGTGGGTGAACAGTTCCCGCCACGCCGGGTAGGGCTCGCGCAGGGTGACGGTGACGGTCTTGCCGCCGCCGGAGGATCCGACGTCCTCGATGAGGCGGTAGCCCGCGGGATCGACCACGCCGGGCTCGGTGATCATCTGCTGCCACAGGTACCGGAAGTCCTCGGCGGCGATGGGTGCGCTGTCGGACCACTGCGCTTCGTCGCGGACCTGATAGGTGATGGTGAACGGCGCCTGCGAGGTGACGTCGGCCGAGACGAGGACGGACTCGTCGAGCATCCACACGGTGGCACCGGGCCGCGCGGGATCGGGCACGGGCCGGAACGCGCTCGGCAGCACCATCCCGGCAACCGTGTTGCCGACGGGCGACTGGTCGGCGAGCAGGTGCGGATTGAACCCGGCGCCCACGTCGTCGACCGCCACCACGACGGTGTTCAGCTGGGGAACCGGGGCGGGGGTCCGGGTGGGTTCGGTCTGCTCGATCGGCGGCGGCGGATCGGCGGTGCACGCCGACAACCCCAGCACCGCGGCGACGGCGGTGATCCCGGCGAACCTGCGCATCCGGCCTCCCTTCCCTCCGGGATGCGGCGGTGGTCCCGGCCGCACCGGGACCACCCCTGCCGCACTACTCGTCCAGTGCCGCGACTACTTGTTGCGAGCCTTCTCCCGCGAGCGGGCGCGGGCCCGGTCGGTGGCCGAGAGGTGCACCTTGCGGACCCGGAGGATCTCCGGGGTGACCTCGACGCACTCGTCGGAGGCGCAGAACTCCATGGCCTCCTCGAGGCTCAGGGTGATCGGCTTGGCGAGGGTTTCCATCACGTCGGCCGTGGAGGAGCGCATGTTGGTGAGCTTCTTCTCGCGGGTGACGTTGATGTCGAGGTCTTCGGCGCGCGGGTTGATGCCCACGACGTGGCCCTCGTAGGTGTCGCTGCCCGGCTCCACGAAGAAGGTGCCGCGGTCGCCGAGCTGGATCATCGCGAACGGCGTGACCGAGCCCGAGCGGTCGGAGACCAGCGAGCCGGTATGCCGTGCGCGGATCTCGCCGGCCCACGGGGCGTAGCCGTGGAAGACGGCGTTGGCGATGCCCGTGCCGCGGGTCTCGGTGAGGAAGTCGGTGCGGAACCCGATGAGGCCGCGCGACGGGACGATGAACTCCATGCGCACCCACCCGGCGGCGTGGTTGGACATCTGCACCATCTTGCCCTTGCGGGCCGCGAGCAGCTGGGTGATCGCGCCGAGGTGTTCCTCGGGGCTGTCGATGGTGAGCTCCTCGTACGGCTCGTGCACCTTGCCGTCGACCTGCCGGGTGACCACCTGCGGCTTGCCGACGGTGAGCTCGAAGCCCTCGCGGCGCATCTGCTCGACGAGGATGGCCAGCGCCAGCTCGCCGCGGCCCTGCACCTCCCACGCGTCGGGGCGGCCGATGTCGAGCACGCGCAACGACACGTTGCCGACCAGCTCCGAGTCCAGCCGGGACTTGACCATGCGCGCGGTCAGCTTGTGACCCTGCACGCGGCCGACGAGCGGCGACGTGTTGGTGCCGATGACCACCGAGATGGCCGGCTCGTCGACCGTGATGCGCGGCAGCGCGACCGGGTTGTCCACATCGGCGAGGGTGTCGCCGATCATGATGTCCGGGATGCCGGCGACGGCGACGATGTCGCCGGCGACGGCGACGTCACCGGGCCGGCGCTCGACACCGATGGTCTGGAGCAGCTCGGTGATCTTCACGTTCTTCACGCCGTCGGCGTGCATCCACGCGACGGTCTGGCCCTTGCGCAGTTCGCCGTTGTGGATGCGCAGCAGCGCCAGGCGGCCGAGGAACTCGGAGGCGTCGAGGTTGGTGACGTGCGCCTGCAACGATGCGGCCTGATCGCCCTTGGGGGCGGGGATGTACTTCATGAGCACGTCGAACAGCGCGTCGAGATTCTCGGCGGACGGCGCCTGTCCGTTCTCGGGCTGTTCGGTCGACGCCTTGCCCTCGCGGCCGGAGGCGTACAGGACCGGCAGGTCGAGCAGCTGCTCGGCGGCCTCGGAAGCCTCGTCGTCGAGGTCGGAGGCGAGGTCGAGCAGCAGGTCGTGGGTCTCCTCGACGACCTCGGCGATGCGGGCGTCGGGACGGTCGGTCTTGTTGACCACGAGCAGCACCGGCAACGACGCGGAGAGCGCCTTGCGCAGCACGAAACGGGTCTGCGGCAGCGGGCCCTCGGACGCATCGACGAGCAGGACCACGCCGTCGACCATGGACAGCCCGCGCTCGACCTCGCCACCGAAGTCGGCGTGACCGGGGGTGTCGATCACGTTGATGACGGTGACGGTGCCGTCGGGGTTGTGCCGGTGCACAGCGGTGTTCTTCGCGAGGATCGTGATGCCCTTCTCGCGCTCGAGGTCACCGGAGTCCATGACCCGGTCGACGAGTTCCGCGCGCTCGGCGAAGGCACCCGATTGGCGCAGCATGGCGTCGACGAGGGTGGTCTTTCCGTGGTCGACGTGCGCGACGATGGCGACGTTGCGGAAACTGGCGGTGCTCACGCGATGGCTCTCCTGGCTGTTGTCCGGCCACACGGCACTGGACCCAGACGGCACCTCGCCCGTACGGCGTTCTTGCGGTGGCCGCGTCGCGAATGCGAGTCACCTGTTCGCGGCCGTGAACGGCCCGCACAGGCACTGCGGCCTCCAATACAGTACAGGCCGGTCCCGGTGCTCCGCGCGCGCCGACGCCGGATTCACCAGCTCGCGACGCAGAGCGTGACGTTCGCCACGTCGCCCCGCGCCGGCCGGCGCACCCTGCATTCGTCGGCGCACCCTGTATTCGGCGGCCCGGCCATCCAGGTAAGGGCATGCTAACCTTTGGTCCGGAACCCCACCGACGAAAGGCCGGCGACCCGGATGGGCAAGGTGAAGGCGAGCAAGGTCGCGCAGCTCGAGCCCAAGAAGAAGTGCTGCCGCAAGAAGACCCGCTGTGTGCGCTGCCCGGTGGTGGTCATGCGGATGAAGAGACTCGAGCACGAGGGACTGGGCAAGAAGGAGCTCGCGAAGCGCCTGAAGAAGGCCCGCGCCGCCTGACCGGCCGCACCGCCGTCAGTCCCGGAGTCGGGCGCGCAGCTCCGGTAGCCACACCCGGTCGTTGGGCACCAGATCGATCCGTTCCAGCTCGTCGGCGTCCACCCAACGCAGAGCCGCGTGCTCGAGCGGCCGCGGTTCCCCCGAGACCAGCTCCACGCGGTAGGCGCGCAGCACCCGGCCCCCGCCCAGCGGCACTCCGGCCCCGACCCGCTGCGCCCCGGCGACCTCCACCCCCAGCTCCTCCCGCAGCTCACGGCGCAGTGCCGCCTCGGCGGACTCCCCCGGCTCCGCCTTGCCGCCGGGCAGCTCCCACAACCCCGCCAGCTCCGGGGGGCCGACCCGCTGCGCCAGCAACAGCCGGCCGTCGCGGAAGATCGCCCCGGCCACCACCTCGTCCGCCCGGCCCGTCGTTGCACTCATGTGCGGCATCGTCCCAGAATGAGACATGGCCGAGTTGCTCTCCGACGCCGACATCGAGGCCGCCCTCGTCGACCTCCCCGCGTGGCAGCGGGACGGGAACGCGATCGTGCGCACCGTCGAGTCCCCCTCGTTCCCCGAGGCCGTCGCGCTGGTGGACCGGGTGGCCGAGGCCGCCGAGGCGGCGAACCACCATCCCGACATCGACATCCGCTGGCGGAAGGTGACCTATTCGCTGTCCACCCATTCCGCCGGCGGGATCACCGCGTCGGACGTGGAACTGGCCCGGACGATCGACTCGCTGGTCCACGGCTGACGGACACGGCCGGAGCGGGGTGCCGCGCAGCGCTGCGCCGGGCGAGGATCGTCCACACGTACACCGCGAGCACTCCGAGCACGTTGCACCCCCCGGCCCAGGCGAGCACCGCGGGCCGCGAGATGTCCCACATCGAATCCTGCGCCAGCCCCAGCAGCCACGGCACGCCGACGACGGTGAGCACCGCCCAGAATCCGGCCAGCACGCGCGCGCCGCGCCGGTCCGCGAGCGGACCGTAGACCAGCCACACCAGCATCGGCAGGACCCACACCCAGTGGTGCATCCAGGAGATCGGCGAGACCAGCAGCCCGAAGAGTTCGACGACGACGATGGTGCCGAGGCGATCGCCCGGACCGAGGGCACGCCAAGCCGCGAAGGCCAGCGCCGCCGAGACCACGACGGCCGCCAGCCACAGCGGCCCGGTGCCGACATCGTGCCCCACGATGCGGCTCAGCGCGCCGCGCAGCGACTGGTTCCAGACCGACCCCACCGGTCCGATCCGCTCGGCGTCGCCGAACAACGTCGTGAAGTAGGTCCGTGCCTGCTCGCCGAGCACCAGCCAGCTGACGGCGACGGTAACGACGAAGACCGCCGCGGAGAAGAATGCCGCCGACCACCGCCGTCGGGCCACGAAGTACAGACCGGCGACCGCCGGGGTCAGCTTGATGCCGGCGAGCACCCCGACCAGGCCACCCGAGAGCCACCAGCGGTTGCTGCGGACCGCGACCATCACACCGAAGGCCAGGAACACGTTGACCTGCCCGTAGTCGAGGGTCGTGCGGATGGGCTCGGTCCAGATGCCGACCGCCGTCCACCCGAGCGCGACCGCCGTCCAGTGGGCGCTGTGGGCCGCAGGACCGAACAGCAGCTCGAGACAGATGCGCAGGATGCCGAACAGGGCGGCGACGGTCAGCAGCTGCCACACCACGCCGACCACGGGGAACGGGAGGTAGTGCAGGGGGAAGAAGACCAGGGCCGCGAACGGCGGGTAGGTGAAGGGCAGGGAGAACTCGGGCGTGTCCCGGGTGTAGGTGAAGTCGTAGAGCTCCCCGCGCAGCAGCGCCGCGGACCCGTCGACGTACACGTGCAGATCCACGAGATTCATGCCGTTGGGGGTGAGGAAGTTCCACGCCAGGCGCACCCCGACGGAGACGGCCAGCAGGGCCGCGCACCACCACAGTCGATGCGGGCGAACCGGATCGGACACTGCGGCGCGGCCTCCCGTCGTCACGTCACCCCGGGGAAGGACCGGGGACTGATGCAGACTATCCGTTCCACGACGGCGAGCCGAACACGATACTCACATCAGTAACAGTTTCATCTACTCTCACAAAAACCACATGCGTCACACGTAGTCTCGAGCAGACACCATCGATCGGAACACGTTATGGCTAGACTCCCGCGAATACAGGCGGCGGCTGTGAGACCGGCCACGGCTTGTACTGATCGGGGGGCCTACATAAAGTGTCTCCCCGAGCCGTCAGCGGCATCGGAGCCCCGCGCTCCGGAGCCGCTTCAACGACAAGGATGGGGAAAAGTGCTTCGAACCCGAGCAACGCGCAGGATGATCACCGCCTGCGCTCTCGCCGCCGCCGCGGCGCTCACCGTGCCCTCGCAGGCGGTCGCGCAACCCGTCGTTCCGGGCCTCCCCGACACGCTTCAGCTGCCGGTCGAGCTCGCGGGCTACCCGCTGCCGGCGGACCTGACGATCGAGTCCCTCATGGGCATGCTGACCACCCAGGCGGCCGCACCCGAAGAGGTCGAGGCCCTCGCCTCCCTCGCCCCCGCCATCGTCGGCGCGGCAGCCGGGCCGACGGACGTCGCCGACGGCCGGAACCAGCTGCTCGACCAGGCGAAGGAACTGCTCGCGAACTCGCAGCTGCCCGACTCCGTCAAGGCCCTGCTCCAGCGAGTGATCACCTTCCTCGACGGCAGCGGCGGTGGCGGACCCGACCTCCCCGACCCGAACGCCGTGGCGATCTCGCAGTTCCTGTACCCGAGCATCGGCAAGGACTGCATCCGTGACGGCGGCGACTCCATCGGCACCGCGCTCGCCGTCGCCGGTCCCGCCCCGCTCCCGCCGCCGGGCCCGAAGGCCGGCCAGGCCGGGTTCGTGTTCACCGCGCTGGGCACCGCCAAGTTCGCCGATCAGCAGGCCCAGCCGTTGACGGTGAGCTGGATCAACGTCTCCAACGGCCGCAGCGGCACCGCGACGCTGACCGACGAGGCCCGGATCAACCCCGACGGGCCGACGACGCTCAGCGCGATCGCGGACACCGGCTCCGGCAACGTGGCCGCGGTGATCTCCGGAGGCATCACCACGCAGGCCGAGGGCGCGGCCCCGCGCTCGTGCACCTTCCTGCCGACGATCGGGCTCGTCACGGTCGCCTGATCGTCCGCACGTCCGCCGAGGCCGCCGGGATCGTCCCGGCGGCCTCCGTCGTCCGCACGCTTCCCGCACCGGCCGCTGCGTGGTAGACCGGGACATGGCCGAAACACCTCTCGGGCACACCGTTTCCCGGTCCCTGCGCTCCCGTCGCTCCCACCGGTCGATCCTCTCCGTCCGTTCCGAGGGCTCGATCCTGTCCATCGGCTCGGCGTACTCGATCCTGTCCGTCGGCAGTGTCGGGTCGGTGCTGTCGGTCGGTTCGGTGGGATCGTTCGGTTCGGCCCTGTCGTCGCTGTCGTTCGCCAGCCTCGGCTCGGCACTGTCGGGACTGTCCCGCTGGTCGCTGCTGTCGTGGCGCGGCGTCCACGACGCCCCCGACGACCCGCACCCCACGCTCGTCGTCACCGCCGCCGAACCCGACCCCGCCGCGCACTGCCAGAGTTGAACGGGCAGGCGGTGTCCCGTTGAACGGGCTCGTGCTCCCCCCGGCGCCGCCGCACCTGGTAGATGTCGTACGTCCGGTCGTCGATTCCCCGTCGCGGCCCGGCTTCGAGGAGGCGCATGGCGGTCGAGACCCGGATCCCGCCGGTCGGCGAACGTCCGGCACCCCGTGGCCTCGTTGCTGTGCTCTCCCTCTGCGGCATCGTCGTCGCCCTGATGCACACCCTCGTCGTCCCGCTGCTGCCCCAACTGCCGTATCTGCTCGGAACTTCGGTGGAGAGCGCCTCGTGGGCCGTCACCGCCACCCTGCTGGCCTCCGCGGTGATCACCCCGGTCAGCGGCCGGCTCGGCGACATGTTCGGCAAACGCCGGATGCTGCTCGTCTGTCTCGGCACGCTCGTCGCCGGCTCCGCGGTCTGCGCGCTGTCCACCACCCTGTGGCCGATGATCACCGGTCGTGCACTGCAGGGCGCGGCGACCGGAGCCATTCCGCTGGGCATCGCGATCCTCCGCGACGAACTGCACCCGCGCAGACTGCCGGGGGCGATGGCGACCATCAGCGCGACGATGGGAGTCGGCGGGGCCGTCGGGTTCCCCGTCGCCGCGGCCGTCGCGCAGGTCGCCCACTGGCACACCCTGTTCTGGTTCTGCGGACTGGTCGGAGTCCTCGCCGCCGCCCTGGTGCTGTGGGTGGTTCCCGAATCTCCCCGGTCGGCTCGCGGTCGTTTCGACCTGCTCGGCGCGGTCGGTCTGTCGGTGGCGCTGACGCTGTTCCTCCTCCCCGTGACCAAGGGCAGCACCTGGGGCTGGACGGCGCCCGGGACGCTCGCGATGTTCGCGGGTGCCGCCGCCACCGCCGTCGTCTGGGGCCGGTACGAACTGCGGCGGCCCGGGCCGCTGGTCGATCTGCGCGTGTCGGGGCGACGTCCGGTGCTGTTCACCAACCTGGCCTCGGTCGCGGTCGGTTTCGCGCTCTACAGCAACAGCCTCGCCTTCCCGCAGTTGTTGATGGCACCCGTCGTCACGGGCTACGGGTTCGGGTTGTCCATGGTCGCAACGGGCCTGGCGCTCGCGCCGAGCGGTCTTGTCATGATGGCGCTGTCGCCGGTCTCGGCGCGGATCACGACCCGGTACGGGCCCCGCACGACCCTCGCCGCGGGCGCAGTCGTCGTCTGCCTCGGCTACCTCCTGGCCTACGTCGCCTGCTCGGCGATCTGGCACATCGTGGTCGCCGCCATGATCATCGGCGCCGGTATCGGCCTGTCCTACGCCGCGATGCCGGCGCTGATCATGACCGCCGTGCCGCTGTCGGAGACCGCGGCCGCAAACAGTCTCAACGCGCTGATGCGCTCGGTGGGGACCTCCTCGTCCGCGGCGGTCGTGAGCGTCCTGCTCGCGGCGGACACCCTGACCGTCGGCACCGCGACGGTCCCCGCCCTCGACGCCTTCCGCGCCACGTTCCTGGTGGCGGCCCTGGCCGCCGTCGTCGGTCTGGCCCTCACGATGGCCGTACCGCGGTCACGACCCGGCGGCCTCACCCGGCGGTGAGCGACCACTGCCCGTAGTCGGTGCTGAACACGTTGTTGACGTCGATGCCGATGCCGTCGATCGTGCCGCCGCCCACCTGGTGCAGATCGGCCGCGGGATGCACGTAACCCTCGGCCGTGCCCCAGTCGTGCTGCCAGTAGAACGACCCCAGGCCGGCATCGCGCGCCCAGGAGATGGTCGGTGCGTTGGCGTACACGCCGGTGTTCCCGGCGCCGAGCACGTCGTGCCAGCCCTGCAGGTACGGCGCGATCAGGTCGGCGAACTGCTGCTCGGACGGGTTGTCGTCGATCGAGGCGTAGATCGGCCGGTCCGCCGGTCCCCCGGCCGCGCGGTGCAACTCAAGGCCACGCGTCGCGTGCCGGACCCCGGCGTCGTATCCACCGAGCCAGTCCGCCGTGTCGGCCTTGCCGAACTGGTAGCACGAGACGACCTCGAGGTCGCCGGCGACGAGGGCGGCGGCCTCCGACTCGGTCAGCGGCTTGGCCAGCATCCATTCGGCGCCCGGCCGGCGGTCCGAGACGTACCGGATGGCCCCGACGTGCCCGGCGGCCCGAATCGACGACGGCGACGGCACGGCCGCCGAGTAGTCGACGATCGTGCCGAGCACCTCCCGGCCGTGCGCCACCCCGGGGGCGGCGACGGCCGAGATCCAGGCCGCGCACGAGCCGACGGCCGCGTATCGCAACAGTTCCCGACGTGAAACGGCCATCGAACCTCGCTTGGACGAGCGTGCACGGAAGACAGGGTGTCGAGCCTCCGGTATTGGATCACACTCCCGGGTCCCGCGGGGGCACATCGGGATTCGTGGCCCGACGACAGGCGGGACTACCGGCCGCCGAGCTCGGCGAAGAAGGCCGGAACCAGAGCCACGTCCTCGACGGTGCGCACCGTGGTGTGGACCCCGAGACCGTGCTCCTTGAGCAGATCGCACAGCCCGTCGCCGTCGACGAGTTCGATGGGGGGCGCGCCGAGCCGGTGCGCCTCGGCGCGGGCGTCGTCGCCGAACGTGCCGGTGGTGACGAGCAGGCCCTTCTCGCCGCGACCGGCCATCGCGGCGCGGAACTCGCGCACCACGTCCGCGCCCGCCCGCTCGGGCCCGCGCAGGAAGCGGAAGAACACCGAGAAGCCGAGCAGCGACACCCGCAGCACGCCGGTGCCCTCCACGTCGACGTCGTTGTCGGAGCCGGTGTCGAGATGGCCACCGTGCGGCGGGACGGAGACGGTGGTGAATCCGGCGGCGCGGAGCACCGCGACGGCGAGCCGTTCGAACCCCTCGTCGGGGAGCTCGGCGACGGCGGCGAGCACCGGTTCGCGCCACAGCTCGGGATCCTCGGGGGCCGCCGCGAGAGGCACCACCTGCGCCCGCGACGACGCGTTGCGCACGAGTCGTTTGCGTCGTTTCTCCGCGGTGTAGGCCACCTGGAGCGGCTTGATCTCCGATTCCTGCACCGCACGACCGCGGTCCGTGACGCTCCACACGCCGCGCCGGGTGTTGGCCAGCAGACCCATGCCCTTGAGATAGGTACGCGCCCAGCCGATCCGGTACTCGATCTCGGTGACCGGGCCGTCACCGTGCAGTACGGACCGCGCGGCCTCGGACAGACGCTCGCGCGCGACGACCGCCTTCTCGAGTTCCTCGATCGAAGCCGAGCCGCCGAGCCCGATCAGCGCCTGCAGGGTGGGCCACAGCAGATCCGTGTACGGCGGTAGCGCCACCTCGCGGCCGGACGGGTCTTCGACGGGGTTACCGATCACGTTCCGGCGCTGCACACCTTCCCCTATCGTTTCGGCCCTGCTCGCCGCGGCTGTCCGGTCCCGCCACGACGCGCGTTTCACCCTAGCCGATGAGGGCGCGGACGAGGGCGGCCGCACTCCTCGTCTCCGGGCGAGGCCGGACCGGGACGACGCCGCTCGCTACCGTGGGACGGATGGGATTCACGCACGCCGAACTCGAACGCTTCCGTGACGCGGTGGTGCCCGACCTGATCGGGCCGGGTTGCCGGCTGCTGTTCGTAGGCATCAATCCGGGTTTGTGGACAGCGGCGACGGGTGCGCACTTCGCCCGGCCCGGCAACCGCTTCTACCCGGCCCTGCTGCGGGCCGGCATCCTGCTCCGGCCCGTCGACCCCAGCTCCGGGATGAACGAGGACGACAAGGCGCACCTGATCGAGCGCGGCGTCGGGATCACCAATCTCGCCCCCCGCGCCACCGCCCGCGCGGACGAACTCACGGCAGACGAGCTGCGAACCGGGGCCGTGCGACTGGCCGGGGTGGTGGCGCAGCACCGGCCGCGGGTGGTGGCCGTCGCCGGCATCACGGCATACCGGTCGGCGTTCGGGCACCGCAAGGCGGCCGCGGGGTTGCAGGAGGCGACGATCGGTGGCGTGCCGGTATGGGTGGTGCCGAATCCGAGCGGCCTCAACGCCCACGAGACGGTCGACACCCTCGCCGAGGCGTATGCGGCGCCGGCCCGCGCGGCCGGGATCCTGCGCTGAGCCGGTCGGTCCGGACCACTCAGCTGTGCCCCATCTTGGTGAGGTAGTCGCGCGCCCGGTAGCCCGGCGGGACACCCTCGACGAGGATCGCCGAACTGTCGGAGTGCTCGGTGCGCAGCGGCAGGATCGCCTGGTAGGCCGGCGACCGGTACCAGGCGCGGGCCTGCTCGAGGTCGGGGAACTCGACGACCACGACGTGGCCGGGCCAGGGTCCCTCGTGGACCTCGGGTTCGACGCCGTGGACGAGGAACCTGCCCCCGTACGGCGTGAAGGTGTCGTCGATCTCCTCGATGTAGCGGACGATCTCGGGGCCGAAGTCGACGGAGCGCAGATGGGCGATCGCGTAGGCAGTCATGGGGTCCTCCGGGTCGGTCGGTGGCGGCGGTGTGCCGTACACCGACGAGACTGCCTGGCCGTGGTGGGCGAATCGATTACCCGGCAGGTAATGGCCGTCGTTCCCTTCCACACCTACCGTGACCTTCATGACCACCGTGCACGAGGAACCCGTCGGAGCACTGCTGCGGCACTGGCGTGAGCGTCGCGGCCTGAGCCAGCTCGCCCTCGCCAACCGGGCGCAGGTCTCGGCCCGGCACGTGAGTTTCCTCGAGACGGGCCGGTCCCGGCCGACGCGTGTCATGCTGCTGCGCCTGGCCGATCAGCTCGACATCCCGCTGCGGGAGCGCAACTCGCTGCTGCTCGCGGCGGGTCTGGCGCCCGCGTACCCGGAGCACCGTCTCGGGGACGTGCCGATGGCCGCGGTGGCCGACGCTATCGAGCGGATCCTGTCGTCGCACCGCCCCTATCCGGCGCTGGTGGTGGACCGGCACTGGACGATGGTCGACGCCAACGACGCCGTCATGGGCCTGCTGGGCGGATGCGACCCACGGCTGCTCGAACCCCCGGTGAACGTGCTGCGGGTGACGCTGCACCCGGACGGGATGGCGCCGCGCATCGTCAATCACGGCCAGTGGCGGGCGCACCTGCTGACCCGGCTGCGACATCAGCTCGCCGCGACGGGCGACCCGGTGCTGCGCCGGCTGCACGCCGAACTGGCCGCCTACCCCAGCGACGACGGGCACGACGCCGAGCTCGATCCGGCCACCGCCCACGCCCTGGTGGTGCCGTTGCGGCTGCGCACCGACGACGGCGAGCTGTCCCTGCTGAGCACGACGACGCTGTTCGGCACGCCGTTGGACGTCACCGTCGCGGAACTGGCGATCGAGGCGTTCTACCCCGCCGACGAGGCCACCCGACGGGTGCTGGGAGGCCGGTGATCCGGATCGGCGAACCGGTGCCGCGCGGGCACTGTCGGGAGTAACGTCCGGCCCGAGACCTGTCCCGTCCCACACCGGAGGCATCGATCATGAGCAAGACGAAGTGGTGGGTACTCGAGGGCCCGGACAGCGGGTTCTCCCTCGAGGAGCGAGCGACGGGAGACCTCGTCCTCGTCAACACGCAGACGTCGGAGGAACACACCCTGCACGGCTACGTGTGGAAGCACGCCCCGCACTTCGGGGTGCAGATCATGAGCGAGGGCCCCCCGCCGTACGGCAAGTGGGTGGAGAACCCCGAGGAGTGAGCACCGCCGGTCACGGGACGCGGCGCAGCGGCCGCCGCTCCCCCGTCGTGGTGTCGATCAGCGCCGCGCCGGAGACGACCGTCTCGAGGGGCAGCACGTCGTACACGACCGCGGCCACCCGCGGCAGATCCTCCAGCCGGGCTCGTGGGCTGAGGGTCAGATGCGGGGTCCATACGCCCGGCCGGTAGTGCTTGTGCAGGTCCGCGCCGACGGCGGTGACGGTGTCGACCACGCGCTGCTGACGGCGCAGGAGATCGGCGGTGGGCGCCGGCGAGAGCCAGACCCGTCCGCGCCGGAAGGCTCCCAGCGCGTCGGAGTGGAGGGTCAGCGGTCCACCGTCGGGGAGCGTCGCGAGCGCAGCCGTCACGTCCTCGACGTCGTAGCTGCGCAACACCGCATACGACAGGTGCGGCACGTGCCGGCCGTGGGTATGGGTGAGCAGCGTCGGCACCCCGAGGTCTTCGAGCCGGGCCCACAGTTGCTGCAGGGCGCGCCGAGCGGCGGCGTCGAAGACCAGGCAGACCGCGAGTGCCATCAGCGCACGGTACCGCGGCGCCGGTGGACCGGCGGCCCGTTCGGGCGGTCAGTTCAGGGTGGCGTGCCAGACCAGGGCTGCGGCCAGCGCCCCGGCACCGTTGAGGGACCAGTGCAGGGCGATCGGGGCGATCAGGCTCCCGCTGCGGCGGCGCAGCCAGGTGAAGACGAACCCGGCAGCGGCGGTGGCCAGGACCGCTCCGGCGATGCCCAGTACCTGCCCCCACAGGCCGCCGCCGAGGATGCCGCTCAGGCCGCGATTGCCGTTCGTGAGCCCGAGGGACGAGGCGATGTGCCACAGGCCGAACAGCAGTGACCCGGCGGCGAACACTCCGCGCGCACCGGAGACGCGTTCGAGCGTGCCGTGCAGCACGCCGCGGAACGCGAGTTCCTCGGGGATGACCGTCTGCAGTGGAATCACGATCATCGAGGCGAGCAGCGCGCCGGAGATCGTGGCGTAGCGGTCGGACAGGAAGAACTGCCGAGTGAGCGGCAACGCCACTCCGACGGCGATCACGGCCAGCACGACGCCGACGGCGGCCAGGGCGTAGAGGGAGCCGGCGCGCCAGTGGCGCGGCGAGAGTCCGAGTTCGGACCAGCGCATGCCCCGACGGCGCATCAGCGCGACGAGCACCAGCGCCGCAGCGGGCACCGTCGCGATGCTGGCCCACACGGTGGTGAAGTGCGCGATCAGGTTGGTGGCGACGAGGACGACCACCACGACGGCGACGTCGACCCAGGCATGGAAACCGCGGAGCGCTCCGCGGTGGGCACGTGAAGTCGTCGGCACGGTCTCGGTACTCATGTGTTCTCGAACCCCCGCTGTCGGATCGATCGGTAGCGGTTTCGCCCGAGTACCCGTTCCTGTGCCGTACGAACCATCCATACCAGTGTACGGATTGCCCGCCGCGGCGACCGTGACCGGCGCCACACCGACGGCCGAATTTCGCAGTGACGCAGGTCACGATGGGTACGGGGGCGGCCTGCGTCACACGCCCCGGCGTCGGAGCGTCCCGTTGCCGGGACTAACCTTGTCCCGAACATCAGCCCCGCTGTCCAGGACAGTTCAGGAGAAGAAATGGCCGACTTCCTCTACGAGGACCTGCTGCCGATCGGGGAAGACCCCACCGAGTACCGGCTGCTGACCACCGAGGGGGTGTCGACCGTCGAAGGTCCGGGCGGCCGCACCTTCCTGCAGGTCGAGCCCGAGGCGCTGCGCCTGCTCACCGAGACCGCGCTGCACGACGTCCAGCACTATCTGCGGGCGGATCACCTGAAGCAGCTCGCGAGCATCCTCGACGACCCGGAAGCATCGGACAACGACAAGTTCGTCGCGCTGGATCTCCTGAAGAACGCCCACATCGCCGCTGCCGGAGTGCTCCCGATGTGCCAGGACACCGGCACCGCGATCGTCATGGGCAAGCGCGGCCAGCACGTCCTCACCCCCGGCGACGACGAGGAAGCGATCGCCCGCGGCGTGTACGACGCCTACACCCGGCTCAACCTGCGGTACTCGCAGAACGCTCCCCTCACCATGTGGGAGGAGAAGAACACCGGCTCGAACCTGCCGGCGCAGATCGAGCTCTACGCCGACACGGCGGCCGGCCACGAGAACGCCTACAAGTTCCTGTTCATGGCCAAGGGTGGCGGTTCGGCCAACAAGTCGTACCTGTACCAGGAGACGAAGGCGATCCTGAACCCGGACTCGATGATGCAGTTCCTCGAGGCCAAGATCCGCTCGCTCGGCACGGCCGCGTGCCCGCCGTACCACCTCGCCATCGTGGTGGGCGGCACCTCCGCCGAGTTCGCCCTCAAGACCGCGAAGTACGCCTCGGCCCACTACCTCGACGAGCTGCCCACCGAGGGTGCGATCACCGGCCGCGGCTTCCGCGACCTCGAACTCGAGAAGAAGGTCTTCGAGCTGACGCAGAAGATCGGCATCGGTGCGCAGTTCGGAGGCAAGTACTTCTGCCACGACGTGCGCGTGATCCGGCTGCCGCGCCACGGCGCGTCGCTGCCGGTGGCGCTCGCGGTGTCCTGCTCGGCCGACCGGCAGGCGAAGGCCAAGATCACCCCGGAGGGGGTGTTCCTCGAGCAGCTCGAATTCGATCCGGGCCGCTTCCTGCCCGAGATCACCGACGCGCAGCTCGACGCCGAGACGGAGGGCGTGTCGGGTACCGGCAAGGGTGCCGCCGTGAAGATCGACCTGACGCGGCCGATGCCGGAGATCCTCGCCGAACTGTCCAAGCATCCCGTCAAGACCCGGCTGTCGCTCACGGGCCCGCTCGTCGTCGCCCGCGACATCGCGCACGCGAAGATCAAGGAACGTCTCGATGCGGGCGAGGGCATGCCCCAGTACCTGAAGGACCACCCGGTGTACTACGCCGGCCCGGCCAAGACGCCGGACGGCATGGCCTCCGGTTCGTTCGGTCCGACCACCGCGGGCCGGATGGACTCCTACGTCGAGCAGTTCCAGGCCGCGGGCGGTTCGATGGTCATGCTCGCCAAGGGCAACCGCTCGCAGCAGGTCACCGACGCCTGCAAGAACCACGGTGGCTTCTATCTCGGCTCCATCGGCGGGCCGGCCGCGCGCCTCGCCCTGGACTGCATCAAGAAGGTCGAGGTTCTCGAGTACCCGGAACTGGGTATGGAAGCAGTGTGGAAGATCGAGGTCGAGGACTTCCCGGCGTTCATCGTCGTCGACGACAAGGGCAACGACTTCTTCGCCGGCACCGGCGAGGTCACGCTGACGATCGGCAAGCGCCCCGGGCTGTAGGCGGCTGCGCCGCCGGTGCGTCCTTTGGGCGGTCCCAGCAGGGCGGATTCATGCGGTCGTCGCAACGAGCATCTCGTCGAGGCGCTCGGCTGGAGTATGCCAGTGGAGCGTCTTGCGGGGGCGGTCGTTCATCTCGTCGGCAACGAACCGCAGGTCCTCGACGGTGTGGAGGGACAGGTCGGTGCCCTTGGGGAAATACTGCCGGAGCAGACCGTTGGTGTTCTCGTTGGAGCCGCGCTGCCACGGTGAGTGCGGGTCGCAGAAGTAGATCTGGACGCCGGTGTCCACGGTGAACTGGGCATGTCGCTTCATCTCGGCGCCCTGGTCCCAGGTGATGGACCGGGCCAGGGCGTCGGGCAGTTCCCGGATCTTGGCGGCCAGCGCGGTATTGACCTGCTCGGCCGAGTACCCGTCGGGCAGGTGCAGCAACATCACGAACCGGGTGGTGCGTTCGACGAGGGTGCCGATCGCCGACCGGTTGCCCGCGCCCATGATCAAGTCGCCTTCCCAGTGTCCGGGCACGGCTCGATCGTCGGCTTCGGCGGGACGCTGCGAGATGTGCACCATCTCGGGGATCCGGCCGCGCCGTTCGTCCGGTCGGCGTCTGCTCGCGCGCAGCGTTCGTTTCGTTCGAAGATGTTGTGTCAGCTCTCGTTTGAGTGCGCCGCGGGACTGGATGTAGAGCGAGAGGTAGATCGTTTCGTGCGACACGCGCATCTCCGCATCGTCGGGGAACTCGCGGATCAGGGAGTGGGAGATCTGCTCCGGCGAGTGGTTCCGTTCGAGCCGCTGCCGCACGAATCCGCGCAGCCGGTCGCAGGTGGCCAGCTTCGCCGTTTTCGGGCGGGTGGCGCGCTGCTGGGCAGCTCGGTGGGCGGTCGAGGCGATGTAGTAGCCGCGCTTGTTCGTCCCGCGGGTGATCTCTCGGCTGATCGTGGACGCGGACCGGCCCAGCGCCCGGGCGATCTCGTACTGCTTCGTGCCGGCCTGGAGCAGCTCGGAGATCGTCTCGCGCTCCTCGAGCGTCAGATACCGCCCCGACGGGGGCGGCGTCCGGCGGGGACGAACCCCACCGGACGCCACGATCCACCGCTGCGCCGTCGAGGACGACACGGCCGCGGCGCACGCCGCCTCCGTCGTCGAGGCACCCTCGCTACGGCATTGCCAGAACCTCAGCCGTGCGTGCTCCGGGGCCGGGGGTCGACCGATCCACACCATCTGCAACACCCTCCATCATCAGGGATGTTGCAACGACCGGTTGAATCCGCCCAGCCCAAAGGACGCACCGGGGCGAGGCGACAGGGGCGGCACCGGCCGCCGGCCGAGCCGGTCCCCTACCCGGCGCCGTACGTGCCGGATCCGACGCTGCCCCCGGCGTGGATCGTCGACATCGACGGCACGCTCGCCCACATGAGCGACCGCAGCCCCTACCACTGGCACCGAGTGGGCGAGGACTCGCTGTCCCCCGCCGTGATGGCTGCGGTGACGGCGTTCGCCGCATCACCCGAGAAGCCGGCGATCGTGCTCGTCTCCGGTCGCGACGGGGTGTGCCGGCCCGAGACCGAGCAGTGGCTGGCCGAGCATCGGGTGCCCTACACCGAACTGCACATGCGCGCGCCCGGCGACAATCGCAAGGACTCCATCGTCAAAGCCGAGCTGTTCGACCGCTTCGTCCGGCACCGGTACCGGGTCGTCGCCGTCCTCGACGATCGTGACCAGGTCGTGCGGATGTGGCGGCGGATGGGACTGGTGTGTTTCCAGGTGGCCGAGGGCGATTTCTGACGCGGTCCGTCAGGACTTCGGCGGGCCGGATTCCGGTTCGCCGGTGGAGGGATACCGGAGCAGTGTCTGCTGCAACCGGGTCCACTGGTGGGCCAGCCCCTGCAGGGGCGCCAGCGACTTCTCGACGACCTCCAGCTGACGGTCGAACGCCGACAGTTGCGCCTGCAGCGCCTGCACCGACTTGCGCTGCGCGTGCAGCTGCTCGACGAGGGCGTCGAACTCGGTGAAGACGGGTGGGGCCAGCTCCATCACCTCCCGGAGCGACGCGAGCATCCGGTCGGCAGGCCTGGACAGCGGGTCGGGAATCGACCCGAGGGCCCCGCTCCCGATCGACGCGACCTCGTCGGCCACGGCGCGGGTTCTCTCGAGCAATTCCTCCATCGCGGACCCGAGCAGTCCGAATCGACGCGTCTCGCGGTCCTCCGCCATCGTTACCCCTTCGCCGGCGTCACTACGGATCGGTCCCGATCCGATCATGCACCCCGGGGAGCGTCCCGGCAGCCGAACAACGTAGCGGAACGTCCTCAGGCCGCGTGGGCGTCGGTGCGCGAAAGGACGGCGGGCGCCTGAGCGACGAGACCCTGCAGGAACCGGCCGACGGTCCCGGACGACGGAGCGGCGTCCGGCGTCAGCATCGCGCACAGCCGCCGGTAGCTGCCCGGGTCGAGTTCCGGCTGCGCCCGGAACTGCGCCGTGAGCGCAACCGTGATCACGACCGTCCGGTCCTCCGAACGGATTTCGAGCGTCGGCCCACCCACGGCCGCGATCAGACGGACCTCGAACCGGTTCGCGCCCGCGGTGTGCACAAAGCCCACGCCACGCACGTTCGCGCGGGCCATCTGCCGGTACAGCGGCCGCAACCCGCCGAGGACCATCGACGGAAGCGTGACGGCACGCGAATCGACGGCATACATGAGCGCACTTCCTTTCGTTCCGGGCCGCCGCAACACGACCCTCCGGCGCTTTATCTGGAATCATTCCAGAATATCCGCCGGAGGGCAACGCCGGTTGTCCTGCGCGCCGGCCACCTGCTCGACCGCTGCGTCGAGCCGGTTCCACACGTTGATGAGCGGGATCTGCACGATCAGCGCCGCCAGTTGCGGCTCGTCGCAGTGGCGGGCGCCGCGTCGCAGAGGTTTTCGACGGCCGCGCCCACGCCGCCCGGGCGGTCCTCGTCGACGGAATACCCGGCGCCGCACGGGCGCCGGGCGGCCGTCCGCGCACGGTGTTCGCCTTCACGATCGAGGACGACGCGATGGTCGAGATCGAGGTGGTGTCGGATCCCGAGCAGCTCACGGCGCTCGGGGTGACGTTCCCGGACGCCGGCTGACACGCAGGCGCGCACCTCTCGCGCCCGAAACCCGCGCGAGAGGTGCGCCCCCGCCAGGACTCACACCGGGGAGCCGGACACCGCGCGGGAGTGATCGATGTCGTCCGGGATCGCCTGCTCCGTGGCGATCACCTCGGGATCCTCGACGGGAGCGCCCGGGCCGAAGTGCGAGAACTTCTCGATGTGCTGATCGAGTGCGAGCGGGTTCGGGGTGCCGTAGGTGAAGTAGGTTTCCCACGGCAGTTTCGCCCCACCGACCGCGAGGCCGGTGTCGATGTCGGCCATCTGCCACGTCTTGGTCTCGGCATCCGGATCCAGATGCAGGTAGCCGGCCTCGCCGAACAGTTCGATGCGGTTGCCGCCGGGCTCGAACACGTAGAGGAACTGCCCCTGCGTGATGCCGTGCTTGTCGGGACCGGCCTCGATCCGGATGTCGTAGTCCCGGAACATCTCCACCGCGTCGGCGAGGTGCTGGCCGGTGCCGTAGTAGAACGCGAGATGGTGGAGCTTGCCGCGTCCGCCGGTCATGTCACGCATGCAGGCGACCTCGTGGCCGAGCAGGTTCGAACTCATCCAGGCGCCGATCTCCACGCCGCCGTCCACCACGCGTTCGGTCGTGCGGAATCCGAGGTGCCGCTCGAAGGAGTCCTTCACCGCGGTCACGTCGGAGGACATGAGATTCAGGTGGTCGATCCGCTTGACCGGGATACCCTGCAGCGGCTTCTTCGACGGACGCGAGAGGATCTTGCTCTCCAGTTCCTTCGGCGCGACGTACTTCTCGACCTCCCACAGCAATTGCAGGTTGTGGCCGTCCGGGGACTGGAATTCGAAGGTCTTTCCGTAGCCGAACTGATCCTCGCTCCACTTCCCTTCCACGTTGCCCTGCTTCAGGGACGCGACGCGACGTTCGAGGGCTTCCGACGAGCTGGCGCGTAGCGCAGCATGGCCCATGCCGGGCTCCGGAGCCTCGGTGACCTTCAGGCTCCACTGGTAGGGATCCTCGTACCCACGCAGGTAGACGGATTGCCCTTCCCGGTGCGTGACGTACATGCCGAGGAACTTCGTGAAGAAGTCGAGGGTTTCCTGCGGCCTCGGGGTGAACAGCTCCGCGCGGGCGAGGTGCGCGATGTCGAAACGAGCGGTCGTGTCCGTCATGATCTCTCCTGATCTGCGCCGGCCGGCGAGGATGCCGGCTGTGCTCTCCGTCACGAGCGTGCGCGCACCTCGGGCCCGCTGTGCACGCCGTTCGCAATAGCCGAATCGCCACTCGGGACATCGGTCCCGCGTTCGAGACCTCCGGACGAGGGGCCGACGAGGAGACCTTCCGCCCTAGCGTGGTCCGCATCACCCCCGAGTTGAGGGAAGGCCCCACAGATGAGTCGTTTGAAAGCCGCGATCGTCGGTTCCGGGAACATCGGCACGGATCTGATGTACAAGCTGCTGCGGTCGGAGCACGTCGAGCCGGTGTACATGGTGGGGATCGACCCTGCCAGCGAAGGCCTCGAACGGGCCCGCCGGCAGGGCCTGGAGACGTCCGCCGACGGGGTGGACTGGCTGCTGAGCCGCCCCGAACTGCCCGACGTCGTGTTCGAGGCGACCTCGGCCAAGGTGCACGCCACAGCGGCGCCCCGCTACGCGGAGGCAGGGATCACGGCCATCGATCTGACTCCGGCGTCGGTGGGACCGTATGTCGTGCCGGCCGTCAACCTCACCGAGCACCTGGACGCGCCGAATCTGAACATGGTCAGCTGCGCCGGGCAGGCCACCATCCCGATCCTGTACGCGATCAACCAGGCCGCGGACGCCTACTACGGGGAGATAGTCGCCGCGATCGCCTCGCACAGCGCAGGCCCGGGCACCCGCCAGAACCTCAGCGAATTCAGCGAGAAGACCGGCAGGGCACTCGCGCAGGTCGCCGGCGCGGACCGCGCCAAGGCCATCTCGGTGATCAACCCGGCCGAGCCACCGATGAACATGCGCGACACCGTCTACGCCAAGGTCCGCAACCCCGACCCGGACGCGATCGAACGCGCCGTGATCGACATGGTCGCCAGGGTGCAGCAGTACGTTCCCGGTTACACCCTGCGGCTCGTCGACGTGGACGGCGACCTGGTCACCGTCATGCTCGAGGTCGTGGGCGCCGGCGACTTCCTGCCGACCTATGCCGGAAACCTCGACATCATCACCGCCGCCGCCGTACAGGTCGCCGACGTCCTGGCGCAGCGCAACCTCGTCCAGGGAGCAGCCCAGTGAGCACCACCGACACCACCCACACCGCCGGCACCGCCGACACGGCCGGCACGGCCGCCCGGCGCCGCAAGGTCACCCTCGTCGACACCACCCTGCGCGACGGCATGTCGTCGGTCTCGCACCAGTTCACCCCCGGCAATGTCGCCGACATCGCCCGCGGTCTCGACCGGGCCGGGATCCCCACCATCGAGGTCGCGCACGGCATCGGGCTCGGCGCCTCCTCGATCCAGTACGGCTTCGCCGCCGCCACCGACCCCGAATATGTGCGCGCCGCGGTCGACGCCGTCGACAATGCGGACATCGCGGTGCTGTACGTCCCGGGCATCGCCACCCTCGCCGAACTGCAGGGCGCGATCGACGCCGGCATCACAACGGTGCGCGTCGCGGTGCACTGCACCGAGGCCGACTGCGCCCAGCAGCCCGTCGAGTGGGCCAAGGACAAGGGCCTGAACGTGATGACGTTCCTGATGATGAGCCACAAGCTCGAGCCCGCGCCGCTCGCCGAGCAGGCCGCCAAGCTCGACTCGTACGGCGCCGACGTCGTGTACGTGGTCGACTCCGCCGGGGCGATGGTGCCCCGGCACGCCGGGGAGCGCGTCGCGGCCCTGCGCCAGGCCGTCTCCGCCGACATCGGATTCCACGCCCACAACAATCTCGGGGTCGGCATCGCCAACGCGCTCACCGCCGCCGAGAACGGGGCGACGTTCATCGACGGGTCGCTGCGTGGACTCGGCGCGAGCGCCGGCAACGCCCAGACCGAGGTGCTTGCCGCCGCGTTCGAGCGGGCCGGCTGGGACACCGGGGTCGAC
This sequence comes from Rhodococcus indonesiensis, assembly GCF_047782815.1. Lineage (NCBI taxonomy): Bacteria > Bacillati > Actinomycetota > Actinomycetes > Mycobacteriales > Nocardiaceae > Rhodococcus > Rhodococcus indonesiensis. The sequence continues at coordinate 1,577,673 of NZ_CP180630.1, read as the reverse complement.
CTGTTTCCGCTGGTCGACACCGCCGAGCACGTCGTCGCCCCACTGATGACCGAACCGCAGATCGTCGACGAGACCGCCCTGATCCTCGGCTACGCCGGCGTGTACTCGACCTTCTTCCACCCCACCAAGCGGGCCGCGAAGAAGTTCGGCATCTCCACCCGCGAGATCCTGCTCGAACTCGGGCGCCGCGGTGTCATCGGCGGCCAGGAGGACATGATCGTCGACGTCGCCTCCGAACTGGCCGGCCGCACCTACGAGCCCCCGGCCCGCGCCGGAGTCTGACCCAGGGAGACTGCCATGACACAGACCCAGAACCCGCCACCGGTCACGCAGGTCCGTCACCTCATCGGCGGCGAATGGAGGCAGGCTTCGGACGGGGCCACTTTCGAGTCCCGGGACCCCCACGACGGTGCGCTGCTCGGGATCGTGCCCCAGGGCACGGCCGACGACGGTGCCGCGGCGATCACCGCCGCCCGCAACGCCTTCGACGACGGCCCGTGGCCGCTGCTGTCCCCGAAGGAACGCGCGAAGATCCTGCACGCCGTCGCCGACAAGGTCGACGCCCACCGCGAGGAACTCGCCCAGCTCGAGACCCGCGACGGTGGCAAGAGCATCAATCAGTCCCTGCACGCCGAGATCCCGCGGGTGGCACACAATCTGCGGTTCTTCGCCGACTACGTCGCGATGGCCGCGAACGAGGCGTACCCGGACGGGGACCTGCTGTCCTACGTGCTCTACCCGCCGGCCGGTGTCGTCTCGGCGATCAGCCCGTGGAACGCGCCACTGATGCTCGCCACGTGGAAGATCGCTCCCGCCTTGGCATTCGGCAACACCGCCGTCCTCAAGCCGGCGCCGCAGACCCCGCTGACCGCGCACCGCTTCGCCGAACTCGCCCTCGAGGCGGGACTGCCCGAGGGTGTGCTCAACGTCGTACACGGTTTCGGAGGCGAGGCCGTCGCCGGGCCACTCACCTCCGACCCGCGCGTGGATCGGATCACCTTCACCGGCTCGAGTGCCACGGGGGTGAAGATCCTGCAGGCCGCCGCGCCCAACCACACCCCGGTGTCCGCCGAGATGGGTGGCAAGTCCGCGAACATCGTCTTCGCCGACGCCGACCTCGACGTCGCCGTGCCGATGGCGATCCGCGCGATCTTCGGCGGCAACGGGCAGGTGTGCCTGGCCGGGTCCCGCCTGCTGGTGCACAACAGCATCATGGACGAGTTCCTCGCCCGGTTCACCGAGGAGGCGAACAGGCTCACCGTCGGCGACCCGAAGGACCCGGCCAACTTCCTCGGTCCGCTCATCGAGCAGCGCCACCTCGACAAGGTGCACGGCTACGTCGAACTCGCCCAAGAGGAGGGCGGCAAGGTCGTCACCGGTGGTGCCCGCCTCACCGACGACGCCCGCGCCGCCGGGTTCTACTACCCGCCCACGGTCATCACCGGCCTGACCAACGACTCCCGCACCGCGCGCGAGGAGATCTTCGGCCCCGTCGAGACCGTCCTCGGATTCGACACCGAGGAGGAGGCCCTGCGCATCGCCAACGACTCCCCCTACGGCCTGGCCGGGATGCTGTTCACCCAGAACCTGGACCGGGCCCACCGGATGGCCGCCCGCTGGAAGGCCGGCACCGTGTGGATCAACACGTTCTTCGAACGCGACCTGCGCCTGCCCTTCGGCGGCGAGGGCGCCAGCGGCCTCGGACGCGAGGGCGGGCAGTACTCCCGCGACTTCTTCACCGAGCCGCGGGCGGTCACCCTCCGACTGCGCGGCTGAAAAGTCCGGGACCAACGGATATGCATCTCCATGGCGGTTACACCCGCGAATCAAGGAGCACAGACATGGCCTCACCCTCACTGTGCGTCGTCGTCGGCGCGACCGGCGCGATGGGCACCGAGTTCACCCGTCGCCTGGTCCGGCGCGGGCTGCGCGTCGTCGCGGTCGCCCGAAACGCCGAGGACCTCGACAAGCTCGCGACCGAGGACGATCTGATCGTTCCGTGTGTCGCCGACATCGCCGACGACAGCGCCATCGGCACGATCACCGCCCGTCTCGACGCGCCGGTGCGCCTGGCCGTGTTCGCGGCCGGGCTTCCGGTGCGCGGCTCGGCCGACACCATCGCGCCGGGGGACTTCGCGGTCGGCGCGAACATCAAGGTCGGCGGACTGGTGCGGCTGCTGCACGCCGTCCGGGACCACCTCGTACCGGGATCGCGTTTCGTGACGATCGCCGGGTCGCTCGGACTCGAACCCGGCCCGCTCGACGCCGGGCCGGGGACGGTGAACGCCGCAGTCTTCAATCTCATGCGTCAGCTCAGCGCGCTGTACGGCCCGAGGGGCGTCACCACCCACACCATTGCGCCGGGACCGGTCGACACGCCACGGCTGCGGAAGTTCGTCGAGACCGAGGCCGCCGAGACCGGACGTGACCCCGGTGAGATCTGGGATCGCTACCGTGCCAAGACCACGCTCGGCCGGCTACCGACGCTCGACGAGATCGGCTGGACTCTGGAGATGCTCCTCGCTCCGGAGGCCGCCGTGCTGCACGGAAGCGTCCTCACCGTCGACGGCGGAACCCGGCACGGAGTCCAATAAGTCTGTACCCCCGACATGTCACGAAGGAGCGCCAATGCCCGTTGCACACTTCCATCTCGTCGACGGCGCCTACACCGCCGGGCAACGACGTCGGCTGCTCGCCGACGCGAGTCGCTGCTACGCGGAGGTCCTCGACTCCCCGATCGAGCGAGTGCGGGCGTTCGTCGTCCGGTACGGCCCCGACGACGCCGCGACGGCCGGAACGGCGATCGCCGACGGCGGCACCCCGGCCCCCTACTTCACCGCGATCGTCCTCGCCGGACGCCCGATCGAGCAGCGCCAGGAGCTGGCGGCGCGATTCACCGATCTGATCGTCGAGATCCTGGGGGCGCAGCGGGATCTGGTGCGCGGACAGATCGTCGAAGTCGATCCGGTGAACTGGTCCATCGCAGGCAACCCGGCCGCCGCCGCCCGCGCCGACGAGGTCGCGGCACGGGCGGCAGCCACACAGCCGGCGCGGTGAACGCCGGCGCCTGAGCGAATGTGCCGGCACGTCGGCCTGTTCGACGCCATCCCTCATTCGCCTTCACCGCGAAGCGCCCGCAGTTCTTCCTCCATTCCGCGAGCCACCACGTCCACCTCGGGACACACGACACCGTCGCCGACGACGGTGATCACGAACCGCTCGGCGTACGAGAAAGCACACGCACCGACGCCGATGTTGCCCATGAGCGCCACCACCGGCACGATCTCGCGCACCCGCGCCCCGGCAAGGTAGAGCGGGGTGGGCGGACCGACCACGTCGGCGACGTACGTGTTCGTCATCCGTTGCCGGGCGAGCATCGGCAGGGCGATGCGCCGGACTACCCGGCCGGTCACCACCGCGCCCGTCCTCGGACGGACATGCCGCTTCCGGACGGCTGTGTCCGCGGCGATCGACGTCAACCGGCGCAGCGGATCGGCGACACCGAGCGGGAGCCGAACAATCATCTGCCCGAGCAGGTTTCCACGAGCCGGCCCCGGACGCGACCCGTGCAGCGAGACGGGCACCACCGCCCGCAGCACGACGCCGTCGACCGGTTCCCCTCGGCGACAGAGCAGTTCGCGCAAGCCCCCGGCGAAGACCGAGAGCAGCACGTCGTCGATCTTCGTGCCGTGCCGATGCGCGATCGCGCGGACCACCTCGACGTCGGTGTGCACCACTGCGTAGCGGCGCTCCGACCCGATCCGCCGGTTCAGGCTGGTGCGCGGCGCTCGCCCTTCGCGCCGGGTTCGTCGCAGCGCGGACCAGGAGTCCCGGAGGTCGGGCACGAGCGTTCCCGGACGAGCCCGGGCCGCCACGGCCCGGAACGCCGCGGTCGAGCGTCCGCGCAGGTTGTCGACGACCAGCGTGCGCGCCCGGGGAACCGGCGCGGGTCGCCACGGCGACGCGGGCGACAGCGGCACGTCCGGAGCGGCGTCGAGGAGCAGCCCCAGCATCGCCACCCCCGCCGGACCGTCGGCGATCACATGATGAATGCGCAGGTAGACCGCGGGTGCATGCGCCCCGGATCCCGGGATCACCCACAGCTCCCACAACGGCCGGGACCGGTCGAGCGGGCTCCGCCGGATCGATTCGACGACCGGGAACAACTCCCCGCCCTGTCCCGCCGCCACCGCACGGATGTGGTGACGCAGGTCGAAGTTCGCTGCGTCCGCCCACAACGGTCGTCCCTGCCCCCGCCGGGGAGTATGCACCACCTGACGCAGGCGCGGCACCAGCGGCAACCGAGCCTCGACGATCTCCCGGACGGATCGGAGCAGCATCCGTCCGTCCGGATCGTCGCCGTCCCCGGCGTCGAGGATCGCGACGAGACCGATGTCCTGCTGCCATCCCGCCTCGTCGGGCCACAGGGTCATCACGTCCTGTGCGCTCAACCGTTCCATGCGCTCACCTGCCGTCGCGTCCCTCCAGCGAACCAGATATCCGGCCGCGCCGACAGGGCGCTGATCGATGCCGCCGCACATGCGGGCGGGGTGGCCGCGGCATCCGCCGTGACCACCCCGTCCTGCTCCGCTCAGAAGCCCCAGGGGTCGTCCCTGCCCTGCAGTTCGAGTGACCGGAAGGTGCCGGTGTAGAACACCAGCGGGTGCCCGTCGTCGTACCAGAGTCGCTCCACCCGGCCCACGTGCAGGGTGTGATCACCCGCGGGATGCGAATCGACCACGGTGCACGCCAGGTGCACCAGTGCGCCCTCCAGCAGGGGCACGCCCTTGCGCCACACGAACCGGACGAGATCCGGCTGGTGCGCCGCCCCGGCGAAGTGCAGGGACAACGGTTCCTGGTCCCCGGCGAGGATCGAGACGCCGTACCGCCCGGTCTCCCGGATCCGCTCGTTCATCCTGGCGCGGTTGGCGATCGACACGAGCACGAGCGGCGGATCGAGCGACACCGAGGTGAAGGCGTTGGCGGTCATCCCGTGCACCGAAGCCTCGTCCTCACACTCGGCGGTGGTGACGATGGTGACGCCACTCGCGAACCGCCCCAGCGCTTTCCGCATGTGCAGTGGGGTGACCTCGAGATCGGCCACGGCAGTGCTCCTCATCGTCTCGCTCCGTTCAGCCCCGGACGATCTTCAGATCGTCGTTGCCGATCAGGTCCGGCCGCGTCCAGCCGTGGATGTCGTACTCGGACATGCACTGTTCGGCAAAGCCCTTGAGCTGGTTGTCCAGGCCCTGGGCCTGGTAGGCGAACAGCGTCTGGAAGCGCACGGCCTCGTGGTCACCGCCGTAGTTGCGCTCGTACAACTCGTGCCGGCCGCCGAACTCGGTGCCGACGGCATCCCATAGCAGCTTGAGCAGCTTGACGCGGTCGATGGCCGCGATGCCGTTCGACCCGCGCACGTACTGGTCGAGGTACGGCCGGATGTCGGGGTTGCTCCAGTCGCTCGCATGGGAATTCAGGTAGATCAGACCGCTGCCGAGAGTCTGCTGGATGATCTCCTTGATCCGCGGATAGCCCACACCCATGAAGGTCCGGTAGGCCAGTCCGTAGTTCAGGTTCGGCTGTACGGCCCCGCCGACCCACGGATCGGGTGTCTTCGCCATCGCGTCGGACAGTCCCCAGAACATGTCGCGCCAGTTGAGGATCTCGCCGATCTGCATCTGCACCCCGCGGAATCCGGCCGAGCCGGTCATTTCCACCGCCTTCATCACGCAACCGGCGATGAAGTCGAGTTTCACGGCGAGACGGGCGCAACCGTGGAACATGAAGCGCGACATGAACCCGGATTTCATGACGAAGCCGTTGGTCGTCTCGGCGTCGTAGGCGAAGACGTTCTCCCACGGAACCAGGACCCGGTCGAACACCATGATCGCGTCGTTCTCGTCGAATCGGCTCGACAGCGGGTAGTCGAACGGCGTACCCATGACGGCGGCGTTCATTTCGTAGGACGTACGGCAGAACAACTTCAGCCCCGGTGAATCCATCGGGACGGTGAAGATCAGGCCGAACTCTTTCTTGCGCAGCGGCAGGCCGTAGTGCGCGATGAAGTTGGCATTCGTGATCGCCGAACCGGTCGCCACCACCTTCGCGCCCGACACGATCAGACCCGCGTCGGTTTCCTCGACCACGTGCACGCAGATGTCGGCGGTCTCGTCGGCGGGCTTGCCGCGGTCGATCGGCGGGTTGACGATCGCATGGTTGAGGTAGAGCACCCGCTCCTGGGACTTCTTGTACCAGTCGAGGGCGTTCTGCTTGTACTCGCCGTAGAAGTCGGCGTTGGCTCCGAGGGTGCCGAGGAACGACGCTTTGTAGTCGGGCGAGCGTCCCAGCCAGCCGTACACCTCGCGCTGCCACGTGGCGATCGCGTCGCGGGCGAGGAGCAGGTCGTCGGCGCTGCGTGCCGTCTTGAAGAACGGATGGGTGAAGCCCCCGTTGCCGGTGTCGGTCGGCACCGTGAGGATGCCCTTGGCCTCCGGCTTGTGCATCGCGTCGTACATCCGTGCCACCGACCGGACCGAATTACGGAAGGCCGGGTGCGTGGTGACGTCGTCGACCCGCTCACCACGGAAGTACACCTCGCGACCGTCGCGGAGCGACTCGATGTACTCGTCGCCTGTCATAGGCCGGACGGTGTTGGGCGCTCCGACGGCGTCGCCGATGATCGCTGAGGTCGTCATGGTGTTCACTCCTGGTCTCGGGCGGTGGAGAGTCGTATCGGAGACCGGCGGGATCGACCGGCACCGTGCTGCGACGCGGTCGACACCGATTGCGTTGCCCGGATTGGGGATCCGCTCTCGGATGTCGCTTTCGGCGCGATGTCGGTATATCGTTCCGGACGCCAAGTCCCTGTGATCTGGAACACTAGAAGGTGGAGGTGTGCTGGAACATGGCTGAGCGCGAACAATCGGGTGACTCTGCGCGCAAGGGAGCGGCGCCCGCCCTCGTCTCACTGCGCACGCGGGAACTCGACACGCGCGAGGGCCGCACGCAGTGGGCGAGCACCCTCGAGCGGCTCTACGGCGAGATGGACGTGGCGTGGCCGGATCCGCGGCAGCACTTCGACGCCGAGTGGGGTGGACGGCCTTTCGGGGACCTGCACATCAGCACGATCCGCGCCGACGCCCATACCGTGGTGCGGTCACCCGAGATGATCGCCTCCGACACCTGGACGGGCTACCTCGTGTGCATCGTGACCGAGGGTCACGTCGAGGTGCAGCAGTCCGGTCGAGCCACCGTTCTCGAGCGCGGGGGATTCGCGCTGCTGGACTGCTCCGCACCGTTCGTCTTCCACTCCCCCGCGCCGTTCCGGCAGATCGTGGTGCGGTCCCCCGCCGAGCTGCTCACCTCACGTCTACCCGGCAGGATCGTCGAACACGGCACCGCGCGGTCGATGGGCGCCGACACCGGGGCCGGCGAACTGGTCGGCCGATTCTTCGTCGACCTCTCGACCACGACGGCTCCGATCTCGCCGGGGGCCGCGGTGTCGTTCGCCTCGTCTGCCGTCGACATGCTGGCCACCGCCCTCGCGGAGGGTCCGCTCGCGACCAGCGCCGCGCAACTGCATCGCACCGAAGATCTCACCCGCGTCCAGCGGGTGATCGAACAGAAGCTGCACGATCCCGAGCTCACGCTGTCGGACGTCGCAGCCGACGCCGGGATGTCGTTGCGCAACGTGCAGAAACTGTTCAGCGCGGCCGGGACCACCCCGCGGGCGTGGCTGTACCAGGCGCGCCTCGAACGCGCGCGGAAGCACCTGCTGACGACCGAGATGTCCGTCTCGGAGGTCAGCGAATGCGCGGGGTTCCGGGACGTCTCCCACTTCAGCAGGACGTTCCGCGCCGCATTCGGCTCCAGCCCCGGTCAGTACCGGAAGGGAAACACCGACCGCCCACCGGGCCACCGGCACTGACCGGCGAACGGCCGGGTGCCCGGGACGAACCCGAACACCCGGCCGCGGTCACGCCGGCGACATCGCCGGCGGCGCGGCGCCGACGGTGAACTCCTCCTTGAATATCGAGCGGGGCGCCATGCGTCGGCGTTTGAGCGCCTTGACCGCCGCGGTGACCATGGCGGGTGGTCCGCACAGGTACGCGCTGCGCCCCCGGCAACTGGCGAAGTCGTCGAGCACGACGTCGGTGACCATACCGGTGGCGCCGTCCCACTGCTCTTCGCTGAGCACGGGGTGGTAGCGGAATCGGGAATCGGCGGCCTCGAGTGCCCGGAAGAAGTCGACGTCGTACAGGTCCGCCTGTCCCCGCCCACCGTGATACAGGTCGATGCCCGGGACAAGATCCTCGGAGAGGGCATGGCGGACAATGGACTTCAGCGGGGCGAGCCCCGTCCCACCGCCGATCAGGATGGCCGGTTCTCCCTGCGGGCGAACGAGCGCGAACTGCCCCAGTGGCCCGCGCAGCTCGATCCGGTCTCCCGGTCGAAGCGAGCCGAATATCCACCCCTCCGTCGCGAGTCCGCCGTCGACCTTCCTGACGTGAAACTCGAGCCGACGCGACTCGAAGGGCGGATTGGCCATCGAATACTGGCGCGCCACACCGGACCCCGGCACGATCAGCTCGGCGTACTGGCCGGCGGAGAACTCCATCGGCTCGTCCAGCTCCACGACGAGCCGGCGGGTGCACCGGGCGATGTCGGCCAACTCGAGCACGGTGCCGGTGTGGTCACGCAGCGGATGCCTCGGCCCGGCCGGCGCAGTCTCGCTCAACGGCGCGACGGTCAGATCGGTGCGCGGGCTCGCCTGGCAGGCCAGCGCGAGCCCGCTCGCACGTTCCGCCTCGGAAAGCACCGCGTCGTCCACCCGCCCGTGGTCCACCTCCCCGCACAGCACGCGGATCTTGCAGGTGCCACACGTGCCCTGCGAGCAGGCATGCGGGAGCCACCGGTTCTCCCGTAGCGCGGATTCGAGGACGGAACGGTTCGCTGCAGCACGAAAGGGCTGTTCCCCGTCCGAAACGGTCACCGAATGTTCCATCGTCACACCTCCCACCGCACACGCAATCCCTGCGGGCCGCGGAAGGTCCAGCCCCAGAAGTCCGGCGCGTGGTCGGGATCGGGCTCGATGTTCGGGATTGTCTCGAACAGCTCCTCGAGCGCGATGCGGACGATCGCGGTGCCGAGGTAGGTTCCGGCACAGGCATGGTTGCCGGAGCCGAACGCGAGGTGCGGCACGACCGGGCGATCCACGTCGTAGGCTTCCGGGTTCTCCCATGCGGTCTCGTCCCGGTTCGCCGAACCGTAGGCGAGTATCACGGGTGTGCCGGCGGGCAGGTCGACGCCGCCGATCGTGACGTCGTGGTTCGCGACCTTCACCGCGGCGCTCCAGATCGGCGCCACCCACCGCGCGCCCTCGTTGATCGCGCGCGGCACGAGGGCCGGATCGTCGACGACCCGTTCGAGCTGGTCGGGGTGCTGCAGCAATCCTGCCAGGGTGGTCGTCATGACGTGTCCCGGCTCCTGTAGAGCGCCGAGCAGGAACACATAGATGTTCGGGTAGATCTCGGCGCGATCGCGCACCTGCCCCTCGGGCATCCCGTCGTGCAGCCAGTGCGAGATGAGGGTGTGGTCGGGGTGGGTGGTCCAGTGGTCGAGCATGGGGTCGACTGTCGCGACGATCTCCTCCTTGACGCGATCGCCGGCCTCGAAAGGTGCCGGATCAGCGAAGTTCCCGTGCTCGTCGACCGCGGCGTTGCCGTAGGACAGCGCGAGCGTCTGGAACCAGCGCGCGAGCGTCTCGGACGAGACGTCGGTCAGGCCCATGAGGTCGCCGACGGCGCGGACGCTGACCGGCGCGAAGTATGCCTCCTGGATGTCGACGGCTCCGAGGTCTTCGATGCCCTCGAGGATCCGCCGTGCCTGCGGCCGGACCAGGGCCTCGACGTAGGTGTCGACGGCGGCGGGACGCAGCTGCGGATCGATCCACTCCCGGATCCTGCGGTGCTGCTCGCCGTTGGAGTCGAGGACCGTTCCCTTGCCGAACGTCCGGCCTCCAGAGGGGGCGATCACGGTGGACCACGCCTGCGGGTCCTGCGTGATCTGCAGGCACAGCTCGCGGGTCGCCACGACATGCATGCCGACGGCCGGCACGTACGCGACCGGGGCTTCACGGCGGAGGCGTTCGTAGATCGGATTCGGGTCGCGATCGAGTTCCTCCATGGTGATCTCGTCGATCCAGGTGCGGGTGGTGGTCATGATGTCGTTCTCCTGTCGTCGGCTCGCGCGGCGGACACGGTCGGGGGTCGCGCAGACGGTGCGTGTCGCGGTATCGTCCGCCCGCCGAGTTCCTGTGATCTGGAACACTAGGAGGCGGAGGTGAGCAGGAACATGACCGACAGTGCACCGAAGGATGACTCGCCGCGCACCGCGGAGCCCGGCCGACCGGTGGCGCTGAGCGTTCGTGAACTCGAATCCGCCGAAGGCCGTGCGCGGTGGGCGGATACGCTGGACCGGACCTACTGCGAGATGGACGTCGACTGGTCCCGGTCGAGCGACCGGTTTGCCGCCGATCTGATCGCTCGCCCGATCGGCGACCTGATCGTGAGCGTGGTGCGCGCCGATCCGCACACGGTGATGCGGACCCCCGCAATGATCGATTCGGACCCCAACGACGACTTCCTGCTGTGCTTGATCACGCAGGGCTCCGCCATCCTGACCCAGGGGCCGCGGACGGCGATTCTCGAGAACGGCGCCTTCGGGATCGTCGACTCGTCGACACCGTTCGTCGTAGACGGCACAACCGAATTCGAGCAGATCGTACTGCGGGCGCCGCGCCGGCAACTCACGTCCCGACTGCCGCTCGACGTGGTGGAGAGCGTGACGGGCCACGGCATTTCGGGACAGTCCGGCATCGGACGGCTGGTGTCGCGCTTTCTGGTCGACGTGGCCGCCACCGAGACCCCATTGTCCGGCGGCACCTCGGATTCGGTGGCCGCCGCGGCGCTGGATCTGCTCGTCACCGCGATCAGCGACCGGGCGACTCCGCTGAGTGCCACGATGCGGACACACGCGGACGACCTTCGCAAGGTCCAGGCCACCATGCTCCGATACCTGCACGATCCCGATCACACGCTCGCCGAGATCGGCACGGAACTGGGAATGTCGCTGCGCTACATCCACAAACTGTTCAGCGCGGCGGGAACGACGCCGCGCACGTGGCTGTACGAGGTGCGGCTCGGCCGCGCCCGAACGATGCTGCTCGAAACCGATCTCACCGTCACTGCGATCAGCGTCCACGTCGGGTTCCGGGACGTGTCGCACTTCAGCCGCGCATTCCGTCGCCGGTTCGGATCCAGCCCTGCGCATTTCCGGCTGGACCCCGCCATGCGCGGATAGTCGTCACCGGCGACAGCCGGCCACCCGCGCCCGCACGAGCGACGACCGGTCCCCACAGAACTGCCGAACCTGTCCGGTGTGGTCGCGGCCGAAGATCTGCCGTGCCCGCGCCCACTTCTGGATCTCGAGGGCGCCCTCGGAAATCTCGCCGATCCTGCTGTGCCGGGCGATCGTCTCGACCGGGCCTTCGGTGTCGTCGGCTCTGTATCGCGTCTCCGCCCGGCCCGGTCGAGTCCACGACTCCGTTGCCGGGCGGCGCTGCCGCAGTTCGGGATACCCGGACCGCTCAGGCCCTCGTCTCACGCTCGGCGATCGTCACATCCCCCGCAGCGAAGTGTGTCTTCGGCGTCTCCCGCAGCACCACCCGGATATTGGGTAGCGGCGCGTCCAGGGCCCGGTGCGCCGCCTGGGTCAGTTCGTGGATCAGCTTCCGGAGCTCGTCCGGGCTGCGCCCCTCCGCGATCGTCACATCGATGAACGGCATCGTCAGCCTCCCGCCACGGTGACGGTGCCGAGGGTGGTGAAGTGCGCGGCGATGCGCGCCCCCGGCTGCACCGGCACGGCGTCGGTCATGCCGCCGGTGAGCACCACCCACCCTGCCTCGATGGCGAGTCCTCGCTCGGCCAGGGTGTTCGCGGCGAAGGCCAGCGCCTCCGCGGGATGCCCGTGCACCGCGGCGCCGGTCGCCGAATCGACCACCTCGCCGTCGACTTCGAGCAGGCATGCCTCGAGCGCGAGATCCAGGTCCTCGGGCCGGCGGGCGATCGGGCCGGTGACGTACCGTCCGGAGGAGTTGTTGTCCGCGACGGCATCCATCATCGAGAACTGGTAGCCGGAGAACCGGCTGTCGATGATCTCGATCGCACCGACCACGTGCTCCACCGCGGCCAGTGCGGTCGCGGCCGAGACGCCGGGTCCCTCGAGCCTGCGGCCCATGACGAACGCGATCTCCGGCTCCGCGCGGGCGTGGATCATCTTCTCGTGCGGAACCGGCTCCCCGATAGGCAGGATCATCCGGTCCGTGAGCCACGCGGTGGACGGCGAGTCCACGCCCACCTGCCGCTGTTTCGCCTTCGACGTGACCCCGAGCTTCACGCCGGTGAGCCGCTCGCCGCGGGCGAGCCGCATGCGCAACGCGATGTCCTGTGCGGCGTACGCGGTCCCCAGGTCCAGTCCGTTCCATTCCGCGAGGATCGACGTCTGCGGGGTCGCGGTGTCCTCCGCACGCAGCAGCACGTCGGCGACGCGGGCCGCGCTCCACAACTGGTCGCTCATTTCTCGTCCTTTCCGTCGAGCACGGCGGTGACGCTGCCGAGCCCGCTGATGTTCGCCACGATGGAGTCGCCTGCAGTCACCGGAAACGCCCTGGTCATCGAGCCCGGAAGGACGACATGACCGGGTTCGAGGGTGACGCCGAGCGGGCCGACCGTGTTGGCCAGCCACACCAGCGCGTTGAGCGGGGACCCGAGCACGGCTCCGCCTGCTCCCGTCGCCGTGAGTTCACCGCCGATGTGCAACGTGCATCCGATCAGCCTCAGGTCGGCCTCGGAGAGGGAGACCGGCCGGCTGCCCAGGATCACGCCGCCGGACGAGGCATTGTCCGCGATGGTGTCGAAGATGCCGATCTTCCAGTCCCGGATCCGCGAGTCGACGATCTCGAGTGCGGGCAGCACGAAGTCCACGGCCCGCGCGGCCTCGGCGGCGGTGACGCCCGGACCGGCCAGCGGCCGGCCGAGCACGAACGCCACCTCGGGCTCGATCCGCGGCTGCAGGAAGCGGCCGGCGGGGATCGGCTGGTGCTCGAGGTGGAACATGCTCGCGGTCAGATGCCCGAAATCGGGTTGATCGACGCCCATCTGCCGCTGGATCGCGCGGGAGGCCAGGCCCACCTTGTGGCCCTTGACGACATCACCGGCCAGCGTCCACTGCTCGACCTGCAGCTGTTGGATCCGGTAGGCGAGTTCGATCGACGCGTCGGGATGGTCCGGGGTGAGTGGATCGATCGGTTCCCCCGTGCGATACACCTCGAGCAGTCGGTCTGCGGCCTTGTGGGCGGCGGTGTCCATGGCTCCTCTTTTGCGCTTGTCTCGTTCGTGCGGTCGGATTCGTGGTCAGGAGGCGCGTGGGCTCGCCGCCGTCAAGCCGGCGGCCCCCGGGTCGTCCCGCAGGAGCACGGGACTGCAGTCGCGGGCTTCGGCGATCGCCCGGGTGATCTCGTGCGCGGCACCGACCACAGCCCGCTCGAGCTGCGGGCGCCGCTGGACGAAGCGCGTCGCGGGCACGCTCACGCTCACGGCCGCCACGACGGAGCCCAGGTCGTCGCGCACCGGGGCGGCGACGCAGTGCACCTCCGAGACCGTCTCCCCGAGGTCCACGGCGAAGCCGGCCGAGCGCACACCGGCCAGGGCGTCCAGCAGGGCCGGAGGGTTCGTGGTGGTCGACGGTGTCAGCCGCCGCAACGGGCGCTGGGCCAGATACCGGCGCACCTCGAGCTCCTCGAGTTGCGCGAGCAGCACCTTGCCCACCGCCGTGGAATGCGCATCCAGGCGCGTACCGATCCGCGCACCCTGCACGGTGATGTTGTGATTTCCGAGGATCTTGTCCACGTAGAGGACGTTCCATCGATCCATGACCGCGAGATGTGTTGTCTCGCCGCACTTCTCCACCAGGCGCTCGAGGACCGGGGCGGCACAGGACCGGACGTCGACGGTGCCGCGCAGCGTCTCTCCCAGCTCCACGACGCGCCAACCGAGCCGGTAGCGTCCGCGCGCGCGGCACTGGAGCAGCCCCGTGTCGACCAGGCTCGACAGCAGGGCGTGCGCGCTCGACCGGGGAACGTCGATCGCCGCCGCGACCTCGGAGACTCCCCACTCGGGGTGCTGCACCGTGAACAGGTCCAGCACCGGTCCGATCCTCTGCACCGTCTGCAGTGACGCCACGTCCAGGTCCGTCCTTTCGGGTCACGGCGGTGACGTCGAGTGCGCCCCATCGCCGCCGGATGCTTGTGACCTGGAACACTAGGTTCCCGGCTCGCGACGGAACATGGCTGGGAATGCACAGAAGGATGACTCCACGCGCACCGAGTGCGGACATCCGGTCACGCTGCCTCGGAACTCGGCGCGAGGGGTGTCACTCGGCGGTTACGCGCCCAACGACATCCGCAGGTGCGACACGACGTGCGCGCGGGTCGGGTCGTCGACCTGACCAGCGCGCCGGACGACGCTGACGACCCGCACGGCGCCGGGCGCAGCGCCTCGTCACCGGTACAGCGCTCGGGGCCTTCGCCGTGGCGATGGGCTGCAGCCAGATGCCGCCCGCACGGGCGTAGGGCTCAGGCCTCGAGCACGTGCCCCTTGCGCTCCGGGAGTGTGAAGGCGGCGACGGCGGCGAGCACGAACGCCGCCGCGAACACCCCGAACACGAGGGCGTTGCCACCACCGGTGAGCAGCCAGGGCACGAGCAGCGGCGCCACGATCGAGGCGATGCGCCCGAACGCGGCCGCCGCGCCGGTCCCGGCGGCGCGCACCGACGTCGGATACAGTTCCGGTCCGATCGCGTACAACGCTCCCCAGGCGCCGAGGTTGAAGAACGACAACGCCATTCCGGCGGCGACGATCTCGGTGGGCGTGTCGGCCAGCCCGAACAGGCCCGCGGCCGCGGCCGAGCCGGCGAGGAAGCTCGCCAGAGTTGCACGGCGCCCCCACACCTCGATCAGCCATGCCGCGACGGCGTATCCCGGCAACTGTGCGAGCGTGATGATCAGGGTGTACTGGAAGGACTTCACCAGATCGAAGCCCTGGTTCACCAGCAGGCTCGGCAGCCAGATGAAGGCACCGTAGTACGAGAGGTTGATGCAGAACCACACCGTCCACAGGGCGGCGGTGCGCCGCCGCAGCCGCGGCGACCAGATCGACTCGGCGCTCGTCTCCGTGAGCACCGGACGCGACGTCTCTTCCACGTCCGTGGGCGCCGCGACGCCGGCGGACATCTCGAAGGACCGCACGGCCTTCTCCGCCTCGGCGTAGCGGCCCCGGCGCTCGAGGTATCGCACGGATTCGGGTAGGCCGAACCGGACGACCACCGCGTACAGGGTGGGGACGATTCCCACGGCCAGCGCCCAGCGCCAGCCGTCGTCGCCGAGGGGGATCACGAAGTAGCCGATGAGGGCAGCGAGGATCCACCCGGCCGCCCAGAACGCCTCGAGCGCGACGACCATGCGGCCGCGCTGCCGGCGCGGTGCGTACTCGCTGACGAGGGTCGACGCCACCGGAAGCTCGGCGCCGAGACCCAGGCCGACGACGAACCGCAGCACGATCAGCACCGCGACGGAGCCGGCAAGCGCCGCGGCCCCGGTGGCCAGGCCGTACACCAGCAGCGTCACCGCGAACACCTGGCGCCGGCCGATCCGGTCGGCGAGCAACCCGCCGACCGCCGCCCCGACCGCCATTCCGACGAAGCCGATCGACCCGATCCACGACAGCTGAGTCGTGCTCAGACTCCACTGCACGGCCAGGGCGGCCATCACGAAGGAGATGAGCCCGACATCCATGGCGTCGAGTGCCCAGCCCACGCCGGAGCCGAGCAGCAGCTTGCCGTGTCTGCGGGTCAGCGGCAGCTCGTCGAGCCGCTCGGTGCGCGTGGTCATCGCCCGAAAGCTATCACCGCCGCCACGGTGCCCGCTGGGCTCGCCGGTTCAGCCGCGGGCGGCGTCCTCGAGCGGTGCTACCTCGATCTTGCGCATCTGCAGCATCGCCTCGGTGACGCGCCGCCCGGCCTCGGGGTCGGTGTCGGAGAGCAGCTCGAAGAGCCGCCGCGGCACCACCTGCCAGGACAGCCCGAAGCGGTCCTTCAGCCAGCCGCACTGACTCTCCTCCCCACCCTCGGTGAGGGCGTTCCAGTAGTGGTCGACCTCGTCCTGGTCGGCGCAGTCGATCTGGAACGACACCGCCTCGGTGAACGAGAACTCCGGGCCGCCGTTGAGCGCGACGTAGCGCTGGCCGTCGAGCTCGAAGTCGACGGTCATGACGGTGCCGGCCGGCTTCGGCCCGGTGTCCTGGTAGTAGGTGGTGCCGAGGATCCGGGAGCGCGGAAACACGCTGGTGTAGAACTTGGCCGCGTCCTCGGCCTCGGTGTCGAACCACAGGAACGGGGTGATCTTCGGCATCGTCTTCTCCTTGCTCGGGTGGATGACGGCACTGCCGTCGGTGTCACTACCGTCGGTGTCACTACCGTCGGTGTCACTGACGTCGGTGTCACTGACGTCGGTGTCACAGATATCGACCCGAGACGGAACCGGAACTCATCGCGGTCGCGAACCGGCGCACACACGGGCGATCATGAACTGGTTTCGATACCCGTCGGAAGGAGACGCTCGTGCGGACGTCGGCTCGCATCACCACGGCAGTTCTCGGCGCCACAGTCCTGTCGGCGCTCGCGCCCGGCACGGCCCTCGCCGACACCACGGACGAGGGCTCGAGCG
This sequence comes from Rhodococcus indonesiensis, assembly GCF_047782815.1. Classification (NCBI taxonomy): domain Bacteria; kingdom Bacillati; phylum Actinomycetota; class Actinomycetes; order Mycobacteriales; family Nocardiaceae; genus Rhodococcus; species Rhodococcus indonesiensis. Next base: position 1,560,833 of record NZ_CP180630.1, on the reverse strand, counting down.
TGATCGGGTCCGCCGAGATCTTCTCCTGGCTGATCGACTTCCTGGCCAGTGCCTTCGGCCTGTCCTGAACCGGCCCCCGCGTCAGCGACAGCGGATCGTGCCCTCGGTCAGGTCACGGACCTCCCCGTACCGGGCACGCACGGCCGGGACCGGATCCGCCTCGTAGCGCCGCACGGCGCCACCTTCCCAGCGCGGTGGTTCGATGCCGCCGGCCAGCACCCAGGCCGCCTGCCGGGCCGCGCCGACGGCGACGTACTCGCCCGGCTCGGGCACCTCGACCGGAATCCCGAGAACGCCCGGTGCGAGTTCGCGCAGCGCCCGGGAACGGGCACCGCCGCCGACGAGAAGCACCCGCCGTACCGGCACACCCTGCGCGGTGATGTGGTCGAGACCGTCCGCGAGCGAGCACAGCAGTCCCTCGACGGCCGCGCGTGCCAGGTGTTCCGGCGTCGAATTCGTCAGACGCAGACCGTGGATCGCGCCCGTGGCGCCGGGCCGGTTGGGGGTGCGCTCGCCCTCGAGGTACGGCACCATTACCAGTCCGCCGGCGCCGGGCGGGGCCGACAACGCGAGCCGTGACAGTTCGTCGTGATCGACCCCGAGCAGCGCGGCCGTGGCGTCGAGGACCCGCGCCGCGTTGAGGGTGCACACGAGCGGCAGGTGCCGGCCGGTGGCGTCGGCGAAACCGGCGACGAGCCCGGCCGGATCGCGGCTCGGGGTGGCCGAGACGGCCGAGACCACGCCCGACGTGCCGACGGAGACGATCACGTCGCCCTCGCGCGCACCGAGGGCCAGAGCCGCGGCGGCGTTGTCTCCGGCACCGGGTCCGAGTGCGGCGCCGGCGGCCGTCTCCCCGACCCGTTCGGCCGGTCCGGCCACCCGGGGCAGCACGGGCCGGCGGCCGCGCAGCGCGAGTTCGAGCAGGTCGGTGCGGTAGCAACCGTCGGCGGCGCTGTAGTAGCCGGTGCCGCTGGCGTCGCTGCGGTCGGTGACGAGCGCGCCGACGTCGGAGGCTCCCGCGAGCTGCCACGTGAGCCAGTCGTGCGGCAGGCACAGTGCCGCGGCGCGATCGGCGTGGCCCGGTTCGTGGTCGGCGAGCCAGCGCGCCTTGGCGACGGTGATCGCGGCGAGCGGCACCACCCCCACGGCGTCGGCCCACGCCTGCCCGCCGCCGAGGTCGGCGACGAGGTCGGCGGCGGCCGCGGCCGAGCGGGTGTCGTTCCACAGCAGCGCGGGGCGCACCACCGTCCCGGTCTCGTCGAGGGTCACCAGCCCGTGCTGTTGACCGCCGACCGACACCGCGGCGACGTCGTCGAGCCCGCCGGCGGCGGCGACGGCACGGCCGAGGGCATCCGCCCAGGCACGCGGGTCGACCTCGGTGCCGTCGGGATGCGGGGCGCGGCCCTCCCGCACGACGTGACCGGTGCGCGCGTCGCAGACGAGGACCTTGCAGGACTGGGTGGACGAATCGATCCCGGCGACGAGTGTCACCACTGCTCCTTCGAGTCGGAGTCCCGCTCCCCGCGGGTCGGCAGGTCCGCACCCGGGCGCGCGACGGTGAGTGCCGCGGTGCGCGCGGCGACGTCCAGAGCCGCGCGCACCGCGTCCGGTCCGATTCCGCGCAGGCCCTCGCGATCGCCGAGCAGGTCCTGCGTCCACAGGGCGTCGAGCAGACCGGCCATGAAGGCGTCGCCGGCACCGACGGTGTCGACGACCTCGACCGGGTGCGCGGCGACGTCGACGGCACCGGACCGCGCGACCGCGACGGCACCGCCCGCGCCGAGGGTCACCGCGACGAGCGCCGGCCCGAGGGTGAGCCACTCCTGCGCGACGTCGCGGGGGTCGCGGCCGGGGGCGAACCAGCGCAGGTCCTCGTCGCTGGCCTTGACGACGTCGGCGCCCGCGACGAAGCGGGTGATGCGGTCGCGGACGTGGGGGTCGTCGCCGACGAGGGCGGGGCGGACGTTGGGGTCGTAGCTGATCGTCGCGGTGGGCACGTGCCGGTCGAGCAGCGCGGCGACGGCCTCGCAGCCGGGTTCGAGCAGGGCCGCGATCGACCCGGTGTGTACGTGTCCGGCACCGGGTTCCGGGCGCGGATCCGGCAGTTGCCATTCGAGGTCGAACTCGTAGGTGGCGGCGCCGTTCTCGTCCAGGGTGGCGGTCGCCGTGGGGGTGCGCGGCGCGGTGCTGCTGCCGGCGGCGAGCCGCACCGAGGAATCGGCGAGGTGGCGGACGATACGGCGGCCACGGTCGTCGTCGCCGATGTGGGTGACGAATTCGACGTCGCGGCCCAGGCGGCCGAGGCCGACGGCGACGTTGAGCGGGCTGCCGCCGACGTGTTCGACGGGCCCGGCCGTGCCGCGCCGGACGATGTCGATCAGGGCCTCGCCGACGACGAGGACGTGCCCGTTCACGATCCGACCTTGCTGCGGAGGGCTTCGAGCGTGGCGCGGGCACCGTCGCGGTGCAGGGAGTCGAGCGCCCATCGGTAGGCGTCCACGAACCGCGGCTCGTCGACGAGATCGCCGAAGACGGAGCGGTTTTCGAGGAATGCGGTCGGGTTCTCGCGTTGGCTGCGGGCGAGGGGGCCGAGGGTGCCGGCGAGTCGGTCGACGACCTCGATGGGTTCGCCGGCCTCGTCGGTGCCCTCGGCGTAGCGGGCCCAGCTGGCCACGACGGCGGCGGCCAGGCGCACCGATCCGCCCGTGGCGAGGTTCTCCCGTGCCACGGGCAGCAGCCATTTCGGGATGCGGTCGGAGGATTCGGCGCACAGCCGGGCGACGGTGTCGCGGATCTCGGGGTTGGCGAAGCGCTCGATCAAGGTGCGCTTGTACTGCGCGAGATCGATGCCGGGCACCGGCCGCAAGGTGGGGGTGGCCTCGGTGTCCATGTACTCGAGCAGGAACTCCGCGAACAACGGGTCCTGCGCGGCCTCGTGCACGTAGCGGTAGCCGCACAGGTGCGCGAAGTAGGCGAGCGCCTGGTGACTCGCGTTGAGCAGGCGCAGTTTCATCAGTTCGTACGGGGCGACGTCGTCGACGAGTTGCACCCCCGCCTCGTCGAATGCCGGCCGGCCGCAGGAGAAGTCGTCCTCGAGCACCCAGGAGGTGAACGGCTCGGCGACGACGGGCCAGCGATCGCGGACGCCGAAGCGGGCGTCGAGTTCGGGGGCGATGTCGCCGGTCGTGACCGGGGTGATGCGGTCGACCATCGAGTTGGGGAACCGGGTGTGCTCGCGCATCCAGTCGGCGAGACCGGGGTCGACGAGCGCGGCGAAGGTCGTGAAGGCCCGCCGCGCGACGGTGCCGTTGCCCTCGATGTTGTCGCAGGACATGATCGTCGGCGACGGCAGCCCGCGTTCGCGTCGGCGCCCGAGGGCGGCGGTGACGAGCCCGAAGACGGTGGCGGGGGCGTCGGGGTGCTCGACGTCGCGGCGGACGGCGGGGTCGTCGACGTCGAACTCGCCGGTGTCGTGGCGGATGTTGTAGCCGCCCTCGGTGACGGTGAGCGAGACGATGCGGGTGGTGGGCGCTGCGATCAGCTCGATCACCGCCTCGGGATCCTCGGGTGCGTAACGGTAGTCGACGATCGAGCCGATCACCCGCGGTTCCCACTTGCCGTCGGCGTGGCGCAGGATCAGGGTGTAGAGGCCGTCCTGGGCCGCGAGGGCGTGGCGCATGCGGCGGTCGCCGGGCATGACGCCGACACCGCAGATGCCCCAGTTGCGGGCGCCGCGTTCGAGCAGCCGGTCGACGTACATCGCCTGATGGGCACGATGGAAACCACCGACCCCGAAATGCACGATGCCGACACCGATGTCGCGCCGCGAGTACGTCGGGCCGGGGACGGGCAGGGCGGTCAGGGTGTTCTCCCCCAGGTCCACTTCGGGGCTCCTTACGTGTCGTCGCCGGAGTGCACCCGCACGACGGTCTTGATGTTGCCGGGTGTCCGGTCGGATTCGAGTGCTTCGGCCGCCCGCTCGAGCGGAAAGCGGGCGGTGACCATCGCGTCGAGTTCGACGCGACCGGCGGCGGCGAGGGCGACGGCCGTCGGCCAGGTGTGGGCGTACCGGAAGACGCCGGTGAGAACCAGCTCACGGTTCTGGATCAGCTGGACCGGCAGGTCCATCGTCTCGGCGCCGGAGCCGACGAGGACGACGGTGCCGGCGGGCCGCACTGCCCGCATCGCGCCGGCGACCGCGGCGGGGGCGCCGGAGGCGTCGATGTAGGCGTCGACGTGCAGGTCGGTGACGTCGTCGGTGCGAGGGTCGAGGGCGTCGGTCGCCCCGAACTTCCGGGCCAGCGCGCGGCGGTCCGCGTCGAGGTCGGTGACGACGATGTCGGTGGCGCCGAAGGCGCGGGCGACCTGCGCGGTGACGATGCCGATGGGGCCGGCGCCGGTGATCAGTACCCGGGATCCGGCGGTGACGCCCGCCTTGCGGACGGCGGCGATGCCCACGGACAGCGGCTCGCAGAGGGCGGCCGCGTCGTCGGAGACGGCGTCGGGGACGGGATGGGCGAATTCCGCCCCGATGGTGACGTAGTCGCAGAAGGCGCCGTCGACGGGCGGGGTGGCGTAGAACCGCATGTGCGGGCAGAGGTTGTAGCGCCCGTGCCGGGTTTCGTCGGTGTTCGGGTCGGGTCGCTGCGGCTCGATCGACACGCGCTGCCCGATCCGGTCCGCGGGGACGCCGGCGCCGACCGCGGCGATCGTGCCGGAGGCCTCGTGGCCGAGGACGAGCGGCGCCTCGACGACGAATTCACCGATGCGGCCCTCGCGGTAGTAGTGCGTGTCCGATCCGCACACGCCGACCGCGGTGACCCGGACGAGCACGTCGCCGGGTGCGGGTTCGGGGACCGGCCGCTCGCGCATCTCGATCCGTCCGGGTTCGACCAGGACGGCGGCGCGCATGCGATCCGGGATCGACGGGGGTGTTGTGTGGGTCACAGTGCCGATGCTAGCGTACTGAGCAGATGAACGCACCCATGAGCATTTGCTCACGCTCTACCGAACCACCGGCTCCCCACCCGAGTCCTCCCACCCAGGAGATGACGTGACCGTCCCGAACCCGCCCGCGGCCACCGCGGCACCGGAGGATCTGCGCCTGGCGCTGCGCGCGGCGACGCTGTACTACCTCGACGGCCTCACCCAGGCCGAGGTCGCGACGCGCCTGGGCGTCTCCCGGCCGACCGCGGGACGGCTCGTCGCCCGGGCCCGGGCCCAGGGCCTGGTACGCATCGAGGTGAACGTGCCGGCCAACCTGCGCGACGACCTGCACGCCGACGAGGAACGCGCCCTCGAGGAGCGTTTCGGCCTGCTCGAGGCCGTCGTCGTCGGCGACGGGGTGGACACGGCCGGCCCGCTCGACGAGGCCGCCAGCTTCGCGGGGGTCGGACGGGCCGCCGCAGCCCTGATCAGCCGGCGGATCCGCGCGACCGACACCCTCGGGTTCACCTGGGGACCGGAGACCGTGGCCGTCGCGCAGGCGCTGCCGCCGGGCGGGGCCACGTGCGCGACGATCGTCCAGCTCGACGGCTCCGTCACCACGTCCGACTACCAGACCGGCGCCGAGTACGTGCTCGGGCGTTGCGCGGAGCAGTTGCAAGCCAGGATGGTCCGGCTCCCGGTCCCCCTGTACGCCGACCCCGCGACAGTCGCGTCCCTGCGTGCCGACTCCATGATCTCCCGCGCCCTCGACGTCGGCCGCCACGCCGACATGATGATGTTCGGCGTGGGCGCGGTGTCCACGTCGACCACCCTGTTCGAGGGCAGCTATCTCGACACCGCCATGCTCGACACCCTCACCGACCTCGGCGCGGTCGGAGAGATCGCGGGACGGTTCTTCCACGCCGACGGCACGGCCGTGGGCGCGGATCTCGACCGTCGCGCCGTGTCGGTCTCGCTCGACGACATCCGCGCCTGCCCGAGTGCGGTCCTCGTCACCGGCGGGGCCGCCAAACACCAGGCCGCACTGGGGGCGCTGCGCGGCGGCCTGGCCACCATGCTCGCATGCGACATCGAGTGCGCACGTTGGCTACTCGACCGATGACACCACCGGAGAGACCGGAGAAGAGGCGACGATCGGTGAACAGATCCAGAAGAACCACCCGCATCCTTGCGGCCGGGGCCGGGGCGCTCAGCCTCACCCTCAGCGGCTGCGCCGGCGCCGGCTCGATCGGCGCCTCCGACCAGACCGTCACCATCGCGATGGTGTCGAACTCGCAGATGCAGGACGCCCAGCAACTCGCCGCACAGTTCGAGGCCGAGAACCCGGATATCGACCTGCGGTTCGTCACCCTCTCGGAGAACCAGGCCCGCGCGAAGATCACGGCCTCCACCGCCATGGGCGGCGGCGAATTCGACGTGGTGATGATCAGCAACTACGAGACGCCACAGTGGGCGGCGAACGGGTGGCTGACCGACCTCTCCGAGTACGCCCGCCGGACGGAGGGCTACGACGAGGACGACTTCATCCCCACCCTGCGCGAATCGCTGTCCTACGAGGGCGACATGTACTCGGTGCCGTTCTACGGCGAGTCGTCCTTCCTGATGTACCGCAAGGACCTGTTCGAGCAGGCCGGGATCGCCCTGTCGCCCACCCCCACCTGGGACGAGGTCGCGGCCGCGGCCGCCCGGCTCGACACCCCCGACACCGCCGGGATCTGCCTGCGCGGCAAGCCCGGCTGGGGTGAGGTGCTCGCCCCGCTGAACACCGTGATCAACACCTTCGGCGGACGCTGGTACGACGAGAACTGGAACGCTCAGCTCACCAGTCCCGAGGTCGTGGAGGCGGTGCAGTTCTACGTCGACCTGGTCCGCGAGCACGGTCAGCCCGGGGCCGCCACAAGCGGTTTCAGCGAATGCGCGACGCAACTCGCGCAGGGCCGGGTCGCGATGTGGTACGACTCCACCTCGGCGGTCTCCACCCTCGAGGACCCGGCGTCGAGCAACGTCGTCGGAAAGATCGGCTACGCCCCGGCACCGATCCGGGTCAAGGACGACGCGGGCTGGCTCTACAGCTGGTCGCTCGGCATCCCCGTCGGCAGCGACAATGCGGACTCCGCGTGGCGGTTCGTCGCGTGGATGACCAGCAAGGAGTACCTGCGCACCGTCGGGGAGACCCTCGGCTGGGAGCGGGTACCGCCCGGCAGCCGGCTGTCGACCTACGAGATCCCCGAATACCGTGAGGCCGCAGCCGCATACGGTCCGCTCACCCTCGAGTCCATCGAGAGCGCGACGCCGGAGGCCCCGACGGTCGAACCGGTGCCCTACACCGGTGTCCAGTTCCTGGCCATCCCCGAGTTCCAGGACCTCGGAACCCGGGTGAGCCAGCAGATCAGCGCCGCGATCGCGGGCCAGAAGACCGTCACCGAGGCACTGGAACAGGCGCAGGAATACGCCGACGTGGTCGGCGCCACCTACCGAGAGGATCAGCGATGACAACCCTGGCGGTCGGCGCCTCCACCGCCGACGACGCGGAGCGCATCCGCCGGGTGCGCGACGCCAAGAGCGACGCGGTCTCCCGCGCAGAGGGCTGGCGCCGACGCGGGCCCCTGCTGCCGGCCCTGATCTTCATGATCGTGGTCACCCAGATCCCGTTCGTGTTCACGCTCTACTACTCGACGCAGTCGTGGAACCTGGTGCGGCCGGGCTCGCGCAGCTTCGTGGGCCTGCAGAACTACGCGGACGTCTTCCGCGACAGCCAGTTCCGCGAAGTGGCGGTCAACACGGTGATCCTCATCGTCGGCACGGTGCTGATCTCCGTCGTGCTGGGCCTGCTGCTCGCGCTGCTGCTCGACCGGGTCTTCCTCGGCCGCGGCATCGTCCGCACCCTGCTCATCACCCCGTTCCTCGTCACCCCGGTCGCCGGCGCACTGATCTGGAAGACCGCGATGTTCGATCCGGTGTTCGGCATCGTCAACTTCGTGCTCTCCCCGTTCGGCGTGGGGCAGATCGACTGGGTCAGCCGCTACCCGCTCGCCGCGGTGATGGCGAACCTGGTGTGGCAGTGGACCCCGTTCATGATGCTGCTCATCCTGGCCGGTCTGCAGTCGATGCCGCGGGACATCCTCGAGGCCGGGCGGGTCGACGGGGCCGGCGCCTTCGCCCTGTTCCGCGAGCTGACGCTGCCACACCTGCGGCGGTTCATCGAACTCGGCGCCGTGCTCGGCGCGATCCACCTGGTCAACACGTTCGACGCCATCTACATGATGACCCAGGGCGGACCGGGCACCGCGAGCTCCAACCTGCCCTTCTACATCTATCAGCGTGCGTTCCTCGGCTTCGACATCGGCCAGGCCGCCGCCATGGGCGTGGTGGTCGTCGTCGCCACCATCGTCGTGGCCACCGTCGCACTGCGGCTGATCTTCACATCGTTCACCGGCAAGGAGGAGGCCGCCTGATGAGCACCACCGCCCCCACCGCACAGCAGGCTCCCACACCGGAGACCGTCCCGGCCCGAGCCCGGAAACGCAAGCACCGCAAGGCCAGTCCGTGGGGTGTCGTCGCCTGGATCGCCGCCCTGGGATTCTTCTTCCCGGTGTTCTGGATGGTGCTCACCGCCTTCAAACAGGAGGCCGACGCCTACTCGGATCCCCCGAAGTTCTTCTTCACGCCCACCCTCGACCAGTTCCGCGCGGTGTTCGACACCGGCGTCGGTGTCAGCCTGCTCAACTCGGCCTTCGCCACCGGCGTGTCGACGATCCTCGTCCTGCTGCTCGGCGTGCCCGCCGCATTCGCCCTGTCGCTGCGGCCGGTACGCAAGACCAAGGACGCCCTGTTCTTCTTCATCAGCACGAAGATGCTGCCGATCGTCGCCGCGATCATCCCGCTGTACGTGATCGTCGCGAACATCGGTCTGCTCGACAATATTTGGGCCTTGATCATCCTCTACACCGCGATGAACCTGCCGATCGCGGTGTGGATGATGCGCTCGTTCTTCCTCGAGGTGCCAGGCGAGCTGCTCGAGGCCGCGAGCATGGACGGCGCGAACCTGTGGACCTCGGTGCGGGAGGTGATCCTGCCGCTCGTCTCCCCCGGCATCGCCGCCACCGCCCTGATCTGCGTCATCTTCTCCTGGAACGAGTTCTTCTTCGCCGTCAACCTCACGGCGGTGCAGGCGCAGACCATTCCCGTGTTCCTCGTCGGCTTCATCACCGGCGAAGGCTTGTACTGGGCCCGCCTGTCCGCGGCCGCCACGATGGCGGCGCTGCCTGTCGTCCTCGCCGGCTGGCTCGCCCAGAACAAGCTCGTGCGCGGCCTGTCGTTCGGCGCGATCAAGTAACTCCCCCACACACTTTCCGAAGGAACCGTCATGGCCGAGATCACCTACCGCAACGCGTCGTGCATCTACGAGAACTCCGACACCCTCGCCGTCGACTCCCTGAACCTGGACATCCAGGACGGAGAATTCGTCGTCCTGGTCGGCCCGTCCGGCTCCGGCAAGAGCACCGCCCTACGGATGCTCGCCGGTCTCGAGGACATCGACGAAGGCTCGATCAGCATCGGCGGTCGCGACATGGTCGGCGTGCCCTCGAAGGATCGTGACATCGCGATGGTCTTCCAGAACTACGCCCTCTACCCGAACAAGACCGTCGCCGAGAACATGGGCTTCGCGCTGAAGATGCGCGGCGTCGGCGCCGACGAGCGGCGCCGCAAGGTCGAACAGGCGGCGAAGCTGCTCGACCTCACCGACTACCTGGACCGCAAACCCGCCAAGCTCTCCGGCGGCCAGCGCCAGCGCGTCGCGATGGGCCGCGCGATCGTCCGCGAACCGCAGGTGTTCTGCATGGACGAGCCGCTGTCCAACCTCGACGCCAAGCTGCGCGTGCAGACCCGCACCCAGATCGCCGCGCTGCAAAGGCGACTCGGCACCACCACCGTGTACGTCACGCACGATCAGGTCGAGGCGATGACCATGGGCGACCGGGTGGCGGTGCTGCGCGGCGGCAAGCTGCAGCAGTTCTCCTCCCCCACCGAGCTGTACGACCGGCCCGCCAACGCATTCGTCGCCGGGTTCATCGGCTCGCCCGCGATGAACCTGCTCGACGCGCGGATCGTCGACGGCGGCGTGCAGATCGGCAGCACCGTCGTCGAGGTCGAACGCGACCGCATCGCCTCGCTGCACCGCGCCGGCCTCGAGACCGTCACCGTCGGGATCCGGCCCGAACAGCTCGAGATCACGGAGGGTGACGGCGTCGAGACCATCGTCGAACTCGTCGAAGAGCTCGGCAGCGAGTCGTACGTGTACACCCGCGTCGCGCGCAGCGACACCCCCCTCGTCGCGCGCTCGCTCACCCGCACCCCCGCCCGGCTGGCGGACACGATCCGGCTGCGCAAGCGGGAAGGCACGGTGCACCTGTTCCATCCGGAGACCGGCGAACGCGTCGGCGACTGACCCGGTGAAACCGCGCCGGAACCGGCAGTGAAACCGCGCCGGAACCGGCGGTGAAACCGCGCCGGAATCGGCGGTGGTCGGTACGGTCGGAACGTGCTCTTCTCGACGATCGTCGCCACCTCGCAGGCCGTCGGCGCCACCCGGTCGCGGCGGGCCAAGGTGGAGGAACTGCGCACCCTCCTCGCCGTCCTCGACCCCGGGGAGGTCGAGCCCGTGGTGTCGTGGCTGGCGGGTGAGCCCCGTCAGGGCCGGATCGGCGTGGGCTGGCGCACCCTCGCCGGGTCCCGCATCGACCCGTCCGAGGAGCCGTCGCTGACCGTCTCCGACGTGGACCGGGCCTTCACCGAGCTCGCCGGTCTGTCCGGGGCCGGCTCGACGGGGCGGCGACGCGAACTGCTCGCCGGCCTGCTCGGCGCGGCCACCGCCGAGGAACAGGATTTCCTGGTGCGGCTGCTGACCGGGGATCTGCGGCAGGGTGCGCTCGACGGGGTGATGACCGACGCGGTAGCCGCCGCGGCCGGCCTGCCGGCCGAGACCATGCGCCGGGCGTTCATGCTCTCCGGCCGGCTGCCCGCGACCGCCGCGGCCGCCCTCGGCGGCGGCGCGGACGCGCTCGCCGCCTTCCGGCTGGAGGTGGGCCGGCCGATCCGGCCGATGCTCGCCGCCCCGGCCCAGTCCCTCGCCGGCGCATACGACGAGTTCGGCGGTGAGGTCAGCGTCGAGTACAAGCTCGACGGCGCCCGCATCCAGGTGCACCGCCAGGGTGAGACGGTGCGGGTGTTCACCCGCACGCTGCGGGAGATCACCCGCAGCGTCCCCGAACTCGTGGAGCTGGTCGGCACACTGCCCTGCACGTCGGTCGTGCTCGACGGCGAGACCCTGGCACTCGACCCTGCGGGCCGGCCCCGGCCGTTCCAGGAGACGATGAGCCGCTTCGGCGCCGAATCCGCACACGAGCTGTTGTTGCACCCGTACTTCTTCGACTGCCTGCACCTCGACGGCACCGACCTGCTCGACGCGCCGCTCGCCGACCGCCTCGACGCTCTGCAGCGGGTCGCGCCGGACCACCGGATCCCGGGCGTGCTGCGGCCGGACGACGCCACCGCGGACGCCCAGTTCGACGCGGCCCTCGCCGCCGGGCACGAGGGTGTCGTCGTCAAGGATCTCACCGCCCCCTACGCGGCGGGCCGGCGCGGCCGCGCCTGGCAGAAGGTCAAGCCGGAGCACACCCTGGACCTGGTGGTGCTGGGCGCCGAATGGGGTTACGGCCGCCGCACCGGCTACCTGTCCAATCTCCATCTGGGCGCGCGAGATCCGGACGGCGGCGAGCCGATCATGGTGGGCAAGACATTCAAGGGACTGACCGACGCCCTGCTGCAATGGCAGACCGAAGAGTTCCCGCGGCACGAACGCAACCGCGACGCGCACACGGTGTACCTGCGCCCGGAGCTGGTCGTGGAGATCGAACTCGACGGCGTTCAGGTCAGCCCCCGCTACCCCGGCGGGCTGGCGTTGCGCTTCGCCCGCGTGCTGCGCTACCGCCCCGACAAGACCGCCGCCGAGGCGGACACCGTCGACGCGGTGCGCGCACTGCTACCGGGGTCGGATTCCGCTCCGCGTCAACCGATTCCGTCCGATCACGGACGTTCGTGACCGGTCACCCCCGGCCCTGGGCGAGCGCGTCGACCACGGCCGCGTACATGGTGGACTTGATGGCGCCGAGGGTGCCGGGGTCCTTGCCCGCGAGCGGGGTGACGAGTTCGACGGCGGCGTCCAGGACGCCGCCCGCGCCGGCCGTGCGGTCGACCAGGCCGGCGGCCTCGGCCTCGAGGCCGCCGTAGCGGTGACCGGTGGTCATCGCCGTGACCGCGGTCTGCGGGGTCAGCTTGGCCTGGATCAGCGCGGCCATGCCCGGCGTGAACGGGATGTGGATGTCGACCTCGGGGAAGCAGTAGTAGCCCCGGTCGGCGCGCATCACCCGGTAGTCGTGCGCGACGGCGAGCATGGCGCCCGCCCCGAACGCGTGCCCGACCACAGCGGCGACCGTCGGCAGCGGGAAGGTGAGGATGCGGCCGAAGAGCGCCTGCACCCGGCCGACGTACCACTGCGCCCGATCACCGTGCGCTGTCAGCCATTCGAGGTCCAGGCCGTTCGAGTAGAACCTCCCCGTCGCCGTGGTGACGAGTGCGTGCGCGTTCTGCTGCACTTCGTCGAGGAGCCGATCGACGGTGTCGAGCCAGTCGGGAGAGAACCGATTCTCGTCGTCGCCGAGGTCGAGGACGGCGATCTTGTCCCGGTAGGTCAGAGTGGCGGTCATCGCGGGCCTTTCGTGTGGCCGCCGCGCCCGGGTGGCGCGGGCGGAGGATCGAGGGCGAGAACCGCGCGGACCGCGGCCTCGAGACGGCGGCGCATGGCCGCGTCGGGCACACGCCGGCGCCGGAGCAGCAGACCGGTGGGCAGACCGACGACACAGTCCTCGACGACCGCGACCGCACGCGCGTCGCCGCGGCCCCACAACGCCCGGGACAGTCGGACGAGCAGCGCGACCAGGATCGAATCGAGCCGGCTCAGCTCTGCGGCGACGTCCGCCGGCGGGTCGGACCCGAGCAACTCCTCGCGCCGGACGGTGAGCAGGAGACGTGAGGACTCGGGGAACCGGGCGGCGAACGCCGCAGGGGCATCGGCGGCGGCGACGACGGCGTCGATCCCCCGGTCCGGCGTCGACGCGGAGCCGAGAACCTCGTCGACCGCCGCGCGCTGCAGGTCGAGGAAGCGGTGGGCCGCGCGCAACCAGGCCCGGCCGACCAGACCACCACGTGAGCCGAAGGCGTGGTACAGAGCCCCGTTCGACATCCCGGTGGCCGCGGCGACCGCGCGCAGCGTCACGGCGCTCGCACCCCCGGCCACCACCAGGTTCTCGGTGACGTCGAGAACCTCGTCGAGGTCGTGGATGCGGGGGCGGGGCACAGCGGGACCGTAACAGAACATTCGCTCTGTTACCAGTGGGTAACCGAACGCCGCGCCCGCTCGGGCGCGCGGCACCGTGCGCCTTCCCGGGTCGCAGTCCCGGTGAGCGGAAACCGCGGTACCGTCCCCGTTTCGAGCCGGGAGAATCCGCGTCCGACACCGAGGAGGCAAACATGGAGACCGCCGGCCGTTTCGAGAACAAGGTCGCCTTCGTCACCGGCGCGGCGCGCGGTCAGGGCCGCGCCGAAGCCGTGCAGTTCGCCCGCGAGGGCGCCGACATCATCGCGATCGACGCGTGCACCGACTTCGCCTCGACCGCCTACCCGGGCGCGACGGAAGAGGATCTCGCGGAGACGGTGCGTCTGGTCGAGAAGACGGGCCGTCGCATCGTCGCCACGACCGCGGACGTGCGGGACTTCGACGCACTGTCGCGGGCCCTGGCCGACGGCGTCGAGCAGCTCGGCCGCCTCGACGTGGTGGTCGCGAACGCCGGCATCTGCTCGGGCGCACTGTCCTGGGAGATCACCCTCGAGCAGTGGCGGGAGACCGTCGACGTCAACCTCACCGGCGTGTTCCACACCGCGAAGGCGGCCGTGCCCCATCTGATCGAGCAGGGCGAGGGCGGAGCGGTCGTCTTCACCAGCTCCGTCTCGGGCCTGAAGGGCACCCCCTTCACGGGTCACTACGTCGCCACCAAGCACGGCATCACCGGCCTGGCGAAGACGATGGCGAACGAATTGGGCGAGCACCGGATCCGGGTCAACACCGTGCACCCGGCCGGTGTGGAGACCGGCATGAAGGTCGACGACCTGCATCCGCTCATCGCGAAGTACGCGAGGACCCTCGGCCCGATCTACATGAACTCCCTGCCCTACGAGATCCTGCAGCCCGAGGACGTCGCTGCCGTCGTCGCATGGGTGTGCTCCGACGAGGCGAAGTACATCACCGGCGCGCAGATCCCCGTGGACCTCGGGAATCTGATCCGCTGAACCCGCTGGCGGTGGGCCGAATGTCACATCGGTTCGATTCGATCGAACGCATGTCACATTCGGTCACCTCCCGCCCCGGGCGGATACGCTCCGCAGAGTGACCTGGTCGTCCGAGCTGGCACCGACCCTCGTGGGGCTGGCACTGCTCGTCGGGGTGACGACCGCGGTGCTGTGGGGCTACCGCGCCCCGCATCACTTCGCGCCGGCGCTCGCGGTGCTGCGGGGCGCCGTGCAGCTGGCCCTGATCAGCGTGGTCCTGTCCGGGGTGATCACGAATCCGATCTGGGTGGGTGCCGCCCTGCTCGTCATGTTCACGGTGGCCGCTCTGACCGCGTCGCGCCGGATCGGCTGGAGCCCGCAGCACGTGGCCCTGGTATCCGGCGCAATGGCACTCGGGATCGCCGTGACCCTCACGATCGTCTTCGTCACCGGCACCATCGAGTTCTCCCCTCGGTACGTGCTGGCCATCGGCGGCATCGTCGTCGGCAACGCGATGACCGTCGCGACCCTCACCGGGCGTCGCTTCACAGAGCTGACCGGGGACAACTGGGACACCGTCGAGGGCTGGCTGGCGCTCGGCGCGACGCCGCGGCAGTCCACCCGCGAGCTCACGCGCCTCGCCGTCCACTCGGCGTTGATCCCGTCGACCGACCAGACCAAGACCACCGGGCTGGTGACGCTGCCGGGCGCCTTCGTCGGCGCGATCTTCGGCGGTGTCTCGCCGCTCGAGGCGGGACGCTTCCAGATCGTCGTCCTCGCCGCGATCATGGCCGCCGGCGCGATCACCGCCGTCGTCCTCGTCTCCGGTCTGGCACCGGTCCGTACCCGGCCCCGCCTGCCGGACTGACCTCCCGCTGCATCCGGAATCGGGGGCCGGTGGGCGTAAAATCGCAGGCAACCACTCGGTGCACGCTCGGTCGCCGCAGGGAGCGAGGATGGGCCCGACGACGGTGCTCGGCCACGCGCGGGCAGCGTTCCACGCGCGTGACTGGACGCGGGCGTTCGACAGGTTCCGCGCCGCCGACGCGCACGAGCCCCTCACCGCCGACGATCTCGATCTGTTCGCCCGGTCCGCGTACCTCGTCGGCCGGGACGACGACTGCGTGACCCTGTACGAACGGGCGTTCCGCGCGCACGTCGAGGCCGACGACCCCGAAGGCGCCGGACGCAGCGCGTTCTGGCTCTGCTTCCTGCTGATGAACCGTGGCGAGGTGGCGCGCGCCGGCGGCTGGCTCGCCCGCGCGCAGCACCTGACCGAGCCCGGCCGCCCGGACTGCGCAACGCGCGGGTTCCTGATGCTGCCGGCGGCGGTGCAGGACATGCATGCGAATCGTCCGGCCGACGCGCTGCCCGCGTTCACCGCCGCCCAGGAGATCGGCCGGTCCTGCTGCGACGCCGACCTCGTCGCGTTGGGCACCCTCGGCCTCGGGCAGTGCCGCATCCTGCTCGGCGACGTCACCGGCGGTCTCGCCGCGCTGGACGAGGTGATGGTCGGCGTGACCCTCGACGAGGTCTCCCCGGTCGTCGCCGGTCTGGTGTACTGCGCGGCGATCGAGGCCTGCCAGGGCACCTACCAGCTGCAACGAGCCCGGGAATGGACGCGAGCACTCGGCCGCTGGTGCGACGCCCAGCCCGGCCTCGTCCCCTTCCGTGGACAGTGTCTCGTGCACCGCGCGGAGATCCTGCAACTCGAGGGCGCCTGGGCGGAGGCCATGGACCTGGCCCGGCTCGCGTTCCGGCGGCTGTCGGACCCGCCGGGGCAACCGGCCGTCGGCATGGCCCGGTACGAGCAGGGTGAACTGCACCGGTTGCGCGGCGAGTTCGACGAGGCCGAGGACGCCTACCGCCACGCCGGCCGGCTGGGCCGCGAGATCCAGCCGGGCATGGCGCTGTTGCGCCTGCGCCAGGGTGACACCGACGCGGCACTCGCCGGGATCCGCCGGGCGCTCGGCGAATCGTCACCCCTCCACCGCCCGCGCATGCTCGCCGGTCACGTGGAGATCGCCCTCGCCGTCGGCGACGTCGCGGCCGCACGCCGCAGCGCCGACGAACTCGCGGCACTGGCCCGCGACCAGGCCGCTCCGGCGTTGAGCGCGATGGCCGAGCAGGTCACCGGCGCCGTCCTGCTCGCCGAGGGGGCACCGCGTGCCGCACTCGAGCGGCTGCGCCGCTCGTGCGGACTCTGGCGCGAGTTCGAGGCGCCCTACGAATGCGCGCGGGTGCGGGTACTGCAGGGCCGCTGCTGTGACGCGCTCGGTGACGCCGAGACGGCGCGCCTCGAGTACGAGGCCGCGGCGGCGACGTTCCGGGACCTGCACGCCGAGCCGGACCTGCGGGACCTCGCGCGAATTCCGGGGCGGCCGGTCGGGCGGGGGCGGCTGACCCCGCGCGAGGTCGAGGTGCTGCGGGCGGTCGCGACGGGGAAGACCAACCGGGCCGTGGCCCGGGATCTGGTGCTGAGCGAGAAGACCGTGGCGCGGCACCTGAGCAACATCTTCACCAAGCTCGACGTGCAGTCCCGGGCGGCCGCGACGGCCTACGCGTACGAGCACCACCTGCTCTGAGCTGCACAGAACTACCCATCCGGATGCGCGGCCGGCTACACACTTCGCCCGACGCGGCCGGCGGCGCCGGCGCCTAGCGTCGTCCGCACAGCCCCCTCGAGCCCCGGAGTTTCCGATGACCACCGACAGCGCACCCCGACAGATCGACACCGTCGTGATCGGCGCAGGCCAGGCGGGTCTGTCCGTCGGCTACCACCTCGCCCGGCACGGCCGCCCCTTTTTGATCGTCGACGCGAACCGTCGGATCGGCGACAACTGGCGCAGCCACTGGGATTCGCTGCGCCTGTACAGTCCCGCCGGATACGACGGCCTGCCCGGCATGCCGTTCCCCGGCGATCCGCACCGGTTCCCGACGAAGGACGACGTCGCCGACTACCTCGAGGCGTACGCCGCGCGGTTCGAGCTGCCCGTGGCGGGCGGCACCCGGGTGCGGCGGTTGTCGCGCGACGGCGACCGCTTCCTCCTCGACTGCGGGGACACGCGGATCGAGGCCGGCAACGTCGTCGTCGCGACCGGCACGTTCGGCCGCACCCCGAGCATCCCGGAGTTCGCAGCCGAACTGGACCCACGGATCGTGCAGCTGCACTCGAGCGAGTACCGCAATCCGACGCAGCTGACCGACGGCCCGGTGCTCGTGGTGGGCGCCTCCCACTCCGGCGGCGACCTCGCATACGAGGTGGCGACGTCCCATCCGACGATCCTGTGCGGCCGCGACACCGGGCAGCTCCCGGTGCGGATCGAGAGCCGCCGGATGCGGGTGCTGTTCCCGGCCCTGTGGTTCGTGTGGGGCCACGTGCTCTCCGTACGCACCCCCCTCGGCCGGAAGGCGCGGGAGCACGAACGCCGGCACGGCGCACCCCTGCTGCGGGTCAAGCGGGAGGATCTCGCGGAGCTCGGCGTCGAACGCATCACCGAACGGGTCACCGGGGTCGTCGACGGGCGTCCGGTCCTCGCCGGCGGGCGCATCCTCGATGTCACGAACGTGTTGTGGTGCACCGGCTTCCGGCAGGTCTACGACTGGATCGACCTGCCTGCGCTCGGCCCGGACGGCTGGCCGCTCGAGGAGCGCGGGGTGGTGACCACCGTCCCCGGCCTGTACTTCACCGGGCTGTGCTTCCAGTCGTCGTTCCGGTCGATGCTCGTCGGCGGGGCCGGCGCGGACGCCGGGTACGTCGTCCGGCACCTCGTCGGCCACCGCGCACCCGTCGACCCGATGTCACATCGCTTCGATCCGATCGAACCGATGTGACATTCGGCCACGCCGTGCGGGGGTCAGGCGCGCGGCTGCCGGCGCAGTCCGCTGGCTCGCAGCACCCGCCGCTCGACCCCGGCACGGACCGCCTCCTCGGTGCCGATCAGGCGGACGTGACCGCGCGCCCGCGTGATCGCGGTGTACAGCAATTCGCGGGTCAGCAACGAGGATTCGGGCGGGGGCAGGATCACCGAGACCGTGCCGTACTGGCTGCCCTGGCTGCGGTGGATCGTCATGGCGTACACGGTCTGCACGGCCGACAGCCGACTGGGGTGGAGCCGGAACGGTTCCTTGCCGCGGGCGAACGCCGCAACGGGTTCACCGTCCGCGTCGACGACCACGACGCCCGTGTCGCCGTTGTAGATGCGCGTCTCGTGATCGTTGGCGGTGACGAGCAGCGGCTGACCCGGATACCAGCGCTCGGTGTCGAGCCGCCGGCCGGTGTCGGCGGCGATCCACTCCATCGCCCGGCGCGCCCACCACTGCACACCGTAGGGACCCTCGCGGTGTGCGCACAGCAGGCGGTGCGTCTCGAACTTCTCGAGGGCGGTCACGTCGTCGCCCGCGACGGCGGCGGCGGTGACCGTCGCGGCGGTGGAGACGACGTCGCGGCGCAGGGCCGCGAGGTCGTCCGGGGCATGGAAGGACACCTCGGTGCCACCGCCGTCGAGGATTCGCATGACCGCGTCGGCGTCACCTTCCCGCACGGCGACGGCCAGGTGTGCGATGTCGCCGCCGAACCGCCGCCCGCGGCTGAGCCGGATCACGCCGCCGCGCAGCCGGTTCCGCTCCCCCGGTGAGAGCGACGCCTCGGCGGGGTCGTCGCCGGCATCGAGGTCGGGCCCGACGACGCGCCCGAGGACCGGGTTTCCCGCCGCGGTCACGGGACGGGCGACGAGGTCGGCCAGGACGGCGCCGGCATCGACCGACGTCAACTGGTCCGGATCGCCCACCAGGATCAGCCGGGTCCCGGAACGGACGGCCTCGAGCAGCCGGCACATCATCGTCAGCGACACCATCGACGTCTCGTCGACGACCACGACGTCGTAGGGCAGGTGGTTGCCGGCGTGGTAGCGGTACCGGGTGCGGCCGCGCTGCCAACCGAGCATGCGGTGCAGGGTCATCGCGGACAGGTCGGCACGCAGCCCCAGCGGCCCGGCCTGCTCGCGGACGGATTCCTGCAGCCGGGCCGCGGCCTTGCCGGTGGGCGCGGCCAACCCGATCCGCAGGGCGGGGCCGTGCAGCGCGGTCAGCAGCGCGAGTATCCGGGCGACGGTGTGGGTCTTGCCGGTGCCCGGCCCGCCCGCGATGACCGTGGTCCACCCGGTGGCGGCCAGCGCCGCGGCGATGCGCTGCCGGTCCGGGGCGGCGGACGGGCGACCGGGATCGTGCTGGTCGCGGAACAGCTCGCGCAGTCCCCGCTCGAGCGCCGCCTCGTCGACGACGGGATGGCCGAGCCCACGGGCGTCGAGGATCCGCCGGACCGTTTCCTCCTGACGGAAATAGCGGTCGAGGTACAGCAGCGGACCGTCGGCGGTCTCGACCAGGCACAGCGGACGCAGCGGGCCGCGGTCGCCGCCGACGACGAGCGGGCTGCGCCGCAGGCCGGCGACGACGGCGTCGTCGTCCGGCCACGGCAGCGCCGCGAGATCCACCTCGGCGGACTCGTCGACGGTGATCTCCCGCAGCCGGGTCAGGTCCAGGCACACCGAACCGGCGCGCACGGCGCGCACGGCCAGCGCGGTGGCGAGGTGTACCTCCTCGGCGGTCTCCCCGGCCAGCTGGGCGAGCCGCAGCGCGACGTGCACGTCGGCGGCCGCGAGCACCCCGGCCTCGTTGAAGGCCCGCAGGGCACCCTTGCCGCGCTGGGCCACCTGGGCGTCGGTCACGGAATCACCTTGCCTGCCAACAGATCGGACAGTGCGACGACGAGAGCGGGCGGCGGCGTCCAGTCGAACACGCCGCAGCCCGCCGGGGTCTCCGGACCGACCATGCCGCGCACGAACAGGTACTGCACGCCGCCGAGATGCACGGCCGGGTCGTAGCCGGGCAGCCGCCACCGCAGGTACCGGTGCAGGGCGGCGGCGTACAGCAGCGCCTGCATCGGATAGTGGGCGCGCAGCATCTCCTGCGCCATCCGGTCCCGGGTGTAGTGGGCGGTGGTGAGTTCCTCCGGTCCGAGGCGGTTCGTCTTGTAGTCGACGATCACGAACCGCGGCTCGGTGCCGTGGATCCGCAGCACCGAATCGATGCTGCCGGTGAGATAGCCGCGCAGCGGGGTGGGCTCGAGAGTTGCGACGAGATCGGCGTAGGAGACGAACGGGTCGTCGGCGGGCAGGTGCGCACGCAGCAACCGGGCGACACCGTCGAGGGTGACGGTGGTGGCGACCGGATCGTCCCCACCGGCGAGGGGCAGCTCGAAGTCGAGTTCGGCGAGGCGGTCGGCCGGGGCGATGTCGGCGAGAGTGCCCGCGTCCCCGCCGAGCGGGGTACGCAGGACCGGCAGCAGTGCCGTCGCCAGCTCTTCGGGGTCGACGTCGGAGAACTGTTCGGCGACGGTGTCGCGGCAACAGCGCAGCAGTTCCGCGCCGAGGTCGGCGGCAGCGGTGTCGACGACCTCGAGCACCGCGTGCACGAGTGTGCCGAACACCGCCCCGCCGGGCAGGGCGTTCATCGGGGACCCGATGCCGTCACTCGGCACGTCGGCCGGCAGCAGCGGCGGTTCCTCCGGTTCGTCGACGCGCACCGGCTGCTCCGTCTCCGCACGCACCTGGGGTTCGTCGTGGGCAGCGGCGGTGAGGGCGGTGTACGAGGTGCGCCGCCAGGCGTCGTCGAGCTCGCGGTCGAAGCGTGCCGCCTCGAGGTCCACGACGGTCTCACGCGGACGCACCCACGTGACGGTGGGGATCGGCGCCGATCCGACGGCCTCGACGGACACCGATCCGGCAGCGCGGTCGGCCCACGCGTCGAGTTGCTGCGCCACGATCGGGTCCTCGGGCACGCGTGCCTTGGGAGCGATGTCGGACGTGCCGGGTGCCCGGCCGAACAGCAGGCGGTGCAGCGGGGCACCGGGGGTGCCGTACCCGGGCGCCCACCACAGCACCAGGTGACAGCGTGCGCGGGTCAGCGCGACGTACAGCAGCCGCAGTTCCTCCCCGGCCACCTCGTCGTCGTGGCGCCGGCGACGGTCGCCGTACCCGGGGCTGCCCTCCCCGCCGACGTCGAGGATCCGGCGCCCGGAGTCGTCGTGGAGCAGGAGCCGCTCGGGTTTCGGCCGCACGCCCGACTCCCACGCGAACGGCACGTAGACCACGGGAAATTCGAGTCCCTTGCTGGCGTGGACGGTCAGCACCTGTACCGCGGCGGCGTCGCTGTCGAGCCGGCGGCTGCGGTCGGCGCGGGCCGTGCCCGCCTCGGCGATCCGTTCGGTCAGCCAGCGGGTCAGGGCGGTGACACCGAGCGCCCCGGCCGCCGCGGTCTCGTCGAGCAGCTGCGCGAGGTGCCGCAGATCGGTCAGTTCCCGTTCACCGCCCGGCCAGCCCAGCAGCCGCGGCTCGAGGGCGCAGGACGCGGCGAGGCGCTCGAAGAGGGCGGCGAAGCCGGATCGCTCGAACACGAGGTCCAGCTCGCGCAGCAGGGTGCCGAGCGCGGCCACGAGCTCGTCGCCCCGGGTGTCGACATCCACGGCGGTGTGCCCCATCAGGGAGGTCAGGGCGGCCAGACGTACCCGGTCGGGGCGGTGCGGCTGCTCGAGCGCCTGCAGCACCCGGAGCCATTCCTGCGCGGCGGGGGTCGCGAAGACGCTGGTTCCTCCCGCGAGCACGGCCGGGATCCCGGCGCCGGTGAGGGCACGGTGCACGAGGGCGACCTGCGCGTTGGTCCGGACCAGGACTGCGACGTCGCCGGGTTCGACGGATCGCCGGCCGCCGCCGAGGTCGACCGTGACCTCGCCCCCGAGCAGCGCCGCGATGTCGGCCGCGACGTCGCGTGCCACCCGTGCCTGCAACGCCGGGGCCTTCGGGAAACCGGATGCGCCGCACGGGCCGGCCCCGGCGCGCGGCAGGTGCCGCAGCCGCAGCGGCACTGCCCCGGCGATCCGGGACGGCGGCTGCGCGGCCTCGACCCGATGCGCGACGATCCGCGGGTCCCCCAGGGCCGCACCGCCGTACAGGTGATCGAGGGCCGCGAGCAGGTTCCCGTCGCTGCGCCAGTTGCGGACCAGTTCCTGGTGCTCGTCGGCGAACTCCATTGCGCCGAGGTAACTGAGCACCTCGGCGCCGCGGAACGCGTAGATGGCCTGTTTCGGGTCGCCGACGAGGACGAGGGTCGTGCGGCGGTGGAAGGCGCTGCGCAGGATCTCCCACTGCAACGGGTCGGTGTCCTGGAATTCGTCGACGAGCACGACCCGGAACCGGGAGCCGATGCGGTGGCACGCGGCCTCGCCGTGCTCGGGATCGGTCAGCACCGCGTGGAGCAGCGAGAGCTGATCGTCGTAGTCCCGCAGACCCGCGAGGCGTTTGCGGCGGTCGACCTCGGCCCGCACGGCCCGGGCGAACTCGACGCGTTCGCCCGCGGGCGTGCCGTCGGCGCCCTCGGGGGCGAGCGTGGCCTGCGGGTCGAAGATTGCGGCACGCGCGGCTTCCGCGGCCTCCGCGTGCGAGATCGGTGCCGCATCGGCGCGGCCGTACCGGCGCAGGTACAGGTCTGCGACGACCTCGGCGGTCAGGTCGTCGACGTCCTCGACGAGTACCGCGGCGGAATCGCGTTCGCCGGCGATGCCGAGTTCGTCGAGCATGCGCTGACAGAACCCGTGCGTGGTGGCGATGGTGGCGGCATCGAAGTCGGACAGGGCGCGCAGCAGCCGGCGCCGGTGCGTGGTCACGTCGCCGTCCGCGAGGTGCCGGATCAGCTCGTCGGGATGGCGGCGGGCGGAGTCCGGGTCGGCCAGCGCCCGCGCGGCGGCGGCGAACCGGTCCCGGGTGCGTTCGCGCAGTTCCTGCGTCGCGGCGCGGCTGAACGTCACCAGCAGCAGCTGCGACAACTCCGCTGTGCCCTCGGCGACGAACCGGGTGGCCAGGCCGACGAGGGCGTAGGTCTTGCCGGTTCCCGCGCTGGCCTCGAGCACGGTGGTGCCCGTGGGGAGCGTTCCCAGCAGGTCGAACTCGGACACGGTTCGGGTCACGGGCGCCCCTGGATCTCGTTGGACAGCAAGGGCTCCCAGAGGCGGCGCGCGAGAGCGCCGAAACGGGTCGGCTCGCCGTGCCACGTCTGCTCGTCGTCACGGGCGGCGACGGCCGTCAGGTCCCGCAGCGCCACCCCGGGGCCGTGCAGGTAGGTGAGGTGGCGGTCGGTACGTTCGCCGTAGGTGGAGCCGAACTCCTGGGCGGCGGCGTCGAGTCCCATCTCGACGGAGTCGCCGCGGTGGCGGCGCTCGGCGTACTCCGCGGCGGCGACGGTGGCGATCGGCAGCGGTTCGTGCAACCCGCGGTCGCGCAGGTCCACGAGCCGGGCGAGCTGCTCCACGGCGTCGGCCGGGGCGTTGATCGTGGACCGCCAGGCCGGGGTGCTGCGGAACCGCCCACGGCCGGTGGTGATCGCCTGCCACTGTCCCGGCCGGTCCGACGCGGCGACGGCGAGCAGGTGCACCCAGGCGATGAGGCGGTGTTTCGGCGCCAGGCGGGAGAAGGTGCTGCGGGCGACGACGGCGCCGTGGACGCCGCCGACCGTACCGGTCAGGCGCCGGCCGTCGCCGAGGTCGACGTTCACGTCGACGGTGTCGGCCGGTCCGGTGTAGATCGGCCGGCACACCGCCACCAGGGTGTCCACGGTGGCGGCGACGTCGTCGAGCGCGAGTTCACCGAGCCGGTACGGCGGCAGGGTGCCGCGCCGCCATTCGGCGGCCCGGAAGTCCGCGGGGTCCGTGCCCGCGAGCAGCGCCTCGAGCATGCGGTCGCCGAGATCCCACCGGGCGAGCGGGTCGAGGCCGACATCGAGGGCGTCGGCGATGTCCTCGTCGCGGTCGGGCACCCGCACCCCGAGGCGCTGCCGCAGGAACGCCTGGGTGGGGTGGGTGACGAACGCGACGAGGTCGGCGAGGTCGACGTCGGTGCGTGCGGCAGGCGCGAGCGGCCGCTGCAGCAGGCCGGGACGCTGCTTCGCCGGATGCTGCGCGGCACGCGCTCCCGCGAGTGCGGCCCGGTCGAAGCTCAGCGGGCGATCGGGCCGGAAGTTGCGCGGATCGAACGGCTGCAACGGATGCCGGGTGAGGACGTCGGCCATGCCGTCGGGACCGACCATCGTCTCGACCACGTCGCGCAGTTCGCTGAGCGGGATCGCCGGGGGGCGGCGGGCACCGGTGACCGGGTCCGCACCGGTGTAGAACAGCAGCAGCGTCTCCCCCGCCGACATGACGGCGTCGAGCAGCAACTGCCGATCCTCGCTGCGCGGATCACGTTCCCCCAGGCACGGATTCACTGCCAGCACGTCGTCACCGTCGATGTGCGCGGAGCGGGGGAAGTTGTCGTCGTCGAGGCCGAGCAGGACCACGACCCGGTGCGGCACCGACCGCATCGGCACCATCGTGCACACGGTCAGCTCGCCGGTCCGGAAGTTCGCGCGCGTCGGGCGGGCCGCGAGCCGGGCCGTCAGCATGGCCCGCACATCGGCCAGCCGCAGCGGCGCCGGCCCGGCGTGCTCGACGGCGGCCGCGAGTTCCCGGTGGGCCTGGGCGAGCTGCCAGGCGTCGGCGGGATCGACATCGGTCAGCAGATCCAGTGCGCGGGTGAGGGCGTCGGCCCACTGCGCGGCCGGCTGGGGACCGCGCAGGCCGTGCAGTGCCACCGTGAGCCGGTCGATGTACTCGGCGAACCGTCCCGTCAGGTCGATGTCGTTGCTCTCGACGTCGTCGAGCGGGAGCGTGAGTCCGAGCCACTCGCTCTGCGACTCGTCGGCGGCCGCGCCGAGGAGGATCCGGTCCAGGGCCGTGCCGAACGTGTTCTGCGGGAAGTCCCCGAGGCCGAAGGTGTTTCGCTGTCCTCTGCCGATGCCCCATCTGGCGCCGGCGGCGGCGGTCCATTCCTGCAGCCGTTCGAGGTCGTCGTCGACGAAGCCGAATCGCCGGCGCACCGGCGCGGCGCCGGCGAGGTCGAGGACCTCGCTGGCGGTCACCCGCGCGTCGGCGAGACCCACGAGCGTCGCCACGACCGCCAGCACCGGGTTGGTGCGGCGCAGGCCGCGGTCGGCGAGGCGCACCCGCAGTCGGTGTCCCGGGTGCCCGGAGGTGTCGAGCCGGGCGGCGGCGCCCTGGCCGAACGCGGCCTGCACGAGCGGCGCGTAGGTCTCCACGTCCGGGCACATGACGAGCACGTCGCGGGGTTCGAGACTCGGATCGTCCGCGAACAGGTGCAGCAGGCACTCGCGCAGCACCTCCACCTGCCGCGCCGGACCGTGACAGGCGTGGATGCGAATCGTGCCGTCGGCGGCCGCGGAAGGGGCCGGGGGGCGGTCGGCTCGGAGGTCGTCCTGCAGGCGGCCCAGGAGCGTGTCCGGGCCGGTCCCGCCGGGGTGGTGCACGTCGGCGACTCCGGGACCGGCCAGGTGCGCGCGTAGTTCGCGCACGTCCCGGGCCAGGCTCGCCAGGAGGGGGTGCTGCACCGCGAGGGCACTGCGGTCGTCGGCGCGACGACGCACCGGCGCCGCGGTCGCCTGTCCCTCCCACATGGCCGGACTCGGATGCGGAATCCACAGGTGCACATCGCGGTTCGCGGCGACCGCGGACAGCACCGCACACTGGGCCGCGGTGAGCCGGGTGGGGCCGAACAGCGACAGCCGTGCCGGCCAGTCCACGAGCTCCGGCTCGGCGCGCAGTCGCGTGCAGGCGGCGGTGAGCCGCTCCGCGGGGCTGTCGTCACCGAGGCGCGCGCGCAGCCGCCGCCACAGCTGGGCCTGCCACAGGAGGTGTTCGGCGAGCCCGTGGCCGGTGCCGTCCGTGTCGCGGCCGGCGGCCCAGTCGACGAGCATCTCCGGGCGTTGCGTCGCGTAGCTGCGGAACAGGCCGGCCAGGTGGGCGGCGGTGGCGTAGCGACGGCCGGTGCGGTGATCGACGCCGTCGCGGCCGAGGTGCCGAGCGAGGACGGTGCACCACGGCTCGTCGAGGCAGTCGTCGACGACGTCGAGCAGCGTCCACAGCATCCGGTCGGGATGCCACGGGTCGTCCGCCGCCGTCCGGCCGGTGGCGGCGGCCAGCGCCTCGTCCACCAGCCGTGCCGGCGACGGGTGGTCGATGTTGGCGGCGACACCGTCACCGCAGGTGCCACCGAGCACCGTCGACAGTCGCTGCGTCAACCACCGCTCGACCCCCTTGGCGGGGACGGCGACGATCTCGCGGGCGAACGGGTCGGGGAGGGGCACGACGAGCAGCTGGGCGAGCGCGGCGGCCAGGGTGTCGGCGCGCTCGGCGCGGTGCAGCGTCAGCACGCGGGTCCCCTCGTCGCTCGATGTGTTCCGGTCCTGCACCGGCTTATCACACCCCGGCGACAGCGCTCGCCGCGGCGGCCGCGCGTCACGCGCTGCCGAACGGGTCGGGGCAGGTCAGCGCGACAGCCACGCCGCGATCGCGATCCGATCGTGCTCGACGATCTGCCGGACCATCCCGTGCACCATCGACTCGATTCGGCCGCCGAGGAGCGGGATCCGGACGACGACCTGCCCCTGCACGTCGACGTACGTCCCACCGGTCCGGCTCGTCCGCAGCCGGGATCGTCCTTCGAGGGCGACGGGCAGGCCGGTGGCTCCTCCGGACAGCAGCCCCTCGGCCACGTCGTCGACCAGCGGACCCCATTCGTCGGTGCGCTCGACGATCAGCGGCCCGGGCAGCATGCCGCGCACGATCGATGGCAGCTCCGACGGTTCGGACCGGTCCGTGACGGTCACCCGCACGCTGCCCGGACCGTGCGGTTCCTCGACGATCGCGGTGGCGCTCGCCCGGTCCGCCACCCGGTCGAGCCAGTACCGCTCGTCGGTCAGGACCGCGTGCACGTCCCGGACGTGGTGGTCCAGTTCGGTGGTGAACGCGAAGGACTTCGGCATGAACTGCACAGTATCGGCCCGCCGGGACCGTTGACAGTGCTCCGCCGCCCTGCAACACTGAACCTGATGGTTCAGTATTCGAGTCTCGATGCCACGTTCGCGGCGCTGTCGGACCCGACCCGGCGCGGGATCCTCCAGGACCTGCGCGCCGGACCGGCCTCGATCAGCGACCTGGCCGCCCGGTACCGGATGACACCGACCGGGATCACCAAACACGTCCGGCTTCTCGAGGAGGCAGGTCTCGTCGTCACCGAGAAGAAGGGCCGCGTGCGCCACTGCCGGCTCGGCACCAACCGGCTCGAGCACGAAGCGGACTGGATCCGCGACCACCAGCAGATGATCGAGGGCCGCATGGACCGCCTTGCGGAGTTCCTCGACCGAACGAAAGGAAAGTCATGACAACCACGAATCCCTCTGCCCCGCTTACCGTCACGACTCCTCACGAGCGGGAGATCCGGGTCGAGCGCGTCTTCGACGCCGACCGCGACCGCGTCTGGGCCGCCTACACCGACCCCGAGCTACTCGCCCAATGGTGGGGCCGGGGCAACCGCCTCGACGTCGAACGCTTCGAGTTCGAACGGGGTGGACACTGGCGGTTCGTCGAGCACAGCGACGGCGAAACCCACGGATTCGAAGGACGATTCCGGGAGATCACCCCCAAGGACCGCATCGTCCAGTCCTTCGAGTGGGACGGCATGCCGGCGTACGTCGCCATCGACACCGCGACGTTCGAAGACCTCGACGACGGCCGCACCCGCGTGGTCACCGTCTCGCAGTTCCACACCTCCGAGGAACGCGACGGCATGCTGAACTCCGGCATGGCCGAGGGTCTCGGCCAGAGTTACGCGGCACTGGACGCCCTGCTCGCCCGGACGTGACCGGGCTCGGCGCCCGCGGCGCGGGCTCAACGACCGGAGGCGGTGTCGCCCTCCTCGTCGACCTCGTCGGTCCCCGACTCGACCAGGTCGGCGAACGCCGTGCCCGACACCGTTCCCCCGGTTCCGGGCAGCGTCACCGTGGGGCGCGCGCCCGGCTCGTACCGGCGCTGCATCTCCTCCGCCTGCTCCGACGCCCGACGCTTCGTATCCTCGTCGATGTTCTCCAGTGGGTCCTCGGACCTGCGCTGAGTACTCAACTGCTTCGCTCCGTTCCCCTTGCGGTGCTCTCGTCCGCCGGTCACCCGGCATCCCACACGATCCTCCGCATCGGCACCCGGCACCACCCCCCACGACGAATCGGCCGAGCCGGACCGCGCAGACCCATGCACCAGTAGGCTCGTGCGCATGGCTGTAACGCCGAGCCGAATTCCGATGTAGGTGGCGCCATGACAGAACTCGTCCTGGGTCCGGTCCTGCGGCACGTCGGTCGTCACGACGCCACCGTGTGGGTCGAGACGTCCGGACCGTGCACCGTCGAGATCCTCGGCCACCGGGAGCACACCTGGACCGTTGCCGGTCATCACTACGCACTGGTGGTGATCGACGACCTCGAGCCCGGCTCGACCACTCCGTACGAGGTCCGCCTCGACGGACATCCGGTCTGGCCGCCTCCCGACTTCCCGGCGTCCGTCGTCCGCACCCTCGGCACCGGCCGCCCCCTCGAACTGATCTTCGGTTCGTGCCGGTTCGCCACCACGGCCGCCACCGAGAACGACGACAAGCTCGGCGCCGACGCGCTCGACGCGTACGCGCAGCGCATGACGACCCGGGCACCGGACCGCTGGCCCGACGCGCTGCTGCTCCTCGGCGACCAGGTCTACGCCGACGAACTGTCCGAGCAGACCCTCGCGCGGCTCCGCGAGCACCACGACCTGGACGAGCCTCCCGGCCCGCAGGTCCGCAACTACGAGGAGTACACCTGGCTCTACGCCGAGTCGTGGTCCGATCCCCACGTGCGCTGGCTGCTGTCCACCGTCCCCACCTCGATGATCTTCGACGACCACGACGTGCACGACGACTGGAACACCTCGCAGTCCTGGCGCGACCAGGTCGAAGCCACCTCGTGGTGGGAGGAACGCATCGTCGGCGCGCTCGCGTCGTACTGGGTGTACCAGCACCTCGGCAACCTCGACCCCGCCGAACTCGCGGGCAACGAGCTGTACCAGCGCGTCCGCAAGTGCGACGGGGATGCCGAGCCGCTGCTGCGGGAGTTCGCGTCGGCCGCGGACGAGGAGGCCGACGGCGCGAAGGGCACCCAGTGGTCCTTCCGGCGCGACCTCGGAAACGTCCGGTTGCTGGTGATCGACTCGCGCTGCGGCCGGATCCTGGCCGGTGGCCGTCGCGAGATGGTCTCGGAGCCGGAGTTCTCCTGGATCGAGCGGCAGACGCAGGGCGACTACGACCACCTGCTCGTCGGGACGTCACTGCCGTGGCTGCTGCCGCGGGCGCTGCACGACCTCGAGTCCTGGGACGAACGGCTCGCCGCGGGAGTGCGCGGAAAACGGGTCGCCCGCTGGGCGGAGATCGTCCGCCGCGGCGCGGACCTCGAACACTGGGCGGCCTTCCGCGACTCGTTCGACCGGCTCGGCCGGCTCTTCGCGGATATCGGCCGGGGCCGTTGCACCGGACCGTCCGGCCGTCCGCCCGCCACGATCTGCGTGCTCTCGGGCGACGTGCACCACGCCTACGTCGCGCAGGCGTGGTTCCCGGATCCGATGTCGACCCGGGTGTACCAGCTGACCTGCTCGCCCTTGCACAACTATGTGCCCGCCGCGGTCCGGGTGGTGTTCCGCATCTCGTGGAGCCGGGCGATGGAACGGGCTGTGCGCTTCGTGCTCGGTCGGGTGTCGGAGGTGCCCCCGGTGCCGGTCGAGTGGACCCGCGCGACCGGCCCGTTCTTCGGCAATCAGATCGCGACGCTGCGCCTGGCCGGCCGGGCCGCGCATCTGATGCTGGAACGTTCCGGACGGGCTCCGCGCGGACCCGTGGGCTTCACCACCACCGCCGACCTCGTGCTGTCGGCGCCCGAGGCCACGTCGTGAGACCGCGTACCGCGATGCGGGCGTCATGACGCGGACGCGTTCGTGGTGGGGCTGGGGCACCGTCGAGGACGCGGTACGCGGCGCGGAACTGCAGGAGCTGATCGCACGTGCCTCGGCCCTGTTGCCCGGCGCCGACCTGACGGACCACCCACCACCCGACGTCCGGTCGCTCGGACTGCCGCCCGCGCGCATCGCCGCGCCCGATTCCCTTGCACCGCTGTGTTCCTCCGACCCGGTGGACCGGGCTGCCCATACCCACGGCCGCGCGTTCCGGGACGTGGTCCGGAATCTGCTCGGCGACCTGCGCCATCCGCCCGACCTCGTCGTGCGGCCGAGCAGCGAAACCGAGATCGTGGACGTGCTGGACTGGTGTGCCCGGGCGCGCGTCGCGGTGATCCCGTTCGGCGGCGGCAGCTCCGTCGTCGGCGGTGTCGAGCCGCGACTGGACGGCGACTTCGCCGGTGTGGTGAGCCTGGATCTCACCGGCCTCGAGGGGGTTCGGGAGATCGACCCCACGAGCCGGGCGGCCCGCATCGGGGCGGGCACCCTGGGCCCGGCGCTCGAGGACGGCCTGCGCCCGTCCGGTCTGACGCTGCGCCACTTCCCGCAGTCCTTCGAGTTCTCCACCCTGGGTGGCTGGCTGGCGACGCGTTCGGGAGGTCACTTCGCGACCGGGTACACCCACATCGACGATCTGGTCGAGTCGATGCGGATCGTCACCCCCGCGGGCACGTGCGAGTCGCGGCGCCTGCCCGGATCGGGAGCGGGTCCGTCACCGGATCGCCTGTTTCTCGGCTCCGAGGGGACGCTCGGAATCGTGACCGAGGCCTGGATGCGGCTGCAGCCTCGCCCCCGGTGGCGAGCCGACGCCTCGGTGCACTTCGCCGACTACGGCGCGGCGGTCGCCGCGACGCGCGCCGTCGCCCAGTCGGGGCTGCAGCCCGCCAACTGCCGGCTGCTGGACCCCGTCGAGGCGTTCGTCAACGCGGGCACGGCGTCCCCCGGCGGTGTCCTCCTGCTCGCCTTCGAGTCCGCCGATCACCCCGTGGACGCGTGGTCGGACCGCGCAGTCGACCTGTGCCGCGAGCACGGCGGCACGCTGCCGGAACCGCCGCGGCACTCGTCCGGGGACGGGACCGACACGGACGTCGCGGGGCGGTGGCGGTCGTCGTTCCTGCGCATGCCGTACCTGCGCGACGCCCTGGCCGCCCGGTCGATGATCGTCGAGACCTTCGAAACCTCCTGTACCTGGGACGTATTCGACACCCTGCGGGAGGCGGTGCACGACGCCGCGAACGAGGCACTGCGCCGGGCGGGCGCGACGGGGGTGGTCGCATGCCGGTTCAGCCACGTGTACCCGGACGGCCCCGCCCCCTACTTCGGCATCTACGCCGCGGGCCGGTGGGGCAGCACGATGGCGCAGTGGGACGACATCAAGGCCGCCGTGTCGGAGGCGCTGCTGACCGCCGGCGGCACGATCACCCACCACCACGCGATCGGCCGGGATCACCGGCCCTGGTACGACCGCCAACGTCCCGACCCGTTCGCCGCGGTTCTGCAGGCGGCCAAGTCCGTTCTCGACCCGGCGGGCATTCTGAACCCGGGGGTCCTCGTCGATCCCGCGCCGAGCCGTCCTACGCCGAGGTGAACCGGTCCAGGATCGAACGGGCACATCGCACCACGGTGCCGCGGTCGTACGAGACGACGTAGTCGAACTCGCGATCGAGGTCGTCGGTGCCCCGATGCAGGTCCACGGCCGACAGGACGCACGCGAAGTACGGGCCGAGGACGACGACGTTCCACTCCTCGACCAGGGGGTCGTCCGGGTCGAGCGACGCGTGGTGGATGCCCGCCTCCGCACAGGGGCCGAGGCCCACGCCGTACACGCCGGCGTACGCGATCCGCTCCGCCATGTACTGCCAGCGGGCACGGGTGCGCTCAGTGAAGTTCCGCGCGTACTGGAACGTGCCGAGCACGATGGTCTCCGGCCCCGCGGCCCCGGCCTGCTGCTCGAGACTGGTGCTCATCGCGACCAGGAGGCGCTTGAGGCTGTGCACGGGCCGGCGCCCTTCCGTGGCGATCGCGAAGGGTGTGCTCGCCTCCGCGGCGAGGTCGCTGCGGACGGGGGTGGACGGGAAGGGATCGACCTTCTCTTCCGCGAGCTGTTCCGGGGCGTCGACTGCGGGATAGAGCGCCCCGAGCCCGTAGGTGGCCCCGAGCGCAAGGGCCCGTCGCCGGCACGGTTCCGAGTCGACGCCGTCCGCGATCACGAGCGCACCGGTCCGTTCGACCTGCGCGGCCACGGCGTGCGCGGCACGGGCCGTGGCGTCGTCCGCGCGACGAGCCGACAGCCGCGGGGCCAGGACGATCACGTCCGGTTCGACGAGCGGCAGCAGGGCCAGGGACTGCGGCCGCGACCCGACGTCGTCGACCGCGACGACCTTGCCGCTGCGACGGGCGTCGGCCACCGCACGCAACGTCCGCGACGGATTGGCGATCAAGGACTCCTCGGTGATCACCACGACGTCGCGCCGCAACCCCTCCGCGTCGGGGACGTCCAGGGTCTCGACCGATTCGAGGTCCATCGCCACCAGCGCGGGAACGTTCCGGATCGGTCTCGACTGCGCGACGGACCACTTGAGGCGGTCGAGGTGCCGCTTCTCGCTCATCGTCCGTGCCGCCGCCCGCAGCGACTCTGCGGTGGCGAGCGGTCCTCCCGCGGGGCCACGCAACTGGACCTCCACCGCCGCCAGCGCGCCCGAGTCGAGCCGGCGCACCGGCGCGTAGAAGGGCGTCACCTGCAAACCGACGGTCTCGGGAACCGCGGGCCGGGTGGGGTCGGCGAGGACGAACACCATGAGCCCAGCGTCGCACGCCCGTCCTGCTCCGCAAAGGCGGGCCAGGGACCGGTCCCGGCCTTCCCCAGCCGGGACCGGGATCAGACGGCGGCGACGAGCACCGCGGCCAGACCGCCGACGAGCACCACCACCGAGAGCCCGATCAGAAGCGATCCGGCGATGGACGCCGCTACCAGTCCCCCACCGACGCCGAAGAGCGTGAGCAGGATCCACCCGACTTTCGGGCTCTCGACGAGCGACGCGGCCCGTTCGCCGGAGATCTCGGGGGATGCCGGTGTGCTCGCCATGGTCACGTCCCAACCTCGTGCGCACCGCACGGCCCTCGCCCGACCGTTGCTGCTGATGCTCGTGAGCCTGCCGTGCACGAGCATTCCCCCTTCGGGTGACGTTCCCACCGTCACTCAGATCACCGAACGGCAACATTCGGTCACGAACGAATAACAGGCACGGGGGCGGAGTCCGAGTTCCCGTCGGATTTCTCGCCGACCGACTCGTCTACCCGCCGCACCGCACCCGAGCACTCAGTTCCCGGGCGTGCGATCGGGGGTGAGTTCGAACACCGGGTGGCGGTCGGCCTCCGCCTCGAATTCCTCCGTCGAGGCATCCTTGCCGGCCCGGAAGTAGTCCCGGGTGGCGGACGCGACGCGGACGTACTTCCGCAGGACCGGCGCGGCCTCGTGCGCCGGCACCTCCCGGACCGTGTAGCGGCAGGTGCGGAAGCGGCGGGTCAGGCCTACGCGGCCGGCAGCGCGCGCGTTGAGCACCCACGGCACCACACCGTAGGGCGCCACCAGCCAGCGCCGGCCTGCATGCTCGACGACGGTGACAGGGTTGGCGCGCGTGCGGCCGGTGCGACGGCCTCGGGTGGTCAGCAGGTACGAATGCGGAACGATGCCGGCCCGCACCAGGGCGCTCATCACGACGTTCTCGACGCGGTGGGTGGGGCCCCTGCGATATCGGCGAGGCTCGCCGGGCCCGGAGTCGGACATCACATCGCACTCCTCTGCAGGGAGGATAGGTGAGCCGGGCTCGCGCACCCGCGCCGCGCCGCCGGACTCGTCCACTGCACGTTCGCCTTCGGACACATGGATGTCAACCGGGAGACCAGGCATCGGACGGGCCTGCGCGGCCGGGACGCCCGCAGGTGCGCTCGACAGCCCGGCACCCCGGGTGCCTAAGGTGACCGCATACGGTGACTGCGACCCGCGCCGCTGGGGACCGCGGCCCGCCGCACGGCCGAATCGAGGAGGAACGACGATGAGCGATCGCATCCCCAGCCAGTGGGAAGAGATCACCGCGGCCGACCCCGCGCATTCCACCTGGTACGTCGAGCGGTTCCGGAAGATGGCGGCCGAGGGTAAGGACATCGCCGGCGAAGCCCGACTGGTCGATGCCATGCTCGACCGCGGCGGGCGAGTCCTCGACGCAGGCTGCGGCCCGGGACGGATCGGTGGCTATCTGCACCGAGCCGGTCACGCGGTGGTCGGCGTCGACGTCGATCCGGTCCTGATCGCCGCTGCGGAACAGGACCATCCCGGCCCCACCTGGCTCGTCGGCGACCTCGCCGAACTGGATCTGCCGGCCCGCGGTGTCGCGGCGGATTTCGACGTCATCGTCTGCGCGGGCAACGTGATGACTTTCCTGGCGCCCTCCACTCGTGGCGCGGTACTGGCGGGATTTGCCCGTCATCTCGCCCCGACGGGCCGGGCGGTCGTGGGATTCGGCGCGGACCGGGGCTACGAGTTCCCGCAGTTCTTCGCCGACGCCGCGGCCCACGGTCTCGCGGTAGATCTGAAGCTCTCGACCTGGGATCTGCGGCCGTTCACCGACCGGTCCGGGTTCCTGGTCGCGGTGCTGTCGCGCGCGGCCTGATCGGCCCTCCCTACCGTCGGCGCACGACTCGGACACCCCGCAGGCCATGCGCCCTTCGAGTGTGTTCTCCCTCACAGCGCGTTACCCGCCGGTAGGGGTCGGGTAGCCGATTCGTGTCACGTCGGTGAGCCCCATCGATGACATCGACCGAAGGAGCGAACGCACGATGACCAAGACCGACACCGCCACGCTGCTCACCCAGCTGCGAGCACTGCTCGACCTGACCAACACCGAGATCCAGGTCGCCGAGACCCGGATCGCCCAGGCCCGCACCGAGGCCGTCCGCCGCGAACTGACCGAGAACGCCGCCAACGGCCGCGACCGCGCCGAAGCCATCGAGCGCACCATCCGCGAGCTGGGCGGCCTGCCCGACGTCATCGGCCCGTTCGTCGGCCGCGCCGCCGCCGCGGTGAAGGCCATGGTCGAACAGGCCCAGCCGTTCGAGGAGGCGCTCCTGGGCGACCTCGCGCTCGAGCACCAGCTTCTCGACCGCGCCCGCTACCTCAAGGCCCTCGCCACGGCCGCCCAGACCCCCGCGGTCGTCGGCCTGGCCGATCGTCTGATCACCGCCCACAGCGCAACTGTGGAGTGGTTGACGACCGTTCTGGCCGAGGATGCCCTCGGCGGGCCCGCCGCGCTGCGACGGACCCCGCTGCAGGCGGCCGCCGGCGCGGCGGTGCGGATCGTCAACATCCCGGTGATGTGGTCCACGCGCGGCATCGACCGCGCGATCGACGCCGCCCGCTCCACGCGACCCGCCCTGGGTTCATTGCTGGCCCGTGGCGCGCATGCCGGTGACGTCGCCACCAAGACCCTGACGGCCAGCCGGGACGCGGCGCTCGAGACCGCCGAACGGATCACCCGCCGCGAAGGTGCGGACGGAACTGCCCAGGCGATCCACACGGCGCGCAGCGCCACCGGCATCCTCTCCGCCGAGGAACTTCCGATCGCCGACTACGACAGCCTCAATGTCTCCCAGGCGGTCGCCGAGGTCAAGGAACTGACCGAACCGGCCGACGTGCGCGCGATCGTCGCGTACGAGGAGGCCCACAAGAACCGGCACGGTGTCGTGTCGGCCGCCCAGACCCGCCTGGCCGCCATCGCCCAGGAGGTCGTCGGGCTCCACTGATCGACCGTCACACCAGATCGCCAGGTTCCGCGTCGCGGGGCCCGGCGATCGCGTGTGAGCCAGGCAGTGCCGCCCACGTCTCGGCCCGACCCGCGGCACGGACCGACCGGCAGGCGGTGGGATGATGACGGGCGTGCCGATGCCCTCCCCGCTCCCCGTCAAGAACGGGGTCGGACCCACGCGCCTGCGAGTCCCGACGTCCGGACCGTGGGCAACGATCGCCGCGTACGTCGTCGCGAGGTTCGACCACCTGGACGCCGACGACCTGTACCGGCGGTTCGACGCCGGCGAGATCGTGGGCGCCGACGGCAGTCCCATCGGTCGCGGCACCGCGCTGGGCACGCATCGGTTCGTCTGGTACTACCGCGATCTGCCGGTGGAGGAACCGATGCCGTTCCACGAGGAGATCCTGCATGTCGACGACGACCTCGTCGTGATCGACAAGCCGCACTTCCTCCCGACCACCCCCGGCGGGCGATACCTGCGCGAGTCCGCGCTCGTCCGGTTGCGGACCCGCCTCGACAACCCGGACCTGACGCCGATCCATCGACTGGACCGGCCGACCGCCGGCCTGGTGATGTTCTCGGCCCGTCCCGCGACGCGTGGCGCGTACCAGTCGCTGTTCGAAAAGCGGCGGGTCTTCAAGGTTTACGAGGCGGTGTCGGCGCGACCGCCCGGGTGGGACCCGGACGCACCGGCGCTTACCGGGCGGGCCCTGCCCTTCGTCTACCGCAACCACATCGAGGCGCGACGCGGCGAGTTACGGGTGGTCGTCGACAACTTCCGTGAACCCAACGCCGAGACGACGGTCGAGGTGCGCGGAACCGGCGTGAGCGCCTCCGGACGTGCTGTGCTGCATACGGTTCTGCGTCCACGCACCGGACGGATGCACCAGTTGCGGGTGCATCTGGCAGCGCTCGGCGCCGGGATCCTGGGCGACCGTTGGTATCCCGACCTACTGCCCGAAGCCCCGGACGATCATTCCCTCCCACTCCAATTGCTCGCGCGAGAGCTGGAGTTCAGAGATCCGCTGTCGGGGACGCCGCGGAGGTTCGTCACCCGCCGGACCCTGGGCGAGGCACCCGTGCCGAGGCGCTGAGCGCCGTGCGTGTCGGGTTCGGTGGCTTCGCGATCGGCAACCCGGTGAAGACCACAGCAATCACCGGTGTCACCGATGCCGTGGCCTCTAGACGTTGAAGCGGAACGCTACTGGGTGGCTGGTTTAGCCGATCTACCTGCGGAAATACTGTTTCAGGCGGTCGCCTTAGCCCCGTTGTAGCCCCATCGCCAGGTTGTGTCGCACCATCACTTTAGACTCCGCCTTATGAGCATCCGTGTCGTGAATATCCCCACGAGTGAGGCAGCAAAGGTACTAAGCGTCGAGGAGGGACACTTCTCAGACGTCAAGGCCACCGAGATCGCACCGTCCTCCCTCACCAAGACACTTGCGGCATTCGCTAACGCGGATGGGGGCGAGATCTACATCGGGATTGCCGAGATCTCGGGTAGCGACGGCAACCGGAAGCGAGAATGGCGCGGCTTCCAAACACAAGAGGATGCGAACGGTCATATCCAGATCTTCGAGACACTCTTCCCCCTCGGCGGCGAGCACCGGTACGAGTTCATTGAATCGGACGGATATTACGGCAAGGTTCTCCACGTCGAAATCGACAAGTCGATCGCGATTAAGAAGGCATCGAACGGGAAGATCTACAAGCGGCGCGGAGCGCAGAATATTCCCGTAAATTCCGATGACGACATCAAGCTCCTTGAGCGGACAAAAGGTATCACTTCGTTTGAATCTGAAACCGTCCGCTACCCAGTCAGTGAGCTTCTGGAATCTTCGCCCACAAGCCGATTTATGAACCACCAAATCCACACAAATACTCCTGAGGCCTGGTTCAAGAAGCAGATGCTTATTCATGGCGATCTTCCTACGGTCGCGGCCGTACTCCTATTCGCCGACGAACCGCAGATCGCGCTACCAAAAAGGTCGGGGATCAAGGTCTACCGTTACAGGACATCCGATCTGGAGGGCACACGAAAGAACCTCGCGTTCGATCCGATTACGATCGAAGGGGCCTTGTACGACCAGATTTTCTCCGCAGTGGACCAGGTAGTGACCATCGTCGAAGAAACGAAAGTCGCCAGCAAGGACGGCCTGTCGGAAATCCAGTATCCCCGCGAAGCAATCCATGAAATCATCACTAATGCCGTAATTCACCGAGACTACAGCATTCCTGACGATATTCATATTCGAATTTTCGATAATCGCGTGGAAGTGGAGAGCCCCGGCCGACTCCCCGCACACATCACACCTGAGAACATTCTAGACGAACGCTTTTCTCGAAATGCCGTAATCGTGCGACTCATCAACAAGTTTCCCGATGCACCAAACAAGGACGTCGGCGAGGGCCTCAACACCGCATTTGATGCGATGAAATCGCTTAAGCTCAAGTCGCCTGAAATCCTTGAACGCCCGAATTCTGTGCTCGTAAATATTCGACATGAGCGGCTGGCTTCGCCAGAAGAGATCTGCATGGAATACCTCGAAACACACGACGAGATCAACAACCGCACACTTCGCGGTCTGACCGGAATTGGATCAGAGAACGCAGTAAAGAAGGTCTTCCTTCGCTTAATCGACGGCAAGCAGATCGAACGGATTCCAGGTCGACAAGGGTCCGCGTCTGCTTATCGAAAGTGGACCGGCGGGACGGAGGAAACCACGGCGTGACCGTTAACCCCTGATCGCTCGCACGTTCGTCGGCTCCGGAGCTGCCGGGGCCGCGAACGCAGCGTTCATCGCGTTGGCGACGGTATCGCTGGCGTCCTCGTACAGGTGCCCGTAGGTGTCCATCGTGATCTTGAACGAGCTGTGGCCCAGATGCGCCTGGATGGCCTTGGCGGGAATGTTGGCCGCGATGAGCAGCGCCGCGCAGGTGTGCCGCATGTCGTGGAAGCGGAGTGCGCTGGGCAGCCCCGCCTTGGCGACGGCTTGCTTCCACCACTTCAGGTAGAAGTCGCGGCCCCAGCTCATCGGCTGGTCGGCTCCGGTGGGTCCGGGCCATACGTACGACTGGGGCGCGAACGCTCCTGCCTCTGCGCGCTCGGTCGCCAGGTCGGCCAGGGCGTCGCGCAAGGGCGGCGGGATAGGGACCACGCGCGTCTTGCCGTTCTTCGGCGGGACCACGCACCAGTCGCCACCGCGGGCGGTGCTGATGCTTTCCGCGACGGTGATGCGCCCGCGCAATAGGTCTACGTTTTCCCATCGCAGGCCGCAGCACTCCCCCGCTCGCATCCCCGTCTGCGCGGCGAAGCGCACCAGCAGCCCGAGCGCCGGGTCACCGCTGACGGCTTCCATCGCCACGGCCAGCCGCTCCACCTGGGCCGCGCTCA
The DNA here is from genome assembly GCF_047782815.1 of Rhodococcus indonesiensis. NCBI lineage: Bacteria > Bacillati > Actinomycetota > Actinomycetes > Mycobacteriales > Nocardiaceae > Rhodococcus > Rhodococcus indonesiensis. The sequence continues at coordinate 1,521,340 of NZ_CP180630.1, read as the reverse complement.
GGTACGGCGTGGCCGTGTTGTCCCGGTGCGCCTTGGGTAGGTCGTCGCGGGTGAGGCCGTGCGCCGGGTTGCCGCGCAGGTACCGGGCGCGCACGGCGGCGTCAAGCACCTGCCGCATTACTCGCACCGCGTTGTGGACCGTTCCCGGTGCCAGTGGCTTGCCGGTGGGAGCTCGGCCGGCTCGCTCTCGGTATCGCGCGTCTCGTTCGGCCCGAGGCGAATCCGCGTTGGCGGGCTTGTTGCTGTGGCCCACCCGCTTGCCGTGCAGCGACAGATCCGTAATCCACGCGACCAGGTCCATCGTGGTGATGCTGCCGATGGCCCGATCCGCGAAGGTGGGATAGATGCGCTGGTCCAGGATCGTCCGGTACGACCGCTCCGTCTTGGGTCGCAGGTTGCGGCTGTTCAGCCACAGCTCGGCCACCTCGCGGAAGGTACGCCGTGCGTCGCTGGGGTCGATGTAGTCGCCCCGGTTGCGGTCGGCCTTGATGTTGTCCAGGAACCGCTTGGCCTCGGTCCGCGTGGCGAACGTCTTGCTGCGGCGCTGTCCGCCGTCGTCGTACCACCGCGCCTGGAACCGTCCGGTGGTCTGCTCACGAATTGCATAGCGATTCGTCAAGTTTCGCTCCCTTGCCTGTCAACGTTCATTCACAGCCTACCGGCTCAAACGTTCTGTCGAAACGTCAGTCATGTTGTCCGAGTAGCGCTTTCACCTGCACTGACGCTCCCGAGACGAGCTTCTATAGCCCCAGCCCAGCCCCACGACGACCGAAATCTGACGAGTACGTCGCCCCTGCGGTTGACTTTGCAGGGCGCCCCTGCCAGCCCCCGCCCGGTGCCCTATTAATCCGATGTGGCGACGGCTGGGCGGGCGCGAATGGCCTACCTGCCGCGCCTGCGGGCGCGGGGGTGGCGCGGTGGCGGGCTGGTGCGGCGAACCTGCTCCAACGCGTCCTCGTACGGAATAAGGCCGAGATCGACGATGTCGTTCGCCGGGGCGGGTTCGGGGGTAGGCCGCGGGGCGAGCGGGGCGGCTTCGTCCTCGACCTGACGGCGCAGCTCGTCAGCGTCGGCGCTCTGCAGGTCGGCCAGCTCCTCGTAGACCCACGCCCAACGCCTCGCGCGGGACGCAGGCTCGCCGGGCAGAGACGCCGGCTCCGAGCCGTTGCCAGAGCCACCAACCGAGCCACTACGACCCCCAATCTGACCACGGCTGTGCTCAGACCCACATGTGAATTCGTTATCGCCCCGACCATCGGGGAACTCGTTCTTCTCGATCATCTTCCAGTCCTTTCGTTGTGAACGTTGCCGGGAGCGCCACCCGCTCCGGTGTGATGAGGCCCGACACCCGCTCTGCGACTTCTACGTCGGTAAGCGACTGCCCCACTACCGAATAGACCCGAGAGCGCCCGTGGGACGCCACCGATAACAGCCCGGCCTCCACGCACAGGTCCCGCCCGAGATGGAAGAAGTACACGTGCCTACGCGGGTCGCGATCTGTTGCTGAGACTCCCGCGTGCGCGCAGATAGTCCTCACGTTCGGCAGCTTCCCCTCCGCCGAGCACTCCACCACCGCCCGGTACACCAGCACCGCGCCTTCCACCGCTCGCTCTTCACGGGGCCTACCGACCGTCCCCTTCGGTGGAAAACTCATCGTCAGTTCCATGCCTTCTCCTCCTCGACGGATCGCGTAATTTCCTTGTTTTCAACACCACTGGGCAACATGGCCCCAACCAACATGGCCCTAAGGGTGCGCGGGGGCCGGGTTGAGTTGCCCGGCCACCCGCGACCCACACCCGGCTCTCGGGTCGGGTCGGGTTGGGGGCCGAGTTGGTTTATGCCCCTGGCCTGCACTTTTACGCAACATGGCCCCATATGGCCCAACATGGCCCCAACCCCAGGGGCCGGGTTGGTACGGCCCACCGCCTGACTAGGCGTCGTCATCGCCGGAATCCTCGTCAACCGAGCTCATTTTGAACGTCAGGCCCGGCCCCAGGTCGTACCGTTGACGCACTACTTCTCGCCCACCCTCGAGAGCAGGCGCGTCCTTCACCACCAAACGTCGAGCGTTCTCCAGCTCTTGGATATCGGCTCTGACCGTATCCTTTTTTCCACCGACTGCCGCGACCAGTTGGTTCTTGGTGAAGACAAGGCGGTTCTTTCCCACGAGCTCGAGAATCTGGCTCTTCCGTTCTGAACTGCTTTGCCCGCGGCCCTTCTTCGCCGCGCCGGTATCGCCGTCACCCCGGCGGATCTCCCATCCAATCGCGGCGCTACCTTCTTCGCCGTTCTCGACCTGCTCGGCGGTGGCGAGCTGCCAGTCGAGTTCCCAGCGGCTGCCGCCCCACTGCCGCGACCCGAACTCCACCGCAAGCTGATACTTGCCGTTGGCGAGGTCGGCGTCCACGCGGTGCTTCTGGAGAATCCAGCTGTCGGCCCACTGCCCCATGCCTGTCTGCGCGATAGAGTCCAGGTCCAGGTCAGCGGCCCCAGTCTTGCGGAAGTGATCCGCCACGACCAGCGCGGTCTCGTTCGCCGTCAGCGCGGACAGTTGAGCGAGCATCCGGCCGCGCTCGTACAGGTTCTGCGCCTCCACACCGGCAGGGTGGAACGCATACAGCGGATCAAGGATGACCAGCTCGGGCTGAATCTCGTCCAGTTTGCGCTTGAGCTCGTCGGTGAACTCTGGGCTGTCCAGAGACCCCACTTCGAACACCGCGTCCAGCGGCAATTCGGCCAGGTCTACGCCGTAGGCGCGAGCGATAGCCTGCACTCGCCGCTGAAAAGGCACGCGTCCGCCCTCACCCACGTAGTAGATGACCGGCCCCGGAGATTCCACTTTGAACTCGCCGAACAGCGGTTCGCCACTGGCAACGGCGACGCTCATCGATAGCAGGTTGTACGACTTGAGCGTCTTCTTCTCGCCGCCCATCGGTCCGAACGACCGTCGCGGCCACACACCACGGACCAGCCACTCCATCGGTGGAACCGGCTGCGCCAGCTCACGTGCGCTCACAGTGGCGAAACGTCTGACCGACGGCTGGTCGTCTCCGGCCGATCCGCTCTCACCGCGCACGAGCAATCCGCCTCCATCGCCAGCGGGAATCCACCGGGAATCGCTGTGCCAGACGCCCCCAGGCTGAAACGCATGTGCAACAGACGGACCAGCCGCAGCGACGATCTCAGCCGCACCCTTGAGCGACCGATCGAACTCCGACTGCGCCGTTGCCACCCCGCGTTCAGCCCCAAGAGCCTGCACAAACGCAGTCTTAACGACCTCGACAGCAAGCCGTACACCCGGTGCGCCGCCCCAGCCCAGACGCAGCAACTCCAACAACCGTTCGTTCATCTCGTCGTGACGGCCCGCGCCAGAACTGAGGGCGTCGAGCACCTTCTGCATCGCCCTCTGGACAGCATCGGTCATCAATCCGTCCTGGAATAACCCCAGCAGCTCGTCAGGGTCGGCAGTACGGTCTCGCGTTACGTCCGGGCGGAACTTGTAGAGACCGTCACACCACGCCTCCGGCAGCATCGGCAGCTCGTCGGGCGTGGGCAGGTGATCGCATTCTTCACCGTCCGGGTCGAACAGCCGGACCGGACCCACGTCGTGGACCGACGGCGGCACAACCGCGTACCGATGGTGGCGCTGAATCACTTCCACGCCAGACCCATTCTTACCGATCGGGGCGGGAAGAACGCCTACGCCTTTCCAGCCCTCGGGGACTCGATACAACAGCTTCGAGCTGCCGTCAGACCTCGCGGTGATGGACCACGTAGGAGGGAGGTCACCCCACTCGTCCACGCACGAGGCCATCGTCTCGGCACCAGGCTTGTCGCCGTAGCAGTCCACGTCAAGAGCGATCACACCGACCGGCATCCGCGTCGCCAGGTTCAGCCCGTCTTCGGTTGCGGCCCACCGGTCAGCCCACTCACGGAAGATGTCTTCGTCGGTGATGTCAATGCCCTCGTAGCCGGTGACGCCGCCTACGAGGAGTTCCTTCCCTTTGGCTTTACCAAGCGGGATTGGGTGCCATCCGAGCTCGACAAGCGCTTTCGCGGCCTGGACGAACTCGTCGGGGCGGATTCGCTTGTAATCCTGCGAATTCCGTGATTGCTGCTTGCCGGTGTGGCTGGTAGTATTACGCATTGACGATCCTTTCGCTTGGGGAGTCATGTTCAGTCGCTTTCTCGTGGGGAGCGGTTGAATCCGAGATGGGAGCCTCGGAACTTGAAAGCAAATCCCCGCCCTGGCCCTACCAGCGGCGGGGATTTGCTTTGTGTGGCACTACCAGTGTACTGCAAGCACTTCTGAGATGCGTTGTAGCGCTGTCTCTTTCGTGCAGAGACGTCGCCGGTCCGAATAGCGCTCAGACCGGCGACCTCCATCCAATCTCGTTGTGTGGCAGTGCTGTACGCTTAGGGGGCTGGCCTCCGTCAGCTGGAGAAGGCTCCGCTCTCCGTACGAGAAGGGCGCGTTCGGTAAACGCCGAGCGCGTCCTTTTCGATTGCGGGGCTTGACCTACCCGCCACCCTGCCGGGTATGCCGGTAGGCCATACAAATCCGATGTGGCGAGGCTCAGGCACCGGCGATAGGCCACCCACAACCCGTGCAGCGGGGTAGCGCACCAGGCCCTGCACCGCCGTACACAACCGATATCCCCCTGGCGGGATCACCGTCACCCCGCCGACCCACTCGCGGTCGTCCTGATCGATGACGACGGTGCGGCCCCACCGCCGTTTGATCTGGAACGCCCAGCCGAGGAACAGGTCTGGAGCTTCCGGCAGACTCGGGCCGGCGACGATCGCAGTCCCCGGCTCACACCACCCCGCCCTCATCGGTCCGCCCAGTCCAGGCCGGGAAGGTCGAGCTCGCGCCTGCACTGGTGGCACGCGGACATGACGTGAACGATGCCACCGCAGCTCACCATGAGGAACGACTCGCAGTTGTAGTTCTGGTCGCGCTCGCACAGCCAGCACGCCCATGTGTCGCGGGCGATCTCGCGAGCGACTTCCTCTCTCGGCCAGCCGATCGGAACGATCACAGCCATGCTCTGCGGAACCGAGTAGGCGCTGTCATATGTCCACTCGCGGCAGTGCAGCACCACGATCCCGACGGGCTGACCGCCTCGATAGAGTGCCTTCAACTGACGGTCCTGGAACGACCCGCGCTCAACGCCGTCCCACCGTTCGCGGATGCTGAGAGCTACCGTTTGAGCTCGGTCGAGACCGTCGCTGACGGCGGGGTACTCCCTCGCCGCCGGAGACAGTGGCCTCTGCGGATCCTCCAGGAAGTACGGTTCCATAACGGCCCGAATCTGATCCACGAGCGGGTCGCCCACCCCGCGCATCGCGTTTGAGTCGCCTCGCTCGTGGGCGTCCAAGGCGGGGAACATCAGCCGCAGTTCGTCCAGAGAGTATTCGCGCTTCATGCCACACCGCCCTTGCGGGTCTGAGCACCGCGGCCACCGATCGCCAGACTCTGCAGGAAGTCCCACAGGTCTCGGTCGCTGTACCAGTTCTGCCCTGCGATCTTGAAGCGTCGCAGTTCGCCCTTCTCGGTGGCGTTGCGAATGCGCGTGTCGGTAATGCCCTGAACCCCGATCTCGTGGAAGAACTGCACCGCCCCGTCGCGCCCCTGGCGGGTCGGCAGGTTGGAGAGCTCGTCGGGGTTGATCGGGGCGCGGCGCACCGGGCGGCTCGGTGCCGGGACTGTGCGCTGGCTGCACTGCTGGCTCATGGGTACTCCCTGGTTCGGGGTCCCCTGGAACGCAAGATCCCAGGAGACCATCGTGATCGATGGAAACCTGGGATTACTGCTTCAATCCCGGCTGGGAGATCTGACCCCACGGGAGCGGTGATGGATACTCGCCCGTTCGAGGCTGCCCGACAGTCCCGGCAATTCCTCAGATTCCTTCGCCGCACCCGCCCCGCCGTAGGGCGGCTTGGGTACGGCACCACTATGGCATGGCCCGCCAGCACAGCGCAAGTGGTGCCCCGTGTATAGCGTTCCACTGCAAGCGATTTCGATGCGACTGGTCAGAATTTGACGGAGCTGCACGATTGTGAGCGGGCGTCTGCTGTCCACGCTGACGACCTCGCGTGGGGTCGGTGTCTACGAGTAGCCGCGAAAACAAGTCAAGGAGCGCTACCTACCGACAGCAGAAGACCCCCGAGGTGACCGATCCTCAGGGGTCTTCTGTGGGCAGCTACCCCAGGGGCATGTCAACCTGTGGCCTTACCCTCGCCGTCGCCGGAGCATGCTCGCAGTCCGACGGCTTTGTCCCCGCGGAGCCGGGATGGACGATCCGCGGGAGCTTGGAGCTGCGCCCTCACCGGAAAGGCAAGGGGAACCAGCGGGGGCGCAGCATGGCGATCGGCGTGGCGAACGATCGCAACTCGGGCCCAGGTTCCCGAGTCCTCGCGTGCTCTGCCCTACGAAGCTGTGTGGTGCGGTGCGGTGGCCGGGGCGGTGCGGGTGGCCGTTTAGACCGGGCCGTGCGCCCCGCCCGCCTACTACCGCGTGCGGTGGGGGTGCTGGTGCCCACCCCGCCGCAGGTCAAGCACTACCGTCGGATCTTCGTGCCTGCGCTGGCGTGGCGGCTTGAGAGCGGACGAGGCTGGGCCTTCACGGTGAGCTTCTTCTGCTCGACGTCCAGCGACGGGGTGATGTCGAGCCGGCGGTCCGGCTTGCCGTGATAGCCCAGGATCCCCTTGACCAGCACGCCCCGGCCCTTGGGCGTCGTGAACTCAACTCCCGCCTTCACGCCCTTGTAGTCGCCGCCCTGGCCCACGACCAGGTTCCGGCTGAAGCTGCCCTGCACGTAGCTGTTCTTCGCGCCCGTGGCGACCTTGCGCGCGCCGGTCTTGGTCGCGGCCTTGGCCGCGGTGCGTGCGCCCTTGGCCGACGCCGACACCTTGGTCCCCGCGCCCGCGAAGCGACCCAGCCTGTCGCGGCGTTGGTTGCGCTTCCGGGCCATGTCAGCCTCGCTCGGCGAGCCGGTCGGCCAGGTGGCGCAGACCGGACGGCTCGGCCGTCTTCGGCGACTTGCCGTGGTACCGCCCGCCGTCTGCGGGAGCGGCGTCCTCCAGGCCCTGAGGCGTCAGCCCCGGTCCCCACGAGTACGCGCCCGCCTCGGGGTGGCTCTGGGCGACGGGGCGGTCCTCGACGGGGCCGTAGGCCCCGTTACGCCAGCTCATCAGCTCCACGCCCACGTGGGCGCGGTGTAGACGGAGCCGGGGGTCACCTGGACCACGCACGCCGCGCTGCGGTAGCGGACGCCGCAACCGAACGACCGCTGGAAGAAGCTGTCCTGCAACGGGTATCGCTGATCGCGGCCGGGAATCATCCGCAGGCCCTGGTACGCGGGGTTCTCGTGCTGGCGGAACGCCACGGGGTTCAGGGAGCTGTTCGGCCCGCCCGTCGCGACGACCGCGAGGTAGCCCTGCGGGACGAAGTAGCTGGGCAGGATCCAGGCGGGGCCGTAGCTGCCGAGTACCTCCAGCCCGCCGAACTCACCGGGCGCGACCTGCCCGACGACGTTCTCGGCGGTCAGGTAGGCCGGGGCGCTGGCCGACGGGATGAAGTCATGCTTGCTGATGACGCCGTTGGCTTCCTGGCCGGCTCGGAACGTGCTGATCTCTTCGGCCTCGGCGGGGTGGCACAGCACAATCAGCCGCGTACCGACGTTGATGCCGAAGCCCTTGCTGCGGACCTGATCAATGGCGTCCAGCAGGTCGCCGGGGTCCACCGCCGCGTTGCCGCTGGCGAGGTAGTGACTGGTCGTGCTGGGGAAGTCGAGCCCGGCGTGCGGGGGTGGGGTCATGCCGTCGGTGCCGTTCCACAGACCGAGAGTCCTGTGCATGTGTTCGTTGGTGCCCTCGGTGGGGTCGAACAAGCGGCGCAGCAGCTTCCCGGTGACGAGGCGGTTGTCGGCCTCGAGCGCGCGGTTGAGCGCGTCCTGAACCTGCTGGGCGGTGGCACTCCGCAGGAACTTCCACGTGAACCGGGACGCCAGGTCGTAGTCCTGGAAGTCGTAGCCGAGGATCAGCGCGTTGGGGTTGCTGCGGATGCCCTCCGGCTCTCCGAACTCACTGGCGACCTCGAAGTTGTCGCTGGCGACCTGCTGGGGGATCGCGTCGCCGACGTTGGTCGTCGGGTAGCTGATGAGCGCCGCCAGGGCCGACCGCTCGCGGTTGTAGAGCGACATCGCGTTGGCGGCGGTCGCCCAGATGGAGTTCAGGTCTACGCCGTCGGCGGTCCTGTTGACCAGCACGTCGCCTTCGGTGCTGTAGCCGCTGTCGCCGCCCCAGGCGTACAGCGCGGAACGAGCGGCGGCGATGGTGGTGCCGCCAGGGCGGGCGGGATGCGAGAACAGCGGGCGGGTGTTCCACTGCCCGGTGCGGGCGGGACGGGTGGTGCTCATTGGGTGCTCCAATTCGGTGAAAGACGACGGGCGGATGAACCGAGCACTGCTCTGGTTCCGAGCCGGTCCCTGACCGAACTGGTACTGCGAGGTGACTGCGACGCGGCACGACCGCGGGTACTGCGAGCCGCTGATCCCGACCGGGTGCCGGGGTGTGCGGGGGCGGGCACGGCCCGTTGACGCCAGGCTACGGGCCGGTGGTGGCCGCGCGCCAGTACACCCCCGTGCTACCCAACGGCGGTAGTTCGGGGGTGGTTCAGCGCTAGCCCTGCGGTAGCCAGCGCTAGGGCGTTGTGTGCTCCGACCTGCGGTGATTCGTCGTTCGTGACTGCCTTGCCCCTGGTGGCGCGAGCCTGGAAATAGCGCACCGTGCTTACTTAAAATCCGCCAAGTGTCGGTTCGAGTCCGACTGGGGGCACCAGAAATCCACAGGTAGACCGGTTTTAGAGTGTCGTCGATGCCGCCGTGACAGTGTCCATGCGACCCCCGTGCTACCCAACCGGCGTGGCCTACGCCTCGATAGGTAGTTCGCCGATAGAATTGGCCAATTCCGGTGCGGATAGAGCGAGGCAGGGAGTGGATACAATTGCAGATTTTTGTTAGCTGGTCAGGCGATCCAGCGAAGCATTTGGCTGACTTCCTGCAGACCTGGCTTCGACAAGTGATCCAGGAACTGGACCCGTTCATGTCGAAGAACAGCATCGAAAAGGGAGCGCGCTGGAGCCCGGAGATATCGAAACGGTTAGGCGACACAAGCCAGGCCATCGTCTGTGTTACTCGTGAAAACCAGAGCGCTGAGTGGCTGAATTTCGAGGCTGGAGCGTTGGCTAAGGCAACAGATTCTAGGGTGCGCACACTCTTAGTGGACATTACGCCAGCAGATGTGACAGGCCCGCTTTCGGAGTTTCAACACACTCTGGCGAGCAACAAAGAAGACGTCCGTGAACTCATGGCGAGCATCAACAACCACTGCGAGCGTCCGTTGACAGAGGCGATACTGGATGCAGTGTTCGAACGTGAGTGGCCCGCGTTCGAGGCGAAGGTCGACGAGGTGTCCTTGCTCGGTCGGCAGAGTGGTGGGAGAGGCAAGCCGAGAAGATCTGACTCAGACATTCTTGCCGAGATTCTTGACCGAGTCCGGACTAGCGAACGCACTACCCAAGAACAGTCGTCGGCTATCAGTTTCCTCGCCCGTCAAATCGATGAACGAATGGAGCATGACAGGCGCCCGATACTGAGTCGGCGGGAGTACGAGGAATTGCGGCTCAGGGATGATGAGGCCAGGCGCATCGCGATGGAGAGGCAGCGACTCGAAGAATCAGAGGAAGCTGAACTCTCAGAGCGACTCCTTGGACAACGGGTGAGTGGCGCCAATAGCGACGGCCAGCACATCGAGGGAGTTGCGGAGTCCGTTATCCGACGCGGTTCCGGACTGTATGTTCGTGTCCTTGTGGACGGCAGCGATTCGCCTGAAGTTCTCCGGGCCAAGTCGATTACCGTCCACACAGATTCTCGTTCAGTTGACGCGGCCCGCCGGGCTCAGGTGGCACGTAGGCGCAGGGCCGGAGACCCACCTCCCGAATAGCTGGATCACGTTCGACGGCTCGGGTTCCGGGGCTGGCGTCGGTGCTGCGACGGCCACGGGCTCGGGGAGATTGTTGCCCACGCCGCCGTCCTCCTCGGGGATCCAGGGTCGCCGTAGTGTCCAGGGTCAGGGAACATGCGATGGGCCAGCCCCGTCTTAGCCCCAGCGGGGGCTAATCAGCCACTGATCCGCAGGTGTGCCATTACTGCTCAGAAAGTGGCTCTCACCTGCGGATTCCTCGTGACGTAGAGCCGCCCACCTGGGGCGACGTAGCCCCACTAGACGTTGAAGCGGAATTCCACGACGTCGCCGTCCGCCATCACGTAGTCCTTGCCCTCCATGCGGACCTTGCCGCGGGCCTTCGCCTCGGCCATCGACCCGGCCGAGTCGAGATCCTCGAAGGAGACGACCTCGGCCTTGATGAAGCCCCGCTCGAAGTCGGAGTGAATGACACCGGCGGCCTGCGGGGCGGTCGCGCCCTGCGGGATGGTCCAGGCCCGGGCCTCTTTCGGTCCGGCGGTGAGGTAGGTCTGCAGGCCGAGGGTGTGGAAGCCGACGCGGGCGAGCGAGTGCAGACCCGGCTCGGTCTGACCGATGGACTCGAGCAGCTCCTGAGCCTCGTCGGCCTCGAGTTCGATCAGCTCGGATTCGACCTTCGCGTCGAGGAACACACAGTCGGCCGGCGCGACGGACGCACGGAGCTCCTGCTGCTTCGCCTCGTCGGTGAGCACCGATTCGTCCGCGTTGAACACGTAGAGGAACGGCTTGGTCGTCATCATGTTCAGCTCGCGCAGCAGACCGAAGTCGAGCGAGTCCTTCGCCGCGAACAGGGTCTTGCCCTCGTTCAGCACGCCCTGGGCCTTGACGGCCTCGTCGAACTGCGGCTTGAGTTCCTTGTTCTTCTTCGCCTCCTTCTCGAGGCGCGGCAGGGCCTTCTCCAGAGTCTGCAGGTCGGCGAGGATCAGCTCCGTCTCGATGATCTCGATGTCCGCGAGCGGATCGACACGGCCGTCGACGTGGACGACGTCGTCGTCGGCGAACACCCGCACGACCTGGCAGATGGCGTCGGCCTCGCGGATGTTGGCGAGGAACTTGTTGCCGAGGCCGGCGCCCTCGGAGGCGCCCTTGACGATGCCGGCGATGTCGACGAACGACACCGTCGCGGGCAGGATGCGCTGCGACCCGAAGATCTCGGCGAGCCGCTCCAGCCGCGGATCGGGCAGCTCGACGACGCCGACGTTCGGCTCGATGGTGGCGAACGGGTAGTTCGCGGCAAGCACTTCGTTCTTGGTCAGCGCGTTGAACAGCGTCGACTTTCCGACGTTGGGAAGACCGACGATTCCGAGGGTTAGGCTCACGGAATCGATATTCTACGGGGTCGCGGTCGAGCCCCCGCCAACCGCACGGCGCGCGACGGCCACCAGCCACTCGGCGTCGTCGCGCCACGGCCGCAGGTCCCAGGTGGCGAAACGCTGCTCGAGTACCAGGCCGACGGCCGCGAGATCCGCGGCGAACTGAGACGGACGGTATGCCGCGCCGGTGGTGAACCCGGCGACGAACACTCCGTCCGGGCGCAGGTGTGCGGCGATCCGCCCGAGCACGGCCCGCTCGGAGCCGGGCGCGAGGAACACCATCACGTTGCCGGCCGAAACCACCGCATCGAACCTCGGACCCGGCAGATCCAGCTGCGCCAGGTCGGCGAGATGCACGGTCAGCTCCGGGTGCGACCGGGCCTCCTCCACGAGCACCGGGTCGAGATCGACCGCGGTCACCCGATGGCCCCGCCGGGCCAGCTCGAGTCCGACGCGGCCCGTGCCGCAGCCGGCATCGAGGATCCGCGCGCCGCGCGGGACGAGCACGTCGACGAACCGGGCCTCGCCGTGCAGGTCCGTCCCGGCGTGCGCGAGTTCGGCGAACCGCTCGATGTAGGCGCGGGAATCGTCGGCGCTGCGCTCGGACTGCCAGCGCGTCGCGGACCCGGGCCCGACCCCCGCCGGGTCGTCAGCAGGCGACACGGACGAGTTGCGAGATCCGGCCGGCCTGCTCCTCGGTGGCCGCGGTGTCCCCGTTCTGGGCCAGCTCGCCGACCTTGGCGATCACCTCCTGATCGCTCGCACCGGAGTCGATCAGCGGGCACGTCTCGATGACGATCGCCTCGATGGAGGCGTCGTCGCGGTCGGCGGCGAGGTTGGGGTAGCCGGTGCGGAACGCGGCGACGAACGTCGCGAGCTTCGCCTCGTCGAAGGCGCCGCGCGCCCGCTCGGCGACGCTCGACGCGGCCGAGGCGAGGCTCGAGGCGGCCCCGCCGATCGTCGTGCGCGCCGCGTCGGACTCGTTCGACGCGTCGTCACCGGAACTGCAGGACACGAGCACGACGGCCGCGGCACTCGCGGCCAGCACGGCGGTGATCTTCTTCATGGCCGGAAGCCTGCCACGTTCCGTGGTGTTCGCGCCGGTGAACCGCCCTGCGAGCCGCGGTTCCCGTAGATTGCAGACGAGCCCGATCCGCGGCGTCGAGAGCATCGGAAGGACCGTCCGTTGAGCGATGTGCAGAGCACCGAGCGGAAGCCACCGGCACCGAAACCGGACCGCACCACGCTGATCGCCTCCGGCGGGTTGGCGCTGGCGAAGTGGTCGGCGGCGCTGGTCGTAATCGCGGCGGGCGCGCTGGTCATCGGCTGGATCATCGAGAAGATGTGGGTGATCGTCCTGCCCGTGGCACTGGCGATCGTCGTCGCCACCATGCTGTGGCCGCCCACCCGCGGCATGATGCGGCGCGGCGTGCCGCCGGCGGCCGCGGCCGGCCTGACGCTGTTCCTGTTCTTCGCGATCGTCGGCGGCATCATCGCGGGCATCGTCCCGTCGGTGGTGGCGCAGGCACCGGAACTCGCGAACAAGACCACCGACGGCATCAACAAGGTGCTGGACTGGGTGCAGGGCCCGCCGTTCAACCTGAAGGACGAGCAGCTCGAGAACGCGACCCAGGTGGTGATCGACAAGGTCCAGGAGAGCGGCGCGACCATCGCCAGCGGCGTGTTCACCGGCGTCAGCACGGCCGGTTCCCTGCTGGTGACGATCGGCCTGGTCCTCGTCCTGGTGTTCTTCTTCATCAAGGACGGCCCGCGGTTCATCCCGTGGGTGCACGCCGTCGGTGGCGGTCGTGCCGGGCGGCACCTGGAAGAGGTGCTGATCCGGATGTGGAACACCCTCGGCGGGTTCATCCGCACGCAAGCGCTCGTCAGTTTCATCGACGCGTTCTTCATCGGCCTGGGTCTGGTCATCCTCGGGGTGCCGCTGGCGCCCGTGCTGGCGATCCTCACCTTCATCGGCGGGTTCATCCCGATCGTCGGTGCCTTCGTCGCCGGAGCGCTCGCCGTTCTCGTGGCGCTCGTCGCGAACGGGCTGACCACCGCCATCATCGTTCTCGTCATCATCATTGCGGTGCAGCAGCTCGAGGGGAACGTGCTCCAGCCCGTGCTGCAATCGCGCAGCATGCACCTGCACGCGGTGGTGGTGCTGCTCGCCGTCACCGCAGGATCGTCGCTGTTCGGCATCATCGGTGCGTTCCTGGCCGTTCCTGTCGCGGCCGTCGCGGCCGTGGTGCTGCGCTACGTCGGTGAGCAGATCGACGAACGAAGCGCCACGACGGACGAACTCGAGACCACCGAGGAAACCCCGGCACTGCCGCCGGCACCTGCCGAGTCCGGCCCGGCCTGATCGGCCGGGCTCAGCCGGCGATCTCCACCGTGGACCCGGTGCGGCCGCGCACGACGTGCAGGCGGCTGGGGATACGCTGACGCATCTCGTCGACGTGGCTGACCACGCCGACCACCCGGCCGCCGGCGCGCAGCTCGTCGAGCACGCCCATGACCGCGTCGAGCGCGTCGGCGTCGAGCGTGCCGAACCCCTCGTCGATGAACATCGTGTCGAGCACCAGTCCCCCGGACTCGGCGGCGACGACATCGGCGAGCCCGAGCGCCAGCGCCAGCGACGCCTGGAACGACTCACCGCCCGAGAGGGTCTTCGTCGACCGCACCACACCGGTGTACTCGTCGTGGATGTCGAGCCCGAGGCCACCGCGCTTGCCGTGCGTGCCTGCCGCATCGGAGTGCACGAATTCGTAGCGGCCACCGGACATGCGCCGCAACCGCACCGACGCCGATTCGGCTACCTCCTCGAGGCGAGCCGCAAGCACGTACGAGCGCAGCGACATCTTGCGCGCATTCTGCCCGGTGCCCGCGACGACTTCGGCGAGGGCCGCGAGTTCGGCCTGCTCGTCCCGCAGCGGCACCAGCTTCGCGTACTCGTCCTCGAGACGCGTCGCGAACTTCTCGATGTCGGCGTGGCGGCGCTCGGCCTCGGAAGCTGTGGAGACGGCCGCGGCCAGCGCGGCCGCGCTCCGCGCGACCGCGGCCTCCGGTTCCGTCAGGTCCACCGGGGCGTCGCCGACCCGGGCCGTGTCCGGGTCGGCGAGCACGCCCTGCGCCGCCGCGCGCCGGTCGGCCGCCGCGCGCAGCGCCCGGTCGATCTCACGCAGGCGCGCCTCGGGACGGACCGCTGCCAGGGCCTGCTCGACGCTCCCGAATCGCGCCCGTTCCGCGGCTGCGGCCGCCTCCCGGGCACGTTCGCGCGCACTCGTCGCCGCGTTCGCGGCCCGAACCCGGGCGTCGAGCAGGTTCGCCGCGGCGGCGGCGAGCGCCGCGATCCGACGTCGGCGGGTGGCGAGGGAGTCCTCGCCCCCGGCTGCCGCGGTGATGCGGGCACGGATCTCGTCGGCCTCCGCGGCGGCGCTGTCCTCGCGGTGCGCGGCCTGGGCGGCCTCGACATCCACCGCGCGCGCCTGCTCGCGCAGGTCGGCGTCGAGTTGGCGCAGCCGGACGATCTCGCCGCGACGGTGCTCGCATTCGGCTGCGGTGGCCGCCGTCGCAGCGTGCGCGGCGGCGGCCGCGGCCCGCGCTTCGGTGAGTTCGTCGAGACCGGCGTCGCCGCAGCGCTGCCGTAGCACCGCGACGGTGTTGGCGACATCCGCGACGGCCGCCTGCGCCCGCGTCAGTGCCGTGGCGGCGCGCTGCTCGGCGTCCCGGGCCGCGTCCTCGTCCGTCTTGGTCGCGGTGTCCGGGGCCAGCCGGGCCGGGGACGGGTGGGCGGTGGCGCCGCACACCACACACGGATGCCCGTCGACCAGATCGGTGGCCAACTCGGCGGCCATCCCGGCGATCCGGCGCTCACGCACGTCGAGCAGGGCAGTGCGCGCGTCGAGATGCGCGTCGCGGCGGGCGGCGACCTCGTCCTCGAGCCGTTGCAGCTGCGGGACCAGGTCCCGGAGCTCGGTGGCGGCGGCGAGGGCGTCGCTGGTCCGCGTGAGTTCGGCCTCGAGTCGGGGCAGGGTGGCGGCGGCCTGCTCGGACGCGCGCGCGGCCTGCTCCGCGGCATCGCGGCGGTTCGGAAGTTGGTCCAGGTCCACGGCGATCCGCTCGGCGCGCACAACCAGGTCGCGGCGCTGCCGTTGCAGAGCGACGCGGTCGGTCTCGAGCCGGATCAGGCGCTCCTCCTGCTCGAGCAGGCCGTCGAGGCGGACCACCTCCGCGGACCACCGCTGCTCGTGGGGCCGGATCAGTCCGCGGTCGGTGTCGGCGGGGGAACCGTCGAGCTCCGCGACGAGGGCCTGCCCCTCCCGGTCGGCGGCCAAGGGCACGGCGGCGTCCACCGCGGCGGCATGGGCGGTGGCGGCGGCTTCGGCGGCGCGGCGCGCGTCGCGCGCGATCTCGACGACCGACGCCGCCCGCCGCGCCGTCTCGAGTTCTGCGGTCAGGGACTGCAGCTCGTCGGCCGCGGCATCCAGCTCGGCGAGCTCGGCGACCGCGCGGGCGCGGCGTTCCTGGCACCGTCGCAGCTCGGTCGCCTCCGCGAGGGCCGCCCGGTCGCGGGTGTCGTCGGCACGCGCTCGGTCGAGTGCCGCCAGCGCGAGATCCCGGTTCTCGGCGCCGTCGTCGAGCAGCCGGTGCGCCCACACGACCGGTTCGGCGTCCGCTCCCGCCTCGAGGCCGGCTGCGGCGCTGACCTTGGCGAGGAGCAGGTCGACGGCGCGCTGCTGTTCTTCGAGGCGGGTGGCGGCGGCGCTGCGGCGGTCCTTGAACCAGCGCTCGACGGAACCGAATCGAGTGGTGTCGAACAGCCGCTCGAGCAGCTTGCCGCGGTCCTCGCTGTCGGCGCGCAGGAACTTCGCGAACTCGCCCTGGGGCAGCAGCACGACCTGGAAGAACTGCTCGGCGCTCATCCCCAGCAGCCGCCGGACGGCCTCCGCGATGTCGGGCAGCCGCGAGAGGTGCTCACCCGAACCGTCGAGCCAGGTCAGGCTCGCCTTGGCGTTCTGCTTGACGGTCCCGGTACCGCGCAGCTTCGGCCGCTCGTAGTCGGGACTGCGCACGATCCGCAGCCGCCGGCCGGCGATGGTCGCCTCGAGACCGACCTGGGGTGCGGTGCCGGCGGGGGCGTGATCCGACAGCAGCCGGCGCCCGTCGGCGCGGGCCCCGGGCACCGTGCCGTACAGGGCGAACGCCACCGCATCGAGGATGGAGGTCTTGCCGGCGCCGGTGCGGCCGTGCAGCAGGAACAGTCCGTCGGCGCCGAGCTCGTCGAAGTCCACCCGCACGGTGTCGGCGAACGGCCCGAACGCGGTGACCTCCAGCTGGTGCAGCCTCACGCGGACGCCTCCCCCGGTGCGGCGGTCTGCTCGGTCCCGACACCCGCGGCGCGGTCGACGTCGCGCAGCGCCTGCTGTACCCAGCGCAGCTCCCGCGCGGACGGCTCGGACCGCACGTCGGTGAGGAATCCTCGGGTGATGTCGAGGTCGGTCCGGCCGCGCACCTTCTGCCGATAGGTGACGGTCGAGGTCGCGGCGGGCGGTTCCCACTCGACGTGGACGGCCCGGGGGAAACGGGACTGCAGCCGGCGCATCGCATCGAGGGGCCGCACGGCGTCGGTGAGAACGGCCGAGACGTAGTGGTCCTCCGCCGCGGCGTGCGCGTCGTCGGTGAGCAGATCGTCGAGGACGCCGGTGAGACGACTCAGGCCCCGCACGACAGGCAGGTCGACGCGCTCGACGTCCGCCCGCCCGGCCGCATCCAGCTCGACGAGCCACACGGCTTTGCTGTGGGTGCGCTCCCCGAACGAGTACGGCAGGGGCGAACCGGAGTAGCGGACGTGCTCGGCGACGGTCTGCGGGGAGTGGAGGTGACCGAGAGCGACGTAGTCGACGCCGTCGAACGCCGACGCCGGGACGGTCTCGACGCCGCCGACCGAGATGGACCGCTCGGAACCGGACGCCTCGGCGCCGACGACGAAGGCGTGCGCGAGAACCACGGCGCGGATGTCGCGGGCACGCGCGTCGGCGCGGACCCGGTCCATCGCCGCCCCGAGAATCTCCGCGTGCGAGCGGGCCTCGGGCACACCCAGCTCGGCGCGGGTGATCTCCGGCTCCAGGTAGGGGATGCCGTAGAAGGCGACGGTGCCGTGGGCGTCGTCGAGCAGGACGGGCCGGTCGATCTGGGAGACCCGGGTGATCAGGTGCAACCCGCCCTCGGCGGCGAACGCCGCGCCGGCGCCCAGGCGGACGGGAGAGTCGTGGTTGCCGGACGTCGCGACGATGACGGCACCGGCCGCGCGGATCGCCTCGAGCCCCGCGTTGCACACCGCGACGGCGTCGGCACTCGGGATGGAGCGGTCGTAGACGTCCCCGGCCACCACCACGACGTCGACCCGCCGCTCGGCGACGAGGTCGGCGAGGGCGGCGAGGGCCTGGGCCTGGTCGGACAACAGATCCACACCGTGGAAGGTGCGGCCGATGTGCCAGTCCGAGGTGTGCAGGATCCGCATGCCGTCAGACCGTAGAGCAGCGCACCGACACGCCGTCGCCCGGTCCGGGTGAGCGTGTCGGTCCACTCGGGCATCATGCGCACCATGACGGCACTCACGGCACTGGCGTTGCTTGCCGCCCTCGCGCTCGGCGGAGTTGTCGGCTGGCTGCTGCACGCCGCCCGCAGCGGCGACCGCGCCGCGCGGGCGGAGGCCCAACTCGCGGCTCTGCGTGAGAACGAAGGGCAGCTGCGGCAGGCGCTCGGCGCCGTGAGCGAGGACTCCGCGCGCCGCCATTCGGGCGCGATCGGCGAACAGGTCTCACGTCTCGTCGGACCGTTGCAGGAGGCGGTGGGGGCGCTCGCCCGGCAGGTGGAGCACGTCGAGCGCAACCGGGTACACGCGTACGCCGGTCTCACCGAGCAGGTCGAAGGCATGCACCGCGCCTCGCAGCTGCTCTCCACGCAGACGCAGCAGCTGGTGACGGCCCTGCGCGCCCCACAGGTGCGCGGACGATGGGGCGAGATCCAGCTCGAACGCGTGGTCGAGCTCGCCGGAATGGTGCGGCACTGCGACTTCGACACCCAGGTCACCAAGGACGGGGTCCGCCCGGATCTGCTGGTGTATCTCGCCGGTGGCAAGCAGATCGTCGTGGATGCGAAGGTGCCGTTCGCCGCCTATCTCGACGCCGCCCAGGAGGAGGACGTTGCTCGACGCGATCAGCACCTGGTGCGGCATGCCCGTCAGGTACGCACGCACGTCGACCAGCTCTCGGCGAAGGCCTACTGGGAATCGTTCGATCCGACGCCCGAGTTCGTGGTGCTGTTCGTTCCCGGCGACCCGTTCCTCGATGCGGCGCTGGCCGCGGATTCGGACCTGCTCGAGTACGCGTTCGCGCGGAACGTGATCCTGGCCACCCCCACCACCCTGGTGGCGCTGCTGCGCACCATCGCGCACACCTGGCGCCAGGAGGCCCTGTCGAAGGAGGCCGCGACGATCCACCAGCTCGGCCGGGAGCTGTATCAGCGGATCGGGGTCGTCGGCGGGCACCTCGACCGGCTCGGGTCCCAGCTGGGCAAGGCCGTCGACTCGTTCAACCTGACCGTCGCGTCGATGGAGTCCCGGGTCGGGGTGACGGCCCGCAAGCTGAGCGAACTGGAGATCTTCGACGGCGAACACCCGGAGGTGCGACCGGTCGATGCGTGGCCGCGCCGCGTGAGTCCGACGGACAACTCCGAGTCCGACGGTCCTGTCGACGAAGCAAGTTGACCCGATGGGTCTAGTGTCGACATGTGTCTGCAACGCAACGTGCTCGCTCGGCGGTGCCGCTCGACATGCGGTCGGTGGCGCCCACTGTGCCTGGCGTCCCGTGGTGGGGCGCGGTCCTCGTCGCGGCGGGCTCGACCCTGCTCGGCTTCCTCATCGATGCGGCACGCGGAAACGAGCTCGGCTCGGCGTTCTCCGCGTTCTACGTGCTCGGATGCGTCGCGGCGGTAGCGGCCGTGCAGCATCGGGCGCTGTTCACCGCGATGGCGCAGCCGCCGCTACTGCTCCTTGTCGCCGTCCCGATCGCGCAGGAGTTCCTCGTCGAATCCGGTGGTGGGGGCCTGAAGGACCTGGCGCTCAACGTGGCGTATCCGCTGGTGAACCGGTTCCCGGTGATGCTCACCGCCACGGTGGCGGTCCTGGTCGTCGGCGGGCTGCGGATCTTCCTGAGCCGGTCGCAGGTACCGGCCCCGGCCCGTCCGCGCCGGCGGGGCGCCCGCGCCGCCGGGACCCCGTCACGCGGCTCGCAGCAGGACCGCGACGGTGCCGGGGCTACGAAGCCGGCGCGTGGACGTCGCGCCCGTGCGGCCGCCCGGCCCCCGGCCTCCACCAAGGCCAGCGTGCGACAGGTTGCGGACACGCGCGACAACCCGGTGGTGCGGCGCCGCTCCACCGCTCCGGCCCCGGAAACGGCACGTCGGGGCGCAAGCGAGCCACCCGCGGCACCTGATGTCGCCTACCGGCCCCGGCGAGCCGAACCGGCCCCACACCGCGCCGAACCGGCCCCACACCGCGCCGAACCGGCCCCGCGACGGGCCGCCGAGACCCGCCGGGACTACGACCGTCGCGGCGATCACCGGTCCCGCCCCGACCGGCCCTACGAGCGGGAAGAAGTGCCCCCGCCCACCCGTCGTCGGTCTCCTGGCCCGGATACCCCCGAATACCGGCAGCCCCGAGTGCGCTACCGGGACCGGTACGAGGACTGACCGAGCCCGCTCCGGATCACGCGCGACGCGCGGAGCGAAGTTCGCGGGGCAGCGCGAACACCAGGGTTTCGTTGGCTGTGGTGACCGACTGCACGTCGGCGAAACCGTGCTCGGCGAGCAGATCGATCACGCCGCGCACGAGGACCTCCGGCACCGACGCGCCGGAGGTGATTCCGACGGTGCGGACTCCTTCGAGCCAGGTCGGGTCGACCTCGCGGGCGTAGTCGACGAGATGCGCAGCCCGGGCACCGGCCCCGAGAGCCACCTCCACGAGCCGGACCGAGTTCGACGAATTGCGGGACCCCACGACGATGACCAGGTCGCATTCGGGCGCCATCGCCTTGACCGCCACCTGCCGATTCTGGGTGGCGTAGCAGATGTCGTCGCTCGGGGGATCCTGCAGCAGCGGGAACTTCTCGCGCAGCCGCTGGACCGTCTCCATGGTCTCGTCGACGCTGAGGGTGGTCTGCGAGAGCCAGATGACCTTCGCCTCGTCGCGCACGGTGACCTGGTCGACCGCATCCGGACCGTCGACGAGCTGGACGTGGTCGGGGGCCTCGCCCGCGGTGCCCTCCACCTCCTCGTGGCCTTCGTGCCCGATGAGCAGGATGTCGTAGTCGTCGCGAGCGAAGCGCTTCGCCTCCTGGTGCACCTTCGTCACCAGGGGGCATGTGGCGTCGATGGTGCGCAGGTTGCGTTCGGCGGCGGAGGCGTGCACCGCGGGGGAGACACCGTGGGCCGAGAACACGAGCACTGCACCCTCCGGTACCTCGTCGGTCTCGTCGACGAAGACCACCCCGCGCTCGGCGAGGGTCTCGACCACGTGACGGTTGTGGACGATCTCCTTGCGGACGTAGATGGGGGCACCGTGCTTCTCGAGTGCCTTCTCCACCGTTTCGACGGCTCGGTCGACACCGGCGCAGTACCCGCGCGGCTCGGCGAGCAGGACGCGCTTACCGGCAGCCGATGAACCGGCCGACCGAGTGATTCCGACTTCGAGGGGAACAGGCGCAGACATGTCTCCAGGGTACGGGCCGTCCGCGGGGTCGGCCCTCCTCGGCTACCAATCGGGCGGCACGTGAGGCAGTCTGTTTCACATGATCCGTCCACCGTTCATGGCGCGGGTGGCGGCCGGGCTGGCCGTCACCGCGTACGAAGAGACCCTCAAGCTGCCGTCCACGGCGGTCGCCCTGCCGATGACCACGGTCAGCCAGATCCTTCAGACGACGATGCGGATCCAGCAGACGATGACGTCGCTCGCGATCAAGGGTGACCAGTTGTTCGAGCTGCTCGGCGCTGCGCCCGCCGAGGCGCCGTCGTGGGCCACCTTCGACGAGGACGCCGAGCCGGTGGGCACTGCCGAGCCGTCGACCGCCGCGACGCCGGGACGCTTCGCTCTCTACTCGATGCCACCAGCCACCGAGGCGGCGGTCCCGGTCTCGGCCGGCCCCGAGGCGGGCACGTCGGCCGACGCCGGGACGAAGGGGTCCGGGCCCCGCGCCGGAGCGGAGTCGACCGCCGAGTCCACCGCCGCCAAGATCAGTGCCGGCACGACCGCGGCCGGCGGCGAGGGTGACACGTCCGCGAAGGCACCCGCGAAGGCACCCGCGAAGAAGTCCGCGAAGGCACCGGCGAAGAAGGCGGCGAAGAAGACTGCCGCCGGGAGCGCGGCCGGGGCCGAGCTTCCCGAGATCGTCGAGCTGCTCGACTACCCGTCGCTGACCCTGGCACAGCTGCGAGCGCGGATGCGCACCCTGTCGGTCGAGGACCTGCGGGCGCTGCTCGAGTACGAAAGCGCCACCCGCGCGCGCGACCCGTTCGAGACCATGCTGTCCAACCGGATCGCGAACGCAAGCACCAAGTGACCTCCGCGCCCACGGCCACCCCGTCCAACTCCGCGGAGCATCCATGGCCGGTCCGGACCGTCTCACAGAAGGTCGCCGGCTGGATCGACCGGCTCGGCGCGGTCTGGGTGGAGGGACAGATCACCCAGCTCAATGTGCGTCCCGGCACCCGCACCGCCTTCCTCACGCTGCGGGATCCGTCGGCGGACATGTCGCTGTCGGTGACGTGCTCGCCGCAGCTGGTGCAGAACTCCCCCGTGCCGCTCACCGAGGGCAGCCGGGTGGTGATGTTCGGCAAGCTGTCGTTCTGGACCGGCCGCGGCACCCTGGCCCTGCGGGTCACCGAGATCCGTGCCGTCGGAATCGGCGAACTCCTCGCTCGAATCGAGCGGCTTCGCGCACTGCTTGCGGCCGAGGGGCTGTTCGACCCGCGGCTCAAACGGCCACTGCCGTTCCTGCCGCACCGGATCGGTCTGATCACCGGTCGGGCGAGCGCCGCCGAGCGGGACGTGCTCAGCGTCGCGCAGCGCCGGTGGCCGGCCGTCCGGTTCGAGATCCGCAACACCGCCGTCCAGGGGCCCACCGCGGTCCCGCAGATCCTCGATGCGCTCGAGGAACTCGACGCGGACCCGTCCGTCGACGTGATCGTGCTCGCGCGCGGCGGCGGCAGCGTGGAGGATCTGCTGCCGTTCTCCGACGAGGCGCTGTGCCGCGCGATCGTGCGGTGCACGACGCCGGTGGTCAGCGCCATCGGGCACGAACCCGACAGTCCGCTTTCCGACTACGTCGCCGATCTGCGGGCGGCCACCCCCACGGACGCGGCGAAACGGATCGTGCCCGACGCGGTGGCCGAGCAGGACCTGGTGGACGAGCTGCGGGCGCGGGCGGCCGCGGCGCTGCGCAACTGGGTGCGCAGGGAGGAACACGTGATCGAACAGCTGCGCAGCCGACCGGTGCTCGCCGACCCGCTGCGCACCGTCGAAAGGCGGAGCGAGGAGATCGAGCGGCTGCGGCAGTGCGCCCGGCGCGATGTGGGCCGGGCGATCGCCGCCGAGGCCACCCGGATCGAACATCTCGAGGCGCGGCTCGGGACGCTCGGTCCCGCCGCCACCCTGGCCCGCGGCTACGCGGTGGTGCAGCGGATGGTCCCGGACGGGGACGCGGAGGTGTTGCGGTCGGTCGACGACGCACCGCCCGGCACCCAGCTGCGGGTACGGGTTGCCGACGGTGCGGTGCGCGCGGCCGTCATCGGACGAGAGAAGTGACGAGGAGCGGATGAGCGAGACGAAGGAAACGCCCGTGAGCGGCCCGAACGACGACGTTGCGGAGTTCGGCTACGAGCGGGCACGCGACGAGCTGGTCAACGTGGTCAAGATGCTCGAACAGGGTGGCCTGGACCTGGACGAGTCGCTGACGCTGTGGGAGCGGGGCGAGGCGCTCGCGCGTCGCTGCGAGGAGCATCTCGCCGGCGCCCGGCAGCGCGTGGAGGCGGCACTGGCGCACAGCGACGACGAGGTGGACGACGACGAGGTGGACGAAGACGAGGAGTGAGCGGCCTCGCCCGTCAGGGCTGTAGCGGCTCGGCTGCACCCGCAGCGGCCGCGAGTTCGCGGAACTCGGCCTCGTCGCCGGAAC
The DNA here is from genome assembly GCF_047782815.1 of Rhodococcus indonesiensis. Taxonomy (NCBI): domain Bacteria; kingdom Bacillati; phylum Actinomycetota; class Actinomycetes; order Mycobacteriales; family Nocardiaceae; genus Rhodococcus; species Rhodococcus indonesiensis. The sequence continues at coordinate 1,497,747 of NZ_CP180630.1, read as the reverse complement.
CGCCGACGAGGATCCGGACGTCGCCGAAGTCGGACACCCACAGCGGCTCGACGCCCTGCCCCCCGTAGACCACCCAGTCGCGGCCGGCGATGTCCTGCGCCCCCGTTGCGGTGCGCGGCTCCCCGGCGACGAATCGCACCAGCTCGTCCTCGCCCGCGTTCGACTGGGTGAACCGCACGTACCGGCCGGCGGGGGTGATGAACCCGACGGTGCTCGAGTCGCCGCCCTGTTCGCCGGTGATGATGCTGCGGCTGCCGGAGTTCGCCTGCCAGTCCTCCGGCACCTTCGGCTGACGGATGGGGAAGTCCAGCTCGCGCGCGTCGTACTTCAGGCCCGCGTCGACGTCGAAGCTGGGCACGGGCCCCGCGGTGGGGCCGCCGGGGCTGAAGGAGCACTGGCTGGCGATGGCGGCGATGACGACCATGATCAGCAGCAGCGGAATCAGCGACCACGCCATGTCGCGCGTGTCGTGGAGAATGCGGGGTTTCTGGGGGGCCACGTCTCCAGTCTGACAGCCGCCGGCATCGATACCCGCACGTGGCCGGGTCCGAGCCCCGCTCACGGGGCGGTGATGAGAGAATTACCACTCGAAACCATCGGAACCCGACGGTCGCCTGTTCGACGGCCGTCCCGCGTCGGCGTCCACGTCGACCGACCGCACCAGGAGGCAGTAGCCCATGACGGCCAGCACCCCGACCCGCCGCCAGGCCCCGGACCGCAATCTCGCCCTCGAGCTGGTGCGTGTCACCGAGGCCGCGGCGATGGCTGCGGGCCGCTGGGTAGGCCGCGGCGACAAGGAAGGCGGCGACGGCGCCGCCGTCGACGCCATGCGTCACATGGTCAGCTCGGTGTCCATGCGCGGCGTCGTCGTGATCGGCGAGGGCGAGAAGGACGAGGCGCCCATGCTCTACAACGGCGAGGAGGTCGGCAACGGCGACGGGCCGCTGTGCGACGTGGCGGTCGACCCGATCGACGGCACCACCTTGATGGCGAAGGGCGCACCCGGCTCCATCGCGGTGCTCGCCGTCGCCGAGCGCGGCGCCATGTTCGACCCGTCCGCTGTGTTCTACATGGACAAGATCGCTGTCGGCCCGGAGGCCGCGGACGTCATCGACATCACCGCACCGGTCGCCGAGAACATCAGCCGTGTCGCGAAGGCGAAGCACTCGGAGATCTCCGACATCACCGTCACGATCCTGGACCGTCCCCGGCACGCGCAGCTCATCAGCGACGTGCGCGCGACCGGCGCGCGCATCCGGCTGATCTCCGACGGTGACGTCGCCGGCGCGATCGCCGCGGCACGCCCGGGTTCGGGTGTCGACATGCTGCTGGGCATCGGCGGCACCCCGGAGGGCATCATCGCCGCGGCCGCGATGCGGTGCATGGGCGGCGCGCTGCAGGGTCGCCTGGCGCCGAAGGACGACGAGGAGCGGCAGAAGGCGATCGACGCGGGCCACGAGCCGGGCCGCGTGCTGACCACCACCGATCTGGTCAAGGGCGAGAACATCTTCTTCTGCGCGACCGGCGTCACCGACGGTGAGCTGGTGAAGGGTGTCCGCTACTACGGCGGCGGCGCGACGACGCAGTCGATCGTGATGCGCAGCAAGTCCGGCACCGTCCGGATGGTCGAGGCGTACCACCGGCTGAAGAAGCTCAGCGAATTCACCTCGATCGATTTCCACGGCGTCGCGGGGGCCGTTCCTCCCATGCCGTGACCCGGTCCGCGGTCGTGGCGCCCTTTCGGATCTCCGCCTGTCCGAAGGGGCGCCGCTGCGGCTCGAGCCGCCTACTGTGAAGCCATGGCCGACAATTCCGAGCAGCAGTTCCGAATCGAACACGACACCATGGGCGAGGTCCGGGTCCCGGCGGACGCCCTGTGGCGCGCTCAGACCCAGCGGGCCGTGGAGAACTTCCCGATCTCCGGTCGCGGCCTCGAGCGCACCCAGATCCGCGCGATGGGTCTGCTCAAGGCGGCGTGCGCCCAGGTCAACAAGGATCTCGGTCTGCTCGACGCGGAGAAGGCCGATGCGATCGTCGCCGCCGCCACCGAGATCGCCGAGGGCCTGCACGACGACCAGTTCCCCATCGACGTGTTCCAGACCGGTTCGGGCACGAGCTCGAACATGAATGCGAACGAGGTCATCGCGAGCATCGCCGCCCAGCGCGGGGTGACGGTACATCCCAACGATCACGTCAACATGTCGCAGTCGTCGAACGACACCTTCCCGACTGCGACACATGTCGCCGCCACCGAGGCGGCGGTGAAGGATCTCGTCCCGGCCCTCGATCAGCTGCGGGCCTCGCTCGCCGCGAAGGCGGCGGAGTGGAAACTGGTCGTCAAGTCCGGGCGGACGCACCTGATGGATGCCGTGCCGGTCACACTCGGCCAGGAGTTCGGTGGCTACGCCCGGCAGATCGAGGCCGGCATCGAGCGGGTGCAGGCGACCCTGCCGCGGCTGGGTGAGCTGGCCATCGGAGGCACGGCCGTCGGGACGGGCCTGAACGCCCCCGAGGGGTTCGGTCCCCGCGTCGTCGCCGAACTGGTGCGGGCGACCGGGGTGGAAGCGCTGACCCCGGCGAAGAACAGCTTCGAGGCGCAGGCCGCCCGGGACGGTCTCGTCGAGGCGTCCGGGGCGTTGCGGACCATTGCGGTCTCGCTGACGAAGATCGCCAACGACATCCGGTGGATGGGGTCCGGGCCGCTGACAGGTCTCGCCGAGATCCAGCTGCCGGATCTGCAGCCCGGCAGCTCGATCATGCCGGGAAAGGTGAACCCGGTGCTGCCGGAGGCGGTGACCCAGGTGGCGGCGCAGGTCGTGGGCAACGACGCGGCTGTGGCGTGGGGTGGTGCCGCGGGTGCGTTCGAACTCAACGTCTACATCCCGATGATGGCCCGCAACCTGCTCGAGTCGCTGCGCCTGCTGGCGAACGTCTCGCGCCTGTTCGCCGAGCGGTGCGTCGACGGGCTCGTGGCGAACACCGAACATCTGCGTACCCTCGCGGAATCGTCGCCCTCGATCGTGACGCCGCTGAACTCGGCGATCGGGTACGAGGAGGCCGCTGCGGTCGCGAAAGAGGCGCTGCGGGAGAAGAAGACCATCCGGCAGGCGGTCATCGACCGGGGCCTGATCGGTGACGGCCTGAGTGAAGAGGAGCTGGATCGGAGGCTCGACGTGCTCGCGATGACGCGGGTCCAGCCGCGGGACTGACGACCCTCGGGGTCTTGTGATGCGCGTCTCATCGTGATCTGATACGAAACTGAATTCTCATTCAGGTCGTAGGAAGCGAGACGTCATGACCACCGTCCCCACCGTCACCGGTACCGTCGACAGCGGCAGCCTCGGCCGGACACTGATGCACGAGCACCTGTTCGTCCTCTCCCCCGAACTGCACGGCAACTGGGACATCGGCGTCGACCTGGACGCGGCGGTCGCCGAGGCGATCACTCGCGTACGGGAGGTGCACGCGGCCGGTTTCGACACGTTCGTCGACCTCACCGTGGTCGGCACCGGCCGCAACATCGACCTCATCCGACGGGTCGCCGAGGCCACCGACATGAACATCGTCGTGGCCACCGGTCTCTACACCTACATGGACCTGCCGCACTACTTCCACTACCGCGGCCCCGACACCCTGTTCGGCGGCCCGGAACCGATGGTGGACTTCTTCGTCCGCGACATCGAGGAGGGCATCCTCGACTCCGGCGTGCGCGCGGGAATGCTCAAGTGCGCCATCGACGCCCCGGGCCTGACGGCGGGAGTCGAGCGCACGGCCCGGGCCGTGGCGGTCGCCCACCGACGCACCGGCGTGCCGATCACGGTGCACACCCACGCCCACTCCGAGTCGGGACGGGTGATGCAGCGCCTGTTCACCGAGGAGGGTGTCGACCTCTCGCGCGTGATCGTCGGCCACAGCGGCGATTCCGACGACATCGGCTACCTGACGTCGCTGATGGACGCCGGCTCGTACATCGGCATGGATCGCTGCGGCGTGGACGTCTATCTCGGCTTCGAGCAGCGGGTGAAGACCATCGCGGCGCTGGTCGAACGCGGCTACGCCGGCCGGATGCTGCTCTCGCAGGACTACGCCACCCTCAACGACTGGCTCGACCCGCAGATGCTCGCCGTGGCGACGCCGCGATGGAGCTACATGCACCTGCACAACGACGTGCTGCCCGCGCTGCGGGAGGCCGGGGTGAGCGAGGCGGACATCGATCGGATGCTGATCGACAACCCGCGCGAGATCTTCGAACGTCGCGATACGTACTGAGCCCGGCGCGCCGTCCGTGGCCGGGCACGGCACCCGGCCACGGACGGCACCGGTCACACCGCTGGCTCGGAGCGGCGAACGACGAACCGGGACAACTCGTCCCGGTCGATGGCCCGCTTGAGGATCTTCCCGGACGCTCCCTTCGGCAGGGCGTCCACGAAGCGGACGATGCGAGGCGCCTTGTAGGCGGACAACCGTTCCCGGCACCAGCGAACGACGTCCTCGGCGGCGGCGCCGGCGCCGTCGCGCAGCACGACCACCGCGGCGATCTCCTCGCCGTAGTGACGGTCCGGCACGCCCACCACGGCCGCCTCGACCACGTCCGGATGCTCGTAGAGCACCTCCTCGACCTCGCTGGGATACACGTTGTAGCCGCCCCGGATGACGAGGTCCTTGACCCGGTCGACGATGCGCAACCGGCCCTGCTCGTCGAACTCCCCGAGATCGCCGGTGCGGAACCAGCCCTCGTCGTCGAGCACGGCCGCCGTGTCGGCCGGTCGTTGCCAGTACCCGGCCATGACGACGGGTCCGCGGACGAACACCTCGCCCACCTCGCCGGGGCCGCACGCGGCGCCGTCCGGCCCGTAGACCTCGACCTCGATGTCCGGGGCCGCGGTGCCGCTGTACCCGATGCGTGCCGGGACGTCCCCCCACGAGAAGGTCGCCATGGCCGTGGTCTCGGTCAGGCCGTAGCCCTCCCGGATGGTGCAGCCGAAGCGGTACTCGAAGTCGCGGGCTACTTCCCCCGGAAGCGACGCTCCCCCGGACACCGCCAGTCGGAGTCCCTCGAAATCTGCTGGTCCGTATGGCGATTCGGCATGCAACATCGCGTTCCACATGGTCGGCACCCCACACACCACCGTCAGCCGGTCCCGGACGACGAGGTCGAGCATTGCCGCCGGATCGAACGGGGACAGCAGGGACAGGGAGGCCCCGGCGGTGAAGGCCGACATCATCACCGAAGCCTGGCCGAAGATGTGGAACAGCGGCAGTCCGGTCCCGACTCGATCCTCGGGTCCCGATCCGGACAATCTGCACGAAATACGTCCTGCCGAGAGCAGATTCGAGACGGTGAGCTGGGCCCCCTTCGGGCGGCCGGTGGTGCCCGACGTGTACAGCACCGCCGCGATGTCACCGTCGGCACGGTCGACGGGGTCGACGGGCCCCTCCTCGACCGCCGCGCCCGGCTCCAGCGACAGCCACGGCACACCGAGGCTGTCCGCGGCCTCGGCCGTCGAGCCGGAGGCGGCATGCCAGGCGATCGCGAGCACGGCCCGCGAGTCCTCGAGCGCGTAGCGCAGTTCGGCTGCGGTGGACATGGTGTTCACCGGCACCACCACGGCACCGACCGCTTGAATGCCGAGGTAGGCCACCACGAACTCGGGTACGGACGGGGCGAGCAGGAGCACCCGGTCGCCGGCGGCGACGCCGCGCCTGCGGAGCAGCGCGCCGTAGCGCAGCGCGTCGTCGCGCAGTCGGCGATAGCTTCGCTGCCCGTCCCGCGTGCGCAGGGCGATGCGTTCCGGCGCCGCGTCCGCGTGGGCGAGGACGGGGTCGAGAACACTGGCCATGAGTGGTTTCCCTTCGTCGAGAGACATATTGGGGGGAGGCCGGCTCGTGATTGACATCACATGACCGATGCCCCAGACTAGCACCACAGCCTGAACCCGAATTCATGTTTGAGTGCTGTTTCTCGGCCCGTCCGACCGGAGGAATTGATCTGTGACATCGCCATCCGTGAGTCCGACCGGCATCACGACCGCCGGCACGTCGCACCACACGCGCGCCCATCGTAAACTGCTCGCCGCCGGGCTCATCGGCAGCTCGATCGAGTGGTACGACTTCTTTCTGTACGGCACCGCCGCGGCGCTGGTGTTCCCGCACGTGTTCTTCCCCGACAGCTCGCCCCTGATGGGAACGCTGTTGTCCTTCAGCACCTTCTGGGCCGGGTTCGTCGCCCGGCCCATCGGCGGACTCGTGGCCGGGCACTTCGGTGACCGCTACGGCCGCAAACCCGTCGTCGTGGTCTGCCTGCTGCTCATGGGCCTGGCGACGTTCCTGATCGGCTGCCTGCCCTCCGCCGCCGCCATCGGCGTTCTCGCCCCGATCCTGCTGGTGACGCTCCGTTTCCTGCAGGGCATCGCCTGTGGCGGGCAGTGGGGTGGAATCGTCCTGCTGCTCACCGAGTCCGCCGATCCCAAACGTCGAGGTTTCGCCGGCACGTTCGGGCAGATGGGTGTGCCCTGCGGCGTCATCCTGGGCAACGTCGCATTCCTCACGGCGACGGCCGCGATGTCGAACGAGGTGTTCCTCGACTGGGGCTGGCGGATCCCGTTCCTCGCCAGTGCCGCGCTGTTCCCCGTCGTCCTCTACATCCAGACCAGGGTGGAGGATACCCCCGAATTCCGGGAACTGCAGGCCGAAGTCGCGGCCAAGCGGCCCGAACAGCAGGTCGTCCAGGCCCCGCTCGCCGAGGCGATCCGCACCCACTGGCGCAAGATCCTGCTGGGCTGCGGTCTGCTCGCCGCGACGAACTCGCTGTTCTACATCAGCATCGCCGGTGTCCTGAGCTACGGTACGACCGAACTCGGTATGAACCGCAATTCGATCCTGGCCATCTCGCTGGCCAGCTCGCTGGTGGGCCTCGGGTTCATCCTGTGGTCGGGGTGGATCTCGGACCGCGTCGGCCGCCGGCCGATGATCATGATCGGGGCCGCGGCACTCGTGCTGTGGGCATTCCCCTACTTCTGGCTCGTCAATACCGCGAACCTCGTTTTGTTCGCGGTTGCCGTCACGGTCGGCTCGATCTTCCAGTCCATGACCTACGGCCCGCTGGCGGCGTACCTGGGCGAGCTCTTCGAGCCGAACGTCCGGCTCTCCGGCGCGTCGCTCGCCTACCAGCTCGCCGCCGTCACCGTCAGCGGTGGCACGCCGTTCATCATGACCGCCCTGATCGCCAACACCGGCACGACGACCCTGGTCTCGGTGTTCGTGGCCCTGATGGGCACCCTCACGCTGTTCTCGGCGTGGATGCTGAAGGAGACGAACCCCGCGGCGGTGCGCCGCGACCCGAAGGCCGTCCCGGGCATCGCCCACGCACGGTAACCGAACGGGTGCTGCCGGCCTCCACGATCGCTCGTGGAGGCCGGCAGCATCTGTGCCGTACTCCGCTCAGGAGACGACGCGGGCGAGCGATTCGGCCACCGCGACCGGCTTCTCCTGCCCCTCCCGCTCGAACGTCTGCAGCGTCCGGATCTGGATGCCGCTACCGGCGGCCTCTGCCCCGAGCACCTGCATGCGCATCCGGATCCGGGAACCGACCGGCAGCGGCGAGACGAAGCGCACCTTGTCGTAGCCGTAGTTGAGCCCGTGGGCGAACCCGTCGAAACTCATGAGCTTGTAGGACAGGCCCGGCCCCAGCGAGAGCACGAGCAGACCGTGCGCGATCGTCGTCCCCAGCGGACTCGTCGCGGCGCGTTCGGGATCGACATGGATCCACTGGTGGTCGTCGGTGACCTCGGCGAAGGCGTTGACGAGCTCCTGGGTCACGGTCACCCAGTCCGTCGGACCGATGTCCCGTCCCACCAGGTCCTGGAGGTCGTCGAGGCCCGTGGGTCGTACGGGCAGGGTGCTGATGTCGTCGGTCATGGATGCTTCCTCTCCGCGCGGCCGGAGCGACTCGCGCCGAATCAAAACTTGAAGTTGAAACCGCGTTCAACTATACAGAGAAGGAGACGTCCGTCACCATCCTGTTCGCGACGCACCTCGACGACGGGCGATCCCCAGCCCTGCCCCTCCCCTTCCGCCAGGAGTGACCATGTCGGTCTACGAAATGTCCGAGCGCACCGTGCAGTACCGCGACACCCTCCTCGCCTTCATGGACGAGCACGTCTACCCCGCCGAGGCGGTGTACGAGGAGCAGATGCGCGCCTCCGGGGACCCGCACTTCCAGCCCCCGATCCTCGAGGAACTCAAGGCCGAGGCCCGCCGGCGCGGCCTGTGGAACCTCTTCCACCCCCACCCCGACTGGGGTCCGGGCCTGACCAACCTCGAGTACGCGCCCCTCGCCGAGATCATGGGCCGCAGCCACATCGCCTCCGAGGCGTGCAATTGCAACGCGCCCGACACGGGCAACATGGAGGTGCTCACCCTCTTCGGGACCGACGAGCACAAGGAGAAGTACCTGCGCCCGCTGCTCGACGGCACGATGGCCTCGGCGTTCGCGATGACCGAACCCGCCGTCGCCAGCTCCGACGCCACCAACATCGAGCTGTCCATGGTCCGGGACGGCGACGAGTACGTCCTCAACGGACGAAAGTGGTTCGCCTCCAACGCGATGCACAAGAACTGCAAGGTACTCATCGTCATGGGCAAGACCGACCCCACGGCGGCCCCGCACCGCCAGCAGTCGATGATGGTGGTACCCATCGACGCTCCCGGAGTGACCGTCGTGCGCAACCTTCCGGTCTTCGGTTACGCCGACCGCGAGGGCCACGCCGAGATCACCTTCGAGAACGTACGGGTGCCGAGCAAGGACGTGCTCGCCGGTGAGGGCGAGGGCTTCGCGATCAGCCAGGCCCGTCTCGGCCCCGGCCGCATCCACCACTGCATGCGCGCCATCGGCATGGCCGAGCGGGCCCTCGAACTGCTGTGCCGGCGCGCATCGAGCCGGGTCACGTTCGGTCAGCCCGTCAGCGAGCGCGCCAACGTCCAGGACTGGATCGCCGAGGCCCGGATCGAGATCGAGATGACCCGGCTGCTCACCCTCAAGGCTGCCCACCTGATGGACACCGTCGGCAACAAGCAGGCCCGGATGGAGATCGCCGCGATCAAGGTCGCCGCCCCGGCGATGGCGCTGAAGATCATCGACCGCGCCATCCAGGTGCACGGCGGCGGAGGCGTCACCGACGACTTCCCGCTCGCGATGATGTACGCGCACATGCGCACCCTGCGCCTGGCCGACGGCCCCGACGAGGTGCACAAGCGTTCCATTGCCGTCGCCGAACTGCGCAAGTACCGCCCCGCTCCCGCCGCCACGCTCAACGGCCACAAGGTGACGGTGGGCTGACGATGACCGGACTCGATCTGACCGGCCGCACCGCGATCGTCACCGGCGCCTCCCGCGGTATCGGGCTGGCCGTCGCCCGAGACCTCGCGGCGGCCGGAGCGAACGTGGTGCTCACCTCCCGCAAGCAGGACGCGGCCGACGCCGCGGCCGCCCAGCTCACCGCGGCCGGAGTACGCGGCACGGCACTGGGCGTCGGCGCCCATGCGGTCGACGAGGACGCAGCCCGGCGATGCGTCGACCTCACCGTCGAGCGGTTCGGTCGCCTGGACATCCTGGTCAACAATGCCGGCACCAACCCCGCGTTCGGTCCGGTGCTCGCCCAGGACCACGCACGCTTCGCCAAGACCTTCGACGTCAACCTGTGGGGTCCGGTGCTGTGGACCTCACTGGCCGTGCAGGCGTGGATGGGCGAGCACGGAGGGGCGGTGGTCAACACCGCCTCCATCGGCGGGATGGCGCCCGAGGCGAACATCGGCCTGTACAACGCCTCGAAGGCGGCACTGATCCACCTCACCCGCCAGCTCGCCCTGGAGCTCGCGCCGCGGGTGCGGGTCAACGCCGTCGCCCCGGGTGTCGTGCGCACCCGTCTCGCCGAAGCCCTCTGGAAGGACCACGAGGACCGGCTCGAGGCGGCACTGCCGCTCGGCAGGATCGGCGAGCCGGCCGACATCGCCTCGGCGGTGGCCTTTCTCGCCTCCGACGCCGCGAGCTGGATCACCGGCGAGACCCTCGTCGTCGACGGCGGCGCGATGCTCGGCACCGCCGCCGCAGCGGAGGCCGGCGTCGCCGTCGCCCCGTGAGCGCACCCCGCACACCGAACTCGATGGAAAGGTAATCCCATGAAGGCCTGGCGAATTCACGAAGTCGGCGAGCCCAAGGAAGCGCTGCAGCTCCTCGACGTCCCCGATCCGGAGGCGGGCGCCGGACGGCTCGTGGTGCGCGTCGCCGCGGCGCCGGCGAACTTCCCCGACGTGCTGCTGTGCCGAGGGCAGTACCAGCTGAAGCCGGAACTGCCCTTCACCCCCGGCGTCGAACTGGCCGGGACGGTCGTCGCGGTCGGCGAGGGCGTCAGCCGCTTCGGTGTCGGCGACCGGATCGTCGGCAATCCCGAGTTCCCCTTCGGGGCATTCGCCGAACTCGCCGTGGTCCCGGAGGAGGACGCCTACCGCGCCCCGGGCTCCCTCGACGACGCCGAGGCGTCGGCGTTGTCGATCGGATACCAGACGTCGTGGTTCGCCCTGCATCGGCGCACTCAGCTGCGGGCCGGGGAGACCCTGCTCGTGCACGCTGCGGCCGGCGGCGTCGGCAGCGCCGCAGTACAGCTCGGCAAGGCCGCCGGCGCCACCGTGATCGGTGTCGTCGGCGGCGCCGAGAAGGCGGACTACTGCCGGGCTCTCGGCGCCGACATCGTCGTCGACCGGCACCGCGAAGACTTCGTCGAGGTCGTCAAGGACGTCACCGCAGGTCGCGGTGCGGACGTGATCTACGACCCCGTCGGCGGCGACTCCTACACCCGCTCCACCAAGTGCATCGCGTTCGAGGGCCGCATCCTGGTGATCGGGTTCGCCGGAGGCACCATTCCGCAACCGGCGCTGAACCACGCACTCATCAAGAACTACTCGATCATCGGCCTGCACTGGGGCCTGTACCGGCAGTACAACCGGGCCGCGATCGAGGCCTGCCACGAGGAACTGTGCCGCCTCGCGGACGACGGCGCCATCCGGCCGCTGATCAGCGAACGGCTCTCCCTCGACGACGTCGCCGACGGTGTGGCCCGTCTCGGGGACGGGCACACCGTGGGCCGGCTCGTCTTCCAGCCGTGACGGGCCGCGTCCGGACGGGCTACTTCGGGATCACCTGCGTCGCGCCGTCGACGTAGGTGATGGTGCCCATCTCGAACTCGCTCTCGAGCCCGTTCGGGATGGGCCGCTCGTCGCTGACCGGGAATCCGAGTTCGCCACCCGCACCGCCCTGGGCCTCCCAGGCGGTGCGGATCTCGCCCCACACCACGTGCGCGTCGGTGTCGGGGCTCCAGGCGATGATGCCACCCTCGAACTCCGCGACGGAGCCGTCGCCGACGTCCTCCTGATCCGCGGTCGGTGCCCCCAGCGGACTGTCGGCACCGCCGATCTCGTTGTACTTCGCCAGGATCGGCCCGCTGATGGTGTACTCGCCGCCGCCCGCACCCGGCAGCGTCGTCGTCTCCTCGACGGAGGCGCCCGGTTCCGTGTTCTCGGTCCCCGTCGTGCCCTCGACCGCAGACTCCGCGGCGGACGTCGCGCGCTCGACTGCCGACTCCGCAGCACTGGTGACACTGGCCACGGCGTCCTCGGCGCCGGTGCCGTCGTCGCTGCTGCAGCCGGCCAGAACCAGTCCCGCGGCAGCGGCGGCCGCGGCCACGGTGGCGGTGCGACGGGCTCTTCTGTTCATGACGTCCTCCTCGGAGATCGGGCACCGGTGTCTCGACGCTAGCGAGTGGCCCCGGGCCCCGGGCGGTTTCCGTCCGGGACCTGCCCACGGCCCCGTGCCGCACCGTTGCGTCCACGCTGGTCGTCGCGGTGGCTCCGGCCCCGGGCTCGGACGTCACGGTTGCACAACGATCGTCGTAGCGGGACCCGCGGCTTCGAGAGTCTTCCGCACGCTGAGCCGGGGGGCTTACCATGCGACGGACGAGAAAGGCCGTGACATGCGCGCACCCCGTCGTCGCCGGATCGGCGCCGCCCTCGCTCTCGTGGCGACCCTGTCGGCCGCCTGCGTCTCGGTCGACACCGCCGATTCCCCGCCGTCCTCGCCGCCGCCCTCGCCGGGCGCCCAGTCCCTCTCTCCCCCGCAGGTCGCCGGCATCGACATCCCGGACGGACAGGTCGACGACGCCGTCGCCCGCCTCGACGAACTCGCCCGGGAGCTGATGGACCGGACCGGCATCCCCGGGATGGCCGTGGCGGTCGTGCACCGCGGTGAGATCGTGTACGCGGAGGGGTTCGGTGTGCGCGAGGCCGGCCGCGACGGCGCGGTGGACGCCGACACGGTCTTCCAGCTGGCGTCGATGTCCAAGCCGCTCGGCGCCACCGTCGTCGCCCACCAGGTCGGCGAAGGCGTGATCGGCTGGGACACTCCGGTGGTCGAACGCCTGCCGGGATTCGCGCTCGCGGACCCGTATGTGACGAGCCGGGTGACCGTCGGCGATCTCTACGCCCATCGTTCCGGACTTCCCGACCACGCCGGCGACGAGCTCGAGGACCTCGGTTTCGACCGCGAGCAGGTGTTCGACCGGTTCCGCCTACTGCCCCTCGGGCCGTTCCGCGATTCGTACGAGTACACCAACTTCGGGCTCACGGCCGCGGCGCAGGCGGTCGCCGACGCGTCCGGCGCCGAGTGGGCGGAACTGTCGCAGCGGGTGCTGTACGAGCCTCTCGGAATGACCTCCACCAGTTCACGATTCGAGGACTTCCAGAACCGGCCCAACCGGGCCGTCGGCCATCAGCTCGTCGACGGCGCGTACGTCGCGCGCGCGGTTCGCGATCCCGACGCGCAGTCCCCGGCCGGCGGAGTGAGCGCCTCGGTCACCGATGTCGCGCGGTGGCTGACGATGCTGCTCGGCGACGGCGAGTACCAGGGCCGGCGCATCGTCGACGCGGACGCCCTGCTCCCGGCGGTGTCCCCGCAGGCCGTGTCGAGCCCACCGGGTACCGTCGACAGCCGGGCGGGGTTCTACGGGTACGGGTTCAACGTGGGCACGAGTCCCGCCGGGCGCGTGACGCTGAGTCACTCCGGGGCGTTCGCGCTGGGCGCCGCGACCGCGTTCACCGCGATCCCGTCGGCGGACGTCGCGATCGTCGCGCTCACCAACGCCGCCCCGATCGGCGTGCCGGAAACCCTCGCCGCCGAGTTCACCGATCTCGTGCAGTTCGGGGAGATCCGGGAGGACTGGATCGACCTGTACGAGCAGCGCTTCGCCACGTTCGACGACCCGAAGGGCTCGCTCGTCGGGCGCACCGCCCCGACGAACCCCACCCCGGCCCGTCCACTCGGGCAGTACACCGGCGACTACACCAGCGAGTACTACGGTCCCGCGCGGATCGACGAACGCGAGGGCACCCTGGTGCTCACCATCGGTCCCGCCCGACAGACCTACCGGCTCGACCACTGGGACGGCGACGTGTTCACCTTCCCGGTCGAGGGCGGGGAGAACGCCCCGGACGGGACGATCTCCACCGCCACCTTCACCCCGGAGAGCGTCACGTTCGAGTACTGGAACGAGAACGGCCTGGGAACCTTCACCCGAACAGGAGCATCATGACCGAATCCGAGATCACCGCGGACGCGAAGTCCGTCGCCGTCGTCCGCGAATTCCTCGACGCGATGGTGGCCGAGGACGTGGAACGAGCCACCGCCCTCCTCGACCCGGACATCGCCTGGCACAACACGTCGCTGCCGACCGTGCGGGGCGTGCCCCGGGTGCGGCGCATCCTCGAGGGCCTGCGCCGGCCGTCGCTGGGCTTCGACGTCGTCGTTCACCACATCGCCGCGACCGGAGACGTGGTGCTCACCGAGCGCACCGACGTCCTGCGCTTCGGCCCGGTGTCCGTCCGCTTCTGGGTGTGCGGCACCTTCGAGCTGCGCGACGGGAAGATCACGGTGTGGGACGACCATTACAACGTCGGCACACTCGTCGGCGCCGCGGGTGCAGGCGTGCTCCGAGCGGTGCTGCGCCGGTCGTAGAATCTCCCCGGCCGCCGAACCGTTCGACGGCGACGACGCAGGGAGCACGACGATGACCGACGCCGACCGGACGCCCGCGTTCGAGGCCGGAGTTCGGGTCCGCAGCGAGGTGATGGGCGCCGACTTCGTCGAGCGAGCCTTCGACCGCGCCCGCGGCACCGACGCCGAGGAGATGCAGGAGTTCGTCACCGAGCACGTGTGGGGCTCGGTGTGGACCCGGCCGGGACTCGACCGTCGCAGCCGCAGCCTGCTCAACCTCGGCATGCTGATCGCGCTGCGCGCGGAGAACGAACTGCGCGGGCACGTGCGCGGCGCCCTGCGGAACGGATTGACCCGCACCGAGATCGTCGAGGCGGTCATCCACGCGGGCGCCTACTGCGGCGCCCCAGCCGGCCTGGCCGCGATGCGCGTCGTCCAGGAAGTCCTCGAGGCCGAGCTCGGTCCGCGCTCCGAGCAGAACTGACCCGCCCGCCGCGGTGGCGGTGTGAATGGCGCTGGTGGTGGTGACCGAATGTCACATCGCGTCGATGTCATCGACGCGATGTGACATTCGGCCCACGACAGCCGGCCCACGACAGCCGGCCTCAGGCGCCGGGGGCGAACTCCTCGAGCATCTCCGTCACCAGCGCCGCGATCGGCGAACGCTCACTGCGGGTCAAGGTGACATGCGCGAAAAGCGGATGTCCCTTGAGCTTCTCGATCACGGCCGCGACGCCGTCGTAACGGCCCACCCTCAGGTTGTCGCGCTGGGCGACGTCGTGGGTGAGCACCACCCGTGAGCCGGCGCCGAGGCGGGAGAGCACGGTGAGCAGCACGTTGCGCTCGAGGGACTGCGCCTCGTCGACGATCACGAACGAGTCGTGCAGCGACCGGCCCCGGATATGGGTCAGCGGAAGCACTTCCAGCATGCCCCGGCTGATGACCTCGTCCATGACCTCCGGGCTGGCGAGACCGTCGAGGGTGTCGAACACGGCCTGCGCCCACGGCCCCATCTTCTCGCTCTCGCTGCCGGGGAGATAGCCCAGCTCCTGCCCTCCGACGGCGTACAGCGGACGGAACACCACGACCTTGCGCTGGGTGCGACGCTCCAGCACGGCCTCGAGGCCCGCGGTCAGTGCCAGTGCCGACTTGCCCGTGCCCGCCTTGCCGCCGAGCGAGACGATGCCGACGGACTCGTCGAGCAGCAGGTCCAGCGCCACCCGTTGTTCCGCGGAACGCCCGTGTAACCCGAACGCCTCCCGGTCTCCGCGCACCAGCTGCACCCGCTTGTCCGGCGTGACCCGGCCCAGGGCGCTGGACGAGCCGCCCAGCAGACGGATCCCGGTGTGGCACGGCAGATCCCTCGCGGTGTCGAGGTCGACGATGCCCTCGGCGAACAGGTCGTCGATCAGCGTCCGGTCCACCTCGAGTTCGGTCATGCCGGTCCAGCCCGACGTCACCACGTCCTGGGCGTGGTACTCGTCGGCGCTCAGCCCGACGGCGCCGGCCTTGACCCGGAGCGGGATGTCCTTGCTGACCAGCACCACGTCGTGCCCGTCGCCGGCGAGGTTCAGCGCGCACGCCAGGATCCGGGAATCGTTGGTGTCCGTGCGGAATCCGGCCGGCAGCACCTGCGGGTCGGTGTGGTTGAGCTCGACGTGCAGGGTGCCTCCCGCGTCCCCGATGGGGATGGGCTGATCGAGCCGCCCGTACTGCAGGCGCAGGTCGTCGAGCAGCCGCAGCGATTCCCTCGCGAACCAACCCAGTTCGTGGTGGTGCCGCTTGCCTTCGAGTTCGCCGATCACGACGAGGGGTAGCACCACTGCGTGCTCGGCGAAGCGGGTCACCGCCCACGGATCGGAGAGCAACACGGAGGTGTCCAGCACGTAGGTGCGTACATCGGGTTTCTTCGCCGGGGTCCTGCCGGAGCGGCGGGCGGGGACGGAGCGTGTTGCAGTCACGTGAGGCTCCTAGGCCTGTGTAGCACCACACAGACTTCGTTCGATGGGCCGGTCGAACCTGGTGTCCACGAAGGACACGAGGGCCGGGTGCCGGCCCCTCGCTCTGTCTGACACAGTCACGATCAGGACCTCCCGCGTAGCCGGCAACTGCGCCGTCTACACCCTCGACGCTAACGCCGACACGCCCCGTTCGCTCGACGAGCGAAGAGGCGTGTCGGTGAAGATTGGGTAAACGTGGCAATTCCGGCACGGGCCGGGGGCCGCCCCTAGACCAGTTTCCAGTCCTCGAGACCCTGGTACAGCGGAGCGGCGGTGGCGAGCGCGCTCACCCGGCCGCGCAGCGTCGCGGCGTCGGACGCACCCGTCAGTGCGGCCGCGATGATGTCGGCGACCTCGGTGAACTGCTCGTCGCCGAAGCCGCGGGTGGCCAGCGCCGGGGTGCCGATACGCAGGCCGGAGGTGACCATCGGGGGACGCGGGTCGAACGGCACCGCGTTGCGGTTGACGGTGATGCCGATCTCGTGCAGCAGGTCCTCGCCCTGCTGGCCGTCGAGCTGCGAATTGCGCAGGTCGACGAGGACGAGGTGCACATCGGTGCCGCCGGTCAGCACGGTGATGCCCTTGTCGGTGACGTCGGACTGCATCAGTCGCTCGGCGAGGATCTTCGCGCCGGAGACGGTACGGCGCTGCCGGTCCTTGAACTCCTCGCTCGCGGCGATCTTCAGCGCGGCGGCCTTCGCGGCGATGACGTGCATGAGCGGGCCGCCCTGCTGGCCCGGGAACACCGCGGAGTTGATCTTCTTCGCCCACTCCTGCTTTGCGAGGATCAGACCCGAGCGCGGGCCACCGAGGGTCTTGTGGACGGTGGTGGACACGACGTCCGCGTACGGCACCGGCGACGGGTGCAGGCCCGCAGCGACGAGACCGGCGAAGTGCGCCATGTCGACCCACAGATAGGCACCGACCTCGTCGGCGATGGAGCGGAACGCGGCGAAGTCCTCGTGCCGCGGGTACGCGGACCATCCGGCGACGATGACCTTCGGCTTCTCGGTCAGCGCGATCGAGCGGACCTCGTCCATGTCGACGCGGTGGTCCTCCTTGCTGACCCCGTAGGAGGCGACGTCGTACAGCTTGCCCGAGAAGTTCAGCTTCATGCCGTGGGTCAGGTGCCCGCCGTGGGCGAGGTCGAGCCCCAGCAGCTTCTCGCCCGGGTTCATCAGCGCCATCAGCACGGCCGCATTGGCCTGCGCGCCGGAGTGGGGCTGGACGTTCGCGAACTCGGCGCCGAACAGCTCCTTGGCGCGGGTGCGGGCGAGGTCCTCGACGATGTCGACGTTCTCGCAGCCGCCGTAGTAGCGGCGTCCCGGGTATCCCTCGGCGTACTTGTTGGTGAGCACGCTGCCCTGCGCCTGGAGCACCGCGCGCGGCACGAAGTTCTCCGACGCGATCATCTCGAGCGTGTCACGCTGGCGCGACAGCTCGCCGGCCATGGCCTGCGCCAGCTCGGGGTCCAGATCTGCGAGCGAGGCGGTGTTGACGTCGGTGCCGGGCACAACGGTCATCGAGGTTTCTCCAAGCTGGGGACGGCGGGAATTCACCTACCAGTCTACGAACCCCACCCCCGGTCCAGGAACCCGGTCCCCTCGGGCGACGACGCAGGTCACGACTGCTCGTCACCGCAGGACACTGGGCACCAGGGGTTCGTCGAGCAGGCGACGGAACCGTTCGACGCGTTCCGTCCCTGCCGGTGCCTGCGCCAGCCAGCCGCCGAGCAGGCGGTACCCCTCGACGTAGGTGCTGATGTAGGCGCGCCACAACGGCGACGACAGGAAGCGGAGCGACTGCCGGGCCCGCTCCGGGCTCGACAGGGACCAGCGCTCCAGGAAGGCGACGACCTCGTCGCCGGTGCGCCCCCGGTCGTGCAGGAGCAGGGCGGCGTCCTGGCGGACGCTCAGCAGCCCGGCCGACGCCTCGTGCAGCTGCTCGGCGAGCTCACCGTCGAAGCGCAGGCCCAGGTCGGCGTAGATGTCCTGGGCCCACTTCCCCCAGCCCGGTCCGACGATCGTCTCGAGCGCGAGGTCCGCCAGCCCCTCGGCCATGAGGCATTGCGGGGTGTTCACGACGAAGAGGGTCTGTTCGTCGTGCCCCCCGGCGACGAGTCCGGCCTCCTTGCGACAGTGTTCGGTGTGGTGGCC
Organism: Rhodococcus indonesiensis; assembly: GCF_047782815.1. NCBI lineage: Bacteria > Bacillati > Actinomycetota > Actinomycetes > Mycobacteriales > Nocardiaceae > Rhodococcus > Rhodococcus indonesiensis. The sequence goes on along the minus strand of NZ_CP180630.1, from coordinate 1,479,553 downwards.
GGGATAGGACTCGTGCGCGATCAGCCGAGGCAGGTGCGACATGTGCTGGTCGAGATCGGAGTTGATCGCGACGCGGGAGCGGTAGTGGCCCAGGTAGTAGTTGAACCCCGACCACGGCTTGTCGCCGACCACCTCGTATTCGACGGTCTCGGTCTCGGGTAGCGGGAACACCGCGCGGACCTTGTCGCGCAGGGCGCTCGAGAAGGCGTCCACGCACTCGGCGAGGCGGTCCGCGGGAACGACCTCGGACTTGCGGTGGGCCTGCAGCCGCTCGGCGAGCGGACCGCTGCCGGGCAGCAGCGCGTCGATCCGCCGGTGGGCGTCGCGGTACGCATCCTCGTCGCCCATGTCGATACGCACGTCGAAGTAGGCCTCGACCTCCTCGACGAAGGCGATGTCCTCACCGGCGAACTTGCGGGCCGAGCAGTCGAGGGCGCGCAGGTGCACGTCGAGGAAGCGGGTGCGCTCGCCGGAGAGCCCCGTCGCAGGCAGCTCGGCCCGCAGCCTGCGTGCGATGTGGGACAAGTCACGAGGATCCGGAGCCGGCGCGTTCTCCACACGGCGACGCAGGTCCGGGTCACCGGTGAAGGCGTCGACGAAACCCTCCTCGAGCCGGTCGAACGCCAAGCCGAGCAGGAGGTATTCACGCACCAGCGAGTCCGGGTCCATGCCCTCGCACCCTAGTACCCCGAACCGGTCCACGGCCCGTCGGCGACCCCGGAAACCGGACCCCGCGCAGCGAGCGGATGTGTCAGCGAGCACAATCGGCCGATATGGACATCCTTCGCTGCGAGCCATCCCCGGCGTGTGCCGCCGGGCCCGTCGAGTCGGGAGTGTGCCGGTGGCGCGTCTGAGCGAGCCGAGTCCGTACGTCGAGTTCGACCGCAAGCAGTGGCGGACGCTGCGCAAGTCGACGCCGCTGGTGCTGACCGAGGAAGAACTGCGCGGCCTGCGGGGCCTCGGCGAGCAGATCGATCTGGCGGAGGTGGCGGAGGTGTACCTTCCGCTGGCCCGTCTCATCCATCTGCAGGTCGCCGCACGACAGCGCCTGTTCGCCGCGACCGCAACGTTCCTCGGCGAGAAGCATCCGGACCAGCAGGTGCCGTTCGTGATCGGAGTGGCCGGCTCGGTCGCGGTCGGCAAGTCGACCACGGCGCGCGTGCTGCAGGCACTGCTGGCGCGCTGGGAACACCATCCTCGGGTGGACCTGGTGACCACCGACGGCTTCCTGTACTCGTCCCGGGAGCTGATGCGACGGAACATCATGCATCGCAAGGGGTTTCCGGAGAGTTACGACCGGCGCAAACTGCTCCGGTTCGTCACCGAGGTCAAATCCGGCGCCGCGGAGGTGGCGGCCCCGGTGTACTCGCACATCTCCTACGACATCATCCCGGGCCAATATCACGTGGTGCGGCAACCGGACATCCTCATCATCGAGGGCCTGAACGTCCTGCAGACCGGTCCGAGGCTGATGGTGTCGGACCTGTTCGACTTCTCGATCTACGTCGACGCTCGCCTCGAGGACATCGAGAAATGGTATGTGGAGCGGTTTCTCGCGCTCCGCAAGACGGCGTTCTCCGATCCCGAGGCGCATTTCCACCACTACGCGAACCTGTCGGACCGCGACGCCGTGGGCGCCGCGAAGGAGATCTGGCACTCGATCAACCGGCCGAACCTGGTGGAGAACATCCTGCCGACGCGGCCGCGCGCAACGCTGGTCCTGCGCAAGGACTCCGACCATTCGATCAACCGTCTGCGCCTGCGCAAACTGTAGGCGGCTGCGCCGCCGGTACGTCCTTTGGGCTGCGGGGACAGCCCAAAGGACGCACCGGTGGCTAGGCGCCGAAGCGGCGGTGCCGCGCCGCGAAGTCGCGCAGGGCGCGCAGGAAGTCGACGCGACGGAACTCCGGCCAGTAGGCCTCGGTGAACCAGATCTCGGAGTACGCGCTCTGCCACAGCAGGAAGCCCGAGAGCCGTTGCTCGCCGGAGGTCCGGATCACGAGGTCGGGGTCGGGCTGTCCCGAGGTGTAGAGATGATCACTGATGGCCTCGACCGTGACGGCCTCGACCAGACCCTCGCCGTCGAGCCCCTCGCGCTGCTTGGCTCGCAGCAGGGCCTGCACGGCGTCGGCGATCTCCTGCCGGCCGCCGTAGCCTACCGCGACGTTGACGTGGGTGCCGGTGCGGCCCTGCGTGCGCTGTGCGGCCTCGCTCAGGCGTCGGCTCAGTTCGTCCGGCAGCAGGTCGAGCGTGCCGACGATCTTGACGCTCCAGTTCTGCTCCGGACCGGAGATCTCCTCGACGACGTCGGTGATGATCTCGAGGAGGGCCTCGAGCTCCTCGGGCTCACGCCGCAGGTTCTCCGTGGAGAGCAGGTAGATGGTGGCCCGCTCGATGCCGGCGGCATCGCACCAGCTGAGCAGTTCGGCGATCTTGAGGGCACCCATCCGGTGTCCGTGACTGACGTCGGTGAACCCGTTCTCGCGGGCCCAGCGACGGTTGCCGTCGCACATCACGGCGACGTGCCGGGGGTGCGGCGCGCCGTCCAGCTTGCTCAGCAGCCGTCGTTCGTAGAGCTGATACAGCAGGCCGCGCGCGTTCACCCCGAGATCACCACGCGGGTCACATTACGCTCACGGTGGCCTCGGGTCGCGGCGGCGGTCGGGTGCGGCCTCCGAGTGTGACTCCTCCCATCCCGGGGTCCGGCTACGGCAGGCAAGTTACGGAAGCGTAGGTTACTCTTCGGTATCGAAGGGAGGCCCGGCGATGACGGTATTCGGGATCGACGAACTGCCCGTGAAACCGCGGATGCGCGGCTGGATCCATCTGTGGGCATTCGGTGTGGCCGTGGTGGCCGGCACCGCGCTGGTGGTCCTGTCGCAGACCGTGGCCGATCCACCCGCGGGCTGGTCGACGGTGATCTACAGCCTCACCGTCTGCGGCGTGTTCGGCGTGAGCGCCCTCTACCACCGGGTCCACTGGCACGACCCGCGAGCGCGCACGTGGATGAAACGCGCGGACCATTCGATGATCTTCCTGTTCATCGCCGGTAGCTACACCCCGTTCGCCACGCTGGCACTGCCCCCGGAAACCGGTCGCATGCTGCTGACGGTGGTGTGGACCGGGGCCCTCGCCGGCGTGGCCCTGAAGATGCTCTGGCCCACCGCGCCACGCTGGGTGGGCGTCCCGCTGTACCTGCTGCTCGGCTGGGCGATCGTCCCCGTCGCCGGCCAGCTGATCGACGAGGCGGGCATCGTCCCCATGGTGCTGCTGCTGGTCGGGGGAATCCTCTACAGCATCGGCGCGATCCTCTATGCCACGAAGTGGCCCGACCCGTGGCCGCACGTCTTCGGCTACCACGAGTTCTTCCATGCGGCGACGGTGCTCGCCGCCCTCTGCCATGCCGTCGCCGTGTGGCTGGTGGTGTTCGGGTAAACCCGATCGGACGAAGATCACATCGGTGGCAGCCACGTCACGGATCCGTAGACTCGGCCGGGATGATTGTTCAGCGACTGGCATTCGAATTGACCGACACCAACCGTGAGTGGCTCGTCGAGCGGCCGCTGGCGATCGCGGGATACGTCCTGGTGGCGCTCATCCTGAGGTTCGTGCTGCACCGGTTCATCGACCGGATGACGAAGCCGCGGCACCAGAGCAGCAAGCCCGGCCTGCTCCGCCCCTTCCAGGAACGCGCCCCGAAGGGCCTGCCGGGTGTGCTGGTCAACGAGCGGCGCACGCAGCGCGCCGAGACGATCGGCTCGGTGCTCAAGTCCGGTGTCTCCGTCGTGCTGCTCGTCTGGTGCGTCCTGCAGATACTGGGCACCCTCGGACTGAACGTCGCACCGTTCATCGCGTCCGCCGGCATCGTCGGCGTGGCCCTCGGTTTCGGTGCGCAGAACCTGGTGCGTGACTTCATCTCCGGAATGTTCATGCTGCTCGAGGACCAGTACGGCGTCGGCGACGTCGTCGACCTGGGCGACGCGGTCGGCACCGTGGAATCGGTCGGCCTGCGGGTCACCACCGTCCGCGACATCAGCGGCACCCTCTGGTACTGCCGCAACGGCGAGATCCTGCGCGTGGGCAACATGAGCCAGGGTTACGCCGTCGCCGTCGTCGACGCCCCCATCGCCCACGCCGCCAACGTCCACCGGGCGTGCGAGGTGGCGCTGCGCGCCGCGCTCGAGACGGTCGAACGCGACGACCTGGCCCGCGACGTCCTCGAGCCGCCCGAGATGCTCGGCGTCAACTCCGTCACCCCCGAATCGGTGACGCTGCGGATCACGGTGCGCACCCGTGCCGGCAAGCAGTGGGCCGTGCAGCGCGCGATCGCCCGCGCCGTGCTCGAGGCGTTCGACGACAACAGCATCGATGCTCCCCTGCCGGCTCTGCTGGCCTCGTCCCGCGCCGACTGAGATCCCGATCGCTCACGCCGAGAGCGCCGCACGCAGTTCGGCCGCCGTCGTGACGGGCCGGTCGCACACGTATCGGCGGCACACGTAGGCTGCCGGGCGTCCGTCGACCAGCGGTCGGCCGGCCAGCAACGGTGACGAGTCCGGGTCCCCGCCGACCACGACGGCGCCGCCGGGAGCTGCCTGCCGCGCGACGGTGAGCAGCTCGCCGCCGCCGACCGTCGCCACCTGGACGGGTCCGCGCACCGCCGCCTCGGCGACGGCGAGCCAGTGTCCGGCCGAGCGCGGCGCCCGTTCGAGCAGCACCACCGCCGACCGCAGCGACGCGTCCGCCACGTCCGCGTACCGCGGGTCCTCGGGCACCACCGCGGCGAGGGTGAGCAGGGCCTCGCAGATCAGCGCCGCCCCCGACGGGGTGGCGCCGTCGATCGGATCCCGCGGCCGCGCCACCAGGGTTTCGGCATCGTCGGCGGTGTCGAACCAGCTTCCGGGCCGTGCCGGATCCTGGAAGTGGTTCAGGGCGACGTCGGCGAGCTCCCGGGCCGGGTCGAGCCACGCGGCGTCGCCCGTCGCCTGGTACACCGCGAGCAGGGCGGTGACGAGGGCTCCGTAGTCCTCGAGCACGCCTGCCGGGACACCGACCGTGCCGCCGAGGGAGGCACGCCGGAGCCGTCCGTCCACCAGGTGCAGCTCGAGCAGTGTCCGCGCGCAGTCGACGGCCGCCTCGACCCAGTCGGCGCGGCCGAACGCGGCACCGGCCTCAGCCAGCGCGGTGATCGCGAAACCGTTCCACGCCGTGACGACCTTGTCGTCGCGGCCGGGCTGCGGACGCTGCAGCCGGGCGGCGAACAGCTCGGCCCGTACCCGCTCGTAGCGTTCGGCGTCGTCCGGTTCGGCGCGCAGCTGCAACACCGACGCGCCGTGTTCGAAGGTGCCGGCGTCGGTGACGGTGAACAGCTCGGCCGCCCACTGCGCATCGTCGTCACCGAGGACGTCGGCCAGTTGCCCGGGCGTCCACACGTAGGTCAGGCCCTCGACCCCGTCGGTGTCGGCGTCGAGCGCGGAGGCGAAGCACCGTCCGGCGGTGCGCAGGTCCCGCAGCAGGAACTCGACGGTCTCCTCGGTGACCCGTCGCGCCCAGGGCGCCGCTGTCCGACGCGCGAGATGCGCGTACATCCGCAGCAGCAGCGCGTTGTCGTAGAGCATCTTCTCGAAGTGCGGAACCACCCACCCGGCGTCGACGCTGTAGCGGGCGAAACCCCCGGCCAGCTGGTCGTAGATGCCACCGCGCGCCATCGCCTCGGCAGTCCGTTCGACGAGGGACAGCACGGCCGGGTTCCCGCTGCGCTCGTATCCGCGCAACAGGCCCTCGAGCAGCGCGGACGGCGGAAACTTCGGGGCGCCTCCGAACCCGCCGTGCACCGCGTCCTCGTCGGCGGCGACGGAGGCGTCGGCGGCGTCGAGCAGCGCGGCGTCCACCGGCCGCTCGCCGGGCGCGAGGCCGCCGCTGCCGCGGCGCAGTTCCGAGACGATCGCGACGGCGGAGCGGTGCACGTCGGCGCGACGGTTGCGCCAGGTCTCGGCGATCGCCTCGAGCAGCTGGGTGAACGACGGCATCCCGCCGCGCGGCAGCTTCGGGTAGTAGGTGCCGCAGTAGAACGGAGCGCCGTCCGGGGTGAGGAAGCACGTCATCGGCCAGCCGCCCTGCCCGGTCATCGCGACGGTGGCGTTCATGTAGATCGCGTCGATGTCCGGGCGTTCCTCCCGGTCCACCTTGATGCACACGAAGTGCTCGTTCATCAGCGCTGCGGTGGCCTCGTCCTCGAACGACTCGTGTGCCATCACGTGGCACCAGTGGCACGCCGCATACCCCACGGAGAGCAGGACCGGCACGTCCCGCTCGCGGGCCCAGGTCAGCGCCTCCTCGCCCCATTGGTGCCAGTGCACGGGGTTGTCGGCATGCTGCCGCAGGTAGGGGCTGGTCGCCTCACCGAGAGTGTTCCGGTGACGGGTCTCGGGCGCCGCGGGCTCCGGGGGTGTCACGACGCGTCCGTCAGTTCGCGGCCATCGGGGGCTGGGGGTGGTCGGGCCTGTGGTTCTGCGCGGCTCCGCGAGGGTTCTGCGCGGCTCCGCGAGGGTTTTCCGCCGCCCCGCGATCGGTCCCCTCGTCGGCGGCCTGGTCCGGCTCCGGATGCTCGGGTTCGAACGTCTCGGGCAGTTTGCCGAGCCGCTTGTTCATCGAGCGGATCAGCAGGGCGGTCGCCACGAGCAGGATCACGATCAGTGCGAGACCGAGCGGCGACGCCTTGCCGAATTCGGGGCCGGTGGGGTCCTGGGCCAGGACCTCGGCCGCCAGCATGCCTACCGTCATCTCACCTGTCCGTCCTCGATGCCCGCGAACAGATCCGTTTCGGGGATCGCCGTGTGCACGCGGGTCTTGGCCAACTCGAATTCTTCCGTCGGCCACACCTTCTGCTGGATGTCCAGCGGCACGGCGAAGAAGGAGCCGTTGGGATCGATCTGCGTCGCATGGGCGCGCAGCGCGTCGTCACGCTTGGGGAAGTAGTCGCTGCAGGTGATCTGCGTGGTCACCCGCGCCATGATGTCGCCCTGCTCGGTGCGCCACCGCTTGAGCCACTCCTCCATCGGGAACGGCTCGCCCCGCCGCTCGTACTCCTCGCGGAACAGCTCGAGGCGCTTGCGGATGAACCCGTGCGAGTAGTACAGCTTCTGCACCTTCCACGCCGGTCCGGCCTCGGGGAAGCGGTCGGGGTCGCCGGCCGCTTCGTACGCCGCGACGGAGACCTCGTGGCACCGGATGTGGTCGGGGTGCGGGTAGCCGCCGTTCTCGTCGTAGGTGGTCATCACGTGCGGCCGGAACTCCCGGATCACCTCGACGAGCTTGCGGGTGGGTTCCTCGAGGGGCACCAGCGCGAAGCAGCCCTCGGGCAGCGGGGGCTTCGGGTCACCCTCCGGCAGCCCCGAGTCGACGAACCCGAGCCACCGCTGCTGCACCCCCAGGATGCGGGCGGCCTCGGCCATCTCCTCGCGCCGGACCTCGGGCATGCGGTCCCGGATCCCGGGGATGTCCATCGCGGGGTTGAGGATGTCGCCGCGTTCACCCCCGGTCAGGGTGACCACCAGCACCTCGTGCCCTTCCGCGGCATAGCGGGCCGTCGTGGCGGCACCCTTGCTCGACTCGTCATCGGGATGGGCATGCACGGCCATGAGCCGTAGTCCGCTCACGTCTTTCCTCCACCTCGCCGTCGGCTGCATCGTCGCTACCCGGACCACCGGCACTGCGGGCCGGCGTCCTGGGTTCCTCCCCTATAGTTCCACCTGACACGTCCCTCGTCAGCCACGCCCCCGCTGGGCCCGCGGGTGCACGAAAGTAAGTGTGATGACCGACACCACCCCGACCGACCGCTACCCGACCGGCCGCTACCCGGCGACGGGCGGGTCCCGCCGCACCTGGCTGTGGGCACTGGTCGCCGTCGGGCTCGTCGCCGGGGTGCTCGCGGCGTTCCTGCTCTACCAGAAGTTCGGCACCCCGGACATCGAGAGCGAGGTCGTCACCTACACCGTCGTCGACGACTCGACCGTGCAGGTGCAGTTCACCGTGACGCGGAAGGACCCTTCGCAGGAGGCGGTGTGCATCATCCGCTCGCGGTCGAAGGACGGATCCGAGACGGGCCGGCGCGAGGTGCTGATCCCGTCGTCCGAATCCGGCACCCTGCTGATGGACGCTCCGGTGATCACGTCGCAGCGGCCGGGCATGGCGGACATGTACGGCTGCAGCTTCGACGTGCCCGAATACCTGCGCGCGCACTGACCGCACGCTGCGGATTCCGTGGTCGCGACCACGTTGGTGCTAGAATTGCCTGATACACGGTTCCACCCTTTGGGGCCGTGTATTGCTGCATAGGAAGCAGTGCGGTCCTGTTCGCCACTGGCTTGGGGGGAACGTTCGAGGGATCCGCGTTGCCGTCGTCGCTGCGAGTTGCGGCGACCAGTCGACGGAGCCGGGAGCTCCAACCCGAAGGAAGTGATCGAGGATGACCGAGACCCAGGTGACCTGGCTGACACAGGAGTCGTACGACCGACTCAAGGCAGAACTCGACCAGCTCATCGCGAATCGTCCCGTCATCGCGGCCGAGATCAACGAGCGCCGCGAGGAGGGCGACCTCAAGGAGAACGGTGGATACCACGCCGCTCGCGAGGAGCAGGGTCAGCAAGAGGCCCGGATTCGTCAGCTGCAGGAACTGCTGAACAACGCGAAGGTCGGTGTCGCGCCCACGCAGTCCGGCGTCGCGCTGCCCGGCTCGGTCGTCACGGTCTACTACGACGGCGACGAAAGCGACAAGGAGACGTTCCTCATCGCCACCCGCGAGGAGGGCGCCCGGGGCAACGAGATCGAGATCTACTCCCCCAGCTCCCCGCTGGGCGGTGCCCTGATCGACGCGAAGGTCGGCGAGACCCGCGAGTACACGCTTCCCAACGGCAGCACCATGAAGGTGACGCTCGTCAGCGCGGAGCCGTACCACAGCTGATCGGCGGCGAGCCGTCGCGCGGCTCGACCGACACGCGAGAAGGGTCCGACCGGAGGCACCGGTCGGACCCTTCTCGCGTACAGCACCTCAGATCAGACGGCGGGCCTTCATGCCGGGGAAGACCGCGCCGACGCGCACCACGTCTCCGAACGTCGGGGCATGCACCATCTGGCCGCCGCCGATGTAGATGCCCACGTGCCCGGGCCCGTCGGACTGCCAGTTGCCGAACACCAGATCCCCCGGCCGGGCCAGCTCGATCGGGATCTCGGTGCCGACCCGCCACTGCGTCTGCGACGTACGCGGCAGCGTCATCCCCGTCGCCGCGTACACCGCGTACGACGTCAGGCCCGAACAGTCGAACCCGCCGCCGGAGGGACCGTTGATGTTGCCGCCGCCCCACACGTACGGCAGCCCCAGGTACCGGAACGCCAGATCCACTACCCGGTTACCGGTCTCGGTCATCCCCGGCAGCCCGAGCCCGAAGAACGGTGAGAGCAGCCGCGCGAACACCATCTCGGTCGCCCGGATCTTCGCCACGTACGGCTTGGTCTGGTTCTCGTAGTCCGGCAGGCCGGACGGCATGCCCCCGGATCGGCGCACGGCCCCGAGGCCCGCGTTGTACGCCGCGAGCGTGAGGTCGAGGGTGTCGCCGCGCACCACCCCCTGTGCCTTCCACTGCTCGATCTGCCGGTAGTTGTCGCACAACAGATTCCCGGACGCCATCACCGGATCGGCGATGCCGAGCACGTCGGCCCGCCCGTCCCCGTCGGCGTCCTTGCCATAGGCATCCCAGGTACCCGGCATGAACTGCCCCGGCCCCTTCGCGCCCACCGGCGAGACCGGAGCGCTCGGTCCGTACCGGAATCCGTTCTCCGCCGAATACAACGCCGCCAGCACCGGCGCCCCGACGCCCTCGCACAACTTCCCGGCCTTGCGCAGCCACGGCGCGAACACCGCGATCGCCCCGATCGGCGCCAGGTTCGTGCCCGGCAGGATCGCCGGGATCGACGGCAACGTCACCGCCGCACCGCCGGTTCCCACCCCGCCCGGTGCCGACCCCCACGCACCGCTGCCCGTCACAGCGCCGGGGGCGGGGGCGCCGAACACCGACGGCCGTCCCGCCGGCGCGGCCGGGGCCAGCACCGACGGCGCCTGTTCGAGCACGGCCTGCACCGGATTCTCGGCCGGCGGTTCGAGTACCGCGGCCGCCTCCGGCGGCAGATGCGGCATCAACGCGTCCTTCGCGGCCGAGGTCGTATCCGCCACGGCCTGCTCGGCGGCCGGGCGCATCGGTTCGGGCAGCGCCGCGACGAGGTCGGTGACCTGCTGATCCGTGGCCGAGGCAACGGCTTCGGCGGATGCCTGGAACGACTCGATGACCTGCGTCACCTGTTCCTGAAGATGCTCCGGGATGTCCGCTCCCTGTACCAGGGCACTCGCCGCAGTGGCTACCGCCACAATCACCGCCGACGGGTCAACTGACATTCGCGAACTCCCCATCCCTTGACGAACGACTTCACCGTACTGTGTGATCTCGATCACCGATGCGGTTCGTTACATCCATATCATATATATGCGAGAACGCGTTCTAGTTCTTGCCCTGTGACGCGCCACACACGGGACTTGAAGTTACAGCAACACGGACGGCGCCGCTCGCGCACGGACGCGCGAGCGGCATCCGGGTCAGGCCGTGAGCGCCTGCTCCACGTCCGCGACGAGGTCGGCGGCATCCTCGATACCCACCGACAGGCGCACCAGATCGTCCGGAACCTCGAGCAGCGACCCCGCCGTCGAGGCGTGCGTCATCGCGCCCGGGTGCTCGATCAGCGACTCGACACCCCCGAGGGACTCCGCGAGGGTGAAGATCTCGGTGCGTGCGCAGAAGTCGAGGGCGGCCTGCTTGCCCCCGGCCAGACGCAGCGAGATCATGCCGCCGAACCGGCGCATCTGCTTCGAGGCGACGGCGTGATCCGGGTGCGACTCGTGGCCGGGGTAGATCACCCGGGTGACGGCGGGATGCCCGTCGAGCAGCTCGACGATCTTCTCGGCGTTGTCGCTGTGCCGTTCCATGCGCAGGGCCAGCGTCTTGATGCCGCGCATCGTCAGGTACGCGTCGAACGGACCCGGGACGGCGCCTGCGCCGTTCTGCAGGAACGCGAACTTCGCGTCCAACTCCTCGTCGTTCGTCACCAGCGCACCACCGACGACGTCGGAGTGGCCGCCGAGGTACTTGGTGGTCGAGTGCAGCGCGACGTCGGCACCCAGGGTGAGCGGCTGCTGCAGGTACGGCGACGCGAACGTGTTGTCGACGACGATCTTCGCCCCACCGCTGTGCGCGACGTCGGCGAGTGCCGCGATGTCGCCGATGTTGAGCAGGGGGTTCGTCGGGGTTTCGACCCACACCAGCTTGGTGGTGGGCCGCATCGCCTCGCGCACGGCGTCGACGTCGGAGATCGGCGCCGGCGTGTACTCGATGCCCCACTGCGTGAACACCTTGTCGATCAGCCGGAAGGTGCCACCGTAAGCGTCGTTGGGGATGACGAGATGATCCCCGGGACGCAGCACCGAACGCAGCAGGCAGTCGGTGGCGGCCATCCCGGAACTGAAGGCCCGGCCGAACGTTCCCGCCTCGATGGCGGCGAGATTCGCCTCGAGCGGCTTGCGAGTGGGGTTGCCGGTGCGGGCGTACTCGAAGCCGCCGCGCATCCCACCGACGCCGTCCTGCGCGAACGTCGAACTCGCATAGATGGGGACGTTGACGGCACCGGTGGCCGGGTCGGGATCGTATCCGGCGTGGATCGCTCGGGTGGAGAATCCGTGGCTGCGCTGCTCACTCATGCGGCTCAGCCTAGCCGCGGGACGGAAGGACGGCGGGCCGGGGAAGGCTCCCCGGCCCGCCGCCGCAGCCGTTACGAACCGGCGCTGATGAACCCGAGCAGGTCGTGGCGGGTGATCACGCCCACGGGCTTGCCGTCGTCGATGACCAGCAGCGCGTCGGTATCGCCGAACGCCTTCGTGGCGGCGGCGATCGACTCGCCGACCCCGATCAGCGGCAGGGTCGGGCTCATGTGCTTCGCGACCGGGTCGGCCAGCCGCGCGCGGCCCTCGAAGACGGCGCTGAGCAGTTCCCGCTCGCTGACGCTGCCCGCGACCTCACCGGCGGTGACGGGCGGCTCGGCGCCCACGACCGGCATCTGCGAGACACCGTATTCGCGCAGGATCTCGATGGCGTCGCGGACCGTCTCGGACGGATGCGTGTGCACCAGCGCGGGCAGCTCGCCGGACTTGCTGCGCAGGACGTCGCCGACGGTCGAATCGTCGGGCTTGCCGTCGAGCGGGGCCCGCAGGAAGCCGTACGAGGCCATCCACTTGTCGTTGAAGATCTTCGACATGTAGCCGCGGCCACCGTCGGGCAGCAGCACCACGACGAGGGCGTCCGGCCCCTCACGCTCGGCGACCCGCAGGGCGGCGACGACGGCCATGCCGCACGACCCGCCGACGAGCAGGCCCTCCTCGCGGGCGAGCCGGCGGGTCATGTCGAACGAGTCGGCGTCGGAGACGGCGATGATCTCGTCGGGGATCGACGGGTCGTAGGCGCTGGGCCAGAAGTCCTCGCCGACGCCCTCGACGAGGTACGGACGGCCGGTGCCGCCGGAGTACACGGAGCCCTCCGGGTCGGCGCCGATCACCTTGACCTTGCCGCCCGAGACCTCCTTGAGGTAGCGGCCGGTGCCGGTGATGGTGCCACCGGTGCCGACGCCGGCGACGAAATGGGTCACCTTGCCGTCCGTGTCGCGCCAGATCTCCGGGCCGGTGGTCTCGTAGTGGCTCTCCGGACCGGCCGGGTTGGAGTACTGGTCCGGCTTCCAGCCACCCGGCAGTTCACGGGCGAGACGATCGGAGACGGTGTAGTAGCTGTCGGGGTGCTCCGGGGGCACCGCGGTCGGGCACACCACGACCTCGGCACCGTACGCGCGCAGCACGTTGCGCTTGTCCTCGCTGACCTTGTCGGGGCACACGAACACGCACTTGTAGCCGCGCTGCTGGGCGACGAGCGCGAGACCGATTCCGGTGTTGCCGGACGTCGGTTCGACGATGGTGCCGCCCGGCTTCAGTGCACCGGACTTCTCGGCGGCATCGACCATCTTGACGGCGATGCGGTCCTTCGAGCTGCCGCCCGGGTTGAGGTACTCGATCTTTGCCGCGACCACGCCCGAACCCGGTGTCGTCACCGAGTTGAGCTTGACCAGCGGGGTGTTTCCGATGAGGTCGACGACGGAATCCGCGATGCGCATTCCTCCATGGTCTCAGATGCCGGTACCCGACGGCGTTCCGGCTGCTCGAGCGGCGGATTCGACGCACACTGGACACGGCAACCTCAGGGCCGTCCGCAACTCCAGGGCCGTCTGCTCGGAAAGGTGATCTCCCGTGCCCCGAACCTCGTGGCGCACCGCGGCGTTGGCCGGCGCGACGGCCGTCGCCGCCGGCTCCGGCGCCGGCGGCGCCTCCTGGCTCACGTACACGTACCTGATGCGCCAGGCGACGGTAGCGAGAGGTGTCATCGGCCGTACCTGGGCGAAGCCGCCCGAGGCGGACGGGGTGTACCTGCCCGGAGCGCAGTCCCCGGTGCCGTGGCGCCGCGGCGTGCCGTTCGACCTGCACCTGATGATCTTCGGGGATTCGACGGCGGCCGGCCTGGGCTGCGCGAGCGCGGCGGAGGTGCCGGGAGTGCTGCTGGCCAGGGCGCTGGCCGACGAGTCGGGCCGCAGCGTCCGGCTCGGTACGAAGGCCATCGCCGGCGCCACGTCGCGGGGACTGGCCGGGCAGGTCGACGCGATGTACGTGGCGGGTCCGCCGCCCGACGCGGCCGTGATCCTGGTCGGGGCCAACGACGTGACCGCGAAACTGTCGCTGCACCGCTCGGCACAGCGACTGGGCTCGGCGGTGCGGCGTCTGCGCACGAGCGGCGCCGTCGTCGTCGTCGGTACGTGTCCCGATCTGGGGGTGGTCGGTGCGATTCCCCAGCCGCTGCGCACCGTGGTACGGACGTGGGGGCGGCAACTGGCCCGCGCGCAGGCCGCGGCGACGCGCGCGGCCGGGGGGCATCCCGTGCCGCTGGCCGACCTGCTGACGCCCGAGTTCCTGTCCGCGCCCGACCACCTGTTCTCCGCGGACGGATTTCATCCCTCGGCCGCGGGATACGAGCTCGCGGCCGGTCACCTGCTGCCGGTGCTGGCCGCCGGGCTCGACCTCTGGTCCGGTGGTCCGGTGCCGGTGCCGCCGCAGACGTCGGCGGTCGCGCGCCTGTGGCTGCCCCGGACACGCCGCGGGCCCCGGGAACGGGTGTTCCCGGGGCCCGCGGTCGGCACGGTGGCCGGAGAGCTGGGCTAGTCGTTCTGGAAGTACGACAGCAGGCGCAGGATCTCGATGTACAGCCAGACCAGGGTGACGGTCAGACCGAAGGCGACGCCCCACGCGGCCTTCTCCGGCGCCTGGGCGCGGATGAGCTGATCGGCGGCGTCGAAGTCCAGCAGGAAGCTGAACGCGGCGATGCCGATGCAGACGAGGCTGAAGACGATCGCCAGGGTGCCGCCGTCGCGCAGGCCGAGGCCGCCGTCGATGAAGAAGCTCGCGACGAGGTTGCCCAGCGCCAGGACGAGGACGCCGATCAGGGCGCCGATGATCATGCGGGTCAGGCGCGGGGTCACGCGGATCGCCCCGGTGCGGTAGACGACGAGCATGCCGAAGAACACGCCGAACGTGCCGAGCACCGCCTGGACGATCAGGGTTCCGCCACCGGCGCCACCGAAGGTGATGTCGGTGAACATGAACGAGAGCGCGCCGAGGAAGAAGCCCTCGGCGACGGCATAGGCCAGGACGATGGCCGGGTTGTCCATCTTGCGGCCGAAGGTGGCCACGAGGACCAGGACCAGGCCGATGAGACCGCCGCCGATGACGAACGGCGCGGCGAGGTTCACGTTGCCGTTGACGAGGACGTAGGAGATCAGCGCCGAGATCGCCAGCACACCGAGGGTGATGCCGGTCTTGGTGACGACGTCGTCGATCGTCATCGACCGCTCGGTCGTGGGCCGGGCCCACGGATCCGTCGGCGCGTACTGCGGCTGGCCGAATTGCTGAGTGACCTGCGCGGCGCCCGCCGTCGCAGAGCCGAACGTGGCGTATCCGCCGCCCTCTTGCTTGGGCAGGTTGCGGAACACCGGGTTACTGGTGGTGCGCACCGTGCACATCCCTTCTGGTGGTCGGTTCTGTCCGTTCAACGATCCGCGGACGCCGGGGGTTCCCGGACCCGAGCCGAGCACGGACAAACCGGACTCTACCGGGTGCGCACGGACCTGGTCACGGTGAACTTACGGTTGCGTCCTGCAACTTCCGTGCGGCCGATCGTCCGCTGCAGGATCCCACGGTAGTTCAGGTGGGTGTTGTAGACGGCCCACAGTTCACCGCCCGGACGCAGCAGCCGGGCCGCCGCGTCGAACATTTTCACGGCGGCACCGGTGTGCACCGCGGCGCCGACGTGGAACGGCGGATTGCACAGCACCACGTCCACGGAGGCATCCGGCAGCGTCCCGGCGACGTCGTCGCGCAGTACCTCGACCCGGTCGGCGACGTCGTTCGCGGCGGCGGTGGCGGCGGCCGAGGCGACCGCCGCAGCGGACTGGTCGGTGGCGGTCACCCGCAGGCCGGGGAACTGCCGGGCCGCGGCGACGGCCAGGATGCCCGTGCCGCAGCCGAGGTCGACGGCGGTCCTCGCGTCACGCGGCAGCCGGGGCACGAAGTCCAGCAGGAAGCGGGTGCCGATGTCCAGGCGAGGGCCGGCGAACGCCGCTCCGTGCGCGACGACGGTCAGCCCGGCCTCGGGCACCGTGCCGGTCACCGGGTAGGTCGGCTCGGTCGCGATCGGGTCGCGGGCGGTGAGCACCCGCGACTTCTGCCGGCCGCGGGAGGCGCGTACCTCCGTGAAGCAGCGGGCCAATACCTCGTTCATCGCGGGCGTGATGTGTTTGTCGCGGCCACCGGCGAACACCGTGACGCCGGGGTCGGCGTACCGGGCGACGGTCTCGGCGATCTCGGTGAGCGCGGCGAGCGACCGCGGCAACTGCAGCAGCACCACCCGGGCCCCGGTGAGCAGATCGCTACCGAGGTCGTGCGTGGTGTAACGATCGGTCAGTCCTTCGCGGGCGGCGTTCGCGGCCAGGGCCCGCTCCCCCACCACCGAGTCCTGGTGAACCCGGATCCCCGACGCGGAGTGCCGCACGGCGACGCCGAGGGTGAGGGCTCCGTAGTGGTCGTCGATCACCGCGACGGTCCCGGCCGGCGCCGCGGCGAGCGCGGCGCCGGCCTCGTCGAGAATCAACCTGTCGGCGGCGTCGACGGCCACCAGATTGGGCGCCTCCACGTCGGGGAGGCGCCGCAACCGGGCGAACAGCTCGTCGCCGGCAGCGGGGTCGCCGGTCAGCACTGCCCCTTGCCGGCGTTCTCGATGGCGCGCAGGGTGTCGGCCTGCTGCTCCTCGCTCAGCTCCGCCCACCCCGGCAGCGACTTCTGCGCGTCGGCGACGGAGGCGGCGGCCTGGGTGCGGTCCTGCCCCCAGGATTCGAGCTGGTCGAAGTACGGCACCATGGCACTGCAGATCTCGTCGTAGCTCTGGCCCAGCTCGATGCCGGTGCTTCCGGTGACCTGGCTCGTGCTCGGCGCGGCGGTGGTGGACTCGGTGGTCCCCTCGGCTGCGGAGCCGGAGTCACCGGACGATCCGCAGGCCGCCGCGAGCAGCACCGCACCCGTACCGAACAGCGCCGCGAGAGTCTTCTTCATCGTTTCCCAATTCCGATCGCAGTGTCGTTTCCCGGAAGATCCGGCCGTCGTTGCCGGGAGCCCCGGCCGGACAACGGTAATGGAGAACCGGCGATCCATCCGTGTCGTGCCCGCCACACCCGGGACTATCCTGGAGGAATCCACGTGAGGTGAGTGCCCCGATGGCCGAGAACGATCCCCTCGCCACCCAGCGAGCCACGGTCTCCCACGCCGCCGCGGCGGAGGACGAGACCGTCGAGGATCTGCGCCTCGCGGGGTTCGCCGACGCAACCGAGATCGGCCGTGGTGGTTTCGGGGTGGTGTACCGGTGCCTGGAGACGGCGCTCGAGCGCACCGTCGCGGTGAAGGTGCTCACCGCACCGCTCGACGCCGACAACCTCGACCGGTTCCTCCGCGAGCAACGCGCGATGGGCCGGCTCTCCGGGCACCCGCACATCGTCACCGTCCTGCAGGTCGGCACCACCGGCAGCGGCCGGCCCTACCTGGTCATGCACTACCACCCCCACGACTCGCTCGAGGCGCGCATCCGCCGCTACGGGCCGCTGCCGTGGCCGGACGTGCTGCGCATCGGCGTCAAACTCGCCGGCGCGCTCGAGACGGCGCACCGGACCGACGTACTGCACCGCGACGTCAAACCCGCGAACATCCTGCTCACCCAGTACGGCGAACCGCAGCTCACCGACTTCGGCATCGCCCGAATCGCGGACGGCTTCCGCACCTCGTCGGGCGCGATCACGGGCTCCCCCGCCTTCACCGCGCCCGAGATCCTGGCCGGCGCGCCGCCGACCCCGGCCGCCGACGTCTACGGTCTGGCCGCCACCCTGTTCTGCGCACTGACCGGGCATGCGGCCTTCGAGCGGCGACGCGGGGAACAAGTGGTCACGCAGTTCCTGCGGATCACCACCGAACCGGTCCCGGACCTGCGGGGCACCGGTGTCCCCGAGGAGGTGTGCTCTGCCCTGGAATGCGGCATGGCCACCGATCCGGATGCCCGTCCGCAGTCCGCCGCGGAGTTCGGGGAGTTGCTGCAGCGGGCCCAGGAGCGGGGCGGCTGCGACGTGGACGAAATGGCGCTGCCCGCGGATCCGGACGGACCCGGGCCGCTGCCCGTCCCGGGAACCCCGCACACCACCGGGCCCCACCTGACGCCCACCGCGATCGCCACGCCGCCGGTGCCGGTGACCCGGTTCCGGCCGCACGCCGCCAGCCGACCGCTGGTCCCGCGCACCCACCTCATCGACCGGCTGCGCCTCGCCCGCCGCCGCCGTCTCGTCGCGATCCATGCCCCGACCGGATTCGGGAAGTCGACGCTGGCCGCACAGTGGCGGGAGGTCCTCACCGCCGAGGGCGTCGCGGTGGCCTGGCTCGCGGTCGACCGGGACGACAACGACGTGGTGTGGTTCCTCACCCATCTGATCGAGGCGTTCCGGCAGGTGCGTCCGCAGTTCGCCCGCCAGCTGCGGCAGGTGCTCGAGGCCCACGGCGACGACGCCGAACGGTACGTCCTGTCCACCCTCATCGACGAGATCCATCACGAGGAGACCCCGATGGCCTTGGTGATCGAGGACTGGCACCTCGTCACCGCACCGGGAACCGTCGCGGCACTGGACTTCCTCCTCGACCGAGGATGTCATCACCTGCAGCTCGTGGTGACCAGCCGAAGCCGGGCCGGGCTGCCGCTCAGCCGGATGCGGGTCCTCGACGAGCTCGTCGAGATCGACTCGGACGCTTTGCGGTTCGACGCCGAGGAAGCCGAGGGCTTCCTACGCGACGTGAGCGGCCTCGACCTCGGACTCGAGGACATCCGGGGCCTGACCGAAGTCACCGACGGCTGGGTCGCCGCGCTGCAACTGGTGTCCCTGTCCCTGCGCGACAGCGAGGACCCGACCGATCTGATCGAGAACCTCTCGGGCCGCCACCACGCCATCGGCGAGTTCCTCGCAGACAACGTGCTCGACACCCTCGAGCCGGAGGTGTACGAGTTCCTGCTCGCGACGTCCGTCACCGAGGAGATCACCGGCAGCCTCGCCACCGCGCTCACCGGCGACCTGCACGGACAGGCGATGCTCGAGCAGATCGAGGCCCGGGATCTGTTCCTGCGCCGGGTCGACGACGAGGGCAGCTGGTTCCGCTACCACCGGCTGTTCGCGGATTTCCTGCGGCGCCGGCTCGAGCGTGATCATCCCGAACGCGTGGAGCCGCTCCATCGTGCCGCTGCGCAATGGTTCGCACACCAGCACATGCTGCGCGAGGCCGTGGACCATGCGCTCAGCGCCGACGACCAGGAACTCGCCGTCGACATCATCGCCGCCGACGGGATGTTCCTGATCGAGCACTCCCACATGACGACTCTGCTGGCGCTGGTCGCGAAGCTACCGCCCCGCGTGGTGGCCACGCACCCGCGGCTGCAGATGACGGTGGCGTGGGCGAACGCGTTGCTGCAGCGGGCCGACCAGACCCGCACCGCACTCGACGCGGCGCGGGGATGTTTCAGCTGCTGCAATGCGGCGGCGGAGGACATCGCGGTTCTGCAGGTCGAGGCCGATGTCGTCGAGGGTGTCGTCGCAGTCTCCACCGACCGCATCGCCGACGTGGCGGACAAGGTCGCGCCGTGCCTGGACGATCCGGACGCCTTCCGGCCGTGGGTGGTGTCCGTCGCGGCGAACGTGGCGACCTTCGTGGACATCTACCGGTTCGACTTCGAGTCCGCCCGGCGACGGCAGCGGTGGGCCGAGCCGTACCACCGTGCCTCCAACGGCCCGTTCAGCCGAGTGTACGGGCAGTGCCTGCTCGGCATCGCGGCCAACGAGCAGCTCGACATCGCCGCGGCCGAGGGACATTTCCGTGCGGGACTGCGGACCGCGCGCAAAGTGGGCGGCATCCACACCCACGCCGCGCGGCTGGCCGCCGCCATGCTCGGGGAGCTGCTCTACGAACAGGGCCGAATCACCGAGGCCGAGGCCTTGCTCGACGAAAGTCACGAGCTCGGAACCGAGGGCGGCGTACCGGACTTCATGATCGCCCGGTTCGTCACGGCCGCGCGGCTCAAGGCGCTGCGCGGTGACCGCGTCGCCGCGGCGGCACTGCTCGACGAGGGAGCGCGGGCCGCCGACGACTATCGGCTGCCGCGACTGCGTGCCCGGGTGATCAACGAACGCGTGCGGCTCGGCCTGCCGGGGCCGCAGCCCGCCCCGCGACAGATGCCCGATTCCGATGCCCCCGACCCCGACGGCGTCGCGGAGATCACCGCTCAGGTGGAGGACGCCACCGCCATCCGGCTGCTCTACGGCAGCGGCAGGCCCGAGGACGCCGCCGAGGCATGCGAGTGGGCCCGGCTGTGGCACCGCCGCGTCTCCGGACGCGGCCGCCATCGCGCCGAACTGCAGGCGGCGCGGCTGCTGGTGGCGTGCCTGCACGCCGCCGGACGGATCGAGGAGGCCCAGCACGTGCTCGCCCCCGCCGTAGCGACGTGCGGGCGCCTGGGCATGCTCCGCTACCTCGTCGACGGCGGAGTTCATGTGGTGCCGCTCCTGCCCCTGCTGCGCGATCGGCTGCGCACCCTGTTGTGGCCCCCGGACTGGCCGGCCGTGGACGAGGCCTTCCTCGACGAGATGGTGCGGCTGGCGGAGGCGGGCGGCGCGCGCGTCGCGCTGTGAGCCCGGGTCGGCCCGGGGTAGGGCAGACTGCGAGCGTGACCGCTGCCGTCCCCGACCACGTCCGCACCAGGCTCTGGCGCGACGGACGGCTCGTCGCCGAGAACTACCCGCTGGCGGACGTCTCCGACTACCTCCGGGACGAGACCGCCCTGGTGTGGGTGGATCTGCACGATCCGACGCACCGCGAGCTGACCGACATCGCGGAGGAGCTGGCATTCGATCCGCACGCCGTCGAGGACGTGGTGGCGCACGGGGAACGCACGAAAGTCACCCGCTACTCCACGCACACCTTCCTGACCGTCTACGCCACGTCGCTGGCGTACGGGAGCGAGCCGGCCGACACGCTCGGGTCCCGGCTCGAGACCACGCGGGTCTCGGTGTTCGTGGTCCCACGCGGCCTGGTCACGGTGCACCGGGGTACCGGATTCGACGTCGAGGAGATGGTGCGGCGCTGGGACGACAACGCCGACCTGCTGCGGCACGGCACCGCCGCGCTGCTGCACGGGCTGCTCGACGTCGTCGTCGACGGCCAGTTCGAGGCCATCCAGGGCCTCGACGACGCGATCGAGGAACTCGAGGACGGGCTGTTCGACGAGCGTGCGCACATACGCTCGCTCCAGCGTCGCACCTACCGGGTACGCAAGGAACTCGTCCAGTTGCGCCGTGTCGTCCTGCCGATGCGCGAGGTGGTCGCCGCGGTGATGCGGCACCGGGCCGAGCGGGGCAACTCCGTCGAACTCGACGGCTGGTACAGCGACCTGTACGACCACGTCATCCGCGCGACGGAATGGACCGAATCCCTGCGTGACATGGTCACCACGGTCTTCGAAACGAACCTGTCGCTGCAGGACGCGCAGCTGAACACGGTGATGAAGAAGCTCACGGGGTGGGCCGCGATCATCGCCGTGCCCACCGCGGTGACAGGGTGGTACGGACAGAACGTGCCGTACCCCGGCTTCGGGCAGTGGAGCGGGGTGCTGTCGAGCACCGCGGTCATCGCCGCGTCCGCGGGAACCCTCTACATCGTGTTCAAGCAACGCAACTGGTTGTGACGGACGCCGGGTACGGCACGTGTCTGCTCGGCTACGTGGTTCCTTCGGAGTCGTCGAAGAACCGCCAGTCGTCGTCGCCCTCGACCCTGACCTCCATACGCCAGCCCAGTTCGCTGTTGTCGGCCTTGGAGTCCACGAACCAGGCGTGCGCGTCGTCCGCGCTCTCGATGTCCTTGGTCGCCACCACTTCGCCCTTGGGGTCGATCACTCGGTATGTAGCCATGCCGGGGGCTTTCCCCGGCGATCCGGCACTCAAACCCGAGCCCCCAGGATTGGCATGGCCGGGGCCGGGGTATCCGGGGATGGAAGTGACCACGGACGAAGGAGGATGAAGTGGCTGATTTCATCGACAAGGCCAAGCACAAGGCCGAGGACGTCACCGGTCAGGCCAAGGAAGGCGCCGGCCGCGCGACCGGCGACCGCGACCTCGAGGCCGAGGGCCGGGGCGACCAGGCGTCGAGCGGTCTGAAGCAGGCGGGCGACAAGATCTCCGATGCCGCCGGCAAGGTCAAGGACTCGTTCAAGAAGTAGCGCCGCGGCGCGCAAGCACGCGCGTGGCCCCGTCGACCCCGTCGACGGGGCCACGGCTCGTTTCCGGGGCCGTCAGCGTCCCTCCCCCGGCCGTGCCTGCTCCCCGGAGGTCGCGTTGCCGTACTGCTCCTTCGACAGCGGAATCTGCGTTCGACCGGGTTCCGGTGAGAGGTCGTCGCGCGGCCCGGCCAGCGGCGCGTACTCGTGCAGTTCCCGGGGGCCCTGGTCGAGCCGGAACGGCGGGTACTCGTCGCGCAGCAGCGCCGCGTAGGCCCACACCCGGAAACGCCAGCGGTTGATGCCCACGACGAGATCGAACACCCCGCTCGGGTAGCGGGCGGTGAACAGCAGGGCGATCGCCGCGACGAGCACGAGAATGCCGAGCAGGGACCACGAGTAGGTCCACGCCGCGTCGTCCCAGTCGCCTGAGGTCGCGGTGGCCCCGCCTCCGACGAGCACGGCGAGGATCAGGTAGTGCGGGACGGCGAGCAGCCACCACTTGACCAGCACCAGTCCCCGGGAGAGACGTTCCGGATAGGGGACGTCGAAGTCGGCGGGGTAGTCCGTGCGATGCAGGCTGAAGGGCGGATACCGGTCGGTGCCCAGCGCCGAGTAGGTGTAGAACCCCACCCGCCACCACCACCGCATCACGCCGACGTTGAAGTCGAACAGCGCCCGCGGGTAGCGGCCGGTGAACAGGATCGCGAAGCCCGCGACGACGGTCGTGACGAAGTGCGCGATCGCGAGGAAGAAGAGCACGATGTAGTGCGGGATCGCCAAGAGCCACTTCACGAGCCACAGCCAGCGCGACGGCGAGTCCGGGTCGCCGCGCAACATCACCGGGTAGGTGCCCGGGGCGACGGCGGCCGGCGGCGGAGCGTGCGCCGAGGGCGGACCGTGCCGGCCGAGCCCCACCGCGCCGAGGACGAGCAGCGGAACCCCGATCACGAGCAGGACGAGAGCACTGACGAGCAGCCACAGCGCGAGGGGTCCCAGGAACGGGAACTGGGCGCCCGCCTGCAGGTCCACGACGACGCCCGGGGTGGCGTCGGCGTTCATCACGACGATCGACCACACCCCTTCCTGGAAGTCCCAGCGCAATTCCTGTGTCCCGGGTCCGGCAGCCGACGCGGCCCAGAAGTCCTCGTCACCGGGAACCTGGGCGGGGTCGTCGCCGGGGATCTCGCGGTACTCGGCGCGGAACGGCTCGAACCGGACGTCGGTGAGTTCGGCGTGTGCGACCCCGGACAGGAAGGCGTCGACCTCCCGCTGCGGGCCGATGCCGACGAACACCGGCTGTCCGGGATCCTCCGATGCCGCACGCAATCTGAGCCGGCCGAAGTCCTCGGCGCCGAAACCGGTGGGCGTGTCGTCGAAGACCAGGTCGATGCGTTCGGAGACGAGGGCGCTCGAGTCGGTGCGGAAACGCTCGGTCGGAGCGGTGAACCAGCCGTCGTCGCGCTGGACGAAGTACCCCCAGCCGAGCACCCCGGCGGCGGCGAGCAGGGCCAGTCCGAGCATCGACAGCAGAACACCCACCACGAACATGACGATCTTGCCGGCCTTCATAGCGGCCTCCGATTCGGAGTGTCGTACACGCGGTCCGAACTCACCGTAGACGCGACCGAACAGGACGAACAAGACTTTGCCCCACCTCGCCGCGCCGCACCCAGCGACACGTCACGCACCGGTTCCGTGCGCGTAACGCATCGGCCATCCAGCGGCGTGTAGGGTGAGGGCATCGACGACACGTCTCGGTCGATCGCTTCCGGTCGGGCGAGTACAGCGTGATTTCGGTCGAGCACCACCCACCGAGCCCTGCCCCGGAACTGCCGTACCCGCATACCGGGTGCGGGTGTAGCGGCGGCAGCGTCGGGGTACCACAGCTACGCCGCCCGACACGGCTCGCCGGCCCGAAAGGACATCATGCACAACGAAACCGAGTTCCAGACGCCGCTCTTCGTCGAGCCCACCACTCCCGGCGACGAGGGCAGCACCGAGCCCGTCGCGACCTCGCAGCCGCCGAGCGGCCCGTACGACTACAACGCCATCTTCTCCGCCCGGGCCTGATCGCCGTCCGCGTCGTTCCGCACTGCGGGAAATCGGTTTCGGACTGCGGGATGACGTGCCCGCCAGACGATCCCGGCGCCGCCCTCGCAACGGATGCCCCGTGCGGCCGGACCGCCGCCCGGTCGCGTACAGTGGACCACGGCCGGAGGGGAAGACCCGGCCACGCGAACGCCCCGGCTCCGTGCCGGGGCGTTCGTCATTCCGGGCGATGCCCGGAACGACGATTGGAACCGGCCGGGAACGGGAACGCACCCTGTGGGTCGCCCCACGACCCGTTCCCGACCGGAAGGATTGATCATGACCGAGGTGCTGTTCGTCGTGACAGGAGCCGATCACTGGACGCTCGCCGACGGTACGCAACACCCGACGGGATTCTGGGCCGAGGAACTGATCGAGCCGTACCGGGTGTTCACCGATGCCGGCTTCCGTCTCACGTTCGCCACGCCGGGCGGCCGCAGCCCGGTCGTGGACGAGGCCAGCCTCGCACCCGACGCCGCCGGCGGCGAGGACCGCAGTGACGAGCTGCGGCGGACCCTCACTGAGCTGAAGCCGGTCCTCGACTCGCCCGCCGTACTCGAGGACGTGCGCGCCGAGGACTACGACCTCGTGTTCGTCCCGGGCGGGCACGGCCCGATGGAGGACCTCGCCGTGTCCGAACCGTTCGGCAGGCTGCTCGCGGAGTTCATGGCCGCCGGCAAGCTCGTCTCCGTCGTATGCCATGCTCCCGCAGCGTTGTTGCCCGCACGAGGTGCCGAGGGCGGCTGGCTCTTCGACGGGTACCGGATGACCGGCTTCACCAACGAGGAGGAGACGCAGGCCGGGCTCGCCGAGAAGGCGCCGTGGCTGCTCGAGGACCGCCTCCGCGAGAGCGGCGCCCGATTCGACGCGGGACCGGCATGGGAATCACACGTGGTCGTCGACCGCAGCCTCTACACCGGGCAGAACCCGGCGTCGTCGCGCGCGGTGGCCGAGCGAGTGGTCGAGGCGACGAAGAGTTAGCCCGTTCGGCGTTCGAGGACTCGGCCGGCGGAATCGACACCCTGGGCCCACGGGTTCCGTTTCGACGCTGCGCCACCGGGTACCTGTCGTGGGCAACTCGAGGAGGCGCGGATGCGAGCAATGGTGTATCGGGGACCGTACAAGGTACGGGTGGAGGAGAAGGACGTCCCGAGGATCGAGCACCCGAACGACGCGATCGTTCGGGTGGAACTCGCCGCCATCTGCGGCTCCGATCTGCACCTCTACCACGGCATGATGCCCGACACCCGCGTGGGCATGACGTTCGGACACGAGTTCGTCGGTGTGGTCGACGCGGTCGGGCCGTCGGTGCAGAACCTGCAGCCCGGGGACCGGGTGATGGTTCCGTTCAACGTGTACTGCGGCTCGTGCTACTTCTGTGCGCGCGGACTGTATTCGAACTGCCACAACGTCAATCCGAACGCCACCGCCGTCGGCGGCATCTACGGCTACTCCCACACCTGCGGCGGATACGACGGCGGTCAGGCCGAATTCGTCCGGGTGCCGTTCGCCGACGTCGGGCCGGCACTCGTCCCGGACTGGATAGACGCCGAGGATGCGCTGATGTGCACCGACGCGCTCGCCACCGGGTACTTCGGGGCGCAGCTCGGCGACATCGCCGAAGGCGACACCGTCGTGGTCTTCGGCGCGGGACCGGTGGGCCTGTACGCCGCGAAGTCGGCGTGGTTCATGGGCGCCGGACGTGTGATCGTGATCGATCACCTCGAGTACCGCCTCGAGAAGGCGCGCACATTCGCGCACGCCGAGACGTACAACTTCGCCGAGTACGACGACATCGTCGTGCACATGAAGAAGGTCACCGATCATCTCGGTGCCGACGTGGCCATCGACGCGGTCGGCGCCGAGGCTGACGGCAATCTCCTGCAGCACGTCACCGCAGCCAAGTTCAAACTGCAGGGCGGCTCTCCGGCCGCCCTGAACTGGGCGATCGACTCGGTTCGCAAGGGCGGGACGATCTCCGTGATGGGCGCGTACGGCCCGATGTTCAGCGCCGTGAAGTTCGGGGACGCCATGAACAAGGGACTGACGCTGCGGATGAACCAGTGCCCGGTCAAGCGTCAATGGCCACGCTTGTTCGAGCACATCCGTAACGGTTACCTCGACCCCAAAGAGATTGTCACGCACAGAATCCCACTCGAGCACATCGCGGAGGCCTATCACATCTTCTCGGCCAAGCTGGACGACTGCATCAAACCGGTCGTCGTGCCGAGCGGCAATTGAGGAGGAATCGGCGACCATGCCCTACACAGCGGACAAGCCCGAGCGCAGGAAGTCGAGCGACGAACTGCGTGCCACCATTCCCGGGTGGGGCGTGGACCTCGACCCGAAGGACCGGCCGGCGGTGCCGAAGGAACGCTTCGATCCTGGCGCGAGCGGCGCCCACTGGGATTTTCCGGAACGCCAGGAAGAGCGATGGCCCCGCGAACGCTCGATCGAGCACGCATTTCTCACCCCGGTCTTCGGCACCTCCTGCCCACCCCGGGGCCTGTCGGGGGTCCTGCGCAAGTACGCCTACCGCCGGTTCAGCGAGGGCCGCGCCGCGCATTGGCTCATCCTTCTCGGCGCGGACCGGGTCGACGCTGTCGAATCACACCTGCGCTCCTTCGTCACGGGACGTCCGGACAACCCGATCACCGAGACGGGTGTCCGGAGCGAGTTCACGCATCACGGGGTGCGGGCCCGAGCCGGCCGCAAGCGAGTCGATGCCGCACACGAGTGGATGGATCCGATCGTCGTCGGCGCACCGTGGGTCGTGGCCGGCGCCGCTACGGCCACCGCAGTGCAGGCACTGCGGAAACGTCGCTCCTCGTGACCGCCGGCGGGACTACGCCTTGCAGACATACCGGGCATCCGGTTTCCTGTAGCTGTGCGCTGCCCGTGGAAGTGGGACAAAGACGAACCGCTCTTCGGTGACCCCGAGTCTCCGCGCGGCATGGTGGCAATCGTCGCCGTCGTCGTTGCGGTCGTCGTCTCGGCGACAGTGCTGTTGCTGCTGGCCTCGGGCGGAACGCTGCGCTGAGGCTGCGGCGGAAGGCTCGCCGACGGCCGTCGTCACCCCTCCCCTGCGTTTCAGGGCGTCGCATTCGGCCGAATGCGGCCCGAAGGGAATGCTCGCCTGGAACGATTCCGGGTGTGAAGCACTTTCGGATTGTGGACCGAGACGGTGCCGTCATCGACCAGCAGTCGTTCGAGACCGAGGACGAAGCCCTCGCATGGGCGCACACCCGCCCGCGGTCGGGAGCCCCGGAATGGACGCTGGAGGAACAGGTCGGGCACGACTGGGAGGAACGGGAGAACCGGGAGCGGCCCTGACCCGACCGGTCGGGACCGCCCCGGCCGTGGATCACCCCTTCTGACGCTTCGCCCAGGTCAGCAGTAGCTTCGGCTCTCCGGGATCGGAAGAATCGAGTTCCAGCGTGGCGTCTTCGGGAGCGCCCGCGAGGAAGGCCCGGACGATGCTCATCGTGACCGGCGTCGTGAGGGACAGAACGGCACTTTCGGATTCGTTCGACATGTTCCGAACGTATCGTCATCGCGGACCCCGTGCCGGGTGGGAAGAGCGCTCGAACTACCCGACGGCAACTGGATCGGTGGCGTGTCGTCGGTTCTCCCCGCCTGACGACGTGTCCTGCCGAACCCTCCCGGATGTCGTGAACGATCGCCGCTTCCGCCGGGTCTCTGCTCGACGGGTCCCGTCAGGGAGTCAACGCCCGGCAATCGTCGAGCTGAGCGGGGGGCTGTCCACCGCCCCGTTCCCGGCTGTCGTCCTGGATGACCGTGCCGACGTACCGATTCGTGAACGGGATCCGGTCGGCCTCCACGGTCCCCTGCAGCACGATCCTGCCGTTGACCCTGGCCGTGTACCGGTTCCCGTCGGCACGCAGCTCGACGACCGCGCCTTCGGGGAACTTCGACGTGGACGCGTACTGCGGCGTCCCTGCAGCGGGGGCGAATCCGTTCGGGCTGGAAGGATCCTCGTAGTACAACGCCATCATGCTCTCGGTGAACGCGAACTGCACACCGGTGTCGACACCGGGATTGGCACGCACCACCGGTCCGATCGACGAGTGCTCCGGGTCGCGTCCGTTCCAGCGGACCACACACCGCATCACCTGCGTCTCGCTCGGCATCGGCTCACTCCAGAACGCGAGACTCAGCGGAGTCGACGGAGTCCCCCGGCCGTCGAGATGACCGTTCACGATCTTCAGGGTGCCGCCCCCGTGGGTGATCCAGTTCGGGCCGAGCGGACCGTCCGGACGATCGAAGTCGTCGGCCGCACGCAGGACCAGCGGAGCCGGTGCGCGGCGGATGCCCTCGACCCCCTCGTCGGCGGTGGCCGCGAGCGGGGAGGCTGCCATTCCTGGAATCGGAGCGAACTCCGGCGCGGAGGCGCGGACCTGTTCGTCTGCGGTACCCGGATCCGCGGAGGCAAGGGGTGAGACTCCAGTTGCGAGGGCCAGCGACCCCCACACGATGCCGAGCCGCACTGCACCCCTCCGGACGGACGCGCCCAGGCGATCGTTTGGTTCGGTAAGCACACAGGGCATTGTAGGGGCGGAAGTCGCGGCTGCCAGTGATGCCCGTCATGACCATCGCCCTCGGCCCCACGCGGGGCGGTCCGGAAGCCGTATCGAACGCACCGGTCGGGTCGGCTCACAGCTGGTGGGTTGTGGTGCCCCCAGTCGGACTCGAACCGACACTCGGCGGATTTTAAGTCCGCTGCCTCTGCCAATTGGGCTATGGGGGCGCATGAAGAGAGTAGAGCGTGGCGCCTCGGGGCCCGCAGCCGCGCCGCGCCCAGTCATCCGCGGAGACGATCGTCAGCGCGTACGGCTGGGCGCGGAGCGGCTGAGTGCCGCGGCTGCCTACGCGATCGACAGTGCGATCCCGTCGAGGATGTCGTGCTCGCTCACGACCAGCTCGCCGATGCCCGCGCGACGAGCGAGTTCGTCGGCCAGCACGGTCGTGACGACGGCTCCGCCCCCGATGACGTCGACCCGTCCGGGGTGCATCGGGCCGAGCGCGGCGCGTTCGTCGTGGGTGGCGGCGAGCAGGCCGTCGCACACCTGGCGCAGCCGGTCGAAGCCGACAGTGGACAGGTGCACCCGCTCGGGGTCGTATTCCTCGAGCCCGTTCGCGAGCGCCGCGATCGTGGTCATGGTGCCGGCGACGCCGACCCAGGTGCGGGCCTGCTCCACCGGCACGTGGGCGAGCGCTTCGGTGATCTTCTCCCCCGCGAACGTGCGCGCCGCGGCGACCTGCTCGGCCGTGGGCGGGTCGTCGTGCAGGCACCGCTCGGTCAGGCGCACGCACCCGATGTCGGTGGAGTAGGCGGCATGCACGCCGTCCACGTCGCCGAGCACCACCTCGGTGGAACCGCCGCCGAGGTCGACGACGACGAACGGCCCGCGTGCCGGGTCGAGTTCGCCCACGGCGCCGGTGAAGGACAGCCGCGCTTCCTCGTCGCCGGAGATGACTTCGGCCTCGGCACCGGCGAGCACCGCGCCGAGGACCTCGCGGGTCATGGCGAAGAAGTCGTCCCGGTTGGCGGCGTCGCGGGTGGCGGAGGTGGCGACCATTCGCACCGCCTGCGCCCCGGTCTCGCGGACGAGGCCGGCGTATTCGACGAGGGCGACGCGGGTGCGTTCGATCGCCTCGGGGGCGAGCCGGCCGGTCGCGTCGACGCCCTGGCCGAGCCGCACGACCCGCATCAACCGGGTGACGTCGGTGAGCCGGCCGCCGTCGTCGAGATCGGCGATGAGCAGGCGGATGGAGTTGGTGCCGCAATCGATCGCCGCGACGCGGCGGGTACCCGCGGTCACTCGCCCTGCCCGCGCAGTTCGGCGTAGGTGGGCCAGTCGGCGGGGATCGCGGTGCCGCGCAGGCCGGCGTCGGCGGCGAGGGCGACGGCTTCGTCGCCGAACGGGTTCACCCCGGGTCCTTTGGCGAGGGAATGAGCGATGAGTACGTGCAGGCACTTGACGCGGTCGGGCATGCCGCCGCCGCTGAAGTCGGTGCCGAGCGATTCGATGGCGTCGCGTTCGGCCAGGTAGGACTCGTGGGCACGGCGGTACGCGGCCGCGATCTCCGGGTCGGCGGCGATCCGCTCGGTCATCTCCCTCATGACCCCACCGGATTCCTGCCGGCTGGCCTCGGCGGTGAGCCGCGGATCGGTGAGGTAGAACAGCGTCGGGAACGGCGTGCCGTCGGGCAGCTTGGGTGCGGTCTTCACCACGCCGGGGGCGCCGTCCGGGCAGCGGTAGGCGATGGCGAGAACGCCACGCGGAGCCCGCCCGAGCTGGGCGGCGACGGCGTCGAGGTCTTCCTGTGCGACGGGATCGGTCACCCGGTCGGTTCTCCTGGTTCTGGGGGCGCCACCGGCATCTGCCGCGGCACCGGGGCGGGTTCGGGTTCTGGCGCGGGCACGGACACCGACTGCCACAGGTCGCTGTACCAGGCGCCCGTGGAAGGCAGTTCCTCGGCTTGCTCGGCGACCGGTTCCTGATAGTCGCCGGGCAACTGCACCTGGTAGGGGGTTTCGCCGGGCATGACGAACCGCAGGCGCTCGCGGGCCTGGGCGCGGATCCACGCGGGATCCTCGATCTGCGCCTTCTGTTCGCGCAGCGCCGCGATCTCCTGCTCGAGCTGCGCCCGTTCCGCGGCGACCCGCTCGGCCTCGGACCGTTGGCTGACGTACGTGCGCAGCGGAACCGCGAGGGTCAGGGCGAGCCCGCACACCACGAGGGCGAGGACGACGGCACGGCCGGTGGACAGGCCGAAGAAGGTGCGCTCGGCGCGGGCGGCCCGGGACTCGCGCGGCGTCCCGACCCGGGTGGGCCGGGCCCGGCCCCCGGTGCCTCCGGTGCGGGCACCGGAGGCGTCGGCGGTCGGTTCCGTCGAGGCAGTCGGTCCGGCCGGGCGGGCCCGGCCGGGCCGCCGAGCGCCCGGCGCACCCTCGGTGCGGGTGCGTCGGGCGCCGGGCCGGGACCTACCGCGCTGGCTCATGCGGGTGCGCTCAGCCCTCGATGTTGAAACGCGGGAACGCCAGTTCGCCGGCGTACCGGGCGGCGTCGCCGAGCGACTCCTCGATGCGCAGCAGCTGGTTGTACTTGGCGACGCGCTCGGAGCGGGCCGGAGCACCGGTCTTGATCTGGCCGCTGCCCACGGCGACGGCGAGGTCCGCGATGGTGGTGTCCTCGGTCTCGCCGGAGCGGTGGCTCATCATCGACTTGTACCCGTTGCGATGCGCGAGATCGACCGCGTCGAGGGTCTCGGTGAGGGTGCCGATCTGGTTCACCTTCACGAGCAGCGCGTTGGCGGCACCCTTGACGATGCCTTCCTCGAGGCGCTCGGGGTTGGTGACGAAGAGGTCGTCGCCGACCAGCTGCACCTTGTTGCCGATCTTGTCGGTCAGCGCGACCCAGCCGTCCCAGTCGTCCTCGCTCAGCGGGTCCTCGATGGACACGAGCGGGTATGCGGAGAGCAACTCGTCGTAGAAGTCGGCGAGCTCGTCCGCGGTGCGGTCCTTGCCCTCGAACTTGTAGCCGGTGCCCGCGGTGTAGAACTCGGTGGCGGCGACGTCCAGCGCGAGCGCGACATCCGTTCCGAGCTTCAGACCGGTCTTGGCGACGGCCTCGCTGATGAGGTCGAGGGCCTCCTTGGTGCCGGCGACGTCGGGCGCGAATCCACCCTCGTCACCGAGGCCGGTGGCCAGGCCGCGGCTCTTGAGCACGGACTTGAGGGAGTGGTACACCTCGGCGCCCCAGCGCAGGGACTCCTTGAAGGTGGGCGCGCCGATCGGGGCGACCATGAACTCCTGCACGTCGACGCCGGTGTCGGCGTGAGCGCCGCCGTTGAGGATGTTCATCATCGGCACGGGCAGGATGTGGGCGTTCGGGCCGCCGAGGTAGCGGAACAGCTCGAGCCCGGAGGACTCGGCCGCCGCCTTGGCGACGGCGAGGGAGGCACCGAGGAGCGCGTTGGCTCCGAGCCGGCCCTTGTCGGGGGTGCCGTCGGTGTCGAGGAGGGCCTGGTCGACGGTGCGCTGTTCGGTCGCGTCGAGACCGATGATCGCCGGGGCGATCTCGCCGAGGACGCCCTCGACGGCCTGCTCGACGCCCTTGCCCAAGTAGCGCTCGCCGCCGTCGCGCAGCTCGACGGCCTCGTGCTCACCGGTGGAAGCACCGGACGGCACCGCAGCGCGGGCGAAACTTCCGTCGTCGAGCAGCACCTCGACCTCGACCGTGGGGTTACCACGCGAATCGAGGATCTCGCGGGCTCCTACCTGCTCAATGATGGCCACTGGCTGATTCTCCTTCGATGGACTTCACGCTGCGGGGTCTGCACGCTGGGGACAGCCTAACCGCCCCGACCTGCGCCCGAAGCACGGCGCGCCCCGCGGTGGCGGCCACCGGCGGGTTGCCCGGTGGCGAGGCGGACGGATCGGACAGTCGCGTCAGGGTCGACGGCCCACCCCGTACGCGGCGGCGCGGTCGCGTACCAGAGCGAGGTACTCACCCGAGAGGTTGTAGGCCATGAGAGCGCGCGTCCACCCCTCGGCAGTGGTGAGGTCGCCTCCGCGGTCGCACAGATAGCGGCCGGCGGACAGGGCCGCGTCGTCGATGTTGTCGGGATCGGCGACGCCGTCGCCGTTCGCGTCCACACCCCAACGGGACCAGGTCTCGGGAATGAACTGCATGGGCCCGACGGCCCGGTCGAGAACGGGATCACCGTCGAGGCGGCCCCCGTCGGTGTCGCGGATCTCGGCCAGTCCGGGTCCGCCGTCGAGGGGCATACCGCGGATCGGCGGGTCGACGCGGCCGTCCGGGGCGATGGCGGCGCCGTTGTACCGGCCGTGCCGGCTCTCGACGCTTCCGATACCGGCGAGGGTCGTCCAGGCGAGACCGCAGCCGGGGCGCGCGGCGGCGAGCACGGCGGCGGCGTGACCGTAGGCCTCGAGGGCGGTGCGGGGGATGCCGAGTGCCTCGGCCTGCGGCGCGGCCCAGTCCCGCAACTGGTCGGCGGTGCGGCCGGGGGCGTCGACGTCGATCGCCGGGACGGCGGTGCCGGGTACGGGCGGGACGCCGTCGGGGATCGGGATGCGCGGCTCGCGTGGGCTCCAGACCGCAACCCCGACGACCACGAGGATCGTCGCAGCGACCGCGCCGAACAGGACGCGCGGCCACGGTGAGCGTCGCGGCGAGGTGGCAGGGGGCATGGTTCCCATCATCCATATCGCCGGCAAAGCGCAGGTAAAGAGACCAAGGTCCCTTTCGACGGCGCTCTCGCCGGGTGTATGTTTTCGGCTTGCGTCACCTAAGAGAGGTTCGCCTCACCTAACCGTTGGAGTCGTGTCCATGTCAGTGCTCGCCGCGAGTTCCGGGGCGCCCTCGATCGCCACCCAGCTGATGGGTTCAGGTCTCATCGGCCTGCGCGAAGGCCTCGAAGCAGGCATCGTCGTGATGATCCTCGTCGCCTTCCTCGTCAAGTCCGAGCGCCGCGACGCGCTGCGGTGGGTACGGCTCGGCGTCGGCACTGCCGTCGCCATGGTTGCCGCGACATTCGCGATCATCCATCTCGGCACCACCACCCTCACCGGGCTCGCCGCCGAAGTCGCCGCGGGCCTCGCCTCGCTCGTCGCGGTGGTGATCGTGACCGCCATGGTGCTGTGGATGCGCACCGCATCGCGGTCGATCTCGGGCGATCTGCGCGCCGGGATGCAGAGGGCACTGCTCGCAGGACCGACCGCGGTACTGACCCTGTCGTTCTTCGCGGTCGGGCGTGAAGGTCTGGAAACCGCGCTGCTGATGGTCGGGTACGCCGAGAACACCGCCGGCAGCGCGTGGCCGCTCGTCGGCCTGCTCCTCGGGCTCGGCGTGGCCGCCGTCCTCACGGTCCTGATGTACCTCGGGGCGATCCGGATCGACATGGCCCGCTTCTTCCGGTACACGGGTGTCTTCCTGGTCGTGGTCGCCGCCGGCATCCTGGCCTACGGCCTGCGCGCCCTCCAGATCGGCGGCGTCCTGCCCGGCGGCTCCACTCTCGCCTTCGACGCCTCTGCCCACTACGACGCCGGCAGCTGGTACGGAACCGTGCTGGCCGGCATCCTCAACCTCCGCCCGGATCCCACGGTCCTGCAGGCCGTCGCGTGGGTGAGCTATCTCGCCGTCGTCCTGTACCTGTTCCTGCGTCCCGTCGCGCCGGCGCGCACGGCCGAACCCGCCGTCGCCGCCTGACCTCCTCCTCTCCGAAAGGCACCGATCACATGCGTCGATCCACGTACGCCCTTGCGGCGGCAGCGGCCCTGCCCCTCGCTCTGGCGGGCTGCACCGAGAAGTCGACCGCAGCCGACGACTCGATCGCCGTCACCGCCACCGACAACGCGTGCGAGGTCGCGGCAGAGGAGGGCACGACCGGGCACTCCACCTTCAGCATCACCAACAACGGAACCAAGGTCACCGAGTTCTACGTGTTCGCCGCCGGCGACCGGGTGATGGGCGAGATCGAGAACATCGGTCCCGGACTCACCCGGCAGCTGATCGTGAACCTGCCCGAGGCCGGCACCTACGAACTGTCCTGCCGCCCCGGGATGGTCGGCGACGGCCTCCGGCACGAATTCGTGGTCACGGGTGACTCCAAGGCCGCCACCGACGCCGACGGCAAGCTCGCCGAGGCCGGGGATGGTTACCGCCGGTACATCCGCAGCCAGACCGAGGCGCTCGTCTCCGCCACCGGCGAATTCGTCGCCGCCGTGAAAGCGGGCGACGTCGGCGAGGCCAAGCGGCTGTTCCCGATCAGCCGCACCTACTTCGAACGGATCGAACCCGAGGCGGAAAGCTTCGGCGACCTCGATCCCCGGATCGACCTGCGTGAGGCCGACCTCGAGCCCGGTCAGGCGTGGACCGGATTCCACCGGCTCGAGAAGGACCTGTGGGTGCAGGGAGCCCAGCCCGACACGGCCGCGATCGCCGATCGACTCGCTGCCGACGTCCAGGAGCTGGCCGACCTGGTAAATGCCGACGACTACACGGTCGATCCGACCAAGATCGCCGGCAACGCGCAGGGTCTGCTCGACGAGGTCTCGACCTCGAAGATCACCGGTGAGGAGGACATCTTCTCGCACACCGACCTGTGGGACTTCCAGGGCAACGTGGACGGCTCCCAGGCCGCGGTCGCGGCTCTGCGCCCGATCCTCGACGCGAACGACCCGCAGCTGGCGCAGGCCATCGACGCCCGCTTCGCCGATCTGGACGCCGCGCTCGCGCAGTATCGGCAGGGTGACGGCTTCGTCTCCTACGACACGGTCACCGAGTCGCAGCGCCAGGAGCTCTCCCGCCTGCTCGACGCACTCTCGGCCGAGGTAAGCAAGGTGCAGGGCGTCGTCGCGGGGGCAGGGGGCGCATGAGCGAGACGCCGACCTCCGCACCCGCGTCCCGCGCGGGCATCTCCCGCCGGCGCCTGTTCGGTGCCGTCGGCGCCGGCGCCGCGCTCGCCGGGGCGGGCGCGGTGGTCGGCCGGGTCACCGCCCCCGGCACGGACGCCGGCCACGCCGGCACCGTCCCGTTCCGGGGTCCGCATCAGGCCGGGATCGTCACCCCCGCCCAGGACCGCATGCACTTCGTCGCCTTCGACGTCACCACCGACGACCGGGACGAGGTGATCGCGCTGCTGAGGACGTGGACGGAGATGGCCGAGCGGATGACCGCCGGGCGCGAGGCCACCGAGGACGGCGCCACCGGTGAGGGCCCCTACCATCCGCCCACCGACACCGGTGAGGCCCTGGACCTCGACGCCTCCCAGCTGACCCTGACCATCGGGTTCGGACCGTCGCTCTTCGACCGGTTCGGATTGTCCGATCGCAAACCTGCTGCGCTGCAGGACCTTCCGCACTTCCCGGCGGACAACCTCGATCCCGCCCGCAGCGGCGGCGACATCGCGATCCAGGCGTGCGCCAACGATCCACAGGTCGCGGTGCACGCCGTCCGCAATCTGGCACGGGTCGCATTCGGCACCGCATCGGTGCGCTGGTCACAGCTCGGCTTCGGCCGCACCTCGTCGACCTCCACATCGCAGCAGACACCGCGGAACCTGTTCGGGTTCAAGGACGGAACCAACAACCTCAAGGCCGAGGATCCCGCGTCGCTCGCCGAATCGGTCTGGGTCGACGCCGACGACGACCAGGCCTGGCTCGCCGGCGGCACCTACCTGGTGGCGCGACGGATCCGCATGCTCATCGAGCAGTGGGACCGGGCAGTGCTGCAGGAACAGGAACAGGTGATCGGCCGCACCAAGCGCGAGGGCGCTCCGCTCGGGAAGACCGGCGAGTTCGACGAACTCGATCTCGAGTCCAAGGGGCCGGACGGGCCGTTCGTCCCCGTCGACGCGCACGTGCGGCTCGCGTCGGCCCAGCACCTGGGCGGACTGAAAATCCTGCGCCGGGGATACAACTTCACCGACGGTTCCGACGGATTCGGCCACCTGGACGCGGGACTGTTCTTCATCGCGTTCTGCCGCAACCCGCTCGAGCAGTTCGTGCCGATGCAGCGCGAACTGGCACGGCGGGACGCACTCAACGAGTACATCCAGCATGTGGGATCGGCGGTGTTCGCGTGCCCGGCCGGGCCGGCGCCGGGCGAGTACTGGGGGCAGGCGCTCTTCGACGCGTGAACGAGACGGAGTGAAAGGGGCGCGTCGCGGGAGCTCAGTAAGCGCCGTCGCTGTGCAGCACGGCACGCAGGGTCCTGCGCAGGATCGACAGATCGAGCGCGAAGGTCCAGTTCTCGACGTACCGCAGGTCGGCCCGCACCGACTCCTCCCAGCTCAGGTTGCTCCGGCCGCTGACCTGCCACAACCCGGTCAGCCCCGGCTTCACGAACAACCGTCGGCGCGCGCCGTCCTCGCCGTAGCACGCCACTTCGCACTCGAGCGGAGGTCGTGGGCCGACCAGCGACATGTCGCCGGTGACCACGTTGAACAACTGCGGCAGCTCGTCGAGCGAGTACCGGCGGATGACGCGGCCCACCCGCGTGATCCGGGGATCCTCCCGCATCTTGAACAGGATCCCGTTGCCGTCGCTGCGGTCGGCCAGCTCTGCGAGGCGGTCCTCCGCATCGACCACCATGCTGCGGAACTTGAACATCGTGAACGTGCGCCCGTCCCTGCCGACGCGGGTCTGCCGGAAGAGCACGGGACCTGGGCTCGTGACCCGAATGGCCAGGGCAATGGCCAACAGGAGCGGCGCCAGCAGCACCACGATCGCGAGGGCGGCGACCCGGTCGAAGATGTTCTTCACCACCCAGGCCGGGCCGACGTAGCGAGGAGCGCTGAGCTGGAGCAGCGGCAGCCCGGCGAGCGGTGCCATGTGCAGACGCGGCCCCACCAGGTCCATGAGGACCGGAGCCATCAGCAGATCGGCACCCGTACGCTCCAGATCCCAGCTGAGTCTGCGGGTCTTCGAATGAGTCCAGCCGCTCGACGGCAACAGGGCGACCGCCTGGAACTCATGCAACTGGGCGATTCCGACGATGTCGTCCTCGGTTCCCAGCACCGGCACGTCGTCGACGGCGAGCGGGAGCGCCTCGTCCGACTTCGTGACCGGCAGGCAGATTCCGTCCATCTGCCACCCCGCATCGCGGAACTCCTCCGCTCGGGCAAGCAGCTCGTGCACCTCCAGCGTGTCACCCGCGATCAGGACCGATCGTACGAAGCGTCCCCGCCGCCGGCGGCTGCGCACGAAGCGACGCAGCAGCAGGCGGGCACCGAGCGTCGCGACGGCGGCCAGCGGTAGTGCGCCGAAGACCCAGGACTGACCGCTCGCGGTCCCCCACGCGTAGCCGGCCACGGCCAACGTCGCCGTGGCGAGCACGTACGCCCGGCCGACTCGGCGCAGCTCCTCGACGCCGGCTCCCAGAACCCTGACGTCCCAAGCCCTCTGGATCGCGAGGCTCGACATCGCAGCGACCGGGACCACGGCGACGACGGCGAGCGTCTGCCCCGTGGGAATCTCCGGTGTGTGATAGCCGAAGGTGATTGCCAGGTCGGCCACCAGGATGCAGAACAGGTCGCAGCAGAACACCAGAACGGCATACCGGCGCTCCCACCGGGGCCTCGGAACAGGATTCGGGGCGCAGAGTCCAGGCAGGCTCCGCCCCGCATCCGACCGCGTGGCGCCCGCGTGGTCCACCGTGGTCCGGACTGTGGCGCCACCCGCACCGGCGACGGGGGTGTTCATCTCGCGGTTCCGCATCGGAGTCATCCCCATTTCGGAGTCGAGGAGCCTCGGACCCCTTAAAACCTACCTGGAGATTGTTTTAGACACAATAACGGACCGGTGGTTCATTCATGCAGGGGGATCGGCACCTTCCACGGAAGGTCGATTCTTCCGCGGCGCAATACTTCCTCGATCTGCTCGGGCGGCTTCGGCCGACTCAGGAGAAAGCCCTGCGCGCGCCGGCATCCCATGTCCAGAAGCTTGGTCGCTGCCG
Source organism: Rhodococcus indonesiensis (assembly GCF_047782815.1). Classification (NCBI taxonomy): domain Bacteria; kingdom Bacillati; phylum Actinomycetota; class Actinomycetes; order Mycobacteriales; family Nocardiaceae; genus Rhodococcus; species Rhodococcus indonesiensis. The sequence continues at coordinate 1,440,930 of NZ_CP180630.1, read as the reverse complement.
AAACCGACTCGAGACCCTCGGCCACCACATCCAGGCCGAATGCCGAAGCGAGTCCCATGATCGACTCGACGATGACGCGATCGCTCTCGCTGCGCTGAAGGTTCAGCACGAACGCCTTGTCGATCTTGAGCGTGTGGACCGGCAGCGACTTCAGGTGGGCAAGTGAGCTGTACCCGGTTCCGAAGTCGTCGATCGCGCAGCACACGCCCAGACGCTCGAGCCGCCGGAGCGTCTTGCGCGAACGTTCGAGATCGCTGACGACCACATACTCGGTGATCTCCAGGCACAGGCACGAGCTGCCGAGGCCGAACTCCTCGAGTGCGCTCTCCACCGTCTCCACGAAATCGAGGCTCACCAGCTGCACGGGCGAGACGTTCACACTCATCCGAATGTTCAGTCCCGGAATACGCCGTCGCCACTCCGCCAACTGCCCGCACGCCGTTCGCAGCACCCAGCCTCCGAGCTCGCCCGCCAGGTTCGTCGACTCGGCCACCTCGATGAACTCGGCCGGCTGCAGCTTGCCCAGCACCGGATGATTCCATCGCACCAGGGCCTCGACACCGAGAATGCTGCCGTCACGCAGGTCGAACTCGGGTTGATAGTCCAGGGTGAGATGCTCGTCGTCGATCGACGTCCGCAGGCTCAGCTCGATGAGGTTGCGGCGCTCGCTCGCGCCTCGCATGTCCTCGGTGTATGCGACGACGCTGTTGCCACCCTTGCTCTTGGCCATCAGCATCGCCTCGTCGACCCGGCCGAGCAGCGCCACCGGCGTGATCCGTCCGGGCTCGCCGACGGCAACGCCGAGGCTGCCCCCGCGGCCTACGACCTGACTGCCCAGCTGCACCGACATCCCGACCGCCCACCGCAGCGCCTCGGCGCGTTCCCGGGCCGCCTCCAGCGACACCGGCCCGTCGAGCACGACGACGAACTCGTCACCGCCGAGGCGTGCCACCATGTCCTTCGGATCACACACGCGCGACAATCGCTGTGCGGTACGGCACAGGAACACGTCGACGGCGGCGTGACCGAGGAAGTCGTTGAGCGGTTTGAGCCGGTCCAGGTCGAGAAACAGGACGGCGACCGGCCCCGGCTGCCCCCGCTTCAGCCGCTCCTCGAGGTGTTCGAGGAGGGCGCGCCGGCTCGCGAGGCCGGTGAGATCGTCGTGATAGGCCGCGTCGCGCAGGTCCTGTTCGGCGCGGACACGGGCCTGCACCTGCGCCAGCAGAGCCGCGATCATCATCAAGGTGTTGATTTCGTCCTCGCTCCAGTCGCGATCACCGGCCTTGATGAAGCCCAGGGTGCCGGTGGTGACGCTCCCGGAGATCAGCGGCACCGCCGCGACCGAGACCTCGGGCACCCCCGAACCCGCGCGCACCCGGTCGGCGTATTCGTCCCCCGACTGTCCCGGGCGGGTGACGGCCGGTTCCTTCATGGTCTCCGTCATGGCGAAGATCGGGTCGGCGTCCCGGAAGTGCACCACTCCCAGAGGGTCCGGGTCCGGCACGAATTCCCGCGGCGGCCACTCGGCGACGAGGACCGTCGCGTGGATCTCGTGATCGTTGTAGCGAAGAAAGCAGGTGTCGACCTCGAAGTGCTCGACGAGCTCCTGGAGCACCCGTTCGATCACCGAGTGATGAGACACGGCGTCCGCCGGCATGAGGTGGGAAGCCACCCGGGTGACGATGTTCTCGAAGCTCTTCTCCGCCATCTCAAACCCCTTGGGAACAGCACATTCGACGCGAGCGGACCGGATCAGGGATGTTTTCGAACTCTATCCGAGCGACGCGCACTGCGAATCCGTTCCGGTCGCGCCCGCGCCACCCGGAGCAGGAGGGCGAAGCGCAGGTCGGCCGGCCGGTCGAACGCGTCGTCGAGCGTCGACTGCAGCTTTCCGAGCGCGCCGAACCGGACCTCCGAGAGCCGGACGAGGTCGGTGTCGTCCTCGGCGTAGAGGAACACCGGTGAAGCAGGCTGGACCGCAAGCCCCAGACTGTGGGCGCAAATCCACACGCTCTCGGCTGCCATCCCCGCACGGACGTAGTCGGCGGGCCGTGGACCCGCCGCGAAGACCGCCACGAGTGCCGAACTGCTCCGCACCCGCATTCCGGTCAGCCGCCCCAGCCCGTGCCCCAGGTCCCACTCCCCGAGTTGATCGAGCACATCGTTTCGAAGCGCCAGGTCGAGCATCGTGCGCTCCGCGTCGTCCATCCCGAGTGTCCGGACGTCGATGCCGCTGTCGATGTCCTCCGAATCCGGCCACCGCAGTTCCGAGAGCATCTCGCGCCGCAGAACGGGAGTCAGGTAGCGGATCCTGTCCGATTCTGCGAGCAGCTCCGCGGCCTCGGCGAGGCGATCGGCGCCCGTGACGATCCTGATCCGGCCCCCCTCCTGTTCGGCTGCCCGGTGGAGGGCAGCCGTCTCGGCGTCGGAAAGTGGCGATCCGTCGCCGGGCTGCCGATTGGTTCCGCGGGCGAGCATCATCTCGTACTGGGCGGCCAGGACCGAGTCCGTTCCGTCGGAGAACTGCATCGTCGCGAGCACCTTGCGCGGCGGCTCACCGGCGTCCCGTTCGAGCACCCGGACCGCACCGAGTATCCGGTGTGCCGCGGCGGCGATGCGCGCGTTCTGCAGGGCCGCGCCGAGCGCGACGTAGCTGCCTCGGGCGTGGATGTCGATCGCGGTCGGCACGAAGTCGTCCGCGATGTCGATCTCGAGGGTTCCGCCGCCGGCCGTGACGGACCACGGCTGGCTGTTGCCGCCCGAGGGGGCTCTGCTCGCGGCGTGCAGTACCCGGTCGATCGGATCGTCCGATTCCGGGGGCGGGGGTGCATCCGCACCCGGCCGGTTTCCGGGATCCGCCGGGAGGGTCAGGGCGTCGAGGCAGGCTTCGACATCCACACGGCCGCGTCCCGAGTTCAGCGGTTGCCCGAGCCCCAGCCGTCGCACGACCGCGGCGACCGTCGCGCCGCCGAGCATCACCTCGCTGCCCAGTTGAGGCCAGGTGGCCAGCGTCTGCTCCACCTCCAGGAGGGAAGCGGCCATCCGGGCCGAGATCCGCTCCGGTCCGAGCAGGCGCAGCGCGTACGGAATCTTCTCCCGGCCCGACAACGCGGCGAGCCGCTCCGGGTCGATCTCTCCCAGCAGACCGTGGAACGGCCGCCCCTGCTGCAGATCGAAGCGTTCGACGTCGATCAGTCCCCGGTCACTCGTCTCCATCACCAGCGGTACCGCCCGCCGGGCCGCTTCCGCACGCAACGCGACCTTCACGTCCAGCGAGTCGCACTCGTCCACCACGATGTCGAGTCCGTCCACGAACTCGCTGATCGTTTCCGGCCCCACTCCATCGGGCCACACCGACAGGGGCAGGTACGGATCCAGTTCCGCGAGTCGTCGCGCGGCCACGACCGCTTTGTTCGTGCCCAGATCGACGAGGGAAGCCGGCAGCCGATTGAGATTCGACAACTCGATCGGATCGAAGTCTGCGAGTCGCAGTTCTCCGCACACTCCGTCGAGCACCAGCGCCTGCGCAACCGAGAAGCCGACACTCAAACCGACGATTCCGACCGTCACTTCCTGCAGCCGATCCTGTTCGGCCGACGTCACCTTGTTCCGGTTACGATCCAGCCGTAACCGCCGGAACGAGTTCGGGCCGAGTACGCGGACGACGGTCCGATGCCAGGGGTAATGGACCCACCGCGCCGGCTCGTCGAGCAGGTCGCTCTCCGGCCGCGGGAGCACCTCGCGCAGTCCTCTCACCTGATCGGCGAGACGGTCGACGACGACGAGCCCGGGTTCGGAGCGGAGACGTCGAAGCTCCTCCATGTCCTGCGGCCGGTCCTCCGCAAACACGGAGGGCGTCCATCCGGTCTCGCCGTCGGCGTTCACATCGGCTCCCCGTCGAAGCGGATCCCACCCACTTCTCGTCGGAGTTCGTCGCCGAACGGATCGGTGCGCAGACGGTCCCACCACATGAGCCGGGTCCGATAGCGGGCGTCCGGGTACGGGGTGGCCGGCATGCTCGGGTCGACCACACCCCCGCAGGTCTTCCACAGATCCAGCAGGTTGTCGGCGGCGGTGGCCATCATGTATCGCGAGTCGAGCAGGCCCATGAACTTCGCGCCCATGCGCGCCACGGCAAGCGTGAGTTCTCGGCGCTTGGGCACATCCTCGGACACCCACGCCGCCTTGGCTTCGATCAGACCGAACGGGATTCGGCTCTCGATCATGCGGCGGAGATGGTCGACGTGCTCCGGCGCGCTCCATTCGGTCAAGGCGTGGGACTCGTCCGCGTTCTGGTAAGGCCCCTGGGCCCGCACCCCGCCCACGACGACCCCCCTTCGATCGAGCCCCGCGCAGAATATTGCCGTGCTCTCCCCGCTTCGCACACTTTCGTATTCCAGTGCGGATTCGACGCCGAATCGACGATAAGCGCCCAACGCCCGGGCAATGTATTCGTTCCACAGATCCGGCGCCGCACTCGGTGCGGCTGCGACGAACGAATATCCGGAGGCCTGATCCCGGTAGGTCGAGACTCGCTCCCGCACCGAGTGCGATGCGGCGCGCACTGCTCGATCCACGGTCGGCCTCCCGACTTTGCGGGAGACCCCGGTCGGAGTCACCCGGCGGACCACATCGGATCCTCGCGCTCCTCGCGGTCGAAATCCCCGACCCGGGACGGTGCGGATCGTATATGTGGCTGTATGGATCGAGTATGCAGTATCCGGGTGCTCCCCACAGTGTTCACGCCGAAGAACGGTGTTCGAAGCACACAACAGCGTTCAAGCCAGAGATATGTAGAGTTCCGTCAGTCCCGACGGTCCGATGACTGCCACCTCCTCCCGGTGTGCCCGCTCGATCAGCCCCTCCTTCTCGGCGATCTCCACCTGGTGCCACACGTCGTCGACGGGATCGGAATGCTCTCCGTCCGGCACGAAGCGGGCGAAGTACCCGGCGGGGACCCGTACCAGCGAGTCCCCGATCGTCAGCTCGCTCAGGCCCTCGCAACGACTGCCGATTACCGCATTCCATCCGACCTCGGGATGGCAGATGTAGACCACGAGCACCTCGCCGACGCCGCGCGCGCGGATGCGATCCTCCGTGAAGGCCAGCAGTTCGGACTGCTGGCCGGTCGATCCCGGTTCGAGTCCCGGCAGAACGAGGCCGCCCACATAGTGGCCGTGCAGTTTGGTGAGTTCGAAACTCATTGCACACCAGCCTTTTCCGAGGTCACGATCGACACGTACATGTCGATGCGGTACGCGTGCGGATAGAACTCGAAATCACCGGTGAAGGATCGGACGATCTCGCCGGCCTCCTCGGCCGCACGGATCTGGTCCCACAGATCGATGAAGACGCCGGGGAAAGTACCGGTCGAGGAGAACTTCGCGTACGTCCCGGCCGGCAGGCAGGCAACTATGTGCCCCTCCGTCACCTGGTCCAGCGACTCGCACTGATACCCGACCGTCTGGGTGTAGTAGGAGTCGATGTCGACCGCGTGATCGGTATAGGCGGAGGCCAGCGGACCGCCGAGCTCCTGCTTCAGCACCGCCGACCAAGCCCGGTCGAGCGCGCGGTCGCGAACCTTGCCGAGAGCCCGGCGCGGGCTGCGCACGGGCAGACCGGCGACGAGAGTCCGTTCGCGCTGAACGATCTGAAACGACATCGGGAGACCTCCCCAGGACCTCACAGTACGCCTCGCCCCCGGCGTGCCCGACCCACGAGCGGGGGAGTGAATAGTCCCGAGTCTAGGTGTGTCTACCGATCGGCGCCAAACAGCCGCCAAAACAATATTGAGGTTTGTTTAAGGCTACCGTTCGATCTCTCAGTATGGTTATCTAGTTGAGTCGGACCCGATGTTGCAAAATCTCGCAAGCGCGGTCCCCGGCCGACTGCCCGAGGGGTGTGATCAATGAAGTGCCGACTGTGCGAATCGGAGCGGCTCCTCAGCGTGCTCGATCTCGGTGCCACGCCACCGTGCGAACGCTTCCTGGCCGCGGACGAACTCGACCTGCCCGAAACCACCTATCCCCTGCATCTGCGGTTGTGTGAGGACTGCCTGCTGCTGCAGATCCCGGCGCTGATCACCCCCGAGGACACCTTCACCGAATACGCCTACTACTCGTCGTTCTCCGACTCGTGGGTCGACCACGCCCGACAGTTCGTCGAAGCCGCCGTCCGCAAACTGCAACTCGGACCGGACTCCTCGATCGTGGAGGTCGCCAGCAACGACGGCTACCTGTTGCGGCACGCTGTCGCGGCCGGCATCCCGTGTCTGGGCATCGAACCGTCGGTGAACGTCGGCGCCGCGGCGCGCGCGATCGGTGTCCCCACCGTCACCGCGTTCCTCGACGAAGGACTCGCCGAGGACATCCGCGAGGAGTACGGGCCTGCCGACCTGGTCGTGGCGAACAACGTCTACGCCCACATCCCGGACCTGCTGGGATTCACCCGATCGCTGCGCACCCTCGTCGCCGACGACGGCTGGATCTCCATCGAGGTGCACCACGCGCTGAACCTAGTGCGCGAAGCACAGTTCGACACCGTCTACCACGAGCACTTCCAGTACTACACAGTGCTGTCGGCGATGCGGGCGTTGGCCACCGGTGGCCTGTCGGTCGTCGACGTCGAACTGCTCGGCACACACGGCGGATCGATCCGGCTCTGGGCCCGGCCGGACGAGGTCGCGAGCTCTCCCGGAACACAGGTGGAAGCCGTGCTCGAGGAGGAGCGCCGGGCCGGTCTGCACACGACGGCGGGTTACCGCGAACTCGAAGCCCGCGCCCGTTCCGTCCGCCGAACCCTGCTGCGATTCCTCCTCGACTGCTACGACCAGGGCCTGTCCGTCGTCGGCTACGGCGCCCCGGGCAAGGGAAACACCTTGCTCAACTACTGCGGAATCCGGCCGGACCTGATGGCCTACACCGTCGACCGCAATCCGTACAAGCACGGGCGTTACACACCCGGCGCCCGGATCCCGATCCTCCCGCCGGAACAGATCGAGAAGGACCGGCCCGACGTGGTCGTCGCCCTGCCGTGGAACCTGGCGGCGGAACTGACGACCCAATTGCAGTACATCTCCGCCTGGGGCGGCCGGCTCGTATTCCCGCTGCCCGAACTGCACACCACCATCGGCCCCGCCGATTTCGTCAGGAGGATCACGGTATGAAAGTCGTCCTGTTCTGCGGCGGCTACGGCATGCGCATGCGCAACGACCGTACCGACGAGATTCCCAAGCCCATGCAGATGGTGGGCCCACGGCCCTTGCTCTGGCACATCATGAAGTACTACGCCCACTACGGCCACACCGAGTTCATCCTGTGCCTCGGCTACGGAGCGGCCAAGATCAAGGACTTCTTCCTCGACTACCACGAAGAACAGTCCAACGACTTCGTCCTCCACGACAACCGGGTCGAGTTGCTCAACACCGACATCAGCGACTGGTCGATCACGTTCGTCGACACCGGCCTCGAATCCGCGATCGGCGAGCGCCTGCGCCGCGTGCGTGACCACCTGGACGGGGACCGGTACTTCCTCGCCAACTATGCGGACGTCCTGACCGACGCTCCCCTCGACGTGATGATCGAGCGCTACCACCGGTCCGGCGCGACGGCGTCGATGCTCGTCGTCCCCCCACAGTCGTCGTTCCACTGCGTCGATGTCGCCGAGAACGGTGAGATCAAGGAGATCGTCCCGGTCAGCCGCTTCCCGATCTGGGAGAACGGCGGGTACTTCGTACTCAGTCAGGAGATCTTCGATCTGCTCCCACCCGGCGGCGACCTCGTCGCCGACGTCTGCGGCACCCTCGCCGGGCAGGGCCGGCTGTACGGCTACCGGCACGACGGGTTCTGGAAACCGGCCGACACGTTCAAGGAACGCGCCGAGCTGGACGACAACTACGCCCGCGGCATCCATCCGTGGACCGTGTGGGAGAGCGCCCGTGCGACGGTGACGTCGTGATCGAACTGCACGCCCGCGACATCGGGGAGGTCGCGGTGCTCGGAGCCCACTGCGACGACATCGCGATCGGCATCGGCGGCACACTGCTCACCCTGACCGGCCGGGCGACACAACCCCTGCGGGTACGCGCCTTCGTCCTGTCGGGTGAAGACTCGCGACGCGAGATCGAGGAACGCCACGCGCTCGCGGCACTGTGCCCCGGGGCGGACGTCGAACTCACGGTCCTCGACGTTCCGGACGGCCGCGCCCCCGCGTACTGGGACGCGATCAAGACCGCCCTCGAATCCTTCCGGCACACCTGCGAACCCGACGTGGTGTTCGCACCGCAGCGCGGTGACGCACATCAGGACCACCGGTTGCTCGCCGAACTCGTCCCCACCGTCTTCCGCGACCACCTCGTGCTCGGATACGAGATTCTCAAGTGGGAGGCCGACACCCCCCACCCGGTGCTCTACCACCCCCTGACCCGCAAGGTGGCCGAGGAGAAGGTCCGGATCCTGCTCAAGCACTACCCCTCTCAGCTCGACCACGACTGGTTCGACGAACAGGCCTTCCTCGGTCTGTCGCGGCTGCGCGGCGTGCAGTGCCGTCGCCCGCACGCCGAAGCGTTCGTAGTCGAGAAGGCCACAGTCCACTTCTGAAAGGCATGCCATGCGCGTCCTCGTCACTGGCCATCAGGGATATCTGGGCTCCGTCATGGTGCCGGTCCTGCGTGCCCACGGTCACGTCGTCACCGGACTCGATTCCGGTCTCTTCGCGGACTGCGTTCTCGGACCGGCACCGGAGGAACCGTCCACGATCCGGCTCGATCTCCGTGACGTCACCGCGTCGCACCTGACCGGATTCGACGCGGTGGTCCACCTTGCCGCCTTGTCCAACGATCCCCTCGGAGCGCTCGATCCGGACATCACGTATGCGATCAACCATCAGGCGTCGGTACGGCTCGCACGCTGCGCCAAGGCAGCCGGGGTGCGGAGATTCCTCTATGCCTCCACCTGCTCCGTCTACGGCGCGGCCGGCGAGGACGCAGTCGACGAGAACGCGCCCCTGCGCCCGCTGACGCCGTATGCGGAAAGCAAGGTGCGGGTCGAGGACGACGTGACCGCCCTCGCCGACTCCGGTTTCTCGCCTGTCTTCCTCCGCAATGCCACCGCGTTCGGATTCTCCCCGCGCCTGCGAGCCGACATCGTCCTGAACAACCTCGTCGGCACCGCGGTGCTGACCGGCCAGGTGCGTGTGCTCTCCGACGGCACGCCGTGGCGGCCGTTGGTACACGCGCAGGACATCGCCGAGGCGTTCGCGCACGCGCTGGTCGCGCCGATCGACCGGATCCACTGCGCCGCGTTCAACGTGGGCATGGAGGCCAACAATGTGACCGTCGCCCAGATCGCCCGGACCGTCGCCGATGTCGCCCCGGGCGCGGAGGTCGTGATCACCGGCGAGACCGGTGCCGACCCGCGCTCGTACCGGGTCGATTTCAGCGCGATCCGCAAGGCGTTCGACGACTATCTGCCGCAGTGGACCGTGGCCGACGGGGCAGCCGAACTGTATGCCCGCTACCTCCAGTACGGGTTGACGCGCGAGGGCTTCTCGAACCGGTTCGTCCGGCTCGCCCACCTGAAGCGTCTCCAGGAGGCCGGGGTGCTCGACAGCACGATGCGCTTCGAGCACTCCGGCGCCGGGCGGCGGTGAGGATGCCGGCGTCCGGGCAGTCAGAGGCCAGCCGCCAGGGCGGACCACGGCCCCGCTGCCGCATCCCGGGCGCTGAGCACCGTCACCGGGAGGGGCCATCCGATCGCGAGGTCGGCGTCGTCGTACCGGACCGCCAGATCCTCCACCGGGTCGTGCGGCCGGTCGATGCGGTAGCACACGTCCGCCACCTCGGTGAGGGCCTGAAACCCGTGCAGAAAGCCTGGCGGCACATAGAGATGGGCGAACTCCACGTCGTCCAGGAGGAAGGCGCTGTGGCGGCCGAACGTGTGCGAACTTCGCCGGATGTCGACCAGCACATCGTGGATCGCGCCGTGCGCGCACCGCACGAGCTTGGCCTCGCCCCGTCCGGACCGTCCGTGCATACCGCGTACAACGCCGCGTTTCGAACGCGACTGCGAGTCCTGGACGAAATCGGCGGCGCGCACTCCGCTCGCGCCGAGGTGGTCGTCGAACACCTGGGCGTCGAATGTGCGGGTGAACAGTCCCCGATCGTCCCGGAACGGCTCCGGGCGCAGGACGACCACATCCGCCAGTTCCGTCGTTTCCACCCGCATCGGCCCATCGTCGCGCATCGACGCCGACCGCGTGGCCGAACCGTGCACCGTTGCGGCGGAAGGAGAGCGCTGTGAGCACCTGCCGAGGATGCGGGAGCCCGGACGTCGAGCGCGTCGTCGACCTCGGCCCGATGCCCGCAGCGGACTGCTTCCCTGCCGTCGACACTCCCGTCACGGCCGACGAGACAGCGCACCCGCTCGCGATGAACCTGTGCCGCGACTGTGGGCTCGCACAGCTCGCCGAGGACGACTCGGTGCCCGACGAGCCTCGTGGAGTCGAACCGCAGGCGCTGCGCGACCAGGCCGCCGCCGCCGTACGTGCTGCGGCCTCGGAAGGTCTCCTCGTCGGCCGGACGGTAGCCGAGTTCGGCAGCCCGCACGGCGGTACCTGGCTTCCGTTGCTCACCGAACACGGCTTCCGGGTAGCTGCGGCGGGCGCCGCGGCCTCGGTGGTGCTCGACTCGTTCGGCATCATGCACGCTCCCGACCAGCGCGCGGCGTTTCGCGAGCGCGCATCGGCTGTCGCCCCCGGCGGCGTGCTGCTGCTGCAGTTCCATTCGTTGGCCACGATCGTCTCGGGGGGCCAGTGGACGGCACTCCGGCACGGGCACTATGCGTACTACTCACTGACCGCACTGCGCGCGCTGCTAGCCGAGGTGGGTCTGTACGTTGTGTATGCCCGCGAGTTCGAACTGTACGGCGGCACCGTGCTGGTCGCGGCACGGCGGACGCCGCGCGCCGTGCCGACGGCGGAGACCCAGAACATCCTCGAGAAGGAGACGGCGATCGGTGTCACGGACGTGTCGTCGGTACGCCGCTTGCAGTGGGCAGCGGACACGCAGTCCCGCGCGCTGCGCGCCTGGCTCGAATCGTCGGCACGCCGGCGGCGACGGATCTTCGCCTACGGGGCTGCGTCCCGGGCGGTAGCGCTCTTCGCACGCGCCGGGCTCGATCGGCGCCTCGTCACCGCCGTGGCAGATGCCTCACCGGCCAAGCAGGGCCGGCGCATGCCGGGAACCGACGTGCCGATCGTCGCGCCGGAGGTCATGATGATGGCGGAGCCCGACCGGGTTCTGCTCACCTTGCCGGATCTACTTCCCGAGGTGCGCGAGCGTTATCGGGAACTGGAGGGCCGCTGGGTACCGCTCGACGGGTACGCACAGGCGTTTCAGCAAGGAGGATTTATCAACGCACGCGCGTAACCGGCGGTCTGATACAGATACTGCCATGCCCATTCCCCAGGGGAGAGCCCGTCCGGACTGGCGATCATCAGTACATCGCCGGCGAAACAGCGCCGGATGATGAATCCCGCACGTGAAAGATGCGGCAGGAACGTGATCACGATGATCTTCCGCCAATGCTCCCGAGCGGCCAGGTCACGAATCGCTCGCGCTTCCCCGGATGTCGTCGGAGGACGGGGTTCGAAGCAGGTCACCGTCGGAATCGACGGCTCCGCACACAGACCCGTGAGCCGATCGTCCTCACCGCCGCTGGGATCCGACAGCGCGACGTGTGCCGCGAGACCCCTGTTCGCGAGCTCGATCCCGTAGGCGTAGCGCTCCTCTCCCGGGCCACCCAGCACAACGATTGCGTCTGCCGGGAGGAGGTGATCCTGAGCGGGTGCTACGTACAGGGGGATGCCTCCGGCGACCACCACCAGGAGCACGAAGACGACGAACGACAACCGCCGTCCGATCCGGATCCGTCTCCCCCGAGCGCTCGTCACGCTCTCGTGCATGTCCGTCCCCGGAGACGAGCGATCAGCGACACCCCCGCCGCCCGGATCTCGGTGAAATCTGCCGGGGCGACCAACCTCGTGACGAGGAGATACCCGAGACCGAAGACCAGAACCTCGAGGACGAGCCGGCCGATACCTGCGACGAGCGACAGTTCGTCGGGAGTGTCTCCCGATCGTTCGAAGTACATGACGGCGAAGAACATCGGGACGGACGCCGCGACAGGCGACCACATTACCCGCAGCATGTCGCGTCCGGTCACCCCTACTACCGAGCGCGTCACGGCGAGTCCCGTGACCCCGACGACAACTGCCGTTCCGGAGACAGCCAGCCCTACTCCGGACAGCCCGAGCGGAAGAAGCAGGAGGAGCAACGGGATGCCGGAGAGTATCCCCGCCCCCGTCATCCAGTTCATCCGCACGGATCGCCCGGCACCCTTGAGGGACTCCGCACTGACCGAGGTCATCGCCACTCCGATGCCTATACCGGCCATCGACGCCAATGCGACGCCGGCGCCGCGCCAAGGTTCACCGAGCAACAACACGACAGCTGACTCGCCCAGCGCAGCTGTCAATGCCGCCACCGGCACTGTCACCCGCCATATCCATCGGAGAGACCGCAGGAATGCCGCCCGGAACCGTTCGACGTCCGAGGCGATCCTGGAGAAGGCCGGAAACAGGACATACGAGCACACCTGGACGATCGCCATGGACGGGATCAAGGCGATTCGACGTCCGTAGCGGTAGTTGCCCAGAGCCCCTTCGTCGAGACCTCGACCGATGATGGTCAGCTCGACGGCTTCCTGCGCACGTGCAGCCATACCGTCCAGCAGGAGGGGGAAGGAGAACACGGCGAGCTCGCGCCACAGCCGCACCGAGAAGTGTCCGCGGAACGGATTACAGTGCGAGAGCGACCAGCTCGCTGCAATCCATACGGCCAACGATGCGTACGAACCTATCGCAAGCGCCCACACCCCCAGCCCCTGGGCTGCGCATGCAATCGAGACCACAGCGTAGGTCAGGCCGACTGCCGGATCGACGACGACCCGGCGACTGAACTGGAACCGTCGCTGCATGACGGCATCGGGCACACTCGTCGCAGCCGTCAACAGCACCGTCCCGGACATCACCGCTGCCACCGTCGCCACTTCGTCGCTGTGGAACAACCACCCGATCATCGGTGCAGCTGTCAGGACCCCGACTGCCATGAGGGATCCCGTCGCGAGGGTCACCCAGAACACGGTGGTGACGGCGTCGTCGACCTCGTTCTCGCGTTGGATCAGCGCCTGGGCCAAGGTCCCATGGGTGAATACCACGAGGAATGTCGTCAGTACCGTTGCCGCCGCGAACACACCCACGATTTCCGGGGTGAGCAGACGTGCAAGGACCAGAGTCTGCACGAAGGTGATTCCCTGGACGAGGACGAGCCCCGCCGCAGCCATTGCCGCTCCACGCCGCAAGCGTCCCGCGAGCGGTCCGACAGGAGGGGCCTCGGCGGACTCCGGGCGTTCCGTAGGCTTCGACATGGTCACCCGGATCCCCGGACGGGGCGGACGATCCGGGCACCCGCGACGCCGTATCGCCGCACAGTGCCCGAGAGGTGCTGCTTGAGGGGATGGACGCGCCGAAGCACGCCCGGCGCGACAGCCAGTGCCGAGACCACAGTGGCAGCTCGGAGACTCGGCTTCTGGCCGAACGCGGTGCGCGCGGCGCGGCGAGCCGAGCGCACGTCTCCCTCGAGCAATGCCCACCGAGCCCGGCGGAGGAACTGGTGGTACCGCAAGCGCCGCAACGTCGGGTCCACGGCACGACGTTGGACCGGCCCCCCGGCTAGAGACAGGAACGTCGCCTGCAGTCGCTCGTCGAAGGCTTCCACCCGGGACGGATCGCGCGAGGACGAGTCCGCTCGCACCCGGCACCGCGCCAATCGGTCGTCGAGCAACCGCACGTCCCAGCCTGCGGCCGTGATGCGCAACCACAGCAGGACGTCCTCCTCGACACCGGCGGGGGCCGTGTAGCCGCCGACAGCATTCCACACGTCGCGCCGGACAGCGCCGCTGTAGTAGGGCACGATCCCTCCGAGCACATCCGAAAACGTCAGTGGCACATCCACGTGACGTTTCCGGTTGCGGTAACCGATACTTCTCAGGTACCCGCGTTCGGTGCCGTCGCCGAAACCGAACAGCGTCGCGTCGCAGCCGACCGCGGCGACGTGTGGTTCCGCCTCGAAGACGGCCCCCACGCGTTCGCAGAAGTCGGGCCGCAGCAGGTCGTCGCTGTCGAGCACTGTGAGCACACGGCCGCGGGCCGTCCCTGCAGCCGCCGTGACTCCGCCGCCGTAACCCCGATTGGCCTGTCGGATCAATCCGATCCGGTGGTCGTCGGCGTATGTGCCGACAATCCGCGCGATGTCGTCCGAGTACCCGTTGTCGACCACGATCAACTCCCAGTCGCCACGGGTCTGGGACAGGACGGACTCGATCGCCTCGGGAAGATACTGCTCGGTACGGTACGCGGTCGTGAGGATACTGAAGAACGGCTCTGGGGACTCGGCGCCCACGGCTACCAGCCCGTTCCCACGTAGCCTCCACGTCGCCGCCGGTCCTCGGCGTGAGGCAGGCGGACCAGGTCCACGATCACATGGTCGGCGCCGGCTCGGTCGAGAGCAGCGACCGCCCGTTCGTCACGAGAACCCGCGATGAGTACCTCACCGTGCGACAGGACCTCGTCGGGATCGTCGGTCAGTGCAGACCCGATGTGCGGCAGGCGATGGTCGAGGAATGCCTGATTGGATCCCGTCAACCGCGACAGTGCCACGTCGGCGTCGTAGATCTTGAGATCGAATCCCTTGCCGATCAACCGTTCGGCGAGCTCCACCATCGGGCTCTCCCTTAGGTCGTCCGTGCCCTGCTTGAACGACAGCCCGAACAGCCCGATCCGGTGTCGATCGAGCGACAGCACCAGGTCGACGACGCGGCGGAGGTGGACTTCGTTCGAGGTCAACACATTCGAGAGCACAGGCACCTCGACGTCGTGTCGGCGCGCAGTATGGACGAGAGCTCGTACGTCCTTGGGCAGGCAGGAACCACCGAACGCGAAACCGGGCATGAGATACGCGGGGCTGATGTTGAGCTTCGTGTCCGACACGAAGATCTCCATCACGGCGTGCGAGTCGAGTCCCAGCGCTCCGCAGATCGCACCGATCTCGTTACCGAAGTCCACCTTCAGCGCGTGGAAGCTGTTGTCCACGTACTTGACCATCTCGGCCACGGCCGGCCGAACTCTGAATCGGGATCCCCCGAAATCTTCGTAGAGTGCCATGACCTGCATCCCACTCCGGGGATCGCTCTCGCCCACGACAGTCTTGGGCGGATCGAAGAAGTCCTCGACGCTACTCCCCTCACGGAGGAACTCCGGATTCACGCACACGCCGAAATCGATGCCGGCACGCTTTCCCCCCGACGCCGCCTCGAGACGAGGCACGAGCAGGCTTTCACAAGTGCCGGGAACCATCGTGCTGCGATAGACCACCACATGCCAGGAGTCCTTCGCCGCCAACCCCGCCCCGATGATGTCGGTGACCCGTTCGAGGTACTCGGTGGACAGGCCACCACCGGCCCCGGAGGGGGTACCGACGCAGACTATGGACATATCGGTCTCGCACACGGCGCGGACGGGGTCGTCGCTCACGGTCAGCCGCCCGCTCGCTACAGCTTCGGCGGTGATGTCGGCGATCCGTCGTTCGACCACCGGCGCCTCACCGCGAGAAAGACATCGGAGCTTCCTGGGATCGACGTCCAGACCGACGACCGAGTGACCCCGGCTCGCGAGGCATGCTGCGGAGACACATCCGACGTACCCGAGACCGAAGACGCTGAGCTTCGAGCGCGTCGCGTCTATCCGATGATCCAACTTGACTGATTCCACGTTTTCACCGCCCAGATCAGACCGTCAACCTCGCAATCGAGCATATAACAGACTTGAGGTTGGTTTAAGTCCTTACGCGATCCATCTCGAAGGCAACCCGATGTGGACCGTCCAGGTCGATCCACTCCACTTGCACCCGGCCTTCCTCGACGTCGACGCGAAGATCGGCTATCGACCGAGCAGGCACCACCGCATGCGGTCCGGGTGCACGGGACTCAGGAAACGGAAGGAGCACCGTGGCGCACACAAAGGGCAGATCGGCATGGCAGCGGACGCTCGGCGCCCACGCGGGCACGCGGTGCTCGAGCTCACGCGACCACCAACCGAGCGCGCTGTCGTCGTCCCCGCGAACGGCCTCCGTCGTCACGACCCCGCCGCTGACCGCATATGCGAGTTCCAGCACCGGTACGCCGCGCCGCCGAGCCCGGTGGCCGGCACCGGCGGGCTCGACCTCGAGATCGGGGGCCATCGGCCAGGACACATGCACGTCGTGTCGGCCGCGGCCGGTGAACAGGTCCAACACGAGCACCGACTTCAGCGTCGGTGGTGCCATCACACGGCGACGGTGGACAACAGGCGCCGGAAGTCTTCGGTAGCCGTCGTGTTCGGCGTCGACGATGCCACCGAGAAGATCGATCTCACGAACCCGGACCTGCGCATGCCGCATCCACAGGAAGGGACCGCCGCGTACGGACTGGTCGAGCCCGTCCACACACGCCGTCGCATGAGCGCGCGTACTCCTGTGAGCCTCGCGCCATTCCGGATTCCGGTAGTAGCTCCCCGTCCCCGGGTCCCCGATCAGCGACTCCCCGGCGAAGTTCAGACTCATCGCCAACGCATCCGAGTGGCCGTGCGCGGCAATCGAGAGGTATCCGAGTGCCCCCACATCCATGAGAATCGTCCGTGGGCCGGACCGCAGCACTGCCATACCCCCGTCCGGCGCGAAGGCGGAACCCGCTGCCGTCGTTCGCAGGGTGATCTGCTCCCGGACCTTCACAGGACGCGCTGACGACAACCACGCCGCCGTCAGCGACTCCGGAGATTCCACCGCGCCGGCCGGCCTGTCAGCCAAGAAAGCATCCACGATTCCGAGATGTTCTCTGACCGTTCGGCGTGGTTCCGGACCGAGCCGTACCGCGAATCCCTGGTCGTCGTCGCCGTAGTGCGGCTCCGGGTCACACTCACCGATCACTGCCTCGAGATACTCCCTGCTGCGGAAGATTGCGGCAGTCAGGCGGTCCGGCGCGTGACCGTATCTGCGAAACAGCACAGCAGCGACGACAGTCAGCAACTCCACGACGAAGACCTGATAACCCAGTGCCTGCTCGGCACCCGCGCCGTCCGGCAGAATCTGCCGGTCAGCTTCCACGGCCAGTGCCGCGACCGCGTCCGCCTCCCACCGCGCGGCATGGCGCAGCTCCGGTAGGAGCAGAGCTACGATCGCCGGCCCTGCCAGTTCTCCCACAAGATGGTTGTTGGCCGAACTGAACCGCGAACGATCCTGCAGACAGCGTTCCGCACCGGCCGCAAGCATCCGTACGGCCCGGGCGAATCGCGCCTCCGTCAATGCCTCGGCGTCACGCAGTCCGTCTAGAGTCAGTGCGACCGAGATCGAGCGGATACCCGCCTCGAACGCACCGCGCCATGCGATACCCCATCCCGGTGGATTCCGGACTATCCAGGAATCGAGCTGGGACAACGCAACAGTAGCGAAACGCTCTTCGCCGGTGAACATCCGAGCCGATGCCAGCCACGGAAGGTGTTGCAGCCGGTTCAGTTCCCAGATCCACTTCGGGTCACCCGGTCCCCTGCGGTGATCGATCCGGTGAGCTGGTTTCGACGGCCACTGCACAGCTCGAAGCGGATCGGACCACCAGTCGATCGGGGTGTCCAGCCGGACCTCCGGATCGGCGAAGAACTCGAATCGATTTTCACATGTCCGCTCTGCAGCCCGGATCAGCGCCTCGACTTGGAGAGGGAGCCGATCCGCGATCTCCTCGGCTCGGGTCTTCGCGAACAGCAACGCCCCCCCTGCCCCTTCGCGGAATGCCGACAGGGCATCACTCCAGGTTCGGTGACCGGATCCGAGCAGTTCGGAATCCGCGGGGACTCCGTACCTGCCGCCGGACCGACAAGTACGTCCGACGCCACGCAGGCGCCAGACCACCTCCGGGGCACTCATCGAACCCAATCTGTGTGCATACCAACCGAGGTTCATCATGTCTCCGCTCGAAATCAGTCTGCGCCGGACGGATGACAACCGCCATCCCCCGTGGAAGTCTGAACATGTGATCGGTTCGACCATGTGGCAACGCCGCGTACAGCGTTCGTGTGTGACCCTCGCCGTCGCCCTCCTGGCATCGGTCGCGGGATGCAGTACATCCGACGGCGTCCCGCCGCCCGCGCCGTCCGACGCAGGCCTCCTCACGTTCCCCAGAACAGCCACGTACTTCCTGTTCCAGCACGATCTGCCGACCGCGCAAGAACTCGCCCAGTACGACGTCGTCGTCATCGACAACGAGTGGGGCCACCGAATGCCGCGGGACTTCTTCGACGACGTCCGGGCAACAAACCCGCGAACGCGCCTCCTCGCCTATGTCAACTTGATCGACCATCCCGACCGGCTCGGTTCCGAGGAGTACTGGCGCAATCGATATCGTCTCTGGCAGTTCGATTCTCACGGAGAGAGCCAGTTCCCCGACGAGTGGCTGGCGAAGCGCGCGGACGGCACGGTGGTCAGCGAATGGCCCGACACGTCGATGTCGAACCTCACCGACCAGGGACCGAGAGTGGACGGATTGTCCTTCGGCAGATACGCGGCCGACTGGGTGGTCGACACGGTGTGGTCGGAGGGGGTCTGGGACGGCATCTTCCTGGACGTGTGGGGCGACCGAATCTACAGCGCCGATTCCGACCGATGGGATATCGACCGGAACGGCACGGATGAGGCCGACGCGCAGATCTACGGCGAGGACATGCCGTGGGGCAGGGGAATCGAAGAGGCCGAACGCATCATGCGCGACCGCATGCCCACTGCCCTGCTCGTCGCCAACGGAGACAGAACCCTGCGCGATCGACAACTCGACGGGCGGGCATGGGAGAACTTCGCCGACCCTCGTGCCGAGCGTGATCCCCGCTTCGACATCGAGCAGTACATTCGTCTCACCGCGCGGGGCGATCATCGGGAACCGGGACTGGCCATGACCATCAACAAACTCGGTCCCCAACCCAGCTCCGAACGCGAACTCACCCGTGCACGGTTCTTCCTGACAGCCACACTTCTGCAGGACGGCTACTGGGCGCCCATGGGATCCGACTACGGCGAACCCGCATACATCGACGAGATGGACGGCGGTGGGCTCGGCAGCGGATACCTCGGCGACCCGATAGCCCCGAATCCGACGCTCGCACATGTCGAGGCGCAGTATTCCGGAACTGCAGGAATCGGGATGGTTGCACCGAATGTCTTCCGCCGCGACTTCGACCACGGCATCGTGCTCGTCAACAGCAGCGACGAGCCGGCGACCGTAGCGCTGGGCGGGACGTTCCGGCACCTGACCGGCACCGCCGACCCGGAAACCAACGACGGAAGCACTACGGATCGTGTGACGATACGTTCGTACAGCGGTGTGGTCCTGTTGCGCAACAGCCAATGACTCACCCCGCGACCTGCGGAAGTGCAACGTCGTCGCGGAACAACGCCCCGTAACATCGAAGAAGGTTTTCTCGCGACGTCCGCCACGACAGTTCCTGCTCCACCCGCGATCGGCCGAGTGCCCCCATCCGGGCACGCAACTCGTCGTCCCTCAACAGGATGTCGACCGCTCGTGCGAAGGCCTTCTCGTCGTTCGCCGGCGCGTAGAGCGCAGCGTCGCCGGCCGAGACACGGGCCTCGACGAGGTCGAACGACACCACCGGCCGGCCGATCGCCATGTACTCGACGATCTTGTTCATCGTCGAGAGGTCGTTGAGCGGATTGCGCGGATCCGGCGCGAGGCACACGTCCGCGGTGGACAGACAGCGTTGCACGAACTCGTCCGGCACCCGGCCTGTGAACTCGACGACGTCGTCGAGGCCGAGGTCACGAGCGAGCGCCTGCATGGCCTCGAATTCGTCCCCGGCACCCATGCAGATGCAGTGCACATCGTCCCGGCCGAGGTCCCGGTGCAGATATGCCACGGCACGCAGGAGATAGTCGATTCCGTCCTGCGGTCCCATGACGCCGAGATACGCGAGGAGATAACGCTTTCCCCTGCGCAACTCCGGATCGGGAGCGCGCCGCACGAATCGTTCGAGATCGGGCGCACTGCGCACCACGGTGACCCGGTCCGGCGCCACATGTCCACGCCCGATCGCGATCCGGCGGTAACTGTCGTTGGTTGCAATGACTGCATCCGATACCGCGAACGTCAGCCGTTCGAGCAGCCTCGTCGCAAGGTACAACATGCGCCCGCCGCCGGGAAAGCGCGACTGGAACAACTCCGGCACGAGATCGTGGTGATCGAATACGAATCGCGCTCCGCCCGGACGCAGAACGAGTGCCACGACGAACAGCAGGTCCGGGGGGTTGCACGCGTGCACCGCGTCGACGCGGCCTTCGCGCCGCACTTTCAGCGCCAGCCGGGTGGTGTGCCACAGGGCCGCGGTGTACTCCCTGAGATAACCGGCCGGCCCTCCGGTGGCGGCGCGGAGAGGATAGCGGAGGATCCGAACACCCTCGATCGTGACCTCCGGCTCCCGATCCTGCCCACCGCCCATCGGGCAGATCACCGTCACCTGGTATCCCGCCTCGGCCAGCGACCGGCTCTCTTGCCATACCCGACGGTCGAACGGCACCGAGAGGTTCTCCACCAGCACCAGAATGTGTCTCTTCATCGCTGCCCTCCCAGGGTCTCGACGAGAAGCTGCTCATATGCGCGCGCCGTGTCCTCGATCCGGAAGTTCTGCTCCACACGCATTCTGGCGCGCTTACCCATCTGCACTCGCAGTTCGGGGTCCCGAGACAATGCGAGTAGACCATCTGCCAGTCCCTCCACGTCACCGACCGGCACCAGATATCCTTCCGCGCCGTCGGTGATCAGATCACTCAGGCATCCACAGTCGGTCGCGACCACAGGAACTGCGGCAGCCATCGACTCCAGTACCGCGAGCGGCATCGCCTCGTGCACCGAGGAAAGGCAGGTCACGTCGAATCCCGGAAGCAGAACGGCGACGTCCCGACGAGTCCCTACGAAGAGCACACGATCTGCGATACCGAGTTTCTCTGCCAGGCAGATCAATTCTGCCATTCGCTCGCCGTCCCCGACCACCACCAGACGTGCCGGACGCAGCAGCGGAAGTGCCTTGGAAAATGCCTCGAACAGCACGTGGTGCGCCTTCTGCGCGCTGAGCCGGGCTACGACGGCGACGACGAAGTCCTCAGGACCGAGGTCGAGCGCCTGCCGCGCGCGCACCCTGTCTTCTCCGGTCGGGGGGTCCCCCACCGCGATGCCGTTGGGTATGACGACCTCCGAGGTTCGGCTCCACCGGGATCTGCCGACGCCCTCGTGCGCGTGCAGATAGTCCCGCTGGCTGTGCCCGAGGAGAATCATGGCGTCGGCAAGCCACAGCGAGGCGACGGTCCATCGCGGAAGGCATCTGCCGCCTTGCGATACGAGATCCATGTCGTGAACGGCAACGAGATCCGCCCGCACCCCGGCCGCATGTGCGGCGATCCGGCCGAGAGCCAGGGCGGCGCGGTGATGATGCGTGACGAGCACCGCATCGGTCCGGTCCCGGCGCAGCGTGTCGATCAACTTGGGCAGCGTCGTCAGGTCCCAACGGTTTCGCCGGTCCAGCACTTCGACCTGGATGCCGGCGTCCCGGTAGTCGTCGGCAAGCGGCCCGGCCTCGTGCAGGCAGACCAGGCGCGGTAGGACCAGACGTCTGTCGAGACGCCGGAACACGTCGAGCATCACGGTCTCGATTCCACCGACGAAGGTGCGGTCGAGCACGAGGGTGAGCCGGACCGGACTCCGGGGTGGACCGGCGGCCTCCTCCAACGCACGTTCACTCTCGGCGACACTCTGCGTCAGGGTGAAGGAAGACTCCACCCGCGCACGGGCTGCCTGCCCGAATCGCCACCTCAGATCCGGCGAACGCAAGAGGGTGAGCAGCGCCTCCGCCAGCGCTTCCGGATTTGCCGGCGGCACCAGGATCCCGGTGGTGCCCCCATCGAGCAATTCGGAGACGCCGCCGACGTCGGTGCACACCGCAGGACGTGCGGTGGCCATCGCCTCGAGCAGCGCTATCGGGAAGCACTCGACGGTGGAGGACGTGAGGGCGAAGATGTCCAGGGCCCGCAGGACGTCCCTGACGTCCGATCGAGCTCCGGTGAACACGACGCGGTCCGCGATCCCGAGTTCACGCGCGAACCGTTCGAGACGAGCACGCTCGGGGCCGTCACCGACCACGAGAAACCACGTCTCGGGTACCTCTGCGAGAACGCGGCGGGCCGCGCGCAGGAGGGTGCGGTGATCCTTCTCCGGACGCAGGGCGGCGACGATTCCCACGATCGGTTCGTGCGATGGGATTCCTAGTGCAACTGCGACATCCCGATTCGGTGACGGGATGAATTCGTGCGGCTCGACTCCATTGTGAACGACCCGGATCTTGCGCTGCGGGATTCCGAGATCCTCGGTGAGGTACCTCGTCTGCGCGCGTGCCACGCCCAGGAACATGTCGGTGAACGGTTGCAGCACCTTGTCGCAGATTCGACGCCATCGACTGCGTGGGTCGATGTCGCCGCAGTTGTGCACCCACACCGACAAGTGCGGCACCCGCGCCCACACGGCCGCGATCCTGCCGAGACTCTCGGCGCTGTATCCACGAGTCACCACTACGTCCGGCGCGAATAGACGCATCTCCCGGCGGAGCTCGACGAGCGCCCGTAAAGCCTGCCTCTTGCTCCTGTGCAGCGCATGGGCGGAAATTCCTTGTGCCTGGAGCTCGCCGAAGAGTTCCCCTTCGCTCCCGATGCAGATCAACCGAGCCGTGAACCGGTCGGGGTCGAGCCGCGGCAGAAGCGTCACCGCGTGCCGTTCTGCGCCGCCGATCCGCAGGTCGGGGACCACGAACATCACTCTCACCGGCTGTTGCGTGCTCATCGTCGGAGCTCCTCGTACAGGTCGTCGAACCGACGCCACACCACGTCCACATCGAAGTCGGAACGGATTCTCTCCCAGGCTGCGAGGCCCAGCCTGGTGCGCAGCAACTCGTCGCACAGCACCCGTTCGAGGGCTGCGGCCAGAGCAGTCGTGTCGTCGGCGGGGATCAGAACCCCACACGAGTCGTCGACGAGGTCCGGAATTCCGCCTGCCGTGCTGGCTACGACACACAATCCTCGCGCCATGCCCTCGAGAATTGCCATCGGCTGGCCCTCGTCACGCGAGGGCAGTACCAGTACGTGCGCACTGTCGAGCAACTGGGGCACCGCCTCCGGCGGAACCCAGCCGGGCAGCGCGACCGTGTCCGTCAACGCCAGTGCACGGACCCGTTCACGCGCGCGCCCTACTTCTCCGTCACCTGCGACGGTCAACCGTGCGTGCGCGGAGGTCGTCCCTTCCGCAATCCGAGCCCAGGCCTCCAGCAACGTGAATGTGCCCTTGCGGTCGCCGATCTCGCCGAGGAACAGCACGTGCAGGGGTCCGTTCCGGCTGGACTGGTCGACTCTGGTTGCAGGTCGGACCGCATTCGGGACAACTACGACCCGGGCATCGGGTGCAATCTTCTGCAATCGTTGTCGCCAGCGCTCCCCCAAGGCGACCACGACCGCAGCGCGGGCGAGTGTCGAACGGATGAGCAGTCGGATCGGGAAGGGCGCGCGATCGTGAAATCTGTCGAACGAGGAACCGTGCACATGCAGCACGACCGGCACTCGGAAGACGGACGCGACCCAGGCCAACGTCGCCTTCCGGATGAAGCTGCCCGCTATCGACGTGTGCAGGTGCACCACGTCGGGACGATCGTTGACCAGCGCACGAAGGAAGACGACGAGGCCATTCGCGAATGCAGCGATCCGGGCGGGCTTGGATCCGTTTCGGTGCGTACTCACGTGTTCGATGTCCCACCGGTCCCACAGCGGCGTGTCGTGCATGGTGCGCACGAAACTCCCCACTCCACCGCGGGTGGTCATGCTCGTCGACGCCCACACGACATGGCGCCGCGTCATCGCTTCACGCTCCCGGCCTCGGCTGTGTACCGGTCGGCGCATCCGATCGCGACCCCTACCAGCACCATCACGGCAGCGTTCGGAAAGTCGAAGAATCGCAGATCGACCGTCAATCCGGTGATCGCCATTACCATCAGTCCCAGCAGGCCCAGAAGGGCCGTCCGGCGGCCGTCGAGTCCGTATTCGGGCAGAATCCGATACGCCCGGAACAGCCGCACCGCGAGCAGGACGACGACGGCAATCCACAGCCCCAGGCCGATCAGCCCGAGTTCGGCCGCGATGCCGAGCTCGTTGAAGTGGGAGGAGATTGCGAAGCCGCGAATCCACGGCACCTCCGGCGACCACTGCTTGTGGTGGTAGGTGTTGACGGCGGTGAATCTGCCTATCCCCCAACCCGTCAGCGGCTTCTGCCCTATCGCCCACAGGGCGGTGCCGGCGGTGTTGAGCCGGTCCTGCACTTCGGCCGGTGAGCCGACGCCCCCGGCCGAACGATCGGTTCCGGTGAACCGTTGCCAGTTCGTGGCAATGGCGATCACCGCCGTGGTTGCCGCAAGTACGAATCCGGTTCGGAATCCTCGTGCCCACAGCATTCCGGCGACGATCACGAGCGCAAGACCGAGCCACACCGCACGGGTATGCGTGAAGTACACACCGTAGGCGCACGCGACCGCGATGACGGCAGCACAGAGCCGGCGAAAGCGCGGCTCTGTGCGTTCCGACGACAGCACGAGCGCGACAGCGAAACCGAGAATGAGCACCATGCCGTTGACGACCGGTTGATTGAAGATCCCGACAGCGCGTCCCTCCCAGATCGGAGCCGTCACTATGTACCGCGGCCATACGAGAGCCTTGGGGCCGAGGAACTGCATGATGCTCACTGCTGCCGAGTACGCTGCCAGCACTGCGACGATCCACAGCAGTGCTCGAATCGCCGACACCCGCACGAAGACGTATCTGCCCACGAGATACGCAGTGAAGGGGATCAGGACACCGGTCAGAACGAAGCGCACGACGGACAGCGACGCCCCGGTCACGGGAACGGTCGCAAGGTATCGGTGCGTCGCGAGCATCGAACCGATGTTCCATACCACGTACAGCGCCATCGCTGCCTCGACTGCGCCGATGCGCGCGTCGGCTGCTGATGTGGTGTACATCCAGATCCCAAGTGCGGCAATCACCCCCGCATAGGCAAGTACGAACGGATCCACCGGCAGGATCGGCGGCAGCGCCACCCGGAGAAACGTCGTCAACAGGAGCAGGAACAGCGCGACGACGGGCGAGCGGAGACCGGCGGCAACCATCGCGCCTGCAATTGCCGCGAGGAGCAGCAGCACTGGGAACTTCGCTGGAAACCCGGTCGCGACAGCAGCGATCGCGAGGACTGTCGCCGTCGCAGCCGCGATCAGGACGAGGTGGACGGCTGTGAAGGATCGGGGCAGCAGACGCTCGGTCGACGCCGGTCCGCGGGTGGCCGGGTGCGCTGCCGTCGTCATGGGCGCATTCCTGGAGTCGGCGCAGGGGTACGGCCGAGGTCGTGGTGATTGTGCACAGCAGCGGACCAGGAGATCTCTTCCGCAGGCGGGTACGGCGCAGAAGTATCGCCGCGCGGATCCACGACGACCGCTCCGAGGAGGTGGGCGTCCACCTGAGTGAGCAATCGGACGGCCTCTGCCGCGTCTGGCTGGCGTGCGCGGCGCCGGTCGAGTACCAGGACAGTTTTCTGTGCCGCCGCGCAGAAGATCTGAGCGTCGGCGTCCTCGGTGACCGGCGCGAGGTCGAACAGTACGACGTCGGCTTCACCGCGGAGCTGCTGCAGCAGTGCCTCGAGCCGTTTGCCGGACAGCGGCACGGACTCACCGGTCGTATCCCGCACGCTCAGTACCCGGAGTCCATCGCCGGGTGCCTCTGCACCGGCGCCGGCAACGGTCGACGACGTCACGTTCTGAGGAATCACGACGACACGGACGCCGGATCGACTCCAGCGTCGGGCCACCTGGCGAGCGACTTGTCCTGTCACCTCGCCTCCGGTCGGCGACGTCAGGGCGACGGTGCGGAGCCCGCGAACCTCGCCGGCGGCTAGGGTGTTCACGAGGTTGTGGAACGCGAGCTGACGTGCTCGATCCGCCGAGGTCGAACCGCCGGCCGGGACGACCCCGAGCGACTCGATACCGAGGCGCTCCCGAACATCCTGGGCGGTGCTGATCCGCCGCATGACGGAATCGAGTGCGAGCGCCACGAGTACTCCGAGCACCATTCCCCCCAGTAGACCGAGTGCCACGTTCCGGAAGAGGGATGGCGAGTCCTCCGAGACGCCGGCATTCAGCTGCAGATCCTGGATCTGGTTGGTCGCGTCGAGTTCGAGCTCGCTGATCTGCGCCTGCAGCTGAGCAAGCGCCACGTTGTCGGCGATTCCCGGCCGTGATCGCTCTTCGTCGAGTCGCTGGCGCAATTCCTCGAGGGATCCTTCCCGCCCCCGGTCGCGCACGGAGTTGACATCGTCACGAAACGTTCCGGCCATGATGCGGGCCGCCTCTGCAGCGGTCTCCGCGTCTCCCGCCGTAGCCTCGACGAACAGGATCGGTCCGGCCGCCGCAGTGCGAGCGGAGAAGGACGTGTCTGCGGGAAGGCTCCCGACGACACGCAATTGCTCCTGATACGAGGAGTCGTTGAACAGATCCACGTAGCCCTGCACGAGAACCGCGTCCTGTTCCGGCGCGCGATTCTGGGACGACACGATCAAGGCCGAACGGCCCGTGTACTCCGTAGCACTCTGCCCTGTCGTCCACACTGCTCCCCCCACGGCCAGCAGCGTCGCCAGCACCACGATGGGCCAGTAGCGGGCGAGGTGGCGAATCCGATCATTGAGTGTGCTGTCCACAGCCCCTCCGCAGCACCGGGGAGCGCTTCGACGCTCCGAGTTCATGAAGGCCATTCCCGACTCGAGTAAGAATCTACCCGATAAAACCAACTTGGAGTATCTTTATAAGTCGAATACGGGTCGTAAGTTTGCAGGGGCGGTACGGCGGGGCGAGAGGAGCAGATGTGGACCCTCCACGGACAGCGATCACGATCGCGATCGCCGCCTGCCGATTCCATCTGAGGTCGATGCGGCACTTGGCCCACCCTCGTCGGATCCGGCAGAAGCGACTGTTCCTCGGGCCGGTCCGGGTAGCCGGGCACACTGTGGCCTTGCGTAGTCCGCGTTTGGACGACGCAACGGCCTGGAGAGAGATTCGTCTGCGGGACCGGCGGCTCATCGAGCCCTACTGGCTGACCGCCAGGGACGATTGGGACCGCCGCCATACCGTCACCGTGTGGGTGGGCGAGTGTCTCGCTCGCCGCCGGGCGGAACGGTCCGGCACTGCTCTGCCCCTGGTGGTCGAGATCGACGGGAGGTTCGCGGGACAGTGCAATTTCGAATGTATCGATCCCGCGGCCCTGACTGCTCAGACGAGCGTCTGGATCGACTCTCGATTCGCCCGCGCGGGTATCGGACTCGCAGTCGGCGGCCTGGCGATGAGCCACCTCTTCGACACTCTCGGGCTACGCCGGATCTCGGCTGCCATTTGCACGGACAACGTGGCGGCAGCACGTACGGTGCAGCTTCTCGGGTGCCGACGCGAGGGCACCATGTCCAGCTATCTCGACGTCGGCGGACTACGCCGAGATCACGACCTCTGGGCGATCACTTCGGAGATGTGGCAGCAGCAGCAGCTCCGCGCGCAACTCGAGCAGGTCGCAGCGTCGGACACACCTCCGGTGGCGGGCATGCAAGAGACCGGCACACACGAGGCCGAAACCGCACATCTGCGCCGTCCCGGATGAGAAAACATCGGACGGCTCGCGCCGGACCAGGCCCGTTTACCGACCGGGTCCCTAGGTCAGGCTGTAGGTCAGGTACTGCTGCAGGTCGGGTACTGCTCTAGGCCAGGCTCCTGTAGGGCGGGAATCGCCTGTAGTGCAGGGAAACTGCACCCATGCCGATGGGCCGGGAGCGGCCTCGCGCATTCAGGTTCGGAGCCTTCAGGTTCGGATGGGCCCTTGCGGGATTACCTGCGCTCGCGATATTCCCTGCGCTCTCGGTACACCTGTACTCGTGCACTCGGCCGCGAATCAAACGCTCGACTGCCGATCGAGCATGGACTGTGCGGATGCACCGGAAGTCCGTTCGACCAGACCGAACATCCGCTCGTAGGCTTCACGACTTGCCGCGACCTGAGCCCGCGCCCGCTCCCGTAGTACCGGACGTAGTTGCGGAGCCGCGTCCCACAGTTCCCGGATCGACTTGGAAAGCCGGTCGTCGAGGTCGTGGGCATCGAGGTGAATCAACTCGAGACCGCCGCCGAACATCGCCCTCAACCCACCTAGCTTACCGTCGTAGTACTTCGACGACGACAGGCCGACGACCGGAATACCTTGAGACAGAGCAAAAACAGCCACATGGTACGCGCCGGTGACCAGAACCCGGCACCGTCCGACTGCAGCAGCGAGATCTCGGGCACGTGCGTAGCGATCCAGGGGCGCGGCCACCGACGGATAACCCTCGAGCAGCGGCAGCGTCGATCGGCGGTCCTCCGACTCGCACTCCGAAACGATCAGTGGCACGAGTGTGGCACCGACCCCGAGAGCGAACTCCTGCACGGACCGGCGCACACTCGTCCGAGCCTGAGCCCCCACGGGCGAATAGTCTGCAATACGCAGACAAACGCCGAGATCGGAGCCCATCTCAGGCCGGCCGGCGTCATATCCGAGCTCCACGGCGTCGTCTCCGGTAATGTATATCCGCTCGTCCGGTACTCCCATCCTCGCCAGCAGGTCCGGACCGCACACATCCTCCCGCAACGCGATGACATCGACCCGCGGCAGCACCTTCGCGGCCCGAGCGAAGAGAACCGGATCGTCGATCGGGCCGATCCCCTGACCTAGCGCGGCGGTGGGAATCCCCTTTTCACAGGCATATTCGAGCAGATCCAGGGTGCGCGTCGCCTGGTATGTGTCGACGTCAGCGAGGTAGCCTCCGCCCATCGCAACGATCAGCGACGCTGTCTTCGCCGCCTCCGGAATACGAGCACCGCGATTCACCGTGTTCCTGTCACGGTCGTGGCTGCGCCACTCTTTCATCCGTGTCAGCGGATGACGCACCGAGTCGGGCAGTTTGCGCAATTGCCGCCTCGGGGGATTGGTCAGGGACCACCACACTTCCGAGACTCGTCCGACAACCGCAGGTCCCAACCGTGCCGGCAGCTGAGAAGACCGTCCCAGCCTCGACCAGTGGGCTCCACGCCGGTACCCGACCGGCTCGGCAGCGGGCTCGAATGCTCGTAGCAGACCGGGTGCGTAGGTCAGGACGCCGATGCGGGCGTCGGGCCAGCGCGCCCGGATCCGGCGCACGGTGACATCGAGTAACGCCAGGTCACCTTTGTTGTTGAGCCAGTATTCGCCGTTGTCGATCAGGACCCGGATGGGAGGCTCCCCACCGGCAGACAGACCGAGCGGAATCTTCACCATCCGCAAACTCCCATCGGATCGAGCACAGTTCGATCGCGGCGTCGTCCTACTCGACGGCTGTTCGTTCCATCGGGTAGAAATGTTCAGGGCGGAGGGTCGTTACCGTTTACGATACCGCACAAGGCCTACCGATTGAACCCCGAAGTTGTTGGGGAACACCGGAGAAGGTTGCGATCGCGCGTACTCCTACCGAGAATGATGACGCTGCCTCATACCTGTGTACCCTCGGAGCCTCCCACTTCCTCTCGTGTCCGCCCCTCGCTCCAGGCGTCGTCGTCGAAGGGAGCCGACAGTGCCGCACTCTTCTCCACCCTCGTTCGTCCGATCCACGAAACTCCAGGCCCGGCTCCACGAGATCGTGCCCGGCGGTGCGCACACGTATGCCCGGGGCTCCGACCAGTATCCGGAATTCATGGCACCCGTCCTCGAGCGCGGAGCGGGTGCCCGCGTGTGGGACGCCGACGGGAACAGCTACGTCGAGTACGGGATGGGCCTGCGCTCGGTGACGCTCGGGCACGGCTACCGTCCCGTCGTCGACGCCGTCGCCGCCGCGATCGCCGACGGCACCAACTTCAGCCGGCCAACGACCCTCGAACTCGCCGCAGCCGAGGACTTCCTCGCTCTGGTGCCCGGCGCCGACATGGTGAAGTTCGCCAAGAACGGCTCCGACGCCACAACCGCGGCCGTGCGCCTGGCGCGGGCTGTCACCGGCCGCCGGCACGTCGTGGCATGCGACCAGCCGTTCTTTTCCGTCGACGACTGGTTCATCGGCACCACCCCGATGAAGGCGGGAATCCCCGAGGAGGTCACCGAGCACACCCACCGGTTCCGGTACAACGACCTCGACTCGCTCGAACATGCTTTGTCGGCCAGGCCGACCGCATGCGTGATCCTCGAGGCCGCCACCGCCCTCGCCGAGCCCGATCCCGGCTTCCTGCCCGGCGTGCGCCGCCTGTGCGACCGGCACGGTGCCCTGTTGATCTTCGACGAGATGATCACCGGATTCCGCTGGTCCGAGCACGGGGCGCAGGGCGTGTACGGCGTCCGGCCGGACCTGTCGTGCTGGGGCAAGGCGATGGGAAACGGCTTCCCCGTCGCCGCGCTCGCAGGTCGGCGCGAGTTCATGGAACTCGGCGGCCTGCGCACCGACGGTGACCGGGTGTTCCTCCTGTCGACCACGCACGGACCGGAGTCCGGCGGACTGGCTGCCTTCCGTGCGGTGGTGCGTGCCTACGCGACCGAAGACCCCATCGGCCGGATGGAAGCATCCGGTCGCAGGCTTGCCGACGCCGTCAACGCCGCGGCCGCGGATCTCGGCGTGGAGCGTTACGTCCAGGTGGTCGGACGCCCGTCCTGCCTGATCTTCGTCACCCGTGACCCGAATCTGCTGCCCTCGCAGGAATTCCGCACGCTGTTCCTGCAGGAGATGCTCGTCCGGGGTGTGCTCGGACAGTCGTTCGTGATCTCGGCGGCCCATACCGACGCCGACCTCGAGGAGACCGTGGAGGCAGCGCGCGGCGCTCTCGCGGTGTACCGGCGGGCCCTCGACGCGGGCGGGGTCACCGGCTTCCTGCACGGCCGCCCCGTCGCCCCGGCACTGCGTGCCCGTGCGGAGCCGCGTCGGCTCGGAGAAGCGCCGGTCGGGACTCACTTCTCCCAGTAACGCACCCATGCGTCCACGTCGAGACCGCCGTACGGCACGCCGTCGGCGTGGGCAGCCTTCTCCGTCGCGCGCACCGTCGCGACGAACTGCAGCGTCGCGCTGCGCAGCGCGTCCTCCGCGCCACCGTCGCCGGTGACGTGCACCGTCCGGAGTTCGGGCGGGACGAGATGCGTGGGGAGTCCGGCCCGGGTGGCCCGGGCGATCACCTTGTCGGTCAGGGCCAGCGCCGGCTGTGCCGTCGCGATGCCGTCCAGGCAGGAGGGCCGCGCCTTCTCCGCCGCTTTGGCCACCTCCCACGCTGCCTCCTGCTCGGCCACGTCGATCGGGCCGGTGTGACCGTTGGTCAGGTGCGGGCTGCGCGACGCGAGCTTGGCGACGAGCGTGTCGGCGACGTCGTCGACGGTGAACGGATCGGTGTCGGACTCCTCGGCGATCCGCGAGTGGAACAGCACCTGGAGCAGCAGGTCTCCGAGTTCCTCGCGCAGACCGTGCGGGTCGCCCTCCTCGATCGCGTCCAGCAGCTCGTACGTCTCCTCGAGCAGGTAGCGGCGCAAAGAGTCGTGCGTCTGGGTGACCTCCCAGCCGCCGAATCCCCACAGCCGGTCCATCACGTCCACGGCACGCAGCAGGCGCTCCCCCGGAGCGGGCGGGGCGGCGATCACCCGCTCTCCCCGCCGTACGCGTTCACGCACCGCCTCGTGCTCCGGGTCGACGGCGATCAGTGTCTCGGCTCCGGATCCCACGGTGGCACCGAGGATTTCGCACACCTCTGCCGGAACGTCGTCGGTGCAGTCGAGCGGCCCGGTCAGCAGCGGCACCGCCTCGAGCGGCACCGATCCGGGCCGGTACGGGTCGAGCAGAATCACCGTCACCGCCGTCGCCTCACTTTCCCCGTCGCTGCGCTCGCCCCGGTCGCAATCCCCGTCGCTGCGCTCGCCCCGGTCGCAATCCCCGTCGCTGCGCTCGCCCCGGTCGCAATCCCCGTCGCTGCGCTCGCCCGGTCACACGCTCGCGGCGGTCGGCACACACACGTCAACCGATCCCTGCGCCTTGCCGTCCAGGGCGAGCAGGAAGTCCGCGATGTACTGCAGCAGCTCGACGTCGCGCACCCGCTCGGAACCCACGCCACCGGTTCGCGGCAACGGCAGCTGCACGATGCCGCTCGTGGCGCGGTACTGCGCCGCCGGATAGAGACGCTTGAGCCGCATCTGCTTCGAATCCGGCAGGTGCATCGGCGAGATCTTCAACTGGGTGCCGGAGACCGCGACCTCCTCGAGGTCGTACTCGCGGCACAGCAGGCGCAGCTTGGCCACCGACACGAGCCGGCCGACCTCCTCGGGCAGCGGACCGTAGCGGTCGACGAGTTCCTCGACCACCGCGGCGATCGCGTCGTCGTCGTGCGCCGCGGCGAGCTTGCGGTAGGCCTCGAGCCGCAGCCGGTCGGATGTCACGTAGTCCGGCGGGATGTGGGCGTCGACCGGAAGATCCACCCGCACCTCCTTGGCGGCCTCGTCCGTGGCGACGGGACGGCCGTCCGCGGCGGCCCGGAACGCCTCCACCGCCTCGCCGACGAGCCGCACGTACAGATCGAATCCGACGCCGGCGACGTGACCGGACTGCTCCGCGCCCAGAACGTTTCCCGCGCCGCGGATCTCGAGGTCCTTCATGGCCACGGCCATGCCCGCGCCGAGATCGGAGTTCTGGGAGATCGTGGCGAGCCGGTCGTATGCCGTCTCGGTCAGCGGCTTCTCCGGCGGGTACAGGAAGTACGCGTAACCCCGCTCGCGGGAACGACCGACGCGTCCGCGCAGCTGGTGCAACTGCGACAACCCCAGCGAGTCGGCGCGCTCGACGATGAGGGTGTTGGCGTTGGAGATGTCGAGGCCCGTCTCGACGATGGTGGTGCACACCAGGACGTCGTACTGACGCTCCCAGAAGCCCTGCACGGTCTTCTCGAGGGTGTCCTCGTTCATCTGCCCGTGCGCCACCGCGACCCGCGCCTCGGGGACGAGGTCACGAATCCGCTTGGCGGCCTTGTCGATCGAGCTCACCCGGTTGTGCACGTAGAACACCTGTCCGTCGCGCAGCAGCTCGCGGCGGATGGCGGCGGCGACCTGCTTGTCCGCGTAGCCGCCCACGTAGGTGAGCACCGGGTGCCGCTCCTCGGGTGGGGTGAGGATCGTCGACATCTCACGGATGCCGGCCATGCTCATCTCCAGGGTGCGCGGAATCGGCGTCGCGG
Source organism: Rhodococcus indonesiensis (assembly GCF_047782815.1). Lineage (NCBI taxonomy): Bacteria > Bacillati > Actinomycetota > Actinomycetes > Mycobacteriales > Nocardiaceae > Rhodococcus > Rhodococcus indonesiensis. The sequence continues at coordinate 1,407,423 of NZ_CP180630.1, read as the reverse complement.
ACATGGTCAGCACGTCGACGTGCGTGCGCAGGGCCTTGATGTGCTCCTTGTGCTCGACGCCGAATCGCTGCTCCTCGTCGACGATCACGAGACCGAGGTCCTTCCAGCGCACGCCGGTCTGCAGCAGCCGGTGGGTGCCGACGACGATGTCGACCTCACCGTCGGCGAGGGCGGCGATCGTCTCCTTCGCCTCGGCGGAATCGGTGAAGCGGCTCAAGCCCTTGACGGTGACCGGGAACGACGCCATCCGCTCCGTGAAGGTCTGCAGATGCTGCTGCGCCAGCAGCGTGGTGGGCACCAGCACCGCGACCTGCTTGCCGTCCTGCACGGCCTTGAATGCGGCACGCACCGCGATCTCGGTCTTGCCGTAACCGACGTCGCCGATGACGACGCGATCCATCGGGACCGCCTTCTCCATGTCGGCCTTGACCTCGGAGATGACGGTGAGCTGATCCTGGGTCTCGGTGAACGCGAACGCGTCCTCCATCTCCTTCTGCCACGGGGTGTCCGGCGCGAATGCATGCCCCGGGGCGGCCTGACGGGCCGCGTACAACTGCACCAGCTCTCCCGCGATCTCGCGGACAGCCTTGCGCGCCTTGCGTTTCGTGTTGGCCCAGTCGGAGCCGCCGAGCTTGCTCAAGGCGGGCATCTCGCCGCCGACGTAGCGGGAGAGCTGGTCGAGGGACTCCATCGGCACGAACAGCCGGTCACCCGGCTGCCCGCGTTTGCCGGGCGCGTACTCGATGACCAGGTACTCGCGGCGGGCGCCGCCCACGGTCCGCTCCACCATCTCCACGAACCGGCCGATGCCGTGCTGGTCGTGGACCACCATGTCTCCGGCGGTGAGCGCCAGCGGATCCACCTGGTTGCGGCGCTTGACCGGCGTGCGGCGACCCTCGGCGGCGGTCACCCGGTTGCCCGTGAGGTCGGACTCGGTGACGAGCACCAGTCCGGGCACGTCTGCGCCGTCGCCCGGCAGAACCAGGCCGTCGTGCAGCGCGCCGCACAGCACCCCGACCGTGCCGCGGACCGGTTCGGCCCCCGGATCGAGCCGCGCTGCGGGTACGTCGTTCTCCTGCAGCCGCTCGAGCACCCGCTGCCCGGTGCCGGCACCTGCGACGACGATCGCCGCCCGCCCGCCGGTGGTGACGTGTGCACGCAGGTTCGCGAAGAGCATCGTCAGCAGTTCCTCGGAACCGCGCACCTCCGGCGCCGACTGCACGTCGAGCACGACCTCGGTGTCGGCGCCCGACGCCAGCGGGCTCAGCGTCCACCACGGCCGGCCCGCGGCTTCCGCCGTCTCCCGCACCCCGGTCAGCGGCCGGTACGCGGAGGCGGCCAGATCCACACCCTTCATGTTCGCGGTGTCCAGTGGCGCGGCCCCGCCGAGCGAGGCCGCGGTCCACGACGCCTCGAGGAACTCCTGGCCGGTGCGCATCAGGTCCGCCGCGCGGGTCCGGACCTTCTCCGGATCGCACAGCAGCACGTGCGTACCGTCCGGCACGACGTCGGTCAGCAACTGCAGCTCGCCGGTCTGCAGCACCGGCAGCAGCGCCTCCATGCCCTCGACCGGGATGCCGGAGGCCATCTTGTCGAGCATCTCCACGAGCGCCGCGTCGGCCGGGTTGTCCTGGGCGAGTCGCGCCGCGCGTTCTTTGACCTGCTCGGTCAGCAGCAGTTCCCGGCAGGGCGGGGCGATGAGGGTGCTCACCTCGAGTTCGGGGATGGACCGCTGGTCGGCGACGGAGAACGGGCGCAGCTCGGTGACCTCGTCACCCCAGAACTCGACCCGCACCGGGTGGTCCGCTGTCGGCGGGAAGACGTCGAGGATGCCGCCGCGCACGGCGAACTCGCCGCGCTTGCCGACCATGTCGGCACGGGTGTAGGCCAGCTCGACGAGCCGCTCGATCAGCTCGTCGAAGTCGTGCTCCGCGCCGACACGCAGGGTGACGGGCTCGATGTCGCCCAGGCCGGGGGCCATCGGCTGCACCAGCGAGCGCACGGTCGCGACGATCACCCGCAGCTCGGGGCCGTAGTCGCGGTCCTCGGGGTGCGCGAGCCGGCGCAGTACCTGCAACCGGCGTCCGACGGTGTCGGCGCTGGGCGAGAGCCGCTCGTGCGGCAGCGTCTCCCACGAGGGGAACTGCGCAACGACGTCGCCGAGCATCTCGCGCAGCTCCGCCGTGAGATCGTCCGCTTCACGGCCGGTCGCGGTCACCACGAGCAGCGGCGTCTTCGCGGCGAGCGCGGCGGCGACGAACGGCCGGGCCGCGGGCGGGGCCACCAGGGCCTGTTCGGCGGTCCCGGCGAGGGCGGCCACACGCTCGAGCTGAGCGTCGGCCAGCGCGATCCGCGCCAATCCGGACAGGGGGGTGACGGACACGTCGGACACGGGAAGGGCGCTCCTGGGGTTCGAGAAGAGGACCGTCCGAGTCTATGCGGTGTCCGGTTCGAGCGGCACCGGCAGCACTGCCGCGAGCGGCACCGGCAGCACAGCCGCGAACGGCACCGCCAGCACAGCCGCGAGCGGCACGGTCAGATTGGGTCGGTCGCCAGCAGGTCGGCGCTGTTGTCGCCGAGCGCTGCACGCGCCCACGCGGCCAGCCGCGCCCGCAGGGCGGCGTCGGCGAGCTCCTCGCCGGGCCCGAGCCACCGCCGTCGCGCCATCCGGTGCAGCACGCGCACGGACCGCCGGGGATCGGCGTCGAGGACGTACGCGACGAAGGCGTCGGGTGTCTGCGGCTCGACCCCGGACCGCTCGAGCGAGCGCGCGAGAGCGGCGTCGGTGGTGACGACGACGTCGGCCTGTGCGAACAGCGCCACCGCCGTCAGGTGTGCGTCGCGGGGATCGCTGACGTACGGCACCTCGCGCAGCACCGTGGCGGGCCAGGTCACCCGTGCCTCGGGGAAGGCTGTGTCGAGTTCGGCGAACAGGAAGTCCCGCGCCGGGCGCGACATGTGCGCCGGCAGCCTGCGCTCCACCTCGGCGACGATGCCGTCGCTCCAGTAGGGCCGGTACAGCGCGTCCTCGGCCAGGGCGAGGAGCACGTCGCGCACGCGCGGCGGCGTCAGTGCCGGCGCGTCGAGGACCGCCCGGATCGGCACGATCGTTCCCCCTCAGAAGTCGTCGTCGTACAGACCGTCGCGTCGGTTCAGATCCGCGACGGCGTCCAGAGCCCGGCTCCGGGCCTCGGCCGTGTGCTCGGCGCAGGCGAGGACGTCGGCGCGGCGGATGCGTCGGTGCAGGCCGTGGAACCGGGAGGGCAGGGTGCCGTCGTCGACGAGACGGGCCACGTACGCCCGGCCGACACCGAGCACGTCCGCCGCCTGGGCGGTGGTCAGCAGCGCGGGCACCGGGACGATGGTCACCGCGGCGTCGGCTCCGGACTCGTCGAGGGCGCGGGCGAGTGCCGCACCGGCCGCAGCCGCGTCGAAGGGTCCCAGGGTCACGGCGGCGATCGTGTCAGGCGGTGGCGGCCGGCGCAACGATTGCCGCCGGGATCAGACCCGGAGCCGGCGCGAGGCGAACTGCTTGAAGTACTCAGCCTTGGCGGGCGGTACCAGGGCCGGCAACATCAGTCCCCACGCGTTCTCGAGGTATTCGACGAGGGCGTCACGACAGTCGAGCGCCGCCGCGACCATGCGTACGCCGGTGAGCACCTGCAGGAGGAACAGACCGACCATGTCGGGGTCCACGTCCTCGTTCAGGTCACCTTCGGCCAGGGCGCGCTTCGCGAGGTCGCGCATCGTCACCAGCCAGGTGTCGAACAAGCGGTCGCCGGTGCCCCGGTAGTCCCCGATCTCCACGGCCAAGCGGAACATCGCCCGGACCACCGGATCGTTCCGGGACAGGTCGACGGTGAGGACGGACAGCTCGATCAGTGTCTCGAGGGCCGGAGTGCGGTCGTTGATGGTCGCCACCGCGGCCTCGGCGAGGCGAGCGAAGCCCGCGTCGACGACACCGCGGGCGAGCTCTTCCTTGGAGGCGAAATGGAAGTACAGCGCACCCTTGGTGACCCCGGACTCCTGGATGATCTCGTTGAGGCTGGCGTTGGCGTAGCCGAGGTTCATGAAGATCTCCGCGGCGCCACGGACCACGGATTCGCGGGTGACTTCCGCGCGGACCTGCCGAGCCATTCACGGCCTCCCGGACAGACTCGTACGCAGGGGACGACCCGGGCGATCGGCTCCGATCGCCGCTCGGTTGATCACCGCGATCACCTCGCATCCCTTCTCGAGTCGGCTGCGCAACGATACCACCTGGTAGAGGGACGATCGGGGGACTGCGCCACCCCCTCAGGCAGTCCCGAGCTGCGGATCCGCCTCGAGGTGCGTGAGTCCGTTCCAGCACAGGTTCACCAGGTGGGCGGCCACGACCTCCTTCGACGGGCTGCGCTCGTCCAGCCACCACGTCGCGGTCGTCGCGACCATGCCCACCAGCGCCTGCGCGTAGAGCGGAGCCAGGTCCGGGTCGAAGCCCCGGCGGGAGAAGTCGCCGGCGAGGATGTGCGCCACCTGCCGCACCGCCTCGTTCAACAGGGACGAGTACGTGCCCTCCTCCGCGGTGACCGGGGAGTCGCGCACGAGGATGCGGAAGCCGTCGGTGCGTTCCTCGACGTAGGTGAGCAGGGCCAGCGCCACCCGCTCGACCCGGATGCGCGAGCGGTTCTGCGTCAGGCTCGCGCTGATCATCGACATCAGGGTCGACATCTCCCGGTCCACGACGACGGCGTACAGCCCCTCCTTGCCGCCGAAGTGCTCGTAGACCACCGGTTTGGAGACCTGAGCCCGCTGGGCGATCTCCTCGATCGACGCCGCCTCGTAGCCACGCTCGGCGAAGATTGCCCGCCCGATCTCGATGAGCTGTTCGCGGCGTTGGGTACCCGTCATCCGGACCCGCGGGCTGCGGTCGGCGTGGTTCTGCGACGGCTTCGACACGTAATACATCCTTTCCGGCCCCGGCCGGACCCCGGGCCACCGGAAAAAACCCCGGGGACGACGCGCGGCGGGTTGCGCTCAGCCTATCCGTGACGACGACGCGCCCGGCCCCGCGTTCGACTCCGGGCGTGGCGGCATGCGAGGATCACAGACGCATGACCGGGGCGTCGGCGCCGGGAATGCGGCAGTCCGCCGTGGTGTAATCGGCAGCACCTCTGATTTTGGTTCAGATAGTTCAGGTTCGAGTCCTGGCGGCGGAGCAGGGCAGTCGGGGCCCGTGAGCTCCCCTGCCGGTGCCGAACCTGCGCATGTCGAACGTCGAGGGAGCTTCATGCAAGTGCAGACCGCAGTTGTCGTCCTGGCGGCCGGAGCGGGTACGCGAATGCGGTCCAAGACCCCGAAGGTGCTGCATACCCTCGGGGGTCGCACGATGCTCGCCCATTCGCTGCACGCGGCCGCGGAGCTGGACCCGAGCCACCTCGTGGTGGTCGTCGGGCACGAGCGTGAGCGCGTCTCCGCCGCCACCGCGGATATCGCCGAGACGCTCGACCGCAAGGTGACCATCGCGGTCCAGGATCGGCAACTCGGCACCGGGCATGCGGTGCAGTGCGGGCTCGACGCCCTGCCCGGCGACTTCTCCGGCGTGGTCGTCGTCACCAATGCCGACGTCCCGCTGCTCGACGGCCACACCCTCGAGGCACTCGAAGCCGAGCACCTCGCCGAGCCGACGCAGTCCGCGGTGACGGTCCTGACGTTCCTCGCCGACGATCCCACCGGGTACGGCCGCATCGTCCGGAACGGCCACGGTGAGATCCGCGAGATCGTCGAGGAGGCCGACGCCGACGCCGAGCAGGCCGCCATCGACGAGGTCAATGCCGGCATCTACGCCTTCGACGCGGAGTTCCTCCGCAGCGCACTGACGCGGCTGCGGGCCCACAACGCCCAGGGCGAGCTGTACCTGACGGACGTGGTCACGATCGCTCGCCAGGACGGTCGGGCAGTGTTCGCCGCCCAGCTCGCCGACGCGACGAAGGTTGCGGGCGCGAACGACCGGGTGCAGCTCGCCGCGCTCGCGGCGCAGCTGAACCGGCGCACCCTCGAGCACTGGATGCGCGCGGGGGTGACCATCGTCGACCCGGCCAGCACGTGGGTGGACGTGGACGTCGTCCTCGCCCGGGACGTGACCCTGCACCCCGGGGTGCAGCTGCACGGCCGGACCGTGGTCGACGAGGACGCGGTGATCGGTCCGGACACCACGCTGACGAACGTGCGGGTCGGTGCCGGAGCGTCGGTGGTGCGCACCCACGGTTCGGACTCCGTGATCGGCGACGGGGCGACCGTCGGGCCGTTCGCCTACCTGCGTCCGGGCACCGACCTCGGCGAATCCGGCAAGATCGGGACCTTCGTGGAGACGAAGAACGCCGAGATCGGCCCGCACTCGAAGGTGCCGCACCTGACCTACGTCGGCGACGCCACCATCGGCGAGCATTCGAACATCGGCGCTTCGAGCGTGTTCGTCAACTACGACGGCGTGCACAAGTCGCGCACGGTCGTCGGATCCCACGTCCGGACCGGATCGGACACCATGTTCGTGGCGCCCGTGACGGTCGGCGACGGCGCCTACACCGGCGCCGGCACGGTCCTGCGCCGCAACGTTCCACCGGGGGCGCTTGCGGTGTCGGGTGCGCCACAGCGCAATATTGAAGGCTGGGTCCAGCGGAACCGCCCCGGGACCCCCGCCGCCGAGGCAGCGTCTGCAGCACGGCAGCAGCAAGAGATCGAACGGCAAAAGGACGGCCAGGACCAGTGACCTCCAATTGGATCGACAACCAGAAGAACTTGATGCTCTTCTCCGGCCGGGCCCACCCCGAGCTGGCGGAGCAGGTGGCGAAGGAGCTCGACGTCCAGGTCACCCCGCAGACCGCGCGGGACTTCGCCAACGGCGAGATCTTCGTGCGGTTCGAGGAGTCCGTCCGTGGCTCCGACGCGTTCGTGCTGCAGAGTCACCCGTTCCCGCTCAACCAGTGGGTGATGGAACAGCTCATCATGATCGATGCGCTCAAGCGCGGGTCGGCCAAGCGCATCACCGCAGTCCTGCCGTTCTACCCGTACGCCCGCCAGGACAAGAAGCACCGCGGCCGTGAGCCCATCTCCGCCCGCCTGATCGCCGACCTGCTCAAGACCGCCGGCGCGGACCGCATCATCACCGTCGATCTGCACACCGACCAGATCCAGGGCTTCTTCGACGGCCCCGTCGACCACATGCACGCCCAGGGCCAGCTCGCCGAGTACATCCGCGACAAGTACGGCGTCGAGAACATCGCCGTGGTCTCCCCCGACTCCGGTCGCGTCCGCGTCGCGGAGAAGTGGGCCGACACCCTCGGCGGTGCCCCGCTGGCGTTCATCCACAAGACCCGCGACCCGCTCGTGCCGAACCAGGTCAAGTCCAACCGGGTCGTCGGTGAGGTCGAGGGACGCACCTGCATCCTCATCGACGACATGATCGACACCGGCGGCACCATCGCCGGCGCCGTGAAGATCCTGAAGGAGGCCGGCGCAGGCGACGTCGTCATCGCCGCCACCCACGGCGTGCTCTCGCATCCGGCCTCCGAGCGCCTCGCGTCCTGCGGTGCCAAGGAGGTCATCGTCACCAACACGCTGCCGATCGACGACGAGAAGCGTTTCCCGACGCTCACCGTTCTGTCGATCGCACCGCTGCTCGCGCGCACCATCCAGGAGGTGTTCGAGAACGGCTCGGTGACGTCGCTGTTCAACGGTTCCGCGTAGCCGCGGAAGGCGCGGTGTACCTTCGGACCGTCACCGGACCGAAAGGACACCGGCATGTTCACCGGCTTCCCCGTTGCCGCCCTCGACTTCTACGAGGATCTCGAGGCGGACAACAGCAAGCCGTTCTGGGCCGCGCACAAGGCCGTCTACGACGACTGCGTGCGCGGCCCGATGCTTGCGCTGCTCGCGGAACTCGAACCGGAGTTCGGAGCGGGCAAGGCGTTTCGCCCGCACCGCGACGTGCGCTTCAGTGCGGACAAGTCGCCGTACAAGACCCATCAGGGCGGTTTCGTGCAGACCGGACCCGGCGTCGGCTTCTACGTGCAGATCGACGCGGCCGGGCTGCGGGTCGCCGGCGGCTTCTACCGGGGCTCGTCCGCCCAGGTCGCCGCATTCCGTGCTGCCGTGGACGATACGCGCCGCGGCCCGCGACTCGAACCGCTCGTGCGGCGGCTGCACCGGGCCGGGTACGAGATCGGTGGTGAGCGGCTGAAGACCCGTCCGCGCGGTGTTGCCGAGGACCACCCCCGCCTCGACCTGCTACGGCACAAGTCCCTCACCGCCGCGCGGACACACCCCTCGCCCGAGTGGATCGACACCCCGCGCACCCTCGACGAGGTGCGCACCGCCTGGCGCGACGTCCGGCCGCTCGTGGAGTGGCTGACCGCCGCAACCGCCACCTGAAAAGCGTTCGCATCGCGGACGATCCGAGGGTTTCCGTGCCGTACCGATCGGTACGGAAAGTGCTGCGGCACAAGAGTTTGCCGCCCGTACACCCGGCGTCGGCATGATCTTCGTCACGTCGACATCCTCCTGTCGCAGGTCGCGCCGGACCCACCCGAGCGGACCCCGCCGACCTTCACCTAAGGTGGCTCCTCGTGATCGACGCGCGAACCCTCGAGGCCCCCACCGAAAACGCGAAACTCGAGACCGTCCGACGGTGGAAACCCGGAGCCTGCGTCTGGTGCGGCGACACCGAGTCCGTCGAGCCGTTCCGTAACGAACCCCGTTGTGGCACTTGCCGCACCCACGAATCCATCATCGACGAGGCCCGCAAGTTCGTCGGCATGTACGGTCTGCGCCCCATCGGCGGCACACTGCAGTCGGACGACGAAGAGGAGTACGAGCACCGCAAGGCCGCTCGCGACTCGCGTCGCGTCCTCAACGACATCCGGCTCGCCGAGCAACCCGATCCCGCCCTCGTGCGCAAGGCCCTGCGCCCCCGCGCCGCCGCCGTCGTCGCCGAGAACGTGCGCCGCCCTGCCACCCCGCGCACCTCCTCGGTGCGCCCGTCGCAGCGCGCCGCCGACCCGGCGCCCGTACGCACCGGCGGCGTCGACGTCGACGAGATCCAGAACCGCGCCCTCGCGCTGCTCGATCAGCTCTCCGCAGTCGATGCGCAGCTCGCGCTCGTCGCCGACCAGTCCGGCCTCGCCGCCCGCGCCCGCCGCGGCGACCTCGAGAAGCAGAAGGCCACCATCCTGCGCACCCTGGCCGCCCTGGAGAAGGCGCGGCTCAGCGCGACGAGGTAGGAACGAACTCTCGCCCCCGAGGGGAGGTTGTCGCGGCACCGTCCGGGTGCCGCAGTCGACAACCTCCCCTCGTCGTCTGTAGTGCCTGGTCGGACTGCGCAAACCGGACATCCCTCCGCTCGGCCCGGAAGAGACCGGGTAGTCTGCCCGTGCCGAGGGGTCTGTCGGGGACACCGGGACAACGGTGGAGACCGCACATGCCGGCGTGCGTCGACCGAGCGAGCGAGAGGAGTTGCCGTGAGTGTCCCCGGCGCTGTCCGAACCGGGGTGCCGACGTGGCGGACGCTGGCCACCGCCCTGCCCCGCCCTCGCCTGTTCGACATGCTCGGCCGCGGGTCCGCGCTCACGGTGGTCCACGCCCCGGACGGATTCGGCAAGAGCACACTCCTGGCCACGTGGCTGCACCGGGGCGGCGCACCCGAACGCGACATCGCGTGGGTGCCGGTGGCGAACGACGCGACACCGGAACGCATCTGGTCCGACGCCTGCACGGTGCTGGGCGAACACGTCGCACCCGGTGACCCGGCCGGACGGCTCGCCGAGGTCCTCCGGTCCCGCCCGGCGCCGACCCTGCTCGTCCTCGACGGGTTCCCCGCCACCGCGCTCGACGACCTGCTGCCGGCGATCCGGCACCTGCTCGACCGCTGCCCGTCCGTCGACGTCGCCGTCTGCGTGCGGGGCAGCGCCACGACGTCGGCCGTAGCCACGGCAGGCGTGGACTGCACGTTCGTCTCCGCTCACGATCTGCGGTTCACGCCGCGGGAGACTGCGGAGTTCTTCCGCGCCGCCGGGGTGGAGCTCGGAGCCGACGAATACGGCGACCTGTGCCGCGCGCTGGGCGGGTTGCCGCAGTTGATCTCGGGCGCGCTGAACGTCGCGCGGCTGCACCGAGGCTCCCCGGTCGACCAGGAGGGCCGGCCGTCGCCCGAGCTGGCCGCCGCCATCGCCGGCTCCGCATCGGTTCTGCTCGACTCGCTGACCGCCGAAGAGCGCTCGTTCGCGCTGTGCGTGGTCGCCGCCCGTGCTCTCGACGCGGAACTCGCCGCCGAGCTCACCGGCCGGCCGGACGCGGCCGGGCTTCTCGACCGTCTCGAAGCGCGGGGCCTGCTCGTCGTCGACGAGGCAGCCGAGACACGGACGTGGGTGTGGCCGTCGGCCCTGCGGCTCGCGGTGCTCGACCAGGCCCGGCAGGAGGAACCCGGACGAGCCGACGAGCTGATGACCCTGCTCGCGCGCCGCCATCACGACGCGGGCCGGCCGGCGCCGGCCGCGATGTATGCGGCCGAGGCCCGCAAGTGGACGATGGCCGCGGGCATCGTCGAACGCAGCTGGGGCCAGATGGTCGCCGAGCATCTCGAGGAGCTCATCCTCGTGCTGCGGACGATTCCCGAGGACTTCCTGCAGGACCACCCGGCGGTGCTCGCCGGGCGGGCGCTGTTCGTGCAGATGCTCGCCGACCATCCCATCCTGCGGGCGTCGCTGCCGAGCGAGCCCGACGACCTGCACACGCTCGGCGCCGGGCCGGACGCCGCGAACGTCCTGCACCTGGCGACGGTGCAGTCGCTCGCGCTGCGTGTCGCCGGCGACTTCGTCCAGGGCGCCGCCTGCACTCGGCGGCTCGAACCGCTGGTGCAGAGCATGCTCGTGCACCAGCCGGACAACATCACCCCGCAGCTGCCGCTGCTGCGCGTCCAATGGGCGATCACCTTCCAGCTCGTCGCGGACCTGGCCGAATCCAACCGGCAGTTCGAGCTGGCCTACCGGGGCGGCGTCGCCGCGGACACTCCCTACATCGTCCAGAACGCCGCCGGCAGTTCCGCGCTGAACTGGGCCCTGGTCGGCGACGTGCCGCGCGCCCGCCGGTGGCTCGCCCGGGAGGCGACGGCGGAACCGTCCGACGGGCTCTTCGGCGAACTCGTCAAGGTCGGCGGCCGGGTCGCCGCGGCGCTGACCCATCTCGACGCCCTCGACGTCGGAGCGGCCGAGGCGATGATCGACCTGCTCGGCGCGCCCAGCGACCGGGAGGAGCTGTGGGGATTCGTCGCCTACGCCCACGCTCAGCACACCCTGCTCACCGTGGAGGCGTACGCGGGCCTGACGTGGTTGCACCACACCGTGGCCGGCCACGCCCACCGGCACGGCGACGGCGCGTTCTCCCGGACGCTGCTCACCGCGACGGAGATCGACCTGCACCTGGCTCTCGGCAACGGCAACCTGGCGCGCGCCGTGGCGGATCTCGAGCCCCGGCACCATCCGATCCTCGTCGTGCCGGACGCACGGGTGGATCTCCTGGGCGGGAATCCCGGCCGGGCCGTCAAGAAGCTCGCGCGAGTGTCCTGGCCGGACTGTGGCTTCCCGCGGGCCCACCTCGAGGCGCTCCTGCTCGAGGCCGCCGCCCAGCTGGACCTGGGTAATCCGCGGGCCGCAGCCGTGTGCTGGGAGCGCGCCTGCACCCTGGCGCGGACGCTGGGCAATCGGCGCGCGTTCACCACCGTGCCGGACCGGCACCGGCGCGAACTCGAAGCGTGCAGCGGAATTGCGGTGCCGGGCGGTCCCGTCGGGACGGTGTTCCCGGACGAGGTCGCACGGGTCGAGTTGTCCCCGCGGGAGCAGCAGGTGCTCGCGCTACTGGCCGACGGATGCCCGCAGAGCGAGATCGCCCGCCTCCTGTTCGTCTCCCCCAACACGGTCAAGACACAGCTGCGCAGCATCTACCGCAAGCTCGGAGCACACACGCGGGTCGAGGCGATCACCCGCGCACGCGAGCTGCGGTTGCTGCCCGTCAGCAGTGATCTCTAGACCGGTCGGCCGGTACCGCCCCGCCGACCCGCGCGGAGGTATCGCTCACCCCTCGGACCGACGCAACGGCACCTTCGCCCGGGCCCGGGGACGGTCACGCCGGCTTGTGGGCGAGCACCCGGAACACGATGCCCATCCGACCGGTGCGGTGCACGTCGTCGACGACGAACCCGGCTTCGGTGAGATAGGGCGCGGGGTCGCGGAGCAGGTGGTCGGCGCCGAAGCGGATGCTGAGCGGCTCGATGCCGCGCTGCAGGGCGCGCAGCACCCGGTTCGTCGACGGGCCGTGCTCGGCGAGCACGATCCGGCCGCCGGGGACGAGCACGCGGTACGCCTGGGCCGCGGCGCGGGCCGGGTCGGGCACGGTGCAGAAGGTGAAGGTCGAGAGCACGGTGTCGGCGCTCGCATCGGGCAGGTCGAGGGCCTGTACGTCGCCCTCGCGCAGCTCGACGCGCGGGTCGGCGGCGGCCTTCGTCCGGGCGAGTTCGAGCATCCTCGGCGAGATGTCGACACCGACGACGTGGTCGACCTCGGGTCCGTAGAGCGGCAGGTTGAGGCCGGTGCCGACGGCGAGTTCGACGACACGGCCGCGGGCCTGCGCGGCCGCCCAGTGCCGGGCCGGGCCGAGTATCAGCCTCTCGACCAGGCTCATGCCGCGGTCGTAGTTCTTCGACATCTCGTCGAAGATCCGCGAGACGCGCGCGTTCTCGTTCTCGAGCTGCTCCGGATCGGTCACCGTGTCTCCTCACCGAGGTGTCACCGCCGACGTTACCGGCGTACCGTCCCGGCTGTGACCGAACCGATCCCGGAACAGCGCCACGTCCTGACCGTTCTCGTGGCCGCGCAGATCCTCAGCGGCGCAGGCCTGGCGGCCGGCGTGACCGTCGGCGCGCTCCTCGCGCAGGACATGCTGGGCAGCACGAGTCTCGCCGGGGTGCCGAGCGCGTTGTTCACGATCGGGTCGGCGGCCGCGGCCGTCGCCGTGGGGCGGATCTCGCAGCGCGCCGGGCGCCGCGGCGGCCTGACGTTCGGGTACGCCACCGGCGCGATCGGCAGCGCGGGGGTGGTGGCCGCCGCGGCGCTCGACACCGCGGTGCTGCTGTTCGCGGCCCTGTTCGTCTACGGAGCGGGCACCGCGACGAGCCTGCAGGCGCGCTATGCCGGGGCCGACCTGGCCGCTCCGGAGCGCCGGGGGCGCGCCGTGAGCACGGTTCTGGTGGCGACGACCCTCGGGGCGGTGGTCGGCCCGAACCTGACCGCCGTCATGGGTGATGCCGCCGAATCGTGGGGCATCCCCCGGCTGTCCGGGCCGTTCGTGCTCTCCGGCGTCGCCTACGGGCTCGCCGCCGTCGTCCTGTGGGTCCTGTTGCGCCCGGACCCGCTCCTGCTCGCGCGCAGTCGCGCGGCCGGCGCGGAGCCGGTGCCGGACGGCGAGCGGCCGGCCGTGGCCCGGCAGTGGTCGCCCGCGGTGACCGCCGGGGTGGTGGTGATGATCGTGACCCAGCTCGTGATGGTGGCGGTGATGACGATGACCCCGATCCACATGCGCGACCACGGACACGACGTCGGGGCGACGGGCGTGGTCATCGCGATCCACGTCGCGGCGATGTTCCTGCCGTCCCCGATCTCGGGGATGCTCGTGGACCGGGTCGGGCCCTACCGGGTCGCGGCCGCCGCGGGACTCGTCCTGCTGGCCGCCGGGGTGTCGGCGGCACTGGCCCCGCCGCAGTCGGTGCCCGCCCTCGCGTTCGCGCTGGGCCTGCTCGGTTTCGGGTGGAGCCTGGGCCTGGTGAGCGGCACCGCGCTCGTCACCGATGCGGTGCCGCTCGAGTCCCGCGCGGCCACGCAGGGCACCGCGGACCTGTTCGTCGCGCTGGCAGGGGCCGGCGGCGGTCTGAGTTCCGGCCTCGTCGTCGCGGCGGCGGGGTTCCCGGCGCTGGCGCTGACCGGTGCGGCGGTCTCGCTGGTGATCCTTCCCGTCCTCGCGCGACGGTCCGTCGCGCAGCCCGCCCTCCGCTAGCGCGTCAGGCCGGCACGGCGACGGCTCGTCGCGCGACCCGCAGATCCACCAGCCACACCAGGGCGGTGGCGACGGCCGCCGCGACACCGAACACGCACACCCCGGTCCAGCCGGCGCTCGTCCACGCGAGCGCGCCGAGCGCCGAACCGGCCGCGGCCCCGATGAAGTACGTCGTCATGTACACCGCGTTGATGCGGGAACGGGCCGCGGGCGCCAGCGCGTAGACGATGTTCTGGTTGCTGATGTGGACGGCCTGCAACGCCAGGTCGATCGCGACCATCCCGATCAGGAACCACGCCAGCGAGTGGGCGCCGGCCGCCAGCGCGGCCCAGGACAGGACGAGCACCGCCGCCCCCGCACCGGAGGCGAGCTGCGCGAGTCCACGGTCGGCGAGGCGGCCGGTGAGGTTCGCCATCACCGCGCCGGCGACCCCCGCCAGGCCCACCAGGCCGATCTGCACCTCGTCGAATCCGTAGGGTTCGCCTGCCAGCAGGAACGCCATCGTGGAGAACAGGGCGCTCACGGACGCGAACGACAGGGCGCCGAGCAGCGACCGGGTCCGCAGCCGCGGCTGGGTGCGCACGAGGGTGCCGAGCGAGCGCAGCGTGGTCCCGTAACCGATGCGCTCGGCGGGCCGCGACGTCGGCAGCGCTCGCCACAGGGCCAGCGCGACCACGACCATCGCGGCGGCGCTCACCCGGTAGACGGTGGCCCATCCGCCGATACCGGCGAGCAACCCGGCGACGCTGCGGGCGAGCAGGATGCCGAGCACCAGGCCGCTCATCACCGTTCCGACAGCCTGCCCGCTGCGCTCCGGTTCGGCCAGGGTGGCGGCGAACGGCACCAGCACCTGCGCGGCCACCGAGAACAGCCCCGCGATCGCCGTGCCGACGGCCAGCACCGCGATGGTCGGGGCGAAACCGCTCAGCGCCTGGCCGGCCGCGGCGGCGAGCATGAGCCCCACCGTGAGGCGGCGCTTGTCGAACATGTCGCCGAGCGGCACCAGGAACAGCAGCCCGAGGCCGTAGGAGACCTGAGCGACGGTGACGGTGGCCGCGGCGGCGGAGTGGGAAGTGCCCAGGGCGACGGCGATCGACTCGAGCAGGGGCTGGTTGAAGTAGTTGCCGCCCACGCACAGGCCGGTGGCCGTCGCCATCAACAGCAGGACGGGGGTGGTCAGCACGGGCCGGGTGGACGTCACGCCTGCCAGCCTCGCGCGGCCGGGACCGTGCTGTCCAACCGGCCTCGCGTCGGCGGCCGGGACCGTGTGGGTCAGCTGCGGCTCGCGCCGATCAGCGCGAACCTGCCGTCGGGATCGATCCACTCGCGCCGTACGACGAACCCGGCCTCGGTCAGTTCGCGGCCCATGCCGTCGAGCCGGAACTTGGCGGAGATCTCGGTGCGCAGCTGCTCGCCCGCCGCGAACGAGATCTCGAGGTCCAGGCCGGGAATCCGGACGGTCATGGGCTCGGTGGCCTCGAGCCGCATCTCGATCCACTCGTTGATCGGGTCCCACACGGCGACGTGCCGGAACTTGCCGGGTTCGAAGTCCGCGCCGAGCCGGGCATTGAGCACGTTCAGCACGTTGCGGTCGAACTCCGCGGTGACCCCGGCGGCGTCGTCGTAGGCCGGCACGAGCACGTCGGGATCGGTGACGAGACCGATTCCGAGCAGTAACCACTCCCCCGGCTCGAGCACCGCGGCGAGGTCGGTGAGGAACGCGGTGCGCTCCGCGGGCGCCAGGTTGCCGATGGTGCCGCCGAGGAAGGCGATCAGGCGGCGTCCGCCGCCGGGCAGGTGCGTGAGCGATCCGGTGAAGTCGCCGACGACGCCCCGCACGGTCAGGTCCGGGTATTCGGCGCAGAGCCGGGTCACCGCGGACTGCAGGGCGACCTCGGACACGTCCTGCGGTACGTACGTATGGATGTACGGTCGCAGCGCATCGAGCAGTATCTCCGTCTTCTCGGAGGAACCCGATCCGAGCTCGACGAGCATCTCCGGCCGTGCCTCGTCGGCGAGCTCCGCCGAATGCTGTTGCAGCAGAGCTCGTTCGGTGCGAGTGGGATAGTACTCCGGCAGCCGGGTTATCTGTTCGAAGAGCTCGCCGCCGCGCTCGTCGTAGAGCCACGTCGGCGAGAGCCACTTCGGCGACGACGTCAGCCCGCGGCGCGCGTCGGCCCGCAGCGACTCGTCGAGCTGCTCCGGCGTCAGGTACACATCCACCGTCATGAGACGGCCACCTCCATGGGGGACACGATGAGGTGCCCCGGTCGGGCGCTGACCAGGTGCCGGTCCGGCACCTGGCGCCAGCGCGGATCGTCGTCGTACGGTTCCGAGGACACCACGGCGACGTCTTCGTCGACGAGGGTCCACAGCGAGTGGTACCAGGCCGTCGCCCACAGTCCGGAACCGTTGCCCAGCAACAAGTTCAACCGCGAACCCGGGGCGACGTCGAGCACCTCGTGCACGAGCCGCATCAACGCCTGCTCGGGCCGCGAGGAACGCAGCCGCGAATACAACAGCACCCACAGCGCGGCAGCGTCGGTGGGCGACTCGAGTCGCAGCAGTTCGGCCACTGGCAGCCGCTCGGCCAGCGAGACGAGCGACCCGGGCCAGCCGCGGACCACGCCGTTGAGGCTGAACGCCCAGCCGTCGCGGGTGAACGGAGCGCAGGCCGAGCGCTCCACCGGCATGCCTTCCGTCGCCGAACGCAGCGACGCCATGACGGCCCCCGCGCCGATATGCGAAAGTCCTTCGGTGACAAATGGATCGGACCAGATCGGGGCGGGGTTCCGATAGCGGCCGAAGCCGTCCGCACCCCACCATGCCACCCCGAACCCGTCGGCGTTGATCGTGCCGCCACCACGCATGTCCTTCGGCGCCCACGACTGGCGCACCAGCGACCGGGGTCCCTCGGTCACCAGGGAACTCACCGAGCGGACCGGCCCGAGATATCCCAGGTGTCTACACATCCGGCACGTCCCGCGCGCAGCGGAAGCCGGCGAAGATCTGCCGTCGGATCGGCAGGTCCCAGTTGCGGAAGGTGCCGCGGCAGGCCGCCGGGTCGGTGCCGAAGGAGCCGCCGCGCAGCACCCGGAAGTCGCCGCCGAAGAACACCTCCGAATACTCCCGGTACGGGAAGGGGGCGAATCCGGGGTACGGCTCGAACCCGGACGCCGTCCATTCCCACACGTCGCCGATCAGCTGGTGGACCCCGAGGCGCGACGCACCCGCCGGGTACGCACCGGCGACGGCCGGCTCGAGATGGCGCTGACCGAGGTTGGCGTGGGCCTCGGTCGGTTCCTCGTCGCCCCACGGGTAGCGCCGGCTCTCCCCGGTCAGCGGGTCCCAGCGCGCGGCCTTCTCCCATTCGGCCTCGCTGGGCAACCGGCGTCCGGCCCAGCGGGCGAAGGCCTCGGCCTCGTGGAAGCACACGTGCACGACGGGCTCGTCCGGGTCGAGCGGCACCGTCGCCCCGAACCGGCGACGCCACCACGTGCCCGAGTCGTCGCGGGTCCAGAACTGGGGAGCCTCGAGTCCCGCCTGCTCGCGGTGCAGCCACCCCTCCGGGCTCCACAGTTCCCGGCGGGCGTAGCCGCCGTCGGCGAGGAACTCGAGGTAGCGCCCGTTGGTGACCGGCACCGTGTCGATCGCGAACGCCGGCACGTACACCCGGTGGGCGGACCGCTCGTTGTCCAACGCCCACGGATCCGTCGACGTCCCCATCTCGAACTCACCGCCCGGGATCAGCACCTCCGCCGCGGCCGGTGGTTCGGCGCGCCGCGGCGCCGGCGCGGCGTCGAGCACGGGGGGCCCGGCCCGCAGCTGGTGTGTCGCGAGCATCGTCTCCGCGTGCTGCACCTCGTGCTGGACACTCATCGCGAACACGAAACCCTCGCGGGTGAGGTCGGTGTCGAAGCTGCACTGCGCCAGCACGTCCGCCGTGTGCGCGCGAACCTCCGCCGCGTAGTCGCGAGCCGCCTGCGGCCCGAGCAGCGGCAGCGCCGGGCGGTCCGCCCGCGGATGGCGGAAGGCGTCGTAGAGGTCGTCGACGTCCGGGCGCACACCGGCGTGACCGCCGGCCGCCCGGAGCAGCCAGCGTTCCTCCTGGTTGGCGATGTGCGCGAGGTCCCATACGAGAGGACTCATCAGCGGTGAATGCTGGGCCGTGAGTTCCGCGTCGTCGACGTCGGTCAGCGCGAGCACTCGCGCCCGCGCTCGCGCGAGGTCCCGGTCGAGCCGGGCGTGCAGATCGCTCACCGATCCTGGACCTCCGGGGTGCGACCGCGGCAGCACCGCTCCGCCGCCGCGTCCAGCGCCGCGGTGAACCGCATGTCCGGCGACGCCTCCGCGGCGAGCGCGAGCAGTCCGACCGCCGCGGCCCGGATCTCGAGATCCGCGAGTCCGAACTCCGCCGCCTCCTGCCAGCGGTCCACGACGGGGGCGGCGACGGCCAGGGCCTCGTCCATGACCGCCGGCGAGGTGAGCAGTGCCTCGACCGCGGCGACCGGGACCTGCCACAGGGCCCCCGGCTGCGCGTCGATGTACCGGACCTCGAGATGCCCGGCGGGACGCACCGGCGGGAACAGGGTGGTCAGGTGGTAGTCCAGGTCGGCGACGGTGGGCCGGCGCCCGATCTCGTCGTCCAGATCGCCGCTGAGCCAGTCCGCGAACGACGCACCGGGCGGCGCATGCCAGTCCCCGCCGGTCGCGCGCACACACAGCAGGGGCGCGTCGAGCGCCCACGCCGGGTAGCGCGCCGGATCGGGCACGGGGGTGGTGCGGTCGGCGTCCAGCGCCAGCCAGGTGCGCATCCGCTGCGATGCCCAGTTCCCGTCCGGTGCGCCCCGCAGTGAAGGCGAGCACGCGAACGCGGCCACCAGCGCCGGTCCGACGGCGTGCAGTACCCGCCACCGGCCGGCCAGCTCGTCGTCGTCGGCGCCGGCGTCGACGCTCACCTGGGTGGCGGCGGTGCTGTTCATCATCAGCCGGCCCAGCGGCCCGATCTGGTCGAACCGCAGTTCCATCGCGCTGTAGCGGGGAGTGCGCAGCAGCCGTTGCGGTGGGCGCAGTCCGTCGGCCGCCCCGTCGATCAGGTCCACCGACCGGCGGGCCAGCAATGCACGCAACATGCGGGCGTCGGCGGTCAGACGGTCGCAGACCTGCCGCGCCGAGACACAGGGCACGCTCGACAGTTCCACCTGCCCGCCCGGCTCGAGGGTCACGGCGCTGCCCGACGGCAACGGCCGCGCCGAGGAGCCGGGAGCCAGCTGCCGGGGGGCGTGCGGACCGAGGGCCTCGAGGACGGCCTGCAACTCCGGCCGGGCGCGGGTGCCGTCGGCCCGGGCGGTGAGCCATTCCAGTTCCACGCCGATCAGCCGGGGCGGCCCGAAACGGAAACTCACCCGGCGCACATGCAGCTCGGCGGCGGTTCGTGAGGCGATGCCGGCGTCTGCGCGCGGCACCGCCGGGTCGACTGTGATCACCACTCGGTCCGCCCCTCCCTCGCCTGTGGGCCAGCTCACGGACGAGCCTAACGTCAACCGGTGACAGGAGGCGGCTGAACGCTCACGCCGTGGCCCGGCGCGTCGCGCGGACGACGACACCGGCCGCGAGCACCGCGACGCCGGCCACGACCGCGCTCGGCGGCAGCGTCAGCACCAGGACGATGCATCCCACGGTCCCGATGACCTGCAGGAACCGGGGATAACGCCGGTGCTCGTCCCGCTGGGTGAAGGCGGCCAGGTTCGCGACGAGGTAGTACACGAGAACACCGAAGGATGAGAATCCGATCACTCCGCGCAGATCGACGGTCGCGACGAGCACGCACACCACCGCGGCGACGGCGAGTTCGGCCCGGTACGGCACCGCGAATCGCGGATGTACCGCGGCGAGCGGCCGCGGCAGATCATCGTGCCGCGCCATCGCGAGCGCGGTGCGGCCGACGCCCGTGACGAGGGCGAGCAGAGCCCCCAGCGATGCGGCCGCGGCCCCGGCGACCACGACGGGCGCCGCCCACGACCAGCCACCAGCGCGGACCGCGTCGAGCAGCGGCGCGCTGCTCGATGCGAGCCGGTCCGGACCGAGGCATGCGAGCAGGGTCACCCCGACGACGGCGTAGAGCAGCACCACGAATCCGAGGGCACCGACGATCGCACGCGGGATGGTCCGGCGCGGGTCGCGCACCTCCTCACCGAGGGTCGCGATCCGCGCATAGCCCGCGAACGCGAAGAACAGCAGACCGGCCGCCTGCAGCACCCCGTACACGCCGCCGACGGGGCCGAACGGATCGGCAGGTTGCGCGCCGGGGCCGGCCCAGCTCGCCGTGACCGCCGCGGCGAGCGCGACGAGCACCAGCGCCACGATGATGCGCGCGAGCCGGGCAGTGCGGGTGATGCCGCAGTAGTTCACGGCGGTCAGGGCGAGGACCGCGGCGACGGCGACGGGCCGCCGCCACGGTTCCGGCACGACGTAGGACGCGAAGGTCGTGGCCATCGCCGCGCAACTGGCGGTCTTGCCGATCACGAAGCCCCAGCCCGCCACGAAACCCCACCACGGTCCGAGCCGTTCCCGCCCGTACACGTAGGTGCCACCGGACGTCGGGTACTGCGCGGCGAGCTGCGCGGAGGAGGTGGCATTGCAGTACGCCACGACCGCGGCGAGGGCCAGGCCGACGAGCAGGCCCGCGCCGGCGGCGGCCGCGGCCGGCGCGAACGCCGAGAACACGCCCGCCCCGATCATCGCGCCGAGCCCGATGGCGACGGCGTCGCCGGTGCCGAGCCGGCGTTGCAGGGATTTCGATTCGCTCACGTATACATTCCAAGCACGAAGATATGAACGAAAGGTGCGTCCTCGATGCTCGACCTGCAGCGCGCCCGTCGGGACACGCCCGGCTGCTTCGACCGGGTCTTCCTCGACAGCGCGGGCTCGTCGCTGCCGCCGACACCGGTGCTGGAGACGACCGTCGCCCACCTGCGGCGTGAGGCCGAGGTCGGCGGGTACGTCGCCGCCGCGGAACGCGCCGACGACCTCGCCGCGGTGAAGACCTCGATCGCGCGGCTGATCGGTGCGCAGGCGCCGTCGATCGCACTGGTCGAGAGCGCTACCCGGGCGTGGGCGAGTTTCTTCTACTCGGTGCCGCTGCGCGCGGGCGACCGGATCCTGCTCACTCGTTCCGAATACGCCAGCAATGCCGTCTCCGCGCTGCAACGCGCCCGGGCGACCGGCGCGACGGTGGAGACGATGCCGACAGACGCGCTCGGCCGCATCGATGTCGACGCCCTCACCCGTACGCTCGACGAGCGGGTCAAGCTGGTGTCCGTCGTGCACGCCCCCACCAACGGCGGGCTCGTCAACCCGGTGCGGGAGGTCGCGGACGCGGCGCACGAGGTCGGCGCGCTGGTGCTGCTCGACGCGTGCCAGTCCGTCGGCCAGCTGCCGGTGAGCGTGCCCGAGTTCGATGTCGACGCGCTCTCCGCGACCGGCCGCAAGTGGCTGCGCGGACCCCGCGGCACGGGCTTCCTGTACGTCCGCCCTCGGCTGGTGACCGAGCTCGAACCGGCCGTCATCGATCTGCACAGCGCGCAGTGGACCGCTCCGGACGAGTACCGGCTCGCCGACGACGCGACGCGATTCGAGCTGTGGGAGACGAACGTCGCCGCCCGCCTCGGTCTCGGCGCCGCCGTCGACTACCTGCTCGACCTCGGGGTCGACGCGGTGACCGAGGCGGTCGCCTACCGCGCCGAGCACCTGCGCGACGGGCTGGGCCGGATCCCCGGCGTGGCCGTGCGCGACCTCGGGAAGGAGCACAGCGGCATCGTCTCGTTCACCGTCGACGACTGGGAGCCGCCGCGACTGCGGGAAGCGCTGGCCGCCGAGGCGATCACGGTCACGGTCAGCGGGCGCGGGTCGACGCTGCTCGAGATGTCGGCGCGACGGCTCGAGTCGGTGGTGCGCGCCTCACCGCACTACTTCGTCTCCCCCGCCGACGTGGACCGGTTCCTGGCGGCCGTGCGGGCGCTGACCCGGTCCTGACCGTCCCGGCAACCGGGACGATCGGTTCCGTCCGGCAGCTCGCGCGGTCAAGGTGTGCGAATCCCCGCCACACCCCGAGAGGATCGCGATGACCGAGACCAACCCCGTCCGTCCTGTTCCCGTCGACCGGATCTCCGCCTGGGATTTCGAAGCCGACGTCGTGATCGCCGGGTACGGCATCGCCGGGGTCTGCGCGGCCGTCGGCGCTGCCCACGCCGGAGCCGACGTGCTGGTGCTCGAACGCACCGGCGGGTGGGGCGGCGCGGCCGCCCTCGCGGGCGGATTCGTCTACCTCGGCGGCGGCACGGCCGTGCAGAAGGCCTGCGGATTCGAGGACTCGGTGGACGACATGCGCGCGTTCCTCACTGCGGCACTCGGACCGGGCGTGGACGAGGAGAAGATCGCCGCCTACTGTGCCGGCTCCGTCGAGCACTTCGACTGGCTCGTCGACTGCGGTGTGCCGTTCAAGCACGAATTCTGGGGCGAGCCCGGCTGGGAGCCCCCCACCGACGCCGGCCTGCAGTACACCGGCGGGGAGAACTCGGCGCCGTACGCCACCGTCGCCCGGCCCGCGCCGCGCGGCCACGTGCCGCAGATGAGCGACAAGCGGACCGGTGAGCAGGGCGGCGGCTACATGCTCGTGAAGCCGCTCGCCGAGAAGGCCGCCGCCCTCGGGGTCCGCGCCGAGTACGACGTCCGGGTGCAGACCCTCGTCACCGATGCGTCCGGCCGGGTGGTCGGGGTCTTGGCCAAGCGGTACGGCACCGATCTGGCCATCCGGGCCCGCCGCGGGGTCGTCCTCGCCACGGGCAGCTTCGCCTACAACGACGACATGGTGCGGGCCTACGCCCCGCACCTGGTGGGTCGTCCCGCCGCGTCGATCGAGGAACACGACGGTCGCGCGATCCGGATGGCGCAGGCGCTCGGCGCCGACCTGGCCCACATGGACGCCACCGAGGTGGCGTTCTTCTGCGATCCGCAGCTGATCGCGCGGGGCATTCTCGTCAACGGTCGCGGCCAGCGGTACGTGCCCGAGGACACCTACCCGGGCCGCATCGGGCAGCTGACCCTGCTGAAGAACGACAACGAGGCGTTCCTCGTCATCGACGAGGAGTCGTACAAGGCGGGGGTCGCCGCCCCGACGTCGTCGCCGCAGCTGCGCCACCAGCCGAAGTGGGTGTGCGAGACCGTCGCGGAGCTCGAGGCCGAGATGGGTCTGCCCGAGCGGGCGCTGCAGTCCACGGTGGAGGTGTACAACCTGCACGCCGAACGCGGCGCGGACCCGCTGCTGGGCAAGAAGCGCGAATGGGTGAAGCCGATCGGATCGCCCGTCGCGGCGATCGACCTGCGCGGCATGACCGGCGGGTTCACGCTCGGCGGCCTGCGTACGAGCCTGCACGCGGAGGTCCTGCACGTCGACGGTGCCCCGATTCCCGGGCTGTACGCGGCGGGACGGGCGGCGGCCGGACTGTCGGCGTGGGGGTACTGCAGCGGCGTCTCCCTCGGCGACGGCAGTTTCTTCGGCCGGCGGGCGGGCATCGCCGCCGCGGGCGGCTGAGCGCAGGGGGCATTCGACCCGCTCGGGCGGATCCGGTAGAGTCGATCGAGTTGTCTCGGCGAGGGTGAACCGCGAAATCGCTGGCTCACCGTGATCGACGCGGCTGCGGCTCCGCTCGAGCGTGCCCACGCTCCTGGCCGCGCGCGTCGCCCCTCGCCGGGAAGACCGCCCCAGTTCGAGCCATACGCGTAGGAGCCATTCAGCATGTCCGACGAAAACCGTCTCGCCGCCGTCGTCCGCACCGAGTTCGGCAAGGGTGCCGCCCGCCGCGCCCGCCGCGACGGTCAGGTGCCCGCCGTCCTGTACGGCCACGGCACGGATCCCAAGCACCTGTCGCTCCCGGCCCGTGAGTTCGCGGCCGTGCTGCGCGCCCACGGCACCAACGCCGTGCTGACCCTCGAGGTCGACGGCTCGGAGGAGCTGGCGCTGACCAAGTCGGTCGTCGTCCACCCGATCCGCAACTACATCGAGCACGCCGACCTGCTCGTCGTGAAGAAGGGCGAGAAGGTCACCGTCGAGGTCCCCCTCGTCGTCACCGGCGAGCCTGCGTCCGGCACCCTGGTCGTCAACGAGATCAGCACCGTCAAGCTCGAGGCGGACGCCCTGAACCTGCCCGAGCAGATCGAGGTTTCGATCGAGGACGCCGAGGCCGGCACCCAGATCACCGCCGCCGACGTCCAGCTGCCCACGGGCGCCACCCTGCAGGACGATCCGGAGCTGCTGTTGGTGAACGTGGTTGCCGCACCGACCGCCGCCGCAATGGAGGGCGAATCCGCGGAGGGTGAGACCGCCGAGTCCGAAGAGGCCTGAGCCGTCACCGGCTCCGCGTGACATGGGCGAGCGGCGCGTCATCCCCACGGGGTGACGCGCCGTCGTCGTAGCACTACCCGCCGCAACGGAAGGACACCGCCAGGTGAGCGACGCCACCGCACTCGTCGTCGGGCTGGGCAATCCCGGCCCGCAGTACGAGAAGACCCGCCACAACATCGGCTTCATGGTGGCCGACACGCTCGCCGCCCGGGTCGGCGGGAAGTTCAGCGCGCACAAACGCAGCAACGCCGAGATCGTCCAGGCCCGCCTCGACGGCCGGCAGGTGATCATCGCCAAGCCGCGCACCTACATGAATCTCTCGGGCGGACCCGTCGCGGGTCTCGCGCGCTTCTTCTCGGTCGAGCCCGCCGACATCGTGGTCGTGCACGACGAACTGGATCTGGACTTCGGCACGGTCCGGCTCAAGCTCGGCGGCGGGGAGAACGGCCACAACGGGCTGCGGTCGATCTCGAGTGCCCTCGGCACCAAGCTCTACCTGCGTACCAGGGTCGGGATCGGCCGCCCACCGGGCCGCATGGACCCGGCCGACTACGTGCTCAAACCGTTCTCCTCGACCGAACGCAAGGAACTCGACCTGATCCGCGAGCAGGCCGCGGACGCGGTGGAGTTGTTGCTGCGGGTCGGCCTGGAGGAGGCCCAGAACCGGGTCCATTGACGTGGTGTCCTTCCGGACCGGGCGAGGTCCGGAAGGACAGCACGGCGCTACCCGCCCAGCAGATGGACGGAGCTGCCACGCCGCAGCTTTCCCGACGACGTCTTCGGGATGCTTCCCGGACCGAGCACCGCGACGGTGCGCGGCCGCACCCCCACCTCCGCGACGACCGCGTGCACGACGTCGTGTTCGATGCGGCGCACCTCTTCCGGGTCGTCGATCCGGTTGGTCTCGACAGCGACGGCGAAGGACTCCCGTTTCTCGCCGGAATCGAGCCGGATCGCGACGGCGTTGCCGGGGCGCACGCCGTCGACGCTGCACGCGGCCCGTTCGATGTCGGTGGGATAGACGTTGCGGCCGCCCATGATGATGACGTCCTTGACGCGCCCGCACACCACGACCAGACCGTCCTCGGTGAAGTAGCCGACGTCGCCGGTGTCGAACCAGCCCTGCGGGTCCTGCGCGGGCACCGGACCGTCGACGGTGAGGTATCCGTGGGTGACGGCCTTGCCGCGCAGCTGGATGATGCCGACGCCGCGGGGCGGCAGTACCTGCCCGTCCTCCCCGACGACGCGGCCCTCGAGTCCGGGCACGAGATGCCCGAGGGTGGGCAGCCGCCGGGCGTTGGACCGGGTCGACGGAACCGCCATCCCACCGGCCTCGAGCAGGTCGGGGTCGACGAGATCGAGAATTTGCCCGCGTCCCGGATCCGGCACGGAGACCGCCAGGGTGGTCTCGGCCATGCCGTAGACCGGCGCGAGCGCCGCCGGATCGAGGCCGAATCGGGCGCCGGCGGCGGCGAGGGCCTCCATGGTGTCCGGATCGACCGGTTCGGCGCCGTTCCACATCCACCGCACCGACGACAGGTCGACGGCGCCGTCGGGGGCCTGGGCGAGCTTGCGCGCCAGAAGTGAGTACGCGAAGTTCGGTGCGGCCGTCACGGTTCCGCGGTACTTGCTCATCAGTTCGGCCCACAGCAGCGGGGAGCGCAGGAAGTCGAGCGGGGTCACGGAGACGACCTCGGCGCCGACCTGCATGGGCACGCTCAGGAATCCGACCATCCCCATGTCGTGGAAGAGCGGCAGCCAGCTGACCATCACGTCGTCGTCGAGGGAGAACTTGATCCGCTCGATCATCGCGTACGCGTTGACGTAGAAGTTCTCGTGCGTGATCTGCACGGCCTTCGGGGACCCTGTGGACCCGGAGGTCAGCTGCTGCAGCGCGATGTCGTGCTCGTCGGTGGGCAGCGGGTCGACCGGCGTGCCGGCATCCATCTCGGCGATCGTGACGACGGGGATTCCTCGCTCGGTCAGGAGCGGCGCGGCGATCTCGAACGGCGCGCCGAGCACCACTGCGCGGGCGCCGATCATGCCGATGACGACCTCGGTGTCGCGTGCCCACAGCGCCAGGTCGGTGCGCGGTGTGGGCTGGTGCAGCATCGTCACCGAGGCGCCGCGCATCCACACCGCCTGACAGGCGGGTGCGATGTCCACCGGATTCCCCGCGAGGATGCCCACGGCGTCGCCGTGACCGATGCCGGCCGCGGCGAGGGCACCGGCCATGCGCCGGGCCTGCTCGTGAATCTGCCCCCAGCTCTGCCGCCGGGGGGCGTCGGGCTCGCCGGTGACCAGACCGTGCGGGGACCGATCCGCGGTCTCGTACATCTCGTCGGTGAATCTGCTCACGAACCACTCCTCACGTCGATACGACCCCGGGCACCGGGTACGACGTTGCCCAGGGTGCCCCCGATCCGTCCCGAGGGGGAGTCTCTTCGGAGAATGTGACCGAATCTCACGGAAATCGACATTCGATTGCCGAGTAACATGGACGAGTTGTCTGCGATGCGGGAGCCGCCCGCGCGCATCGACGAGCCGCACATCCGCTTCGAGAGGTACTTCCGCGTTGACTACCCCGCCCGTTTCCACCGGCAACGACGCCGGCACCACCGCCGCGTCGTCGAAGGAAGTGCTCGCGGAAGCGGGTCGCCGCCGCACTTTCGCGGTGATCTCCCATCCGGACGCCGGCAAGTCCACGCTGACCGAGGCGCTGGCCCTGCATGCGAAGGTCATCGCCGAGGCCGGTGCGGTGCACGGCAAGGCCGGGCGCAAGTCCACGGTGTCCGACTGGATGGAGATGGAGAAGGCCCGCGGCATCTCCGTCAGCTCCACGGCGCTGCAGTTCAACTACCGCTCCGAGGAGTCCGACGACGACGTCGTCAACGTGATCAACCTCGTCGACACACCCGGTCACTCCGACTTCTCCGAGGACACCTACCGGGTGCTCACCGCCGTGGACGCGGCGGTGATGCTGATCGACGCCGCCAAGGGCCTCGAGCCGCAGACCCTCAAGCTGTTCCAGGTGTGCCGTCACCGGGGCATCCCGGTCATCACCGTGATCAACAAGTGGGACCGGCCCGGCCGGACCCCGCTGGAGCTGCTCGACGAGATCGACGAGCGCATCGGCCTGACCCCCACTCCCCTGTTCTGGCCCGTCGGCATCGCCGGGGACTTCCGGGGCCTGCTGCGGCGCGGGGAGGACGGCGCGCCCGTCGAGTACGTCAAGTTCACCCGCACCGCCGGCGGCGCGCGGATCGCCCCCGAGGACCGGCTCTCCCCCGGGGAGGCCGAGGAACGGGAGGGCGAGACGTGGACCGAGGCGGTGGAGGAGTCGGAGCTGCTGTCGGCCAGCGGGCAGGACCACGACCAGGAGATGTTCCTGGCCGGGCAGACGTCGCCGGTGATCTTCGCGTCGGCCATGCTCAACTTCGGCGTCCGGCAGATCCTCGACACGCTCGTTGCGCTGGCGCCGCCGCCGCGCGCCCGGCTCGACGTGAACGACACTCCCCGCAACGTCGACGACCCGTTCAGTGCCGTGGTGTTCAAGGTGCAGGCGGGGATGGACACCGCACACCGCGACCGCCTGGCGTTCATGCGGGTGGTGTCCGGGGTGTTCGAGCGCGGCATGGTCGTCACCCATGCGCAGACGGGTAAGCCGTTCGCCACCAAGTACGCGCTGACGGTGTTCGGCCGGGAACGGTCCACGGTGGAGAACGCGTATCCCGGCGACGTGGTCGGGCTCGTCAACGCCACGGCCCTCGCCCCCGGGCACACCCTGTACGTGGACCGGAAGGTGGAGTTCCCGCCGATCCCGTCGTTCGCGCCCGAACATTTCTCGATCCTGCGCGCCGAGAGCGCCTCGAAGTACAAGCAGTTCCGCAAGGCCGTCGATCAGCTCGACTCCGAGGGCGTGGTACAGATCCTGCGCAACGACATCCGCGGGGACGCGTCCCCGGTGATGGCCGCCGTCGGTCCCATGCAGTTCGAGGTGGTGGCGGCCCGGATGAAGGCCGAATACAACGTCGAGCCGCGGATGGAGCCGCTGGGCTACGCGCTGGCCCGTCGCACCGATGCGGCCTCGGTGGACGAGCTGAACCGGCAGCGCGGCGTCGAAGTGTTCACCCGCTCCGACGGTGTCCTGCTGGCGCTGGTGAGCGACAAGTGGCGGCTGCAGTACCTGCGGAAGGAACTGCCCGAGCTCACCCTCGAGCCGCTGGTGGCCGCCGCCGACCAGTGACACCCGTGGTGGGCGTGGGGCCGGTGTTGCTGTGCGTGGCGCCGGTGTTCCTGGTAGCTTGCTGTGCCGTCGAGCCGAACCGAGCTCGCGGATCTCAGGAGCGTTCATGGACGACGACTCGGCCGTATCGACCGACGGCACGCCGCTGCGCGGCCGTTCCGAGCCGGCGGACGAGTCGCCCGGACCCAAGCGGGCAGGCACCTTCGTCTATCCCCTGCCGGGAACCCTGACCGGCAACGGAGCGTCTTCCCTGCACTCGACGGGAAGTCACGCGGCGGACGTCGACGAGGCCGGCGGTAACGGCAGCGACCCGTTCCCGCTGCCGAGCTTCGACGGCAGCGACGGCGTTGCCGGGCACAGCACGCCGACCGCCGCGTCGCGCCGCAACTCGATGGGAGTGGCATCCGTGCGGATCGCGGCGCGACTGGCGCACACCGAGCTCGCCGCCCGTGCGCAGCGTTCCCGCGCATCCGATCCGACGGTCGAGACCGACGAACTGCTCACCCTGCTGGGTGAGTATCTCGTCGCGGGCGGATTCGAGAATCCGGAGATCCGCGCCGTGCTGGGCGGGCAGGAGATCGTCGTCGATCTGCTCGCCCCGCGGCGCACCGCGCCCTGACGTCCGCATCCGCGCGCCCCCTCGTCAGACGCACCCGAAACAACGTGTGCGGCTGAACATTTCGTGCGCGGATGGCCGGCCGGCCGAGCGTCTACTCCCGGAACAGTCCCGCGACGAGGGCCGGGTCCACGTCGCCGATCCCCCGCGGCGACCAGGACGGGTTGCCGTCCTTGTCGACGAGCACCGCGCGCACCCCCTCGGCGAAGTCCGGCTCGGCGGTGATGCGGACCGCGACCTCGAGTTCCCGCGCGAAGCACTCGCGCAGCGGGCTCTCGGCGCCGCGGCGCAGCAGCTCCGCGGTGGCCCAGAGACTCGTCGGGGATGCCGCACCGAGCGCTGCCCGGGTGGTGACGGCCCACGTCTCGTCGAGGTCGTGGTTGCCGGACAGGCGCTCGACGATGTCGGCGACGGTGCCGTCGCCGAACACCGCGTCGATGTCCGGGTATCGATCGGCGATCGCCGACGCGGGAGCCGCCTCGGCGAACTCGTCGAGCGCCGGCTGCCAGTGGCCCTCGCGGATCCGGTCGGCGAGGGCGTCGATCCGGTCACCGGGAACGAAGTGCGTCGCGAGGCCGACGGCGATGGCATCGCCCGCGTCGGCGCGGGCGCCGGTCAGCGCCAGGTACAGTCCGACGGCGTCGCAACGGGCGGTGGTGCCGCGCAGTCGCGGCAGGAAATGACTGGCGCCGACGTCGGGGACGAAGCCGATCGCCGTCTCCGGCATTGCCAGCACCGCTCGCTCCGTCACGACGCGCACCGCGCCGTGCACCGAGATGCCCAGCCCGCCGCCCATCGTGACTCCGTCGACGAGCGCGAGATACGGCTTGGGGTAGGTGGCGACCAGTTCGTCGAGCCGGTACTCGTTCGCGAAGTAGTCCCGGACCGCGTCGGTGTCGCCGGCCACGGCGGCGTCCCGGACCGACTTGATGTCGCCGCCGGCGCAGAACGCCCGGTCGGATGCACTGGTGACCAGTACCGCGGTGATCTCCGGGTCGTCGCGCCATGCCAGCAGGGCCTCGTACATGTCGCGGATCATCGACGAGTCCAGGGCGTTGAGGGCCACCGGCCGGTCGAGCACCACCTCGCCGATGCCGTTGGCGACGCGGGTGCGGATGAAGGTGTCGGTCACGCGCCGGAGCCTACCGGGCCGCTGCCCCGGCAACCGATCATGTGGGAGCCCCGGTTGCGCACGTGTCTGCGCGGCGCACCGTGCCTACCGGCCGGTACCGGCGGCGGCATCCTGCCGACGGCCGGTCAGTGGACCGACGAGCAGCCATCGGTGCCCGAACGGATCGAGCAGCGTGGCGTTGCGGTGGCCGTGGCTCTCGGCGATCCAGCGCTCGACGGTGCCCCCGGCGTCGCGGGCCTTGGTGAGCACGGCGTCGGTGTCGTCGACCGGGAGCATCAGGCTCACCGACGTCGCGCCGGCCTCGGGCGCGGACAGGCCCATCTCGGGGAACTCCTCCGCCAGATAGACCATTCCAGTGGGAAAGACCAACTCGGCGTGGCCGATCCGGCCGTCCTCGAGCACCACGGGGTCTCCCGCCAGCCTCGCGCCGAACACCTGCCGGTACCAGTCGATGGCACTGCGGGCGCGTCCCACGATGAGGTACGGGAGCGCACCGGCCCGGGGGAAGACTTCGGTGTCGGTCGCGGTCATGGGACGAGGTCCCCTCCTCTCGGCCGGCGCGAGTTCTCGCTCGGTTCAGGACGCGCGGGGCGGCTGCTGCAGCAGCGACCACCGGTTCGAGGTGAGCCGGAAGCTGGGCATGTCGGCAACGGATGTGACTGTCTCCCAGTTTCTTTCGTATCCGGTGTGGGAGATGCGCCAGAGCCCGTCCGTCCCGCGCACGTAGCGGTCGTGATAGTAGGCAGACCCGCGCATCACGAGCCCGTCCTCGGGCACCACCACCGTGTCGGCGAGGAACCAGACCCCCGTGGCGGTGTCCCCCTCGACGTCGATCTCGGGGTGGCCGCAGTGGTGTTCGGTGATGACATGGGACCCGAGGGTGTTCTCGAGGAAGTTCAGGAACGCGTCGCGCGATTCGAAACTCAGATGTTCGCCGTAGACGGCGGTGGCCTCGGGAACCATGGTGTCGGCCAGTTCGATCCACGACTTCGTGTCGAGCGCCCGCGCGTAACGGTACTTCAGTCGCTCGATCTCACGTATCGCCTGCAGGTCCATTCTCGCGCCTCCCACCACAGGGCCTGTCAGCCAGGCTAGCCGGGATCCCCCTCGGGGGGTATCGATTCCGGCGGCTCGCCGGGCAATTGGATTGCAGTTAGGTCACGGGACCTGGATCGTGTTCCCGTTTCGCGATCAGGGCGCGGATCGCGGCGTCGACGAGCGTGCGGGCGTAGGCGTCGTCGTCCGCCGCGGGTCCCGCGAGGGAGAACAGCACGTGACTGAGCGCCGCACCGGTGACCATCTCGAGCAGCAGCGTCACCGAGACCTGCCGCGGCAGCTCGCCGCGCTCGACCGCCCGCAACACAATGGTGCGGGCCGCGACGAGGCGGCTGCGGTTGAGCGTGGTGGTCAGGTGGGCCAGCAGGTCCGGGTGCACGCGTGCGTCGAGCGCGACGCGCAGGCTCACCAGTCCGGGCGTCGTGCGGTAGCCGCGCAGGAGTTGGGTGACCAGTTCGACCAGGTCCGAGCGCAACGCCCCGGTGTCGATCGGCACCGGCAGCGGGCTGCGCGCCTCGAGCGCCTGCACGAGCAGTTCGTCCTTGGTGGCCCAGCGGCGGTACAGCGCCGCCCGTCCCACCCGGGCGCGCCGGCCGACCGCGTCGAGGGTGAAGCCGCGCCAGCTCGTCTCGGAGTAGACCTCGATCACCGCGTCGTAGACGCGATCCTCGAGGTCGGCGTCGCGGGGTCGGCCACGGCGACGCACGATCGGCTCGGTCACGGTGTGCAGTGTGCCAGACCCGGCACCCCATTTACAGACTGAATCAGTCCGTATTACTGTGCGGGTGACCGTTTCCCCGACCCCTCCGAGGCCGCAGATGACCGACCCTGCCCGAACACCCGTCGTCGTCGGCGTCGGCGATCTGCGCTCCGGACGCGCCGGCGCCCCCGCCGATCCCCGCGAACCGCTCGACCTGATCCACGACGCCGCCGGGGCGGCTCTCGCCGACACCGGCGTCGACGACATCGCGCGGCACATCGACGCCGTGTATGCCGTCAAGACCGCGAGCTGGGCGTACGACGACCTGCCCGCGCTCCTCGCCGCCCGCCTCGGCGCCGCGGCGGCCCGCACCCACACCAGTCCCCTCGGTGGGCACTGGCCGGCAGCGCTGCTCGACCGCATCGGCCACGAGATCGCCATCGGCACGATCGGCGTCGCGCTCCTCGTCGGCGGCGAATCCCAGGCCTCGGTCACCGCCGCGACGAAGACCGGCACGGACCCGGCCACGCTGGGCTGGACCACCGCGCCCGGCGGACCGCCCGCCTTCGACCCGGACGACCTCGGCAGCCCCGCCATGCAACGCGCCGGGATGCTCGCCCCCACCCGCGTCTACCCGCTGTTCGAGACCCGGCTCAGCCACGAACTCGGGCACTCCCACGACGAATCGCTGGCCTGGTCCGCGCAGCTGTACGCCGCGTTCTCCGAGATCGCCGGACGCAACCCCGCCGCCTGGAACCCCGATCTGCGCACCGCCGAGGACATCACCACCGTGGGCCCGCGCAACCGGATGGTCACCGCCCCGTACCCGCTGCTGCTCAACGCGATGCCGTTCGTCGACCAGGCGGCCGCCGTCGTCGTCACCTCCCTCGCCACCGCCCGCGAACTCGGCGTCGCCGAGGACCGGATCGTGTACGTGTGGGGCGGGGCCGGCGCGACGGAACCGGTCGACATCCTCGCCCGCGCCGGCTTCGGCCGGTCCGCGGCACTCGCCGACGCCCTCGCCCGGACCCTCGAGCGCACCGATCTGCGGCCGGCCGACCTGGACATCGTGGACGCCTACAGCTGCTTCCCGGTGGTGCCGAAGCTGCTCGTCGAACACCTCGGCCTGACCCGCGAGACCGTCCCGAGCGTCACCGGCGGCCACTCCTTCTTCGGCGGACCGCTCAACAGCTACACGCTGCACTCCCTCGTCGCCGTCACCCGCCGGCTGCGCACCGACGGCGAGATCGCCCTCGTCCACGGCAACGGCGGCTACCTGACCTACCAGCACACCGTCGTGCTCGCCGCCGCACCGCACACCCGCGGGTACGTCGGCGATCCCGAGCCCCGCGTGCTCCCCGCCACCGGACCCGAGCCCGTCGTCGACTACAGCGGTGACGTCGAGGTCCATACGGCAACCGCGGAATACGGACGCGACGGCCACCCGGCGATCGGGTTCCTGGTGGGCACCACCCCCGACGGCCGTCGAGTCTCCGGCTACACCGACGCCGCCGGCGCGCAGGTGCTCGCGGCGGGTGCGGACATCGTGGGCCGCACCGTCCACGTCGTCGACCGCGGCGGCGCCCTGACCGTCACCCTGACCGATCCCGTCACGGAGGAGACCCCCGCATGACCGAGCCCGTCGTCCTGGTCGAGCAGCGCAGCCACACGCTGCTCGTCACCATCAACCGGCCCGGGGCCGCCAACAGCATCGACGCCGAGGTGCACACCGGCCTCGGCGAGGCGTGGGAACGCGCCGACCAGGACCCGGACGTGCGCGTCGTCGTCCTCACCGGCGCCGGAGACCGGGTGTTCTGCGGCGGCGCCGACCTGAAGGCCCTCGGGACCGCCGGACCGGCTGGGGTCACCCCGCCCGAGACCGCGCACTGGGGGTTCGCCGGCGTCGTCAGACACCCCATCGCCAAGCCGATCGTCGCGGCGGTCAACGGCACCGCACTCGGCGGCGGCACCGAACTCGCCCTCGCGAGCGACCTCGTCGTCGCCGCCGACACCGCCGAATTCGGGTTGCCCGAGGTCCACCGCGGCCTCATCGCCGGCGCCGGCGGGGTGTTCCGCATCGTGCAGGCCATCCCGCGGTCCGTCGCGATGGAACTCGTGCTCACCGGCAAGCCGATCTCCGCCGCCGATGCTCTGCGCTGGGGCCTGGTCAACCGCGTCGTTTCCCGGACCGACGTCCTCACCACCGCGCTCGAGCTCGCCGACCTCGTCGCCGCCGGGGCACCCCTGGCCGTGCAGGCGAGCAAGACGATCGCCCGCGGCATCGTCGACGGCGCCGTCCCGTCCGAGGAACCGGACTGGGAGGCGACCGAAGCCGCCCTGGCCCGGCTGACCACCAGCGCCGACACCGTCGAGGGCGTCATGGCCTTTCTCGAGAAGCGCGCACCCGTCTGGAGCGGACGATGACCACGGCACTGGACCGGGAAACCTGGGACACTCCCGAGCGGACCGCGCTGCGCCGTCTCACCGCGGACTTCACCCGCAAGGAGATCGTGCCGCACCTGGACACCTGGGAGCGCGACGGCGTCGTCGCCGTGAACTGCACCGCAAGGCTGCCGAGGCCGGGCTGCTCGGCGCCTCGGTCGCCGAGGAGCACGGCGGCTCCGGCGGCAACCCGCATGCGCGAGAGCGGGCGGCTCCGCCGCCGGTGTGTCCTTTGGGCTGCTACCGCCGCCCAAAGGACACACCGCTCTACAACCCTTCGGCGAGCTCCATCCACTGCTCCTCGGCGGCTTCCTTTTCGGCGACCACGCTGCGCAGCTCGGCGTCGAGCTTCTGCAGGCGATCGGGATCGGTGGCCGCGTCGGCGAGGTCGTGGTGCAGCTTCTCCTCCCGCTCGGTCAGCTTC
The DNA here is from genome assembly GCF_047782815.1 of Rhodococcus indonesiensis. NCBI lineage: Bacteria > Bacillati > Actinomycetota > Actinomycetes > Mycobacteriales > Nocardiaceae > Rhodococcus > Rhodococcus indonesiensis. Next base: position 1,372,329 of record NZ_CP180630.1, on the reverse strand, counting down.
GCCACGCTCCGTTCGAGCCGCGCCAGCTCCTTGCGGGCGGCCCGCTCGGCGGCACCGTCGCGCTTCGGTTGTTCCGCATCCTGTTCGGGTATCGACGTCTTCGCCACCGTGGAGGCCGACGACGGGATGTCCCCGTCACCGAGCGCCGCGCGACGGCGCAGGTACTCGTCGATCCCGCCCGGCAGGTTGGTGAGCCTGCCGTCGCCGAACAGCGCCCACGTCGAGTCGCAGATCCGCTCGATCAGATAGCGGTCGTGCGAGATGACCACCAGGGTGCCCGCCCACCCGTCCAGCAGGTCCTCGAGTTGCTGCAGGGTGTCGATGTCCAGGTCGTTGGTGGGCTCGTCGAGCAGCAGCACGTTCGGCTCGGCCATGAGCACCCGGGTCAGCTGCAGCCGTCGACGCTCGCCACCGGAGAGGTCGCCGACGGGTGTGCGCTGCCGCGCCGGGGTGAACCCGAGCCGTTCGGCGAGCTGACCGGCCGAGATCTCCTTGTCGCCCAGCGTGATCCGTTCGGCCACGTCCTTCACCGCGTCGAGCACCCGCAGGTCGGTGGGCAGGTCGTCGAGTTCCTGCCGCAGCCAGCCGATCTCGACGGTCTTGCCCTGGATGCGACGGCCGGACGCCGGTTCGATCTCCCCGGCGAGGGTGCGCAGCAGCGTCGTCTTGCCGGAGCCGTTCACACCCACCAGGCCGATCCGCTCCCCTGGGCCGAGCCGCCACGTCAGGTCGTGCACCAGCTCGCGACCGTCGGGGGTGGTCAGTGTCGCGTCCTCGAGTTCGATGACCACCCGGCCCAGACGGCGTTTGGCGAACGACGCCAGCGCCACCGTGTCCCGCGGTGGCGGCACGTTCGCGATCAGCGATTCCGCCGCCTCGATGCGGTAGCGCGGCTTCGAGGTGCGGGCCGGGGCCCCGCGCCGCAGCCAGGCGAGTTCCTTGCGCGCGAGGTTGCGGCGCCGTTCCTCCATCGCGTCAGCCTGCCGGGCCCGCTCGGCGCGCGCGAAGATCCAGTCGTTGTATCCGCCCTCGTAGCTTTCCACCTGGCCGTTGACGACCTCCCATGTGCGGGTCGCGACGGTGTCGAGGAACCACCGGTCGTGGGTGACGACGACGAGGGCGCTGCGCCGGGAGAGCAGGTGCTCGGCGAGCCACTGCACACCCTCGACGTCGAGATGGTTGGTGGGCTCGTCGAGGACGAGCAGGTCGAGGTCCTGCACGAGCGCGGCGGCCAGCGCGACGCGCCGACGTTCGCCGCCGGAGAGACCGTCGACGAGCGCGTCGAGGCCGAGCCGGTCGACACCGATACCCGCGAGAACGGAACGGATCCGGGCGTCGCCGGCCCATTCGTGCTCGGCCACCCCCAGCGGTCCCAGCACGACCTGCCCGACCGTGGAGCCGGCCGGCAGGACGCCGCGCTGGGTGACGACCGCCATGCGCAGCCCGCCGACCCGGCTGACCCGGCCCGAATCGGGCTCCTCGAGGCCGGTGAGGACCTCGAGGAGGGTGGTCTTGCCGCCGCCGTTCAGGCCGACGACGCCGATGCGCTCACCCTCCTGCACACCGAGCGACACCGAGTCCAGCAGCGGTTTGATGCCGAAGGACTTCGAGACCTGTTCGAGGTTGATCAGATTCGCCACGCGGAGCAATGCCTTCCGAGATCAGGGGTGGGAGTTGTCGACGACGCGTGCGCCGGGGACCGGGCCGGAGGCCACGCGCACCGTCCGGCACACACCGGCCCCGGCCAGTTCGGCGCTCACCGTCACCGCCGCGGCCGAGTCGGCGCACAGGAACGCGCAGGTGGGCCCGGACCCGGAGACGATGCCGGCCAGCGCGCCGGCCTCCACGCCCGCCCGCAGGGTGCGCCGCAGCGCAGGCGCGAGCGAGAGGGCCGCGGACTGCAGGTCGTTGCCCAGCAGCGGTGCCAGCGCGTGCGGGTCGCCGGCAGCGAGGGCCTGCAGCAGGTCGTCGAGGCCGCGGACCCGAGGCGGGGAACCTTCGGCGCGCAGACGGTCGAGTTCGCGGAACACCACCGGGGTCGACAGACCGCCCTTCGCGAGGGCCAGCACCCAGTGGAAGGTGCCGCGGGAGAGGACCGGCACCAGCTGCTCACCGCGGCCGGTGCCGATGGCGGTGCCACCGTGCAGGCAGAACGGCACGTCGCTGCCCAGTTCCGCCGCGAGGTCGTCCAGGTCGTCGCGGGCGAGGCCGAGTCCCCACAGGGCGTCGAGTGCGACCAGGGTGGCAGCGGCGTCGGCGCTGCCCCCGGCCATCCCGCCGGCCACGGGGATGCCCTTGTCGATCGTGATGGCGACCTCGGGTGCGCGCCCGGCGCGTTCGGCCAGCAGGGTCGCGGCCCGCCAGGCGAGATTGGTGGCGTCGGCGGGGACGGCCGCGGCGTCGGCTCCGCGCACCCGCAGGCTCAACGCGTCGGCTCGCACGACCGACACCTCGTCGCTCAGGGACAGCGCGTGGAAGACCGTGCGCAGCTCGTGGTACCCGTCCTCGCGCAGGTCACCGACCGCGAGATGCAGGTTCACCTTGGACGGTGCTCGTACGGTGACGGGGCTCGGGACGACGGACAGCACGGATATACAGCTTACGCACCCGTGCGGCTCCGAATGCGGACGGCAGCTGTCCTCGTTCGCTGGCATGCTCGGACCATGCGCGAAACGTCCGCTCGCCTGTTGCGCCTGCTGTCGCTGCTGCAGACCCGGCGGGACTGGTCGGGTGCCGAACTGGCGGACCGCCTGCAGATCACGACCCGCACGGTGCGGCGGGACGTGGACAAACTCCGCGACCTCGGTTACCCGGTGGACGCCACCGTCGGGGTCGGCGGCGGGTACCGCCTCGGCGCGGGCGCGGAGATGCCACCGCTGCTGCTCGACGACGAGGAGGTCGTCGCGGTGGCCGTCGCTCTGCAGTCGGAGGCGACCGGATCGGTGACGGGCATCGGCGAGGCGTCGGCTCGTGCCCTCGCCAAGTTGCGGCACGTGATGCCGTCGCGGCTGCGGCACCGGCTCGAGGCGCTGCGGGTCGAGGTCGTCGAGCGGGCGCCCGCCGCGTCCGCGGTCGACGCGGCGATGCTGTCCGGCGTCGCCGGGGTGTGCCACGCACACGAGCGACTGCGGTTCGACTATCGCGCGCACGACGGCGGCTGCTCGCGGCGGGAGGTGGAGCCGTACCGGCTGGTGCGGTCGGGCGCACGCTGGTATCTGGTGGCGTGGGATCTGCATCGGCAGGACTGGCGGTCGTTCCGGGTCGACCGGATGGAGCCGAAGATCCCCACCGGTCCCCGGTTCGTCCCGCGCGAGCTGCCGCCCGGCGGGGCGGCGGAGTTCGTGAGCCGGGGCATCGCCCGCGGCATCGTCCGGACGCGGGCCCGCGTGCTGCTGCACGCCCCGTTCGACGCGATCGTGCCGATGGTCGACGAGCAGTGGGGAACCCTGGAGCCGGTGGACGCGAATCACTGCGCGGTCGCCCTCGGCGGCACGTCGCTCGGGTCGATCGCGAGCTGGCTCGCGGAGTTCGACGTCGACTTCACCGTGCTGGATCCGCCGGAGCTGCGGGACGCGTGCCTGCAGGCAGGCCGGCGCCACGAGCTGCTCGCCCGTCGATACGAACGCGCCGGCTCCGTCGCGGGAAGCGACTGAGCCGGCGCGTGCGGGTGACCGAATGTCACACCGGTTCGATTCGATCGAGTGCGTGTGACATTCGGTCGGTGAGGCAGGTGGGTCAGCCGATGACGGTGACGCCGGTGGCCTGCGGGCCCTTCTGGCCCTGGCCGACCTCGAAGCTCACGCGCTGGTTCTCCTCGAGGGTGCGGAAGCCGCCGCCCTGGATCTCGGAGAAGTGCACGAAGACGTCCGCGGAGCCGTCGGCGGGGGCAATGAAGCCGAAGCCCTTCTCGCCGTTGAACCACTTCACGGTACCTTCAACCATGTTCATTCCTAAGAAGATTCGGGAAGCGCCGGGCTTCCCCACTCGTCGAGCGACACCTCGCCGCTCGGGTCTGTCACTCGACGGTAGAAAACGATTCCGTGTGGGCTATCGCATCCGCTCGCAACCAGAAATGTGCGAGGGGTGAACCACGAACACAACCTAACGACCGTGTGCAAGTAGATCACATCGGCGCCCGCACCGCTAGCGAGATCGCCGCAGGGGACACGAAACTGCATTGTGCCGGGCCCTTTTTCAGGGAGCACGAGTCGGATCGGGACACGAAGAGGGACCGGCCCGTTCGGACCGGTCCCTCTTCATTGCCTGTCACACCTCTGCCGGCGGCTCTTCCGCGACGACCTCACGAGGCCGTCGGGGAATGCACGCGTCCGGAAGAACGCGCAGCGAGCTACGTCAGCCGATGACGGTGACGCCGGTGGCCTGCGGGCCCTTCTGACCCTGGCCGACCTCGAAGCTCACGCGCTGGTTCTCCTCGAGGGTGCGGAAGCCGCGACCCTGGATCTCGGAGAAGTGCACGAAGACGTCCGCGGAGCCGTCGGCGGGGGCAATGAAGCCGAAGCCCTTCTCGCCGTTGAACCACTTCACGGTACCTTCAACCATTTTCAACCTCATACATCTCGGAAAGCCTCGAGGCCTTCACGTTTCGTCGAACGACACGACGTCGCCCGGGCCTGTCACTCGACGGCTGAGAAGGATTCCGTGGGAATTTCGCATCCGCTCGCAACTAGAAAATGTGCGAGGGGTAAACCACGAACACACTACCTAACGACCGTGTACCAGTAGAGCACAGATCCGCCCGTCTGCCAAGCGTTGCGTGGGAACCGGTCTGCGCAGCGCCGTCACGACGTGCCGGCAATCCGCACGAAGGCGGCGGCGTCGAGCTTCTCGCCCCGCGTCGACGGATCGATCCCGGCGGCGAGCAGGCGACGCTCGGCTTCGGCGGCCGAGCCGGCCCAGCCGCTCAGGGCTGCGCGCAGTGTCTTGCGACGCTGCGCGAAGGCGGCATCGACGACGGCGAACACCTTGCGGCGGTGCGCTTCGTCCGTGGGCCACGGCGGCTCGGTGTAGCGGTCGATGCGCACCAGTCCCGATTCCACCTGGGGCACCGGCCAGAACACGGCCCGGCCGACCGAGCCGGCACGACGGACGTCGCCGAAGAACCCGGCTTTGACGCTGGGCACGCCGTATACGCGGCTGCCGGGCCGGGCGGCGAGCCGGTCGGCCACCTCGGCCTGCACCATCACCAGAGCGGTACGCAACGAGTCGAATTCGGCGAACAGGTGCAGCAGGACGGGGACCGCGACGTTGTAGGGCAGGTTCGCGACGAGCGCAGTCGGGGCGACCGGCAGGTCGGCGGGCTGCACCCGCATGGCGTCCTTCAGGACGACGTCGAGTCGGTCGGCGAGATCGGGTGCGCGGTCGGCGACCGTCGCGGGCAGCCGCTCGGCGAGCCTGGGATCGATCTCGACGGCGACGACGCGGTCGACCACGTCGAGCAGGGCGAGCGTCAGCGAGCCGAGGCCCGGGCCCACTTCGAGGACCACGTCGTCGCGGCCGACACCGGCGACGGAGACGATGCGGCGCACCGTGTTGGCATCGTGCACGAAGTTCTGGCCGAGTTGTTTCGTCGGCCGGACGCCGAACTCCTCCGCGAGGGCGCGCACCTCGGCGGGGCCGAGCAGGGCGGCACGACCGCGAGCGGTCACGTCGGAACTGTCGCGAGCGGTCCCGTCGGAACCGTCGCGAGCGGTCACGTCGGAACCCTCGCGAGGGGCCGAGCCGGGATCGCCGGATGAGTGGTCTGGCACGTGCCGAACCTAGCTCACGCCGGGGCGGACGAGTAGAACGGCCACGCTCCCCGGCCCTGGGTGTGCTGTTCCCCGTCGATCGTCACGGTCTCGTGCCGGACGAGCGTCGTCGCGGCGCTCCCGGCGACGAATGTCACCGGAAGCGCCGCGACGACGTGCGACAGCACGGAACGTGAGTCATCGATCCTCGTCACCGAGGACACGAGCCGGAATTCCTACCGCAGGCCCATCTTGCTGGTGCACGACGGCCAGGCTCCCCAGCCCTGCGCGGCCTGGACCTTTTCGGCGACGGCGATCTGCTGCTCGCGGCTGGCCAGGTCGGCGCGCGGCGCGTACTCGGTGCCGCCGAACGCGGCCCAGGTCTGCTGGGTGAACTGCAGGCCGCCGTAGAAGCCGTTACCGGTGTTGATGGCCCAGTTGCCGGTGGCCTCGCACTGCGCGAGGGCGTCCCAGGTGGAGGCGCGGCCGGAAGCGGGCACGGCCGGCGCGGGCTTGGTGCCGACGCGGACGACGGCCGGGGCCGGCTCGCGGAGGGTCGTCGAGGCCTTCTCGGTGCGGCCGACCTCGACCCCGTCGATCGTGTGCACATCGAGGGTCACGGTGCGCTCACCGGGAGCACCCGGGGTGTCGACGGCGGTCTCGCCCTGAGGCATGTTCGGGTCGTCGACGCGCTGCTCGGGGGCCGGCACCGGCTGGTTCTCGATGCGGGTCTCGATGCGGTCGCGGGTGACGCGGATCTCGAGACCCTCGGTCAGCGCCGCGTCGACCGGGGGCACCACCGAATCGGCCTGCTCGAGCGCCACACCGTGCGCGGACAGGAACTCCCCGACCGTCGGTGCCGCCATCCGCACCTCCACGGCCGGAGCGCCACCGTCGAGCAACCGCACCGTCTTCGGGCTCACCACGTCGAGCTCGGCACCTTCGAGCGGCAACCGGTGCGACCGCGACGCCGAGGTGTACACATCCGCGGCCAGCTCGAACTGCGCCAGCGCCTCATCCACCGTCGACGCCGTCGTCCACACCGTGCGCTCGACACCGTCGACACTCAACGCCACCTCACGGGCCCGCCGCAGCACCACCGTGTCCCCGTCCGAGACCTCGGCGTCGACGGCCGGGGCCACCACGTCGTGCTCGCCGACCGGGTAGCCGGCGCCGGCGAGAACGTCACCGACCTCGGAGCTCATGGTGCTGAGCGCGATGTGCTCACCGTCCACGTCGAGGGTGAGTTCCTTGTGCTGGATCAGCGCGGCGATTCCGCCGGCCGCCAGGGTGAGGAAGAGCGCGGCGACGACCACGTACAGCGTCGGCGATTTCGCTCTGTTGATCTTGGTGAAAGGTGACACGGCTATTCCTGCACTGTCGACAACTTCGATCACGGCACGGTAACGAATCGGCATTGATACGGCAACTGCACCGTCTCTAACTGCAGTTTCTCGGTAACGAGACAGGTGACGATTCGTAATTTTCGATCAATAGCGGGCCGCGACCGAAGGTGCGGGCTAGCGTCGATTCGACGCTCGGGAAAACGTGCCGCACGACGCGCGAATTACAGAGGTGAGATTACTTTGGGTGACCGAATTCACCGTCCTCCGGCGCGGCGGAGTGCGGCGCTGCTGACCCTGCTCGGCATGCTCGGCGCGCTGCTGCTCGCTGCCACCCCGGCGGCCCTGGCGCAGTCCCCCGCCGCCGGCCGCACCTACGTCATCGCCACCGACGTGACCTTTGCACCCTTCGAATTCCAGAACGAGCAGGGCGACTTCGTCGGCATCGACATGGACCTGATCCGGGAGATCGCGGAGGACCAGGGCTTCATCGTGGAGGTTCGTCCGCTGGGCTTCGATGCCGCCCTGCAGGCGGTGCAGGCCGACCAGGCCGACGGCGTGATCGCGGGCATGTCGATCACGGAGGAGCGCAAGCAGGTCTTCGACTTCTCGGATCCCTACTTCGAGTCCGGCGTGCAGATGGCGGTCCTCGCCGGCAACGACGAGGTCGCGTCGTACGCCGATCTGGCAGGCAAGCGCGTCGCGGTCAAGAACGGCACCGAGGGCGCCGCGTTCGCCGAGTCCATCAAGGGCGAGTACGGGTTCACCACGGTCTACTTCGCCGACTCGGCGAGCATGTACGACGAGGTCCGCACTGGGAACTCGGTCGCGGTCTTCGACGACTACCCGGTGCTGGCGTACGGCATCGCCCAGGGCAACGGGCTGAAGACGGTCACGGAGAAGGAGGCCGGTGCGAACTACGGGTTCGCGGTGAACAAGGGCCGCAATCCCGAGCTGCTCACCGCGTTCAACGCGGGCCTGCAGAATCTGCGGGACAACGGCCGCTACGACGAGATCGTGGAGAGTTACCTCGGCGAGGGCGCCGTGCAGGCCGACAACTCCATCCCCGGCCTGCTCCGCAGCACCTGGCAACTGCTGCTCGAGGGGCTGTGGCTGACCCTCGTGCTGTCGGTCGTCTCGATCGCGATCGCGCTGGTGCTCGGCGCGCTGTTCGGCCTCATGCGGGTCTCACGCAACATCGTTCTGCGCGGGATCGGCACCGCCTACGTCGACGTCTTCCGCGGCACCCCGCTGCTGGTGCAGGCCTTCTTCATCTACTTCGGCATCCCGGCCGCGGCCGGATTTCAGATGTCGGCGTTCACCGCGGGCATCATCACACTCTCGCTCAACGCGGGCGCGTACATGGCCGAGATCGTGCGTGGCGGCATCCTGTCCGTGGACAAGGGGCAGATGGAGGCCGCCCGCAGCCTCGGCATCGGCTACCTGCCCGCGATGCGCAAGGTGGTCATGCCCCAGGCGGTGCGCACCATGATCCCGTCGTACATCAATCAGTTCGTGATCACGCTGAAGGACACCTCGATCCTGTCGGTGATCGGCATCGCCGAGCTCACCCAGACCGGGCGGATCATCATCGCCCGCAACTTCCAGTCGTTCCAGATGTGGCTGATCATCGGGGTGATCTACTTCGTCGTCATCATGGCGCTGACCAAATTGTCGGACCGACTCGAGAAAAGGATCAACCGTTGACCGAGGCAGCCGCGGCTCAGCCGCTCGAGGACGGTCGCGAGGTGAAGGTCCGCGTGCGCGGCCTGAAGAAGTCGTTCGGCGAGAACGAGGTGCTCAAGGGCATCGATGTGGACATCCTCGCCGGCGAGGTGGTGTGCGTGATCGGCCCCTCCGGTTCGGGCAAGTCGACGTTCCTGCGGTGCCTGAACCGGCTCGAGGACATCAGCGCCGGTTCGGTGGTGGTGCACGGGTTCGACCTCGCCGACCGGAAGATCGACATCGACCGGGTGCGCCGCCATATCGGGATGGTGTTCCAGCACTTCAATCTCTTCCCGCACATGACGGCCCTCGAGAACATCGTGCTCGCGCCGGTGCTGACGAAGCGGGCGACCAAGGAGGAGGCACGGGCGCGGGGGCTCGCCCTGCTGGACCGGGTGGGGCTGAGCGAGAAGGCCGACGCGAAGCCGGCCAACCTGTCCGGCGGGCAGAAGCAGCGCGTCGCGATTGCACGGGCGCTGGCTATGAATCCGGACATCATGCTGTTCGACGAGGCGACCAGCGCCCTCGACCCGGAGATGGTGGGCGAGGTGCTGCAGGTGCTGCGCGACCTGGCGGCCGAGGGCATGACCATGGTCGTGGTTACGCACGAGATGGGTTTCGCCCGGGAGGTTGCCGACCGGGTGCTGTTCATGGCCGACGGGTACGTCCTCGAGGAGGGCACGCCGAAGGAACTGTTCGGGAGCCCCCGCCAGGAACGGACCCGCGACTTCCTCGCGAAGGTGCTCTGAGGCCCGGCGCCCGGTCCCCCGGACGCCGGCCCTCACCCACGGCTACGCGGTCTGCAGGAACCGCACCCGGCGGCCGAGCAGGGCGTCGACGCTGTACGCGCCGGCACCGACGACCGCGAGAACCAACGCTCCCGCGCCGAGCGCCCCGACGAGCTCCCATCCGCCGTCGGTGACGTAGATGCCGTTGCCGATGTGGACGAAGAAGAACGCACCGAGCATGTTCACCAGCAGCAGGACACCGAAGACCGGCACGAGCAGGCCGATGATCAGGGCGATGCCACCGAGTGTCTCCACCCAGGTGGCGTAGAAGGCGGACAGTGCGGGCACGGGCACGTCCATGCCCTCGAATCCGGCCTTGGTGGCGGAGTATCCCTGGTTCACCTTCTGCAGCCCGTGGGCCAGGAAGACGATCCCGAGGACCACTCGGGCGACGAGCAGCCCGACGTTGCGCAGGGCGGGGTTGTTCATGGGGGTGACCTTTCGGTGCGGGCGGTGGGGGCTCGTCCTTCGATCGAAGCCGCCCCTACGGTAGCGACGCAAGGTTGAAGGTTCAACTTAAACGATCGGCTACCACTCCGTGACTACCCGCAAAGTAGTTGATTGCTCAACCACAGGGGGTATGCTTCTCACCGAAGGCGCAACCACCGGTCGAAGGAGCCCCATCGTGAGCACCAGCGTGGAAGAGGAACGCAGCCGCCGCTCCGCGACGCTGCGGGAAGAACTCCGCACCCGATACCTCCGGCCCGTCGGCGAACGACCCGCGTCGTCGGCGCGCGGGTTGCACCACACCGCACTCGTCAGCAGCGACGTCGAGCGCACGGTGCGCTTCTACCAGGACGTGCTCGAGTTCCCGCTCACCGAGTTGATCGAGAACCGCGACTACCCCGGTTCGTCGCACTTCTTCTTCGACATCGGAAACGGAAACCTGCTGGCCTTCTTCGACTTTCCCGGGCTCGACGTCGGCCCCTACCAGGAGGTCCTCGGCGGGCTGCACCACATCGCGATCAGCGTCGAGCCGGGCCGCTGGGAACACTTGCGCACCAAACTGACCGAGGCCGGCGTCGACCTCGTCGAACACAGCGAGGTCTCCCTGTACTTCCGCGACCCCGACGGTGCCCGCATCGAACTCATCGCCGATCCCCTCGGCGAGATGTACGGAAGCAAGGTCTTGTAGATGAGCAACGTCGACGCCGAGCCCACCGAGATCGTCTGCGAATCCGAGCCGGCACCCACCCGTGTGCAGATCATCACTTCCCGTGAGGTTCCGCTCGGCGGCCCGCGCGCGATGCCGGTCCGCCGAACGCTGCCGCAGCGCGCCCGGTCCCTCGTCGGAGCCTGGTGCTTCGCCGACCACTACGGGCCCGACGACGTCGCCGCCACCGGCGGAATGGACGTCGCGCCGCACCCGCACACCGGCCTGCAGACGGTGAGCTGGCTGTTCGCCGGCGAGATCGAGCACCGCGACAGCCTCGGCAAGCACGCGTTCGTCCGTCCCGGCGAACTCAATCTCATGACGGGCGGCCACGGCATCGCCCATTCGGAGGTCTCCACGCCCGCCACGACGGTCCTGCACGGCGTCCAACTGTGGGTGGCCCTGCCCGACGCGCACCGTGACGCCCCCCGCGACTTCCGGCACTACGTGCCCGAACCGGTCCGGATCGCGGGCGCGACCGTCGCCGTCTTCCTCGGCTCCCTCGCCGGGTCCACGTCGCCCGTGCCCACCTTCACCCCGCTGCTCGGCGCCGAGATCACCCTCGACCCGGGCGCGAGCGTCGAACTGGCCGTCGATCCCGAGTTCGAGCACGGACTGCTCGTCGACACCGGCAGCGTCCGGCTCGCCGGCACCGTTCTGACCCGTTCCGCGCTCGGCTACGTCGGCACCGGGGTCTCCACGCTTTCGCTGACGAATCTCACCGACGAACCCGCACGCGCCGTGCTGCTCGGCGGTACGCCGTTCGGGGAGGAGATCGTCATGTGGTGGAACTTCGTCGGTCGCAGCCACGACGAGATCGTCGCGTTCCGCGACGAGTGGCAGCGCGAGGGAGAACGCTTCGGCCGGGTCGAGGGCTACACCGGGAAGGTGGCGCGGCTACCCGCACCGGCGCTGCCCAACGCCCGGATCCGGCCGCGCCGCAATCCCCCCACCCACTGAGGAAGCGCCTGGACAGGGCCCCGAGGGGCACCCTCACCAATGCCACCGAGGGGCACCCTCACCAATGCCACCGAGGGGCACCCTCACCAATGCCACCGAGGGGCACCCTCACCGATGCCACCGAGGGGCACCCTCACCGATGCCACCGAGGGGCACCCTCACCAATGCCACCGAGGGGCACCCTCACTCGGGACGGATCCCGGCGTAGGCATCGCCCAGCAGGCGCCGCACCCCCACCCGGGTCACCTCGCGCGGGTTGGGGTACTGCCGTTCGGTGGCCAGGTGTGCCGCCTCGTCCAGGTCCCCCTCGGACATCCCCAGTTCGGCCAGTGTCGTCGGACCACCCGCGGCTGCCACCAGGTCGAAGACCCCGGCCGGAGCGGTGGGCGTGCCGAGGGCATCGGCGATGCGGATCATCACGGCCGGCACCGACGGCGCGTTGAACGCCATCACGTGCGGCAGCACCACGGTGTGCGTCGCCGCGTGCGGCAGGTCGAAACTGCCGCCCAGGACGTGGCACAGCTTGTGGTGCAAGCCCATTCCCCCCGCGCTCAGGCAGGTGCCGGCCAGCCACGCCGCGAGCAGCAGGTCCGAGCGTCCCTCGCGGTCCGCGGCATCGGCACCCAGGACCGGCACACCCCGGGCGATCGCGCGGATCGCCTCGAGCGCCAGCGTGTCGATGATCGGGTTGGCGTGCTCGGCGTACAACGCCTCCACGGCATGCGCCATCGCGTTGATCGCGCTGGTCAGTGCCATCGGGATCGGCATCGACAGGGTGAACTCGACGTCGTAGATGACGGTCTCGGGCAGGATGGCCGGCGACGAGTGCGTGGTCTTCACACCGTCCGCGGTCTCCCCGAGGACGGGAGTCACCTCGGATCCGGCGTAGGTAGTCGGCAGGATCACCTGGTCCACGCCTGTGCGCACCGCGATCGCCTTCGACAGCCCCGTCGTCGATCCTCCGCCCACGGCGACGACGGCGTCGATGTCGTGCTCGGAGACCAGGCCCAGCACCTTCTCGGTGACCGCCACGGGGGTGTGCATGACGGCCCCGTCGAACCGGGCGACCTGTAGGCCCCCGAGGGCCTTCTCGACCAGCTCGGCCTGCGGACGGACGTGTTCGCCGCCGAGCAGCAGGACCCGCGAGCGATCGAGGCGGCGCACCTCGTCGGCGACCCGCGCCGCGGTTCCCGGACCGAAGACCACCCGTGACGGCTGAGCGTTGTAGACGAAACTGTGCATGCCACCCATTGTCCCGGCCACCCGCTCCGGGCGCCTCGGAACGGGGACACCGTTACGAAAGTCCGTAGACCCGTTCGGCATTCGCGGTGGTCGTAGCGGCCAGCTCGGCCGGGTCCGCACCGCGCACCTCCGCCAGCGCCCGAACCGTGTAGGGCAGGCAGTACGGCTCGTTGGGGGCCCCGCGGAACGGATGGGGCGTCAGGAAGGGAGCATCGGTCTCCACGAGCACCAGCTCGGGCGGCACCAACGGGGCGGCGGCACGCAGCGCCTTCGCGTTCTTGAAGCTCACCGTCCCGGAGAAGCTGAGCAGGTAGCCGGCGTCGACGCAGGCCCGCGCCATCTCCGCGTCCGACGAGAAGCAGTGGAAGATCACCGTCTCCGGCGCGCCCTCGTCGTGCAGCACGCGCAGCAACTCGGCATCGGCGTCACGATTGTGGATCATCAGGGTCTTGCCGAGCCGTTTGGCCAGGTCGATGTGCCAGCGGAACGCGTCCTCCTGCTCGAGCGGGTCGGCGCAGCCGTCGAGCTTGCCGGGCCAGTACAGGTCGAGGCCGGTCTCCCCCACCGCGACGACACGCGGGTCGGCGGCGAGCTTCTCGATCTCGGCGCGCGCGGCGTCGTCGAGCGCGTTCGCCCGGGTGGGGTGGAGCGCCACGGCAGCGTAGACCCGTGGGTCCCAGTGCGCGGCGTCGACGGCGAAGCGGGCTGCGGCGATGTCGTCGGCGACGGTGACGACGCGTCCGACGCCCACCGCCGCCGCCCGGTCGAGGACGGCCGCCACCGACTCGGCATCGTGGGCGCCGCACGCGTCGAGGTGCGTGTGGGCGTCGACGAGAGGCGAGAGCGGCTGCGGAGGCTCGGGCGCGGGACGGGTTCGGCTCACGGCCCATACACTATCTACCTATAAAGTGGACGCACCATGACTGCTCCTGCCGCCTCCCGCCCGCCGTTCTATCTGACGACCGCGATCGCATATCCGAACGGCGCACCGCACATCGGCCACGCCTACGAGTACATCTCCTCGGACGCGATCGCCCGGTTCAAGCGCCTCGACGGCTTCGACGTGTACTTCCTGACCGGCACCGACGAGCACGGCCTGAAGATGCAGCAGACGGCGGCGAAGGAGGGCCTGGACGTGCGGGACCTCGCGGCCCGCAACTCCGGCGTGTTCGAGGCCATGGACAAGTCGCTGAACATCTCCTTCGACCGGTTCATCCGCACCACGGACGCCGACCACCTCGAGGCGAGCAAGGCGATCTGGCAGCGGATGGCCGACAACGGCGACATCTACCTCGACACCTACTCGGGGTGGTACTCCGTTCGCGACGAGGCGTTCTACGCGGAGGCCGAGACGACCGCGCTCGAGGACGGCTCGCGTATCGCGACCGAGTCCGGGACCCCCGTGGAGTGGACGGAGGAGTCGACGTACTTCTTCCGGCTCTCGGCGTATCAGGACAAGCTGCTGAAGCTGTACGAAGAACGGCCGGACTTCATCGCGCCTGCCACCCGGCGCAACGAGATCGTCAGCTTCGTCTCGGGCGGACTGAAGGATCTGTCGATCTCCCGCACCACCTTCGACTGGGGCGTGCCGGTGCCGGACCATCCCGATCACGTGATGTACGTGTGGGTCGACGCGCTCACCAACTACCTGACCGGTGCGGGTTTCCCCGACACCGGGTCGGAGTCGTTCCGCCGCTACTGGCCCGCGAACCTGCACATCATCGGCAAGGACATCACCCGCTTCCACACCGTGTACTGGCCGGCGTTCTTGATGTCGGCCGGGATCGAGCTGCCCGAGCGGGTGTTCGTGCACGGCTTCCTGTTCAACAAGGGCGAGAAGATGTCCAAGTCGGTCGGCAACGTCGTCGACCCGCTCGAGATGGTCGAACAGTACGGTCTCGATCCGCTGCGCTTCTTCCTGCTGCGGGAGATCTCCTACGGCCAGGATGGCAGCTACAGCCACGAGGCGATCGTGACCCGCATCAACGCGGACCTGGCGAACGAACTCGGCAACCTGGCGCAGCGCTCGCTGACGATGGTCGCCAAGAACCTCGACGGTGTGGTGCCGGACCCCGGTGAGTTCACCGAGGACGACCGAGCGCTGCTCGCGCAGGCGGACGCGCTGCTCGACAAGGTCCGCGCCGAGTTCGACGTGCAGGCGTTGCACCTGGCCCTCGAGTCGATCTGGCACGTCCTCGGCGAGACGAACCGGTACTTCTCCGCCCAGGCGCCGTGGGTGCTGCGCAAGACCGACCCGGCCCGGATGGCCACGGTGCTGTACGTGACGCTCGAGGTCGTGCGGATCGTCGGCCTGCTCGTGCAGCCGGTGATGCCGGACTCCGCCGCGAAGATCCTGGATCTGGTGGGGCAGGATCCGCAGGCGCGGCAGTTCGCGGACATCGCCACGCGCCTCGCGCCGGGCACGCAGTTGCCGGCTCCGGCCCCGGTGTTCCCGCGGTACGAATAGCGCGTCACGCCGCCTGTCGGTGGCCTCGTGCACACTCCGCGCATGGGGCGATATAGAACACACTTTCGACAGGCGGCCGGCGGGTCCGGCGCATCCGAGGAGGCCTTTCACCTCGGGATCCGGCCGCTTCTCGACGAACTGGGCGCCGCGTACGAGTGCGGCTGGCAACCGGTCGACGTGCTGCACGTGACGGCCCGCTCCGGTGACACCACGGACGTTCCGCTGGCGGCCGCCGCGGTGCTGTTCGACGCCCGCCGCAGTGGCGCGGCCGACCGGGCACCGCTCGACTGGGTGGGCCAACTCGGCGCGATCGCGCAGCGCTGCCCCTCGGCCGCGCGGATCGCCGATCGGGTGCCACCCGATGCGCCCGCACGACGGTTGGGCGCGGAACTGCTGCGCGAGCTGCCCGGCCTGTCCCGCTTCCAGGTGATGGGGCTGGCGTTCGCCTGGAAGTACCTGCCGCAGTTCGCCCCACTCCTGCCGCTGCCCTCGCAGTGGCCGCCGCTGCGACCGGTGCCTGCGGCCGGCGAGGCCGCGACCCCGGATCCGAGGATGCTCGCACGGATCCGCGGCCTCCTGGCGAAGGCCGAGTCCACGAACTATCCGGAGGAGGCCGAGACCCTCACCGCCAAGGCCCAGGAACTGATGACCCGGTACGCGATCGGCACGGCCCTGGTCACCCGCGCCGGCGCGGACACCACGCGCGGGCGCCGCGTGCACGTCGACAATCCGTACGCGAAGGAGAAGGTGCTGCTGCTCACCGCGATCGGGAACGCGAACCGCACGCGCACGGTGTGGTTCACCAAGGTCGGAATCGCCACGATCGTCGGGGCCGAGGTCGACCTGCAGCAGGTCGAAGTGCTGTTCGCGTCGCTGTCGGTGCAGGCCGCCCGGGCCGTACGCGCCGCCGGACCAGAGGGCCGCACCGGCGGTGCGGCGACGGCGTTCCGCCGTGCCTTCCTGACTGGGTACGCATACCGGATCGGCGAACGTTTACGGCAGGCCGACGCAGGTGCCACCGCGGCCGCCGCGGCCGACGCGAGTATGTCCGTCACGCAACTCGCGCCGCTGCTGGCCCGTCGCTCCGAGGCCGTGGACGCGGAGTTCCGCCGGCTGTTTCCGACGACCCGGTCGACCCGCACGCGCAGCGTCGATGCCGAGGGGTGGTTCGCCGGCCGCGACGCCGCCGAGACCGCCTTCCTCGCACCCCCGCCCGGGTGAGCACTGCCACCGCCTGTCACGTTCCCGGGCCGGCCGGTGTCCCATCTACGACCGCGGACATCGTCGACAACAGAAGGGGTGATCAGGATGGCAACCGACGTGGTGGTACTCGGAGCCGGGTACGCGGGAGTGATGGCAGCGAACCGTCTGCTCGCCGCGCATCCGGAGGTATCGGTGACGGTCGTCGCGCCGCGACCGGTGTTCGTCGAGAGGGTGCGGCTGCATCAGCTCGCGGCCGGCTCCGGCGGGGCCACGCACGACCTCGCCGACGTGCTGCATTCGGCGGCAGCCGTGCACCTCGGCACCGCGGTGCACATCGGTAGGGATCGGGTGCTGCTCGCGGACGGGACGGCGCTGCCGTTCCGCATCGCCGTCTACGCCGTCGGCAGTGGCGCCGCCGCGCCTGCGATCCCGGGCGCCGACCGGCTGCACTCGACGACCGAGTTCGAACGCGCTTTGGACACGGCCGCCGCGCTCGGGGAACTCCAGGACGGGGCGGACGTGGTGATCGTCGGGGGCGGACTCACCGGCGTCGAAACGGCCGCCGAGATCGCCGAGGCACATCCCCGCCTGACCTGCACCCTCGTCGGGGATCCCGTCGCACATCTGCCCGGGGCCACCCGGCGGTTCGTCGCCGCGCGGCTGCGACGGCTCGGCGTCCGGATCCGGCCGGGCCGGGTCGTCGCCGTCGAGGACGACGCGGTGCTGCTCGCCGACGGCGACGCGATACCGGCCGAACTCACGATCTGGGCAGGCGGCTTCACGGTGCCCGACCTGGCCCGGCGCAGTGGCCTGCCGGTCGACGACGCCGGCCGGCTGCGGGTCGACGCGACCCTGCGGAGCGCGGACGGAGCGAACGTCGTGGGCGTGGGCGACGCCGTGACCGTCGACGGTCAGGATCACATCCGGATGAGCTGCCAGGCGGCGCTGCCGCTCGGCGCCCACGGCGCCGACACCACCTGGGCGCTGCTGACGGGCACGGATCCGCAGCCGCTGTCGCTGGGGTTCGCGGCGCAGTGCATCTCGCTGGGTCGCGCCTCCGGCGTCGTGCAGCGCACCCGCCCGGACGACACGGCCCGCAGCTTCGCGTTGCGCGGTACGTTGGGGGCGTTCGGCAAGGAGACGGTGGTGCGCGGGACGGTGTGGATGTTGCGACGACAGGCGCGAGGACACAGCTACCCGTTCCCGAAGGGACCGGCGCCCACGCCCGAGCCGCTCGTGGTCCGTCGATGACGCACGGCGACATGACACCCGGCGACATGACACCCGGCGAGACGACGCACGACGAACTGTTCACCCGGCATCGGGGCCTGCTGTTCGGCATCGCGTACGAGATCACCGGCAGCGTCGCCGACAGCGAGGACATCCTGCAGGACAGCTACCTGCGCTGGGCCGAGGTGGAGCTCGACGAGGTGGCGAACCCGCGGGCCTATCTGAGCCGCGTGGTCACCCGGCAGGCGCTGAACTCGCTGCGCACGGCGCAGCGGCGCCGGGAGGACTACGTCGGGCCGTGGCTGCCCGAACCGGTGCGGACCGCCCCCGATGCCGCCGAGGACGTGCTGCTCGCCGAATCGGTGTCGATGGCGATGATGCTGGTGCTCGAGACCCTCGGCCCGCTCGAACGGGCAGTGTTCGTGCTGCGCGAGGTGTTCGGCTTCGACCACGCCCAGATCGCCGCGGCCGTCGGCAGGCAGGAGGCGACGGTGCGGCAGATCGCGCACCGCGCCCGCAGCCACGTACAGGCGCGACGCCGGCGGTACGTCGCGTCCGACGAGCAGGCGCGCCGGGTAGTGGCGGAGTTGCTGTCCGCCGCTGCCGGCGGCGATGTGGAGGCACTCATGGCGGTACTCGCGCCGGATGTCGTCTACGTCGCCGACGGTGGCGGCAAGGTGACGGCCGCGCGGGTTCCGGTGTCCGGAGCGCGGAAGGTCGCACGCGTGCTTAGCGGCCTGAGCCGCAGGCCGCTGCCCGACATGCGAGTGGAGTTCGCCGCGTTCAACGGCCTGCCCGCGCTGGCCGTGTACTCGGGCGAGCGACTCGATCTGGTCATGCTGGTCGAGATGGACGCGGGCCTGGTCACCGGCCTGTATGTGGTGCGGAACCCGGACAAGCTCGGTGCGGCGGAGCGGGTGATGCCGCTCGTCCGCTGACCGCCCGGCGG
Source organism: Rhodococcus indonesiensis (assembly GCF_047782815.1). Taxonomy (NCBI): domain Bacteria; kingdom Bacillati; phylum Actinomycetota; class Actinomycetes; order Mycobacteriales; family Nocardiaceae; genus Rhodococcus; species Rhodococcus indonesiensis. The sequence continues at coordinate 1,353,522 of NZ_CP180630.1, read as the reverse complement.
GATTCGGTCCGTCCCGGGGCCGCGTGGGAAGCTGTGCCCATGCGGATGGAACGGCTCGGTCCCGGGGGCAGTCCGGCGCAGGTGCTGCGACTGCTGGGCGCCCGGGCCGAGGCGGCAGGCACCCCTCCACCGGCCGCACTGACCGGAACGTGGTTCGGCGCGGCGGCGGTCCTCGCGCCCCACGTCCGTGCCGTCGCCACCCCGCCGGCCGATGCCTTCGTCCTGCGGAGCCGCTCGGCCCGGGGCCGCGACGAACCGGGCCGCGACGAACCGGTCGTCGGTGGAGGGTGGATCGGCTGTCTCGCGTATCCGGACCGCGCGCCCACCCACCCGGCGCTGCCGCGTGCGGCCGGAGGATGGACGGACACCGTGCTGCGGCTCGACCACGACGGCTGCTGGTGGTACGAGAGCCTCACCGACGCGGCGTGCCCGGCCGGGCTCGCCGCCGTCGTCCGCGAGTCGCCCGAAACCGCCGCGCGGGCACCGTGGCGCATCGACTGGACCGCGCCCGATCGCGACACCCACCGTCGCGGCGTGCAGCAGTGCCTCGAGGCGATCCGGGCCGGCGAGGTCTACCAGGCGTGCGTGTGCACTCGCTTCACCGGTGCCTGGTCGGGCAGTCCGCTGCACTTCTTCGCCGACGGGATCGAGCGCACCGCACCGGCCCGGGCCGCGTACGTCGCGGGCGACTGGGGTGCGGTCGCGTCCCTGTCACCGGAGTTGTTCCTCGCGCGCCACGACGACCGGGTCACATCGAGCCCGATCAAGGGCACGCTCCCGATCGGCGCCGATCCGGCCCTGTTGCGCGCGTCCGTCAAGGACGTCGCGGAGAACGTGATGATCGTGGACCTCGTGCGCAACGACCTCGGGCGGGTAGCCGAGACCGGGAGCGTCACCGTGCCGGAACTGCTCGGGGTGCACCCGGCCCCCGGGGTCTGGCACCTGGTGTCCACCGTCGCGGCCTCGTTGCGGGCCGGGGTGGACACCGTGCGGTTGCTCGAGGCAGCATTCCCGCCGGCGTCGGTGACCGGCTGCCCCAAGCTCCGGGCGCGGGAGTTCCTGCAGGTCTGGGAGCCGTACCCGCGGGGCATGTACTGCGGCACGGTGGGCATGGCCAGTCCCGTCGCCGGGGTGGAACTGAACGTGGCGATCCGCACCGTCGAGTTCGGCCGCGGGGACGCGGACACGCCGGGCTCGTGCGGGCTCGGCGTCGGCGGCGGCATCACCATCGATTCCGATCCGGATGCCGAATGGCAGGAGTGCCTCGACAAGGCCGCCAGCATCCTGGCGCTCAGCCCTCGCACACCGTCCGGCCCGCCACCGGCAGATCGGACTGTGGCAACATCTCGGTGATCCGGCCCGTCGTCGAGGCGCAGATCCGCGCGACGATCGACCCGACGTCCAGGCTCCAGGTGCGCACCATTCCGTCGCCGCCTCCCGCGATCACGGCGTTGCTGCCCGGCAGGAAGCCGACCTGCCACCGCCCGACACCCATCTCGGTGATCGGACCGCCCACCGGGTGCATGCGCTCCGGATCGGCGACGTGCCACAGCCGCACCGTGCCGTCGTCACCGCCGCTGACCACCTCGCTGCCGTTCGGGGTGACGGACACCGAGTAGACGGTGCCGGTGTGCCCGCGCAGCGCGTCGGGCCGGACGGTGAACGATCCGTCGGATCCTCGGTCCCACACGCGGACCGTGTGGTCGTCGCTGCCGGTGGCGAGGACGTTGCCGTCGGCGCTGAACGCGAGGGCGTTGACGCCGCCGGTGTGACCGTCCGACACCGGCACCGCGACGGGGGCGGACGGATCGGTGACGTCCCACGCGTAGAGCGAGCCGTCCGCACTGGTCGCGACCAGGTGCCGGCCGTCCGGCGTGAACGCGGCCGCCCGCACGAGATTCGTCGGGCCCCGCAGTGGTGCTCCCCGGCTCACCGGACGAGCCGGATCCGACACGTCCCACAGCACGAGGGAGTGGTCGTCGTGGCCGGTGACGAGGGTGGTGTCCCCTGGACCGAAGGCGAGTTCGGACGTGAACCGCGTCTCGGTCACGATCGGGTCCGCCCACAGCCGCGGGGCCGCAGGGTCGCGGACATCCCACAGGTGGATCTCGCCGTCGGTAGTCGACGCGGTGACCAGAGTCGCGGCGGAGGGCGACAACGCGGTGGTCACCGCGCCGCCCACCGGTCGGGGACGATGCACGAGACCGAGCGGCGCCCAGCGCCCGTCGGAGTCGATCCGCCACAGCGGCACGGCGGAGTTGTACCCGCCCGTGGCGACGACCGAGCCGGCACGGTCGAACGCGGGCAGCGTCAGCGCAGAGTCCGCGACCGCGACGCGCCCGCGCGGCAGCGTCCAGATCCGGATGTTGCCGTCGTGGCCGCCGGTGACCAGCGCGGTGCCGTCGGGGGTGAACGCGAGCGCGGGGACGCCACCGCCGTTGCCTGCGAGAGCCGGTCGCATCTCGTCGATCGTCCGCGTCCTCGGGTCGAGCGCCCACAGCTTCGCGGTTCCGTCCCACGATGCGCTCGCGAGGGTGCGGCCGTCGGGTGCGAACGCGACGGTCCACACCCCGCCGGTGTGTGCCTGCACGGGTGGTCCGGTCGGGTGCACCGCCGCCGGGTCCGTGGTGTCGAACATCGTGAGGACGCCGTCGTCGCTGCTGACCGCGAGAGTCCGGCCGTCGGGGGCGAACGCGACGGAGTGCGCCACGTCGCGGAAACCGGTCAGCGCGCCGCCGACGGGCACGGCGGCGGCCGGGTCGGTCACATCCCACAACCGCACCGACCGATCGTCGCTCGACGTGGCCAGCACGGTGCCGCCGGGGTGGAACGCCACGGTCCGCACCGCCGCGCCGTGCGCGGGCAGGACGGTGCGGGGAAATCCCCGCGTCCGGGGCTCGCTCGTGTCGACGAGCACGACCGATCCGTTGTCGTACGGCACCGCGAGCGACCGGCCGTCCGGACCGAAGCGCACGTTGTGGACGACCTCCGGCACGAACACCTCGGCGGTGAGCAGCGCGACGGGCCGGTCCCGGTCGGTGACGTCCCAGATCCATACCGCGCCTGACGCCCCGCCGGCCGCGAGCAGGGTGCCGTCCGGGCTGAAGGAGACCGAGGCCAGATACTCGGGCTCGTCGGACACCAGCGCACCGAGCGGCCGCGGAGCGGCCCGGTCGGACAGATCCCACAGCCGCACGCTGCCGTCGTCGCTCGCCGAGGCCAGGGTCGTACCGTCCGGGGCGATCGCCAGCCCGTAGACGGGACCGCGGTGGCCGTCCAGTGGCAGGGCCAGCGGCATCTGCTCGGTCGCGACGAGCCGCGAGTACGCGACCTCGCTGTCCGGACGCAGGCGCCACGCCGCGAGCGCCAGATGGGCCGCGGTGGACGGGTCCCGCTCCCGCATCGAGTCGGCGAGCGCGACGACCTGCTGGAACTGGGCGGCGCTGCGCTCGGCCTCGGCGCGGCTCTTGCCCGCCCAGGCCAGCGTCCCCATCACCACCGCGACGACGGTGGAGAGCACGAGGGCGGCGACGGCCCCGTTGCGGACGCGGGTCCGGCGACGGATCTGCCGCCGCGACTCCTGGAGGAAAGCCACCGCGGTCGGGCTGAGCGCGGCCTCGACGCCGCCGGCCGGGGTCTGCCCCACGAGCTCCCGGTCCTCGTGCTCGGCGACGAGGTCCATCCGGCCCCGCTGGTACAGCAGGTCCGCGTGCCGGCGGGCCGCGACCCAGCTCGCCGCGTCCGCCTCGATCTGCTGGCGCAGCGCGGCGTACGAACGGTCGGCCCGGATCCACGACTTCAGGCGCGGCCAGGCGTCGATCACCGTGTCGTGGACCAGCTCGACGCTGCCGTCGTCGACGACGAGGACGCGGGCGGTGACGAAGTGGTCGATCACCCGGCGCCCCGCCTCGGCGTCGTCTCCGGCGACGGCGAGCAGCCGATCCAGTGGGCGCCGGATCTTCACGTCGGTGCCGGTGCCGGTCACGTAGACGAGATGGACGAGCATCGCGCGCGCGAGTCGGCGGCCACGGTCGTCGAGCTCTCCCCACGCACGTTCCGCGCCCGCCGCGATCGATCCGCGCACCCCGCCGGTAGCGCGGTACCCGGCTACGGTCAGGTGACCGCCGCGCCGGCGTTCCCACAGGGCGTCGAGCAGATGCGACAGCAGGGGCAGTTCGGCCCCGCCGACGTCGTCGTCGGTCAGTACACCGAGGTCGTGCAGGATCAGTTCGACCAGGCCCGGCTCGAACCGCAGGCCGAGTAGCCGCGCCGGCGCGGTGATCACCTCGACCAGGTCGTCCCGGGTCAGGGGCTGGACCGTCTTGCTGTGCCGCTCCAGCGCCCGGGCCAGCACGGGATAGGTCACCGCTCGCTCGTAGAAGTCCGATCGCAGCGTGGCCACCACCGAGATCGGTGTATCGCCGTCGCCGACGGTCGCGGCCCGCTCGAGCAGCGCCAGGAATGCCGAGCGTTCGGCCGCATCCTCGCAGTGGGTGAACAGCTCCTCGATCTGGTCGACGACGATCAGCAGGCCCGCGCTGCCCTCTCGGGCGGCGGCGGCGCGCAGCCGAGCCACCGCGGCCGGCTCGTCCGCATTCGAGATGTCGGCGAGTTCGGGTACGCACTCGACGAGCTGCGCCACCGGGTGCGGTCCCGGGGTCAGGACCACCGGCCGCCAGCGGTGGTCACGGCACAGTTCCGGGACCAGGCCGGCCTGCACGAGGGAGGACTTGCCGACGCCGGAGGCACCGGTCACCACCACGATGCCGTGACCGTGGGCGGCGACGACGGTCTCGGCGAGTTCGCGCACGCTCCGGGTCCGGCCGAAGAACAGCTGCGCGTCCCGATCGCGGTACGTCTCGAGGCCCCGGTACGGCCGCACGCCGGGGGGCAGTGCCGCGGCGGGCGGCTCGGTGGACTCCACCCGGGCCCGCCCGGCAGGTCCCCGGGCGTGTTCCCACCACCGCTCCCACTGCTTGATCGAGTAGAGGCCGGGCGTGGGCGGCTGCGCGTGCAGGGCCCGGGCGGAGCGGATCAGCACCACCAGGACCGGACGGACCGTCTCGAATGTGGCGGGTACCCGGGCACCGGATCGCCAGTCGCTGATCCGCTGCACGGAGACTGTGCGCTCGCTGCCTACGGAACGAGCGACGCCCGAGGCCTCGGAGGCGACCTTCTTGAGGGCGGGGCGTCCCGCCGCCGCGAACAGCGTCCGGAGCTGGTCGGCGAACAGCTGCCGGGGCTCCGCCGCGGTCCGCTCGTCGGCCGGTTCCATCTCCGGCATCCTCCTGTTCCGCGCCACCTGATGTCCGCTGCGGAAAAATTCCTCACCGGCCCTGACCTGGGATGATAGCGCGAGCGGGCAGCGAACCGGTTGGTCGCCCCGGAAGTACCCGACAGAGTGGTCTCCGAGCGGGATACCCCCGCGAAGCGCTGCACCTCCGCACCGGCCGGAACCCGACGAGGGGTGGTTCCGCCCGATGCGGAGGGATGGCAGCCCCCGACCCGAACCGAGGGATCGTGTACAAGCTCGTCGACCGGATCGTCCACGGGGTCCCACCCACTCTGGTCGCGGCCCTGATCGTCGCGGTGGCCGTACTGCTGATCCTGGCGCTCTCCACGGCCGCCCCGTAGCGCCCGAACGCGGCTACCGCGTCGGCGTGCGGCTGTCCTTCTCGCCGAGCAGGTACGGATCCCGGGCGAGGTACTCCTTCGTCTCGCGGGCGATGAGGCCCGACAGGATGAGCAGCCCGACCAGGTTGGGCAGTGCCATCAGACCGTTCATCACATCGGAGAAGTTCCACACCACTTCGAGTTCGGTGGTGGCGCCGATGTAGACGACCAGCACGAAGACCGCCCGGTACGGGAGCACGCCGCCCCGGCCGACGAGACGCTCGACGCAGCGGTCGCCGTAGTACGACCAGCCGAGGATCGTCGAGAAGGCGAAGAAGACCACGGAGATCGTGACGATCCAGCTGCCCCAGTCACCGCCGAGACCGTCCGAGAACGCGAGCGAGGTCATCGCCGCGCCCTGCTCACCGGACTTCCACGCGCCCGTGGTGATGATGACCATGCCCGTGAAGGTCACGACGATGATCGTGTCGATGAAGGTCTGGGTCATCGACACCAGGCCCTGCCGGACCGGGTGGGTGGTCTGCGCCGCGGCGGCGGCGATAGCGGCGCTGCCCATGCCGGACTCGTTGGAGAAGATGCCGCGGGCCACGCCGTAGCGCAGGGCGATCATGAACACCGAGCCGATGAAGCCACCCGTTGCGGCGGTGCCGGTGAACGCGTCGGAGAACACCAGGGCGAACGCCTCGGGGATGTCGGTGATGTTGACCGCGAGGACGATGATCCCGGCGCCGACGTACAGCAGGATCATCGCGGGCACGAACCCGGCGGTGACCTTGCCGATGGACTTGATGCCGCCGAGCAGCACCGCGGCGGCGAGCACCGTCATGACGACGCCGGACAGCCAGGTGGGCACCCCGAACGTGGAGTCCATCTGGGTGGCGACGGTGTTGGCCTGCGTCATGTTGCCGATGCCGAAGCTGGCGAGCACCGCGAACACCGCGAACATCAGGCTCAGCACCAGACCGAACTTGTTGGGGATGGCACGGGCCAGGTAGTACTGCGGGCCGCCGGACTGCTCGCCCTTGGCGTCGGTGACGCGGTACTTGACTCCGAGGAACGCCTCGGAGTACTTGCTGGCCATGCCGACGAGGCCGGTGATCCACATCCAGAACAGGGCTCCCGGCCCGCCGAAGTAGATGGCGGTGGCGACGCCGGCGATGTTGCCGACGCCCACGGTGGCGGCCAGGGCGGTCGTCAGTGCCTGGTACTGGGAGATGTCACCTTCGGTGGCGTCCGGGTCCTTGCGGATGATCAGCCCCAGCCGCAGGGCCGGCCACAGCTTGCGGAACTGCACCCCCCGCAGCCGCACCGTCAGGATCACGCCGGTGCCCAGCAGCAGCGGTATGAGCATGTACGGGCCCCACACCACCGACGCGACCTCGACGAGGAATTCGTTCACCGACTCCATCCGTACCTCCTGCTGCGCGGTAAGGGGCAGAGTCTACGACGACGACTCGTCCTGCCGCGCGGCCAGTACCGCGTCGTACAGTTCGCGTTTGGACACCCCGGCGGTCGCGACCTGGGCGCACGCGTCCTTCAGCCGCACTCCGTCCGCCACGAGCTGTTCGACCGCGTCGACCAGGTCGGCAGGCTCCGCCACCTGCGCCGAAGCGCCCTCGAGCACGACGGTGATCTCGCCGCGGGCACTCTCGGCGGCCCACTGCGCCAACTCCGCCAGCGTGCCGCGGCGTACCTCCTCGTAGGTCTTGGTCAGTTCCCGGCACACCGCGGCGCGCCGCTGCCCGCCGAGCACGTCGACCGCGTCGGCGAGGCACGCGGCGAGGCGGTGCGGGGCCTCGAAGAACACCACCGCGCGCGGCTCGGCGGTCAAGGTCTGCAGCCACGCGCGGCGGGCGCCGGCCTTGCGCGGCGGGAAGCCTTCGAAGCAGAACCTCTCGACCGGCAGTGCGGACAGCGCGAGAGCGGTGGTCACTGCGGAGGGGCCGGGCAGGCACGTGACGGGGAGCCCGGCCGCGACGCACGCCGCCACCAGCCGGTAGCCGGGATCGCTGACGGACGGCATTCCGGCGTCGGTGACCAGCAGCACCGTCCGCCCCGCCGCGATGTCGGCGACCAGCGCCGGGGTCCGGGCGGACTCCACCTGGTCGTAGAAGCTGACCACCCGTCCGGTGACGGTGACCCCCAGCGCGGCGGCGAGCGACCGGGTGCGACGGGTGTCCTCGGCCGCGACGACGTCGGCGGTGCCGAGCGCGTCGCAGAGCCGTTTCGAGGCGTCGCCGATGTCGCCCATGGGGGTGGCGGCGAGCACGAGCCGGCCCTGTCCCGGATTGTCTGGCTGCATGCGTCTCAGCCTACGATCGGGACGTGACCGTGACGGACGAGCGCCCTGCCGAGGCATCGGACCGTCGCCGGATGCACAGCCCGGGTCCGACGGTGCCCGTACCCGACTTCGGTCCGGTCGACCGTGGCCGGGGCTGGGTGGTGACACTGTTCGTCACCGCGATCGCAGCGATCACCCGGTTCACGATGCTGCACTACCCCACCGACGCGAAGACGCCGGTGTTCGACGAGAAGCACTACGCCCCGCAGGGCTGGCAGGTGCTCACCGGCGGCGGCATCGAGGACAATCCCGGGTACGGCCTCGTCGTGCACCCGCCGGTGGGAAAGCAGCTCATCGCGCTCGGCGAGGCGCTGTTCGGTTACAACGGTTGGGGGTGGCGGTTCTCGGCCGCGGTCGCCGGGACGGTGCTGGTCCTGCTCGTGGTGCGGATCGTGCGGCGGCTGACCCGCTCGACTCTGCTCGGCGGTCTGGCGGGGATCCTCCTGATCGCCGACGGCGTCACCTTCGTCTCGTCGCGCCTCGGGATGCTGGACATCTTCCTGGCGCTGTTCGCGGTCGCCGCGTTCGGGTGCCTGATCGTCGACCGGGACGAGGTGCGGGCCCGGATGGCGCGCGTGCACGCCGAGGGACGCATCGCCGACACGGTGTGGGGTCCCCGGCTGGGCGTGCGGTGGTGGCGGTTCGGGGCCGGTGTGCTGCTGGGTCTGGCGGTGGGCACCAAGTGGTCGGGGCTGTATCTGATCGCGTTCTTCGGGTTGATGTCGGTGGCGTTCGACGTCGCCGCGCGCCGCGCCTACGGCGTGCGACGGCCGTGGCTCGGGACCGGTCTGCGCGACGTCGGCCCGGCCCTCTACGCGCTCGTGGTGGTGCCGCTGGGCGTGTACCTGGCGACGTTCTGGGCGTGGTTCGCCGGCGAGACCGGGGTATACCGGCACGCGGTGGGGCGGCAGATCGGCACGGACGGGGCGTTCTCGTTCGTGCCGGACGCACTGCGGTCGCTGTGGTACTACAGCGCCTCCGTGCTCGAGTTCCACTCGGGTCTGACGAACTCGGCCGGCAACGTGCATCCGTGGGAGTCCAAGCCGTGGACGTGGCCGATGGGTTTGCGTCCGATGCTGTACTACTTCGCGGACGGCGAGCAGATCCGCGGGTGCGGCGGTGAGCAGTGCGTCAAGGCCGTCATGCTGGTGGGCACCCCGGCGATGTGGTGGCTGGCGTTGCCGATGCTCGTGTGGGGCGGGTGGCAGCTGCTGGTGCGGCGGGACTGGCGGTGGGCCGCGGTGCTCACCGGCTACGCGGCGACGTTGCTGCCGTGGTTCGCCACGCTCGACCGGCAGATGTACTACTTCTATGCGGTCCCGCTCGCGCCGTTCCTGATCATGGGGTTGACGCTGGTGCTCGGCGACGTGCTCGGCTCGCCGCGGGCCTCGGCCGAACGGCGTTCGACCGGTCTGCTGGTCGTGTGCCTCTACGTCGGCCTGGTGGTGGCGAATTTCGTGTGGCTGTGGCCGATCCTGACGGCCGCGCCGATCACCGTGGAGACGTGGCAGCAGCAGCTGTGGCTGCCGAGCTGGCGGTGACGTCCGCGGGCGCGGCCCGCACGCCGACGGTCCGGCCGCTCTCGACGATGTCGACGATCGCGTAGCCGCAGCGAGAGAGCAGCGCGCTGATCCGCATAGACACCGGTCCGACGGCCAGTCCCGGAGGCGGTTCGTCGAACACCCAGAGCTCGCCGGTGGGCCGCAGCAGCGACGCGACAGCCGTCGGCGCGGCCGGGTCGTCGCTGCGGAAGCTGGGGACGTTGACGGCGAAGACGAGGTCGAACGACCCGGGCAGGTCGACGCCGGGAAACTCGCCGATGCGCAGCTCGGCGAGCCCGGCCTCGAGGCCGTCCCGGTTGCGACGACGGGCCCGGTCGATCTGCGTCGCCGAGCGGTCCACCCCGACGACGCAGCCGTGGCGGCGCAGCCGCTCGCACACGAGTGCGAGCGCGACGCCCCCGCCGCAGCCGATCTCGAGCACGTCGCTGCCCGGTTGCGGATCCATGGCCTCGACCGCGAACGCGATCCGCGCCGGTACGGCACTACTCATTCGACGTCCGTTCTCTTCCGCGCCGGGGACCGGTACTCGGCGCGCCGCAGCAACCGCCGACCGCGCGGGGACACCAGTGGATCCCGCGACAGATCCCGGTACAAGGACACACACAGACCCACCATGACGAGCACGAACGGCGCCGCCGCGATGATCGTCATGGTCTGCAAGGCGGTGAGGGCATCGGCACCGCCGGTCCACAGGAGCAGGGCGGCGACACCACCGGTGAGCACGCCCCAGAACACCACGACCCGACGGTGCGGGGAGAGCGTGCCGCGCTGGGACAAGGTGCCCATCACGATCGATGCGGCGTCGGCCCCCGAGACGAAGAAGATGGCCACGAGCACCATCACGACGGCAGCGGAGATCGTGAACAGCGGCAGATTGTCGAGCATGCCGAACAACTGCGCCTCGGTCGTGCCGACGTCGGCCAGGCCGAGGCCGTCGCGTTGCTCGCCGATGGCCGCACCACCGAACACCGCGAACCACACCAGGCTCACTGTGCTGGGAACGAGGATGACCCCTACGACGAACTGGCGGACCGTGCGGCCACGGCTGATTCGGGCCAGGAACATCCCGACGAACGGCGTCCACGAGATCCACCATGCCCAGTAGAAGACGGTCCACGCGGAGAGCCACTCGGCGACCTCGGGGCTCGAAGCCGCGGTACGAGCGGACATCCGGGCCAGATCGGCGGCATAGGCGCCGAGGGTGGTGGGTAGGAGATTCAGGATCAGCACGGTGGGGCCGACCACGAAGACGAACGCGGCGAGCGCGAGCGCGAGCACCATGTTGATGTTGGACAGCCACTGGATGCCACGAGCCACACCGGACACCGCGGAAGCGACGAAGGCTGCTGTGAGCAGCGCGATGATCGCCACCAGCAGCAGCACCCCCGTCTCCTCGAGCCAACCGGTCGCCGCGAAGCCGGACCCGATCTGCAGTGCCCCGAGGCCGAGCGAGGCGGCAGTGCCGAACAGCGTGGCGAACAGGGCGAGGATGTCGATGACCTTCCCGACGGGCCCCTCGGCGCGGCGGCCGAGCAGCGGCAGGAAGGCGGAACTGATCAGCTGCTTGCGCCCCTTGCGGTAGGTGCCGTAGGCAATGGCCAGACCCACCACGGCATAGATCGACCAGGGGTGCAGGCTCCAGTGGAACATCGTCGTCGCCATCGCCGGTCCCACGCCCCCGGCTGTGCCCGGCGGCGGTGTCACGAAATGGGCCAGGGGTTCGGCGACACCGAAGAACATCAGGCCGATGCCCATACCGGCGCTGAACATCATGGCGATCCAGCTGACGGTGCGGAACTCCGGTACGTCGTCGTCCTTGCCGAGCGGGATCCGCCCGAACCGGCTCAGGGCCAGCCAGATCGAGAAGACCACGAAACCCGACGCGGTGAGCACGAAGAGCCACCCCAGGTTGACAACCAGCCAGTCCAGTACCGCCCCCGTCACGGCGGCGAAATTGTCCGGTGCGAGCAGTCCCCAGACGACGATCGACACCACGATCAGGGCTGTCGGGACGAACACGGCCTGATCGATCACCGGTGGGGGCCGTCGGCGCGGCCCCCCGGGGCGAACCGAAACGAGCCGGCCGCGCGGCGCGTCGTGCGGATCCGTCAGTTCGTCCGAAAGGCCCATGATGTAAACCTCGTCCACTTCCTTGCGGAGCGCAACCGTCACCGCGCCGGCGGGAATCGGACGGGTCACGCACCCCGCAGCGCCGCAACGACGAACTCGAGCACCTCGTCGTCGGACATGCCGAGGGTGCGCAGTTCGCGGACGTAGCCGGTGGCGGCGCGCTGGGCGAGCGTGCGGGTCGGGTCACCAGCCTCCGCGACGAACGTCCCTGCTCGGCCCCGGGTCTCGATGATGCCGAGTTGCTCGAGTTCACGGTAGGTCTTTGCCACGGTGTTCGGGGCGATGCCGAGGTGTTCGGCCAGCCCGCGGACGGTGGGCAGCTTGGTGCCGGCGATCAGTTCGTCGCGCCGCACCATCGTGACGATCCGCTGGCGCAACTGCTCGTACGGCGGGACCGGCGAGCCGGGGTCGATGACGATGTGGAGCATCGGGACGTCCTCAGGTGGGCTGATGGTGCGTCGAGGCTAACAGTGCCGGCCGACCGTGCCCGAATGCGCTGCGGTGCCCGCCGCACCCGACCCCACGGCACGGCAGAATGTGGCCATGGCAACGACCGCGACGATCTACCACAACCCCCGGTGCAGCACGTCCCGCAACACCCTGAAGGTGTTGCAGGAGGCGGGCCTCGAACCGACCGTCGTCAAGTACCTCGAGACCCCGCCGTCGCGCGACGGGCTGCGCAAACTGCTCGACGACGCCGGCCTGGTCCCGAGCCAGGCGATCCGGCGGAAGGAGTCGCTGTTCGGCGAGCTGAACCTGGCGGACGCCTCGGAGGACGAGTTGCTCGACGCGATGGTGGCCCATCCGATCCTCATCGAGCGGCCGATCGTGGTCACCGACAAGGGGACCGTCCTGGCCCGGCCCGTCGAGAAGGTGCACGAGATCCTCTAGATCCCGGGCTCGCCCGCGGTCGGTCAGCCGCGGGCGAGCGGGCAGGACATGCAACGCGGCCCGCCGCGTCCGGAGCCCAGCTCGGACCCGGCGATGCGCAGCACCTCGATGCCCGCGTCCTCGAGGCGCGTGTTGGTCTCGAGGTTGCGTTCGTAGGCCACCACCACGCCGGGCGCGAGGGCCAGGGTGTTGTTGCCGTCGTCCCACTGTTCCCGTTCGGCGACGACCGGATCGAGGCCGGTGTCGATGACGCGGAGCTTCTCGATCCCCATCGCGTCGGCGGCCGCCTCGAGGAACCCGCGCGGCCCACCGATCCGGACGTCACCGTTCTCCCGGTGGAGAGTGAAGGCCTGCAACGTCTCCCGCACCGCCGGGTACATCACGACGGCGTCGACGTCCACCATCGTGCACACGGTGTCCAGATGCATCGAGGCCCGCTGCTGCGCGATCGGCACCGCCAGCACGGTGTGCGCGAGACCGTCCTCGAAGACGCTCCGGGCCAGCGCTTCCGCACCCGCCGGTGTCGTGCGCTCCCCCACGCCCACGGCCACGACTCCCGGCGCGAGCAGCAGCACGTCGCCGCCCTCGACCGGCGCCGTGTGCGATTCGTAGGCCCGCCGCACCCCCAGGAACCGCGGGTGGAACGCGTAGATCAGGTCGGTGAGCGCTGCCTCCCGGCGCCGGGCCGGCAGGGCCAGGGTGGGGATCGCGACCCGGGGGCCGATCCAGAACGACGAGTCGCGGGTGAACAGCAGGTTCGGCAGGGGCTCGATCACGAAGTCGGCTCCGTGATGCATCAACCGCACCAGCGACGGCGCGGCCCCGAGTCCCGCGGCCGGCAGTTCGTCGAACGTCATGCCCGCGACCAGGACGCGGGTGAGGTCCGCAGCGGACATCGCGCGCAGGTGGGCGGCGAGTTCGTGCGCCAGCCCGTGCCCGAGCCGGCGCGGGTCCACCGCGGACGCCACCCCCTGGACGCGGGCGGCGCCGCTGACCTCCAGGGTCTCGGTGAGCAGGTCGGACAGGAGCAGCACCTCCACACCCCGCCCGCGCAGCAGCTCGACGAACGCATCGTGTTCCTCCTGCGCCCGCGCCACCCACGGCAGCGCGTCGAACAGCAACTGGTCGTTGTTGCGGGGAGTCAGGCGTTCGAGTTCCGCGCCCGGCCGGTGCATGAGCACCGCTTTCAGTGCCCCCACCTCGGAATCCACACCCAGCTGAGCGTTCATGAATAGACCGTAATGCCGCGGCCCGCTTCACGGTGCGCCGAAACTCCGCGAACCCCACCCGGCGCCCACCTGCGGTGGCAGGATCGGCGGTGCCCGACGACCGAGGAGACATTCATGACCGACACCGACCCGCTCGGGGAACTCGCCGACTTCGCCGGCCGCTGGGTGGGCGGTGGCGACGGCCACTACCCCACCATCGAGGACTTCACCTACGACGAGACCATCGAGTTCACCGCCGTCCCGGGGAAGCCGTTCCTGATGTACGTCAGCCGCACGAAGAACCCCGGCACCGGTCAGCCGATGCACACCGAGAACGGCTACCTCCGTCTCGCCGACCACGACGTGGAGCTGCTGGTCTCCCAGCCGACCGGATTCGTCGAGATCCAGCGCTCGCGGCTCACCCACGGCGTCCTCGACTTCACCCTCGTCAACCTCGAGCGCTCACCGCACGCCAAGCCGGTGCACGAGCTGCGGCGGCGGTTCGTCCTCGACGGCGACGAGCTGACCTACGACCTGTGGATGGCGCACGCGCAGACCCCGCTCACCCACCACTTGCACGCGACGCTGCGACGCGCCGGCTGACCCTCAGAGCAGGCCGCGCTCGCGCGCCGCCGCGACCGCCGCGGTGCGCGAGTCCACCCCCAGCTTCGAGAACGCATGCACCAGATGGGACTTGACGGTGGCTTCGCTCACGAACAGTTCCTTGGCGACGGCCCGATTGGACAGGCCGCGCGCCACCGCGGCGAGCACCTCGATCTCGCGGGCGCTCAACTCCACCCGAGGTGTCTGCATGCTGCGGTAGAGACGTTGCGCCACACCGGGATCCAGCACGGTTTCGCCCCGCGCGGCCCGGGTCACCGCGTCGACGAGCACGGCCGGGTCGGCGTCCTTGAGTAGATAACCGGCCGCCCCCGCCTCGACGGCGCGCAGGATGTCGGAGTCGGTGTCGTACGTGGTCAGCACGAGCACCTTCGGCGGATCCGGCGCGGCGGCGAGTTCGGCTGTCGCGTTCGCCCCGTCCATCCCGGGTCCGAGCCGCAGATCCATCAGCACCACGTCGGGGCGGTGGGCGGCGTTCTGCGCGACGGCCTCCCGCCCGGACGCAGCCTCCGCCACCACCTCGAGGCCGGGCTCCGACGCGAGCAGCGCACGCAGGCCCGCCCGCACGACGGGATGGTCGTCGACGAGCAGTACCCGGATCACGACAGCATCCGCACGGGCAGCGTTGCGGCCACGGCGGTTCCGTCGCCGGGCGCCGACTCGACGACGACCGCGCCGCCGAGTTCGGCGAGCCGGTCCCGCATGGCGGTGAGCCCGAAGCCCCCGCCCGCACCGGCCGCGTCGACCTCGAACCCGGTTCCGTCGTCGACCACGTCGAGCCGGACCTCGTCCGGGGTGTAGGCGAGGGTCACCCGCACGCGACGCGCCCGCGCGTGCAACCGGACGTTCGCCAGCGCGCTCTGCGCCACCCGCAGCAACGCCACGTCGAATCCCGTGGGCAGTGGCAACGGTTCACCGTCCACACGCAGCTCGGCGTCGATGTCGGTGTCGCCGCGCATCCGGTCCAGGATGCGGCCGAGGGCTGCTGCCAGCGGCGCGTCGTCGAGTTCGGAGGGACGCAGCTTGTCCACGACCCGACGGGCCTCGACGAGATTGCGCCCCGCGGTCTCCTCGATCCGGCCGAGCAACGCCGCCGTGTCGCCGCCGCTGCGCAGCCCGGCGCGGGCGAGCAGCAGGATCGACGAGAACCCCTGGGCCAGCGTGTCGTGGATGTCGCGGGCGAGGCGCGCCCGTTCGGCGGTGGCACCGGTCTCCCGCTGCAACCGCACCAGCTCGTCCTGGGCGTCGAGCAGTTCGCGGTGCGCCTCGGTGAGTTCGGTGAGCAGCGCGTCGCGTTGCTCCGCGTCGCGCACGAGCTGGCGGTAGATCAGGGCCGTGCCGGACGCCACCAGTGCACCGAACAGCGGTCCGAGCACGGCGGCCGTCGGGTTGGCGGTGCCGTGTCCCACGCTCGCGACGATCGCGACGGCCGTCAACGCCGCGGTGGCCGCGATCGCGGCGACGGTGGGCAGCAGGTGGAAGCACAGGAAGAACAGCGCGAAGGCGAGCCACACGAAATCCGGCGCGAGCGACACCAGCGCCAGCCAGCCGGCCAGCAGCACCGCCAGCCAGATTCCGCCGCGGGATCCGCGCCGGGCGAACCACAGTCCCGAGACGTACCAGGCGAATTCGGCGCCCGCGAGGACCAGCACCCCCGCCGAGCCGCCACCGCGCAGCGCACCGACGAGCAGTAGCAGCACGAACAGCGCGTGCTGGCCCAGCTGCATCGCACGCAGCACCGGGACCGTCCCCTCGGGAGGGTGCGGTCGGACGGTCTGCATTGCACCGACGCTAACACCGCCGACCACGCCGCCGCCTCCTACTTTCGATTGATCCGCGAACCCATCCGCCGAGCGATGCGGCGGCATCTCCGCACCGGGCACGGTGGAACCCATGTTCCTCGCACTGCGCGATCTGCGCTTCGCCACGGGGCGCTTCGCCGTCATGACGGCGGTGCTCGTCCTGGTCTCGTTCCTCGTCGTCATGCTCTCCGGCCTCACCGCGGGCCTGGGCAACCAGTCGATCGCCGCGATCCGCGGTGTCGGCGCCGAGCACTTCGCGCTCGACGGCGGCGGCACCGAGCCGTCCGAACTGTCGTTCGGCGAGTCCACCGTCACGGACGCGCAGCGCGCCGCCCTCGCCGCGCAACCCGGCGTCACCGACACCGCCGTGCTCGGGGTCGTTCCCGGACGCGTCGGGTCGGGCGGGCGCGAGGTGGCGGCGGCTCTGTTCGGAGCCGCTCCCGGTTCCTTCGCGGCACCGACGGGCCTGCGCCCGGCGACGGCGGTCGTCGATGCGCAACTCGCCGACGACAACGGCTGGTCGTCGGGCACGATCCTGACCGTCGGCGGGCGAGAGGTCACCGTCGCCGCCCTCGTCGAGGACTCCTACTACAGCCATCAGCCGGTCGTGTGGCTCGACCTCGGCACCTGGCGCGAACTGCCCGCGACGGCCGGCGCCGACGGGACGGTGATCGCGCTGCGGACCGGGCCCGGGTTCGACGCGGCCGCAGTCGCGGCCGCGACCGGCGCGAGTGTGCTCGATACGTCCGCGACCCTGGACACCATCGGCTCGTACACCTCCGAACGCGGGTCGCTGCTGCTGATGCAGGCCATGCTGCTCGTCGTGGGCGCCCTGGTGGTGGGGGCGTTCTTCACGGTGTGGACGGTCCAGCGCAGCCGCGACATCGCGGTGCTGCGCGCGATCGGCGCGTCCACCTCCTACCTGCTGCGCGACGCCCTCGGACAGGCGGCCGTGGTGCTCGTGCTCGGCACCGGGCTGGGCACCGTCGCCGCTACGGCCGCGGGGGCGGCCGCTGCCACCGTCGTTCCGTTCACGTTGAGCGCGGCGACGACCGTGCTGCCGTTCGTCGCCCTGGTCGGGCTCGGTCTCCTCGGTGCGGCTGCGGCCGTCGCCCGCATCGGCTCCGTCGACCCGCTGACCGCGCTCGCCGCGGCCCCCTGATCTGTAGAGACACCGAACTGTCGAGACACAGAGCTGTCGAGACACCGATCCCGTTCGAGAAAGGCACCCACCATGAGCGTTCGGCTCACCGACATCGTCCTCACCTATCCCGACGGCGACGCCACGCTGCGCGTCCTCGACGGCCTGGACTTCCACGCCGAGCCTGGCGAGACGGTCGCCGTCACCGGCCCGTCCGGATCCGGCAAGTCGAGCCTGCTCGCCGTCGCGGGACTGCTCACCGCGCCCGATTCCGGCCGCGTCGTCCTCGACGGCGTGGACACCACGGGACTCGACGCGGCGACGCGGACCCGGCTGCGGCGGGACCGGATCGGCTTCGTGTTCCAGCAGGCGAACCTGCTGCCCTCGCTGACCGCCATGGAGCAGCTCACGCTGGTCGCGCACCTGAGCGGGCGCCGGATCGACCGGGCCCGCGCGCGCGACCTGCTCGCCGCGGTGGGGCTGACGCAGCAGACCGACCGCCGCCCCCACCAGCTCTCCGGCGGGCAGCGGCAGCGGGTCGCGATCGCCCGCAGTCTCGTCAACGATCCGGCGGTCCTGCTGGTCGACGAACCGACGTCGGCGCTGGATGCCGACCGCAGCCGCGAGATCGTCGAACTGCTCGAACGGACGGCGCGTGAGCGCGACGTCGCCGTCGTGATGGTCACGCACGATCGGGAAGCGCTGCGAGCGGGATCGCGGATGCGCGAGTTCGCACTCGACAAGACCTCCGCCTGAGCGTCACCGGCGGGTGCGGACCGACTCGAGGGTGCGGGAGAAGTAGTTGTTGGCCAGTTGCATCACCAGGTTGTACGGCGGGGCGAACTTGCGGGCCCACCAGTAGCCGAAGCGCACGTCGAACGACGTGTACACCAGGAAGCGATTCTTCCGGATGCCGGCGAGGATGCACCCGGCGACCTTCTCCGGCGACGCGGCGTGCCGCTCGAACCGGGCGGTGAGCTTGCGGGCGGCCGGATGGTCGCGATCGACACCGACGATCTGCACGGAGTTCACCAGCGGGGTGCGTACCGCGCCGGGTACGACGAGCGAGACCCCGATGCGATGGCGGTGCAGGTCGAACCGCAGCACCTCGGACACGCCGCGCAGACCGAACTTGCTCGCGCTGTACGCCGCGTGCCACGGCAGGGCCAGCAGTCCCGCCGCGGAGGAGACGTTGACGAGATGTCCCCCGCGACCGGCCTCGATCATCGTCGGCACGAAGTTCTCGATGACGTGGATCGGGCCCATGAGGTTGACGTCGACCATCTGCTTCCAGTGCCGGTGCTCGAGCGCGTCGACCGTGCCCCACACCGACGTTCCGGCGACGTTGGCGACGACGTCGAGGGCACCGGCGCGCTGGTGGACGTCGGCAGCGAAGGCGGAGACGGCGTCGTAGTCGGAGACGTCGAGTGCCGCGGCGTGCAGCACCGAACCCCCGCGTTCGCGCACGGCGCGGACCGTGTCGTCGAGACCGTCGGCGGCGAGGTCGGTGAGCACCAGTTCGGCGCCTTCCGCGGCGGCGGCCAGGGCCAGCGCCCGGCCGATACCGCTGGCCGCTCCGGTCACGAGGAACTTCCTGCCCCGCAGGTCCTTGATCGCCATGCCCGCCCCCGCTCTCGTCGTCTGCGGGCCACCTTAGCGCGGCGCGAAATGCCGCGGCGCCGTGCAGGCGCCGTGGTGCAAGGTGCGCTCGTCCTCGCGCCCGCGGGGGGTCAGAGGCGCTGGGCCATTTCCTCCTGGTACTTGCGGATCGTCTCCTCGATGCCGTCGGCGTCGGCGTCGCGGCCTTCGCTGCGGGCGCTGTCGGCACGTTCGCGGAGCACTCGAATAGCGCGCCGCAACTCGTCGTCACTCATCCTGTGTTCCATGTCACACAGTGTCCCCGACCGGGCGACGGTTGGCCCGCAATCGGCCACACGACATCGACGACGAAGGGCGCCTCCCGGCCTGGGAGACGCCCTTTGGTGGTGGAGCTGAGGGGAATCGAACCCCTGACCTCTTCGATGCGAACGAAGCGCGCTACCAACTGCGCCACAGCCCCGCGAGTTCCGTTCGGAACCGCCCGCAAACTGTAGCAAACCAGCGAGCCGGAGACGAAATTGCGGTATCGGCACAGGTCACGGCGGCGGACAATCGAGCTGTGGATGCAGTGCGCCTCCGCGGGGAACAGGCCCTGCGGGAGGGTCGGTGGGCCGCTGCGCTGGCCGACCTGACGTCGGTGGCGGCCGCGACCGACAATCCGGCGGCGTGGCTCGGCATCGGCGAGGAGTCGTGGTGGCTCGGGCGCCTCGACGACAGCGTCGCCGCCTATCGCAGGGCCTACACGACGGCCCTCCGGAGCGGCGACCGAGAGAGTGCGGTTCGCAGCGCGGCGTGGCTGAGCATCAGCAACACGTCCGATTTCGGCAATCGGTCGGCGGCCCACGGTTGGGTCCGCCGGGCGCAGCGCCTGCTGCCCGAGGGCGCACCGGGCGCGTTGCACGCCCTGGTGTGGGTGACACACGCCCATCGCCTGCTTCCGGACGCCGCGGCGGCCGGGCCGTGGGCGTCGCGCGCCCTGGAGGCCGCACATCGATGCGGCGACCGCGACCTCGAACTGGTGGCACTCGCCCAGTCCGGTCACGTGGCTGTGGCCCGGGGCGACCGGGAACCCGGATTCTCGTTGCTGGACGAGGCCGCGGCGGCCGCCCTGAGCGATGCCGACCGCCGACTCGACACCGTCGTGTTCGTCTGCTGCGACATGCTCGGCGCGTGTGCGCTCGCCGGCGACACCCGTCGCGCCGGCGAGTGGTGCCGTGTCGCCGAGGACTTCACCTCCCGATGGGGGTGTCCCTTCCAGTACGTCGATTGCCGCACCCTCTACGGGGCATTGCTGCTCACCGCGGGCCGTTGGGCGGAGGCGGACCGGCTCCTGACGGCGGTTCTCACGCTCGACGAGAAGATCTGCCCCGCCGTCCACGCACGCGCCGTCGCGGCCCTCGCCACGCTCCGGGTCCGGCAGGGGCGGTTCGACGAGGCCCGGGCGATGCTGGACCGATCCCGCCGCCCGACCGCAGAGCTGGACACTGCCCGCGCCGAGGTCGCCCTCACCGACGGCGATCCCGCGACCGCCCGGCGGCTGCTCGAACGTCGCAGCACCCCGTCCCTGCTGTGTGCCCGGGCCCAGGCGGCCATGGGCGACCTGAACGCGGCGACGACCACCGCGGCGGCGCTCGACCCCGACGGTCCCGAGGTGGTGGAGGTGTCGGGACTGGTTGCCGCAGCGCAGGGCCGCGTGGCGGCCGCGGTCGATGCGTTCGAGACGGCCGCTGCTCGCTGGGCGGACTGCGCGGCGCCGTTCGAGGAGGCCCGATGCCTGCTCGAACTGGCCGAGTCGGCGGTCAACGACGATCCCGTCCTCGCGGCCGCACGCGGGCGAACGGCGGTGACGATCTTCCAGGAACTCGGAGCCGTCGCCGCCGCGGACCGCTCCGCGGCCTTGTTGCGGCGTCTCGGAGTGCGCGGCCCCCGCATCCGCGCCACCACTCGCACCGGCCCGGACCTCGACCGCGGCCTCACCGCTCGCGAACGCGAAGTACTGGACCTGCTCGCGGTGGGCTTGACGAATCCGGAAATCGCCGGCCGGCTGTTCGTCTCCCGCAAGACGGTGGCACACCACGTGAGCCACATCCTCCGCAAGCTCGGCGTGCGGAACCGCTCGGAGGCCGCCGCGTATGCCGCCACCCACGGGGAAGATGGGTCACTTGCCCGATGCGCCGCACCCGGGCGCGGCGCCACCCTGGGTGCATGACGAACGTAACCGAGAACTTCGGGATCTCACCGGCGGCCGCGGAGGTGTACGAGTCACGCTTCGTACCCGCGATCTTCGCGCAGTGGGCGCCACGGCTGCTGGACCAGGCTGCGATCACGACGGGCGCGCGGGTGCTGGACGTGGCGTGCGGAACCGGGATCGTTGCGCGCGTAGCCGCCGACCGGGTCGGCCCGTCGGGACGGGTGGTCGGTGTCGATGCCAGTGAGGCCATGCTGGCGGTGGCACATCGGTTGCGTCCCGACCTCGAATGGCACCGGGGTGACGCCGGAGCGCTGCCGTTCGCGGACGGTTCGTTCGACGCGGCGCTGTGCCAGATGGCGCTGATGTTCTTTCCCGATCGTGTACGGGCACTGCGCGAGATGCGGCGCGTGGCGACGGCGGTAGTCGCCGTGTGTGTGCCGGCCGCGCTGGACGAGCAGCCGGCATACCGGGACTTCGTCGACGTCGCGGTCCGGCACGCCGGCCCGCCCGCGGCGTCTCTCCTGGGCACCTACTGGAGTTGTGGGGACCGCGACGAACTGAGGGGATGGTTCCGCGACGC
The DNA here is from genome assembly GCF_047782815.1 of Rhodococcus indonesiensis. Lineage (NCBI taxonomy): Bacteria > Bacillati > Actinomycetota > Actinomycetes > Mycobacteriales > Nocardiaceae > Rhodococcus > Rhodococcus indonesiensis. The sequence continues at coordinate 1,331,822 of NZ_CP180630.1, read as the reverse complement.
CGGACTCACCGTCGATCGGTTCACCACGCACACCGGAAGCGCGCGGTTCCCGTCCGTGGATGCGATGGTGGCGACGGAGATCGAGGGCAGCCCGTTGATCGAGCGGATCGACGCCGGAACGTACGAGGCGATCAGATCGGAGGCCCGATCGGTGCTGGCCCGGCTCACCGACCCGGAAGGCTCGGTGTCGGCGCCTCTCGTGGCACATATCGTCACCGCGCGCTGAATGCGCCCCCTCTCCCGGAAGGGTCGGTGACTACTCGCCGGATGCCCGGCGCACCGGGTAGTCGTCGGCGTCGTAGCGGGGTTCGTACGTCTCGTAGACGGGTTCGTCGTCCGAGTAGTGGTCCAGGTGCTCGAACACCGGGTCCTCGTCGTCGGCCTCGAGCACGACCGCGCCGGGACGGCGCAGCCGCGCCGGGACGAGGCGTAACTCGTCGTCGCTGTGCGACTCGACGCCCAGGCGCGAGCGGTTCAGGCGGGCCATGCGACGACGGCGGATCTCCTGTTCGACGCGCACCTGGCGACGAAGGTAGATCAGGTAGCCGGCGAGGGCGGCCGTCGCCACCGCGCACAGCCACCACAGCGCCGACGAGACGACGAGGGCGAGGGCGGCGGTCATGATCGCGGCGAACAGCAGGCCGAGCACGGTGCGCTGCCGGAACTCGTAGCGCGCGGCCCGGGCCATGGCGTCGGCCTGGGGATCGAATCCGCCGCGTCCGCGGCGCTGAGGCACGAACTCCCGGGCGGGAGCGCGTTCGGGACGGTCGTCGAAGTCGGTGTCGTGGTCGGTGTCGAGTTGTGTGTCCATGCGGTCCTCCGCTGGGTGGCGGTGTCTGCGGTCGTCCATCGTGCGGACGCGACCGGAGTCGTCGCCGGCAGTGGAACGGGCGGAATCCCGACTCGGACGCCAGTGGGGATCGCGGCGATGACCTGCGGCCGGCCCGCGCGGGGCGAGTGGCTCGTCGTCACCTCGGTGCAGAACCCGGGTTGCGAGTGCGGCGTCGGTCGTCTGACGGATACGGGGGCGCTTCGTGACCAGCATCGGCACCAGAACGAACAACCACACGGCGACCAACCCGATCCACAGGAGCGAGTTCGGCATTCGGTGGCCCTCCTCCCAGTCGTCGCCTACCAGTCCGTCGACGCCACTGACCCCGTCAGGTTAGCGGCCCGCAGGCCGTCACCAGGACAGAAACGCCGACTCAGATGACTACAACTGTCACACGAGTCACGCGAATCATGTGACACTCTCTTCACTCTAGTCACACGCATATACCCACGTGTGGGTATTTCTACGCACCGGTACACGTAATCTGCGTTACAGGCGTCAGGCCCAGCTGGCGCGACCGCCCCGGATCAGCACGTCGGACACGCTGCCGGGAACCTCCTCGACCGTCATCGCCACCAGCAGATGGTCACGGAAGCGCCCGTCGACGTCGAGGTAGCGCCGCAGCAGGCCCTCCTCGCGGAAACCCACGTTGCGCAGGACCGCGCGGCTCGCGACGTTCTCCGGCCGCACCGTGGCCTCGACCCGGTGCAGCCCCGCCGGGCCGAAGCAGTGGTCCAGCCCGAGCGCCACCGCCGCCGTGGCCACCCCCAGGCCGTTGACGTGCTTGGCCACCCAGTACCCGATCCACGCCGACCGCAACGCACCGCGCACGACGTTGCCCACGGTGATCTGGCCACAGAACTCGCCGTCGAGCTCGATCGCCATCGGCAGCATGTGGCCCCGGCGGGCCTCCGCCCGCAGGCTGCGGTACAGCCCCGGCCACACGGTGATGTGATGACGCATCTCCCACGGCACGTCCCCGGTGGGCTCCCACGGCTCGAGGTGCGCCCGGTCCCGGATCCGCAGCCGGCTCCACGCCGCCGCATCGCGCAACCGGATCGGCCGCACCGCGACCAGTCCGCCGGCGACCCGCAGCGGACCCAGCTCCGCCGGCCATCCCGGATGACGGCTCATCAGCCGCGCTGTCCGAGGAAGGCGACGTCCACCGGATCGCCGGTGCGCACCTCGGTCACCTCCGGATCGATCAGCACCAGGCAGTTCGCCTCGGCCAGGGTCGCCAGCAGGTGCGACGACGCGCCCGCCGCACCACCGAGCGCCTGGACCATGTACTCGCCCGTCGCCTCGTCGCGCATCAGCTGCCCCCGCAGGAATCCCTTGCGGTCCGGGATCGAGGTGATCGGCGCGACGGTGCGGGCGGTGACGACGCGTCGCATCGGCTGCCGGCGGCCGAGCGCGATCCGGATCAGCGGCCGCACCATCACCTCGAACACCACCAGCGCGCTGACCGGATTCCCCGGGAGCAGGAAGGTGGGCACCTCGTCGCGGCCGAGCTGGCCGAACCCCTGCACCGAGCCGGGGTGCATCGCCACCCGCTCCACCTCGAGCTTGCCGAGATCCGCCAGCGCCTCGCGCACCTCCTCGAGCGCCCCACCGCCGACGGCCCCCGCGATCACGACGATCTCGGACCGGATCAGCTGGCCCTCGACGACCTCCCGCAGGCGCTTCGGGTCGGTACTGGCGATCCCCACGCGGTTGACGTCCGCGCCTGCGTCGCGGGCGGCCGCCGCCAGTGCGTACGAGTTGACGTCGTACACCTGGCCGGGACCCGGGGTGCGGTCCACGTCGACGAGTTCGCCGCCGATGGAGATCACCGAGAGCCGGGGACGCGGATGGACCAGCACCTTGTCGCGGCCGACCGCCGCGAGCAGCCCCACCTGGGCGGCTCCGATGATCGTGCCGGCCCGGACCGCGACATCGCCGGGCTGGACGTCGTCGCCCGCCCGTCGGACGTACTCGCCCGACCGGACGGGATGCAGGACCTTGATACGTGCACGGCCACCGTCGGTGCGGTCGAGCGGCAGGACGGCGTCGGCGAGGGTCGGCAGCGGCGCCCCGGTATCCACCCGCACGGCCTGCCGCGGCTGCAGCCGGATCGGCTGACGCGAACCGGCCGAGACCTCCCCCACCACGGGCAGCGTCAACTCGATCGGTTCGCCGTCGTCGCCGACCGCGTCGGTGCCCGCACCCTGGACGTCGACGCTGCGCACCGCGTAGCCGTCGATCGCGGCCTGGTCGAAGCCGGGCAGGGGCCGCTCGGTGACCACCTCCTCCGCGCAGAGCAGGCCCTGCGCCTCGGAAATGGCGACCCGGACCGGCCGGGGCGCCACCGCTGCCGCCGTGACCCTGGCCTGTTGATCCTCGACCGACCGCATACCGCTTCTCGTCCTCCCGACCTGACGCGCCGTCAGTGCTTCAGGCGCTCGACCAGCCACTCCCGCAGGGAGGGGCCGTACTCCTCGCTGTTCAACGCAGAGTCAACCGCAGCGCGCAGATAGCCGCCGGGATTTCCGAGGTCGTGTCGAGTGCCGCGATGCACCACCACGTGCACGGGGTGACCCTCCTCGATGAGCAGGGCGATCGCGTCGGTGAGCTGCAGTTCGCCACCCGCTCCGGGAGTGATCCGGCGCAGCGCGTCGAAGATCGCCCGGTCGAGCAGATAACGACCGGCGGCGGCGAACGTGGACGGCGCATTCTCGGGCGCCGGCTTCTCGACCATGCCCACGACCTTCAGCACGTCCGGGTTCACGGCGTCGGGTACCTCTTCGACGTCGAAGACACCGTAGGCGCTCACCTGGTCCTTGGGCACGTCGATCGCGCACAGGACCGTGCCGCCGCGCTTGGCCCGCACCCGCTGCATGGTCTCGAGGACTCCGCGCGGCAACACGAGGTCGTCCGGCAGGAGCACGGCGACGGAGTCCTCGTCGGGATCGAGGGCGGCCTCGGCGCACGCGACGGCGTGCCCGAGTCCGAGCGGCTGCTCCTGCACCACCGACTCCACTTCGAGCAGCCCCGGCGCCTTGCGGACCTTCTCGAGCAGGTGGTACTTGCCGCTCTCCTTCAGCTTCGACTCGAGAACCAGGTCCTCGACGAAATGGGCGACGACGCCGTCCTTGCCCGGCGCCGTCACGATCACCAGTCGCTCGGCACCCGAGTCCGCAGCCTCCCCCGCCACGAGCTCGATTCCCGGCGTGTCCACCACCGGGAGGAGTTCCTTCGGCACGGTTTTGGTCGCCGGCAGAAAGCGCGTACCGAGGCCCGCCGCGGGAACCACTGCCGTGCGGAAATGGCCCGCTGCACCGGTCGCATTGTTCGTCATAGATCCCACCCTAACTTTCGGCTACCACCCGGTAGATAGGTCAGATCCTAAGGTGACGGATATGAGCGCACTCTCCAAGCCACAATGGCGGGCCCGAATCGTTGCCGCGCGACGGGCCCGTAACGACGAGGAGCGCCGCGGTGAGGACGCCGCCCTCGCCGCGGCGGCACGGTCCCTGGCCCCTGCCCGGGCGACGGTGTGCGCCTACGTCCCGGTCGGGTCCGAGCCCGGCGCGCTGTCCCTGCTCGATGCTCTCTGCGAGGCCGGAAACCGGGTGCTGCTGCCGCTCACCCGTGCGGACAGCACCCTGGACTGGGCGCAGTACATCGGAGCCGGCGCACTCGCCCCAGCCGGGTACGGCCTGCTCGAACCCACCGGACCGGCCCTGGGTCCGGAGGAGGTGCGCCGCGCGCATACCGTGCTGGTGCCGGCGCTCGCAGTGGACGAACGCGGCGTGCGGCTCGGTCGCGGGGCCGGCTTCTACGACCGGACGCTGCATCTCGCGGCCGCCGACGCCGTCCTCGTGGCAGTGGTCCGGGACGAGGAACTCGTACCCGAACTGCCGGAGGATCCCCACGACATCCGGATGGGTTGGGCCCTGACGCCCGGCCGCGGCCTGGTGCCGCTGAACGGGTCGACCGGGTCGGGGAATAGGGAGCCCCGGTAGCGATGTTGGCACTGTCGGCTGTAGAGTGCTAACGCTGCGGTCGCCAACCAACTCGCGGAGGATCCACCGGTGCCCACTTACTCCTATGCCTGTACGTCCTGCGACAACCGATTCGACATCGTGCAGTCGTTCACCGACGACGCCCTGACGGAATGCAACGAGTGCTCGGGCAAGCTGCGCAAGCTGTTCAATTCGGTCGGCATCGTCTTCAAGGGCAGTGGTTTCTACCGCACCGATTCCCGCAGCGGAGGCAGCACCGCCAGCGAGCCGGCCAAGTCCGACTCGTCGCCGGCCGCATCGTCGAGCACGTCGTCCTCGAGCACGTCGTCGAGCAGCGCGTCGTCGAGCACCTCGGCACCGGCCGCAGCCGCGAGCTGACACCGTTCATCCACAAGCGGACGATTCATCCACACTCCGCCCCTGATTGGCGCTTCGACGGGCCGGCGGGTACGACCCGACCCCTAGGGTTCGGGCCATGCCCGCCGGCCCGTTCTCGTTCCCGCCCCTGCGCAATCCGCTCGACCCCACCCTGGCCGACCGGCTCACGGCGCTGACGCGGCCCGGCTGGGCGCGCTCCGTCGCCGTGCGCCGCGCGATCGCGGCCGGCCTCGTCGGTGTCGCGGCGGTCTCCGCCGTCACCGGCGGAGCGCCGGACGACCGGACCCGCACGGTCGTCGCCGCCCGCGACCTGCGGCCCGGACAGACCCTCACCGCCGACGACGTCACCGTCACCGAACGTGACGCCTCCCAACTCCCGTCCGGGGCCCTTACCGAGCCCGCCGAGGCCCTCGGCCACACCCTGGCCGGCCCGGTGCCCGCCGGCGAGGTCCTCGTCGGGGTACGGATGCTCGGACCGCGGCTCGCGGCGGCCACGACCGGCGACAGCGCAGCCCGCGTGGTGCCCGTCCGCCTGGCCGACCCCGGCGTCGGGGATCTGCTCCGCGAGGGCGACCTCGTCGACGTCCTGACCGTCGCCGGCGCCTCTGCCCCCTCGGCACCGGAGGTGCGGGTGCTGGCAACGGGGGCGACGGTCGTGCTGGCTCAGGGAACGGACGAGACGAACACTCGCGGAGAGAAGGTGGTGCTGCTCGCGCTGCCGCCCGAGCCTGCGACAGCCGTGGCCGCGGCCTCACTCGTCAGCGCACTGACGGTGACCTTGCACTGAGCCGAACGACGTCCCCGCATTTCGGGTTGAACGCCACACCCGCTGGTTTATGGTGCGACTGCGAGGCATGACGACAACACCTGTCTAGGAGACGCACCATGCTGAAGGGCTTCAAGGACTTCCTGCTCCGCGGAAACGTGCTCGACCTCGCCGTCGCGGTCGTCGTCGGCACCGCGTTCACGGCCATCGTCACCGCCTTCACCAGCTACATCATCGAACCGCTCATCGCGGCGATCGGTGGGGACAACGAGATGGGCTGGGGCGTCCAGATCCTGCCCGACAACCCCGAGACCTTCCTCAACTTCGGCGCCGTGGTGTCGGCGATCATCAACTTCCTCATCATCGCCGCCGTCGTCTACTTCGTGCTGATCGTCCCGGCGAACGCCGCCAAGAAGCGGTTTGCCACCGAGAAGGACGACACCAAGGCGAGTGCCGAAGATCTGCTCATCCAGATCCGCGACATCCTCGAGGCGCAGACCGGTCAGAGCGGTGCACACGCCAAGCCGAGCCTCGAAGAGCAAGAGCGATAGGCACGAACTGCACCGGACAACGAAAAGGGTTGGGCCCACTCGGAATTCCGAGCGGACCCAACCCGTGTTCAGCCTGCGGCCGGGACGTCGTGTCAGACGGTCCAGGGCTTGCCGTAGGTGGTCACGTTGTCGCCGTTCGCGGTGATCGCGCGGACGAACGGACGGACCTGGACGGCGCCGATGACGCCGGAGGCGGTGCCGTGGACGTTGGAGAACTGGACGGACTTGAAATCACCGTCGAACTCGCCCTCGGCGACGACGAGCTCCTCGATGCCCGGAGCCGGGGTCAGCTCGAGCTCGGCGTAGGCCTGCGGGAGGATGTCGGTCACGGTGGCGGTGGGACCGTCCTTCGCCGAGAGCTCGAGCTCGAGGCCGGGGGTCGAGTAGGTGACGCCGATGGCGCCGTCGATGCTGCCGGCCCACGCGAACTGGTAGCCGAACTGGAAGGTGGTGCCCTCGGCGTCGGCGGCGTCCGCACCGACGAGGTTCGCGGTGCCGCGGCCGTTGTGGAACCACTCACGGTTGAAGGGGCTGCCACCCAGGGCCGGCACGCCATGGATGTGGGTGTCCTCCTGGGTCACGACGACCTCGTAGCCGTCCGTCGAGACGATCCGGTTCTGATCGTCGACCGCAGCCTGCGCGGAGCCGGTCGCACCGAGGACCAGGCCCAGGACAGCGGCACCGGACACCGCGGCGTTACGTGCGGCCTTGAAGCCACGCGACTTGATTCCCATGATTTCTCCGTATTTCTTGGTGGGGATTACTGCGGGGTGGGGCGGAGCAGGACTAGATCGTCCAGACCTTGCCGTAGGTGGTGACGTTGTCGCCGTTCGCGGTGATCACGCGGACGAAGGGGCGGACCGAGACCGCACCGAGGACGCCGGTGGCGGCGCCGTGGACGTTGGCGAACTGCACGTGCTTGTAATCGCCGTCGAACTCGCCCTCGGCGACGACGAGCTCCTCGATGCCCGGGGCCGGGGTCAGCTCGATGGCTGCAGTGACCTGGGGCAGCAGACCCGAGGTCGTCAGCACGTCTTCCGCGTAGGGGGCGGGGCTGGTTTCACCGTTCGGAATGTAGAGCGGATTGCCATTTGCGGCACCGCTGTCCGTCGCGGGGACCCGGTCCTCCTCCTCTAGGAGGTTCCCCTCATAGTCGACGTAGTCACCCGGTTGAACCGTCCGACCGTTGCCGTCCTCGTAAGGAGCATCACGGGTGCTGGTGTTCCAGAGCGGATCGAACTGGTCGACGTTCTCTACGCCGCGGGTGGCCTCGAGTTCGAGCTGCGGGCTTGCCCACGCGACCCCGATCGAGCCGTCCAGGCTGCCCGACCACGCGAACTGGTAGCCGAACTGGAAGGTCGAGCCCTCGAAGTCTGCGGCGTCGGGGCCGACGATATTGGCGATGCCACGGCCGTTGTGGAACCACTCACGGCTGAGCGGGCTCCCGCCGATCGGGGGAACACCCTGGATGAAGGTGTCCTCCTGGGTCACGATGACCTCGTGACCGTCCGACACGATCCGGTTCTGGTCGTCGACCACAGCGCCGGCGGTCCCGGTCGATCCCAGAACCAGGCCGAACACGGCGGCGGCGGCCACCGTGACGTTGCGGGCGGCCTTCACACCGCGTCGCGTCTGCATCTTCATGAATGCCTCATCCATTCTCTGCGTGCCGGGTCACGCACACGCGTCCGACAACTGCCCTGTCGCCCGCGAGGCATGCCACACCACGAACACCGGCGGGCACCCGCCCGCCGGTGCGACGTGTGCGTCATCCGCACGGTTGCGTTTCCGATTCGTGATGAAGACCTCGACATGTGCCGTTGATCTTGACCTCAGCGAACCACGACAGAGACTAGACCGTGATCTCGAACCCCAGCAACGGCTACGTCGGCGCGCGGAGTCGCCCTCCGACGGAAATGTTTCGGCTCAGTGAAACAACCGGTGACAGGCACTTGCAGCGGCACACAGAGCCCGCGCGATGTCAAATCTTAGGTTCGGCTTATCTACATTCGTGCATACCCACAGGTGACACCCGCAAACCGGGTGTGAGGCAGTGCATCCGGCGGGTGCGACGGTGATCGACCTCACCCGAAAAGGCGGAGATGATCAAGGCGAAACGCCGAGCGGAAGGGTTACGAAGAGATTTCGAACGGTCGGCCGAACAATGAACGACCTCCCCTCAGGAAACAACTGGAAGTGGGGTAGATCACACGCCGCCACCATGGTGAGGCGGGACCTGCCGACGCAGCCATTCGTCCGAGTCCGACGACTCGTCGCCCGGCGAACGCTCGTCGCGAGTCGTCTCGGGAAGCACGTCACCGAAGACGCGGCGGAGCCGGGCCCGGTCGATCCGGGTCCGGCTCACGTCGTCGCGCTGCGGTGCGTCGTCCGGAGACGCACCGGCCGCGTTCTCGTTCGTCCCGGTGATGACTACCCCTCCACTCGCGACAGTTCCTCGATCACGTGCGAGGCGAGCGGTAGCAGCGTGGCCATGCCGTCACGGATGGCGGCGCGCGACGAAGCCAGATTGGCGACCAACGTGGACCCGGACAGGCCGACCAGACCGCGGGACAGCCCGGCATCCATCGCGCCGGCGGAGAAACCGGACGAGCGCAACGCCTCGCCGATCCCCTGGAGCTCTCGGTCGAGCACGTCGGACGTGGCGTCCGGCGTCACGTCGCGCGGCGACACCCCGGTCCCACCGACGGAGATCACCAGGTCCACGCCGCCGATGACGGCGGTGTTGAGGGCATTGCGGATCTCCACCTCGTCGGCCGACACGGTGACGACACCGTCGACGGCGAACCCCGCCTCCGCGAGCAGTTCGGTCACCAACGGTCCGGCGGAGTCCGGGTTGTCGCCGTGCGCTACCCGGTCGTCCACGATCACCACGAGGGCTCGTCCGGTCCTGGGGGTTTCGAATTCCATGATGCCCACCGTAGTTCCCCTGTCCGTCGAACGAGCTGTATGTCCGAGAATGAACCCGGCGGTCGATTCTGCTCTCATCGGCCACCCGCCTCCGCCTCCGCGAGCTGCACCTCGACGGTCTTCTCGCCGCCACCCTGGGCGTCGGTGTAGGTGATGCGCACGGTATCGCCGGGCGCGTACGAGCGCACGGCCGCGATCAGGGAGTCCCCGTCCGTGACGAGCCGGTCGTCGACCTTGGTGATGATCACGCCGCTCGGAATTCCGGCCCGTTCCGCCGGGCCGCCCGCGGTGACCTCCATGACCCGTGCGCCACGCACATCGCTCTGCGACGGCACCTGCACGCCGATGATGGCGTGGGTGGCCTTCCCGGTGTCGACGAGCTGGTCGGCGATGCGACGGGCCTGATCGACCGGGATGGCGAAGCCGAGACCGATGGATCCGGACTGTCCACCGGCGGTGGCGATGGCCGTGTTGATGCCGATCAGCCGGCCGTCCATGTCCACGAGCGCGCCACCGGAGTTGCCGGGGTTGATCGCGGCGTCGGTCTGCAGCGCGTCGATGACGGTGTTCTGATTCCCGGTCTCCCCGCTGGTCGACACCGGCCGGTCGAGGGCCGAGACGATCCCGGTCGTCACCGTGCTCTCGAGCCCGAGCGGTGAGCCGACCGCGACGACCTGCTGACCGACTTGCACGGCGGCGGAATCGCCGAGCTCGATCGGCGTGAGGTCGGTGCGGCCCTCGGCCCGGATCACGGCGATGTCGGAGATCGGATCGGTCCCCACGACGGTGGCCGGGGCGGAACTTCCGTCGGAGAAGTATGCGGTGAGCTGCGCGCCGGCGCCGCCGCCGGCGACGACGTGGTTGTTGGTGAGGATCAGGCCGTCGGAGGACAGGATCACCCCCGAGCCCTCGCCCTGTGCCGTGCGGCCGACCACCTCGATGCGCACGACGCTGGGCACGACCTTCTGCGCGACGGCCTGCACCGAGCCCGCGGGCGCGGCGGCGACCGTCGTCGTGGACTGCCTCGGCGCGTCGAGAGCATTGGTGACGGACGTGCCGCCCGTCGACTGTTGCGTGGTCCACGCGCCGACCGCGCCGCCGATGCCGCCGCTGACCAGTGCCAACGCGACGGCACCGAGGGCGAGCAGGCCACGCGCGGACCGGGGTGAGCCCTGGGGGCTCGGCGCGGGCTGGCTCGGGGCGCCGAATGGCGCGGTGTACCCGTATCCGGGACCGGCGGGAGCCTGGTAGGGGTTCGGCTGGGGTGGTGTCGGCTGGTGGGGCTCTCGGTGGCCGCCACCCTGGGTGGGGTCCTCGCTCATCTCATCGCTTTCGTGTACACGGTCGGTGGCTCGTCGGCTTCCAGCATGCCCGCGGCGGCTGAGAGTCCGCTTAGACCCGGCGCCGATTTTCCTGTCAATCCGCCGGGTGTTCGAGGTGCGGCGCGCCGGGCAGCACGATCCGGACGAGGGCACCCCCGCGCGACGAGGCGTCGACCGCGATGGTGCCGCCGTGCTTCATCACCACCTGCCGCACGATCGCGAGGCCCAGGCCGGATCCGGGCATCGACCGCGACGCGGTCGAACGGTAGAACCGCTCGAACACCAGCTCGCGGTCCTCCTCGGGGATGCCGGGCCCGGCGTCGTCGACGGTCAGTTCCATCAGGCCGGGCCCGAGCTGGTGCATCGACACCAGCACCTCGGCGTCGGCGGGACTCCACTTGGCGGCGTTGTCGAGGACGTTGAGCACCGCCCGCGAGAGCGCGGCCTGGTCGCCGTAGACGAACCACGGTTCCGTGTGAGCCGTGAAGTCGATGTCGGAGCGGCGGCGCCGGGCACGTTCGAGGCTGCGCTCGACGACCTCGGAGATGTCGACGGGCTCGAACACCGTCTCGGGTGCGTCCTCGCGGGCGAGGTCGACCAGGTCCCCTACGAGGGTGGACAGCTCCTCGATCTGCGCCACCACGTCGGCGCGCAGTTCCGCCATGTCCTCCTCGGGCAGGTTCGGCGCGTCGGGCCGGCTCGCCGCGATGAGCAGCTCCATGTTCGTGCGCAGCGACGTCAGCGGGGTGCGCAGCTCGTGGCCGGCGTCGGCGACGAGCCGGCTCTGCCGCTCGCGCGACTCGGCGAGCGCGCGCAGCATCGTGTTGAAGCTCTCGGTGAGGCGGGCCAGCTCGTCGTGCCCGGTCACGCGGATCGGCCGCAGGTCGTCGGTGCGGGCGACCCGCTCGGCCGCCGCGGTGAGACGCGCGACGGGGCGCAGGCCGGTGCGCCCGACCGTCGCACCGGCGGCCGCGGCGAGCACCACTCCGCATCCGCCGACGACGAACAGCACGCTCGCGAGCCGTTTCAGGATGTCCGCGGTGGGCTGCAGTCGCTGCGCGATGACGATGGTGCTGCCGTCCGGGATGCGCTGCGCGAGCACCCGCTGATGCCCGACGGTGCGCAGCGACGACTCCCGTTCACCCTTGGCGACGGCGAGTTCGGCGTTGCCGATCGGGACGGAGGATCCGGGCGGCACGTACTGACCCAGGTCGGGATAGACGAGCGCCACGCTGATATCGGAACTGTAGAGCTGGGCGCCACCGATGTAGCGGGGGTCGTAGGTGATCAGGGTGCTGCTCTCGACGAGTGCGGCGGCGCGCGCCCGCAACTGCTTGTCGACGTCGGAGTAGAGAGCGCGCGCGACCACCGCGTACGCCGCGATGGAGGTCACTGCGACGGCGATCGCCACCGCGCCGGCCGCCAGCAGCGTGACACGACGGCGCAGCGGCACCGACCGGGTCAGCAGCAGCGGGGGCCGCATCGGGCGCCCGGCATCCGGGTCGGCGCCTTCGCGCCGGGTCACGGCGGGGTTTCCCGCAGGACGTAGCCGACGCCGCGGACCGTGTGGATCAGGCGCGGCTCACCCTCGGCCTCGGTCTTGCGGCGCAGGTACCCGACGTAGACCTCGAGGGCATTGCCCGAGGTGGGAAAGTCGTAGCCCCACACCTCCTCGAGGATCCGGCTGCGGCTCAGGACGCGGCGGGGGTTCGCCATGAGCATTTCCATGAGAGCGAACTCGGTGCGGGTGAGACTGATCGACCGGGCACCGCGAGTGACCTCACGGGTGGAGGGGTTCAGGGTCAGGTCCGCGAAGCGCAGCGTCTCCTCCGACTCGGTCGGGTCGGGTGAGGCGCGGCGGAGCAGCGCGCGCAGCCGGGCGAGCAGCTCCTCGAGCGCGAACGGCTTGGGCAGGTAGTCGTCGGCGCCGGCGTCCAGGCCGGCTACGCGTTCGGAGACGGAATCCCGGGCGGTGAGTACGAGGATCGGGAGGTCGTCGCCGGTGCTGCGCAATCGTCGGCACACCTCGAGGCCGTCGACCCGCGGCATCATCACGTCGAGGACCATCGCGTCGGGCCGTTCGGCCGCGACCTGTTCGAGGGCGTCCTGCCCGTCCGTCGCGAGCTCGACGCTGTATCCGTTGAAGCTCAGTGATCGGCGCAGGGACTCCCGCACCGCCCGGTCGTCGTCGACCACCAGAATGCGCATGGCTTCCAGTGTGGACCCGACCGCTGAGAGGTGTCTGAGAGGACGACGGCGTGTCCGGCGAGGGAACCGCAGGGCGCTGCGGTTCCCTCGCCGGGCGTCACACGTCGTTCGGGTCGATCACCCCGAGCTGCACGGACTTGACGAGGCGTCGCGGAACGCGATGGGTGACACCGGCGACGGTGACCGGCACCAGGGCCGGGACCTGCGCGTTCCACTGCGAGCGGCGGCTGCGGGTGTTGGACCGGGACATCCGGCGCTTGGGTACTGCCATGGTGGTTCTCCTCCGGGGGTCGGTCAGGGGCGACGGCGCGTGCCGTACTTGCGTTCGAACTTCTCGACGCGGCCGGCCGCGTCGAGCACGCGGGCGGTTCCCGTCCAGAAGGGATGGGACTCGCTGGTGACGTCGACGACGATCAGCGGGTAGGTGTTGCCGTCGGACCATTCGACCGTGCGGTCGGCGGTGACGGTGGAGCGGGTGAGGAACGCCGATCCGGTGTTCGCGTCCTGGAACACCACGGGGTGGTAGTCGGGGTGGATGCCGGGCTTCATGCTCGTCCTTCTCCTTCTGTCGGTGCGGCGTCGGCGGTGGGCGCCGGGAGGTCGTCGCACGGGTCTTCGTGGTAGTCGCCGAACGGGTCGTCCCACGTCGGCCAGGCCGCCGGGTCGGCGAACTCCTCGTCGGTGAGCAGCGCCCACTCCAGGGCGCGACGAATCTCGTCGGGGTCGGCGTCGTGGGTGAGGATCACCATCGAGGTGTCGCGGTCTCCGTAGGTGTCGTCCCAGCGCAGCGCCGCCATGGCGCGCCGTTCGCCGGAGACTCGTTGCTGCTGCTCGGGAGTCATCGCGGCGAGCCACGGTCCGGCGTGGGCGACGCGCAGCCCCTCCCCGGCGGACTCGATCAGCAGCGCGGTGTCGGGCTGCGTCGCGACCCAGGCCCGGCCGCGAGCCCGGACCACGCCGTCGAGGAGGACGTCGATCGCCTCGTGCAGGCGCTGCGGATGGAAGGGTCGGCGGGCACCGAACTCGAGCAGCCGGACGCCGCAGTCCTCGCCGAGCGGTGGCTCGCCGCGCAGCAGCGGCGAGTGGGCGTCGGAGACCACCCCGCGCCGCGCCCCGGAGGGTATCTGCCGGAGCAGGTGTTCGACGTCGACGTCCTCGCCCCACGCGACGGGGGCATCGGGCGCGAGCCGCGCGAGCACCGCATGCAGCTTCGCCTGGTGCCAGCCGTCGGCGCCGGGCCGGACGACAAGAGCGTCGGCGAATTCGACCTGGCCCACGACGAGCTGGGCGACGGTGCGGTCGTCGTCGAGTTCCTCGTCGCCGGTGGCGTCGGCGAGCCAGGTGGCAGCGTCGATGCAGGTGACGGTGGCCTCGATCCGCACATCGTGGGCGGCGGGTCCGTCGAGCTGCCCGACGACGCCGGAGACGACGACGTGCTCGACGGCCCAGCACAGGGCCTCGGGCTCGAGCCGGGGGTCGAGCAGCAGGACGATGCGATCGACGTTGCTGCGGGCATGCAGGCGCCGCAGCAGCGGGAGCAGATCCTCGCGGAGGGTGCAGGAGACGCAGCCGTGGGCGAGTTCGAGCACGTCGAGGCGGTGATCGTGCTCGGTGGTGAGGGTGCGGCGCACGACGCCCTCACCGACGTGGTCGAGGTCGTGGTGCACCACGACGGTCCCCGGACGCAGCAGGGCCCGCGCGGTCCGCTCGGTGGGTCCGCGCCGGCCGGCGACGACGATCAGCGGCGTTCTGGTGTCCACCGGAACCCCTTTCGGTAACGATTGTCATTAGCTCGAAGAGAGCGTACAGTCGCACGGGCCATTTGTCGAAAACGATTGTCGTTACGCCCTGAGGGCGCCGACAGAAGGGAGCCCGCCGTGTCGGCGCACTGCCAGGTGACCGGACGCAAGCCCGGCTTCGGGAAATCCGTCTCCCACTCCCACGTCCGCACCAACCGGCGCTGGGACCCGAACATCCAGCGCAAGACCTACTACCTGCCCTCCGAGGGACGCCGCGTCACCCTGACGCTCTCCGCGAAGGGCATCAAGACCGTCGACCGCGACGGCATCGAAGCCGTCGTCGCCCGGCTCCGCGCCCGAGGAGAGAAGCTCTAGTGGCCCGCAACGAGATCCGCCCCATCGTCAAGCTCCGCTCCACCGGCGGCACCGGGTACACGTACGTCACCCGCAAGAACCGGCGCAACGATCCCGACCGGCTCGTCCTGCGCAAGTACGATCCCGTGCTGCGCCGCCACATCGACTTCCGCGAGGAGAAGTAGGCCATGGCCAAGAAGTCGAAGATCGCGCGCAACGAACAGCGGGCGCTCGTCGTCGCCCGCTACGCGGAACGTCGCGCGGAACTGAAGGAGATCGTGCGGCGCCCGTCGAGCACCGCCGCGCAGCGCCTCGCCGCACAGACGGCCCTGCAGCGTCTGCCGCGCGACGCCAGTCCGGTACGATTGCGCAATCGAGACGCTGCGGATGGACGTCCGCGCGGCCACCTGCGGAAGTTCGGGCTCTCACGCGTGCGCGTGAGGGAACTCGCGCACCGCGGCGAGCTGCCCGGCGTCCACAAGTCGAGCTGGTGAGGAGCGAGTCATGGCAGTCAAGAGGGGCCCGTCGAAGAAGTCGCGTGCCGTGGAGGGTCGCAAGCCCAAGAAGAACCCGCTGTTCGCGGCGAAGATCGAGTACGTCGACTACAAGGACGTGAACCTGCTCCGCACGTTCATCTCCGATCGCGGCAAGATCCGCAGCCGTCGCGTGACCGGCCTGACCCCCCAGCAGCAGCGGCAGGTGGCCACCGCGGTGAAGAACGCCCGCGAGATGGCCCTGCTGCCCTTCACCACCACCAGCAAGTAGAGCTCCACTCGCGGCGAGGGCCGCGCGGGCACGTGCCCGCGCGGCCCTCGCCGCATTTCGTGGACCACCGAGTGCGCAGTTCTCGTGCCACTGCTCGGCGTGTCGTCCCGAGATGTGCACACTCACGCGAGTTGTCCACAGGTCGCCGTGCCCTCGGTTCCTTCCCGTACGGCCGCCGGGCACCCTCGGCGATCATGGGGGAATTCGACGAGCCGTTCCTGGGGACGCAGGCCGTACAGGCGGGCCTTCTGACATCGCATCAGCTCCGGCGATTCCGGCGCATCCATCGGAATGTGTACATCCACAGGAACGCGCCCGTCACACCGTGCGGCCGTGCGCAGGCAGCATGGCTCTGGGCGGGGGGCGACGGAGTGCTGGCCGGCTACTCGGCGGCGGCCCTTTTCGGCAGCCGGTGGATCGATGCGACCGCGCCCGCCGAACTGATCCGGAGCGGTAGCCGCCGGGGCACCGCGGGGATCGTCGTGCACGCCGGGACGATCCCGGACGACGAAGTGTGCGAGTTGGCAGACATGCGCGTGACGTCACCGGCCCGCACCGCGTTCGACCTCGGCCGTCGCCTCGTCCTGGATACCGCTGTCGAACAGCTCGACGCCCTGTGCCGTGCCACCCGCTCGGATCCTGCGCGAATCGCGGAACTGGCCGATCGGCACAGCGGCGAGCGCGGCGCGCGGCGGTTGCGGAAGGCACTGGAGCTGGTGGACCCCGGAGCCGAGTCGCTCCCGGAGAGGCGAGTGCGGCTGCTTCTCGTGCGCGGCGGCCTCCCCCGCCCCAGCACCCAGGTCCCGGTCGTAGGGATGGACGGATGCATTCTGGGCCGGGCCGACCTGGGCTGGAAGCAATGGCGCACCGTCGTCGAGTACGACGGCATCCATCACTGGACGGACGAGCGCCAGCGCACCAAGGACATCGAACGGTACGAGGCCTTCGCGGCGCTGGGCTGGTCCGTCGTCCGCGTCAACTCCGAGCAGCTTCGCCTGCGCTCCGCGTCGATCGTGGAACGCGTGCGGACGCAGCTTCGATCGGCAGGCGCTCCGGTCTGACCGTCGAGTGCGCACTTCTCGCGCCGGCGCCCGGCGTGTCGTCACGAGAAGTGCGCACTCACGGAGCGACGGACGTGCGCAGGGCGGGAGCGTCGGGCCGGCGCAGGGCCTTCGCGAGATCGTCCAGGCGGACCGGTTCGGCGACGAGTTCGTCCCACGGGTAGGTGCCGGCCGTGCGGGCCAGGAACTCGACCGCCCGGTGCAGGTGGGCGGGCTCGTAGTTGTGGACTCCGGTGACGGTGAGCCAGCCCCGCACGACGGCTTCGGGGTCGAGGGACACCGAAGGGCCCGGCATCACGGAGCCGGCCAGGACGAGACGACCCCCGACGTCGAGCCGGTGCAGGCACTCCCCTACCGCGGCGGCGGATCCCGAGAAGTCGAGCGCGACGTCGACCGGGCCGCCCTCGTCGCCGACGCCCCCGAACCGCTCGGCCACCGCGATCCGCTCCGCATCCGGGTCGGCGACGCGCACGTCGGCACCGGCCTCCGCGCACAACGCGATCGCCGTGACCCCGAGCATGCCCGCGCCGCACACCAGGACCCGCCGGCCGGCGACGTCACCGGCCGCCTCGACGGCGGCGACCGCCGTCGCCGTCGCACATGCCGCCGGGGCCGCGACGACGTCCGGCACCCGGTCCGGCACCCGGACCACGCCCACCCCGGCCGGCAGCACGATGTAGCGGGCGTAGGCGCCGGACAACGCCCATGCGCCGTCGAAAGGTTCGTGCCCCACCTTGCGGAGGGACCGGCACTTGGCGCTCCGTCCGGACTCACACCTGTCGCACGCACCGCACGAGGCCGTGACGGTCCATACGATCCGCGCGCCGACGACGGTCCCCGCACCGGGGCCGGCGGCGACGACGTCGCCGACGGCTTCGTGGCCCAGCACCGACGGCCGCGGCCCGGGTCGCCGTCCGGTGACGGTGTGCAGGTCGCTGCCGCACACGGTCGCGAGCCGGACCCGTACCAGCAGTTCGCGGGCACCGAGACGCGGGACGGCGACGTCGCGCATGTCGACGCCGGCGCCCGTCCACACGGCTGCGCGGGTCAGACCACCAGCGACCGGATCCATCCCGACACCCTTTCGATCACGAAGACGACGGCGAACACGATGAGCACGATCGCACCGGCGAATTCGAAGTTCAGCGTGCGGATCGCCTCGAACAGCAGGAAGCCGACGCCGCCGGCACCGACGATGCCGAGGATCGTCGAGGTGCGGATGTTGACGTCGAGCAGGTACAGGCCCGAGCCGATGATCGACGGAAGCGCTTGCGGAATCACCGCGGACAGCAACGATTTCCACCATCCGCCCCCGGTCGCACGCACGGCTTCGATCGGTCCGGGATCGATCTCCTCGACCGCGTCCGCCACGAGTTTGCCGAGGAATCCGATCGAGCCGAGTGCGAGTGCGCACGCCCCTGCTACCGGACCGAGCCCGATGGCCGCCACGAAGATCACCGCGAGGACGAGTTCGGGTACGGCGCGGACGACGAGAATCACCGTGCGGGCGAACCAGTAGAGTGCCGGAGTCGGAGAGACGTTGCGCGCGGCCAGGATTCCGAACGGTAGCGACAGTACTGCACCGACGGCCGTGGCGACGACACCGATCGCGAGGGTCTGCAGCACCGCATCGACGAGCGCGTCCCCCACCGCACCGAAGTCCGGTGGCAGCAACCGACCGAACACGTCGAACGCCGCTGCGGGCCACGTGAACAGTGTGCGTGGATCGATGCGCAGGACGATCAGGGCGCCGAGGCTCGCCCCGAGCACGATTCCGGAGAAGAGGAGCCGGGATGCGCGCTCGCGCCGGGGATCGGGACGTGCCGGGGCGAGCAGGGCACGCCGGACGACGATCGCGACGACCTCCATCGCGGCGATGATCACCAGAATCACACAGACGATGCCCAGTGCCCGGGGGTACACCAGGCCGCGCAGAGCGTCCTGCAGCGCGAAGCCGATGCCGCCGGCGCCGACGAAACCGAGGACGACGGAGGTACGCAGGTTGATGTCGATGCGGTAGACGAACGTGCCGGTCCACGCGGGCACCACCTGCGGTACGACAGCGTTGATCATCTCCCGGACGTATCCGACGCCGGTGGCGCGCACCGCCTCTCGAGGTCCGGGGTCGGTCTGCTCGATCGCGTCGGCGAACAGCTTGCCGAGCATGCCGATCGAGTGCAGCGCCAGGGCGAGCACCCCCGGGAGCACGCCGATGCCGAGAGCACGCACCAGCAGCACCGCGAACAGCAGGTCGGGCACGGCCCGGCAGAACGTGATGACGCCGCGGGAGATCGTGTACACCACGGGATGCGGGCTGGTGTTGCGCGCCGCAAGGAAGGCCAGGGGCACCGACGCCACCGCCGCGAGGACGGTACCCAGCACCGCCATCAGCAGCGTGTCGAGCGCGAGTGTCCAGATGCGGCCGGGGTCGTCGACCGTGGGCGGCAGCATCCGCTCGAGCAGATCGGCGACCGCATCGACACCGTCGACGAGAGTGGCCGGGGCGAAGTCGATGTACCAGGCGGACACCAGCGTCAGGAGTAGGGCGGCAGCCGAGCAGCCCACCAGTATCCGGCGACGCGCCACCGACTCCGACGCCGGGGCGGGCCGGGTCGGCGCCGGTGGCGCTTCGAGCACGGTCATGATGTCGCGGCCGTTGCGATCGTCGCGTCGGCTGGGTCGACTCGCCGATAGATCTCCATGGCGTCCTCCCGGGAAAGTCCCACGGCCGGGCGATCGAGCACCTTCTCGCCGCCGCGCAGGCCGATCACGCGGTGCGCCCAGCCGAGGGCGAGATCCACCTGGTGCAGCGTGCACAGCACGGTGAGCTTGTCCTCCATGCAGACCCGGAAGAGCAGATCCATGACGACACCGGCGTTCTCCGGATCCAGGGAGGCGACGGGTTCGTCGGCGAGCAGCACCGTGGGCTGCTGCATGAGGGTGCGGGCGATCGCGACTCGCTGCTGCTGACCGCCGGAGAGCGTATCGGCGCGACGGTCGGCGAGTTCCGCCAATCCCACCCGATCGAGGTGGGCGAGCGCCTCGGTGCGCATCCGCTTCGGGTATGTCGATTTTCCGTAGCGCGGCAGGCGCAGCCGGCCGACGCCGCCGATCAGGACGTTCTCGAGACAGCTGAGCCGGCCGACGAGGTTGAAGTGCTGGAAGACGAAGCCGACGTCGCGCCGCAGGGCACGCAGTTCGGCGCGGGAGGCGAGATCGACGCGGGTGCCGTTCACGGTGACCGCGCCGTCGGTGGTCGGGTGCAGGCCGTTGAGACAGCGCAGTAGCGTCGATTTGCCGGAACCCGACAGGCCCAGCAGCACGACGAGTTCGCTGCGGCGGACCTCGAGGTCGACGCCGCCGAGTGCGACGGTGTCGCCGAACTTCTTGACGACGCGACGAGCGGAGACGACGACGTCGTCACCGGCGACGGGATGGTCGGTGGTCATGTCAGCCCTTGCACTTGTCGGATTCGGTCAGCGTGCAGACCTCGCGGACGCCGTCGTAGTCCGCGTCGGTGGCGGGAACGACGCCCCATGCACGCTCGTCGGTGATCCGGCACTCGCCCGCACAGAAGCCCTGGGCGCGCATGTAGTCGGCGTTGGCCTTGTCGACGAAGACCGTGCGGAGCCGATCGACGGTGTCTGCGCCGAGGGAGTTGTTCGCGACGAACAGCGAGCCTGCGATCGTCTCGGACTCCCAGACCTTCTTCAGCTCGCCTTCCTTCAGGTCGCCGCTGGCGATCATGGTCTCGTCGACCATCGTGTCGAACGCGAAACCGGCGTCGCAGTCGCCGGCGGCGACGGCGAGCGCGGATGCGTCGTGGCCGCCGGCGTACACCGGCTCCACCCCTGCGGCGACGGCCTGCTCGGTTCCGGAGGCGATGACGCCCGCTTCGATGAGACCCGCTGTGGGGTAGAGGAATCCGGAGGTCGATCCGGGGTCGACGAAGCAGACGCTCTTGCCCCCGAAATCCTCGATGCGGTTGATGTCGGCGTTGTCGGCGCGGGTCAGACCGTAGGACCGGTAGCCGGCCTCGCCGCCGGCCTCCTGCACGACTGCCCCGAGCGGGGTGACGTCGGCGCCGTTGACGCCGGCGACGACGTACGCGAACGGACCGAAGAATGCGAGGTCGACGTTGCCGGCGATAATGCCCTCGACCACACCGGCGTAGTCGGAGGCCTGGATGAACTCGACCTCCGAGCCGGTCTCCTGCTCGAGCAGCGCGATGAGCGGATCGTAGCTCGCCTGCAGATCGGCCGAGTTCTCGGCCGGAATCGCGGCGAGGGTGAGCGTTTCGGGAAATCCTCGAGCGTTGACGGCGTCGGGGTCGGAGCCGCCGCAGGCGGTCAGCGTGACGGCGAGCCCGGCAGCGAGGGCGGTGGCCGCGGTGGCGCGGCGGAACAGGGGGGAGTGCATGAGGATCCTCGGGGTGTCGGGTCAGACGGAAAGGAGGAGATCGGGCAGGTCGGCGACGGAGTCGAGGACGTGGGTGGCGCCTGCGTCGCGCAGGATCGCCTCGTCGTGTGCGCCGGTGCGGGTTCCGGCGACGACGGACGCCCCGGCGCGGCGACCGGAGAGGACATCACCCGCGGTGTCGCCGACGACGGCGACGTCGCGGACATCGTCGGTCCCGGTCCGCAGCAGGGCCGCGAGGATCATGTCGGGGTAGGGCCGGCCGCGTCCGGCGTCGGCCGGAACCAGGGCGAGGTCCGCAAGGTCCTGCCACCCGAGCGCCGCGAGCAGACGGTCCTGGGTGCTGCGGCTGAATCCTGTGGTGAGCGCGACCTTGATGCCGCCGTCGCGGAGACGGGTGATCGCTTCCTCCGCACCGGGGATCGCGGTGACGTCGCCGGCGCCGACGAAGCGTTCGTAGGCACGTTCGAAGGCTTCGTTGGCGGCGTGGGCCCGTTCCTCGCTCCCGAACAGGGCGCGGAAGACGACGATCTTCGACTGGCCCATGGTGTCGAGGACGTAGCGCCGGGCGGCGTCGCGTTCGGGTCCGTCGGCGGGTAGTCCGACGCTGGTGGCGGCCGCGTCGAAGGCGCGCAGGACGAGGCCTCCGTCGGCGACAGTGGTGCCGGCCATGTCGAGCACGGCCAGGCGGATGACAGTCATGGTTGCTCCGGAATCGTTGCGGGAGGGTTCGTTCAGAGGTTCAGGAGGTCGGCGGTCTGCTCGCCGAGGTAGGGGCCGAGGGTCATGCCGCGGCCGCCCGGCCCGGCGACGATCCAGACGTCGTCGTCGACCCGGGCACGGTGGACGAGTTCGGTGGGATCCAGGCACTGGCTGTAGACCCCGGCCCAGCGCCGCACGACCGGGGGGAGCCGGTGCCCGAGCAGCTCCTCGGTGACGGTGACGAGGTGCTCGTACGGTGACTCGTCGACGTCGAAGGCGAACGGTTCGTCGTACTCGTGGGTGTCGCCGAGCGTGAGCCCGCCGTCCAGGCGCTGCACACACAGCAGCTGCATGCGGTGCTGCTCGGCGGTGAGCGCCTGCGGTTCGCGCGCCTTCAGCTCCTCCAGGGCGGCCCCGGCGAAGCCCGGATAGTACCGCAGGCTGTCGCCGTCGGCAACGGACGTGGTGAGCGTCTCCCCCAGCGGGGCGGTCTGCATCATTTGCAGGCGCACGCGGCGCAGGGGCAGGTCGCCGCCGAGTTCGCGGGCGAGACCGGACAGGGTCGCTCCGGGGCACACGAGCACGAGGTCGGTCTCGTGGACGGTGCCGTGGTCGTCGCGCACCTGCACCGTCCCGTGGGCGGTGCGGGTCACGGTGCGGGCCTCGGTCCCGGGGCGGAAGCTGTAGCGCCCGGAAGTGGTCAGATGCCACCGGATCGCGGGCAGGGCGACACGGGATTCGACGGCGGCGTCGGTGCTGCAGTGCAGGCCGGCGACGAACTTGCCGCGCAGGGCGGGATTGAGCCGGCGGACCGCCTCGGGCTCGAGCAGGGTGAAGCCCCGCTGGCGGGCGTCGGCGCGGCCGGCCGCCTCCCGGGCGACGGCCACCTCGGCGTCGCTGCGAAGGAGGGTGATCGACCCGTTCGCCCGGAAACCGATGCCGGGGACGCGGGCGCCGAGGTCGGCCCACAGTTCGCGGGAGCGCAGGGTGGCGGTCAGTTCGCTCTCGGTGCGCCCGGAGACCCACACGAGACCGAAGTTGCGGACGGTGGCGCCGCGGGCTTCCGGTTCACGTTCGAGGTGAACGACGTCGTGCCCGCGGCGGACGGCGGCGTCGGCGTGGGCGGTTCCCAGGATGCCGCCGCCGATGATCAGGATTCGCATGCCCCGAGCCTGACCGATGGTCTAGACCAATGAGGGGACGTCAGGCGAACGGGCGGTGAACGATTGGTATAGACCAGAATCCGGTACGCTTCGAGTGTGACGGCAACCGCCCGCGAGACCCGGGTCCCCAAGCATCAGATCGTGCGGCACCGAGTCGACGCCCTGCTCGACGAGCTCTCCGTCGGCGACCCGGTGCCCTCCGAGCGCGAACTCGCCACCCGGTTCGACGTGGCCCGGGAGACCGTCCGTCAGGCACTGCGCGAGCTTCTCGTCGACGGGCGCATCGAACGCCGGGGCCGGGGCACGGTCGTCGCGAAACCGAAGATCCTGCAACCGCTGATCATCGGCTCCTACACCGAGGCCGCGCTCGCGGAGGGCCGCAGCGCGGGGCGCCTACTCGTCGGCTGGACCGACCTCGCGGCCGACCCCGACCTCGCCGCGGTACTCGCGATCGCCGTCGGCGATCCCGTGCTCGAACTCGAACGCGTCCTGCTCACCGACGGCGTCCGCGTCGGACTGGAGCGGACCCGCCTGCCCGCCGCGCGCTTCCCGGGACTCGCCGACAGCTTCGACTCCACGTCGTCGCTGTATGCGGCGATCCGTGCGCGCGGCATCACCTTCGCGCGCGCGGTCGAGTACATCGAGACCACCCTGCCCGACGCCCGCGAGGCGGCACTCCTCGACGCCGACATCCGCACACCCATGCTGCTGCTCAACCGGGTCTCCTACGACCAGCACGACACCCCGATCGAGCAGCGACGCTCGCTCTACCGCGGGGACCGGATGACGTTCGTCGCCACCGTGACGCCCTGAGCACAGCGGGGCCGGCACACCTCAGGAACCGTCGTCGCTCCAGACGCCGAGATGCTGCAGGACCAGCTCCTGCCGCCGTACGAGCCGCTCCGACATCGTCCAGTCCGCATGCTGATAGCGCGGATGCTGGGCGAGCGCGATGACATTGGCCGGGAGATGAACAATCGGGTCGGTCGGCATTTTTTCAGCATTGCAGACTTCCGGCTGCAATGCCCTGCCGGACTCCCGCTCACCTCGTCGCACCGCCGGGCGGCACCACGGGACCGGCCCGCCCGGTGCGCAGCGGTGCCGTTACCACCGGTAAGGTTCTCGGTCTGGCGTGCAGCGCCTGCATATCGTGTGCTTTCGAAGGGTTGTATCGGTGTCGGGCGTGATCGCGGGATTCAGCGTCATCTTCGTGATCATCGCGATCGGATTCGCGCTCGGCCGGACGGGCACGCTCGGACCCGAGGCCCAGTTCGTGCTCAGCCGGATGGTGTTCTTCGTCGCCACCCCCGCGCTGCTGTTCGACTCGCTGGCCACCTCCGACCTGTCGGTGATCTTCTCCCCCACCCTGTACGTCGCCGCAGCCACCGCGTTCGCCGTCGCGGCGCTCTACCTCGTCCTCGCGAAGCTGTGGCTACGCCGGCCGCTGCCGGAACTGACGATCGGCGCGCTCGCCGCCTCCTACGTCAACTCGGCCAACCTCGGTATTCCGATCGCGGTGTTCGTCCTCGGCGACGCCTCGTTCGTCGCGCCCCTGCTGCTGTTCCAGATCGTGCTGTTCTCCCCCATCGCCCTGACCATGCTGGACCTGTCGACGATGCGCCCCGGCGCGTCACGACGGGAGACGATCACCGCCCCGTTCAAGAACCCGATCGTGCTGGCGGGCGCGGCCGGGCTCGCCGTCGCCGTCGCCGGCTGGACGCCGCCTGCCGCGCTGATGCAGCCGTTCCACCTCCTCGGCGGCGCCTCGGTACCGGGTGCCCTGCTCGCATTCGGCCTGTCGCTCCAGGGGGTGCGGGTGCTCGAGAAGGGCACCAGCCCGCGCCGCGACATCGCGCTCGCGTCGGTGCTCAAGATCGTGGTGCAGCCCGTCCTCGCCTACGTCATGGCCCGGTACCTGATGGGCCTGGACGGGCACGAGCTCTTCGCGATCGTCGTGGTCGCGACGCTGCCGACCGCACAGAACGTCTTCGTCTACGCGAGCCGCTACGGCCGCGGCATGGTGCTCGCCCGCGACGCCGCGCTGGTCACCACGCTCGCCTCGATCCCCGCGATCGGCGTCGTCGCCGCACTTCTCGCATGACGGGCGCGACTGGGCCGAGGCCCATGCGATTGCTGGTGCTCGCCGGGTGCTGCGTCCTGGCGGGCGCGTGCGGTCGGGGTGGCGCCGACGTCCCCGTGCTACCGGAGGAACCGACGCCGGCGGGTGCGACGGTCTTCACCGCCCGCGACGACCTCGTCGAGCCGCACCCGATCCCGGTACGCTCGTGGACCCGCGTGGACGACGACCGCATCGCCGTCCACTTCGAGACCGGCACACCCGCGTGTTTCGGGGTCGACGCCACCGTCACCGAGTCCGACACCGCCGTCACGGTGGCGCTGCGTGGCGGCACCCTGCCCGAGGCGGTGGACCGGGCGTGCATCATGATCGCCGTCACCGGTGTACTCGAGCTGACGCTGCAGGCACCGCTGGCCGGCCGGATCGTGACGGAGGGCTGAGCGATGTCCCGCACCCCCCGGCACTGGCTGCTGCTCCTGTGCACGGCGACGGCACTGCTGCACGCGACGTTCCAGTCGGTGCGCGTCCTCGTCTCCTACCGCGTGCTCGCCCTCGGCGGCGACGCGGCCGTGATCGGCGTAGTGACGGCCCTGTTCGCTCTCGTCCCGCTGGTACTGGCGGTACAGCTCGGCCGGGCCGTCGACCGCCGGCACGCGGCCGGGATTCTCCGGGGCGGTGTCGTGGTGTCGGTGGCCGGTGCGCTGATCATCGCACTCAGCCCGGACCTGTGGATCCTCGGTCTCGGCAACACCGTCCTGGGTCTGGGTCAGCTTCTGGTGACGGTGTCCGGACAGGCGTTCGTGTCGATCCTGTCGCCGCCGGGTGAACTCGACCGCGGTTTTGCGGGCATCACCCTGGGAGTGTCGGTGGGCCAGGCGATCGGGGTGCCGCTCGCCGGCATGATCGCTGCGGCGAGCAACGGGGACACCGTCGAGACCACCCCGGCGTTGCTGGTGATGACGGTCCTCGCCGCGGCGGCCCTGCCGTTCGTCGTCGGCCTGCGCGAACCGCCCGGCTCCGGTCGCACCCCGGGCGACGCGCCCCCGCAGTCCGTGCTGTCGATGCTGGGCACGCGCGGGATGAAGCCCGCGATGTTCTCCAGCCTCGTCGTGCTGGCGTCCGTCGACCTCGTCGTCGCGTACCTGCCGCTGCTCGGTGAGGAATTCGGCTTCGGGGTGCTGCTGGTGTCGGCCCTGCTCACCGCCCGCACCGTCGCGTCGATCGTCTCGCGTGCGGTCCTGCCGTGGGCGCTGCGGACGATTCCGCGGCGACGTCTGCTGCTGTCGGCGACGGCATGCACGGCCCTGCCCGTCGCGGCACTGCCGTTCCTGCCGAACCCGTGGGCGATGGGGACACTGCTGGCGATCTGCGGCGCCTTCTGGGGTTTCGGGCAGCCGCTGACCATGACGTGGGTCGTCGAACTGGTGGCACCGGCGGACCGGGCGTCGGCGCTCGCGGTGCGCCTCACCGGCAACCGTCTCGGCCAGGTGTCGGTGCCGTTGGCGGCCGGCGCGATCGCCGGCGTCGCCGGCACCGCCTCGGTGTTCCTGGTGACCGCGGGACTGCTCTCGGCCGCCGCCGTCAGCACGTGGCGGGCGCTGCGCCCCTAGACCCCCCGTGCGCGCTTTCGGTGGTTCCCACTACCGGAATCGCGCACGGGACGGGTCAGCGGCGGCGCAGCCGCACGTAGTCGCCCACGACGGCGGCCCCGAGGCCGTGGACGTCCGGCGCGACGACCCGTCCACCGACCCGGCGGGCCATCCGGTCGACGATCCGCGCCAGCCCCGGATCCTCGCCGAGCCGGAAGATCGTCACGTGCGCCCCGACGCGGGCGAGATGATCGAGTTCCCGGACCGTCATCCCGAGTGTGCGGGCGCTGGGTGGATAGTCGAACGCCGCGTATCCGTCCGCCTCGAGATGCGCGGTGGGCTCACCGTCGGTGACCACCAGCACCACCGGCTGGGCATTGGAATGCCGGCGCAGGTGCCGGCCGGCCAGCATCAACGCGTGGTGCAGGTTCGTGCCCTGCTCGTACACTCCGTCCAGGCCGGCGAGTTCGGAGGCGGTGACGACGCGGGCGTGCCGGCCGAACGCGATCAGCTGCAGCGCGTCTCCGCGGAACCGGGTCGAGACCAGGTGGTTGAGAGCCAGGGCCGTGCGCTTCATCGGCACCCACCGGCCGTCCATCACCATCGAGAACGACGTGTCCACCAGCAGCGCCACCGCAGCCTGGGTGCGCTGCTCCGTCTCGACGACCTCGACGTCGGTGACATCGATCCGCACCGGGATGCGCGCTGGGGCGCGCAGGGTCGCATTGGTGAGGGTGCGCACGACGTCCCACGGCTCGGTGTCGCCGAACTCCCACGGGCGCGACGCCCCGGTGGGCTCACCGGTGGCCCCCGCCCGGCGGGTCTCGCGTTGCCCGCCCCGGGTGGACAGCTGGTCCATGACGTCACGCAGCGCGGTCCGGCCGAGTTCGCGCATCGCCTTCGGCGACAGGCGCCACTGTCCGTCGGCGCCGCGGTCGAAGAACCCCTGCCGCTGCAGTTCCTTCTCGAGCTGCGCGAGCGTGCGCGCATCGGCTGCGGCCTCGTCGCCGAGGTGACGGGCCAGCGCGTCGAGGTCGATGTCGTCGAGGGAGGCGCCGGCGTACTGCTGGGAGAGCTGCTCGGCGAGCGCGTCGAGTTCGGCCACGTCCTGCAGCGCCCCCGTCGCTTCGCCCAGGCCCATGCCCTGCTCCCCGCGGAACCGCTCCGACCCGGTCCAGTCCTCCCCGGGGCGGGCGGCTCGCAGGTGCGAGTCGAGGCGGTCGAGCTGCGACATCAGGCTCGGCGACCCGAACGCCTGCTGGGCGAGGGCGTCCAGTTCGTCGCGTTGTTCCTGGCTGAGCGAGTTGCGCAGGCGCTGCGCCGCCGCCGCCCGCTGGGCCAGCGAGTCGAGCAGTTCCTCCACGTTGCGGGGGTTCTCCGGGAAGAAGTCGCCGTGGGCGGCCATGAACCGCTCGAAGTCCTCCTCGGTGTCCTCCCCGCGGGAATGCTTGTCCAGCAGATCGTTCAGATCCTCGAGCATGCGGTTCACCCGCTCGCGGTCCTCGTCGGTTGCGCCTTCGAGGGCCTGCTTCATCCCGGCGAACCGCTGGTCGAGCATCTCCCGGCCGAGCAGGTCACGGATCTTGTCGTAGTCCTCCCTGGCCTGGGGGCTGCGCCAGGCGTAGTCGGCGAGTTCCTGCACCGCCTGCGCGGTGGAGGCGGGCAGTTCCTCGATCCGCATCTCCGCGAACCGGGCGTCGTCGTCGAGTGCGCGTGCGAGGGCCTTGCGTTCCTCGAGCACGGCCCGGTCGAGCAGTTCGCGCACCTCGCGCAGCGTGCCGTCGAGGTTCGTCCGGTCCAGTAGTTCCCGGCGACGTCGGTTCGCTTGTGCCGCAAGCCGGTCCAGGCCGCGCATGGTTCCGTGCCCGCGACGCAGCAGTTCCCGCAGCGCACGTCGCGGCGAACTGCCGGCCAGCACGTCCTCCCCGATAGCGGCGAGGGCCTCACGCAGATCCACCGGCGGAGCGAGCGGGTCGCCACCGTCGTAGGGCCCGTACCGTGCGCCCCGGCTCATCAGGAGTACACCGCGGCGCCGTCGTCGTCGGCGTGCTTGGCGATCCGCCGCGCGAGGTAGAGGCCCTCGAGGGCCAGTTCGGCCGCGGCAGCCCGCGTTCCGATGTCCTCCGCGCCGAGCCGCTCGGCGACGACGTCGAGGACGGGCAGGTCGGGCAGTTCGTCCAGCAGCGCCTTGGCGGTGATCCGTTCCCCGGTCACCACCGGCTGTCCCTGCTCGACGGCGGTGACGAGAGGGCCGAGGTTCACCCCGGCCAGCCGGGTGCGGGCGGCGTCCGCGGTGGCCCGCCTCAGGAGATGATCGAGGACCTCGAATTCCCTTCCCTCCTCGCCGGATTCGAACTCGACCTTGCCCCGCAGCACCTCCACGACGGTGCCGAGGTCGACGGGACGTGCGACGGGGTCGGCCTCGCCGAGCACGGCGCCGCGACGCATCGCCGCAGCCGCGACGGTCTCCGCGCCGGCGACGGCGAAGCGCGCCGACACACCGGAACGCTGGTCCACCGACGTGGATTCACGCAGCAGGCGGGTGAAGCGGGCGAGGATCTCGAGCAGGAAGTCCGGGACCCGGGCCTGCAGTCGAGCCTCCTGCTCGATGACGGCGATCTCGTCGTCGAGCTGCGTGGGGTAGTGGGTCCGGATCTCGGCGCCGAACCGGTCCTTGAGCGGGGTGATGATCCGGCCGCGGTTGGTGTAGTCCTCCGGATTGGCGCTGGCGACGAGCAGGACGTCGAGCGGGAGCCGCAGCGTGTAGCCGCGCACCTGGATGTCGCGCTCCTCCATGACGTTGAGGAGCGAGACCTGGATGCGCTCGGCGAGGTCGGGCAGCTCGTTGACGGCGACGATGCCGCGGTGGGCGCGCGGCACGAGACCGAAGTGGATGGTCTCGGGGTCTCCGAGACTGCGACCCTCGGCGACCTTGACGGGGTCGACGTCGCCGACCAGGTCGGCGACGGAGGTGTCGGGAGTGGCGAGCTTCTCGGCATAACGTTCGCTGCGGTGCCGCCAGGCGACGGGCAGGTCGTCGCCGAGTTCGGCGGCGCGGCGGATCGAAGCCGGGGTGATCGGGTCGTAAGGATGCTCACCGAGTTCGGAACCGGCGATCACCGGAGTCCACTCGTCGAGCAGCAGGGGCAGGGTGCGCAGCAACCGGGTCTTGCCCTGCCCGCGTTCACCGAGCAGCACCACGTCGTGGCCCGCGAGCAGCGCACGTTCGAGTTGCGGAACGACGGTGTCGTCGAAGCCGACGATGCCCGGCCACGGGTCGATGCCGTCGCGCAGGGCGGCGAGCAGGTTCTGCCGGATCTCGTCCTTGACGGAGCGGTGCTCGTGTCCCGAGGCACGCAGCTCGCCGACGGTGGACGGCCTGATTGTGGGTGACGTCACCCCTCCCAAGGTACGAGCGTTCGGTGATTTCGGCACCTGCAGCCGCGGGAGCGCCCCACCCGGGAACCGCCCCCGACCGGCAGATCTTCCCGGATCCGGCCGTGCCGGGGTGCGCTGTCGGCCCCGATCCCTAGACTCCCGCCATGGACACCTGGCTCCTCGCGGCACTGCTGGGACTCGGACTGGCCGCCGCCACCGGCCTGCGCACGTTTCTCCCGCTGCTGATGCTCGGGACAGCAGTGCACTTCGGCCTGTTCGGCATCGCGCTCAACGAGTCGATGCAGTGGGTCGGGTCGACGGGCGCGCTCGTCGCCCTGGCGATCGCCACCGTCGTCGAGATCGGCGCCGATCTCGTCCCCCTCGTCGACAACGTCCTCTCGGCCGTCGCCACCGTCGTACGGCCCGTCGCGGGCGCGCTGGCCGCCTGGGCGGCGTTCGCCGATCTCGACCCGGCGATGGCCGCTCTCGCCGGCATCGTCGTCGGCGCCCCGACCGCGATGGCGGTGAGCACGGTGCAGACCGGCACCCGTGCGGCGAGCACGGTCACCACCGCGGGACTCGGCAACCCGGCGCTGTCCCTGCTCGACGATCTACTGTCGTTCGTCACGTCGCTGATCGCGCTCGTCGTCCCGCTGCTCGTCGTGCCCCTCCTCGCGGGCTTCGCGTGGGCCGTCCACCGCGGGTATCGACGGCTGAGCCGCCTGCGGACGGGCTGACCGGTTCCGATGGACACAACCGGTTCCGATGGACACAACCGGTTCTGATAGACACAACGGCATGGCGGACACCGACATCTCCTTCTCCAGCGGCGACGTGACCCTGCACGGCAGCCTGCGCGTGCCCGCCGCGAGCGACGGGAACGTTCCCGCCGTGCTGCTTCTCGCCGGCAGCGGTCCCACCGATCGCAACGGCGACAGTGCGCTGCTGCCCGGCCCGATCGGCACCCTGCGGCACCTCGCCGACGTGCTCGAGCGCAACGGCTTCGCGAGCCTGCGCTACGACAAGCTCGGCAGCGGCGCCACCGGCCTCGGCCCGTACGACGTCGCCGACGTCGCCGACCTCGGTTTCTCCACGTTCATCGACGCCGCCACGGACGGCCTCCGGTTCCTCGCCGCGCAGCCGGGCATCGACGCCGAACGGCTCTACGTGGTCGGGCACAGCGAGGGCGCACTCATCGCCCTCACCCTCGCCGACGCCGGTGCGCCCGTCGCAGGCATCGCGCTGCTCGAGCCCTTGGCCGTGCGGCTGCTGGACCTGCTCACCGCCCAGATCGACGCCCAGCTCGACGCGGTCGTCGATGCCGGTCAGCTCCCGATCCAGATCGCCGACGAACTGCGCCTGGCCCTCGCCGAGGCCGTGGAATCGCTGCGCGCCGACGGCACCCTCAGCGACACCCTGCCCGAGCCGCTGCGCAACGCCGGTCTGGTCTCGGCCAATGCCAAGGCCCTCGCCGAGGAGGACTCGCTCGATCCGCGGATGCTCGCGGCCCAGCTCGAGGGCGGGCTTCCGGTACTGACCAGCGTCTCGGCGAAGGACATCCAGGTGCGGGTCGAGGACGTCGACGCCCTCGACTCGGCGCTCGTGCACACGAACCTGACGTCGCTGCGCCTGCACCGGGCCAACCACGTACTCAAGGACATCGGCGACCAGCAGTCCACCGGCGCCGACTACATCGCCGACCTGCCCTTCTCGGACGAGTTCACCCGCGGCTTCGAGGCATGGCTCGCCAAGCTCTGACCCGCCGCCCGAGATGGGCCGAAAACAAGAGATGTCAGATTCGCGTAACTCGGGTATGGTGTCCGGTTAACCCGTAGGAACACACGAGAAAGGTACGGTCCGATGCGAGACGACAAGGTCATCGCGGCGAAGTCGATGCGCATTGCCGTACCCAGCTGGTGCCGACACACCTACGCGCACTTCCACTTCGCCAAGTGGCGACCCCGGGAATGAGTCGACGACTCGACCGACTCCTTCTCGGGCACCCGGGCACATCGCCTCGGGTGCCCTTTCTTTTCCCCATATACCGATCTTGTCCAGTAAGAGGAGAACACGATGAAACTGCGACTCGGCGCCACCGGCGCCGTCCCCAAGGACCTGCCCGACGATCTCACCGGTCACGCCATCACGATCGACCTGAGCCACGTCGGCACCGAACAGGCTGCGGCCGCAGCGGACCTCATCCGCGAACTGCTCGACCGCGGCGCCGCCCGACTGGTCATCTCCGACGCCCGCGACGCCACGCCGCGGATGGTCACCCGCCCGGCGACCGGGCACCCGCACGCGGCCTGACGGGCGCGTGCGGGCGACCGGCGTCGCTGCTCAGTGCGTGCGGGCGACCGGCGTCGCTCAGTGCGCGAAGTGGCGTGCGCCGGTGAGGTACAGGGTCACGCCGGCCTCGCGAGCGGCCTCGATGACCTCGTTGTCGCGCACCGAACCGCCCGGCTGCACGATGGCCCGCACACCGGCCTCGGTGAGCACCTGCAGGCCGTCCGCGAACGGGAAGAACGCGTCGGATGCGGCGACGGATCCGACGACCCGGTCCCCGGCGCGGGAGACGGCGAGCCGGGCGGAGTCCACCCGATTGACCTGACCCATGCCGACACCGACGGTGGCGCCGCCTGCGGCGAGCAGGATCGCGTTGGACTTCACGGCCCGGCAGGCACGCCACGCGAACTCGAGATCCGCGAGGGTTTCGGCGTCGGCGGCCTCGCCGCAGGCCAGCTCCCAGTTCGCGGCCGAATCGCCCGGCGCGGCGAGGGTGTCGCGCTCCTGCAGCAGCATTCCGCCGGAGATCTGCCGCAGCTCGATCTGCGCCGCCTGCGGCGAGTCGGCCCGCAGGATGCGAATGTTCTTCTTGCGGCTGAGCACCTCGACAGCGCCGTCCGCGTACCCGGGGGCGATGATCACCTCGGTGAAGATCTCGGCGACCTGCTCGGCCATCGCCACGCTCACTTCACGGTTGACGGCGATCACCCCGCCGAACGCGCTCACCGGATCGCACTCGTGCGCCTTGCGGTGCGCCTCGGCAACGGTCTCCGCGACCGCGATCCCACACGGGTTGGCGTGCTTGATGATCGCAACGCACGGCCGGTCGTGATCGTGCGCGGCACGCCAGGCCGCGTCGGCGTCCTGATAGTTGTTGTACGACATCTCCTTGCCGTGGAACTGCTCGGCCCGCGCCAGGCCCGGTTCGCCGGCCTCGTTCACGTACAGCGCCGCCGCCTGGTGCGGGTTCTCGCCGTAACGCAGCACGGCCGCGCGTTCCCACGTCGCACCGGCCCACGCCGGGAACTGCTCGGCGGCGTCGGCCTCCCCGGCGGCGTAGCCGGCGTTCATCCAGCTCGCGACCGCCACGTCGTAGGCGGCGGTGTGCTGGAATGCCTGGGCGGCAAGGGCTTTACGCTGCGGCAGGGTGAACCCGCCGCCCTTGACGGCGTCGAGCACGTCGTCGTACCGGGCGGGGTCGACGACCACCGCGACCGACGGGTGGTTCTTCGCGGCGGCACGCACCATGGACGGGCCGCCGATGTCGATCTGCTCGACGCACTCGTCGGGGGTGGCACCGGAGGCGACGGTCTGCGTGAACGGGTACAGGTTCACCACGACCAGTTCGAACGCCTCGACGCCGAGTTCGGCGAGCTGATCGAGGTGGTCCTGCTTGCGCGTGTCGGCGAGGATGCCGGCGTGCACCCGCGGGTGCAGCGTCTTGACCCGCCCCTCGAGACACTCGGGGAAGCCGGTGAGGTCCTCCACCTTGGTGACGGGGATTCCGGCGCCGGCGATGGTGGCCGCAGTGGAGCCGGTGGATACCAGCGCGACACCCGCCTCGTGCAGGCCCGCCGCCAGTTCGACCAAACCGGTCTTGTCGTAGACGCTGACGAGTGCACGTCGCACAGCCTTACGTTCGGTCACTGGGGATCACGGCCTTTCGTCCATCGGATACAACTCCACGGGTGGCGACGGCGGCGACCACGTCGGCCAGCAGTCGTCGCTCCACAACCTTGATGCGTTCGTGCAGGGTGGCCTCGTCGTCGTCGTCGAGGACCGGCACGGGTTCCTGCGCCAGGATGGGGCCGGTGTCGATACCCGCGTCGACCAGGTGCACGGTCGACCCGGTGACCTTCACCCCGTAGGCGAGGGCGTCCGGCACGGCATGTGCGCCCGGGAACGCCGGCAGCAGCGCCGGATGGGTGTTGACGATGCGACCGCCGAACCGGTCCAGGAAGACCGGTCCCAGGATCTTCATGAAACCGGCCGAGACCACCAGGTCCGGCTCGTGCGCGGCGACGGCGTCGGTCAGGGCGCGGTCCCAGGCGGCCCGGTCCGGGTGCTCGCGCAGCGGGACGCGGACGTGGGGAATGCCGGCGGCCTCAGCATGCCCCTCGGCCGCACACTCGCGGTCCACTCCGACGGCGACGATCCGGGCGGGATATCCGTCCGTGTGCGTGGCGTCGATCAGCGACCGCAGCAGGCTTCCGGTGCCCGAAGCGAGGACGACGACCCGTGCCGGCACAGTGGGCGGCAGCTGGTCACGCGAGGCAGTCAGCGCTCTACTCCTGGAACTCGAGAGGGGTCGGCCGGAGGCTCGGCCGGGTAGAGCCTAGCCCTTGGGGGGTGCGGCACCCTCCGGCAGGTCGCCGTTGGGCTCCGGCGGCGCGCCGGCATCCCGGTCCTTCTCGACGGGGCGGGCCGGCTCGTCGGCCGCGTCCTCGATCGCCGCGTCGACGACATCCGGACGTTCGGCTGCGAGGTCCTCGTTGTCCGGGCCGTCGACGACGGGCGCGTCGTCGACGTCCGTGGGGGCGTGCTCGGGGTCGTCCTCGAGGATCTCGGCGTCGAGCACGTCGGTGGCCGGTGCCGCCTCGAGCTCCCGGATGTCGCCGTCGAGCGGGGCGACAGTCTCCTCGGCAGACTCGACCTCGGCCGGCTCGTCGTCGGGATCCTCGTCGGCGGGCTTTTCGTCGGCGAGCCTTTCCTCGGCGGCCGACTCCCGGGCGGCGTCCGCCGCGGCCAGACGGCGCTCGCGCCACAGCAGCAGCTGCGAGGTGACGAGGCCGAGCAGCCCCGTCCACGCGAATACCAGCACCCCGGCCAGCCACCAGTTTCCGCCGACCACGCCGAAGACCCCCAGCGGGCCGCCGGCAGCCCACGTGGCCAGCGCGGTCGTCGCACCCGCGAGTGCCGCTGCAGCGACCACCGTGAGCGCGGCGTCGGTGGACGACACGCGTTCTCCTCGGGCCCGCGCCTCGAGGTGGCACTGGGCGACGTACCGACCGAGGAGGGCGCCCACCGTCGCGGGGACGGCCAGCAGCACGGGCCAGAACGGCGCGGCCGGTCCCGGTGGGATGACGGCAAGCACAGGCAGGGCAGGCAGGTCACCGCCGGTCGCCTCGAACAGGCTCAGGTGCACGTCGCCGAACTGCACCGTGCTGCCGGTCACCACGGCGGCGGCCCCGATCAGCACGTTGGGCAGGTACAGCACCGACAGCACCGTCAGCCCGAGCGCCCCGACCGCTCCCCCGCCGCGGCCGATCAGCTCACCGACCACGGTCCACGACCACAGCAGCGCGAGCACGGTCACCGCCCCGCCTGCGGCGAACATTCCCAGCACCGTCCGGGCCGCGGGGCGCACGGCGGCGACCAGCCAACTCGGCACGCCGTAGCGGGACGCCAGCGGCCGCCAGGTCCGGGAACCGATGCCGAGCCCCGCCCCGAGCAGGTACAGCGCGGTCACCCACGCCAGCGCGGACGCCGGATTGGGGGTGACGACGGGTAGGACACTCGCCGCATCCTGGATCACGATCAGTGCCGCCACCGTGATCACCGTCGGACCGGCGAGAACGGCCACCGCGATGCGGGAGGCGTTCCGGCGGTCGAGCGGACGGCCACCGAGCGCGACGACACCGTCGGTGGCCGACCGTGCGGCTCGAGCGGTCAGCCACACCAGCACCGCCGTCGGCAGCAGCGGCAGCACCCCGAGCGATACCCCGTCGATCGTCAGGGTCACCTGGTGCAGGGCCAGCCAGCTTCCCGCGATGGCCGCGTAGATGCCGGTCAGGTCGCTGCTCGCGGCCACCATCGTGGTCACCACCAGCGTGGCGATCAACGCGAGGGTCACTGCCGGCACCTTGGCCGCCGTGCCGAGCAGGATTCGCAACTGCTCCGGTTCGACCGAGGTGTCTTCCGGGGTGGTGTGCCGGTCGGACCGGCCTAGCGTCGAGGTCATCGTGTCGAGAGTGTCACCCGGCGACGATCGGGACGGTCAGGCGCGCCGCAGGATGTGCGGGAGCCGTCACCGCGGCTCGTCGCCGGGACGGAACGCCTGCGTCGGCGCCGGGTCCGACGTGCGCTCGGTCTCGCCCTCCGAGGGACGGTCGGTGTCCTCCCGCTGGGTGTCTGCGGCCCGGGGGGCGAGCACCGTCGGCTCGTCGACGTCGCCACCGGCGGGCTCGCCCGTCCGACCGGCCGGACCCGGAGTCCCGGCACCGTACGACGCCTGGGCGCCCGTCGGGGTGTAGGCCTGCTGTCCGGGGTGCTGGCCCTCGGCATGGGGCCGGTCGACGCGCAGCGGCTGGCTCAGGTGTTCGGTCTGGGCGCCGGCGTCCGGGCTCGGGTAGTGCTCACGCGGCTGCGCCCCCGAGTACTGGGTGCCGGGGTACTGGCCGGAGGGGTACTGGCCCGAGGGGTACTGGCCCGAGGGGTACTGGCCGGACGGGTACTGGCCGGACGGGTACTGGCCGGACGGGTACTGGCCCGACGGGTACTGACCCGACGGATACTGCGGCTGCTGGTAGCCGGGGTACTGCGCCGAGGACCCGGACGGGTAGGCCGAGGACCCGGACGGGTAGGCCGAGGACCCGGACGGGTAGGCCGAGGACCCGGACGGGTAGCCGGAGCCCGGCGTTCCGTATCCGCTCGCTGTCGCGCCGGGAGCGTAACCCTGCCCCGCACCGGCACCCTGTGCTCCGTAGCCCTGAGCTCCGTAAGCCTGCCCGCCGTAACCCTGGCCGCCGCCCTGGCCGCCGAACGACTGGGCGGGCGAACGACGCTGGCCGGGCACCAGGATCCCGATCCCGAAGAGCAACGCCATGAGCGCGAGCGCGGTCTGCAGGAAGCCGAGGACGAGGATGGACACCCCGCCCCAGGAGATGCCGGTGTCGTCCGGGAGGTGGAAGAGCTGGAACAGCGACACCACGAAGCCGACCGCGGAGGCCGCCACTGCGACGGAGCGCAGATCCTGGCCCGGCAGCAGCGACAGCGCAGCGGCCGCGCCGCCGAAGAGCAGGAAGGCCAGCGGGACGACCGCGAACCCGAAGTCGAACGACGACAGCGCGACCTGGGTGCCGAAGGAGATGCGCACGTACGGCGCCAGGCCGAGCAGGAAGTTCAGCACCGCCAGCACCGCCACGGCAATCGGCAGGAGCAGCGGCACCACCTTGTCGGAGGCGCCTCGGGTGGCGGGTCCGGATCCTGCCCCGGTCGACGACCCCGAGGGGCCTGCCGGGTTGTCGGACCGGCCCGTTCCCGAGCCTGCTGGGTAGGTCATCGCTCCTCCTGAAGTCGTCGGCTGCTCTGCGACCAGCCTAGGCACGATCACGGTGGGCGGCAGGAGTCCCGCGAATCCGGCGAATCCCCACCGGCGAGAATGTGCCCATGCCCAGCACCCTCGAGCCCGGACCGGACGTCGTCGCCGAGACGGAGATCAAGCACTCCCGGTTCCTCGCCGTGCTGCGCCGCGTCGACTCGGACACCGCCGCGCTCGCCTTCGTCGAGGAACAGCGGCGGCTGTATCCCGATGCGCGGCATCATTGCTGGGCCTTCGTGGTGGGCGACGAGCCGGCGCACCGGGCAGAACGCTCGAGCGACGACGGAGAACCGGGGGGCACGGCCGGGGTGCCGATGCTGCAGGTGCTGCACCACCGCGATCTGGTGAACGTCGCGGTGGTGGTCACCCGCTGGTTCGGTGGCATCAAGCTCGGCGCGGGCGGACTGGTCCGGGCGTATTCGGGTGCGGTGGCGGTCGCGGTCGATGCGGCGACGCTGGTGCCCCGGGAGCGGCGGGAGGTGTTCACGCTGGCGGTGGGGCACGGTGATGCCGGACGCGTGGAGTCGGAACTGCGGGGCCGCGGAGTGAGCGTGCTCGACGTGTCCTACACGGAGCGTGTCGTCTTCACCGTCGCGGCGCGGGATGCGACCGAACTGCAGAACCTGGTCGCCTCGGTGACGGCCGGTGCGGGAGAACTCGTGCCCGTCGGCACCGAATGGGTCGACGGGTAGGCAGCGGAGCTGCCGGTGTGTCCTTTGGGCTGCCTGGACCACCCAAAGGACACACCGGCGGCGAAGCCGCTTCGCTCAGAGCGACTGCAGGATCTCGCGTGCGAGCGCGGCGGTCTCGGACGGCGTCTTGCCGACCTTCACGCCGGCCGCCTCGAGGGCGTCCTTCTTGGCCTGCGCGGTGCCCGAGGAACCGGAGACGATGGCGCCGGCGTGGCCCATGGTCTTGCCCTCGGGAGCGGTGAACCCGGCGACGTAGCCGACGACCGGCTTGGTCACGTTGGCCTTGATGTAGTCGGCCGCGCGCTCCTCGGCGTCGCCGCCGATCTCGCCGATCATGACGATGAGCTTGGTCTCGGGGTCCTTCTCGAACGCCTCGATGGCGTCGATGTGGGTGGTGCCGATGACCGGGTCGCCGCCGATGCCGATGGCGGTCGAGAAGCCGAAGTCACGCAGCTCGAACATCATCTGGTAGGTCAGCGTGCCGGACTTCGACACCAGGCCGACCGGGCCCTTGCCGGAGATGTTGGCCGGGGTGATGCCGACGAGCGACTCGCCGGGGGTGATGATGCCGGGGCAGTTGGGGCCGATGATCCGGGTCTTGTTGCCCTTCTCGACGTTGTAGGCCCACGCGTACGCGGTGTCCTGCACCGGGATGCCCTCGGTGATGACCACGAGCAGCGGGATCTCCGCGTCGATGGCCTCGATGATGGCGTCCTTGGCGAACTTCGGGGGAACGAACGCGATCGAGACGTCCGCGCCGGTCTCCTTCATCGCCTCCGCGACGGTGCCGAAGACGGGTAGCTCGACGGCGGAACCGTCGGCCGCGGTGTGGGACACCGTGGTGCCGGCCTTGCGGGCGTTGACGCCGCCGACGACCTGGGTCCCAGCCTTGAGCATCAGGGCGGTGTGCTTGGTGCCCTCGCCGCCGGTGATGCCCTGGACGATGACCTTCGAGTCCTTGT
Source organism: Rhodococcus indonesiensis (assembly GCF_047782815.1). NCBI lineage: Bacteria > Bacillati > Actinomycetota > Actinomycetes > Mycobacteriales > Nocardiaceae > Rhodococcus > Rhodococcus indonesiensis. The sequence continues at coordinate 1,292,329 of NZ_CP180630.1, read as the reverse complement.
TGAGGAAGATAGACATGTTCTCCGTGTGTCCTTACTTCGCGGCGTACGCCAGCTCGGCGGCCTTGTCAGCGGCCTCGTCCATGGTTCCGACCAGCGTGACCAGCGGGTGGTTGGCGTCGGCCAGGATCTTGCGGCCGGCCTCGACATTGTTGCCGTCCAGACGGACGACCAGCGGCTTGTTGGCCTCGTCGCCGAGGATCTCGAGCGCCTTGACGATGCCGTTGGCGACGGCGTCGCACGCCGTGATGCCACCGAAGACGTTGACGAACACGCTCTGGACCTGGGAGTCGTTCAGGATCACGTCCAGGCCGGCGGCCATGATCTCGGCCGAGGCGCCACCGCCGATGTCGAGGAAGTTGGCGGGCTTGACGCCGCCGTGCTTCTCACCGGCGTACGCCACGACGTCGAGGGTCGACATGACCAGGCCCGCGCCGTTACCGATGATGCCGACCTGGCCGTCGAGCTTGACGTAGTTCAGGTCGTGCTCCTTGGCCTTGGCCTCGAGCGGATCGGTGGAGTCCTTGTCCTCGAGCTCGGCGTGCTCGGGGTGACGGAAGCCCGCGTTCTCGTCGATGGTGACCTTGCCGTCCAGGGCGAGGATCTGATCGTCGGGGGTACGCACGAGGGGGTTGACCTCGACCAGGGTGGCGTCCTCGGCGACGAAGACCTCCCACAGCTTCTGGATGGTCACGGCCGCGGCGTCGAGCACCTCGGCGGGCAGGTGACCCTGCTCGGCGATGCTGCGCGCGAACGCGAGGTCGACACCCTTGACGGCGTCCACGGACACCTTGGCGAGACGCTCCGGCTTGGTTGCCGCGACCTCTTCGATCTCCATGCCGCCCTCGACCGAGCACATGGCCAGGTAGGTGCGGTTGGCACGGTCGAGCAGGAAGGAGATGTAGTACTCCTCCGCGATGTCGCTGGCCTCGGCGACCAGCAGCTTCTTGACGATGTGACCCTTGATGTCGAGGCCGAGGATGTTCTCGGCGTGGGTCTTCGCATCCTCGGGGGTGGCGGCGTACTTCACGCCGCCGGCCTTGCCACGACCACCGGTCTTGACCTGGGCCTTGACCATCACAGGCTTACCGATTTCCTCGGCGATAGCCTTGGCATCGTCGGCCGTGTCGGTCACACGACCCAGCGACGTCGGCACACCATGCTTGGCGAAGAGTTCCTTCGCCTGGTATTCGAAGAGATCCATCTGCTCACCGTCTCGTCTGCGTTGACGCCCGCTCGAGGGGTATGAGCGGGTCCGTTCGGACTGTAACTAGTCGGAAGTCCCACCAAACGCCCGCACTCCTGGTATGTGTCGCATGTCACCGGAGTGAGGACCCCCGGGGGTACCTCACGGATTTTCCTCCCGGATTGTGAGCCACGCCGCAGCCAGGAGGAGCACCACCCCCAGGATTGCAGGCAGCGTGAGGACTCCGTTCACCGGCTCCTGCTCCGAGGTCCGTACGAGCGCCCACGAGGCCGCGTACAGGGCCACCGAGGCCGCCGCGCCGAGCAACAGCGCAGTGCCTCGGGCCGGCCGCGCACGCCCTGCGACCAGCACCGCCGCTACCACTGCGACGGCCAGCACCGCCCGCCCCCACACGTCGTAACCCCAGGGGTAGCTCAGCACCGAGCCGGCGCCGGGCTGCAACGGCAGCAGCACCCCGACACCGGCAGTGAGAGCCGCAGCCGCGCCCACCGCGCGCCTTACGGGCCCGGCGGTGCGTTCGACGGAGGTGTCGATGCCGTCGCGTTCCGCACCTCCCGCGAGGACGACGAGCACGCCCGTCACCGCCGCCCCCGGGATCGCGGCCCCGGCCAGCCAGGTGCCCGGCCCGGCGCCGACACCGGGCAGGCCCGCGGCGAGCACCCAGGACTGCAGCACCGCCCCGGCGGCGGCGACCATCCCGGCGGCCGGCACCGCGACGGCGGGTCGCAGCGGAGCGGCGAACTCGGACAGCAGCAACCAGAAGCTCAGCGCCAGCACGAGCAGGCCCGCCGCGAACAGCATGCGCGCAGCAGACAGTTCGGGCGCCGTCGCACCGGCGGGCACCGACAGCACCGGCAGCAGCGACCCCACCGTCGCGACGACGCCGGTGACGATCCCCGCGACACCCGCTTGCCGATGCCGCTTCGCCGGAGCGGGCGGGACCGCCCTGCGCACCCGCGGTGCGGCACGGTCCGACCGCGCGACGAGACGAGGCAGCGCGACCGCGGACGCGACGAGCAGGACGGCGGCGAGCACGCCGACGGCGACCCCGGGCGACGGCGCCAGCCGCGCACCGGTCAGCCCTGCCGCCAGCCGCGGCCCCAGGATGGCCAGCGCACCGAGTCCCGCACCTGCGAGCACGCCCGTCGCGGCGGCCGACGACGGCGTCACCAGCGCCCACGTTGCTGCCAGCACCACCGCGACCGCCGCCAGCAGGGCACCGAGCGCGGCAGCCGGCGTCGCATCGAGGACGCCGGAACCGAGCAGTACCGGATCGTTCGACACGAAGGGCGGGGCGAGCAGCGCGCCGGCCGTGACCAGCGCAGCTACCGCGACGCCGGCTGCGACCGGCGTCGCGGCACGGGCACCGACGGGCCGTTCCTCGACCGGGAGGCGGGCGGCTTCGAGTTGCCGGACCGCGACGGCCCCGAGGACTCCGGCGACGACCGAGGCGAGGTGACCGGCGAGGACGACGCCGGCGCCGGGGCCCGCCGCGAGTCCCGCGGCGGTGACGGGCCGGAACAACTCGAGGCGGTCCGCGTCCAGGGCATCGGTGAACAGCGCGACGTCGAGCAGGACTGCGCCGAGTGCGACGAACCCTGCGCCCGAGAGAAGCGCGGCGGCCCGGACGGCGGCGAGGGCGCCGCGCCGGCGGGCGAGACTCACCGCACCGACGGGAACCGCCAGCGCGGCGACGGCGGAAACGAGGGCTGCGGCGCCCGAAGCGGCACCGATCGGTCCCTCGTCGGCGCCGACCACCGGAAGGATGGGGGCGACCGCCACCGCCGTGGCTCCGAGCGCGGCCAGGACGAGCGCGGCGACAAGTACGGGCGGACGACTCGGCACGACCCGACGCTACGACGGCGTTCCGGTACATCCCGGCGTGACACACCGTAAGTCTTCGGTATCGCGCCGTAACCAGGAAAATGTTTCCCGATTCGCCCAGCTCAAACTGTGATGCCAGTCACAAGGTCCGTTTTCCTGCCCGTTTAGGTTGCCACGCTTGCGATCGTTTCGTTACCGTCGCTTCGGTCCGAGTAACGGTCAGGTCACGAACGGAGGACGGCAGTCGATGCACACTTGCACTCCACGCGCCGACAGCCGTCCCGACTACGAGTTCGACGATGTCGACTTCGTAGGGGCGACCGACCGCCTCTACCCGGGCCACTGGCAGCCGCAGGAGCACTACTTCGACGAGGGCACTGCGGACGATCCGGACGTCTCGAGCATTGTGAATTTCCGTAACACCAGCACCACCGAAGAGTACGAATTCTACGGCGACGAGCCGGCCCGGCCGCTCACCGCCCCCACGGTATCCGACGGTGATCCGGCCGCCCCGCCTCGTCGCGGCGGCGCCCACCGCGTTCCCACTCCCCCCGCCGCCCTCAAGGGCCGTGCCGCGGTTCTCGCGGTCGCCGCCGGCGCTGTCGTCGCCGCGGGCCAGGCGGCCACCAGCGGTCCCGCTCAGGATTCCGGGCATTCCGAGGTCGCCCTCGCCGCCGACACCACCGGCTCGAACGTCATCACCGCCACCGCGGTGCCGCAGGCCGCCCAGTTCGCCGCGGAGACCGAGTCCGAGAGCGCGGCCCCCTCCCAGGCCCCGCAGGTCCTCAACATCGCGGACCCGAACGACCTGTCGCAGTTCTCCAATCTGCTCGCCAAGGGCCAGCGATTCAGCGAGGAGCGCGCCGCCCGCGAAGCCGCCGCCCGTCGCCCGCTGTTCGTCCTGCCGGCAGCCGGCGTCTTCACCTCCAGCTACGGTGCCCGCTGGGGAACCCTGCACGCCGGTGTGGACATCGCCGGCCCCATCGGGACCCCGATCCTCGCAGTCGCCGACGGCACCGTCATCGACTCCGGTCCGGCGTCCGGGTTCGGCATGTGGGTGCGTCTGCGCCACGCCGACGGCACCGTCACCGTCTACGGCCACATCGATCAGTCCATGGTGACGGTCGGTCAGCAGGTCATGGCGGGTGACCAGATCGCCACCATGGGTAACCGGGGCCAGTCCACCGGCCCGCACCTGCACTTCGAGGTCCACCTCAACGGCATCGACAAGATCGATCCGCTGCCCTGGCTCGCGACTCGCGGCATCTCCCTCGGCATCCGGAACGACTGACCGCCGACCGCATTCGCGGCAAGGGCCCCGCACCAGCCGGTGCGGGGCCCTTGCCGCGTCCGGCTCAGAGCTTGACCATCGGCACGCCGCCGACGAGCATCAACCGCACCTTCCCGGCGCTGCCGAAGTCGACGACCACCGTCGCGGTCGGCCCGGAGCCGCGGGTTTCGAGAACCGTGCCGAGGCCGTACTTGTCGTGACTGACCCGATCGCCGACGGCGAGCACGAGATGGTTGTTGCGCGAACGCCCGGAGCTCGGCTGCCGGTCGCCGCCGAACCGGGAAGTTCCACCCCCGAAACCGGAACCGATCCCGCCGTAGCCGCCCCGCCCGCGGCCGGCCCCGATGGCGTGCCCCCCGGTCACTCCCGGATCCTCCCGGCGCCATTCCACGAGTTCCTGCGGGATCTCCTGGAGGAAGCGTGATTCCGGATTGGTCACCGGCTGCCCCCAGGCCGAGCGCAGCACCGCGCGGCTCAGATACAGGCGCTGCCGCGCGCGGGTGAGTCCGACGTAGGCCAGGCGCCGTTCCTCCGAGAGCTCGGCCGGGTCGCCGAGGGCGCGCATGTGCGGGAACTGCCCGTCCTCCCACCCGGTGACGAATACCACCGGAAATTCGAGACCCTTGGCGGTGTGCAGCGTCATCAAAGTGACGACCCCGTCGCCCTCCTCGGGGATCTGATCGGCGTCGGCTACCAGGGACACCCGCTCGAGGAATGCCGCCAGCGAACCGGGCTCGGGCTCCCCTTCCGGCACCTCACGTTCATCCTCGAGGCCCGCGGCGTTGCGCGCATCCGAACTGAATTCTCTTGCCACGCTGACTAATTCGTTGAGGTTGTCGAGCCTCGTGCCGTCCTGGGGGTCGTCGCTGGCCTCGAGCTCGGCGCGGTATCCGGTGCGATCGAGCACTGCTTCGACGACGTCGCCGACGTCGACGAGGTCGTTGCCGTCGGCGTCGGTCTCGGTGAGCATCGCCCGCAGTTCGTCCATGAGGTCGACGAACGCGGCGACGGCCTTCTGCGAACGGGAGTTCAGGAGCGGCACGGTCCCCTCGGCGGCGTCGCGCAGCGCTCGGCCGAACCCGACGCCCGTGCGTTCGGCGTGCACCGCCACGCACGCCTCCGCGCGGTCACCGATGCCGCGACGGGGCGTGTTGAGAATCCGGCGCAGGCTGACCGTGTCGTCCGGGTTGGCGAGCACCCGCAGGTACGCGACGAGGTCACGAACCTCCTTGCGCTCGTAGAAGCGCACGCCGCCGACCACCCGGTAGGGCACGCCGTGCCGGATGAACACGTCCTCGAGGGCGCGCGAGGAATTGTTGGTGCGGTAGAAGACCGCGATGTCGGCAAACTTCGCTTCACCGGCGTCGACGAGCCGGTCGATCTCCGCGGCGACGAACTGTGCCTCGTCGTGCTCGTTGTCGGCGACGTACCCGGTGATCGGCTCCCCCGCACCGGAGTCCGTCCACAGCCGCTTCTCCCGCCGCCCGGTGTTGCGGGCGATCACCGCGTTCGCCGCCGAGAGGATGGTCTGGGTGGAACGGTAGTTCTGCTCGAGCAGGATCGTGCGAGCCTCGGGATAGTCGCGTTCGAACTCCTCGATGTTGCGGATCGTCGCGCCACGGAACGCATAGATGGACTGGTCGGCATCGCCGACGACACACAGTTCCGCCGGCGCGACCGCGTCGTCCGACACGGTGTCGTCCGCCCCGCCGACGAGCGTGCGGACGAGCACGTACTGCGCGTGGTTCGTGTCCTGGTACTCGTCGACGAGAACGTGGCGGAACCGTCGGCGGTAGTACTCGGCCACCTGCGGATGCGCCTGCAACAGCGCCACCGTCTCCCCGATCAGATCGTCGAAGTCGAAGGCGTTGGCCGCGCGCAATCGCTGCTGGTAGTGGGCGTAGACCGTCGCGACGATCCGTGGCAGTTCCGACGCCTCGCGGTCCGCGTCGGCCGCGGCCTCCTCCGGACCGATCAACTCGTTCTTGAGATTGGAGATGTGCGTGGCCAGCAGCCGCGCGGAGTACCGCTTGACGTCGAGGTCGAGGTCCTTGGCGATCATGGTGAGCAGACGCCGGGAGTCGTCGGCGTCGTAGATGGTGAAGTTCGAGTTCATCCCGGACAGCAGCGCCGACTGCGCCCGCAGGATCCGCACGCAGCTCGAGTGGAACGTCGACACCCACATGCTGTTCGCCCGCGGACCGACGAGGTGGGCGACGCGTTCGCGCATCTCGGCGGCCGCCTTGTTGGTGAACGTGATGGCCAGGATCTGGCCCGGCGTCACCCCCCGCTCCCCCAGCAGGTACGCGATTCGCCGGGTCAGCACCGCCGTCTTGCCCGAGCCGGCCCCCGCGACGATGAGCAGCGGAGAACCCGTGTGGGTCACCGCCTCCCGCTGCTGTGGGTTGAGACCCTCGAGCAGAGCATCGGAGGTCGTCGCTCGCACCCCCGGATTCGGGGCGGGGACGGGACGGCCGGAGGCAACGGGAGTGTTCATCGTGGTACCAAACTACCGGCGATCGCCGACAGCCGTGCCGCCCGGGCGGGACCGATTCGACAGGTATGCCTTACTTGGCCGGTTCGGGGACGGATGGCAAACTGAACGTCATGTCATGTGCTCCACGTCGCCGCTACCGGCGACACTGCCATCGGTACGAGAGCCGATGACCGAGGCCTGACCGCACCCCGAGGCTTCGGCTGCCGCACCACCGAAGCCCGAGCCGACGGCCGGACCGGTAACGCCCGCAGAATCCGAAGCGATCCCAGAGCTGACGCGAGGAGACGACATGAGCACCAACACCGAGGCCACCGGTTCCGGAGCCAGCGCATCCGATGCTGCCCTGCCCACCACCGAGGCGGAGATCGACGAGCTCCGCAAGGAGATCGATCGGCTCGACGCCGAGATCCTCGCAGCGGTCAAGCGCCGCACCGAGGTCTCGCGCATCATCGGCCAGACCCGCATGGCGTCCGGCGGCACCCGCCTGGTGCACAGCCGGGAGATGAAGGTCCTCGAGCGATTCAGCGAGCTGGGCCAGGAGGGTCACACGCTGGCCATGCTGCTGCTGCGGCTCGGCCGCGGCCGACTGGGCCACTGAGGAACTGCGGCCGACTGGGGCACTGAGAGGCCACGGCCGACTGGGTCACCGAGTCCCCCGGGCTCCGGTACGCCCCCGAGCACGCGACGCTCGGGGGCGTAGCCGTCGCGCAGGTCACTGCAGCGCGATGTACTTCGTCTCGAGGTACTCCTCGATGCCTTCGCTGCCGCCCTCGCGGCCCAGGCCGGAGGCTTTGACGCCGCCGAACGGTGCCGCCACGTCGGAGATCACACCCCGGTTGACGCCCACCATGCCGGACTCGAGGGCCTCGGACACCCGCAGCGCCCGGTCCAGGCTCTGCGTGTAGATGTACGCGGCCAGGCCGTATTCGGTGGCGTTGGCCGCGTCGATCGCCTCCTGCTCGGTGTCGAACCCGGTCACGGCGGCGACGGGACCGAACACCTCCTCGCGCAGGATCCGGGCGTCGGCCGTCACCCCGTCGAGGACGGTCGCGGGGTAGAACCATCCCCGGCCGTCGGGGACGTCCCCGCCGAGTCGCACGCTCGCGCCGGCTGCGACCGCATCCTGCACCAGCGTGCCCACGGTCTCCCGCTGGCCGGCGTTGATCAGCGGGCCGAGCGTGGTTCCGGGGTCGGTGCCCGGCCCGAGCCGGTACCGCCCCATCCGCTCGGTGAGCTTCTTCACGAACTCCTCTCGCACCGGATTGGCGACGTGGAAGCGGTTCGCGGCCGTGCACGCCTCGCCCCCGTTGCGCAGCTTGGCAGCCAGCGCTCCCTCCACCGCGGCGTCGAGGTCGGCGTCGTCGAACACCAGGAACGGCGCGTTGCCACCCAGTTCCATCGACGTGCGCAGCATCGCCTTCCCCGCCCGCTCCGACAGGGTCCGGCCCACCTCGGTGGAACCGGTGAAGGTCAGCTTGCGCAGGCGGGGATCGTCGATCAGCGGGCCGGTGACCGCGCCGGCACGCGAGGTCGGCAGCACCGACAGCACGCCCTTCGGAAGCCCGGCCTCGGCGAACAGCTGGGCGAGCAGCAGCATCGTCAAGGGGGTTTCCGACGCCGGCTTCATCAGGATCGTGCAGCCCGCGGCGAGGGCGGGACCGATCTTGCGGGTACCCATCGCGAGCGGGAAGTTCCACGGCGTGATCGCCAGGCACGGTCCCACCGGCTGCTTGGTCACCAGGATCCGTCCGTTGCCTGCGGGTGCGTACGTGTAGCGCCCCGAAATCCGCACCGCCTCCTCGGCGAACCAGCGGAAGAACTCGGCCCCGTACTTGGTCTCGGCCCGGCTCTCCGGCAGAGCCTTGCCCATTTCGAGTGTCATCAGGAGCGCGAAGTCCTCGGCACGTTCGGTGATCCTCGCGAACACCGAACGCAGCAGTTCGCCCCGCTCACGCGGCGCGGTCGCCGCCCACTCGTGCTGCGCGGCCACCGCGGCGTCGAGGGCGCGGACGGCGTCGGCGGGGCTCGCGTCGGCGACCTCGGTGAGGGTGTCGCCGGTGGCGGGATCGTGGACGGGGAAGGTGGCGCCGTTCTCGGCGGCCACCCAGTCCCCGCCGAGGAACAGTTCTGTCGGTACGGTCCGGATCAGTTCTTCGGTGTCCATGTCCCACATCATGCGCTCCGGGACCCCGGCCGGTTCCGAACCCGCCGGTAACTACGGGCCCGCACTAGGCTCTGAATTCATGAGCGACGTGACTCGAACCGCACCGTGGCAGCAGTTGGACCGGCACCGTTCGGAACTCGAGGCGGTGGATCTGCGGGGATTGTTCGCGGCGGATCCGGGTCGGGCCCAGCGGTTGTCGGTCACCGCCGGGGACTGGTACATCGACTACAGCAAGCACCGCATCACCGACACCACGGTGGGGTTGCTGCTGGATCTGGCCCGCGCCGCCGGCGTCGAATCCCACCGGGACGCGATGCTCGCCGGGGAGCACATCAACACCACCGAGGATCGCGCGGTGCTGCACACCGCACTGCGCCTGCCGCGGTCGGCGACGCTGCCCGTGGACGGCGCCGACGTGGTCCCCGAGGTCCACACCGTGCTCGACGCAATGGCCGGCTTCGCCGAGAAGGTCCGCTCCGGCACCTGGCGCGGCGCCACCGGACAGACGATCACGACGGTGATCAACATCGGGATCGGCGGTTCGGACCTGGGCCCGGCCATGGTGGCGCGGGCGTTGCGGCACTACGCCGACGGCCCCGACGCCCGGTTCGTCGCCAACATCGATCCGGCGGACCTGACCGCGCAACTGTCCGGCCTGGATCCGGCCAGGACGCTGTTCGTGGTGGCGTCGAAGACGTTCACCACCATCGAAACGCTCACCAACGCCACCGCCGCGCGGCGCTGGCTGGTCGCCGCGCTCGGTGAGGACGCCGTCGCGGCGCACTTCGTGGCCGTGTCCACCAATGCCACCAAGGTCGCCGAGTTCGGTATCGACCCGGCGAACATGTTCGGGTTCTGGGACTGGGTGGGCGGACGGTACTCGGTGGGCTCGGCGATCGGCCTGTCGGTGATGTGCGCGATCGGTCCGGCCCGCTTCGCCGAGTTCCTGGCCGGGATGCACACCGTCGACGAGCACTTCGCCACCGCCCCGCTCGAGGCGAACGCGCCGGTGCTGCTCGGGCTGCTGGGGGTGTGGTACGCGTCGGTGCTGGGGGCGCAGACACGGGCGGTGCTGCCCTACAGCCAGGACCTGGCGCGGCTGCCGGCGTATCTGCAGCAGCTGACCATGGAGTCGAACGGCAAGTCCGTGCGGCGCGACGGCAGTCCCGTCGACCACGACACCGGAGAGATCTTCTGGGGTGAGCCGGGCACCAACGGTCAGCATGCGTTCTTCCAGCTGCTGCACCAGGGCACCCGGCTGATCCCGGCCGATTTCGTCGGGTTCGCCACCGCGCTCGAGGATCTGCCCACCCGGGACGGCACCGGGAGCATGCAGCAGGTGCTGCTGGCGAACATGCTCGCCCAGGCCAAGGTCCTCGCGTTCGGGAAGACCGCGGCCGAGGTCGCCGCCGACGGCACCGATCCGGCGCTGGTGGCGCACAAGGTGATGCCCGGCAACCGGCCCTCGACCACCCTGCTCGCCCCGGCGTTGACGCCCTCGACGCTGGGCCAGCTGATCGCCCTGTACGAGCATCAGGTGTTCGTCCAGGGCGTGATCTGGGGTATCGACTCGTTCGACCAGTGGGGCGTCGAGCTCGGCAAGACCCAGGCCCTGGAGCTGGCACCCGCGCTGACCGGCGAGGCGGACCCCGACACCGGCGACAGTTCCACCGACACTCTCGTCCGCACCATCCGGCGGTGGCGCCGCAAGTAGCACCGGCGGGCCGATGCCGGACCTTCCGGCAGACCCACCGGTTGGGGCGCGGGCTCGGGCGTTCAGGCGGCGTGCGGACGGGACCAACGGCGGGTCATGTGCACCCGGCCGCCGCCGTCGACGAGGCGGGCGGCCAGGTCGTACTGCTCGAGCCACCGCACCGCGGGCGCTCCGCGGCGCAGAGCTGCCGCGGCCGCGGCGTCGGCCCACAACGCGTCCTCGGCGATGACGGTGACCTGCACCCACCGTCCCGAGACGTCGTTCTCGCTGTTCTGCTCTTCGTCGGATTCGTCGCGCATGCGCGTCGCCATGGCGCTTCCCGCCGGGAGTTCGACGGTGCCGGCGCCGGGGACGGACACCTGCCACCCGCCGGCGGGACTGTGACCGGCGGTGGCCGTCACGTCGCCCATACGCACCAGGACACCGCATTCGAGGCTGCGTGCCACGGTCGCGGCGGCCCGGTCGGCGGTGTCGGCCCTGGCCGTCTCGGTGATGTCGAGGTTGACGCCGAACGGGGCCAGCACGGTCTCGCCGTCGAGGTGGATGTCGCTGTAGTCGGGAAGCGGATGGATGGGCGGGGTGGCGTCCTCGTCGATCCCGGCGTCGTCGGCCGCCAAGGGACTCACCGTCCCGTCGGTCATCCGGGCGGCCCAGAGCGCCGAACGCAGCAACGCCGACAACCTCGGGCTGACCTGCACGGGAATGCCTTGGGCGAGATTGACCTCGTGGATCTCCGCATCGCCGCGCTGCGGGTTGCAGGCCGCCTCGGATTCCGCGATCGCGGCACGCACCCGCGTTTCGGCCTCCACCAGGGCGGCGTACTCGGTGACGGCCACCGCGACCGGGACCCCCCACTCCCGCCATTCGCTGCTTCTGATCATGAGGGGCTCCGGGCTCGCTCGACGATCGTTGTCGTTACCTCCAGTATGCCCTGCGGATCGTCGCCGGTCGGGGTGGCGTGAGGATCGCCGCCGATCAGACGCGCGCGAGGATCGCCGCGGTGTCCACGCCGGGGGGCATGGTCCCCAGGGCGATGCCCCAGTCGTCGCCCAGCCGCGTGGCACAGAATGCGTCCGCGACGGCGGGATGCCCGTGGCGCACAAGCTGCGCACCCTGCAGGACCAGCGCCATCAGTTCCACGATCCGGCGGGCCCGGTACTCGACGTTCTCGAGGTCGGCGAGTTCCTTGCCGACGCGCGCCAGGGCATCGTCGAGGCGGGAGTCGGCCCCCTCGGCCAGGCGCACCTCGGCGAAGAATGCGTCTACCGTCTCGGGCTGCTTGCCCATCGCCCGCAGCGCGTCGAGGGCGGCGACATTGCCCGAGCCCTCCCAGATCGACATGAGCGGTGCCTCGCGGTACAGCCGCGGCATTCCGGATTCCTCCGCATAGCCGTTGCCGCCGAGGCATTCGAGGGCTTCCGCGGCGTGGGCGGGGGCGCGCTTGCACACCCAGTACTTGGTGACCGCGAGAGCGATGCGGCGCAGCGCCGCCTCCTGCGGATCCGTCGATGCGCGGTCGGTCGCGCCGGCCAGCCGCATCATCATGGTCGTCGCGGCTTCCGACTCGACGATCAGGTCGGCGAGCACGTTCCGCATGAGCGGCTGGTCGACGAGCAGGGCACCGAACGCCTTCCGGTGGCGGGCGTGGTGGACGGCACGCAGCGTCGCCGCGCGCATTCCGGTCGCCGAGCCGATCACGCAGTCCAGGCGCGTCATGTTCACCATTTCGATGATGGTGTTGACGCCGCGGCCCTCCGCGCCGACGAGCCAGCCGGTTGCGCCCTCGTACTCGATCTCGGAGGACGCATTGGACTTGTTCCCGAGCTTGTCCTTGAGTCGCTGGATGCGGATGGGGTTGCGGCTGCCGTCGGGAAGCACCCGCGGCAACAGGAAGCACGAGACGCCGCCGGCGGTCTGCGCCAGCGTGAGGAACATGTCCGACATCGGTGCGGAGGTGAACCACTTGTGTCCGACGATGCGGTAACTGCCGTCCGCCTGAGGTGTCGCGGTCGTCGTGTTGGCCCGCACGTCCGATCCGCCCTGCTTCTCGGTCATGGACATGCCGGCTATCAGGCCGCGTTTGGTGGACGGTTCCCGGAGCCCGAAGTCGTAGTGCGGGGCGGTGAGCAGCGGCTCGTACGTCGCAGCGAGTTCGGGGTTGTGCCGCAGCGCCGGTATCACCGCGTACGTCATGGAGATCGGACACATGTGTCCCGCTTCGGCCTGGCCCCACACGTAGAACTTGGCGGCCCGGGCGACGTGCGCCCCGGCCCGGGGGTCGCGCCACGGTGCCGCGTGCATGCCGTGCTCGACGGCCACCGTCATGAGGTCGTGCCAGTGCGGATGGAACTCCACCTCGTCGATGCGGTGCCCGTAGCGATCGTGGGTGTGCAGCACGGGCGGGTACTCGTTGACGAGCCTGCCCCATTCCTGCGCGCGCGTCCCTCCGGCGAGCGCGCCGATCTCCCGGACCTCGTCCTCGGACCAGGCGGCTCCTTCGCGGCGCAGACCCTCGAGCAGTGCCGCGTCGTCGGCCGCCTGGTACGGCACGAGGTCGGGCACCTGGTTGAACACCTCGTGGGTGCCGGGATACGTGGGTGATTCGGTCATGGCCGGGCTCCTAGTGCGCGTAGGGCGAATGCGACGAGTTCGGGGACGGTGTCGGTGGCGGCCACACCGGACTGCAGCGGGCCGGTGAGGACCTCGCCGACGGCGCCGACGAGGGCGGCAGCGGACAGCGCCGGGTTGCGAGAGGTGAGATCGCCCGAGTCGACACCGCGGCGCACGGCGTCCTCGAACGCCGCCGCGAAGGCGCGGCGCAGCACCAGGCGTTCGGCGTCGACGGCCGCGTCGACGGGTTCGGCGAGCAGGGCGTAGGCGAGGGTGGGGTTGCGCAGGGCGCGGCGGGCGAAGGTCTCGACGACGGCGGCTACCTGTGCGGCCGCACCGTGCGGCCGGGCCGCGTCGGCGGCCGCGACGACGGCGTCGACCTCCCGCCCGCACAGGCTGCGGAAAATGCGCACCATCAGTTCGGACTTGTCGGCGTAGTGCCGGTAGACGCTGCCGGTGGCGACGCCGGCGCGCTCGGCGACCGCCGCGATGGACAGTCCCTGGTAGCCGCGCTCGGCCAGCAGGCCGACGGCGGCGTCGGCGATCGCCTCGCGTTGCGCGTCGAGCCGTTGCTGCACGGCGGGGGTCCGGCGGTAGGCCACGAAAGAATTGAACCTCGATTCATAGCTTGGGTCAAGGATGGCGGCTACCGTCGGGACGGTGAACCGGCTCAGCGTGGTGGACGAGATCTTCCTGTACCGACATCGCGGCCTCGGCCTGCCCATCGCACTGCAGGGGCTGTGGCGCACCGGCGACACCGTCGGGGCTCCCCTGTTGATCTCGCTGCACGACGCGCTCGGCTGCGGGCCCCTCGGCCGTCGCGTGGTTCGCCCGCACGTCCCGGGCGCCCGCCCCCGGCTCGAGCCGGGCCTGCGCAGCTACCCGCTGCGCTACCCACCCGAACCGATCCCCGCCGCCGACGTCCTCACCTGGGCGGACCAGCAGGCGGAGGTGGACGTCGACCCCGAACTCGGCCCGGGCTGGGCGCTGACCGCCACCCGCGTCGAGGGCGGCGGAACCGTCGTCTCGCTGGTGTGCTCGCACGTGCTCGCCGACGCGCGCGGTCTGATCGACGCCGTCGCCGACGCACTGGCCGAGCGGATCCGTCCGTCCGACCCCGAGCGCGTCTCCGACATCCGCGACGCGGCGCGGCTGGTCCGGCGCGTCGCCCGCGGCCTGCGCCGGGCCCGCTGGGCCCGCGGCACCGACAAGCCCCCGCAACCCCGTCCGATCCGCTCGCCCGCGCGCACGTCGCTGCTCGACGTGGACGCGAGCGCCTGGGACACCGCCGCCGACACGTCCGGCGGCACCCCCAACTCGCTCTTCCTCGCCGTCGCCGCGGGCATCGCGCACCGCGCCGGACTCGACTGGCCAGTGCGGATCGCGGTACCCGTCGACGGCCGCACCGCCGCACCCGGGCTCCCCGGCGCCGGCAACGGGGTGACGATGACGGAGGTGGTGGTCGACGCATCCGACACCCCGGCGTCGATCCGCCACCACGCCCGGGAGGCGTACACCCGAAGTCGGGAGGGGGCGCCGCACGGCCTGCCGGACGAGGCGCTGCAACTGCTGCCCGACCGGCTCGCCGCGCGTCTCGCCGCCGGGGCCGGTGAGCGGGACCTGCTGTGCTCCAACATCGGACCGCTGCCCGCGGTGCTCGACGGCTTCGGGCCGCACCGCACCACCGGCGTCGCGACCCGCGCCGTCCATCCGGGTCTCGCGACCGCCCGGGCCGCGACGTCCACCCGGCTCGCCGCATACCTGTGCCGTCAGGGCGAGCGCTACACCCTGGCCCTCGTCGCACTCGACGACGAGTGCTTCCCCACCCGGGCCGCCCTGCGTGCCCACACCGACGCCGAGCTCGCCGCCCACGGCCTGCACGGCCGGCACTGGTAACCGCGGCACCTATGACCGGCCGTCACGTACAGTTCGAGCATGGCGGCCGAGACCCTTGTCACAGTTTCCGACGGCGCCCTGCGGGGCACCCGCATCGGCGACCTCCTCGCCTGGCGCGGAGTCCCCTACGCGGCTCCTCCGGTCGGCCCGCTGCGACTGCGCGCCCCGCAGCCGGTGCAACCCTGGACCGGCGAACGCGACGCCACGCATTTCGGTGCCGCGGCGAGCCAGCACCCACGGGGCCTGACCATCGGCTTCCGGAAGCAGCAGCCCGCGAGCGAGGACTGCCTGACGCTCAACGTGCTGGCACCCGCGACGCCCGCCGCGGCGCCCCGGCCGGTGATGGTGTTCATCCACGGCGGCGCCTACACGCTGGGCACCACGGCGCTGCCGCTCTACAGCGGGGAATCGCTGGTACGCCGCGGTGACCTGATCTACGTGTCGATCAACTACCGGCTCGGCAGCCTCGGCTATCTCGACTTCACCGAGTTCTCCACGGCCGACAGACCGTTCGACTCCAATCCGGGGCTACGCGACCAGGTTGCCGCGCTGGCGTGGGTGCGCCGCAACATCGCCGCCTTCGGCGGCGACCCCGACAACATCACGATCTTCGGCGAGTCCGCCGGCGGCAATGCCGTGACCACGTTGCTCGCCACCCCCGCAGCCGAGGGACTGTTCACCCGGGCTGTCGCCCAGAGTTCGGCACCGAACCTCGTCGTCGATGCCGATCATGCGGCCGAGTGGGCGCGACGTTTCGTCGAACTGCTCGGCGCGGACCGGGATTCCGCGGCCGAGGCGCTCGGATCCGCCACGCCGGTCGAGTTCGGCCGCGCCGCCCGGCGGCTCAGCGGGCGCATCCTGCACGAGACTCCGGGCCTGCACGCGTTCGGCCCCGTCGTCGACGGCGACTACCTCCCCACCAGCCCCATCGAGGCCTACGAAAGCGGTGCCGCCCATCGGGTTCCGCTCATCATCGGCACCAACGCCCGGGAGGGGACACTGTTCCCGCGGGTCCTCGACGCGCTGCCGACCAATCAACTCCGCATCGAGCAGATGTTCGGGCTCACCGACCCCACGGCCCAGGAACGCATCGTCGCGGCCTATCCCGGCTACCCGGACGCCCGGGCGGCCGTCGATCTCGGCGGCGACCTCACGTTCTGGCATCCCTCGATCGAGATCGCCCAGGCCCACGCCCGTCACGCCCCCACCTACAGCTACCGGTTCGACTACGCACCGCCGCTGCTGCGCTGGACCGGCTTCCACGCCACCCACGCCTTCGAGCTGCTCGCCGTGTTCGGACAGGCCGACACCGCCCTGGGCCGGGTGGTCACGGCCGCCGGTGGCCGGCGCGCGCTGCGCGCGGTGAGCGACTCGGTGCAGCGTCAGTGGCTGCACTTCGCACAGGAGGGAGAACCGCTGCCGTCGTGGCCGCGCTACGACGAACGCGACCGCGCCACCGTCGTCTTCGACGACCCGACGCACGTGGAGTACGACCCGTGGCGGGAGCGGCGACTGGCCTGGGCCGGGTACCGCGGCTACCGCGGAGTGGCGCTGCCGCAGCGGTGAGCGCTCACTTGACCACGGTCAGCAGGAACACCACGTCCTCGAGCGCGGTGACGCTGTGCCGGGCGGTGGGCAGCACCAGGTAGTCGCCGGTCGAGCCCTTCCAGGAATCGTCCCCGGCGATCAGGGACAGGCGTCCGCTGAGCACCTGCAGCGACCCTTCGCCGGGGCCGTCGTGCTCGGCGAGTTCGTGTCCGGCGAGCAGTGCGACCATCGTCTGCCGCAGATGCCTGGCGTGCCCGCCGAAGATGGTCTGCGAGCTGCGGCCGCTGCTCGATGCCGCCGCCAGCTTCAGTTGCTGTCGCGCCAGAGCCGTGAGGGAAAGCTTGTCCATGGCTGCCCTTCCTGGTCGGGGTACGCCCTCGCAGTATGGCCCACCGGACGCGCCACCGGTCAGGTTCGCGTGTACCGGACGAAGCGGAACCCGATTCCGTCGCCGGATTCCTGCCACGCACCGACGTCCACGGCCGCCCACTCGGAACCGATCGGTGGAGCGAAGGCGTCCGCTCCGGTCTCCAGGTCCACCTCCGTGACGAGCAGCTGCGTCGCATGCGGCATCGCCTGCGCGTAGATCTGTCCACCACCCATGACACAGACGTCACCGTCACCGGCGAGCGCCAGGGCCTCCGGTACGCCGTGGGCCACCTCGGCGCCCGCATCCGACCAGGCCGGGTCTCGGGTGACGACGATGTTGCGCCGGCCCGGCAGCGGCCGGAAGCGCGACGGCAGCGACTCCCACGTCAACCGGCCCATGATCACCGGCTTCCCCCGCGTCGCGGCCCGGAAGTGCGCCATGTCCTCGGGGATGTGCCACGGGATCGCACCGTCGCGGCCGATGCCACCGGCGCGGTCCTGCGCCCAGATCAGGACGACGTCCCCCGTCGCCGTCATACCGCGACCGGGGCCTTGATCGGCGGGTGGTGCCGGTAACCGGTGACCTGCACGTCCTCGTACTCGTACTCGAAGATCGACCCGCGCCGGTTCAGCTCCAGGGTGGGGTACGGGTAGGGCTCGCGGCCGAGCTGCTCGGCGACCTGCTCGACGTGGTTGTCGTAGATGTGGCAGTCCCCGCCCGTCCACACGAACTCACCCGGCTCGAGGTCGGTCTGCTGAGCGACCATGTGGGTGAGCAGCGCGTAGCTGGCGATGTTGAACGGCACGCCGAGGAACAGGTCGGCGCTGCGCTGGTACAGCTGGCAGCTGAGCTTGCCGTCGGCGACGTGGAACTGGAAGAACGCATGGCACGGCGCGAGCGCCATCTTGTCGATCTCGCCGACGTTCCATGCGGAGACCACGATGCGCCGCGAGTCGGGGTCGGTGCGGATGGTGTCGATCGCCTTGGTGATCTGGTCGATGTGGCCGCCGTCGGGGGCCGGCCAGGACCGCCACTGCACCCCGTAGACGGGACCGAGCTCCCCGTCGGCGTCGGCCCACTCGTCCCAGATGGTCACGCCGTGCTCCTGCAGCCACTTGACGTTCGAGTCGCCGCGCAGGAACCACAGCAGCTCGTACACGATCGACTTCAGGTGCACCTTCTTCGTGGTGATCAGCGGAAAGCCCTGCGCGAGGTCGAAACGCATCTGGTGCCCGAACAGGCTGCGCGTACCGGTGCCCGTCCGGTCCGCCTTCGGCGTGCCGGTCTCGAGCACCAGGCGGAGAAGATCTTCGTACGGAGTGGGCACGGCAGTCACCACGACAGGCTATCGCCCGGGGCACCACGACAGGCTATCGCCCGGGGCACCACGACAGGCTATCGCCCGTGCGTGGTTGTGGCAGTCGGGGCAGCCCGAAGCACGCACGAGCGCGATAGCCTGACTCCATGCCCGAGCTACCCGAGGTGGAAGCCCTGGCCGTGTTCCTGCGCGAGCACGCCGTCGGTGCCGTCGTCGGCCGGATCGACGTGGCGGCGCTCAGCGTCCTGCAGACCGCCGACCCGCCGGTCACCGCGCTGCAGGGCCGCGACGTCACCGGCGTCTCCCGCTTCGGGAAGTTCCTCGCGGTCGACTGCTCCGGACTGTGGCTCGTCGTGCACCTGTCGCGCGCCGGGTGGCTGCGCTGGCAGGACAACCCGTCGCCGGCCCCGCCGAAGCTGGGCCGCGGCCCGCTCGCGCTGCGGGTACATCTGTTCACCCCCGAGGCCGCCACCCCCGCCTTCGATCTCACCGAGGCCGGCACCCGCAAACGTCTGGCCGTGTGGCTCGTCGACCGCCCGCAGCAGGTGCCCGGCCTCGCCGGGCTCGGTCCCGACGCGCTGGCCGTCACCGCCGACGAGCTGGCGGCGCGACTGGCCGGCAGCACCGCCCGCCTGAAGACCGCCCTCACCGACCAGCAGGTGCTCGCCGGGATCGGCAACGCCTACTCCGACGAGATCCTGCACGTCGCAAGGCTGTCGCCGTTCGCGCCGGCAGGCCGGCTCGGCGACGAGCAACGACAGGCGCTGTACGACGCGATGCGCACGGTGCTGCTCGACGCCGTCAGCCGTTCCGTAGGGCAGGACGCCGCACGGCTCAAAGGTGAGAAGCGGTCGGGGATGCGGGTCCACGCCCGCACCGGGCTGCCCTGCCCGGAGTGCGGCGACACCGTCCGCGAGGTCGCCTACGCCGAACGCTCCTTCCAGTACTGCCCCACGTGTCAGACCGGCGGAAGGATCCTCGCGGACCGGCGGCTGTCGCGACTGGTCAAGTGAACGGTGCCGTGCGGACCCGTGCCGATCCGAACGGACACCACGGCGGTAACGTGCGGCTGTGACGGTTCTCGACGGTCTCCGCAGGTGCACCCGCACGCTCGACCCCGGCTACTTCGCGCTCGTGATGGCGACCGGCATCGTGTCGATCGGCATGCAGCTGCACGGCCTGACGACGGTGTCGGCGGCGTTGCTACTGGTGTCCGTCGTCGCCTACGTCGTCCTGCTCGCGCTGACCGGGTGGCGGCTCGTGCGGTTCCGCGGTGAGATCCGCACCGACCTCACCGACGCGAGCCGCGCATTCGGTTTCTTCACGTTCGTCGCGGGCAGCAACGTGCTGGGGATCCGCCTGACCATGGACGGGTGGCACTCGACGGCCGCGGTCCTGCTCGCCGGGGCGGCCGCGACGTGGCTCGTGCTCGGCTACGTCATCCCGTGGACGGCAGTGCTCGGCACCCGCCGGCGCCCGGTGATCGCCAAAGCCAACGGCAGCTGGTTCGTGTGGGTGGTCGCAGCCCAGTCGGTCGCACTCGCCGCGGCAACCCTCGAGCCGATCTACGACGACCTCCGCCGGCCGCTGTCGCTGGTAGCCGTGTTCGCGTGGTCGGTGGGCCTGTTCCTCTACGCCGCGGCGGGCGTGTTCGTCGCGGCACGGATGATGCAGTATCCGCTCCGGCCGGTGGACCTCACACCGTCGTACTGGGTGTCGATGGGCGCTGCGGCGATCACCGTGGTGGCCGGCTCACGCATCGTGGCCATGGAGTCGGCCCCGATGGTCGACGCCACCCGCGGACTCGTCGCCGGGCTGGTGGTGGTGTTCTGGGCGTTCGCGACGTGGCTGCTGCCCGCCCTCGTCGCCGCCGGGTGGTGGCGGCACCGCACCCACCGCATCCGGCTGCGCTACGAGCCGGGCCTGTGGTCGATCGTGTTCCCGCTCGGGATGTACGGCGTCGCCGGGGTCTACCTCGCCGAGGCCGACGAGCTGCCGTGGGTCGGGGTCGTCGGCAGGACGGAACTGTGGGTGGCCGTGACGGTGTGGGCGGCGGTGTTCGCGGCGATGCTCGTGCACCTGTGGCGCACGGTGCTGCGTCCTCGTCCGGCTACCGTGGGCCGGTGACCACCGAGGACTTCGACGACGATCCGGTGCACGGCGTGCTGCATCGCCCCGGCAGCGTTCCACGCGGTGCGGTGGCCCTGACCCACGGGGCGGGTGGAAATTGCGACGCGGCGATCCTGCGGCAGCTGTGCGGCGCCTTCGCCGAGGCGGGGTTCCTCGCGTTGCGCTTCGACCTGCCGTTCCGGCGCCGACATCCGAAGGGCCCGCCGCAGCCGTCGCGGGCCGCGGAGGACCGGGCCGGGATCGCGGCGGCGGCCGCGGCGATGCGGGCCTGCACCTGCGGTCCACTCGTGCTCGGCGGCGTCTCGTACGGCGGCCGGCAGACGTCGATGCTCGCGGCCGAGCAGCCCGGCGTCGCGGACGCGCTCGTCCTGCTGTCCTATCCGCTGCACCCGCCGGGCAAGCCCGAGAAGGCGCGCACCGAACACCTGCCCGCGCTCGCCGTGCCGACGGTGTTCACCCACGGTGACCGCGACCCGTTCGGCACCCTGGACGAGATGCGCGACGCGCTGCCGCTGATACCGGCGCCCGTTCTGCTGGTCCCGGTGACGGGCGCAGCCCACGATCTCAGCAAGGCGCGGACCGATCCGGCACCGTCGATCGTGCACGCCGTGTCCGGACTCCTCTCGGACACCTCGTCCCGGGCGTAGCCCCCACGGCCGCGCGCAACGCGTCGGCGGCCGGGTCTCGGGTGGATCCTCGACGACGGCGGTCTCTCGTATCCATCACGAGCCGCTGCAGCCGGGCCTTCGGTTCGGTCCTCCGAACCTCGAACGGGATGCAGAAGCCGGGCGCTAGAGTCGATCACGTCGGACGTGGGAGCAGGGGAGGTGGGCGGTGCCTACGTCTCGGTTGCAGACCGGTCTGAGGACCCTGCCCATTATCCTGGCCCTGTCCCTCGCCTTCACGATCACGGTCGTCGACCCGCTGGTGCTGAGCCTGAATCTGCCGCAGGTGAGCCGGGCCCTCGAGGTGCCACCGCAGTTCGTGGGATTGCTGGGCGGCATGGCGACGCTGGTGATGGCGGCAGCCGTCCTCGCCGCGGGCAATCTCGGCGACGCGTTCGGGCTTCGACGCTTGCTGATGTCGGGACTGGTCGTAGTCACGGTCGCCAACCTGCTCTCGATGCTCTCCCCCAACTACGTCTTTCTGCTTGCGATGCGGGTCTTGGACGGATTGGGAATGACGGCGCTGCTCGGCGTGCCGCTGGCCCTGCTCAAGGCGTCCGTGACGGAAAAGCAGCGGCCGACGGCCATCGGCGTTTTCGTGGCCGTCGAGATGGTTCTCTGTGGGGTGCTCCCAGCGTTGGCGGGCTGGGCGGTGGCGGCCGTCGGCTGGCGAGTCGTGTTCCTGGTCGCACCGCTGCTCGCCGTGATCTCGTTTCTGCTGACGGCGAGGTACGTGCCGGAGACACCCGTGCAGCATCGCGCTCGGCTGGACGTGGCAGGCGTCGCCCTGGTCGGTACGGCGCTCCTGGCACTCGTCATCGGACTGGCCGCCGCGCAGAACGGCATGTTCCGGCCCGAGACATGGCTGCCGCTGGCTGTCAGCGTGGTCTCAGCCGTGCTTTTCGTTCGCCACGAACGCCGCACCCCCGAACCGGCACTGGACCTGGCTCTGTTCGGAAGCCGACCCTTCAGCGTGGCTCTGGCGGCGGCATTCACGTTGAATTTCCTCATGGCCGGGCTCGGCATCGTCCTGGGGCAGTTCGGCAGTGTGGTGCTCGCGCTCTCCCCGGAGACCATCGGCCTGTTGTTCCTCCCCGGCACGCTGCTGATCGCCGGTTTCGTGGTCTTGTCCGGGAACCTGGTGGGGAAGTTCTCGCCGAGACCGGTGATGGTCGTCGGCCTCCTGTTCATGGCAGCCGCCGGACTGCTGATGGCGGGCACAGTCGGCCCGACGATGGCATTGTGGTTGCTCGTCTCGGCCGTGTGGCTGTACAACCTCGGCTCGATGGTGACCTCCACATCGGTGTCCGAGACGGTGCTCTCCCAGGCGCCGAGCGGGCAGTCCGGAACGGTGGCTTCCGTGCAGTTGGCTTTCGGGATGACCGGCTATGCGTTCGGGCCCACCGTGTACCTGCTGCTCCTCGACGTGTTCTTCCAGCGCGAATGGCTGGCCGACGCCGAGGAACGCGGGCTGACGGCGACCCAGGGTGAGCAAGCCGTGGACGCCGCGCGCAGCGCGGTGGCGCAGAGCCTCGGTGGCGCCGGGTACGACCCGAACCTGCTGCGGCAGGTGGGCGGCCTCGATCTCGGAGCGGACTTGGCCGACGCGGTACGACTCACCATGCTGACTGTCAGCGTCCTGCCCGTCGCTGTGGCGGTGGCGGCCTTCGTGCTCATGTCCCGTCGCAGGAAGCCGACGGTGCGAAAGTGACTACCAGCACGTCCCTACGGGCCGGCTTACCGCGGTCGACGGGTCGGATCGGCGACACACCGTGCCAGGTGCAACGGTCGTCGCCCAGGAGGAAGGTGCCGGGTTCGCGCAGGGTCGTCGTCACGAGTCGATCGCCCTCCGGGCCGAACACCGAGCTTTCGCCCCCGACGGCATTGTCGACGCCGATCAACAGGGAACCGACCAGCGTGACACCGTCGCGGTGCACGCCCTCGGGCGTGGGCCGGCCCTCGTTGTCTGCCGATGCGACCACGCGGAACGGATGCACCCAGACCGTCCATACGGAAGCGTCGTCGAGGACCGGCGCGATCCGGCCCACCAGCTTCACCGTGCGCTCGAACAGCGGATCTTCGAGGAACGCGGCCGTCAGCGGTTCGAACTGGCGGTCTCGTCCGAGGTAGAGAACGTTGGACTCGTCAGGCTGTGCGAATTCCCGGTGCGCCGTCGGCTCCAGTGCGCCGTCGGCCGCCCGGTACCGGAACCGACCGTAGCGCCGCAGCCGGTGCACGCCCTGTTCTGCCGCGTACGGGTCGGGCTCGAGCTCCTCCCAATGCGCGGAGAACCGAACCCAGGTCTCGGCGTCGGCACCGATGGATCGCCACAGGTCTGCCGCCGGCATCAGGAACGTACCCACGGAAGCGAGCGCTCGCCGTGCGGCGTCGACCGGGTCCGCGCCGGCCTCCGTACCCCCCACGACGTCCTCCCTCACCTACTCAGAGTCGGCCAGGACGCTCCCCTGGCGCAACCTTCGCCGGTACAGACGACGCAGCCGCCCTCCGGAAAGGCACCGAACGACATCCATGGGGTCGAAGAGCGAACGCCACGGTCGGCACGGCGAGTGACCCCACGAAGCGACCTCCGCCCATCCGACAGGATCCCGGTCAGGGAGCCTGCCGCTCCCGGCGCAACCGATCGAGATCGTCCTGCACCCGCGCGCTCACCGTCACGGGATACGGCGACCCCGCCTCGTCGAGGGAACGAAGTGCCGCCGGAAGAGCGTCGATCTGCTGCCGTGCACGGCGTCGCGCCTCGTCGAGTCCGGCGTCGTACTGCGCCAGCCGCCGGCCGCTGCGCATCACGGGCACCAGCAACGGCTCACCCGGGAGGTCCTCGTCCGGCCGGCCGATGGTGTCGCCGGCGAACACGCCGCCGTCGGTCCGCCGGTACACCTGCTTGCGCCCGGGATGGAGCACTTTGCCGCTCGACAGCTTCGTACGTCCGACGCCGGCGTATTCGACCAGCTTGTAAGCCATGTCGAGGGTCGGCGCATCCTGGGCGATCGACAGCTGGGTGCCCACACCGAAGCCGTCTACGGGGCAACCGGCCTCCAGCAGTGCTGCGATGCTGTACTCGTCGAGGCCCGACGAGGCGAAGATCCGGACGTCGGGCAGCCCGGCCGCATCGAGCCGGGCGCGCGCGGCCTTCGACAGGGCACCCAGGTCACCGGAATCCAGCCGGATCGCGCGCACGTCGAACCGCTCCCCCAGCCGCCCGGCCAGGTCGACGACGAGGTCCACACCGCGCAAGGTGTCGTAGGTGTCGACCAGCAGCGTCGTACCCGGATAGAGCCGGGCGAACGCCTCGAAGGCCTCGGACTCGTCGTCGAAGGCCTGGACGAAGCTGTGCGCCATCGTGCCGAACGCCGGAATGCCGTACTCCCTGGCGGCGAGCAGATTCGACGTGCCGGCGGCTCCCGCGAGGTATCCGGTGCGGGCGACGTGCAGCGCGGCGTCGGTGCCGTGCGCCCGGCGTGCGCCGAAGTCCACCACCAGGCGGCCCCGCGCGGCCTCGACGACGCGCGCGGCCTTGCTGGCGAGGACGCTCTGCAGGTGGATGCGGTTCAGCACGAACGTCTCGACGAGCTGCGCCTCCAGGATCGGTGCGACGACCTGCACGATCGGTTCGTTCGGGAAGACGACCGTGCCCTCCGGCACCGCCCACACGTCGCCGGTGAAGCGCACCGCGGCGAGCTGTCCGAGGAACTCGTCGGAGAACAATCCGAGTCCGCGCAGGTATCGCAGGTCGTCCTCCTCGAACCGGAACGCCTCCAGGAAGTCGAGCACATCGGGCAGGCCGGCGGCCACCACGTACGACCTTCCGGCCGGCAGCTTGCGGAAGAACGTCTCGAACACGGCCGTCTCCGACATGCCCCGGACCGCGTAGGCCTGGGCCATCGTGACCTCGTACAGGTCGGTGAACAGTGCGGCGCCCGGGAATCGCACGACGGCCGTCACCCGAGCCCGGCACGGGCGGGTGTGTTCTCCATACCCGAAATTCTCACACGCCGGCGAGGCGCCGGCGGCAGGTTGCACCCGGTGCACGGGAAGGGACCGTCTTCGTCTGCACCTATGCTGACGGTGTGAGCACTACCGGTGACGCTACGAGCGACGGCACCGCCGTCGGTGACTCGAACGACGGCACCTCCGTCGGTGACTCCAACGACGGCACCGCCGACATCGACGGACTGCTCGCCGAGATCCGGGACCGGCTGACCGACACCGTCACCACCCGAGCGAGCCTGCAGAGCCTGCTCGAGGCGGTGCTCGTCGTCGGGTCGGGCCTCGAACTCGACTCGATGCTCCAGCGCATCGTCTCCGCGGCCGTGACGCTGCTCGACGCCCGCTACGGCGCGCTGGGCGTGCGGGCTCCCGACGGCGGACTCTCGGAGTTCGTCTACGTGGGGATCACCCCCGAGGCGCGCGGTCGCATGGGCCATCTCCCGGAGGGCCGCGGCCTGCTCGGTCTGCTCATCAACGACCCGAGGCCGGTGCGTATCGCGGACCTGTCCCGGCATCCCGCATCGATCGGATTCCCTCCGGGGCATCCACCGATGAAGAGTTTCCTTGGCACTCCGATCATGGTGCGCGGCAAAGTGTTCGGCAGCATCTACCTCACCGAGAAGGTCGGTTCCCCGGCGTTCACCGAAGAGGACGAGGTGATCCTGAAGGTGCTCGCGACCTCCGCGGGCGTCGCGATCGACAACGCGCGCCTGTTCGAGGGGTCCGTCACCCGCGAACGCTGGCTCGAGGCGATGGCGACGATCAACTCACGGCTGCTGGTGGGAGGTTCGGTCGACGAGACTCTGGAACTGCTGGTCGACCGCGTGCGCGACCTCGCCCACACCGAAGGCAGCTACGTCGTGCTCGTCGACGGCGCCCAGGGCACGGTCCGGGCCGGCGCCGCACCCGGGCCGCCGTCGGCCGGCGCCCGTCTCGACCTCACCGATTCGCCTGTGCTCGAGGCGATCCGGACGCGCCGCACCCTGCTCGCCGACAGTCTCGAGGGCGTTCCGGGCGCGTCGGGCGCCGAAGTCCGCGCCGTCATCCTGCCCTTGTCCGCCACCTCCGGTGCGAGCGGCGCCCTGATCGTGACCCGCGCGGCCCGATCCGACGCGTGGGACGACGAGGACGTCGTCCGGCTCGAATCCATGGCCGACCTCGTCACCGTCGCACTGGAGTTCGCCACGCAGCAACGCAAGAAGCGGTTGCTGGACGTGCTCGCGGACCGCGACCGTATCGCGCAGGATCTGCACGACAACGTGATCCAGCGGTTGTTCGCCACTGGAATGAGTCTGCAGAGCACGCTGGTGCCCGGCACCGACCCCGACCGGGTCACGGATATCGTCCAGCACGCCGTCGAGCAACTCGACCGCACCGTCCGCGAGATCCGCACCACCATCTTCGATCTGCACACCACCGGCGCCGCGGCGTCGACGAGCCTGCGGCGGCGGCTGCTGGACGTGGTCGGCGACCTGACCGCCCAGTCGCCGGTGGCGCCGAACGTCCAGTTCTCCGGGCCGATAGACACTCTGGTTCCCGCCCGCATCCATCCGCACGCCGAAGCGGTGCTGCGGGAAGGACTCAGCAACGCGTTGCGCCACTCGCAGTCGGAGAAGATCTCCGTATCCGTCACAGCGGGAGACGAATTCACGATCGAGATCGTCGACGACGGAATCGGGCTGCCGGACGCCCCGCGCCGCAGCGGCCTCGCCAACCTCGACCGGCGTGCCCAGCAGTGCGGCGGGTGCTGCAACATCGGCCCCGGCGCGACGGGCGGCACGCGCGTGGTGTGGCAGGTGCCGCTCTGACCTCTGCGTCAGACCTCGCGCTGCTTGCGCAACTCGGTGGCGAGCACCGCGGCCTGCGTGCGGCGCTGCATCCCGAGCTTCGCCAGCAGCCGCGAGACGTAGTTCTTGATCGTCTTCTCCGCCAGGAACAACCGCTCGGCGATCTCACGATTGGTCAGGCCTTCGCCGATCAGCTCGAACACCGCCCGTTCCTGGTCGGACAGTTCGGCGAGGGGATCCGCCGTGCGGGACGCGCGGATGCGTTCCATGAGCGCGGCCGTCGCCCGGCTGTCGAGCAGCGAGCCGCCGGCCGCGACGGTCCGGATCGCCGACACCAGGTCGGTACCGAGGATCTGCTTGAGCACGAACCCGGACGCGCCCGCCATGATCGCGTCGAACAGGGCCTCGTCGTCGGCGTAGGAGGTGAGCATGAGAGCGCGCAGCTCCGGCATGCGGGCCCGCAGCTCACGGCACAGTTCCACGCCGTTGCCGTCGGGCAGGCGCACGTCGAGGACCGCGACTTCGGCACCGCTGCCCGGGATGCGGGCCAGCGCCTCGCCGACCGACGCGGCCTCCCCGACGACCGTGAAGTCGGGCACACTGTCGAGCAGGTCGACCAACCCGCGCCGCACGATCTCGTGGTCGTCGACGAGAAATACCCGAGGCATCGTCCCTCACCTTTCCTGGCACCGGTGTTGCGGTGACCATGCTCGCACACCGCCTGCCCCGGGCCGTTCGACGGCAGTTTCGGGACCTTCGGCACATGCGCCCGGCGCAGCCCGCGGGCGATGCTCGGAACGTCGTCCCGATGAGCCGTGCGGGACGACCGACCAGGACGAGGAGGCTGCGATGTCCACGGTGCCCGACACCTGGTCCACGAGCGACACCGAGGTCATCGCGCGTGCCGTGATCGCGGCCCCCTCGATTCACGACACCCAGCCGTGGAATCTGCGACTCCCGGGGCGCACCGCCGAACTGGAGGAGCGGGTCGAGTTCGCAGCGCCCGGTTCGGACCCGCTGCGTCCGGACCGCCTCATCTCGTGCGGGGCCGCCGTCGCCAATCTCGAACTCGGCATCCGCGCGCTCGGCTGGAGCGCCCGGACCCGGTTGCTACCGGAGCCGCAGCGGCCCGAGCTGATCGCGCGGATCGAGGCGGCGGCACCGGCCACGCCGTCGAGCACCGATCTGGGGTACTTCGCCGCGATCTCGCACCGGCGCAGCCACCGCGAGTCGTTCGCCCGGATCCCGGTGCCGGCCACCACCGTCGCCGATGTGATGACCGCCGCAGACATCCCTGGTGTCCGCGTCCGCCTGCTGGCATCGGACGAGGCGCCGGCCCTCGCCGACATGCTCACGTATTCGGCCGAGGCGATGCGCCGCAACCCGCACTACCAGCGCGAGATGTTCCGGTGGACGTCGCACTGGCATCCGGAGGGCAACGCCGAGGTGGTGACCGACTGGGGCGCCGATCTGGACGCCGGCGGAGCGGCCGGGCGGGCACTGATCACCACCGGCGTGCCGGACACCGCCGAGCTCGCGGCGGCCATCGACCGGGAGACCGTGCTGGTCTTCTCGGTGCAGTCCGCCGATCCGATCGACCTGGTGCGGGTGGGCATCGCATCCGAGCGGGCGTGGCTGGCGGCGGTCGATGCCCGGCTGTCCGCCTCCGTGCTCACCTATCCACTCCGCGTGGAGGACTCGGCGGCCCGGCTCGCCGAACGGATGGACCTCGGCGGCCTTCCGCAACTGATCATGCGGATCGGGTTCTGATCAGACCGAACCGGGCGCCGCAGGGGGGCGCCGCGACCCATCAGAGAGGGAAAACATCATTGTGACAAGGGAACTCACGGACCTGCAGCTGCTCCGAGAGCTCGAGCCGATCGCCGAGGACAACGTCCACCGCCACCTGGCGACGGCGAAGGACTGGCATCCGCACGACTACGTTCCGTGGGACGAGGGCCGCAACTTCGCCGCCCTCGGCGGCACCGACTGGGATCCCACCCAGTCCGCGTTGTCCGACACCGCGCAGGCAGCGATGATCACCAACCTGCTCACCGAGGACAACCTGCCCTCCTACCACCGCGAGATCGCCGAGCACTTCAGCCTCGACGGGGCGTGGGGCACGTGGGTGGGGCGCTGGACGGCCGAGGAGAACAAGCACTCCGTCGTCATGCGGGACTACCTCGTGGTCACCCGGGGGGTGGACCCCGTCGCACTCGAGAACGCGCGCATGGCGCACATGACCACCGGGTTCGACCCGGGTTCGACATCGATGCTCGAGTCCGTGTCGTACGTGACCTTCCAGGAACTGGCGACCCGGGTCTCGCATCGCAACACCGGCAAGGCGTGCGGCGACCCGATCGCGGACCGCATGCTCGCCCGCGTCGCCGCGGACGAGAACCTGCACATGATGTTCTACCGCAACATCGTCGACGGCGCCCTCGACATCGCCCCCGACCAGACGCTGGCCGCGATCATGAGCGTGCTGACCCGGTTCCGGATGCCCGGTGCGTCGATGGCCAACTTCCGGCGCAACGCCGTCCTGATCGCCAAGGGCGGCATCTACGACCTGCGCCAGCACCTCGACGACGTGGTGCTCCCGGTGCTCCGCAAGTGGCGGGTGTTCGAGCGCACCGACTTCGGCGGCCGCGGCGAGCAGCTGCGCGAGGACCTCGACGTCTTCCTCGCCGATCTGCGGACGAAGGCCGAGCGGTTCGAGGAGGCCCGGGACCGCGCGCTCGCGCGCCAGGCCCGGCGGAGCGAACACGCAGGGGCGAGCGCATGACCAGCGTGCGCGAGCCCGGGACCGGAAACCCCCTGGCCGGAACCACGGACAGCAAGCTGTTCGGCTCGGTTCTGGACATGGCGCGCGCCGCGAAACGCGGCGACGTGTCCGGTTGGCTGACAGCCAAGAGCAGCACCCACCGCCCGGAGGACGTCGCCTACCTGAGCTCGGTGCTGCTGGGGGTCCTCATCGAGAACGACGCGGTCCGTCGCGGCATCCATCCGGCCGACGTCTGGCGCGAACTGCGTGAGCGTGGCCTCGACGACTTCGGCTGACTCGCGGACCGAGGAGACCACCGTGCGACGATGCCCGGCACCTGGGTGCCGGGCATCGAACGTCCGGGTACGTTCCCGGCGGTCGCGCGCTGCGGTGCTTCCCGCGCGCGTGAGAACGCGCGCGGGAAGCACCCTGCCGCGCAACCACATGCGGCGCAGCCGGAACGGGAAGGCTACTTCTCGCCGTCGGGCCGGACGATCAGCACGGGGCAGTCGGCGGTCTGCATCAGCGCGTTGCTGGTCGACCCGAGCAGCAGGCCCTTGAAACCACCACGACCTCGGGAGCCGACGACGATCAGCTGGGCGCGTTCGGCGTACTCGCTCAGCACCCGCACCGGCCGGTCCCGCGCGACGACGCGTTCGACGACGACGTCCGGGTAGCGCTCCTGGAACCCGGCGAGGTTCTCGGCGAGCACGACCTCCTCGCCCGTCTGGATCCGGCTCCACTGCGGATCCTCGGGCACCGCGCCCAGGGAGGGCTGCACGCTCACGTCGCTCCACACGTTCACCGCGACGAGCGTGGCCTTGCGGGCGGACGCCTCGGCGAACGCCACCTCGACGGCGCGCACCGACGCCTCGGAACCGTCGACACCCACCACGACCGGGCCGTCGGAGGGCGGCGCCCCGTCGAGGGTGCGGCCGCGCACGATCGCGACCGGGCAGTGGGCGTGCGAGGCGAGACCGAGGGTGACGGAGCCGACGAGCAGCCCCTTGACCTCGCCGAGTCCGCGGGAGCCGAGCACGATGGTGTCGGCACGGTGTGAAACCTCGACGAGGGTGGGGACGATCTTGCCCTCGATCTGCTCGGTGGTGATCTCGACCGGGCCCTGCTCGTCGGCGATGCGCTTGGCGAGCACCTCGGCGCTGTCGAGCCGGGCCCGCGCCGTCTCCTTCATCTCCTCGTGGAAGCTCTCCGCGAGGTAGGGCTCGGAGTAGTAGAACGCGGGGATGTGCACGACGGTGACGATGCGCAGCGGCAACGCACGGGCCGCGGCGGCGCGGGTCGCCCAGATCACCGCGGTGGCGGCCGCGTCGGATCCGTCGACCGCGACGACGATCGGTTGGGTATCGGTCATAGGTGTCCCCTTTGTCGGCGGGCCGGCGGCCCGGTTCTCTCGGGCGTCAGTTGCAGATCTCCCGCAGCTGTTCGATCAGTCGGACCCGGCCGGCGGTGTCCTCCGCGATCGGGGTGACGGTGAGGGTGGTGACGCCGGCTTCGGCGAACGCGGCGACCCGCTCCCGGACGTAGCTCTCGGGGCCGATCAGCGAGACGGCCCGCACGAGGTCGTCCGGCACTGCCGCGGCCGCCTCCTCCTTGCGGCCGGCGAGGTACAGATCCTGGATGGTCTCCGCTTCCTTCGCGTAGCCGTAGCGGACGGCGAGATCGTTGTAGAAGTTCTTCCCCTTCGCACCCATGCCGCCGATGTACAACGCCAGGTGCGGGCGCACGAAGTCGAGGAGGAAGTCGACGTTGTCACCGATGGCGAGCGCGGCGCCGACGTAGACCTGCAGGTCGCCCAGCGAGGGATCGCGCTTGGCCTTGCCCCGCGCGAGGGATTCGCCCCAGACGTCGGCGGCCTTCTCCGGATGGAAGAAGATCGGCTCCCAGCCCTCGGCGATCTCGGCGGTCATCTCGACGTTCTTGGGGCCGATCGCGGCGATCAGGACGGGGATGCGTTCCCGCACCGGGTGGTTGATGAGCTTGAGCGGCTTGCCGAGCCCGGTGCCCTTCTCCGGCGGGAGCGGGATCTGGTAGTACTTGCCCTGGTACTGGACCTTCTCCCGGCGCCAGACCTGACGGCAGATGTCGACGAGTTCCCGGGTGCGGCCGAGGGGCGCGTCGTACTTGACGCCGTGGAATCCCTCGATGACCTGCGGGCCGGAGGCACCGATCCCCAGGACGAAGCGGCCGTCGGAGACGTAGTCCAGGCCCGCGGCGGTCATCGCGGTCAGACTCGGCGTGCGGGTGTAGATCTGGAAGATGCCCGAGGCCAGCTCGAGTCGTTCGGTCTTGGCCGCAAGGTAGCCGAGCTGACTGACCGCATCGAACGAGTACGCCTCCGGCACGAAGATGATGTCGAGGCCGGCCCGTTCCAGATCGGCCACCTCCGCCGCAGTCTCGGCGAAGCCGCCGCTGTAGTTCAGTCCCATCCCGATGCGCATCGGCATACCCCGTGATCCGTTGGTGCGTGCCCGGACGGGCACGCTCGTACCGTTTTCCCGGTACCCTACCGCCGGGGCGCGGCACCGATCCTCAGGACTCGTCGGGGCGCACGACCATCACGGGGCAGTGTGCGTCCCGGATCAGCGAGTTGCTGGTGGACCCGAGCAGCATGCCGGTGAATCCGCCACGTCCGCGGCTGCCGACCACCAGCAGTTGCGCCTTCTCGGACCAGGCGAGCAGGTGAGCGCGCGGCCCGTCGACGTACACTTCGCGGCGCACGTTCACGTCGGGGTAGCGATCGTGGAACCCGGCGAGGCGCTCGGCGAGCAGGGCCTGCTCGGATTCCGCGAACGCGTCGGGATCGATCGAGACCTCCACGGCCTCGTCGAACGTGCCGCGCCGCATGTCGCTCCACACGTGGACGGCGACGAGGTCGACGCCCCGCAGACCGGCCTCCTCGAACGCCGCGCGGACGGCCTTCTCGCTGAGCGTGCTGCCGTCGACGCCGACGACGATGGGCCGGGTGTCGGGCAGGGACTCCGGAGCCTCGCCGCGGACGACGACGACGGGGCACCGACCGTGGCTGGCCACGGCGACCGGGGTGGAGCCGAGCAGGGCCTCGCCCACCCGGCCGGTGCCGGAGGAGCCGAGCACGAGCATGCGCGCGTGGGCGGACAGGTCGATGAGCCAGCGGGCGCTGCCGGTGGCGGCGAGACGGGTGGTGATCTCGAGTGCCGGGGCGACGGTGCGGGCGACCTCCTCGGCCCGTTGCAGCAGCGTCTTGCCCTCGTCCTCGATCCATTCGAAGACCTGTGCGGTCTGGATGAACGGCGCCCCGCTGTACCCGCTGGGGGCGAAGTCCAGAGCGTGCACGATGTGCAGCGGGAGTCCGCGGTCGGCGGCGGTCGCAGCGGCCCACCGGACGGCGTCGTCGGAGGCCGGAGAGCCGTCGATCCCGACCACCACGGTGTTCGACCGCACCGACTCGTCGTGCGCGGGCTCGTGGTGCGTCTTGCTGCCGGGGAACTTCACGTCGGTCACCGCTCTCGTCGCAGGGATCGTCCTCGGGGTCGAGGTTAGCCCGCTCCCCCTGAGGCAGGAATGGTCTTTGGTCCTTCTCCGGGAAGTCCGGAGCCACTGGTCCGGCGGGGTGGATGCGGCCACAATCGTGGGGAGAGGAGGCGCATCATGTCCGGTGGACCGATCCGTGTGACGGATGCCGCGGCCCGCAAGGTCCGCGCGGCGGACGTGATGAGCACGCCGGTACTGGCGGTGACGGTGGACGCCACCCTGGAGCGGGCCGGGGAGGTGCTGGCGCGCAACGGTTTCACCACGCTTCCGGTGGTGGACGAGCACGGCAGCCTGTGCGGTCTGATCACCGAGGAGGCCCTGGCGGGAGCGCATCTGGCGCGGCTGTCGGTGTACGCCGATCTGCCCGAGCCGATCGTGAGCGCGATCCGCCGGCCGCTGACGGTGCGGGCGGTCGCGCTGCCGCCCGTCGCCCTCGACGCGGACGCGGAGTTGTTCGACATCGCGCGGGCGATGCTGCAGATGCGGCTGCGGTCCGTGCCGGTGGTGCGCGACGGCCGGCCGATCGGAATCGTCAGCTGGCGCAATATCCTTCCCCTGCTCGAGCGCTGAAGACCGGGAAGCGATCTGCGTCACATTAAATTGTCATCTGGGATGACAATTATCTAGTCTCGAGTCATGCAACTCACCCAGTTCACCGATCTCGGACTGAGAGTTGTCATGTACCTGGCGGCCACCGCGCCAGACAGCTCCCCCAGCACCAGACGCGTTGCCGAGCAACTGGAGTTGTCGTACGCCCACACCACCAAGGTGGTCGCACGACTGAGCGAACTCGGCGTCGTCACGACGCGCCGCGGCCGCGGCGGCGGACTGGCCATCACCGAGCTCGGCCGGTCCGCAACCGTCGGATGGCTCGCCCGGCAACTCGAAGGCGACGACGAGGTCGTCGCCTGCGAGGGCGACAAGCCGTGTCCGCTGCGCGCCGGGTGCAGCCTCCGGGGCGCACTGCGGCGCGCCCAGGAGGCGTTCTACACCACCCTCGACGGCGTCACCGTCGCCGACCTCGCCCGCCCGCCCACCCGCACCGTCCTGCTCGAACTCACCCGCCCCGCCGTCTGACCGCCGGGTTCACAGCCCGTGAACCCGCCCAGCCCGATCGAAACGGAGTCCACGATGCCGCTCTCAGCCGAGTCCAAGGAAGTCGTCCGCGCCACCCTCCCCGCCGTGGGGGCCGCCATCGGCGACATCACCCCCCTGTTCTACAAGAAGATGTTCGCCGCGCACCCCGAACTCGAGCGGAACCTGTTCAACCGCGGCAACCAGAAGCAGGGCGAACAGCAGAAGGCCCTCGCCGGCTCCATCGCCGCGTTCGCGACCCTGCAGCTCGACCCCGATCCCGCCCGGGTCGAGGCCATCCTGTCGCGCATCGCGCACAAGCACGCCTCCCTCGGCATCAAGCCCGACGAGTACTGGATCGTCCACAAGCACCTGTTCGAAGCCATCGTGGAGGTGCTCGGCGAGGCCGTCACCCCCGAGGTCGCCGCGGCCTGGGACGAGCTGTACTGGCTGATGGCCAACACCCTCATCAAGCTCGAGGACGACCTGTACAAGGCCGCGGGCGTCGCACCGGGCGACGTGTGGCGCACCGTCCGGGTCGCCGAGCGCCGGCACCAGTCCGCCGACACCGTCTCGTTCGTCCTGACCTCGCTCGACGGCGCCCCGCTGCCCACTTTCCGCCCGGGCCAGTACCTCTCGGTGGGCGTCGAGCTCCCCGACGGTGCCCGCCAGATCCGCCAGTACAGCCTGACCAATGCGCCGTCGCAGGGGGACTGGCGCATCACCGTCAAGCGGATCCTGGCGACCACCACCCCCGACGGCACCGTCGCGCCGGCCGGTGAAGTGTCGAACTTCCTGTACGACAACGTCTTCGAGGGCGACGACCTGCAGGTCACCACCCCGTTCGGCGACCTGGTGCTGCCCGACGACGGCGCTCCGCTGCTGCTGGCCTCCGCCGGCATCGGCTGCACCCCGATGATCGGCATGCTCGCGCATCTCGCGGAAACCGGTGACGGACGCAAGGTTTCGGTGCTGCACGCTGACCGCTCCGTCGCCAACCACGCCCACCGGCAGGAGCTCGCGACCCTCGTCGAGCGCATCCCGTCCGCCGAGGTGCACCGCTGGTACGAGGATCTCGGCGCCCGCGAACCGCTCGAGACCGTGCGCGTGGGCCGGGCCGACGTGTCCGACCTGCCGCTCGACCCGAACACCAAGGCGTACCTGTGCGGTCCGCTGCCGTTCATGCTCTCGCTGCGCGAGGCCCTGATCGAGCGCAACGTGCCCGCCGAGAACATCCACTACGAGGTGTTCGGCCCGGACAGCTGGGCGCCCACCGCCTGAGTCCCGTCCGACCGTGCCCCGGCCCCGCAGCCGGGGCACGGTCGTCTCCACGATCCGGCGCTAGGCTCGCTCGCATGGACGACGTCGCGGTCCCCGCCCGTGCGGACACGCCCCGCGGTCCCGCCCGGATCGGACTGCTCGTACTGCTCCTCGTCGCGCTCGCGGCCACGCTGCGGACCCCGGTGGAGCCCGCACCGGCCGACACCGCGCCCACCGAGTTCAGCGCCGCCCGCGCGACGGCGCACGTCGAAGCGGTGTCCTCGCAGCCGCGCCCGCCCGGCTCGGCCGGCCACGCCGCGGCGCGGGACTACCTGGTCGGTGTCCTCGACGGGCTCGGCTGGTCCGTCCGCGTCGACGACGGTGTCGGCTGGTCGGCGACCGCCGTGCAGGGCACCCAGCGCGGCGGCCGGGTCGCCAACGTGGTCGCCACCCTGCCGGGCACCGACCCCACCGGTTCCGTCGTGCTCGCCGCGCACTACGACACGGTCGCAGGTTCCCCAGGCGCGGGCGACGACGGAATAGGGATCGCCACGGTGCTCGAGGCGGCCCGGGCCCTGTCCGCCGCCCCCCGTCCCCGGAACGACGTGACGGTGCTCGTCACCGACGGCGAGGAACGCGGCCTGCTCGGCGCCGAGGAGTACGCGAGGCGGCAACCGGCCGGCGCGCGGCCGACTGTGGTGCTCAACCACGAGGCCCGCGGGAACGGCGGCGTCCCCGTCACCTTCCGGATCTCCTCCCCCAACGCGGGTCTCGTGGATGTGCTGGCCGACGTGCCCGGCACGACCGCGGACTCGTTCACCCAGACGGCGTTCGAGTTGCTGCCCAACGACACCGACTTCCGTCGCCTCACCGAGGCCGGCCTGCACGCCGCGGACACCGCGGTCGCCGGTGGCGGCGCCTACTATCACAGCCCCCTCGACACCGCGGACCGGCTCGACACCGCGTCGCTGCAACACATGGGCGAGACGACCCTCGCTGCGGCGCAGCGATTCTCGTCCATCGACCTGGCGGAACTCGGTTCCGGCGGCGACGACGTCGTCGTCACCCTGCCCTGGGGACCGGTGCACTACCCCTGCTGGCTCGAGATCGCGCTGACCGCGCTGCTCGCCGCCGCCACCGGGGTTCTCGTGGCCCGGCGGATCCGGGACGGCACCGCCTCGGCGGGCCGTCTCGCGGCATCGGGCGTGATCTCGATCGCCGTGGCGGCCGCGGCGGCGGGTGCGGCGTTCGTCCCGTGGTGGCTCGCGCTGCGGATCGCCCCAGGGCAGGCCTCGGCGGTCCTGCGGGAACCGTACCGGCCGGTGCCGTATCAGGTCGCCGCGGTGGCCGCGGCCGTCGCCGTCCTGCTCGCGGCGTACCCGGCGGTGCGCCGCCGCGTCGGCCCTGCCGCGTTCGCGACGGGTGCGCTGCTCGCCGTCACGGTCACCGCCGTGGCCGCACTGCCCTTCCTGGGAGTCGCGACCGTCCTGGTCCTGCCGGCGCTACCGGCCGCGCTCGCCGCGCTCGTCGTGGACCGGCTGCCCGCCGACCGGCGCGGGTGGTGGGTGCCCGTGACGGTGGCCGGGACCGTGCCGGCGGTCGTGGTGCTCGTGCCCGGCGCGGTAGCCTCGTTCGACGCCGGCCTGCTCACCGGAGCGCCGCTCGCGGGGGTGTTCGTCGCGGTGCTGTTCGCGCTGGCGCTGCCGCTCGTCGACACCGCCGGCGGCCCGTCGCAGCTGCGGTTCGCCGCGATCGCCGCCGCGGCGCTCGTGGTGGTGGCCGCGCCGGTCGGGGGCTGGGTCAACCGCGACGGCGCCACCCCGCCCCGGCAGGAACAGCTGCTCTACGCACTGAACGCCGACACCGGCGGCGCCGTGTGGGCCTCGCCGCGCGCCCCCGCGTCGGACTGGAGCCGCGCTCTGCTGACCGAGGCGCCGGCCACCCTGCCGGACGCGTTCCCGTGGCGCAGCGAGACCAGGTTCGCGCACGGCCCGGCACCGGCCGCGCCGCTGCCCGCGCCCGGGCTCGACGTCGTCGCGGACGTCACCGACGGCGACGAGCGGACGCTGACGCTGCGGCTGACGTCACCGCGCGGGGCGTCGACGGTCGGGCTGTGGGTGGACGAGACGACCGCGGAGGTGCGGGAGGCCACGGTGGCCGGCCGGAACGCCGCACCGGCCGCGCCGTTCGGGTTCCTGTTCTCCGGGACCCCGGCCGAGGGCATCGAGGTGCGGCTGACCGTCGTTCCACGCGCCGGTGCGACCGTGCTGCACGTCGCCGACGTCACCGACGAGCTGACCGTGGTCCCGGGATACCACGCGCCGGACGACCGGGCCGTGGTCACCCCGGCAGTCGCGGTGACCCGCACGGTCCGCTTGTGATCACACCGCGCCGAGCGGCCACTCGTGAACGGGCTTGCCACTGAGCATGTTCCGGATGTAGTCGCGCATCATTCCGTGGAGGGCGGTGCGCCGGTCGGCGCCGGCGTCCTCCCGTTCGACGACCTGCGCGCGCTGCCACGCCGCACCGGTCTGCCGGTTCAGGCAGCGGCCCTCGATGATGCCCAGGTACCTGTCCCGCGCCTGCTGCGACAGACCGAAGGCGGTCAGCCCCGCGTCCGCCATCGGCAACAGCCGGCGCAGCACGAGTTCGTCGGCCCCGACCCACCCCAGTCCGGGCCAGTACAGTCGTGCGTCGAGACCGTACTTGGCCCCGATCCCGAGGTTCTCGCGCGCGGCATCGAAGCTCATGAACCGGCACAGCGGCACATCGGCGTCGACGAGGGCCCGCAGCGCCCCGTAGTAGAACGCGGCGTTGGCCATGATGTCGAGCACCGTCGGGCCCGCCGGCAACACCCGGTTCTCGAGCCGCAGGTGCGGGTGGTCGTCGGCGACGTCGTAGACGGGCCGGTTCCAGCGGTAGATGGTGCCGTTGTGCATCTGCAGTTCGCGCAGCGCCGGAGTCCGTCCGGCGTCGAGCTCAGTGAGCGGGTCGACCTCGGAGACCTCGGGAAGCAGTGCCGGAAAGTACCGCGAGTTCTCCTCGAACAGGTCGGTCACCGAGTCGATCCAGCGCTCGCCGAACCACACCCGCGGACGCACCCCCTGGTTCTTCAGCTCCTGGGTGCGGGTGTCGGTGGCCTGCGCGAACAGCGGGATCCGGCTCTCGTGCCACAGCGCCTTGCCCGCGAGGAACGGTGAGTTGGCGGCGAGCGCCACCTGCACCCCCGCCAGGCACTGGGCGGCGTTCCAGTGCTCGGCGAAGTCTTCCGGGGCCACCCGCAGATGCAGTTGCAGCGACGTGCACGCCGCCTCCGGCACGACCGAGTTGGCATCGGCCCGCAGCTGTTCGGCGGCGCCGTCACGGCTTGGGAGAGGCACGCCGTCGAGATCGAGTTCGATGTCCTCCCCGCGCGCGGCGAAGATCTGCTCGTTGAGGGCCTCGTAACGCGGATTGGCGGTGATGCGCTCCCGGTCGAGGTGGGCGAGCTCGAGCGTCGGCAGCATGCCGATCATGACGAGCTGGGCGTCCTGCCGGTGCATCCGGGTGTCGGCGCGGCGCAGCGACTCGCGCAGGGAGTTCTCGATGTCGAGGACGGAGTCACCGGCGAACGGCCCGGGGTCGACGTTCATCTCGACGTTGAACTGGCCGAGCTCGGTCTGGAACACGGCGTGATCGTCGATCGCCTGCAGCACCTCGAGGTTGCACATGGCCGGTTCCATGTCGTCCTGGACGAGGTTGAACTCGATCTCCATGCCCAGGAGCGGCTCCGGACGTTCGCGCGCATCGGTGAAGGCGCCTTCGCGCAGCATCCGATCGAGGGCGGCCAGACAGGCCTGCACCTTGGTGCGGAACTCGCGCCGGTCGGCGCGGGTGAAGGAGCGAGCCTTGATCTGCGTGCCCATGGAGCTGTGTCCCTCTCCCCCGCTAGGTGATGATTCGTCAGCCTAGCGGCCGAGCGACCACGGGTGGGGGCGAGCGTCAGACGGCGCGGTAGCTGCTCCAGTCGGCGACGACGCCGCGGGTGCTGAGCCAGGCGTTGGGGTCGGTCTTGCCCCCGGCCTGATCCCACACCTCGAAGTGCAGGTGCGGGCCGGTGGACCAGCCCCGGTTGCCGACGGTGGCGATCTGCTGGCCGGCGGTGACCCGCTGGCCGGCGCTGACCTGGTAGGTGTCCACGTGGCCGTAGACGGCGGTGGTGCCGTCGTCGTTGAGGATGCGCACCCACTGGCCGTAGCCGGAGGCGGCGCCGGCGTCGACGACGGTGCCGTCGGCGGCGGACTTGATGGGGGTGCCGATCGGGGCGGCGATGTCGATGCCGCCGTGGTGGCTGCCCCAGCGGGGACCGAACTCCGAGGTGAGCGTGCCCGAGACGGGCTGCACCGTGGCGGGCTTGGCCGGGTTGAGGTTGTTCAGCCAGCCCTGGCCTGCGGCGAACTGGTCGACCAGGGTGCCGAGCTCCGGCGGCAGGGCGGGAGCGGCGGCGTGCTCGTGGCCGTGCTCGTCGGCGGGGGCGGGCGCGCCGGGCAGCTGCGGAAGCTCGAAGCCCTCGGGCAGCAGTCCCTGGGGCACCTCGAACGGCAGGGTGCCGGTCTGGGCGGGGGCGGGTGCGGCACTGGCCGTGCCGGCGGTGAGCTGCGCGCCGACGGCGAAGAAGGCGCCGGTGGCGGCGGCCACGGTGGCGGCCTTCACGGGTGCGGACGGGCCGGTGGGCTCGACG
This sequence comes from Rhodococcus indonesiensis, assembly GCF_047782815.1. Lineage (NCBI taxonomy): Bacteria > Bacillati > Actinomycetota > Actinomycetes > Mycobacteriales > Nocardiaceae > Rhodococcus > Rhodococcus indonesiensis. The sequence continues at coordinate 1,251,954 of NZ_CP180630.1, read as the reverse complement.
CGGTGCCGGCCGCGGCCGGAGGACGCACCGGGCAGGTCCATCTCGAAGGTGGTCGCCTCGTCGCCTGCCCGCTGGTGCCGTCCCACAGTTGCTACCTCATCCGTCGTCCGTTGCGCGCCGGGTGTGCCCCGGCCGTTTCTGGCGACTCAAAGTAACAAAACGATATAGGGCAGCGCCAGCGTTACGTTTCGGACACCGTCGCCCTGGGTAGGACGGTCGACGCCGCGGTACCGTCGGCGACCGTCGCGCGTTTCCGGCCTCGCGAACAGCGGAAACCCGCCCTCCCGTTCGCCCGGGACGGCGCGCACGCCGACCGGACCCGGACGCGGCGTCGCGCGCCCGGACCACGGCGGCGGACGAGTCCGGTTATGTGATTGTGATCACAGCGGTGCGCCTGTCGAGTCAGCCGACATACGCGAGGGGCGCGTCGGGGACATAGTCGACGCACGAGAGCAACGGCGTGGGCGAGGGGCTGAGATAGCCGGTGTCGAATGCCTGGATGCGCTGCTCGACGGTGCCGTGGGTGCGCTCCGGCCCCTTGTCCTCACCGACCGCGGCGAACGCCCGTCCCAGGGACGCCAGGTCGGCCTGCTCGATCGTGACGCCGAGGTCGCGCTCGGAGTACGCGACGAAGGCGCCCGAGCCACAGTCGGCCTGGTTCTCGTACGGGATGGCGCTGTTGGGTTCTGCCGGATCGGGCTGCGGCAGCGCCAGCATCGTCTGGAAGTGATGCGTCACCTCATGGCTCAGCACCGCAGCGACGGCGATCTCCCCGTAGCCGTTCACCAGTTCCGCCGCCGCCTTCTCGCCGATGTAGAGGCTGCGGTCGGCCGCGCAGTACATCAGCGAGTTCTCGTCGTAGGCGCAGCCGGGCGCCGCCTCCCCCGACGTCCCCGCAGCCACCGCGTAGTAGGCGGTCGGATGCGGCATGTCCGTGTAGGTGGCATCGATCCACGACTCGATCGAGGGAAGGAAGCACTGCACATACGGTCCCATCATCTCGGTCGTGTACCGCCCGGTGCTCTCGGCAGAGAACGGGCACTCCGCCGTGGGTGAAAGCTGTTGCAGTGCAGCCTCGTCCTCGGCGGCGGCCGGAGCGACGGCACCGAGGGCGGGCACCGCGGCGGCAACGGCCACGGCGGCGAGACGGATCGTGCGCGAAACGGAACGAGGCATGAGCACTCCCGGGTGACGAGGATTCGGCTTGCGGATCCACCCTCCGGCGTGCGGGGGCCTCGTTCCAGGACTCTTCGGGCTGCACCCGTCACCCCGAGGGGGACGTTTCCCACCCCCTGGAGCACTGGCCGCACCTCCGCCGGGATGCCGCCCCGCTGCCGCCAGGATGCGCCCGACCGCCGCCGGATGCGCCCGACCGAATGTCACATGGGTTCGATTGGATCGACGGCATGTGACATTCGGTCAGGCGGAGCGGCCGGATGCGACCACTGCGCCGCTGGTCTGCGACCGTTGCACACCGGCACCACGATCCCGGCTACACTCACACCGCGCATCGAATCGAACCGGTTCACCGCGCGCCGCCCTCGTAGCTCAGGGGATAGAGCACGGCTCTCCTAAAGCCGGTGTCGCAGGTTCGAATCCTGCCGGGGGCACACGAGAACACCGGCCGAGTTCTGCTGTCGGCGCTCGCTCAGTCGACCTTCGCTTCGGAGGCGACGTCGAGCCGCAGGTACGACCGGACGCCGAACAGGCGGTGCATCCTTCTCGATGCCGGTGACAGATGCGGTTCCGCTTCGGCCGCGGGCACGATCACCGGAGCGACGACGTCGTAGCGCTCGCCGTCCTGCTCGAGGATGCAGCCTCCACCGGCCAGGACGTTGCGGCACCAGTCGACGTCGGTGCCGTAGGGCAGATGGATGAAGAACGACTGTCCGGCTCGTTCCGCCCATACCGGGGTGACGTATGCCTTCCCGGAGCTGCGACCCACGTGGTGCACCGCGGTGACCGTCGCCCCTCCCCTCTTCAGGATCACCGGGTTGAGGACGAACTTGTTGTACCGGCGCACGGCATCCAGGGCAGGCTTCCAGCGCGAGCGCCACACTGCGACACGTACCACGGTGAAGACCGTGTCGACCACGAGCACCGTGCCGTCGTACACCCGTTCCGCCACTCGCCGGAGCACGGCCCGGTCGGTCACAGCCCTGCCCTCGTCGTTCATGGGGAATCTCGGCCCGGCGCACTGCGTGGCGCCGAGCGGCGGTCGGTGTCCGGTCCGTCCGCGGAGTTCGCCCACCGGAGGAACCTCGCTGCGAGGTCGGCACGGAGTTCCGCGAGGAGATCGCCGTCCCGAGCGGGGTCCAGTTGCTCGACAGTGTCCAGGTACGCCCGTACCGTCACGGATTCGTCGCCGCGAAGGCTTGCGGTCGGCGACGGAGCCCTCGGGTAGTCCTCGATCGCGAGATGCCGCCCGGTTTCCGATCGTTCCCGGGTCTTCTCCACGAGCGGGTAGGTCATTGCTCCCCCCTCTCGGCCGACTCGACTCCACGGTAGATCGAAGAGCAGGCCGGGGAGGCGGTTTCCTGCCGCAGAGCGGATCGCTGCCTGCTCATTCGGATGACTCGTATGCCGCCTGTTCCGCTGCCACGGCCTCGGCGACGTACGCTTCGGCGGCGGCGCTGTCCACCTCGAGACCGCCGAGAACCCCGCCGCCGTTCTCGTGGTCGAGCAGGGCGAGGAGGATGTGCTCGGTGCCGATGTAGTTGTGCCCGAGCCGCAGCGCCTGCCGGAAGGTCAGTTCCAGTACTTTCCGGGCGCGCGCGTCGTAGGGGATCAGGTCGGGCACGTCCCCGGCGGCCGGCGGCAGCGCCTCCCCCACGGCACGACGGACCGCATCCGGCGACACGTGCTGTGCGAGGAGCGCACGCATCGCGAGGGCACCGGGCTCGCTCAGCAGACCGAGTACGAGGTGCTCCGGGACGATCTCGGCATTACCGGCCGCCCGAGCCTCGTTCTGTGCCGCCATGACGACGTTCCGGGCACTTTCGGTGAATCGGCTGAAGCCCTGCTCAGGATCGAGATCTGCGGAACCCTTTGCTACGAAACGCTTCTGGGCTGCCTGCTTCGAAACACCCATACTGCGGCCGATGTCGGTCCAGGACGCGCCGGAGCGACGGGCCTGGTCGACGAAGTGGCCGATCAGGTGGTCGGCGACCTCTCCGAGATGCTCGGCGGCGAGGACCGCGTCGGCCAGTTGTTCCAGGGCGTCGGAGTGGACCTTCTTGATGGCATCGATGAGGTCGTCCAGCCGCACGGGATTGCTCATGGGGATCGGATTCGTCATGCGTCAACCTTAGGTTGACGCATAAGTATCGTCAACGTTCGGTTGACGATGATTCCAGTGTGGCTCGTGCGCGCGCCGACTCCGGGTACCGTCGTCGCATGGACTCCGATGTCCGCACCGGCTCCGATCGCCGCCCGCGGCGCGAGCCCCTCATCGCGCCCAGCCTGGCCTCCGGCGATCTGGCGCGCCTCGCGGACGAGGCACGGATCGTGACCGGTGGATCCGACCGCGGAGCCGACTGGCTGCACGTCGACGTGATGGACGGACACTTCGTCCCCAACATCACCTTCGGGCTGCCGGTCGTGCGATCCCTCGCCCGGCACACGTCGCTGCCACTCGACTGTCACCTGATGATCGAGGATCCCGACCGATGGGCAGTCGACTACGCGGAGGCCGGCGCGTACAACGTCTCCGTGCACGTCGAGGCGACGGGCGACCCGATCGCTCTCGCCGGCCGGATACGAGCCGCCGGCGCCCGCGCCGGTCTCGCGTTCGCACCACACATCCCGCTCGAACCGCACCTCGGCACGCTCGCGCACTTCGACACGCTCCTGGTGATGAGCGTGCCGCCGGGCTTCAACGGTCAGCGGTTCATTCCCGAGATGCTCCACAAGGTGCGCGTGGCGCGACGCCTGGTCGATGCAGGAGAACTCGACGTGCTCATCGAGGTCGACGGTGGAGTGAACCTCGGCACCATCGGGGCTGCCGCGGCGGCCGGTGCCGACTGCTTCGTGGCCGGCACCGCCGTCTACGGCACGAACGACCCGGCGCGCGCGGTACGCCTCCTGCGCGCGAAGGCCCGGGCGGCATACGAAGGCGGGTGACACACGCGGGCGCCGAGAGAGATCTCGGCGCCCGTCTCGACGTGGCTCAGCTGCCCAGTGCGTCGATCGCCGCCTGCAGCCGCCGCGCGGCCTCGTCGGCGACCGGCTGCAACTCGGGATCCTCGGCCACCTGCACCATCAACTGGGGATTCATGGCTTCGACATGCACCGTGCCGGAGTCCTCCGGATCACGCCGGACGACGACGTTGCACGGCAGCAGCAGCCCGATCTGCCGGTTGGCGGACACGGCCTGGTGTGCGAGCGGCGGGTTGCACGCCCCGAGAATGACGTACGGCTCCATGTCGACGTCGATCTTGGTCTTCAGGGTGGCCTGCATGTCGATCTCGGTGAGCACCCCGAAGCCCTGCTCCTTCAGCGCCTCACGAGTGCGCTCGACGACGTCGTCGAGCGGGGCGCGCAGCGTGGTGGCGAGGGCGAGTGTCATAACGCTCCTTCGTGATTCGCTGATGTCAGGCGAGTGCGAGGAAGAGCTTCTCGAGTTCCTCCTCGGTCAGCTTGTCGACGCAGGTGTCGTCCTGCTCGTCGAGGACGCACTGCCGCAACCGGGTGGCGACGATCTTGAAGCCGGCCCGATCCAGGGCACGCGAGACGGCTGCGAGCTGGGTGACCACCTCGCGGCACTCGCGCCCGTTCTCGATCATGGAGATGACCCCGGCAAGCTGGCCCTGAGCACGGCGCAGCCGGTTGAGGACCTGGGTGGTGGATTCTGCGGCATTCACGGTGTTAACTGTCATGGTCGGCCCCTTCATACTGAAGATGAACCCATCATACCCCGCGGGGTATTCCCCTGCCCATCGTCCGACTCGGTGCCGCTTCCCGGCTCACGGGCCGCTCGATCCGGCGTCGCCGTCAGCGGCGACCGCTCCTGACCATCCGTTCCCCGGACCGGCACTCGGCGGCGGACCGCACGTCGACGAGGACCGCCCCGGCGGCGAGCAGCTCGCGTGCGCGACGGACGTCGACCGTCTCGGGCAGGCTCATCGGGTGCCGCCCTGCTCGACCGGGTGACCGGCCTGCAACCAGCCCTTGGTGCCGCCGGCAACCGAGACCGCAGGCCGTCCGGACGCGGACACGATGTCCGCGCCGCGCAGGCTGCGGTTACCGGAGGCGCAGACGACGTAGACGAGGTCGGTTCCCGGGATCTCGGCGAGGCGGGACCCGAGTTCGCCGAGCGGAATCCACTGGGCGCCGGGCACGTGTGCCTGCTCGTACTCGTAGTCCTCGCGCACGTCGACCACGGTCGCGCCGGACTTCCACGCGTCGGCGAATGCGGCGATGTCGATTTCCCTCATTGTCCACTCCTCGGCCCACATCAGGCGGGCATCGTGCCGTCGTTCGAGGTTCATACCCCGCGGGGTACTACATACCCTAGGGGGTATACGGAGATCTGTCCACCGTCCCGCTCGGGCGACGGTCGCTCAGGTCCGGCGCGGCCGCCGTTCCGGTAGCGTCCGAGACGATCCCCGACCCGACGCACCTGTGAGGAATCGCCGATGAGCGAGGGACCCGTGACGCCGCAGCCCGGCGCGGGCCGTGCCCGTCAGAACGTCATCTACCGGGCCGGGGTGCTCGGGCGCACTCCCCCGGTGCCGACCGACTTCGCGGGGCTGGAACGTCTGGCGCGACGGAAGACGAGCCGCCGTGGTTGGGCCTACATCGCCGGGGGCGCCGGTGAGGGCGCGACGATGCGCGCCAACCGGGAGGCGTTCGACCGCTGGAAGATCGTCCCCCGCGTCCTGCGCGACGTGTCTCACCGCGACCTGAGCGTCGAGCTGTTCGGCCGCACCCTGCCCGCCCCGGTCCTGCTGGCGCCGGTCGGCGCCGCCGAACTCGCGCACCCCGACGCCGACGTCGCGATCGGCGGCGCGGCGGCCGAACTCGGTGTGCCCTACATCCTCTCCAACCAGGGCTGCGCCCCGATGGAGGCCACCGCGGCGGCGATGGGGGAAGCTCCGCGCTGGTTCCAGTTGTACTGGAGCAGCGACGACGACCTCGTCGACAGCCTGCTCGCCCGCGCGAAGGCGATCGGCGCGGACGCCGTGGTCGTCACCTTGGACACCACCCTGTTGGGCTGGCGGCCTCAGGATCTCAACCTCGGTTCCCTGCCGTTCGCCCGCGGCGAGGGGATCGCCCAGTACACCTCGGACCCGACGTTCGTGCGCATCGTCCGCGAGCGCATCGCGGCCGCCACCGGCGCCCGTCCCGAGGTGGAGGTGACCCTCGGCGCGATCAGGTCACTGCTCTCGATGAGCCGGCGCTACCCCGGCCGCCTCCTCGACAACCTCCGCTCCCCCGAACCCCGGGCCGCGGTCGAGACGTTCCTCGACATCTACTCCCGACCCTCCCTGACGTGGACGGAGATCGAGTCGCTGCGCGAGCGCACCGATCTCCCCGTGCTGCTCAAAGGCATCCTCCACCCGGACGACGCCCGCCGCGCCCTCGACGCCGGGGTCGACGGCATCATCGTCTCCAACCACGGCGGCCGCCAGGTCGACGGCGCGATCGCCGCACTCGATGCCCTGGTCGGCATCGCACCCGTCGTCGAAGGCCGGGTGCCGGTACTGCTCGACAGCGGAATCCGCACCGGATCGGACGTGTTCAAGGCGCTCGCACTCGGCGCCGACGCGGTCACCGTCGGCCGCCCGCACGTGTACGGGCTGGCCGTCGGCGGCCGGGACGGAGCCCGCGACGCCGTCGCGAACATCATTGCCGAGTTCGATCTGACGCTCGGGCTCAGCGGCCTGACGTCCGTGAAGGAGATCACCGCGGACGCGGTGACCCGCACGTGACCGGTGCCCACCGGATGCCGATCTTCGACGCCCACTTCCACATCGTCGATCCCCGCTTCCCGGTGACCCCGAACCAGGGGTACGTGCCCCCGGCTTTCACGGTCGCCGACTATCGCGAGCGGGTCCGCGGGCTCGGCGTCACCGGGGGCGCCGTCGTGTCCGGCTCCTTCCACGGCTTCGACCAGAGTTGTCTGCTGGACGCCCTCTCGCTGCTCGGACCCGGCTTCGTGGGGGTCACGCAGCTGCCGGCGACCGTGACCGACGACGAGATCACGCGGCTGAACGACGCCGGGGTGCGAGGCATCCGGTTCAACATCCGCCGCGGCGGTTCGGAATCCGTCGACCACCTCGGCACGCTCGCCCGCCGAGTGCACGACGTCGCCGGCTGGCACACCGAGTTGTACGTCGATGCGCGTGCACTGCCCGAACTCACCGGGACGATCGCCGCCCTCCCGGCGGTGAGCATCGACCACCTGGGCCTGTCCGCCGCCGGACTGCCGCACCTGGCGACCCTGGTCGACCGAGGGGTCCGGGTCAAGGCGACCGGTTTCGGCCGAGTCGACTTCGACGTCGCCCCCGTGCTGCGCGCGGTGGCCGACCGGAACCCGCATGCCTTGATGTTCGGCACCGATCTGCCGTCCACCCGGGCCCCGCGGCCGTTCCTCGACGCGGACGTCGAGATCGTCACCGACGCCCTGGGCCCGGAACTCGCCGCGCGGGTACTGCACGACAACGCCGCGCAGTTCTACCGCGTGCGTTGACATCCCCGGCAACCAAGATCCGCGAAACGTCGTATGCGCCGCCGTTCGCGATCTACACTCGGGGGCGTCATTCGGTGCGCGGGGCGCGCCGCCGGCGGGGCGCGGCGGTCGGCACCCGGACGTGACATTCCGATCCCAGGAGCATCAGCATGAGCGCCGCCCGAACCACCCGAGCAATCCTCGCCACCGCCGCGCCGATCGCGGCGGCCGTCCTGTTCGCCGGCAGCGCCGGCGCCGCACCGCCCCAATCCCTCGGCACGGCACTGACCTTCGGATGCCTGAACCAGGGCAGCCTGGCCTCGATCACGGCGGTCACCGCGCAGGCCGGGCCGGAGGCGAGTCCCGGGATCCCACCCGGTCACGTACTGTTCTCCACCGCACCGGGACTGGGCCCCATTCCTGCCGCCGGGCAGGTGTCGGTCGCCTGGCTCAACCAGAGCACCGGCCAGGCGGGGATCGTCGACCTCGAGGGGACGTACCCGAACCTGGCGAAGGTGGTGAACACCGGGCCGGGCAACGTGCTCACCACCGTATTCGGTTCGGTGAACCTGAGCAGCGGCCCCATCTGCAACTCGACACCGGCCGTGGGGACGGTGACCGTCGGCTGACCGCGCCGGGATTCAGCGCGGGCTGTACATGATCAGCGCCACACCGAGCAGGCACACCAGCGCCCCGGCCACATCCCAGCGGTCGGGGCGGAAGCCGTCGACGATCATCCCCCACCCGAGCGATCCGGCGACGAACACTCCGCCGTAGGCGGCCAGGATGCGGCCGAAGTTCGCGTCCGGCTGCAGCGTTGCCACCATCCCGTACGCGCCGAGGGCAATCACCCCGGCGCCTACCCAGATCCAGCCGCGCTGCTCCCGGATTCCCTGCCACACGAGCCAGGCGCCGCCGATCTCGAACAGCGCTGCCACGGCGAACAGGGCTAGGGACTTCGCGATACTCACGGGAAGCACCCTACGGCGTTGCACGGCTCCGGTGCGGATCGTCCGCACCGGAGCCGGCCCGGAACATGGTCAGGTTCGGCTCATCGCGCGCGGGCGCGGAACCAGCCGGGGCACGCGGGCACTGTAGTCGCGGTACCGGTCGCCGAACGTCTCGGTCAGATCGTGTTCCTCGAACCGCAGTGCGACGAGGATGTATCCGGTGGTGACCGCGGCGAACAGCAGGTGCCCCACGCTCATCGTCGGCGCCACCCAGAACGCGATCAGGAAGCCCAGATACAGCGGATGTCGCACCACCCGGTACAGCATCGGAGTGCGGAACTCGGTTTCGGCGGGCGGCTTCCCGGCGAAGTTCCGCAGCACCTGGCGCAGGCCGAACAGGTCGAAGTGGTCGATCGCGAAGGTCGATGCGAGCACGAGACCCCATCCGGCGAACGACACCGCGTACAGGACCACGCGCACCGGGGTCGCGTCCACGTCCCAGATCTCCTGCGGCAGCGGACGCCACTGCCACATCACCAGTGCGAGGGCGGCGGTGGCGAACAGCACGAACGTCGAGCGCTCGATCGGTTGCGGGACGATGCGGGTCCACCGGCGCTTGAACCACGGCCGGGCCATCACCGAATGCTGAACGGCGAACACGGACAACAGGGCAAGGTTCACCATCACGGCCACGACGACGGGCGTCTGCGGCCCCTCGTCGATGGTGCGGGGTACCACGAGACCTTCGACCCACCCGATCGAGTACAGGAACACCGCGAAGAACACGGCGTAGGCGACCGCGCCGTACGCGGTCATCAGGGTACGGCCGAGGCGGCCCCTGTCGGTCGTCTGCAACATCGTGAACATTCCTCCTCCGGGCGCGCCGCCCGTGCCACAGTCGGCGGATGTGCCGTGTGACCACGGTGCGCCGGTGCGGCGGAGGACGACAGGCACCCCGGGGTGAGGTTTCCGTACCCCCGGCGGTCGTCCACCACCCGGACTTGCTCGCATCTTCGGAATCTGCCCACGCCGTGGCCTGCGCGGATTCCGAAGATGCGAGCGAGTTCTTCCCGGTGCGGGTGTGCAGGAGCCTGCGCGCGAGACGCTCTGCCGCGCAGCGTGTCCGGGCGGCGTGCCGCAGGTCCGACCGTCGCGGCCGGCTACCAGTATCGGTGCCGCTCTCCGTCGGTGTCGGCGACGAAGACGATCGCGTCGGCACCGTCCAGGTCGGCCGGGCCCAGCGGGATGTGGCCGGGCACGATCGGTGCGCCCGGGACGATCGACGGGTCGAGCGCGGCGCGCAGAGCCGGCGCCGGGAACAGGGCGCGCCGGGTCGTCGCCTCGGCCAGCACCCGCTGGAGGGTGCCCGGGTCGCTGTGCGGGCCGGCGTCGGTTGCCACGAAGACGTACCGCTCGCCGAGGACGAGTCCGACGTGCGCGCCGGCGCTTCCCCAGTGTGCCTCGTCCTCGCCGGCCTGCATGCGGGACTGCGCGCGCTGCAGGTGCACGTTGTGCGCGAACACCAGGACGGGTCCGCGTTGCTGCTCCTGCGCGACGATCGCGAGCAGGTTCTCGGCCATCATCTCGGCGCGCACGCCGAGCAGGTCGGCGATGCGATCGGGGCCGGGATGGGTCATGGCCGCGTGATAGCGCAGCAGGCCCTGCGCGGTGCGCGCGTGCGCGACGGCCCGGTCGTAACCGGTCGGGTCGGCGGGACGCAGGGCCGGTGCCGCGCGACGCAGGGCGCCGGCGACGTCGTCGGCGACGATGCGCAGGGCCCGGGCACGATCGGAGTCTCCGATGGACGCGGCCGGGTCGAACATGGCCGCCTGGTCGGTCCAGTCCGCGTCCTCGCCGAGGAGTGCGTCGAGATCGTGGACCGATCGGGGTCGCAGCGCCGCGGGCAGGTAGTCCCCGGCCCGGACCAGGGCGTGTCGCGGGCTCGGTGCACCGGAGTACTCCACCGGCGCATCGAACCCGTGGAAGCGAACCCGATCCTGCGGCGCACACCCGGCATTGTGCGTGCGGAGCCAGTCGACGAGTTCCCGGTTACCCGGCACGGCGCCGAACCCGTGGCTGAACCCGGTCGCGAGCACCGTGTCGATCTCTCCTGGCGCCCCGGCCACGTAGTCGTCGACCACGGACGCGGCGAAGAAGTCGGTCTCCAGGACGATCGACCGGAACCCCCGTCCGACGAGGTGACCGAGGAGTTCGTTACGCAGCAGCGGAAACGCCTCGATCCCGTGGGTCGGCTCGCCGAGAGCCAGCAGGACCGGCGGCTCGCTCCGCGCGGCGAGCAGCTCGTCGAGGGCATGGTCCACGCCGCCCGGGTCGTCGAGCGGACGGGCGATCTCGCGTAGTGAGGCGGTAGATGACATGACACTCCTCTCGCGGAAGGAACTGCCCTCGACGATATCGTTGAAGAATCGAGTGAAACTTCTGCGACCTCGACCTGCGATCCGCAGGTCGAACCTTCAATCGGAGGTGCACGGTGCGACCTGTCGACCTGGCCCGGGAACATGGGTTGTCTGCGCAGGCGATCCGCAACTACGACGCTGCGGGAATCCTCCCACCGGCCGAGCGCAGCGAGTCCGGCTATCGGCGCTACACGTCCTTCCATGCACAGGCACTGCGGACCTTCCTCGCGTTGCGCAGCGGCCACGGGCACCGGCAGGCGACGGAGATCATGCACGCGACCAATCGCGGCGACACCGAATCCGCCTACCGGCTCATCGACGCCGCGCACGTCGCGCTGCTCGCCGAACGCGACACCCGCCTCGAGGTGGCGACCGCTCTGGACGCCCTGGCCACCGCGACGTCGACCCCCGTGCGCGGTCGACCGCTGACGGTGGGTGAGCTCGCACGCCGACTCGGCATGCACCCGGCCACGTTGCGCACCTGGGAAACCCAGGGCATTCTGCGGCCCGACCGCGACCGGGCCACGGGCTACCGCGAATACGGGCCGGATTGCGTGCGCGATGCCGAGATCGCACGGCAACTGCGCCGGGGCGGCTGTCCGCTGGCCCAGGTCGCCCGATTCGTCGACTCGCTGCGCACGGCAGGCGGTACCGACGCGTCGACGGCTTTCCTCGACTCCTGGCAGGATCGGCTGACCGAGCGCAGCCGCGCCCTCCTCGCCGGTGCGGCCCAGCTCGACACCTACCTCACGATGCTCGAGCGGGCACGGCAGACGTAGCCGACGACCCGGCGCGGCCAGGGTCCGGCAACTACTGCTCGGGCATCCGCACGTCCCGGGGGTCGATGTCGTCACGCAGCCCACGCCAGCTCGGATGCCAGAGCTTGCCGGCGTCGGTCCATTCCCGGAACCGCACCTCCCCCACCAGTTTCGGGGTCACCCACACTGCATCCCGCGCGTCCTCGCGCGGAACGTCGCCGACGAAGGGGGTGGTGCGGCGCCGCAGACCGGACAGGGCGGCCGACAGTTCGGCGAGCTGCGGTTCGTCGAAGCCGGTGCCGACACGGCCGACGTACTCCAGTCCGGCCTCTCCGTGCACGCCGACCAGCAACGATCCGAAAGTGCCGGCACGAGCCCCCTTCCCGAGGCGCCAGCCGCCGATGACGACGTCCTGCGTGAGCCAGTTCTTCGACTTCACCCAGTCGGGGCTGCGTCGGCCCGGCACGTACACCGAGCTCCGCCGCTTGGCCACCACACCTTCCCAGCCGCGCCGGGTGCTCTCCTCGAGCGCCTCGGTTCCGTTGCCACGCAGCAAGTCCGGCACGATCAGCCCGTCGGCCGCGGCCGCGAGCGCATCGAGCACGCGTCGCCGGTCGGCGTAGGGCTTGCGGTAGAGGGTCACCCCGTCGAGGTAGAGGACATCGAACACGAAGTACTGCGGGGTGCCACCGGTCCGTAGCAACGGAAAGCTCGTGACGCCGTGGGAGTCGCACGCGACCACCTCCCCGTCGAGGACGACGTCGTGTCCGTCCAGGACGCGGGTGAGGTCGGCCAGGGCGGGGTAGTCGCCCGTGATGTCGCGACCGGACCGCGAATGCAGCCGCAGCTGCCCGTTCTCGATCTCGGCGACGGCGCGGTAGCCGTCCCACTTTCCTTCGAAGGCCCATTCGTCGGCGTCGAGCCCGGTCACCTCACCCGGTGTCGCGAGCATTGGCTCGAGGTCGCGCGGCAATCCCGTCGACGGACCCGCCTGCACGCCCTGGTCCTTCATGCGGTGGGCGAGCCACTGGTTGCCGGCCGTGCGGATCAGCGCATACCTGCCCTGCACCCGCCCGCCGTGCAGGCGCACGATCACCTCGTCGTCGCGCCACTTCTCGGTCTCGTAGGTGCCGGTGTCCCAGATCGTCATGCTGCCGGCGCCGTACTCCCCTTTGGGGATGACGCCGTGGAAGGTGAGGTACTCGAGCGGATGGTCCTCGGTGCGCACCGCGAGGTTGTTGCGGCCCGGGCCGTCCGGCAGGTTCTTCGGTACCGCCCACGACGCGAGCACCCCGTCGCGTTCGAGCCTGAGGTCGTAGTGCAGCCGGCGAGCGTGGTGTTCCTGGATGACGAACGAGTCACCCGGCCCGGAACCCACTGCGGAGGGAACGGGTTCGGGCGTGCGGGACGGATCGCGTTTGCCCCGGTACTCGGTCAGGGCGTCGGGCTCGGGCAGCGGCGGGTCGAGGTCGGCGAGCGGGTCGGGTCCGGTGTCGAGTCGCGCGAGCACCTCGTCGAACCGCAGCTGGCGCAGTCCGGGATCGTCGAGTTCGTCCCAGGTGCGGGGTGCGGCGACCCACGGTTGCTCGCGACCGCGCAGGGAATACGGGGCGATGGTCGTCTTGGCCTGGTTGTTCTGGCTCCAGTCGAGGAACACCCGGCCGCCACGCGCGGCCTTGGCCATCGTCGCGGTGACCAGGTCCGGATGCAGCGTCTCGAGGTTGATCGCCACCTGCTTGGCCACGGCCGACGCCCCACCCGGCGCGAGTTCGCGGTCGAGCGGAACATACAGGTGTATCCCCTTGCTGCCGCTGGTGACCGGGTAGGCCGGCCAGCCCAGCCCGCCGACCATGTCGCGCACCAGCCGGGCCACCTCGGCGCACTGGACCAGCGTGACCCCCGCCCCGGGGTCGAGGTCGAACACGATCCGCGTCGCAGGGCCCGGAACGGAACCCGCGAACCGCCACTGCGGCACATGCAATTCGAGTGCCGCCTGCTGCCCGAGCCAGGCCAGGGCCGCGACGGAGTCGAAGACCGGATAGGTGACCGACCGCTGCTTGTGGTGAACCGTCTTGCGGGTGAGCCACTTCGGCGCGTGGGAGGCGACGTTCTTCTCGAAGAACGACTCGCCGCCGACACCCTCGGGCCACCGCTTGCGGGTGCCGGGCCGGCCCGCGACGTGCGGCAGCATCACCGGGGCCACGGCCACGTAGTAGTCGACCACGTCGGCCTTCGTGGTGCCCGTGTCCGGGTAGAGCACCTTGTCGAGGTTCGTCAGGTTCAGACGACGGCCTTCGAACGTGCGGGTCGTCATCGCCTCATTGTGCCGAGCGGAGCCGGCGAGCGGGCAGTTCTCGCGCCGGCCTCCGCGTGTCGCCCGCGAAAAGTGCTTCCTCGGCGCAGCTCATGGGCGACTCAGCAGTACAGCTCGGCGAACCGGCGCAGCGAGGCTTCGATGTCGCCGTGCAGAGCCCGCGCGACACCGGAACCGATCGGCCCGAACAGCGGCGCCCCGCCCAGGTCGATGTTCAGGCTGAGCACGGAACCGACCCCGGCCGCCCGGACCGTCATCCGCAACTTGAAGCGGGTGCCGCCCTTACCGGAACCGTGCAGGACGAGATGGTGCGGCGAGTCGATCTCGCGGACGGTCCACGCGACCCGGTTGCGCATGCCCTTCACCGACACGACCGACTCGGCGGTGGTGCCGACGACGAGTTCGCTCGGCAGGTCGCTGCGCCACCCGTCGTGGATGGTCAACCATTCGTCGAACCCGTGCAGATCCGATGCGCGCACCCAGGTCACGTGCGGTTCGAGCGGGAGATCGGTCGATACCTCGAGTTTGGCCATGCCCGGCAGCGTAGACGCCGAAGCGCGGGCCCGGGGTGATCGACCCCGAACCCGCGCTTCGTGGGTGTTGCCTAGTGGGCGACAGCCTTTTCGACACCGACACCGGTGAGCGAACGGACCTCCATCTCGGCCTGCTTGGCCGGGTCCTCCAGCTTGCGGCGGCCGATGAAGGTGCCGACGACGCCGAGGGCGAAGGCCAGCGGGATCGACACGATGCCGGGGTTGGAGAGCGGGAAGAGTGCGAAGTCCACGTTCGGGAACATCGAGGACGGCTTGCCGGACACCGCCGGGGAGAAGGCGATGAGCAGCAGGCAGCTGATCAGGCCGCCGTAGATGCTGAACAGGGCGCCGGTGGTGTTGAACTTCTTCCAGAACAGCGAGTACAGCAGCGTCGGCAGGTTGGCGGACGCGGCAACCGCGAAGGCCAGAGCCACCAGGAAGGCGATGTTCTGCCCCATCGCCAGGATGCCCAGCACGATCGAGACCACACCGATGACCACGACGGTGATGCGGGAGACCCGCACCTGGTCCTCCTCGGAGGCGTTGCCGCGCTTGATCACGCTGGCGTAGATGTCGTGGGCGAAGGACGCGGACGCGGTGATCGCGAGGCCGGCGACGACCGCGAGGATCGTGGCGAACGCGACGGCCGAGATGATGCCGAGGAAGATGGTGCCGCCGAGTTCGAAGGCGAGCAGCGGGGCGGCCGAATTCTCCTTGCCGGGGGCGCCGAGGATGACGTCCGGTCCGACCAGCTTGGCGGCGCCGTAGCCGAGCACCAGGGTGAACAGGTAGAACCCGCCGATGAGGGCGATGGCCCAGGTCACCGAGCGACGTGCCTCCTTGGCGGTGGGCACGGTGTAGAAGCGCATCAGCACGTGCGGCAGGCCGGCGGTGCCGAGCACCAGGGCGATGCCGAGCGAGACGAAGTCGAGACGGGTCATGTCGCTGATGCCGTACTTGGCGCCCGGAGCGAGCACGTCCCGGCCGGCGACGGCCTCGTTGGTGGAGCTGTTGACCATCGCCTGCGCGTCGGCCAGCAACTGCGAGAAGTTGCCGCGGACCGCGAACAGCACGAGCACGAACATGATGCCGGCGCCGGCGACGAGCAGCACGGCCTTGACCATCTGCACATAGGTGGTGCCCTTCATGCCGCCGACGAGCACGTACACGATCATCAGGACACCGACCACGGCGACGACGATGCCCTGGCCGAGCTTGCCGTCGATGTTGAGCAGCAGCGCGACGAGGCCACCGGCACCGGCCATCTGGGCCAGCAGGTAGAACAGCGACACCGCGAGGGTGGACAGCGCGGCGGCCATACGCACGGGCCGCTGCTTGAGCCGGAAGCTCAGCACGTCGGCCATGGTGAATCGGCCGGTGTTACGCAGCAGTTCGGCGACGAGCAGCAGGGCGACGAGCCAGGCGACGAGGAAGCCGATGGAGTACAGGAAGCCGTCGTACCCGTAGACCGCGATGGCGCCGGCGATGCCGAGGAACGACGCGGCCGACAGGTAGTCACCGGCGATCGCGAAGCCGTTCTGCGGGCCGGAGAACTGCCCGCCGCCGGTGTAGAAGTCGGAGGCCTTCTTGGTCGAGCGGCTGGCCCGGATCACCAGGCTCATCGTCACGACGACGAACGCGACGAAGATCGCGATGTTGAACAGGGGGTTGCCGACGTCCGTGGCACCCTGGGCCAGAACTGTCACATGCGCGAGCGCATTCGTTGTCACTGGGCCGGTCCTTCCAGCTCTTCGCGGATCGCGGCGGAGCGCGGATCCAGGTCACGATTGGCGAACCGCACGTACAGCGCGGTGATGACGAATGTCGATACGAATTGGCCGAGTCCGAGGATCAGGCCGAGGTTGATGTTGCCGATCACCTTGGTCGCCATGAAGTCGGCGGCATAGGTGGCCAGCAGGACGTACACGAAGTACCAGGTGAGGAAGAGAGCCGTCATCGGGAAGACGAACCGCCGGAGCCGGCGGCGCAAGTCCTGGAACTCCGGACTCGCCTGCATGTCGACGAAGTCCTGCGCATCGGGCGTGCGGCGTTCGATCGCCCCGCCCTTGCCGAGGTGAGCTGTGGTCACTGCCGACTCCTTGGTCGTGGCTTCAGGGATCGCCCCTGTGAGGCGTACTACCAGTAGAACGTAGTGAGACGCGAGTCACACGGGAAGGAGGTGGCACCGGTCACACGGTGAGCTGTCGCCCGGTGCGGCGAACGGTCTGCCGGGCGCGACGAGTGGCGGCTCAGCGCTCCCCGCGCGGGGACGGCCGTCCCGGTCCGAGAGGCTCCGCCGGAACGCCGGTGTCCTCGAACGCCCCGAGTTCCCGGTCCCTGCCCATCCCGAGCCGCTCGGGCACGTGCATGCGGGAGAAGACCCGGCCGACGTCCGCCGGGACGCGAGTGCGGGTGGCGAGGCTGACGACGACCATGGTGACGAACGCGAGCGGCACACTCACCGCGGCCGGGTAGCCGACGAGGGCGGCGACCCACCCGCCACCGGCCTCGGGATCGATCCGTACCAGCACGACGACCAGCGCCGCGCCCCCGGCCACCACCGCGCCGGTCACCATGCCGGCGGCCGCGCCGGCGGCGGTGAGCCCGCGCCACCAGATACCGAGCATCAGCAGCGGGCACAGCGTGGAGGCAGCCACCGCGAACACCAGGCCCACGGCCCGCGACAGGTCCAGCGACGTCACCGCCAGCGACAGCCCGAGGGGCACCAGACCGGCGAGGACGGCCGCGATCCGGAAGTCGCGCACGCGTCCCCGCAGCACGTCGGTGGAGAGCACGCCGGCGACGCTGACCAGCAATCCCGAGGACGTGGACAGGAACGCCGCGATCGCCCCTGCCGCGACGAGCGCGGCGAGCAGCTGACCGCCCACCCCGGAGAGCACCGACCCCGGCAGCAGCAGCACGGCCGCGTCGGAGCGGCCCGTGATGAGCAGTTGCGGCACGTACAGGCGTGCGAACACCCCGAGCAGCGTCGGGAACAGGTAGAACACCCCGAGCAGGGCGATCACCGCGAGCGACGTCATGCGGGCCGCACGCCCGTCCGGGTTGGTGTAGAAGCGCACCAGCACGTGCGGCAATCCCATCGTGCCGAGGAAGGTGGCGAGGATCAGCGAATACACCTGGAACATGGGGTGGGCGCCCCCGATCCCTCCGCCGGGGGCGACCCAGTCGTCGTTGGTGGCCGGCGCCCCGGCCACTACCGGCACGGCCGCACCGGGTTCGAGCACCAGCGCCGTGCCAGCGGCCACCTCATGCTCGCCGGGGGCGAGCAGCACGGTGCCGTCCACGGTCCGTCCGTCGACCCGGCCGGTGGCTGTGACCGCGAGGGGCTCGCCGACCTGGACGACGACATCGGTGGTGACGTCGACGGTGGTGCGCTCGGTGACCGTCGGCGGCGCCGGCTGTCCGACCGCGCGGTCGTCGTCGAAGAAGTGGACGGCGAGCACGAGGGCGGGCACCGCGACGGCGGTGAGCTTGAGCCAGTACTGGAACGCCTGGACGAAGGTGATCGAGCGCATGCCGCCGCCGACGACGTTGCCGACGACGATCAGGGCGACCGCGACGACGCCGACCCAGTCGGGAACCCCGAGCAGAATGTTCAGCGTCAGTCCCGCGCCCTGGAACTGGGGGACGAGGTAGAGCACACAGACGACGGCGACGATCACCATCGAGAGGGTGCGCAGCCACCGCGCACCGAGCCGGAACTCCGCGAAGTCCGGCACGGTGTAGGCGCCGGACCGGCGCAGCGGGGCGGCGACGAACAGCAGCAGACCCAGGTAGCCCGCGGTGAAGCCCACCGGGTACCACAGGGCGTCGGCGCCGTACTTGGCGATGAGTCCGGCCACGCCGAGAAACGAGGCGGCGGAAAGGTATTCACCGGAGATCGCGGCGGCGTTCCACCGGGGTCCGACGCTGCGGGAGGCGATGAGGAAGTCGGAGGTGGTGCGGGCCAGCCGGACTCCGTAGATGCCGATCGCGACGGTGGCGGCGGCAGCGGCGACGAGACCGACGACGGTGGCGACGGGGATCGAACCGGTATCCATGAGCCGCTCAGTCGTCGACCAGGTCGGTGAAGTCCTGCTCGTTGCGTTCGGCCAGGCGGACGTAGAGCCGGCCGATGCTCAGCAGCAGCGGATATCCGACGAACCCGAGCAGCAGCCACGGCAACCGGATGCCGAGCACGGTCACGTCCGTCAGGTGCGGCACGAAGTGGAACAGCACGGGCAGGGCGCACAGCAGGCACACCGCGACGAGCGCGAGCCGCGCGGCGAGGCCGAGCTGGGCGCGGACCAGGCCGCGCACCATCGCCTCCCCGACCTCGGTCTGTTCCTGGACCTCCACGCGGGTGCGCACCATGCGGGCGCCGCGGCGCTGGGCGAGCACCACCCGTTCCCGCGGCGGCGGGCCGCCCGAACCACGCGGCGGCGGGCCGCCCGAACTGCCGCCCGAGCTGCGCGAGGGTGAGCCGCCGGACGGACTCATCTGCTCGTCCAGGTCTGCATCGGGCCGCGGATCAGGCGGTCCTTGAGTTCGCGGGTGTGACGACGGCTCACCGGCAGTTCGACGGCCGGCTTGCCCTCCTCGGCGCGCAGGCACACCACGAGGCCGGAACCGACGCTGCGGATGCCGGTCACCAGGGGCAGCGCCACGAGGTAGGAGCGGTGCACCCGCAGGAACCCGGCGTCGGCCCAGCGGCTCTCGAGCGTGGAGATGGGGATGCGCACGAGGTGGGAGCCGGTGCCGGTGTGCAGGCGCGCGTAGTCGCCGTCGGCCTCGACCCACTGCACCGACGACCGGGGCACCAGGGTGGTCACGCCGCCGAGTTCGACGGGGATCACCTCGTCCGAGGTCGCTGCCCCCGTGGCAGCGGATTCGGTTCCGCGGGTGCGGCGCTCGGCGATGCGGCGCACCGCCTCGGCGAGCCGCTCCTCGCGCAGGGGTTTGAGCAGGTAGTCGACGGCCCCGAGGTCGAACGCCGCCACGGCCCGGTCGTCGTGTGCGGTCACGAACACGACGGCGGGCGGGTTCGCGAAGTTGCGCAGGATGCCGGCGAGCTCGAGGCCGTCGAGGCCGGGCATGTTGATGTCGAGGAACACCGCGTCGATTCCGCCGTCGCGCAGCAGCCGCAGCGCGGTCGTCGCCTCGCCCGCGGTGTGGACGTGGCCGATCTCCTCGCGCCGCCGTAGCAGGTACGCGAGCTCGTCGAGGGCCGGCGGTTCGTCGTCGACGGCCAGCACGGTGAGGGTGTCGGTGGTGTCGTTCACAGCCGGTCCATCGTGCCATGCCGGACCGCCTGAGCGGAGCGGACCGGGCGACTCGCGCACAGGGTGACCGGGTGACGGAAGGGTCGCGTCATGCCCGGATCCCGGGACGGAACTTCGGTACCCGCATGCTGACCTTCGTCCCGGCCCCGGGAGCCGTCTCGACGACGAGGCCGTAGTCGTTGCCGAACGCCGCGCGCAGGCGGTCGTCGACGTTGGCGAGTCCCACATGCGCCGCCTCCTTCGCGCTGGTGCGACCTTCTCCCTCGGCGTCGAGGTCGCCCGAGCGCAGGAGTTCGGGGTCCATTCCGACGCCGTCGTCCTCGACGCTGATGACGCAGTCGGTGCCCTCGTCCGCGGCAACGATGCTGATGGTGCCGGTGCGGGTGCTCTTGCCGGCGATGCCGTGCCGCACGGCGTTCTCGACGAGGGGTTGCAGGGCGAGGAACGGCAGCACCACGTTCAGGACCTCCGGCGCGACCTGCAATCGCACCTCGAGGGCGTTGCCGAAGCGGGCCCGTTCGAGCGTGAGGTAGCGGTCGATGTTGCGCAGTTCGTCGGCGAGCAGCGTGTACTCCCCGGCCGCCCGGAACGAGTACCGGGTGAAGTCGGCGAATTCGAGGAGCAGTTCGCGGGCGCGTTCGGGGTCGGTGCGCACGAAGGACGCGACGGTGCCGAGGGCGTTGTAGATGAAGTGCGGGCTGATCTGCGCGCGCAGGGCCCGCACCTCGGCGCGGTCGAGGCGGGCGCGGGAAGCGTCGAGTTCGGCGAGTTCGATCTGGCTGCAGGCGTAGCGGGCGACCTCGGTGAGCACACCGAGCAGGGCCGGCCCGGGTTCGGTGGTCGTGACGACGCCGAGCGCGCCGACGACCCCGACGCCGTCGATGACGAGTGGCTGTACGACGACGGCCCGGGCAGCCTGATCGTCGGCGCCGCGCCGGAGGTCGCCGTGACCGACAAGGACGCGCCGGTCCTCGGCGATCGCGCGATGTGCGGCGGCGAGCAACTGCTCGGACAGCCCCTCGAAGGGGCCGCTCCACGCCAGGCAGGTGCCGTCTGCGTCGACGAGCGCGACGGCGGGCGTGCCGGTGAGGGAGCGCAGGTGCGGGGCGGCCTCCTGCGCGGACGTCGCGTCGAGGCCCCGCCGCAGCGGCCGCGCGGCGAGCGACGCGGTGTGCAGGGTGGCGTGCACGGCGCGCTCGGCCGGGGTGGTCAGGCCGCGCCGGGTGCGCAGCCACAGTGCGGCGACGCCGGCGACGACGAGCAGCGCGACGGCGAGCAGCGCGACGACCGTCCCGTTCACCGCGTCACCGGTTCCGGCCGGTGTTCGGGCATCCGGCCGGAGACGAGGGCTGAGCGCGTGCACGGTCGAGCGGGTCGGTCATGGCTCCACGCTACGAGTTGCCGCGTGTGCAGAGCACGGGAAGGGGCAGGAAACCGAAGCCGGCGCGGCCACGAACCGGCCGTGGGAGACTTCCGGGGGTGACCGCTCGACGTGGGCCCCGCCCGTTCGACTACTCGCTCGACTACGCGAATCTCGACCTGCGCCGGCAGCCGCACCTCTACCGCGTCGGCCGTGGGGAGCAGGGCGTGCTGAAGGTCGAACCGTACAAGTCGGAGCTGCTGCCGCACTGGCGATTCGCGACGGTCGAGCAGGCCCGTGCAAGTGCCGAGACGATCCTGACGATGTTCTTCTCGTATCTCGACGAGGGGGATTTCGTCGGCGCGGACATGGCCCGCAAGTTCCTCCAGATGGGGTACACGCGGGCGCGGCGGTATGCCGCTCGTCCGGGTGGCCGCAAGTACGACGGACCCGTCCCGCGGGACCGCCGGGGCCGCAGCGGTGCCCACGGCCGCGCGGAGCTCCCCCGGGGTCCCGAGGACGAGGAGAAGGCTGCGGCCGCAGAGGTGTTCAAGCAGGCGTGGGACCGTGCCGCGGCGGAGCCCCGGTACGTCGAACAGCGGCGGAAGCACCGGGACCTGTACGGCTGATCGTCTGCCGGCCTCCGGGCGAACGGTCAGCGGCGCCGCCGGTTGATCCGCTCCTCCGCGGCCGCCTCCTCGATGTCGAGTCCCTCCAGCACCGTGCGCAAGGTCTCGTCGTCGAGGTCGCCGTCGTCGCGCGCGGCGATCAGAGCCTGCCGCTGGGCACGCAGCACCGAGCGCCGGAGCGTTTCGAACAGTGCGGCCGCTTGCAGCACGGACGGGTCGCGTTCCCCCGCGTCCTCCACCTGTTGCGCCTCGGCGCGGGCCTGCATCGACCGGTTCACCCGGTCGAGGATGCGCTGCAGGTCGTCGGCGTCCACGCCGGCCGGAGGATTCGCTCCGAGCTCGGCGAGATGCTGTCGTGCCGCCGTGGTCGAGATGGTCCGCGCGAGTTCCAGCTGTTCCTCGGTGTAGAGCCGCTCGTAGGGGTCGGCGACGTTCAGCGCGCGGATGAGTGCCGGCATCGTCGCGCCCTGGATGAGCAGCGTGCCCACCGCGACGACGAATGCGATCACCTGGACGATCTCGCGTCCGGGAAACGGCTCGCCGGACGCGAGGACGAACGGGATGCCGCCGGCAGCGGCGAGGGTCACGACCCCGCGCATCCCGGCCCAGGAAATGACCAGGTATTCACGTCCGCTGAACTGGTCCCGGCCCAGCCGGTCCAGGCCGATGCTCCGCGTGAGGCGTCGCCGCGCCCAGTGCAGCAGCACCCACAGGGGACGCACGGCGATCACCACGCCGAGGATCGCGAAGCCGTAGAGGAAGGCGACGTGGACGTCGAGTCCGTTGTCGCGGACCTCGTCGATCACGAACTTCAGTTGCAGACCCATGTAGGCGAAGACGAACATCTCGAGCAGAATGTCGAGGCTTTCCCAGACGGCCCGCTCCTGGATCCGGGTGGCCACCGACGCGTCGGTGGCGCGGTGCCCCATGTACAGCCCGGCCGCGACGACGGCGAGCACGCCGGAGGCCCCGATCTCCTCGGCGGCGAGGTAGGCGGTGAACGGAAGGACCAGCCCGAGCACGGTTTCCAGCGGAGAGTCGTACATCCGGCTGCGGATCAGGTGCACCACCGTGGCGAGCAGCAGGCCGATCGCCACGCCGCCGATCACCTCGTAGCCGAAGAACGCCACCGGGGAATCCGTGGCGAACACCCGGGTGCCGGCGACCGCCGACACCGCGACCGCGAACAGTGTCAGGGCGGTCGCATCGTTGACCAGGCCCTCACCGGTGAGCACCGCGATCACCCGCTTGGGCAGGCCGAGCTTCCGGCCCACGGCGACGGCGCTGACCGCGTCGGTCGGCGCGACCACCGCACCGAGCACCAGCGCCGCCCCGAGGGTCAGCTCCGGGACGAGCCAGGACGCGGAGAGCGCGACGGCGAACGCCGTCGCGAGAACCGTGAAGATGCCGAGCCGCAGGATCGGGGTGAGGTGTCTGCGGAACGTCGCGACGGAGAAGCGCAGCGCCGCGGAGTAGAGCAGCGGGGGCAGCACCACTCCGAGGATGACGTGGGGGTGGAGCTCGAGCCGCGGCATTCCCGGAATGAAGGACGCGAGCGAGCCGATGGTCACGAGGACGAGGGGGGCCTGCAGGTTGCTCCGGTTGGCGAGACCGGTGACGGCGATGGCGGCGATGACGACGAGCAGAATCCAGGTCCCGTTCACCCGTCGATTGTGACGTGGGCGGGGGTCCGGCGCCGTCGGAGGAGCCGGTGGCCGGGCAGGCGCGTCAGGAGTGCGACGGGGTACCTCGGCCGGATCGGACTCGTCATCCTGCACCGCACCCTTGACACGTCCCGAGAAACGAACTTATATTCACTTTGAGTGAATGAGTATTCATTTTACTCGCGTACGTCTCGAAATCCGACGCACCCCGCCCCGAAGGCCCAGCGGTGCCCCAGCAAGGAGTCGACATGGATCTGGCGTTGACGGAGGAGCAGCAGAGTTTCCGGCAACTCGCACGCGAGTTCCTCGACAAGGAGGTGATCCCGCACCGGGCCGCATGGGACCACGCCGAATCGGTCGACATCTCGATCGTGCCCAAGCTCGCCGAGATCGGGTTCTTCGGGCTGACCATCCCCGAGGAGTACGGCGGCCTCGGCAGCGACTACATCACCTACTGCCTCGGCATGGAGGAACTCGGCCGTGCCGACTCCGCCGTGCGCGGCATCGTGTCCGTCTCGATGGGCTTGGTGGGCAAGGTGATTCTGTCCCACGGCACCGAGGAGCAGAAGCACGAGTGGCTGCCACGCATCGCTTCGGGTGAGGCGCTCGCGTGTTTCGGCCTCACCGAACCCGACAACGGCTCCGACCCCGGACATCTGAAGACCCGCGCGGTGCGCGACGGCGACCACTACATCGTCAACGGGTCGAAGATATTCATCACCAACGGAACCTGGGCGAACCTGTGCCTGGTCTTCGCGCGCACCGGCGGCCCGGGACCGAAGGGCGTGTCCGCCTTCCTCGTTCCCACCGACACCCCGGGTTTCGAAGCCCGGGAGATCCATGGCAAGCTCGGCCTGCGCGGCCAGGCCACCGCCGAGTTGTACTTCACCGACATGAAGGTGCCCACGAGCGCGCGGCTCGGCGAGGAGGGGCAAGGCTTCTCGATCGCCATGCACTCGCTGGACAAGGGCCGGGTCTCGGTCGGCGCCGGCTGCGTCGGCATCATCCAGGGCTGCCTCGAGGCCGCCGTCGACTACGCGACGAACCGCAAGCAGTTCGACCGGCCCATCGCCTCGTACCAGCTGATCCAGGACATGATCGCGGACATGTCCGTCGACGCCGACGCCGGCCGCCTGCTGACCTGGCGGGCAGCCGATCTCATCGAGCGCGGAGAACCGTTCGGCACCGCCGCATCCAAGGCGAAGTACTTCTGCAGCGAGGCCGCGGTGCGAGCCGCCAACAATGCGATCCAGCTCTTCGGCGGTTACGGCTACGTCGACGAGTACCCCGTCGCCAAGTACATGCGCGACGCCCGCGTGATGACCTTGTACGAGGGCACCAGCCAGATCCAGAAGCTGCTGATCGGCCGCGCCGAGACCGGCATCAGCGCGTTCCTCTAGACCGTCCACGACGGCGGACCCGGGTATCGACGGCAGAGCCGGGGGTCGTCACCACATCGGCGGGCCGTCGGACGGTGGTAGATCACGCACAGCGCTCGGCCAGGGTCTCTCGGTCGAGCGCTGTGCGTGACCGGCCTCGGAGGTCCGAGGCGGAGGCGCCAGGCAGGAGACCCGGGCCGAGCCCTGGCACCGCCTCGACGCGCACCCTTGACAGAGTGACGTGCACCACACTACCGTTCGGGTCGAACACAATGAATGAACATTCATCCACTACGAATTTGTGTTCATTGACGTTGTCGCTCCGACGGGGCCGACCCGCCCCAGCGAAAACTCGCCCCATGACACACACGGAGTTCTCATGCCCCCTGTCTCGGCCGACTGGACCAGTACGCAGCATCGACGCTCGGTGACGTGGATCGTCGCCCTCGCGACGGCAGCGCTCGTCTTCGACGGATACGACCTGGTCGTGTACGGAACCATCCTCCCGATCCTCATGAAGGATCCGACCCAGCTCGGTGCCGTCTCTGCCGAACAGGCCGGGATGCTCGGCTCGTACGCCCTGATCGGGGTCCTGATCGGCGCCTTGCTCGCCGGCGCCTTCGGCGACCGCGTCGGCCGCCGAAAGCTGACGCTGATCAGCATCACGTGGTTCTCCGTGGGCATGGCCGCCGCGGCGATGACCCACTCCGTCACGATGTTCGGCGCCATGCGACTGCTCACCGGGATCGGCGTGGGTGGACTCATCGCCACCGCCGGTGCAGTGGTCGCCGAGTTCGCGCCGCCCAGCAAGAAGAACATGTACAACGCGATCGTCTACTGCGGCGTCCCCCTCGGCGGTGTCATGGCGTCGCTGCTCGCCCTGCTGCTGCGGGACGCCATCGGCTGGCGCGGCCTGTTCTGGATCGGAGCGCTGCCCCTCGTGATCCTGCTGCCGCTCGTGCTGCTGAGGCTTCCCGAGTCGCCCCGCTGGCTCGTCGCCCGTGGCCGGATCGACGAGGCCCACGCGATCACCGCACGCACCGGCATCCCGTCTCCGACCGCCGAAGAACTCACCGTCGAGCGGGCGGGCGCCCAGAAGGTCGGATTCGCCGCGCTGGCGACCCGCCGGTACGCGCTCGGCACCGCACTGCTCGGCCTGATGAGCTTCGGCGGCATCATGCTTACGTACGGGCTCAACACCTGGTTGCCGAAGATCATGGAGAACGCCGGGTTCGACGCGAAGAACTCGCTGGCGTTCCTACTAGTGCTTAACGGCGGCGCGATCGCCGGCGTTGTGCTCGCCTCGCGGACGGCGGACCGCACCGGCCCGCAACGGGTCATCGTCGCCACGTTCCTGCTCGCGGTGCTGTCGCTCGTCGTGCTCACTCTCGACCTGCCGCTGGCGGTGCTGCTCGGCGCGGTCGCGGCTGCCGGCATCGGTGGGATCGGCACCCAGATCCTCATCTACGGCTTCGTCGCCAACTACTACTCGACCACGGCACGCGCCGCCGGCGTGGCGTGGTGCGCCGGATTCGGCCGTCTCGGTGGGATCTTCGGGCCGCTCGTCGGTGGGCTGATCCTCGGCGCCGGACTGAGCAGCAGTATCGCCTTCTACATCTTCGCGGGCATTGCGCTGCTCGGCGCGGGCCTCACCGTGCTGGTACCCAACCGTCACGAGGCCCTCGCGACGAGCCCGAGCGGGACGCGCCGGGCAGCCGCCTCCGCCATGGTGACCGTCGACTGACCGCACTCGGAACGGGGCGGGTCCGTGGATTCGGACCCGCCCCGTTCGTGCGTCGACGTCGGATTCTCTGCTCGCTCAGCTCCAGTCGTAGAAGCCGCAGCCAATTCCATTGCCCGGTCGATCGACTCGGAGTCGGCCACGCCCTCCTCGAGCATCCGGATCGCTTCCGGTCGGAGCAGCACGCCGAGGCGGCTGGTGGCGAAACCCGGCGAATCGCGCGCCACCACGGGCATCTTGCCGAGCAGCCGCACCCAGTCGCGACGTCGTGTACCAGCGCATCACCGCGTCGTCGGATACGACGCGCTCGGCGTCGGCGAGCACGCGCCTCTTCGGACCGGGATCCTCGGGCGCCGACTCGACGAGCAGACGGGTGCCTTCGGGCAGCTCGGTCACCGACGCGACGAACGCGACCCGGCCGGCCACCACATCGAGCGGATCGACGAGCGTGCCGCGCTCTCCCGCTCGGAACAGACTGTCCGTCAGACACTTTCGCGCGTCACCCAGGTCGCCGGCCTCGGACACGGTCACGGTCGCCCCGAGCGCGGCGAAGGCCTGGGTGATGCCGACGCCATGCGGCCTCCGCCGACTACGGCAACACGGTCGGGAAGTCCTGCCATCTGCTGGCCCTCTTCTCCAGAATCGGGTCGGGTGCTTTCTGTCTGCCCACCTTTTCGCCTGCGGCAGGACTTCGATCATGGTGGATCTCCGTTCCGAACCGGAGTCCGTGTGACCCTTGACACCCCCTCCCAGTGAATGTACGTTCATATTTAGTGAAGAACAATTCATCAGACATGAACGTTACTTCAATTCCTGACCCGACCCGCGTTGACGAGGAGTCATCATGACCGTGTTCGAGGACATCACCTACGAGATCGACGGCCCCGCGGCCATCATCACGATCGACCGTCCGCACCGCTACAACGCGTTCCGCGGCAAGACCGTCGAGGAACTCATCAAGGCGTTCCGCGCCGCGTGGGCCGACAGCCGGGTCTCGGCGATCATCCTCACCGGCGCCGGAGAGAAAGCGTTCTGCACCGGCGGCGACGTCAAGCAGCGCGCCGAGACCGGCGACTACGGCCCCACCGAGAGCGGCATGTTCGAGATCGGCTACCTGCACAAGTTGATTCGCGACATCCCGAAGCCGGTCATCGCCGCGGTCAATGGTGTCGCCGTCGGCGGCGGGCACGTGCTGCACGTACTGTGCGACCTCACGATCGCCTCGGAGAACGCCAAGTTCGGCCAGGCCGGCCCGAAGGTCGGATCGTTCGACGCCGGTTTCGGCTCAGCCTTCCTCGCCCGCGTGGTCGGCGAGAAGCGCGCCCGCGAGATCTGGTACCTGTGCCGCCAGTACGACGCCGCCACCGCCGAGCGCTGGGGCCTGGTCAACTGGGTCGTGCCGCAGGACAAGCTGCTCGACGAGGCCAAGGCGATCGCCGCCGAGATCGCCGAGAAGAGCCCCACCGCCATCAAGTTCCTCAAGCAGTCGTTCAACGCGGACACCGACCACCAGGCCGGCCTGAGCAACCTCGCGATGTCTGCGCTCGACCTGTTCGGCAAGTCCGACGAGGGCCTCGAGGGCGCCCAGGCCTTCGCCGAGAAGCGGCCCGCCGACTTCGCCAAGTTCGTCAAGGCCTGATCCCGATCCCCCACTTCGGATTTCCGAGAGGACCCCTCATGAGCAACATCGCACTGGTCACCGGCGCCGGATCCGGCATCGGCAAGGCCATCGCACTGGCTTTCGCCGCACAGGGCGACCGCGTGGTCGCCGCCGACCTCGACCTCGCCGCCGCCGAGGCCACCGCCAAGGAGTACCCCGAGCTGATCACCGCCCTGCCGGTGGACATCGCCGATCGCGCCCAGGTCGACGAGCTGCGCGAGCGCACCCATGCCGAGGTCGGCGTGCCGAACGTGCTCGTCAACGCCGCCGGCTGGGATCGCACGGATCAGTTCCTCAACGCCACACCCGAATTCGCGCAGAAGGTCGTGGCGATCAACTACCTCGGCCCGGTACACGTGTGCAGCGCCTTCCTGCCCGGCATCATCGAAGCCGGCAAGGGCGGCCGCGTGATCAACCTCGCCTCCGACGCCGGCCGTGTCGGCAGCTCCGGCGAGTCGATCTACGCCGGAGCGAAGGGCGGCGTCATCGCGCTCACCAAGTCCCTCGCCCGCGAGATGGCGCGGCACGGCATCAACGTCAACTGCGTGTGCCCCGGCCCCACCGACACCCCGCTGTTCCAGGCGCAGGACGAGAAGCTCAAGGCCGCACTGATCAAGGCCATCCCGTTCCGCCGGCTCGCCCGGCCCGACGAAGTCGCCGCCCCCGTGCTGTTCTTCGCGTCGGAGGCCGCGTCGTTCGTCACCGGTCAGGTGATCAGCGTCAGCGGCGGCCTCACGATGGCCGGCTGACGCGGGCCACCGAGGAAGGACGGACACCATGAGCGCGTCGTACAACGCCCGGGCCTACCGGGAGTACTTCGAGAACGACTTCACGTACCTCAACGGATTCCGGCGCAACACCAAGCGTTACGCGAACCAGATCGCTCTGAGCGACCCCGGCACCGGGCGGCAGTGGACCTACGCGCAGTTCGGGGAGCGCGTCGACCGGATCGCGACGGGCCTGGCGGACGCAGGGGTGCGGACCGGGGACGTCGTCGCCTACCAGCTGTTCAACGGCGTCGAATTCGCCGAGCTCTACCTCGCGACGCAGGCCGTGGGGGCGGTCGGCTCGCCGGTGAACTTCCGGCTGGCGGCCGGCGAGACGGCGTTCGTCCTCGACAAGTGCACCCCTGCGGTGTTCGTCTACGACACCGAACTCACCGACATGGTGCAGGAGGCGTTGCGGCTCGCAGCGCACACCCCGAGGGTGATCGTGGCCGTCGGCGACGGCGCCACGGTCGAAGCCGCCGGCGTCACGGTGATGCGGTACCGGCACCTGGCCGCCGACCGCATTGCACTACCGCCGCTGCATCGCACGGTGTGGGACGAGACCACCCGTCTCTACACCTCCGGCACTACGGGCATGCCGAAAGGCGTGCCGCTCAACAGCATGATCGAGATCTTCAGCGCGCACGACGTGATCATGCACTTCCCGCTCGGCCCCGACGACAAGACGCTCAACATGACCCCGTGGTTCCACCGCGGCGGCCTGCACGCGGGCGGGCCCAACCCGACGTTCTACGTCGGCGGTGAAGTGGTGCCGCTGCGGTCGTTCGACGCCGACCGGGTCCTCGACCTCGTCGCCGAGTACGGACTGACCTTCCTCATCGGCGCACCGACCAATCTCGCCATGCTCGCCGCCGCCCAGGAGGCACGCCCCCGCGACCTGTCCAGCCTGCGCGGCATCGTCACGATGGGCGCGCCGCTCGAGAAGGAGGCGGCGCTGCACTACCAGAAGGTGCTCAACCCCCGGATCTTCAACGGCTACGGCACCACCGAAGCGTTCTGGAACACCTTCCTGCGGCCGGCCGACCTGCCCGACCGCGCCGGCAGCGCCGGTCGCGCCTGCACCGACGACGACGTACGCGTCGTGCACGTCTACCCGGATCGGCTCGCCGAGCCCGACGACGTCGTCGCGCGTGACGGCAACGACGTCGGTGAGGTCATCGTCCGCTCCCCCAAGTGTGCCAACGCCTACTTCGACACCCCTGACCAGGAGAAGGCCAAGTTCGATCAGGGCTGGCTGCACATCGGCGACCTCGCCACCTGGGACGCCGACGAGTTCGTCACCATCGTCGGGCGCAAGGACGACATGCTCATCTCCGGCGGCGAGAACGTCCACCCGGTGCAGGTGGAAGAGGCACTCAACGCCCATGCGCAGGTACAGGATTCGCTCGTCGTCGGAGTTCCGGACGAGAAGTGGGGACGCATCGTCGTCGCCTACGTCGTCGCGGCGGATCCCGCGCTGACGGTCGAACACCTCGACGCCCACTGCCGCTCCCACCCGATGCTCTCGTCGTTCAAGCGGCCGCGCGCCTACCGGTTCGTCGAGACGCTGCCCGTCTCCCCCACCGGCAAGAAGCTGCATTACAAGGCCACCGAAGCCGCCGCAGCCGAGTTCGCCGCCGGCCTCTTCTCCACTCCCTCCGACTCGAGGATGACCCGATGAGCACCGCCACCACCCTCCCCGAGTTCGATGCCCGCGACCCGCTCACCATCGACTCGCTCTACTCCGACGACGAGCTCGCCGTCCGCGACACCGTCCGCAGGTTCTGCACCGAGCATGTCGCTCCGCACATCGCGGAGTGGTTCGAGGCCGGGGACCTGCCCGGGATCCGGGAACTCACCCGCGAATTCGGCAAGCTCGGTGTACTCGGCATGCACCTCGAGGGCTACGGGTGCGGCGGTTCGTCCGCCGTGCACTACGGCCTCGCCTGCCTGGAACTCGAGGCCGCCGATTCCGGCATCCGCTCGCTGGTCTCGGTGCAGGGCTCGCTCGCGATGTTCTCGATCTGGAACAACGGTTCCGAGGAGCAGAAGCAGCGCTGGCTGCCGGGGATGGCGGCGGGCGAGATCATCGGCTGCTTCGGCCTGACCGAACCGGACGTGGGCTCCGACCCTGCCGCAATGAAGACCCGCGCCCGCCGGGACGGGTCCGACTGGGTCCTCGACGGTCGCAAGATGTGGATCACCAACGGCTCCATCGCCGACGTCGCCGTGGTCTGGGCGAACACCGACGAGGGCGTGCGTGGCTTCGTCGTGCCGACCGACACACCCGGTTTCAGCGCGAACACGATCAAGCACAAGCTGTCGCTGCGCGCCTCGGTCACCGGCGAACTCGTCCTGGACAACGTGCGCCTACCTGCCGACGCGCTGCTGCCCGAGGGCAAGGGCGTCAAGGCGCCGCTGCAGAGCCTGTCCGAGGCGCGGTACGGCATCATCTGGGGTGCGATGGGCGCGGCGCGCTCGGCGTGGGAGGCCGCGCGCGACTACTCGATGCAGCGCACCCAGTTCGGCCGCCCCATCGGCGGATTCCAGCTCACCCAGGCCAAGCTCGCCGACATGGCCGTCGAACTGCACAAAGGCCAGTTGCTGTCGCTGCACCTCGGCCGGCTGAAGGACAGCGTCGGGCTGCGGCCCGAGCAGGTGAGCTTCGGCAAGCTCAACAACACCCGCGAGGCCATCGAGATCTGCCGCACTGCGCGAACCATCCTCGGCGGCAACGGCATCTCCCTCGAGTACCCCGTCATCCGGCACATGGTCAACCTCGAGTCCGTGCTCACCTACGAGGGCACCCCCGAGATGCACCAGCTGGTGCTCGGTCAGGCCTTCACCGGCGAAAACGCCTTCCGCTGACAGGAATCCCACCATGAACGCACGATTGATCCACGAGTCCGAGCACCTGCAGTTCCGCGAGGTCGTCCGGAACTTCGTCCGAGACAAGATCACCCCGGTGCACGAGGACTGGGAACGGGCGAGCTGTCTCGACCGGTCCCTGTTCACCGAGGCCGGCAAGCTGGGCCTGCTCGGTTTCCCGGTCCCGGAGGAGTACGGCGGCCCCGGCGTCGACGACTTCCGCTACAACGCCATCCTGATCGAGGAGGTCAACCGGGCGGGCAACGCCGCCGCCGGGATCGCGTTCTCGCTGCAGAACGACGTCGTGCTGCCGTACCTGACCGACATGACCACCGACGAGCAGAAGGCCCGCTGGCTGCCCGGCGTGGTCAGCGGCGAGACCGTCCTCGGCATCGCAATGACCGAACCCGGCACCGGCAGCGACCTGACTGGCATCCGCACCTCCGCGGTGCGCGACGGCGACCACTACGTGGTCGACGGCGCCAAGACGTTCATCTCCAACGGGCAGAACGGCGACCTGTTCGTCGTCGCGACCCGCACCTCCGACGACCCGCACAAGGGCCTGACCCTGCTCGTCGTCGAGGCCGGCACCGCCGGTTTCTCCCGTGGGCGCAATCTGGAGAAGATCGGCCTGCACGCACAGGACACCAGCGAGCTGGCCTTCACGGACATGCGGGTCCCGGTCGCGAACCGGCTCGGCGAGGAGGGACAGGGCTTCTACCAGCTCGTGCACAACCTGCCGCAGGAACGGTTGTCGCTCGCGATCGGCGCGGTCGCCGCGGCGGAGGGCGTGTTCGCCGAGACCCTCACCTACGTCAGGGAGCGCAAGGCGTTCGGCAAGCCGGTCTCGAGCTTCCAGAACACCCAGTTCGTGCTGGCCGAACTGGCCACGGAGCTGGATCTGGCCCGCACCTTCCTCGACGACTGCATCGCCGAGCACGTTGCCGGCGAGCTCACCGCCGCCCGCGCGGCGCGACTGAAGTGGTGGGCCACCGAACTGCAGGTCCGGGTCGCGGACCGGTGCCTGCAGTTGCACGGCGGCTACGGGTACATGCGCGAATACGCGGTGGCACGCGCGTTCGTCGATGCCCGCATCCAGACCATCTACGGCGGCACCACCGAAATCATGAAGACGATCGTCGCCAAGGATCTCGGGATCTGAGCGGCCGTCCCGAGCGACGAGGAGGACGTCCATGTCGGCCGATCCCAGCGAGCTGCCGATCGACGAGGCCGTGCGCGCGGTCCGTGCGAACTCCCGGCGCAGGCAGATCCTGACCGCTGCCGCGAAGGTGATGCAGCGCACAGGGTTCCATCAGATGTCCATGCAGGCGCTGGCCGACGAGGCGAACGTCAGCGTGGGACTGCTCTACAAGTACTTCGGCAACAAGGAGGAGATCCTCCTCGCCACCATCACCGCCATCCTGGACGCGTTCCGGGATCAGCTCGAACCCGCGATGGCGGCGGCCGGCCCGGACCCCGTGGAGCGCCTGGCCGCGGGGATCCGTCGATTCGTCGAGATCGTCGACGAGAACCTCGACGCCGTGGCCCTGACCTACCGCGAGAGCCGCACGCTCGACCCGGCCGGGAGGGAGAAGCTCAAGCGGCTCGAGATCGCCACCTCCGCACCGCTGCGTGCGGTGCTGACCGAGGGCATCGACGCCGGCATCATGAACCCCGTCGACGTCGACCTGATGGTCTTCGACCTGGTGTTGCTCGCCCACGGCTGGGCGCTCAAGCACTGGCATTTCGGCCGGGTCTACAGCCTCGACGACTACATCCGGCTGCAGACCCGGTTCGTGCTCAACACCGTTCTGCCACAGACACACCGAACCCGCTACCGACACCTGCTGGAGTAACCGTGAGCGTCGCCACCACACGTGAAGAAAGCGTCGGGATCATCACCCTCGACCGTCCCCCCGCCAACGCCCTCGACGAGGCGCAGGCGGACGCCCTGGCCGAGGCCGTCACGACGCTGGGCGAGGACCCCGCGGTACGGGCCGTCCTCATCCGCAGTGCCCGGCGGATCTTCTGCGGAGGCGCGGACATCGCGATGATGGAGTCCTGGAGCACGAAGCCCGATCGGGGAGCACGCCTGCGCCGCTTCACCGCACGGCTCCAGGACGTGTTCGCCCGCATCGAGGCGCTGCCGAAGCCCTCGGTGGCCGCCCTCGCCGGTGCCGCCACGGGAGGCGGCCTCGAGCTGGCCCTCGCGTGCGACTTCCGCGTCGCGGGCGCCTCGGTGAAGCTCGGGCTTCCCGAGGTGGGAATCGGGCTCCTGCCCGGGGCGGGGGGCACGCAACGGCTCACCCGGCTGGCCGGTCCGTCGGTGGCGCACCGGCTCGTTCTCGGCGCCGAACTGGTCACCGGCCGTACGGCCGAGCAGCTCGGAATCGTGCAGTGGGCTACCGACGTCGACGTCGAGACCGAGGCACGAGCCTTGGCCGATCGACTCGCGCAGCTGCCGCCCGCCGCCTACGCGGCCGCCAAGCGCTGCATCGTCGCAGCTCGAGGCGATGACGGGTTCGCCCGCGAACTCGACGAGATCAGCCGGCTGATCGAGACGCCGGACACCGCCGGATTGCTGGCAGGATTCGTCGCGCGCGCCCGGTAGCCCGACGTGCGGACCGTCGCGGGATCTCCGTCGCCCGGGGCTGCGCCGGACGACCCGCCCGGATCACTCGGTACTGTGGATCCGACCCAGCGGCGACGAGGAGCACCACCATGACCACCGACCACGACGCGCTACCCGTGGACGAGGCCGTGCGAGCCGTCCGCACCAGCTCCCGGCGCAAGCAGGTGCTCGACGCAGCCGTGACGGTCATGCAACGGACCGGGTTCCACCAGATGTCCATGCAGGCGCTGGCCGACGAGGCCGGGGTCAGCGTCGGGCTGATCTACAAGTACTTCGGTGGCAAGGAGGACGTCCTCCTCGCCACCATCCTCGCGATCCTCGACGCCTTCCGCGACCAGCTCGAACCGGCCATGGACGCCGTCGGCGACGACCCGATCGACCGGCTCGTCGCCGGGATGCGCCGCTACATCGAGATCGTGGACGAGAACCTCGACGCCACGGTGCTCACCTACCGCGAGAGCCGCACCCTCGACGCGGCCGGGCGGGCCCGGATCAAGGAGCTCGAGGTCGAGTCGTCGGCGCCGCTGCGCGCCGCGCTCGACGCGGGGATCGAGGCGGGCGTGATGAGTCCGGTCGACGTCGACCTGATGGTCTTCGACATCATGTTGCTGGCACACGGCTGGGCGCTCAAGCACTGGCATTTCGGTGCGATCTACTCGCTCGACGATTACATCCGGCTCCAGACCCGCTTCGTGCTGAACACTCTTCTCCCGGCCGAGCGCCGCGACGACTACGCGCACCTGCTCGGGTAGCGCGCGGGCACCGGTCGCTCCCGAGCGTGAGCGACCGGGCGCGGGCCGGTCGGCGCGGCCTATTCGGCGCGCAGTGCCGTCCGGGCCGCGTCCTGCACCTTGTCGACGATCCCCTTCACCGAATCCATGAAGCCCACGTCGCATCCCTTTCGTCCGAAAGAGCGAGCGGGCCCAGCCTGCCACACAGCAGGCTGCGACCGGACGTGGGCCGTGCCGCCGACTCGCTATCGGACGTCGGGCCCGGGTTCCGGGCCGGGCCCGCGACGTTCGGTTCCCAGGGTCTTCTTCACCGCGTCCTGCGCCTTGCCGACGTGCCGGGAGTACTTTCGCGGTCCCTTGGTCCGGGCGAGATCCCCGGCCTTGTCGATGGCGCGATTCACCGTGTCCGGGTTCTTCCGGGCATAGTCCTTGCCCTTGCCGACCAGACCCTTGACCGAATCCATGAATCGCATCGCAGGCTCACCCCTTCTCCGTGTGCATTCGTGGGTCCTCACCAGCGTGCCACCGGCAGAGCCGACCGTGCCACCAGCTCGGCGGGAGATCCCCGGCCGGGGTCGCCCGCCGAGCACGTGCGCAACTACGGCGTGCGTGGACCCGGTTGCGCCTGCGGTCCGGGGTCCGCCTCCGGACCGGGCTGCCCTCCGGGCGCCGGGGTCGTTCCGGGGACGGGATTGTCTGCGGTGCCGAGGTGCTTCTTCGCGGCATCCTGCACCTTGTCCACGTGCTGGGCGTACTTGCCGCCCGTCCGGGCGTCGGCGGCGTCGCCCGCCTTGTCGACGAACTGGCCGGCCTTGTCCGGGTTCTGCTCCGCGTAGGCCTTGCCCTTGTCGACCAGGCCCTTGATGGAATCCTTCAAACCCATCTGCCTGCTCCTTCCGCTCGGGGATCGATGCCTCAGCGTGCCACCGCAGGCCCGTTCCCAAACATGCCGCGGTCGGCGTAGTGACCTCGTCCCCGGTCAGTGCTCGCCGGGCAGCAGGTCCTCACTGGCGGCGAACAGCCGACGGTGCTCACCGTGGATCCGCCCGGTCACCCACCACGAGACCTCCACGAGGACCACGCCGATCGCCCCGCAGGTGAACGCCGTGACCATGGCACCGACGTTCGACACGTCGAGGGCGAAGAACTCGCGGGCGAACGGGAAGGCGAACAGGACGACGTAGCCGAGCACCGAACCGGCCAGCAGCACCAGTTTCCACCACACGTACGGCCGGGCCACCACGGCGAGCACCCACAACGCGATCATGATCAGGGTGATCAACGCCGCGGTGCCGGCCTGCATCTTCTGCGCCTCGGTCTGGTCGGGCCCGGCGTACACCAGCAGGTAGCAGACGAAGGTGCTGACGCCGATGATCACCCCCGACGGGATCGCCAGGCGCATCACGCGCGAGACGAATCCGGAACGGGCCCGTTCGTTGTTGGGCGCGAGCGAGAGGATGAACGCGGGGACTCCGATGGTGAACCAGGCCGCGATCGTCACGTGCCGCGGCAGGAACGGATACGGCAGCGGCTCGTAGTCGAACACCTGGGACAGCGCACCCGACAGCCCGACGAGGAAGGCCAGCAGCACGGAGTACACGGTCTTGGTGAGGAACAGGTTCGACACCCGCTCGATGTTGCCGATCACCCGGCGTCCCTCGGCCACGACGTAGGGCAGGGTCGCGAACTTGTTGTCCAGCAACACGATCTGCGCGACCGCGCGGGTGGCCGGGCTGCCGGACCCCATCGCGACCCCGATGTCGGCGTCCTTGAGCGCCAGCACGTCGTTGACGCCGTCGCCGGTCATGGCGACGGTGTGCCCGCGCGACTGCAGCGCGCCGACCATCGCGCGCTTCTGGTCCGGGCGCACACGTCCGAACGTGGTGGCCGAGTCGAGGGTGTCGGCGAGCCGGTCGCGGTCCTCCGGGAGGGCGCGCGCATCGACGGGATGCTCGGCGTGCGGCAGGCCGAGCGACGTCGCGACGGCGCCGACCGAGACGGCATTGTCGCCGGAGATGACCTTGACGTCGACGTGCTGGTTCGCGAAGTACTTGAGGGTGGGCTTGGCGTCGGGCCGTACCCGCTGTTCGAGCACCACGAGGGCCTGCGCGGTGACGGTGCCGGGGGCCTGCGGGTCGTCGACGGCGCGCTCGCATCGCCCGAGGAGCAACACCCGCAATCCCTGCGCGCCGAGCTCCTCGGCCTGCCGGGCCGTCGCCGAGGCCGGGTCGAGGAGCACGTCGGGGGCGCCGAGCACCCAGTTGCCGTGAGTGCCGTAGGACTGACCGCTCCACTTCTTCGCCGACGAGAACGGGGCGGCGGCGGTGGCATCGCCCCAGCCGGGGTCGTCGGGCAGGGCCTCGCGTACGGCGAGGACGCTGGCGTTGGGACGAGGATCGTCGGCCGCCATCGCCGCGAGGGCGGCACGGACGGCCGTCTCGTCGCTGCCGTCGACGCACACCAGGTCTGCCAGGCGCATGCCGTTCTCGGTGAGCGTGCCGGTCTTGTCGGCGCACACCACGTCGACGCGGGCGAGCCCCTCGATGGCCGGCAGTTCCTGCACGAGGCACTGCCGGTGACCGAGACGGATCACGCCCACGGCGAACGCGATCGACGTCATCAGCACCAGCCCCTCGGGAACCATCGGCACGAGGGCCGCGACCATGCCGCTGAGCGCGGGACCGAGGGGCTGGCCGCTCGAGAACAGCTGGTTGTAGATGATGAGCAGGCCGGCCGGAATCATCAGGTAAGTGATGAATTTCAGGATCTTGTCGATTCCCGAGCGCAGTTCCGAGTGCACGAGCGTGAACTTGCTGGCTTCCTCGGCGAGCCTGGCCGCATACGCATCGCGGCCGACCTTCGTGGCGCGGTAGGCGCCGCTGCCCGCCGCGACGAAGCTGCCCGAGAGGACTCGCGCACCGAGTTCCTTGTGCACGGGGTCGGCCTCGCCGGTGAGCAGAGATTCGTCGAGTTCGAGCCCCTCGGTCTCGACGACGACCCCGTCGACCACCGCCTGGTCGCCGGGTCCGAGTTCGATGATGTCGTCGAGCACGACGTCGTGCGGCGGCAGCTCGGCCACGACGCCGTCGCGGCGGACGAGGGGCTTGGCCTGGCTGACGATCGCGAGCCGGTCGAGGGTCCACTTGGCGCGGATCTCCTGCACGATGCCGATGGCGCTGTTGAGGATGATCAGCAGGCCGAACATGCCGTCGATGATCGACCCGGTGGCCAGGACGATGGCCAGCAGGACGCCGAGGATCGCGTTGATGCGGGTGAAGACGTTGGCGCGGACGATCTCTCCGACGGACCGCGACGCCCGGTCCGGCACGTCGTTGGTGGCGCCCCGGGCCACCCGTTCGGCGACCTGCTCGGTGGTCAGACCCAGCTCGACGTGCCGCGCGTCGGTGGGGGGCACAGCTGCCTGGTCGGCGACCGCGGTGGGCTCCTCTGCTGCCATGGGAAACAGGCTAAGCCACCCGTTGCGATCCGCCCCCACACCGTGACGCGGCTCGCGACCCGGCTCAGCGGTCCGGGCGGACGAACTCGGGCTGGCCGAGCACCCGCAGCCAGCTGCCGTCGGGCTGGCGGCGGGCCACCTGGGCCCGGGCGCCGGCGCCGTCCTTCGGCGGTGTGGCGGTCAGCGCGAGGTCACCGCTGATCAGGGTCGGCAGCGGCGGCTCGGGCTCGAATCGGGGCGCGTGCTCGAGCACCTGTTCCCACAGGCGGCGGATGGCCTCGCGTCCCACCGTGTGGCTGCCCGGTGGGTAGGCCATCACGGCGTCCTCCTCGTACAGGGCGGCCACCCCCGCGGCGTCGCCGGCGTTGGACCGCTCGACGAACAGGCGGGTGAGATCCTCTGGCTGCCAAGCCTTCTCATCGTTCGACATGACGATCCTCTCTGCGAACGGACGTGGACACCTCCAGGGTCCGCCGCGCGCCTCGAGAAGTCCAACAGATCATATCGATGGAATCTAGAATCCTGGGTTATGGAACTGCGGCA
This sequence comes from Rhodococcus indonesiensis, assembly GCF_047782815.1. Lineage (NCBI taxonomy): Bacteria > Bacillati > Actinomycetota > Actinomycetes > Mycobacteriales > Nocardiaceae > Rhodococcus > Rhodococcus indonesiensis. The sequence continues at coordinate 1,212,597 of NZ_CP180630.1, read as the reverse complement.
ATTCGAGTACTTCGTCGCGGTGGCCGAGGAGGCGAACTTCACCCGTGCCGCTCACCGCGTCCACATCAGCCAGTCCGGGATCAGCGCCCAGATCCGCCGGCTCGAGCACGACCTCGGCGCCGTCCTGTTCGACCGTTCCACCCGTGCCGCCACCCTGACCACGGCCGGAAAGGCGGCACTGCCGCACGCCCGGGCGGCGCTGGCGTCCGCCGCGGCCGCCCGGCAGGCAGTCGAGGAGGTGACGGCCCTGCTCCGGGGACGGCTGGTGGTCGGCATGGTCACCGCCTGCACCGTCACCGGACTGTTCGACGCACTGGCCGCGTTCCACCACGCGCACCCCGGCGTCGAGATCACCCTCGTCGAGGATGCCTCCGACCGGCTCGTCGAGCGGGTACGTGCCGCCACGGTGGACCTCGCCCTCGTCGGCACCGCCGCCGCCCCGCCCCCGGGTCTCGAGGCGCTCACCCTCGTCAGCGAACCGATCGTCGCCGCCGTGCCGCCCGGTCACCCGCTCACCGAACGCGCCCGTCTCACCCTCGCGGACGTGTGCGCCCACCCCGTCGTGTCCATGCCCCCGGGCACCGGCATCCGGACCGTGTTCGACCGGGCGTGCGCCGCCGCCGGCCTGCGCCCCGACATCGCCCTGCAGGCCAGTTCGCCGGACACCGTCGCCGACCTCGCCGTCCGCGGACTGGGCGTGGCGATCCTCAGCCGCTCGATGGTCGAGTATTTCGAGGGGCGGTTGTGTGGCCTCACTGTGGACGACGCCACCGCGCCCGCGGTGCTGTCGCTGGTCTGGTCGGATACCGGCGCTCCGGCGCTGCGCGAATTCGTCCGGCACAGCCGTCGCGCGTTCGCGCGCGCAGGGACCTTGGACACTTCCCCGGCGCCGGGGCGCGGCCGAGAATGAGGGGCGCGGCCGGCCGGCCGGAGTCGAATCCACGACGGACAGGGGGCGGAAGTGAATCTCGAGGAACTGATGGCCAAGGCGCGCGACACGGTGACCGTCAAGCGCGTGTACTCGGAACCGGTCGAGAAGGACGGCCTGACCGTCATCACCGCGGCCGTGGTCTCCGGCGGGGCCGGCGGCGGTGGGGGCTACTCACCCGACGGGGAGAACGGCGAGGGCGGCGGCTTCGGGGTGGGTGCTCGCCCGGTGGGCGCGTACGTCATCAGCGGCGGCAAGCTGTCGTGGCAGCCGGCCGTGGACGTCAACCGGCTGGTGCGCACTGTCGCGAGTGTGGCGATCGCCTTCTTCGTCACCCGGGCACTCGTCGAACGCAAGCGGGCCGCCGCGACGAGCTGACGCCGCTCACAGCGTCGCGAGGACGAACGAGAGCACGAATCCCGCCGCGGTGCTCAGCGCCACCGTGGGACCGCCCTTCTCGTAGGCCTCCGGCATCAGGGTGTCGGCCAGCGAGGCCAGCACCGCGCCCGCCGCGAACGCCAAGGGCAGGGAGATCGTCTCGGGCGGGGTCACCGCCAGTGGCCCGGCTCCGACGACGACGGCGACGGTCAGCAGCGCGGCGCACGCCACCCACATTCCGAGGATGTATTTCCGGGACCGGCCCTGGGCGCGCATGGAGGCGCTGCCGACGAGCGACTCCGGGAAGTTGGACACGAAGATCGCGACCAGCAGAGCGAGACCGCCGGTGCCCTCCCCCAGGGACACACCCAGCGCCACGTTCTCGGGCACCCCGTCGAGGGTGACCGCCGCCAGCAGCGCCAGCCCGGCGGCCCCGCTGACCGAGGACGACGACGGCGCGGTTTCCTCGGCGGCCGCATCGACGTCGAGTTTTTCACTGCCGTGGTCCTTTTCGCGGCGACCCTCGGCCACCCGGTCCAGCCACGCGCTGAGCGCGGTGAACACGACGGCGCCGACGACGAGGCCGATCGCCGCACGCCAGATGCCACCCTTCTCGTACGAATCCTCGAACAACTCGAACGACAAGGCGGTGATGAGCGCGCCGGCGGCGAACGCCAGCATCGCCGCGAGAACGCGTTTGGGGATTTCCACCCATCCGCCCACCAACGCGCCGAGCACCAGCGCGCTCGACGCGATGACCCCGAAAAGCAACGATTCGACGATGACCCGGCCCTCCCTCCGACGCTCCCCGACGGACGACCGGATACCCGCGGCGACGGGCCGGAAACCCTACCGGCGCACCGAAGTCAACCGAACCGAAGTCAGCCGAGTGGAACCCACCACGGATCCTGCGAGCCCGGCCGCAGCGCGTCGACCCGCTGGCCCGGCATCGGCACGGCCGTGGGCACCCCCTCCGCCCGCGCCGCCGGCAGGAGCCGCGCGATCGGCTCCGACCACGCGTGGAACGCCAGATTGAAGGTGCCCCAGTGCACGGGGACGAGCAGGCTGGGATAGTCGCAGCCGCCGAGGTCGGTATGCGTGCGCACGGCCTCCTCCGGGTTCATGTGCACGTCGGGCCAGCGCGGGTCGTACGCGCCCACCGGCAGCAACGTCAGATCGAACGGCCCGTAGCGGTCTCCCAGGTCGGCGAACCGGGGCGTGTAGCCGCTGTCGCCGCCGAAGAACACCCGCCGCGTCGGCCCGGCGATCACCCACGACGACCACAACGTGATGTTGCGGATCAGGCCGCGGCCGGAGAAGTGCCGCGCCTCGGTGCAGGTGACGGTGAGCGCACCCACCTCGGTGTGCTGGTCCCAGTCCAGCTCGACGATCCGGTCGGCGGGGATCCGCCACCGGCGCAGGTGCGCCCCCACGCCGAGCGGGACCAGGAACCGGGCCTCGGGCTGCGTGGCCGCGAGGGCCTCGACGGTCCCGCGATCCAGATGGTCGTAGTGGTCGTGGGAGATCACGACGGCGTCGATCGGCGGCAGTTCCGCCAGCTCCACCGGCGACGGGTGCAACCGGGCCGGGCCCACGGCCGGCGACGGCGAGACCCGCTCGCTCCACACCGGGTCGGCGAGGATCCGGTGGCCGTCGATCTCGAGGAGGGCACTCGAGTGTCCGTACCAGGTCACCGCGAGCTCCGCGGCCTGCACCGGGGCGAGCTGCGGCGCGAGCGGCACCGCGTCGCGCGGCACCCCGGAGGACCGCCGGGTGAGCATGTCCTTGACGAGGCTGCCGCCGGCCTCGGGCAGCACGGTGCTACTCGGCTCCGAGTTGTGGAAGCGCCCGTTCCGATACCGGGGGGACCCGGCGGCGTACGGGCGGATGTCCGCCGGGGTCGCGCCGATCGAGCCCGGGACGCCACGGGTGGCCCGCGCCACCCACAGCAAGCCGGCGCCGGCAAGGGCGGACGAGGCTGTCTGCTTGACGCTCACCCCACCACTGTAGGGGCGCAGGGACGCGGGCGCGCTCGGCCGTCGGGGCGCGGTCGCGCCTCAGCGACCGCGGAAGACCGGCGCCCGGCGTTCCGTGCGGGCCCGGCGCGCCTCCTGGGCGTCCTCGCTGAGCCACGCCTCGGCGAGCGCGGCCGTCTGCTCGGGCGACGGCTCGTCGCGCGTGCCGTCGTCGTTGAGGAACAGCTTCATCGCGTGCAGCGACAACGGGGCGAGTTCGGCGATCTCGCGTGCCCAGGACTGCGCGGCGACGAGATCGCCGATCCGGTTGGCCAGACCGCGGTCGACCGCCTCGTGTGCGTCGACCGGTTCGGCGGCGAGCAGCACGGCCCGCGCGGGGCCGCCGCCGAGCAGGGCGACGAGCCGCCGGACCGTCCAACGGTCCACAGAGATACCGAGACGCGCCGCCGGAATCGCAAATCGAGCCCCCGGTGCGACGACCCGCAGGTCCGCCGCGAGGGCGAGCTGAGTGCCTGCTCCGATCGCGGGGCCGTTGATTGCGGCGATCACCGGGACGGGCGCCTCCTGGATCGCACGGAGCATCTCCCCCAGGCTGTCGAGGAATCCTTCCGCGTAGACGTCGCCCGACAGGTCGGCGCCGGCACAGAAGCTCGAGCCGCGCCCGGTGATCACGACCGCGCGCGCACCCCCGTCGAGAGCCTCCTCGAGTCCCTCCCGGACCTGGACGCACAGCTCGGTGTTGAGCGCGTTGCGGCGCTCCTCACGCCGCAGTTCGAGCGTGACCACGTCGCCGTCACGGCTGATCCCCATCATGTGTGCTTCACCTTTCGTCGACGGCACGCATCATCGCACCCGCCGCGGGCAGGCGCGAGGGCGCTCCCGTCAGTCCTCGTCCGCGCGCGGCCGGCCGGGTTTGCGGATGCGTCCGGCCTCGCGCGGCATGCGTCCTGCCTCGCTCAGCGCACGACGGAGCAGGAACTCGATCTGTGCGTTGGTGCTGCGCAACTCGTCGGCGGCCCACCGTGCGAGCGCGTCGTGGACCGCAGGATCGAGCCGGAGCAGCAGCTTCTTGCGTTCGGCCATGGTGTCGACGACGCGTCAGGCGTAGAGCGACCCGGTGTTGAGCACCGGTTGCGCGCTCTGGTCGCCGCACAGGACCACGAGCAGGTTGCTCACCATCGCGGCCCTGCGCTCCTCGTCGAGTTCGATGGTGTGTTCCTTCTCGAGCTGTTCGAGGGCGGTTGCGACCATGCCGACCGCGCCCTTGACGATCTGCTCACGCGCGGCGATGACCGCACCCGCCTGCTGCCGGCGCAGCATGGCCTGCGCGATCTCGGGCGCGTACGCGAGCCGGTTGATCCGGGATTCGACGACTCGCACGCCGGCGGATCCGACCCGCTCGTCGACTTCGGCGGACAGCCTCGAGGTGATCTCGTCGGCGTTCTGCCGCAGCGACAACGTCTCCGGGCCCGCGTCGTACGGGTAGCTGCCGGCAATGTGACGGACGGCGGCCTCGGTCTGCACGGCGACGAACTCCTCGAAGTCGTCGACATCGAACACGGCCCGGGCGGTGTCCTCGACCTGCCACACGATGACCGCCGAGATCTCGATGGGGTTGCCGTCGGCGTCGTTGACCTTGGCGATCCCGGTCTCGTGGTTGCGGATCCGGGTCGAGACCTTGCGCCGGGTGTTGAGCGGATTCATCCAGCGCAGCCCGTCCTTGCGGAGGGTGCCCGAGTACGAGCTGCCGAGCAACTGCAGCACCCGCGCCTCGTTGGGCTCGACGAGGACCAGGCCGGCGAGCGCCACGGTGGCAGGGACGATCAGCACCGCTCCGACCACGATGAGCGCGACGTTGCGGTTCAGCGCGCCGAACACGACGAGCGCCACGGCCGCGGCATCCACGGCGAGCGCGATCGCGAGGACGGACCAGCCGTCGACGGACTTTCCGGGTCGCTCCGTGACGACGGAGGGGGTGGCGGACATGGCGGGTCTCCCTTCCCGGAGAAGTTCAATGAGATATTAAAGTGATATCACATTATCGGTCGGCCGGTCAGCGGCAGCGGACACGTCGGTGCATCACGCGACGGACACGTCGGTGCATCATGAAGACGTGCCACGGAAGGGAGAGCGGCGATGACGACGGACGCACCGGCCACCGCCGTCGACGTCGTCGTGATCGGCGCGGGCCAGGCCGGGCTGTCCGCCGCCTACTTCCTGCAACGGTTCGGCGTCGAACCGCAGTCCGGGTTCGTCGTCCTGGACCGCTCGTTCGGCCCCGGCGGCGCGTGGCAGCAGCGGTGGCCGTCACTGACGCTGAGCACCGTCAACGGAGTGCACGACCTGCCGGGGTGGCCGTTCTCCGAGGCGGTCGACACCACCGCCGGAGAGGTCCCGGCCTCCGCCGCGGTGCCCGAGTACTACCGCGCCTACGAGGCGCGCTTCCACCTGCCGGTGCACCGCCCCGTCCAGGTCGGCGTGGTGTGCGACCGCGGCGAGCGCCTGCGGGTGGAGACCGACCACGGGGTGTATTCCGCCCGCGGCCTGGTCAACGCCACCGGCACGTGGGAACATCCCTTCGTGCCGTGGTATCCGGGAGCCATGCGCTTCCGCGGGCGCCAGCTGCACACCCGGGACTACCGCAGCGCCGACGAGTTCGCCGGTCGTCACGTCCTCGTCGTCGGCGGCGGCATCTCGGCGGTACAGCTGCTCGACGAGATCTCCCGCGTCACCGAAACGACGTGGGTCACCCGTCGCGAACCCGCTTGGCGTGACGAGGATTTCACGCCGGAACTCGGGCGTTCCGCCGTCGCACTCGTCGAGGACAGGGTACGACAGGGGCTGCCGCCGGGCTCGGTGGTGTCGGTGACCGGTCTGCCGGTCACGCCGGCGATCCGCGCGGCGCGTGAACGCGGCGCCCTCGACCGCCTCCCGATGTTCGAGGAGATCACCGAGACCGGCGTCCGCTGGTCCGACGGCACCACGCTCGCCGTGGACGTCATCCTGTGGTGCACCGGTTTTCGTAGTTCCCTCGACCATCTCGCTCCCCTCGGCCTGCGTAATCCCGGCGGCGGCATCACCATGACGGGCAAGCTGGCGACGCAGGTCGCGGCGGACCCGCGGATCCATCTCGTCGGGTACGGGCCCTCGGCGTCGACCATCGGCGCGAACCGTGCCGGACGCGCCGCCGCCCGCGAACTCGTCGACCACCTCGCGGCCACCGCGCCGGGGCCGTGATCCGCCGCCTCGGCGCCGTTCTGGCGATGGTGGCCGCCGGCCTGGTGCTCACCGCACCGGCGACGGTCGAGATCGCCGTGCCGCCGCCACCGCCCCCGGCTCCCGCCCCGCCGATCGTGCCGCCCACGGCGGAGGAGGTTTCGGCACGGATCGCTCCGGCCGTCGTCACCCTCACCGCGAACCGCGGCTGGCGCGGCATCTCGGGCACCGGCATCGTCCTCACCGCCGACGGCACGGTACTCACCAACCACCACGTCGTCACCGGGGCCACCGACATCAGCGCGGTGAGCCCCCACACCGGCGCGAGCTACGACGTCGCGGTGCTCGGCTACGACTCCACCCTCGACATCGCCGTACTGCAACTGGGCTCCGCCGCCGATCTGCCGGTCGCGGCCGTGACCGAGACTCCCCTCCCGCAACCGGGCGCGCCCGTGACGGCCTTCGGCAACGCGGACGGCGGCGGCGTCGTCGTGCCCGCGCCCGGCACGATCGTCGCCGTCGACAAGACGGTGTCGGTACGCGACTCGATGGACGGATCCCTACGTCGGCTGCGCGGAATGCTGCAGGTCAGCGCGGCGATCCGGCCCGGAGACTCCGGCGGTCCGCTCGTCGACGCGTTCGGCACCGTCGTGGGCGTCAACACCGCCGGGGCGGTCGAACCGGACCCGGCCGCCGTCCCCGACCCACCCGAGGCGTACGCGGTGCCCATCGGGACCGCCCTCGACGTGGTGGACCAGGTCCGTACCGGGACGAGCGCCGGGACGGTGCACGTCGGCCCGACGCCGCTGCTCGGAGTGAGCGTCACCACCGACCGGACCGGCAACGAGGAAACAGGCGCCGAAGTGCTGTGGGTCGGCTACGGCACCCCTGCCGCCGGCACCGGCCTCGAGATCGGCGACGTCATCGTCGCGTTCGACGGGCGCCCCGTCACGACCACGGTGGACCTCGAGGAGATGCTGATGGCGCGCCGACCGGGCGACAGCGTGGAGATCGGCTGGCTCGACGCTGCCGGCCGGCAACACACCGCCCGCGTCGTGCTGGACGCCGGCCCGCCACGCTGACCCCCGAACCCCGGTGGCCGAATGTCACATTCAGTCGGTCACATCGACCGAATGTGACATTCGGTCACGGGCAGGTCAGGCGAACCGGTGGGTGGTCTGACCGAACGGCCCCTTCGCGAAGACGAGCACCTTGCTCGGCACGACGCGGAAGACCCAACCCGGATCGTCCACCGGGCCGACGGCGTCACCGTGGACCTCGAAACGCCACTGCTGGCCGTACTTGACGAAGTACGCCTCGGCGACGGCGCGCAGCTCGTCACCGTCGGTGACCCGGCGGGCGCGCCCCTCGACGACGACGTCCGTGCCGGCCGCCCAGGTCGCGACACCCGTCGTGACCGCGACGGCATCGTTGTGCCGGAGGTTGTGGGTCTTCTGCTCGCCCGGACCCGTACAGAAGACGAATCCGCCCGCCTGCCACAGTCCGATCAGCGGCGTCACGTGCGGGACGCCGTCGCGCCGGACCGTGCTGAGCCAGTACAGCTGCGCGGACTCGAGCAGCTCCTCGGTGTCGGGCCACGGCAGGGGCGGCTCCCCGTCGTCCCCGAAACGCGCATCGACGGTAGTGGTGACCGGTGTACTCACGACAACTCCTCTCCCGGCTCCGGCCGGAGCCCGTATCGGTACCGACCGGCCGGACCGGGAGAACTCATCGCGCAGGCCGAATGTGCGGACCGAATGTGGTGACCGAATGTCACATTGCGTCGATCAGATCGAACCCATGTCACATTCGGCCGCCAGCACCACCACTGCCACCACCACCGCCGCCGCCGACGCCGACGCCGACGATCAGGAGAACGTGGCGGGGTCCCCGCCGATGCGGCCGCTGTCGTCGTGCAGCCCGCGGATCCGGTCGAGGTCGTCCGGGGTCAGCTCGAAGCCGAAGACGTCGAAATTGCTCGCGATGCGCTCGGGGGTGACGGACTTCGGGATGACGATGTTGCCGAGCTGGATGTGCCAGCGCAGGATCACCTGCGCGACGCTGCGGCCGTGAGCCTGCGCGATGGCCGTCAGCGTGGGGTCGTCGAGCACGGCGCCCTGGCCGAGGGGACTCCACGCCTCGGTCGCGATGCCCTTACCGGTGTGGTAGGCCCGCAGCTCGGCCTGATCGAACCGCGGATGCAGTTCGATCTGGTTGACGGCCGGAACCTCGCCGACGGCGTCGATCAGCCGGTCGAGATCCTCGATCCGGAAGTTGGAGACACCGATCGAACGGGCCCGGCCCTCGGCCTTGATCTTCTGGAAGGCGCGGAAGGTGTCGATGTAGCGGTCCTGGCCCGGTGCCGGCCAGTGGATCAGGTACAGGTCGACATAGTCGAGGCCGAGCCGATCGAGGCTCGTGTCGAAGGCGCGCAGCGTCGAGTCGTAGCCCTGGTCGCTGTTCCACAGCTTGGTGGTGACGAACAGCTCGTCGCGTGGGACGTCCGAGTCGCGCAGCGCGCGGCCCGTGCCGGCCTCGTTGCCGTAGATCGCCGCGGTGTCGATGCTGCGGTAGCCCACCCGCAGGGCCTCGGTCACCGCGTCGTAGCTCCGGTCGTCCTCGACCTGCCAGAGACCGAAGCCGAGCTGCGGAATGGTGTTGCCGTCGTTGAGGGTGATCGTGGGAACGGTCATGATCGGCCCAACGGGTTCCGGCCGCCCGATGTTCCCCCTATCCCACCATCCGGAAACCCACCAGCCCGCGTGGGGATAATCGAGTGGTGACTGCAACACTGCGCATCAGCGGCCTGTCCGCCTCCCGGGGCGAACGCACCCTGTTCACCGACCTGAATCTGACCGTCGCGCCCGGCGACGTGATCGGCCTGGTCGGCGCGAACGGCGCAGGCAAGTCGACCCTGCTCACGACGCTCGCCGGGGTGGGCACCGCCGACGTCACCGGCACGGTCGCATTCAGTCCGCCCGACGCCACCGTGGGGTATCTCGCGCAGGAACCCGAGCGCGTCCCGGGCGAGACGATCCTCGGCTTTCTCGGCCGGCGAACGGGCGTCACCGACGCCGAGCACGCGATGAACGCCGCGGCCGAGGCGCTGGGGACCACCGACGTCGACGACTACACCCCCGCGCTGGAGCGCTGGCTCGCCCTCGGCGGCGCGGATCTCGCCGAACGCGCCGAGAAGGTCGTCGCCGACCTGGGCCTCGACGTCGGGCTGGACGCGCCCATGACGGGCCTGTCGGGGGGACAGGCGGCGCGGGCCGGGCTGGCGGCCCTGCTGCTGTCGCGGTACGACGTGCTGCTGCTCGACGAACCCACCAACGACCTCGACCTGGCCGGGCTCGACCAGCTCGAGCGTTTCGTCGCCGAAACCCGCACCGCGCTGATGGTGATCAGCCACGACCGCGAGTTCCTGGCCCGCACGGTCACCGGAATCGTCGAACTGGATTCCGCGCAGCAGCAGATCGCGGTGTACGACGGCGGCTACGAGGCGTACCTCGTCGAACGCGAGGTGGCGCGGAAGCACGCCCGCGAAACGTACGAGGAGTACGCGGACACCAAGCAGGAGCTCGAGGATCGCGCCCGGATGCAACGCAACTGGCTCGAGCACGGGGTCCGCAACGCCCGGCGCAAGTCCAAGGACAACGACAAGGTCGGCAGGAAGTTCCGTGCCGAGGCCACCGAGAAGCAGGCGGCGAAAGCACGGCAGACGCAGCGCCGCATCGAGCGGCTCGACGTCGTCGAGGAGCCGCGCAAGGAGTGGGAGCTGCGCATGTCGATCGCCGCGGCGCCGCGCAGCGGCGCGGTGGTGGCCACCCTGAACGGCGCGTGCGTCGACCGGGGCGACTTCGTGCTCGGGCCCGTCACCACGCAGGTGCAGTGGGGGGACCGGATCGTCCTCACCGGCCCGAACGGTGCGGGGAAGACGACGCTGCTGCGCGCACTACTGGGCCGGATCCGCCTCGACACGGGCACCGCGACCATCGGGTCGGGGGTGGAGGTCGGCGAGATCGATCAGGCGCGCGCGCTGTTCGAGGGCGACGAGCCGCTCGTGGACGCGTTCGCCGCGCAGGTGCCGGACTGGCCGGATGCGGACGTGCGGACGCTGCTCGCGAAGTTCGGGCTCAAGGGCCATCACGTGCTGCGGTCCGCGTCGTCGCTGTCACCGGGGGAACGCACCCGGGCCGGACTCGCCCTGCTGCAGGCCCGGGGGGTGAACCTGCTGGTGCTCGACGAACCGACGAACCACCTGGACCTGCCCGCGATCGAGCAGCTCGAGCAGGCCGTCGACAGCTTCGAGGGCACGCTGGTGCTGGTCACCCACGACCGCCGGATGCTGGCCACCACCCGTTCGACCCGCCGATGGCACCTCGACGGCGGGCGGCTGACGGAGGACCCGGCGTGACGGCGGGCAGTGTGCGGGTCGACAGCTGGACCTGGGCGGTGCGCCTGTTCAAGACACGGTCCGCAGCCGCGGCCGCGTGCCGGGGCGGGCACGTGCGGGTCAACGACGCCCCCGCGAAACCGTCGCAGGCGGTGAAGGTCGGCGACGAGGTGCGGGTGCGGGTCGCCGGGGCGGAACGGATCGTGCGCGTGACGCAGCTGCTCACCAAACGGGTGGGTGCACCGATCGCAGCACAGGCCTACGAGGACCACAGTCCCCCACCTCCGCCCCGGGAGATCCTGGCCTCCCTCCCGCGCCGGGACCGCGGTGCGGGCCGGCCCACCAAGCGGGACCGTCGCGAACTCGACCGGCTGCGGGGGCTGCTCGAATAGCCGCACCCGTTTCGGACATCGACAACCGTACCGATGGTTGTTTCGCATGCGATCCGGCGAATCCCACTTGACGAACCGTTGTGTTTTTACAACAATTCGTTGTATGAGCCCGGTCCGTCGGGGGGAAACCCTGCCGATCCACAACCGCATCCGCGTCCTGCGCGCGGAACGCGGAATGAGCCGCGCGCAACTCGCGGAACTCGTCGACGTCAATCCCCAGACCGTCGGCGCCCTCGAGCGCGGCGACCACTACCCCAGCCTCGACCTGGCCTTCCGGATCTGCGACGTCTTCGGCCTGCCGGTCGAAGCCGTGTTCTCCCGCAACGAATTCGGGCCACTGTCCACCGAGGTGTACCGAATTCGCACCGCAACCGAAGGACGTGACGCACAGTGACCGAGATGCCCGTGCACGACACCACTCTCCTCGCGCGGTACGAGGCGTTCCGCACCCGGCGCTTCCTGAAGAACGAGGAGAAGTTCCGGAACATGCTGCCGCGCTGGCGTACTCGCCGGCGACGTCGCGTCCTCGTGGTAGCCCTCGCCGCGACGTTCGTTCTCATGTTCACCGTGAGCGTGCTGTGCCACTTCTTCGAGCGGGCACCGCTGCTGTGGCTGCCGGCGTGCCTCGTGTTCTTCCCCGTCTGGATCTCGCTCCAGATCGTCTCGGGCCGCCAGGGTGACGCCCCGCGCGCCGCGCTCGACGAACGAGAGATCCAGGAACGCAACAGCGCTCGCTCCATCGCCCTGACCGTCACCCAGGCCCTGGTCATGATTCCGGTGCTCTACCTCGTCGTGGGCAGCGTGCAGACCGACGGCATGCATCCGCGGATGGCGTACGCCGGCGGGCTGATGACGTTGACCGCGACACTCGTCGGCGGCTGCCTGCCCGCCATGATCCTGGCCTGGAACACCCCTGATCCTGACGAGATCGACTGATTTGCAAGACAACCCGAGGAATACGGAGGAAACGTGACCCTCACGATCGACGGTGTCTCGAAACGATACGGTGACGTCGTCGCACTCGACGACGTCACCTTCGATGTGCGACCCGGCGAGTTGTTCGGCTTCGTCGGCAGCAACGGTGCCGGGAAGACCACCACCATGCGGATCGTCCTCGGTGTGCTCGCGGCCGACTCCGGTGCGGTCCGGCTCGACGGCCGGCCCGTCGACCTCGACGTGCGCCGCACCATCGGGTACATGCCGGAGGAACGAGGGCTGTACCCGAAGATGAAGGTCGGGGCGCAGCTGTCGTACCTTGCTCGCCTGCACGGACTTTCCCGATCCGACGCCGATGCGGCCGTCGCACGCTGGACGAGCAGGCTGGGCATCGCCGAGCGGGTGGACGATGCCGTCGACGCGCTCTCCCTCGGTAACCAGCAGCGGGTCCAGCTCGCCGCCGCCCTGGTGCACGACCCGAAGGTGCTGGTCCTCGACGAGCCGTTCTCGGGCCTGGACCCCGTGGCCGTCGACGTGATGAGCGACGTGCTGATCGAGAAGGCCGAAACCGGAGTGCCGGTGATCTTCTCGAGCCACCAGCTCGACCTCGTGCAACGGCTCTGCCACCGGGTCGGGATCATTTCCAAGGGAACGATGCGCGCCGTCGGCACCGTCGACGAACTGCGCGGCCACGGCGCGGCCCGGCTCGAGGTGCACGCCCCGCACGCCCCCGAGGGCTGGGCAGCCGATCTGCCCGGCGTCACCACCGTCGCCCACGGTGGTGGCCGCACCGTTCTGCTGCTCGGGAAGGGCGCCGACGACCAGCAGATCCTCCGGGCCGCCCTCGCCACCGGTCCCGTACACGAATTCTCCGTCCACCGCCCGACCCTGACCGACCTGTTCCGAGAGGTGGTAGCCGCGTGAGCGCCCCGCTGAGCCCCGTCCACGCCGTGGCCCTGGTGGCCCGCCGCGAGTTCCTCACCCAGGTCCGCAAGAAGAGTTTTCTGATCAGCAACGCGATCATCCTGCTCGCCATCGTCGGCGGCATCGTCGCTGTGTCGCTGTTCTCGGGCGACGACGAACCCGCCACCGTCGGCGTCGTCGGCGACCCGGCGCTCGGCGCGACGATCACCGCGATCGGAGACGCCACCGGCAGCTCCGTCGACGTCTCCGAGATTCCCGACGCCGAAAGCGGCCGCGACCGGGTACGCGACGGCGAACTCGACGTCGCGCTGTTCCCGGGCCCGGGAGGTTCGGTCACCGCCGTCGCCGAATCGGAGATCGATCCGGCCCTGCGCGCGACGATCGACACGGCCGTCGCGCAGCAGGCCCAGGTCGACGCCCTCACTGCGCGCGGCGTCGACCCGTCGGCGCTGGCCGCGGACACCGCCCGCGCCACCGTGACCGTCGAAGCCCTCGACCCCCCGGACCCTGAGCAGGGACAGCGCACCACCCTGGCGATCGCCGCGGTCGTGCTGCTGTACATGCAGATCATGATGTTCGGCATGTACGTGGCGATGGGCGTGGTCGAGGAGAAGTCGTCGCGCGTGGTGGAACTGCTGCTGTCGACGCTGCGCCCGCTGCAGCTGCTGTGGGGCAAGATCGTCGGCATCGGCGCCGTGGGGCTGCTGCAACTCACCGCGTACGGAGTGGCCGGGGTCGGTGCCGGTCTCGCCACCGGGACACTCACCGTGACCGGCGCGGCCCTGGGCACGCTCGCCGGCACCCTGGGCTGGTTCGTCCTCGGGTTCGCGTTCTTCGCGGTCCTCTACGCCGCTGCCGGGTCGATGGTGTCACGGCAGGAGGACGTGAACGCCACGGCGTCGCCGCTGATGGTGCTGATCGTCGCGATGTTCTTCGCGGCCTTCTCGTCGGTCGACGACCCCGAGTCGACGTGGAGCACCGTGCTGAGCTGGATCCCGCCGTTCTCGGCGATCCTCATGCCGCTGCGCATCGCCGCCGGTGTGGCGACACCGCTGCAGATCGTCGGCACCATCGTGCTGATGCTGCTCGTGACCGCCGCCCTGAGCGTGCTCGGGGCGCGGATCTACCGCAGGTCCATCCTGCGCATCGGCCGCGTCGTCACGTGGAAGGAAGCGATGGGCGCGCACCGCTAGGGTCGTGCCATGGCCCCCAGGATCTCGGCGCAGGAGTTCATCGACAGCGTGCTCGACGCAGGCACCTTCCACTCCTGGGACACCGCCCCCGTCGACGTGCACCCCGACGAGCAGTACCGCGCCGAACTGGAGGCCGCGGCGGCGAAGTCCGGCGTGGACGAGTCCGTGATCACCGGCGTCGGAACCGTGCACGGCCGCCGCATCGCGGTGATCGCCTGCGAGTTCGCCTTTCTCGCCGGATCGATCGGGGTCGCGGCGGCCGAGCGCATCGTCCTCGCCGTGGAACGCGCGACTCGCGAGAAGCTGCCTCTGCTCGCCTCCCCCACCTCCGGTGGCACCCGGATGCAGGAGGGCACGCTCGCGTTCGTGCAGATGGTCAAGATCGCGGCGGCCGTCACCGCCCACAAGGCCGCGCACCTCGGCTATCTCGTGTACCTGCGCAACCCCACCACCGGCGGGGTGTTCGCCTCGTGGGGCTCGCTCGGGCACGTCACCGCCGCGGAACCCGGTGCGCTCGTCGGCTTCCTGGGGCCCCGCGTCTATCAGGCGCTCTACCACGAGGACTTCCCGGAGGGCGTGCAGACCGCCGAGAACCTGTCCCAGAAGGGTGTGATCGACGGGGTGGTGCCTCTCGCCGGGGTCCGCCGGCTCGTGCACCGGATGCTGCGTGTGCTCACCGAGCCGACGATCGTCGACGCGTCGGCGGGTCCCGCAGTGACCTCCGCCGACGACGTGCCCGACGTCCCGGCGTGGCAGTCGGTGATGCTCTCCCGCCGGCCGGAACGTCCCGGCATCCGGCAGTTGCTGCGGCATGCGGCATCCGCGCAGGTTCCGCTGTCGGGCACCGGACAGGGCGAGTCCGACCGCACCGTGCTGGTCTCCCTCGCCCGGTTCCGCGGCGCGTCGTGCGTGCTGTTCGGTCAGGACCGCAGCGGCCAGTCCGCGGCCCGGACGATGGGTCCGGGCGCGCTGCGTGAGGCGCGTCGCGCGATGCGGCTGGCCGACGAGCTCCGCCTTCCACTCGTGCTGGTGATCGACACGCTCGGAGCCTCGTTGTCGAAGGAGGCCGAGGAGCGTGGACTCGCGCCGGAGATCGCCCGCTGCCTGGCCGACCTGGTGACTCTGCCGACCCCTACGGTGTCGGTGCTCCTCGGGCAGGGCACCGGCGGCGGCGCCCTGGCGCTGCTGCCCGCCGACCGGGTGCTGTGCGCCCAGAACGGCTGGCTCGCCCCGCTGCCGCCCGAAGGCGCCAGCGCGATCGTGCACCGCGACACCACGCACGCCCCACAGATGGCAGCGGCCCAGGGCATCCGCTCCCGGGATCTGCTGCGCGACGGTGTCGTCGACGGTGTGATCCCCGAGTTGCCCGACGCCGCGGCGGAGCCCACCGAGTTCGCCAAGCGCGTCGGGGCCGCCGTCGCCCGCGAACTCGGCGTGCTCGTCGGTCAGGACGCGACGCTGCGGTACCGGCGGCGGCTCGAGCGCTACCGGAAGCTGGGGCTGCCGCGGTAACCCGCTCACCGACGCCGAGGCGCCGTCCGGCGCACCGCCCGAACGGGCAGTGCCTCGCGCCGGGGAATCTCGAATAGGGTGGTCGGCGTCACAAGCTGTGGTCAGAGAGGATGCGAATCGATGAGCTCGTACGCGGAGGCCTACCGGCAGAGCGTGGAGGATCCGGAGGGATTCTGGCTCGAGGCGGCCCGCGCCGTGGACTGGGTGGCCGCGCCGACGCGGGCCCTCGACGGCTCGCAGGCACCGTCGTTCCGCTGGTTCCCCGACGCCACGCTCAACACCAGCTTCAACGCCCTCGACCGGCACGTGCGGGCCGGGCACGGCGACCGGCCCGCCCTGATCTGGGACTCGGCGATGGTCCCCGCCAAGCACACCTACACCTACGCCGAGCTGCTGGACGAGGTCGCGGCGTTCGCCGGGGTGCTGCGCGATCAGGGCGTCGTTGCCGGCGACCGCGTCGTGATCTACATGCCGATGATCCCGGAGGCGGCGATCGCGATGCTCGCGTGCGCCCGCATCGGTGCCGTGCACTCGGTGGTGTTCGGCGGGTTCGCCGCCAAGGAGCTCGCCACCCGCATCGACGACGCCCGGCCCGTTCTGCTCGTCACCGCCTCCGGCGGACTCGAACCGGGCCGCACCGTCGAGTACCTGCCGATGGTCGAACAGGCGCTGTCGCTGTCGCAGACCCCGCCGCACACCGTGATCGTCAAGAACCGGGAGATGATCCCGGGCACGGCGGCCGACTACAAGGCGTCCGCCGCCGCGTGGTTCGACTGGGACGAACTCGTCGCCGACGCGGATCCCGCCGAGCCGGTGACCGTCGCCGCCACCGACCCGCTGTACATCCTCTACACATCCGGAACCACGGGGAAGCCGAAGGGTGTGGTGCGCGACAACGGCGGGCACGCGGTGGCCCTGACCTGGTCGATGCGCAACATCTACGACATCTCCCCCGGCGACGTGTGGTGGACGGCCTCCGACGTGGGCTGGGTCGTCGGCCACTCGTACATCGTCTACGGCCCGCTGCTGATCGGTGCGACGACCGTGATGTACGAGGGCAAGCCGGTGGGCACGCCGGACGCCGGTGCGTTCTGGCGCATCGTCAACGAGAACGACGTCGTCGCGCTGTTCACCGCCCCCACCGCGATCCGCGCGGTCCGCAAGGCGGACCCCGAGGCGAAAGAACTGGAGAACTACGACATCTCCTCCCTCCGGACGCTGTTCGCGGCGGGCGAGCGGCTCGACCCGGACACCTACGAGTGGGCGACGAAGGTGCTCGACCGGCCCGTCGTCGATCACTGGTGGCAGACCGAGACCGGGTGGGCGATCGCCGCGAACCTGCGCGGACTCGAGTCCATGCCGATCAAGGCCGGCTCGCCGACAGTGCCGGTACCCGGCTACCGCCTCGACATCGTCGATGCGGAGGGCAAGCCGGTCGGACCGAACACCGAGGGCAACATCGTGATCGCGCTGCCGCTGCCGCCGGGCACACTGACCGGACTGTGGCAGGACGAGGACCGCTACCGGCGGTCGTATCTGGAGACGTTCCCGGGCTACTACCTCACCGGCGATTCCGGCTACGTCGACGAGGACGGCTACGTCTTCGTCCTCGGCCGGTCGGACGACGTCATCAACGTCGCCGGCCATCGCCTGTCGACCGGAAGCATGGAGGCCGTCGTCGCCTCGCATCCGGCCGTCGCCGAGTGCGCGGTCGTCGGCATCCGCGACGAGCTCAAGGGTCAGCGGCCGTCGGGGTACGTAGTGCTCAAGTCCGGTGTCGAGATCGACCCGGAGACGCTGCGACAGGAACTCGTGGCGATGGTGCGCGACCAGATCGGCGCGGTGGCGACGTTCCGGGACGTCACCGTGGTGCAGGCCCTGCCGAAGACCCGCTCCGGCAAGATCCTCCGCAAGACGATGCGGCAGATCGCCGACCACGAGCAGTACACGGTGCCGTCCACCATCGAGGACCCGTCGGTGCTCGAGGCGCTCGAGCAGCAACTGCGCGGATAGCCGATCCGGCGCAGCCGCTCCGCGCTCGGTCATCCGCTGCGACGACGGTCGCAGCGGATGACCGATGGTCGAGCGGCCGTGCCCCGAGCAGCTACAGCCACGGCGTCGGGTGGGGCCGCGGACGACCGGGCGCCGGACGGCTGCGGTGGACGGCTCGCCGAAGTCGCTCCACGACGACGTCGAATCGGAACAACTCCGGCCACGTCCACCGCACCACCTGCAATCCCAGGTCACGCAGCGTGTCCTCGCGGCGCTTCTCGGCGCGCACGTCGTCGACGGTGCCGTACTTCACCATCCCGTCGAATTCGCCGACGATGCCCCACTGCTCCCAGAAGAAGTCGACGCGCGCGACGAACACACCACCCGGGGTGTGGATCTCCCGCTGCAGGACCGGAGCCGGGAGACCCGCGTCGTGCAGGCGTAGCCGGCTCAGGGACTCACCTGGGCTTTCGCTCCGGGTATCGAGAAGCCCGACGACGCGCCGCGCCGCGGCGATCCCCGCGCGCGGCACGACGAAGTGAGCTTCGAAGTCGAGGAACGGATATCGACGCAGCGCGCTGTCCCCGACGACGACGGCCTCCTCCACGGGCAGCGTCCGCGCCAGGTCGACGACGGTGCGCGCCGGTGAAGTGACCCGCACGCCGTCGAGCTGCACGACGTCGCCGAGCACAGCCGCGTGCACGTAGCGGGTAGGTCCCCGGCGTCCACCGGCGGGGCGCCCGTTGGTGGTGTGGATGAGGGTGAGATCGGTGTGCCACACGTCGAATTCGTGCAGGACCGCCGCGGAGACGTGGCTGATCGCGGCGGCCGGACCGAGTCCGGCGCCGACGGTACGCGCCAGCAGTCGGTGTCGCCCGACGTCGTCGAGGAGCTGCACGCCGTCGGCGTCGAGATACACGCCGGGGGTGAGACGCTGGAGTTCCCCGCGTCGCACCGCGCGCCGCAGCTCGGCGTCGGTGCGTCCTGCGGCCAGTGCGGAACGTCGCAACAAGGGTTCGGTCACCGCCTCAGCGTGCCGCGACAGTGACGGGAACGGGCCGCTCTTACAGCCGGACGGCCGAATCTGTGGATGGAACGTCGGCCTGTGGACAACACCCGCTTCGTACGCAGTCATCCGCTGCGACGACTGTCACAGCGGATGACTGGGCGACGAGCGGATGTCAGCGTCGGCGACGGCGCCGCACCACGGCCCGCACCGTGAGCGCAGCTACCACGCTGCCGACGACAGCAGCGACGATCTGCGGCTTCTCGGCAGCGGTCTGCTTGGCGGCTTCGACCTTCTCGTGGGCGGCGGCCTTGGTGCGGGCGGGCACGTCCACGCGCTGCGCGAGTTCGTCGACGGTTGCGGCGAGTTCGGCGCGCTGCTGCTCGACGGATGGTACGGGCTCGGGGGTGGTCATCGCACGTGCTCCTTCACGGTGTTCATGTCACGCCGGACGCTCTCGGCGGTGTCCGTCGGGACGGGCGGGGCCGAGTTCTTCGCCCGCGACGCACCGACGGCAGCCAGCGTCCCGCCGATGGCCAGGACGACCAGCGAGACGATCAACGCGGCCAGCCACGGGGAGAGCACCGTGGCGAGGCCCAGGATCGCTGTTGCGATGAGGGCGCCGATGCCGAGGTAGATCAGCATGAGTCCGGCGCCGGAGATGCCGACGCCCACTCCGATCCGGGTGCCCTTGGCTTTCACCTCGTCGAGGGCGTGGCCGACCTCGGTGCGCACGAGCATCGACACCTGGGTGGTGAGCCGCTCGGTCAATTGCGCGGTGGACAGTTCACTCGGGTCCGTGGCGCTGGGCGTGCCACCGGGGGACGCGGTCATGGTCGAGTCCTTTCCGTGTCGTGCGACTTCTGGGGGTCGTGCGACTTCTGGGGCCGGTCTGTCGCCCTCCGCATCGTCGGCGCTCTCGCGGCCCGGGACGGTGTGCGCGAGGCGGAGTTCGCGGCCGCGTTCGATGTCTTCCTGCCGCTTCTCCTCGTTCTTCTCGATGTTGCGGGTGTCCCGCGGCGGCAGCTGCAGCGTCTCCTCCGCCTCGATGCCGGCCTGCAGCTGCCGTCCGCGCTCGAGCTCGGCGTCGAACTCCGCGCCGAACAGCAGCGCGAGGTTGGTGATCCACAACCACAGGAGGAAGACGATCGCGCCGGCGAGGGAGCCGTAGGTCTTGTTGTAGCTGCCGAAGTTGGAGACGTAGAAGGCGAACGCGAGGGACGCCACGATCCACGTGACGATCGCGATGGTCGCGCCCAGGCTGATCCAGCGGAACTTGGGCTGCGACACGTTCGGCGTCGCGTAGTACAGGACCGCGATGATCATGATGACGAGCAGCAGGATGACCGGCCACTTCGCGATGCTCCAGATCGTCACCGAAGTCTCACCGAGCCCGATCACGTCTCCCACAGCCCTGGCGATGGGACCGCTGACGACGAGCATGAGCGCCGTCGCGCCCATCGCGATCAGGGCGAGCGCGGTGATGAGGAGCATCCAGGGCCGCAACTTCCAGATCGGCCGCCCCTCCTCGATCTCGTAGATGCGGTTCATGGCGCGGCCGAACGCGCCGACGTAACCGGACGCCGACCACAGGGCGCCGGCGATACCGAGGATCAGAGCCAGGCCCGCGGTCGGTGCCTGCACCAGCTGTTCGACGGGGCCGCGCAGCGTGTTCACCGCATCGGTGGGCCCGAGATCCTCGACCAGCTGCAGCACCGTGCCCACCGTCGTCGCCCCCTGGCCGAACACACCGAGGAGCGACACGACCACGAGGAGAGCGGGAAACAGCGACAGGACGGCATAGTAGGTCAGGCCGGCAGCGAGGTCGGTGCACTGATCGTGACTGAACTCGCGAGCAGTCTTGCGCAGCACGTACGTCCACGACGGTTTGGTCAGGTCGGTCGGCGAGTCGGGTTTACGCGAATCTTCGGCCCGGGCCTCCGACCCGTCGCGGACCCGGTGATCTGCGGTCATGGTTCCCGAGGTACCCGTGGCACCGGCGGACCAAACGCCGCGACCGGGCACCCACGACCGCGCCTGTGCGGTGCACCGGAACCCGCCGGCGCGGCGGAGCATGGTGTGATCGAGCGATGCGGCGCCTCGACGATCCGACCTGCCCGGCCCGTCCACTCGACGACGACGAGTTACGGGCCCTCTACGCCTACCCGGCGGACCTGTCCTCCCCGTGGCTCCGGGTGAACTTCGTGTCGTCCCTCGACGGTGCCGTCGCCGTGGAGGGACGCTCGGGTGGGCTCGGCACGCCGTCGGACAAGAAGTTGTTCGGTCTGTTGCGGGCGCTGGCCGACGTGATCGTCGTCGGCGCGGGCACGGCACGCAGCGAGAACTACGGCGGCGCCCGCACGAGCGCGGCACTGCGCGCGCGGCGCGCCGAGGCGGGGCTGTCGGAGGTTCCGCCGGTCGCGGTCGTCACCGCGACGTGCGACCTGGATCCCGACTGCCGGTTGTTCACCGACACCACCGTCGCTCCGGTCGTCCTCACGTGCGAGACGGCACCGGAGGAACGCCGCCGGGCCCTCGCCGACGCCGGTGCGGACGTGCGGCTGGTCGCCGAGCACTCGATCGACGGGCACGCGGTGCGGAACGCACTGTCGGCGGCAGGCTGGAGTCGTGCGCTGTGCGAGGGCGGACCGCGGCTGTTCGGTCAGCTGATCGCCGACGGTGTGGTCGACGACCTGTGTCTGACGTTGGCGCCGCTGCTCGCCGCCGGCCCGGCGGGCCGGATCGCCACCGCCCCGCGGACGGCGCCGACGTCGATGCGGCCCGCCCACGTCCTCGCCGACGACGACGGCACCGTGCTCATGCGGTGGGTACGCGGGGAGTGACCGGTCGGGGCCGGTCCGGCAGATTTCGCACCACGTCGAGGTCACCGTGGGTCCGCAGCACCGGCGCGACGCGGTCCAGCAGACGGGCGAGCAGGTCCCGAGCCGGGATCCGGGCGCCGGTGCGCACGTCCACCGCCGGACCGTCGAGACCGTACCGGGCGGCACTCCACACCGCCGCCGCACCGACATCCGGCTCGACGGCCTGTGCCTCGTCGCCGCGGCGCAGGTCGTCGAGAGCCGCGCCGACCAGGCCCCGGACCAGGGCGGCCTGCACGACTGTGCCGTCGACAGTGGCCGCGGTGTCGGCCGCGCGGATCTCCACCGTCGGCACGTGCACCGACGGGCGCGCAAGCCAGAAGGTCATCCGCGAATCGAGCAGCACCCCGGTGCCGACCAGGCGCGCGACCAGGTCGGCGGCGTGCTGCGCCGAACGCAGGTACGGGGGCAGGCCGAAGCCGGGAAACCGGCTCTGCTGCACGATGCGCCAGCTCGCATAGCCCGTGTCGCGGCCGGCGTGCCGCCTCGAGTTCGCGCCGAGCGCGACGAGGGTGGGCAGCCACGGGGTCAGATGGTTCACCACGGCGGCGGCGGTGTCCCGGTCGGCGACGCCGACGTGCACGTGGCAGCCGCAGGCGTGGTAGTCGTCGACCAGCGCGCGGTACCGCTCGGCGATGGCGGCCCGGCGTCCCGTCGCGACGACGGTGCCGGGGCCGGCTTCGCGCTCGGGCACCCCGGTGGCGGCGATACGCAGCCCGCATCGGAGGGCGGCACCGTCGAGGGCCGATCGGGATGCGGTCAGCTGGGCCCGCAGGTCGTCGAGGGTCCGGCACACCCCGCCCACCGCCTCGATCTGGGTCGGGTGCAACTCGCCGACGAAGGTCACCCCGGGCACCTGCGGAAGCTGTCCGTACAGCGCGTCGAACCCCGGGGTGGGACGACCCGACGCCGGGTCCACGAGCAGGAACTCCTCCTCCACACCGATGGTGACGCCGTCGCCCGGATCCGGGCGGGAGGTTTCGGAGTTCATGGTTGTGGGCTACCCGTTGCCGCCGGCGACGACACGCCGGCCGGTACAGTCCGGACAGCATCCGGCGGAAGGAGTTCCCCATGCCCGACGACGTTCCCGAAGGCTCGGCACGGTCGAGTGCCACTGCGGAGCGGATCGGCGAGCTCGCCGCCGATCGCGGCCTGACCGTCGCGTGCGCCGAATCGCTCACCTCCGGCGCCCTGGCCGCACGGCTCGGCGCGGCACCGGGCAGCGCCGAGTGGTTCCGCGGCGGCGTCGTCGCCTACTCGCGGGAGGTGAAGCACTCGCTGCTGCGGGTGCCGGAGGGGCCGGTGGTGTGCGAGTCCGCGGCGCGGGCCATGGCCGAGTCGACGGTCGACCTCCTCGGTGCCGACGTCGCGGTGGCGGTGACGGGCGCGGGCGGCCCGGACAGCCAGGACGGGCAGGAGCCGGGCACGGTGTGGTTCGGGGTGGCAGGTCGCGGACCGACGCACGCCGAGGAGAAGTTCTTCCCGGGTGAGCCCGAGGAGGTGCTGGCCGAGACGGTCTTCCATGCGCTCACTCTGCTGGCGGGCCGGGTGGGGAGCTGAGAGGGCCGGTGCCCGGCCGGGCGAGCAGCCGGGTGACGAGTGCGGTGACGAGTTCGTCCGGGGTGGCGTCGGCGCCGATCGAGGTGGTGAGCAGGTCCAGCAGCAGCCCGTCGATCGCGAAGTGCAGCAGGGCGACGTCGAGCGCGGTGGCGGGTAGCCCTGCGGCGTCGTTGAATTCGACGTCGAGCCGGTAGTTGCGGGAGAGCGTCGCACCGAGCACCTCGGCCAGCCCGGGACTTCGGCGGGATTCGAGGCGCAGTTCCATCAGGGCGACGGTCAGATCCGGCTGGGCGGTCGTGCGCTCGACGAGGTATCGCATGTAGTCGACGTAGAGGTCGACGTCCGGGGTCCGGCCGGCGAGCGCCTCGAGCCGGTCCGGCTCGGGGGCGAGCCGCTCGAAGATCCGCGCGCCGAGGGCGCCGAGGAGGCCATCCCGCGTCGGAAAGTAGTTCGCGCAGGTGCCCAGGGGCACCCCCGCTTCCCGGTCGACGGCGCGGTGGGTCAGCTTGCGGGCACCGTCCGCGCCGAGTACGCGCAGACCGGCGTCCGCGAGCTGAGCTCGGCGCTCCGGATTCGCTGCCACGGAAAAACAGTAGCACCGAATACAACACCTGTTGTAGTTTGACCACCACAGGTGTTGTAGTCGACCGGCCGAGGAGCGTTCCGTGCGAAAACTGACCTACTACGTGGCGACCACACTCGACGGCTTCATCGCCGACCCCGCCGGGGGGTTCGACTTCTTCCCCCTCGACGGGGACCACGCGCACTACCTGGTGCAGGAGTTCCCCGAGACGATCCCGACGCCCGCCCGCGGGCCGCTCGGCATCGAGGGGCCACCGAAACATTTCGACACCGTCGTGATGGGCCGGCGCACGTGGGAGCCGGCCCGGGACGCCGGCTGGACGAGCGCCTACCGGCACCTGCGGCAGTACGTGTTCACCACGACGATGACGCAGGCGCCGGACGAGACGGTCACCCTCGTCGCGACCGACCCGCTCGAGTACGTGCGCAACCTCAAACAGCAAGACGGGCTGGGCATCTGGCTCTGCGGCGGAGGTGCGCTCGCCGGCGCGCTGCTGCCGGCGATCGACGAGCTGGTGCTCAAGGTCCATCCGATCGTCGCCGGGGACGGAATCCCGTTGTTCCGGCACGGTTTCGAGCCACACCGCTTCGACCGACTCGAGGCGAGGACCTTCGACAGCGGAGTGACGGTCTGCCGCTTCGCCGCCCGCTAGAACCAGGTGGGCTGTACGTCGAGCGTGGTCCGGTCCAGGCTGTCGAGCAGGTCGAACTGCGGACCGGTCTTCGGCAGTTCGAACGCGAAGAAGTACCGGGCGGCGGCGCGCTTACCGTCGTAGAAGTCGCCCTCCCGGGTCCCGGCCGCGAGGAGTTGCTCGAGCCACATCCACGCGACGACCACGTGTCCGACGGCCTCGAGGTACACCGACGAATTCGCCAGTGCCAGTTCGGGATCACCGGTCCCCCACAGCCGGGCGGTGGTGGCACCCACCCGGGTCACCGCCGCCTGCAACTGCTCGGCGTAGCGGGCAGCGTCGCCGCCGGCCTGCGTACCACGCGCGATGGTGCGCCCGATCGTCTCGCCGAGCAGCGCCAGGCCCGCCCCGCCCTGCATGACGACCTTGCGGCCGAGCAGGTCCAGCCCCTGAATGCCGTGCGTGCCCTCGTGGATGGGGTTGAGGCGGTTGTCCCGGTAGTACTGCTCGACGTCGAACTCGCGGGTGTATCCGTAGCCTCCGTGCACCTGGATGGCCAGGCTGTTCGCCTCGAGGCACCACTGCGACGGCCAGGACTTCGCGACGGGCGTGAGCATGTCCAGCAGCAGTCCGGCGCGGGCACGCGCGTCCTCGTCCTCTGCGGTCTGCTGCTCGTCGACGAGCTGCGAGCAGTACAGCCCCAGCGCCAGTGCGCCCTCGACGTAGGCCTTCTGGGCGAGCAGCATCCGGCGCACGTCGGCGTGCTCGATCAGCGGCACCGGCGGGGACGACGGGTCCTTGTCGCCGAGCGGGCGGCCCTGGGTGCGGGTGCGGGCGTACTCGAGGGACTGCAGGTAGCCGGCGTAGCCGAGCGAGGTGGCGAGGAACCCGACGCCGATGCGGGCCTCGTTCATCATGTGGAACATGTACGACAGGCCCTTGTGCGGCTCACCGAGCAGGTAGCCGACGGCGCCGGCGCGGCCCGCGGGGGTGAAGGTGCCGTCGCCGAAGTTCAGCAGCGTATTGGTGGTGCCGCGGTTGCCCATCTTGTGGTTGAGGCCGACGAGGGCGACGTCGTTGCGCTCACCGAGCTGCCCGTCCGCGCCGACGAGGATCTTCGGGACGATGAACAGCGAGATGCCCTTGACCCCGGCCGGACCGCCGGGGATCTTCGCGAGCACGAGGTGGACGATGTTCTCGGACAGCTCGTGGTCGCCGCCGGAGATCCACATCTTGGTGCCGGTGAGGCGGTAGCTGCCGTCGTCCTGCGGCACGGCCTTGGTGGTGATGTCCGCCAGCGACGAGCCGGCCTGCGGCTCGGACAGGCACATGGTGCCGAAGAACCGGCCCTCGAGCAGCGACGGCACGTACGTGGCGATCTGATCCTCGCTGCCGTGGGTGGCGATGAGGTTGGCGTTGCCTACGGTGAGGAACGGATACGACGAGGTGCCGGCGTTGGCGGCCTGGAACCAGGCCATCGCCGCCCGCAGCACGGTGACCGGCAACTGCATGCCGCCGAGTTCCTCGTCGAAGGAGGAGCCGATGAGCCCGGCCTTGGCGAACAGGTCCAGTGCCGCCTTGACCTCGGGGATGATCTCGACCCTGCCGTCGTCGCCGATCCGCGGCTCCTGGGCGTCCGCCTTCTTGTTGTGCGGCGCGAAGTGCTTGGTGGCCATGTCCGCACTGAGGTCGAGGACGGCGTCGAACGTCTCCCGCGAGTGCTCGGCGAACCGGCCGCGTGCGGTGAGCGACTCGACGTCCAGCCACTCGTAGAGCAGGAAGTCGAGGTCACGCCGGGACAGGACGGGAGCGGGCATGGAGGTTCCTTTCACAGGGCCGCGAGTTCACTAAGCGCTCACTTAGTAGAGCAACGACGGTGCATGATGTCAACGGACCAGCCCGGCGACGGAGAGAACCCAGCATGATCGACACGCCCACCACCGACGACCTCGCCGGCATCTTCACCGAGGTCGAATCCGACGTCGCGCGTCGTCTGATCGGCTCGGCCGTGGAGTCCTTCGCCCGGCGCGGCTACCACGCCACCACCACCCGTGACATCTCCGTCGGTGCCGGCCTGAGCCCGGCCGCGCTGTACGTGCACTTCAAGTCCAAGGAGGAGGTGCTGTTCGAGGTCAGCCGTATCGGGCATCAGCACGTCCTCGACGCCGTCGTCGTCGCCGCCGCCTCCACCACCGACCCGGCCGGCCGGATGCGGGCGATCGTGGACGGTTTCGTCCGCACCCACGCGGTGCACCACACCGTCTGCCGGGTGTCGCAGTACGAGCTGCACGCCCTCACCCCGGAGCACTACCGGACGATCGCGGCGATCCGCCGCGACACCGATGCCGTGATCCGCGCCGAGATCGAGCACGGCATCGCGGCCGGGGTCTTCTCCGTCCGGGACGTGCCGACCACCGCCTTGGCGATCCTGTCGCTCGGCATCGACGTCGCCCGCTGGTACCAGCCCGGCCGCATCGATGTCGACACCCTGGCCGGGAACTATGTCGAGCTCGTCCTCGGCATGCTCGGCGCGGGCACAATGCAGGGGTGACCGAACCAGCCACCGTCCTCGTCGTCGACGACGACGAGGACGTCCTGTCCTCGTTGCAGCGCGGGCTGCGCCTGTCCGGATTCGACGTGCTCACCGCCGCGACCGGGACACAGGCGCTCGACGTCGTCGCGCGCCGGCGGCCGGACGCGATGGTGCTCGACATGAACATGCCGGTCCTCGACGGCACCGGGGTCGTCACCGCTCTGCGCTCGAACGGCAACGACATCCCGATCTGCGTGCTCAGCGCCCGCAGCACCGTCGGCGACCGGATCGCGGGGCTCGAGTCCGGCGCCGACGACTACCTGACGAAGCCTTTCGTGCTCGCCGAGCTCGTCGCACGGATCCGGGCGATGCTGCGGCGCAGCGCGCCCGGCACTCCCGGCGCCGGCTCCGTCGTCCGGGCCGGCGGGCTCGAGCTCGACACCGCGGGTCGCCGGGTGCGCCTCGACGGCACCGAGGTGGAGCTGACCAAGCGCGAGTTCGAACTGCTCGAGGTGCTCGTCCGCAACGCGGGCATCGTCCTGAGCCGCGACCGGCTGCTGGCCCTCGTGTGGGGCTACGACTTCGACGCGGACACCAACGTCGTCGACGTGTTCGTCGGGTACCTGCGCCGCAAGCTCGAAGCCGGGGGGCGGCCGCGGCTGCTGCACACCGTGCGGGGGGTGGGCTTCGTGCTGCGGGATGCGGCGTGACGCAACGATTCTCGCTGCGTGCGCGGGTCGCCGCGGCCACTGCGCTCGGCACCACGCTCGTCGTCGCGGTCCTGGGTGTGCTCGTCGCTCTGGCGATCACCCGGAACAACCTCGCGCAGCTCGACCGCCGCCTCGAGACGGCCACACAGGTACTGGTCGCCAATGCCGGCACCGCCGGCCTGTTCCTGCCCGCGCTGGGCGACGCCGGAGCCTTCGCCGTCACCATCCGCACCGAATCCGGCGGACTGCTCAGCAGCACCCCGACCGAACTGCCCGTCCTCTCCCCCGGCGCCCATACCGTCGATCTCGGCGGCACCGCCTACCGGACGTACACCGCGCCGACCGACCGGCTGCCCTCGCTCCTGTCCGTCGCGGTGCCCTATGCCGAGGCACAGGACATCACGACCGAGCAGCACCGGCAGCTCGCCGTCGCCGGTGCGATCGCCGTCGCGGTCGCGACGGCCCTCGGCTGGATCTTCGGGGGCCGCGCCGTGCGACCCCTGGTCGACCTCACCCGCCGGATCGTGGCCCGCGAACCCACCCTCGAGCCGCGGCGCTCCGGCATCCGCGAGGCCGACGAACTCGCTGCCGCAGCCGGCGACATGCTCAACGACGTCGCCCGCGCCCAGGCCGCCACCGACGCCGCTCTCGCCACGGCGCGGGACTTCGCAGCCGCCGCCGCTCACGAGCTGCGGACCCCGCTGACCGCGATGCGCACCGACCTCGAGGTCCTCTCCACCCTGGACCCGGCGGGTGACGTCCTGAGCGTCGAGGAACGCACCGAGATCCTCGACGACCTCACCCGCACACAGAGCCGGGTCGAAGCCACGCTCGACGACCTCGAGCGGCTCGCCCGCGGCGATCTGTCCACCTCTCGGGACTTCGTGCCCACCGACCCGGTGGAGATCTGCGACGCCGCGGCCGCCGACGCGACGAGCCGGCATCCCGGCGTGCAGATCGAGGTGGTCGGCGAGCCGGGGCGTGAGATCCGGGCGCTGCCGAGCGGGCTGCGGCTCGTCGTCGACAATGCCGTGGCCAACTCGGTACGGCACGGCGGTGCCCGCCGGATCCGGCTGACGGTCGCCGTCGAGGGCACCGACACGGTGCTCACCGTCGACGACGACGGCCGCGGGGTGCCGGCCGTCGAGCGCGGCGTGGTGTTCGAACGGTTCCGCCGGGGCAGCGGCGCCGCCCGGGGCGGTTCGGGTCTGGGCCTGGCGCTGGTGGCGCAGCAGGCGGCGTTGCACGGCGGTACCGCGCGGCTGGCGGAGAGCCCGCTCGGCGGGGCCCGGCTGACGGTGCGGTTCGCCGCGGGGTGACCGTATTCCACCCCTCGGGTCCCTACGACACGGGACGGGGCGGGCGCAGGATCGTATGCAACCCCTCCACCGATCCCAGGAGATCCGAATGTCGAAGAGCCGCAAGCTGATCGTCACCGCCGCGCTGATCGCCTTGCCCGTCTTCGGCGGCGCCGGGACGGCGGCCGCGTCCTCGGACCACCACGACGACCACGATCGCCGCGACCGTGGTTGCGCGATCACGCATTTCGACCGGAACGGCAACTTCCTGCGCACCGAGTTCCGCAACCCCGGCTCCCGGTTCGACGGGCGGATCTGCCGCAGCGACGATCAGTGGCACTTCCTCGACAGCGGCGACATCGCACCCACTCCCTTCGTCCGGCACTGACCCCGGGGGCACCCCGGGTGCGACGGAGCCCCGCAGCGCGAAAAGCGGTGCGGGGCTCCGGCCGTGCGCGGGACCTACTCGGTGCCGAGGAGGTCGATGACGAAGACCAGGGTCTTGCCACCGAGCGGGTGCCCGGACCCGGCCGGGCCGTAGGCGAGCTGCGGGGGCACCGTCAGCTTGCGGCGACCGCCGACCTTCATGCCGGGGATGCCTTCCTGCCAGCCGGGAATGAGCCGGCCGAGCGGGAACTTGACGGACTCGCCGCGGGCGAACGACGAGTCGAACACGTCGTTCGTGTCGTACTCGACGCCGTGGTAGTGCACGTCGACGACCGACCCGGGCTGCGCCTCGGCCCCGTCACCGACGGTGATGTCCTCGATCACGAGTTCGGCGGGTGCCGGCCCGGTGGCCGGTTCGATCTCCGGCACCTCGGGCTTGGCCTCCACCCCGAGCAGGTCGATGACGAACACCAGGGTCTTGCCGGCGAGGCGGTGCCCCGAACCGGCCGGGCCGTACGCCATCTCCGGCGGGATCGTCAGCTGACGGCGGCCACCGACCCGCATACCGGGGATGCCTTCCTGCCAGCCGGCGATCAGGCCGCTGAGCGGGAAGGTGATGGACTCGCCCCGGCTCCACGACGAGTCGAACTCCTCGCCGGAGTCGAACTCGACGCCGACGTAGTGGACCTCGACCTTGGCCCCGGGCGTCGCCTCGGCGCCGTCGCCGACGGTGAGGTCCTTGACGACCAGACCGGTCGGAGCCGGGCCTTCCTGGAATTCGATCTCGGGCTTGCTGCTCATGTGTCGGTCTTCCGGTAGGGGACGGGTCAGCGCGCGTCGATACTGCTGTAGTTGCGCTCGGTGTAGCCGGTGTAGATCTGCCGCGGGCGGCCGATCTTCAGGGTCGGGTCGGAGTGCATCTCGCGCCAGTGCGCGATCCAGCCGGGCAGGCGGCCGAGCGCGAACAGCACGGTGAACATGCGATCCGGGAAGCCCATCGCCCGGTAGATCAGGCCCGTGTAGAAGTCGACGTTCGGGTACAGCTTGCGCTCGATGAAGTAGTCGTCGGTGAGCGCGGCCTCCTCGAGCTTCATCGCGATCTCGAGCAGTTCGTCGCCGGAACCGAGCTTGTTCAGGATCGAGTCCGCCGTCTTCTTGACGATGGCGGCGCGCGGGTCGTAGTTGCGGTAGACGCGGTGTCCGAAGCCCATGAGCTTGACACCGGCCTCCTTGTTCTTGACCTTGCGGACGAACTCCTTGACGTCTCCGCCGGAGGACTTGATCTCGTCGAGCATCTCGAGGACGGCCTGGTTGGCGCCGCCGTGCAGCGGGCCCCACAGGGCGTTGATACCACCCGAGATCGAGGTGAACAGGTTGGCGTCGGACGAACCGACGAGGCGCACCGTCGACGTCGAGCAGTTCTGCTCGTGGTCGGCGTGCAGGATCAGCAGCATGTCGAGGGCCTGCGCGACCTCCGGGTCGATCTGGTACGGCTCGGCCGGGAAGCCGAAGGTCATGCGCAGGAAGTTCTCGACCAGGCTCAGCGAGTTGTCCGGGTACAGGAACGGCTGACCGACCGACTTCTTGTAGGCGTAGGCCGCGATGGTCGGCAGCTTGGCCATCAGCCGGATGGTGGACAGCTCCACCTGCTCCGGATCGTCGGGATCGAGCGCGTCCTGGTAGTACGCCGAGAGGGCGTTGACGGCGCTGGAGACGACGGGCATCGGGTGCGCGTTGCGCGGGAAGCCGTCGAAGAAGCGCTTGAGATCCTCGTGCAGCAGCGTGTGCCGGCGGATCTTGTCGGTGAAGACCTCGAGCTGATCCGCGGTGGGCAGCTCACCGTAGATCAGCAGGTAGCTGACCTCGATGAAGGTGGACTTCTCCGCCAGCTGCTCGATGGGGTACCCGCGGTAGCGCAGGATGCCCTTCTCCCCGTCGATGAAGGTGATGGCCGACGTGGTGGAGGCGGTGTTGACGAAACCGGGGTCAAGGGTGGTGTACCCGGTCTCCGCAAGGAGCTTGCCCAGCTCGATGCCGTCGTTGCCTTCCGTCGCCTTGGCGATAGACATTGTGTGCTCGCCACCGGGGTAGCTGAGGGTGGGTCGGGTGTCATTCTCAGCGGGCACGAAGGATCCCTCTCAAGCTCAGATCAAAGCGATTCTGCCGAACATTCACGTAGAACCTAGCCCTTGCGCAGGCCATGTGCCCAGGGAGGGTCCGTCGAAGGTCCCCGATCGCACCTGTGCGCAGACGCGCCACCGGGGCGCCCGGCCGTCCGAGAACCCCCTCCGGCACGGCGCTCACCTGCGTCGATATTGCATATCACGTTCCCGCCGCCGGTGCGGTGAGCACCCGCCCGTGTCCCGCACCCGCGGTGCAGGATCCCGTCATGCGGACGCCAGCGCGGTCAGGCCCCACCGGCCCGTCCAGGTCTGTCCGGGCTGCAGCACGACGAGATCGATGCCGAGGTTGAAGGCGTCCGGCGGGCACGTCATCGGTTCGAGCGCCAGCGCACGCCCCCGTCCCGGATACTCGAGCTCGGGCACTGCGCCGGCGGTGAACACCTGCAGCCAGCCGAACTCGCGCCCGGCCCACAACCGCACACCCCGCCCGTCGGGGCCACGCAGGTCGTGCCGGGCCCGGCCGTCCACGTCCACGTCGAGTGCGCTGTACGGGGCGTCGAGCTCGACTCCGCGCAGCGATCGCGGCGAGGTGAAGTCGAAGTCGGTGTCCTCGACCGGCTGCGAGTACGCGTTCGGCAGTCCGCGGCCGGGATCGATCGGCAGCCGGGTGCCGGCGGCCAGGCGCAGCGTGCACTCGTCGAGCGGCGCGTCGCCCGCCCGGACGTACGGATGCACGCCGAGCCCGAACGGCGAGTGGTAGCCGCCGACGTTGGTGGCGGTGTGTGTGACGGTGAGGCCGTCGTCGCCCACCTCGTGGCTCACGGTGAGCCGCAGCTGGTACGGCCACCCCTTGTGCAGTCCCACATCCAGCGCCTGCTCGACTCGGAAGTCGTTGTGGGAAACCAGAACCCAATCTCGATGCCAGACGAATCCGTGGACCGCGTTGCCGCGTTCGGGTTCGGTGAGCGCGAGCTGGTGCTCGATGCCGTCGAAGTAGAAGTGCCCGTCCCGGATGCGGTTCGGCCACGGGGCGAGCACCGTGCCGGAGCGCAGCGGGGGCCGTTCGTTCGCCGGCCAGCTCTCCGTCAGCGGGTACGGCCCGTCCGCCGTTTCGTGCTCGAGTACCCGCAGCGCCGCCCCCGAGCTGGAGACCTCCGCGCGGTACCCACCCCTTCGGATCCGGTAGTTCGTCGGATCGGACATGGGCCCAGTGTCCCGCGGACGGGCGCGGCGGGTCGGGGAATCGACGATCGCGGCGGCGACCTCGCCCACCGCGGTGGGGTCGTCGGGCCGGATCGGCCCGCCGGAGTGCCTCCGCACCTACGATGACCGGATGCGACTGCGCCTCGGCCGCCCGGACCTCGCCGCCTACGCCGACCGGTTCGACGTCCCCGCCGCGACGGCGGCGTCCCGCCCGGCCGTGACGTTCCTCGGGGTCTCCACCCTGCTCGTCGACGACGGCACCGACGCGCTGCTGACCGACGGCTTCTTCACCCGCCCGAGCCTCGGTGCCGTCGCGCTGGGCCGGCTCGCACCCGACCCGGCCCGGATCGACGCGTGCCTGACCCGGGCCGGCGCGACGCGACTCGCGGCCGTCCTACCCGTCCACAGCCACTTCGACCACGTACTCGACTCTGCGGTCGTCGCCGAGCGGACGGGTGCGGTGCTCGTCGGCGGTGAATCGACGGCGAACGTCGGGCGGGGGCACGGCCTCCCGCCGGAGCGGATCGTCGTCGCCACGCCCGGCGAGCCGCTGCGGTTCGGCGGGTTCACCGTCACGCTCTTCGCGTCGGAGCACTGTCCGCCGGACCGCTACCCGGGCACGATCGACGCGCCCGTCGTCCCGCCCGCGCGGGCCGGGGCGTACCGGTGCGGTGAGGCGTGGTCGACGTTCGTCGCGCACGCCGACGGCCGTTCCCTGCTGATCCAGGGCAGTGCCGGTTTCCGGCCGGGGGCGCTGGCCGGCCGGCGCGCGGAGGTCGTCTATCTCGGCGTCGGCCAGCTCGGGGTGCAGAGCGAGGAGTACATCCGCAGCTACTGGGCGGAGACCGTCGGCACGGTCGGCGCGCGCCGGGCGGTGCTCGTGCACTGGGACGACTTCTTCCGCCCGCTCGACCGGCCGCTGCGCGCGCTGCCCTACGCCGGGGACGACCTCGACGTCACCATGCGGGTCCTCGGCGCGCTCGCCGAGCGCGACGGGGTGGAGCTGCACCTGCCTCAGGTGTGGCGGCGCGAGGATCCGTGGCGGTGACGGATTCCCATACCCCGAGCATGCCGGTGCCCCGTGGAAACGAACGGCCCGGCGCCGATCGGTGAGAGGCCGGGGTGGGTTCCGCGAATGTGCGGGTGATCATCCGCTCGCAGTGTGCGTTGCCGCGAAGACGACGAACACCACGAACAGTGCCGCAATCCCCAGGACCGCACCCGCCAGGGCCTCCCCGTGGTTCGTCGCCGAGCCCTTGTCCACCCGGCCCAGGCCGACCCAGCCGCACACCACCGCAGCCACCCCTGCGGGGATCGTGACCAGCTCACCGAGAAAGGGGAGGAAGGCACACCCTGCGGCGACGATGCCCGCAACGAGGGCCGCGGTCCCCACTCCGTTGCGGTCCGGCGATCGGACGGAACGATTCGATGGCATACCGGCTCCCGCTTCAGGGCTTGCGATCACGTCCGTCCATCGTGCCCTGCCCGGGTGGATATCGCACGAACTCCGTCGGTGGACGGGTCAGTGGATCGTGCGGTCCACCCGGTACCGCACGAACGCGGGGAAGGCGAGCACACACACCAGCACACCGACCACGACGAGGACCCCGCCGCCCGCCGCGGCGACCGCCGTGCCCACCAACGCTGCCGCCCCGCCGTGCAGGACGTCGCCGATGCGGGGTCCGCCGGCGACGACGACGATGAACACGCCCTGCAGCCGGCCCCGCATCTCGTCGGTGGCGACGGACTGCAGCATCGTCGAACGGAATGCCGCCGAGACCATGTCGACCGCGCCGCCGAACGCGAGGAACGCCAGGGCGACCCACAGCCACACCGCGGTGCCGCCCGGTTCCGCGAGACCGACCGCGACGCCGAAGCCGACCATCGCCAGGCCCCAGGCGACGATGCACACGATCACCGCCAGCCCCTGCCGGCGCACCCGCGGCAACCAGCCGGAGAACACCCCACCGAGCACCGCACCGACCGACATCGCGGCGAACAGCAACCCGAGCGCGAACCCGCCCTCGGCGGGGTCGCCGAACGAGTCGTGCGCGATCTGCGGGAACAGTGCCCGCGGCATGCCGAACACCATCGCGACGATGTCGACGACGAAGGAGGCGAGCAGGATCTTCTGGGTGGACAGGTAGCGGAACCCGTCGAGCACCTCACGCAGGCCGGCACGCCGGGCCTGCCCGGTCGGGGGGATCGGCGGCAGCGCGAGCACTGCCCACAGCGTCGCGAGCAGTGCGACGGTGTGGATGAGATACAGGGTGGGCAGACCGAGCACGGGGATCAGGGCGCCCGCGAGCAGCGGCCCGGCGATCGCCCCGAATTGCATCACCGTCATGTTGAGCGAATTGGCAGCCGCCAGTTGGCCGTTCGGGATGAGGCGCGGGATCACGGCGGCACGGGTGGGCTGGTTGACCGCGAAGCAGGCCTGCTGCAGCGACAACAGCACCAGCACCAGCCACACGTTCGCCAGGCCCGCGGCGGCCTGCGCCCACAGCAGCAGCGACGTCACACCCATGCCCAGCGTGGTGAAGGTGAGCAGCCGGCGCCGGTCCATCACGTCGGCCAGCGCACCGCCCCACAGTCCGAACACCACGAGCGGGACGAGGGCGAACACACCGGTCAGGCCGACGTACGCCGAGCTGCGGGTGATCTCGTAGATTTGTTGGGGCACCGCGACGACGCTGAGCTGGGCGCCGACGACCGTGACGATGCCGGCGGTCCACAACCGGCGGTAGTCGCGGTTCTCGAGCGGTGTGGTGTCGGCGAGCAGCCGCCTCACGGCTGCAGACGCTCGGTGATCCACCGCCCGTCCACCAGCCGGGTCCGCACCCGGTTGTGCAGGCGGTTGGGCCGGCCCTGCCAGAACTCGACCGACTCGGGGCGGATCCGCAGCCCACCCCAGTGCGGCGGCACCGGGATCTCGGCGTCCATGCCGTAGCGCTCGGCGACCTCGACGAGCGCATGCTCGAGCGCCGCCCGGGACTCGATCGGCCGGGACTGCTGCGAGGCCCACGCGCCCAGGCGGGAGCCGCGTGGCCGGGAATGCCAGTACTCGGCGGTCTCCTCCGCACCGACCCGCTCGACGGGCCCGCGGACGGTGACCTGGCGGAAGATCGGGACCCAGGTGAAGGTGGCCGACGCGTAGGGCGTCGCGGCGAGTTGCCGGCCCTTGTCCGAGTCGTAGTTGGTGAAGAAGGTGACCCCGTCCGCGTCGACCCCCTTGCACAGCACGGTGCGGGTGACGGGCCGGCCGTGCTCGTCGACGGTGCCGAGCACCATCGCGTTCGGTTCGGGCAGCCCTGCCGCGGCGGCGTCGAGGAGCCAGCGGCGCAGCACCGGCAACCACCCGTCGGTGAGCCACTCGGGTTCGAGGTCCTTGTCGACGGCGGACGCGCTCTGAGGTCCGGCGGGGGTGTAGTCGACACGCATCGACGCCAGATCGGCGTGCTCGGCCGCACTCGCAGGCAGCCCCTCGGTGTTCTCGGCGCCGGGCCGTGGATCGGTGGACACGATGCTGGACACTACTCCCGGGTATCCGGGCGCCGATCCTCCCGCCCGGGGGACTACAGTCGCACCGACGAACGGAGTGGGGCGCCGATCACATCCGCCGAGTCCCGCTTCACCGGCAGTGCTGCCCGGACCGGGTTGCACCGAACGAGGAGAGCCCAACCGTCATGGCATCGCGCGCGTCTGTACCCGAGGATTTCGTCGCCGGCCTCGAAGGCGTCGTCGCCTTCACCAGTGATATCGCCGAACCCGACAAGGACGGCGGCTCGCTGCGCTACCGCGGCGTCGACATCGAGGACCTCGTCACGCGCGGGGTCACGTTCGGAGACGTGTGGGCCCTGCTGGTCGACGGCAAGTTCGGCCAGGGCCTGCCCCCGGCCGAGCCGTTCCCGCTGCCGATCCACACCGGCGACGTCCGCGTCGACGTCCAGGCCGGCCTGGCGATGCTCGCCCCCATCTGGGGCTTCGAGCCGCTCCTCGACATCGACGACGCCACCGCGCGGGAGAACCTCGCACGCGCCGCGGTGATGGCCCTGTCGTACGTCGCGCAGTCCGCGCGCGGTATCTACCAGCCCGCCGTGCCGCAGAAGCGCATCGACGAGGCCGCGACCGTCACCGAGCGGTTCATGGTGCGGTGGAAGGGTGAGCCCGACCCGGCGCACGTCGCCGCGATCGACGCGTACTGGGTCTCGGCCGCCGAGCACGGCATGAACGCCTCCACCTTCACCGCCCGCGTCATCGCCTCCACCGGCGCCGACGTCGCCGCCGCACTGTCCGGCGCGGTCGGGGCGATGTCCGGCCCGCTGCACGGTGGGGCCCCGGCGCGGGTGCTGCCGATGATCGAGGAGACCGAGCGCACCGGCGACGCCCGCGCGCTGGTCAAGGGCATCCTCGACCGCAAGGAGAAGCTGATGGGCTTCGGGCACCGCGTCTACCGCGCCGAGGATCCCCGCGCGCGGGTGCTGCGCGACACCGCGAAGCGACTGAACGCGCCGCGCTACGAGGTCGCCGCCGCGCTGGAGCAGGCCGCCCTCGCCGAGTTGCGCGAGCGTCGCCCCGACCGGGCCATCGAGACCAATGTCGAGTTCTGGGCCGCGGTGATCCTCGACTTCGCCGAGGTCCCGGCCGCGATGATGCCGGCGATGTTCACCTGCGGCCGCACCGCCGGCTGGTGCGCGCACATCCTCGAGCAGAAGCGCCTGGGCAAGCTGGTGCGCCCGGCCGCGATCTACACCGGCCCGGATGCCCGCAGCCCGGAGAGCGTCGAGGGCTGGGATTCCATCACCCACAACTGATCCACCGAGCCGGACGGACGGGCCCCGCACCGGGCGCCCGTCCGTCCGGCCGTTCGGCGGGGGCCGTCTAGACTACCGGTGCACTCGTTCCTCGACGTTTAGGACACGCATACCGATGGCTGACGCTACACCGATCATTCCCGCCGATCTCAAGCCCGCCGACGGCCGCTTCGGCTGCGGTCCCTCCAAGGTTCGTCCCGAGCAGCTGCAGTCCCTGGTCGAGGTCGGTGCCTCGGTGTTCGGTACCAGCCACCGGCAGAAGCCCGTCAAGGACGTCGTCGCCCGCATCCGTTCGGGTCTGCGCGAGCTGTTCTCCCTCCCCGACGGCTACGAGGTGGTGCTCGGCAACGGCGGCACCACCGCGTTCTGGGACGCTGCGGCGTTCGGCCTGATCCGGGAGAAGTCTCAGCACTTCACCTACGGCGAGTTCTCGTCGAAGTTCGCCACGGTCGCCAAGAAGAACCCGCTGATCGGTGACCCGATCGTGGTGGACAGCGCGCCGGGTACCGCACCGGAGATCGTCGCCGACGGATCGGCCGACCTCATCGGCTGGGCCCACAACGAGACCTCGACCGGTGTCGCGGTGCCGGTCACCCGCCCGGCCGGCTCCGAGAACGCCCTGATCGCCATCGACGCGACGTCCGGCGCCGGCGGCCTGCCCGTCGCCGCGGAGGACTTCGACGTCTACTACTTCGCGCCGCAGAAGTGCTTCGCCGCCGACGGTGGCCTGTGGATCGCACTGATGAGCCCGGCCGCGCTGGAGCGGGTGGAGGAGATCAAGGCCTCGGGCCGTTTCACTCCCGAGTTCCTGTCGCTGCCGATCGCCGTCGACAACAGCACGAAGGATCAGACGTACAACACCCCCGCGGTGGGCACGCTGCTGCTGCTGGCCGACCAGATCGAGTGGATGAACGGCAACGGCGGCCTGGCCTGGACGACGGCCCGTACCGCGGACTCGTCGTCGCGGCTGTACGCGTGGGCCGAGGCGTCCCGGTACGCCACCCCGTTCGTCGCCGATCCGGCGCTGCGCTCCCAGGTGGTCGGCACCGTCGACTTCGCCGACTCGGTCGATGCCGCGCAGGTAGCGAAGATCTTGCGCGCCAACGGGATCGTCGACACCGAGCCGTACCGCAAGCTGGGCCGCAACCAGCTGCGCGTCGGCATGTTCCCGGCAATCGACCCCGACGACATCACTGCGCTGACCAAGTGCATCGACTGGGTGGTCGACCGGATGTAGAACGGTCGCGCGACCGTTCGGGGCGGGGTCGGATCCGGGTCGGGTCCGGCCCCGTTCGCCGTCCGGGAGCGTTCCCGAACTCTCGACAACGAGTCGAGACTTTCAGGGAAACCTTGGACAATAGCGCCACGTCGGCGGATTCGCGCCACCGGGCCCCCGGCGTGTCGGCGTGTCCTGCTCCGCAGGGATCACGAGTCCGTTACAGTCGGGCGGGTCAATCGCGATTCCCCGCGAGGAGGTCATGGTGCGAGAGCTTCGAGTGGTCGGCCTCGAGCCCGACGGAACGCACGTCGTGCTCGCCGATCCCGAAAACGGCGACAGATTCCGCATCCCGATCGACGACACACTCCGCGCCGCCTCCCGAGGTGACCTCGCCCGCCTCGGGCAGATCCAGATCGAGACCACCAGTCAGCTACGCCCCCGCGAGATCCAGGCCCGCATCCGCTCCGGCGCTTCCGTCGAGCAGGTCGCCGAGGAGGCCGGGATCCCGCTCGCGAAGGTGGAGCGGTTCGCCTACCCGGTGCTGCTCGAGCGCTCCCGCGCGGCCGAGATGGCTCAGCAGGGTCATCCGGTGCGTCCGGACGGCCCGGCCGTGCACACCCTCGCCGAGATCGTCGCCCAGGCCTTCCGGGCCCGCGGGCACAGCATCGACGCCGCCACCTGGGACGCGTGGCGCGACGACGAGGGTCACTGGGTGGCTCAATTGCAGTGGGACGCCGGCCGGTCCACCAACGCCGCGCACTGGCGCTACCAGCCCGACGCCCACGGCGGCACGATCCTCCCGCTCGACGACACCGCCACGGAGCTGATCGATCCGGACTGCGGGCGGCCGCTGCGCTGCCTCACGCCGGTGTACACGGCGCGCGACGTCGACGACACCGGAGACAACGACGGGTCCGACCGGGAGGACGTCGTCGCCGAGACGCTCACTCTCGATCCGCCGCCCGCGGTCATCGACGCGGAGGTCGAGGAGGTCCGTCCCGCGGCGGCGAGCCTGCCCGACCCCGCCGTGGACGAGGACCGGCCGAAGCTGGCGCCGCAGCAGAATCCGGGTAAGGACAAGCGCGGCAAGCCTGCCCTGCCCTCGTGGGACGACGTGCTGCTCGGCGTGCGCAGCAACGGGCGCGGCTGAGAGCCGGACCCACCGATGGCGGCCGCGACGGTGTCGACCATCTGGTACGTCGACGCCCCCGACCCCGGCGAGGTGCTGCGTGATGCGCGGGCCGATTGCACGACGGCCCACGCACTCGTCGGCCGGCTGCATCCGGGACTGTCGTCCGAGCCGCTGGGCCGGGTGCCGCTCGCGCAGGCCGCGACCGGGGCCGCCGGCCGGGTCTACGTGGGCAGCTTCCCGGGTGTGACGGTGGTGTGCAGTCCGGACCTTGCGGCCACGCGTCCGTCACAGCTGCCCGAACGCTGGAGGCACACCGTCGCGTCCGAGAACACCTATCTCGTCGTGTCGGATCCCGCCGGGGCACGCGGCGCCGTCGGTGCCTGGCGGCGCGGCACGCTGCGACGAGCGTTCGACGCCACGCCCGTCGACATCGTCGAGGACGACGGGCTGCCGTTCGTGTGGGAGCGGCCGTTCTGGGGCGGGGAGTTCCCCATCCGCTGGCCACTGGACGTGCTGCCCCACCCCGAGGCGCTGCCGTTCCACCCCCGCCGGTTCGCCGAGGCCGCCAACGCCGCGTGGCTCGGGTTCCGCTACACGGGCCGCGCCGACGGCGAGCTCGACCCCCACGAGATCGAAGTGTGGGGCTTCGAGCTGTACCGCGAGGGCGAGCGGCCGCCCACCGACCGGGACGCGCCGGGCGCCCGGCCCGCACGACGGCGGTGGTGGCCGCGCCGGATCTCCGCGCCCGGCCGCGCACTGTCCGGACGTACGCGCGCGGAATAGCCGGTGCGGCTGGCAGATTCGTTCGCGGCTGTGGATCGGCTCAGAACGCCGCCGCGGCGAGCAGTGCAATCCAGCCGACCGGGACACCGGCGGCGACACCGGCGGCGATCCACCGCCACAGCGGTACCCGACGCCACCACCACAGGGTGGGGGCGATCCCGGCGGCGACGACGAGGTTGACGATCACCGCGAGCAGTGGGTGCACGCGCCCGAGTTCGAGCCCGAACGCCACGATCGTCACCACCGTGACGACGAGGGCGAAACCCGTCAGCGTCAGCCCCGTCGACCACGGTGTCGACGGGGCGCGCGGGGGCGCGATCACCGCGGGATCCGTACCCGCTCGTAGAACGCCATCGCCGCGGCCGTGGCGACGTTGAGCGAGTCGGTGCCCGGAGCCATCGGAATGCGCGCCCGCACGTCCGTCGCGCGCATCGCGTGCTCGGTCAGCCCCGGACCCTCGGCACCGAGGAGCAGCGCGACCTTCTCCCCCGTCATCGCCTCGGCCAGCGGCACGGCCTCGGGATTCGGGGTGAGCGAGATGAGCTGGAAGCCGCGCCCCCGCAGCCGGTCCAGATCGTGCGGCCACCGTTCGGCGTGCGCGAACGGCACTCGCAGCACATGGCCCATCGAGACCCGCACCGACCGTCGGTACAGCGGGTCGGCGCAGCCCTTGCCGAACACGACGGCATCGACACCGAGGCCGGCGGCGTTGCGGAACATCGAGCCGAGGTTCTCGTGGTCGTTGACACCCTCGAGCACCGCCACGGTGGTGGCTTTCTCCAGGACGTCGTCGAGGTCGAGCGCCGGTGGCCGGTGCGCCGCGGCGAGCACCCCGCGGTTGAGGTGGAAGCCGACGACCTCAGCCATGACCTCGGCCGAGGTGCGGTAGAACGGCACGTCGACGTCGCGCAGGTCGTCGGCGAGTTCACCGAGACGACGATCCACCCCGAGCAGGCTGCCGGGGGTGAACCGCGAGTCGAGCATCCGCTGGACGACGAGCACGCCCTCCGCGATCACCAGTCCCTTGCCGGCCGGCAGGTCGGGCCGGCGATCCGACGAGTTGAGGTCTCGGAAGTCGCCCAGCCGGGGGTCGGCGGGATCCTCGATGTCGACGATGTGCACCACGCCGTCGATTCTCCCAGGCCACGTCGCGGACCCGTCGACGGGTTCACCGAACACACCCCGGCCACGAGGACCGGGATCGGCTCATTCCGCTTCGCTGACCAGCTTGTTGATGATCTCCACCGCGTCCCCGAGCGTGGCGAGGCTGGCCTCGTCCAAGGTGGCGAGGCGTTCGGTCAGCCACG
This sequence comes from Rhodococcus indonesiensis, assembly GCF_047782815.1. Classification (NCBI taxonomy): domain Bacteria; kingdom Bacillati; phylum Actinomycetota; class Actinomycetes; order Mycobacteriales; family Nocardiaceae; genus Rhodococcus; species Rhodococcus indonesiensis. Next base: position 1,170,586 of record NZ_CP180630.1, on the reverse strand, counting down.
CCTCGCGGGCCTGCTGTTCGTCGATCAGCAGTGCCCGGCCCGCATCCGAGAGCGAGACGATGATCTGCCGGCCGTCCGTGGGATGCGGGGTCCGCTCGACGAGCCCGAGCTCGTCGAGCGAGGCGATCACCCGCGTCATGGACGGCGGCTGGACCTTCTCGCGTGCGGCCAGCACACCGGGGGTCATCGCTCCCTCCTGCCTCAGCGTGCTCATGGCCGACAGCTGAGTCAGGGACACCCGGGAATCGGAGCGCCGCCCCCGCAAATGGCGCGTCAGGCGCACGACTGCCAACGAGAGGTCGCCGGCGAGCGTGCGATGTTCCGATGTCATGGCGTGCACAATACGGGACCGACCGGACACATCGCGCCGCATGTCAGGTGAGCAGTTCGGTGATCGGGTCCACCGCGAAGTAGGCGACGAACAAGCCCGCCACCACCCACAGCAACGGGTGCACCGACCGCGCCTTCCCGGCCGCGGCGTGCAGGACGACCCACGTGATGAAGCCGACGCCGATGCCGTTGGCGATCGAGTACGTGAACGGCATGACGACGATCGTGAGGAACGCGGGCAACGCGATGGCGAACTGGGTGAAGTCGATGTCGCGGACCTGCCCGATCATGAGGGCGCCGACCACCACGAGAGCCGGAGCGGCGGCCTCGACGGGCACCATCTCGTAGAGCGGGGTGAGGAACATCGCGGCGAGGAACAGCACGCCGGTCACCACGTTTGCCAGACCGGTGCGCGCCCCCTCGGCGATGCCGGAGGCCGACTCGACGAACACCGTGTTCGACGACGCGGAGCCCACACCGCCGGCGATGGCCCCCGTGCCCTCGACGACGAGGGCACGGCCGATGCCGGGCAGGTTGCCGTCCTTGTCGGTGAGGCCGGCTTCCTTACCCAGGCCGGTCATCGTGCCCATCGCGTCGAAGAAGTTGGCGAGGACGAGGGTGAACACGAGCAGGGTCGCGGCGATCACGCCGATCCGGGTGAACGCACCGAAGAGGTCGACATTGCCCACCAGGCTCAGATCCGGCACGCCGGCGACCTTCTCGGGCACCTCCGGGGTGCTCAGGTTCCAGCCCTTCGGGTCGGTGCCCTGCGACGGCCCGACCCCGGCGACCGCTTCGACGATCGCCGCGACCACCGTGGTCGCGACGATGCCGATGAGCAGACCGCCGGGCACCCGGCGCACGACGAGCACCCCCATGAGCAGCACACCGAACACGAACACCGCGGTCGGCCACGAGGCGATCGAACCGTCGATGCCCAGCCCGACGGGGACGGTGGTGCCGGCCGCGTCCGGCAGGCGGCGCACGAATCCGGCGTCGACCATGCCGATCAGGGCGATGAACGCGCCGATACCGGCCGCGATGGCGGCCTTCAGTTCGGGCGGGATCGCGTTGAACACCGCGGTGCGGAAACCGGTGACAGCGAGAATCACGATGATGATGCCGTCGATCACCACGAGGCCCATCGCTTCGGGCCAGGTGACCTGGGGCGCGATGGTGACCGCCAGCAGGGTGTTGATGCCCAGGCCGGCCGCGATGGCGAAAGGATAGTTGGCGACGATGCCGAAGACGATGCTCATCAGTCCGGCCACCAGCGCGGTGACGGCCGCGACCTGGTTGACGGGCAGGATGTTGCCGAGCACGTCGACCTTGGCCGTGGCGTCGTCCGGGGAGAAGCTGCCCAGGATCAGCGGATTGAGTACCACGATGTAGGCCATCGCGACGAACGTGACGACACCACCGCGCACCTCCCGCGAGACCGTCGATCCCCGTTCGGTGATCTTGAAGTAGGTGTCGAGGAAGGAGGTGCCGGTCGCCGTGCCGGACTTCCGCTCTGAGGATTGGGCCATATCGACTTCCGCTCTGGGGTGGGGGTGCGTCGCAACGGGAGATTATTGCAATCGGGCTGGACTAGCCTGAAATCGTGAACGACGCACACACGGTCGCCGAGCGGACCCGGCGCCTCGCCGACCCCCGTCCCGCACTGGCGATCGGCACGGCGCTGTGGACGGTCGCGACGATCGTCGTGCTCGTCGCGGGCGACCGGTGGTCGGCCGCCCTGCCCGTGTGCGTAGCGGGAATCGTCGTGGGACTCTTGGGTTTCACCGTGTTCCTCGTGCAGCGCCGGGCCGCGCGGCTGGGCCGGCGCGGCGCGCAGGTCGGACTCGACTGACGAGGGGCCGTGCCGCCCGGTGTCACGGCCGGGGTGACAGCCGGGCCCGCACCCGCGTGATCAACCCCACCCACAGCAACGCCCACAGCGACCCCAGCACCCACCCGGCGACGACGTCGGTCAGCCAGTGCGCCGCGAGGTAGACCCGCGAGAGTCCGACCGCGAGCGTGTAGGCGCCGAGAGCGCAGTACGCCACGAGCGCCCGATGGCTGCGGGGCGGCGACCGGCGGGCGATCACGGCGGCGAGCACCGTCGCCAGCATCGCGGTCATCATGGCGTGCCCGGACGGGAACGAGTGGGTGGTCAGGTCGATCAGGCGTTCGGGCTGCGGGGGACGTTCGCGGCCGAACTGCAGTTTGAGCAGGCTCATCAACGGCCAGCCCGTCAGGATCGTCGCGGACAGCAGCAGCGCATCGTCGCGGCGGCCTGCGCGCAGCATCAGCACCGTCAGCGCCGCCGTGACGACGGCGATCGCGGTCATGCCTCCCGAGTGGGTGACGGCGGTGACGAGGGCGGTCAGCGTGGGCTCGCGCAGCTCCACCACACCCTCGAGGGTCGTCGTGTCGATACTCATCGCGCCTCCACCGGCGAGAGCGCCGCGACGGCGGCGGCCAGTCCCGGCGCGGTGCAGTGCGTCGTGCCGCTGCCGTCCACCCACCACGCGACCTCGTGCTCGCCGGTGACCGCGCCCGAGCAGCGCACGGTCAGCCGCTCGTGCACGACGAGCGGTCCGCGCGGCAGCGTCCGCCCCGCGGCGGCCGCCGCGAGCACCGCGGCCGGCTCGTTCCGCCATTCGGTCGCGCGACCCGGGCCCGTGACGTGGCCGGACACCTCGGCCGAGGCGAGGGGCACGTCGAGGAGGTCGGCGAGGACCGGCGCGGTGGGCAGGGTCCCGAGCACGAGCCGGTCGGCGGGAATCACGGCGGCAAGCCACGGCCGGTCCAGGACCAGTGCGTGCGCGGCATCGACGGTCGTCCCGGCGAGACTGCGGACGGCGTCGGGCAGGTGCAGGTCGTCGAGGTCGAGTACGCCGGTGGCGCTCGCCGCGGTCAGGGCGGCGTGGGCGTGGGCGGTGACGGCCGGGGCGGGGGTGCGGCGGGGATCGGCGAGGAGGTCGAGGAGCAGCGCGGCGGTCTCGGTGCTCTCGACGTCCGTCGCGGCCAGACACGACCGCAGACGGTCCGCCTCCGGGTGCGGGCAGGGGTCGAGCAGCCCGGCGAACGCGTCGTCGTCGGGGGCACGCAGATGCCCGAGGGTCCGGCCGTCCAGCGTCGCGAAGGTACGCAGCCACCAGGCGGTGTAGCCGCGACGGTCGTCGAGGCCCGCGGCAGTGCCGGGATCGGCGACGAGGAGCGACAGGGCCCGGTCCCAGCACGCATCGTCGACCAGGTCGAGATCGCGCACGGCCACGAGCAGTTCGGGGTCCCCGTCGAGGGTTTCCCACCACTGTTCCTCGTCGGGCAGGTCGTGATCGGGACCGGTGGGCAGTTCGGCGCGCAGCACGGTGAAGCCCCATCCCACGCCGACCGCCCGCAGCGCGTCGACGTCGTACCGTTCGGCCACCTGCGGATCGAGGGTGGCGAACGGCGCGTCCGCCAACAGCACCTCGGCGAGGGGCGCCTCCGGCAGCAACAGTTCGTCCGCGGGCACGAGTTCACCGTCGACGTCGGGCAGCAGCAGCGCTCCGAGCTCCCGGGGCACCGCCCCGGCCGGTACCTGCGCGGCCAGCCGGAGCACTACCTCCGCCAGTTCCGCCGTCGCCTCGGAGTCTGCGGCGTCGACGTCCTCGACCGCCGCGAGCAGCGCCGGATCCGCGAGCAGATCCGCCGCCGTGACCGTGCCGGCGCCGAGCCGGGTGAGCAGCGGGTGCGCAGCGTCCGGATGCACGAGACGCATCCACGGCAGCCGCAGCGGCCCGACGTCCGTGCCCAGCACGACGGTCCTCGGCCCGGTCACGGTGCGCCCGTCCGACAGCGGAACCGGGATCGCGGCGAGTTCCTCGGCGACCACCGCGTCGACGACCAACGGGGTGAGCGCCTCGTACAGCCGGTGCCACCACGCGGGCTCACGCTCGACACCGGCGAGCAGCTCGGCGATCCGCGCCGGCCCGAGCCGGTGCACGTCGACGGCACCGAGCGCCGCCGCGTGCCGCGGTCCGCACAGATCGGGCCGGATCAGGCCGGGCACGACGTCGGCGAGAACACCGGCGAGTTCGTCGGTCAGACCGGTCAGCGCAGCGGCGCGGTCCGGGAGCAGATCGTCGCCACCGTCGGCCGGGGGCAGCCACGGATGCGCGCGCAGCTCCTGCAGCACGGCCTCCCGCAGCAGCGCGTCGACCTCGCTGCGCGCGAAACCGGGAACCGGAACCATCGACGGCCGCTGCCGCGGGGGCAGGGCCGCGACGAAGTCGGCGTACCCGCGGGCGAGTCCGGCCACGGGGGCGCCGGGGAGCAGGCGGCGCCGGTCGGGTTGCATGGGCACGTCGGCGATCACCAGCGCGGGCAGCGAGAGTTCCTCGTCCGAGCGGGTGGGAGCACGCAGCACGTCCTGTGACACCGGTACCGGCACCCCGTCCACGACCGGAACGATCCAGCGGGCGTGCGGGCCCGCGTACTCCCACCAGGTCCGCTCCCCCACGGCAACGACGCGCAGTCCGGACTCGGTGTCGGTGCAGGTGCGGGTGAGCGCGCGATCGCCGACCGTGACGGTGGTCAGGGCGGGCAGCTCGAGGAGCAGGTCGACGGCCTCCGTGGCGAACCCGCCGAGCAGCGCGTCGGCGTCGATGCCGGCACGCAGCCGCAGCACCACCTCGGTGTCCCAGCCCGGTGCGGGCGGCGAGGGCACCGGCCAGGCGAGACGCAGCACCGGAACGCCGGACTCCGGGACGGGCAGGTCGCGGTCGGCGAGCGCGTCCCGGGTGCGTTCGGCGGAGAAGTGGATCGAGCCGGAACGCGAACGGATCTCGATGTCCGCGCTGACCGCGGCGACGGCGGTGAACCCGACCCCGAACCGGCCGACCCCGCTCGTCTTGCTCGAGGCGCGCAGTGCCGTCAACGCCTGCACGCCGGTCTCGTCGAGCACCGCGCCGGTGTTCGCGACGTGCAGGTCGTCGCCGTCCCGCCACAGGCACAGCGCCCCCGGCACGCCCGCGCGCGCAGCGGCGTCGGCCGCATTCTGCGCGAGTTCGGTCAGCACCCGGTTCCGGTAGCCGGCCCGGACGAGGTCGGCCTCGGTGGCGGCGTCCTCCCGCAGCCGGGTCGGGGACGACGCCCAGGCCAGCAGGATGCCCTCGCGCAGCGCCGCTGTCCCGAAGGGGTCGGGGCGCGGCATCGTCAGTCGGTCTGTTCCGGCGGCTCGACCGCGGCGGTCCCGGTGGACTCCGCGGTCCCGGTGTTCTCCGCGGTCCCGGTGCCGGCAGTCTCGTTCTCCGCCGCGGCCTCGCGGTCGACCACCACGGGGACGCCGTCACGGTCGTCCGCGCCGGGCCGGGCCTGTGCCTGCGCACCTTCGCCGGCGGGCGGCAGGGCGACGACCTCGACAGCGGAGTCGTCGTAGGGCTCGTGGACCGGGGACCCGGCGCCGGTCGGCAGGGTGGTGTCCGAATGGGCTCCACACCCGTACCCCGAATGCACCACGTGGCCGTCGGCAGCGAACTCGTTGCCGCACACCCCGAACGCCGCGCGCAGGGAACCCGCGAGGGGAAGGTAGAACCCGCACAGCCGGCACGTCGAGGGCGCCGCCTTGGCCATCTCCGACTCCGGACCGTAGTCGCCGTCGTGCCAGCGCTGGGCCGCCTCGAGACGTCCCTCGAGGCTCATGACCTGTTTGCGGCCGAGGCCGATCTCGCCGGCCGTCTCGTCGATCTCGGGATCGCCGGTGGCGACATAGCCCGGCACGAGGCGCGGATCCCCGGCCGGCGGGGCGAGCAGATCGCCGGGGCCGAGGTCACCGGGCCGGATCCGCTCGTTCCACGGCACCCACCGGGGCGCGACGAGGGCGTCCGGTCCGGGCAGCAACGCCAGTTCGCTCACCGTCACCCGATCCGAGCCGGGCGCGGCGGCGACGACGACCGCCCACTGCCAGCCCCGGTACCCGGGCAGGTCCGCGGCGAACCGGTGGGTGGCGGCGCAGTCGTCCTCGGCGGCGACGCCCAGGTACGCGCCGACGCCGGTCTCACCGGCGTCCAGCAGCGCGGCCCGCGCGACGTCGACGGCGTCGGCCAGCCGAGGCTGGACGAGCTGTTCGGTAGAGGCGGACGCGGAGCCGGAAGCAACTGAGGAAGGCACACCACTCACGGAGCCCATTCTGCCGCACGGAACCGTCGCCGCGAGCCTCGGCTGCCATCATGTGGGCATGCGCCGACGTCCGCTCTCCGTCGCAGCCGCGGTCGCGGCCGCGGTCGTGGCCGGTGTGGCGGCCGCCGCGTGCGGCTCCGCCCCGGCGGATCCCGGGCCGCCGGTCGAGCGGCTGCGCACCGAAGTCGTGGCCGTGTACCCGCACGATCCTGCCGCGTTCACTCAGGGTCTCGAGGTGTCCGGCGACGAACTGCTCGAGGGCACCGGCCTGTCCGGCCGATCGTGGATCGCGGCGCGGTCGCTGGCCACCGGCGCCGAACGGGTCCGGGTCCCCGTGCCGGACGACATGTTCGGCGAAGGCATCACGGTCGCCGGCGCCACCGTGTGGCAGCTGACGTGGCAGGACGGGGTCGCGATCGCTCGGGACCGGGACACCCTGGCCGAACGCGGCCGCGCCGGCTACGACGGGGAGGGCTGGGGACTGTGTGCACAGAACGACCGGCTGGTGATGAGCGACGGCACGGCGGAACTGACGTTCCGGCACCCCGGGACCTTCGCCGAGACGGGCCGGGTCACGGTACTGCGTGAGGGCAGCGCCGCCACCCGGCTCAACGAACTCGAGTGCACCGACGACGGTGCGGTGTACGCGAACGTGTGGAAGACCGACGAGATCCTGCGCATCGACCCGGACGAGGGCCGGGTGACCGCCGTGGTGGACGCCGGAGCACTGCGCGAACACCTGACCGAAGGCCGGCGCGAGCGCATCGACGTGCTCAACGGAATCGCCCACCTGCCCGGTACCGATCGCTTCCTCGTCACCGGCAAGTACTGGCCGTCGATGTTCGAGGTGCGGTTCGTGCCGTGACCGCGGCACCGGTGGGGTACGTCGACGAACGCCGATCCGCCCGGTGCGACAGAATTGTGCCGTGACCGATTCGGACGAGGAACGCGCGCACGACGACGCGGACCGTCGTGCCGACGTCGGCGGTCGCCCCCGCCCGTCGGCCCGGGCCCCGCACCCCGGCAACGGCAACTATCCGCCGCCGCGGCGCACGTCCGCGCGGCGCACTCCCCTGCCACCGCTGCACCCGGTCGAGGACGCCCGCCGGCACCGGGGCGACGACACGTCCCGCGGCGAGCGGGCCGACGCCCCACGGGCCCCGCGGATGCCGCGCAAGCTCACGGTCACGCGCGTCGCGGCGCTACGCAGCCGGGAGCTGACGAGCAAGGGCATCGCGACGTTCCGCCGGGCCGCCACGGCGGACGGCGCGGACCGCTCGGGCCTGACGGCCCTGACCTACGCGACGATGGCGAACTTCGCCAGCGACGCCGCGGTCGCCGTGGCCCTGGCGAACACCCTGTTCTTCTCCGCGGCGACGGGTGAGGACAAGACCAAGGTCGCCCTGTATCTGCTCATCACGATCGCCCCCTTCGCGGTGATCGCCCCGCTGATCGGCCCGCTGCTCGACCGGTTGCAGCACGGTCGTCGGCTGGCGCTGGCGACCTCGTTCGCAGCCCGCACCGTGCTCGCGGTGGTGCTGGTGTTCAACTTCGACAGCTGGGGCCTGTACCCCGCCGCCCTCGCGATGATGGTGCTGTCCAAATCGTTCGCCGTGCTCAAGTCGGCGGTGACACCGCGGGTGCTGCCACCCGAGATCGATCTCGTCCGGGTGAACTCGCGGCTGACGGTCTTCGGCCTGGTGGGCGGCACGATGGGCGCCGGGGCGGTCGCCGCCGCCGCGGCCTGGTTGTTCGGCTCGTCCGGGGCCCTGTGGCTGTGTGCCGCCATCACCGCGTTCGGCGCGTACCTGAGCATGCGGATCCCCTCGTGGGTGGAGGTCACCGAGGGTGAGGTGCCGGCCACGCTGTCGTATCACGGTGCCGAGGCCCGCACCGAAGTGGTCGCGGCACCCGGGCGCGCCACCGGCGGCGGGAAGGGCCGTCGCCAGCCGCTGGGACGGGCCGTGCTCACCGGACTGTGGGGTAACGGCACGATCCGGGTGCTCACCGGTTTCCTGACCTTGTTCATCGCCTTCGTCGCCAAGTCGAGGACCGAGCACGAGCCCTTGGTCCAGGCCGCGATGCTGGGCCTGGTCGGCGCCGCCGCCGCCGTCGGCAACTTCACCGGCAACGCGACCGGCGCGCGACTCACCCTGGGCCGGCCGGCCTTGATCGTGGTGCGCTGCACCGCGGCCGTGACGGTGGTCGCGGCGCTGGCCGCCGCGACGGGCAGCCTGTTCACCGCGGCGCTGGTGGCGCTGGTGGGGGCCTGCGCGAGCGCCCTGGCGAAGGTGTCGCTGGATGCGTCCCTGCAGCAGGACCTCCCGGAGGAGTCCATCGCGTCCGGGTTCGGTCGTTCGGAGACGGTGCTGCAACTGAGCTGGGTGTTCGGTGGGGCGCTGGGGGTGCTGCTGCCCACCGAGTACTGGCTCGGGTTCACCGTGATCACGGTCGTGCTGGCCCTCGGGCTGACGCAGACGATCCTCACCTACCGTGGAGGCACCGTCGTTCCGGGCTTCGGAGGCAAACGCCCGGAACACGCCACCCAGGAGACCACCGGTCGCATCCCGCGGCCAGGCGGACGTACGACGAGAAACGGAACCCGATGAGACTGCACCCCCGGACGAAGAAGACGATCGCGATCCTGGTGGTCGTGGCGCTGATCGCGATCGGCGGGCTCACCGCGGTCGTGGTCTCCCTCGTCCGGTCGGCACCGCCGAGCCTGCCCACGGTGACGGCGTATGCGCAGGGCCGTACGGTCACGGTCGATCCCGGCCTGTGCAGCGCCGACGGCACGTGCGCCGGCCTGGAGGCGGTGATGCTCGAGGTCCCGGCCGGCATGCCGCTGCAGTTGTCGCTGCCGTCGGAGATCGCGGAGTCCGACTGGCGGCTCAACGTCACCTACGGCGATCCGCGCACCGGTGAGATCTTCGAGGGGTTCCGTGACTACACGCCCGGTCAGGCCCGTGCCGTGACGGTGCCGTCCGATCCCGGAGCGCAGTTGCTGAACGTGGTGCTGCAGCTGCCCGCGACCGGGGAGCAGGCGCCGGTCTGGGCCATCCAGACGTTCTGAGCCACAACGCGCACGCGTTCCGAGCCACAACGCGCACGCGTTCCGAGCCACAGCGCACGCGAGAGGGGCCTTCCGGTGCTGCACCGGAAGGCCCCTCTCGCTCAGGCGTCAGGCGTCGAGTTCGCGCGCGACGGCGCGCATGACCTCGGAGATCCGCTGGGCGGTCTTGCGCTCGGGATGACGGCCCCTGCGCAGCTCCGGCTGCACGGTGGCCTCGAGGAGCTTGATCATGTCCTCGACCATGCCGTGCAGTTCGTCGGGGGTGTGCCGCTTCTGGGGGGCCGCCTCGCGCCGGCCACCCTGACGGACCGACGGCAACGGCTCGAGCAGTTTCAGACTGAGGGCCTGCGGCCCGCGGCGGCCCGCGGCCATGCCGAACTCGACCCGCTGCCCCGGCTTGAGGCCCTCGACCCCGGCCGGGAGCGCGGACGCGCGTACGTAGACGTCCTCGCCCTCCTCCTGGGACAGGAAGCCGAAGCCCTTCTCCACGTCGTACCACTTCACCTTGCCGGTAGGCACTGCGTTCACCCGCTCCTCGACAGCCGTGCCCCGCAGGGCACGAGTGGATATGCAAAACAACGCGCCCCGCTTCGAGTGCGGGACGCGCAGACATGCGTCAGTGTACCCGTGGCGGAGTCCGCTTCCGAAAGTCCGGCGAAGGCGCGCCGGGCCGCGGAAGCACTACGGTGGAACGCGTGGGTACCTCCAGTTCTTCCGTACCGGGCAACGGCCTGCTCAAGGCCGCGCTGGCCTGCTTCGCGGTCGGGGTCGTCGCCGTCGTGGCGATCTTCCTGACCCCCGTCGTCACCGACGGCCGGCCGGGCCTGGTCCTGTATCTGCTGACTCTCGCCTGGCCGCTCGGTTTCGTGCTGGCCTTGACCTTCGCGCTGCGCTCCGGCCGGCGCGCCCGCGGAAGGGACCGCACGTGAGGATTCTGCTCAACATCATCTGGCTGGTCTTCGGCGGCCTGTGGCTGGCGCTGGGGTACTTCGTGGCGGGCCTGATCTGCTTCGTGCTGATCATCACCATCCCGTTCGGCATCGCGGCGTTCCGCATCGGCGTGTACGCGCTGTGGCCGTTCGGCAAGACGGTGGTGGACAAGCCCACAGCGGGGGCGGGTTCGCTGATCGGCAACGTGATCTGGGTGGTCGTCGCCGGCATCTGGCTCGCCCTGGGGCACGTCGTGACGGCGATCGCGATGGCGATCACGATCATCGGCATCCCGCTGGCGCTCGCGAATCTGAAGATGGTGCCGATCTCGCTGATGCCGCTCGGGAAGGACATCGTCCCGGTGGACAACCGGCCGGGTTACGTGTGACGTTCCTCACATAACGCGGGAATAACGGGGAGGTCGCAGACCGGAACCGGCGATGGACTTTCGGCCCTACCTGCGACTTCATCGCGCCACACCGGCCACCTCTGCATCGTGCGTGCGACGCCCGGCGTTATCAATTGGTGACAATCACCGTCCCGAGCCGTTACCGTCGTGTCCGGCCGGTTGGTTCGGCCACCCCGGGTCCGTCGCGCCAAATCCTGCTCCGCGGAATCCCGGTGTCCCGACGAACGATCCACGGGAGCAGGAAGCGGGGGACCCACACGGTCTCCCAGGGAACACCGATTCCCAGGAGGCACCCGGATCGTCGCCACGGCGACGGTCCTCGGGGTGAAGCCGAATCGCCCACCGGCGAGGAGGCCGGGCTACCTCTTCAGCCCGAACCCGACAGCTGACCTCGCAGGCGCGTACGGAGAGGAACCGGAGCCGACATGAGCGGACGCCATCGCAAACCCACCAACACCGGCCGCACCGTCGCCAAGTTCGCGCTGACCAGCGCCGTTCTCGGCGTCACGGGCGTCGCCTTCAGCGGCACCGCCAACGCCGCTCCCGACTCCGACTGGGATCGCCTCGCGCAGTGCGAGTCCGGCGGCAACTGGGGCATCAACACCGGCAACGGCTACCAGGGTGGCCTGCAGTTCTCCCCCAGCACGTGGAACGCCTACGGCGGCGGCGAGTACGCCGCGACCGCCAACCAGGCCAGCCGTGAAGAGCAGATCGTCGTCGCCGAGCGAGTGCTGGCCGGCCAGGGCTGGGGCGCATGGCCGTCCTGCTCCTCGAGCCTCGGCCTGAGCAGTGCGCCGACGCAGCGCAGCGCGCCGTCCACGAGCGCCGGCACCGTCCAGAACACCCCGGTCGTCGAGGCCGCCCCCGAGGCACCCGAGGTGCCTGCGCTGCCCGCCGAGGCCCAGGGCCTGCGGGCCGGTTTCGAACAGGGTCTCGACGCCCTGCGCCAGGCCGGCATCGCCGTCGACCAGAACCTCGTCGACGCGGTCAACGCCGCCCTGCCGAGCTGACACCCGGCACAGCCGCACGAAAGAGCCCCGCACCTGCAGGTGCGGGGCTCTTTCGCAATCCGGATCAGCGGTTGATGACGGTGCGGGGATGGGTGTACGGGAGGGCGTCGACGGGCAGCGGGAACTCCATCTCCTCACCGTACGGGGACAGCGGGCCGGAACGAGTCGAGGACAACTCGGTGACGGCATGGTCCCCGTCCGCCACCTTGGGCCACCCCGGATCGACGTACTGCTTCTTCGAATTGTCAGCCATGCGCTCATTTTGGCAGGCAGGTTCACGGACAGCCACTTCAGGTCTCTAATCTTGGTGTCGATGACCGCCACCGACCCCGCCGCGCCGGAGACCGGCCCGGAGTCACTCGCCCGCTGGCTCGCCGACCGCCGCGACGCCGACCTCGGCGAGTTGCTGCGCGCCCGCCCCGACCTGGTGGTCCCGCCACCCGCCACGATGACCGTCCTGGCCGGCCGCGCACAGCAGCGTGCTTCGGTGTTCCGCGCCGCCGACGAGCTCTCCGTCCTCGACTTCGGGGTGGTCGAGGCCCTGACCCGGCTGGGGGCCGACCGGGAGCCCGTCACGCGACGCGCTCTGCTCGACTCCCTCTCCGGTCGTGTCACCGCCAAGAACGTCGACCGTTCCCTCGAGGCCCTGCGCCGGCTCTCCTTCGTGTGGGGCCCGGCCGACGGGCTGCGGGTCGTCGAGGCCGCCGCCGCGACGGTGCCGTGGCGCCTCGGCCGCGGCCCCGACCCCGACCAGCTGCCCGACGAACTCGGTACCGTCCTCGCCGGCCTCGACCCGGCCCGGCGCAGCCTGCTCGACACGCTGGCGCGCACCTCCCCCGTCGGGCGGACCCGCGACGCCGCCCCCGGCACCCCCGCCGACCGGCCCGTGCAGCGCCTGATCGCGGCCGGGCTGCTGATCCGGCTCGACGACGAGACCGTCGAGCTGCCGCACCGCGTCGGTCAGGCGCTGCGCGAGGAGGCGCCGTTCGACCCCGCCACCCTCACCCCGCCCCGGCCGCTGCCCGCGACGCACGTCGTCGCCGACGTCAACGCCACCGCGGCGGGTGCCGCCCTCGAGCTGCTGCGGCACTGCGAGAACCTGATCGACGCGCTCGGAGCCCTCCCCGCTCCCGCTCTCAAGTCCGGGGGTCTCGGGGTGCGGGAACTGCGTCGCCTCGCCAAGACGGTCGACGTGGACGAGCAGCTCGCCGCGCTGCTCGTCGAGGTGCTCGCCGCCGCCGGCCTGATCGCGCGGGGCATGCCGCAGCCGGCGCCGACCACGGACGTCGACGACTACTGGGCGCCGACCACCGCCGCCGACGGCTGGTCGAACGCACCCCCCGCGCAGCGCTGGGCCGTGCTCGCCGGCGCGTGGCTCGACGCGCCGCGCCGCATGTGGCTCGTCGGGCGCCGCGACGCGACGGACAAGCCGATCGCCGCACTCTCCGACGAGGTCCGGTCCACCGCCGCACCCCGAGAGCGACGTCTGCTGCTCGAGCTGCTCGCCGAGGTACCCGGGTCGGCGCCCGACGCGGAGGTGGCACGAGCCGTGCTGGCCTGGCGGCGGCCGCGGTGGGCGGCCCGGCTCGGCGGTGACACGGTGGCCGAGACGCTGCGCGAAGCGACGGCATTGGCCGTCGTCGCGCACGGTGCTCTCGCCTCCCCCGGTAAGGCGCTGCTGCACGGCGGCGACCCCGACGCCGAGATGGCCGCGGTCCTGCCCGAGCCGGTCGACTACGTGCTCGTCCAGGCCGACCTGACGGTGGTCGCGCCCGGTCCGCTGGTACCCGAACTCGCGGACCGCATCGCTCTGGTCGCCGACGTCGAGTCGGCGGGCGCCGCGACCGTGTACCGGGTGACCGAGGCCGGCGTGCGCCGCGCCCTGGATGCCGGCACCGGCGCCGCCGACCTGCACGCCCTGTTCGCCACGCATTCGCGAACGCCGGTCCCCCAGGCGCTGACCTACCTGATCGACGACGTCGCCCGCCGTCACGGCCGGCTCCGCGCCGGGGTCGCCGCCTCGTTCGTCCGCTCCGACGACCCCGCGCTGCTGGCCGAGGTACTCCGGCACCCCGTCGCCGTCCACCTCGCCCTGCGTGCCGTCGCGCCGACGGTCGCGATCTCGCAGGCGCCGCTGGCGGAGGTGCTCGCCGAGCTGCGCGGTGCGGGATTTGCGCCGGCGGGCGAGGACGCAACCGGTGCGGTGCTCGATCTGCGGCCGCGAGGCGCACGGGTGTCGGTGCCGCGGGCACGGCCCCGTTACGCCGGCCCGACCCCACCGACCGGGGAGCAGCTCGACAACCTGATCCGCACGCTGCGCGCCGGGGACCGGGCCGCGGCCGCCCCGCGTGGGACCACGGTCCGTGGTGACGGCTCCCGCACCGGCGGTGCCGCGACGATGGCACTGCTGCAGCTCGCCGCGCGCGACAAGCGCAGCGTCCGGATCGGCTACGTCGACGCGCAGGGTGTCGCCACTCATCGCATCGTCGATCCGGTCGCCGTCGGCGGCGGACAGCTCGAGGCGTTCGACCCGGCCGCGGGCACGGTCCGCAGTTTCGTGCTGCACCGCATCACCACGGTCGCCCTCGTCGACTGACGGCGGCGGTGGCGGCCCGGCCGTCCCGCCTGGAGAATGGAGAGGTTGTTCTCTGTTCCCGTGCTAGGAGGCGTCCGTGCCCGACGGACCGTTGATCGTCCAGTCCGACAAGACCCTGCTCCTCGAAGTCGACCATGCGCTCGCCAACGAGGCCCGACAGGCGATCGCTCCGTTCGCCGAACTCGAACGCGCCCCCGAGCACGTGCACACCTACCGCGTCACCCCCCTGGCGTTGTGGAACGCCCGGGCCGCGGGGCACGACGCCGAGCAGGTCGTCGACGCGCTCGTCACCCACTCCCGGTTCGCCGTCCCGCAGCCGCTGCTCGTCGACATCGTCGACACCATGGCCCGCTACGGACGGCTGCAGCTGGTGAAGAACCCCGCGCACGGTCTGACCCTGGTCAGCCTCGACCGGGCAGTGCTCGAGGAGGTGATGCGCAACAAGAAGATCGCCCCGATGCTCGGCGCCCGCATCGACGACGACACCGTGATCGTGCATCCGAGCGAGCGCGGCCGGCTCAAGCAGGTGCTGCTCAAGGTCGGCTGGCCCGCCGAGGACCTCGCCGGCTACGTCGACGGGGAGGCGCACGCGATCAGCCTCGACTTCGAGTCCCACCCCTGGCATCTGCGGGACTACCAGGAGATGGCCGCGGACTCGTTCTGGGCCGGCGGCTCCGGTGTGGTCGTGCTGCCCTGCGGCGCGGGCAAGACGATGGTGGGTGCGGCCGCGATGGCCAAGGCCGGTGCCACCACCTTGATCCTGGTGACCAACACCGTGGCGGGACGGCAGTGGAAGCGCGAACTGATCGCGCGCACGTCTCTCACCGAGGAGGAGATCGGCGAGTACTCCGGGGAGAAGAAGGAGATCCGCCCGGTCACCATCGCCACCTACCAGGTGATCACCCGCAAGTCGAAGGGCGAGTACCGCAACCTCGAGCTGTTCGACTCCCGCGACTGGGGGCTGATGATCTACGACGAGGTGCATCTGCTGCCCGCACCGGTGTTCCGGATGACCGCCGATCTGCAGTCCCGGCGCCGGCTCGGCCTCACTGCGACGCTCGTGCGCGAGGACGGCCGCGAGGGCGACGTGTTCTCGCTGATCGGCCCCAAGCGCTACGACGCGCCGTGGAAGGACATCGAGGCGCAGGGCTGGATCGCGCCCGCGGAGTGCGTCGAGGTGCGGGTGACCCTGACCGACGCGGAACGGATGGCATACGCGGTCGCCGAGCCCGAGGAACGGTACAAGTTGTGCTCGACCGCGCACACGAAGATCGCGGTGGTGAAGTCGATCCTCGACCGGCACCGCGACTCCCCCACCCTGATCATCGGCGCGTATCTCGATCAGCTCGACGAGCTGGGCGAGGCGCTGGACGCCCCGGTGATCAAGGGCTCGACCCGGAACAAGGAGCGCGAGGAGCTGTTCGACCGCTTCCGCGCCGGTGAGCTGAAGGTGCTCGTCGTGTCCAAGGTCGCGAACTTCTCGATCGACCTGCCCGAGGCCTCCGTGGCGGTGCAGGTGTCCGGCACGTTCGGTTCGCGGCAGGAGGAGGCGCAGCGTCTCGGCCGGTTGCTGCGTCCCAAACACGACGGCGGGCAGGCGCACTTCTACTCGGTCGTCGCGCGCGACACCCTCGACGCCGAGTACGCCGCGCACCGGCAGCGGTTCCTCGCCGAGCAGGGCTATGCGTACCGGATCACCGACGCCGACGATCTGCTCGGGCCCACCATCGGCTGACTGGTTCAGCCGGCCGGGAGGCGGTACTCCTGTTCCGGGCGTCCCGTGCTGCCGTACCGCAGCTGCATCCGCAGCTGCCCCTTGGTGACGAGCGCGGCGAGATAACGCTGAGCCGTCGCGCGGGACACCCCGATCGTCACCGCCACCTCCCCCGCCGACATGGGCGTCGCCGACGACGAGAGTGCTTGCAGGACAAGTTCTTTGGTCACCGAACGGGGCGCCCGGTCGGCGGTGCCCGACGGCGCGGGCCGCAGCGCGGCGAGCGCCGAGTCGATCTCGGCCTGGGTGAGTTCGGCTCCGGCTACCAGACGCCGGTACTGCGCGTACGCCGACAACCGGCGGGCCAGTTCGGTATTGGGAAACGGCTTGACCAGATAGCCCGAGGCGCCGGCGGCCAGCGCGGCCCGCACCGTCGCGCCCTCGGACGCCGCACCGAGTACGAATGCGTCGCAGTCGAGTTCTCGGATCAGCCCGATGCCGGAACCGTCCGGCAGGTACACGTCCACGAGCGCGAGATCGATCGCAGTCTCGCGGACCGCGGCGCGGGCGGCCGCGAGGGTGCCGGCGACCGCCGCCACCCGGAACCCGGCGACCGCGGCCACCACGCTCGCGTGCAACTCCGCGACCCGGAAGTCGTCGTCGACGACGAGCACCGTCAGATCGGATCCGCCCATCCGGTGTCTCCTTCGTCGAGTACGTCGGTCAGGGTGGCGACGAACACCGCGCCACCCGTGGGATTGTCCGGGGTGCGCCGCCCGCCGGGATCGGCGAGGGTCACATCGCCGCCGTGCTGCCGGGCCACCTGCCGCGCCAGGGCCAGGCCCATGCCGCGACCACCCGGGACGGCACCGTCGGCGTGGGTGGTGACGCCCTCACCGAAGATCTCCCCGCTCCGTCCGGCCGCGATCCCCGCGCCGGTGTCCGCGACGGCCACGTGCAGGTCGCGGCCGGCCTCGACGAGTTCGACCTCCACCTCGGCGGGGTCGTGCCCGTGTTCGCGAGCCGCCTCGATCGCGTTGTCGAGCAGATTGCCCAGCACGGTCGTGACGTCCACGGGGCATCGGACGGTGCCCCGCACCCAGGTGTTCTCACCGAGAACGAGCGCCACCCCGCTCTCCCGCGCGTGGGCAGCCTTGGCGGTGAGAAAGGCGTGCAGGTACGGATCGGCGACGGCGTCGAGCCCCTCGAGGGGCCGGCCCGCCGGTCCGGCGCCGAGGAGCTGCTCGAGGTACTCGGTGGCCTGCACGCTGCGTCCCTGCTGCAGCAGGCCGTAGAGCAGATGCAGACGATTGGCGGTCTCGTGGCGCTGGGCCCGCAGCGCGGTGGTCAGCGACTGCACGGCGTCCAGCTCACGGGTGAGCTTCTCGACGTCGGTCCGGTCGCGCACCGACATCACGGTGCCCAGGTCGCGCCCGTCGCGCCGGACGCGACGCGCCACGGCGAGGACGATCCGGTCACCCACGGCCGCCGCCACCGGCTCGTCGCGGGGGCTGCGCGCGACGTCGAGCAGGCGCGGGGTCAGGCCGACGTCCTCGAGCCGGTCCCCCGCCCCGCCCCGTAGGTCGAGCAGCCGGCGGGCCTCTGCATTGACGACGGTGACCGTCCCTTCGGTGTCGGCACCGATCACCCCTTCCCCGATGCCGTGGAGCACGACCTCCTGCTCGCGGACCAGCTCGGCCAGCTGCTCGGGTTCGAGGCCGAGGGTCAGCCGCTTCCACCGCCGGGCCAGCAGGGCCGAACCCGCGGCACCGCAGGCCAGGGCCCCGGCTGCGACGAGAGACGCCTGCGCGACGTCCTCGCGTAGTTCCGACCGGATGCGGTCGGTGGCGATGCCGACGCTGACCTCGCCCACGACCCGGTCCGAGCCGGGGGCGACGACCGGCACCTTGGCGCGGACGGAGTCGCCCAGGGTGCCGCGCTCGCTACGTACCACTTCCCGGCCGGCCAGGACCTCGTCCGGGTCGGTGCTGACGCGCAGTCCGAGCAGGTCGGGGTCGGGATGGGCCAGGCGCAGCCCCTGCTCGTCCGTGACCACCACGAACAGCGCGCCCGTGGCGCCACGGACCGCCTCGGCAGCCTGCTGGACGGTACCGGAGGCGAGTTCCGGGTTGCCGGGTGCGACGACCCCGTCGTCGGCGGCGGCGAGCCGGGCCACCTCGGCCCGGACCGTGGCATCGACTGCCACGGTCCGGGCGACGGCGAGGGCCCGTTGTCCGTGCTCGTCGGTGACGCGGTGCTCGGTGGTGGTGACGAACGCCGCGAATCCCAGCCCGAGGGCCGCCGCGACGACGGCGGACTGCAACAGCAGCACCTGGGTCCGCAGCCTCACGACGCCTCCGGTGGTTCCGGGTCCGACACGATCGATCCGTTTCCCGCGACGGTACGTCGCCGCCGGGCTCAGCCGAGCGGGATCTGACCCAGTGCGACGCCCACGACCAGCATCGTGAGCGAGACGATCGTCGCACGCCACAGCACCTTGCGGTGGTGGTCGGCGAGCTGCACGCCGGCGAGGGTGACGAGCAGCAGGATCGCGGGCACGAGCGGGCTCTGCATGTGTACGGGCTGGCCGGTGATCGAGGCGCGGGCCATCTCGACCGGTTCGATCCCGTACTGGGCGGCGGTCTCGGCGAGCACCGGCAGCACCCCGAAGTAGAAGGCGTCGTTGGTCATGAAGAACGTGAACGGAATGCTGAGCACACCCGTGATCACCGCGAGGAACGGTCCGAGCGCGTCCGGGATCACTCCGGTCAGCCACAGCGCCATCGACTCCACCATGCCGGTGCCCTGGAACACCCCGGTCAGCACGGCCGCGGCGAACACCATGGCGACCACCGACACGATGCTCGACGAGTGCCGGACGATCGCCTCGGACTGGTCGGCCACGCGCGGGAAGTTCACCGCCAGCGCCAGACCGGCGGCGATCATGAACAGCACGGGGATGGGCAGGACGTCGAGGCCGAGGACGACGAGCAGGGCGACGGTGAGCAGGGCGTTGAACGGCAGCAGCTTCGGTCGCAGCGTCGCGCGGTTCGGATCGAGGGCGGCGGCGAATCTCCCGGTCTCGTCGTCGCCGCCGTCGGCGTCGGCGCCCGGACCGGTCCCGGTCGCTCGGGATCCGCCCGATCCGCCGGAGCCGGTCGATCCGCCGCGGCCGACACCCGCCAGGACCGGTTCCGCGGTCCACACCAGCTTGCCGAGACGCCGGCGTTCCATGACGCCGAGGTGCAGCGCGAAGCCGAGCACGACGACGAGGCCCACGAGCAGCGAGGGGATCATCGGCACGAACACGTCCGACGGGGACAGGCCCAGGGCGCTGGCGGCACGGACCGTCGGCCCGCCCCACGGGATGATGTTCATCGTCGCGTTCGACAGGCCCGCGACGACCGTCAGGATCACGGGGCTCACCCGCAGCTTCAGGTACAGCGGCAACATCGCCGACGTCGTGATGATGAACGTGGTCGAGCCGTCGCCGTCGAGGGAGACGATCATCGCCAGCACCGCCGTGCCGACGACGAGCCGCGCCGGGTCGTCGCGCACGAGTCGCAGGATCAGCCGCACCAGCGGGTCGAACAGGCCGACGTCGATCATGATCCCGAAGAAGATGATTGCGAAGAACAGCAGCGCCGCGGTCGGGGCCAGGTCGGTGACGCCGTCGATGATCATGTCGCCGAGATCGAGTCCGGCGCCGGCGAACAGCCCGAAGGCGACCGGGACCAGGATGAGACCGACGACGGGCGTGGCCCTCTTGGACAGGATCAGGTACATGAAGACGGCGACCATGAGGAAGCCGAGGAAGACAAGCATGATCTGCTCGCTTTCGTCTGGGACGGTGCGGAGGAGGTTCGAGAACCGGGTCGCTGCCCGGTGTGATCCCTGCTACACCGAAGTGTGAGGCCGCCCACTACGAGTGGTCACCGTTGCGTGCGATAGCCCCGTTGTGCGCATTCTGCTCGAGTCGACTCGACCTCTCGCGGCGGGTTTCGCCGGCCGTTCCCGGGGTAGCCGTATGCATGGGTGCACGGGGCACAGCAGAGGGACGGACCACCCGCAGCAACGCCGGCCGAACGACCGGCAGCAGGGAACGACCGCCCCGCAGACGGACGGCCGCCACGAAATCGACGACCGCGGCACCGGCCACAGCGAAATCGACGACGGCGAGGTCGACCACCGCGAGCTCGACCACCGCGAAGTCGACCACCGCACGGACAGGCACCGCGAAATCGACCACCACGCGGTCGGGCACGACTGCGCCACGGCGGACGGACACCGCGAAATCGGCCACCGCGAAATCGAGCACCGCGAAATCGAGCACGACTGCGCCACGGCGGACGGATCCGGATCGGCGAGCTGGACGCGCCGCCGGAACCCGTACGGATGCCCCACGGCGCGGCCGGAGGCAGGACACCGCCACACGCCGGACCCGTCCACGGACGCAGACCGCCGAGGGGCAGGCCCGCTCGCGGACTCGGGAAAAGCCGCATACGTCCACCGGCTCCCGCCCCCGGTCCTCCGAGCGTCCGCCGGTCGCGGTATCGGAACGCCGGGGATCGACAGGACACGCCGACCACGCTCCGCGGCGCAAGCGGCGGCCCTTGGCGGCCGCCGTCGAGTGGCTGAAGACCCACGTTCGCCGACTCACCCGAGCGGTGCGGAAGCGCCTGGACGCGGTGATGCGCGATGTCCCCGGCTCGACGGACCGGCTCATCGATTCCGTCACCGAGGGCAATGCGAGCAGAAGAGCCGTCCTGAAAGGCGCGAAGGCCGCCCTGACCGGCAAGAACCCCGTGTGGGCCGCCGTCAAGGGTCTGATCTCCGGTCTGAGCACCAGGACCAAGATCCTGCTGGCCCTCCTCGTCGTCCTCGTCGCGCTGCTGGCTCCGGTCCTGCTCGTGGTCGCCCTGCTGGTCCTGCTCGTCGCATGGCTGGTCGCGGCGGTACGGGCCGCCACCCGGTGAGCGTCCCTCGACACCACGCCCCTCGACACCACGCCCCTCGACACCACGCCACAGACAGCCCCGACAGGGCTCCACCGTGGCAGGCCGGTCGCATAAGCTGACCTCGTGCGTCGTTTCGACTTTCCCGTGGACCTGCCCCACGCCAAGGCCGTGAACCAGACCGTCGCCGAGGTGCGGCGACTGCGGGTGTCGGCGATCGTGCTGGCGGTGCTGTTCGCCGCAGCCGCCGTATGGCTGATCCTGATCGGCCGGGCGTGGTCCTTCGTCGTCGCGGCCGTCGTTGTCGTCGCCGCGCTCACCGCCGCGTGGGTCGCGGTATGGGCTCCGCGCAAGGTGGGCGCGATCCAGGACCTGTACCGGGACAGCCCGCTGGTTCCGGCTGTGGTCTCCGAACTCCGGCCGCGGGGGATGACGCTGCTCGCGCTCGTCGACATTGCCAAGCCGGAGACCGGCGGCCACCGCTACGCCCTGGTCGCCCGGGACGTCACGGCCGTACCGGGACATCGCGTGCGGGTCGGCGAGCGCGTGCCGTCCGTCGCGGTGCTGTCGGACCGCACCACCCGCAACACGAGCGGCGTATGGCAGATGGTCAGCCCGATGCCGATTGCGTGGGGCACCCGGGACGCGTCGGTGCTGCGCGAGGCCGCCGCCGCGATCGACGAGACCGAGTGGAAGGTGCTCGAGGGCAAGCTGTCCCGCTCGGACGAGGTCGCGGCCAGCGAGGAGCGCCGGCTCGTGCTGGACCCGAAAGACCTGCCCGCCGACCTGCGCTGACCATGCGCCCCGTCGTCCTCACCGGAAGCACCGTCGTTCTCACGGTGCCCCGGCCGGGCGACGTCGATGCGATCACGGCCGCCTGCCGGGACCGGTCGATCGCGAGGTGGACGACGGTCCCGGACCCCTACACGCGGGCGGACGCGCAACGGTTCGTCGGCGACGTGGTGCCTGCGGGCTGGGCGGCGCACAGCCCGGTATGGGCGGTGCGGACGTCCGCCGACGGTCCGCTGCTGGGCACGATCGGGCTGATCGAGCGGGACGCATCGGCAGCGGAGATCGGGTACTGGATCGCCCCGGCCGCTCGCGGCCGCGGACTCGCGACGGAATCGGTGAACCTGCTGTGCGACTTCGCTTTCCGATCGGACGGACTGAAACTGGACCGCATCGAGTGGCGGGCGCTGGCCGGGCACCGCGCGTCGGCGGCGGTGGCCCGCCGCGTCGGCTTCCGCTTCGAAGGCGTACAGCGGCGGGGAATATTGCAGCGCGGGGTACGGCACGACGCGTGGGTCGCGGGCCTGTTGCCCGACGACCCACGCGTACCGGCCGACGGATGGCCGATGTGATCGGCGGGGCCGGTCAGAGCAGTTCGGGCAGGACCTCCTTCTCGAACAGCTCGATGCCCGAGGTGTCGTAGGCGGCCTCGGGGAAGTAGAGGATCGCGTACGTCATGCCCTGCTTCTTCAGCGCCGTGAAGTTCTCGACGATCTGCTCGGGCGTTCCCACGGCGGGCAGACCCCGGAAGGCGTCGAGCGCACCGTCGGCCTTCTCCGGCCCGACGTACGGTTCGAGCCGGGCCCGCAGCGTGTCGAGACGCTCCTGCACCTCGGCCTCGGTGCGGCCGATGGCGACGTTGTAGTTCGCCGAGCGCACGATGGCGTCGAAATCGGTGCCCACGTCGGCACAGTGTCCCCGCAGGATCTCCGACTTGTGCGCGAAACCGTCCGGGGTGCCGTCGAAGTTGGTGTACTGCGCGTACTTCGCGGCGATCTTCAGCGTCACCTTCTCCCCGCCACCGGCGATCCACAACGGGATGCCGCCCTCCTGCAGCGGCAGCGGCCGCACGACGGCACCGTCCACCTGGTAGTGCCTGCCGTGCAGGGTGGCCGTGCCGGTGGTCCAGGCCTGACGGAAGATCTGCACACCCTCGTCGAGGCGGCGCAACCGTTCCGGCGCGGACGGGAAGCCGTATCCGTAGGCGCGCCATTCGTGCTCGTACCATCCGCCGCCGATGCCCATCTCGATGCGGCCGCCGGAGACGATGTCCGCGGTCGCGGCGACCTTCGCCAGGTAGGCGGGGTTGCGGTAGCCCATGGCGGTGCACATCTGCCCGATCCGCACCTTCTCGGTGACCGCGGCGAACGCCGACACCAGCGTCCATGCCTCATGGGTGGCCTCGTCGGTGGGCAGCGGCACGGTGTGGAAGTGGTCGTACACCCAGATCGACTCCCACGGTCCGCTGTCGGCGCGCCGGGCGAGATCACGCATCACCCGCCACTGCTCGGCGGGTTCGATGCCGACGAGGTCGAGCCGCCAGCCCTGGGGGACGAACATTCCGAATCGCATGGGGGATTCCTGTCTTCGAGGTCGGGGCCTGCATGCCGGCCGGGTGACGGCGACGCCGCCCACCGGCCGATCCCCAGTATCGCGGACCGGCCCCGCTCGCGCGGGGTTGCCTTCGCGCGAGCGGGGCCGCGCAGTCAGGCCGTCGCCGCTCGAGCCCGCGCAGCCCCGAAGCGGGCGGCTGGGCGGTCGAGTCCGTAGTGGCCGCGCAGCGTCGTGGCCGTGTACTCGGTGCGGAACAATCCGCGCTCCTGCAGGATGGGGACCACACGGGTGGTGAAGTCCTCGAGACCACCCGGCAGGTAGGGCGGCATGACGTTGAAACCGTCGGCGGCTTCGCGGTCGAACCACAGCTGCAGATCGTCGGCGATCTGTTCGGGGGTGCCGGCGACGGTGCGGTGCCCGCGGCCGCCCCCGAGCTTCCCGATGAGCTGGCGCACGGTCAGGTGCTCGTTCTCGGCGAGGTTCTTCACCAGCTCGTAGCGGCTCTTGTTGCCCTGGATCCGGTCGAGCGGCGGCAACGGGGGCAGCGGTGCGTCGAGAGCATGTTCGGTGAGGTCCACCCCCACCATCCCCGAGAGCTGACGCAACGAGTACGCCGGTGAAATCAGGTCGGTGAACTCCTGCTCGAGCGCCTTCGCCTCGGCCTCGGTGTCGCCGATGAACGGCACGATCCCGGGGAGTACCTTCAGGGAGTGCGGATCCCGCCCCGCCCCGGCCACCCGCGCCTTCAGATCGCGGTAGAACGCCTGCCCCTCGGCCAGGGTGCGCTGCGCGGTGAAGACCGCCTCGGCGTACCGGGCGGCGAAGTCCTTACCGCTCTCCGAAGATCCGGCCTGCACCAGGACGGGGCGGCCCTGGGGCGAGCGCGGGGAGTTCAGTGGGCCGCGCACCTTGAACCGGGCACCGTCGTGGTCGATGGTGCGCACCTTGGCCGGGTCGGCGAACCGGCCGCCGGCGACGTCCAGCTCGACGGCGTCGTCGTCCCAGCTGTCCCACAGGTCGACGGCGACGTCGACGAATTCGGCGGCGCGGTCGTAACGGCCGGCGTGGTCGGGGGTCTCGTCGTAGCCGAAGTTGGCTGCCTCGTCGGCGCCACCCGAGGTCACGATGTTCCAGCCGGCACGGCCGTGGCTGATGTGGTCGAGCGAGGCGAACTTGCGGGCGAGAGTGAAGGGTTCGTTGTAGCCGGTCGACGCGGTGGCGATCAGGCCCACCCGCTCGGTGACGACGGCCATCGCGGACAGCAGGGTGATCGGCTCGAAGACCGCCTGGATGTTGTGTTCGACGCGGGGACCGGTCGCGAGGCCGTCGGCGAAGAACACCGAGTCGAGCTTGCCGCGTTCGGCGATCTGCGCGAGCTCTTGGAAGTGTGCGACGTCGAGGACACGGCGCTCGTCGGTGCGGGGGTGCCGCCAGGCGGCCTCGTGGTGGCCGACTCCCATCAGGAACGCGTTGAGGTGGAACTGCTTCGGGGACTGGGACATGACAACCTATCCGGGTGTGTGGGAACGAGGGGACTACCGGTCCGCGCGCCAGCGGGAGAGCCGGCGCTCGACCGCGACGAGGATCCCGTTGAAGGTCAGGCCGACGAGGGAGATGGCGACGATGCCGGCATACATGTTCGGGATCTGGAAGTTGAGTTGCGAGGCGGTGATGAGATAGCCGAGACCTGCTTTGGCGCCGACCATCTCGGCCGCAATGAGCACGAGGATCGACGAGGCCGCGGCCATCCGGATGCCGGTGAAAATCGTCGGCACGGCAGCCGGCAGGATCACCTTCTGGAACAGGCGGTAGGAAGGCAGACCGAGGGAACGGGCCGATTTGACCAGCAGCGGATCCACCGTGCGCACGCCGGAGATGGTGTTGAGCAGGATCGGGAAGGTGCTCGCGTAGATCACCAGCGCCACCTTCGAGGTCTCGCCGATGCCCAGGATCAGGATGAACACGGGCAGCAGTGCGAGCGCGGCAGTGTTGCGGAACAGCTCCAGGATCGGATCGAGGAACTCGGCCACCGGCCGGTACCAGCCGATCGCCACCCCGAGCGGGATCGCGACGAGCACTGCGATCACGAATCCGGTGACGGCCCGGGACAGGCTGGCGCCGAGGTGTTCGACGAGCTGGCCACTACCGATCAGCTGGGTGAATGCCTCGGCGACCACGGTGAAGGGCGGCAGGAACACCTCGTCGACGAGCCCGAACCGGGGCGCGGTCTCCCAGACCGCGAGGAAGGCCAGGATCGCGACGGCCGGTTTCACCCTGCGCCACACGAAGGCACCGACCCGGCGTCCGGCCCCGGCGCCCGGTGCGGACGCGGGCGGCGTGGATCGCTCCTCGGCGAGGACGTCGTCGAGCTCGGCCGGGGCGATCAGGGTTGCGCTCGGACTAGACATGCTGCACCTCCGGGATTGCGGCACCGTGGTTCTGCGCGCGCTCGATCTCCGAGTGCAGCAACGACCAGATCCGGTGCCGGTAGTGTCGGAACGCCTCGCCGGACCGGACGTCGTCGACGGTGCGATCGATGTCGATGTCCACGACGGTCTTGATCCGCCCGGGCCGGGACGTCAGCACAGCGACGCGCTGTCCGAGGTAGATCGCCTCGTCGATGCCGTGGGTGATGAACAGAATGGTCTTGCCGGTCTCGTGCCGGATCCGCAACAGCTCGTCCTGCAACGACTCCCGGGTCTGCGCGTCGAGGGCGGCGAACGGCTCGTCCATGAGGAGCACCTCGGGGTCGAACGCCAGGCTCCGGGCGATCGCGACGCGCTGTTTCATGCCGCCGGACAGCTCGTGCGGATAGCGATCGCCGAACCCGCGCAGCCCCACCAGCTCGAGGTAGTGCTCGGCGAGCTCGCGCCGCTGCCGCCGGGGCAGGCCCTTCGCTTCGAGACCGAATTCGATGTTGTGCCGGGCGGTGCGCCACGGCAGGAGTGCGTACTGCTGGAAGACGATGCCCCGGTCCAGTCCCGGCCCGGTGATCGGCTGTCCGTCGAGCAGGATCCGTCCCGACGTCGGGCTGCTCAGCCCGCCGAGAAGGTCGAGCAGCGTGGACTTTCCGCACCCGCTGGGACCGACGAGGACGAGGAGCTCACCGTCGGCGACGTCGAGGCTGACGTCCTCGAGGGCAGTGAACGCGGTGTTCGTACCGCGGACCGGGAACTGCTTGGTCACGTGCTCGAGACGGAGCTTCGGGGTGGTGCTCATTTCGCCTCCTCGACGGGTTCACCGTTCGGACCGCTCGTCGGTTCGTAGGTGCCGTTGGCGTAGGGGTTGAATTCGTTGGTGTAGATGTCGGCCGGGGTGAACGTGCCCTCGGGCAGTTCGCCGTTCCGGGCGAGCCAGTCGAGCCAGGTCTGGATCTCCTGTTCGGTGATCGTCCCACCCGGGCCGGCGACGCCGGGGCTCTTGTAGAACTCGACGAGGTCGGTGTTCTCGTTGCGGCCGCGGCCGTTGATGATTTCCTTGTACTCGGCGATGACCTCGCCGCGTGGGGTGGTCTGCGCCCAGCGAATGGCCCGCGCCGTGCCCTGCACGAAATCCGCCACCGCATCGCGATTCTCGGCGATGAAGTCGTCGCGGAAGACGTACGTGCCGTAGCTGAACGCCCCGAACAGGGACTCGTCGGTGAACAGTGGGCGGATTCCGCCGCGCGCGACCGCGGTCTCGCGGAACACGCTGCCGAGGGTGCCCACGTCGATCTGCCCCTCCCGCAGCGCCTGCTCGGTGTTCACCGGCGGCACGACGATCAGTTCGACCTGCCCGATCTCGGCCGGCGTCAGCCCCTGCCGGGCGAGCCATTCGCGGACGAGGAACTCGTGGTGCGCACCGAGCGTGTTCATCCCCACCTTCTTGCCGATCAGATCCCGGGCCGTGCGGATCGGGCTGTCCTCGAGCACGTAGTAGCCGTTGAACGACTGCTCGTCCGAGCCGTAGTAGCTGATGACCGAGGTGATCGGCGAGTCGGCGGCGGCGAGCTTGATGACGGCACCGTTGAACGCGCCGCCGAATTCGGTCTGTCCGGTGGCGGCGGACTGGATGTCCTGCGGACCGCTGGTGGTGTCACCCACCCAGTCCAGGGCGACGCTCTCGTAGTAGCCCAGGCTCTCCGCGAGTTCGGGGTAGGTGACCTGACCGGCCGAGCCCTGGTAGCGCAGGACGGTGCGACCGTCCTCGGTGGTGGCGGCCCCCGACCCCGACGAGCAGGCCGCGACCCCCGCGGCGAGGGTGACGAGGGTGGCTGCGACCGCAGTCGACCGGGCCAGCCGGCTGCGCAGCGTGGAATACGACATCGCGAGAGTTGTCCCTTACGTTCGGCGAAGAGGCCCGGCACAGCGGGCACGGAGAAGTGCGGTGCGGCGACGGCGAGGCGTCCACGACACCGGGATTCGCGGTGCAGCAACGGAAGATCGAGCGCCGGCATCCGGACGGGCCGGACGGGCGGGCTACACCGGGAGGGTCAGCGACAACAGTCCGGACACTCGTACACGGTGGTCTCCTTCTGCGGCGATCGGACTCCGGAAGTCTGGCCCGGGCCGCCGCGAGGGGTCAACGCTTCGGCGCATCCGTGTGCGAATCCCTTGACATGCCCGATCCGCTACCGTAACGGCCGCGCTCCCGATGCCCGTACGATCGGCCCATGCGCACCGCCGTGCTCGCCGACGCCTTCGAGCAGCATCGGCCGCACCTGCTCTCCGTCGCCTACCGGCTGACCGGCAGCGTCGCCGACGCCGAGGACGCGGTCCAGGACGCCTGGCTGCGTCTCGACCGCGCGGACGCGGACGGCATCGACGATCTGCGGGCGTGGCTGACCACCGTGGTCGGACGTCTGTGCCTGGACCGGCTGCGGTCGGCCGCGGTACGTCGCGAGAGCTACGTCGGCCAGTGGCTGCCCGAGCCGATCGTCACTCCCCTCGGCGGACCGGCGCCCCCCGATCCTCTGGAAGCCGTTGTGCAGCAGGAGGACAGCCGGATGGCAGCGATGGTCGTGCTGGACACGCTCACCCCGGCCCAGCGCGTCGCGTTCGTCCTGCACGACGGGTTCGCGGTGCCGTTCGACGAGATCGCCGCCGTTCTCGACGTCACGCCGGCGTCCGCGCGCCAGCTCGCCTCCCGCGGCCGGCGGGCCGCCGCGGCCGCGCCGCCGCCCGTGCCGGCCGCCGAGCACGTCGAGGCGGTACAGCGGCTGATGACGGCCCTCGCCTCCGGGGACCTCGCGGCGGTGGTCGCGGCGCTCGACCCCGAGGCCCGGGTCATCGGGGACGCGGGCGGCACCACCCGCACCGCGATCAACGTCGTCGTCGGCGCCGAGCGGTTCGCCCGGTTCTTCCTCGGCCTGATGCAGCGCTACGGCGCCGAAGCGTTCCTGGCCGGCACGCCGGCGCTCGTCAACGGCGAACTGGGGTTCGTCAGCGCCGGTTCCCCCGGCGACGGGACCCACCGCGCCTTCGCCGGACGGGTCATCGGCTGCACCGTACGTGACGGGCGGGTGTGGGCGGCCTACGACATGGCCAATCCCGACAAGCTCCGCGGCGTCCGTCTCGACGGTTAGAGTCGCGGTCATGGAGCCCAGGCTGAGCTTCGTCACCCTTGCCGTCGCCGACCTCGAGCGCACCCGGCGCTTCTACGTCGACGGGCTCGGCTGGACGCCCGTCGTCGACGTGCCCGGCGAGGTGCTGATGTTCCAGGTCGGACCGCACCTCGTCCTGTCCCTGTGGGACGAACAGCACTTCGCGGCCGAGGTCGGTCCCGTCGAGCGCAGCGGCGTCCCGCCCGTGACGCTCGCCCACAACGTCGCCGACCGAGCAGATGTCGACCGCGTGCTGGACACCGCCCGCCGCGCCGGAGCCGATCCGGTCTCCGACGCGGTCGAGCGCGAGTGGGGCGGCTACACAGGGTATTTCGCGGACCCCGACGGATTCCGGTGGGAGATCGCCTGGAATCCGGGTCCCATCGGTCAGCTCGTGCTGCCCTGAGCCGCGTCGTCCTGCAGCCACGGCACCCGACACGCGTCGGTGCTGAACCCCTGCTCGTGGATGCCCAGGGCCGAGTTCATGCGGGCCCGCATGTTCTCGAGCGCAATCTGGTAGGTCAGTTCCACAAGCCCGGCCCGCCCGAAGCGCCGCTCGAGGTCGGCGACCTGCTCGTCCGTCACCGTGACGGCCGCGCCGCCGGCACCGCCGGCTCCCGTCATCGCGTCGGCGTACGCGATGGCCGCACGCTCGTCGTCGCTGTAGGCGTCGGAGGTTGCGTAGTCGGCGATGTGCTCGAGGCGGTCCACGTCGAGGCCGTCGAGCCGCTGCAGCATCGTGCCGAAGTCGACGCACCAGGAGCACCCGACGCTCCAGGCCACCCGGTACACCGCGAGTTCGCGCACATGCGGCGGCAGCACCGTCGAGGCGCGCTCGACGAGCGTCTCGTGCACGGCGCTCGCCCGCATCAGCGCCGGATGGTGGGCGTAGACGGCGAACGGCTCGGGCACCTCCCCGAAGCGGCGCCGGGCCATCCGATAGGCGATCTTCGTAGTGACACCGGCCTCGGCCGGTGTCACCGCAGGAATACGCGCCATGTTCCTACTCCGTTCCCCGGGTCCCGGACGGGACCGTTCATCTCTTCGGACGAGACAGCCCCGCCGGATGTGACACGACCGCTGCCGGGGGCCGCGCAGGACGCGGCTAAGCTGCCGAAATGGCAGAAATCGCGCCCTCCCGCCGGGTCCGCACGGTCGAAAGGCTGCGTCCGTTCGCGTCCACGATCTTCGCCGAGATGACCGCCCTGGCTGTGACGCACGACGCGGTGAACCTCGGCCAGGGCTTTCCCGACACGGACGGCCCCCGCGCGATGCTCGACGTCGCGCGCCAGGCCATCGCCGACGGTGTCAACCAGTACCCGCCCGGGCCGGGCATGCCCGAACTGCGGCGGGCGATCGCAGCGGACCGGGCCGGCCGGTACGGACTCGAACACGACCCCGACGGCGAGGTCCTCGTCACCGTCGGCGCCACCGAGGCGATCAGCGCCGCCATCCTCGGACTCGTCGAGCCCGGTGACGAGGTACTGCTCACCGAGCCCTACTACGACTCCTACGCCGCGTCCGTCGCACTCGCCGGGGCGACCCGCCGCACCGTTCCGCTCACTCGGGCCGGCTCGGGGTTCGTCCTGGACGTCGACGCGCTGCGCGCCGCGGTCACCGACCGCACCCGGATGCTGGTGGTCAACACCCCGCACAATCCGACGGGGACGGTCTACGACGACGACGCGCTCCGCTCGCTCGCGGAACTGGCGTGCGAACGCGACCTGCTGGTGCTGTCCGACGAGGTGTACGAGCATCTGGTGTTCGACGGCCGGCAGCACCGGCCCATCGCGTCGCTGCCCGGCATGGCCGAACGCACCGTCACCGTGTCCAGCGCCGCGAAGATGTTCAACGTCACCGGCTGGAAGATCGGGTGGGCGCTCGGCCCCCGCGAGCTGATCGACGGGGTGCGCACGGCGAAACAGTTCATGTCGTTCGTCGCCGGAGCACCGTTCCAGCCCGCCGTGGCGTACGCGCTGACCCACGAGCAAGCGTGGGTCGCCGCCCAGCGCGACGATCTGCAGCGCAGGCGCGACCTGCTCTCCGCAGCGCTCACCGACGCCGGATTCGGTGTGTTGGACTCGGCCGGAACGTATTTCGTGTGCGCGGACGTCACCCCCGTCGGCGTGACGGACGGTGTCGCCTTCTGCCGAACCCTGCCCGAGCGCATCGGCGTGGCCGCGGTCCCGGTCAGCGCCTTCGTCGACGACCCCCGGCAGTGGAATCACCTGGTCCGGTTCGCCTTCTGCAAACGCGACGACGTCCTGCTGGAGGGTGTCCGGCGGCTGCGCAGCCTGCGGGAGCACGGCTGACCATGACCGCCCCCGCCACCATTCCCTCCGACTTCGTGCGCCGCTCGGTGGTACTGGCCGAGGCGAACGGGGTGGATCTGGCCCCGGCCCTGGACGCGGCACGGATCAGTCGCGCGGTGCTCGCCCACCCGCACGCGCGCCTGACCCCCGAGCAGGTCACCCGGTTCACCCAGAAGACCTGGGAACTGACCGGTGACGAACTGTTCGGACTCGGGCCTGGACCCGTACCCCGCGGCACATTCCGGGTGATGTGCCTGACGCTGATCCACTGCCGGGACCTCGCGCAGGCCCTCGAACGGATGATCCAAGTCAACCAGGTGCTGCCGACGCTGCCACGACTACGGCTCACGCCGGGCCCGCAGACGACCCGGCTCGAGGTGGTGCTGGAGTCGTGCGACGACAAGAGCCGCGTCATCATCGACTTCCTGCTCATCCTGCTGCACCGCTTCGCGGCCTGGCTCGTCGGCGGACGCGTACGGCTGGCCTCGGTCTCGGTCCCCTACGGCGAGCCCGATCCGGTGCTGGCGAAGAACTACGACGCGATCTTCGGGGTGCCGGTCACCTTCGACGCCGCCGGCGCGATACTCGAGATCGACAACGCGGCCCTGCGGTCGCCCATCGTCCAGACCGAGGAGACCCTCGAGGACTACCTGCGCGAATCACCGAACCTGATGATGTCGGAACGCGATTACGACTCCACCGCCGCGTCGCAGGTGCGGCGGATCCTCGAGTCGGGCATGGAGGGTCGCACGGCGACCGCCGAGGAGGTTGCGGAGATGCTGTCGGTGAGCGCCCCGCATCTGCGGCGTCTGCTCAGGCAGGAGGGCACCTCTCTCGGGCAGTTGCGCGAGGAGGTGCTGAGGGATACGGCGATCGCCGGGTTGCGCCGCGGCGAGGCGGTGGACGCCCTGTCGGCCCGACTCGGCTTCTCCGAGCCGAGTGCGTTCCGGCGCGCCTTCAAGCGATGGACCGGTAAGACGCCCCGCGCCTACCGGTAGGTCACCGGTTCACGCGACACAGAACTCGTTGCCCTCCGGATCGGTCATCGTGATCCACTCGTTCGGTCCCTGCCGGCCCCGGTGCAGGACGGTCGCGCCCGCCTCGGCGAGCCGTCCGGCCAGCGCCTCGCGGTCCTCCCCCGCCCGGATGTCGAAGTGCAGCCGGTTCTTCACCGTCTTGCCCTCGGGCACCAGTTGGAACAGCACGCGCGGACGCGCGGGCACCTCGGGATCGGAGATCGCGGCGCCCGCCTTCCAGACGAGGACACCCTCGAAGATCTCGGTGTCCTCCTCCCGGGCGTGCCCGGCCGCGACCAGCCCGCGGATGAAGTCCTCGTTGCTCGGCTCGACCCGCCAGCCCAGCGCCGCCGCCCACCATTTCGCCAGCGTGTGCGGGCTGCTCGAATCGACCGTCACCTGGAATCCGTAACCCATGCGGTGACGGTACGTCGGCCCTCCGACATGTCAGGGCTGCACGAGGATCCGGATCGGATTCCCGACGTGGTCGCGCAGCTTCGCGATGCCCTCGGCGATGTTCTCGAGCGGGACGACCTCGCTGACGGAGCGGGAGATGTCCAGGCGCCCGCGGGAGACGAGTGCCGCGAGCGTCTCGATGTCGACGTTCTGGTACCCGAGGTGTCCCATGACGTGCTTGCGCGAGAGGCCGAACGTGGCGGTGGGGCCCAGGCATGCCTCCTGCCCGCTCAGCCCGACCACCACCACGCGGCCACCCGTCATGACGCACTGCAGGGCCTGGTCGAAGGTGACCTTCAGACCTGCAGAGTCGAAGGCCACGTCGAGCATCTTCCCACCCGTCGCCTCGGCGACCTTCCGGACCAGGTCCGGGTCGCGGGAATCGAACACGTGGTCGGCGCCGAGTTCGAGGGCTCGCTCCCGCACCGCGGGGTTGATGTCGAAGGCGAGGATCGGCACGGCACCGACCAGCCGGGCGAGCT
Source organism: Rhodococcus indonesiensis (assembly GCF_047782815.1). Lineage (NCBI taxonomy): Bacteria > Bacillati > Actinomycetota > Actinomycetes > Mycobacteriales > Nocardiaceae > Rhodococcus > Rhodococcus indonesiensis. The sequence continues at coordinate 1,137,232 of NZ_CP180630.1, read as the reverse complement.
GCACGATGTGGGTGCCCACCCCGCCGACTCCCCACACGCCGACGGCCTCGCCCACCGCCACCTGCCCGGTGCGCACGACCGCACCGAACGGGGTCGACACCGCGTCGGCGAGAATCGCCGCCTGCTCGAGCGGGACGTTGTCGGGCACGCGGGTGAGACCGCCGGCCTGGGCGACGGTGTACTCGGCCCACGCCCCGTCGTACGCGAACGCCATCAGCTGAATGTTCGGGCAGTTGGTCAGGTCGCCCCGCCGGCAGAAGCGGCACTGCAGGCACGGTCGCCCCGCCGCGGGAACGACGCGGTCCCCGACCGCCCAACCCGTCACCCCGTCCCCGAGGGCGGCGATGATTCCGGCGGCCTCGTGCCCCTGGGTGACCACGGGCAGCAAGGCCGGGAAGGTCCCGTCCAGCAGGCTCAGATCCGAATGGCAGATCCCGCAGAACGCCACCTTGACGAGTACCTCGCCGGGGCCCGGCGACGGAATCGGAACATCTTCCAGCACATTGGTTCCGGTGTCGGCGTGAAAGCGCGCGGCGCGCATCGTCCCGGTCATGGTCCCCTCATCCTGTTGTGCGGCGGCAACCAGGGGCGACCCTACTCCCGCCGCATGCGCGAGTGCGCACGTTCGTGCCGCGGATCTCCGAGACGGGTTGCATCCTCCGACAGTGAGTGAGAGCGTCGAGGACGAACCGATATCGACTTCGAGAGGGTGATTCGCACCAATGCAGACGGCCGTCATCGACGACTACCCCACCCGGAACCGCACGAAGTGCGTGAGTGTGTCCCGGCCGGATCCGGTGGTGTGGGGATCGGCCGCGGGTCCGTTGGACGCCTCGGCCGTCGCCGAGTACGACCGGCGCGGGTTCCACACCGTGGACGCGCTCCTGCCGGCGCACGACGTCGGAAATCTGCTCGACGAGACAGCGCGTCTGGGCCGGGACCTGGCCGACGACGAGCGGGTCGTGCGGGAGGCGGGAAGCGGGGACGTGCGCTCCGTGTTCGACGTGCACCGCCTCTCCGACACCGTCGCCGAAATCATCCGGCGACCGGAGATCGCCGGTATCGCCCGCCAGCTCCTCGGCTCGGAGGTCTACATCCACCAGTCGAGGCTGAACGTCAAGCCGGGATTCCGTGGCGGTCCGTTCTACTGGCACTCCGACTTCGAGACCTGGCACGCCGAGGACGGGATGCCGCGTCCGCGGGCGCTGAGCATCTCGGTCGCGCTGACCGAGAACTACGGCTACAACGGCGGTTTGATGATCATGCCCGGTTCGCACCGGACCTTCGTCTCGTGCGCCGGCACCACGCCCGACGACTACTACCAGCAGTCGCTGGTCACGCACGTCCCGCCCACGGGTTCGCCCGACGAGGACACGCTGACCTCGATGGCCGCCGAGCACGGCATCGCCACGTTCACCGGTTCGGCCGGTTCGGCGACGGTGTTCGACTCGAACTGCATGCACGGCTCGAACGGCAACATCACCCCGTTCCCCCGGTCGAACCTGTTCGTGGTGTTCAACAGCGTCGAGAACACGCTCGGCGAGGCGTTCTCGGCGCCGAAGCCGCGACCGGACTACCTCGGCAGCCGCGACTTCACCCCGCTGCGCTGACCCGAACGGATGCGGGGTGCGCCCGGGACAGGCCTGGCGCACCCCGCATCGCGGGACTCATACGCGGACGGTGTCGGCCACGTCGATCGGCAGCGTGCGGGCACGCGGTGTGCGCAGCAACCGGGTGAGCGTGAACCGGCCCTGCTCCGGATCGTACGGGCGGTAGGCCAGATACACGAGCACGTGGAACACCCAGTGCGCCCGCAGAATCCGGCGAAGCACCGGATTCATCCGGCCGTGCAGTTCGAACGTGGCGGTTCCGGAGCGGATGTACTTGGTGTACTCCCGCGGCGGCGTCAGCGCACGCCGTGGGGAGATGTCGACGAGCAATTCGGAGAGCTGGGCGATCTCGATGTCGGCCTCACGCAGGCACAAGGCCAGGTCGAGGTCTTCGTGGATCCCGGCATCCGTGCTGACCGCGTCGCGGACGCGCTGCCACGCCGACCGGCGCACGGCCATGTTGGCACCGTGCAGATTGTCGATTCGGCGCTCACCACCGAAGAAGCCCTTGCGCACGCGCTGCTCGATATACCGGCGCTTGAGTTCCCGGTACGGCGAGTCGTAGGAGTTGTTGAGTCCACTGACGGCTCCGACGCTCTCGACGTCTGCACGCGGGAAGAAGTCGAGGATCGTGCGGGCCCATCCGGGGCGGACCCGCGTGTCGGCGTCGATCCTGCCGAGAAGATCTCCTGTCGCCGAGTCGAATCCGGCGTTTCGAGCGAATGCGACACCGGGACGGGACTCGGAGATCCGGCGGACGATCGGAGACCGCTCGGCGATCGCGTCGACGATCTCGCCCGTCCGGTCCGTCGAGTTGTTGTCCACCACCACGATTTCGTGGATGTCCGCCTCCTGCTCCAGCAGGGCCGCCAGGCACGGACCGATGTACTGCTCCTCGTTGTACGCCGGCACGACCACCGACAGCGTGTACTGATGCATGCCTCCGACGCTACCTCGACCGTCCGCGCGCCGCGGAGCGCCGAAGGCAGGGACCGTGGTCTCGGAGCGCCGAAGGCAGGGACCGTGAACTCGGAGCGCCGAAGGCAGGGACCGTGGCGGGACACCCCGGCACGGTTCCCCGCTCCGGCCTCAGGAGCGACGGCGGCGCACGGCGTCGGCCAACCGGTCGAGCTGGGCAGACGTGGTCGCCCAGTCGAGGCACGCATCGGTGATGGACTTGCCGTAGTCGAGCTCGTCCGCCCGGCCGAGCGTCAGGTCCTGCCGGCCTGCCTCGAGGAAGCTCTCCAGCATGACGCCGGCGATGCCCCGCTCGCCGGCCTCGAGGCGCTCGGCGATGTCGGTGACGACGTCGACCTGCTTCTCGTGGTTCTTGCTGCTGTTGCCGTGGCTGGCGTCGATCACGACGCGCTCGGGCAGACCGGCCTTGCGCAGGCGGGCCATCGTGTCCGCGACGGTCTCGGCATCGTAGTTCGGGCCCGCGGAGCCGCCACGCAGGATGACGTGGCAGTCCGGATTGCCGACCGTCTCGATGAGGGCGGCCTGCCCGTCGAGGTCGGTGCCGGGGAACACGTGGCTCGCGGCGGCGGCTCGGGTACCGTCGACGGCCACCTGCACGTCGCCCTCGGTGGAGTTCTTGATGCCCACCGGCATGGACAGGGCGCTGCACAGCTGCCGGTGCACCTGGCTGGCCGCGGTGCGGGCACCGATCGCGCCGTAGGTGACCAGGTCCGCGTAGTACTGCGGCAGGATCGGATCGAGGAACTCGCACCCGACGGGCAGACCGAGGCCGGAGACGTCGAGCAGCAGCTTGCGGCCGATGCGCAGTCCGGTGTTGATGTCGTAGGTGCCGTCGAGGTGCGGGTCGTTGAGCAGGCCCTTCCACCCGAGGGTGGTGCGCGGCTTCTCGAAGTACACCCGCATCACCACGTGCAGGTCGTCACGCAGCTCTTCGGCCTTCGCGGCGAGACGTCGCGCGTAGTCCATCGCGGCGGCGGGGTCGTGCACCGAGCACGGCCCGACCACGACGAGCAGCCGGTCGTCGGTGCCGTCGAGGATCGCCACGGTGTCGGCGCGGCCCGAGCGCACGGTCGCGGCGGCGACCTCGTCGGGGGCGTGCTCGCCGCGGACGACGGCCGGAGCGACGAGCGGGCTGATCCGCACGGTCCGCTGTTCGTCGAGATTCGCGGTGGAGATGGAGGTGCTGATGGTCATCGGGGTTCGGTTCCTGTTCCCGGGCCGACCCTGGCTGAACCTTCGGTGATTCCAGCGAGCCGGTCCGTGTCCGGCTCGTAGGTGGAAGAGGTCAGCGCGCGGTTACGCCGACCGACCCACCCCGGGCCGGCCTGCTAAACCAGAAATATGCGCGCTGCATGCGGACCACCGTAACAGGCCGCCCTCCCCCGCGCCACGGCACCCCCGTGCGCGGTTTCGGTAGCGGGGCCTACCAGAAACGCGCACGGCGATGGGGTCGGGTTCGCAGGCTGCCCCGGATTCCACGCATGACTTACTGTGCGACAACGTCTTTCACCGCATTTCCGGCGCACGCCGAACGGGTCCGGCGGCCGACCGCGGAACGCGGCCGGAATCCGGACGGGGGACGGCACCACGACAATGCTCGACCGTCGGGCCGCTTCGGGGTGTGGAAACCCGCGAACCGGGGCACCCTTGGAGAGTCTGTCCCGCGAAGCGACGAGCACGGAGGTGCCATGCCAGACCTGGACGGCGGAACTGCCGCCCCATCCCTGGGCGTCAACCCGCCCAGAGCGAGTTCACCCGACGAGCACGCCCGGGGGACAGGACCGGAACACACCGCCGACGGCCACCTGGTCGAGGCCCAGTCCGAGGACTTCTCCCACGCCAGAAATCTCGCGGTGGATCCGGACTGGTTCAAGACCGCGGTGTTCTACGAGGTCCTGGTGCGCGCGTTCAACGACTCGAACCACGACGGGACGGGTGATCTGCGCGGGCTGACCGAGAAGCTCGACTACATCGCGTGGCTGGGCGCCGACTGCATCTGGCTGCCCCCGTTCTACGACTCCCCGCTGCGCGACGGCGGGTACGATATCCGGGACTTCCGGGCGGTGCTGCCGGAGTTCGGCACGGTCGACGACTTCGTCCTGTTCCTCGACGAGGCGCACAAGCGCGGCATCCGGGTCATCACCGATCTGGTCATGAACCACACGTCGGACACGCACGCGTGGTTCCAGGAGTCGCGGACGGACCCGGAGGGCCCGTACGGCGACTTCTACGTGTGGTCCGACACCGACGAGCGTTACCAGGATGCGCGCATCATCTTCGTCGACACCGAGTCGTCGAACTGGACGTGGGATCCGGTACGCAAGCAGTACTACTGGCACCGTTTCTTCTCGCATCAGCCGGACCTGAACTACGACAATCCTGAGGTGCAGGACGCGATGATCGACGTCCTGCGGTTCTGGCTCGATCTGGGAATCGACGGGTTCCGGCTCGATGCGGTGCCCTATCTGTTCGAGCGCGAAGGCACCAACTGCGAGAACCTGCCCGAGACGCACGCGTTCCTGAAGAAGTGCCGTGCGGTGATCGACGCGGAGTACCCGGGCCGCGTGCTGCTCGCCGAGGCGAACCAGTGGCCCAGCGACGTGGTGGAGTACTTCGGCGAACCGGAGGTCGGCGACGAGTGCCACATGGCTTTCCACTTCCCGCTCATGCCGCGCATCTTCATGGCGGTCCGTCGCCAGAACCGGTTCCCGATCTCCGAGATCCTCGCCCAGACACCGCCGATTCCGAGCAGTGCGCAGTGGGGCATCTTCCTGCGCAACCACGACGAGCTGACCCTCGAGATGGTCACGGACGAAGAGCGTGACTACATGTACGCCGAGTACGTGACCGACCCCCGGATGCGGGCGAACATCGGCATCCGCCGCCGGCTGGCGCCACTGCTCGAGAACGACCGCAACCAGCTCGAACTGTTCACGGCTCTGCTGTTGAGCCTGCCCGGCTCACCGGTGCTCTACTACGGCGACGAGATCGGGATGGGCGACAACATCTGGCTCGGTGACCGCGACGCGGTGCGCACGCCGATGCAGTGGACCCCGGACCGCAACGCGGGCTTCTCGCGGGCGGATCCGGCCCGGTTGTACCTGCCGACGATCATGGACCCGACCTACGGCTACCAGTCCGTGAACGTCGAGCGGCAGATGAACTCGACGAACACCCTGCTGCACTGGACGCGGCGGATGATCCAGGTCCGCAAGCAGCATCCGGCGTTCGGCAAGGCCGCGTTCACCGAACTCGGCAGCGCCAACCCGGCCGTCCTGTCGTACCTGCGGGAGATGCCGCTCGGACCGGACCGCAACTACAGCGACGTCATCCTGTGCGTGAACAATCTGTCCCGGTATCCGCAGGCCGTCATCCTGGACCTGTCGCGCTTCGCGGGGTGGATTCCGGTGGAGCTCACCGGTTCCGTCCCGTTCCCACCGATCACGGAGGAGGGGTACATGGTCACCCTGCCCGGTCACGGCTTCTACTGGTTTGCGCTACAGCCGGATCCGACGAAGGAAGGCGTCGGCGAACATCCGGTGAGCAGCGAGGCCGAGGCGGCGGTTCAGCCATGACGGACCCACAGCTGCAGCACTACTCCGACGCGGAGCTCGAGACCCTGCTGGCCGAGTGGCTCCCCCACCAGCGCTGGTTCGCCGCCAAGGGCCGGACCGTCGCCGCGGTCCGGATCATGCTGCGAGAACACCTCACCGACACGCCCGCGTTCGGGGCGGACCACCTGCTGGTGACCGTCGAGTTCGAATCCGGCGACGAGCAGCTCTACCAGGTGCCGCTCGGCTACCGCACGCACCTGCCCGACGAGCTGGCGCACTGGGCGCTGCCGCGGCCCGACGGCAGCGGCGACGACCGCACCCACGCCTACGACGGTCTGCGCGACCAGGAGATCATCGACCTGTACGCGCACTCGATCGCCACCGGACAGGTGTACGGCCCGGTCGAGCTGCACACCGTGCCCGGCACGGTCATCGAGGAGGGACTGCGGGGACGGGCGCTCAGCGCCGAGCAGTCCAACACTTCCGTCGTGCTCGGCGAGCAGCTGCTGCTCAAGCTGTTCCGCCGGATCACTCCGGGGGTCAACCCCGATGTGGAACTGCATCTCGCCCTCGGGGAGGCAGGCTGCCGGTCGGTGGCCCCGGTGCGGGCGTGGATCGACGCCGAGATCGGCGGGGTGCGCACGACCCTGGCGATGGTGCAGGACTTCGCGGCCAACTCCGCCGACGGCTGGTCGATGGCACTGGGCAGTGTGCGGGACCTGCTGCTCGAGGCGGACCTGCGGGCGGACGAGGTGGGCACGGATTTCGCCGGTGAATCGCAGCGGATGGGCGCGGCGGTGGCCGAGGTGCACGCGCTGCTGGCGCAGTCCCTCGGGACGTCGCAGCGGGACGTGGGCGACATCGTCGACGGGATGCTGCGCCGCCTGGAGGCCGCCGGCGCCGTCGTACCCGAACTGGCGGAGGTCGCCCCGGCGGTGCGGGCGCGGTTCGCGGAGGCTGCGGCCACCGGCACGACGACGGTCCAGCGGGTCCACGGCGACCTGCACCTCGGGCAGGTGCTCCGCACCCCGGAACACTGGCTGCTCATCGATTTCGAGGGCGAGCCCGCCAAGTCTCTCGACGAACGCCGGGAACCGGACAGCGCCCTGCGCGATGTCGCAGGGATGCTCCGCTCGTTCGACTACGCGGCCCACCACTCCCTGCACGATGCGGCGTCCGAGGCCGCTGCCGCGCAACGCGAGTTCCGGGCGCAGGAGTGGGCACAGCGCAACTCCGCGGCGTTCTGTGACGGTTACGCGAGCGAGTCCGGCGTGGATCCGCGCGAGTTCGCCGCGCTGCTGCGCGCGTACGAGCTGGACAAGGCCGTGTACGAGGTCGTGTACGAGGCTCGTCATCGTCCTCAGTGGATCCGTCTGCCCCTGAACGCGATTCGCCGGATGACCCAGGCCGACTGACGCGGCCCGGAAGCGTGCGGGCGGTGACCGGAATCCGGTCACCGCCCGCACGTCGCGCGCCCGTGTCTAGCCCACCGAGAGCTCGAGCTCGTCGTCGCCCACATCGACGCGGACTTGACCGCCCTCGACGAGCACGTCGTCGAGCAGCAGATCGGCGATGCGGTCGTCCACCGCGCGCTGGATGGACCGGCGCAGCGGCCGCGCTCCGAACTCGGGCTGGTGCCCGTGCTCGGCGATCCAGTCGACGGCGGCCTCGGTGAACTCGACCTCGATGCCCTTGGCCTGCAGACGCTTACGGCTGTCGTTCAGCAGCAGATCGGTGATCCGGTGCAGCTGCTCGGTGTCGAGCTTGCGGAAGATCACGATCTCGTCGATGCGGTTGAGGAACTCGGGCCGCATCGACTCACGCAGCCGGCCCATCACCCGGTCCCGCAGCGGCTTCTCGGCCGCCTCGGCATCCCCGGTGCTGAAGCCCAGCGCCCCGCCTCGGCTCGAGATGATGTCCGAGCCGAGGTTGCTGGTCATGATCACCACCGTGTTGGTGAAGTCGACCGTGCGTCCCTGACCGTCGGTGAGCCGGCCGTCGTCGAGCACCTGCAGCAGGGTGTTGAACACATCCGGGTGCGCCTTCTCGATCTCGTCGAGCAGCACCACCGAGTACGGGTTGCGCCGCACCTGCTCGGTGAGCTGGCCGGCCTCGCCGTAGCCGACGTAGCCGGGGGGCGCTCCGACGAGACGGCTGACGGTGTGCCGCTCGCCGAACTCGCTCATGTCCACCCGCAGCATCTTGCGCTCGTCGCCGAACAGCACCTCCGCCAGCGCCTTCGCCAGTTCGGTCTTCCCGACGCCGGTAGGTCCGAGGAACAGGAAGCTGCCGACCGGCCGGTGCGGGTCGCTCATGCCGGCGCGGCTGCGCCGCACGGCCCGGGCGACGGCCCGGACGGCCTCGTCCTGCCCGACGACCCGCCGGTGCAGTTCGTCCTCGAGGCCGCGCAGCCGCTCCTTCTCGGCCTGGGTCATCCGCGTCGCGGGGATGCCGGTGGCGCGGGAGACGACCTCGGCGATCAGTTCGGCGGTCACCTCGGGCGCCTCGGCATCGGCGGGCGCCCCGGCGTCGAGACGGGCCTGCACTTCGGTGATCTGGTCGCGTAGTCGCGAGGCCTGCTCGTAGCGTTCCTCCGCGACGGCACGGTCCTTCTCGGCCTCGAGCCGGGACAGCTGCTCGCGCAGCGCCGTCTCGTCGACGCGCGGGCTGCGCAGCCGCAGCCGGGCACCGGCCTGGTCGATCAGGTCGATCGCCTTGTCCGGCAGGTGCCGGTCCGGCAGGTACCGCACCGACAGGTCGACGGCGGCGTCGAGCGCGTCGTCGGTGTACCGCACGCCGTGGTGTTCGGCGTAGCGGTCCCGGAGACCGCGCAGAATCGCGACCGCGTCGTCGTGGCCGGGTTCACCGACGGTGACAGGCTGGAAGCGCCGCTCGAGCGCCGGATCCTTCTCGATGTGCTTGCGGTACTCGTCGAGCGTGGTGGCACCGACGATGTGCAGTTCCCCGCGGGCGAGCTTGGGCTTGAGGATGTTTCCGGCGTCCATCGCGCCTTCGTTGCCGCCACCGGCACCGACGACGGTGTGGATCTCGTCGACGAAGACGATCAGCTCGTCCGAGTGCGCGGTGATCTCGTCGAGCACCTTGGTCAGGCGCTCCTCGAAGTCGCCGCGGTACCGGGTTCCGGCGACCATGCCGGTCAGGTCGAGCTGCACGATCCGCTTGCCGCGCAGGCTGTCCGGGACGTCGCCGTCGACGACGCGCTGGGCCAGGCCCTCGACGATCGCGGTCTTGCCGACCCCGGCCTCGCCGACCAGAACCGGGTTGTTCTTGGTGCGGCGGGAGAGGATCTCCACGGTCTGCTCGATTTCGTCGGCACGGCCGATGACGGGGTCGATGCCACCGCCACGGGCCCGCTCGGTCAGGTCGACACCGAACTTGTCCAGCGTGGGGGTGGCGGACTGCTCCTGCGCCGCCTCGGTCGCCGCACCGGGCTGCAGCGCGGCCTGGAGCGACTGCGCCGTGATCCCGGCCGAGACGAGCAGGCCCCCGACCCCGTGCTCCTGGTCGGCGGCGAGAGCCACGAACAGGTGCTGCGGTTCGATGTAGGTCGCGCCGAGGGCGCGGGTGAGCTGGTGCGCCTCGAGCAGCACCGTCTTGATCGCCCCGGTGAGGGCGGGAGCAGTGACTGCGCTGCGGCTCTGTTCCTGCGGGAGGCGCTGTTCCACCGCGGCCAGGACCTCGGTGGGGTCGGCTCCGGCGCGGGTCATGACGGACCGGACCGGGTCCTGCTCCGCCATCACGTGCAGGACGTGGAGGGCGTCGAGGTCCGTGTCACCGCGTTCGGCGGCGAATCGGGCCGCAGCGGCCATGAGTTCCTGGGTGCCACGGCTCAGGTAGCGGGTGATGTCGATACGCCCAGGGCCACCAGGCCCGAAGAATGCCGGCATTCCGAAGCCTTTCTCTCGGACTTGAGTCTTTCTCACTCAACTAACGTGGCGGGCCGTCTGTCAATTCCAACCGGGAAGTGATGTGCGTCACGGCAGGGTCCCGCCAATTTCAATTGTGCACAACATAGCGGTGCGCTACTTTATTTCTCGTGTCCGATGATCTCGCGCTCGACCGGCAGGTCTGCTTCGCGCTCTACTCCGCCTCCCGGGCCACCACGGCCGCCTACCGCGGCATGCTCGACCGGCTCGGGGTCACCTATCCGCAGTACCTCGTCATGCTGGCGCTGTGGGAACGCGACAGTCGCGGGGTGCGCGAGCTGTGCGACGCCCTCCACCTCGACACCGGCACCCTCTCGCCGCTCCTCAAGCGGCTCGAGGCCGCCGGTCTCGTCGAACGCCGCCGGCAGAGCACGGACGAGCGCCGCGTGCGCATCCATCTCACCGACGCCGGGAGCGCGCTGCGCTCACAGGCGGAGGACATTCCGGCGCAGCTGGCCTGCGCCATCGGTCTCGACCCCGGCGAACTCGCCGGCCTGCGCGACACACTCCACCGCCTGACCGCCGCCCTGCACGGCATCACCGACGACACACCCCACCGGGACAACTAGACCCGCCCCACCGACAGGAGAAACACATGCACGTGCTCTACACAGCCGAAGCCCTCGCCACCGGGGAGGGCCGCAACGGCCGCGCCCGCACCTCCGACGGCAAGGTCGACGTGAACCTGTCGGTCCCCACCGAGATGGGTGGCGACGGCAAGGGCACCAACCCCGAGCAGCTCTTCGCCGCCGGGTACGCGGCCTGCTTCCACTCGGCGCTGCAGCTCGTTGCCCGGCAGGACGAGGCCGACGTCGCCGACTCGGCGGTCGGAGCACGCGTGGGCATCGGCCGCACCGACGGCGGCGGCTTCGGCCTGAAGGTCACCCTCGAGGTGTCCCTCCCCCACGTGCCGCGCGCACAGGCCCTCGAACTGACCGAGAAGGCCCATCAGGTGTGCCCGTACTCGAACGCCACCCGCGGCAACGTCGAGGTCGAGCTCGAGGTCACCGAGGACTGACACGAGCGCGGCCCGCCGGCGGGCGCGCGTAGCGTGGAGTGCGTGTGCAGGCAGGACGGGCCGCGGCTCGCGCAGTTCACCGCGGGACTCGGATTCACCCTCGACGACTTCCAGGTCCGCGCCTGCCGCGCCCTCGACGAGGATCGGGACGTGCTCGTGTGCGCCCCCACCGGAGCCGGCAAGACGGTCGTCGGCGAGTTCGCCGTCCACCTCGCGCTCGCCGCGGGCGGCAAGTGCTTCTACACCACCCCGATCAAGGCCCTGAGCAACCAGAAGTACGCCGATCTGGTCGCGCGGCTCGGGGACGAGCAGGTGGGGCTGCTCACGGGCGACGTCTCCATCGACCCGCACGCGCCCGTCGTGGTCATGACCACCGAGGTGCTGCGCAGCATGCTGCACGGCCGCTCGCCCCTGCTCGACGGGCTCACCCACGTCGTGATGGACGAGGTGCACTACCTCGCCGACCGCGAACGCGGGGCGGTGTGGGAGGAGGCCATCCTCTACCTCCCCACCCCCGTGCGGCTGGTGAGCCTGTCGGCGACGGTCAGCAACGCCGAGGAGTTCGGCGCGTGGCTGGGCCTCGTCCGCGGGGCGACCACCGTCGTCGTCGAGGAGACCCGACCGGTACCGCTGCACCAGCACGTGCTCGCCGGCGGGCGGCTGTTCGACCTGTTCTCCCCCACCACCGGGGCGGTCGACGAGAATCTCGTGCGGTACGTCGCGCATCGCCAGCTCGTCGACGCCGCCCCCGCGGTGTCGTCCCGACGGCGGCGTCGCCGCTCGGCCACGCCCGGACCGGCCGGCGTCGACCGGCCCGAGCTCGTGGCGCGGCTCGAAGCCGAATCGCTGCTGCCGGCGATCTGGTTCCGCTTCAGCCGCAGCGGCTGCGACGAGGCCGTCGCCGAATGCCTGCGTTCGTCGCTGCGGCTCACCGAGGCCGCCGACGTCACCCGCATCCGCCGCATCGTCGACCGGCACACGGCCGGGGTCTCCCCCGCCGACCTCGATGCGCTCGGATTCGCCGACTGGCTCGACGGACTCGAACGCGGCTTCGCCGCCCACCACGCGGGCATGGTGCCGGTCTTCCGGCACGCCGTGGAGGAACTGTTCGGCCTCGGCCTCGTCCGGATCGTCTTCGCCACGGAGACCCTCGCCGTGGGCGTCAACATGCCCGCCCGGACCGTCGTGCTCGAACGCCTCGTCAAGCACACTGCCGCCGGACCGGTCCGGCTCACCGCCGGCGAGTACACCCAGTTGACGGGACGGGCCGGCCGTCGCGGCGTCGACCGGGAGGGACACGCGGTCGTGCTGTGGAGCCCGGAGGTGCAGCCGGCCACCGTCGCGGGACTCGCCTCCACCCGCACCTATCCGCTGAACAGCTCCCTGCGGGTGGGCTACAACACCGCCGTCAACCTCGTCGACAGGCTCGGTGTCGCCGGAGCCCGGGACCTTCTCGGGCGGTCCTTCGCCCAGTTCCAGGCGGAGCATTCGGTGGCCGCGCTCGCCTCCGCCGCGACGACGAACGCCGCGACGCTGCGTCTGCTCGACGACGAACTCGGGGACGCCGAGGGTTTCGCCGAGTACCAGCAGTTGCGGGAGCGGTTGGCCGTCGCGCGCACCACCGGGACCACCGACGCGGTGACCGCGCTTGCGCGGGCCGTGCGTTCGCACCCCGGTCACCGGTACCCCGATCGGGAACGCCTGATCGCCGTCGCCGAGCGCCGGCGCGCACTGGCCGCCGCCACCGATGTGCTGCGCGGACAGGTCGCCGCCGCCACCGGGCGGCTGGTGGGCACGTTCGACCGGGTCCTCGGACTGCTCGACGAACGCGGATACCTGCTGTCCGATCCGTATTCCGGCGAGGCGGTGGTCACCGACCAAGGCCGAGTTCTGGGCCGGATCTATTGCGGCAGCGACCTTCTCGTTGCCGAGTGCCTGCGGACCGGCGTGTGGGCGGGCCTCGATCCGGCGGAGCTGGCCGCCGTCGTGTCGAGCGTGCTCGGCGAATCGCGCCGTCCGGCTCCCGGCGGCGGCGCCCTCACGGCCGGCGTCGACGCCGCCTACCGTGCGACGGTCCGGCTGTGGCGGGAGGTGTCGGACGCCGAGTGCCGGCACGGCCTGCCCGCGGGTCCCGAACCGGACCCGGTGGCGATGCGGGCGATCCACCGGTGGGCCCGGGGCGACGGGGTGTCCGCGGCCCTGCGCGAGGCCGCGGAGTCGGATCTGTCGGCCGGCGATCTCGTCCGCCGCTATCTGCGCACCCTGGACCTGCTCGGGCAGATCGGCAGGGGCGGGCACCCAGTCGAGCCGGCCGGCTTCACCGCGGCCGGGTACCCACAGCGCTCTCCAGTTCGCTGAGTGCGCCCTCGAGGAGTTCGACCAGCCGGTCGAGGGCGGGCACGGCATGACGGTCGCCGACCACCCCGAGATCGAGCCGGCCGTCGTTCCCCGTGAGGGTGATGCTCAGCGCCTGTCCGTTCAGCACCGCAGGCACGGGGTAGAGGCCGGTCAGCCGTGCACCGTTCCAGTAGCGGGTGCGCGAAGGCCCGGGGAGGTAGGAGATCAGCACGTTGAACGGCGGCGGGATCTCGTCGACGAACCGTCGCACCGGCTCGAGCGCGAGCGGGCTGAGCGACAGCGCGCTGAGCATCAGGAACTGGGTGCCGCTGAGCGCGGTGACCACGCGGTCGGTGTGGACGAGCGAGCCGGCGATCCGGGCGAGCCGCACCGCGGGATCGGGTTCGTCGGTGGCCAGGCCTATCACCATCGCTCCGACGCCGGGTTCACGACCGCCGGGACCGACCGCGGCCCCACCGAGGTTCATCGGCACCGGAAGCATCGCGGTCAGCGGTGACTCCGGCAGCGCGTACCGCTCGGACAGGTAGGCGCGCAAGCCCCCGGCGCACATCGTGAGCGCGACGGCGTCGATCGTGGTGCCGGCCGCCGTCGCGACCGCGTGGAGCCGCTCGATCGGCCAGGAACGCGCTGCGAAGGTCCGGCCCCGACCCACCGCGACGTTGAAGATCGTGGGCGGTGTCTGCCAGGGCAGCGCCACCTGGTGCCGGCGCACACCGTCCGTGACCAGCCTGCCGATCTGCGGGGTCATCGCGAACACTTCCGCGCCCGCTCGCAGTCCGGCGCGCAGCCACGACGTGGGCAGTGCCGACAGCCGAGCCCGGGGCGCGACCACCTCTGGACTCCACGGCGCGGGACAGTCGCGGGCCTCGGGGTCGGTGGACATGCTCCGGTGCAGCAGGCGCAGGCCGGCCGGACCGTCGGCGAGGGAGAGGTGGATCTTCGCGTACATCGCGGTGCGCCCGTCGTGGAGTCCCTCGATGACGTACACCTCCCACATCGGGCGGAGCGGGTCGAGCGGGGATCCGTGGATCCGGGAGACGAGGGCCAGCAGGTCGGTCATCGAACCCGAGCCGGGAACGGCGGTGTGGCGCAAGTGGAATCCCAGGTCGACTTTCGCGGGGCGCGACCACATCGGGTAGCCGGCTCCGCGCAGGGTCCGGACCGGGCGCCGCCGCAGCGGCTCCGCCACCTCGTCGTGGCTGAGCAGGATCTCGTACATGCGGCGGGCATGATCGTCCCCGGCGTCCGGCGGGGGTTCGAACAATACGAGAGCCCCGAGGTGCAGCGGACGTGACGAAGTTTCGAGCAGTACGAACAGCGCCTCGGGAAGGCTCATCACCTGCATTCCCCCATCGTGGCGCCGAAACGTCCCGCGCGTGCGGTAACCCGGCCATCTCCGCGCGGACATGCACGTACCGCGCCGGATGTCGTGCCGTCTCCGCGTCGCCCCGGACTACCCCTCGTCAATCCCGGACGACGCGGAGACCTCGAGGCCCGGGACTCCTCGCTGCCGGATCCCGGACTGCGACGACCATACCAACAAACCGGTCGAACGGTATTTGCTTTGCGCAACTCCGTCCGATATTCCCGGGTGGGTTTCGACTCGGGAGCGCGCGGCTATAGCCCTTGCACGCGCACCGCCCCATCCCCGCGCGGCCGGCGGCACGCGAACCGTCGAGCAACAGGCAAGGAGCGCGGATCATGACCATCCAATCCGGAGGCGGAGGCGGCGGAGGCACGATGGCGAGGCCGAACTCGTCCGGCCTCGCCGACGTCATCGACACCATCCTCGACAAGGGCCTCGTCATCGACGCATTCGTCCGCGTCTCGCTCGTGGGCATCGAGATCATCACGATCGACGCCCGGGTGGTGGTGGCGAGCGTGGACACCTACCTGCGTTTCGCCGAGGCGGTCAACAGGCTCGAGATCTCCACCACCGAGCCGAAAGGCCTGACGGACATCGTCGGCGGCCCGGCCGGCAAACTCACGGAGAAGGCCGCCGCGCACAAGACGAGAGGTGCCCTGGACTCCGCGGGCGAACGGGTCCGTGGTCTGCTCGCCGGGGATCAGGACGAACGCGAACCGGCGCCCCGCCGATCCCGGGACCGGTGACGTCCGTCGCCGGTCGGTGGCACGAGGAGACGGCGGAAGCCCGTATTCCGGTCATCGCCACCCGGTTCCCCGGCGGCCCGAGGCGGGGCTAGTCTCCTCCGGGTGAGAACACCCGCCGGCGCATATGCGCCGTCCCTGCTGCTGCGGCGGCTGGCGACGCGGGCGACGCTGACCCCGGTGCGGGTCGTGGCGCTGAGCTTCGCCGCAGCGATCGCCGTCGGCACGGCCGCGCTTCTCACGCCCGCGGCGCGCCAGCCCGACGCCGCGGCCTCCGTCGTCGACGCCCTGTTCACCGCGACCTCGGCGATGTGCCTGACGGGCCTGGTCGTCGTCGACACACCCACCCACTGGTCCGGTTTCGGCCAGGGCGTCATCCTCGCCCTGATCCAGGCCGGCGGGTTCGGGATCATGACCATGGCCTCGCTCGTGGGCCTGCTGCTCGCCAACCGGATCGGTCTCAAGGCCCGGCTGAACACCGCCGCCGAGGTGCGTGCGTCCGGACTCGGCGACGTCCGCTCGGTCGTTGTCGGCGTGGTGCGGATGAGCGTGCTCATCGAAGCGGTCACCGCGGTGGCGCTGGCAGCGCGGTTCGCGCTCGGCTACGAGGAACCACCCCTGCGTGCGGTGTGGCTGGGGGTGTTCCACTCCGTCTCGGCGTTCAACAACGCCGGCTTCGCGCTCTACAGCGACAACATCATCGGCTTCGCCGACGATCCCTGGATCTGTGTGCCGCTCATGGTCGCGGTCGTCCTGGGCGGCATCGGGTTCCCGGTCCTGTTCGAAGTGACCCGGCACCTGCGCGGCCGCAGCCACCGCTGGAGCCTGCACACCCGGCTGACCCTGACCGTCACCGCGGTCCTGCTGGTGGTGGGACCCGTGCTGGTGCTGGTGCTCGAATGGACCCGCACCCTGCAGCACTACGACTTCGGCCAGAAGGTGCTCGTCGCCGCGTTCCAGGGCGTCATGCCCCGCACCGCGGGGTTCAACAGCGTCGACTACGGCCAGATGGACCCCGCCACCCTCCTGGTGACGGACGTGCTGATGTTCATCGGAGGCGGCAGCGGCGGCACCGCCGGTGGCATCAAGGTGACCACCTTCGTGCTGCTGTTGTTCGTCATCGCGGCCGAGGTCCGCGGTGAACGGTCGGTGACCGTGTTCGACCGGCGCATCGACACCCGGGTGCAGCGTCAGGCGCTGTCGGTGGCCCTGATCGGTGTCGCCCTGGTGATGGTGCCGACCATCGCCCTGTTGGCGGGGACCTCGTTCGACCTCGACGTCCTGCTGTTCGAGGTCACCTCCGCGTTCGCCACGGTCGGGCTGTCGACCGGGATCACGGCGCAACTGCCGGTCTGGGGTCAGCTGATCCTGGTGCTCCTGATGTACCTGGGCCGCATCGGATCGATCACCCTCGTGAGCGCTCTCGCCGCCCGCGAACGCGGCCGGCGCTACGAACTCCCGGAAGAAAGGCCCTTCATTGGCTAGGAAACCTACCTCCGACGTGGTGGCCGTGCTCGGGCTCGGGCGGTTCGGCAAGTCGCTCGCGCTCGAGCTGATGAGCCAGGGCACCGAGGTCCTCGGCATCGATGCCAGCGACGCCGTGGTGCAGAAGGTCGCCCACCGCCTGACCCACGCCGTGGTCGCCGACACCACGGACGAGGAATCGCTGCGGCAACTGTCGGTGCACGAGTACGGCCGCGCCGTCGTGGGCATCGGTTCCGATCTCGAGGCCAGCCTGCTCACCGCCTCCGCCCTGATCAACCTGGGCGTGCACAACATCTGGGCCAAGGCCATCAGCAACGCGCACGCGAAGATCCTCACCCAGATCGGGGTGCACCACGTCGTCCGGCCCGAACACGACATGGGCAAGCGGGTCGCCCACCTGGTCCGCGGACGGATGATCGACTACATCGAGTTCGACGACGGCTTCGCGATGGTCAAGACCACCCCGCCCGCATTCGCGATCGGCCGGCGCCTCGGCGACACCGCCGTCCGCACCGACTTCGGTGTCACCGTCGTGGCGATCAAGCGCCCCGGCGAAGGCTTCACCTACGCCACCGCCGACACCGTGCTGGCCCCGGACGACACCATCATCGTCTCCGGCCAGGTCCGCAACACCGAGCGCTTCAGCGAACTGACCTGACGGCATCGGTACGACGTAGGCTGCTGACGATGTCTCCGACAGCGCACCAGGCGATCCCGGACTCCGGCCGGGCCGTGGCACCGAACGGCGCCGGCCGTGCCCGGTAGCACACTCCGGGCGCGATTCAGCCGTTCCGACAACTTGACCGAGCGACCCGATTTCGCACTGGTGGGTATCCTGCGGGTGCCGCAGTTGCAGACCAGTCCGGGCCGCGCGATCGTGCGCCGGATCGGATACGCCCTGATCGCCCTGGCGCTGGTGGTGCTCGTCGTCTACCTGGACCGCGACGGCTACTCCGACACCCAGGACAACGAGCTGTCGCTGCTGGACTGCATCTACTACGCGACGGTGTCGCTCTCGACCACCGGCTACGGCGACATCACTCCCCTCACACCCCAGGCCCGCCTGGTCAACGTCCTGGTCATCACCCCGCTGCGGATCTTCTTCCTGATCGTCCTGGTCGGCACCACCCTCTCCGCCCTGACCGAAAGCTCTCGCCAGACCTTCCGCATCCAACGCTGGAGACACCGGGTGCGCAGCCACACTGTGGTCGTCGGCTACGGCACCAAGGGCCGCACCGCAGTCGATGCCATGCTCGGCGACGGCGCCGCGCCCTCGGACATCGTCGTCGTGGACACCGACCCGGTGGTGCTCGACGCCGCCAACGGCCGGGGCCTGGTCACTGTGCAGGGCTCGGCGACCAAGTCCGATGTGCTGCGCCTGGCCGGGGTGCCGCACTGCGACTCGATCGTCGTCGCCGCCAACCGCGACGACGCCGCGGTGCTCGTCACCCTCACCGCTCGCGAACTCGCCCCCACCGCCAAGATCGTCGTGGCCATCCGCGAGTCGGAGAACACGCACCTGCTCCGTCAGTCCGGCGCCGACACCGTGGTCATCTCCTCCGAAACCGCGGGCCGGCTGCTCGGAGCCGCCACGCTCACCCCGAATGTCGTGGAGATGATCGAGGATCTGCTCACTCCGGAGGAAGGCTTCGCAATCGCCGAACGTGAAGTCGAAGCCGACGAGGTCGGCGGCTCAC
This sequence comes from Rhodococcus indonesiensis, assembly GCF_047782815.1. Classification (NCBI taxonomy): domain Bacteria; kingdom Bacillati; phylum Actinomycetota; class Actinomycetes; order Mycobacteriales; family Nocardiaceae; genus Rhodococcus; species Rhodococcus indonesiensis. The sequence continues at coordinate 1,118,476 of NZ_CP180630.1, read as the reverse complement.
CGCGGCACCTGCCGGATATCGTCCTGGGCGTCGAACGCAACGGCCGCCTGCTGCGGGTCGGGTCCCCCGAGGTGGAGACGGTCGTAGCCGGCGACCGGCTGCTCTACATCCGGCGCGTCTCGGACTGACTCGCTGCCGCTATCCGGCCGGCGCGCACAGCTTCGCCGACAACTCCCAGAGTCCGCGGGCGACGGCCTCGTCGTGCGAGCGCGAATTGGACTCGACACGCTCGGGACTCCCCCGCATCTCGAACAGTCCGCCCGGCCCGTAGTACCCGCCGGGCTCGACGCCGGGCGCGGTGGCGGCATACAGCAGCGGTAGCGCGCCGGTCTGGGCAGACTGCCCCACCAGCCTGTTCGCCACGCCCAGGAACAGGTCCTGGATCGACTCGGTGTGCGACTGCAGGTTCGTCGACGAGTACCCCGGGTGGGCGGCCACCGCCACGACCGGGGACTGCCGCTCGGTAAGCCTGCGCTGCAACTCCTGGGTGAACAGCAGGTTGGCCAGTTTCGACTGCCCGTACGCCAGCCACCGGTCGTAGCGGCGGTACTCCCAGTTCAGGTCCTCGAGATCGATGCGACCGATCCGGTGCATGATGCTCGACATCGTCACCACCCGGTCGGTGACGCGTTCGAGGAGCAGGTCGGTGAGGGCGAAGTGGCCGAGATGGTTGGTTCCGATCTGCATCTCGAATCCATCGGCAGTACGACGCAGCGGCACCGCCATCACACCGGCGTTGTTGACCAGCACATCGACCTCGTCGACACCCGCGGCGAATTCACGCACCGATGCCAGGTCGGCCAGATCGAGGCGCCGGACCTGCGCGGCGGGCCCGATCTCCCGGGCGACGGCTTCGCCTGCTGCCACGTTCCGGCACGCCAGCACCACCCGCGCTCCCGCCGCCCCGAGGGCGCGGGCGGCCACCGCGCCCAGCCCGCTGTTCGCCCCGGTCACCACGAAGGTGCGGCCGTCCTGCTTCGGGATGTCGCGTGTGGTCCAAGCCGTCATGTCGGCCACCCTACGGTGAGCGGAGCATGCGGGGGAAGAAACCGCGCCCCGGAGCGGTGCCCCGGCCGGCGCCGTTCGCTACAGGTCGAACCGCACGCCCGTGAGCTGCTCCGACAGCTCCCACAGCCGTCGGGCCGTCTCCGGATCCGCGGCTTGCCGGCTGTAGGCGGCCACGGTCGGTGGCCCGTACAACTCGAAGAAGCGGTCCGGGCCGATGTAACCGCCGGTCACGTCCGGATCGGTGGCGGCCACCACCACGGATTCGGCGCCCTCGGCCGCGGTGCGTTCGAGCACCTTCTTCCCGAGGCGGAACAACTGGTCGAACCACGTCCCGGTGTGCGTGCCGACCTCGGTGGCCGCGTAGCCCGGGTGCGCGGCCACGGCCCGCAGCGGCGAGCCGGCGGCCGCCAGCCGCCGGCCGAGTTCGAGGCTGAACATCAGGTTCGCCAGCTTGGACTCCGCGTACGCCAGGGAACGGCTGTAGTGCCGCCGGCGCTCCCAGTTCAGGTCGTCGAGGTGGATGCGGCCGAACCGGTGACTCACGCTCGAGACCGTCACCACCCGATCGGTGAGCCGATCGAGCAGCAGTCCGGTCAGCGCGAAGTGCCCGAGGTGGTTGGTGCCCATCTGCATCTCGAAACCGTCCGCCGTGCGGCTCAGCGGCACGGCCATCACGCCCGCGTTGTTGACGAGCACGTCGACGGTCTCGATGCCCCCCGCGAACTCCCGCACCGACGCCAGGTCGGCGAGATCGAGCCGTCGCACCTGCGCGCGGGGACCGATCTCCGCCGCGACCGCCTCACCCCGGGCGACGTTCCGGCACGCGAGCACCACGTCGGCACCGGCGGCGCCGAGCGCCCGGGCGGTGGCCTCACCGAGGCCACTGTTCGCCCCGGTCACCACGAAGGTGCGGCCCTGCAGGGCGCCCGGTGCCGGCGGGGAGAACCGTTCAGGCACCGATGGAGGACTTCATCATGGGCAGCATCGCCCACAGCTGGTCCTGCCAGTAGCCCCACGTGTGGGTACCGGCGGCCGGGAAGTCGAAGTGGGCGGAGTTGATGCCCAACGTCGCCAACCGCACCTGGAACGCGCGGTTCTGTGCCAGGGCGAGCGCCTCGAGTCCCATCGCGTTGCCCGTGTTGAACACGCCGATCGCGGAGTTCGGCCGATCGTGCTGGCCGGGTAGGCCGCTGCCCGCGGAGATCCACATCGGCAGCCCCCGCATGCTGGGCGCGGCGACGAACGGATCGTTGCGCAGCCACGCCGAGTTCCACGGCGGGCCCCACATCGAGTCTGCGTTGTAACCCCCGGAGTCGAGCATCGCCAGGCGGATCGCCTCACGCATGCCCGGCGCGGACAGGTTCAGGTAGCCGGACATGGAGCCGGCGAACCGGAACTGGTCCCGGTGATAGGCCGCGAGGATCAGCGCCGCGTTGCCGCCCATCGACAGACCCACCACGGCGTTGCTGGACCGGTCGATGCCGTACGTGCCGGCAAGGAAGTCCGGCAGGTTCTCGGTGAGGAAGGACTCCCACTTGTAGGTGTAGCGCTGACCGTTGAGGTTGCTCGGCGCATACCAGTCCGTGTAGAAGCTGGACTGACCGCCCACCGGCATCACGACGTTGACGCCGTGGTCGGACAGCCACGCGGCGTTCGTCTCGTGCTCCCACCCGCTCACGTCGTTGGTGGCGCGCAGACCGTCGAGCAGGTACATGGCCTTGTTGCTGCCGTTGTTCGCCAGCCAGATGCGGACCTTGATCTGGCCGACACCGCCGGGCGCGGGCACCCAGTGCTCCCGCAGGCGGGAGTACGGGTCCGCCGACGCGGTTCCTGCGCCGGCGAAGGCCACGGCGAGCGGTAGCACCAGCGCCGCGATCAGGAATCGGACGAGGGTCCGAACCCCCCGAGGTCCGGCCTTGGTTCTGGAAGTATTAGTCACACCAGGCTCCATCAGCACATCTGTATCAACAACAACTGGGGCCCCGACAGTTACGCAACAACACGGTAGAGGTCCACGTCGGCCCGTACGAGGCTTGCACATAATCGTTATGGAGCAAAGCCGAACCGAAAGGCAGGCGCAATGAGCAGCGACCTCGGCAGGCCGCCCGTCACGGTCGGAATCGACGGCTCGGACGCCGCGAAACACGCCGCCACCTGGGCCGCGGCCGTCGCCGAACGGCTGGGCACGGACCTGCAGCTCGTCCACGCGCTGCCCGGCCCCCGGAACTATTTCAGTGACGCCGCGCTGCGCGCGCGAGCCGAATACACCCAGCGCCTCGCCGAGTCGGGCCGCGAACTGCTCGACGACACCGCGGCCGAGCTGCGCCGGCAGCGCCCGCATCTCGAGGTGGTCACAACCGTCCATCTGGGCCCGCCCGATCTGGCGCTGCTCGAACACGGCGACCGCAGCCGAATGCTGGTGCTCGGCGCCACCGGCACGGGTGCGCTCGGGTCGCTGCTCACCGGTTCCACCGCGCTGCGCGTCGCCCACCGGTCCACGTGCCCGGTAGTCCTCTGGCGGGGCGATCCGGCACCCGAACCGGGCACGGACCGCCGGCCGGTGCTGGTCGGCATCGACGGCAGCGCGGACGCCGGCCCATTGGTCACCGCTGCGTTCGACCTGGCAGCGGCGCTCGGGGTCGGCGTCCTCGCCGCCCACGCATGGGGTGCCGGCGAGGTCGCGGGCCGCACCGCGGCGCTGGAACTGATCGACTGGGCGGTCGTCGAGGCCGAGGAGACGGCGTTGCTGTCCGAATGTCTCGCCGGGCAGCGCGAACGGTACCCGGACGTGCCGGTCACCGAGATCGTCGAGCAGATCGGCGCCCGGCACCTGCTGCTGAGACTGGCGGAGCAGGCTCAGCTGAGCGTCGTCGGCAGCCACGGACGGGGCCTGCTCGGCGGCCTGCTCCTGGGCTCGACCAGTCAGGCGCTGCTGTACCACGCGCCGTGCCCGACCATGATCTGCCGACCGGGGGTCTGACGATGCTGCGCGGATCGGTCCGGCTCGGCCGGGTCGCGGGGATAGAGATCCGGGCCCACTGGTCGCTGCTCGCGACCCTCGGGCTGCTGTCGTGGCTGCTGGCCGCGACGATCCTGCCCGCGCGGATCAGCGGTCCGAGCGCCACCCAGTTCTGGATCGCGGGCGTCGCCGCGGCCCTGGGCCTGCTGGTATCGCTGCTCGCCCACGAGCTCGCGCACTCGGTGGTGGCCGGCCGCTACGGAGTCGGGGTGGACGGGATCACCCTGTGGCTGCTCGGCGGGGTGTCCGAACTGCGCGACGAACCGCCGAACCCGAAGGCCGATCTGCGGATCGCGCTGGCCGGACCGCTCACGAGCGTCGTGATCGGCGTCGTGGCGCTGGCGGCGGCCTCGTTCCTCGGTCCGCCCGTCCCGGCGCTGGTGACCGCGACGATCGGCTGGCTCGGCGCGACCAACCTGGTGCTCGCCGTGTTCAACCTGCTGCCCGGTGCGCCGCTGGACGGTGGGCGCGTCGTGCGGGCGGTGTTGTGGCGCCGCACCGGCGACCGGCTCGCCGCCGCGAGCGGCGCCGCACGCTCCGGCCGTGCGGTGGGGCTGGCGCTGATCCTGCTCGGCGCCGCCGAGACGCTCGCCCTCGGCAGCGCGGGCGGCCTGTGGATGATGCTGCTCGGCTGGTTCCTGCGGACCGCAGCCAACGCCGAGCTGGCGAACGCCTCGCTGAGGCACCAGCTCGGCGACACCCGGGTCGGTGACGTCATGACGGCGTCGCCGGTGACCGCGCCTGGGCGTGCGAGCGTGGCGCAGCTCCTCGCCGTCGCGGCCCGCGGCACGCACCACCGGGTGTTCCCCGTGGTCGACGACGCGAACCGGCCGACCGGCGTGGTGTCGCTGTCCGACCTGACGCCCGTCCCCGAGGGCGAACGCACGGTGGTCACCGTCGCGGACCGGGCCCGGCCGCTGCCCGCGTCGGCGCGTGTACCGGCCGACGCCTCGCTCGCCGAGGTCGCGAGCCGGGTGCTGCTGCGGCCGGGGCTCGACCTCGTGGCCGTCGTGTCGGGAGACCGCCTCGTCGGCATCGTCACGGCGACCGACCTGGTGCGGGCCTGCGATCGCAGCGCCCTCGGCCTGCCCATCCGCCGCACTCCCCCGCCGGACGAGCAGACCCGGCCGGAGTAGTCGCTAACTGCGCCGGACGACGAGCAGCGGGCACGGCGTGGTGTGCAGCAGTGCCCGGCTGGTCGAGCCGAGCAGCATGCCCTCGAAGCCGCCGCGGCCGCGGCTGCCGACGACCAGCAATCGGGCGTTCTCCGCCCGCTCGAGCAGGTGGCGCACGGGCCGGTCCCGCACCACGACCCGTTCCACCTCGACGTTCGGATAGTCCTGCGCGCGCCCGGCGAGGGACTCGGCGAGCACGACGCTCTCCTGCCGGCCGACGTCGTCCCACGTCGCTCCCGGCGTGCCGGCCACGACGTCGACGAGGTCACGATCCGACCAGGCGTGCACCGCCACCAGCGGCACCCCGTAGCGGTCGGCGGCCTCGAAAGCGACGTCGAGGGCGTGCAGGCTCGCCCGCGAACCGTCGACGCCGACCACGACGGGACCGTTCGCCCCGCGTCCGGCCTCGTCGGGGCCCGGGATCACCGCCACGGGGCAGCGCGCATGCGCGACCACCGCCGAGGTCACCGATCCGACCAGACCGCCGGTGAATTCGCCGAGCCCACGCCGGCCGAGGACGAGCATCCGCGCCCGGCCGGAGTGCCCGAGCAGCGCCTGCGCGGCCACCAGGCTCGACTGTTCGGTGCGGACGGACAGGTCCGGGTGCTCCCGCTGCACGGACTCGGTGGCGGAGGCCAGGTTACGTCGGGCCGTGAAACGCAGTTCGTCGACGAACGGCGACGAGGCGCCGATCCCACCGGCGTTCGCGCTCGAGACGAGCAGCAGCGGCACGTCCGTGGCGGCGGCCTCGGCGGCCGCCCACTGCAGCGCGGCGCGCGCGGGCGCCGATCCGTCGATACCGACCACGATCGGCGCATCGTCCATTGCCCGCTCCTCGTCTCGTCCCACCCGGTTGTTCCGACACCAGTGTCGCCATACCCCGGCCGCTGCGCGGACGGTTGACGGAAACAGTTACCGTGCGGGGGTGCGCCGCGCTCCGCTACCCGTCCGCGACGGCCTGAATCCGACCCGCCTGCGCCTGCCCGACGGCGGCTCCTGGGCGACGGTGGCGGAGTTCCTGTCGGCGCGGTTCCCCGCGGACGCCGCCCGCGTGCGCGAGAAGGTCGCAGCCGGTGAGGTCGTCGACGGCGCGGGCACGACGATCACCGAAGACACCCCGTACGCAGCGGGCCGATTCGTGTACCTGTACCGCGATCCGCCGGTCGAGGAGCGAGTGCCGTTCGAGATCGACGTGCTGCACCGTGACGAGCACCTCCTGGTGGTGGACAAGCCGCACTTCCTGGCCACGACGCCGCGCGGGTCGTGGGTGGCCGAGACCGCACTGGTGCGGTTGCGCCGCGAACTCGACCTGCCGGAACTGAGTCCGGCGCACCGGCTCGACAGGCTGACGGCGGGCGTGCTGGTGTTCACCGTCCACGCCGGCGCCCGCCGGGCCTACCAGTCGCTCTTCGACGCCCGGCGGGTGGACAAGGAGTACGAGGCCGTGGCCCGGCATGCGCCCGGTATGCGGTTTCCGCGGGAGGTGCGCAGCCGGATCGTCAAGGAACGGGGTGTGCTGCAGGCGCGCGAGGTGCCGGGCGAGATCAATGCTCTCAGCCGGGTCGAACTGCTCGGAACGGACGCCGGGCTGGGCCGTTACCGCCTGCTGCCACGCACCGGCAAGACGCACCAGCTGCGCGTCCACATGAATTCCCTCGGTCTGCCGATCCTCGGCGACAACCTCTATCCGACCGCATACGATGTTGCGCCCCAAGACTATTCGAGTCCACTGCAGCTGCTGGCCCGCGCGGTGGAGTTCGACGATCCGTACACAGGTCGACGGACCCGCTTCGTCAGCGCACGAAACCTGGCAGCATGGAGGCACAGCACACCAGGACCCCGCTGATCGCGCGGGCTCACGTCTTGGAGGACCCCATGGATAACGGCATCGTTTCGCGCACCTACGACGGCCGCGTCGCCCTGCGCTTCCAGCATGCCTTCGCCCATCCCCCGGACCGCGTATGGCGGGTCATCACCGACCCCGAGTACCTGCGCGCCTGGTTCCCGGCCCGAGTGGAGCTGGATCTGACCCCCGGTGCCCAACTCGTCTTCCATGCCACCGAGCAGCAGGCCGAGCGCCTCGGGCTGCCCGCCGACCACACCGCCACGGGCACCGTCATCGCCGTGCACCCCGGACGCATCCTCGAATACATGTGGGACGCCGAGGTGCTGCACTGGGAGCTGGTACCGGACGGTTCCGGCGGCTGCTGGCTGACGCTCACGCACACCGTCGAGGACGAGGACTCGGCCTACGCACACGGTGCCGACTGGCACGCCGGATTCGAGGTCCTCGAAGCCCAGCTGGAAGGTCGCGACGTGGACTGGTCGCCGGGAGATCGCGCCCGGGAACTCGCCGAGATGTACCGCAACCCGTCCGACTGACCCACCCGTCCGGCCGGGACTATCCGTCCCCTCCGCTCCGGTCGACGAAGACCTCGTCGACCGGACGCCGCGACGTGGTGGGCAGCCCGCGGGCGCTGCGCGCCCCCAGCCGGATCACCACCTGGGGGAATCCTGCGACCTCCCCGGTCCGTGCCGTCGCCGTGCGCACGATGCCCCGGCTGGCCTCGATTTCCGTCACGTGGGTGAGCGGGCACGTCGCCAGGTGTGCCGCGGTGGCTTCGAGCAGCACCGCAGACATCGCCTCCCCGGCTCGCAGCCAGTCGATCCGCTCGTCGCTCCGGGTGCTGAGCACCGCCAGCGCCGACGCGTCCACCTTCGGCTGCACCGTGTCCAAACTCCCTGCGCCCGTGGGGAATCGGCGCGCAACGTCGACGTCCCCGGCGGCCTCCTCGTCGAGCAGCGCGGATGCCGGAACGCCGGTGTCGCCGGGATCCGCGCGTCCGGTCCACCAGGCCAGCTCCTGCCGGTAGGCGTCGTCGCCTTCGCGGATCGCCGCACTCAGCTCCGACGCCCGGGCGAGGTCCGAACGAGCCCCGGCGTCGAGGATCGACAGCGATGCGCCCTCCCGGCGGGCGGCGTTCTCCAGGTCCACCAGACTTTCGCGCAGGGTCGTGGGCGCCGCGAACGGCCGCCGGTCGGTGTGCCGGGCCTCGATCGCGAGGGCGAGGGCCGCGTCACGGGCGTCGACCGTGTGCGGCCGGTCGAAGTCGAGCACGGCCAGCAGGTCCGGCCGCGACGGGTCCGGAAGCCGGGTCACCGTGGGGATCCACGACGCGGCGGACAGCGCCACGCGGGCGTGGTGCAGCGCCGCCCCGCAACCGAGGACCAGCTGCCGGCCACTGGGATCGGTGTGGCCGAGCATCCGCTCGGCCACGGCATACAATTCGAGTCGTCCGCCCGTCCACTCCCAGCGCCACGGCTGGCTGTTGTGCAGAGACGGCGCCCGGCACGCCGACTCGACCGCATCGCGGATCGTCGCGGCGTCCGGGCGGATCTCAGTAACCATCGCTGTCTCTCCCCCAGCCGCTCGATTCGACCGCCTGCCGCTCCACGGACTCGACGATCTGCGCAGCCCAGGTTCCGATCGCGTCCCAGTCCCGGAAGTCCCCTGTGCGCCCTCCGGTCATGCGGGCGACCACGCGTTCGCCGGCGCCGAGGACCTCCGGATCCAGCTTCCCGGCGAACATCCGGTGCTCCCGCGCGCCGGTGCGTTCCGACGCGTGGGAGGCATCGTACGGCCTGTTCACGGGCCGGTCCTGGTCGCCGATCGGGCCCGAGGAGAACAGGAAGACCGCGCGCTCGCGGAGGGCGTCGGCGTGCCGGTCGACGAAAGACTTCGCGGGGTGCAGCCAGTGCCCGAGGTAGACGGCACTGCCGAGGACCACCGCGTCGTAGCCGTCCACGACGTCGACCTGCTCGGGGGCGACGACGTCGACGCGCGCCCCCTTGTCGCGCAGGGCGGCCGCGAGAGCCGTGGCGATCTCCGTGGTCGAGCCGTGCCTGCTCGCCGCCGTGACCAAAATCCTCATCTGCGTCCTCCCCGGCCCAGGTTATTCGATGATCGCCCGCCGGGCACGCGGTCGGCCAGAGTCGAAGGACCCGCGCACACGTCCCGCAGCGGCGCACGACGGCGGGGGCGCGGCGGCAATCCTCGACGGCAGGCGCAGGTGGGCGACCGGGTGGCAGAGTGGTCTGACGGACGCCGCCGACGCGCGGAGTACACCCAGGGCACCTGCCGGAACAGGAGTCGGACGCATGACCATGCCGCCCAGGATCGACGCGGTTCAGGAATCGGAACGCAAGTACACGGCCGGGGACGGGCAGCAGCTGCCGGACCTGTCGGGTCTGCCCGGCGTCGGCGGTCGCCCCGAACCCGAACTGCAGCAGCTGTCCGCGCGGTACTACGACACCGGCGACCTGCGGTTGCTGCGCGCCGGGATCACCCTGCGCCGCCGTGAGGGAGGGCACGACGCCGGCTGGCACACGAAACTCCCCGCCGGCACGGACACCAGGACGGAGGTGCGCTTCCCGCTGGGCGACGACACCGACCGGCCTCCGGCCGAATTGCTCGCCCTGTTGCGCGGAGTGCGCCGTGCGCGTCCCGTCGTACTCGCGGCCGTGCTGGACACGCAGCGGTGGCGCCACCGCCTGATCGACGAGGAGGGCCGGGGCCTCGCGGAAATCGTCGTCGACGACGTCACCGCGACGCGGGAGGAGGGCAGCGAACCGCAGCGATGGCGCGAGATCGAGGTCGAGCTCGCGTCGGGCGGAACCGAGTTGCTCGACGCCGTCGAGGAGCGGCTGACCGCAGCCGGAATCGGGCGGGCCCCCAGTCCGTCCAAGTTGCATCGGGCGCTGGCCGATCTGCTGCCGGCCGAGGAGCAGGTTCCCGGTCCGGCCGGGCACCTGCGCGACTACCTGCGCGGCGAGCTGCGCACCCTCGAGCTCGCCGAGATCGGCGTACGACGGGACGCCCCGGACGCCGTCCACAGCATGCGCAAGGCCCTGCGCCGGATCCGCAGCGCCCTGCAGACGTATGCAGGAACGTTCGCGATCGACGACGGCCTGGTCGAAGAACTGCGTTGGACGGGAAGGAAACTCAGTCCTTCACGGGACCTGGAGGTGCAGTGGGAACGCATCGTGGGCCGGATCGAGGAGGTGCCGGTGGTGGCGCAGCGTGAGGCCATCCGCGCCCGAGTCGACGAGTACTTCTCCGCCCGGTCGGACGCGGCCCGGCTCGAGGCCGTCGCCGCCCTGGACTCGGACCGCTACGCGGCCCTGCTGGAGGCGCTCGACGCGCTGATCGACGGCCTCGCGGCGGGGACGGTCGGGTCCGGCCCCGGCCGAGAGCGACGGCAGGTCCGCCCTAAGGACCTCGACCGTGCGCTGGCGCGGCTCGCGAAGAAGGTCTCGCGCCGGGTGCGCCATGCCGGGGAGGCAGCCACGCACGCCGAACGGGACGAACTCGTCCACCGGGCCCGCAAGGGCGCCAAGCGGATGCGCTACGCCATCGAGGTGCTGCGGCCGCTGCACCGCAAGCGCGCCGAACGCGCCCTCGATCACTTCGACGACTTCCAGGACCTGCTCGGCGAGTTCCAGGACTCGGTGGTCGCGCGCGAGCACCTGCTCGACATGGTGTCCGAGCAGGACCACACCGCCGAGTCCAGCTTCGGCCTCGGGATCGTCTACCAGCGCGAGCTCGAATCCGGGGAAGAGCAGGTCGCGCAGCTCGAACGCGCGTGGAAGCGGGCGCGCCGAGCAGCGAAGCCGCTGTGGAAGTGACCCCCTCCCGTCCGGGTCCTTCTCCCCTGGCCGACCACCATCGGGAAGAGGCATGCTGAGCCCGGACGACGGAAGGAGACACCCGTGACCCCCGGACAGATGCGAGCGTGGCGTGTCGACCGGCCGCGGCCCGCGGCGGAACATCCGCTGCGGCCGGTCCGGGAACCGATACCCGAACCGGCGTCCGGGGAACTGCTGGTGCGTGTCCTCGCCTGCGGGGTGTGCCGGACCGATCTGCACGTGAGCGAGGGAGATCTGCCGGTGCACCGGCCGCACGTCGTCCCCGGCCACGAGGTCGTCGGCGAGGTCGTCGGCGGCGATGTCGGCACGCATCGGATCGGTGACCGGGTGGGCATTCCGTGGCTGCGCAGTACGTGCGGCCGGTGCCGGTACTGCCTGCGCGGGGACGAGAACCTGTGCCCGCACTCCACCTACACGGGCTGGGACGAGGACGGCGGATATGCCGAATATGCCACCGTCCCTGCAGCTTTCGCACTTCCCCTGCCGTCCGGCTATTCGGACGCGGAACTCGCCCCGCTGCTGTGCGCCGGCATCATCGGTTATCGGGCACTACTGCGTGCCGAGGTCCCGGACGGCGGCGTGCTCGGTCTGTACGGCTTCGGCGGCAGCGCCCACCTCGCCGCGCAGGTCGCCCTCGCCCGGGGCGCCCGCGTGCACGTCATGACCCGCGGCGAGACCGCCCGTCGGCTCGCTCTGGACCTCGGCGCGGCCTCGGCACAGGGCGCGTACGACGCGCCGCCCGAGCCGCTGAATTCGGCGATCCTGTTCGCCCCCGCCGGGGAACTGGTGCCCACCGCGCTCGCCGCGCTGGACGCCGGCGGCACGCTCGCCGTCGCCGGCATCCACCTCAGCGACGTGCCGCCGCTGAACTATCAGCAGCATCTGTTCCGCGAACGGCAGGTGCGCAGCGTCACGGCCAACACCCGCTCCGACGCTCACGAGTTCCTCGGCTTCGCGAACGAACACCACCTGCACGTCACCACCACCGCGTACGGGCTCGACCGGGCCGATCACGCGCTCGAGGACCTGTCCGCGGGCCGTTTCGGCGGCGCGGCGGTCCTGGTTCCGTGAAACACTCGACACGCGCCCCGAGCGCGGAGAACGCACCGAGAAGGAGAACGAATGAGCACAATTGCCAACCGGAATGCCGTCGTAGCGGGTGTGGACGGTTCCGCCGTCGCCACGAGTGCGGCCCGGTGGGCGGCCGCCCTCGCCGCGCGTCTGCGAGCGCCCCTGCACCTGGTGCACTCACTGCCCAGTGAAGGGATCTTCTACAGCGAGGCCGCGGTGCTCATCCAGTCGCAGATGGTCGACCAGCTCCGCGAGGACGGCGAGGCGATCCTGTCGAACGTCACCGACGTGATCCGCTCCGACCATCCGGATCTCGAGGTGAAGGGCTTCATGGGGCCGGGCCCCGCCGCCAACTCCCTGCTCGAGGCCGCCGAGGACGCCCGGCTCGTGGTGATGGGCGCCACCGGCGCCAACGCCGTGGAGAACTTCCTGCTCGGCTCGACCGTGCTGCGCGTGGCCAACCACGCCCCGTGCCCGGTGGTGGTGTGGCGCGGCGACAACGAACGTCCGCTGCCGGACTCCCGCCCCATCGTCGTCGGCGTCGACGGCAGTGAGCTGTCGACGGCGGCGGTCGGGCACGCCTTCGAGTACGCCGCCCTGTTCGGTGTACCGCTGGTCGCGGTGCACTCGTGGATCGGCGACGCGGCACTCGGCGTCGGTACGGTCGCGACGCTGGTGGACTGGGAGGCGGTGGGCGAGTCCGAATCCGCGGTCCTCGCCGAGACTCTCGCCGGCTGGCACGAGAAGTTCCCCGACGTGGAGGTCCGCCGCGTCGTGGACCGGGGTCCCGTCGCCAAGGTGATCCTGCGGCAGCTCGAGGACGCGCAGCTCGTCGTGGTGGGCAGCCACGGTCGCAGCCAGTTCACCGGGGCGCTGCTCGGGTCGGTGAGCCAGAATCTGCTGCACAACGCACCCTGCCCGATCATGATCAGCCGCAAGAAGTGACGACCGACCGGTGCCGCCCGTCACAGGGCGGCACCGGGTCAGGCCGTCGCGGTCCCGAACGCCAGACCCACCGCGTACGTCACGATCATCGCGAGCGCACCACCGATCACCACGCGGGACATCGCCCGCCCGCGCCGGGCCCCACCGAGCCACGCACTGACCGAACCCGTCAGGGCCAGCGCCACGAGCACCGACACGAAGGTGACCGGAACCCGCAGATCCGCCGGCGGCAGCACGATCACGAGCAGCGGCACGAGTGCGCCGACGGTGAACGCGACCGCCGACGAGAACGCCGCGGCCCACGGATTCGCCAGCGCCCCGGGGTCGATGCCGAGTTCGACCTCGGCGTGCGCGGACAGCGCGTCGCGCTCGGTCATCTCCTTCGCCGCGGTGCGTGCCGTCGGCCGCGACATCCCCTTGCCTTCGAGCAGTGCGGTCAGCTCCTCGAGCTCGGCGTCCGGCATCTCCTCGAGCTCGCGACGTTCCTTGTGCAGCAGCGCCCGCTCGGTGTCCCGCTGCGCGCTGACCGACACGTACTCCCCCAGGGCCATCGACACCGCACCCGCCGCGAGCCCGGCCAACCCCGCTGTGAGAATGGTCGATTCGTCGGTGGTGGCGGCAGCCACACCGACGACGAGACCGGCCGTGGAGACGATGCCGTCGTTCGCGCCCATCACACCGGCGCGCAACCAGTTCAGTTTCGCCGAGATGCCGCCGGAATGCGGTTCGACGTCGGCGTGACTGAGCGAGGGATCGGTCGACATGCCCTCAGGCTAGGGCGATTCCACCCGTCGCGGTAGCAATGCGAGCCTGTCCTCACCACGGCGCCGGGCCGAGTTCCCGTTCGAGCCACGCCTGGTCGGGGAGGACGTCCCCGCTCGTGTCCACGACGCGCGCCGTGGGCCATTCGTCGCGCACGTGGAGCTGGTCGTCCAGGACCGCGGGTGTGGCATCCGACGCGTCGCCGCCCCGCTCCCGCCGGGCCACGATGCGGCGGACCAGCACCGCGGGATCCGCTCGGCACTCGATCTCGACGAGGTCGGCGGTCGTGGCGGCCGCGACCGCCCGCGCCGCCTCCCGCCGGGCCTCGGTGAGCCATGTCGCGTCCAGCACGACCGACTCGCCGTGACCGAGTGCGACGGCGGCGCGGCGCAGCAGCTCGTCGTAGGTCTCGTCGGTGTGGGCGGCGCTGTAGAGGCCGGCGCCGACGGCGGCGGTGGCGTCGGCGGTCGGGGCGAGGCCGGCCAGTTCCTTGCGGATCACATCGCTGCGCAGCACGGTCGCGCCCAGATGCTGTCCCGCGAGGTGTGCCACGGTCGTCTTGCCGGTGGCGGACAGACCGCCGACGACGACGAGCCGGACGCGGCCCCGGTCGAGGTTGCGCCGGGTCTGGTCCAGCAGCGCGAGGGCGCTGCCGCGGGAGTGCTCGTCGCCCTGCTCGTGCCGCAGCGCGGCGACCTTCGCCCGGACCACGGCACGGTACGCGATGTAGTGGTGCATCAGCGACGACGGGAACGCGTCGGCGGAGAACTCGGCGTAGGCGGGCAGCAGTTGCCGCGCCGCCGCCTCGCCGCCGAGCCGTTCGAGATCCATCGCGAGGAAGGCGATGTCGAGGGCAGCGTCGCCGTAGCGCAACCGGTCGTCGAACTCGAGACAGTCGATGATCCGGGGGCCGTCGTCGAGGCAGAAGATGTCGTCGGCGAGCAGATCCCCGTGCCCGTCGACGGCGCGCCCGGCGGCGATCCGCTCGTCGAGCAGCCGCTCGCGGCCGGCGAGATAGCGGCCGGCCATGTCCCGGATCGCGGTGAGCTGGTCCTCGGCCTCCGCCCCGACGGGCAGCAGGTCGAGGTGATCCAGGCTCTCCCGCCACAGTCCGTCGAGGAACTGCGCCGTGGCACACCGGTCGATCGCCGGATCGCGCGGCGACGCGGCGTGCAGGGCGGCGACCTGCCGCGCGACGGCGGTGACGACCGCGGCGACGGGTTCGCCGCGCTGCACCAGGGCGGCGAGGCGACGGTCGTCGGGCAACCGGCGCATCTCGACGAGGTGCTCGCACACCAGTCCGTCGGGCCCGTGCACGTCGGCGACGCCGAGGTAGACGTCGGGGGCGAGACGCCGGTTGAGTTCGACCTCACGGTGGCAGGCCCGCTCCCGCGCCTGCCGGGTCCGGTTGTCGAGGAACCCGAGATCGAGCGGCTTCTTGAGCTTGTGCACGCGGCCCCCGACGAAGAACACCACGGAGGTGTGGGTCTCCCGGATCGCCGCGTACGCCGGTTCGGATCGGTCGGTGCCGGTCACGGAGTTCCTCCCCGATGAAGCCTGTCGAACTTCGGTACGTTGCCCACCTTGCCTCAGGGTGGACCGGATCGCGCGCCGGCAGAAGTGCCGAAGGTCTCTCGGTGCCGAGGTCTCTCCTGTGGTTGCGCCGGAACGCGCGGCGGATACGCGGTACGTTTCACTCGGGCGATCCGGAGATGGGGTGACATGGGCACGAACGGGCGGGGCTCGGAAGCCGGGAGACGATCGACGGTGGTCGTCGCCGAGACGACGACGCCGATCGAGCGCAGGCTGATCTCGAACTGGCTGCGGTCGGCCGAGGTGCCGGCGGAGTACCGAGCCGACGGACCGGTCGAGGAGATGGAACTCGACCCGGGTCGCCTCGCGCAGGATCTCGTCGGCCGGGACGACGATCCCCTGGTGCTGCCCGTGGGAGTGGTGTGGTTGCCGGAGGCCCGCGACGGCGAGCGACGGGTCCGGCTCTCCGACATCGTGGCGCTGACCAACCCGCGCAATCCGAACCGGTTCCTGCAGAAGTGGTTGGTCGGGCGTTCCCCCGATCGGTTCCGGATCGTCCTCGCCGAGCCGGCGCGGCTGAGCGAGTTGCGGGCCCGGCACCTCGCCGAGGACGGCGATCCGGCACCCGAGTCGTTCGCCCGGTTCGTGACCCACCGCGCGGTGGTCGGTCTCGATCGCGCCGAGCGGGCCGTCATCGGCGACCGGTACAAGGTGCCGAAGCTGGTGGCCGAGCAGATCATGGACTCGGCGTCGTTCCGGCGCCGGCTCGACGCGATCAGCACCGAGCACAACATCGCGCCCGAGGAGGTCCGTATCCGCGCGACCTCCGCCCTCGGAGAACTCGTCGCGGTCCAGTCCCGGCTGGTGACGGACCTGTTCACCGAAATGATGCGCCCCCTGCACTCCGCCGCGTGGACGGTGCGCGCCGACGAGACCGGGCTGCGCAGCCTGCGCGAACTCAACCGGCGCTACCCGCTGGTGTTCCTGCCGTCGCACCGGTCCTACGCGGACGCCTTCGTGCTCGGCGACGTGCTGGCCCGGAACGACTTCCCGCGCAACCACCTGATGGGTGGCGCCAACCTGACGTTCTGGCCGATCGGTCCGATCGCCCGGCGGACCGGCACCGTCTTCATCCGTCGCAGCTTCGGTGACGACGCCGTCTACAAGGCGGCGCTGGAGGAGTACTTCGCGTATCTGCTGACGAAGCGGTTCAACCTGGAGTGGTACTTCGAGGGGGGCCGCACCCGCACCGGCAAACTCCGCTCGCCCCGCTACGGCCTGCTCAACTACGTCGCCAACGCGATCCGGGGCGGCCGAGTCGAGGACGCGATGCTCGTGCCGGTGTCCATCACCTACGAGGGGCTCGCCGAGGTCGCGGCCGTCGCCGCCGAACAGACCGGCGCCCAGAAGAAGCCCGAGGGCCTGACCTGGCTGGCGAAGTACGCGCGCAACCAGCGCCGCCGCGCGGGCAACGTGTACGTGCGGTTCGGGGAACCCCTGTCGATGCGCTCACAGCTCACCGCGAGCGGGGACCCCGACCTGTCCGGGGAACCCGCCGCAGACGAGGCCGAACACACCGAGCGCAGCCGCAAGGCGCTGCAGAAGGTTGCGTTCGAGGTGGCCGTGGGCATCAACTGCCACACCCCGGTCACCGTGAACTGCCTGGTCACTCTCGCTCTGCTCGGCGTCCGGGACCGGGCGCTGACCCTGGACGAGGTGCGCGCGGTGATTGCGCCGGTACGCCGGTACATCGACGCCCGCGGGATACCGCAGGGCGAACTCGGCGTCCTCGACATCGAGGGCGGCCTGGAGAGCGTCCTGTCCGCGCTGAGCGATGCCGGCGTGGTCACCACGTACGCCGGTGGGGACGAGCCGGTCTACTCGATCCAGCCCGGGCAACACCTGGTCGCCGCGTTCTACCGCAACAGCGGCGTGCACTGGTTCGTCAACCGCGCCCTGATGGAGCTGGCCGTCCTCCACGCGCATGCCAATCCGGGCCTCGACCCGGTGCGGGCGGCGTGGGAGGAGGCCAAGGCGGTGCGCGACCTGCTCAAGTTCGAGTTCTTCTTCCCCGACCGGGACAAGTTCGAGGCCGACATGCGCGACGAGCTCGCCCTGCTGATGCCCTCCTGGCGCGACGCCCTGCCGGACGTGGAGCTGGCGCTGGCCGCCCTGCTCGAAACCGGGTTCTTCATGGCGCACCGCGCGCTGCGGTCCTTCTTCGACGCGCAGCTCGTCGTCGCCGAACGGCTCGCCCGGCGCGACCCGGCCCTGCAGGTCGACCGCAAGACGTTCCTGGACGAGTGCGTCGCGGTCGGCCGGCAGATGCTGCTGCAGGGCCGGCTGTTCGGGCCCGAATCGGTCTCGTCCGAACTGTTCACGACGGCGCTGCAGCTTGCCGCAAACCGCGGGCTGCTGGAACGTGGGGGCGACGAGATCCGGCAGGGACGGGAGGAGTTCGCGGCGCAGCTGCTGGCGGTCGGTGAGCGGGTCCGGCTCGCCGAGTCTCTCGACGTATCCAACAGAAAGGCGGAGCGGTGATCCTCGAGGAAGCGCTCGAGCGGGTGCGAACCGGGCCGAAGGGCCCGGAGATCGCGGCATTCTTCGATTTCGACGGCACGATCGTCCACGGCTTCTCCGGTCTGCACTTCTTCCGCGACCGGTTGCTCGCCGGGAAGGTCGGCGCCGCCGAACTCGCCGCCACCATGCTCAACGGTTTGCGCGGCCACGACACCGAGGCGGACTTCGAGCGGTTCGTCGCGGTGGCATTCAAAGCGTGGGGCGGGCACACCGAGGAGGAACTGTACGAGATCGGGCGCCGGTTGTTCGCGTCCACGATCGCCGGCCACATCTACCCCGAGGCGTGGCAGCTGATCCGGGCGCACCAGGCGGCGGGGCACACCGTGGTGATCGCGTCCTCGGCGTCGCGCTACCAGATCCAGGCGACGGCGGATGCGCTCGGCGTCGAGCACGTCCTGTTCAGTCCGCTCGAGGTGCGCGACGGGGTACTCACAGGGCGCGTGGACGGGAAGTCGTTGTGGCGCAGCGGCAAAGCGCAGGCCGTCCTGGCCTTCGCGGAGGCGAACAGCATCGATCGCGAGCAGAGCTACACGTATTCCAACGGGGGCGAGGACGCCGACTTCCTCGCCACGATGGGCAATCCGACGCCGACCAACCCGGACCGGAATCTCGAGCGGACCGCCACCGAACTGGGGTGGCCGATCCTGCGATTCAAGCCGCGCGGAACTCCGGGTACCAAGGAGGTGGTCCGCACCCTCGCCGCGTACGGCGGACTGTTCGGCTCGGTGTGGACCGGTGTCGGCCTCGGCCTGCTCAACCGCAACAAGAAGGTGGCGCTGGACTCGATCGCCACCCTGGCCGGTGAGGTCCCGCTGGCCCTCGCCGGGATCGACGTGGACATCCGGAACGAGGCCAACGCCTGGGCCCAGCGTCCCGCGGTCTTCATCTTCAACCACCAGAGCCAGCTCGATCCGGTGATCATGGCGCGGGTGCTGCGGCACAGCTTCACCGGCGTCACGAAGAAGGAGATGGCCAGCGACCCGCTGTTCGGTCTGGTGCTCCGCTTCGTCGGGGCCGCGTTCGTGGACCGGGCCAACACCGAGCAGGCGAAGGCGGCACTCGGTCCGGTGGTCGACACACTGCGCGAGGGCACCTCGGTGATCATCGCGCCGGAGGGCACCCGGTCACTGACCCCGGAGATCGGCCGGTTCAAGAAGGGCGCGTTCCACATCGCCATGCAGGCGGACGTACCGATCGTGCCGGTGGTGATCCGCAACGCCGGGGAGGTGCTGTGGAAGCACTCCACGGTGCTGCGGCCCGGAACCGTCGACGTGGTGGTTCTCGATCCCATCGACGTCAGCGACTGGACGCTCGACGAGCTCGGTGCGCGGGTCGCGGAGGTGGAGGACCTGTACCGGAAGACGCTGGCGAATTGGCCCGTATGACCGATGCGGGCGAGAACGGGGACGCGTCCGTGGGAGAGCACGACCGCACCTCGGGCCACGGCAACGGCAACGGCAACGGCAACGGCAACGGCAACGGCGGAATGTCGCCGACCCGGCGGCGGCACCTCAAGTGGCCGCTCGGATTCGTGCTCGTCGTCGTCCTCACCGTCGAGGTCGTCCTCGTCTGGCCGGAGCTGAAGACCAGCGTCGGCAACCTCTCGGACCTGCACTGGTGGTGGGTCGGTGCGGCCGTCCTGGCGGCACTGACCGAGATGTCGAGCTTCGCGCGGGTGCAGCGCACCCTGCTGTCCGCGGCCGGGGTGACGGTGACGCAGCGCCAGTCCCTGTCGGTGGCGTACGCCGCGAACTCGATGAGCGTGACCCTGCCGGGCGGCCCGGTGGTGGCCACCACCTTCACGTACCGGCAGGTGCGCAAGTGGGGCGCCAGCCCCGTCGTCTCCACCTGGCAGCTCGTGATGGCCGGTCTGTTGCAGGCGGCGGGCCTGGCACTGCTCGGCCTCGTGGGCGCGCTGCTCGTGGGCGCCACCACCAACCCGTTCTCGCTCGTCTTCTCCCTCGGGGGGTTCGCGGCGTTCGTCGTGCTCGTGCAGTACGCGGCCAGCAGGCCCGACGCGTTCGAGTCGATCGGCGTCATCGCGCTGCGCGGGGTGAACCGCCTACGCAAGAAACCCGCCCACGCCGGCACCCGGGCGTGGAAGCGAATCGTGGCCCAGTTGCGGGCGGTGCAGCTCGACCGCGCTCACGCCGCCCGGGCGTTCGGCTGGTCGCTGTTCAACTGGCTGTGCGACGGCGCGTGCCTCGCTTTCGCCGCATACGCGATCGGCGGCAAGCCCAGCTTGGCCGGCATCGCCGTCGCATACGCCGCGGGTACCGCCGCGAGCCGCGCGATCCCACTCCTGCCGGCCGGGCTCGGCGTGATGGACGCCGTTCTCGTGCCCGCGCTGACGGCCAGCGGAATGACCGGCGCGCAGGCCCTGTCCGCGGTCGTCGTGTACCGGCTCGTGAGCTTCCTGATGATCGCCGCCATCGGCTGGGTGATCTTCGCCCTGCGCTACCGCGGCGCCCCGCCGGACGAGGAACCGGGCCCGGAACTCGACAAACTGTGGCAGGACTGAGCCCGCTCCGACACGCCGCGGCCGTCCGCCCGGATCACCCACGGAGCAGGCCCGCGGGCGCTAGCGTCGACAGTCTGAAACCGAGGAAAGGTACGTCAGTGACTGAGGACGCAGCGGTGCGCAAGAGAGAGGTCTGGTCCGGCCGGTCGGTGTTCATCCTCGCCGCCATCGGCTCGGCGGTCGGACTGGGCAACATCTGGCGCTTTCCGTACATCGCGTACGAGAACGGCGGCGGCGCATTCATCGTGCCGTATCTGGTGGCCCTGCTGACCGCAGGTATTCCATTGCTGTTCGTCGACTACGCGATCGGGCACAAGTTCCGCGGGTCGCCGCCGCTGGCGTTCCACCGCCTCAAGCGCGCGACCGAGAGCCTGGGCTGGTGGCAGGTGGGCATCTGCTTCGTCATCGGCGTCTACTACGCGGTGATCATCGCGTGGGCGCTGCGCTACACGTTCTTCTCGGCGACCCGGGCGTGGGGTGACGACGCCGAGGCCTTCTTCCTGCAGGACTTCCTGCAGATGGACGCCGACGCCACGTTCGGCCTCGACTTCGTCCCGGGCGTGGCGTGGCCGCTGCTCGGGATCTGGCTCGTGGTGCTCGTCATCCTGGCGCTGGGGGTGCAGCGCGGCATCGGTGCGGCAAACCGGTTCTTCGTACCGCTGCTGCTGGTGCTGTTCGCCGGCATGGTGGTGCGGGCCCTGACCCTCGACGGCGCCGCCACCGGTCTCGACGCATTCTTCCGGCCCGACTGGTCGGCGCTCACGGACACCGGGGTGTGGATCGCCGCGTACGCGCAGATCTTCTTCTCGCTGTCCGTCGCCTTCGGCATCATGGTCACCTACTCGTCGTACCTCAAGCACCGGACCAACCTCACGGGCTCCGGTCTCGTCGTCGGCTTCTCCAACTCGAGTTTCGAGATCCTCGCCGGCATCGGGGTGTTCTCGGCGCTGGGCTTCATGGCGCAGGCGCAGGGTGTGGCGGTGGACGAGGTGGTGAGCGGCGGGATCGGGCTGGCCTTCATCGCGTTCCCCACGATCGTCTCGCAGATGCCCGGCGGTTCGTTGTTCGGCCTGCTGTTCTTCGGCTCGCTCGTCTTCGCGGGCTTCACGTCGCTGATCAGCATCATCCAGGTGTGCGTGTCGGCGGTCGAGGACAAGACCGGCCTCACCCGCGTGCCGGCGGTCCTGCTCGTCGGTGGCGTCGCGACGATCACGTCGCTGCTGCTGTTCCCGACCACCACCGGTCTGAACACCCTCGACGTCGTCGACCGCTTCGCCAACCAGTTCGGCATCGTCGGCGTCGCGCTCGCCACGCTCGTCGTGCTCGCATGGGGCCTGCGCCGGCTGCCCGAGCTGCAGGATCACCTGAACTCGGTGTCGTCGTTCAAGGTCGGCCTGCTCTGGCGGATCTTCGCCGGCGTCCTCACCCCGGTCGTGCTCGGGTACATGCTGATCAGCGAGATCGTGGACCGGATCGACGAGGGCTACAACGACCTGCCCGACGCGCTCGTCACCACCTTCGGGTGGGGTGTGCAGATCCTCGTGATCGTGATCGCGGTGGGGCTGTCGTTCGCCCCGTGGGGCTTGACGGACGCCGAGCTGGCGCACACCGAATCGACAGAAGCGGGAGAAAGACTGTGAGTGGATCTGCGATCGCGATGATGGTCGTCGCACTCGGGTTGGTGTGGGGCGGTCTCGCCGCCAGCCTGATGCATCTGCGCCGGAATCCGGACGAGACCTCGGGGCTGGCGGCGGCCGAACGCCCACACGACTGAAATGTCCGGTCTCGAACCGGACACGACTCGTTTCGTTTGCATAACACCACGCCGCGCCGGACTGGCCGGTCTGTTCTTCCTGTGGTCTGCTTGATCCCACCAACACCATGAGTCACACCCGTAACACGTGACTCGCGGGTCTCCGCCCCGGAGCCGTCGCACGACTCCGGGGCGGACGGTGTTCCGGTTCCGACCACGTACAGGAGCGAAGCATGACCACCAGGACCACCCGGCGCGGGCTGCGCCGGCTCACCGCCGCAGCCTCCCTCACCGTGGCCGCTGCCCTGGCGCTGCCCGCCGTCGCGGCCGCCGAACCCCCCGCGGACCCCGTCGTCGCTGCTGCGCCGGCACCCGATCCGCTCGTCGGCGCCCTCGAGACGCTCCGGGCCCAGCCGGGCGCCGATACCCTCGCCGTCGCCGCGGCCGAGGCCATCGGCTCCGCACGCGGGGGCGCCACCGACGTCGCCGAGGGCTCGCCGCTCTCCGCCTACGAGGACGCGGTGGAGTTCCTGCGCGGCCTGGGCATCGAACCGTTCCTCTACCCCACCGGCGCGCCCTTCTGCACCGAGGGCGGCAGCCTGCCGCTCGGCATCGCCCCCGCCGTCGCCGGGGCCGCTCCCGGCCCGTGGCCGAACCTGAACATCCCGATGGTCGGGCCTGTCAACGCCGTCGACCCCGGGGAGACCCTGTTCGCCTTCGTGCCCATGGGCGTGGAGAAGGACGGCGAGAACACCACCGGGATGCAGGTCGCGTGGTTCAACGTCAACACCTTCCAGGGCGGGTTCGTGCCCATGGGCACCATCGCGGAGGCCGCGGCGCTCGCCGTCCCCGGCGGCGTGCCCGAGTTCGCCAAGCCCCTCGTCGCCACCGCGGTGCAGAACTTCTTCGCCGGCGCGATCCCGCTCGGTGGGGTCCGCGCGGCACCGGTCGCCACCGGCTCCGGAACCGTCCTGGCCGCGGTGTTCGGCACGGTGCAGAACGGCGAGACGTCGTGCTTCTTCCTGCCGACCGTGGGCATCGTGGAGGTCCCGGCCTGATCCGTCGCGTCCGGGGCGTGCGTGCACGCCCCGGACGCGGGCGATCGCGTCAGCCGATCGCCTGCAGCTTCTCCAGCCGGTCGAACACGAGCCGGACCACGCTGTCCATGTGTGCCATCACCTGGTCCGCGGTGGCTCGCCCGGCCGCCCAGCTCACCAGGTTCGACATCCACACGTCGGCGATCACGTGCACCGCGTTGAGCAGCTGCTCGCTGACCACCTCGACCCCCGCCGCGCGGGCGTACATCCCGGTGATGATCGCTCCGAGCCGGTCGAGTTCGGCCGAGGACGACGCGTCCGCGAACATTGCCGCCCGCACGAGCGCGTCGTAGAGGTTGTGGTCGCTCTCGAGCCGGCCGATGTAACCGTGCAGGACGGACATGATCCGCTCGTGAGCCGAGTCGCCGGGGATCTCGGTCTCGCCGAACCTGTTGCTCAGGTCCTCGAACAGCAGCACCATCGCCACCACCAGCAGGTGGTTCTTGGACGGGAAGTAGCGGTACACAGTGCCCAGGGCCACGCCCGACCGCTCTGCGACAGCGCGCATCTGGACCGCGTCGTAACCGCCCTCCGAGGCCAGCTCCTTCGCCGTCTCGATGATCCTCAGGTAGCGGGCACGCTGGGCCGGCTTCAGGTCCGCGCCCAGAAACGACGCGGACCGCACCTTCGACCGCGATCCTGCGCTCGCCTCCGCCATCGCCTTCACCTTTCGTACGCCTGTCCGCCAGCGTAGTGCGCTCCCCTTCACGTGGCGCCCGGACCCGTCCGGAAAGATTGGACAGCTGTCTGGAACGAGTTCCACCATGCACTAGAACGCGTTACAGTTGCCTGGACTCGACCAGTAGGGAGGCAGCGTCCGTGCGTCACGGCATCACCCTGTTCACGAGCGATCGCGGCATCCGGCCGGAGCGGGCCGCCCGAGCAGCCGAGGAACGCGGCTTCGACGCGTTCTACGTCCCCGAGCACACCCACATCCCCGTGCGCCGCGAATCCGCGCATCCCGGCACCGGCAACGAGACGCTGCCCGACGACCGGTATCGCCGGACCCTGGACCCGTGGGTCGCGCTCGGGCTGGCCGCAGCCGTCACCTCGACCATCCGGCTCGGCACCTCGGTCGCCCTGCCCCTCGAGCACGACCCCATCACGCTGGCCAAGACCGTCGCGACGCTCGATCACCTGTCCGGCGGACGCGTCGTCCTCGGGGCCGGATTCGGCTGGAACGCCGAGGAACTCGCCGACCACGGTGTACCGCCCGGGAAGCGGCGCACCGCGCTGCGCGAGTACCTCGAGGCGATGCAGGCCCTGTGGAACGAGGACGAAGCAGCCTACGACGGCCAGTTCGTCTCGTTCGGTCCGAGCTGGGCCTGGCCCAAGCCGATCCAGCAGCCCCGCCCACCGGTGCTGATCGGCGCGGGCGGCACCGACCGCACCTTCGCGTGGATCGCGCGCTCCGCCGACGGCTGGATCACGACCCCGATCGAGCGCGACATCGACGACAGCGTCGAACGGTTGCGAACCACCTGGGCCGAAGCCGGCCGCGACGGCGCCCCGGAGATCGTCGTGCTGGCCGGCCGGCCCGACCCCGCCAGGCTCCAGCAGTGGCGCGACCTCGGCGTGACCGAAGTGATGTTCGGCCTGCCCGACCGCTCCGAGGACGAGATCCTCGCCTACCTCGACAAGCTCGCCGCCACGCTGGAATCGACCCGGTGACGGTCCACGACAGAGAAGGAACACTTCCATGACCACTGCCGCCTTCCGCCCACTGCGCGCCGCCGAGATCACCGCCTGGGACCACGAGGCCGACGTCGTCGTTGCCGGCTACGGCATCGCCGGGGTCTCGGCCGCCATCGAGGCCGCCCGCGCCGGCGCCGACGTGCTGATCCTCGAACGCACCGGCGGCTGGGGCGGTGCCGCGGCCCTGTCCGGCGGCATCGTCTACCTGGGCGGCGGGACACCGCTCCAGCGCGAGCTCGGATTCGAGGACACCCCCGAGAACATGAAGACGTTCATGCTCGCCGCCCTCGGTCCCGGCGCCGACGAGGCCAAGATCTCGGATTACTGCGACGGCAGCGTCGAGCACTACCGCTGGCTCACCGACAACGGAGTGGTGTTCAAGTCGGCGTTCTGGGGCGAGCCCGGCTGGGAGATCCCCGGCGACGAGGGCCTGATGTACTCGGGCGGTGAGAACTCCGCTCCCTTCAACGAGATCGCCACGCCCGCTCCGCGCGGCCACGTGCCGCAGATGAGCAACAAGCGCACCGGTGAGCAGGGCGGCGGGTACATGCTGATGAAACCGCTGGCGGAGGTGGCCGAATCCCTCGGGGTGACACCGGTGTTCGACATCCGGGTGCAGCGGTTGATCGTCGACGACGCGGATCGGGTCGTCGGGATCGCCGCGAAGAAGTTCGGCGACGAGGTCTTCGTGCGGGCCCGTCGCGGCGTCGTACTCACCACCGGCAGCTTCGCGTACAACGACGCCATGGTCGCTTCGTTCGCCCCGCAGCTCATCGGCCGGCCGGCCGCCGCGATCGAAGAGCACGACGGCTGCTCCATCCGCATGGCCCAGGCCCTCGGCGCCGACCTCGCGCACATGGGCGCAACCGAGGTGGCGTTCTTCGCCGATCCGCAACTGATGGCGCGCGGCATCCTCGTCAACGGCCACGGCCAGCGGTACGTCCCCGAGGACACCTACCCGGGACGCGTCGGCCAGCTCACCCTGCTGCGCAACGACAATCAGGCGTACCTCGTCATCGACGAGGCGTCCTACGAGGAAGGATGCGCCACAACGAGTTCCACCCCGTACTTCCGGTTCCCGCCGAAATGGGCGGCGGAGACGGTCGCCGAACTCGAATCCGACATGGGCCTGCCGGAGGGCACTCTGCAGGCCACCGTTGAGGTGTACAACCGGCACGCCGCGGCCGGCACCGACCCCGTCCTCGGGAAGAAGCCCGAGTGGGTCAGACCGATCGGGACCCCGGTCGCAGCACTGGACCTGCGCAACTGCACCGCGGGCTTCACCCTCGGCGGCCTGCACACCACCGTGAACTCGGAGGTCCTGCACGTCTCCGGCGAACCGATCCCGGGCCTGTACGCCGCGGGCCGCTGCACCTCCGGCGTCTGCGCGGGGGGCTACGCGAGCGGCACGTCGCTCGGGGACAGCAGCTTCTTCGGCCGCCGCGCCGGCATCGCAGCCGCCGCGAACTGACCGTCCCCACACCCGGTTGTGTGGCCGAATGTCACATCGGTTCGATTCGATCGAACCGATGTGACATTCGGCCGGGGCGGGCCGGGGCGGGCCGGGGCGGGCCGGGGCGGGGCGGAAAGGGACGGGCAAGACGTTCAGACGACGGTGAGCGGCAGAGGGATTCCCCGGTCGGCGAACGCGAAGGTCGCGCCGGTGCTGAAACGGGTGATCGCGACCTCGCCGCACTCGTTCGCGGGTTCGGCGTCGCGGACCACCTCGACGATGAGCGCGTGGGCGTCCTCGGACACCACGCGCGCGGTGAAGTGCGGGTCGACGCCACGCACCAGCGCCTGCAGTGGCCCGAGGTGGTGTCCGTCGATCAGGGTCGGCCACGATCCGTCCGCGCGGGCACCCCCGGACCGCGCGAGGCGCAGGTGCAGCCTGCCGGGCTCCCACCGGATGTCGCGCTCGACGTACTGCCTCGGCGCGAACACCGGATGGATCGAGAGCACCGTCGCCAGTCCTTCGAAGTCGCGCGGCAGGCCGAGGGCGTCGCGTAGCCGCTCGGCGGCCAGTCCGGCGATGCCGGTCAACTGTTTGCGGGCGAGGGACAGCGCGGTGTCCTCGTCGGTGCGTTTGCGCACGCCGAGAAGGAAGCCCAGCGTGAGCAGATGCTGCTGCAGGCACACCTCCTCCGCGATCCGCACGAGCGCCGAGTGCGAGAAGTCCGCGAACCGCAGGTCGGAGAGCAGGGGTCCGGAGTAGTCGCCGCGTCCCTCGTCCGCAGGGTCGATCGTGCTCAGTTCCACCGCAGCGGCTGCGGTACGGCCGATCGCCTCGGTGTGCGGTGCGGTCTCCGGCGGCACGTGCGACGGGTCGATTGTCACCGTCCACGCGCAGTGCGGGTGGCGGCCTGCCGGCCGGCGCGGGGGCCGGTGGATCGGCCGCACCTGCGCGTGCGGATTGGTGGCAAGAGCGGTCGCGTCGAAGGTGGGGTCCTCGATGTCGTGGCACATGGCCGTCACGTACGCCTCGCCCAGGGGTTCGACGTCCATGAGCGCGCCGCAGTGGTCGAGCCGGAACTCGCCGTGGTCGTGGTCGTCGACGCGGAACCGGAAGTCCATGAACTGCGGCGGCGCACCGATGTCGAGTTGCAGCCCCTTGAAGATCGTCTCGACGCCGTCGCCCTCGTACTGCAGGGCGCGCTGCATGCGCCGGGTGTACCACGGGCTCGACGCCTGCCACTCCTCGACGGCCACCTCGGCCATCCCCTGCCGTCCGAACGCCGAGATCACATGCGCCATCCCGGACCGGTCGACGAGCTGGCCGCACAGCAGCAGTTCGGGGACGAGGACGGCGAGGTCCGACCGGGTGAGCGCGGCGAACGAGTCGCGGACGTTCACCGGGCTCACCACAGCGGCACCGGCGCCTGCCCGGCCGGATACCAGCCGGGCAGGCGCTTCGTCGACGTCGACCGTTCGATCCGCTCGTTCATGCCGTCCGACAGGGTGCCGGCGGTGATCATCTCCAGGAACAGGTGGGAGACGTTGCCGAAGTCGAAGAAATCCCGCTGCCAGGACCACCGGAAGTCCCCGCCGTAGCGGAACCAGCTGCCGCCGAAGCCGTACACCTCGTAGTGCGACCCGTCGTCGCGGGTAGCGTCGGCGACCTGCTTCCAGAAGCCGATGACGTCGCCGGTCCGCTCGTCCACGACGAACCGCTGGTAGGGGTACTGCCATCCCTCGAGGCCTGCCATCTCCTGGCCGAGGGCGAGTTCGCGGATCTCCTCCCTCCCGACGGCCATGAAGTCGTTCTCGGGACCGTAGTTCCAACCGTAGGTCGCGTCCTCGGTGTACATCTCGGCCAGGGGCTTCCAGTCGCCGGCCGCCTCGGCCCTCTTGTTGGCTCCGATCCAGCGTTCGATCATCTCGTCGAGTTCTGCTCGGTCGAACGGTGCCATGACGTGTCTCCTCGGGATCGGTCCTCGACGATGCGGAGGGCTCGGGTGGGGCAGTACCGTACGGCGGATTCGACGTCGCCGCGCCGGTTTTCGGGTATGCCGTCCATCAGGATCCGGACCGTGCCGTGCCTGGGAACGTCGAAGACGTCCGGTGCTTCCAGCGAGCACATCGCATGCCCCTGGCACAGGTCGAGGTCTGCTTCCACTTTCACGGCGCGTGTCCTCACATCCGGCGGCGGTAGCGCACCGCACACGGCTGCGCGAGCTGCACCACCATCTTGGAATGGTCGTTGCGGTAGGTTCCGGACGGCTGGGACATTTCGAATTCGTAGTCCCGCAGCAGGACCGAGAAGATCGCCTTGAGCTGCATGAGGGCGAACGCCGCTCCCACGCATCGGTGCCGGCCCGCCCCGAACGGGATCCAGGTCCAGCGGTTGACGATGTCTTCCTGCCGTGGATCGATGTAGCGGCCCGGATCGAACGAATCGGGCTCCGGAAAATCTTCCGGGATGCGGTTGGAGATCGCCGGGGTGGCGCCGACGAGATCGCCCGCCCCGATCCGATACCCCTCGACCTCGAAGTCGCCGCGCGCGACGCGCAGCAGCAGGATCAGCGGCGGGTGCAGCCGCAGCGTCTCCTTCAGGACCGCCTCGAGCAGCGGGATCTGCCGCAGGGCATGGAAACTCACGCCCTCACCGTCGGCATAGAGGACGTCGAGTTCGTCGGTGACCCCGCGCAGGTACTGCGGGTTGCGCAGCAACTCGATCAGTGCCCAGGCCGCCGTTCCCGACGTGGTGTGGTGACCGGCGAACATCATCGAGATGAAGATGCCGGTGATCTCGTCCGCGCTGAACCGCTTGACACCGTCCTCGTCCTCGATCGAGACGAGGACGTCGAGCATGTCGCGATCCTCCTTGCCCCTGGGCGGGTTCGCGATGCGGTCGACCATGATCTCCTCGACGAGGGCGACCAGCCCGCGACGTGCCTCGTCGCGGCGACGGAAGCTCTCGATGGGCGCGTAGGGGTCGACGAAGGCGAGCGCGTCGGTGCCCTTCTCCAGGTCGTGGTACAGGCGCGCGAACCGGCTGTCGAGCTGGTCGCGGAACTTCTTGCCGATCAGGCAGGCCGAGGACGTGTAGATCGTCAGCTCCGCGAAGAACTCCAGCAGGTCGATCTCCCCCTCGTCGCCCCATCCCGCGACGATGTCCCGGACCTCGCGCTCGATCGTGGCCGCGTGGCCCTTCATCTGTTCGCCGCGCAGTGCGGAGTTGTGCAGCATCTCCTTGCGGCGCTCGGGACTGGCGTCGAAGACCACACCCTGGCCGAAGACCGGCTTCATGAACGGGTACGCGGCCTGCTGGTCGAGGTCCTCGTCGGCGGAGCGGAAGAAGAACTCGTTGGCTCGCGCTCCGGAGAGCAGCACGACGTTGCGATCAGCGAGCCGGAAGACGCCGACGTCGCCGCACTCCTCGCGGACGCGCTTCAGCAGACCGATGGGGTCGGTGCGCAGCTCCTCGAGGTGGCCGTGTTCGTGCTCGCCTCCCGAAACGCGCGTAGGTGTGATGATCGTGGTCATGCGGGGTCCTTTCCCCGGGAGTCCTCCCGCAGAGGCGCTTCCGGCTGCACCTCGGTGAGCACCAGGTGGGTGCCGCGCGGGGCCGAGACGACGGCGACGACGGCGTTCGCGATCTCGGAGGCGCGGAGGAAGTACGCGTGCCGCGCGAAGCCCCACCTGGTCCAGTCGGCGAGCAACGGTTCGATGACCTCGGCGGGGGCGTCGAGCCCCATCCCGGTCTGCGTCGGGCCCGGACGCACCACCGAGGCGCGCACCCCGGTGCCCTCGAGTTCCATCCGCATCTGGCGCACGAGCGCCTCGAGACCGGTCTTGGCGGCGACGTAGGCGCCCATGCGGGGCCGTGCGACATCGGCGCAGTCCGACCCGATAACCACGAAGTCGCCGCGGCGCCGTTCGATCATTCCCGGCAGCACGCGATGGACGAGACGTTGTGTACCCACGAGATGGACGTTCACCTGGAACTCGAACCGGTCCGGACTCATCTCGTGCACGAGCCGGAAGTCCATGTCGCCGGCGCCGGACAGGACGATCTCGGCGGGGCCCAGGGCGTTCTCGGCGGCGATGACGAACTCGTCGACCGAGTCGGTGGACGACACGTCGAGGACGTGTGCGAAGGCCTCGCCGCCTTCGCCGCGGATCTTCTCCGCGAGGGCCTCGCACTGTTCGACGCGCCGGGCGCCGAGGGCGACGGGGTGACCCACGGCGGCCAGCGCGAACGCGGTGGCCGCGCCGATGCCGGAGGAGGCGCCGCTGACGATCGAGGGCCGGCGCGGCGGATTGGGCTCGAATCTAGGCATGTCGTCGGGCCACCTCTACGGGAAGGGCCGCGAAGCCTCGGACGTTGGTGGAGTGGACGCGCTCGCATCGGTCGAAGTCGACGTCGTAGTCGGCGACGCGCGCGGCGAACTGTGCGAGCGCGATGTTCGCCTCGAGACGCGCGAGGTGGGCACCGAGGCAGAAGTGCACGCCGCGACCGAAACTGGCGATCTTGGAGGCGCTGTCGCGGCCGATGCGGAACGTGTCGGGATCGGCGAACACCTCGGCGTCGCGATTGGCGGAACCGATGAGCAGCAGCACCTTGTCGCCCGCACGGATAGCGCCGCCGTGGAGTCCGATGTCGGTGGTGGCGGTTCGCGCGACGATCTGGCTGGAGGTGTCGTAGCGCAGTGTCTCCTCCACCCAGCCGGTGACGGTGTCCGGATTGGCGAGGACGCCGGCCAGCTCGTTCTTGTTCTTCGCTCCCCAGTACAGCGCGTTGCCGAGGAGTTTGGTCGTGGTCTCGTTGCCCGCGACGACCATCAGGAACATGAAGCCGATGATCTCGTCGTCGGCGAGGCGGTCTCCGTCGATCTCGGCGTCGAGGAGGGCCGAGGTGAGATCCTCGGCTCGGTGGGTGCGGCGGTGCGCCAGCAGATCCGCGTAGTAGCCGACGAGTTCGAGCGAGGCCTCCATCGCTGCGACGGGCACGTCCAGCACGCCCTGCTCCCGGTGCACCACCAGGTCCGCCAGCCGGCGCAGTTCGGCGCGGTCGGCCTCGGGCACACCCATCAGTTCGGAGACGACATCCATCGGGAGTTTGCCGGCGAGGTCCGCGATCCAATCGAATTCGGCCTTCTCCAGCGATGTTTCGAGGTATCCGAGAGTCAGTTCGAGGATGCGGCCGCGCAGCTCGGCGACCCGGCGGGGGGTGAATCCCTCGGAGACGAGCCGGCGCATTCGCATGTGGCGCGGGTCGTCCATCGCGAGGAACGACATCACCTTGTGGGCGTGAGGTCCGTAGGCCGACGGATCGAGGGAGACGCCGTTGGCGCTGGAGAGTCGGGTGTGGTCGCGGAAGGCCGCGACGACGTCGGAGTGGCGGGACAGGGCCCAGAAGCCGAGGTCGTCGTTGCGGTAGAGCGGCGCTTCCTCGCGCAGACGCCGGTAGAGCGGGTACGGGTCCTCGTGGAAGCCGTAGTCGTAGGGATCGAACAGGAGCGGTTCGAGCGAAGCCTGAGTCATGCGCTACTCCAATAGCAGTGCGGCGGAGGTCTCCAGCCGATCGGCAATCTTCTCGTAGGTTTCGTATCCCATTCCCGCGCGGACGAGGGCGCCGGCGTAGAGCATTTCCAGCGCCTCGATCTCGTCGGGATCGGCGTCGGGGCCGAGGGCCGTCGCGAGCCGCGCCCGGATGTCGAGGCCGATGCGGGTGCGCAGGTGTTCGACGTCCGGATCGCGGCCGAGCAGTGCGCTGGTGACCGCA
Organism: Rhodococcus indonesiensis; assembly: GCF_047782815.1. Lineage (NCBI taxonomy): Bacteria > Bacillati > Actinomycetota > Actinomycetes > Mycobacteriales > Nocardiaceae > Rhodococcus > Rhodococcus indonesiensis. The sequence continues at coordinate 1,086,383 of NZ_CP180630.1, read as the reverse complement.
CCGGCGAGTTCGGGCTCGTCGGCCATCATCAGCGCGACGTTGCGCAATACCGCGACCACCCGGGCGACACGGTCGGTCGTGGCCGCCTCGGGTTCGGGCGAGGCGGCGAGCCGACGCCAGAACACTTCTGCGACAAGGTGTTCCTTGGACGAGAAGTAGGTGTATGCGGTCGCGGGTGCGACACCGGCCCGGGCGGCGACGTTGCGGACGGTCAGTCCTGCGAACCCCTCTTCCCGCAGGACCTCGACGGCAGCGCGCGTCAGGCGATCCACGGTGTCGGCCTGCTTCTCGGTGAGACGGCGGCGAGTGGATTCGAGATTCACATTTCTGGACACGTGTCTGGACATTACTACGGTCGCCTGTCCGAGGCAACGGTCTCGGGATACCGGTCAACCCCTCGGATACACCCGCACGGGCATGGATTTGATGCCGTTGACGAAGTTCGAGCGCAACCGCCGGACCGGCCCCGCGGGCTCGACGCGCTCGATCCGGCGCGCCAGGGTCTCGAACAGGATGCGCAACTCCAGTCGTGCCAGGTGGGCACCGAGGCAGAAGTGCACGCCGGTGCCCCCGAACGCCACGTGCGGATTGTGGCTGCGCCCGATGTCGAAGACGTGCGGGTCGTCGAAGACGTCCTCGTCCCGGTTCGCGCTCGGGTAGTACACGATCACCTTGTCCCCCGCTCCCACGGGCTGGTCACCGATCCTCGCCGGGCACGTCGGGGTGCGCCGGAATCCCAGCACGGGAGTGACCCAGCGGAGAATCTCCTCGACCGCGCCGGCGGCGAGTTCCGGTTCGGCCTGCAGGCGGCGCCACTGCTCCGGATGGTCGACGAACGCCTGCATGCCGCCGGCGGTGGCGTTGCGCGTCGTCTCGTTCCCGGCCACCACCAGCAGCACGAAGAACATGTCGAACTCCATCGCGGACAGCGTGTCGCCGTTCTCGTCCGGCTGGACGAGCCTGGTGACGATGTCGTCGCGCGGCTCCATCCTGCGCGCCGCGGCGATCTCGTCGGCGTACAGGAAGATCTCTGCCGCGGCGAGTTCGCCGTCGGCCCGGGTGTTGCCGTACTCCGGGTCGTCGAACCCGATCATCCGGTCGGACCAGTCGCAGAGCCTGCCGACGTCCTCCCGGGGTGCACCGAGCAGGGCGGCGATCACCTCGAGCGGAAGCGGAGCGGCGGCCACCGGTACGAAGTCGACGACCGCACCGTCGCGGCCCCGCTCGATCAGATCGTCGACGACGCGGTTGCAGATCTCGCGGATGTGCCCCTCGAGCGTCCGGACCATCCGGGGCGTGAATCCGCGGCTGACAAGCCGGCGCAATCGGGTGTGCTCGGGCGGATCGAGGTTGACGAGCATCGCCGCCTGTTTGAGGCGGGTCTCCTCGTCGAACTCGTCGATCTGCGTCGTGCCGAGCGCCGACGAGAACGTGGCACTGTCGCGCGAGACCGCGATGACGTCCGCATGCCGCGTCACTGCCCAGTAGCCGGGTCCGTCCTCCTCGTCCTGCCGGTAGACCGGACAGCTGCGCCGCAGCTCGTCGAAGAAGGAGTGCGGGACGCCTTCGGTGTAGAGGTCGGGGTTCTTCAGGTCGATACGTGATGCCGTCACGGGACCACCTCGCACGTGTTTACGAATGACCGTCGTTCAGAAACTACACACATTCGTCAGAAATGGAAGACCCGTAGGATGTGCGCATGGGGACCGAAGGGAAGAGGCCGGTTCGCCGCCGAAATCTCAGCCGCGAAAAGGTGATCGACGCGGCTCTGGCGGTGGTGGACGAGTCCGGCTGGGAGCAGCTGACTATGAGCACGCTCGCCGGCCGTCTCGGCATCGTCACCGCCTCGCTCTACAACCACGTCCGCGGACTCGACGACGTCCGCGGTGAGATCCAGGTGCGGACGATGACCGATCTCGGTGCCCGGCTCCGCGAGGTGGCAATGGGCCGCAGCGGACCCGAGGGCCTGCGCGCCCTCATCGATGCGCACCGGGCGTGGGCCGCCGAGCATCCGCACCGTTACCAGGCGCTGACGGCGGAGCCGAGCAACCGCAGCGCCCTGCTCGCGGCGGCTCTCGACGCGAATTCGGCCCTCCGCTCGATGCTCGCCTCGTGCGGGGTGCCGGAAGAGGACACCCTCGAGGCCGCGGTGAGCCTGTTCACCGCGATGCACGGGTTCGCCGTGATCGTGCGCAGCGGCTTCCTCGGCGACGAACTCGACCTCGACCGCATCTACGAAAACGTGGTCGCGGGCGCGCTGGCCGCCGCTCGCGCCGCCTCCGCGCGATCCTGAGTCCGCCGTCGTCGGGGAATCCGCAGACCTTCCCGGGGCCCGTTCACGCGTGCCGTCGCCGCCGCGCCGGTCGGCGGCATTGCGCCACCCCACGGGCCGAACTATAGTCCAGACAGCTGTCCAGAAAATGAGGGGCATCACATCGTGCCGCCGCCGGCACCCGGCGCTCCTCCGGACCCGTTCCGATACCGCCCAGCCACGCCGCCCCGACGAACGGAAGCACCGATGTCCCTGATTCCGACCGGCAGCTCGGCCCTGCTCGTCGACGGCAAACTCGTTCCCGGTTCGGGAGGCACGTTCGACGTCGTGAACCCGGCGACGGAGGAGGTGCTCGGCACCGCCGCCGACGGCACCGCCGCCGACACGGACGCCGCGCTCGAGGCAGCCCGTCGCGCCTTCGACACCACCGGCTGGTCCCGCGACCACCCCTTCCGCGCCCGCTGCCTGCGTCAGCTCCGCGATGCTCTGCGCGGTCACCTCGAGGAACTGCGGGCGATCACCATCGCCGAGGCCGGCGCCCCCCGGTTCCTCACCACCGGGGCCCATCTCGAGGGACCTGTCGGCGACCTCGGGTACTTCGCTGATCTGGCCGAGAACTACGCGTGGCGCCAGGATCTCGGCAACGCTGCGCCGATGGGAATCCCCACCCACCGCTACATGCTCCGTGAGGCGGCCGGTGTCGTCGGGGCGATCACCCCGTGGAACTTCCCGCACCAGATCAACTTCGCCAAGCTCGGGCCTGCGCTCGCCGCGGGCAACACCGTGGTGCTCAAACCCGCGCCCGACACCCCGTGGTGCGCCGCGGTGGTGGGCCGGATCCTCGCCGAGGACACCGACATTCCACCGGGGGTCGTGAACATCGTGACCTCGAGCGATCATGCCGTCGGCGCCCTGCTCGCCACCGACCCGCGGGTGGATCTCGTGTCGTTCACCGGATCCACCGCCACCGGCCGGTCGGTGATGCGCGCCGCCTCGGACACCGTGAAGAGGGTGTTCCTCGAACTCGGCGGCAAGTCGGCGTTCATCGTGCTCGACGACGCCGATCTCGGCGCCGCATGCTCGATGGCCGCCTTCACCGTGTGCACCCATGCCGGACAGGGCTGTGCCATCACGACCCGCCTGCTCGTTCCCCGGAACCGCTACGAGGAGGCGGTCCGCGTCACCGCCGACGCGCTGCGCGGCATCCGGCCCGGCGACCCGGACGACCCCGGCACGGTGTGCGGTCCGCTGATCTCCGAGCGTCAGCGTGCACGGGTCGAGGGCTATCTGAGGCTCGCCGTCGAGGAGGGCGGGACGATCGTCGTCGGCGGCGGCCGCCCCGCCGAGCACGAACGTGGCTTCTTCGTCGAACCGACACTGATCGCCGGGGTGGGCAACGACGCACGGGTCGCCCGGGAGGAGATCTTCGGGCCGGTCCTCGTGATCCTCCCCTACGACGGCGACGACGAAGCGATCCGCATCGCGAACGACTCCCCCTACGGCCTGTCCGGAGCCGTCTGGGGCACCGACAAGGACCGGATCCGCAGAGTCGTCGAGCGGGTCCGCACCGGCACCCTGAGCGTAAACGGCGGGATCTGGTACGCCGCCGACGCCCCGTTCGGCGGCTACAAGCAGTCCGGAACCGGCCGTGAGATGGGTGTGGCCGGCTTCGAGGAGTACCTGGAGACCAAGCTCGTCGCCGAACCGGCGGCACGGTAGGGAGGCTACCGACATGACCCGCAACGCAGGACGTTTCGTCGACCGTACCGCGATCGTCACCGGATCGGCCCAGGGCATCGGTGAGGCGTACGCCAAGGCCCTTGCCGCCGAAGGCGCTTCGGTCGTCGTCGCGGACATCGACACCGAGCGCGGAGAGCACGTGGCCGAGCAGATCGTCGCCGACGGCGGGACCGCCGCCTTCTCGCGCGTCGACGTGTCCGATCCCGGTTCGGCCGCCGACCTCGCCGCGTTCACGGTCGAGACGTTCGGCGGCATCGACCACGTCGTCAACAATGCCGCCATCTACGGTGACATGAAACTCGATCTGCTGCTGACGGTTCCGTGGGACTACTACAAGAAGTTCATGAGCGTGAACATGGACGGCGCGCTGAACGTCACCCGCGCGGTGTGGCCGCACATGACGGCGCGGGGCGGCTCGATCGTCAACCAGTCGTCGACCGCCGCCTGGGTGTATTCGGGCTTCTACGGCCTGGCCAAGGTCGGCGTCAACGGCCTCACCCAGCAACTGGCCGCCGAACTCGGCGGGTCGAGCATCCGTGTCAACGCGATCGCCCCGGGACCGATCGACACCGAGGCCACCCGCACTGTCACTCCGAAAAGCATGGTGACGGAAATGGTTTCCAGGCTGCCGCTGAAACGTATGGGCATGCCCGAGGACCTGGTGGGCATGTGCCTGTTCCTGCTCTCCGACGAGGCGGACTGGATCACCGGACAGATCTTCAATGTCGACGGCGGCCAGGTGATCCGCTCGTGACCCGGCTCGGCTGCATCGGCCTCGGCAACATGGGGGCGCCGATGGCGAAGCGACTGCTGGACCGGCCGGGTGGGCTCACCGTTCTCGACACTCGACCCGAGGCCGTCGCGCCGTTCACCGCGGCCGGCGCGCGAGCCGCCGACGACCCCGCCGACCTCGCGCGCGAATGCGACATCTTCTGCATCACCGTCGTCGACGACGCCCAGGTCCGCACAGTCGTGGCGGGGCTGCTCGGCGCCGCGCGGCCCGGCACGGTCGTCGCGGTCCACTCGACCGTCGCCGACACCACCGCCGTGGACCTCGCCGCCGAATGCGCCGAGCACGGAATCGAACTCGTCGATGCTCCCGTCAGCGGCGGGGCACCGGGCGCCGAGCAGGGCCGGCTCGCGGTGATGGTCGGCGCCTCCGACGCGGCGTTCCACACGGTGCGCGAGCCGTTCTCGTGGTTCTCCGACCTCGTCGTGCACGCCGGTCCGGTCGGCGCGGGCACCCGGATGAAGCTGGCCCGGAACCTGCTGCACTTCGTGTCGTTCACCGCGGCCGCGGAGGCACAGCGCCTCGCCGAGGCGGCCGGACTGGACATCACCGCGCTCGGGAAGGTGGTCCGCCACACCGACGCGATCAGCGGGGGCGCCGGGGCGATCATGCTCCGGGACACCACCGCACCGATCCCGCCGGACGACTTCTGGTTCCCGATTCTCGACCACGTGCGCGCCCTCGGTGAGAAGGACCTGTCGCTGGCCCTGGGTCTCGGCGCCCGGCTCGGCGTCGACCTGCCCCTCGCGGCGCGCGCGCTGGGCGACCTCGGTCCGGGTCTCGGGGTGGGTCGAGGCGAGGACGCAGGACGGAAGGAGCCCGCATGACCGACGACCGCCGCCGCCGTGGCCTGGACATGATGTCGCAGGTGTACGGCTGGGAGATGCAGGACGGACCCGGCGACCATTTCGCCGTCACCGCAGACCACCTCTTCGCCGACATCTGGTCCCGGCCCGGACTCAGCATCCGCGACCGGCGGCTGCTGCTGCTCGGCGCGCTCACCGCGCAGGGGCTGATCGACGTGGCCGAGATCCAGGTCGGGGCGGCACTCCACAACGAGGAACTCGACGAACGGCAACTGCAGGAGATCGCCCTTTTCCTGTGCCATTACGTCGGGTGGCCACTCGGCACCAAGCTCGACTCGATGATCGGCGGCGTGCTCGCCCGGCGCCGCAAGGCGGCGAAATGAGCTGCCGCCGGTGCGGCGCAAGGGAGTGAGCAGTGCAGGACTTCGCGGACCGGCCGGGCGCGGCCCTCGTGGCAGGCGGCACCGGCGGGATCGGCCGGGCGGTGTGCCGGATGCTGGCCGAGCGCGGCAGCGACGTCGCCTTCACGTTCCACCGCAACGACGCGGCCGCTGCAGATCTGGAGACGGAACTGCGTGCACTCGGCGCGACGGTGCTGCCACTGCAGGTGAAGTTGAGCGACAGCGCCGCGGCCGCCGGGGTCGTGGACGCGGCCGTCGCAACCTTCGGTGCGCTGCACACTCTCGTCCACGCGGCGGGACCGCACGTGCCGATGGTGCACCTGAGCCGGGTGACCCCCGCACAGTTCCGGGACCAGCTCGTGGGCGACGCGGGCGCGTTCTTCAACCTCGTCCACGCGGCACTGCCCCGGCTGCGGGAGTCGCGGGGCAACATCGTCGCCGTGACGACGGCGGCGACCCGCAGGTTCCCGGTCCGGGACGGCCTGTCGGCCGGACCGAAGGGTGCGGTCGAGGCCCTCGTGCGGGCGCTGGCGGTCGAGGAGGGCCGATTCGGGGTGCGGGTCAACGCGGTGGGACCCGGCATGCTCACCGACGGCACGGCCGCCCGGCTGATCGGGTCCGGGGACCTCGACGAGCACGCACTGTCGGTCGCGCGGAACAACATTCCGCTGCGATGCTTCGGCGACGCCCACGACGTCGCCGAGGCCGTCGCCTTCCTCGCCTCGGACCGGGCGGACTTCGTGTCCGGGCAGATGCTCGCCGTCGACGGCGGTTACGGCGCCTGACCTGCCTCGGCGGCTCGTCGGGTGTCGCGCCGGAACCGGTGGTGGGTACTGTGTTTCCAATACGTACCGCTTCCGAGCACACCGTGGACCGCAGCGAACGGAGACAGATCATCATGCCCCGCACCACCCTGCCCCGGGAGACGATCGAGCTGGCCGAGGCGACACCGGGTTTCATGCCGATCGACGAGGGCACGGCCCTGCACGACGCCGCAGTGCGGTACCTCGGTGACGGGGTCGGCGTCGAGATCGGCACCTACTGCGGACGCTCGACCGTCTATCTCGGTGCCGCCGCGAAGGCCACCGGGGGAACCATCGTCACGATCGACCATCATCACGGGTCCGAGGAGCACCAGCCCGGGTGGGAGTACCACGATCCGGCCCTCGTCGACCCGCACACCGGGCGTCTCGACACGGTGGGACGGTTCCGCCACACCCTGGCCGACGCGGACCTCGAATCCCACGTCGTGGCGGTGCTGGGACGATCCGGCCAGGTCGCGGAGTTCTGGCGGACGCCCGTGTCGTTCGTGTTCGTCGACGGTGGTCACAGCAGCGAGGCGGCGCAGGCGGACTACGCGGGCTGGGCGCCGTGGGTGCGTGTCGGTGGCGCCCTGATCATCCACGACGTGTTCCCCGACCCGAAGGACGGCGGTCGCCCCCCGTACGAGGTCTACCTGCGCGCACTCGGGAGCGGCGAGTTCACCGAGGTGTCGGTGACCGGTTCGCTGCGCGTGCTCGAACGCACGTCCGGCACCGCCGGAGTGCTGCCGGGCTGACGGCTCAGACCGTCACCCGGCAGTCCTCGTGACAGCTCTCCGCCGCGACCCAACCGGCGGGTGCGGTGGCGTCGCGGAACACGCCGTTGCCCGCGGTGCTGCGGGAGAGCGCGTCGGCGGCGAGGACGACCGCGGCGCTGGTCCAGGAGCTCTTCTCCACGGGCCAGCGCTTGCCGTCCGTGAAGACCATTCCGGTCCAGTACGATCCGTCCGGGTCGCGGAGGTGCTGCATGGCGGCCAGCAGATTCCGGGCCGTCGTGGTCTCCCCGATCGCGTCCAGAGCGAGCACGAGTTCGCACGTCTCGGCACCCGTCACCCACGGCCGGTGGTCGACACAGCGAATGCCGATGTCGCCGACCACGAAATCGTCCCAGCGCTCCCTGATCCGTTGCCGGGCCGGCGCACCGCGCACCGCCCCGCCGAGGATCGGGTAGTACCAGTCCATCGAGTACTCCGGCTTGGGCGTGAACGCCTCCGGATGCCGTCGCAGCACGTGGCCGAGCCGGTACCACGCGACCTCCCAGTCCGGATGCGGGTCCCCGACCACCTCCGACAGACGCAGCCCGCACTGCAGACTGTGGTGGATGCTCGAACACCCCGTCAGCAGGGCTTCGTCGGCCGTGCCGTGTTCACCGCGCGCCCAGTAGATCTCGCCGCCGGGCGTCTGCAGCTCGAGCACATGGTCGAGGGCTGCCCGCACCGTCGGCCACAAGCGCACCACATGGTCGGTGTCGCCCGTGACGAGGTAGTGGTGCCACACCCCCACAGCGATGTACGCGGTGAAGTTCGTGTCGGCGTCATGGTTCTCGACGACGTCCCCGCGGAACTGCATGGGCCACGAGCCGTCCGGGCGCTGGGTCCGACGGGACCAGTCGAAGGCTGCCTCCGCCTCCTCGAGCAGCCCCGCGGCGGTGAGCGCCATCGCGGACTCGATGTGGTCCCAGGGGTCGGTGTGACCGCCGGGGAACCACGGGACAGCTCCGGAGGGCTCCTGCATGTCGGCGATCGCACGGGCGGTCTGCAGGCACTGTTCCTCCGACAGCACCCCGGGCACGGCCGGAACTACCCGCCGTGCCCCGCCGGGGCGGAAGTCAGCGGCCGACAACGGGAACCGTCGGCTTCTCGAGGTAGAACACGACGCTCTTGCCGAGCACCGGGTTCAGCAACGACTCTGCGGTGCGGGTCAGCCACGGCCCCTGCATCAGGTCCCACACGAGGAGCCGGTGATATGCCTTCGTCAGGGGGTTGTCGTCGTTGTCGACGCCGACGGCACACTTGAGCCACCAGTACGGCGAGTGCAGGGCGTGGGCGTGGTCCCGGCCGCGCACCGTCAGGCCGGCGGCGGTCAGTTTCGCTGCCAGCTCGTCGGCCTTGTAGATCCGGACATGGCCGCCCTCGACCTCGTGATACGCGTCGGACAGCGCCCAGCAGACCTTCTCCGGCAACCACCGCGGGACGGTGACGGCCGCGACGCCGCCGGGCTTGAGTATCCGCACGAATTCGGCGATGGCGCGGTCGTCCTCGGGCACGTGCTCGAGCACCTCGGAGATTAGCACCACGTCGAAGGTCTCGTCGTCGTAGGGCAGGGCGAGGGCGTCGCCCACCTCGGCCCGGGCCAGTGCTCCCTCGGGTACCTGGCCCTCGAGTTCCATCGCCGCGAACATGTCGCCGACGGCCTTCATGTCCTCCGCGCTGCGGTCGAACGCCACCACGTCGAGGCCCCGGCGGTAGAGCTCGAACGAGTGCCGTCCGGCGCCCGCGCCGATGTCGATGGCACGGTCGCCGGGTTCGATCCCCAGCCGGTCGAAATCGACTGTCAGCATCAGACTTCGGTCCTTCCTGCCTGGGCTGCAACGGTATCCCGGTAGGCCTGGGCGGTCCGGGCTGCCACGGCCGCCCAGCTGAATCGCTCGAGCACCCGGGCCCGCGCCACCGACCCCAGCCGGGCCCGTTCGGCGGGATCGTCGAGAACCCGTGCCAGCGCCGCAGCCAGCTGTTCGCTGTCGCCCGGTGGCACGAGGATGCCCGCATCGCCGACCACCTCGGGAATCGCGCCGGCCCGGCTCGCCACCAGCGGCGTGGCACAGGCCATGGCCTCGACTGCGGGCAGCGAGAACCCTTCGTAGAGCGACGGAACGGCAGCCACCTGCGCCGAACCGAGCAGTTCGGCCAGTTCGCCGTCGTCGATCCCGGAGACGGTGCGCACCGAGTCCCCGATGGCGAGTTGCTCGATCAGCTTCTCGGTGACGCCGCCCGCGGCGAGCTTGGTGACGAGCACCAGCTCGACCTGCCGCTCGGTACGGAGCTTCGCCACCGCCTCGAGCAGATTGGCGACGCCCTTGAGCGGTGCGTCCGCGCTGGCCACGCACACGATGCGGCCGGCCACGCGTTCGGTCGCCGGCGGGGCGAAGACCTCCGTGTCCACCCCCAGCGGGATCGTGCGCAAGCGCCCGTCGGGGATGTCGAACGCGGTACGGATGTCGTCCTCGGAGGATTTCGAGACAGTGAGCAGGGTCGGGATGCGTCGCGCCACCCGGGCCTGCATGCGCAGGAATCCGTACCACCGGCGCAACGTGATCTTGCGGCGCAGCGTCGGGGCGCTCGCGAGGTCCAGCTCCCGGTCGCGGGTGATCGGATGGTGGATGGTCGCGACGAGCGGCAGGCCCGCGTCCGCGATCCGGAGCAAGCCGTAGCCGAGACACTGGTTGTCGTGCACGACGTCGAATTCCCCGGCCCGGTCGCGCAGCAGCCGGGCCACGCGCAGGCTGAAGGTCAACGGCTCCGGGAACCCCGCCGTCCACATCGTGCCCAGTTCGAGAAGGTCGATCGTGTCGCGGATTTCCCGCGGGTGCGGAAAGCGGAACGGGTCGTCGTCGCGATAGAGGTCGAGGCTCGGGACCTTCACCAGGGTGACCCCGTCGTCGAGCTCGGGGTACGGCTGACCGGAGAACACCTCGACGTCGTGACCGAGTGCCGCGAGTTCGCGGCTGAGATGTCGAACGTACACGCCCTGACCACCGCAGTGCGGCTTGCTGCGGTACGACAGCAGAGCTACTCGCACAGATCACCTCGTTCGTCGTGTCACCGGAGTGCGTCCGTCCGGAAGATCGAACTCACTCTAGAACATGTTCTCGCCCGACACCCGACCCGGCTCTGCCCTGCGGATCAGCGCCGGATCCGCACCGGGTCCGGTGCAAACTGAACGTACAGCGTGGGGACATGTTCCGCCGTCGAAGACCCGCCGGAAGACAGGACGGCGGGAACCGATCCGCGCCGATGGGCGCGGCTGCACCGGACGACACGAAGGCCCGGTCCGTTTCGGGACCGGGCCTTCGCCGTGAAGCGACCCTGACGGGACTCGAACCCGCGACCTCCGCCGTGACAGGGCGGCGCGCTAACCAACTGCGCCACAGGGCCGTGTGCATCCCCGGAAGGGGATTTCCACAGAAAACCCACCGCCGGGCGGTGGGCCTACCGTATGAAGTTGTGTGGTGGCCAGGGCCGGGATCGAACCGGCGACCTTCCGCTTTTCAGGCGGACGCTCGTACCAACTGAGCTACCTGGCCGGACGGCACCCGAACCGAATGCCAATTGCCAACTCTGCGACCCTGACGGGACTCGAACCCGCGACCTCCGCCGTGACAGGGCGGCGCGCTAACCAACTGCGCCACAGGGCCATGCTCTTCACTTGTGGTCGAACAGTACTGCATGCGGTGATACTGCTTCCGCAAGCGTACCCCCTACGGGATTCGAACCCGCGCTACCGCCTTGAAAGGGCGGCGTCCTAGGCCGCTAGACGAAGGGGGCCCGCCGGATTACTCCGACCCGCACCCTCAACGGGTTCGCGTTCCGTTGGGAGCTTGGATAGCTTAGGACACCGGTTTCCGGATTCACAAATCAGCAGGTCACGCCGATTGTTCACCTTCCACGCGCGACTCCGGCCCACCACGCCGCCGCTCGAGCCACTCCGGCGCGGCCGTCGCCTCGAGGCACACGTCCAGGCATTCCGCGAACCGGGCCCGCACATCGACGTCCTCGGCGGTGAGATCGTGGAAGTAGCGCTGGCCGGCCAGGCACGCCCCGAGCACACCCAGGAACCGTTCGAGGTCGACTCCGGCGCGGAACAGCCCGAGGTCCCGCGCCTCGACGGCCAGCCGGCGGCCGGCGGCTCCCCACACCGAGCTGCCGCGCAGCTTGGCCTCGGCGTCGAACTCGGGTTCGGTCACGAGTTTGAACTCCGCCCGGATGATGACGTCGCTCTGCAGTGCGTCGGCGAGATCTCCGACGAGGCCGTGCAACCGCTCGAAGGGATCGAGCCCCGGCGCGTTCAACCACCGCTCGGTGATCACCCGATAACGTTCGAGGCCCTCCGCGAGCACCGCCCGGGCGAGTTCCTCCTTCGAATCGAAGTGGAAGTACATCGCGCCCTTGGTGGCCCCGGAGTGCTCGAGAATCGCATTGACCGAGGCGGCGCCGTATCCGCGCCGGGCGAATTCGATCGCCGCGGATTCGACAATGGCCGCGCGGGTGCGCCGCGCCCGCTCTTGCTGACGTGACATTGGGGGTTCGTGCCTCCGAACGTGACCGGCGGTCCCCCCCGATCGCCACTGTAGCCGCCGCCCGACCGGCACGCGCGCAGCCAGGCATTTCCCGCCTTCGCACGGAACACACCAAGTGGTATGCTTTTACCCGGCTCGGGTGCGCCGCAGGGGGTGCGCACCCGAGCCTTCGAGCGGCACGCCCGTCCGATACTGTTGACCGGCGCAATGCAGTTAGACTGTGCGCCCACGCCCCTATAGCTCAGTTGGTAGAGCTACGGACTTTTAATCCGCAGGTCCCAGGTTCGAGCCCTGGTGGGGGCACTGCGACACTCCCGGGCCACCGGCAGGAACGGACACTCCCGGCCACCGGCCCGCGTCTCGCCGCACCTCGTCGCCGCCGGCTAGTCCGGCGCGCCGGCCACCCTGCCCGGACGGTCGCTTCGCAACTCCGGCTCGTCCCGGGCCCGCTCGCGCTCGAGATCGCGGCCGCGTTTGCGGTACATGAAGCTCAGCGCGGCGAACACGAGGAACAGGACCACTCCGACGACGGCGCCGACGAGCGTCGCGCCCCGGAATCCGGGGGCATCGACGTCGAGGATCCGCTCCCCCGCATGGGCCGCGTTCCCGCTGCCCAGCACGATGCTCAACGTCATCAAGTTGGGGATCGCCACCACCACGGCGGCGACGACGAACACCACCTGCAGGACGCGATGACGTCGCCACGTCCGGATCCGCCACACCGCGGCGAACAGGGCCAACGGCACGAAGGTGCACACCATGCCGAACAGCAGGCCCCAGGCCGTCCCGCGGGCGAAGCCCGCGTCGGCCAGCCCGGCGACCCGCTGTGCCCACCATCGAGGGACGAACGCCGCCAGCGCGAAGTACGCGACCACCAGTGCGAGCACGGCGGCGACGCTCCACAAGGCCTTCTTCGCCCACGGGGGAAGTCCCGACCGCTGTGCCGTCTCGTTGCCCGCCATCACGTAGTTCCCCTTCCGGGTCCGGTGTGCCGTCACCTCAGATTACGGACCCGCGCACCCGACACGGCGTCCGAATCGCCGGTTCCGCGCTGCTACCGCACCCGAACTGTGGTTAGGGTGTCATCGCTCACGAAACCGATCCGGCGATCGATGGGAGTGGCGTGCGCAGCTTCGTGGACCTCGGCCTGTTCCTGTCCGCCGTCGCCCTGGGTATCGGCTCGTTCCTACCGGTGCTGGCCGGGGCCCGGCCTACCGAGATCCCGTTGACCGACCTGCGCGACGGGATCTCGGCCGGCGACGTCTCCGCTCTCGGCGCAGCCGACCTTCCGGTCCATCAGACACTCGCGGCACCGCTCGTCCTCGCCGCCGTCCTGCTGCTCCTGGCCGCCCTGTTCGATTCGGCGGTCGCGGGCTGGGCCGGGGTGGTACTCGGTCTCGTCGCGACCGGCGCCTTCGCGGTGCGGGTCCACCAACAGTTCGACGACTACGTGCGGGCGAACCACGCGACCGCACTGACGAACCAGACCGGGTTCGTGCTGCTCCTCAGCGGGTTGGGGGTCGCGCTGCTGTGCGCGGTGATCGCGGGGCGGCGGACGTCCGCGTAGCCGAAACGCCGACGTGGAACCGCGACCGGGGCGACGACGGTGACTACCCTCGGTGCCCATGTCCTCACTCGACGAACTCCTCTCGCAGATCCCGGTCGACCAGATCGCTCGTCGACTCGGCGTGGACGAGCAGACGGCGGCCACCGCGGTGCGGGCCGCACTGCCCACGCTCGTCGGCGGCCTCGAGGCGAATACCCGGGATCCGGACGGCGCCACGTCCCTGCTGTCGGCGCTCGACCAGCACCGCGACTCGCCCCTGCTCGAGGGCGGGGTGAACGTGACCGATGTGGACACCGCGGACGGCGACCGGATCGTGTCGAACGTGTTCGGCGACAACAAGGACCGGGTCGTGCAGACGCTGGGCCGCGCCGACGGCGCGGGCGGCAGCGACCTGGTCGCGCGGCTGCTGCCCATCCTCGCTCCGATCGTGCTGACGTACCTGGCCCGGCAGGCCGGGAAGTCCGGCGAGCCGGGTGGCCTGAGTGATCTGCTCGGCGGGCTCCTGCGCAGCGCGTCGGGCGGCACGGGAAGCGGGGGTGCTTCCGGCGGCCTCGGCGGAGTTCTCGGCAGCGTCCTGGGCGGCAACGGCGGCGGCCTGGGCGATCTGCTCGGCGGACTCCTCGGTGGCGGCAAGCGCTGAGGTTCCGGACGGGACACGGGCTCATTCCCGCGCGTCGCGCCGGGGTGCCGAGTCCACCCGGTAGGATAACGACGTCACCGCCTGTGAAGGGTCCCATCGGCGGTCAGGCCCTGGTCGGCCGAATTTGGAGTACGTCACAGACATGCAGGCACCGAACCTACGGTGCCGTAGCCTGTAATTCGTTCGTGATACGCAGAGTTGTAGAGAGGTATACGGAATGACGCGAGTTCTGACTCAGCTGGAGCTTCTGCGCGAGCTGGAGCCCGTCGCCGAGGCGAACGTCAACCGCCACCTTTCGATGGCCAAGGACTGGCACCCCCACGACTACGTGCCCTGGGACGAGGGACGCAACTTCGCCGCGATGGGCGGCGTGGACTGGGAGCCCGAGCAGTCGAAGCTCGACGAGGTCGCCAAGGCCGCGATGATCACCAATCTGCTCACCGAGGACAACCTGCCCTCCTACCACCGCGAGATCGCCGAGAGCTTCTCCCGCGACGGCGCGTGGGGCACGTGGGTGGGCCGCTGGACCGCCGAGGAGAACCGCCACGGCATCGTGATGCGCGATTACCTCGTCGTCACCCGCGGCGTCGACCCCGTCGCTCTCGAGAATGCCCGCATGGAGCACATGACCAACGGGTTCGCCTCGCCCAACGAGGTCGGGATGCTGCACTCGGTGTCGTACGTCACCTTCCAGGAGCTGGCCACCCGCGTTTCACACCGCAACACCGGCCGGGCGTGCCACGACTCGATCGCCGACAAGATGCTCCAGCGCATCGCCGCCGACGAGAACCTGCACATGATCTTCTACCGCAACATCTGCGAGGCGGCTCTCGATGTGGCTCCGGATCAGACCCTTGCGGCGATCACCGACGTGCTGAAGAACTTCCAGATGCCGGGCGCCGGCATGCCCAACTTCCGCCGCAACGGCGTGCTGATGGCCAAGCACGGCATCTACGACCTGCGTCAGCACCTCGACGAGGTGGTCATGCCGGTGCTCCGCAAGTGGCGCATCTTCGAGCGTGAGGACTTCGGCGCCGAGGGCGCCCGCATCCTCGACGAGCTCGGCACCTTCCTCGAGGAGCTCGAGAAGCAGGCGGTCAAGTTCGAGGAGATGCGCGATCGGTCCCTCGCCCGCGACGCCGCCCGTCGCGAGCGCACCGAAGCCGCATCCTGATCCTCGCCGCTGCGTGATTCGGGGGCAGCGTCCCCGAACAGCTATCCTGTGCCCGGTGCCGGATTCGGCGCCGGGCACAGTTGTACGCACTTCTTCTTCACGCCGTCTTCGAGGTTCTTCATGTCATCCCTTCGCATCGGCTCGCTCGAGTTGAACAGCCCGGTCGTGCTCGCGCCGATGGCGGGAATCACCAACGTCGCCTTCCGCACTCTGTGCCGCGAGCTCGAACTCGAACGCTCGGGAAGCACGTCGGGGCTGTACGTGTGCGAAATGGTCACCGCCCGGGCACTCGTCGAACGTCATCCCGTCACCATGCACATGACGACGTTCGGCCCCACCGAGACGCCCCGGTCGTTGCAGCTGTACACAGTCGACCCGGACGTCACCTACCAGGCCGCGAAGATGATCGTCGACGAGAACCTCGCCGATCACATCGACATGAACTTCGGCTGCCCCGTGCCGAAGGTCACCCGCAAGGGCGGCGGCTCTGCCCTGCCGTACAAGCGACGGCTGTTCGGCAACATCGTCGCGGCCGCCGTCCGCGCGACCGAAGGCACCGACATCCCGGTGACCGTGAAGTTCCGCATCGGTATCGACGCCGACCACCACACCCACCTCGACGCCGGCCGGATCGCTGCCGGCGAGGGTGCCGCCGCCGTCGCGTTGCACGCCCGCACCGCCGCCCAGCGGTACTCGGGTGAGGCGGACTGGAACGAGATCGCGCGGCTCAAGGAGCACGTCACCGACGTACCGGTCCTGGGCAACGGCGACATCTTCGCAGCCGAGGACGCCCAGAAGATGATGGAGCAGACCGGCTGCGACGGCGTCGTCGTCGGCCGCGGATGCCTCGGCCGGCCCTGGCTGTTCGCCGAGCTCAGCGCCGCCCTGAACGGCACCCCCATGCCCACCCCGCCGAACCTCGGCGAGGTGGCGAGCATCATGCGCCGGCACGCCGAACTGCTCGCCGACCACCACGGCGAGGACCGCGGCATGCGCGAGATCCGCAAGCACATCGCCTGGTATCTGCGCGGCTTCCCGGCCGGCTCCGACGTGCGCAACGCCCTGGCGCGCGTGTCCGGCCTCGCCGAACTCGACGAGTTGCTCGGCCGCCTCGACCCGACGGTGCCCTTCCCCAAGGACGCGGAGGGCCCTCGCGGCCGCCAGGGCTCCCCCGGTACCGTCGCACTGCCGGACGGCTGGCTCGACGACCCCGAGGACTGCATGGTGCCGGCAGGTGCCGACGTCATGCACTCGGGCGGCTGACGTCGACTCGGCAGTGCGAACCGGATGAACCGGACCGTACCGGACTCTTGTTCGGCGGACACGTCGATCCGGATCGAGGCCGCCAGTATCATGACGGGATCGCCGTGGTGGCGGGTGCGTACGAAAGCGGGACATCCGCGGAGAGGCGAGGGAATCGGTGGGTGAGGAGCACGATTCGGGCCTGCCCGACAGTCGCGCTCCGTGGGAACGTCCTATCGCCGACTCCGGGTATCGCAGCTCACGAACCGGCCGGGCACGCCGGCGCCCGGTGGATCTACCCGGCGACGCCGGACCGCCGCCCACGGCCCGCGGTGCCGAAACCGGCCGTCCCCGCCGCTCGGCCACTCCGGGCGAGAACCCCGACCAGGTCACCGTCGCGGCGCTGATGAACAAGGTGGGGCGCGACGGCAACCCCGTCCGCCGCCCCGAACCCGAACCGGCCGCGCCGAACCCGCAACCCGTCCGTCCGCCGCAGCCACCGCCCGTCGACGACGACCCCACCGAGAAGATCCCGGCCGTCGGCTCCGCCCCGCCGGACAGCCCGCCGCCCGAGCCCCCGCGCGACGACCGCGCCGACGGACGGAACGACGAGCCCGACCAACCGGTCGCGCTGCCCCAGGCGGTCGGGGACAACGGCCCGAGCAGACTGGCTCTGAGCAAACGACGCAAACGCCGACGCCTCGCGACGGCGGGCCGCACCGTCCTGGCCCTGCTGTCCGTGCTGACCTTCGTCGGCAGCGGCCTGGTGTGGGGCTACGTGCGGTCCACCGAGGCAGGGTTCGCCCAGATCGCGGCGCTGGACACCGAATCCACCGACATCGTCGACCCCGGCGGACAGACCGGCGACGAGACCTACCTGATCATCGGCACCGACACCCGCGCCGGCGCGAGCGGCGAGATCGGTGCCGGCACCGAAGCCGAAGCCGAGGGCGCTCGCGCCGACACCGTCATCCTCGTCAACATCCCCGCCGACCGCAGTCGCGTCGTCGCCGTCTCCTTCCCGCGCGACCTGGACGTGACACGGCCCGTGTGCCGGGGCTGGGACAGCACCACCGGCGAGTACACGTCGGAGACGTTTCCCTCCGCCGAGGGCGACAAGCTCAACGCCACCTACGCGCTGGGCGGGCCCAAGTGCCTGGTGAAGGTGATCCAGAAGCTCTCCGGCCTGAAGATCGGACACTTCGTCGGAATCGACTTCGCCGGCTTCGAGAGCATGGTCGACGAGGTCGGGGGCGTCGAGGTGTGCACCCCCACCCCCCTGGTCGACGGGGAACTCGGCACCCTCATCGAGACCGCGGGCACCCACACCCTCGGCGGCCGGCAGGCGCTGGACTACGTGCGGGCACGAAAAGTCGAGTCGGAAGGAAACGGCGACTACGGACGTATCACCCGGCAGCAGAAGTTCCTGTCGTCGCTGCTGCGCTCGGCGATGTCGAACAAGGTCCTGTTCGACCCGGGCAAACTGAACGGGTTCATCAACGCGTTCACCCGAGCCACGTTCGTCGAGAACGTCGACACCGAGTCGCTCGTCCGGCTCGGTCGCTCGCTGCAACGGGTCGAAGCCGGCGCCGTCACCTTCCTCACCGTGCCCACGGCCGGAACCAACGAGTGGGGCAACGAGATCCCGCGTCTCGACGACATCGAGGCGATCTTCCGCGCGATCATCGACGACGACCCGCTCCCCGGGGAGAAGCGGAACGCTCCCGAGCCGGAATCGTCTGCGCCCCCGCCGGCGGCGGCCCTGCCCGCACAGACCGCAGTGGATCCGTCGACGGTGTCGGTGCAGGTATCCAACGCGTCCGGCGCGTCCGGCCTCGCGGCCCGAACCGCGGAAGAACTCGGCGCCTACGGTTTCCCGATCTACAGCGTCGGCAACTACTCCGGCACGAGCAAGGAGACCGTCGTGCGCTTCGCGCCCGGGCAGGAAGCCGAGGCGTTGACTCTGGCATCCGCGGTGCCGGGGGCTGTACTGCAGGAATCCGCGGACCTCGGCGGCATCGTGGAACTCGTCCTCGGCACCGGATTCGTCGGCAGCATCACCGCTCCGACCGAGGCGGGGTCGGTCCTGCCGACGGTGCCGATCCAGGCTGCCGAGGAGAACGAACTGCCGGTGGACCTGTCGATCACCAACGCGGGCGACGACTCCTGCGCGTGAGCAGCCCGGTCATTCACCCCTCGTTCACCCGCTGCTCGTGAACCGGCTTTGTGTGCGCCGTAGTCTGTGTCATTATGCGCGTCGTATACCACGAACAGATGACCGAGCTCGCCGATCTCCTCGGAGAGATGGCGGGCCTTGCGGGCCTTGCGATGGAGCGAGCCACCCAGGCCCTGCTCCAGGCGGATCTCGCGCTCGCCGAGACCGTGATCGGTGAGCACGACAAGATCACGGACCTGAGCACGCAGTGCGAGGAGAAGGCTTTCTCGCTGCTCGCCCTCCAGGCGCCGGTGGCCGGCGACCTGCGTTCCGTGGTCAGCGGCATCCAGATCGTCGCCGACATCGACCGGATGGGCGCGCTGGCCCTGCACGTCGCCAAGGCGACGCGGCGCCGGCACCCCAATCACGTTCTGCCCGAAGAGGTCAACGGCTACTTTGCCGAGATGGGCCGGATCGCGGTCTCGCTCGGGGCAGCGACCAAGGAGATCCTCGAGACGCGCGATCCCGAGCGGGCGGCCCGGCTGCACCAGGAGGACGAGGCGATGGACGATCTCCATCGTCACCTGTTCACGGTGCTGATGGACCGGGAGTGGAAGCACGGCGTGGCCGCGGCGGTGGACGTGACACTGCTGGGACGGTTCTACGAGCGGTTCGCCGACCACGCCGTCGAAGTGGGCCGTCGCGTGATCTTCCTGGTCACCGGAAAGCTCCCCACCGACGAGGACTTCCGGGCGATGCGCGAACGCGTCGACAAGCTCACGGTGTATCCGCAGGACCAGTGACGCATACGACGACAGGCCCCGCCCTCCGAGGGCGGGGCCTGTCGTCGTATGCGCGGTGCCGAGGTCGCGGTCGCACTCAGCCGAAGCGACCGGAGATGTAGTCCTCCGTGGCCTTCTGGGTGGGGTTGGAGAAGATCTTCTCGGTGTCGTCGATCTCGACGAGCCGGCCCGGCCTGCCGGTGGCCTCGAGGTTGAAGAACGCGGTCTGATCACTCACGCGCGCCGCCTGCTGCATGTTGTGCGTGACGATCACGATGGTGTAGTCCTGCTTCAGCTCGGCGATCAGATCCTCGATGGCGAGGGTGGAGATCGGGTCGAGAGCGGAGCACGGCTCGTCCATCAGCAACACCTCGGGCTGCACCGCAATGGCGCGGGCGATGCACAGGCGCTGCTGCTGACCACCGGACAGGCCGCCGCCGGGCTTGTCGAGACGGTCCTTGACCTCGTTCCACAGGTTCGCGCCGCGCAGCGATCGCTCGGCGATCTCGTCGAGCTTGTTCTTGTCGCGCACGCCCTGCAGTTTGAGGCCGGCGACGACGTTGTCGCGGATCGACATGGTGGGGAACGGGTTGGGGCGCTGGAACACCATGCCGATCGTCTTGCGGACGCCGACCGGGTCGACGGACGAGTCGTAGATGTCCTCGCCGTCGAGCAGCACGGAGCCCTCGACGCGGGCACCGGGGGTCACCTCGTGCATGCGGTTGAGCGAGCGCAACACGGTGGACTTGCCGCAGCCCGACGGTCCGATGAACGCGGTGACGTTGCGCGGCGGCACGGCCAGCGTCACGTCGGCGACGGCGTGGAACTTGCCGTAGAAGATGTTGACGTCCTTGAGGTCCAGACGCTTGGCCATTACCGGCTCCCTACTGGTGTATCGAAATCGGAGGGTGTGTGCATGAGGAGGCCTACTTGGTCCGCACCTGGGAGTAGTGGCCGATCACCTTGGCGACGATGTTGAGGATCGCGATGACGAGGATGAGCGTGAGGGCAGCGCCCCAGATCCGCATCGTGCCCGCGTCGGTCGGGTTGTTCATCTCCGCCACCATGACGCCGGGCAGGCTGCCCATCTCGCCGCCGAACAGGTTGAAGTTGATGAACGGCGCGTAGCCCACGAGGATCAGCAACGGCGCGGTCTCGCCCATGACGCGTGCCAGGGCCAGCATGACGCCGGTGATGATGCCCGGCAGCGCGGTCGGGATCACGATGCGCGCGATGGTCTTCCACTTGGGCACGCCGAGGGCGTAGGAGGCCTCGCGCAGGTCCTGCGGCACGATCCGCAGCATCTCCTCGGTGCTGCGCACCACCACGGGAACCATGAGCAGGACCAGCGCCAGGGACACCGCGAAGGCGGACTTCGGGAATCCGAACGTGGCGATCCACAGGGCGTAGATGAACAGTGCGGCGACGATGGAGGGGACGCCGCTGAGGATGTCCACCATGAAGGTGGTGATCCTGCCCAGTCGCGTGCCGGCGCCGTACTCCACGAGGTAGATCGCCACGAAGATGCCGATCGGGATGGAGATGACCGCGCACACCAGGCCCTGCAGCAGGGTTCCGACGAGGGCGTGGTAGATGCCGCCGCCCATCGCGGACGCGGACAACCCGCTCAGGGAGTTCGTGAACCAGGTGGCGCTCGTCAGGGCGGGAATACCCTTGGCGATCACGGTGATCAGCACCCATGCCAGCGGCACGAGCGCGACCAGCACCGACACGGTGACCAGAACGGTGGCGGTGAGATCCGAGGCGCGCCGGCGGGCGCCGACGCCCCGGAAGGTGGGGCCCTTGACCGGCGTCTCGAGGAGTGTGGTCGTCATGGCTTCAGTCCTTCTTTCCTGCGACGACCGCACGCGCCGCGGCGTTGACCACGAAGGTCAGCACGAAGAGCACCAGACCCGCGGCGATGTAGGCACCGGCCTGGATGTCGTTGTTGAACTCGGCGTATCCCAGGGCGATCTTCGAGGCGATGGTGGCGCCGCCGTCGAACAGCGACCACGAGAACGGCTGCGACGTGGTCCGCAGGATCAGGTACAGCGCCATGGTCTCACCGAGGGCGCGACCGAGACCGAGCATCGAACCGCTGATGTAGCCCGACTTGCCGAACGGGATGACCGTGGTCCTGACGACCTCCCAGCGGGTGGCGCCGAGGGCGAGCGCCGCCTCGATGTGGGGAGTCGGCGTCTGCACGAACACCTCCCGGCTCACCGCGGCGATGGTCGGCAGGATCATCACGGCGAGCACGATGCCCGCGGTGAAGATCGTGCCGCCACCGAGAATCGAGCCCGAACCGGAGGCGAACAGCGGGAACCAGCCCAGACTTTCGTTGAGCCACGTCGCCAGCGGGCGGATCGCCGGGGCCAGGACGAGCAGGCCCCACAGGCCGTAGACGATGGACGGCACGGCGGCGAGCAGATCGATGACGTAGGCCAGGGGCTTCTTCAGGCGCGCGGGACAGTACGAGGTGAGGAAGATCGCGATGCCGAGGGCGACCGGCATCGCGAGGACCAGCGCGAAGAACGACACCAGCACGGTCACCTGGAACAGGTCGAGGACACCGAACGACATCTCGGCGATGTCCTGAGTGACCCATTCGCGGCTGGTGAGGAAGTTGACGGTGTTGCGCTGCAGCGCCGGCACCGCGCGCCAGACGAGGAACACCCCGATGGCCGCGATGATCAGCGAGATGAGGACAGCGGACCCGGAGGCCAGCGAACTGAAGATCCGGTCGCCCGGTCTGGTCAGCGGTTTGCTGTCGCCGCGCGCTGGGGTGGTAATCGTGGCCTCCGGGATGTTGCCGTGCGGACCGCCCGCCCCGGGTCCGGCGTCGTCGCCGGACCCGGGAGTGCGAGGTGCGGATTTGGTGGGCGCGTCACTCATCTGCGCTCGCGATCTCTCTCTGCTCGTGATTGACGGTACGGTCCGCGGCGCTCATCGGCTAGGCGATGGCGTTGATCGACTCGGTGAGCCTCGCCTTGAAGGACTCGGGCAGCGGCACGTAGCCCTGCTCGGCGAGACCCTCCTGGCCTTCGTTGGCGGCGCTGACGAGGAACGACTTCACGGCAGCCGAGGTGTCGGCGTCGTAGCCGGCCGAGCACACGATCTCGTAGGTGGCGAGCATGATCGGGTAGGCACCCTCCTGCGTCGTCCCGAAGATCGAGCTCAGGTCGAGCGTCAGATCGCCTTCACCGGTGGGCGCGAAGGTCGCGGCCTCGATGGCCTTGCCGGCGGACTCGTCGGTCAGCTCCACCGCGCCGGATCCGTTGTCGATCCGAGCCATGGTCAGGCCGTTCTGGTCGGCGAAGGACTTCTCGACGTAGGTGATCGAGCCGGGCGCGCTGGCGACGGCCTGGGCGACACCGGCGGATCCCTTGGCGCCTTCGCCGATACCGCCGGTGAAGTCGGAGCCGGCTCCGGTGGTCCAGGCACCGTTCGAGGCGGCCTCGAGGTACTTCTGGAAGTTGTCGGTGGTGCCCGACGAGTCGGAGCGCACGATCGGGGTGATGGCCGAATCCGGAAGGCTCACACCCTCGTTGAGGGCGGCGATGGCCGGATCGTTCCACTGCTTGATGGTGCCGTTGAAGATCTTGGCGACGGTCTCGCCGTTCAGCACGAGATTGTCGACGCCGTCGACGTTGTACGCGATGGCGACCGGACCGAAGACCAGCGGCAGGTTCCATGCGGGGTTGCCGGCGCACCGCTCGGCGGCCTGGGCGGCCTGCTCGGCCTTGATGGCGGAGTCGGAGCCGGCGAAGTCGATCTGGTTCGCGATGAACTGGGTGCGTCCGTCACCGGAACCCGACGGGTTGTAGGCGACGTTGACGTTCTTGCCCTTCTCCTGGCAGACCGCGATGTAGGTGGACACGAACTGGTCCATCGCGTTCTTCTGCGCGGACGACCCGGCGGCGGACAGCGTCTCCTTGCCCTCACACGTCGCAGCCGAGGCGGACGCGTCCACGTCCGTCGAGGCGGCGTTGTTGTCACTGCCGCATGCGGCCAGGGTGAGGGCACCTGCAGCCACCACACCGAGCAGGGCGCCATTGCGCTTGAGGTTCACTCGTTCTCCTCCGGAACTCGCACGCCCGCGACACGGGCGGCGGCATCAGGCGCGGGGCGATCCCGGCGCCGGACCGGCATGCTGCGGCCCGTAATGGAAAGTTAATGAGGACGGGTTGACGGTTGGACGCCCGAAGATGAACGCGGCGTGAACGCGAAAAGTACACCTGCAGTCCGTATGGTCGACGTCACACGACGACGGGACGGGCGCGCGCGGTACGTGCTGCGTTCACGCGCCGACGTAGGCGAGGTCGACGTGGAATCGCTCGAACCCGAGCCGGCCGTAGGTGTGCAGGGCGGCGGTGTTGTCACCTTCGACGTACAGCAGCACCGCACCGAGGTCGCGCTCCTGCAGGTACCGCAACCCGGCGAGGGTGAGCAGCCGGCCGAGACCGCGCCCCTGAGCTCCGGGATCGATACCGACCACGTACACCTCGCCGATCGCCGGCTGGTCCGCCGTGGCGGCGTGCACCTTCGTCCAGTGGAAGCCGAGGAGCCGGTCCGGATCCTGCTCGTCGAAGGCGAGGAACACCCCCTCCGGGTCGAACCAGGACTCGCTGCGGCGCTGCGCGATGTCGCGCTCCGTCCACCGGCCCTGCTCGGGATGCCAGGCGAACGCAGCCGCGTTGACCCGCAGCAGTTCCGCATCGTCCTCGGGTCCCCGGTACGTCCGCAGGAGCAGACCGTCGGGGACCTGCAGGGCCGGCAGTTCGGGCTCCCCGAGGGGGCGCCGCAGCTGCAGGAGTTCGCGGACCGGCGTCAGACCGAGCCGCGCCGCGAGCGCCCGGGCGGCCTCGAGGTTGCCGTGCGCCCACACCCGGGTGCCGGCACCTCCGGTCTCGAGTGCGGCGGCGACGAGCCGCGACCCCACACCGTGCCGGCGGTGCGGCGGATCGACGACCACCTCGGCCATCGCCGGGTGCTCCCCGTGGCCGGGGACCAGGTTGGCGTAGCCGACGATCGCGGTGTCCTCGGTGGCCACCAGGTGCTGCTCGTCACCGTCGCCGGTGAGAGAGTGCAGCACCTGCTCGGACACCGGGGCCGTTCCGTCGGCGGCGTGCGCGCGGGCGACGAGCGCTCGCACCTCGGCGGCCTGCTCGGCGGACAGTCGACTGACGAATTCCACGACGGCGAGCCTAGTCGGCGAACTCGACGTCCTCGAATTCGACGCTGGCTGAGCCGCCCTTCCCGGTCTTGGTGGTGGGACGCACCGCCTTGTAGCCGACGTTGCGGACCGTCCCGATCAGGGACTCGTATTCGGGACCGAGCTTGGCGCGCAGGCGCCGCACGTGCACGTCGACGGTGCGGGTACCACCGAAGAAGTCGTAACCCCACACTTCCTGCAGCAGCTGCGCGCGGGTGAAGACCCGGCCGGCGTGCTGTGCGAGGTACTTGAGGAGCTCGAACTCCTTGTACGTCAAGTCGAGGGGACGGCCGCGCAGCCGGGCGGTGTAGGTGCCCTCGTCGATCGAGAGCTCCCCGAGTGTGATCTTGCCGCTGTTCTCGGGGCCGGCCGCACCGCCGGACCGGCCGACCAGCAGTCGCAGGCGCGCGTCCAGCTCGGCCGGTCCGGTGGTGGTGAGCAGGATGTCGTCCAGCCCCCACTCCGGGTTCACTGCCACCAGGCCCCCCTCGGTGAGCACGGCGACGACCGGGATCGCCGATCCGGTGCTGCCCAGCAACCGGCACAGGCCGCGGGCCGCAGCCAGGTCGGTGCGAGCATCGACGATCGCGATGTCCGCGGAGCCCGCCTCGAGGAGCGACGACACCTCGGTCGGCGCCGGACGCACCGAGTGCGCGAGCAGCGACAGCGAAGGCAGGACCGCCTCCGGGTCGGGATCGGAGGTCAGCAGCAACAGCTCCACCGTGCCTCCATTCTTCGCGCGCTGCGCGAAACTCGTGTGAACGACGCGCTACAGATTAGCGCCACGAGGGCGTTCACCGGGCAACCGCGCTCGGGAAGCGGTGCGAGCCGTCCGTCACAATGGTGCGGTGCGCAAACTCATCCTCGCTCTCGTGACGCTCGTCGGAGTCGCGCTCCTGATCGATTTCGGCGCCGCGGCGTGGTCCGAGTACCGGGTCTCACGGGCGCTGCGGGAGGGTGGTGCGCTGACGGCGGATCCGGCGGTGACCATCCACGGGTTCCCGTTCCTGACCCAGGCCCGGTCCGGCCACTACGAGAACGTCGAGATCCGGGCGCAGGGTGTGCCCAGTGGGACGCTCGGTGACATCACGATCGAGGCCAACCTGATCGGTGCTCACGCGGACGCGGGCGAACTGCTCGACGGCTCGATCCGCACGGTGCCGGTGGATCTGCTGTACGGGCGCGTGATGATCGACGCGACCGAGCTCGGTCAGCTCTACGGCATTCCCGACCTGCAGGTGTCCGCTCCCCCGGCCGACAAGTCCGACGGCACGGGCGGGTCCGGTGGCTCCGGTCGCACCACCGCGGGCGGGGTCGTCCTCACCGGCACGGTTCCGGTCGGCCCGGTCTCCGCGGAGGTCAGTGTGCAGGCGAACCTGCTGCTCGAGGGCGACACGGTGCGCATCGTGGCGTCGGACCTGTACTTCGGCCCGGAGGGACAGGCGGACTTCACCGTCCCGGATCTGCTGAAGCCGACGGTGCTGGGTCTGTTCACCACCACGATCGAACCCCAGAACCTGCCGTTCGGAGTGCGCCCGACCGCGGTCGAGGCCCGCGGCTCGACGATTGTGATCGAGGGTGAGGCGCACCAGACCACGATCGATCTCGAGGAGGTGCAGCGCCTGTGACCGCTGTCGTCGTCCTGCTGGTGGTGGTGGCTGCCGCCCTGATCATCGGGACCGTCCTGCGGGCCCGCGAAGGCAAGGTCCGCGTCGTCGATCCGGCCCCGGCCCCGGCGTCGGGGCCGGATCCCCTCCTGGCCGCGGTGGGGGTGGGCACCGGCGATGCGCCGGTGGTGCTGCACTTCTCCGCGGACTGGTGTGGACCGTGCGCCGCGGTGCGCCGGGTCGTCGCTCAGGTGGTCGCCGACCTCGCAGCCACCGGCGACGGGTTGCCCGCACCCCGCGACCTCGAACTGGACATCGACGAGAACCCGCAGCTGGCAAGGGAACTCGGTGTGCTGTCGTTGCCGACGACGTTCCTGTTCGACGCCGCCGGCACCGAGAGGTACCGGGTGTCGGGGGTGCCGGCCGCGGCCGACCTGCGGGCCGCGCTGGTGCCGCTGCGCACCCCCGCGGACCCGATCCGCCGAGACGTCGACTAAGCTGCCTGCCGTGTCGACCCGCCGAGAGCTCATGCTCACCCGACGCCGCACAGTCGATCTGTGCCGCCTCGGCGGCTTCTGCTGTACCTGCTGCTGATCACCCCGGCCGAGACGTCCGACCGTCTCCGCGGCATCCGCCGCCCTCGCCGGTGTGGTCCCCGCGGTTGTCACCGCGCCGGTCCGCCCTCACGCGTCCCCTCCCAGCAGGAGTACCACCCATGCCCACCACCACCGCCACCACCCGCCGGAGCCCGCAGGTAGACGTCCGCGGCCCCCGGTTCGCGGCGTGGATCACCACCGCCGTTCTCGTCGTCGTCCTGGTCGTCGCGTCGGTCTCGACCACGGTGGCCGGCGTACTGCTCGCCGTCCAGACCGTGGTGTTCGCGGCCGGCGCGGCCCTGGGGCCGCGCCGCAGCCCCTACGGCCTGCTCTTCGCGCGGTTCGTCGCGCCCCGGTCGGGCGCGCCCACCGAGACCGAACCCGTCGCCCCGTTGCGGTTCGCGCAGCTCGTGGGGTTCGTGTTCGCCGCCGTGGGGACCTTCGGTTTCCTCCTCGGCGCCGACCTGACCGGGCTGGTCGCCACCGGCTTCGCGCTGTTCGCCGCGCTGCTCAACGCCGCGTTCGGGGTGTGCCTCGGTTGCCGGATCTATCCGCTCGTGGCCCGTTTCCGGACCGTCGCCGCCTGACCACCTCCCCCCGCACCGTTCCACTCGACGCGAGAGTGTCACAGCACCGAAAGGAAACTCCATGGCTCGCTCCGACGTCCTGGTCTCAGCAGACTGGGCAGAGCAGAACCTCCACGCACCGAAGACCGTGTTCATCGAGGTCGACGAGGACACCGCCGCCTACGACGGTGGGCACATCGAAGGTGCGATCAAGCTCGACTGGCGCAAGGACCTGCAGGACGGGGTCCGTCGCGACTTCCTGAACCGGGAGCAGTTCTCCGCCCTGTTGTCCGCGAAGGGCGTCGCCGACGACGACACCGTCGTGCTCTACGGCGGCAACAACAACTGGTTCGCCGCCTACGCGTACTGGTACTTCAAGTTCTACGGGCACCGGGACGTCAAGCTCCTCGACGGCGGCCGCAAGAAGTGGGAGCTCGACGGGCGCCCGCTGTCCAAGGACGAGGTCACCCGCCCGGCCACCGAGTACAAGGCGCAGGAGCCGGACCACTCGATCCGCGCCTTCCGCGACGAGGTGATCGACGCGATCGGCACCAAGAACATCATCGACGTCCGCTCCCCCGACGAGTTCTCCGGCAGGATCCTCGCCCCGGCGCACCTGCCGCAGGAGCAGGCCCAGCAGCGCGGCCACGTCCCGGGTGCGATCAACATCCCGTGGAGCACCACCGCCAACGAGGACGGCACCTTCAAGGCGGACGACGACCTCGAGGCCCTCTACCGGGCCAAGGGGTTCGACGACAGCCGCGAGACCATCGCCTACTGCCGGATCGGTGAGCGCTCGAGCCACACCTGGTTCGTCCTGCAGGAAATCCTCGGCAAGAAGAACGTCAAGAACTACGACGGCAGCTGGGTCGAATACGGCTCGCTCGTCGGAGCCCCGATCGAGTTGGAGGTTCGCTGACCATGTGTGGTGCACCCGTTCAGTCCCAGACCCTGCCCGCCGGCGTGGACGTCGAGAAGGAGACGGTTCTGACCGGCCGTGTCGTCGACACCGACGGCCAGCCGGTCGGCGGCGCCTTCGTGCGCCTGCTCGACGGCACCGGTGAGTTCACCGCCGAGGTCGTCGCCTCCGGCACCGGTGACTTCCGGTTCTTCGCCGCGCCCGGCGACTGGAAGGTCCGCGCGCTGTCCGGCCGCGGCAACGGTGACGTCGTCGTGAGCCCGACGGCCCCCGGCGTCCACCACGTCGAGGTCACGGTCGCGAAGTAGGACCGATCCGGCGGGGCCCGTTCCCTTCGTGGGAACGGGCCCCGCCGTCGTTCGTCAGTTCTGCGGTTGTCCGCTCGCCCGTTCGGCTTCGGCGAGCGCGACGATCCAGTCGACGATCCGCTCACTGTCGGAGTACCAGGGATCGTGCGGGTTCGTGTTCCAGTAGCCGATGTGCTGGACGAAGCCCAGCAGGATGTACGGCTCGACGAACAGGTCGACGATGCCGCTGTTGTCGTCGGCGAAACCGGCCCCCTCGGCGCGCAACTTCTCCAGCACGATCGGCCGGCCCGGCCCGACGGCCCAGTCGCGGATCTCCCGCAGCCGTTCGGGGCTCACGTCGGCGCTCGGATCCACCGGGTAGGTCTTGTCGACGACCTTGCGCAGCACGTCGAGGAGGGATTCGTCGGACTGCCACCAGTCGTCCCGGGTGACGATGTGCGCGGCGGCGCGGGCCGCCGTCACCGCCACCGTGCGTCCCAGGTCGTCGACGGTCTGCATCGGGTTCGTCAGGGTGAACCGCATCTGCCCGAGCATGCCGAGGGCCAGTTCGAGGACCGCGATGTCCTCGGGAGCGTCGCACGCCACGTCGTAGCGCCGGCACGAGTACACCACCCGGTCGGCCAGCGCCCCGTAGTCGGCGGGCCCGGAGGACATGAATCCGCCGCCGCGCGGACCGGCCCCGCCGAGCGAGTCGGCACCCGCGGGACGGTAGGGGTCACCGACGAGGACCACCCCGGCGATGTCGTCCGGTGCGACATGGGCGTCGTCGGGCCGGTGCCCGAGTTCGCGGGTCACCCGTTCGATCACCTCGGCGCCGACGCTGTATCCGACGAGCGCGAACCGGGTGCGCTCCCCGCACGCGCTCTTACGTTCGTCGAGGATGCGGTTGGTGGACGCGACACCCGCCGCCACCGAATCCTGATAGGTGGGCACGTCCTCGAACAGGCCGAGACCGTAGGTGGCCGGGTACGGGACGTACATCCAGCCGATCGTGCCCGGGCGGTCCGCGGTGGCCTCACCGGCGGGGACCGTCACGTTGCCGACCCAGTTCGACCACAGCTGACGCGACTCCTCGACCACAGGGTCGCGGTCGGCCTCGGAGTCGGTGGCGCCGGAGACCGCCACGATCAGCAGGTCGGGGCACTCGAGTGCGTAGTTGTCGGGATGGACGGCGGACCCGGACGAACCGCTGTTCGACCCCGCCCCGGGGACGGCGGCCGCGTCGGGCGGGGTCAGGGACAGGGCCACGAGGACCGCGGCGACCGGCAGCAGCAGACGGATGGAGCGCACACGACCTCCGAATCGGGCTTTCCGGGCGAAAGGGCCCGCCCGGCCCCGTGCACGGTACTATCCCGCGCGCCGCGTCGCGCGCCCGGAGGGGACGTCGGTTTCCGCGCTTTCGGGACGCCGTCTAGGATATGGCCGTGGTCATCTTCTTCGAAGCTCTCCTTGTCCTGGCGGCCGTGCTCATCACGTGGTTCGCGGTGTACGTCCTCTACCGTCTGGTGACCGATCAGCCGTGAGTGCCGAGTCCGGTGAGGAACGGGAAGTCGTCCGCGGTAGCGGCGACAAGGCCGTCGCCGATGCCCTCGAACGGGCGAAGGCGACTGCCGACAAGAACGTCCCGATCCTGAGCGGCCTGCCCGTCCCCGAGGACACCGCGAATCTGCGCCTCGGCCCGGACATGCATCCGGAGCTGCTGGCGCTGCTGCCCATGGTGGGTGTGTGGCGGGGTGAAGGCGAGGGTAACGACCCCCGCACCGGCGATTACCGCTTCGGCCAGCAGATCGTGGTCACCCACGACGGCGGCAACTACCTCGTGTGGGAGGCCCGTTCGTGGCGCCTCGACGAGGAGGGCGCCTACAGCGGTCCGGATCGCCGGGAGAGCGGCTTCTGGCGGGTCGCCGGCACCGGCGCGCCCGGCAGCGAGGATCCGGAAACCCTCGAGCTGCTCCTGAACCACAGCTCCGGCGTCGTCGAGCTGTACTACGGCACTGCTCTGACCCAGTCGTCCTGGGAACTGGCGACCGACGTGGTGATCCGCAGCCAGTCCGGCGAGGTGGTCGGCGGCGCCAAGCGCCTGTACGGCATCGTCGAGGGCGGCGACCTCGCCTACGTCGAGGAACGGGTCACCGCGGACGGGGACCTGCAGCCGCACATGTCCGCGCGGCTCGCTCGCTACATCGGTTGATCTTCCCGGGTTGATCCCCGCGCCGGGGAATCCGCACCGTTGCCGGGCTCGTCGTCCGGATCCGGCACGGCCCGGGTGATCACGACGGGCTCCGGAGCGGGCCGCTGCTCGGCGGCCTCGAGTTCCTCGGCGGTGCGCACCCGGCTCCACTGCCGGGTCACCGGTTCGGCCCGCTCCCCGAGGTCGTCGCGGATCCCCCTGACGAGGCTGTACATCATCACGAAGCCGATCACGAAGAACGGCAATCCGATCACCGTGATGACCTGCTGCAGCGCGTCGAGACCGTCCTTCCCGGTGGCCACGAGCATGGTCGCGGCGACGAGCCCCATCAGGACCGCCCAGAACAGGCGCTGGTGCAGCGGCACCCGTCCCTCGTTGCCGGCGGCCATCATGTCCAGGACCATCGCGGCGGAGTCGACCGAGGTGATGAAGAAGATCACCACGATCACCACGGCGAAGAGCGACATGACGCCGGCCCACGGGAAGTTGCCGAGGAACTCGAACAGGGCGCCGGGGATGTCGCCGTCGCCGACGACCCGGTCGGCGAGACCACCCGAGCCGTTCAGCTCGATGTCGAACGAGGCCATTCCGAACACGCTGAACCAGATCACCGAGAACAGCACCGGCAGTCCGAGCACGCCGGCGACGAACTCACGGATGGTGCGGCCACGCGAGATGCGGGCGATGAAGATCCCGACGAACGGCGCCCACGTGATGGTCCACGCCCAGTAGAAGACGGTCCAGGTGTTCTGCCAGCCGGTGTCGCCGAACGTGTCGTTCCAGAACGCGAGCCGCGGCAGCATGCTCCCGTAGATGCCGACGGACTCGATCATGCCCTTGAGCAGGAACAGGCTGGGTCCGGTGACGAGGACGAAGGCCAGCAGGGCGACGGCCATGCCGATGTTGAGGTTCGACAGCCGCTTGATGCCGCGATCGAGACCGAGCGCCACCGAGGTTCCCGCCGCCACGGTGACCACCGCGATCAGGACGATCTGGACGAGACCGTTCTCGGGGAGGCCGAACAGCTCGGCCAGACCCGCGTTGACCTGTAGAGTCCCCAGCCCCACCGACGTGGCCACGCCGAACACGGTGCCCACGATCGCGATCACGTCGATGGTCTTGCCGATCGGACCGTAGATCCGGCCACCGAGAATCGGGGCGAAGATGGAACTGACCCGGGGTGGCAGCTTCCGCTTGTAGATGAAGTACCCGAAGCACAGGCCGGGGAGCGCGAAGATCGTCCAGGTGTGCAACCCGAAGTGGTAGAGCGTGAAGCCGATGGCCTCGGTGGCGGCGGCCGCGGACCCCGGTTCGACGTCCTGCATCGGCGGGTTCGCGAAATGGGAGATCGGTTCGGCCACGCCCCAGAACATCAGGATCGTGCCGATGCCGGCGGCGAACAGCATTCCGAACCACGCCGGGGTGGAGTGTTCGGGCCGGTCGTCGTCGCCGCCGAGCCGCACCCGGCCGTAGTGCGTGAACGCGAGGCCGACCAGGAAGACCAGGAAGGTGGACACCCCCAGGATGTAGAACCAGCCCAGGTTCGTCATGATCCAGCCCGAGACGGAGCTGAACAGGTTGTCGACAGCCGTGGTGAACGCGATCGTCACGACGACGAACACGAGGGCGATCAGCGCCGAGACGAAGAACACCCCGGGCGACGTACGAAGGCGCAACAGGCCGTGGGCTCGCTCGAGCATGAGGACACCCTTTCGTTCCGGTGGCGAGGTGTACGTGACGCCTACCGCGAACAGGGGTACCCCGAACCGCGCGTCCACACACCGTGCCGGACACGCAAACGGCCCCCGAGCCGTTCTCCGCGGACGCCTGGTCGGCGGATTCCGGTCGGACGGACCGGATGGCTCGGGGGCCGGGTGACTGCGTGGTATTCGCCGGCCGCTGCGCGGTCGACAATCCCGTCGTCGATGACAGCGGCTAGCGCGCAGCCACCTCACGTGTCCGATACTTCAATTCAGACCACCTCCTTTCTCGTGTACGCCCGAAAGTACGCGCCGCTCAGACCGCGGGCAACGAATTTTTCCTCAGGCGAACGACGAGGTCGGCCGCGGTGTCGCCGGGCAGCTGGTGGGTGACCACGACGACGGTGCGCTCGGGTGCGACGAAGCCGGCGTCCCGGTTCAGCAGCAGTCGTTGCAGCTGTGCGCCGTCCGCGGCGTCGAGGTGCTCGGTGGGTTCGTCGAGCAGCAGCACCCGTGCGGGGGACACCAGGGCCCGAGCGAGCAGCAACCGGCGCCGCTGGCCGCCGGAGACGGCGCGCGCACCGCCGACGAGCGTGCTGTGCAGCCCTTCGGGCAGGCCGGCCACCCACTCCCCCAGCCCGACGTCGCCGAGCACGTCCAGCGCCTCGGCCTCGGTGAGGTCGCCGCGGGCCACCCGCAGGTTCTCGAGCACGGACGTCTCGAACAGGTGGGCGTCCTCGGCGAAGAATCCCACCGTCCGCCGCAGGGCTGCCGGCTCGAGTTCGGCGAGCGGCACACCGTCGAGGGTGACCGTCCCGGCGACGGGCTCGAGCAGCCCCGCGAGGGTCATCAGCGTGCTGGTCTTGCCGCTTCCGCTGCTCCCGACGACGGCGACGCGCGCGCCGGGTGGCAGATCGAGCGTGAGAGGCCCGGAGTCGGGGCCACCGGGCCAGCCGCTGCGCAGGTCGGCGGCACGCAGGTGGCACGGTTCTGCGACGGGCCGGGCGCCGTGCGGCACCGGCCGATCGGCACGGTCGAGCAGGTCGACGATGCGGTGGGCCGCGATCCGGGCGCGGGTGAGGGTGACGGCAGCGCCGGGCAGCGCCGCGGTGGCTTCGAACGCGGACAGGGGCAGCAGCACGAGGATCCCGAGGGACATCGGACTCGCACCCCCGTCGGCGAAGAGCGTGATGCCGACGAGCAACGCCCCGAGAACGCTCGCACCGACGGAGAGCGGGACGGCGGCTTCCGCGTACGCCGCGGGGACGGCCGCGCGGTCGGTGGCCCGCACCGCGTCCACACCGGCGCGGCGGGCCCGGCCGACGGCCTGCGGGAGCAGGCCCACTACCCGCAGTTCTGCGGCGTGGTCGAGTGCGGTGACCGCGTCGCGGGAGAACCGGAGGCGGGCGGCCGCACTGTCGGCTTCGGCGCGGGCCGCGGCACGGGCGGACACCCAGGGCGCCGCGAGGCCTGTGACGAGCAACGCGACGGCGAGGATCGCCGCGGCGGGTGGGGAGATCAGCGCGAGCCAGCCGACGGCGGCGAGTCCGAGGACCACGGCGACGGCGATGGGCACCAGCGCCCGCACCACCACGTCCCCAAGGGCGTCGACGTCGGCCCCGGTGCGGGCGAGCAGGTCCCCGCGGCGCAGGCCGGCGGAGGCCACCGGGTCGCCGTCGGCGAGGCGCCGGTAGACCCGGGTGCGGGCGGCGGTGGTTCCCCGCAGGGCGGTGTCGTGGCTCGCGATTCGCTCGAGGTAGCGGAACAGCCCGCGGGAGATGCCCAGGGCCCGGACGGCGACGACGGCGACCGTCAGGTCGAGCACCGGGGGCATCTGCCACGCCCGGATGATCAGCCAGGCCGACAGGCCGGCGAGCGCGAGGGCACTGCCCAAGGTGGCGACGCCGGCGGCGACGGCGGCGGCGACCCGCCCGGGGCGCAGTTCGAGCAGCGCCATGGCGCGGCGCAGGTCGTTCATCACCGCTCCCCCGTGCCGGAGGCCGGGTCGCAGTGGGAGACGACTGGGACGACGGAGTCGGAGACGACTGGGACGACGGAGTCGGAGACGACCGGGATGACGGAGTCGGCGATCGCCAGGATGCTGGGGCGGTGCGCCACGATCACCACGGTGCGTCCGCGACGCGCCAGTTCCCGCACCGTCGCCAGAACCGTGGCCTCGGTTGCGTCGTCGAGGTGGGCGGTGGGCTCGTCCAGCAGCAGCACGGACCGGTCCGCGGCAAGGGTGCGGACGAGGGCGAGCCGTTGCCGCTGCCCGAGCGACAGTCCGCTGCCCTCGGCGCCGACGACGGTGTCCCAGCCGCTGGGTAACGCATCGAGCACTTCGTCGAATCCTGTTGCCGCACAAATATCTTCGAGCCCGTCGGTGGTGGGGTCCACGCCGGTGAGGCGCAAGTTGTCCGCCAGCGTGCCGGGCAGCAGCACGGGCCGCTGGGGCAGCCATGCCACCTGCTCCCACCACGCGTCGTCGGCCGTCACGGGACGGCCACCGGCCTCGACGCGCCCTTCCGCCGGCTCCGCGAGACCGAGGACGGCGAGCAGGGCCGTCGACTTGCCGGAACCGTTCGCCCCGGTCAGCACGGTCACGGCACCCGGCCGGCACACGGCATCGAGCCGGTACGGGGCGTATCCGTCGCGGCTCGCGACACTCAGACCCGACAACGTCAGTTCGGCCGAGGTCGCATCGAATCCGGCACCGGCGGTGTCCGACGGGGCGGCAGACGCACGGTCGAGGATCGCGAAGGCGCGTTCGGCGGCCGCCTTGCCGTCCTCGGCGGCGTGGAACTTCGCGCCCACCGTACGCAGCGGCAGGTACGCCTCGGGGGCGAGGATCAGCGCGACGATGCCCGCCTCGAGTGCCATGTCCCCGTAGACGAGGCGCAGACCGATCCCGACCGCGATCAGCGCGACGGACAGGGTGGCGAGCCATTCGAGCACCGTCCCGGACAGGAACGCCACGCGCAGCGCCGACATGGTGGTGCGTCGGTGGTCGTCGCCGAGCTCGCGTACCTTCTGCGCCGGGCCCTGTTCCCGGCCGAGTGCACGCAGCGTGGGCAGACCGGCGATCAGGTCGAGCAGTTGAGCCGAGAGCGTCGTCATGGTCCGCAGCGTGCGGTCGGCCCGGCCCTTGGTCAGCAGTCCGATGAGGATCATGAACGCCGGGATGAGCGGCAGTGTCACGACGACGATGATCGCCGAGGTGAGGTCCTGGAACGCGATGACCACCACGGTGATCGGGGTGAGTGTGACGGCGAGCAGCAGTGCCGGCACGTATCCGGTGAGGTACTCCGACAGCCCACCGAGCCCGCGGGTGAGCACCGTGGCGATCTCGTCGCGGCGTGGTTCGAGTTCCCGCGGCGGCAACCGGGTCGCCGCCGCGAGCACCTCGTGCTCGAGTTCGGCGACGACCCGGCTCGCCGAACGGTGCGCGAACCGGGACTGCACCCACGTGACCAGGGTGCGCACGGTGACGGCCCCGGCCAGGACCAGCAATTCGGTCCGCCATTCCCCGAGTTCCGTGGTGCCGGTGGTGAGCACCCCCGCGAGGACCGCGCCGATCGCGAGTGCGGACACGACGATCATCGCGACGTCGATCGCGGCCGTGACGAGGGCGAGCGCCAGATAGCCGCGTGCTGTGGCGGAGTAGCGCCACAGCCGCGGGTCGATCGGCCCGCGATGCCGGGGCACATCCGCCGCTCCGGGAACGGAGCCGAACGGACGCACCGCGGCGTCGGCGGGCGCGGTCATTTCGCCCCGAGCGACAGGCCGATGGACTTCGGGATGTGCTTGGTGGAGATGCGCTGACGGAACACCCAGTACGTCCAGCCCTGGTAGATCAGGACCACCGGCGTGACGATCACCGCCGCCCATGTCATGACCTTCAGTGTGTACGGACTCGACGACGCGTTCTCGATCGTCAGCGACAGGGTGTCGCCGAGTGTGGACGGCATGACGTTCGGGAACAGCGAACCGAACAGCAGGACGACGGTGCCGACGATGGCGACGGTGGTGAACACGAAGGCCCACCCTTCGCGTTCCGCGCGCGTGAGAGCGACGACGGCGAGCAGCGCGGCCGCCGCGGCGCCGACGAGGAGCCACGTCCAGGTCTTGCCGTAGGCGAGTTGCGTCCACAGCACGAAGGCGCCGGCCACGACGACCGCCGGAACGGCAAGACGGGCGGCGAGGGTCACGGCGTCCTCGCGCACCTCGTCGGCGGACTTCAGGGCGATGAAGACCGCGCCGTGCAGCGCGAACACGAGTGCGGTGGTGGCACCACCGAGCAGGGCGTACGGGTTCAGCAGGTCGAAGAAGCCGCCGATGTACTGCTTGTTCTCGTCGATCGCGACGCCGCGGACGATGTTCGCGAACGCCACGCCCCACAACACGGCCGGCACCCAGGAGCCGAAGACGATGCCCCAGTCGCAGCGCCGCCGCCAGGTGGGGTCGTCGATCTTGCCGCGGTACTCGATCGCCACGACCCGGACGATGAGACCGAGCAGGATCAGCAGCAGCGGCAGGTAGAACCCGGAGAACAGGGTGGCGTACCACTCGGGGAACGCGGCGAACATCGCGCCGCCCGCGGTCAGCAACCACACCTCGTTGCCGTCCCACACCGGCCCGATGGTGTTGAGCAGCACCCGCCGGCGGGTATCGGCCGTCTCGGTGCGGCCACGTCCGAGCACCGGCATCAGCATGCCGACACCGAAGTCGAAGCCCTCGAGCACGAAGTACCCGGTGAACAGCACCGCGATCAGGACGAACCAGACCTCTTGAAGTCCCATGACCGATCTCCTAGTACGCGAAGGACAGCTGCTTGGGCCGGCCGGTGTCGTCGGGTTCGTCGTCGTGCTCACCCGGCGGGTGGGCGTCGTGCGGCAGCGGGCCCTCGATGGTGTACCGCCGGATCAGCCAGAACCACACGACGCCGAGCGCGCCGTAGACGACGGTGAACGCCACCAGCGAGGCGATCACCATGCCGGCCGAGTTGTTCGACACGCCCTGGTCGACGGTGAGCCGGATCATGTCCACGCCGGTCGGATTGGGGTGCACGACCCACGGCTGGCGGCCCATCTCGGTGAAGATCCAGCCGGCGCTGTTGGCCAGGAACGGCGTGGGAATGGCGAGGATGCTCAGCCGCCCGAACCACTTCTGATCGGGGACGCGGCCGCGGCGGGTCACCCACAGCCCGGCGACGGCCAGCGCGGCCGACCCGGCGGCCAGGCCGATCATGGCGCGGAACGACCAGTAGGTGACGAACAGGTTGGGGCGGTAGTTGCCGGGGCCGAACTGCTGCTCGTACTGGTCCTGCAGGTCTTCGACACCCTGCAGGGTGACGTCGGTGAACTCGCCCTGCGCGAGGTACGGCAGCACGTACGGCACCTCGAGGACATGGATGACACCGTCGCAGTTGTTGTGCGTACCGATCGTCAGGACCGAGAACTTGGGGTCGGTCTCGGTGTGGCACAACGACTCCGCGGACGCCATCTTCATCGGCTGCTGTTCGAACATGAGCTTCGCCTGGATGTCGCCGCTGACGAAGAGCGCGACACCGGAGACGATCATCACGAGCATGCCGAGCCGGGCGGCGGGCCGGAACATGCCGCGGGCCTCGCCTTCGAGCCGGTCGGCTTCGACCGGCTCGGCTTGCGCGGCGCGGCGCATGTTGCGCACCATCCACCAGCCGGCGATGCCCGCGACGAACGTGCCGGCGGTGAGGAACGCCCCGGCGACGGTGTGCGGGAATGCTGCGAGCGCGGTGTTGTTGGTCAGCAGTTCCCAGATGCTCGTCAGCTCGGCACGCCCGGTCTCGGGGTTGTACGTCGCGCCGACGGGGTGCTGCATGAACGAGTTGGCCGAGATGATGAAGTACGCGGAGGCGTTCACGCCGATCGCGACCAGCCAGATCGTCGCCAGGTGGACCAGTTTCGGCAGCCGCCCCCAGCCGAAGATCCACAGGCCGAGGAAGGTCGATTCGAGGAAGAACGCCACCAGGCCCTCGAGCGCCAGCGGGGCGCCGAAGACGTCCCCGACGAAGCGGGAGTATTCGCTCCAGTTCATGCCGAACTGGAATTCCTGGACGATGCCGGTGGCCACGCCGAGGGCGAAGTTGATGAGGAAGAGCTTGCCGAAGAACTTCGTCAGGCGGTACCAGTGGTCCTTCTTCGTGACCACCCACATGGTCTGCATGATCGCGATGAGCGGGGCGAGACCGATGGTCAGCGGGACGAGGATGAAGTGATAGACGGTGGTGATGCCGAACTGCCACCGGGACAGGTCCAACACATCCATGGCTACTCCGAGGTGACGCCCAGGGACAGGCTCCGAGTCCGGGGCGCGGGCTCGGGGCCTCGGACTCTGTGCACAAGGGACCATCCGCCGCACGCGTCGGCGACCTTGTTACTACCCACAGTAGTAGAGGTGGACAGGACCGTCGACGGTGTCGACCGACACATCCCCGCGAGCGCGTGCTCCGCGACGTGGGATCCGGCCCTCACTCGACCGCGGCGTCCACCAGGGCCTCGACCTCGCCGACCAGGGACCGCCGGGACAGATCGTGGCCGTCCAGGGTGTGCACCCGCGCCGCCAGCGCGACGCTCGAGACCAGCCAGACACCATCTGCCACAACGAGATCCGCAGGACGGACCGGCTCGTACCGCACCACGAAGTTGTGGTCGCCCGCGACGTCGAACAGCGCCTGCTGGGTGGTGCCGGGCAGGATTCCCTGCTCCGGCGGCGGGGTGATCAGCGTGCGCCCGCGCGCGACGAGCACCGACGAACGTGGCCCTTCCAACACGAAACCCTCGCTGCTGATGTAGATCACATCGTCGGCGCCCAGAGACTCGGCATGCCGCAGCGCCGCCATGTTCGTCGCGTAGGACAGGGTCTTGGCCCCGAGCAGCTGCCACGGCGCCTTCGACGCGAGATCCACCGAGTATCCGCGATCGAGCGTCACCACGGACACACCGTCCGCGCGAGCCTTGTACACCCGTTCGGCCACCGGGGTCAGCAACAGGAACGCGGTCGGCTCGCTGCCGCCCTCCCGGCCGCGGGTGTACACCAGGCGCAACGCCCCCTCCCGCTCCGCGCCCCACTGGTCGACCGCGACGTCGATCGCCAGCCGCCAGTCGTCGCGCTCGGGCGCCGGCAGCCCCGCCGCCGCGGCGGAGGACACGAGCCGGCTCAGGTGCTGCTCGACGGTCCGCGCCCGACCGCCGCGCACGAGGAGCGTCTCGAACACCCCGTCGCCCCGCAGCACCCCGATGTCGTCCGCGTGCAGCAGCGGCACATCCGCGTCCCGAACCTCGCCGTCCAGCGTCACCAGCACCCGCTCAGCCATGCGCACACCCTATCCATTCCGCCGGGCACAGACCCGCGCTCCTAGACTGGGTGTCGTGGCCGACACTCCCTTCGTGACCGACAGCCCACTTCTCGCTCGTCCCGGTGCCGTTCCCGCGCCGGCCGGCACCCCGGACACGGGACTGCCCTGGCACTACGGCGATCCGTTCGGCGAACAGCGCGCCGCCCTCACCGGCGTGGCCGTCGTCGACCGCTCGACCCGATTCGTCGTCGCGATTTCCGGCGAGGAACGCCTGAGCTGGCTCCACACCATCTCCAGCCAGCACGTCGCGCAGCTGCCCGACGGCGCCTCGGCAGAGAACCTCAGCCTCGATGCCCAGGGCCGCGTCGAGCACCACTTCGTACAGACCGACCTGAACGGCGTCACCTGGATCGACACCGAACCGCAGCGCGGGCCGGACCTGCTGACGTTCCTGACCAGAATGGTGTTCTGGTCCAAGGCCGAGCCGCGGGACGGCAACGAGATGGCCGTGCTGAGCCTGCTCGGTCCGCACGCCGGCGATGCCCCCGTCCTGGCCGCGCTGGGCATCGACGCCCTGCCCGCCGACGGCTACGCCGCGGTCGCCCTGCCCGGCGGCGGGCTCGTCCGGCGCATGCCCTGGCCCACGGACGACGCCTGGGACCTGCTCGTCCCCCGCGAGCGGCTCACCGACGTGTTCACGGCCCTGGTCGACGCCGGGGCCCGCCCGGCAGGGACCTGGGCGTTCGAGGCGCTGCGCGTCGTCGCGCTGCGCCCGCGGATCGGTCTCGACACCGACGAGCGCACCATCCCGCACGAGGCCCGCTGGATCGGCGGCCCGGCCGAGCACGGCGCCGTCCATCTCGACAAGGGCTGCTACCGGGGGCAGGAGACCGTCGCGCGGGTGCACAATCTCGGCAAGCCGCCCCGGCATCTCGTCCTGCTGCACCTCGACGGCTCCGCCGAGGGCCGGCCCGAACCCGGCGACCCGGTGACCGCCGACGGCCGCGCCGTCGGGCGGCTGGGCACCGTGGTCGACCACTTCGAGCTCGGCCCCGTCGCGCTGGCTCTGATCAAGCGGAACGTGCCCGTCGGCACGGCCCTCGTCGCCGGGCCCTGTGCCGCGGCGATCGATCCGGACTCGGTCCCCGACGACGCCACCGTGCAGGCCGGCCGGCTCGCCGTGGAACGGCTCCGGGGGCGGTGAGCCACCCGAACCCGCCGACCGGTCGGGTCGAGGCGGTCTGCGTGGTGCACACCGTCCGCGACAGCGGCACCCGCCGTGTCCCGCACACGGCCATCGACAAGCGTCCCGTGGCCGGACCCGTGCAGGTCCGGCCCCTCGGACTGACCGGCGACCGGCAGTGCGACACCGCCCATCACGGCGGTCGCCACAAGGCGGTCTACGCGTATGCCGAGGACGAGGCACGTCGCTGGGCCGACGAGCTCGGCCGTGAACTGCCCGCGGGGTGGTTCGGCGAGAACCTGCGTGTGAACAAGATCGCCACGTCGGATGCGGTGATCGGCGAGCGCTGGCGGATCGGCGCGGGCGGTCTGCTCCTCGAGGTCACCGGGCCGCGCACGCCGTGCGGGACGTTCGGGGTGTGGGCGCAGGAACCGGGCTGGGTGCGGCGGTTCGCCGCGCGCGGCGACACCGGGGCCTATCTGAAGGTGCTCGCCGAGGGCCCGGTGGAGGCGGGCGACGGGATCTTCGTCGTGCACGTACCCGAGCACGGAGTGACCGTGCGGGATCTGTTCACCGGCCGGGACCCGGCGCGGATCGCGGAGATGCTCGCGCAGCAGGACGACCTGTCCCCTAGTGTCGCCGACAAGGCTCGCAGACGAGTCGCCGGACGAGAGGTGCAGGTGGAGTATTGAGCGTCGAACTCGTGGAAGTGGTGCGATCGGGGTTCCGCGAATGCGTGCACCGCGGCTCGCTGGTCGTGCTCGACCCGGACGGTGAGGTGCGGCTCGCACTGGGCGAGATCCACACGCCGATCTATCCGCGGTCGTCGAACAAGCCGCTGCAGGCGGTGGCGCTGCTGCGGCAGGGTTTCGTGCCGCGCTCGACGGAGGAACTGGCGATCGCGACGGCCTCGCACGAGGGCGAGGCTGGGCACGTCCGGCTGGTGGAGGCACTGCTCGCCGCGCACGGATTCACCGAGGACGACCTGCAGTGCCCGCCGGACCTGCCCGGCAGCGAACCGGCCCGGGCGACGATCGTCGTCGCCGGTCACCCTCGGCGGACGGTGTACATGAACTGCTCCGGCAAGCACGCCGCGATGCTCGCAGCGTGCGCCGCGAACGGCTGGCCCGTCCGCGCCGGTTCGGACGAGCCGGGCTACCTCGACTCCGCCCATCCGCTGCAGCAGGCCGTGACCGAGACGATCCTCGAACTCGCGGGCGACGTCGAGGACACCGATCTCGGCATCGACGGGTGCGGCCTGCCGATCGTGCCGCTGCCCCTGTTCAATCTCGCCCGGGCCTATTCGCGGCTCGCGACTGCCGGGGCCGGGACGCCGGAACGGGCCGTGGCCGATGCGATCCGGAGTCATCCGCACCTCGTCTCGGGCACCGGCAAGGACGACGCCCGGCTGATGCCCGCGGTGCCGGGACTGCTGTGCAAGGCCGGGGCGGACGGCGTGCACGCGGGTGCCCTGCCGGACGGCACCGCGTTCGCACTGAAGATCGACGACGGCCACGAGCGGGCCCGTCTTCCCCTCACCGCCGCCCTGCTGCACCACCTCGGGGTGACGTGGTCCGAGGAGCACGCGGAGCTCGCGTCGCAGCCGGTGCTCGGCGGTGGCATCCGGGTCGGCACGGTCCGGGCTATCCCCGGAGTGCTCTGAACGCTCCCTCGTGACCGCATTTGCCCAGGTCGCCTGCGGGTGAGACCAATCGGACACCGCCGCCACCCGGTGTGTGGAGGCGGAACCGACTTTTCCACGCTAGAGTGGTGGCCAGGAAAATACTCAATTAACCGGGGCCGCCAAATTCCCCAGGCCGCCCCGTCAAGGCGCGAGGGGGTTAGCCATGGGCCGCGGCCGGGCTAAGGCAAAGCAGACCAAGGTTGCACGGGAGCTCAAGTACAGCTCACCGGCCACCGACTTCGAGAGCCTCCAGCGGGAATTGTCTGGCGGTACACCCAACTCGCACCGGGACGAGGTCTTCGCAGACCAACGTTCCGGACCGGACGGTCGTTCCCCCTGGGACGACGACTACGACGACGACTGGCGTCGCTGACCCGAGCCTCACGCACAGGAGGGGGGAGTCGGACCACCGACTCCCCCCTTCGCTGGCACCCTCCTCGCCGTCCGGATCTCGCACACCGCTGCGAAACCCGGCCGGCAGGTGAGGCGATCCGGAAAACTTCGTCACCACGACGCGCAGCGCCCGGGCCGTCCTGCACGGCCCGGGCGCTGCGCGTATCGGTGCGATGCGTGTCCGGTGTCGGATCCGTTTCCGGTATCGGCCGACCGCCGCCGGCTCAGAACCGCGGGTGGTCGCCCACCAGCACGGCCCGCACGTCGTCCTGGTCCTGAGACTTGCGCACGGTACCGAGCGTCCAGCAGTCGATGTGG
Source organism: Rhodococcus indonesiensis (assembly GCF_047782815.1). Taxonomy (NCBI): domain Bacteria; kingdom Bacillati; phylum Actinomycetota; class Actinomycetes; order Mycobacteriales; family Nocardiaceae; genus Rhodococcus; species Rhodococcus indonesiensis. Next base: position 1,042,681 of record NZ_CP180630.1, on the reverse strand, counting down.
CGCGCGGTGAGCACCGCGAGGGCCCGGTCGACGTCCTCGGGCGCGACGATCGCGACCATGCCGACGCCCATGTTGAAGGTCTTCTCCATCTCGGTCCGCTCGACGCGGCCGCGCTGGGCGATGAGCCCGAACACCGGTGCCGGGCTCCACGTGGTCCGGTCGAGTTCGGCGACGAGTCCCTTCGGCATCACCCGGGCCAGGTTGCCTGCGAGCCCTCCGCCGGTGACGTGGCAGAACGTGCGGACCTCGGTTTCGGCGGCGAGCGCGAGGCAGTCCTTCGCGTAGATCCGGGTCGGCTCGAGCAGTTCCTCGCCGAGGCTGCGGCTGAACTCGTCGACGTGCGCCGTCAGGCTCATCTTGCCGATGTCGAGAAGGACCTTGCGCGCCAGCGAGTATCCGTTCGAGTGCAGCCCCGACGAACCCATGGCGATCACCACGTCGCCCGGGCGCACCCGGTCGGGCCCGAGCAGCCGGTCGGCCTCGACGACGCCGACGCCCGTGGCGGACAGGTCGTAGTCCCCGTCGGCCATCACGCCGGGATGCTCGGCGGTCTCGCCGCCGAGCAGGGCGCAGCCGGCCTGGACGCAGCCCGCCGCGATGCCGCCGACGATCTCGGCCACCCGCTCGGGCACCACGCGACCGACCGCGATGTAGTCCTGCAGGAAGAGCGGCTCGGCGCCGCAGACGACCAGGTCGTCGACGACCATCGCCACGAGGTCGAGACCGACGGTGTCGTGCTTGTCGAGGGCCTGCGCCACCGCCAGTTTGGTGCCGACCCCGTCGGTGGACGCCGCGAGCAGCGGTTCCTTGTAGTCGCCCTTGAGCGCGAACAGCCCCGCGAATCCGCCGAGGCCGCCGAGCACCTCCGGGCGGGTCGCCTTCTTCGCGTGCGGCGCGAACAGTTCGACGGCTCGATCGCCGGCCTCGATGTCCACGCCCGCCGCTGCGTAGGAAGCTCCGGGGGTTGTGTCCTCGGTCATGGGTTGTCGGCTCCAGCCTCGAGTTGTGGTGAACAGGTGTATCGGCATCGCTGCCGGACGCGCGGACGCACGCCGAAGCCCGCCGATCGCGCACCTCAAGGTACCCGACCGGGCCGGACCGCCGACGCGCGACGACGCGAAACCGGGGCCGCCGTCCTTGCGACGGCGGACGGGTCTAGGGACGGCTCAGGGCGTCCGCGTTGTCGTTGTCGAGCACCGGCGTGGCCCCCGCAGCCCCGCCGAGCATCCCTTCGAGCACGTTCTTCCCGACGGCGTGCTCCTTCGGCAGCGCGATCGGGTAGTGCCCGTCGAAGCATGCGGCGCACAGGCGCGAGGCGGGCTGCTCGGTGGCGCCGATCATCCCGTCGATCGAGATGTAGCCGAGGGAGTCCGCGCCGACCGAGCGGCGCACCATCTCCACCATCTCGTCGAAGTCGTGCCCGGTCCGCTCGGAGACGTCGCGGGTGCCGCCGCCGTTGGCGATCAGCTCGGCCGGGGATGCGAAGTCGATGCCGTAGAAGCACGGCCACTTCACCGGCGGCGACGCGATCCGCACGTGGATCTCGAGCGCACCGGCCTCGCGGAGCATCCGGATCAGGGCCCGCTGGGTGTTGCCACGAACGATCGAGTCGTCGACCACGACGAGTCGCTTGCCGCGAATGACCTCGCGCAGCGGATTGAGCTTGAGCCGGATACCGAGCTGGCGGATGGTCTGGCTCGGCTGGATGAAGGTGCGGCCCACATAGGCGTTCTTCATCAGGCCCTGGCCGTAGGGGATCCCCGAGCCCTGGGCGTAGCCGACGGCGGCGGGAGTGCCCGACTCCGGCACCGGAATGACCAGGTCCGCGTCGACCGGGTGTTCCTTGGCCAGTCGCCGGCCGATCTCGACGCGGGTGGCATGCACCGAGCGGCCCGCGATCGTCGAGTCCGGACGAGCGAGGTAGACGTACTCGAACACGCAGCCCTTGGGCTCCGGGTTGGCGAAGCGGCTCGAGCGGACGCCGTCGGCGTCGATGGCGAGCAGCTCGCCGGGCTCGATGTCGCGCACGAAGGACGCGCCGACGATGTCGAGCGCGGCGGTCTCGCTGGCCACGACCCAGCCGCGGTCCAGGCGGCCCAGGCACAGCGGCCGAATTCCCCACGGGTCGCGCGCCGCGTAGAGCGTGTGCTCGTCCATGAAGGTCAGGCAGAAGGCACCGCGCAGGGTCGGCAGCAACTCGAGGGCCGCCTGCTCGACCGTGCTGTCGGCCGCGGCGTGCGCGAGCAGCGCGCCGACGATGTCGGAGTCGGTGGTGGCCGTGACCGCCCGCCGATCGTCGCCGAGGCCCAGCTCCCGGGCGCGCTGGGCGAGTTGGGCGGTGTTGACCAGATTGCCGTTGTGACCGAGGGCGACGCCGGTGCCGGCCGCGGTCGTGCGGAAGATCGGCTGGGCGTTCTCCCAGGTGGTCGACCCGGTGGTGGAGTAGCGACAGTGCCCGATCGCGATGTGGCCGGACATGGCGGCGAGGGTCTGCTCGTCGAAGACCTGGCTCACCAGCCCGAGATCCTTGAACACCAGGACCTGGGAGCCGTCGGCGACGGCGATACCGGCCGCCTCCTGTCCCCGGTGCTGCAGCGCATAGAGGCCGTAGTACGTGAGCTTGGACACATCCTCGCCCGGAGCCCAGACTCCGAAGACTCCGCACTCCTCACGAGGTTCGTTCTCGGGTTCCTCGGCTGCGAGGAGATTACGTGTGTGAACCGACAGATCGGCACTGGTCACCGGGGTGCTCCCTGGGGGCTGGACAAAAGAGAGGCAAGGCCATTCTACGGGTCGGCCGACGGTGCCCCGCTCCGACCGTCACCGGGGCCTCCTCCGTCGTGCGCAGCCGTTCCGTCTCACAACCGCAGCAGCGGCATCCAGTGCGCGATCTCCCCCGCACGGCTACCGGACGCGTCCAGCGATCCCGCGGCGGCGGCGTCGGCGAAATCGACGAGACCCGTGACCAGCCGCAGCCACGTCCGCGGGCCGGTTTCGACGACGTTGGGCGGGGTCCCCCGGGTGTGGCGGGGCCCCTCGATGCACTGCACCGCCACGAACGGCGGCACCCGCACCTCGACGCTGGATCCGGGCGCCGCCTGCTCCAGAGCGCGAGCGGTCAGGCGCACCGCCGTCGCGAGGTCGGCGCGGGCCGGTGCATCGACCGTCTCGTCCCGCAGCCACGGACCGACTCGCAGGACGGCGGCGCGGAGCTCGGCGGGGTCGACGGGTTTGCGCGGTGCCACGGCGAGCCAGCCTAGCTACGCCGGGCGGCGTCGTCCTCCTCGGACGGCAGCCCCGCCAGCCGCACCGCCACGGCCCCGCCGACGTTGAGCGCCAGGTGCAGCAGGGCGGGTGCGAGGACGCTGCCGCTGCGACGGCGCAGCCGGTCGAAGACCACCGCCGAGAGTCCGGTGACGAGCACGGTGCCGAGCACGTGGTGACCGGCGTCCCGCGCGGGCTGCACATGCCACAGCCCGAACGCCGCCGCGTGCAGACCCGACGCCGCCGTGCCCGGACCGAGCAGCGCCGCGAGAACGCTGCGGAACAGCAGCTCCTCGGCGGCGACGGTGCCGAACGGAATGTGCAGCCCCACCCATTCGTAGAAGTCCTCGCGTTCGGCGCGGGCTTCGTCGACGAGCCGGACCCGCAGCGACGGGACGGCGAGCATGACTCCGTAGGCGGCCAGCGGGACGGCGGCGGCGGCCAGACCCCACCGCGCGCCGGACACGAGATGCCGCGGATCCAGTCCCAGCATCCCCCGCTCGACGCCCGCGGCCCGGGCCGCGAACACCGCGGCCGTGCCGACGGTCGCCGACAGCACGGCGCGCCCGCGCGGCCCGAGCCGGGTGGCCGGAAGCACCGCGCCCCAGCCCACGACCGCCGCGGCGACCGCCGGGCCGAGCCACGGCCGGCGGTGAATCCGTCCCGGCCGGCTCACTTCTCCGGTCCCTGCAGATCGTCGATGACGGTCAGCGCGAACCGCACCCGCTCGGTGTCGGCTTCGGTCCAGCCGGCGGGCGCAGTGACCGCGATCCAGCCGTCGAGCACCGTGGTGCCGTAGTTGTGACCGTGCCCGTCGGGCACCCCGGCGGCGTTGGTCAGGTCCGCCGAGACCTGCCAGAAGGTCACGAACGGGAACCAGCGCATCTGCGGAAGCCGGTCGGGGCCGGGCGGTTCGGACAGCCAGTCCGGCCGGCTGAAGATCAGGTCCGGGGACCACCACACCACCGGATCGGACGCGTGCTGCAGGTACAGGATCCGGGGGAACAGCCACGGGGTGTCGGGTTCCCCGATCGACTCGCGGTCGTCGGCGAAGCGCACCACCAGGCCGTCCGCGTACACCGGTTCGACCTCGGTCGTGCCCGGATCGCGGCGGTCGACGAGCTGGCGCCACAAGCGGTTCGAGTTGGGCGGGCCGACCCACAGGACGCCGTCGACGGTGTCACGGATCGCGGCGACCGTGTCGAAAGCGCCCTCCCCCGACTGAGTTCCGAGGCTCTCCCCGTACACGTACAGCTTCGGCCGATGCTCGGCGGACTGGGCGAGCCACCGGTTGTAGACCCGGTCGATCAGCATGTCGCCCGCGGCGGCGGCCTTCTCACGATCGGCGAGGAAGGAGATCCAGCTCGGCATGTACGAGTACTGCCACGCGACGAGGGCGACGTCGCCGTTGTGGACGAGTTCCATCATCATCGCCGCAGTCGGATTGACCCACCCCGTTCCGGTGGTCGGGATGATCACGAGCACCTCGCGGTCGAACGCGTCGGTGCGTTCGAGCTCGTCGATCACGACGTCGGCACGCGCCTCGGGGGTGTCGGCGGTCTCGAATCCGGAGTAGACCCGGATCGGTTCCCGGGCCGGGGCACCGTTGATCGCGGTCAGCTCGGCGGCGTCGAGACCTCGGCCGACGAAGTCGCGCCCCTGGTAGCCGAGCGTGTCCCACGCCGCGAACGACTCGGGGCTCCCGGACTTCTCAGGCACGAGCGGCTGCGTGACTCCCGGCCGGGTCTCGTCGTTCTGGATGCCGAACACCCAGTTGAGCCCCGCGTAGGCGCCTCGGGCCAGCACGCCGTCGATGAGCATGAACACCACCAGCACCACCAGCAGCGCCCCGAGCGAGCGCGCCGCCCCGGGCGGCATGCGCAGGCGCCGCACCAGCTGCCACGCGACGATCCCCGCGAGTTCACGCAGTCCGCGCCAGGTGGCGATCAGGGTGAGCGCGACGGCGGCGGCGAGCAGCAGGGTCCGCAGATACCCGCTGGTCGTGGTGCCCTCGGCGTTCATCAGCGCGGCCAGCTGACGTTGCTGCCGCGACGCGAACACGAGCGCCACCAGCGACGCGAGCACGGCGGCGACCGGCACCGCCACCTTGATCGCCCGCAGCACGGGCAACGGCGGCGGCCACCACGGCCGCCTCGCCAGCAGCCGGCCGCCGACCCAGCCGACGGCACATCCCACCCCGTAGCCGATGGCGACGTTGATGCCGCCGATGAGGCCCTGGAACAACCAGTCCCGAGGCAGCAGCGACGGAGTCAGCGACCAGCAGAAGAACAGGCCCGCGAAGGCTATGCCGGTGAAATCCAGGCTCAGCGCCCCCCACACCTGGGCGGTGTGGGGGTGACGGTCACCGAATTCGGTGACCGCGTCGATGATCCGGCCCTGCCGGGCCTCTATCGACGCCAGCCGATCGACCTGGGAACCGACCATCGCTCACCCGAACAGTGCCGGAAGTGTGCCCTCGTAGACCTCGCGCAGTTCGGCCGTCGGGACCGAGAACAGACCCTGCACCTCGACGGAGTCGGAGCCCTCGTCGACGACCCCGATCCGTACCCACGGCATGTTGCGCGCCGTGCACATGCCGGTGAAGCGGGTCTCCTCGGTGCGCGGCACCGCCACCAGCACCCGGCCTGCGGACTCGGAGAACAGGGTCACGAACGGATCCGCGTCCTCCGGCAGCAGGATCCGACAGCCGGTCTCGCCGGCCAGCGCGGCCTCGACGACCGCCTGCGCGAGACCACCCTCGGACAGGTCGTGGGCGGCGGAGACCAGGCCGTCGCGCGAGGCAGCAGTGAGGATCTCGGCGAGCAGCCGCTCCCGCTCGAGGTCGACCTTCGGCGGCACGCCACCGAGGTGATCGTGCTCGACCTGCGCCCAGATCGAACCGTCGAACTCGTCGCGGGTCTCCCCCAGCAGGATGAGCGTCTCGCCCGGCTCGAGGCCGAGACCGGTGGGGATGCGCCGGTGCACGTCGTCGATCACGCCGAGCACGGCGACGACCGGGGTCGGCAGGATCGGGGTGGCCCCGGTCTGGTTGTAGAAGCTGACGTTGCCGCCGGTGACGGGAATGCCGAGCTGGGCGCACCCGTCCGCGAGACCGCGCACGGCCTGCTGGAACTGCCACATCACACCCGGATCCTCGGGCGAACCGAAGTTCAGGCAGTTGGACACGGCCTTCGGGGTGGCACCGGTGACGGCGACGTTGCGGTAGGCCTCGGCGAGGGCGAGCTGCGCCCCGGCGTACGGGTCGAGCTGGGTGTATCGGCCCGAGGCGTCGGTGGCCAGCGCGATCCCGCGGCCGGTCTGCTCGTCGACGCGGATCACGCCCGCGTCCGCGTGCTCGGCGAGCACCGTGTTGCCCCGCACGTAGCGGTCGTACTGCTCGGTGATCCACTTGCGGCTGCACAGCTGCGGCGAGCCGATCATCTTCAGCAGGGTCGACTTCAGCTCGTCGGGCGTCTGCGGCCGCTTCAGCCCCGCGGTGGTGTCCGCGACGAGCGCGTCCTGCGAGTCCGGGCGCTGCACCGGGCGGTGGTACACCGGGCCCTCGTGCGCGACGGTGCGCGGCGGCACGTCGACGACGGTCTCACCGTGCCAGGTGATCTCGAGCCGGTCCCCGTCGGTGACCTCGCCGATGACGGTGGCCAGCACGTCCCACTTCTTGCACACAGCCATGAACTCGTCGACGTTCTCGGGCGCGACGACGGCGCACATGCGCTCCTGGGACTCGCTCGAGAGCACCTCGGCGGGGGTCATGCCGGTCGCGCGCATCGGGACCCGCTCGAGCGCGACGTGCATGCCGCCGTCGCCGGCGGCGGCCAGCTCGGAGGTCGCGCAGGCGAGGCCGGCGCCGCCGAGGTCCTGGATGCCGACGACGAGCTTCTCGCGGTAGAGGTCGAGGCAGCACTCGATGAGCACCTTCTCGGTGAACGGATCCCCCACCTGCACCGCCGGCAGCTTCTTCCGGGACTTCGAGGGGCCAGCTTCGCCTTCGGCTTCGTGTCCGGAACCGGATTCGTCACCCTCGAAGGTCTCCGACGCCAGGACGGACACGCCGCCGATGCCGTCGAGGCCCGTGCGCGCGCCGAACAGGATGATCTTGTTGCCCGTGCCGGACGCGAACGCCAGGTGCAGGTCCTCCTTGCGCATCGCTCCGGCACACAGCGCATTGACGAGCGGGTTGCCGGCATAGGAGGCGTCGAAGACGGTTTCGCCGCCGACGTTGGGCAGGCCGAGGGAGTTGCCGTAACCACCGATACCGCGGACCACGCCGTCGACGACGCGCCGGGTGTCGGGCGCGTCCGCGGCGCCGAAGCGCAGCTGGTCCATGACCGCGATCGGACGCGCGCCCATCGCCATGATGTCGCGGACGATGCCGCCGACACCCGTCGCGGCGCCCTGGTACGGCTCGACGTAGGACGGATGGTTGTGGGACTCGACCTTGAAGGTGACCGCCCAGCCGTCGCCGATGTCGACGACGCCGGCGTTCTCACCGATGCCCGCGAGCATCGAGGCCCGCATCTCGTCGGTGGTGGTCTCCCCGAAGTACCGCAGGTGCACCTTGGAGGACTTGTAGGAGCAGTGCTCGGACCACATCACCGAGTACATGGCCAGCTCGGCATCCGTGGGACGACGGCCCAGGATCTCCCGGATGCGGGCGTATTCGTCGTCCTTCAGTCCCAGCTCGCGGAAGGGCTGGGCGACTTCGGGGGTTTCGGCGGCGTGGGTGACGGTATCCACCTGCGGTGACACTGGGCGTCGGGTCCCTTCACTCTGGGATCGAAACGGCAGGCCGGGCGCGCGCTGCCGCGGCCAGTCTATCCGGGCGCACGCCCGGCGCCGTCCACCGGTGCGGACCGCTGCGGCGGCCGCACCGCCGTCAAGGCGTCGAGGTCCACGCTCACCCGGTGCCCCGCGGCCTGGAGCGTCACCTTCCCCGTGTACTCCCCGTCGTAGCGGTACCACCCGTCGTCGAGCACGAACACCCCGAGCGTCGCGGGCTCGACGAGGTCGATCATCCAGTACACGGGGATACGGGCCTCGGCGTACTCGGAGAACTTGGTGACCCGATCGGTGCGGACGGTGCCCTCGGCCATGACCTCCACCACCAGCCGGACGTCGGCCGCCGTCGCACGGTCCGGATCGTCGTCCACCAGCGTCCGGTCGACGACGATGCCGTCCGGGCAGCGCACCGTCAGCGGGGTCTCGGTGAGCAGCACCTCCACGTCTCCGAGTACAGCGAGTTCCTTCGGCAGCTGATCGGCGAGCTGGGCGACCAGTCCGAACGCGACGTGCTGGTGCAGGTACCCGGGCCGCGGCGACGCCGACAGGACCCCCTCGCAGACCTCGACGTGGAACTGTTCGTACTCGGGCAGTTCCGCCCATTCGGCGAGGGTCAGCAGATGGTCGGGGAACGACGGGCCGGTCACAGGATCACCACCGTTCGCGCTCGGGCGTGTTGTCCCCTCAGTCTGGCACCGGATGCCGCACCGTGCCGGTCAGTTGGGCGGAGTGAGGAACGCCTCGAGCGCGCGGGCGTATGCGGTGACGTCCTTCGTTCCCATCAGTTCGCGCGCCGAGTGCATTGCGAGCTGCGGGGCCCCGACGTCGACGGTCGTCAGTCCGGTCCGGGAGGCGGTGATGGGGCCGATCGTCGAACCGCACGGCAGGTCGGCGCGATGCACATAGCTCTGCAACGGCACTCCGGCCTGCTCGCAGGCGAGCGCGAAGGCAGCGGCACCGGCGGCGTCGGTGGCGTAGCGCAGGTTCTGGTTGACCTTGAGCACGGGGCCGCCGTTCACCGCGATGCGGTGGGCAGGCTCGTGGCGGTCGGGGTAGTTCGGGTGGGTGGCATGAGCCATGTCGCCGGAGGCCACCACCGAGCCGGCCATCGTCCGGAGGTAGTCCTCGCGGCCGCCGCCGCGGGCCAGCACGACCCGTTCGAGCACGGTGTTCAGCAGGTCGGAGAACGCCCCACGGTCGGACATGCTGCCGACCTCCTCGTGGTCGAACAGCGCGAGCAACGGCACCGGACCACCGTTCTCGGCGACGTGCCCGACGGCCGCGACCAGCGCCGCGGTCCCGGCGTAGCACGTGCCCTGGTTGTCCAGGCGCGGCGCGCTGAGCAGGTCCGCATCCGCCCCGATCAGTGTGGACGGGGCGAGATCGTGGGTCATCAGCTCCCAGCCCAGGATCGCGTCGGCCTCGACCTCGACGGCCTCCGCGAGGAAGGCGAGGAAGGACCGCGGCGCGGTGCCCACTCCCCACACGGCGTTGACGTGGCGCTGCGGATCCAGTTGCACGCCCTTGCGGTCCTCCGACAGGTGGATGGCGAGTTGCGGGACCCGCAGGATCGGCCGGTCGACGCGCACGAGGACGTCCTCGGCCCCGCTGCCGGTCCGCACGGTGAGCCGGCCGGAGATGCCGAGATCGCGGTCCAGCCACGAGTTCAGCCAGGCTCCCCCGTACGGTTCGAGGCCGACCAGCTGCCAGCCCGCCGAGGCGAGATCCGGGTGCTGCTTGACCCGCAGGTTGGGGCTGTCGGTGTGGCCGCCGACGATCCGGAACGGGCGGGCGGGGTCGCCGTCGGCGCCTTCGGTGCTCCACGCGATCAGCGAACCGCCCCGCAGCAGGTAGTAGCGGCCAGGCTCGTTCGGCCACACCTCGGTCTCGGTGAGCTGTGTGAAGCCGGCGTCGGTGAGAGCGGCGGCGACGGTGGCGCACACGTGGAACGGCGACGGCGACAGATCCACGAAGTTGCACAGGCCCTGGGCGTCGGCGGGGGTGGTCGTAGGCATGGGTGCATCCTCGCACCGCCCGCACCGCTATACACCGCTAAAAGCACCAAAAGAACTAAAAGGAGCTAAAACTCCAGCTAGACTGGCCCGGTGCGGAACCCGTTCAGACCGTCGTTCGGGGTGACGCCGCCCCTGCTCGTCGGGCGCGGCGACCTGGTGGAGGACTTCGGCGCCTCCCTCGACGACGGTCCGGGCGCGCCCGGACGCGCGACCCTCTACACCGGCGCACGCGGAGTCGGGAAGACGGTGATGCTCAACCAGGCCGAGGAGCAGGCCCGCCGCCGGGGCTGGCTGGTGATCTCCGAGACCGCCACCCCCGGGCTCGTCGACCGGCTCACCCGCGAGCATCTGCCCCTGCTGCTGCACGAGCACCGCGACCCACCGGCCCGGCGCCGGCTGTCCGGCGGGTCCGTCGCCGGGGTCTCGGTGAGCTGGACCGACGTCGCGGACGATCGGCCCGAGGCCGGCTTACGCCGGCAGCTCGAGGAGCTGACCGGCATCCTGGCCGACCACGGCACCGGGCTGCTGATCAGCGTGGACGAGATGCACCGCCGGCGCAGTGGCGACCTGCGCGAGCTCGGTGCCGTCGTCCAGCACGCGTTCCGGGAGGAGCGGGAGCTGGCGTTCGTCGGCGCCGGGCTCCCGGCCGCGGTGAGCGACCTGCTGAGCGACGACGTCGTCACGTTCCTGCGCCGCGCCGACCGGCACGTCCTCGGCCCCGTGTCCCTCGACGACGTCGCCGAGGCGATCCGCGTCCCCGTCGAGGAGTCGGGACGCTCGATCGGGGACGAGCAGTGCCGCACGGCCGCGGCCGCCACCGGCGGATACCCCTTCCTGATCCAGTTGGTGGGCCACAACGTGTGGCGCCGCCATCCGGACCGGGAACGCATCACCGCCGAGGACGTCGCCGACGGCATCGCGGCGGCCCGCCGGCGGATCGGCTCGCTCGTGCTCGAGCCGAGCCTGGCCGATCTGTCGCAGATCGACCGCAGCTTCCTCGTCGCCATGGCGGTCGACGACGGTCCCAGCCGGATCGGCGACGTCGCGCGACGCCTCGGCGTGAACGGCACCTACGCCAGCCAGTACCGGCTCCGGTTGATCAACGCCGAACTCGTCGAACCCGCCGGCTACGGCCGGCTCGACTTCACCATGCCCTACCTGCGCGAGTACCTGCGCGAGCATGCCGCCTCGATGGTCGTGCCGCCACGAGAAAGGTGACACGCCACCGCTCTACCGGAGAACCTCAGGAGTTGCTCGCCACGCAGAACTGGTTGCCGTCCGGGTCGGTGAGCGTGACCCACCGGAACCCGCCCATGTCCTGGCGGTGTACCTCGCTCGCGCCCGCCTCGACCAGCCGGCTCACCTCGGTGTCGAGGTCGGGCGCGACCAGGTCCAGGTGGATCCGGTTCTTGCCCGGTGTCGGATCCGGAACCTTCTGGAACCCGAGTTTCTGTGCAGTGCCGGGCATTCCGACGACGAAGAACCAGCCCTCGTTGTCCTGTTCGATCCGGCCGCCGGTCTGTTCGGCCCACCACGTGGCGAGCGGACCGGGGTCGGCGCTGTCGACGGTGATCATGCCGATGCTCAGTGTCATGGCCGGGACGGTAGCGGACGGGCCCGACAAGGTTGTGCCGCAACGGCACCGGGGTCGCCGTCAGCAGGCGGCGCGAACGAGTTGGGTGATGCGGTCCACCTGCTGATCGGTGGGGGTGACCTCGCCGTTGGCGGACAGTTCGGCGACGTTGTCGCGGATCTCCTCGTCGCTCGCACCGTCGTCGATCAAGGGACAGGTCTCGGTGACGATCGCCTCGATGGAGGCATCGTCCCTGCCGTCGGCCAGGTTCGGGTATCCCGTCCGGAACGTCGCGACGAACGTCCCCAGCTTCGCCGCGTCGACGGCACGTTCGACGACGCTGGAGGCGACGCTGCCGGCCGGGCGGGTGGTGCTCGCGGGCGCCGACGTCTCGTCGTCGGATCCGCAGGAGGTGAGGAGGAAAAGGGCGGCGACCGCCGCCACCACAGCAGTCCGGGTCTTCATGGTTCGAGCGTGACACGCCGCGGCGCTCCCGTACCCGGGAAAGGCGGAATTCGCGGCGAACCGCTGGGCTGAGGGCAGGTTCCGCCCGGCCGAGCGGTGGCCGGGACGGCCCCGGCAAAGATGCGTAATGCTACTCGAGACAACGACCGCGACATGCGGCATAGTGGTGCCCGGCACGGCCGATCGGGGGATTCGGCAGTGCCCGCCGGAGCCGGTTGGGGGCCGCTCCGGATCGGAGAAGAAGGGACCCCGCCGCCGATCGGGACGGCGACGGTGTCCTTTTCTCGTCATGTTCTCTCGTCACGTCGGACGACGATCGGGTCGACTCCCGGCTGCGACCTTCGCCGGATCCAGGTCCAACCGGCGCAGCAACTGCGCGTTCAGCGCCACGACGATCGTGGACACCGACATGAGCACCGCGGCGACCGCCGGCGGCAGCACCACCCCGGCGAAGGCCAGCACACCGGCCGCGAGAGGCACCGCGACGATGTTGTACCCGGTGGCCCAGACCAGGTTCTGCCACATCTTGCGGAAGCTCGCCTGCGACAGGGCGATGACCGACAGCACGGCGCGCGGGTCGTCGGCGGCCAGGACCACCCCGGCCGACTCGACGGCGACGTCGGTGCCGGCGCCGATGGCGATGCCGACGTCGGCCCGTGCCAGCGCCGGCGCGTCGTTGACGCCGTCGCCGACCATCGCGACGCGGTGCCCGCGGGCCTGCAGCTCGGCGACCTTCGCGTCCTTGTGTTCGGGTAGCACGTTCGCGAACACCTCGTCGATACCGAGGTCGGCGGCGACGGCGTCGGCCACCTGGAGCGCATCCCCGGTGATCATGGCGACCTTCACTCCGCGGGCGTGCAGGGCGTCGATCGCCTGCCGCGACTCCTCGCGTACCGCGTCCTCGAGCGCGACGGCTCCGAGCACCGCGCCGTCGCGCACGACGTGCAGCACCGACGCCCCGCGTGCGACCCAGGGTCCGGTCGCGGCCTCGACGTCGGCAGGAACGTGCGCCCGCAGGTCCGCGAGGACGGCCGGACCGCCGACGAACACGGTCGCGCCGTCCACCACCGCTCGCACCCCGCGTCCGGGCAGGGAGCGGAAGTCCTTCGCCGGCAACGTAGCCCGACCGCCGGCGGCGGCAACGACGGCGCGGGCGACGGGGTGCTCGCTGTCGGATTCGACGGCGGCGGCCAACGCCAGCAGGTCGTCCTCGGTGGTGCCGGCGGTGGCGACGACGTCGGTGACGACGTGCCGGCCCTGGGTGAGGGTCCCGGTCTTGTCGAACAGGACGACGTCTACGCCGCGCATTCGCTCGAGCGACAGCCGGTCCTTGACGAGTACGCCGGCGCGGGCGGCGCGCTCGGTCGAGATGGCGATGACGAGCGGGATGGCCAGGCCCAGCGCGTGCGGGCACGCGATGACCAGGACCGTGACGGTACGGACGACGGCCTCGTCGACGTTGCCGAGCAGCGTCCACACGGCAAAGGTGAGGACGCCGGCGACGGTGGCGAAGTAGAAGAGGAAGGCGGCGGCCCGGTCCGCGAGCGCCTGGGCTCGCGAGGACGAGGCCTGTGCGTCGGCGACCATGCGCTGGATGCCGGCGAGCGCGGTGTCCTCCCCCACCGCGGTGACGCGTACGCGCAGCGCGCTGTCGGTGGCGATGGTGCCGGCGACGACGGTGTCGCCGACGGCGCGGGGCACGGCGCGGGACTCACCGGTAATCATCGACTCGTCCACCTCGGCGCGGCCGTCGACGACCGTGCCGTCGGCCGGGACGCGCGCACCGGCCCGCACCAGTGCGACGTCGCCGACGGCGAGGTCGCCGAGCGGGACCGGCACCACGCCGTCCGTGGTCACCTTCTCGGCGGTGTCGGGCAGCATCGCGGCCAGGGCGTCGAGTGCGCGCGACGCCGAGCCCAGCGCCCGCATCTCGAGCCAGTGCCCGAGCAGCATGATCACGATCAGCAGCGCCAGTTCCCACCAGAAGTCGAGGTCGAATCCGCCCAATCCGAGCGTGGTTACCCAGGACGCCGCGAACGCGACGCTGACGGCCATGGCGATGAGGAGCATCATCCCGGGCCGGCGGTCGCGCAGCTCGTGCCACCCTCCGACGAGGAAGGGGCTGCCGCCGTAGACGAAGACGACCGTGCCCAGGGCGGGCGAGACCCATCCGACCCATGCGGCGTCGGGCAGCGTGTAGCCGAGTAGATCGGCGAACATGGCGCTGAAGACCACGATCGGAACCGCGAGGACCAGGCTCACCCAGAACCTGCGCCGGAAGACCTCACCGTGGGGCCCGTGGCCGGCGTGCCGGTCCCGGGCGCGACCGGTGTCCTGCCCTCCGGGGGGCGGGGTGTGGACCGCGTGTCCGTGATGTTCGAGCTGTGTCATGGCTTTCGCCTCGATCCGTTTCCAATTCCGTGGGCCCTTCCATTGATACCCCCAGGGGGTATCAATGGAAGGGATCGGGTGGTCACGATTCGGTCACGACGGCGGGACTACCGCTCGAGCATGGCGCGCATCTCGTCGATCTCGGCCTGCTGTGTCGCGATGATCGACTCGGCGAGCGCCCGCGCCTCCGGGTTCACACCCTCGGCCAGTTCGGTCTGCGACATCTCGATCGCACCCTCGTGGTGGACGATCATCATGGTCAGCCACATGCGGTCGAAGTCCATGCCGCGGGCCCCCATCATGGAGTCCCACTCGTCGTCGGACATCATTCCCGGCATGCCGCCAGGCATCCCCATGCCGCCGTGCCCCATTCCGTCCTCGTCCGGCGCCTCCTGCCCCCATTCGGCGAGCAGCGACTCCATCTGCTCCATCTCGGGTGCCTGGGCGGCCTCGATGCGGGCGGCGAGGTCGATCAGTTGCGGATCCTCGCTGCGCTCGGGCACCGCCTGGGCCATCTGCACGGCTTGTGCGTGGTGGGGATACATCTCCTGCAGGAACTCGACGTCCGCATCGGTGAACTGCGCCTGCGCGGCCGGAGGCGAGGTCTGGGACGTGCCCGGAGCCGACGTCCCTGCCTGTTGCTGCGGCTCGTCGCTGCCACATGCCGCGATCACCAGGGCCAGCGGCACCGCCGCCGCTGCCGCTACTACTCTCTTGTTCCACAACATGATTCGAACCTACCCGCCGCACCGACCGGGTCCGGGCGCCGCAGCCCCGGCCCGGCCGGTCCTTCATCGAAACTTCATCGCCCGCAAGGCCCGCCTACATGCGGCGGCGCGCACACTCGTCACAGGAGGTGCGCGATGATGGGTTGGTACGGCGGCGCGGGCTGGACCGCGGCCCTCGCGATGGCGGGGTTCTGGCTGGCGCTCGCCGGGGTGGTGGTGTGGGCGGTGGTCCGGGCAGCGGCCCCACCGGATCCCGGCGACGACGCCCGCCGGATCCTCGATCGGCGCCTCGCCTCCGGCGAGATCGACCTCGAGACCTACCGAGCGTTGCGCGACGAACTGGACGCGCGATCACCGCGACGGACGCGGCGATGACCGGCCGGCTCGGCACGCGAGGCAGTTCCTCGATCGCCGGGCACGGCCGGCGGGTAGCCCATCCGGCCCGCGACCGGGGACGGGCGGCGGTGAGCGCTGGGTACCCTGGCCGCGTGCACACCTCCGGTCCGCGCATCCTCGTAGTCGACGACGAAGCAGCCCTGGCGAAGGTGGTGGCCAGCTACCTCGAACGGGAGGGCTTCGAGGTCGCACTCGCCCACGACGGGCCGACGGCCGTCGCGCTCGCCCGGCGAACGGATCCGGTGCTCGTGGTGCTCGACCTGATGCTCCCGGGTTTCGACGGGATCGAGGTGTGCCGGCAACTGCGGACGTTCTCCGACGCGTACGTGCTCATGCTCACCGCCCGGGGCGACGAGGTGGACAAGGTGATCGGCCTGTCGGTCGGCGCCGACGACTATGTCGTGAAGCCTTTCGGGCCGAGGGAACTCGTCGCCCGAGCACGGGCCATGCTGCGCCGTCCCCGGAGCGGCACCGCGGCGGAGGCACCGCGGCGCATCGGCGGGCTCGTCGTCGATCCGGTGTCGCGCACCGTCTCGGTCGACGACGCACCCGTCGCACTGACGCGTACGGAATTCGATGTGCTGCTGGCACTTTCGGACCGACCGTCGGCGGCGCTGTCGCGGCGGCAGATCATCGACGAGGTGTGGGGCCCGAACTGGTTCGGCGACGAGCACATCGTCGACGTCCACATCCGGGCGCTGCGCCGCAAGCTCGGTGACGACGCCGCCGCCCCCCGATTCGTCCGTACGGTGCGCGGGGTCGGGTACGCGATGGAGGCCAAGGGGTGAACCGGCTGGGACTGCGGGGGCGGCTGCTGATCGCGCAGTTGCTCGTGCTGTTCGTCGGGGCGGCGACGCTCACCGTGGTCGCGACGCTGGTGGCGGCCCCGCTGTTCCACTACCACCTCGCTCACGCGGGAGTGGAGGACGCGCAGGTGCGCCTGCACACCGAGGAGGCGTTCGCCCAGGCCGGGGCAGTCGCGCTCGCCGCCGGTGCGGCCGTCGCGCTCGGGGCCGCGGCGATCACGTCCGTCGTCCTGATGCGCCGCATCACCGCGCCGGTGAGCCGGCTGGTCGAGGCCACGGGCCACGTCGCCCGCGGCCGCTACGACGCGCCGATCACCCGGTCCGGCGATGCGGACTTCGCCCGGCTCGAGAATGCCTTCGCCGACATGGCGGGCCGCCTGTACACCACCGAGCTCTCCCGCCGCCGGCTCCTCGACGACCTCGCCCACGAACTGCGCACCCCCGTCGCGACGCTCGAGGCCTATCTGGAGGGCATCGAGGACGACGTGCTGCCTGCCGACGCCACCTCGTGGCAGGTGATGCACCATCAGCTCGACCGGTTGCGGCGTCTCGTGTCGGACCTGTCCGATCTCTCCGCCGCGGACGAGCACGCACTCGACCTGCACCCCGAGGAGGGCGACCTCGCCGCGACGGTGGCGGCGTCGGTGTCGGCCGCGGCCCCGCGGTTCGCCGACAAGCAGGTCGGACTCGAGGCGGATCTGCCCGAGTCGCTGCCGCCGGTCCGGTTCGATCCGCAGCGCGTCGCACAGATCCTGACGAACCTGCTCGAGAACGCCCTACGGCACACGCCGGCCGGGGGCCGGGTGGTCGTCACGTGCGAGCGAGCGGACCGGGCGACCGTACGGGTGCGGGTGCGCGACACGGGCGGCGGCATACCCGCGGATCAGCTCGACGCGGTGTTCGAACGGTTCCATCGGGTCGATCCGGCCCGCAGCCCCGGCGGCAGCGGCCTGGGTCTGACCATCGCGCGCAGCCTCGCCCGCGCCCACGGCGGCGATCTCACGGCCGCGAGCGACGGGCCGGGGCGGGGTGCCCGCTTCGACCTGACCCTGCCTGCGAACGGAGGTCAGGCGGAGACGACCGCGTCGAGAACGCTGTAGAACATGCCGAGCCCGTCGTCGCTGGGGCCCGTGAGCGCTTCGGTGGCGTGCTCGGGGTGCGGCATCAGACCGACGACGCGGCCGTTCGCCGACGAGATGCCCGCGATGCCGCGCTGTGAGCCGTTCGGGTTGTCGCCGGCGTAGCGGAACACCACGCGGCCCTCACCCTCGAGTTCGTCCAGCACCTTCTCCGAGGCCTGGAACCGGCCCTCACCCGACTTGAGCGGCACCAGGATCTCGGCACCGGCCTCGTAACGGGTGGTCCACGCGGTGTCGTTCGACTCCACCCTCAGCCACTGGTCGCGGCAGATGAAGTGCAGGCCCTCGTTGCGGGTGAGGGCACCCGGCAGCAGACCGGCCTCGCACAGCACCTGGAAGCCGTTGCAGATGCCGAGCACCGGCATACCGCCCCGAGCGGCGTCGACGACCTTGCCCATGACCGGGGCGAATCGCGCGATGGCGCCGCAGCGCAGGTAGTCGCCGTAGGAGAAGCCACCCGGCACGATCACCGCGTCGACTCCCCTCAGGTCGGCGTCGCCGTGCCAGAGGCTGACCGCCTCACCGCCGGCGAGTTCGACGGCGCGGGCCGCATCGATGTCGTCGAGCGTGCCCGGGAAGGTGATGACCCCGACGCGTGCACTCATGCGTCACCGTCGATCCGGCGCACGGTCCAGTCCTCGATGACCGTGTTGGCGAGCAGCGCCTCGGCGATCTTCTCGACCTCGGCGTCGCCGACGCTGCCGTCGACCTCGAGCTCGAAGCGCTTTCCCTGACGGACGTCGGACACGCCCGCGAAGCCCAGTCGCGACAGCGCCCCGACAATGGCCTGGCCCTGCGGATCGAGAATCTCGGCCTTGGGCATGACTTCGACGACGACACGAGCCACGTGCTGCTCCTCGGTAGTAGTGCTGGCGCCCGGGGACGGACACCGGACGTCCCGCAGTTTACCGGCCGTCTCCGGGCGGCCCGGAATCGGCAGGGCCGCACGCCGGCAGGGCCGTCACGGCCGCGGCGGCTGCTGCTCGGCGAGCGACGCCGTGAAGTTCTCGACGATCTCGGCCGCGAGGGTACGGACCTTCACGTTCGTCGCCTGGGACATCGCCGACAGCTGGGCGAACGCGGTGTCCGCGTCGACCCGGTGCGCAGCCATGAGCAGGCCGACGGCGCGGCTCGTGACACTCCGGGTATCCAAAGCGATCCGGAGCGAGGCGGCCTCGTGCGCACTCGCGGCGAGCAACTCCTCCCGTAGCCGCGACATCTCCAGGTGCACCCGGACCCGCGCCGTGAGCTCGCTGGGATGGAACGGCTTGACCACGTAGTCGTCGGCACCGGCCCGCAGCCCCTCGACGGCGGACTCCGATCCGGCCCGGGCCGTGAGCAGGATCACCGGAAGCCGCGCCAGCCGTTCGTCGTCGCGCACGGCCTGCAGCAGCGACAACCCGCTCCGCCCCGGCAGCATGACGTCGGTGAGGAGCAGGTCGGGAAGCTCGGACCGGATTCGCTCGAGCGCGGACTCGGCGTCGGCCGTGACGTCGACGTGCCAGCCCTGGGCGGTGAGCAGGCCGGCGAGATGGTCACGCATGTCCGCGTTGTCCTCGACGAGGAGGATGGACGGTTGTCCCTCGCGCGGTCCGGCCGCGGGCACCGCGACGGGCCGCCACGCCTCGACCTCCCCCAGGTACGCCGCGCCGGCCGAGGCGACGACGTCGTCCGCGGCACCGGGCGGCGGCTGGGCACTCGGCACCGCGGGCACCGTCACCGTGAACACCGACCCGTGCGGAGCGACGTCGTCGACGGAGACCGAACCGCCCAGTGCGGCGACGAACTGCGCGACGAGGGACAGCCCGATACCCGACCCTTCGCGGCTGCGGCCGGACCGGTCGCCGACCTGGTAGAAGCGGTCGAAGATCCTGCCGCGCTCGGCCTCCGCGATGCCCGTGCCCGTGTCGGCGACACGCAGCACGAGGTTCGCCCCGTCACCCCGCAGGGTCACCGAGACCGACCCCGCCTGGGTGAACTTGATCGCGTTGGACAACAGGTTCAGCACGATGTGTGTCCACATCGCGCGGTCGATGGCCACGTACCGGCTCGGCACATCGTCGACGTCGACCTCGAGCGCGAGCCCCGCGCGGTCCGCCGTGTCCCGGAACAGCTCGGCACCGTCGCGCGTGACCGCGACGATGTCGGTGGGCTCGCTGTGGGCGGCGAGCCGACCGGCGTCCCCCCGGGCGACGTCGAGGAGCATGTCGACGAGCCGCTGCAGACGCAGGGCGGCCCGTCGCGCCGCGGCCACGGCGGCGACCTGGGCGGGAGGCAACGCGGCGGTGTGCTCGTCGAGCAGGCTCTGCAGCGGGCCGAGGAGCAGCGTCAGCGGGGTGCGGAACTCGTGGCTGACGTTCTCGAAGAACCGGCTCTTGGCGGCGTCGAGCTCGGCGAGTTCGGCCGCTCGTCGGCGTTCGGCCTCGTAGGCCTGCGCATCGGACAGGGCCGTGGACACGCGCACCGCGACCATGTCCAGGAACACCCGGTACTGCTCGTTGAGCTCGCGGAACCGGCTGATGCCGAGCACGAGGGAGCCGGGCCGGCCACCAGCGGAGACCGGGAGCGGCAGGACCACCGCGGTGTCGCCGTCGGGACCGAGATCCGCGACGGTCTCGGCCTTGCCGGACTCGGCGACCCGGGCGATCACCTCCGACAGGTCCGACGCGGCGCCGGGAACGGTGCCGAACTCGGCAACCGTCGCCATCGTCTCGTCGCAGCACAGGTGGGCACTGCCGAACGGCAGATCCTCCCCGTGGCCGGCGAGCAGGCCGAGGGCGGCCCGGCAGGCGTCGTGGGCGGTGTCCGTCTCCGTCATTGCGAGCTGGCCGAGTTCGCGCAGGACGGCGGTCCGGCGCTCGGCGAGCACCTGCTCGGTGACGTCGGTGGTGGCGACGAAGATCCCGGCGGCGGTGCCGTCGGCGGCGCGGACCGGACTGTAGGAATACGTCCAGTAGGTCTCCTCGATGTATCCGAAACGACGGATCGACAGTTCCATCCGCTCCGAGAGGGTCGACCGGCCGCGCCGAGCCTGTGCGAACAGGGGAGCGAGGGAGTCCCACACCTCGGCCCAGCACTCGGCGACCGGTTGGGCAACCGCCGCGGGGAACTTCTCGCCGAGGAGGGGCCGGAAGGCGTCGTTGAAGATCTGAACGAGGTCCGGCCCCCAGCACAGCAGCATGGGTACCCGGGACGGGACGACGGTCCGCACAGCCGCAGTCAGTTCGGGTGGCCAGGTGTCGATCGGCCCCAGCTGGGTCGCCGCCCAGTCGGCATCGCGGTGGGCGGTCGCGGTCGGATCCGGCCCCGGGAACAGGGTGCGGGCCGAAGTTGCGTCGTCCACCTCGTTGCCTCACATGTTGCCGTCGGTCCTGTCGGAGCTTCTCAGGATAGAACGGGCCGGCACGAGCTTCGTGGTCTCGCCGCACAGGGGAGGTGCGCACGAGTGCCCGGGATTCCGTGGAACGGACCGACCCCCCTGGCGCATACATACCCCTAGGGGGTATAAAGGAGACACACGACCAGAGGAGGATCGCGATGACCCGGCTCCTGCCCCTGACCGACACGGCCGGCGGCTGCCGCTGCGCCGACCACCCCACCGGACCGAGCAGTGAGGACCCCCGAATGAACACCCAGGCCTTCCCCGTCGTCGGCATGACCTGCGGCCACTGCGCCGGAGCCGTCACCGAGGAGCTGCGCGCCCTGCCCGGTGTCGAGGACGTCCACGTCGAGCTCGTCGCGGGCGGTGTCTCCACCGTCACCGTGACCAGCGTCGACGGCCTCGACGCCGGCGCCGTCGCCACCGCCCTCGACGAGGCCGGCGACTACCGCCTCGCCCCGCAGTGACCCGTCGACTCGAGAAGGGACCCGCTCATGACCACGGGTGAGATGGTGCACGAGGTAGAACTCTCGATCGGCGGCATGACCTGCGCTTCCTGTGCGGCGCGCATCGAGAAGAAGCTCAATCGCATGGACGGGGTGACCGCCAGCGTGAACTATGCGACCGAGAAGGCCAAGGTCGCCTACGCGGAGGGGGTCGCCCCCGACGACCTCGTCGCAACCGTCGAGGCGACCGGCTACACCGCCGCCCTCCCCGCCCCGGCGCGGGACGAGGAGACCACCGAGGCCGCCCCCGAACCGGACGAGGCGGCGGCCTGGCGGCAGCGCCTGACCGTCTCCGCGGTCCTCACCGTGCCGGTGGTGCTGCTGTCGATGATTCCGGCACTGCAGTTCGACAACTGGCAGTGGCTCACCCTGACTCTCGCCTCCCCCGTCGTCGTATGGGGGGCGCTGCCCTTCCACCGCGCAGCTTGGACCAATGCCCGGCACGGCGCCGCCACGATGGACACCCTCATCTCCGTCGGCGTCACGGCCGCGTACCTCTGGTCGCTGTGGGCACTGTTCTTCACCCACGCCGGCATGACCGGCATGCGCATGTCGTTCGATCTGCTGCCCACGGGCAGCTCCGAGCCGCACATCTACCTCGAGGTCGCCGCCGCGGTCACCACCTTCATCCTGGCGGGACGCTACTTCGAGGCCCGCGCCAAGCGGCAGTCGGGCGCGGCGCTGCGGGCACTGCTCGACATGGGCGCCAAGGACGTCGCCGTGCTCCGCGACGGTGACCTCGAAACCCGGATCCCGATCGGCCGACTCGCCGTCGGCGACCGGTTCGTCGTGCGGCCCGGCGAGAAGATCGCCACCGACGGCGTCGTCGTCTCGGGCACGTCGGCAGTCGACGCGTCGATGCTCACCGGCGAACCCGTGCCGGTCGAGGTCGGGCCCGGCGACCCCGTCGTCGGAGCCACCGTCAACGCCGGGGGCCGCCTCGTCGTCCGCGCGACTCGCGTCGGCGCCGACACCCAGCTCGCTCAGATGGCGCGGCTGGTGACGGAGGCGCAGAACGGCAAGGCCGAGGTGCAGCGGCTCGCCGACCGGGTGTCGGCGGTGTTCGTCCCGATCGTCATCGGACTGGCGCTGCTCACCCTCGCGGCATGGCTGCTCACCGGCAACTCGGTGACAGCGGCGTTCACCGCAGCCGTCGCGGTGCTGATCATCGCGTGCCCCTGCGCGCTGGGTCTCGCGACCCCGACCGCACTGCTCGTCGGCACCGGTCGCGGCGCCCAGCTCGGCATCCTCATCAAGGGACCGCAGATCCTCGAATCGACCCGCCGCGTCGACACCGTCGTGCTCGACAAGACGGGCACCGTCACCACCGGCCGCATGGCCGTCGCGACCGTGCACACCGCCGACGGTGAGGACGACGGCGAGGCGCTGCGCCTGGCCGGGGCGCTCGAGCACGCTTCCGAGCACCCCATCGCGCGCGCCGTCGCCGAGCGGGCCGCGGCCGCCGGCGCTCTCCTACCCGTGGAGAACTTCGAAAACCACGGTGGGCGGGGCGTTTCCGGGGTCGTCGACGGTCACGCCGTGCTCGCGGGCCGGCTGTCCTGGCTGCGCGACGAGTGGTCGCTGACCGCGCCCGAACCGCTGCGACGGAGCGCCTGGGCCGCCGAAGCCGAGGGCCGCACACCGGTGTGGATCGCCTGGGACGGGCGCATCCGGGCGATCGTCGTCGTCTCCGACACGATCAAGGACACCTCGGCCGCGGCGATCGCGGAACTGCGCGAACTCGGTCTGCGGCCGGTGCTGCTCACCGGCGACAACCGCAGCGCCGCCGAGACCGTCGCGAAGCAGGTCGGCATCGACGAGGTCATCGCCGAGGTCCTGCCCGCCGACAAGGTCGAGGTGGTCGCGAGGCTGCAGGACGAAGGCCGGGTCGTCGCCATGATCGGCGACGGCGTCAACGACGCGGCCGCCCTCGCCCAGGCCGACCTCGGACTGGCGATGGGCACCGGCACCGACGTCGCGATCGAGGCCTCGGACCTGACCCTCGTGCGTGGAGACCTGCGGGCCGCTCCCGACGCGATCCGGCTCGCCCGCGCGACCTTGCGCACCATCAAGGGCAACCTGTTCTGGGCGTTCGCCTACAACGTCGCGGCCCTGCCACTCGCGGCGCTCGGGCTGCTCAACCCGCTGATCGCGGGGGCGGCGATGGCGTTCAGCTCGGTATTCGTGGTGAGCAACAGCCTGCGGTTGCGGCGGTTCAGCCCGAACTGAGCGGCGAGGCCGACGCGGCGCTGCCGGGAGTCGTCGATTCCCCGGCGGCGCCGCGTCGCGCTGTGTCACGCTCGACGCATGCAGGCCGAGCCGGACCCGCTGCTGCTCACGGTGCGCAACCTCGCCCGCTTCCACCGCGAGCACGAGAAGTTCTATTCCGAATCGCCCTACCACGACGTGATCCGGCTCCAGCGCAGCTCCCGTGCCCTGAAGGCCCTCGCCGAACGATGGTCGGTGGTCGCCCCGGCCGACGACACGTCGCCGAGCTCGTTCGCCGGGGCACCCGACCTCAACGACGACCGCGCCACCGAGACGCTCGGCATCCTGTTCATGGAGGGCGGCGGCGAACCCGCGGAGATCACCCGGTTGAAGGCCGACCTCCGCGCACTCGCCGAGGCGAGCCGGACGACCGGGCAGTGGCTCGCGTCCGCCATGGCGGCGGCCTGGGACATGCTCGCGGCACTGCTCGCATACCCGGCGCTGGCGGATCTGCTCGCCGAACGGCACCGGATCGTCTCCCACGACTGGCAGTGCGCGTCGACGACCGAACTCGTCGCCCGCCACCTCGACCGGTCGGTCGCGATCCTCGAGCGGGTGGACTTCGCCCCCGCCGCGCTGCGTGCGGACCTCGCAGCGGACCGTGTCGCTCCGCGCTATCTCTTCTCGGCCGCGGAAATGCTCGACCATGCCTCGGATCTCGCCGCACACAGCGCCGTCCTCACGCACGAGAACGAGCGTCGCTGGCGGATCTTCCACGAGCGTGTCGAGCAGCTCGTCGCCGGCACCGAGCGGTAACGGACACTCGACGGTCGGCACCCGGAGACGGGGGCGGGCGGCCGAATGTCACATCGCGTCGATCTGACCGAACCGATGTGACATTCGGCCACGGGCGGGGGGCGGCCGGCCGGACGCGGGACGCACCGTCATCCGGATCCGGGCGGGGACGTCAGCCGATCCAGCACGCCAGCTCGTCGGACCGTGGATCCGTCACCACCGGATCGCCCTCGCCCCCGAACACCCGGACCGGTCGCGAGGCACCGACCGGCGCCCACCCCGGATCTCCGGTGGTCGCGAATTGCACCCAGGCGCGGTGCATCTCGTCGGCGAGCGACTGCGGGGGCCGGTCTCCGGTGAGCCGGTGGGCGACGTCGAGACGGTCGAAGACGAACGCGATCTCGAGCGCATGGCACGCCCGCAGGTCCTGGACCGGGCTCGGCCAGGCGAACTCGTACAGCCGGGCCGTTCCACCGCCGCGGACGATCGCGTCGGCGAGGGCGACGGTGCCCGACCGGAACGCGTAGTCGGTGAGGATCGCTGCGAGCACGTCCCCGGGAGTGGCTCCGGGACGGTGGCCGGCGTAGAGATCGGCGGTCGCGGGATCGATCCCGTACCGGTGCAGGACGAACGGCAGGGTGTCCGCGGTGATCGCCGCGGCGATGCCGGTCGGCACCAGGAAGAACCGGAACTCGTCGGTGGTCGTTCCGGCCAGCACCGGCACATCCGTGCCTGCTCCGGCGGCCAGCGCGTCGATCGGCAGCGACGTGAGCACCTCCCCGTCGATCGTGGGGAACAGGCTCATCACCCCCAGTCCGCGCTGTACCACCGACGCACCCCATCGGGCCGGGTCCGGATTCTGCGCCAGTTCGAGGCCGAGGTCGTCCTGCGCGGACTGCAGGCGGCCGGGGTCGAGGGCACCGAACGCCGCGGCGGTGGCCGGCACCCCCAGATTGCCGGCGAGGACGGCCGTCACCCGGCGCGCGTCCTCGACGTCCGCGGCCGCGGTGGCATTGCCGCTCTGCAGGACGGCGCGGTGGAACAGGCCCGTCGCGGCGGGCGAGGCGAGCAACGCGGCCACGCTCATGCCGCCGGCCGATTCACCGAACACGGTCACGTTGTCGGGGTCGCCGCCGAACGCCCGGATGTTGTCCTGCACCCAGCGCAGCGCGGCGAGCTGGTCGAGCAGGCCTCGGTTGTCCGGCGCGCCGTCGAGCGACAGGAATCCGGGGATCCCGAGCCGGTAGTTCACCGACACCAGCACCACCCCGTCGCGCGCGAAGGCACGCCCGTCGTAGCTCTCGATCCGGTTCGATCCACGGGTGAATGCGCCGCCGTGGATCCACACCATCACCGGCAGTGCCGAGGCACCCGGGTCCGGGGTCCACACCGACAGGTTCAGGCACTCGTCGCCGGGTTCGATGACGTTGCCGAGCAACGCGGCCGCCGGTGCGGCGTACGGCGACTGCGGACAGGTGGGACCGGGCGCGGTGGCGTCACGCACCCCCTCCCACCGGGGCGCCGGTGCCGGGGCGGCGAACCGCGCCGGCCCCACCGGGGCCGCCGCGTACGGGATGCCGAGAAACGCCCACACCCCGTCGGTGACCGTCCCCCGGACCGCGCCCGCGCCGGTCTGCACCGTATCCGTCATACCCTGCTCCCCTCGTCGTGCCACGGCCGCCGGCCCACCGTCGCAGGCCACCGAGCGAATGTATCGCCGATCTCGGCAGGAAAGGCATATTCGCCCGGTCCCATGTCTCCTATTCTGAGGTGGACGGACTTCGACATCCGGCCGAGGAGGTGCGGCATGCGAGCACTGGTTGTCTACGAGTCGATGTTCGGGAACACCCGGCACGTAGCGGAAGCCGTCGCGCGCGGACTGGGACCGGCAGACGCGGTGCGCACGGTCCCCGTCACCCAGGCGCACGAGGAGAACCTGTCCGGGTACGACCTGGTGGTGGTCGGCGGCCCCACACACGCGCACGGCATGAGCCGCGAGTCGACACGCCACGGTGCGGCGGAACAGGCCGAGAAACCCGACAGCGGACTGACGCTCGAACCCGACGCCGAGAGCGAGGGCGTCCGCGAGTGGCTCGATTCGCTGCCGTCCGGCGGTGGTAGGGCCGCAGCGTTCGACACCCGCATCGACCTGGCGGCCGTGCTCACCGGCCGCGCCGGCAAGGGCATCGCCAGGAAGCTGCGCAAGCACGGGTTCGAGCTCGTCGCCGATCCGGAGAGCTTCCTCGTCGACAAGCAGTCGGCACTCGAGCCCGACGAGGAGGACCGCGCCGAGCAGTGGGGCCGGTCGCTCGCACAGCAGGTGGCGAGCGGATCCGAAGACGTGCGCTGACGCGCTCGCGGACATGAGCGAATGTACCGCTCATGTCCGTAGGCCGACAGGACGACAACTCCGCTCGGCGCACAGCCGCGCCCGACGGTCCATACTCGGGTCTATGCGACTGACCCACTTCGGACATTCCTGCCTGCTCGTGGAACATCTCGGCGCGACGATCCTGTTCGACCCGGGCAACTTCTCGCACGGCTTCGAGGGCATCACCGGGCTCGACGCGATCCTGGTCACCCATCAGCACCCGGACCACGCCGACCCGGCGCGGCTGCCGGCCCTGGTGGAGGCCAACCCGGGGGCCGCCCTGTTCGCGGACCCACAGACCGCCGCGCAGCTGGGTGGAAGCTGGCGGGCCGTGCACCCGGGCGACGCGTTCACCGTCGGCGACGTACGGGTGCGCGGCACGGGCGGCCGGCACGCCGTCATCCATCCGGAACTACCGGTCGTCGACAACACCGCCTATCTGCTCGGCGACGACGAGAACCCGGCGCGGCTGCTGCATCCGGGCGATTCGCTGTACATCCCGCACGAGAAGGTCGACGTGCTCGCGCTGCCCGCCGCGGCGCCGTGGTTGAAGATCTGGGAGTCGGTGGACTACCTGCGCGCGGTCAACCCGCGGGTGGCCGTGCCGATCCACCAAGGCATCGTCGCGGACCAGGCCACCGGCATCTTCTACGGCCGCTACTCGGAGATGGCGCCGGAGGGCACCGAGTTCCGGGTGCTGCCCGCCGAGGATTCGGTGGAGGCGTAACCGCCGGTGTGTCTTTCGGGCTGCGGTAGCCGCCCGAAAGACACACCGGCCGCGTCAGCGGCTCGCGGCGCGACCGGCGGCGCGGCCGGAGAAGATGCAGCCGCCGAGGAAGGTGCCCTCGAGCGAGCGGTAGCCGTGCACTCCGCCGCCGCCGAACCCGGCGACTTCTCCTGCCGCGAACAAGCCCTCGAACACCGATCCGCCGGTCGTCAGGACCCGGCCCGACAGGTCGGTCTCGAGCCCACCCAGCGTCTTGCGGGTCAGCAGGTGCAGCTTCACCGCGATCAGCGGACCGGCCTTGGGGTCGAGCAATCGGTGCGGGGCCGCGATGCGGGTGATCCGGTCCGGCACGTACGCGCGGGCCGCGCGCATCGCCGCGACCTGCAGATCCTTGGTGTACTTGTTGGCGATCTCGCGGTCCCGGGCCTCGACGACCTGCCGGACCGTCGCATAGTCCAGCGGTGCGTCCGGAGTGAGCTCGTTCATCCCTGCCACCAGTTCGGCGAGGGTGTCGCGGACGACGAAGTCGACGCCGCGCTGCTTGAACGCCTCCACCGGTGCCGGCGCGCCGGGCTTGACCCGCTGCAGCACCTTGCGGATGTCGCGGCCGGTCAGGTCCGGATTCTGTTCCTGACCGGAGAGCGCGAACTCCTTCTCGATGATCTTCTGGTCGAGCACGAACCAGGTGTGGTCGTGCCCGCTGCGCACGATGTGCTCGAGGGTACCGAGGGTGTCGAAGCCCGGAAACAGCGGCACCGGAAGTCGCTTGCCGGTCGCGTCGAGCCACAGCGACGACGGGCCGGGCAGGATGCGGATGCCGTGATTGGGCCAGACGGGGTCGTAGTTGGTGATGCCCTCGGTGTAGTGCCACATCCGGTCGCGGTTGACGATGCGCCCCCCGGCACGCTCGGTGATCTCGAGCATCCGCCCGTCGACGTGCGCCGGCACCCCGGTGAGCATGTGCTTCGGCGGGTCTCCCAGCCGCTTCGGCCAGTTCTTCTTCACCAGGTCGTAGTTGCCGCCGATGCCACCCGACGTGACGATCACCGCGCCGGCCGAGAATTCGAACTCGCCGGTCGCCACGCGCGACGACGCCACCCCCCGCGCGGCCGACGACGGTTCGAGCACGGTTCCGCGCACCCCGGTGACGGCACCGCCGGTGACGACGAGGTCGTCGACGCGGTGCCGGTTCCGCAGGACCACCCGGCCACGGTCGACGCCGTCGAGCACCTTCCGGGCGAAGATCTCGACGAGTCCCGGTCCGGTTCCCCACGTGATGTGGAAGCGGGGCACGGAGTTGCCGTGACCGCCGGCGTCGTAGCCGCCGCGCTCGGCCCAGCCGACCATGGGGAACAGCTTCAGCCCACGTTCCTTCAGCCACGCGTGCTTCTCTCCGGCCGCGAACTCGACGTAGGCCTGCGCCCAGCGGCGCGGCCAGTAGTCCTCGTCCTCCCGGTCGAACGCGGCACTGCCCATCCAGTCCTGCAGGGCCAGGTCGTACGAGTCGCGGATGCCGAGCCGGCGCTGTTCGGGGGAATCCACGAAGAACAGCCCGCCGAACGACCAGAAGGCCTGTCCCCCAATGTTGTGCGAGTTCTCCTGGTCGACCAGCACGACGGTGCGCCCGGCGTCGAGGAGTTCGGCTGTGGCGACGAGTCCGGCCAGACCGGCGCCCACCACGATCACGTCTGCATCCATGCCCGCCAACCTACTGCAGAGTAGGTTAGCGTGGGAAGATCTCCGGGGTCAGGCGGCGCCGAGTGTGCGTGCGCGCGGCGGCCAGCGGTAGACGGAGGGCTGCGCCTCGAGATGCAGGGCGAGGTCGACCGCGTCGAGCATCGCCTGCCGCGGTCCGGGACGGTCGAGCTGCTTGCCCGAGATCGACAGCCGCAGCAGCCCGCCGCGACGGGCGACCCGGCCGGCGCCGATCACCATCGCCCGGCACCACCACGGTTCGGCCTTGGCACCCTCCCCGATGCCGAACACCCGCGCGTGGGTGACGGTGTCGCGGTACAGATCGTGGATCCCGGCGACGCCGGCCATCAGCCGGAACCCGGTGGCGGGCAGCGCCGCGACGGCCCCCGGCGAGGCGAGCCAGCGCGGCGGCGCGAACAGCCGGGTCCGCAGTCCCGTCTCCTCGAGCACCCGGTCGGCGGCGAGCAGCCGCAGCCGCGCCTCGTGTTCGGGCAGGACCGCGAACTCGGCGCGCCGCCGCTTGGTCGCGGCCTGGTCGTAGCCGTGCAGCACGATGGCGTCGCCGCCCTCGCGACGCTCGAGCAGCCACTCCTGGGTGTGCGGATCACGTGCGAGCCGGTAGTGATCCTTGAGGCGCGGGGCGACGAGCAACGACAGAGGCACGCCGCGGGCGTCCATCTCCCGGGCGAAGGCGTCCACCGCCGGGCGGGTCTCGTCCCTGATGCCCGACACCGACACGATCAGCTGGCCGCTCATGGCTCCACGGTGACAGGGCCGGGTGAACGTCAGGCGTCGCGCACCTGAAGGGTTTCGGCATGCACGGCGTCGGCGAGGGGCCGGCCGGTCCGCCATCCGAACCGCTCCAGGTCGGGCACCTCCTGCAACCGGGTCACGGGACCGACGCACAGCCACGCGATCGGCCGCACGGGGGGCCGGGCTCCGACGAAGTCGGCGAGGAACGCCTCGTCGTAGAACGACACCCAGCCGACGCCGAGTCCTTCGACGGTGGCCGCGAGCCACAGGTTCTGGATCGACAACACCGCCGAGAACACGCCCACGTCGTCGATCGTGTGTCGGCCGAGGATGTTCCGCCCGCCGCGCGACGGGTCGTAGGTGACCACGATCCCGGTGCCGGACTCGACGATGCCTTCGACCTTGATGGGATCGAACGTGCGCCGCCGTTCCTCCGGCAGCGAGTCCGCGAACGCGCGACGGCACCCGGCGACGTGGTCGGCGAATTCGGCGAGCCGCTGCGGGTCGCGGACCACGACGAAGTCCCACGGCTGGGTGTTGCCGACGCTGGGTGCGGCATGCGCCGCCCCCAGAACCCGCCACAGGACCTGCTCGTCGACGCGTTCGCCGGTGAACTCCGCGCGGACGTCACGGCGGGCACGGATCACCTCGTACAGCGCCGCCCGCGCATCGATGGTGTCGGTCATCGCAGTCAGCGGGGCAGCGCGGCTTCGATGGCGGCGATCACTTCGGGGGCGTCGGGCTCGGTGCGGGGCCGGAACCGGGCGACGACGTTTCCGTCGGGTGCGACGAGGAACTTCTCGAAGTTCCACTGCACGTCGCCGGCCTCGCCGTTCGCGTCGGGGTGCCGGGTGAGTTCGGTGTAGAGGGGGTGCCGGCTCTCGCCGTTGACGTCGATCTTCTCCATCAGCGGGAACGTGACGCCGTAGTTGGTGGAGCAGAAGGTCTGGATCTCCTCGGCGGTGCCCGGTTCCTGGCCCATGAACTGGTTGCAGGGCACGCCGACGACGGTCAGGCCCCGGTCCGCGTACTCGACGGCGAGCTTCTCGAGCGCGGTGTACTGCGGGGTGAGGCCGCACTTGGAGGCGACGTTGACCACGAGGACCGCGCGACCGTCGAACTCGGCGAGGGAGGTCGGCACCCCGCCGAGGGTGTTGATGCCGATGTTCTGCAGAGAAGTCGTCATGCCGCCCGACGTTAGTCGCGACGGCCCCGGGGGCGGTAGTGCACCCCGGGGTCGCCGCGAGCAGGCACGTCACAGTGCGGCGACGACCGCGAATGCGCCGAGGGCCACGAGCGCGGCGCCGGTCAGCGTCTGCACCCGGCGGTCGACCACGCACATCGCCGACAGGAAGCCCGGCATCGACCCGCCCCCGCGGGTGTGCACGATTGCCAGGAGGCTCGGCATGCACCGGCCGAGCGAGACGAGCGTGAACAGCGCGGCGCCGAGGACGGGTGAGCCGACCGCGGCGACGCCGAGCACCAGCAGGTAGTACGCGCTCGACCGGATGAAGATCACGAAACCCGGCCCGATGAGGGCGCCGAAGAGCAGCGAGACCTTCCACGGTGCCATCGACCGGCGCAGGTGCCGCGGCAGCTGTCTGCGGCGCATCGGCGTCGGCAGCGTCACCAGGCCCAGCTCGTGCAGGCCGTACGCCAGTGCGACGGCGCCCCACGCGAGGAGCGCCCACGTCACCGGGACCGCCCCGGCGACGAGGGCACCGAGCGCCCCTACGAGCGCGCCGGTGGGGGCACCGGTCGCGATCGAACCGAGTGCGTGCCAGCCGAGCCTGCGCACCGGGGTCGACGAACCCGGACGGCCGGGCTGCTTCGGGGCGGCGACGACGCCGACGACCGACATGCCGCACGTCGACCAGTTCGCGGCCAGGGCGGTGACGGCTCCGGCACCCACGACCGCGGCGGTCGTCGCGGCGGGCCCGGCCGGGGTGAGCAGCGCCGCGGCCCCGGCACCGGCGACGCCGGCGGCGGCGATCAGCACCGCGCGAGTGCGCGACGGCACGGCCTTCTGCAGGGTGGGACGGATGTCCGGCACATCCGTCGTCAGCGGCTCGTGCGCGAGTACTGCGGTCATGACTTCCTCCAAGGGATCGGTGTTCTCCGGATATGGACGGCTGGTTCAGGATTCGGTGACGGTGACGGTTCCGGTCATGTACCGGTGGACCGAGCAGGTGTACGGGTAGGTGCCCGGTTCGTCGAATGTGCGGGAGTACGTACCCTCCGCGGTGATCCCGCTGTCGAACCACCCCTCCGATACGACCTGGTGCAGCACCCCGCCGTCCTCGAACCGCCATTCGACGGTGCCACCGGCCGGCACGGTCACGTCGGGCGGAGCGAAGTGGACATTGCTGACGACCACCACCGCGTCCGGGGGTCGATCGGACGGGCCGCAGGCCGCGACGAGCGGAAGCAGCAGGGCCGCAGCCCACCCCGGCTGCCGGCTCATTCCCGGACGATCACGGTGCCGACCATCATCGGGTGCGGCGTGCAGTGATACGTGAAGGTGCCGGCGTCGTCGAAGGTGTAGGAATACGTTCCCTCGGTGAGGAGCTCGCTCTTCAGCCGACCCTCGAGGGGGCCCTCCCCCACCACGTCGTGCGGCAGTCCGCCGTCGTCGAAGCGCCACTCCACGGTCTGGCCCTTCTCGATCGTCACCGACTCCGGGTTGTAGGCCATGTTCTTCACCTCCACGACGACGGCGGGCTCGGCCGAACCTCCAGCGGTGCCGCAGGCAGACAGGCTCACCGCGGTCAGCAGGCCGGCGAGCAGAACGGCGGACTTTCGCATCAGGATTCCTCTCATCGGATATACCGCAAGTTCGCGGTCATACCGGCTTCGAAGTGGTAGGCGTTGTGGCAGTGGAACATCCATTCACCCGGATTGTCGGCGTCGAATTCGATCGCGAGTTCGGTGCCGGGCAGCACGTTGACGGTGTCGCGGCGCAGCCCGCCGTAGGCGCCGATCGCGAAGGTGTGCCCGTGCGTGTGCATCGGGTGCCACATCGTCGACGAGTTCTTCATCGTGATCCGGACGCGTTCACCCTGTTTCATGATCAGGCGGCCGGCATCGACCCCGGCCATGCCCCACACGTAGCGGTCCCCGGCCTGGATCAGCTCGATCCGGTAGTCCCGATCGGGTTCGCGTGGATCGAGCCGCACGGCCTCGACGGGCCGCAACGCGCTCTCCGCGACGAGCCGGCCGTCGAGTTCGGGGATCGCGCCGCCCACGTCGGCGTCGGCCATCGGCACCGCGTCCGGGGTGCGCAGCACCGTCGAGGCATACCCTGGCCGCCCTTCGACCTTCGCGACGATCGGCCACACGCCCGACCGGACGGTGACGAGAACGTCGTAGCGTTGCGCCATGCCGACGACGATCGTGTCGGCGACGGTGGGCTGCACGTCGAAGCCGTCCGCCGCGACGATCGTGAGTTCGTGCCCGGCCACCGCGAACCGGTACGGGGTCTCGGCCGCCGCGTTGACGATCCGCAGCCGCACGCGCTGCCCCGCCGCGGCGACGACCGGGGCGGGATCGTTCGGGGGCCGGCCGTTGATCAGGTGCAGCGGATACGCGATGTGCTGGGTCATCCCACCGAGCGCCGCGGAGTCGCCGTGCCCGGCGCTCACCAGCTGCCGGGCGACGTACAGGTCGCCGGGAGGCTGCGGCCCGGGTGCCGCGCCACCGCCGTGGCCGCCGTGCCCACCGGAGATTGCGGGGTTGAGCGCCGTGAGCACCGCGTCGGGTGTGGTGCCGAGACCGTCGACCCAGTCGTCGAGGACCAGCACGGCGTCGGCGTCGGCGCCGGTGCGGTCGTCGGGATCCTCCACGACGAGGGCCCCGAACAGCCCGCGGTCGGCCTGCAGGCCGCTGTGCGAGTGATACCAGTGGGTGCCGGGGTCCGGGACGACGAAGCTGTAGTCGAACGTCGTGCCCGGCGTGATCGCCGCCTGGGTGACGGGCGCAGCACCGTCCATGTCGTTGCGGATCCGGATGCCGTGCCAGTGGACGGTGGTGTCGGCATCCAGGTCGTTGCGCACCGCGGCGTCGAGCCGGTCACCCCTGCGGACCCGCAGTTCCGGGGCGACGGCCCGCCCGCCGTACGTCCAGGTGTCGACGAGACGACCACCCAGGTCGACGGTGGCGACGCCGGCGGCCAGCGCAAACGACGCCACGGTGCCGTTCCAGCCGCGGGCGGCCTCGGAGGCGGCGACCTCCGGGTCGGCCGGGGAAATGTAGTCGAGATCGGCCGCCGATCGGTTCGCCGCGCCGGCGCCGGCCGGTTGCGTACCGGAGGATGCGGTGGCGCAGCCGGCGGCACCGAACCCGAGCGCGCTCATCCCCAGCGCCCCGGCCCCGAGGGAGCCGAGGGCCAGGAACCTGCGCCGGTCCAGCACGGTGCCGGGTGGTCTCATCCGATCACCTCGGGGGTGAGCAGGTCGGTGAAATCCTCGACGTTGCCGCTGATCTCCGCCGAGGAGACCTGCTGCCCCGTCGCGGCGTCGAACCCGACGATGCGCTGCGTCGCCTCGCCCTGCCCCTCCGGGTTGCCGCCGAGGACGTAGAACGTCGCTCCGTCCACGGAGAACGCCATACTCGCGATGTCGGCCAGTCCCAGGTCCGGCAGGCTCAGCGTCCGGATCGGTGCGAGATTCGCGGCGTCGGACAGTTCGATGCGGGCCAGGTCTCCGCCGCGGGCGGAACTGGGATGGATCGGTGAGTCGGTGTAGGCGATCGCGATCCGGGTGCCGGTGTTGTCGATGACGTCGCTCGCGAACCGGCCCTCGGGCCGGCCGGCGTTGCCGATCGGCGTCACCGCGTCCTGCGGCAGTCCGTTCGAGAAGTCGAAGACGTACACGTCGCCGTTCTCCCCGACCAGCAGGGCTTTGCGCGCCTCGGCGGCCCACCCGACCTTCCGGGCGCTGACGAAATCGTCCGGCAACACTTTCGCCCGGGCGGTCTCGGCGGGCACGCCGTCGTCGCCGACGGAGATCCGGACGAGTTCACCGGTCTCCTCGCACACGCTGTAGATCTCGTGGTCCACGGTCCAGGTGAACGGTCCGCAGCCGACGATCTGCACGGCTCCGCTCTGCTGCTTCGTCTCGAGGTCGACGACGCGGACGCCGTAGAGCCCGTCGTCCCAGGTGACGAAGTACCGCCCGTCGGAGGTGACCGCGTTGGAACCCGGCCGCGAGTGCACGCGCGCGACGTCGGGCAGCAGCGCCTCGTCGGGCTCGAGCAGGTTTCCGGAGTAGGTGCTGACGGTGAAGTCGGCGGCGCCCCGCGAGCCGCGGGGACGCCACACTTCGGCGGCGAGAACGGCCGGGTCGGAGGGGGTCTCGCCGACGAAGCCGTGGATCACCGGGTCCCAGATGCCGGGCCCGACGACGATGCGGCTGCCGGCGACACCCGTCTTCGGGTCGAGGACGTTGACGCCGAGCTCCAGCTTTCCGAATCCGCCTGCCACGGCGACGAGTTCGTCGCGCCCGATGGGCTCGATCTCGGAGACGTGCAGAGGTTCGGGGATGGTGTCGCCGATCTCCTGGTCGTCGTGGCCGAGGGCGATGCCTTCCCCGGGGGTGGTGAATTCGACGGTGGGATAGGTGACGTCGCCGGCGGTGTTCGGGTCGTCGCCGGACGAGCCGCAGCCGGCGAGGGTGACGAGCAGCGCGAGGGGCACGGCGGCTGCGGCGGGACGCACGAGGTGGCGGGAACGCGATGTCATGATCCGGCACCGACCTTCGGGCGCTCGGCGGGACGGGCCTGGCAGTCCTCGCCGATGATGGGGGCCATGGTGCAGGTGTACGACTGGGATTCGTCGGAGACGCACCAGATGATCTCCTGGTCGTAACTGCCCGAAACCGGGTTGTACATGACGGCCTGCATGTCCGGCTCGCCGCAGAACGCGTTGGAGCACGACGGGGCGCCGCAGCAGTCGTAATAGGCGATCAGGTAGGTCTTTCCGGTGTCGGGGTTGGTGCAGCAGCCCACCCAGAATTCGGCACCCGGCCTGCTGCCCGGCGCGCACGTGGTCACTCCGCCGCCGTTGCAGGCCGCGCAGGAGGTGCCGTCCATGTTGCACCAGCGCCAGTACTCGCACTCGGCCGGATCCTTGCCGTCGTAGACGGGCACGAGCGGTTCCGGACCGGGATCGGGTGCGGGCTCCTGCGCGAATGCGGTGCGGGTCACCGGAAGCGAGCTGATGAGCGCCACTCCCGACACGCCCATCGTCCAGCGGCCGAGACGGCTGATCATCGAGCGGCGCGACACCTGCTCCGACATCCGGCGTCCGGTCCGGCTCATGAACGAACCGCCCTTGCCGGCCATCCAGGCGGCCTGCTCCTCGACGGTCTCCTTGTCGACCGGGTACCGGTTCTCGTACATCTCGTCCAATGCATCTCTCCGTTCGTCCGGGGGGGATTCAGGCGCTCGCGGCGGCGCGGGCCTTGGCCTGTTCGTGCAGGTGCTGCAGCGACGGGGTGCCGGTCTCGAGGGCGTTGAGCAGACTCTCGACCTGGGCCATGTGGTTGCACAGGCCCTTGGCGCGGATCTTGCCGTGCTCGTCGAGGATCACCCCGTAGGGCGTGGTGCCGACCTGGTAGGCGATGCCGACGTCGCGGCCGTCCACGTAGCTCAGTTCGGTGCCGATGTTGCTGCCGGCGAGGAACTGCCGGTGCTCCTCGGATGTGCCGTCGGAGACGATCACGACGTCGAGGTCCCTCTCCGCCTTGGCCATCGCGCGGACGCCGGGCAGCAGGCTCTTGCAGGTGGAGCAGGTGGGCGCCGTGAACAGCAGCAGCTGCGGCCGGTCCCGGTGCCCGCCGATGCCGACGGTGCGTCCGACGTGGTCGGTGAGGCCGCGGAAGGACGGACCCGCCTGCTCGATCTTCGGGCCGGTGTCCATCATGCGGGCCCCGAGGGGGCCGAGCCGGACCTGCACCCGGCCGATCTCGCGGGCCAGCGCGAGCACCATCAGGAACAGCACGGCGACCGCCACCGTCAGCACGGTGACCGCAACGAGAAGAATGGT
Organism: Rhodococcus indonesiensis; assembly: GCF_047782815.1. Taxonomy (NCBI): domain Bacteria; kingdom Bacillati; phylum Actinomycetota; class Actinomycetes; order Mycobacteriales; family Nocardiaceae; genus Rhodococcus; species Rhodococcus indonesiensis. Next base: position 1,005,631 of record NZ_CP180630.1, on the reverse strand, counting down.
GTCCATCTATCGGTCCTGTCTCGGGAAGGGTTTCGGGAGAGGGATTCTCAGGCGCCGTAGCGCGACGCGGTGGCGACCGCACGCAGTTCGGCGGACGCCTGGGTCAGGTGTTCGTCGACGGACCGGCGCCCGACGTGGACCACGGCGCGCAACTGGGCCACCGCGAGTCCGGCGACGAGGACGAGCGCCGCGAGCGCGAGTGCCGCCGCCTGTTCGAGCACGCCGATCTCCGGCGGTCCGGTGAGGGCCAGCGCGATCGACAAGGCGGCGAACCCGCCGGCCCGCACGGAGTGGAACCAGCCGATACGCGGCGCCGCATCGCGATCACCGAACGCGAAACAGCCGCAGTCGAGCTCGCGCCGACCCCGGGCGAGGTTCACGGTGAGGCCGACGAAGAAGCCGAGGAACAGCACCGACGCGGCGGCCGCGGCCACGCGGCCGGCGACGCCGAGCACCAGCAGGGCACCTACCGCGATCTCCGTGGCCGGCAGCACCCGCGCGACCACCCGCTCGATCCCGGACGGCAGCAACCGGTAACCGCGGACGACGCGCAGCAGCCCCTCGTGATCGCCTGCCTTCGGCACCCCCGCGAGCAACAACGTCCCGCCGACGAGCGCCGCTACCACCGCCCACATCATGGTCGTCCCCTTCGCAGTCGAATGATCGTGCCGCTCAATCGTGCGCACCGGATGCGTCGCGAACGGGTCGTCGGGGAAACGTCCGGGGGTACCGCGAGTGGAACCGGGCGTCGCGGCGCGCCCCATGCGAACGCTGCAGGTGGGCGTGGTTTCTCGACCTCTCGGAGGACCTGTTCGCCGGGCACCTGGGCCGTGGGGTGGCGCGGGCCACAGCGCTGTCCCGAGCGGATTCCCACTTGCCGTCCACATGTCGTTCGCAGAGGAAACCGTCGCGTAACACCGCGGCGCTACGTTGTCCCTCGCCCGGAGGCGGTTCACCGCCCGGGTGCCGGCACCGCCGGCCGCACGGACGCACAGACGGGACACGACGATCGTGACAACCGCACTCCGGGCCGCGATTGCCCGCTCACGGGATGCCGGAACTCGCCGGGATCCGGTGTACTCACCGCTGCGTGCCCTCGGCCGCCGGCAGCTCACCCCGATCGATCTGCTCGGCCAGTCCCTGTCGACGATCGCGCCGGCCACCGGGATGGTATTCATCGCGCTGTGGATGGTGACCCACCGCCCGGGAGTGGGCGGTCTGCTCGCGATCGCGGGGACCACCGCCGTGGTGGTGTCGGTGGCGCTGTGCATCACGCAGTTCACGCGGCGGCTCGCCGCGGCCGGCTCGCTCTACAGCTTCGTGTTCCAGGGCCTGAGTATCCGCGCGACCCTCACCACGGGCGCGGCCCTGCTGGTGGGCTATCTCGGCATCTCGATCTCGGTGATGTCGCAGGCCGCGCAGAGCCTGCTCCGCATTGCCGACCTGCTCGGTGTGCACGTGTCCGGCGCCGCGCCGTGGTCGGTCACCATCGGTCTCGTGGCGCTCGCCGTCGCGGTGATCACCGTGCGTGGGGTGCGGTTCGCGACGCGCGCGATCCTACTCGTCGAGACGTGTTCGCTCGTGCTCATCGTGGCGCTCATGGTGGGCACCCCGGCCGGTGCGGGCCCGGCCACCACCGAACTGCCGGACGCCCCGCTGAGCATCATGCCGTTCCTCGCGATGCTCACCGTGCTGTCGATGGCCGGCTTCGAGAGCGCCGCGTTCTTCGGTCCGGAGGCCAAGCGGCCGTTGGTGACCGTCACGCGCACCGTGCTGATCTCTCCCGTCGTCGTCGGTGTGCTGTTCGTGTTCTCAGCCTGGGCCGCGTTGTCCGGTCACGCCGCCGTCGTCGTCGGCGCGTACTTCGACGGCACGGCGTCCGGCGCGAGCGTCGGCGTGGTGCTCGCCGTGCAGGCGGGTATGACGTGCTCGTGGCTGGCGTCGACCCTGGGCTGCACGCAGGCCGGTTCGCGGCTGCTGTATTCGATGGGCGTCGAGCGGGTGCTGCCGAGCACCCTCGCCCGCGTCCACGACCGGTTCCGCACCCCGCATGTGGGCGTGCTCGCCTTCACTGCCGCGGGCCTCACCGGCGCATGCCTGTATGCGTCCCTCGCGGAGGCGGATTCGGGGTCGTTCGACGGTGTCGTGGAGATCGGCCTCGTCATCGCCTACACGCTGGTGGCCGTCGCGTCGTTGCGGTTCCTGCACCGCATCGGCGAGCACACCGTGGTGACGCGGGCGGCCGCGGTGTTCGTGTCGGTCCTGGGGGTCGGCCTGCTCGGCTACATCGCCGTCGACGGCACCGCGCACGGCGTGTGGATCGTGCCCGCGGCACTCGCGGCGGTCGCGGTGTCCGGCACGGTGTGGCAGTACGTCCTGCGGTGGGTCCGGCCGGGCAGCCTGGCGACGATCGGGGCGTTCGACTCGGTCGAGACCGGGGACATCCTCCCCGGGGCGGGGACTCTCGTGATCGGTGCGGACGGGCGTCCGCGCATACTTCCGGACGTCCCGCATTCCCGCGACGGGGACCCGGCTTGACGGCGCACATGTCCGTGCACGCGGACGACTCGCACTTCAGCGGGCAGCAGCCGAGCGCGGTGCAGAAGGCACTGGGAATGCTCGAGGCGGTCGCGCAGCTCGGCCCCGGCACGTCCGCGAAGGAGATCGCCAGGTTCGCGGGGGTGCCGCCGACCACCGCGTACCGCATGCTCAACCTGCTCGTGGCCGACGGGTTCCTCGTCCGTGTGCCGGACCTGTCCGGCTTCGCGCTGGGCCGTCGCACCGCGGAACTGGCGCGGGCGGCCGTCGAGACGAGCCCGTCGCCGACGCTGCACGACGCCGTGGAGGAGCTGCGGACCCGCACCCGCTTCGGGGTGCATGTCGCGTCGTTCGCGGCCGGGCGGCTGCGGTTCGTGGACAAGGATCCCGACCACGAGATCGTCGCTGTCGGTGCGCTGGCGAAGAACCTGCATGCCAACGCCCTCGGCAAGCTGATGCTCGCGCACCATCCGCACGTGCGTCCCGATCCGCGGCTGCGGCGCCTGACCGACCACACGATCTGCGACCCCGGTGTTCTCGCCGAGGAACTGCGCGCCGTTGCTGTCGCGGGTTACGCGTACGAGGGTGAGGAGTGCCGGATCGGGCGGGCCGCGCTGGCGGCGCCGATCCGGGACCGGTCGGCGTTCGTCGTCGGCGGCCTCTACCTGCAGGGGTCGGCGTCGCGGGTCACCCCGGACGACGCGGCGCTCGTGCGGTTCCTCGTCGACGGCTCGGCCCGGCTGTCGGGGCTGCTGTGACCGGGTGGACGGGGGTGTCACCGGGTGAGCGTGGGCGGGCATGTCACCGGGTGAGCGTGGGCGGGCATGTCACCGGATGGGCCGCGGCGGGGGCGCATCGCCCGGGGCGAGCTGCGCACCGATCCGCCGGAAGATCGTGTCGGCCTCGTTCGAGTACGCACCGGCGTCGTCGAAGGCCGCCGGCTCGTAGGTGACGGCGACGGCGACGGCGATCTTCTGCGACGGCAGATATGCCTCGACCGCGGCGTACCCACCGAACAGCGGGTTCTGCATCAGCCAGTTGCCGGTGATCACCACCCCGAGTCCGTAGGTGTAGCCCTCGGACTGCGGGAAGCACGTGGGGCAACCGGGAAGCGCGGTGGTCCGGCCGCGCAGGTCGGTCGACACCATCGCCCGGTACGACTCCGGTGAGAGCAGCGTGCCGGTGCCGACGGCGACCGCGGTGTCGTGCAGGTCGTGGATGTCGGTGGTCTGGACGGCCCCGTCAGTGATCGTCCAGGAGGGATTCCAGAACGTGGATTCCTCGTAGAACGGGGTCGTGGCAGGGATCCCGAGCGCCTGCCGGCGTTCCGAGCTGAACGCATGCAGCACCGGTTCCGGGATCGCAGGCGTCTGCGACGGCGTCGTGCCGTCCAGTCCGAGCGGGTCGAGCACCTTCTCCTGCAGCAGTTCCGCCACCGGCCGGCCGGTGATCCGTTCGAGGGCCAGGCCGAGGATCACGTAGTTGGTGTGCGCGTAGTTCCAGTTGGTGCCGGGCTCGTAGAAGAGGGGCTGGGACGTGCCGAAGGCAAGGAGTTCCTCGGGTGTCCAGTTCCGGAACGGGTCCCGGTAGATCGCGTCCGACAGTTCGGGATTCTGCACGTAGTCGGCGTAGCCGGAGGTCATCTGGGCAAGCTGACCGAGGGTGACCCGGTCCGAATGCGGGATGTCGGGCAGCCACGTCGAGACTGTGTCGTCGAGACGGACCTTCCCCTCGTCCACGAGTTGCAGCAGCAGCGTGGCGACGTAGGAGATGGCCACCGCGCCGTTGCGGAAGTGCATGTCGGTCGTCGCCGGCACGCCCGTGGTGGATTCGCCGTAGGCGCGGGTGAGGATCTCCCTGCCGTCGACGGTGACGCGCACGATCGCCGCCTTCAGGTGCGACTCCGCCATGGTGTCGCGCACGATCCGGTCCACGGCCTCGGCCTGCGCGGGATCGGCCGGCGAGGCGGTCCCCGACGCGGCCACGTTGTCCGCCGATCCGGACGGGCCGGGTGCCGCGTCGTCGGTGGCCGTGCAGGCTGTCAGGAGGCCGAGTGCGCACAGCACGGGCAGGATCCGCCGGGTCAGGGGCATACCTGATCTTGGCAGATGCGCTCGACCGGTGTGCTCACTCCGGCCCGGCAAGCGCGGCTCGGCGCAGGTCCCGTTCGGACCGCAGGAGGGCGCTGAGTTCGGCCCGACTGCGCACGCCGGTCTTCGTGTAGATCGCCTTGAGGTGATCGTGGACGGTGTTCGGGGTGATGCCGCGACGGCCCGCGATCTCGGCGGTCGAGTACCCGGCCATCACCTCGAGGCACACGTCCCGTTCCCGGGCGGTGAGGGCATAGGCGGCGAGCAGCAATTCGGCGAGTTCGCCGCCGGTTGCAGGCTCGATCGTGACCACGGTCTGCGGTTCGTCACCGCCGAGCAGCGCGGTGGCACGCAGCAGGATCCACCCGCCGGTGGTGTCGCGGATCCGCGTTCGGAACACACCCGACCTACTCGAACGCGCGCCGAACGCGGCGGCGCGCACCATGACGGCCAGCCGTCCCGGTGCGATCTCGTCGAATCGCTCCTCCCAGTCGCGGGCGGCCGCCGTGAGCGCGAGCGGCTCACCTCCGGCCCCGGTCAGGACCACCGCCGGACCCGGTTCGCCCCGGTTCGAGGGGGCGGTGGCGCACACGGCGGCGCGGGTCGCAACCGCTACCGCCGGCGCCACCTGCGTGAGGAACTCGACCTCCGCATCGGTGAAGTCCACGGCGGACCGAACGAACCCGGCTGCGCCCCAGCACAATTCCCCGATCCGGAAGATCACGCGCAGTTCGTGGTCCACTCCGAGCGGACGCCACACCTCGGCGTGGCGAAGACAGTGGGCAACCTCGTCCGGGGGCAGATCCGATCCCCGGGTCGCCGTGCGGCCGGTGCGGAACAGTTCGGCGAAGGTGCCGGGGTCGTGCCCGCGGTACTCGCTCTCGGCGAGCAGCGGTTCGTACTCCGGCGGAATCCGGTCGGGGCCGCTGGTCATGGAGCCGAGCGTCAGGGACCGGGGATCGATCATCGCCCAGCACGTCAGGTCGCTGCGCACCGTCCGGCCGACGAGTTCGATGGCACGCTCGTGCACCTGGGTCACGTCGGCGCCGGCAGCGGCGAGCGCCACGACCTCCCGGCCCACCTTCTCCGCCCGGATCTCGAGCATGACCCCAGTATGCGCTGACGGCGGGGCTACCACCCATCCCCGTTTCCGGGGATGGGCCACCGTCCGGGCGCTTCCTAACGTGACAGACATGACCGACAACACCGAACTCTGCAGGATGGGCGAGGGCCGTCGTCTCACCCTGCCCGACGCCACCGTCACGGCCCTGTCCACCGGCGCACACGCCGGCGGGGCGTACGAACTCTTCCTCGTCGAGGCGCCGCGCACCGTGCCGGTGCCCATGCACGCCGAACCGTGGGCCAAGTCGTATCACGTTCTGGGGGGCCGGATCCTGGTCCGTTCCGGAACGGACGTCCACGAACTCGCGGGCGGGGACACGATCACGGTCGCGCCGGGAACGATGAACTCCTTCACCGTCCTGACCGACACCGCGACCTTCCTGCTGATCGCGGCCGGGACGTCGATGAGCGGCTTCTTCGGCGCACTCGACGGCCTCGACCCCGCGCAGGCGCCGGACGAGTCCGCCCGCGCTCTCCGAGCGGTCACCGAGAGGTACGGGGTCGCGCTCGCGGCGGAGGGGGGTGCACCATGATCACCCTCGCCCAGATCGCCGCGTCGGCGGCCGCGGCCGTGCACCTGCTCGCGTTCGTGTGGGAGACGCTGCTGTTCCGGCGGCCGTCGGTCCACGAGGACGTGTTCCGCATTCCCTCCGGCGACGTCGCGGCGGTGCGGATGTGGGCGTTCAACGTCGGCTTCTACAACCTGTTTCTCGGCGCCGGCGCGCTGATGGGGGTGGCCCTGTGGCGGGCCGGCGAGGACACGGTCGGACGCGCACTCGTGCTCTACACGTGTTCGTTCATGTTCCTCGCCGGGATCGCCCTGTTCGTCTCGGACCGTCTGGCCATGAGCCGGCCCCGCGGTGCCGGGCTCGTGGGTGCCGCGGCGCAGTGCGCGCCGGCGCTGATCGCGCTGATCGCGCTCGCGACGACCTGATCCGCCTCACGTCCGTGCGGCGACGTACCGCCGCAACGCCGCGTCGCGGTCGGCCGGTGCCCGGCGCGGACAGCTCGTGCACTTGTCGCTGTCGGTCGCGCAATAGATCAGGCAGCAGGAGCTGCGTCGCACGAAACGCCGTCCCGATTCCGGCGAGCCTGGCGCCGCCGTCACGGTCCCGGTCGGCCCCACGTCGACGAAACGCGGTGGCATCAGCGGCGGTACGGACAGCACGGCGGCAAGGGCGCATCCGTCCTCGGCGCGGTGGGCGGCACGCCCGGCGTCGAGAGCGCGATTGGCGATCGAGTCGGACGCGACGGCCCACAGCGCCCGCTCCGAGACACCCGACACCCCCGCCAGCGGCGAGACGATCGCCGACAGCGCCGGCCCGAGAGCACGCGCGAAGGCGTCGGCCCCGGTCAGCAGGTGCGAGGACCGTACCGCGCCGAGGTAGCCGTCCGGCCGCAGCGTGCAGCGCCACCGGGCCGGGTCGGGGTCGGGGGCGCTGCCGGTGGCGAGGAGCATCGCGACGGGTCCGGCCACGAGTGTCGAACTGGCCGAGTACCACCAGAGCGTGCCGGCGACCCGCGGGTCGGGGCAGTTCCATCTGCGCCCGGTGTCGCGGACCCGTTCGGCCAGCCAGTGCGGATCGGTCGTGACCGCGCCCCGGACGACGACGGACCCGAGGTCGACAGTATGCGCGAAGTCGCCGAGCAGGGACCGGGCCGCGGCATAGGCACGCGCCACGGCGTCGGGGTGGCTGTCAGGCATCGGCCGGCCCCCGGACGTCGAGGGTGCGCCGGCCGTCGCGGTCCACACCCACCTGGGCGCGGACACCGAAGACCTCCGCGAGCAGTGCGGGTCGCAGCACGTCCTCCGGAGTTCCTTCGGCGACCACCGACCCGTGGTCCAGCACCGCCATGCGGTCGCAGTATTCGGTCGCCAGCCGCAGGTCGTGCAGCGTCACCAGGACGGCGAGCCCGTCCGAGGCGAGGCTGCGCAGTAGCTCCAGCACGGCCAGCTGGTGACGCAGGTCCAGGTGATTGGTCGGCTCGTCGAGCAGCAGCACCCGGGGTTGCTGGGCCAGGGCCCGGGCGATGGAGACACGTTGGCGCTCTCCCCCGGACAGGGCGAGCACGTCGCGGTCGGCGAGGTGCAGCAGCCCGAGCCGGCCGAGCACGTCCTCGACGACCGCCCGGTCGTCGTCGCCGAACGGCTCGAGCCAGCCGCGTCGGGCGGTGCGTCCCAGCCGCACCGATTCGCGGACGGTCGTCCCGCCGAGCGCGACCGGTTCCTGGACGCCGACCCCGACGAGACGGGCGAGGGAGCGGCGCTTGATGTCGGTGACGTCCCGGTCGTCGACGGTGATCGCGCCGGCCCCGACCGGCACCGCGCGGTAACAGGCACGCAGCAGGGTCGTCTTGCCGCTGCCGTTGGGTCCGACGAGGGCGAGTACCCGGCCCGCCGCCACGTCGAGGTCCACCCCGTCGAGAACGATGCGTTCGCCCAGCCGGGCACGGACCCCGGTGGCGCGCAGGCGGATCACAGGGCCCGCCCGTAACTGCGCCACAGCATGACGAGGAAGGCGGGTGCCCCGAGCAGGCCGGTGACGACCCCCACCGGTAGTTCGGTCGAGCTGCTGACCGAGCGGGCGACGACGTCGGCCAGGACCAGCGCGAGTGCTCCGGCCACCGCCGCCACGGGGATCGACCGGACGCTGTTGCGGCCGACGAGGTGACCGGCGACGTGCGGGATCAGCAGTCCGATGAAGCCGACGGTCCCCGAGACCGCCACTGCCGCGGCGGTGAGCAGCGAGACCGCGAGCAGGATCAGGATGCGGAACCGCCGCACGTCCAGTCCCAGCGCGGTCGCCCCGTCGTCGCCGACGAGCAGCAGGTTCAGCTGGCGGCCGCACAGCAGGACGCCGCCGCCGACGACGAGCAGGACCAGTGCGGGCACGGTCAGCATCGACCAGGTCGCATCCCCGAATCCTCCTGCCAGCCAACGCATCACGGTGCCAAGCTGATGGTCGTCGCCGAGGACCAGCAGGGTGAAGGTGGTCGCCGCGGAGAACACCATCGACATCGCCACGCCGACGAGGACGATCGCGGTGACGGCGTGGGCGCGCACACTGACCGCGACCGCACCGGCCAGCGGGACCAGGGCTCCCAGGAAGGCCGCGAACGGCAGGGTGAAAACACCGAGTGCGCCGCCACCGACACCCAGGACCGTCACCAGCACCACCCCGAACCCGGCACCGGAGGACACGCCCAGCAGATAGGGATCTGCGAGCGGATTGCGGGTCACCGCCTGCGCCACCACGCCGGCGATCGCGAGCGCGGCACCGACGACGGCGGCCGTCAACGCTCGGGGCAGGCGGGAGTCGACGACGATCGCTTCCCGCGCCGCGGTCCACCACGGCGTGAAGGTTCCCGGTGCGAGGCGGTGCACGACGATCGCCCACACGTCGCCGAAGGGGATGTTCACCGTGCCCAGCGACACGGCGCCCGCCAGCGCCAGCACGAGCGCGGCGAGCAGCGGCGGCAGGATCAGCCACAGTGAACGATGTGGCGCGCCCCCGGCACTCTCCCGGACCGCCGGGGCCGGCGCGTGCGGCGACGAGGGGCCGGTCAGGGTGCCGGCGGAGGTCATTGCGCGTCCGGGAACGCGGCCGGGTGCAGTCCGCGGGCGATCGTCGCGACCGAGTCGACCATGCGCGAACTCTCGAAGAAGTCGTCGAGCGGCACGACGACGAAACGGTCGTTACGCACGGCGGGCGTGGTGGCCACGATCGGCTGGTTCTTCAGATAGGCGATCTTGTCCTGAGCGCTGGTCGCGCCGTAGTCGAGTACGACGATCGCCTCGGGCGCACGCTCACCGACGATCTCCCAGCCGGTGGTGAAGTACGGCTTCGGGCCTTCGGCGGTGATGTTGTCGGCGCCGGCGTAGTCGGCGATGAGGTTGCCGATGCCCACGCCACCGACCGAGAGCGGCTCGGCTTCGCCGGAGTCGTAGAAGAAGGTGCGCACGGGTGCGACGCCGGCCTGCTCCAGCCGGGCACGTACCGCGTCGAGTTCGGCGGTGATCGACTCGGTCAGTTCCGCGGCCTGCTCCTCGGCACCGAGCAGAGCGCCGAGCTGGGCGAAGTCGTTCTCCAGCAAGGCGATATCGGAGAACCCGGCACCGCAGTACTCGGAGAACAGGAACGTGTGGATACCCGCCTGCTCGAGCGTGTCCCGACCCCGGCCGGTCTTGTCGTCGAATGCGCTGCGCATCCCGCCGACGACCAGGTCCGGTTCGAGGTCGCGGATCTGCTCGTACGTCGGGTACTCGGCGGCCAGCGACGGGATCGCCCGGAACTGCTCGGCCGTCTCGGGGAGCGGGTCGTCCTTCTCGCCGTACCCCATGCCGACGATGCGGTCCCCCACACCCATCTGGATCAGGGTTTCGGTGACGTGGTCGTTCATCGACACGATCCGCTGCGGAGGCGCGTCGTAGGTGGCGGTGCGACCGCAATTGGTGATCGAGACCGGTTCGTCGAAGGCCGCGGCGGACGGGCCGGCGCCGGTGTCGGTGTCGGCACCACGCGAACAGCCTGTCAGGGCCGCGGTGGCGACGGTGAGGACGGCGAGAGCCGCCGCGGCATCGCGGGCGGGACGGCGGAAGTCGACGGGCATGGGACCTCGTGCTCTGCTCAGGTGGCACGAGGCAGACTCCGGCACGGCAGCGGCCCCGGACAGAGGTCACCGACTACCCTGCTGGACTCCATCTCGTAGACCACGACGAAATACCGGAGTCGCGCACGTCCATGCAGGCGATCGGGCTCACCGTCGGGTGGACGGTCTACCGTTGCGGGTCAGCGCCGGACTCGGACCGGACTTTCCCTGCATGGGCGTCAGCAACGCTGCGGTCATTATGCATGTCGAGGATCGGCACGGATCGCAGGGCCGGTCCCGAATGCCCGGGTCCCCGGGACGGCGTCCGAGGCGCCGTCCTCTCGTCCGAGCCGGGTGCTCGAAATTCACCCCCGGTTTCACCCCGTTCGCGGGCCCTCACTCCGGCACCGCGGCAGGCTCCGATGCGTTGCACACGAGGGAGGCTGTCGGACAGGCCGCACTCTCGTGCAGCCGGAGCCGTCGCTCCCGGCCCCTCCTCGGAGGGGATCGCGCCGGAACGTCGAGTGGGGATGCGGACCGGCGGCCGGTCACCGCGCAGGGGGCGGTGGCCGGCGTCCGGGCGCGTGCAGGCCTGCTCCACGAAACCCAGAGTTCAAAATGCGGCCATCTGCCGGAGACCCACCGCCGCGACACTGGACGCACAAAGTGTCAACGACGGACGGGGAGACACTGATGTCCGAGAACTTCGCCCACCGAACCGATCCTCTCTTCGCTCTGCCGCCCGCGACGGCGCCCCACCCGATACGCCTCGACGACCCGGCCCCGGCCCGCACGATGCCCGGCCTGCGTCCGCGGCTGGGTAGCGTGCTCGGCACCGTGGTCTCCGCGGGGGCCGTCGCCACCATGGTCACCGGCTTCGTCGCGGTCGGTACCGCCGCCACCGTCTCCGGTCTGATCTCGGCGGTGCGGCTCGGTCCCTGAGCGTTCCGGGGAACTTCCTCAGTTGCCGAACTGCACGCTGTCGACGACGACGTCGGACCCGAACAGTTCGCGGGCACGGGCGAGGGCCGCGTGACGCACCTCCGGCTCCGACAGCCTGATGGGCAACGCCAGGGTCAGCAGCGCCGAACGACTGCCGGACCTGGGCTGGGTCCTGACCCGGCACACCCAGTCCACCGTTCCACCCTCCCGGCGCGACGCCAGCTCGGTACGCGCGACGTCGCGGGCCGAACACGGCAGGGCCGGATCGGTTGTGCGTTCGAGCTCGGCCACGAGGTCCTCGAGACGATCGGTGCGCCACTGACGCAGTCCGGCTACGCGCGTTTCGACGTTCATCTCGGCACCCTTCGACGCCGGACGACCGTCGGTTGCGGTCTCGGGACCACACGGATCCGAGGTCTGCGGCGTCAGCGAAAACTGACTTCTACCGAGACCATCGCGGTGGGAGCCGCCCGCGTTTCACGAGCCCGGCAGCAGACTCCGCAGCGCCGGCAGCAGTTCCCGTTCGGCCCACCGGATGAACGGTTCCTGCCGGTCACCGCCGATCTGGACGAGGGCGACCTCGGTGAACCCCGCCTCGACGAACGGCCGGACCTTGTCGACGTACTCGTCGATGTCGTCGCCGCACGGCAGTTGCGCCCCGACCTGTTCGGGCGTCACGAACTGGGTCGCGGCCGCGAACGAGGACGGTGCGGGCAGATCCGGGTTGACCTTCCAGCCGAGGCCGAACCATCGGAACTGCTCGTGTGCCCGCTGCACAGCCGCGTCCCGGTCGGTGTCGTAGGAGACGGCGATCTGCCCGACTCGTGGTTTGCCCGCTCCCCCCGCTTCGTCGAACATCCGGGTCAGGTCCGGCTCGGGTTCGGTGGCGACCATGAGGTCGGCCTTCTCCCCGGCGAGGGAGCACGACCGCGGACCGGAGACGGCGATCCCGATCGGCACCCTGTCCTCGGGCAGGTCGTACAGGTGAGCGGACTCGACGTCGAAGTAGTCGCCGCGGAAGTTCACGTTCCCCCCGTCGAACAGTGCCGAGATGATCTCCACGGCCTCGGCCAGCATCTCGTGCCGGGTGCCGACGGCGGGCCAGCCCTTGCCGACGACGTGCTCGTTGAGGTTCTCCCCCGCACCCAGTCCGAGGCGGAAGCGGCCCCCGGACAGGATCTGCATCGTCGCTGCCTTCTGCGCCACCACCGCCGGGTGGTAGCGCAGGATCGGGCAGGTCACGTAGGTCATCAGCGGGATCCGCTCGGTGGCCTGCGCCGCGGCGCCGAGGACGGACCACGCGTATCCGGAATGTCCCTGTTCCTCCAGCCACGGGTTGTAGTGGTCGCTGATCACCGAGAAATCGAAGCCGGCCTGCTCCGCCATCTGCACGTCGCGGACGAGGTGGTCGGGCCGGGACTGCTCGCAGAGCATGGTGTAGCCGAAGTCGGTCACTGTTCGTTTCCTCCCGTGGTCGGTGTCGGGCGCCGCGCCGAGGCCGGCGATCCACCGGATACCCAGCGGCCGTCTCGGTACACGACAGTCGGGGAGGAGCTACCGGGATACCGGCTGCGCATCTCGGTAGGCACGCCCGTCCCGTTGCGGCGGCCCGGCCGGGTCGCCGCAACGGGACGTCGCTCCGGGGTCAGACGAGGCAGACCACGAACAGGGGCACTCCGACGACCGGAACGAAGATCAACGGAACACAGACGACACCGAGCGGACCCAGCACCGCCGGCTGCACGAACTCGGCGACGGGGGCGGGTGCGGTGGGCACGGCCGGTGCCGCGGTCGCGGCTCCGGTACCGAGGGCGATCATGGGGGCCATGGCGGTCGCTGCTACTGCCGCACGAAACGTATTCCTGCTCATCATGTTTCTCCTTGCGCCTCGTGCCGCGACCGGTGTGCGCCGACGGCACGGAGATGGATCGGCTGTGTATCAGAATTGCCGACGAACTCGGCGGCGGCGACGGGGAAAACCCTGCATCCCGGCGACATGTCGCCACGTCCCGACGTCTCGGTGCCGGACCCCCGCTCCGCTCGATGCCACCTCGTTCGAGCCCCCTGCACACCTCCCCAGCGACGCCGAGCTCGGTGAGCGTCGTCCGGTACAGCTCCCGCGCCTCGTCGCCCGACGCGGTCTCACTCCGGCTTCACGGCCGCTGTCCCGATCCGGGATCGGATCGAACAGCGGTGTCCTGCACGGTTCCTTCTCTACTGAGGCGTTGCGGGGCTTCCGATGGAGTTCGTGATTGCTGACCTGGGACGCGGGGTAATCAGGGGTATATGCCCGCGCGCACCGACGCGTCCTACGCCCACATGCTCCGACGTCCGAGGCAGTGCGCGGCGACGACACACAGCAAGTGGGTTCGATCATGAAAATCGCGAAAACCAAAACCAGAGTCGAGGTTGCCGCTGCGGTCGGCGCCGGATACCTGCTGGGACGCACGCGCCAGTTGAAGTTGGCCGTGAAGATCGCCCGAGCGGGCGGGCGGTCCCCCAGTGGGCCTCAGGATCTGCTCGCAGAAGGAGCCGAGTTCCTCGCCTCGTCACCGGAGATCACGAAACTCGGCGACTCGGTTCGGGACGAGCTACTCGACACGGCGGCCGCCACGGTCGAGGCCACCGGCGAGCACGTCGGTTCGCTCCGCGACCGCCTCCGGTCGCGCGGCGCGAACGTCGTCGCCGGCGGCGGGCACCTGGCCGCGGGGGTGAAGAGGATCGGCCGTCGCGGGCATACTCACCCGCAGCACACTGCGGACTCCACTGTCGGCGAGGAACCGGAGCACGGAAAAGACGAGGACGAGGAAACGCCGCACCACACGAACAAGAGCGAGGACGAGAAACGACCACAGCCGTCCAGGGGCCGGGCACGTTTTGCGGCGGATCACGCCCACGCGCTGGACGATGCGTAACCAGCCACCGCCGGCCGAAACCACGCCGAAGGTGGTCGGGACTGATGGGAACAGGTGACATCCGAACTGTGGTGCCGTCAGGTACTGCCGGGCGCAAGGCCGGCCGCCCCACCTCGGAACCGCAACGACGCGCCGACAGCGGCGAGCGCGGGCCGCCTGACGCCGGAACCTGGGTGCAGGCGGGAGGGCACCTGGCGCGGCGGACCGGATCCGGGCCGGTCTCACACGCGTGCCGGCAGGGAGCCGAGGCCGCTGACGAACGCCGACAACAGCAGTTCGGGCTCGCCGACCGCGCGGATCCCTGGGTGGGCGGAGAGCAGTTCCTCGAGCATCACCCGCAACTCGGTGCGGGCGAGATGGGCACCGAGGCAGTGGTGGATGTCCTTGGCGCCGAACCCGAGATGTCTGCCGGCGTTCGGGCGGGTGATGTCGAACCGGTCCGGGTCCGTGAACACGGTGGCATCGTGGTTGGCGGACAGGTACCACATCACCACCTTCTCCCCCGCCCGGATGCGGGCGCCGCCGAGTTCGGTGTCGACGGTGGCGGTGCGGCGCATGTACGGCACCGGGGAGGCGTACCGGATCACCTCGTCGATCGCGCCGTCGATGCGGGTGGCGAATTCGGTGCGTAGCAGCCGCAGCTGGTCGGGGTGCGTGCTGAGCAGGTGCAGCGCCCATGCCAGCGCTTGCCGGGTGGTGTCGAAACCGGCGGTGAGCAGCAAGATGACGAACGAGCCGAACTCGGACGGGGTCAGGGACCGTCCGTCGACGACGGTGGTCATCAACGTCGAGGTCAGGTCCTTACCCGGCTCGGTCCTGCGCCTCTCCCCCAGATCCAGGGCGTATCCGTAGATCTGGGCCAGTCCCAGTGCACCCCCGGGCGCGGTCGCGAAGTCCTCCCCGCCCCCGAGGATCACCTCGCCCGCCAGGTCGACGATCCGCGGCCGATCCGGGTCGGGGATGCCGAGCAATTCGCAGATCACCTGCACCGGCAACCGGCCGGCGACTCGGTCGACGAAGTCGAACACCTCCCCCCGCGGCAGATCGGCGGCGATCCGGCGGGCATGCCCGCGGATACGGTCGGTGATCGAGCGGACCGAGGCCGCGGTGAACGCCGATTGCACGATCGAGCGCAGGCTCCGGTGGCGGGGATCGTCCATCGCGATCATCGACATCGCGAACTCGCGGATCTCGGCTGGGACGTCGTCGATGGTGAAACCTTGTGCCGAGGAGAACAGCTCCGGGGTACGGCTCACCGCGACCACGTCGTCGTAGCCGACCACCGACCAGAAACCCGGACCCGTGACTTCGGCGTGGAACTCGATCGCCGGCCGGGCACGCAGCGCCTCGAACAACGACAACCGCCCGGCGAAACTCCGGTCCCAGAAGGCACGAGTTCCCGGCGACATCATCTCGGACACCGACATGGGCCCCTCACTTCATGTCACAGCGCTCCCCGTTACCGCAGTGACCCTACTGCGCGCCTACCCCTCAGCCGGGCATCACGCCCGGTATCAGGGCCCACGTATCAGGGCCTACGTATCAGGGGACGCGAACGAGCGTGCCGCGGACCTCCCCGCCCCGTACCGACGGGTCTCGTTTCGGTGGAGCCGGGCGTCCGGTGCTTCCATTTCGGTTGAGAAGAGGGGTTCCGGCCCCGGCCCGGGGCTACGGTGAATCTGTGCTGCTCGGGCGGGGACCGGAATGCGCACGCATCGATCGGCTGCTTGCCGCCCTCCGGCAGGGAGCGGGTGGTGCGCTGGTCCTGAGCGGCGAAGCGGGCATCGGCAAGACCGCTCTCCTCGACTACGCCCGCGATCATTCCGGCGGACTCCGGGTGCCGGCGGTCTCGGGCGCGGAGGCCGAAACGTCCTTCCCCCTCGCGGCACTCGAACGGCTGCTGACGGTGATGCCGGCCCACGCGGCGCCGGCACCCCGGGCGCTGCGCGGCTCCGCCGAGCGTGAGATCCCCGACCCGGAGGACCGCTTCGCGGTGGGCGCCGAGTTCTTGCGGACGCTGACGGCAGCCGCCTGCAGCACGCCGCTGCTGGTGCTCGTCGACGATGCGCAGTGGCTGGACCGGCCGACTCTGGACGCCGTCGTCTTCGTCGCTCGGCGGCTGCGCACCGAGCGGATCGGGATACTTGTCGCCACCCGCGAACCGCGGGGTCCGGCCGGCCTCGAGACGTCGGTGGTGCGAGGACTCGACGACGTCGCGGCCGGGCAGCTGCTGGCCGCGGTCCTGGGGCGGCGGCTCCCGGACGACGTGGTGTCGGCGGCGGCCGCGCAGGTGGGCGGCAACCCGTCGGCACTCGTGGAACTGGCCGGCACTCTTTCGGCCGACGAACTCGCCGGAACCCGGCCACTGCGCCTCCCGGTCCGCGCCGGAACCGCCGCGACCGGCATCTTCGGCACCCGTATCGCCGCGCTGGACGGTGCGACGCGCCACGCCCTCCAGGTCGCGGCCGTGGCCGCCGACGACGGGTTGCCGGTGGTGTCCGCCGTCCTGACCGACCTGGGGATCGACCGTCGTGCCCTGGCGGCACTCGAGGACGCCGGGCTGGCCTCGTTCGGGGGCGGCCGGTTGTCCTTTCCCCATCCGCTGATCCGGAGCGCCGCGGTCTGCGATCTGTCCCCGACACGACGGCGAGCGCTGCACCGCGCGGTGGCCGACCGGCTCACCGATCCGGCTCGGCAGGATCGTCGTGCGTGGCACCTGACCGAGGCCACCCTCGCCCCGGACGAGGACACCGCCCGGGAACTCGAACAGTCCGCGCGGCTGACGTCGGAACGCCGCGGATGCGCAGCCGTCGCGGTCGTCATGGAACAGGCCGCCGCGTTCTCCGCCGACGAGCCGGGCACGGCCCGGCGCCTGTGCGCCGCAGCCGACGCGGCCCGGCGCGCGGGTCGCAGCACGACGGCGCTGCGACTGCTGGACCGATCCGAGGATCACACCACCGATCCGGAGCTGCGTGCCGTGGGCGCGAGCATCCGTGGACGGGTCGAACTGCACACGGGCGCAGCGTGTGTCGCACGCCGACTATGGGAGACGAGTGCCGCCGACCTCGGTCCGGCGCGCGGTGCGCACCTGCTGGCCCTGGCGGCGGAGGGAGCGCTCGTCTGCGGCGAGCCGGAAGGGGCGCTGCGGCTCGCCCGCCGGGCGATCCGAGCCGCGCCACCCCGGGACACGGACACGGCACTGCTCGGCACGTTCGTGATCGGCAGCGCGCTGTCGATGTCCGGCAACACCTCCGACGGGGTGCGCTGGCTGCAGGATGCCGAGGCGCTGGCGCGGTCGGGTGCCGACGCCGACGTCGAATGGGTTCTGCTGGCGGAGCTGGGCGCCGTGGCCTGGCACGGGGAGGACGGCGACCCGCGGCGGGTGCTCGAGCCGCTGGTGCACCGGCTCCGAGCCGAAGGCGCCTGGGGTCAGTTGCCCCTGGCCCTGTACGTCACGGCGCTGACCGACAGTCGCCTCGGACGTCTGCACTCCGGTCGTCGCGCGGCCACCGAGGCCGTCGAACTGGCCGCCCGAACGGGTGAGCTGCTCGTGCTGTGCGCGGCCCTCGGATGCCTGGCGGAACTCGAGGCGCAGCTCGGTGACGAACAGGCCTGCCGGACGCACGCCGCCCAGTCGTTGCGGATCCGCGAGCGGATCGGCCCGGGCGAGATGCACCGCGACGCCCTGGATGCGCTCGGGCTGCTGGAACTGAGCCTGAATCGGCCCGACCGCGCCCTCTCTCTTCTGCAGGAGGCGAACCGTCGGCCCTTTGGCGGCGCGGACGACCTCCTTCTCACCCGGGCGTCGTCCGCCGACCTGATCGAAGCGTACGTCCGGACGGGACGAGAGATCCCGGACGCGGTCCGCGAACAGCTGCGCCTGCTCCCGGACCTCGGACTGCCCGACGCGCTCGGGGCTCTCGTCTGCCGGGCGCGGGCCCTGATCGGCGACGACGCGGAATGCAATGCGTGGTTCACCCGGGCCCTGCACCTGCACGCACGCTCACCCTCCCCGTTCGACACCGCCCGGACCGCCCTGTGCTTCGGCGAGCGGTTGCGCCGCGCCGGGCGTCGGCGCGATGCACGCGAACACCTGGAGGCGGCATTCGTCGCGTTCCGGCACATCGGTGCCCGTACGTGGGCCGCGCAGGCCGCGACGGAACTCGGCGCCGTCGGCCGGCCGGTCGACGGGTCCGCACCCGCTGCCGGGCACCGGCTCACCCCGCAGGAACTGCAGGTGGCCCGGCTCGCCGCGCACGGCGGCACCAACCGGGAGATCGCCGAGGAGCTCTTCCTCAGCGTCAAGACCATCGAAATGCATCTGGGACGGCTGTACCGAAAACTCGGTGTCCGCTCCCGCACCCAGCTGGCGAACTACCTGCACGACAACGTCCTCGCCTGAGCACGCCCCCGTTCCCCCGATGAGTTCGTCCGGCCCGCGGAGTCTCAACTCTCGCAGCACGAATTCGACGATCACCTTGCCCCACCGACTGAAAGGGAACCGACTGTGAACCTGCAATCCGGGGTAGCGCCGACGTACGGCGGCTTGGCCGACCTGCTCGCCTCCGTCCCCGCGGAGACCTGGGACGCACCCTCGCTCTGCGAGAAGTGGCAGGTTCGCCACGTGGTCGCCCACGTGACCATGCCGGCACGGCTCACACCCGGGCAGTTCGGAGCCGAGATGGCGGCGGCGGGCGGCGACTTCACCGTGCTGTCGGACACCGTGGCCGCCCGCGACGCCGTCCTGCCGGTCTCCGAGCACCTGGCCCAACTCCGGTCACCGCTGCTGCACTCGTGGCAGCCGCCGGGCGGCGGGGCGGCCGGTGCACTCAGCCACGCAGTGATCCACTCCCTCGACGTCACGGTCGCGCTCGATCGGCCGACGGTGGCGCCGACCGAGGCCGTGGTAGCCGTCCTCGACCAGCTCACCGCCGCGAACGGCGCGCTGTTCGGTGTCGACCTGACCGAGGTCCGGCTCGAAGCCGACAACACCGACTGGGCCTGGGGCAGTGGCGAGGTGGTGCGGGCCGACAGCGGACGCCTGGTGGCGCTGCTGAGCGGCCGAACCCTGCCCGACGGCCGCACCTTACGTCGTGGCTGAACGACCGGCCGACGCGACAGCACCCTCGCCACCGCCTGGTGTGACGGAGCAACGGCACCGGATCGGATGCCGGGTTCGACCCCGTCCGGTCCGCGGGGCGGGCACACTCACTGCATGGACCGTTCGGCCACCCGACGACGAACGACGCCGACCGGACGGGGATCGCCGCATCGCAGGCGTCTTCGGCCCGGGGCTCACCGATGACCGAAGCGTCACCCACGCCGGAGGGCCGTCATCCCGGATTCGACGACCTCGATATCGGCGATCTCGCTCGCCGGACCGGCGTCAAGTGGGCACGCGCCGTCCGCGCCGGCGCCCTCCCGGCCTGGGTGGCCGACATGGACTTCCCGATCGCCCCCGTGATCGGGAACGCGCTGTGCGACGCGGCCCGGTCGGGCGAACTCGGCTACCCCGACTGGGCCGGCGGCACCCCGCTCCGCGCGGAGTTCGCCCGGCGGATGCAGTCCCGGTACGGATGGACCGTCGACCCCGCCGACGTACGGGAGCAGACCGATCTCATCCAGGCACTGCAGTTGATCCTGCACCTGCACACCGAGCGTGGCGACGGCGTCGTCATCCAGACCCCGAACTACCCGCCTTTCCTGGCCACGATCGCGACAATGGGCCGCAGGACCGTCGAATTCCCGTTCGTCGACACCCAGGAGGGGTGGCGGCTCGACTTCGACACGCTCAGGGCCTCGCTCGTCGCCGAGCGCCCGAAAGTGCTCGTCCTGGTCGACCCTCACAACCCGACCGGACGCGTCCACACCCGTCCCGAACTCACCCGCATCGCCGAACTTGCCGCCGAGTTCGACCTGCTCGTGGTCAGCGACGAGATCCATGCGGAGCTGATCTACGCGCCCCACCGGCATATCCCGTTCGCGTCGATCGGTCCGGACGCGGGGACTCGAACGATCACCCTCACCTCGGCCGGCAAGGCATTCAACATCGCCGGACTGCGCTGTGCCGTCGCGCACTACGGGTCGAAGCAACTGCTCGCCGTGCGGGACCGAGAACCGCCCGACCTGTACGGCACCGTCTCGACCCCTGCGGTGCTCGGCACCCTGGCCGCATGGCGACACGGCCAGGACTGGCAGGACACCCTGCTCCGGGTGCTCGACCGCAACCGCCGGCGGGTCGACGCCGCGCTGCGCGAGCACCTGCCGGAAGCCCGCCACCATCGGCCGGAGGGCACCTACCTCACCTGGGTCGATGTCTCGGCTGCGGCCGTCGACGATCCGGTCCGCCGGATCCGGGACCTCGGCCGGGTGCTGGTCGACGGCGGCAGACCCTTCGGACCTTCGGCAGAAGCGTTCGTGCGCATCAACTTCGCCACGTCGGCGGCCGTCCTCGAGCACATCCTCGACGGCATCTCGGCAGCGATGCACGGGCGGCGAGCCGACTCACCGCTGACCGGCCTCCTCGGCACCTGAGCAGTCGTGTGGCACCTCCCGTTCGAGTTCGTCGAGCCAGATGCGCGCGGACGCGTCCGAGGGCGCGCGCCAGTCCCCGCGCGGTGAGAGCGAGCCACCGGCAGCAACTTTCGGTCCGTTCGGCATCGCGGACCGTTTGAACTGACTGAAGGCGAAGAACCGCTGGACGAACACGCCGAGCCACCGCCGGATCTCGGGCAGGTCGTACGCGCGGCGGGCATGCGCGGGATGGCCGGACGGCCAGTCCCCGGCACCGGTCTCGTGCCAGGCCTGCCACGCCAGATAGGCGATCTTCGACGGCCGGAACCCGAAACGCAGCACCTGGAACAGGAAGAAGTCGTGCAGGTCGTACGGACCGATCGTGACCTGGGTGCTCTGCGGTGTCTCCCCCTCCCCGACCGGGACCAGTTCGGGACTGATCTCGGTGCCCAGGACGGCCTCGAGAACGGCGCCGACCGCATTGCCGGCCGGCTCGCCGTCGTCGAACTGTCCGGAGGAGACGACCCAGCGGATCAGATGCTGGACGAGGGTCTTCGGCACCCCGGCGTTGACGTTGTAGTGCGACATCTGGTCCCCGACGCCGTACGTCGACCAGCCCAGCGCGATCTCCGACAGGTCCCCCGTCCCGAGCACCAGTCCACCGCGCTGGTTCGCGGCCCGGAACAGATAGTCGGTGCGCAGCCCGGCCTGGATGTTCTCGAACGTGATGTCGTAGACCTGCTCCCCGCGCGCGAACGGGTGCCCCAGGTCCTCGAGCATCACGTGTGCGGCACGGGTGATGTCGATTTCCTCGAGCGTCACCCCGAGCGCGTGGCACAGCCTGCGCGCGTTCTCCCGGGTCCGGTCGCTCGTCGCGAACCCCGGGAGGGTGAAGGCGAGCACATCCTCGCGCGGACGGCCGAGCCGGTCCATCGCCTTGACAGCGACGATGAGCGCGTGCGTGGAATCGAGTCCGCCGGACACGCCGATCACGACCTTCGGGCCGCCGGACTTCGGACCACTCAACGCGCGCAGGCGCTGCTCGAGCCCCGCGACCTGGATGTTGTAGGCCTCGTAGCAATCGTGCTCGAGGCGAGCCGGATCGGACGGCACGAAGGGGTAGCGCTCGACCCGGCGTCGCAGCCCGATGTCGGTGAGTGGAGGCGCGAGGGTGAACGCGATGCGGCGGAACGCGTCGAGCCGGTCCGCGTGGCGACGCCGGTTGTCGTCGAAGGTGCCCATGCGGGTGCGCTCGTTGCGCAGCAGTTCGAGATCGACGTCGGCCACCGCGTGCCGTTCGGCGCGCGGGAACCGCTCGGTCTCGGCGAGCAGCATCCCGTTCTCGTACACCATTGCCTGCCCGTCCCAGGACAGGTCGGTGGTGGACTCCCCCGCTCCCGCCGCGCAGTACACGTAGGCGGCCAGGCAGCGCGACGACGCCGAACGAGCCAGCAGATGCCGGTCCTCGGCGCGGCCGACGGTGATCGGGCTGCCCGACAGGTTCGCCAGCACCGTGGCGCCGGCCAGGGCGGCCTCCGCGCCGGGTGGGATCGGAACCCACATGTCCTCGCAGATCTCCACGTGCAGCACCAGACCGGGAACATCGGTGGCTTCGAACAGCAGGTCGGGACCGAAGGGGACCTCGTGACCGGCGATCCGGACCGTGCCGCGCACGTCGTCGCCCGGCGCGATCTGCCGGCGCTCGTAGAACTCCCGATACGTCGGCAGATACGACTTGGGGGCGACCCCCAGGATCCGCCCGCGGTGCACGACCGCCGCCACGTTGTAGATCCGGTGCCGGTGCCGCAACGGCAGGCCCACCAGCAGGACGGGCAGCAGGCCCGCCGACCCGGCGACGATCTCCGCCAGTGCCCGCTCGGCCGCCTCCAGCACCGTGTCCTGCATCGACAGGTCCTCGACCGAGTACCCGGTCAGGGTCAGTTCGGGAAACACGGCGAGCCCGACCCCGTCGTCGTGGCAGACCCGGGCGGCCCGAAGCACCGTCGCCGCGTTCGCCGCCGGGTCGACGATCGCCGTCGGCGTCGCGCAGGCCGCGACCCGCAGGAAGCCGTGGCGGTAGCTGGACCGGAACTCGGCTCCCGCCTCGGTGTCGGGGACGTCCCGAGTGCCGGCTTCCTCGGTCATCGCACAGCCTCCTTCTCCGTCGCTCGCGTCCGCGGCGCCCGGATCGCGTGATCGAATCCTAGGGACCCAGGCGCTCGGCGCCACTTGGGAACGTGCAGCGGTCCGGATCCGGACTTTCGCGGCATCATCGCGGCGTTTCGGGGAACACTTGAAGTACGACGGGATACGTCCGCGCGGCCCAGGGGGTGGTGATGGCCTACCGGCACGAGGAATTCGTCGCTGCACTGTCGAAGTTCGCGCAGCGCCTGCTGACCCCGTACGAGGTCGACGCCGCCCTCGACGCAGTCGTGCGCAAGGTGACCTCCGTGCTCGAACTGACGGGGGCCGGAGTGACTCTGCACGTCGACGGCCGGCTCCGGTTCGTCACCGCCGCCGGCGACCGGATCGAGGCGATGGAACGGTGCCAGGAGCGATTCGACGCCGGACCGTGCGCCCACGCGTTCAACCACGGCGAGACCGTCGCCGTCGCCGATGTCCGCGGCCGCGACGACCTGTGGCCGGAATTCGCCGCCGAGGCACGGCTGCTCGGGATCGCCGCCGTCGCCGGCGTCCCGATGCAACTCGGCGAGGTCAAGGTCGGTGCCCTGGACCTCTACTGCCGCCAACCCCGGGAATGGGCCGACGACGAACTCGCCGCCGCGCAGGTGTTCGCCGACATGGCCACCGGTTACATCGTCAACTCCGACAAGCTGCGCCAGCAGGAACAGCTCTCGGCGCAACTGCAGACCGCGCTCGACACCCGCGTCGTCGTCGAGCAGGCCAAGGGCATCACCGCGCAGGCCCGCGGCGTCACCCCGGCCGCGGCGTTCGAACTGATCCGCTCCTACGCGCGCCGCCATCAGGCGCCGGTGCGCGCCGTCGCCCAGGCGATCGTCGAGGTCGGTCTGCGCATCTGAGCGCGTCAGATCTCCGCACCGATCTCCCGCACGAGAGCAACCAGTTTCCGGTGGTGCGAGCCCGCCCAGTAGATCCGGCCGCACTCCGTGCAGCGGGAGAAGTCGTCGTAGAAGCGGCGAGTGAGCGGCTCTAGCTGCTCGAGCACCTCCTCCTTGGGCACCGCGACGAGTCTGCCGTTGCAGCGCAGGCACCGGGTGAACGGAGCGAACCGTGCCCCGAGATCGAGTCGGCGCACGACCTCGACGATCTGCTCGAGCGGACGGTCGGCGTGCACGAACAACCCGTGGGTGATCTCCCGGCGCTCGAGCAGTCCACGGTCGCGGGTCAGCAGGATCCGCTGATGGGCACTCCCGATCCGCGCCAGTTCCGCATCGTCCATGTCGGACGTCCAGAGCACGTCGAACCCGAGCAACCGGAGCAGGCGTGCCAGGCGACCCAGGTTCACGTCGACCACGAAGCGGGGGTCACGCAGCGGAACCGGGCGCAGCCGGGTGATCGGTTCGATGTCGAGCGCTTCGAACAGCGGATAGACCGCGATGCGGGCACCCGGCCGCGGGCGGTACGCGAAGTCCACCGGCTCCCCGTCGACCACGATCAGGTCGATCTCGGTGTGGGGTATGCCCATCGCCTCGACGACGTCCTTGACCGTCTGGTGGCTCCGGAACGGTCGCCGCACCGCGACGCCCCGTGACTCGGGCGCAACGAAGTCGTTCAACTCGGCGTACGCCCGGACCTCGACATGGCCGGTCATCGAACGATGGTCGCGCGGAGCGTGGATCGGCACAACCTCCCGGAGCCCGACTATCCGGCACGCGCCTCCGGCGGCAGCGTGTGCCGGCGGAAGTCGATCGACATCGAGCAGGTTGAATACACTGACCGGATATCGGTTCACGGCGCTGCCGGACAGAGAACCGAAGGGTGGTCGGGATCGCCCGCCCTTCGGCGGGGTGATCGTGCGCTGCCGACCGCCCGGGCTCGCGACCGGCTCGGGGCCTGGCAGCACGCCACCGACTCGGGATCGTCGACGATCACCACAGCAGGAGCACCCGATGATCACCGGACCGCACCGGATCGCTCCCGGCGTCCACCTGCTCCGGGCCGGGCGGACTGCCGTCGCCCCCAACGTCTACCTGCTCGGGTCGGGAACGCCGTGGGTACTGGTGGACGCGGCCTGGGCCGGCAGCGCCGAGGCCGTCACCGCGGCAGCAGAGTCGTTGTTCGGCCGGGGCACGAAACCGGCGGCGATCGTGCTGACCCACATCCACCCGGACCACTGCGGGGCGGCCGGAGCGCTGGCCCGGACCTGGCGAGCGCCGGTGTATGTGCACCCCGCGGAGCTGCCGATGGCTGCAGGCCGCTACCGGCAGGAGTATCCGATGCCGCTGGACCGGTGGCTGGTGGCCCCACTGATGCGACTGCTGCCCCGGCGGACTCGGGCGCGGATCGAGCAGGCAGGCGACATCACCGACGTCGTGCGCCCGCTGGAGCCGGGGGGCGTGGTGCCGGGACTGCCGGACTGGCAATGGGTTCATACCCCCGGGCACACCCCTGGGCACGTGGCCTACCTGCGGCGCAGCGACGGCGTGCTGATCACCGGGGACGCCGCGGCGACCGTGGACCTGAACTCGGTCACCGGGGTGCTGACCGGCCGGCAGCGGCCGGCCGGGCCACCCCGGTACACCACCTGGAACTGGCCGGCGGCCGTGCGGTCCGTCGCTGCCCTGGCGGCACTGGAGCCGCGGATACTCGCCCCCGGGCACGGGCTGCCGCTGACCACCGGGACGACCGGGGCGCTGCACCACCTGGCCCGGCAGCTCGACCGCCCCCGGGCCGGCCGGTTGCGCAGGCTCCGGACCGCCGTGGCCGCGCCCCGCTACGGCGGAGCGGGCCGGTATCGGCCCCCACCGCCGCTGTACGCGCGGCTGCAGTGGCTCGGCCACGCGCTGACCCGGCTGCGACTCAGTCCGCGGAGTGTCGTGACGCTCGAGGTCCCCGGCCGCCGCTCCGGTGTCGTGCGTCGGACCAACCTGGTGCTGCTGGACCACGACGGCGAGCAGTACCTGCTGTCGCTGGCCGGGCAGTCCCAATGGGCCCGCAACGTGCGGGCTGCCGGCGGGCGCGCGGTGCTGGCTCGCGGTCGCCGACGCCGGGCGGTCACCCTGGCCGAGATACCGGTCCCCGCCCGTGCCGACATCGTCCGCGCCTATCTACTGCGGGGCGGGCGGCAGCCCGGCCACCGGAAGATCGCTCGGGAGGCGGACATGTACTTCGGCCTGACCGGTGAACCCACCCCGGCGGAGCTCGCGGCCGTGGCCCCGCGCTACCCGGTTTTCCGCGTCACCGATACCGCCCCCCACCAGCCGTGATATCGGTCACTTCCTGTCGCCCACCGCGTCTGCGCGTCGACGGCAATTCCGTCGCCCAACTGGGGGTTTCTCCGGGTCGATCGGGTCGATAGATGCAGGCTATCAATGGAATGGGCTCGACCGATTGGCCTTATCTATCGAAACTCGTTAGTGTTCGAAAGGTCAGATTCCCCATCGACCGAACAGAGGTTCAACGTGGCCCTGATCAACAAGCAGATCAAGCCCTTCTCCGCGACCGCCTACCAGGAGGGTGGTTTCATCTCCGTCTCCGACGAGGACATCAAGGGCAAGTGGGCGATCTTCTTCTTCTACCCGGCCGACTTCACCTTCGTCTGCCCGACGGAGCTCGGTGACCTCGCCGACCACTACGAGGAGCTGCAGAAGCTCGGCGTCGAGGTCTTCTCGGTCTCCACCGACACTCACTTCACGCACAAGGCGTGGCACGACTCCTCCGAGACCATCGGCAAGATCAAGTACGCCATGATCGGCGACCCGACCCTGCAGATCAGCACCGACTTCGAGGTGCTGCGTGAGAACGAGGGCCTGGCCGACCGCGGCACCTTCCTCGTCGATCCCGACGGCATCGTCCAGTTCATGGAGGTCACCGCCGAGGGCATCGGCCGCAACGCCGCCGAGCTCGTCCGCAAGGTCAAGGCCGCCCAGTACGTGCGGTCGCACCCGGGCGAGGTCTGCCCGGCGAAGTGGGAAGAGGGCGCCGAGACCCTCGCCCCGTCGCTGGACCTCGTCGGCAAGATCTGACACCTCCGGATCCGACATTCCTGCGGCGCGGGGCCCGGCCCACATCGGGCCCCGCGCTCCCGGAGCGCCGAACCACCCGGCGCCGTGCCGCCTTCCGATCACCGCTTCCCACCCGTCGATGGAGTAGATACCCATGCTCGAAGCCTCGCTCGCCGGCCAACTGAAGTCCCTCCTCGAGCGGCTGACCCTGCCGATCGAGCTCGTGTCCTCCCTCGACGACGGACCCAAGTCCGCCGAACTCGCCGCCCTCCTCGACGAGATCGCGGCGATGTCGGACAAGATCACCCACGAGCGCCGCGACGACGACGCCCGGCGCCCCTCCTTCGCCATCCACCGGGTCGGCGCCGACATCGAGGTCCGCTTCGCCGGCATCCCGCTCGGTCACGAGTTCACCTCCCTCGCACTCGCCCTCCTCCAGGTCGGCGGTTACCCGTCGAAGGAGCCGGAGGAACTGCAGCAGCAGGTCCGCGACCTGGACGGCGAACTGCACTTCGAGACCTACTTCTCGCTCTCCTGCCAGAACTGCCCGGACGTCGTGCAGGCCCTGAACCTGATGTGCGTGCTCAATCCGCGCATCAAGCACGTCGCCATCGACGGTGCCCTGTTCCAGGACGAGGTCGACGGGCGCCAGGTGATGGCCGTACCGACGGTGTACCTCAACGGTGAGCTGTTCGACTCGGGCCGCATGAGCCTCGAGCAGATCGTCGGCAAGCTCGACACCGGCGCCGCAGACCGCGCGGCCGCCGCGATCGCCGAGAAGGACCCGTTCGACGTACTCGTCGTCGGCGGCGGACCGGCCGGCGCGGCCGCCTCGATCTACGCCGCCCGCAAGGGAATTCGAACCGGCCTCGCTGCCGAGCGCTTCGGCGGCCAGGTGCTCGACACCATGGCGATCGAGAACTTCGTCTCCGTGCCCTACACCGAGGGTCCCCAGTTCGGCGCCGCGCTCGACAATCACGTCCGTCAGTACGACGTCGACGTCATGAACCTGCAGCGCGCCGCGAAGCTCGTGCCCGCGACCACCGAGGGCGGCCTCGTCGAGGTCGAACTGGACAGCGGCGCCTCCCTGCTCGCCCGTACCGTGATCCTGTCCACCGGCGCGCGGTGGCGCTCGATGAACGTGCCCGGCGAGACCGAGTACCGCAACAAGGGCGTGACCTACTGCCCGCACTGCGACGGACCGCTGTTCAAGGGCAAGCGCGTCGCCGTGATCGGCGGCGGCAACTCCGGCGTCGAGGCCGCGATCGATCTCGCCGGCGTCGTCGCGCACGTCACGCTCATCGAGTTCGACTCCGTGCTGCGCGCCGACGAGGTGCTGCAGCGCAAACTGCGCAGTCTGCCCAACGTCGACATCGTCGTCAGCGCGGCGACCACCGAAGTCCTCGGCGACGGAAACAAGGTCACCGGCCTGACCTACCTGGACCGCACCACCGAGACGTCGCACACGCTCGAGCTCGAGGGCGTCTTCGTCCAGATCGGCCTGCTGCCCAACACCGAGTGGCTCGCCGGCACGGTCGAGTTGTCGCCGCGCGGTGAGATCGTGATCGACGACCGCGGCCAGACCTCGGTGCCGGGTGTGTTCGCGGCCGGCGACTGCACGACGGTGCCGTACAAGCAGATCGTCGTCGCCGCCGGTGCCGGCGCGACGGCGGCGCTCGGCGCGTTCGACCATCTCATCCGTACCAGCGCCCCGGCCGAGGACTCGGTCGCCGCGACCGTCCGGTAGTTCGTCCGTCGTGAATCTGCGTGATCTCGAGTACCTGGCCGCAGTGGCGCACCATCGCCACTTCGGCCGGGCGGCGGAGGCCTGCTTCGTCAGCCAGCCGACGCTGTCGACCCAGATCCGCAAGCTCGAACAGGAACTCGGCGTCGAACTCGTCGAGCGGAGCCCGCGTCAGATCACCCTGACCGGCGCGGGCACGCAGATCGTGGAGCGCGCCCGGATCATTCTGAGCGAGACCGCGAACATCCGCGAGATCGCCCGGCAGTTCTCCGACCCGGAGTCGGGCACGCTCCGCATCGGCCTGTTCCCGACCCTCGCCCCGTACCTGCTCCCGCACGTCGTACCGTCGGTACGGGCGAGGTTCCCCGACCTCGAACTGCTGTTGATCGAGGAGAAGACCGAGGACCTGCTCGAGCGGCTCCGCCGCGGCGACCTCGACGTCTGTGTGCTCGCACTGCCGATCGACGACGACCACCTGCACCAGGAGTACCTGTTCTCCGAGGACTTCGTGCTCGCCGTCCCGGCCTCCCATCCTCTGGCTGCCACCCCCGAACCTGCCCCGCTGTCGGTGATCGCGGACGAGAGCCTGCTGCTGCTCGAGGACGGTCACTGCCTGCGGGACCAGGCCCTCGAGGTGTGCCGGCTGACCGGAGCCGCCGAACGCAACGGCTTCCGGGCGACGAGCCTCGAGACCCTGCGGCAGATGGTGATCGCAGGGGTGGGGGTGACCCTGCTGCCACGCCTGGCCGTCACCACCCCGGTCGCGCAGCCCCCGGAGATCCGGCTGCTGCGGTTCGCCGATCCCGTCCCGCGTCGCCACATCGGCATGTTCTGGCGCAAGACCAGCGGCTTCCGCGACTTCCTGCCTCAGCTGGCCGAGATGTTCCGCCGCCTCCCCGAGGGCCTGGTCGACACGACACCGCCCGCCTGAGCGGCAGTCCGCGGCACCGGCCGTTCCGGACCACGGGCACGTGCTGCAGGATGGGCGGGTGCCCGAACCCATCCGTCTCGTCGCCGACGTCGACACCGGTATCGACGATGCGCTCGCCCTGCTCTACCTGCTGGCGAGTCCGGAAGCGGAGATCGCCGCGGTGCTCTCCACCGCGGGAAACGTGCCCGTCCCGCAGGTGACCGCGAACAATCTCGCGTGGCTGCAGGTGTGCGGCAGGCCGGACATCGAGGTCGCCGTCGGATCGGAGGCGCCGCTCGTCGCGCCGCTGATGACGACCGAGGACACGCACGGCCCGCTCGGCGTCGGCTACGCCGACCTGCCCACCCCCGGTCACGGTCCGTCGGGCCGCAGTGCCGCCGAGGCGTGGGTGGAACTGACCCGTGCGCACCCCGGCGAACTCGTCGGCCTCGTCACCGGTCCGCTCACCAACCTGGCGCTGGCCGTCCGGCTCGATCCGCAACTCCCCCACCGGCTGCGCCGTCTGGTCGTGATGGGCGGGGCGTTCAACTACCCGGGCAACACCACCCCCACCTCGGAATGGAACGTCGCGGTGGATCCGGAGGCCGCGAAGGCGGTGTTCGACGCGTTCTCCGTCGTGACGCCCGACCGCCGGCCGATCGTGTGCTCCCTCGACACCACCGAGTCGATTGCTATGCGGCCCGAACACCTGCGACGTCTCGCCGAGACCGCGGGAAGCGTCCCGGCCGAGATCCTCTCGCCGGACGATCCGCGCGGTCTGCGCTCGCAGGAGTCCAACCCGATCGTGCGGCACCTGTCCGATGCGCTGCGCTTCTACATGGAATTCCACCGCGACCAGGGTCAGGGCTTCCTGGCACACGTCCACGATCCGTTCGCGGCGGCGGTCGCCCTCGGAACGGTGCCCTTCACCACCCGCCCGGCGACGGTCGACGTCGAACTCGACGGCCGGCTCACCCGCGGCACCACCGTCGCCGACTGGTCCGGCATGTGGGGCCGCCCGCCGAACGCCGAGATCGTCGTCGCCACGGACCCGCCGGCCTTCTTCGATCACCTCGTCGAACGGGTCGGTGCGCACGTCGCAGCCCTGTTCCGGCCGGCCTGACACGCGTGCGTGTATGGCCGAATGTCACACCGGTTCGATCAGATCGAACCGGTGTGACATTCGGCCACAAGGGGTTCCGCGAGCGGGACCCGTCAGGCGCGCGCCAGGACCTTCGCTTCCTCCTTCTCGACCACGACGGCAGGCTGCGCGGCGGCCGGGCCGTGGTCGTCGACCATGGTCTCCTCGTCGAACGGGATGCGGCCGGCGAGGACGTCGCGGACGCGACCGCGGTCGACGGTTCCGGTCCACGTTCCCACCAGCAGGGTGGCGACGGCGTTGCCGGAGAAGTTGGTGACTGCGCGCGCCTCGGACATGAACCGGTCGATGCCGACGATGAGGCCGACGCCGTCGAGCAGCTCCGGACGGTGGCTCTGCAGGCCGCCGGCGAGCGTGGCCAGGCCCGCCCCGCTCACCCCGGCCGCGCCCTTCGACGCGACGATCATGAACACCAGCAGGGAGAGCTGCTCGGCCAGCGACAGCGGCGAACCGAGCGCGTCGGCGATGAACAGCGAGGCCATCGTCAGGTAGATGGCGGTGCCGTCCAGGTTGAACGAGTACCCGGTGGGCACGACGACACCGACGGTGGTGCGCTCGACCCCGACATGCTCCATCTTCGCGATGAGCCGCGGCAGCGCGGACTCGGACGAGGACGTCGCGAAGATCAGCAGGTACTCGCGGGCCAGGTACTTGACCAGCTTGAAGATCGACACCCCGGACACCATCCGCAGCAGGGAGCCGAGCACACCGAACACGAACAGCACGCAGGTGAGGTAGAACCCGATCATCAGGGTGCCGAGCTGGACGACCGCGCCGAGACCGGTCTGCCCGACCACGTTGGCGATGGCGCCGAAGGCACCGATCGGAGCGAGCCACAGGATCATCGACAGGATCTTGAACACGAGCTTCTGCACGTAGCCGATACCGCGCAGGACCGGCTCGCCGGTCTTGCCGAGGGACTGCAGCGCGAAGCCGACCAACAGAGCGACGAACAGGGTCTGCAGCACGCTGCCCTCGGTGAGCGCCGACAGCAGCGACGTGGGGATGATCGACGCGATGAAGTCCATGGTCCCGCCCGTGGCGTGGGCCTTGTCGGCCAGCGCGGCGCCGGCGCCGGCGGTCTCCGGGGACAGGTTCAGGCCGCTGCCCGGATCGAGCAGGTTGCCCACCACCAGGCCGATGCCCAGCGCGACGGTGGACATGCCGAGGAAGTACACCATCGCCAGGCCGCCGACCTTGCCGACGCTGGCGGCGGCCCGCACCGAGCCGATGCCGAGGACGATTGTGCAGAAGATGACCGGGCTGATCATCATCTTGATGAGGTCGACGAACATCGTGCCGAGGACACCGAACGACTTGCCGACGTCCGGGGCGAGCCAGCCGACGAGGACGCCGGCCACCACTGCCACGATGACACCGACGTAGAGCCAGTGCGTGCGGTCTCTGCGCTTGGCCGGTGGCGTGGCGCCGGGTGCCCGGGAGTCTGGTGACGTGCTCATGGCGGATCCTCTCGGATGGGCGTTTCGGGGGCTTCGTGATCGCGGTCACGTTCCTGATAGAAATGGTGGTGTCGCAGCCTCACCCGGTGAAGATTGCGTTCATTTCGTTCAGGTGATGTCGCGCTCACGAGGCGGACCCACCGGCATCCGGAAGGAGTACGCCCGTGCCGCCGACCGCGCACCGGCCGTCGATGAGCGTCGCGCGTCAGCTGCTGGTACTGCAGCTGGCCGTGCTCGCCCTGGTCATCGGCGCCGGCACCGTCCTCGTCGGGATCGACGAGCGCCGCGACAGCGACGACGCCACCCGCCGCACCGTCGTCGCAATCGCCGAATCCCTGGCCGGGTCCGACTCGACGGCGGCGGCGTTGCGCACACCGGACCCGACGGCGGTGCTGCAACCGCGCACCGAACGCATCAGGGAGGCGACGGGCACCGATTTCATCGTCGTGATGGCGCCCGACCGGACCCGGTACACCCACACCGACCCTGCGATGATCGGTCTGCCGTTCAGCGGCAACATCGAACCGGCGCTCGCCGGCACCGTCTTCACCGAGACCTATGCCGGCTCGCTGGGCCCGTCCATCCGGGCCGTGGCGCCGATCGTCGACGACGGACAGGTCGTCGGCCTCGTCGCCGTCGGCGTCACCCGCGCGAGGGTCGCCGACCAGTTCGCCCGCGGTCTGCCCGCTCTGCTCGGTCTGTCGGCCGCAGCTCTGGCCGTCGCGACCGGCGGCGCCGTGCTCGTCAGCCGGCGCCTGCGCCGCCAGACCCTCGGACTCGCGCCGGACGAGTTGCGCCGGCTCTACGAGCACCACGACGCGGTCCTCCACGCGATCGGGGAGGGCCTGATCGTGATCGGCACCGACGAGCCCGCACGCGTGGAGGTCGTCAACGACGAGGCGCGGCGCCTGCTCGGTCTCGGCGACGGCCCGGTCACGACGGACGATCTGCCCGAGGCGCTGCGCGTGACCGGCCCGGACGCGGACGCCCGCGGCGACGTACTCCTCACCGAGGACCGCGTCCTGGTCGTCGACCGGAGCCCGGTGCAGTGGGAGGGCCGGCGGATCGCCACGGTGACGACGTTGCGGGATCGCACCGAACTACGTACGGTGCTGGGCGAACTGGACTCGGTTCGCGGTTTCGCCGACGCGCTGCGCGCGCAGGCGCACGAGTCGGCGAACCGGCTGCACACCATCGTCACGATGGTCGAACTGGGACGTCCCGAGGAGGCGGTCGCGTTCGCGACGGAGGAACTGCGCCTGTCGCAGCAGCTCATCGACCGGCTCACCGCGTCGGTGCAGGAACCGGCACTCGTCGCCCTGCTGCTGGGGAAGATCAACGACGCCGCCGAACGCGGCGTCGAATTGACCGTCACCGACGACACCGCACTGGGCTCGACCCCCCTCGGCACCCGCGATCTGGTGACACTCGTCGGCAACCTGGTGGACAACGCCATCGACGCCGCCCGGGCCGTCGACGAACCGTGGGTGGAAGTGACGATACGACAGGATGATTCGAACATGATCGTCGAAGTTGCGGACAGCGGACCGGGCATGTCGCCGGAGGTCCTCGCCCGCGCGATGACGCGGGGCTACTCCACGAAGGCAGACCACCACGGACTGGGACTGGCACTGGTCGCGCAGGTGGTGGCGCGCCACGGCGGCACCCTGCGGACCGAGCCGTCGCTGGGCTCGATGGTCGTCGCCGAGATCCCCTTGCAAACCGAGCACGCAGGCAGCGCACAGTGATTCGCGTCCTCGTCGTGGAGGACGAGTCCCGCATCGCCGACGCCCACCGCGCGTACGTCGATCGTCTGCCGCAGTTCACGGTGGTCGCCGTCGCCGACACCGGCCGGAACGCGCTGCGTGCCGTCGCCGAGGCCGCGAAGGCAGGAGAGCCCGTGGATCTGGTGCTGCTGGACATCGGACTGCCCGACATGAGCGGCCTCGACGTCGCCGCGGCGTTGAGCGGGACCCGGCCGAGCCCGGACATCATCGCTGTGACCTCCGCGCGCGACCTCGAGGTCGTCCGCACCGCCGTCGCCCGGGGTATCGTGCTCTACCTGCTCAAGCCGTTCACCTTCGCTGCCCTGAGCGACAAACTCGACCACTACCTGGCCTACCGCAAGGCGCTGGGCGCGTCCGGCGCGGCCGCCGGCCAGCACGACATCGACCGGGCGATGGCGGCGCTGCGGACCTCCGATCCGCGCGCCTCGTCCCCGAAGGGCGTCGCGCCGCACACCCTCGATGCGGTCGCCCGGTGCCTGAGGGAAGCGCCGGGGCCGCTCACGGCCGCGGAGGTGGGCAGCGCGGTGGGCGTGTCGCGGGTGACGGCGTGGCGGTACCTCGAACGCCTGGCCGACGACGGCGTCGCCGCCCGGCACACCGAGTACGGCCGCGCCGGCCGGCCGCAGATCCGCTACGCCCCGCGCTGAGCGGGCGGCCTGTGGGACCGAATGTCACATCGCGTCGATGTCATCGACGCGATGTGACATTCGGCCACCAGGCAGTCGGCCACAACACCTTTCAGGGACGGTATGCGCCCGACGTCTCGAGGACCCACGCGAACTCGAAGGCCACCTCGCGCCACTTCTCGTAGCGACCGGACACGCCGCCGTGACCGGCGCTCATCTCCGTCTTGAGCAGCAGCGGCGAGTCGCCGGTCTTCGTGGCGCGCAGCTTGGCCACCCACTTGGCCGGTTCGACGTAGAGCACCCGGGTGTCGTTGAGGCTGGTGATCGCGAGGATCGCCGGGTAGTCCTTCGCCTCGACGTTCTCGTACGGGCTGTACGAGCGCATGTACTCGTACACCTCGGGGTTGTCGAGGGGGTTGCCCCACTCGTCCCACTCGATCACCGTCAGCGGCAGCGACGGGTCCAGGATCGACGTGAGCGGGTCGACGAACGGCACGTTCGCGAGGATTCCGGCGAACAACTCCGGTGCGAGATTCGCCACTGCACCCATGAGCAGTCCGCCCGCGCTGCCGCCGTCGGCGACGAGGCGGTCCGGCCGGGTCACACCGGTGTCGATCAGGTGCCGGGCGCAGGCGACGAAGTCGGTGAAGGTGTTCTTCTTCGCCAGCGTCTTGCCGTTTTCGTACCAGTGCCGGCCCATCTCGCCACCGCCCCGCACATGGGCCACCGCGAAGACCATGCCCCGCTCGAGGAGCGACAGCCGCGCCACCGAGAAGCCGGGGTCGATGCTGGCCTCGTACGACCCGTACCCGTAGAGCAGCGCCGGCGCGTTCGCGGGCGTACCCTTGCGGGCCACGATCGACAGCGGGATGCGCGTGCCGTCCTCGGCCACCGCCCAGTCCCGGCGCTGCTCGTAGTCCGACGGATCGAAGTCACCGAGCACCGGCTGGGCCTTGCGCAGCAACAGCTCTCCGGAGTCGACGACGTAGTCGTAGACGCGGCTGGGCGTGATGAACGACGTGAACCCGAGCCGCAGCATCGGCTGGTGCCATTCCGGGTTCGCGCCCGGACCCACCGCGAACAGTTCCTCGTCGAACTCGAGTTCGGTCAGCTCGCCGTAGCCGTCGGCGGTCAGCGGCCACACCGCGAGCCGGGTCAGCGCTTCCCGCCGGTAGCCGAGCACGAGGTGCCCGGCGAACGCATCGACGTCCTCGAGGCGCACGTCGTGTCGGTGCCCGATGAGGGTGCGCAGGGCAGACGGATCGTCCACGGGCGCCTCGGCGAGAACGAAGTTCTCCGCCTTCTCGCGCGTGACCGCACCCGTCGCGTCGTCCACCATCTCGACGACGTCGTTGTGCATGACCAGGAACCGGTCCTCGCCGCCGACGACGGCATGCTCGGCGCCGTACTCGACACCCTCGCGCCGCGGCAGCAGCACGCGGAATTCGCCGGTGGGATCCGCGGATTCGAGCACCCAGCCCTCGGTGGTGATCTTCGATCCCACCCAGATCATCAGGTACTTCTCGCTGCGGGTGGTGCCCACCGACACCCAGAACCGTTCGTCGGACTCGTGGAAGACCTCGACGTCCTCGGTGTGCGACGTTCCCAGACGGTGCCGCCACACGGTGTCCGGCCGCCAGGACTCGTCCACGGTGAGGTAGAAGATGTGGCTGTTGTCGATCGCCCACGTCGCGCCGGGTGCGGTCCCGGGGACCTCGTCGGCGAGCAGCTCACCGGTGCCGAGGTTCTTGAATCGCAGCGTGTAGCGCTCGTCGCCGACGACGTCGACCGAGTAGGCGAGCAGCGTCCCGTCGTGGCTGATCGAGAACGCACCGAGGGAGAAGAACTCGTGCCCGGCGGCCTCGACGTTGCCGTCGAGCAGCACCTGCTCGCCCGGCAGTTCCACACCCGGTGCCAGCTCCGGCGGGTTCCAGTCGTCGGGGTCGGAGACCGGGCAGCGGCACTGGATGCTGTACTGCTTGCCCTCGACGGTCCGGGCGTAGTACCACCAGTCCCCCATGCGGGTGGGTACCGACATGTCGGTTTCCTGCGTGCGGGACTTGATCTCCTCGAAGATCTTCTCCCGCAGGGGTGCCAGGTGCGCGGTCTGCTTCTCGGTCCACGCGTTCTCGGCCTCGAGGTGCGCGACTACCTCGGGGTTCTCCTTGTCGCGGAGCCACTCGTACTCGTCGACGAACGTGTGTCCGTGATGAACCCGCTCGGACGGGACCCGCTTGGCGATCGGCGCGGTCATGCGCTCGGCCCCAGCCAGTCGGAGAACGACAGACCCGAGATCCGTTCGTAGGCTTCGATGTACCGCTCACGGGTGGCATCGACGATGTGCTGCGGCAGTGGCGGCGGCGGGGTGTCGGAGGCACGGTCCCAACCGGACTCGGGGCTCGTCAGCCAGTTGCGGACGAACTGCTTGTCGAAGCTGGGCTGCACCTTGCCGGGCTCGTAGCCCTCGGCGGGCCAGTACCGCGACGAATCCGGGGTGAGCACCTCGTCGGCGAGGACGAGGTTGCCACCGTCGTCGAGACCGAACTCGAACTTCGTGTCGGCCAGCAGGATGCCCTTGTCCGCCGCGTACATCGCGGCGCGGCCGTAGATGTCGAGGGTGTCCTCGCGCAGCTTCACGGCGAGATCCTGGCCGACCTTGTCGACGACCTCGTCGAAGGTGATGTTCTCGTCGTGGTCGCCGATCTCGGCCTTGCTCGCCGGAGTGAAGATCGGATCCGGCAGGCGGCTGGCCTCCACGAGGCCGTCTGGCAGCGGGACGCCGCACACCGCGCCGGTCTGCCGGTAGTCGATCAGGCCCGATCCGGTGAGGTAACCGCGGGCGACGCACTCGATCGGCACCATCTTCAGCCGTTTGACGACGAGGGCGCGACCGAGGACCTCGGCGGGGATGCGTTCGTCGTCGGGCTCAGCGGCGAGGTGATGGTTCACCTCGAGCAGGTTGAAGAAGAACACGCTCATCGCGGTGAGCACCCGGCCCTTGTCGGGAATCGGGGTGTCGAGCACGTGATCGTATGCCGAGATCCGGTCGCTGGCCACGAGGAGCAGGTGCTCGTCGTCTATGACATACAGGTCCCGGACCTTGCCGCCGGCGAGGTGGGGGTAGGACTCGAG
This sequence comes from Rhodococcus indonesiensis, assembly GCF_047782815.1. NCBI lineage: Bacteria > Bacillati > Actinomycetota > Actinomycetes > Mycobacteriales > Nocardiaceae > Rhodococcus > Rhodococcus indonesiensis. The sequence goes on along the minus strand of NZ_CP180630.1, from coordinate 967,957 downwards.
TGATGGACGCACGGTGCCACCCTAGTGCGCCGCCCGGACCTGCACGGCACCCCCGCCCGATCCCGGGATCGTTCACTATGACAATGATCGTGACCGGAACCCCACCCCGAACAGGAGCGTGATGTCGGCGGCACCCCGGATCGACGTGGGTCTGCGCTCGGAACGCGGACCGATTCTCGCGGCCTTGATGCTCGCCACCGCGCTCGTCGCACTCGAGAGCACCGTCCTGGCCACCGCCGTCCCGACCATCGTCGCTGACCTCGGCGGCTTCACGCAGTTCCCGTGGCTGTTCTCGAGTTATCTGCTCACCCAGGCCGTGCTCGTGCCGGTGTACGGCAAGCTGTCGGACGTGTACGGGCGCAGACCCGTGCTGGTGTTCGGCATCGCGCTGTTCGCCCTGGGCTCGGCGCTGTGTGCGCTGGCATGGAGCATGCCGGCACTGATCGCGTTCCGCGCGGTGCAGGGGCTGGGTGCGGGGGCCGTGCTGCCGATGGCGCAGACCATCGCCGGCGACATCTACACCGTGGCCGAGCGTGCGAAGGCCCAGGGCTACCTCGCGAGCGTGTGGGGCATGTCGGCGATCGTCGGCCCCGCCGTGGGCGGGGTCTTCTCCGACTACGTGTCGTGGCGGTGGATCTTCTGGATCAACCTGCCGCTGTGTGCGCTGGCCGTGGCGGTGCTGCTGAAGGCGTTCACCGAATCACGGCCGTCCGGGCCACGGCGGCCGGTGGACCGGGCCGGTGCCGCGACGCTCGCCGCAGGCTCGGGACTGCTGATCCTGGGCCTGCTCGAGGGTGGACAGGCCTGGGCGTGGGTGTCGGCGCCGAGCGCCGGGGTGTTCGCGGCCGGTGCGACGCTGTTGCTGCTGTTCGTGTGGGTGGAGCGGCGCGCGGCGGAGCCGATCCTGCCGCCGTGGGTGTTCGCCCGCCGGGTGGTGCTGACCAGCAGCGCGGTCGCGGCCCTCGTCGGCGCCGTGGTGCTGGGCCTGACCTCCTACGTGCCCGCGTTCGTGCAGGGGTCGCTGGGCACCACGGCCCTCGTGGCGGGATTCACCCTGTCGACGATGACGATCGGGTGGCCACTCGCGGCGGCGCGCTCCGGCTGGTTCTACCTGCGGATCGGATTCCGCAACACCGCGATGATCGGGTCCGTCCCGGTGCTGGCCGGCACCGGTCTGCTGACGTTGCTCGACGAGCGGTCCCCGGTGTGGCAGGTCGCGGGGTGTTGCGTACTCGTCGGCCTCGGAATGGGCCTGATCGCGAGCCCGGCGCTGATCTCGGCGCAGTCGAGCGTGACGTGGGCCGAGCGTGGTGTGGTGACCGGGGCGTACTCGTTCGCCCGATCGATCGGCAGCGCCGTCGGGGTCGCGGTGTTCGGGGCACTGGCGAATTCGGCGCTGGCCGCACATGGTGCGGCCGGATCGGGACCTCTCGGGCCGGAACGGCTCGCCGACGCGGTGGCGCCGGTGTTCGTCGCCCTTCTCGTGGCCGCGGTGGCCCTGGCCATGACAGCTGCCACGATGCCGAACCGGCCTGCGGAACCACCCGACCCCACTTAGGTTGGAAAGGCTCACCTAAGGTGTGAGGCATGTCGAACGAAGACGGGCTGCTGCCCAGCGTCATCGAAGTCGCGAAGGTCGAGGACATCACCCCCCGCATGCGCCGCGTCACGTTCGCCGGCCGCGGCGTCGAGGTCTACGCGAGCGACCCGACCCGGGTGCCCAACATCAAGCTGATCTTCCCGCGGGAGAACGGAGACCTCGACCTGCCGGTCAACACCGGCGGCCGGCGCCTCGAGTGGCCCGACCCCACACTCAAGGCGCAGGTCCGCACCTACACCGTGCGGCGACTCGACCCCGCGGCCGCCGAGATGGACATCGACTTCGTCCGGCACGGCGACGAGGGCCTGGCCGGTGCCTGGGTGGAGCGGGCCCGTCCCGGCGATCGCATCGCGGCGGCCGGCGGCGGCGGAATCGTCGCACCCCCGGCCGACTGGTACCTGATCGTCGGCGACGAGACGGCGCTGCCCGCGATCGGCCGCATGCTCGAACGCCTCCCCGAGGGCGCGCGGGGCACCGCCGTCGTCGAGGTCGCCGACGAGGGCGAGCACCAGGACCTGCGCTCCCCCGCCGACATCGAGATCCGCTGGGTGCACCGCGACGGCGCCGCCGCGGGCACCACCACGCACCTGGCCGACGCGGCGACCGCCGTGCCGATCCCCGCCGGCGAACTGAAGCGATTCGCGTGGGTATCGGCCGAATCGAAGACCGTGCTGCGGATGCGCAGCTACCTGCGCGACGAGGCCGGTCTCGACCGCAGGTCCACCCTCGTCATCGGCTACTGGCGCCGCGGCATGACCGAGACCGGGTACGGCCGTACCACCGACCACGACCGGGACTTCACCGAGCACGACGTCTGAGGCGGGCGGTCAGGGCGACGCGTCGGGCCCGTGCACCTGGTCGTGCAGGGCCTCCATCCGGACGTCGAGGTCGCGGGCGGTCGCGGCCGCCGCCCGCAGCTCGTCGAGCAGTCCGGCGGGCACCGCCTTGTCGTACTTGTAGAAGATCTTGTGTTCGAGGCTGGCCCAGAAGTCCATCGCGACGGTGCGGATCTGCAGTTCGACGAACACCGGCTGCACGCGGTCGGACATGAAGACGGGGACCTCGACGATCGCGTGCAGGCTCCGGTATCCGTTGGGCTTCGGGCGCGCGATGTAGTCCTTGACCTGGACGACCCGGATATCATGCTGCCCGGTGATCAGGTCGAAGATCCGGTAGACGTCGGAGACGAAGCTGCAGGTGATGCGGATGCCGGCGATGTCGTAGATGTTTTCGCGGATCGCGTCGAGGGTGAGCGGCAGGTTCTTGCGGACGGCCTTCTCGACGACCGATTCGGGAGTCTTCAGCCGCGACTTGACGTGCTCGATCGGGTTGTGGTCGTGGGTGAAGCCGAACTCCTCCCGCAGGATGTTGATCTTGGTCATCATCTCGTCGATCCCGAACTTGTAGACCATCAGGACACGGCGGAACTCCCGTTGGAGCGCGATCTGCGGTGGGTCCAACTGGAGCTGCGCCGACTCGAGTCCTGGTTGCCTCAGCTGCACGTCGTGAGCACCGTCCACCGTTTCCGTCACCGTCTGTCTCCTCGTCGCCTTCCCGATCGAGTCTGCCAGGTCGGCCGGGGACGCGGCCCGGCGACGACTCGCAGCCACGACGACGAGCGTGGGTACGGGGCGCAGCGACCGCGCCGGAGCGGCATGGTCGCTGCCCCGGCGCACCCCCTGACCGTCCGTCCCGAGGGATCGGATCCGGCCCCACTCAACACGTCGTATCTCCCTCCGGCACAGCAAGATCGATGAGGTAGCGCGCGACGGGAAGGTCGATGCACCACTGGCCGCTCAGCACCACCCCGTGCTGGGTCCCGCGGTACGTGACGAGCACCGCATCCAGTTGCTTCGCCAGGTCCACACCCGCCTGGTACGGCGTGGCCGGATCCTCGGTGGTGGAGACGACGACGATCGGGGGCAGGCCGTCGGCGTCCACGGCGTGCCGATCCCCCGACGGCGGCACGGGCCAGAAGGCGCACGCACCGAGCGGCGCGTTGCCGGTGCCGCGGCCGTCGTCGAGGAACGGTGCCGCTTCGCGGGACCGGGTGTCGAGTTCGCCGGCGACCGCCGGGTCGGTCACGGCGGCGTCGTCGACGCACCGCACCGCTGCCATCGCCTCGCTGGAGTTCGAGTACGAACCGTCGGCGAACCGGCCCTCGTACATGTCGGCCAGCAGCAGCAGCGTGTCGCCCCGGCCCTGCTCCAGTTCGGTGAGTCCGGTCCGCAGGTACTCCCAGCCCTGCGGCGAGTACAGGGTGGCGATGACACCGGTGATCGCGTTCGGATAGCTCAGTCCCCGCGGATCGTCCGTGGCCGCGGGACGGTCGATCAGGGGATCGACCAGCGAGCGGAACCGCTCGACCGCGGCCGCGGGATCGGCACCGAGGGGGCAGTCCTCGCCGGTCGCGCAGTTCTCGGCGAACGCGTCGAATGCCTGCTGGAAGCCGGCGGCCTGCCGCACCGCCTCCTCGACGGGGTCCTGCTGTGGATCGAGCGCCCCGTCGAGCACCATCGCGCGCACGTTACCGGGGAACGCCTCCGCATAGGCCGAGCCGAGCCGGGTCCCGTACGAGTACCCGAGGTAGTTCAAACCGGCGTCGCCGAGCGCGGCCCGGATGACGTCCATGTCCCGCACCACGTCGCGGGTGCCCACGTGTGCCAGCACGTCGGCGCCGGTGCGTTCGGCGCAACGTGCCGCGTACTCCCGGCTCTTCTGTTCGGCCCGGGCAATGCCCTCGGCGGTCATGTCCACCACGGGATCCTGCCGCCACGCGTCGGTCTCCCCGGGTGTCAGGCAGTCGATCTGCGGTGTCGACGCCCCGATTCCGCGCGGATCGAATCCGACGACGTCGAACCGCTCGGCGAGTTCGGTGCCGTCGGCGACGACGGCCGTCCCGAGCCCGGAGGCCCCCGGCCCACCCGGGTTGACGAGCAGCGATCCGATCTTCTCCCCCGTCGCCCGTGAGCGGGACAGGGCGATCTGCGCCGTGTCGCCCTCGGGGTTGTCGTAGTCGATGGGCACGGTGACCCGCGCGCACTCGAGCCCGGCTCCGACCAGGTCCGATCCGTCGGTGCTGTATCCGTCGCACGATTCCCACCGGACCTGCTGGGTGTAGAACGGTTCGAGGCCGGGCGGGATCTCACCGGTCGTCGAAGCGAAGCCGGTCGCGACGACCGGAGACGAGAACCCGCCCACCGTCAGGGCCGTCGCCGCTCCCGTTGCGGTCACCCACTGCAGGACTCGTCGCCGGATCCCGCGTTCACCGTTCGACGCCATGAATCGACCTGCCCTCCAGTGGTACTCGACCGGAGGAAGCAGATTCCTCCGCGGACCACTACAGGGTCGGCGTCGGCGGCGATCGGTACCACCACCCCGAGGGTGCCGATGGGCACCCCCTCGACGGCACCGCGCGGCCCACTCGTGCGGTCAGTCGGGCCGCTCGGCGATGCGCTTGATCGCCTCGAGGCGACGGTCCCACTGCCGTCCGATCGAGTCCAGTTCGCCGGCCAGTTCGCCGAGCCGGGCTCCGACCGCCCGGTAGCGGATCTCCCGCCCGATCCGGAACGACTCCACAAGCCCGGCATCGGCCAGCACGGTCAGGTGCTTCGCGATCGCCTGACGGCTGACCGGCAGCCGCTCCGCGAGCGCACTCGCGGACAGGTCCTCGGCGCCGATCGCGGTGAGGATGTTCCAGCGGGTTTCGTCGGCCAGTACCGCGAGCACCGCCGGAACTCCCTTCGCCACGTCGTTCACCGGGATTCCAGGAACTCCACCAAGTCGCCGAGTTCGGCGCGCCAGCCGTCGACGTTGCCGTCGTGGGCCGACTGCGGATCGACGAGTTCCTCGAAGCCGGTCTCCACCAGGGTCAGCCGGGTGCCGCCCTCGATCTCCGCGAGGTCGAACCGCACCACCGTGGAGTTGCCCGGCACCGGGTCCACGTTCGCGTCGCGCGCCCAGCGGTAGACGAGCGTCTTCGGCTCGTCCACGTGCTCGATCAGTACTCGGAAGGGACCGTGGTCATGCCCCGTCCAGCCGAACGCGCCCGTGCCGCCGGGTGTTGCGTCGAATTCGATTCTGTCGCCGAACCATTGCGCGATGAGCTCGGGTTCGGTCAGTGCGGCCCACACCTTGGTGGCCGGGGCCGCGATGTCGATGGTGCGGGTGATGTCGAGCGGGGCCATGATCGCCTCCAGTCCGGGGATAGGATTTGTGCAACTCCAGAGTTGCACCTTTCACCCCACGCTGCAACCCCCGAGTTGCACAAATCCCGGCCTTCGCCACCCCGACCGTCTCTCAGTGCGCCCGGTCGACGACCAGCACCTGGACGGCACCGAACCAGGGGAGGATCCGACCCACCAGGGCCGCAACCGGTTCGAGCCGATGCCCGAACCGCGCTGCGGTGAACAACCGGCCTCGCACCCGGGCCCGGCCGTGTCGATCACCCAGGCGGCGCAGCTCTCGCCGAGAGACGAAGCGCGCGGCCGAGTACGGCGCTCGGCGGGTGGGCCGATCGATCCACCCCCACGGACTGGTCGGATTGAGGGCGAGCGCGACGATGCGCCCGCCCGGGCGAGTGATGCGAGCCATCTCGGCGAGCACCGCCGCGGCGTCGGTGAATTCGAGGGCCGCGATCGTCACGGCGGCGTCGGCAACGGCATCCGGCACGGGCAGGCGAGTGGCATCGGCGCGCACGAGCCGGACGGGTGCCCGGCCGGCCGCGACGGACAGCATGCCCGCCGAGAGGTCCACACCGAGCACGCGGGCACCACGGTGGGCGAGATGACTCACGAGCCGCCCGGTCCCGCAGCCGACTTCGATCACGCTACGGCCGGCCACCTCGGGGAGGATCTCGTCGACCGCGGCGCGCTCCACGGCCCAGGCGTGGGCGCCCCACGGGGTGTCGAACCAGGTGTCGTAGTCCCGCGCCCGCGCAGCGTCGGTCGTCATCCGTCGCGCGGGGGCGTGGGAGTGCGGAACGGGGACTCGGAGTGCCGATCATTCTGTTCGCCGCGTTCGGAATCCACGGCCCGGGCGTCCTCGGCAGTGGTGGGCGGCGCGGAGTCGGTTCCCGGGGCGCCCTGCCCCGGATCCGCAGCGTCGATCTCTTCCCCGGATGCGCTCTTGAACGGCATGAACGGCTCGTTGACGGACATGCTGTCGGGTTCCCCGCCTCCGAGCCTCGAAACAACGGCTCGAGCCGGGCCTCGGCTGCGGGTACGCCGTCAGTCGAAATCCGGAACGGCAACGGTGTCGGACACAACGTCGTAGACGAGCAGCAGGACGCCGTTGTCGAGGACCTTGCAGTCGCGGAGCTCGAGGGTCGCCTGCGCCTCGACGGGGTCGAACAGGCGCCGGCCCGAGCCGACCAGCACGGGGTAGACGGCGAGCCGGTACTCGTCGACGAGTCCCTGACCGCGCAGGAACTCGACGAGGCTGCCGCTCCCCATGACCAGCAGGTTCTTCTCGGCCTTGAGTGCGCGGATCCCCTGCGCGACGTCGCCCTCGATGCGGCTCGCGTTCCACTCCAGTTCGGTGAGCGTGGTCGTGGCGACGTGTTTGGGAATGTCGTTCATCTGGGCCTTGGAAGCATCGTCCTCCCCGGGGTGGTCGGGCCAGACCGCGGCGAACTCCTGGTAGGTGGTGCGGCCGAGGAGCAACGCGTCCGCCTCGTTCAGTTCGGCGTCCTTGAACGCGGCGATCGTGTCGTTCCAGTACGGGAACGTCCACGCGGGGTTCTCCATGATGCCGTCCGCAGAGACGAACTCGGTGACGGTGACCTTGCCCATGACATCCACTCCTCTTCGGCCTCCCCGTCCGCGCGGACGGGTGTGCTGTCCCGGATACAGACCGGCCGGCTCCGCCGAACTCATCGCGGCACGGACCGGACGGACTCAGACGACCCGCTCGAGGCTACTGCCCTCGTCGAGCCGGCGCAGCGTCCGCAGTGTGGTCCACAGCAGCGCGGTGACCACCAGCCCGACGGCGCCGTACGCAGGCAGCGCCGCAGAGATCGGCACCGACGTCGCCACCGCACCGGCGACCACCGCGCCGACGGAGGCGCCGGCGGTGACCTGCGCCGCCCACACTGCCGCGATGCGGCCCCTGTACTCGTCGGAGGTGTGCTTCTGGACCGTCGCGTACCGGACGATGTCGGTGAGCGCATCGCCGAAGCCGTGCGCGGCCAGACCGATCAGCGCCACCGCGACGGTCGCGGTGAGGCCCGCCCCGGCGAGTCCCGCGGCGGAGACGGCCATGAGCACGAAGACCGCCTGTCCGGACCGGCGGAGACGGCCGGTCCAGCCGCTGGTGAGGGAGCCGATCACCGCGCCGACTGCCGGGGCGGTGTAGAGCAGTCCCACCACCGACGGTCCCGCGCCGAGCACCTCGGTCGCGTACTCGGGGACGAGCACCGACCAGCCGGCGAGCATCATCGTCACGAACCCGCAGACGAGCACGCCGCCGAGGACGCGGTTCGACGCCGCGTAGCGGAAGCCGCTCACCACCGAACGCAGTGGCGACTCGTCGGCGACGTGGGTCGGCGGCAGCACCGGCAGCCGGGTGATGCAGAAGGTCGTGATCGCGGTGGTGAACGCGGCCAGCGCGTAGGCCACCCCGACTCCCCCGGTAGCGATGACGACGCCGCCGAGCGCCGGCCCGATCATCGCGCCCAGGTCGCCGGTCAGCGCCATGAGGGCACCGGCGGCGGCCATCTTCTCCCGGGGCAGCAGGCTGGGTGTGACGGCCATGAGCGCCGTCGCGGAGATGCCCCCGCACACCCCGTCGATCACCGCCGCCACGTAGACGACCCACATCTTCGGATCGGGCAGGAACGCGTTGACCGCGAGCACCGCGAACGCCACTCCCGCCGTGCCGCGCGCGAGCGCGATGACCCGCCGCCGGTCGTAGCGATCGGCGAGTACCCCGCCGGCGAAGGTGGCGGCGAACGTGGTCACGCCGAGCACCGCCGAGACCGCGGCGACCTGCGCGGTGGATCCGGTGAGCCGATACACCTGCAGGGGCACGGCGACGACGAGGAAGCCGAGTCCGAACAGCGACACGACCCGGGCAGTGAAGATGTAGCGGAATTCGCGGCTGGTGCGCAGCGGGTCGAGGTCGAGGACCAGCTTGTCGATCAGGGCCACGGCCGGGTCACCGCGAGGTGAGCAGGTCGTACCACGCCTCGAGCTGCGGTTCGGTGGCCAGGGAGACGAAGTCGACGTCCGCGCCGGCGCCGCGCCACTGCTCCACGAGCGCCATCAGGCGCACCGAGTCGAGGCCCTGATCGACGAGGCTGACTGCGGGATCCAGTTCGTCTGCCTCGATCTCGAGAAGCCGCGCGATATCGATGCGGATCGTCTCGCGGTCCAGGATGCCGGACTGTGCTGACATGAGGTCACTCCTTTTCGGTGGCAACGGGTTCGGGGATGCGGGCGGCGGCGGTCAGGGCCTGGACCCAGCGCCGGGCCACGAGGTCGACGGTGTGCTCGTCGAGCACCTCGGCGGGCGCGGCGAATTCGCAGTCGAGCACGGGGCCTTCCGCGGTGTCCTCGACGACGGCGTCGACATGCAGGACGTGGTCGAGCGGGGTGGCCGGGTCGACGGAACCGCCGAGCGCGACGGCCTCGGGCGCGCCGGACCACGGGGCGCCGGTGTCCTCCCCCAGCGTCATCCGGCCGAGGTAGTTGAACACCACCTGCGGTCGTCGATAGTCGTCGAAGGCAGGGTCCGGGGCGAGACGGTGCAGCAGACCGAATCCGATCCCGTTGTCGGGCAGCGCTTTCAGCGCTTCCGCGACGCGTGTGCGGACCGCATGCGCGGCAGCCGCTCCGGCCAGGGCGTCCTCGGGGTCGACGCCGGTCAGACTCAACGCCACCGGGAACATCGAGGTGAACCATCCGACGGTGCGCGCGACGTCGGACCCGGGCACGATCTGCTCCTCGCGTCCGTGGCCTTCGAGTTCGACGCGCACGACGTCGCCGCCACGGACCGAGGCCACCGCCACGGCAAGCGCCGCGAGCAGGGCCTCGTTCACCGCCCCGGAGGCGAGGACGTCCTCGGTGACGGGCACGGGGACCCGCACGTGCGTCGAGCGCAGCGCCGCGACCGTGTCGCGGACCGGGTCGAGCGGCCGAGCGCCGAGCGGTGGTTCGACCGCATCGACCGCGGGTTGCCATGCGGGCAGCGAGGTCCTGACCCGCTCGGAACGCGCGGCCTCGGCGAGTCCGGTCGCCCACGCCCGGAACGACGTGCCGGGCGGCGTCAGCGCGACGGTCTCGCCGCGTGCGGCCTGTTCGACGGCGTCTGCCAGATCCGGGACGAGGATGCGCCACGACACGCCGTCGATCACCAGATGGTGCACGGCGACGAACACGCGGCCGGGGCGGTCCGGCCCGAAGTCGAACCAGATCACCTGCATCATCACGCCGGCTTCCGGATCGAGTGCCCCGTACGCTGTTTCGCGCTCGGTGGCGAAACGGTCCGACCACCGTTCGTCCTCGAGGCCGGTGACGTCGACCCGTCGCACCAGTGTCTCGATGCCGGGTGCGTCCTCGGAAACGGTCCAGCGTGGCACGCCGTCGGCGACGACGAACCGGGACCGCAGCATCGGATGAGTGCCGAGCAGCGCCGCGACGGCCGTTCCGAGCACGTCGGCGGTGAGACCGACGGGTGCGACGAGCAGCCGGGCCTGCGAGAACCGCGCGAGGTCGCCACCCTGGGCGAGGGCCTCCCACACGATCGGGGTGATCGGCACGTCACCCGTCGCGGCCATCGCCGGCGCCGGGACGTCCGGTTCGTCGACCCCGGCCAGGGCCGCGACGGTGCGCAGCTCGAACACCTGACGGGCCGTCAGCCGGATCTCGGCAGCCCGGGCGCGGGAGACCAGCTGGATGGCGACGATCGAGTCGCCGCCCAGGGCGAAGAAGTCGTCGTCGATGCCGACCCGGTCCACGCCGAGCACCTCGGCGGCGACGTCCGCCAGCGCGGCCTCCCGCTCGGTGCGCGGCTCACCCGAGCCGGCCAGTGCACCGAAGTCCGGCTCCGGCAGCGCTTTCCGGTCCACCTTGCCGTTGGCGGTGACGGGGAACGCGGCCAGCACGAGCACCGCGGCCGGCACCAGGTAGTCCGGGACCCGCTCGGCGAGGACGGCCCGCACGACGGTGGGGTCGACGTCGCCGTCGGGTACGACGTAGCCGACGAGCCGGCGCACGCCGCGGTCGTCGGTGTGGGCGACGGCGACGGCGTCGCGCACCCCGCGCACCGCGGTCAGCGCCGCCTCGACCTCGCCGAGCTCGACCCGGAAACCGCGGATCTTGACCTGGTCGTCGCCACGGCCGAGGAACTCGAGGGTGACCCGGCCGTCGCCGGCCGGGACCCGGCGCACGACGTCGCCGGTGCGGTACATGCGGGTGCCGGGCAGACCGAACGGGTCGGGCAGGAAGCGGGTGCCGGTCAGGTCGGGACGGCCGAGGTACCCCCGGGCGACGCCGGATCCGGCGACGTACAGCTCACCCGCGGCGCCGACCGGCACGGGGCGCAGCATCCGGTCGAGAACGTAGGCGGCGGCGCCGTGTACGGCCCGGCCCAGGCACGGGGTCTCGGCGTCGGTGACCTGCCCGACGAGCGAATCGACGGTGCACTCGGTGGGCCCGTAGAGGTTGAACGCACGTCCGTCGGTCAGTTCCCGCAGCCGCCGCCACAGCGCCGGGTTGACGGCCTCACCGCCGAATCCGACCGTGGCGGGGCGGTGCTCGCCGTCGAACAGCCCGGCAGCGACCATCCGGTCGAGGAACGACGGGGTGACCTCGAGGAAGTCGAGGGCGTGTTCGGCGACGTATCCGGCCATCGCCTCGGGGTCACGCACGGTGTCCTCGTCGAACACGTGCACGGCGTGCCCGTCGAGCAACCACAGCATCGGCTGCCAGGAGGCGTCGAACCCGAACGACCACGCGTGCCCGACCCCCACGCTCGGCCGGCCCGCCGCCGCCACGGTGGGTACGTACAGGTCGGCGCGGTGGCTGTCGAACAGGCCGAGCAGGTTCGCGTGCGTGACCGCCACACCCTTCGGAAGTCCGGTGGAGCCGGAGGTGTAGATGACGTACACCGGATGCTCGGGCCGCAGCGGTGCGATTCGCTCGCGATCGGTGACGGGGGCGGCCGGACGGACCGCGAGGTCGGCACGGACCGCCTCGTCGTCGAGATCGAGCACCGGCACTGCACCGAGCACCGGTCGCAGCGTGTGCGCGACGGCTCCGCCGGTGACCACGACCCGCGGCCGGGAGTCGCCGACCATGTGGGCGAGGCGCTCGGCCGGATACGACGGGTCCATCGGCACGTAGGCGCCGCCGGCGGCGTGCACGGCACAGATCGCGACCATCGTCTCGGCCGAGCGGGGCAGGGCCAGACCCACCAGTGTCTCGGGTCCGACGCCTGCGTCGATCAGCCGCCGTGCCAGCCGCCCCGCGGCGGCGCCGAGCTCGGCGAAGGTCAGGCGCTCGTTCCCGCACACCACGGCCATCGCGTCCGGGGTGCGGGCGATCTGCGCCGCGAGCAGGTCGGGCACGGTGGCGTGCCCGCTCGACGGTGCCGGAGCGGTCGACGAGAGCTCGTGCCACCGTTCCCGTTCGGGCGGACCGAGGATGTCGAGCTGTGCGACGCGCCGCGGGCGGTCGCCGGCGAACTGTTCGAGGAGGTGCACGAGCCGGCGGCCGATCCCCTCGGCGTCGTCGGCGGTGAACAGCGCCCGCTGGTATTCGAGGGTGAGGGCGAGCTCGTCGTCGAGTCCGGCGACGAGCACAAGCGGGAAGTTGGTGGCGTCGTGGCCGCGGACGTCGGTGACGTCGAGGCCGCCGGAACGCTGCGCCCGGGCGAGGGCGTCGGTGTCGATCGGGTAGCTCTCGAACACGACGAGGGTGTCGAACAGTTCTCCGACGCCGACGGCGCGCTGGATGTCGGCGAGTCCGACGTACTGGTGATCGAGGAGCCGGTTCTGCTCGTCCTGGACGCGGCGGAGCAGATCGTCGGTGGGCTCGCCGGGGCGCAGCGCGACGCGTACGGGCACGGTGTTGATGAACAGACCGATCATCGTCTCGATGCCGGGCAGGTCCGGGACGCGGCCGGAGACGACGGCACCGAAGGTCACGTCCGTGCGGTCGAGCCGGGCGCCGAGAAGGACCGCCCACGCGGTCTGCACCGCGGTGTTCACGGTGACGCCGAGCTCGCGGCAGCGGCGCTGCAGTCCCGCAGCCAGTCCGGCCGGTACCGGCACGGGGAGTTCGACGGGCAGCGTGGCGTCGAGCGACGAGCCGGCGGGGGTGAGCAGCGTGGGTTCCTCGACCCCGGCGAGTGCCTCGGTCCAGCGCCGCAGTCCATCGTCGGTGTCGCGGTCGCCCAGCCAGGCGAGATAGTCGGTGAACGGCCGGACCGTGGGCAGCGCCGCCGGATCGGCCCCCGCCCCGTACAGGGTGAACAGTTCCTGCACGAGCAGCGGCGACGACCACCCGTCGAGCAGCAGGTGGTGCGCGGCGAAGATCAACCGGTGCAGGTCCGGCGCGAGACGCACGAGCGTGAACCGCACCAGCGGCGCGGCCGCGACGTCGAACCGGGTGGCGCGGTCCGCGGCGACGAGCTCGTCGCTGCGCTCCTCCACCGACCGAATGTCACATCGGGTCGATCCAACCGACGCGATGTGACATTCGGCCACGGCCACGGCCACGGGGTCGGGGGTGGGGCCGGAGGCGGGTGTGAGGTCGATGTGCGTCCACTGCAGGCCCGGATCCCGGAGGACGACTCCGATCGGGTCGCCCGCCGCGGTGGTCCGGAACCCGGTCCGCAGAATCGCGTGCCGGTCCAGCAGCGCGGCGGCGCTGCGGCGCAAAGTGTCCCGGTCGAGATCACCGTGCAGATCGAGGACGGTCTGCATCGAGTACACGTCCGTTCCGGCGCCGCCGTCGAGACCGGCGAGGAAGAACATGCCGCGCTGCAACGGCGTCAGCGGCACGACGTCGTCGATCGGGCCGAGTTCGGTGGTGAGCGATCCCAGTTCGGGAACGGTCAGTCCACTATAGGTCAGATCCGACGGGGTGGGACCGCCGGCACCGGGGTCGTCGGCGTGCCGGGCCAGCGCGGCGAGGGCCGCCACCCAGCGACGGGCGACAAGGGTGAGGGTTTCCTCGTCGAGGACCTCCGCCGCCGTGAATTCACAGACGAGCTCGGGTCCGGCCGGGCCGTCCTCGGTGACGGCGTTGACGTCGAGGACGTGGTCGAGCGGGGTGCCGGGATCGACGGCCCCGCCGAGCGCGCCTGTCTCCGGCGCGGTGGACCACGCCTGACCGATGTTCTCCCCCAGCGTCATCCGGCCGAGGTAGTTGAACATCACATCGGGAGAACGGTATCCGGGGAAGTTCCGCGTTCCCTCGGGAGCGAGCCGGCGCAGCAGCCCGAATCCGATGCCGTCGTCGGGCAAGGCACGCAGCGACTCCTTGACCTGCGCGAGCGCGGTCCCGGTTGCGGCAGTTCCGGCGAGGGCCTCGTGCGGGTCGATGCCGGAGACGTCGAGCACGGCGGGGTACAGGGTGGTGAACCAGCCGACGGTGCGGGACAGGTCGGCGCCCGGCACGACGTGTTCGGCGCGGCCGTGACCTTCGAGGTGCACGCGCAGCCGGTCGCCGCCGCGCACCGACGTCACGGCCAGCGCGAGGGCGGTGAGCAGCACATCCGCGACGCCCGCCCGGTACGCGGCAGGCACGGTGGTGAGCACCTTCTCGGTGACCGCCGCGGGGACCCGCACCTCACGCGACCGGGCGGTGGCGACGGTGTCGCGTGCCGGATCCAGCGGGCGGGCACCGAGTCGCGGCTCGGCGCTGCCGGCGATCTGCTGCCAGCGCGGCAGGGACCGTGCGACACCGTCGGACGTGGCGGCCGCCGTGAGCCCGAGCGCCCAGTCCCGGAAGGAGGTGCCGGCCGCATCGAGTTCCGGTGCGATGCCGCGCCGCGTCTGATCGACGGCGGCCGCGAGGTCGGGGACGAGGATCCGCCACGACACGCCGTCGACGACGAGGTGGTGCACGACGACGAACACCCGTCCCGCGGCGCCGGGGCCGGCGTCGAGGAACAGCACCCGGATCATCCGTCCGTCCGCGGGGTCGAGTTCCGCCAGGGCGCGGTCACGCTCCGCCTCGAACAGCGCATGCCACCGTGGGCCGCCGAGGCCTGTCGCGTCGATGCGGCGCACCGCGGTCTCGGGACCCGGAACATGCTCGGGGACAACCCATTCCGCATCCTCCCCGGCAGTGGTGAGACGGGAGCGCAGTATGGGGTGGGTGTGCAGCAGCGCGCCGACGGCGGCAACGAGGTGCGCTTCGGTGAGTCCGACCGGAGCGACGAGCAGGCGGGATTGCGCGAGGCGCCGCAGATCCCCTCCGTGGTCGAGAGTTTCGCGCACGATCGGGGTGAGCGGGACCGGGCCGGTGGCTGCGACGACGGGCCGCGACGGCTGTGCGGTGACCGTGTCGGACTCGCAGGCGGCGGCGAGCGCGGCGACGGTGCGCAGTTCGAACACCTGACGGGCGGTGATCCGCACGTCGGCGGCACGTGCGCGGGACACCAGCTGGATCGAGACGATGGAATCTCCGCCGAGGGTGAAGAAGTCGTCGTCGATGCCGACGCGGTCGAGGCCGAGGACCTCCGCGAACGCGGAGCACAGCGTCGCCTCCGTGTCGGTGCGGGGCGCACCGGATCCGGCGAGGGCGCCGAAGTCCGGCTCCGGCAGGGCCTTTCGATCGACCTTTCCGTTTGCGGTGGTCGGCAGTACCGGCAGCGGCAGAATCGCGGCGGGCACCAGGTAGTCGGGCAGCCTGGCGGCGACGGCAGCGCGCACGGCCCCGGGGTCCGCCGTGCCGGTGACGTAGCCGACCAGGCGGCGCACGTCGCGAGCGTCGGTATGGGCGACGACGACGGCAGCATGCACCCCCGGCACGGCACCCAGCGCGGCCTCGACCTCGCCGAGTTCGACCCGGAAACCGCGGATCTTGACCTGGTCGTCGGCGCGGCCCACGTATTCGAGGGCGCCGCGCTCAGCGTCGACCGGGTCCGGTAGCCACCGAACGATGTCACCGGTGCGGTACATCCGCTCCCCGGTGAACGGATCGGCGACGAACCGCTCCCCCGTCCGGCCGGGCTGTCCCAGGTAGCCGCGGGCGAGACCGCCGCCGGCGACGTACAGTTCCCCGGCCACACCGGGCGGTGCCGGTCGCAGCCACCGGTCCAGCACGTACAGCCGGGTGCCGGGGGTCGGGCCGCCGATGGTGACGGTGTCGCCGCCGATGCGGGTGTATGCGGCGTCGACGGTGCATTCGGTGGGGCCGTAGCAGTTGTAGGCCTCGACGCCGTCCGCGGCACCGAGCCGCTGCCACAGCGCCGACCCGACGGCCTCGCCGCCGACGGTCACCTTGGCGGGCCGGTGGTCGTCGCCGTCGAGCAGTCCGGCATCGAGCAGTCCGCTCATCAGCACGGGCACGCAGTCGACGTGGTCGATGCGGTGGGTGCGCACGTAGTCGACGACGAATGCGGTGTCGGTGCGGTGCTCGTCGGGCAGCACGTGCAGGGTGTGCCCGGACAGCAGCCAGGTCAGGGCGGCGACGGCCGAGTCGAACGCGAACGGGTAGGTGAGCAGCACCCGCCATGTGCCGGACGCCGACCGCATGATCGTCTCCCGCTGCGCGGCAACGAGATCGGCGAGATTGGCGTGGGTGACGGCGACACCCTTGGGGAGGCCGGTGGAGCCGGAGGTGTAGACGACGTACGCGGTGTGACCGGGGCGGATCGGCCGGCGACGGTCGGCGTCGGTGACCGCGGCGGCGGGCAGCGCGGCGAGCCGGGCCTGCACGTCCGGATCATCCAGCACGACGACGTGCGCACCGGTGAGGCACGCTCCGAGCTCTGCGGCGACGGCGCCGGTGGTGAGCACGACGCTCGGACGGGCGTCGACGACCATGTGGGCGAGCCGCTCCGCAGGGTACGACGGGTCGAGCGGCAGATACGCACCGCCTGCGGCGAGCACCGCGAGGAGGGCCTCGACGGTCACGGCAGAGCGCGGCAGCGCGAGGCCCACGAGCACATCGGGTCCGACACCGAGCTCGATCAGCAGCCGCGCGAGCCGCGCCGAGTTCGCTTCGAGTTCCGCGAAGGTGCGCCGGTCGGCACCGCACACCACCGCGGGGGTGTCGGGCTCCGCGGAGTCGGGCAGTCCCGCGACGGTGCCGTCCGAGGGCGCGGCCGGTGCGACGGACCACGTCCCGAGGACGCGGCCGCGCTCGGCGCCGGTGAGCACGTCCAGCCCGGCGGCCGGGCGGTCCGGTCCAGCAGCGAGGGCGCCGAGGATGTGGACGAGACGGCCGGCGAGGGCGGCGGCGTCGTCCGCGGTGAACACACCGGGCCGATAGTCGAGGGTCATGACGAGGGTCTCGGCGACGCCCGCGGTGAGCACGAGCGGATAGTTGGTGGCGTCGCGGCCCTCGACGGCGGCGATCGTGACCCCGCCCGCGCGCTGGGCCCGGTCGAGTGCGTCCCGGTCGACGGGGTAGCTCTCGAAGACGATGAGGGTGTCGAACAACTCCCCGAGGCCGGTCTCGCGCTGGACCTCGGCGAGGCCGAGGTACTGGTGGTCGACGGTGCGGGACTGTGCGAGCTGCACCTGTCGCAGCAGCTCGGTGACGGTGGCGCGGGGATCGAGCCGTACCCGCACGGGCACGGTGTTGATGAACAGGCCGACCATGGATTCGACGCCGGTCAGTTCCGGCGGTCGTCCGGAGACGGTGGCGCCGAAGACGATGTCGTCGCGGCCGAGAAGTCCGGACAGGAGCAGCGCCCAGCCGGTCTGCAGGACGGTGTTGAGGGTCACCCCGGCGTCGCGGGCGAGGCCGGTGAGCCGGTCGTGCAGCCCGGCCGGCACGTCGACGGCGAGCGCGGCGGAGGGTGTGGTGGCGCGGGTGGCGCCGGGTGGGGCGACGAGGCTCGGTTCGGTGAGCCCGTCGAGGGATTCGCGCCACAGCGCGCGGGCGGCGTCGTGGTCCTGCCGGTCGAGCCAGGCGAGGTAGTCGCGGTAGGGCCGTACCGGGGCCAGCCCGGCGGCGGTGCCGCCGGCGGCGTAGATCTCGAGGAGTTCGCGCACCAGGATCGGGGTGGACCAGCCGTCGACGACGATGTGGTGGGCGGTGAGCACCAGCCGCACGTCATCGGACCCGAACCGCACGAACAGCCAGCGGATCAGCGGCGGCCGGGTGAGGTCGAACCAGTCCCGCAAGTCCTCGGTGAGCAGAGCCGCGAGACGCCGCTCGGACTCGTCGACCGGAAGTCCGGTGAGATCGACGCTGCGCCAGGGGGCTTCGATGCCACGTACGACGAATCCGGCGGTGCGGCCGTCCTTGCGGGGACGGAAACACGTGCGCAGCGCGGGATGCCGTTCCAGCAGCGCCTGCGCGGAGGCACGCAGTCCGTCCTCGTCCACCCGTCCGGTCAGGTGCAGCACGGACTGCACGGTGTAGGCGTCCGGTTCGACGGCTCCGGCGGCAAGGGCGGCGTCGTCGGGCGCGGCGACGGTGCTGAGGTAGAGCAGGCCCTGCTGCAGCGGCGAGAGGGGAACGATGTCTTCGAGCGCGGAGGTGCGGGTCATGTCTGCCTAACGGAGCGGGTGTGCGACGAGCACGGCCCCCGGGTCGCCGGACGCGGGGGCCGTGGGTGCCGGGAGGGCTACTGCTGCTGGTTCGCGGGCAACGCGGCGAGTGCCTGATCGATGGAATCGAGTGCGAGCAGCGCGGTCTCGTAGGTCGCGGCGTGGGAGTGCCGGACCGGGACCAGGTTACCGGCCTGCACGGCGGGCAGGGCCTGCCACAGCGGGGAGGCCATCAGCTCCTGCAATTCGGGCGAGACGGAACCGTCGGCCTCGACGCCGTAGACGATGACGTCGACGTCCCCGAGGTTCCGGCCGATCTCCTCGACGGAGAGGTACTCGCCGTGCACGGCCTCGGGGTCGGCGGGCTGACCGGGGAACTGCAGGTCGAGGTCCTGGAAGAGGTTGGTGGTGTACGAGGAGGCGTACTCGCGGTAGAACTCACCCGGCTCGGTACCGCACACGTTGCAGACCCCGGCGAAGGTCAGGTTCCCGAGGGTGCCGCGGTACTTGCCGGCGATCTCGGCGGCACGCGCCTCGTACTGCTCCTTGTACTCGCCGTACTCCTCGGAGACGCCGGCGGCGTCGGCGTACTGCTCGCCGAGCACGCGCCAGTCACCGGGATCGGTCAGGCCGAGGAAGACCACCGGAGCGAGGGCCTCGAGTTTGGCCGTGTCGAGCTGCGACTGCACCCGCGCGGGCACGCCCATGATGATCAGGTCGGGCGCGGCGGCGGCCACGGCCTCGTAGTCGAGTTCGCTCACGGCGCCGTCCGGCGCCACCTTGGGCAGGGCCTCGTACGCGGCCGCGGTCTCGGCGTCCATGTTGTCGAGCTCGCGGGTCCATTCGCAGGCCGCAGCCAGGTTCGCCTCGGCCTGGAGCAGCGGCAGGACCGCGTACCCGCAGGCGACGATGCGCTGCGGATCGGCCGGGATCTCGAGCGACCCGTTCTGCGCCTCGAACGTGCGCGTGGCGCTCGGTTCCTCACCGGCGTCGCTGTCGCTGCCGCATCCCGCGAGGCCGATCGCCAGCATCGCCGCCGCGCCGATCGCCGCGGCGCGGCGCACCCGGCCCAGTCCCTCAACCCGCATCGCTCACTCCCACATGTCTGTTCGCCGGGCATCCGCCCGAGCTCAGTTGGTTAGGCTAACCGAACCTACTCTGCGCGCCAAGCGCTACGTCCCCGGACCACGGCGCCCCTCTACACACATCGCGTCGGTCCGAGCCGCCGGCTCCCCCGCCCACCGCGTCGCCACCACCTCAGCCGCACACGCACCGCCCCTCCGCGACGGCGCCCCGCCTCATACCACCGCTCCGGCCGGCACAGCATCGGCGCGCCCCCAGGCCGGCAGGCGTGACTCCCTGTTCCCTGACTCACACGTTCCCAGGGCTCAGTCTGTGGGCTCAGTCTGTCTTTTCGGTTTCCGAACTGCTGCGTTACGAACCGGGAGTCAGGTGCCAAGGTTCGATGACGCGATCTCCGAGGGGCGTCCCCGGGGTACAGACTCGCCGGGTACCGAATCTCCGCTGGTTATCAGCACACGCCCGGGAGAATGATTCGGTGGCGCTCAGGAACCGGCAACGCGCGAGATCGCGTACCAAGTGGCTGACTGCGGCCTTCTGGATCATCACGCTCTTGTTCGCATACGCATTGCTCGTCCTCTTCGGCTGGTGGGCATGGCTGATGTATCTCGGCGCAGGATCGGCGGTTTCCTATCTCTGGTGGAAGCGGCGTCGACGCGGTCGATACGCGATCTTGTTCGGCTCGAGCTGCGCAGTGCTGGTCGTCATGGCGCTAGCCATGATCGGATGGGCGCTGCTTGCGACCTTCTCGGTCCCGGTCGACAGCGTCGGGCCGCGAAGGGTTGTCTGCGGATCCGTCATCAATCCGGTGCCCGCCGACGAACTGAGAGTCACGATTGCCGGATCGGACGAGCTCGCAGGGCAGTCTCGTCCGATTCCGCAGAGTGAGCTCGAGCGGGTGTGTTCGAACAGGCTCCACGATCGCGGTAGTCGAGCAGCAGGACTGGCCCTGATAGGACTGATCATGACCGTGCGGGCTGCCGGGCACTTCCGTACTTCGAGAAACCTCACGATCAACTGATGCTGCGAGTCCGGCCCGAGAACAGATCACGGAGTCGTTCTGCCGATCCCGGGCTGGCCGGGTGAGGTTCCCGGAAGCATTCATGGGGCGCGGTCGGAGGTGAACGCCGTGCGGCACCCGACGGCAGGGCGGCACCGCCCGATCCTGGCACGACGGCGCGATGAGCATCGGTAGCTGTCTGGCCCTGATGGGCGCCTGACCGGCCGGGTCGCCTCCCTCCGGACTACATCTGCGCGACGGGCTCACCGAAGGGCTCGTATCCCCAGATTCCCGAGACCCCTCATTTCGACGAGGCCGAGAGGATCACGTCACCCCTCGACCACCTGAACGATCCTGCTGCGTGCGGGTTCTCCGGCCTGCTGGACGGGCTCACCGCCCCGAACGGGGGACATCGGCGGAATCCGCCGAGCAGGTAGGCGAATGATGAAGTGCCGCAACAGGAGAGCGATCCTCGCCCGGAAATCGCGTTGTCCACAGTCATGCCGGTGCCACTTCGGCAACTGTCCGAGATCGACCCGACACACTCCGACGAGAGCGCCGGTGACGCATTTCCCGACGGCAACAGTCGTGCACGTCGTGGGCTGTGCCGTCGAGGTCGTCGAGCAGCTCAGGGCCGGCGTGCCGGCCGTTCGACCCGGGACACCGTCGGGAGAGGCGGCGTTCAGTTGCCGGACGTCGACGTTGTGGGCGCGCAACGCTGCGCGGACTTCGACGCCGGCGCGGCGTCGGCACTTTCGCCGTCCCGGTCGTGGACGACCACAA
The DNA here is from genome assembly GCF_047782815.1 of Rhodococcus indonesiensis. Lineage (NCBI taxonomy): Bacteria > Bacillati > Actinomycetota > Actinomycetes > Mycobacteriales > Nocardiaceae > Rhodococcus > Rhodococcus indonesiensis. The sequence goes on along the minus strand of NZ_CP180630.1, from coordinate 946,819 downwards.
TCAGCACGGCGCGTGACGGCGACACCGATCGGACGCGATGGGGGGTATTCGCGTCGAAGTAGAGGCTGTCCCCCTCGTCCAGGGTGATCACCTGATCGGGGATGCTCACCTCGACAGCCCCCTCTTTGACGAAGATGAACTCTTCACCCGGGTGCTCCATGTAGTCGGATCCGAGTTGCGTCGTCGGGTGAACAATAAACGGCTGCATAGATTTACCGATCATGCGGGTGGCGACGGCGTCGTAGACCGCACTCCCGTCGCGCTCGTCGACCTGCGCGCGCTCACCTCGCCGTTCGACCGTCATCATGCTGTTGTCGGGGCTGTCGGAGAACAGCTGACTGACATCGGCGTTCAGGGCCCGCGCGATCTTCAGCGCCACCGCGATCGACGGTGTACTGATCCCTCGCTCGACCTTCGACAGGTAGCTCTTGGTCAGCCCGGTGCCCTCGGCGAGGGCCTCCAAGGTCAACCCCGCCCGGCGTCGATGCGACCGCAGTAGCGCCGCCATCGTGTCCACACCTCCCTCTCGGTTGCGCCCGCGAAGACAGGCGTCCCCGCACACGCCCACCCTACCGACCACATCACCAGGTTGCACTATATGACACCTTGTGTCCTATAGTGCTGTATGTGTCATCTACTTGTCCCTGTTGAAAGGAGCCCCGAGGATGGCGACAACGATGAATCTCGGCAAAGCCGAGTTGATGGAGACCGCCAAGAAGACCATGCGCACCGAGGTCACGGCAGCTGAGTGGACGGACCGACAGAAGATCGCCCTGACCTGCCGGGCTCTGTTCGATGCCGGACACGACTCCGGTCTGGCGGGCCAGATCTCCGCGCGCGGCGAGGCACCGGGGACCTTCCTCACACAGCGGCTCGGTCTCGGCTTCGACGAGATCACCGAAAGCAACCTGCTCCTCGTCGACGAGGACCTCCAGGTTCTCGAAGGCAGCGGCATGGCGAACCCGGCCAACCGGTTCCACAGCTGGATCTACCGGGCACGGCCGGATGTGAACTGCATCGTCCACACGCATCCGCTGCACGCGGCGGCATTGTCCATGCTCGAGATCCCCCTGCAGGTCTCGCAGATGGACGTCGCCCCGCTCTACGACGACTGTGCGTTCCTGCCGGACTGGCCGGGAGTTCCCGTCGGCAACGAGGAGGGCGAAATCATCTCTGCCGCGCTCGGGGACAAGCGCGCGATCCTGCTCGCCCACCACGGCCAACTCGTCGTCGGATCAACCATCGAAGAGGCGTGCTCGCTGGCGCACCTGATCGAACGAGCGGCCCGCCTGCAACTGCTCGCGATGGCGGCCGGCGAGATCAAGCCCCTTCCCCCACGGCTGGCGCGAGAGGCCCACGACTGGACCCTCACCCCACGCCGCAGCGACGCCAACTTCGGCTACTACGCACGCAAGGCCCTGCGCTCCCACCCGGACGCGATCGACTGTCACTGACCCCGGCCACCCACCATCCGAATCCCTCTTGGAGTGCACCTTGACCACAATCAGCGGAATCGTTGCATACCCCGTCACACCGTTCGACAACCGAGACCCCGACACGATCAACGTGGACATCCTGCACCTGCTGCTGGACCGCATGATCGATGCAGGCGTCGACGCGATCGCGCCTCTCGGGAGCACCGGAGAGAGCGCCTACCTCGACCACAACGAGTGGATCACCGTCGCAACCGAAACCATCCAGCACACCGACGGCCGGGTGCCGACGGTCGTCGGAGTCTCGGACCTGACCACTGCCGGCACGATCCGTCGCGCGCAGATCGCCGAACGCCTCGGCGCCACGGCCGTGATGGCGCTGCCCACCTCGTACTGGCGCCTCACCGAGGAAGAGGTCCGGCTGCACTTCACCACCCTCGCCGAATCGATCGGAATCCCGGTGATGGTCTACAACAACCCAGCTACCACCGGCATCGACATGACCGCCGAGTTCCTGTTCGACCTCGTCACCACCGTCGAGAACATCACGATGGTCAAGGAGTCCACCGGCGACATTGCGCGCATGCACCGCCTGAACGAACTCAGCGGCAACACACTTGCGTTCTTCAACGGCAGCAACCCGCTGGCGCAGAGGGCCTTTCAGGCGGGGGCCGCAGGCTGGTGCACGGCGGCACCGTGCCTGATCCCGCACCGGATCGTCGAGTTCCACCGCGCGATCACCACGGGCCGGGAGGACGAGGCGGCCGAACTCTTCGACAGGCTCCGTCCGCTCCTCGACATGATCGTCAGCCGCGGGCTTCCGGCCACGATCAAGGCGGGCCTGCGCAGCGTCGGCGTCGAGGCGGGAACGCCGCGCCGGCCCCTGCTTCCCCTCGATGAACCCGAAACCACCCGACTCGAGGAGCTCATCGCCGCCTGCCGGTGACGGGCCACCACCGCTCGTATTTCCGCGCAGCACTGCTCGAACGCTGCCGCTCGCTGGGCGCAGCGCATCCCGCATCGAACTTCGCAGGCGCAGGGCCCGCGGACACTACGCACTGGTACCGCTCGACCCGAGATCTTCGAACACATACAGGAGCAACCGAATTGGCAACGACCACCCCTACGACGGTCCGACCGCTCGCCCCCGCCGACGAGACTCGCTGGCGCGTCCTCTTCCGTGAATACCGCACGTTCTACAAGCTGCCCGAGTCAGAGGACGTCGTCTCCCGCGCATGGGGATGGTTCATGGATCCCCGACACGAATGCAAGGCGCTCGTCGCGGAGGCGCACGGCGAGATCCTCGGGTTCGCACACCACCGTCGTTTCTCCTCGCCCTACACCGGCACCACCGGTCTCTTCCTCGACGACCTGTTCACCGACCCCGCGGCCCGGGGCCGGGGTGTCGGACGTGCACTGATCGAGTGTCTCACCGAGATGGCCGCAGCCGAGGGCCGCGCCGTGGTGCAGTGGGTGACCGCCGAGGACAACCACCGAGCCCAGGCGCTCTACAACACCCTCGCCACACGAACGAACTGGGTCACCTACGAAGCCCAGCCCACGGCGAGATGATCACTGCCCCATGAGCGGGTTCCTTGCATAGACCCTTCGAGTGGCGCCTGTGCTGGGGCGGCAAGATGCGAGTCGTTCCCTTGCCCCGCCGCCCCAGCACCGCCGATCCGGCCGCGCAGCGGCACTCCGCCGGGGGGTTCCCGTCGTGCGTTCCACATCTCGGCCGTGGCGTGGACCGATCCGCGGGCAGGATTCGACGCCGAGAGACCGGCCACGCTGCCGAGTCGGGACTCGGATACAGAACTCGCGCTCCAGCGCATCTGCTGTCCACCGGCGGGCGATCGAAGAGCACGTCGTCACCCGGCGGTGGACGGCCCGAATCAGTGATGCCGCGTGCTTCATTGCCCAGGGCGGTGAAACTCATCCGAACTCCAGTGCGAACTCGTCGATCTCGGACTGGTCGAGGTCGCTCAGCGTCAGATCGGAGGGCGTGAAGCCGCCCGCGTCGTCGCGCGCGGCGTGGTCGGCGAGCGCACACAGTGCCGCGACCCAGCCGTGCGCCAACTCGGCGACGACGGACGCCGGCACGACGCCGGTGGCGTAGCCCCACGTCGCGCGGAGCACCGGTCCGGCCGGCGTCTCCTCGGTGACGGCACCGACCTCGATCGCGTGGCTCACCGGCATCGCGTCGTCGGTGGCGCCACCGAGCACGTCGGCCTCCGGAGCGGCCGTCCACGGCGCGCCGGTCCCCTCACCGAGGGTCAGCCGGCCGAGATAGTTGAACCCGATCTCCGCTGCCGGCGCGGCCCCGAGTTCGGTCCGGGACTCGGGATCGAGGTGCCGGAGCATGCCGAATCCGATTCCGCTGTCCGGGATCTCCCGCAGTTGCTCCTTGACCAGTTTGAGCGCCGCGCCGGCGGCGTCCCCACCGGCGAAGGCCTCGGCGAGGTCCACCCCCGACACGTCGAGACGGACCGGATACAGGGTGGTGAACCAGCCGACGGTGCGGGACAGGTCGGCGCCGGGCACCACCTGCTCCTCGCGTCCGTGCCCCTCCCGGTCCACCGGGACCGCCCCACCGCCGCACGCCCGGCCCACCGTCAGCGCCAGGGCGGTGAGCAGCACGTCGTCGACCCCGGCGCGGAAACGCTCCGGCACCGTCGTCAGCAGCGCCTCGGTCACCGACGCCGGAACCTGCACCTGCACCCGCGAGACCGTCGCCAGCGTGTCACGCGCCGGATCCACACCCCGCCCGGCGATTCGCACGCATCCGGCCGGTTCGAGGGCGCGGCGCCACAATGCCAGTTCGCCGCGCCGCGCCGGAACCTGCTCCAGCAGTCCCCGCGCCCACGTACGCAGAGGCGTTCCCCCGCCGGCCGGTTCGGTGCCCTCGCACGCGGCGGCCAGGTCCGGGACCAGGATCCGCCACGAGACCCCGTCGACCACCAGGTGGTGTATCACCACCAGGATCCGGCCCGGACGGTCCGGCCCGGCGTCGAAGAAGACCACCCGCAGCATCGCGCCGGTCTCGGGATCGAGAGCGGCGCATGCGACGTCGGTCTCCTCGGACAGCACCGACGAGCGCGCCCGCTCGTCGAGTCCGGCGATGTCCACCCGGGTGACGAGCGTGGCGGGAACGACCGCCTCCACCGGAGGGATGTCGAAGGTTCGTGCGGCCGGATCGAACACGGCGCGCAGGGCGTCGTGTGCCGCGAGCACTCGGCCCACCGCGCCCACCAGGGTGGCGAGGTCGAGCCCGGCGGGTGCGATCAGCAGCCGGGACTGGGCGAAGCTCCGGTAGGGACCGCCGCGGTCGAGGAGGTCGTGCACGATCGGGGTCGCGGGCACGAGACCCAGGGCCGCGGTCCGATCCGTCGCCTCCGCCACCGGGTCGACCTGCACGATCCGGGCCAGGCCCGCCGGGGTGCGGTGTTCGAACACGTCGCGCGCGGCGAACCGCAGTCCCGCCGCGCGAGCACGCGACACGAGCTGGATCGAGACGATCGAATCGCCACCGAGGGAGAAGAAGTCGTCGTCCGGACCGACGGCGTGCAGGTGCAGCACCTCGGCCACCACCGCGCACAGGCGCCGCTCGAGGTCGTTCGCCGGGGCGCGGGACGCACCGGCGGGTGCGAAGACCGGAGCGGGCAGCGCCCGCCGATCGACCTTGCCGTTCGGGGTGATCGGGAACGCGTCGAGCACCACGATCGCGGCCGGCACCATGTGCTCGGGCAGGCGGCGGGACACGTGCTGCCGCAACGCCTCCGGGTCGGGTGCCGCGCCGACGACATAGCCGACGAGCCGGCGTCGACCCGGCTCGTCCTCCCGGGCCACGACCACGCAGCCCGCGACCGACGGGTGCGTCGACAGCACGGTCTCGATCTCGCCGAGTTCGATGCGGAACCCGCGGATCTTGACCTGATCGTCGCTGCGGCCGAGGTATTCGAGGACCGGGCGGTCGCCACCGACGTCGAGCCACCGCACCCGATCGCCGGTGCGGTAGAGGCGGATTCCGGAGGCACCGAACGGATCGGCCACGTAGCGGGCCGCACTCGGCCCGGGGCGGTTCAGGTAGCCGCGGGTCACACCGGGCCCGCCGACGTACAACTCCCCGGCCACACCCGTCGGCACGAGACGCAGGCGCTCGTCGAGCACGTACACCCGGGCGCCGTCGATCGGCGCCCCGAGGTGCGGGCGCGCTCCGCCGATCTCGGCGACGGTGGCGTCGACCGTGCATTCGGTGGGGCCGTACATGTTCAGCGCCCGCACCCCGTCGATCGACCCGAGCGTCGACCACAGGTCCGCGGACACGGCCTCCCCGCCGACGGCGAGCAGGCCCGGCCGGTGCGGTGCCGCGGGATCGCACAGGCCGGCGGCGAGCAGTTCGGTCATGAGCAGCGGTACGCAGTCGACGGCGTCGATGCGGTGGGCTCGCACGTAGTCCACGGTGGCGGCGGCGTCGGCGAGCAGGTCGGCGTCCGGCAGGTACAGCGCGTGCCCGGCCAGCATGGACAGCAACGGATCGATCGAGGAGTCGAACGACAGCGCGTAGGTCAGCAGCACCCGCAGCGGCCGGTCCTCCGCACGGCCGACGGTCCGGCGCCGCTGGGTCGCGACCAGGTTCACGACGCCGCGGTGCGGCACCACGACGCCCTTGGGGAGGCCGGTCGAACCGGAGGTGTAGACGACGTAGGCGGCTCCGTCGCCGGAGACGGCGCCGGGACGCTCGCCCGGCTCGAGCGGGGTGTCCGGGAGCGTCGGGTCCACCGCGGCGAGCGCGGCCTCGTCGAGGACGAGGACGGGCCGGGAGTCGGCGAGCATGTGCTCGATGCGTTCGGCCGGGTACCCGGGATCGACCGGCACGTAGGCGCCGCCGGCCTGCCACACCGCGAGGGCCGCAACTATCGCGTCGGTGCCGCGCGGCAGCATCAGCCCGACCACCGTCTCGGGTCCCACACCGCGGCGGATCAGATGCCGCGCGAGCCGACTGGTACGGGCGTGCAGTTCCCCGAAGGTGAGCGTCCCGGTGGCGGTGACCAGCGCGGTCGCGGTCGGGGTGCGCCGCGCCTGGCGGGTGAACAGCTCACCCAGGGTGTCCGCGCCGACGTCTTCGATCTCGTCCATACATACGTACGGGCTGCCGGAGCGAAGACGGTCGCGTTCGTCGTCGGCGAGCAGGTCGAGCGCGGACAGCCGGGTCCGCGGATCCGTCGCGAGCGCCTCGAAGGCACGCACCACGCGCCCCGCGAGCGCGTCGGCGGTGGCCGCGTCGAACAGGTCCCGCGCGTACTCCACCCGCACCCGCAGGCCACCGTTCCCGTCCTCGATCACGTCGAAGGTCAGGTCGAACAGGGCGGCGCCGGTGTCGACGGTGGACACCCGCGGTTCCAGGCCGGCGAAGGCGTCGACGACCGGCGGGGTGCGGTGCTGCACGAGCACCTGGAACAGCGGGTGCCGGCCGGCGCTGCGGGACGGGTTCAGGGCCTCGACGAGCCGGTCGAACGGCAGGTCCTGATTGGCGTAGGCGTCGAGGTCGGTGCTGCGGACCCGGGCGAGCAGTTCGGCGAGTGTGGGATCGCCGGAGAGGTCCGTCCGCAGCACCACCATGTTGACGAAGAACCCGACGAGGCCGTCCAGTTCGGCGGCGGGGCGGCCCGCGGTGGGCGAGCCGATCGGGAGGTCCTCCCCCGCGCCGCTGCGCGCGAGGGCGACAGCGACCGCGGTGTGCACGAGCATGAACATCGTGGCGCCCGCACCGCGCGCGACGGCCCGCAGCGCATCGGCGACGTGCGGCGGGACCGTCCGTTCGACCGTGCCGCCCGCGAACGTGGCCGTCGCGCCGCGCGGCCGGTCGGTGGGCAGGGCGAGTTCCTCGGGCATCCCGTCCAGCCGGGCGCGCCAGTAGTCCAGCTGCCGGGCCGCGAGTCCGCCTACGCCGCCGAGGATCTCGCGATGCCACACCGCGAAGTCGGCGTACTGCACCGGCAGCGGCGACGGCGCCCAGGCGCTTCCGGCGGCGTAGGCGGCGCCGAGTTCGCGCAGCAGGATCGGGGCGGACAGTTCGTCGGCGGCGACGTGGTGCACGAGCACCAGCAGCACAGCCCCCGCGGATCCGCCGTCGAAAAGCGCCACTCTGATCGGGATCTCGCGTTCGAGATCGAACGCGTGCCGCGCCTCGGCCGCCACCGCCGCGTCCAGGTCGGCCGCCGCGACGGTGCGGGCGGTGAACGGCACGCCGGGTGCGGCGAGCACGCGCTGCCGGCCGACGCCGTCGCGGTCCTCGAGCACGGTGCGCAGGACCTCGTGCCGGTCGAGTACCGCGCGCACCGCGTCGCGCAGCGCCACCGGATCGGGGACACCGCGCAGGCGCAGCGTCAGCGGCACGTTGTAGGTCGGGCTCGGACCCTCGAGCCGGAACTGGAACCACAGCCGCTGTTGCCCCGCCGACAGCGGCGCGTGGTCGCCGCGTTCGGCCGGTCGCAGCGGGATCCGCAGGGCCGCAGCACCGTCCGGGCACTGAGCGGCGAGGGCCTCGACGGTCGCGTGGTCGAAGACGGTGCGGATCGGCAGTTCCACGCCGAGCGCGTCGCGGACCTTCGCGATCAGCTTGGCCGCCGTGAGGGAGTGACCGCCGAGGAGGAAGAAGTCGTCGTCGACGCCGACGGTCTCGAGGCCCAGGACGTCCGCGAACACGGCGCACAGCACGCGTTCGCGTTCGGTGGCGGCCGCGCGGCCGCCGACGAGGGCCCCGAAGTCCGGTTCCGGCAACGACGTGCGGTCCACCTTCCCGTTGGAGGTGAGCGGCAGCGCGTCGAGGAACACGAACGCCGACGGCACCATGTGCGCCGGCAGCCGCCGCGCCACGCGCTCGCGGGCCGCCGCCGCGTCACCGTCACCGCCCACCAGGTAGGCGACGAGCCGCGCGGTGCCGGTGGGGTCGGGACGCGCCACGGCGACGGCCCGCGCGACGCCGGGCAGCTCCTGCAGAGCCGCCTCGACCTCGCCGAGTTCGACGCGGAAGCCGCGGATCTTGACCTGGTCGTCCCGGCGGCCGCGGTAGACGAGGTGGCCGTCCGCGGTCCACCGCACCACGTCGCCGGTGCGGTACATGCGGCTTTCGTTGTCGCCGAACGGGTTCGCCACGAACCGCGCCGCGGTCGCGCCGGGCGCGCCGAGGTAGCCGCGCACCACGCCGGGGCCCGCGACGTACAGTTCGCCGTCCACGCCCTCCGGCACCGGGTTCAGCGCGGCGTCGAGCACGTAGGCGCGCAGGTTCGCCACCGGCCGGCCGATCACGGGTTCCGCCGCGTCCCCCACCTCGGCGACGAGGACGTCGACGGTGCCCTCCGTGGGGCCGTAGAAGTTGAACGCGGCACGGTCGCGCAGGCGTCGCCACAGGGTGTCGGTGACGGCGTCGCCGCCGAACCCGAGGGTCGGCACGTCGGGCAGCAGGTCGGCCTCGACGATCTGCTCGAGTTGCGCGGGCGACAGTTCGACGAAGTGCCACCCCTCGTTGCGGGCGAGTTCGGCGAGCCGGTGCGGGTCACGCTGGGTGACCTCATCGACGATGCTCAGCTCGTGCCCGTCGAGCAGCCACAGGTGCGGGCCCCACGAGGCGTCGAACGCGAACGACCAGGCGTGCCCGACCCGCAGGCGGTCGCGGCCGGCCTCGGCGCGGGCCCGGGAGAAGACGCGCTCGCGGTGGCTGTGGAACAGGTTGACGGCGCCGCGGTGCGGGACCTCCACGCCCTTGGGCCGCCCGGTCGAACCGGAGGTGTGGATGATGTAGGCGACGTCGAGCTCGTGCAGCGGGCGGCCGCGGTCGGCGTGGGTCAGCGGCTCGGCGTCGTAGCCGGACAGGTCCAGTCCGTCGAGGTTCACCGGATCGGGCAGGCCCGCGGTGCCGGAGATCTCGGCGATACGTGCGGCGCCGTCGCCGCCGGTGAGCACGACACCGGGCGCGGTCTCGGCGAGCACGTGGGCGAGCCGCTCGGCGGGATGGTCGGGGTCGAGCGGGACACCCGTCGCACCGGCCTCGAGGACGGCGAACAGCGCAACCAGCGTGTCGGCGCGGCGCGGCAGTGCGACGGCGACGCGCCGCTGCGGGCCGAGCCCGAGGCTCAGGAGATGACGGGCGAGGCGGCGCGAGCGCGCAGCCAGTTCACCGAAGGTCAGGGCGGTGGCCGCATCGCGCACCGCGGGTGCGGCCGGGTCGCGGGCCACCTGGGCGGCCAGCAGGTCCGGCAGCGTGAGGCCCGCAGGCACCGGCAGGTCGTCGCCACTGCGCTCGACGAGGAGGCGGCGGCGCTCGCCGGGGTCGAGGATCTGCAGCCGCGCCAGCGGCCGGTGCGGGTCGGTGAGCGCGGCGACCTGCGTGAGGAGCAGTTCGAGCCGGCGGGCGTGCCGCTCGAGGTCGTCGGCGGTGTAGGCGTCGGCGTCCGCGTCGACCCAGATCTCGAGGCCACCGGTGTGGTCGAGCGGCCGCACGGTGACCATGAAGTCCTGCAGCGGACCCCGGGCCACGGAGTGCACCGCGGCGTGCAGGTCCGCGAAACGCAACCTGTCGCCGAACGGTTTGACGTTGACGGAGGGCCCGACGACGCCCCGGGAGCCGGCGGGCAGCCGGAGGTCGTTCTGGATGTCCTCCCCGCGGTAGCGGTGGTGCGGGCGGCAGTCCGCCACCGCGGTGCGCACATCGCCGACGAGGTCGGCGAGGGTGCGGGCGGGGTCGGGACGCAGGCGCAGCGGTACGACGTTGACTGCGGACATCGGTACGGTCGCCGCGGCGCTGCCCAGCCGGTTCATCACCGGAAATCCCACGATCACGTCGCCGCGTCCGGTCGCGGCCCGCAGGTACGCGGCGACAGCGGCGGTGACGACGTCGCCCCAGCTCGCCCCGATGGCCTTGCCGAGCCGCGAGAGTCCCTGCTGCTGTTCGGCGGTCAGGGTCAGACGCAGACCCCGGCAGCGGACGGCGATCCCGCCGGGACCGTCGGCGAGGGCCACGGCGTCCTCGGCGCCGTCGAGGTACCCGGCCCAGAAGTCCCGGTCGGCGGCGAAGTCCGCGGACGCGCGGTAGGCGGCCTCCTCGGCGACGACGGGGGCGAGCGGGGCGAACCTCGCCGGCGGCACCGGGCGTCCGAGCACGTCGGCGGTGTAGCGCTCGGCGATGCGCCGGGTGAGCAGTCCGAAGCCGTAGGCATCGATCACCAGGTGGTGGATGCACAGGTAGAGAATCGCGTGCCGGTCGTCGAGCCGGAGCACGGCGGCCCGCAGGCAGAGTTCCCGCGCGGGGTCGAGTACGCGCGTGTGGTCCTCGCGCATCCAGCGCCGCGCGGCCGCTTCCGGGTCGGGTTCGCCGCGCAGATCGACCACGGCGGGGTCCGGCGGCTCGTGCGCGCCGGGACGGATGACGACCGACCCGTCGGCCTGCGCGACGAAGGCCGCGGTCAGCACCTCGGCCTCGGCGACGGTCTCCCGGACCGCGCGCGTCACGGCAGCCACGTCGACCTCGCCGCGGAGTTCGACGCATTCCGCGGTGTTGAAGACGGGGTTCGCGGGGTCGAGCTGCTGGGCGAACCACACGCCGGACTGGGCCCGCGTCAGCGGAAACTCCGAGGTCGACAGGCCGGACGTGGGCACGATCGATCCCCTTTCTACGGTCGAATTCGACTGTGCCGTATCGCATCACGAGCCGTGAGGTCGGTCCGGCGCGAAACGTGACGATACCAAAGGTTAGGCTAACCGTATATGTTCTGCTGGGTCGGGTGCGCGCCACCACGACCGTCCCTGTCACCGCTACGAGAGGTCTGTGCACATGCAAGCACCGGTCGCCGCCCGCGGCACCGCCGCCTCGCGGCAGGTCGATACCGCCGCCTCGCGGCAGGTCACGGCCGCCGCCCCGTTCGTGCTGTCGCGTCCGCACGGCACCGTCGTAGCGGACGGCGTCGACGTCCGGTTCGACTCGGCCGACGAGGCCGCAGCCGCGCTGCGCGCCGGCTCGGTGGCGGCCGTCGTGGGCGCCCTGCCGTTCGCCCCCGATCACCGCGCCGCGCTCACGGCACCCGTCACGCTGCGGCACGAGCCCGACCCCCTCGGGGACGGCGCCGTCCCGCTCGCGCCGGTGCGGATCACCGCGACGATGCCCGCCGAGGACGAACACCTCGACCGGGTGGCGACGGCGTTGCGGCAGCTGCGCGATCCGGCCGACGACCTGGCGAAGGTGGTGCTGGCCCGGGCACTGCTCCTGCGGGCGGACGCACCCGTGGCACCGATGTCGCTGCTCGCCCGGCTGGCCGGAAACGATCCCGCCGGCAACGGTTTCGCCGTCGACCTCACCGCCGCCGGCGGGGCATGGACCGGCCGGCATCTCGTCGGTGCCAGTCCCGAGGTACTCGTCCGCCGCCGCGGCGATCTCGTCACCTGTCATCCGCTGGCCGGGTCCGCGCCCCGGCATCCGGACCCCGAGGTGGACGGGCGCACCGCGCAGCGTCTCGCCGCATCGGAGAAGAACCTCGCCGAGCACGCCCATGTCGTCGAGGCTCTGCGCGCGAGTCTCGACCCGCTGTGCAGCGACCTCGACATCCCCCGTACGCCGACGCTGACGAGCACCCGGCAGCTCTGGCACCTGGGCACCCCGATCTCGGGCCGGTTGCGGGATCGGTCGGTCACCGCGCTCGACCTGGCTCTGGCCGTGCATCCGACCCCCGCGATCTGCGGCACGCCGACCGCTGCGGCCCGGGCACTGATCCGCGAGCTGGAGGGCGACCGCGGCTTCTACGCCGGTGCCGTGGGCTGGGCCGACCGGGACGGTGACGGCGAATGGATGGTGACGATCCGCTGCGCCGTCCTCGACGCCGACGGCACCACGCTCACCACCCATGCCGGCGGCGGCATCGTCGCCGGGTCGGATCCGGCAGATGAACTCACCGAGACCACAACGAAGTTCGGCACGGTGCTCGACGCGCTCGGGGTACGGCGATGAGCCGGTCCGTCACCCTCGTCGTCGGCGCCGCCCACGGCATCGGCCGCGCCACCGCCCGCACCCTCGCGAAGGCCGGGCACCGCGTCGTCCTCGCCGACCGGGATCTCGACGGCCTGGCCGAGACCGCCGCGCTGCTCGACGTGCCCGCCCCCGTGCACGGTCTCGACGTGTGCGATGCGGCCGCCGTCGCCGAGACGGTCGCGCACATCGAAGCCGAGCACGGACCGGTCGACGCGCTGGCCCACGTCGCGGGTGTGTTCACGACCGGATCGGTGCTCGACTGCGAACCCGCCGAATGGCGGAAGATGTTCGACGTCAACGTCACCGGCCTGGTCAACGTGCTGCGCGTCGTCGGACGCGGGATGCGCGAACGCCGGCACGGCGCGATCGTCACGGTCGGCTCCAACTCGGCGGGCGTGCCCCGCCTCGGGATGGGCGCCTACGGGGCGTCGAAGTCCGCCGCCCACATGATCGTCCGGGTGCTCGGTCTCGAGCTGGCCCGGTTCGGGGTGCGCGCCAACGTCGTCGCGCCCGGTTCCACGGACACTGCGATGCAGCGGTCCCTGTGGCCGGATCCGGCCGACGACGCGGGTGCCCGCACCGCGATCGACGGGGACGCCGCCTCGTTCAAGGTGGGTATTCCCCTGGGCCGCATCGCCGAGCCCGCCGACATCGCCGACGCCGTCGAGTTCCTGCTCTCCGACCGCGCCCGCCACATCACCATGCAGACCCTGTACGTCGACGGCGGCGCCACGCTGCGCGCCTGACCCGAAAGGACCCCCGTGACGATCGCCGTCCCCCGGACTCCCCTGGCCGCCACCGCCGGTTATCCGCAGGAGTTCGCGGAACTCTATCGCGCCGCAGGCTACTGGACGGACGAGACGTTCGTCCGGTTCCTGTCCGCACGGGCCGACCGCCACGGCGAGCGCGTCGCGATCGTCGGCCGCGACACCCACGGCTCCGAACGACGGATCACCTACCGCGAGTTGTCCGATACGGCGGACCGGATCGCCGCGGGCCTCGCGGCGACCGGGGTGCAGCGCGGCGACCGGGTCCTGGTGCAGCTGCCCAACATCGTCGAGTACACCGAGGTGGTCTTCGCGGTGTTCCGTCTCGGTGCGCTGCCGGTGTTCGCATTGCCCGCGCACCGCAGCGCCGAGATCGGGTACTTCTGCCGGTTCACCGATGCCGCTGCATACGTGATCGCCGGCGAGCACGGCGGATTCGACTACCGGGACCTTGCCCGGCAGGTGTGCGCGGATCTCGACCGGCCACCCGCCGTGGTCGTCGCCGGCGACGCGCAGGAGTTCACTCCGCTCGATGCGCTGCGCGAGCACGAGCCGGACGCGCGCGCCGACGTCGACCCGGAATCCGTCGCGTTCCTGCAGCTCTCGGGTGGGACGACCGGCACCCCGAAGCTGATCCCGCGCACCCACACCGACTATCTGTACTCCGTGCGCGAGTCGGCCCGCATCTGCGGCGTCGACGCCGGCACCCGGATGCTCGTGGTTCTGCCGGCGGCACACAACTTTCCGATGAGCTCACCCGGGATCCTCGGGGCCCTGCACGCCGGCGGCACGATCGTGCTGGCGCCGGACCCGAGCCCCGACACCGCCTTCGAGCTGATCGAGCAGGAGCGGATCACCATGGCGGCGCTCGTGCCCCCGCTCGCACTGGCGTGGCTGTCGGCGCGGGCCCGCACCGGGCGGGACCTGTCGTCGCTGCAGGTCCTGCAGGTCGGCGGCGCGAAGTTCGGCGCCGAAGCGGCCGCGCGGGTGCGGCCCGAACTCGGCTGTACCCTGCAGCAGGTGTTCGGGATGGCGGAGGGCCTGGTCAACTACACCCGGCTCGACGACCCCGACGCCACCGTCGTCGGCACGCAGGGCCGTCCCATCAGCCCGCACGACGAGATCCGGATCGTCGACGACGAGGATCGGCCCGTCGCCCCCGGCGCGACGGGCCATCTGCTCACTCGCGGCCCGTACACGATCCGCGGCTACTACGCCGCACCCGAGCACAATGCGACGGCGTTCACCCCCGACGGGTTCTACCGCACCGGCGACCTCGTGCGCCTGACCGAGGACGGCTACGTCGTCGTCGAGGGCCGCGCGAAGGACCAGATCAACCGGGGTGGCGAGAAGATCGCAGCCGAAGAGGTGGAGAACCACCTGCTCGCCCACCCGGGCGTCCTGGACGCCGCGGTGGTGGCCGTGCCCGACGCCTACCTCGGGGAGCGCACGTGCGTGTTCGTCGTCGCCGACGGGACAGCACCGAAAGCCCTGGCGCTGAAGGCGTTCCTGCGGGAACGGGGACTGGCCGCGTACAAGATCCCCGACAAGGTGGTCCTCGTCGACGCCTTCCCCGTCACCGGGGTGGGCAAGACCAGCCGCGCCGAGCTGCGCCGCGCGCTCGCCGCGACCCTGCAGCACTGATGCCCCCGACGACAGAAAGCGAATCCTGTGATGGCCCTGCCGAAGTCCGTCTCCTATCCGCTGCCCACGGACCTGCCGGAGAACACCGTCGACTGGACGATCGACCCGCGGCGGGCGGTGCTGCTCGTGCACGACATGCAGGAGTACTTCGTCCGCGCGTTCGACCGCACGGCGGATCCGCTGGCAACGGTGGTGCCGAACATCGATGCGATCCGGCGGTCGGCGTACGAGGCGGGCATTCCCGTCGTCTACACCGCCCAGCCGGGCGATCAGGATCCGGCCGAGCGCGCACTGCTCACCGACTTCTGGGGCCCCGGCCTGGCCGACGACCCGGCTCTGACGTCCGTCGTCGCCGAACTGGCGCCGCGCGAGGACGACGTGCAGCTCACCAAGTGGCGCTACAGCGCGTTCATCCGCACCGACCTGCGGGAGCGGATGCGCGTGTGGGGCCGGGACCAGCTCGTCGTGACCGGCGTCTACGCCCACATCGGGTGCCTGAGCACCGCGCTGGACGGCTTCATGCAGGACGTGCAGGTATTCGTCGTCGCGGACGGGGTCGCGGACTTCTCCCGGCGTGAGCACACCGAGGCGCTGCAGTACCTTGCGGCGCGATGCGCTGCTGTGGTGCCGACGGCGGATGCGGTGCGGCGCCTGCGGACCGGCGCCCTCTCCGTGTCCGGGTGAGCGGCGGTCACACGCCGACTTCCAGCGGTCGGATGCGGGCCGCGAGCGCGGCGTATCTGCCGTCGCGGGCGAGCAGTTCGTCGTGGCTGCCTTGTTCCACGATGCGTCCGTGGTCGAGGACGACGATGGTGTCGGCGTCGCGGACGGTCGAGAGGCGGTGTGCGACGGTGAGGGTCGTGCGATCGCGGCGGGCCGCGTCCAGGGCGGCCTGCACCGCGCGTTCGGTCTCGTTGTCGAGGGCGCTGGTCGCCTCGTCCAGCACCAGGATGCGCGGGTCGCGCAGCAGGGTGCGGGCGATGGCGAGGCGCTGCTTCTCGCCGCCGGAGAAGCGGTGCCCGCGCGCCCCGACGACGGTGTCGTAGCCGTCCGGCAGCGAGCACAGCAGGTCGTGGATGTGCGCGGCGCGCGCGGCCTGCTCGATCTCGGCGTCGGTCGCGTCGGGCTTGGCATGCCGCAGGTTCTCCCGGACCGTGGCGTGCAGCAGGTACGTCTCCTGGGAGACGACACCGACCAGGCTCGCGATGTCGGCGAGCGGCAGGTCGCGTACGTCGACACCGTCGATCGTCACCCGCCCCGACGTGGGGTCGTACAGTCGTGCGACGAGCGACCCGAGAGTTGTCTTCCCCGAACCGGTCTCGCCGACGAGCGCGACGTGTGAACCCGCGGGCACATCGAGGGTGATGCCGGCGAGCGCGTCCCGGTCGGCGCCGTCGTAGCGGAAGCGGACGTCGTCGAACCGCACGGCACCGGCGACGCGTTCGAGGTCCAGGTCCACCGGTTTCGTGGGTTCGCCGATCTCGACGGAGAGGTCGAGGTACTCGAAGATTCGGCTGAACAGCGCCAGCGACCCGGTGACGGAGACACCCACGTCGAGCAGGCTCATCAGCGGCCGGAACAGGGTGGCCTGCAGACCGGTGAACGCGACGAGGGTGCCGATGGTCATCCCGCCCGACGTCGCGGGCAGGCCCGCGACGAGGTAGAGCAGGGCGGGGATGGCGGCGAAGACGATGTTCATCGTGGCCATGCGCCAGCGCCCGGATAACTGGGAGCGCACCTCGAGGTCGGCTAGTTCGGTGGAGGTGCGGGCGAAGCGCTCCGACATGGCCGGCCCGGTGCCGAGGGTCTTGCCGAGCAGGACGCCGCTGAGCGAGAGGCTCTCCTCGATCTGGGTCTGCATGTCGGCGAGCCGGCGCTGGCGCACGGTGGTGATCTCGCGGCGCATCAGGGCGACCTTGCGGGTGAGCCAGATCGCCGGCGGCAGCACCAGCAGGGACAGCAGCGACAGCCGCCAGCTGAGCACCGCCATCGCAACGGCCGTGCCGACGACGGTGGTGACATTGGAGGCGATCGAGGTCGCCGTGGAGGTGACGACGTTCTGCATACCGCCGATGTCGTTGGTCAGCCGGGACTGGATCTCCCCGCCGCGAGTACGGGTGAAGAAGCCGAGGGACTGCCGCTGCAGATGGTCGAACACGCGGGTTCGCAGGTCGTGCATGACGTGCTGGCCCACCGTGGTGGAGATCCATGTCTGCACCACGCCGAGGATCGAGGCGACGACGGTGACGGCGAGCATCGCGCCGACCGCACCGAACAGCAGCGGCACGTCCTGGTCGGGGATCGCCTGATCGATGAGGGTGCGGACGAGGAACGGGTTGGCGAGCGTGATCACCGACGACACCACGATGAGCGCGACGACGAGCGCGACCTGCCAGCGGTAGGGCGCGAAGAGCGCGCCGATGCGGCGCACGCTCACGGGCGACTCCTCGAGCTGGGCGCGGTCGCGGGGGTCGGGCTTGGCGGGGCGCATCGGCCCCGGCCCGCCGCCCGGCGGAGGCTGCATCATGCCCATCACCTCCTTCGTGAGGCAGGAAACGTACTTGTTGAGGTTGCCTCACTAAGAGGCAACCGTCAAGTGAGGTATGATCCGCATCATGTCCGACGTCCCCACCGACCCGGCGCTGCGCGACCTGCTGATGACCGCCACCCGCACGCTGCGCCGCCGCTGGCACGCCACCCTGGGTCCGTGGGACCTGTCCCCGCACGAGCACCGCGCGCTGCACGTCGTCGGACATTCTCCCGAGCCGCTGCGCCTCGGCGACGTCGCCAAGTCCCTGCGCATCGCGCCGCGCTCGGCGACCGAGGTGATCGACCGGCTCGAGACCCGCGGCTTGACCCGCCGCGTAGCCGACCCCGCCGACCGTCGCGCCGTATGCGTCCACCTCACCGACGAGGGCCGCCGCATTACCGCCGAACTCGATGCCGCGCGCGACGCCGAGGCCACTGAGTTCTTCGCCCACCTCGACGGCCCCGAACGCACCGAACTCGCCCGCCTGCTCAGGAAGCTCGCCGACGGGTGACTGCCGCGACGAGCGGGAGCTTGTTGCGGCATCGCGCGAGTGGCGTCGCCGACATCCTCCCGTTCGCCGCGAGAACCCCCCGCTCGGATCTCACGTTCTCCGCCCGGCAGGCGTCTACGAAATAGGACTGCCCCGCGGGAGGAGAAATCATGACCGCTCGGACCGACTCGCTCACCGCGCGGGTCGAGGCTCAGGACTGGCCGGCGCTCGTCGCCGAGCTCGACGCGACGGGGTGCGCGCAGACCGGGCTGCTGCTCACCGCGGACGAGTGCGGACGTATCGCCGCGATGTGGGACGACGAACGCCGCTTCCGCAGCACGATCGACATGGAGCGGCACCGCTTCGGTAAGGGCACCTACCGCTACTTCGGCGATCCCGTACCCGAGGGCATCACCCGGCTGCGCGCGGCGTTCTACCACCGGCTGCTGCCCGTCGCACGGGACTGGGCGCAGCGGCTCGGCGATCCGGCGCCGTGGCCCGACGAGTTCGGCGACTGGCTCGACGCCTGCCACGCCGCGGGCCAGACCCGGCCGACGCCGATCCTGCTCCGCTACACCGCCGGCGACTGGAACGCCCTGCACCGCGATCTCTACGGCGACCTGGTGTTCCCGCTGCAGGTGGTGATCGGCCTCGACCGACCCGGCCACGACCACCTCGGCGGCGAGTTCCTGCTCGTCGAACAACGCGCCCGGGCCCAGTCCCGGGGCACGGTCACGGTGCTGCAGCAGGGTCACGCCTTGATCTTCACCACCCGCGACCGGCCCACCCGATCCACGCGCGGCTGGACCCGCTCCCCCGTCCGGCACGGGGTCAGCACCGTGCGCGCCGGCGTCCGTCACACCCTCGGCCTCGTCCTGCACGACGCACGGTGACCTACTACACGCTCGTCGGGAGCGACGGACATCCCTACCTCAGCGCAGCCCCCGGCACCCTGGGCGGACACCGCCGCGGCCGGATCTACGGACGACTCGACTGCCGCGCGGCACGGCGGGCAATCGCGCGCGGCGGCTACGTCCAGGACCGGGTCTTCTTCGCCGGCGAATGCGACGCCGTCGCAGCCGGCTACCGCCCGTGCGCGGTGTGCCTGCCGGATCGCTACCGGACATGGAAGGCGAACCGAGCCGGATGAGCGACGGTGCGCCTTCTGCGCCGCGTATCCGCCGAAGCGGTGCCCGTCGGCCCGGACGCCCCCCACGGCACGCCTCCGCAGAGGTCGAATTACATTGTGATGCATTCCGATTCACACACCGAGGAAACCGATACCCGTTCGTCCGGTAATCGACTGCCCGACAGTCGTTTCGGAGGCATCACCCATGGGTCGATGCCACCTCGCGGGGACTCCATCCCGGCCCGGGAGCGGGCAGCGGCATACGACACGGTGCGGCGGCGCTTTCCGGCCCGCCCGGCGACCGTCGTCGGCAGGTGCCCGGTTGGGTAGCATCGAGGCCATGAGCACGGAGGCCCGCCCCCACTCGGCCGGGGCCGAAGCCGGGTCGTCGAGGGCGACGGCCGACCCCCTCGCCCTCGACCGTCAGGTCTGCTTCGCCCTGTCCGTCACCAACCGCGCGGTGCTCTCGGTGTACCGGCCGGTGCTCGAGCCGCTCGGCCTGACCCACCCGCAGTACCTGGTGATGCTGGCACTGTGGGGGGACGCGCCGATGTCGGTGAAGGAGATCGGCCGGGCCCTCCAACTGGACTCGCCCACCCTGTCCCCGCTTCTCAAGCGGCTCGAGTCGCTCGGTCTGATCACCCGCACCCGAAGCCCCCAGGACGAGCGTCAACTGGTCGTCGACCTCACCGACGCGGGACGTGCACTGCGGAATCGGGCGGAAGCGGTGCCCGAAACGGTGGTGCGCCGGCTCGGGGTGAGCCTCGCCGAGCTCGAGGAACTGCACGACGTGCTGACCCGCATCAATGCCGCCGCGCTGCGCGCCGGCGCCCTCGATCAACACTAGGCACGCGAGCCCCGGGCGCCGATCGACGGATCCACGCTCCCACCATGCGGGAACCCGCAGGAGAAAAATTACGGAAGGGTAACGAACTACCTCTCGGTGCACATCGAACGAATCGGACGGCCGCCCATTGGGTACGCCGGAACGGTTGTCCGAACGAAGGGATGTGTCTTGAGACCCACCGGCGATACCGACGTGCACTCCGAGGTCCGACCCGGTCATCTGCGGCGCGCGATCAGCGCCTCGGCCATGGGCAACTTCACCGAGTGGTTCGACTACGGCGTCTACGCCTACACCGCCACCTACATCGCCGACTCGTTCTTCCCCGGCGACCTGGAATCGGCCACGCTGCTCACCCTGGGTGTCTTCGCCGTGTCCTTCCTCGTACGTCCGCTCGGCGGGCTGGTGTGGGGTCCCCTCGGCGACCGACTCGGACGCCGCCAGGTGCTCGCGCTGACGATCATCCTGATGGGCACCGCGACCGTCCTGCTCGGCGCCATTCCCTCGTACGCCTCCATCGGCTTCTGGGCACCGCTGCTGCTGGTGCTGCTCCGCATGATCCAGGGCTTCTCCACCGGCGGCGAGTACGGCGGCGCGGCGACCTTCATGGCCGAGTACTCTCCCGACCGTAAGCGCGGGTTCTTCGGCAGCTTCCTCGAGTTCGGCACCCTCGCCGGCTTCTCGTTCGGCGCGCTCATCGTGCTGTCCATCGACCTGGTCTCCACCGACGCGTTCATGAGCACATGGGGCTGGCGCCTGCCGTTCTTCGTCGCCGGACCCCTCGCCCTCATCGGGCTGTACCTGCGGTCGAAGCTCGAGGACACCCCGGTGTTCCGCGAACTCGAGGCCGAGGGGGAGGTCGAGCAGGACACCGGCACGCAGTTCAGGAGCCTGCTCTCGCAGTACTGGAAGCCGATCGTGACGCTCATGGGTCTGGTCGTCGCGCTCAACGTCTGCAACTACACCCTGCTGAGCTACATGCCGACCTACCTCGAGAACCGCATCGGTCTGTCGAGCACCGCCTCGCTGTCCCTCGTCGTCATCGGGCAGCTTGCCATGATGGCGGTCATCCCGTTCGCGGGCTCGCTGTCCGACCGGATCGGCCGCAAGCCGATGTGGCTGATCTCGATGGGCGGGCTGCTGTTGCTCGCGATCCCGATGTACATGCTCATGGCCGTGAGCTTCGCCTGGGCGATCGTCGCCTTCACGGTCCTCGGCCTGCTGTACGTGCTGCAGCTGTCGACCATCTCGGCGACCTTCCCGGCCATGTTCCCGACCCACGTGCGCTTCGCCGGCTTCGCGATCGCCTACAACGTCTCGACGTCGCTGTTCGGCGGGACCGCCCCGGCGGTCAACGAGTGGCTGGTGGAGCGGACCGGGAACGACCTCGTCCCCGCCTTCTACATGATGGGCGCGTGCGTCGTCGGTCTCGTCGCGTTGTACTTCGTGGCCGAGACGGCCGGCGCGTCCCTGCGCGGGCGCGGGATACCCGGCGTCGACACCGAACCGCATCCCACCGCGATGGCGAAGGCCTGACTCCGAAACCCCTTTCCGGAAGGCTCTTTCGACCGAGGCGCCCGGTACGCAACCGTCCGGATCAGGTCGACCCGACGGCGCTGGTCATCGCGGCACGTAAGGCGACGTCGCGCGGATCGTTTCGGGACTTGCCCATACGGTTGCAGACGTACCCGTAGCCGATCCCGGCGTCCGGATCGGCGTAGCCGAAGGAGCCGCCGGCACCGGGCGCGCCGAACGACCGGGGCCCACCGAAAGACCAGTCCGGACTCGGGCGCATGAAACCGAGGGAGAACCGGATGTCCCCGAGCACGCACGCGTCGTGGAATCCGTGTCGGGGCGGCACCGGCGGGGCCGTCAGTTCGTGCAGCGTGTCCGGGCGCATCCCGAGTTCGGCACCGCCGGTGGCCAGGACACCGTAGGTGTGCGCCAGGGCGCGTGCCGTGCCCACGCCTCCGCCGGACGGCGCCTCCAGATCGCGCGCGTAGATCGTCTCCGGGTCCAGTGCCACGAGCGTTCCCGGATTGGCGACCAGCGAGCGGTAGAACACCGACCGCTTGTTCAGGAACGCCGGAAACAGTCGCGGCGACAGCTCGGCGATGTTCAGGAAGGGATTCCGCATCACGAGCGGGGCAAGCCGGGTGTCGGGAACGGAGGCCGGGAGGCGGATGTAGAACTCCAGACCCAGCGGCGTCGCGATCTCGTCCTGGAAGACCTGCCCCAGCGTGCGATGCTGCGGGTCGACCCGGCGAACGAGTTCCCCCTGATAGAAGCCGAGGCTGATCGCGTGGTAGGCCTGCCGCTCCCCCGGCGCCCACTCCGGTCTCTGGCGGGCCATGATCGCGGCCAGCCGGTCCGGATCGGCGATGACCCCGGCATCCACCGGTTCGTCGAAGCCGAACAGCCCGGCCTGGTGGGCCAGCAGTTGGCGGACGGTGATCCGTTCCTTGCCGTTCTGCGCGAACTCGGGCCAGTAGGTGCAGACGCGCTCGTCGAAATCGAGCCAGCCGCGGGAATGGGCCAGCGCGACGGTCACGGCGGCCATCCCCTTCGTGGCGGAGAAGACCAGTGCCATGGTGTCCCGCTCCCACGGTGCGCGGGTCGCCTTGTCCCGTACTCCGCCCCACAGATCGACCACCTTCTCGCCGCGGTAGTAGACGCAGCAGGCGGCACCCAACTCCCTACGGCGGGAGAAGTTCTCGGCGAACGCCTGCCGCACGGCCGTGAAGTCGCCGCGCGCGTATCCGTGAATCCCCGGGTGCAGGGACATTCGAGCGGACACGGTCGTCTCCTCTCGGGTGGTGCGGCTGGTTACCGGCGGTGCGGCACCGGACCGCGCGCGTAGCCGATCGTGTGCGGCAGGCCGACGAGCGACTCCCCGGGTCACCGTCCCCGGACAGTCTCCCGCGCCCGGGGGACGAGGGCAATGCAGTTGCGTGCCGGGGCGCCCGTCGCGCACATGTCCGCCGCATCAGGGATGAGGCAGGATGGTGCGGTGACCGATTCCTCCCCTTCTCCGGAGACCCTGCTCGGCGCGCGCGGGCGTTCGTCCGCCCGCGCGCTCGTCCTCGTCGGCTCGCTCGTCCTGGCCCTCGCCGTCGGCATCCTGTGGCTGCGGTCGAGCCAGGGGATCAGCGCATCGGCATGGCGTGGCGACGAAGTGGGCCCGGACGATCTGGCCGGGTGAGTCCGGAGGATCCGGTCTCAGCCGGCGCTGCCCCCGGCCTCGGCCAGCGCTGCCCGCACGGTCTCGGCGGTGCCGTCGAGCACGGTGCGGTTCGGGGTGCGTGGCACGGCCCGCAGACCGAAGCCGTCGCCGCGACGACGCGGAACGACGTGCAGGTGCACGTGGAACACTTCCTGGCCGGCGGCGACGCCGTCGGCCAGGAAGAGGTTGACCCCGTCGACGGGAAGCGAACTCGCCCGCAGCGCGGTCGCGATGCGCCGGCCCGCGTCGAACACCTGCGCGCCGTCCTGCGGAGCGAGGTGCGCGAGGCCGGATGCGTGGCGCTTGGGGATCACCAGCAGGTGCCCCGGCGTGAACGGACGAATATCCATGAACGCCAGCACATCCGGCTCGTCCAGCACGATGCTCGCCGGCGCGGCGCCGGCGACGATCGCGCAGAACACGCAGTCGCTCACGCACTCTCCTGAACGGGCGCCGGCCGCCGGACGCCTTCGAGGAGCTGCAACAACTGCGCCTGCACCTCCGGTCGTTCCCGGACCGGGTCGTCGCTGTGGGCGAGGTAGAGCATGGCCTCCTCGACGGCCGCGACGATCATGTGCGCCAGCGCCGACGACTGCGGGGCCGGCTCGCCGCTGCGCCGAGCGATGGCCCGCAGCGCGCGCTCGGTGATCATGATGGTGTTCTTGCGGTGCCCCTCCCGGACCTCCGCCCAGCCCAGCACTGCGGGAGCCTCGATGAGCAGCAGTCGCCGGATCGCCGGGTCGTAGACGACGTCGAGCGAGGCCAGCACCGCGGCGGTGAACGATTCCCACGGATCGCTGCCCTCGATCGCCGCGAGCGTCTCCTCGGTCTCCACCTGCATCCGCTCCACGACACCGCGGAACAGATCCCGCTTGTTCGCGAAGTGATGGTAGAGCGCCCCGCGGGTCACGCCCGCGACGGCGACGATCTCCTCGGTCGCCGCCGCGGCGTACCCGTCGCGGAGGAACACCTCCGTCGCGGCGTCGAGCAGCGCGGCTCGCGTCCGCACCGCATCTCGGATCCGTACGGCATTACCCGGCTTCCCGGCCAACATCTTCTCCCCTGCATTTCGGCTACCCCCATCTGACAAATCCCCCGGCAGCCCTTTCCCGGACGATCCCTACAGGATCGGCGCCGGCGCGTACTTCGCGGCGTCCGGGTACTGCTCGACGAGGTCCTGCACCGCCGCAACGACGGTGGCGACCTGCGCCTGTGCGGCACCGACGAACGCCGACCGGTCGGCCAGCGCGGCGTCGAGAGCCGCTCGATCCAGTGGCAGCCGCTCGTCGGCGGCCAGCCGGTCCAGCAGGTCCGGCTCGCGGCCCTGCTCGCGCATCGCCAGTGCCACGGCGACCGCATGCTCCTTGATGACCTCGTGCGCCGTCTCGCGGCCCACGCCCGCGCGCACCGACGCCATCAGCACCTTCGTGGTCGCCAGGAACGGCAGGTAGCGGTTGAGTTCCTTCTCGATCACCGCCGGGTAGGCACCGAACTCGGCGAGGACGGTCAGGAACGTCTCCATCAGGCCGTCGAGGGCGAAGAATGCGTCGGGCAGTGCGACGCGCCGCACGACCGAGCAGAACACGTCGCCCTCGTTCCACTGCGCGCCGGCGAGCTCGGCGGCCATCGACGCGTACCCGCGCAGCACCACCTGCAGGCCGTTGACCCGCTCGCAGGAACGGGTGTTCATCTTGTGCGGCATCGCGGACGAGCCGACCTGGCCCGGCTGGAAGCCTTCGGTGACGAGTTCGTGCCCGGCCATCAGGCGGATGGTGTGGGCGAACGACGACGGCCCGGCCGCGACCTGCACGAGCGCGGAGAGCACGTCGTGGTCCAGTGAACGCGGATAGACCTGGCCGACGCTGGTGAGCACGTTCGCGAAGCCGAGGTGCTCGGCGACCTTCGTCTCGAGCCGCGCGAGCTTGTCGGCGTCCCCGCCGAGCAGGTCGAGCATGTCCTGCGCGGTGCCCATGGGGCCCTTGATGCCGCGCAGCGGATACCGGGCGATCAGCTCGCGCAACCGGGTGAGCGCGATGAGCAGCTCGTCGGCGGCGGACGCGAACCGCTTGCCGAGCGTGGTGGCCTGCGCCGCGACGTTGTGCGACCGGCCCGCCATCACCAGCGGCGAGTACTCGGCGGCGCGTTCGGCCAGCCGCGCGGCGATCGCGACACCGTGGGCGTGCACGTGCTCGAGCGAGCGCAGGATCTGCAGCTGCTCGACGTTCTCGGTGAGGTCGCGGCTGGTCATGCCCTTGTGCACGTGTTCGTGGCCGGCGAGGGCGTTGAACTCCTCGATGCGTGCCTTCACGTCGTGGCGGGTGACGCGCTCACGCGCCGCGATGGACTCGAGGTCGACCTGCTCGAGCACGCGCTCGTAGTCGGCGAGCGCCTCCTGCGGAACGTCGATACCGAGCTCCGCCTGCGCCCGCAGGACCGCCAGCCACAGCTGGCGCTCGAGCACGATCTTGTGCTCCGGCGACCACAGCGCTGTCAGGTCCGGGCTGGCGTAACGGGTGGCAAGGACGTTCGGGATGCGACTCACAGGACGTCAGTTTACGGCGCCCCGTCACGCCTCCTGTTCGGCAGGCGGTGCCACCCCCTCCAGGACGCCGGGCAGGATGCACCGCGCGAGGGCCCGCGGATCGGGGTCGAGATCGCTGAGCGCGCCGAGCACGGCACCGTCGACGACCGCGACGAGCCGCCGCAGCTGTGGCTCGTGCACCGACCGTCCGCACCGTTGCAGCAGGTCTGTGAGCAGCTGCTCGATCTGCGCGCGCAGCTCCTGCTGGACGTCGCGCAGCTCGGGGTGGCGGGCGGTGGCGACGCACCGCTCGTAGCGGGCGATGAGACGCTCGCGTTCGATCTCGCCCACCCCGCCGGGCCCGACGAGCAGGTCGACGATCAGGTCCGCGGTGGACTCGGGTCCGCGGTCGCTCGGGGGGACGCACTGCACGCGCGAGCGCATGACGTCGAGTTCACGCCGGCCGTTGTGCTGTACCGCGCTCGCGACGAGGTCGTCGAGGGAATGGAAGTAGTACGTGGTGGAGGCGAGCGGAAGTCCGGCCCGGTGCGCGACGGCGCGGTGCCGGACGGCATCGATCCCGCCCTCGAGGATCAGGTCGGCCGCCGCCGCGACGAGCGCCTGGCGGCGCCGTTCGCCCTTGGGGGTGGCTGCGATCGACACCCTTGTCATGGTGCCAGTCCCCGTGGTCACGCCTGAGGGAAACGGCCCGAATACTCGCAGGTAGGACCAATCTGTCGGGTTTCGTCACGATCCGGGTAGCCAGGTGCGCAGCCGTTCCAGCGCCTCCTGCACGTCCGCGGTGGCCCCGGCGAAGGACAGCCGGACGGTCCGATCGCCGTGCGCGGTGTCGAAGTCGACGCCCGGCGCGAGCGCCACCCCGGTCTCCTGCAGCAGCCGAGCACACCAGCGGGTGGAGTTCTCGCCGTCCGGGAGCAGGTGGTCGATGTCGGCGTAGACGTAGAAGGCACCGTCGGCGGGGGCGAGCTCGGTGACACCCAGCTCCGGCAGGCCCCGGAGCAGCAGCTCGCGGTTGGCCGCGTACCGCGTGACGTGTCCGTCGAGCTCGGCCCGGGCCTCCGCGCCGAACGCATCGACGGCCGCGTACTGGGAGATCGCCGGCGGGCACACCGTCATGTTGGAGGCCAGGCGCTGCAACGGCGGGCGCAGTCCCTCCGGTACGAGCATCCAGCCGAGCCGCCACCCGGTCATCGAGAAGTACTTCGACACGGAGCCGATCACCACGGCGGCGCGGGAGGTCTCCCACGCGCAGCTCGTGGCGGGTGCACCGTGCGTTCCGAACTCGATGCCGTGGTAGATCTCGTCGGAGATGAGCAGCGCGTCGTGGTCGTCGCACCAGCGGGCGAGCGCGGCCAGCTCGGCCGGCTCGATCATGGTGCCGGTGGGGTTGGCGGGGCTGGCGACGACGAGTCCGGCGATCGGACCGTCGAGGGCCTCGAGCATCTCGACGGTCGGCTGGTAACGGGTGTGCGGCCCGCAGTCCAGCTCGACCACCCGGCAACCGAGGGCGGCGAGGGTGTTGCGGTAGGCGGGGTAGCCGGGCCGGGCGACGACGACCGTGTCGCCGACGTCGAAGGCAGCCAGGAACAGCAGGGTGAACGCCCCGGAGGATCCGGTCGTGACGACCACGTCGTCGGCGCCGACGTCGACGCTGTAGCGGTCGCGGTGGTAGCCGGCGATCGCCTCGCGCAGCGGCAGGATCCCGAACGTCTCGGTGTAGCCGAGCAGCTCGTCGTCGAGGGCACGATGGGTGGCGCGCAGCACCGGGGCGGGTGCCGGCGTGGACGGCTGACCTGCCGCCAGGCTCAGCACGTCGCCGTGGCTGCGCTGCCGCTCGGTGGCCGCCTTCCACACGTCCATGACGTGGAAGGTCTGGATCCGGGATCGTCGGGATTCGAAGCGCACGACCTCAGACGTTAGCCGCTCGCGCTCGCCGGATGTCCGCCGGTGGGCGTGCACCGACCCACCGTCGCGACGTCGGCTCGTTCGCCGGACACCCGCGCGCCGAACAGAGCGCGCCCGTGTCCGGGCACCGCGCGGATGCGTCCCTAGGACGGGATCGCGATGCGTCCCTCGACGGCGGCGAGACCGATGTCCTTGCGGAAGTGCCCACCCGGCAGCTTGATGCCGGCGAGCGTGGCATACGCCTCGTCGCGGGCGGCGGAAAGGTCGGCGCCCGTGCCGACGACGCTGAGGACACGCCCGCCGGCCGAGACGACCGCACCGTCGGCGATCCTGGTGCCGGCGTGCAGCACTCCCTGCGCGTCGGCGCCGGTGACCACGTCGCCGGTGCGGGGGCTGGCCGGGTAGTACTCGGCCGCCAGCACCACGGTGACGGCGGCGCCGTCGCGCCAGCGCAGCGGGGGCAGCTCGGCCAGGGTGCCGGTCGCGACCGCGTTCAGCACCTCCCCGAGCGGCGACTCGAGCAGGGCGAGCACGGCCTGGGTCTCGGGATCACCGAAGCGGCAGTTGAATTCGACGACGGCCGGGCCGTCCTTGCCGATGGCCAGACCGGCGTACAGCAAACCCGTGAAACCGCATCCCCGGCGGACCATCTCGGCAGCGACGGGCTCCACGACGTCCGCGACGATCGTGTCGACCATGCCCTGCGGCAGCCACGGCAGCGGCGTGTAGGCGCCCATGCCGCCGGTGTTGGGGCCGGTGTCGCCGTCGCCGACGCGCTTGTGATCCTGTGCGGGCAGCAGCGGCACGACGGTCTCGCCGTCGACGAGACAGAACAGCGAGACCTCCGGGCCGTCGAGGAACGATTCGAGCAGCACGGGGTGCCCGTTCTCGAGGATCTCCGCGGCGTGGTCGCGGGCGGCGGCCCGGTCGGTGGTGACGACGACGCCCTTGCCGGCGGCGAGCCCGTCGTCCTTGACCACCCAGGTGGGGCCGAAGCGGTCGAGCTTCTCGTCGAGATCGGCGGGATTGTCGACGACCTCGCTGTGCGCGGTGCGGACCCCGGCGGTCTTCATGACGTCCTTGGCGAACGCCTTCGAGCCCTCGATGCGGGCGGCCGCCGCGGACGGACCGAAGCAGGCGATGCCCGCGGCGCGCACGGCGTCGGCGACACCGAGGACCAGCGGCACCTCCGGGCCGATCACCACGAGGTCGACGTCCTGTGCCTTCGCGAGCGCGACGACGTCCTCGGCGGACGCGGCGTCGACCGGAAGCTGTTCGGCGATCCGGCCGATGCCGGCATTGCCGGGCGCTGCCAGCACGGCCGTCACGCCGGGATCGCGGGTCAGGGCCAGGACGAGGGCATGTTCACGGGCACCGGAGCCGATAACGAGTACGCGCACGCAGGACAGGTTACGGGACCGGTCCGGGGCCACGGACCGACGCATCGGCGCCCCACGGCCGGGACGGACGACGGGACCGCCCGGTGCTACCGGGCTGCTCCCGCGTCCCGTCCCGTTCCCTCGACCGGGCACCACACCAGGTCGGCGCGATCACGGGTCCGCGCGACGGTGCGCGCGTTGGGCAGGTCGACCGTGCGTACCCACTCGGTGGCCTCGGCGGCGGTCGATCCGGTGGCCCGGTGGCGCCGGGCGAGGCGGGACTCGAGCTCGTCGTCGGGTGCGTCGAGGTAGACGACGAGGTCGAGCAGCGGGCGAATGCGCTCCCATCCGCCGTCCGCGAGGAGCAGGTAGTTGCCCTCGGTGACGACGACGCGGGTCTCGGGGGTGATCTCGTGGAACGCGGCGATCGGTTCGTGGAGGCGGCGCGAGTACTCGGGTGCGTGAACGGTCTCCGTGCGGTCGTCGCGGATCCGGCGCAGCAGGGCCGCGAATCCGGCGACGTCGAACGTCTCGGGCGCGCCCTTGCGGGATCGGGTGCCGTGGGCGTCGAGCCGGTGGCCGGACAGGTGGAAGCCGTCCATCGGAGCGGCCGCGGCGGCGATGCCGGCGTCGCGCAGGAGGTCGACGAGCAGGTCGGCGGCGGTGCTCTTGCCGGCGCCGGGTGGGCCGCAGAGCCCGACCACGCGGCGCTCTCCCGCCGCGACGGTGCCCAGGTGGCGGTCGATCAGGTCGGTGACGAGCGCGCGCAGCGGTCCCGTCCGGGACGGCGGCGGCGACGGCATGCGACGAGGATACGAGAGGCGCCGGCTGCGGCGGTCCGCCTATCCTCCCCGGTATGGCTTCCGTGTTCAGCATGATCATCGCCGGCGACCTGCCGGGCCGGTTCGTGTGGCAGGACGACGACGTCGTCGTCTTCCTGACCATCAACCCCGTGAACCAGGGCCACGTGCTCGTGGTGCCGCGGCAGGAGGTGGATCACTGGCAGAACGTCGACGACGAGCTGTGGGACAAGGTCCACAACGTCGCCCGCATCATGGGCCGGGCGGTGTGCTCGGCGTTCGGCGCGCCGCGCGCGGGACTGCTCGTCGCCGGCCTCGAGGTGCCGCACCTGCACCTGCACGTCTTCCCCGCGTACGACCTCGGTGACTTCGACATCAGCAAGGCCGAGAAGGACCCGTCGCCGGAGTCGCTCGACGAGGCCCAGGCGAAGCTGAAGGCCGCGCTACGGGAACTCGGGCACGCGGACCACGTCCCCGCCTGACCCTCCGGTCCCCGGTGGCACCGGTGCCGCCGGGTCGTCGAGGAACTCGGTGAAATGCGCCCACGACGTGCCGCGGGCGGCAAGGCCGGCGAGCAGTCCGAGGTGGCTGCCGGGCACGACCTCGAACCGCACGTGGGGCGATCCGGGCAGCACCCGGCCGATCGCCTCGACGGCCGGGACGGGTGCGAGCACGTCGTCGCTGCCGGCGAGTGCGAGCACGGGCACGGTGACGTCGGCGAGGTCGATCGTCCGGTCCTCGAACCGGACCCGGCCCGTCGCGAGTTCGTTCGCGACCGTGAGGCGCATCGCCATCTGATGGAACAGCCGGCCCGGGTAGCCGGGCATGTCGGCCTGGAACCGGTCGATCGCCTCCATCCGGGCGAGGGTGCCGGCGTCGGCGAGGTTGCGGGCGACGAACCACGGCCGGGTCAGTTCGCGTTCGAGGGCGGTGGCCCGGTAACCGAGCTGCACCAGCGGGGCGGGCACGCCCCCGAGCAGGTGGGTCACGGCCGTGAGGGCGGGCTCGCCCACTATGCGGCCGAGGTGCCGGGCCGGCCCGAGGAAGGGGATGCGCTCGTAGTCGATCGGCGTGCCGAACGCGGTGATCGAGCGAATCGGCAGCCCGGGATGGGCGGCCGCGGTGAGCAGGCACAGGGTTCCGCCGAGGCTCCAGGCGGCCAGGTCGACGTCGCGACCGCCGCACAGTTCGGCGACCCGCTCGATCGCCTCGGGCACGATGTCGTCGACCCAGTGTTCGAAACCGAGATGCCGGTCGGAGCGGTCCATGGTGCCGAAGTCGAGGACGTGGACGTTGCGGCCGGCCTCGACGAGATGCTGCACGAGACTCTGCCCGGGCCGCAGGTCGTAGCAGCGCGCGGGCGCGGCGAGCGGCGGCACGAGCAGGACGGGGGCACCCGCGTCGGACTCACCGTAGCGGCGCAGGGTACGGTGCGGTCCGTCGGCGACGACGACGGACGCGGTGGCGTGCCGCGGTTCGATTCCGTCGCCGACGAACAGCGCCCAGGCGTTGCGCAAGGCGCGCTGCGCCGTCCCCGACAGTCCCACGACGTCTCCTTACTCGAAAGTCAGTTACGTCACCGTAGCTCAGGGACGGACCGTCACTCCACCGGGATCCGCGGGATCAGCACCCGGAACGTCGACCCGGCGCCCGGCGCGGAATCCACCTCCACCCGGCCGCCGTGGGCCGTCACCAGCGCCGCGACGATCGACAACCCGAGACCGCTGCCGCCCGACGAACGGGCACGCGACGCGTCGGCGCGGTAGAAGCGCTCGAAGACCCGGGCGCGGTCCGCCTCGTTCAGGCCGGGGCCGGTGTCGACGACCTCGAGCACCGCGTCGGGTCCGGCGGTGCCGACCCGGACGGTGACGTGCGCGCCGGCCGGGGTGTGGGTGAGGGCATTGGTGACGAGATTCCCCAGCACCTGCCGCAGCCGCGCGTCGTCGCCGAGCACCTCCGGGGTTCCGGGACCGTCGAACACCTCGAGCTCCACAGTCCGCTCCGGCGCGACGGCCCGCGCATCGTGCACAGCATCGGCGGCCAGCGCGAGCAGGTCGACCGGGTTCTGCTCGAGCGGCCGCTGGGCGTCGAGGCGGGCCAGCACGAGCAGATCCTCCACCAGCAGGCCCATCCGCCGGGACTCGCTCTCGATGCGGCCCATCAGCATTGCGGTGTCACTGCTCGCGCCCTGACGGTAGAGCTCGGCGAACCCGCGGATCGTGGTGAGCGGGGTGCGCAACTCGTGGCCGGCGTCGGCGACGAACCGGCGCATCTTCTCCTCGGATCTGCGGGCGGATTCCTCCGACGCCGCCGTCGCCGCGAAGGCTTCCTGGATCTGGCCGAGCATGCCGTTCAGCGCCACCGACAGCCGCCCGACCTCGGTGCGCGGGTCCCGCTCGGGAACCCGCCGGTGCAGATCCCCGCCCGCGATCGCCGCCGCGGTGTGTTCGACCTCCTTCAGCGGACGCAGACTGCGCCGCACCACGAAGTACCCGGCCACCCCGAGCACGAACAGCACAGCGGCGCCGATACCGATCTGCAGCACGACGAGCCGATCGACGGTGTCCTCGATCGAGACCAGGGTGACACCGACGGTGGTCACGATGCCCCCGGCGCTCTGGGTCGACACCACCCGCCAGCGCACGTCGGACCCGTCGGCGGAACCCACGGTCTGCGGCTCCCACACCGGCTCACCGGGCAGCGCCGGCGACGTGGACTCGTCGTTGACGACGAACCGCTCCGACCCGTCGGGGCCGACGACCCGCACATAGAACGGGCTCGGCGGCCGGTTCGAACTCGGGGCATCCGGCGGCGGTAGGTCGCGGCCGGCGCCGGGCGGCTTGGCCCACGTCCGAGCCGCGGTGTGCAGGTCCTGATCGGTCCGGGCGAGCAGCGAACTCTGCAAGGCGGACGTCACCGCCACCCCGGACGCCAGCAGTCCCAGCCCCGACAACGCCACCAGCGCCGCGACCAGCGTCAGCCGCAGCGGCAGCGGCCGTATGCGGCTCACTCCCGGTGTTCCCGCATGACGTATCCGACCCCGCGCAGGGTGTGGATCAACGGGGTGTCGCCGGTGTCGACCTTGCGCCGCAGATAGGAGACGTACGACTCCACGACGCCGACCTCCCCGCCGAAGTCGTAGCTCCACACGTGGTCGAGGATCCGCGGCTTGCTGAGAACCGTGCCCGCATTGACCATGAAATACCGCAGCAGGGTGAACTCGGTGGGTGAGAGCGACACCGGCCGGCCGGCCTTCCACACCTCGTGGGTGTCGTCGTCGAGTTCGATGTCGGCGAAGGTGATGCGGGCCGAGCGTTCGTCCGCGGAGACCTTTCCGGCCCGTCGGAGGATCACCCGGAGCCGGGCGATGACTTCCTCGAGGCTGAACGGCTTGGTGACGTAGTCGTCCGCGCCCAGGGTCAGGCCGGACACCTTGTCCTCCACGGCGGTCTTCGCCGTCAGGAACAACACCGGCGCGGCCGAACCGTCGGCCCGGAGCCGGCGCAGCATCCCGAACCCGTCCATCCCGGGCATCATGACGTCCAGGATCACCGCGTCCGGCCGGAACGCCCGGGCCCGGTCGAGCCCCTCGGCGCCGTTGCTCGCCGTCTCGACCTCGAAACCCTGGAATTTCAGGCTCACCGCGAGCAGTTCGACGATGTTCGGCTCGTCGTCGACGATCAGGATCCGGGCCTCGGGGGTCTTGTCGGTCACGGCGCCGATTCTCCCGGAGACCCCTGGCATGCCGCTGCGAGAAACCTGGGAACTTCCTGTACGGCCGGCCCTGCCGAATCCGGACCGTCGGGGTGCGGCGATCGGGGATCATGGACGTGTCCGCATCGTGAGGAGCCGTCCGTGTCGCCGAGGTGGGTGCACCGCGGGGCGGCGTCGGCCGCCGCCGTCGCCGTGTCCCTGGCCGTGGCCTGCCCGCCCGCGGCCGCGGAGGAGGTCGAGGTCTCGTTCGGGATCGCGTGCCGGGTGCGGTCGGTGATCGACGTCGACGAGCTGCTCGGATCGTCCGCGACGGTGGACGCGCCCGCCCGGGTCCGTCCGGGTGAGCGGTTCAGCTACCGCATCCAGACGGCCCCCGTCGCGTATCCGGACTCGAGCCGCGGCGCCACCACCCGCAGCGTCTCCCGACTGAAGAACGACTTCGCGATCCCCGCCAACGCGACGTTCGTCGACGCGGCGGTCGTGCCCGGAACCGCCTTCAACCTGGACAACGTGCCGCCCGGCGTGCTGCGGGTGAACGAGGACGGCGTCCCCGACCCTGCGGGCACGATCCTGCGCCTGTCCGGGAACAACGAGGTCATCGGCAACAGCCCCACATCCGGCACCGAGGGCGAGGCCGGGATCCGGGCGCCCAAGACGCAATTGCAGCTCGACGGCACCCCCAGCCCCGTCGGCGACAGCTGGTTCCGGCTCCCCGCGGTGGAGGTGACCATGATCGCGGGCGACGCGGGCGTGATCACGCCGATGCTCCGCACCGCAGGCGCCGCGGGCCTGGTCGACGACGACGCCAACTACAACACCTCGCTCACCCAGGCCACGTTCCTCGGCTCCACCCAGTGGGGACCGACACGCTGCTCGCCGCGGGACACGATGACCGGGCCCCTCAACGCCGGCGCCGGTCCGCTCGCGGTCATCACGATCTCCGACGTCGCCGAGGTACCCGCGACGGTCACCGTCGATGCCCCGGAGGTGGTCGACGACGGCACGGTCGTCACCCTCACGGCGACGGTGACGCCGGACGTCGAGGGCGGCACGGTGCTGTTCCGGGACGGCGGCACCGACCTGGGTCCGCCGGTGGCGGTCGTCGACGGCCGCGCCACCGTCGAGCATCGCCTCTCCGGCGCCGGAAGCCACACGATCACCGCGGTCTACTCCGGCGCGCCCGGCGCGGCGGGCGCGACCTCCGAACCCGTCGCGGTGACGGTGCCCGGGTCCGGGAACGCACGCGGCTGGTGGATCGCGGCCGGGGTCGGAGTGGTCGCCGGGGTGCTGGCCGTCGCCGTCCTCGCCCGCCGTCGGAGGCGCTGATCCGGCCGGACACGCCCCGCACGTCCACCATGTTGTCGGCGCGTGATGCTATGACGGGACGAAGACAGCCATCGCGAAGGAGGTCCCGCCCATGACGTGCCGGGCGTGCCGATCCGATCTCGACCACTGTCACGGCACCCTCGTCGTGCACGCGACGACTACCGTGGACTGCACCGATCCCGACTGCTTCGACACCTCCCGGGTGCGGCACGTGCTGGTGATCGACTGCTCCGAACTCGCTCAGCGCTGCGACTGCACCGAGGTGTACGCCCGGGTGGGCGCGCGCCGCGTTTCCTGAGGACCCGCGGCGGCTCGTCCCGCCGAGCCGCACTGTTGCGCCGGTTACAGTGACAGGCATGAGTCTGGCGTCCGCGCTCGCGTTCCCCGTCCGTCTCGGCTTCGCTGCGGCGGACTCGGCCCTCGGCGTCGCCGAAGGCGTCATCGGGACCGTCCGGCTGGCGGTCTCCCCCCAGACGTACGCGGGGCTGAACGCGGTCGGCGTCGCGAGCCCACGGGGACCGCTCGGCCTGCTGCAACAGGTCTCCGTGCTGGCCGCCGACGACCGTCCGCTCGGCCAGGCGCTGCGTCCCGGCGGACCGCTGGACCGCCTCCTCGCTCCCGGCGGACCGGTAGACCGGCTCACCGCCCCCGGCGGCCCCCTCGACCGGCTCCTCGAACCCGGCGGTGCCCTCGACCGGGTGACCGCGCCCGGTGGTCCGCTCGAGAAGGTCCTCGCCGAGGACGGAGCCCTGGACCGCCTGCTGTCGAGCGGCGGCCTCCTCGATCGGCTCACCGCCCCCAGCGGCCCACTCGAGCGTCTGCTCGCCGAGAGCGGACCCGTCGAACGGCTCACGGCTCCCGGAGGGATCGTCGACGTCGCCCTCCAGCCCGGTGGTCTGGTCGAGCGGGCCCTCGAGCAGGGCGGGGTGCTCGACACCCTCCTCGCCGAACAGGGCGCCCTCGAACGCCTGCTCGCCAAGGGCGGTCCGCTCGATCAGATCGTGTCGCTGTCCGAGACGCTGGTGCAACTGACCCCCACGATCCATCGGATGAGCACCAGCATCGACGTGCTGCAGGAGACCGCCGAACTCCTCCGCGAGGCGGTGGGCCCGCTGGGCGATCTCGCGGGCAAGCTGCCCGGCCGGTGGCTGCGCAGCGGCTCGGGTGGCTCGGCCAACAGCGGCAGGCACGAACTGCGCGCGCCGGACTGATCCCCTCACTCCTGCAGATCCGTGACGGCCCGGAACGTGCCGTCCATATGGAACGGAGTGGACTCGTGCTCGTGGGCGATCCGCCACGACCCCTCGACGCGGCGTAGACCGAACGTGACGCGGAACCACAGATCGAAGCGCGGCCCTCCGTGCTGGGTCGCTCCCAGCCGCGACAGTGCGTGACAGAACGCGACGTCGCCGGCCGTCTCGACGTGCAGGTCCTTCACCTCACAGTCGAGAGGGCCGTCGAACCCCGCGAACCACGATGCCCAGACCTGCGGAGCGGGAGCGGTCTTGCGCAGCGGCGGTGCCAGGTCGAACACCGTCGCACCGGGGACGTAGCACGCGGCGAGCCGATCGACGTCCTTGGCGTTACGAGCCGCGGTGTGCTCCTCGATCAGCGCACGAACCCGTTCCTCGTCCGGAGACTCGTCCGTCTCGAGGACGGCGAGGATGTTGCCCGCCGGGTCCCGGAACCACGCGATCGGCGGGCCGACCCGACGGAAGATGCCCCTGTCGTCGACCCCCTCGTAGCGCTCGAACCGGACACCGCGAGCGGCGAGTTCGTCCACCACCTTCTCGAGGTCGCGAACGGGAAAGTCGAGGATCGTGTAGGTGGCCGGAGTGTGGTCCTCCTTCGGATAGATCAACGTGTCGCGTCCGCCGTCGAGGTGCAGGTGCAGCATCCCGTGCTCCTCCGACACGGAGATGCCGAGTACGTCGCCGTAGAACTTCGCGGCCGCCGCCACGTCGTCGACGGCGAAACTGGAAAAGGAACGGTCCAACATGGTGCTGACTCCTCACTGCGAACGATGCCGTACCTGTTCCGACCACCGAGCGGCGGCAAACTCATCGGCCGAACGGTGACTTTCTCCCCTGATGCGGACCCCGACGCGGGGTTAGCGTGGAAGACGGTTCCGACCGAGGGGAGGTCGCCATGACACCGGTCCACCCGCGCTCCCCGGTCGCCGCCCGGCGATTCGGGTATCTCGTCGCGGTGCTCCTCAACGCGGTGGTGCTGTATGCCGCGAACGTGTGGCCGGGCTGGGAGGCCGTGCCGTTCCTCACCGAGGACACCCGCTCCGTCATCGGCTTGGTCAACGCCTCGATCCTGGTCAGCCTGGTCGCCAATCTCCTGTACCTGATGTGGGATCCCGTGTGGTTCAAGGCGCTGGGAGATGCGGTCACCACGACGGTCGCCCTGCTGGCGCTGCTGAAGATCTGGCAGGTGTTCCCGTTCGACTTCGGCGAGGCCTCGTTCGACTGGCCGCTCGTGACGCGCATCGTCCTGGGGCTGGGAATCGTGGGCAGCGTCATCGGGATCGTCGCCGCGTTCGTCACCTTCGTCCGGGTGGGTCACCCGTCCACCCGGGAGATCCGGTCTCACTGAACAACACCCCGAGCCGGCGATGTCCGCAAATCGGAGGTCAGCATGGAAGAACGCAACGACTACGACGTGGTCGTCGTCGGGGCCGGCCCCGGCGGGCTCACGACTGCAGCGTATCTGGCGGCGACGGGACGCCGGGTGCTGGTGGCCGATGCCCGCACGCAGCCGGGCGGTCACATGTCCGCCTTCACCCACGGCGGCTACGAATTCGACATCGGACTGCACTACACCTCCGAGGCGCCGGTGCGGCATGCACTGGGACCGCTGGGTGTGGACGTGAGCTTCCGGGAGTTCGATCCCGCGGGAATGTTCCGGCTGCTGAACGGGGATCGCGAACTGGCGGTCCCGAAGGGTATGGAGGCCTTCCAAAACACTCTGTACGAAGCATTTCCGGCCGAGCGACGAACGATCGACGAATTCCTCACCACCGTCGGGCTGCTCACCGAGGAGCTGGAACGGATCGCGGAGCGGCCGCACCTGCGGGAGCTGCCGCAGCTGCCGTGGCGGCTGCGCGGTCTGCTCCGTCACGGCCGCACGACCGCCGGCGGCTACCTGCGTCATCTGCACGCCTCTCCGCAACTCACCACCGCACTGCTCGGTTGGACGATCGGCAGTCTGGCCGTGGCGCCGTCGCGGCTGTCGCTGCCGGTGGCAGCCCGGATGATCCACTCCTACCTCGAGGGCCTGTCGTACCCGCAAGGCGGATCGCGGGTCGTCTCGGAGGGTCTCGCAGAGGTGGTGCGCCGCCACGGTGGCGACGTGCTGCTCGGCACGGAGGTGAGCCGTATCCTTCTCGGCGGCAACAAGGTTCGTGGCGTACGTGTACAGGACGCCTCGCTCGACACCGTACCGGGGCCCGGACGCGAGATACTCGCTCCCGCAGTCGTGTCGGCGGTGGACATCCAGCAGACCTACCTGTCGCTGCTGCCGCCTGATCGTGTGCCACCTCGGCTCCTCCGGCGGGTGCGGAGCTACGAGCTGGCCCTGCCGCTCGCCGTCGTCTACCTGATCCTGGACCGGGACCTCGCCGCCGAGGGCTATCCGAACGCGACCCGTCTCGTCACCGACACGGACGACTTCGATGCCGAGTACGCCGCGCTCCGGGCGGGCGAGCTTCCCCCGGCCACGTCCTCCGGGCTGTGGATCGCGAGCCTCGCCGATCCGGACAACCCCCGGCTGTGCGCACCCGGACAGACCAATGTCCAGCTGATCGGCCCGGCACCCGCACAGCACTCCTGGTGGGGTATCGCGCCGGGAAGCGGTTCGACCCCGCGCTACGACGCGAGACGACGTCAGCTTCGCGACCGGCTGGTGCACTCTGCCGAGCGCACGGTCCCCGGCCTGGCCGATTCCATAGTCCACGAGGAGACGGGGACACCCGTCA
This sequence comes from Rhodococcus indonesiensis, assembly GCF_047782815.1. NCBI lineage: Bacteria > Bacillati > Actinomycetota > Actinomycetes > Mycobacteriales > Nocardiaceae > Rhodococcus > Rhodococcus indonesiensis. The sequence continues at coordinate 908,094 of NZ_CP180630.1, read as the reverse complement.
CCGCCGAACGCTTCATGCACTGCACCGGCGGCGTGTCGTACGGCCCGGCGTTCACCCCGACCCAGACGTTCACCCGGCTCGGCGCGACGGGGCCGGTCGAGGGCTTGTTCCACGCCGGTGCGGGTGTTCGGCCGTCGCACGGGCTGGTCGGCACCCTGTTCGGTGGGACGGCCGCCGCGGCGGCGGTTGCGGGCGTATCCGTCGACGAGTTGCGGGACGCGGCAGCGGCTGGGTGTGCCGCCGCCAGCTGATCGGTTGCGGGCGCCCGCGACGTCACGCGGCCCGGACGGCTGTCGCTCACCCGGTAGCACCGCCGGCACCGCACTAACGTCGGAGGCATGACCGTCCCCGAACTGCTCGCCGGCCGCTACGAGTTGCGCGGCATCCTGGGCTGCGGCGGGATGGGCGAGATCAGAGACGGATGGGACACCCGGCTTCGGCGACCCGTCGCGGTGAAGGTGCTGCGCAGCGAGTTCGGCCGGCCCGACGTGCGCCGACGCTTCGAGGCCGAGGCACGGGCGGCGGCAACGCTCACCGATCCGCGCATCGTCGCGGTACACGACAGCGGTGAGGACGCCGGCGTGCCCTACATCGTGATGGAACGCTTGCCGGGCAACACCCTCGCCGACGAGATCGCTCTCGGCCCGATGCCACAGGACCGAGTGCGGACCATCCTGAGCGACGTGGCAGCCGCCGTCGCCGCAGCGCACGAGGCCGGGATCCTCCACCGTGACATCAAGCCGGCCAATATCCTCTTCACCGAGGCCGGAGCGGTGAAGGTGACCGATTTCGGCATCGCCAAGAGCGCCGGCGAGGACTACACCCGCACCGGCGAACTCGTCGGAACCGTCGCCTACCTGAGTCCCGATCGGCTCGCCGGCGCACCGGCGAGCCCGCACGACGATCTGTATGCCGTCGGGGCCGTGGGGTACGAGGCGCTGACTGGGCGCAAGCCCTACGACTACGACAACCTGCTGGCGCTGGCGCGCGCGATCACCCAAGGGCCGCCGCCCCCGCTGGCCGCGGTGCGACCGGATGCCGACCCCGGACTCGTGGCCGTGATCGAGCGGGCGATGGCACGCGATCCCGGACAACGCTTCACCAGTGCCCGGGACATGCTCGCCGCACTGCTCGACCGCCGTCCCGGCGATCCGGTGACCGAGGTGATCCACGCGCCGACCTCGGCTTTCCCCGTTGCCGGTCCGCCCTCGCCTGTCACGACTCGTGCGATGCTCGACACGGTCCCCACTCCCGACTCCGGTCGCCGCCGGATCCTGCTCACTCTCGGTGTCGTGGCCGTCGCTGTCGCCGCTCTGCTCCTGCTGGCCTGGGGCCGGGGCAGTGATACACCGTCGATCGCCACGCCGGGGACGAGCAGCGTTCCCGTCACCTCCCCGATGCCGGTCGGCGACCCCAGTTCACCTGTCACCACCGATGCGAACCCGGCCCCCGCCTTCACCACCGTCCCCGCGCCGGCTCCGCTCGTGCCGTCGGTCGCGCCGAAGTCCGGCAGCGGGAGCAGCAACGAGGATCCAGGTAACAGCAACGGCAACCCGGGTCGCAACAACGGCAACGGCGGTGGCGGCAACGGCAACGGCAACGGCAACGGCAACGGCAACAACGGTAGGTGAGGGGCGAGCCGGAATACCGGTCGGTGCCGCATCACCTGTCTTCGACTTCGGACCCCAGGAACGCCTCGGGCGCTCCCACCCCGAGGTGGGAGCGCCCGAGGCGTGATGGATCAGAGCAGAATGCCGAGACCGGCGAGCAGAGTGAACAGCGTTGCAGCGAGGGAACCGAGAACCATTCCTACCTCCAATGTGTCGTGTGACGATCCTTCGTCTCCGCGGGGGACGGAGACGAACGACGCCCAGTGCCGCAGGGTGCACGACGAGGGCGTCACCAAGATCATCGAGCGGTACATGGTAGGTGTTACCCACAGTTCCACGGTTGCACCCTGTGAGGTGCCTCACTGACGTCCGTCGCGCAGGTAGCCGACGGCCTCAGTGCCGACGACAGGCCGCCGGGCCTGACTATGCCGCGGGCAAGTCACTTAGGATGGTCGTATGGATGCGGCCCGGTTGGACGGTTTTCTCGCCGATCGCGATGCCTGGCAGACCACCCAGTGCTCGATCGCCAAGGCGATGGACATGGTGGGAACCCGCTCGGCGATGCTGATCCTGCGCGAGGCCTACTACGGCACCAGGCGGTTCGACGACTTCACCCGCCGCGTCGGGATCACCGAGGCTGTCGCGGCAGCCCGGCTGCGCGAACTGACCGCCGAGGGCCTGTTCGAGCGTCGGCCTTACAAGGAACCCGGGCAGCGGACGCGGTACGAGTACGTCCTCACCGAGAAGGGCCGCGACCTGCTCCCCGTGGTTCTCGCACTGAAGCAGTGGGGTGACAAGTACCTCCAGGGCGAGCGCGGCGCTCCTCTCGGCCTCACCGACGACACGACCGGCGATCCCGTGCGCGTCGAGGTCCGCAGCTCCGAACGCGAGGTCCCCCTCGAGGAACTGCGCGTGACGCCGAACTTCACCGAGGAGCAGGCCCGGCGCGCGATGCGCAACGCCTCCGCAAACCGGTGATCCACCGTCGGGCGCTCTGAGAGAATCGGTCGACACGTCGTCACGAGCTCCGGGGGTGATCACCGTGACGGAGATGCCGGAATCCGGTGCCGGACCCGATCTGACCCGGGTGCCGACCGACGCCCTGCTCGCGGAGATCCGCCGCCGGATCGAGTCGTCGCCCGCCGTCCCTGCGACAGCGGTGCCCGATCGAACCGAGGACGCCCCTCCCCCGAACACGCCGTTGCAGGTGTTCGAGGTCGCCGCGGACGAGAGCGACGAGACCGGGTTGCGCGCCTCACCGATCCACCCGGACAGCGAGACCTGAGCGGATCCGCGCGCCCCGCAGTCGGATGCGGATGCGATTGCTGTCGCGTCCGACCGGGAACGGCGCGGATGCCCCGGCGCCGCTGGTGGAGCCCCCTGTCAGGATTGAACTGACGACCGCTCGCTTACAAGGCGAGTGCTCTACCACTGAGCTAAGGAGGCAGTCGAGCGCGCCAATCATACCGAGACACCGGGCCGGGCATGCCACCCCCCGGTTCGTTACGGTGGATTGGTGGCCGGGACGGCCGACATCGACGACGACAGAGTTGGGAGCGCACAGCGGTGGGAACGATGGCAACCGCCTTCGGAAAGCTTGTCCTCGACCGCCGGGCGACTCTGGACACCATCACCGAGGCGCCGGCGCCGCTGCAGCCGATCGACCTGACCGACGACGCGACGGTCGCCGAGGCGCTCGACGTCGCCGTCCGCGTCGGCGAGGTGATGCTGGCCGCGGGCACCGGTGCGATCGACACCTCCGAGCAGGTGCGTTTCGTCGCCGCGACGTACGGCCTGGCCCAGTGCGACGTCGACGTGACCTACAACTCGATCGTCCTCTCGGCGTACCGGGGGCCGACGATGCCGCCGGCGAGCACGATGCGCGTCGTGCAGTACCGGTCGATGGACTTCACGCGGCTGGCCGCGGTGGACCGGTTGACCCGGCGCATCCGGCGGGAGGCGATCTCGCCGGCGCAGGCCCGCGAGGATCTGCTGGCGATCACGACGGCGCCGCACCCGTATCACCGCTGGATGGCGACATTCGCGTGGGCGGCGATGGCCGCGTCGATCTCGGTGCTGCTCGGTGGTGGCGTGCTCGTGGCGGCGATGGCGTTCGCATCGACAGCGGTCATCGACCGGACGAACCGTGTGCTCAACGGCATGGGCCTGCCGTTCTTCTTCCAGCACGTCGTGGGCGGCATCATCGCCGCGACGCCCGCGATCCTGTTGTTCAACCTGCGCGAACCGTTGGGTGTCGACGTGCCGCCGGGCCTGATCATCGCGGCCGGCGTGACGGTGCTGCTGTCGGGCTTGTCGCTGGTCGGTTCGGTGCAGGACGCGATCACCGGAGCGCCGATCACCGCGTCGGCGCGGTTCTTCGAACTGGTGATGATGACGGGCGGGATCATCGCCGGCGTGGCGACGGCGCTGAAGGTGATGGAGGCGCTGGGCGCGGAGTTACCGGTGATCAGCAACGATGCGCTGCCCACGGCGACCGCTCTGCCGGTGAAGGTTCTCGCCGGTGCGGCGTCGGCGCTGTTCTATGCGCTGGCGTGCTACGCCGAGCGGCGGGCGCTGACGGCTGCCGCGCTCGGCGGTGCGGCAGGCAGCCTCGTGTTCCTGATGTCGATGGAGTTCGCGGTGGGCCCGATCATCTCGTCGGCGACGGCCGCGACGGTGGTCGGTTTCGCCGGTGGCCTGATGGCGCGACGGGCGCTGACCCCACCGTTGGTGGTGGCGGTCGCCGGTATCACCCCGCTGCTGCCGGGCCTGTCGCTGTACCGGGGCCTGTATGCGGTGATCGGCAGCGAACTGCTGCTCGGACTGACCGCGCTGTTCTCGGCGTTCGGCATCGGGTGTGCGCTGGCGGCGGGGGTGACGCTCGGCGAATGGCTGGCCCGCACGGTCCGGCATCCGCGCAGCGTGCTGCGGGCGGGATCGCTGCGCCGGCCGCAGTTGCGGCGCGTCCGGCTGGTCCGTCCGTACCGGGCGTCGAAACGCCACGAGAGTCACCCCGCGGGTGGCGCACCCGCGGCGTGACTCTCGTCCACGCGTTACCTCGGACGGTCAGGCGCCGGCGTTGCGCGCCTTCTCGTCGGCTTCCATGGCGTCACGCAGGCTCTTCGGCCGCATGTCGGTCCAGTTCTTCTCCACGTACTCGACGCACGCTGCACGCGACTCCTCCCCGAACACCACGCGCCACCCCTGCGGCACCTCGGAGAAAGTCGGCCACAGCGAGTACTGCTCCTCGTCGTTCATGAGGACGTAGAAGCGGCCGTCTTCGTCGTCAAAAGGATTCGTGCTCATCTCGCCTCACTTGTCGCATAGGTGTGCTGCTCCCGTACCCTAGCAAGGTCCGGGGCCCGGTCATGACCCGCTGGTAGTTTTCCGTCGCGCTGCTCGAGGACGGATCCGAGGATCTCCCCGGACCGGATCGCCACGTTCGACAGCAGCGAGGCCGTCAGCCCGTGGGTCTTCTCGGTGCCGCCCTGGAGATAGATCCCCGCCCGGACGTCGCCCGCGGTGGGCAGGCGGTAGTCCCGGTCGACCGTGCGCAGCGGCGACGACTCGGGAGCGAGAGCGCCGAGCAGCGGTGGCAGCGGGGCGGCGTCGAATCCGGTGGCGAGGACCACGGCGTCGCACGTCAGGGTGTCGGTGAGCCCGTCGAGTGTGCTGCGCACGTCCACCTCGATTCCGGTGGCCGTCTCGGTGACGGCGCCGACCTCGGACGCGCGCCGCATGAACAGCCGAGGCCGGCCGCCGACGCGCTCGCGGTACTCGGCCGCGTACAGCGCCGCGATGAGGTCGGGGTCGACGACGGAGTAGTTGGTGCTGCGGTGCAGGGCCAGCAGTCGCTCCCGCTCCGCCTCGGGTGCGGCGTGCAGTTCGTCGACCGTGGCCGGATCGAAGATGCGGTTGGCGAACGGGCTGTCGTCGGCGGGGCTGTAGCCGAAGCGGGCGAACACGTTGTGCACCTCGGCCTGCGGATAGTGGTCGTGCAGGTACTGCACCACCTCGGCAGCGCTCTGGCCGGCACCGACGACGACGAACCGCTGGTGCACGGGCGCGGGCATCTCAGCCAGATGGAACAGGAACCGGTGGTTGTGGAAGCACCGCACGCTCTCGGTGGCCCACGGGGGGATGCGGGGCCGCAACCCCACCCCGACGACGATGTTGCGGGCGTGTACGACGGTGCCGTCGGCGGCGTGGACGGCGAGGCGGTCGGCGATGCCCGCCGGGTCGCGTACGGCCTCGACGGCGACGACCTCGGTGCCGTACCGCACGTCGGCGTCGACGCGGGCGGCCGCCCACTGCAGGTAGTCCTGGAACTCGTGCCGGGTGGGGAAGAACGTCTGGTGGTTGACGAAGTCGACGAGCCGGCCCCGGTCGTGCAGGTAGGCGAAGAAGGTGTAGGGGCTCGTCGGGTTGCGGAAGGTGACCAGGTCCTTCGGGAAGGCGATCTGCATGGTCGAGCCCTCGAGGAGCATTCCGGGATGCCAGGAGAACGCGGGCTGCCGGTCGAAGAACCGGGCCCGCACGGGGTCGTGCGGGGCTTCGGCATTGTGCTCTTCGACGGCGATCGCCAATGCGAGATTGGCGGGTCCGAATCCGATCCCGACGAGGTCGAGGAGTTCCGGTGGTTCGCCGTCCGGCGACGGCGAGTCACCGCTGTCGTTGCAGGAGCGGTCGGTCATGGTCGCTCTTCCGTGCTCGGGGGCCGCAGCCGCGGATGGATCGATCACACAAGAAGATAGCTCAGGCTACCCTTGGTTTGGTTAGCCTACCAATCATTGCAGCCGGTTGGGGTGCGTCACCCGCCGGCCCGGAACCCCGCTCCCTAGTGACTCCCCTCCGCCCGCGCAAACAGATCGCCTTTGCGGATCTTGCCGGTGGCCGTCATGGGCATCGCCTCGACGAGTTCGACGATCGGCACCTTGTAACCCGCCATGTTCTCGCGCGCCCACGCCGTGAGTTCGCCGGCCGTGACGGTCGCGCCGGGGACCGGCTGGACGAACGCGAACGCGACCTGCCCTCTGTCCGGATCGGACCTGGGGACCACCGCGACCGTCGCGACCCCCGGGTGCATGCGCAGCAGCGCCTCGACCTCGGCAGGGAAGACGCTCATCCCGTTGGTCTTGATCATCTCCTTGTTGCGGGCGAGATAGTGCAGCGCACCGCGCTCGTCGAACCGGCCGACGTCGCCGGTGCGCAGCCAGTCGCCCTGGAACGCGTCCGCGGTGGCCTCGGCGTTGCGGTAGTACCCGGTGGTCACCGAGGGGCTGCGCACGACGATCTGCCCGGTCTCACCGAGCGGCACCGGGGCACCCGCCTCGTCGACGATCAGGATGTCGGTGCCCGGCACGGGCAGGCCACAGAACACCGGCTCGCTCGCGAGGTCGAAGTCGCCGTCCTGGAAACCGAGAGTGAAGGTGTCGGCGGTGTTCGTCTCGGTCATGCCGTAGCTCGCCTCCCGCAGGGTGTGGCCGGTCGCGTCGCGCCACCGCCGGCGAATCGCCGGGTCGAGCTTCAGCACGAACGACACCGCCATGGCGTTGTCGAGCGTGGCGGCGCGGTTCCCGTCGAAGCCGGGCGCGTCCATGAGTTCGACATAGTTGTCGACGGTGCCGACCGTGCTGGTGACGCCGTGCCGCTCGACGAGAGCCAGCGCGGCGTCCGCGTCCCATCGGGTCATCAGCACCACGGAGCCGCCGTTGACGAGAGGGTTGAGGATGCCGAAGACCTCACCGGCGATCCAGAACATGGGCAGGTAGTTGAGCACCACGGTGGTCTCCCCCACCCGCCGGCCGCCGCCGACGGTGGCCGCAGCCGCGGTGTAGACCATGTGCCACTGGGTGTGCTCGCAGCCCTTCGGCATGCCGGTGGTGCCGCCGGTGTAGTTCAGCGCGGCGAGCGCGTCCGGGTCCGTCGCGACGGCGGGTGCGCGGGGACTGTCGAGGATGCTCGCCCAGTCGCCGGCGGCGGGATCGGTGACCGGGAAGGGTGGCGGCACCTCCCCCGGCCTCGTACCGGTGAGCATGTCGCCGAGGGCAGTGACGGCGACGTGGCGCACCGGCGTGCGCGGTCGGACCACCTCCACCAGCGGGAGCAGTTCGGGCTGCGTGAGCAGGATCGTGACGCCGGCGTCGGCGAGCTCGTGGGCGAGTTCGTGTTCGCGCAGCATCGGGTTCACGGGTACGTGGACGGCGCCGATCTTGAGGATGCCGAGCATCGCGACGTGGAACTGCGGACAGTTGCCGAGGTGGACACCGACCCGGTCGCCGGCCCGGGCGCCTCGGGCGAGCAGCCAGCCGGCGAACCGGTCGGAGAGGTCGTCGTACTCGGCGTAACCGACCGTGCGACCGTAGAACTCGATCGCGGGGGCATGCGGGCGCACGTGCGCCCAGTGCCGCAGGTAGTCCACGAGCGCGCGCTCGTCGATCGGGTACTCCACCGTCTGCGGCACCTCCGGCGGCCAGTGCGCTTCCTGCACCCGCCGGATCCCGGTGAGCGCGGCCTCGAGGGCGTCGGAGTCGGTGGGGACCGTGTCGAACTCGCGTGTCATCTGATGTGCGGCGCGGATACTGCCTCGTTCACGAGGGAGAGGAAGCGCCGTCCTCCTTTCGGGGGGAGTGGTGGGGTCGGGCACACCTGTCGGTGGGGTCGGTTAGCGTGCCGGGCATGGGGATCGAGGTGGTGCGCTACAACTACCGGTTGCGGCCGGGCACCACCGCCGAACATGCACTGATGCAGGAGTGGCATCGCTGCCGGTTCCTGTGGAACGAGGCGGTGCACCAACACAAGGCCGGTCGCCGGCCGACGTTCGGGAAGCTGGCCAAGCAGTTGACCGAGGCGCGGGCCCGCTCGTCGTGGTTGCGGGACGGCTCCCAGGTCGCCCAGCAGCAGATGCTGCGCACCTACGCGCAGGCGCTCGACGCGTCGTTCACGGCCGAGGGCCGGGGCCGGCCGCGGTTCAAGGCGCGGAGGAAGACCCTGCCGTCGCTCGAGTACACCCGCCGCGGGTTCCGGCTCCGCGACGGCCGGTTGGTGCTGCCCAAAGGTGTGAGTATCCCGGTGGTGGTCGCGGGCGTTGCCGTCGGAGCCGTCGAGTGTGCGCATCACCCGCGATTGCCTGGGGCACTGGTATGCCTCGTTCGTGGTGACCCGCGAGGCCGAGCCGATCCCGGCCGCCGACCCGGGCAGCGCGGTCGGGATCGACTGGGGCGTGGCCCGCACCGCGACGGCCACCGAGGAGCGGTTCGATCTGCCGCAGCACGGGCACCGGAAACGGTGTGCGGCGGAGGTGGCGAGAGCGCAGCGGACGATGGCCCGGCGCCGCCGAGGCACGGGACACCCACCCTCGAGGGGCTATCGCCGGGCCCGTACCCGGGCCGCGAAGGTGCAGAAGAAGGCGGCCCGACAGAACCGGCACGACGGCCGGATCTGGGCCAGGGCCGTGGTCGAGGCGCATCATCTGGTCGCGGTGGAGGATTTCCGACCCCGGTTCCTGTCGAGGTCGACGATGGCGCGCACGGCCGCCGATGCCGCGATCGCGACGGTGAAACGGGAGTTGCTCGAGCAGGGCAGGCGGGCCGGCCGGAAGGTGGTGTCGGTGCGGCCCGCGTACACGACCATGACGTGTTCGAGGTGTTTCGCGAGAGCCAAGCAACGCCTCGGACTCGAGGAACGTATCTTCCGGTGCTGGGCGTGCGGGCATACCGCGTGCCGGGACCGGAACGCTGCCAGAGTGATTCTGGCTGTGGCGGAGCGTGGCCACACCGGTGTCGACGACGTGAGTCAAGCGGATCACCTCCCTCCGGGTGGTGGTGCGGTTGCGGTCTGAGCCGGGAATCTCCTGCCTTCAGGAAGGAGAGGCGTTAAGTCGACCTTCCGTTCTCGGGGCATCCGGCGGCGACGGGGTGATCCCGGTCACCCACCGTGTATAGTTGAATCCGGCGTCGAATTCAACTGACCGGGACGACCGCCGCACATCCGAATCACCGCACCGCAGCAGGGCTTTTCTGCAATCGAAAGGAAGACGTATGGCGTCCGTGAACAGGCAGGTCCGACTGGCACGACGACCGGTCGGCCGCCCCGACGACTCCACATGGGAGGTCACCAGCGCCCCGGTCCCGCAGCCGGCCGACGGCGAGTTCACCGTCCGCGTCGAGTACGTCTCCCTCGACCCCGCCATGCGCGGATGGCTGAACGACGTCCGGTCGTACGTCCCGCCGGTCGGGATCGGTGAGGTCATGCGCGCCCACGCCGTCGGGCGGGTACACGAATCCCGCCACGACGGCTACAAGGAAGGACAGCTCGTCTCCGGGCACTTCGGCGTGTGCGACTACGCCGTCTCCGACGGCAGCGGCGTCGTCGCGGTCGACGAGTCCCTCGCGCCGCCGCCGGTGTGGCTGGGTGCACTCGGATTCCCCGGCATGACGGCATATTTCGGGCTCGTCGACGTGGGGCGGATGAAGCCCGGCGACACCGTGCTCGTGTCGGGCGCCGCCGGGGCCGTCGGCAGCATCGCCGGGCAGATCGCGAAACTGAGCGGATGCCGCGTCATCGGCATCGCCGGCGGACCCGAGAAGTGCGCGTGGCTCACCGACGAGCTGGGATTCGACGCCGCCATCGACTACAAGGCCGGATCCGTGGGCCGGGCGCTGCACGCCGCCGCACCGGACGGGATCGACATCTACTTCGACAACGTCGGCGGGGAGACGCTCGACTCGGCGCTGGCCGTGCTGCGCAAGCACGCGCGAGTCGTGTTGTGCGGGGCCATCTCCGGCTACAACGCGACCGACCCGCAGCCGGGCCCGTCCCGCTACCTGTCCCTGCTCGTGAACCGGGCATCCATGACCGGGTTCATCGTCTTCGACTACCTCGACCGCTTCCCCGAGGGCATGGCTGCCGTGTCGGAATGGATCCGCCGCGGCGAACTGGTGACCCGTGAACAGGTCGAGACCGGCGGCGTCGAGGCATTCGGACGCACACTCAACATGCTGTTCGACGGTGCCAACACCGGCAAACTCGTCCTGAAGACCACGGCCGACTCCTGAGAACCCCGCGCCCGGCCGGGTCGCCCCGCGGCGCGGCCGGGCGCGATCAGTTCTCGAACCGATACACCGCGTACGCGGTGCGGATGACCGGCTGTGCGACGTTGCGGACCCGCACACCGCCCGGGGTCGTGCCGCGCTCGCACCCCGCGTGTGCGTGCCCGTGCACCGCGAGATCGAGGTGGAACTCGTCGATCGGCTCGCCCAGCAGATACGACCCGAGGAACGGATAGATCTCGGCGGGCTCGCCGCGCAGGGTGTCGCTGATCGGCGAATAGTGCAGCAGCGCCACGCGGACGTCGGCACCGTCGAGCTCGGCGACGGCGCCACGGAACCTGTCGGCCAGTTCCACGGTGTGCCCGGCGAACTGCTTCATCTCCGGCTCACCGAACGCGCTCGCGCACTTGCCCGCGAAACCCCCGCCGAACCCCTTGGTTCCCGCCACGCCGAGCCGGGCCCCGTCGACGTCGAGGACGACCGACTCCCCCTCGAGCACGACGATGCCCCGGTCGCGGAGCAGCTCGGTGATCTCGTCCTCGGCGTCGCTGTGGTAGTCGTGGTTGCCGAGCACACCGACGACGGGCACCGCAAGATCGCCGAACTCGTCGGCGACGACGCGCGCCTCGTCGACGGTGCCGTGCCGAGTGAGGTCGCCGGCGAGCAGCAGCACATCGGCGTGCTCGTGCAGGTGTTCGAGAGCGGGCCGCAGATGCCCGCGGGCGTCCTCGGCCAGGTGTACGTCTCCGACGGCAGCAATCCTCATCGCAGTTCCTCCACCGAAGTTCCGGGGTCGCGCGAGTCGACCACGTGCACGTCGTTGTGGACGGTGACGCCCGGCAACTGTTCCTGCACCACCACGGTCAGCGCGTCACGACGCGCGGCGCTGGCGACCTCGCCGGTCAGGTAGACGTCGGTGCCGCGGATCGTGACACGCACGCCCTGTTCGGCGGTGCGGGGGTCCTCGGCCAGGGCGCGGTGCAGGTGCGCCACCACGTACTGCGGGTGCTCCGGGTGTTCGTGACTCATCGTCGGGCCTCCGGGTCGGGTTCGATGATGCCCAGATCGGCGAGCAGGCCGAGGAAGGCGCGGGCGTACGGCGACGCGGCCGTCGCGGTGGCCACCTGCCCCCAGTCCACCTGCTCGCGCAGGGCGCGGGCGATACGCAGCAACGGCGCGAAGTCGCAGCGGTGGGCGTCGAGCACGTTGAGCTTGTCGCTCATCAGGTCGGTGCCGCTGATCACCGGCGCCGCGGTCGGACCGATGCGCATCCACTGTGCGCGGGCGAGCATCGAATCGTCGACGTCCCGGTCGTTGGGCCGGAAGATCAGGTCCACGAGGTGATCACCCTCGTAGACCTTGCTCAGCCAGTTCTCGGGCGGGTCGACGGGACGCATGCCGGCGGCGACGAGCGCCTCCCGCGCGGCGTCCACATCGTGCGGGCGGACGAACAGGTCCACGTCGTGGTCGGACGCCGGGCCACCACGGGCGTACACCGCGCAGCCGCCGCCGACGGCGAACCGCACCCCGGCCTCACCGAGGGTGTTCACCGCCTTTGTCAGCACCTGCAGCAGCTGCCTCTCCTTGACCGACTCGTCCGACGAGCCCGCAGCGCCGGACGGCGCGGCATCGAGACCGTGAGGATGTGCGTTGGTCATGGGTGGCGGGTACCCGCGCGCCCGGGGCTCACACCTGGCCGGGCACCTGCCCCGTCACGAAGCCGAATCGCTCGGCGAGCTCGGAGCGGGTGCGGTCGGCGTCGGTGTGCAGCACACCGGCGATGCCGATCCGCGCCGCTCCGTCGAGGTTCTGCTGCAGGTCGTCGATCATGACGGCCTGTTCGGGGGCGACCCCCAGGCGCTCGCACGCGAGGGCGTAGATCCGGCGTGACGGCTTACGGATGCCGACCTCGGCGGAGATCACCACCTCGTCCGCGAGTGCGGTCAGCTCGAAGCCCGCGTAGCAGTCCCGTCCGAAGGCGTTGGACACCAGCGCCACCGGCACGCCGGCGGCCCGCAGATCGTCGAGGAGGGCCACCGTCCGGTCGTCGCGCCGCAGCCCGGCCTGCATCCGGGCGGCGAGTCCTTCCGCGGTCACGGCAGCTCCGTGGGCGCGGAGCCGTCCGGCGAAGCCCTGCTCGAACTCCTCCGCGTCGATGCGCCCCGACTCGTGGTCGGCGAGCAGCCGTCGCGAGTCCGGGTCGCCGCCGAGCAGCCGCAGCGGCAGTCCCGGATCGCCGAGTGCCGCGCCGAACTGCTCGAACGCGGCGAACACGCTCGTGGTGAGCACGCCACCGAAGTCGACGAGGACGGCCGAGCGCTCGGGCGCGGCGCGGTTCATCGATCCCGCCCTTCGGAGCGTCCGGCACCGACGGCCGCGGCGCGCTCGGTGTGGAACCGCACCATGCCTTCCTGCGCGACGGCGGCGACCAGTCGTCCGGTCGTGTCGAAGATCTGTCCCTGGATCAGGGCGCGTCCCGAATCGGACGACGGCGACACCTGATCGAACAGCAGCCATTCGTCCACCCGGAACGGCCGCAGGAACCACACCGCGTGGTCGAGCGACGCCCCCTGGATCGGCCTTTCGGGATGCGGCAGGACGGCGATGTCGAGCAGCGCCATGTCGCTGCAGTAGGTCAGGGCACAGGCGTGCAGGACCGGGTCGTCGGGCAGCGGGGTGCGGTGCCGGATCCACAGCCGCCGGCGCGCCGGCGCGTCGGGTGTGGCCTCGTCCGCCGGGAGCCAGCGCCGTTCCCAGTCGTCCCACTCCGGGAAGTCGTACCACGCGGCCCACGGGCGCCCGTTCTCCGTGACCTCCTCCGGTCCGGTCGTGGGCGGCATGGCCGTCTGGTGGGCGTGCCCGTCGTCACCGCGGTGGAACGAGGCGGTCAGGGTGAACACGGTCTCGCCGTCCTGGACCGCGGTGACGTAGCGGGTGCGGAAGCTGCCGCCGTCCCGCACGGCGTCCACGTGATAGTCGGCGGGCTCGAGCGGCCGGCCAGGGCGCAGGAAGTGGCCGTGCACCGAGTGCACGCCGAACTCCTGCGGCACGGTCCGTGCCGCCGCGGCGAGCGCCTGCCCCGCGACCTGACCGCCGAAGGTGCGCTCCATCTCGGTCGGCACCGGGGCGGCGCGGAACGTCGCCGGGGCGATCTCGCGCAGGCGCAGGATCTCGTCGATGCTCGGCACGTGTCTCCTCCTCGGGTCAGGACGATGCGACCCTGCGCATCTCGCGGCGCAGGATCTTCCCGCTGGTGGTCTTGGGCAGCTCGTCGAGGATCTCGACCGACCGGGGTGCCTTGTAGGCGGCCAGCCGCTCGCGGCACCAGGTCACCAGTTCGTCCGGGTCGACCTGCTGGTCCGGGCGCAGGCTCACGAACGCGGCGACCGACTCGCCGCGGTAGGAGTCGGGCACGCCGACGACCGCGGCCTCCCGGACCGCCGGATGCCGGTAGAGCACGTCCTCGACCTCGCGGGGCCAGACCTTGAACCCGGAGGCGTTGATCATGTCCTTCTTGCGGTCGACGACGTACACCCAGCCCTGTGCGTCCATGAAGCCGACGTCACCGGTCAGCAACCGTCCGCCCGGAATGGACTGGGCAGTGGCCTCGGGCAGATTCCAGTAGGCGGGGACGACCATCGGCCCCTCGACGGCGATCTCCCCGACCTCGCCCGGTCCGAGGTCCTTGCCGTCCTCGTCGACGATGCGCACCGTCGCGGTGGGCAGCGGCAGACCGATGGACAGTGTGCCCGAGTCCGGATCCACCGGCGCCTCACGACCGGAAGGCACGACGACGCAGGGCGCACTGGTCTCCGTCAGGCCGTACCCGTTGCGGATGTAGAGGCCGGTCCGCTCGCGGAAGCGTTCGACGATGGCCGGCGGCAGCGGCGCGCCACCGGAATTGAGAGTCAGCAGCGACTCGAACGCGTCCGACGAGAACGACGGATGTGCCAGCAGCGCCATGAACGCGGTCGACGGGCCGACCATGAACGCGGGCCGCTCCCGCTTCAGGACGTCGAGCACCACCCCGGCGTCGAAGCGGTAGGCCAGGACCAGCGGACCGGCCAGATCCACCGCCGTGAGCAGCTGCACGACCATCCCGGTGATGTGGAACAGCGGCGCGAGCGCGAAGATCGGCGAACCCGCCGGGATTTCGTCGTACAGGCGCAGCAGTACGCAGTTGACGGTGAGGTTCGCGTGGGTGTTGGTGGCACCCTTGGGCAGTCCGCTCGTCCCGGACGTGTAGGAGACGAGCGCGATGTCGTCGGGGACCAGGCCAGGGTCGGGGACGGGGCGGCCGGCCCACTCGCGGGCGACCTCGAGCAGATCGGGGACACCCGGGGTCCGGCGGCGCTCGACACCGGCGAAGAGCCGCTCGTCGTTCGAGGTCTGCAGGTCCAGCTCGCTCGCCGTCAACGCGATCGTCACGCCCGCCCCGGCGGACCGCTCCGCCACCCGGTCCGCCCACGCCTGTTCACCGCACACGACGGCGACGACGCCTGCGTCGGTGAGGATGTGGTCGAGCTCGTCCTTGTACATCGGGTTCAGCGGCACCACCGCGCCGCCGGCCTTCCACGCACCGAACAGCGCGAGGACGAACTGTGGCACGTTCTGCAGGTACACGGCGAGCCGGTCACCCTTGCGGAATCCCTGCGCGAGCAGGTACGCCGCCACCCCGTCGCTGAGCTCGTCGACCTCCCGATACGTCAGCGCCGCACCGAGATACGTGATCGCCGGCCCGTCCGGCGCCGTGGCGACGGCGTCCGCGAACACCTCGAGGGTGGTCCGCCGCGGGACGGGCCCGGCCTCGGCTACGCGGGGATCGTACTGCGCCATCCAGGGCCTGTCGTCGTACCAGCTCATCGTCGCGACACCTGTCCTCTCGTGTGTGGTTGCAGCGCAGTCGAGTTCATGCGACCGGCAGGTCGACGAGCTCGGCCAGGCGGGCGCGGTGCCGGGACGGGACGCCGAGCGCGAGCTGATCGGCCTTGGCCCGCTTGAGGTAGAGGTGCGCCGGGTACTCCCAGGTCATTCCGATGCCGCCGTGCAACTGGATGCACTCCTCGGCGGCGTGCACCGCGACGTCGCTGCAGTACGACTGGGCGACGGCGGTCGCGATCGCGGTGTCGTCGTCGCCGCGCGCGTACGCGTCGGCCGCGTACCGGGCGGCCGACTGCGCGGCGCCCACCTCGAGCCACAGGTCGGCGAGCCGGTGCTTGATCGCCTGGTACGAGCCGACGGCGCGACCGAACTGGCGGCGCTCCTTGACGTAGGCGACGGTCGTCTCGAGGCACCACTGGGCCACCCCGAGTTGCTCGGAGGCGAGCAGCACCGCCCCGCACCGGAGCGCCTCGGCCACCGCCGCTGCCGCGTCGCCGTCGTCGACGCGGGTGGAGGCTGCCCCGGTGAACTCGATGTCGGCGATCGGCCGGGTCATGTCCAGTGACAGCACGGGGGTCACGGTGACGCCGGCGGCGTCCGACCGGACGGTGTGCAGTTCGAGGCCGTCAGCGCCCGCGACGGGGACGACGAGCACGTCGGCCTCGTGTGCTCCGGCAACGCTGGTGACCCGGCCGGTCAGGCCGTCGCCGGTGCGACGCACCCCGGTGATCGCGGCGTCCGGCCCCGTCGACAGCGGGACCGCGAGGGCGCCGGTGACGGCACCGGTCGCCAGGTCCGGCACAGTCCCGGTGTCGCCGGCACGCAGCAGCGCGACGGTGGCGAGCACCGCGCTCGACAGGTACGGCACCGGGGCGGCGGCCCGGCCGATCTCCTCCATGACGACCGCGGCCTCGCGGGTGCTCGCGCCGCCGCCGCCGAGAGATTCGGGGACCAGCAGTCCGGCCAGTCCGAGTTCGACGGCCACGGTCTTCCACACGCCCGAGAAGTCAGCGGGCGCGGCGTCGTACGCGGTCGTCACGACGGACGCAGGGCAGCGTTCGGTGAGCATGCGACGGACGCTGTCGCGCAGGGCGTCCTCGGTGTCGGAGTACAGCAGGTCGGTCATCGCGCCAGGTCCTTCCACGGAATGTCCTTGTCCACACGGTGTTCCGGCGGTAGTCCGAGCACCCGCTCGGCGACGACGTTGCGCAGGATCTCCGACGTGCCGCCCTCGATCGAGTTGCCTTTGGCGCGCAGGTACCGGTATCCGGGTTCGCGGCCGGTGAAGTCCACCGATTCAGGCCGGCGCAGGGTCCAGTCGTCGTAGCGCAGGCCCTGCTCGCCGTGCAGTTCCACCTCGAAGCCCGAGATCGTCTGGGCGAGGCGGGCGAATGCGAGTTTCATACCGGAGCCTTCCGGGCCGGGCTGACCCGCGGCGAGCTGCTGGCGCAGGCGTTCGCCGGTCAGCCGGATCACCTCGGCCTCGACCCACAGCCGCATCAGCTCGTCGTGCCGCGCCGGGTCGCGCACCTCGGGGCGCTCGCGCCAGGCCTCGGTGACCTTGCCGATCATGCCGCCCTCGCGGGGCGCACCGGAGCCGATCGCGACGCGTTCGTTGTTGAGGGTGGTGGTGGCGACGCGCCAGCCTTGCCCTTCGTCACCGAGCCGATCGGCGTCGGGTACCCGCACTCCGGTGAGGAACACCTCGTTGAACTCGGCCTCACCGGTGATCTGCCGCAGCGGCCGCACGTCGACGCCGGGATCGCTCATGTCGAGCAGGAAGTACGTCAGCCCTGCGTGTTTGGGCACGGACGGATCGGTGCGGGCCACCAGGATCGCCATCTGCGCGTTCTGTGCGCCGGAGGTCCACACCTTCTGGCCGTCGACGATCCAGTCGTCACCGTCGCGGACGGCGCGGGTCGCGACGGCGGCCAGGTCGGAGCCGGCGCCGGGCTCGCTGAACAACTGGCAGTAGATGTGCTGTCCGGTGTAGATCGGGCGCAGGAACCGGCTCTTCTGCTCCTCGGTGCCGAAGGCGGCGATGGTGGGGGCGGCCATGCCCAGGCCGATGCCGTTGCGGCCGGCGGCAGGCCGGGGCGCGCCGGCGGCGGCCAGTTCGGCCTCGACCTGCGCCTGGTGGCTCTGCGGCAGGCCGAGCCCGCCGTGGCCCGGCGGGAAGTGCACCCAGGCGAGGCCGGCGTCGAATCGTGCGCCGAGGAAGTCCTCGGGCCGGGTTGTGCTCGGATCATGTTCGGACAGAAGCGTCTTCACACGCGCGGAGAGGTCGCGTGCGGTCGTCTGCTCGTCGGGGGACATCGTCGTCTCCTGCGTGTCGAGGGGTCGGGGCGTCAGATGCCGGCGTCGTCGGCGATCTCGCGGGCCTTGTGAACCAGGGCGTCGATGCGTTCGATCGTGGGAGTGCCGGCCGCGGCCTTGTTCTGCGGTTCGTCGAGCGCGCGGCGCATCACGCCTTCCGCGATCACCGCCACCTTCCACAATCCGAGCGCGTGCCAGAACTGCAGTGCCGCCGGGTCGCGGCCCGTCTCGTCCAGGTAGACGGCGGCGAGTTCGGCGCGGCTGGGGAAACCCTCGAGGGTGGAGGCGGGAAAGTCGCCGCCGGTGTCCTCCCCGGGCTCGGGCCAGTAGGCGAACAGCGACCCGACGTCGGCGAGCGGGTCGCCGACGGTGGACAGCTCCCAGTCCAGCGCCGCGACGACGTCACCGCTGTCGTACGAGGTGATGACGTTGCGCAAATGGAAATCGCCGTGCACCAGGGTGGTTTCGTGCTGCGGAGGCACCGCGGCCAGGAGCCGGCGGGTCAGGTCGTCGAGTTCGGGCAGCTCGCGGGTCTTCGACTTCTCCCACTGGCCGGCCCAGCGGTGCAGCTGCCGCTCGGCATACGGCTTGGGGCGGGCCAGGGCGGCGAGGCCCGTGCTGTCGAGGTCCACGGCATGGATGCGGCCGAGCGTCCGCGCGAGCGACAGCCCGATCCGGCGGCGGCGCTCCGGCGTCAGGGACTCCGCGACGGACATCCGGTCCACCACCTGTCCGTCGACGTACTCCATGAGCACCATCGGCACGTCGCTGATCGCCGGATCGTCGGTGAGTCCGAACACTGTCGGTGTCGGCACGTCGGTGGACTCGAGCGCCGAGAGGATGCGGGCCTCGCGCGCGACGTCGTGTGCGGACGCCAGCAGATGTCCGAGCGGTGGTCGCCGCAGCACCCACCGGCGCCCGTCGCCGTCCTGCACGAGGTAGGTCAGGTTCGACTGCCCGAGACCGATGCGGTCGAAGGTCAGCGGTGCGGTGTGCTCGATGCCGAGATCGCCCAGCCAGCGCAGGATCGCGTCCGGGTCGATGCCGACGGTTTCACGCAGTGGCATGGGCACTCCCGGGCAGGGCGGCGAACTCGGGAGCGCGCCGCTCGAGGTGGCTGGCGACGCCCTCGGCGACGTCGGGGCCGCGGAAGGCCTCGACCATCAGGCGGTCCGCGGCGACCACGGCGTCCGGGTAGGACCGGTCTGCGTCGTCGCGCAGCTGCGTCTTGATCGTCGCCATCGACCGCGGTGAGCAGTGGACAGCGAGGTCGGTCGCGTAGGCGACGGCCGCGTCGACCACGCTGCCCGTGGTGACCAGGTGGTCGAGCAGACCGATCCGGTGGGCCTCGTCGGCGTCGATCATGCGACTCGACAGCAGCAGGTCCGTAGCGCGGCTGTGGCCGACGACGCGGGGCAGCAGCCAGGTGACGCCGTACTCGGCGATGAGTCCGCGGCGCGCGAACGCTGTTGTGAAGCGGGCGGTCGCGTCGCCGAATCGGACGTCACAATAGAGGGCCTCGACCAGACCGAGCCCAGCGACGGGACCGCGGATCGCGGCGACGATCGGCTTGCGGACGTGCAGCGGGAAGTCGCGCGGGCGCGGGCGCACCAGGTCGTCGTCCGTGGCGTCGGCGACGTGGCGCAGGTCGTCCAGGTCGGCACCGGAACAGAATCCGCGGCCGGCGCCGGTGACGACGACGGCCCGTACCTGCGGGTCGTCGTCGGCCTGCGCGAGCAGGTCGAAGTAGCGGTCCTCGAGGGCGTTGCTCCAGGCGTTGAGCTTGGCCGGCCGGTTGAGGGTGAGCAGGACGACCGGTCCGCGCCGCTCGGCGAGGACCAGGTCGTCGGTGGTGGCCACGCCGCGGGTCGTCGCGGCGGGTGCGTCGGTCATCCGGTGCTCCTTCACAGCAGGGAGTCACATAACTTGACGTCAGATTCAAGTTGCTGAGCGCTTGCATAGTGTGCGCCGGGGACGGTGTGATGTCAATCGCTCCCGGCAGCCCCGTGTGACCGGGAACCGGGGTCAGGACCCGACGCTGCGGCGCGGCGCGTGGACGGCGAGGACGGCCGTGTCGTCCTCCACCCCGGTGCCCAGGGTGTCGAGGAGCTCGCGGACGGCGGTGACGGCCTCCCCGGCGGTGACCGGACCCAGCCTCCGGGCGAAGTCGAGCAGAGCCTGCTCGCCGTAGCGCTCGTCGGCGCCCGGAGCGCTGCGGGCCTCGGTGAGACCGTCGGTGTAGAGCACCAGGGTGTCGCCGGGATCCAGCCGGACGACCGCGCTGGCGATGTGGGCCCGCGGTAGCAACCCGATGAGCTGACCACCCGGAATGGGTACGTAGTCGGCGCTGCCGTCGGCGCGCAGCAACAGAGCCGGCGGGTGCCCACCCGACGCCAGGGTGACGCGGAAGCTGCCCGGCGACGCGTCGGGGGTGAGCGTCCCGAACACGACGGTGCAGAACCGCGGATCGTGCATGCGGTACCGCTCGACGAGGACGGTGTTCAGGTCGGCCAGTACCGCCGCCGGACCGGAAGCGTAGACGGCCGCGGCACGCACGGTGTAGCGCGCGACGGAGGTCATCACGGCCGCGGCCGCCCCCTTGCCGCACACGTCGCCGAGGAACAGGCCCCAGGTGCCGGCAGCGAGCGGGAACAGATCGTAGAAGTCGCCGCCGACCTCGTCCGGGGACGCGATGTGGTAGTGCGCGGCGACCTCGAGACCGGGCACGTGTGGCAGGTCGGGCGGCAGCAACGTCGCCTGGAGGGTGCGGGTCAGCCGCTGCAGTCGTCGACGTTCGTCCTCGGCTTCCCGGCGGGCGCGCAGCAGCTCGATCTCGTAGGCCCGGCGCTCCCGGGCGTCGAAGACGGTGGTGCGGATCAGCAGCGGCTGCCCGTGGTCGTCGGACCGGACCACCGAAGTGACCAGGACGGGCAGGCGGGCACCGTCGGCCGTCTTCAATTCCAGTGCGATGCCGCTGATCTCACCCTGCATGCGAAGCAGCGGGGCGAAGTGGGTCTCGTGGTAGAGGCGGCCGCCGACCGTGAGCAGGTCGGAGAAGTACCGCCGGCCAACCACCTCGTCGCGCCGGAGTCCCAGCCACTGCAGCAGAGTCGCGTTGATCTTCGCGATGCGTCCGTCCGGCAGGGTGGACAGGTAGCCGCAGGGCGCGTTCTCGTACAGGCTCTCGGCGCTGTCCTCGGCCAGCGCGGCGCGAATCTCCCGATCCTCGCCCCCCGGCGCCCCGGCGCCCGGGTTCCGGCCGTCGTCCGTCTCCCGGGTCGGGATCATCACCCCACCGAACCGGCGAAGGCGGCGATCGTGGCCACGGTCTCGTCCGGAGCACTGAGCTGCGGGCAGTGCCCCGTGGCGTCCAGCGTCACCAATCGGCTTTTCGGAATCTGCGCATGGACGAACGCACCCACCTCCGGTGGGGCGATCGCGTCGCGTGAGCACTGGGCCACCACGGTCGGAACACTCACGTTCGCCAGGTCCGCCCGGTTGTCGGAGAGGAAGGTCACGCGGGCGAAGACCCGGGCGATCGCCGGATCGGTGCGGCAGAAGGCGGCGGTCAGTTCCTCGCCGAGTTCGGGACGTTCCGGATTGCCCATGATGACGGGCGCCATCGCACCCGACCAGCCCAGGTAGTTCGCCTCCAGCGACTCCAGCAGCTCCTCGATGTCGGCGACGCTGAACCCGCCCCGGTACCCGGCGGCGGGATCGTCGACGAAGCACGGCGACGGGGCCAGCAGCACCAGCCCGGCGAACGCGCCGGGGTCGCGTGCGGCGGCGAGCACCCCCATCATCGCGCTCACCGAATGCCCGACGAAGACGACCGGTCCGAGATCCAGCGTCCGGCACACCGCCAGCACGTCGTCGGCGTAGCCGTCGAGATCCGAGTACCGCTCCGCGCTCCACGCAGACAGATCCGATCGGCCCGCCCCCACGTGGTCGAACCGCACCACGGTGAAGTCGCGTTCCAAGTCCGGCACCACCAGCCGCCACAGGTTCTGGTCGCAACCGAACCCGTGTGCCAGCACCACGACGGGCGCGCCGGCCCGGCCGGTGACGCGTACGTGGTTTCTGGTGAGGACATTCACGGGCCTCATACTCGCACGGTCGCAGAGATCCCATCCCTGTGGACGGTGTTCCGGAACTTTCGGTCGGCCCGGCACGGCACGCACCGATCGGTGCGCGGGGCAGGTAGGCATGAAGGATCCGCACACACGCCTTCCCACCGAGAGCAGGGGCGCGATGGCCCAGTCGAATGCCGCGAGCGAGCCGATCGGAATCGACGCCGCGCGCGTCACCGCGTGGTTCGTCGAGAACCTTCCGGCGGTCGCACCGCCGCTGCGCTTCGAACTGATCACCGGAGGCCGGTCCAATCTGACCTACCGGGTCCGTGACGACGCAGGGACGCGGTGGGTCCTGCGCCGGCCGCCGACCGGGACGCTGCTCTCCTCCGCCCACGACGTCGTGCGGGAGTGGCGCATCCTCGACCTGCTCGCCGGCGGCCCGGTGCCGGTACCGCCGGTACTGGGCTACTGCACCGACCACGCGGTGACGGGGGCGGACTTCTACGTCATGACGCACGTCGACGGCATCGTCCTCGACGATGCCGAGACGGTCGCCGCGCTCCCCCGGCGCCACCGGCGGGCCGCCTCCCACAGCATCGTGGACACCCTCGCGAAGATCCACGCGGTGGACACCACGACCGGACCGCTGGCGCAGATGCGCAGACCCGGCAGCTACCTCGAGCGCCAGTTGCGCCGCTGGAGCCGTCAGCTCGCCGACGGCGGTGTCGGTCCCGGTCCCCTGTGGGACGTCTACGACCTCCTGACCCGGCATCTGCCCGCCGAACGGTGGACCGGGTTGGTGCACGGCGACTTCCGGCCGGGCAACCTGCTGATCGGGCCCGACGGTGAGGTCCGGGCGGTGCTCGACTGGGAACTGTGGACCGTCGGCGACGTCCTGGCCGACCTCGGGTGGCTCACCGCCACCTGGGCGTCGGCCGACGTGATCGGCTGGGCACCCGATCCCGCCGACGGTTTCCTCGACGTCGACACGATCGCCACCCGGTATGCCGACACGACCGGACGCGATCTCGACGACCTGCGCTACCACCAGGCCTTCGCGCTGTGGAAGCTCGCCGCCATTGCGGAGGGTGTGGCGGCGAGGTTCCGCGCCGGGACGATGGGCGGCCAGGACGTCGACGTCGACGCCCTCGCCCGGCGGCCGGCGCAACTGGCCGAGATGGCCCGCGAGGTGCTCACGGGACGGGGGCCGGGCTGACGCGACGACAATGCGGGCCGCCTGGACGCCGGGACGGCGAGCCGGTGCCGCAGCCCCTCGCGGATCACCTCGGGGCCCTCACCCGGAGCGCCGGGGGCGCTGGCGCAGCAACTGGGTGAGCCGGTGGGCCTGCCGGAGCAGCAGTTCCCCGAGTTCGGGGCGACGATCCTCGCGGAAGCGGCTCTCGACCCCGGTGATGCTCAGCGCCCAGACCGGTGCGTCGCGGTGGTCGAAGACGGCGGCCCCCATCCCCCAGCTCCCTTCCACGAGCAGAGCGGGATTGGTGGAGTAGCCGGCCAGGCGCGTCGCGACGATCCGCTCCTCGACCGCCTGCCGGGTGTGGTCCGGTCCCCACTCCGCGGTCAGGTCGGTGCGGGACAGGTACTCGTCGATGTCGCGGTCCGAGAGATGGGACAGGATGACCAGTCCCGCGGACGCGACCCCGAGCGGCAGCCGGATGCCGACGTGCAGGACGTGGGAGCGCAGGGGGAAGCTGCCCTCCTCACTGGCGAGGCACACGGTCTCGTCGCCGCGCCGGGCGGACAGGAACGCGCTCTCCCCGGTCTCCCGCGCGAGATCGCGCAGCACGTCCCGGGCGAGGTCGGTGATGTCGTACCGGCCGGCCGCGAGCGAGCCCAGGAGGTAGAGCTCGGGTCCCAGCGACCATCGTCCGGTCTTCGGGTCACGGTCGACGAGCCCCTCGTCGGCGAGCGAGGTCAGCAGGCGGTGCACGGTCGGCCGTGCGAGGCTCGTCGCCCGCGCGAGGTCGGACGTCGACGATCCGACCGGTTCGTGCCCGGCGATCGCCCGCAGGAGGGCTCCGACCCGCCCGATCACCTGAGGTCTCTGCTCGTCCGTCATGCCCCCAGAATACGTCCACTCAGTGAACGTCGGCCGCAACGACGTTCCGATGGGCGAGCAATCTCGAAAAGGCCTCTGACAAGGTCTTGAAATCGAAGGACCTGGCGTTTGTAGTGGTAAGCGAACGATGTGCGATCGTCCATTGAGTGAACACATCCTGCACCGGGTCCGCACGGACCGAATTCTCGAGAGGGGTCTTGATGGGAACGAAAGTGTTCGGTACGCCCGCGGCGGCCGTCGCGGACGTGTCCGACGGCGCGACGATCGCCGTCGGCGGGTTCGGGTTGTGCGGCATCCCCGACGCCCTGATCCGCGCGCTCGTCGAGTCCGGCGTCGGCGACCTGGAGGTCTTCTCCAACAACTGCGGTGTCGACGACCACGGCCTCGGCCTGCTGCTCAACGGACGGCAGATCCGCCGGGTGACCGCCTCCTACGTCGGCGAGAACAAGGAGTTCGCCCGTCAGTACCTCGCCGGTGAGCTCGAGGTCGAGCTCACCCCGCAGGGCACCCTCGCCGAGCGGCTGCGGGCCGGCGGCGCCGGCATCCCCGCCTTCTTCACCCCCGCGGGCGTCGGCACCCCCGTCGCCGACGGCGGACTGCCGTGGCGGTACAACGTCGACGGCTCGGTGGCCGTGGCGTCCCCGCCGAAGGAGACCCGGGCCTTCGGCGACAAGCGGTACGTGATGGAGCAGGGCATCACCGCCGACTTCGCGCTGGTGCACGCGGTCAAGGGCGACACCGCGGGCAACCTGATCTTCGACAAGACGGCGATGAACTTCAATCCGCTGGCCGCGATGGCCGGCAAGGTCACCATCGCGCAGGTCGAGGAACTCGTCGAGCCCGGCGAGCTCGATCCCGCCCAGGTGCACCTGCCGGGAATCTTCGTGCAGCGCATCGTCGAAACCGGTCCGCAGGACAAGCGGATCGAGAAGCGGACAGTTCAGGCAACGGAAGGGGCGGCACGATGACCGGCACCAAGGGATGGACCCGAGATCAGATGGCGGCCCGCGCGGCCGAGGAGATGATCGACGGCGAGTACGTCAATCTCGGTATCGGACTGCCGACGCTCATCCCCGGCCATCTCCCGCCGGACGTGCACGTGACGTTGCACTCGGAGAACGGCATCCTCGGCACCGGCCCCTACCCCACCGAGGAGAACGTCGACCCGGACCTGATCAACGCGGGCAAGGAGACGGTGACCGTCAATCCCGGTGCGGCCTTCTTCGATTCGGCACTGTCTTTCGGGATGATCCGCGGCGGGCACATCGACACCGCCGTGCTCGGCGGCATGCAGGTCTCCCGCACGGGCGACCTGGCCAACTGGATGGTCCCCGGCAAGATGGTCAAGGGCATGGGCGGCGCCATGGACCTGGTGCACGGCGCCAGCCGGGTCATCGTGGTCATGGAACACACCGACCGCGAGGGCAATTCGAAGATCGTCGACACCTGCTCGCTGCCCCTGACCGGCCAGGGTGTCGTAGACCGGATCATCACCGATCTCGCGGTGATCGACGTCGTGGGTGACGGGACCCTCGCGCTGCGTGAACTCGCACCCGGCGTCACCGTCGACGAGGTCCTCGCGGCCACCGCGGCGCCGCTCGAGGTCCGCATCGACGAGCTCGTCTGAGACGAACGTAATCGAATACCACTGCTCGCCAACAGGATCGGAGAAGCCATTGTGACCAGTTCTGTCATCGTTGCCGGAGCCCGGACCCCGATGGGGCGTCTGCAGGGCGCCTTGAAGGACTTCTCCGGCTCGGACCTCGGCGGGGTCGCCATCGCCGGGGCCCTGGCCAAGGCCGGGGTCGCCCCCGAGCAGGTCGAGTACGTGATCATGGGGCAGGTGCTCACCGCCGGCGCCGGGCAGATCCCGGCCCGGCAGGCCGCCGTCGCCGCCGGCATCCCGATGGACGTCCCCGCCCTGACGATCAACAAGGTGTGCCTGTCGGGCATCGACGCGATCGCGATGGCCGACCAGCTCATCCGCGCGGGCGAGTTCGACGTCGTCGTCGCCGGCGGCCAGGAATCGATGAGCCAGGCCCCGCACCTGCTCGAAAAGTCCCGCGCGGGCTTCAAGTACGGCGATGTCACCCTGCGCGACCACCTGGCCTTCGACGGGCTGCACGACATCTTCACCGACCAGGCCATGGGCGCCCTGACCGAGTCCGCCAACACCAGCGCGGCGGCGGTCTCGCGCGCCGAGCAGGACGCCTTCGCCGCCGCCAGCCACCAGCGGGCGGCCCGCGCGCACAAGGACGGGCTGTTCGACGCCGAGGTGGTGCCGGTGTCGATCCCGCAGCGCAAGGGCGACCCGCTCGTCGTCGCCGCCGACGAGGGCATCCGCCCGGACACCACCGCCGAGTCCCTGGCGAAGCTGCGCCCGGCGTTCGCCCCGGACGGCACCGTCACCGCCGGGTCGGCCTCGCAGATCTCCGACGGCGCGGCGGCGGTGGTGGTGATGTCCAAGACCAAGGCCGAGGAACTCGGGCTGAGCTGGATCGCCGAGATCGGCCGGCACGGGGTGGTCGCCGGTCCCGATTCGACGCTGCAGTCCCAGCCGGCGCGGGCGATCGCGAAGGCCTGCGCGCGGGAGGGCATCGACCCGAAGGATCTGGACCTGGTGGAGATCAACGAGGCGTTCGCCGCGGTGGGGATCGCCTCGACCCGCGAGCTGGGCCTGGACCCGGAGCGGGTCAACGTCAACGGCGGGGCGATCGCGCTGGGGCACCCGCTGGGGATGTCCGGGGCGCGGATCGTGCTGCACCTGGCCCTCGAGCTGGCCCGCCGCGGCGGCGGGGTCGGGGCCGCGGCCCTGTGCGGCGGCGGCGGGCAGGGCGACGCCCTCATCGTCCGCGTCCCCAAGGCGTAGGACTCACACCTCGAGGATCCTTCGAAGACCGTTCGGGCGGAGGCGACACGATCGCCTCCGCCCGAACGCTTCCGAGGTGCCTCAGGAAACGAGATTGGCTGCAGCCCATTTCATGTGGGAGCGCACGGTGGCGGCTGCTTCGTCGGAGTCGCCAGTTTCGATGGCGTCGACGATGGCGCTGTGCCGTCCGACGTCCATGTTGCCGACAGCCTTTTCCAGCCCGGCGAACATGATGGACATGCGGATCGACCCTTCGAGGGACTGCCACGAGTGCATCAGCGTTTCGTTGCCGGTCAGCCGGCAGAGGATGCGGTGGAAGTTCAGATCTGCCTCGATGCGGGCCTCGAGATCGTGCTCGGCACGCGCCATCACGTCGAGCGCCTCACGCAGGGCCGGGACCACGGTCGAGCGGTCGGGTAGCTCCGCGAGCTCCCGGACCGCGAGGGCCTCGAGGGCCGCGCGGACGGCGAAGATGTCGCGGATCTCCTTGGCGTCGAGATGGCGGACGTAGAGCCGGCCCCGCGCACCAGCGGAGATCAACCCTTCCTGCTGAAGCTGGCGCATGGCCTCACGCAGGGTGCCGCGACTGATCTGGAGCATCTCGGACAGCTCGGTTTCGACGAGCGGACTGCTCGGGGCGAGGGCGCCGCTGGTGATGGCGCTGCGCAGGGCCGCGACGGCCTGCTGGCGCAGACTGGTCTTCTCCAGTCCGAGCAGCGCGGCGGGTTGTGCGGCCATTGATGCCTCCAGGCGGTGTCAGCGGGCAACTGTCGACAACAGTCTGTCGACAATGATACGGGCCCGCACCGACGACGGTGCGGGCCCGATCACTCGGAGCGCCGACTCAGCCCAGCTCGGCCAGGACGCGGGCGACGATCCGGTCGGTGCTCAGACCGTAACGATCGTGCAGCGTCGGCAGAGCGCCGGCGTCGAGGAAGCGGTCGGGCAGCGCGATCGGTGTGATCTTCCGCCCGAGGCCCGCACCCACGGCGGCGGCAGCCACCGTCTCGAACAGCCCCCCGACGACGGTGTGGTTCTCGAGAGTGACAGCGAGGCGGTCCGTGTCGATCTCGGCGAGCACGGTGGCGGCGTCGAACGGCTTGATCGTCGGGGTGTGGACCACGGCGACGTCGACGTTGTGCCGGGACAGCTCCTGGGCGGCCTGCAGGGCCCGCATCGTCATCAGGCCGCTGGTGACGAAGACGACGTCGTTGCCGTCGCGCAGTACCTTGGCCTTCCCCAGTTCGAAGCTGTAGCCGTACTCGTCGAGGACGGTGGCGACCTTGCCGCGGAGCAAGCGCAGATAGGTCGGTCCCGGGCAGGCGGCCAGCTGCGGGACCGCTTGCTCGATGTCTACCGAATCGCACGGGTCGACGATCGTCAGGTTCGGCATGCCGCGGAAGATGGCGATGTCCTCGGTGGCCTGGTGGCTGGGGCCGTAGCCGGTGGTCAGGCCCGGCAGACCGCCGACGATGTTGACGTTCAGATTCGGTTCGGCGATGTCCAGGCACAGGAAGTCGTAGGCGCGACGGGCAGCGAACACCGAGTAGGTCGAAGCGAACGGCACCAGTCCCGTTTCCGCCATGCCGGCGGCGGCACCGAACAGCAGTTGTTCGGCCATGCCCATCTGGAAGAAGCGGTCGGGGAAGGCCTCGGCGAAGATGTGCATGTCGGTGTACTTGGCCAGATCCGCGGACAGCCCGACGATCTTGTCGTTCGACTGCGCCGCCGCGACCAGTGCGTGGCCGAAGGGTGCGGCGGTCGTCTTCTGGCCGGGATCGACGAAGGAGGCGATCATCGCCGAGGTCTTGAGTTTGGGAGCGGTGGTGGTCATCGAGCATCCTCGAGGTCGTATCCGGCGGTCAACTGGTCGCGGCAGATCTGCCATTCGTGCTCGTCGATCCGCATGAAGTGCGCCTTCTCCCTGGTTTCCAGCAACGGCACCCCCTTGCCGACACGCGTGTCGCACAGGACGACCGCCGGCGCGCCGTGTGCGGCGGCACCGTCCACGGCATCGTCGAAGGCACCGAGCAGGGCGTCGGTGTCGTTGCCGTCGACGCGGTAGGTGCGCCAACCGCAGGCGGTCCACTTGTCGTGCACGGGTTCGGTGCCGAGCACCCCGGCGGTCGCGCCGTCGGCCTGCAGAGCGTTGATGTCGACCATCGCGATCAGGTTGCCGAGCTGGTGGTGGTGCGCGCTCATCGCCGCTTCCCACGTCGAGCCTTCGTCGAGTTCCCCGTCGGACAGGAAGTTGAACACCCGCGCCTGCGAGTCCTGGTGGCGCAGACCCAGGGCCATTCCCACGGCGACGGGGAGACCGTGCCCGAGCGAACCCCCGGAGATCTCCATGCCCGGGGTATAGGAGGACATCCCCGACATCGGGAGGCGGGAATCGTCCGAGCCGTACGTCAGCAGTTCCTCACGCGGGATGGTTCCGGCCTCGGCGAGCGCTGCGTAGAGCCCGATGGCGTAGTGGCCGGTCGAGAGCAGGAACCGGTCGCGGCCGACCCAGTCGGGGTCGTCGGCCCGAAACCGCAGGTGTGCGGCGTAGACGGTGGCCAGGATGTCGGCCGCGCCGAGAGCCTGTCCGACATAGCCCTGACCCTGTTCCTGGCCCATGTCGAGCACGTTGTGCCTGAGGCGGTAGGCGAACTCGTCGACGGCGGCGAGGCGACGGTCGCGAGGGAGGGCGCCGACGTGCGCAGTGGTGGTCACAACAGTTCCTTTTCCTTGGTGTTCGAGGCCGTTCCGGCGTGGCGGTGCGGCGTTGCGTCGCCGTGGCCGGAGGCGTGTTCTTCTGAGCGCGTGGCCTCGTCGGCGAGCCGGCGCTCGGTAGCGCCCCACGTCTCCCGGGTGAACCAGGCTGTGATCAAGCCGATCAGTCCGAAGGCACTGAACAACAGGGCCGGGCCGACCCAGCCGAGGGAGACGTAGAGCAGAGTGGTGACGAACGGGGTGAAGCCGGAGACCATGGCCGAGATCTGGTAGGCCAGGGAAGCGCCCGAGGCGCGCCGCGCCGCCTGGAACAGTTCGGGGAACCAGGCACCCTGCGCGCCGGCGAGAGCGTTCTGGCACACCGCGTAGGCGACGACGATCGTCGCGACGATCAGGATGAACAGGCCGGTGTTGACCAACAGGAACATCGGCACGCCGAACAAGGCGGCGAAGGCGCACACGCCCAGGTACACCGGGCGGCGCCCGATGCGGTCCGTCAGGGCGGCCCAGGCGAAGGTGGCAACGATGCCGATCGCGGAGGCGATGCACAGCGCCAGCAGTGTTTCGGATTTTCCGGCCAGGTCGTTGGTGTGCAGATACGAGATCATGTAGGTGATCGAGACCGCGTATCCGGCGGTTTCGGCGACTCGCAGTCCGATGCCGCGCAGGATGTCGCGCCAATCCTTCTTGATCGACTCGAGTACCGGGGAGGCTGCGATCTCACCGCTGTCCTTGACGTCTTCGAAGACCGGGGACTCGGGCACCTTGGACCGGATGATCAGGCCGACGGCAACCAGGACGATGCTGGCGAGGAACGGCACGCGCCACGCCCAGTCACCACCCAGGTGCACGCTGAAGAGGAAGACGAGATTCGCCAGCAACAGCCCGACCGGGAAACCGGCCTGGACGATGCCGGTATAGCGGCCCTTCGCCTTCCAGGGGGCGTGTTCGTAGCTCATCAGGATCGCCCCGCCCCACTCGGCGCCGAAGGCCAGACCCTGGACGATCCGCACGGTCACCAGCAGGGCCGGCGCGACGAGTCCGACCTGGGTGTAGGTCGGCAGCAGCCCGATCGCGAAGGTGGCCAGGCCCATGACGATGAGGGAGGCGACCAGGACGGGTTTGCGGCCGATCTTGTCGCCGAGGTGCCCGCCGAGGATGCCGCCGAGGGGCCTGGCCGCGAATCCGACACCGAGGGTGGCGAAGGCGGCGAGGGTACCGATGACCGGATCGCCGCTGGGAAAGAAGGCGGTACCGAAGTACAGGGCTGCGGCGGTGCCGAAGCCGATGAAGTCGTAGGTCTCGATGACCGCCCCTACCGAGGAGCCGATCGCGACGCGTTTGGCGTCTTTCGTGCCGTGGACGGGACCGCGCATCCGGAGAGCATCGGTGCTCATGAACATCTCCTCTTCGAACCGGGAGGACCGGTAGGGGGATCGGGAACGTGGATGTCGACTGTCAACAGTGTGCACCGAGTGTGACCCCCACCACCAGCCCCTGTCAACCGTCAATGTTCGACCGTTGACTGTTGACAGTCAATCGTTCTACCGTGGTCTGCATCACCTCGTTCCTTCGAAGGAGTCCTCGTGGTCCACGACCGGCTCGGCTGTTCATCGATCAGCTTTCGCCACCTCGCCCTGAGCGAGGCCCTCTCGACCATTTCCGGCCTCGGGTTCGCCGAGATCGATCTCGGCGCCCTACCCGGAGTGTGCGACCACGTTCCCTTCGGCCTCGACGCCCCCGGCGTCGAGCAGGTGATCGAGGAAGTGGCCGCATCCGGACTGCGCGTGCGCAGCGTCAACGGCGACATCGGCGACCTCAACCTGCCACCGACTCCCGCCCAGCGCGACGAGCGGAAACGCCATCTCGATCAGTTGCTCGCCCTCGCTGCCGGCGTCGAGGCGCGGGCGCTGGTCCTGCCGTGCGGAGCCCTCGACCACACCCCGGTCCGATCACTCGACGAGGATCTCGATGTCGTTGCCGCCCAACTGGAGTGGGCAGCCGAGACCGCCCGGGTCTTCGGGGTGGCCCTGTGGACGGAGTCGTTGCACGTGCACCGCCTGTGCTGCGACATCGCCCGTGCCACGCAGCTGACCGCCAGACTCTCGCCCGAGATCGGGATCGTGATGGATTTCAGTCACATCGTCGCCTCCGGCGGCGACCCGGTCGACTTCGTCCACCTGTTCGGCCGGCGCATCTCCCACGTACATCTGCGCGATGCCGTCCCCGGGAACATCAATCTCAGCCTCGGAAACGGTGCCGCCGACTTCGCCGCCGGCATCGAGGCCCTTGCCGACTTCGGCTACGCCGGCCACTTCAGCCTCGAACTCGAAACCCGCGACGTCACCCACGATCGACGCCCGGACAGCACCGCCCGGGCCGCCCGCTTCATTTCCCCGCTCATCCCCTGACCCAGCCATCGAAGGAGAACCATGTCTTCCACCCAGCGCACCGCCGTCGTCACCGGCGCCACCTCCGAGCGCGGTATCGGCCTCGCCACCGCCCGCCGCTACGCCGAGGACGGCTGGGCCGTCGTCGTCCTCGATCTGAACGGCGAGAAGTCCGCCAAGGTCGCAGCGGAGATCGGCAGCGAATACTCCGTTCCGGCGTTCGGCCACGAGATCGACGTCGCAGACGAATCGTCCGTCCGGCGCGCGCACGACGCCGTCGCCGCCGAAGTGGCCGCCGGCACCCTCCCGCCCGTCGGGGCCCTGGCCAACATCGCCGGAATCACCTCGCCGGTGCCGTTCCTCGACACCACCCTCGAACTGTGGAACAAGGTCATGGCCGTCAATGCCACCGGCACCTACCTGGTCACCCGCGCCTTCCTCCCGGCGATGATCGACAACGGCTGGGGCCGGATCGTGAACATGTCCTCCGTTTCCGCGCAGCGCGGCGGCGGTGTCTTCGGCAAGGTCCCCTACTCCTCTGCCAAGGCGGCCGTCCTCGGCTTCACCAAGTCCCTCGCCCGCGAGCTCGGTGACACCGGGGTGACCGTCAATGCCGTCACCCCCGGAGCAGTCGACACCGGAATCCGCGTCGGCAGCACCCCCGAACAGGAAGCCGCCATCTGCCGCGACATCCCGCTCGGGCGCACCGCCACCACCCGCGAGGTGGCCTCGGTCATCACGTTCCTCTCCTCCGAGGACGCCGCCTACCTGACCGGCACCACCGTCGACATCAACGGCGGCAGCCACATGCACTGATCACGCCAGGCCACTCGCAGCGGGGCACTGCACTCCGATACCCCGCCTCCTTGTCACCCGAGCGACGAAGAGCCATGAACGCACCTTTTCACTTCACGTCCATTTCTCCGACTCGGTCGGGTGCAACCCGATGGGAGTGGCAGTCACGCGCCGATTGCCGTCTCGTCGACCCGTCCGTCTTCTATCCGCCCGATCACGAAACACGCGGGGTTCGGCTGCGGCGCGAACGGATTGCAAGACAGATCTGCACAACCTGCCCCGTCCGGATCCCATGCCTGAATTTCGCACTCGACACCGATGAAGGACATGGGATCTGGGGCGGGACCTCCGAAGCAGAACGCCGCAAGCACGCAGTCCGGGACGGTTCCGACAGCGGTCGATCCGACCTCCGCCGACACACCGAGCTCACCCGAGACGATCCCGGCGTCGGCACCCGCGAATCTAGGGGGCCGGAGCGGCAGTCTTCGCACGGGACCGCGGCTTCCTGGCGGACTTCTCCGTCACAATCCCCGGCAGCAGGAAATTGGTGAGCATCCGCCGGTTCTCCGGGTCGCCTTCGGAGCTGAAGTCCATCCGCCCCACGAGGATGAGCTGCACCAGTGCGATCCACTGGCAGATCTCCTCGTCGGTGAGGCCGTTGCGGATTTCACCCCGTTCGCGGGCCTCTTCGAGCAATGGAGCCCACATTTCCTGTGTGAGCCTGGCCGCCAGGCCGCTGCTTCCGACCAGCGCTGTCGCCAGGTCCATGTGCTCGGGACTGACGATCAGCCGGATGATCGGATCGTGGCGACCACGATCGACGAGGAAGATCAAGCCGTCGACGATCTGCTCCGCAAAAGTCTCCCGCTCACGCAGGAAGTCTCGGGCTTTGTCGAACAGTCGGCGTGACCGCACTTCGATCAGCGCCGTGATCAGGGTGTCACGGTCCCCGAAGTAGCGGTACACCGTCGGCCGCGAAACACCGGCCTCTTTGGCGATGTCGTCCATCGTCGTCTTCGTCAGCCCGTACCGCTGGAACATCGATTCGGCAGCCTTCAAGATCTGGCCGCGCGCCACCTCGGCGTCGTCGCTGAGGACATTCACCCGCCGTCGCGCCATTCGTCACTCCTGAAGTCGCCCTCGCCGTATCCGTACGGGCAATGATACAAGTGCTGACCTTTGTCAAATACTCGACCCGTCAGGACGGCAAGGACGATCGACCACGACTTCCGGGTTACTCGAACAGGTTCGGCAGCCCGTCCGACACGCGATCCGAAAACTCCGGTGCACGTTTTTCGAGGAAGGCAGCGACCCCTTCGCGCACGTCATCGGAGACGCCCCGCACGTAGATGCCGGCGGACTCGGCGCGGTGCGCGACTTCGGGGCTGGAGGCTCCGAGCATCTGCCACATCAGCTGCCGTGTCAGTGCTGCGGAGACAGGGGCCGTGCCGGATACGAGTTCCCGAGCAATCTCGATGGCCCGAGCCGACACCTGATCGGCCGGCACGAGTTCACGTACCAATCCGCGTTCGAGAGCTTCTTTGGCCGGCACCATCTTTCCCCCGACCGCCCATTCGACGGCGGTGGAGATTCCGACCGCCCGCGGGAGGAACCACGTCGAGCATGCCTCCGGCACCAAGCCGCGGCGAGTGAACACGAATCCGAACTTGGCCGTGTCCGAGGCGATGCGGATATCGGCCGGAAGTGTCATCGTGACACCGACGCCTGCTGCGGGGCCGTTGATTGCTGCGATCACCGGCTTCAGGGAACGGTAGATCCGCAGCGTTACCTGTCCCCCCGTGTCGGCGGGGGCTCCGCCGGTCGCCGGGTCCTCGCCGAGTACGAACGTGTCGCCGCCTGCGGCGAGATCAGCCCCCGCGCAGAACGCCCGGCCGGTTCCGGTGAGCACGACCGCGCGCACCTCGTCGTCGGCGTCGGTCTCGTCGAAGATCTCGATGAGCCGGTAGCACATCGCGTCGGTGAACGCGTTGAGCCGATCGGGACGGTTCAAGCGTACGACGGCGATTTCTCCGTGCCGCTCGAGGACTATCGAGTCATCGGTTCCGGTCCGAGCCACGGGGGCTCCTCTCTGCGCGACGGGTGTGTCAGCGCACCTTGTCGAATCGTTCGGAGACGTCGCGGTACTCGGACCGGATCGCCGTCTTCGACAGCTTGCCACTGGGAAGTCGAGGGAGCGGCTCGTCGCGGATCACGACATAACGGGGCACTTTGTAGTCGGCCATGAGACGGTCGCAGTGCTCGACGATGCTCGCCTCGTCCACGCCGTCCTTCACAGTGACGATCGCCGCGGGCGTCTCGCCGAAACGCTCGTCGGACGCGGCGATGACGGCAACCTCCTCGACACCCGGGATCTCGCTGATGACCCGCTCGATCTCGACAGGCGAGACGTTGATGCCGCCGGTGATGATGAGATCCTTCAGACGATCGACGAACTTGACGCGTCCGTCGATGTCGAGGGTGCCCAGATCCCCGCTGTGCAGCCAGCCGTCGCGCAGGGCGGACGCCGTGGACTCAGGATCGTTCCAGTAGCCCGGGGACACGCCGGGCCCCCTCAGCAGGATCTCCCCCTCTTCGCCGGGAGCGGCATCGGTGCCGTCCTCGCGCACCACCTTCAGCTCGGTGAAGATCGATCCCGAACC
The DNA here is from genome assembly GCF_047782815.1 of Rhodococcus indonesiensis. NCBI lineage: Bacteria > Bacillati > Actinomycetota > Actinomycetes > Mycobacteriales > Nocardiaceae > Rhodococcus > Rhodococcus indonesiensis. The sequence continues at coordinate 872,658 of NZ_CP180630.1, read as the reverse complement.
GCAGGTGTCGGGGTGGTCGAAGGCCTCGGAGACCAGTGTTGCCGTTGCCACACCGCCCGCCTCGGTCATGCCGTAGATCTGACGCAGCGCAACGCCCTTGTCGGCCCACCTCTTCAACAGGGCCGGCGCAACGGCCGCGCCGCCGACGATGGCGGTGCGCAGCGACGACAGGTCGACCTTCTCGAATTCGGGCGACCGCGAGATCGCCTCGAAGATCAGCGGAACCCCGAACAATGCCTGCACCTTGTGCTCGCCGAGCAGTGCCGCGGCACGACCGGGATCGAGTTCCTTCTCGATGACGAGGGTGCCACCGAGCACCGTGGACATGATCAGTCCCCACACGAGGCCGGGGGTGAACACGAGCGGCAACACCAGCAGCGACGTGGAACCCGGGCGGAAGCCTTCCTCGGTGAGGGAGGCCTCGAACACGATGTTGAGCAGGGTCCGGTTGGTGCAGATGACGCCCTTCGACAGCCCCGTGGATCCACTGGTGAACAGAAGTGCCGTGGGCTCGTCGGGCGCGACGTCGACACGGAAGTCGTCGTGCTCCCCTTCGCGCAGCGCCGCGAGGTCGGTGAATGCGATCGTGTCGAAGGAATCCCCGAGGTCCCGCGCCTCGGCGACCGTCGCGGTGAACTGCTCCGGCGCGAGGACCAGGACGGCATCGGCGTCATCGACGACCTTGCGGAGTTCCGCGGGCTTGAACCGGGGGTTCAAGGGGACGAGCACCGCACCGGCCTTGAGCACGCCGAGTGCCACGACAGGCCACATCAACGAATTCGGGCCGAGCACTCCGACGCGCTCGCCCGGCTTGATGCCCCGGCCGACGAGCGCACGAGCGACGCGGCCGGACCAGTCCTGGAGTTCACGGTAGGTCAGAGCCTCACCGGCGACGATGATCGCGTTCTGTTCCCCCTTGGTCTTCGCCCACCAATACAGGGCCGAGCCGACGGTGGCAGCCATGTGTCCCTTGCCTTCCTTGACCGAGAGAATGCGAATCCGTTTCCGCAAGAATTTTCGGCGCGAGAGGAGCGCGGGTCCTCATATCGCGTACGACTCAGGCTATAGCCTCATCGATGAGACGTCAAACAAATTCTGTCAACTGCTAAGCGCGGCTCGCCGCAGCGGTGAACCCGGCGATCAGCGCGGTCACCCCGCCGATCGCGAATGCGGCCACGAACGCGCGCTCGGAGGAAAGGTCGGTACCCGCGATCGTGATCGTCGCGAGGAGCATCCCCACCAGCGCGCTGGCCAGTGAACTGCCGAATGTCCGTGCAATTGCGTTGATACCGTTGGCCACACCGGTGTCGTGCGGAGCCACATGCTCGACGAGCATGGCCGGCAGGGCACCGTAGGCAACGCTGACGAAAATGTTGAGGACCGCCACCGCAAGGATCACCTGCCACGGGTGGTCGTGGGCGAACCCGACGAACGCGAATCCACACACGCCGACAGCGCACGCCGCCATCAGCACCCGGTCGGCGCTGAACTTCCGCACCAGGAGCCCGCTCACGCCGGCTGCGATGATGCCGACGACCTGCCCTGGTAACAGGTACAGCAGGCTCGTCTCGAGCACCGACGCACCGAACCCGTACCCCGCTTGCTCGGGAGCAACCTGCACGAACATTGCTATGGCCAGAAACTGTACGAACATCGCGATTCCCACGAGGAACGCGGCGAGGTGCGCCGGCGCCACCGCACGTGCGGTCAAGAGGGCTGGGGTCACCATCGGCGCATCGAACCGCCGCTCGTGCCGATACCAGACGGCCAGCACGAGCGCACCAGCGACGACACACCCGATCGTCGGCGCGGACACCCAGCCCCACGTCCCGCCCTGCGCGAGGGCCAGCAGCAACGCGGACAGGCCGACCGCAAGCCCGACCACACCCCAGAAATCGGCTCCGGAGCCGGTTCCGGAACCGGGTGAATCGGGAACGACGAACCACGCAAGTGCAGTGGCGATCACCGCGAGCACAACCAGCAGCCAGAACACGCGACGATAGTCGTCGCCGTCGCGATACAGCAGGCCGGCGGCGATCATCCCCGCGCCCCCACCGACGCTCATGGTTCCCGACATGATGCCGAGCGCCGCCGTGAGCCGATACGGCCCGAGAGCACTGCGCAGCACAGCGACGCCGATCGGGAACAGCGCGAACGACGTCCCCTGCAGTGCTCGCCCGGCGATGAGCACCGGAAGCGAGTCCCACGCGACACACAGCAACGAACCGACAAGCACCACGCCCAGGATGCAGAGCAGCACTCTTCGGGGCCCGCGGCGGTCGGCGAGCCTGCCCAGCAGCGGCGTACAGACCGTCGCGGTCAGGAGATTCGCGGTGACGATCCATCCCACCGCATTCGGACTCACGCCGAGCTGCGTCGCGATGTCGGGCATCAGCGGCACGACGGCGGTCTGCATGACCGCGGTGATCATCACGACGAAGCAGAGCGCCGGAATGAGCACCCCAGGCGGGACGGCGGTGGTGCGCCCATGTTTTCGCGCTGGGGACAGACGTAGGGTCACCACAGACGGGACCTACAGATCCAGGGCGAGCTTGGGGGTACAGCTGCGGGACACGCAGATCATCATGCAGTCGTTCGCCGCCTGCTCGTCCTCGGTGAGGACCGAGTCGCGATGATCCGGAACACCCTCCAGGACAGCGGCTTCACATGTACCGCACGTTCCCTCGCGGCACGAGAACGGCGCATCGACTCCCGAGCGGAGCACCGCGTCGAGCACTGTGTCGCCCGCGGCGACAGTGATCGTCGTGCCCGATTTCCGGAGCTCCACCTCGAAGGCCTCGTCGACGGCGTCGGACGGCCGTTCCTTCGCGGCGAACCGTTCGACATGCAAGGTGACGTCGGGGCGGTTGCGGCACGCGGTCTCGATGGCTCGGAGCAGGGGTTCCGGTCCACAGCAGTAGACGCCGGTGCCGTCCTCGAGAGAGTCGAGCGCTGCCGCCAAGTCGAGCAGCCCGCATTCGTCCTGGGGGCGTAGCTCGACCCGGCCGGGATACCGGGCAGCGAGTTCGTCCGCGAAAGCCATGCTCGCGCTGGTACGTCCGCCGTACAGGAGCTTCCAGTCGGCGCCTGCTGCGTCGGCTGCCCGCACCATCGGAAGTAGCGGCGTGATGCCGATGCCTCCCGCGACGAACAGATACGACTGCGCGGGCTCGAGGCTGAAGTTGTTGCGCGGGCCGGCGATGCTGACGAGGTCACCGACCTGTAGCGAGTCGTGGACCCACCGCGAGCCTCCACGTCCGTCCTCCTCACGGAGGACCGCGACGGTCAGGCAGGTTCCGTCAGCCGGATCCCCGCACAGCGAGTACTGCCGGACCGTCGACTCGTCGATGACGATGTCGATGTGCGATCCGGGTTCCCACGCCGGGACGGTCCCCCCGTCGGGATCGGCGAACCGCACTGCCACGACGCCGTCTGCAAGTGCGTCCTTGCCGATCACCCGCATCTTGCTGTGCTCCACCTCGGTGCTTGCGGCCATCAGCGTTTCCGTTCCCCTGGACATCACCTACGCTCTAATCTTAAGTAATTAGATTTAAGGGACGCAAGGCCCACAGACGGCCTCATGACACGCAGCACCGGGAGCAGCCACATGACCTCGACAGACACCGCACATGCCACCGGCTCGATCCTCGACCTCTTCCGGCTCGACGGGTCGGTCGCCGTCGTCACGGGTGCCGGCAGCGGCCTCGGAGCAGGGTTCGCGCGCGCCCTTGCCGAGGCCGGCGCGGACGTGGTGATCGCCGCGCGCCGTCGCGAGAGACTGGAAGCCGTCGCCCCCACGATCGAGGCCGCCGGCCGCCGTTGCCTCATCGTCCCCACCGATGTCACCGACCCCGAACAGTGCGACGCCCTCGCCCGGGCCACCATCGCCGAGTTCGGTCGGCTCGACATCCTGATCAACAATGCCGGCGTCACCCATTCCGCACCCGCCACGCGTGAGCGACCCGAGGATTTTCGTTCCGTACTGGACGTCAATCTGCTCGGGGCGTACTGGACGGCGCAGGCATGCGGACGCGTGATGAAGCCCGGATCGAGCATCGTCAACATCGCGAGCATGCTCGGGCTGGTCAAGTCGGTTCTCCCCCAAGCCGCCTACGCCGCAAGCAAGGCCGGTCTCGTCGGCCTCACCCGCGATCTGTCCCATCAGTGGTCGCGCCGAAAAGGAATCCGCGTGAACGCCGTCGCGCCCGGCTTCGTCGAGACCGACCTGATCTCCGAGATGTCGGCAGATACGCTCGAGGAGTTCCTGCGCGGCTGCTCGCTCGGTCGCACCGCCACGCAGCGCGAGATCGACGGCGCGGTCGTGTTCCTCGCCAGCGCTGCATCCGGCTACATCACCGGTTCGACGCTCGCCGTCGACGGTGGGACTTCCGGCCACTGAATCCGACGGCAGAGGACGACACGATGACGATCTCGAGCAAGGTGACCACACTTCGCGGCGACGGCGTCTCCCTAGTCGCCGATGTCTGGGAGCCCACATCCGAACGGAAAGGCACCGTCCTGCTGTTGCACGGCGGCGGGCAGACGAGGCACTCGTGGCAACGCACCGGAATCCGCCTCTCGGAACACGGGTGGCGCTCCTACGCGATCGACGCGCGCGGGCACGGCCACAGCGACTGGGCCGACGACGGCGACTACAGCTCCGACGCACACGCGCGTGACATCTGCGCGATCGTCGCCGACCTCGGTGAGCCTCCGGTGCTCGTGGGAGCGTCGATGGGGGGTATGGCCTCACTCGTCGCCGAAGGCGACAATCCGGGGCTCTCCCGGGCGCTGGTGCTGGTCGATATCACCCCGAAGGCCGAGCCCGAGGGATTGGCCAAGATCACCGGATTCATGCGCGCGGGGCTCGCCGGCTTCGACAGTCTGCACGACGCGCTCGACGCCGTGATCGCGTACAACCCGCACCGGAGCCGCGCGCCACGGGTGGAAGGATTGCGCAAGAACATGCGCGAACGAGACGGCCGCTGGTATTGGCATTGGGACCCGCGGATGCTGTCGCACCGGACGAACCTTCCGGATGCTGCCGCAGAACGCGAGGAGCGTGCCCGGGCCGCAGCACGCGCCGTCGGGGTTCCGACCCTGCTGATTCGTGGTGCCCAGTCCGACGTCGTCAGCATCGACGGTGCCCGCGAACTCCTGGACCTGATTCCCGGGGCACGGCACATCGACGTGGGTGGTGCCGGACACATGGTGAGCGGCGACGACAACGACGTGTTGAGCCGCGGCCTGGTCGAATTCCTCGACGAGTCCGTCCTCTCTGCGTAACCATGGGTGAAACCGGAACAGATAGCATCGATACGTCACCCGCCGGGTAAACCGCCCGGTGGACCGCACGAAACCGAAAGTAGATGATGGCCCGACCGTCGAAGCCTCTCATCAGTCGCGCGGCCGCGGTGGCGGCCTCCATCGAGATCATCGACTCCGAGGGTCTCGATGCCTTCAGCCTGCCGCGGCTGGCGAAGCACCTCGGGGTGCGGGCGCCCTCCCTGTACTACCACTTCGCCGACAAGACGGAGATCCTTCAAGCTGTCGCGCGGCAGATCGCCGGCGCGGGTACCCTGCCACGCCGCAAGCCCGGCCCGGACTGGCCCGAGTACTTCGTGACGCTGAGCATGAATCTCCGTCAGTCCATCCTCAAGCACCGCAATGCCGCGCCGATCCTGCTCCAGTACCTTCCGCGAGACCTGCTGATCGGCACCTACGAGGACACTGCCCGATTCCTGGAGGAGTCCGGCGTGCCGGCCCGCCTGCACGTCCAGATTCTCGACGGTATGGAGCGTTTGACCCTGGGCGCAGTGCTCACCGAGGCGATGCGCAAGCCGAGCACGAAGAACACCATCTTCCCGAACGTCGACCCTCATTCGCAGCCGCTACTGGCGCGGGCTCTCGCCGAGAACCGGATGACCTCCCGGCAGTTGTTCGAGGAGATGATCCGCAGCTTCCTCCACGGCGTGGTGCGTAACGCCGAGGTAGAGGTCGCAGACAAGAGCGAACTGAGCGTGTCGGCGCACTGACCCTGCACGGCGGTCGCACGACCACCCACGACGACGGCGCCCCGCGGATCGAATCCGCGGGGCACCGTCGTCCTTGCTCCTACTGTGCCGGAGCAGGCAAGTGGACGGTCTTGATCTCGAAGAACTCCTCGAGGCCTTCGATGCCGCCTTCACGACCCATGCCGGACTGCTTGTAGCCGCCGAACGGCAGGGTGAAGTCCATCGTCGCGGTATTCACGCTGATGGTTCCGGTACGGATGCGCCGCGCAACCTCGAAGCCGTGGTCGATGTCCTCGGTGTACACCGCCCCCGACAGCCCGTACATCGAATTGTTGGCGATCGCGATGGCGTCCTCTTCGTCTTCGTAGGTGATCACCGAGATGACCGGTCCGAAAACCTCTTCCTGGGCGATCCGGGAGTCGGGGTCGACGTTGTCGAGCAGTGTCGGGGCGACGAAGAAGCCGCTGTCGAATCCTTCCGGGCGACCACCGCCGAGCACGACCTTCGCGCCGTCCTCCTTCGCGATGTCGATGTAGCCCAGGACGCGGTCCTGTTGACGCTTCGACGCGAGCGGGCCGAGGAAATTGGTCGGCTCCCACGGGTTGCCGATCGGCAGCGCGCCGTACGCGGCCTTCAGGGCCTCGAGCACCTCGTCGTGACGCTGGCGGGAGACGAGCACGCGCGAGAGGGCGATGCACGCCTGACCGGATTGCATGCAGCCCCCCATGGGGAGCGTCTGCACCACGTGGTCGATGTCGGCGTCGTCGAGGATGATCGCCGCGGACTTGCCGCCGAGTTCGAGCGAGACACGCGCGATGCGCTCGCCGGCCAGCGACATGATGCGCCGGCCCGCCGCGGTGCTGCCGGTGAAGGTGATGTGGTCGACGTCGGGGTTGGTCACGAGCGTCTCCGACACCTCGCGGTCGGCGCACAGCACGCTGACCACGCCCTCGGGAATGCGGCCCTCCGCGACCAACTCGGCGATGATGTCCGCGAACACCGACGGCGAGAGCGGTGCCTCCGGCGCGGTCTTGAGCACGACCGAGCAACCCGCGGCCAGCGCCGGGGCGAGCTTGAACGCGATCGTGCCGACCGGGCCGTTCCAGGGGATGATCGCGGCAACGACGCCCGTCGGTTCCTTCACGATGCGCGAGATACCGCCCGCTGCGCGCGGGCGCTCCTCGGTGGTCTCGAACGTGCGGGCCACCGCGGCGACCGCACGGAACAACCCGCCGACCATCTCCTGGGTCGGCCGGCTGACACTCACAGGCACGCCGACCTCGACGACCCCGATCGGGGTGAGCTCGTTCACCCGCCGTTCGAGGCGGTCGGCGATGGCGTCGACGACATCGGCGCGCTCTGCCATGGTGCGCGACGCCCACTCACCCTTGTCGAACGATTCACGCGCTGCAGCAACCGCTTTGGCGACGTCCTCGGCCGTGGCAGTGCGCACCCGCGCGACCTTCTCCTCGGTGAACGAGTCGACGACGTCGACCCATTCGCCGCCGGTCGAATCGACCCAGCGGCCGCCGATGAAAACCTGTTCGCGGTCGGCAATCGACGGGGCGGTACCCGTCGAGGCTTCGGTGGTGGTCATATGTGCAAGCTCCTTCGCTTCAGCGGATGTTGTAGCCGGCGTCGACCGGGAACGTGACACCGGTGACGTAACGAGCCTCGTCGGAGGCGAGGTAGACGATCGCGTTGCTGATGTCGACGGCCTCGATCAGTTCGACCGGCATCGGGTTCTTGTACGACTCGTCGGCGGCAACCTCGGGATGGGAGTTGACGAACTCGCCGTACTCCGCGTTCGCCACCATCGGCGTGTTCACGCCGGTCGGATGCACCGTGTTCACCCGAATGCTGTGCGGGGCGAGCTGTTTCGCGTAGATCCGCATGAGACCGACGACACCGTGCTTCGCGGCGCTGTACCCGACCTGACCGGGGAAGGTGTTCAGCCCGATACTCGTCAGGCCGGCCGCAGAACTTGTGATGATGATCGACCCGCCCTCCCCCCGTTCGACGAGGTGCGGCACCGTCACCTCGAGCACGTGCCATACACCGGTGAGCATGGTGTCGATCGCGTCGTGCCATGCTCGGCGCTGTTCCCCGGGGCCGATCACCGGCATGATGCCGGCGTTCGGCAGCACGATGTCGACCTTCCCGAACTGTGCGATGCCCGCATCGTAGGCCCGCTGGACATCCTCGATGTTGCGGACGTCGCCGATCGACGTGACGATCGAGCCTCCGGCCTCCTTGACCTGCCGCTCGGTCTCGGCGAGGTCGTCGCTGGTCGCCATCGGATAGAAGACCGTGGGGATCTGCCCGCAGATGTCCATCGCGACGACGGAGGCCCCCTCTTCGGCGAGCCGGACGGCGTGCGAGCGTCCCTGGCCTCGCGCCGCACCGGTGATGAAAGCGACCTTGCCTTCGAGTCGACCCATGAGTGTTCTCCTCGGATTGCACGCCCCGACTACGGGCGGGCAAGCGCCCGTGCGTGGGAACGTAGTGAAGTTGGGACCTCTACCTGAATGTGAGGCGCACCACAGACGGTAGTTGCCTAAACCCTTTAGGTCAACGTCGGACAAGATTCGTCACTCGTCTCACCCTGGGGGACTCAGAAGCTGGGCGCCTCGGCCCACTCGCCGACCTGATAGCAGGAATGTTCGTCCTCCTGCTCGAATGCCGCCAACCGGCACATGCGCACCGCCCCCGCGTCGTCCGGGTCGATACGAATCAGGGCGATCTGCGCCCCCGCATCGCGCAGCGCCCCGAGTGCCGCCGTGAGCAGTGCTGTCCCGAGGCCCACCCCGCGGGCGGTCTTCGTGAGCACGAGCGCCCGGACCGTCGCCGCATCCAACTCGAGGTGGGCGGACAGCGCCGGATCGAACCACACGAACCCTACCTTCGCCCCCCGGGACTCGGTTGCGAACAGCACACTGCCGGAACCCCGGCGGATCTCGTCGGTGAGGCGCTCGCGTTGCGCCGGTACGAGCGCCGCCGCGTCCAGCACCTCGTCGATCGCCCGCGACACCGCCGGATCATCGAGCGGACGCGCGTCGCCCACCGTGATGCCCTCGGGCGCCGCGACGGGGTCGAGAGGGATCGCGAACGGGCCGGACAGATGGCGGAACAACGTCCACAGCCTGCTGACCGCCCGGATGCCGAACCGTCGTGCGAGACGTTCGGACGCGGGGTGCGTGCTGTATGCCCAGCAGCGCAGCGCCACCGCACCGGTGCGCTCCCAGCCGCCGTCCGCTGTCGTGCCGAGGCCGATCTCCTCGACCAGCATCGTGGCCACCCCGCGTGACCGATAGTCCGGATGGACGACGAATTGCACGGTGCCCAGCCCTTCGCCGTCCACCTGCAAGTGCAGGTACGCCACAATCACAAGCGGCGCGTCGTCGCGCGCGCTCAGATCCTTGCGCGCCTTGATCGGCAGGTGGAAGACACGGATACCATCGCGACTCGTCGAGGTCACATCACCGGGGGGGATCCGCGAGAACCCGGCGTCCTCGTCGTACTCGGCGGCCGCCGCGACAAGAGCCGACACCTCGTCCCGATCGCTGGAATCCAGTTCCGAACACCACTGGTACGAGATCATCCTGTTCGCTCCTCATCTGCGGGCCGGTCTCCATAAATCTAATGCCAGTCGGTATAGGGCCGCAACGGCCGAAGCGCCACCCGCAACCGCTCCGGGGTTTACACTTAAACCTACTTTAGTTAGATTTAGCGTCATCGATCCGAACCACCGCCTGGAGGGCAGCCATGACAGAGGTCGGAATTCCCCGCGAGGAACGCATTCGCCGCGCACTCGACCATCTGCGCAACGACACCACCGACGAATTCGAGCACGTCACGTGGTTCGAGCCCGTCGAGTTCACCGACCCGGAGATCGCCAAGCTCGAACGCGAGCGTGTTTTCGGCCGGGTTCCGTCGATCATCGTCCACGGCTCCGAGATCCCCCGCGCGGGCGATTTCGTCACGCTCCAGTTGCCGCGGAACAATGTCATCGTCGTCCGTCAGCGCGACGGGAGCGTCAAGACCCTGGTGAACCAATGTCGTCACCGCGGCGCGATGGTCGAGAAGGAGGAGAAGGGCCGTTGCCGCCTGTTCTCCTGTCCGTACCATCGCTGGTCCTACGACACCGACGGCGCGCTGCGCACCATCACCCGCGACAACACGTTCGGTGACGCCGACCGTTCCGAACGGAACCTCGTGCAACTCCCGACCGAGGAACGTCACGGATTCGTCTGGGTTGTCGACGACGCCGACGCCACCATCGATGTCGCGGACTGGCTCGGCCCCGAGATGGACTCGATCATGGGGTCGTACGGCATGGACAAGATGGTGACCACCAGAGTTCAACGCTTCGACGAGCCCGTCAACTGGAAGCTGATGCAAGACGCGTTCCTCGACGGCTACCACATCCAGTACGCTCACCCGAACACGGCCGCCAAGCACATCCATACCAACGTCATGGCCTTCGAGGACTTCGGACATCACTGCCGGTTCCTCAATCTCCGCAAGACCATCGACCGGTGGATCGAAGAGGATCCCGGCGATCGCAGCCTCGCCGAACATGTGACGGAGAGCCATCTGGTGGGTCCCAACAGCACCCTGCTCAAGCAACCCGACCATTTCCAGCTGCTCACCTTCCGCCCGCACCGGAGTGATCCGCAGCGCTGCCACATGGAGATCCGTCTCATCGCCCCGAAGCTCGAAGACAGCGGCATGACGGAGGAGCGCTGGAACCGGATCTGGGACAAGAACGTCGAGATCCTGATCGCGGTTCTCCACAACGAGGACTTCCCGATCCTGCGTGGTTCGCAGGTCGCCATGGACAGCGCGAACGCCGGCAACATGCTCCTGGGCCGCAACGAGGTTGCCAACCAGGTCTTCCGCCGCGAGATCCAGAAGCTCGTCGGCGAGAACTGACACCGAACACCACAGCGGGCGCCTGCAGGCACCCCGCACCAGGAGGATTACATGGAGAGCGATCTCTTCGAACACGACCACGAACTGTTTCGCGACTCCGTGCGGAGCTTCGTCGACAAACACGTCGTCCCGAACCTCGAGAAGTGGGACGCTGATCGGCTCATCGACCGGGAAACCTGGCTCGCTGCGGGTAGGCAAGGGCTGCTGGGCCTGAGCGTCCCTGAGCAGTACGGCGGACCCGGCGAGCTCGATTACCGCTTCCGCGTCGTGATCCAGTCCGAGATCGCACGGGTGGGCGCGTCTGCGCTGCAGTCCGGCTTCTCGACCAACGACGACATCGTCCTCAACTACCTGCTCCGCCATGCCACCGACGAGCAGAAGCAGCGGTGGCTGCCCGGATTCGTCACGGGCGAGACGATCGGCGCGATCGCGATGAGCGAACCGGCCGCCGGCAGCGACCTGCGCGGCATCACGACTACCGCGGTGCGCGAAGGCGACCATTGGGTCCTCAACGGGTCCAAGACGTTCATCACGAGCGGCATCCTGGCCGACCTCGTCATCGTCTTCGCCAAGACCGATCCTGCAGCCGGTTCGCGCGGGTTCAGCCTCTTCGTCGTCGAAGACGGAACGCCCGGGTTCTCTCGCGGCCGCAAGCTCGACAAGGTCGGTCTGCACGCCCAGGACACGGCCGAATTGTTCTTCGAGGATGTCCGCGTCCCCGCCGAGAACATCCTCGGCGAGCTGGGGCAGGGCTTCGGCTACCTCATGCAGAGCCTTCCACTCGAGCGGCTCGGTATCGGCATCGCCGCGCAGGTGTCCGCCGAGGCTGTCATGAGCTGGACACTCGACTACGTCAAGGAACGCACCGCGTTCGGCAAGCGCATCGGCGAGTTCCAGGGTATGGGTTTCACGCTCGCCGAACTGCAGACGGCCGTCGAGGTCTCGCGCGCGTACATCGACCGCTGTGTCCGCGAGTACAACAAGGGCACGCTCTCCGCGGTCGACGCGTCCAAGGCGAAGCTGTGGGCCACCGAGTTGCAGGGCCGGGTGATCGATGCCGGCCTCCAGTTCCACGGCGGCTACGGCTACATGATGGAGTACCCGGTTGCGAAGGCGTTCATCGACGCCCGGATCCAGCGGATCTACGGCGGGACCAACGAGATCATGAAGGAGATCATCCATCGTGATCTGATGAAGGCCTGAGTCCCGGCACACGAGGAAGGGGACCCGATCGAATCGGGTCCCCTTCCTCGTCTCAGCTTCGCGATTCCGGTGTGAACGTGAGCGGTAGCCGCACGCAACCACGCACCGACGTGCCGTGCATCAGCGGCGGATCACTGTCGACCAGCGCGTAGTCGGGGATTCGCCGATGTATCTCCTCCATCGCCACGGTGAGCTCGAGACGGGCAAGATGAGACCCGAGGCACCGATGCGGCCCTGCGCCGAACGACAGATGCCGGTTCGGGCCACGATCGATCACGAACGCCTCCGGATCGTCGAACTCGGCATCGTCGCGATTGGCCGAGCACAGCAGGAGCAACAGTTGATCGCCGGCCTCGATGTCGACGCCGGCGATCTCGACATCACGGGTGGCCCGTCGGCCCATGCTGACTGCCGCTTCGATGCGGAGGATCTCCTCCACTGCGTCCGGCACCAGGCTGCTGTCGTCGATGAGCGCCTGCCGTTGCACCGGGTTGTTCGCAAGGTGCACCATTGCCCACGCGAGTGAACCCTGTACCGTGTGCAGTCCTGCGATGAGCAGCAGGAAGAACATGCGGCGCAGTTCCTCGTCGGTGAGATGCCGCTCGACTCCCTCCATCCGGATCGGCGTATCGATGATCTGCGCGGTGACGCTCTCCGCATCTTCGTGCCCGGAACGCACCCGATCCACGAAGGCACCGAAGTACTCGAACACGTTCGTTGCCGCTTCTGCCCGGGCACGGGCGGACTCCTCCTCACCGGCTCCCGGTATCCCCTGGAGGGCGATATCCGTCCACTCCGTGAACTGTTCGGCATCGTCGAGAGGCCACCCCATGAGACTGAGGAAGACGCGAGTCGGCAGCGCGTGGGCGAACTCGGCAACGAATTCGCACCGGCCGGAGGCCGCGAACCCGTCGATCAGTTGGTTGACGATCTGGCGGATCCTCGGCTCGAGCTCTGTCATCCGCGCCGGACCGAACAGGGGCTGGAGCGCCTGACGATACTGCGTGTGCTCGGGCGGGTCGATCTCGACCGGGATGAACTTGCCCTGGCCGGCATCGACCAGGTTGTTCGGATAGCTGGAGAACGTCTCGGCATCGCGCAGGATGCGGAAGATGTCCGCGTAGCGTGTGACTATCCAGTGCCCTCCGTAGTGCGGGGAGTAGACGATCGGTCCGCGGGCACGGAGTTCGGCGACCTTTTCTTGGAAGACGTCGACCGGGGCGGCAAGAGTGGGGTCGTAGACGTCGAAGTCCACCATCAGATCGGCTGCGATTTCACGAGTAGTCAAAGTTGAACACCCTTCGAAAGCCGAACGGCGCGTAGATCATCCACGTGGTCGTGAGCGATCGACGCGCCGTTCGGAAGGGACGGTGATCTCGGCGGATCAGGACGTCGGAGTGAACTTGATCGGGAGCCGCAGGCACCCGCGCACCTGGGTGGCGTGCAGGACCGGCGGATCGGATTCGACCAGTTCGTAGTCGGGGATTCGCCGGTGCAGTTCTTCGAGAGCAATCGACAGCTCGAGGCGCGCAAGGTGCGAGCCCAGGCATCGGTGCGGCCCCGCACCGAACGACAGGTGACGATTGGGGGTCCGCTCGAGATCCAGCGTGTCCGGATCGTCGAACTCGTCGGCGTCGCGGTTGGCCGAACACAGCATGACGATGAGCTGGTCGCCCTCCTTGATCCGAGCTCCCCCGAGTTCGACGTCGCGTGTCGCGCGCCGACCCATGACGACCGCGGCTTCGATCCGCAGGATCTCCTCCACCGCAGTGGGAATCAGCCCGTCGTCGGCGATCAGCGCCGCGCGCTGGTCGGGGCGGTTGACCAGATGGATGATCGCCCACGCCAACGATCCCTGCACGGTGTGCAATCCCGCGATGAGCAGGAGGAAGAACATGCGGGTGAGTTCTTCGTCCGTGAGCAGACGCTTGCCGTCGGCGAGTTCGATCTCGGTGTGGATGAGAGTCGACGTGACGTCGTCGCCCGGATCGGCGCGGCGTTCGTCGACAATCTTCTGGAAGTACCCGAACATCTGTTGCGCGGCTTCGGCGCGTGCCTGCGCGGACTCTTCCTCACTCGCACCGGGCTTACCCATCAGTGCGATGTCGGTGGCCTCGGTGAACATGGGCGCGTCCTCGAGCGGCCAGTCCATCAGGGCCAGGAACACGCGCGTGGGCAGCTCGTGCGCGAATGCCGAAATGAATTCCGCCTCACCGTCACCTGCGAAGTCGTCGATGAGCTCGTTGACCACTGCGCGGATCTGCCCGGTGAGCGCCTTCATCCGATTGGGCGAGAACAGCGGTTGCAAGGCCACTCGGTAGGCGGTGTGCTCCGGCGGATCGAGTTCGAGCGGCAGGAACTTGCCGTCGCCCGCATTGACGAGATTGTTCGGATAGCTCGAGAAGGTCTCCGGGTTACGGAGCACCTCGTGGACTTCCTTGTAGCGGGTGACGATCCAGTGACCGCCGTGCGCGGTCGAATAGACGACAGGACCGCAGGCCGCCAGTTCGGCGACCTTCTCCTGAACGGTGTCCACCGGGTAGGCAAGTGTCGGATCGTAGATGTCGAAGTCGACCACAGGTGTCGACCGGTCGTCGGTAACAGTCATGCTGTCCGCCTCGTCAAGCAGATGGGTTCCGAGAGGATTCGGAAATTTCGAGAGTCAATGCTCGCTCGGGACACATCGCGACGGCCTCCTCGGCCGCCGCGACGTGCTCGGCGAGTTCGAGTGCGTCCTGGAGGATCACCGGATAACCGGAATCGTCACAGTCGACGACCTCGGGAGAACGGCCGTAGCACAGACCGTGTCCCGCACACACCGACCGATCCACGACGAGGCGGCGCGTACCGTGCTTGGTTCCCGTGTCGTGGGCAGCCATGATCGTTACTCTTCACCGGTGACCATCGGCGGAGGGTTGTTCCCGTCCTCCGGGAACATCATCGCCACACGAGACAGGGTGCCGCCGTCGGTCGTCGGCAGGGTGACGCCGGAGATGTACGCCGACTCGTCCGACACCAGGAACAACGCGGCCCGCGCATTGTCCGTCAGTGACGGCGGACGATCGAGCTTCAGCGGGATCGGCGAGACGCTCGGATCCCACGGGCCGGCGACCTCCTCGTACGACTGCCCCACCACCGGAGCACCGGCCGGCGCCAGAAAGTTCGGCGACATTCCGTGCGTCGGGGCGATCGCATTCACGCGGATCCCGTACTTGCCCAGATCCAGGCTCAGACCGCGAACCATCCCGTTCACGCCGGCCTTCGTCGCCGAATACGCTGCGATGCTGTGGTACGCCACGAACGACGCCGCCGACGAGGTCGCCAGGATGACACCGCCGCCATTGGCCCGCAACGCCGGCACCGCCGCCTTCGCCGTGTAGAACACACCCGACAGGTTCACCCCGATGACGTCCTGCCAGTCCGCGTCCGTCAGATCCTGGAATTCGACCTGCTCACCACCCGCAACGGACGGCACACCACCACGCGAGACGATCCCGGCATTGGCCCACGCGATGTCGAGCTTGCCGAACGCCGCCACCGTCGCCGCCACCGCATCGACCACCTGCTGCTCGACCCGCACATCCGCGGTGACAGCGATGGCCGAACCACCCTGCTGCTCGACCAACTCGACCGTGCCCTTCGCACGCTCCGGATCGATATCGACCACCGCGATCTTTGCGCCCTCCGACGCGAACAACTGCGACGCCTCACGCCCCAACCCGGACCCGGCACCGGTGATCAGCGCGACCTTACCTTCGAGTTTCATCAAAGCTCCTCAGTTCGAACATGTGACAGAGGGATGGCAGATGTTGGAGGAAGGCGACTTTCCGAGAGGGCCGCGTCTCCGTGTGATTCAGCTTACAGTCATGAGAAGTGATACGTCAATCGTATTTTGTTAAATGACCGAGCCGGATCGAGGTGTCGACAGGACCCGTGTGCGGGAACCGGCACCTCACCGCCGCGATGTCGCCGACGAGCACTCACTCGACGATTCGCGACGGACCGTCAGCACGCGACACTGCCGGTAGGCGACACTGCCGGTAGGCGACACCGCCGGTAGGCGACTCCTAGTACGCGATGAAGAGAATCTCGTCGCGCGAGTACTCCATTCCGGGATGCGATTCGCCGAGGTGCGACCGGGCCTTCACAACCAGGTCGTCCTCGTCCGCACCCGTGACCACCGTCCCGCACGGGCAGGTCAATCTCGTCTTCGCTCTCATAGGGGTCGGCCCTTCTGCGCCATCCGCGCGATCGGTGACATCGATGTCCGCCCTCGGCGACCGAGAGGCCGGGGGCGCGCCGGGTCTGGTGTGGTCGACGTCACAGCACGATATCTAACGTACATAGGTTACGCAAGCCGCCGGAGCCCTGGTACCGGCCGTCCGCTGTCGACAGTGCCGATCCGGACCGAATGCTCGCGTCCTCGTCGTCCGTCTCGTCAGGGCTCCGGCAATGACGGTCGCCGCGCAGCCGCGGTTTCCGGATGTACTGCGCGACCGGCTCTCGGCCCCCTCGTATATCGGGAGTTGCTCAGGCAGGCTCCGCGGTCTTCTCGACAGACGCATCCGTCCGGTGCACTGCCTCGGTTCGTCGGGGAACCAGCGACACCAGCACTGCGGCAGCCACGCCGGCGAACGCGAAGGCGTAGTAGGCCCAGTCCGCTCCGAGTGACGAGCTCATGACAATGCCGGTGAGAATCGGTCCGCAGACACCGCCCAACCGGCCCAGCCCCACCGCCAGGCCGAGCGCTGTGCCACGCGCGGCGGGCGGGTAGAAGATCCCGACAAATCCGTAGACTCCCGTCGTGGAGGACGCACAGAAGCCGATCAGCAGAACCAACCCGAACACGAGGGCCTGTGCAGGCTGCAGGGTGAGGGCGGACACTGCGAGGGCTCCACCGATGAAGCTCAGGGAAATCACCGGACGCGATCCCAACCGATCCGCGAGACCGGTGATGACCACCATGCCGAACCCGCTACCGATGTTGAAGGCGAGCAGGAACGACAACGCAGACCCGAGATCATAGCCGGAAGCCCTCAGCATCTGAGGAATCCAGGTGTTCATGCCGTACGAGACGAGAAGGCCGAAGAATGTGATGAGCGGGAACATGATCGTCGCGATTCTGTAGCCAGGTGCGAACAGAAGCTTCAGTCCCGATTCGGAACCGGCATTCGCGGTCGTCGGCTCCTCCAAGGCCAGGCCGGATTCGGCACTGTCGTCGACCGAGTACCGCTGCGTCAACGCCCGGGCCTCGTCGTGCCGGCCCTTGCTCACGAGGAAGGCGATCGATTCGGGCAGGCTTCGGTAGGCGATGACAAACAACACGACTCCGAGCAGACCGCCCACTGCGAACATCGATTCCCAGCCGAAGGCCGGAACCATGAAAATGGCGGCCACGGCAACCACGCACCCACCGATAGGAAAGCCGGTTTGGATGACACCGTTGTAGAACTGCCGACGCTCTACCTTCACGTATTCCTGGGTGAGCGCAATCAGGGTGGGGAGGGCTCCGCCGAAGCCGAGGCCGGCAAGCAGCCTGAAGAGGCCGAAGATCTCCAGAGTCGGCGCTACGGCACACAACCCCGTGAACAAGCTGAAGCTCACAATGCAGGCGAGCACGATCGGTCGTCGGCCGACGAGATCCGTGAGGTAGCCGGCCAGCATTGCGCCGGCCATCATGCCGAACAGCGACAAACTGCCGATCAACCCTGCCGAGGCGGTGGTGATCCCCCACTGCTCGATTTCCAGCAACGTCGGAAGCACCGCGCCGAACATGATGAGGTCGACACCGTCGAGGATGGTAATGGCCAAGCAGGTGAGGACCACGGATCGGGCGCCCGAAACGGTCCTCTCCTTCCCGGGACGGGAGATCTGGGACATGTTGGTTCCTTCGGATTGTGGGAGGACTGGGTTCGATGCCGGTGAACGCGCGGGTGATGGTTGTCGACGTGCGTCGACACCGGACAGAATCGTTCGATTGCACCCTCGTCGCGACTGTCGAGGGGCCGGGTTGCGGGATACCCCATGCCACCGCGGTACGTCGTACATCACACGGGCATTAATCTAATCCTTGTCGATAATGGCGACAAGTCCGGAGCGGGCAATTCGAGACTCAGCCCCACTTCCTCGGATCCTCGAACGCACGCGCCATCCACTGGTGAAAGTGCTGGTTGGCAATCTCGTTTCGCCCGAAATGGAGCGGTCCGATGTCCGTGTTCGTGACGGCCTTCTGCAGACCCGCGTTGACGACGAGGTCCTCGTCGCGAAGCACGGCCATCAGAATGTTCCAGTTCTTGTCCCACCGCGCCTTCTGCTCGTCGGTCACGGCGGGCTGCCGGGTGAGAAGACGCATCTGCATCCGAGTCCCGACGGGCGTGCCCGGAGCAGGAACGAAGTTGAGCACTTCCAGATGGTCCGGTTGTCGCAGAACCGACATGTTGGGCATCAGAAAATGTGCCACGGTGATATGCCGATCGATCGGGGCGTCCTCGGGCGCCACAGCGCGTACCGTGTCGATGCTCTTGCGGGCGGTGACCATTCGTCCGTGCCTGCCCATCGGCTCCCATGCCTGTGCATTGTTGTAGAAGTACGGCGCCACGGTCCCGGCGTGGGTCGAGGTGATGTGGTAGCCGTCGAGGAAGGCGTCCATCAACACCTTCCAGTTGATGTCCACATCGAAGTTCCGGGCGATATGGCAGTGGTACTTGTCCATCTCCATGGCGGCGAGGGACTCGTCGAACTCGCGGCCGAGCCACTCCGCGATGTCGATCGTGCGATCCCCTGCGGCGGAGTCGACGACCCAGACGAAGCCGTGCCGCTCCTCGACCGGAACCTCCAGCAAGCTCATGCAGCGACGATCGACGCTCCCGAACGTCGGCTCGTCCGCGACGGACCGCAGGCTGCCGTCGTTGCCGTACGCCCACCCGTGGTAGCGGCACGAGAAGAAGCGCTTCGAGCCCTTCTCCTCGGGAACGAGCCGGGCGCCTCGATGCCGGCAGGTATTCACGAAACCGCGAACCCCACCATCTGCCTGCCGAACGAGAACAATCTCGTTGTTTGGCAGTTGGACGGTCGCAAAGTCGTGGTTGCCGGGCAATTCGGTGCTGTGCGCGGCGATGATCGGCACATGTCCGAACAGTTCTCTGCGCTCGCGGGCCGCGAGTTCCGGGTCGGTGTAGACGCGCGGGTCGACCTCGAGGATTTCGGGCGCCATATCGGTGGTGCCGTTGTCGAGGTGCTCGAACATCGCACGGGCAAAGCCCGCCTTCGTCGCCTCGTCGTACGGCAGATCGGTGTAGACCATCGTGCTCACTCCTTTGCGGGACCACAGGGGCCCCGGTAAGACGTCGCTAAAGCTGCAAGCTCTTGATTTCGACGAATTCCTCGAGACCGAATGCCCCGCCTTCACGTCCATGGCCGGATTGCTTGAATCCGCCGAAGGGTGCTGCGCCGTTGAACTTTCCGCCGTTGACCTCGATCTGCGTGGCACGCAGTCTGCGCGCAACCGACTTCGCGCGCTCGGCGTCGCCGGACCACACAGCGCCGGCGATACCGAAGATCGTGCCGTTCGCGATCTCGACCGCCTGCTCGGGCGTGTCGTACGCGATGATCGACAGCACCGGGCCGAAGATCTCCTCCTGTGCGATCGTGCTGTCCGGGTCGACCTCCGAGAACACGGTCGGTTCGACGAAGAATCCGGTACGGGCCGGTGCGTCGACCGAGCCGGCGACGAGCTTCGCGCCCTCCTCGACGCCGGCACGGATGTAGTCGAGGACCCGCTCACGCTGGGCTGCGTTCACCATGGGTCCGAGCTTCGTGTCGCCGTCGGTGGGATCGCCGGGCGCGTATGCCACGACCGCCTTCGCGGCAAGCTCCTCCGCCTCGGCCAAGCGGGAGCGCGGTACGATCAGACGAGTCTGCGCATTGCAGGACTGTCCGCCGTTCATGTAGCAGGCGCGCACGGTGTGCGGCACGGCCTTCGCGAACTCCTCGTCGCTGAGGTCGTCGAGCAGCACAGCAGCGCTCTTTCCGCCCAATTCGACCGACACCCGCTTCACGGTCCCGGCGGCCAGTTCGAGCACTCGCTTACCGACCGAGTTCGAGCCCGTGAAGCTGACCATGTCGATGTCCGGATGAACGGCGACGGCCTCGCCGACTATCTGGCCGTACCCGTGCACCAGGTTGAATACGCCGGCGGGGATTCCGACCGCGTCGACCGCTTCTGCCAGAGCGCGGGCGGTGAACGGGGCAACCTCGCTGGCCTTGACGACCACCGTGCAGCCGGTCACGAGCGCAGCGCCGATCTTGGCGGTGATCTGGTGCAACGGGTAGTTCCAGGGTGTGATACACCCGATCACACCGACCGGCTCCCGCACGATCAGAGAATTGCGGAGCGGTTCCTCCCACGGGAAGTCCTTCGCCGCGGCCACTGCCTCCCGCAGATCGACGATGCCCAGTCCGACCTGAGCCCAGCGAGCGACCCTGCGCGGAGTGCCGACCTCCGCGACGACGATGTCGGTGATCTCATCCTGTCGCCGCTCCAGTTCGTCGGCCAGCCGCGACACGAACTCGGCCCGTGTGCTCGGCGCGGTCTGCGACCACTGCCCGAAGGCCCGCCGGGCAGCAGCCACGGCCGTATCGACATCATCGGCGGCTCCGGCGGGGACGCTCCCGATGCACTCCTCGGAAGTCGGGTCGACGACGTCGATACGCTCGGTGCTCGCGGACGCAGTCCACCTGCCGTCCACATACAAGTCCAGGGTCACGAGGGCTCTCTCTCCGTATCATCGAGTTGGTGGATCTGCCGGTGCTTCGAATCGTTCGAGTACCGGGAAAAAGTCGGACGCAACGACTCGGCGATCACGATCCGAGCAGGCTGTCGTCACTGACCGACGTGCGGGCCGAATCCAGCACTCCGGCAAGGAATCCGCGGATGGTGACCACGAACAGCTCACGCGACGACCATCGGTTGGCTTCGAGCGCGCGGGCGAGCGTCGGGTGTCTACGCTCGTCGACGTTCGGGAAAACTTCTGTGCTTCCGACCGGTTCGCGTGTGAGTTCGCTCAGCGTGGTCGCGAGTGCCAGTTTCTCCAGTCCGTCCAGAATCACGATGTGCAGACGTGCCGGAACCCCTCCGTCCTCGAGGATTCGCGCACACATTTCGTACGTTCTTGTCAGGACGTCCCGCGGAAGAAACTGCACCAGTACGATGGCCGCGTCGGGGTGGCGAAGAATCGCGTCGCGGTAATTGAGACTTAGTTCGACGAACCATTCCACCCAGTCCGTACCCGGTGAATACTCGGGCACCGTGGCCTCGGTCATCAGCTCCTTCGCCACCTCGGTCATGAGCTCACGGCGATCGGCGAAATGGTGGTACAGCGATGAGGTTTTCACCTTCAGTTGTCTGGCCACCCGCGGCAGGCTGAACGCATCGAAACCCTCGGTGTCGATGAGCTCGATGCTTGCCGCGATCGTCGCGCTCCGGCTGATCAGAGGCCTTGCCGGTCTTCCCATCACTTCCTACCCTCGATCGTCCCAGGCCTCAGTTCTACGACCTCGCCGTATCGGCTCCGATGGAAAACCAGTGGCTGCGTGGTCGAATCGGATTCGAAGTCGAGGAGGTCGGCAACCGCGACGAGGTGATCGCCACCGTCGTGTTCCGCAACCAGCGCCGCCTCGAACCACGCTGCCGCACCGTCGAGAATCGGCGCACCGCGCACGGCCGGTCGCCACCGGACTCCCTCGAATTTCGATCCACCCGATCTCGCAAAGCCGTCGCTGAGCGTGTGTTGGCCCGAGGAGAGCACGTTGACACAGAATGTCTCGGCCGTACGGATCGCCGGCCAGCTCGTCGAACGCCGGCTCGGGCACAGCAGGATCCGAGGCGGATCCAGCGACAGCGCCGAAAACGACTGACAGGTGAATCCGGCCGGTTCGTCGCCCACCATTGCCGTCACCACCGTCACACCGGAACAGAAATGTCCCAGGGCGTCGCGGAGCGCCCGAGTGTCCGTAACCTGGCCGGTGCTGCCGTCCGAACGGGTCGACATGTCTCGTCCTCTCATCCGCTCGGTGCGATGTGCACCCTGATATCGACTGCAGCACTGATCCATTCGAGGGGTGGTCTGCCGAAGCAGGCATGTGCATTCGTCGAGATGCTGTGCTCGGGGTCGGCAGGTTCGATGCGGAGGGAGCCGAACTCCCCTGTGTCCTCGAGCCGGATCTGCGGGTCGCCGGACCTTCGGTGGAGAACGATGCGCACGGATCCCTCCGCCCTCGATGGTTGGGTGGGGTCTCAGCCGGCGTGCTGTCGAACCGGCGCGGCTGGTGTCGACAGGCCTGTGGCGACGGTGACGCCCTTCGCGTTCACGGTGCGGCCCGTTCCGCACGGGGCGCGGTCCGACGCCAGACCAGGGCCGGGGACAGGGTGGTGGTGCGGAACACGAGCGGATCCGAGGACAGGGTCATCCGGTCACCGTCGAAGCGCACGGTTCGCTTCTGTTTCTCACCGAGCCAGTTCGGGTACAGCGAGACCGCCATCTCGTGCCATACGGCGGAGTCGTCCTCGTCGACGTCGTAGGGCCCCGAATAGGCGAGGTATCCCCCGGCAGCCTCGGCTCGTTCGTTCGTTTCGCCGCTGTGCACGTTTCGCGAGCGGTACCGGGTTCGGTCGGGACGCATGATCTGCGCCGACATGTACCCGTCCGCCGAGTAGACGATCAGTCCGCGGGCCTCGGGGCCGAGTGGGTAGTCGACCTTCCCGCTGTCGGAGGTGGTGGAATACTCGACGAGTTCCCAGGCCCCGACGATGCGGTCGGCGATGGAGAGACCGTCGGCGTCGATGTTCACGTCATGCTTCCTTTCAGCTCACAGCACGTCGCGCGTGCAGAGAAGGACCGAACTCGACAGCGCGGCCATGGGGCCGCCGATGAAGAGCGAGACCTTTGCATCGGGAACCTGGTTGGTCGAGGTTCCCCGCACCTGCCGCACAGCCTCGACTGCCAGCCCCATCCCGTTGACGAACGAGTCGGCGAGGTTGCCCCCGCTGGTATTCACCGGGAGCAGTCCGTGCGGAGCCGTCAGATTCTCGAGGGTCATGACCTTGCCGGCTTCGGCACCGGGTGGGCACAGCCCGTGGTCGATCAGCGCAGCCACCCCGGAACCACTGAAGTTCTCGTAGACCTGGACGACATCGACCTGGTCGGGACCGAGGTCGGCACCTGCCCACAGACTCTCCGCGACCCCCGCCGCCCCGGAGAATCCCGCCGAGGTGTAGTCGAGATCGTTCTCCGTGTCGACGGCGTAGCCCCCTACCGCACCCTGGCTGCCGGCCAGCACGTAGGCCGGACTCGGATGGAGTTCCTCGGCGCGATCGGCAGCGACCAGGATCAGGGCAACGGCTCCGTCGTTCTCGCGGGAACAGTCGTACAGCCGATACGGCTCGACAATCATCCGGGAGGCTTCGTAGGTCTGCTCGTCGAGTGGGCGGCCGAATGCCGCGGCATCCGGATTCCGCTGCGCGTGGAAGTAGTCGGCGAGAACCAGGGACCTCATCGCGGATTCCGGAACGCCGTCGTGCTCTAGCATCCGTCGGGTGCGCAGTGCACAGGCCTGGGCGGGGGATCCGACTCCGTGCGGGAGCATGTGACCGTCGAAATGATGCTTGGCATAGCCGAGTCGGCCGGAATCACGCTGTGCCATCGCGCGGTACACTACGACGCACCGTGCTTGCCCCGCTGCGATGGCGACCGCCGCGTTGGTGATCGCCGCGGCGGCCCCACCACCGCCACCGCCCCAGATCATGGTGGACCAGCCGATCCGGTGGGACATGAGTGACGCCCCCACGACGGTTCCGTCGTTGTCACCGCCGCCGTACGAGACGAAGCCGTCGATCTCGCGGGGCGACACCCCGGCGTCGGCAGCCGCCTCGACGATGGCCCGCAACGTCATCCGAAGTTCGCTGTCGGGCGATTGGCCACGCTTGTAGTGGAACTCGGTGACACCTACGACGGCCGCGGCACCGCGGAGGAAGGTACCGGTCATCGCCTGTCTCCCTGTCCGGTCGCATTCGACGTGCTTGCACGGTGCCAGCGGAGCACCGGCCAGGGCGCGTCGGCAGGTTGCTGGATGATTCCCGCAACCGCGTCACCGATGGCGATGTCGGCTTCGCTGTTCTCGGCCAGCAGACCGAGCACCCGTCGTCCCCCGGCGTGCGGAAGTTCGACGAGAACCGTGACGAACGGCAGGTCGCCGGCTAGTTCGGAGACGAAGGGGTGCCAGGTCCGCGACCACGAGTACACCCGTCCGACCGGTTCCACGGCGACCCATGCCGGATCGAACGTCCGGCACTGCCCGCACATCCAGCGTGGCCCCCAGATCCACAGTCCACACTGGTCGCATCTCTGCAGGCGCAGCTCACCGGCTCGCAGGCCTTCCCAGTAGGGCAGATCCAGGCCGTCGGCGTACGGTCCGGCCAGGGCGGTGGCCGGGAACTCGCGGACCTCTCCGGTACCCGGTGTCATCGGATCACTCCACTGTCGTGAATCGGCATGTCGCTCCTTCGCCCTGCGGGCGGGTCTCGCGGGAGACCTGGTCGGTCAGTGCTTGGTCAGGTAGCCTGCGTCGATCGGCAGGTCGATCCCGGTCACGTACTTCGCGCCGTCGGATACGAGCCACAGCACGGCGTCGGAGATGTCCTGCGGTTCGAGCATCATCACGTCCAGCAGATTCGTCCGGTCGTTGTGCTTCCACTTGCGTACGACGTGCGGCAGGACCTTCGACAGCCCCTCTGCCATAGGCGAGTTCACGCCTGTCGGGTTGACCGTGTTGACGCGGATATTGTGCTCGGCGAGCTCGAATGCGAGCGTGTCCTTCAATCCTCGAAGCCCGTGCTTGGCTGCGCCGTAGTGCCCCCACGAGGGAGACGCGCCGAGTCCGTCGACCGACGAGGTGATCACGATGGATCCGCCTCGTCCACCCTCGATCATCACCGGTACGACAGCCTTGCACGCCTTCCACGCTCCGGTGAGGTTGACGTCGAGCATCGTCTGCCACGCGTCGTCCTCGATCTCGATCGTCGACTCGCAGTGATCGTGGATACCGGCGTTCGCCAGCAGGATGTCGATCCGTCCGAATTGCGATACCGCCAGATCTGCGACAGCCTTCATGTCCGCACTGCTCCGCACATCCGCCTGCATGCCGGCGATCTCACCCCCGGCGTCCTTGACCAGCTGGATCGTCTCCTCGAGATCCTCCGGTGTCGCGAGTGCGTACTGCACATCCCTGATCGGTGCGGCGACGTCGCAGACCACGATCTTGGCGCCGGCGGCGGCAAGGGTGAGCGCGTGCGAGCGACCCTGACCGCGAGCTCCGCCGGTGATGACTGCTACTTTTCCGTCGAGTGAGGTCATCGATTCTCCTGGATTCGAAATAGCGGTGTCGAGCGGGGAATTTCCGGACGGACTACCGTGCACTCTTCACACGCTCGTAGTCCTGAGTCGCTTGGCTGATGCCGGTCGCGAAGCGCTCACTGAAGCCGTCCTTGCGCGTTTGGGTCCAGTGATAGGAGTTCAGCAGCGGTTCGCAGGTACCCGTGAAGCGCGGCATGACGTCGCGCATGAGAATGCGGTACATGCGAGAGGTGGCCTCGGTGTCGGCCCAGTCGTGGGCCGTCGCGAGGAAGGTGCCGAAGCCCCCGGTGCGGTCGATGATCTTCTGGATGTAGTCGATGGCGTCGTTCGCATCGCCGATGCAGCCGTATCCGGACTCGTTGACGCGCCGGACCAGTTCCTCGTGCGCGATTTCCTCGCCGGGTTCGATCATTTTCATCGGGGTGACGACGTGGCGGTAGTCCATGAAGTCGCGCAGCCCGTACCGGGTGTCCTCGACGGCCTGCTCGAAGGTGTCGGCGATGTGGATGTTGCCGACGATCGCCCAGTCGGCACGGTCGACCGACCGACCGTGTTCGTTCGCCTCGTGGGTCGTGATGCCCCACGTCCGCTCGAGCAGTTCGAACGACTTGTCGCTGGTGCCTCCGATGGACAGCAGACCGAGTCCGTACTTGCCGGCCAGCTTGGGCCCGGACGGGGACATCGCGGCCGCGACGGTGATCGGCACGCCGGGGTACGAATAGGGGCCCAGCTGCACCCGGGCATCCTCGAGGGAGAACCACTCGGTCTTCCGGTCGACCGGTCCCGGTGTCTCGAGCAGTTCCAGGATGGCGTCGAGGGATTCCTCCATCCGCGGCCGCAGAAGGTTGTAGTCCATGCCCATCATCTGCGAGTCGGCAACGAGCGCGCCCGGCCCGACGCCGATCCTGATTCGTCCTCGAGTCATATGATCCAAGAACGTGATTCGGTCGGCCACCATCAACGGATGATGGTACGGGAGCGAGATGACACCGCTGCACAGCTCGATGCGCTCGGTCCGCTGCGCGGCTGCCGCGATCATCAGTTCCGGTGACGGACCGACCTCGTATCCACCGCTGTGATGCTCGCCGAACCACACCTGGTGGAAACCGAGCCGATCGAGATCCTCGACATGTCGGAGATCCTGTTCGATCGCCATCGTGGGATTACGCCGGGGGTTGTGGTACGGCGGAAGGAACACTCCGCACCGGAGCGGAGCCTTCCTCGCAGCCGGCGCACAGTTCACGTCCGACCCGATGTTCTCGGTTGCCGATTCCATTTCAGTTCTCCTGTCGGTCGTTGCGTGACGCGCCGCATATGGTGACAACGGCCCGAGCGGTCCCTTCTCCGCGGTTGTGCCATCGGTGCCTGTTCCCGTTGACCACCACCGTGTCGCCGGGATTCAGTTCGATCTCCACTCCGTCGTCGAGTTCGAGCACCAGCGAACCCTCGAGGAGGACATGCACGTCCACGGAATCCGTCCGGTGGAATCCCGGATCCTCGTCGTCCATGACGACGATTCCGTTGTCGCTGTCGCCGATGCGACCAGGCTCGAGCACCCAGCCGATCACCCACACTCCGCCCGGATCCGGAAATCCCACGGTGTCGGACACCACCCCGGAATTGGGGACCGCGGGAACGTAGTCGGTTCGCCAGATCGGATCGATGCCGGCGGCGTCGAACCTCTCGATCTTCTCGTCTCCGACGAGCACGGCTACACCATCTTGTTCGACTGTGACGACGCGGCGAAAGCTCATAATTGCCCTTCGGGAGATAGCTCTACGACGGCGAACGGTGACGAGAAGAGAGACGAGAGTAGAAACGAAAGAGACTTTTCTATAACGGATTTCAACTCAGTCCAAGCGCACGCGACAACCACGGCATGCTGCGTGCGGTACGCGCTCCACCCACAGTCCGTGAGTGCTGCGCATCACACCAAACAATCTAAAGGCTATCGGTTAATCGGTCAAGGGGCACTGCGCGACGGCAATTTCCCTGCGAAATGCGGACGTGAGCACATACGCTGTTGCCGGTAGGAATCTGCTGATCCACCTTCGGCCCAAGGCAATCCCCCCTCCCCCACGTCAGTCTGCGCTCGTCACAGCGCCGTCTCACCTGACTCGCCGGAGGACCACCCGACCGCCGAGGCGATCTCCCGGACCACACCCCTCGCGAAGGACCCCGATGATCACGACACCGATCGATATTCCCGCACATCTGATCACCGACTTCGATGTGTACGACTCGTCCCTGGCTGTGCCGAGCGACGTCTTCCAGGAGCGTGCCGCCGCCCTGCGCAAGCAGGGTCCGATCCTCTACTCCCCCCACCACGGTGGGCATTGGGTCGTCACGCGGTACAAGGAAGCCCTGCAGATCCTTCAGGATCCGGAGACGTTCTCGAGCTACCCGAACAATCTCCTGAACGCGGCGCAGGGCAAGTTCCTCCCGCTCGAGCTCGACCCGCCCGAACACAGCTACTACCGGCAGGCACTGCAGCCGCTCTTCAGCCCCAAGCAGATGAAGGCACTCGAGCCCGCGATCCGGGGCATCATCACCGCACTGATCGACGACTTCGCAGTAAAGGGCGAGTGCGAGTTCATCTCCGAGTTCGCACACGAGCTGCCGACGCGGATCTTTCTTGCGCTCATGGGTTGGCCGCTGAGCGACGCACCGCGATTCACGGAGTGGACCGACATCACGCTCCAGGGCATCCCCGGGGCGAGCGAGGAGGAATCGGCCGAGGCCCGTGCGAAGGCCGCCGGCGAGATCTACGAGTACTTCGGGCGAGTGGTCGACCGGGTCCGATCCGGCGAAGACGACTCCGAGAGCCTCACGGCGCAGATCATCGACACCCCGCTCGATGTCGAAGGAACACCCAGGCAGCTCACCGACGAGGAACTGTGCCGGATGTTCTTCCTGCTTCTCGTCGCGGGACTCCACACCGTCCAAGGCGCTCTCGCCTGGGGACTCATCCACCTGTCGCGGAACCCCGAGCAGCGCGAAGCGATCATCGACGACCCGACGCTGATCCCGTCGGCAGTGGAAGAGATCCTGCGGATCGAGACCGCCACGAGCGGCGGCCGTCGCGCGACCCGAGACACCGAGATCGGTGGTGTCTCGATCAGGGCCGGCGACCAACTATTGGTGGTGATGACCTCCGCCAACCGTGACGACGACGAGTTCGACAACCCTGACGAGCTACAGATCGAACGGCACCCCAACCGCCACATCGGGTTCGGCGCCGGCCCGCATCGCTGCCTCGGCTCCCATCTCGCGCGGCTCGAGCTGAGGCTCGCCCTGGAGGAGATTCACAAGCGGATCCCCGACTACGCCCTCGTTCCGGACAATCCCCCGGTCTTCCACTCGTCCCAGGTCCGTGGATGTGAGAAGCTGCCGATCACGTTCACGCCGTCGTCGCGCTGATCCCGCTCGGTCGCGGGACGTCGGTCCGAACAGCAGAAGGTCCCCGGAGGAAACTCCGGGGACCTTCTCTGCCGTGTCACGCCGTGGAGGAAACCGGCGACAGCGCCCGATCGTCCGCGGGCGGTTGCAGCACGCCGTCACGCACGAGTGAGTCGATCTCCGCGGTGCTCAGCGCGAGGGTGTCCTCGGCGATCTCACGTGTCTGCTCACCCGCCAGCGGTGCGGGCCGCAACGGCCAGTCCGGCAGCGCAGCGAAGTGCGCGACCTGCTTTGCCGTCGGCAGCGGAGCGGGCAGCATGGGATGCTCGAGCTCGGTGTAGGCACCACGCGCGATCAGCTGAGGGTTGGTGAGCAGCTCCGGCAGCCGGACCATGGCGCCCGCCGGTATTCCAGCCGCCTGCAGAGTCTCCATCGCCTCGGTCGGCGCGTGCCGGAGCATCCACTCCGCCAGCACCTCGTCGACCTCGGCGCGGTGGCCGATCCTGAGCTCGGCGGTGGCGAAGCGAGAGTCGTCGACGAGATCGGACCGGCCGAGCACACCGCACAGCCTCGCCCAGTCCGCGTCGTCGCGGACGGTGACGACGCACCATTCGTCGTCCCCTGCGCACGCGTACACGCCGGACGGCGCCGAGTAGGGATCGGCGTTGCCGGGCGCACCGATCGACCCCGGTTCGAGGTGCTCGGCGACGAGCTGGTTGCCCAGTTGCACGATCGCGGCGTCGGCCTGGGCCACTTCGATCGCGGCACCGCGCCCGGTCCGCAGTCGGTCGATCAGCGCGGCCAGGATGGTGGTGGCGGTGACCTGCCCGGCGATGTGATCCGGGTAGACGGTCGAGCCGTCGCACAATCCGTCGGCCGTGTCCGAGTACCGCCACAGTGCCGACACGCCACAGGCTGCCCGCACCAGCGGTCCGTAACCGAGCCGCTTGTTCCACGGGCCGACACTGCCGAAAGCGCTGCTCTCGGACACGATGATCCGCGGGTTGACGGCGGCGAGCTCGTCGTACGAGAGCCTCATCGAAGCCAGCGTGCCGGGCTTGAAGTTGGCGAGCACGATGTCTGCCTCGGCCGCCAGGCGCTTGAAGATGCGGATGCCTTCGGGACTGCGCAGATTCAGGCCGAAGCTGCGACGGTTGCGGTGACCCCACGCCACGGACGCCGCGAGGGCTGCGCCACGTTTCGACTGTCGCAGACCGTCCGGGAAATTGGAGTTCTCGATCTTGATGACATCGGCTCCGTAGTCCGCGAACTGACGCCCGAGTTCCGCGCCGAACACCACCACGCCCATGTCGAGGACGCGCAGTCCCTCGAACGGACGGGCACCCGGTTCGCGGAGCGGCGCGGGGATCCGAACGGGAGCGTCGTGGGCGATCGAACCGAACAGCACTCGATTATGCTCACCCAATTCCGGTGCACAAGTGCGGAATCCGGCCCGCTCACCGTTGATCTTCGCGTAGCCCGAGGGCACCCGAGCGGCGAGCCCGGACGCGATCTCGGCGTCGACGAATGTGCCGGATGCATCGAAGTGCTCGGTCCTCAGGACCTCCGACACCGTGTTGAGCCCGCCGATGGGAATCCCGCGAGCGGCGCCTTCCGCGACGAGTTCGTCGCGGGTGTAGGTGCTGAACAGCTTCTCGATCAGCGGATTCAGCCGATCGGATGCGGCGAAACGTGCGGGGATCGTGTCGTACTTCGGATCGGCGAATTCCTCCGGCTCACCGAGCCATTCGAACATCCCCCGCCACTGACGCCTGGCGAGCAGGCAGATGCGCACCTGCCCGTCGGCACAGCGGTACACCGGGTAGAAGTTGGCGGCGTCGGGCCGGCCACGGGGGAAGTCCTCGGAGCGGCCTGCGGCAGCGGAGCCCTGCACACCGAATCCGGGGTCGAAGCCGTGCACGACGACCTCGAACGCCGAGATATCGACGGTTTGTCCCCGTCCGGTGTGCAACCGATCGAAGTAGGCGAGCAGCGCCGACCACGCCGTGTGCACACCCACCGACTCCGCGACGAGGCCGTTGGGCGGCAGCAGCGGCGGCTCGCCCGGCTCCCCGGACCGGGACAGCACACCGCTCAGGGCGTAGAGCACCTGTTCCGTCGCCACCCAGTCGCGATACGGACCGTCCTGGCCGAACCCGGTGATCGACACCACCACGAGCGCGGGATTGATTTCGCGCAGGTCCGCAGCACCCACGCCGCGGGCGGCGAGGTATCCGGGGGCGAACGACTCGAGCAGAATGTCCGAGTGGCGCACCAGGGTGCGCAGCCGGTCGCGGCCCTCGTCGGTGTCGAGGTCCAGGACGACGCCGAGCTTGTTCGCGTTGCGAAGCGCGAACGGGATGCTCACGCCGTTCCGGATCGGTTCCTCGGCTCGCGACGCCGAGCCGCCGGGAGATTCGACCCGGACGACGTCGGCGCCGAGGTCGGCGAGGAATCGACCGGCCGTGTCGCCGAATCCGTCCGTCAGTTCGAGTACCCGGACACCCTGCAGTGGTAGTGCCATCTTGAGCTCCAAAGTGTGTTCGCTGCGAAAGCTGTTCTCGATCAGCGAGTTCCGAAGTACACCGACTTCACGTTGAAGTAGGGTGCAAGCCCCTCCGGTCCGAGTTCACGGCCCAGACCCGACGACTTCACGCCGCCGAACGGCGCGGCGAGGTCGAGGGCGTAGTAGTTGACTCCGATGGTGCCGCTGTGGATTCGTGAGGCGAGCTCGTGTCCGTGCTGCTCGTCCGTCGTCCACACCGTGCCGCCGAGCCCGTACTCCGAATCGTTCGCGATCGACACCGCTTCGTCCTCGTCGCCGTACGGGGTGATGGTCAGGACCGGGCCGAAGATCTCCTCCTGCGCGATGCGCGCGGAGTTGTCGACCCCGGCGAACACGGTCGGCTCGACGAACCACCCCTGCGGCTGATCGCCGGGGACGCCGCCGCCGGTGGTGATGCGGTATCCGTCGGCGCGGCCCGACTCGATGTAACCGAGGACGCGGTCGCGCTGGGCCGCCGAGACCAGCGGCCCCACGTCGGTGGCCTTGTCGAGCGGATCGCCGACGGTCAGTGCCCGTACGGTCTCGGTGACCGCGTCGACGACCTCGTCGTACCGGGAACGCGGTGCCAGGATCCGAGTGCTCGCGTGGCAGGTCTGGCCGTTGTTGACCAGCGACACCTCGAGCAGGTTCCTCGCGAACACGTCGAGGTCGGCCTGTTCGGTGACGAGCGCCGCGGACTTGCCGCCGAGCTCGAGCGTGACCGGACGCAGCAGCCGCCCGCAGACCTCACCGATCGCACGGCCTGCCGCCGTGGACCCGGTGAAGGCCACCTTGTCGACGCCCGGATGCGAGACCAGGTAGGCACCGGCGTCGCGGCCGGCCGGGACGACGTTGACCACACCGCCGGGCAGACCGGCCTCGAGCGCGGCGTCGGCGAAAGCGAACGCGTCGAGTGCCGTCTCGGGTGCGGGCTTGAGCACCACCGTGCATCCCGCCGCGAGCGCGGGAGCCAGCTTCATCGCGGCGAGCGGCTGGGGGTAGTTCCACGGCGTGACGGCCGCGACCACACCCACCGGCTCGCGTCGCACGACGGTGCGACCGCCGAATGCGCTCGGCCGCACGTCCTCGTTGGACGCGTTGCGGATCAGCCCGGCGTAGTACGAGAGCATCGCTGCGGGGCCGAAACCGTTGACACCGCCCGACAGCGCGATCGGCATGCCGTTCTCGCGGCTCACCAGTCGGGACGTGTCGCGACCGCGGGATTTGAGGGCGGCCGCGAACCTGTCGAGCAGGTCCGCACGCTCGACGTCGGTCAGCCTGCTCCACGGGCCGGCGAGTGCTGTGCGCGCGGCCGCAACGGCGTCGTCGATGTCGGCCTCGGACGCCAGAGCGGAAGTACCGAGCACCTTCTCGGTGGCCGCCTCGACGACGTCGACGGTGCCACCGGCCTTCGGCGCCACCCATCGGCCGCCGATGAACAGTTCGTTCCTGTCCTGATCGTTCATGTCGTGCCTTTCGGAGGTGGCGGTCAGAGGGTGTCTTCGTGGCCGAGCAGCACCGAGCTCACCAACGGCGCCATCGGGCCGCCGATGAACAGGGAGGTCTTCGCGCCCGCCACCGGGTTGGTCGAGGTGCCGCGGATCTGCCGGACTGCTTCGACCGCGAGGTTGAGACCGTTGATGAACGAATCGGCGAGGTTGCCGCCGCTGGTGTTGACGGGCAGTTTGCCGTTCGGGGCAGTGAGATTGTCGACGGTCATGAAGGTGCCGGCCGCCTCTCCAGGCGGGCACAAGCCGTGATCGATCAGTGCCGCAACGGCAGGACCGCTGAAATTCTCGTAGACCTGCACGACGTCGACGTCGTCCGGACCGAGGCCTGCCCCGGCCCAGAGTCGCTCGGCGACACCGGGTTTTCCGTTGTTCGCCGGGCCGAATCCGGCGCTCATGTACTGCTCACCCAGGTCGTTGTCGATCAGTTCCGAGTATCCGCCCGGTGCGCCCTGTGCGCCGGACAGCAGGTACGCCGGGTCGGGGCGCAGAGCCTTGGCCCGCTCGGCCGAGACGAGCACCAACGCGACCGCGCCGTCGCTTTCCCGGGAGCAATCGAACAGGTGGAACGGCTCGGCGATCAACCGCGAGTTCTCGTAGGAGTCCTCGTCGAGGGGCCGGCCGTAGCCCTGCGCGGTCGGGTTGTTCTGCGCGTGCTGGTACGAGGCGAGGACGAGCGAGCGCATCGCCGAGCGCGGCACCCCGCCGTGCTCGAGCATCCGCTGAGTGCGCATTGCACAGATCTGCGCGGGGGAACCGATGCCGTGCGCGAGGAAGTGACTGCCGTAGTGGTACTTCGCGTATCCGAGCCGACCCGTATCCGCCTGCGTCATGGCGCGGTAGACCACTACGCACTCGGCCTGACCGGTGGCGATGGCAGTCGCCGCGTTCGTGATGGCAGCTGCGACGCTGCCGCCGCCACCGCCCCACATCATGTTCGACCAACGCAGCTCGTCGATCAGCAGTGCGCCGCCGATGATGGCCCCGTCGTTGGCGCCACCCGCGTAGGAGACGAAGCCGTCGATCTCGCGGGGGTTGATGCCTGCGTCGGCGCATGCTTCGAGGATGACCTCGAGCGTCATGCGCTTTTCGCTGTGCGGCGCCTCGCCGCGGCGGTAGTGCCGTTCGGCGATGCCGACGACTGCGGCGGCACCGCGTAGGACGTTGTCGCTCATCGCTTTTCTCCCTCGACGATCGAGCCGGCCCGGCGCCAGCGCAACAACGGCCAGGCGGCACCTTCGGTCCGCTCGAACACTCCCACGACTCGGTCGCCGATCTCGGGGTTCGCCTCGATGTCGTCGGTGAGGATGCCGAGGACCCGGCGGCCGTCGGCGTGCGGCAGTTCGACGAGCACCGTCACGTACGGCAACCGATCGGCATATTCGTCCATGTACGGGTACCAGCTGCGATTCCAGCTGTAGACGGTGCCGACCGGTTCGACGGCCTCCCAGTCGAGATCGAAGCTGTGGCAGTTGCCGCAGATGGCCTGCGGCCCCCAGATCCACGTGCGGCAATCGCTGCAGCGCTGAAGGCGCAGCTCACCGGCGAGGAGACCGTCCCAGTACGGCTGATCGAGTCCGTCCGGCGCGGGTCCCCACGGTTCGGTCGCGAGTTCTGTTGCGGTCATGCGTTCGCCTCGGTTCCGGCGGGGAAGTTCTCGAGCTTCGCCGCGAGCCAGCGTCCGTCGCGCAGCTCCCAGATCGAGCGCAGCCCGATCGAACGGTCGCCCATGTCGTAGACGGTCTCGCCCACCATCCGGTCACCCTCGGCGCGCACGTCCTTGATCTCGAAACCTTTCGTGGCCTCGCGGGGGGCGTCGATTCCGTCGAAAACCTGCGGAATGTTCTCTCGCACCATGTCGGCGAGAGCGGCCTTCATGTTTCCGGCGACAACGTAGCCGACATGCTGTTCGTACAGTGCACGAAAGTCTTCGACAGACATCTGTGAACTCCTCGATTCGTGACACGAGCCGGTCGTGTCCGTCAGTGCAATAACCTTATGTCGTTAGATAAACGCCGTCAACGTCGCGCGAAGTGGAACTGCCCGTTCTCCGCGATCGAGACGTGCTGACCTGCAACATCGACCTCCGTGAGGCGCGCGAGGTCCTCGGCATCCGTGGTCGCCGCGAGGGTCCGCTCCCCTGCCGCCGTGCGTGCCGCGAGGAAACCGCGCTCCGGTGAACCGTCGCGGCCGTACACCACGGTCCACGACTCCACCGACGCCGTGCCCGCGTAGGACACGAGCGCGGCGGTCGTGGGCTGCCCCACCACCTCGGCCTGCACGTCCAGCCGCCGGAACCCTCCGGCAGGAGGTTCCGTCCGGTACACGCCCACGGCATGCTTGGTGAGATAACCGCTGTTGGCGGTCACCAGACCGTACGAACCTGGGGACTCCCGCACCCGTCGCGCCATGGTCGCGATCGAATGGCTCACGTAGTTGTTCCACGGGCCACCCCCGAAGGTCAGACCACCGGTCACGGTGAGAGGCCGACCCGGATCGTCGAGCGCAAGCCCCAGCTCGTTCGCCGCAACCTGTACCGCCGACGGAAAACACGAGTAGATATCGACGTGGGCGACGTCGTCCAGCCCGATACCTGCGAGCCCGAGAGCCCGCGCGCCCGCGATGCGAATCGCCGGCGACCCGTCGAGGGCACCTCGCTCGGCGATCGCGTACGTATCGTGCGATTCGGTACCGGACTGCGGAAACACCCAGTTCTCCCGCGCAATACCGAGTCGAGTCGCGGTCTCGACCGAGCACATCAGCAGCACCGCACCCTGATCGACCATGTTGTTCGAGTTCAGCAGCTTGGTGTAGGGCGTGGAGATCATCCGATTCTCGGGCGACGGTGTCGCGATCTCCGCCGCGGTGTACTCCCGCTGCACCCACGCGTTCGGGTTCGTCGCCGCGATCTTGCTGAACCGCGACCACAGGCCCCCGATGAATTCGCGGTGCTCCTCGGGAGAGCGTCCTGCCGAGATCCGCAGCGCCTGCTCGAACAGCGGATAGACGTACGAGGGCCGGTCCAGCCCGATCCGGCGTTCGCTCTCGTCCGCCATCGGCACATCGGTGACCATGATCTCGGCAGCGGGCACCGACTCGTCCTGCACGGTCCACTCCGGGCGCTGCTTCTGCGCCCGCAGCTTCGTGCGGGTGCGCCACGATTCGGCGCCACCGATGAGCACGACGTCGGCGCGGCCGGCGGCGATGTCCTCGGCGGCACCGTTGACCAGGACCTGCGGGGTGCTGCCACCGTTTCCGGAGTAACCGGTGTGCCGTACGGTCGCGCCGATACGCTCCCCGACGAGTGCGCCGGGGTCGCGATAACGCCACGACAAGAGCCCGACGACGCGGACGGAATCGACCAGTTCGAGCAGGCGCGCGGACCCGGCGTCGGCAGCGGCCTCGCGCGCCGCGCGCACCATCAGATCGACGGGTTCGACGCCGCCGCCGCGTTCGTCGGCCTGGCCGGTGCCGACCAGGATCGGGGTTCTCGGATCGAGGGTCACGACTGCACTGCCTCCAGAATGCGCTCGCGGTTCTCCGGCTTCGGCCAGCCACCGAGGATGAGGGTGGTCAGGCACGTGGACTTCCACTTGGTTTCGATCTCTTCGATGATCTTGTCCGCGGGACCGACGAGGGCGACGTCCTCGACCATCTCGGTGGGTACGGCCTGCGCAGCGAGCTCGGGGCGTCCGCTCAGGTACAGGTCCTGGATCTCGGCGCACACCTGACCCCACCCCATGCGGGCGAACACGTCGTTGTGGAAGTTGACACCCTTGGCCCCCATACCGCCGGCGTAGAGCGCGACGGTGGGCTTGAGCCGGGAGGCGGCCTTCTCCACGTCGTCGTTCTCGATGAGCCAGCACACGTTCGCGACCTCGAAGTCGTCGGCGGTGCGGCGCGCTCCTTCGCGCGCGAAGCCCTCGGCGAGTGCCTTGCGGTAGAACTCGTCGCTCTTGGGCGAGAACCACAGCGGCGTCCAGCCGTCGGCGATCTCGGCGGCGAGCGCCACGTTCTTCGGGCCCTCGGCGCCCATGTAGACGGGGATGTCGTTGCGGAGGGGATGGACGATCGACTTGAGCGGCTTCCCCAGTCCGGAGCCACCCTCGAGCGGCAGCTGGTAGTGCCGTCCCGAGTAGGTCACCGGCTTCTCCCGCGCCCACACCTGCCGCATGATCTCGATGTACTCACGGGTGCGTTCGAGCGGGCGCGGGTAGGGCTGCCCGTACCAGCCCTCGACGACCTGCGGTCCGGACGCGCCGATGCCGATGATCACGCGACCACCGCTGAGGTGATCGAGGGTCTGCGCGGCCATCGCCAGCGCCGTCGGTGTGCGTGCCGACATCTGGCACACCGATGTCCCCAGCTTGATCCTCGAAGTCTGGGCTCCCCACCACGCCAGAGGCGTCAGCGCATCGGACCCGTAGGTCTCGGCGGTCCAGAAACTGTCGACTCCGAGCGCTTCGGCCTCGGCGAGCATCCGTTCGACATAGCGCGGCGGACCCGAGCCCCAATACCCTGCGGCGATACCAACTCTCATGCTGCTCCACTGCCTCTTCGGTGTCGTCGAATCGATCGGGTACCGTCAGTGATTCCGGAACTGCGGCGGACGCTTCTCGAGGAACGAGACCACGGCTTCCTTGTGATCGCGGGTCAGGGAGCTGAGGATTTGCGTCCGGTTCTCGAGGTCGATCGCGGCGCGCATACTCGGCACTTCCAGGTTCGACCACATCACTTCCTTCGTCATCCAGACACCGAACGGGCTGTTGCGTGCGATGGCCTCGGCAGTGTCCAGCGCGACGTCGAGCAGCTCGTCGGCGAGCTCGACGGACGAGGCCAGTCCGATCCGCTCGGCTTCGGCGGCGTCGACGGACCTGCCGGTGAGCATGATCTGTGCAGCGCGGGAGAACCCGATCATGCGCGGCAGCAGCCAGCTCATGCCGATGTCGCAGTTGGACAGGCCACGGCGGATGAAGGCGGCGTGGAACACGGCGGATTCGGACACGATACGTATGTCGGCCATGAGCGCGAGGGACATTCCACCGCCCGCTGCGGCGCCGTTGACCGCCGCGATGATCGGTGGCCGCGCACTGCGGAATGCATCGACGAGACCCGCGATGTGCTTCTGCACCCGCATTCCGAGTTGCGCGCGACCTTCCCCTTCGGTCGCGCCCTGCGGGGTTCCGTATCCGCGCAGATCCAGACCTGCGCAGAAGGCACGTCCCGCACCGGTGAGCACGATCGCACGGGTGGTCGAATCGTCTCGCACCTCGGCGAGCACCTGGTGCAGCGAGTCGATGAGGTCCACGTTCATGGCGTTGAGCTCGTCCGGACGATTGAGCCGAATCAGGAGAACGCCCGGCCGCGGCCGCTCGGTCAGGATCGGTTTTGCATCGGACATAGGGCTCTCCCCGGGGACGAAGGACTCGACAGAGACAGACTAATGCCTTTAGATTAAAGCTCGAGGAACCGGCGTACACAACCGAAGGAGCCCACGATGACGAACCTCGACCGCAAGGTGGCGGTGGTGACGGGAGCCGCCAGCGGAATCGGCGCGGCCACCGCACAGGTGTTCGCCGAGCGTGGGGCCCGCGTGATCGTGGCGGATATCGACGACGTTCGCGGGCAGGCCGTCGCCGCCGCCCTCGGACCACGCGGCGTGTACCTGCACACCGATGTGCGCGTCGAATCCGACGTCGAGGCCACCGTCGCACTGGCGATCGACCGGTTCGGACGACTCGACTGCATGGTCAACAACGCCGGCCGCGTAGGTGCCTGGACATTCCTCGAGGACACCCCTGTCGAGGAATGGGACCACGGGTTCGCCGTGCTCGCACGCAGCGTGTTCCTCGGGACCAAGCACGCCGCGCGCGTGATGCGCGACCAGGGCTCGGGCAGCATCGTCAACGTCTCGAGCGTCGCGGGCATACGCACCGGATTCGGACCCCACCCCTACAGCGCCGCGAAAGCCGCAGTGCTGCAACTGACTCGGACCGCGGCCGTGGAACTGGCCGAGTTCCGGATCCGTGTCAATGCACTCGTCCCCGGCGGAGTCGCCACCCGCATCGTCGGTCACGGTGCGGGACTCGAGGACGAAGCACTCGACCGCAGCGTCGACGCCGTACGGCGCAGCCTGACGACGTTCCAGCCCATCCCTCGAGCCGGCGAACCCGAGGACCTCGCGCACGCCGCGGCGTTCCTCGCCTCCGACGACGCCGAGTTCGTCACGGGACAGGCCCTGGGAGTGGACGGAGGCCTGACTCTGGGTAAGAAGTGGCCGTCCAACTATCGGGACGAGGCACAGGCGGCATCGAGTCGCGCAGTCACCGTAGCCGGTTGACCCCGTGACGACGCGCCGGGTCCACACGTTCTGCCGCATCTGCGAGCCGGGCTGCGGCCTCGTCGCGGACGTCCGGAACAAGCAGGTGATCACACTGCAACCGGACAAGGATCATCCGATCCACAAGGGGTTCGCCTGCCACAAGGGTGTGCACTTCCTCCACGTCCACAACGACCCGAACCGCCTCGACCGTCCACTCGAACGCACGAATCCCCGGCACGAGGAGGTCGGCAACTTCGTACCGATCGACTGGGACGATGCGGTCCGCAAGATCGCCGAAGAACTCATGGACATTCGCCGACGGTACGGACGCAACGCGCTCGCCGTCTATCAAGGCAACCCGTCCGCGTTCAACGGCACCTACTACGCCAACGCGGAATCACTCGCACGTGGATTCGACACCAGAATGCGTTTCAGCGCCGGCACCCAGGACACGTCGGCAAAATATGCTGCCAGCGAGGCGATCTACGGGGCATCGATGGCGCATCCGATCCCGGATCTGCTGCACACCGACTACTTCCTGTGCCTCGGCAGCAACCCTCTCGTCTCACATATGACGTTGCTGCACATCTCCGACCCGATGGCCAAGATCAAGGCCGTCAAGAAGCGCGGAGGCACCGTTCTGTTCGTCAATCCGCGACGGATCGAGTCGTCGGGACCGGACACCGGCGATGTGCTGCTGATCAAACCCGACTCCGACTTCTACTTCCTCGCGGCAATCCTGCACGAGATCGTCTTCCGGATCGGATACGACCGCCCCGCGGTGGAGAAGCATGCCCGCAACATCGACGGGCTGCTCGATTTCGTGCGAGGGTATCCCGTCGAGCGAGTGACCGCAGCGACCGGCATCGAAGCCGACGTCATCCGGCGGGTCGCCGACGACTTCTGCGCCGCCCCCACCGCCAGCATCTACATGGCGACCGGGGTGAACCAGGGACGCCAGGGCGCGCTGGCGTACTGGATGCTCAACATGATCAGCCTCTTCTCCGGCAATCTCGGCCGCCGAGGCGGCAACATCTACTCCCGCGGCATGACCGACGTCGTGCACAATTCGAAGCGCAAACGCGAGGATCCGTTCTTCCGGGACAG
Organism: Rhodococcus indonesiensis; assembly: GCF_047782815.1. Classification (NCBI taxonomy): domain Bacteria; kingdom Bacillati; phylum Actinomycetota; class Actinomycetes; order Mycobacteriales; family Nocardiaceae; genus Rhodococcus; species Rhodococcus indonesiensis. The sequence continues at coordinate 832,216 of NZ_CP180630.1, read as the reverse complement.
CTTGGGTGAGGTCCGCACGGTCGGTGGGGACCTACCCGCGGCACGTCTGCCGGAATACATCGCGAACAGGGACGATCCGATCAGGGCGTTGATCGTCATCTCCGGTAATCCGCTGTTGTCGGTAGGTGGAGCAGAGGGTATGCGTCGCGCGCTGGAAGACCTCGAACTGATCGTCACGATCGACCTGTACCGCACGGTCACCGGAGAGATGGCAGATTACGTGCTTCCCGCCACGGACTGGCTCGAACACGAGGACGTCAACTTCCTGAACACGATGGGCGTCGCCATGGAACCCTACGTGCAGTACACCCCCGCGGTGGTACCGCCGAGGAACGACCGGCGCGACGACTGGTGGATCCTGTCACGAATCCTGCAGGAGATGGGCGTGAAGACGCTGCTCGACAGCCCCGATCCGAACCCTCTCGCCAACGCAGATGCCGCCATGCGCGACGCCGGACTGAGCCTCGAGCGGCTCAAGGAAATGCCCTGCCAGACCGCGGTATTGCCCGAGGCGGACTCGTCGCACGTGTTCACCATCGCGGTGCAGCACGACGACGGTCTGATCGACTGCTGTCCGGCAATTTTCCGGCGCGCATACCGCACCGTCGAGGACATTCTGGAGGAGTTGTCCAACGAGAGCCCGGAACAGCTCAAACTCATCACCCGTCGCACCCTGTACATGGTGAACAGTTGGCTGCACAACCTACCGATACTGAAACAAGGCGATCACCAGGACAATCCACTGTGGATGAACCCTGACGACGCGGATCGCCGCGGACTGGTCGCCGGTGACGATGTCATCGTCCACAACCGTCACGGGTCGATCGACGCGATATTGGCATACGACGCAACCCTCAGGCCGGGAGTGGTCGCGATGACACACGGATGGGGCCAGCGCTCGGCTCGCGGCCTCGACGTGGCGCGTCGCTACCCCGGCGTGAACGTGAACAGTCTGTCCCCCAACGGGAAAGAAGGATACGACATCCTCAGCAATCAGTCGCACCTCACCGGCATCAATGTCGAGATCACACGACGTGAGCCAGGGAGTTCGCGTTAGACCAATCTAATGCCTATAGGCTACTGTGTCCTCCGTCACTACACCATTCGGGCCGATCGCCCACCCCTCACAACGCGAGGTTTCGCATGACCGAACGTACAACCGCCGTTGCAGGCTCTCCTGCAGATGCGAACTCCGGGCGCTCTCGCGCGGACTCACGACGCGCAAGCCGCGCCGCCTTTGTCGGAACCCTTCTCGAGTACTACGACTTCAGCCTCTACGCCTCGGCGGCGTCGGTGGTATTCGCGAGCGTGTTCTTCTCCGGCTCGAGCCCACTTCTGGGAACGCTACAGGCCGTCGGCACGTTCGCAGTCGGCTTCCTGATCCGTCCGGTGGGCGGGGTGATCCTGGGCAGCCTCGGCGACCGCATCGGCCGAAAGCGCATCCTCGTCTTCACCCTCGTCCTGATGGGTATCGCCACCCTGCTCGTCGGCTTGCTGCCGGGGTACGACCAGATCGGCTGGGTCGCACCGGCTCTTCTGGTCTTCCTCCGAATCCTGCAGGGCATCGGCGCCAGCGGTGAGTACGGAGGCGCGGCTCTGGTAGCCGTCGAATTCTCACCCGCGAAGAAGAAGGGCTTGATGGGATCGCTGCCCGGTATGGGCGCGGCACTCGGCGGCGTGCTCGGGACGCTGTCCCTGCTGACGGTGTCATCCCTGATGTCCCAGGACAGCTTCCTCGCGTGGGGCTGGCGCATCCCGTTCCTGTGCAGCGTGGTAATCCTCGCCTACGGCCTGTGGCTACGCCGCAGCCTGCCCGAAACACCTGCATTCCGGGAGATCGAGGAGAACAATGCCGTCTCGAAGCGTCCGCTCTTCGACGTGATCCGCCAGCAACCGCGCGCCCTGCTGACCGTGCTCGTAATGACCATCGGCCAGACCGGTATCGGTTACTTCTACATCGTGTTCATGGGCACCTTCGGCACCAACCAGCTCGGCTTCGGCGGAACGGAAGTGCTCGTCGGTCTGATCGCCGCACAGCTCACGAATGCCCTTCTGATTCCGATGTTCGGGTCCCTGTCGGACCGGGTCGGGCGCGCACCTGTGATCATGTTCGGCTTCCTCTACAGCGCCGTATTCGCATGGGTCGGCATCTCGCTCCTGTCCGGCGTCGAAACACCCCCCTTGCTGTACTGGGTGGTCATGGCGGCCGGAAACGGTATCGGCGTCGCGGCCATCTTCGGCCCGATGGGCGCATACGTCATCGAGCTGTTCCATACGCAGCACGCCTACAGTGGCCTCGGCCTCGGCCGTGAGGCCGGCAATGCACTCGGCGCGGCATTCGTCCCGGTCATCGCGGTTGCCTTGGCCTTCGACGACACCACCGTGTGGCTCAGCCTCCTGATCTGTGTCGTCTCGCTACTCGGATTTGCGGCGACCGTCCTGTCCCGTACCCGATCGACGTCCCCGAGGGAGCAGAACGACAACACGGCACCGGTGCCCGTGTAACACCCCCCGTGCGCGTTTCTGGTAGCGAGCGCTACCAGAAACGCGCACGGGTGCGGGGGAACGCAACGACAATGCGACCCATGCCGATCGAATCGGCATGGGTCGCATCGTTGTGGATCTCAGACGCCTACCGGACCGCCTCGCCAGACACCGATCTCCTCACCCGAGACGTCGGCGGCGGCGTCGCTCACCAGAAACGACACCGTCGAGGCGATCGATTCGGGTGGAATCGACGGCCAGTGTCTGGTCAGTGCCTCGACGCCGGCTTCGCCTCCCGACGCCACGATGTCGGTAGCGACGAACCCGGGCATCACCGAGTTGACCGTGATGCCGCGACGGGCGACTTCCACGGCCATCGTCTTGGTCATCGCAACCAGGCCGGCTTTCGCCGCGGAATAGGCGCTCATGCCGGGCGACGGGCGGCGGCCGCCCGACGGGCTGTTGACGAACACCACACGGCCCCAACCTTCTTCGTACATGGCAGGCAGGGCAAAGTGCGTGCAGTAGAACGCCCCGTTGAGATTGACCGCAATGACTTCGTCGAACTCTTCGGGGCCCTGCTTGCGGGCCGCACCGGCCTTGTTCATGCCCGCATTGTTGATCAGCACGGTGGGGGCACCCAGTCGGGCGGTCGTGTCGGCAACGAGACGCTCCGCGTCGGTAGCTTTCGAGACATCGGCCTGGATTGCCACGGCTCGCCCACCGTCTGCGACGATCTTCGCCACGACGTCCTCGGCGTCGCGCGCACTACGGGAATAGTTGACCGCGACGGCGAAGCCGTCGGCGGCGAGCCGCTGGGAGACGGCCGCGCCGATGCCGCGTCCCCCTCCGGTGACGACGGCAACCTTCTGCGAGCTCACGTCTGACTCACCGAACCCTTTCGTAGTTGTCGGGCACATGCGCGAAGGTGTCGCGCAGCTGGCGCTTGGCGATCTTCCCGCTGGGCATTCGGGGCAGCGGTTCGTCCAGGAAGACGACATAGCGCGGTACCTTGTAGTCGGCGAGGCGCTCGTTGCAGAAGCCGACGATCTCGGATTCCTTCATCTCCGTGGTCGTTCTGACCAGCGCTGCCGGGGTCTCCCCGAACTTGGCGTCGGGGACGCTGATCACAGCGACCTCTTCGACCTCCGGGATCTGGTTGATGACGGTCTCGATCTCGGCGGGGGAAATGTTCAGACCACCGGAGATGATCATGTCCTTGAGACGGTCGACGTACGTCAGGTAGCCGTTCTCGTCGAGCTTGCCGAGGTCTCCGGTCTGCAACCAGCCGTCGATCAGGGCAGCACGCGTGGCCTCCTCGTTGCGCCAGTACCCGGGCATCATCCCCGGTCCCCGCAACAGGATCTGGCCCACCTCGTCGGGAGGTAGGTCGTTGCCCTCGGAGTCGACCACCCGGATCTTCGTGAAGATGCCGCCCCACCCGCACTTGTCGGGGTGCTCCGCGGCTTCGTCCCGCGGCATTGCGGTGGCCGATCCGCCGATCTCCGTCTGACCATAGATCTGCCGCAGGGACACCCCTCGAGCCTGCCACTTGCGCAGCAGGTCGACGGGCACGCGCGCTCCGCCGACGTGTGCGGTGATCATGTGGCTCAGATCCGTATCGGCAAACCCGGGCACCTTCGCGATCTGCTCGAAGAGAATCGGGGGTCCGGTCAGGGTGTTGGCCTTGTCCTCGGAGAGGATGCGCAGCGCCGCCGACGGATCGAATCCCGGCTGCAGGAACAGGGTTCCGCCGTGAATCACGACACGCGAGATGCCCCAGACGATGCCGGCGGCGGTGAACAGCGGCAGGACCAGTACCGGGCGCAGACCGTTCGGCTGAATCGGTTCCATCAGCGACCACTCGTGCATCTCACCGGCAATCGTGGCGTGCGTGAAGATCACGCCCTTCGGTTTCCCGGTGGTGCCGCTGGTGAAGACGATGGCAGTGGGAGTGTCGAGATCGACGACCGGTGAGCGGTATTTCGCATGTTCGCGGCCGCGTAGCGGGCGCACATCCTTCTCGAACACGGCGATCGAGAAGGTGTTGCGCGCTTGCTGGACCTCTTCCAGTCGCGGCAGCAGCGCCTCTTCGCAGTAGACCACGGTGGGTTCACAGTCGTCGACGAGGGTGGTGAGCTCGCCGGTGAGCATCCGCTGGTTGAATCCCACGGCGATGGCGCCGACCTTCATGGCGCCGAGCGAGGCCACGGCCCATTCGAGGCTGTTGGCGCCCAGAAAGCCCACGCGATCACCCGGCGTGACGCCGCGGGAGGCGAGGTCGTTCGCGACGCCGTCCGCCCAGCTCGACAGCTCTGCGTAGGTGACGACATCGCCGTCGAAGTCGATCGCGGGCAGATCCGGCTTCGACCGGGACCAGTAGGTCAAAGCGTCTACAACGGTGCCGCTCATGTAGCCCTCCATGAATGTGTGTCGTCGACGCGGGCCCACCTCAGTGAGGCAGATCACACCCGCTCGTCAAATCTAAAGGTTGTTGTTTATCCGGGCAAGTACGAACGGGCGTCTGCACCGTGGGCGACCGCGAGCATCGCCTCGACCTCGACCAGTTTCTGCCGAGCCCGGCCTCGACGACGCCCTTCGGTACGTTCGTACCGGTCGATGCGCCGCCAGCCGTCGAAGCCGAACGCACCCGGGCAGCGCGCCTCGACGATCGACGCCAGATCGTCGCCGGTACGGCTCGGTCGCGGCAGCAGCGCACGTTCGTGGTCGGCGACGATCGCCTCGACGGTCTCGGCGGCGCAGTATCTGTTGGTTCCGATCACCCCGGTCGGCCCCCGCTTGATCCAGCCTGCGACGTAGAAACCGGGTATCGGACGGTTGTCGGCCGGATCGACGACACGACCTGCGATGTTGGGTATCGTGCCGCGCGCCGCGTCGAACGGCAGACCCGGCACCGGACGGCCGCGGTATCCCACCGACCGCAGCACCAGCGAGGCTTCGAGATCCTCGCCGGGCCCCGCCACGCCGTACGGTGCGATCCGCAATCCCTCGACGCGAGTGCCGCCGAGGACCTCGATCGGCGCGGCGTGGAAACGTAGGGTGATCGTCCGCCTGCCCGGTTGCGGACGCCGCCGCGCATACTCGGCGATCGTCCGCAGCTTGATCGAGGCACCCTCCGGCGCGTCGTATCCGTCCTGGACAGTCACGTCGACTTCCGGTAACAATCCCAGCGCGAGCAACTCCGGCGTCGTGAAGGCGCCGTGCTCGGGTCCGCGGCGCCCGAGCACCACCACTTCCTCGATCGCGCTGCGGCGCAGTACATCCAGGGCATGCTCCGCGATGTCGCCGGGCACGAGCCGTTCGGGATCGCGTGCCAGGATCCGCGCCACGTCCAACGCGACATTGCCGTTGCCGATCACCACGGCGCGACGCCCCGACAGATCGAAGGTTCGGTCCGCGTAGTCCGGATGCCCGTTGTACCAGCCGACGAATTCCCTTGCGGCACTGCTACCCGGCAGGTCTTCGCCCGGGATACCGAGCTTCCGGTCGTCGGAAGCTCCACCCGCATGGATCACCGCATGGTGGTGGTCGAGCAGCTCGCCGACGCCGAGGTCACGTCCGATCTCCACACCGAGGAATGCGCGGAAGCCGCTGCGGCCGGCGGTACGGGAAAATCCCCGTTCGACGGCCTTCGTCGTCTGATGATCCGGGGCCACACCGAAGCGGACGAGGCCGCCGACGACGGGGAGCCGCTCGAACATGGAGACCTCGACGTCGACGTCGCGCCGTTTCAGCAGTTCCTCGGCAGCGTAGAAGGCGGACGGACCGGAACCCACGATCGCCACTCGCAGCGGACCGGGCCGCTCGGCGACGACGACGGGCTCCCTCGGCACCTCCGTCGGGCCGGACACGGTCGGGTTACCCAGGAAGTATGCGGCATTGAGATCCTTGTAGATCTCGGTCTCGGGTGTGAGATCGCTGTCGGGCACGATCGCCTCCACCGGACACACGTCGGCGCACGCCCCGCAATCGATGCAGGTGTCCGGATCGATGTAGAGCATCTCGGTGCGCGCGTACTGCGCTTCGTCGGGCGTCGGGTGAATGCAGTTCACCGGACACACCGCGACACACGTCGCGTCGTTACAGCATGCTTGCGTGACTACGTACGTCATTGGTACTCCGGTTGATTGTGTGCTTCCGAACTCGGTTCCGGTGGGAGGAAGCGGTGGCCGTAGCGGTCTGCAAGTTCACGGGCGCGGGCCGTGAACCCCTCCACACCAGCGGAATAGGACCGTCTGAACGAGACGACTCCCCCCGTGTGCGCGGGGAATCCGATCCCGAGGACGGATCCGGTATCGGCGTCGGCCTCGGAGCCGATCACGCCCTCGTCGAGACAACGCATCGATTCGAGCACCTCGACGAAGAGCAACCGATCGCGCATGTCCTCGAGCGGGATGGTCCGGGGACTCCCGAACACGTCGCGAAGACCGGGCCACAGCCCGAGTCGCGTGCCGGCCGCGTCGTACTCGTAGAACCCACGACCCACCGATCGACCACCCCGACCGTGCTCGTCGATCATCCGGTCGCGGACACGGTCCGCGCCATTCGCCCGCCACACATCCCCGACGGCTTCGACAGCGACACGGCTCTCTCGCTGCACCGTGCGGTTGAGGGTCAGCGTGATCTCGTCGAGCAACTGCAGCGGCGGCACCGGGTATCCGGCTTCGAGCGCCGCACGCTCGACGAGCACCGGATCGATTCCTTCCCCGACCGCGACCATCGCCTCGTCGAGATACGGCTGCATCACCCGGCTGGTGAAGAACCCCCGGCTGTCTCGCACCACGATGGGCGTCTTCCCCAGCATCCGTGAGTACGTCAACGATGCTGCGAGCGTCGCCTCCGAGGTGCGCGCACCGACGACCGTCTCCACCAACGACATCCGGTCCACGGGTGAGAAGAAGTGCATCCCGACGAAGTTCTCCGGGCGGGCCAGCGTGGCGGCGAGGGTTGTGACCGGCAGGGTCGAGGTCGTCGAAGCGAGGAGGGTGCTCGGCTCGGTGACGGCCTCGATCGACTGCAGGACCTGTTGCTTGACGGCGACGCTCTCCGCCACGGCCTCGACCACCAACGACGCCGGCGCCAGGTCCGACACCCGTTCGGTAGGCGCGATGCGATCGAGCAACGCCGACGAGGCGGCCGCATCGGTCCTTCCGGCCTGCAGCGCGCGCATTTCGCGCCGGGCGGCGTAGGCCTTTCCTCGGTGCGCACCCTCGAGGCTCCGGGCAACGAGCACGACGTCGGCTCCGGTCCGCGCGCACGTGTACGCGAGGGCCGAGCCCATCATCCCGGCGCCGACGACACCGATCGTGATCCCGGCCGAATCGCCCGACTCCGCGCTCATGACCGTGGGCTCTCTACGCGGGTGACTTCGACGGAGAACCCGTTGAAGATCGGGGCGCCGGTCAGCGGCTCGACCACGGTGTCGTCGACGAGGGCGTTGACGTTTGCACCGGGGGCGGCGGCCGAGCGTCCGGTGCGCAGACCAGGGCCGTGGTGACCCCACCCGTGCGGCAGGCTCACCACCCCCTGGCGCATCGCGTCGGTGATGTGTAGTTCGGCGACGACAGCACCGGTCTTCGAGGCGATACGCACCGTGTCGCCGTCGACGAGGTTGCGTTCGGCAGCGTCGAACGGATTCATGTACAGCGCGCACTGGCCTGCGTCGGGCTGGGGCAGCGCGTTGTGCAGCCAGGAGTTCATGCCGCGACGCTGGCGCCGGTTGACGAGGACCAACTCCGGCACGGGCTGTTCCAGCGCATCACGCAGGCGCGGCAGGTCGGCAGCCAACGCATCGGGCAGGAGGTTGATTCTGCCGTTCGGGGTGCGCAGCACTTCGGGGACCCGCGGCTGCAACGGCCCGTAATCGATGCCGTCTGGAGTGCGCTCGAGTAGTTCGAGGGTCAGTCCCCCGGGCACAGCGCCGAACCGATCGCCGTACGGGCCGCTGCGCAACCGCAGGTCCAGCAGCCGCTGCGGACCGGTGCGGCCCTCGGTTGCCCGGACGACGTCGTCGACTTCGCGGCCGGCGAGTTTGGCTGCGCGACGGATCGCGGTGGTCGCCACCTCGTCGTCCAGTTCGGTGATCGGCCGCTCCGGTTCGCCGCGGACGATCCCCGTCAGGCGCAGCAGGATCTGCCACTCGGGCATCTCCCCGGGGCCCGGCTCGAGCAGCGGGGCGGTGTACCGGGCCACATTGCGCACCTGGAAGTGTGTGAGCGCGAGGTCGTGGTGTCCCCGTGTCGTGAGCGGTGGAGGGGGCAGGATGACATCGGCGTAGCGGGTCGTTTCGTTCAGATACCCGTCGATGCAGACCATGAATTCGAGGTCGGCCAGAGCTGTCTCGACAGCGTGGCTGTTCGGAAACGACCGGGCCAGGTTCCCGGAGATGGTGACCAGAGCGCGCACCTGTCCGGGACCCGGGGTGAGGACTTCCTCGGCGAAACAGACCGCGGGGAGTTCTCCCATCGCCTCGGGCATGTTCCGGACCCGCGACCGCCACCGATCGAACACGAGCGGGGCCTTCGGGTTGGCAGGCCAGGTGGTCGGTCCGCCGGCGGGTGGCACCGGGAACATCGCGCCTCCCGGCCGATCGAGGTTTCCGGTCACGATGTTGAGTACTTCGACCATCCAGTTGGCGACCGAACCGAATTCCTGGGTACACGAACCCATCCGAGAATGTGCAACGGCCGCGTCGGAACCGGCGAATTCCCGTGCCACCCGGCGGATCACGTCGGCATCGATACCGCAGATCGGCGCGACCGCATCCGGGGTGAACTGTTCCGTGAGTCGAAGGACCTCGTCCAGACCGTCGGCGTGCTCGGTCAGGCGACCGGGCGCAGCGAGCTTCTCGGTCGCGATCACCGAGACGAGTGAGAGCAGGAGAAATGCGTCGGTGCCGGGCCGGATGGCGAGGTGGAGGTCGGCGACCTCCGCCGTGCGGGTGCGCGCCGGGTCGACTACCACCAGGGTGCCACCGCGCTCTCGCAGCGCTTCCAGACGCTTGCCGATTCCCGGTGCGGTGACGGTGCTGCCGTTCGACACGAGCGGATTCGACCCCAGGATCAGCAGGTACGACGTGCGGTCGATATCGGGGACCGCCATTCCGAGCCCGGTTCCGTAGAGCAGGGCGTTCGCGTAGTTCTTCGGAAGTGTGTCGATGCTCGCGGGCGAGTAGACGTTGCGGGTCCCGATCGCCGAGATCAGTGGCAGCGTGTAGAACGACGGGTCCAGGTGGTGCGCGGCGGGATTACCCGAGTAGACAGCGCAGCTGTCGGGGTCCGCCGCGATGATCGGCGGCAGTCGCCGATCGATCTCGGCAAATGCCTCGTCCCACGTTGCCTCACGGAAATCGTCCCCGTCGCGGATCAACGGGGTGCGGAGGACGTCGGGGTCGTTCTCCAGTTGCCCGAGGCCCAGTCCCTTCGCGCAACTGTGCCCCGCGGTGAACACATCGTCGGGGTTCGGCCGCACCGACGTCACGGTGCGTCCGTCGAGTTCGAAGAGCAGGCCGCACGTCGCTTCGCACAGCGGGCAGATGCGTGCGCCTACCGTTCTGGCGGAAGTGTCAGTGAGCACCGGCGGGGACCTCCACTTCGATGCTGACCGGCACCGCAGTCATCACCGGCATCGCGTTGATGTCCTGGACCCGGTCGTAGCCGGTCAGGTCGTTGACGTTGCTACCGACCCGGCGGGGGTCCGCGTCGGTGTCGGACGCGCCCCAGCAGTGGGTCATCGAGATCGTGCCCTGCCGGACGGTGGGGTCGGTGTGTGCGACAGCTCGGATACGGCCGTGAGCCGAACGGATGCGCACGATGTCGCCGTGGTCGATGCCGAGCTGCTGTAGGTCGTGCGGATGCACGTGTGCGGGGTTGTAGCCGAAGCGCGCGAGTCCACTGACATCGCGGCCCAACGAATTCATCAACTCCCGCATGCGCCGCACCGTCAGTTGCATCGTATGTCCGGGTTGCCGCGGCGACTCGTTCAGTGCAGCAGCGATTTCCGCGTTCACGTCGTCCGGGCACAGCGCGAGGCGATGTTCGGATGCGCCTTGTGCGGGCGGACCGACCACCTTTTCCTCCGGAGGTGCGAGCACACCGCGTCGCGCCGACATCACTGCGCCTATCGGGACGCGCCCGCGTTCGGCGAACATCGCGAGCAGTTCCTCCGAGGTGGGCGGCGCGTCCGGGTCGAGCACCCGTCCGGCGAACTTCACCTTGTGCCCGGACGCGGACGCAAGGCGGAAGAAGAACTCCCAGTCTTCGATCACTCCTGCGGGTGGCGCCACGAGTCGTGGGGTGTACTGCGCGAAGGGCTGGGCGAAGAAGAACTCCATCAGCAAGGTGTGGTCGGGTCGCTCGTACACCATCGTCGGCGCGATCACGTAGTCGGCCAGCCGGGCGGTCTCGGACATGCGTGTGTCGACGCACACCAACAGCTCCAGCTCGCTCAATGCACGTTCGGCCTTCTCCCGATCCGGGAGGGCCCGCGCCGGGTTTCCGCCCGAGACCACCAGGGCCCGCACCCGGTCGGCGCCGGGCTCGAGGATCTCGTCGGCAAGAATGCCCGACGGCAGCTCGCCGTTCATCGTGCCGATCCCGCCGATGCGGCTGCGGAAGCCGGATTCCCAGGTCCGGTGCGGCGGACGAACCTCCGCCTTCAACGGGATCGTCCGCGCGAGAACGTTGCGGTCGGGTGTCATCTCCCCTTCGCGCAGGTACCGGCCGCAGACGACGTTCAGGCATGCGACGAGATGCTCGGCGACGTTGGAATGCGGGCCCATGCACACCCCGGTGCCCGTGGTCGCCATGCCCCGCCGCCCCTCGGCGAACATCCGGGCCGCGCGGATCACGTCGGTCGCCGGCACGCCCGTCACCGCTTCGGTGTGCGCGGGTGTCGCCTGCGCGACCGCCGCGCGGAGTTCGTCGAGGCCCTCGACGAAACGGTCGCAGAATATGCGGTCGTGACGAGCCTCGGACAGGATCACGTGCAGCAGCCCTGCGAACAGTACGGCATCGGTGCCGGGGCGGAGCTGCAGGTGCAGGTCCGCACGAACCGCAGTTTCGGTGCGCCGAGGATCGACGACGATGAGCTTCAGCCCGCGCTCGCGCGCCCTGCGGATCGTGACGGACGGGTTCTGGGTGATCGCGCCGTCCCCGTCCCCGCCGTTGAGCGACACCATCGGATTCGTGCCGGCCAGCAGCCACACGTCCGCGGTGTCGAAGCGCTGGCGCCCGCCGAGATACTCCCCCATCCGCGCCTGCACGATCCACTTGGCGGACTGATCGATCGTCATGGTCGAGAACAGTTTCCGCGAGCCGGTGGTGCGGAACCATGCCCGCGCCATCGGACCGGTCAGCGCTGCGAAGTTCTGCTGGGTTCCCATGAACAGCGCCAGTGCGTCCGGACCGTGCTCCCCCTTGATCGCTTCGAGACGCTCGGCGATCTCCGCGATCGCGACCTCCACCGGGACGGGCTCGAAGGTGCCGCCGGGGGTGCGGCGCATCGAGGTGGTGAGCCGATCCGGCCCTTGGTGGAGGTCGCCACCGCGACGCCCCTTCGGGCATGAGTAGCCGCGTGACAACGGGTGCAGGCCGTCGCCGACGATGCTGAGGATCCGATCGCCGTCGATTTCTACTCGCACCCCACACGAGGCGGGGCACAGGCGGCAATAGGACAACTTCACCGGCACTGTCTGCTCTCCGTCCACTGATCGGCAGAGGCAATGGGCTCTGCGGGATGTGATTGCCGTCACCGACGTGTCGAGAATCTAACATCTGTAGATAAACGGCACAACCCGGTTCCGCTACGTCCGCCACGCGAAGTGCTATTCGGCCGCAGCCATGGTGTGCGGTGTCCCAGTGGTCCGGAAACTGCGGGTGCCCTGTACCCGGCGGGCCCGGAGCGACATGATTCCGAGAGTCACGACAGCGAGCAGCGTCGGCACGATCGTGAGCAGGAAGATGCTCTGTGCCCCCAACCCCGCCGCGATGAGGAGTGCACCGACCGCCGGACCCGCGATCGAGCCGATTCGACCGATGCCCATCGCCCAGCCCACGCCCGTGGCACGGACAGCCACCGGATACACCGCGGCCGCGATCGCTATGATGCCGGCCGAACTACCGGACATACCGAAACCGACGAAGAAGACCGCCACCAGCAGCACCCATCCGCTGCCGAGAAGCATCGCGACCAGCGCCGTGCACACGGCACCGAGTGTGTAGCCCGCCATCACCACGACGAAGCCGTTGCCGATCCGGTCGGTGATCCGGCCGAATGTGAGTGCACCCGTCATCCCGCCGAGGTTGAACAGCGACGCGGCGAGCAACGCGGTCGATGCGCTCCGACCGCCCTCGCCGAACAGGGTCGGCATCCAGCTGAGCAGGAAATAGATGACCAGGAAGTTGATGACGAACACGCCCCACAGCAGGACGGTGTCGACCGCGCGGCCGCCCTGGAACAGCGCGCCCACCGGCGACTTCGTCGCAGCCGATGTGTCCTGCACGAACCTGGACGTGGCCGTCACGCGTTCGCGGGCCGCGATCTTGTCGACGATGCGCGCGGCTTCCTCGGTACGGCCTCCGGCAACGAGGAACTTCACGGATTCCGGCAGCCACCGGATCACGACAGCCGTCAAGATCAACGGCAGCACGCCACCGACGACGAACAGCGCCTGCCACCCGAACTCGGGAATGAGGAACGCGGCCGCGAAGCCACCGAGAAAGCCGCCCAGCGACATACCCGCAACCGTGACGGTCACCATCGTCGCCCTGATGCGGGCGGGGCTGTACTCACTCACCATTGCGATGAGGTTCGGCGTCACACCGCCGAGGCCGAGACCGGCGATCACGCGCAGCACGATCAGAGCCGTCATGGAGGTCACCAGCGCGGTGGCGAGCGTGAACACCGCGAATACCACGGTGCACACGATAATGATCCTGCGGCGACCGTATCGGTCGGCCAGTGGCCCGAACAGCAAGCTGCCCACGACCATTGCGCCCGTGCTCAACGCAAGCGTGAACCCGAAGGACGCGGGCGACAGCCCCCAGTCCGCGGACATGGCGGGAATGACGAACCCGATCAGCTGGGCGTCGATGCCATCCAGGATCGCGAGACCCAGGCACAGGACGAGAACGCGCTTCTGCAGGGATGACAGCGGCGCGTCGTCGATGATCTTGGTGATGTCCACATCGCGAGTACTGCTCACGGTGCGTATCCTCTCGGAGTAGGGAGCGAACTCAGGACCGGGACGTCGCGGCATCGGCCGCCGGAACCTCGCGGGCAACCGGGATCGCATCGGCAGGTGGCTTCTGAAACCGTTCTCGTAGAACCGCTTTCGCGAGCTTTCCCGAGAAGGTGCGCGGCAACGGTTCGTCGAGCGCGACCGCCATCGCGGGGCGCTTGAACTTGGCCAGATTCCCGCTCGCGACGGACGCGATGTCGGTGACGACCTCGTCCGCCGGTCGTTCGCTGTGGAACACCACCATCGGGACCTCACCCCATCGGTCGTCCTCGACGCCGATCACCGCGAGGTCGACCAAGCCGTCGATGCCGTGCAGTGCCTTTTCGATCTCCGCCGGGTAGACGTTGAGGCCCCCGGAGATGAGCATGTCCTTCCGGCGGTCGACGACCTTGAGAAAGCCGCTTTCGTCCTGCAGGCCCAGATCGCCGGTGCGCAGCCAGCCGTCGACGAGCGTCTCCGCGGTCGCCTCGGGCTTGTTCCAGTACTCACGCATGACGTGCTCGCCGCGCACCAGGATCTCGCCGACCTCGTTCGGTGCGGCGAAGCCGCCGTCGATGCTGCCGATGCGTATCTGCGTGCCGGTCAAGGCCAGGCCGGCGAAGCCCGGCCGGGTACGGGCGTCCTCGTAGTACAGCGTCGACACCATTCCCGATGCCTCGGTGAGTCCGTACGCCTGGGTGAGCGGCACACCGCGGCTGTTGTAGAAGTCGAGCAGGTCCAGGCTCACGGGTGCGCCACCGGCGCCGGCGAACGTGAACTTCGCGAGCTTGCGCGTTCCGAAGTCCGGGAGTTGGGACATGCGCTCCCAGATCACCGGGACCGTGGTGGTCGCGGTGACCTGTTCCCGCTCGAAGGTGTCCAGGGCGATCGCCGGATCGAACTCGCGCAGCAGCACCATCGTCGAGCCCGGAAGCACCACGAGCTGCATGAAGATCGACAGCACCGAGCCCGTGTAGACGAGCGGCGCCGAGCACATCACGCGGTCGCGGCGGGAGATGCCGTGGCTGAGCACCTGCGCGATGCCGGGGGCGAGGGCGCTGCGATGGGTGACGAGCGCACCCTTCTGAACACCGGTGGTGCCCGAGGTGTAGCAGATGAATGCCGGATCGGACGCCTCGATGTGAACGTCCGGTCCCGGGCCGGGGTCGAGCAGCGTCTCGTATGCGCGGTGGTCGCTTCCACCGATCGCGAAGATCTCGAACTCGGTTTGCGCCACCGCCTCCTCCAACAACGAAGCCAGCTCGTTCTCCACGATTACCACCCGCGGCGCCGAATCCACCAGCATCGGCGCCAGTTCCTTGCCGATCAACCGGAAGTTGAGCGGGACGCTGATCGCGCCGAGCTTGAGGGTCGCAAGGATGACGTGCGCCAGTTCCGGGCGATTGAGCATCATCACCCCGACACGGTCACCCTTACGAACTCCCCGGGCGGCCAGGCCACGAGCCAGCGCGTCGGTGACCGCATCCAGTTCGGACCAGGTCTGGGAGGTGTTGCCGAACACGATTGCCTGCTGGGTGGGACGAGTCTTGCCCCAGTACCGAACCAGATCGGTCAGATTCATTGTCGTCTCCTCGTGCTCGCCGCGGCGGCGTGCCCGCTCTCGCTCACGGCGGTGGGGGTGCGGCCCGCGCCGGGCCCGTCCACCCGATTCGGACGCGCCTGTGTCGGGCGGCGCGTCTGGAGTAGCTGTGTGACCGTCGGGCCGGATCACACACCGGAAAGGTGTGTGATCGCCGTCACTGAAGTCGCCAGTAATCTAACATTTGTAGATGTCTGTCACAACAGAATGCGGCATCGAATTCGCACCTACGGTCGCGGCGATGCCGACTCGTCGCCCCTACTCGGGCGAGATCGGTACCCCGGCGCTGGAAACATCGGACACACTGCGTGCAAACACTTTTCGAAGGACGTCTTCCGTGTCGGCTCCGAGTTCCGGTGGTAGCGACGGCGTGAACTTCTCGCCCTGCACCCGGATCGGGCTCGCCACGAACTCGAGTTCACCGACGCCCTCGTACTCGACCCGGTAGGTGTTCGCGCGACCGGTGAAGTGCGGATCGGTGACCAGGTCACGGACGCTGTTCACCGGTCCACCCGCGATGTCGTG
This sequence comes from Rhodococcus indonesiensis, assembly GCF_047782815.1. Taxonomy (NCBI): domain Bacteria; kingdom Bacillati; phylum Actinomycetota; class Actinomycetes; order Mycobacteriales; family Nocardiaceae; genus Rhodococcus; species Rhodococcus indonesiensis. The sequence goes on along the minus strand of NZ_CP180630.1, from coordinate 816,368 downwards.
CGCGAGGAACAGCGCGACCCACTCCTCGCGGGTGCGCTGCCCGAAGATGTTCCGAAGCTCGCGGTACACATGGTCGGCGCGCGCCGGCGCCTCCGGGTCGGTGCCGGCCAGATCGATCTCGAGCAGGTCGGGCCGGTCGACGGCCGTGCAGAAGTTTCGCCAGAACTTATCGACGTGCGAGCCGAACAGGACGGCTTCGCCGTCCTTGGTGCGGTACGCCTCGAGTCGCGGCCAGTCGGGCAACCGGCCGTCGGGGAGCCACGACGGGCGATGAATCGATCGATCCTTGTTGAGTTCGGCATCGACCAGGTCGGGCATCCACGCCGCGGCCACGTCGATTCCGGCCACCTCGAGCTTGCAGCCCGAACCTGTGCGACCGGCACGGTGCACCGCTGCGAGCAGGCCCATCGCGCCGTACGCACCCAGCGCATACATGGCGATCGGTGGAGTCGTGGACCCGGCGATTCCCTCGGTCGGAGGTTCCTCGGGGGTGTGGACCTCCCGCAGCCCTGCGAACGCATCGAAGACGGGACCTCCGGTCCCGAGATTCCGGTACGGACCGTCCGAGCCCATGCCCGACACCGAGCAGAACACGAGTCTCGGATTGACCTTGCGCAGTTGCTCGTAGCCGACGCCGAGCCAGTCGAGGTAGCCGCCGCGCATGCCCTCGACCACCGCGTCGCAGGTGCGGGCGAGGTCCAGGAACGCCTGCCTTCCCTCCGGTGTTCGCAGATCGAGCGCGACGCTCTTCTTCCCTCGGTTCCACCGCAGATGCATGAAGGACGGCCCGTCCTCGTCGCCGATCGCGCGGCTGCCGCCGACCCGCACCGGATCCCCCAGCGGACCTGATTCGATCTTGATGACTTCTGCGCCCAGGTCGGCGAGGTGCCCACCGACCGAGGAAGGCGCCAGTTGCGCGACCTCGAGGATCCGTAGGCCCTCGAGCAAGGAGTATCCGCTCATGGTGTGTCTCTTTCGGAGATGTTGCGTGTCTGTTCGGGTTTCAGTTCCACCCACAGGCCGTCGGCTTCGGCGACGAGTACGTCTCCGTGGTGCATCGTGCCGCGCATGTATCGCTTGCGTCCGTCCTGTCGGAGAAACTGCGCCTGCACTCTGAGTTCGACGTCGAGGGGTGCGGGCGCTCGGAAGTCCACGTCGAGGGAGGCGGTACGGGCCCACGGCCGGCCGGCACTGTTGGCGAGCCGCGCCATGATCTCGTCGAAGATCAGCGGCGTGACTCCGCCGTTCATGGCGTAGCGTCCGGAATGAAAGCGGCCCACCGTGATCCGGCCCTTCGCCGTCGTCGCGGTGACCTCCTCGATGTGCAGCGGGGGAGCCATGGCCTGACCTCGACCGGCCAGATCCCACCGGTGTCCAGCCAGCTGATCGTCCTCTCCCACCTCGAACATCTTCAGCTTCGCTGCGACGGCGCGCAGGTCCGACGCCAGTGCCGCGCAGGCGGTGGGGGTCGGGCGGGCACGAGTGAACGCCTCCTGCACCTCGTGCACCGCCGATACCAGTTCGGCGAAGGCGTCGTTCGGTTCGACGGTGGGTACGAACGGATCGTTCCAATCCGGATTCCAGATATCCCCCGGCATTGTCGACTGTTGGGTGACGTCCATGGGGGCCTCTCACTCGGTTCCTGCGCGGGCACGGAAGAACTCCGTGAACATCTCGGCGATCGGGCGTGGCCGTAAGGTGCTGCGCGCGGCAGCGTTCTCGCGGTCGTAGCGACTGCGCAGATCACTGCCCGGGCCGGTCAGCAGGAGGGACTTGATCTCGCGGACGGCCTCGGGTGGTTGCGTCGCGATCTGCATTGCCGCCGCCGTCGCCGCCCCCGACACGTCCCCGTCTTCGGCGTATCGGGTGAGCAAGCCCATGCGGAACGCCTCCGCTCCGCCGACGACGCGCGAGGTCATGAGCAGATCGCGCGTCTGCCCCGCACCGATCAAGGTGTCGAGGATCCAGGTCAGATTCGCCCCGCCGTATGTCGCGGCGGTCACGGAAATACGGGACGCCGGGCCACCCACCCGGAGATCGGAGCATGCCGCGTAGAGGGTTCCGGCACCGTAGGACAGGCCGTGCACGGCCGCGATCGTCGGCTTGGGAAACTCGAGGTACCGCCACAGCAGGGCTTCCCGCTCGCGCACCAGCGTCGCATTTTCGTCCGGTGACAGCTCCGCGAGTTCGTGAAGGTCGTATCCGGCGGAGAACGCTGCGTCACCGGCGCCGGCGACCAGCACGACCCGTACGTCGTCCTCGGTGGCAGCGCGGGTGAGCCGCTCGTCGAGTGCCCGTTGCAGCGACATCGAGATCGCATTGTGGACCTCGGGACGATCGAGTGTCAGCTGCAGAACGCCCGGCGCGGGGAATGATTCGCGCAGCTGCTGTGCGGTCACGGCGCCGATCCGGCTGCGGCCGTGCGCCGCTCGGCGGCGATCGCGGCAGCGTCGCGCGTGATCATCTTGTGGAACACCTGTCCGGGCAGCTCGTTTCGTCCGTACACGAGTTCGTCGACCTGTCCGTGTGCAACGTTGTCGGTGATCGTCTTCGTGACGAACCAGTCCTCGGCGTGGAGCGTCTCCATGAGCAGTTCCCAGTTCTTGTCGAGCACCCGCTGCTCGCGCGCGGTCGTGGGTTCGCTCGGAGCCAGCAGCCGGATCGTGCAGTACGACACGTTGGGATCCTCGACGTCCGGAACGATCGTCCAGATCTCGAAGTGGTTCGGTTCGGTGACCAGCATCGTGCCGGGATAGATCGTGTAGTTCGCAAGCGAGTAGTCGCGCACGTCGAACGAGTCCGGGTCGGCGTCGCGGACCTCGGTGATCGACTTGCGGGCCACCACGATTCGCCACGATCGATCGACGACGTCCAGGGCGGTGATGTTGCCCTCCAAGAAGTTGCACACCGTCTTGGTGTGCAGCTGGCACAGATGGTACGAATCCTGCACACCGTCGACGGCGATCTTCCAGTTCATGTCGAGCTTCCAGGTCTCCTTGCGCACCTGGAAGGAGTTGCCGATGCCGGTATCGGTCACTTCGGCGTCGTGCTTCTCCCCGAGCGTCCTTGCGATGTCGAGCTCGGCGCCGACCGTCGGCACCACCCACACCAGTCCGTGACGGACCTCGCACGGGAACTCGACCAGGCCGTACTGCGATCGATCCAGCCCGTCGAACCCTTCGGCGTGCGGCATACCCCGCAGCGCACCGTCCCGGCCGTAGGCCCAGTTGTGGTAGGGACAGCTGAAGATGCGCTTGCATCCGGACTCGGCGAATTCGACCTTCGCGCCCCGGTGCCGGCACACGTTGGAGAAGGCTCTGACGCTGCCGTCGGATTGCCTGACCACCAGCAGCGGGGTGCCGATGAGTTCGGTGGTGACGAAGTCGCCGGTGTTCTTCAACTCGTCCAGGTGCGCCACGATGTGCGGGAATCGGCGAACGACTTCCCGCTCGCGATCCGCCAGTTCCGGATCGTTGAACACCGAGAATGGCACGCGGAGCATGTCGTCCGCGTAGTCGGTGGTGTCGTTGTCCACATGTGCGATGAGGCGCCGGGTGAGGTCGATCTTGTCGTCACGCTGCATGGATCGAGAGTGGCACATGAGACATTGCATGTCTAGTGTCTTATTCGAGTTACCCGGCGGTATGGTGCCTGGGTGGCACACAAGACAGACACCGAAACCGCGGACGTCGGCGCTGCGATCCTCGTCGCCGCCGAATCCTGCTTCGAACAGTTCGGCATCGCGAAGACGACGATGGCGGACGTCGCCCGGGCCGCGAACATGTCTCGCGCGACCGTGTACCGATATTTCTCGGACCGGGAATCGCTCATTGTGGCATCGATAGTCCGTCGCGCACGCATGAACATGGAGTCGTGGCGCGCACGCGTCCGGGAGTACCCGACGCTCGGGGAACGAATCGTCGAAGGTCTGTGCACCAACATCCGCCGCGGCCTTCGCGACCCGATGATCCACCTGCTCGTGTCGCCTGCCGAGGCGACACTCGCTACATCCCTGCTCGCAACCTCAGGCCGCGCCGTCGAACTGACTCGCGAATTGTGGGAGCCGATCCTGCTCGAAGCTCAGGAATCCGGCGCGCTTCGCTCCGACATCGACATGGACCTGTTGTACGAATGGCTGTCCGAGATCGAGATGAACTACATCAGTGCCCTGGGCGCCAATGCAGGCTCGCTCGACCGGCTGCGCGCGAAACTGTACGCCTTCTTCGTGCCCTCGCTCCTCGCCCAGCCGTGACACACAGTGCGCAAAGGCCACTGGGACCGGATCCTGTCCGGACTCGGGTCCTCACAGGATTCGACGACGAACGGGCAGGCCATCACGTCTGCGCCGACGCCGCTGAGCCGATCGCGGCGTCACAGCAGTCTCGACCCCCCGGCTGTGACAGGGGGGGCGGCAACGATCGTGTCTGCCAGGACCCGTCAAGCGGCCAGGAACTCCAGCAGCACCTTGTTCACGGCCTCCGGCTGCTCGAGGTAGCCGTAGTGCCCGGCGTCGGGGATCTCCTGGTAGCTCGCGCCGGGAATGGCGTCGGCGACCTCCCGCGACAGGTACGCCGGGATCATCCGGTCGTCGGCGAAACCGACGGCCAGGCACGGCACCCGCACCGCCCGGTAGGCGGCGCGACGGTCGAACTCACGGTCCATTCCCAGCTGGGCCCGCACGCCGGGCGACGTCTTGCCGCCGGTGAACTCGAACACGTCGAGCCAGTCCCGCGCGGTGTGCGGGTCCGCCAGCGACGCCGGCGACAGGTTCATCACGGCTGTGACCGCCGCCCGGTACTTCGCAGGCAGTTCGACGCCGCTGTCGTACAGCTGACGCTCACCCTCGGTGAGGGTGACCTGGAACTGGTCCATGCGGGCGTGCCCGGCCAGGAACACCGCCTTGCGCACCAGGTCGGGGCGGGTCAGCGACAGCTCCTGCGCGACGCGCGCACCCATGGAGGTGCCCACGACGTATGCGGGACCGCCGAGCAGCTCGATCAGGCCGGCGGTGTCGGCCACCAGGTCGTCGATGGTCATGCCGCCGAGGCTCTCCCCCGACGGTGCGATGCCGCGGTTGTCGAAGGTGGCGACGCGGTAGCCGGCCTGGACCAGCGCGGGAACCTGGTGCAGGTCCCACACCCGGCCGGGGCTGCCTGTCCCCATGATCAGCACGACGAGGTCGCCGGTCCCCTTGACCTGGTAGTTCAGCGGGATCCCGTTGATTGTCGCGATGGGCATGAGAACCTTCCTGAGATGGGTGGCACGGGTGCGGCCGCACGGCAGCACGGGCACAACGGACCGATCCACACTACCCTGCACCGCAGGTCGCGCCCCTGCCAGCACATCCTCAGTCGCCGCCCTGCCAGGCGCGCCACAGCCGCGCGTAGCGGCCTCCGGCGGCGACGAGCGCCGCATGCGGGCCCTCCTCGACGACCCGGCCCGCCTCGAGCACGACGACCCGGTCCGCCGCCGCGGCCTGCGTCAGCCGATGCGCCACGACCAGCGCGGTGCGTCCTCGCGTCACGACCGCCGCAGCGGTTTCGAGGGCCCGGGCGCCCGCGCTGCCGGCCTCCGCCGTCGCCTCGTCGAGCACCACCACCTGCGGATCGGCGATCAGCACCCGAGCCAGCGCGAGCTGCTGGGCCTGGGCCGCGGTCACGGGACGGCCGCCCTCACCGACGACCGTGTGCACGCCGTCGTCGAGGGCGCGGACCCACTCGCCCGCCCCGACGGCGTCGAGTGCCGCCGCGACCTCGTCCACGGTGGCGTCGGGCCGGGCCAGGCGCACGTCGTCGAGCAGGGGGCCGCCGAACACGTGCACCTCCTGGCTGACGACGACGACGTGGCGGCGCAGCCGCGGGCCGAGTTCGCAGAGCGCCCGGCCACCGATACGGACCTCACCCGAGGTGGGCGTGACGACCCCGGCCGCGGCAGCGGCGACCGTCGACTTCCCGGCGCCGGTCGAGCCGACCAGGGCCACCGTCTCCCCCGGCGCAACCTTCAGGTCCACGCCGTGCAGGACCTCGGGACCGTGCGCGTACCGGTGCCGCACCCCGGTCAGTTCCAGCGCCGGCGGGCCGCCGCGCGGCTCGTCGGACGGACCGTTTTCCCGGGTCTGCGCCGCCGGGAGGTCGGCGACGCCCACGAGCCGGGCGAGGCTCGCGCCCGCGGACTGGACGTCGTCGAAGGTGAACAGCAGCAGCCCGAGGGGCGAGAACAGGCGGTGGAACAGCAGTGCCGCCGCCGTGGCCTCGCCGACGGTCACCGCATCGGCCCGTACCAGGACGAATCCGGCGACGAGAAGCGCTGCGAGACCGACGAATTCGGCGCGGTTGGCACGACCCGCGAACCGGGTGAACAGACCGAACACGCCGACGGTGAGGTCGCGCGCCCGGGCCGAGGCGGCATCGATGCCGGACAGGTGGGCCGTGTCGAGGCCGTAGGCCCGGACCGTGCGCACCCCGTGCATGCTGCTGACGAGTGCCTGCGACCGTTCGCCCATCGCGACCCGCTCCGCAGCGTACAGCGGTGCCGAGCGGGGCAGGTACCAGCGCAGGGCGAGCGCGTACATCGGCAGCGCGACGAGGCCGGCGAGACCGAGCCGCCAGTCGATTCCGACCATCGCCGCGACGCTGACCACCACCAGCATCAGCGCGGCCACCAGCTGCGGTACCACCGAGCCGAGTGCCTTCGCCAGCACCGCGACGTCGTCGCCGACGCGGGAGAGGACGTCGCCGTGCCCGGCGCGTTCGACGGTCTCGGGGGGCAGGGTCAGCACCCGCGCCAGCACCGTCTCGCGCAGCCGCGCCAGCACCGTCTCGCCGAGACGCGCAACGAGGTGCAGGCCGGCCCCCTCGAGCACGCCGCCGACGACCGCCGCCGCCGCGATCAGCGCGACGACCCATCCGAGTGTGGACATCGGGGCCTGCTCGCGCACCCGGTCGACGAGGACACCGAGGACGCGCACCGGCACCACCGCGGCGATCGCCGCCCCGACGGACACCGCCACGGTCAGCGCGACCCGCCCCGGCACGTCGCGCAGCTGTGCTCCCAGCCAGCGCCACGACCGTCCGGCGGAGGCGATCGGCAGCAGCTCGGACTCGTTGCTCGTCATCGCAGCACCGCCGCTCGGTAGGTGGGGTGGGTGGCGGACAGTTCGGCGTGGGTGCCGGACGCGACGATCGCACCGTCGTCGATCACGACCACGCGGTCGGCGGCGGCGAGCAGCGCCGGGCTCGAGGTGATGACGACGGTCGTGTGCTCGTCACCGTCGTGCCGCAGGCGCGCGATCCCCTCCGCGACGGCCTGTTCGGTGACGGCATCGACCGCGGTGGTCGGCTCGTGCAGCACCAGCACCGGAGCGCGCCGCGCCAGCGCCCGGGCCAGCGCCACGCGCTGCCGCTGCCCTCCGGACAGGCTGCTGCCGCGGTCGACGATCCGCTGGTCGAGGCCGTCCGGATGGGTGTCGGCGACCTGCCCGGCGGCGGAGGCACCGAGCACCTCCGGGGGGATGCCGTCGGACGGCCGGCTCATACCGGCGGTGATGTTGTCGGCGAGCGTTCCGGCGAACAGGTCGCTGTGGTGGGGTTCCGCGAGAACGGTCCGGCGTCCGGCTACGGGGTCGAGCGCACCGAGCGGCACTCCCCCGACGGTCAGCTCGCCGCGGACGTCCTCCGGCGGCACCTGGCCGGACAGCACGTCGGCGAGGGCCTCCGCGTCCTGCGACCGGTGGGCGAGGACACCGAGCAGTTCCCCCGGCGCGACGGTCAGGTCGATCCTGCGCAGCGACCGGTAGCCGAGCCCGCGCAGCTCGAGGCTGCCGTCCGACGGTGTCCCGGTTCCGGCGGGCAGCAGCGACGGCGCGTGCAGCACGAGCGCCAGCCGATCGGCGGAGGCGCGGGACGCGGCCCACGTCGACGGCAGGGCGGCGAGCGTCCCGAGCGGTTCGACGACGAACTGGGCCAGGCCCACGACGGTGATGAGTTCGCCGACCGAGATCCGGCCCGCCAGCGCGGCCCAGCCCGCGACGCCCGCGACCGCGACGGACAGCAGCGCGCTCACCGCCGACGAGGTTCCGGTATAGACGCCGAGGGCGCGGGTCGCGCGCAGTGTCGAGGCGAGCGCGTCCGCGCTGGCGTCCCGGTAACGCTGGGCGGCGGCCGGTTCGGCACCGATGCCGCGCAGCGGCCGCAGACCCGTGACGAGGTCCGTCGCCAGACCCGACGCTCGCGCCACCGCCTCCTGCTGTGCGGTGATGCGCCGGGTCAGCAACGGGGTGGCGCGGTCGAGCGCGACGAGGATCGCGGGTGTGCCCAGCAGCACCAGCAGACCGAGCGGGACGTCGACGAGCAGCAGCGCGACGGCGGCCCCGACCACCGCGGTGACGGCCGCAGCGGTGGCGGGCACCACGTGCAGGATCTGCGCGGCCCGCCCGGCGTCGGTCGTCGCCACCGCCAGGAGTTCCCCGGTGCGCAGGGAGGTGCGCACCCCGCGCGGATCGAGGATCCGGCGGGCCACCGCGACCCGTAGCCGGTGCGACTCCGCCTCGATCGCCGCGACGAGCCGGCGCGCACCGAAACGCCACGAGTAGGTGAGCACGACGAACAACGCGGCGAGTCCCGCGAGGGCGACGACCAGCATCGACACGTTGCCGTCGGTGACCGGCCCGTCGATGATCACCCCGATGGCGACGGGCACGAGGGTCTCCATCACCTGGTGCAGCGAGACCAGCGGGGTGCCGACTGCCAGCGCGATCCGCTGGTTCGCGATCGTGCGCCGCAACAGCCCCCGACCTGGCTTCTTCCCGTCGCCGACCCGGCGGTCGCCGTCACCGCTCATGCGTTCCACCACACGAAACTCTCCGTTCCACGTCACCACCCCGAGAAGTGAGTCAACCCTAACTTGCAGCGCGGGTGGCGTCGGAAGCGCCGGTTCTCATAGAGTCGCACTACGAATGACCTGCTCGAACGGAGCAGCAAGCCCGGGAGGAACAACCATGGCCGCGGACGCCACCACCGAGAACGACATTCCGGACGAGGAACTCGAACCCGTCGCGGACGAGACAGCCCGCCAGGCGCAGCGTGTCGTCGCTGCCTACGCGGAGGATGCGGACGAGTGCCGCATGCTGCTGTCCATGCTCGGCATCGGCCCGAACCCGAAGATGGACTGATCGGACACCGCCGGACAGGGACAGTCGGACAAGGACAGGGGGCACCACGTGGTTGCAGCTGAGGAGTCGACGCGCACAGGTGGTTCGGACTTCGTCGTCGTCGCGAACCGCCTGCCCGTCGACCTCGAGCGTCTTGCGGACGGCTCGACCCGGTGGAAGCGCAGCCCGGGTGGCCTCGTCACCGCGCTCGAGCCGATCCTGCGCAGCAACCGCGGAGCGTGGGTCGGCTGGGCCGGTGTCGCCGACGCCGAACTCGACCCCATCGTCCAGGACGGCCTCGAGCTGTATCCGGTCCCGCTGAGCGCGCAGGAGATCGCCGACTACTACGAGGGCTTCTCCAACGCGACGCTGTGGCCGCTGTACCACGACGTGATCGTCCGGCCGGAGTACCGGCGCGAGTGGTGGAACACCTACGTCGAGGTCAACCGCCGGTTCGCGGAGGAGACCGCGAAGGCTGCCGCCGAGGGCGCGACGGTGTGGGTGCAGGACTACCAGCTGCAGCTGGTGCCGAAGATGCTGCGGATGCTGCGCCCGGACCTGACCATCGGCTTCTTCCTGCACATTCCGTTCCCGCCGGTGGAACTGTTCATGCAGATGCCGTGGCGGACCGAGATCGTCGAGGGTCTGCTCGGCGCCGACCTGATCGGCTTCCACCTGCCCGGCGGCGCCCAGAACTTCCTGTACCTGGCGCGCCGGCTGGCCGGTCACCAGACCTCCCGCGGCACCGTGGGCGTGCGCTCGAAACTCGGGGTGGTGCAGGTGGGGTTCCGGGCGGTGCGCGTCGGGGCGTTCCCCATCTCCATCGACTCCGGGCAGCTCGACGAGCAGGCCCGCCGCAAGCCGATCCGCGACCGCGCCAAGCAGATCCGCAAGGAACTCGGCAATCCGAAGCACATCATGCTCGGCGTCGACCGGCTCGACTACACCAAGGGCATCGACGTCCGCCTCGACGCACTGCTCGAGCTGATCGCCGAGGGGCGCGTGGATCCGGCTGAGACGGTGATGGTGCAGCTCGCCACCCCCAGCCGGGAACGCGTCGAGTCGTACGTGCAGATGCGCGGCGCCATCGAGAAGACGGTCAGCCGGATCAACGGCGAGTACGCCGAGGTGGGCCGGCCCGTGGTGCACTACATCCACCGGCCCATTCCGCGGGACGAACTGATCGCGTTCTTCGTCGCGGCCGACGTCATGCTGGTGACACCGCTGCGCGACGGCATGAACCTCGTCGCCAAGGAGTACGTGGCGTGTCGCAGCGACCTCGGCGGCGCCCTCGTCCTGAGTGAATTCACCGGGGCCGCAGCCGAACTGCGCCAGGCCTTCCTGTGCAATCCGCACGACCTCGAGGACGTCAAGGACAAGATGGAGGCGGCCCTGAACCAGCCGCGCGAGGACGGCCGGCGGCACATGCGGGCACTGCGCCGGCAGGTCCTCGCCCACGACGTGGACCGGTGGGCCCGGTCCTTCCTCGACGCGCTCGCCCATCAGGGCGCGGCCGGTCCGGCGCTGATCGCGCCGGCGGAGGTCGGCGAGCCCGAGTGACGAGCACACCGGACCGCGAGGACTACGGTTCCCCACCGTCGCCGGAGCGCATCGAGGCGGCGCCGGCCGACGTCCCGGCGCAACGCACGCCTACCGGTTCCCTCGACGTGCTGCTCGTCGAGGACGACGCCGGGGACGAGCTGATCATTCGGGAATCGTTCGAGGCCAACGAGATCGGCAGCACCCTGCACGTGGTGCGGGACGGCGCGGAGGCCCTCGACTTCCTGCACCGGCGGGGGGACCACGCCGACGCCGTGCGGCCCGCGCTGGTGCTGCTCGATCTGAACCTGCCGAAGTACGACGGGTGGCAGGTGCTCGAGGCGGTCAAGGCCGATCCCGACCTGGCATCCATCCCGGTCGTCGTGCTGACGACGTCCACCGCCGAGGAGGACGTCGTGCGCAGTTACCGGCTTCGGGCCAATGCCTACGTCTCCAAGTCGGTGGACTTCGACAGGTTCGTTGCCACCGTGCGGCAGATCGACCGGTTCTTCGTGCACATGGTGCGCCTGCCCGGTCGCTGATCCGGCTCACACCGGCGTCAGGCGGCTCACCAGCCACCGGCCGTCGTGTTTCTCGAGTTCGACACGCACACGACTGCCGCTGCTGACCGCTTCGGGATTGACGGAACTGGTGGTGATCTGGTTGAGGAACAACAAGGTTACCGCCCGGTCGGCCTCGGCCGACACGACCGACGACGCCTGCACACTCACCTGAACGGTGATCGACTTCTCCTTTGCGCCGGGCGCGATGACGTTCTTCATCAGGTTGGTGTACTCGTCCCGGAAGTCGCCGGTGAGCCCGTCGGCGGCCGCGGCGACCTGCTCGTCGACCGTGCCGTGGTCGTACGCGAGCATCGCGACGGCCTGCTCCTCGGCGGCCTGCAGGGCCTCGGTCCGGGCGGCCTCGGCACCGTCGCGCTCGACCTTGTCGTACACGCCGAATCCGACGAGGCCGGCGAGCACGATCGCCGCGGCGGTGAGGGTCGCGAGCAGCAGCCGTCGCCGACCTCCTGCGGAGCGGGGCGGTGCCGGCGCGTTCTCCGCGGCGTCCACACGCGTGGTGTCGTCGGTCCGGGTCACGGCGTCGTCCTTCGAATTCTCGGTCACGGTACGAAGTCCACCTTCGAGGCGAGCAACCGGCCGTTCTCGTCGCAGATCGTCACCCGCAGCCGGAAGTCGCGCGGTTCGGGTTCGGTCTGTTCCGCGTTGCTGACCATCGAGCGCGCGGCGACGAGCGAGGACATGCAGGCGCCGTCCTCGGTCTGGATGCCGGCCTCGATGACCTCCCCGGTGGTGTCGACGTTCGCCTTGGTCACCACGTCGACGAAAGGCCCCTCGCGGCCTTCGAATTCGGCTTTGAAGTCACCGGTCGCCCCGTCGAGCAGGCGCTGCACGTCCGCCGCCGCGCTCTGCGGGTGGATGGTGGTCAGGTTCAGCACGGTCTGCCGCGCGGCCTGCAGGTACGCCGCCCGCCGGGCGTCGTGGTCGTGGTCGGCTCTCGCGTCGAGCCACAGCCATACCCCGGCGCCCACCAGGGCGAGGACGATCACGGCCGCGATCGCGGGCAGCACCCGGCCCGGCCGGGTGGGTGCGGTCTCCGCCGTCGACGTCGGGGTGGTCTGTTCGTCTGCCATCAGCCTTGCTGCGCCTTCATGTACGTCTCCAAACTGGTCTCGGGGCCGGTGTCGACGCTGCGGTACACCGTACCGTCGGGACCGATGTACGTCCCTGTCGCCGGGTCGATGCCCCGCGCCGTGACCCCGGCGGATGCGGCCGGGTTCGTGCCGGTTGCATGGGAGGCCGGGACCGGCACGTCGCCCTCCGACTGCACGGGCGTCGGCGCGCCCCGCCACGGATTGTCGAGGTACTCGGGCTGGTACCCGTTGCGGCACGCCTCCGGCGTGGGTCCGCGCCGGCCCGGGAACTCCATGCACGGCAGGTTGCGCGCGCCCCGCACGGCGTTCGGATCCGACTGCGGGAGCTTGCAGTACACATCACCGGGGGTGTCCACCATCGTGGTGTCCGCAGGGCTGCGCCACTGCTCGGGCGGCAGGAAGCCGGACAGGCACGGCGGCGGATCGTGCAGCTGCAGGTGGAAGTCGACCACCGCGCCGTCCTCTGCCGGTCCGCTGCCGGCCGCGGTGATCAGGGCCGTGGTCATCGGCGGGTACAGCACCAGGACCTGTTCGATACCGGCGTTGTAGATCACCCCGACCTCCCCGATGCTGACCAGGTTGGCCAGCAGCAGCGGCAGCGTCGGCCGCAGGTCCTGCAGCAGCTGTTCGGCTTCGGCCGCGGCGCCCGGTCCCTTCGCGAGTACCGACCGCAGGTCGGTATCGGCGGCCCGTAGCCCGTCGGTGAACGTCAGCATGTCCCGGGTCCAGGACCGGATCGCGTCGCTGGTGACGACCTGGGTGTCGAGGAGTGGACCGAGTTGATCGAGCAGTACCTTTGTCTCCTCGCTGCCCGCATTCGCCTCCTGCACGAACAGGCGGGTCGAGTCGATCAGGCGCTGCAGGTCCGGTCCCGAACCGTTGAACGCGTCGAACGACTCGTCGACGACGGTGCGCAGCCGAGTGTCGCTGATGCTGGCGAGCAGGACGTCGGCCTGGTCGAGCAGTTCACCCACCTCCTGCGGCACCGACGTGCGGTCGGCGGGGATCACATCGCCGTCCGACAGGTACTCCCCACTCGAACCGTTCTGCGGCGGAACGAAGTCCACGTACTGCTCGCCGACGGCGGACACGCTGCGCACCGCCGCGTCGACATCGGCGGGGATCGCGCGGTCACTGTCGATCGACAGGATCGCCTCCACCCCGGTGGGCGAGAGCTGCACCTTGTCGACCACCCCGACGGTGTTGCCGCGGTAGGTGACGTTCGCGTGCGGGTAGAGGCCGCCGGTGGACGTCAGCTCCACGATCACCGTGTACCGGCCGACGCCGAACAGCTGCGGGAGCTTGACGTACTGCAGCGACATCACCAGCAGCCCGACCACCGTGAGCACCGCGAAGATCGCGAGCTGGATCCGGACGAACTTCGAGAGCATCACGGCGCCGGCACCCCCAGCGGGGGCAGCCCCGGAATGGTGATCTCACCCAGGCCGGGGACCGACAGGGTCCCGGCCGGGCCGGGTGCGGGTTGAGCGGCCGGCTGCTCGAGCGGGGCCTGGAACGGGTCCGCGGACTGGGCCGCCAGCCCGGCGTCCTGGCCGAGGATGCCTTCCGGTCCGGCGAGGCGCCCGGCGAGCGGCGTGCCGGTGAGGAAGTTCAGGTCCAGCCGTTCGAGGGTGAGGTCGATGGTCATGGCGAGGTTCGTGTAGTCGCCCCGGATGATCTGGTCGAGGCCGGCCTGCGGGAACGGATAGGTCAACAGCACGCCGAGCACCTCGGTCAGTGCGTTGCCGGAGTCGGCGAGCGCCCGCAGTGTCGGAGCCAGCGCCTGCAGGTTGGTCTGCAGGTCCTCGCCGCTGTTCTCGACGAGCCGGCTGGCCACGGTGCTCATCTCACCGAGCGAGGTGAGCGCGGTGGTCAGGTCCTGGCGCTGGTCGACGAGCACGTTCAGCGCGGCCGGCATCTCGTCGAGGGCGCGGACGAGGGTGGCGTTCTGCGCGTCGACCGTCCATGCCAGGCGGTCGATGCCCTCCATCGCGGCGATGATGTCGTCGCGCTGCCGGTCGAGGGTCCCGACGAGTTCGTCGAGCCGCGGCAGCAGGTTCCGGATCGAATCCTCCCGCCCGTTCAGCGCCGCGTTCAGTTCGGTGGTGATGTCGTCGATCTGTGCGAGTCCACCGCCGTTGAGGACCACCGACAGCGACGACAGCGTCTGCTCGGTGGTCGGGTACACCCCGGCCCGCTCGAGCGGAATCAGGTCGCCGTCCTCGAGGCGGCCCTGCGGAGGCTCGTCCGCCGGCGCCCCCAGTTCGAGGTGCTGGGAGCCGAGCAGGCTGGTCTGCCCGATTTTCGCCGTCGCGTTCGCCGGGAGTGCGACGTCGCCGTCGAGGGCCACCGTCACGAGGGCGTGCCAGTCCTCGACCTCGATCCTGGTGACGCTGCCGACCTGGACGTCGTCCACCCGCACCGGCGAATTCTGCGTCAGGGTGGTCACGTTCGGCATCTGGATCCGCACCTGGTAGGCGTCCTCGCCGTGCCCGGCGGTGCCGGGAAGGGGAAGGGAGTTCAGGCCCTCCCACTCGCATCCGGTCAGTGTCAGGGCCGCCACGACCACCGTCGCGGCGGCGGCGCAGCGCCGCGCCGGGCGGGAGTGCCGGATTCGGGTGCTCATCGTCCTCCTCCCGGCTGCAGAAGCGCACCGAGGTCGGGGGGAACCGTCACGGTGGGCAGGCCGGGCAGCGGCCCGGCCGGCGGCGCGGCGTCCGCGGGCGCGGTACCCCGCCCCGCAGCCGCGGCTTCCGCCTCGAGACCCGGTTCGGTGTACTGGATCTGGTCGGGGAACGCCTCCACCGCGGCGATGGGGTTGGTCATGACCGGCAGGTAGTTCATCGCCAGCGACTGGAGCACCGGTCCGAGCTGCTGGCGGCACAGTTCCGCGCTGCGGTCGGAGGTGGCGTTCGCCGCCGCGGCCACGGACCCGCACATGAACTCGACGGGATTGGCGAGGTTGCTGATCGCCAGCGCACCGGTGAGCGAGCCCTGTGCGGGCTTGTAGATGTCGTAGAAGTTCGCCAGCGACGTCGGTCCGGAGTGCAGGACCCGTTCGATCTCGGGTCGCTTGCGGGCGAGGACCTCGGTGGCGTCGGCGAGGCGCTGCACCGACTCGGTCAGCGCAACCCGGTGGTCCTGCACGAACCGTTGCACGTCACCGACCGCGAGATCGAGATCCGCAAGCGAAGTGCCGAGCTGGCCCGAGCTCTCGGCGAGGACGTCCGAGACCGAGGCGAGCCGGCCACCGAGCTGCACGATCTGGTCGTTGCTGGTCGAGAGCACCGACACGAACGCCTGCAGGTTCCGGACGGTGCCGAACAGGTCGGTGCGCCCCTCCGACAGGGTGTGCATCGTGTCGGACAGTTCGCGCAGCGTGGCGCGGACGGTCAGGCCGTTGCCGTCGAGGTTGTCGGCGGCGGTGTCGATGAAACGGCCGAGCGAGCCCTGGGGGTCGAGCCCCTGGGGGCCGAGCGCCTCGGACAGGCGCATCAGTTCCGTCTTGATCTGGTCCCATTCGACCGGCGAGGCGGTGCGCTCGACCGGGATCGTCGCGTCGTCGGCGAGCTGCGGTCCCCCCGAGTACACCGGGGTCAGCTGCACGAAACGCGCGGACACGAGGCTCTGCGCGATGATCACCGCCTTGGCGTCGGCCGGGATGTCGACGGAGTCGTCGACCTGCATCTGCACGCGCACCAGGTCGTCGCCCGGCTCGATGCGGGTGATCCTGCCGACGCTCACGCCCAGCACCCGCACGTCGTCGCCCTCGTACAGGCCGCTCGTGGAGACGAATTCGGCGTTGACGGTGCGCTTGCCCCAGCCGGGCACCACGGCGAACGCGACGAGGGCCAGGGCCACCACTGCGACACCGGCGATCACCGGCAGCAGCACGCGGCGGCGCTTCCCGGACCGGTCCTCCGGGGCTTCGAGGGTATCGGTGCTCATTCGCCATCCTTCGTGATCGACGGCGGGTTCTTCGGGATGATGTCCTGCAGGTCCTGCTGCAGCAGTTCGGGGGCGACCATGCTGTCCACCAGAGCCTTCCACCACGGGGCGGGCAGGACGTTCGAGACGTACGCGTTGAAGAACGGACCGCTCGCGACGGACTCGCCGAGCGCGCTGATGTACGGGCCGAGCCCGTCCAGGGCGCCGGCGATGTTCTCCTTGTTCGCCTGCAGGTTGGCGGTCACCGCGTTGAGCTTGTCCAGGGTGGGAGCCATCTGCGCCTGGTTCTCCTGCACCAGGGCGGACAGCTGCCGCGAGACCGCGGAGATGTTCGCGATCAGCTCGGTGATCGCGTCGCGCCGCAGGCTCAGCTCCCCGAAGAGGGCGTTGGCGTCCACCACGAGCGCGTTGATCCGGTCGCTGCGTTCGGCGAGGATCCCGGTCACCGATTCGGCGCGGGCCAGCAGGTCCTCGAGCGACTCGTCGCGTGCGTTGACGGACTGGGACAGCCTGGTCATGCCCTCGAGCGCCCCCCGCAGCTCGGGCGGGGTGTCCTGCAGCGAATCCGACAGCGCATCGAGCGAGGCGTCGATCTGTTCGGTGTCGAGATCGGACACCGTGGTCGCGAGGTCGCCGAGGGCGTCGGTGAGCGAGTACGGGGAGTCGGTGCGTGTCGACGGGATCGGTTCGCGCGGGTCCAGCGTCCCCGAACCGTAGGGTTGCACGGC
Source organism: Rhodococcus indonesiensis (assembly GCF_047782815.1). NCBI lineage: Bacteria > Bacillati > Actinomycetota > Actinomycetes > Mycobacteriales > Nocardiaceae > Rhodococcus > Rhodococcus indonesiensis. The sequence goes on along the minus strand of NZ_CP180630.1, from coordinate 799,330 downwards.
GAGGGACTTGCGGCCGAGCACCGTGTTCGTCTTGATGTCGGCGCCGGTGTCCTCGCCGAGGGCGATGCCGTCGCGAACGGTGAAGGCGACGAGCACCTGCCGGTCGTCGAGGCGGACGTCGGTGACCTCGCCGACGTCGACGCCGGCGAGTGTGACGGTGTCGCCGGGCACGAGACCGCCGGCGTCGGCGAAGTACGCCGAGTAGGTCAGGCCCCCGGAGAGGAACTGCAACTGGTCGTACTGCAGGCCCGCGAGCACCGTCGCGGCGGCGACGGACAGGCCGACGATGCCGACCTGCACGGGATTGCGTTCACGGATCGGACTCATTCGATCTTCGCGCACCTTCCGGTCGTCTGCTCGGCCGACGTGAAACGGATGGTGGTCCCGTCCGGTCCCGAGAACTTGAACGTGTTGGCACACAGGAAGAACTGGAAGAAGTTGCCGTACGCCCCCACCCGGATGAGCTTCTTGTAGTCGTTCGGCAGCCGTTCGAGTGTCCGGTTGATGTCGCCGCGCCCGAGGTCGAGCTGCGTCATGGTGCGGTTGGTCTCGGCGATCACCGACTGCAGGTCCGGCCGGTTGCTCTGCAGCAGCGACGCGAGATCACCGGTGCCGGCCGCGATCCGCGGGATGGCGGTGCCGATCGGATCGCGGTCCTGCGCGAGCCCGCTCACCAGGGTCTGCAACCGGTCGACGGTCTCGGTGAACTGCTGGTCGTTCTCGTCGATGGTGGCGAGGACCGCGTTGAGATTATCGATGACGTCGCCGATCAGCCGGTCCCGGTCGGCGAGGGAGTTCGTGAAGGAGTTCGTGTTGCCCAGCAACGACACCAGGGTGCCGCCCTGACCCTGGAAGACCTGGAGCAGCGCGCCGGACAGGTCGTTGACCTGCTGCGCGTCGAGGCCCTGCAACAGCGGCTTGAATCCGCCGAGCAGCAGGTCGAGGTCGAGCGCCGGTTCCGTCTGCGACACCGGGATCGTGCCGCCGTCCGGCAGCGTCTCACTGGTCCCCGGCCCCTCGAGCAGTTCGAGATAGCGGTCGCCCACGAGGTTTTCGTACCGCACCGTGGCCTTGGTGCTCACCAGCAGCGTGTGCTCGGCGTCGACGTCGAACGACACCTCGGCCTGATTGTCTCGCCCGACGTCGACGCTGTCGACCGACCCGACGGGCACCCCCGCAATGCGGACCTTGTCACCGGCCTGCAGTCCGGACACGTCGGTGAACGTCGCGTGATAGGTCTGCGTGCCGGTGAATCGCACCTGGCTGAACACGATCGCCAGCGCCGCGAAGATCAGCACCATCACGACGGTGAAGGCGAGGAACTTGACCGTGGTGGGCCTCACCGGATCACCTCGCCTTCGTGTGCCGCCCGGTCCGTCCGCATCTGCGCCTGCGGCATCTCACTCTCCTCCCGGGATCATGTCGCCGAACAGGAAACCGAAGATCGTCGGGTACCGCACCCACGTCTCGGTGTTCGGGTGGTACGGCACGGGATGGGTGTCGGCGACGACGAAGGGGGCGTGGCCGTCGCGTTTGGGATCGAAGTTCGGCAGCCCGTGGCAGTTCGGCCCGCCCGACGCTCCCACCACCGGCAGGTCCTTCTCATGGTCGTACATGGTGGCGCCGCCCAGGAAGTTCGTGCTCAGCATCAGTGCCGGGTACTTTCCGGTGCCGGCCATGGGCTCGAACGCGATTCGCGCGTCGTTGAGCCCGACGATGAAGCACGGCAGCTCGGGCGAGTACTCGGCGAGCAGCGTCGTGGTCTCCGTCAGCAGATCCAGCGCGGAGGTCAGTTGCGTCTCGTTCTCGCCGAGGACGTCGCGCCCGGTGTTCGCCAGGCCGGTGACGTTCATCAGCATCAGGTCCAGGTTGGCCTGCTCGTCGACCACGGTGTTGCCGATCGAAGTGGCGTTGTCGAGCAGGTTCATCACGTCGGGTGCGACGTCGGCGTAGAGGTTGGTGACGTCGGCAGCCACGGCGATGTCGTACTGCAGTTGCGGCAGCGAGGGATTCATCGTCGCGAGATAGTCCTCGGCCTCGACGAGGGTGGCGCCGAGGGTGTCGCCGCGACCGTCCAGGGCCTCGGAGATCGCCCCCAGTGTGGCGTTGAGCTTCTCCGGCTGGATCTGCGCGAGCACGTCGGACAGGTGCTGGAAGACGGTGTTGAACTCGACGGTGACGTTCTCGGCCGCGATGATCGCGCCCTCCTGGAGCGGCACCGGCGACGGGTCGTCCGGCACGATCAGGTTCACGAACTTCGCCCCGAACACGGTGGTGGACTCGATGGCCACGCGCACGTTGGACGGCACCAGGTGCAGCTGGCCGGGATCCATCGCGAGCTGCAGCAGCGCACCGTCGGGGGTGTGCTCCACGGACCGGACCCGGCCCACCTCGACTCCCCGCAGCTTGACCTTCGCGTCGGGTTCCATCACCAGGCCGGACCGTGCCGAGGTGACCGTGACCGGGGTGGTGGCGGTGAAGGCACCGGCGAACATCAGCAGCGCCAGCACGACGGCGACGGTGAGGCCCCCGACGAGACCGAGGGCCGCGAGTTTCTTCTTCCAGGAGGGTGTGTCCATACGCCTATCCCGACAGGTTGAAGTTGCCGGTCGCTCCGTACACCGCGAGCGAAATGAGCAGGGTCACGGTCACCACGGCGATCAGGGAGGCCCGCACCGCGTTGCCGACGGCGACGCCGACGCCGACCGGGCCGCCGCCGGCGTTGAATCCGTAGTAGGTGTGGATCAGCATGACCGCGATCGCCATGACGATGGCCTGCACGAACGACCACAGGATGTCGGTGGGGATGAGGAACGTGTCGAAGTAGTGGTCGTACACGCCCGCGGACTGGCCGTAGAGCACGACGGTGGCGAAGCGGCTGGCGACGAACGAGGCGATCACGGCCAGCGAGTACAGCGGGACGATCGCGATCATGCCCGCCAGCACGCGGGTGCTCACGAGATACGGGATCGACGGGATCGCCATGACCTCGAGCGCGTCGATCTCCTCCGAGACCCGCATGGCGCCGAGCTGGGCGGTCGAGCCGGCGCCGATGGTGGCGGCCAGGCCGATGCCCGCGATGGTGGGTGCCGCGATGCGGACGTTGATGAAGGCGGCGAAGAAGCCCGTGAGGGCTTCGACACCGATGTTGCCGAGGGAGCTGAAGCCCTGTACGGCGATGATCCCGCCGGTGAACAGGGTCAGGAAGCCGACGATGACGACCGTGCCGCCGATCACGGCGAGCGCCCCGGTGCCCATACTGATCTCGGCGATCAGCCGGACCGTCTCCTTCGGGTAGTGCAGCAGCGCCCGCGGGGTGTAGCCGAGCGCCTTGCCGAAGAAGAGCGCCTGTTCGCCGAGCCGGTCCACGGAGTCGGAGGCCCGGGCGATGCGGCGCCGCGCGCGGGGGAAGCGCCAGGAGATCACTGCCATCTACATCACCGCCGTGCCGGTCACCCGCCCGTCAGCTTGATGCCGACGGCGGTGACGAGGAGGTTGACCACGAACAATGCCATGAAGGCGAACACGACCGTCTGGTTGACCGCGTCGCCGACACTCTTGGCGCCGCCCTTGACGTTGAGGCCGAGATAGGCGGCGACGAGACCGGCGATCATGCCGAACAGCCCGGCCTTGACCTGGGAGATCATGAGTTCGCCGAAGCCGGTGAGCAGGGTGATGCCGTTGACGAAGGCACCGGGGTTCACGTCCTGGAGGAAGACGGAGAACGCGAAGCCCCCGAGGATGCCGATGGAGCACACCAGCCCGTTGAGCAGCAGCGCGACGACGGTGGAGGCGAGGACCCGGGGTACCACGAGGCGGTGGATCGGGTTGATGCCGAGCACGCGCATCGCGTCGATCTCCTCTCGGATGGTGCGGGCGGCGAGGTCCGCGCAGATGGCCGTGGCCCCGGCACCGGCGACGATGAGCACGGTGACCATCGGACCCACCTGGGTGACGGCACCGAGCGCGGCGCCGGCGCCGCTGAGATCCGCGGCACCGATCTCGCGCAGCAGGATGTTGAGGGTGAAGCTGACCAGGACGGTGAACGGCACCGCGACGAGGACCGTCGGGACGAGGGACACCCGTGCGACGAACCAGGCCTGATCGACGAACTCGCGTCGCTGGAAGGGCCGGGAGAACACCGCCCGGGCGGTCTCACCGGTCATCGCGAAGAATCCGCCTACCGCGCGGAGCGGGACCTCGAGGAGGTCTACCACCGTCTCCTCCTCCGTTGGTTCGCTCGCCGGCCGCGGCCGACGAGAGGTCAGCTTGTGACCCGCGTCATATTAACTAGAACGTGTTCATGTGTCAAAGACCGTCGCGACACGGCATCGTCCACGCGGCGGGAACCGTGCCGCACCGACCCCGTCACAGCACTCACGACGAACCCGAAATTTAGCCTGGAACTGGGAAGATGCCGACAGGGACGCCCGCGCCCGACACCCGTCCACAGCATCCGGCCACGGCGGGTCGCGGCGCCTCACGCAGGATTTCGAAGACCGAAAACTAGAACAGGTACTATCGCTGTTCACGCGCCCCGGGTCGCGGCCGGCACACCCGGCGACGTCGCCGGGCGGGGCACCCCCCGGGTCGAGCCCGACACTAACCGGATCGGTCCGGGACGGCGCGATATTACCGAAGGACACCGTTGCGTGTCACTTCGGGTATCACCTAGCGGGATCTCAGAGTGCGAGGGCTTGCGCGGCCGAGAAGGTGCGGGCGGGATCCCGGTTGTCGAAGTACCCCCCGACGCGATCGGCGAGGGCCTCCGGGGTCCAGCGGACGTCCGCGTCGAACCGCTCCTCGACGACGGGCGCGGCCATCAGCGCGACCATCGGGCCGTAGACGACGAAGACCTGGCCGTTGATCCGGTCCGCCGCGGGAGATGCCAGGTAGGCGACCAGCGCCGAGACGTGCTCGGGCGCCAGCGGATCCACCTCGCCCTCGGGCGCAGCACCGAAGACGCCCTCCGTCATCGCGGTGCGGGCCCGCGGGCAGATGGCATTGGCCCGCACCCCGTATCGGGACAGACCCCGCGCTGCGGAGAGGGTGAGTGCGGTGATCCCGGCCTTGGCGGCGCCGTAGTTGGCCTGCCCCTCGGGACCGAGCAGGCCGGCCTCGGAGGACGTGTTGACGATCCGGCCGTAGACGGGTCCGCCGGCCTTCTTGGACTCGCCACGCCAGTACGCCGCCGCGTTGCGGCACAGCAGGAAGTGACCGCGCAGATGGACGGCGATCACCGCGTCCCAGTCCTCGTCGGACATGTTGAACAGCATGCGGTCCCGCACGATGCCGGCATTGTTGACGACGATGTCGAGCCGACCGAAGCGGTCCCGGGCCGTCGCGAGCAGAGCATCGGCCGTGGCACGTTCGGCGACGCTGCCGGCCACGAAGGCCGCGTCGGCGCCGAGGTCTCGGATCTCGGCGAGGGTGTCCTCGACGGCGTCCGTCGCCGCGAGATCGTTGACGACCACCGCGGCACCGGCCCGGGCCAGCGCGACGGCCTCCGCGCGTCCGAGTCCGGCGCCGGCTCCGGTGACGACGGCAACCCTGCCCTCGAGACTCACGCCGCCGTTGTCCGCCGCACCGTTTCCCGCGGGGCCGAGACCGTTGCCGGTTGCACTCATCGACGCGTTCTCCCTAGCGATATCGGGCGACCGCCCGGCCGCCGGGTTCCTGGCCGCCGCGGATTCCGGCGACCACCAGAAATGTAGAACGTGTTCTCGTTTCTGACAAGCGGCCTCGTCAGGCCTCGCTCAGTGCCGCGCGGGGGCACTGCGCGATCGCCGTGCGCACGTTCTCCTCCTGCTCCGGCGCAATGGGACGCGTGACGATCAGTTCGTCGTCGTCGTTCAAGTCGAAGACCTCGGGCGCAATCCCTACGCACACGCCGTTCGCCTCGCAACGATCGAAGTCGACCTTGACCTCCATGAACAGACCTCGCTTCTCGCTCGCCCACTCGATCCGGCGCCGGTCGCGCGGGCTGACGCGACGGCTCGAAATCCAGGCTAGAACGCGTTTCAGTTCTGTGCAATGATTCGGGAACATCGCCGAGCCGGTCGCGGTCCTCGGCCGTCGACCAGCTGCCTACCCGAAGAACGGAGCGGTTCGTGGACATCGCGTACACCCCGCAGCAAGAGGAACTCCGCGCGCAGTTGCGCGCCTACTTCGCCGACCTGATGACACCCGAACGGCGGGAGGCGCTCGCCGCGACGACGGGCGAGTACGGTGCCGGCAACGTGTACCGGGAGGTCGTCCAGCAAATGGGCAAGGACGGCTGGCTCACCCTCGGCTGGCCGGAGGAGTACGGCGGCCAGAACCGTTCGGCGATGGACCAGCTCATCTTCACCGACGAGGCCGCCATCGCCGGCGCTCCCGTCCCGTTCCTCACCATCAACTCGGTCGCGCCGACGATCATGCACTTCGGCACACCCGAGCAGAAGGAGTACTTCCTGCCGAAGATCTCCGCCGGCGAGCTGCACTTCTCCATCGGCTACTCCGAACCCGAGGCGGGCACGGATCTCGCGTCGCTGCGCACCACCGCCGTCCGCGACGGCGACGAGTGGGTGATCAACGGCCAGAAGATGTGGACGAGCCTGATCGCCTACGCCGACTACGTGTGGCTCGCGTGCCGCACCGATCCGGCCGCGCGCAAGCACAAGGGCATCAGCGTCCTCATCGTGCCCACCACTGCCGAGGGGTTCTCCTACACCCCCGTGCACACCATGGCCGGCCCCGACACCAGCGCCACCTACTACCAGGACGTGCGCGTCCCGGCCTCCGCGCTCGTCGGCGAGGCGAACGGCGGCTGGGCGCTGATCACCAACCAGCTCAACCACGAACGCGTCGCACTCACGTCCGCGGGCCCGATCCTCACCGCGCTGCAGGAAGTGCGCGAGTGGGCGCAGCACACCCGTCTGCCCGACGGCCGCCGCGTCCTCGATCAGGAATGGGTACGGATCAACCTGGCCCGCGTCCACGCCCAGGCCGAGTACCTGAAACTGATGAACTGGGAGATCGCCTCCGGCGCCGCGCCGCTCGGGCCCGCCCCGGCGTCGGCGAACAAGGTGTTCGGCACCGAGTTCGCAACCGAGGCGTACCGGCTGCTGATGGAGATCCTCGGACCGTCGGCCACGCTGCGGCAGAACTCGCCGGGCGTGCTGTTGCGGGGCCGGCTCGAGCGGATGCATCGCAGTTCCCTCATCCTCACCTTCGGCGGCGGCACCAACGAGGTCCAGCGCGACATCATCGCGATGACCGCCCTCGGCCTGCCGCCCGCCAAACGCTGACACTCCCCCGGAAGGACCAAGGCCGTGGATTTCACCCTCACCGAGGCGCAGCAGGACCTCGCCGGGCTCACCCGCCGCATCGTCACCGACATCGCCACCAACGACCATCTGCGCCGACTCGACGCCGCCGAGGACCGCATCGACCACACCCTGTGGGACGCGCTCGCCTCGTCGGGCATCCTCGGCGCGGCACTGCCCGAATCCGTCGGCGGCGACGGCTTCGGTCCGCTCGAGCAGACGAGCATCCTCGCCGAACTCGGACGCGGTGTCGCCGCCGTCCCCTACCTGTCCTCGATCGTCGTGTCCGCCGCCGCCCTCGCCGAGTTCGGCAGCGACGCACAGCGTCACGACTGGGGCGAACCCGCCGCCACGGGCGAGCGGATCCTCACCGCCGCCCTCGAGGAGGAACTGAACGACGACCCCACGTCGCCGACCACGACGGCACGTCGCACCGGCGGGGGCTGGACCGTCGACGGCACCAAGATCCTCGTCGATGCGGCCCCTGCGGCGGACCTCTTCCTCGTGCCGGTGGCGACCTCGGACGGCGTCACCGTGCTCCTCGTGCGCCCCGACGATCCCGGGGTGAGCGTGACCCGTCAGTACGACACGGGCCGGGGTTGTCTCGGGACGCTGACCCTGGCCGCGGCCGTCGTCCCCGGCGACCGCGTGCTCGGCACCGACGGCCGCGCGATCACGGCGTGGCTGCGCGATCGCGGACTTCTCGGTTCGGCCGCATACCAGTACGGGGTGCTCGACCGGGCGCTCGAGCTCACCGCGCAGTACGCGCGCGAGCGGGTGCAGTTCGATCGGCCGATCGGCAGCTTCCAGGCGGTGGCCCAGCGACTCGCCGACGCGTACATCGACGTCAAGGGGGCCCGGCTCACCCTGTGGCAGGCAGCCTTCCGCGCCGACGCCGGGCTGCCCGACACCGGGGAACTGCGCACCGCCGCGTTCTGGGCCGCCGAAGCCGGGCACCGCGTCGCGCACACGCTCGTCCACGTCCACGGCGGCGTGGGCCTGGACGAGGACCATCCCGTGCACCGCTACTTCCTGGCCGCCAAGCACCACGAATTCCACCTCGGCTCGGCCACCGCACAGTTGCGGGCCCTGGGCGCGTCCCTCGCGGAAACGCCCGCGTGACAGTCCCGACCAGCGGAACCGGCACCTCGGCCGGCACGCCGAGACGCCAGGATGCCCCCATGACCGACGCACTCACGGTGACCGCCCTCCTCGAGCGGCTCGCCACCGTCGACGACCGGGGCCTGCAGTTCGAGAACACGTCGCTGACGTGGCGCCGGCACGTGCAGGCCGGCCGGGACCGGGCCGCGCTGCTGCACCAACTGCTCGACCCGCGCCGACCCCGGCACTTCGGGATCCTCATGGACAACGTGCCGGAGTTCTCGCTGCTGCTCGGCGCCGCGGCACTGTCCGGGTCGGTGGTGGTCGGGCTGAACACCACCCGCCGCGGGCAGGCCCTGGCCCGCGACATCGCGCTCGCGGACTGCCAGGTGGTGTTCACCGAGACCGCGAACGCGCGACTGCTCGACGGACTCGACCTCGGCGGGGTGCGGGTCATCGACGTCGACTCCGCCGAGTGGTCCGCGCTGCTCGCCCCGCACACCGGTGCCACCGTCGAACCACCGCCGGTCGATCCGACCGACCTGTTCATGCTGATCTTCACCTCCGGCACCAGCGGCGACCCGAAGGCCGTGTGCTGCACCCACGAGAAGATCACCGGGCCGGGCGTGATGCTCGCCGAGCGGTTCGGTCTCGGCGCCGACGACGTCGTGTACGTGTCGATGCCGATGTTCCACTCCAACGCGATGATGGCCGGCTGGGCGGTGGCGCTGGCGGCCGGGTCCGGGATCGCCCTGCGGCGCAGGTTCTCCGCCTCCGGTTTCCTGCCGGACGTACGCCGCTTCGGGGTCACCTACGCCAACTACGTGGGAAAGCCGTTGTCCTACATCGTCGCCACTCCGGAGGAACCCGGCGAGGCGGACAACCCGCTGCGCATCATGTACGGCAACGAGGGCACGGCCCCCGCGATCGCCGCGTTCCGGCGACGGTTCGGCGCGACGGTCGTCGACGGGTTCGGCTCCACCGAGGGCGGCATCTCGATCTCCGCGGCGCCCGACGCCCCGCCCGGAGCGCTGGGCCGACTGCCCGAGGGCGTGCAGATTCTCGACCCGGACACCGGATCCCCCTGCCCGGTGGCCGAGTTCGACGCGGCCGGCCGCGTCCTCAACGCCGACGTCGCGACCGGCGAACTCGTCAACGTCACCGGGTCCGGGCTGTTCGCAGGCTATTACAAGAACCCTGAAGCCGATGCCGAGCGGATGCGCGACGGCCGGTATTACAGTGGCGATCTCGGTTACGTCGACGCCGAGGGCTTCGTCTACTTCGCCGGTCGCAGTTCCGGATGGATGCGCGTCGACGGCGAGAACATCGCCGCCGCTCCGATCGAGCGGGCGCTGCTCCGCTACCCGGGCTTCGCGCAGGTCTCGGTCTACGCGGTCCCGGATGCGGACGTGGGCGATCGGGTGATGGTCGCCGTCATCCCCACCGCGACCGACGAGTTCGATCCGGTCGCGTTCGCGGACTTCCTCGACGCGCAGCCCGATCTCGGCCCCAAACAGCTGCCCACGCTGATCCGGGTGTGCTCCGACTTCCCGCGCACGGCCACCTTCAAGGTGCTCACCCGCACGCTCAGCGCCGAACGGTGGAACTGCGCCGACCCGGTGTGGGTTCGGTCGCGCGGTGAGCGCGAATTCTCACTGCTGACACCCGACCTCGTCAGCGGTGTGTCCTTTGGGCGGTCCTGACCGCCCAAAGGGCACACCGGCCCGCGGCGGTCAGGCCTCGCCGCACGCGCATCGGTGACCGCTGCATCCGCCCGGCTGGGCGGACCGAAGGTCGTGGTCGCCGAGCAGTTCGTGCATGCCCTCGGTGACGGCGGCAAGTGAGACGGTCGGGTCCGCCGCAACCACCGGCAGAATCCGGTCGTTCTCGTTGGCCAGATGCGCGTCGAACATCACCCGCAGGGCGTACCCGGCCGCGGCCGCAGCGAACGGCGAGGGATCGTTCTCGATACGGTCGACCAGGTCACCGATGACGTGATGCTCGGCCAGCATCGATTCGACGAGGAGCCGGGCCGCGTCGTCCCGGGCCGCCGCGGGGTACAGCGTGGCTTCCTCGGCCCTCGCGTGCGGCAGCAGCTCGTCCCGAAGGAATCGGGCCGCGTCCGCGCGGGCCGCCGCAGTGTCGGAATTCTCGGCGACGGCGGCGACCAGTGCATCCGTCAGCTCTGCGACGCGTGCTGCGAGTTGCGCGTGATGGGTGCGGATCGCGGCGACGGCGGCGGAATCGGTTTCGGTGGTCGCCATCACGACTTCCTCGATCGACATGACGTCTCGTCCTTCCTCCGGCAGCGGAGCGGCCGGCGAACCTGGCTGTTCTTCCCCCAATTTACTACAGTTATTTCCGTGGAAAATAGTGATCCGATTCTCGGGCCCGCACCTGCGGCAACGACGGTTCCGCCGACGCCGCTGTCGGCCCAGCGCGCGACCGTCCTCGGCGACGTACGCGCCCACGCACCCGTGCGCGTCGGCGATGTCGCCGGGCGTCTCGCCCTGCACACCAACACGGTGCGCGAGCATCTCGAAGCCCTCGTAGAACTCGGTCTGCTCGTCCACGACAGCGTCGGCCCGCAGCCCGCGCGGGGACGCGGCCGGCCGGCGCGGTGGTACCGGCCCGCACCCGCCGCCGACCCCTCCGCGCGCGACTACGCCGGGCTCGCCACCGCCCTCGCCGGACATCTCGCCCGCACCAGTGCCACTCCCGAGTCCGACGCCCGCGCGGCCGGCACCGACTGGGGCCGCGAGCTCGTGCGCGAACACCGCGGCTCCGACGACCCGGACCGGACGGTGCTGACCGTGCTCACCGACCTCGGCTTCGACCCGGTCGACGACGGACCGCTCCGCGGCGTCGCGCTCCGCCGGTGCCCGCTGCTCGCCGCCGCCCGCCGTTTCCCCGGGGTCGTGTGCCAGGTCCACCTCGGCATCGTCGAGGGCGTCCTCGCCGAACTCGGCGCTCCCACCGGGCCGGGGCTGGATCTGATGCCCTTTGCCGAACCCGGCGCGTGCCGGCTCTTCCTGCCCGCGCCCGCCGCCCCGGCACGATCCTCCGGGCGACAGCCGTGAACGAACGTCCCGTTCCGAAACGCGCGCTGCTGCTCCTTCCGGGCGGAGTGGCCCTTCTCGCCGGCCTCGACGCCGCACTGCTGCTGCTCGGTGTGCCCGCTCCCCTCGACAGCGACCGACTCCCCGAGGTCCACGGCGTCGTGCTGGTGCTCGGCTTCGTCGGCACAGTGGTCGCCCTCGAACGCGCTGTCGCACTGGGATGCCGCTGGGGGTACTCCGCACCGACCTGCCTGGGCGCCGGCGGTCTGTTGCTCGTCACCCCGGCCCCCCGAGGGCTCGCCGACGGCCTCCTCGTGGCCGGCAGCGCCCTGCTCGTCGCGGTGTACGTGCCGCTGTGGCGACGCACCGAGGACGTCGCGGTGGTGGCACAAGCCGCCGGCGCGGTCCTCGCGACGGGCGGCGCGCTGCTGTGGCTCGGCGGCGTGTCCGTCCCCGACCTGCTGCCGTGGTTCGCCGGCTTCCTCGTGCTCACGATCGCGGGGGAACGCCTCGAACTCGCGCGGGTCGCAATGATCGGCACGCACGCGGAGCAGCTCCTGGTGGCGAGCGCAGGGGCTGTCGTAGCCGGTACGCTCACCTCCCTGTTGTGGCCGTCCGTGGGGTATCCCCTGTTCGGCGCCGCGCTGCTGGCCCTCGTCGCCTGGCTGGCCCGGTTCGACGTGGCCCGCCGCACGGTCCGCGCGGCCGGACAGATCCGGTTCACGGCGGTGTGCCTGCTCGCCGGGTACTGGTGGCTGGCTGCGGCGGGACTGACGTGGTTGCTCGTCGGCCCGGTGCGGGCGGGCGGCGGGTACGACGCGGTCGTGCATGCGGTGACGCTCGGCTTCGTGCTGTCGATGATCTTCGCCCACGCCCCGATCGTTCTCCCGGCCGTGGTGCGACGGCCCCTGCCGTACCGGCCCGCCATGTACGGTCCCGCGGTGCTGCTGCACGCCTCGCTGCTGCTCCGCGTGGCGGTCGGGGACGTCCGCGGTGTCGGATGGGCCGTCACCGTCGGCGGAGTGCTGAACATCGTCGCGGTGCTCGCCTTCCTCGCGGTGGCCGCGTGCTCGGCACTGCGACCGGTGCGGACGGAGGTGCCGGCATGAGCCGCGGCGGCTGGCATCTGCGTGCGGGGACGGTCGTGTTCGCGTGGTTCGTCGCGCTCGTCGTCGTCGCGCTCGGCCATCGGTTCGTGCCGATGTCCGGGTGGCTGCTGGTACATCTGCTCGGACTCGGTGCGGCGAGCAACGCCGTCCTCGTCTGGAGCCGGCACTTCGCGGACGCCCTGCTGCGCCGCCCACCGGCGACGAGCCGTCGCCCCGAAGCACTGCGGCTGGTCGTGTTCAACGCCGGCGCGATTGCGGTCGTCGCGGGCATGCTCGGCCGCTGGTGGCCGCTGGTGCTCGCCGGCAGCGTCACGGTGGCGGCGATCGCCGTGATACACGCCGTGATCCTGGTCCGGCACCTACGGACCGCGCTCCCGTCACGCTTCGGAGAGACCGTCCGCTTCTACATCGTGGCATCCGCCCTGCTGCCGCTGGGGGCAGGTCTCGGCGCCGCGATGGCGAACGACGCACTGCCGGGGACGCTGCACGAGCGGTTCGTCGTCGCGCATGCCGGAATCAATCTGTTCGGGTGGATGGGACTGACCGTGCTCGGCACCCTCGTCACCCTGTGGCCGACGATGCTGCGCACCCGGGTGGCGCCGCGGGTGGAGACGGCGGCGCGGCACGGTCTGCCCGTTCTCGCCGCCGGGCTCGCCGCCGGGGTGGCCGGGACGATCATGGGCAGCACCGTACTCGCGGCGGCGGGCGCACTCACCTACCTCGCCGCCGCGGTGTACGTGCTCGAACCGCACCTCGCCGAGATCCGTCGCCGCACACCCACCGACTTCGCGACGATGTCCGTCCTCGCCGGGGTGACCTGGTTCCTGGTGAGCGCCGCCTACGTGGCGGTCGCGCTGGCCACCGCACCCGGCTGGACGGCCGCCGCTGGGCGCATCGGCACGGCCACCGGAACCCTGCTCGCCGGCTTCCTCGTCCAGGTGCTGCTCGGGGCGCTGACGTACCTGCTCCCGGTGGTCATCGGGGGGCGGGCGGCTGTGCAGGCCGCAACGATGGAACTCGAACGCGGCGCGGCGTGGCGCGTCGCGGTGGCCAACGGGGGCCTGGTGCTGTGTGTGCTCCCGGTGCCGAGCCTGGTGCGCGTCCTGGCGTCGATGCTGGTTCTCGTCGCCCTTGCCGCGTTTCTTCCGCTCGCGGGGCGCGCGGTGGTGGCCGGACGCCGGGCCAAGGGCACGCCGTCGCGGCTCGGCAGGCCCGAGCCGATCCCCGCCCGGCGCCGTCTCGGTGTGGCCGCCGCGGGCCTCGGTGTCGTCGTGGTGGCCGCAGCCGCGGGCGTCGCGGCGGACCCGGCGGCGGCAGGCATCTCCACCGTGCGTGCGGAGGCGGTCGAGGTCACGGGCGTCACCACGCAAGCGCAGGTCCGCATCGAAGGGATGCGGTTCGTCCCGGATGTGATCGACGTTCCCGCCGGAAACCGCCTCGTCGTCACCCTCACCAATTCCGGTTCGGATCGGCACGACCTCGTTCTGGCTGACGGAAGCCGAACCGAGCGCCTCGCTCCCGGCGATTCCGCCACCCTCGACGCCGGTGTGATCGGCAGCGACGTCGACGGGTGGTGCTCGGTCGCCGGCCACCGGCAGATGGGCATGACGCTCCGGATCCGCGCGACCGGCGCGCACGCACCGGACGCGCACGCCGATCATGCTGCGGCGACGGCCGGTACGTCGCTCGCCGCCGCCGACGTCACTCGCAGTCTCGGTGCGGAACCGGAACCGGACTTCGTCCCGCACGACCCGGCGCTACCCGCGCCGACACCGGAGCACCGCATCACCCTGGCGGTGACCGAATCGGAGCGTCCCGTCGCCCCCGGAATCACCCAGCGACTGTGGACGTTCGGCGGTACCGCGCCGGGCCCGACCCTGCACGGCAAGGTCGGCGACGTCTTCGAGATCACGCTGGTCAACGACGGGTCGATCGGGCACTCGATCGACTTCCACGCCGGGGCGCTCGCCCCCGACGGGCCGATGCGCACCATCGATCCCGGTCAGTCGCTGGTCTACCGGTTCACCGCGACGCGGGCCGGCATCTGGCTGTACCACTGCGCCACGATGCCGATGTCCGTGCACATCGCGAACGGGATGTTCGGCGCCGTCGTCATCGATCCCCCGGACCTCCCGCCGGTGGACCGCGAATACGTACTGGTGCAGTCGGAGATGTATCTCGGTCCGGGGGCGGGTGAGGCGGACGCGGCCAAGATCGGCGCCGAGGCACCGGATCTGGTGGTGTTCAACGGCTACGCGAACCAGTACGACCACGTGCCGCTGCCCGCCCGCGTCGGCGAGCGGGTACGGATCTGGGTGATGGCGGCCGGACCCAACCGAGGCACGGCGTTCCATGTCGTGGGCGGGCAGTTCGACACCGTCTGGACCGAGGGCGATTACCGTCTGCGTCCGGGTGCCGGAGGGGCGCAGACATTGGGACTCGCGCCGGCTCAGGGCGGGTTCGTCGAACTCGAGTTCCCCGAGGCGGGCCGATACCCGTTCGTCTCGCACGCGATGGTCGATGCCGAACGTGGTGCGCGCGGGGTCGTCGAGGTGCACCCGTGAACAGCCGGGTCCTACCCGAGCAGCGCGGGCAGGCTCACCCATCCGCGCGTGAACGACGACTGCAGGCGCACCCCCGATGCCGGATCGACCGACACGTGCGGACAACGGGCCAGCAACTCCTCGAGGGCGACCCGGGACTGCAACTTCGCCAGGTGTGAGCCGATGCAGAAGTGGGGGCCGCTGGAGAAACCGAGGTGCCGCGGAATCGAGCGGGTGATGTCGAACTGCTCTGCGGTGTCCCCGAATTCGCGTTCGTCCCGATTCGCCGCGCCGTAGAGCATCATCACCTTCTCCCCTGCTGGAATCGTGACGCCGTGCAGTTCGACGTCGCGCGTGGTGGTCCGCGCCAGTCCCTGCACCGATCCCTCGAGGCGAAGCGTCTCGACGACTGCCCCCGGGATCCGGGCGGGCTCGTCGACGACGAGGGCGCGCTGACGGTGGTCAGTGTCGAGCAGCATCACCGCGTGCGAGATCAGATTGCCGGTGGTGTCGTTGCCTCCGGCGACCAGGACGAAGCAGAAGCCGAGGATCTCCCAGTCGGTGAGCAGTTCGCCGTCGGACTCGACTTCGGTCAACGCGCTGATCAGGTCGTCGCCGGGTGCGCGACGGCGCTCGGTGATCAACCCGGCGAAGTACTCGAACATCTCGGCGACGGCATCGGGGGCGCTCATGGCGTTCAGGTCGAACCCGGAGTCCTGCAGCGCCGTGAGGGCGGCGACCCACGGATCGAATCGCGTCCGGTCGGCTGCCGGCACCCCGAGCAACTCGGCCAGCACGAACGTCGGTACGGGCGAGGAGAACTCACGATGCAGATCCACCTCGCGCCGGTCCGCGAACGAATCCAGCAGCGCCCGGACGAATCCGCGCACCGAGTCCTCGAGCGCCGCGACGCGTCGGGGCGTGAAGCCCTTCGCGACGAGTCCACGCAGCTGTCCGTGCCGCGGCGGGTCGAGCATGACGATCGTCGGGGCGAGACCCAGCTTCCCGATCTCGTCGGGCACGAAGGTCAATCCCTGCGCGGACGAGTAGGGGTCGGTGTCGCGCACCGCGTTCCAGACGTCCTCGAAACGGGACAGCGCCCAGAACGGCGGGATGCCGTTCCGGGCGCCGACGTGGTGGTGCACCGGATCCTCGTCCCGCAGCGTCCGGTAGGCCGGGTAGGGGTCGGCCAGGAACTGCGGATCGAAGGGATCGTAGGCGGTCACCACCGGTCCGTCACCGGGCCGCGTTCAGCCGGTCGACGGCCTGCTCGTACCCCTCGACGAGCTCGGCCATGATCTCCGCCACCGGCCGGATCTCGTTCATCCGGCCGACGATCTGCCCCACGGGCATCGCGACGACCTCGGGGTCGTCCGCGGCGGCGATCCGCTGGTGGGCTTCGCTCACGAGCAGGTTCTGCAACGGCATCGGCAGTGGCGACGGCGCGTCGGGCTTCGACCACGCCTCGGTCCACTTGGTCTTGAGCAGGCGGGCGGGCTTGCCCGAGTAGATCCGCGAGCGCACCGTGTCGGACGACGACGCGCCGAGCAGCGCTCGCTGGACCGACGACGGACCGGCCGCGGCGGCGCCGAGCTTGTATTCGGAGGTGGTCAGCCAGTACGAGCCCATCCACACCCCGGATGCCCCGAGCGCGAGCGCGGCGGCGATCTGCCGGCCGGACCCGACTCCGCCGGCGGCAAGGACCGTCGCGGAATCACCTAGGGCGTCGACGATTTCGGGCCAGAGCACCATCGACGCCACCTCGCCGGTGTGACCGCCCGCCTCGTAGCCCTGGGCGATGACGATGTCCACGCCGTTCTCGACGTGCCGCCGGGCATGTTCGACCGCCCCGGCGAGCGCCGCGACGGGCACCCCCTTCTCGTGGGCGAGGTCGATCACGTCCTTCGGCGGGGAGCCGAGCGCGTTGGCGATGAGGGCCGGCCGGTGCCCGAGCGCGACGTCGACGTGCGAGCGGGCAACCGAATGCAGCCATCCGAGGACACCGGCTGCGTGTTCGGCGGACTCGTCGAGCGGCGGCACGCCGAGTTCGGCGAGGGTGCGCTCGACGAAGGCACGGTGCTCGGCGGGGATGAGCTTGTCGAGGTCGACGGCGGAACCCTCGGTGGGGACCTTCGCGGGCATCACGATGTCGACCCCGTAGGGCTTGCCGTCGGTGTTCTCGTCCATCCATGTGAGGACGTCGTCGAGTTCGGCCGGGTCGTTGAACCGGACGCAGCCGAGGACGCCGAGACCACCGGCCCGGCTGATCGCGGCGGCGACGTGCTCGGACGGGGTGAACCCGAAGATCGGGTACTGGATTCCGAATTTCCTGCTGAGATCGGTGTGCATCCCGGTCCCTTCTAGCTCGCCGCAGCGGAGCCGTTGGTGTAGTGGTCGTCCGCTGTGCGCTGCTCGGTCTGTTCCTTGGCCCACCGGTAGTCGGGCTTGCCGGCCGGGGAGCGCTTGATGGCATCGACGTACCAGACACTGCGCGGGATCTTGTAGCTGGCGATCTGGGTCCGGGTCACCTCGACGAGGTCGGCCAGCGCCGGCCGGGCGCCGGGCCGGGGAGCGATCACGGCGGACACGCGCTGCCCCCAGCGCTCGTCCGGCACGCCGACGACGAGGACGTCGAACACATCGGGGTGAGCCTTCAGAGCGCCCTCGACCTCTTCGGGGAACACCTTCTCGCCGCCGGTGTTGATGCAGACCGAGCCGCGGCCGAGCATGGTGACGGTGCCGTCGGCCTCGACCCGCGCGTGGTCGCCCGGGATGGAGTAGCGGATGCCGTGGTACTCGCGGAAGGTCGCCTTGGTCTTGACCTCGTCCTTGTAGTAGCCGATCGGGATGTGGCCCTTGCGGGCGAGCACACCCACCTGACCGGATCCCGGCTCGACCGGATTCCCGTCGTCGTCGATCACGGCCGTGGAGGCGTCGATCTTGACGGTGGGGCCACCCGTGTGGGCCTGGCCCTTGGCGACGATGCCGAGTCCGCCGAAGCCGGTCTCGGACGAACCGATCGAGTCGGTGACGACAGTATTGGGCATCAGGTCCAGGAAGCGCTCCTTCAGCGCAGGGGAGAACAGGGCGGCGCTGGACGCCATCGCGAAAAGCGACGACAGGTCGTACTTCTCACCGGTTCCCGGACGGCCGCTCTCGAGGGCGTCGAGCATCGGGCGGCCCATCGCGTCACCGGTGATGAAGATGACGTTGACCTTGTGTTCCTCGATGACCCGCCACACCTCGTGGCCGTCGAATTCGGGATGCATGATCACCTTGCCGCCGCTGAACAGCGACTGCAGCACCGCCCACTGGGCACCGCCGTGGATGAGCGGGGGAATCGGGAAGCGGACCAGCGGCGCACCCGCGGCACCGGTCTTGGCGAGTTCCCATTCGTCGGCGACGTATTCGCCCGTCATGAAGTTGATTCCGCCGCCGAGCACGCGCCACACGTCCTCCTGGCGCCACATCACGCCCTTGGGGCTGCCGGTGGTGCCGCCGGTGTAGAGGATGTAGAGGTCGTCGGCGCTGCGTTCGCCGAAGTCACGCTCGGGTGAACCCTGCGCCAGGGCGGACTCGTAGTCGACGCCACCGTAGCCCGAGTAGTCGAGATCGGTGCCGTCGTCGACCACGACGACGGTACGGATCTGCGGACAGTGCGGCAGGACGGCGGCGACCTTGTCCGAGTAGCGACGCTCGTGGACGAGCGCGACCATGTCCGAGTTGTCGAAGATGTACTGCAACTCGTTCTCGACGTACCGGTAGTTGACGTTCACCATCACGGCACGGATCTTGAACACCGCGACCATCGCCTCGATGGCTTCGATGGTGTTGCGGGAGTAGATACCCACCTTGTCACCGGGCTGCACGCCCTGTTCCTGCAGATAGTGGGCGAGCCGGTTGGCGCGCTCCTCCAGCTGCGCGTAGGTGACCTCACGTCCGTCCGACGCGAGCGCGACGCGGTCGGGGACGAGGTCGATTGCGTGCTCTACGAGGTCTGCGATGTTAAGGGCCACGACACAAAAGTAGAACGTGTTACCGTTTCTGACAAGACCCGAATGAGATCCAGTTCACAACCCCGCAGGAGTCCTCAGTGTCCACCACCGCATCGGAAGTTTCCGGCATTTCGGCAGACGCTCCGCACTGCCTCGTCGAACAGCGCGGACCGGTCCTGATCGTCACTATGAACCGCCCCAAAGCGCGCAACGCGCTCTCCGGCGAGATGATGGCCATCATGGCCGAGGCGTGGGACCGCGTCGACAACGATCCGGAGATCCGGGTGGCCGTCCTGACCGGCGCCGGCGGCGCGTTCTGCGCGGGCGCCGACCTCAAGGCGATGAACCGGTCCGCCCCGGGCGACAAGTTCGAGCAGGATGAGCGGGGCGGCGGAGGATGGGACCTGTCCAGGCTGCCCGCCCTGCTCAAGGGCCGCCGCCTCACCAAACCGCTGATCGCCGCGGTGGAGGGACCGGCCATCGCCGGCGGCACCGAGATCCTCCAGGGCACCGACATCAGGGTCGCCGGAGAGAGCGCGAAATTCGGTGTCTCCGAAGCCAAATGGGGCTTGTTCCCGCTCGGCGGCTCGGCGGTGCGGCTCGTCCGTCAGATCCCCTACACGATCGCCGCCGACATCCTGCTCACCGGCCGGCACGTCACGGCCCCCGAGGCGAAGGAGATCGGCCTGATCGGCCACGTCGTCCCGGACGGTCGGGCACTCGACAAGGCCCTCGAGATCGCCGGCACCATCGCCGCCAACGGCCCCCTCGCCGTCCAGGCCATCCTGAAGACCATCCGCGACACCGAGGGCATGCACGAGGAAGAGGCGTTCAGGATCGACGCGAAACTCGGCGCCGAGGTCTTCAAGAGCGCCGACGCCAAGGAGGGCCCGCGCGCCTTCACCGAGAAGCGGGCCCCGAAGTTCACCGGCGCCTGACACCCCCTCACCCACCCACCCCCCCCGCCGACCGAATGTCACATCGGGTCGATCACATCGAACCGGTGTGACATTCGGTCACGCAGCAACAGCGGGAGGGGCGCCGGAGATCACCGCAGGACGACGTCCGCCAGGGAACGCACGTGCTCGGCGTCGTGGCAGCTCACCAGCAGCATCGTCACGCCCGCGTCGGACCAGCGTTTCACCCCGGCGCGGACCTCGTCGCGGTCGCCGACGATCATCGTCTCGGTGACCATCTCGTCGGGGATCGCGGCGGCGGCCTCGTCCTTGCGGCCGGCGCGGAACAACCTGGTCACCTCGTCGACGACGTCGCCGTAGCCCATCCGCCGGTACACCTGGGCGTGGAAGTTCAGTTCGGGGGTGCCCATGCCTCCGACGTACAGGGCGGTGACGGGTTTGAGGCCCGCGACGGTCCCCGCCCGGTCGTCGGTGACGACGACCTGACAGGTCGCGGCGATCTCGAAGTCCGCGCGGGTGCGCCGGGCGCCGGGACGGGAGAAGCCCTCGTCGAGCCACTCGTCGTACATCGGGGCCAGGCGCGGCGAGTAGTAGATGGCCAGCCAGCCGTCGGCGATCTCGGCGCTCAGTGCGACGTTCTTCGGTCCCTCGGCGCCGATCCAGATGGGGATGTCGTCACGCAGCGGGTGCGTGATCGGCTTGAGCGGCTTGCCGAGTCCGGTGGTACCGGGACCGTCGTACGGCAGCGGGTAGTGCGGGCCCGGGTTGGTCACCGGCTCGCGGCGGGCCAGCACCTTGCGCACCACCGAGACGTACTCGCGGGTGCGGGCGAGCGGCTTGGCGAACGGCTCGCCGTACCATCCCTCGACGACCTGGGGGCCCGACACGCCGAGGCCCAGGATGTGCCGGCCACCGCTGAGATGGTCGAGGGTGAGGGCGTGCATGGCGCAGCTGGTGGGGGTACGAGCGGAGATCTGCACGACGGACGTGCCGAGCCGCACCCGCTGCGTGCCCGAGCCCCACCAGGCGAGCGGGGTGAACGCGTCCGAGCCCCACGACTCGGCGGCGAAGACCGCATCGAAGCCCTCCGCCTCGGCGGCCGCGACGAGTTCTCCGGCGTTCGCGGGCGGCTGCGCCCCCCAGTAGCCGAGCTGCAGACCCAGTTTCATTGCACACCATTCCTTTCGGGTTGGACCGAAGGCACCGCTGCTCGGACAGTACCCTTGCCACCGTCTCTAGAACCTGTTCTACTCGAAGTTGTGAGCCTGGGAAAGAGCGCGACCGCGGAGAAACCGCTGAGCGCACCACTGAACCTGAAGTTCGACTACACCCGATCCACGGGTCCGACCGTCGGCGCGTTCGTCACCGGTCTGCGTGACGGACGAATCCTCGGCGCCCGCGGTTCGGACGGACGAGTCCTCGTGCCGCCCCCGGAGTTCGACGCGGTCACCCACGAACCGCTCACCGACTTCGTCGAGGTCGGGCAGAGCGGCACGGTACGCAGCTGGACCTGGAATCCGGATCCGTTGCCGGGCCAGCCGTTCGACCGTCCCTTCGCATGGGCGCTGATCCAGCTGGACGGGGCCGACACGACACTGCTGCACGCCGTCGACGTCCCCGACTCGGCCGCCATGCACACCGGCATGCGGGTGCGGGTGCGCTGGGCCGACGACCGCGTCGGTCACATCCGCGACATCGCCGGATTCGAACCCGGCGAGGCCGGCACCGTGACGGTGCGGACGGAGGACTCCGGTGAACCGGTGACGATGATGATCACCCCGCTGGACCTGCACTACACGCACAGCGCCTCGTCCGAGGAGTCCTACTACCTGCGAGGGCTGGCCGAGGGCAGACTGATCGGCGGGCGCACCGGCCCCGGCGGCAAGGTCTACATCCCGCCGCGCGGCGCGAACCCCACCGACGGCATCCCCACCCGCGAGCAGGTCGAGGTGTCCGACAAGGGCATCGTGACCACGTTCTGCATCGTCAACGTGCCGTTCCTCGGGCAGCAGATCGCGCCGCCCTACGTCGCGGCCTACGTGCTGCTCGACGGTGCCGACATCCCGTTCCTGCACCTGATCCTCGAGTGCGACGCATCCGAGGTGCGCATGGGCATGCGGGTGGAGGCGAAGTGGCGGCCGCGCGAGGAGTGGGGCTACACGCTGCGCAACATCGAGTACTTCCGGCCGACCGGCGAACCGGACGCCGACTACGAGACCTTCGAACACCACCTGTAAGGGAGCCGCGCCCACCATGACAGACATCGCAGTCGTCGGCTTCGCGCAGGCACCTCACGTGCGCGAGACCACCGGCACCACCAACGGCGTCGAGATGCTCGTCCCGTGCTTCCGGGAGCTCTACGACAAGCTGGGGATCACCAAGTCCGACATCGGTTTCTGGTGCTCGGGGTCGTCGGACTACCTGGCCGGCCGGGCGTTCTCGTTCATCTCGGCGGTGGACGCGATCGGCGCGGTGCCGCCGATCAACGAGTCCCACGTCGAGATGGACGCTGCCTGGGCCCTGTACGAGGCGTGGGTCAAGCTGATCACCGGGGAGGTCGACACCGCGCTCGTGTACGGCTTCGGCAAGTCCTCGGCGGGCACGCTGCGCCAGGTCCTCGGCGTGCAGCTCGACCCGTACCTCGTCGCACCGCTCGGCCTCGACTCCGTCTCGCTCGCCGGGCTGCAGGCCCGGTTCGGACTCGACGCCGGCAAGTGGACGGAAGAAGCCATGGCGGAGGTCGCCGTACGCGCACGGGCCGCCGCCAAGGACAATCCGAACGCCCAGATCAGCGGCGACGTCACGGTCGAGGACCTGCTCGGCCGGCCCTACGTCGCCGACCCGTTGCGGAGACACGACTGCGCCCCGGTCACCGACGGCGCCGCAGCCGTCGTGCTCGCTGCCGGTGACCGGGCCCGCGAGTTGTGCGAGAACCCGGCGTGGATCACCGGCATCGAGCACCGCATCGACACCCCGAACTTCGGCTCGCGGGACCTGACGCAGGCGCCGTCCGCCGCCGCGGCCGCCGCGGCGGTGACCGGCGGGGACACCGCCTTCGACGTCGCCGAGCTGCACGCCCCGTTCACGCATCAGGAGCTGATCCTGCGCGAGGCGTTCGGCCTCTCGGCCGCGACGGCGGTCAACCCGACCGGCGGTCCGCTCACCGGCAACCCCATGTTCTCCGGCGGACTCGAACGCATCGGCTGTGCCGCGCAGGCGATCATGGACGGCCGCGCCGGACGTGCGCTCGCACACGCGACGAGCGGGGCTGTGCTGCAACAGAATCTGGTAGCCGTTCTGGAGGGACGCAACTGATGGGCAAGCAACTCGCCGCTGTCCTCGGCACGGGACAGACCCACTACGTCGCCAAACGGCACGACGTGTCCATGTCCGGCCTCGTCCGCGAGGCGATCGACCGGGCGCTCGCGGACGCGGACGTGGGCTGGGACGACATCGACGCCGTCGTCATCGGCAAGGCCCCGGACCTGTTCGAGGGCGTGATGATGCCCGAGCTGGGCATGGTCGACGCGATCGGCGCCACCGGCAAGCCCATGCTCCGGGTCCACACCGCCGGGTCCGTCGGCGGGTCCACCGCCAACGTCGCCGCCAGCCTCGTCCAGGCCGGCGTGCACCGACGGGTGCTGGCCGTGGCGTGGGAGAAACAGTCCGAATCGAACGCCATGTGGGCGCTGTCCACCCCGGTGCCGTTCACCATGCCGGTCGGTGCGGGCGCCGGCGGCTACTTCGCCCCGCACGTGCGCTCCTACATCCGGCGCTCCGGCGCCCCCGAACACATCGGCGCGATGGTAGCCGTCAAGGACCGGCTGAACGGGGCCAAGAACCCCTACGCGCACCTCAAGCAGCCGGACATCACGCTCGAGTCGGTGCAGGCGTCGCAGATGCTGTGGGATCCCATCCGCTACGACGAGACCTGCCCCTCGTCGGACGGTGCGTGCGCCGTGGTGATCGGCGACGAGGACTCGGCCGCGACGGTCGAGGCGCAGGGCCGGGGCGTCGCGTGGATCCACGCCACCGCGATGCGAACCGAGCCGACCACGTACGCCGGACGCGACCAGGTCAACCCCGAGGCGGGCCGGATCGCCGCGGCGGCGCTGTGGCGGGCCGCGGGCATCACCGATCCGCTCACCGAGATCGACTGCGCCGAGATCTACGTCCCCTTCTCTTGGTTCGAACCGATGTGGCTCGAGAACCTCGGCTTCGCCCCCGAACGTTCCGGCTGGAAGCTCACCGAGTCCGGGGAAACGGCCCTCGGTGGTCAGCTGCCGGTCAACATGTCCGGCGGTGTGCTGTCGTCCAACCCGATCGGGGCGTCCGGCATGATCCGGTTCGCCGAGGCGGCGATGCAGGTGATGCACCGTGCCGGCGAACATCAGGTCGACGGTGCGCGCAAGGCGCTCGGGCACGCGTACGGAGGCGGCTCGCAGTACTTCTCGATGTGGGTCGTCGGCTCGGACCGACCGGAACGATAGGCACGGACCGTGGTGGACTTCACCGTCGGCGTCGCGATGACGCCGCTCGACCAGCTCGCGGGCCTGGCCCGCACCGCCGAGGAGTGCGGGTTCGCCTCGATCGCGCTGCCCGACTCCCTGTTCTACATGGAGAAGCAGAGCGTCGACTACCCGTACACACCCGACGGGTCACGGATGTGGACCGAGGACACGCCGTGGGTGGATCCGTTGATCGCCGCGGCCGCGATGGGGGCGGTCACGTCGACCCTCCGGTTCTACACCCAGGTCCTCAAGCTCGGCTCCCGCAACCCGGTGCTGCTGGCCCGCCAGGTCGGCTCGGTGGCCAATCTGACCGGGAACCGTTTCGGCTTCGGCGTGGGAATCGGCTGGGCCCCGGAGGAATTCGAGTGGTGCGGCGTCCCGTACGCGCGGCGCGGCAAGCGGGTCGACGAGATGATCGAGGTCATCAGGCTCATCCTCGGCGGCGGCATGGTCGAACACCACGGCGAGTTCTTCGACTTCGACCGCCTGCAGATGAGCCCCGCCCCCAGCGCACCGGTGCCGTTCTACATCGGCGGCCACACCGACGTCGCGCTGCGCCGCGCGGCCCGGATCGGCGACGGCTGGACCTCGGCGATGATCCGCTTCGACGACCTCGTCGACGTGATCGCGCGCCTGCGCGACCTGCGCGCCGGCTACGGCCGCGCCGACGAGCCGTTCGAGATCCAGGCCGTGTGCGTCGACCGGTTCGGCGGCGCGGGGTACGCCGAACTAGAGGACGCCGGGGTCACCGACATCATCGTGGTGCCGTGGATCTTCGACGGGCACGGCTTCGACAGTCCCCTCGAGGCGAAGCAGGAGTCCCTGCGCAGCTTCGCCGACAAGTACATCCATCGAAGGGAGCAGGCATGAGCGACGAACACCCGGCGCGGGTGGCCGCGCGGGCGTCCCAGGCCGCGGCCGCCGGCAGGCGCAAGGACGAGTGGCTGGCACTGTTCGCCGAGAACGGGGTCGTCGAGGACCCGGTCGGTCCGTCCGGCTTCGACCCGGAGGGCAAGGGGCACCACGGCCGGGAGGCGATCTCGCGCTTCTACGACATGACCATCGCGAACACCGACCGGCTCGAATTCCTCGTCGACGACGTGCTGGTGTGCGGCGACGAATGCGTCAACATCGGCACCATCCGCACCACCCTCGGCGGCAACGTGATCGACGCCGAGGGCGTGTTCGTCTACCGCGTGGACGACGACGGCCGGATCGCGTCGCTGCGCGCCTTCTGGGAGGTCGAACGGGCCATGAAGACGGTTCGCCCCGCAGCCGAGGCGGCGCGCGGCTAGGGTCCGGCCATGACCGTCGCCGGGATCGTCCTCGCCGCGGGGGGCGGCACGCGACTGGGCGGACGCGCGAAAGCGCTGCTCCCCCACCGCGGCCGCCCCCTGCTGCACACCGTGGTGACCGCGCTCACCGCCGGGGGCTGCGACGAGATCACGGTGGTCGCCGGCGCCTACGCCGACGACGTCGTCGCCGCGTGTCCGCCGGGCGTCCGCACCGTCGTCAATCCGCGCTGGGCCGAGGGGATGTCGACGTCACTGCGGTGCGGCGTGGACGCCGCGACGGGCCACGACGTGATCGCCCTGACCGTCGTCGACTTTCCCGGCATCACCGCCGAACTCGTCCGGACCGTGCTGGCCGCGCACCGCCCCGGCACGATCACCCTGCCGACGTTCGGCGACCGCCCCGGCCATCCCGTGGTGTTCGACCGGCCTGATGCCGAGGTGGCGGCCCGGGAGGCCGTCGGCGACGAGGGCGCCCGGCGATTCCTCGCCGGCCACCGCGACCGGGTGCGCCGGCTCGACTGCACGGGCCTGGCGGATCCGGGAGACGTCGACGTGCCCGGCGATCTGGCGCTGCTGGAGGTGCAGGGCGTCACGCGCGGCGATACCTGATCGCCGCGCCCAGCACGATCGTCACGGCGCAGGACAGCACCAGCATCGTGCAGACGGCCCCGAGTGCGGCGACCGTCGGCGTGGCTGTCCCCGGCACCACCAGGGACGCGAGCAGGAGGGACGCCACCGAGGTGCCCACGGCCGACGCGGCGGTGCGCAGCACGGTCTGGCTGCCGGCCATCTCGCTCGTGTTGTGTTCCGGGACGGACTCGACGAGCAGATTCGGCAGCGCGGTGTACGCGAACGCCGTCGCCACCGAGACGGCCACGACCAGCAGCGTCATCCCGATCACCGAGGCCCGGAAGAAGAAGAATCCGGCGCACGCCACGAGGAAGACCGCGCTGCCGAGCAGCAGCGACGACCGTGCCCCCACCGCGGCGGCGATCCGGCCGGCGACGGGCGTGAACGCCATGCCGATCATCGCGCCGACGAACGACAGCGTTCCGGCGTAGGTGGGTGAGAGTCCCAGGCCGAACGGCGCGGAGGTGGGGCTCTGCATGATGATCGGGATGATCATCGTCCCGACCCCGATCGGCCCGACACCGAGGGCCACCCCGGCGAGCATCGTCAGCGCGACGTTGCGTTCGGCGAGCAGGCGCAGGTTCACGATCGGGGACGGCCGGCCGAGCTCCCACCACACCCACCAGGCGAAGATCGCCGCACCGACGACGATCGGTGCGAGGACGCGGCCGTCGCTCCAGCCCCAGGCGCGGCTCTGGGTCAACCCGAACAGGACGGCGGCCACGGCCGTCGCCAGGCCGGTCGCGCCCACGACGTCGATCGGCTGCCGATGGTGGCTGCGACGCCGCCACGGCAGTACGGCCTCGACCAGGAACAGGCAGACGAGGGCGTAGGCCGCGGCGACGACGAAGATGTACCGCCAGTCGCCGAGGTCGATGAGAATGCCGGCGACAAGCAGGGAGGCGGCCCCGGCCGCGACGGCGGACCCGGAGATCAGTGCGACGGCCATCGGGACGCGTTCCGCAGGCAGATGCTCACGGGCGAGCCCGATGCACAGCGGCAGGATCGCGCCCGCCACCCCCTGGATCGCCCGGCCGGCGATGATGGCCTCGAGGGTCCCGAACGCCATGCTGACGACGGAGCCGGTGGCGGCGCAGGCCAGCACGAACATCAGCACCCGTTCGCGGCCGTACATGTCGCCGAGCCGGCCGCACACCGCCGCCGAGGCCGCCGCCACCAGCAGGAACGCCGTCACGGTCCACCCGACCGCGGAGGCGTCCGCCTCGAAGACCCGGGCGAACGTCGGCAGCGCCGCGTACATCATCGACGTCTCGAATGCGCTGATGACTTCGACGGCGATGAGAATGGCCACCACCGCCCACACGGGTCGGGTCCGCTCGTAGCGGCGTTCGGCACGGGTCGAGGGTGTCCGTTCGGGTGCGAACGATGTACTCATGAAAACTCCTACGGTTCGTCGATGTGAACCGTACGGACGGAGTGCTCCGAGTGTGACGCAGGACCCACTGAGCGGGACCGGACGAGTGGCGGCGTTCCTACGCTCCGGCCATGTGCCGGACCGCCAGATGGGCGAACAGCGCGCTGGTGCCGATCGGGTTGCCGCCGCCGGGGTAGACGGTGCCGCTCGGGGCGGCCATCGTGTTGCCCGCCGCGTACAGCCCGGCGATGGGCGTCCCGGCGCCGTCGAGCACGCGGCCGACGGTGTCGGTGCGCAGGCCGCCCTTGGTGCCGAGGTCCGAGATGCCGAACTGCGCGGCGTGGAACGGGCCCTTCTCGATCGGGACCAGCGCCGAGCCGCCGCCGGTGAACGCCACGTCGTAGGGCTCGTCCCCGCGGCCGAAGTCCTCGTCGACGCCGGTGGCGGCGAGGCGGTTGAACCGCGCGACGGTCGCTTCGAGCGCCTCGGCCGGCACTCCGATCTGCCCGGCGAGTTCGGCGAGCGTGTCGGCGGTCTTCCACAGTCCCGCCGCCTCGTACTTCTCGGTCTCCACGAGCGGGACGTTCGTCGCCGCGATCGGCGGCACGACGCCGCCCCGGTCGTCGTAGATCATCCAGAACGGCAGCGTCATCTCGCCCTTGTCCATCCGGGCGATGATGTCGCGGCCGAGCCGGTCGTAGGGCGCGTACTCGTTGGTGAAGCGGTTGCCGTCCTGGTCGACGAAGATGCCGCCGGTGAAGCACAGCGCGAAGGCCGAGCGCCCGTCGGGGTGGGTCAGCCCCGGCGACCACCACGCCTCGCTCATCAGGTCGACGTCGGCGCCGATCGCGATGGCCGCCTGGTGCGCCTTGCCGAGGTTGGACCACGGCCCCATCGAATCGCGGGCCGCGCCGGGGACGCCGTACTGCGCGCGCATCTCGTCGTTGTGGTCGAATCCGCCGGCGGCGAGCACGACGCCCTTGCGGGCCCGCACCGCCCGACGCTGGTCGCCGTGGGAGACGATCGCGCCGACCACGGCGCCGTCCTCGACGACGAGTTCCTCGAGCGCGGTGTTCCGGTGCAACTGCACGTTCGGGTACTTGCGCATGGCGAGCAGGAACCGGCCGATGAGGGCACGTCCGCCGATCAGCTTGTCCGGCAAAGGATCCCCGTTGCGCTCGCGACCCAGCGGCCCGCGGACGGATTCGTTGAGTTCCGGGTCGTCGACGACGGACCGCGGGGTCGGTGCGATGTGGCGACCCTTCGCGCTGGCCTTGGGAGCCTTGCCGAAGTAGTCCGGCCACGGGTAGGCGGTGAACTCGATGTCCTCGTCGGCCTCGAGGTAGTCGATCAGGGGTGCGCCGCCGCGGACGTAGGCGTCCTGCAGGTCGCGGGGGGTGCGGTCGCCGACGACCGCGTGGTAGTAGGTCAGGGCGTCGTCGATGGTGTCGTCGTCGCCGGCCCGTCGCAGCACGGCGTTGGTGGGGAACCAGACCCCACCGCCGCCGGAGTAGGCGGTCGTGCCGCCGAAGTACTCGGAGGCCTCGACCAGGACGACCGACAGTCCCTCACGGGCGGCGGTGTAGGCGCCGCAGCAGCCTCCCGCCCCGGATCCCACGACGAGGACGTCGCATTCCTCTGCCCAATCCACCATGCTCGAAGCCTTTCGCCGATTCCGTTCCGGGGAGCACGTGACACTATTTCCGCAACCGCGGCGCACGGGAGAAGGCGTCTCACTGGGTGGAACACCAGACACGGGCCCTGCTGCACGCGAGATCTCCGCGGTTCGGCCCGCCCGGTCCCGGTCAGCAGGACCGGAAGTTACCGGGCCCCGGCGGGCCGAATACTGTGGCCGGGCACCCCGCCCTCACCCCCAATTTCGGCGGGGTGCACCCATGTCGTCGGTTTCTGCGGTACTCCCCTTCCGTCCGCCGTCCCTCCGCGCGCCGATCCGGGAACCGCCGGGATTCGAAGGACGACCGGAGCCTGCGGAAGGCACGGCGACGCGGAAGGATTCCGATCTCCCGCGCCGTCGCATCCGGTCAGTGCTCGACGGGGCAGCCGCCCTCCGTCCTGTAGTCCACCCGGAACTCCTTGAGTCCGTTGAGCCAGCCGGACCGCAACCGGCGCGGGTCGGCGACCTTGGCGATGTCGGGCATGTAGTCGGCGATCGCGTTGAAGACGAGGTCGATCTCCATCCGCGCCAGGTTGGCGCCGAGGCAGTAGTGCGCACCGGTTCCGCCGAAGGCGAGGTGCGGGTTGGGATCTCGCAGGATGTCGAACGTCCGGGGGTTGTCGAACACCTCCTCGTCGTTGTTCGCCGACGCGTACAGCATCACGACGCGGTCACCCTTGTGGATCGTCTGCCCGCCGAGTTCGGTGTCCTCGAGGGCGGTGCGCTGGAACGAGATGACCGGCGTGGCCCAGCGGATGATCTCGTCGGCCGCGGTCTTCGGCCGGTCCCGCTTGAAGATCTCCCACTGCTCGGGATTGTCGAGGAATGCCGCCATGCCGTGCGTGATCGCGTTGCGGGTGGTCTCGTTGCCGGCGACGGCGAGCACGATGAAGAAGAAGCCGAACTCCTCGGGTGAGAGCTCGTCCCCGTCGATGTCCGCCTCGATCAGCGTGGTGACGATGTCGTCGGCCGGACACTCCTTGCGCGCGGCAGCCATCTGGTACGCGTAGCCGAGGACCTCCATCGACGCGGCCGCGGGGTCGGCGGTGTTGTCCGGGTCGTCGTAGCCGGTCATCTGATTCGACCACTCGAAGATCTTGTCCCGGTCCTCCTGCGGGACGCCGATCAGTTCGGCGATGGCCTGCAGGGGCAGTTCCGCGGCGACCTGGGTGACGAAGTCGCCCCGGCCGGCCTGGCACGCGTCCTCGACGATCTTCTTCGCGCGGGCGTTCAGCTCGGCCCGGAGACCGTTGATGGCGCGGGGGGTGAAGCCGCGGGCGACGAGTTTGCGCAGCTTGGTGTGCTCGGGGGCGTCCTTGTTGAGCAGGACGTGCCGCTGCAGTTCGATGGCCTCGCGCGGGATGTCGTCGTTGAATCGCGGGATCGCGGTGTTCTCCCAGTTGGAGAACACGTCGCTGCGGCGGGAGACCTCACGGACCTCCTCGTGCCGGGACACGACCCAGAATCCCTCGTCGTGGAACCCGCCGACGTCCGGGGATTTCTTGTTCCACCAGACGGGGGCGGTCCTACGCAGCTCGGCGAACTCCTCGAACGGCATCCGCTCGGCGTAGAGATCCGGATCGGTGAAGTCGATGTCTTCGGGGATGTTGGGCTGCGCCACTGAATTCTCTCCTACCCTGACGAGTGCACCGGGTCGTGATGTGGAACACGTTCTAAAAGCATTCAAGCACAGGGCGGCCCGGAGGCCAAGGAATCGCCAAGTCCCGATCATTCGGACCAAGTCTTGTCCGCCACGAAAACCTGTTCTACTTTGCGAGGACAAGGATCAGAAAGGAGCCCACCGTGGGCACACCAGTCATCGTCGAGGCGGCACGCACCCCGATCGGCAAGCGCGGCGGCTGGCTCGCCGGCCTGCATGCCGCCGAGCTCCTCGGGGCCGCCCAGAGCGGGCTGCTCGAGCGCGCGGGCCTCGATCCCGCCCTTGTCGAGCAGGTGATCGGCGGGTGCGTCACGCAGGCCGGCGCGCAGTCCAACAACATCACCCGCACCGCGTGGCTGCACGCCGGACTGCCGTGGCAGGTCGGCGCGACCACGGTCGACTGCCAGTGCGGGTCGGCTCAGCAGGCCAACCATCTGATCGCGGGGCTCATCGCCACCGGCGCCATCGACGTCGGCATCGCCTGCGGTATCGAGGCCATGTCCCAGGTGCCGCTCGGCGCGAACGTCGGCGAGCTCGCCGGCCCGCGCCGTCCCGAGTCGTGGAACATCGACATGCCCAACCAGTTCGAGGCGGCCGAGCGCATCGCCCGCCGGCGCGGCATCACCCGCGAGGACGTCGACGCTCTCGGTGTCCGGTCGCAGACGCTGGCCAAGCAGGCCTGGGACGAGGGCCGCTTCGACCGCGAGGTCCTGCCCGTCGTCGCGCCCGTCGTCGACAAGGCGGGCGCCCTCACCGGTGAGAAGCAGACCGTCGCCCGCGACCAGGGTCTGCGCGAGACGACCGCGGAGTCGCTCGCGAAACTGAAGCCGGTCCTCGACGGCGGCGTCCACACCGCCGGTACCTCGTCGCAGATCTCCGACGGCGCAGCCGCGGTGCTGCTCATGGATTCCGACCGCGCCGCCGCGCTGGGCCTGAAGCCGCGGGCCCGGATCGTCTCGCAGGCCCTCGTCGGCGCCGAACCCGAATTCCATCTCGACGGTCCGGTGCAGGCGACGAGCCGCGTCCTCGACAAGTCCGGGATGACGATCGGCGACCTGGACCTGTTCGAGGTCAACGAGGCGTTCGCGTCGGTGCTGCTGTCGTGGGCCCGGGTGCACGAGCCCGACATGGACAAGGTCAACGTGAACGGTGGCGCGATCGCGCTGGGTCACCCCGTCGGCTCCACCGGCTCGCGGCTGATCACCACCGCCCTGCACGAGCTCGAGCGCCGCGACGGGTCGACCGCGCTGATCACCATGTGCGCCGGCGGCGCGCTGGCGACCGGCACGATCATCGAGCGGATCTGACATGAGCCCAGCCGCCGCGCCGAAGGGCCTCGATTCGAAGTGGACCGTGCCGATCATCAAGTGGATGTCGCGCGCCAACGTGGCGGCCTACCAGGCCACCGGAGGCCGGATCGGTGGAAAGTGGCGGGTGGGCAGCGCCTTCCCGTGGGGCATCCCCGTCTGCCTGCTCACGACGACGGGCCGGAAGACGGGGCAGCCACGGACCGTTCCCCTGCTGTTCCTCGAGGACGGTGAGCGGGTGGTGCTCGTCGCCTCCCAGGGCGGCCTGCCCCAGCACCCGCTGTGGTTCCGCAACATCCGCGCCGATCCGCGGGTGACCGTGCAGGTGCGCTCGCGGGTGCGGCAGATGACGGCGCGGGTGGCGACGCCCGAGGAACGGTCGCACTACTGGCCGCGGCTGGTGGCGATGTACGCGGATTTCGACAATTATCAGTCCTGGACGGATCGGGTCATCCCGGTGGTGGTGTGCGAGTGATCTTCGCGGGAGCCGGCACGGCCGGGCACGAACCAGCGGGGTGCCCGGTCGAGCTGCTCTCGAGAAGGGATGTCACCCGATGACAACCGCCGACCACGACCGGGTACTCGACAAGCGGGAGATCGCCGCGGCACTGCTGCGCGCGCTCGAACGCCGGCACGAGGTCCTCGATGCCATCGTCGAGAGCAACGACCGAGCCGAGGCCGTCACGACCGTCGCGCGGCTGCTCGACACGAACGAGTCCTGCGCCGAGGCGGTGCTCAACCTTCCGTTCCGGCGGCTGACCAAGGCGGAGCGGAAGAAGATCCGGGAGGAGCTCGACGACCTCGACGCGGTGCTGAAGTGGACGCCCGCCGAGCGTCCGTACGCCACCGGTGCCCACTTCCGGCTGCGTCAGTTCAGCAACAGCGATCGAGACCGCGAGCTGTTCCGCGCGCGGTGCGAAGAGCAGCTCGGCGACGCCGGCGAGGACCGGGTCGAGCAGGAACGCGCCGCCGGCCTGTCGCGCATCGACGACGAGTCCGCGGTGTGGCTGGTCGCCGAGGACCTGTCCGGCACCGAACCCAAGCCGGTCGGTTTCGCGTTCGGTGAGCTCCAGGGCCACGAGGTCGACGTCGCGATCTGGGTCCACCCGGAGCTGCGCAAGCAGGGCTACGGCACCGCGACCCTCAAGCACGCCCGCACCGAGCTGGCCGCGTACTTCCCCGGCACCACCATCATCGTCCGTTCGCCCGCATAGTCGCCCCCACCCGTGCGTGCTTTCGGTAGCGGACGCTACCGAAAGCGCGCACGACTGATCAGGCCCCGTAGACCGGGGTCGGGGGCTCGCTGCGCGCGATCAGCTTCTCCACGACCGGACCGAGTTCCTTCGGATCCCAGCGCTCGCCCTTGTCGATCGCCTCGCCGTGCCGCCAGCCGTCGGCGACGGAGACCTTGCCGCCCTCGACCTCGAACACCCGGCCGGTGACCTCCTTCGACTCGGCGCTGCCGAGCCACACCACCAGCGGTGAGACGTTCTCCGGGGCCATCGCGTCGAAGCCCTCCTCGGGGGCGGCCATCGACTCGGCCATCGCGCCGCCCGCGCCCACGGTCATGCGGGTCCGCGCGGCCGGCGCGATCGCGTTGACGGTGACGCCGTAGCGCGCGAACTCCGCGGCGGCCTGGATCGTGAGAGCGGCGATCCCGGCCTTGGCGGCGGCGTAGTTGCCCTGGCCGATGCTGCCCATCAGGCCGGCGCCCGAGCTGGTGTTGACGATGCGGGCGTCGACCGGGTTGCCGGCCTTCGCCTCCCCGCGCCAGTACGCCATCGCGTGCCGCATCGGGGCGAAGTGGCCCTTGAGGTGCACCCGGATCACCGCGTCCCACTCCTCCTCGCTCATGTTGGCGAGCATGCGATCCCGCAGGAATCCGGCGTTGTTGACCAGGACGTCGAGCCGCCCGAAGGCGTCCAGGGCCGTCTGCACCAGGTTCTGCGCGCCGACCCAGTCGGCGACGTCGTCACCGTTGACGACGGCCTCGCCGCCGGCCGCGCGGATCTCCGCGACGACCTGCTCGGCGGGGCTCTCCCCCGTCGCGGAACCGTCCGCGCCGGCCCCGATGTCGTTGACCACGACCTTCGCGCCTTCGGCCGCGAAGGCCAGCGCGTGGGCCCGCCCGATGCCGCGCCCCGCGCCGGTGACGATCACGACGCGCCCGTTGACCAGTCCGCTCACTATGTCTTCTCCTCGAATAGATGTCGTTGCCGGGGAATCCGGGCGACACGCTCGCCCCGCCTCCACGATTCCGCTCCCTGGGGTCTTCGCCCCGCATGTGCTAACTTACCAAGCAATCGCTTGGTTCGGTACAGACGTTAGGAACCTGCCATGGGCATCACCTCGACCACCGACGGCGCGGGCATCACCACGGTCACCGTCGACTACCCGCCTGTGAACGCCATCCCCTCCCAGGGGTGGTTCGAACTGGCCGACGCGGTCCTGGCCGCAGGCAAGGATCCGGCCACGCACGTGGTGATCCTGCGTGCGGAGGGCCGCGGCTTCAACGCCGGCGTCGACATCAAGGAGATGCAGGCCACCGACGGGCACGACGCCCTCATCGCCGCCAACCGCGGCTGCGCCGCCGCCTTCGCCGCCGTCTACGACTGCGCCGTGCCCGTCGTGGTCGCCGTGAACGGGTTCTGCGTCGGCGGCGGCGTCGGCCTCGTCGGCAACGCCGACGTCATCGTCGCCTCCGACGACGCCGTCTTCGGCCTGCCCGAGGTGGACCGCGGCGCGCTCGGCGCCGCCACCCACCTCGCCCGGCTCGTGCCGCAGCACATGATGCGAACCCTCTACTACACGGCGCAGAACGTCACCGCCCAGCAGCTCGAGCACTTCGGTTCCGTCTACAAGGTGGTCCCGCGCGCCGACCTCGACGCCACCGCCCGCGAGATCGCCGGGAAGATCGCGGCGAAGGACACCCGCGTCATCAGGTGCGCCAAGGAAGCCATCAACGGCATCGATCCGGTGGACGTGAAGGAAAGCTACCGATTCGAGCAGGGTTTCACCTTCGAACTCAACCTCGCCGGCATCGCGGACGAGCACCGGGACGAGTTCGTCGCCACCGGCAAACCGCGCGCCAACCACTGATCAGGAGACATGAAACACCATGCGTGACAAGAGGATGTCGCTCGACGACGTGGTCGGCGAGCTGCGCAGCGGCATGACGATCGGCATCGGCGGCTGGGGGTCGCGGCGCAAGCCGATGGCGCTCGTCCGCGCGATCCTGCGCTCGGATGTGAAGGACCTGACGGTCGTGACCTACGGCGGCCCGGACCTGGGACTGCTGTGCTCGGCCGGAAAGGTGAAGAAGGCGTACTACGGGTTCGTCTCCCTCGACTCGGCCCCGTTCTACGACCCGTGGTTCGCCAAGGCCCGCACCAACGGCGAGATCGTCGCGCGGGAGATGGACGAGGGCATGGTCAAGTGCGGCCTCGAGGCGGCCGCCGCCCGGCTGCCGTTCCTGCCGATCCGCGCCGGCCTGGGCTCGGCCGTCGTCGACTTCTGGGAGGGCGAGCTGCAGACCGTCACCTCGCCGTACCCCCACGAGTCGGGCGAGGCCGAGACGCTGATCGCGATGCCGGCGCTGAATCTCGATGCGTCCCTGGTGCATCTGAACCTCGGCGATGCGCACGGCAACGCCGCCTACACCGGCGTCGACCCCTACTTCGACGACCTGTACTGCCTGGCTGCCGAGAAGCGGTACGTCTCGGTCGAACGCATCGTCGAGACCGAGGAACTCGTCAAGTCCGTCCCCCTGCAGTCCCTCGTCCTCAACCGCATGATGGTCGACGGGGTCGTCGAGGCACCGAACGGCGCCCACTTCACCCTTGCCGGCGACAGCTACGGTCGCGACGAGAAGTTCCAGCGCCACTACGCCGAATCGGCGAAGGACCCGCAGGCGTGGCAGGCATTCGTCGACCGCTTCCTCTCGGGCAGCGAAGAGGACTACCAGGCCGCAGTGCAGGCCTTCAGCGAGGAGCAGGCATGACCGAGACGACCACCCCGCAGACCTCCGGCACGGTGACCCGCGCCGAGTACTGCGCCATCGCATGCGCCGAGATCTTCGCCGGCGCCGGCGAGATCATGGCCAGCCCCATGGCGACACTGCCGCTCATCGGTGCGCGCCTCGCGCGGCTGACCACCGAACCGGACCTGCTCATCACCGACGGCGAGGCCCTGATCCTGGCCGACACCCCCGCCGTCGGCGCGAAGGGTCCGATCGAGGGCTGGATGCCGTTCCGCAAGGTGTTCGACGTCGTCGCCTCCGGCCGCCGCCACGTCGTGATGGGCGCCAACCAGATCGACCGGCACGGCAACCAGAACCTGTCGGCGTTCGGGCCGCTGCAGCACCCGACCCGGCAGATGTTCGGCGTGCGCGGCGCCCCCGGCAACACGATCAACCACGCGACGAGCTACTGGGTCGGCAAGCACAATTCGCGGGTGTTCTGCGACCGGGTCGACATCGTCTCCGGTGTCGGCTACGACCAGGTCGATCCGGCCAACCCGGCGTTCCGGTTCCTGCACCTGCACCGGGTCGTCACCAATCTGGGCTCGTTCGACTTCGGCGGCCCCGGCCACACGTTCCGGGCGTTGACCCTGCACCCGGGTGTCACCGCCGAGCAGGTCGCCGAGAACACCTCCTTCGAGGTGGCCGGCCTCGACGAGGCCACAGTCACCCGGGAGCCCACCGCCGAGGAACTGCGCCTGATCCGCGAGGTCCTCGATCCGCGTGGACTGCGAGACCGGGAGGTGGCGGTATGAGTCCACGCCTGACGACGGCACTGACCGACCTCGTCGGCATCGAGCATCCGATCGTCCAGACCGGCATGGGCTGGGTGTCCGGCCCCCGGCTGACCGCCGCCACCTCCAATGCGGGCGGCCTCGGCATCCTGGCCTCGGCGACGATGACGTACGAGGAACTCGAGGTCGCCGTCGCGAAGACCAAGGCGGCGACGGACAAGCCCTTCGGCGTGAACATCCGCGCCGACGCGTCCGACGCCGCCCAGCGCATCGACCTGCTCATCCGCGAGAACGTCCGGGTCGCCTCCTTCGCGCTCGCGCCCAGGAAGGAACTGATCGCCAAGCTCAAGGACCACGGCGTCGTGGTCATCCCGTCCATCGGCGCCGCGAAGCACGCGGTGAAGGTGGCCTCCTGGGGAGCCGACGCGGTGATCGTGCAGGGCGGCGAGGGCGGCGGGCACACCGGACCGGTGGCCACCACGCTGCTGCTGCCGAGCGTGCTCGACGCCGTCGACATCCCGGTCGTCGCGGCCGGCGGGTTCTTCGACGGCCGAGGCCTGGCAGCGGCGCTCGCCTACGGGGCGGCCGGCGTCGCCATGGGCACCCGGTTCCTGCTCACCAGCGACAGCGCCGTGCCCGATTCGGTGAAGCAGGAGTATCTGAGCCGGGGTCTGCAGGACACGACGGTCTCGGTCAAGGTCGACGGCATGCCGCACCGGGTGCTCAACACCGAACTCGTGGACAGCCTCGAACGTGGCAGCTACGCGAAAGGCCTCGTCGCCGCCGCCAGGAACGCGGCCAAGTTCAAGGCCATGACCGGGATGAAGTGGTCGACGCTCGTCAAGGACGGCATCGCGATGAAGCGGGCGAGCGACCGCACGTGGCAGCAGATCATCATGGCGGCCAACACCCCCATGCTGCTCAAGGCCGGGCTCGTCGAGGGCAACACCGAGGCCGGTGTGCTCGCCTCCGGGCAGGTCGTCGGCATGCTCGACGACCTGCCGAGCTGCCAGGAACTGATCGACCGCATCGTCGCCGAGGCCGTCGAGCGGATCGACGCGATGGCCGCGCTGCGCGGTCAGGAGTCGCGCGCATAGACGTACGGAAATCTGCTTGCGCCTTCGGGATTCGCCCCCTCCGCGGACGGCGCGAATTCCCGAAGCGCGAGCAGATCCATCCGCGACCCGGTCAGCCGCGAGCTGCGATCCGCGCCTGCACCTCCGGCCGGCGCAGCGGGGGCACCGTCGGCGGTGGCTGCCGGCGCGGCGGGAGCCGGTCGAGCAGCCGCATGGTGACGGCCGTGACCTCGGCGACGGCCTCCTCGAACGGTTCGCGGGTGGCGTCGGAGAGCTTGTGGACGCCACTGACCTTGCGCACGTACTGCCGGGCGGCGGCCTCGATCTCCTCGTCGGTCGCTGCCGGCTCGAGCCCGCGCAGCTCCGTGATGTTCCGGCACATGAACCGAGGGTAACGCCGGAACATCAGCCGAGGCGACCGCCGAGCATCCCGCGCAGAGCGTTCAGGCACAGCTCCCGCAGCTGCGCCTCGGTGACGGTGGGGTGATCGTGCCAGTCGACGCACACGCTGCGCACGAGCGCGATCCAGCCCTGCACGGCGACCGCGACGAGTTCGCGTTCGTCGTCGGGCGGGGCGAGGGCGTCGAGGATGCGTTCCTGCTGCACTCCGAGTTCGGTATCGACGATCGCGCGGATACCCGCATCGGCGGAGTCCGCGGCCCGGTTGACCGCCGCGACGCCCTGCCGGTGCGAGGCGACGTAGTCGAGGTAGGCGTCGAGGCCCGCGGTGATCCGCTCGGCGACGGTGAGCCGCGGATCGGGTTCGGTGACGGCGAGCAGCCGGTCCGATTCGCGTTGGACGACCGCCGCCATGAAGTCCCGCTTGGTCGGAAAGTAGTGGTACATCAGGCCGCGTGAGACCCCCGCGAGTTCGGCGACCTCCTCGATCCACACGTCCTCGTAGGCTCGCTCGGCGAACAGGCGCGCGCCGATGTCGAGCAGTTGCGCGCGGCGCTGCTCGGGGTCGAGACGTCGGCGGGGTTGGGCCACGGATCCAATCTAGTTCTTGACAGGTATCCGTCCCGGCGTAGCGTGACTACTGTACGCGGGTTCAATAACTGGGGGTCGGAGCATGGTCATGGCCACGTCGCGAGTGTTCGACACGGAGATTCCACGCCCGCCGAAACGCCTGCCCCTCGCCGGCGACGTCCTGGGCATGTCGCTGAAGACCCCGGTGCAGAACTCGATGGCCACCCACAAAGCCCTCGGCCCGGTGTTCGAACGCACCGCATTCGGCCGCCGCTTCGTGTTCGTCTGCTCCGGCGAACTCACGGCCGAGCTGTCCGACGAGAAGCGCTTCGCCAAGCACCTCGCGCCGGGCGTGGAGGCCCTGCGGGCGATCGGTGGCGACGGGCTGTTCACCGCCTACAACGAGGAACCGAACTGGCGTCGCGCCCACGAGTTGCTGATGCCGGCGTTCACGCAGCAGGCGATGCGCCGGTACCACGCGACGATGCTCGACGTCACTGCCCAGCTCGTCGCGCACTGGGACCGCCGGGCACGCAGCGGCGGCGACGTCGCCGTCGCCGCGGACATGACGAAACTGACGCTGGAAACCATCGGCCGCACCGGGTTCAGCTACTCGTTCGAGCCGTTCGAACGCGAAGAGCGGCATCCGTTCGTCGAGGCGATGGTCGGCGGACTGTCGTTCTCGCAGCGCAGCATGCTGCGCACCGTTCCCGTCGTCGGGCGCTTCCTCTTCCCCGCCGCCAAGCGACAGTACGACCTCGACCGGGCGCACATGCACGACGTCGTCGACGCGGTGATCCGTAGCAGGAGCGATGCGCCCGGCCCCGCCCCCGACGACCTGCTCGAGCTGATGCTGCGGGCGTCCCGGGAGGGCGATCCGAACAAGCTCGACGCCGTCAACATCCGCAACCAGGTACTCACCTTCCTCGTCGCCGGACACGAAACCACCTCGGGCGCTTTGTCGTTCGCCCTGTACTACCTGATGCGCGACCCGGAGGCCTACACGCGGGCGCGGGCGGAGGTCGAGGAGGTCTGGGGCGACGGCGAGCCGGCCTTCGAACAGATCGCCAAGCTGCGGTACGTCCGTCGGGTGCTCGACGAGGCGCTGCGGCTGTGGCCGACGGCGCCCGCGTACGCACGGGAGGCGAAGGTGGACACCACTCTGGGCGGCCGGTACCGGATGCGCGCCGGCGACTGGGTGCTCGTGCTGCTGCCCGCGGTGCACCGGGACCGCGCGGTGTGGGGCGACGACGCCGACGAGTTCGACCCCGACCGTTTCCTGCCCGAACAGGTCCGGGCCCGGCCCGCGCACGTGTACAAGCCGTTCGGCACCGGAGAACGCGCCTGCATCGGACGGCAATTCGCGCTGCACGAGGCAACCCTCGTGCTGGGAACCCTGTTGCGCCGCTACGACCTGGCGATGGATCCCGGCTACCGGCTGAAGGTCGCCGAGCGACTCACCCTCATGCCGGACGGCATGCACGCCCGGGTGTCCTTCCGGTCCTGAGCCGCCGCCCACTTGTACGCTGTGCCCGACGGGTGGGAGAGCCCGCGCGGGAGGGAGAAACCATGCGATTCGGGTATGCAGGTGCGACGGCGGCGGCGTTGTCCACGATCGTTGCGGCAGTGGTTGTTCCGGCCACGGCACAGGCGACCGCCACCGCCGACGTCGTCGCGGGCCGCGAGCGGGTGAAGGTGACGGTGCACGGCGTGCCCGTCCACCCGGAGAGCTGCCGCGTGGACCCCGACGCGGACGGTGACACCCGCAGTCTGCCCGTCGAGCCGTCCGGATCGATGGTCGCCCACCAGGTGGCGCCCGGGCCCCGGCGGGTGGTCGTCTGGTGCCCGGACGGCGGCGTCGTGCACCAGCAGATCGTCCACGTCCTGCCCGCCGATCCGCTCGCCGATCTCGCGGACCACGTGTTCCGCACCGCCGGGAGCAGCGACCGCGTCACCGACCCGACCCTGCGCTGACGCGCCGGTGTGTCCTTCGGGCTGCCCTGACAGCCCGAAGGACACACCGGCAGCGCAGCCGCCCGGCTACACGCGCTCGATGATCGTCACGTTCGCGGTGCCGCCGCCCTCGCAGATCGTCAGCAGGCCGTACCGGCCCTCGCGGCGCTCGAGCTCGTTGAGCAGCGTCGCCATCAACTTGGTGCCGGTGGCGCCGAGCGGGTGACCCAGCGCGATGGCGCCACCGTTGACGTTGACCTTGGCCGGGTCTGCGCCGATCTCC
The DNA here is from genome assembly GCF_047782815.1 of Rhodococcus indonesiensis. NCBI lineage: Bacteria > Bacillati > Actinomycetota > Actinomycetes > Mycobacteriales > Nocardiaceae > Rhodococcus > Rhodococcus indonesiensis. Next base: position 757,813 of record NZ_CP180630.1, on the reverse strand, counting down.
TTGATCCAGGCCAGCACGACGGGGGCGAAGGCCTCGTTGATCTCGATCAGATCGATGTCGTCGATGCTCAGGCCGGTCTTCGCCAGCGCGTGCTGCGTGGCCGGGATGGGCGCGCTGAGCATGAAGATCGGGTCGTCGCCGCGGGCGCTGAGGTGATGGATCCGTGCACGAGGCTTCAGTCCGTACTTGCGCACGGCCTCGTCGGAGGCGAGCAGTACCGCCGACGCACCGTCGGAGATCTGGCTGGCGACGGCGGCGGTGAGCCTGCCGCCCTCGACGAGCGTCGCGAGGGACGCCATCTTCTCGAGGCTCGTCTCGCGGGGCCCCTCGTCGACGGTGGCGTCGCCGAGCGGGACGATCTCGCCCTCGAAGCGGCCCCCGGCGATGGCCGCCTTGGCCCGCTCGTGGCTCTGCAGCGCCCAGCGTTCGAGGTCCTCACGACTGAGATCCCACTTGTCGGCGATCATCTCGGCACCGCGGAACTGCGAGACCTCCTGGTCGCCGTAACGCTCGGTCCAGCCGGTCGACCCCCCGAACGGGGTGTCGAAGCCGTACTGCTGCCCCACGATCATGGCCGCCGAGATCGGGATCTGCGACATGTTCTGCACGCCGCCGGCGACGATGAGGTCGGCGGTGCCGGACAGGATGGCCTGCGCACCGAAGTGCAGGGCCTGCTGGCTCGACCCGCACTGCCGGTCGACGGTGACGCCGGGGACGTGCTGCGGGTAGCCGGCAGCGAGCCACGCGGTGCGGGCAATGTTGCCGGCCTGGCCGCCGATGGCGTCGACACAGCCGAAGACGACGTCGTCGACGTCGCTCGGGTCGATGCCGGTGCGGTCCACGACCGCCTTGATCACGTGCGCGCCCAGGTCGGCGGGGTGGACGCCGGACAGGCCGCCGTTCTTCTTGCCGATCGGGGTGCGTACCGCATCGACGATGTATACCTCGGTCATGAGGGACTCCTAGTCGGTTCCGGGAAAGTCGGTTCAGGGATTGGCAAGTCCGTCGAGCACGATGGACAGGTACTGCTGGGCCACCTTGTCGGCGGTGAGGGTGCCGCCGGGCCGGTACCAGCGCACGGCCACCCACACGGTGTCGCGCAGGAACCGGAAGACGAGTTCGACGTCGACGTCCGGCCGGAACGTGCCGTCGGCGATGCCGCGCTCGATCACCCCCACCCACAGGTCGCGGAATTCGGTGTTGCGGTCGGAGATGTAGGAGAACCGCTCGTTCTCCACGAGCCGCTTGGCCTCGTCCTGGTAGATCGCGACCGCGGCGTGCGATTTGTCGATCGACTCGTACGACGCGGTGATGAGCGCCTCGAGGGTGGCGCGGGAGTCCGAACCCGAGGCGACGATCTCGCGGTAGCGACCGAACAGGTCGTCGAGAAATCCCCGCAGGATCTCGTCGACCATCGACTCCTTGGAGTCGAAGTGGTGGTAGAGACTGCCCGACAGGATGCCTGCGGCGTCGGCGATGTCGCGCACGGTGGTGGCACGCACCCCGCGCGAGGCGAACAGTTCCGCGGCGATGTCGAGCAGCTCGGCCCGGCGCCCGGACTTGGCGGCATCGTCTCTGGGAGGAGTCATGGAGGCATCCTTTCAGGGCTGCCGTGCGCGGTTCCGGTAGCGGCAGCTACCGGAACCGCGCACGGGTCAGGCCCGCTGCGACGAGATCGAGACGACCTCGCCGGTCAGGTACGTGGTGTAGTCGCTGGCGAGCATGGCGATGGTCGCAGCGATCTCCCAGACCTCCGCGGCCCGCCCGTACGCCTCGTCGGAGGCGAGCCGGTCGAGCAGTTCCTCGCTCGTGACCTTCGCGAGGAAGGCGTGCCGCGCGATCGACGGCGCGACGGCGTTGATCCGGACCCCGTACTCGGCGGCCTCGATCGCCGAGCAGCGGGTCAGCGCCATCACGCCGGCCTTGGCGGCCGCGTAGTGCGCCTGCGAATGCTGCGCACGCCACCCGAGCACGGAGGCGTTGTTGACGAGGACGCCGCCGTGGTCGGCCGACCGGAAGTAGCGCAGCGCCGCGCGCGTCGCCCGGAAGGTGCTCGTGAGGGTGATGTCGAGGACACGGTCCCACTGCTCGTCGGTCATGTCGACGACGGGGGTCTCGCCGCCGAGTCCAGCGTTGTTGACCAGCACGTCGATGCGCCCGAGCCGCTCGGCGGCACCGGTGATCAGCGCATCGACCTGCTCGGTCGAGGAGACGTCGCACACGATGGACTCCACCTGCTGCGACGGGAACTCGGCGGCGAGCTTGTCGACCGTCTCCCCGAGCCGGCGCTCGTGGAAGTCGGAGACGAGCACGTCGCCGCCCTCGAGCAGGGCGCGACGGGCGGTCGCGAACCCGATGCCTGTGCCGGCGGCGGCGGTGACGACGACCTTCTTGCCGCTCAGCAGGCCGTGGCCCGGCGTTTCGACGGGCGGGGTGGCGAGGGGGGAAGTGCTCACGGTCGGGCCTCTCGGGGAAGGCCGAGCACGCGCTCGGCGATGATGTTGCGCTGGATCTCGTTGGATCCGCCATAGATGGTGTCGGCGCGGGTGAACAGGAACAGCCGCTGCCATTCGGCGAGCTCGAGGTGCTCGGGGTCCGACAGCAGCGACGGGTTGCCGGCGTGGTCGTGGTCCGGTCCGGTGAGCGAGGCGGGACCCTGCACGTCCATCGCCAGTGCACCGAGGTCGCGATGCCAGTTGGCCCACAGCAGCTTCGCCACCGACGCCTGGCCGGGGTCGGCGTCGCCGAGGGTGCGCACGGCGTGGGCCCGCATGACGCGCAGCCCGATGCGGGCGCGGGCGATCCGTTCGCGGATGTGCGGGTCGTCGGCCGCACCGGTCGAGACCGCCAGATCCGCGATGCTCTGCAGTTCCCGGGCGAAACCGATCTGCTGGCCGAGGGTCGACACACCCCGCTCGAAGGTGAGCAGGCCCATCGCGACCTTCCAGCCGTCGCCGGGCGCGCCGACGACGAGGTCGGCGTCGGTGACGGCGTCGTCGAAGAAGACCTCGTTGAACTCGGAGGTGCCGGTGAGCTGCTGGATGGGCCGGACCGTCACGCCCGGCTGATCGAGCGGCACGAGCAGGAAACTCAGGCCGTGGTGCCGGGTCGAGCCGGGTTCGGTGCGGCACACCACGAACGCCCACTGCGCGACGTGCGCGAGCGACGTCCACACCTTCTGGCCGTTGATCACCCACTTCCCGTCCTCGAGCCGGGCGGTGGTGGAGACGTTGGCCAGGTCGGAACCCGCACCGGGCTCGGAGTAGCCCTGCGCCCACAGCTCGGTGACGTTGCGGATCCCCGGCAGGAAGCGGCGCTTCTGTTCCTCGGTGCCGAAGGCGATCAGGGTGGGGCCGAGGAGTTCCTCGCCGAGGTGGTTCACGCGCGCCGGCGCGTTCGCCTTGGCGTACTCCTCGTGGAAGATCACCTGCTGCTCGAGGGTGGCACCGCGGCCGCCGTGCTCGGTGGGCCAGCCGATGCAGGTCCATCCGGCGGCTGCAAGGTGCCGGTCCCAGGCCAGGCGCTCCTCGAAGAACTCGTGCTCGCTTCCCGGTCCGCCCTTGCCTCTGAGGTCGGCGAACTCGCCGGTCAGGTTCTCCTCCAGCCACCGGCGGACGGTCGCGGCGAATTCGGTGTCGGCCAAACCCGTGTCGTCCAGTCTCTCGCTCTCATGCACGTCTGTACGATAACCTACCAAGCACTTGCTAGGTAGGGAGCTCCGTGACTGCACAACCGAGAACCACACCGGCCGCCGTCGAACGCGCCGCATCGGTGTACGCCGACCGGATCGCGATCGTCGACGGCGACGTGCGACCGACGTTCGCACAACTTCGCGATCGCGTCCGCGAATTCGCCGCCGCGCTCGTCGCCCACGGCGTCGGGCCCGGTGCACGCGTCGCGATCTGGTCGCCCAACACCCACCACTGGATGGTCGCCGCGCTGGGGATCCAGTGGGCCGGCGGCGTCGTCGTCCCCGTCAACACCCGTTACACCGGGGCCGAGGCGCACGACATCCTCGACCGCATCCGCGCCGAGGCCCTCGTCGTCGCCGGCGACTTCCTCGGCACGGACCGGTACGCCGCTCTGCGCGCCGCCGCGCCCGGTCTGCACGTGCCCACCGTGGTGCGGGTCCCGCTGGGTGGGACGGACGCACCGGCCGACGGCGTCGTGGACTGGGACGACTTCCTCGCCGCGGCGACGGTGGACGCGCGCACCGAGGCCGACGCCCGGGCGCGGGCCGTCTCCCCCGACGACGTCTGCGACATCCTGTTCACCTCCGGCACGACCGGGCGCAGCAAGGGCGTACTCAGCGCCCACCGGCAGCTGATCGGGGTCGCGCAGGCGTGGGCCGAGTGCGCCGAGCTCACACCGGACGACAACTACCTGATCATCAACCCGTTCTTCCACAGCTTCGGCTACAAGGCCGGGTTCGTCGCAGCGCTGCTCGCGGGCACCACCGTCGTGCCGATGGCGGTGTTCGACGTCGAGAAGGTGATGGCCACCGTCGCCGACCGGCGGATCAGCGTGCTGCCGGGCGCGCCGACGATCTACCAGAGCATCCTCGACCACCCCCGCCGCGACGAGTTCGACATGTCGTCCCTGCGGATCGCGGTCACTGGGGCCGCCCCCGTGCCCGTCGTGCTCGTCGAGCGCATGCAGAACGAGCTGAGCTTCGACGCCGTGCTCACCGCGTACGGCCAGACCGAGGCCGTGGTCGCGACGATGTGCCGCACCGACGACGACCCCGTCACCGTCTCCACCTCCTCCGGCCGCGCCACCGCCGGCTTCGAGGTCCGCATCGGCGCCAAGGGCGAGATCCTGCTGCGCGGACCCAACGTGATGCTCGGCTACCTCGACGACCCGGAGGCCACCGCCGAGACGATCGACGCCGACGGCTGGCTGCACACCGGCGACGTCGGCACCCTCGACGAACGCGGCTACCTCGACATCACCGACCGGCTCAAGGACATGTACATCAGCGGCGGGTTCAACGTCTATCCCGCCGAGATCGAGGCGGCGCTGATGCGCCTGCCCGGCGTGCACGAGGTCGCGGTCGTCGGCGTGCCCGACGAGCGCATGGGCGAGGTGGGCCGCGCGCACGTCGTCGCCCTCGAGGGCAGCGAGTTGACCGAGGAGTCGGTGATCGCGTTCTGCAAGGAGAAGCTGGCCAACTTCAAGGTGCCGCGCTCGGTCCGCTTCACCGGCCACCTGCCTCGCAACCCGTCCGGCAAGGTTCTGAAAAACATTCTGCGTGAGGAGAAGTCATGACCGTCCCCTACGAACCCGATGTCGTCACCTACGAGGTGCGCGACGGCATCGCGATCGTCACCCTCAACCGGCCGGACTACCGCAACGCGCAGAACTCCGTGATGACCTACGCGCTCGACGCCGCCTTCGAACGCGCCGTCGAGGACGACGAGGTCAAGGTGATCGTGCTCGCGGGCAACGGCAAGCATTTCTCCGCCGGGCACGACCTGGGCACCCCCGGTCGTGATCACCACGTCCACTACGACAACAAGGCCGTCATGTGGTGGGACCACGTCGACAAGCCCGGCGGCGACCAGCGGTACGCGCGCGAGATGGAGGTGTACCTGGGCATGTGCCGCCGCTGGCGGGAGATCCCCAAGCCGACGGTCGCGATGGTGCAGGGCGCGTGCATCGCCGGCGGCCTCATGCTCGCGTGGGTGTGCGACCTGATCGTCGCCTCGGAGGACGCGTTCTTCTCGGATCCGGTGGTGCGGATGGGCATTCCCGGCGTGGAGTACTTCGCCCACCCCTGGGTGCTGGGCACGCGCTTCGCCAAGGAGATCCTCTACACCGGTGACCGCTTCGGCGCCCAGCGCGCCTACGAGGTCGGCATGGTCAACCGCGTCGTGCCACGCGAGAAGCTCGAGGAGGAGACCCTCGCCCTGGCCGGACGGATCGCGGAGATGCCGCGGTTCGGGCTGGCCCTGACCAAACGTGCCGTCAACCAGTGCGAGGACCAGATGGGCATGCGCAACGGCATGGACTCGGTGTTCGGCCTGCACCACTTCGCGCACGCCCACAACGCCGAGGTCGGCACCGACTCCCTCGGCGGCATGAACGCGAAATCGATGGCCGCGAGCGCACGCCCGGTGAGCGGCTCTGCCGCGCAGGAAGGAACGAAGTAGTGGATCTGCAACTCGACGACGCGACCCTAGCCTTCCGCGACGAGGTCCGCGCCTTCCTCGCCGAGAACGTCCCGTCGAACCCGCTGAAGTCGATGGACACGGCCGAGGGCTTCGAGGAACATCGCGAGTGGGAACGCACCCTGGCCGACGCCCGCCTGTCGGTCGTCTCGTGGCCCGAAGAACTCGGCGGCCGCAACGCCACGCTGCAGCAGTGGGTGGTGTTCGAGGAGGAGTACTACCGCGCCGGCGCGCCCGGACGGGTCAGCCAGAACGGCATCTTCCTGCTCGCTCCCACGCTGTTCGAGCACGCCCACCCCGACCAGCTCGCACGCATCATGCCGCGCATGGCCCGTGCCGACGACATCTGGGCCCAGGCCTGGTCCGAACCGGAGTCCGGCAGCGACCTCGCGTCGCTGCGCTCGACCGCCCGGCGGGTCGACGGCGGGTGGCTGCTCAATGGGCAGAAGACGTGGAGCTCGCGGGCGTCCTTCGCGGACATGGGCTTCGGACTGTTCCGCTCGGACCCGGATGCGCAGCGACACAAGGGCATCACCTACTTCATGTTCGACCTGCGTGCCGAGGGCGTCACCGTCCGGCCCATCGACCAGCTCGACGGCGAACCCGGCTTCGCGGAGATCTTCCTCGAAGACGTGTTCGTCCCGGACGACCCCGGCAACCCCGGCGAGTCCGGCGTGATCGGCGGCGTGAACGAGGGATGGCGCGTCGCGATGAGCACCGCCTCGAACGAACGCGGACTGTCGCTGCGCTCCCCCGGACGGTTCCTCGCCACCACCGACCGCCTGCTGGCGCTGTACGCGGCGTCGGACCGGCACGGAGACGCGTCCCTGCGCAACCGCGTCGCCGACGCGTGGATCGGGGCGCGCGCGTACGAGTTGTCCACCTGGGCCACCGTCACCCGGCTGCAGGACGGCGGTCAGCTCGGCGCCGAGTCGTCCATCAACAAGGTGTTCTGGTCGGACTGGGACATCGCCGCCCACGAGACCGCGCTGGACCTGCAGGGCCCGGCCGCGGAGCTCGCCGACGACTGGACCGACGGTTACCTGTTCTCGCTGTCGGGGCCGATCTACGCGGGCACCAACGAAATTCAGAAGAACGTCATCGCCGAGCGGCTGCTCGGCCTTCCGAAGGGCGACCGATGAGATTCGCGCTCGACTCCTCCCACGAGGACTTCGCGTCCAGCATCGACGCGCTGCTCGCCAAGTCCGATCTGCCTGCGGTCGTCCGGTCGTGGGCCGCCGGTGACACCGGCCCCGGCCTGAAGGTGTGGCAACGGCTCGCCGAGGTCGGCGTCGGCGCGCTGCTCGTCGACGAGGACCACGACGGTCTCGGGGCCGACGCGCTCGACCTCGTCGTCGCCATGGAACAGCTCGGCCGCCACGCGGTGCCCGGCCCGCTCGTCGAGACCGTGGCCGTGGCGCCGATCCTGCTGGCCGCCGTCGCTCCGGACCGGCTGTCCGCGCTCGCCGCCGGGGAGCTCGCGACGGTCGCCGCGGCACCGCACGTGCCGTACGCGGTCGATGCCGACGTCGCCGACCTCGTGCTGCACGTCGACGGCGGCACGGTCTCGACGGGCACCGCCGGCGACGCCCTGCAGTCCGTCGACCCGGCCCGCCGCCTGCATGCCGTCGCGGCAGCGGACACCCTGGGCGACACGGACTTCGGTGCCGCGTTCGACTACGGAGCCCTGGCCACCGCGGCGCAGCTGCAGGGCCTCGGACGCACCCTGCTCGACACCACGGTCGAGTATGCGCAGCAGCGCAAGCAGTTCGGTCGCGCCATCGGATCGTTCCAGGCCGTCAAGCACCACCTCGCCGAGGTCGCCGTCGGCCTCGAGATGGCGCGCCCGCTGCTGCTCGGTGCGGCGCTCGCGGTGCGCGACGGCGCCGCGACCGCCTCCCGCGACGTCTCGGCGGCGAAGGTGGCCTGCGGTGAGGCGGCCTACCGGGCGGCGCGGACGGCACTGCAGGTGCACGGCGCCATCGGTTACACCCTCGAACACGATCTGTCGCTGGCGTTGACTCGGGTGCGGGCCCTCGTCACCGCATGGGGCACCGCGGATGTGCACCGGGCGCGGGTCGTCGACGCGCTGGAGGACGCATCGTGACCTTCGAGACCGAGGATCGCGCCGCGCTGCGCGAGTCGGTGCGCAGCCTGCTCGGCCGGCACTCCGATTCCGCGGCGGTGCGCAAGGCGATCACCCTGCCGGACGGCTACGACGCCGACCTGTGGCAGAAGATGGTCGAACAGATCGGCGTCGCGGCCCTCGCCGTGCCCGAGGAGTACGACGGTGTCGGCGCCTCCCTCGCCGAGACCCACGTCGTGCTCGAGGAACTCGGCCGCACGCTCACCCCGTCGCCGATGCTCGGCTCGGCAGTGCTCGCGGCACAGGCTCTGCTGCTCTCCGGTGACACCGACGCGTGCGCCCGCCTGCTGCCGGGCATCGCCGCCGGGGAGATCGCAGCCTTGTGCTGGGCTTCCGAGGCCGGTTGGTCCACACCCGGTGTCGTGCTCGAGGGCGACCGGCTCGGCGGCACCGCCCACTACGTGCTCGGCGGGGACGTCGCTACGACCCTGCTGGTGCTCGCGGCCGACGGGGACGACGTCGCGCTCGTCGAGGTGGATCCGGACGCCGACGGTGTCGTGCGACGCCGGGTGCCGACGATGGATCCGACCCGTTCTCTCGCCGAGGTGCGCTTCGAGGGGGTGGTGGGCCGGCGGCTCACCACTTCCGCCGGTCTCGAGGAGAGCCTGCGGACGGTCGCGCTGATCGCGGTGTCGGCCGAGCAGGTCGGAGCGGCTCAGGCGGCTCTGGAGCTGACAGTGGAGTACTCGAAGAACCGCAAGCAGTTCGGCCGGGTCATCGGATCGTTCCAGGCGCTCAAGCACCGCATGGCCGACATGTACGCATTGGTGGAGACCGCACGGTCGATGTCGTACGCGGCCGCGCTGTCGCAGGATACGCAGGATGCGTACGCGGCGAAGGTGTACTGCTCGGAGGCGTTCGAGCAGGTGGCCGCGGAAGCGATCCAGTTGCACGGAGGCATCGCGATCACCTGGGAGCACGACGCGCAGCTGTACTTCAAGCGGGCGCACGGAACGGCCCAGCTGTTCGGGCAGCCGCGGGAGTTCCTGACCGCGATCGTGCGTTGAGCGCGGGCGGCACCCGCGACCGGGTGCCGCCTCCTCGCCCCGTTGCCGGCGGCGCAACGTCCGTACGCCGCCTGCCCTGGTCCGTATCGGCGGAACCTGCACATCGTCCGCCCGGTTCGGCGCCTACGCCTCTCCACCCCGGATCCGGGCAAGCAGCCTTGCCGGATCGAGTGCGGTGCCTTTATCTTGCAGAGAGGACGCAGCAGCTGCCAACTGCCCGGCCTGCTCCTCGGATGACCCTCGACAGACGTCGCGCACCACGGCGACCCGGTCCCGAGCGCAGCCGGGGAAGGAGGGGTCATGCCGGCTCGGTCTTCCGGCGGGAGCTCCGACGAGGTCCGTCGCGCGGTGGGGATCCCCGATGTCGTCGAGACGGACCTGGGGACATTCCGATTCGACGACGGGATGCCGGACCCGGAGACGATCGCGTTGAGCTGGGATCGTCTCGACCTGCTGCGCGGCGTCGACGTGTTCCTGAACGCGGTTCCCGGTGCGTCGCTCGTGGCCATGCGTACCGGGTTCCGCTCGATCGGGATCCGTACGTCGCGGGAGATGGCCGTGTGCGCCCGCATGGACTCGGTGCCCTGCTTCCTGACAGCCAACACCGAGACGACCTACGGGATCGCGGTGCTCGATCTGAGGGCCGACGGGCCGACGGTTGTCGAGTGCCCACCGATGTCGCTCGACGTGGTCGACGACTTCTGGTTCCGGTACGTGGCCGACCTGGGCAATGCCGGGCCCGACAAGGGGCGGGGCGGAAAGTACCTGTTGCTGCCGCCGGGGTACGAGGGCGAGGTCCCCGAGGGCTACTTCACCTACCGCTCACGGACGTTCACCAACTTCTTGTTCGCGCGCAATCTGGGCGGGCTCGATGTCATCGAGCAGACCCGTATCTATCCGCTCGCCCAGGCCGACGACCCGCCGGAGATGCGGTTCGTCGAGGCAGACGGCGTGCCGTTCAACACCGTTCACTCGAACGACTTCTCGTTCTACGAAGAGGTCGACCAGATCGTCCAGGAAGAACCCGTCGACGCGCTCGATCCCGAGCTGGCCGGGCAGCTCGCGGCGATCGGGATCGTCAAGGGCCGACCCTTCGCTCCCGATGAGCGGATGCACGCGATCCTGTCTCAGGCTGCGCCGATCGGGTCGGCGATTGCACGCACCATCGTGTACCGGCCGCGTGACCCGCAGGCCTACCTCTACGGCCGGGACGTGTCGTCGTGGAAGACGGCCTTCGTGGGTGGAAGCTCCGAGTTCCTGCGCGACGGCGTTCGTCTCCTGGATGCCCGTACGCTGTTCCACTACGCCGCCACCGTCGTCACGCCGGCGATGGCGACCCCGATGGTGGGAGTGGGCTCGCAGTACGCCTACACCGCCGAGGACGCCGAGGGAGAGTGGCTGGACGGGGGCCGCACCTACCGAATGCACCTGCCTGCAGGCATTCCCGCCAAGGACTTCTGGTCGGTGTGCGTCTACGACTGCCAGTCCCGCTCTCTGCTGCAGACCGACGACCCGTACCCGTCGCTCAACAGCAACACCGGGACGGTCGCAGCCGGCGAAGACGGCTCGGTGGACGTCTACTTCGGACCCGCCTCGCCGGCGGGCCGGGAGTCGAACTGGATCCGGACTGTCCCGGGCAAGGGCTGGTTCGTGCTCCTGCGCCTGTACGGACCACTCCAGGCATGGTTCGACCGGACCTGGCGACCGGGTGAGATCGAACCCCTCGGTTGACCGAGATGCAGGGCGGTCTCGGCGCGGGAAGCCCGCTCGTGTGATCGCAACCCTTCGCCGATCGGACTTCGAGCGTGCTCGTCCGGTGGCATTCCCGACGGGACACCGAACCAGGATTCCGCGGTACCCCGCTGGGCGAGTGGGCGACGGACTCGAGCCCGGCAGGACAATCCCGGACTCGTTAGCCTGGAACGATGAGCACTCCCGTCATCACGCTGAATTCCGGAACTACCATCCCGCAGCTCGGCCTGGGAGTCTGGCAGGCCACCGACGAGCAGACCGAACACGCCGTGCGTTACGCCCTCGACGAGGCCGGCTACCGGCACATCGACACCGCCGCCGCGTACGGGAACGAGGAGGGCGTCGGACGCGGGATCGCTTCGGCGTCCGTCCCGCGGGAGGAGGTCTTCCTCACCACGAAGTTGTGGAACTCCGACCAGGGCTACGACCGGGCGACGAAGGCGTTCGACGAGAGCCTGCGCCGCCTCGGCACCGACTACGTCGACCTGTACCTGATCCACTGGCCGCTGCAGGACAACGACCGGCTGCTGCGCACGTGGGACGCGCTCGAGAAGATCGCCGAGTCCGGACGGGCCAAGGCGATCGGTGTGTGCAACTTCGAGCCGCACCACCTGCAGCTGCTCGTCGATCGCGGCGGCATGCTGCCCGCCGTCGACCAGGTGGAGCTGCACCCGCACCTTCCCCAGCAGGAGATCCGCGCCTTCGCGGCCGACCACGGGATCGCCGTCGAATCGTGGAGTCCGCTGGGCGGAACCAGCAACGCGGGCTGGGGCCGCGAATCCAAGCCGAACACACTCCTGGTCGATCCGATCATCACTCGCATCGCGGACCGGCACAGCAAGTCGGCCGCCCAGGTGCTGATTCGCTGGCACCTGCAGAACGGGCTGATCGTGATCCCGAAGTCCGTCCACGACGAGCGGATCACGCAGAACATCGACGTGTTCGACTTCGAGCTCGACGACCTCGATCTGAGCGAGATCGCGACCCTCGACGACGGCACGCGGGTCGGCATGCACCCGGACGAGATGAACCTCGGCGCACCGAGCTGACGGACGCACCCTGCAGCCGCGCCCATCCGGCGCGGCTGCCTGTTCGGACGCCTTCGCCGAGCTCTTGCGCTCCCGGCCCGGAGCACGAATAGTAGAACACGTTCTCATTCGCAACCCGGCCGGCCGGGTTCGCGATCCGGTTCGTGCAGAGGGGCAGGGCGTGACGACACACATCATCTCGGGCACCGCGATCGAGATGCCGGTGCGGGTCCGGGCCGCGACGGCATTCACCGCGATGTACTCGGTGCCCGCCGCGCCGGCACAGGCGCTGATCGACCACACGGGACTCGAACTGCTGCACCCCCGCCCGGGTCGCGGAATCTGCGTCCTGGTATTCGTGGACTACGTCGACGGTGATCTCGGACCCTACAACGAGTTCGGCGTGTGCTTCCTCGTTCGCGACCACCGCCGGCGCGGCGGCACCGCCCTGCGAGATCTTCGGGAACTCGCGCGTGGCGGCGCGGGTGCCCTCATTCACCGGCTCCCGGTGGACGGCGAATTCACCTTGGCGGCGGGGCGCAGCATCTGGGGTTTTCCCAAGACTCTCGCCGACTTCGACGCCGACCACACCGGCGACGTCAAGCGCGCGTCGGTGCGCAGCGACGGGCAGCTGATCGCGGAGCTGTCGGTACGACCGGGTCTCGCAGTTCCCGGTCATAGTGCTGCCGCCTCCGTAACGGCCTACTCGCATCTGGACGGGGTCACCCGGCGCACCGGATGGGCGATGCATCCTTCCGGCGTGCGTAGCCGGATCGGCGGCGCGGACCTGCGTCTGGGCACGCATCCCGTCGCCGGGGAACTGCGCACCCTGGGACTGCCCCGACGTGCACTGCTCACGTCGTCGATCTCTCGCCTGCAGATGACCTTCGGAGACGCCGAACCGATCTGACCCGGCCGCCGGGTTTCGGGACGTGCCGCAGAGGGCACCCACCGAGTCGAAGACACAATCGATCGGTGAGGTCACCATGATCAACAACAGCGACATCGATGCACTCGTCGGCGCGACCGTCCACGGCCCCGGCGGCAAGCTCGGCAAGATCGGCGAGGTCTATCTCGACAACCGGACCGGCAACCCTGCGTGGATCACCGTCGTCACCGGCCTGTTCGGCACCCGTCGGCACTTCGTGCCGATCGACGTCGCCGAGCTGGACGGCAAGGACGTCCGTCTGCCGTTCGACAAGGACACGGTGACCGGCGCTCCGAACATCGACGAGGACGGCCGTCTCACTCCGGAGGAGGAGACCCAGCTCTATCGCTACTACGACAGGGCGGATGCCGATACCGATACCGGCCGCGCGCCGGATACCGACCGGATGCCTGACACCGGTCACGGCACCGGCCGGACACCCGACGCCGGGCACGGCACGGTCCGGACGCCCGACACCGATCGGCTGCGCGACGCCGATCGGACACCGCCCGCCGGTGCGCCGGGTGTCGCGACCTCGGCCCCGCCGTCGGCACCGTCGCACGGTGGCGACACCGGGACACCGCAGCAGCACGGCACGCCGCAGCAGGGCACGGCGCAGCAGCACGGCACGACGCACGACGCGCCCTCGCCCGGTCTGCGGCTCCACAAGCGGGTCGTGACCACCGAGTACTACGTCGACGAGGGCGCCCCCGGCCAGCATCCCGACCAGGAGGACCGACGATGATCGAACGCGAACCCGCCGGGGCCAGTGCCGCCGGCAGAGAACCGGTTTCCGACCGCGACCGCGTTACCGACCGCGACCACGTCACCGACCGCGACCGCATTTCCGACCGCGACCGCGTGGTAGCGGACGACCGCGCAGTCACCACCACCGCCGCCCCCTTCGAGGAGCGAGTGACGACGAAGCCCGCCAAGACGAGCGTCGCCGCCGCACTCGCACTCGCCGTCGGCACGGCCGCACTCGTGTGCGTGCTCTCGCTCGTCCTGTCGCCGGTGGGTCTCGTGCTGTCCATCATCGGCATCGTGCTCGGTATCGTCGGCGTGCGCGCCGCCCGGCGCCTCGGGGTGACCGGACGAGGCGTGGCCATCGCGGGCATCGTCCTGAGCGTCGTCTCGCTCGTGCTGTCCATCGCGTACGTCGCGGGCGTCGTCACGGTGCTCAACAACGACCGCATGGTCGAGCAGCTCGAACAGCAGCTCGATCGGGCGCGCGACCAGCTGCCCGACAGCATCGAGGTGCCGCAACCCGGACAGTGACGGACCGGTGCTCACCGGAGCCGGCCCCTAGAGCCAGGTGTCCTCGGAGGTGCTCGTGAGAAACGCCTCGAGGTCGTCCCGCCAAGGGGCCGGCACCGTCTTGTCCGGCTCGATCCCGGTGTACTGGCCTCGGTAGAACAGCAGCGGCCGCTCCTTCTCGTCCCGAACCTCGCTCAGCGACGACACCCGGCCGAACACCACCCAGTGGTCGCCCCCGTCGTGCACGGTCTCCACCGTGCAGTCGATGTGTGCGAGGGAGCCGGCGAGGATCGGCGAGCCGAGCGGCGACGGACGCCACTCGACACCGGAGAACTTGTCCGGCTCGCGGGACCCGAACCGCGCGCACGTGTCCCGCTGTTCCTCCGCGAGCACGTTGACGCAGAAGCGCCCGGAACGTTCGATAGCGGTCCACGACCGCGACGTCTTCGTCGGGCAGAACAGCACCAGCGGCGGATCCAGCGACAGCGCCGCGAACGACTGGCAGGCGAAGCCCACCGGTTCGCCCGCGTCCACGGTGGTGATGATCGTGACCCCCGTGCAGAACTGGCCGAGCACGGTGCGGAAGGTGCGGGGGTCGATCGCGACGTCGCCGGGTCCGGTCATGGCTGCAAGCCTACGCTGAAGTCGTGGCCCCACAGGCTGACGGCCGTGGACTCGCGCGCGATCCATTCCCGGTCCTCGACCTGCCTTCCCTCGCAGCCGAACTCGACGTCGAAGCCGCCGGGTGTCTTCATGTAGAACGAGAGCATCAGATCGTTGACGTGCCGGCCCAGCGTCGCCGACATCTTGACCTTGCGGCGCAGGGCCCGGTCCAGGCACAGCCCGACGTCGTCGGAATTCTCCACCTCGATCATCAGGTGCACGATGCCGCTCGGCGTGGGCATCGGCAGGAACGCCAGGCTGTGGTGACGGGGGTTGCATCCGAAGAAGCGGAGCCAGGCCGGTTTCCCGTCGGCCGGACGGCCCACCATCTGCGGCGGCATGCGCATCGAGTCCCGCAGCCGGAAGCCGAGGACGTCGCGATAGAAGTGCAGCGCCTCCTCGTCGTCGCGGGTGGACAGGACGACGTGCCCGAGTCCCTGCTCGCCGGTGACGAACCGGTGCCCGTACGGACTGACGACGCGGCGGTGCTCGAGCGCGACCCCGTGGAACGCCTCGAGGGTGTTGCCGGACGGGTCCTGGAAGACGACGAGTTCGTCGACTCGCCGATCGGCGAGCTGCTCGGCCGTGCCCTCCTTGAACGGCACTCCGGCGGCGGCGAGGTTGTCGCGTACCTCCTGCAACTCGGCGGCGTTCGCGGTCTCCCAGCCGGAGACGAGGAGCCGGTCGCTCTCGTGCGGCTCGATGACCAGACGGGCCGGGAAGTCGTCCATCCGGAGGTAGAGCGCCCCGGGATCGACGCCCTTGCCCTCGACCATGCCGAGCACCTTCAGACCGTATTCCCGCCAGGCGTCCATATCGGTGGCGCCGATGCGCAGGTAGGCGAGGGATCGGATACCCATGTCAGTTGCTCCCGTCCGTCAGGAAGTCCGTTGTCAGGCGGTTGAACTCGTCGAACTTCTCGAGCTGAGCCCAGTGTCCGCAGCCACCGAAGACGTGCAGTTGCGCCCGCGGGATCATCTTGAGCGCGACGAGCGCACCGTCGAGCGGGTTGACCCGGTCCTCGCGTCCCCAGATCAGCAGCACGCGCTGCCGGAGCTTGTAGGCGTCGCGCCAGAGCATGCCGAGCTCGAAGTCCGGTCCGGAGAACGACTTCCCCATCGCGCGTGCGGCAGCGAGGGATTCCGGGGTGATCGCGGCGGCGAACCGTTCGTCGACCAGCTCGTCGGTGATCAGCGACTGGTCGTAGACCATCACCCGCAGGAACGCCTCGAGCTTCTCCCGCGTCGGGCCCTCCGGCGGCGCCGCGAACCGGCCGAGGTTCTTCACGCCCTCGGTGGGGTCGGGGGCGAAGAGGTTGACGCTCAGTCCGCCCGGACCCATGAGCACGAGCCGTCCGGCCCGGTCCGGGAAGTCCAGCGCGAATCGCACTGCGGCACCGCCGCCGAGCGAGTTGCCGAGCAGGTGCACGCGCCCCTCGATCCCGAGGTGGTCGAGCAGGTCGTTCAGCGCGGTGGCGCTGTGCACGAAGTACTGCGGGTGCTCGGTCGGCTTGTCCGACTTGCCGTAGCCGGGCTGGTCGACACACAGGACGTGGAAATACTCGGCCAGCACGGGGATGTTGCGGGCGAAGTTGGACCAGCCGGAGGCGCCCGGTCCACCGCCGTGCAGCAGCACGATCGTGGTGTCGTGGCCGACCCCCGCCTCGTGGTAATGCAACCGCAGGTCGTCCCGCACCTGAGCGAACCGGGACGTGGACTCGTAGGTGATCTCTTCCGTTGCAGTCAATTCGGCCTCCCCTACACCATCGTGTCGGTGATCGGCAGGCCGAACTCGCCGGCGCCGAACATCACGTAGGCACGCTCGGCGTCGTTGGCGGCGTGGACCCGCCCGGCGTGGGCGTCGCGCCAGAACCGCTGGATCGGCGTGCCGTTGGCGAGGGCGGTCGCGCCGGAGTTCTCGAACAGCAGGTCGATGGACGCGATGGCGCGGCCCGTCGCGCGGACCTGGTCGCGACGAGCGCGCAGCCGCAGTTCCATCGGGACCTCCTCGCCGGCGACGAGGTGCGCGTACTCCTCGGCGACGTTGCCCGACAGTTGACGCCACGCGGCGTCGATGTCGCTGGACGCCTCCGCGATCCGGACCTTGGAGAACGGGTCGTCCTTGGCCTTCTCCCCCGCATAGGCGGCGCGAACCCGCTTGCCCTGGTGTTCGACGTGGGCCCGGTACGCACCGTAGGCCATGCCCACGATCGGAGTGGAGATCGTCGTGGGATGGATGGTTCCCCAAGGCATCTTGTAGACCGGTGCAATGTTGCGCTCGAGACCCGGCGCGGTGAGCTCGCTCATGGCCCGGAAGCTGAGGAAGCGGTGGCGCGGCACGAACACATCCTGCACCACAACGGTGTTCGATCCGGTACCCCGGAGCCCGACGACGTTCCAGACGTCGTCGATCGCGTAGTCCGCGCGCGGGATCAGGAAGCTGCCGAAGTCGACGGGACGGCCGTCCTTGATCACCGGCCCACCCACGACGACCCAGGTGGCGTGGTCACACCCGGAGGACCAGGCCCACGCGCCGTTGACCCTGTATCCGCCGTCGACGACCTCGCCGGCGCCCATGGGAGCGTAGGACGAGGAGATGCGAACATCGGTGTCCTCGGCCCACACGTCTTCCTGGGCCTGCTGAGCGAACAGCGCGAGATGCCAGTTGTGGACACCGATGATGCCGGAGACCCAGCCCGTGGAGCCGCACGCGGCGGCGATGTTGCGGACCGCCGTGTAGAAGGTCACCGGATCGGCTTCGTACCCGCCCCACTGGCTCGGTTGGAGCAGCCGGAAGAAGCCGGTCTCCTGCAGCGCCTTGATCGAGTCGTCGGGGATACGGCGAAGGTCTTCGGTCTCCTGTGCACGTTCCCGCAGGGCGGGCAGCAGCGCGTCGATCCGCTGCAGCACCTCGTGGCTCTCGTGGTCGCCCACTGGACGCTCCCGTCTGTTCCGGAATTGATCGCTTGATTCGAGACTAGAACACGTTCCCATTTGTGTCGAGACCGGAGTCGCAGCCCAGGTCGACGGCCTTTCCGTGGGACGAAAGTCCTCGAATGCTTCCGGTATGCGCCAAAATTCTATAACGTGTTCTACCAAGCATCCGAAGGAAAGTGAGGGGACGATGGCACAGGTTCGCGAGATCGACGTCGGAGAGGTCCGCACGCGGTTCGCGCGGGGGTGGCACTGCCTCGGGCTGGCCCGGACGTTCAAGGACGGCAAGCCGCACGCCGTCGAGGCCTTCGGGACGAAGCTCGTGGTCTGGGCCGACAGCGCAGGTGAGCTGAAGGTCCTCGACGCCTACTGCCGCCACATGGGCGGCGATCTGTCCCAGGGGGAGGTCAAGGGCGATTCCGTCGCCTGCCCCTTCCACGACTGGCGATGGGGAGGCAACGGCAAGTGCACCGACATCCCCTACGCCCGCCGTGTCCCGCCGCTCGCCCGCACCCGGGCCTGGCTCGCGATGGAGAAGAACGGTCAGCTGTTCGTCTGGAACGACCCCGAGGGCAACACCCCGCCGCCGGAGGTCACGATCCCCGACATCGAGCAGTACGGGTCGGACGAGTGGACCGACTGGACGTGGAACTCGATCCTCATCGAGGGCGCCAACTGCCGGGAGATCATCGACAACGTCGTGGACATGGCGCACTTCTACTACATCCACTACGCCTTCCCGACGTACTTCAAGAACGTCTTCGAGGGACACGTCGCCGCGCAGTACCTCAACACCCGGGGCCGGCCGGACAAGGGCATGTCCACCCAGTACGGCATGGAGTCGCTGCTGAAGTCGTTCGCCGCGTACTACGGTCCGTCCTACATGATCAATCCGATGACCAACAGCTACGGCGGCTACGAGGTCGAGTCGGTGCTGATCAACTGCCACTATCCCGTCACCCACGACTCATTCGTGCTGCAGTACGGCATCATCGTCAAGAAGCCCACCGGCATGCCCGAGGAGGCGTCGAACAAGCTGGCCGCGAAGCTGACCGAAGGCATCGGCGAAGGCTTCCTGCAGGACGTCGAGATCTGGAAGAACAAGACCAAGATCGACAATCCGCTGCTGTGCGAGGAGGACGGCCCGGTCTACCAGCTACGACGCTGGTACGAGCAGTTCTACGTCGACGTCGCCGACGTCACCGAGAAGATGACGCAGCGCTTCGAGTACGAGGTGGACACCACCAAGGCCAATGAGGCATGGCAGGCGGAGGTCGCCGAGAACCTCGCGCGGCAGAAGGCCGACCAGGGCAAGCAGGAAGCGGAGGTCTGACGATGGATCCCTCGACCCGGGCGCGCAGCTGGGCGAAGGCCCCGGACTTCGCCGGCCAGCCCGCGCGGGTCGAGGCGGTCCGCGCCCAGACCGCCATCGACAAGATCAACTATCTCGATTCGGGACTGCACGAGGTGCAGTGCCGGGAGTGCGGCACCTGCGTGCTGGTGCGCAAGAACAGCTTCGATCACACGAGCGTGCAATGGTGCGAGGACCCCGCGGCGGTGTGCCCGAATTTCCGGGGCTCCGAAGTCCCGGGTGCCCTGCGCGACGGCTGCCCGCAGCTGCGCGCCAGCATCGAGCAGGCGGTACTCGACGGCCGGATCACGATTCCGGACTGACGGCGCATGGATGTGCCCCGCCCGGTACTCCTCGAACCGACTGCTCCTCGAAACGACCTATTCTCAGGGATGGTCAGTCCCTCCATCGATGCCGAGCGCGTTGCATGTCCACCCGCTTCCCGGTCACGGCGGTGCCCTCTTCGAGCAGGAGTGCCGGTGCACGACCGCCGTGACACGAGGCGGTTGTTCCGTCGGCGTAGACGACGCGCCACCAGGGAACGTCGTCGTCCAGCAGGCTCATCGCTCGGCCCACCTGCCGTGGACCTGCCCCGATTCTCCTGCCGATATCGCCGTAGGAGGCAACCGAGCCCGGAGGGATGGCAACAACCGCCTCCCGGACCGCGTCGATGATGCTCATCTCATCTCACTCCTCGCGAATCACGCGACGACCGTCCTCGTCCGGTTACGAACGCAGGATCGGGTCCGGTTCGCGCACCACCGTGGTGGCCGTTCCAACGGTGACCCTCTCCTGATGATCACTCTATGCTGGCATGGTGTTCCTTGTATTCGGCTACGGCACCAAGCGGCAACACCTCGGCTCAGGGCAGACCCGAACGTGCCCGCGCTGCCACAACACCACACAGTGGGCACGGATGCGGGAATTCAAGCAGTTCACGATGTTCTTCGTTCCGGTCGCGCGATGGCAGCGCCGACAGCTGGAGCAATGCGGCATCTGCGGCACCGCCGTCGGAATCTGAGCGCATTCCGGTGACGCGGCACCAACGGAGCGAACGTCGACCGCTCATCTGATACAGGAATCGACGAAGCGGGCCGAGCAGCAGAGCAGTTCCGAAGAAGTGGCATTGCTTGCACTCGCATGAAAATCGATATGCAACAAAATCTTCCGTATGTCGCGACACTCGTCACGGTGGTGACATCGTCGTCGCCGACGAGGTGTGCCTCGCCCCCGCGAGATCTTCCGTCGCTGAACGCTTTTGCCTGCGCCGGTGGTGGCCGAGCGCGGAGGCAGGTCGCCGGCGGCGTCGACGCCCCGGGGAACTACCGGTGATCGTGGACTCCGCGTTGCGGTGCGTGCGAGGAGGTGTTCGGCGCGGCGGCTTTTCTGTCGGCGTAGGTGTGGTCGTTGCCGAACGCGCGCGCCAGGTACGGCAACGTGCAAACCTCCGCGGGTGGGTGCCGGTCAGCGCCTCGGCGACCAAGGCGAGCGTCCCGAGTGGGACTGACATGTGCACCTCGATCCACCGATAGACGGACGACACGCACCCGATCGTGCGTCGGGGCGGCATCCCTACCCGGTTCGGTGCGGGAAAGTCTCTTTCCGTCGGCGCATTCGGGCGTAGATCGTTGCACTTGCCGCACGGGGGCAGCCCCTCTGCGCTGCCGCCTCCGGACGCCGAACGAGTCGAGGCTCCGGTGTGACAGGTGGGACTACTATCGCCGCCCTTCGACCCGCGCCGACTGGCGTGGCCGGTTTCGACCGATCTGATGCGGCGACTGGTGCGTCCAACTCGCGGTTGGTTCGTCTGAGGAAGCAGACCTCGCCCGGAACGGGACGGGGCGGACCGTTCTTCGAAAGGACCCGGCGATGACCACCCACCTATCCCTCCGATTCGCCTCTGATCTTGCCGGGGGTGTGCGATGAGCGCCCCGGCCGTGGTGGTCGAAGACCTGCACGTCGCCTACGGCACAACCTGGGCCCTCGACGGTATCGACCTGGACGTCGCCGCCGGGACCACGCTCGGGGTGCTCGGCCACAACGGGGCCGGCAAGACCACCCTGATCCGCACCCTCACCACCCTGGTGCGCCCCACCATCGGCCGCGTGCAGATCCAGGGCCTCGACGTGCTCGCCGACGCCACCGAGGTCCGCCGCCGGATCGGGGTGACCGGCCAATACGCCGGTCTCGACGACTTTCTCACCGCTCGCGAGAACCTGGAACTGATCGGCCGCCTGACCGGGCTGCGCCGCACCGCCCGCACCCGGGCCGACGCGCTGATCGATCGGCTCGGGTTGCACGAGTACGCCACCCGCCGGGTCGGGGAACTGTCCGGGGGCTCGCGCCGCCGGATCGATCTGGCCGCCAGCCTCGTCGGGTCCCCGTCGGTGCTCTTCCTGGACGAGCCGACCACCGGCCTGGACCCCCTCGCCCGCGCAGGCCTGTGGGAGGTCGTCGACGAGCTCACCGGCGCGGGCACCACCGTCGTGCTCACCACCCAGTACCTCGACGAAGCCGACCGGCTCGCCGACCACATCGTGGTCCTGCGCCGCGGCCGGGTCGCGGCCCGCGGCACCCCTGCCGAACTCAAACGCATCGTCGGCGGCAAGGTCCTCACCGCGACCGTCCCCACAGGTCGGCTCGCCGTCCTGCCGTTCCTCCCGGACACCGAGCGGGTCGACGGCGACCGGGCTCGGGTATCGGTCACCGTCGACGACGCCCCCACCGCGGCCGCGCTGGTCGCCGACCTGCACCGCGGCGGCTTCGAGGTCACCGACTTGGACGTGACCTCCCCGAGCCTCGACGACGTCTTCACCCACATCGCCCACACCACCGGAGCCCACCGATGACCACCATGCCCGCGATCAAGCGGTCCACGATCGGGGACCAGCTCACCGCTCTGACCGTCCGGAACCTGCGCACCAGCGCCCGCGTCCCGCAGCTGCTGATGTTCTCACTGACCATGCCGATGGCGATGCTGGTGTTGTTCAGCCAGGTCTTCCGCAGCGTCACCGCCGGACCCGGTTTCCCGCCGGGCGTCAGCTACATCGACTTCCTCACCCCGGCCATGCTCGCCGTGTCCACCGTGATGGCCGGCACCAACGCCGGGGTTTCGGCCGCGATCGATCACACCAACGGTCTGCACGACCGTTTCGCGGCCCTGCCGATGCGGACGGCGCTGCCGGCGATGGCCCGCACGCTCAACGAAGGCGTGTTCACCCTCGCCCGGGCCGCGCTGCTCGCACTCGCCGCCCTCGCACTGGGTTTTCAGTTCCACGGCACCGCCGTCGATGCGGTCGCCGCGGTCGTGGTGCTGGTGGTGCTGGCCGGGGCGATGAGCGCGTTGTTCGGGCTGATCGGGGACCGGCTGCGCCGCCCGGACGTGGTCCAGTTCGCCGGGATGATGGTGATGATGCCGCTGATGTTCGTCTCGAGTGCGTTCGCGCCGATCGAGACCATGCCCGGCTGGATGCAGGCGATGGCGGCGGCGAATCCGGTCGCGCACGCCACCGACGCCCTCCGCGGCCATGTGCTCGGTACTGCCACCGCCGCCGACACGGTCACCGCACTGGTCGCAGCGCTCGGATTGTGGGCGCTGGTGACCGCCGTCCCCGTCCTCACCCGGCTGGTGCGGTCGGCCCGCGCCCGCTGAACGCAAAACCCACCGCGCAGCGCGCACGAGACACCCGCCTCGTTCTTTCTCCACAGGAAAGGATGGGGCGGGTTCTCGTGGGTCTGTTCCCGGTACGGCGCCAGGCACTCCGCCGGCCCCTACCCGGTGGAGAATGGCGAGGGGCCGGCAGAGCGGTCAGGTCAGTGGGTGCGCCCGCTGCGGGCGGCGACGGCGCTCATGTGACGGCGTCGAGCAGCTGCAGTTCCTCCGCCAGGATCAGCTCGATCTCGTCGTCGGTCAGGCCCGACAGCAGGTGTGCGGTCAGCATTGCTCTCACCTCCTCGACTGCGCGCCTACCGGTACGTCGAACCGGGACACCGGGATTCGACATCGTCACCCCTAGAGACGAGGCACCCCGGATACGGACGCACGGTGTGCCTTTTCGCGGTATCGGGCGTCGGTACCGGTGCGCGGACCCTCGTAGGGGTCACCACCGCGCCGACAAGGCACAGGCACCGAGGACGGAAAGGGACCCCAGCACATGGGCAAGGACACGAGCCACTGCCGTGACTACCAGAGTCACCGACGGAGAACCGCACGACGACACGTACACCACGGGACTGCTGCACGGATAGGTGACATCTGATCTGTGGTGCCGTCAGGCGCTGCTGGAAGGATGGACCCCGTGCCCAAGCCCTATCCGAGAGAGTTCCGCGACAACGTCGTGCGGGTGGCCCGAGGTCGCGAACCCGGCCAGCATCTGCGGCAGATCGCCGCAGACTTCGGCATCAGCGAATCCTGTCTGACCAACTGGCTGAGGAAGGCCGACGTCGAGGACGGCATCAAGCTCGGTTCCACGGCCAGTGAGAACGCCGAACTGCGTGAAGCGCGCAGACGCATCCGCCTGCTCGAGCAGGAGAACGAGGTGCTCCGCCGGGCCGCCGCCTACTTGTCGCAGGCAAATCTCCCGGGAAAATGATCTTCCCCCGCAAGCGGGAGGTACCCCCACCGCTCGTCCGCGAGCTGGTCGTCCGCGGGATCCCTGTCGCGGTGACGTGCCGGGTCCTGGGGAGCGCACGCCAACCGTATTACCGGTGGCGCGCCGACCCAGTCACCGACGCCGAACTCGAGCAGGCGTACCGGGCGAACGCCCTGTTCGACGCCCACCGCGAAGACCGAAGAATTCGGCTACCGGCTCCTGACTGACGAGGCCCGCTATGCCGGCGAGCCGATGTCGGACCGCACAGCCTGGCGGATCTGCTCCGAGAATCGGTGGTGGAGCGTCTTCGGCAAGAAACGTGGTTCGAAGAAGGGCCGTTCCGGGCCACCCGGGGCCTTTGAGCCCTTGCCGGTGGAGGTCGACGGGCCCACGCTGATGACTGAAGGGACGGTCGAAGATGGACGAGTTGGTTTCGGTGCAGTGGCTCGCGGAGCATCTGGACGATCCGCGACTGCGGGTGTTCGATGCCACCGTGCAGGTGACCCGGCGGTTATGGGTGCCCACCATTCGCAGTGGCAGACGCGAGTGGCGGCAGGGACACATCCCGGGAAGTGCCTTCGCGAACCTGTTCGACCTGTCGGACCCGGACCGGCCGAAGAGGACGCTGACCACGCCAACTCCCGAGTGGTTCTCTGCAAGAGCAGGGGCGCTCGGCATCGCAGACGACAGTCGGGTGGTCGTATACGACCGGCGCGAGAACATGTGGGCCGCGCGGCTGTGGTGGATGCTGCGCACGTTCGGGTTCGACAATGCCGCTGTCCTCGACGGAGGCTGGACAGCCTGGCAGAAGCAGGACTATCCGGTGTGTACCACACGCTGTGGGTACCCGCCCGCCACCTTCCACGCCACGGCGCGTCCAGACCTGGTCGTCGACAAGCACGCGGTCCTTGAGGCACTCGAGGACCCGGACGTGGTCTTGATCAACGCCTTGGGCCGACGCCAACACCGCGGCGACGTGAACGAGTACGGACGACGCGGGCACATCCCAGGATCCCGCAACGTCACCGCCTGGGAGATCCTCGATCGAACCACCCAGTGCTACCGGCCCCTCCCCGAACTCCGCAGCAAGGTCGGCTCGGCATTGGAGGCAGAACGCGTCATCACCTACTGCGGCGCCGGCGCCGCGGCGTCGAGCCTTGCGCACGTCCTCGTCCGTCTGGGCCACCCACATGTCGCCATCTACGAGGGCGGACTGCTCGAGTGGTGCGCCGATCGGCACCTGCCGCTCGAAACGGGCTCGTAGCGAGGCAATACGCAGCACCGGCAAACGCGCCGACCAGGCGAACCGACGCGGGAAACCAACGGTGCGTCACACCGCCGCCAGTCGCGCTGGTCTGCGGCCCAGCATCAGGCAATGCACCTCAGCGTGGGTGCGGACCCGGCCCCACAGGCTTGGGTCGAGGCACGCTTCAAAGCTCACGTGAGACGACCCTCCGAAAGTGGCACCGGCGCGCCACGAAATCTGGGGCAGTGACACCGGGTGGGGGATCCGGCAGGGTGCCTGTGGGCAGGTGTGGGTTACCGCAGTCGAGGGTATTCGATGCAACATAGGCCGTTGACATCCGGTTCGACGTGCCAGCAGCACCGGCAGGGTATCTCGCCGGTGCCCCGGAAAGGACATCCGCAATGCTAGGACTCGGAATCATCGGCTGGATCATCATCGGCGGACTGGCCGGCTGGATCGCCAGCAAGATCATGCACACCGACGAACAACAAGGAATTCTGCTCAACATCGTCGTCGGCGTCGTCGGCGGCCTCCTCGGCGGCTTCCTACTGAGTCTGCTCGGGGTCGACGTCGCGGGCGGCGGACTGATCTTCAGCTTCCTGACCTGCCTGCTCGGAGCGGCGCTGCTGTTGTTCGTGGTCAAGGCCGTCACCGGGCGACGCCACGCACACCACTACCGCTGAGGATGCTCGGCGTCGACAGAGCGGACGCCTGCTCCAGGTGAGCTCGGTCGAGGTCGACGCCCTCTCGACCACAGGATCGGCCGCTGCAGTTGCGGAGGGAGGCCATGACCGGACAACCGCGGCGTCGCCCACGTCGACGTCAGGATGTGGAGGTCCTCCCTCCCGGTGTCGGCACCGTCGAGGTCGAAGCCCTGCGGTAGGCGTTGCGCCGGGCCTGGGCCGAGGGATACCACGCCTCGAATGTCGACGCCTGCTTCAACGCCGAGTTCGGAACCGATCGGCGCAGCGCCAATCCCTACGACGGGCCCGCAGCGGAGCAGTCGGAGCGGCGCGACGCCAGCTGATGGAGTCGCCGAGGAAGACCGTTCGGCCACGCGGCCGGACGGTCAGCACGCCCGCGTCTCCATCTGGTCCGGCCGCACCAGCCGGCACCATCGACTGCACCACGCCCTCGCCACCGCCGCCAGCCGAGAAGCGTTACGCGAGCACCACATCCGCGTGGACCGGGTTGTGGCCGTGGCCGCCGGCCGCGCCGCCGCCACCCTCGTCGCCACCGCCCGGCTCCGGTCCCGCACCACCACGTCGGCACGATCTGCGATGTGCTCACCCGCGCCGGCATAGACACCAGACGATTGCCGGCGCCAAGCACCGCGCCGCGATGCTCGACCAGCGCCGCCGCACACTTCGCACTACCCGGTCCCCCGTCCAGCCTCGCCGCGGTGGCACACCGAACCGACCGGAACGCACAGTGCGGGCATCACTACATCGGACAAACCACACGTCGGGTCCGGCGTGGACCGATACCGTGGACAGTCCACTCACCCGTGTCGACAGGTGACTCGTTTCCCGCACGTTCCGCGCATCGCCAGGATCCAGGATGTGCACTGGCCCCGGCTGTTCGAGCTGGAGCGTCGGATATCGATACGGTGGCAAGTGGATACGATGGACAGGAAAGGACGGGGATTGTGGCACGACGCACCATTGTCACCTATTACGACGATCTCGACGGCAAACCGATCGACGACGGCTTGGCCCAAACCTTCGAATTCACCGTCGACGGTGTCACATACGAACTCGACCTGCGGCCGGCCAACGCCGACGCCTTCCGCAAAGACCTCACCCACTGGATCACCATCGCCCAACGCCAGAAGCGTGACGCGACCCGCCGGCCCCCCGTCACCGGCGCCCGGAAGCGCCACAAGACCGTCGCCGGGACGAAAGAGCAGCTCGCCGCCATCCGCGCCTGGGCCAAGACCCACGGCTACCAAGTCTCCGACCGCGGCCGCATTCCCCAGCGTGTGATCGACCAGTTCGAGGCGGCCCATCGCTGACCACCGCCGCCGAACGACTTCACCCGACCGCGTGCCCATGGCCGCGCGGACACCCACTGCCCACACTCCCCTGCCGGACCCCACACGCGGACACACTGACCGACGCCCCGGCGCAGATCTTCCCAGGGGCCCGCGCCACATCGTTCGACAGGATCCGCAACTTGATCGGAAACTCGACTCCGGCAGGCCGGATTCACCTCCGCGCCAGTCGTAGTCAGCCCCGCTCCCCTCAACCGAAAGATGCGCCCTGTTTGCCGATCGTCGGTCAGCCGCCATAGGGGCGGGTGATGATCTCCAGGTTGTGCCCGTCCGGGTCGGACCAGTACACGCCCCGGCCGCCGTCGTTGTGATTGATCGTGCCGGGCTGCTGATGCCCGGGATCAGCCCAGTAGTCCAAGCCCCGCTGCGTGATTCGCTCGAAGATCCGGTCGAACTCGTCCTCCGAGACCAGGAAGGCGTAGTGCTGGGGCGAGATGTCCCGACGAACGTCGAGGAAGTCCAACGAGACGTCGTTGCTCAGCGGCAGGACCATGAAATGGCCGAAGGGTTCCGGGGCCGGGAGCCCGAGAATGTCTGCATAGAACCGCGCCGAAGCTGCGCGGTCACGGACGTGGACGATGGTGTGGTTCAACTGCACCGACATTGAGCACTTCTCCTGAAATCCATGGGACAAAGGGCGGCCACGTGCCGGTCGCACCGACGCGGTCGCGGCAGTCCGGCCGGCTCGGTACACGGTCGTCACCCACACCGTAGCCGGGCAAGCCGGAGGGACGGAGTGGGGAGGAGTGCACGTCGATGATCACTGCACGTCCGCAGGCTGCGATGCGCTCGGATACGTCGAGAACAACACTCATTGGGAGTGAAGGTGTTCCGGCGGAGAGGATTTCGGTGCGGGCACTGCTGGCTGCAGTAGTTCGGTGCGGGTGCCGGGCATGCCGCTGCGGCCTCGGTCGGTGCACTTGACTGCCAGGACCTGATTGATCCCGAGCCGGTTCGCCGCAAAACTCAACGCCGCACCGGCCATGTACAGCCGCCACACCCGGGCCCGCCCGGCGCTGCTGTGTGCGACCGCCTCGTCCCAGTTCGCCTCCAGGTTCCCCACCCACGCGCGCAGCGTCGCCGCGTAGTGCTCGCGCAGCGACTCGACGTCGCGCACTTCGAAACCGGCCCCTTCGAGCGCCTCGACCATCGTCGCGAGCGGCAGGATCTCCCCGTCCGGGAACACATAGCGGTCGATGAACGAGGTTTTGGAGAATGTGGCCGAGGTGCCCGGTCGCCGCGAGATCGCATGATTGAGCAGCCGCCCCTGCGGGCGCAGCAGCGCGAACAGGTCCGCGGCATAGGTCGCCAGCATTGCGGCACCGACGTGCTCGGCCATGCCGATGCTCGCGATCGCGTCGTAGGGGCCGTCGGTGACGTCGCGATAGTCCTGGACCCGGATCTGCACCGACTCGTCCACGCCCGCGCCGACCATCCGCGCACGGGCATAGTCCGCCTGCTCCCGGGACAGGGTCACACCGACGACACGCGCGCCGTAGTGACGGGCCGCGTGCAGTGCGAAGGTCCCCCACCCGCAGCCGACGTCGAGTACCCGCATGCCAGGCGTCAGACCGAGTTTGCGGGCCACCAGATCGCATTTGGCGTACTGGGCCGCATCCAGATCCGCGCTCGGCTGCCCCCAGTACGCGCACGAGTAGGTCATCGACTCGCCGAGCACGAGGCGGTAGAAGTCGTTGCCGACGTCGTAGTGGTGACTGATCGCGGCGGCGTCGCGCCCCTTGTCGTGCCGGCGCCCGCGCGCCGGGGTCATCTCCTCCGCCGGCGGCTTCGGTGGCAGACCGAGGATCCCCAGCCGCAGCGCCGCCGTCAACAGTGCCTTCTTCGTGTGCCCGTCGATCCGGACGCCGGGGCCACGGCTCGGATCCGACACCTGCTCGAGCGCCTCCAGGCCGGCGAGCAGGTCGCCCTCGATGTCGATGTCGCCGCAGACGTAGGCCCGTGCGAAACCGAGGTCGTCGGGTGCCCACAGCAACCGCCGCAACCCCCGCCGGTTGACCAGGTGCACCTGCCATGGGGCGTCTGGCGGCCCGCTGCGGCTACCGTCCCAACCTTTGATCCCCACCGGCACCTGCGTGCCGAGCACCGCACGCACCAACGGCGCCACCGTCTCCGCCACCGTCATAGCCACCTCCATCCCGCGTGGGATCCGTCCGCCATCGCGCCGGCTCGGTTCACGTCCCACGTCGTGCCGACCGGCACGGTCGACCCGCCCCGACCTCCCGCCCCCCTCGTCGAGGGTGTCGAGGCAACCCCTCGCCGCACACCATCACACCACTTTCCGCACGTCACCACCGCGTCTTCGCGTGCCGGACCTCGCCGAGGAACCGGCTGTGAGCCGGTAGGGCTGCGCTCACGCCGACGGCGTCGACAACACCGGGAGACCGTCGACCGACCCGGGTCCGGACGTCGCCACGTCGACGTCGGGAATCTCGGTTGTCATCCCGGCAGGTGACCCCCCGGTCTCGGACGTCCCGCTGGGCAGAGATCTCGACCTACTCGTCGGTTCCGTTCACGCGGACTGCTGCCCATCGCGAATCATCCGGGTGGCACCGGCGCAGGGCACATCATCCCGAACAGCAATCAATCCCCTGTGTCGGAGCCGGATCCAGCGAACTCCTGACGGTCCCCGCCCTCGAGCCGCTGCCCGACGGGCGTCCGCAGCCGAGCCGACCCCGAAGGCATGCCGGCGTGGGCCTGCCGCCGCAGCGTCTCCAGGTTCTGTCGCATCTGTGGCCGCATGTCCTGGTGCTGCGGGTGCAGGCGGGAGTAGAGCGCGAGCAGCGGACGGTACGGCAGTACGTCGATCCGGTACGAATGCGTCACACGGGTCCCGTGGCCGTCCGCCCGGAACACGTAGGACCAGGTGGTCGAGTCGTGGTACAGCGGGTTGCGCCGATCCGAGACGGTTCGGAATTCGAACCGCTCGCCGGGATCGGCGGCGATCACCTCGCAGACCCGGGACCAGCGCATGTGGTGGGCGCGGTTGCGTCCGCGGAAGCGGGCCCCCACTGTCCCCGGCGGCCGCCCCGGCAGCCACTCGCAGCTGCGGCACTCGGGACTGCGCTCGCCGATGCGTGTGACGTCGGCGACCGCGTCGCACAGCTGCCGGGCCGGGGCGTCGATCCACAGTTCCACCGACCCGTCGGTGCGGGGCGGCCGGTGCAGCCGCGGGCCCACATCGACGTCGGCGCCCCACCGAGCGGCGCATGCCCGCCGATACGGTCGCGCGAACGCATGCAGCAGCAGGAACCGGGTGGCGGGACCGACCTTGCCGACGGCGACGGCGTAGTCGTCCCGATCGACCCCGTCGACCACCCAGTGCGCTTCGATCCCCAACTCCCGCTTCGTCTTCGAGGCGATGAACACCCGCTGCTCCACCTCGTCCCATTGATCACGGGTCAGGGTCCGTGCGACGACCGGCATCATCTCGTCCTCTTCGCGCTGGAGATGCGGCAGCAGCACCTGTTCGAGTGCGGTGAGGGCACGCAGCAGATCTTCCCGGGCTGCGGGATCGGCACGGTAGTCGGCCGCCGCGGCGGTCACCCGTTCGATCTCTGGACCGATCCGCGCATGGTCGGCGTCCATCGCGTCGAGCAGGGCCTCGGCGGCCGGGTTCACGGCGCGGACCAGGGGCCACAGTCCCTGATCCTCACCGCTGTGGTGCAGGTGCAGGAACTGCATCATCCACACCAGATGATCGGCCAGGGCGACCCGCTGGGTCCGTTCGGGCGCAGGCTCGGTCCGCAGCACCTGGGCGGCGCGCGCCAGATCGCGGCGCAGCGCGCTGTGCACGATACGCATGATCCGCGTGTCGGCAGGGGGCAGAGTGTCGGTTGTCATGACCTACTCCAGACAACAGCGCCCGAGTCTCACCCCGGGCGGTCGAGAATTTCTTCGATGCGGTCGATGAGCCACGCCTCGTAGCGGACCCGACTCCAGCCGCATCCCTCGATGAAGAGGGCGTAGACCTGGTCGCCGGTCTGGACCCACAGTTCGTCGACCTGACCGGGATCAGGACGGCGGCCCAGAATCACGCCGGCAACGTCGGTGATCGAGCGCCTGCGCTGCGCCTCCAGGTCGGCGCCCACCGCGGCGAGCGTGGGATCGACCGTCGCCCCCTGGCGCAGTGCCGCGGCCAGGCGATGGAGGCGCGCGTTGATCAGGCCAACCATGCGTACGGTGATCTCGATGCGCTCGCCGGTCGTGCGCCCGGCACCGATCGCCGTGTAGACGGGCCGGGCGGCCAACGGCACCGGCGCATCGTCACCGACGACGGCTACCTCCAGCGCCCACTTCAGCAGATCCGCCTTGGATCCGAACGTCGCGTACACGGTTTCGACGGACACCCCCGCGGCCCGCGCGACATCCCTCATCCCGGTGCCGACCCAGCCGCGCTCGGCGAACAACCGGGTGGCGGCCTCGAGGACGACCGCCCGTGTCTGGGCTGCCTGCCTCCGGCGCAGCGAAGAGCGGTACCGGCGGGTTCCGGAGCCGCCGGCCGTCGAGTCGTGCTCGACCGTGGACATGCCCCGATTCTAGAACGTCTGCGTTTTCGATACAACATCGTTCCAGTGAAATTCGGGGCACACCTGTTCGTACGCGAATACCTCCACAGGGCCAGCCCATTCGTCACCTCGGACCGGCCCGTTGCACGCCCCCCTGTCCCGCTGCCCACAAACCGGGAACTCGACGCTCCGTCCTGCAACGGATCGACCGAGCACCGCAGCCGCCACACCACGGCGCTCCCCTCCGCCGAGTCGGCAGACGCCTATCCCCGACCCACGACTTCGTCCCCAGAACGGATCACGGGTTCATGCCCGGCGGAACCGACAAGACCTTCCCGGACGCTCCTCTGGCCGAGGTCCGACTCGTCCGATAGCTGCCCCGTGTCGGGCGTGTGCTGCGGGCATCGACCTGCCACAGCACGTGCAGCGACGACTCCGCCCGAGTGTCCGTGGCGCGCCCTGACGGATGCCCCCACCGGTCCCCCGGCCGACCGCGTGGGCATTACCGTCGACGACCGTTCCGACGCAGTTCCCGACGATTCGCACCGCGGCGCTCGAACCATTGCCGAGGTATCCGGCCCATGGGGCAGCCTCAGCCGGTCGACACACTGGGCGCCGTGGCGAGCGATGAATCCGCCCACGCCCGCGGGTCTACCTTTACGACCGAGACACACCATCTCACCGGGAGCTGAGCCATGGGCCTGATCGACATCGAACTGTTCACCACCCTCGACCTCGTCGGACAGGCACCCGGCGGCCCCGACGAAGACCCGGAAGGGTTCCCGTTCGGCGGCTGGCAGGCACCGCTGCTCGACGAGGTCACCGGCGCGCAGATCGGGGCCGCCTACGAAGGCACCGACGCCCTGCTGCTCGGCCGCCGGACCTACGACATCTTCGCCGCCTACTGGCCGCACCAGGACAGCGGAGAGGACCACGAGATTGCCACGCTCTTCAACCGCGTCCCGAAGTACGTGGCCTCCCGCGGCCGGCCCGACCTCTCCTGGGCCGGATCCACGCAGCTCGGCCCGGATCTGGTCGCCGCGGTGCGCGAGATCCGGGACCGGCACGAGCACGTCAAGGTTGTCGGGAGTCTGGATCTGGTCCAGACCCTGCTGCGCGAGAAACTCTTCGACCGGCTCGACCTGTGGGTGCACCCGATCGTGCTCGGCGTCGGGAAGAAGGTGTTCGAGGCCGGCGCGGTGCCGACCAACCTCACCCTCCTCGCACCGCCGGTCGCCGGCCCGACGGGCACCGTGTACCTGCGCTACGCGCTCGCCGAGGGCATACCCGGTACCGGGGACATGAGCGCACCCGACCGCGGCGTCGGGCGGGACGGCTGAAGCCGCCCTGGGTCCGTGTCCTCCGCGGTGCCTCCGCCAGGTCGGCGACACCACGAACTGAGCGGACGGGAACGACGACACCGCCGTCGTTCCCGTCGGCGCATCACCGGCGAGGGAGTCCCCCGACCCGAACACGGCCGCGCCCAGCGGCGTGTACTCGGGACGTCATGTGCCGCAGAAGGTTCGGAACGTCGCGTTGAACGACGGCGGGGCGGGTGTGGTGTAGTCGGTCCACTCGTCGCGGCGGTCGAACGGATGTGTGACGACCTCGAGCAGCTTCTCGAACGCGGCGAACTCACCGTCGGTCGCGGCACGCAAGGCGGCATCGACCTGATGATTGCGCGGGATGTACAGCGGGTTCACCCGGTCCATCGCCTCCGCGGCCGCCGCCGCCCCGCGCCCCTGCGTGGTCAGCGTGCCACGCCAGCGTTGCACCCAGGGCCCGATGCGCTCGCGCGGGACCAGGGCGTGCAGCGGCGCCGAATGTCCGCGCAGCTCGTCCGCGAGCGCACGGAAGCTGCCCGTCCAGTCGGCGCCGTGTTCGGCCATCAGCCTCAGCAGGTCGTCGACGAGCGCACGGTCGAGGAGCATGCCGGACGCCCCGAGCTTGGCCGCCATCCCGGCCGCGTAGTGGCCCTCGTATCGCTCCTCGAAGGTGTCGAGGACTGCCGACACCGCCGCAATCGCGTTCTCCGGTGTGGAGTCGATCAGCGGCAGCAGCGTTTCCGCGAAGCGGGCCAGGTTCCACTTCAGGACAGCGGGCTGGTGGCCGAACGCATAACGGCCGCTGTGATCGATCGAACTGAACACCGCCGTCGGGTCGAACGCATCGAGGAAGGCGCACGGACCGTAGTCGATGGTCTGTCCCGAAATGGTCGTGTTGTCGGTGTTCATCACCCCGTGCACGAAACCGATGAGCGTCCACTGCGCCACCAGTGCTGCCTGTGCCTCGACCACCGCTTCGAAGAATGCCAGGTAGCGACTGCCCGCACCTGTCGCCGGCAGCTCGGCCGTCTCCGGGTAGTGGCGGGCGATCGCGTAGTCGGCCAGCCGCTGCAGGACTCCCTCCTGTCGGGCCGCGAGTTCGAAGGTGCCGACCCGCAGGTGACTGGCCGCGACCCGGGCGAGCACGGCACCGGGCTCGGCGCCGTCTCGGCGCACACGACGCCCCGTCGCGACCACCGACAGCGCGCGCGTCGTGGGAATACCGAGGGCATGCATGGCCTCGCTGACCAGGTATTCGCGCAGCATCGGGCCGAGGACCGCGAAGCCGTCACCGCCTCGGGAGAACGGCGTGGGCCCCGAACCCTTCAGGTGCAGATCCATCCGCCGACCGTCACTGCCCACCACTTCGCCGAGCAGCAACGCCCGGCCGTCCCCGAGCAATGGTGTATACCCGCCGAACTGATGTCCCGCATACGCCATCGCCACCGGTGTGGCCCCGGCCGGTGTCGTCGATCCGGACAGCACCCCGACCCCGACCTCGCTCCGCAGCACCGCCACGTCCCATCGCAGCGACGCGGCGAGCTGCTCGTTGAGCACCAGCAACTGCGGGTCGGGAGCATGAACGCCCTGCCACGGCACCGCCAGAGCACCCAGCTCGTCGGCAAACGTGCTTTCGAATCCGGCGATCGCCGGGTTCGTGCTCGGCGTGGACTCCGGGAATGCAGTCATCAATCGAGGGTAACCACCGCGCTACCGGCCGTCGGCAGCGCCGGTCGCCTCGCAGCACCCCGTGGCGGCGGACGGAAGGGCCGAGTTCACGACGCGGGCACGGGACCGGAGTCATGGCCGGATCGGCGACGAGAGCGGGCCAGAGCCAGCCCACCGAGGATCGTGCCGATCAGCCCCAGCGCCACGGCGACGACGGCACCGGCGAGCCCGTTGCCGGTGCCGAGACCCCCGGCGGAGTTGACCCCGTGCAACCCACCGGCGATCACGCTGAGCGACCCCAGCACCACGGCCACGATCGCCCGGGCCCGTCCGGTGCCGGGCCGGCGGTATCGGGCCAGAGCCAGCCCACCGGCGACGGCGCTGATCAAGCCCAGTACGGCTGCCGCTGTGGGCACGGTTCGTCCGACGCCGACTTCGTAACCGGCGGCGAGAACGGGGACCGGTGTCATCGCCGGTGCGGCAAGCAAGTCGAGGACAGTCATTGCGGTTCCTTTCGGTCGAGCGACGGCTCCGGCCGCCCTCCGGGAGGCCTGCGGCGTCGAGCGGACACACTCGATCGTCGCGTCTCGGCAGCGCGGTGTCCTCGGGCGGCGGGCGGCGGCGGATACGCAGTTCGACGTAAGTCGCTCGCGCGTAATCACGCTCCTCGACGTAGGCGACTGCGCAGTTCGGAGGAGTTGTCTCCCCGACCCGGAGCCATATGATCACGCCATGCAGGAGCGCGTCACGTTGTTCCGCCCGCCCGCCTGGGCGCAGGATGCGCTGCTGGCGGTATTCATCGCGGTGATGCAGGTCCAGGGAACCGTCGTCCGCAACAGCGGGGAACCCGAGGCAGTGCTGCGTCCGCTGTCCGACCTCGGAAATCTCGGCTATCTGTTGTTGATCGCCGGTGGCGCAGTCCTGTTCTGGCGCCGCCGCCGGCCCGTCGCAGTGTTCGTCGTGACCGCGCTCGCCAGCATGGTGTACTACGCGCTCGATTTCCCGGACGGCCCGGGATGGCTGGGTTTGTTCGTGGCCCTCTACACCCTCACCGCCTACGGCGACGGACGTCGCTCGCTGGTGACGGCCGGGGTGGGCATTGCAGCACTGTCCGCGGTGTGGCTGACCGCCGCGGCCGACATCGAACCCCCGGCCGCGGTCGGCTGGGTGTACTTCCGGATCGGCGCCGCGGGCATGAGTGCCGCCCTCGGGGAGAGCGTCCGCTCGAGGAGAGTCATCGCGGAGGAAGCGCTCGAGCGCGCCGAACTGGCAGAACGCTCCCGTGAGGACGAAGCACGCGCCCGGGTCGACGAGGAACGGCTCAGGATCGCGCGTGAGGTCCACGACACCGTCGCGCACGCCATCGCCGTCATCAACGTCCAATCCGGTGTCACCGCGCACGTGCTGGACAAGCGACCCGAACAAGCGCGCCGAACGCTCGAGATCATCGAGCAAACCAGTTCCCGGGCACTGCAGGAGATGCGGGCCATCCTCGGAGTCCTTCGCGACGACCACGACGACCGCCTTCCACCCCCGGGTCTGGGGCAGGTCGGCGAACTCACCGCCAGGGCGCGCGAAGCCGGGCTCGACGTCGAGTTGGAAACGATCTCGCCCCCTCCGCCCGTACCCGGCGCGGTCGGCAGCGCCGTGTACCGGATCCTGCAGGAGTCGATCACCAATGTGATCCGCCATGTGGGCCCGACCCGGGTCGCGGTCGTACTGAACTACGGCCCCGACGCGGTGGAAGTCCGTGTGACGAACGACGGCCCGCGCACGGGTGGGGACACCGAGGGGGCAGCCGACCGTGCCGACGACAGGTTGGCCGGCACGGACACACGCGGCCACGGGATCGTGGGGATGCGCGAGCGTTGCCACCTGCTGGGCGGAGACTTCGACGCCGGTCCGCTCCCCGGCGGTGGCTTCGCCGTCACCGCCCGGCTGCCCTTGGCCCCGACCGGAACGGTGAACGTATGAATGCGGTGACGGGCGCATCCGGCCCCGACGCTCCCATCAAGGTGCTGCTCGTCGACGACGAGCATCTCGTGCGATCCGGTTTCAGGATCCTGCTCGAGGTCGAGGACGGCATCACGGTAGTCGGGGAAGCCGCAACCGGCGCCGAGGCCGTGGAGCAGGCCCGAGCCGTGCGCCCGGATGTCGTCCTCATGGATATCCGGATGCCGAAGATGGACGGGATCGAGGCCACCCGGCAGATCGCCACCACCGCCGGGCTCCAGCACGTACGCATCCTCATCCTGACCACCTACGACACCGATGCCTACGTCTTCGAAGGCTTGCAGGCCGGCGCCAGCGGCTTCCTGCTCAAGGACGCCGGCCCCGCCGAGCTCCTGCACGGTATCCGCGTGATCGCCGCCGGAGAAGCTCTGCTCGCGCCGCGCATCACGCGCCGCCTCATCGCCCAGTTCACCGCCCAGCGCACCGCCGACAAGGCCGCCGATCATCGGCTCGAGGTTCTCACCGACCGGGAACGCGAGGTTCTGACGCTCGTAGGTATGGGTATGAGCAACAAGGAAATCGGCGCCGAACTCTGCCTCAGCCCGGCCACCGCCCGAACCCACGTCAGCCACGCCATGGTGAAACTCGGGGCTCGCGACCGCGCGCAACTGGTCGTCGTCGCCTACCGAACAGGACTTGTGAAGCCGTAAGCGATCAGCCCGTCGCCCCTTGCTCCGGATCTTCTCCGCTGCGCCAGGCACGCGGAGAGATCCGGAGGGGGCCATTGGACCCTGTCACCAAGCTCCCCCAGGACATATCGTCCCAACCACGGGGCTCGTTCTGGTTCTGCTACGGACAATCCTGGACCAGTCGGGCGAGTGGCGGGCGCTGAAAGCACAACGAGCGACTGTTGGAGGTATCGATGACGAAAATCGGACTTCCGGCGGCGATCGCGGCGGTGCGTGCGGAGCCCGCGGGCCGAGCAGGTCGAGTTGCAGTTTCCGATGGACCTCCGGCGACCTCGAGTCCGTGACGGGGTACGACGTCGTCACGTGTCTTCTCGTCGAGCCGGCAGGCAGTGAGGACAGGAATGACCCATCCCCACTGGGTGACGTGCGCGGTCTGGCCGGCGACGGAGAATCTCGAAAGCGCTATCTACACAGGAGAATATCGATGACCTCGCATGCGAACACCACACCGATTCCACCCGGGATCGCGACGCCGGACGAGGTCCGGACCCGGTTGGGCACCCTGCGGTTCTTCGACGGGTTCCCCGACGACGCGACGACCCGGACGCTGTTCGACAACCTGGACTTCCAGCGGGCGGTCCAGGCCTACCTGCTGGGACTGGCCCCGGTCGCCGTCGCGGCGATGCGGCAGGCGCTGCTGCAGTGGGGGCCGGCGAACTCGACGCTGGTGATGTGGGCGGACCTGGCCCATCCGCGGTTCATCGGCCTGGCCTACAACACCAGCACCTCGTACCACTACGCCTGGCTCGACCTGCGCGACGGGCCCGTCGTCGTCGAGGTACCCCCGAAGGTGTACGGCGCCGCAATCGACTCCTGGTGGCGGGGGGTGGTCGACGTGGGCATCACCGGACCGGATCAGGGCCGCGGCGGCCGCTACCTGTTCGTGCCGCCCGGGTACGCCGGGCAGGTGCCGGACGGTGACCTGGTGGTGCGGTCACGCACCGTCGGGTTGTGGGTGGGCTGGCGGGGTTTCCGGGACGAACACGGGGATCCGCGCCCGGCGGTGGAGATGGTCGAGGCGCACACCCGGATTCATCCGCTGTCGCAGGCCGCCGATCCCCCGTCGACGCGGTTCGTGAACGTCTCGGCCGAGCCGATGTGCGCCGTCGCCCCGGCCGACTTCCGGTTCTGGGAGATGCTCGACGAGGTGGTGCAGTCCGAACCGCCGGACTCGGCCGACCCGCTCACCCTGGGAATGTTCGCCTCGATCGGGATCCGCCGGGGTAGGCCGTTCGCCCCGGACGAGCGGATGCGCGCCATCCTGACCGAAGCCGCCACGGTCGGGGATGCGACCGCCCGCGCACTGACCTACCGGTTCCGCCAACCGGAGGCGTACTACTACCCCGGCAGCGCCTGGCGCTCCGGCTTCCTCGGCGGCTATTCGTGCACGGAGGACGGGGTCCTGCTGCTCGACGCCGCCACCCAGCTCTACTTCTTGTACGGGAGCACGAGCCCGTCGTGGGAGCAGAAGACGGTCGGGACCGGGTCGCAGTACGCCCTCGCGTTCGTCGATGCCACCGGCGCGCCGTTCGACGGTGGCCGGAGCTACCGGTTGCGTGTGCCCCCGAAGGTTCCGGTGAACAACTTCTGGTCGGTGCTGGTCTACGACACCCAGACCCGGTCGATGCTGCAGACCGATCAGCAGTGGCCGTCGGTGACCAGCCAGGACGCGGACGTGACCACCAACGAGGACGGCTCCGTCGACGTCCACTTCGGGCCCGAACAGCCCACCGACGGTCACAACTGGGTCCAGACCCTGCCCGGCAAGAGTTGGTTCGCGGCGTTCCGCCTCTACGGGCCGTTGGAGCCGTGGTTCGACAAGACCTGGAAACTCCCGGACATCGAACCGGTCGGGTAGCGTCGGCGAGGAAGCGGGCCGCCTCTGCCGTGTTCATGTGGATCGACCTGTTCTGCAAGCGGCAGAAGTCCCACAACACCTCGTCGCTGAGCGTTCCTGGAATCGTTGCTGCATTCCGGGGCTCGATACCCTGGAACGATGGGCGCGCTGTTCGCGATGACGATTCCGGGACTGGCCTGCCTGCTGGTGGGCGCGGCCGTGGTGGAGGTGTTGTGGAGCCGTCTGACGGGTCGCCGCCTGCTCCGGCGCAGCGGGGACGGTCGCACACGGCCGGTGGCGGCAACGGGGTTCGAGGAGGTCGGTGCGGTGTTCGATGGGTCGCGGCGATTCGAATTCGAACAGCGACAGACCTCACTGATGGACCGGGAGGACGCCACCGGCGGCGAGCCCGGATGGCTGAGCGTCGACGTGGAGTCCGGAACGGCCCGGTTCGGGCGCAGTCGGCCGTAGCGGCACCCACACGCCCCCGTGGCCGAATGTCACATCGCGTCGATCGGATCGACGCGATGTGACATTCGGTCGGTCAGTCGGTCAGTCGGGCAGGCAAACGGTCAGGCGGACTGTTGTTCGCGCTGGAGTTCGAGGGCGATGTCGATCAGCTGGTCCTCCTGGCCGCCGATGAGCTTGCGCTTGCCGGCCCGCACCAACAGTTCCGCAGCCGAGACCCCGTACCGCTCGGCCTGGCGCTCGGCGTGACGCAGGAAGCTCGAGTACACCCCCGCGTAGCCCATCATCAGGGCCTGACGGTCGAGGAGGCATTCGGCGGGCATCACCGGGCGCACGACGTCCTCCGCGGCGTCGGCGATCGCGAAGAAGTCGATGCCGGTCTTGATCCCCACCTTGTCGCACACCCCGACGAACGCTTCGACGGGCGTGTTGCCGGCTCCGGCCCCGAAGCGGCGCGCCGATCCGTCGATCTGTTTGGCGCCGGCCCGGACCGCCGCGATCGAGTTCGCCACGCCCAGGCCGAGATTCTCGTGGCCGTGGAAGCCGACCTGCGCGTCCGACCCCAGTTCGGCGACGAGCGCCTCGACCCGCTCGGTGACCTGTTCGAGAACGAGCGCGCCGGCGGAGTCCACGACGTACACGCACTGGCAGCCGGCGTCGGCCATGATCCGGGCCTGCTCGGCGAGCTTCTCCGGGGTGACGGTGTGCGCCATCATCAGGAAGCCCACGGTCTCGAGTCCGCGCTCGCGGGCCAGCCCGAAGTGCTGTACGGACACGTCGGCCTCGGTGCAGTGCGTGGCGATGCGGCAGATCGACGCGCCGTTGTCCTGCGCCTCGACGATGTCCTCCTTGATACCGACGCCGGGGAGCATGAGAAATGCGATCTTCGCGTGCTGCGCGGTGTCGACGGCGATCTTGATCAGTTCCTGCTCGGGCACCTTCGAGAACCCGTAGTTGAACGAGGAGCCGCCGAGGCCGTCGCCGTGGGTGACCTCGATGACGGGGACGCCCGAGAGGTCGAGGGCGGCGACGACGGCACGCACTTCCTCCCGGTCGAACTGGTGACGCTTGTGGTGGGAGCCGTCGCGCAGCGACGTGTCGGTCACGCGGATGTCCCACGACGGTTCGAAGAAGATGTCGTCGCGGCGGTCGGTAGCGGTCATCGGATTCACGCCTTCACGGAGGTGTTGGAAGGGAGGGCGTCCGCCGAGAGGAGTGCGCGGGCGATCTCCTCGCCCACCTTGGTGGCGGCCGCGGTCATGATGTCGAGGTTGCCGGCGTACGGCGGCAGGAAGTCGCCGGCGCCCTCGACCTCGACGAAGGTGGTGACAGTGGCGTGCCCGCCGGACACGACGGTCGGATCGTCGAACTGCGGTTCGTTGAGCAGCCGGTAGCCGGGCACGTACTGCTGCACGTCGGCGACGACGCGGTGGATGGATTCGGCGATGGCGTCCCGGTCGGCGTCCTCGGGGATGGCACAGAAGATGGTGTCGCGCATGATCATCGGCGGGTCCGCGGGGTTGAGGATGATGATCGCCTTGCCTTTGCGCGCACCGCCGATGGTCTCGATGCCCCGGCTGGTGGTCTTGGTGAACTCGTCGATGTTGGCGCGGGTGCCCGGCCCGGCGGACACCGACGCCACCGACGCCACGATCTCGGCGTAGGGCACGTCCACGACGCGGGAGACGGCGTGCACGATCGGGATGGTTGCCTGGCCGCCGCACGTGATCATGTTGACGTTGGGCACGTCCAGGTGCGCACCGAGGTTCGCGGGCGGCACGACGGCCGGTCCGACGGCCGCGGGGGTGAGATCGATCGCCCGGATGCCGGCCGCCTCGTACCTCGGTGCGGCCTCGCGGTGCACGTATGCCGACGTCGCCTCGAACACCAGGTCCGGCTTCTCCGGCTGCGCGAGCAGCCAGTCGATCCCTTCGGCGGACGTCTCCAGGCCGAGCGTGCGGGCGCGGGCGAGTCCCTCGCTCGCCGGGTCGATACCGATCATCCAGCGCGGCTCGAGCACCTCCGAGCGTTGCAGCTTGTAGAGCAGGTCGGTGCTGATGTTGCCCGAGCCGACGATCGCGACACGTGCCTTGGCCATGGTTTCTCCTTGCAGTCGGGACCGGGTGGTCACGAGAACGTGAGCGAGACGGAGCCCAGTCCCGCGAATTCGGCGTGGAACTCGTCGCCGGGGCGCGCATCGACGGCCCGCGTGCACGAACCGGGCAGGACGATGTCGCCCGCCTTCAGCCGCACTCCGAAACTGTCGACCTTGCGAGCGAGCCACGCGACGGCGGTGACGGGATTGCCGAGCACCGCGTCGCTGCGTCCCTCGGCGATCCGCTCGCCGTTGCGGGTGAGCACCGCGTCGATGCCTTTGATGTCGATGTCGGACGGCGCGACCCGCTGCGTGCCGAGCACCCAGCCGGCGGACGAGGCGTTGTCGGCGATGGTGTCCGCGAGGCCGATCTTCCAGTCCTTGATCCGGCTGTCGATCAGTTCGACGGACGGCGCGAACGCGACGGTGGCATCGAGGACGTCGTTCTCGGTGCAGTCCGCCCCGGGCAGGTCCTTGCCGAGCACGAAGGCCACCTCGACCTCCACCCGCGGGAAGCAGTACCGCGCGGTGTCGACGGGCCGGTCCTCGAAGACCTGCATGTCGTCGAGCAGATGACCGTAGTCGGGCTCGTCCACACCCATCATCTGCTGCATGGCCAGGGACGACAGCCCGACCTTGTGGCCGACCACGCGAGCACCGGCCGCGAGGCGACGACGGATGTTGATCAGCTGGATCTCGTAGGCGTCGACGACGTCGATGTCGGAGTGCCGGGCCACGAGCGGGTCGATCGGGGTACGGTCGCGCTCGGCGGCCTCGAGCTCGTCCGCCAGCCGGGTGCGCAGTTGCGTCGGCAGCATTGCGGTTCCTTCCTGTTCACCGGCGACCGGCATGTTCTGCAACCTGTTTCCGTTCGGCGCGTGGTGTGCGGGTGATCTTCCTGGCAGAAGGGATGGACTCACCGCGCCATCATTCTATAACGTGTTCTACATGATCAAGCAGGAATACGACATCGTCGTCGTCGGCAGCGGTGCCGGCGGAATGACCGCCGCGCTGACCGCCGCGCACCAGGGCGCGAGCGTCGTCCTGGTCGAGAAGGCACCGCACTACGGCGGTTCGAGTGCCCGCTCGGGCGGCGGCGTGTGGATTCCGAACAACGAGGTCCTCGAGGCGGCCGGCGTCACCGACACCCCGGATGCGGCCCGCACCTACCTGCACAGCATCATCGGCGACGTCGTGCCCGCCGACAAGATCGACACCTACATCGACCGCGGTCCCGAGATGCTGTCCTTCGTCCTGGAACACAGCGCCTTGGAACTGCAATGGGT
The DNA here is from genome assembly GCF_047782815.1 of Rhodococcus indonesiensis. Classification (NCBI taxonomy): domain Bacteria; kingdom Bacillati; phylum Actinomycetota; class Actinomycetes; order Mycobacteriales; family Nocardiaceae; genus Rhodococcus; species Rhodococcus indonesiensis. The sequence goes on along the minus strand of NZ_CP180630.1, from coordinate 714,780 downwards.
GCCGGGCTACTCCGACTACTACCCCGAGGCCCCCGGCGGCAGGCTCGGTGGGCGGTCCGTCGAGCCGAAACCGTTCGACGGCAAGCGACTCGGCGACGATCTCGCCCTGCTCGAACCCGACTACGTCGAGGGCCCACCCAACTTCGTCATCACCCAGGCCGACTACAAGTGGCTCAACCTGCTCGTGCGCAATCCCCGCGGACCGGTTCGCGCCGCGAAGGTCGGCGTGCGGTACCTGTGGGCGCGGGCACGCAGGAAGCACCTGCTGGTCCGTGGCCAGGCGCTCATGGCCGGACTCCGCACGGGTCTGCGCGACGCCGGAGTGCCGCTGCTGCTGAACACCGCCCTGACGGACCTCGTCGTCGAGGACGGGGTGGTAAGCGGTGTGCGGGTCGAGTCGGACGGACAGCAGCGCACCATCCGGGCGCGTCGCGGCGTGGTGATCGCCTCCGGCGGCTTCGAGCACAACGAGCAGATGCGGAGGCAGTACCAACGCGCCCCGATCGGCACCGAATGGACCGTCGGCGCGAAGGCCAACACCGGAGACGGCATCCGCGCAGGCCAGTCTCTCGGCGCCGCCGTCGATTTCATGGACGACGCCTGGTGGGGCCCGTCGTTTCCGCTCACCGGCGGCCCGTGGTTCGCCCTGTCCGAGCGCAGTCTGCCGGGCTCGATGATGGTCAATGCGGCGGGCCGGCGCTTCGTCAACGAATCCGCCCCGTACGTCGAGGCGGTGCACGCCATGTACGGCGGTCGCCACGGCCGGGGCGACGGACCGGGCGAGAACATTCCGTGCTGGATGATCCTCGACCAGCGCTACCGCAATCGCTACACCTTCGCCGGCATCACGCCCCGCAGCCCCTTCCCCAAGCGGTGGCTGAAGGCGGGTGTCGTCGTCCGCGCCGGCTCGATCACCGAGCTCGCCGAGAAGATCGGGGTGCCGGCAGACGCCCTCACCGCGACGGTGGAACGCTTCAACGGCTTCGCCCGGGCGGGCCGGGACGAGGACTTCGGACGCGGGGAATCGGGCTACGACCACTACTACGGCGACCCGCGCAACAAGCCCAACCCGAGTCTCGGCGCCATCGACAAGGCCCCCTTCTACGCGATCAAGGTGGTGCCCGGTGATCTCGGCACCAAAGGCGGCCTGCGCACCGACGCCGACGCCCGGGTCCTGCGCGAGGACGGGTCCGTGATCGAGGGACTCTACGCGGTCGGCAATGCCAGCGGCCCCGTCATGGGCCACACCTACGCCGGACCCGGCGCCACGATCGGCCCGGCCATGACCTTCGCCTACCTCGCGGTCCTCGATGCGCTCGCCCGGCCGGAGCAGTCGGCGGCGCCGGAGGTCTCTGAGACCGTCGAACAACACTGAACCGCACCCGGCCGCGCCGCTCTCCGTCCGCCGAACAGAAAGGCTCACCCGTGCCCATCGATCCCGCCGTCGCGCTCGGCGCCGAACTGCCCGTCCAGGAATTCACCTGGAGCAGCAGCGACGTCCAGCTCTATCACCTCGGTCTCGGGGCCGGAGCCCGTCCCACCGACCTCGGTGAGCTGCGCTACCTGCGCGACGACGACCCGCAGGTCCTGCCCACCTTCGCCACCGTCGCGGCGACGTTCCACGCGACCGAGCCACCGAAGGTGTCGTTCCCCGGTGTCGAGATCGACCTGGCGAAGGTGGTGCACGGCGGCCAGGAGGTGACGGTGCACGCTCCCATCCCGCCGGAAGGCAAGGGCCGCACAGTGACCCGGATCGCCGAGGTGTGGGACAAGGGCAAGGCCGCGGTCATCGTCCAGGAGTCGACGACCACGGATCCGGCCGGCACTCCGCTGTGGACGGCCCGCTCGTCCATCTTCGCCCGCGGCGAGGGCGGTTTCGGCGGTGAACGCGGACCGTCCGAGTCCGTCGAACTTCCGGACCGGGCACCCGATTTCGAGGTGGACGTCGCGACGCTGCCGCAGCAGGCCCTGCTGTACCGGCTGTGCGGCGACCGCAACCCGCTGCACTCGGACCCGGAGTTCGCGACAGCCGCCGGACTTCCCGCCCCGATCCTGCACGGACTGTGCACCTTCGGGATCGTCTGCAAGACGATCACGGATACGGCCCTCGCCGGGGATGCCGCGGCCGTGCGGGGATTCAAGGCTCGATTCGCCGGCGTCGTCTTCCCCGGCGAGACACTGAGGGTGCGCGCCTGGCGGACCGGCGACCGCGTGCTCGCGGCAGCCGCGGTGGTCGAGCGTGACCTCGCGCCCGCCCTCACCGACGTCGTCCTCACCATCGCCTGACCCCGTCCTCCCTCAGCACCGTTCCGGCACGGGACGGTGAGAAAGCAGCGCATCCATGACGATTCGCACCGAACCCCTGCGCCTGTCCCGCCGCGGTTTCCTCGCAGCCGGCGCGGGCGCCCTCGCGGCCACCGCGCTCGGCGGCTGGACCCCGGTCCATGCCGTGCCGGCCGGCTCGTCCGGCGCCACGCTGCCCACCCCGGCCGCCTTCCCCGACGGCATCGCCCTGTACCAGCAGGCCTACCAGAACTGGTCCAAGGAGATCATGCTGGACGCGATCTGGACCTGCGCCCCGCGCAGGCCCGAGGACGTCGTCCGCCTCGCGAACTGGGCCCACGCCCACGGCTACACCATCCGGCCACGCGGTGCGATGCACGGGTGGACGCCGCTGACCATCGTCAACGGCGCACCGATCGAGAAGGTGATCCTGGCGGACACGATGGTGCACCTGAACGGGGTGTCGGTGAATCCCGGATCGGCACCTGCCACCGTCACGGCCGGTGCGGGCGCGACGCTCGACGCGATCACCACGGCACTGCAGGCGAACGGCCTCGGCTGGGCCAATCTCCCCGCGCCCGGCGTGCTGTCCATCGCCGGCTCCCTGGCCGTCAACGCCCACGGCGCCGCGTTGCCCGCCGACGGTGAAGCGCGCGTGCCGGGGAACACCTTCGGCTCGCTGAGCAACCTCGTCACGGAACTGACCGTGGTGGCGTGGAACGGGAGCGAGTACGCGCTGCGCACCGTCACGCGCGCGGACGCCGACAGCACCGCACTGCTCACGCACCTGGGCCGCACGTTCGTCACCTCGGTCACCCTGCAAGCCGGGCCGAACACGCGGATGCGGTGCCAGAGCTACACCGACATCGACTGGCGCGAACTCTTCGCCCCCGCCGGCGCCGCCGGACGCACCTTCGAGAGCTTCGTCCGTGCTTCCGGGCGTGCGGAGGCGATCTGGTACCCCTTCACCGACAAGCCGTGGATGAAGGTGTGGTCCCTCGCACCCGAACGGCCGGCCACGTCCCGCGAGGTGTTCGGCCCCTACAATTACCCGTTCTCGGACAACGTCCCCGAGCCGGTCACCGACGTGCTCGGGCAGATGACCGCCGGGAATCCGGCCGTCGCGCCGGCCTTCGGCCAGGTCTACTACAACACCACCGTCGCCGGTCTCGCCGCCACGAACTCGAGCGACATCTGGGGCTGGTCGAAGGATCTTCAGTTCTACATCAAGGCCACCACCCTGCGGCTCACGGAGGGTGGCGGCGCGGTCCTCACCAATCGAGCCAACATCGCGAACGTGATCCACGACTTCACGCAGTGGTTCCATCAGCGCATCGAGCACTACCGGGCACTGGGGCAGTACCCGCTCAACGGCCCCGTCGAGATCCGATGCTGCGGCCTCGACCGGCCCGACGACGTGCAGGTCCCGTCCGCCGGGCCGCCGACCATCTCCGCGACCCGCCCGCGACCCGACCACCCCGAATGGGACACCGCGATCTGGCTCAACGTGCTCGGGGTGCCCGGCACACCCGGGATGTTCGCGTTCTACCGCGAGATGGAGCAGTGGATGCGCGGACACTACGACAACGACGACTCCACGTTCCGGCCCGAATGGTCCAAGGGCTGGGCGTTCGGTCCCGAGCTGCCCTACACGGACCAGCGGATCGTCGAGCAGGTCCTGCCCGACACCTACCGCGAGGGCGTGCCCGCGGACGAGAACTGGGACTCCGCACGAGCGGTGTACAACCGCCTCGACCCGCACCGGATCTTCAGCAACAGTTTCATCGACCGGCTGCTGCCCTGACGAGAAGCCGGCCGGTATCCGCGCCCACCGGTGCTACCCGCGCGCGTCCTCACGCGCGCGGGTAGCACCGGACCGCGCGAGCATCGCGACGACGGATCTCCTGCCGAAGCGGCCCCACAGCTGTCCCAGCCGCACCCACAGCTGCCAGTACGCCACACCCACGACGAGTGACGCCGCGAACGCGAGCCACGGGTCGATGTCCCGCAGCTGCGGATAGACCGTGAAGTGGGTCAGGTAGATGTAGAGCGACGAGGCGGCGAGCACCTCGGCCGGCCGCACCAGCAGCGCGGGCCACCACGTTCGTGGCACCCAGATCAACAGGAGCAGCCCACCGATCACGAGCGCGGTGCGCTCGGGTTCGGCGTGGAAGAATCCCGGCACGGTCGCGACCGCCACCGCGGACACCACCAGCCGTTGCCACACCGTGTCGGCCCGGGCTGCCGCCCAGCCCAACGGAAAGAGCCAGAACACCACGTACGAGGCGAGGATCTGACTGGTCGGCATGTCCGGCCCGAGCACCTCGTACCGGGTCAGCAGCCCCAGACCCACCAGTCCGAGCGGGAACGCGAACGGGAATCGTCGCTCGCGTCGGTCGAACCACGGCACGGCGAGCAGCAGAGCCACCGCGACCAGCGCGTACACCAGTGCCTCGACGAACCAGTACCGCCACTCCCTCGTCCAGGCGGGCGGCCCGAAGACCCCGTTGAGCAGCAGCACACTCGACCAGCGGTACTCGCCGGTGATCACGTGCACCGCCCCGATCCACGCGACGGCGGGCGCGGCGATCCGCGCGACACTGAGGAGGGTGGTGCGCAGCCGTTCGACACGGGGCTTGGGCAGCTGGAACCGCGCGTAGTTGTAGCCCGCGGCTGCGAGCAGCACGTGTGCTCCCCCGACGAGGGCGAACAGGTGCAGGTGCGAGCCGACGATGAGCACGATCGCCACGGCACGGATGAGCACGTTGGTCTCGACGGTCCGCCAGCCTCGCGGTGTCCGGCGCGACGACGGGCTCAGCTCGCGCAGCGGCGTCGTCGGCCAGTCCGCGGGCAGGTGGCCGAGCAGCCGCTCGAGCCGCACCGACATGCGCACGTACGACAGCGAGTCGCCCCCGAGGCCGACGAACGTGCTGTCGTCGGTGACGTCGTCGCTGCAGAGTACGTCCGCGTAGAGCTCCCGTAGCTGCCGTAGGTCGGCGGTCCGCGATGCAGGCGCCGGCCGCGGCGGTTCCGGGGTGGCGCCGAGGGCGGCGACAGCGCGGTAGTCCGGTTTGCCGTTCGGGGTGCGGGGCATCTCGGCCACGACGCACACCCGCACCGCGGACTCGGGCAGCCCGCTCGCGCGCGCCGCGACCGCCCGCACGTGCGCGGCGTCGGCGGACTCGGCGGCGACGATCAGTTCGTCGTCGCCGCCGGCGCAGCACGCGACGAGTTCGTGGCGCGCGAGGACGGATTCGATGCGTTGCAGATCGATGCGAAGACCGAACAGCTTCGCGAAGCGCGATCGGCGGCCGACGATCCGGTACAACCCGGCGTCGGTGCGGACGGCGAGATCACCGGTGCGCAGTTCGTCGACGGTGCGCCCGAGGGCCAGATCCTCCGGGTCGGTGGCATAGCCGAGCATGACGTTGGGCCCGGTGTAGACGAGTTCGCCGGCACCGTCGCCGGCCTCGGGCACGGGGTCGATGCGGAAGGCGCCGCCGGGGACGGGGACGCCGATCGTGTCGGGGTGCTCCGCGGCGAGGTGCGGAGGCAGGTAGGCCATGCGGGCGGTGGCCTCGGTCTGCCCGTACATCACGAAGAATTGCCACCCGCGGCGGTGGCCGAGGCCGACATAGCGGCTGACGCGGTCGGGATCGAGACGACCGCCGGCCTGGGTGACGTAGCGCAGATGGGGCAGGTCCATGTCCGCGAACCCAGCGCGGTCGAGCAGATCGAAGGTGTACGGCACGCCGGCGAGTGCGCTGACCCGGTGCCGGTGCACGAGGTCCCAGAATCCGCGGTCGGCGACGGACCGGTCGGTGAGCACGATGCCGGCGCCCCGCAACAGGTAGCTGTGCAGCACCGACAGGCCGTAGCAGTAGTGCATCGGCAGCGTGGTGATCGTGCGGTCGGTGTCGCGGATGTCGAGGTAGTCGGCAATGGCCTCGGCGTTGGCCTGCACATTGTGCTGCGACAGGCGGACGAGCTTGGGCGAGCCGGTCGAGCCGGAGGTGCTGAGCAGCAGCGCCAGGTCGGGGTGCAGGTCGTGGCTGGTGTCCTCGGCGCGTTCGTTCAGGCGGCCGTCCTCGACGACGACGTCGGGACGGTACGCCTCGATCGTCGCGGCGAGGGCATCGGGCCGGTCGCCGGGCACGAGCAGCACGGGATGGCCGGCGGACAGCGCCGCCAGGTAGGCGACAATCGCGTCGACGGTGTTGGCGCCGACGACGAGCACGAGACGCCGGGTCGTGCCGAGGCGGTCGGCGACGTCGGCGACCCGCTCGGCCAGGTCGCAATAGGTGATCTCGGCGCCGTCGCAGACGAGTGCGGTCCGTTCGCCGTGCTCGGCGAGGTGTCGGACGAACGGAACCGTCGGACAGTCGACGAGCTCGGTGGAACGTGGTGACACCGCGGCAGTCTATAAGGTTTGGCTGTCCTGAATCCAGGCTCGGGGTTCTCACGCGGCAGGGCGAGGTGGCCGGGCCAGAGCGTCGGCGCGCTTCCGGGGCCTCGAGGTGGGCGGCGGCACCCGAGGGGCACAGTCCGCTCGTGCCTAGGATTGGCCCATGGGAGCGGCCGCGGGTGAACGGTATTTTCTCGAGTCTCTGGATCGGGGGCTCGCGGTACTCGAGTGCTTCGACGAACAGCACCGCGAGCGCACTCTCAGTGAAGTGGCCCGAGCTGTCGGGATCACTCGATCGACCGCGCGACGAATCCTGTTGACCCTCGTCGATCGCGGGTTCCTCCGCCAGCAAGGCCGTCGCTTCATGTTGACCCCGCGGGTCCTACGGTTCGGCTTCTCCTACCTGTCCGGGCTGGCCCTTCCGCAGCTGGCCGAACCGCACCTGGCGAAACTCGCCGCCGAGCTCGAGGAGACCGTCTCGGTCACCGTGCTCGACGGAGCGGACGCACTGTACGTCGCGCGAGTCCGTTCGCCGCGGATCGTGCGCATCGCGATCTCGGTCGGCATGCGCTTCCCCGCGTACGCGACCTCGCACGGCCGGGTCCTACTGGCCGGACTCACCGACGAGGAGCTCGACCGCTACCTCGAGACGACGGAACTGCGGGCGTTCACCGACCGGACCCTGGTGGACCCGGACCGGCTGTGCGCCGAGATCCGGGCCACGGCCGAGCGGGGATGGGCACTGTCCGAGGACGAACTGGAAGTGGGGATTCGCGGCGTCGCCGTGCCCATCCGGGACCGAACCGGCCGGATCGTCGCCGCGCTCAACTCCTCCCTGCAGAACACTGCGCATCCCGGCGACGACGTCGAGTCACGAGTGGTCCCCCGATTGCAGGACGCGGCCCGGCTGATCGGCGCCGATCTCGCGATCAGCGGACCTTGAGCCGTGCGCGGTACCGGCGCCGCCTCCCCGGCCGGGCCGCACCCCGCTCGACGAGGCGGATGCACCCGATCACAGCCACCGTGGTTCGAAAGTTACCTTGCAGCAGGCGATTCCACATTCTCGACCGTCCGATCCCGAGCGGCGGGGAGAGGGAGAGAACTGTCCGTCGACCCACTGCCGGCTGCTCCACGCGGAGACGCCGCCAGTGGCCCTCGCTCGCCGTCGTCTCCGGCCGATCCGCGCTTCAGTGCATCGTCACGGCACCGGATGTCCGTGACGCCGGAGCGGTCCGGCCGGCGTCGCGATGGTCGTGTCCGAGCCGCCACGCGATGAGCCCCGAGATCACGCATCCGCCCGCGAGGTAGACCGCCACCAGATGCCACGACCCGCCGGAGACGGTGACCAGGGCAGCCGCAATGAACGGGGTGAAACCACCCCCGACCGCGCTGGCGACCTGGTAGCCGACCCCGGCGCCGCTGTAGCGGTACTCCGCGCCGAACATCTCGGTGAACAACGGTTGCTGCACGCTGACGACCATGTCGTGGGCGATGTTGACCAACAGCACCGCGAAGACGACCGTTCCGATCATCGAGCCGTCCTCGAGCATCGCGAAGAACGGGAACGCACAGACGGCACCGAGCGCGGAACCGAGCATGTACACCCGGCGACGTCCGTACCGGTCGGACAACCATGCGAACGCCGGGATCGTCACCATTCCGAGGGCGCCGACGAGCAGCCCTACGTTGAGCATGAAGCTACGTTCCATGCCGAGTTCGTTGGTGGAGTAGCTCAGTGCGAACGTCGTGACGATGTACATCGAGAACAGCTCGACGAAGCGCAAACCGATGATCTGCAGAAACGCCTTCGGATGCTTGGTCAGTGCTTCCAGGAGAGGGATGCGCTTGCGGCTGCGTTCGCCGAGCTCCGCTTCGATCTCCTCGACCGTCTCGGTGAACTCCTGGCTCTCCTCCACGCTCGAGCGGACCCACAGGCCGAAGGCGACGAGCACGATGCTGGCGACGAACGGGACCCGCCACCCCCATTGGGCGAACGCCTCGTCGGTCGTGACGCTGCTCATCAGCATGACGAATCCGGTGGCCAGAATCAGGCCGACCGAATAGCCGACCTGAACCCCGCTGCTGTAAAGAGCCTTCTTCTTCGGCGGAGCACTCTCCACCGCCATCAGAGCGGCACCACCCCATTCGCCGCCGACCGCGAATCCTTGCACGGCCCGGAGCGCGACGAGCAGGACCGGCGCCCACCACCCGATCGACGCGAAGGTCGGCAGCAGACCGATCAGGGCGGTGGCGCTTCCCATGATCACGATGGTGAGAACGAGCATCCGCTTGCGGCCGAGGCGGTCACCGAAGTGACCGAAGACCACTCCGCCGAGTGGCCGGAAGAGGAAGCCGACACCGAAAGTCGCGAACGCGGCGAGGGTGCCGATGGCCGGGCTGACGTTCGGGAAGAACTCCTTGTTGAAGACGAGCGCGGCCACCAGGCCGTAAAGGATGAAGTCGTACCAGTCGATGACTGCGCCGACGAAACTGCCGAACGCGGCGCGCCGCGCCTGGCGCTCGTCGGTGCCGGTGGGGCGGTCGTGCATAACCGATCCTCTATCCGTGTGTTCGTATTGCGAACGCATGTCCGCTGAGTGGATACATGTGACGGTAGCCACTCGCCGGGAGTGCCGTCAAGACGAGCGAGGAGCGGCAGCCCGGCCCGAGCCGACGACAGCCCGCACCACAGCGACGAAGGTCGTCGGAATACAACGGTGTAATTCTTTCCGGCGCAGGGCTATTCCGATTCGTTACCATGCGGCCCGGCACGGGAGACCGGATAATTCCCTCCATGCCCGCCTCTCGCTCCGCGGTCCCCGCCCCGATGCTCGCCGCCGCCGGCCGGCCGCCGATCGGCACCGGATGGGCGGTGGAGATGAAGTGGGACGGTGCACGCACGGTGACGGTGTGCGACGGCGAGCGGTGCCGGCTCTTCAGCCGCAACGGCAGGGACGTCTCCGGGATCTACCCGGAACTGACGATCGCGCTGTCGGCGCTGGCTCGCGGCCGTCCGATGGTCGTCGACGGGGAGATCGTCGCGCCCGACCCGCGGACCGGGGCGCCGTCGTTCCCCCGGCTGCAGAGCCGCATCCACGTGGCGAAACCGACGGCCGCGCTGATCCGGACCACACCCGTGGAGTTCTACGCGTTCGACCTGCTCGCGCTCGACGGCGCACCGACGACCGGGTTGCCGTACCTCGAACGCCGCCGTCGGCTGATCGACCTGTCGATGTCCGGTCCTCTGGTCCGCACCCCACCGCACTGGGTCGGCACCGACACGAAGATTCTGCTCGACCTCGCCCGCGACCACGGTCTCGAAGGCATCGTCTGCAAGCGGACCGACTCGACCTATCAGCCGGGGCGCCGGTCCCCGGCATGGATCAAGACGGCGCTGCGCAAGAACACGGAGGTCGTCGTCGCCGGGTGGCTGCCGGGCACCGGGCCGCACCGCGTCACCTTCGGATCCCTCGTCCTCGGCGCCCACGACGACGACGGTCGTCTCGTCCACATCGGCAACCTCGGCACGGGCTTCACCACTGCCGGGCGACGGGCGCTGTGGGAGCGGCTCGACGAACTCGAGCGGCCCACCTATCCGTTCGACGTCACGCCGCCGGCGCCCGTCGTCCGGGCCGCCCGGTGGGCCGAACCCGTGCTGGTCGGTGACGTCGAGTACCGGGAGTTCACCGGCGACAGTCTCCGGCACCCCAGCTGGAAGGGGTTGCGGCCCGACAGGGAACCGGGCGAGATTCTGATTCCACCGCTGACGTAGCGGTGCCCGATCTCCCGGACTCGGGCCCCGCACCGTCACGGCAGCCGATGAAGGCCTCGGGTCACGGGAGTGGCACGCCGGCCTCGTCGATCGCCAGCCACAGTCCGCCGAATTCCTCGACCCGGTGACACAGCACCTGCCCGGGGTCCTCGTCGGCATAGAAGTACAGCGGATGCCCGGCGTACGTGACCTGGGTGGTCCCGTCGGTGCGCGCCGTGGTTCCCAGCAGCCCCTGGTCGGCGTCGCCGGCCGCGACGGGGGCGCCGACGGTGAGCACCGGCGGCCACGCCACGGCGCAGTCGCCGTAGCAGTCGGGGACCGTGCCCACCTCCCGGTCGAAGATGTAGATCGCCTGGTCCGTCCGGTCGAAGAGCATCTCCCCGAGGGGACCGTTCGCCGTGGTGACCACCGTCGACTCTCCGGTCGTGGTCACCGCCGGTTCCGACGCCGGCTCGGCATCGTAGGGACCCTCGTCCGACGTCCCGCAGGCCGCGGCGCCGAACACAGCGAGCAGGAGGACCGCGCACCGCACGTCCGCACGGCCACGGATCCGCGCCGATCTCACCGGTGCTCGGGATTCTCGAAGGAGGGATGGCAACCGGCATCCCACAGCGAGCGTTGGTTGCCACCCACGGGGAATCCACCGGCCTGCACGAGCAGCGCGGCGGTGTGCATGAGGTTGTAGGTCATGAACGTGGTGTTGCGGTTGGTGAAGTCGTTCTCCGGACCGCCCGACCCCGGATCGAGGTACGACGGGCCCGGACCGGCCTCCCCGATCCAGCCGGCGTCGGCCTGCGGCGGGATCACGTATCCGAGGTGCTGGAGGCTGTAGAGGATGTTCATCGCGCAGTGCTTGACGCCGTCCTCGTTGCCGGTGATCAGGCAACCGCCCGCGCGTCCGTAGTACGCGTACTGGCCGTGCTCGTTGAGCAGCGACGAACAGCCGTAGAGACGTTCGACGACCTTCTTGGTGACCGACGAGTTGTCACCCAGCCAGATGGGCCCGGCGACGACGAGGATGTGCGCGGCGAGGATCCGCTCGAACAACTGTGGCCATTCGTCGCTCGGCCACCCGTGCTCCGTCATGTCGGGGTACACGCCCGTCGCGATGTCGTGGTCGACGGCCCGGATCTGGTCCACCGTGACGCCTTCCCGTTCCATCAGCGCCACACTGCGATCGATCAGACCCTGCGTATTGCTGGTCTCGGGCGACCGTTTGAGGGTGCAGTTGACGAACATCGCGCGCAGTCCCTCGAACCGGCGCGATCCATCCGCGCCCTGCAACCCCTCGAACGCCGGTTCGGTCATGGGTCCTCCCATACGAGATCCGCACACCCACGATAAGCCGGGGCAACGTCGCACGGAAGCGGTTCCGTGTCCGGCCGGCTGCGGGCGCCCTCCGGTAACGTGCGGAACATCTGGCCCAGGGAGAGGGACCGGCACCGGTGACGGACGAACTCGGCGCAACCTCCTACCGCGACCGGATCGCGGCCGCGCTGACCACGTACGCCTGCGGCGACGCGTTCGGCGTCCCCTGGGAGGGCGCGGCCGCGGCGGACATCGACCTCGGGACGGCGGCAACCCTGCCCGTCCGGCCCGGCTGGCCCCGGGGTGCGACGTCGGACGACACGGCGCTCACCCTCCTCGTGGCCGAGGTGCTGACAACGGCCGCGAACGAGGATCCGGGCTCGATGTTCCTGCGTCTGCTCAGCGAGCGCGCCGAGACCGTCCCGGGCCTGGGGCCCTCCACACTGGCCGCGATCCGGACCTTCCGCGAATCGGGCCGGCGTCCCGAGGCCGGTGGCGACACGAACGGTGCTGCGATGCGGGCTCTTCCGGCCGGTTGGGCGGTTCCGGTCGACGACCCGGATCGCCGGCGCGCACTCACCCTGAATCTGTCCCGGGTGACGCATCCGTCACCGGACGCGCAGTGCGCGGCAGCGGTGATCTCGGCGTGCGCCTCGTGGTCGCTGGAAGGCGCGGACGCGCAGCGGTTGCTCGAGGCAGCTCGCGACGAGGCGCGCATCGCGACCGGGGAATTCGGTGGTAGCCGTCTTCTCGAGGACCTCCTCGCCGCGGTCGCGGCGGACCGCTGGAGTGCCGCACCGTCGGGTGTCTCGCTCGAACCGTACGACACCGTCGCCGCCGTGCTGCACTGCATCGTCACGGTGCGGTCGCCGGTCGACGCCATGCTCGCCGCCGTCGCGCTCGGCGGGGACACCGACACGGTCGCCGCCCTCGTGGGCGGTCTGCTCGGTGCCCGATTCCCGTCCGCAGAGGCAGCGCTCACGCAGATCCCCTGGTCGTCCGCGGTGCTGCTGCCGGACGCGGCCGTCGTCACCGGATTCGCGGCCGGTCTCGCCTCGGCGCGTGCCGCCGTCCGGTAGACCCGCCGGTCACAGGGCGTGATCTCGGTACGGCGTCACCGGCCGGGAGGCGAAGGCGTCGCGACGTTCATATCGGTGTCGTCCGTGACGGTCGACAGGAACGGATGTGGCGTCTGTACCGGAGACCGTGGAACTCGGACTCGGCTGCCGGCCTCGGCTGCCGGCACAGAACCGGCGGAGCAGTCGCCGGGGTGCGGCGCCGAGAGCGTCAAGCCGCCTGGGCGACCTCGGCCGGGGCACTTGCCGCCACCGGGATCGATGTCCGCGATTCCGCCTGCGTAACGGTCGGGGCCGCGCCGCAGTGCCCGGTCGCCCTGCACAACAGGTGTGTGGCCGCACAGAAGATCCCACCGAGTACTGCCCACAGCAGCGAACCGAACATCCACATCCCCACCACTGCCACCGCCAGTATCAGCATGCCGTCCAGCACGAAAGCCATCATGGGATGCGCGACCAGCGGTTCGTCGTTGCCCTGCCGTTCCGTCTCCATACGCCCGTCTCCTTTCCTGCCGACTCCGTATCCGATACCCCGCTCGGACGGAATCCACACCCCGGGTGCACGAACCCGGGAGACGCGCAACGAACGCGATACGCGTTCGACTGGCGACATCGTTTTGTGATGCGATACAAATCAGTGCATAATGTGAGAGCGATCACATTGTGGTACGGCAGGGGGTACATCAGTGATCCATACATTCGAAGGTCGGCACAGGTTACCGACCAATAACGACGATGCCGGCGAGTCCTGCTCGCGTCTACGGCACACGTCCGGCACGGCGGGCGTCGCCTGCGCGGTAGCGGCAGCCATGACGGTGGCCGTCACCGGTTCGGCGCTGCTCGGACTCGCGATCGCGGTATCCGTTCTGGTGGCTGTCGCCATCGCCGCCGTCATGATCTGACCTCACGGGGACCGGACTCGTCAGGGGCGTCGAGGACTCGGCACAGCCGGATCGCGTTCTTCCTCGCGACGACGACACGTCGGTCCGAACCGAGAACGTCCCGCCCTCGGCGAGGGCGGGACGTTTCCAGGCCGGCTCAGCGCTGGTCGCGGACGGTGTGTGCGGCGTCGCGTGCGTCGCCCTGCACCGCGCGCGCAGCGTCGGCACCTTCCTCGGCGACAGTCGTCGCCGCATCCCGAGCCGTGGCGGCGACAGCGTACGCCGCCTCCTGGGCGGGCTGCGTGAGCCGCTGAGCGGTTTCCTGGGCGGCGCCGGCGGCTTCCTGCAATGCGGGCTCCGCGGTCTCCTTCAGCGCGACGGCGGCCTGCTGCTCGGACCGGCTGGCGGGCACCAGCGCGGCGGCCACCAGACCGGCGCCGAACGCGATCAGCCCGACTGCCAGGGGATTGCCCTGCGCCTGCTGCTGCGCGGTGGCGGGCACGCCGCGTGCCGCGTCGGTCGCCGACGACACGGCCGAACGGCCGGTGTCCGACAACTGCGACGTCGCGTCCTGCGCCGTGCCCATGACCCTGTCCCGCATCCGGGACAGAGAGCCGCCGATCCCGCCGACCTTGCGCCGGGCGATCGTCGAGGGCCGCGCCCGATCGGCGAGAGTGTCGACGTCGGCGCTGAGGCTGCGTCGCGTACGGTCTATTTCGGCGCGGATCCGATCCGGATCATCGGTGTTCGTCATCGCTTCTCCTGAGGATGAGGGGCAAGTGCTCCGGGCATCTGGGAAAGGGTTTCGGTGGTGCGGGGAAGTCCCTTGGCGCGAGCCATCTCCGAGCGTCCCAGCACGGCCAGCAGCGTCGCGACCACCGCCCATACGACGGTCACGACGAGCGCCGACCAGCCGCGGCCGATCGCGTTGCCCAGCGCCCACCATGCGGCGATGGACAGGAACAGCAGCACGAAGTGCGCCGCCACCGCGGCGCCGGCAAGCATGCCGGCGCCCTTGCGGGCACGGGTCGCGGTCTGGGTCGCCTCGGCCTTCGCCAGTGCCAGCTCCTGCCGCATCAGAGTGGACAGGTCACCGCTGACATCGGCCAGCAACTCGCCCAGGGAGCGCTGGTCGCCGGCTCGATTGTGGTCTGTGGGAGGAAGAGTCACGGCCGCACCTCACCACCGGGGTGCGGCGGTGCGTATCCGCCGGGCGGCGGGGTGCCTGTCCCCGGCGCCGAGTAGCCGCCGGGCATCGGCGCGCCCGTCGCGGGTCCCGCAGGATACGTTCCGGGCACCGACGTGCCGGGTCCCTGTGCCGGGTACGCGTATCCGGCGGGCCCGCCGGCGCCGGGATCGGCGGCGGTGAAGCCGGGGTGCGCGACCCCTGGAGGCTGTGGCACCGCAGAATGGGGCGCCGGCGAGTACGAAGCGGAGGAATCCCTTGTCGCGGAATCAGATCCGGAGTCCGCGTCCTTCAGTCCGCGACCGAGCCGGCCCAGGACGAATCCCGCTCCCGCAGCGAGGGCGATGAAGGCCCCCGGCCGGCGCCGAGCGAAACCGCTGACCTCGTGCAGGACTCCACCCGGCTCTCGCTGCTCGAGCCAGGAGGCGACGGTGTCCGCTCGATCGGCCGCCTGGCGGACGAGGTCGCCGGCCATGCCGGGTTGCTCCGAGTCACGCGCCATCGAGCCGAACTGTGCTCCGAGCGTGCGCAACCCCTCGGCGACCTTCTTCTGCTGTCGAGCGGCCTGGTCGGTCAGCTCGTCCCGGGTGCGCCGCAGCACGTCCTGGGCCTGCGCAGTCGCTTCGTTCTTCACCCGGGTGGCCTGATCGCCGGCCGTTCCGGCCACATCCCGGCCTGCGTCCGCGGCTCGACCGGCGACCCGGCCGGCCTGTTCCTGTGCGACCTGCGCCGACGAGGCATCGTCCGGTTCGCCGGGTGCCGTCCGATACTCGTCGAGACGGTGCCGGGGCTCCGGTATCGGCCCGTCCGGGGAGGTGAAGGGTTGCTCGGTGAGCGGGTCGGTGCTCCGTCCACCCGGGTCCGGGTATCCGCTGTACGTCATCAGTGTTGTCCTTCCGAGGGGATCGGGAATTACGGCCGGCACTTCTGTGCGGTCCTGGGTGTGCCGGGCCGTCCCGCCGTGTCACCGGCGGTCGCCGATGGTCGTCGATCTCCACCAGCCGTACGCCCCCCGCTTACCCGGGTCCGGAAGAGGCAAACGTGCCGCATATCCGGCATTACCGACGGTTCGGGCAGTCCCGGCAGCCCACCGGAAGCACCCACCCCGGTGCCCGCATCAGCCGGTGATCACCAGCAGCCAATCTCCGGCACCCCCGGCGTTCGATCCCGGCGTGGACACGTTTCCGTCCCGGTCCACCTGCGCCGGCAACGAGGGCGCCGCGGCATCGGCGGGATCGATCCAGGCGTAGCGCGCTCCCTGCGGGATCAGGGGGAGCGCGAGCCGGATCGTCCGCTCCGTCGGCACATAGACGACGGCGAGGGAGCCGTCCGGCGTACGTGCAGCGGTGACGTAGTCGTTGTCCAGGACGTCCACCATCTCGTCGTCCGTCGAGCGGGTCCCGCGCCCGTCGAGGACGAACGGCTCGTCGACGTCCGGCACCAACTGCCACCACGCCCACGACGCCCACAGGTCCCGGATGGCTCGGAGCTGGGTGACGGCGGGGGTATCGAGGCGCGCTTCCCAGCCGTCCCGGAACTCCCAGTCGTCGGAGCCACGGAATTCCCCCGGGGAGCCGGATGTCAACGCCCAGAGGGCTTGGCGGCGAAGCGTCTCGTCGGTCGTCGGGGCGGTCTCGGGCTGGTTGTTCTCGCCCTCGTAGTTGCCCTCGGCGAACACGGCAGGACGTGGATCCCGGATGCCTGCCGGTCGCTCGTACCCGTCCAGCACCGCCTCGTAGGTCGGCAGGTAGGTGTAGACGAAGTTCCAGTCCACCAGTGGTTCCCAGAACGGGTTGTCCGTGGAGAGCGATTTCTGGGGCCCGAGTTGTATCGAGAACGGCCTGTCGGAGCCGGCCGCCCTGATCCCTTCGAGCACGGCGCGCAGGACCCGGTCGGATTCGGCACCGGCGGCGGGATCGTCCGTGTCGGGCGCATAGTCACCACCGGTCAGCCACACGATGTTCGGGAACCGCGCGTATCGCTGTGCGATCATCCGGCCGTAGACCTCCGCCTGTTCGGGGGTTGCCGAGGCGAACACGCTGGAGAGGTTCCATCCGTCGATCGGGTACAGGAACAACGTGTTTCCGTACCGGCAAGCGATTCGGGCGTACTCGTCGACGCGTTCCCAGTACGGCTCGTTCCATGCGGTGATGTCGCCGTCGACGAACGGCGCGATGCCGTCGAAGGTGGCTCCGTTCTCGTTCGGCCCGCCGTTGTCGGGGACGGCGATCGCGGAGATGATGGCGGCGTCGAACCCGTGCGCCGCTCGATTCGCGAAGTACAGCTCGGCCTGCTCGGGCGACCAGTCCGCCATGCCGGACCACGGCGAGTCCCCGCGGATCGAAATCGGGTCACCGTGCTGATCCTCGAAGTAGCGGCCGTTGCGACCGACGGAGGAGACGTAGCGGTGTCCGGCGCTCTCGGCGACGTCGCACGCGGCGGCCGCCGGGACGGTCGCGGGCGGCGACGAGGGACTCTGCGGTCCGCCGCCGTCCGTGCAACCGGCGACACAGAGCAAAACCGGAAGGGCCAGAGCAGAGTGTCTGTTCACGCTTCTCCCACCCGGCTGCGCTCCCGGAGAAGTGCGCGCCTGCCGAGATTTCAGCCGATCCAGCGGCCCCGGTGTCGTATGGTTCGACTCCGGATGCGCTCAGCCGAGTCTATGCCCTCGCGCCCCTGCCCGCCTGAGCCTTCCGTACCCAGGATGCCGACCGGTCCGGCCCGGTCCCCGCGCCGTGAACCGAGTGCCCGTTCCGCCGCGAACGCCGCCGGGTCCGGCTTACCGTGAGCGTGCGGCGGCATGTTCGCGCCCGGACGATCACCGGCCGCACGGAGAGGGGGCACGATGAACGATCTCCTCCGGCAGGTCGCCGAACTGCGCACGGATCTGCAGGCCCTGGACCGGCGGGTGCGTTCCCTCGCCGACGCGTTCGACCTGGTGGAGCCGGCGCCGGACGACGACACCGGCGAAGCCAACCTGCGGGAGGTCATCGACAGCCTCAGCGACGCCCACCTGGATTTGAGCACGGCGGACAAGCACCTCGAAGCTGCCGCGTCGCACGCGGCACGCCTCCGCGGCTGACCTCGTCGACCGCCGCAACGGACATCGTCGCGGTAGGCTCGGGCTCGCCACTGTTCGACCACGACGGCCGGTCCCACACCGGCGCCGCAGGAGGCAATTACATGAACGGTGCCGTCGGCAGCGACCCACGGATCGCCCACCACCCCGCCGTCAGGGGTGCGCCCGACACCGGGCATCTGCCGCAGCGGCCCCGCGTGGTGGTCGTCGGCGCCGGCATCGCAGGACTGACAGCCGCCACCGCGCTCGCCGAGCGCGGGGTGGAAGTCGAGGTACTCGAACGCGAGGCGTACCTGGGCGGGCGGGTCGGCGGGTGGCGTGAGCGTCTCGACGACGGCACCGGGCTCGCCATGAATCGCGGGTTCCACGCCTTCTTCCGGCAGTACTACAACCTGCGCCGGTTGTTGCGACGGACCGACCCCCATCTGCAGCGGCTGACGGCAGTCGACGACTATCCGCTCGTCGACGGCGCGGGCCGGCGCGACACCTTTCGCGGAATTCCCAACACCCCACCGTGGAACGCTCTGGTGTTCGCGCTGCGCAGCCCCACGTTCCGGCTGCAGGATCTGGTGCGCATCGACGTGCGGGCCGCGGCTCCGCTCGCGACCGTGTCCGTGCCGGAGATCTACGACCGGCTCGACGGCGTCGACGCCCAGACGTTCCTGCAGCGCATCCGCTTTCCGGAGGCAGCCAATCACCTGGCGTTCGAGGTGTTCTCGCGCAGCTTCTTCGCTCCCCCGGCCGGAATGTCGGCGGCCGAGCTGGCCACGATGTTCCACATCTACTTCCTCGGCTCCGCGGAGGGCCTGCTGTTCGACGTCGCCACCGGCAATTTCGACACCGCCCTGTGGGGACCGCTGGGCCGGTACCTCGAGGGCCACGGCGCGCGCATCCGGACCGCCACCGCGGTGACCGGCATCGAACCCGGCGGCACCCGCACCTTCCGCATCCACGACGACACCGGCGGCAGCACCGACGCCGACGGCATCGTCCTCGCCCTCGACGTGGCCGGATTGCGCGCCCTCGTCGACGCCTCGCCCGACCTCGGCGATTCCGGATGGCGCTCGCAGGTGCAGCACTTGCGGTCCGCTCCCCCGTTCCTGGTGCAGCGGCTCTGGCTGGACCGTCCCGTCGCCACGGACCGCCCGGCATTCCTCGGCACCGGCGGCCTGCGCCCGCTCGACAACATCAGCGTGCTCGAGCGCTACGAGGAGGAGGCCCGCGCCTGGGCCGCACGCACGGGCGGTTCGGTCGTGGAGCTGCACGCGTACGCCGCCACGGGCGACGGAGTCGGCCAATCGAGTTCGCCCGAGGATGTGCAGGCACAGGTGCTCGCGCGCCTGCACGCGATCTATCCGGAGACGGCCGCCGCCCGCGTCGTCGAGGAACGCACGCTGTGGCGCCAGGACTGCCCCCTGTTCGGGGTGGGCGATTTCGCGCAGCGGCCGACCGTCCGCACCCCGCACGAGCGGCTGATGCTCGCCGGCGACGGCATCCGGATCGACCTGCCGGTCGCCCTCATGGAACGTGCGGCCACCACGGGGTGGGAGGCCGCCAATTCCCTTCTCGCCCAATGGAACATCGCCGGCCACGACCTGTACACGGTTCCCACCCGGGGCCGCTCGACGGTCCTGCGCCGTCTCGCCGCCCTGGAAAGGCGTCCCGCATGAGCGTGCTCGATCCGCTGTACCGTCGCTGGCCCGCCACGTGGCCCGTCCAGCCCATGGATCCGGACCGCTGGGCCGCACAGGCGCCCACCTACCGGGGCGCCCGGCCCGAACTGATCAACGCCATCCTCGACCGCTCGCAGCGCCGGCCCTCCGGCAACTGGTACGTCGTGGCCGCCAGTCGGGACATCGGTACGGAACGTCCCTTCGGCATCACCGTCGCCGATGTCGAGCTCGTCGCCTGGCGCGACGGCGATCAGGTGATCGTCGGACCCGGCGCGTGCCCTCACCTCGGCGCGCCGATGTCGCTGGCGGCAGTGGACTGCGGTGCGCTGATCTGCCGTTGGCACGGTCTGCGCATCGACGCTGCGGGCGCGTACGGCTGGAAACCCTTCCCCAGTCACGACGACGGGGTGCTCGTATGGGTCCGGCTCGACCACGTCGGCGGCGAGACACCGACCGAACTTCCCGTCGTCCCCGAACGTCCGACCGCCGAGTCCCGCATCGCAGCCGTCGCCACCCTCGTCGGGGTGTGCGAGCCCGACGACATCGTCGCCAACCGCCTCGACCCGTGGCACGGCGCCTGGTTCCATCCGTACTCGTTCGCCCGACTCGAGGTGGTCGAGGCACCCTCCACCCACGGCAGCCCTGACGGAGAGGACCGATTCCTCGTCGACGTCACCTTCCGGGTCGCCGGCCGGATCGGGGTTCCGGTCCGTGCCGAGTTCACCAGCCCCGAACCGCGCACCGTCGTCATGCGCATCGTCTCGGGCGAAGGCGTCGGCAGCGTGGTCGAGACCCACGCGACCCCGCGGGGCACCGGCCCGGACGGACGTCCCCGCACCGCGATCGTCGAGGCCGTCGTCGCAGATTCCCCGCGCCCCGGGTTCGGCATCGCCACCCGGCGCGTCGCCGCCGCCCTCCGCCCCCTCATGCAGCGCACGGCCACCCGGCTGTGGCGCGACGACCTGGACTACGCCGAGCGCCGCTATCAGCTCCGTGCCGCGACCTCGCCGGGCCACGTCCCCGGCCGGTAGCTGCCGCCGCGTCGGTGATCCGCCGCACCGCGCCCACGTCGGCTCGGATTCGGGTCCGAGGACCCTGGTCCGCGCCGCGGCTCGCGCGCACAGTCGAGGCATGCTCGACACCGCTCTCGACATCTTCCGGGTGCGCCAGTACTTCGATGTTCTCGCCCGCGGCCGGGACGTGGTCGAAGGCGTGCGCACCGACACCGGATTCCTCGTCGACGTCGCGCGGGCAGCCCTGCAGCGCCCGTCGGGCACGCTGGACCGGGAACTGCATCCGTTTCCCCCGTTCGAGCCCTTCCGGGTCCGGATCCGGGAGGGCGATCGGATCGCGCTGGCCGCGACCGGGGGCAGCGGAGCGCTCGCATCGCTGGTCGGAGTGGCCCGCGCCCTGGAGGAAGGCGGGATCCGGCCGTCGGTCGTCTCGGTGTGCTCCGGTTCCGCGCTGTTCGGCTTCCCGATCGCAGCGGGCGTCCCCGCCGACGAGGTCGCGGCATTCACCCTCGCGCTCGACCCCGCGGACTATGTCGACGTCGACTGGCGACGGCTCCTCACCATCGCACCGACCGTGGGCCGCGGCTTCGCCGGCATCCTGCGCGGCGATGCGCTCGAGGCCACGTACCGGCGTCTGCTCGGCGACATGACGCTCGCCGCGATGCCCGTGCCCGCCTACGCGCCGATCTGGAACATCGAGCAGAACCGCATCGAGTACCTCGGGCCGCGAACGTATCCCGACCTGCCGGTGGCGCGGGCCGTGCACATGGCGGTCGCGTTGCCCCTGTTCGTCGCCCCCGTGGAGCTCGGAGGGTTCCACTGGTGCGACGGCGGGATCGTCGACATCTTCCCCGTCCACCCGCTGCTCGACCTCGAACAGCCGTGCGAGGCAACCCTCGGCGTGAACGGCTTCTATCCGCCCGGCTTCGAAGGCGAGGACGCCACCGGGTGGGCCGAACGTCGCGCGAGCATCCTCTACATCGCCTCTCAGGTCCGTACGTCCCAGCAGGTCGAGCTGGCACGGGAGAACCTGGCGCGGCTGCGCGCGGCCTCCGACGTCACGATGGTCGAGCCGGTTCCGTACGCGAAGGTGCGGGGCGTCGGCTTCTACCGGCAGTTCCTCGGCACCCGGGACTGGCCGGAGTTCATGCGGGCCGGACGTGCCGCCGCCCGGCGTGCCCTGGCGGCATGACTCGTCGGCAACCGAACTTGTCGGACCCCTCCGGCACTGTGTACAGCGTGCCCGTACGGGTACCACTCGACCGAACGGCTCGGGAGATTCCACGGGAGGTTCGACATGGCGAACGTAACGATGTTCCGTCGGGTGATCGCGCCGACCGCGGTGGCGTTCCCCTCCTCCGCGCTCGCGGACGCCCTGGTCGCTGCGGCGGCCGACGTGCCGCTGCACGGGTCGGTGGCCGGCACGGTGGCGAGCAGCGTGGACGACGCGGTGCGGGTGCTCACCGCCGACGAGGGCGGGTTGTTCCCGTCGCAGGCGGCCGCCCTCGTCTACGAGTGCTTCATCGGGGCGATACACGGACTCGACACGATCGACACCGCGGTGGCCCTCGGCGCCGTCTTCACCGCCTACCTGGACCGGCTCACCGCCGGCGGGCGCGTTCCGACGGACGTCGCGGCAGCCTGACCGGCCGGCGCAACGGCCCGCGACGTGCAGGTCCGCGTTCCCGGGCCCCGCCGTGACCGCCGGTCACCGGTAGACTGAAGGTCGACCCTGCCGTGCACGGCAACCCTGGTATGACGAGAAGCAGGCTCGGTAGATCGTGAGTGAAGGACGGAGTGGGCACGCGGTTGCGCCCGGCCGGGCCGAGACCCGGACCCCGGCATCATCGTTGCGCCGACTGAAGCAGCGGTGGCTCCGCTGGCGTCGGCGCATCGAAAGGCGTCCCTCGCTGAACCTGACATACCGCATCACCGTCGGGACTTTCGGAACACTGGTGTTCCTGGCCGGCATCGTGGCCATCCCCTACCCCGGCCCGGGTTGGCTCATCGTCTTCGCCGGCCTCGGGATCCTGGCCTCGGAGTTCGCCTGGGCACACCGTCTGCTGCACTTCGCGCGGGGCCGCTACGACCGGTTCATGCACTGGTTCGGGCAGCAGTCGCTGGTGGTGCGGGGCGCGGGGGCGCTCACGACCGGCGCGATCGTGATCATGACCCTGTGGCTGCTCGGCACCCTCAGCCTGGCCGGCGGCTGGGTGGGGGTCGACTACTCGTGGCTCGAGAGCCCGCTCTGACCGGTTGCCGGACCGTCACAGCATCCGGACCGTGTCGCCCGGATGCAGGCGTTCGACCCGGCCCCGGCACTCGATCTCGATCGGCCGCTGGATGCCCGCCCCCGCACTGACCTCGACCTGACGGCCGGAGATCCGCACCTGCAGGTGGTGTCCCCGATAGAAGATCGGGAATGCGAGCACTCCGAGTTCCTCCGGCCACTGCGGGCCGAAGACCAGGCGGTCACCGCGCACCTCGAGACCGGAGAAGCAACGCTGCAGCAGGTCGACGCTGCCGGCCATGGCCGCGAGATGGATCCCCTCCGACGTGGTGCCACCCTGGATGTCGGCGATGTCGGAGGCCAGCACGCGGTCGAAGAATTCCATGGCCTGACCGCGGTGGGCCCGCGCCAGCACCCACGAGTGGACGACCGCGCTCAGCGTCGATCCGTGTGACGTCCGTGCCATGTAGTAGTCGATCGTCCGCGGGATGGTCTCACCCGTCAGCTCGTAGCCGAGCCGCTCGAACAACTCCCGCAGTTCGTCCGCCGACAGCAGGTAGAACAGCATGAGCACGTCGGCCTGCTTGGAAGCGCGGTAGCGGTTGACGTCGTCACCCTCGGCCTCGAGGAGCCGGTCCAGACGCTGGATGTCGCCGTGCCGGCGCCGGTATCCCTCCCAGTCGAGTTCGGCGAGGTCCCCGTAGCCTTCGAACTGGCTGATGACCTGATCGTGGAAGGGCACGAACATGCGGCGGCTGACATCCTCCCAGCGCGCCGTCTCGCGAGCGGTCAGGCCGAGGGTGTCGACCAGTTCGGTGCGCATCCGCAGCGGGATGATCTCCAGCGCATCGAGAGCCCGCAGGATCACCCACACCGCCATGACGTTGGTGTAGGCGTTGTTGTCGATCCCGTCGAACGGCGCGTCCGGGTAACCGGAATGGAACTCGTCGGGGCCGATGACGCCCCGGATGACGTATCGATCGCGGGCGTGGTCGTAGGTGGCGATGTCGACGAAGAACCGGGCGATCTCCACCAGCATCTCGGCACCGTAGTCCGCGAGGAACCCGAGGTCCCCTGTCACCTGGTAGTACTGCCACACGTTGTGTGCGACCGCGACCCCGATGTGATGCTGGCGCCAGCTGGCGTCGGGATTCCACCGGCCCGACTTCGGGTTGAGGTGTACCTGCTGGCTCTCCTCACGCCCGTCGCTGCCCGACTGCCACGGGTACATCGCACCGACGTGCCCCGCCTCCCGCGCCGCGCGGCGGGCCTCGTCCAGCCGGCGGTACCGGTAGCGCAGAAGGGAGCGGGTCAGTCCCGGCAACCGCAGGTTCAGCACCGGCAGCACGAACAGCTCGTCCCAGAAGATGTGCCCGCGATACGCCTCACCGTGCAGGCCCCGCGCCGGAACACCGACGTCGAGCTCGGCGGTGTTCGGCGACAGTGTCTGCAACATCTGCAGCAGGTGCAACCGCACGATGCGCAGGCCTTCGCCGTCGCCACCCAGGAAGATGTCCACCCGGTCCCACAGGTGCACCCAGGCGAGCACATGTCCCTCGAGTGTTTCCTCGAAGCGCCCCGTGCGGGCCAGCCTGCGTGCCGCCTCCTCCGACGGCTCGGACATCGCAAGGTCACGCCCGGTGAACAGGGTCGCCATCTTCTCCAGGGTCACGGGCTGGCGAGCCGCCACGTCGAGCGCGATGACGTGTCCGACCCGTCCGCCCGAATCGAGAAGGGTGTACTCGGCAGGCACGCGTTCGCCGTCACGCCACAGGGTGCTGCGGGCAGCAACGGCGACGGGAATCCGGGACTGGTTGGTCAGCACCGTCATACACACCGAGTCCTCGGACAGCCGGGCGGTGTGCAGCAGCCGCAGGTGGTTGCCGTCCAGGTGGCGGTAGCGTTCGACGAGGGTGTTGCGGACCGCGCCGTCGATTTCCGACCGGATCTCGAGCCGTCCCGTCCAGTCCTCCGGGACGATCGTCGTCTCGAGGCCGCACACGTGCGGCTGGTGCATCGCGACGAACCGTCGCTGCACGACCGTCGTGGTGCGGCCCGCAGCGTCGCGGAAACGCAACCGTCGGGTGAGCACGGCCCGGCGCAGATCGAGGTACTGGCAGTACTCCCGCACGTCGACGGCGTCGATGTCGAACCACTGTCCGCCGTCGATGCGGAAGGTGACCGGCAGCCAGTTCGGCAGGTTCACCATGCTCTCGTTGTCGATGGTGCGACCCGCCACCTCGTCCGTCAGGCGGTTGAATATCCCGGCGGCGTACGTGCCGGGATAGTGCACGGCACCGGCCCGGGATTCGGGGGCGCAGCCACGGGTGGCGAAGTACCCGTTGCCGACGGTGCACACGGCCTCGCGCAGCTTCTCGGCCGGCGGATCGTAACCCTCGAAGTACAGCGTCCAGGCGTCGTGGCGCGGACCGACCTCCTGGTTCTCGCCCCAGAGTTCGGCGAGCTGCTGCAGCAGCCGGCGGACCTGTTCGGGACCGTCCAGCGAGAACTGCGCTGCCGACCGGCGGTCACCGTCCTCGGTGTGGCGCACCACGATTCCGAGTCCGGTGCCGGCAAGCGCGTCGAACGCGTCCTCGTCCGAGATGTCGTCACCGATGTAGACCGGGATCGGGTTGTCGTCGTCGCGCACGTGCTCGAGCACCCATTCGAGGGCTCGGCCCTTGTCCCAGTCGACATCGGGGCGGAGCTCGACGACCTTGCGGCCGGTCGTGACACGGAGACGGTCCTCGGCGGCGATCTCGCGCACCGCGGCGACGAGCCCGTCGGCCCGGTCCGGGGGGACGTTGCGGTAGTGCACGGCCACGGTGAACCGCTTGTGCTCGATCACGACACCCGGCACGTCGTCGAGCCGTTCCTGCAGCGCGACGGCGGCCCGTTCGAGGCTGGGCACGGCGGCCATCGCCGCATCGTGCTGCCGGTGCTGCCCGTCGGGTCCGGTCAGTTCGAAGCCATGACTTCCCGCGTACCACAGACCCGGCAGTCCGACCCGGGTCTGCACATCGGCGAGGTCCCGTCCGGAGACGACGGCCACGGTGCATTCGCTCGCGAGGGCAGACAGCACCGCCGACACGCCGTCGACCAGCGCGGCAGCCGCGGGATCGTTCACGATCTCGGAGAGCGTGCCGTCGAAGTCGAGGAAGACTGCCGGCCGACGTTTGCCGAGGAGTGCAGTCAGCTGCTGGAACGACGCCAGACCATCCGGAATCTGGGACATCCGGCGGTCACCGGTGCGCACCACCAGCTCGGCAAGGTCCTCGACCACCACGTCGGCGCCCCGGCGCTGCAGTTCCTCGCGATGGTGGACGCGGTCCACGCCGACGACGAGCCCGAATCCCCCGCGTCGGCCCGCGGCGACGCCCGCCTCCGCGTCCTCGACGACGACGGACCGGGCCGGCCGGACTCCGAGCCGGTGTGCGGCCTCGAGCATGGCTGCCGGGTCGGGCTTGCCGGGCAGCCCCAGTTCGTCGGAGACCACGCCGTCGACCCGGACGCCGAACAGATCGGCGAGCCCGGCGGATTCGAGCACGAGGGCGCAGTTGCGGCTCGAGGTGACGACCGCGGTGTCGAGTCCGGCCTCCTGCACCCGGCGCACGAGCTCGACACTGGACTCGAACACCGGGACACCGTCGCGATGGATGCGCTCCCGGAACATCTCGTCCTTGCGGGCACCGAGGCCACACACGGTCTCCACATCCGGGCCGTCGTCGGGATTCCCCCACGGCAACGTGATCCCGCGCGAGGCCAGGAAGTCCGCGACGCCGTCGACACGCGGCTTGCCGTCGACGAATTTGCGGTAGTCCTCGTCGGTGAACTCACGGTGGTTCTCACCGTCGTGGTCGGGACGCTGTGCGAGATACCGGTCGAACAGTTGCGCCCAGGCCGCGGCGTGTACCGCTGCGGTGTCGGTGACCACTCCGTCGAGGTCGAAGATCACCGCATCGTAGCGACGCGGGTCGATCACCGGCCCGCTCATCGGTCTCTCCCGGTCGCTTCGTCCATGTCGGCCTGCTTCCCTGTCCTGGCTCGGCAGGCCCACTATCCCACGCGGACCGGCCTCGCTCCGGCTCCTTGGGACATCCGGCGCCGACCGGGGACCTGAGTCTCCGGTCCAAGGTCCCTCAGCGGCTGACGGCCTTCTGGTAGCGACGGATCGCGAAGGGCACGAACACGATCAGCATGGCGGCCGTCCACAGCAGCGACGCGAGGATCGGGTTCTGCAACGGCCACGCATCCGAGACGGGCATCATCGGATTGGTGTTGCCGAACAGCTCCCGCACAGCCTGCGTCAGCGCCGACACCGGGTTCCATTCCGCGATCGTCTGCAGCACCGGTGGCAGCGAGGAGATGTCGACGAAGGTGTTGGCGACGAACGACAGCGGGAAGATCACCATGAAACTCGCGTTGTTGAACACCTCCGGGGTGCGGATCCACATCCCCACCACCGCCATCACCCAGGACAACGCGTAGGCGAACAGCAACAGCAACGCGTATCCGGCGAGGGCCTCCCCGAACGACGAGTGGATCCGCCACCCGACGAGCAGGCCCGTCAGCGACATGACCACCAGGCTGAGCACGTTGATGAGTACGTCGGTGGAGGTGCGGCCCACCAGCACCGCCGACGGTGCCATGGGCAGCGAGCGGAACCGGTCGATGATGCCCTTCTGCAGGTCCTCGACCATGCCGAGACCGGTCCAGGTGGCGCCGAAGATCACCGTCTGGGTGAAGATGCCGGCGATGAGGAACTCGCGGTAGGACATCCCCGGAACCTGGATCGCGCTGCCGAACACGTAAGCGAACAGCAACACGAACATGATCGGCGAGAGCATCGTGAAGACGATCAGGTCGGGCACCCGCTTGATCTTGATGACATTGCGCTTGGCGATGGTGACGCCGTCCGACACCATCATCTGAGCCGCGTTCATCCCACCGCCTCCTCGATCTTCTCGTCCGCCTCGTGCCCGGTCAGGGCGAGGAACACGTCGTCCAGCGTCGGTTTGCGCAGTGCCACATCGGTGACCCGGACCCCGGCCACGGAGAGCCGGCCGAGCGCCGTGGCCAGCGCTTCGGTGCCGCTGCCGGTCGAGCCGGTGTCGCTGACCGGCACGGTGACGCGACCGGAGCCCGTGTCGACCTGGATCTCGCCGACGGCGAGATCGTCGAGTTCGCGGCGTACCACCGGGATCGTCGCGGCGTCGGCGATTCCCAGCTCGATGCGTTCCCCACCGACGAGGCTCTTGAGTTCGTCGGCGGTGCCGCGGGCGATCACGACGCCCCGGTCGATGACTGCGATCCGGTCCGCGAGCCGCTCCGCCTCCTCCATGTACTGCGTGGTGAGCAGCAGCGTCGTTCCCTGGGCGACGAGGTGGTCGATGACCTCCCACAGCTGGAGCCGGGCCCGCGGATCCAGACCCGTGGTGGGTTCGTCCAGGAACAGCACCGGTGGTCGTGCCACGAGCGCACCGGCGAGGTCGAGGCGGCGGCGCATGCCGCCGGAGTAACCCTTGACCGGACGGTCCCCGGCTTCGATCAGGTCGAATTGCTCGAGCAGTTCACGGGCTCGTTCACGGCTGCGTTTGATGCCCAGATGGTAGAGGCGCCCGACCATTTCGAGATTCTCGAAGCCGGTCAGGTATTCGTCGACCGCGGCATACTGGCCCGAGGCGCCGATGCGCGAACGCAGAGCGCGCGCATCGGCGACGACGTCGAGTCCCGCTACGGTGGCCCGGCCCTCGTCCGGCACGAGCAGGGTGGTGAGCACCCGCACCGTGGTCGTCTTGCCGGCACCGTTGGGCCCGAGCAGCGCCGTCACCGTCCCTTCCGGGACTCGCAGATCGATTCCGTCGAGGGCTGTGACCTGTCCGTACCTCTTGATCAACCCCTCGGCGACTATGGCGTCGGCCATGAGTCCTCCCCGTCGTCGGATGTGCGCCCCAGTGTGCTACAGACCTCCGACAGGTTTCGAGCGGTTTTCCCGGTCCGTCAGATTCCGGCCAGCAAACGTTCCTGGTAGCGCCGCATTCCGGCGAGCCAGCGGTCGTAGTCGGCCCCCTTCATCCGGTACATGTCGAGGACCTCGGGGTGCGGCAGGATCAGGAACTGCTCGGCCTCGACACCCGCGAGTACCACTTCCGCGACGTCGGCCGGTTCGAGGACCGCGCCCGCGGAGGTGACGGCCCGTGTGGCCGCCGCGCCCAGGCTGTCGCCGGCGGTCTCACCCTCGTGCAGCAACTGGGTGTTCACCCCCATGGGGCACACACAACTGACACCAATTCCCCTGCCGCCGTAAGTGACCGACAACCACTCGGCGAATCCGACGGCGGCGTGCTTGGTGGCCGAGTAGGTCGCCGACCCGATCTGGGTGAGCAGTCCCGCGGCGGAGGCGGTGCTCACGAAGTAGCCCTCCCCACGCTCGAGCCACCGCGGCACCATCAGCTGCGCGGCACGCACGTGCGCGCGCAGATTCACATCGAGCGCCCGATCCCAGGCGGCTTCGTCGGCTTCGAGTCCCGCTCCGCCCGCGATCCCGGCATTGGCGAAGTACAGCGCCACGGGACCGAGGTCGGTCTCGGCGCGATCGACGATCTCGCGGATGCGGTCGGGATCGGAGACGTCGGCACCGACGCCCACGGCCAGACCGGCATCCTCCGGATCGAGTTCGCGGGCCACCCGGCGCGCGGCGTCGCCGTCGAGGTCGGCGACGAGCACCCGTGCTCCCGCGGCTACAAGCCGGGCAGCAAGTGCCGCGCCGATTCCGTTCCCGGCTCCGGTGACAACGGCAACCTTGTCTTCGACGTGCACGGGGCGTTCCTCTCGTCGCGGGATGGTCCCCCCTGTTTAGTTGAATCAGACTTCAAGTTCAAGTAGTTGCGGCGGCTCGCTCCGGAATCCGCAGGGCGTTCGCCCACAGTCGCGTCAATGTGGACACCAGCACGTCGAAATCCACACCGTCGCCGTCGCCCAGTGCGAGCGTCGAGTAGGCCAGGCGGCTGACCATGCCCGACAGCGCACGCGAGGCGAGCATCGGATCGATCTCCGGATCGGCGATGCCCCGCTTCTGCAGGTCCGCGATGCTGCGCGCATTGCGGCGGATGAAGGTCTCACCGCGCCGGCGCCGCAACTCCCGGAACCGCGGATCGATGCTGGCAACCTGCTCGAGCAGCACCATCAGACGGGCGTTGCGCCGGTACGCCTCGAGGTACGCCCGGTTGCTGGCCTCGAGCACCGCGTAGGGATCGTCGGTCCCGGCGACCCGGCCCATCCCCGGGTGCAGCATGTCCTCCTGCGCCTCCTGGAGGACGGCTGCGAACACCTCCTCCTTGTTGTTGAAGTAGGTGTAGAAGGACCCCGTCGAGCACTTGGCCTCACGCGTGATGTCGGTGAGCTTGCTGTCGAGGAATCCGGACCGTTCGAAGACGACCCGCGCCGCTGCGATCAGCTCGGCACGGCGGCGCGCCCCGCGCTGGGTGACCGGCGGGTCGTGCAGCAGGTCCGCCGGCGCCATGGACGGTGCCGGGCCGTCCCAGTCGGCGTCGCGGCCCGCGTCGCCGCGGCCTGAGTGTGAGGCGGAATTCATGTCCTACTTATACCGTCCCGCTCGATTCCCGGCCGTGATGTCCCGCTGGATCCTTCCGGGTCCGGTCAGGAGTCACCGCCCTCAGCCCCGCGTCAGCACCAGTCCCGACGTCGGCACCCCGGTGCCCGCGGTGACCAGTACGTTCTCCACGTCGGGGACCTGATTGACGGAGGTGCCGCGGAGCTGACGCACCCCCTCGGCGATGCCGTTCATCCCGTGGATGTACGCCTCACCGAGCTGGCCGCCGTGGGTGTTGAGCGGCAGCCGGCCGCCGAGCTCGATCGCGCCGTCGGCGACGAAGTCCTTCGCCTCGCCGGGCGCGCAGAAGCCGAGTTCCTCGAGCTGCATGAGCACGTACGGGGTGAAGTGGTCGTAGAGCACGGCCGTCTGTACGTCCTGCGGGCTCAAGCCGGACTGTTCCCACAACTGGCGGCCGACGACACCCATCTCGGGCAGCCCCGTCAGCCCGTCCCGGTAGTAGCTGGCCATGATGTACTGGTCCGGTCCGCTGCCCTGCGCGGCGGCCGCCACCACGGCCGGCGGCTGCGGCAGGTCCCGGGCCCGTTCGGTGGTGGTGACGACGAGTGCGACACCACCGTCGGACTCCTGACAGCAGTCGAGCAGGTGCAGCGGTTCCGCGATCCACCGCGAATTCTGGTGATCCTCGAGGGTGATCGGCTTGCCGTGGAAGAAGGCCTGCGGGTTCGTCGCGGCGTGCCTGCGCGCGGCGACGGCGACCTGCCCGAAGTCCGCACTGGTGGTGCCGGTGACGTGCATGTAGCGCCGGGCCGCCATCGCCACGAACGACGCCGGAGTACTCAGACCGTGCGGATAGGAGAAGGCGTAGTCGGTGCCGGAGGAATTGACCTGTCTGGACAGCGCGGTGTCGACCTGGCCGTACCGCGCACCGGAGCGTTCGTTGAACGCCCGGTACACCACCACGACCTCCGCGACCCCCGTGGCGACGGCCATGGCCGCCTGCTGCACGGTGGCACAGGCCGCGCCGCCGCCGTAGTGGACGCGGGAGAAGAATTTCAGGCTCGGGATGCCCACCGCACGGGCGACGGCGATCTCGGTGTTGGTGTCCATCGTGAAGGAGGTCAGGCCGTCGACGTCGGCAGGGCGCAGTCCGGCGTCGGCCAGCGCCGCCCGCACCGCCTCCGCGGCCAGGCGCAGTTCGCTGCGGCCGGAGTCCTTGGAGAAGTCGGTGGCACCGATGCCGACGACGGCAGCACGACGGGACAGTTCGCTCATGCGGAGGCTCCGATCACGAGGACGGCCTTCGCGGTGACGTGATCGCCCAGACCGTTCTTTCCGACGACGTCGACGGTGAGGCGCCCGTCGTCCTCGACGGCGGCGACGGTTCCGGTCAGCGTGAGCGAGTCGTACGCGTACCAGGGCACCCCCAGCCGCAACGAGATCGATTTCAGCACCGCGCGCGGGCCCGCCCAGTCGGTGATGTACCGCTGCACCAGTCCGGTATCGGTGAGGATGTTGACGAAGATGTCGTTCGATCCGCGCTGCTGTGCCTTGTCGCGGTCGTGGTGCACATCTTGGAAGTCCCTGGTGGCCAACGCAGTCGAGACGACGAATGTCGGGTCGGCCCGGATCGTCAACGGCGGCAGGGTTTGTCCGACCGTTGCCACGTTCATTCGCGCTCCTCGCTCGGCTGCCAGGCGTACAGGGTCCAGGGGGCACCGCCGGTGTCGTCGTCGCCCGGGAAATCGAGAAAGACCGCCTCGACGGGCATCCCGACGCGCACGTCGCCGGGGTCCACGCCACGCAGTTCGCCGAGCATCCGGACGCCCTCGGCGAGTTCGACGAGGGCGACGACGAACGGCACCGTCCGGCCCGGCACCTTCGGCGCGTGGTGCACCACGTAGCTGAAGACGGTGCCCCGGCCGGACGCGACGACGTATTCCGTCGTCTCGTCCTTGTCGAGCCACAGGGCCGGCACGGGTGGGTGTTGCAGCGTGCCGTCGGGGCGCCGCTGGATCCGTAGTTCGTGCGCGGCGACACCGTCCCAGAAGAACCGGGTGTCCTGCGACGCGGACGGCCGCAGCATGCGACCGGGGTCGAGATCCTCCGGAACCGTGGGGGCCGAATGTGACATCGGTTCGATCGAACCGACGGAATGTGACATTCGGTCGGTAGCGCGGGAGGGGGGCGCGAATTTCAGGATGCGGAAGAGCATTTCGGCGACCACCTCGTCGCCGACCTTCCACACGCTGCGGGTGGTGAAGAACCAGCCCTCGCCGAGGCCGGTCTTCTTCGGTCCGGCGAGATCCTCGAGGGTGGACTCGATCGTCACCTCCTCCCCGTGGCGCAGATAGCGGTGGTAGACCTGGTCGCAGTTCGTGGCGACGACCGACGTGTAGCCCGCCTCGTCGAGCATCTCCGTCATCCGGCGGAGCGGATCGTCCTCCTCGCGCTTGGCGCCGAGGCCCCGCATGGTCCACACCTGTGCCATCGCCGGTGGCGCGACGGCGCCGTCGTGGCCGGCCGCGATCGCGGCGGCGTCGTCCGTGTAGATCGGGTTCTCGTCGCCGATCGCCTCGAGCCAGTTGCGAATCAGCGGCAGGTTCACCGGGTCCCGGCCCGCGCGGGGTTTGGAGGGGCCGTCCGCGCGGATGCGTTCGGCGGCCGCGCGGATCTCGTCGTGGGGATCCGGCACGCCGGTG
This sequence comes from Rhodococcus indonesiensis, assembly GCF_047782815.1. NCBI lineage: Bacteria > Bacillati > Actinomycetota > Actinomycetes > Mycobacteriales > Nocardiaceae > Rhodococcus > Rhodococcus indonesiensis. The sequence goes on along the minus strand of NZ_CP180630.1, from coordinate 681,599 downwards.
CTCATCGACACGTCCTCCTTCACCGCGGAACCCTGGGCATGGCCAGGCCCGCCGTCGCGATCAGCTCGCGCATCACCTCGTTGACACCGCCGCCGAAGGTGATCACCAGGTTCCGCTTGACCTGCATGTCGAGCCAGCGCAGCAGATCCGCGGTCGCCGGGTCGCCCGGGTCCCCGAATCGGCCGACGATCTCCTCCGCGAGCCGGCCCGCGCGCTGGATACGTTCGGTGGCGAACACTTTGGTGGCCGACGCGTCCGCGATGTCGACTGCCTCGGATCGGCTCGCGGCGACCTGCCAGTTGAGCAGTTCGTTGAGCCGGAACGTCGCATGGATCTCGCCGAGCGCGCGCCGCACGTCGGGCTCGCCGAGCAGGTCCCGGGAACGGGCCCAGGCGGACAACCGATCGTAGAGTCCGCCCACGCGACCGGCGGGGCCGAGCATGACGCGTTCGTGGTTGAGCTGGGTGGTGATCAGTCGCCAGCCCTTGTTCTCCTCGCCGACGAGCATCTCGGCCGGGACGCGCACGTCGCTGTAGTAGGTGGCGTTGACGTGATGCGCACCGTCGCAGGTGATGATGGGCGTCCAGCCGAAGCCGGGATCCTTGGTGTCCACGATGAGGATCGAGATACCGCGATGCCGCGAGTCGGCGCTGCCGGTGCGTACCGCGAGCCAGATGTAGTCGGCGTCGTGGCCGCCGGTAGTGAAGATCTTCTGCCCGTTCACCACGTAGTGGTCGCCGTCGCGCACGGCCGTGGTGCGCAGCGCCGCGAGATCGGTTCCGGCGTCGGGCTCGGAGTAGCCGATCGCGAAATGCACCTCCCCGGCGAGGATGGCGGGCAGGAACTTCCGCTTCTGTTCCTCGGTCCCGTAGACCTGCAGGGTCGGTCCGACGGTCTGCAGGGTCACGCTGGGCAGCGGCACGTCGGCGCGCACGGCCTCGTTGACGAAGATCTGCTGCTCGACCTCACCGAAGCCGCGGCCGCCGAATTCGACGGGCCAGCCGACACCGAGCCAGCCGTCCTTGCCCATCCGGCGCACGACCTCCCGGTAGGTGGGTCCGTGACGCTCGGTGCGCATGACCGCGGCTTCCTCGGGCGAGATCAGGTCGGCGAAGTACCGTCGAAGTTCCGCCTGCAGCGCGCGCTGCTCGTCGGTCAGATCGATGAACACCGGGCCCCCACGAGGTCTAGTCGGTACGAGGCGCCGCCGAGCAGGCGCGCCAAGTCCTTTGCGGTCGAGGAATAGCGGTGCAGCGGGTACGTCTCGTCCACACCGAGACCGCCGTGCAAGTGGTGCAGCACGCCCATCGCGGGCGGCAGCTCCGTTGCGATCCAGTACGCGGCGACGTCGAGGTCGTCGTCCGCGGCGGTGCTGCGGGCGTCCTGCGCGACGCGCCAGGCCGCGGCGAGTGCCGCGACGTGCAGGGTGCGGGAGGTGACGTAGACGTCGGCGATCTGCTGGGCCACCGCCTGGAACGTCGCGAGCGGCCTGCCGAACTGATGCCGGGTACTCACGTGCTGTGCGGTGAGTCGCGTTGCCCCCGAGAGCAGTCCGTCCGCGTAGGTACCCACCGCGGCGAGCGCCAGACGGTACAGGACGGCGACGTCGGCGGCCGGGTCGGCGCCGTCGCCGAGGCGCAGGCCCGGCGCGGAGTCGAGCCGCACCGAGAACTCGGGGGAACGGGCCGACGACGGGCTCTCGGTGAGGGTGACGCCCGGCGCCGTGGGTTCGACGGCGATCACGCCGGCGGCGGTGGGCACCAGGATCCGTCGCGCCGTCGCCGCGTACGGGACGCCGACGAAGTGCCCGGTGACGGTGTGGCGGGCACCGTCGGGCACCGCCGAGGCGGCGGGGGACGCCGGGAAGGCGCGGCCGGCCTCGGCGAGCGCGGCGGTGAGGACGGCGCCGGCACCGATGCCCGCGAGCAGTTCGTCCTGCTGCGCCTCGGTGGCGAGGGTCCGGACGGGCAGCACGCCGAAGCCCAGGGTCGTCAGGGCCGGCACGGGTGCGGCGCCACGCCCGATCTCGGTGAGCAGAGCGGTGACCTCGGCGACGCCGAGATCGTCACCGCCGAGCCGCGCGGGCAGGGCGAGGGAGAGCAGGTCGGCGTCGGCGAGGGCACGCCACAGTTCGTCCGGGCCCAGGTCGCGGGCCAGCAGGCCCACCGCGACCTCGGCCACAGCCTCCTGCGTGTCGTCACGAGCGAAGTCCACGAATCCACCTTCGATTAGAACGTGTTCTAGTTGTATCACCTCGGCGCGGCACGTGGAAGTACCGGTCAGCCGCGCGGCAGACCCAGCAGGCGCTCCGCCGCGAGGGTGAGCAGGATCTGCTCGGTGCCCCCGGCGATCGTCAGGCAACGCGTGTTGAGGAACTCGCGCGTCAGCGGCCCCTCGACCCAGCCGGCCTCGCCGGCGAGATCCATCGCGAGTTCCGCGGTGTCCTGACGCTGCCGCACGCCGATCAGCTTGCGCACGCTCGACGCCGGACCGGGATCCTGACCGTCGAGCTGCGCAAGGGTGGTCCGCAGCTCGAGGAGCGAACCGGCTGTGGCCTCGGCGACGAGCCCGCCGATCCGGTCCTCGGCCACCGGGTCGCCGGGCGCCACCAGGTCCAGCAGTTGCTCGACCGCCTTCCCGAGCGAGGACCCGCCGCTCATCGCGACCCGTTCGTTGGCGAGCGTGGTGCGCGCGAGCCGCCACCCGCCGCCGAGCGGACCGACGACGCACTCGTCGGGAACGAACACGCCGTCGAGGAACACCTCGTTGAAGAGTGCGTCGCCGGTGATCTCCCGGAGCGGCGAGACGGTGATGCCTGCGGACTTCATGTCGACGAGGAAGTAGGTGATGCCCTTGTGTTTCGGGGCCTCACGATCGGTGCGGGCCAGGCAGATCGCCCAGTCCGCCTCCTGCGCGAGCGACGTCCACACCTTCTGCCCCTGCAGGCGCCAGCCACCGTCGACCCGTTCCGCGGTGGTGCGCAGCGACGCCAGGTCGGATCCTGCGCCGGGCTCGGAGAACAGCTGGCACCAGACGATCTCCCCGCGCAGGGTCGGTGCGGCGAAACGTTCGATCTGCTCGGCGGTGCCGTGCTCAAGGATGGTGGGCACAGCCCACCACCCGATGACCAGGTCGGGCCGCTCCACCCCGGCGGCCGCGAGTTCCTCCTCGATGAGGATCTGCTGCGCGGCGTGTGCGCCCCGTCCGTACGGCGGCGGCCAGTGCGGGGCCAGGAGCCCGGCCTCGGCGAGCGCGGCCCGCCGTTGCGGTCCGGGCCGATCGAGATGCTGTGCGATCTCGGCGCGGATACGCGCGCGTTCGTCGTCGAAGGCACTCAGATCGACGGTGAGGTGCCGACGCGCCCCCGAGCGGGCGAGACCGGCGACCCGGGCCCGCCAGGCGGCGGAGCCGCCGAGCAGCTGACGGGTGGCGACGGCGCGGCGCAGGTACAGGTGGGCGTCGTGCTCCCACGTGAAGCCGATGCCGCCGAGCACCTGGATGGCATCCTTGGCGTTCTGCACGGCGGCGTCGAGAGCCACGGCAGCGGCGACGGCCGCGGCCAGTGGCAGTTCGTGCGGCGCCGCGTCGGCCGCCACGGCGGCGTCCCAGGCCGTCGCCCGGATCTTCTCGGTGCGGCACAGCATCTCGGCGCACAGGTGCTTGACCGCCTGGAAGGAGCCGATGGGTCTTCCGAACTGTTCGCGGATCCCGGCGTACTCCACGGCCGTGGTCAGGGCCCACCCGGCGACCCCGGACAGTTCGACCGCGGCGAGGGTGGCGGCGAGGTCGCGGACCAGACCGGCCGGAACGGAGACGACGCGGTCGGACGTGACGGCGACGCGGGTGAGCCGCACTCGTGCGAGGGCCCGGGACTTGTCGAGGGTGTCGAGCGGTTCGAGGCTCAGCCCGGGGGCGTCCGCATCGAGCAGCGCCCAGCGTTCGGTTCCGTCGTCGGCGCCGATACGGGCGAGGACCGCGACCCCGGGCTCGCCGCCGATCACCGGTCCCGCATCGCCGTCGAGGTCGTACCCGCCCTCCCGCGCGGTGGCGTTGAGCGCACCGTCCAGTGCGACCGCGGAAGGCAGGGCGCCCTCGGCGAGCAGCTCCGCCCACTTGACGCCGTCGGAGCCGGCGGCCCGGCCGAAGACGAGGGCGGCCAGGGCGGTGGGCAGCACCGGCCCGGTCGCGAGGTGGTACGCAGCCTCTTCGAGCATCGTCGCCAGGTCGACGACGGTGGCGTCGGCGCCGCCCGCCGCCTCGGGCACGGCGACGGCGAAGATCCCCAGTTCGGCGAGCGACGCCCACCCCGGCTGCCACATTCCGGCCGGGTGGTCACGTAGGTTCTGGATCGGCGGCGTGGCGCGCGCCCAGGATCGGACCGAGGCCTGGGCGGCCAGCTGTTCGTCGGTGGTGGCGATGCTCACAGCGGGTTTCCGCCTTTCGGGAATGACACAATGCCTAGAACGTGTTCTAATATGACAGCCGGTTCAGAGTCAAGGCAGAGGAAGACATCTCGATGACGACATCGTCGCGCTCGCGTTCCACCGGCAGCGGAACTCTCACCGCCCTCACCGAGGACGATCTCAGTTCCAACGCCCAGAAGGAACGCCGCAAGCGGATACTCGACGCCACCCTGGCGCTCGCGTCCAAGGGCGGGTACGAGGCCGTGCAGATGCGCTCCGTCGCCGAGAAGGCCGACGTGGCAGTCGGCACCCTGTACCGGTACTTCCCGTCGAAAGTGCATCTGCTCGTCTCCGCCCTCGGTCGCGAGTTCGCACGCATCGAAGGCAAGGGCAAGATCCCGCCCGGTCACACGCCCCTCGAGCGGATGCAGCTCATCCTGAGTCTGATCACGAAGGCCATGCAGCGCGACCCGCTGCTCACCGAGGCCATGACCCGGGCGTTCATGTTCGCCGACGCCTCTGCTGCTGCCGAGGTCGATCAGGTCGGCCTGCTCATGGACCGGCTGTTCGCCCGCGCGATGAACGAGGGCGAGCCCACCGAGGAGGAGCTCGCGATCGCCCGCGTCATCAGCGACGTGTGGCTGTCGAACCTCGTGGCGTGGCTGACGCGGCGTTCGTCCGCGACCGACGTCGCGCGGCGGCTGGAGCTGACCGTCGAGCTGCTGCTCGGCGACGGATCCCACCGTCCCGCCTCGATTCCGGTCCAGGAAGGCTGACCTGCGCCGCGAGACGCAGAATGTAACAGGAAACACGTCCCGAACCGGACATGGGAGACGACGCCGGCGGCCCGATCACCTACCTTTGAGTGAGTGAGCGCCCAAGACCTCCCGATCGACCTGCGCCGTGCCCTCGTCGCGCTGGCGCGGACCCCGCGACTCCTCGTGGCCTCCGACTACGACGGAACCGTCGCGCCGATCGTCTCGGATCCGGACAAGGCGTTCCCGAACGCCGAGTCGGTCCGCGCCCTGCGCGCGCTCGCCGGGCTGCCGTCCACGGCTGCAGCCGTGATCTCCGGCCGGGCCCTGAAGGATCTCGCCGCCCTCTCCCGCCTGCCCGCCGAGGTGCAGCTCGTCGGCAGCCACGGCTCGGAGTTCGACATCGGCTTCGTCCACGCCATCGACAGCGATGCCAGGCAGCTGCTGCGCGACATCGTCGCCGAGCTCGAGGTGATCGCCGCCCGCTACGACGGCGTGCACGTCGAGTCCAAGCCGGCGAGTGCCGCGCTGCACGTGCGCAACGCCGATCCGGGGGACGCCGAGCAGGCACTGTCGCTGGTCCGCGGTGATCTCGCCCGGCACCCGGGTGTGCAGGTCACCGAGGGCAAGGCCGTCATCGAACTGGCGGTCGTGCCCACCGACAAAGGCCACGCACTGGACATCATCCGCCATCAGGAGTCGGCGAGCGCCGCGGTCTTCTTCGGCGACGACGTGACGGACGAGAAGGCCTTCGCGTCCCTCCACGGCCCGGACGTGGGGGTCAAGGTCGGCGACGGCGAGACCGCCGCGCAGTACCGGATCGGCACGGTCGAGGACGTCGCGGCCGCGCTCGCGTTCCTGCTCGAGCAGCGCCGCACCTGGCTCTCGGGGGCGGCGGCCTGCCCGATCGAGCGGCTGACGATGCTGGCGAGCCCGCGCGCGAAGGCCCTGCTGACCCCGGACGGCACGGTGACGTGGCTGTGCCATCCCGAGCCGGACTCCGCCGCGGTGTTCGCGCACCTGCTCGGCGGCGAACCCGCCGGGCACTTCACCATCGGGCCGAGCCGTGAGGCCCTGCCCCTGAGCCAGCGCTACATCGACGGCACCATGACCGTGGTGACCCGCTGGGCGAGTCTCGCGGTGATCGACTACCTGCCGCACGACGTCGAACCGGGGCGCACCGACCTGACCCGCGTCATCACCGGCAAGGCCCGGGCGGTGGTGACGTTCGCCCCGCGCCCCGAGTTCGGACAGGGCCAGGTCGGGCTCGAGCCCGTGGCGGACGGCCTGCGGATACTGGGCTTCAACGAGCCGTACGTGCTGCGCTCCCCCGGCGTCGAGTGGAACATCACCACCGACGGCGCCCATCAGACCGCGCATGCCGTCGTCGACCCGTCGGACGGCGACATCATCCTCGAATTCCGTTGTGGCACAGATGATATCGGACCGCACCCGGTCGCCGAGGTGCAGCGGCGCGCCTCCGCGGAGGAGTACTGGTGGAAGTGGGCGGCGGGTCTGGACCTGCCGCCGCTCAAACGGGACCTGATGAAGCGGTCGGCACTGACCCTGCGCGGTCTCGTGCACGCACCCACGGGATCCATCATGGCGGCCGCGACCACGTCGCTGCCCGAGGAGATCGGCGGCGTCCGTAACTGGGACTACCGCTACTGCTGGCTGCGCGATGCCGCGCTGACCGCGCACGCGCTGGTGAGCGTCGGATCGCTCGCCGAGGCGGACGCCTATCTGGACTGGGTGCACCGAGTGCTCGAGACCGTTCCGGGCCCCGAGCGCCTGCACCCGCTGTACACGCTGGCGGGCGGTGCCCTGCCACCCGAGGCGGTCATCGACACGCTGCCCGGTTACGCGGGCTCCCGGCCCGTCCGGGTCGGCAACGCCGCGAGTCAGCAGGTCCAGCTCGACGTGTTCGGTCCGATCGTGGATCTGATCTCGGCGCTGGCGCACCGCCGTGAGGAGCGTGGCGTCCCGCACGATCAGGCGCTCACCGACCGGGACTGGGAACTGGTGTGCGCCATGGTCACTGCCGTGGAGTGCCGCTGGTTCGAACCCGACCACGGCATCTGGGAGATCCGCGACAACCCGCGCCACCACGTCTACTCGAAGGTCATGGGCTGGCTGACCGTGGACCGCGCGCTGACGCTGGCCGAGAACTTCGGGCGCCCCGCCGGCGCCGGCTGGGCCGGGCTGCGCACCGAGATCGCGGAGGAGGTGCTGGAGAAGGGCTGGAACGACGACGTGAGCTCCTACACCGCGGCCTACGACGGCACCGATCTCGACGCGGCGACACTGTTCATCGGCCTGTCCGGACTCATCGACCCCGACGACCCGCGATTCCACGCGACGGTCGTCGCGACGGAGGCGGAACTGCGCAGCGGTTCGACGGTGTACCGCTACCTGCACGACGACGGCCTCCCGGGCACCGAGGGCGGCTTCCACCTGTGCGCGGCGTGGCTGGTGGAGGCATATCTCCTCGTCGGTGCCCGTCCGCAGGCGGAGGCGCTGTTCGCGCAGCTCGTCGACGCGGCAGGGCCCACCGGCCTGCTCAGCGAGGAGTACGACCCCGTGGCAGAGCGGTCACTCGGCAACCACCCCCAGGCGTACAGCCACCTCGGGCTGTTGCGGTGCGCGCAGCTGCTGGCGGCACCTGCGGCGACGGACCGGACGCTGTCGGCCGTCGATCACTCGGCGTAGATCGACGTCTCGTCGTGCACGCCGGTGGTCTGGCCGATGAGCAGTTCCGTCGGGAGCGTCTCCACCGTCGCGACCCCGGAATGTGACGGTGCGGCCATGAGCAGGGCGCCGGTGCGTCTGCCCTTCTCCTCCTGAGGCTGGCGCACGGTGGTCACGCCCTCGCGCAGCGCCTCGCCGATCCCGTCGAAGCCGGTGATCGACAACTGTCCGGGTACCTCGAGACCGGCACTGCGCGCCCACGCCAGCGCGCCGAGCGCGAGCACGTCGGTCGTGCACATCAGGGCGGTGATCGCCGGGTCCGCCGCCAGCGCCTGCGCGGCACCGGAGGCGCCGTCCTCCGCGGTGTGCGCATAGCGTTCGACGACGGTGAGGCTCGCGGGGTCGATCCCCGCCGTCCGCAGGGCTTCCTGCACGCCGAGGATCCGCTCGTGCTGGACGTGGAAGCGGTCGGACTCGAACCGGGCGGTATCGACGACGCCGTCGCGGCGGTCACGGCCGAGACGCATGCACAGCACCCCGATCCGGTGGTGGCCCAGACCGATGAGGTGCTCGGCGAGCCCGCGCATCGCACCTCGGTCGTCGATGCCGACCAGCGGCGCGCTCGCGATGCCGCGGGGCTGGTCGCACACCACCAGGGGCAGGTTCCGTTCGAGGACCGCGGCGAGATACGGATCGTCGGACGGCACCGAATAGACGACGAAGCCGTCGACCGCGGCGCCGTGCACGACCTGCGCCGCCTCCTCCTCGTCGCGGTCCGGTCCGGCGGGAATGAGCAGCAGGCCCTCGCCGGCGGCCTCGCAGGACTCGGACAGGCCGGACAGGAAACTCATCGCGGCCGGATCCCGGAACGAGTAGCTCAGCGCTTCGGTGAGCAGCACGCCCACCGCCCCGGCCCGGCGGGTACGCAGCGACCGGGCCATCGGGTCCGGGCCGGCGTAGCCCCGGCGCTTGGCGACCTCGAGGATCTGCTCGCGAAGCTCGGCGGACAGCTGGTCCGGCCGGTTGTAGGCGTTGGAGACGGTGGTGCGGGAGATCTTCAGCTCGGCAGCAATCGACGCCAGGGTGGCCTGGGGACGCGGCTGACGAGACCTGGGCATGAACGGACGGTATCCGGTCGGCGCCGCGGCGACGAATCGGGCCGGATGGGCGCACACCCGGACATCCGCTAAAGTGGAACGGTAACGGTTTCCAATAAGGAGAACCGCGCCCCTCCCGGCCGTCCGGCCGAACGTGATCACAGGAGATGGAACAGTGCGACTGCCTCGCCGAATGCGCGCCGCCACCGCGACCGTGGGCCTGACCTGCGCCGCCGCGCTCACCCTCGCCGCGTGCGGCAGCGACTCGGGCGACGGGGCCACCGGATCCGGCGAGATCCGCGTCGTCGCCTCCACCAACGTGTGGGGTTCGGTCGCGCAGGCCGTCGCCGGCGACCGCATCGAGGTGCAGTCCCTGATCACCGAACCGTCCGCCGACCCGCACTCGTACGAAGCCAGCCCCGCCGACGCGGCTGCGATCAGCGACGCCTCGCTCGTCGTCTACAACGGCGGCGGCTACGACCAGTTCGTCGACGACATCCTCGACTCCACCGGAGCCGGCGCCGCTACGGTCGACGCCATGGCCCTGTTCGAGTCCGGTACCGGCAGTGATCTCGACGACGGCCACGACCACTCGGCGGGGAGCGCACCCGAGGACGAAACCCATGCGTCCGAAGAACACGAGGGCGAGACCCATGCGGCCGAGGAAGGCGACGCGCACGCCGGGCACGACCACAGCGGCGTCAACGAGCACGTCTGGTACGACCTGGCCGCCGCCGACGCCGTCGCCCATGCCGTCGCCGAACGGCTCGCCGAGCTGGATCCGGCCGGGGCCGACACCTACCGAGCCAACGCCGACGCGTTCCACTCGCAGCTGCACGAGGTCACCGACGTGACCGCCGCGATCGCCGCCGCCCACGCGAACACCCCCGTCGCGCAGACCGAATCCATCGGCCACTACCTCGTCACGTCCGCGAAGCTCGAGGACCGCACCCCCGCCGATTTCACGAACGCGATCGAGAACGGCACCGACCCGTCGCCCGCCGCGATCGCCGCGACCCGCCAGTTGCTGCTCGACAAGCAGGTCGACGTCCTGATCCACAACCCCCAGACCGAGGACAAGGTCAGCCGCGACATGCGGGCGACCGCGGACTCCGCGGGCATCCCCGTCGTCGAAGTCACCGAGACCCTGCCCGAGGGTGTGGACTACATTCAGTGGCAGAAGCAGACGGCCGAGGCGCTCTCCGCCGCCCTCGACGCCGCCCGCTGACCCTTCGAGCAGGGCAAGGACATCACTTCCGTGACCACACCGGCCGACGTCACCCCGGACGGCACCGCCACGGCACCGGGCGCGCCTGCGACGGCCCCCGGCCTCAGCGCCGCCGTCGAACTCCGCAACGCGGGCATGGCCTTCGGCGACCGTGTCCTGTGGCGGGATCTCGATCTCACCGTCGAGCCCGGCGAGTTCGTCGCGGTGCTCGGCCCCAACGGCGCGGGCAAGTCCACGCTGCTGAAGGTCCTGCTCGGCCAGCTCCCGCTCAGCGGCGGCACCGCCACGATCGCCGGCGTGCCCGCCCGCACGGGCAACTCGCACGTCGGCTACGTGCCGCAACAGAAGTCGCTCGACGAAGGTGTGCCGCTGCGCGGACGCGACCTCGTCGGGCTCGGCGTCGACGGCCACCGCTGGGGCACCGGCCTGCGCTACTGGAAGGCCCGCCGGGGCGCCGTCGACGCCGCGATCCGGCAGGTCGGCGCCGAGGCCTACGCGAACGCCCCGATCGGCTCCCTCTCCGGCGGCGAGCAGCAACGGCTGCGCATCGCGCAGGCACTCGTCGGCGACCCCCGGGTCATGCTCTGCGACGAACCGCTGCTCAGCCTGGACCTGGCCAATCAGCACCTCGTGTCGTCCCTCATCGACCGTCGCCGCCGCGAACACGGCACCGCCGTGCTGTTCGTCACCCACGAGATCAACCCGATCCTGCCGCTGGTGGACCGCGTGCTCTATCTCGTCGACGGACAGTTCCGCATCGGCACCCCGGCCGAGGTGATGACCTCCGAGGTGCTCTCCGAGCTGTACCGGACCGACGTCGAGGTCCTCGAGATCCGCGGCCGTCTCGTCGTCGTCGGCACCGGCGACGCCATCGACGCACTCGGCAGTGCCGGCGGACTACGCCCCGGGGAGGGCGTCCACCACGACCATCACGAGGATCAGCATTGAGCAGCAAGTTCACCGACGCGATGGGCCGGATGTTCGACGTGCAGGCCACCGTCGACCTGCTCCAGTACGACTTCGTACAGCAGGCACTGCTCGCCGGCGCGATCCTCGGCCTGCTCGCGGGCGTGATCGGGCCGCTGGTGATCAGCCGTCAGATGGCGTTCTCCGTGCACGGCACCTCCGAACTCTCCCTCACCGGTGCCGCCGCGGCCCTGATCGTCGGGGTCTCCGTCGGGCTCGGTGCGGTGGTCGGTGCCGTGGTGGCGGCCGTCCTCTTCGGCGTTCTCGGTACCCGAGCCCGCGAACGCGACTCGGTCATCGGCGTCGTCATGGCGTTCGGGCTCGGGCTGGCCGTGCTCCTGCTCTGGGCCTACGACGGCCGCACCGGCGCCGCGTTCTCCCTCCTCACCGGCCAGATCGTCGCGCCGGGCGGCACCGGCATCGCGTTGCTCGCCGCCTGCGCCGTCGGCGTCATCGGCACCATGCTGGTCATCTACCGGCCGCTGCTGTTCGCCAGCACCGACCCCGAGGTCGCCGCGGCACGCGGAGTGCCGGTGCGGGCGCTGTCCATCGTCTTCGCCGTTCTGGTCGGAATCACCGCCGCCCTCGGCGTGCAGATCGTCGGGGCGCTACTGGTGATGGCGCTGCTCATCACCCCGGCCGCCGCTGCGGCCCGCGTGGCGGGCGGCCCGCTGGCTGCGACGGTGCTGGCCGTACTCTTCGCGGAGGTCTCCGCGGTCGGCGGCATCCTGCTCGCCCTCGCACCGGGGGTGCCGGTCTCGGCGTTCATCACCGCCATCGCATTCGTCATCTACCTGGCGTGCCGCGGGATCGGCGCGGCACGGGCCCGGCGCGGCATCGGACGCGGGGAGGTCGCGCCGGCCCCGGCGACGGCCGCCGCCGTCACCACCTGAGTCCCGGGGTCCGGGGCCGTCCCGTACGCGGTGACTAACCTGCTGGCATGGCGACAGCGGAGCAGACGAGCGGACGAGACCGGGCACCCGGGCGCTGGGAGTTCTGGGTGGACCGCGGCGGCACCTTCACCGACGTGGTCGCCCGGCGGCCCGACGGCACCCTGGTGACCCACAAGCTGCTGTCGGAGAACCCGTCCCGCTACCGGGACGCGGCCGTGGCCGGGATCCGGGAGCTGCTCGGGGTACCGGCCGGCGAACCCGTCACCCCCGGCCTCGTCGAGCAGGTGCGCATGGGCACCACCGTCGCGACGAATGCGTTGCTCGAGCGCACGGGCGACCGGACCGCCCTGGTGATCACCTCAGGTTTTCGAGACGCGTTGCGCATCGGCTACCAGAACCGGCCGCGGATCTTCGACCGCAACATCGTGCTGCCCGAGCTGCTGTACGAGCGGGTGATCGAGGTCGACGAACGGATCGGAGCCGACGGCACGGTGCTGCGGGCCCCGGATCTGGACCGGCTCGAGCGCGATCTGAGGCAGGTGCGCGACGACGGGATCGACTCCGTCGCCGTGGTGTGCATGCACAGCCACCTGTATCCGCAGCACGAGCATGCCGTCGGCGACCTCGCCGACCGTCTCGGCTTCGGCCAGATCTCCCTGTCCGCGGAGGCGAGCCCGCTGATGAAGCTCGTCCCGCGCGGCGACACCACCGTCGTCGACGCGTACCTGTCCCCCGTGCTCCGCCACTACGTCGACCGCGTGGCCGGCCAACTGCCGGGTGTCCGGCTGATGTTCATGCAGTCCAACGGCGGGCTCACCGAGGCGATGCACTTCCGCGGCAAGGACGCGATCCTCTCCGGTCCGGCCGGAGGCATCGTCGGCATGAGCCGGATGTCGGCCCTGGCCGGGTTCGGCAAGGTGATCGGGTTCGACATGGGTGGCACGTCGACGGACGTGTCGCACTTCGCGGGCGAATACGAGCGCGTCTTCCACACCGTCGTCGCCGGGGTGCGGTTGCGGGCCCCCATGATGGACATCCACACCGTCGCCGCCGGTGGCGGATCGATTCTGCACTTCGACGGCAGCCGGTACCGGGTGGGGCCCGACTCCGCCGGCGCCGACCCCGGTCCGGCCTGCTATCGGGGCGGCGGCCCGCTCACCGTCACCGATGCCAACGTCATGCTCGGGCGCGTGCAGCCCGCCCACTTTCCGCACGTGTTCGGCCCCGGCGGCGACGAGCCGCTGGACGAGCAGACGGTACGGGCGCGGTTCACCGCCCTGGCGGCCGAGATCCGGGAGGCGACCGGCGACGACCGCAGCCCCGAGGAGGTCGCCGCGGGCTTCCTGCAGATCGCGGTCGCGAACATGGCCAACGCCGTCAAGCACATCTCCGTGCAGAAGGGCCACGACGTCACCGAGTACGCCCTGACGACCTTCGGCGGGGCCGGCGGACAGCACGCCTGCGCGGTCGCCGACTCGCTCGGCATCCGGACCGTCCTCGTGCCGCCCCTGGCCGGTGTCCTGTCCGCGCTGGGCATGGGTCTCGCGGACACCACCGCGATGCGCGAGCAGTCCGTCGTCGTCGAACTGAACGACGAGGCGATGCCCCGGTTGCGCGACGTCGCCGCCGAACTCGAAGCTGCGGCGCGCACGGAACTGCTCGACGAGGACGTGCCCACCGAGCGCATCGACATGACCGCCCGGGCACACCTGCGCTACGACGGCACCGACACCTCCGTGCCCGTCGCGCTCGCCGACCCGGCGACGATGACCGCCGAGTTCGAGGCCGTGCACCGGCGCACCTACTCGTTCCTCATGGACCGGCCGCTGATCGTCGACGCCGTCGCGGTCGAGGCCGTCGGGGCCACGCGCCGACCCGATCTGTCCGGGCTCGGTCGCACCGACAGCGGCGCGCCCGGGTCCACCCGCCCGCCCCGCGACACCGTCCGGATGTTCGTCGACGGGTCGTGGCGCGAGGCACCGCTGTACCGTCGTGAACACCTGGCCCCCGGCGACTCCGTGGCCGGCCCGGCCATCGTCGCGGAGGACAACTCGACCACCGTCGTCGAGGCCGGCTGGGAGGCGGCGATGTCGGAACAGGGCCATCTCGTGCTGGCGCGGGTGCGCGCCCACGACGACGCGGCGGTGGGCACCCATGCCGATCCGGTGATGCTCGAGATCTTCAACAACCTGTTCATGTCGATCGCCGAGCAGATGGGCACGACTCTCGAGTCCACCGCGCAGTCCGTGAACATCAAGGAACGCCTGGACTTCTCGTGCGCGTTGTTCGATCCGGACGGAAACCTGATCGCGAACGCGCCGCACATCCCCGTCCATCTCGGCTCGATGGGGACGAGCGTGCAGGAGGTGGTGCGCCGCCGGCACGGGTCGATGAAGTCCGGTGACGTGTACGCGGTCAACGACCCGTACCACGGCGGCACCCACCTGCCGGACGTCACGGTGATCACGCCCGTTTTCGACGGGTCCGGCGAGCACATCCTCTTCTTCGTCGCCTCCCGCGGGCACCACGCCGAAATAGGGGGAACGACACCGGGTTCCATGCCCGCCGCCAGCCGCGACATCCGCGAGGAGGGCGTGCTGTTCGACAACTGGCTGCTCGTCGAGAACGGGGCCTTCCGGGAAACCGAGACGCGGGCGCTGCTCAGCGGCGGCCCGTACCCGTCCCGGAACCCCGACACCAACCTCGCGGATCTGCGCGCCCAGGTCGCGGCCAATGCTCGCGGCGTGGTCGAGGTGGGCCGGATGATCGACCACTTCGGTCTCGACGTCGTCGAGGCGTACATGCGGCACGTGCAGGACAACGCCGAGGAGGAAGTGCGCCGTGTCGTCGACCGTCTCCACGACGGCGAGTACCGCTACGAGATGGACTCCGGTGCGGTGATCGCGGTCCGGATCACCGTCGACCGGCAGGCACGTTCGGCGACGATCGACTTCACCGGTACGTCACCACAACTCGCGTCGAACTTCAATGCGCCCTCCTCGGTCGCGCGGGCCGCGACGCTGTACGTCTTCCGCACGCTGGTCGCCGACGACATCCCCCTCAACGACGGCTGTCTGCGTCCGCTGCGCATCGTCGTACCCGACGGGTCGATGCTCGCCCCCGAATTCCCCGCCGCGGTCGTCGCGGGCAACGTCGAGACGTCGCAGGCAGTCACCGGCGCGCTCTACGCGGCGCTGCGGGTGCAGGCCGAGGGTGCCGGGACCATGAACAACGTCACCTTCGGCAACGAGCGGTACCAGTACTACGAGACGCTCGGCTCCGGGTCGGGCGCGGGCGAGGGGTTCGACGGGACATCGGTGGTGCAGACCCACATGACCAATTCGCGACTCACCGATCCGGAGGTACTGGAGTGGCGCCTGCCGGTGTTGCTGGAAGCGTTCACGATTCGGCACGGCAGCGGCGGCGACGGCAGGTGGCGCGGCGGTGACGGCGCCGTGCGGCGGCTCCGGTTCCTCGAGCCGATGACCGTCAGCACGCTGTCCGGGCACCGGCGCGTGCCGCCGTACGGGATGGCCGGCGGCGAGCCGGGAGCCCTGGGCGGCAACCGCGTCGAGCGCGCCGACGGCACCGTCACCCGCATGGCCGGCTGCGACTCCGTCGAGGTCGAGGTCGATGACGTGCTCGTGGTCGAGACCCCGGGTGGAGGCGGCTACGGACGGTAGGGCGAACGGGACTCCGCGTCAGGATCCAGTTCCCGCAGGACGGGCAGCGCGAAGCACACCGCCGCGACACCGACCATCGGCAGGGCCAGCGCGAAGAACGTCGTGCGCACCCCCGTCGAGTCGATCAGGGGCCCGGCGACCAGGATCCCGGCCGGGCCCGCCGCGTACGCGGTCGAGGTCATCACGCCGACGACACGGCCCCGCATGTGCTCCGGGCTGCGGGTCTGCATGGCCCAGTTCACGATCGGCCCCACCGGGCCGTACGCCAGGCCGATGAGGATGCCCAGCAGCACGAGGACCCACAGCGACGGCAGGAACGCCATGCCGATGGTCGCCGCACCCAGCACCGTGACCGCGACGAGCATCAGGGTGCGGCGCCGCAGACGCGACGCGAAGGCACCGTAGGCCAGGGCTCCCACCAGCCCACCGACACTCACCGACATCATCACCCAGCCGAGCCGGGCCGGTGCGTCCATGCCGGTGAAGTAGGTCGGAAGCAGCACCGACTCGATCGGGAGGAACAATGCCACGATGACCATGTCGACCAGTGCGAGCGTGCGCAGCAACCGGTCTCGCCACACGAACTGCATCCCCTCGAGCGTGCCGGCCCACAGCGACGCCGGCCGGGTGGACCGGTCGGGCCGGCCGGCGTGCTCGAGCCGGAGGAAGGTGAGGGTGACGAGGGAGAGCACGAAGCACGCCGACGTCACCCACAGGGTGTTCACGGGGCCGACGGCTGCGATGAGGACGCCGCCGATACCCGGGCCGATCAGGTACGCAAGGTTGTAGTTCGCCTCGTAGAGACTGTTGGCGCGGTCCAGTGACCACCCGGCGGCACGGGTCGCCGCCGGCAGCATCGATTCGCGCGCCGAGATGCCCGCCGGGTCGAAGACGGCGCCGAGGGCCGCGAGCACGGCCAGCAGGGGCACCGAGAGTCCGACGGTCGCGGCGAGGACCGGGACGGCCGCGACCGACAGTGCCGAGAGCGCATCGGAGACCAGTGCGGTGCGCCGTCGCCCGAAACGGTCGACCACGGTCCCGGTGAGCAGGCTCGCCAGCAGCAGCGGCACGGTGCCTGCACCGGCGACGATCGCCGCGTCGGTGGCCCGGCCCGTCTGTTCGAGCACCAGCCACGGCAGTGCGACGACCACGATGCCGTTGCCGGTGGCGGACAGCAGGGTGGCAACGCCGAGCAGGGTCAGTGGCGCGAAGCGGCGGGTGGTCAGGTCGAGGGTGGTCACGTCGATCGGCATTCACTCGGAGGCGGGGGTGCCGCGACGCTAGCAGGCGCACGGGACCCGGCACGAGTGATTTTCGGCCGGGGACGCCGTCCCTGACGGGCCGCGAGGTGCGCCGCGGCATCGGGGTCCGATGCTGCGGCGCACGAGGCGACCGGCGGGTCCGTCGCCCGGCTGCCGCTACCGGAGCACCTCGGCGGACGCTCGGCGCGACCTCATCCCCATCGCGGTGGCGGCACTCGCGAGCGCGACCACTGCGATCGCCCACCATGCGTACGTGAACACCGCCAACGTCTCGGCGTCGGCCGAACCGAACTCGCCGAGAATGGCGACCAGCATGGACACGCCCAGCACGTACCCCATCTGACGGCTGGTGTTGACCACCGCACTGCCCGTGGACACTCGTGCGGGCGGCAGATCGACCGTGGCCTTGGCCAGGAGGTTGGGCAGCGAGAAGCCGACGCCCACACCGACGAGGAGCCAACCCGGCAGCACCTGCGTGGCGTAGTGCACTTCTTCGGTGGCGCTGACGGCCAGCACGATCACACCGACGCCGACGAGCACGTTGCCGATCGCGACGAGGGTGGACGGCGCGAGACGATTCGACAGGCGCTGGCTCACCGCCGCGAAGATCGGCACCATCAGCGGACTCGGTGCCACCGCCAGACCAGTGACCAGGGCGCTGTAGTGCGCACCCGTCTGCAATCGGAGGATCACGCTCAGCAGTACCGCGCCGAAGGCCGTACAGAACAGCAGGGCGGTGACGTTCGACCAGAAGAAGGACCGCACCCGCAGCAGCGCGGGATCCACGACCGGCGCCGGGTGCCGTCGCATCCGGACGGCCACTGCGGCGAGCCCGACGACGGCGACCGCGAAGGCGGTCAGGGTGCCGGTTCCCGACCAGCCCCACTCCTGCCCCTTCACCAGCGCGAGGGCGAGCGAGCCGAGGGCCACCGCGAGCACCGTCGCGCCGAGGAGGTCGGGAATCCGCGTCACGGTGGCGTCCTTCGTCTCGGGCAGCAACGCGACGGCCCCCACCACCGCCGCGATGCCGACCGGCACGTTGATCAGGAACACCCACTGCCAGGACACCTTCACGAGCGCCCCGCCGATCACCGGCCCGACCGCCGCGGCCAGGGAGGTCGACGTGGCCCAGATCTTCACCGCCGTGGCGCGCCGCTCGGGCGGCAGTGCCGTCAGCAGCAGACCCAGGCTCGTGGGGGTCAGGGCCGCCGCACCGACCGCCTGCAGGACCCGGAATCCGACGAGCCACCACAGTGTCGGACCGAACGCGCACGCCAGGCTCGCGACCGTGAACACCACGAGCCCCACGACGAACCCTGCCCTGCGACCGTATCGGTCGGCCAGGCGGCCGGCCGGAATAAGAAGGGCCGCATACACAATGGTGTACGCATTCAGGACCCAGCTCAGGTCCGCCAGGGACGATCCGGGATACCCCTCCCCGATCGCGGCGAAGGCGACACTGACGACGAACACGTCGAGCATCGCCATGAACGCCGCCGAACACAGTACGAGCAACATGAGATTGGATCGGTCCCGAACCGGGGCGTCGCCCGTCTGCTCGCCGACCATCGTCCGACTTGATTCGACCATGGTCCGACTCTAAACGGCTGACTATGGTCTACACAAGTCTGGTTCGGCCGAAGGACGAAACATTCTGTCCGGGAGTGCCTTCGCGTCGACGAGACGCTCCTGTGGACCCGAACGGCGCGAGCGACCCCCGCAGCGATGTGCGCCGAAGGGTGAGAACGTCGCGCACATAGTTCCTGGCCCGCCAGGGATCCCGATCTCCGTGACGCGGAAACCGATCGACCGACCGGCGGATGTAGCCCGACGACAGATCCAGGAAGGGACGCGCCGACAACGTCTCCTCCCGGCGCGGCACCACCGGCACCTGTCCGTTGCGGTCGATATGGCGCAGCACCCTGCACATCACGCGCGCGTTGAGATCCGCGCGCAACGTCCACGACGCATTCGCATATCCGATCCCCGCCGCGAAATTCGGCACCCCGGTCACCATCGTGCCCTGCCAGAGGAACTCGTCGGACATCGTCACCGGCCGGCCGTCCACGACGAAGTCGATGCCGCCGAACACCTGCATCTGCAATCCGGTTGCGGTGACGACGATATCGGCTTCGAGGACACGCCCCGACCGCAGCCGGATCCCCGCCGGGAGGAACCGGTCGACGTGGTCGGTGACCATCGTGACCGTGCCGTGCCGGATCGCGGTGAACAGATCCTCGTCCACGACGGCACACAGCCTCTGATCCCACGGCGCATAGGTGGGAGTGAAGTGCTCGGCGACGGCGTCCCGATCCTGCAGGGAGCGGGTGACCAGACCGGTCAGCAGCGACCGCGCGGCCCGCGGATACCGGCGACAGAACCAGTACAGCGAGCCGGTGAAGGCGATGTTCTTCGCACGCATCAACCGATGGGCTGCGAGCGGCGGCAGCACTGCCCGCGCCCAGTCCGCAGCGACGTCCCGGCGCGGAATCGGGAACACCCACGTGGGTGAGCGCTGCAGCATCGTGACGTGCTCCGCGTGCTCCGCCATCGACGGCGCCAAGGTGATGGCCGTGGCTCCGCTCCCGATGATCACGACGCGTCGGCCCGTGTAGTCCAGTTCCTCGGGCCAGAACTGCGGATGGACCACCGTTCCGGTGAACGACTCGATGCCCTCGAAATCGGGGGTGTATGCGCGTTCGTAGTCGTAGTACCCGGCACAGGCGTAGAGGAACGCACACGTCACGGTGCGGCGGGCCACCTCGTCCGGGCCGACCCGCTGTTCGACGGTGAGACTCCACCGCGAGCGGGCCGAATCCCACGACGCCTCGACGACACGGCTGTTGTACCGGATCCTGCCGTCGAGACCGCCCTCGACCGCGGCCTCCTCGAGATAGTCCAGAATCGCCTGCCGGCCGGCGATCGCGTCCGCGCCGCGCCACGGCTTGAACGGGTAACTCAGGGTGAACATGTCGGAGTCGGATCGGACACCCGGATAGGTGAACAGACTCCAGGTGCCACCGAGGCGCTCGCGTGCCTCGAAGACAGCGAACGTCTTGTCCGGAAGTTCCCGTCCGAGACGACAGGCGGCGCCGATACCGGACAGTCCGGCCCCCACGATGACGACATCGAAGTGCTCGGTCATTTCCGGTTCCGATCCGCTGCGGCGGTGAACGGATTGGTCACGGCCAGTATCCGCTGATACCCCGCTCCGGTCACCCGCTGAAACAAGTCGAGCCCCTTCGCCTCCCAGCCGATCACCACGCGCGCCCTGCGGCGTCGCACCCCGGTGACGATGGCCCGGGCCGCCATCTCCGGTGAATGGAACGCCAGCCGCCGATCGAAGATCTCCGCGACCGCCGCCGCGTCGATCCCCCGAGCCGTCGTCGCGTTGCGTGCCACCGCAGTCCTGATCCCACCCGGATGCACGCACGTGACCCGGACCGGAAGCCGTTCGGCGATCATCTCCTGGCGCAGCGCCTCGGTGAACCCTCGGACGGCGAACTTCGCCGAGTTGTACGCGCTCTGCCCGCCCAGCGAGAGCAAGCCGAACAGGCTCGAGATGTTGACGACGTGACCGTCGCCCGACGCGACGAGGTGCGGCAGGAACGCCTTCGTCCCGTGTACGACGCCCCAGTAGTCCACCGCCAGGACGCGTTCCATGTCGGCGAAGTCCGACTCCAGGACACTGCCGAAGTAGGCGATGCCCGCGTTGTTGTACACCTGGTGCACGATGCCGAACTCCGCAACCACCTCCTCGGCGTACCGCGAGACGGCGTCTCGATCGGACACGTCGAGAAGTGCCGTCGACACGTGGGCACCGAGGGATTCACATCGGCGCGCAGTCTCGGCCAGATTGCTGCCGTCGATGTCGGAAAGCGCGAGTCGCGCACCCCGACCGGCCAGGTTCTCGGCGAGTGCGCGGCCGATTCCGGACCCGGCACCGGTGACCACACACGTCTTTCCCGTGAACACGGTCGGGCTCACAGCGTCACCGCCTTCGTGGTGCGTCGCCGGGCCACTACGCGAGCTCCCCGCGACGGAACGGTCGTGATGTTGCGTGCCTTCTGCTTCTCCGGATGCCGGCCGGGCGGGCTGAGATCGTAGGCGCGCAGCACCTCCCGCAGGACGACCGTCATCTCCATGGCCGCGAACGCGGCACCCGGACACCGGCGTGCACCGCCGCCGAACGGAATCCAGGTGTTCGGCGCGGGTTGGACGCCCAGGAACCGCTCCGGCCGGAACTCGCCCGGTGATTCGTGATGCTCGGGGTCGGCGTGGACGATGCCGATCGCGGGGAGCACGGTGATGCCCGCGGGCAGCCGGTATCCGCCCAGGTCGACGGGTGCGGTGAGCTGTCGGGCCACATCCTGGATCACCGGCTTGATGCGCAGTGCCTCCTTGGCGACCGCGCCGAGATACTCGTCGTCCCCCGTGTCCGCCGCCTTCTGCGCGGCCGCCAGCACGCCGGGGTTGCGGACCAGTTCGTGGAAGGCCCACGCCAGCCCCGTGGCCGTGGTGTCGTGCCCGGCCAGGAGAATGGAGATGAGCTGATCACGCAGTTCTGCATCGCCGAGCCCACCGTCTGCGTCGTCCACCGCGGCCTGCACCAGCCGGGAGAGCACGTCGGTCCGGTCGTGCAGGTCGCCTGCGACCCGGCGTTCGGAGATCTCGGCGTAGACGATCTCGTCGAATCTGCGCTGATGCTTCCAATGCGTGCTCCAGGGCCGGATCCGCGCAAGCTTCGGGCTGTGCAGTCCCATCAACGTGATCGGGTCGATCTCCGTGATGTGCCGGATCGAGGGTCGCAGCTCGGCGAGGCGGTCGGGCGCGGTGACACCCAGCACGACGGTGAGGATGACCTCCAGCATGAGGTCCTGCAGCCGCCCCAATGTGGCGAAGGGGCGGCCCACGGGCCATTGCGCGACCTCGTGCCGGACCAGCGTGGTCACGTCGTCGCGGTAGCCCTGCAGTGCCCGAGCACTGAACGCGGGCGTGAGCAGCCGCCGGACCCGCCTGTGCCGGTCCTCGTCGGTGACCAGCACGGCGTGCTCGCCCATGACCGGACGCATGATGGCGTTGCCCTCGCCGGCATGGTAGATCTCGGGGCTGCCGGCGAAGACCGTCCGGATGTCCTCCTGCCGTCCGAGCACCACCATGGGCCGGTACGGCGCGGTGGGCTTGATCAGGAAGGTGTCACCGTAGCGCCGCGTGAGCACGGGATAGATACGATGCCGCGCCAGCGTGAACAGCAGGGTCTGGACCACGGCGGGCAACCTCGGGCCGGGCGGCAGCGATGTCGGAGGATGTGCGGTTTCGGATCGGGACAGGGTCATCGTGGTTCCTCGAGTGAGACGGTGCCGGCCCCGGACCGGGACTCGGCGGGTCGCGCGCCGGGTTGCTCTTCGGCAGCGCGGTCGGAGCGACCGACGGCGCGGCGCAGGATGGGTGGGGCCATGACGGACGTGACGACGGCGACCAGGACCAGGGCCGTGTACGCCTCGGTGCCGAGCACCCCCAGGCTCAGGCCGACGGTGGCGATGATCACCTCCACCACACCGCGTGCGTTCATCCCGGCTCCCAGAGCGACACATTCCGCCCGGTCGAGACCGCTGAGTCTGCCGCCGACGAACGCACCGGCGAACTTCCCGGCGACGGCCACGACGAGGAGCCCGGCCGTCGCCAGCAGGACACCGGGCCGGAGCAGACCGGACAGGTCCATCCGGAGCCCCGCGGTGGCGAAGAACAGCGGGGCGAGGACCGACATGACAACCGCATGCAAGGGTGCGAGGACCGGCGCGCGCACGCCGCCGGAGCCGACGAGGACGCCGGCGACGAATGCACCCAGGATCGGCTCCAGTCCCATGGCGTGCGTGGCCGCCGCACCGCCGAGGACGAGGATCACCGCCGTGCTCACCATCGCAGTCGAATCGCGTGACGCCTCGGCGTGGCGCACCGCGCGGCGCACGAGCACCCTGCCGACCGTCGCGGCGAAAAGCACGACACCGACAAGACATCCGACCGGCTCCAGCACGTCCGATGCCCCCAGTCCCCCGGCCGTCACCAACGCGGACACCAGCGAGAGCAGGAACCAGGCGATGACGTCGTCGATCACCGCTGCGGACAGGACGAGTTGCCCGATCTTGCCGTCGGTCAGCCCGAGTTCCATGAGCACCTTGGCGATGACCGGGACCGCGGTCACGCAGATCGCCACCCCGACGAACATCGCGAAGACGGCCGGGCTCGTGCCCTCCGGACGCATGGGGGGCGGCGCGATCGCACCGATGCCGACACCGAGTGCGAGGGGAATCAGCAGGCCGGCAAGGCTGATCTTGGCTGCCGGGCCGGCCAGCCGTCGCAGACGCCCGACGTCCACGTGCATTCCCGCCAGACCGACGAGCAGCAGTACGCCGAACTGGCCGACGGCGTCGAGAAGGTGGACCT
The DNA here is from genome assembly GCF_047782815.1 of Rhodococcus indonesiensis. Classification (NCBI taxonomy): domain Bacteria; kingdom Bacillati; phylum Actinomycetota; class Actinomycetes; order Mycobacteriales; family Nocardiaceae; genus Rhodococcus; species Rhodococcus indonesiensis. The sequence goes on along the minus strand of NZ_CP180630.1, from coordinate 658,180 downwards.
GCCCGCCCTCCGCAGGGAACAGCCACCCCCACACGCCGGGAGCCACGTGCGCCAGGACGGACGGCCCGAGCAGCACTCCGGCCAGCAACTCTCCGGCAAGCGCGGGCAGGCCGAGCCTGACCGCCAGACCGCCGAGGACCCGCGCACACAGCAACAGCACGGTGACCTGCACCAGGAAAACCAGCAACCAGTGCGCCGGCAGCGGCGCGTTGAGGTCGAGTGCCGATGTCATCGGATTCGCCTAGTCGAGTCCGCCGACCCGACGCCAGTCCCGGTTCCGATACGACACCATGTCGCGGGCCACCTGCATGCTCAGCCCGCTGCCGTGGCGCAGCTCCGACAGATACAACTTGCCCGCTTCCTCAGCCACTCCGGCGAATCCGTTGGTGAAGTAGGTTCCGCGGATGTGGGGCGGACTGGCGTACTTGCCCCACAGCAGAAGCCGGGTCATATCCCACAGCGTGAACTCACCCGTGGGCAGACGATTGTCCGGGTCCAGCGCTCGCCAACCGGTCCACCGCGCGGACGGAACCAGCTCGCTCTCCTTCAGCGCGACGTGGATGCGGTGGCCGGCCTCGGTCGCGTCGATCTCCTTGTCGCGGTATGCCTGCATCGCCGCGCACGCCGCATCGAACATCGCAGCGAACCGCGGATTGTCGACGGCCTGCAACCCGCGGTAGGGCGGTTGCTCCAACCGATCGAACACCGCCTTGTCCCTGGTCTTCTCGTACTCCATGACGGTCTGCATCTGCGCGTTGGCGCCGTACATGGTGGCCAGGCACCACACCCGGTGCCACGCATTCCACAGGTCGAAATGGTCCCAGGAGGTGTACGAGAAGCTGACGAGATCGTCGTAGTACCGGAACGACCGCTTCGTCCAGGTCTGGACGTACTCGAACCGCTCCACCGAGAAGTCGCCCTCCCGGACCGCGGAGATCAGCCGGTGACCGAGTGCGTTCAGGATCATCATGGTGACCGCGAGACCGCTGGAGAACAGCGGATCGATGAAGTCGGACGCGTGCGGGAGCAGGACCCAGCGATCGCCGACGATCTGCTTCGAGGCGAACTGGCTCCGGTTCGAGGACGTGTACGGCCGCACCGCCCGGGCCGCCCGCATCTGCCGCTGGATCGTGGGAAAGCGATTGACGTGCGCCCAGAACTCCTCCTCCGGCGTCTCGTCGTCTCGCTTCGGGTACACGTCGATGTCGAGATTGATCCCGACACTGCACAGTTGACTGGTGGTGCCCACGTGGTTGTCGAAGGGAATCACCCACGCCCAGCCGCCCTCGAACAGGTGGTGCAGCGTTCCCTGGGAGAACGGGCTCGGCATCAGGTGCTGCTTGCGCGGCGGGGCCACGCGGTCGAACGGTTCGACACCCACGAAGTGGTTGAAGATCGTGCGGGACCGGGTCCGGTACGGCGGGTCGATGCGCAGATCGAGCTGCTCGCCGAGCAGACTGCGCATGCCTCCCGCGTCCACCACGAAGCCGGCCCGGAAGTCACCGCTCGACGCGGTCCGGATGGTTGCCCCGTCGGAGTCGAAGTCGACCGCGGTGACCGGCGTGTAGGTCAGACCCGTCGCACCGTACGACAGCGCGACCTGGAACATGTAGGCGTCGACGTCCTGCCGGAAGAAGTGCGAATCCGGGCCGATGGGCGGGCTCCACGTCGGATGCTGTGTGCATTCCTCGGCCGCGAACGGCTCTCCTTCGCGGTGGTACGCGAATCCGAAATTGCGTTTCACCCCGGATGCGGCACTGACCTTCCGCCGAAGTGTGTTGTGCCCGGCCAGGTATCCCAGCTCCGGGACGTCGTAGCGACGCGCCAGCACCCGCAGCCCGACGATCGTCTCCGGCACCGTCGACTCCCCGATCGCGAAGCGTGGATGTCCGCCGGCTTCGATCATCACGACCCGGACGCCGTTGCGGGCGAGGATCGCCGCGAGCGCGGTTCCGCCGATTCCGCCACCGATGATGGCGACGTCGAAGGTGCGGGTGTCGTCGGCCACATCGGGTCTACTGATTTCCAGCATCGTCTCAGCTCTCCTGGTTCGTCGAGATTGCGGCAGCCGGCACCGAGCTGGTGCGCTGCACGAAGTCTGCGAGCAGCTGTGCCACTTCGAACGGTTTGTCCTCGGGAAGCAGCGAACACGAGTCGGCGATCCACTCGAGTCCGGCATCCGCGAAATCCCCGGCCAGACGCTCGGCGTGTTCGGGTGGGAACACGCGATCCTCCCGGGACCACACGACGAGTACCGGCCCCGGGAAGTCACCGAACGACTCTGCGGCCGCGAGGACAGCGCTCGGTTCCAGGCTGCGGAGCATACGGCGGAGGTCTGCGTAGACGGCGTCGCTCTCGAGAGCCGGGAGGACCCACGAGTCGGAGGTGGCCGGTTCGACCGGTCGACGCGTGAGCCAGCCGTAGGACATCGGCAGCCGTCGCAGGGCCCGGATGCGCAACGGGCCGAGAATCAGTTCACGCGCCGCCGGCGCGTAGGCGATGGCCTTCATGATCGCCCGGTACCGCCGCGGTGGGCAGTTGTCGTACGCGCCGCCGGCCGTCAGGGCCAACCGTCGGACGAGGTCCGGCCGCGTCGTGGCAACCAGTTGAGCGACGGGGGTGCCGCCGTCGTTGCCGACCAGCGTCACCTCGCGCAGATCGAGTTCTTCGAGCGCCTCAATCACGATCGCCGCCAATCCGGCGAAGGACAGATCCGCCTCGGGCATCGGGACGGAATGGGCGCCGAAGGGAAGGTCCAGCGCGATGCAGCGGAAGCGCCCGGACAGAGCGGCAACCACCTTGCGCCAGACGTTCGCATTCGTGAGTGGACCGTGGAGGAGAACGATCGGTTCACCGGCACCGGCCTCGAAGTAGGCGAGCCGGCCGGTGGACAGTGTGAGCTCGCGCCGTGTGCCGAGACTGCGATGGCGCCACCATGCGCGACGATCATCGGTCATGAGGGACTCTCGTTTCGGTCGTGGTGATGAAGTGCGAGACGAGTGCGGCCACCCGCTCGGGTCGGTCCTCGGGTGCGAGGGTGTAGGCGTCCTGGATCCATTCCAGCCGTGCATCCGGAAAGTCCCTCGTGAGCCGGTGCGCATTGGCCGGCGGGCAGAATCGGTCCTCCCGGGACCACGCGACGAGGACGGGACCGTCGAACCTGTCGAAGTGCCGCGCTGCTTCCAGTGTGTGCCGCGACTGCAGACCGGTCACCACTCGTGCCAGGTCCCGGCGCACTCCGCGATCCCGGATCGCCGGCAGCACATACGAATCCGAGATGTGTGACGGAAGTGCCCGTCGGGTGAGCCAGCCCTGGGCGATCGGCAGCCGCCGCAAGGACCGCACCGTCATCGGCGCGAGAATCGGGAGCAGGCCTCCGGGCACCGATGCCGCGAGCTTGAAGAAGCCGAATGCCGCGGGCGGACAGTCGCCGTACGCATCACTGGAGGTGAGGACCAGGCGTCCGACGAGATCGGGACGTTGTGCGACGACGAGCTGCGCGACCGCGCCGCCCGTGTCGTTCGCCAGCAGGGTTGCGCCACTCAGTCCCAGCGTCTCGATCGAGTCGACGACCAGTCGTGCCAGCCCGGGCAGTGACAGGTCGACGTGGGGCATGCCGGTATCGTGCGATCCGAAGGGCAGGTCGAGCGTCACGCACCGGAACTGCTTCGACAGCGGGGGTACGACCCGACGCCACAGGTTCGCGTTGACCATCGCGCCGTGGACGAGGACGATCGGTTCGCCGTCTCCGCGTTCGAAGTAGCGCACCGCACCCGACCCGATGCGCACGTCGCCGCGTTCGCCGAGATCAGGATGCCGCCAGCCGGACTGGAATCGATTGCGCACCATCATGTCACCTCGCCTGCTTCCGGCCGAACTGCCGGTACAGCGATGCCCTTGCATCGTCGACGACGGAGACCACCGAATTGTGCGGCCGACTCGCGGCACGGACCATGGACACCGCCGCGGGCAGACCCATCAGCCTGCGTGGGTTGTACTCGTGCCTCAGCATGAGCGTGAGGTTGTCCCGGCGCCGGCGGGACGCACTGATGTAGCGGAACAGTTCGATGTCCACCGAGTTGGTCGGAAGACCCAGTCCGATCGACCGGGAGAAGTAGTACATCGGACGCGCCTCGGCGTCGCGTTCCTTCCACCACCGTCGGGTAGCGCGGTCGATGGTGCGCGGGCTCCCCCATTCCGGCAGCACCGTGCGGGTGAACATCCGTACCTGCCGCAGGGCGTCGGAGATCCCCTGGCCGGTGATGACGTCCTTGAAGTGCCCGGAGTCGCCGATCAGCACCCAGCCCGGACCCGCCGCCTCCCGGAAGTAGCCGTCCATCCGACGTACCTGGCGGACGTCACCGACCTGTTCCGCGGCGGCCATGAGACCGCGCAACGTGGGGATGATGCGCTGCGCGTTCTCCTCGAACACCTCCCTGTTCCGGTAGTCGCGGGGATCGTCGCGAGGCGGTTGGGCGACGACCAGGGTCAGGCCGTCGTCGCACGGGACCATGAAATAGATATCGCGGCCGTCGCGAACCAGCTGGAACTCGGGCGGCACCGGCAGATTCCGGTAGTACCGCCAGACGGCATCGCGATCGTTGGTGGTGACCGCGTACTTGGCGGAACCCGCGAGCTTCGCAACCGTCGAGTTCCTGCCGTCCGCACCCACGACCAGTGGTGCCAGGATCCGGATCTCGCTGCCGTCCGCTCTCGTCGCCAGCACCCCCCGCACCCGTCCGTTGTGCTCCTTCAGCAGCCGTCGCACCGTCACGCCGGTGCGCACCGGCACCCCGACGGCTTCGACTCTGCGGCGCAGGAGCTCGTCGAGACCCGAACGTCGCACACACATCCGCGGCCACTGCGGGTGATGCACGGACATATCCACTCCGTCCATGACCGTTCGAGTGGAATGCAGTGGCGGCGAACCGAACTCGTGTAACTCACGCAGCACGCCCAGCTCGTCCCACAGCCGCAGGTCCTGCAGGTAGTGAGTGGAGAGCACATCCGTTTCCCGTTCACCACGATCGAGCAGCGCCACGCGCTTTCCCGCCTCCGCGAAGCGGACGGCGAGTGCACACCCTGCGATCCGGGCGCCGACGATCACGATGTCGGCGGTCTCGACGCACGGTTCACCGGTCGGGCTCGAGATACTCGCGCTCTCGCGGGCGCCCGCACCGCTCGGCGGCCCGGGATCCTGCGTCGCGGCACCGGGCGGGATGTCGTCCGTCGGCGGCGCCAGGACGGTCGAATCGATCTTCGCACTCATGAGAAGACTCCTTCCTCGGCCGGAGCGACGCGCCCGGACACGTCCTCCCGGGACTTCGGCGATCCGGTCCGCAGGTCGTGCCGATCGGCGAGGTCGAGCATCCTCAGGTATGCCCTCGTGCCGGCCTCGAGGGCGGGCTTCGGCAGCGCCAGGCCCCGCAGGCGGGTCCACGGCAGTGTGCTGTCGGCCGCACTGCCGCCCACCATCCGCCCGAAACGCCAGGCGGAATCCACGGCGAGGGACAGACCGTGACCACACCAGGCGCCCGCATAGAGGACACCGGGCCGTCCGGGCACCGGAGCGACGACCGGCAGCCGGTCCTCGGTACTCCCGGCCAACGCAGTCCATCTCGCCACCACCGGAACATCCTTCAGAATCGGGAATCTCTCACCGATCTCGCGACGGAGTCTCTGCTGTACCGCATCCGCGGTGCGGGCGTCGGGGACGGGATCGCCGGTCGGTACGACGACCGGTCCCCCGCCGAATACCAGCCGGTGGTCGGCGGTCATTCGGTAGTAGTTGAAATAGTTTCGCTGGTCGATGATTCCGCCACGACCGTTCCAGCCGAGCGCAGCGCGCTGTTCGGAGTTCAGCGGCTCGGTGGCCAGTACATGAGCTCGGATCGTCACCACCGAGTTCGGGAAGGGATTGAGCTTCTGCGCGTACCCGTCCACGGCCAACAGGACACGGTCCGCGGTGATGTCGGCCGACGCAGTGTAGAGCTTGGTTGCGCCCCCTCGTGCCGGCTGCATGTCGACGACACGACTGTGCTCGTGGATCTCGACACCGCGGCGGCGTAGTGCGTCGGCCAGGCCGAGCAGCAGGCGGTACGGATCCACGAGCAGCACGTTCTCGTACGAGAATCCGGCCACGTATCCCGGTCCCGCCCGCTCGACGAGGTCCTGCGGACCGAGCCACTCGACGCCGAAGCCGAGTTGTTCGAGGTGCATCAGGTGGGCCGCCATCCGCTCGCGCTGACGCGGCGTGAGCGCCGCGAGCGTGTGCGGTTCCTCTCGCGCATCACAGTCGATCTGCTCGGTCCGGATGAGCTCGCGCAGCAGGTTCACCCCGTGCTGCGAGGCGCCGAAGGCGGCGCGCGCCGTGGTATCGCCGTACCTCCTCCTCAGCGACGCGAGCGGGATCTTCAGACCGGGACCGACGATGCCGGTGCTGGCGCCCGTCGCCCCCGATCCGATCCGGCCGGCCTCCAGGACGGTGATCTTCAGTTCGGGCCGTTCCCTGGCCGCGTAGTAGGCCGCGGTGAGTCCGGCGAGTCCGGCGCCGACGACCACGAGGTCGGCCCCGGCCGACCCGCGAAGTCGTGGTGCATCGGGGACGTAATCCGCCAGTTGCTTCCAGATCGGTGCCGTGTCCAGGCACCGGGTCGCATCGACCATTGTTCCTCCTTTCAGAGCGAATTCGTCGCCCGGGCGAGACTCCAGAGATCTCGCAGGCGAACACGACCGGGACATGCGATGTACTCCGGCGTCACCAGGGTGGGACGCCATTTGAGCTTGAAGGCCAGCTGACTCGCGGCCGGATAGACGGCCGAACCGTGCTTCGCGATCAGTCCTGTTGCGGTGGTCAGCATGCGGGACGCACCCGGAAGAGCAGCGTCCGGGTCGATGCCGACGAACGGTGTGAGCCCCAGGTGCAGCCAGGGCGCATTGTCCTCGCGCAGCACCTGTGCCGCCTCGGCGAAGGTGTGCTCGACAACGCCGGGTGGCGCGTCCGGGGATCGCCGCGTCAGGTCGTAGAGCCAGCCGGCCTTCTCACCGAACACAGGCGAGTAGGAGATGTACGCGACGATCCGGCCGGCGGCTTCGGCGACGAAGAGCCGGCGTTGATCCTGGACCTCGCCGCCGCGCTCCCCGACCATCAGCCTGAGTCCCTTGACATGACGCCCCTTGTTCCGCAACCACGCGGCATCGAGCCGGTCCAGTTGGGTGGTGAATGCGGGGTCGGTCAGCTGCTCCGGCGTCGCCTCGCGCACGGTCACCCCCTCACGGCGCGAACGGGTGATCATGTTGCGGGTCTTGACGAACTTCCGGCCGCGCAGGCTGAATGCGGAGAGGTCGATGCTGTACGAGGATCCGAACTGATTGACCACCCATCCGTTCGCGGCTGCGCGCTCGGCATCGGACCGCTCCAGTTGTACGGCCACGACCCGTTTCCCGGCGCGCTTCGCCGCTTCGGCGAAGGCACCGTCGACGGCGGATCGATCGTGCTCGGGGGTGACGGCACCGGTGAACTGGATCCAGTATCGTCGGCCGATCGGCCGGTAGGCGACGAACCCGGTGCGACCCGGCACCGTGAAGTACCGGTTGCCCTCGTTGAGTGCGAGGAACGCGGACGAGCTGCGGGCGCAGTCCCGCAGCACGGCGAGCGCATCTCGCCGCGCGAGGTGCTGCGCAGCGTCCTGGGTGGTGGTCACGCGTCGACCGCCAGCGCCGGCTGTCGTATCTCGCCGAACAACCCGGACAGGATGAGGGCGATGTTCTCGCGTAGCGCTCCCTCGGCGACCGGGTCCAGAATGTCGGCCAGTGACGGAATGCCCAGGTCGAACCGTGCGTCGAAGACCACCGACGCGCCGTCTTCCGTCCGGCCGATGCGCCAGGTTCCGTCGAACACCTCGAAGTCCCCTTCGAGTTGCGTGAACTCGATTGTTCCGGCCTCCCGGTCGAGCACATCGTGCTCGGTCCAGCGCAGCAGCCCCTTGCGGAACTTGACGGTCCAGCTGGACCGGACTTCGCCGACGTCCCCCGGGGCCACCTCGACCGCGACCACCGCTTCGGTCAGCCGGGGGTAGCTCTCGAAGTCGCCGATCCGGTCGAAGGCGGCGCCCGGGTCGATTCCGGGTAGGACGAACGACATGGTGACACTGCGCATGGGGGTTCTCCTTGCTGTAGGGCTCAGGCGAGAAAGGCAGCGGACAGCGCGTCGGTGAACGCGGTCAGGAAGAAGTCCAGTTCACCGTCGGAAAGGACGGCCGGTGGGGTGAGACGTAGCACGGTCGGCGAATTCAGGGAGTGGTTGACCAGAACGCCGCGATCGACGAGGTTCAGGTACAGGTCCCCGACCGATCGAGGATCGTCGAACTCGATGCCGATCAGCAGTCCCCGGCCGCGGACCTCGATGCGGTGCGCCGAGGAGTGAGCCGCCACGACGTTCCCGACCGCGTGGACCAGGCGCCGGCCCAGATCCGCCGCCTTGCCGACGATGTCGTCGTCGCGCATGACACGGATCGCCGCCGAGGCTGCCGCACACGCGATCGGCGAGGCCGCGAAGGTCGAGGAATGCAGGTACGGGTCCTTGGCGAACGGTTGGTATGTCTCTGCTGTGGCGACCATCGCGGAGATCGGGACGACACCGCCCGACAGTCCCTTGCCGACGAGCATGATGTCCGGAACGATCCGAGCGTCGTCGATACCCCACCACGTGCCCAAGCGACCCAGACCGGTCTGGATCTCGTCGACGATCAACAGCGCGTCGTGCTGTCGGCACAGATCGGCCGCGGCCGCGAGATAGCCGGAAGGAGGGACGATCACACCACCCTCGCCCTGTACCGGCTCGACGATGAGGACGCCCCGGCCGGCGACCCGGGCGAGCGCGGCATCGAGTTCGGCGGCGTCCCCGTACCGCACGGCGGTCACCCCCGGCAGCAGCGGTTCGAACGGCCTCTGGAAGACCGGGCGGGCGGTGACGCTCAGTGCCCCCAGGGTCTTGCCGTGGAAGCCGTTGACGGTCGTGACGATCTCGGTCTTGCCATGCGCCCGGGCCAGCTTCAACGCCGCCTCGGTGGCCTCGGCGCCCGAGTTGACGAAGTGCACGAGGTCCAGTCCCGCAGGCGTGACGGAGGACAGGGCAGCCGCCGCGTGCACGCCCGTGGGTTCGAAGAAGACACGCGTCGACATCGGATGCGTGTCGATCTGCCGGTGCACCGCTGCCGTCACCTCCGGATGCCGGTGCCCGAGCAGATACACCCCGTGGCCGCCGAAGTTCAGGAAGCGCCGACCGTCCGCGACGACGACCCAGGCGCCCTCCGACGCGATCTCCTCCATGCCACCGAGCAGACGGCCGAGAGCGGCCCGGCCACTGCCCTGGTGAGCACGGCAGAGATCCTCGATCCCGGTCCGGACACCCGAGGCGGTCACGCTGCCCGCCCGTCGTCGTCACCGGCCGCGAGCCCCTTCACCTGCGCCCAGTAGCGCATCGACAGGTAGGCCGTCTTCCTGAGCTCCTCCGTGGTGATCTGCGCGGCGAAGCCCAGTTCCGGCAGCGAGTTCGGCAGCGGGTCGGTGCTCTGGAAGAGCCAGGCGAACTCGAGCAGATCGCGGAACTTCGCCTGGAGCGGGGCCGGAAGCGAATCCTCCAGCAGCGGAAGGATCAGGCGGTCCACGGCTTCGGTAGGGATGAGACGCGGTTCCCGCGTCGACAGACCCAGGTCACCCGCCAGGCCCATGCACAGGTCCATGATCTGCCGTGCGCACAAGGCTTGGTCGCCGGCTGTGAGCCAGTACTCGCCGGAGGTGACCTCCTGGCGTACGAGCCGGCCGATGACGGACGCAACCAGGTCCTGCGGTACGAAGTCGATGAGAGCGCTCGCCGGCATCGGGATCATCGGTGCGGCGCCCCGCACGATCGCTCCCAGCACCGCATGCAGGCCCTGGAACGCCGCCATCCGCCCGTCCGCCGAATCACCGATGACGATCGACGGCCGCACGATCACACTCGGCACGGGGTGAGATCGGACGAGCGCTTCGGCTTCGATCTTGGACTGCACATAGGCCGCGGCTCCCGGCGAATGCCCCTGTGCGGAAGGCGGATCCGCAACGAAGGCGGTACTGAAGAAGTACAGCGGCGCCGATGCCTGCGTCGCCAGCTCCAGCAATGCCGTCGGGCCGCCGAGATTGACCTCACGAATCCGTCGCGGGTCCTCCCGCCAACTGGTTTCCGCCGCCGCGTGCACGATCACATCCACCCGGCGGGACAGGACGGCATAGTCGCCGGCGGACAGGCCGAGCCGCGGTTCGGCGAAGGACCCGGCGAACTCGCTGACCCGGACGTCGTCGACCGGGTTGCGATTGCGCATGCAGACCACGTCGAAGTCGTGCGAAAGCTCGTCGATCAGTGCCCGTCCGACGACGCCCGAGCCGCCGGTCAACAACAGTGTCTTTCTACGCCACGTCATTGTTCGCTCCTCATGCGATCTCGAGGGGGCTGCCCGCGAAATAGCGCGTCAGCGGTCCCGCCATTCGCGTGCGCGACGGCGGGTGGAAGCCGAGGCCGTTGACGGCCCCAGCGAGGTATCCGACGTCGTCCGACGTCATGAAATTCATGCCACCGAGCAGTTCGACCGCTCTGGGTACCACCGACGCGATCGTGTCCTGTACCGCGTACCGCACCAACAGGGTGTCGGCCAGGAGCCCCGCGTCCGTCTGCGCGTGCGGGACCTGCCGGGCGATGTTCTCGATCGCCGCGTGCGCGCTCTCGGTGCGCGAGACGAGCTGCATCCGCTCGCCGTCGGCGCATCGTTCCACCGACAGCACACGCTCGACCAGCGCACTGGCCGCACCCAGGTACGAGGCGGCCATGAGCAGCTCGAACCACACGAAACCCGCGGTCTGGACGGCGTCGAGCCGCCCGTCCTCGGTCACCTCCGTGAGTACCACCAGATCCGCAGGCACCAGGACGTCGTCGATCGTCACCTGGTCGCTCTCGGCGCCGGCGAGAGCGAAGCTGGACCAGAACGGCGCGACCGTCACACCCGGGTCGTCGGCGGGAATGAGTGCAACGGCCAGCCGGTCCCCGCGACCGTCCGGGGAGGGCAGCCGGAGACTGGCGGTGAGCAGGTCCATGGACCGCGCCAGGCTGCACGGTCGTTTCGTGCCGCTGACCCGGACCCCGTCGGCCGTCACCGTGGCGTCCATGGTCGGGGCGAGGATGTGGCCGTCGGGGCGGCCCTCCGCGAATCCGGACGCGACCAGCATGTTCTTCGCGGAGATCGCTTCGAGGACGAGCCACTCCTTCCCCCCGGCCTCGGCGAGCAGCACGAGGCTGGACACGGAGAAGTGGTGCATGGTGCTCGCCACGGCGAGGGACGGCGACCGTGAGCCCAGTGCCCGCTGGATCCTGACGGCATCGAGAGCATTCGCGCCCTTGCCCTTGTATTCGACCGGAATCACGAGTCCGGCTCCGCCGGCATCACGCAGCAGCGGGATACCGAGGGCCGAACTGCCCTCGAGGTCCGCGAGCGGGACACCGGCCAGCGCGTCGTCGAGTCCCGGCAGGAACTGCTCGAGTACGGCACGTTCACGCGCGAGGAAGCGCACGTCGAAACCCCCTGTGGTTCGTGGAATCGTCGGAGCGGACACCGACGCGGTGGTAGGCACGGTCGAAGGCATCGAACTCCGGATGCTTCACCGGTTCGAACGAGATTCCGAACGGCTTCATGGTGTTTCCGAACAGAGCTCGGTCCCCGCACAGATGGATCGGCAGTGCGAGAAGCGCCCATTCCGGACCGAAGATCAGCGACCATACCGCCGCAATTGCGGCTGCCGTGAGGAAGCTGTGCATCACGTTGTAGGCGACATAGTAGCCCTTCGCAACCGCGTGATCCGCGCTGCGCCGGTACGCGATCGCGCCTGGAATGTAGCCGATGATGTCGATGATCAGAAAGAGCGCGACGAACGCCACCCAGTCGATCTCGTCGAGATGGGCGACGGCCAGCACCACGACGACCACCAGTGCGAGAAACCACTCGGCCCGCGCGACCGCGTGCGTGGCCTCGGTTTCGAATCTGTTCAGGTTGTCCACAGCGACTGCTCTTTTCGTAGTTCTGGGATCGGGACCGCATCACCTTCGCGGAGTCCGCGTCCGGCGTGCCATCGGGCCAGCGGCGCGGGAGCCCACCAGTTGTACCGGCCCGTCAGTGCCATGACGGCCGGGACGAGGAACGTGCGCACCACGAACGCGTCCACCAGTACGCAGATGGTCAATCCGAGGCCGAGTCCGCGCATGAACGAAACCTCCCCGGCGGTGATCGCGAGGAAGACCACCGTCATGACGGCCGCGGCGGCCGTGACGATGCGACCTGTCCGCGCCAGGCCGACACACACCGACCGCTGGTTGTCCCCGGTCGCCAGCCATTCCTCGCGGATGCGCGACAACACGAAGACCTCGTAGTCCATCGAGAGCGCATAAGCGATGGCAGCGAGCAGAGGTGGAACGAACGCCGTGACATGTCCGGTCGCGGTGGTACCCAGACCCCCGAGGTTGCCGTCCTGGAAGATCCACACCATGGCACCGAATCCGGCTGTGAGCGAGAGGGCGTTGGTGACCAGCGCTTTCACTGGAAGCACCACGCTGCCGGTCATCAGGAACATGAGCACGAACGTCGCGAGTGCGATCAACGCGACTGCGATGGGCGCCCGGTCTGTGATGCCGTGCACGTTGTCGAGGTCACGCTGCGCGAGGCCGCCGAAGAGCGTGGGTGCCGGCGACCGGACATCGCGCAACTGTTCGAGCTGCTCTTTGCCCTCCTGCGAGTACGGGTCCATCGCGGTCGAGACCGTGACGTACGCGCTGTCACCGGAGATTGCCGAATCGACTCGGAGTGGGCTGATCTGCATGCCCTTCGCATACACCCCGCCGGGACTGCTGACCGACAGGACACCGTCGATCGTCGACAGTTCCCTCGCGTAGTCCGCGACCTGCTGCACGGTCGTTACTGCACCGGTCAGAACGATCGACGTCGAGCCGGCGAAGTCCTGGGCGAAATCGGCGCGCAGAATGTCGCCCGTCTGGCGCGAAGTCGTCGACTCCGGCAGCGCCCGGTCGTCGGGATACGCCAACTGCACACCCTGGAACGGCCACGCGAGGGTCAGCAGCACGATCGTGAGCGTCGCCAGGACGACGACCGGTCGTCGCATCACCGCCGCCGACGTGCGGTACCAGAACGAATCCTCGACGGCACGGATCGGCACGGCTTCGCGACGAATCCAGCGGCGCAGCGGCTTTCGCACATCGAGCGCGTCGATCCGATCTCCTGCGAGAACGATCAGCGCCGGCGCGACGCACAGCGCACCTGCCATCGCGAATCCGACACTCGCAAGACCGGCATATGCCAGGGAGCGAAGCAGATACGGTTCGAAGATCAGCAACGTCGCCAGGGTCACCGCCATGGTCAGTGCCGAATAGAACACGGTTCGACCGGCCGTGAGCATGGTGCGCACCAGCGCCGCGTGTGCGTCGGTCCCCGCATCCCGTTCCTCACGGAATCGGTTGACGATGAACAGCGTGTAGTCGACCGCGAGAGCCAGACACAGGCCCGTCGCCAGGTTCACCGCGAACACCGAGACGTCGGTGACGGCGTACAGCGCCCAGAGACAGGCACCGGTGCCGACGACGGCGACGGCCGCGACGAGCAGCGGGAGCAGCGCCGCCACGAGACTGCCGAACACCCACACCAGCGCGATGAAGGTCAGCGGTACCGCAATGATCTCGAGCCGGATCAGATCGCTTCGGGACTGTTGTGTGCCTTCGTAGTACGTGATGGCCTGACCACCGGCTGTGACGGTCACCCCGTCGCGGGTTCCGACGAGGGACGCGGCGATCTCGTGCGCCCGGATCGGTGCGTCCCGATCGTCGCCGGCGATTCGTGCGACGACCAGCCCGGTGTTCCGGTCCGCACTCAGCAGGGCCTGCTCGAGAGGGGACGGGGTGGTCCAGTACGACTTGATCTCGCCCGCGTGTGGTGACTCTTCCAGTGCCGCAACAATCCTGGAGGATTCGTCGCGCGCTCGCACACTGCCGGCCCCTGCAGGGTCGGTGACCGTGAACACCAGCGGCAGTCCACCCGCTCGGAACGTATCGTGCAGGATCTGTTCTGCCCGAGCTGATTCCGATGACGGAACATCGTATCCACCGGACGGCAGCCGGGTTGCGGCCGGCGCTGCACAGACACCTGCGACGACGAGGAACAACATCGCCACCCCGACCACGGTGCGAGGTAGACGCCATGCCAATTCGGCGAGTCTGCCAAGGATCATGCGCTGTGCCCATTCTGATCAATCACCGGCACGGCGACCTGGACGTCGGCGACCTCGTTGTGCACCGACATCCAGATGTGTTGCCGTAACGGTGAATCCCCCCAATAACCTGCCACCGAGGTCCCCTACCCGGTGTGGCCGCTGTCTCGACAGCCATGCGCCGGCGCCCCCCTCGGCCGGTCGGACCGACGGCGGCGCCGTTGCCGATGATCATGCCCGAGGGCACCCCCGGCGTCAACCTGTCAGCGAACAACCTCGACGACGTCCGGACCGGCCACCCGGATCCCGACGAGTTGGGCGTTCCTGTGCATATGGTTGCCCCACAACGAAGTCGGAGATATCCGAATCACGAGGCCCGCCATCGGATCGCACCGGCTCACACGCGCGAGTTCGCGCCCTGTCGGGAGGTTCACCCCGGCGGACGCAGCAGTCCTTCCACGACACGCCGGACCTTGTTCCCCGCCGCTCCGTCTCCGAGGCGCATGGCGGTGTTCGCGGATCTCAGCACTGCGTCGATCTGGAACGCCGCGAGATCCGCATCGAGAGCGGTAATTTCGCCGTTCTCGACGGCGAACGTGAGCTCGCTGGAAAGTGCGTCGATCCACTCCTGCTGGTTGCACGCGAGCTTGTCCCGAATCGGACCGGGTCGGCTGTCGAACTCCGTCAGGTTGGCTGCCTGGAAACAGCCGCCGGCGAACAGTGGCCGTTCCGCGTAGACGATCCAGCGTCCGATCAGCTCCCGGATCCGCTCCACACCTCGGGGCGCCGACAGGGCAGGACGAACGACGAAATCGACGAACATCGACCGGGCATGGTCGACGGTGGCGAGCTGCAGCGCCTCCTTGGTACGGAACAGGCTCTGGATACCGGCCTTGCTGAGACCGGTGTCGGTGGCGAGGCGTCCGAAGCTCAGCCCCTCGAGTCCGTCCAGCGACGCGATGTCGACAGCTTGATCCAGGACCGCGCGACGAGTTCGGGCGCCCCGGAGAAGCCGCTTGTCGGTGATGTCACCGACAAGCGGACTTCCCGTTCCCGACGACGGGGGGGTCGCGCTCGACATGCTGGGAATGTTACGTCACCCGATTCTCCAGCGATTTCGTGCCGGATCCGGCCCTGCCCCTAGGACCGGGGTGTGCCCACCCGAGCCGCAAGCTGCTCGAGGACCAACGTCGCGAGGACGGCCTGCCCGGTGGTGGCAAAGTGAATCTTGTCCTCACTCAGCAGGTTCTCACGGTCGTTGAGGGGGTGGTCCCACGAATCGGCGAGGACGGCGTCGAACTCGCGGGCGAGTTTCCGGGTGATGTCGTTGAGGCGGGCGACACGCTCGGTCCAGTCCGGGAAGGCCGGGATGACGAACGCGCGGCCCAACGTCAGGACACTGAGCTGGGCGCCCGTCCCCGCCGCCCAGGTGTACATCGTGCGCAGACCGTCTTCGATCTGCTCCCAGTCGGGATTGCGACGGAGGAGATCGTTCGCACCGCTGTTGACATGCAATAGATCGGGTTCGAAGGCGACGATCCGCTCGGCCTGCTCCTCCAGCGCCTGCGCCGTCGTGGCGCCGATGCGCGCCGTGTTGAGGTAGCGGAGGTCGGGTTCGACCATCCGAAGTACCCGTTCGACCCGAGCAGGCCAGCCGAGGTTGTCGTAACCGGGCGTGGGATCCCCCGCACCCACCGACAGGCTGTCGCCGAACACGGCATACCGCTTCCACGGTGCACCCTCGAGCAGCGCGGCGGCCTGGGCCGGAGGCAGGACGTGCGGGTCGGTGTCCTCGGTGAGTGGCTTCGATGCTGTCGTCATGCAACTGAGCATACGATCGACCGTATTACATCAGCAAGACGTGGCGCTCCGGTCGTGCTCGAAGCGGCTGCGTGTGGCTCGACGCCGACCGCTCTCCGAGGGCGGATGCGTTCGGGGGAAGCGAGATCGCCCGGACTCGCCCGGTGCAGGCGTGGGGCGAGGACAATTTCCCCATGCAGGGGCTCGAGGTCGTCCACAGCGGAATGTTCACCACCGTCCAGGACCGCGGCCGGCCGGGACGCGAGGACCAGGGGCTGGGCGTGTCGGGCGCTGTCGACCGAACGGCGCACGACGCCGCGAACCGCCTGGTGGGCAACGACCCGTCTGCGGCGACGCTCGAGATCACCGGCGGCGGGCTGACGGTGCGCAGCATCGGCGCGAACGTCGTCGCGGTGACGGGCGCCCGCGTTCCGGTCACCGTCGACGGTCGTCCCGAGGCCGACTACTCGGCGCTCAGGCTGGACGACGGCGCCGCGCTGGCCCTGGGCAATCCGACGAGCGGGTTGCGCTCGTATCTGGCGGTACGCGGTGGAATCGACGTGCCCGAGACCCACGGCAGCCGATCCACCGACACCCTGACCGGGACCGGGCCCGACCGGATCAGGGACGGCGACCGGCTACCGGTCGGCACCCTGGCGGGCGAGCTGCCCGGTGCGGAACAGATCCCGCCGCCGGCCCCGATCGAGGATCCCGCGATGCTCCGCGTGCATCTGGGCCGGCACTCCGGAGAGTTCAGCGCCGGTTCGGTGCATGCGCTGCTGCACGAGACATGGACCGTCACCCCGCAGCTGGACCGCATCGGCATCCGCTTGCAGGGTCCCGGCAGACTGCATCTCGCGCGTGGCGGGACCGATCGCCCGGAACCGACCGTCGCGGGCTCGGTGCAGGTCCCCCCGGACGGCAACCCCATCCTGTTCCTTGCCGACCATCCGGTCGTCGGCGAGCACCCGGTGATCGCCGTCGTCCTGCCCGCCGATCTTCCCGGCGCCGCACAGCTCGGACCGGGGCATCGGGTGCGGTTCGTCGCCACCCTCGTCCGGTGACTGCGGAACAGCTCAGAACACCGCGACATCTCTCGGCGGCCGGACCGCAGGGCTCGGCTCCACGACGACACACTCCTGGACGTGGTTGTCCCGCACAGTGATTCGCAGCAGCGTGCCCGCCGGTGTGCGAACGTCGACCGTACCGGCGAGAACGTGGTCGAACGTGAAGTTCCCGGACGGAACCGTCGCACGCGAGGCACGCTGCAGCCGCGCCCGGCGCGAAAGGAAGGTGTCGATCAGGTAGGCCAGCCACTCCGTGTAGAAGTAGAAGCACTCGCTGCCGTTCCACACCAGCGCGGTGCCGTCGGCGGTGGGTACCCACTGGCACCACGACAGCGGGCGCCCCCGGCTGGGCAACCCGTCGGCCGGTGACCGGTGGGGGCCGCTCGCCGGTCCGGCGAACGCGACGAGAAAGTCGATCTCGTGTCGGTTCAGCGGCGGATCGATAGCGATCCGTCCCGTGAATTCGGTTCGTTGTGCCATGTGTCCCCCGTCCGCGGTCGATCAGGTCTACCCGATTCGACGCGGTCGGAACCGGAACGGTTCCCCGAACACCGGTCGCGCGGCCGATAAGACTTCACCGCCCGCACGGCCGAGGGAGCTACAGCATGCGGCGTTGACGCGCGGTGTCCGCGAGCACGACACCGGCGGCGACGGACGCATTGAGCGACTCGACGTCGCCGGCCATCGGGATCGACAGGATAGAGTCGCACGTCTCCCGGACCAGGCGGGACAGTCCCTTACCCTCGGAGCCGACGACGATCACCACCGGGTCCGTGCCGTCGAAATCGTCGAGGGTGGTGTCGCCCCCCGCATCCAGACCGACGACCCGGACCCCACGGGACTGCCAGTCCTTGAGGGTGCGCGTCAGGTTGGTCGCCCGGGCGACCGGGAGGCGGGCCGCGGCGCCCGCGCTGGTTCGCCATGCCACCGCCGAGACGGCCGCGCTGCGACGCTGCGGGATCAGCACGCCGTGGCCGCCGAACGCCGCGACCGAGCGGATCACCGCGCCGAGGTTCCGCGGGTCGGTGATGTTGTCGAGAGCCACCAGCAGCGGCCGCTCGTGGTTGTCGTGGGCGACGGCCAGCAGGTCGTCCGGGTGGGCGTAGCGATACGGCGGGACCTGCAGTCCGATGCCCTGGTGCATGCCGTTGGCGGTGAGCCGGTCGAGCTCGCCGCGCGGGACCTCCAGGATCGAGATGCCGGCGTCTCCGGCCCGCTGCACGGCCTCCTTGAGTCGCTCGTCCGCCTCGGCGCCCACGGCGACGTACAGGGCCGTCGCGGGAACGTCCGCGCGGAGGCACTCCACCACCGGGTTGCGGCCCAGCACCATCTCCGGGCCGTCCTCGCCTTTGCGACCGGCCGTGCTGCGACCACGCTTGTCGGCGGTCTTCGCCGCAGCACGGGCGCGCCGCGCGGCGGGATGGTACGGACGGTCCTCGGCCTTGGGGGTGGCCCCACGGCCCTCGAGCCCGCGGCGGCGCTGCCCGCCGGAGCCGACGACCTGTCCCTTCTTGGTACCACCCTTGCGGATCGCACCTCGTCGCTGAGAATTACCAGCCATCACTGCCCTGCTTTCAGGGACCACTCGGGTCCGTTGGGCGTATCGGTCACCTCGATGCCCGCCGCCGTCAATCGATCGCGCACCTCGTCGGCGAGCGCCCAGTTCTTCGCAGCCCGCGCTGCCTGCCGGCGCTCGAGCTCTGCGGCCACCAGCACCTCGAGGGCTTCGAGGGCCGCCGAGTCGCTGCCGGCCACCTCGGCCCAGTGCGGGTCGAGCGGGTCCACCCCGAGGATCCCGAGCATGGCACGCACCTGTCCGGCGATGTGCACCGCAGTGTCCAGGTCGCCGGCGTCGAGCGCCTTGTTGCCCTCGCTGCGCCGGCCGTGGATCTCGGCGAGCGCCTTCGGCACGCCGAGATCGTCGTCGAGGGCGGCGGCGAACTCCTCGGTCCACGTTCCCACCGGGATCTCACCGGCCCGGTCCCGGGTCTTGAGGACGAACGACTCCAGTCCGCGGTACCCCGCCGCCGCCTCGTGCAGAGCCGCGTCGGAGTATTCGAGCATGGACCGGTAGTGGGCACTGCCCAGGTAGTAGCGCAGCTCCTGAGGACGCACTCGGGCGAGGACGTTCGGGATGGACAGCACGTTGCCGAGAGACTTCGACATCTTCTCGCCGCCCATCGTCACCCAGCCGTTGTGCAGCCAGTACCGCGCGAACCCGTCACCGGCGGCCTTGGCCTGGGCGATCTCGTTCTCGTGGTGCGGGAAGACCAGGTCCATGCCGCCACAGTGGATGTCGAAGGACTCCCCGAGGTAGTACTCCGCCATCGCGGAGCACTCGAGGTGCCAGCCCGGGCGGCCGCGGCCCCAGGGCGTCGGCCACGACGGCTCGTCCGGCTTCGCCGCCTTCCACAGGGTGAAGTCACGCGGGTCCCGCTTACCGCTCCCCGCGCTCTCCCCCTGATGGACGTCGTCGATCCGGTGCCCCGACAACCGGCCGTACTCGGGGTAGCTGAGCACGTCGAAATACACATTGCCGTCGGCCGCGTACGCGTGGCCGGCGTCGATCAGGCGCTGCATCAGCTCGACCATCTGGGTGACGTGACCCGTCGCGCGCGGCTCCACGGACGGCGGCAGCACTCCAAGCCGGTCGTAGGCGCGCGCAAAGGCCCGCTCGTACGTCGTCTTCCACTCCCACCAGGGGCGACCTGCCTCGGCGGCCTTACGCAGAATCTTGTCGTCGATGTCTGTGACGTTTCTCACAAAAGCGACATCGAGGCCCTTGGCCATGAGCCAACGCCGCAGGACGTCGAACGCGACGCCGCTGCGCACGTGACCGATGTGGGGCTCGCCCTGGACCGTCGCGCCACAGAGGTACACCGAAGCCCGGCCGGGGACCAGCGGAACGAAATCCCGCACGGCCCGCGATTCGGTGTCGAACAAGCGCAAGGTCACGACCGGCAATCCTACCGGTCGTCGTCGCGCGGAAATACGAGTGCCGTCGCGACGGCGGCGATACCCTCGCCGCGCCCGGTCAGCCCGAGCCCGTCCGTCGTCGTCGCGGATACCGACACCGGCGCCCCGAGGACCTCGGACAGCACCTGCTGCGCCTCGTCGCGGCGGGGACCGATCTTCGGCCTGTTCCCGATCACCTGGACGGCCGCGTTCCCGATCGTGAAGCCCTGCAGGTCGAGCAGGTGCCGCACCTCGGCGAGCATCGACACCCCACTCGCGCCGTGCATCTCCGGTCGGCCGGTACCGAAGACCGAACCGAGGTCACCGAGACCGGCCGCGGAGAGCAGTGCGTCGCACAGCGCGTGCGCCGCGACGTCACCGTCCGAATGGCCTGCGCATCCGTCGGCATCCTCGAACAGCAACCCCGCCAGCCGGCACGGCCGTCCGGGTTCGACCGGATGGACATCGGTACCGATTCCGACGCGCACTCATCTCTCCTGTCGGACGGGGGTCCCGGCCGCGAGCACGGCGCGGGCCAGGACCAGATCGAGCGGTGTGGTGATCTTGAAGGCGAGCGGTTCGCCCGGAACGGTGTACACACTCTCGCCGAGACGCTCGACGAGGCCCGCATCGTCCGTGGCATCGCCGGCGCCGGCGTTGGCTCGGCGCAACAGGTCGGCGGCGAATCCCTGCGGCGTCTGCACCGCGCGGAGAGCGGACCGGTCGGGGGTGCCGGTGACCCGGCCCGCGCCGTCGACGCTCTTGACGGTGTCCGCGACCGGCAGCACCGGGATCACTGCGCGACGACCGCCGCGCAGTTCCGCCACGATCCGGGCGAACAGCACCGGTGGAGTCAGGGCCCGTGCGGCGTCGTGCACCAGGACGTAGGCGGCGTCGTCCGCGGCCGCCAGTCCGGCGCGCACCGAATCGGTGCGTTCTGCGCCGCCCGCCACCACTCGCACCTGCGGCGGCGCCGTGGCCGCGACGGACGCCACCAGTTCCGGCGGCACCACCACGACGACCCGGTCGACCGCCGCCGAGGTCAGCATGGCCGCGACGGACCGGTCCAGCATCGTGCGCCCGTCGAGTTCGACGAACGCCTTGGGCAGCGATTCACCCAGGCGTACGCCACGGCCGGCCGCCGGAACGATTCCGACGACCGGCCCGTTGCGATCGTTCATCTGCAGTTCTGCGGTGCGCGTGGCCGCTCAGGAAGCGGCGGCGAGCACCTCGTCGAGCAGGCTGTCGGCCTTGACGTCGTCCGTGCCTTCCGCGAGGGCGAGTTCGCCCACGAGAATCTGCCGGGCCTTGGCCAGCATCCGCTTCTCACCTGCGGACAAGCCGCGGTCCTGCTCCCGCCGCCACAGGTCGCGCACGACCTCGGCGACCTTGTTCACGTCTCCGGAGGCCAACTTCTCCAGATTGGCCTTGTACCGCCGCGACCAGTTGGTCGGCTCTTCGGTGTGCGGCGCGCGCAGCACCTGGAAAACCTTGTCGAGGCCCTCTTGCCCGACCACGTCGCGAACCCCGACGTATTCCGCATTATCCGCAGGTACCCGAACCGTCAGGTCGCCCTGAGCGACTTTCAGAACCAGATATTCCTTCTGCTCACCCTTGATGGTGCGAGTTTCGATAGCTTCGATCAGCGCCGCACCGTGATGGGGGTATACGACGGTATCTCCGACCTTGAAAATCATGTGTCCCGTGCCCCTTTCGATTCTTCGAGTTTAACACGTGCTTACATCCGGCTCCCATCAACGGCGCAGGTCAGGGGCACAGAGGCGTGCGCGTAGGACTTGACAGCCAATCGGTTCCGTGTATCCCGTGATGTTCGACACGTCACCCGAAGCGACCCTCGACGGCCTCACCGAGGCGCCCGGGCAGGACGAAAGCCACGACTTCCGCCCCCGGCGCAGACTCGGCGCTCTTCTACTACTACTCTGCCTAGTGGATTGCGAGCCTTACTCGAGTGGAGGACAACCCGTGACTGCTCTCAAAGCGCCGACTCGCCGAGTCGCGACCGCTCTCGCCCTGGCCGCGGGGGCGGCGCTCACGCTGTCCGCCTGCGGCGCCGGCCAGATCAGCCAGACCGCCACCCAGGTGGCCGCGGTCAACGGCAACAGCGCCGAAGTCGGGGACATCGCGCTGCGCAACGTGCACGTGATCTACCCGGACTCCGAGGAGTACAGCCTCGAACCCGGAGGCAAGGCCGCACTCGGCTTCACCGTGGTCAACCTGAGCGAGACCACCCCCGACGAGCTGACCCGCATCACCACCGACTTCGCGTCGTCGACCACCGGCGTGTCCGGCCTGCGCATCGAGCCGCAGGCGTCGATCTCGGCCGGCCTGACCGGTGAGACCCTCGCCGAGGACGCGACCGCCGAGGCCGCAACCGACGAGTCCCCGCGTCCCGCCGAGGCCGCGGAGTCCTCCGACACCCCGTCCGTCGCCCAGGTCGAGCTCACCGGCCTGAAGGAGGGCGTGCGCCCGGGCCTGACCATTCCGGTCACGTTCACCTTCGCCGAAGCCGGCGACGTCACCGTGCAGGTCCCGGTCGACGCAGGCACCGAGGTCGAGCGCAACGTCTCCGAGAAGTCGCCGGTCGAGGGCGAGGGTCACTGACCGGCACCCCGACACTCCCGGGGCCCGGGCCGAGCACTCCACTCGGTCCGGGCCCCGTTCTCATGTCGGCACCCTGTCGTGTCGGCCCCCGGCCCTAGGCTGGCGCGGTGGCAAAGACGAAGTCGACCTACCGGTGCACCGACTGCGGGCACACCGTCGCGAAATGGGTGGGCCGCTGCCCGGACTGCGGGACGTGGGGTTCGATGGACGAGGCGCCGGCGTTGCCCACCGCGGTGGCGGCGCGGCCCGGCACCTCGCTCGCCCGCGCCGGGGCCGCTGCACTGCTCCCGACCACCCCCGCCACACCGCTGACCCTCGTCGACAGCAGGACCACCCACGCGAAGCCCACCGGCATCGAGGAACTCGACCGCGTGCTCGGCGGCGGCGTCGTACCCGGCTCGGTGGTACTGCTCGCCGGGGAGCCCGGCGTCGGCAAGTCCACACTGCTGCTCGAGGTGGTCCATCGCTGGGCGCAGCGCGGCAGCGACGACCGGGCCCTCTACGTCACCGGGGAGGAATCTGCGGGCCAGGTGCGCCTGCGCGCCGACCGCACCGGGTCCGTGCACGAACGTGTCTTTCTCGCCGCCGAGTCGGATCTGGCGACCGTCCTCGGCCACATCGAGCAGGTGAAACCGACCCTGCTCGTCGTCGACTCCGTGCAGACGATGCTCGCCGCCGACGTCGAGGGCGTGTCCGGCGGCGTCACCCAGGTCCGGGCGGTGACCAGCGCGCTGACCTCGCTCGCCAAAGCCAGCGGTGTCCCGGTGCTGCTGATCGGGCACGTCACCAAGGACGGTGCGGTGGCGGGGCCGCGCTCGCTCGAGCACCTGGTCGACGTGGTTCTGCACTTCGAGGGCGACAAGCACTCCACCCTGCGCATGGTGCGGGGTGTGAAGAACCGCTTCGGCGCCGCCGACGAGGTGGGCTGCTTCGAACTGACCGAGGGCGGCATCGTCGGCGTCAGCGATCCGTCGGGACTGTTCCTGCACCACCGGACCGAGGAGGTGGCCGGGACCGCCGTGACCGTCACCATGGACGGGAAACGGCCCCTGCTCGGCGAACTGCAGGCCCTGGTCGTGCCGACGCAGAACCCTGCACCCCGGCGTGCCGTCAGCGGCCTGGATGCGGCGCGGGTCGCGATGGTGCTGGCCGTGCTCGAGCGGCGATGCCGGCTGCCGCTCGGCAAGTGCGACGTCTACGCCTCGACCGTCGGCGGCATGCGCATCACCGATCCGGCGGCGGACCTGGCGCTGGCCCTGGCGGTCGCGTCGGCCGCGCGGGAACGCCCCCTGCCGCCGGGCACGGTACTGCTCGGCGAGGTCGGCCTGGCCGGCGAGGTCCGCCGCGTCACCGGAGCCGGCCGACGCATCGCGGAGGCGAGCCGGCTCGGCTTCGGCCGCGCGATCGTGCCGCACGAACTCGCGCAGGCGGGACGGCGGACGTCGCGGCCCCCGGGCTCCGACGGCGGTCCGATCGAGGTCGGCAACGTCGGTCAGGCCCTGGCCGCGCTGGGACTGTAACCCTGTCGGAGCCGGATGCGAACATATGTTCGTGTCCGGTCACGCGACCATCCTGCACGCCGACCTCGACTCGTTCTACGCCTCGGTCGAACAACGCGACGACCCACGCCTGCGCGGCCGTCCCGTGATCGTGGGTGGGGGCGGCGTCGTTCTCGCCGCCAGTTACGAGGCGAAGGCCTTCGGCGTCGCGACGGCCATGTCCGGACGTGCCGCCCGCGCCCTGTGCCCCGCGGCGATCGTCGTTCCTCCCCGCATGCACGCGTACACGCAGGCCAGCCGCGCCGTGTTCGCGGTGTTCGAGCAGACCACGCCACTCGTCGAGGCGGTCTCCGTCGACGAGGCCTTCCTCGACGTCGCCGGCCTGTGGCGGATCGACGGCACCCCGGCGGACATCGCCGCCCGGCTGCGGCGCGACGTCGCCGAACAGGTGGGGTTGCCGATCACGGTGGGGGTGGCCCGGACCAAGTTCCTCGCCAAGGTCGCGAGCGGGGTCGCCAAGCCCGACGGGCTGCTGGTGGTGCCGCCCGACCGGGAACTCGAGTTCCTGCGTCCGTTACCGGTCGAACGGTTGTGGGGTGTCGGCAAAGTGACCGCCGCGACGCTGCACGCGCACGGCCTCCATCGCGTGGCCGACCTCGCACGGGAGAGCGAGGTCGAGCTCGTCGCGCTGCTCGGCAGGTCGGTGGGACGTCACCTGCATGCGCTGGCGCAGGGATACGATCCGCGACCCGTCCGGCCCCACCGTCGGCGCCGGACCATGGGGGCCCAGCACGCCCTCGGCCGGCCTCGCAGCGCCGGCGGACACGATCCCGAGATGATCGACGCGACCCTGCGAATGCTGGTGGAACGGGTCACCGGCCGCATGCGTGCGGCCGGGCGTCCCGGCCGCACCGTCGTGCTGCGCCTGCGCTTCGCCGACTACTCCCGGGCGACGCGATCGCACACGCTGCGCGCACCCACGGCCCGCACCGACGTCGTCCTCGGTGCCGCGCGGGAACTGCTCGGACTCGCGCAGCCACTGGTCTCCGACCGGGGGCTGACCCTGATCGGGGTGGCCGTGTCGAATCTCGACTCCGCGGATACCGAACAGCTCGAGCTGCCGTTCGACGAACCACCCCGCGAAGGCGCGGCAGCCGGTCACCCGGCTGTCGACCGTCGCGCACTGGACGCCGTGCTCGACGATGTGCACGGCCGGTTCGGTACGCGCGCGCTCACCTCGGCCTCGTTGCTCGGCCGGCGGCCGCACCCGGCCGTGCCCCTCCTCCCGGAGTGACCCCGGTGTCAGACGGACGAGGTGCCGTGCGGCGACACGGGCACGCCGTCGACGAAGTCCTTGGCCCGGTCGAAGTGCTCCGCACCGACGGTGAGGAACAGCCCGCGCGACGTCGCGACGACGACGTCCGGATCGGCGAACGGGCCCTCGACGATGCGGGCCTCCGCGCTGGTGTAGACCTTGCGGCGTACCGTGCCGTCGATCCGCGCGCGCAGTTCCAGCACCGATCCGAGTGGGATGGGCGCGGCGAAGTCGATCTGCAGGTGGCCGGTGACGACGGGCCGGCGCAGGACCATGCACGCCATGCCCTGCGCCTCGTCGAACGCGGTGGTCAGAATCCCGCCGTGGATGAAGCCCGGACCGCCCTGGTAGCGGTTCGCGACGTCGAGCATGCCGGTGACCTCGAGGCCCTCCCCGAAGGTGAACTGCATCGCCATTCCCGCGGGCTGGTCGTCACCGCAGCCGAAGCACCTGCTCCAATGAGCAGGAATCGGTGCACCCGCCCCGGGATGGTCGTCGGGGAGCTCGGGAAGGGCGAGGTCGTCGGGCAGGGTCCAGGTACCGCTCATGGGGAAGTAATCTAGTCGGCGGTTCGGTCGGCTCCCCCGGTCGGACCGACACGAAGTGACGTTCGCCGCACCGGCCGGACACGGAAAGGAACCATCGATGACCGATGTGGCACCGTCCGTGACGCTGCGCGAGACCATCGCCCGGCTTGCACCCGGCACCGCCCTGCGCGACGGTCTCGAGCGCATCCTGCGCGGCCGCACCGGAGGCCTCATCGTTCTCGGGTTCGACGACGAGGTGGCGGCGCTGTGCGACGGCGGCTTCGAGCTGGACGTGGAGTTCGCCCCCACCCGGCTGCGGGAGCTGTCGAAGATGGACGGCGCGGTCGTGGTGTCCACCGACGGCAGCCGGATCGTGCGGGCCAACGTGCAGCTGGTACCCGATCACCGGATCCCCACCGTCGAATCGGGCACGCGGCACCGTGCCGCGGAGCGCACCGCGATCCAGACGGGCTACCCGGTGGTGTCGGTGAGCCAGTCGATGAGCATCGTGACCGTCTACGTCGACGGTCAGCGGCACGTGATCAACGATTCGGCCACCATTCTCTCGCGCGCCAACCAGGCCGTCGCGACGCTCGAACGCTACAAGTCGCGGCTGGACGAGGTCACCCGGCAGCTCTCGGTGGTGGAGATCGAGGACTTCGTGACGCTGCGCGATGCGCTCACCGTCGCGCAGCGGCTCGAGATGGTGCGGCGCGTCTCGGTGGAGATCGAACAGGAGGTGCTCCAACTGGGCACCGACGGCCGCCAGCTGGCGTTGCAGCTCGAGGAGCTGGTGGGCGACAACGACCTGGCCCGCCAGCTGATCGTGCGGGACTATCTGGCCGGTTCGGAGGCCCCGCAGCTCGTCGCAGTCGAGCAGACCCTCGCCGCGCTGGATCGGCTCACCGACGTCGACCTGCTGGATCTGACGACGCTGGCGCGCGTGTTCGGGTATCCGGGCACGATCGAGGCCCTGGACACCGCGACGAGTCCGCGTGGTTATCGCGTGCTGCACCGCGTGCCGCGGCTGCAGTCCTCGCAGATCCACCGGCTGGTGGGCTCGTTCGGGAGCTTGCAGGGCCTGCTGGCGGCAACGGCGGCGGACCTGCAGTCCGTGGAGGGGATCGGCGGGCTGTGGGCACGCTCCATCCGCGAAGGCCTGTCACGGCTGGCGGAGTCGTCGATCAACGGCCCGTACGACTGATCCGCAGGCCCCGGTGCCGATCGGGCACAGGGCGACGGATCAGGCGATGTTGAACGGCTCGGGCGTGCTGCGCAGGCCGCCGAGCTGGCCGACCACTGTGTAGGCGCCGGCCGGAACCCGCTCCCGCGGCGCCTGGCATCCGGGTTCGGAAGTCGTTCCGGACCACTTCACCGCGAACGCGGCCTGACCGCCCGGCGGCAGTTTGCGCACGTCGGCGGTCGACTCGGGGAAGCAGTCGGTGTTCGACCACAACCGCCGGCTGCCGTCGAGTGAGTACACCAGCACCTGCTGCAGACCCGCGCCGAGGTCACGCTCGCACGCGGTCGTGCCGATGTTGGTGATGACGATCGTGAATTCGGGTTCCTCGCCCACCTGGTAGTTGGGCCGGTCCGCGGTCACCCGCACGGCGAGCGCCTGGTCCGGGCACTGGCCGGCGGCGACGGCGGATGCGCTCGCCGCCGCGGAACTCGATGACGCGGCGGACCCCGACGTCGTGCTTGACGGGGACGACCCCGGCTGGGACGATCCCGACTCGGTGCCGCCGGAGGACCCGCCGGGACCGGCGGCGGCGACACCGTCGGCCGTGTCGTCGTCCGCCTCGTCCCCAGTGCTGCTGGTCGGGGTGCGGGTGGTGCTGGTCTCGGACGTCAGGACGCCGGCGGCCGCCGGGTCCGGTTCCGGGTCGTCGCCCCCTCCGGTCAGGGACAGGACGAGCCACACGACGAGCGCAAGCACGACCACGCCGACACCCACGGCGAGCGCGCGTCGACGCCAGTAGATCTCGGGGGGCAGCGGCCCGTTCGGTTCAAGCACGTCTCACACGGTATGTGCCACCGGCGAAGGGCCGCCGCACCGAAGTCGGCGTGTCGCGTCAGTCGACCGTCACACCGATGTCGCCGACGTGCCCCTGCAGCTGGACACGGCCGTCGGAGAGCTTGTAGGTGACGCCGGCGATGGCGCAGCGGCCGTCGGCGACGCGCTCGGCGATGATCTGCGACCGCTGGCTGAGCAGCTTCGCGGTTTCCACCACGTGCCGGCCCTCGAGCTCGTCGACGGTGGACAGCCCGTCGTTGCGGCCCATGAGGATCGACGGTGCGACACGCTCGACGATGTCACGGATGAATCCCGGCGGGATCTGCCCCTTGTCGAGCGCGTCCAGGGTGGCCTTGACCGCGCCGCAGCTGTCGTGACCGAGCACGATGATCAGCGGCACGTCCAGGATTCCCACGGCGTACTCGATGGAGCCGAGGACCGAGCCGTCGATCACGTGACCGGCGGTGCGCACGACGAACATGTCACCGAGGCCCTGGTCGAAGATGATCTCGGCGGCCACGCGGGAGTCGCCGCAGCCGAACAGCACCGCGATGGGGTGCTGTCCGTTGACCAGTTCGGCGCGACGGTCGATGCCCTGGCTGGGATGCAGCGGGGTACCACTGACGAACCGCTGGTTACCCTCGGTCAGGGCCTTCCAGGCAGAGATGGGGTTGGAGTTCGGCATGCGGACATTATCCACCCTCGCCTGTGACGCGCTTCGCACGGCCGGGTTACCGCGAGGTCACATCGGCCCGACATTCCGACGGGAGGACGTGAGAGATGCCGGTCGATGCGACCGCCCTGCTGCGCTGGTACGCCGCCGAGGCGAGGGATCTGCCGTGGCGTGAGGACGGCGTCACCGGCTGGCAGATCCTCATGAGCGAGGTCATGCTGCAGCAGACCCCGGTGGTTCGGGTGGCCCCGATCTGGCTGGAGTGGGTGCAACGCTGGCCGGTGCCGTCGGCGATGGCCGCGTCGAGCCGGGCCGACGTGCTGCGCGCGTGGGGCAAGCTCGGGTATCCGCGACGGGCCCTGCGGCTGCACGAGTGCGCCGGCGTCCTGGCCGCCGAGCACGGCGACGAGGTGCCGGCGGACGTGGACGTGCTGCTGACCCTTCCCGGCATCGGCGCCTACACGGCGCGTGCCGTCGCCTGTTTCGCGTACGGCCGGCGTGTCCCGGTGGTGGACACGAACGTCCGCCGGGTCGTCGCACGCGCGGTGCACGGCGCGGCCGAGCCCGGCAATCCCTCGACGACGCGGGACCTGGCCGACGTCGAGGCACTGTTGCCACGCACCCGCGAGCGGGCGGCGACGTTCTCCGCAGCCCTGATGGAACTCGGCGCGACGATCTGCACGGCCCGCTCCCCCGACTGCGCCCGGTGTCCGCTTCCGCGGTGCGAGTGGGTGTCGGCGGGGCGGCCCGCCCATGCCGGACCGCCCCGCCGGGTGCAGAAGTTCACGGGCACCGACCGGCAGGTGCGAGGCAGGCTCATGGCGGTGTTGCGCGAGAGCGACGTCCCGGTGGAGCGGCCGGTGCTGGATCAGGTGTGGCTCGCGGATCCGGGGCAACGGGACCGGGCGCTGCACTCGCTGCTCGTGGACGGCCTGGTCGAGCAGACCGACGACGGGCGTTTCGCGCTCGCCGGCGAGGGCTGAGCCGCGCTCACTCGTCGAGCGTGTCGAGGAATCGTTCGACTTCGGCGCGGTATTCGCCGGGGCGCTCGTCGTGCACCAGGTGCCCCGCGCCCGGGATCCGGACGTACCGGGACCGGGGGTGCTCGGCGGCCATCCGCCGCATCTGCCCATCGGGCGTGATGGTGAACTCGCCCTCGACGAGCAGGGCCGGCACCGAGATCGACCGCCACTGGTCCCAGAAGTGCCGGGCGCCCCACTCCTCGGAGATGTCCCGAAAGGTGCCCACCTCCCCGTGCAGGTACCAGCCGTCGGCGCGATGCTCGAAGGAATCGAGGAAGTACCGTCCGGCGACGTCGCCGAAGTACCCGACGACCGCGTCCTCGTCCGGAAACGGTTGCGGCCACTGCGCGATCATCGCGGCCCAGTCCGCCGCGGTCCGGCCACGGAAGTCGGGGGCCATGTCCTCGACGACGAGGGCGGCCACCCGGTCGGGGTACGCGGCGGCGAAGCACCACCCGTGCAGGGCGCCCATCGAGTGCCCGATCACCACCAGGGGTTCACCGATGCCGTCGACGTGCGCGGCGAGGTCTGCGACGAACGCCTCGGTGGTGAGCCGGTCCGGGGCGGGACGCCCGTGGCCGGCGGCATCGAAGGTGTGGACGCGGCCGTGGCTGCGCAGCCACGGCACGTGCCGTCGCCACGTGCGGGAGCTGCCCATCAGGCCGTGCAGCAGCAGGATGGGCCGCCCGGAACCACCTTCGTCGTGCAACACAACCGCCAAGGTAGCGGAGTACGCTCGCCGCCATGGCAGTGGTGAAGATCAACGCAATCGAGGTCCCCGAGGGCGCCGGCCCGGAACTGGAGACACGCTTCGCGCATCGGGCGCACACCGTGGAGAACTCCCCCGGTTTCCTCGGATTCCAGCTCCTGCGTCCCGTGCAGGGCGAATCGCGCTACTTCGTGGTGACCCAGTGGGAGTCGGAGGAGGCGTTCGCGGCCTGGCGGGACGGCCCGGCCCGGCAGGCGCACGCGGGTGAGGCGAAGCGGCCGGTCGCATCGGGCGCGTCGCTGCTCGAATTCGAGGTCGTGCTCGACGTCAAAGCCGCCGGCGAGGACACCGCTCGCGGCTGAGCGTGCCGACGTGAACGCGCAGCGCCCGTTCAACTACCCGCACGTCGGCGCGACCCGTGGTGGGACACCGGCGGGGTTCCGGCACGCACACCTGACCTCCCGCCTCGGCTCGGGCGACGTCGCATTCCGCACCGCCGTCCGGGTACTCGAGAACTGGAATATGCAGCGGCATGCGGGTTTTCGCGTCGATTCGCATACACCCGCGCCGCGGGCGGGGCTGGAGGTACGGCTGGATCCCCCCATCGGTCCGGCGCGCTGGGGGTCATGGTGCCGGGTCGTCTACGTCGTGGACGAGCCGGACCGTCGTGGCTTCGCCTACGGCACGCTGGAGGGACACCCCCTCAGCGGGGAGGAGTCGTTCGTGGTCGAGCGCCGGCCCGACGGCGCGGTGTTCGGGCACATCACTGCCGTCTCCCGGCCCGGTCGCTGGTTCACCCGCCTCGGCGCACCGGTGCTGCCGCTCGCTCAGCGGTGGATGATGGGCCGTTACCTCGACGCGCTCGCCGGCGGCTGACACGGCGCGAGTGCGCACCTCCCGGCGGTCGTCGCCGCGGGACGTGCGCACTCGCCGGTTCGCTCAGGATTCGAGCGCTGCGTCGAGCGTGATGTCCACTCCGGTCAGGGCCTTGCTGACCGGGCAGCCCTCCTTGGCTCCCTGCGCCGCCTTCGCGAACCCGTCGGCGTCGAGACCGTCGACCTCGCCGCGGACCGTCAGCTTGATGCCGGTGAGCCGGAATCCGCCGTTCGGGTCCGGGCCGAGCGAGACGTCGGCCGTGACGTCGAGGCTCTGCGGCGTGCCGCCGGCCTCGGCGATCAGCGCCGAGAGTTGCATCGCGTAGCACGACGAGTGTGCCGCGGCGATGAGTTCCTCCGGGCTGGTGGTGCCATCGGCGTCGTCCGCGGCCCGCTTGGGGAACGAGACGTCGAACGTGGCGCGGCCGGAGCTCGTGAGCTCGACCTGTCCTGCGCCGTCCTGCAGGCCACCGTTCCAGGCTGTGCGAGCGGTACGTGTGGGCATCGATCGGTCCCTTTCGTCGTGGCGTGTTCTCTCAGCCGAACCTACGCCACGTCGCGCGGCGCGGCGCTGCTTCCGCACGGCGGCGAGCCGCCCCGGCACACGGCGGCGAGCCGCCCCGGCACACGGCGGCGAGCCGCCCCGGCACACGGCGGCGAGCCGCGCCCGCTAGGTTCGCGGGTGTGTTCACCCGGCCGACGCTGCGCCGCGAATCGCGACTGTTCGTCATCGGTTCCGCCCTGTTCGGGGCCGGTGCCGGCGGCGTGCTCGTCCTCCCCGCCGCCACCTCCAATCTGCTCTACTTCGTGGGCTCGTGGTTCTTCACCGCGGCGGCGACTGTGCAGTTGCTGCTGACGCACCGCCCGCCGGTGGCGACCCGCGTGGACCGGTACGACTGGTGGTCGGCCGCGGTGCAGTGGGCCGGCACGCTCGCATTCAACGTGAGCACGGGATTCGCGCTCGTCGCCGGTCTGACGGCGACCGAGGAGCGAAATCTGGTGTGGCGCCCCGACGCTGTCGGCTCGGTGTGCTTCCTCGTCAGCAGCGCCCTGGCGGTAGTGGCCACCACCGACACCGATGCGCTGTGGGACCCGCACGCCCGCAACTGGCGCAGCACCTGGCTGAACATGCTCGGTTCGCTCGCCTTCGGCGCCTCGGCCGTCGGCGCCCACGTCGACCCGGCGGGCGCAACGTTCGCACCACGGCTCGCCGACCTCGGCACCTTCGTCGGGGCGCTGTGTTTCCTCGTCGCGGCGTTGTCGATGCGGCCGGCCGACCCGCCGGACCCGCATCGAACCTGACGTCCCGAGTCTCGGCAGGAGACCGGCCCGGGTGGTCCAATGGAGGCGTGGCCACGGGTGGCGACCGGGTGCGGGTCGAGGTGCTCGGCCCGATCCGGGTGCTGGACGGGGATCGTCAGGACATCACTCCCGACGGGCTGCTGCAACGGCGCCTGCTGGCCCTGCTGGTGCTTCGGCGGGGCCGGGTGGTGCCGGCGCACTCCGCCGTCGAGGCCCTGTGGCCGTCCAGGCTGCCGGCGGATCCGGCCGCCGCCCTGCAGAACCACATGTTCCGGCTGCGTCGTGGCCTGCCCCACGGCCTGATCGAGTCCGTCGGCGAGGGCTACCGGCTCGATCCGGCCCGCGTGGATGTCGACGCCGACCGCCTCGTCGCGGTCTCGACGGCGGGAGGAACCGATACCGCCGAGATCGACGCCGTGCTCTCGCGCTGGCAGGGTCCTGCCTACCCGGAACTCGACGACGTGGACGAGGCCCGCATGGAGGCGACGCGGCTGGAGGAACTGCGTTTCCGGGCCCGGGAGGTGCGGGCCGAGACCCGGCTCGCGCGGGGCGACACCGACGGTCTCGTCGCCGAACTGACCGCACTGGCCGACGCGCAGCCGTCGAGGGAACGACCGCGTGCGCTGCTGATGACGGCGCTCGCGGCAACCGGACGCCGGGCGGAAGCGCTCCGCGTGTACGACGATTTCCGGCGGCTGATCGGCGACGAGCTGGGCATCGAGCCGTCGCCGGCACTGGCGGCCCAGCACGCGGAACTGCTGGCCGGCGCCCCCGATCGGGTGTGGGCTCCGGTGGGCCGGCTGCCGGTTCCGGCGACGTCACTCGTAGGCCGGGACGCTCTCGCGGCGGAGGTGACCGGGCTGACGAAGTCGGGGCGACTGGTGACCCTGGTCGGTCCGGGTGGAGTCGGCAAGACCCGGTTGCTCCTCGAGGCCGGGCACCGGCTCCGCGCCGTCCGGCCCGACCGTCCGGTGGTGCTGTGCGAGCTGGCCACTGCCGAACCGGGCTCGGCGGTCGATGTGGTCGCCGCCGCCCTGCGGATCGACGCCCGTCCCGGCACCGCACTCGCCGAGCGGGTGGCCGACGTGCTGGGCGAGACCGAGATCGTGTTGCTGCTCGACAACTGCGAGCACGTGCTCGAGCCGATCGCCGCCTTCGTCGAACGCCTGCTCGGCACATGTGCGAACGTGCGGGTCGTGGCGACGAGCCGGGAGCGGCTGCGCGTGGTGGGCGAGTACGTCCGCAGGGTGCCGACGCTGGCGTACGACGGGGAGGACGCCCCGGCCGTGCGGCTGTTCGAGGAGCGGGCGCGGGCCGTCGTCCCCGGATTCGAGCCGGACGGGCGGGAACGCGCCTGCATCGCCGAGATCGTGCGTCGCCTGGACGGGTTGCCGTTGGCAATCGAGCTGGCGGCGGCGTGCCTGCACACCCACGAGGTCGCGGAGGTCGCGGCGGGCCTGGACCACCGCTTCGAGCTGCTGGCGTCGGGGTACCGCACGACACCGCGGCACGGGTCGCTGGCCGCGGCCGTGTCGTGGTCGTTCGGGCTGCTCCCGGAGGATCTGCGACGGACCTTCGCGGACCTGTCGGTGTTCGCCGGCTCGTTCGACGCGGCCGACGCCGCGGCGGTCTGCGGCACGGATCCCGGGACGACCGTCGCGGCGTTGACGCACCTCGTGGAGCGTTCGCTGGTGATGCGGATACCCGGTCGCCGGTACATGCTTCTCGAGACGCTGCGGGCGTTCGGCACCGAACAGCTCGTCCGCACGGGCCGGGCCGACACGATCGCGGAGCGGCACGCCCGGCACCTGGTCGAGTGGGTCGACCACGCGGATTCCCGACTGCTGCAGCCGGGTGAGCCGGTCCTGTCGCAGATCGACGCTGCCGTACCGGAGTTGCGCAGTGCGCTCGGCTGGTTGCTCGACCACGACGAGATCGCCCTTGCGGGCCGCCTCGTCAATGCCCTGCTGGACTACGGGATCTTCCGGTTGCGACCGGATGTACTGAACTGGGCCCGGATGGTGATCGCGGCCGACCCGGAGGGGCGCAGCCCGTTCGCTGCGCGCGTGCAGGTGGTGGCCGCCTACGCGGCGTGGATGTCCGGCGACGTACCCGAGACCGGCCGGCTCAGCGCCGGTGCGCTGCGCGCGGTCGAGCGGGTGAAGACCGAGCCGGCTGCTGAAGCGCTGACCGTCCGCGGGAGCTACGAGTTGTTCGAAGGCCATCTGGACGCGGCTGCCGCCTGGTACCGGCGGGCCGCCGCGGCAGCCGTGCACGACCCGGCGCAGCGCCTCATGGCACGTGCCAGCGAGCTGCTGCCGCTGGGCTATGCGGGCGCACCGGCCGCCGTCGGGCTGGCCGCGACACTCCTCGTCGAGATCGGCGATGCACGTACGCCGCACGCGGCGTACGTCTGGTACTGCGCCGGGGAGGCGGACCTGGCGGTCGACGTCGAACGGGCCCGAGCCCGCTTCGCACGGGCCCTGGAGATCGCGGAGCAGACGAACGCCTCCTTCGTGACCGGCCTCGCCGGTGCGTCGAAGGCGTCCATCGACGCCCGGATCGGTGACCCTGTGGCGGCCGCCGCCGAGTACCGGCGGCTGATCCCGCACTGGCGGCGGGCCGGGGTGTGGTCGACGCAGTGGACGATGCTGCGCTCGATCGCCGGACTTCTCGAACGCCTGGGCCGCTACCACGACGCGGCGGTACTCGAGGGGGCCGTGCGTGCGACAGCGGCCGGTCACCGCATCTTCGGCGCCGACGAGGTGGCCCTGGACGACCTCGGCGTGCGGCTGCGCACCGAGCTCGGCGACGACGAGTACGAGGCGGCGCGGCGACGCGGCGCGATGCTCGACGGCGAGGCCGCCGCCGAGCATGCGCTCCGCGCCCTGTGACCGCCGGGGGTCAGAACCTCACCATCGGGGCTGTTCGCCGAGGATGCCGAGCAACGACTTGCCGACGAGTTCGTGGGTGAGCGCGTCGTTCCCGGGGTGGAATCCCCCGCACCGCACGTCGCGGTAGAGACGTTCGAGCTCGTTCCCGGTGAACATGCCGGCGCCGCCGGTCACGTCGAGAGCAATGTCGACGACTCGTTTGGCCGCTTCCACCGCCCGCCACTTCATCGCATACACCTTGGGAACCCATTCGTCGCCGTGGTCCGCGCCGGCCACCCAGTCCGCGACGAACCGGTCGAGCGTCGCCGAGGCGGCGTCCAGCTCGAGGTACATCTGTGCAACCTGGTGCTGCACGAACGGGTTGTAGGCGTACGCGCCCCGCTCGATCGCCACCGATGTCTTGCGGCGGGCGCTGCGGACGGCGAGTTCGAGGGCGCGGTCGGCGATTCCCAGATACACCGCCGCCATGAGCGAAAGCGGCCACATCGTCATCGCCACGAGAAACGGATCGCTGCCGTCGCCCGCGGGGACCACCCGCCCGATGCGGTCGTCGGGAACGAAGACGTCGTCGAGAACCGTGTCGTGGCTCTGCGTCGGCCGCATACCGAGGGTGTCCCACGTCGGCACGACGTTCACCCCCGCGCTGCCTCGTTCGACGAACGCGTGCACGATGTGCGGCCCGCCGGCCGCGTCCGCATCGATGGCATGCGCGCCGAGCCACCGCCACGCCGGACCGTTGGAGCCGAACTGTTTGCGGCCGGTCAGGCGATAGCCGCCCGCCACGCGCTGCGCCCGGCACGTCGACAGGAGTACCGGGATGTCGTTGCCCGTCTCGGCATGTCCGGCAGCGAACACGTCGCCGGCCACCGCGGCCTCCGAGATCCAGCGGAGCGACGTGTCGCCCGTGCGTTCCAGTTCGGTCGCCATCCCGATCCAGTACGAGTGCATCGTCATCGCCAGCGCGGTCGCCGGGGCGTAGCGCGCGAGGCGCCGCTGACTTGCGGCCAGCCGGACCAGATCGAGACCCCATCCCCCGTAGCGGACGGGTACGGCCGCGCCGAGGTAGCCGGCAGCTCGCAGTTCCGCGAGGTCCTCGTCGAAGTAGGAGTTGGACCGGTCGAGTTCGCCGGCACGGGAGCGGAACCGCTCCAGCATCTCGGTCGGCAGCTCGGCCGCCGTCGCGTCTCGGGTCGAGTTCATGGTGAGTGTGGTGTCCATGGCCACGACGATGCGCCGGTCCGCTCCCGTCGCGCTCCCACCGGATCACACCGCCACGAGAGCACATGGGGGCGCCGTGGGAGTCCCCTCCCGCACCGTGGCAGACATGAACGCGACGACCTCCCGGCTCGGGACCATCCTGTCGATCTGGGCCCACCCCGACGACGAGACCTATCTCGCCGCGGGGATCATGGCTGCCGCCCGCGACGCCGGCCGGCGCGTCGTGTGCGCCTCGGCCAGCGCCGGCGAGCACGGAACCGCAGACCCCCGCTCGTGGCCGCCGGAACGGCTGGCCCGGGTCCGCCGCTGGGAAGCGGCCGCCGCCCTGGCCGTGCTCGGTGTCGAGGAGCACCACGTCCTCGGCCTGCCGGACGGCGCCCTCGCCGATCACGACGACGCCGGTCTCGCATGGGCCGGTCGGCTCCTCGACGATCTGCGCCCCGACACGATCCTGACCTTCGGTGCCGACGGAATGACCTACCACCCGGACCACAACGCCGTACACCGCTGGGTCACCCGCGCCTGGCGTGACCGCGGCTGCCGGTCCCGGTTGCTGTACGCCACCCCGACCGTGGAGCATCTCGCCCGGTTCCGGGACCTCTACGAGGAATGGGGCATGTACATGAGCGACGAGCGCCCCACCGGTGTCCCCGAGGAGCTGCTCGCGGTCCACGTCCGGCTGCGGGGACCCGAGCTCGACCGCAAACTCACCGCGCTGCGGGCCATGGCCACCCAGACCGGCGACCTCGTCGCGCGGATCGACCCGGCGATCTACGCGGCCCAGATCGCGGAGGAGGCGTTCGTCGACGCACTCCGCGTCCCCGACCGGGACGAGGCGGTGACAGGAACGGCGGCGACAGGAACGGCGGCGGCATGGTGACAGGCCGGTCTACCGGTGCCGCTCGGCGAGGCGCTCGGCCGCCGACCGGACCTGCTCGCGGAGCTCGGGCGGTCCGAGCAGTTCGGCGTCGTCGCCGAGCTGCCACATCGCGGCACCGGCGTGGGCGGCCCCACCGAACTCGACCTCGACCGCCCACCATCCGTCGCCTGTGGGCCGCTGCGCGACGACGCGGATCGCGATCGCCGCGAGGTCTTCCCGGCGCCGGTCCCGGATCTGCACGGCGGCGGTGACCGTGCCCAGGCCGGCCCGAAACTCGGCGCGGCGCCGCTGCCAGATCCGGGCGAGGTCGACGTCGGGCGGGCGGTGCGCCGCGGTGTCGAGCAGTTGCACCTGCTCCACGCGGGAGAGGCGGTAGGTGCGTTCGGCGCCGCGATGCAGCGCCACCAGATACCAGCGGCCCGCCGCGCTGACCAACCCGAGCGGGTCGACGGTCCGCCACCGCGCCTCGGCGCCACGGGAGCGGTAGCGGATACGCAGGCGACGATCGGTGAACACTGCCTGCTGGACGATGCCGAGGTGCTCGTCCCGCTGGGGATCGACCACCCACCCCGCCGAACTGACCACGATCCGCTCCCCGACCCGGGCCGCGGCGGTGCGCTGCGCCTCGGGTAGCGCCACGGTCACCTTCCGCATCGCCGACGCGAACGCGGGCGCCATACCGAGCGAGTCGGGCGTCGCCGAGGCGCTCGCCGCGAGCAGGGCGGTCGCCTCGTCGACGGTCAGACCGGTCAGGTCGGTGGTGAAGCCGGGCAGCAACGCGTACCCGCCGGCGCGTCCCCGTTCGGCGTAGACGGGGATGCCTGCCGTGGACAACGCCTCGATGTCGCGCAGCACGGTGCGCACCGACACCTCGAGTTCCCGGGCGATCGCGGGCGCGGTCATCAGGCCGCGGTGCCGCAGCAGTAGGACGAGGGACAGCAGCCGATCCGCACGCATACCCGCACTCTCGCAGAGATACCTGACAGGAGATGTCGTGTTTCGACGGAAGCATCGTGTCCGCCGACATCGACACACCACAGGAAGGCCGGACATGAGCACCGCCATAGATCCTCGTCCCCTCTACCGTGACGCCCTGGCGTGGGTGGATCTGCTGTTCGCGCGAGTGCGCCCCGAGCAGATGACCGACCCGACCCCGTGCCCGGATTTCGACGTGCGGGCCCTGCTCGGCCACCTCGTCGCAACCGTGGACAGGGGGCGGGTGATCGGCGACGGCGGCGACCCGCTGAGCATCCCGGAATTCCTCACCGGCGTCCCCGACGACGCGTGGCGAGCCGAACTCGAGCGGGCGCAGGCCCACTACCGGAAGGTGTGGAGCGACGACGAGCTGCTCGACCGGCCCGTCGTCGCGCCGTGGGGAACGGTGCCCGGACGCGCCGCGGTGCTGAGCAACCTCAACGAGGCTCTCGTGCACGGGTGGGACCTTTCCGCCGCCACCGGTCTGCCGGCCGAACCCGACACGGCGCTCGTGGAGGCCGCATTCGCCGTCGCGCGCCGGACGATTCCCGCGGCCGGGCGCGGCGGACGGGTTCCCTTCGGCACGGTCGTCGAATCCGCGCCGGATGCGAGCCCCCTCGAACGGCTCGCGAACTGGTCCGGGCGGAACACCGCGGCCTGGCGGCGCTGAGCCGGACACACCGACGCCGACGGGCGGCACCCGCAATGGGTGCCGCCCGTCGGCGTTCGCTACAGCAGGACTACTCGGCGTCCTTGGCCAGGGCCACCGCCGGGGTGTCGGGCACCGCCGCCGGCTTCTCGCTCGGGGTGAAGGTGAACTTCGCGTTCTCGCCGGCACCCTCGCCGTCCCAGCCTTCGACGTCGACCAGGACGATCTGGCCGGGGCCGATCTCGTTGAAGAGGATCTTCTCCGAGAGCTGGTCCTCGATCTCGCGCTGGATCGTGCGACGCAGCGGCCGGGCGCCGAGGACGGGGTCGAAGCCGCGCTTGGCGAGCAGCGACTTCGCCTTCTCGGTGAGCTCGATGCCCATGTCCTTGTTCTTCAGCTGCACCTCGACACGACCGATCATCAGGTCCACCATCTCGATGATCTGCTCCTGGGTGAGCTGGTGGAAGACGATGATGTCGTCGATGCGGTTGAGGAACTCGGGCCGGAAGTGCTTCTTGAGCTCGTCGTTGACCTTGAGCTTCATCCGCTCGTAGTTCGACTCCGCGCCGGTGCCCTTGGTGAAGCCCAGGCCCACCGCCTTCGAGATGTCGGCGGTACCGAGGTTCGAGGTGAAGATCAGCACGGTGTTCTTGAAGTCGACCGTGCGTCCCTGGCCGTCGGTGAGGCGGCCGTCCTCGAGGACCTGCAGGAGGGTGTTGTAGATCTCCTGGTGGGCCTTCTCGATCTCGTCGAACAGAACCACGGAGAACGGCTTGCGGCGCACCTTCTCGGTGAGCTGGCCACCCTCTTCGTAGCCGACGTAGCCCGGAGGGGCACCGAACAGCCGTGACGCGGTGAACCGGTCGTGGAACTCGCCCATGTCGATCTGGATGAGCGCGTCGTCCTCGCCGAACAGGAAGTTCGCGAGCGCCTTCGACAGCTCGGTCTTTCCGACGCCGGACGGGCCGGCGAAGATGAACGAACCGGCGGGACGCTTCGGGTCCTTCAGGCCGGCGCGGGTACGCCGGATCGCCTTGGCGACGGCCTTGACGGCGTCCTCCTGGCCGATGATCCGCTTGTGCAGCTCGTCCTCCATACGGAGCAGACGGGTGGTCTCCTCCTCGGTGAGCTTGAACACCGGGATACCGGTCCAGTTGGCGAGGACCTCGGCGATCTGCTCCTCGTCGACCTCGGCGATGACGTCGAGATCACCGGCGCGCCACTGCTTCTCGCGCTCGGCACGCTGCGCGACGAGCTGCTTCTCCTTGTCGCGCAGGTTCGCGGCCTTCTCGAAGTCCTGCGCGTCGATCGCGGACTCCTTCTCCCGGCGTGCGTCGGCGATCTTGTCGTCGAACTCGCGCAGGTCCGGCGGCGCGGTCATCCGGCGGATGCGCATGCGCGCACCGGCCTCGTCGATGAGGTCGATCGCCTTGTCCGGCAGGAAGCGGTCGTTGATGTAGCGGTCCGCGAGGCTCGCCGCGGCGACCAGTGCCTTGTCGGTGATGGACACGCGGTGGTGCGCCTCGTACCGGTCGCGCAGACCCTTGAGGATCTCGATGGTGTGCTCGACCGTGGGCTCGCCGACCTGCACCGGCTGGAACCGGCGCTCGAGAGCGGCGTCCTTCTCGATGTACTTGCGGTACTCGTCGAGGGTGGTGGCACCGATGGTCTGCAGCTCGCCGCGCGCCAGCTTCGGCTTCAGGATCGACGCCGCGTCGATGGCACCCTCGGCGGCACCCGCACCGACCAGCGTGTGCAGCTCGTCGATGAACAGGATGATGTCGCCGCGGCTGTTGATCTCCTTGAGGACCTTCTTCAGGCGTTCCTCGAAGTCACCGCGGTAACGGCTGCCCGCGACCAGCGAACCGAGGTCGAGGGTGTAGAGCTGCTTGTCCTTGAGGGTCTCGGGGACCTCACCGTTGACGATGGCCTGCGCCAGGCCCTCGACGACGGCGGTCTTGCCGACGCCCGGCTCGCCGATGAGCACCGGGTTGTTCTTGGTGCGACGGCTCAGGACCTGCATCACGCGCTCGATTTCCTTCGCGCGTCCGATGACGGGGTCGAGCTTGCCTTCGAGCGCGGCCTGCGTGAGGTTGCGGCCGAACTGATCGAGCACCAGCGACGTCGACGGGGTGCCGGCCTCGCCACGGCTGGTGCCGGATTCCTGGGGCTCCTTGCCCTGGTATCCGGAGAGCAGCTGGATGACCTGCTGACGCACCCGGTTCAGGTCCGCGCCGAGCTTGACGAGCACCTGCGCCGCGACGCCCTCACCCTCGCGGATGAGGCCGAGCAGGATGTGCTCGGTACCGATGTAGTTGTGGCCGAGCTGCAGCGCCTCACGCAGGCTGAGCTCGAGCACCTTCTTGGCACGGGGCGTGAACGGGATGTGACCCGACGGGGCCTGCTGTCCCTGGCCGATGATCTCCTCGACCTGGCTGCGGACGCCTTCGAGGGAGATCCCCAAAGATTCGAGCGACTTGGCCGCTACGCCCTCGCCTTCGTGAATGAGGCCCAGGAGAATGTGCTCCGTGCCGATGTAGTTGTGGTTGAGCATCCTGGCCTCTTCCTGAGCCAGGACGACGACGCGCCGCGCGCGATCGGTGAACCTTTCGAACATCGCACTCCCTCACACTCTCCGGCCGACAGGTCCGGTACGCGGATCGTTCCGGACCCGGCTGCCGCGTTTCGCTCCGGCACTCGAGTCGTCGAGTGGAACCAGGTTCCACGACCCCACTCGACACTCTAGTTGCCGCCGTTTCGAGGCGCTGCCCCTCCACCCGATCGGCACCGGCGGCAACTCCGGTTACGAGGGGTAACGCTGCACGTCGACCCCGCGTTCCCACCTCCGTGTACGCCAGCAGCGAACACGCTGCTCAGCGGGGCATCAACCGGCGAATGCGCTGCCCGACGCGCTGCGGGGCGCGTTCGGGGTCGACGAGTTCGTTCTCCGCGAGGGGACTGTCCTCGTCGGCGACGGTGCCGGGCTCGAACCGCTCGAGCGTCCGGCCCGGTCCGCGCAGGCGTTCCACCGCGGCGACGAGCGAGCCTTCGGACCGGACCGCGGACGCGACGTCCTCCGGGGACACCCCCAGGTGTTCGGACAGCAGGCGCTCGCGCATCTCGACGACCGCACGGCTGATGTGGTCGCCCTCGTGGTCCGCCTCGACGAAGAGATCGCACTCGGTGTCGAAGCCCAGGGACCGGTTGTTCAGGTTCGACGAGCCGATGCGCAGCAGCACGTCGTCCATGACGACGACCTTCGCGTGCACGTAGATCGGTGCTCCGCCCGCGGTGACCGGGTAATAGGCGGCGAACCGCCCGTGGACGTCGGCGTTCCACAGCATGTGCAGCAGCTTGCGACGGGCACCGTCCATCGCTTTCTGCTCGAGCCACCCCTCGGCGTTGCGCGGCAGGACCAGCACGATCTGCGGGCCGTCCGGTTCGTGCAGCCGCTTCGCGAGGGCTTCGGCGAGGGTCCGGGACGCCAGGTACTGGCTCTCCATGTAGAGCGTGCGACGGGCGCCGGCGATCACCGCCAGGTAGAGGGCTTCGATCTCCCGGACCTCCGCCCGGTCGCGGAGTTCGGGCAAAGTGCGGGCGACGGCGACGTCGACGTCGCGCAGCGCCGGGCGCAACCCGTCGGGCCAGATGGTGTGGTCCGCCTCGACCGGTTCGAGGTCCTCGCCCGTCGCTGCTTTCCACCGGGCACGGGCCTGCTCACCGATCGCGTGGGCGGCCGCGCCGTCCACCGCCGTGGTGACGTCGTGCCACGGTCCGTACCGGCGGCCGTTCGGCTCCCGCCGGTAGCGACTGTGGTCG
This sequence comes from Rhodococcus indonesiensis, assembly GCF_047782815.1. Taxonomy (NCBI): domain Bacteria; kingdom Bacillati; phylum Actinomycetota; class Actinomycetes; order Mycobacteriales; family Nocardiaceae; genus Rhodococcus; species Rhodococcus indonesiensis. The sequence continues at coordinate 615,064 of NZ_CP180630.1, read as the reverse complement.
GGATGCTCGCTGGTGTCCCACCGATCGACGGTCATGTCGATGCCACCGCAGAACGCGACGACGTCGTCGATCACGATGATCTTCTGGTGATGCGCCGCGCCCACCGGGTGGGCGCCGTCGATCTCAAGCCGGAGCCGGGGGTCGCTCAGCCAGTTCAGCACGAAGACGGGTGTCATCCCGCGCCCGATGGCCGCGAATGCGCCGATGTTCCACTTCAGCAGCATCACCTCGAGGTCCGGCTGCCGGCGCGGCAGCCACTTGAGGAACGCACCCAGCCGGTTCGGGCCCTCGAGGGTCTTGTGATCGGGTTCGAACTTGATCCGCGTGTCGAAGTCCCACCCGATCAGGAGGATCCGCCGGCGCGCCTGCAGCATCGCCGACTTGGCGTACCGGAAATAGTCGGCGGCGTCGACGATGCAGGCGAGACGATCGGCCCGATCGATCCGCCAGCACGTCTCACCCGGGACGGCAATCCGCTCTGCCATGGCCGACACGCTACCCGGGAATTGCGCCCGCGCGCCGCGACGGGCGAAAGCGCGGGCCGTTGTGACGTTTGTCTCCGCTTCCCGGCACCACACCGTTCCGAACGACCGCTCCGCTTTCGGACGAATAGGGGAACGTAATCCGCACACCACGACGACCGGGCGATATCCGCGACAACTGTCGCGGATATCGCCCGGTCGTCCGGAAGTCGGCGCCTACTGCTCAGTGCGCCTTGTTGTATGCCTCGATGATTTCGGCGGAGATGCGGCCCCGCGCCGAGACGGGCATGTCGTTGTTGCGGGCCCATTCCCGGATTTCCGCGGTTCGTTCCCGGTCCGAACCACCACGCGCGGACTTGCGCGCCGGCGGCGCACTGGGCACGACCTTCGCGCGCTTACGGCCACCCACCTTGCGGGCATGGGTGACCCAGAACTCCAATTCTTCCCGGAGCTTGGCCGCATTTTCCTCGGACAGATCGATCTCGTAGGTGACTCCGTCGAGCCCGAATTCCACGGATTCGTCCGCCGCCGTCTCCCCGTCCACATCGTCGATCAGGGTAACGGTGACCTTCTTTGCCATGTGCTGCAAATCCTCTCGAATGAAGAAGCGCGGCCCCCCGCGGTACGAGACAACAATACCCGGGAATCAATTCATGGCAATACGGAAATCGAATGGGATCAATTACCGCGCCGGACGCACAATTGGGAACAGGATTGTTTCCCGGATTCCGAGGCCGGTCAGCGCCATCAGCAATCGATCGATTCCCATACCGGTCCCGGTCGTCGGAGGCATTCCCTGTTCCATCGCAGCGAGGAAATCCTCGTCGAGGACCATCGCCTCGTCGTCACCGGCGGAGGCCAGCCGCGCCTGGTCGACGAACCGCTCCCGCTGGATCACGGGGTCGACGAGTTCCGAGTAACCGGTGGCCAGTTCGAAACCGCGCACGTACAGGTCCCATTTCTCGGTCACACCGTTCTTGCTGCGGTGCTGCCGGGTGAGCGGCGAGGTCTCGACGGGGTAGTCCCGCACGAACGTCGGCTCGTGCAACTGGTCGCCGCACTGGTGCTCCCACAACTCCTCGACGAGTTTTCCGTGGCCCCAGCCCTTACCCTCCGGGACCTCGAGACTCACCCGATCGGCGAGCGCGTGCAACTCCTCGAGGGACGTGTCGGGCGTGACCTCGGTGCCGATGGCCGCGGACAGCGACGGGTACATCTCCATCACTTTCCATTCGCCGCCGAAGTCGTACTCGGTGCCGTCGGCGAGGGTGACGACGTGGGTGCCGAACACCGCCATCGCCACCTCCTGGATGAGCTCGCGAATCATCGTCGCCGAATCGTCGTACGTGCCGTACGCCTCGTACGTCTCGAGCATGGCGAATTCGGGCGAGTGCGTGGAGTCCGCACCCTCGTTGCGAAAGTTGCGGTTGATCTCGAAGACCTTCTCGATGCCACCCACCACGCAGCGCTTGAGGAACAGTTCCGGCGCGATACGCAGATACAGATCCATGTCGAGCGCGTTCGAATGGGTGACGAACGGACGCGCCGTCGCACCACCGTGCAGGGTCTGCAGCATCGGGGTCTCGACCTCGAGGAAGCCACGCCGCTCGAGAGCATTGCGCAGTTCGCGCACCACGGCGACACGCATGCGGGCGTTGGCGCGAGCCTCGGGACGCACGATCAGGTCGGCGTAACGCTGCCGGACGCGGGTCTCCTCGTTCATCTCCTTGTGCGCGACCGGCAGCGGGCGCAGAGCCTTCGCGGCCATCTGCCACGAGTCCGCCATGACGCTGAGCTCGCCGCGGCGAGAACTGATCACCTCGCCGTGCACGAACACGAAGTCACCGAGGTCCACCTCGTGCTTCCACGCCGCCAGGGACTCCTCGCCGACACCGTTCAGGCTGATCATCGCCTGCAACTGGGTGCCGTCGCCCTCCTGCAGCGTGGCGAAGCAGAGCTTGCCCGTGTTGCGGAAGAAGATGACCCGGCCGGCGACGCCGACCTGCTCACCGGTGACGGTGTCGGGCTCGAGGTCGGGGTACTTCTCGCGGATCTCCGCGAGGGTGTGAGTGCGCGGCACGACGACGGGGTACGCGTCCTTGCCCTGCGCCAGGATCCGTTCGCGCTTCTCGCGGCGGATACGGATCTGCTCGGGGGTGTCGTCGGACTGCTGAACCGGTGCATCACTCACGGGTGACCAGACTATCGGACCGCGTCGGACGCCCGCGCAGCACCGACGCGCCCGGGGACACCGATGCCCCGGCGGATCAGTGTGCGGTGACGCGCGCCACGTCGTCCTCGACGTGCGGGGCAGCGGCGATCGCACCGGTCGCCCCGGCCGCCGCCAGGGCCGCGTACCCGCCGGCGAGACCGGTGACGCGGCGCAGACCGAGGGCCTGCAGCCCAGCGACGACCGTGTCGGTCTCCGCGCCGGAGGCCGAGACCACGACCCACTCGACGTCACGGTCGACGGCCACCGCCAGGCGCTCGTCGTCGGCTGGATGCAGACGCCGGGGCAGCAGGTCCGCAGAGATGGCCAGGGCGCCGGGCAAGGTGCCCTGGGCGGCGCGTTCGGCGTGGGTGCGGATGTCGACGACCACAGCGCCGCGCGCGACGGTCGCGGCCAGTCCGGCCGGATAGATGCGCTCGGTGGTGAGCGGGAGGGGGTGGGCGGGTGCGGCGACGAAGGATGCAGCAAGCGCAGTGCGCATGAGAGAGACTCCAGGAAGGTGTGAACGATCGAGGCGGACGTCAGCCTCGACAACACTCCTGGGCGCTCATGCAGCGGATCACGGCGACTATTCTTGCACAGGATCGCGGCGGGCGGAACCCACTGCGGCGGATCGGGCGCCGCGCCGTGCGAGATTGCGCTCGTACACCAGGCGCAGTCCCTCCAGCGTCAGGTCCGGCTCGTGATGCTCGAGCGTTTCGGATTCCGGCATGATCAGCGGCGCCCGGTCGCCGGTCCCGATGACCGCGACGTCGTCACCGTCGAATCCCCGCTGCTCGGAACGCACCAGCCGCACCAGTCCGTCGACCATCCCGGCGAATCCGAAAACCGCTCCGGACTGCATGCATTCGACGGTGTTCTTGCCGACCACGGCCCGCGGGCGCAGCAGCTCCACCTTGCGCAGCGCCGCGGACTGGGAGGCGAGCGCGTCCATCGACACCTCGATGCCCGGGGCGATGATGCCGCCGAGGAACTCCCCCTTCGCGGAGACCACGTCCACGCACGTGGACGTCCCGAAGTCCACCACGATGCACGGACCGTCGTAGAAGTGATGTGCCGCAAGGCTGTTGACGATGCGGTCGGCGCCGACCTCCTTGGGGTTGTCGACGAGCAGCGGCACCCCGGTGCGCACGCCCGGCTCGACGACCACGTGCGGCACGTGTTCCCAGTAGCGGGCCAGCATCACCCGGATCTCACGCAGCACCGACGGAACCGTGGACAGCGCGGTCACACCGGTGATCTGATCGACGTATCCGCCGAGCAGACCACGGAAGATGAGCGCGAGCTCGTCGGCGGTCATCCGCGGATCGGTACGCATCCGCCAGTCCCGCAACAACTTCGCATGCGAGCCGCTGCCGGTGAACAGACCGAGTACGACGTTCGTGTTCCGGACGTCGACGGCGAGGAGCACTGCTACACCAACGAACCGGAGTCGAGCGTGGCGAGCATGCGCGGGGTGATCAGACCGGAACCCTCCGGCGCGTGCGCCGGATCGTTGCCGAGCTCGACCTGGCGGTTGTCCGCGTCGACGAACACCACGCGCGGGTTGTAGTCGCGGCACTCCTGCTCGTTCATCACGCCGTAGGCGATGAGGATGACGAGGTCACCGGGGCTCACGAGACGTGCTGCGGCACCGTTGATCCCGATGACGCCGGAGCCTCGCTCGCCCGCGATGACATAGGTTTCGAGACGGTTGCCGTTGTCGATGTCGACGATCGCGACCTGCTCACCCTCGAGCAGGTCGGCGGCATCCATCAGGTCCTGGTCGACGGTCACCGAACCCACGTAGTGCAGATCGGCGTGGGTCACCGTGGCGCGGTGGATCTTCGACTTCATCATCGTGCGGAACATGGTGTCTCCTCAGCTTTTCGTGCCGGTCGCGCTATCGGCGGGTGAGCAGGTCGTCGGGGGTGGACGCGTCGACCGGGCCGGTCTCGCGTTCGAGGAATCCGGTGCCGATTGCGACACCGACGTTGTCGATGAGCCGGGTGGTGCCGATCCGAGCGGCGATCAGCAGCCGGCCGTCGCCACGTTCCGGGGCGGGACCGAGATCCGCACCCCGCAGTTCGAGATAGTCCAGCTCCACCTCGGGCTCGGCGGCGAGCACCTCGCGTGCGGTGGTGAGCACGGCCTCCGGCCCGCCGGCGGCGGCATGCGCCCCGGCGACCAACGCCGCGGACAGCACGGTGGCGATCCGGCGCTGCTCCGGATCCAGGTAGCGGTTGCGCGACGACAGCGCGAGCCCGTCCTGCTCGCGCACCGTCGGCACGCCCACGACGCGGACGTCGACGTTCAAGTCCTGCACCATCTGCCGGACCAGCGCGAGCTGCTGGTAGTCCTTCTCACCGAAGAACACGACGTTGGGCGCCACGATCTGCAGCAGCTTCGCGACGACGGTGAGCATGCCCGCGAAGTGCGTCGGGCGGCTGCCGCCCTCGAGCTCCGCACCCAGGGGACCCGGATGGATCATGGTCCGCCTGCCCTCGGGGTACATCGCGGACGCCGTCGGCACGAACGCCAGCTCGACACCGGCCTCGCGCAGCAGCGCGAGGTCCGCGTCGAGGGTGCGGGGGTACGCGTCGAGATCCTCACCGGCACCGAACTGCAGCGGATTGACGAAGATCGACACCACCACCACGGCACCGGTGAGCTTCGCCTGCCGTACGAGTTCGAGGTGACCGGCGTGCAGGGCACCCATCGTCGGCACGAGTGCCACGGTGCGGCCGACCCCGCGCAGCGCCTTGGTGACCTTGGTCAGGCCGGCGGGATCGTGGTGCACGGTCAACTCGCCGCGCACGTAGCCGCCCTGTTGCGTTTCACTCACCGTGATCAGCCCCTTCGAGGATCTCCATCAGTTCCGGTTTCGCACCGGCCCGCTGCGCCGAACGCAGCGACATCGCCCGGTAGCCGGCGGCGATCCGAGAATCGACCTCGTCGAGCTCCCGCAGGTGCGTGGCCACGGCCTGCGCGTCGCCACGAGCGACCGGACCGGTCAGCGCGGACGGTCCGCGGCGCAGCGCGTTGTCGAGCGCCGCCGACAGCAGCGGCTGCAGCACCCGCTCCGCGACACCACCGGGCGCGTCGTCGACGAGTTGCTGGCCGAGCAGTTCGTCACCCTCGAGCGCCACCCGCAGCGCCTCCACCGCATCGACCACGAGGGTGACGAGGTGATTGCTGCCGTGGGCGAGCGCGGCGTGGTACAGCGCGCGCCGCTCCTCCCGGACACGCACCGGTTCGCCGCCGATCTCGAGCACGAGGGACTGGGCGATCGCGTAGCCGATGTCGTCGGCGGCCGTGATGCCGAAGCACGCCGACGCGAGCCGGACGGTGTCCTCGTCGTGGCCGGTGAACGTCATCGCCGGATGGATGGCGAGCGGCACGACCCCCTGGTCGGCCAGCGGAGCGAGAACACCGACGCCGTTCGCACCGGACGTGTGGGCGACGATCGTGCCGCGCGATACGGAACCGGTGGCCGCGAGGCCGCGGACGAGGGCGTGGAGTTCCGAGTCCGGGACGGCGAGGAGCAGCAGGTCGCAGCGCGCGGCCACCTCGTCGACAGGGAGAATTTCGGTGTCCGGGAGCCGGGTGCGGGCGCGGTGCTTGGACTGTTCGGACACTGCGGAACAGGCCACGACCAGGTGGCCGACGCGTTCGAGTGCCGCGCCGATCGCCGTGCCCACCCGCCCGGCGGAAACGATTCCGACCGTCAGTCGTGCAGGCGCAGGCTCGTTGGTGATCCCGAAGGAAGTCACGGGAGTCCTCTCGTTCGTTCCAGTCCCGCTCGGCGGGTACCAGACGTTCCGATCGACGATAGCGCGGTGCGAGCGACCACGGCCACGGCTGAGAACGTGATCTGCGCCTCACCCGCCGTGGCGGGTGCTCAGCGTTCGGCGGACAGGGCGGCGAGGATCTCCGCGACCGTGCGCCCCTGGCTGTGCGCGCCCTCGCCCGCGTCGTCCGACCGCCGCCGCCGGGCACGCCGGCCTGTGGGTTCGGCGTCGTCGTCCGCGTCCGAGGTCTCGTCCTCCGGCTGCGCCCCGGCGTCCCGGGGCTGCTCCGACCCGTTCTCGGGCTGCTCCGCCCGGGACCGCGCGTCCTCGGTCTGCTCCGGCGGTGCCTCGGCTCCGGTCCGGTCCTCGACCTCGGTCCGATCCTGCCGTTGCGGGGCCGGCGACGCACCGGAAGCGGCCGCCGCCCCCGCCGGGCGGCGGGGCACAGCGGTCGTCGTGTCGCCGTCGCTGACCACCGTGGTCTCGGCGGTCACCGGCTCGTCGTCCGGCGACGCGAAGAACGGACCCGCCGGACGAGGCGCGGCGGTGACCCGGAAGTTCCCGCCACCGAGCTCCTGCAGTTGCCCCCGGCCCGCCCACAACGCCGCACGGTCCTCGGGCAGCCGGCCGTCGAAGAGCACCTCGAGGTTGCGTCGCAGCGCACCGAGTTCGGCTCGCAGGGCGACCATCTGGTCGGCGTCGATGCGCAGCTCCGAACGGACCTTCTCCTCGACCGTCAGCTCGTACTCACGGCGTGCCGCGATCTCCCGTTCGAGCTGCAATTCGTACACGGTCTGCAGATCCCGAACCTTGGCACGGTCCAGTGCCGACTCGCGTCGATACTTCGTCATGGCGATCGCGCCGACGGTGGCAGCCCACAGCGCGACCACCAGCCCGACACGCAACAGCTGGACGCTGTCGCTGAAGACCAGGAACAGCGACGCGATCAGCGCCAGGGCGAGCAATCCCGCCACGATCACAGAACTCGCGCTGCGCCGTGGCCGACGGCCCTTCCTCGTTCGCACCGGGGTCCCCATGGGCTCCAGACTACTGGGCGGGGCCGCCGTGTCCCGAGAGTCGAGCGCACCCGAGGCGCCGTCACGGTCAGGTCGCCGGCTCGTCCGGATCTTCCGGTGTCCGGCAACAATGTTCGAGCCACAATGCGGCGCCGGCGAGCGCCACGCCGGCGAGCAGCCCGACGATCACACCGGCACTGTCCTCGACCGCGGCCTGGAGCACCGGTCGCTGCGGCACCAGGTACAGCAGGAATCCCGCCCAGATGCCCGCGCTGGCCGCACCGACCAGTGCCGATGCCTTCGCGAGCGCCACCGCACGAGCCGCCGTGATGGGATGCAACTGGTGCGGTCCGTCGCCGATCTCGTGCTTGCCGACCCGGGAGCGGATCACGAAGGCCAGCACCACCTCGACGATCGCGACCGGATACAGCGACGCTCCCGCGTAGACGGGAATCGGCGGCAGCGTGCCGTACAGGCCGCGCGCCAGCAGCCAGGCCGCGACGGCGGCGAGCACTGCCAGCGCCAGCAGGTCCCGGATACGCGTCGGCTTCATCACCGCGGCGGCTCCAGCCGGTGCTCGGTGCGGCGCACACCTTCGCGTTCGTCGACGTCGAGAGCCGCGAGCCACTCCGTCAACGGCCGCCGCATGCCGTCGGCCACCAGCGTCGCCTGCGGTTCGACGTCCCACCACGGGACGAGCACGAAGGCACGCAGGTGGGCGCGCGGATGCGGCAGGGTCAGTTCGGGATCGTCGCTGAGAACCTCGCGACCGTCCGAGTCGTGGCAGGTGACCATATCCACGTCGAGGCTGCGCGGGCCCCACCGCTGTTCCCGGACCCGGTCGGCGGCAGCCTCGAGCTGCCGCCCCAGATCGAGCCAGCCGCGGCAGTCCAGCGACGGGTCCTCGGCGACGACGACGGCGTTGAGGAAGTCCTGCTGCTCGACCCCGCCCCACGGCGCCGTCGAGTACACCGGCGACACGGCCACGATTCGGTCGCCGAGGGCTTCGGTGACCGAGCGCAGATGCGCTGTCCGGTCCCCGATGTTCGAGCCGATGGACAGCACCGCCCGGCTCACGAGCCGCTCCGGGTGCGCTCGACCACCACCGCCACGTCGGCGAAGGTCAGCGGGATCGGCGCCGACGGCTTGTGCAGGGTGACCTCGACCCGGGTGACCCGCGAGTCGGTGAGGACGTCGTCGGCGATCTCACCGGCGACGGTCTCGATGAGGTCGCGCGACGGGCCCGCGACGATCGCGGCGGCCCGCTCGGCGAGGATGCCGTAGTGCAGGGTGTCGTCGAGGACGTCGCTCGCGGCAGCCGGTGCGAGATCGAGCCACGCGACGATGTCCACCAGGAAGTCCTGGCCGTCGCGCTTCTCGTGGTCGAACACCCCGTGGTGGCCGCGGACCCGCAGTCCGCGCAGTTCGATCCGGTCGCTCACGCCGATCCTCCCGCCGCACTGCCGCGCTGCCACGCTCCGACGACGGCGACAGCGTCCAGCGACGCCCGCACGTCGTGCACGCGCACCCCCCAGGCGCCGTGCTCCGCCGCGAGCGCCGACACGACGGCCGTGGCCACCTCGCGGCCACCGGGTGGCCGGATCGTGCCGTCGGGGGCGGCGAGCAGGGAACCGAGGAAGCGTTTGCGCGACGCACCGATCAGCACCGGGTAGCCGAGTTCGGTGAGTTCGGGCAGGCGATGCAGCAGTTCCCAGTTGTGGTCGGCGTCCTTCACGAAGCCGAGACCGGGATCGAGGATGATGTTCGCCGGATCGACCCCGGCGGCGATCGCGGCGTCCACCTGCACCATCAGCTCCCCCCGAACTTCACGGACCACGTCGTCGTAGTGGGTGGATCCGCCGGCGTGCACGAAGCCGCCGGCGGGCCGCCAGTGCATGAGGATCCACGGCACGCCGGCCGCGGCCACGACCGCGGCCATGCGAGAGTCGGCGCGTCCGCCCGAGACGTCGTTGACGATGGTGACCCCGGCCTCGATCGCCGCCTCGGCCACGGACGCCCGCATGGTGTCGACGCTGGTGGGAATTCCGGCGGCGCTCAACGCGGCGACGACGGGGGCGACCCGCCCGGCCTCGACCTCCGGGTCGACGCGAGCCGCTCCGGGACGGGTGGATTCCCCACCGACGTCGACGATGTCCACACCGAGGTCACGCAGTTCCAGGCCGTGCGCGATCGCCGCGTCACGGTCGAGGTACCGGCCGCCGTCCGAGAACGAATCCCGCGTCACGTTCAGCACGCCCATCACCACCGGGCGCCCGGGGTTCGGCAGCGTGCTCACCGGCGCAGGATCAGATCCAGGGCCTCGGCACGCGACGCCGAGTTGGTCTGCAACAACCCGCGCACCGCCGAGGTCGTGGTGCTCGCCCCCGGCTTGCGGATGCCCCGCATGGCCATGCACAGATGCTCGGCCTCGACGACCACGATCACCCCGACCGGATCCAGCTTGCGCATCAGCGCATCCGCCACCTGACTGGTCAGCCGCTCCTGCACCTGCGGCCGCTTGGCGTACAGATCCACCACCCGCGCCAGCTTCGACAGGCCCGTCACCCGGCCGGTGGGACCGGGGATGTAGCCGACGTGCGCGACCCCGTGGAAGGAGACCAGGTGATGCTCGCACGTCGAGTACATCGGGATGTCGCGCACCAGGACGAGTTCCTGATGGCCCTCGTCGAAGGTCTTGTCCAGAACCGAGTCCGGGTCGGTGTACAGACCGGCGAACATCTCCCGGTACGCCCGCGCGACCCGGGCCGGAGTGTCGAGCAGCCCTTCGCGCTCGGGGTCCTCCCCCACCGCGATCAACAGTTCCCGCACCGCCGCCTCCGCGCGAGCCTGATCGAAGGCCCGGCCCGATTCCCGGCTGCGCAGGGGCTGACCGTCACCGCCGATCGACACGGAATCCGCCTCGGAATCCAGGTGGTTCACCGACACCAGACCGTACCTCCACTCTTCTCGACTCGGGTTCAGCGCGGACCGGTCGGCCCCTCCCACGGCTGGGTCGGCGGTGACTCGGGAGCTACATTCCTGTCGGCCTGTCGCTCGTCCTCGTCGGCCGAGCGCGCGGGCTGGGTCCATTGCGGATACCCAGGATAGGTGCTCTGCGGCTGCTCGGATTCGGCAGGCGGCCAACCGGGTGCCGACCAGCCCGCCGGGGCGCCGTAGTCGGGCCGGGTGGCGTGGCGCGGTCCGCCCGGGTACGGCGGCTGCCCGAAGCCCGGCAGCGGCTCCGATGCGGGTGCCGGCACCGGCGCCGGATGCCCGTTGGTCGGCGCCGCGGGCTGCGGCTGCGGGTGCTGCGGCTGAGGCTGAGGCTGCGGCTGCGGCTGCGGCTGCGGCTGGGCAGGCTTGGTGAAGGACGGGCGCACCGCTTCCGGCGGCCACGGCTCACCGCGTTCCTTCGCCCGCTCGGCCGGCGTCTTGATGGGAGGCTTGTCCGACGGCGTACGTCCACCGAAGTCGTTGAACTCGGTGATCCGCGGCCGCTTCTCGACGGAGGCGAGGATCCGCTCGAGATCCTTGCGGGTGAGGGTCTCGTGTTCGAGCAGCTCCCCGGCGAGCACGTCCAGCACGTCGCGGTAGTCGTTGAGGATCGCCCAGGCCTCGGTGTGCGCGGCCTCGATGAGGTTGCGCACCTCTTCGTCGATCTCGCGGGCCACCTCGTGCGAGTAGTCGGACTGCACGCCCATCGAGCGGCCGAGGAACGGGTCGCCGTGTTCCTGCCCGTAGCGGACGGCTCCGAGGCGGGCGCTCATGCCGTACTCGGTGACCATCGCGCGAGCGATCTTGGTGGCCTGGTCGATGTCCGAGGAGGCACCCGTCGTCGGCTCGTGGAACACGAGTTCCTCGGCCGCCCGGCCGCCCATGGCCATCACCAGGCGGGCGATCATCTCCGAGCGGGTCATCAGGCCCTTGTCGTCCTCGGGGACGGTCATCGCGTGACCGCCGGTGCGGCCGCGGGCCAGGATCGTCACCTTGTAGACCGGCTCGATGTCGGGCATCGCCCACGCGGCGAGCGTGTGCCCGCCCTCGTGGTAGGCGGTGATCTTCTTCTCGTGCTCGCTGATGATGCGGCTCTTGCGGCGCGGGCCGCCGATGACCCGGTCCACCGACTCCTCGAGTGCGGCCTCGGTGATCACGGTGCCGTTCTCGCGCGCGGTGAGCAGCGCGGCCTCGTTGACGACGTTGGCAAGGTCGGCGCCGGACATGCCGACGGTGCGCTTGGCCAGTCCCTCGAGGTCGGCGTGCTGGTCGAGCGGCTTGCCCTTGGAATGCACCTGCAGGATCGCCCGGCGCCCGGCGAGGTCGGGATTGGTGACCGGGATCTGCCGGTCGAAGCGGCCCGGCCGCAGCAGGGCCGGATCCAGGATGTCGGGACGGTTGGTGGCAGCGATGAGGATGATGCCCTGCCGGTCCCCGAAGCCGTCCATTTCGACGAGCAGCTGGTTGAGCGTCTGCTCGCGTTCGTCGTGGCCACCGCCGAGGCCGGCACCACGCTGACGGCCGACCGCGTCGATCTCGTCGACGAAGATGATGCACGGGCTGTTCTGCTTCGCCTGCTCGAAGAGGTCGCGCACCCGGGACGCGCCGACGCCGACGAACATCTCCACGAAATCCGAACCGGAGATGGTGAAGAACGGGACACCGGCCTCACCGGCGACCGCGCGGGCGAGCAGGGTCTTGCCCGTGCCGGGAGGACCGTACAGCAGGACGCCCTTCGGGATCTTCGCGCCGAGGGCCTGGTAGCGCGCCGGGTTCTGGAGGAAGTCCTTGATCTCGTACAGCTCTTCGACGGCCTCGTCCGCACCGGCGACGTCGGCGAACGTGGTCTTGGGCATGTCCTTGGTCAGCTGCTTGGCCTTGGACTTGCCGAAGCCCATCATCCCGCCGCGGCCACCGCCCTGCATGCGGCTCATCACGAAGAAGAACACCCCGAGCAGGATGATCATCGGGAGCACGAACAGCAGGATCGACGTCAGCCAGCTCTCCTGGGTGACGGTGGTGTCGAACTTCTCGAGGCCCGCGCCGGCGACCTTGTCGAAGATCTGCTCGGACGCCGACTCCGGGTACTTGGCGAGGATTTCGGTGTCGTCCCCGGTCGCCTCGTTGCCGCTCTTCAACCACAGGCGCACTTGCTGCTCGCGGTCGTCGATCTGCGCCCGGCTGACGTTGTCCGCGTCGAGCTGAGCGAGCGCGACAGACGTGTCCACCTTGGTGAAACCGCGGGTGTCGTCGCCGAAGTAGCTGAAGGCGTAGATGACCAACAGGATGCCGGCGACGATCGCCAGATTACGGAACACTGTCTTGCGGTTCATACAGGTTCGGCCCGGCCGGCCGGTCCTTTCGATAGTGCGGTCATCATCGTGGTCGTCCCGAGGAGTCCGGCGACGAACCGGACACCGCAAGGTTACCGCGTGTACGCGCAGCGTTGCCCTCGCGCGGCCGCACGGTCCGAGGGGTCAACGTCCGAGGCCACCCGGAGGTTCCCACCGGTCGCGTCAGCTGCCTGCGGGCCCGGGCCCCACCGTGGTTATCATTTCGCATGGCCATGCAGGAGCCGGACGCTGCAACCGAGGCCGACCCGACCCGTACCGCTGCGGCCGAGCCGACCCGCACGGTTGCGGCCGATCCCACCCGGACCGCCGAGGCGGAGCCGACCCGCACGACCGAGGCGGAGCCGACCCGCACGACCGAGGCGGAGCTCACCCGCACGACCGAGGCAGAGCCGACCCGCACGGCCGAGGCAGAGCTCACCCGCACGGCCGAGGCGGAGCCGACCCGCACGGCCGAGGCGCCCACCGAACCGGCCCGTACCAGCGCGGTCGTCCCTCCCGGCGAGGAGACGACCGAGCCCTTCCCGGTCCGCGTCCCGACCGGCATCGACGACGTCGAGGCCGGGAGCCGGATCGACGACTTCGACCTGCTCACCAACCTCGGCCGCGGCGCGTTCGGGCGAGTGTTCCTGGCCCGGCAGCACTCCATGCAGCGGCTCGTCGCCGTGAAGATCTCGCCCGACCGCGGTACCGAGGCCCAGACCCTCGCCCAACTCGACCACGACTACATCGTTCGTGTCTTCGATCAGCGGATCCTGCCGGAGCACGGCCTGCGGCTGCTGTACATGCAGTATCTGCCGGGTGGGACGCTGCTGCGGGTGCTGCACCGGGTGCGCACCACCCCACCGGAGCAGCGCAGCGGCCGGCTCCTACTCGACGTCGTCGACGAGACCCTCGCCGAGAAGGGGGAGATCCGGGCCGCCGAATCGACCGTGCGCAGCCGGCTCGAGAGCCTGAGCTGGCCCGAGACCGTCGCGTGGCTCGGGCGCCGGCTCGCCTCCGCACTGGACTACGCCGATCGGCGCGGCGTCCTGCACCGCGACGTGAAACCCGCCAATGTCCTGCTCACCGCGGAGGGCGTGCCCAAGCTCGCCGACTTCAACATCAGTTTCGCCGAGTCCGTCGGTGGCACGTCGGCCGTGGCATACCTCGGCGGGTCCCTGGCGTACATGTCGCCCGAGCAGCTCGAGGCGTGCCATCCCGGTCTGCCCGGCACCGCCGCGGACATGGACACCCGCAGCGACATCTATGCGCTCGGGGTCATGCTGTGGGAACTGCTCACGGGTGGCCGGCCCAACAGCGAGGACGACCTGGGCGCCGAAACCCTGCCCGCACTCGAGACGATGCTCGCGCGGCGACGCTCCGGACTGACCGCGGCCGCGCGCGAGCGGATCCCGGCCGACTGTCCCCAGACTCTGCTGCGGGTGCTCGGGAAGTGCCTCGAACCGGATCCGGCGGATCGGTGGGCGTCGGGTGCGGAGCTGGCACAGCAGTTCGACCTGTGCCTCGATCCGCGGGCCCGGGACCTCGTCGACCCGCCGCCGCACAGCTGGCGCGCCCGGCTCCGCCGCCCCGTGGTGCCGATCCTCACCGCCGCGATCGCGATCCCGAACGTGCTGGCCGCGCTGTACAACTACCAGCACAATGCGAACCTGATCGTCGACCGGCTCCCACCGGACACTCAACGCGAATTCGAGCAGCTCGCGCTGATCATCAACGGGATCACCTTCCCGCTCGGCACGGTGATCATCGTGTACCTGTGCCGACGGTTGATCACCGTCCCGCGCGGTCTGCACCGCGGCCGCAGCTACGACGCGGCGGAACTCGCCCGGGCGCGGCACGACGCGCTCCTGGTCAGCGACCGTATCGCAGCCGTGGTGATGACCCTGTGGACGGTTGCGGGCATCGCGTTCCCGGTGGCACTGCACTTCGTCGGCGGCAACATCGACGGTCCCTCCGCCGCGCACTTCCTCACGTCGATCCTGGTGTGCGGGGCGATCGCCGTCGCCTATCCGTTCTTCCTCGTCGCCTTCTACATGGTGCGCTCGTTGTACCCGGCGTTCCTGCCGCACGGGGCCACCGACGCCACGGATGCCCGGGAACTCGAAGGACTGCACCGGCGCAGTGTGTTCTACCTGGCGCTCGCGGCGGCCGTTCCGCTCGTCGGGGTGGCCGGCGTGACGTACCTCTCGCCCGAGGAGATCCAGCAGGTCCTCGTCGCGGTCCGGGTGCTCGCGGTGGGCAGCATCGCCGCATTCGTGCTCGTGTACTGGTTGTTCCGCATCATGGAGGACGACCTGCGGGCCCTACAGCGCGGCATGGCCCCGACGCGGGTGACGCGCGAGCCGCCGAAGCGGAGCCCGGCTCAGTCCGTGTAGACCTTCGGGTCGAGGGTGCCGATGTACGGCAGATCGCGGTAGCGCTCGTCGTAGTCGAGGCCGTAGCCGACGACGAACTCGTCCGGGATGTCGAATCCCACGTCGGCGACGTGGACGTCGACCTTCACGGCCTCCGGTTTGCGCAGCAACGTCACCACCTCGAGGGACGCCGGGTTCCGTGAGGAGAGGTTGCGCATGAGCCAGGACAGTGTCAGGCCCGAGTCGATGATGTCCTCGACGATCAGCACGTTCCGGCCGGCGATGTCCTTGTCGAGGTCCTTGAGGATGCGCACCACGCCGGACGACGAGGTGGACGATCCGTACGAGCTGACTGCCATGAACTCCATCTGGGTGGGGATCGGCAGCGCCCGTGCGAAGTCGGTCATGAAGAAGATCGCGCCCTTGAGCACGCCGATGAGCAGCAAATCACCTTCGGGTGCGCCCACCGGATAGCGCGCGGCGATGGTCTCGGCCAGCTCCTTCGTGCGCTGTTCGATCTGTTCCTCGGAGATCAGTACCGACGCGATGTCGTTCTCGTACACCGGGTTCATCCTGCCTTCCCTCAGTCGTCCGCACCCTGTCGCCGGCCGACGAACTCGACGATCAGCCTGCCACGCCGACGCGTGACGACCAACCTGACGCCGGGCTGCGGCCCACCGCCCACGGCGACGGCACCCTGGCCGCGCCACTGCCCGATCAGGTCGTCGACGGCTCGCAGCTTGCGATCCGTCGGGGCCGAAGCTCCCGACTCGAGCAGCCATCGTCGCAGGACCCGTCGTCGTACCGCGACGGGCGTGCCGGCGAGGACGTCCACCGCCAGCCCGGCCCCGGCCCGGGCCTCCCCCAGCCGGTGCCGGGCCAGTTCCTCCAGCGCGTCCTCGTCCTCGCGCAGCTGCGCGGCCGTGCGCGCGAGGGCCGGTGCGACGCCACCGCCGAGTACGTCCTCGAGCAGCGGCAGCACTTCCTCACGTAGCCGGACCCTGGTGAAACGCCGGTCGCTGTTGTGCGCGTCCTCGTAGGGCAGGTACCCCAGTTCCGCGCAGGCCCGGCGGGTGACGTCGCGGCGCACGCCGAGCAGGGGGCGCCCCCACGGCTCGTCGAACTCGCACATGCCGCGCAGGGACCGGGCCCCGGAACCGCGGCCCAGCCCCAGCAGCACGGTCTCGGCCTGATCGTCGAGCGTGTGCCCGAGCAGCACCGGCAATCCGGCCCGGGCCTCGTCGAGTGCCCGGTAGCGGGCCGCACGCGCGGCCGCCTCGGGACCGCCGGGGCCGGTCACCGCGACGCGGACGACCTGCACCGATGCGCATCCGGCCGACCGGGCGAACGCCGCGGCGCGGGCGGCGACGTCGGCGGAGCCGGGTTGCAGACCGTGGTCGACGACGACGGCGTGCACCGAATCCGCCTCGGCAACGGCGGCGACGGTCAGAGCCGACGAGTCGGCGCCGCCGGACAGGCCGACCGCGACGGACCGGCCGTGGTCCGCGACCCAGCGCCGGACGGCCAGACGCACCTCGTGGACGGCCGGGGTCTCGGGCAGGAGCGGTCGCTCGGACGACACCTTCAGGCCAGTACCCGTGCGATCCACGCGTCGGGGTCGTCGATCTCGGCGAGGGTCGGCATCGCGTCGGGTCCGCTCCAGACGGTGTTGAACCGGGCCATGCCCACCCGTTCGACGACGGTGTCGACGAACTTCTTGCCCTGCACGTACTGGGCCATCTTGGCGTCCATCCCGAGCAGTGCCCGGACGATGCGGTGGACGGGGTTCACCGCGCGTCGGCGACGGTTGTCGAACGCGCGCCGGATCTGCGCGACGGCGGGCACCACGGAGGGCCCGACGGCGTCCATCACGTGGTCGGCGTGGCCTTCGAGCACGGTGCCCAGGGCCAGCATGCGGTCGAGGGCGGTGCGCTGGGGCTCGGACTGCACCGCCCGGACGAGACCGAGCACACCGCGCTCGGCCATGGGTTTCTCCTCGCCCGGCCGGCGATCGCGCAGGACCCCGGTGATCCGGGCGGCGAGATCGGTGAACGACTCGTCCACGGTCCGGCCCAGCTCCGCCGCCGCCTCGCGCATCAGATCCGCCATCCACGGGGCCTCGGCGAACTGCACGCGGTGTGTGACCTCGTGCAGGCACACCCACATCCGGAAGTCGGCGGTGGGCACCCGCAGCGCCCGCTCGACGGCAACGACGTTCGGGGCGACGAGCAGCAGCGACCGCGAGAAGGGGTCGTACTGACCGAGCACGGCGGTGGACAGGTACGCGAGCATCGCGCCGGCCTGCATGCCCGCGGGCTTGCCGACCCACCGCCCCTCGGCAGGCCCGGAACCGGTGAGGTCCGCCATCGACCTGGCGGCGGCGTGCACCCATTCGGACCGGTCGACGACTGTGGCGGGCGGGACGTCTCGGCCGTCGCCGAGGCCGGTCAGCTCCCGCACCGGTGGCTCGGCGCGGTCGGCGGCCGAGGCCAGCTCGGCGACGACGGTTTCGGCGGTGTACCGCGACATCGCCGGGCCCGGCCGGGTCAGGCGTGCTCCGACCCCGGCCGCGAACTTCCAGTCGATCGCGTCACCCAGCATCCGGTCCCGGTCGGTCATCGGCATCCGCATCCTCGGAGGGTCGCCGCCACCGCGTCGAGGGCAGGTCGGCTCTCGCCCGGCGGACGGTCGTTGGACAACAGGGCGAACGTCAGCACCCGACCGTCGGTGTCGACGACGAATCCGGTCAGGCCGCTCGCCTGCGACAGGGTGCCCGTCTTCGCGCGGACCCAACCCGCCCCGTCGCGGTTGGTCGAGGCGTAGCGCTCCGAGAGGGTGCCGGTGGCGCCCGCGACCGGCAGGTAGTCCAGCATCGGGCGCAGCGACGCCTCTTCGGTTCCGGCGGCGGCGGCCATCACCGCGTCGAGCAGCCGAGCGGGAATCCGGTTGTCCACGGACAGCCCGCTCACGTCGTGGAGGGTGAGCCCGGTCAGGTCGAATCCCGCCTCGCGCAGGACCGTGGAGACGCTGTCGACCGCGCCGCGGAAGGACGGCTCGACGCCCTCGGCCGCGGCGATCTCGCGGCCGACGGCCTCGGCAAGGACGTTGTCGGAGTAACTCATCATCTGCCCCAGCCGATCGCGCAGCGGTGCCGACTGCACCGCGGCCAGCGGGGCCGCTCCGGGCCGGACTGTCCCGGGGGCGACCCGGGCGGGGTCCGCGCCGAGCGCGGCGGCGAGGGCCCGGCCGGCGTCGAGGGCGGGGGTGGGGGTGCGCGGCGACTCGTCCTCGAGGGGGTTCAACCGGCCGCCGTCGAGCATCACCGGTTCGATCGGCGCCACGGAGCCGCCGGCGATGTCGGCGGGAAACCAGCCCGTGGCCAGGGAGTCGCCGGCGTAGGCGCCGGTGTCGACGAGCACCGTGTCGACGGCCGCGCCGCTGCGCTGGATCTGCTGCACGAGGTCGGCGATGCGCGGGGCGCCGGCGTAGAAGCCGGACTCGCCGAGGGGACGGGCGGTGAGGGTGGGATCGCCGCCGGCGACGAGCACGATCTCCCCCGGCCGGCTGCCCTCGACGACCTTGGTGGTGACCCGGTGTTCGGCGGGCAGGGCGAGCAGCGCGGCAGCGGCGGTGAGAACCTTCGTCGTCGACGCCGGGATCATCGGCCGGGCCGGGTCCTTCGACCACAGCACGGTGCCTGTGGCGGCGTCGGTGATCGAACCGGTGAAGTTGCCCAGTCCCGCATTCCCCAGCGCCGGCGCGAGCGCGGCCGCCAGGGCGGGACCGGCGGGGGCGGGGGCGTCTGCCGGTACCGGGGCCACCTGCGGGGTCGCGGTGACGGGCGCCGGTGCCGGCGCTATGGCGGCGGCAGCCTCGCCGCTGCGGAAGTCGGAGAGCGCGAAGGCCCCTCCCACGAGCAGCGCGACGGTCCCCGCTGCCCAGATGGTGAACAGGATCCGGAGGTTCCGGCGGCGCCGTCCCGCCAGTGTGCCCAGCTTCTTCTTGCCCTGCCCCGCCAACACGCCTCCGCTGTGTCGAATCCCGCGGCGTTCGCTCCGGCGAATCCCGCGCCCTGGTGACCGCCCCGGTGGTCCGGCACCTGCGCCACCAGCGTAGCGCCGACCCGTTATCCTCTGTGCGGACCATCACCGCAGATACGGCAGTCGTATCGATCTACAAGTGAGGACACGGCGTGGAGTTCGAGGTCACCATCGAGATCCCCAAGGGGCAGCGCAACAAGTACGAGGTCGATCACGAAACCGGCCGCGTGAAGCTGGACCGCTACCTCTACACCTCGTTCGGCTACCCCGCCGACTACGGCTACATCGAGAACACCCTCGGCGAGGACGGCGACCCGCTGGACTGCATGGTGCTGCTCCCCGAGTCCGTGTTCCCCGGCGTCATCGTCGAGGCCCGTCCGGTGGGCATGTTCAAGATGGTCGACGAGGCCGGCGGCGACGACAAGGTCCTCGCCGTGCCCGCGGGCGATCCGCGCTGGGACCACGTCAAGGACATCAGCGACGTCTCGCAGTTCGAACTGGACGCGATCAAGCACTTCTTCGTCCACTACAAGGACCTCGAGCCGGGCAAGCACGTCGAGGCCGCGGACTGGGTCGGCCGCGCCGAGGCCGAGGCCGAGGTCTCCGCGTCGATCGAGCGCCTGAAGGCGAACGGCGGGCACTGACACCACGCGTCGTTCGGGCTCCGCGGCCGCCGGCTGCGGAGCCCGAACGCGTTCTCAGCCGCTGCGCTCGATCGCGTCCCGGATCTCGGCGAGCCGATCGAGCAGGCGCGGCCGGAGCTGGGCGTCCACCCGCGCCGACCACGGCCGCAGCAGGCGCGGCAATCGCAGGACGAAGTGCTGCCGCAGGAGACATCCCTGCGGGGTGGACTCGATCCGGTAGTCGAGGTGGCCGGTGAACCAGACGCTGCGGAAGTCCATCGCGAGCAGTTCCGGGTCCTCGATCGCGGTCACGACGCTGTCGACGGACATCCACCAGCCGGGTGCGAGCCGCACCCGCTCGTGCCACCGGGTGCCCTCGACGGTCGGACCGGACGGGGACTTGTCCATCCGGACGCCTGTGCGCGCCGGTGCACCCACATGGTCCTGCACGTCGGCGAGCAGCGCGAACACTTCCCCGGCGGGTCGGCGCACCGGGATATGCAGTTGGATATCCGTTGGGGTGCAAGGACTTTCGTCGGCCGGCGGGTCACCGCCCCGGCGGCGCCGCGCGTGCCGCTCGGCGCGGTCCCGGATACCGAGCAGCATCCGCCGGGACATCACGAAGTCGCCCGCGTCCATGAGGACGGCCCAGCCGACCGCGAACGGCGACGGGGGGATCCGGAATCGCACGCGATGCACAGCCGGCTGTGTCCGGGCCCGTCCGGGCCCGTCCGGACACAGCCGGCGGTGACCGCACCCCCGTCGTGCGAGTGGGCGTACACGAGGGAACGTCCGGGGTCGATCGACTCCACCCGGAAGGCGGCCGGGGAACCCGCGACCAGCCGGACCGGGTCGCCGACCTCGAGCCGCTGCAGTTCTGGCCGGATCTCCCGGGCGCTCGGCTTCCCGCCGTTGTCGACGAAGTCGTAGCTGTACCAGCCGGCACGGTCCCCGGCGCCCATCTGGACCAGCCACGGCCACACGTCCACCGGCTCGGCCGCGATCGACACCGCTCGGGTTGCCGACCAGTGGGGCCGGGGCAGGATCTCGTCCCCCGGCATCCCCGTCCCGCCACCTCGGTCCCCGTCGCACCCCAGTGCAACTGCCAGGGCCGGTAGGCCGTCAGATACGCCAGTGGGACGGCCGGCACCAGCCGACCGCCCCACGTCAGGACCGGATGACTTCGCACCCGTCCATCCTCTACCGGCCCCGGAACTCCGGGGGCCGCTTCTCGAAGACCGCCGCGACGGCCTCGGTCAGGTCCTCCGACGGCAGGAACGCGGCGTTCCAGGCCGCGACGTAGCGCAGGCTGTCGTCGACACGCGGCGAGCGGCTGTGGTCGAGGACGGCCTTGATGCCGTGCACGACCAGCGGCGGATTCGCCGCGATCTCGGCGGCGGTGGCCTGCGCGGCGGCCAGGACGGCGTCCGCGTCCTCGAAGACGTCGTTGACCAGGCCGATCTTCTCCGCGCGTGCCGCGTCGATGTCCTTGCCGGTGAGGGCCAGCTCACGCAGGTGCCCGTCGCCGATGATGAGCGGCAGGCGCGCGAGGCTGCCCACGTCGGCGACCATCCCGACCTTGACCTCGCGGACACTGAACTTCGCGTCGGCACTGGCGTAGCGGATGTCGGCCGCGGAGATCAGGTCGACGCCGCCGCCGATGCACCAGCCCTGCACGGCGGCGACGACGGGCTTACGGCAGTCCGCGACCGCGGTGATCGCCGCCTGCATCCGCTTGACCATCTCGTGGAACTCGGTTCGCGGGGCGGCCAGCGCCTTGTCGGCGAGGACCTTGCCCAGGTCGCCGCTCATGGCGGGCAGGTCGAGACCGAAGGAGAAGTGCTTGCCGGCACCGGCGAGCACGACGGCACGCACGTCCGGATCCGCGTCGAGCTCGCCGAACAACAGCGGCAGCTCGGTCCAGAAGTCGGGGCCCATGGCGTTGCCTTTGCCCGGACCGACGAGGGTGACGAGCGCGACGTGGTCCGCGACGTCGACCGTGAACGCTTTCCAGCGAGATTCCTGAGTCATTACTCGAGAGTAATATGCGGGCGCCGCTCCGCTGTCACGGACCGCTCGTTACAGCCCGGAAAATTCCGCGCTCTGCCCCTGGTGGCCGCCACGCCGCGGACGGATCCTGGGGGTACGAACGGTCCGGCCCGCAGAGGAGCGACTGTCATGCTGATGCACCAGGGCATCGGTCTGGGTGCCTTCAACGCCCTGTCCCGGCGGGGCGCCACCCATGCGCTGTACGAGTGCTGCGCGTCGCTCACCTGGGCCCAGGCGGTCGCGGCGGGACGTCCCTATGCGAGCTACTCGGAACTGTTCGCCCGCGCCGACGCCGCCCTGTTCTCCGCGAGCGACGCGGAGATCGCGGAGGCCCTCGATTGCCACCCGGTGGTGGGCCGCCGGCGCGGCAGCACCGCCTCGCGGCTCGAGCAGTGCTCGCTGTGGGACGAGGACGAGGCCTTGACGGCCGCGATCACGGCCGCCGCCGCCGCCTACGAAGAGCGCTTCGGGTACCGCTATCTGTGGTGCCCGCAGGGCCGCGGACTGCAAGAACTGCTGACGGACCTGAACCACCGGCTCGCACACGACCCCGAGGCGGAACGCAAGGTGTGCACGGAGGAACTCGCCAAGATCACCCGCACCCGGCTCGAGCGCATGCTCGGACCCGAGGACGGCTTTCCGCCGTATTGACCCCCGACTGTATCGACTCCGACCGTATCGACCTCGGCCGCGGCCGGACCTGCCGATCGGAGCCACGGACGGCGGCGGACTCCTAGGCTGGAACCATGTCCGGGACACTGCATCCGAATGCCGCTCGGGTAGCCGACACGCTCATCGCGCGCGGTCACCACGGGTTGATCACGACCCAACCGGAGTCGGTGCACACCGCCGAGCAGGCGGCGGCCGCGCTCGGGGTCGACGTGGGAGCGATCGTCAAGTCGCTGGTGTTCCTGCTCGACGACGAACCGGTACTGCTGCTGGTCTCGGGTGCCCACCGGGTGAATCCGGAACGAACCGGCAAACGCCTCGGCGGTGTGCTCGTCGCGGCGCCCCCGGACGTGGTCACCGAGGTCACGGGTCAGCCCGTCGGCGGCGTGGCACCGCTCGGGCATCCGACGAACCTGACCACGTACGTCGACACCGCCCTGGCTGCTTTCCCCCAGCTCTGGGCCTCCGGAGGGCATCCACGCACGCTGTTCCGCACGACGTTCCGCGAACTGATGCGCATCACGGCAGCCGTCGACGTCGACGTCGACTAGACCTGCCGGTCCGGACGGCCGGTGCGACAGCCCGCCCGGGAAGCGGTCAGCTGCACTGCGCCGCCCCGGCGGTGGACTCCGCCAGGCCCGGACGGGTCTCGGGCGACGGCCCCCACAGGCCGTCGGTCTTCGCGTAGGTCCAGCCGGGACCGGCATCCACCAGCGTGTGCAGCGCGTCGAGCAGACGATCCACGTCGGCGGAGGAACTGCCGAGACCGAGCGAGGCACGAACCGCGCCGGCGGGCAGTCCGACCCGGGCGAGCAGCGGGTGCGCGCAGAACCGGCCGTCGCGCACCCCGATTCCGTGCTCGGCGGAGAGATACGACGCCACCTCGCCGGGCTCGAAGCCGGCGACCGTGAAGGTGACGATGCCGACGGAGTCCGGGGAGTCGCTCCACAGCCGCAGGATCTCGACGCCGTCGACGCCGCGCAACCCGTCGAGCAGGCGCCGGCACAACGCCTCCTCGTGCACGGTGACGGCATCGGCGTCGAAGCCGGCGAGCGCGTCGCACGCTGCGGCGAGCGCCGCGACACCGAGCACGTTCGGTGTGCCCGCCTCGTGTCGCGCTGGGGCACAGGCCCATTCGGTGTGATTGAGACTGACGTCGCGGACCGCACCACCCCCTGCGAGGTACGGTTCCGCGACGTCGAGCCAGTCCCGGCGCCCCACCAGAGCACCGGCACCGAACGGAGCGTAGAGCTTGTGCCCCGAGAATGCGAGGTAGTCGACGCCGAGCGCGGTGAGGTCGATCCGCCGGTGCGGAACCAATTGTGCTCCGTCGACGAGGATCCGGGCACCGCAGGCGTGCGCGACGTCGGCGAGTTCGGCGATCGGGAGGACCTCGCCGGTGACGTTGGAGGCGCCGGTGACGGCGAGCAGCGCAGCAGGCCTGCTGCACAGTTCGGCGACGAGCCGGCGGACGGTCTCGGCGACGGTGTCGGCAGCCTCGACGACGCGAGCATTCTTCCAGGGCAACAGGTTTGCGTGGTGTTCGACGTCGAGTACCACCACGTCGCCGGGCACGGCTCCGGCCAGGAGGTTGAGCGAGTCGGTGGTGTTGCGAGTGAAGACGACCACCTGATCGTCTGCGGCGCAGACGAATCGGGCCACGGATTCGCGGGCCTGCTCGTAGCTGGTGGTGGAGATCCTCGAGGCGTAACCGGCACCGCGATGCACGCTGGCGTAGTACGGCAGGAGTTCGGCGATCCGCTCGGTGACCGCTTCGAGGGCCGGCGCGCTCGCCGCGTAGTCGAAGTTGGCGTAGGTGCAGGCACCGCCCTGCACCAGGGGTACCTGAAGATCACATCCGGTGACCCGGGCGAACGGTGCGATACAGGTGTCAGCGGTCAGTACAGCGGCAGTCATGACGTTCCCTCGTCGTTCAGGGATTCGCCGGTGGTCGCCTCGTCGCTCGAGTGCGATCACGGTCCGAATCCGCGCTTGCCGTGTCCGGTGTGGAAACACGGCCAGGTCGTCACCCGGAGCACCCCACCGCGGAGGAGGGTTGCCGACCAGCTAGCCGGGGCTTGTCGCTGGTTCTCGTGACCTGCGGAAGAGGATGGCAAAAGCGCGCACGGATGTCAAACCGGGATCGCACCGTCCGCCGTCCGGCATGCGAATCCCCAGGGAGAGGCCGTTTCTCGCACCGAACCGGACAGCGGCGGGGATTCCGGTGACCGGGAGGTGGAGGAATTCCACCGCGCGAGTGGGCACCGACACACCCGATGTTCACCCTCCGTCCACCTGACCGTGAGATAACCGGACGAACGCACCACCAGGCCGAGAGAAGGACATGCGATTGCCTGCCCAGCCCACGACGGATTCGGATCGGTCGTATCGCATCCCCGAGGAGTTCCTCCGCTCCTCCCATGCCCCGGCCCCTCGCACCCTCGTCGACATCCTGCGTGCCACCGCCGACACCCACCCGGACGCTCCGGCCGTCGACGACGGATCCGTCACCCTCAGCTACACCGAACTCGTCGAGAAGGTCGTCGCCTGCTCCTACCGGCTCGCCGACGCGGGAGTCGGCGGCGGGGACCGCGTCGGCGTGCGCATGCCGTCCGGCTCCGCGGACCTGTACGTGACGATCCTGGGCATCCTCGCCGCCGGCGCGGCCTACGTGCCGGTGGACGCCGACGATCCCGACGAACGCGCCGAACTCGTGTTCGGGGAAGCGCAGGTCACCGCCGTCGTCACCGCCGACGGCATCGGCCCGGGCACCGCGCCGCCGTCGCCGCAGCCGCAGCTGCGCGGTCCGCGTCTCGACGACGCCGCCTGGATCATCTTCACCTCCGGATCCACCGGCACCCCCAAAGGGGTCGCGGTCAGCCATCGCAGCGCCGCCGCCTTCGTCGACGCCGAGGCCCGGCTGTTCCTGCGCGAGAACCCGATCGGCCCCGGCGACCGCGTACTGGCCGGGCTGTCGGTCGCGTTCGACGCGTCCTGCGAGGAGATGTGGCTCGCGTGGCGGCACGGCGCGTGCCTCGTCCCCGCGCCCCGCTCGCTCGTGCGGTCCGGGATGGACCTCGGACCGTGGCTGGTCTCCCGCGACATCAGCGTCGTCTCCACCGTTCCCACCCTCGCGGCGATGTGGCCCGCCGAGGCGCTCGAAGCGGTGCGGCTGTTGATCTTCGGTGGGGAGGCCTGTCCGCCGGATCTCGCCGAGCGGCTGGCTGTGCCCGGGCGCGAGGTGTGGAACACGTACGGGCCCACCGAGGCCACCGTGGTCGCGTGTGCGGCGACGATGGACGGCACCGGCCCGGTCCGCATCGGCCTGCCGCTCGACGGCTGGGACCTCGCCGTGGTGGACGGCGAGGGCCGGCCCGTCCGGGAGGGCGGCACCGGCGAACTCGTCATCGGCGGCGTCGGACTGGCCCGCTATCTGGACCCGGCCAAGGACGCCGAGAAGTACGCTCCCATGCCCACCCTCGGCTGGGACCGCGCCTACCGCAGCGGCGACCTGGTCACCCTCGACCGCGCGGGGCTGCTGTTCCAGGGACGTGCCGACGATCAGGTCAAGATCGGCGGCCGGCGCATCGAACTCGGCGAAGTCGACAACGCTCTGCAGAACCTGCCCGGCGTCGCCGGCGGCGCGGCCGCCGTACGCAAGACCGCGGCCGGGCACTCGATCCTCGTCGGCTACATCGCCAGCACCGACCCCGAGTTCGACCTCGCCTCCGCGCGCGACCTGCTCGGTGAGCAGCTGCCGGCGGCCCTGGTCCCGAGACTGGCGCTGGTGGACGAACTGCCCACCCGGACCTCCGGCAAGGTGGACCGCAACGCGCTTCCGTGGCCGCTGCCCGGCGCGGAGGCCGCCGCCGCCGAGGCTCTCGGCCTCGACCCGACCGCCGAGTGGGTCGCCGGGCTGTGGGTGTCGATTCTCGGTACCCCGATCGAGAGCATCGACGACGACTTCTTCGAACTCGGCGGCGGCTCCCTCGCCGCGGCCCAGCTGGTGACGGCCCTGCGCGAACGCTATCCCGCGATGACCGTCGCCGAACTGTACGACCATCCGCGACTCGGCTCGCTGGCCGAGTACCTCGACGACCTCGCGCCGTCCGCTGTGGTCGCCCCACGGCAGGTGGCCCCCGTTCCGCGCCGGTCACAGCTGCTGCAACTCGCCGTCACGGTGCCGCTCACCACTCTCACGGGGCTGCAGTGGGTGACCTGGCTCGCGATCGCGAACAACGTCTTCTCGCTGTTCGTCGACGTGCCGTGGCTCGCTCCGGCGTCGTGGTGGTGGGTGACCGTCGGCATCCTGCTGTTCCTGACCCCGCTCGGCCGCATGTCCGTCGCCGTCGCCGGGACGCGGCTGCTGCTGCGCAACCTGCAACCCGGCACCTACCGGAGGGGCGGCAGCGAGCATCTCCGGCTGTGGACGGCGCTGCGACTGTCGGAGGCCAGCGGTGCGGTGAACCTGTCCGGGGCGCCGTGGATGCTGTACTACGCCCGCGCGCTGGGTGCGAAAGTCGGAAAGGGCGTCGACCTGCACAGTCTGCCGCCGGTCACCGGCATGCTCGAACTCGGTGACGGCTGTTCCATCGAACCCGAGGTCGACCTGTCCGGACACTGGATCGACGGCGACGAGGTCCACATCGGCAGCATCCGGATCGGAGCCGGCGCGACGGTCGGCGCCCGCTCGACTCTGGCCCCGGGCGCCCGAGTCGGCAAGAACGCCGAGGTCGCGGCCGGCTCTGCCGTGTTCGGCCGCGTCAAGGCCGGCCAGCACTGGGCCGGCTCCCCCGCCCGGAAGGTCGGCAAGGCCCTGCATCCGTGGCCCGCCGAGCCGCCGCGGCGTGCCTCGTGGTGGGTGCCGATCTTCGGCCTCACCTCGATGGTGCTGGCCTCGCTGCCGATCGTCGCGATCGGCGCCGGGCTCACCCTTGTCGGATGGTGGATCCGCGATGCCGCCGACCTCACGGATGCATTGCTCCGCAGCGCGGCGATCCTGCCGGTCGCCGCCCTGCTGACCCTGTTCGTGTTCGCCGCCCTCACGGTGCTGTCGGTGCGTGCCCTGGCCGTCGGCATGACCGAGGGACACCATCCCGTCCGCAGCCGCGTCGGCTGGCAGGTGTGGGCGACAGAGCGACTGATGGACAGTTCGCGCACGTTCCTGTTCCCCCTCTACGCCTCGATGCTCACGCCGGGCTGGCTGCGACTGCTCGGCGCCGACATCGGCAAGGACGTCGAGGCCTCCACCGTGCTGATGGTGCCCAAGTTCACCCGCGTCGCCGACGGCGCCTTCCTCGCGGACGACACCATGGTCGCCAGCTACGAGCTCGGTGGCGGCTGGCTGTACATCTCCCGTGCCAAGGTGGGCAAGCGCGCGTTTCTCGGCAACTCGGGTATGGCCGCCCCGGGGCGACGGGTCCCCAAGTACGGACTCGTCGCGGTCCTCTCGGCTGCGCCGTCGAAGGCCAAGTCGGGTTCCTCATGGCTCGGCAGCCCCCCGGTGCGGCTGCGTCGCGCGGCGAACGACGGCGATTCGAGCCGCACGTTCGCGCCCCCGGTGCGGCTGCGCGTGGCCCGCGGCTTCGTCGAGACCTTCCGCCTGCTGCCGATGATCGTCACGTTCGGTATCGGTCTCGGCGTGCTGTTCGCCCTGCAATCGCTGGCGACCTCGGTGGGGTACGCGGCGGCCGCGGCGCTGAGCGGAGTCGTGCTCATCCTCGCCGGCGCCGTGGCCGGCATCGTGTCCGTGGCCGCCAAATGGGCGGCCGTCGGACGCATCGGCCGGGAGGAACACCCGCTGTGGAGCTGGTTCGTGTGGCGCAACGAGGTGGCCGACACCTTCGTCGAAACGGTCGCGGCACCGTGGTTCGCCCGGCCCGCTACCGGCACGGCCGTGATGAACCTGTGGCTACGGGGCCTGGGCGCGAAGATCGGCCGCGGGGTGTGGTGCGAGAGCTACTGGCTGCCCGAGGCCGACCTGGTGACCCTCGGCGACGGTGCGACGGTGGAACGCGGGTGTGTTGTGCAAACGCACCTGTTCCATGATCGGATCATGTCCATGGACACCGTCACGCTCGGCGCCGGCGCCACCCTCGGCCCCCAGTGCGTCGCACTGCCCGCCGCCGGAATCGGGGCCGGTGCCACCGTCGGCCCGGCCTCGCTGGTGATGCGCGGTGACGTCGTTCCGGATTCGACCAAATGGCAGGGCAATCCGATCGCGCCGTGGTCGCACCCGAGCGATTGGTCCCCGCAGTGAAGCCGGGGAACGACCCGAAGAAGACCCGCGAGAACGGCAGAACCTCGAAACCGGACGCTCCGATCGATCCGTACCTGCCGCGCAGCGGCAACCGTGGGTACCGCGTGTCGAGGTACGAACTCGACCTGAACTACCGGGTCGTGGCCAACCGGCTCACCGGCACGGCTACCGTCGTCGCCACCACCACCGACGAACGCGGCAAGTTCGCGCTCGACCTCGCGCCGACCATGCGGGTGACCAAACTGTCGGTCAACGGGTCCCGGCCCGCCAAGTACGCCCAGCGTGACGGCAAACTCGTCGTCACCCCCGCCCGGAAGATCCCCGTCGGCGGCGTGCTGACGATCGTCGTCCACTATCACGGCACCCCGAAACCGATCCGCAGTCCGTGGGGCGAAGTCGGCTGGGAGGAACTCGAGGAGGGGGCATTGGTCGCGAGCCAGCCCAACGGCGCCTCGTCGTGGTTCCCCTGCGACGACCATCCCGGCGCGAAGGCGAGCTACCGGATCACGGTCACGGCCGACTCCCCCTTCCAGGTGATCGCGAACGGCACACTGGTGCGCAGGACGACGAGGGCCAGCCAGACCACCTGGGTGTACGAGCAGCCGGAACCGATGGCGACCTATCTCGCCACGGTGCAGATCGGGAACTACGAGACCCGCACGATGTCCGAGACACCGGTGCCGCTCGTCGCGGTGCATCCGCCGCGTCTGCGGGCGAACTTCGACCGGGACTTCGGCCGGCAACCACAGATGATGGAGGTCTTCTGCCGGCTCTTCGGGCCGTACCCGTTCCCGCACTACAGCGTCGTCGTCACCGAGGACGAACTCGAGATCCCGATCGAGGCGCAGACCCTGTCGATCTTCGGCGCGAACCACTGCGACGGCAGCCGGAGCGAAGAGCGGCTCGTCGCGCACGAACTCGCGCACCAGTGGTTCGGCAACAGCCTCACCCCGTCACGGTGGCGCGACATCTGGCTGAACGAGGGCTTCGCCTGCTACGCGGAGTGGCTGTGGTCGGAGAACTCCGACGGGCCGTCCGCGCACACGATCGCCGAGGAGGCACACCGCGGGCTCGGCCGCAAACCTCAGGACATCCTCCTCGGCGACCCCGGGCCGGACCTCATGTTCGACGACCGCGTCTACAAGCGGGGCGCCCTGACACTGCACGCGCTGCGCCTGCGCCTCGGCGACGAGAAGTTCTTCGCGCTGCTTCGGCAGTGGACCGCGGACCACCGGCACGCGACCGTCACCACCGAGCAGTTCACCGACCTCGCGGCCCGGTTCGCGGACGCACCGCTGCGTCCGCTGTGGGACGCGTGGCTCGCCGAGAAGGCACTGCCGCCGATGCCCGAGCCGTGAGACGTCAGGCCGACGCTCGCTCCGGCAGGTGTGCCTGCCATTTCGCCAGGACGAGCACCAGGCACGCGGCCGCCGCGACCGCGCCCACGACGAACATCGCCGGGTAGGTCAGGACCGGGTACGTCTGCGACAGGTACACCATCACCGCGGGTACCGCGAAGCCGAGATAGCTCAGCGAATAGAACACCGCGGTGAGCCCGGCGAGGTCGTCGGGGCGGGCGATACGCTGCACTTCCTGCAGGCCCGACACCAGCGCCATGCCGTAGCCGCAGCCCAGGACGACCGCGGCCAGCAGGGCCAGCGGCACGGTCAGGGCGGCAGCCGCGGCCGCCGCCGTGACCATCCCCACCACGAGCAGCGTCAGTGCCACCGCTACCGC
This sequence comes from Rhodococcus indonesiensis, assembly GCF_047782815.1. NCBI lineage: Bacteria > Bacillati > Actinomycetota > Actinomycetes > Mycobacteriales > Nocardiaceae > Rhodococcus > Rhodococcus indonesiensis. The sequence continues at coordinate 584,487 of NZ_CP180630.1, read as the reverse complement.
ACGGGCATTGTGGGGGGTGTCGATCCGGCGGCCCAGCGACTGGATCGCGAAACCGGCACCGAGGGCGACGACGCACAGCAGCGCCGAGAACGCGATCGGGGCGTCGCCGCTGTGTCCGGTCATCAGCGCCGGCAGGATCGCGTACGCCGAACTGGCGGCGCCGAACACCCAGGGGGCGACGGGGGCGATCACGAACAGGAAGCGGGCGTGCCCGGCCGCCGGGATCTTCAGGTCTTCCCGCAGCGCGGTCCGTTCCGCTTCCGGCTGCGCCGGGCGGGTCTCCGGCGTCCGCAGCAGTGCCGCACCTGCGCCGATACTCAGCCCGATATGCACGAAGTAGGACAGGGCACTCGGCATCGGGGCCCACTGGGCGAGGGCACCCGCGATGCCGGCACCGACACCGAAGCCGGCGGTCAGGCTCATCGCGGCCCGTCGCGCACCGGCTCCGGCCGTCGCGCGCGGGTCCCAGCGCGGGTCGGACAGTTCCTTCAGCCAGCTGCCACCGACCGCCATGCCCAGTCCGAGCGCGATCCCGCAGAGGATGCGGCCGAGGATGAGCAGCGGCGCGGAGTCCGATCCGAGGGCGAGCACCGCGGAACCGACGAGGGCGACGAACGGTGCGGGCACCATGACAGGCCGACGACCGAGCCGGTCGGAGAGCGGACCGCCGACGAGCAGGGCCGGCACGATGCCCAGGACATAGGCGAAGAGGAACAGGTCGACGACGACCGGCGCGAAACCGTGTTCGAGCCGGTACATCACCAGCAGCGGGGTGAACTCGTTGCCGCCCCACGCGACAGCGAACATCGCGGCGGCCACGAGCAGCCACGCCCTGCGGGGAACGGCATCCGTACCAGCAGTGGGCAGACGACCCGGTTCGGTGGCAGTTGCGGTCACAGTCGTCCCCCTCCGAGTCCGTGCACCTCGCGCATGTGCACCTCGAGCGCCTCGTCGAACGCGTCGGCATCCCCGGCGGCGACGAGATCCACCAGATGCGCATGGTCGGCGATGATCTTCTGCAGCTGCGCCGGATCCCGGGCGACAGAACGGGCCGTCATCCGTCGCTGGCGTTCCCGCAGGCCGGCATAGAAGGTGTCGAGAAGCGGATTGCCGCCCGCGGCCACGATGTTGCGGTGGAAATCCGCGTCGGCACCGCTGAAGCCACCGACGTCACCACGCTCGGCAAGTTCGCGCTGCTTGTCCAGGCTTGCGCGCAAGGTACGTTCGAGTTGCTCTCGTGCCGGCGGAGCGGAGGTGACAGCGCGCACCGCGTGGGTCTCGAGCAACCGTCGCGCATCGACGACGTGCTCGGCCTCCCCGTCCGCCACCGGAACTACCAGTGCGCCGCGCTTGGGGTACAGACGCATCCAGCCCTCGGCCTCGAGGCGGAGGAAGGCCTCGCGCACCGGGGTACGGCTGCACGACATCCGAGCCGCGATCTCCCCTTCGCTGATCAGATCACCGCCGGGCAACTCACCCGACAGGATCAGCTCCTTGACCTCGCGATAGACCGACTCGGCCGCTGAATACGACATAGACACAAGATGTATTTATACAGCAGGCCGGCGGTGGAGTGCCACCCGGCCCTGTGCCCCTACCGAAGGCCGCCAGGCAAACGACGGTCTGCAGACACTGGGGGAAGCCATACTCGAAGAGACCGAGGGAGGAAGGGCTGGAGGAGGTTGCGATGAGGCGACGACCGGCCCGTAGTGACCTGCTGCACGCGGCTGCGATGGGCAGCGTCGCCACCGGCGTCGCGTTGTACTGGCTCGACTACTTCACCGCCGGACATGTCAGATCGTCCGACGACCCCTCGTACATCGCGTTCGAGAACGCATTCCCGGCCGCTGACGGGCTGATGGCCGCGAGTTTCGCAGTGAGCGCCTGGCACCTGACGAGGGGGCGGTCACTCGCCGTCCCGCTGGGGATCGCGGCCGGCGGCGCGATGACATTCCTCGGAGCCATGGACACGCTGTGGAATATCGAGCACGGCAACTACCGGCGAATGACTACCGAAATCGCAGTCGAGACGGGCATCAATGTCGTCTCGCTCGCGTTCGGACCGTGGACTGTCGCCCGACTGTGGCGGCGGCGCGAGGCACTCGTCGACTGAGCGGACACCTCCGGTCGTACGGTCGCCGCGGGCTCCGTCGAATCGGGTATCTGCTCCGGAAATGCCGGAAGCCCCCCGACAGTGTCGGGGGGCTTCCGGTAACGGGTGTTCGGCGGTGTCCTACTCTCCCACACCCTGTCGGGTGCAGTACCATCGGCGCAGACAGGCTTAGCTTCCGGGTTCGGAATGGGACCGGGCGTTTCCCTGTCGCTATGGCCGCCGTAACTCTGCGAAACGACACACACTCACTCGCTTCGCTCGTGAATGATCGAGTGAACGCTGTTCCCCCCTTTCTGGGGGGCTTCGCCCTCACTCGATTCACGGAAAGCGTGTGAATCGAGTGTGCTGTTTCAGATACCGCACAGTGGACGCGTAGCTTCTTCGTGGTAAGTCCTCGGCCTATTAGTACCGGTCACCTGCATGCGTTGCCGCACTTCCAGTTCCGGCCTATCAACCCGGTGGTCTGCCGGGGGCCTTACCCCCTCGAGGGGGTGAGAAACCTCATCTTGGAACAGGCTTCCCGCTTAGATGCTTTCAGCGGTTATCCCTTCCGAACGTAGCCAACCAGCCGTGCCCCTGGCGGGACAACTGGCACACCAGAGGTTCGTCCGTCCCGGTCCTCTCGTACTAGGGACAGCCTTCCTCAAGTTTCTAACGCGCGCGGCGGATAGAGACCGAACTGTCTCACGACGTTCTAAACCCAGCTCGCGTGCCGCTTTAATGGGCGAACAGCCCAACCCTTGGGACCTACTCCAGCCCCAGGATGCGACGAGCCGACATCGAGGTGCCAAACCATCCCGTCGATATGGACTCTTGGGGAAGATCAGCCTGTTATCCCCGGGGTACCTTTTATCCGTTGAGCGACACCGCTTCCACATGCCGGTGCCGGATCACTAGTCCCGACTTTCGTCCCTGCTCGACCTGTCGGTCTCACAGTCAAGCTCCCTTGTGCACTTGCACTCGCCACCTGATTGCCAACCAGGCTGAGGGAACCTTTGGGCGCCTCCGTTACATTTTGGGAGGCAACCGCCCCAGTTAAACTACCCACCAGGCACTGTCCCTGAACCCGATCAGGGTCCGAGGTTAGAGGTCCAATACGATCAGAGTGGTATTTCAACAACGACTCCACCCACACTGGCGTGCGGGCTTCCCAGTCTCCCACCTATCCTACACAAACCGAACCGAACACCAATACCAAGCTGTAGTGAAGGTCCCGGGGTCTTTTCGTCCTGCCGCGCGTAACGAGCATCTTTACTCGTAATGCAATTTCGCCGAGTCTGTGGTTGAGACAGCAGAGAAGTCGTTACGCCATTCGTGCAGGTCGGAACTTACCCGACAAGGAATTTCGCTACCTTAGGATGGTTATAGTTACCACCGCCGTTTACTGGGGCTTAAATTCTCAGCTTCGCGGATCGCTCCGCTGACCGGTCCTCTTAACCTTCCAGCACCGGGCAGGCGTCAGTCCGTATACCTCGTCTTACGACTTCGCACGGACCTGTGTTTTTAGTAAACAGTCGCTTCTCTCTGGTCTCTGCGACCACCCCCAGCTCCGACCGCGAAGGTCTTCACCGGGCGTGGTCCCCCTTCTCCCGAAGTTACGGGGGCATTTTGCCGAGTTCCTTAACCACAGTTCTCTCGATCGCCTCGGTATTCTCTACCTGACCACCTGTGTCGGTTTGGGGTACGGGCCGTGTGAAAGCTCGCTAGAGGCTTTTCTCGGCAGCATAGGATCATGGAATTCGCCTCATTCGGCTACGCATCACCTCTCAGGCTTGATGTGACACGGATTTGCCTATGTCACGCCCTACAGGCTTACACCGGTACAACCACTGACCGGCCCCACTACCTTCCTGCGTCACCCCATCGCTTGGCTACTACCAGATCGGGTCCCGTGCATCCACACAACCGATTCCCGAAGGAACCGGCCGGCTTCAGGACGGTTAGCATCACTGATTCACCAGGGGCGCGTTCACACGGGTACGGGAATATCAACCCGTTGTCCATCGACTACGCCTGTCGGCCTCGCCTTAGGTCCCGACTCACCCTGGGCGGATTAACCTGGCCCAGGAACCCTTGGTCATTCGGCGGACGAGTTTCTCACTCGTCTTTCGCTACTCATGCCTGCATTCTCACTCGCGCCGCCTCCACACCTGGATCACTCCGGCGCTTCCCCGGCGGCACGACGCTCCCCTACCCACCCACACATCTGGCTCGAACCCCGCAGGATTCGAGCAGACTCATGTGAGTGCCGCGGCTTCGGCGGTGTACTTGAGCCCCGCTACATTGTCGGCGCAGAACCACTTGACCAGTGAGCTATTACGCACTCTTTCAAGGGTGGCTGCTTCTAAGCCAACCTCCTGGTTGTCTCAGCGATCCCACATCCTTTTCCACTTAGTACACGCTTAGGGGCCTTAGCCGGCGATCTGGGCTGTTTCCCTCTCGACTACGAAGCTTATCCCCCGCAGTCTCACTGCCGCGCTCTCACTCACCGGCATTCGGAGTTTGGCTGATTTCGGTAAGCTTGTGGGCCCCCTAGACCATCCAGTAGCTCTACCTCCGGTGAGAAACACGCGACGCTGCACCTAAATGCATTTCGGGGAGAACCAGCTATCACGGAGTTTGATTGGCCTTTCACCCCTACCCACAGCTCATCCCCTCAGTTTTCAACCTAAGTGGGTTCGGGCCTCCACGACGTCTTACCGTCGCTTCACCCTGGCCATGGGTAGATCACTCCGCTTCGGGTCTAGAACATGCCACTCGAGCGCCCTGTTCGGACTCGCTTTCGCTACGACTACCCCACACGGGTTAACCTCGCGACATGCCACTAACTCGCAGGCTCATTCTTCAAAAGGCACGCCGTCACCCCCAGCAGACCAAACTGCTCGAAGGCTCCGACGGATTGTAAGCGCACGGTTTCAGGTACTATTTCACTCCCCTCCCGGGGTACTTTTCACCTTTCCCTCACGGTACTAGTCCGCTATCGGTCACCAGGGAGTATTCAGGCTTATCGGGTGGTCCCGACGGATTCACAGCAGATTTCACGGGCCCGCTGCTACTCGGGTACCCTCCACGAGAGCCGGCGTGTTTTCGTCTACGGGATTCTCACCCTCTACGACAGGCCGTTCCAGACCACTTCGACTAACACACCGGTTTCTTACTCTCGCCCACCATGACAGTGATGGGAAGAAGGGCCCCACGACCCCACGGATGCAACGCCTGCCAGCTCTCACACACCCGCGGTTTAGCCTCTTCCGCTTTCGCTCGCCACTACTCACGGAATCACATGTTGTTTTCTCTTCCTGTGGGTACTGAGATGTTTCACTTCCCCACGTTCCCTCCACACGCCCTATATATTCAGGCGCGGGTAACACGACATCACTCGTGCTGGGTTTCCCCATTCGGAAATCCTCGGATCACAGCTCGGTTGACAGCTCCCCGAGGCATATCGCAGCCTCCCACGTCCTTCATCGGCTCCTGGTGCCAAGGCATCCACCGTACGCTCATAAACACTTACAACAAAGATGCTCGCGTCCACTGTGCAGTTCTCAAACAACACACAACAACCCCTACCGCAAGAAAACCAGTTCCTTGTTTCGCAGGTCATCGTCGCTGACAAAACACATTGCGTGTTCTCTCAGGACCCAACAGTGCACCGATATAACCACCGCGACGGGAACATGTGATCCCCGCCGGCGCGGTGATGGTTGCCAGCGTTCCACCCATGAGCTCCTGCCGTTCCACATGTGGGAACGAAACAGTCTCTGCCCGAGAGGACTTCACCTGTGTGAACCCTCGACGGGAGAAGTGCTCCTTAGAAAGGAGGTGATCCAGCCGCACCTTCCGGTACGGCTACCTTGTTACGACTTCGTCCCAATCGCCGATCCCACCTTCGACGGCTCCCTCCCACGAGGGGTTAGGCCACCGGCTTCGGGTGTTACCGACTTTCATGACGTGACGGGCGGTGTGTACAAGGCCCGGGAACGTATTCACCGCAGCGTTGCTGATCTGCGATTACTAGCGACTCCGACTTCACGGGGTCGAGTTGCAGACCCCGATCCGAACTGAGACCGGCTTTAAGGGATTCGCTCCACCTCGCGGTATCGCAGCCCTCTGTACCGGCCATTGTAGCATGTGTGAAGCCCTGGACATAAGGGGCATGATGACTTGACGTCGTCCCCACCTTCCTCCGAGTTGACCCCGGCAGTCTCCTGCGAGTCCCCAACTTGACTTGCTGGCAACACAGGACAAGGGTTGCGCTCGTTGCGGGACTTAACCCAACATCTCACGACACGAGCTGACGACAGCCATGCACCACCTGTACACCGACCACAAGGGAAACCCCATCTCTGGGGCGGTCCGGTGTATGTCAAACCCAGGTAAGGTTCTTCGCGTTGCATCGAATTAATCCACATGCTCCGCCGCTTGTGCGGGCCCCCGTCAATTCCTTTGAGTTTTAGCCTTGCGGCCGTACTCCCCAGGCGGGGCGCTTAATGCGTTAGCTACGGCACGGATCCCGTGGAAGGAAACCCACACCTAGCGCCCACCGTTTACGGCGTGGACTACCAGGGTATCTAATCCTGTTCGCTACCCACGCTTTCGCTCCTCAGCGTCAGTTACTGCCCAGAGACCCGCCTTCGCCACCGGTGTTCCTCCTGATATCTGCGCATTTCACCGCTACACCAGGAATTCCAGTCTCCCCTGCAGTACTCAAGTCTGCCCGTATCGCCTGCAAGCCCGCAGTTGAGCTGCGGGTTTTCACAGACGACGCGACAAACCGCCTACGAGCTCTTTACGCCCAGTAATTCCGGACAACGCTCGCACCCTACGTATTACCGCGGCTGCTGGCACGTAGTTGGCCGGTGCTTCTTCTGTACCTACCGTCACTTGCGCTTCGTCGGTACTGAAAGAGGTTTACAACCCGAAGGCCGTCATCCCTCACGCGGCGTCGCTGCATCAGGCTTGCGCCCATTGTGCAATATTCCCCACTGCTGCCTCCCGTAGGAGTCTGGGCCGTGTCTCAGTCCCAGTGTGGCCGGTCGCCCTCTCAGGCCGGCTACCCGTCGTCGCCTTGGTGGGCCGTTACCCCACCAACAAGCTGATAGGCCGCGGGCCCATCCTGCACCGGAAAACCTTTCCACCCCCCACCATGCGGCAGAAGGTCCTATCCGGTATTAGACCCAGTTTCCCAGGCTTATCCCGAAGTGCAGGGCAGATCACCCACGTGTTACTCACCCGTTCGCCACTAATCCACCCAGCAAGCTGGGCTTCATCGTTCGACTTGCATGTGTTAAGCACGCCGCCAGCGTTCGTCCTGAGCCAGGATCAAACTCTCCGTTGAAGACTCTCAACCAAACCCCGAAGGGCTGATCAGCCATAAGCGTAGAGCCGAATCACTAGCAAAAAACTCAAACTAGCAAAAACACTGACCACCACAGACGGAAGAATGCGGCAGTCAGCAACGATCATCACGACACCTCATCGGCTTGACACCATGGTCGGCGTCTGATCTGATCGCACCAAATAAAAAATTTGGCACTGACATTCATCGGCACACTGTTGAGTTCTCAAAGAACACGCACACACCATCACCCCGCGAACCAACGTCCGCGGCGCTCCGGGGCAACCGTTCCAGCCTACCCACACCACCCGACGGGCACAAACCCGACGCACTCGGTGGGATCAGCAACGGCCCAGAACCCTACCAGAAGATCCCGAACCGAACAATCAGGCGCCTGCGTCCAACCTCGTTGTCCCAAGCCCCTGCGGGCCGGGTCGGTGTCCGTGTCGCTCTGACCTGGAATAAGTTACGTGAACATTGCGCGACTTACCAAATCGCCTGGTCAAACCGCTTTTCCGGACGACATCAGGGCACCCAGTACTTCACGGCCAGCTCTTCCACAACGGGGTCTCCCTCGGCGGCCTGGTCCAGCAGTGCCAGATCGAGGCCGATGTCGATGAGCCGGGGGTTGTCCCCTTCTGCGTCCCCGAGGGGGCGCCCGCCGTCTTCTCCGCGCTGGCGCAGAATCTTCGCTCGCACCCGCTCCTTCAACGACTCACTCATAGTTCGAGTGTACTGAGCCGGCGACGCCTGAGCGGGGTGCCGAGCAGCGACGATCGGCCTAGTGGTCGTCGTCGCGCCGGCGGAACACGCGCACCGCGGTGGGGATGAGAACGACCAGGGCGCCGACGATCAGAACGATCGAGAAGATCTCCAGGAGCACACCCGCCATCATCCGGCACGCAGCGCAGCGGCGGGCGACTTTTGCCCGGGGCGACCGGACCGCAGAATGCACGTGCGCACGACGACGAAGGCCCTCCATCCGCGTTCGGGATGGAGGGCCTTCGTCGTTCGGAGCTGCCTGCGAGAATCGAACTCGCGACCTTTTCATTACGAGTGAAATGCTCTACCGACTGAGCTAAGGCAGCGTGCCTGACGGCGCGCACGAGTCTAGCGCCTACCCCCCTGCCCAATGCAAACCACCCGTCGTCGCCTACCGGAAGGCCGAGCTCAACCGGGCCGCCATCGCGGCCACCGCGAAGCGCGGCTTGACGTTCTGCGCGAGGACCTCGCGGCACTCGAGGATCGCCTCGATGCAGGTCAGCAGCGCCTCCGGCCGGGCACGCGACGCCAGGTCGGCGGCACGCTCGGCCATGTCGGGATGATTGGCGGTGCCGGAAGCGCCCAGGGAACGTGCCAGCGCATCCCGGTACAGACCGGCCAGATCGATGAGGGCGCGGTCCATGATGTCGCGCTCGGTCCGGGTACGTCGGGACTTCTGGGTGCGTTCGAGGTCCTTGAGGACGCCCGCCGAGCCCCGGAGCGCCCCGGCGGCACCCTTACCGGTGCCTCCGGCGCCGAGAGCGGTCCGAAGTTCCTCGGTCTCCCGTTCGTCGCGCGTGGCGCTGATCTCCTTGGCTTCCGCCTCCGCACGCTGCACCAGCTCGTCCGCAGCGGTGTACGTGGTGGCGGGGCGGAGTACCGCCGCGGCCAGATCCAGCGCACGTCGACGGCTGGTGCGAGCGGTCTCGTCGGTGGCCAGACGTCGGGCCCGCCCCACGTGGCCCCCGCTGATCGATGCAGCCCAGTTCGCGGTCTCGGAGTCGAGTCCGTCGCGTTCGCGCAGCACCCGAGCGATTGCGTCCGTGTTGGGCGTGACGAGCGCGACGTGCCGGCATCGTGAACGCAGGGTCACGGAGATGTCCTGTGGATCGACGGACGGCGCGCACAGGAGGAACACCGTGCGCTCGGGCGGTTCCTCGACGACCTTGAGCAGTGCGTTCGCGGCGCCCTCGGTGAGACGGTCCGCATCCTCGATCACCACTACCTGCCACTGCCCGGTGCTCGGACGACGCGACGCGGTCCGGACGATGTCGCGCATCGCCTTGACACTGATCGTGAGCCCCTCTGGAACGACCCGACGGACGTCGCCGTGGGTACCGGCCATGGTGGTGCTGCACGCGTGGCAGCGACCGCAACCCGGGACATCGGGATCGGTGCACTGCAGGGCAGCGGCGAAGCAGAGCGCCGCGATCGACCGCCCGGAACCGGGAGGGCCGGTGAACAGCCACGAGTGCGTCATCCGGGAACCGGCCCCACCGCCGCGCGCCGCGGTGGCCGCGGCGATCAGTTCGGTCTCCACGTCGCGCTGACCGACGAGACGTTCGAAGACACCGGGCATGGCCTCAGCGTAGCGACCGGCTCCGACGCCGCCGAGGCGTCGGCCGTCCGAAACCTTCAAGACGGTGACGTCACCGCGACCTAGCGTCACCGGTATGACTGCACAACTCGCCCTGGTCGGGCTCGTCGTCGCCGACATGACCCGTTCCTTCGACTGCTATCGACGCCTCGGATTGGACCTTCCTGCCGGTACCGACGAACCGCATTTCGAAACGACACTCCCAGGTGGGCTCCGCTTGGCATGGGACACCGTCGAGTCGGTCCGGTCCTTCCATCCGGACTTCCGGCCGGGAACGGGTGGCCCTGCGCTCGCCTTCGACTGCGGTTCACCGGCAGGCGTGGATGCGACGTACCGCGACTTGCTGGAGGCGGGATGCACGAGCGCGCTCGAACCGTGGGACGCGTTCTGGAAGCAGCGCTACGCGAGCGTCCACGATCCCGACGGGCACAGCATCGAACTGTTCGCGTCCCTGCCCGGGTGACCGCTCAGCCGAGGAGCGCACCGAGCGTGGTTCCGGAGAGGGCGCGGACCTCCCGTGCGAGATGAGCCTGGTCGCTGAAGCCGCACTCGGCCGCGACGTCGGCGAACGGTCGGCCGGTGCGGGCGAGACCTACCGCGCGGCGGAACCGCAGCACTCGTGCCAGCGTCTTCGGTCCGTAGCCGTACGCGCGCAGCGCATGCCGGTGCAGCCGGCGCACACTCCAGCCCGCCGAGCCCGCCACCTCGGCGACGGACGCGCCGGCACCGAGCTGCGCCGCGATGCCCGTCTCGACGCTGCGGTCGACGCCGTCCAGACGGCGCCGGGTCTCGCGCAGAAGCGCACCGACCGGGTCGGACTCCGCGTCCGACACCAGGCGACGAACGTGTGCGCCGGGCCGGATGTGGTCCAGCGGTACGCGTGCGTCGCGTAACTCGGCCGCGTCCACGCCGAGCACCGCCGGCCCCACGCCGGGGCCGAAACGCACGGCGGTCAGGTCACGGCGGGTACCCAGGTCGGAGAACTGCGCTCGGGTGTCCGGTCCGGCGACGAGGAGGCCGTCCTCGTGCCAGATCAGGTCCGTGCAACCGTCGGGCAGCACGGACGTTCCCGCCGAATCCGCGGTCCTCGTCGCCGTCCACACGAGCACACCGGGTATGCCGGACGCCGCTTCGCGGTACACACGGCGAGGATATGACGCCGTACCCCGGAGGTCACTCCTTCTTCGCGGCGGTCTTCTTCGCAGTCGTCTTCTTGGCCGCGGTCTTCTTCGCCGCCGTCTTCTTCGCGGGAGCCTTCTTCGCAGCGGTCTTCTTGGCGGTCTTCTTCGCCGGACCGCGGGCACGACGATCCGCGAGCAACTCGGAGGCCCGCTCGTCGGTGATGCTGTCGACCTCGTCGCCCTTGCGGAGGCTCGCGTTGGTCTCGCCGTCCGTGACGTACGGGCCGAAGCGGCCGTCCTTGATCACCATCGGCTTGCCGCTGACCGGGTCGGTGCCCAGTTCCCGCAGCGGCGGCGTAGCGGCGGCCTGCCGTCCGCGTCGTTTCGGCTCGGAGTAGATCTTCAGCGCCTCCTCGAGGGTGACGGTGAACATCTGTTCCTCGTTCGCCAGCGACCGCGAGTCGGTGCCCTTCTTCAGGTACGGGCCGTAGCGACCGTTCTGGGCGGTGATCTCCTCACCCGTCGCAGGGTCGACCCCGACGACCCGCGGCAACGACAGCAGCCGCAGTGCGTCCTCGAGCGTCACCGTCGACAGTTCCATCGACTTGAGCAGCGACGCCGTCCGCGGCTTGGGACCGGCCGCCTTCTTGGTGGCCTTCCTCGCCGGTGCCTTCTTCGCAGCCTTCTTCGCCACGGCCGTGGCGGTGGTGCTGGTGCCGCCCGCCGCGGGCGATTCCTCGACCGGGATCGGCGTGATGTCGGGTTCCGGCTCCGGCTCCGGCTCCGGCAGCAACTCGGTCACATACGGACCGAAGCGGCCCTCCCGCGCGACGATCTCGTTGCCGGTGACCGGGTCGGCGCCGAGGACCCGGCCCTCCTGCGGGGTCGAGAACAGCTTCTCCGCATACTCGAGCGTCAGCTCGTCCGGCGGCAGGTCGTCGGGCAGGTTCGCGCGCTGGGAGACCGGTTCCCCGTCAGGCGCGTCGGGATCGGCAACCATCCGCTCGAGGTAGGGGCCGAACCGGCCGACGCGCACGCGGATCTCCCGTCCCTCGGCGTCGTCGAACAACCGGATGGAATTGATCTCGCGGGCGTCGATGTCCTCGAGGTTCTCCCCCACCATCTTCTTCAGGCCGCCCTCGCGCGCCACCGAGTTCTCGGCTCCGTGGGCGCCACCGAAGTAGAAGCTCGACAGCCAGTCGGTGCGCTGCTCGTGACCGCCCGCGATCTCGTCGAGGTCGTCCTCCATGGCAGCCGTGAACCCGTAGTCGACGAGGCGCCCGAAATGCGCCTCGAGGAGCCCGATGACCGCGAACGCCACCCACGACGGGACCAGGGCGCTACCCCGCTTGTAGACGTAGCCGCGGTCGAGGATGGTCTTGATGATCGACGCGTACGTCGACGGCCGGCCGATGCCGAGGTCCTCGAGGGCCTTGATCAGGCTGGCCTCGGTGTAGCGAGCCGGCGGATTGGTCGAGTGACCGTCCGGATCGAGCTTCGTCGCGGTGACGCGCTGCCCCTCGGACAGGTTCGGCAGCCGGGATTCGGCGTCGTCGGACTGGCCGCCGGCTTCCTCGTCGACGCTCTCGACGTACGCCCTCAGGAAGCCGGGGAAGGTGATGGTGCGGCCGGACGACGAGAACGTGCATTCCTCGCCGCTCGCGGCGGTGCCGGTGATGCGCAGCGTCAGGGTCGTGCCCCGCGCGTCGGCCATCTGGGAGGCGACGGTGCGCTGCCAGATGAGTTCGTAGAGGCGGTACTCGTCGGTGTCGAGACGCGAGTGCAGTTCGCCGGGCGTGGCGAACACGTCGCCGGCCGGGCGGATCGCCTCGTGGGCCTCCTGCGCGTTCTTGACCTTGCGGGTGAACTGCCGCGGGGTGGCGTGCACGTACTCCGCGCCGTACAACTCGGTGGCCTGCGCCCGGGCGGCGGCGATCGCGCTCTCGGACAGGGTCGTCGAGTCGGTACGCATGTACGTGATGTAGCCGTTCTCGTACAGGCGCTGGGCGATGCGCATCGTGCGCTCGGACGAGAACCGCAGCTTGCGGCCCGCCTCCTGCTGCAGCGTCGACGTCATGAACGGGGCGTACGGCTTGCGCGTGTACGGCTTGCTCTCGACCGACGTCACCGTCAGGTCCACGCCGTGCAGAGCGTCGGCGAGCCGTCGCGCGTACGCCTCGTCGAGCACGACGACGCCGGTGGACTTCAACTGGCCGTCGGCACCGAAATCGCGGCCGGCGGCGACGCGGGCGCCGTCGACACCGACGAGCCGCGCCCCGAACGATCGGGGGCTGGCGTCGAGGGTGGCGGCGATGTCCCAGTACGTCGCGGACCGGAAAGCCATGCGCTCACGTTCGCGCTGGACGATGACCCGGGTGGCGACGGACTGCACGCGGCCGGCCGACAGCCGCGGCATGACCTTCTTCCACAGCACCGGACTGACCTCGTAGCCGTAGAGGCGGTCGAGGATCCGGCGGGTCTCCTGCGCGTCGACCAGGTTGTTGTCGAGGTCGCGGGTGTGCTCCGCGGCGGCTCTGATGGCCGGCTCGGTGATCTCGTGGAACACCATCCGGCGGACCGGGACCTTCGGCTTGAGCGTCTCGAGCAGGTGCCAGGCGATGGCCTCGCCCTCCCGGTCGGGGTCGGTCGCGAGGTACAGCTCGTCGGCGTCCTTCAGCAGCCCCTTCAGCTCGGTGACCTTGGACTTCTTCTCGGGACTGACGACGTACAGCGGCTCGAAACCGTGGTCGACGTTCACGCCGAGGCGGGCCCACGACTCGCCCTTGTACTTGGCCGGCACGTCGGCGGCCCCGCGGGGCAGGTCGCGGATGTGCCCGACGGACGCCTCGACGACGTAGTCGCGGCCCAGGTAGGGCGCGATCTTCTTCGCCTTGGTCGGGGACTCGACGATGACGAGCCGACGCGTGCCCGACGAGCCGTTCGACGTGCTGTTGTCCCGTGCTGCCACAGCGCTGCCGCACCTTCCCTGTTCGCTGACATGTCCCGCTTCTCTGAAGACATGTATACCGACCCGTTCCCCGGACGCGGCCATACACAGGGTCGCACACCTGCAACGGAAGGCCTGTCACGTGTGATGCGGCGCCTACTGCACGCGTGGCCAGATCTGCCGCGCGCGGGGGTCGTCCGGGGGCGCCCCGATGTTCTCGACGAGACGCGTCAATCGCCGTCTCCCGGACACCCGCAGGCCCGGTCCGGCGCCACGGGTGCCGATCAGCGTCGGCGCGATCCCGGCACGCATCAGCGACTGGGCCAGCACCGCGTGGGTGTCCGGGGCGTGCGGATCCAGCCCCAGAACGTAGCGTTCGCCCTCGACCTCGACACGACCGGCCGCGAGCACCCACGCCCGCAGGGCTCGCGAACCCGGCACCCATCCCGCCGGCACCGCCTTCACCGCGCCCCGCGTCCATTCGGCCGCGATCGGGACCAGTTCGGGCAGGGCGGCGGTGCGCACCAGCGGATGTCCCTCGTCCGTGCGGGTCACCTCCGGGGACAGCGCGGCCTGCGCCATCAGTTCCGCGATCGCGTCCGCCCGCCACGGCTCGTCCACGACCACCGAGATCCGCGCGCCGTCGCCGGAGACCACCGCGTGCCCGTGCGCCGCCAGCAGACCACCGAGGTCGGCCGGGTCCGGTGGCATCTCCTCGGCCCCGAAGAACGACAGTTGACTCACTCCCCCGTCCTTCCTTCGCTGCCTCCCGCAGAAACAGATCGTCCCCCATCACCGATGGTGACGGGGGACGATCGAGGCTTCGGTCCTTGCGGACCGAGTCACGTCACGCTCCGGCAGGAGCGTCGACGATCAGAGCGCGCGAACGCCGGTGGCCTGCGGGCCCTTGGTGCCCTGGCCGACCTCGAACTCCACGCGCTGGTTCTCCTCCAGGGTGCGGAAGCCGCTGCCCTGGATCTCCGAGTAGTGGACGAAAACGTCGGCGGAGCCGTCCTCGGGAGCGATGAAGCCGAAGCCCTTCTCCGCGTTGAACCACTTCACAGTGCCCTGTGCCATGCTTTTCCTTCTCTTTCTAACACCGGATGCGGCGGTTCGCGGGCGAGCGAGCCGCCGGGCCGGTTCCGACCGCTGTACTTCTTGATCCCCCCACAGGAAGAGCAAAGCACCGCGCTCGCAACCATCGATCCTGCGAGCCGTGCACTTTCTCAAGTCACCGAACACAGAAGCTGCGACCGATGTCAGTGAACCACGTTCCGGGCGCCGACAACAGTAGGAGGGCGCACAATTCGCCCGAAAATTTGATCTTGTACATACCGACGGTACGATTACTCGTCGGTACGGTTACATCGATGTTAACCCGCGCGCGGGCCGGACACCGACCGAACGCCGGGAACGACGGCCGACTACGCTGGTTTCCCATCCCGACCGCATCCTCCGGAGTACCCGTGTGACCAGCTCGCCGCACCGCCGTCCCGTCGGCGACGGGCCGACGAGCTTCGGCCACGAACTGCTCGAACGAGTTCTCGCGGGCACGCCGGCCACGGAGCACCCCCTCACCCACAGCGCGGAACTGCCCGCCCGCGACGTGCGGCACACCGACTGGCCGGACTGGGCGTCCGACGCCGTCGTCCGGGCCCTGCGCGCGACGGGCGTGCCCCAGCCGTGGAGCCACCAGAGGGCGGCCGCCGACCTCGCAACCGGAGGGGAGCACGTCGTCGTCTCCACCGGCACCGCCTCGGGCAAGTCCCTCGCCTACCAGTTGCCCGTGCTCACCGCACTCGTCGAGGACCCGCACGCCACCGCGCTGTACCTCTCCCCCACGAAGGCACTGTGTGCGGACCAGTTGCGCGCCGTCACCGACGTGACCACCGCCGAACCCGAACTCGGTCGGGTGCACGCGTGTGCCTACGACGGCGACACCTCCACCGAACTGCGGCAGTGGGCGCGCAGCCACTCGCGGTGGATCTTCACCAACCCCGACATGCTGCACATGTCGATGTTGCCCGGGCACGCCCGCTGGTCCCGGTTCTTCCGGCGACTGCGCTACGTCGTGGTCGACGAGTGCCACTCCTATCGCGGCGTCTTCGGCTCCAACGTGGCTCTGGTACTGCGCCGGCTGCGACGGATCGCCGCACGCTACGGCGCCCGACCGGTCTTCGTCCTCGCCTCCGCCACGACCGCCGACCCCGGCGCCGCGGCGTCCCGGCTCGTCGGCGCGCCCTGCCGGGAGGTGACCGAGGACGGCTCCCCGCACGGGCCGCGCACCGTCGCGCTGTGGGAACCGCCACTGCTCGAGCAGGTGACCGGTGAGAACGGCGCCCCGGTGCGCCGCGCCGCCGGAACCGAGGCGGCGCGCATCCTCGCCGACCTCGTCGTCGAAGGTGCCCGCACCCTCGCCTTCGTACGGTCCCGGCGCGGTGCCGAGCTCACCGCGCTCGGCGCGCAGCGGCTGCTCGCCGAGGCCGCCCCCGAACTCGTCGATCGTGTCGCCGCGTACCGCGCCGGCTACCTCGCCGAGGAACGGCGCGAGCTCGAGGCGGCTCTGGCGGACGGTCGCCTGCTCGGTGCCGCCAGCACCAACGCACTCGAACTCGGCATGGACATCGCCGGCCTCGACGCCGTCGTCGTCGCTGGATTCCCGGGCACCGTCGCATCGTTCTGGCAGCAGGCCGGCCGGGCCGGCCGCCGCGGCGCGGGATCGCTGGTCGTGCTCGTCGCCCGCGACGATCCCCTCGACACCTACCTCGTGCACCATCCGGCGGCGCTGCTCGACAAGCCCGTCGAGGCGACGGTCACCGATCCCACCAACCCGTACGTGCTCGGTCCGCAACTGCTGTGCGCCGCGCTCGAGCTGCCGCTCACCGATGCCGAGGTCGAGGAGTTCGGTGCGGCCGACGTACTCGCCGCCCTGGCCGCCCAGGGCGCGATCCGGCGGCGCCCGCACGGCTGGTTCGTCACCCCCGACACCCGTCCGCACTCCGACATCGATATCCGCGGCGGCATCGGCACCCAGATCGCCATCGTCGAATCGGACACCGGACGGATGCTCGGCACCGTCGACGGCGGCCGCGCGCCGGCGACCGTGCATCCGGGCGCGGTGTACCTGCACCGCGGCGAGTCGTTCGTCGTCGACGAGTTGCACCTCGACGACGGGATCGCGCTCGTGCACTCCGAGGACCCCGAATGGTCCACGTCCGCACGGGAGATCACCGACATCGTCGTGACCGCCGTGACGGAGCAGCGCTCGCTCGGCCCGGTGACCGTGGCCCTCGTCGAGGTGGAGGTGACCCATCAGGTGGTCTCCTACCTGCGGCGGCTGCCGTCGGGCGAGGTTCTCGACAGCACCGAACTCGACATGCCGTCGCAGTGCCTGCCCACGCGCGCAGTGATGTACACCGTCACCCCCGAACTGCTCGACCGGTGCGGAATCGGACCGGAGCGGGTCCCCGGCGCGCTGCACGCCGCCGAGCATGCCGCGATCGGGCTGCTGCCGTTGGTGGCGACGTGCGACCGCTGGGACATCGGCGGTGTGTCCACGGCCGTGCACCCGGACACCGGGCTGCCCACCGTCTTCGTCTACGACGGGCATCCCGGCGGCGCGGGCTTCGCCGACCGCGGTTACGCGCGCCTCGCCGAATGGCTCGGTGCGACCCGCGCGGCCGTGACGGCCTGCGAGTGCGCCGCCGGCTGCCCGTCGTGCGTGTACTCCCCCAAATGCGGCAACGGCAACGACCCGCTCGACAAAGCCGGCGCGATCGCGCTGCTGGGCGCGGTGCTCGACGCCCTCGCCTGACCGGCTCACTCGACCGGTCCCGCCCGCGCGATCGCCCGGGCCTGCCGCCCGCCCGGCAGCGACACCGCGGCCTCGACCTCGACGACGGCGTCCCAGCCGTCGACGGTGCACGAACGCACCTGCACCCGCATCCGCGCCGCGATCCGGTTCGCCTCCGCGCAGGCGGTACCCGCCCCGCGGTCGAGTGCGCCGGCCACCGCGAGGGCCGCCAGGTCGGCCGCTGCCTGCGCCCGATGCCGCGTCGCGACCCCCGCACCGATCTGTACGAGCAGCCCGGTGACCGCGATCAGCGCGACCGCAACGAAACACCCCACCACACTCGCACTCCCCCGATCGTCCCGGAATGTCACTGCGCCACTTCCGGTTCGAACGCCGCCACGGCCTCCGCGGTGAGCGTCACCGCCGGCAGCAGCGGACCGTCCGCTGTCACCGTCGCCACGACGAGGTCCCCGTCGGGGCGCACGGAGATCCGTGCGCCCTCCGGCGCGATCCGCGCCGCCACCTCCACCGCCCGCGCCCCGTCGCCGCGGGCCGCGAGCCGGGCGGCCTCCCGTGCCGCGTCCTGACACCGGAGCTGACTCGAAACGCACAGCACCGCACCGAGACACAGCACGAGAACGCTCACCAGTGCGGTGAGGGCGATCGCCGCCTCGACGGTCACCCCACCGTCGTCCCCGCTCACACCGCCGTGTTCAGTGCGCGCTCGACGATGCCGGTGAGCGCAGTGACGATGTTGTCGCCGGTGACGACCGTGTAGAGCACGGCCCCGAACGCCGCCGCGGCGATCGTGCCGATCGCGTACTCCGCGGTGGACATCCCGTCCTCCGCAGCGACCGCACCGCTCAGCCGTTGCACGATCGCACGAATCCCGTTGCCTACCATGGTTCCTCCCCTCCTCCGGCGCGGACCGTCCGCACCGACGTCTCACAACAGCCCCTCACCGAGCACGCGGCCCGCGAGCCCGATCACGACGGGCACGATGCCCAGGCACACGAACGCCGGCAGGAAGCACAGGCCCAGGGGGCCGCTGACCAGAACCCCGGCGCGCTCGACGGCTGCAGCCGCCCGGTCCTCCGCTCGTTCGCGCTGCCGTTCCGCCACCTCGGCGACGATGCCCGACAGCGGCGCGCCGGATCGTGCCGATCGCCGCGCGGCGCGAGCGAAGGCCTCCAGCGCCTCCGTCTCGTCGTCGGATCCGTCGGCCGTCGCCTCACCGAGACCGCTCCACGCGTCCGACGGCGCCGCCCCGAGCTCGAGCCGGTCGGCGCCCCGTCGCAGGGCCAGTGCCAGCGCCGGGGGCGCCGAATCGGCCACCGCCCGGGCCGCCGTCGCCGTCGGAAGGCCGGCACGCAGGCAGGCGGCCATCAGGTCGAATGCGGCCGGCACGGCATGCGGGTCGTCCGGGGCGCCGCCGGATCCGGTGGCTCCCCCGGGGGTCGCGGCCCCGGCAGTCCGGCACCGTCGCGTCCGCAGGTCCGGCAGGATCACGAGTGCCGCGGCCAGGCACACCAGCGCTACCGTCACGATGCCGCCCGCGTCGCAATCCGATCGGTCCACAGCAGTCCGGCGCACGCCAGCACGGTGCCCACCACCAGCAGCACCCCGCCGACACCGTCGCCGAGCAGCACCGACACCGGCGCCGCCCCCATCATCTGCCCGAGCGCCACCCCGAGCGCCGGCAGAGCCGCGAGCACCGCCGCCGTCGCGCGGGCCCCCGCCAGGCCCGCCTCGGTGCGTGAGCGCAGACGCATACGACCGGACAGATCTGCTCGTGCGGCCGCGAGGAGTTGCGCCAGCGCCAGCCCGTACCGGTCGGACACCTCCCAGGCCCCGGCGACCCGATCGAGCGACGCGGCGATTCCGGACGGCTCCGTCGCGCGGGCTACCGCACGCAGGCCGTCGGCCGCGCTTCCGCCGAGCCGTGCCCGCGCCGCCGCGACGCGGAAGGCGTCGGCAGTGGGCCCGGTCGTCTCCCGTGCCGCCGTCGCACACGCGTCAGCCGGATGGGTGCCCACCTCCAACTCGGCGACGACGGTTTCGAGACCGGCGAGGAGGGCGCGCTGTTCGGCGTCACGGGCTCGGTCGCGGCGGCGTCGCCGTACCCGGCGCACGGTGGTGCCCGCGACGATCGCCGCCGCGACGGCCGGCGCGACGCCGACCGACAACACCGGGAGGACGCACAGCACTGCCGTCACCTCCTGCGGCGGTCGCCACGGCCGTCCGGCGACGACTGTCGTGCGCAACGACCGCAGGCGCGGCGCGGCGACCGTCGCCGGTGCGACCAGCAGGGCCGCGGCCAGGCACAAGGTAGTCGCGGTCACGGCACCTCCCGTCGCCGGAAGAGCTGTTCGAGCCGGTCCATGCCGGCCTGCGTGCCGCGCCCGTGGGTCCACGCGGGTGCGACGACGACCCCCGAGACCTCGTCCCGCTGCACGACACCGATCTCCGTCAGCCGACGGGTGCCGTCGGGGGTGCGGTGCACGTGCAGGACCACCTGCACCGCTGCGACGAGCTGACTGTGCAGGGCGGCGCGGTCCAGACCGCCGAGCGCGGCGAGGGCTTCGAGCCGCGCCGGCACCTCGTCCGGAGAATTGGCGTGCACGGTGCCCGCGCCCCCGTCGTGACCGGTGTTCAGCGCTGTCAGCAGATCCACGACCTCGGCACCGCGCACCTCACCGACGACGATGCGGTCGGGTCGCATTCGCAGCGCCTGCCGGACGAGATCGCGCACCGCGACCTCCCCGACCCCCTCGACGTTCGCGGCCCGCGCGACGAGCCGCACGACGTGGGGATGAGCGGGCGCCAGTTCCGCCGCGTCCTCGACGCACACGATCCGCTCGCCCGGATCCACGGTGCCGAGCAGCGCCGCGAGCAGGGTGGTCTTGCCCGCCCCCGTACCCCCGACGACGAGGAAGGCGAGCCGGGCGGCGACGATCCGGCGCAGCAACCCGTACGCGTGCGGGTCGACGGCGCCGCGGTCGCGCAGCGCGTCGAGTCCCTGGGTGGCGGGCCGCAGCACCCGTAGCGACAGGCACGTGCCGCCCTGCGCGACGGGCGCGAGGACGGCATGCAGGCGGACCCCGAATTCGCCGTGCCCGGGCAGCCGGCCGTCGACCCACGGTTGGGCGTCGTCGAGCCGCCGCCCCGCGAACAGCGCGAGGCGCTGGGCCAGTCGTCGCACCGACGCCTCGTCGGGAAAGGCGACGGGAGTGAGCCGCAGCCCGCCGCCGCGGTCGACCCAGACGCGGTCGGGGGCGGTGACGAGTACGTCGGTGACGCCGGGTTCGGCGAGCAGCGCTTCGAGCGGTCCGGCGCCGGACAACTCGGTCTGCAGGTGCCGCAAGGCCGTGAGCAGATCGAAATCGCCGAGGACCCCGCCGGATTCGGCGCGCAACGCGGCGGCGACCCGGTCCGGTGTAAGCTCGCCGGCCTCCGTCGCGAGACGTTCGCGGACCCGGTCGAGCAGCTCGGCAGTGAGGACGGCGCTCATGCTGCCCACCGCGATCCCGGCTCGGGACCGGCCAGCACGTCGAGGACCGACTCGGCGGCGTGGACGAGAGGCGAGCGACGTCCGAGCCGCAGTCCACCGCGTTCGAGTGTCTCGGCAAGGCCGGGCTGCGCGCGCATCGTGGCGAGCAGCGGCAACCCCACCACCTCGGCGACGTCCCGGCCGCGCAGTCCGCCGGGGGCCGGGCCGCGCACGACGATTCCCTGGTTGGTGTTCTGGTCGGCGACCCAGCCGGCGACCCGTCCCGCGGCGAGGGCGGCACGCACACGGGCGGGGACCACCAGCACGGCCAGGTCGGCGGCCGCCACCATCGCCTCGGCGGCCGGCCCGCGGCTGCGCGGCACGTCGCACACCACCACGTCGCCCGAGCGACGGACGGTGTCGAGCACCGCGGTGACGGCGGCGGGGGCCGGTTCGGACGTGGACTCGCGATCTGCGGACAGCACGCCGAGTCCCGGGAGCCATTCGGGCACCGCGTCCCGCAGGGACCGGGCGGAGAGCCGGCCCCGATCGACGGCGAGGCCGGACCAGCGGACGCCCGGCCGCTCCTCGATTCCGGTGAGGACGTCCAATCCTCCACCCAGGGGATCACCGTCGACGAGGAGTGCCCCTGCACTACGTCGGAAGGCGGCGACGGTCCATGCCAGGGCGGCCGCGAACGTGGAGGCGCCGGCCCCGCCGCAACCGCCGAGTACGGCGACGACGTGTCCACTGCCGGTGTCGGGTTCGGCGGCGGTGCCGAGCACCGTGAGCAGTTCGACTTCGTCGTCGGGCAGGCCGACGACGTGTTCGGCCCCGACGGCGGTGGCGGCCTGCCAATCGGGGAGGTCGGCCCCGCCGGCGGTGACCAGGACGATTCCGCCGCGACGGGGGAGCTGCTGCGCGCAGAGCAGGGCTGCGCTCCGGTCGACCACGACGAGTCCCGCGTCGAGCCAGGTTCTGCGCGGCGGTGGCGTCGCCGCCGCGCCGACGGTGCGGTCGGTGGCGGCGGCCACGCGGTGCAGACTCGCCGTCAGGGCGGGATCGTCGACGAGGGCCAGGACGTCGTTCATGGCGCTCAGCTTGCGGGCCCAGCGGGCCTGCCGGAAGCGGAGACGGAGCGAATCGGCAAATCTGTGGATGAATGCGCCGCCTGTGGATGAACCCTCTGGGCTCCGGAAAAGTCCCGGAACAGAGGACGACCCTCGCCAGGGGGGGGAGGAGGCGAGGGTCGTCATGTTCAGCCCCGGGGGGTCGGGCTGAACACCCCCTGGACTATGTCCAGGTGACGTCGATACTACGCCGGGACCTGATATTTGCAAGTTCAACCGTCGCGTGTTCCATGCAGGTGGCGGTGCCCGACGACCGGCCGCGTCACGGGGCGTGCCGGAAGGTGCAGCCGCACCTATTGTGGTGCCGTGACCGATGCGACCGTGGCCCCGACCCCGTCCGGCCGAATCGCCGCCTTCTTCGATCTCGACAAGACCGTCATCGCGAAGTCCAGCGCGCTCGCCTTCAGTAAGCCCTTCTTCGCCCAGGGGCTCCTCAACCGGCGGGCGGTGCTCAAGAGCAGCTACGCCCAGTTCCTGTTCATGCTCTCCGGCGCCGATCACGATCAGGTGGAGCGCATGCGCGCCCACATCGCGGCGATGTGTACCGGCTGGGATGTCGAGCAGATCAAGGCGATCGTCGCCGAGACACTGCACGACATCGTGGACCCGCTGGTCTTCGCCGAGGCCGCCGATCTCATCGCGGACCACCGGCTCCGCGGACACGACGTGATCATCGTGTCCGCGTCCGGAGAGGAGGTGGTCACCCCCATCGCGACGGCACTCGGGGCGACGCACAGCACCGCGAGCCGGATGCGGATCGAGGACGGCCGCTACGCCGGGGAGCTGGAGTTCTACTGCTACGGGGAGGCCAAGGCGGAGGCGATCCAGGCGCTGGCGCTGCAGTACGGCTACGATCTCGCACGTTGCTACGCGTACTCGGACTCGTCGACGGACATCCCGATGCTGCGGGCCGTGGGCCATCCGCGGGCGGTGAACCCGGATCGGGTACTACGTCGCGAAGCCGTCGAAAATGGTTGGCCGATACTCACTTTCACCCGCCCCGTGCCGCTCCTGCACCGATTCACCACGACGTCGCCGACCGTGGTCGCCGCGGCGGCCGCGATCACCGCGGGCGCGGCCGCTGCGGGCGCCGCGGCGTACCTGGCGTTGCGCCGGAGGCCCCGGCACGGGTTCGCGGCACGGGGGTGACGGTCCCGAAAATGGGGCTTGCCCCCCTGTGAGACCGGGAGTAGAAAGGAGTTACGGAAGGACGGAAGGCCAAGAGCGAATCGGAAGAGAAGGTTCGATCTCCCGACCGGACTTCCCAGCACGGACACCGAGCACCCACGCGGAGCCGATGCCACTATAAGGGCAAAAGCGTTGTGGGCTTGCGAGATTCGGGTCTTCGAGGGCGAGCACCCCGCACCCGTTGCGAGGACGAACCAGCGATATCCGAACACTCGCCGAGGCCAGTGACACACAACCCACGCAGCACGCTTGGTAACTCGGCAGTCCGTGCTGGCGGGCGACGCCACCGAAGTCATTCGGCGACGTCGCCCGCTTACATGTGACCGCATGATCCCCGAAAACGATGTCGGGCAGGCGGATTCACTGCTCGGACTAGCCGGCGAAGGCGTCCGCGATCGATGCCGCCTCCCGCGCGCCCGCCTCCAGCCCACCGCAGCAGAAGACGACCCAGCCACCGACGCCGACCGCGGTGCCCGACTCGAAACCGGCGAGCCCGTCGCGGTAGGCCTGGGCGCGACGCATCCAGCTCACCTCGGGTACGCCGAGATTGTGCACGTCCAGCCCACTGGCGACCGACACGAGGCGGGACGCCGCCCGGGCGATCACGCCGTCGGCCACCCCGAAGGGACGCAGCACCGCCAGCTCGCCGTGCACCACCGCGGCCAGCACCGGGGCAGGTGCGCGGGTCCCGCCGGTCACCAACTGCGCGAGGGCGTCGAGCCGCTCCCCTACGCCGGGCTCCGTGCGGGGCCGGCCCAGCAGCTCCGGATCGTCGACGAGGTCGGCCGCCGCGAGGAGGTGCAGACGCGCGAGGGTCTGCAAGGGCGCGCGCTGCCAGGTGGACACCATGACGGCCAGGCCGTCGCCGTCGAGCGCCTGCGCCACTCGCAGTGCGCCCGCCAGAATCGGATCACCCGCCTCCCCGGGCGTCGGCAGTTCCATGGATCCGCCGTCGAGCACGGCGGAGGCCCGGGCCGCCCGGACCGACGCCTCGGCGGCGGTGTTCGGCCAGCCGCGCCGGTTGGTCTTGTGCCGGTGCACCTCGGCGAGGGCGTCGCGCGCCCCGTCCGCGGCGTCGCGCACTCCGGGCAGGTCGAGCAGGGGCTGCAAGGGGTCGCTCACGGCATCCGACGGTACCGGCCGGCGCCGACTGCCCGTGGGCCGGTTCCGCTGACCGCGGAGGCCGACCGCCCGTCGCGTGGGACCGACCGATTGTCGAAAGTGAGCAGGTTGCAGCCGTATGCAACGGTGCGATGTCGGTCACAGGTGACTACCCTCACAGGTGCCCGAACTGTTTGGACCGACCGGAAAGAGGCCCCGCAACCATGACGAGCGCAGCGCAGGACCACGAACAGCAGGTGTACCCACCGAGCCCCGAGTTCGTCGCCACCGCCAACGCCGGTCCCGAGTTGCAGGCCGCCGCGGACGCCGACCGGCTCGGGTTCTGGGAGACGCAGGCCCGCCGGCTGGACTGGGCCACGCCGTGGACCGAGGTGCTGGACTGGTCCGAGGCGCCGGTGGCGAAGTGGTTCGTCGGTGGGCAGCTCAACGTCGCCTACAACTGCGTCGACCGGCACGTGCTCGCCGGCAACGGCGACCGCGTCGCGATCCACTTCGAGGGCGAGCCCGGCGATTCGCGCTCGCTGACCTACAACGATCTGCTCGCCGAGGTGTCCAAGGCGGCGAACACCTTCACCGATCTGGGCCTGGTCGCCGGCGACCGGGTGGCGATCTACATGCCGATGATCCCCGAGGCGATCGTGACGATGCTCGCGTGCGCCCGCCTGGGCCTGACCCACTCGGTGGTCTTCGGCGGTTTCTCCTCGCACGCGCTGCGCTCACGCATCGACGACGCCCGCGCCAAGCTGGTGGTCACCGTCGACGGACAGTGGCGCCGCGGCCAGGCCGCCCCGCTCAAGCCGGCCGCCGACGAGGCCGTCGCCGAAGCCGCGTCGGTGCAGCACGTGCTGGTGGTCAAGCGCACCGGCATCGACGTCGACTGGACCGACGGGCGCGATCTGTGGTGGCACGAGACGGTGGACAAGGCCTCCGCCGAGCACACCGCGCAGCCGTTCGACGCCGAGCACCCGCTGTTCATCCTCTACACCTCCGGCACCACCGGCAAGCCCAAGGGCATCGTCCACACCTCCGGCGGCTACCTGACCCAGACCTCGTACACCCACCACTACGTGTTCGACCACAAGCCCGGCCAGGACGTGTACTGGTGCACCGCCGACATCGGCTGGGTCACCGGGCACAGCTACATCGTGTACGGCCCGCTGTCCAACGGCGCGACCCAGGTCGTCTACGAGGGCACTCCGAACTCGCCGAACGAGCACCGGCACTTCGAGATCATCGAAAAGTACGGGGTGAGCATCTACTACACCGCCCCGACCCTGATCCGCACCTTCATGAAGTGGGGCCGGCAGATCCCCGACGCGCACGACCTGTCCTCGATCCGCCTGCTCGGGTCGGTCGGTGAGCCGATCAACCCGGAGGCCTGGCGCTGGTTCCGGGAGGTGATCGGCTCGGGCACCGCCCCCATCGTCGACACCTGGTGGCAGACCGAGACCGGCGCGATCATGATCTCCCCGCTGCCGGGCATCACCGCCACCAAGCCGGGATCGGCGATGGCGCCGCTGCCGGGTGTCTCCGCCAAGATCGTCGACGACAACGCGGCCCCGCTCGGGGCCGGCGGCAACGGCTACCTGGTGCTCGATCAGCCGTGGCCGTCGATGCTGCGCGGCATCTGGGGCGACATGGACCGGTACAAGGACACCTACTGGTCCCGGTACGCCGAGGAGGGCTGGTACTTCGCCGGCGACGGCGCCCGCTACGACGAGGACGGGGCCCTGTGGGTCCTCGGCCGCGTCGACGACGTCATGAACGTCTCCGGGCACCGCATCTCGACCTCGGAGGTCGAATCCGCGCTCGTCGGGCACCCGGCCGTCGCCGAGGCCGCCGTCGTCGGTGCCGCCGACGAGACCACCGGCCAGGGCATCGTCGCGTTCGTCATCCTGCGCGAGGGCGTGGAGAACACCGGCGACGCGCTGATCGCGGAACTGCGCAACCAGGTCTCCACCGAGATCTCCCCGATCGCCAAGCCCCGGCAGATCTCCGTCGTGCCGGAACTGCCCAAGACCCGGTCCGGCAAGATCATGCGCCGCCTGCTGCGCGACGTAGCCGAGGGCCGCGAACTCGGCGACACCTCCACCCTGGTCGACCCGAAGGTCTTCGAAGCCATCCGTTCCCAGAACAAGTAGGCAGCAGAGCTGCCGGTGTGTCCTTTGGGCGGCCCCAACAGCCCGAAGGACACACCGGCCGCGGAGCGGCCTAGACCTCGTCCAGCTGGCGATCCTTGGTCTCGTGCATCACGAGCAGCGCGACGAAGGTGAGTGCGGCCGCGGCCAGGAGGTACACCCCCACCCAGCCGACGCCGTAGGTCGTGGCGAGCCAGGTCGCGATGAACGGGGCGACGGCCGCGCCGAGGATGCTCGAGACGTTGTAGGCGATGCCCGATCCGGTGTAGCGCACGTTGGTGGGGAACAGCTCGGGCAGCACGGCGCTCATGGGACCGAAGGTGAAGCCCATCAGGATCATGCCGACGACCAGGAACAGCAGCATGCGCGGTTCGTCCATGCCCTCCGGGTCGAGCAGGATCCCGAAGGTCAGGCCGAACGCCATGATGATCCCGGTGACGACGAGCAGGGTGATGCGGCGGCCGTAACGGTCGGCGAGCCGGCCGGACACCGGAATCGCGGCCGCGAAGAACAGCACCGCGACCAGCTGCAGCACCAGGAAGTCCGAGTACTGGAACCCGGCGCCGGTACCGCCTTGCGCGGGCGTCTTCCCGGTGCCGTGGCTGAGCACCCAGGTCGTCATGATGTAGAAGAGGGTGTACGTCGCGAGCATCACGAACGTGCCGATGATCAGCTGGCGCCAGCTGGTCCGGAAGACCTCGGCCAGCGGGGTCTTGACCTTCTTGCCCTCGGCGACGGCGCGGGCGAACACCGGCGTCTCCTCCAGCTTGAGCCGCACGTAGAGGCCGATGATCACCATCACCGCGCTGAGCAGGAACGGAATCCGCCAACCCCACGTCAGGAACGCGCTGTCCAGGTCGGGCTCGGCGTTGTTGTGGTTCAGGAACAGGGTGATGATCAGGAACAGGCCGTTGGCCAGGAAGAATCCGATCGGCGCGCCCAGCTGCGGCCACATGGCAGCCCACGCCCGCTTCCCCTTCTCGGCGGTCTCGGTGGCCAGCAGCGCCGCGCCGCTCCATTCGCCCCCGAGGCCGAGGCCCTGGCAGAAGCGCATGAGTGCGAGCAGCGCCGGGGCGAGCAGGCCCACCTGGTGGTACGTGGGCAGGATGCCGATGAGGAAGGTCGCGATGCCCATGGTCAGCAGCGAGCCGACGAGGGTGGCTTTGCGGCCGATGCGGTCGCCGAAGTGGCCGAACAGGATCGAGCCGACCGGGCGGGCGACGAACGCGAGACCGAACGTCGCGAGCGAGGCGAGCAGGGCGGTGGTGCCGTTGCCTTTGGGGAAGAACAGGTGCGGGAACACCGAGACGGCGGCGGTCGCATAGATGTAGAAGTCGTAGAACTCGATCGAGGTGCCGACGGTACTCGCGACGATGATGCGGCTGCGCGGTACTCCCGCGACCAGCGATCCGTCTCGGCCGGCGGTGTTGTCGAGGGCAGTACTCACGAAACCAGCTCCAGAGATTCACATGATGGGAAACGATCCCAGCTTCTAGGAAAGTGAACACCTTCTTTCCGGAACGAATCAAATCGGACATCCGCCGACCGGCCGGACGGGCGATACGATTCGTCGCCGGGTGCGCTGGGAATCCTGGTCGGCGGCAGCACCATCGCCCCGCGGATTCGATCGGAAGGCCTTCGTGACTCAGCCGCTGCGCTCGGAACTCACTCGGTACCTGCGCACCGAGACCGTCGGTGGCGCGATCCTCCTGGTCGCCGCCGCCGTCGCCGTCCTGTGGGTCAACTCCCCGCTCGGACCCGTCTACGAGCGGCTGCGCGACTTCACCGTCGGACCGGAAGCGCTGCACCTGCATCTCACCGTCGGCACCTGGGCACAGGACGGTCTGCTCGCCGTGTTCTTCTTCGTCGCCGGACTCGAACTCAAACGCGAACTCGTGATCGGTGAACTGGCGGACCGCAAGAAGGCCCTGCTGCCGGTCATCGCGGCCTGCGGCGGCGTACTGCTGCCGGCACTCATCGCCGCCGCCGTCGGATGGGGCACCCCGGGCATGGACCGCGGCTGGGCGATTCCCGTCGCCACCGACATCGCCTTCGCCCTCGGAGTCCTCGCCCTCACCGGTTCCCGCATCCCCACCGGCGCGCGTGTCTTCCTGCTCAGCCTCGCCGTCGTCGACGATCTCATCGGCATCGCACTGATCGCCGTCCTGTTCACCACGTCCATCGCGGCGCTGTGGCTGCTCGGGACCGTCGCGTGCGCCGCCGCCTATCGGTACGCCCAGCACCGGCGGATCACGACCCCGTGGCTGTACGTCCCGCTCGCGCTGCTCACCTGGTACGGCATGCACGAGGCCGGCATCCACGCCACCATCGCGGGCGTCGTGCTGGGTCTGCTCACCCGCGTCCGCGCCGACCCCGGCGAGCGGCGGGCACCGGCCGAGCGGCTCGCCCACGACATCCAGCCCTGGTCCGCCGGCCTGTGCGTGCCCCTGTTCGCGCTGTTCGCCTCCGGCGTTCCCATCGACGGCGAGGTCCTCGCCGATGTGTTCACCAGCCCGGTGGGCCTGTCCGTTCTGCTGGGCCTGCTGATCGGCAAGACGGTCGGCATCTTCGGCGCGTCCTGGCTCGCGATCCGGGTGGGCGTGGCCACCAGGCCCGCCGGGCTGGCATGGGCGGACCTGCTGGCCCTCGCCGTACTCGGCGGCATCGGGTTCACCGTGAGCCTGCTCATCGCCGACCTCTCGCTCGCCGGTATCGACGGCGGGGCACCCGCGGAGATCGCGAAGGCGTCGGTCCTCGTCACGTCACTGATCGCCTCGCTGCTGGGATCGACGCTACTGTTACGGCGTGGGCGAGCCCACCGCAGTCATTACGAATCAACTGGAGGGGTCGACAAGTGAGCGTGACGAACGGGAACCGGAAGCAGGGTGACGGGGTACCGACGAGCATCTCGTCCATTCCGCTGACCGAGGTGCGCGCCCGCACTCCTCAGGAAGCGAGCATCGGGGACCTGGTCCGCGACGCCACAGCACAGGTCTCGACGCTGTTCCGCGCCGAGGTCGAACTCGCCAAGGCCGAGGTCACCGGCGAGGTGAAGAAGGGCCTGCAGGGCAGTCTGTTCTTCATCCTGGCCTTCGCGGTCCTGGTGTTCAGTTCGTTCTTCTTCTTCTTCTTCCTCGCCGAACTGATCGACATCTGGACGCCCCGCTGGCTGGCGTTCCTGATCGTCTTCCTCATCATGGTCGTGGTCACGGCGATCTTCGCCTTGATCGGGTACCTCCGGGTGCGCAAACTGCGCGCCCCGGAGAAGACCATCGACTCGCTCAGGCAGGCCCGTACCGTCCTGCCGCAGCAGCACGACGCGGAGCCGGCAGCGGGCCCCCGGCACGCGCGCTGACCCTCCACATGCAGGGCACCGTGTCCCTCCCCGACCCGTCCACGGTCCGGTTCCCCGGACCGTGGACGCACCGCGACATCCATGCCAACGGCATCCGCCTGCACGCCGTCGAAGCCGGCCCGTCCGGCCCCGACGCACCGCTGGCGCTGTTCCTGCACGGGTTCGCCGACCTGTGGTGGTCGTGGCGTCACCAGCTCACCGCCTTCGCGGACGCCGGCTACCGCGCCGTCGCCGTCGACCTGCGCGGCTACGGCGACTCCGACAAGCCCCCGCGTGGCTACGACGGCTGGACCCTGTCGGGCGACGTCGCAGGACTCATCCGCGCCCTGGGCTGCTCGGAAGCGACGCTGGTCGGGCACGCCGACGGCGGGCTGGTGTGCTGGGCGACGGCCGTGCTGCACCCGCGGCTCGTCCGGGCCATCGCCCTCGTGGACTCGCCGCACCCGATCTCACTGCGGGACGCGACGCTGCACGACCGTGCGCAGCGCGCGGCGCTGCTGCCCACGTTCCTCGCCTATCAGGTGCCGTGGCGGCCCGAACGCAAGCTCGTGCGCGACGACGGCTGGGAGATCGAACGACTGCTGCGGGCCCGCGCGGGCACCCGGTGGCAGCAGTCGGACGAATTCCGGGAGGTCGCCGAGCGGATGCGCTCGGCCATCCGGATTCCCGGCACCGCGCACTGCACGCTCGAATACCAGCGCTGGGCCTTCCGCAGCCAGTGGCGGCCGGACGGACGACGGTTCATGGCGGCGATGGACAAGACGCTGACGCTGCCGGTACTGCAACTGCACGGCGCGCTGGACCCGTACGTCGTACCGGCGACCGTGCGCCGATGCGTGCGCCACGCTCCGGGCCGGAAACTGCTCATGATCGACGACGCCGGGCACTACGCCCATCAGGAACGTGCCGACGACGTCACCGCCGCGCTGCTCGACTTCGCCGCCGGGCTGTAGGCGCCCCGGCACTCAGGCGATGCAGGTCCCCGTCGCCACCGCCGCGAACGAATCGTCGGCCAGGTCCAACTGGCTGCCGACCTCGGCCGCGGTCAGCACGAATCCGGTATCGCTGTTGTCCACGGCCGCCCCGAACACGACGCCCAGGACCCGGCCCTGCTCGTCGACGAGCGGACCGCCGGAGTTGCCCTGGCGGATGGACCCGCGGACGGTGTACACCTCCCGTTCGACGGTGCCCGAGCGGTAGATGTCCGGTCCCTGCAGGTCGAGCGTCTCTCGGATGCGCGCCGCACTCGCCGTGTAGGGGCCCCCGCCGGGGTAGCCCAGGACGAGGGCGTCCTGCCCCGAGGCGGCCGGGTCCGGGGCGAATTCGAGCGGTGCCACGTCGAGTCCCGGCACCGAGAGGATCGCGACGTCGACCGCGGGATCGAAGAGCACGACCTCGGCGTCGAGCGCCCCGCCCAGCGTCTGCACCGACACCGCCGACGTGCCGGCGACGACATGGGCGTTGGTCATGACGCGTTCGGGCGCGACGACGAACCCGGAGCCCTCGAGCGCGCGCTGGCAGGTCGGCGCGATGCCGTTGATGCGCAGCACACTCGGATGCAGGTCGAGCGCGACAGGACTGGCGAGCACACTCGGGTCCGGCGGCTCCACCTCGGCGACCGGAGTACGCCCGAACGGACCGATGACGTCCGGCAGCCCCGAGGTGTCGAGCAGTGCCGAGAACTCCTTCGGGACACCGCGCAACCAGTCCGGGGCCAGCACGTCCACCGTGCTGAGCACCCGCGACCCGCGAACGGCCGCGGAGATCTCCGGCTGGGACGAGGCGGTGAGCGGAATGGCGAGCAGCCATGCTGCCACCAGCACCGCCACGGCCTGCAGGCCGGCCCCGACCACGCTGTCGACGCCCCGCGCAACGGGGCTGTGCATGTTGCTCCGGGCCGCTCGGCCGAGCACCATGCCCGCGACCTCGCCGATGATGACGAGGACGACGATGAGCGCGATCCCCGCGAGGATCCGCATCCGTCCCTCCTCGACGTGCACGAGCACGTGCGGGGCGATGAGGATGCCGGCAACCGCGCCGAGCACCACGCCGAGGAACGCCAGTGCGGACGCCACCGCGCCCTGCCGCAGGCCGGACGACGCGGCCACGAGCACGACCAGCAGGATGAGCAGGTCGATCCATCCGGACGGCGTCACGGTTCGACCACCCCTGTCTCGAGCTCGGCGAGCGTGACGTCGAAGTCACGGATGTCGGTGTGGTCCCACTCGATCTCCCAGCCCGACACCGCGAACAGACCCGCCAGGATCCCCGCGGTGAATCCCCACACGAGCATGTCGTCCACCAGGAACGCCGGCCCCTGATAGCCGCGCTCGTGCCGGATCTGGAAGCGGTTGTCCGGGTCGAGCAGGTCGTGCAGGGACACCCGGACCACCCGGGCAGCCTCGCGAGGGTCGACCACCCCGATGGGTGTGGGCTTCTCCCAGAAGGCCACCACCGGGGTGACGTCGAATCCGGACGGCGGGATGAAGATCTCGGGCAGCACCGTCAGCGGACGGACCCCCGCGGGGTCGAGGCCCGTCTCCTCCTGTGCTTCGCGCAGCGCCGTGGCGATCGGGCCGTCGTCCTCCGGGTCGGCGGCACCACCCGGGAACGCGACCTGCCCGCTGTGCTGACGCATCGTCGGCGCCCGCTGGGTGAGCAGGACGTCCGCGTCGGCGGGCAGCCCACCCCGGGCGAGAGGATCGGGTTCGGACGAGCCGCCGAACAGCACGAGCACGGCCGCGGGACGAACCGGAATCCCGCTCGGGGCCCGGCGGGCGAGCACCGGATTGACCCGGTGCGGATCGCTCGGCAGGACGGTGGACACGTGGCGCAGCCAGTACGGCGTCATACCTTCACTCCCAGGTGATCCTCCACGGCGGCGGCGACCTCGTCGGCGCTGCGGAACGGCTGGGGCAGCACCTTGGCGACCGAACCGTCGGGCCGCAGCAGCACCGTCACCGGCAGCACCGGCGGCGACTGCACCGCGGCCTGTGCCCGCGCGGACCCGTCCTGCACCCCCGGCAGCTGCACGGCGTACTCGGCGAGCCGGGACAGGGCGTTGGCCTCGTTGGGATCGGTGTGGACGGTGACCACCGCAACGGCGTCCCCGGCACGCTGCGCGTACTCCTGCAGGTAGGGCAGTTCTTCCGCGCACGGCCCGCACCACCACGCCCACAGGTTCACCAGGGCGGGCCGTCCCGCGAGCGCACCCGCCAGATCGACGCTGCTGCCGTCGCCGAGACACTCGAACCGCAGCCCCGCGAGCGGTCCGGCTCCGTTTCCGGCCGGAGCCGGGCAGGCCTCGAGCGCCGCCGCGGCACGCAACGGCGCGAGGGCCTCGGGGGTGTCCTGGGCACGGCGGTCCACCGGCGCCGCGGTCGGCCGGGCACCGTCGACGGCCGATGCCGGATCGTCGGTATCGCGGGGCCAGATCGCGACGATCAGCGCCACCACGACGACGAGGGCCACCAGGCTCCAACGGCCTGCGCGGGTCAGTTGCACCGGGTCACCGTCCGGCCAGCTCGAGCAGGTGCTCGGTCTCCGGTCCCTTCACCAGCGCGGCGGCGGTCACGGGGTCGGTCGGTCCGATGCCGTAGGACGGGCAGTCCTTGGCCAGTACACAGATGCCGCAGGCGGGTTTGCGGGCGTGGCACACGCGCCGGCCGTGGAAGATCACCCGATGCGAGAGCAGGGTCCATTCCTTGCGTTCGACGAGCGCACCGACGGCGTGTTCGATCTTGACCGGGTCGGTTTCCCCGGTCCACTTCCAGCGGTGCACGAGACGCTGGAAGTGGGTGTCGACGGTGATGCCGGGGATGCCGAACGCATTCCCGAGGACGACGTTGGCGGTCTTGCGCCCGAACCCGGGAAGTGTGACGAGATCCTCGAGCCGGCGTGGTACCTCGCCGTCGAAACGCTCGAGCAGGGCCTGGCCGAGACCGATCAGGGAGTTGGCCTTGTTGCGGTAGAAGCCGGTGGACCGGATGTACTCCTCGAGCTCGGCGCGGTCGGCCTCGGCGTAGGCGCGGGCATCCGGGTAGCGAGCGAACAAAGCCGGGGTCACCTGATTGACCCG
Organism: Rhodococcus indonesiensis; assembly: GCF_047782815.1. NCBI lineage: Bacteria > Bacillati > Actinomycetota > Actinomycetes > Mycobacteriales > Nocardiaceae > Rhodococcus > Rhodococcus indonesiensis. Next base: position 550,315 of record NZ_CP180630.1, on the reverse strand, counting down.
CACGTCGGTGCACTGCGCGGACAGGATGGTGGCGACCGCCAGCTCGAGTGGCGTGGTGAAGTCGAGTTCGCAGTACACGTGGGGAAACGCCTCGGCGAGCCGCCGGTTCATGCGGCGCGCCCGGCGCACCAGGGCGAGCCGACTCTCGGGTGGGCGCTCGCCTCCGGACGCGCGCCGTCGGCGCACGTCGGGACTCTCGGACGGGGTCGCATGCACCTGCTCCACTGTACGTACCCGGCCCGTCGCGGATTCGGCGCTGTGTCGCTTCTGAGACCTTTCTTGTGTTTACTTCCCGGTATGCAAGCTCTTGCTGTCGTGCTCTTCCCCGTGCTGCTCATGCTGTTCGCATTGGCGATGGAGCGGGTCGAGTCCCGGCTGAGCCGTCTGTCCGTTCGCCAGCAGGAGGTCGAGGAGTTCCTCGACAAGGCGAGCCACGACGACGTCGCCACCCTGGCCAGGGAGGGATTCCCCCATGCTCTCGCCCGGTTCCACCGCCGCCGGCGGCGGGTCCTCGTCATGGAGTTCGACGATGCGGAGTCCGACATAGGAGAGCGTCGCGCGAGCTGATTTCGGGACGCTTCGATAGAATGCGTGGGCGCTGCTGCGGGAACGGCACGACGGTTGTCGTGGTGTCAATCACTCGTGCCGAGGGCGCGCACAGTAGACTTCGATTCCGTACGCGTTGCAGGCGGCCTGTCCGGGCGCCCGTGGACGTCGTGCAGACCCGGCAGCATGACGATGAGAATTACCCCCAAAGGAGCGCACGTGGACGACGTCCTGGCCAGAGCAGGCATCTTCCAAGGAGTCGAACCCTCGGCGGTTGCGGCGCTGGTCAAAGAGCTTCAGCCGGTCGATTTCCCCCGCGGACATGTCATCTTCAACGAGGGTGAGCCGGGCGACCGCCTGTACATCATCGTCTCCGGCAAGGTGAAGCTCGGCCGCCGTTCCCCGGATGGCCGCGAGAACCTGCTGACCATCATGGGTCCGTCCGACATGTTCGGCGAGCTGTCGATCTTCGACCCGGGCCCGCGCACCTCCACCGCGACCACCGTGACCGAGGTCCGCGCTGTGAGCATGGACCGCGACGCCCTCAAGGCCTGGATCGACCAGCGTCCGGAGATCGCCGAGCAGCTGCTGCGCGTGCTCGCGCGCCGCCTGCGCCGCACCAACAACAACCTGGCCGACCTGATCTTCACCGACGTGCCCGGTCGCGTCGCGAAGGCGCTGTTGCAGCTCGCGCAGCGGTTCGGCACCCAGGAGGCGGGTGCGCTGCGTGTCACGCACGATCTGACGCAGGAGGAGATCGCACAGCTCGTCGGCGCCTCCCGCGAAACCGTGAACAAGGCGCTGGCCGACTTCGCCCACCGCGGCTGGCTGCGGCTCGAGGGCAAGAGCGTGCTCATCTCCGACTCGGAGCGCCTCGCCCGCCGCGCGCGGTAGCCACCCCTTCCGAAGAACGACCGAGGCCGGTGCATCGACGATGCACCGGCCTCGGGTCTTCCGATGTCAGGCGAAGCTGCGCAGGTACTCGAGCTGGACGTTGACCGACTTCTCCGCGACCGGCCACAGCGACGGGTCCACATCGGCGTACACGTGCTCGACGACGGATCGCGGCGTGGCGTCGTCCCCGAGCACCCGCAACGCGGCCCGCACCTGATCGAGCCGTTCCTCCCGATGGGCGAGGTAGCCGCGGGCGATGGTCTCCAGGTCGGGCAGGTCCGGTCCGTGACCGGGCAGCACCGTGTAGCCGCCACCCAGGTCGATCAGCCGGCGCAGCGACCCGAGGTAGTCGCCGAGGTCGCCGTCGGAGTCGTCGAGAACGGTGGTGCCCCGGCCGAGGATGGTGTCGGCGGTGAGCACGCTGCGGTCGTCCTCGAGGACGAAGGACAGCGAGTCCGCGGTGTGGCCCGGCGTCGCGAGCACCCGGATCCGCAGCCCGGCCGCCTCGATCACCTCGCCGTCGGCCAGGCCCGCTCCACCGCCGTGCCGGTGCCGCGCGTCCACGGCCCGTACCTCGGTGCCGGTGAGTTCCGCGAACCGTCCGGCGCCGTCGGTGTGGTCGCCGTGCCGATGGCTGACCAATGTCAGCGCCACGGGAACGCGGGCGACGCGGGCGAGGTGTGCCTCGTCGAGCGGGCCCGGATCGACCACGACGCATTCGTCGCTGCCGGGAGCCCGCAGGATCCAGGTGTTGGTGCCGTCGAGGGTCATCATCGACGGGTTCTCCGCCAGCACCACCGCGGCGTTGGCGGTGACCTGACGCAGCTGTGCGTACGCGGGGTGAACCAGCGTCACGATCCGGCCTCCTCCATGTGGGGTGCGTCCCACTCTAGATCCGGTCCAGCCCGCACCCGTCAGCGCACCTCGGCGATGATCTCGACCTCGACGGGCGCGCCGAGCGGCAGCTCGGCCACGCCGACGGCGGACCGGGCGTGCACGCCTGCCTCCCCGAACACCTCGCCGAGGAGTTCGGACGCGCCGTTGATCACACCCGGCTGACCGGTGAAACCCTCCGCCGACGCGACGAAGCCCACGACCTTGACGATGCGGACCAGGTTGTCGATGCCGACGAGGTCGTCCACCGCGGCCAGCGCGTTGAGCGCGGCGATGCGCGCCGCGGCCTTCGCATCCTCGGCCGTGACCTCGGCGCCGACCTTGCCCACCAGGCCCAGTGCGCCGTCGACGAACGGCAGCTGGCCGGAGGTGTAGACGTGGTCACCGGTGCGGACGGCGGGAACGTAGGCGGCGACGGGCGCCGCGACCGGCGGCAGGCTCAGGCCCAGCTCGGCGAGTCGTGCCGTCCAGTTCCGTCCGGCGGAATCCTCTGTTGCCACGCCGATCAGCCCTTCGGGCGCTTGAGATACGCGACGTGCTGCTCACCGGTGGGTCCCGGAAGCACCGATACGAGTTCCCAGCCGTCGGCTCCCCACGTGTCCAGGATCTGCTTCGTGGCATGGGTCAGCAGGGGCACCGTCGCGTACTCCCACGTTGTCAATTCGCTCATGTCTCGACCCTATATGCGCACGGGACTTATAGGCTCGACGTCGTGGCATCAACGACTGCTGAACACGACGTCTGGCCGGCGAAGGCTGCGCAGGCGCGGCTGCACTTCGTCTCGGGCAAGGGCGGCACCGGTAAGTCGACCGTCGCGGGGGCCCTGGCCCTTGCGCTGGCGGCCGGGGGCCGCAAGGTGCTCCTGGTGGAGGTGGAGGGACGGCAGGGCATCGCCCAGCTGTTCGACGTGCCGCCGCTGCCGCCGGCCGAGACCAAGATCGCCACGACGGACAGCGGTGGCGCGGTGTACGCCCTGGCTCTCGACATCGAGACGGCCTTCCTCGAGTACCTGGACATGTTCTACAACCTCGGGTTCGCGGGTCGGGCGATGCGCCGGATCGGTGCCATCGAATTCGCGACCACGCTGGCGCCGGGTCTTCGGGACGTGATCCTCACCGGCAAGATCAAGGAGACCGTGGTGCGCACCGACCGCACCGGTGAACCCGTGTACGACGTGGTCGTGGTGGACTCTCCGCCGACGGGACGCATCGGCAGCTTCCTAGACGTGACCAAGGCGATGGCCGACCTCGCCAAGTCGGGTCCGATCCGGTCCCAGAGCGAAGGGGTCGTGCGGCTGCTGCACTCCGACGAGACCATGGTCCACCTGGTCACGCTGCTCGAGGCGCTGCCGGTGCAGGAAACCTCCGACGCGGTGAGCGAGCTCCTCGAGGCGGACCTGCGGCTGGGCACCGTGATCGTCAACCGGACCGCCCCCGACTTCCTGCCCGAGGAGATGGTGGACGAGGCTGCGGCCGGCCGGATCGACGCGGCCGCGGTACGTGAGGGCCTCGACCGCGCGGGGGTCGCGCTCGGCGAAGAGGACTTCGCGGGTCTGCTGACCGAAACGATCGAGCATGCATCCACTCTGCAGGCGCAGCAGGTCAGCGCCGCCCAACTCGACGAGGTGAACGTGGCACGAATGCATCTGCCCGCGCTGGCGGACGGCGTGGATCTCGGCGGGCTGTACGAGCTCGCGGAGCAGCTCGGCGAACAGGGTGTGCGGTGACCGCGCCGCGGGCGCACCATGCGCCGCCGCTCGACGTCCGGTCCATCCTGGCCGATCCCTCGTCGCGCATCATCGTGTGCACCGGCGCGGGCGGGGTCGGGAAGACCACGACCGCTGCGGCGCTGGCGTTGCGTGCCGCAGAGCAGGGCCGCAACGTCGTGGTGCTGACGATCGATCCGGCCCGGCGGCTGGCCCAGGCACTGGGTGTGCAGGCCCTCGACAACAGTCCGCAGCTCGTGCAGCTGGGGCCGGGCGCGAAGGGCGAACTGCACGCGATGATGCTGAACATGCGCCGCACCTTCGACGACATGGTGCTCGAGCACTCGACGCCGGAGAAGGCACAGCAGATCCTCGACAACCCGTTCTATCAGACCGTGGCCTCGTCGTTCTCCGGCACTCAGGAGTACATGGCGATGGAGAAGCTCGGGCAGCTCGCGGCGAGCGACACCTGGGATCTGATCGTGGTCGACACCCCGCCCTCGCGCAATGCGCTGGACTTCCTCGATGCACCGCAGCGGCTCGGTGCGTTCCTGGACGGCCGGATGATCCGCATGTTCACCGCGCCGGGGCGAGGGCTGGGACGGCTGGTGACGGGCGCCATGGGACTGGCCCTGAAAGCGGTCTCGACGATTGTCGGTAGCCAGATGCTCTCGGACGCATCGGCTTTCGTGCAGTCCCTGGACTCGATGTTCGGTGGCTTCCGGGAGCGGGCTAATCGCACCTACCAGTTGCTGCAGCAGCCGGGCACCCACTTCATGGTGGTCGCGGCGGCCGAGCCGGACGCGCTGCGGGAAGCATCGTTCTTCGTCGAGCGGCTGTCCGAGGACCGCATGCCGCTCGCGGGGCTTGTCCTCAACCGCACGCACCCGACCCTGTGCTCGCTACCGGCCGACCACGCCCTGACCGCGGCGGATCTGCTCGAGGAGCAGGGCCGCAAGGAGAACGCGCCGGCCGAGGCCGTGCTGCGGGTCCACGCGCACCGAGCGGTGACGGCGAAGCGGGAGCTGCGGCTGCTGGCCCGATTCACGAGTGCGCATCCGCGGGTGCCGGTCGTCGGTGTACCGTCGCTGCCCTTCGAGGTCTCGGATCTCGAGGCACTGCGCGCCGTCGCCGATCAGATGACCCGCGAGGCATGACCTCGCGGGTTCGCCGATCGGTCAGACGGCGCTCTGGTGCTGACGCTGAGCCTCGAAGAAGTCGGCCCAGGAGTCGACTTCGGGATGCTGCTTGAGCAGCGCCCGGCGCTGACGTTCGGTCATCCCGCCCCAGACGCCGAATTCGACGCGGTTGTCGAGGGCGTCGGCGCCGCACTGGAGCATCACCGGGCAGTGCCGGCAGATGACTGCGGCCTTGCGCTGGGCGGCGCCACGGACGAACAACTGATCGGGGTCCACTTCACGGCATCGGGCTTTCGACACCCATGCGATGCGTGCTTCTGCTTGGTCTACGTCGAGCCGGGCCATCGGGGTGGTCATGTGCATTCAGTTGCCCCTTACTCTCCGAACGCCGTGTCACGGGGTCCTGGAAGGCACGCAGCATCGGCGGCCTAGCACGACCGTTCTGCGCCACATTCCTATTCAGGTGTTATCTGCATCACACTGAGGACTCAATCTAGGTAAAGAGTTCCCCGTGCGCAAGGTGGAGAAACACTTTTCTGGTACGCCCGTGCATCACTGCACGTCGGAGGGTTTTCGCCAGCGCAACGCGGACACGGGAACATGTGCGGCGGGGTCCGCGCTCCGCCTCGGCACGTACTGTGTAGGCGTGTCGATCGGAAAAACGGTGGCGAAGCTCGCAGGATGCACGGCACTGGGCGGAGTCCTGCTGGCCGGTGTGATGTTCCCGGCGGCCGGAGGGTTCGGGTACGTCTCGAACCGCGCCGCGGACACGGTGGACAACAGTTCCGCCGAACTCGTCGAGGGGGTGGTGCCCGCGGTCACCACCATGACCGACGCCGCGGGCACGCCCATCGCCTGGCTCTACGACCAGCGCCGGTTCGAGGTGCCGAGCGACCAGATCTCCAACGAGATGAAACTCGCCATCGTCTCCATCGAGGACAAGCGCTTCGCCGAACACCAGGGCGTCGACTGGCAGGGCACGATCCGTGCCTTCCTCACCAACACGACCAGCGGGCAGGTCGAGCAGGGCGCGTCCACGATCGATCAGCAGTACGTGAAGAACTACCTGCTGCACGTGGTCGCCAAGACCGACGCCGAGCGCCGCGCCGCGATCGAGACGACACCCGCGCGCAAGATCCGGGAGATCCGGATGGCGCTGACGCTCGACGACGAGCTGACCAAGGACGAGATCCTCACCCGCTACCTGAACCTCGTGCCGTTCGGGAACGGATCCTTCGGTGTGCAGGACGCGGCCCAGACATACTTCGGCATCGACGCGAAGGACCTGAACGTCACCCAGTCCGCGATGCTCGCCGGCATGGTGCAGTCCAGCTCCGCGCTGAACCCGTACACCAATCCGGACGGCGTGCTGGCGCGGCGCAACGTCGTGCTCGACACGATGATCCAGAACATTCCCGAGCGCGCCACCGAGATCCGCGCCGCGAAGGAGCAGCCGCTCGGCGTCCTGCCCGAGCCCAAGACCCTGCCGCGCGGGTGCATCGCCGCGGGCGACCGGGGGTTCTTCTGCGAGTACGCGCTGCAGTACCTGGCCGAGGCCGGGTTGTCCCGCGAGCAGATCGACAGGGGCGGGTACCTCATCCGCACCACGCTCGATCCCGAAATCCAGAACTCGGTGAAGTCGTCGCTGGACGAGTTCACGAGCCCGACCGTCGATGACGTCGCGACGGTGATGAACGTGATCCGGCCCGGGGAGGATTCGCATCGTGTCCTTGCGATGGGGTCGAGCCGCGTATACGGCCTCGACGGCGAAGCCAACCAGACAGTGCAGCCGCAGCCGTACTCCCTGACCGGTCACGGCGCCGGCTCGGTGTTCAAGATCTTCACGGTGGCCGCGGCGATGGAGAAGGGCCTCGGCACGAGCGCCGTGCTGGACGTGCCGGGCCGCTACAACGCCCGCGGTCTCGGTGACGGCGGCGCCCCCGGGTGCCCGCCGGCCACCTACTGCGTCGAGAACGCCGCGCCGTACCCGTCGAAGCTCTCGGTCACGGACGCACTGGCGCAGTCCCCCAACACCGCCTTCGTCAAGCTGATCGAGGCCACCGGTGTGGACTCCGTCGTCGACATGTCGGTGCGGCTCGGCCTGCGCTCCTACGCCCAGCCCAACTCCTCCGGTTTCGGCGAGCAGAGCATGTCCGAGATGCAGAAGGCGCAGCACCTCGGTTCGTTCACCCTGGGACCCACCTGGGTCAACCCGCTGGAGCTGTCCAACGTCGCCGCGACGCTCGCCTCCCACGGCAAGTGGTGCCCGCCCACGCCGATCGACGCCGTGTTCGACCGCGAGGGCAAACCCGTACCGATCACCCAGCAGGCATGCGAGCAGGTCGTCGAACCGGGCCTGGCCGACACGCTCGCCAACGCCCTGAGCAAGGACACCTCGGGCGGCGGTACGGCATCCGGCGCGGCCGGGTCGGTGGGCTGGAACCTGCCGGTGTCGGCCAAGACGGGAACCACCGAGTCGCACATGTCCTCGGCCTTCCTCGGCTTCACCAACAATCTCGCCGGAGCCGTCTACACGTACGGCGACTCGCCTACGCCGGGGCAGATCTGCTCCGGCCCGGTGCGCCCCTGCTACGACGGCAACCTGTTCGGCGGCACCGAGCCCGCACGCACGTGGTTCGATGCGCTGCTGCCGGTCGCCAACAAGTTCGGCCCCACCCAGCTGCCACCCGTGGACCAGAAGTACGTGCGGGGCGCCGGCAATGCGCAGGTTCCCAATGTCGTGGGCCTGAACCGGCAGCAGGCCAGCCAGCGCCTGATCGACGCCGGGTTCCAGGTGACGGAGACGACCGTCAAGGCGGAAGGCCGCAGCGGCACCGTCGCCTCGGTCTCGCCGTCCGGTTCCGCCGTCCCGGGCTCGACGGTGACGATCTTCGTCAGCGACGGTTCGGTGCGCGCCGCGCCGCCGAGCCCGAGTGCGACACCGGCCCGGCCGAGCGAGAGCCGGGTGCCGGACACGACGGTTCCGGCCGCGCCGGCACCCATCCCGGGACGATGACCGCCGCCGCCCGGTCGCGCGACGACCGGGCGGCGCCGTCGTCTACAAGCGCGACTTGACGGCGGCGGACAGGCGCTTGCCGTCGGTCTTCCCGGCGGCGATCGCGGTCGCCGCCTTCATGACCTGACCCATCTGCCGCGGCCCCGGCCGCTCCCCGATCTCCTCGGCGACCTGGGCGATGGCGGTGTCCACCACGTCGGCCAGTTCGGCGTCGGTGAGCGGGGTCGGCAGGTACTCGTCGATGATGCGGGCCTCGGCGTGCTCCTTGGCGGCCAGTTCTCCGCGGCCGTTCTCGGTGTACACCTCGGCAGCCTCGCCGCGCTTCTTCGCTTCGCGCGCGAGCACCTTCACGACTTCCTCGTCGGTGAGATCGCGTGCCTGCTTGCCGGCGACTTCTTCGGTCTGCACGGCGGCGAGCAGCATGCGCAGCGTGTTGGTGCGCAGCGAATCCTTGTCCTTCATCGCGGACGTGAGGTCGGCGCGGAGCGTGGCTTTGAGCGAGGACGTGGTCTCGGACATGCCTCGACGCTACGCGGTGCCCTGCGAACCCGTGCGCGGACGAGCCCCGGCGGTACGCTGGAAACGTGCCAGACGTTCCCATTCTCCGACGTGCCGCGATCGGCGCGGCCGGTGCCGCTGTTCTCGGCCTCGGCTATGCGACGCTCGTCGAACGCAACGCCTTCGCTCTGCGGGAGGTGACGCTGCCGGTGCTCGCGCCGGATGCCTCGACGCTGCGCGTGCTGCATCTGAGCGACATCCACATGACGCCCGGGCAGCGGCTCAAGCAGAACTGGCTTCGCGAACTCGATCGCCTCGAACCCGACCTGGTGATCAACACCGGCGACAACCTCGCGCACCCGAAGGCGGTCCCCGCCGTCGTGCAGGCGCTCGGCGGCCTGCTCGCGCGGCCGGGGTTGTTCGTCTTCGGCAGCAACGACTACTTCGGGCCGCGGGTGAAGAACCCGCTGAAGTACTTCGACCGCGACCACGAGCGCGTGCACGGCGCGCCGCTGCCCTGGAGCGATCTGCGCGCCGCGTTCAGCGAGCGCGGCTGGCTCGACGTCACGCACGTGCGACGCGAGCTCGAGATCGCCGGGGTGCGCATCAGCGCGGCCGGTGTCGACGACCCGCACATCGACCGGGACCGGTACGACACCGTCGCCGGTCCCGCGAATCCGGCGGCGGATCTGCGGCTGGGGCTGACCCACTCGCCCGAACCACGGGTGCTGGACCGGTTCGCGGACGACGGGTACGACCTGGTGATGGCGGGGCATACCCACGGTGGTCAGCTGTGCCTGCCGCTGGTCGGCGCGCTGGTGACCAACTGCGGGCTGGACCGGTCGCGGGTCAAGGGACCGTCGCGCTGGGGGTCGCACATGCGGTTGCACGTCTCGGCGGGCATCGGCACGTCACCGACGGCACCCGCCCGGTTCTGGTGCCGCCCCGAGGCGACGCTGCTGACGCTGGTTCCGGCGCCGCGGGAGCAGGCTCGAAGCACTGCGGACGCAGGTACCCGGAGCACCTTCTCGCCGCACTGACCAGGCGATTTAACCGTCACCCCCATCGTGCTGTAAGCTGACCGAGGTTCGAAACGGGGTGTGGCGCAGCTTGGTAGCGCGCTTCGTTCGGGACGAAGAGGTCGTGGGTTCGAATCCCGCCACCCCGACTCGTGAAGAACATCGAAGGACCCTCTCCACTCACGGAGAGGGTCCTTTCGTTTTGGGGGGGTGCCGAGACCGGACTCCCGGGTGAGGGTAGCCTCCCCTCATGCATCAGCTCGGACATCTCTGCCGCCGCACCGCTGCGGCCCTGCTCGTCACCTTCACCGTCGCCGCATGCGGCGGGGCGGCCGAATCCACCCGCGACACCGGCGCCGGCAATGCCGACGTGGCAACCGGGGGCCGGCTCTTCGCCACAGCGGACGAGGAGACGGCGGAACTCGGCAGCGACGCGGCACCCGGACAGTTCCCTCGGGTCGTCACCCACGCCGCCGGTGAGACGACGCTCGCAGCCGAGCCGCAGCGGGTAGTCGTGCTCGACGGCGGCGAGCTCGACGACGTCCTCTCCCTCGGCCTCACGCCCGTCGGCATCGCCAGTCCCGAGGGCGCCGCGGAGCAGCCGTCGTATCTGGCGGACCGGCTCACCGACGTGGCCGACGTGGGCACGATCAACAACCTCGATCTCGAGGCCATCGGCGCGCTGCGACCGGATCTGATTCTCGGCAGCAAGCTGCGCGCGGACAAGATGTACTCCCAGCTGTCTGCCATCGCCCCGACCGTCTTCTCGATCCGCCCCGGCTTCCCGTGGAAGGAGAACTTCCTGCTCGTCGCGGACGCACTCGGCAGGGAGGAGAAGGCGGAGTCCGTTCTGAACGACTACCAGACCCGCGCCGACGAGGTGCGGGAGTCGATCCAGGGCGATCCGAGCATCTCGCTGGTGCGGTTCATGTCCGGCAGGATCCGCTTGTACGGGAACCTCTCGTTCATCGGGGTCATCCTGCAGGACGTCGGGTTGCGGCGGCCGCCGGTCCAGGACCTCGACGAGCTCGCCGCCGAGGTCAGCCCGGAAACAATCACGGAGGCAGACGGCGACTGGATCTTCTATTCGAGCTACGGCCGGGAAACCGACGAGGCGGCCGTGGTCGGCGGCCCCCTGTGGTCGAGCCTTCCAGCCGTGCGGCAGGGACGCGCGGTCGCGGTGAGCGACGAGACGTGGTTCCTCGCCCTCGGCCCGACCGGCGCGATGCTCGTTCTCGACGACCTCGAACGGTTGCTCGCACGGCAGTGACCGGCGTCAGATCCGCACCTCGTCGCGCCATCGGGTCAGCAGAGCGGCGTCACCGGACACGTCGAAGTGTCCGAGGGACGCCCGGTTCCACAGCAGGAGCAGCAGATCCGACGCCCGTCCGCGCACTGTGACGTCTCCTGCAGCACGGGGGTGCCCCAGGGTCGGCCCGTCGGCCGTGAAGATGATCGTCCACTCGCCCTCCACCGCGGGGTCGGTCGCGTGCAGGTGCATCGTCCTCCCCGATCGCGGCAGCGAGCCGGCACCGTCCGCCCCACCGAGGGCGCGGAACGGGAGCAGCACCCCGAAGAGTTCGTCGATGCCTTCGACGGCCAGCGCGGTCTCGACGGGCGTGGTGCCCACACCTGCGGCGAGCTCGGCGTCGATCCGGTGCAGCGCGGTCTCGACGGCCATGCGACGAACCCAGAACGACGCCGGCTGCGGCCCGGCGAAGGTCTGTTCCTCCCCGTTCGGGTCGGCCGCCTGTACGGCCTCGGTCAGCTCGTCGAGTCCGTCCCGCACCCACGGGAGGACGGCGGCCCCGGCCGGAGCCGGCGGGATCTCGGTGCGACGGCCGGCCCGCAGCCAGGCTGCCGCGTTCCGGTGCACGCGGCCGACGTGCCCGGCGAGCCGTTCGACGGACCACCGCGGGCACGTCGGGACCGGCCGGTCGAGCCGGCCTCCACCGACGGCGAGCAGCCGCTCGGTGTCCGCGCGCAGCAGCTTCAGGTAGGACGCTCGATCCACGCCTCGATTATGCGGCGAGGGCACCTGGTTTCCCGCCGGAGCGCCCCTCTCAGCGCGCCGTCTCGCGCACGCGCAGTGTCACCACGTCGACCGGCTCCCCGACGTCCGAGAGCCCGTCGGACTTGCGGGCGGTGACGGCGCCGAACTCGACGATCTCCCCGCCGTGGGTGCCGGCGAACGCGTACAGACCGTACGTGCCGTTCGCCGCACCGTCGCTCACCGTGAACGCGATCCGCTCCTCGAGGGTTTCCCCCGCCGCCAGGTCGACGTCGATCGGGTCCAGGACCGGCTCGCCTTCCTCGCCGTTCGGGCGGACCGCGCCGGCCCACACCTGCCCTGTGTAGGGCGCATCGTCGGGTGCTTCGACCAGCAGGGTGGCCTCGATCACCCCACCGGATGCGGGCAGCTTCGTGGACGTGCCCGCGGTCAGGGAGACGCGCACGGGCAGATCCGTTCGGGGAACGGCAGGACGGGTCGACGACGGGGAGCCGTCGCCGATCTCGGGCCAGCCGTTGGCCCACACGATGCGGTCGATCATGCCTTCCCGCCGTTGAGCGCCGCTGGGCAACTGGAGATCGTCGCGGGGGATCGCGTGGTAGACGATCCAGTCGTCGCCGGCGTCGTCCGTGACCACCGTGTTGTGCCCGGGCCCTGCCCACGGGTCGCTGCCGGCCAGGATGAGCGCGCCGCCGCCCCCGTCGAGATCGTCGCCCTTGCGGTCGACGTACGGGCCGGTCAACGACTCGGACCGGCCGACGAGCACCCGGTACGCGGTGTCGGCGCCGTTGCAGCAGTGGCCGGAGGAGAGGAACAGGTAGTAGTAACCGTCGCGATACTCGACGTGCGGTCCCTCGAAGCGTTCGTCCGCGACCCGGATCGGTTCGCCGGCAGGCGCGGTTCCCTCCGCATTCAGCGGGATGGCATAGACGCCTTTGAAATTGCCGACGAACATCGTCTTGGTCGTGCCGTCGTCCCAGACGAACGGATCGATCGTGCCCTGGACTCCGACGTCCTCGGCGCAGAACACGGGACGACCCAGGTCGGTCCAGGGGCCGGCCGGTCCGGGGGCGGTGGCGAGACCGATGCACGGATTCGCGCCGTCCGGGAGCGCGTAGTAGAGGCTGTAGCCGGAGTCCGACTCGATCACGTGGGGGGCCCAGACGTAGTTGTCCGCCGGGTGCCAGCCGGGAATCTCGGAGAAGACGTCGTCGACGAACTTCCAGTCGGTGAGGTCGAAGGACGTGAAGACGGACATCCCTCGCAGTCCTTGCCCGTCGCCCCAGTCGTCGCCCGTGGTGTACATGTAGTACGCCCCGTCGGAGGCGCGCACGATGCTGGGGTCGGCCGCCACCGGTTCGACGATCGGGTTCGCCGCAGCCGACGGCGCCGGGGCGATCAGGCAGGCGAGCAGCGCTGCAGCGGCGGCGGATCCCCGACGGACGTGGCGTCGCGCCGCGTGTGTGCCTCCTGCGTTCTTCCCCGTCTCGAACTTCCGCACGTCGCTCCCACCGTCGTACTCACATGGAACGGGGCAAATGTATACGGATGTGACTGATGTGAGAGTTGTGAACGGCGGAAGCCGCCGTATCGAAACCGAACCGTGCCCTCTGATCGGTCCCGCACCTCACCCCGGCGGCAGCAACCGATCGAGGAATCCGTTGGTGAACACCCGGTGCGGGTCGTGCCGGTCGAACGACGCGCGCGCCGCGTCCCAGCCCTCGTCGGCGGACAGCCCCGTGCGGTACATCGCCGGAACGACCTCACCGAGGAACCTCGGATCCCGGTACCCACCCTCCGCGTCGAATGCCCATCCCTTCGACCACTCCGACCGGAAGGTCGCGTAGTCACCAGAATAGTGGTCGGCCATCCACTGCTCCATCTCCTGGAAGAAGGCGGACTGTCCCGCGGTGCCGGGAACGGAGACGACGTTCATCCAGATGGCCGTGTCCCAGTCGGGCCGGTCGGGACGGGGCCGCACGGCCGACAGGTTCGGCGCGCCCGCCGACTCGACGAGCACCTCCGACTGATCGTCGACGGTGCACAGCCGCACCTCGAACGGCATGTTGACCGGGTACTGCCCGAGTGAGGCGTAGTGGGTCATCCGTTCGTGCAGCCAGGTGGTGAACTCGTGGATGACGCGGGCGATGTTCGCGCGCCGCGTGAGGACCACCCCACCGCCGGCGACGACGCGCAGTGTGGTGGCCCGCAGATAGAACAGCAGGTCCTTCGACCAGCCCCACAGGTCGGCGGTGCCGGTGGCGGCGAGACCGGCGGCGACGGCACCGAACTGGGCGGCGCCGAATGCCGGGGTGGCGGCCTGCATCCCGCTCGCCACCTGACCGAGAGGCGTGGTGACCTCCTCGGGGATGCTGTCGGAGAAGAAGTAGTTGTACGGGCCGTGCACCTCGCGCGCGGTCGGCGGCTTCTCGGGGCACACCGACCAGATCTTCAACCACGGCGTCCGGGTGAAGGGGAACCAGATCGCCTCGACGCGGCCGGACTCCTCGACGAACCGCTCGAAGGTGCGTCCCGGAGCGCCGGGCGGGGCGAACAGTTCCTGCCACGGCACGTCGGTGAAACTCTGGCAGCGCAGCCGGTAGTTGGCCCCGGCCTGCAGGGTCACCGAGGTGACGAAGCTGCGGCCCAGGTGGGCGAGCAGGGGCGTGATCCCGGGTTCGGACCGACGGAACTCCCGTAGTTCGTAGGCCCCGGCGGCGGCGTTCCACACGACGGCGGTGAGTGCGACGACGAGGTTCGACAGGGAGCCGAACGACTGGCCGGGGATCGCCCGCTCCCCCGCGGCCGGGTAGGTGGCGCCGTGCGCGCCGATCGACAGCGCTCCGGCGATGGTGATGTCGCCGATGGCGGGCGCATTGGCCCAGCCGAGGCCGTGCCGCTCCAGCGCGGTGAGGATCGACTCGATGCTCGCACCCGCGCCGGCGGTGACGGTGGCGGGCGTTCCCGCGGGGTCGACGGTGACGGAGTTCAGGTGTGCCATCGTGTCGATCAGCACGATCTTCTCGACGCTCTCGCCGGGCACGACGGTCAGCGGGCTCCAGCTGTGCATGGTGCCGCGCGGGCGGACGCGGTAGCCGTGGGAGCGGGCCCAGTCGGCGATGCGCACGACGTCGTGCGCATCGCGCGCGGTGGCGGTCCACACCGCGTCGAAGTGGATCGTCCGGGCCCAGTTCTCGAAGCGCTGCTGGGCCAGCGGGATATCCGCGGGGAACGCGGGGGGCGCCGGAATGGTGGCGCGCGGATCACCGACCGGGACGGCGCCGGCGGGTTTCCAGGCGAGACCGGTCAATCCCACGGCGCCGGCGGCGCCGAGGAAGCCTCGTCGACTGAGGGGCGTGGTGGAGACGGGGGTGCCGTCCGTCCGGGCGTCGCGGGCTTTCACCGGGCAGGGCTCCGATCTGGCGAGAGGCAGAAACAGAGCAAAAATAGAACACGTTCTCTTTCGATGCCAGTGGTTCCGGAATCCGCGTCAGCTGCCCGCGCGCGACACCCCGACGGCTTCGCGCAGGAGTTCGGGCGCGCCGTCGATCGACCACACCGCCATCGCGACCGCGGCGATCGTCAGCGCCGGGCCGAGGATCGCCAGCTCGAACGCGCCGCCGGCGCGGATGGCGAGGAACCCGGGCATCCTGATCTCCCACCAGCGCTCACCCCGCCAGGGCACGAACGGCGCGAGGAACGGGATGCCCTCCTTGGTGACGGCGTCGCCGAGGCAGTGCGTCGCGCACCCGAGCGCCACCGCCACCCCGAGGCCCACCGAACCCACCTCGCCGGGGAACCAGTTCCACATGAGCACCGACAGCACCGCCGAGGTCGCGGTCACCACGAGCCACCCGTTGCGCTTGGCCCAGCCGTCCGCGAGCCCGCGCAGCGCCAGGCCGAGCGTGACGAACAGGACGGCGACGACCGCGACCCGGTCGAACCGGGCGACGAGCATGGACACCCCCGCCCCCAGCAGGGCCGCGAACAGGGCCGTGTGTGTCAGCGTGCGATGGCCACCCCGGCGGCTGCGGTCACGGCGGCCTTTGGTGAGCGTGTAGTAGCCGAGCGAGAGGTTGTCGATGCCGCGCGCCGCCACCTGACTGACCGGTCCGAAGGACCGCGCCACCGTCGACTGGGGGGTGTCGAGATCCGGCAGCAGGGCGGAGCCGGCACAGACCGCGGCGAACGCGAAGGTCTCCGCCGTGGAGGCGGGCCCGCCCCACTCCGGGGGCAGCACGTCGGCGACGAGGAGGCCGACCAGCGCCCCGGACACCGCGTGGGTAGGACCCATGACCATCGCTGCAGGCACCTTTCGATCGGAGAACGGACCGGTGCCAACGTAGCAATCACATCCGACACTTCAGTAACACAGGTGTTCGATCGCCCGGAGTACTCGCCGGAGCGCACGAAGGGCCACCCGCGGGAACGGGTGGCCCTGACGGATGTGCCGGCTCAGGCGAGCTGGGCCTGCCACATCCAGTGCGTCTGCTCGAGACCGGCGGTCTGGGCGATGAGCAGGTCCTGCGTGACCGGGTCCGCCTCGTCCGTCGCCGCGATGCGCTCACGCAGGCGGCCGATGACGGCCGACAGATTGTCGGTGATGGACGCGACGACCTGCTCGTCCTTGGTCCAGCCCGCGCCGAATCCCTTGGTGCCCGAGTCCTGGGCGACGGTCGTGGCCCGTCCGTCCGGACTGACGCCGATCGCCGTGAGTCGCTCCGCCACCTCGTCGGTGTAGGTCCGGGCGGCTGTGACGATCTCGTCAAGGGCGAGGTGCAGGCTGCGGAACTGCGGGCCGACGACGTTCCAGTGCGCCTGCTTGGCGATCAGGCTCAGGTCGATCATGTCGACCAGGGTGCCCTGGAGGGCGTCCCCCGCGATCTTCTGCTGCTCCGGATTCAGCGTGCTGGTGATCGGTCCGGTCATGATCCGAGCTCCTATCCGTGTCGATGTGCCTCCCGGCGGCGACGGATGTCGCGCCGGCCGTGCTTCGGACATACTCCCCTGGTTCAACGCCCGAGGCGGTGACCCGGTTCCCTGTGGCCGCAGGCAACGAAGTGGACACGGGATTCCCTGTTTCCGGAGTGTCCGTGGCGGCCGTGCCCCCGTGGGCGGATGATGGAGGAAGAATCCACACCGAGGGAGGACAGAGAGATGCAGACGGTCGTCGTGTGGATACTGGCCACCCTCCTCTACTGGTGGGGCCTGCTCTGACGCGCGGTCAGGCCCGGCCCGACCGAACGCCCTCCTCGACCTTCTTTCCGAGGTCCGTGTCGACGTTCGACCAGTATTCGAAGATCCGGTCGTACAACGCCTCCGAGGTTCCGCCGAGGATGTGTCCGACGATGTTGCCCACAAGCCGCTCCCGGGCGGCGTCGTCGAGCACCTCGCGCACGAGCGTGCCGGCCTGACCGAAGTCGTCGTCCTCGGCATGCCGGACGTAGCCGGCCCGTACCGCCTCGGTGCCGAACTCCCACCGGCCTTCGTCGCCGGCCACCCGCGGGTCGGCGTGCGGGCCGCCGAAGCTGTTCGGCGCATACACCGGGGTGCCCGGGTCGTTGAACAAGTACCGCATCGCGCCGTCCTGCGAGTACGAGTTCACCTCGTTCTTCGGCGCGTTGACCGGCAGCTGCGCGTGGTTCGCGCCGATGCGGTAGCGGTGCGCGTCGGCGTAGGAGAACACCCGGCCGAGCAGCATCTTGTCCGGCGACAGGCCGATGCCCGGCACGATGTTCGACGGCGCGAACGCGGCTTGCTCGATCTCGGCGAAGAAGTTGCGCGGGTTGCGATTCAACGTCCAGGTGCCGACCTCGATCAGCGGGTAGTCGCGCTGGGACCACACCTTGGTCAGGTCGAACGGGTTGAAGCGATACCCCTCCGCTTCGGCCACGGGCATGATCTGCACCTTCAGCGTCCAGCTGGGGAACTCGCCCCGCTCGATCGCGTCGTGGAGGTCGGCGCGATGGTAGTCCGGGTCGGTACCGGCGAGCCGGTCGGCTTCGGCCTGGGTGAGGAATTCGATGCCCTGGTTCGTCTTGAAGTGGTACTTGACCCAGAACCGCTCACCTCCGGCGTTGACCCACTGGTAGGTGTGGGAGCCGAAACCGTCCATGTGGCGCCAGGTTCGGGGGATGCCCCGGTCGCCCATCAGCCATGTCACCTGGTGCGCGCTCTCGGGACGCAGCGTCCAGAAGTCCCACTGCATGGTGTGGTCGCGCAGTCCCGAGCCGGGCAGCCGCTTCTGGGAGTGGATGAAGTCGGGGAACTTGATGGGGTCCTTGACGAAGAACACCGGGGTGTTGTTGCCGACGAGGTCGTAGTTGCCGTCCTCGGTGTAGAACTTCACCGCGAACCCGCGCGGGTCACGCCACGTGTCGGGGCTACCCTGCTCCCCGGCCACCGTCGAGAACCGCACGAGGGATTCGGTTCTCGCGCCGGGCTGGAACAGCTTCGCCGCGGTGTACGCGCTGACGTCGTTCGTGACGACGAGTTCGCCGAACGCGCCGCCGCCCTTGGCGTGCACGACACGTTCCGGGACCCGCTCCCGGTTGAACTGGGCGAGCTTCTCGATCAGGTAATGGTCGTGCAGCAGGATGGGGCCCTGCGTTCCGGCGGTGAGCGATTCGTTGTCGCTCGCGACGGGGATGCCGACGGCGGTCGTGGTGGGGCGGGGATTCGTCATGGTGGTCCTCCTGAGGAAGGGTGCACGTCACGACACCGCGGGGTGCGGTGCGATTGGAGGGAGAAGCGTTGCGTAACTATGATTCTCGACAGTCGGGGCACAAACCCCAGAACGTCACTTCCGCCTCGTCGACGGTGTATCCGTGATCGTCCGAGGGCTCGAGGCACGGGGCCGCTCCGACGGCGCAGTCGATATCGGTCACCGCACCGCAGTTGCGGCACACCAGGTGGTGGTGGTTGTCGCCGATCCTGGTCTCGTACCGGGCGGGCGAGCCGGCGGGTTCGATGCGGCGCAGGAGCCCGGCTCCGACGCACGCCTTGAGCACGTCGTAGACCGCCTGCGTGGAGACGGAACCGAGTTCGCTCCGCACCGCGGCCGCGATCTCGTCGGCATCGGAATGCGGGTGTGCGGCAACCGCACCGAGCACGGCAACGCGCGGAGCGGTCACCCGCAGACCCGCGGCGCGCAGTTGCGCCCGGGTATCGACAGGCTCGTCCGTTCGGTGCATGACCCCAGTATGCCCCCAATCTGGAATTAGTCAAGAAAAGGACCGGATCGGTGCGCGCACGATCCTCCGATTCCACACAACTGACCCCTCGGTGCGGTCTACCCTGCTTCTCAGCCCACCGGAAGAGGTCCGCCATGCGCACCATCCCGATTTCTCGCGCCTCCGGGATCGCGATCGCGGCCGGCACCGCGCTCACGCTGCTGCTCGGCTGCTCCAGCGGCTCCGACTCGGAGCCCTACTCCTACGGGCCCACCGTCGACGTCGGCGACGGCACCGCGCGGACCTATGTCGAGACGGGCGACGACGGCACCCCCCGGGCGATCGGGCTGCGCTTCTCGGCGACGGCACTCGACGGGCTCGCCGACGTCCTCGAGGTGCACACGCTCGAGTTCCCGGCCGAGGCGGATGAGACCGCCTTCGACCACCTGACCCTGGACTGGAACCCGCACGGGCACGAACCGGTGGGATTGTTCGACCAGCCCCACTTCGACATCCACTTCTACATGATCCCGGCCGAGAAGGTCGACGAGATCGACCCGGCTGCACCGGGATACGCCGAGGCGGCGGCCAACATGCCCGAGCCTCGGTACATGCCTGCCGACTACGTTCCCGCCGGCCCGCCCGAGATGGCGCTCGTCCCGCAGATGGGGATGCACTGGGTCGACGGGACCCTGCCGATCGCACCCGGACAGTACGACTTCACCCAGATCCTCATCGAGGGATCCTGGGACGGCGAATGGACGTTCGTCGAACCGATGATGACCCGCGAATGGCTGCTCACCCGGCCCACCGTCGACGAACCGGTGAAGCAGCCGGAGGCCTATCAGCAGAGTGCGTACTACCCCACCACCTACTCGGTGAGCTTCGACGACCAGGAGCAGGAGTACGTCGTCGAACTCGGTGGCCTCACCATGCGAGAGGAGTCGTGAAAGTGGTGCGTCTTCGCACGTTCGCGGTGCTCGGAGTCGTCGGTGCGACGGCGACGACGACAGTGCTCGTCCTCGGCTCGGCGGCCGGCGCCCAGGGTTCCACGGCCCTCGACGGCCCGCCGCACCCGGTCGGCAACGGATCGGCCCACACGTACGTCACCGTCGGCCCCGACGGCGCTCCCACCGCGATCGGCGTCCGCCTCGACGCCGCCGCGCTCGACGGCCTCACGAGCGGTCTGCTGCCCACCACCGAGGCCTACGTCCTCGACGTGCCTGCCGGGGCGCCCGACACCGTCGTCGACCACGTCACGCTGGACTGGAACTCGCACGGCCACAATCCCGAGCACGGGTTCGACCAGCCGCACTTCGACGTGCACTTCTACCTCGTGGACACCGCGACGGTGGAATCGATCCACCCGTTCGTCCCCGGCTATCTCGAGCGGGCCGCGAAGCTGCCGGACCCGAAGTACCTGCCGGAAGGCTACGCACCGTCGGACCCCCAGCCGATTCTCGGCACCGTCGCCAAGATGGGACTGCACTGGCTCGACACCACCGAGCCGCACGGGCACTTCACGGAAACGGTCCTGCAGGGTTCGTGGGACGGCCGGCACATCTTCATCGAGCCGATGATGACCAGGGACTGGCTGGCCTCCCGGCCCGACCTGCACGAGGACCTGCGCCAGCCGAGCGCGTACCAGCAGTCCGGCTACTACCCCACCACCTACTCCGTGACGTGGGACGACACGGCCGGACAGTACGTCGTCGAGCTCGGCGGGCTCACGATGCGTGAGGCGTCGTGAGCCCGGCGCCGCCCGTCAGCGCACCGTCCGGGCCGGACCGATGCTCATCCGGCCCGAGGTGACGACGATGCCGTGGTGTGTCCCCGGCAGCAGCCACTGCCCGAGCGTCGGGCCCTGCGCCTCGACACGGACCCGTGCGTACCGGAACCGTCCTCTCAGCCGCGCCGTAGCCCGGGCCTGACTGCCGTCCGGTTCGGGCTGGGCGAAGGCCAGCCCACCGACGATCGGCAGTTCGGGACCGCGCGGGGACGCGTCGGTGTCCACCTTCCACGTGTCGCCCGTGGCCGAGAACCGGCCGGTGACGTCGCCGTCGAACGAGGCGAGCACCTTGGGCAGGTGCCAGTGCTCGCGGCCGCCGTGCACGGATGCCTCGGAGTCCACGGCGATGAACGGCACGGCCATCGCCGGGACCAGGCCGGGGCGCAGGACGGGGCTGGCGAGCACCTCACGGTAGGGGCCGACGGGCGAGTCGAGATAGTCCACCACCATCGCGAGGGTGAACGGCAGGGTCCGGCCACCGGGGCCGAACTGCGCCGCCCCGGGCGCGCTGCGATGCCACCACAGGGCCGCGCGCGCCTGCGCCGACCAGGGTGGCGGGGCGGACGTCGGCCAGTCGGTGCGTTCGTCGGTGCTCTCAGGCACGCTCCACAACACGGGCGGCCTCCTCTCGTCGGACGGGATAAATCGGCAGGCGCAGCGCCCCGGGCGCGGAGTCCGGAACGCTGGGTCGCACCGGTCGCACGGCGGTGACCGGCACGTAACCGGAGCCGGGCGCCGGACGGGGATCGGCCTCGCCCTTGTTGGGCCACAACGCCATCGCCCGCTCGGCCTGCGCCGTGATGGTGAGCGACGGGTTCACACCCAGATTGGCACTGACGACCGATCCGTCCACGACGTGCAGACCGTCGTGACCGTAGACGCGCAGGTAGGGGTCCACGACACCGGACTCGGGCGAATCCCCGATCACGCATCCGCCGAGGAAGTGCGCGGTCATGGGGATGTCGACCAGGTCCGCGATCGATCCGCCCGCGTCGCCGTCGATCTTGTCGGCGACCCGCCGGATGGCCTCGTGCCCCACCGGGATCCATTCCGGCGGTGGCGCGCCGGGTCCGCGGCGGCTTGTGAGCCGGCGCCCGAGGATACCGCGCTTGCTCGCCAGTTCGAGGGAGTTGTCGTCGGTCTGCATGACCAGTGCGATCACGGTCCGCTCGGACCAGCGCCGCACCGACAGGGTGCGCAGGAACGCCGCGGGATTGCGGGCCGCCACGGCGAAGAATTTCGCCAACCGCGGTGTCCGGCCGCCGCCGTCGACCAGCAGGGCCTGCAGGAGTCCGATAGCGTTGCTGCCCTTGCCGTACCGCACCGGTTCGATGTGGGTGTGGTGGTCCGGGTGGAAGGAGGCGGTGATCGCGATACCCCGGGAGTAGTCCACGGTGCGGTCCTGTGCCGTCGCGGCGAGCACCGCTTCGGAATTGGTGCGCACCACTGTGCCCAGTCGCGGCGACAACCGCGGCAGGGCACCGGTCTCCCGCATCGCGAGCAGCAGCCGCGACGTGCCGTAGGTGCCCGCGGCGAGCACCACCTGGTCGGCGGTGTATACGTCGTGGCGCTTGCGGATCCGGTTCGTGCTGCGGGTGCGGACCTCGTATCCGCCCCCGGCGCGCGGACGGACAGCAGTGACGGTGGTGAGCGGATGGATCGTCGCACCGGCCTGCTCCGCGAGGTACAGGTAGTTCTTCACCAAGGTGTTCTTCGCGCCCACCCGGCAACCGGTCATGCAGCCGCCGCACTCGGTGCAGCCGGTCCGGGCCGGGCCGGCGCCACCGAAGAACGGGTCCGGGACCGTCTGCCCCGGTTCACCGAAGAACACCCCGACCGGCGTGGTGGTGAACGTCTCCCCCACCCCCATCTCCTCGGCCACCGAGCGCATCACTTCGTCCGCGGGGGTCGTCAGCGGATTCGGGCGCACGCCGAGCATCCGCGCGGCCTGCTCGTAGTACGGTCCGAGCTCGGCCTGCCAGTCGGTGATGTGCCCCCACTGCGGGTCCTGGAAGAAACGGACGGGCGGGCGGTAGAGGGTGTTGGCATAGTTGAGCGACCCGCCGCCGACGCCTGCGCCCGCCATGACCAGGACGTCGGGCAGCAGATGGATGCGCTGCACGCCGTAGCAGCCCAGCGCCGGCGCCCACAGGTACTTGCGCAGCCGCCAGCTGGTCTTCGGCAGTTCGTCGTCGGCGAAGCGCCGGCCCGCCTCGAGGACGCCGACGCGGTAACCCTTCTCGGTTGCGCGCAG
Organism: Rhodococcus indonesiensis; assembly: GCF_047782815.1. Taxonomy (NCBI): domain Bacteria; kingdom Bacillati; phylum Actinomycetota; class Actinomycetes; order Mycobacteriales; family Nocardiaceae; genus Rhodococcus; species Rhodococcus indonesiensis. Next base: position 527,378 of record NZ_CP180630.1, on the reverse strand, counting down.
TGCGGCGACACTGCCGCCGAAGCCGGAGCCGACGACCAGCACGTCGTAATGGGTCATGCCGCAATCCTTTCGGCCACGGGGCGGGCCAGGTAGTTCTCGGGATCGAATTGCCGGGTCCGGGCGCGGTACCGCCAGGTGAACGTCGGCCACATCACCGAGTTCCGGCCCTTGCGGTCGAGGTACCAGCTGTCGCAGCCACCCGCGTTCCACACCGTGCCCGCGAGGGCGGGGTCGAGTTCGGCGTTGTAGGTGCGCTGCGCACCCGCAGTCACCTCGACGGTGCCCAGTTCCCGGGAACGCATGGTGCGCAGGGCATCCGCGATGTATGTGGCTTGCGACTCGAGCATGTACACGATCGAGCTGTGCCCGAGGTTGGTGTTCGGCCCGTACATCAGGAAGAGGTTGGGGAAGCCGTGGACGGCGATGCCCAGGTAGGCACTGGGGCTGCCGTTCCAGGTCTCGGCGAGGGTACGGCCGTCGCTCCCCCGGATATGCTGGGCCACCGGCGGTTCGGTGACGGTGAAGCCGGTCCCGAAGATGACGGCGTCGACCTCGTACTCGTTGCCGGCCTCGTCGACGACACCGTTCTCGGTGAGTGCCGTCAGCCCGGAGGCCACGACGGTGACGTCGGGCCGGGTGATCGCCGGGAACCAGTCGTTGGACAGCAGGATCCGTTTGCACATGATCCGGAACTTCGGGGTGAGCTTCGTCCGCAGCTCCGGATCGGAGACCTGCTTGTCGAGCACCGACAGCGCCCGGCGTTCGAACAGCGGCACGAGCCACCGGCGCGCGAACGGACGTGTCATCCCGACGACGTACGTCTCCTTCTGCCCGTAGACAGCCCCGCGAACGACCTTCTGGGCGAGCGGGAAACGCCGGTAGAGAGCCCGCACCGGACGGGTGATGGTGTGGTCGTGCTTGGGCATGACCCACGAGGCGGTGCGCTGGAACAGCGTCAGGTGCCCGACGGTGCCGACGATGGCGGGGACGAACTGGATCGCGGAGGCACCGGTGCCGATCACGGCGACGCGCTTGCCGGTCAGGTCGTAGTCGTGGTCCCACTGCGCCGAGTGGAACATCCTGCCGCGGAACGATTCCAACCCCGGCACCTTCGGCAGGGTGGGGGTGGACAGTGCCCCGGTGGCCGAGACGAGCACGTCGGCGGTGAGGTCACCACGCGACGTCGCCACCATCCAGCGGGCGCTTTCGTCGTCCCACTGCGCGTCGCGCAGTGCGCACCCGAACATCGTCCGGTCGGTGACGCCCTGCTCCTTCGCGACCCGGCGCAGGTAGGCGTAGATCTCGTCCTGGGTGCCGTGGACCTTCGACCAGTCCGGTTCGGGCGCGAAGGAGAACGAGTACAGCGCGCTCGGCACGTCGCAGGCCGCACCCGGGTAGGTGTTCACCCGCCAGGTGCCGCCGACGTCGTCGCCTCGCTCGATCACGAGGACGTCGGCCCGTGGATTCTCGCGCAGGAGGGTGGCGGCCATGCCGATGCCCCCGAAGCCGGCCCCGACGACGAGCGTGTGTACGTGCGGCGGGAGGGTCTCGATGCTCACTTCATCACCAGTTCCTTCCAGACCGGGAGCAGCCGCTCCCGGATCTCACGATCGGATTCGGGGGTGCGCATCAGGGCGGCGACGGCAAGTCCGCGAGCGAGTTCGATGCTCAGGTCGATCTCGTCGGGTCCCATCCGGTCGCCCATGATCTCCAGGCAGCCGACCCGGAGCGCATCGGAGACCTTGCGCTCGAGGGGGATCACCGCCTCGTGCAGGGCGGGATCGGTCCGTGCGGCCACCCACAACTCGAGCGCGGCGTGGAACAGCGGCCCACAGAACGCGTCGGTGAGGACGTCGAGGCCGCGCTCGGGGTCCGGACTGGCCTCGAGAATCTCCGTCAGGCGCTTGTCGACGAGGTGTTCGACCGCGGCGACGACGAGTGATTCCTTGGTCGGGAAGTGATGCAGTTGCGCACCCCGGGACACCCCGGCCCGCTTGGCGATCACCTGAGTGGTGGTGCGTGCGTAGCCGAGTTCGACGAGCGAGTCGACGGCCGCGTCGAGGAGTTTCGCCCGGGTCACGGCGGTGCGCTCGGCCTGTGTGCGCCCGGTGCCCGTGGATGTGGTTCGAGTCACAAGAACGGACGGTAACAGGCAATCAACAAACAGTCCAGACTGCTTGCAAATATGCGACGGGCCGACGTCGTGCCAGATGGGAGACCTGACCCCCGAAAAGCAATCGAAACTCAACCGTTGACTATTTCAATCATTATTGGTCTACTGTGATCTGCGCGACAAACGTCGCAGAAGGAGGGCCACCGTCTCCATGAGTGCCGTGTCGCTCGAACGCACCATCTACGAATCCGACCACGACGCGTTCCGCGAAACCGCGCGACGCTTCGCCGAGCGCGAGGTCGCACCCCACCTCGAGCAGTGGGCCGCAGCGGGCCGCGTCGATCGCGAGCTCTACCGGCAGGCCGGCAAGCTCGGCCTGCTCGGTGTCGCCGTGCCGGAACGGTTCGGCGGCGGAGGCATCGACGACTTCCGGTTCGGGGCCGTGCTCATCGAGGAGCTCGCCCGCGTCGGCGCCCAGGCCGTCACCATGGGGCTGTCGGGATTCAACGACCTGGTCGCGCCGTACTTCACGGCCCTCGGTACCGACGAACAGAACCACCGCTGGCTCGCCCCCATGGTCGCCGGCGAGGCGGTCGGCGCGATCGCAATGACCGAGCCCGGCGCCGGCAGCGACCTCGCCGCCGTCACCACCACCGCGATCCCCGACGGCGACCACTTCGTCCTCGACGGCAGCAAGATCTTCATTTCCAACGGCATCCTCGCCGACACGATCATCGTCGTCGCGAAGACCGATCCCGCCGCCGGGAAGAACGGGGTGAGCCTGCTCGTCGTCGAGGACGGCATGCCCGGCTTCACGAAGAACGGCCCGCTCGACAAGGTGGGCCTGTCCGCCCAGGACACCGCCGAGCTGGTGTTCGACAACGTCCGGGTACCCCGCGCCAACCTGCTCGGTGAGGAGAACAAGGGCTTCGGATACCTACGCCACAACCTGCCGCAGGAACGGCTGAGCATCGCGGTGACCTCCATGGCCCTGATGACCCGCACGTTCGAGACGGCGTTGCGCCACGCCACCGACCGCAGGGCGTTCGGGCAGCGCATCGCCGACTTCCAGGCCAACCGCTTCTACCTCGCCGAACTGGCCACCGAGATCGAGATCGCGCAGGTGTTCGTGGACCGCTGCATCCTCGACGCCGCACACGGCCGCCTCGACGAGGTGACCGCGGCGATGGCCAAGTGGTGGGTCACCGAGCTGCACCTGAAGGTCGTGCACCGGGCCGTGCAACTGCACGGCGGCTACGGCTTCATGAAGGAGTACGACGTCGCCCGCGACTATCTGGACTCCCGGGCCGGGACGCTCTACGGCGGCACCACGGAAATCATGAAGGAGATCGTCGGTCGCAGGCTCACCCGGCCGTAGCCGCTCCGGTCCAGAAAATCCCGAACCCCTAGGCATCGAGGAGATCCCGTGCTCAACCAAGGCACCGGTACGTGGCCGCACCGACGCGCCCGGCAGGCCCCCGACGCGGTCGCGCTCGCCTTCCGCGGCACCGGCATCACCTACCGCGAACTCGACGAGCGGGTCACCCGGCTCGCCCACGCCCTGCGTGCCCTGGGCGTCGGCCCCGGGGACCGCGTCGCGCTGCTGTCGGCGAACCACCCCGCCTATCTCGAGGTGCTGTTCGCCGCCGGTCTGCTCGGGGCGGTGTTCGTGCCACTCAACGCCCGGCTGACCACCCCCGAGGTGGAGTACTGCCTGGCCGACTCCGGCAGCACCGTCCTGGTCCATTCCGCTGCCCTCACGGACGTCGCCGAGGCCGCCGCGACCGCGGCCGGAACCACCCGGCGCGTGGTCCTCGACGGCGAGCCCGACGACCGGGCTGTCGGCTACGAGACGATCGTCGCGGCCGCCACCACCGACCGCCTCGACGTCCCGGTCACACACGACGACCCGTGCTTCATCATGTACACCTCCGGCACGACGGGCCGGCCCAAGGGTGTCGTCCTCAGCCACGGGAACGTGGTGTTCGCGGTGATGAACCCGATCGTCGACCTCGACTTCGTCTCGGACGAGGTGGCTCTCGTCGCCGCTCCCCTGTTCCACACCGCCGCATTGAACTTCGTCGCCCTGCCCACCCTGCTCAAGGGTGGCACCGTGCTCGTCGAGGAAGGTTTCGAGCCGGGCCGAATCCTGCACCTGATCGAAACCGAAAGAGTCACCTACTCGTTCGGGGTGCCCACGATGCTCGACGCGATGAGCGCCCACCCGAACTGGGACCGCACCGACCTGAGTTCGATTCGTCGCTGGATCGTCGCGGCCGCACCGGTTCCCCCGCGGACCCTCCAGACCTACACCGCCCGGGGCGTCCGCCTCTGTCAGGGGTACGGGCTGACCGAGACCGGGCCGGGCGCACTGATACTCACCCCCAAGGACGCCGAACGCAAGATCGGCACCGCGGGCGCCCCCCACTTCTTCACCGACGTGCGCGTCGTCGATCCCGACGGCTCCGCGGTCACCGCCGGCGACCGTGGCGAGATCCAGATCTCCGGGCCGAATGTGATGCAGCGCTACTGGAATCGGCCCGACGCCACCGCGGACGCCTTCACCGGCGACGGCTGGTTCCGCTCCGGCGACGTGGGTGTTCCCGACGAGGACGGCTTCGTCACGATCGTCGACCGGCTCAAGGACATGATCATCTCGGGTGGCGAGAACATCTACCCCGCGGAGGTGGAGGCCGCCATCCTCGACCTGCCCGGTGTGCTCGGCTGCGCCGTCTTCGGTGTGCCCGACGAGAAATGGGGTGAGGTAGGCCGGGCGGCGGTCACCCTCGCCGACGGCGTCACCCTCACCGAGGACGAGCTGTTCGCCTTCCTCGGCGAGCGTCTCGCCAAGTACAAGATCCCCAAGTCCCTCCTCGTTCTCGACGAGATCCCCCGCAACGCCACCGGCAAGGTCCGCAAGGACACGTTGCGCGAGCAGTACGCCCACTGACCCGACTGTTACTGCAGGAGCTCACATGACCGTCACCGCATCCGCGGACATCACTGCGGCCCAGAGGAAGAAGGAAGTTCGACGCGTCGTGCTGTCGAGCTACCTGGGCAGCACGATCGAGTTCTACGACTTTCTGCTCTATGCGACCGCGGCGGCGATCGTCTTCGCCCCCGTGTTCTTCTCGGATCTGTCCCCGCTCGCCGGAACCATCGCGTCGATGGGGACGTTCGCTGCGGGTTATCTGGCCCGCCCCTTCGGTGGCATCGTCTTCGGGCACTTCGGCGACCGGTACGGCCGCAAGTCGATGCTGCTGATCTCGATGACGGTCATGGGCGTGGCATCGTTCCTCATCGGCCTCGTCCCGCCCGCGTCGGCGATCGGATCGTGGGCCGCGATCATTCTCGTGCTGCTGCGCGTGTGCCAGGGCATCGCCGTCGGCGGCGAGTGGGGTGGGGCGGCGCTCATGTCCCTCGAGCACGTCGGGGGACGGGGACGCGGTTTCGCGGCGGCGTTCACCAATGCCGGGGCACCCACCGGTTCGCTGCTCGGCACCCTCGCCCTGGCGCTGGTGGCGCTGCTGCCCGAGGACGACTTCCTGTCGTGGGGCTGGCGCATCCCGTTCCTGCTGTCCGCGGTGATGCTGGCCGTCGGCCTGTTCGTCCGGGCCCGGGTGTCCGAGAGCCCGCTGTTCCGGGAGGCGATGGCGCGGCAGGCCGAGGTCGATGCCGCCGCCGCGGACCGGCCCACCCCGCCGATTCTGAGCATCCTGCGCCGGCCGCGGAATCTGCTGCTCGTCGCCCTGGGCTGCATGGCCAGCTTCGGGATCCAGACCATGTTCACCACGTTCGCCATCGGTTACGCATCCCATTCCGGGGTGACCCGATCGCAGGCGCTGATGGCGTTCGCCGTCTGCCAGTTCGTCGCGATCTTCACCCTGCTCGGATTCGCCCGCCTCTCCGACCGCGTCGGCCGGCGCCCGGTGATGCTCTTCGGCCTCGGCGCGTTCGTCGTGCTGATCGTGCCGATCCTGGTGCTGCTGTCGTCCGGCAACGTCGCGCTGGTGACGCTCGGGTTCGTGCTCGGTTTCGGCGTCTGCCAGTCCGCGACCTACGGTCCGATGGCGGCGTACATCGCCGAGCAGTTCGGCACCGCAGCCCGGTACACCGGCGCCTCGCTCGGCTACCAGGGCGCGACGTTGCTCGGCGCGGGCTTCACCCCGGTGATCCTCGCGTCGCTGCAGGCGGCCGCCGGCGGCGGCACCGGACTCGTCGCGGCGTTCATGATCGGCCTGGCAGTGCTGAGCGCGGTGTTCATCCTCCTGGCGAAGGAGAGCAAGGACCGCGATCTGAGCACCTACGAGCACTGATCCACGAAACTCCGAGGGCGCGCAGGGCATCCCTGCGCGCCCTCGGAGTTTCCGCCCCCGGTCGGCGTCGCGTCGGCCGGTGCTCCGGATACGCCCGCGCCGAAGTCTCCACCGCCTCGGAGAACTGCTCGAACGCCGTCTCGAGTGGCCGGATATTCGCGTGCGTACCGCCGATTCGGTGACCACAATGGGACGGCATCGACGGACGAAGGAGACGCAATGGTGCAGCCACGTTCCCGGGAGTTCACGCAGGTCGACGTGTTCGCCGCCGAACCGTACCGGGGAAACCCGGTCGCGGTGGTTCTCGACGGCGCCGGCATCCCGGACGAGGCGATGGCGCAGTTCGCGGCGTGGACGAACCTGTCCGAGACCACGTTCGTCCTTCCCCCGACGACCGCCGGGGCCGACTACCGGCTACGCATCTTCACCCCGGCCGCGGAGATCCCGTTCGCCGGTCACCCCACCCTCGGCTCGGCGCACGCGTGGCTCGAGGCCGGCGGGGTGCCGAACAGCCCGGGTCTGCTCGTTCAGGAGTGCGGAGCCGGACTCGTCGCGCTGCGCCGCGGCGACGAGTCCCTGGCGTTCCGGGCTCCCGAACCGGTCCGTCGCGGCGACCTCGACGACGAACACCTGTCCCGGATCGCCCGGGGGCTCGGGATCGACCGTGCGCGAATCGTGGCGCACAACTGGGTCGACAACGGACCCGGCTGGGCCGCGGTCCTGCTCGGGTCCGCGCAGGAGGTGCTCGACCTCGAACCCGACGACCAGCACATGCGCGACCTCGTCCTCGGCGTCGTCGGTCCCTACCCGCCGGGATCACCGCACCAGTTCGAGGTGCGCGCCTTCGCGGCACCCGTAGGCATCCGGGAGGATCCGGTGACGGGAAGCCTCAACGCGGGCCTGGCCCAGTGGCTGATCGGTGCCGGCCTCGCGCCGGCCGACTACCGGGCGCGTCAGGGCACTCGCGTCGGCCGCCACGGCATCCTGACCGTGCATTCGTCGGGCGGCGAGGTGTGGATCGGAGGATCCAGCACGACCTGTATCCGAGGCACCGTGCACCTGTGAGCACCGATCGCGGGCGGGTCCGCGCGACTACGCCGACAGCACCCGGGCCAGATCGTCGGGGACCGGCATCGGGGTGGTCAGCCCGGCGGCGACCCGTCCGGTGTTGCCGTCGGGGTACCGGCCGGTCATCGAACCGGGGGCAGCCACGAGGATCCGCACGACCTGCCCGAGAGCCTCGCGGCGGTCACGGCAGCGCAGGGCCAGGGCGAGCATCGCGGCGTGGTTGCAGGTGTGCAGCCACGGGTCCGGCTGCGAGAGGATGTGTGCGCGTTCGAGATGGCGCCACCGCTGTTGCGCGTCGCGGGCGGTTCTCGACGCCGTCATCTCCTGTCGGTAGCGGGCTCGGACAGTGGCACCGGTACGAGGCATCATCGATCCTTCGGGTCGGGAGTGGTTCGGCAACAATCGCATTCGGATCCGCAGCAGCATTCCGGCGCGTCATCGGTCACCACTGCGGTTACGGGACAGCAGGTTCGGCCCCTCCAGGCTTCGAGTCCTTCCCGCACCGCGAAGACCGCAATGACGAGTGCCGCGACCGGATCGGCCCACGACAGACCGAATGCGCTGTTGAGTACCAGCCCGATCAGCAGCACGGCCGAGAGGTACGTGCACAGCAGCGTCTGCTTCGAATCGGCTACGGCGGAGGCGGATCCGAGTTCACGCCCGGTACGCCGCTGAGCCCAGGACAACACGGGCATGATCACCAGGCTCGCCGCGGCCAGCGCGATCCCGACCGGCGAGTGCCGGGGTTCACCGATCCCGAGCAGCGATCGGATCGAGTCGACGCCGACATACAGGGCGAGCCCGAAGAACGAGAACGCGATGATCCGCAGCGAGGCCTTCTCGCGGGCCTCCGGGTCTCGGCCGGCGAACTGCCAGGCCACCGCGGCGGCGGAGGACACCTCGATCAGCGAATCGAGCCCGAACCCGATCAGCGCCGTCGACGACGCCCGCGCGCCCTCGGTCAACGCGACGCTCGCTTCGACGATGTTGTACGCGATCGTCGCGGTCACCAGCAGCCGGATCCGTTTCGTGAGCACGGACCTGCGTTTCGTGGGCACCGCCCGGGACGGCGTCGACGACGCGGCGGACCGTCGCGCGGACATCAGCAGCAGTCCTCGGCTGCGGCGGTGGGGCAGCACGAGGGGTCCACGGCCAGGACCAGGCCGAGCAGGTCGTCGAGCGCGTGCCCGATCCGGCGATCGGCGAGTTCGTAACGACTGCGCCGGCCTTCGGGCACCGCGACGACCAGACCGCACCCACGCAGGCACGCCAGGTGATTCGAGAGGATCTGCCGGCTGACGCCGATCGCTTCGGCGAGTTCCGAGGGATACCCCGGACCACGCCGCAGGGTCAGCAGAATCCGCGTCCGGGTCGGATCCGAGAGGGCATGACCGAACCGGGACAGCGCCTCGTGATGCTCCACCGCCTCCACGAGCTCGAATGTACATCGAATTCTGTATTCAGAAAAGGGTGTATCGGGGGACGGCCGCGAAGCGCGGTGCCGGACGTCGCACCGCCACTAGACTCGGCGGCCACATGCCGACCGCAGCCGAGGACGGGTGATGGACACTCTCGCGCGTTACGTCGAACTGTTCGTGCCGATGCTCTGGCTCGGAATGGTGCTCGCCATCTCCTTCCTGGAAGCGCCCTTGAAGTTCCGGGCACCGGGGATCACGGTCCCGCTCGGGCTCGGCATCGGCCGCCTGGTGTTCCGGGCCCTGAACACGGTCGAGGTCGTTCTCGCCGTCGTGCTGATCGTCGCGTGCCTGATCCTCCCGCCGGGCACGGCGGGCTGGGTGCTGCTGCTGGTGACCGTGACCGTGCTGGTGGTGCAGGTGGCGGTGATCCGGCCGCCGCTGACACGCCGATCGAACCGCATCCTCGCCGGCGAGGATGCACCCCGCTCGAAGGTGCACTACGCCTACGTGGCGCTCGAAGTCGTCAAGGTCGCCCTGCTGATCGCGCTGGCGATCGTTCTGGCGCGCACGTTCGTCTGACCGGACCCGGCGCACCGGGCTCGACGCTCTGCCCGATCAGCGCGTGTCCTCGGCGCGGTGCACCTCTGCCCGGTCGGCGGGCCGATCCTTCGTCGTCACCTCCGGGTCGTGTCGGCTCACCCGGCGGGCCGCTCCTCGGTCGGCGACGTCGTGGCGCCACCCGGGGTCTCGGAGGACTCCGCCGACTTACGGGCCTCGTCGGCCACCGGCCGTCCGGCACCCCCGGTGCTCGCCTCTCCCCTGTCGTCCGGTGCGGGACGGACATCCCCGTGCTCCGTCCGCCCCTCGTAGGGCGGGACGACCGCGTCCGCGTCCCCGACCGTCGTGGTGTGCCCGGGGCGGTGCGACTCCGCGTCGCCAGGTTCGGCAGAGATCATCTCGTCGTCCTCGAACGCGCCGGCGGGACGGTCCGCGGGCCCTCCTCCGGGGCCGGTGGAGCCCAAATCGCGCGAGCCGGGGGCACCCCGCTCCGACTGCGGTTCCTCTTGCCTTCCGGTTCCGTCGTTCATCGTTTCTCCTCGGGGATTCGAGCATTCCGACGAATGGACCCCCTCGCTCCATCCGAGCACGCGGCGCCGCGTTTGTCGACAGCCGATCTCGCCGGGAGACGGCAGTAGGCCCGACCGCGGACCGCCCCGCACGAAGGTCCCGGCGGAACCGGACGAACCGGCCCGACGGCCGAAAGCCTGTTCAGTTGTTCAGGTGGGCAGCTAGAATCGCGTGGACGCATCCTCACGTCTCGGAGGTTCTTCCGATGGACGTCGTAGCCATGCACATGAGCGACGGTCTACTCGACGCGCGGACCTCCCTGCTGTTCTTGGTCGTCGCCGCGCTCGGCCTCGCGGTGGCGCTCCGCAAGGCCCGGTCCGAGCTCGACGAGCGCACCGCTCCCCTGGCCGGCCTCGTCGCGGCGTTCGTCTTCGCCCTGCAGATGATCAACTTCCCGGTCCTGCCGGGAGTGAGCGGGCACGTACTCGGCGGCGCGCTCGCCGCCGTCCTGGTCGGTCCCGCGACCGCTGCTCTGTGCCTGACGGTCGTCCTGGTCGTGCAGTCACTGCTCTTCGCCGACGGCGGTCTCACCGCCCTCGGCGCCAACGTCACCAACATGGCCCTGCTCGGCGTCGTCGCCGGGTACGGCACGGCCGTGGCGCTGCGTCCACTGCTGCGCCGGTACCCGTCCGGACCGGCCCTCGGCGTGATCTCTTTCGGCGCAGCGCTGGTCGCGACTGTCGCAGCGGCAACCGGGTTCCTGGTCGAGTACGCGGTCGGCGGCACCGCCGGGTCTGCCGGCACCGTCGCTGCGTTTCTGCTCGGCACCCACGTACTCATCGGCGCCGGTGAAGGACTCGTCACCGCCGTCACCGTCGTCGCGGTGGCCCGGGCGCGGCCCGACCTCGTCTATCTGTTCCGCCAGCTGCGGCAGCCGACCCGGGCACCGGCATGACGCGCCGGCGTGTGTCGATCCTGTTCGCGGTGGCGGCGTTCCTGTGCGCGGGGGTGCTGTCGTACCTTGCCGATTCGAGCCCCGACGGACTCGAGGCCGCAACCGCGCGGGGATGTGCCGTGGCCGAAGTCGACGGTAGCACCGTCATGACCGGGGAATGCCCGGCGAGTGAGGCCGCGGATCATCCGTGGGACACGGGACCGCTGGCCGGCTACACGGTAGCCGGTCACACCGGAGCCACCGGCGTAGCCGGGGTTCTCGGCGTCGCCGCGACGACGGTGGTTGCCACAATACTGTTCCGTCTCCTCGTCCGCCGACGGGGCGCATCCGGGAACCCTCCGGGACCGCAGCCGTGACCACCGCGCTGCCGATCGGGCCTGCACGCGCGACGACTGCTGTGCACCGTCTGCCCACCGAGGTGAAGATCGTCGCCGCAACGACATTCGTCTTCGCCGTTGTCGCCACTCCGCGCGAGGCGATGTGGGCATTCGCCCTCCATTTCGCGGTCGTCGCGGTGATCTGTGTACTCGCCGGGATCCGCTGCGCCTGGCTGGCGCCGCGCATGTCGATCGAGGCACCGTTCGTCGTGCTCGCCGTCCTGCTCCCCTTCGCCGAGGCGGGCGAGCGGGTCGGCGTCCTGGGGGTCTCGCTGTCGGTTCCAGGCCTGTATGCGGCGTGGGGCATTCTGGTCAAGGGCACCCTCGGGGTGCTCGTCTCCCTCGTCCTCGCGGCCACCACCCCGGCCCAGGACCTGCCCGCCGGTTTGGCCCGCCTCCGGGTTCCACCACTGATCACGACGGTAGCGGTGCTCATGCTGCGTTACCTCGAACTGCTTGCTGCCGAGGCAAACCGAATGCACCGTGCCCGGATCTCCCGTGGTGACGACCCACGCACCCTCCACCGCATCGGAGCGACGGCCCGGGGAATCGGGGGGCTGTTCGTCCGCGCCTACGAGCGCGGTGAGCGGGTGCATCTGGCCATGATCTCCCGCGGATTCACCGGCGCCGTCCCGATCTTCGGTCCTCCCGCCACCGCAGTGGCCTGGGCCGTGGGCCTGCTGCCGGCCGTCGCCGCCGGTGCCGTGTGCGCCGCTGCCTGGGTGACGGCATGACCCCGGAACCGGCCGTGCTGCTGACGGGGGTACGGCACGTCCACCCCGACGGGCACTGCGCCCTCGACGGCATCGACCTCGCCGTCACCGCCGGTGAGCGGGTCGCGGTCCTCGGCCCGAACGGCGCCGGCAAGACCACCCTGATGCTGCACCTGAACGGCGTACTGACCCCGTCGTCGGGGACCGTCCGGATCGGCGGGCTGCCGGTCGGGCGTAACACCCTGCGTGAGATCCGGCGTCGAGTCGGACTGGTGTTCCAGGATCCCGACGATCAGTTGTTCATGCCGACCGTCGCACAGGACGTTGCGTTCGGGCCCGCCAACTTCGGCGTTCCCGCAAAAGAACTCGACACCCGGGTTCGCGAGGCCCTCGAGACGGTCGGCATGACCGAGCACGCCGACCGCAACACTGCGCACCTGTCCGCGGGGCAGCGTCGCCGGGTCGCCCTCGCCACCGTGCTGGCGTGCCGGCCAGACGTTCTGGTCCTGGACGAGCCGTCCACAGACCTCGATCCCGTCGCCCGGCGGGAACTGGCCGAGGTCCTCCTCGGCATCGACGCCACCCTGCTGCTGGTCACCCACGACCTGCCGTACGCCGCGCAGGTGTGCGGCCGGGCCGTGATCGTGAGCGACGGACGACTCGTCGCGGACGGTCCGATCGCCACCCTGCTCGCCGACACGGACCTGCTCACCGCGAACCGGCTGGAACTACCGTGGGGTTTCACCCTGCCCCAGACCGACCCGCGCTGAGTGCCGTCACCCCGCGGCGAGCCGGCCGTTGGTACGGTCGAGCTGCCGCACCGTCGCGGCCTCCAGCCGTCCCACCTCCTCCTCCCGGAGCCGGTCGCACAAGAAATCCCAGTGCAGCGCAACATGTTCTCCGAGCCGCAGCCCCGGCACGAACACCCCCGCACCGGTGCGGCGCCGGACCGTCTCGGCGCGTTCCGTGCCGAGACGCAGGCGGGCACCGTCGAACTCGAGCCGGCGGCTGCGCACCGTCGCCGTGTCGGGGCCGACGTCGACGACGGTGCCCCAGCGGATCCGGCAGGAATCGAGAACCTGCACCGGCTGGGGCATCCCGGTCGTCAGCAGTCGCGACCACGGGTACACCCCCAGCACGTGGAATGCGTGCGTCGGCGCGGCCTCGGCAATCAGTTCGGGTGTCAGGTGAGTCCAGTAGTGCCCCGCCTGCGTGCCCAACCGCTCGAGCAGCCGGGTCCCGAACTCCACCGGGTCGATCCGGTCCGTCAGGGCGTTGCCCGTCCAGTAGGCGCGCACCACCTCTGCGTCGAGGGGGTCGCTCCGGCCGGCCAGGGCCGCGATCAGCTCCTGATAGGGCCACGCTCCGGTGAACCGCCGGGCGGCGGCCACGACCGCCGCGCCGTCGCCGTGCCCACATGCGGCCGCCTCGAGGGCCGCCGCCCCTGCCGGGCCGCAATAACCGAGCGCGTTCGGCGCATGGGCGTAGCGGGCGAAGAGCACCTGCCCCTCCGTCACCACTGCCACCGCCACCGATCAGGCCGTTCCGCGTTGCCCCACCAGCGCCGCGGTGTCCCGGTGCAGCCGGCCGAAGTTGTAGTAGGCCGCACATGCCCCTTCCGGCGACACCATGCAGGTGCCGATGGGTGTCTCCGGCGTGCACGCCGTGCCGAAGACTTTGCATTCCCACGGTTTGATGACGCCCTTGAGCACTTCGCCGCACTGACACGCCTTCGGGTCGGCGACGCGCAGGCCGGGCATCGAGAACCGCTGCTCGGCGTCGAAGTCCGCATAGTCGGGATGGATGCCGAGCGCACTCTGCGAGATGAATCCGAGTCCCCGCCACTCGAAGTGCGGCCGCAGCGCGAACGTCTGCGCCAGCAGCCGCAGTGCCTGCACGTTGCCCTCGGGCCGCACCACCCGGCTGTACTGGTTCTCCACCTCGCATCGGCCTTCCCGGATCTGCCGCAGCAGCATGTGCACGGAGGCAAGTATGTCGAGCGGCTCGAATCCGGCCACCACGATCGGTTTTCCGTACACGGCGGGGACGAAGCGATAGGGACGCAGTCCCACCACCGTCGACACGTGACCCGGTCCGAGAAATCCCGAGAGCCGCAGATCCGGCGACTCGAGGATCGCCTTGATGGGCGGCACGATTGTCACGTGATTGCAGAACACCGTGAAGTTGCTCAGGCCGAGTTGTCTCGCCCGCACGAGCGTCACCGCCGTGGACGGAGCGGTGGTCTCGAATCCGACGGCGAAGAACACCACATGCCGGTCCGGGTGGTCCACCGCGATCTTCAGGGCGTCCAGTGGGGAATACACGAATCGGACGTCGGCGCCGCGGGCCTTGGCCTCGAGCAGGTTTCCGCGCGAGCCGGGCACCCGCATCATGTCCCCGAACGTCGTGAACACCACGTTCGGTTGCTCGGCCAACCACATGGCGTCGTCGATGCGGCCCATGGGGATCACGCACACAGGACAGCCGGGGCCGTGCACCAACTCCACCGACGCGGGCAGCAGGTGTTCGATGCCGTGCCGGTAGATGGTGTGGGTGTGGCCGCCGCACACCTCCATGAACTTGAACTCGTCCCCGGCGGCGAGGTCGGTGATCGAGGCCACCAGGGCGCGCGCCGCGGCGGGGTCGCGGAACTCGTCGACGAATTTCATGATCCTGCTCCGCCTTTCATCCGGTGCTCAGGCGATCTCGGACGCACTGAAGGCTTCGATCTCGTTGACGTAGTCGGCGCCCATCTTGCGCACCTGCTCGAGGGTCAGCTTCGCCTCGTCCTCGTCGATCCGGGCCATCGCGAAGCCGACGTGCACCAGCACCCAGTCCCCGACCTGCAGGCCGGTGCCGGCGAGCAGCCGGACGCTGATTGCGCGCTGCACGCCGTTGACGTCCACCTTCGCCAGATCCTGGGCGGGGTCGACCATGTCGACCACCCGGCCGGGAATTCCCAGGCACATTACGTCTCTCCTCACCTCAGCAGATCCGGGGCAGCGGGTCGCCCACGAGCATGTCCACGATCCGGCTGCCCCCGAACGCGGTACGCAACGCGACGACGCCCTCCGGTTCGGCCAGGATCTCCCCGATCTCCGCGGCGTCGCCGCCGCCGGGGCACGCCCGCAGTGCGGCGAGGGCGGCGTCCGCCTCGTCCGGGGCGACGACCGCGACGAACTTGCCCTCGTTGGCGACGTACAGCGGGTCGATACCGAGCATGTCGCACGCCCCGGTGACCGTCGGCCGGATCGGCAGCGCGGCCTCGTCGAGCACCACCGCCAGCCCGGTGGCCTGCGCAAGCTCGTTGCAGACGGTGCCGACGCCACCGCGGGTGGGGTCGCGCATCCACCGGGTCGACGGCGCGGCCGCGAGCAGGGCCGCCACCATCTCGTGCACCGGCGCCGTGTCGGAGGCGATATCCGCTTCGATCGCCAGGTCGCCGCGAGCCAGCAGCACCGCCATGCCGTGATCGCCGAGCGTTCCGGAGATCAGCACCCGGTCGCCGGGGCGCACCAGGTCGGGTCCGAGGCGGCGCCCTGCGGGTACCAGGCCGACCCCGGCGGTGCTGATGTAGAGCCCGTCGGCGGCGCCCCGGCCCACCACCTTGGTGTCGCCGGTGACGATCTCGACCCCGGACCGGGTGGCGGCCGCAGCCATGTCGGCGACGATCTCGCGCAGCCGCGCGATCTCGAAGCCCTCCTCGATGACGAACGCCGCGGACAGCCACCGCGGCCGCGCGCCCGACACGGCGAGGTCGTTGACCGTGCCGTGCACGGCCAGGTGCCCGATCGAGCCGCCCGGAAACGACAGCGGCTTGACGACGAACGAGTCGGTGGAGAACGACAGTCTCTCCGCTGCGTCGAGGCGCACGGTGGCGGCGTCGCCGAGCTGCTCGAGTTCGGTGTTGCGGAAGGCATCGACGAACACCGAATCCACCAGTGCTGCGGAGGCCTTGCCTCCAGCGCCGTGCGAGAGCGAGATCACCGTGTCGCGTAGGCGCGGCCGGCGCCGCCGGAACTCCTCGATCCGTTCGAGGACCCGGTCCTCGCGTTCGGCCGATGTGCTCACCGTCCGCCTCCTGTCGCCGATTCCGCGCGCGCCAGGTGTTCCTGCGCGGCCGACCACAGCCGATACCCGATCAGGGCATGGCTCTCCTGGATCCGGTGGATGCTCTGCGAGCGGATCGTGAAGCAGAAGTCCAGATCGTCGGTGGCGGCCATCCGGCCGCCGTCGTGCCCGGCGAATCCGATGGTGAGCAGTCCCCGCCGCCGCGCCTCCGCCAGCGCCGTCATCAGGTCGTCGGAGTTGCCGGAGGTGGACAGGGCGATCGCGACGTCGTCGCCGTGCGCGTGCGCGATGATCTGCCGCGAGAAGATCAGCTCGAACCCGACGTCGTTGCCGAGCGCCGTCACCACTGCCTGATCCGCGGCGAGCGACCAGGCCGGCACCGGCCGTCCCCGGGCCGGCCGGCTGAACAGCGTCGCCAGGGTCGCCGCGTCGGTGGAGCTGCCGCCGTTGCCGAAGGTGTAGAGCCGGCCGCCGCGGGCGAAGCGCTCGGCCATGCGCCGGCCCGCCGCGACGAGGTCCTCGCCCCATTCTTCGAGCGACGCCCGTTGCAGACGCGCGCTGTCGGCCGCCTTGCCGCGGGCCGACGCCGCAAGATCGCGCAACAGGGTGGTGGCGTCGTGCTCCTGCGCGTCGATGAACGGGTACAGGAAGTCGGTGTCGTCCGGTTCGGTGCTCACAGCCGTCCCCCCTCGTCGAGCTCCCCAGCATCGAGTTCCCGCGCGTCGAGTCTGGTGATGGCGACGCCGCCGTGCACCAGCACCAGATCACCGGGCTCGACGTCGCCGAGGAGGGAGACGTCGACCCGCTCCCGGCCGGCCGCGGTCCGCACCGGCGCGGCGCCGGTGTCGTCGGCCGGCCACACCACCTCACCGAGCCGGCCCTCGTCGCTGCAGGTCACGCACACCTCGTCGGTGCAGCCCGGATCGGTGAGCAGACCGGGATGCTCGAAGCACACGTGCGTCAGCTCCCACAGCAGGTGGTACAGCAGCACGAATCGCCCGGTGGCGGGCACCATCGGATCGTCCGAGTCCACCCACAGCACATGAGTGGCCGCACCGGGCGCGGGCCGCGGACCGGCCCCGATCCAGATGGTGTCGGTGCCCCACGCGGGTGCGCGCCGGGCGATCTCGCGCACGGCCGGCTGATCTGCGGAGGCGACCGCCAGGATCACGTCGCCGGGGCGGGCGGCGACCCGGCACTGGGCGACCGGGTCCGGCTCCACGAGCGACACCGACGGCAATGCCCGTTTCCCCATGATCACGGGGTGCACGAACTCGACCGCCACGTGATGGGCGTGTGGCTCCCACTGCGGGGACACCACCCACAGGGTCGCCCCGGCATGGAACCGGCGGGCCAGGCCCAGCGCCGTCGCGGCGAGGTCGGCAGCGAGTTCCGCGCCGATCGGCTCGGTGTCGTGTGTCGATGTCATCGCGCTCGTCCCGTCCCGGCAGGGTCCACGGCCCGGCTGTGTGCGAACGCGGCGGCGAGCGCCGCCTGCCCCAGCGACAGGCCACCGTCGTTCGGTGGCACCCGCCTGTGTGTCAGCACTTCGAACCCTCTGTCCTGCAGCATAGTTCGCATCATGTCCAGCAGGAGCCGATTCTGGAACACGCCGCCCGTCAAGCCGATGGTGCGTACCTCCGCCGCGTCAGCGATCCGGGCCGCCAGCCGCACTGTTGCCGATGCCAGCGCACGGTGGAAGCCTGCCGCGAGGTCCGCGGCCGGGATCCCGAGCCGGACGCCGGCGACGAGGCAGGCCAGCGTGCCGGCCCAATCCAGCTCGTTCCCGCGCAGCGACGAATGCATCGGCGCGGCATCCGTGGCGGTACGCGCCAGCACCTCGAGTTCGATCGCAGCCTGCGCCTCGTAGCTGATCCGGTGCCGCACCCCCAGCACGGAGGCCACCGCGTCGAACAGCCGGCCGGCGCTGGTGGTGCGCACGCAGCCGACGCCCGACGCCAGCTGCGAGTCCACCACGGCGCGTTCGGCGGCACCGAGCGCCCTCACGCACGGCAGGTCCTCGATCTCCTCGATGCCGGCCTCCCGCAGCACGGCCAGCGCGACCCGGGCCGGAGTGCGCACGGCGACGTCGCCGCCGGGCAGCGGGAACGAACGCAGGTGCCCGGCGCGCCGGGCGTCGCGGGGATCCGCTCCCACCAGCAGCAGTTCCCCGCCCCAGACGGTGCGGTCGCAGCCGTACCCGGTGCCGTCGAACGCGATCCCCAGCACGGGGGTACCGAGCCGGTGATGCTCGGCGAGCAGAGACGCGACGTGCGCGTGGTGGTGTTGCACTGTGCGCAGCTCGACGTCGTGATCCTCGCAGTAGCGTTCGGCCCACTCCCGGGTCGCGTAGCCGGGATGGGCGTCGGCCACCACCACCTCGGGGGTGACGCGGTGCAGCGCGATCAGCTGCGCGACCGACGCCTCGAAGGCGCGACGGCTCTCCACCGTGCCCATGTCCCCGAGATGCGCCGAACAGAAGGCATAGTCCTGCCGGGTCAGGCAGAAGGTGTTCTTCACCTCGCCGCCGACAGCGAGGACCACCGGCGCCGCACCACCGAGCAGCACCGGCATCGGCGCAAATCCCCGGGAGCGCCGCAGCGGCAGTTCGACGCCGTCGGCGACCGCGACCACCGAGTCCTCGCACGGCACCGCGATGTCCCGGTCGTGCATCAGGAACAGATCGGCCATGCCGCCGAGCCGGGCCACGGCATCGTCGTTGCGGAAGCAGAGGGGCTCGCCGGACAGGTTTCCCGACGTCGCCACCAGCAGCCGCGGCACGGGGTTCTCGTGCCCGGGTACCGGCGCGAACAGCAGATGGTGCAGCGGGGTGTACGGCAGCATCACCCCGAGCTCGTCGAGCCCGGGTGCCACCGCGTCGGCGACGGCCGCGCCGGGACGGGACCGCAGCAACACGATCGGCCGGGCCGGCGCGGTGAGCGCTGCCCGCTCGGCCGCGGACGTCCGGCACACCGCCGCGACGGCCGCCACGTCCGGAGCCATTACGGCGAACGGCTTGTCCGGACGGTGTTTCCGCTCCCGCAGTCGGTTCACCGCGGCGGGGTTCGTGGCATCGCACACGAGATGGAAGCCGCCGAGTCCCTTGACCGCCACGATGTCCCCGGCGGCGAGCGCCGCCTGCACCGTGGCCAGCACCTCCGCGTCTCCGTCGACTCGGCGGTCGCCGCGGACGGCGAAGATCCGCGGGCCGCAGTCCGGGCAGCAGATCGGCTGGGCATGATAGCGGCGGTCCGTCGGATCGGTGTATTCGTGGGCGCAGCTCGGGCACATGGGGAACCGGGCCATGGTCGTCGCCGGCCGGTCGTACGGCAGGTCGGTGATCACCGTGTAGCGGGGCCCGCAGTGGGTGCAGTTGACGAAGGGATGCCGGTAGCGCCGGTCGGCGGGATCGTTCAACTCACGCAGGCAGTCGGCGCAGGTCGCCACGTCCGGCGGAATCAGGGTGCGCGCCCCGTCGGCGTGGTGACTCTCGACGATGCGGAAGTCGTCCTCGCCGAGAGGCATTCGCGGCACGGCGGTCACATCGACGAGCACGGCGAGCGGCGGTGCGTCGCCGCGCAGGCGGCGGGTGAACTCGTCCAGATCCGCGGCGGCACCCTCGACCTCGAGGAACACCCCGGAGTCGTCGTTGCCGCAGTACCCGCCCAGGCGCAACTCGCGGGCCAACCCGGCGACGAACGGCCGGAATCCGACGCCCTGCACCACACCCCGCACCACCAGACGCCGGCGCTCGGCCACGGGGTTCACGGCGCCGCTCCCGGTTCGTCCCGGGGCCGTCCCATCAGTTCGAGCCCCTGCATCGCGCGCCGCGCGCCGGCCTCGTCGACCCGCTCCATCGCGAAGCCCATGTGGATGACGATCCAGTCGCCGGGCGCGAGGTCGGGGTCGTCGAGCATGCCGACGTTCACCTTGCGCTCCTCGCCGGCCACGTCGACGAGGGCGAGCTGCCCGGCGTAACCGTCGAGCCGCCGGATCACCCGTCCCGGGATGCCGAGGCACACCGCTCAGCCCTCGTTCCCGGCGACCGCGGCTCCCGCCGGCTGCGCCTCCGCACGCAGGCGGCGCACGGTGCGGAGGACGGCATCGACGGCCGGGCCGACGGCCGCGGCCACCGGCGGAGACAGCCCGATGCCCTCCTCGACCGCCGCCACCTGGCAGCCCACCACCACGGTAGGGGGCGCCTGCCCGCCGAGCGCCGCGAGGCTCGCGAACACCGCGGCCGGGTCCATGCCGTGCGCGTCGAGGCCCACCGGACCCCGCGTGGCGGTGTCGGCTTCGAAGACCCGCACGGCACCCGGCTCGCCGGCGCCGGGCACGGCGTCGACGAGCACGAGCGCGTCCCACCCGTCGAGCAGGTCGTAGGCCAGGTGCATGCCGCGGATCCCGTAGTCCACCACCCTGGTTCCGGGTGTGTCGGCCGGGACCCGCCGCACCACCTCGGGGCCGAAGCCGTCGTCGCCGAGGAAGATGTTGCCGATGCCCGCCACCAGGATCCGCACCACGTCACATCCTGCGCATCCGCAGGTACCGCTGGATGTCCGGCAGCGACTGCACCGTCACGACCACACCGCCGATCACCGCGGCGGCCAGTGCCGCAGTGGTCAGCATTCCGATGAATCTCATAGCTCCTCTTTCCTCCCGAGCGGTTCGAGTTCGTCGGGCGCGAAGTACAGGTAGCGCCCGTACCAGTCGTGCAGGTCCGCGGCCGGATCGTCGACGAGGACGACCCCGACATGGGTCTCGCCGTCGACGTCGGCGTGCACGGTGGCCACGCGCGCCACCCGGTCCCGGAAGAACAGGTCCTGCGCGTCGGCCCGGCGCGACGGGTGCAGCCGCACCAGGCTGCCCTGCGCGACCCGGACCCCGCCGACCAGCACCCCGTCCGTTTCGGGCCGGACGCTGGTGTCCGCCTCGGGGGTCCACCAGTCGACGCCGTCGGGCAGTTCGGGAATCAGCCCGCCCTCGCGGTGCGGGTCCCGCAGGATCCCGTGCAGGGCCTGCATCTCGGCGGGGGTCATCGTCTCGCAGCGTTCGACGATCTGCGCGGCCCGCGGATCGGTGGCCCGCGCCTCGGCCTTCTCCTCGTCGGTCAGGGTCAGCACCCGCAGGGTGAGGATCTCGTCGATCTCGGTGGCGTCGAACAGATCCCCGCCGCTCTGCTCGGCGACCTGCGGATGGTCGTACAGGATGATCGGGGACACCAGCAGCGTGGCTGCCTCGCCGGGCACGGCGGGGTCGGCGTCGCCGACGAGGACCGGGAAACAGCGGGTATGTGCGCACTCGTCCACGAGGCCGGCGACGTCGGCGGGCGGCTCGAGGAGCGAGACGAATCGCCCGCCGCGCGCGGCGAGGATCAGATGCGCGCCGATCAGCGACCGTCGCAGCGCGTCGGCGGTGTCCACGGGCGGGTCGCCGGTGTTCTCGACGGCGAGGTCCAGGCGCATCGGCGAATCGACTCCGGTGGACGCAGTTGCCTCCACGCGGACGACGGCGTGCACCGGCCGTCGCGTGCGTACCACCCGGCCGGTGACCGCACCGTCCGCGGCGGTGAGCGGTTCGACGTCCGTGCCGCCGGGGACGGCGACCGGAACCGTGTGTGGGGCGGTGAATTCGCCGACCGGCATCGGCCCGAGGGGAATCTCGCATTCCACGGCCTCGTCCCACCCGATCCACGAGCGGCCCGCGACGGTCAGTTCGGGCACGGTGACGTAGTCGTCGCCGTCGCGGCGCTGCACCGTCCGGGTCTGCAGTTGCAGGAACCGCACGACCACGTCGATCGTGGCGTCGGCGCGCAGGGGGCGCAGCACACACTGCGTGGCCAGCGCCGGCTCCTCACCGATCCCGGCGGCGGCGGCGCCGGGCGGACCGAGCACACCGAACTGCCAGCGGGAGTGGTTCTTACGGGAACTCGCCCGATACGGATACAGCAGGTAGCCCTCGTACAGCACAGCGTCGGCCACGGCCCGCACCCGATCGGCCTGCCTCTGTACGGTCACGACGCCGCCTCCCCCGCCCCGGTCGCCGCGGCCGGCCTCGCCTCGGCCGCGACGAGCAGTTCGGTGACCGCCGCGTCGAGATCGGTGTGCCCGTGCGCCACCTTGTACCGGGTCAGCGCGGCCAGCGTGTCGTGTCCCATGCGGGCGAACCCGGTGCCGGGGAAGTGGCTGCGGATCATCTCGTGCCACACCGTGACCGGCAGGTCGTAGCGGGCCTCGCGGTCCCACGGCACCGGCTCGACGGCCACCCCACCGTCGCCGCGGCCGAACACCGTTCCGCTGAACAGCAGCAGCAGCGGCACCGCGCCGTCGCCGAGGGCGTGCAGATACCGGGCGGCCGCGACCTCGAAGTCGTACGTGCAAGGTAGCGGTAGTGCCGTCTCGCACTCGCCGACGAAGCCCGGCACCATCGTGGAGGTCTGCAACCACGCGAACGAGGAGAGGGTGCTGCCCCACCGGTCGCGCGTGCCGAACAGGTCTCCCAACGCGGCCTCGGCGTCCGGACCGTAGCGTCGGCGTGCCGGTTCCAGGCGCACCTGGCAGCGCAGCGCCACGCTGTGCACCGGCGCACCCGTGGTTTCCCGGATCCGGAGGCGCGCGGTGAGGCTCGGGGTGGCGGCATACGGTTCGGGAGCGATGTCGACGACCGTGAAGTCCAGGGCGGTCACGTCTGCCTCCTCCCCGGGACGGGCCGGCTCCGCCGGGCGACCTCCGCGAAGAAGGCGTCGAGCTCGGCACGGGCCTCGGTGCCGCCGTCGAAGCCGCGCCAGACCTGTCGCAGCCGGCCGACCAGCGCGTAGCAGGCATCGATGGGTACCAGATGACAGACGGCGGCGGCCCGTCGCGGAACCCGCACGATCAGCGCCTCCACGTCCGGCAGCGGGGGCACGAGCGACGGGTTGCCGCCGCACAGCGCCTCCCAGGCGTCGAGCGGCAGTTCCGATTCCGTCGCGCCGGCCGGGCCGGGATAGAACGCGACGGTCCGGTCCAGGGACGAATTCCGGAAGAAGAACGCCAGGTTCACCGGGATCTCGAGGCTTTCCCAAGCGCCGGCGGTGAGCGCGAACTCCGGGAAGGACAGGTACCGCTCCGGCACCGCCCGGTAGCGCAGTCCCGCCCCGGGGTCGGTGAACAGCAGACAGCAGGCCCGGCATACGCACATCAGCTGGCGTGCCTGCACGTCGACGACGTGCCCGTGCCCGTCGTCGATGCCCACGGCGCACATCTCGCAGCGCTCCCCCTTCGGCCGGGGTGCGGCGATACGCTGCAGGACCTCGAAGGGGGACGGCATCACGCCACCCCGGCGGGCACGGCCACCGACAGCACCCCGTCCCGCACCAGCACCGGCACCGGTTCGAGGTGTTCCTCGCCCCCGTCGAGCCGGACCCCGGCAGCGCGCACGTCGAAGTGCGCCGCACAGGTCGGGCACCGCAGCACCGCCGCGTCCGTGCCGGCCCCGGCTCGCCGGTGCAGCGTCGCGCCGGCGAACGCACGAGTGCAGACCGGGCACCGGTCCCGGTAGGCGAGGAGCTCACCGTCGACGCGGCACACCAGGACCGGCAGTCCGGCGACGACGAAGCCGCCGACCTCCCCTTCCGGTATCTCGTCGAGTTCTGGCGCCGCACACCATGTTCCACGAACATCGGTATGCACTCGGGTGAACAGTGCCGCCGCCGGGATGAGTCCTTGCCCCGTGGAGTCGGCGGTCTCGACCTCGAGCTCGGTGATCTCCGGCGCCGCCGCCCGCACCGCCTCCTGCACGGCCAGCTCCAGGGTCACCGCCGACGACGGGCATCCGTGGCAGCTGCCGAGCAGACGCAACCGGACCACGTCGTCGCGGATCGCGACCAGCTCGACGTCCCCGCCGTGGGACCCGAGGTACGGGCGCACCCCGTCCAGTGCCGTGCGCACCCGGGTCTCCACGTCGTGCGGGTGCAGCCCGTGGACCAGCAGCAGGCTGGCGACCAGATCGTCGCGGGCCAGGTCGTCCATCGCGCCGGGATGCCGGGCGAGCGCCTCGCAGATTCCGGCCAGTCCCGCCCCGTAGAGTCCCATCACCTCCCGGACCAGGTCCTCGGCCCGTTCGCGCGCCGCCGGCCCGGCCGCAGAGCTCGCGTCCAGCAGTGCCTCGATCCGTTCACCCGACTCGCGCCATCGCTCCATCCGTCACTCCCCGGTGACCGACTGGGTCGGCGAGTGCAGTTTCTCGAGGGTCTTCCCGTCTCCGAGATACATGTGCACCCCGCAGGGCAGGCACGGGTCGAAACTGCGCACGGTGCGCATGATGTCGATGCCCTTGAAGTGCTCTCGGTCGTTCTCCTCGAAGATCGGCTGCCCCTGCACCGCGTCCTCGTACGGGCCGGGCGTGCCGTAGCTGTCCCGCGGGCTGGCGTTCCACGGCGTCGGCGGATACGGATGGTAGTTGGCGATCTTCCCGTCACGGATCACCAGATGATGCGAAAGGACGCCCCGCACCGCCTCGGTGAATCCGCAGCCGATGCCCTCGTCGGGCACCTCGAACGGTTCCCAGGTCTTGGTGCGGCCGGCCCGGATCTCCACCAGCGCCTTCTCGGCGAAGTGCAGGGCGCACGCCGCGGCGTAGGCCTGGAAGTAGGTGCGGGCCCGGTTGCGTTCGAGAGTGTTGCTGCCGTGCTGCGGGATCTTCCACTCCAGCGTCACCGGCCCCTTCAGCGCGGTCTTGGGGAGGTTGATCTGCACGCTCGACCCGGTGGACTTGACGTAGCCGATGTCGACGAGCCCGGCCAGCGCCGTCGACCACAACCGGGCCAGCGGCCCGCCCCCGGTGTCGAGGGCCAGGTAGTCGGTGCCGTCGAACCAGCGGGGCGACATCACCCAGCTGTACTTGTCCTCGAGATCGCGCTTCTGTGGTCTCGGATTGGTGTGCTGGTTCCAGGGATGGCGCCGGTCCACCGGGTTGCCCAGCGGATCGGTCTTCACGAACATCTCCTGATCCGTCCAGTCCTCGTAGTACGAGGAGCCGAGCAGGATGCGCAGGCCCAGGTTGATGTCCACCAGCGAGGTCGTCACCAGCTTGCCGTCGACGACCACCCCCGGGGTGACGAACATCTTCCGGCCCCAGTCCTCCATGTCCCGGTAGGCGAAGTTGCACGTCTCCGGGTCCTGGAACGACCCCCAGCACCCGAGCAGGGTGCGCCGCAGTCCCACCTTTTCGTACCCCGGCAGCGCCTCGTAGAAGAAGTCGAACAGGTCGTCGTGCATGGGCACGACCTTCTTCATGAACTCGACGTAGCGCATGAGCCGGGTCAGGTAGTCGGTCATCAGCTGGATGGTGGCGACCGTGCCGACGCCGCCCGGGTACAGGGTGGACGGGTGTACGTGGCGACCCTCCATGAGACAGAACATCTCCCGGGTCGAGCGGCTCACGTGCAGTGCCTCGCGGTAGAACTCGCCGGTGAACGGATTGAGCGAGCGCATGATGTCCGCGATCGTGCGGTAGCCGTGCTGGTCCTCCCGGGGGGCACGGGTGTTCTCGGCCTTCGCCAGCACCCCCGGGTTGGTCTCGGAGACCATCTTCTCGCAGTAGTCGACCCCTACCAGGTTCTCCTGGAAGATGTTGTGGTCGAACATGTATTCCGCGGCCTCCCCGAGGTTGACGATCCACTCGCCCAGGTGCGGGGGCTTGGCGCCGTACGCCATGTTCTGTGCGTAGCAGGAACAGGTCGCGTGGTTGTCCCCGCAGATGCCGCAGATGCGGCTGGTGATGAAGTGCGCGTCGCGCGGGTCCTTGCCCTTCATGAACAGCGAGTAGCCGCGGAAGATCGACGAGGTGCTGTGACATTCGGCCACTTCACGGTTCGCGAAGTCGATCTTCGTGTAGATACCCAGACTGCCCACGATTCTGGTGATCGGATCCCACGCCATCTCCACCAGATTGCTGCCGGCGGCGGGATCGGGGACGGTGGCTGTCATCGGGCTGCCTCTCTCGGGGCGGGACTACCAGGTACGGGTCGCGCCGGTGGTGAGTTCCGTGCCGGGCGTACGCCAGGACGGCTCCTTGTCCAATGTGCTCTTCGTCAGACTCCGCAGCTGCCGCACCGCCGAGCCGTACACGCCCACGGCTCTCGTCGAGAGCTTTCCCCCGGGCGGCTCGTCCATGAACGGCATGAACTTGTCCGGGAAGCCGGGCATCGTGCAGCCGATGCAGATACCTCCGACGTTGGGGCATCCACCGATTCCGTTCATCCAACCCCGTTTGGGGACATTGCATTTGACGACCGGTCCCCAGCAGCCGATCTTCACGATGCACTTCGGGGAGCCGTACTCGGTGGCGAAGTCGCCCTGCTCGTAGTACCCGGCGCGATCGCAGCCCTCGTGCACGGTGATGCCGAACAGCCACTGCGGCCGCAGCGCCTCGTCCAGCGGGATCATCGGCGCTTGATTCGTCGCCTGGTACAGCAGGTAGGTCAGCGTCTCGGACAGGTTGTCCGGCTGGATGGGGCATCCCGGCACGCACACGATCGGGATACCCGCCTTCGACTTCCATTCCCAGCCCAGATAGTCGGGCACACCCATCGCGCCGGTCGGGTTACCAGCCATGGCGTGAATGCCGCCGTACGTGGCGCAGGTGCCCGCCGCGACGATCGCCGTGGCCTTCGGCGCCAACCGGTCCAGCCACTCGCTGGTGGTGATCGGTTGTCCGGTCTCTTCGTTGTTGCCGAAGCCGGACCAGTACCCCTCGTCGTGCAGCTTCTCGTTGGGGATCGAGCCCTCGACCACCAGGACGAACGGTTCGAGCTCGCCGCGGTCCGCCTTGCGGAACCATTCGAGGAAGTCGTCCGCACCCCCCTCGGGACCGCATTCGAAATCGATCAGCGGCCAATGCACCGCGACCTTCGGCAGCCCCGGCAGCGCGCCGAGTGCAATCTCTTCCACACTGGGTTGCGTGGCGGCGGTGAGAGCCACGGAATCGCCGTCACAACTGAGCCCGGCGTTGATCCACAGCACGTGGATCAATGCCTCTTCGGCCGCCTGAGCTTCGGGTGTGGGCATGCCGACCACTTTCCGGAGCGCCCCACGCTCCTGCGCCGCAGGAGTCGACCTTCGGCCCACTTGCGCGGCGCTTTCTCTATTAACGCCCCGTTCCGGAGGGATGTCAACGAATCATGATCGTCCCGACCGGCGGTCGGCGATCCAGCGGTACCACGCCTCCATGCCCTCCCCCGTGGAGGCCGACACCGCGAGCACCTCCACGCCGGGATTGACCGATCCTGCGTGGAGGCCACAGGTTTCGAGCTCGAAGTCGACGTACGGCAGCAGGTCGACCTTGTTGACGACGACGAGATCGGCGACCGCGAAGATGTGCGGATACTTGAGCGGTTTGTCCGTTCCCTCCGGCGTCGAGATGATCACCACCTTGGCCTGCTCCCCCAGGTCGAAGAGGGCCGGGCACACCAGATTGCCCACGTTCTCGACGAACACCAGCGTTCCCGGAGCCGGATCCAGGGCGATGAGCGCGTCATGCATCATCTGTGCGTCGAGATGGCATCCGGCGCCGGTATTGACCTGCACCGCGACACATCCCGCCGAGCGGATGCGCTCGGCATCGAGCAGGGTCTCCTGGTCGCCCTCGATCACCGCGATCGGCGCAGAGCCGGACAACTCCCGGATCGTTCGTTCGAGCAGGGTGGTCTTGCCGGCCCCCGGTGAACTCATCACGTTGATCGCCGTCACGCCGCGACCCGCGAGCCACCCCCGCGTACGCTCGGCGAGCAGGTCGTTCTTCGCGAGCACCTGCTGTTCGAGCGTGACGGTCTCGGTCTGCACCGGCGCACCGTCGTGCCCGTGCTCGTGCTCGTGCCCGTGGCCGTGGCCGTGGTCGTGGCCGTGGCCGTGGCCGTGAGGAAGGTCGTGCTCGTGCGGCACCGTGATCCGCGGCCCCGCCTCGTCGTCACAGCCACAGGTGGCACACATCGCTTCAGCTCACCTCCATCGACACGATTCGAAGCTCGCGGCCCGACCGCACTTCGACATCGGCACTTCCACAGGAGCACAACAGGATCGGATCCGACAGAGCGAATTCTGCACCGCAGTCCCGGCACTGCCCGACACCGGCGGGCGTCTCGATGTCCAATCGCGCACCTTCCGCGACGGTGCCCACCGTGACCAGCTCGAAGCAGAACAGCATCGAGTCGGGGATCACGGCACACAGCGCTCCCACCGCGACGCGCACACTGTGCACGCGACGGTCGCCGGCGTGCTCGCACACCGCGTCCACGACGCTCTGCGCGATCGACAATTCGTGCATCGCGGCCCCACTCCGCCCACTTCACGGGCTCGTCTCCACGATAGGCCGTGGGCCCGCCTCGGGGACGCGGAATCAGATGCTTCCGCTCTCCGGGCCGGCGTGGTCATGGTCCGGGTGTGTGTGCCCGGCGTGCTGGTGGGTCGCGCCGATCGAATGCAGCAACTCGTGGACCGTCTCGTCCACGAGGCGGTACCGCACCATTCGACCCTCACGTTCCGCCGCCACCCAGCCCTGGTTGCGCAGCAGGCGCAGCGCGTGGGACACCGCGGTGCCGGTCATCTCCAGGGCTGCGGCAAGGTCCGTGACACAGATGCCCGGCGCGTGGTGCAGGCACAGCAGCAAGCGCAGCCGGTTCACGTCCGACAACAGTTCGAAGCGGTGGGCCCACCGGTCGATGTCCGGCATGTGCAGTGCCGCAACGGCGCGCTGCACGTCGGCGGGGTCGAACATTGCGCCGGACGTCATGGGATGGAGTCTACGAACCCGGTGGCCGTCGTTGTGCCCACACCCGTACCGCGTGTGCGGACCGGGTGGCCCCTCGCCCCACCAGCCGGCCCTACAGTAGGAGGGGTAGACCGTGGCCGCGCCGCACGCGCGGCGTCCGCCGTGCCACAGGGGGTGCTCCGACAATGGAGGAAACTTCGGTCCGCGACCTGCCTCGCGCGCTGGGGAACGAAGACCTGACCCGCCGGCTGGCGGCGTGCCGGCCGGCGGTGTTCCTGGACTACGACGGAGTGCTCACTCCGATCGTGTCGCGGCCCGAGGACGCCGCGATCTCGGACGGCATGCGTACCGTCGTCCGCGACCTCGCATCACGGTGTCCGGTGTGCGTCGTGACCGGCCGGGACCGGGCAGTGGTGCAGCAGCTGATGGGCGTCGACGACCTGGTGGTGGCCGGCAGCCACGGCTTCGACATCTGGACTCCGCAGCGCGGCTCCGTCTCCGACGACCGCGTGGCCCGGTTCGCGGACCTCGTCGCCGCGGTGACCGAGCGGCTCCGCACCGAGACCGAGACGATCCCGGGTGCGTTGGTGGAGCCGAAGCGCGCGTCGGTCGCGGTGCACTACCGGCTCGTCGACCCCGCGGACCGAAACCGGATCGAGGCGATCGTGCAGACGCTGCTCACCGACCATCACGGCGAACTGAAGGTCACCCCGGGGAAGATGGTGTACGAACTCGCACCCGCCATCGACTGGGACAAGGGCCGGGCGGTGCTGTACCTCGTCGACGTTCTCGGCCTCGACTCCGCCGACACGGTCCCGGTGTACCTGGGCGACGACATCACCGACGAGGACGCCTTCCGGGCGTTGCGCGGCCGGGGGATCGGCATCCTCGTGGGCCGGCCGGACGATCCGGAGATGGCGGGCCGGAACACGGCCGCCGAGTTCGCACTCGCCTCCGTCGACGAGGTGGAGCGCTTCTTGACCACACTGGCGCGGTGATCGGGGGACCACGCCCAGGGACATCCAGGGGGACGTCGTGCAGGACCCGAAGTTCGGACTCGACTACGACCGGTTCGACAGCGCGTCGGAGGGACTGCGGGAGGCGCTGACCTCCACCGGGAACGGTTACTTCTGCACGCGCGGCACCGCCGAGTGGGAGGACATGAGTCCCATCCACTACCCCGGCACCTACGTGCACGGGATCTACAACCGCGAGACCACCATCATGGGCGGACGCCCGGTGCTGAACGAGGACCTGGTCAACGTCTCGAACTGGCTGGTCCTCAAGCTTCGTATCGAAGGCGGGGACGCCGTCCGGCTCGACGACGTCGACGTGCTGTCCTATCGGCACACCTACGACATCCGGCTCGCCACGGTGAAGCGCGAGCTGCGATTCCGGGACCGGTTCGGGCGGGAGACCACCCTGCGGAGCCGTCGCTTCGTGAGCATGGCGCAGAGCCATCAGGCCGGGATCGAGTGGACGCTCGTGCCGGAGAACTGGTCCGGTGCGGTGGAGGTGGTCTCGGCACTGGACGGCCGCGTCACGAACCAGATCGTCGCCCGCTACCGGCAGCTCGAGGGCCGCCACCTGGATCCGGTGTCCCCGCGCACCTTCGGCAACGAGACCATCGCACTGCGCGTACAGACCCGGCAGTCCGACATCTACATCGCCGAGGCCGCACGCACCCGGGTCTTCCGCGGAGAGGGCTACGACGACGGCCCCCTGGAGGTCGACCGCTCGCTGTACCAGATGGAGGACTACATCCAGCAGGTGCTCTCCTTCGACGTCGAGCAGGGCCGGCCGACGCGCGTGGAGAAGATGGTGTCGCTGTTCACCTCCCGGGACAATGCGATCACCGAGGCGCTGGCCGCGTCCGGCCGGCACGTGCTGCGGTACCCGGACTTCGCCCCCGCGTATGCCGAGCACGAAGCGGCGTGGGACGAGTTGTGGGACATCTGCGACGTCCGGCTGCCCAGCGAACCCCGGGCCGACCTCCTGCTGCGGCTGCACGTCGCGCACGTGCTGCAGGTCTGTTCCCGGCACACGGCGCGGCACGACGTCGGCGTGCCGGCGCGCGGCCTCAACGGAGAGGCGTACCGGGGGCACGTGTTCTGGGACGAGATGTACATCCAGCCGTTCCTGAACCTGCGGATGCCGGAGGTGACCCGGAGCCTGCTGCTCTACCGGTACCGCCGGCTGTCCGAGGCCCAGGCCGCGGCCGAGGAAGCCGGGTACCGGGGCGCGATGTTCCCCTGGCAGAGCGGCAGCGACGGCACCGAGGAGACCCAGGCCGTCCATCTCAATCCCCTTTCCGGACAGTGGGATCCAGACCTCAGCCGGAATCAGCGGCACGTCAACGCGGCGATCTTCTACAACGTGTGGCGCTTCCTGCAGGCGACCGACGACACGGAGTTCCTGGCCGACTACGGCGCCGAGCTCATGCTCGAGATCGCCCGGTTCTGGGCGTCGGCGACCCACTACAACCCCGAGCGCGAACGGTACGAAATCCACGGCGTGATGGGGCCGGACGAGTTCCACGAACGCCACCCCGGCGCGGCCGAGGCGGGCCTGCGCAACAACGCCTACACCAACGTCATGGTGGCCTGGATCATGGCGACGGTCCCGGCGGTGCTCGACTCGCTCTCGGCCAGCCGACGGCGCGCCCTGCTCGCCCAGCTCGCGGTCACCGACGAGGAGCTGCGCACGTGGGACGACATGAGCCGACGGATGTTCGTGCCCTTCCACGAGGGCGTCGTCAGCCAGTTCGAGGGCTACGACGAACTCGAGGAACTCGACTGGGAGCACTACCGCGCCGCATACCCCAACATCCAGCGGCTCGATCGCATCCTCCGGGCGGAGGGCGAGGATCCGAACCGGTTCAAGATGGCCAAGCAGGCCGACACGGTCATGTTGTTCTTCCTGCTCGACGACGACGAACTGCACGCGACGTTCGAGCGGCTGGGCTACCCGTACGACCAGGAGCTGGCCCGTCGCACCATCGAGTACTACGACCAGCGGACCTCGCACGGGTCGACGCTCAGCCACGTCACCTTCGCCGGAGTACTTGCCGACATCCATCCGCCCAGCTCGTGGGAGCGCTTCATGCTGGCGCTCGAGAGCGACGTCAGTGACATCCAAGGTGGAACCACCAAGGAGGGCATCCACATGGGCGTCATGTCCGGCACGCTGGACCTGCTGCAGAGCAGCTTCGTCGGCGCCCGGGTCTACAACGGTGTGCTGCTGTTCCGTCCCCGGCTCGTGGACCGGCTCGACGGCGTGTCCTTCTCGATCCGGTTCCGCGGCACCCCGCTACGGGTGCGCATCGTGGGCGGCGAACTGACGGTGCTCGCCCAGTCCGAGGGGTTCCACGGACCCGTCCGGGTGGGTCTCGACGGCCAGATCTGCGAACTCGGCGCCGGCGAAAGTTGTGTGTTCACCCTCCCCTCGCAGGAACCGTCGATGCCCTGAGCACCGCACAACCGTTGCGGCCGAATGTCACACGCGGTCGATCCAACCGACGGCATGTGACATTCGGTCACCGGCGACGGCGTCCTAGGGCAACGTGCGGCGCATCAGTTCGGCGACGCTCCGGTCGAACGCGACGAGCGTGACGATCTCGACGGCGGTCCGGGCGGAGGTCAGGGCCGTGACCGCCTGCCGGATCGCGTCCTCCTTCGGCCAGCCGTAGGCACCGGCGGAGATGAGCGGGAACGCGACGGTGCGGGCGCCGACGGTGTCGGCTACGGCGAGACTGCGGGTGTAGGCCGACCGCAGCAGGTGCGAGCGGTCCTCGTGGGGCGAGTAGACCGGTCCGACGGTGTGGATCACCCAGCGCGCCGGGAGCTTTCCGGCGGTGGTGGCTACCGCCGCACCCACGTCCAGGCCGTTGGGCAGGGTCGTCGCGCGCAGGGCCTTGCAGGCGGCGAGGATCTCCGGACCGCCGGCGTGGTGGATGGCGCCGTCGACGCCGCCGCCTCCGAGGAGTGAGGACTTGGCGGCGTTGACGATCGCGTCGACGTGCTGGGCGGTGATGTCGCCGTGGACGACGTCGATGAGGGTCACGACTGCTCCTGGAACGTAGTGGGACGAGCGGGGACGGCGGCGGGACGACCGTATCCCTTCCGGGCGGCCGCCGTGGCCAGCCGGGTCAGGTCGTGCGCGGTGTGCCCGGGCCAGCCGTGCAGGATGCGCCGCCAACGATCCGGGACCGCCGA
This sequence comes from Rhodococcus indonesiensis, assembly GCF_047782815.1. Taxonomy (NCBI): domain Bacteria; kingdom Bacillati; phylum Actinomycetota; class Actinomycetes; order Mycobacteriales; family Nocardiaceae; genus Rhodococcus; species Rhodococcus indonesiensis. The sequence goes on along the minus strand of NZ_CP180630.1, from coordinate 494,318 downwards.
GGCGCCCCAGCGAGCGCCGAGCAGTCCGCCCGCTATGGCCGCGGTGGTGTCGGTGTCACCACCGGCGCGGACCGCGGCCTCGAGTGCGCGCTGCAGGTGCCCGGGGTCGGAATCGTCGGTCGTGCTGATCGCCCACCACGCGGTCTGCAGGGCGTGGACGGTCCATCCGTTGTTCGCGAAGTCGTCGGGCGAGCCGCGCTCGGCCCGGTCGAGCAACGGACCCCAGTAGCCGGCGACGTCGGCGGGGCAGACCTGCAGGTACCCGCGGACACCGTCGAAGGTGCCGTGCAGGACGGCGTGGCGGATCGCGTACGTCCACAGCCGGCAGGCCTGGACCGCCTGCGGGTCGTCATGGGTCAGCAAAGCCACCTGCCCCGCGGCGACGAGCGCAGCGTCCGCACCGCCCGCGCCGAGACAGGACAGGGCGACGGGGGCGGTGCGCATGAGAGCGCCGTTGCCGCCCTTGCGGCCGGGGACGGCGCGGGCACGGGCCTGCATCGCGGCGCCCCCCGCGGGGCGGTGCGAAAGCACGGCGCGGGTCTGGTTGCCGATGTCCTTCGGGTGCGAGTCGAACCACCGCACGAACTGCGCCGCCACCGCGTCGAGGCCGGCGGCGCCGGCGAGGTCGACGCCCGTAGCCGCGACCTCGGCGACGGCGACGGCCATCGCCGTGTCGTCGGTCCACTCCCCCGGTTCCCACCCGAACACGCCGCCGCCGACCATGTCGATCTCGGCGTCTGCGGCGGGGTGCGTGAACTCGTAGCCGGCGCCGAGGGCGTCCCCGGCCGCCGTCGCCAGCAGCACCCCCACCGCCCGATCGCACTGTCGTGTCGTCAATGTCATCGCCCACCCCGCCTTTCGATCAAATTTGCGCTATCGATTTAGATCATATCAGCGCTAAGGTGCAACCGTGAACGAGTGGACGGACGAGACCGGCCGGACGCTGGCCGACTATCCGCACCCGTCGGCCGCGGTGGACGTCGCTGTGCTGACCTGTTCCGACGGCGAACTCCGGGTGCTGGCCGTCGAGCACGGCCACGGCCTCCTCGCCCTGCCCGGCACATTTCTCCGCGAACGCGAACGGCTCGCCGACGCCGCCCGGCGCGTACTGCGCGACAAGACGAACCTCACCGGCATCCGATTCCACCAGATCGGTGCGTTCGACGCCCCCGACCGGGACCCGCGCGGATGGGTGATCTCCATCGCCCATGCCGCGGCGGTGCCCCGCGAGGACCTCCCGCCCCGCGCCCTCCTCGTGGGCGTGCGCGACGGAAAGGCCGGGCAGCCGCTGGCTTTCGATCATTCCGAGATGGTGGCCGCGGCCGTCGCGGATCTGCGGGCACGCTACGCGCAGCGGGTCGATCCCGACGGGCTGCTCGGCGACGAGTTCACCGTCCTCGAATTGCGGCGGCTGTACGAGGTGGTATTCGGCCTTCCGCTGCAGAAGGACTCGTTCCGCCGCCACGTCGTCGACGCTCTCGACAGCACCGGGCGCATGTCGAGTCCGGGCACCGGCCGGCCGGCGGAACTGTTCCGCCGCAAGGACGGCGCCCGGTTGCCGGCTCAGGCGGCGGTGTTGTTCACCGGCTGAGGCGCCCGCGGGTTCACAGGATCGGGTAGACGAAGTGCCCGGGTCCGCCGCCCGGCAGACTCGAACCGGTGACGTTCGGGAGGTTGGCGGGCAATCGGATCAGCTTGTGCGGCTGACCGTTTCCATCCGCTTGCCAGCAGTCGGTGGTCACGCCGTGGAACCCGACGCAGACGATCCGGGTGCCGGTGCCGAACGGTGACGTGAGCCGATTCCGGTTCACCAGCGGATTCCAGTAGTCGAGGTCCGCAGGGGTCAGGAAGTCCTTGGTCTCGTAGGGCACCATCGGTGTCGGATAGGACGGAATCTCGGGCCACTCGTCCTGGGCCGTCGCCGGGCCGGATGCGCCGAAGACTGCGGCGGCCGTCAGCAGCAGCGTCGCTCCCGCTCGCCGGGTACGGCGGCCGATACGGTTGCTCGTCATCTCGCCTCCTCGCGGTACTCGTCCGACCATGGAAGCACGTCGCCGTCGCCCGCGGCGGGCGCCACGCGGAGACGGACCGGTCAGCCGAGCCGCTTGTGGTAGACGACGACGTCGCACGGAACGGCGAGCAGCGGAACCAGTTCTGGGTACATGACCTCGGGGCCCTCCGTCCGCACCGGCACGTATCCCATTCGCGGATACCACTGCGACAGGAACACCTTCGACGGGTGCTCGAAGTCTCTGGGCTGGATGATCTCCAGCTGCATGATCTCGTTCCCGAGCCGCGCCGCGTGGGACTCGGCGAACCGCACGAGGGCACTGCCGATGCCTGCGCCCCGCACCTCCGGGTCGGCGGCGAGCATCCCGAACTCGGCGACGCGGGCATCGAGTTGCACCACCTTCACGCAGCCCACGATCCGGTCGCCGAACGATGCGACGAAGAGCTGACCGGCACCGGCACATTGGGCGATCTCGGTCGCCGACGTCCGGGTGGCCCCCTCCGGCCACATGCCGTCCTCGGCGACGGCATAGACGGCATTGACGAGGTCGGCGACCACCTTGGCGGTGTCGTCACTACCGTCGGTCGAGCGCACCAGCGGCGCGATGCTCAGTTCCCCAGAGTCCGTCAACGTCTTTCACCCGAATTTCTCGACGACCGCCGCCCGCTTCAGCGGAGAACGGGCGGTCCGGCTTGCCGGAACAAGCCTAGCCGACAGCGGCGACGCGACCGTCCCGGCTGCCGAGCGGACGGACCGCTCAGCCGGGCAGCGCGCCGACGGCGGGCCTCGATGCCCCGAACTTCGAGGCGAGTTCACGCCGGGCGGCCCGGTCGCCGGCCCGTTCGAGGAACCGCCTGCCGGTGCGCGTGCGGGCGATCACCGTGGAGGCGACGACGTTCTTGACCAGCACGGCAGGAACGGCCCAAGCCGAGGCGACGGGCAGATCCAGCTCCCGCAGGCTCTGCGTCCCGAGGAAGTACCGGAGCATGCTCAGCAGGCGCTGCCGCTCGTACCGGCCGCGCACGTCGCCGAACCTCCCGTAGTCGAGGGTGCGCTGGCCCTCCACGAGGGCTCCGGACAACGCGGCACCCGCGGGCGTGACGTCGTCCTGCACCAGCAGCACGTGGTAGTTGAACACGTGCTGCTCGCGTTCGGTGTCGAACAGCCAGTCCTCGTCGATGCCCATGAGCCATCCGACGTACTTCCACAGGTGCATCACCGCCCGGGACTCCTCACGAGTGACGAAGTACCCGAGTGCCCGCATGCCGAGCAGCAGCGTGCCGTTGAACAGCCCGAGAGTTGCCGCCTGGTCGGTCTGGTTGATCGGCAGACCCCAGCGTTCGACGTCCCATCGGCCGTTGGTCTCGAACTGGTGGTTGATCAGCGCATGCATCGCGCGCACGTGCACGGTGAGCTTGAATCCCTCACCATTCCTGCGCATCCCGCCCGGCTCGCCGACCGCGGTTCCCCACTTCTGCGTTTCACCGAGGCGCCGCATCGCGGTCGAGCCGGTCAGGCCCCCGGTCTCGACGAGCAGATCCGGCGGCCCGCCGAACCGGTAGCCACCGATGAGCGACAACTGGAGCAGCACGTCGATGCGGCTGCGGCCCATCCTGCGGAAGGCCCGGGCGCCCTTCTCCACCAGATCGAAGTCCACCCACTCCGGAAGGTCGTCGACCACGGCGAAGAACCGCCGCAGAGCCTCCGGCGCATCCGGCACCGCGTCGATGCCGTGCTCGAGCGCCCGATGGAATTGCGCCATGCTCACCCGCTCGGCGTCCGTCCGGGGGCGGCGCATCGCATGCACCAGATCGGCGCCCACCTCGTCGCGGGCGAACATCCGCCGGCCGATCCGGTCGAGCAGTTCCTCGTCGACGGCGTCGATCCGCGCGTAGGCGCGCAGGGGGCGTCCGATGCGCTGGTTCCTGGGCCGGATGCCGGCGTACCGGCGCGGGTAGCGGGCCGCCTGCGGGTCCTGCCGAATCTCGTGTGCCACCATGAGGCGATGCTGACACGAGCAAATACTCGCGTTCAATTCGCGTTCGGGCGGCCCAGATGAGGCCGGTGGAGCAGAATCGGCTGCGCCGGGTGCCGCAACAACGCCGCTCCCAGGCGATGGTCGAGCGCATCGTGACCGCCGGCCGGGAAGTCCTGCTCACCCAGGGATACGAGGGCGCCTCCACCAACCGGATCGCCGCCGCGGCCGGCATCAGCCCCGGCTCGCTGTACCAGTACTTCCCCGGCAAGGACGCCATCGTGGCCGAAGTCGTCGACCGGTGGACCGAGGAGGTGCAGACTCGCATTTCGCACGTGTTCACCGACGCGCTCGACGCCCCCACCTGGACCGAATCGGTGCGGACCAACATGCGGGTGTTGCTCGAGGCGCTCGGCGAGAACCCCCGACTGCTGCGCGTGCTCGTCGAGCAACTCCCCCGCACGCCGGACAGCCGGCTGGTCGCGTTCGAACACCGCATCGACGCGCTGCTGGCGATGTGGCTGCGCTTCAACCCCGGCCGGCGCCGGATCGAGCATCCCGATGCCATCGCGTGGATGCTCGTCCGCACCGTCGAGAACGTCGCGGTCGGTTATGTGCTCGATCAGCCACCGATCGAGCCGGACGTGGTCGCGGACCAGCTGACAGCCATGATCACCGCCTACCTCAGGGAGATCCTGGTCTGACTCCTCGCCTCCATCGTTCCGCGACGACCCACCCCGCACGCCTCAGCAGCTGCTCCGGCAGCGTCGCAGCTGGCCGGCCAGGTATCGCTTGGCGCGGCGATGTCCACCCACGCTGTCGAGTTCGAGGTCCAGCGCGTTCAGGAGCGTCGCGAGCAGGCTCGCCTGCGGGGCCCAGCCGTGCCGGTTCCGGCACTCGGCGAGCCACTCGACCGGACCCCGGTGACCGCGGTCGGCGTTGCATCGCCGACACGCGGCGGCCTCGTTGGCCGCGATGCTGGGACCGCCCTTGACTCGTGGCACGAGATGTTCGGTGGTCGGCGGAATCAACGGTCCGAACCGCCGGCCACACCACAGGCAGCAACCGTCCTGTCGTTCGACGGCGAGCGTGAGTCTGGCGGCGCGGTCCACCTGTCGATCCTGACCGAGTCGCTCCCCGAGCGCCAGTGCCCCTGCGGACTGCGATGCGGGGCCGAGCGTTGTCGTCCCGTTCGCTCAGGGATTACAGGCACTTGCAGAAGTGGCCCCGAGACAACTTCGACGTAGCTCGGCCGCCGGAATCTCCGTGTCGGAGATCATGTTCATCCGGCAGGCATTCACGTTCCCCCCGCCGTACCATCTTGCGCGGGTGGGGTTCCGGGGGGATACGACATTCGAGGGGTCCGAACGACAGTTCGGGATCTGGACGGCTTCACGCGCAGTTTTCCTCCTTGCATCACGCCCTCATGCAATTTCGGTTCCATCGAGGGGGGTCATGCATTCTCGCCACATCGTCGTCACGTCCGGAAATGCACTTCTGGACGGGCTGGCCACTTCATGCTTCGAGTGCCCCGATCGGATCGCGGTGACCGATCTGCGCTCGTCGTCGCAGCACTCGTTTTCCGGCATCCAGCACGCGGCCGAGTCCGCAGGGACGCACCTGCACCAGTTGGGTGTACGGCCAGGCGACAACGTGGTGGTGACGCTGCCGCTGGGGGTCGAGCTGATCGCGTACTGCTACGGCGCATTCCTGGTGGGAGCAGTCCCCGCGTTCCTCGACCCCAACCAGACCGCGGACACGCTGGCCGCGTGCCTGACCGCCTCGAAGCTCCTGTGTGGGTCTCCGAGCTGCCTTGTCCCGGAGTGGATCTCTACGACGGCATCGTCTGTGCCCCGACGAGTGCCGGCTTCGACATCGATCACCTCGGTACGGTTCTGCCCGACCCGAGTCGGGGCGAAAGGCAGTGGGACATCGCCGATACCGTGTTGTTGCTCTACACCAGCGGAACCACGGGCATCCCCAAGGGTGTGCCGTGGACCTCGCGCGAACTCGCCTCGCAGATGCGCTACTACCGCAGTGACGAGATCTCCTCCGAGTTCTGCCTGTTTCCGCACCTGGCGCTGGTGGCCGTGGCCATGGGCCGACGCGTGGTGTTGCCGGACCTGGCCACCGTTCAACCCGCCCGTCTCGACGTCGCTGCGCTCTACCAGCAGCTGGCCGGCTCGAGCAGCGACTACCTGTTCGCTTCGCCACTGGTGTGGCATCGCCTGATCACCTATACGGATCAGCATCACCTGCCCGCCCCGGCGTTGCGGCGGGTGGCCACCGCGGGTTCGGCCATCGGTGCCCGGCTGGTCGAACGCATGCAGGACAGGCTCGCCCCGGCCGAGGTCGTGGTGCCGCATGCGAGCACTGAAGCGTTGATGCCGATCACCCTGATCGGCGCCGACGAGCACGTATACCGTTCGAAGCTCGGAACCTGGACGGGCAAGGGCACCCCGCTCGGACGGCCGGCCGCGGACATGGACGTCGCTGTCGTCGAACCGCAGCTCGAGGGGCCGTACTTCGACGTAGCGCTCGACGGCCTCCCTGCCGACCGGACCGGAGAGATCGTCGTTTCCGGCGCTCGGGTGAGCACCACCTACTTCCACCGCGACGACATATCGATCCGTCGGGCCTGGTGTGGTACCTGTGTCGTGTAAAGGACGTCGTCGACTCCCGACACGGCCCGATCCATCCCGATGCGCTCGAACAGATGTGGAACATGGTCACCGGGTTCCTGCTCAGCGCAGTGGTGCATCTCGAGGATCTCGACCGCCTGTTCTACGTCTTTCCCCACGACGAGGATCCCCGCGCCGTCGACCTCGACACCATGGCCGCCCTCGCCCAGCGACTGCACTTGCCCCGGCCCACCCCGGTGCACCTGTCCACCGCGCTACCGACCGACCCGCGGCACAACAGCAAGATCGACCGCGGGCAACTGCGCCGCCTCGTCGAGCACCTCGTCGCGACGGAGGGCCTGTGACCACTACTTCCGTCGTCGAGCATCCGGCCGAGATCATCGACACCTACCTGCGCGTGTGTGCCGACGAGGACCGTTTCGTGGCTCAGTCCGTCGCTGCGTTCGACACCGTCGGCCTGAACGGTCCGGTTCTCGACTGTGCCGTCGGCACCGGTTTCGGCACCCTCCGACTGCTCGAGGCCGGCTACTCCCTGGTGTGTTCCGACGGCAGCGTGGACATGCTCCGCCGATTTCGGCTCGACTGCGCCGAGGCCGGTCTGCCCCACGACGCCGAGACGGCTGGAGCGCACGCCGGTCCGCACCTCAGCCAGCTCGTCAGGCTGCTGATATCCCGCCGACCCTCGATGGGTCGACACCTCCATACCCCGGACGCCCCGTCCGCGCTCGGCGACGAGCGGGCAGTCACCGGACGGCGTCCACCGACTCAGGAAATACCATGCGGCCCAGCACCTTTCGCATTTCGTCGAGCAGTGCCGGGTCGGCTCCGGCGAAATGCCGCGCCGACACCTCCTCGCTGAGTCGGCGCGCCTCGTCGCAGAGCTTTCGGCCCTCGTCGGTGGCGACGACGAGCTTGTTGCGCCGGTCTCCCGGATCAGCAGTACGGGCGACGAGATTCCGGCTCTCGAGTTCGTCGACGATCGCGACGATCTGACTGGGGTCGAGCCCCATGTCCGCGGCGATGCGGCGCTGCGCCACACCGGCAGGTTCGTCGCATGCGAGGGAGAGCACCGTATAGGGGCGCACCCGCAGCCCGAGTGGGGCGAGGGCCTCGTTCACCGATCGCACCACCATCGCACTGGCACGCGTCAGCAGAAATCCCAGGTCGTCCTCGAGGACGCGTCGACGTTCCATTCCGGCAGCCTTTCGTCTCGACCCTCAGGGTATCAGTTCCTCAATCGTTGACATTTTCAATAGTAGATGTTCCCATGTGATTGGGAGTACATCGGTTCGAGCAACGGAGGATCTCGTGGACCTCAGCAACAAAGTCGCCGTCGTCACCGGTAGCGGACAGGGCCTCGGCCTTGCCTACGCCACCGAGCTGGCACGTCACGGCGCCGCGGTCGTGATCAACGACGTCGACCAGGGCACCGCCGATGCCGCCGTCGCGACGATCACCGCCGCGGGTGGACGCGCCGTCGCCGTCGTCGCCCCGGTCGGGCCGACCGAGACGGCGAAGCAGCTCGTCGCCGCCGCGGTCGAGCACTTCGGCCGCCTCGACGTGATGGTGACCAACGCCGGCATCCTGCGCGACAAGGTGCTGTGGAAGATGACCGACGACGACTTCGACGCCGTGATCGACGTGCACCTGCGCGGCACGTTCACGTGCGTGCGCGAGGCCGTGCTGCGCTTCCGTGAGCAGGGCGACGGCGGCCGCATCATCGCCATCGGTTCCCCGGCCGGGCAGCGCGGCAACTTCGGGCAGACCAACTACTCCGGCGCCAAGGCCGCCGTGGTCGGGATGGTCCGCACCTGGGCGATGGAACTGCAGCGCGCCGGGATCACCGCCAACGCCGTGTGCCCCGTCGCCGTCACCGCGATGACCGAGACCGTGCCGATCTTCGCGCCCTACATCGAGCAGATGAAGCAGACCGGTGAGCTACCCGCGGTGATCCGCCGCGAGGTCGGCATGGGCACCCCGCAGGACGTCGCCGGCCTGATCGCCTTCCTCGCCTCCGACGACGCCGCCGACATCACCGGGCAGGCGTTCTCCGTCGGCGGCGACCGCCTGGCGCTGTGGTCGCACCCGCAGCTGACCGCCACCGCCTTCCACGACAGCGGCTTCTCCGCCGACGACGTGGCCGCGCAGTGGCCCATCGTGTTCGCCGACCGCGTCGAGTCCGTCGGCGAGGAATTCCCCGAGGAGGTGCTCGCCAAGTGAGCCGCTACGAATACGGGATCGACTTCGAGGCGATCGAGGCGATCGACATCCACACCCACGTCGAGATCGACGGCTGCGGACACCGCTCCATGGACGACGAGCTGATGGCGGCCTCGGAGAAGTACTTCAAGTCCGGCGAGGAACGCACCCCCACCATCGACTCCATCGCCGAGCACTACCGGCAACGCAACATGGCCGCCGTCGTGTTCACCGTCGATGCCCAGTCCGCCACGGGTCACGCCCCCAACTCGGTCGAGGAGATCGCCGAGCTCGCCGCCACCCACAACGACGTGCTCATCCCCTTCGGCTCCGTCGACCCGCTGCAGGGCAAGGCCGCTGTGAAACGGGCGCGCCGCCTGATCGACGAGTACGGCGTCAAAGGCTTCAAGTTCCACCCCAGCATGCAGGGCTTCGAGCCGAACGACCGGCAGTTCTACCCCCTCTACGAGGCTCTCGTCGAGGCCGGCGTGCCCGCCCTGTTCCACACCGGCCAGACCGGTATCGGCGCCGGGCTGCCCGGCGGGCACGGCATCAAGCTGCGCTACTCCGACCCCATGCTGCTCGACGACGTCGCCGCCGACTTCCCCGACCTGACCATCGTCATGGCCCACCCCGCGGTACCGTGGGTCGACGCGCAGATCTCCATCGCCACCCACAAGGCCAACGTCTACATCGACCTCTCCGGCTGGTCCCCGAAGTACTTCCCGCCGCAACTGGTCAAGGCCGCCAACACGATGCTGCGCCACAAGGTGCTGTTCGGCTCCGACTTCCCCGTCATCCAAGTGGATCGATGGCGCAACGATTTCGCCACTCTCGACATCAAACCCGAGATCGCCCCGATGATCTTCAAGCAGAACGCACTGCGCGTTCTCGGCATCAAGCGCTGAGCACAGGAGGCCCCATGACCATCCCCGCCACCTCCACCACCCACGTCGCCACCCTGGCCGACCTCGAGGCATTCGTCGGGCAACCGCTCGGCGTCAGCTCGTGGATGGCGATCGAGCAGGACCGGATCCAGACCTTCGCCGACGCCACCGACGACCATCAGTGGATCCACCTCGACGTCGAGCGGGCGAAGAAGGAGAGCCCCTTCGGTGGGCCCATCGCCCACGGCTACCTGACGCTCTCCCTGATCATCCCGATGTGGAGCGAGGTCCTGAAGGTCGACAGTGTCACTATGGCCGTCAACTACGGCCTGAACAAGGTCCGCTTCACCAATCCCGTGCCCGCCGGTGGCAAGGTCCGCCTCGACGCCACGCTGAAGTCGCTCGAGAAGCTGCCGAAGGGCGGCGTGCAGATCACGATCGACGGCATGATCGAGCTCGAGGGCAGCGAGCGGCCCGCCGTCGTCGTCGAGGCGGTCTACCGCATGTTCGAGTAGCAGCCGCCGCCTGCAACCGAGCGAATGTGCCCTTCTGTCGGCTGAAGGGCACATTCGCTCGTTCCAGGCCGACTCACGGCCGGACGAACGCGGGCAGCAGCGTCTGCGCGACCCGTTCGTTCCAGTCGGCGGCGATGCCACCGCTGCGGGCCCGTTCCGCGAAATAGGCGCCGACGATGCAGTCGAGGAAGGTCTCGACGTCGAGGTCGGTCCGCACGGTCCCCCGGTCGATGTGGCGCCGCACGACCTCCGTCAAGGTGCTGCGGTGGCGCACGAGTACCGAGCGGATGAGACCGGTGAACGCGGGATCCGCATCGGTCACCAGCGCGGCGAGACCGCCGAAGCCGACGCCCCCCTCGACCGAACGCAGGGACTGCTCGGCCAGCCACGTCAGCACCTGCTGCGCGGTGGCATCCGGCGCGGGAGGCGACGGTTGCGCGATCGGCTCCATCACCGCGGTGAGCATCTCGTCCCGGTCGCGGTAGCGGCGGTAGATGGTGGTGCGGGCCATGCCCGTGTGTGCGGCCACGGCCTCGATCGTCACCGCCTTGGGCCCCTTGCGACGCAGCAGCTCGAGCACGGCGTCGGCGATGCGTTCCTCCGGCGTGGCAGTGCCCTCACCGACCGCAGTGCCTTCACCCGACCGCATGCCTCACTCCGTCCGCCGTCCCGACTTCGACGATCATCCTACAACAGCGCTACACTCTCTGTAGCTACGCAACATGTAGCGATTCGAAGAGAGGTGCGCACATGAAGATCTCGAACTCGTTCGCCGGAGCGATCGCCCTGATCCTGGGCATCGTCACCATGACCGCGTCGGTGTGGTTCGACACCACCGCCGTCGGCTCCGGCGTCACTCTCGGACTGGGGGCCATCGCCGCGATCTACGCCCTGTGGTCGCTGATCGCCCGTGATCCCACCAAGGATCACTGGTCCCTGTCCGTCGTCGGCCTGATCCTGTTCATCTCGCCCTGGATCGGACAGTTCGCCGGCGACGGAGCAGCCTGGACCGCGTGGATCGCGGGCGCGCTCATCATGCTCGTCGGCAGCAGCGCGTACCTCGCCGACGAGTCCGCCGACGTCACGGCGTCGACCCGGGAGCAGGAACGCCGCGCCTACGCATCGACGGCCCCCTGAGAAGACTTACCGAGAACGCCCACCGAGAACGCCGAAGGGGAGGTTGCCGGCGACGTGTCGCGGCAACCTCCCCTTCGGGAGTCCGAAGAACCTACACCAGCAGTTCGGCGATCTGAATGGTGTTGAGGGCAGCGCCCTTCCGCAGGTTGTCTCCCGAGACGAACAGCGCGAGTCCGCGGCCGTCCGGCACGCCCGGGTCCTGCCGGACCCGGCCCACCAGCGACGGATCCTGGCCGGCGGCCTGCAGCGGCGTCGGAACGTCCACGAGGCGCACGCCGGGGGCGTTCGCGAGCAGTTCCTTCGCGCGCTCCACCGACAGCGGGCGTTCGAACTCGGCGTTGATCGACAGCGAGTGGCCGGTGATCACCGGCACACGCACGCAGGTACCCGAGACCAGCAGATCCGGCAGCCCGAGGATCTTGCGGGACTCGTTGCGCAGCTTCTGGTCCTCGTCGGTCTCGCCACTGCCGTCCTCGACGAGCGAACCCGCGAGCGGCAGGACGTTGAATGCGATCGGCGCGACGTACTTGTCCGGGGCCGGGAAGTCGACGGCGCTGCCGTCGTGCACGAGCTTCTCGGCGTCGCCGATGACGGCGCGGGCCTGACCGAGCAGTTCCTCGACGCCGGCGATGCCGCTGCCGGAGACCGCCTGGTAGCTCGAGACGATCAGCCGCTGCAGGCCGGCCTCGTCGTGCAGCACCTTCAGGACCGGCATCGCGGCCATGGTGGTGCAGTTCGGGTTGGCGATGATGCCCTTCGGCGGGTTCTTCGCCTCCTGCGGGTTGACCTCGCTCACGACGAGAGGCACCTCGGGGTCCTTGCGCCAGGCCGAGGAGTTGTCGACCACGACCGCCCCGGCGGCGGCGAACCGCGGCGCCTGGGCACGCGAGAGCGTCGCACCGGCGGAGAACAGGGCGATGTCGATGCCCTTCAGGTCCTCGTCGGAGGTCGCCGCGGCGTCCTCCACGACGATCTCCTCACCGCGGAACGGCAGCTTCTTGCCGGCCGAGCGGGCCGAGGCGAAGAACCGCACCTTGTCGGCGGGAAAGTTGCGCTCCTCGAGCAGGGTGCGCATGACGATGCCGACCTGGCCGGTGGCACCTACGACTGCGATGGTGGTCATGATCTACCGTCCCGTTCCGGCGTGGACGACGGCTTCCTCGTCACCACCGAGTTCGAAAGCGGCGTGCAGGGCGCGCACCGCGTCGTCGAGTTCGGTGTCGTCGACGAGCACCGAGATGCGGATCTCCGAGGTCGAGATGAGATCGATGTTGATGCCCGCGTCCGCGAGAGCCTCGCAGAACTTCGCCGTGACGCCCGGATGGCTCTTCATGCCGGCACCGACGAGCGAGACCTTGCCGATGTGGTCGTCGAACAGCACCTGGGTGAAGCCGATCTCCTCCTGCTGCTTGCTCAGCAGCTCCACGGCACGCGGGCCGTCGCTCTTCGGCAGGGTGAAGGTGATGTCGGTCTTGCCGGTCTCCACCTTGGAGATGTTCTGCAACACCATGTCGATGTTGATCTCGGCCTCGGCGACGGCGCGGAACACCTTCGCGGCGTAGCCGGGAGTGTCGGGCAGGCCGACGACGGTGACCTTGGCCTCGCCGCGATCGTGCGCGACGCCGGTGATCAGAGCCTCTTCCACGGGGATGTCCTCCATCGATCCGGACACGATGGTGCCGGGCTTGGTGGTGTACGACGAACGAACGTGCACGGGCACGTTGTAGCGGCGGGCATACTCGACGCAGCGCAGCATGAGCACCTTCGCGCCGCAGGCCGCGAGCTCGAGCATCTCCTCGAACGAGACCTTCTCGAGCCGCTGCGCGTCCTTGACGATGCGCGGGTCGGCGGTGAAGACGCCGTCGACGTCGGTGTAGATCTCGCAGACATCGGCGTCCAGTGCCGCGGCCAGGGCGACGGCGGTGGTGTCGGACCCGCCGCGGCCGAGGGTGGTGATGTCCTTGCTGTCCTGGCTCACGCCCTGGAAACCGGCGACGAGGACGATGCTGCCCTCGTCGAGCGCGGTCCGGACGCGGCCGGGGGTGACGTCGATGATCTTCGCGTTGCCGTGGCTGCCCGTCGTGATCACGCCGGCCTGGGAGCCGGTGAACGAGCGTGCCTCGGCGCCGAGCGAGTGGATCGCCATTGCGACCAGGGCGTTGGAGATGCGCTCACCGGAGGTGAGGAGCATGTCCATCTCACGCGCCGGCGGGGCGGGGCACACCTGCTGAGCGAGGTCGAGCAGCTCGTCGGTCGTGTCGCCCATCGCCGACACGACCACGACGACGTCGTTGCCCGCCTTCTTGGTCTCGACGATCCGCTCAGCGACGCGCCGGATCCGTTCGGCCGTCGCGACCGAGGATCCTCCGTACTTCTGGACGACGAGTGCCACGCTGGCGAACCTCCGGGGTCTTGGGTGCAAGTCCAGGGGACCAGCTTACCGATGCGGCCCGGAGGGATGCGGCCCGACCTGCCCCGGCACCCGGCAGCCGTCCGATCCCTGCCTGCGGCGAGGGCCGGAACCGTCGGGCGTGACAGCGGCCTCGGGCGGTGACAGCATCTCCTGGCGTGAGCATCGGCAGGCGCCTCCAGGTCCGAGCGGTGGACGAACGTTCCTCCGCCTCCCCCATCGAGTTGTTCTTCGATCTCGTGTTCGTCTTCGCTTTGACCCGGGTCACCGACCTCATGGCGGTGGACACCAGCAGCGTCGACGTGCTGCGCGCCGCCCTCGTCATGGCGGTGCTGTGGTGGGTGTGGGTCGGCTACTCGTGGCTGGGCAATCTCGCCCGGGCCGACGAGGGGCTCATGCGAGTGGTGATGTTCGCCGCGATGGGGGCCGTGTTCGTCGTCGCCCTGACGATTCCCGAGGCGTTCGACGACATGCCGGGTGGCCTCGACGGACCGGTGATCTTCGCGGTCGGCTACTTCACCGTGCGCCTGATCCACCTGTCGACGTTCCTCGTCCTGAGCCGGGACGATCCGCAGCTGCGGCGGCAGGTGCTCCGGTTCCTTCCGAGCATGCTGGCGGGAACGGCGTTCCTGCTGATCGCCTCGCAGCTGTCCGGACCTGCGCAGACGGTGCTGTGGATCCTCGCCCTGGCGGGCGACTACCTCGGCACCCTGGCCGGGGGCACCGGATGGCGGCTGCGCTCGGTGAGCCACTTCGCGGAGCGGCACGGACTCATGGTGATCGTCGCCCTCGGTGAGTCGATCGTCTCGATCGGGATCGGCGTCGCGGCATTGCCGATCTCCTGGGCGATCATCGTCGCGTCGCTGCTGGGTCTGTCCGTCTCGGCGCTGCTGTGGTGGGCGTATTTCGACGTCACGTCCCTGGCCGTCGAGAAGGCCTTCGACGCGGCGACCGGGACTCGGCTGATCCGGATCGCCCAGCGTTGCTACAGCTACGCCCACCTCCCGATGGTGATCGGAATCGTCATGCTCTCGCTGGGCCTGAAGAAGATCCTCGCCTACGTCGGGGACGGGAACCATCATCGGCTCACCGATCCCCTCCAGGGCTGGCCGCTGGCCGGCCTGTACGGCGGGGCCGCGCTCTATCTCCTCGCCCTGGTGTTCTTCCGCGCCTACGCGGATGGCCGCGTCGAGGTTCCCCGGGCGGCGACGGCGGTCGTCCTGCTCGCACTCCTTCCCGTGGTGGGGCACGTCCCGGCGCTGGCGACCCTCGGCATCCTGGTGGCGGCGCTGCTCGTCCTCATCGGGTACGAGACCGTCCGTTATGCCGAGCCGCGCGAGACGATCCGTCACGGGGGCTGAGCCCGGACGGGCGGCTCATCCCCCGATGGTCGTGCGCAGCAGCATCACGTTGTAGTCGTTCCAGCGGGACGCGACGAAGTAGAGGTCGTTGCCGCTGGACCACGGGTGGATGTACGGCGCGTACCGGCCGCTGATCCGATCGCTGGTGACGAGCACGCGCGGCGCGCTCCACGGGCCCTCCGGCCGCGCGCTCGTGCGCATCTCGATCCGGCCGCCTTCCTCGTTGCCGTAGAGGAGGACGACCGTGCTGCCGGTCCAGTGGACCGACATCTCGCCGATCGGGCCGTCGACGACGGGCACCGCCGCATCGATTCCGCCGAGCACCCAGCCGGTGCCGGTCCAGAACTCGTAAGCGCCGAGGTCACGGATCTGCGCCTCGGGCACGCGGGAGACGTAGGCCGGTCCGAAGCGGCCGTTGGGCGTGCCGAAGTCGTAGACGTATCCCTCGTGCTTCACATACGCGTGCTGCTGGAACCCGGCATTGCCGACGGCCAGCTGCTGGACGCCGGGCACCTCCACGGGTGTTGATCCGCGCGGTGGCCGGGTCGACGGTCCACGTTTCACCGTTGTCGGTCGAGTACGCGAGGGCGGAGGCGTTGGTCCACCATTCTCCCGGGTCGCCCCAGGCGCGTACCGACATGAAGTTGATGTACTGGGTGCCGCCGACGGCAACGGCGGCGGTGGGCACGACGGTGGTCTCGACGCCGTCGATGCCGATGCTGCCGAGGATCTCCCGGGCGAAGTTCGGGTCGGAGGCGAGCACCGGCGCACCGGAATAGCGATCGCCGGGATGGGGGTCGGGTACGGCGATGCCGTCCGACAGATCGGTGTCCGCGCTGCGCATGAGGATGTTGCGGCGCCATTCGTCGCCCTCGACCGAGCAGTCGCCGAAGGTGTCGCCGAAGGCCATGAGCACCTGGCGGCCGGGGCCGGTTTCACCGTTGTCCCACATGATTCCCAGGTCGGTACCCGAGACGGAGAACCGGGTGCCGGTCCGGTTCGGGCTGCGCGGCCCGGTGACCCAGGCGACGGTGCGGGTGGGACCGGAGGTGAGCGTCGGAAGGGGTCCCTGTGGTGTCCCGGCACCGGGGTTGCTGCTGCCGAAACCGCTGCTTCCGGGTCCGGAATTCCCGCAGGGTTCGGCGTGAGCGGTGGCGGCGAACGGCACCGCGCAGCCGAGCGCCAGCAGCAGCGCGGAGGAGAACGTCGTCGCCGACCGGACCGCGCTCATGGACTCTCCTCCCGTCCGGATGACCGGATCGCATCTTCCGCAGGACTTCTGTGACAGGTGATGCTCATGTGACGAATGAGGTCAACGTATTGGATCGGCACGGACCGCGACGAGGCCCTCCGTATCGATCCCGTCACGTTCGCGCGAGCCGGGCTGCCGGGGGCCGGTCGTGGAACCTCCCACCTCCGGGTGGGCTCCGGCGGGGCCGACGAGTACACTGCCTGGCATGCAGCGCGCGCTTCTCCTCGGCCGCCGCGGCGGGATCTGACCAGACCGGCTTCCCGTCGCGGGGTGTTGTCGCGCCGGTCGTATCCTCATCCGGACTCACCGGTCCCCATTTTTTGGAGCTACGTCATGTCACCCGCCGACGCATTCACCTCCGGCTCGCGCACGATCACGCCGCCGAGCAAGCCCGCTCCCGCCGATCAGCCGGGGTGGAACAAGCAGAAGAACTCTTCGATGCCGACCTACCGGTACCGGCCGTTCGCCGAGGAGGTCGAGCCGGTCACGCTGCCCGACCGCACCTGGCCGGACAAGATCATCGACCGGGCACCCGCCTGGTGCGCCGTGGACCTGCGTGACGGCAATCAGGCGCTCATCGACCCCATGAGCCCCGCCCGCAAGCGGCGCATGTTCGACCTGCTGGTACGCATGGGCTACAAGGAGATCGAGGTCGGCTTCCCGTCGGCGAGCCAGACCGACTTCGACTTCGTCCGGGAGATCATCGAGGACAACGCGATTCCCGACGACGTCACCATTCAGGTGCTGACGCAGGCCCGTCCCGAACTGATCAAGCGCACCTTCGAGGCGTGCGCAGGGGCTCACACGGCCATCGTCCACTTCTACAACTCGACGTCGATCCTGCAGCGCCGCGTGGTGTTCCGGGCGGACAAGGACACGGTCAAGAAGATCGCCACCGACGCGGCCGAGCTGGTGCTCGAAGAGGCGAAGAACCACCCCGACACGAACTGGCGGTGGGAGTACTCCCCCGAGTCGTACACCGGCACGGAACTGTCGTATGCCAAGGAGGTGTGCGACGCGGTCGTCGACACCCTGGGCGCGACCCCCGAGAACCCGGTGATCATCAACCTGCCGGCCACGGTCGAGATGGCCACGCCGAACGTCTACGCCGACTCGATCGAGTGGATGCACCGCAACCTGGCCAAGCGCGACTCGATCATCCTGTCGCTGCACCCGCACAACGACCGCGGCACCGGCGTCGCGGCCGCCGAACTGGGCTACCAGGCCGGCGCCGACCGCATCGAGGGCTGCCTGTTCGGCAACGGCGAGCGCACCGGCAACGTGTGCCTGGTGACCCTGGGCCTGAACATGTTCAGCCGGGGCGTGGATCCGCAGATCGACTTCTCCGACATCGACGAGATCCGCCGCACCGTCGAGTACTGCAACCAGCTGCCCGTGCCCGAGCGGCACCCCTACGGCGGCGACCTGGTCTACACCGCCTTCTCCGGCAGCCACCAGGACGCCATCAACAAGGGCATGGACATGATGAAGGCCGACGCCGACGCCGCGGGCACCGACGTCGACGACCTGACCTGGGCGGTGCCGTACCTGCCCATCGACCCGAAGGACGTGGGCCGCAGCTACGAGGCCGTGATCCGGGTCAACTCGCAGTCCGGCAAGGGCGGCGTGGCGTACATCATGAAGCACGACCACGGCCTGAACCTGCCGCGGCGGCTGCAGATCGAGTTCTCGCAGGCGGTGCAGCGGGTCACCGACGGTGAGGGCGGCGAGGTCAGCCCCAAGGAGATGTGGGACATCTTCCACGAGGAGTACCTGGCTCCGACCACTCCGCTCGAGCGGATGCGGCAGAAGGTCACGGCGGCCGAGACCGACGACGGCACCGACACCGTCACCGCGGTCGTGAAGTACCACGGCAAGGAGCAGGAGATCACCGGGTCCGGCAACGGGCCGCTCGCGGCCTTCGTCGACGCCCTGGAATCCCTGGGCTACCAGGTGGCCGTCCGCGGCTACGCCGAGCACGCCATGTCGGCCGGCGACGACGCGCTCGCCGCCGCGTACGTCGAGGCGGACGTGACCCGGCCCGACGGCGTCACAGCTCTGGTCTGGGGCGCCGGAATCGCACCGTCCATCACGACGGCCTCGCTGCGCGCGGTGGTGTCGGCGGTGAACCGGGCGCACTGAGCCTTTCGAGTCCCACGAACGCCTGTCGATTCGGCAGGAATCCGGACGAATGCGGCGGTACTCTTCCCCGGGGAGTGCCGCCGCATTCCGCGTTTTCCCACCTCGCGCGTGCCCCACGAAAGGGAGCGTCACATGGATTTCTGGGACATCATCTGGTTCATCATCGTCAGCTTCGCGTTCATCGCGTACCTGATGGTGCTCTTCTCGATCATCGGCGACCTATTCCGCAACCACCAGCAGTCCGGCTGGATCAAGGCGATCTGGATCGTCTTCCTGATCTTCGTGCCGTTCCTGACCGCACTGATCTACCTGATCGTCAACGGCAAGGGCATGGCCGAGCGCTCCGCTAAGGAATACGCGCAGGTCAAGCAGGCCCAGGACAGCTACATCCGCGAGGTCGCCGGCAAGTCCCCTGCCGAGCACATCGCCGACGCCAAGGCGTTGCTCGACGCGGGCACCATCACCGAAGCCGAGTACCAGGCCCTCAAGGCCAAGGCGCTGTCCTGACCACCCGCCCGCAGGACCGAGAGCAATGACGTCGGATCCGGTGGTGGTCGACCGCGACGGGCCCGTCACCAGCATCGGCATCAACCGTCCGCACGTGCGCAACGCCGTCGATCGGGCGACGGCCGAAGCGCTGGCCGGCGCCTTCCGCGCCTTCGACGCCGACGACGACGCGGCGGTCGCCGTGCTGCACGGCACCGGTGGCACCTTCTGCGCCGGCGCCGACCTGAAGGCGATCAGCGAGGGACAGCCGAACCGGGTCGCCCCGGACGGGGACGGGCCGATGGGTGTGTCGCGCATGCGGCTGTCCAAGCCCGTCGTCGCCGCGATCTCGGGGCACGCCGTGGCGGGCGGGCTCGAACTGGCCCTGTGGGCCGATCTGCGCGTCGCCGAGGAGGGGGCGGTGCTGGGGGTGTTCTGCCGCCGCTGGGGCGTGCCGCTGATCGACGGCGGCACGGTGCGGCTGCCGCGGCTCATCGGCGAGAGCCGCGCGATGGATCTCGTCCTGACCGGCCGCGCCGTCGACGCCGAGGAGGCATTGCGCATCGGGCTGGTCAACCGGCTCGTCCCCGTCGGCCAGGCACTCACCGCGGCCCGGGCGCTCGCGGCCGAGATCGCCGCCTTCCCGCAGACCTGCCTGCGACGGGACCGCCTCTCGCTGCTCGAGCAGCACGGGCTCGCCGAGGACCAGGCCCTGCTCAACGAGTTCCGGCACGGCGCGGTCTCCCTGGCGCACGACACGCTCGAGGGCGCGTCCCGGTTCGCCGGCGGTGCCGGGCGGCACGGCAGTTTCAGTGAGCCCGGTACCTAACCGTCCGCGCCACTGCCGTCCACGCCACTGCCGTCCCACACCACCTGCCCGTCCGCCCGCATGCGGGCACCCGGCGCCGCCTCGTGCGCCAGTAGGCGGCCGTCGTGCATGAGGTGCTCGACGTCGCGGTCGAAACGCAGCACGACGATGTCGGCGACGAGGCGGCGGTGGCATCGCCACCACACGCTCTCGCTGCACATCATCGCGGTCCGGCGCCGTGCGGACTCCTCGAGCAGCCCGTCGAGCGCGTCGGCGAACTCTTCGGTGCGGGTGTGGGCGGCGTAGGCGGCGAACTGCTCGACCCGCCACCACGAGTCCTCGGGTGTGGTCCCGGCAGGGAGCCGCCGCCGGCCGCCGAGCCGCCGCTCGAGCCGGTAGTCGATGCCGGCATCGGCCAGCCATTGCGTCATCGCGTCGCTCGACAGGTCCGGGTTGCGCCGGCTGCCCGGGAAGCGGCGGACGTCGACCAGCGACTCGACGCCGGCGGAATGCAGCAGCTCGGCCAGCTGCGTCCGGTCGAGCCGTCCGTGCCCTACGGAGAGCAGCATCGCGACGATCCCTTCCCTCGGGTCGGTTTCCCTCCGGCGTACTCACTCCGCCGGCATACCCACCCGCCCGGCATACCCCGCTGCCGGCTGTCGCATGCCCGTCCCCACGCCCGCGGCCGGCGCGTGCCGGCAGCCACCCGGCGACGCGATCGGCAGTTCCTCGAACCGGCCGTCCGGGAGGCGCAGGTGCACATGCACCGCCCCGGCGACCACCCCCAGCGGTTCGCGACCGAGCAGGCGCGCGAGCACGTAGGTCGCGCTCAGGCTGGTCACGTCGCGGATCACGCCGAGCGGCAGCAGCGAGCCCGTCTCGGCGAGCACCTCGCGCTCCCCGGCGCGCAACACCAGCCGCAGGCCCGGTGCGATGCCCTGGACGGCGAGCGAGACCGCGACGTTGTCCCGGTCGTCGGACCCCACCGCGGCGAGCGCGACCGCCCGACGGACCCCGACGCGCTCGAGCAGCCGGCGGTCGCCGCCGTCGCCGACCACTGCGGGGATGTTCAGGTCGCGCACCAGCCGCAGATTGCGCGCATTGGTGTCCCGCTCGACACCCACCACCGGGATACCGAGGTCCCGCAGCTCCCGGCACAGTCGCAGACCCACCTGCCCGAGGCCCACGACGATCACGTGCCCGGAGCGGGGCAGCGAACGAGGGCCGAACAACGCGGTCAGGCGCGGGCCCAGCAGCCGGTCCACGACCCCGGCGGTGAACATGGCGGTGAACACGATCGTCGCCAGCATCGCGGTGGACGCGATCGCGGCGTATGCCTCGTTGCTGTGCGGGTCGGCCGCCGGTCCGACCGTGGTGACCACGCGGACTGCCTCGTGGAACGCGTCGATCGTTCCTTTGCCCTCCCCGAAGGTCAGCCAGGCCCAGTCGCCGAACAGCACCGCCGCCAGCCCGAGCAGCCCGGCCAGCAGGATGCGCGTGCCGGTCTCGTGCGTGCGCAGCACCGCGGTGAGCTGACCGGCCCACCGCTGCCACACCATGCGGCGCGGCACCGCCACCGGCACCTCGTCGAGCACGTCACCGGCCACGCGGATGCCGCGCGGTTCGCGGGTGGAGGTCACGGCCAGCAGGTCGGGGGCCACGCACGGACCGGCCAGGGACGCGGCAGCAAGGTCGGCCGGCGACGTCACGTCGCACTGCGGCAGGAACCGCGCGAGCTGATCGCCGATCGTGCGGTCGAAGATCGTCGCGACCATCGGTGCGTCCGGCTGCAGATGCGCCGCGGCGAGCGCATACCGCAGGGCGACCACGTCGTCCTGCAGGAGCACCGCGATCCCGGCGACCGGCGACCGGTCCAGCAGGGCCCGCAGCTCCTCGTCGTCGGGCCGCGGCGCGTGCCGCACGGCGCAGCCCAGGGCGACGAGCGAGGCGCAGACCCGGCGCGCGACCGTGGTGTCGCCCACCACGACGTAGGTACCCGTGTTCCCGCTGGTTGTGTCCGCATCCGCCATGGCGACCACCTCCCCGCCCCAGGGGACCACGCCACCTGGGGGGACGCATCCGGCACCGCCGGTTCTGTGAGCGATTCACACCGGCGCAGCGGCGTGTGACGGCGCGGACACGGCGGCGCCGCGGCGCTGCCGTGTCCGCTGTGGAAAACTCGCGACGTGGGTACAAGCACTCGAATCACCGGGCGCGGGCGGCTGGCGCTGCGCGCAGCGAAGGCCGCCTCGTGGGCGTCGCTGAAGGCGGGACGTGGCAAAGGGTCGATGATCGGCGGTCTCGTCGCGCTGAAGATCGATCCGCGCCTGATGGAGCAGCTCGGCCGGGGCCGGCGCACCGTCCTGGTCACCGGCACCAACGGCAAGTCCACCACCACCCGGATGACGGCGGCGGCACTGGAGACGATGGACTCCGTCGCCACCCAGGCCGACGGGGCGAACATGGACGCCGGAATCGTCGCGGCGCTGGTCGCCAACCAGGACGCGCCGCTCGCGGCGATCGAGGTCGACGAGTTGCACACCCCGCACGTCGCGGACGCCCTCGACCCCGAAGCGATCGTGCTGCTCAATCTGAGCCGCGATCAGCTCGATCGGGTGGGCGAGATCAACATGATCGAACGCAAGCTGCGGGCCGGTCTCGAACGGCACCCGGACGCGGTGGTCGTCGCGAACTGCGACGACGTGCTCGTCACGTCCGTCGCCTACGACCACCCGAACGTGGTGTGGGTGGCAGCGGGTGCCGGGTGGGCGGGCGACTCGGTCAGCTGCCCCCGCACCGGCGAGCCGATCCTGTGGGAGGACGGGCACTGGCGCAGCACGGGCTCGGAATTCGCGCGGCCCGAACCGGATTGGTGGGTCGACGACGAGAATCTCTACGGCCCGGACGGGCTGGTGCTGCCGATGACGCTGACCCTGCCCGGGCGCGCCAATCGGGGCAACGCCGCGCAGGCGGTGGCCGCGGCGGTCGCCCTCGGCGCAGATCCGGCCGCGGCCGTCGCCGCCGCGGGTGTCGTCGAGGAGGTCGCCGGCCGGTACAAGACCGTGCAGGTCGGTCCGCACTCGGTGCACATGCTGCTGGCGAAGAACCCGGCCGGCTGGCAGGAGGCCCTGTCGATGATCGACCCGACGGTCGACGGTCTGGTCATCGCGGTCAACGGGCAGGTACCCGACGGGGAGGACCTGTCGTGGCTGTGGGATGTGCGGTTCGAGCACTTCGAGGGCGTGCAGGTGGTGGCGTCCGGCGAACGCGGCACCGATCTGGCCGTGCGGCTGACCTACGCCGGGGTCGAGCACACGCTGGTGGCCGATCCGGTCCGGGCCATTGCGTCGTGCCCGCCCGGACGGGTCGAGGTCCTGGCCAACTACACCGCGTTCCGGGATCTGAACACCGCCCTGGCGAAGGGAGCTGCGCATGTCTGAGTCCACCGTGCGGATCGGCCTCGTACTGCCCGATGTGATGGGCACCTACGGCGACAGCGGCAATGCGCTGGTCCTGCGGCAGCGCCTGCGGATGCGCGGCCACGACGCCGAGGTCGTATCGATCAACCTGACCGACCCGGTGCCCGATTCCCTGGACCTGTACACCCTCGGCGGGGCCGAGGACTCGGCGCAACGCCTCGCCACACGGCATCTGCAGCGGCATCCGGGTCTGCAACGGGCAGCCGAGCGGGGCGCCCCGGTACTGGCGATCTGCGCGGCCATCCAGGTGCTCGGCAACTGGTACCAGACGTCGGCGGGCGAACGCGTCGACGGCGTCGGCCTGCTCGACGTGACCACCGCTCCGCAGCAGACCCGCGCCATCGGCGAGGTGGTGACCACTCCCCTCGACGACGCGCTGCACCTGCCGTTGACCGGATTCGAGAACCACCGCGGCGGAACGACCCTGGGGCCGGATGCCCGTGCCCTGGGCCGTGTCACCCGGGGTGTCGGCAACGGCGTGGGCGACGGCGTCGAGGGCGCGGTGCAGGGTTCGGTGATCGGCACCTACATGCACGGACCGGTCCTGGCCCGCAATCCCGAGTTGGCGGACCTGCTGCTGGCACGCGCGCTCGGCGCGGACTCGCTGCCGCCGCTGGATCTGCCGGAGGTCGAGCAGTTGCGGCGCGAGCGACTGGCCTGACCCGGCGCCCGCGCACATCCCCTGGACAGGGGTTCGGCCCGGGAAATCGCTTTCGCGTTCACCGGGCCGGATCTCTGCTTCACGAGCCTCTGTCGTCCTCGGACGTCTGCTCGATTCGCACTACCGATGTTATCTGCATCACACCCCGAGCGCAAGGGTCAGGACTCAACTGCGTTTTTTCGTCTCGTGGTGATGCTGCTCGACGACGGTGCGGGCCAGTTCGGCGACCTTGACGTTGAGCTGTTGCGACGTCCGGCGGAGCAGGTCGAACGCCTCGACGTCGGAGATCTTGTTCAGCGCCATCAGAAGACCGACTGCCTTGCCGATCTCCCGGTTGCTCTCGATGCCGTTGCGCAGTGATGCGATGTCCTCGCCCCGGGACGTGGCGGCGACGGCAACGGCGGCGAAGGCGGCCAGAACGCTGCCGTGGGTGGCGGACGCGAGGTCGAAGGCCCCCGGCGTATCGGAGAACAGGTTCAGCGACCCGACCTTGCGGTCGTCGACTCGCAACCGGAATCCCATCGCTCCACGCACGGGCGTCTGCGTCACGATGCCGGGCGCCAGGTGCGGCCATTGCTCGGAAACATTCAGGTCCGGCTCGATCTGGGCGGCGTCCTCCTCGATCGCGTCCAGGCACGGCCCCTCACCGGTCACGCGCTCGAGGTCGTCGATGTGCCGCGCGACGTCGTCGGAGGCACCGACGGTGACGTACGCCTTACCTTCCCGCAGCATGAGGCTGGCATGGTCGCAGCCGGGTACCAGCATCGTGGCGGCCACACAGATCGCCGAGTACGTCTCGGAAGGGCCGTCGCCGCGATAGACGATCTCGGCAAGCGCGGTGAACACCGTCGCCGGATCGGCCGCGGACTGACCGTTGTGCATGAGCGCTCCTCGCCCTCTTCTTGCCGCGCCTTCGGTGCGGGCCCTCGAACCGCCATTCAATCAGACATGCGGAAACACCCACGATCAGCTTGGACGGCGAATCCGCTCGCCACGTGCGAATTCAGACCCGACGAGCGACCCGGGGCCCGAGTTGGACAGTCGCTCGAGTAGCACTTGTCGCTGTGATGGGGTACAACACATCGGCATTGGTTTTGTGAACCAAGTCACGGATTGCTTGCAGGGGGATAAACCGAATATGACAGGCACGGCAACGCGCCAGCACACCGCACGCTACGAGGACGTCCGGAGCGTCCCGATGGTGCTGGTGTCCACCACCAGCTCGTCGACGCGAGGGTGGCGCGCCGCTCTCGGGCACACACTCGGCACCGCCGTCTCGGTCGGCGCCGCAGCCCTCATGGTCACCGGCCTCACCGCGGTCGGTGCGACCACCACCGTCACGGGTCTCGTGTCCTTCCTCCGGACGAACTGATCGTCCAGGTCGACCGAGCCCCGTTCATCCGACACCACAGACAGGAACACCACCACACATGCACACCTCCGCTGTCGCCGCACCCCGTCGCTCCATGAGCACCGAGGAGATCAAGGCCCGCATCGAGGCCATGTTCGCGGACCACGACCAGCAGGAGCGCCCGACGGCCGACTGACGGTCGGCGCTCGGGCCGCACGTCGAGAGGAGAACAGATATGAACGCGAACGTGGTCGAGCTGCTGCTGCTGCTCGGTGCCGCACTGGGCGGCACCGCAGCCTTCAAGGCCTACCTGGCGCGACCGGATTCCACGCATCCGCCCGTATCCGACGACCTGGTCCGCCCGCCCCGATACTGACGACAGAGCACCCGTCCGGAAGACTGCCTTCCGGACGGGTTTCCTCATTCCGGACGGCCGAACCCGCGGAGCGCGGCGCCGGCCGGCCCCGAGGCGCGGTGCCACGCTCCGGACAGGACCGGCACTGTTCCCGGGGACCATCGGGACAGTTGTCCGCGGACCGCGGTGACCGGAGTGAGCAGCCAATCGGCGGTGTCCACGATCCGCTCGATCTTGCGGAGGGTCCGGTCGACCCGGTCGATCGACGCGCCGAGGCGGTCCACAGCCACCGCGCAGTTGCCGGGCTGCTCGTCGAACCGGCCGAGCACGCGGTCGGAGGTCTCGAGCGAGACGCCGATCCCCTCGGCCGCCCCTTCGACCCGGGCGATCGTCGCGTCCGCTCGCGGATGGTGCGGGAACCCAGGTCGGCGCAGATCGCGGAACCGCCGAGCATCAGCGCGCACATCAGCGCCGCGGCCTGACCACCACGAAGAACGCGCCGGAGTGCGCGCCGGCGCCGAGCCGATCGGCGAGGGAGCCGACGGAGACCGCGATGAGCACGCCGACGGGCAGCATCAGCAGCAGAGCCGGGCCGCTGCACACCTTCGCGATGAACAGCGCCTGCGTGATCGTCTCGCGGAGCGCGAGACGACGGCCCGCGACGGCTCTTCGGCGTCTCAGCCCTGGACGACCGCCGACAGGCCGCCGCGCAACTGGTGCTTGACGACCTTGCCGCTCGCGTTGCGCGGCAGGGCCTCGACGATCACGACGTCCTTCGGATGCTTGTAGCGGGCGAGCCGCTCGTCGAGGAACGGCTGCAACTCGTCCAGGGGGAGATCGTCGTGGCCGGGCCGCAACGCGATCACCGCGACCGGCACCTCGCCCCACTTCGGATCCGGACGTCCGATCACGGCGGCCTCGAGGATCTTCGGGTGCGAGAACAGCACGTTCTCGACCTCGGCGCAGTAGATGTTCTCGCCACCGGAGATGATCATGTCCTTCTTGCGGTCGACGACGTAGACGAAGCCCTCGTCGTCGACGCGCACGAGGTCACCGGAGTGGAACCAGCCGCCGTGGAACGCATCCGCCGTCGCGGCCGGGTTGTTCCAGTACTCGCTCATCATGGTGGGTCCGCGATAGACGATCTCGCCGACCTGACCGGGAGCCACATCGTTCATCTCGTCGTCGACGACCCGCGCCTGGATGGTGGGGATGACGCGGCCGACGGAGCCGAGCTTGCGCAGCGCGTCCTCGCCGTCGAGCACGCAGGTGATGGGCGACATCTCGGTCTGGCCGAACACCGCGACGTTCGACGCGTCGGGGAACGTCGCGGCCATCGCGCGCAGGATCGTGTCGGACGACGGTGCGGCACCCCAGGAGATGTTGCGCAGGGCCAGCTTCCGTGGGTTCGCCTGCTGTGCCGCGCACACCGCCTGCCATTGCACAGGCACCAGGAACAGGTTGGTGACCTGCTCGGCCTCGAGGACGTCGAGCAACTCGTTCGGGTCGAACGCCCCCACCGGATGGATCACCGTGGTGAGGCCCAGCATCAGGTTGGGTGCCATCGCACCGAGTGCCGCGATGTGGAACATCGGCGAGGCGCAGAACCCGACGCCGGACTCGTCGAACAGGTGGAACGCACGGATGCACGTGAGTGCCTGCGCGGACATGTTGCTGTGGGAGAGCACCGCACCCTTGGGTCGTCCCGTGGTCCCGGACGTGTACATGATCAGGGCCGGGGTGTCGTCCGGGACGTCGACGGCCGGGTGCGGCTCGCCCGTCTCGGCGACCAGGTCCTCGTAGGCGACGCTGTCGCCGTCCGGGGCCCCGCCGACGGTGACGGACAGGCCGAGCCCGTCGCTCTCCGCGCGGGCCGCGGCGGCCAGCGGAGCGAGGGGTGCCTCGACCACGATCGCCGAGGCCCCGCTGTCGTTCATCAGGTACGCCACCTCGGGTGCGGTGAGACGGAAGTTGACCGGCACGGCGATCGCGCCGAGGGCGTTCGCGGCGAGCACGGTTTCGAGGTACTCGGGACGGTTGAGCATGAGCACGACGACCCGGTCACCGAAGCCGACGCCGCGCCGCGCGAGGGCGTCGGCAAGCCGCTCGACCCGGTCGTGCAACTCCGCCCACGTGATCGACCGGCCCTGGAACCGCAGCGCGGTGCGGTTCGGGACCATCAGGGCGTGCCGCCCGAGGTGGTTGTTCCAGTTGTTGCGACGCAGGCGTTGCGTCTCGGCGAGGGTGGAGGCGGTGACCATGAGGATTCCTCTCGGGGCGTGGCGGGGTGCCGACGGGACGCGATCCCGGTTCTCGATGTGAGGCACATTACAGGCAGCGGCCATGTTCGGCCAGCACTTTGTTAATGGTGATTCTCGTCGGATCAAGCGCGCGAAGGAGTGACGGTCATGTGCATCACGCATCGCCGTCGACATCGAATGATTCTGTTGCCCAACGGTTTAACCGGACACTCCGGCGTGCGCGCGCTCGGGCAGCAGCCTGGTTTCCCTACCGAAAGTGCACGGACTGTCGTCAGGAGAAGCGCGGTGGTCGCTTCTCGAGCATCGCCATGACCGCCTCGGCGAAGTCCGCCGAGGCGAGCAGCTCGGTCTGGCCGCTCTTCTCCCGTGCCAGCGCGTCGTCGAGCAGGCCGAGCGTCGCGGCATGAAGTGCCCGCTTGGTCAGTTCGAAGGCGCGCCGTGGTTTCGTCGCCGTCCGGGCCGCCACGTCCGCGATATGCGCGGCGAACTGCGCGTCGGGCAGGGCGCGCGCGACGAGGCCGAACCGGTCGGCATCCGCGGCGGACACCCGCTCGCCGAGCAACGCCATCTCCGCGGCCCGCGCACGCCCGACCGCCGCCGGGACGAGCAGGCTCGCTCCGCCGTCGGGCATCAGCCCCATGTTCACGAACGACAGCAGGAAATAGGCGCTCTCGGTGGCGTAGGTGAGGTCCGCTGCAACGGCCATCGACACCCCCACGCCCGCGGCGGGGCCGTTGACGGCGGCGATCACCGGCACCGGAACCGTCGCGATGGATCGGATCACCGCGTTCGCGACGTCCATGACCTCGGACGGGTCGGCCGGGTTCGTCGCTGCGGCAGCGAGATCGGCGCCGGTGCAGAACGCGGTTCCCGCACCGGTGAGGACGACGGTGCGGATCCGGGGATCGGTGCCCGCCTCGTCCAGCGCGGCGCCGAGGGCCCGCATAGTCGGCAGGTCCACGGCGTTCATCCGCTTCGGCCGGTCGATGGTCAGCCGCAGGATGCCGTCGGCGAGTTCCGAGCGCAGCCCTTCCACTGGAGGTGTGCTCACGCCCCGGCCCCCTGTGCGACGAATCCGCGCAGCCGGCCTCCGATGATCGACCCCGCCTCGGACACCATGCGGTCGACGAGTTCGGCGCGGCCGGCCCACATCATCCCGCCCTGGACAATGGGGGGCGCGACCCCGAATGCCTCGGTGAATCGGGTTCTCACGGGACCTCCTCGGATCCTGAGCCTGCGCCGCGACGCGCATCGGACGGTCACGTCCGGCGCAGCGGGCGGACACCGTGGTACATCGGGAATGCTCGTTAACTTTCGCGGTGCGCAGCCACGTTTGCCAAGGGTCCTCCGCTGGCCTTTCCGTCGAGTGCCGCACTCCGATTCGCCGACGCGAATATGGGGTTGGTCGCTAACGTTTGCGATAGGATGCCGGCATCACGCCCGGCACGGATGGAGGTACGGTGGCGGAGCAGACCCGGCCCGGTTCGCGGGCGACGCGGACACGGTCGACCGCCCGCACGGTGACCGAAGGAGCACCGGCTCCGCGACGACGGCCGAAGAACCGCAAGGCACAGATCGCCGCGGTCGCCGCCGAGGCGTTCAGCGAACGCGGGTACCACAGCGTCGGGATCGACGAGATCGCGGCCGCGGTCGGCATTTCCGGCCCCGCCCTCTACCGGCACTTTCCCAACAAGTACGCGTTGTTCCGCGACGCCGCGCTGAGCCTGGGCACGACACTCGGGACGGCGGTCGCCGAAGCGGACGCCGCGTGCGCCTCGATCGCCGACCCCGCCGAACGCCTCGACCGCCTGCTGCTCGCCGCCATCCGCACCACCGTCGAATGCCGCCGCACCGCCGGGCTCTACCGGTGGGAGAGCCGCTATCTCACCGCGGAGGACCGCGACGCGGTCCGGCGAGAGATCTGGGGGGTCAACCGCCGGATCGGGGCCGCGCTGGCGGCGCTGCGCCCCGAGCTCCCGGAACCGGACAACGTCATCCTCAGCGCGGCCATGCTCAGCGTCGTCGGCAGCATCACCGCACACCGCGCCCCGCTGGCCAACCGCCGGATCGAGCGGCTGCTGCTCGAGGCCTGCCGGTCCGTCGCGCATGTCCGTCCGGCGACGACCGACCCGTCACACGACGAGGCGCCCCGCGCCCCGGGCCTCGCCGTCGCCAACAAGCGCGAGGTGCTGCTGCACGAGGCGATCCTGCTGTTCTACGCCCGCGGGTACCACGACGTGAGCATCGAGGAGATCGGTGCGGCGGCCGGCATCAACGCCTCCGGCGTCTACCGGCACTTCGCGAGCAAGGCCGACCTGCTCGCCGCGGCCTTCCACCGGGCCGCGGACCGGCTCGCCGTCGCCGTGAACGGCACGCTGGCCGACTCCACGACTCCGGCCGAGGCGCTGCGCTCCCTGACCCGCGTGTACGTGCAGTTGTCGTTCGCCCGCAGCGAGCTGATGGTCGTGTACTTCACCGAGATCGGTAACCTGCCCGATTCGCACCGCACCGACCTGCGCAACATCCAGCGCCTCAACGTCGAGGAGTGGGCCCGCCTGCTCGGCGAGGTGCGTCCGGACCTGTCCGCCGTCGAGTGCCGATTCCTGGTGCACGCCGCGCTCAACCTCGTGCTCGACGTCGGACGTCTCCTGCACTTCGACGCCACACCCACCAACGAGACCCGCATGCAGCAGCTCATGCTGGCGACCCTTCTCGGCGACCCGGCGGCGGACGCGTGACGCGCACGGCGCTCGCCGTCGTCCGGGCCGGCGACGCCGTCGAGGCAGTACTCACCTTCGACCGTCAGGAGTGACCATGACCGTGGCCGACGAGCTGGCCGCACTGCGCAGCCACCCCAGTGCGGCGGAACCCCCGCGCGCCGGGGCCGAATGTGACATCCGGTCGATGTGATCGACCGGATGTCACATTCGGTCAATCGGGGCGCCGGTCCAGGTGCTCGAGCAGCCGACGGACCGCATCGTCGAACTGCCCCGCGGTCTGCGCGATCACCTCGTCGCGATCCCCCCTGCGGAACGCGTCGATCAATCGGGCGTGCGAGTCGACGGCCGACCGGCCCCACTCCGGGTCCGCCGTGTAGAGCCGATAGGGGGTGTAGCGGGCCGCGCTGTAGAGGAACCAGGCGAGCTTCGGACTGTCCGCGATCCGGTTGACCTCGCGATGGAACTCGAACTCCGCGGCGGCGATCCAGTCGGCATCCGCCGACGAGACCGCGCGCCGCAGCTCGTCGTTCAGCGCGGTGAGCCGATCGAGATCCTCAGGCTCCGCGACGCGCAGTACCCGCACCGCCAGTTCCACGGCGATCCGTTCCTGCAGCCAGAAGATGTCGGTCACGTCGCCCCGCCCGAGCGGTGAGACGACGTAACCGCGGTTGGGCACCGACTCCACCAGCCCTTCCCCGCGTAGGGTCAGCAGCGCCTCCCGGACCGGGGTGACACTGACCCCGAGTTCGGCTGCGGTCTCGTCGAGCCGCACGAAGTCGCCGGACCGCAGCGCGCCGGAGATGATGAGGCCCCGCAGGTGGATCGCGACCTCCTCCGAGAGCTGAGGCCGTCGCCGCAGGGAACGGGCCGCCCGGGCCGGTGCCGCCATCGTCTACAGCCCGTAGCTCTTGCCGATGATGTCGCGCTGGATCTCGTTGGTGCCGCCGAAGATCGTCGACACGACCGTGCGACGGACGTGGTGCTCCATGTCGAACTCGGTGGCGTATCCGTAGCCACCCATCATCTGCATGCCTTCGAGGGCCGTCTTCTTGGCGACCTCGGTGGCCTTGAGCTTGACCATGGACGCCTCGCGCGGGAACAACCTGCCCGGGTTGTCGTCGACGAGCCGCGCGACGCGGTAGACGAGCAGGCGCGTGGCCTCGATCTCGGTGGCCAGGTCGGCGACGCGGTGGCGGATGACCTGGAACGTGCCGACCGGGCGGCCGAACTGCTTGCGTTCGGTGACGAACTTCAGGGCGTCGTCGAAGGCGCGCTGCGCGGTGCCGAGCATCATCGCGGCCAGGATGAGCCGCTCGGTGTTCAATCCGGCCATCAACTGGGTCCAGCCGTTGCCGA
The DNA here is from genome assembly GCF_047782815.1 of Rhodococcus indonesiensis. Taxonomy (NCBI): domain Bacteria; kingdom Bacillati; phylum Actinomycetota; class Actinomycetes; order Mycobacteriales; family Nocardiaceae; genus Rhodococcus; species Rhodococcus indonesiensis. The sequence goes on along the minus strand of NZ_CP180630.1, from coordinate 462,310 downwards.
CCTCGCCGACGACGGCGTCCTCCGGCAGATGCACGTCGGTGAGGTAGAGGTCGTTGACCTCCTTGCCGCCCATGGTCTCGATGCCGCTGATCTTCAGTCCCGCAGTGCCGGCCGGCAGGTGGAACATCGTCAGGCCCTGATGCTTGGCACCGCTGCGGTCGGTGCGGGCGACGAGCAGGATGTTGTCGGCGAAGTGCGCGTTGGAGCACCAGGTCTTCTGGCCGTTGATCAGCCAGCCGTCGTCGACCTTCTCGGCGCGGCAGGTCAGGGCGCCGACGTCGGACCCGGCCTCGGGCTCGGACATGGAGATGGACTGGGATCTGCCTTCGACGATGCCGCCGAGCACCGTCTCCTTCTGCGCCTGCGTGCCGAACTTCTCGTAGGCGGCGCCGGTGATGAGGGTGGGTCCGATGCCGCCGATCGGTGCCATGCCCTTCGTGCTCTGCTCGAGCAGGATGCACAGGTCGACCGTGCTGCCGGCGGACCCGCCGAACTCCTCGGGCACCGTCACCCCGAGCCAGCCGAGCTCGGCCATCTTCCGGTACAGCTCCTGGCTGTGGCTGCGCTTGCCGTGGTCGGTGAGGGCGTCGCGCTGTTCGCGGGTGCCGACCTCCCGTCGGCAGAAATCGGCGACGGCTGCCGCGAAGTCCTGCTGCTCGGGAGTGAATTCCGTCAGGTTCGTGTGCATGGGATCGGCCTCCTGGCCTGGACAAGTAGTAGGGGGTTGTCGACATCGGACGCGCCGCCTAGTGTGATATCCACGACAGTGAATCACATCAAATATATTTGATGTGGCCCATCGAAGGAAGCGGCGCCCATGACCCAGGAACTCACGCCCACCGATACCCAGCCCCCGACCCCTCCGGGGGAGACCTTCGCGAGTCTCGACCCGCGCAACGGGTCCGTCCTCGCCGAGTATCCGATCGCCGGCGCCGCCGACGTCGCCGCTGCCGTCGACCGCGCGCGTTCGGCAGCCCGATGGTGGGCCGACCAGGGCTTCCGTGGCCGCCGCGACTGGCTGCTCGAGTTCAAGAAGGCCGTCGCCGCCGACGCCGAGTCCCTCGCGGCCCTCGTCTCCGCCGAGACCGGCAAGCCGCGCGGTGACGCCTTCCTCGAGGTGATGCTCGCGATCGAGCACCTCGACTGGGCCGCCCGCAACGCCAGGAAGGTGCTGCGCCCGCGCAGGGTGCCGTCCGGCCTCGCCAGCGCCAACCAGCGGGCCACCCTCGAATACCAGCCGCTCGGCGTCATCGGCGTCATCGGACCGTGGAACTACCCGGTCTACACCCCGATGGGTTCGATCTCCTACGCCCTCGCCGCCGGCAACGCCGTCGTGTTCAAGCCGTCCGAGCTGACCCCCGGCGTGGGCAAGTGGCTCGAGGAGACGTGGAACGCGCTCGCCCCCACGCAGCCGGTGTTCCAGCTGATCACCGGTCTCGGCGAGACCGGCGCGGCACTCGCCCGCTCCGGCGTCGACAAGATCGCCTTCACCGGCTCCGGTGCCACCGCCCGCAAGGTCATGGCCGTGTGCGCCGAGACCCTCACCCCGCTCGTCGCCGAGTGCGGTGGCAAGGACGCGATGATCGTCGCGGATGACGCCGACCTCGACAAGGCCGTACAGATGGCCGCGTTCGGCGCGTTCGGGAACGCGGGACAGACCTGCGCCGGCGTCGAACGCATCTACGTCGTCGATTCGGTCTACCGGCAGTTCCTCGACAAGCTCACCGCGACCATCGAGCGCGTGCGCCCTGGCGGCAGCGACGACGCGAGCTACGGACCGATGACCCTGCCCCGGCAGATCGACATCGTGCGCGGCCAGATCGACGACGCGCTCGGGCACGGCGCCCGCGCCGTCGTCGGCGGCCGTGAGTCGGTGCACGACCGCTACGTCGACCCGGTGATCCTCACCGACGTCCCGGAGCGGTCGTCGGCCGTGTGCGAGGAGACGTTCGGCCCGACGGTGGTGGTCAACAAGGTGCGCGATCTCGACGAGGCCGTCGAGCGCGCCAACGCCACCGACTACGGCCTCGGCGCATCGGTGTTCACCAAGGACCGCGCTCGCGGACGGAAGATCGCCGACCGCCTGCGCACCGGCATGGTGTCGGTGAACTCGGTGCTCGGTTTCGCGGGCATCCCGTCGCTGCCGTTCGGCGGCATCGGCGAATCCGGGTTCGGCCGCATCCACGGCGCCGACGGCCTGCGCGAATTCAGCCGGCCCAAGTCGGTGACCGTCGAAAAGTTCCGGGCCCCGCTGAACCTGCTCACCCTCGAACGCAGCGCGCGGGACATGAAGATCGCCGCGTGGATGCTCCGCACCCGGCACGGGCGGTGACGGCGATGACGTCGACCTCCCCCGACCGCACCCGGGAACGCACGCGCGGGGCGTCCGTCGTCGCCCACCCCGACGCCCGGACCGAGAAAGCCGCCACCTTCCCCGCGCCGAACCAGGACCCGCACGCCGGATTCGGCCGATTCGGCTGGCTGAAGGTGATCGAGGGCCTGGACCCGGTCACCCACCACCAGGACATCCTGCGGATCACGGCCGGGTACGAGTTCCCCTGGGACTACCAGCGGTCGCTCGAGTTCGCGCTGTTCCGTACGTACTGTGTGCCGAGCATCTCCGCGCTGCTGGCCCGCACGGGCGAGTTCGAGCACCGTCCGCAGAAGCGCTACGACGACACCGCGATCCTGATGTCCGAACTCGTCGAGCACGGCTACGATTCCGACCGGGGTCGCGAGTCGCTGCGCAACGTCAACCGGATGCACGGCAGATATTCGATCGACAACGACGACATGCTCTACGTCCTCTCGACGTTCGTCTACGACCCGATCGACTGGATCGACCGCTACGGCTGGCGGCGGTTGCACCCGCACGAGCGTCTCGCCTCGTTCCACTTCTACCGCCAGGTGGGAATCCGGATGGGGATCAAGAACATTCCGGAGTCGTACCAGGACTTCCAGCGGTTCAAGCTGGACTACGAGGACGAGCACTTCACCTACAGCGACGACAACCACCGCATCGGCACCTACACCCTGCGGCTGTTCCAGTCGTGGTACCCGAAGGTGTTCGCACCCGCCGTCGCCACGGCCGTGTACTCGCTCATCGACGAGCGGATGGCTACGGCATTCGGGTTCCCGCAGGGCTCCCCGCGGGTCCGGGCCGTCGCGGAAGCCGCGCTGCGGGCCCGGTCGGCGGTGGTACGCCGGCTGCCGAAACGTCGGACCTCGATGGCCGCGAGCAATCCGAGCAACCGCACGTATCCGGGTTACCCGGAGGGCTATCGCCCGCGGGACCTCGGCGTGGAGTACTAGACCCGGGGAGGGAGGAGGCCGGTTCGCCGTCTGCGCGCAGGCGGCGGACCGGCGCACTCACACGGACGGCACTTCGGAGGTGACGTGCTCGACGGGCCGCCGGTTCGCCGCCGGCAGCGCGAGCGCAGCCACGAACACCACCACCGCGCAGGCGGCGCACGCCAGGTAGGCGATCGAGAATCCGGCCGTGCTGATGCCGCCGTTCACCAGATGCGCCGCGAGCACGGTCGCGACCACGGCGCTGCACACCGTGCTGCCCGTGGTGCGCAGCAGCACGTTGACGCCGTTCGCCGCGGCGGTCTGTTCGAGCGGGACCGCACCCATGATCAGCACCGGCAGTGTGCAGTAGACGAGCGTGGTGCCGATGGCGGCGACGCCGAGCGCCACCACCACCGACCACAGCGGCTTGTCGGGCACCGCATGCAGCGAGTACCCGCCCAGCAGGAACAACGCGCCGGCCAGCATGGGGACCTTCGTGCCCCACCGGTCGGACAACCGCGCGGCGACGAGGGCGAACGACATCATCGCGAAGCTCGCCGGCAGCTGGCACAGGGCCGCGAGCAGGATCGGCAGTCCGTATCCGGCGCCGTGGTCCGGGTCGGCCTGCAGCAACTGCGTGGTGATGAGGGTGTTGCCGTAGAACGCGAATCCGACCAGCAGGGCGGCCAGGTGCGGCATCAGGACCGTGCGCCGCGCCGAGGCCCGCAGGTCGACGAGCGGATTGCGGTTGCGCAGCTGCTGGAATCCCCACAGTCCGAACAGCACCACGGCGGCAGCGAACATCGACAGCACCGCGGGGCTGGTCCAGCCCCAGGTGCTGCCCTGGGTGAGGGGGACGAGCAGGCTCACCAGCGCGGCGCTCAGGCCGACCGCGCCGACGCCGTCGAACCGGCCGCCGGTGCGGGTGCGGGACTCGCGGATGAACACCGCGGCCGCGGTCGCCACCGCCGTGCCGATCGCGGTGGTGACCCAGAACAGCACGTGCCAGTCCGCGAACTGGACGATGGCGGCGGCGAACGGGATACCCAGCGCGGTGCCCAGACCGAGGGTGGAGCTGAGCAGGGCGATGGCGCGTCCGACGCGGGCCTTGGGCAGTTCCTCCCGCAGGATCGACATGCCGATCGGAATGACCGCCGCACCCGCGCCCTGCAGGCCGCGGGCGGTGATGAGGACCGCGATGTTCGAGCTGATCGCGCACAGCAGCGATCCGACGGTCATCAGGACCAGCGCGACGAGCAGCATGCGCTTCTTGCCGACCATGTCGGCGAGCCGCCCGAAGATCGGGGTCATCACGGCCCCGACGAGCAGGGTGGTCGTCACCAGCCACGACACGGCCGTGGTGCCGGCGCCGGTCAGCGCCGGCATGCTCGGCAGCAGCGGCACCATGACCGTCTGCATGATCGCCTGGAAGATCGCCCCGACCGCGAGGATCGGGAAGACGAAGCGCGACGGCCGGGGCGCGGCCGCCGTCGTCGCCCCGCGGACGGACGGCACGGCAAGCGACCGGTCCGGCCGGGACCCGCGCAGCCGGAGGGGGTGGATGGACACGTACGCCATCGGTCCTCCTCCGTGCGGGGTGAATAATTGTTTACAAGGCTAAGTGAATAGCCGTTTACCCCGCAACAGAGGTGACCCGCATCTCACTCCGGGCCGTCGGTCATTCCGCCCTGTCGAGCAGCTTCTGCACCAGCGGCGCGTACCGCGCCACCACGTCCGGCACCGAACCGGTGGCCCGCTCCCCGAGCATGCGCCGCCGCATGATCGCCAGACCCATCACCATCGACATCGCCAGCTCCGCCCGCAACCGTGCATCCGGGCCGGGCAGCCGTGCCGCGAGCGCGTCGATCATCTGCTTCGAGTAGTTCTCCCGGAGCTTGCGGTTGCTCTCCTCGCTCGCCCCACTCATGAACAGGATGTTCATCGAGAGCGGCTTGTACGGTTCGAGCGGGCGCGCCAGCATCGACACCATCCGCTCCCCCAGTTGTTCGAGGGGTCCGTCGAACAAGACGTCCGCTGCGCCCTGGAAGTCGACCAGCGCGTCGAACAGCTGCTCCTTGGAGCCGAAGTACTTGATGATCAGTGCCGGGCTGACCCCGGCGTCCTCGGCGATGTCCTTGAGGGTGATCTCCCGGTACGGACGCGTCGCGAACGCCACGCCCGCCGCGTCGAGGATCCGGCGGCGCGTCTGCTCCCCGGTGCGTCTCGGGGCGGTCACAGTGTGCGTCGGCCCGAGAGCGCCCGCCCGAGGGTCAGCTCGTCGGCGAACTCGAGGTCGCCACCCATGGGCAGACCGGATGCCAGCCGCGTCACGGTCAGACCCGGGAAGTCCCGCAGCATCCGCACGAGGTACGTCGCCGTCGCCTCGCCCTCCGTGTTGGGGTCCGTCGCGATGATCACCTCGGTGACGTCGACGCCGTCCTCCTGATTGCCGATGCGCGTGAGCAGCTCACGGATCCGCAACTGGTCGGGACCGATGCCGCTGAGCGGATCGAGCGCGCCGCCGAGCACGTGGTAGCGCCCACGGAACTCGCGGGTGCGCTCGATGGCCTGCACGTCCTTCGGCTCCTCGACCACGCAGATCTGGGTCCGGTCCCGGCGCGGATCGGAACAGATCCGGCACCGCTCCTGATCCGACACCGTGCCGCATACCTCGCAGAACCGGACACCGTCGCGCACCTGCTGCAGGGCCGCCTGCAGCCGGTCGATCTCCGGTGGTTCGAGCGACAACAGGTGGAACGCGATGCGCTGGGCGCTCTTCGGACCTATGCCCGGCAGCTTGCCGAGCTCGTCGATCAGATCCTGGACCGGTCCCTCGTACACGTGACTCCTCTAGAAGCCGGGCAGACCGGGGATGCTGCCGCCGAGCCCACCGGCCAGGGGGCCGAGCTTCTCGGAGGCGATCTCCTGCGCCTTCGCCGACGCGTCGGCAATCGCCCCGATCACCAGATCCTGCAGCGTCTGCACGTCCTCGGGGTCGACGACCTTCGGGTCGATGCGCAGCCCGACGACCTCACCGGTCCCCTTCACCGTCGCCGTCACCAGGCCGCCACCGGCCTGGCCGGTCACCTCCGCCTGCGCCATCTCCGCCTGGGCGGCCATCAGCTGCTGCTGCATCTGCTGCGCCTGCGCCAGGAGCTGCTGCATGTCGGGCATTCCACCGGGTTCCACAGGCATGTCCTTTCCGCGGGATTTCGCAACTCAGGGTAGTCCGTCCCCGGTACCGTGACGGAATGCGCGTGCGTGGACTGTCCCGCCGGATCACCGTCGCCGCCACCTGCGTGCTGGCCCTGTCCCTGCCGGCAGTCCCGGCGACCGCGACCCAGGACCTGCCGCTGACCGGGCGCACCGTCTTCCTCGACCCCGGCCACAACGGCGCGAACGACGCGAGCATCACCACCCAGGTGCCCACCGGCCGCGGCGGCACCAAGAACTGCCAGACCACCGGCACCAGTACCGACTCGGGCTACGCGGAGCACACCTTCAACTGGGACGTCGCGATGCTCGTGCGCGCCGAACTCGAGCGGCTCGGCGCGCACGTGCTGCTCAGCCGCCCCGACGATGTGTCCGTCGCAGCCTGCGTGGACCGGCGCGCCGAGGAAGCCAACGCCTCCGGCGCGGACGTCGTGGTCAGCCTGCACGCCGACGGCGGTCCCGCCGACGGTCGCGGCTTCCACGTCAACTACTCGGCGCCCCCGCTCGACGAGGTGCAGGCCGGTCCGTCCGTCGCCCTCGCCGTCGCCGTGCGCGACGCCCTCGTCGACGCCGGACTGACCCCGTCCACCTACCTCGGCACCGCCGGCCTGCTCGGCCGCGACGACCTGGCCGGCCTCAATCTGGCCCGACGGCCGTCGGTGCTGGTCGAGCTCGGCAACATGCGCAATGCGACGGACGCCGCGACGATGACCGATCCCGACGGGCGGCAGCGCTACGCCACCGCCGTCGTCGCCGGGATCGTCGCGTTCGCCGGCGACCCCGCCGAGGCCCTCTAGTCCAGTTCGCGCTTCAGGTTCGCCAGCACCTGCTCCTGGATCTTGCGCAGCCCGAGCGGCGCGAAGGTCTTCTCGAAGAAGCCGCCGATGCCACCCGCCCCCTTCCACTCGGTCAACGTCACCACGGTCGAGCCGGTGCCGTTGGGCACCACGCTCCACGTAGTCACCAAGGACGAGTTCGCGTCCCGCTCGGTGATCGTGCTGCCCGAGACCGCCACTCGCGCCTCGACGTCGCGGGCCCGCTTCTTCGTCGCCTGCAGGATCCAGTGCACGACCGTGCCGTCACCGCGGCCACCCGAGAGCACCCGGTAGTCACGGTACTGCTCGGTGAGGATGCGCGGACGCACCGACTCGTAGTCCGCGAGCGCCTCGAGCACCCGCTCCGGTGCCGCGGTGAGCTGAATCGAACTGCTGGCGCTTACCTGTCCCACTGTTCCTCCTGTTGCTCGTGGGCCGCTCGGGGCGCGGCCGTCACCGGTTCCCATCCTGCCTGCTGCATCGTCGCGCCCGGCCGGGCCCGCGGGGCTATTGTGAAGGTCGCCACCGTGCGTCGCCCCAGGGAGTCGTATGCAGAAACCGAAGTCTGTCGTTGTCCCGAGCGGAGAATCCGCACATCGGGCGGGTGTCGAGCGCCTGTTGCGCTCCTACCGCGCCATCCCGGCCGACGCCCCCGTGCGCCTGGCGAAGAAGACCTCCAACCTCTTCCGGGCCCGGGCCCGGGTGAACGCGCCCGGCCTCGACGTGTCCGGCCTCGGCGGTGTCGTCGCCGTCGACCCCGTCGCGCGCACCGCCGACGTCGCCGGCATGTGCACCTACGAGGACCTGGTCGACGCGACCCTGCCGCACGGCCTCGCACCCCTGGTGGTGCCGCAGTTGAAGACGATCACGCTCGGCGGCGCGGTCACCGGGCTCGGCATCGAGTCGACCTCCTTCCGCAACGGCCTGCCCCACGAGTCGGTCCTCGAGATGGACATCCTCACCGGCGCGGGTGAGATCGTCACCGCCACTCCCGACGGTGAGCACGCCGACCTGTTCCACGGCTTCCCCAACTCCTACGGCACCCTCGGCTACGCCACGCGCCTGCGCATCGAGCTCGAAGCGGTGAAACCGTACGTGGCGCTGCGGCATCTGCGGTTCGACACGCTCGACGAGATGCAGACGGCCCTCGACCGCATCGCCACCGAGCGGGTGCACGCCGGGGTGCCGGTCGACTACCTCGACGGGGTGATGTTCTCCGCCACCGAGTCGTACCTGACCCTCGGGACGCAGACCGACGCCCCGGGTCCGGTCAGCGACTACACCGGCGAGCACATCTACTACCGTTCGATCCAGCACGCGTCCGTCAACCATCCCCGGACCGACCGCCTCACCGTCCGGGACTACCTGTGGCGGTGGGACACCGACTGGTTCTGGTGCTCGCGCGCCTTCGGCGCCCAGAATCCCCGCATCCGGCGACTGTGGCCGAAGCGGCTGCTCCGCAGCAGCTTCTACTGGAAACTGATCGCCCTCGACCACCGCTACGGCGTCGCCGACCGTATCGAGCGACGGAAGGGGAACCTGCCGCGCGAACGTGTCGTGCAGGACATCGAGGTGCCGATCGAACGGACCGCCGAGTTCCTGCGCTGGTTTCTCGAAGAGATTCCGATCGAGCCGGTCTGGCTGTGCCCCTTGCGGTTACGCGAGGGCGGTCCGGCGGCACGCGACGCCCAGCGGCCGTGGCCCCTGTACCCGCTCGAACCGAAACGCACCTACGTCAACGTCGGCTTCTGGTCGTCGGTCCCGACCGTTGCGGGCGAGATCGAAGGCGCCGCGAACCGTCGCATCGAACACAAGGTCGCCGAGCTCGACGGCCACAAATCGCTGTACTCCGACTCGTACTACACGCGCGCGGAGTTCGAACAGCTCTACTACGGCGGTGGGGACTATCCCACCCTGAAGAAGCGTTACGATCCCGAATCCCGTTTGCTGGACCTCTTCTCGAAGGCGGTGCACAATAAATGACTACGTTGCGAGAACCACGCACGCCCGACGGCCGGCTCACCCTCGCCCAGATCCTCGAGACCGTCACCGGCGGTGCGCTGCCGGTGCGGTTCACCGCGTACGACGGCTCCAGCGCCGGCCCGACGGACGCCCCGTACGGCCTGCGGTTGACCTCCACGCGCGGCACGACCTATCTGGCGACTGCACCCGGCGACCTCGGCATGGCCCGCGCCTACGTCTCGGGTGACCTCGAAGCCGAAGGAGTCCACCCCGGCAACCCGTACGAGCTCCTGAAGGCCCTGGGCGACCTGCACTTCCAGCGCCCACCGGCACTGACGCTCGCGCAGATCGCCCGCTCGCTGGGGCTGGAGACGCTCAAGCCCATCGCGCCGCCCCCGCAGGAGCACCTGCCGCGCTGGCGCCGGTTCGCGGAGGGGCTCCGGCATTCGCGCAGCCGTGACGCCGAGGTGATCCATCATCACTACGACGTCTCGAATGCGTTCTACGAGCACGTCCTGGGCCCGTCCATGACGTACACGTGCGCGCTGTTCGACTCCGAGGCGCAGAGCCTCGAGGACGCACAGGAGAACAAGTACCGCCTCATCTTCGAGAAGCTGCGGCTGCAGCCCGGGGACCGGCTCCTCGACATCGGTTGCGGCTGGGGCGGGATGGTGCGGTACGCGGCACGGCGCGGCGTCAAGGCACTCGGCGTCACCCTGTCGCGTGAGCAGGCGGAGTGGGCGCAGAAGACCATCGCCGACGAGGGACTCACCGATCTCGCCGAGGTCCGCTTCTCCGACTACCGCGACGTGCCCGAGACGGGCTTCGACGCGATCTCCTCGATCGGGCTGACCGAGCACATCGGCGTGCAGAACTATCCGGCGTACTTCCGCCGGTTGCACGACAAGCTGCGCGAGGGCGGCTTGCTGCTCAATCACTGCATTACCCGTCCGGTCAACCGCGGTCCCGTCAAGGCCGGGGGCTTCATCGACCGGTACGTCTTCCCCGACGGGGAACTCACCGGCTCGGGGCGCATCATCACCGAGGTGCAGGACGTCGGCCTCGAGGTGCTGCACGAGGAGAACCTGCGCCAGCACTACGCGCTGACGTTGAAGGGCTGGTGCGAGAACCTCGTCGCCAACTGGGACGCGTGCGTCGCCGAGGTCGGCGAGGGCACCGCCCGCGTGTGGGGTCTGTACATGGCCGGATCCCGCCTCGGCTTCGAACGCAACGTCGTGCAGTTGCACCACGTCCTGGCCGTCAAGCTCGGCCCGGACCAGGAGCCGAACGTCCCGCTGCGTCCCTGGTGGATCGCCTGAGCGAGCCGGCCTTCACACAGAAAATGGACATCCGCACGCGTCCGGACGCGTGCGGATGTCCATTTGTGTTGCGACTGTCGGGGGTCAGCGCAGGGACGCGGGTGGGGTGAAGCGCTCGCCGTACTTGGCGGCGAGTTCCTCGGCGCGCTTGACGAAGCCCGCCTTGCCGCCGGGGTAGCCGACGATGTACTGGGCGACGCCACCGGTCCAGGCCGGGAAGCCGATGCCGAGGATCGAGCCGATGTTGGCGTCGGCGGTGGTGCGCAGCACGCCCTCGTCGAAGCACTTCTGCGTCTCGATGGCCTCGATGAACAGCATCCGCTCGATCAGGTCCTGGATCGGGACGTCGGTGGGGGCACTGTTGAACTTCTCACGCAGACCCGGCCAGATGCGGGTGCGCTTGCCGTCGACGTACTCGTAGAAGCCGCCGCCGCCCGCGCGGCCCGGCCGGCCCTCGTCGACGAGGAAGTCGACGACGGTGGACGAATCGTCCTGCGGCACCTTCAGACCCGAGGCCTCGGTCGCCGCCTCGGTCTCCTTGCGGATCTTCTGCATCAGTGTCAGGTTCAGCTCGTCCGACAGCTGCAGCGGCGGCGCCGGGTAGCCGGCCTGCGAGCCGGCCTGCTCGATCGTCGCGGGCTCGATGCCCTCGCCGACCATGCGGATCGCCTCGTTGACGAACGTGCCGATGACGCGCGAGGTGAAGAAGCCCCGCGAGTCGTTGACGACGATGGGGGTCTTACGGATCTGCTGAGCGAGATCGAACGCCTTGGCCAGCGTCGCGTCGGAGGTCTTCTCCCCGGCGATGATCTCGAGCAGCGGCATCTTGTCCACCGGCGAGAAGAAGTGCAGGCCGATGAAGTCCTCCTGCCGCGTCACACCTTCCGCGAGACCGGTGATCGGCAGCGTCGAGGTGTTCGAACCGAGCACCGCGTCCGGCGCGACGACGTCCTGGATCTCCTGGAACACCTTGTGCTTGAGTTCGGTGTTCTCGAACACCGCCTCGATGACGAGGTCCGCGCCGGCCAGATCGGCGACGTCGGCGGTTGGGGTGATGCGGGCGAGCAGCGCCGCGGACTTCTCCTCCGTCGTCTTGCCGCGCGAGAGCGCCTTGGCCTCGAGGCCTTCCGAGTACGCCTTGCCCTTCTGCGCCGACTCGATCGTGACGTCCTTGAGGATCACGTCCATGCCGGCCTTGGCGCACACGTAGGCGATGCCCGCGCCCATCATGCCGGCGCCCAGCACGGCGACCTTCCGGAAGGTGGTCTTCGGGAACGGCGTGCCGTCGGCCTGGTTCGGCCGCGACGCACCGGAATTGATGGCCTGCATGTCGAAGAAGAACGCCTGGATCATGTTCTTGGCGACCTGGCCGGTGACGAGCTCGGTGAAGTACCGGCCCTCGATCTTCGACGCGTTGTCGATGTCGACCTGCGAGCCCTCCACGGCGGCGGCCATGATGGCCCGCGGCGCCGGCATCGGGGCACCCTTGAGCTGCTTGCGCAGGTTCGCCGGGAACGCCGGCAGGTTCGCCGCGAACGCCGGCGACGCCGGGGTGCCACCGGGGATCTTGAAGCCCTTCTTGTCCCAGGGCTGCACGCCGCCCTCGGGGTTGGTCTTGATCCACGCCTTGGCGGCGGGGACGAGTTCGTCGATGCTGCCGACGATCTCGTCGATCAGGCCGATCTCCTTCGCCTTGGCCGGGTTGTAGCGCTGACCCTGCAGCAGCACCTGCATCAGCGCGGTCTGCAGACCCAGCATCCGCACGGTGCGGGTGACGCCGCCACCGCCGGGCAGCAGACCCAGCGTCGCCTCGGGCAGGCCGATCTGCACGCCCTTGACGTCGGCCACGATGCGGTGGTGAGTGGCGAGCGCGATCTCGAGGCCGCCGCCGAGGGCCGCACCGTTGATCGCGGCGACGACGGGCTTGCCGAGGGTTTCGAGCCGGCGCAGGTCCGCCTTGATCGCCTCGACCTCGTCGAAGATCTGCTGCGCGTCCTCCGGGCCGACCTTGATCATGTTCTTCAGGTCGCCGCCGGCGAAGAAGGTCTTCTTGGCGGAGGTGATCACGACACCGGTGATGTCGTCCTTCTCGGCGACGAGGCGGTCGACGGTGGCCTTCATCGACGCCTTGTACAGCTCGTTCATGGTGTTCGCGCCCTGGTTCGGGTCGTCGAGGGTCAGCACCACGATGCCGTCGGCGTCGCGCTCCCAGCCGATCATGTTGTTCTCAGTCACTGTGAATTCCCCAGTCCCTTCCGAAGTTTCAGACGCGCTCGATGATCGTGGCCACACCCATGCCGCCACCGATGCAGAGGGTGACGAGGGCGCGGCGGGCACCGCGGCGCTCGAGCTCGTCGACCATCGTTCCCATGATCATGGCGCCGGTCGCGCCGAGCGGGTGCCCCATCGCGATGGCGCCGCCGTTGACGTTGAGCTTCTCGTCCGGAATCTTCAGGTCCTTCTGGAACTTGAGCACGACGGACGCGAACGCCTCGTTGATCTCGAACAGATCGATGTCGTCCACGGTCAGGCCGGCAGCGGCGAGCACCTTGTGCGCGGCCGGGGTGGGGCCGGTGAGCATGATCGTCGAGTCCGCACCCGACGTGGCGGTGGCGACGATGCGCGCCCGCGGGGTCAGGCCCATGTCCTTGCCGGCCTGCTCGGAACCGACGAGCACCAGCGCGGCGCCGTCGACGATGCCGGAGCTGTTGCCGCCGTGGTGAACGTGGTCGATCTTCTCGACGAAGTGGTACTTCTGCAGCGCGACGGCGTCGAAGCCGCCCATCTCGCCGACCATCGCGAACGACGGCTGCAGTCCGGCCAGACCCGCGAGGGTGGTGTCGGGACGCATGTGCTCGTCGTGGTCGAGGACGGTCAGGCCGTTCTGGTCCTTGACCGGCACCACGGACTTGGCGAAGTAGCCGCCGGACCAGGCCGCCGCGGCGAGCTGCTGCGAGCGGAGCGCGTACGCGTCGACGTCCTCGCGGCTGAAGCCTTCCATGGTGGCGATCAGGTCGGCGCTGACACCCTGCGGCACGAAGTAGGTGTCGTAGTTGGTGGCGGGGTCCAGCGCCCACGGGCCGCCGTCGGAGCCCATCGGCACCCGCGACATCGATTCGACGCCGCCCGCGACGACGAGTTCGTCCCAGCCGGAGCGGACCTTCTGCGCGGCCATGTTCACGGCCTCGAGGCCGGAGGCGCAGAAGCGGTTGATCTGCACGCCGCCGACGGTGTCGGGCATGCGCGCCGCGGTGACCGCGGTGCGGGCGATGTCGGCGCCCTGGTCACCCACCGGCCCGACGACGCCGAGGATCAGGTCCGAGATGCGGTTCTCGTCCAGGTCGGGGAACCGCACGCGCAGTTCGTCGATCAGACCGGTGACCAGGGAGATCGGCTTGACCGAGTGCAGCGACCCGGTCTTCTTGCCGCGGCCGCGCGGAGTTCGGATGGCTTCGTAGATGAATGCCTCGGAGGTCACAGTGCGCAGGTTCCTTCCCGTGCTTTGCGGATGCGAGGGGCGCCAGCTCGTGACAGCCGTCACGCCCAACGTCGTCCACCCTAGGAGCCGGAGCGCCGCGGACTGAAGGACCGAACCGAGCGGAGTCCGTGACCGAACCGAGCGGACGTTCACACCCCGAGGCCGGCCTCGCGGGCCCGCACGATCGCGGTCGACCGGTCGGCCGCGCCGAGCTTGCCGAGCACGTTCGACACGTGGTTGCGCACCGTTTTCGGGCTCAGCACCAGCCGACGGGCGATGGTGGCGTTGTCGTGCCCGCGCGCCATCAGGTCCAACACCTCGCGTTCCCGGTCGGTCAGTTCCGGGAAGACCGTGGGCGCCAGGGTGCGGGAGGCGGCCATCGCGCCGATCGCCTTGGCGGCGACGGCGGCACCGACGATGACCTCGCCGTCCGCGACGGCCCGGATCGCCCGCTCCACACCCGACGGGTCCGCTCCTTTGACGAGATAGCCGCGTGCTCCGGCGCGCACCGAGGCGACGAGCGAGTCCTCGTCCTCGTGCATGGTCACCACCAGCACCCGCAACCCGGGGAGCCGTCCGAGCAACAGGCGGGTCGCCTCGATGCCCGAGCCGTCCCCGAGTTCGAGGTCCATGAGCACGACGTCGACGTCCGCGGTGATCACCTCGAGCGCCTCGGCGACCGAACTTGCCTGCGCCACCACCTCGATGCCGTCGAGGGTGCCCAGCAGGGCGACGAGGCCGAGCCGGAACACGGGATGGTCGTCGACGACGGCGACGGCGATCGCCGTGGGGGCGCTCACGACGGTCCCCACGGCAGATGCGCCGTGACGACGGTGCCGTGCGGCTGCGCCGCGGTGATCTCGACGCTGCCGCCGACGTCCTCGGCGCGTTCGCCCATGCTGTGCGTCCCCACTCCCCGTCGCGCATTCCGGTCCATCCCCCGGCCCGCGTCGCGCACCTCGAGGGTGAGCCGGTCCGCCGCCGACCGCACGCGCACGCGGCATCCGGCAGCCCCGCTGTGCCGGCGCGCATTGGTGACCGCCTCGGCGGCGATGCCGTACGCCGCCGCGACGACCGCACCGCTGCGGCCCGAGGGCACGTCGGCATCCACCTCGACGCGAAACCCGCTGCGCGAGTGGACAGCCGACATCTCCTCCAGCGCGGCGGCGAGACCGAGCTCGTCGAGCGCGGGCGGCAGCAGCCCCCGGGAGAGCTCGCGTACCCCCTCGACCTGGTGGTCGAGCTCGCGCAGCAGGGAGTCGATCAGCGGAACGGCGTCGGCGGAGTCGGAATCGACGAGGTTGCGGGCGCCCTGCAGCCCGAGCCGGATGCCGGCCAGCGACGGACCGAGCCCGTCGTGCAGTTCCCGGCGGATGGTGCGACGTTCGGCGAGCCGGGCCTCGGTGAGCCGGGCGCGGGCGGCGTCGAGCTCCTCGGAGGACCGCAGCACCACGAGGCCGGCCTCGACCACGGAGGCGAGCTCGCCGAGCGCGCGGAGGCTGCGGGGACCGAGGGTCTCGCCGGGTGGCGCCGTCACCTCGACCCGGCCGTCGCGCAGGACGACCTCCTCGCCGGGGCCGGTGGGTGTGCCCCAGCGGGCGAGCATTTCGTCGTCGCGGCGCACCGTCACGGACTCGAGTCGCAGCGCGACGCCGATGCCGGCGGCGAGGTCCTCGAGCAGTTGTCGGGGCGTCTGTGCCCCGGCGAAGTGCCGGCCGAGCCGGCGCACCGCACTCGCCGGATCGTCGCCCTCGCCGTAGACGAGAGTGTGCACGCGGCGGGTCAGCCAGGCCCGCACCGGCTGCACGGCCAGCGCCACCGCGACCGCGGCGACGGCCTGGGCCACGACCGAGCCGTCCGTCGGCAGGATCAGGGCGACGGTGACGGTCACGACGAGGTAGCCGGTGGCGAGTACCGCGACGAGGCTGCCGGCGACGGCGGCGCGGCTGACGGCGAGGTCGAGCCCCCACAATCGTTGCCGCAGCACCACCACGAGAATCGCGACCGGGTAGAACGCCTGGGTGGCCAGATGCAGCAGGGGTGTGAGCATCCACGGCAGCCCGGGCACCGCGAGCGGGATGTAGGACACGGCCATCAGGGCGGTGCCGAGCGCGAGCCAGCCCAGGCCGATGCGGTCGGAGACCGGGCCGCGCCGCCACCGGTAGGTGACGTCCGCAGCCGCGAGCAGACCGACGGTGACGACGGGCAGCACGAGCCAGCCGACGGCGGTGCCGGTGAAGGTGCGGGCCCAGAAGAACCAGGCGGTGACCGCGGCACCGGTGAGTACACCGAGACGGGCGCGCCGGTCGAGCGGTGCATCACGGACCAGCCAGGGCACCACCAGGAACAGCGCCAGGGTGCCGGGGATCCACGTGGTGCTCTGCAGGGGCGCGAGGACTCCGGCGAACGGCAGCCCGGGCCGCACCTGCGCGAGCTTCGTCCAGGCATAGCTCAAGGCCGAGAGCCCGACGCCGATCGATGCGAGCGACAGCAGCAGCGGCACCGGATGCACCCGGCGGGCGAGCACCACCCCGGCGACGGTGCCGTACACGGCGGCGCCGACGACGTCGACGAGGAAGAACAGCTGATCCGAATCGAGGCCCGGACGAGCGGCCGCGAAGACGGCGAGGGCGGTGACGGCGAGACCGCACGACAGCACGGCGACGACGGCGGCGGGCACCGGTGCGCCACCGGTGCCCGCCGCCGTCTCGGATGCGTCCGCAACAGCCATGGTGCGGTGAGTATGCCCCGCGGCCGGCCCCGTCGCGCGGCAGCCTATCGGCGTGCCCTGTCGGAGACGACGAATCCGACGCCGGCGACGAGCACCCACACCGGACCGACGAAGCCGGCCATGTACTGCAGCGGGGAGATCCCGAGCAGCGCCGTCAGGCCGCCGAGCACCACGCTCGCCCAGCCCAGCCACCGCGGCGTCGCGCCGTGGCGTAGCGATGCGGCGGCCACCGCCAGGCCGCTGACCCCCGCGCCCACCCACAACCACGGGATCGTGCCGACCCAGTGCGAGCCGACTACGGCGACCTCGGCGACCATCTGTCCCGGCTCGCTCAGCCCGAACAGCAACTCGGTGTCGAGGCCGGCGCCGAGCAGGCAGGCCGTCGCGGTGAGCAGCAGCCCGAACGCCGCGACGGCCGGCAGCAGGCTGTCGTCGGGCAGGGCGATCCGCAGGCGGCGCTGCAGGCCCGCGGCGAAGATCAGCAGCAGCACCGTCGACACCATCAGCGACAGGTGCATCACCAGCAGTTCGGTGCGTTCGCCCGCGAAGGCGTCGGCGATGGCAGGCGCGTTGCCCGCGGTGGATTCGTCGTAGGCGGCCCCCATGCCCATGCTCGCCTGGACGGCGATCACCCCGGCGAGGCCGGCGACGGCCCCGGCCCAGGCCCAGGCACTCGACGACGCGCGCCGTGCGCCCGTGCGGCTGTTCTCCGTCACGCTCGCTGTGCTCATCGGTGTCTCTCCCCTCGTCCCGGCGCGCTCTGCGCCTGACGGAGAGGCTGCTGCGCCCGGTGTCCCGGTCGCCAGGGACACCTGTCCCGTCCCGGTGGGAATTCTCCCGGACGCGACGCCGGCCGTGCGTCGGTGCGAGTTGCGCGCGTCGGTGTGGGTTGCGCGCGTAAGTACGGGCGCAACAGGCACTTTCCCGCGCCGATCGCGAAAGGCGGGGGGGTGGCCGGACGCCGCTCACACCAAGGCGGGGCCGATCACCAGCAGCGCGACGAGAGCGATCAGCGCCGAGCAACCGGCGATGGCCACACCACCGGACGGCGACTCGACGTCACCGAACAGCGGTTCGTCCTCGTCCCAGCACCACCGCGGCATCACTCAATGGAAGCGGTTCTGGCGCGCATCCGCAACGGCCGGGAAGCATTCGCCGCGAGGACCGGACAATGTGCGCCGCGCACCCCGTACCGCAGGAGTTCTTCGGGTGGTCACCGCGGTGGTTGCACGGTCAGCAGATCCCCGACGGAGCAGTCGAGCACGTGACAGATCGCGGTCAGCGTCGAGAACCGGATGGCACGAGCGCGGTCGTTCTTGAGCACCGAGAGGTTGGCGACGCTGACCCCGACGCGTTCGGACAGCGTCGCGAGGGTCATGCCGCGCTCGGCGAGCAGGTCGTCGAGCCGGCAGTGGACGGCGTGTTCGGTCTCCGGGGGCATCACACGAGCCCTTCCTGGTCGCGTGCCATCCGGTTGCCCACCCGGATCGCGATCGCCACCGCCGAGAGCACCATCGCCCCGGCGTACACCAGCCAGAACTCGGCTCCGAGCCAGCTGCCCTCGACGCCGGGGACGTGGGTGAGACCGAGATCGCGGATCGCCATGTTGGTGCCGATGATCCGCGGGAACATCGGGACCAGGGCGATGGTCAGCGCCACCCAGCCGAGGTGATAGGTGAGCCGGTAGGTGCCGTGGTCGAACATCCGGCCCTGCACGAACCGGCGCACGAGCAGGGCCAGCAGCCCCAGCACGGCCAGGTAGCTCAGCGTCTGCGCCGCGTCGCCCGTGCGCAGCAGCGCGACGGTCACCGGCGACAGCTCGGCGACCGGCAGCGAGGTGGTCACCGCGCCGTCGAGTGCCGCCTGCACACCGGACGGGGTGGGGACGGGTGCGGCAGCCTCGCCGAGTTCCATGCGCGCGGTCACCGTCGCGGCCGAGAGCTGACCGGACAGGGTGGCGACGTAGTCGGCGACGACCACCGCCGCGGTACCGGCGAACACAGCCATGCTCGCCCACAGGTCGCGCCGATCCTTCGCGGTGGGCCGGAGAACGGACACCGAAGACGTACTCATGACACCCTCCCATATCGATTATCGATACCCTATCGATAATCGATATGGGAGGCAACGTGGCCGGTGTGGCGGGACCGCACGCGGCGGATCGGCTCACGCCAGGCGGATCGGGGCGACGACGTCCGCGACGACGGTCAGCACCGTGAAGGCACCACCGGCGACGACGAACGCGTAGGTCACCGGCAGCAACCTCCCGAAGTCGACGGGCCCTGCGGCGGGCAGACCTCGCAGCCGGCGCAACCGGTTGCGACATCCCTCGTAGACGGCGACGGCCATGTGCCCGCCGTCGAGGGGCAGCAGCGGCAACAGATTGACCAGGCCGACGAACAGGTTCAGCCCGACCATCAGCAACACGAACGACTCCCACATGCCCCGTTCCGCGGCCTGGCCGCCCAGGGACGCGGCGCCCACGACACTGACCGGGGTGTCCGTATCGCGCTCGCCGCTCGCCACGGAGTGCCACAGCGGCGCCACCTTCGACGGGGCGCTCACCAGCGTCCGCACCGACGCCACGACGAGGTCCCCGGTGAACGCGAACGCGGCGGGAACGGCGGCGACGAGGTCGTAGCGGACCGGACCGGCGGCCGGTTGCGCGGAGAGGCCGATCGCCCCGACGGTCGCCGACCGCTCGGCCCCGGACCGGTGGTCGACCACCCAGCGCTGCACCGGTTCGACAGGGACCGGCACCCGCAGCTCCCGGCCCTGCCGATCGATCACCAGGTCGACGACTCCCGAACTCTGCCAGACTCTTTCGACGAGATCGCCGAATCGGTCGACGTCCTCACCGTCCACGGCGAGGACGACGTCGCCGGGGCGTATCCCCGCCGAGGCGGCCGGTCCCGGCCCGTCACACCCGGCGAGGCCGTACCCGGGCGCCGCCTCCTGCGACGGCGGGACGCACCCGACGGACTCGACCACGATCCTCGGGTGCAGGTCCGGCAGACCCCACCCGACCGCAAGCCCGACGACGAGCACCGCGGCCAGCAGAAAATTCATGCCGGCGCCACCGGACATCACAGCCAGGCGCTTCCACGTCCGCTGCCGATAGAACGCCCGTTCGTACTCACCGGGGGCCAGTTCGTCGAGTGCGGTGGTGCCGGCGATCTCGCAGAAACCCCCGATCGGGAACAGGCCGAGACCGTACTCGGTCTCCTGGCGGCGGAACGAGAAGACCGTCGGGCCGCGCCCGACCACGAAGCGGCGCACCTTCATCCCGAGACGCTGCGCCGCCCACAGGTGACCGGCCTCGTGCAGGGCGACGGACACGGCGAGGGCGAGCGCGAACAGCGCGACGCCGAGGGCGAACATCAGGGGTGATACGTCGCGTGCTCGCGAATGTATCCGCTGACGTTGCCCTCCGGGTCGCAGATCATGTCGCCCTCGAGGCACTCGGTGGTGACCGGGATGTGCCGCAGCTCGTCGGCCGGCTGCGGAAGGGTGATGCCGGGAACGAGCGGGCCGGCGTACTGGGCGGGCCGGCCCTGCGCCGGATCGGCGATCAGGTGCACCCGCACGCGGTCCTGGAGGTCGGTGCCGTCGTCGTGCACGGGCGGCACCGCATCGATCTCCGTCGCAACCCGGCGCACGACGATCGCGCCCTGGGAGTAGCCGTACAGCTCGTAGCGGGTGCGCGGCCCGCAGGCGGCCTCGGTCCGGCCGATCTCCGCCCACAGGTTCTGCACGCCGATCTGCACCGACTGGTCCATGAACGTGTCCCAGCCGAACACCCCGGCGACCATGCCCGCCGGGTACCGCACGTGCCGCACGGCGAAGTCGGGACTGTCACGGTACTGATCGGTGTAGGAGTTGAGGGGGCTGTCGGGATCGATCGAGTCCGGCGTTTCGGGACCCTTCGTGCCGTCGACGGCGAGCACCACCGTCGGCGCACAGTAGGCAGCCGGGGACGGGTCGGCATGGGCGATCGACACGGCACCGAACATCGAACCGATGGTCAGCGCGCCGACGATCGCCACCCGGACAGCGGAAAGGATCATCGAAACCGTCCTTCAACCCATGGGATCCACCCCAACGATTCCCGACCGCGTTCATAAGTAAGCACAGCGATCGTAAGCGCGCAAATCGAAAGACACGGGTGCGACGCACCGTGGTGGGCTCAACGGACGACATCGGTCAGATCCACGAAACTGTAACTCCGCGTCCGCAGACCGTCGATGATCGCGGGCAGCGCATCGGCGTCCAGGGTCGTGCCGTCGTCGGGGTTCGCGCCCACGTGCATCAGGACGATCTGCCCGGGCACGGCTGTGGTGACGACCCGTTCGGTGACCGCCCCGGCGTCGAGACCGCCGCTGGTGCCCTTCCAGCCGAGCGAGTCCACCGTCCAGCGCACCGGCACGTACCCGGCATCGTTGACGACCCGGATGTCGGCGTCGGTGCGGGCACCGAACGGAAACCGGAACAACGGCATGGCCGGACGTCCGGTCAGTGCCGTGATCGCGGCCTCGGCCGCAGCAAGATCGGCTCTGATCTGCTCGTCCGTCAGATCCGGATAGGCCGGGTGGGTGTCGCTGTGGTTCCCCACCGGATACCCGGCCGCCGCGATGGCGCGGACGCGGTCCGGATACGTCCGTGCGAACTCCCCGGTGACGAAGAACGTCGCCGGTACGTCGTACCGGGCCAGCGTGGCGAGGATGCGGGAGACGGCCATGTCGGAGGCTCCCCCGTCGAAGGTCAGTGCCGCCACCTTCTCCCCGGTGGGAATCCGTTCGAGATCGACGCCGCGCAGGGCCTCGGGCACACCGGTACGTGGCCCCGGAACGGGCACCGGGAAGGTGACGGACGGGGCGGGTGCCGGCACCTCGGACGGCGGCGTCGTCGCCGCTTCCGACGTCGGGCCGCTCGTCGCGGTGGATTCGGACGACTCGTCGGGCGCGCCGGAACCGCACGCCGTCACGACCAGGATCGACGCCGCGACGACGAGCGCTCCCTGCCGGATGTTCATGCGGACAGTGTGCCGCTCGATCCCGCCGGGTCGAGCCCCCGGGTGCGGTGGAACACCACACTCACGGCGAGGAGGACCTCCGCGGACGCGACCGCCAGCGCGGCGGCCATGAGCGGAGGCAGCGACGCGTCCGCTGCACCGGCGCCCAGCGGCACAGCGTGCCCGTGGTGACCGCCTCCCGTCCCTCCGGGGCTCATGGTGGTCAGGTGCAGCATGATCATCACGACGTTCATGACGGTGACCAGGATCCAGTCCCGCTGGTTTCCGCGCCTCCAGAGATGGCGCGCGCAGTAGAGACACCCGGCGGTCATCACGACCGTCAGGGCGGCCGACGCCGGAGACGGTGCGTGCTCCCCCAGCGCGCCGACGTGCAGCACGGCGGACGCGACGGCCAGGGCCGCGGCCGCCCGGCCCCACCACGTGGGCGTGGTGGGGCGGGCAGCCGGATCGACGGTGGACACGGCCGTCAGTCCGTGCAGCAGTGCTTCGACGTGCCGGCCGGGACGTCGAGCGCCGGATTGCGATCGAAGAACCCGACCGGCTTCAGCTTGAATCCGGCATAGTCGACGGGCATCACGGGCCAGTCCTCCGGGCGCGGGAAATGGGTGAGCCCGAAGGTGTGCCACAGCACCAGGTCCTCGCCCTCGATGTTCCGGTTGCCGGCGACGAACGTCGGCAGTCCCCCCTGTCCCGGATGCTGGTTGACGAAGTCGCCGGCCGGATACCGCTGCGCCGGGTCGTACTGGGTGACCCACAGGTGCTTGGTGGCGAATGCGGCGCGAGCGGCGATGGAACTCGACGGGTCGGCCAGCAGCACGGGCTGGCCCTCCGGGTGCAGTGCGTAACCGACGTTCCGACCGAGCCGGTTCTGCTTGGTCGGGTTGGTGATGTGCCAGACCCGGGCCTTGGTGTTGTCGGCCAGCCGTTGCCCGTCGGCCTCGGTGGCGAGGGTGGTCTTGCGGCAGCGGAACGCATTGCCCCAGGGGTTGTCCGGTCCCATCGGTTCGGGTACGGCGTCGACCTCCTCGACCGTATTGACGTTGCCGTCGACCGCCATGTCCAGGCGCGCGGAGAAGAGGTGCTGGTGGAACGGTGCGCCGAGGCCGGGAGCCATCTCGGTGGCGAACCCGTCCTCGCCGCGGTAGGCGGAGGTGAACACGATGCCGGTGGCCTTGGCTTCGAGCTCGATGGTGCCGTCCAGGTAGAGGTACCAGTAGAAGCCGTAGTCGTAGTTGCCGATCGTGAGGAAGAACGAGATCACGAGCCGGCGCGAGCGACGGGTCTCGGTCATGCCGTTGAACATGTCCGAGTGCTTCCACAGGACGCCGTAGTCCTCCTCGTGGAGGCAGATCGCGTTCTTCATCACCCGGGGATCGCCCTTCTCGTCGGCGATGGTGACGTCGAAGTACTGGATCTCGCCGAGGCAGTCGCACCCGAGTTCCAGCGAGTTGGTGTAGCGGCCGAAGAGGTACTCGCCCTGGTCGAAGTAGTTCTGCCAGTACCGTACCGGGGACGGGTCGGCGTAGGGCACGACCATCTCGGCGATGGATGCGCGGTACATCACCGGGCGCTCCACACCGTCGTCGGAGAACGACAGCTGGTGCAGGGTCAGTCCCTCGCGGACGTCGAATCCGAACCGGAACGTCCAGTCCGCCCAGGTGATCCGGTTGCCCTCGACCGAGAAGCTCGGCCCCTCGGGCTGGATGATCTCGATCGGCTTGAGATCGGTACGGACCGGCTTCGCGTGCGGCGCGGCGTCCCATTCGCCGCGTTCGGCCGGCACGGGAAGGGTGATCTCGTCGACCACCTTCACCACCCGCTGCTCGGTGAGGTCGACGTAGGCGACCACACCGTCGATCGGATGTGCCCACGGCAGGTCGGCCCGGTCCTCCTGATGGAACGCGAGCACGCGGACGATCCGGTGCCCCACCTCGTCCTCGTGCCCGAACACCCCGGCCGACAGCGGAACCGCGCGCACCTTCTCCGGGTCGATGCCGCGTGCGGCCATCGCCGCAATCCAGTCGAAGCTCGAGAGCAGGAACGATTCGATGTCCTCGAACTCCTCGTCGAGGATCGGGACATGCCCGTCGGTGGTGGCGTCGACGGCGACGGTGTCGAGGATCCTGCGTTCGGTGACGGACACGACGTGGTCGGACCCCGCACCGGTCGCGCGGTCGAGGAGCAGGACGCGGGCACGACGCTCGAGGTGGTCCCCCGGCCGGAACGCCAGGACCGTCGACTTGTGGGGTTCCTCGAGCCCGACGTAGACGAACCGGACGTGCTCGGTCACCAGTCCCGCCGCCGACACCGTTTCCTTGACTGCGGTGATCTCGTCGGCGGTCAGCGGGGTGAGCGGATGGTCCGGCGCGGGCGTCGCTGCCGCTTCGGTGAACGGCGTGGTGGCAGTGCTCATCGTGCGATCTCCTTGTCGATCTGGGGTTCGGTCGTGACGGCGGACGCGATGCCGCCGTGGGGGTGGTCGTTTCGTGCAGCGTGGGGGCGGAGCACGGCCACGGCCGCTCCGCCGGCGAACGTCCCGGCGAGAAGGACGGCGATGACGGCGGCGAGGGTGCTCGATCCGCCGACGAGCAGTGGCAGGTTCGCGATCGTCATCGTGAGCAGCGCGCCCAGTCCCGCCAGACCCAGCGCCGGCGCGATCAGTGTGGGCCACGGCCGGGTGTCGGCCCGGGAACGGCGGAAGAAGACGAGGACGGCGATCGACGTCAGCGCCATGAGGGCGAGCACACCGACGGACGCGACACCGGCGAACCAGGCGAAGACCTCCGTGACGGGATCGAGGCCGCCGACGGCCGAGGCCACGACGAGAACCAGCGCCGACACCGTCTGCACGACCGAGGCCACGTAGGGCGACGCGTGACGTTCGTGCGAGCGGCCGCATCGCGCCGGCAGTGCCGCGCTGTTGCCGAGCGAGAAGATGTAGCGCGAGAGCACGTTGTGGAAGGACAGCAGTGCCGCGAACAGACTGGTGACGAGGAGCACCTGCACGACGTCACCGGCCGCCGCTCCCACGAAACGGGTCGCGGTTTCCACGATCATGCCCTCGGGGTTCTCGGTGGCCAGGACGACCGCACCCTCGTCACCCCACGCGCTGACCAGCGCCCAGCTCGACAGCGCATAGAAGCCGCCGATGACCACCAGGGCGAGGTAGGTGGCCCGGGGAATGGTCCGGGCGGGATCACGCACCTCGTCGCGGAAGACCGCGGTCGCCTCGAAACCGATGTAGCCGGCAACGGCGAAGATCAAGGCGATTCCCGGTGCGCCCGAGAAGAACTCGGACGGCCGCAGCGCAGCGGTGGACAGACCTTCCGCTCCACCCCGGACGACCACCGCCGCATCGATCACCAGCACGATGCCGACCTCGCACAGCAACAGGACCCCGAGGACCTTCCCGGACAGGTCGATGTGACGGTAGCCGAGCACCGCGACCGCCGCCAGCACGATCAGAGCCCAGAGATACCAAGGCAACTCGGGACCGCCGTGCGCGGTCACGAAGTCGCCGAGGGCCGCGCCGATGTACCCGTAGACCGCGCCCTGCACCGCCGTGTAGGACAACAGCGCCAGGAACGCCGAACCGAGACCGGCGTGCCGGCCGAGACCGTGGGTGACGAAGGTGTAGAACGCCCCCGCTCCGGGCACATGCTTCGCCATCGCGGTGAAGCCGACGGCGAAGAAGAGCAGGACCACCGTGCAGACGACGTACGAGGCGGGGAACGCGGGGCCGTTACCGGCGGAGATGCCGAGCGGGACCGTGCCGGCGATCACGGTCAGCGGGGCCGCGGCCGCGACCACCATGAAGACGACGGCGCCGGGGCCGAGGCTGCCGGACAACCGGTGGGTGGGAGGTTCGTGTGCGCGAGCGTTGAGGGTCATCGGTGCTTCGACTTTCGGGAGAGGGGGTGTACCGGCGGTTCGGCGCCGACCGCCGCGAGAAGCGTGCGCCCGGCCGTTGTCGGTGCGGTCGGCGTCACGGTTCGTCGACGGCTGACGGGAAGGGCAAGGGCCGGGTTCTCGTTCGACCGGGAGTACGGGCGGCGGTGCCCACGTCGTGCCGGACACCGCCCCGACCGATCACAGTGCGATGTTGACCGACTTGGTCTGGGTGTACTCCGCCAGGGCTCCCTCACCGAGTTCCCGCCCCCACCCCGACTGCTTGTACCCCCCGAAGGGGAGGGCGGTGTCGAACGCGTTGTGGCAGTTGATCCAGACCGTGCCTGCCTTGATCTCGGCGGCGACCTCGTGCGCCCGGGACACGTCTCGCGTCCAGACACTCGCCGCGAGACCGTAGGGCGTGTCGTTGGCGGCGGCGCGAACCCCCTCCTCCCTGTTGAAGGGCACCGCCACGGCGACCGGACCGAAGATCTCCTCCCGATACACGCCGAAGTCGCTGCGCACGTCGACCAGCAGCGTCGGCTCGACGTAGAAGCCGCTGTCGCCGTGGCGCTTTCCCCCGGACAGGGCACGCGCGCCGTCCTCGAGCCCGGCGTCGATGTAGCCGGTGACCTTGTCGAGTTGTTCCGCCGAGATCAGCGGCCCGATGTCGCTCGTCGGGTCGAGCCCCGGACCGATCTTCTGCGACTTCGCGAATTCGGCGACACCCTGGGTGAATTCGTCGAAGATCCGGTCCTCCACCAACAGTCGCGTACCCGCGGTGCACGCCTGCCCGTGGTTGAACAGGAAGCCGCTCGCCACGCCCGGGATCGCGGCCTCGAGGTCGGCGTCCGAGAAGACGACCTGTGGGCTCTTGCCTCCGAGTTCGAGCGAGACCTTCTTCAGGTTCCCGGCGGCGGCGGTCACGATCTTCTTGCCGACCTCGGTCGAGCCGGTGAAGGCGACCTTGTCGACGTCGTCGTGGGCCGACAGGGCCGCACCCGCATCCCCGAACCCGGTGACCACGTTGACGACGCCGTCGGGTACGCCGGCCTCGGTGGCGACCTCGGCGAGCAGCAGGGCGGTGAGCGGGGTCTGCTCCGCGGGCTTGAGCACCAGAGTGTTCGCGCACGCCAGCGCGGGGGCGAGCTTGAAGGCGGCCATCACCAGCGGGAAGTTCCACGGCACGATCTGGGCGCACACACCCACCGGCTCGCGGCTGGTGAACGCGTGGAAACGGGCACCGGGTGCCCACGGAACCGACACCGGGACGGTGCGTCCCTCGATCTTGGTCGCCCAGCCGGCGTAGTAGAAGAAGATCTCGGCCGCCCAGGTGACGTCGACGGCCTTGGCGACGACCACCGATTTGCCGTTGTCCAGGGACTCGAGCTGGGCGAACTGGTCCGCCCGGGCCAGGATGCCCTCGCCGATCCGCCACAGGATGCGCTGGCGTTCGGCCGGGGTCAGGCGTCGCCACGGCCCCTCCTCGAACGCCCGGCGGGCGGCGGCCACGGCGCGGTCGACGTCCTCGGCGCTGCCGTGCGGCACCGTGGTCAGCACCTGCCCGGTCGCGGGGTCGACCGTGTCGAACCGCCGGCCCGAGGCGGACTCCACCCACCGGCCGCCGATCAGCATCTGCTTCGGCGACGAGAGGAACTCGGCCACCTCCGGAAGCAGAGCGGTGGCGGATTGCGCAACTGCAGTCATGTTGTCTCCGACTCTGAGGGAAGATGAAAAACTCTCGGGCACAGTGGTTTCGACGTCGAATCGTCGGTTTCCTTCGCTGTGACCCGAACCCACGATAACCACAGGATGTGGCGGGAGTCACCCCCGATTCCGGATGGAAATTGCGGCCTGTCCGATTCTCATTCGACTGGGGCCCAGACCGTTTCCCGATTCTCGTTCGACTTCTCGTCGGTACCCCAGGTGACGGTCGTGCGCGCACCGCCGGGCCCGCTCGAGCGCACCTCCGGCAGGCCCGGCATTCTCATTCGGGTGACCGAAAATTGATGTGTGATCGGTACAGCGCACAGCGCGCCTGCGCTACCGTGCACCCCACGGGATCGTCCGGCTGCCGACGCTCGACGTCCCCTGGCGAGTGTGGAAGCAGGTGCAAGGTGTCCGGTACACCACAGATCAGAGGGACGTCGCCGGTGGCGGGCCTCGAGCGCGGACGCCTGACGTTCGTCGAGGTACTGGCCCAGTCCGTCTCTGCCGTCGCCCCCTCGGCGGTGATGGTCACCCTGCCGGCTCTCGTGATCCCCGAAGCCGGGCGCGCCGCGATCCCGGTGTTCGTCACGGCGGCCGTCCTGATGGCGGCCGTCGGCTACTGCATCGGGCAGTTCGCCGCCCGCATGGTCGCGGTCAGCGGCCTGTACAGCTACACGGTGAAGGGACTCGGTCCCCGCCTCGGCTTTGCCGGGGGATGGTCGCTGCTGATCGGGTACGCGGCCGCCGCCATGGCCAGCACGGTGGGCGCCGCGAGCTATCTGGCGTCGCTGCTCGAACGGGTCGGGTTGCCCGCCGGAGCGGCGACGAGCGCGGTGCTCGCCGGAATCGTGGGGGTGCTCGCACTGCTGCTGATGGTGCGCGGTGTCCAGCTCTCCGCCCGGATCATGCTGGGCGTCGAGGCATTCGCCATCGTCGCTGCCTCGGTCGTCCTGGTGATCGCGTTCGTCGTGGCCGTCCGGGACGGCGCGTCCCCCTCGGCTCCGAGGGGGACCGGTTCGGAATCCGCAATCGGTTTCGCGCTCCTGCTGGCGATCACCTCGTTCGTCGGTTTCGAGAGCGCCGGAACGGTGGCCCGTGAGGCCCACAACCCGCTGATCAGCGTACCGCGCGCGATCCGGTGGACGCCGATCGTGCTCGCGACGCTCTACGTGTTCGCCGCAGCGATGCAGTCCCCCGAGTCCGCGAGGGAGGGAGTCGGCTCCCTGCGGATCGTGCTCACCCTCCCGGACACCGCCGGGAGCGGTTCGGCGGTGCTGGCGGTCGTGATGGAACTCGGGATCACCGCGTCGTGGTTCGCATGCGTCATGGGTTCCACCACCGCGCTGTCGCGCACCCTGTTCGCGATGGGCCGTGAGGGTGTCGCCCCGGCGATCGTCGGCCGGGCCCACGCCCGGTTCCGCACGCCGCATGTCGCCCTGATCGTCGCGATGCCTGTCGTCGTGGTCGTGCCCGTGGTGTTTCTGATCGCGACCGGCTCGACCCGCGACGTCCTGATCGGGTTGCTGGCCCTCTCGGCGCACGGGTACGTCCTCGCCTACATCCTCGTCTGTGTCGCTACGCCCGCATTCCTGCACCGGATCGGCGAGCTGACCCGGATGCCGCTGATCGTCGGCGCGGTCACCGCCGCCTGCCTGGTGGCGCTGATCGTGTGGGCAGCCGCGTCGAGGATCTACGTGGCGGGCGCGATGACCGCCGTGTACGCGGTCCTGATGCTCCTCGGGGCTCTGCTGCTCGCGGTGCGGGTGCATCGGGACCCGGGCGTCGCGGACCGGATAGGCGTCTACGACGAGACCGTGGCCGACGATCTGCTCGGCCGGCACCGCCCCTGGCAGGTGCAGCGGTGAGCCCCGTCGACGGAACCCTGTCGGGCCGTCAGCCGAAGGCCGTGATCAGCGCCCTGCGCGTCCTCGAGGAAGTGGCCCGGGCAGGCCCCGGCGTCACCGCCAAGGACATCGCAGCACACCTGTCCCTGCCGCCGGCGACGACCTATCGGCTCCTGAACCTGCTCGCCGGCGAAGGCTACGTCGTCCGGCTGCCCGATCTGTCCGGCTTCGCCCTCGGGCGCAAGATCGGCGTACTCGTCGACGCGGCCGTCGTCCCGACCGTCTGCACGGCCGCACGCACCCTGCTGACCGAGCTTCGGCTGACCGTCCGCTTCGGCGTCCACCTGTACTACTACACCGACACGGCGCTCCGCCTCGCGGACGCCGACCCCGAGTATCCGCCCCGCACGGACGAGGCGGTCCTGACTCGGCACCTCCATGCGAGCGCCGTCGGCAAACTCCTGCTCGCCGAGAAGAACGACCTCGACGCGGTCCTCCCGCGGTGGGACCTCCAGGCATTCACCGGTCGCACGATCGTCGTGCGCGGCGACCTGCTCCGTCACCTCGCGGAGATCCGCGACCGGGGCTTCGCCACCCAGCTCGGCGAGTTGCGCGACGACTGCGCGTGCCTCGCCGTCCCCGTCCGGTCCGCCGCAGGCACCCTGGTTGCGGGCCTGGTCCTGTCCGGCAGCATCGACCACCAGCATCTGATGACGCGCCACCTCGAGTCGCTCCGCGAGCACGCGCAGCAACTCGTGCCCCTGCTCACCTGAACGAAGGGCACACCCGACGAGCCCGCTGCCGGCTCGGAACGGCCTGCTACGTGGACTGCACCCACGCATCCCGGTTCGACACCAGACCGAGCCGCACCGCCCGGACCACCGCGCCGACCCGGTTGGGGGCATCGAGTTTTCGCAGCAGATGCTCCACGTGAGTGTTGACGGTGCTGCGCGAGAGCTGCATCTGCTGCGCGATCTCACGGTTGGACAGGCCGGCGATCACGAGTTCGAGAACCTCGTGCTCCCGTGGCGTGAGGGCGACCGCTTCCTGTCGCGTCAGAGTGTCCACCGACCAGGCGGCGTACTCCCGGGCATCGCTCAGTGTCGTCTTGACCCCGGAGGGCACCGAATCACGCGTCACACTGACGTGCAGCGCACCCACTGCGACCCCGGTGGGAGACGTCAGGACGACGGAGGTGCCTTCGGAGAATCCGGCGGGAACGAACACCTCGCGCACCGAGTAGGTCTCGCGATACGACGGAATGTCGCGCCAGGTCAGTACCGCGGAGGGCTCGGCCCGAACCGCCTGCATACCCGGATCCCTGTCGACGAAATCGGTGACCAGGTAGCCCAGGGTGCGGTCGTCGTATCCACGGCTGGCGACCACCGCATGCCGCCCGCCGGCAACGCGGGTCACGGCCGCGGCCGCGCACCCGAGCTGATCCGTCATGTACCGGGTGAGCCCGGTCATGCGATCGACGGCGTTCTCTCCCAGCAACACCGAGACCAGTCCACTGAACACGGGTTCGACCATCGCTCGACGATAGTCGAATCCCGTGTCCAGCGGAGCCGAATCCTGTTATCGGACAGATACGTTCCGGTTCGTGCGGGCGCTCGTCCGTCCTGTCACAGTTCCGGGACCCGATGCGACCAGGGGCGAGCGCGTTCGAAGTTCGCCGCTGCGCGCAGGACCGCGGCGTCGGCGTGCAGCCGTCCCGCGATCTGCAGGCCGACCGGACGTCCGTCCGAGGTGAATCCGGCGGGGACGGTGACGGCCGGGGTGGTCAGCATGTTGTACGGATAGGTCATCAGCCAGCCGAGCAGTTGCGAGCGCAGCGACGCCCCCGCCAGCCGGTCGGGAGCGAACTGCCCCAGCGGATGAGCCGCTTCACACAACGTGGGCGAGACCAGCAGGTCGTAGTTCTGCATGAACGCCGAGAACGTATCCCACATCCGGCCACGGAACAGGTCTGCCCGCCCGACGTCGACGCCCGTGAGACGCTCCCCCTCACGCATCAGTTCGACGAGATTGTCGTCCACCTGACCCTGCCACTCGTCCCAGTCGAGCATGTCGTGTTCGGCCGCGAAGCCGGGAACCCAGATGCCGTGCCACATAGCTTCTTCCGGGTCTCCCCAGCCGGGTGTCGCCTCCTCTACCCGGGCTCCGAGGTCCTCGAACACCCGGACGGCCTCCGCGCAGATCGCCGCCACCTCCGGGTCGACCGTCGCGAAGCCCAGGTCGGGCGACCACGCGATGCGCCACCCGGTGATGTCCTTCGTCGTTTCGGCGACGTAGTCGGTGTCCGAGGCCGGGAGACTGAGCGGATCGGATTCGTCCGGGCCGGCGACGACACCGAGCATGAGGGCGTTGTCCTCGACCGTGCGGGTGATCGGACCGTGGTAAGCCCAGTGATAGAAGCGACCGGCCAGGATGGTCTGCGGCACCCGTCCGGTCGAGGGCTTGAGACCGACCACGCCACAGAGAGACGCGGGGATGCGCACCGATCCTGCCCCGTCGCTGCCTTCGGCCAGCGGGCCGAGACCGGCCGCGACGGCGGCAGCAGCGCCGCCGCTGGAACCTCCCGCGCTGTATCCGCGCTTCCACGGGTTGTGAGTGGGACCGAACAGGTGGTTGTCCGTGCCGCCGTAGTAGCCGCTCTCCGGCGTGTTGGTCTTGCCCAGGTAGAGACCGCCTGCGGCCTTCAGCCGCCGGACGATCACCGCGTCGTGGTCGGCGATGCTGTCCTTCATGGGCACCATGCCGAACGTCAGGGGCCGGCCCGCCACGGCCGTCAGGTCCTTGATCGTGAAGGGCACTCCGTGCAGTGGGCCGACGGACTCACCGCCGACGAGCTTCTCGTCCAGTGCGCGCGCATCGGACAGGACCTGTTCGCGATCGAAGTCGACGATCGCGTTGATCGCCGGGTTGACGCTCTCCACGCGCCCCACGAAGTGCTCCGCGACTTCGCTCGCGCTGATCTGTCCTCGGCGAACGTTGTTCGCGAGTTCGGTTGCAGTGAGCCAGGAAAGGTTGTCGGTCATGGTCGTCTCCGTGGATCGGTCCGGTCGAGGTGGCTCGACCATAGGAACCCGGTGATCCCGCCGACAATCGGTCAACTTACCGATATTTCGGACCGGCCGGTGCGCCCTACCGGCCCGGACGCCGGTGCGGCGCCGGACCGGACACGATCATTCGCTGATCTTCTTCGCTCCCAGGATGTCCTGCAGCAACTCGATCGCCACGTCCTCCGGTTCCCGCCGCGTCGTCGGATCGACCGGGGTGGCGGCCTCGGCGAACATCTCCTCCTCGTCCTCGGGGGTGACGTCGGCGGGGCTGATCCGCGGCGGCTCGTAGCCGGGCTCGGGGCCGGGGTCGTCCGGGTAGTCCGGCGCCTCGGGCGGTGGGATGTCGTCGACCTCGGGACGCGGCGGAGCCGGGGTGGCGGCCGGAGACGTCGCACCCGATTGCGGAGCGGGCTGGGTCTGCCGTGCCTGGCTGGGCCGGGAGAACCGCGGCTGGCCGGAGGCGCGCGACGCCGACTGTGCCGGGGCCGCCTTCGCAGCGGCGGGGGGTGTCGCAGCACCCTGGACGCAGGTCACCTCGAAGTCCACCCCGAACACCGCCCGCAGGGCGTCCGCGATCACCGCGGAGTTGCGCGGTTCGACCAGCCGCTTGACCAGCGGCGCGGAATCGTGGCCGAGGACGATGCGGCCCGCGTCCACGCTGCGGACCGTGGCACCGGACAGCATGACCTCGACGGTGCGGCTGCGCTCGCGGACCTTGCTGCGGACCTCGGACCACACCGCGCGGACGGCCGCCGCGTCGGGACCGGCGGCAGCGGCGGGCGCCGGTTCGGATTCCGGCGCCGGCTGTGGCCCAGGAGCCGATACGGGCTGCGGTCCGGGTTCCGGCTCGCTCGGTTCCGGTTCCCGTACGACGGGGCGTGGCGCAGGTTCCGGTTCCCGCACGACGGGGCGCGGTGCCGGCTCCGGTTCGGGTGACGGCGCGGCGGGAACCGACGGTGGCGCCGGGACCGGCTCGGCCGCGGGCTCGACGGCGGAAACGGGCTCGACGACAGGCGCGGACTCGGCGACGGCAGCGGGCGTGGCCCGCCGCTGGGAAGGACGCTGGAACCTGGCGGCCGGCTCGTCGGGCGCGATCGGCGCGGGCGCGGCCGGCGGGACCGCCCGCGGCGCAGCGCTCGGCGATGCAGCGCCCGGGGGAACGGCGCCCTGCGCAACGGCGCCCGTCGGCGCTGTCGCGACCCCGCTTTCGAGACGCTCGAGACGTTGCAGCACAGCCGATTCCGAATCGGACGCGGCCGGCAGCAGCATCCGCGCGCACATCACCTCGAGGAGCAGGCGCGGCGCCGTGGCCCCGCGCATCTCGCCCAGGCCGGAGTGCACGATCTCCGCGTACCGGGTCAGAGTGGCGGGGCCGATCCGGTCGGCTTCCTCCCGCATCCGCTCGAGCACGTCACCCGGCGCGTCGACGAGACCGCGTTCGGCGGCGTCGGGCACCGACCGCATCAGGATGAGATCACGGAGCCGCTCGAGCAGGTCGACCGCGAACCGCCGCGGGTCGTGACCGGCGTCCATCACCTTCTCGACGGTTCCGAACAGACCCGCCCCGTCGCCAGCGGCGAGGGCGTCCACGGCCTCGTCGATGAGAGCGACGTCGGTGACCCCGAGCAGCGCGAGTGCCCGGCCGTAGGTCACACCCTCCTCGCCGGCCCCGGCGAGCAGCTGGTCCATCACGGACAGCGAGTCGCGGGGGGAGCCCCCGCCCGCACGGATCACCAGCGGGTAGACGGCGTCCTCGACCGGCACGTTCTCCTGCGTGCAGATCTTCTCGAGCAGCCCGCGCATGACGGGGGGCGGCAGCAACCGGAATGGATAGTGGTGGGTGCGCGAGCGGATCGTCGGCAGCACCTTCTCCGGCTCGGTCGTGGCGAACACGAAGATCAGGTGCTCCGGTGGCTCCTCGACGATCTTGAGCAGGGCGTTGAAGCCCTGCGTGGTGACCATGTGCGCCTCGTCCACGATGAAGATGCGGTACCGCGACTCGGCCGGGGCGTAGAAGGCGCGGTCGCGCAGTTCGCGGGTGTCGTCGACGCCGCCGTGGCTCGCGGCGTCGAGTTCGATGACGTCGAGGTTGCCGCCACCGCCGGGACCGAGCGCCTCACAGGACCGGCACGTCCCGCACGGCGCCGACGTGGGACCCTCCGCGCAGTTCAGCGAGCGCGCCAGGATCCGGGCCGAGGAAGTCTTGCCGCAGCCGCGGGGGCCCGAGAACAGATACGCGTGATTGATGCGGCCGGCGTCGAGGGCGATGCTCAGGGGCTCGGTGACGTGCTCCTGACCCACCACCTCGGCAAAGGTCGCCGGTCGGTACTTACGGTAGAGGGCCACGCGCCGAGACTACCGGCGCCGACCGACAGACCGACCGTGTGGTTGCGACGAAGCGATGCGGGTATCCGACGGCCATGACCGAAACACGACCGTTGGCCCTGGTGACCGGAGCGTCGAGCGGAATCGGCCTGGAACTCGCCCAACTGTTCGGCCGGGACGGCTACGACCTCATCCTGGTGGCCCACTCCGATGCGCTCGACGACGCCACCCGCACACTCGCCGCCACCGGCGCCGCCACGATTCCGGTGCGCGCCGACCTACGGACCGCGGCCGGCGTGGAGGAGGTGTGCGCCGCCGTGACCGCCACCGGCCGGCCGCTGGCCGCCGCGGCGCTCAACGCCGGCACCGGACAGGGTGGCTTGTTCGTCGACACCGGCCTCGACGACCAGCTCGAGGTGGTGGACGTCAACGTGCGCTCGACCGTGCACCTGGCCAAGTACGTTCTCGACGGTATGACCGAGCGCGGCGCCGGCCGCGTGCTGATCACCTCGTCGGTGGTCTCGGAGATACCGGGGCCGTATCAGGTGGTCTACAACGCCTCCAAGTCGTTCCTGCAGTCGTTCTCCGAGGGACTGCACGAGGAACTGCGCGGGACGGGGGTCACCGTAACCGCGCTGATGCCGGGCGCGACCGACACTCCGTTCTTCCGCAAGGCCGAGATGGCGGACGCGCCGATCGCTCGCGGCCCGAAGGACGATCCGGCGAAGGTCGCGCGCAAGGGATACGAGGCGATGCGCGCGGGCAAGCGGAAGGTGGTGGCCAGTTCGCCCATGTCCAAGACCATGGCGGTCACGGCGGCGGTGATGCCGGATTCGGTGAAGGCCTTCCTCCACCGCTTCATGGCCAAGCCGGCGTCCGCGCCTCGGTAGGCCGTGCCGATCGAGGCGGTCTCGATCGGGGTCGCCGCGAGGCAGATCACGGCACGGTAGTCGCGGGCGAGCATCGCGATGCCGCGCCACTCCCCGTCAGCTGGCGGGGCCGTACCCGAACGCGCGCACCTCCTGCGCGCAGCGGCACGCGACCGCGAGCTTCGCAGCCCATTCCAGTACGGCCTCACGGGAAGGCAACTCCAGGACCGCGTAGCCGCCTCCGATCTACGTCGTCTGCGGGTACGTGCCCTCGGTCACCGTGCCGTCCCCGTCGACCAGGACCGGCGGAACGCTCTCGTCGATTCCCCCGCCGAACACCCAGACGCCGGCCTCCTTCGCCTCCCCCACCACGGCGTGCGCAGCATCCGACACTGCCTGCATTTCCTCGTCGGGAACGACCATGGCGCCACTCGGGAACGAGATCGGGTACTTCGTCATCGCGTCGGCTCCTACTTCCCGGGATCGGACCCATCCTCGCCGATGCGGGCACGCTGCGTACGAGACTCGCTCGCCCGCCCCCGTCGTGGCAGGTGTCAGAGATGGGGCAGCGCCCAACTGAGGAACACCACGCCCGCGAGGATTCCGAAGATGCCGGTGAGCATGCCGACGAGCGCATCGAGAGACTTCGCTTCGTCGGTGAACACGGTGGGCCGCCGGGTGGCGGCGATGCCGGTCCCGACGGCGGCAGCACCGAGCAGAATGCCGAAGCCGAACGTCCAGAAGGTCACGATCGAGAGGGCGCCGAGCATCAGGGCCAGATCTGCGCCCTTGTCCCCGACTGTCTCACGCAGCCTCGACAGTGCAGGGAAGCCGAGACGGGCACGGTGCGGTCCGGAGCGGAAGGGAGTCTGCAGGACGGACATGGTCTTTCGAATCCTCGTCGGAGATGGCGGAACGGAATGCAGCAACCGGAAGAGGAGCCGTACGGAACCTTCTGCAGGGCAAGAATTCCGAGATCCGTGACGGCACGGTGACCGACACTCGGCGCGAGGGGACGGATACGGCGCACGACATCTCGTCTCGACCTCACCCCTCGGTCCGGCTGCTACGCAGCAAAGATTAGCACTCGCCGACGGCGAGTGCTAACGCTGCCGACTCCGCTCGCTCGGGTCACCGATCCGGCTCCGCGCCAGTACAGTTCCTTCATGCGCTCGGGGAGGACGGCGAAGGTGTGGGCGGCGGCCCTGGTGACCCTTGCCGCGACATTCGGCACCACCGGCACCGCCACCGCCGATCCGGATCCGGGCGCGCGGGTCACCACCGACGGCACGGCGCTGCGGCTCGACGGGCAGCCCTGGTGGCCGACCGGCTTCAACGCCTACCAGCTGGGCACGAACTGGGCGGTGAACTGGGGCTGCGGCGCCATGGTCGATCTGGATGCCTACTTCGGTGCCCTGCCACCACATTCACTCACTCGCTTCAACGCGTTCCAGGCTCTGGCCATCGACCGGTTCACCGGCGAACTCGATTTCGGCCCGCTCGACGCCGTGTTCGCCGCGGCCGAGGCCCACGGCCAACTCGTGATCCCGGTCCTCGCCGCCCAGGACGGCGCGTGCGAGGACGAAGTGTTCAAGGACCGGCAGTGGTATCTGGACGGATGGACGGAACCGGTCGCTCACGAGCGCGCGGTCCTGAGCTTCCGGGACTGGGTGACCACGGCGGTGACGCGATGGAAGGACTCCCCTGCACTGGCCGCATGGGAACTCGTCGGCGAACCCGAGACCAGCGTGTGCACCGACGCCGCCTGCTCGTGGTGGCTGCGGCAGTGCCCTTCGGACGCGGCAGCCGTCCTGCGCGGGTTCTTCGACGTGGCGGGAGCACAGGTTCGCACCCTCGATCCGCGCACCCTGATCACCGCGGGGTTCACCGGCGGCGGGCAGTGCGGTACCCAGGGCGACGAGTATGCGACGGTCGGCTCGTCGCCGTGGGTGGACGTCGTCCAGTACCACGACTACGGCGCCGACGCGGTCCCGCTTCCGGGTGACCAGTGGAACGGTCTGGCACGCCGCATCGCCCAGGCCCAGCAGATCGGCAAACCACTCCTGGTCGCGGAGATCGGCGAGCTGGCGGGCTGGTGCGGCGACACGGCCGATCGCGCCGAGCACATCGCCACGAAGATCGCGGGACAGAAGGCAGCCGGCACCGCCGGGGCACTCATCTGGGCGTTCGTGCCCGACCCCCGGCCGGACTCCTGCACGTACGACGTCGGTCCCGACGACGAATTGTGGGGCGTGATCGAACAGTTCGGAACTACCGGGAACGCCGCCGGGTCGACCCCGGCCACCGGCTGACCGGCCACCGCGCGACAGCACCCCGTACGGCCGGCCGGTGTTCCCGGCCCACCGGCATGGTTTGGCATCGCCCCGGCCCGGGTAAAGGAGGGCGATCACGGCCCGGCGTCGCCCTCACCGGCACCCGCCGGAAGGTGACACCGACAGGTATTCGCGGCCAGCACAGGAGGGGTCATGACACTCGACTACGACACCCGCAAAGAGCTCGACACGGACGAGCTGACCACCCCCACGCTCCCGGCGGTGACCGAGACCGTGGAACCCGACGACAGCGACATCGCCGAGTTCTTCGAACTCCCCGGCGCCGACCTGTCCGGTGAGGAGCTCACCGCCCCGGTCGTACCCCGGCGCAGCGACGAGTTCGTCTGCGACAGCTGCTTCCTCGTCCACCACCACAGTCGGCTCGCACTGTCCGACGACGACGCGACGCGCTGCCGGGACTGCAGCTGACGGATCTCGGCCGAAAGAACGGAACGAGAACGTTTTTCCGTCGAGGTGTAATCCTCGACCGTCCGGGGTAACAGTAGTCGTGACCACGCCGGCAACGGCGGGTGAAGACCGGAGGGGATCGGAAAGGTCCCTGAGCGAAGGGAAGTGGAGCGTGCTCGGACTCGGAATCATCGGGTGGATCATCATCGGCGGCCTCGCCGGCTGGATCGGCAGCAAGATCATGAAGACCGACGAGCAGCAGGGCATCCTGCTGAACATCGTCGTGGGTGTCATCGGCGGTCTGCTCGGTGGCTTCCTGCTCAAGCTCTTCGGCGTCGACGTCGCAGGCGGCGGACTGATCTTCAGCTTCCTCACCTGTCTCCTCGGTGCGGTGATCCTGCTGTTCGTGGTCAAGGCCGTCACCGGTCGCCGTCCGGTCACCCGCCGGTAATCTCGCAGTTCAGTCACCACGCGCGAAGCGGCCTCCCGTCGTCCCCGTTCCGGGACACGGGGGGCCGCTTCGCTGCGCGAGCCGGATCCGCACTGGGCGTGTCGTGGTGTCGCACGCTGCGAAAAGAGGACTTTTCCGGCATGCTGACCGGGTGGATGGCGCGTGCGGTGTAGCGCAGGGGTCACCCGGAACCGCGGCCGAGCGACGAGAGGGACACCGATGGACGACACCGCAGCAACGAAGGCACGCTCCGCTTCCGGGAGCCGCACCCCCCAGGAGACCCACGAGCTGTCCCAGGAGGATCTGGCCGCCGTCGTCGAGGCACTGACCGGGCGGCCGGCAGGCGTGCCGGAGCCCACCCAGGCCCCGAAGCGACGCCGGTCGCCCCGGAAGAAGACCTGAATCGCCGGCCGACGAGCCCGCCGCTCCGGGCCGTGCGGCTCACTTCTTCTTCGCGGCCGCCTTCGAGGCCTTCTTGAACTCCCGGACCTCCTGCAGGGTCTGCGCATCGACGACGTCGGCGATGGACCGCCGCGACCCGTCCTCGCCGTACTCCCCTGCGGCTTCCCGCCACCCCGCGGGCTGCACTCCGATCTGCTTTCCCAGCAGGGCGAGGAAGATTCGGGCCTTCTGGTCGCCGTAGCCGGGCAGTGCCTTCAGGCGCTTCAGCACCTCCCGGCCGTCGGGGTCGCCGCTCGTCCACAGGGCCGCCGCGTCGCCGTCGTAGCGGTCCGCGATCTCGGCGCACAGTGCCTGGATCCGTTCGGCCATCGATCCGGGGAACCGGTGCACGGCCGGAGGCCCGGCGCAGATCGCGGCGAACTCGTCCGGATCGGCCTCGGCGATACGGTGCACGTCCAGACCGCCGAGGCGGTCGGCGAGCTTCTTCGGTCCCGCGAATGCGGTCTCCATCGGCACCTGCTGATCGAGGAGCATCCCGATGAGCAGGGCGAGCGGGTCGGCGGCGAGCAACGCATCGGCGTCGGCATCACCTACGAGATTCAACGTCGGTGCCATGCTCACGATCCTCGCATCCACGGGGAGTCCGGCGGGTGAACCGCGCGCCGATCAGCCGCCCAGCGCGAACGCCACCAGGAATCCGAGGGCCGTGGAGATACCGACCCACCAGCCGCCCTCCCGGTATGCCTCCGGCATCAACGAGTCGGAGACGACCGCAATCGTCGCGCCGCCGGCGAAGGCCTGGACGAGGGCGATGCCGGCGGGGGGCAGCGAGTCGGCATACGCCGTCGCGAGCACCACCACGAGCACCAGCAGCGTCGCCGTGGTGCTCCAGATGAGCACGGCCTTCCGCCGATCGAAGTTCGAGCGCATCGACGCGGCACCGGCCACGGCCTCCGGCACGTTGCCGACCGCGACGGCCACCAGCAGCACCAGTCCACCGCCACCGGTGCCGGCGAGCGTCACCCCCAAAGCGGCGTTCTCCGGGATCCCGTCGAGCAACGCCCCGAGCATCAGCGCCCACCCCAGGGCAGCGGCGCCGAGCCTGCGCTCGATCAGCCGATCGGCGACGACGTACACCGAGGCCCCGAGCAGCAGCGCACCGCCGGCGGACCACAGGCCCTGGTCCGCGAAGGCGGGCGCGAACAGTTCGGTGGATACCGCGGCGACCATGGCGCCTGCACCGAAGGCCATCAGAGCCGCGAGCAACGGGCGGGGCAGGTCGTACCGGAGCCCGACCAGGGCACCGGCGAACAGGGGTACCGCAGTACCCAGTCCGTACCACAAAGCTGTCAGCACCGTGCCACCCTACGGCAGTGCGCGCCACCCGCCCGACCGGCACCGACGAGTGAGTACTTCACGAAATCTGTTGGTCGTCAATGGATATTCGACCATCCAGAGGCGTGGGCCCTACGGGGGTGAACTCGCCCCGGGCCCGGAGGTCATTCCGCCTCCCCCGCGGCGACGCCCACGCGGTCCTGCCACGTGGCCTGTGCACCGGAGTCGCCCACCCGGTACACCTGAACCGTCGCACCGACCCCGACGAGGATCGCGACGAGAACCGTGACCACGGTCAGAAACCGCATTCGCCCGGCCGACATCGACCGACGCGAGCCCGATACGTGCAGGGCCACGACCAGCATCACCGCGACGAACAGCGCGGCGGCGACGAACGGCATGGTGTCACCGAGCTCGGTATGGGTGTGCAGCAGTGCGGTGCGATCGACCTGATCCTCCAGAGACTCACCGGCCTCGGTGGTCAGCGGGGTCAGGACGAGTAGTGCGGTGGCCAGCACCGCGATGGGCCATACGAGCCGGATCCGGGCAGCGGGCCACAGGGCGGAGAGCACGACTCCGACCGCCACGAGCGGCACCAACACTACGATGGCGTGCACGAGAAGTATGTGCGCCGGAAGTCCGTTGATCTGGGACATGCTGCTCCTCGGGAGAGGGATGACCGGTCATCTACTACTTTCTCGATAGTAGTAAGCCCTCCTGAGAGGAGCCTGAAACCGATGGCACGGCGCCTACGCGGCACCCTGGAGCAGGAGATCGTCGACATCCTCGCCGACACGAACGAGCCGCTCACCGTGGCAAGGGTGAACGAACTGCTGCCGGGAGCACTCGCCCACACCACAGTGATGACGACGCTGGCCCGCATGCACGACAAAGGGATCGTCGACCGGACACCGTCCGGACGAGGTTACGCGTATCGGCTCGCCGCCCCGATCGAGACTCTCCCGGCTGCTCGGGCCGCCCGGGACATGCACCGACTCCTCGACAAGTACGGCCGCCGGGCGGACGTGCTGGCTCGGTTCGTCGATGAATTGACACCCGACGACGAGCAGACGTTGCTGAGATTGCTCGGAGGCGCGGACGGCGAGCCGGACGGGAGGAGCGAACCGTGATACTGCCGGTCGTCCTCGCTCAACTCGCGATAGGAGCAGCGTTCGGCGTCGGTGCCGAGCGGATCGCGGCCCAGGCACGCCCGGCGACGGCGGTCCGGCTCCTCCCGATTCTCTCCGCGCTCTGTGCTCTGGCGTTGCTCTCGTCGGCAACTGCCGTGGCTCTGACGCTCGTCCGGTTCCGGTCCGGTCCGGCGTCCGTCGCAGTCGCGTCGATCCTCCTCGCGGCCACGCTGTGGGCCGCCGCCGCAGGCCTACGGCACCTCTGGCACGTCGGGAAGAACCTTCGCGCCGCAACCCGGTTCTGCCGAGACCTCGCCCGGCCGGACGGC
Organism: Rhodococcus indonesiensis; assembly: GCF_047782815.1. Classification (NCBI taxonomy): domain Bacteria; kingdom Bacillati; phylum Actinomycetota; class Actinomycetes; order Mycobacteriales; family Nocardiaceae; genus Rhodococcus; species Rhodococcus indonesiensis. Next base: position 420,380 of record NZ_CP180630.1, on the reverse strand, counting down.
TACCTCCTCGTCCGGAGCCCGATCGCCGACGCGTACTCTGTCCCCGGCCGAGGGGGCGGGATCGTCCTGACGACGGCCATGAAGTCGGCTCTCACCGAGGGTGAACTGGGCGTGTTGCTGGCACACGAGCGCGCGCACCTGAGGCACCACCATTCCCGCTGGATCCAGATCGCCGAGACGGCGGCCGTCCTCCATCCGCTGCTGCTACCGGTTCCCGACGTCGTCCGCAGGGCCGCGGAGCGGTGGGCCGACGAGGAGGCCGCCACCGGCGGTCGTCGCACGGCCGCTCAGGCCGTCGCCGCCGCAGCCGTCGCGAGAAGCCGTTCCCTCGAAGGTCATTCGTCCACCACCCTCTCCGTGGCGGGCGGCGACGTCGTCGAACGCGTGCGCGCGCTGGTCGATCCACCGAAGCTTCCGTGGGCTCGCACGATTGTCGCGATGCTGCTCGTGGCGATCGCGCTGGTGTCGTTCTCGGCTCTGCGGACCACGGACGTGGTCCAGGATGTGCTCGTCCCGGAACACGAGACGCCTCACCTCGTTCTGCAGCGGTAACGGAGCGGACGACGCCGGTCGTCCATCCCTCACCGATCTGCGGCATCCGCCTGCACGACGAACCGTTCGCGATACCTCTGCTCCGCTTCCCGCAGCACCCTCGGACTGAGCCGCGCGTGCGGCTGGATGTCGATCACCAACGGTTCCTGGTCAGGTCCGCGTCCGACCATCGTTCCCTTGAGCAACCACAGAAAGCACCCGGCGGCCGCGTCCCGCGTGGCGTACCTGTGGAGCCGCCGTGCCACCCAGTCCTCGACGGGTCGGCGCCACCACGGCTCCGGCGCGATGGGGAGGACAGCCCAACCCGGCAGGGTGACGTTGCCTTCGACATCGCGCGTGGGGCCGTCCGCGGCGTCTGCCGCCGGACCCGGGGAAAAGCGCAGATAGATGAGCGGATCGCCGGCGACGAGTGCAGCGAGCTGATCGAGGCTCGCGATCACCTGCATGTCGTCCGGATCCGGATACATCTCCTCACGTGGCCTCATCGACGACCCCGGTCGGTCGGCCGACCGCAGGTCCCGTCAGCGAGGAGCCGGCGACCTGCGCAGGAAATCTGCACCGGTACTCCGGGTTCTGCATCCTGGCGATGGTGACTCCCTCCGTCGACGGGTCCCTTCGCGGACGCTGTCCGGATACCCGCTGCCCTGCGCGCTGTTCCCGGTTCGTAGGCGATCGTGTCCTCCGATCAGTGTGCCCGGGCAGGGTCCGACGGGGCGAATGCCGATTCCAGTGCGTCGGCGATCCGTCGGTGCCCGATCTGATTGGGGTGGTCGCCGTCGTCGGTGAGCAACGCCGTGGGATCCACGTCCCCCGCGGGACCTTTGAAGGCCGTGAGCAGATCCACGTAGACGGCTCCTCGATCCCGGGCCACGGCCGCGACGACGTCGTCGGCACGCCCGGTGAGCACTGCACTGTCGCCGACGAATTGCGGCCCGTAGAGCCGGCGGGCCACGTCTCCGTCGGGGAAGACGTTCCAGTAGCCCGTCACGAGCACTGTGGACCGGCCCTCGGTGAGCTCCGAGATCCGATCGAGCACAGCCGTGAGAGTGTCCTCGAGAGCGGAGAGGGAGATGGCGAAACATGCGAGCCCGTCGTCGCCACCGCACTCCCCGTCCAGATAGGTGTCGAGCACGGCGTAGAAGTCGTTGGCGCCGATCGTGACGGTGACGACATCGGCGGCACTGGTCAGGGTGGCCTCGGGACGACCGTCGGTGAGCGCGTCGAGCAGGTCCGTGCTGGTCCACCCGCCGACACCGAGATTGGTGACCTCGACGGCCGTCCCGTCGCCGCCGTTCGACAGATGCTCCCCGAAGAGGTCGACGAACGAGGCGCACTCGTCGCAATTGATCGCTGCCGGGATGGAGTCCCCGAGACCGACGAGCAGCGCGGGCGGAGCCGACGCGGCCACCGACGGACGAACGGCCGGCACCGGCTCCGGCGTCGTGCCCGGAGCGTCGACCGAACCGCAGGCAGCCACGACGAGAACGCCCGCCGTCGCCGCCACGAGCGACCGGCACGCTCGTCTTGTCGCCCAGTCCACGAGTCCAGGGTAATGACCGGTCGCGACGTCGAGGGCGCTGCCTCCGGCCGAATGCGGACGCCGCCTCCGGCCGAATGTGACATGCGTTCGATGTGTCCGAACGGATGTGACATTCGGCCGAGGACGTCGGGACGTCCGGATCGTGACGGCAAGGGTGCCCCGGCGGAGGTCGCCGCCGACCAGAGTTGTCCACCGCTTGTCCACAGGGTTGTCCACAGGTGGTGGATACGCTCGGCCCCGGCCGTCGTGTGACAGCCGGGGCCGAGGGACAGGACTACTCGCCGACTACTTCCCGAGGGCCTTCTCGGTCGCCGCGAGCAACACGCACGTCGCCACGCCGTCCATGGCGGTGGCGAGTTCGTCCAGCGACGGGAAGCTCGGGGCGAGCCGGATGTTCTTGTCGTCGGGGTCGTTCTTGTACGGAAACGCCGAGCCCGCCGCCGTCAGCGCGATCCCCGCGTTCTTCGCGAGGGAGATGACCCGCTTGGCGGTGCCCTCCACCACGTCGAGACTGATGAAGTAGCCGCCCTTCGGCTCGGTCCAGGACGCCACCTTCGACGACCCGAGCCGGTCCTCGAGGATCTTCAGCACGAGCGCGAACTTCGGCGCGAGCAGGTCGCGGTGCTTGGCCATGTGTGCCCGCACCCCGTCGGCGTCGCCGAAGAAGCGCAGGTGACGCAGCTGGTTAACCTTGTCCGGGCCGATGGTCTTGATGCCGAGGAACTTCTCGTACCACGCCAGGTTCTCGGCCGAGCTGCCGAAGAAGCTGACGCCGGCGCCGGCGAAGGTGATCTTGGATGTCGAGGCGAGGACGAACACGCGGTTCGGATGACCGGCCTCGGCCGCCATGCTCAGGATGTCCAGGGCGGGGGCCGCTTCCTCGACCAGGGGATGCACGGCATACGCGTTGTCCCAGAAGATCCGGAAGTCCGGCGCGGCGGTCGGCATCGACGCCAGCTCGCGGGCGACGCGCTCGGAGTACACGGCACCGGTCGGATTCGAGTAGGTGGGAACCGCCCACATGCCCTTGATCTGCGGGTCCGAGCCGACGAGCGCAGCGACCTTCGCCATGTCCGGTCCGTCGTCGCGCATGGGCACCGGAATCATCTCGATCCCGTACGACTCGGTGATCGCGAAGTGCCGGTCGTAGCCGGGCGCGGGGCACAGGAACCTGACGACGGGCTCCTGGGACCACGGGCGCGGCGAATCCACCGTGCCGTGCAGCAGCGACGCGACGATCAGGTCGTGCATGATCTCGAGACTGGCGTTGTTGCCGGCGATCAGGTTCTCGGTGGGGATGTTCAGGAGCTCACCGAAGATGGCGCGCAGTTCGGGCAGTCCGCGCAGGCCGCCGTAGTTGCGGCAGTCGGTACCGGACGCGTCGCGGTAGTCGTCGGCCCCGGGCAGCGACAGCAACTCCGCGGAGAGGTCGAGCTGCTCGGGGGACGGCTTGCCGCGAGTCAGGTCCAGCGTCAGCTTCTCGGCTTCGAGTCGCGCGTAGTTGTGGGACTGGCGCTCGTGCTCTGCGACGAGTTCCTCATGGCTCATCAACCCAATCTGGGTTTGGGTAGGCATGCGGAAGGACCTTTCACCGCGCCCAACGGCACGGGCATCGGCATCGGAAGCTAGGGGACCCCGCGCACCCGGCAGAGCCCGTTGACCCTTGCTGCCTTCCGGCCCTGGGGGAGTTCACAGGATGCGCGCCGCGCGGGATCCATCGGCCAGTGTAGACACACATCGCCTGCGACCGTGAATCGACCCTGTTGCGCCCCTCCGAAACCCGCGGCGACCTCCCCGTTTGGCATCTACCAGGTCGTATTCGGTATGCTTCCCCACGGAGGATTCGCCTAGTGGCCTATGGCGCTCGCCTGGAACGCGGGTTGGGTTAACGCCCTCAGGGGTTCAAATCCCCTATCCTCCGCCACGGCAACGGCCCGTGATCAGTGGAAACACCGATCACGGGCCGTTGTCCGTTCGAGGGGCACACGGTTCGTCGGGCACACAGCCGCGCCGTCCGTAGTCGTCCGCTGCCGCAATTCGCTGATTGCCAGGGTGGTCGTGAGACACCTCGGGGACGGCGTGGGGAAGCGGAGTGACGATGATCGACATCGAGATCGGCCGGACCCCGACCGGGAAGCGGTCGTTCCCGCTGGCCTTTCGGATCGAGTTCTTGCGTCGGTGGGACGCGTGCGTCGAACGCGGGGCCCGGACACGGTTGCTGCGCGAGCACGCGCTGGCCGAGAGCACGGTGCGTCGCTGGACCGACGCCCGGGACCGGGGAGAATGGACGACGTCGATGGTGGCGGCCGCGGAGAAACCGGGGAGACGGATGGACAGTCGTGATCGCGCCGAGCTGGCTCGGCTGCGCACCGAGAACGAGGCGTTGCGCCGCCAGGTCGAGCAGGCCGAGGCGGCGCAGGAGATCCTGGGAAAAGCCTTCGAGCTCTTGGAGCAGGTGACCAAGAGCTCGACCCCGCCCAGCCCGATCCCCCCGGCGTTGATGAGCGCGGACGAGTACGCGCAGTGGCTGACCAGGCACAAGCTGTCCTGACCGCGACGGTCACCGTGCTGCACCGAAGCGCGGCAATGCCGGTGACCCGGGCGTGCGCCCTGGTCGGGGTGCCGCGGTCGAGCTACTACCGGCTCAGCCGTGGCTACACGCACTACCGGCCGGTGCCGGACCCGATCCCGCAGGCCCGCCGGCGGCGTTGAGCGGGGCCGAACGCGCCGCGATCGTCGAGGTGTTGAGCGCCGACGACCATGCGGATCTGTCGGTGGTGCAAACGTATTGGCGGGTCTTCGACGCCGGGACGGTGGCGTGCAGTCAGCGCACGTTCTACCGGGTCGCCGCGGCGGCGCACCTGGTCGGGGACCGGCGCCGCCGCCGGGGCGGCGTCGGGCCGGCGCGTAGGCGGCCGGTGGTGCGTGCCGACGCCGTCGGGCAGCTGTGGTCCTGGGACCTGACCGAGCTGCGCGGACCCCGCACCCAGGACCGGTATCTGCTGTATCTGGTGATCGACGTGTTCTCCCGCTACCCGGTGGCATGGTGCCTCGAGCACCGCGAGAGCGCGCAGCGGGCCGTGGAGTTGTTCACCACCGCGATCACCCGGCACGGTGCCCCGACGGTGCTGCACGCCGACAACGGCGCCTCGATGCGGTCGACGGTGCTGCTCGACGCGCTCGAGGCCGCAGGGGTGCTCGCGTCGTTCTCCCGGCCGCGGGTCAGCGACGACAACCCGTTCTCCGAGGCGCTGTTCAAGACCGTCAAGTACGACCTGTCCTGCCCGGCACGATTCGACTCGATCGACCATGCCCGGCAGTGGACCGCGCAGTTCCTGCACCGCTACGCCACCGAGCACCGACACAGCGGCCTGGGCCGGCACACCCCGGCGTCGGTGCACCACGGCACCGCCGCCGAGGTCCAGGCGCACCGTCAGCGCATGCTCGACCGATGCTGGGCCACGCACCCCGAGCGGTTCCACCGCCGTCCCACGGCACCGGCCCTGCCCGGACCCACCGGAATCAACATCCACCTGTCTCAGACAGGTTGACAACTACCGAATTGCGGGTGCGGACGGCTGAACGAGGCGCGGCTGTCTACACCAGCTCACTCGCAGGCGACGCCGTCGCCGTCGCCGTCCATCTTCTCGCTGTACCCGGGCTGACCGGCGTACAGCGGCGCCGCGCCGGCGGCCCGCGCCTCGGCGCAGTTGCGGTACGCCACGGCAGGGGCCGGAGCCGGCTCCGGAGCTACCGACGGGACCGGTTCCGGGGCTACCGACGGGACCGGTTCCGGCACCGCGGTCGCGGCAGGCGCGGGTTCGGGGGCGGCGGCACCGCATCCGGTGAGGACCCGGACCATCGCGTCGTGCTCGGCCTGGGTCACCCACAACCGGTAGAGGGCCTTGACCTCGATCTGGCGCGCGACGTACGTGCACCGGTACGACCGGTTCGGCGGCAGCCAGGTCGCGGCGTCGCCGTCGCCCTTCTGCTGATTGGCAGCACCGTCGACGGCCTGCAGGTTGCGGGGATCGTTGGCGAAGTTCGCGCGGGTCTGCTCGTCGAGCTGCTGGGCACCCTTCTGCCACGCGTCCGACAGAGCGACGACATGATCGATCTGCACGTCGGCGGAGGTGTCCTGGCCGCGACGGAAGTCGATGGTCGTGCCGGTGTAGGCGTCGTGGAGGGTGCCGAAGAGGACGACGCAGTCCCGGGTGGCGGTCTTGTAGGTGATGTCGACCAGGTCGCGCCGCAGGATGTCGTTGCGGGTGTCGCAGCCGTTGTGGCCGCCGTCGACGTCGACGTCGTCGCTCCACGCCGGTCCGAAGAGCTCACGGTCGTAGCCGGTCTTGGGCGCTCGGCCCTTGATCGGCAGGGTCGCGAGCGTGGCCAGCGCCGACGTGGCGGACGCGTCCGCAGGGATGTGGGTCGGCGAGGCCGCAGGAGCCGGTGCCGGGGTGGTCGTCACCGTCGGGGTCGCGGCGACGGTGGGCGCGTGGGACCGGGTGCCGGTGTCCGTCGCCGTGGCGCATCCGGTCAGCAGCAGGGCGGCCGCAGCGAGTCCGGCGCTCCACCCCGGTGTGCGGTGATTCGGGGACGGCCGGGACGGTGAGGCGAACACGCTGGGTACTCCTGGGGGGCGGGATGCGGCACGGCAGCACCCTCCGCGGGGGGACGAAAGGGTGTCTCCGGGAGGTCGCACCGGGCATCCCTTTCGTTACCAGAGGTAAAAGCACGGATTGATTACGATTCGTCCGTGGTCGGATACGGCAGACAACTCACGGCCCTCGCCGTCGCGCTGTCGGGCCTCGCCGGGTTCGTCGACGCCCTCGGGTTCATCACCCTCGGCGGCGTGTTCGTGTCGTTCATGAGCGGGAACTCCACCCGGCTGAGCGTCGGCCTGGCCGAGGGCGCCTGGGGTCCCGCCGCACTCACCGCCGGTGTCATCGGACTCTTCCTCGTCGGCGTCGTCCTCGGTGGGGTGGTCGCGCAACTGTCCGACCGCAGCCGTCGCGCCCGCAAGACCGCCGTACTCGCCGCGGTCTCCGCACTCCTGCTGCTCGGTGCGCTCGCCCACACCGCGGGCTGGACGCCCGTCGCGGTGGTGGCGATGACCCTCGCCATGGGTGTGGAGAACTCGGTGTTCCAGCGCGACGGTGAGGTGAGCGTGGCCCTGACGTACATGACCGGGGCGCTCGTCAAGATCGGGCAGCGGCTCGCGGCCGCGATGTTCGGCGGCCCCCGCTGGACCTGGCTGCCGTACCTGGGCCTGTGGCTGGGACTGGTGACCGGCGCCGTCGGCGGCGCCGCGGCGCATCGGATGCTCGGACTGCACGCCCTGTGGATCGCCGCCGCGGCCGCCGTCGCACTCACCCTCGCGGTGCGGCACCTGCCCTACCGGCCGTAGCGGAAGCCGGTTCCCCACGCGGGCAGCGATTGTCGGTGCCGGCGCCTACGCTCGTGGGCCATGAGGTGGTATGTGCCGAGCACTCCCAGCGCGGACCTCGCCGAGCACCTGGTGTGCGTGTGGTCGGCGGTCTCCGACGGGCAGACCCATCTCCTCGTCCCGGACGGATGCGTCGACGTCCTGTGGATCGCCGGCGTCGGCATCCGCGTGTGCGGCCCGGAGACGTCCGCGTGGTCGTTCACGCTGCCGGCCGGTGTCGTCTCCGCCGGCGTGCGGTTCCGCCCGGGTCTCGCCTCGTTCGCGCTGCGCGCGTCGGTCGCGCAACTTCGCGACACCCGCGTCGGCTTGGACGACCTGCTCGGTTCGGCCGGAGCCAGACCGCTCGCCGACCGGCTCGACAATGCCCGGACCGCCGCCGAACGGCTCGAGGTGTTCCAGTCCGCGGTGCGGCGCTGGCTCGCGCAGGACCTCGCCCCCGACCCGCTGATCGGGCACCTGCGGCAGGCGCTTTCCGGGCACTCGTGGAGCGTGGGGGCGCTCGCCGAGACCGCCGCGCTCACCGAACGTCAGCTGCAGCGCCGCTGCAACGAGGCGTTCGGGTACGGCCCGGCCACGTTGCGATCGATCCTGCGCCTGCAACGGTTTATGGCCCTGGCCGACGCCGGACCCGCGCGCGGACTGGCCGAGCTCGCCGCGGCCGCCGGCTACAGCGACCAGTCGCACCTGAACCGGGAGACGCGCAGGATCTCCTCCCTCACGCCCACCGCCCTGCTCGCCGGGGAGGCGCCGCGGTGGCACGGCACCGGCTCGGCCCTCGATGTCCGAAGTATCCAATCCCGCGGCGACCGGGCAACGGCAGAATCTGCCGCATGACCGAGACCCTCTCCCCCGCCCGTCACTACCGCGACCTCGCGGCGAAGTTCACCGCACGTGTCGAGGCCGTGCCCGCCGACCGATGGGATCACCCGTCGCCCTGCGAGGGCTGGACCGCCCGCGACGTGCTGCGGCACGTCGTGGACACACAGCGGCAGATCGTCACCGTCGTCGGCCTGGAACTGCCCGCCGGACCGTCGCCGGACACCGACCCGTCCGGAGCGTGGACCACCACCCGCGACGGCATGCAGGCGATCCTCGACGATCCGCGGCGCGCCGGACTCGAGTACGACGGCCACTTCGGCCGCACCACCCTCGCCGCGACCGTCGCGCGGTTCTACAACTTCGACCTCGTGGTGCACGCCTGGGACCTCGCCCGCGCCGCGGGTCTGGACGACACCGTCGACGCCGAGGACCTCGACTTCGTGGAGGCGACGGCGCGGGCCCTGGGTGACTCGATCCGGATGGAAGGGGTCTGCGGACCGGCGGTCGAGGTGCCGGCGGACGCCGACCGGCAGACGCGGGTGCTCGCACACCTGGGGCGTCGCGCCTGAGCGGCGGTAGCCTCGGGGCATGCGCGCTCCGGGCTGGTGGCTTCCGGTGTCGCTGCTGGCCGTGGCCACCCTCCTGTCCGGCCCCGCCGAGGTCACCCCGCCCGTGCCCGTCACGTCCGTCGGCATCCCGGCGACGGGACTGACCACCGACGTCCCGGCGACGTCCGCGACGATGTACGCAGGCGTGACCGATTCCGCCGACCCGCCGCTCCCGCGCGCCGTCGGCGAGCGCGGCGCACCGGCGTCCGTCGGCAACGAGTTCGACGAATACCCCTATGTCCGCTACGAACTCGAATTTCCCGCCGGAACCGAGGCGGTGAATATCCGGTGGCAGGGCCGCAGCGTCAACCTCGACGACCTCGCCCTGCACGTGCGCACCGGCCGTTCGTGGGGCGAGCCGCGGGCCGTCGCCCGGCCCGAGGTGCCCGGCGGGCCGATCGTGCTCGAGGCGCGGGTCACCGACGTCGCCGCTCTTCTGGAGATCATGGTGATCGACGCGCCCCGTCACGACCGGAGCTTCCGCGACGCCACGCCGGACCAGGCGTTCGCCGACCCGGCGGACTACGACTTCGCGATCCAGCACCTCACCGACACCCAGTACCTCGCCCGCGACGACGCCGCCGTCTTCCGGGACATGACCACGTGGACGGCGCAGCAGGCCCGCGCCCGGAAGATCGCCTACGCCGTGCACACCGGGGACCTGATCCAGTCGTGGATCCGGCCGGGCGCCCCGGACACCCGCGCCCGCACGGAGTTCGAGGTCGCGTCGGAGGCGATGGGAATCCTCGAGGCGGCCGGCGTGCCCTACGGTGTCCTGCCCGGCAACCACGACAACCTGTGGAACGTCGCCGGCCGGCTCGTGCCGGGCGAGCACGAACGCAACCATGCGCTGTACAACGAGTACTTCGGGCCGCAGCGATTCCGGGACCGGCCGCAGTGGGGCGACTCGGTGACCGACGCCGACAATTCGGCGCACTACGACCTGTTCGAGATCGCCGGCACCCCGTTCCTCGTCCTCTACCTCGGCTACAACCCGCCGGAGCACGTGCTGAACTGGGCCGAGGAGGTGCTGGCCCGCCATCCCGACCGCAACACGATCGTCGCCGCGCACTACTACCTCGACGAGGACGGCCGTCTCCGAATGAGTGGATTCGGCGACATCGGCGGCAGTTCGGGCCAGCAGATCTGGAACCGGCTCGTCGTGCCGCACGAGTCGGTGTTCATGGTGCTGTCCGGGCACGTCGACGGGCAGACGACCGTGACCGACCGCCCGATCCCCGGCAGCGACCGGCGCGTGGTCGAGATGCTCGCCGACTACCAGTACTTCCTGGTCGACGGCCGGCGCGCGACGGGATTCCAGCGGTTGCTGCAGTTCGATCTCGACGGCGGCACGGTCGCCGTCACCACCCACTCGCCCGCGCTCGACAGTTTCCGGGCGGAGGATCACGACCCGCGCCGCCGCTACACCCCCGAGGACGGCGATTTCGTGGTGGACGTGCAGTTGCGTGCCGGCATGCCCCGCGCGGTGATACCCGGATGATCACCGATCACCCTGCAGCAGAGACACGTTCGGCAGACGCCGTTCGTTCCCGTTGAGGGCCTCCCCGAGTGCGTCGGCGGTGCGGTCTGCCGTTCGCAGCGATCGCGTCACCCCGGGCGGCGGCCGCACCCGGGGTCCCCGGCGGACGAGCCGACCGGTTCGTCGTGCTGCACCCGGACGGGTCCGGGGAGTTCCCGCTGCCGGGGGAATGCGGGATAATCAGCGACATCCGATCCTCCGGAGGTTCCCGTGCGACTGAGCAACATTCCGCTCCGGCTGGCCACCGGCGCCTTCATCCTCAATTCCGGGCTCGGCAAGCGTGATCTCCCGCCCGAGGCCGCGGCAGGGCTGCAGGACATGGCGAGCAAGGCGCTCCCCCGGCTCGGGAAGATGCGGCCGGAGACGTTCGGCCAGACCCTGTCGGCCGCCGAGATCGGCGTCGGCGCCCTGCTGCTGGCCCCCTTCGTCTCCCCGGTGGTCGCCGGTTCCGCGCTGACGGCGTTCAGTTCGGGCCTGCTCGCGATGTACTGGAAGATGCCCGGCATGCACGAGGGCGGGTCCTTCCGCCCGACCCAGCAGGGCACGCCGATCGCCAAGGACGTCTGGCTCCTCGGGGCGGGCCTGTCCTTGATCATCGGCGGGATGTCCAGATAAGGGCGCCGTCGCTGGTTCGACACGACGCGCCGTGGGTACCGCGGAAACATGAACTCACGACGCACAACCTTGATGGCAGGCGTGTCCCTGACCGCACTCGTCGTGGCCGGGTGCGGTGGCGGTGATTCCTCGACGGACGACCAGGCCACCGTCGAGCCGCCCCCCACGTCGGAGACGACGACCACCGGCATGCCCACGGCACTGCCCGGCACGGACGGGATGGCCTTCCAGCTGCCCGGCGAGGGCGGTGACGACGACAAGGCATTCACCTACGACGAAGTCGCCGTCCCGGTGGGTTCGACGGTGACCGTCGAATCCGAGGAGGAGGGTGGCCGTACGACGGTCACGCTCGAGGCGAGCGGGCTGGCACCCACCCGTGACTTCGGCGTGCACGTCCATACGCAGCCGTGCGGGCCGCAGCCGTCGGACGCGGGTCCGCACTATCAGAACGACGTGGACCCGGCGGCCACCCCGCAGTCCCCGTCGACGGACCCCGCCTTCGCCAATCCCGGGAACGAGGTCTGGCTCGACATCACCACCGACGGCAACGGCAACGCTCAGGCGTCGACGACGGTCGACTGGGAGTTCCGCGACGGCGAGGCGAACTCCGTGGTGCTCCACGCCGAGCGCACCAAGACCGGCCCCGGGGAAGCCGGCATGGCCGGTGCTCGTCTGGCGTGCATCGACGAGGACTTCTGACCGGGGTCCGAGCACGAAAGGTGGACCGGACACATCGGGCAGGTGTCGCGCGGTGCCCCATACCGGCGTATGGAGATACCTGCAGGTACGGTGCATCCATGCGCGCGCGTCCCTATGCCACCACCAGCCCCACGCGTCTCGCCGCTGCCCTGCTCGAGGTCGCGGCACGGATCGGGCTCGACGGCGCCAGCGTGCGCGAAGTGGCCAGCCATGCGGGTGTATCGATCGGCGCCGTCCAGCACCATTTCCCCACCAAGGACGAGATGCTCGCCTACTCGTTCCGTTCGCTCGCCGAGCGGGTGCTGACACGGTTGAGCACCGTCGACCCGGACATCGATCCGGCGCGCACCCTGTTCGCGGCGCTGAGCCAGTTGCTGCCGCTCGACGAGCAGCGCAGCGCCGAGGCACACGTGATGGCGGCGTTCACCGTGCGCGCCGCGACGTCGCCCTCGTTGAGCAGGATCCGGCACACGACGTTGTTCACGATGCGCACCGCGGTGTCCGCCGTCCTGATCCGGATGGGCACCGCGGAGGCCGAGACCCGGGCGGCTCTGCTGCTGGCCGCGGTCAACGGTCTGGCTCTCGACGCGATCGCCAGTCCGGAACTGTATCCGCCGGAGTATCTGACCCACGCGCTGCACACCCAGATCCAGTTGTCCCTCGACGGCGCCGACGCCCACTGACTGCCTTCCACAATGCTTGTGACCGAATGTCACATCGCGTCGATCCGATCGACGCGATGTGACATTCGGCCACACAGGCACGGGGGTGGGTCAGCGCGCGGTCCAGCCGCCGTCCATCGTGTAGGACGCGCCGGTGACCATGCCGGCGTCGTCCGAGGCCAGCCACGTGACGAGGGAGGCCACCTCCTCGGGTTCGACGAGCCGCTTGATCGCGGGTTCGGTGAGCAGCACGTCGGCGAGCACGCGTTCCTCGTCGATGCCGTGCAGCCGGGCCTGGTCACCGATCTGCTTCTCTACCAGCGGGGTTCGCACGTAACCCGGGTTGACGCAGTTGCTGGTGACGCCGTGCGGCCCGCCCTCGAGGGCCGTGACCTTCGACAGTCCTTCGAGGCCGTGCTTGGCGCTGACGTACGCCGACTTGAAGGCCGACGCCCGCAGGCCGTGCACCGACGACACGTTGACGATGCGCCCGAAGCCGCGCTCGTACATGTGCGGCAGGGCCGCCTTCACGAGCAGGAACGGCGCTTCCACCATGAGCGTCTGGATGCGGCGGAAGTCGGTGAGCGCGAACTCCTCGATCGGCCGGACGACCTGGATACCGGCGTTGTTGACGAGGACGTCCACCTCGAGCCGGAGGCCGTCGAGCTGGTCGGTGTCGAGCAGGTCCACCCCCCACGCCTGTCCCCCGATGTCGTGGGCGAGGGTCTTGGCGGCCACCTCGTCGACGTCGGCGACGGTGACGTGCACGCCGCGGGCGGCGAGCTTCCGGGCACAGGCGGCACCGATGCCGCTCGCTCCGCCGGTGACCAGTGCGGTGCGGGCACTCATGCGGGCACCGCCGTCTTCTCGGCGTCGACGGCCCGCACGTCCGCGGCGTCGACGTCGCGCAGGCTGAGCCCCTTGGTCTCCCGGGCGGCGACGACGGCGATGATCGTCACCACCGAGGCCACGGCCAGGTAGATCGCGATGGGCACGGCACTGCCGTAGCGACTGAGCAGTGCGGTCGCGATGATCGGCGCGAGCGAGCCGGCGACGATGGAGGTCACCTGGTAGCCGAGCGAGACGCCCGCGTAGCGCATCCGGGTCGGGAACATCTCGGCCATGATCGCAGGCTGGCCGGCGTACATGAACGCGTGGAACACCAGGCCGATGACGATGGCGGACATGACCAGGGCGTTGTGACCGCTGTCCATCATGGGGAAGGCGAAGAAGCCCCAGGTGCCGGCCGTGACGGCTCCGACCATGTACACGGGGCGGCGGCCGAAGGTGTCGGACAGGCGCCCGATGACGGGGATGATCGCGAAGTGCACGGCGTGCGCGGCGAGCATCCACCACAGGATGGTGGCGGTGTCCGCACCGACGACCACCTTGAGGTACGTGATCGAGAAGGTGACCACGAGGTAGTACATGACGTTCTCGGCGAAGCGCAGGCCCATGGCGGTGAACACACCGCGCGGGTAACGCTTGACGACCTCGACGACGCTGTACGAGCTGGACTTCAGCTGCTCGGCCTCACGCTGAGCCTCGAGGAAGATCGGTGCGTCGGTGACCTTGGTGCGGATGTAGTAGCCGACCAGGACGATGACCGCCGACAGCCAGAACGCGATGCGCCAGCCCCACGAGAGGAACGCCGCGTCGGACAGCGTGGTGGTCAGGATCAGCAGCACGACGGTGGCGACAAGGTTGCCCATCGGAACACCGGCCTGCGGCCACGATGCCCAGAAGCCGCGGGAACGGTCCGGGCTGTGCTCGGCGACGAGCAGCACCGCGCCGCCCCACTCGCCACCCACGGCGAAGCCCTGCACGAAGCGCAGCGTGACGAGCAGCGCGGGCGCCCAGTAACCGATGGCGCCGAAGGTGGGCAGGCAGCCCATGAGGAAGGTGGCGACGCCGACGAGCACGAGGCTGGTCTGCAGCAGCTTCTTGCGGCCGAACTTGTCGCCGAAGTGCCCGAACACCACGCCGCCGAGGGGCCGTGCGACGAAGCCGACGGCGTAGGTGACGAACGCCGCGATGATGGCGTCGAGTTCGTTGCCGTTGTCGGGGAAGAAGACCTTGGAGAACACCAGGGTGGCGGCGGTGCCGTACAGGAAGAATTCGTACCACTCGACGACGGTGCCGGCCATCGAGGCGCCGACGACCTTGCGCAGACCCGAGGTGGGGGTCTCGTCCGGTGCGCGGCCACCGGGCCGTGACTGTTCGACACTCATGGGTTCGTCCTCCTCGGTTCGACTGTGACGGGCAACACTTCTGAAGGCATGTGCCGAGTATCGATGCGCAGATCTGCATGCACAATGACGCGATCCGCAGAGCGGATCTGCAAGAATGCACACATGAGCGCGCCGTCGGCCGATGACCTGCTGGTTCTGCTGGCGGTCGGCCGTACCGGCCGCTTCACGACCGCCGCCGACGACCTCGGCGTCAACCACACCACCATCGCCCGTCGGATCGCGGCGCTGGAGAAGAGCCTCGGCGGGCGCGTGCTGGCCCGCGCGTCCGGCGGCTGGGAACTCACCGAGCTCGGCCGCTCGGCACTCGCCGCGGCCGAGCGGATCGAGGCCGCAGTGGCCGGACTGGCCGGTCCCGACGGGGACCGCGGCCTCGAGGGTGTCGTGCGGGTCTCGGCCACCGACGGCTTCAGCGCCTACATCGCGGCGCCGGCCGGCGCGCTGGTGCGGCGACGGCACCCGGGCGTCGCGGTGGAGATCGTCGCGGCCACCCGTCGCGCGTCGCAGCAGCGGTCCGGACTCGACCTCGAGGTGGTGGTGGGACGCCCCCAGGTGCACCGCGCCGAGGCGCACCGGCTGGCCGACTACACCCTCGGCCTGTACGCGGCGCGGGCCTACGTCGACGAGCACGGCGCTCCCACGACGGTGCGCGAGCTGGGCCGTCACCCGCTGGTGTACTTCATCGACTCGATGCTGCAGGTCGACGACCTGGACCTGGCCCGTCGCATCGCCCCGGACATGCACGAGTCGGTGAGTTCGACCAACGTGTTCGTCCACGTCGAGGCAACTCGCGCCGCAGCCGGGCTCGGGTTGCTGCCGTGCTTCATGGCCGACCGGCACGCCGACCTGGTACGGATCCTCCCCGGGGAGGTGGAGGCGCGGCTGAACTACTGGATGGTGGCGCGATCGGAGACGCTGCGCCGGCCGGAGGTCGCCGCCGTCGTCGCGGCGATCCGCGAGACCGTGCACGCCCAGCGTTCCGTCCTGCTCGGCCGCCCCGCCGCGTGACCCACCCGCCGTGCACGTGGCCGAATGTGACATCGCAGTCGATAGTCTGACCAGATGTCACATTCGGCCGGGGACGCGCGCGCAGGGGCCGGCCGGTTCGCCCCGAGCCCGTCGGGCGACCTGCACCTGGGGAACCTGCGCACGGCGGTCCTCGCGTGGCTGTTCGCCCGGAGCACCGGGCGCCGGTTTCTGATCCGCGTCGAGGATCTGGACCGCGTCCGGCCGGGCGCACAGGAACGCCAGCTCGCCGATCTCACCGCACTGGGCCTGGACTGGGACGACGAGGTCGTCCACCAGTCGCTGCGGTTGCCGCTCTACGACGCCGCGATCGCCCGTCTCACCCGGGCGGGCCTGACCTACGAGTGCTTCTGCACCAGACGCGAGATCCAGCACGCGGCGTCTGCGCCGCACGCCCCGCAGGGGGCCTATCCGGGCACGTGCCGCACGCTCACCGAGGCCGAGCGGGCCGCGAAACGCGCATCCGGACGGCCGGCCGCGATCCGCCTGCGATCCGGCGCCGCCACCTTCACCGTGCACGACGTGGTGCACGGCGACTTCGCGGGTGTGGTCGACGACCTGGTGCTGCGCCGCGGCGACGGGATTCCCGCCTACAACCTGGCCGTCGTCGTCGACGACGCGGCCCAGGGCATCGACCAGGTGGTCCGCGGCGACGACCTGCTGAGCTCCGCTCCGCGACAGGCCTACCTCGCGGCGCTGCTGGGGCTTCCGGTGCCGACGTACGCGCACGTGCCGCTGGCGCTCAACGTGCACGGCAAGCGCCTCGCCAAACGCGACGGCGCGGTGACGCTCACCGACCAGGCGGCGCTGGGCCACACCGCGGCCGACGTACTGGGCCGGATCGCGGTCTCGCTCGACCTGGCGGACAAGGACGAGCCCGTCACGTTGGAGCTGCTGCTCGGGCGCTGGGATCCGGCCCGGCTCCCGCGGGAGCCGTGGGTGTACGACGGCAGCTGGTGACACCGCCCGCGCGACCGGTGTCGGTCCGTTTCGTGCCGCTCGTCCGGCTCGCGGAAGTTCCGGTGATCGTGCAATTCGGGCGCGCCGGACGTAGTGTGCGCAGTCGACAACGCGATTGGCTCCACCCTCCCCTCGAGAAGGATCCGATGACGACCGGCGGATACGACCCCAGCAAAGAGCCCGACAACCAGGGCGGCGCACCCAACCCTCCGCAGGGCGGCTACCCGCCGCCTCCCGGGAACTACCCCCCGCCCGGGAACTACCCGCCCCCGCAGGGCAACTACCCGCCTCCCGGCAACTATCCCCCGCCCGGGAACTACCCGCCCCCGCAGGGCAACTACCCACCTCCGCAGGGCAACTATCCGCCTGCCGGCGGCTACCCGCCCCCGCCGGGGAACTACCCGCCCCAGGGCGGCTACCCACCCCCGCCGGGCAACTACCCCTCGGGCAGTAGCCAGTACGGGGGCTTCGGTGGCCCCACGCAGCTCAACGTCGGCGAGGCCATCAGCTACGGCTGGAAGAAGTTCAGCCAGAACGCGGGCGTCTGGATCGCGTTCGTCGTCGCGGCGGCGTTGATCCAGTTCGTGATCAATGTGATCTTCGGCGGCTTCGACACGAACGAGCTGTCGGCGCTCAGCATCATCGGCGCGATCGTCAGCGTGTTCGTCAGCATCCTGATCCAGGCTGCCTACGTGCGCGGCGCGCTGCACGAAACCGACGGCAACCGTCCGTCGTTCGGGTCCTTCTTCCAGTTCGAGAACATCGGCGCCGTGGTGGTCGCGAGCCTGCTCGTCTCGCTCATGACCGTGGTCGGCTTCATCCTGCTGATCATCCCCGGCTTCATCGTGATCTTCCTGACCTGGTGGACGCTGCAGTTCGTCATCGACCGGAACCAGCCGCCGGTGGACGCGATCAAGTCCAGCTTCCGTGCCATCTCGTCCAACGTGGGACCGCTGCTGCTGCTGGCGCTCGCTCTCGTCGGCATCAACATCCTCGGCGCGATCCCGTGCGGGCTGGGCCTGCTCGTCACCGTCCCGCTCACGATCATCGCTTCCACCTACGCCTACCGGGTGACCACCGGGCGCGGCGTCGCGCCCTGACGGGTACGGCGTTCCACGAAGCGGCACGTCACGAATCACGAGGACCACGATGACCAGCGGGGGCTACGAACCCACTCCCGATCCGCAGGATCCGAACAAGTACCCGGGCGCGCAGCCGTACGGCCCACCGCCCGGGTACGGCCCGCCCCAGGGTTACCCACCGGGCTACGGCGCACCACCGCCCGGCTACGGTCCGCCGCAGGGGCCGCCACCGCAGTACGGCGCTCCCCAGTACGGCGCTCCCCAGTACGGCGGCCCCCAGCACGGTGGCCCCCAGTACGGTGGGGCACCGCAGCAGCCGGGAGCACCGTACGGGCCACCGCCGGCGGGCGGCCCTGCCGGATACGGACCGCCCCCCGGCTACGGAGCCCCCGGTGGCTACCCACCGCCCGGCTTCGGTTCGTCCCGCCCGCAGATCGACATCGGCGCCGCCCTGAGCTACGGGTGGCGCAAGTTCAGTGAGAACGTCGGCGGCTGGCTGAGCCTCGCCGGCGTGATCGTCGTGGCCGCGCTGGTGTTCGGCGCCCTGATGTTCGGGGTCGTGATGGCCTCGACCACGACGGACCGCTACGGCGACAGCACCGGCATGTCGGGCGTCGGGATCGCCGTGATGATCGTGCTGATCGTCGCGTTCGTCATCGGCATGCTCGTCGTCCAGGCGGCCGGGGTGCGTGGAGCCCTGTACGAGCTGGACGGCCACAAGCCGGCGCTGAAGGACTTCTTCCGCGTCGGCAGCCTCGGTCCCATCCTGCTCGCGTCCCTGCTCATCGCGCTGGGAACACTGCTCGGTTCGCTCGTCATCGTCGGTGGCATCGTCGTCGCCTTCCTGACCGTGTGGACGCTGCACTTCGTCATCGACCAGCGGCAGGACGCGGTCACGGCGATCAAGTCGAGCGCGTCCGCGGCCGCGGCCAACGTCGGGCAGCTGATCCTGCTGTGGCTGGTGCTGTCCGCGATCAACTTCGTCGGCGCGCTGTTGTGCTACGTCGGCCTGCTGGTCACCGTGCCCGTCACCACCATCGCCTACGCGTACGCCTACCGCGTCGCCACGGGTGGGCGCGTAGCTCCCTGACAGCAGGTCGCGGGTCCCGGATCCGCCGGGCCGGGGCCCGCGTCCTGTTCGTCCGTTCTTCGCCTTCCGGCCGCCCGAGTGCTTGGATGGCCGGGTGACAGAGCACGTGCAGACTCAGCAATCCGACCACACGCACTTCGCCCGCGTGGTCCGCAGCCACTACCCCGGGCTGGTGGCCCTGTTCACGGCGGTGCTCATCATCTCCAACGTCGCCGCCGGCAAGGGCGTGGCGTTCTTCGGCGACGCCGAATGGGCGCTCGGCCCGCTGCAGATCCTGCCGATCATCACCGACGGCGCGTTCTTCCTGTTTCCCCTCGCCTACATCGTCGGCGACGTCCTGAGCGAGGTCTACGGCTTCGCCGCGACCCGGCGCGCCGTGTACTACGGTTTCGGCGCGGTGGCGCTGGCCGCGCTGTGCTTCTGGATCGCCCAGCAGCTGCCGCCCGCCGACTTCTACGAGAACCAGCCCGCGTTCGAGGCGGTCCTCGGGGTGGTGCCGCGGCTGCTGCTGGCCGGTCTCGCCGGTTACCTCGTCGGGCAGCTGCTCAACTCCTACGTGCTGGTGCGCATCAAGGAGATCACCAAGGAGAAGCACCTGTGGGCCCGGCTGATCGGCTCCACCGTCGTCGGCGAGTTCGCCGACACGCTCATCTTCTGCGCGATCGCCGCCGGCGTCATCGGCATCACCACGTGGGCGGACTTCGTCAACTACGTGGTGGTCGGGTTCCTGTGGAAGACCCTCGTCGAGATCGTCGTCATGCCGGTCACCTACGCGGTCATCGCGTACGTGAAGAGGCGGGAGCCGACCTACGCCGAGTGACCGCCGGCCCGGACGTCCGCCGACGCGTAGCGCCGAACTCGCTCACCGCCGCGCGTAGAACCGGCCCAGGGTCTCGGCCTTGTGCTCCTCGAAGTACCCGCCGTCGACGGCGGCGCGGATGTCGTCGACGAGCCGCACCGTGAACCGCTCGTTGTGGATGGTGCACAACGTGGCCGCCAGCATCTCCTTGGCCTTGAACAGGTGGTGGATGTAGGCACGCGTGTAGTGGCGGCAGGTGTAGCAGTCGCAGTCCTCGTCGATCGGGGTGAAGTCGCGGCGGAACCGGCTGGTGTTGATGTTGAACCGGCCGTCCGGGTGGTAGATGGCCGCGTTGCGCGCCACCCGGGACGGGTTCACGCAGTCGAACGTGTCGACACCGTGCTCGATCGCGACGAACATGTCGTCGGGCTCGCTGATGCCGAGCAGGTGCCGCGGCTTGTGCTCGGGCAGCTCCTCGGTGCACCACCGGACGATGGTGCCGAGGTTCTGCTTCTCGAGGGCGCCGCCGATGCCGTAGCCGTCGAAGCCGCGGCCCGACTCGCCGACGATCGACTCGAGACCGCGGCACGCCTGCCGGCGCAGATCCTCGTACTGCGCACCCTGCACCACACCGAACAGCGCCTGATACGGACGGTGGGCTCGTTGCGCCGTGAGCTTCTCGTGCTCGGCGATGCACCGCACCGCCCATGCCTGGGTCCGCTCGACGGACCGCTCCTGGTAGCCGCGGGTGTTCATCAGGGTGGTCAGCTCGTCGAACGCGAAGATGATGTCGGCGCCGAGCTGATGCTGGATGCGCATCGACACCTCGGGCGTGAACCGGTGCCGGGAACCGTCGAGGTGGGACTTGAAGGTGACACCGTCGTCGTCGACGTGCGCGAGGCGCTCCTTGCCTTCGGCTATGACGTCGTCGGACTGCACGCCGACGGCGTCCATCGCCAGGACCTTCTTGAAACCGACCCCGAGGGACATCACCTGGAATCCGCCGCTGTCGGTGAAGGTGGGCCCGTCCCAGTTCATGAATCTGCCGAGCCCACCGGCCTCGTCGACGATGTCCGACCCGGGCTGCAGGTACAGGTGGTAGGCGTTGGCGAGCAGCGCCTGCACCCCGAGTTCCTTCATCGCCTCGGGCAGGACCGCCTTGACCGTCGCCTTGGTGCCCACACCGACGAACGCCGGGGTGTGGATGTCACCGTGCGGGGTGTGGATCGTGCCGGTGCGTCCGAGTCCGTTGTCGAGCCGGGTCCGGACGGTGAAGAACGGGTCGGGCGGGGTGGGCACGGCGGAAGCGGTGGTGCTGGGGTCGGTCACGTCGGTATCCAATCACGAGGTCCGGTCACGGCGCCGACGGCAGCCGCACCGCGAGGGCGAGGACGGCGACACCGGCGAGCGCGAGCCCCGCGCCCACGGCGGCCGGCGCGGTATAGCCGAAGCCGGCGGCGATCACCGCGCCCCCGATCCAGGCGCCGAACGCGTTGGCGAGGTTGAACGCCGCGTGGTTGAGCGACGCGGCCAGGGTCTGGGCGTCCTCCGCGACGTCCATGAGCCGGATCTGCAGGCCCGGTCCGACCGCGGCGCAACCCGCACCGAGGAGGAACACCATCGCCAGGGCCGTGTACGGGTTGTGCGCGGCCGCGACGAACACGGCCAGCAGCACCGCCAGCGTCGTCATGGTCGTGAAGATGCCCGGCACCAGGGCCCGGTCGGCGACGCGGCCACCGACCACGTTGCCGAGCACCATGCCGAGACCGAAGAGCATCAGCGCGACCGGGACCAGCGCCCTCGACACTCCGGCGACGTCGGTCAGGGTGGTGCTGATGTAGGTGTAGACGGCGAACACGCCGCCGAAGCCGATCATCGCGACCGCCAGCGTCATCCACACCTGCCCGCGCCGCAGCGCGCCGAGTTCGGTGCGCACGCTGGTGGTGCGGATCGCCAGGGTGGGCACCCACGCGGCGATCGCAGCGACGGTGACCGTGCCGATCACCGCCACCAACGCGAACGCCGAGCGCCAGCCCAGCGCCATGCCGAGCCACGACGCGACCGGCACCCCCACGACGTTCGCCACCGACAGGCCCATCATCACCAGCGCCACCGCCCGGGCGCGCTGCCCGCGGCCGGCCAGATGCGCGGCGACGAGCGCGGCGACCCCGAAGTACGCACCGTGCGGCAGCCCGGCGACGAACCGGGAGGCGACGAGCAGTCCGTAACTCGGCGCGAGCACCGTCGCCGCATTGCCGACGGTGAAGGCGATCATGAGCGCGATCAGCAGCGTCTTGCGTGGCAACCGGGCGGTGAGCGCCGCGATCAGCGGCGCACCGACGACGACACCGGCCGCGTACGCCGACACGACGTGCCCGGCGGTAGGTTCGGAGACCCCGAGGCCGGTCGCGATGTCGGGCAGCAGGCCCATCGCGACGAACTCGGTGGTCCCGATGCCGAATCCGCCGAGGGCGAGCGCCCACATCGCGCGGGCCCGCCGCGATCGGGCGTGCGGTGTCGTCGCGGTTTCGTGGACGGCCCCCGGCGCTGCGGAGGCAGGTGGGCATGCGGATGCCGTCGTCGTCATGAGCGGGAACCTTCGAATAGTGCGGGATGCGCTGGATCGGCGTGCGAGACCAGCCGAGTCTCCATTCTCTTGCACATGCCGATTCGACCTCGAATCGAGAGGACGTGAGTTCGGCCACCCCGGCACGAGCCGCGCCCTGCGAAGGATCGGTCCACGACCCGCCGCGCCCGGGACGGGGCGCGCAGATCGCGCTGCGGGCCGGCTGCCGCACCCGCAGCGAAGATATCCGAAACCCTTCTGCAACAAAGACTTCGAAGACCGACACGACCGGGACAGGCGACAGAATTCACCAGTTCGCGCCGGCCCGTTCGGATGCGCGCAGCCGGAGCACCCCGTCGTCGATCCGGTACCGGTTCATCGTCGTCAGGGCAGGCGCGTACACGTGAATGCTGACGGCCGGAGAATCCGTGTCGTTCGTCACCTCGTGGACGTGATCGGCACCGAATCCGCGAGCCGTACCGGCGCGAATCCTCTTGCGTGACAACCCTACTTCGACCTCATCGAGACCCCTGTCCGCCGGGGTGCAGACGGTGGTCTCCATCAGCACACCCTGCGCCACCGCGAAGGCGCCCGCGCTGTCGCCGTGATCGTGGATTTCGGTTCTCTGCCCAGGCAGCCACGAAAGCAGCCACACTTCGTGGTCGTCGGCAACGACCAGGCGCGTGTACCAACGCTGCTGCTCGTCAAATCGAACGATCGGCATCCAGCGGGCGGGATCGTTCGCGATCCGCAGGGCGAGAGAGGTGAGGTCGGCGCGCGCCGGCAGGGCAGAAGTGGAGAGCATGGAGAAGTCCTGGAACGAGGAGGCACGGACGTGCCCCGGGCTGGGCTGGACAGGGACGGATTCAGCGACGACAGCCGGGACACGACTCGGCGGCACGGGCCGACGCCGTGCACAGTCCGCGCTGCCGCGCGTTCACCGAGAATGTCACGACGACCATGCCACCCCGGCCGGGTCCGCGCGTCAAGAGTTCTGCGCAGGCACTTTTGCTGCGAAGAAGCGCGCCGGGTTGTCCGTCCGCAGGCGCATGCCGGCGGCACCGCCGAGCACCAGGGGCGGCGCGTAGGGCCGGTCGGAGCCGAGCAGCACCCGGTCCTCGCCCAGGCGCGCGGTCACCGCAGCGACGACCTCCCGCCCGTACGACGACGTCTCCACATAGACCCCGGCCCCGGGGATGCTGCCGGGACCGCCGCGCATCGCCATCCGATCGGCATGCAACGGGGCCAGGCCGGCGAGCATCGCGAACAGCACCCGCAGCGCCGGGAACCGGCGCGACCCGAACTCGTGCCAGGCGAACCAGGCGGTGTGCATCTGGGTCACGTACGACACCATCGCCGGCCACCACGGCGGAGCGTCGGGCGCGGCGGCCGGACCGGGATGCACGAACAGCGGCTTGTGTACCCGCTCGAGTTCCGCCAGCAGCGGCGCGCACCGGTCGAAGCCCGCCGAGTCGGCCAGGGCCGTCGCCGGCAGCTGCAGACCCACGCACCCGGCCGCGAGAACCTCACGCAGCGTCTCCGGGTCGGGTTCGGCGAGACCGGCTGCGGCCCACACCCCGAACCGGTCGGGCAGGCTCAACGCCCCCTCGTGATACGCGTCGAGCAGCGGCCGGGACTCCTCGGCGGGCAGCTCCTCGATCCCGAGCGGGCTCGACAGCGACACCAACGCCAGGTCGATTCCGTCCCGGACCGCGAGGGCGGTCCGCGCAGCGACCGAATGATCGGCGGGGTCGACCCGGTACGGCGGCTCCCCCGGCAGGTGCAGCACCCAGCCGTCGAGCCGGGGCGGCGCACTGCGCGCCCGGAGGGCGTCGACGAAGGACGCCGGCCACACATGTTGATGCACGTCGACGCGGGGACGTCGCCTCATGCGTCCACGTTCGCCGCCGCGCGCCCCCGTGTCAACAGTCGTTCGCATCCCGGCGACGAACCCGGCCGCCGGCCGACGCGAGGCTCGGGCGTGGCCGACCCCGCGGCGCGGACCTCCCACGCCGTACGTACCGTATGTACGGTGTCGGCCCGGACCTCGTCCGGCACGATCGACCCGCACGCCTCCGCCCGGACCCCGCCGAGGCGCTCGCGGCCCGCCCCTTCGACGCCGGCCACACCACGGCACTAGCCTGGGACCGAGCGTGTTCGCCGATCGTCGGAAGGAGCACTCCGTGCCTCCCCATTGCGATTCCATGGACGGTCCCGTCGTCAAGGCCGCCGAAGCGGCCCTGGGCGACGACAACGTCGAGCTGATCCTGCCGTTCGTTCCGCTCGAAGCCGAGGACGAGGTGCGCACGGCGTTCGAACGGGCGACAGCCGCGCGCGCCGAGGGCCCGATCGCCCACGAGGTGGCCGATCTCTACTTCTTCGACACCGTGGTCCGGCTGCACCGTGCGGGCGAGGGCGCCTCGTTCACCGGCGTGAAGCCTGCGGGCGGCGACGTCGGCCCGGTGATCCCGCTCGCCGAGCGCGCGATCGAGACAGGCTCGATCGAGAAGCTCTACGCCTTCCTGTCCGCCGAGCTGCACCGGCAGCTGCAGTCCCGCCTGGAACGGATCGTCGCCCTGACCGACGCCGTGACCACCGCGGAGCGCCGGGAGTACACCGAGGCGATGCTCGGCTTCCAGGTGTACAGCCACCACCTCTACAAGAGCATGCACAGGGATCCGCACGAGGGCGGGCACCCGCACGGCTGACCCGGGCGCCGCCGTCACCTCTGCATCAGGTGATGCCGTCACATCGGCATCATGTGGTGCATCGGCATTCCTGGCATCAGCATGTGGTGCATCTGCATCATCAGCATGTGCAGCATGTGCATCCAGCCCATATCCATCGTTCCCACCTCCGCGTCCTGCGGTGCTCGTCGGAGGGCGACACCACTTCCACTATGCGCCCGATCGGGCGTGCAGGTCACCACGCCGGCGCCGCATGCTCCGCCCGGTGGCCTTGACGAGTTCGTCCACCCACAGCACCGAGGACCCGACGCCGACGGCGAGCGCCCACTGCTGCGAGGTGAGCGCGGTGGTGTCGAAGAAGCCCTGCAGGAATGCCGTCTGGACCACGCACACCTGCAGGACGACCACCACGATGAGCGCGATCCAGATGCTGTGGTTGGTGAGGGTCTGCAGCGAGAACACCGAGCCGAGCTCCGAGCGGACGTTGAGCAGGTTGAACACCTGGAAGAAGACGAAGGTGGTGAACGCGAGGGTGGTGGCGAACAGCGGATCGTCGGCGCTCTCGGGGAACCACTGCGGCGCGTAGTGCAGGACCGCGACGGTTCCGGCGGTCATGACGATGCCCAGTCCCAGGATGCGACGGAGCCGGTCGCGGCTGAGCAGACGCTCGCGCGCCGGCCGCGGCGGCCGGGACATGGTGCCCGGTTCCGTGGGGTCGACGCCGAGGGCGAGGGCCGGCGGGCCGTCCATGATGATGTTGACCCACAGGATCTGCAGCGCCGTGAACGGTGCGCCCCCGGCCAGCCCGAGCGCCCCGGAGACGAGGAAGATCAGCACGAACCCCCACGCCGTGGTCAGCTGGAACTTCACGAACTTGACGATGTTGGCGTAGATGCCGCGGCCTTCCTCGACCGCGGCGACGATGGTCGCGAAGTTGTCGTCGGTGAGGATCATGTCGGCCGCGCTCTTGGACACGTCGGTGCCGGTGATGCCCATGGCGACACCGATGTCGGCCTGTTCGAGAGCCGGCGCGTCGTTGACGCCGTCGCCGGTCATGGCGACGACCTCCCCGTTCGCCTGCAGCGCCTTGACGACTCGGATCTTGTGCTCCGGAGCCACCCGGGCCAGTACTCCGAAATCTGCTGCCCGGGAGCGCAACTCGTCGTCGTTCAGAGCATCGAGGTCGGCGCCGGTGGCCGCGGCACCACCGATGCCCAGCCGGCCGGCGATCGCCGACGCGGTCACGAGGTGGTCGCCGGTGATCATGTGCACCTCGATGCCGGCGGCATGGGCCACCTCGATGGCCCGCTCGGCCTCCGTCCGCGGTGGATCGACGATGCCGACCACGGCGTAGAGGGTCAGGTCGGACACCGCACGCTGCAGGGCCTCCGCGTCGCCCCGCGGCACCGCGTGCAGGTCCCGGCCGGCGATCATCAGGGTGCGCAGCCCCTCGGCGGCGAGCGACTGCACCGCGGCACGGAGGCGGTCGCGGCGGCGGTCGTCCAGCGGGACGGGGCCGTCCCCGTCGAGCATCGCGGTGGCGCGGTCCAGCAGTGCACCGGGTGCCCCCTTGGCGAAGCACCGGTAACCACCCTCGGGCAGGGCGTGGAAGGTCGCCATGTACTTGTAGGCGGAGTCGAACGGCACCTCCGCCAGCCGCGGCACCGCGAGGCGCGCCCCCTCGACGTCGATGCCGCCCTTCTCGGCGAGCACCACCAGCGCGCCCTCGGTGGGATCGCCGACGAGCACCCCGTCGCGGACGACGGCGTCGTTGCACAGTGCCATCCCGAGCAGCGGCGCGGTCAGGTCCGGGGCCGGCAGCCCGTCGCCGACTAGGATCTTGCCGTTGGTTTCGTATCCGGTTCCGGTGACGCGGAAGCTGCGGCCGCGGGCCAGCAGCCGCTGCACCGTCATCTCGTTGAGGGTGAGGGTGCCGGTCTTGTCGGTGGCGATGTGGGTGGTGCTGCCCAGGGTCTCGACGGCCGCGAGCCGTTTGACGATGGCGCCGCGCGCGGCGAGTCGCGACGCTCCCATCGCGAGGGTGAACGCGACGACCGCGGTCAGCCCCTCGGGGATGGTGGCGACGGCGAGCGAGACCGCGGTGATCAGCAGGTCGGACCACGACTGCCCGCGCAGCAGACCGAGCACGAACACGACGGCGACGACGGTGAGGGCGACGACGGTGAGGGTCTTGGCAAGCTGGTCGATGCGGCGCTGCAGCGGGGTCTTCTCCACCCCCGCGGTACCGAGCAGGGTGGCGATCGCGCCGATCTCGGTCTGCATCCCCGTGGCCGTGACCACCATCGTGCCCCGGCCCCGGGTGATGTCGGTGTTCATGAACAGCATGTCGGCGCGGTCGCCCAGCGGGGCCTGCTCGTCGTCGACGGGCTCGACGGTCTTGTCGACGGGATGGGACTCACCGGTGAGCGCGGACTCGGCGACCTGCAACCGTGCCGCCGTGACGACCCGGCCGTCGGCGGGCACGGAGTCGCCGGCCTCGAGGAGCACGACGTCGCCGGGCACCAGTTCGGTGCGCGGCAGGTGCTGTTCGCGGCCGTCGCGGCGGACACGGGCGGTGTCGACGGCCATCTGCCGCAGCGCCTGCAGGCTGTTCTCGGCGCGTCGCTCCTGCACGTAGTTCAGGACGGTGTTGAGGGTGATGACGGCGAGGATGACCACGGGGGTCTCCCATTCGCGCGAGACCACGGCGCTGACCACGGCCGCGACGACGAGAACGAGGGTCATCCGGTCGGCGAGCAGGGCGAGCACCTTGCGCCAGCCGGGCACGGTCGGCGCCTCGACGAGGGCGTTGGGCCCGTGTTCGCGCCGGCGTTCCTCGACCGCGCCGGTGGACAACCCCACCGCGGGGTCGACGTCGAGGGCCGCCGCGACGGCGTCGGCGCCGCGGGTGTGCCACGTGGTGGCCAGGGTCATCTCGCACGCTCCTCGGTGAGGTCGGGCGGCTCCCACGCTATCGATGTGACGGATGCCGCGCGATTCGACGCACGATCCGCCTGTGCCGCGCCCGGATTCGTGATGTGCTGGAAGCGGTGATATCGAGGCGCACGCCGCCGGATCGGAGGAGCCATGAGTGAGCCGAACGTCGACGATCCCGTCGTGGTCCTGAGCGACGAGGAGAGCTGGGAACTGCTCGGCACCGAGCGGATCGGCCGGCTCGTCGTGGTCTCGGGCGGACGGCCCGACGTCTTCCCGATCAACTACGCGGTGCGCGACCGGAAGCTGTACTTCCGGACGGCCGAGGGCAGCAAACTGGTCGAACTGACGTTGAACGCCGAAGTGGCCTTCGAAGCCGACCACGTGGAGCAGGACCGGGCCTGGAGCGTGGTGCTGCACGGACGGGCTCGAAACCTGGTTCGTTACAACGAGATCCAGGAGGCCGAGGAACTGGGTCTGCAAGCCTGGGTGCCCACTCCGAAGTACAACTTCGTCGAGGTCACCGCGAGCGAGATCAGCGGGCGCCGGTTCGCGCTGGTCAAGGATTGACCGAGGATCGACGCTGCCTCGGCGTCAGCCCGCCACCATGCCGACGCCGAGGCCGACCATGAGCACGGCGATGCCACCGTCGAGCACGCGCCACGAGGCGGGTTTCGCGAACACCCCGCGCAGCAGCGCGGCTCCGTAACCGAGCCCGAGGAACCACACGACGCTGGCCAGCGCCGCGCCGGCGCCGAACCACCAGCGTCCCGGGTCCCCGTGATGGTTGGCGACGGAGCCGAGCATCAGCACGGTGTCGAGGTAGACGTGCGGGTTGAGCCAGGTCAGCGCCAGGCAGGTGGCCAGTGCTGTGCCGACGGTGACGGGACCGCCGGCCGCGGCGGTCAGGGCCGCCGGACGCAGCGCCCGCCGCGCCGCGAGCAGGCCGTAGCCCACGAGGAACGCCGCGCCGGCCCAGCGGATCACCCCGAGCGCGCCGGGAACCCGGTCGAGCACCGTGGCGATGCCGGCAATGCCGGCGGCGACGAGGATCGCGTCGGACAGCGCGCAGACCGCGATCACCGGCAGCACGTGCCGCCGGGCGATCGCCAGGCGCAGCACGAATGCGTTCTGCGCACCGATCGCGACGATGAGCGACAGGCCGGTGAGGAATCCGGCGACGACGAGGTGCATGTCTCCCACGCTAGGAATCCGGCTCGATGAAGAACAGTTGATTTTTCTTCACTACCGTTAGAGTTTCTTCACGTGGATCTGGACTTCGCGCAGCTGCGGACCTTCGCCGCGGTGCTGGACGAGGGCACCTTCGACGGCGCGGCCGCGGCTCTGCGCCTCACCCCCTCCGCGGTGAGCCAGCGGATCAAGACGCTCGAGCAGCACGTCGGCCGGGTCCTGGTGCGGCGCACCAGGCCGGTGTCCGCGACGGCCGCCGGTGAGGCCGTGATGCGACTGGCCCGTCAGGTGGCGCGCCTCGAGCAGGACACCGCCGAGGCACTCGGCCTCACCGCCGGCCGGGACGAGTACGTGTCGGTTCCCCTCGTCGTCAACGCCGACTCGATGTCGACGTGGATGCTGCGCGCCCTGGCCCGCATGCCCGAGCGCCACCGCGCCCTGTTCGAACTGCACCGGGAGGACGAGTACCACGCCCCCGCGCGGCTGCGGGACGGCACCGCGATGGCCGCCGTGACGTCGGTGCCCGAACCGGTGCAGGGATGCGTCTCCGAAAAGCTCGGCGCCATGCGGTATCACGCGATGGCGAGCATCGACTTCGCGGACCGCTGGTTTCCCGGCGGACCGGACGCCGAGGCCCTGCGGCACGCCCCGATGCTCACCTTCGACCGCAAGGACGACCTGCAGGACCGGTTCCTGCGGCGCCGCACCCGGCACCGCCTCGATCCGCCGCGGCACTATGTGCCGGGCGCCGCCGAGTTCGTCGAGGCTGCGCGGCTCGGTCTGGGCTGGGGCATGCTGCCGGAACCGATGCTCACCCACACCGACGGACTCGTGTTCCTCGCCGCGGACGATCCGTTCGACGTGCCGCTGTACTGGCAGCGCTGGCGGCTCGAGTCGCCGGTCCTCGACGCACTCACCGACGTCGTCCGGCGGACCGCCGGGGAGGTGCTGCGCTGACCGCCGGTCCGGCCCGAGCGGCCGATCGGTTAGCGTGACGGGTCGGCCCCGACGAGAGGACAGACGGATGACCGCAGCATCGGCACGACAGCTGAGCCGGGCCCTGGCCGGCGTGCTGGCCGTCCTCGTCACCACCGGATGGGCCGCGAACCACTTCGCCGCGATGATCCCCGTCCTGCGCGAGCACGAAGGACTCTCGCGCGCACTGCTCGACGCGGTGTTCGGCATCTATGCGCTCGGACTGCTGCCCGGGCTCGTCGGCGGCGGCGCTCTCTCGGACCGGGTCGGCCGAGCCGCGGTGGTGCTCCCCGGCGCGACGATCGCCCTCGCCGGTACCGTGCTGCTGCTCGTCCGGCACGACGCCGCCGGACTCGTCGCGGGCCGTCTCGTCGTCGGGATCGGCGCAGGGCTGGCCATCGGTGCGGGTACGGCGTGGGCCACGGATCTGCGCGGGAAGGTCGGCACGGTGCTCGCCGGCGTCGCCCTCAGCTCCGGATTCGCCCTGGGGCCCTTCGTGTCCGGTCTGCTCGCCGAGTTCGGTCCGCGACCGCTCTCTCTCCCCTTCGTGCTCTCGGCCGTGCTGTCGGCGGCGGCTGTCGCCGCCGCGGCGGTGTGGAGCCGGTCCGCGCACTACGCGGCGGCGGAACTGCAACCGGTCGTGCCGGGGCACGACCGGTCGGTCGCCGGCGCGCTGTCCTGGTCGTTGCCGCTGGCGCCCTGGGTGTTCGCCTGCGTCACAGTCGCATTCGTGACCTTCCCGGCCAGGATCTCGAGCGAGTACGCAGGTCCGGCCCTGACCGGCGCCGCGGCGCTGCTCGCCCTGGGCTCCGGGATCGTCGTGCAGGCGGCGGCACGGCGACGCGAGTGGGGACCGCAGGCCGGGACGGTCGGCGCCGTCCTCGCGGGGCTCGGGTTCCTCCTCGTCGGCGCCGGCGGGACGCACCCGCCGCTGTGGTTGCTGCCCGTCGCGGCACCCGTGCTCGGGGTGGCGTACGGGCTGTGCCTGCGCGAGGGCCTGCTCGACCTCGAGTCGCTCGCGCCGAAGACCTCACGTGGGACGCTGACCGGCGTCTTCTACGTCGGCACCTACCTCGGCTTCGCGCTGCCGGTGCTGCTCGTGGTGCTCGAACCCGCCACCGGCGCGAGCCTGCCGCTGTTCGCGCTCGCCGTCCCGGCGTTCGCCGTCGCGCTGGTGCGGGCCCGCCGGTTGGCCGTCGCCGAGCACCCCCGGGCCGTGGACGTGACGCGCGGGTGAAGGACGATCCGGCCTCCCCGCCGGGAATTTGCTCGCCGGTCCGGAATCCGCTCCGGCTGTGCCGGGCGCGGATCCACACTCGGCGCGGCGATCCTGCCGCCCGTCACTCCACGAGGGCGCGGAACTGCGCGTCGTACAACCGGAAGTAGGCACCGCCCGCTCGGAGGAGTTCGTCGTGCGTGCCCTGTTCCACGATGCGTCCGTGTTCCATCACCACGATCCGGTCCGCGTCGCGGATGGTCGAGAGCCGATGCGCGATCACGAAACTGGTGCGGTCCCGGCGCAGTACCGCCGTCGCGTGCTGCACGAGCAGCTCGGTGCGGGTGTCGACCGAGCTGGTGGCCTCGTCGAGGATCAGGATGGACGGTTGCGCGAGGAAGGCGCGGGCGGTGGTGATCAGCTGCCGCTCCCCCGCGCTGATGTTGCCGGCATCCTCGTCGATCACGGTGTCGTAGCCGTCGGGCAGGGACCGCACGAACCGGTCGACGTAGCTGATGCGTGCGGCCTCGAGGATCTGGTCCTCGGTGGCGTCCGGCCGGCCGTAGGCGATGTTGTCGCGGATGGTGCCGCCGAACAGCCAGGTGTCCTGCAGCACCATCCCGATGCGCGAGCGCAGCTCGTCGCGGCTCATGGTCGTGACGTCCACGCCGTCGACGAGGATGCGTCCCGAATCCAGTTCGTAGAAGCGCAGGATCAGGTTCACCAGCGTGGTCTTGCCGGCGCCGGTCGGTCCGACGATCGCGACCATCTGCCCCGGCTCGACCCGCAGGTCGAGATGCTCGATCAGCGGCTGCTCCGGCAGGTACGAGAACGAGACGTCCTCGAACTCGACCAGGCCGTACCGCCCCCACGGAGTGACGGGGGCCGGCGGATCGGGTTCCTGTTCGGGTTCGTCGAGGATCTCGAAGACCCGCTCGGCGGACGCCGCCGCGGACTGCAGCAGATTGACCATCGCGCCGATCTGACCGAGCGGCTGACCGAGCTGGCGCGAGTACTGGATCAGGGCCTGCACCTCGCCGAGACTGACGGTGCCCGACGCGACCCGCAATCCGCCGAGCACGGCGATCGCGACGTAGCTGAGATTGCTCATGAACATCACCAGCGGCATCACCAGTCCGGAGACGAACTGGGCCCGGAACCCGGCCCGGAACAATTCGTCGTTGGTTTCGGTGAAGCGGCGCTCGACCTCGGCGGTGCGGCCGAACGCGGTGACGAGTTCGTGGCCGGTGAAAGCCTCCTCGATCTGACCGTTGAGGTTGCCGGTGGTCTTCCACTGGGTCACGAAGTGCCGCTTCGACCGCTTCGCCACCACTGCGGTCACCACCACCGACGCCGGCACCATGAGGATGGCGACGAGTGCGAGCAGCGGCGAGATCCACACCATCATCACGACGAGGCCGAGCAGGGTGAGCACCGCCAGCACCAGCTGGCTGATCGACTGCTGCAGACCCTGCGAGATGTTGTCGATGTCGTTGGTGACGCGGCTGAGCAGGTCACCGCGGGAGTGGGAGTCGAAATAACGCAGCGGCAGCGCATGCACCTTGCGTTCCACCCGCGAGCGCAGGTCGCGGATGACGCGCTGGACGATCTCGTTGAGTCCGTACGCCGCCAGCCAGATCAGGCCCGACGACAGCAGATACAGCGCGAGTACGAACACAAGGGTGCGGCCGAGGGCGGCGAAGTCGATGCCCGCGCCCGGCACGAGCGACATCGCCGACACCATCTCCGCGAACTGGTCGCGTCCCTGCGCGCGCAGCGCCTCGACGGCCTGCTCCTTCGACAGCCCGGCGGGCAGCTGCCGGCCGATCACCCCGCTGAAGATCAGGTCGGTCGCGTGACCGAGAACCCGGGGCGCCACCGACGACGCCACCACCCCGAGCACGGCCAGGACGAGCACCGCGGATGCGGCCCACCGATGCGGCCGCAACAGGCCGACGAGCCGTTTGGTGGCCGGCCACTTCTGTCGCGCCCGGTTCTCCGGTGCGCCCGGGTCCACACCCCCGAGCCGCGGTCCCGCCTCCTTGCGCTCGGTCATGCGTTCACCATGCGCTGCGACTCGACGATCTCGGCGTAGGTCGGGCAGCTCGCGAGCAGCTCCAGATGCGTGCCCGAGCCGACGACGGCCCCGCCGTCCAGAACGACGATGCGGTCGGCGTCGAGCACCGTGGACACCCGTTGCGCGACGACCACGACGCACGCATCGCGGGTCTCCGGGAACAGTGCCTCCCGCAGCCGCGCGTCGGTGGCCTGATCCAGGGCCGAGAACGCGTCGTCGAACAGGTAGATCGACGGCCGGCGGACCAGTGCCCGGGCGATGGCCAGGCGCTGGCGCTGCCCGCCCGAGACCGTCGTGCCGCCCTGGGCGACGAGGGTGTCGAGTCCCGCCGGCATCGCCCGGACGAAGTCCGCCGCCTGCGCGACCTCGAGGGCGTGCCAGAGTTCGTCGTCGGTGGCGTCGGCGCGGCCGTACCGCAGGTTCTCGGCGACGGTCCCGGAGAACAGGTACGCCCGCTGCGGTACGAGACCGATCGCGGCGCGCAGCACCTGCGGATCCAGGTCACGCACGTCGGTGCCGCCCACCAGGACCGAGCCGGCGGTGACGTCGATCAGCCGCGGGATCAGCCGGAGCAGGGTCGTCTTGCCGGAGCCGGTACCGCCGATCACGGCGGTCGTGCTGCCGGGTTCGGCCCGGAACGTCACGTCGCGCAGGACGGGCGCGTCGGCACCGGGGTACGCGAACGCCGCGCTCCGCAGCTCGAGGGTCACGGGTGAGCCGAGGGTGCGGACGGGCCGGGCCGGCGTCGGCAGCGACGACTCGGTGTCGAGCACGTCGAGGATCCGCTCGGCGCACACTGCCGCGCGCGGCGCCATCATCGCCACGAACGACGTCATCATCACCGCCATGAGGATCTGCATGATGTAGCTCAGCAGCGCGGTGAGAGACCCGACCTGCATGTCGCCGGTGTCGATCCGGTGGCCGCCGAACCACAGCACGGCCACGCTCGTGGCGTTGGCGATGAGCATCACGAGTGGGAACAGCAGCGCGTTGATGCGGCCGACGTGCAGCGCGGTGTCGGTCAGTTCCGCGTTGGCGACCTCGAACCGCTCCCGTTCGGTGTGCTCGCGGACGAATGCCCGCACCACGCGGATCCCGGTGATCTGTTCGCGGAGAATCCGGTTGACGGCGTCGATGCGCACCTGCATCACGCGGAAGGCCGGCACCATCCGGGCGATCAGGACGAACATGGTGACCGCGAGAACGGGCACGGCGGCGACGAGCACCAGCGACGTGCCGACGTCCTCGCGCAGCGCCATGACGATGCCCCCGATGCCCATGATCGGGGCCATCACCACGATGGTGCAGCTCATCAGCACGAGCATCTGCACCTGCTGCACGTCGTTGGTGTTGCGGGTGATGAGCGACGGCGCACCGAACCGGCCGAACTCGCGGGCGGAGAACCCGCCGACGCGGCGGAGCACGGCCAGCCGCACGTCGCGGCCGACCGCCATGGCCGTGCGCGCCGCGAAGTACACCGAACCGATCGAGCAGCCGATCTGCACCGAGCTGATCGCCAGCATCACCGCGCCGGTGGACAGGATGTAGCCGATGTCGCCGCGGGCGACGCCGTAATCGATCAGGTCGGCGTTGAGCGCCGGCAGGATCAGCATGGTGCCGGTGGCGACCGTCTGCAGCAGCACCACCGCGAGCAGCGCCCCGCGGTGCGGGCGCAGGAACCGCAGGAGCAACCGGACCAGCATGATCACCACGCTACCGGTGCAGCGGCCCGGTTCCCGGCACCTTTTCCGCTCCCGCGGGAGGGGAAGAGGTGTCCGGGCCCGGTCATGTGTGCGCCGGCTCGCGGGTGGGCTCGGGGGCGGTCAGCTCACGGCGGAGCTTCTCGCCCTCGACGTCCACGTTCGGCAGGATGCGGTCGAGCCACTTCGGCAGCCACCAGGCCTTGTCGCCGAGGAGCGCCATCACCGCCGGGATGATCACCATGCGCACGACGAACGCGTCGAAGAACACGGCCGCCGCGAGGGCGAAGCCGATCGACTTGATGAACGAGTTCGGCTCGGCGATGAAGGCCGCGAACACCGAGATCATGATGACCGCGGCGGCCGTGACCACCCGGGCGCCGTGGGCGAAGCCGATCCGCACGGCTTCCTTCGCGGAGGCGCCGTGGACGAATTCCTCCCGCATGCGGGTCACCAGGAAGACCTGGTAGTCCATCGCCAACCCGAACACCACACCGATGAGGAAGATCGGCATGAAGCTGACGATCGGTTGCGGGTTGGAGACGAGCCCGCCCCAGCCCTCCTGGAAGACCGCCACGGTCGCGCCGAACGTCGCCAGGACGCTGAGCAGGAATCCGAGGGTCGCGGTCAGCGGCACCAGGATCGAGCGGAAGACGAGCATCAGCAGGATGAACGCGAGTCCCACGACCACCGCGAGGTACGGCACGAGTGCACTCTGCAGCGTCTCCGACACGTCGCCCTCGAGGGCGGTCTGTCCAGTGACGCCGTAGGAGACACCGATCTCGTCGTCGAGCTGCGCCTCCTGGTCGCGGATGCTCGACACCAGGTCCATCGTCGCCGGCTCGCTGGGGCCCGACCGTGGCGTGACCATGATCTGCGCTGTGTCACCGGCCTGGTCGACGGCGACGACCTGGGCGTTGACCACCTCGTCCTGCTCGTACAGACGCTGCACGACCGCACCGAACGCCTCCTGCGGCGCGACGGTGGCTTCCCGGGCGTCGGCGACGACGAGCAGTGGACCGTTGCGGCCGGGACCGAAGCCCTCGTTCACGAGGTCGTAGGCCTGCCGGGCGCTGGTCTTCGGGTCACCGGTCGCTTCGGTGGGCAGCGCCAGCTGCAGGTTCGCGCCGGGCAGCGCGAGCAGACCGAGCAGCAGGACGCCGGCGACGAGCGGGATCAGCGGCTTGCCGGTGGACCAGCGGATGTAGCGCTGGGCGGCGCTCGGCGTGTCGGTGTCGGCCTCCGGATCGTGGTCCTTCAGGCCCGGGATACGGCCGGCGAACGCCTTGCGCCCGAACAGGCCGAGGATCGCGGGCAGCAGGGTGATCGCGATGAGCACGGCGATGAACACCGTGAAGGCGGCCGCGTATCCCATCGCGGACAGGAACGGGATCCCCACCACGCTCAGCGCCATCAGGGCGATGATCACGGTCAGGCCGGCGAACACGACGGCCGAGCCTGCGGTGCCCACGGCACGTCCGGCCGCCTCCGCCCGGTCGGCGGTGACGGTGATCTCGTGGCGGAACCGGGAGACGATGAACAGCGAGTAGTCGATCGCGACGGCGAGACCGATCATGATCGCCAGCGTCGGGGTCATCGAGCTCAGGTCGGCGAAGCCGGTGGCGACGGTGATGCCGAGGCTGCCGATGGCGATGCCGATGATGGCGGTGATCAACGGCAGGCCCGCGGCGACGAGCGAGCCGAAGGTGATGGCGAGGACGACGGCGGCGATGCCGATGCCGATGAGTTCGGTGACGCCACCGGGCATCTCGGCCTCCGCGGCGGCGGTTCCGCTGACCTGGACGTTCAGGCCCGCGTCCCGGCCGATCTCCGCGGCCGCGGCGATCTGCTCGCGCATCGTGTCGTCGACGTCGCCGAAGCCGCCCTCGAACGGGACGGTGACGAAGCCGACGGTGCGGTCCGGGCTCAGCGGCGACAGCGCGGCCGCATCGGCGAGCGCGGTCTCCTCCGGCTTGCCCTGTTGCTCCGCGGCGGCCTTCATCTGTTCGACGAGACCGGCGTTCGCGGTGACGGGGTCGACGAGGACGGCGGCCTGCTGCTCGGGGGTGGCGACGGCCGGGTCGATCTTGGCGGCGGCGGTCACCTTGTCGATGCCGCGGATCGCCGCGAGCACCTCGTTCATCGCCGCGAGGTTGTCCGGCTCGTCGAGGGTCTGCCCGTCGGGGGCGGCGAACACGTAGCGCGCGCTGAGCGCGTTCGTCGGGTCCGCGGCGTTCGGGAACCGTTCGGCGAGCAGGTCCTGCGTTTGCTGCGCGGGGGTGCCCGGGATGGAGAACGAGTCCGTCGTCGGTCCGGACAGGGTGGCCGCACCCACCCCGAAGAGGACGAGGATCGCCAGCCAGAGGGAGAGGACCGTGCCTTTTCGCCGATAGGCGAACTTGCCGATCCGATAGAGATAGGTCGCCACGGGGAACCTCGTCTTCCGGATGTGTCGTGCAGATGTCTTAGAAAAGGCCTTGTCGCAGTTGCTCGAAGGCGGCTAGGACGAGCTCCTCGGGGGACGTCGCCCCCGAGGTGCCGGCGAGCCACAGTTCGACTGCCGACTTCATGGCCGAGACCGCGGCGTAGCGGACCAGACTCGGATACAGGTCGACCCGGGGGTCGGTGCCGGTGCGCTCGGCGATGGCCTCGACAAGCAGTTGCGAGGCGCGCACTTCCATCTCGACCCGGCGCGCCAGCAGGGCGGGGCTCTGTTCGAGCAGCTCCATGGTCGTGCACAGTTCCACGAAGTCCCCGCCGGGATCCGAAACTATCTCCCGTGCAACGGCTTCCATCGATTCCCACACGGGCTCACCGGCGGGCCGCGCGTGCAGGCGCCCGACCCACGCGTGCACCAACCCCTCGAGGTGTGCGAGGACGGCCTCTTCCTTGCCGGCGAAGTAGTTGTGGAACGTGCGGGTGGACACCCCGGCCCGGGCGGCGATGGCGTCGGCGGTGACACCGTCGAGTCCCTTCTCCCGCGCAAGATCGGCCGCGGCCGCGACGAGCGCTGCTCGCGTGGCGGCCTTCTTGCGGTCGCGCAGGCCGGGCGAAGTGGTCACGTCTTCCACGGTACGCACCTTGCAGAGTCCTGCAAATTTGCAGAGTCCTGCAAAAATATGCGTTTGCCCACACCCCTCCGAGCGGTGTGGCGGCGCTCACGTGCGGCGACGCTCCCAGGCGCCCGGGTCGGCGGTCAGGTCGGATACGAACCGTGGCAGATCGTCCGCGACGACGTCGGCGAGGGTGACTTCCTCGAGGACGGCCCGCAGGTTCACCCGCACCGCGATCCACACGTCGCGCAGGCGTTCGGCCGGTCCGGTGTAGACCACATCCTCCGGCCGCTGGCCACGCACCGACGCGAGCGGGCCCTCCACCGTGCGGATGATGTCCGCGACGGAGATCTCCTCGGCCGGGCGCGCCAGCCAGTACCCGCCCTCCGGGCCACGGCGACTGTGCACCAGACCGCCCCGGCGCAGGTCGCCGAGCACCGCCTCGAGGAACTTGTGCGGGATATTCTGCGCCCGCGCCAGGTTCTCGGCCTTGGCGGGCGCCTCGCCTGCCGCCGCGAGTTCGAGCAGCGTGCGCACGGCATAGTCCACCCGGGCGGTGATG
This sequence comes from Rhodococcus indonesiensis, assembly GCF_047782815.1. Classification (NCBI taxonomy): domain Bacteria; kingdom Bacillati; phylum Actinomycetota; class Actinomycetes; order Mycobacteriales; family Nocardiaceae; genus Rhodococcus; species Rhodococcus indonesiensis. The sequence goes on along the minus strand of NZ_CP180630.1, from coordinate 381,732 downwards.
TGCACGTCGCGCTCCTCGGTTCGACTCTGCGCCGCCAGCGGTGACGGACACAGAATTCCTACCAAACCGGGGGAAAAGCGCGCGAGCCCCGTCCGGCGATCGGGGTCACGCGGCGACCGTGCGCCGGCGTGCCGAGACTGCACACAGCGCGAGCCCGACGACGACCCATGCGCTCAGCACCAGCACCGCCGTCCCACCGCCGTGCCCGTCGAAGAACGCGACCGAGCGGACCGCGGTCCCCGCGGCGCCCGGTGGCAGCAACTGGCCGAAGGCACCCCATCCCTGCGGCAACCACGCCGCGGTGGTCGCGAAGCCCGACAGCGGGTTGCCGAGAAACATCATCAGGACCGCACCGGCACCGAAGCCGGGCAGACCGAAGAGCGACTCGAGGCCCAGCAGAGGCAGCGAGACGGCGGCCAGGCTCAGCGTGAGCGCCGCCGCGGTCGCCCAGTAGTTCCCGGTCAGGCTGCCGAACCCGAACTGCAGAACGGCGGTGAGAGTCAGCCCCGCGAGCACCGCGAAGCCGATCGCGCCGAGCACTCGCAGGCCGACGCGCCCGGGGAACAACCTGACGAGAGCGATCGCCGGTACCAGACCGCCGAGGACCAGGGGCAGGGCCAGCGAGTTCAGGCCGGCCCCGGCCGGGTCGTCGGCGGGCAGTGGCACGACGTCGCGTACGGGGACGGGCCGGCCGAGCGTCTGCGACAGTCCGGCGGCCGTGGCGGTCAGCACCTGCGCGACCGGGGCTCCGCCCGCGCCGGCGACATACATCGCGGGCCCGTCCGGTTCGACGGCAAGACCGCCGACGACCTCACGCTGCTCGATCGCCGTGCGCAGCGCCTCCACGTCGGCGTATCGCTGCGGCGAGAACGCGCCGGGCCGGGCGTCGGCGAGACCGGCCTCGATCCGGGCGACGGCCGGATCCGGTCCGACCACCCCGATCTTCAGCCCGTGCGGACCGCTCTCGACCGCCGGGGCGGCGAAGGCGAACAGCATCAGGGCGATCACGGCGGTGAGCGCGAGCACGACGCCGACGACACGCACGGCGTCCGGCGGGGCGTGCCGGGCGGTGGTGGGGTCCGGGGCGGAGGTCGAGGCGGCCATGACGACTCCTTGAAGTGGAGGATTTCTCTCCGTTTATGTGGAGTATATTCCTCCGCTAGGAGTGGGTGTCAACCCGCCGACCACAGGAGACTGCATGCGCGCCGACGCCGCCCGCCGACGCGAGGCCCTGATCCTCGCCGCCCGCGACGTGCTCGCCGAACGGGGACACGACGCGCCCCTCGACGCCATCGCCGAGCGGGCCGGCGTCGGCATCGCCACCCTCTACCGCAACTTCCCCACGCGCGACGATCTCGCCCATGCGGTGGCCCGTCGTACCCTCACCGAGGCGGGCGCGGCCGCCGAGCACGCCCTCGCCGCAATGGCCTCGGACCCCGAACGTGCCTGGACGGAATTCGTCGGCACCGCCGTCCGGTTGCGGCTCGGCGCCCTGATCCCGGCTCTCATCGTCGAGAGCTACCGGGAACTGCCCGGTGACGTCCTCGAGGTCCGGGAGGAGACCAAGGCGCGCGTCACCGAACTCGTCCACACCGCACAGCGAGCCGGCCTCGTCCGCGACGACGTCCAGCCGATCGAGGTGATCATGGCGATCGCCCGGCTCACCCGCCCCCACGTGCAGTTCGTCGACGAGGTCGTGCCCGCCCTCGTGCCCCGGATGATCGCGATCTACCTCGCCGGCCTGCGGCCGGACGGCCGGCCGCTACCCCACTGACCGCCGGACCTCCGTAGTGACCGGAACCACATTCCGGTAGATTGGACGCCTGTTCACATCACTCCCGGAGGACCGCATGTGGGAGACCCTGACGGCGTCCTGGGCGTCGCTGCTCGAGCCCCTGCACGACCCCGTCGCGCTGGCCATCCCGGCGTTCCTGCTGTTCCTCGCGCTCGAATGGGCCGCCGCGCGCACCCTCGAGCACGTCGAACCCGGCGCCGACGGGCACACCCGCCCGCCCCGCGGTGGCTACGAGGCCCGTGACGCACGCACGAGCATCTCCATGGGACTCGTCTCCATCGGCACCAGCGCCGCCTGGAAGGTGCTGGCTCTCGTCGGCTACTCGGCGATCTGGGTGTATCTCGCGCCGTGGCACCTACCGGCGAACGCCTGGTACACGTGGGTGATCCTGCTCCTCGGTATCGACCTGCTCTACTACTGGTACCACCGGACGGCGCACCGGGTGCGGCTCGTGTGGGCCACCCACCAGGCGCACCACTCGAGCGAGTATTTCAACTTCGCCACCGCCCTGCGCCAGAAGTGGAACAACAGCGGCGAGATCCTCATGTGGCTGCCGCTGCCCTTCCTCGGCATCCCGCCGTGGATGGTGTTCGTCGGATTCTCCGTCTCGCTCGTGTACCAGTTCTTCGTGCACACCGAACGGGTGGGCACGCTGCCCCGGCCCGTCGAGTTCGTCTTCAACACCCCGTCGCACCATCGGGTGCACCACGGGTGCGACCCCGAATACCTCGACCGCAACTACGGCGGCATCCTGATCATCTGGGACCGCCTGTTCGGCACCTTCCGCCGCGAGACCCACCGCCCCACGTACGGACTCACCAAGCCCGTCGGCACCTACAACATCTGGCGGCTGCAGACGCACGAATATCAGGCCATCGCGCGTGACTGGCGGGCTGCCGCGCGGTTGCGCGACAAGCTCGGCTATACGTTCGGCCCGCCCGGCTGGGCGCCGCGGGACGTCGCCCCGATGCCGGACTTCGCAACCCGGGTGGCCGGGAAATCACAGGCCGGCTGACGCTCGGGCACAGCGGTTTCCGGCCACCGATCTCCCCAACCCTGTGATCGCAGCACGGCCCGAGAGGTAGAGTCCGCACCGACGACGGTGTTACGAGGACTCGGCATTGCGCCGAGGCCGACGGCGGTGTGAGCAGCCTCCTTGCCCGGCCGCGCAGCAGAGAACGTCCGGTAGGGACGAAATCGGGTCGGAATACGCGCACTCATCGGAGCGGGCACATGGCAGCCGAGTCGAATGCATACGGAGCGCCCCCGGGCACCGGCATCTCCATGCCGCCGTACTACCAGCCGACGCCGTCGGTGAAGAACCGCAACAACTACATCCCGCAGACGGAACCACTCGGCCCGGACGAGATGCGCATCATCTTCATGGGCAGCAACCCGTGGCCGCCCCGGATGTCGCAGGCCAGCACGTGCATGATGGTCGAACTCGGACCTGCCAAGCGCCTGTTCTTCGACCTCGGTCCCGGCTCGGTACGCAACATCGTGGCCAACCAGGTCCCGGTACCCGAGATCAACGACATCTTCATCAGTCACCTGCACATCGATCACTACGGCGATCTGCCCTACCTGTGGCAGTTCGCCCCGTTCAACGGACGGTTCAAGCCGTTGCGCGTCATCGGTCCGTCCGGACGCACGCCCGAGATGGGCACGGCCGCCATGTGCGACCACCTGAAGAAGATGGGCGCCTGGACCGCGGCCTGGGCGATCGGTCCGATGGCCGACGGCTACGACATCGAGGTGACCGAATTCGATTTCCGCGACGACGGTGGTGTCTGCTACGACCGCGACGGCGTGAAAGTGACCCACTGGCGGAGATCGCATGCGATCGACGGCGCCTCGGCCTACCGGCTGGACTGGAACGGGCTGTCGTTCGTGTGGACGGGCGACGGCAAACCCGATCGGCTCACCGCCGAGTATGCGCAAGGCGTCGACGTCTTCGTCACGGAGATGGCCGTCGACCTGGTCAACCTGTGGGCGCTGAAGCAGGGCGTGTCACCTGTCATGGCGGCCCTGACGCTCGACAACTTCCACACGAGTCACTACGGCGCCGGTTACCTCGCAAACCTGGTCCGGCCCCGACTGGCGATGGCCACCCACGTCTCCTACGACCGCGAGCTGGTCGGCGAGATGCTCGCCGGCGTGCGTCTGCACTACAAGGGCATGTTCGCGTTCGGCATCGACCACACCGTCGTCAACGTGACCAAGGATCACGTCTGGATCCGCGAGGCCGCATTCCCGGAGACCACCAACATAGTGCGTCCGTCCCCCGAATGGTTGCTGCACACCAACTTCGACGACGAACTGCCCGAACCGAGCACGGTGACGAACCCCTTCTTCGCGAACCAGGAACAGTCCGTGCGCGATCTCGAGATCGATCCGGCGTTGTTCACGCCCGAGGACCAGATGCGTCCGTTCGCCAGACCGACCGGGGAGACACTCCCCATGGACCCGGCGATGACGCTCGGCCTGCCGAGAACACCGCCGCCGGAGTCCGCGTGAGCGCACCCGTCCCCGTCACCGTCCTCACCGGATTCCTCGGCGCCGGCAAGACCACGCTCCTCAACCGCATCCTCAACGGCGACCACGGTCTGAGAGTCGCGGTGCTCGTCAACGACTTCGGGACCGTGAACATCGATGCGGAACTGGTCGTCGGGGTGCACAGCGACGTGATCAGCCTCGCCAACGGCTGCGTGTGCTGTACCGTCCGCGACGACCTCGTCGAGGCGGTGGCCGCGGTACTCGCCCGCCCGGAACGGCCGGAATACGTCCTTCTCGAGGCCAGCGGCGTGGCCGACCCCGTAGGGATCGTCCAGACCTTCAACAACCCCGGCCTGCCCGCCGGGATCAGGCTCGAGAGCGTGCTGTGTGTGGTGGACGCGGAACACGTCTTCACGACGCCCGAGCACATGGAGCTCCGCCTCTTCCAGATGGCCTGCGCCGACATGATCGTCTTGAACAAGGTCGACCTCGTCGGCCCGGACGCGATCGCCCGGATAAAGACCTGGCTCGACGACCGGTTCCACCGTTACCGGCTCGTCGAGTCCCGGCACGGCGACGTGCCGCTGCCCATCCTGCTGTCCGTGGGCCGCCTCGACCCGGCCGGCGACGCCGCCCGCACGCACGGCGACCATACGCAGGGGTTCGGAACCTGGACCTACGAGACGGACCGGCCGCTGTCACTGGAGGCGCTGCGCACCGCGATGGCCGCGATGCCCACCACCGTCTACCGGGCCAAGGGGCTCGTCGATCCCGCCGACGCACCGGGGCGCAGGGCGGTCCTCCAGATGGTCGGGAGCCGGGTCGACCTCACCCTGGACGGCGACTGGGGTACCCACCCCCCGCGTACCCGCATCGTCGTCGTCGGCGCGCCCGGAGCCCTGGACAACGAGATGCTGCACAACGCTCTGGAAGGGTGCCGTGCGCCTGTCGCCGAGAGTGGATGAGGCAGTGCCGACGTCTCGTCCGGACACGCCGCCGGGCGAAGCGACCGGAACGGCGCGGCGGCGACAAAGAGAACGGTCCCGGTCCGAATGAACCGGACCGGGACCGTTCCCGTGGCGGTGGCGGAGGGATTTGAACCCTCGGACGGGGGTTACCCGTCACACGCTTTCGAGGCGTGCTCCTTAGGCCGCTCGGACACGCCACCGCCCACGACTTTACCGGATTCGGTCCCGGAGTTGAAATCCCCAGGTCACGAGCGTTCCGGGAGCCGCTGCGCGCGGAAGAAGTCCTCGAGCACCGCGGCACATTCCTTCTCGAGCACCCCGCCGCGCACCTGCGGACGATGGGTGAGCCGACGATCACGCACCACGTCCCACAGCGACCCCACCGCGCCCGTCTTCGGCTCCCATGCCCCGAACACCACGCGATGCACCCTGGCCAGCACCAGCGCGCCCGCGCACATCGTGCACGGCTCCAGCGTCACGGCCAGCGTCGTGCCCTCGAGGCGCCAGCCGTCGCCGTGCACCTTCGCGGCCGCCCGCAACGCAAGGATCTCCGCGTGCGCCGTCGGATCGCCTGTCGCCTCCCGCGAATTCGCCGCCCGGGCCAATTCGGTCCCGTCGGCGGCGAACAGGACGGCACCCACCGGCACGTCCCCGGCCGGCGCCGCGGCGGCCGCCTCCAACGCGGCCCGGATCATCGCCTCGTCGTCGCGCAGGCCCATCTAGCGGCGCAGCTTGTCCAGCGCCGTGGCGAGCACATCGTCGAACCCGAGCCGCTGGGCGATCTCGTCGATCTGCTCGTCCGGATACAGGTCGGTCTCGGCGGCGATCACCGCCAGCACCGGCTCCGGCAGCCCCAGATCCGCCAGGATTCCCAGGTCACCCTCTTCCCACGGCTCGATATCGTCGAGCTCGTCGGGGTCGATGTCCGGGATCTCGATGTTCAGCGCATCGAGCACGTCGGCGGCGATGTCGTAGTCGACCGCCATCGTCGCGTCCGACAGCAGCAGACGCGTGCCCGACGGGGCCGGCCGGACGATGACGAAGAACTCGTCGTCCACGTTGAGCAACCCGAAGATCGCCCCGGTGCTGCGCAACTCGCGCAGCTCCCGGTCGGCCACCTCGAGGCTCGTCAACACCGCCGCCGACAGTGTCTTGCACTTCCAGCGACCGTCCTCCCGCGTCACGGCGACCCCGAACCCGTCGAGGTCCTCAGTCGAACTCACGGAAGGGCTCTTGTTCCCCGCACGCTGCGCAGCCATGGGCGCAACGGTAGTCGGCGCGGTCCCGTGAATGAAGTCCAGCGGGCGATGTGCCAACCTGGTCGGGTGCCCACCTCCGCGTCCACCCCGCCCGTGTGTGTACTCGGCCTCGGCCTGATCGGCGGATCGTTGCTGCGTGCGGCCGTCGCCGCGGGCCGCGAGGCCTGGGGGTACAACCGCTCCTCGGAGCCCGTCGAAGCCGCCCGCGCCGACGGATTCGACGCCTCCACCGACCTGCCGGCCACGTTGCGGCGCGCCGCAGAATGCGACGCCCTCGTCGTCGTCGCCGTGCCCGTGCCCGCGGTCGGCGCCGTGCTCGCGGCGGTCGCCGAGCACGCCCCGCACGTGGCGCTGACCGACGTCGTCAGCGTCAAGTCGCAGGTCGCCGCCCTCGTCGCCGCCCACGGGCTCTCCGCACGCTTCGTCGGGGGTCATCCCATGGCCGGCACCGCCGAGTCCGGGTGGTCCGCGGGATTCGCGGGACTGTTCCGCGACGCGGTGTGGGTGGTCACCGTCGACGACGACACCGATCCCGACGTGTGGACGCAGGTCGCCGATCTCGCCCTCGACTGCGGTTCCGTCGTCGTACCCGCCGAATCGGGCGAGCACGACGCGGCGGTCGCCCGCGTCTCGCACCTGCCCCACCTGCTCGCCGAGGCACTGGCACTGTCCGGGGCCGCCGGCGGCGACCTGGCGCTGGGCCTGGCGGCGGGATCGTTCCGCGACGGCACCCGGGTCGCCGGAACCACCCCCACGTTGGTCGACGCGATGTGTGAGGGCAACGCCCCGGCGCTGCTCACAGCCCTCGACGAGACCCTCGAGGTGCTGCGTGTCGCTCGCGAACAACTCGCCGACGGCAGCACCGCCGAGCTGACCGCCGCCGGTCACGCCGCCCGGCGACGGTTCGAGCAACGCGACCGCCGACCCGTCACCGGCGTCGTCCCCGGCGACGAGGACTGGCTCGCCCGGCTGCGCGAGGCGGGCCGTCGCGGCGAGGTGTGGACGCGGTGACACTGCGCGACATCACCGCGGCACTCGCGAAAGGCGAGCTGACCGCCACCGAACACGTCCGGCAGGTGCTGGCCGACCTCGACGCGCTCGACGGCACACCGTGGTCGAATCTCGTGGCCGCCCGCAACGATGCCGCGGCCCTCGAATCGGCGGCCCGCGCCGATGCCGAGCTCGCGGCCGGCAACTGGATCGGTCCGCTGCACGGCGTCGCCGTCGCCGTCAAGGACAACATCGACGTCGCGGGCGTGCCGACCCGCTGCGGCAGCAACGTCCTCGCCGACGTCGCGCCGGCCGCGCAGGACGCCAGGATCGTCGAGCGGCTCCGCGAGGCCGGCGCCGTCGTAGTCGCCAAGACGCACCTGCACGAGTTCGCGTACGGGCCCAGCGGCCTGGTCAACGCGGCCGGACCGGCCCGGCACCCGCACGATCCCACCCGCATCACCGGTGGCTCGTCGTCGGGGTCGGCAGCGCTCGTCGCCAAGGGCGTCGTGCCGCTGGCACTGGGCACCGACACCGGATGCAGTGTGCGCACCCCGGCGGCGCTGTGCGGAGTCGTCGGCCTCAAGCCCACGTTCGGCGCGTTGCCGGTCGACGGGGTCTTCCCGTTGTCCACCACCTTCGATCACGTGGGTCTGCTCGCCCGCGACGTCCTCGACGCGGCACTGGCCTGGGGCGCGCTGCCCGGGATAGCACACCTGCGCACACCCGTCTCGGGGCTGCGCATCGGACGGCTGCGCGGCGGCATCTGGGACGTGCCCGCTGCATTCGAGTCCGCGCTCGACGGCGTCTGCCGCACCCTCACCGATCTCGGTGCCGAGGTGCGGGACGTGACCCTGCCGGAAACCGACGACCTCCTCGGCGTCTATCCCGTCGTCACCGGCTCGGAGGCGTACGAAACCCATCAGCGCTGGTTCGAGAACGACCCGGACCTCTACCAGCCGGCCACCGCGGCGCTGCTCGCGGCTCAGCGAGACCGTCCGGCGACGGACTACGTCCGGGCCGTACGGGCGGCCGCCCGGTTGCGCCGCGACGTCCTGCGCCGGCTACGGCGCGACGACGGGCTGGACGCGCTGATCACCGTCACGACCCCGCTGCGGTCGGCCCCGCTCGACAGCGATCCCGCCGCCCTCCGCGGGCCACTGCTGCAGATGTGCATCCCGTTCAGCGTGCTGGGCGTACCGGCGGTGTCCGTCCCTGCCCCAGGAGACCGTGATCTCCCCATCGGCGTACAGGTGGTCGGGTTGACCTCCGGGACCAGCGGGCACGGCAGTCATCCCGGAGAGTCCACAGCTCTGGCACTGGCGATGGCGGTGGAGGGCACCGACCTCCTGACCGACCCGTCCTAGATCCGTCCCGCCAGTCCGGGGTAGTTCACGACGAAGCCGTCGCCGTCGACCGTCACCGAGGAACTGGACACCGGGGACAGGACGTGGATGCCGTCGGCTGCGCTGCTGTAGACGAGGGTGGCCTCCTCGATGCCGAGATCGAGCAGGTTCACGTAGACGACTGGCACCTCGAGTTCGTCCGCGCCGGACTGCAGCCCGTAGCGGCGGATCGGCAGCGCATTGAAGAACGGGCTGAGGATGACGTCGACGTCGAGTGCGCCGCCGAATGCCGACCGCTGGTGCTGGGTGCCGTTGTCGACCATCCAGATGCCCTCCTCGGACCGGCTGATCGACATGTGCCTCTCACCCGCGGCCAGGGTGGTGCGCACCGACAACCGGCGCGTGACACCGTTCTCGTCGGTCACGAGGTCGTACGACGCGCTGAACGCGGGATGCTCCGCGCACTGCGCGCCCACGATCCGGCCCGCCGCCTTGATGCGATCGCCGCTTAGTTGGACACGCACCGATTCCATCCGAGGAACGTCGTACGCCCGCCACGTCAGAATCGCGGGCCAGTTCGATGCTGGGCTCGCCGCAGACCGCGCGGCATCGGGGACTGGGATGCTCACGTGTCTACGTTAAGCGACGAGCCGCTCCCGGGGCGCAGGGGTGCCGCGAATCGTGCCCTTCGTGTAGCACACGACCGCTCGGAACGTGTCCGACGTCACATCACAGGGGCATGTCCACGACACCACGATGCGGTGACCGCACGGTGACCGACATCCGTGTGCAGCGCGTTTGAGCACGTAACCCGCTGCCCGGGAAAGACTGGCCTACAGTCGCCTCATGCGTACCGTGTGGACAGTTCCTCAGAACATCGCCCAGATCCTTCTGGAGTCCCCCGAGATCCAGATGTTCCTGACCAGCAACGAGCTGCCCGACACCGCCGCGGACCCTCGCCAGCGGCTCGCCGAGTTCACGCATGCGCTCGCCGCCCTGGCCCGCCACACCGGACGCACCTTCGCCTCCGTGGACGCAGCCAACCGTGAACTGTTCGGCGGCTCTGCCGGAACCGTGCCGGTGGCACTGCGACTGGCCGTCCTGCGCGAGATCGTCACCGACGTCGACGACCGCACCCCCACCCCGGACCCGCTGCCGGCGACGGTCGTCGAACAGCTCGGTGCCTACGTGTACGCCCTCGTCGATCCGCGCGACCATACCGTCCTGCACGTCGGACAGGGCCGCGGGAACCGGATGTTCGTCCTGACGTGGACCGCGCTCGGCGAAGACCACAAACTCGCCGCCGGCGGCGAAGCCGCTCCCGCGCAGACCCCCGAAGCCGACGCAGCCGTGCGCCGGATCCGTGCCGTCTACGACTCCGGCTACTCGGTAGGTCACTACATCGTGGCCGACCGGGTGGCGCCGGCCGTCGACGCCGATCACGCCGCCGGCTTCACCGCCCAGGCCCTCGTCTCGGTACTGGGGTTGCTCGAACCGCACGACGGCGAATTCGTGCTGACCAATCTCGTCGGCGCCAGCGAGGAATCCGACCGGGTGGCACGTCCCGTCGAGGAGCTGATTCGTCAGTACTCCGCGGAGGCCGCACCCGAGCTGCCCACGCCGTGCGTCGTACTCCGGATCACCGAGGCGAAATCGGCTTCCGCCGAGCAGGTCCGTGGACTCGCCGACCGTCCGTGGCCGGCCGGAGCGTCGGCACGCCGGATCGACGGCCTGCCGATCCTGGTGGTCGCGGACAACATCGTCCGCGGCGCCTACCGGGCAACCGGCTGGGAAGCGGCGTCCCGCACCGAGGACAACGGCGGCACCATCCTCTACCGCTTCCTCGGGGATGCCGATCCCGAACTCGAGAAGCTCTTCGTCGACACCCGCCTGACGCCGGATCGGCTGGGGCTCAAGCGTTGGCCGTCCCACGGCTGGGCGCCGCGGCTCACCCGGGCCCTGCCCCACAGGCCGAGACCCTGAACCCTTGTCCGGGCCGTGTCGTCACGGCCCGGACTTTCCTACCGACGGCTCTCCCCTGGATCACCTGCCGCTCGAGGTGAGAATGGGTTCGTGCAGGTCGTAGTAGTGCACATCGCCCTGTAGCCGCATCTCCTCCTCCAGCAGTGGACGCAGATCGTCGGGAATCTCCATCCGTTCGTGGGCCCGCGCCTCGTCCTCGGACGAGAAGTACACCGTCTCGACGTATCCGTCGTCGCCGTAGGTGGCGAACGTGCCGCCGATGATCTCGGGGCGCAACTGATGCACCCGTTCCTGGCCCTGCGCGAGCAGGCTCTTCATCCGCCCGAGATCGGGGCTGTGCCCCTCCATCACCTGAACGAACCCTGCGGTGTCGGAGCCACCCTCCATCCACACCTCGACGTCACGGCAGTCATGGACGACGATCTCGCCGTCGAAGCACTGCTCCGCTTCGGCCCACCACTCGCCCTGTTCCGGGCGCTCGCTGTTCCGGCGGGCCGCCTCCTCGGATTCGAACCGCGCCACCGACACGAAGGTGCCGTCGTCGCTGAATCCCGACGTGCTACCCAGATAGCCCACCGCGCCCGGGCGCAGCTCGTCCGTCCACCGCTGCAGGCAGGCCTTCAGTCCCTGCTCGTCGCGAACCGTCCCCTGCCAGACCTGAATGAACATCTTCATCGCCTCCGCGTGCGGGACGAGCCCGCACCCAACGACTTCTGTGGCCGACCCGTCACCGTCCACCATCGACGTCACGCGACGGCCGGCGATCGCGACCACCGTGGAGTCAATGATTCGCCTGTGCCGGACCACGGACAAGAGCGGACGGGCCGGAGCATGCAGAAATGCCGGAAGCCCCTCGACGGTGTCGGGGGGCTTCCGGTAACGGGTGTTCGGCGGTGTCCTACTCTCCCACACCCTGTCGGGTGCAGTACCATCGGCGCAGACAGGCTTAGCTTCCGGGTTCGGAATGGGACCGGGCGTTTCCCTGTCGCTATGGCCGCCGTAACTCTGTGAAACGACACACACCCACTCGCTTCGCTCGTGAATGATCGAGTGAACGCTGTTCCCCCCTTTCTGGGGGGCTTCGCCCTCACTCGATTCACGGAAAGCGTGTGAATCGAGTGTGCTGTTTCAGATACCGCACAGTGGACGCGTAGCTTCTTCGTGGTAAGTCCTCGGCCTATTAGTACCGGTCACCTGCATGCGTTGCCGCACTTCCAGTTCCGGCCTATCAACCCGGTGGTCTGCCGGGGGCCTTACCCCCTCGAGGGGGTGAGAAACCTCATCTTGGAACAGGCTTCCCGCTTAGATGCTTTCAGCGGTTATCCCTTCCGAACGTAGCCAACCAGCCGTGCCCCTGGCGGGACAACTGGCACACCAGAGGTTCGTCCGTCCCGGTCCTCTCGTACTAGGGACAGCCTTCCTCAAGTTTCTAACGCGCGCGGCGGATAGAGACCGAACTGTCTCACGACGTTCTAAACCCAGCTCGCGTGCCGCTTTAATGGGCGAACAGCCCAACCCTTGGGACCTACTCCAGCCCCAGGATGCGACGAGCCGACATCGAGGTGCCAAACCATCCCGTCGATATGGACTCTTGGGGAAGATCAGCCTGTTATCCCCGGGGTACCTTTTATCCGTTGAGCGACACCGCTTCCACATGCCGGTGCCGGATCACTAGTCCCGACTTTCGTCCCTGCTCGACCTGTCGGTCTCACAGTCAAGCTCCCTTGTGCACTTGCACTCGCCACCTGATTGCCAACCAGGCTGAGGGAACCTTTGGGCGCCTCCGTTACATTTTGGGAGGCAACCGCCCCAGTTAAACTACCCACCAGGCACTGTCCCTGAACCCGATCAGGGTCCGAGGTTAGAGGTCCAATACGATCAGAGTGGTATTTCAACAACGACTCCACCCACACTGGCGTGCGGGCTTCCCAGTCTCCCACCTATCCTACACAAACCGAACCGAACACCAATACCAAGCTGTAGTGAAGGTCCCGGGGTCTTTTCGTCCTGCCGCGCGTAACGAGCATCTTTACTCGTAATGCAATTTCGCCGAGTCTGTGGTTGAGACAGCAGAGAAGTCGTTACGCCATTCGTGCAGGTCGGAACTTACCCGACAAGGAATTTCGCTACCTTAGGATGGTTATAGTTACCACCGCCGTTTACTGGGGCTTAAATTCTCAGCTTCGCGGATCGCTCCGCTGACCGGTCCTCTTAACCTTCCAGCACCGGGCAGGCGTCAGTCCGTATACCTCGTCTTACGACTTCGCACGGACCTGTGTTTTTAGTAAACAGTCGCTTCTCTCTGGTCTCTGCGACCACCCCCAGCTCCGACCGCGAAGGTCTTCACCGGGCGTGGTCCCCCTTCTCCCGAAGTTACGGGGGCATTTTGCCGAGTTCCTTAACCACAGTTCTCTCGATCGCCTCGGTATTCTCTACCTGACCACCTGTGTCGGTTTGGGGTACGGGCCGTGTGAAAGCTCGCTAGAGGCTTTTCTCGGCAGCATAGGATCATGGAATTCGCCTCATTCGGCTACGCATCACCTCTCAGGCTTGATGTGACACGGATTTGCCTATGTCACGCCCTACAGGCTTACACCGGTACAACCACTGACCGGCCCCACTACCTTCCTGCGTCACCCCATCGCTTGGCTACTACCAGATCGGGTCCCGTGCATCCACACAACCGATTCCCGAAGGAACCGGCCGGCTTCAGGACGGTTAGCATCACTGATTCACCAGGGGCGCGTTCACACGGGTACGGGAATATCAACCCGTTGTCCATCGACTACGCCTGTCGGCCTCGCCTTAGGTCCCGACTCACCCTGGGCGGATTAACCTGGCCCAGGAACCCTTGGTCATTCGGCGGACGAGTTTCTCACTCGTCTTTCGCTACTCATGCCTGCATTCTCACTCGCGCCGCCTCCACACCTGGATCACTCCGGCGCTTCCCCGGCGGCACGACGCTCCCCTACCCACCCACACATCTGGCTCGAACCCCGCAGGATTCGAGCAGACTCATGTGAGTGCCGCGGCTTCGGCGGTGTACTTGAGCCCCGCTACATTGTCGGCGCAGAACCACTTGACCAGTGAGCTATTACGCACTCTTTCAAGGGTGGCTGCTTCTAAGCCAACCTCCTGGTTGTCTCAGCGATCCCACATCCTTTTCCACTTAGTACACGCTTAGGGGCCTTAGCCGGCGATCTGGGCTGTTTCCCTCTCGACTACGAAGCTTATCCCCCGCAGTCTCACTGCCGCGCTCTCACTCACCGGCATTCGGAGTTTGGCTGATTTCGGTAAGCTTGTGGGCCCCCTAGACCATCCAGTAGCTCTACCTCCGGTGAGAAACACGCGACGCTGCACCTAAATGCATTTCGGGGAGAACCAGCTATCACGGAGTTTGATTGGCCTTTCACCCCTACCCACAGCTCATCCCCTCAGTTTTCAACCTAAGTGGGTTCGGGCCTCCACGACGTCTTACCGTCGCTTCACCCTGGCCATGGGTAGATCACTCCGCTTCGGGTCTAGAACATGCCACTGATACGCCCTGTTCGGACTCGCTTTCGCTACGACTACCCCACACGGGTTAACCTCGCGACATGCCACTAACTCGCAGGCTCATTCTTCAAAAGGCACGCCGTCACCCCCAGCAGACCAAACTGCTCGAAGGCTCCGACGGATTGTAAGCGCACGGTTTCAGGTACTATTTCACTCCCCTCCCGGGGTACTTTTCACCTTTCCCTCACGGTACTAGTCCGCTATCGGTCACCAGGGAGTATTCAGGCTTATCGGGTGGTCCCGACGGATTCACAGCAGATTTCACGGGCCCGCTGCTACTCGGGTACCCTCCACGAGAGCCGGCGTGTTTTCGTCTACGGGATTCTCACCCTCTACGACAGGCCGTTCCAGACCACTTCGACTAACACACCGGTTTCTTACTCTCGCCCACCATGACAGTGATGGGAAGAAGGGCCCCACGACCCCACGGATGCAACGCCTGCCAGCTCTCACACACCCGCGGTTTAGCCTCTTCCGCTTTCGCTCGCCACTACTCACGGAATCACATGTTGTTTTCTCTTCCTGTGGGTACTGAGATGTTTCACTTCCCCACGTTCCCTCCACACGCCCTATATATTCAGGCGCGGGTAACACGACATCACTCGTGCTGGGTTTCCCCATTCGGAAATCCTCGGATCACAGCTCGGTTGACAGCTCCCCGAGGCATATCGCAGCCTCCCACGTCCTTCATCGGCTCCTGGTGCCAAGGCATCCACCGTACGCTCATAAACACTTACAACAAAGATGCTCGCGTCCACTGTGCAGTTCTCAAACAACACACAACAACCCCTACCGCAAGAAAACCAGTTCCTTGTTTCGCAGGTCATCGTCGCTGACAAAACACATTGCGTGTTCTCTCAGGACCCAACAGTGCACCGATATAACCACCGCGACGGGAACATGTGATCCCCGCCGGCGCGGTGATGGTTGCCAGCGTTCCACCCATGAGCTCCTGCCGTTCCACATGTGGGAACGAAACAGTCTCTGCCCGAGAGGACTTCACCTGTGTGAACCCTCGACGGGAGAAGTGCTCCTTAGAAAGGAGGTGATCCAGCCGCACCTTCCGGTACGGCTACCTTGTTACGACTTCGTCCCAATCGCCGATCCCACCTTCGACGGCTCCCTCCCACGAGGGGTTAGGCCACCGGCTTCGGGTGTTACCGACTTTCATGACGTGACGGGCGGTGTGTACAAGGCCCGGGAACGTATTCACCGCAGCGTTGCTGATCTGCGATTACTAGCGACTCCGACTTCACGGGGTCGAGTTGCAGACCCCGATCCGAACTGAGACCGGCTTTAAGGGATTCGCTCCACCTCGCGGTATCGCAGCCCTCTGTACCGGCCATTGTAGCATGTGTGAAGCCCTGGACATAAGGGGCATGATGACTTGACGTCGTCCCCACCTTCCTCCGAGTTGACCCCGGCAGTCTCCTGCGAGTCCCCAACTTGACTTGCTGGCAACACAGGACAAGGGTTGCGCTCGTTGCGGGACTTAACCCAACATCTCACGACACGAGCTGACGACAGCCATGCACCACCTGTACACCGACCACAAGGGAAACCCCATCTCTGGGGCGGTCCGGTGTATGTCAAACCCAGGTAAGGTTCTTCGCGTTGCATCGAATTAATCCACATGCTCCGCCGCTTGTGCGGGCCCCCGTCAATTCCTTTGAGTTTTAGCCTTGCGGCCGTACTCCCCAGGCGGGGCGCTTAATGCGTTAGCTACGGCACGGATCCCGTGGAAGGAAACCCACACCTAGCGCCCACCGTTTACGGCGTGGACTACCAGGGTATCTAATCCTGTTCGCTACCCACGCTTTCGCTCCTCAGCGTCAGTTACTGCCCAGAGACCCGCCTTCGCCACCGGTGTTCCTCCTGATATCTGCGCATTTCACCGCTACACCAGGAATTCCAGTCTCCCCTGCAGTACTCAAGTCTGCCCGTATCGCCTGCAAGCCCGCAGTTGAGCTGCGGGTTTTCACAGACGACGCGACAAACCGCCTACGAGCTCTTTACGCCCAGTAATTCCGGACAACGCTCGCACCCTACGTATTACCGCGGCTGCTGGCACGTAGTTGGCCGGTGCTTCTTCTGTACCTACCGTCACTTGCGCTTCGTCGGTACTGAAAGAGGTTTACAACCCGAAGGCCGTCATCCCTCACGCGGCGTCGCTGCATCAGGCTTGCGCCCATTGTGCAATATTCCCCACTGCTGCCTCCCGTAGGAGTCTGGGCCGTGTCTCAGTCCCAGTGTGGCCGGTCGCCCTCTCAGGCCGGCTACCCGTCGTCGCCTTGGTGGGCCGTTACCCCACCAACAAGCTGATAGGCCGCGGGCCCATCCTGCACCGGAAAACCTTTCCACCCCCCACCATGCGGCAGAAGGTCCTATCCGGTATTAGACCCAGTTTCCCAGGCTTATCCCGAAGTGCAGGGCAGATCACCCACGTGTTACTCACCCGTTCGCCACTAATCCACCCAGCAAGCTGGGCTTCATCGTTCGACTTGCATGTGTTAAGCACGCCGCCAGCGTTCGTCCTGAGCCAGGATCAAACTCTCCGTTGAAGACTCTCAACCAAACCCCGAAGGGCTGATCAGCCATAAGCGTAGAGCCGAATCACTAGCAAAAAACTCAAACTAGCAAAAACACTGACCACCACAGACGGAAGAATGCGGCAGTCAGCAACGATCATCACGACACCTCATCGGCTTGACACCATGGTCGGCGTCTGATCTGATCGCACCAAATAAAAAATTTGGCACTGACATTCATCGGCACACTGTTGAGTTCTCAAAGAACACGCACACACCATCACTCCGCACCGTCAGTGCATTGCTCCGGGGCAACCGTTCCAGCCTAACATCGGGGGCTTTCGGAATCAAAATCCGCGGCCGATCCGATCTCAGGGGCGATTGGAGACCTTACCAGAAGGCTCTCAATCAAGGTAATCAGGCGCCTGCGTCCAACCTCGTTTTCCCGAGCCCCTGCGGGCCGGGTCGGTGTCCGTGTCGCTCTGACCTGGAATAAGTTACGTGAACATCCGGCTGTACGCCAAATCGCCAGTTCAGAGCGGTTGTTTGCTCTCGAATGCGCGTATTTCCGGGGCGCGGAACCGTCCCCTGTCCGGCTGCGTCTCATCTACCGAGGGCTACGCGTGGCCCACTCCCGATCAGGTAGAGGAGACCCATGAGCGGCTTTCCCACGAAGATCGTCGAGCCGGCCCGGGTGGATGGGTCCGACCCGGGCTCCCTCGCGGTAGCGCTGTGCGCTGCCGCCTGCGACGACTTCCTCACCGCACTCGACGAGGCCCTCGTCGGACTCGGCGTAGACGGGTCCGGGGGCTGTGCGTGTGACCTCGAACCGGGCATCGCCGCAAGGATCGCGGCCGTGGCCCGGATGAAGGCCGCGTTCGAGTCGTCGCGTCCCTTCGGATAGCCGCCCCGGCCTTTCTGCGGCAGTGATCACTGCATCTCGCGTCGCGGCACGGGTCGCCCGATTTCTCGAGTAACGTGCTCCGTGAGCAAAGCGAGAAAGGGTGCCGTGACGTCGACCGGGAACATGGTGGGATTGTTCGCCGGAATCGGCGGACTCGAACTCGGACTGGCCGAGCACGGCTGGCGCACCGAACTGCTCTGCGAGATCGACGCCGGAGCGCAGGCCGTACTTCGCGCTCGCTTCGCCGACGTGGCGCTACACACCGACGTCACCCGTCTTCGTTCCCTACCTCAGGCAACCGAGATCGTCACCGCCGGCTTTCCGTGCCAGGACCTGTCGCAGGCCGGCCGCACCGCCGGCATCACCGGCTCCCGGTCGGGACTCGTCGACGAGGTGTTCCGGTTGGTGCGGCGCAAGCAGGGACCGCGCTGGCTGCTCATCGAGAACGTTCCTTTCATGCTGCAACTCGGACGAGGCGCCGCGATGCGTCACATCACCGACGCGCTCGAAGATCTCGGGTACGCGTGGGCGTACCGGGTCGTCGACGCCCGCGCGTTCGGACTTCCGCAGCGGCGACAGCGGGTGCTCATGCTCGCCTCGCGGACCGACGATCCCCGCGCGGTGCTCTTCGGCGAGGACGCCGGTGCCCCTGTGGAAGGCGACCCCGACACCCACCCGTGCGGCTTCTACTGGACGGAGGGCGTACGTGGTCTGGGCTGGGCGGTCAACGCCGTACCCACCCTCAAGGGTGGCTCCACGGTAGGCATCGCCAGCCCGCCGGCGGTGCGGTTGCCGTCGGGTGAGATCGTCACGCCCGGTCTGATCGATGCCGAACGACTGCAGGGCTTCGACCCGGACTGGACCGCGCCCGCGACCCAGGCGCCCGGCGTGCGAACCGGGCATCGGTGGCGGCTCGTCGGAAACGCCGTGAGCGTCCGCATGGCCGCTTGGGTCGGGGGTCGGCTCGGCCGGCCGATCGACTACTCCCCCGACCACGAGACACCGCTTCGGCCGGGTGACCCCTGGCCGAGCGCCGCCTGGGGAGCTCGGCGGCGAGCGTTCCGGGTGCACGAGTCGCACTGGCCGGTCCAGGAGACGTACGAGGACCTCGCGGGATACCTGGAGGACGCGCGACTGCTGTCCGCGCGGGCCACGGCCGGATTCCTGCGCCGGGCCCGGTCCGGCAACCTGAGATTCGTGCCCGGCTTCCTCGACGACGTCGAGTCCCACCTGGACCGCATGGGCGGCTTCCCCGAAGCCGCGGCCTGAGGACGGATCCGGCTGCCGTGCCCGCCACCGACCCGCAGACCAGCGCCCGGATGAGACGGCAGCGGCGCCGCGACACCGTTCCCGAGGTGGCCCTGCGCCGGGAACTGCACCGGCGCGGGGTGCGCTACTTCGTCGATCGGGCCCCTCTGAAGGGTATCCGTCGTCGCGCCGACCTGGTGTTTCCGCGTCGCCGAGTGGCGGTGTATGTCGACGGATGCTTCTGGCATCGTTGCCCGCAGCACGCCACCGATCCGAAGAACAACGCCGAGTGGTGGGCCGCCAAGCTCGCCGCCAACGTGGCCCGGGACCGGAACACCGACGCGGCGCTCGCCGCGGCCGGGTGGACGGTCGTGCGGATCTGGGAGCACGAGAACCCTGTGGAGGCCGCGGACCGGGTGCAGGCCGCCTTGTCCGCGCAACCGGGTACTGCCGACTCCTGACTTCCGAAGGGAGGACGCGGTGGAACCGGTAATCGCGCTCGTTCTGGGAGCGATCCTCGGGATTCTGCTCGGCCTCCTCGGTGGTGGCGGATCCATCCTCGCGATTCCTGCTCTCGTGTACGGCCTCGGACTCGAGTTCCGCCAGGCCATCCCTATCTCGCTGATCGTCGTCGGGGCGGCAGCCCTGTCCGGCGCGATCCCCAAGATCCGGGCCGGGCAGGTCGACTGGCGGCTGGCCGCGGTGTTCGCCGCGGCGGGCATCCCTGCGACGTTCGCGGGCACGGCGGTCGGCAAGTTGCTGCCGCAGCCGGTACTGCTGGTTGGCTTCGCCGCCGTGATGGTGGTTGCGGGGGTCCGGATGCTGCGCGAGAACGACGACACCGGAACCGCGTGCAAGACCGGCGACTCCGGCATCGACTGGAAGCGATGCGCGCCGAGATCGATTCCGGCCGGCGTGGGGGTGGGCTTTCTGACCGGGCTGTTCGGCGTCGGCGGCGGCTTCCTGATCATCCCCGCGCTGGTGATCCTCCTCGGGTTGGAGATGAGCGTCGCCGTGGGGACCTCGTTGATCGTCATCGTCGCCAACTCGGCAGCCGGGCTCGTCGCGCACCTCGGGGACGCCGACATCGACTGGCCGATCATCGCGGCGTTCGCCGGGGCCGCGGTCGTCACGTCACTCGTTGCCGGTCACCTCGGTACCCGCATGGAAACCGGCCGGCTGCGGCGGTGGTTCGCCTGGCTCGTGTTCGCCGTGGCCGCCTACGTGCTGGTGGACACCCTGGTCCTGCGCTGAGCCGGAACTCGGCGCGTACCCGCGCATTCTTCGTACGCCCCCGGGTATCCGGGGGCATAGTGAGAAGACCATGGGAAGGCACTGACATGGACGTATCGATCATCGAAACCTCGAGCCTCGGCGATCGCAGCTATCTGATCACCGAGGCGGACGTCGCCGTCGTGGTGGATCCCCAGCGGGACATCGATCGAGTGCTCGCGCTCGCCAACGACCGCGGAGCGCGCATCACCCATGTCCTCGAGACCCACATCCACAACGACTACGTCACCGGAGGGCTGGAACTCTCCCGCGCCCTCGAGGCCGAGTACATCGTCCCGGCCGGCGACGATGTGGACTACGAGCGACACGCCGTCCACGACGGCGACCTGATCGACGCCGGCCCGATCCGGCTGCGGGTGATGCACACACCCGGGCACACCCACCACCACGTCAGCTATGTGCTGCTCGACGAGACCGGTGCGACGCACGGGATCTTCACCGGCGGGTCGATGCTGTACGGATCCACCGGCCGCACCGATCTCGTCGGCCCGCAGTACACCGAGGAACTGACGCACGCGCAGTTCCACTCCGTGCGACGGATCGCCGACGAAGTGCCGGCCGACACCCCGGTGTATCCCACCCACGGCTTCGGCAGTTTCTGCTCGGCCACCCCCACCAGCGGCGATTCGTCCACCGTGGGACAGCAACGCGACGTCAACCCGGCACTGACCCGTGACGAGCAGGCCTACGTCGACGAACTCATCGCGGGACTCAACACGTACCCCGCGTACTACGCCCACATGGGTGTGATCAACAAGGCGGGCCCGTCGCCGGTCGACCTGTCGCCACCGGAGCCGGTCGACCCGGCCGAGTTGCGCCGACGCATCGATGCGGGCGAGTGGGTCGTCGATCTGCGGGAGCGCACCGCCTTCGCCGCGGGACACCTGGGCGGCACACTCGGGTTCGAACTGTCCACCTCCTTCGTCACGTACCTGGGTTGGCTGTACAAGTGGGGTGCGCCCCTGACCCTCATCGGCGAGAGCGACGAGCAGATCGCCGAAGCCAAGCGCGAGCTGGTCCGCATCGGGGTCGACGAACTCGCCGGCGCGGCCGTCGGCGAGATCCACACCCTCGTCCACGGACACGAACTGCGGTCGTACCGTGTCTCGGACTTCGCGGAACTCACCCGGGAGATCGACAACGAGCAGGTCCGGGTCCTCGACGTCCGCCAGAAGGACGAGTTCGAGGACGCCCACGTGCGCGGCGCAGTCAACATCCCGCTGCACGACCTCGCCGACCGCCTCGACGAGGTGCCGCACGGGGAGGTCTGGGTGCACTGTGGGTCCGGCTACCGGGCATCGATCGCCGCCTCCATGATCGACCGGATCGACCGCACCGTCGTCCTCGTGAACGACGACTTCGAGAAGGCGTACGACCACGGCCTGACCGGCTCGTAGCGGGTCCGTTCCGCACCGGAGCCGGGGACCGACACGACGAAAGAACCCCCACCGGAACGGGTGGGGGTTCTTCACTGTGCGCCCGAAGGGATTCGAACCCCTAACCTTCTGATCCGTAGTCAGATGCTCTATCCGTTGAGCTACGGGCGCAGTTCTTGCATGCAGGTGCATGCAGTTCTCGTATTCAGTTGTCGCCGGTGACGCTGCACCGACGTGGCGGAGGCGAGAGGATTTGAACCTCCGGTCCCCCGTAAAGGGGACAACTCATTAGCAGTGAGTCCCATTCGGCCGCTCTGGCACGCCTCCCTGGGGGGTTTCGATTCTCTCGAACCGCCGGGACGAAAGATTACACACGTTCGGACAGCAAACGCAAAACAGCTGGTCAGCGCAGGTGTGAGTCGAACCAGTCGAAGATCCGGCGCCGCGCGTCGATGATCGCCGCCTCGGCCGGATCGGTCTCGGGATCGGCCGTGTCGTGCTCGACGGGCGGCTCGTCGGGGCGGTGCGCCAGACCCGGATATCCGATGACCAGGGTGGGTGCATCGGCCCTTCCGGCCGCCTCGCGCAATTGCTCGACGTCGCCGGGCGGGGTGGTGGGGTCGTCCTCGCCGTACAGACCGAGCCACGGCGCCTGCAGACCGTGCACGGCCTCGACGAGGGCGGGGACGTCGGGCCGCAACGGTTCCACGATGCCGTGCGCGGCGACGGTGACCGCGGCACCCACCCTCCGGTTCGCGGCGACGATGAGCGCCGCCGTGCCGGCGTCGTCGAATCCGATCACGCCGACCGCATCGGGGTAGACCCCGCTGCGGATCAGCCAGTCCATCGCCGCGTCGACGTCGTCGAACAGGTTCTGTCCGAACACCTCGTCGTCCTCGGTGAACTCGCGATGGAACAGATGCGGTGCCACGACCAGCCAGCACTCTGCTGCCAGCACCTCCATGAAGGCCAGGAGGGCCGGTGGAAACTCCCGGGATTCGTGCAACACCACGATGCCACCGCGGAGGGCGCCCTCCGGCCGGAACACGGTCAGCGGTACCTGCCCCGACCCGTCCGGCAACCGGGCCGCGGCAGTGTGGATTCCCGACATACCGTCCACGATGACACGACCCACTGCGACCGTGCACGTGATCGCCGGGCGCATAATCGGCTGGTGACCCCACGGACCCGCCCCGACCTCGTCTCGATCCCGTCCTACGTGCCCGGCCGCAGCTTTCCGGGCGCGATCAAGCTCGCCAGCAACGAGACCACGGTCGGTCCCCTGCCCAGCGTGCGCGACGCGATCGCCGAGGCGGCGTACTCGGTTCACCGGTACCCGGACAACATGGCCGCCGTGCTCATCGGCGCGCTGGCCGAGCGGCTGGGGGTCGGGCCCGAGAACATCGCCGTGGGCAACGGTTCGGTGAGCCTGTGCCAGGAGCTGGTGCTCTCGGCCTGCAACGACGGCGACGAGGTGGTGTTCTCCTGGCGTTCGTTCGAGGCGTACCCCGTGGTGACGGCGGTAGCCGGCGCGAAACCGGTGCCGGTGCCCAACACCTCCGAGCACGGCCACGACCTCGACGCGATGCTCGCCGCGATCACCGACCGCACACGCGTGGTGTTCGTGTGCAATCCCAACAACCCGACCGGTGCGCTGCTGGGCAGAGCGGAGCTGGAGCGGTTCCTGGACGCGGTGCCGCCGCAGGTGCTCGTCGCGCTCGACGAGGCGTACTTCGAGTACACCCGCCCGAAGCCCGGCGCGGAACTGGCGGACGGAATCGTGCTCGCCGCCGGCCGACCGAACGTCGTGGTGCTCCGCACGTTCTCGAAGGCCTACGGCCTGGCCGGCCTGAGGGTCGGCTATCTGGTCGGCGATCCGTCGGTGATCAACATCCTGAACAAGGTGCACACCCCGTTCAGCGTCAGCTCGCTCGCGCAGCAGGCGGCCATCGCCTCCCTGGCGGCGGCCGACGAACTGCTGGCGCGCACCGACGGTGTGCTCGCCGAGCGCGACCGGGTGCGGACGGCACTCGTCGACGCCGGATATCCCGTGCCGGAGAGCTACGCCAACTTCGTGTGGTTGCCGCTCGGCGACCGGTCGGCGGCGTTCGCCGAGGCATGCGCGGAGGCCGGCGTGCTGGTCCGCCAGTACGCGGACGACGGGGTGCGGGTGACTGTCGGCGATCCGCACGAGAACGACGCATTCCTGACATTTGCGACCGGCAAGGGTCTCGAGATCGCGGAAATTTCGACGTCCTGACCTGCGGGCGAACGCCCGCGAGACCCAACCGTTATCAGCGGGTGGCGATCACGTGACCAACCGTTGGCACACTCGTCCGGTCGACTACGGGAGCGGAGTGTGCGGATGGGTTCAGGCGTGACGCGCCGGTGGACCCTGTCCGCGGCCCTGCTGACCGGGATCCTGTGGACGTCGCTCGCCGTCCCCGCGACCGCACTACCTCCGGACGCCCTGCCGCTGCGCCTGATCGCCTTCCGCGACCTGCACGGCAGCCTCCTCCCACCCCAGGGTCCCCGCAGCGAGGTGGTCCGTTCCGACGGCGCCTCCGTCCCCGCGGGCGGCGCGGCATATCTCGCCGCCTACGTCCGGCAGTTGCGTGCGCAGGCGGACAACTCGGTGCTCTACTCCGTCGGCGACACGTGGGGCTCGTCGCCCATCGAGTCGGCGATGTTCCACGACGAGCCCACCGTGGACCTGCTCAACGGCCTCGACGTGACCGCGGCCGCCCTCGGCAACCACGAGTTCGACAACGGCTACGCCGAGTTGCAGCGCCTGCGCGACGGGGGTTGTCACCCCGAGGGCTGCCGATACGACGAGGAATACGCGGGAACCGCTTTCCCGCTGATCGCCGCGAACGTCGCGGAGGCCGACGGCAGTCCCGCGGCCCTGCCGTTCAGCGTGGATTACGTCGACGGGGTGCCGGTCGGCGTCATCGGTGTCGCTCCGCAGGACACACCGCAGGTGGTGCGTGGCGACGACATCACCGGGCTGCAGTTCACCGACGAGATCACGGCCGTCGACCGCACCGCCGACGCGCTCGATGCCCTCGGGGTCCGCTCGATCGTCCTGCTCTACAAGGGGGCGCTGACGCCCTCGTCCGGGGCCGACCCGTGCGACCCGGCCGCCGGGCCCGCCCGCACCCTCGCCTCCCGGGTGTCACCGAAGGTCGATGTCGTCGTCACCGCGGACGGCGAGGACAGCTTCAACTGCAGCTATCCGGATCCGGCGGGCAATCCCCGGACCGTGCTGCAGGGCGCCTCGCACGGCCGCATCGTCTCGGTCGCGGACCTGACCATCGATCGCGAGAGCCGCGAGGTGCTGCGTGACCGTACCCACGCGTTCAATCAGATCGTCACCCACGACATCGCTCCCGACCCGCGCACGCAGCAGTTCGTCGACCGGGCGGTCGACAAGTCCCGCGACGTCGCCGAACGCTTCGTCGGCCGCATCACCGCCGACCTGACACGCGACGTCACGGCCGGCGGCGAGTCCGCCCTCGGCAATCTCGTCGCGGATGCGCAGCTGGCGGCCGCGGAACCTGCCGGCGCGCAGCTCGCCCTCACCAATCCCGGCGGAGTACGGGCCGACCTGCTGCATTCCGACGACGGCGTCGTCACCCACGGCGACACCTACGCGGCCCAGCCGTTCGGGAACCGGCTGCAGGTGCTCGAGCTCACCGGTGCGGAACTTGTCGGGGTCCTCGAACAACAGTTCCAGCAGGACGGGAGCGGCGCGACCCGCGAGCGGATCCTCGCACCGTCGCACACCCTGCGCTACGTCCTCGACCGGGCCGCGACGCCGGGCACCCGGATCCGGGACGTCACCGTCGCAGGCCGACCGCTCGATCCGGTTGCGACGTACCGGGTGGTCGTCAACGGCTTCCTCGCCGACGGCGGTGACGGGTTCACCGGGTTCACGCACGCGCGACGGACGACCGGGGCGGGCGCCGAACTCGACGCCCTGAACGACTACCTGGGGGCACGCTCGCCCGTCGCGCCGCCGGCCACCGACCGCATCACGGTGCCCTGACCGAACCCCGTTCAGTCGAGTCCGAGAGCGCGCTCGAGCGTCGGCCAGGCGGTGCGCAGATCGTCCTGCCAGTACGGCCACGAATGCGTGCCGTACGGACGGTAGACGATTGTGGCGGGAATCCGCAGCTCCCGCAGCCGCCGGTCGAAGCCGATCGTGCACACGAAGGCGCCCACCTCGAGCGGCCCACCCACGTCGAGGGCCTCCGCATCGGGTCCGACGTCGTACGGGCCGGGCAGACCGTTGCCGGTACTGATGAAGATCTCCTTGCCGCGCAACCGCTCGGCGAGGACGTACGGATCGTGCGCCGCCCACGCCGGATCCCCGGGCGCCCCCCACATGTTGTCCGGATTGCCGCCCTTGTAGGCGACGGTGCCGCGGACCGCGTCCTGGGCGGACGTCTTCGACGTGTCCAGGCATCCACTGAGCGCGGCCACACCCCGGTACAGGTCCGGATTCCGGGCGATCAGGCTCGCCGCCCCCGTCGCACCCATCGACAGGCCGCCGACTGCGTTCACGCCGTTGCCCGCGAAACGGGCGTCGATCAGCGGCGGCAGTTCCTTCGTCAGGAACGTCTCCCACGCGTTCACGCCCAGGACGGGGTCCGGGGCGAGCCAGTCCGTGTAGTAGCTCGCGGTCCCGCCGACCGGCAACACGACGTTCACGTTCTTGTCGGCGAAGAAATCGACGATGTCCGTGCGCTGCGTCCACGTGCTCTCGCGGTAGTCCGACTCGGCTCCGGCGCTGACGCCGTCGAGCAGGTAGAGGGACGGGCGCGGCGCGTCCCCGGCGGGATGCAGCACCTGCACCTGCACGACCCGCTGCATCGACGGCGAGTACACGAACACCGCCGAGCGACGAGGAGTGACGGACTCGACCCGCTCCACCCGCGCGGACGTCGCCGGTTCGGCGGACGCGACGGACAGTGCGGACAGCGGCACGACGAATGCCGCGACGAGCGCCGCGACCACAGATCTGAGCATCAAGTTCCTTTGTCCCCCGACTTCGGAAACACCGATTCCACAGTACGGACCGGGACTGGTCAAGAAAGTGGGGCGCGTCACCAACGCGGAGCGCAGCCCTTGGTGACTGCGAGCACGAGCACGCAGGCTACGGCTGCGGGACCGGTTCCGGCGGAACCCAGTCCCGGTCCGTCGGCAGGTACGACCGGAACATCAGCACGAACTCGCCCGGCGGCGCCGGCAGCCAGTTCGAGCCGTCCGGAATCGGCGGCCGGGACGAAACCCACACGTCGAGCCCGCCGTCGGGACCACGGACGAGCCCGGGCGTGCGGTCGCCGACGGCGTAGCGGTCGACGGGGTTGGCGACGAGGAACATGTCCGGGCCGTAGAGGGTGACGGACCAGAAGCCGCGATCGTCGACCGGCGGCAGGGCACCGGGTGGGAAGCGCAGGAGGTAGCCGGTCTCACCCCGCAGGGTCGTTCCGTCAGCCGCGACGCGGGCCACGTGGTACGTCGACTCCTCCGGCACGTTCGCGCCGAGCCCGATCATCGCGACCACCGCGCGCTGGAGGTAGTCCGTGCCGTACCGGCCCGCGGTCGACAGCGAATGCCACACCTGCCCGGACTGTCGATCCGAGGCGACGAGATCCCGGATGCGTCGCTCGCCGCGCACCACGCCGGTGGCGAGTGCAGCAACGGTGTCCGGGGAACCGGCACTCGGCCGGGCGCCCGGCCGGACCCCGAGGTCCGCCAGTTCGTCGAGCAACGGTGCGTCGGCCGGGGGTGGCGGATTCGCGGCCAGGATCGCCGACAGCTCGTCGAAGAATTGCGGACCCGACGCCGCGAGCGCCTGCGGATCGGGGTTGCTGCCGCACGCGGTCGGCGGCAGCGGCGGCGGTGCCTCGGCGACGGGCGCGGTCAGCACAGTCAGCGAGTACTGCCGTTGCAGGGCACGGGCGGCCTCGAGGTCGGTCGCCGACTCCACGAGCGTCCGGCCGATCATCCACGCGTCCCATGTGGGCGACTCGACGACGGCCGCGTCCGGGGGCAGCGGACCGTCCCACCCCGGCGGGACGACGACGTGCGCACCGGCCGCCGCCCCCGTCGCCCGGGTGCCGACGTTGGCGAAGACGTCGGTATAGATGTCGAGAAACTGGAAGTCGACGTACCGGGCCCCCATGTCCGGATGGGTCAGCAGCACCGGACCGCCGCGAAGATCGAGCCACGCGATCGAATACAGCGTGTCGACGTTGGGGGCGACGACGACACGCGAGGTGGGATCGGCCGTCGCGGACTGGTGGTGCAGCTGGTTCACCGGCAGCAGGCAGAGCATGTTCGCCCGCGTCCGCGCGAGCGTCACGGGCGCGTAGCCGTAGACGTAACCGTCGGCGGCCACGTCGACCGCTGTCCGTTCGGCCGCCGGTTGCGGCGCCGCGCAGGCGGTCAGCAGGCCCACTGCCAGCGCTGCCGCCGCTCGAACCACTGCGCCGACCATTGCGCCAGTGTAGGAGGCGACAGCGCGTGCGATGGGACGGTCACCGGCGGAGCCGCGCGCTCCGGTGCCACTTGCGCGCGTCCGAACGCGCGCGACAAGCACTTTTCCGCGCGAGCGTCCGACGAGAAAGCCCGCCACCTGACATACAGGTGACGGGCCCTGGCGGAAGCGGAGGGATTTGAACCCCCGGTCGCTCTCACGACGCTCGCTTTCAAGGCGAGTGCATTCGGCCGCTCTGCCACGCTTCCGTGGCAAATCCTAACCACACCGCTCGTCGACGGCCGCCTCCACCTTGGTGAAGATCTCGGAGAGGGTGCGGATCTGCGTCCTCGTGAGCAGGTCGACGAGGTTGCGGCGCACCCCGGCGACGTGGGTGGGCGCGGCCTCGGTGAGGCGACGCCGGCCCTCGTCGGTGAGCGTCGCCAGGACACCGCGCCCGTCCTCGGCGCAGGAACTACGCACCACCATCGACGCCGCCTCCATGCGACGGATCTGGTGGGTGAGGCGACTGCGGGAGGACAGCACGCCGTCGGCGAGGTCGCTCATGCGCAGCGACCCGTCCGGGGCCTCGGAGAGCAGCACCAGGATCCGGTACTCGGCGAGGGACAGGCCGTGGGCCTGTTGCAGGTCGCGATTGAGTCGATCCATGAGCCGGTGATTGCCGTCGATGTAGGCCCGCCATGCCCGCTGCTCGTCCGTGTCGAGCCAGCGCGGGTCGGGACGTTCGGCATACGGTTCGGCTGTCACGCGGGCAGTGTAAGGGCAGGCCACTACCGGTGTTACCCACCGGTCAGTTCGCTGCGTGTCGCCCCTGCGTCGGCGTGTCGCGATAGCGTCGGGGCCATGCGCGCAATCACGATCACCGAACCCGGCGGCCCCGAGGCCATGCAGTGGGCCGAACAGCCCGACCCGACGCCCGGTCCCGGACAGGTCCTGATCGACGTGGCCGCGACGGCCGTCAACCGTGCCGATCTGCTGCAGCGGCGCGGCCTGTACCCGCCGCCGCCCGGATCCAGCGACATCCTCGGCCTCGAATGCTCCGGGGTGATCGCCGAGCTCGGCGACGGCGTGAGCGGCTGGTCGATCGGCGACCGGGTGTGCGCACTGCTCTCCGGTGGCGGCTACGCCGAGCAGGTCGTCGTCCCCGCCGGACAGGTCCTGCCCGTACCCGAGGGGGTGGATCTTGCGGTGGCCGCGTCGCTGCCCGAGGTGGCATGCACCGTGTGGTCCAACGTGGTGATGGCGGCGGGACTGCGCCGCGGCGAGGTGCTCCTCGTCCACGGCGGCGGTGGCGGCATCGGCACCCACGCCGTTCAGGTCGGCAAGGCGCTGGGCGCGAAGGTCGCGGTGACCGCCTCGGCCGGCAAGCTCGACTACTGCCGAGAACTCGGTGCCGACCTCGCGATCGACTACCGCACGCAGGACTTCGTCGCCGAGGTCCGGAATGCGTTCGGCGGCGCCGACGTGGTGCTCGACAACATGGGTGCGGCCTACCTGTCCCGCAACGTCGACGTGCTCGCCCCCGACGGCCGGCTCGTCGTGATCGGCATGCAGGGCGGCGCGAAGGGCGAACTCAACCTCGGCAAGCTGCTCGCCAAGCGGGGGCACGTCCTCGCGACGGGTCTGCGAGGGCGACCGGAGACCGGCCGCTCCGGCAAGAGCGCGATCGTCGCGGAGGTCCGTGAGCACGTGTGGCCCATGATCGCCGAGGCGCGGGTCCGTCCCGTCGTCCACGCAGAGGTGCCGATCACCGAGGCCGCGCGGGCCCACGAGATGCTGGATTCCCCCGACACCGTCGGCAAGGTCGTGCTGCTGATCGACCGGCACTGAACCGGATCCGCCGGATCAGGGGGCGGTGAGGTTGCGCAGCTCGCGCACGAGCTGGTCGAGCTCGTAGCGCGTGGTGTACGGGGCCAGTCCGACGGTGACCGCGCCGCCCTCGTCGCTGACGCCGAGGGAGTCGAGCAGGCGGCTCGTGCCGCGGCTGACCGCGACGGAGGCGATGCGACGGTCGGCGAGATGCGCGGCGATCTTCTCGGCCGGCACCCCCGCGACGGTGAAGCTCAACGTCGGGACCCGGCTCGACGCACGGCCGATCACCATCACGTCGGGCAGGTTGTCGAGCAGGCGCATGAGCCGCTCGAAGAGCTGGTCCTGGTAGCCCTGGAGCGAGCTGATCGACGTCTCGAGGCGCTCACGCCGTGTACCCGTCGCCTCGTCGTCGAGGGCCGCGAGGAAGTCGACGGACGTGACGAGCCCGGCGAGCATCGCGAACTGGTGGCCGCCGACTTCGAGCCGCTCGGGGCCGCGGGCGTGCGGGTCCAGGGACACCGCCGGGATCCGGTCGAGCTGTGCCGGGTCGCGGAACACCAGGGCGCCGACCTGCGGTCCTCCCCATGCGGAAGCGTCGAGGGCGAGCACGTCGGCACCGAGTTCGTGGATGTCGACGTGCGCGTAGGGCGCGGCCCCGGCCGCGTCGACCACCATGAGGCCGCCGACCTCGTGAACCCGGTCGGCGGCGACGCGCACGTCCGGCGCGGACCCCACCAGCGACGACGCCGCGGTCAGCGCGACGAGCCGCGTCGTGGGGGTGATCAGTTCCTCGAACTGCCAGCTCGGCAGCTCGCACGTCTCGATTTCGACCTCGGCCCACCGCACCTGCGCGCCGTACCGGCTCGCGACGCGCAACCACGGCGCGACGTTCGCCTCGTCGTCGAGCCGGGACAGCACGAGCCCGGTGCCGAGGCCGAGCCGGGAGCTGAGCGACTCCGCGAGCCAGGCCAGCAGGACCGCCCGATCCGGTCCGAGCACCACACCGGCCGGGTCCCCGCCGACGAGATCGGCCACGGCGGCCCGCGCCGCCTGCAGTAGCGACGCGCTCCGGCGGTTGGACGTGTGCCGGCCCGTCGCAGAAGCCGCGGCGTTGCGGAATGCCGTCGACACCGCACGGGAGACCGCGTCGGGGATCTGCATTCCGGCCTGGGGATCGAGATGGATCCAACCGTCGCCGAGCGAGGGAATCAACCCCCGGATCCGGGCAACGTCGTAAGCCATGCGTGACACTCTAAATCCCGGTGTCAATCGGATGTCGTCCACGTCGGTCCTGCATACCCTCCACAGGTGCACGTCGAGGAGCGGAATGTGGGGCGAAACCTCTCGTATCGGGAACCTGACTCGGCAGCGGCACCGGCGAGAGGACAAGATGGAACCATGACGCATTCGGAGAATGAGCACGTCCTCGTGATCGGGCCCGACGGCCGACCCGTCCCGGTCCAGCGCGACGGTACCGCCTCCGGTGATCCGCGAGAGTCGGCCGCCGAGCCTCAGGAGAAGCCGGACGACGGCGAGTCGCTCGCCGACATGGTCGAGCAGCCGGCGAAGGTCATGCGGATCGGCACGATGATCAAGCAGCTGCTCGAGGAGGTCCGCGCCGCTCCGCTGGACGATGCGAGCCGTGCCCGTCTGCGGGAGATCCACCAGTCCTCCATCCAGGAGCTCGGCGAGGGCCTGGCGCCGGAGCTGCGCGAGGAACTCGAACGGCTCGCGCTGCCCTTCGGTCAGGACGAGGTGCCGTCCGACGCGGAGCTGCGGATCGCGCACGCTCAGCTCGTCGGATGGCTCGAAGGCTTGTTCCACGGGATCCAGACGGCGTTGTTCGCGCAGCAGATGGCGGCGCGGGCGCAGCTCGAGCAGATGCGTCAGGGTGCGCTGCCGCCCGGCATGCTCGGGGGCGGGCCGCGTCCCGACGAAAGGCACGGCCCGGGACCGGGTGCACCGGGTACCGGGCAGTACCTGTAGCGCCGGCCCGGCCCCGATCCCCGGTAGGCTCGAACCTCGTGTCAGCTTCTGCCCTCGATCCCGAGCCCACCGCCGCGGACTCCCCGGTGGTGTCGGATTCGCAGACCTTCCGGCGCGGCCTGAAGGATCTGCGCGACGGCTTCGCCCAGCGTGAGCTGTGGCTCAGTCTGGCCTGGCAGGACATCAAGCAGCGCTACCGGCGCTCGGTGATCGGCCCGTTCTGGATCACGATCGCCACCGGTGTCCAGGCCACCGCCATCGGCATCCTGTACGCCGCGCTGCTGGATATTCCGCTCGACGAGTTCCTGCCGTACGTGACGGTCGGGCTGATCGTGTGGAACATGATCAGCGCCTCCATCCTGGAGGGTTCGGAGGTGTTCATCGCCAACGAGGGGCTGATCAAGCAGCTGCCGTCGGCGCTGAGCGTGCACATCTACCGGCTGGTGTGGCGGCAGTTGCTGTTCTTCGCCCACAACCTGGTGATCTACGTGATCATGCTTGTCGCCTTCGGGGTGTGGCGAGACCTGACGTGGACATCTCTCGCGGCGATCCCGGCGCTGGCCCTGATCGTGCTCAATGCCGTCTGGGTGGCGATCCTGTTCGGCATCTTCGCCACCCGCTACCGCGACATCGCGCCGATCCTGTCCAGCCTCACGCTGCTGCTGTTCGTCCTCACCCCGATCATGTGGACCACGCAGAGCCTCGAGGCGCAGGGCGGGCAGGCCGCCGAGCGCGTCAAGCTGGCCGAGATCAATCCGCTGTTCCACTATCTCGACATCATCCGGGCGCCGATGATCGGCCAGGATCAGCAGGCCTACCACTGGTACATCGTGCTGGCGATCACCGTGGCCGGCTGGGCACTGGCGCTGCTGGCACTGCGTAAGTACCGGGCACGCGTGCCCTACTGGGTCTGAGGGGCCGTCGATATGACCGAACATGTGAGCATCGAGACGCGCGGAGCGTGCGTCGACTTCCCGATCTTCGACGCGAAGACCCGGTCGCTGAAGAAGGCGTTTCTGGGCAAGGCCGGCGGCTCGATCGGCCGCAACAACTCCGACGTGGTGGTGGTGGAGGCGCTGCGCGACATCACCATGTCGCTGAAGGAAGGCGACCGCATCGGCCTGGTCGGCCACAACGGCGCCGGCAAGTCCACCCTGCTGCGACTGCTGGCGGGGATCTACGAGCCCACCCGCGGCAGCGCCCGGATCCGGGGCCGCGTCGCGCCGGTGTTCGACCTCGGTGTGGGCATGGACCCGGAGATCTCCGGCTACGAGAACATCATCATCCGCGGGTTGTTCCTCGGGCAGACCCGCAAGCAGATGCTCGCCAAGATGGACGAGATCGCCGAGTTCACCGAGCTCGGCGAGTACCTGAACATGCCGCTGCGCACGTACTCCACCGGCATGCGCGTCCGCGTCGCGATGGGTGTCGTCACGAGCATCGACCCCGAGATCCTGCTGCTCGACGAGGGCATCGGCGCGGTCGACGCCGAGTTCATGAAGAAGGCCCGGGTGCGCCTGCAGAAGCTCGTCGAGCGCTCCGGCATCCTCGTCTTCGCCAGCCACTCCAACGAGTTCCTCGCGCAGCTGTGCGACCGTGCGCTGTGGATCGACCACGGGCAGATCCGCATGGAAGGCGGCATCGAGGAGGTCGTGCGCGCATACGAGGGCGACGACGCGGCCGATCATGTGCACCACGTCATCGCCGAGCTGGAACGCGAGCAGGGTCTGCCGCAGGAGCGCTCGGCGTGAGCGAACGCATCGTCGGCGTGGTCGTCACCCATCGGCGACGCGAGCAGCTCGCGCAGTCGCTGAAGGTGCTGAGCACCCAGACGCGGCCGCTCGACCACCTGGTGGTCGTCGACAATGCCGACGAGGCGGCGGTGCGCGAGCTGGTCGAGTCGTGCCCGCTGCCGACCAGCTACCTGGGTTCCCGGCACAACCTCGGCGGCGCCGGCGGCTTCGCGCTCGGCATGCTGTACGCGCTCTCGCTCGGCGCGGACCGGGTGTGGCTGGCCGACGACGACGGCCGGCCGGAGGGCCCCGACGTCCTCGCGACTCTGCTCGACTGCGCCCAGCGGCACGGCCTGGCGGAGGTCTCGCCGGTGGTGTGCGACATCGACGACCCCGACCGCCTCGCGTTCCCGTTGCGCCGGGGCGTGGCATGGCGGCGTCACCGCAGCGAACTCGGCGACGTCGAGACCGACGACCTGCTGCCGGGCATCGCGTCGCTGTTCAACGGCGCCCTGTTCACCGCCGCCGCGATCGACGCGGTGGGCGTGCCGGACCTGCGGCTGTTCGTGCGCGGCGACGAGGTGGAGGTGCACCGTCGCCTGGTCCGCTCGGGTCTGCCGTTCGGCACCTGTCTGCGCACCGCCTATCTGCACCCCAACGGCGCCGACGAGTTCAAGCCGATCCTCGGCGGCCGGATGCACACCCAGTACCCGGACAACGACACCAAGCGGTTCTTCACCTACCGCAACCGCGGCTACCTGCTCTCGCAGCCGGGCCTGCGCCGGTTGCTGCCGCAGGAGTGGGTGCGGTTCGGCTGGTACTTCCTCGTCACCCGCCGTGACCCGGCCGCGCTGCGCGAGTGGGTGCGGCTGCGCAAGCTGGGCCGGCAGGAGCGGTTCGAACGTCCCGCATAAGCGACCGGATCCGCGACCCGACGGTGTGACCGAATGTGACATTGCGTCGATGGAACCGACGCAATGTGACATTCGGCCGCCGGAGGAGTGCGATTGCACCCCGTCGGCCCACTGTCTAGGTTCGGGGCAAGATCTCAAGCGGCACGGGAGGGCGCGATGCTGGGGCGGTGGCGGGCGACGACCCGGGACAAGCTGCAGCGGGCCGTCGCCGAGGTCGTCGACCTCTCCGCGCGACGCACCCGCGAGCTGCAGGAGAACCACCACGACCGGACTCTCGCCGAACTGACCGCGACCACCGCGGAGCTGCGGCAGGTGCTGGCAGAACTCGCGCAGACCCGGTCCGAGGTGGGCCTGCTGCGGGAACGCGTCGCCGACCTCGAACACCGGCAGCGCCGCGACCTGCGCTACGCGATGGACCACGCCGCCACCGACACCGCAGCGGCGTTCGCCGTCGCGAACATGCCCACCGCCGCCGTCCTCGACACCCCGCACGACACCCTGCGGTTCGCGCTCGACCGGGTGTCCCGGCCCGGCCTGGCCCTCGAGTTCGGCGTCGCGTCGGGCACCACGCTGCGGATCGTCGCCGATGCGCTGGGCGCGGACCGCCCGGTGTTCGGGTTCGACGTCTTCACCGGCCTGCCGGAGACGTGGCGCAGCGGATTCCCGGCCGGCGAGTTCGCGCAGGACGCCCCGCCGGAGGTGCCCGGCGCCGAACTGGTGCCCGGCCTGTTCGCCGACACGCTTCCCCGCTTCCTCGCCGCGCATCCCGGCGACGTCGCGTTCGTCCACCTCGACGCCGATCTGTACTCGTCCACGACGACGGTGCTCGACCTGCTCGAGGACCGTCTGGTGCCCGGCACCGTGCTGGTGTTCGACGAGTTCTTCAACTATCCCGGCTGGCAGCAGCACGAGTACCAGGCGTGGACCGAGTTCGTCGCGCGCACCGGGGTCGCGTTCGAATACCTGGCGTACACGGCCGACAACGAGCAGGTCGTCGTGCAGCTGCGGTGACCGTCACCGCACGAAACGGATCGCCTGACTGACGTTGTACTGCCGGCGCTCGTCGATCCGGAAACCGGCCTGCACGAGCCCCGCGTACTCCGGGGTCGACTCGAACCGGTGCGGTGGGAGCGTCCACCACTGATTCGACGTGTGGTAGATCCGCTGTTCGGTCGTCCGTTCGGCGTCCGCGAAGAACCACACCACGTCGCACGTGGACAGCCGGGCCGCGACCGTCTGGAACGGGAGGTTCTCGTCCCACAGCCAGCCCTCGGCGGCTGCGGTCCGTCCCAGGCCCGGATCACGGGTGCCCGCGAAGGTCTCCGGTCCGGCCGTGATCACCAGCCGCTGCGACGCCGGGTTCCATGCGGCTCCGCCGAACAGCACACAGTCACCGGGCTCGAGCCGGCCGGCGACATCGTGGTTGACCGTGCTGAAATCCATGCCGCTGGGGTCGGACCAGGCGGAGCGCTGCGCGACGAACGACGGCACGGTCAGCAGCACCAGCGCACCGGTGACACCGACCGTCGCCCAGGTCCGCACGGCCACCGCAGCGACGGCGGCCCCACCGACCAGCGCCACCGCGGGCGTCGTGAAGGTCAGGTACCGGTCCAGGTAGACCGGGGTCGCGACGAGTGAGTACGCCACGAGCATCGCCATCGGCAGCACGATCCACGGAACGGCCACCGCGAGAACACCGTGTCGCCGCATCGGCGTGCGTCGCCGCACCGCCGCGACGGTTCCTGCGACGACCAGCACCGTGAACGCCGCCGCGAACCAGGGGGCGCCCACGAACCACTGGTACTCCCACACGATCCGCGGCAGGTTCCGGTCGAGGGGCGGAATCCACGACGTCTGCCCCGCCTGGGCGAACGCTTCGAGCACGAGCGGGCTCGCCGCCGCCGATCCCGCCACCACCGCCGCCGCCCACGCCGGTCCGCGGCGCCGCAGGTCGCCCCGCCACGCCAGGGTGATCAGGTGTGCCGGCACCAGCGCGATCGTGTACAGGAACAGCACCACCGACAGCGCGAGCGCGGCGGCGTACAGCAGCCACCATCGGAGCCGGCCCGACTCGCACGCCACGAGCAACAGCACGGTCAGCCACACGGCGACGGCCGCGGACGGGGCGTAGCTGCGGGCCTCGACCGCAGCCCACGTCACGCGGGGCAGCAGCAGGAAGACGACACCTGCGAGCACGCCGAGACGCCGGTCCGCGAGCATGCACCCCAGCACCACCACGCCGCCGGCCGCGGCACCCACGGCCAGGATGCTCGGCACCCGCGCCGAGAACTCGGAGGCCCCGAACACGGCGAACCAGTAGCGCATCCCCACGTAGTACAGGCCGTGGACGACGTCGACGTTGTCGAGCACCCGGTCCAGGTCGACGCGGGAGCGCCGGGCCACCGAGAGGGTGGCCAGCTCGTCGTACCAGAAGGAGGGCCGCCACGACCCCCACGCCGCGGCGATCGAACCCAGCAGTGCGACGAGAACGGCATCCCGCGCGCACGCCGTGGTCCGACCGACCATCCGCTATCGCCCGTACAGGCGGGCCCAATTCTCCCGGCTGGTCAGCTGCGGCGCGGCCTCGCGATACCGCAGGGACACCGCGGGGGTCTCCTGCTTCAGGGCCTGCAGCGCACGCATACCGCGCCGGAGCAGTGCGACGGCCCGCTTCTTGTCCCGCTTGCGCACGCGGACGCCTTCCTGGGAGGCGTCGGTGACGACGGCGTGCGAGAACAGCGAGACGTGCCACCAGTGCGCGTCCGACGACGGGACCGCGACCGGATGGGCCGGGAGGCGGCCCCGCCACTGGTTGAGGGCGCGTTTGGCGAGCACCGCCCACTCGAGGCTCTTGCGCGGGTGCGGGCCGGCCGGAGTGATGAACATGTCGGCCGGACGCAGGCCCGGCACGTTGTTCGCGTTGTGGCGGATGGTCTCGCCGTATTCCGCGCGCTCACGCCGGATGGCGGCCGCGGCCTCCATGCCGCCGTCGTGCAGGAATTCGGGTCCGCGCAGGAAGTCCTCGACGGCCTTGATCAGGGTGAAGGCCATGCCGTACTGCATGGAGACGAGGTAGCGGAACAGGTCGGTCCGCAGCTGCTTGGCGAGTGCCTTGCCGTCGAGTTCGGTGTGCAGCGCGGCGGTGATCATGGCGTTGCGGAGGTTGAAGTAGCGGTGCCACTCGTCCCAGTCCTTCCACGCGAAGTCCGCATGCCACACCGCGGCGCCGGGCAGCGTGACGGTCGCGACGCCGTTCGCCCGCGAGCGGTAGCCGTACTCGATGTCGTCCCACTGGAAGAACAGGGGCAGCGGGTAGCCGACCTTGTCGACGACCTCGGACGGGATCAGGCAGGACCACCACCCGTTGTAGCCGGCGTCGACCCGGATGTCCTGCTGCTTCTTCAGCGTGCTCTTGTCCGCGAGCGCATTCTTCACCTCGAGGCCGGCCTGCAGGCGCTGCAGGTCGGCGACCTCGGCGCCGACGTGGACCCGGTCGGGGTGCAGCAGGTACAGCATCTGTGCACCGACGATGGCGGGTTCGACGGTGCAGTTCGCGAACATGTTGAGCCGGACCACGGCTTCCGGTTCGCACAGGACGTCGTCGTCCATGAACACGATGTTGGCGCCGGGGTTGCGCGCCGACCCGGTGACCTCGTACAGGCCGCGGGTGAATCCGCCGGCGCCACCCAGGTTGGGCTGCGTGATGTAGACGAGCTTGTCGCCGAGCTCGGATGCGACGCGCCGGAACTCCTCCCGGGTCTCGACGCGGTCGTTGCCCTGATCGATCACATACACCGACTGCACGTCGGCCAGCGCGATCGGGTCGTCCGCCATCGCGGCCAGCGTCGCCGCACAGTCGTCGGCGCGGTTGAAGGTGCAGATGACCACCGCCGCAGGCCGCAGCGTCTTCGGAGCCGGCACCGTCCACCGGGCGTTCGCGACGGTCAGTTCGCCGGAGCCGGTCGAGATCCGGGCGAACAGGGCACCGCCGTCGACGAACCGGTCGACGGGCGTGGACACCGTCACCGATGTGGGCGTGCCGTTCGACGACACGGCTGTCGTGGCGACGATCCGTCGCCGGCCGCGGGCGTCGGTGGCGACCAGCTCGAGGCGGCCGTCCCCGTCGACCTCGGCGACGAACGCGACCTCGGTGACCGCGGTCCAGCGCTGCCAGTAGCTGGCGGGGAATCTGCCGAAGTAGGTGTCCGTTTCGATACGGCTCCGGCGGCCGAGGCGCACGCGGGTCCGCTCACGGTCCACGGTCCCCTTGGCGGTGACGTACATGTCGTCGCTGACCAGCGGAGACGGCCCCGCGAACAGTGCTCGCTGAGCGGTCTGCCGGGCTGCAGGGCGCTCCGGGACGGACGAACCGTCGGCTGCGGTGCCGACCCCTCCCGTCGGTTCGATCGCAGCGAATTCGGCCTTGTCCATCCGTCGAAACACCTTTCGGAACCTTGCTGCCCCCCAGGACACAACTCGTCCCAGGCTACCAACGGGCCGCAGACCGCCGGACCTTGCCGCGGATCTGCTGCGCGCCCGGCCGGCCGGCCGGGGGCACACCCCCGTTATCCTTGGCCTCTGCCAACCCCCTGCCGACCTCTGGAGCACATGTGACGTCCGCCGTCGAGCCCGCGACGCGGCGGCAGCGCCGGCTCTGGGGCACCGTGGTGGCGGCGACGGTGACGGTCACCTACCTGGTGATCCTGACGGCCGACGATCGGTGGTTCTATACCGACGACACCGAATCGGGCGCGGTACCGAACTGGATCTTCCTGGGCCGGATCCTGCGGACCGGACAGTTGCCGAGTCTCGTACC
This sequence comes from Rhodococcus indonesiensis, assembly GCF_047782815.1. Lineage (NCBI taxonomy): Bacteria > Bacillati > Actinomycetota > Actinomycetes > Mycobacteriales > Nocardiaceae > Rhodococcus > Rhodococcus indonesiensis. The sequence continues at coordinate 342,225 of NZ_CP180630.1, read as the reverse complement.
CGAACAGTGGATGGCCGGGAACTACCCGGTCGAGGGACAGGGCGGCCTCTGGAATCCGCCACAGTTGCTCGTCAACCTGATCGCACCGTCGGTCGACAACATGGTGCTGCTCGCGACGGGCGTGAAGTGGGCGTTCTCCGTCGTCCTGGCGCTGGGCGTGTACCGGATCTGCCTGGAGTACGGTGCTCGCGCGCCGTGGGCGGCGGTGGCCGGCGCCGCGGTCCCCTTCACCGGGTTCGCGCTCTTCTACGACCAGGCGACCTGGGTCACGGCCCTCACCGGCTCCGCCTGGCTCGCCCAGGCGTGGGCGAGTTCCCTGCGCTACCTGCGCGGCCGCTCCGGTCCCCTGCCGGCCTTCGCATTCCTGTACCTCGCGATCAGCGTCGGCTACGTCTTTCCCGCCCTCGTCGCCGGGATCCTCACCGGCTGCCTCGTGATCGGCGAACGGATCCATCGGAACTCGTGGCGGCCGTCGCTGCGACTGGCGGTCGTCGCGGGCTGTGCCGCCGCGGGCGGGCTGATCACCTATCTGCCCGGGGTGCTGTCCAGCTCCGTCACGTGGCGCTCGGATCAGGGTTTCCAGAACGACAACTTCCTCACGGCGCCCTGGTCGGACACCCTCAACTCAGGCATCCCTTCGGCACTGCCCGGCATCGAGGCCTGGTTCGGGGAGGTGCAGCCGTTCCCCGTGACCTACATCGCGTGGTTCGTCGTCCCGGCGCTCGCCTTCGTGGACTGGAAGACCGTGCACCGGTCCGCACGCAGCCTGGCGGGCGCGCTGATCTTCCTCGTCGCCATGCTGATGGCGACGGCGGGACCCAGCGTGATGGGGCCGTTGCGCTGGCCGGCGCGGCTGCTGCCGATGGTCGCCCTCGCGACGCTCGTGGTGGTGTGCGTGCTGCTCAGCCGCCACGGCACACTCCGCGGCATCCGGGTCCGCGCGGGCGCGGCGGCGACCCTCGTGCTGTTGATGACGCTGCGCTCCGGGTCCTCGTCCCCCGAGTTCATGAATCGTCACCTGCTGTGGGCGGGTGCCGTCCTCCTCGTCGGGGCCGTCGTCCTGTGGGCCGCGCTCCGCGCCGGCGAGCGGGCGGTCGCGGCGATCCTGCTGCTCTCGGCACTGCCCGTCGTGTACTTCCAGGTGGCGTCGACGACACCGCACCCGCTCGCCTGGGATCTGCCCGCCCGGCAGTCCGTCGCGAAGGAGAACTTCCCGGACCGGCCGGGCACCACGCTGCAACTCGCCGACCGCGAACTGGTGCTGCCGTGGACGGCGAACCCGGAGGGCGTCTACCGCTCCCTGGTGTTCGGCAACTTCGCCAAGTCCCTCGACGAAACCTACGTCAACGCCTACACCCCCATCGGCTTCGAGGAGTTCGCCTTCCACCTGTGCATGCGGCACGACGGTTCGAGCTGTGCGGACGCGTTCGCCGCGGCCTTCGCCACCGAGTCGAGTACCGATCGCACGTACGTGGACCTGATGCTCGTGGATCGGGTCGTGCTGCAGCGCCGGCAGTATCCGGACGCCGACTCGGAGCCGGCGCCGCCCGGCTGGCGCTGGGTGCAGTCGCCGCCCGGGTCCGCGGACGCCGTGGACGCGGTGATCCTCGAGCGGATCGACGGACCGGTCAGCGGCCGGAACGGACGCATCTCCTTCACCGAGGGAGTCACCGCGACCACGGTGGCCGAGGACTACGCGACGAGCCGGGTCCGGGTCGATTCGGTGGACGGCGGACGCGTCGTCTTCGCCCGGCTGAACTGGCCCGGCTACGCGGTCACGCTGGACGGCCGGCCGCTCGAGCCGCGGTCGGTGGACGAGATGTTCCTCGCGGTGGACATCCCCGCCGGCACCGACGCGGGGGAACTCGTCGTGAGCTGGACCCCGCCGGGACAGGGGGTCGGATTCGTCGGACTGGGCCTCGGCCTCGCCGGTGCCGCGACGATGCAACTGCTGTACCTGCGAGACCGGCGGAAGGCCCGGCGGGAAGGTACGGACGAGACCGCGGTGCCCGTGGCGGCCGCTACGGTGAGCTGAAACTACGGTGAGCTGAAACTACGGTGGCTCGAACTACCGGGGGCTGAGACGCGACCGGAACAGGGTGTAGAACACCCGCCGCTGGAGTGCGGCGAGTTCGGCGCGGCGATTTCCCTGCCACACGTCGGCCGCCCGGAGCCCGCCGGGCAGTTGTCCGGCCACCCACCGGTGGTAGGCCTTCGCCTGCCGGGCCTGCTCGGCGACGAGGGCCACGCTCCACTGACCGGCACTGACCCGGAACCCGCCGACGACCTGCCGGAGGGCATACAGATCGCCGTGGAACAGCACCTTCGTGTAGGAGGCCATGTCGATGAGGTAGGGGAAGCGGCCGTCCCATCCGCCGGCCCGTTCGAGAGCGTCGCGCCGCATCGTCACGCACATCGGCTCACCGAAGACGTTGGTGCCCAGCCGCACCGTGCGCCGGATCGCCTCCTCACCCGGCACCAGGCCCGACAGTCCCTGGAGCCCGCGGCCGCCGATCATCTTCGTGCCGCGCGCGTCGAGGATGTCCCGCCGCGACGCCACCGCCACCGCCGACGGGTGCGCATCCAGCGCCGCCACCTGCGCGGCGAGGGCACCCGGATAGAGCAGGTCGTCGCCGCACACCAGCTTGACGTACTCGCCCGTGGCCTCGGCCGTCACGCGCTGCCAGTTCCGGGGCGCACCACCGCCTGCGGGGGTCGACAACAGGGTCACGCGTCGATCGTCGGCGTACTTGCCGAGCAGGTCGGCGGTGCCGTCGGTGGAACTGTGGTCGGCGACGATCAGCTCGAAATCCCCGAAGTCCTGCCCGAGCACGGACTCGACCGTAGCCTCGATGTACGGCGCGTTGTTGTAGGCCGGAATCACGACGGAGAGTTTCGGCCTCGTCACTGCTGCTCATCCCGTTCTCGAAGGGGCCGGCGCGGGGCGGGCCGGTGGACGGCGCCACCGTACATCGGCGCCGCCCGCACCCGAAAACAGCCCCGTCCGGCGTATACACTCCCGACTTGTGAGCAGCGACGACGGGGCGGGGACGGGCACGCCACACCGCGTGTCGATCGTCGTGCCGGTCTACCAGGGCGAACACACCCTGGGCGAGCTGCTCGAGCAGATCCTTCCGTGGACCGAGGTCACCCTGACGCCCGGCGGCCGTCCCATGGTGGTCGAGGAGGTCCTGCTCGTCCACGACAACGGCCCCGACGATTCGGCTCGCGTCATCCGGGAACTGTCCGCGAAGTACCCGTTCGTCGCGGGGGTGTGGCTCAGCCGGAACTTCGGCCAGCATCCGGCGACGCTCGCGGGCATGGCGTCGAGCGGCGGCGAGTGGATCGTCACCCTCGACGAGGACGGCCAGCACGACCCTGCCGCCATCGGCGGCCTGCTCGACACCGCGCTCGACGAGGGTGCGACCGTCGTGTACGCGAAGCCGACGAACGCGGCACCGCACGGCGCGCTGCGGAACGTGGCGTCCAGGGGATCCAAGTGGTTCCTGGCCCGGGTGCTGTCCGTCTCCGACAGCCCCGACTATCAGAGTTTCCGTCTGGTGCTGGGCGAGGTGGGACGATCCCTCGCCGCCTACGCGGGTTCGGAGGCCTATCTCGACGTCGCGCTGGGGTGGATCGCGGGGAAGGTGAGCACGAGCCCGGTCGCACTGCGCGAGGAACAGGGACGGGCGTCCGGCTACCGGCTGCGCACCCTGCTGTCGCACTTCTGGCGGATGGTGCTGTCGAGCGGAACCAAGGGCCTGCGGATGGTGAGCCTGCTGGGCGTGGTCCTGGCCGTCGGCGGTCTCCTGTGGGCGGCGTGGGTGCTGGTGTCCTACCTGTTCCTCGGCAACCGCTTCCCGGTGCAGGGCTGGGCTTCGACGACGGTCATCCTGCTGCTGGGATTCGGTGCCGTCCTGTTCTCCCTCGGGGTCATCGCCGAGTACGTCGGGGTGGCGGTGAAGACGGCGATGGGCAAACCGCCGTATCTGATCGTCAGCGATCCCGGCTCCGGCCCGCTGGGCCGCACCCAGCGGTATCCCGACCTCGAATCCTTCCGGAGGGGGTAACCGTGCCGGCGCCGACGTGGGTCGTCGGAAGCGGTGGACTGCTCGGTTCGTGGGTGACCCGGGAGTTGCGTCGCCGCGACGTCCCGGTGGCGACGAGCGTGGTGCCGTGGGACGAGCCGGAGCAGGCCCGTACCGTGCTGCTGGCCGATGCGGACCGGTTCGTCCGCGGCGCCGGGGGCGGGCCGTGGCGGGTCGCGTGGTGCGCCGGCGCCGGCGTGAACGGTACGACGTCGGAGGCCTTCGCGGCCGAGAACGCCCTGCTGGGCGACGTGCTCGACGGACTCGCGCACGCGGCCGGCGGCAGCGCCGAGCGCGGGACGGTGTTCCACGCCTCGTCGGCGGGTGGGGTGTACGCGGCCGCGCCGGGCGCTCCGCACTCCGAGTACAGTCCCACGGCCCCGCTCGGTCTGTACGGACACGCCAAGCTGGCCGCCGAAGCCGTCGTCACGGATTTCGCGCGCGAGACGGGCGCGACCGCGGTGGTCGGGCGCTTCGCGAACCTGTACGGCCCGGGTCAGAATCTCGCCAAGCCGCAGGGTCTCGTCTCCCACCTGTGCCGCGGGTATCTCACGGGGACGCCGGTCTCGATCTACGTCTCGATGGACACCCTGCGGGACTACCTGTTCGTCTCCGATGCGGGCGAGATGGTGGCCGACGCCCTCGCCCGGGCGGAGGCCGAACCGGGCGGAGTGAGCACCAAGATCTTCGCGTCGGGCCGGTCGGTGACGATCGGCGCGATCCTGGGCGCCTGCCGGACCGTCTTCCGTCGTCGCCCCAACGTGGTGCTGGCGTCGTCGCCGCTCGCGTCGGTGCAGGGCCGGGACCTGCGGTTACGGTCGGTGGTGTGGCCGGAGCTGGACCGTCGCAGTCATCGGCCGCTGCCGGCCGGTATCGCCGCGACGCTGGAGGCGACCCGGCGCGCCATGGGTCAGTCGGCCCGGCCGAGTGTGCGCTCGCCGGAGCGGGCGTAGGCCTGTTCGGTCGCGTCCTTCTGCGGCCGCCACCAGTGCTCGTGCGTGCGGTACCAGTCGATCGTCGCAGCCAGGCCCTCACGGAAGTCGCGGTAGCGCGGCTGCCAGCCGAGTTCGGTGCGCAGCCGGGTCGCGTCGATCGCGTAGCGCAGATCGTGGCCGGGCCGGTCGGTGACGAAGTCGAAGTCGCCGCGGTCCCTGCCGCACAATTCCAGGACGGTCTCGACGACGGTGCGGTTGTCGGTCTCCCCGTCCGCGCCGATCAGGTAGGTCTGCCCGATCTCGCCCTCGTCGATGATCGTCCACACCGCCCGGTTGTGGTCGTCGACGTGGATCCAGTCCCGCACGTTCGCCCCGGTGCCGTACAGCTTCGGCCGCACCCCGTCGAGGACGTTGGTGATCTGCCGCGGGATGAACTTCTCCACGTGCTGGTACGGGCCGTAGTTGTTCGAGCAGTTCGAGATCGTCGCCGCCACCCCGAACGAGCGCACCCACGCCCGCACCAGCAGGTCCGAGCCGGCCTTGGTCGAGGAGTACGGACTCGACGGGTTGTACGCGGTGGCCTCGGTGAACCGCGCCGGATCGTCGAGGTCGAGGTCGCCGTACACCTCGTCGGTGGAGATGTGGTGGTAGCGCACCGAATGCCGGCGCACCGCCTCGAGCAGGGTGAACGTGCCGATCAGGTTGGTCTGCACGAACGGCGACGGATCGGTCAGGGAGTTGTCGTTGTGCGATTCGGCGGCGAAGTGCACCACCAGATCCGACTCGGCCACCAGCGCGTCCACCAGGTCGGCGTCGGCGACGTCGCCGCGGACGAAACGGATCCGCTCGGCGACCGGGTCGAGGGAGGCGAGGTTGCCGGCGTAGGTGAGCTTGTCGAGCACCGTGACCTGCGTATCGGGTCGTTCCGCGACGGTCTGGTGGACGAAGTTCGCACCGATGAAACCGGCACCGCCGGTGACGAGCAGCCGCATGCGGCAACCCTACCGGCGGTGCGTTCGTTGGTCCGCGTCCACCCCGGATGGGAGACTGCCCGTCATGCGCGGAATCATTCTCGCCGGGGGCACCGGGTCCCGACTGCATCCGATCACCCTGGGAGTGAGCAAACAGCTCGTGCCGGTCTACGACAAGCCGATGATCTACTACCCGCTCTCGACGCTCATGCTCGCCGGGATCCGCGACATCCTGATCATCACCACCGCCGAGGATGCCCCGCAGTTCCATCGGCTGCTCGGCGACGGGTCGCGCTACGGGGTGAACCTGACCTACCGCGTCCAGCCGGAACCGAACGGCCTCGCCCAGGCGTTCGTCCTCGGCGCCGAGCACATCGGCAGCGGCAGCGTCGCCCTCGTCCTCGGCGACAACATCTTCTACGGTCCTCGCCTGGGCACCCAGCTCACCCGTTTCGCCGACCTCGACGGCGGGGCGGTGTTCGCCTACCGCGTCTCCGACCCCAGCGCCTACGGCGTCATCGAATTCGACTCCGACGGCCGGGCCCTGTCGCTCGAGGAGAAACCCGCCACCCCCAAGTCGAACTTCGCGGTGCCCGGACTGTACTTCTACGACAACGACGTCGTCGCCGTCGCCCGCGACCTGCGCCCGTCGGACCGCGGCGAATACGAGATCACCGACATCAACCGCACCTACCTCGAGGCCGGCCGCCTCCAGGTCGAAGTCCTCCCCCGCGGCACCGCCTGGCTCGACACCGGCACCTTCGACTCGCTGCTCGACGCCGGCAACTACGTCCGTACCATCGAACAACGCCAGGGCCTGAAGATCGGCGCCCCCGAGGAGGTCGCGTGGCGACGCGGCTTCATCACCGACGACGAGCTGCGCGCCCTGGCCGCGCCGCTGGTCAAATCCGGCTACGGCAGCTACCTGCTCGACCTGCTCGACCGGGAAGGACACTGACGGTGCACTACCGCGAACTGAAGATCCCCGGCGCCTTCGAGATCACCCCCCGCCAGTTCGGCGACGACCGCGGCGTGTTCTACGAGTGGTTCAAACAACCCACCTTCGCCGACGCCGCCGGCCGCCCGCTCGACCTGGCCCAGGCCAACTGCTCGGTCTCCGCCGCCGGGGTGCTGCGCGGCATCCACTACGCCGACGTCCCGCCCGGACAGGCCAAGTACGTCACCTGCGTCGCCGGGGCGGTCCTCGACGTCGCCGTCGACCTGCGCATCGGCTCCCCCACCTTCGGCCAGTGGGACGCGGTCCTGCTCGACGACGTCGACCGCCGCGCCCTCTACCTCACCGAGGGCCTCGGCCACGCCTTCTGCTCCCTCGCCGACGGCTCCACCGTCGTCTACCTGTGCTCGACCACCTACAACCCCGACCGCGAGCACGAGATCGACCCCTTCGACCCGCAGATCGGCATCGACTGGCCCACCACCGGCCGCGACGGGACACCCCTGCACTACGAACTCTCCGACAAGGACAAAGCCGCACCGTCGCTCGCCGACGTCGTCGCCGCCGGGTCGCTGCCGCGGTACCTCGGGTGAGCGCGCAGCCGGTGTCCTCCCCCGATCCCGTCACCGAACCCGCCGGCGCCCCCGGCGGGATGACGGGGGCGCCCGGTCCGCTCATGCGCCTGTTCGAGAACCAGGCCGTGGCGTTCCTGCTGGTGGGGGCGTTCAACACCGCGCTGGGCACCGCGTGGTTCGTCGTGTGGCAGCTCGCCGTCGGCGACACCCTCGGCTACCACTTCGCGATCGTGGCGGGCTACGCCTCCAACGTGCTGTGTGCCTTCTCCACCTATCGCTATCTGGTGTTCCGGGTGCGCGGTCACTTCCTGCGCGACCTGTGGCGGTTCGTGACGGTCAACCTGAGCGCATTCCTGCTGAACCTCGCCCTCATGACCGTGGCCGTCTCGGCGCTCGGGTTCCCGCCGATTCCGTCGCAGATCGTGATCACCGTCGTCACCGCGACGGCGAGCTTCTTCGGCTACCGGGACTTCTCCTTCCGTCGCGCCAGGCACGGCTGAACGCCGCCCCGAGGGGACGCATCGTTCCGCCACGGAGCCGAGCGACATGGTCGCTCGCCCCGCCTCAGCGCAGGCGGAAGATCACGGCGCGCTGCACCACGAAGTTGATGACGGTGGCCGTGCCCTGCGCGACGACGAACGCCAGCGGCACGCGCCACCACTCGTCGGGCAGTGCGTCGTACAGCACGTAGTTGATGCCGACCTGGACGGCGTAGGTGATCGCGTACAGGATCACCACCGCGACGAACCGCGCCCGGCTGGGCTCGGCCTTGAAGGTCCAGCGCCGGTTGATCAGGTACGCGGTGGTGGTGCCGGCGACGAACGACAGCGACTTCGCGACATTGACGTGCAGCCCCACGGCGAGCAGCAGCACGTAGAGACCGAAGTCGACGATCGCGGACAGCCCGCCGGTGAGGACGAACCGCACGATCTGCGTCTTCAGATCGAGCGCCTCGTCCGCGGTGCTGTCGGTGACGGGGATCTCCACCGGCAGGGGGGCATGATGCTCCGGCTGCGTCTGCCAGTGCGGGTGCTGCGGATGCTCGGACACGGGCGACAGCCTATGCGAGCGGCGCGGGCGTCCCCGCTGCGCGACGGAGCGCAGCCGGACGCATCCGGCAATCCGGACGCCGGGACCTCGGGCGTCACCGACGCCGGGACTCCGGGCGTCACCGGCGACACACTCTCGCCGCTGCGACCGGCGGGTAACCTGTACGGCGATGTCCACGACAGCTGCAGAGCCGGCCGCCGCGCCGCTCCCCACCCAGACCCGCACTCTGACCGGCTGGGGGCGCACCGCCCCGACCACCGCGGAAGTGCTGTCCACCCCCGACGTCGAGGTGATCGCGCAGGCGGTCGCCCGGGTCGCGGAGCAGAACGAGTCCAAGCCGTCGCACCTGCGCCGCGGTGTCATCGCCCGCGGTCTCGGCCGCTCGTACGGTGACCCGGCGCAGAACGCGGGCGGGCTCGTCGTCGACATGACGGCGCTGGACCGGATCCACACGATCGACCGCGAATCGCGGCTGGTCACGGTGGACGCAGGCGTCGACCTGGACCAGTTGATGCGCGCAGCGCTGCCGTTCGGTCTGTGGGTCCCGGTGCTGCCGGGCACCCGGCAGGTGACCGTGGGCGGTGCCATCGGCGCGGACATCCACGGCAAGAACCATCACAGCGCGGGCAGCTTCGGCAACCACGTCCGGTCGATGGACCTGCTCACCGCGGACGGCCAGGTGCGCACCCTCACCCCCAACGGACGCAATTCCAAGCTGTTCTGGGCGACGGTCGGCGGCATGGGCCTGACCGGCATCATCCTGCGCGCCACCATCGAGATGACGCCCACCGAGACGGCGTACTTCATCGCCGACGGCGTGGTCACCAGCACCCTCGACGAGACGATCGCCGTGCACAGCGACGGCTCCGAGGCGAACTACGACTACTCGAGCGCCTGGTTCGACGCGGTCGCGCCGCTGCCGAAGCTCGGCCGGGCCGCGATCTCGCGCGGTTCGCTGGCCAAGCTCGACCAGCTGCCGAAGAAGCTGCAGAAGAACCCGCTGAAGTTCGACGCGCCGACGCTGCTGACGTTCCCGGACATCTTCCCGAACGGCCTGGCCAACAAGTACACCTTCAGCGCCGTGGGTGAGCTGTGGTACCGCAAGTCCGGCAACTACACGGGCAAGGTCCAGAACCTGACGCAGTTCTACCACCCGCTCGACATGTTCGGGGAGTGGAACCGCGCCTACGGCTCGAACGGATTCCTGCAGTACCAGTTCGTGGTGCCGACCGAGGCGGTCGAGGAGTTCAAGAAGATCATCGTCGACATCCAGCGCTCGGGGCACTACTCGTTCCTCAATGTGTTCAAGCTGTTCGGGGAGGGCAACAAGGCGCCGCTGAGCTTCCCGATGCGCGGCTGGAACATCTGCGTCGACTTCCCCATCAAGGCGGGACTCAACGAGTTCGTCCGCGAACTCGACCGCCGCGTCCTCGAGTTCGGCGGCCGCCTCTACACCGCCAAGGACTCGCGCACCTCCGCCGAGACGTTCCACGCGATGTACCCGCGCATCGGCGAATGGATCAAGATCCGCCGCTCGGTCGACCCCACCAATGTGTTCGCCTCCGATATGTCCAGAAGGTTGGAACTGCACTGATGATCAACGCCGTCGGCAACCCCCAGACCCTGCTGCTCCTCGGTGGCACGTCCGAGATCGGCCTCGCCATCGTCGAGGAGTACCTGCGCAAGGCGCCGGCCCGGGTGATCCTCGCCGCCCTGCCGAACGACCCCCTGCGTGACGACGCCGTCGCGCAGATGAAGGGCGCGGGGGCCACCAAGGTCGACCTGATCGACTTCGACGCCCTCGACACGGGAAACCACCCGGAAGTGATCGCTCGGGCGTGGGACCTCGCCGGGAACGGTCGCTCCGCAGGCTCCGCTCCCGCCGGCGACGTCGACGTCGCGATCGTCGCGTTCGGCATGGACGCCGACGCCGAGGAGCTGTGGCAGAACCAGACCAAGGCCATCCGGGTCGCGGAGATCAACTACACCGCGGCCGTGTCGGTCGGTGTGCTGCTCGGCGAGAAGATGAAGACGCAGGGCTACGGACGCATCATCGCGATGTCCTCCGTCGCCGGTGAGCGGGTCAAGCGCGCCAACTTCGTGTACGGCTCCGCGAAGGCCGGGCTCGACGGCTTCTACCTGGGTCTCGGCGAGGCCTTGGCGCCGTTCGGTCCGCGGGTGACGGTGGTGCGTCCCGGACAGGTGCGCACCAAGTTCAGCGCCCACGTCGAGGAAGCCCCGCTGACGGTCGACAAGGAAGACGTCGCCGCGCTGGCCGTCGCCGCGTCCGCGAAGGGCAAGGAGATCGTCTGGGCTCCGGGCGCCTTCCGGTACGTGATGATGGTGCTGCGGCACGTCCCGCGCGCGATCTTCCGGAAGCTGCCGATCTAGGCTGCGGGGGTGTCCGACCCAGCCGTATCCTCTTCCGACGTGGCCCCCTACCGGCGAGCCCTCCGCACCGCCGGCGAGGGGGCCGCTGCGGTTGTCGTCGCGACGATCGTCGCCGCAGTGGGTCTGTTCGCGTTCGCGCGCGTGCAGTGGCCCGCATTCAACTCCTCGAACGTCACGCAGGCCGTCACGACGGTGCTGCAGGTGGGGGCGCTCGTCGTGCTCGCCTGCTCCGTCGTGCTGCTGCGCCGGCGGCGGTGGACGCTGTTCGCCCGGGTGCTGTCGTGGGCGGGCCTGTCCGGCCTGGTCACCGTCACCCTCGGGATGCCGTTGGCCGCGACGAAGCTCTATCTGCACGGCATCTCGGTCGACCAGGAGTTCCGCACCGAGTACCTGACCCGGCTCACCGACTCCCCGGCGCTGCGGGACATGACGTATGCGGATCTGCCGCCGTTCTACCCCGCCGGCTGGTTCTGGGTGGGCGGCCGCTTCGCGAGTCTGCTCGGCCTGGACGGCTGGGAGGCGTTCAAGCCGTGGTCGATCGTGTCGCTGGCCGTCGCCGCGGTCGTCGGGCTCGTGTTGTGGACCGCGCTGGTGCGGGTCGACCTGGCCGTGCTGGTCGCCACCGCCACCACGGCCGTCGTCCTCGCCTACGGCTCTCCGGAGCCGTACGGCGCGTTCGTCGCGCTGCTGATCGCACCTGCCCTCGTCATGGCGTGGGGGGCGCTGTCGCGCCCGGTGCGTCCTTCGGGCGGCTGGGGCAGCCCAAAGGACGCACCGGGCGGCGGAGCCGTCGTCGGGACCGGGCTCTTCCTGGGATTGGCCGCGACGTTCTACTCCCTCTATCTCGGGATCGCGGCGTTCACGGTGACGGTGATGGCCGTCGTCGCCGCGGTGCTGGCGCGACGCGCGGCAGGCACCTGGCGCGCCGCGGTCCCCGTGCTGGTCCGGCTGGGCGTGATCGCGGGGATCGCCGTCGTCGTCGCGCTGCTCGTGTGGGCGCCGTTCGTGCTCGAGGTGCTGCGGGGCGGGTCCACCGCCGGCTCCGGCACGGCGACGCACTACCTGCCCGAGACCGGGGCCCGGCTGCCGCTGCCGATGTTCCACGGCTCCCTGATCGGGCTGCTGTGCCTGCTCGGCACGGTGTGGCTGGTCGGGCGGGCCACGTCGTCGCGGCGCGCGCAGGCCCTCGGGCTCGGCGTGGTGTCCGTGTACCTGTGGTACCTGGCGTCGATGGCGCTGACCGCGCTGGGCAACACGCTGTTGGCCTTCCGCCTCGAGGTGATCCTGCTCGTGCTGCTCGCGGCTGCCGGCACGTTCGCGTTCGTCGACTTCACCCGGTGGATCGTGCTGGCCACCAGCGAGAACCAGCGGGTGCGGTGGTCGCTGATCGCGGTCGGCGCGCTGGGAGCGCTCGCGTTCACCCAGAACATCCCCCAGGTCCTCGCGAACGAGATCACCGTCGCCTACACCGACACCGACGGCAACGGTGAACGCGCGGATCAGCGTCCGCCCGGCGCGGGCGCCTACTACGCCGAGCTGGACGAGACGATCACCGCGGCGCTGGGCCGGCCGCGCGACGAGATCGTCGTCCTCACCGCCGACACCACCTTCCTCGCCTACTACCCGTATCTCGGGTTCCAGGCGCTGACGTCGCACTACGCGAACCCGTTGGCGGACTTCGAGGGGCGCGCCGCCGCGATCGAGGACTGGGCGTCGGTCGAGACGACGGACGAGCTGCTGGCCGCGTGGGACGAGTCCCCGTGGCGGGGACCCGATGCGATCGTGTTCCGGCAGGGCGCCGAGGGTTACACCCTCCGGCTCGCCGAGGACGTGTACCCCAACGACCCCAATGTCCGTCGCTACTCGGTGACGTATCCGAAGTCGCTGTTCGACGACCCGCGCTTCACGGTCTCGGAGATCGGTCCGTTCGTCGTCGTCACCCGCACGGGATAGCGCCGCGACCGTCCGCGGACACCGTTCGCGGACGGTCGTGGCGTCGACGTCCTAGGCGCGGCGCAGCGGCATCACCGACCGCACCACCGGATCGCGCAGATACAGCCCGGCCCAGACGAAGACACCGACGTAGACCGGGAACAGGATGGTGCTGAAGAGCGGCATCTCGTTGAACATGTTGGTGGCGACGGCGCCGCCGAGATACCCGGTCAGCAGCACCGCCCCGAGGATCGAGGTGGCCGGGACCAGGTACAGGGCCAGGCACACGAGCAGGACGACGCCGATGACGTAGTTGAGGTTCGGATCGAAGCCCAGATCGATCATCGCCTGCCGCGCCTGGTCGACGTTGAGGACGTGGATCGCGGCGTCGAACAGCAGGAACAGCACGACGAGGCCGGTGATCACCAAGCCGGCGATGCGGAACTTCCGGTCGGTGGGGCGCTCGGCGGGTCGGGTGGTGGTCGAGATCATGGCAGGCTCCTGGGTCGGGGTGGCGGTCTCGCTACGGACTGACCGGCCGGCCCCGGAAAACTCATCGCGCCGCGCGGTTCCGGTTCGGCGACCCGAGCCCGCCTCCTCCGGCCGGGTCCCGGGACCGAGCCCCGGCTCACAATCGGGACGCCAGCAATTCGGCGAGGTGGACGCCGCGACGTTCGGTGAGATCGGCGATCTGGGTGCGGCAGGAGTAGCCGTCGGCGAGCACGACGTCGTCCGGGCCCGCCGCCGCGACCGCGGGCAGCAACTGGTGCCCGGCGACGGCGACCGAGACGTCGTAGTGAGCCGGCACCACCCCGAAGTTGCCGGCCAGACCGCAGCATCCGCCGAGCCGGGTGACCGTTGCACCGGCCCGGCGCAGCAGCGCGGCGTCGGCGCTCCAGCCCATCACGGCGTGGTGGTGGCAGTGCGGCTGAGCCACCACCGACGTCCCGGACAGCGACGGCGGTTCCCAGTCGCCGAGCAGTTCGGCCAGCGTCACCGTCGAGTCGGCGACGGCGCGTGCGGGTTCGAACCCGAGCAGCTCCACTGCGTCGGAGCGCAGGACCGCGGTGCACGACGGCTCGAGCCCCACGATCGGCATTCCGGCCGGGAACAGCGCGGAGATGGTGCGGCCCAGGATCTTCCGGGCCGTATCCAGCTGGCCGGTGGTGATCCACGTCAGCCCGCAGCACTGTTGCCGTTCGGTCACGCACACCCGGCGACCGGCGGCCTCGAGGACCCGCACCGCGGCGATCGCCACCTCCGGCGTGAAGTACTCGGTGAAGGTGTCGACGAACAGCAGGACGGGCGCGCCGTCCGTGCGACGCTCGCCCGCCGTGTCCGTGAACCAGCGGCGGAACGTGCGGGGCGCGAACTCGGGTACCCGGCGACGCCGGTCCACACCGGCGAGGGTCAGCCCGGCGGACGCCACCCCCGGCAGCTTGGCGAGGGTGTTCACGACGCGTGGTGCGCGGCCGGCCAGCGCCGCCCAGCGCGGGAGCCGCCCCAGCGTGTAGTGCGAGGCGGGACGGAGCCGACCCCGGTAACTCTGATGCAGCACTTCGGATTTGAACGTCGCCATGTCGACACCGGTCGGGCAGTCGGAGGCACAGCCCTTGCACGCCAGGCACAGCTCGAGGGCCTCGTGCACCTCCGGTGAGCGCCAGGACCCGGTGACGAGCGTTCCGTTGAGCATCTCCTGCAGGACCCGGGCCCGGCCGCGGGTGGAGTCCTTCTCCTCCCGGGTCGCCAGGTAGGACGGGCACATCACCCCGCCGAGGCCGGCGGTGTCGGCGCGGCACTTGCCGACGCCGGTGCAGCGGTGCACGGCCTGCCGGAAGTCGCCGTCGTCGCCCGTGTACCGGAAGGCGAGCTCGTCCCGGACCCGGTGCGCGGCCGGAATCCGGAGGTCCCGGTCCACGGGGGCCGGGTCGACGAGTACACCGGGATTGAGCAGGCCTTCGGGGTCGAACACCGCCTTGACTGCGCCGAACAGCCGCAGCGCGGCCGGCGAGTACATCAGGGGCAGCAGTTCGCTGCGCACCCGGCCGTCGCCGTGCTCGCCCGACATCGACCCCCCGAACGACGCCGCGAGTTCTCCTGCCGCAAAGAGGAATTCGCGGAAAATCCCGGGCATCTCGAGCGGTACGTCGAGGCGGATGTGGATGCAGCCGTCGGCGAAGTGACCGTACGGATAGCCGGTCACGCCGTACCGGGACAGCAACGACTCGAATTCGCGCAGATACTCCCCCATCCGTTCCGGCGGGACGGCGGCGTCCTCCCAGCCGGAGTGGGCGGGCAGTCCGGCGGGGCTGCGCCCGGCCAGTCCCGCCCCGTCCTCCCGGATGCGCCACAGCTGCGCGGCCTTGTCCGGGTCGGTCACGATCAGCGAATCCACTGCCGCCGCAGCGTGTTCGACGGATCGCGCCCGCGTCAGGACCTCGTCGGCGTCGTCACCGGACAGTTCGACGAACAGCCATGCCGCCCCCCGCGGCAGCGGGGGCACCGCCGCCGCGCCGCGCCGCGCGCGCACGACGTCGACGATCCGCGAGTCGAGTCCCTCGCACGCGGTCGGACCGAAGCCGAGCAACGTGTGCGCGGCGTCGCCCGCCGTCGCGATGTCCGGGTAGCCGAGGGCCACCAGCACGCGCACCGCGGGATCGGCGACGAGCCGCACCGTCGCCTCGGTGACGACACCGAGTGTGCCCTCGCTGCCGACGAAGAAGCGCAGGACGTCGAACCCGTTCTCGGGCAACAGGTGTTCGAGGGCGTAGCCGGAGGCTTGCCGGCCGAACCGGCCGAACTCGGTGCGGATGGTGACGAGGTGGTCGAGCGTGAGCCGGCGCAGCGATTCGAGAACGGGAGCGTCGTCGGGCAGCGACAGGTGCCGGCCCGCGCCGGTGAGCACCTCGAGCCCGAGCACGTTGTCGGATGTGCGTCCGTAGCCGAGGGTGCGGGCACCGCAGGCGTTGTTGCCGATCATCCCGCCGACGGTGCAGCGGTTGTGGGTGGACGGGTCGGGTCCGAAGCGCAGTCCGTACGGGGCGGCGGCGCGCTGTAGTTCGGACTGGACGACGCCGGGTTGCACGGTCGCCGTGCGCGCCTCGGGGTCGATCCGCAGGACCCGGTCGAGATGGCGGGCGAAGTCGAGTACGACGCCGGGCCCGACGGCGTTGCCGGCGACGGAGGTTCCGCCGCCGCGTGAGGTGAGCGGAACGCCGTGCCGGCGGCACACCTCGAGCGCGGTGGCGACGTCGTCGACCTCGCGGGGCCGCACCACCGCCTGTGGGGGTACCCGGTAGAGCGAGGCATCGGACGAGTAGAGGGCACGGGTGGTGGTGTCGTCGAACACCTCGGGGATGCCCGCGTCACGCAGGGCCTCGCCGATCGTCCTCGCCCGGGCCATAGGCCGATGCTAGTGCCTGCCGGGGTCGCTTCGTCGCAGGTCGGCCGGGGTCGATGCGCCCTCAGCGGGAGGTGAGGACGACCGGCCCGTCCTCGGTGATCGCGACGGTGTGCTCGCAGTGCGCGGCCCGGCTGCCGTCGGCGGTGCGCAGCGTCCACCCGTCCGGGTCGTGCCGGTAGGCGTCGCCGCCCCCGGCGTGCAGCATCGGCTCGACGGCCAGCACCAGCCCCGGTCGCAACCGCATCCCGCGCCCCGCCCGGCCCTCGTTGGGCACGTGCGGGTCCTCGTGCATGCGGCGGCCGATGCCGTGACCGCCGTGGTCGGCGAGCATGCCGTAGCCGCAGGACCGGACGTATCCGCCGATCGCCGCGCCGATGTCGCCGAGACGGTTTCCCGGCACGGCCGCGGCGATGCCGCGCGCGAGGGCCTCTTCCGTCGCGTCGATCAGGGCGAGGGCCTCGCGGTCGGCGGTCCCGACGGTGAAGCTCACAGCGGCGTCCCCGCACCAGCCGTCGAGCACCGCCCCGCAGTCGATGCTCACCAGGTCACCGTCACGAAGCCGGTACCCCCCGGGAATGCCGTGGACGACGGCGTCGCCGACGCTCGCGCACACGACGCCGGGGAACGGCGACGGCGCCCAGTCCGGGTGGTAGCCGAGGAACGGGGACGTCGCGCCGGCGGCGCGGAGGACCTCGGCGGCGACGTCGTCGAGGTCCTGCAGGGAGACCCCGATTCCCGCGTGGGCCCGCACGGTCGCCAGCGCCTCCGCGACCACGGCACCGGCGGCGCGCATCGCCTCGATCTCGCCGGGCGTCTTCAACTCGACCATCTCACCTCCAATAGAAATACCGGTATTACTATACGGGAATGGTGCGCGAACCGCTTACTCCGGCCCAACTCGAGCGAGGGCGACGACTCGGCGAACGCCTCCGCGCGGCGCGCGGCACCGCCGGCATGGCCACGATCGCCGGCGAGGCCGGAATCTCCGTCGAGACGCTCCGGAAGATCGAGACCGGACGCATCGCCACGCCCGCCTTCTTCACCGTCACCGCGCTTGCCCGGGTCCTCGGACTCTCCCTCGACGACCTGGCCGGCGACCCGACGGACGAGCCCGCCGAGCACGAGGCCGCCTCCTGACCGGAGGAGGCCACCCCTGCCTCCCCGTCCCTCGCCTAGCATCGATCCTTGTGCCCGTCGATGTCCTTTCGCCCGAAACGCCCGCTTACGCCGATACGAAGGCGCGCGTGCGCACGGCCAGGATCGTCGCGACGGTCAGCGGACTGCTCGGCATGCTGCTCGCCCTGGCCGTGCCGTTCCTGCCGGTCCGGCAGGAGGCCGCCACCGTCAGCTGGCCGCAGGGCACCGACCTGACCAACGTCGAGGCACCCCTCGTCTCCTACGCCCCCCTCGAACTGCGCGCGAGCGTGCCGTGCTCGGCCTTCCCGCTGCTCGGCGACGAGGGCGGCACCCTGATCTCGACCGTGCCGCCGGACGCCCCCGACGCGACCGAGAACGCCCTCGTGATCCGCACCGTCCCCGGCACCGACGGTGGGCCCGCCACCATGGAGGTGGTGCTGCGCAACTCGGTCGTCGTGTCGGCACCGATCGACGACGAGCACAGGTGCACGGCCGTCACCGTCGCCACCAACGCCGACCGCACCGCCGCCGAGATCGTCGGCCTCGAGCAACACGACGACGGGCACCACGTCGCCACGCTCGACGGCGATCACCGGCCGCAGATGGTCGGCGTCTACTCCGACCTGCAGGGATCGGCTCAGGCCCTCACCTCCGGCCCGGACGCCGAGCGGCTGTCCGTCCGCGCCGCCCTCGACTCGCGGTTCACCTCCACCCCGACGCTGGTCAAGTTCGTCGCGATGCTCGTGTGCATCCTCGCGACCCTGCTGTCGCTCGTGGCGCTGCACCGGCTCGACGGCGTCGACAACCGCCGCGCCCGCCGGGTCCTGCCCGCCCACTGGTGGCGGTTCACCGCGGTGGACGCGGTCGTCGTGGGCACGCTGCTGCTGTGGCACGTCATCGGCGCCAACACCTCCGACGACGGCTACATCCTCACCATGGCCCGCGCCTCCGACGAGGCCGGCTACATGGCCAACTACTACCGGTGGTTCGGCGTCCCCGAGGCCCCGTTCGGCTGGTACTACGACGTGCTCGTCCTGCTCGCGAAGGTCTCCACCGCCAGCGTGTGGATGCGGCTGCCCGCCCTGCTCGCCGCGATCGCATGCTGGATGGTCATCAGCCGCGAGGTCATTCCCCGGCTCGGCGTCGCCGTCCGCCGCAACCGCATCGCGCTGTGGACGGCAGGGCTGGTGTTCCTCGCCTTCTGGCTGCCGTACGACAACGGCCTGCGACCCGAGCCCGTCATCGCGCTCGGCGCCCTGCTCACCTGGTGCTCGGTCGAACGCGCCGTCGCCACCGGCCGCATGCTGCCCGCCGCGATCGCCGTGCTGCTCGCCGCCTTCTCCCTCGCCGCCGGACCCACGGGCCTCATCGCGGTCGCCGCGCTCGTCGCCGGGGCGCGGCCCGTCGTCGTCCGGCTCGTCGGCCGCCGCCGGCTCGTCGGGGTGGTCCCGCCCATCGCCGCCATCCTCGCCGCGGGCACCGTCGTCCTCGTCGTCGTCTTCGCCGACCAGACCCTCGCGTCGGTGCTCGAGGCGACCCGGGTGCGCTCCGCCGTCGGACCCAACGTGCCGTGGTTCGACGAACGGCTGCGCTGGGACGCACTGCTGACCGTCTCCCCCGACGGATCCCTCAGCCGCCGGTTCGGCGTGTTCGTCATGCTGCTGTGCCTGATCGTGTGCGTGATGCTGATCCTGCGCAAGGGCCGCATCCCCGGCACCGCCCTCGGGCCGTCGCGCCGCATCCTCGGCATCGTCTTCGCGTCCCTGCTGCTGATGATGCTCACCCCGACCAAGTGGACCCACCACTTCGGTGTGTACGCCGGACTGGCCGGATCCGTCGCCGCGCTCGCCGCGGTCGGGGTCGGCGCCGTCGGCATCCGCTCCGCACGCAACCGCGCGCTCTTCACCGCCGGGGTGTTGTTCGTGCTGGCGCTGGCGTTCACCGGCTCCAACGGCTGGTGGTACGTCTCCAGCTACGGGATCCCCTGGTGGGACAAGCCGCCGTCGATCTCCGGACGGGCCTTCTCCACCGGCCTGCTGGCGCTGGCCCTCGTCGCGCTGGGCTTCGCCGCCTGGTTCCACCTGCGCGAACCGTTCGCCACCCCGAAACCCGACCGCAACGGCCGCGTGAAGGCGATCGCCTCGGCGCCGCTGACCGTCGTCGCCGCGGGCGTCGTCCTGTTCGAGGTGCTCTCACTCGTCAAGGGCGCGGTCGCGCAGTACCCGGCGTACTCGATCGCCCGGTCCAACGCCGCCGCCCTGACCGGCGGCAGCTGCGGCCTCGCCGACGACGTCCTCGTCGAGACCGACCCGAACGCCACCGCGCTGGCCCCCCTCGACGGCGACGTCGCCGGAGCCCTCGGCGCCGGCACCGCCGACGGCTTCACCCCGAACGGCGTGGCCCTCGACCTCACCGCCGACGAGGAGATCTCCACCACGGGCGGCGCCAACACCGTCGACACCGAGGAGGGCGGCACCACCACCTCCACGGGCGCCGGCACCGGCGGCGGCCGCGGTGCCGCCGGCATCAACGACAGCACCGTCGCGCTGCCGTTCGGCCTGGACCCTGCCCGCACCCCCGTGCTCGGCAGCTACCGCACCGGCGCGCAGCAGGAAGCCGTTCTCGAGTCCGGCTGGTATGCGCTGCCCGAACGCACCGACGCCACGCCGCTGCTGGTGGTCACCGTCGCCGGCCGCGTGCACTACGTCGACCCCGACGGCGTCCTCACCCCGGGCGCGGACGTGCTGCTCGAGTTCGGCCGGACCGGCGACGGGTCGAGCGTCGAGCCGCTGGCCCGTGTCGCGCCCGTCGACATCGGACCGTCTCCGTCGTGGCGCAACCTGCGGGTGCCGAGCGACCGGATCCCCGCCGACGCCGACACCGTCCGCCTGGTGGTGACCGACGGCAACCTGGCACCCGACCAGTGGGTGGCGGTCACGCCGCCGCGGATGCCGCGCCTCGAGACGCTGAACACCGTCGTCGGCTCCACGGCACCGGTCCTGCTCGACTGGTCGGTGGGGTTGGCGTTCCCCTGCCAACGTCCCTTCGACCACCGCTACGGTGTCGCCGAGGTCCCCGAGTACCGGATCCTGCCCGACCGGGTCGGAGCCGACTCCACCAACGGCTGGCAGGACGACATCGGTGGCGGCCCGCTCGGCTGGATACCGCTGCTGCTCACCGCCGAGACCGTCCCCACCTATCTGAATCACGACTGGGACCGCGACTGGGGCTCGCTGGAGCGGTACGCGCCCATCGATCCGAGCGCGACACCTGCCGAAATCACCACCGAGGACGTCGTCCGCTGGGGCTGGTGGACACCCGGCCCGATCCGCGACGGTGTGCCCGTAATGCGTGAATGAGGTCCTACGCGTCGGTAGGGACGGTGCGTCCGCTCAGCTGCGCCCGATACCATCGACAATCGTGCCCGACGACGTGACCACAGTTCCCGCCCCCTCCGCAGCCGTTTCACGGCCGCCGGTTGCCCGGGATCTGCGGGCGCAGTACCGCACCGCCCGGCTCGTCGCCGTGGTGGCGGGCCTGCTCGGTGTGCTCCTCGCCGTCGCGACCCCGTTCCTGCCCGTCAAGGTCACCGAAGCCACCGTCACCTGGCCGCAGAACGGCTCGACCGGACCGGTCGAGGTGCCGCTCATGTCGCAGGTGCCGCTGCAGCTGAGCGCGACCGTGCCGTGCACCGCCGTCGCCGGCATGCCGCCCGGCGGCGGCATGCTCCTGGCGACCGCGCCGCCGAGCGGTGAGGGCGCCGCACTCAACGCGATGTTCGTGCGGGTGGGCGCCGAGAACGTCGACGTTCTCGACCGCAACGTCGTCGTGGCCACCGCCCCGCGCAGCGACGTCGAGTCCGCCGCGTGCGCCGAGATCAGCATCTTCTCCGACGTCGACCGCACGACCGCGGAGTTCGTCGGCCTGAGCGACGAGAACGGCAATCCGCGCGCCGGTGAGCTGACCGGCGATCTGCGTCCCCTCGTCGTCGGCGTGTTCAGCGACCTGGACACCCCGGTGCCCGGCATGTCGGTGACCGTCGACGTCGACTCCCGGTTCTCGTCGTCGCCGACGGTGGTCAAGCTCCTCGCGATGATCCTGGCGGCCCTGTCGACCGCGCTGGCGGTCGGTGCGCTCGCCAAGCTCGACGGCACCGACGGCCGGGGACATCGCCGATTCCTGCCGTCGCGCTGGTGGAAGTTCACCGGTGTCGACGCGGTCGTCGTGGGCACCCTCGTCGGGTGGCACTTCTTCGGAGCGAACACCTCCGACGACGGCTACCTGCTGACCATGGCCCGGGTGTCCGAGCACTCCGGCTACATGGCCAACTACTTCCGCTGGTTCGGCGTCCCCGAGGCCCCCTTCGGCTGGTACTACGACGTGCTCGCCGCGTTCGCCGAGATCTCCACCGCCAGCGTCTGGATGCGTCTGCCCGCCCTGCTCGCCGGCATCACCTGCTGGATGGTGATCAGCCGCGAGGTGGTGCCCCGCCTCGGCCGGGCCGTCCGGCACAACACCGTCGCCCTGTGGACCGGCGGCCTGGTGTTCCTCGCCTTCTGGCTGCCCTACAACAACGGCCTGCGTCCGGAGCCGATCGTCGCGCTCGGCGCCCTGCTGACCTGGTGCTCGATCGAACGGGCGATCGCCACGGGCCGGTTGCTGCCGGCCGCGACGGCCGTGATGATCGGCGCGTTCACCCTCGCCGCCGCCCCGACCGGCCTGATGTGTATCGCCGCCCTGCTCGCCGGCATCCGGCCCATGACCCGGATCGTCGTGCGCCGCCACCGCGAGGTCGGGACGCTGCCGCTGCTCGCCCCGATCGCCGCCGCCGGTACGCTCGTGCTCGTCGTCGTGTTCTCCGACCAGACCCTCGCCGCCGTGCTCGAGGCCACCCGCGTGCGCACGATCATCGGCCCGAACGAGGAGTGGTGGAACGACTTCCTCCGCTACTACTACCTGTTCGTGCAGACCGTCGACGGCTCGCTCGCCCGCCGGTTCGCGTTCCTCGTCATGCTGCTGTGCCTGTTCACGTCGCTGCTGGTGCTGCTGCGCCGGCGCCGGATTCCCGGCGTCGCGACGGGACCGTCGTGGCGGCTGATCGGCATCGTCTTCGGCACGATCTTCTTCATGATGTTCAACCCCACGAAGTGGACCCACCACTTCGGGGCGTACGCGGGCATCGCGGGTTCCCTCGCGGCCCTCACCGCGGTCGTCGTCTCGGCGAGTGCGCTGCGGTCGCGGCGCAACCGCACGATCTTCCTCGCCGGACTGCTGTTCGTGCTGGCCGTGTCGTTCGCGGGCATCAACGGCTGGTGGTACGTGTCGAGCTACGGCATCCCGTGGTTCGACAAGACCGTCTCCTTCAAGGGCAACCAGTCCAGTTCGCTGTTCCTGATCCTCTTCGGGCTCGCCCTCGGGCTCGTCGCGTGGCAGTACCTGCGGGAGGGCTACGCGCCGCCGCAACCCAGACCCACGACCCGCAAGGGCCGCCGGATCCGCAAGTTCGCCGCGGCGCCCCTGACCGTCGTCGCCGGAGCGATGGTGCTCTTCGAGGTGCTGTCGCTGCTCAAGGGCGCGGTATCGCAGTATCCGGCGTATTCGCTCGCCCGGTCCAACGTCGGCGCGCTCGCCGGCCAGACGTGCGGGCTGGCCGACGACGTCCTCGTCGAATCGGACCCGAACTCCGGTCGGCTCGCGCCCATCGTCGACCCGGACAACCCGCCCCGCGGCGGCGACGCCCTCGCCGGCGCCGAACCCGTGGGCTTCGATCCCAACGGCATCCCGTCGGACCTCACGGCCGACTACGTCGAGGTCAAGCCCGGCCAGGGCAACACCGACAACCAGAGCGTCGGGCCGACGTTCGAGACCGGCGCCGGCGGCGGCACCACCGGCGGCACCGGCGCCCGCACCGTCAACGGCTCCGACGCCAAGCTGCCGTTCGGCCTCGACCCGGCCGTCACCCCCGTGCTCGGCAGCTACCAGGAGGGCGTGCAGGAACCGGCGCTGCTCACGTCGAGCTGGTACGGGCTGCCCGAGCGCACCGACGACGCTCCGCTCGTCGTCATCTCGGCAGCGGGCCGCATCTGGTCCGTCGACGACACCGGCGCCACCACCTACGGGCAGTCGCTTCTCGTCGAGTACGGCAGGCGCCTGCCCGACGGCACCGTCGAGCCGCAGGGCACCTATCTGCCGCGCGACATCGGGCCCGCGCCGTCGTGGCGGAACCTGCGCATCCCGCTGTCGGAGCTGCCCGCCGACACCGACGCCGTCCGCATCGTCGCCAACGACCCCAACCTCACCGGCGACCAGTGGCTGGCGTTCACTCCG
The DNA here is from genome assembly GCF_047782815.1 of Rhodococcus indonesiensis. Classification (NCBI taxonomy): domain Bacteria; kingdom Bacillati; phylum Actinomycetota; class Actinomycetes; order Mycobacteriales; family Nocardiaceae; genus Rhodococcus; species Rhodococcus indonesiensis. The sequence goes on along the minus strand of NZ_CP180630.1, from coordinate 318,461 downwards.
CCGCGCGTGCCGAAACTCGAGACGCTCGACGCCGTGGTCGGCTCCGAGCAGCCGGTTCTGCTCGACTGGGCGGTCGGCCTGCAGTTCCCGTGCCAGCGCCCGTTCGACCACCGCTACGGCATCGCCGAGATGCCGAACTACCGCATCCTGCCGGACCGACCGCTGGCCGTATCCTCCACCGACACTTGGCAGTCCGCGGACAACGGCGGCCCCCTCGGCTTCACCGAGGCCCTCGCGCGCCCCGAGCAGATCCCCACGTATCTGAAGAACGACTGGGCCCGCGACTGGGGCTCGCTCGAGCGGTACGTGCGGTTCTACCCGGACGCGGTGCCGGCACAGCCGCAGACCGCCGAGGTCACCCGCTCCGGGCTGTGGAACCCGGCCACGCTGCGCGTGTACGAGTAGGCCACCCTTCTGCCGCCGACCCCGCGTGCGGACCTCGTGCCCGTTGGACCGAATGTCACATCGCTTCGCCTCTATCGACCGAATGTGACATTCGGTCAACGGCAGTCGCGCCGCCGGTAACGGCGTCCGGTTCGGGCACGATGTCACGAATGTTCGATTCTGCTCGATCGCGAACTGTTCATCGGGCCAGCGGGGGTGGGCCGGCTACGGAAGGAACTGTATGTCGAAGACGCGTGCATTCGGGCTCGCGGCGGTTACCGTCGCGGTTCTCGGCGCCGGAGTGGCAACCGCCCCAGTGGCCGTCGCCGCTCCAGAAACCGCCACGACGCTCACGCGTGTCATCGGATCGGGCGAGTCCGGCTCGTTCGGTTACGGGGGCGCCATGGTGAACGAAGCGGTCACGGTGCGCGTCGACCCCGACGAGCCCGGCATCAGCTGGTTCGGCGGCAGCATGTGGTGCTACTGCAAGATCTCCTGGACCAACCTCACCACCGGGGCCAGCGGGACCAACGAACTCCCGTCCCGGCCGGTGCTCGGCGGAGGGATGACCGGTACACCCCGCGCCGAGACCGGCTCCGGCCGAATCGTCGCCACCGTCACCGTCCCGAACGGCTTCACGTACCTGCCAGGAGTCGGGACCTGGGTCGCCCCTTGACCGTTCGGACCGAATGTCACATCGCGTCGATCGAATCGAACCCATGTGACATTCGGTCCGTCCGTCCGTCCGTCCGCCCGCCCGCCCGTCCGTCCGTCCGTCCGGGACAGGTAGTCCACAACCACACGGTTCATCCACAGATTTCGCCCACCCTCCCGTTGTTCCCCTCGAACGCGGCATTTTCCGGTGATCATGGGCGGCATGAGACGCGGTACGTGGGGGGACGACGTCGAACAGCTCGTCGGGTTGAGTGTCAACGGCATCGTCCGCACCTCGACACTGTTGGGTTGCGGGATGAGCAGCAGCACAATTTCCGGTCGTTGCCGGAAGGGTGGTCCGTGGCAACGGATTCTGCCCGGTGTCGTTGCCCTGCACAGCGGCCCGCTCACCCAACTGCACCGACAGACGGCAGCGCAGATGTACGGAGGCGACGAGGCCGTCATCTCCGGCCACGCCGCGCTCGGCGTGCACGGATACACCCCCTCGGCGACGAAGAGCGACATCCTGCTGCTCATCCCGCAGAATCGGCATCGCAGGAACTTCTCGTTCGTCACCGTCGAACGCAGTTGGCGTGTACCCGAACCCGTACGCAAGGGCACGCTGCGGATCGCACCCGTCGCGCGCAGCCTGCTCGACGCCGGACGGCGCACGTCACGAACGGACGACTGCCGCGCCTTGTTCGCCGCCGCACTCCAACGCGGCGATGTCACCGTGGACCATCTGGCACGCGAGCTTGCAGACGGCAGCAGCCGGGGAACGGCGGTGCCCCGCAAGGTGATCCAGGAGCTGGTCGACGACGCGCACTCGGTCGCCGAGATCGAGGCCCAGAAGCTGTACTCCACCTCGGGCCTGCCCGCGATGGTGCACAACCGCGAGGTCGAGGACTCGAACGGAACCTGGATCGCCCGTCCGGACGGCTGGCTCGACGCCGTGGCACTGGCGTGGGAGATCGACTCGTTCGCACATCATCTCAGCGCACGAGACCACGAGGCGACGATGCGGCGCCGGGCCGTCATGCAGCGGCACGGGATCATCGTCGTCACCCATCTGCCCAGGCAGATCCGGCACGAACCGGCGGTCGTGCTCGCCGACCTTGCGGCGGCTTATCGGCAGGGTCTCGAACGCCCACGGCCCGATGTCCGGTTGCGGTAACCCCGCGCGACGAACCGAATGTCACATTGCGTCGATACGATCGACGCAATGTGACATTCGGCCAACCACTAGAGCGGAAGCAGGTGGTGCTTGCGCGGGTTCTTGAACACCTTCTTGTCGCGCAGCAACGTCAGCGCCTTGCGGATCTCCAGACGCGTCTTGTGCGGCTCGATCACCGCATCGATGTAGCCGCGTTCGGCCGCGATGTACGGCGTCGCGATGTGCTCGTTGTAGAAGTTGATCAGCTGCTGACGCACCGCCGGCGCGTTCTCGCCCGCGGCCTCGATCTGGCGACGGCCGATGACCGCCACCGCACTCTCGGCGCCCATCACCGCGATCCGTGCCGTCGGCCACGCGAAGTTCACATCCGCGCCGAGCTGCTTGGAACCCATCACCGCGTAACCACCGCCGTAGGACTTGCGCACCACCACGGTGACCTTGGGCACCGACGCCTCGACGAACGAGAACAGGAACCGGCCGCCGCGCTTGATGACCCCGATCTTCTCCTGCTCCACACCCGGCAGGAAGCCGGGGGTATCGACGACGAACACCAGCGGAATGTCGTACGCGTCGCACACCCGCACGAAGTGCGCGGCCTTGTCCGAACTCGCGGCGTCGAGCGCCCCGGACAGGTACAGCGGCTGGTTCGCCACCACACCGACGGGCCGGCCGTCGACGCGGGCGAAGCCGGTGATGATGTTCGGGGCGACCTGCGAGCGGATCTCGAAGAAGTCGCCGTCGTCGAAGATCTTGAGCAGGATGTCGTGCATGTCGTAGCCGGAGTTGTCCGCGTCGGGCATGAACGTGTCGAGCTCGAGATCGTCCGGGGTGATCTCCGGTTCGAGCCCCGGATTGATCACCGGGGGCTTCTCCTGCGCGTTCGACGGCATGTAGCTCAGGTACTTGCGGGCCCACTCGAACGCGGCCTTCTCGTCCGGCGCGACGTGGTGCACGTTGCCGTACTCGGCCTGCTTGCGGGCGCTGCCGAGCTCGTCGAGGCTGACGTCCTCACCGGTGACGGACTTGATGACGTCCGGTCCCGTGACGAACATGTACGCCTCCTCGGTGGCCACGACCACGTCGGTGTTGATGGGGGCGTACACGGCGCCACCGGCGCACTTGCCGAGGATGATCGACACCTGCGGGCACAGCCCCGACAGCGGCTCGTGCCGCTTGCCCAGTTCCGCGTACCACGCCAGCGACGTCACCGCGTCCTGCACCCGCGCGCCACCGGAGTCGTTGATGCCGACCACCGGGCAGCCGATCTTCAGCGCGAAGTCGAGGATCGCGGCGACCTTGCGGCCGAACATCTCGCCGACGCTGCCGCCGAACACGGTCTGATCGTGCGAGAACACCGCGACGGGCCGGCCCTCGACGGTGCCGTGACCGACGACGACGCCGTCACCGTAGAGCGCGTCGTCGCGGCCGGGCGTCTTCATCAACGCACCGATCTCGACGAAGCTGCCCGGATCGAGCAGCATGTCGATGCGCTGGCGGGCGCTGGGGATGCCCTTTGCGGCGCGCTTGGCCACCGCGGCCTCCCCGGCCGGCTCCTTGGCGATCTCGAGATTCTTGCGCAGCTCGGCCAGCTTCTCGGCCGTCGTCGTGGTCACTACTCGATCAGCTCCTCGTGGCCTCGATGTCGGCCAGCTTGCGTGTCAGGTCGGCCCCCACCTTCCCGATGTACGGCTCGTCGACCACCTGGAGGTGATCGCCGCCGACACGGATGACCTCCAGATTACGGACCGACTCACCCCAGCCACCGTCGGGCTGCCTGGTCCCGAATGCGGGCTCGAGCTCGATGGCGTCGTCGTGGTAGCGGTCCGCCATGTACAGCACCACGTCGCCGTCGTACGGTTCGAGCTGCGCCGTCTGGATGGCCCGGTTGTCCAGCCACGACGTGCGCTGGTGCTCGATGATGCCGCCGGGGATCTTCGTGCCGCTCATCTTGAGCAGGTCCATGAGGATGCGCACCTGACCCTCGTCGTCCGTCGCGGCGAGCTTGTCGTACGGCAGCGGAGCGTCGACCCCGTAGGTCTTCTTCGCGAACCGCGCGTACCGCTGCCAGCGCGCGGTGATCTCCTCGGGGGTGTCCTCGACCTTCTCCCCCGCCATGACCGTGTCGATGAGACCGACGATCCGCACGTCCTTGCCCTCGGCCCGCAGTAGCCGGGCGACCGCGTAGGCGAGCACACCACCGAGCGACCAGCCGTACAGCACGTACGGACCGTCGCCCTGGATCGCCTTGATCTGCGGCAGGTATTCCTGGGCGCGCTGCTCGATCGGCCCCTCGGTGCGTTCGAAGCCGTACATCGGGGTGCCCTCGGGCAACCGGCGCAGGAGCGGCTCGTACACGACGGTGGATCCGCCGGCGGGGTGGAACACGAACACCGGCACGGCGTCCGAGCCCTCGGGCCGCGGGCGCAGCGTACGGACGAGCCCGTCGATGCGATCGGCCGATTCGAGGTGCCGGCGCACGCTCTCGGCGAGCTGCTCGATGGTCTCGGCGTCGAGCACGTCGTCCACGGTGATCTCGCCGTTCGCCCGCTCGGTCAGCCGGGCGGCGAGACGCTCGGCCGTCTCGTCGTCGAGGATCGGCAGGGTGTTGAAGATGCCCTTCGCGGACTGTCCGGTGATCACGGCCCAGGTCGCGAACGTGAGCCGCTCGGCGGCGTCGCGCGGCGGCACGTCGGTGCCGGAGGCCTCCGCGACCGCCTGCCGGTCGGTGACGTCGGTGGCCTCGTCGGTGCTCGCCCCGGCCCTCCCAGCGTCTGCCTTCCCAGCGTCAGTCTTCCCAGCGTCTGCGGCCTCGGCAGCCTCCAGGATCGCTTCGGCCTCGTGCACCACCCCGGTGTCCTCCACCGGCGAGATCGGAGGCAGCTCGAGCGCCGCGTCCTCCCGCTCGGCGGTGTCGCGGTCCGCGGCCTGCTGTGCGGCCAGCGCGGCGACCTCCTCGCGGTTCTCCACGGCGTACCGCAGGTACTTCGCGACGTCGCGCAGGCTGGCGTCCTTCACCGCGGCGAGCTGCAACTGCGGGATGTCGAACTCGTACTCGACGCGGTTCTTGATCCGCACCGCCATGAGCGAGTCCAGGCCCAGCTCGATCAGCGGGATCTCGACGGGCAGGTCCTCGGGCGCGTAGCCCATCGATTCGGCGACGATCAGCGCCAGCCGATCCTCGAGGGTCTGCGACCCGTTCGGATCCCACTTGTCGCCGAAGGTCTCCACCACCTCGGGCAGGGTCTCGACCGGGCCGGCGGAACGCTCGGCCGGCGCGGGCGCCGGGGCGGGGGCCGGCAGTGCATCACCGGAGGCGACGACCGCGTCGAACAGCAACCGGAACTCGCCGTCCGCCGCGTCACGCCCGTGCACGTGCAGCGACGCGCCGCCGAGGTGCCGGGTCAGCGTGGTCGTGAGGGTGCCGGTGGCGGGGACGTCGCCGTACGGGACGGATGCGGTGAGGGTGACGTCGACGAGCACCTGCGACGCGGCGGCGACGGCGAGTTCGCCGAGGTCGGTGACGGCGTCGGCGCGCACCTCCCACACGTGCCGGCCGTCGGGCAGCGCGACGTGCGCACCGGGCACGCGGGCACTGCCGCCCGTCCCGATGCGGGTCTCGAGCCAGAACGGCTTGCGCAGGAACACCGTCCGCGGCAGATCGGCGTACGCGCCGGCGGGGAGCAGGCTGCCCAGGTCCACGGTGTGGCCGTGCACGTACAGCTGCGCGAGGGCGGTGAGCACGCCCAGCGGCTCGTCCTCCTTGCGCTTGAGGGTCTGGATCAGCTGGGTGTCGATGACCCCGGCCGCGTAGGCCGTCGCGGCCACGGACATCAGCGCGACCGGATTGGGGGCCAGCTCGACGAAGGTGGTGTGCCCGTCGGTGACGGCCAGCTCGACCGCATTGGTGAAGTAGACGCTGTGCCGCAGCCCCTTGGTCCAGTACTCGACCTGGTGGATGGGCTCGTGCCCGGCGCGGTAGTGGGTGTCCTGGTCGACCGACGAGTACACGTCGACCTTCAGCCGGTGCGGCTCGATGCCGGCGAGTTCGGCGGCGAGCTCACCGAGGAGCGGATCCACCTGCGAGGTGTGGCTGGCGCCCTTGGTCTGCAGCACGCGGGCGAGCTTCTCCTCCGACTCCGCCCGCGCGACGATCGCGTGGACCTCGGCCTGCGGGCCGCCGATCACGGTGTGTGTCGGCGCGGCGTAGACGCAGACCTCGAGGTGCGGGTAGTCGGTGAGGACCTGCTCGATCTCCGCGGCGCTGTACTCGACGAGCGCCATGAGCCGGATGTCGTCGCCCTCGAGCAGCGCCTCGGCCTCACCCATCAGCCGCGAGCGCGCGCAGATGACGCGGACGGCGTCCTCGAGCGACAGACCACCCGAGATGTATGCGGCGGCGGCCTCACCCATGGAGTGGCCGACGACGGCGGACGGCTCGGCGCCGTGGTGGCGCAGCAACTTCGCGAGGGCGACCTGGATGGTGAAGATGCCGACCTGCGAGGTCTCGACGTCGTAGTCCTGGGCGTCGTCGAGGAACTTCTCCTTCATGGAGTAGCCCGCCTCGTCCTCGATCAGCTCGTCGATCTCGTCGACGGCCGCCGCGAACACCGGGTTCTCGAGGTACAGCTGCTTGGCCATCTTGCGGTGCTGCGACCCGAATCCGGACAGCACCCACACCGGCCCGTTGGCGGCGGGGGCGTCGGCGGAGAACACGCCCTGGGCGGGCTTACCGGCGGCGACGGCCCGCAACCCGGCGATGGCCTCGGCGCGGGTCGTGGCGATCACGACGGCACGCGAGCGCCCGTGGTTGCGGCGGGAGAGGGTGCGGGCGACGTCGACGAGCGGCGTGGTGCTGCCGGCCTCCGTCTCGAGCCAGTCGGCGAGGTCGGCGGCGGCCCGGCGACGGCGCGACGGCATCGCCGCGGACACCGCGAGCAGCACCGGGCGCTCGGCGTTCTCGTCCGAGCGAACGTGCCCTTCCGCTCCTTGCGCCGACGGAACGACACTTTCGCTCGACTCCGGCTCGGCCGGTGCCGGTGTCCCGGTGTCTGCCTCGGGGCCGGTGTACTCGCGGACCACGACGTGCGCGTTGGTGCCGCCGAAGCCGAACCCGGAGACGCCGGCGATCGCCTTGCCGGTGTAGCGCGGCCACTCGGAGCCCTCGGGGATGACCTTCAGGCGGGCCTGCTCGAACGGGATGTACGGGTTCGGCGCCGTGTAGTTCAGCGTCGCCGGCAGATGGTTCTCCTGCATCGCGAGGACCACCTTGATCAGGCCCGCCGCGCCGGCGGCCGCCTCGAGGTGGCCGAAGTTGGTTTTCGCCGAGCCGAGCAGCGCCGGCTTGTCGGCGTCGCGGCCGCGGCCGACGACCCGGCCGAGGGCGTCCGCCTCGATCGGATCGCCGAGCACGGTTCCGGTGCCGTGGGCCTCGATGTAGTCGACGCCGGACGGCAGGATGCGCGCGTCCCGATAGGCGCGGCGCAACACGTCGACCTGGGCCTCGGGGTTCGGTGCCGCCAGCCCGTTGGAGCGGCCGTCCTGGTTGACGGCGGAACCGGCGATGACGGCGAGCACGGTGTCGCCGTCCCGCTCGGCGTCCTCGAGCCGCTTCAGCACGACGAGGCCACCACCCTCGGCGCGGACCATGCCGTCGGCGTCGGCCGAGAAGGCCTTGATGCGGCCGTCGGGGGCCTGCACGCCGAGCTGGTCGAAGCCGAGTGTCGCGGCCGGCGCGACGAGCATGTTCACGCCGCCCGCCAGCGCCACGTCGGCGTCGCCGTCGCGCAGGGCCCGCACCGCCTGGTGCACGGCCACGAGCGACGACGAGCATGCGGTGTCCAGGGCGACGGACGGGCCGCGGAAGTCGAAGAAGTACGAGACCCGGTTGGCGACGATGGACGTCGCCGTGCCGGTCAGCGCGTACGGATGCGCGGCGGACGGGTCGCTCACCGCGAGGAGCTGGTAGTCGTTGGCGGAGCTGCCGATGAACACACCGACCGGGCGGCCCTTGAGGTCGCTGGCCGGAATGTGGGCGTGCTCGAGCGCCTCCCAGGTGAGTTCCAGAGCGAGACGCTGCTGCGGGTCGACCATCTCGACCTCGCGCGGCGACATCGCGAAGAACTCGGCGTCGAAGCCCTTGACGTCGTCGAGGTACCCGCCGCGGGTGTTGGCCGCGGCGATGGCGGACGAGATCTGCGGGTCGTCGGCGAACTCGGACCACCGTCCCTCGGGGAGGTCGGTGATCCCGTCGCGGCCCTGCGCGAGCAGCTCCCACATCTCGGCGGGGGTGCTCACGTGCCCGGGCAGCCGGGTGGCGAGACCGACGATCGCGATGTCGTGTGCCCGGCCGGCCGGACCGGCGGCATAGAAGGCGCTGTCGTCACCCTCCGGGAGCTCGGGCTCGCCCTCGATGATGCGCGTGGCCAGCGACGCGATGGTGGGGTGCTGGTACGCGATCGTCGCGGTGAGGGTGACGCCGAGCAGTTCCTCGATCTCACCGCTGAGCGCGACGGCGTCGCGGGACGAGAGACCGAACTCCTCCATCGGACGATCGTCGGAGATCTGTGCCACCGGTTGCCCGGTGGCCTCGGCGATCCAGTTCCGCAGCCATTCGCGCAGCTGCGCGACGGTCATTTCAGTGTCAGCCATCAACCCACCACGCTACCCGGGAAAGAGAACAATGTTTAAACGCTATCGGGGAAGGCCTGCTGCGTGTAACCGCCGCGCAGGGTTCCCTCGATGTACGCGGCCTTGCACGCGCGACGCGCGATCTTGCCGCTCGACGTGCGCGGAATCGACCCGGCCGGAACGAGCAGGACGTCGCGCGCGGTCACGCCGTGCCGTGCCGAGATCGCCGCCCGCACGGTGTCCGCGACCGGCTGCGGATCCGCCTTGCCCGCGCCCGGCGCACGCTCGGCGACGATGACCAGCTGCTCCGAGGCATCGTCGGCGTCGAACTGCAGGCCCGAGTGCGAGTTCTCGAACACCACCTGCGGCAGCTGGTTGGCCGGCACGGCGAAGGCGGCGACGAAGCCGGGACGCAGCGCGGAGCTGGCCTCCTGCGCCGAGAACTCCAGGTCCTGCGGGTAGTGGTTACGCCCGTCCACGATGACCAGGTCCTTGACGCGGCCGGTGATGTACAGCTCGCCGTCGACGTACACGCCGTAGTCGCCGGTGCGCAGCCAGTGCGCGTCGGCAGGCGTGCCCTCGGCGTGACTGCCGTCGGTCAGGCGGTCGGCGATCGTGTTGTGGAAGGTCTCCGCGGTCTCCTGAGTTCGTCCCCAGTACCCGATGCCGATGTTCTCGCCGTGCAGCCAGATCTCCCCCACGTGCCCGTCCGGCACCTCGGCGGCGGTCTCCGCGTCGACGATCGCGGCCCACTGGCTGCGCGCGACGTAACCGCAGGAGACCTGCGCGATGGCGTTCGGCGCCTCCTTGTCGACCTTGACGATGCGGCCGGCGCCCAGCTGGTCGCGGTCGACGTAGATGACCTTGGCCTCGTCGGTGTGCCGGGTGGACGAGACGAACAGCGTCGCCTCCGCCATGCCGTACGACGGCTTGATCGCGGTCTTCGGCAGGCCGTACGGCGCGAACGCCTCGTTGAACTTGCGCATCGAAGACGTGGTCACCGGCTCGCTGCCGTTGATCAGGCCGATCACGTTGCTCAGGTCGAGGGTCTCACCCGGCTTCGGCAGTCCTCGCGCGGCCGCGTGCTCGAACGCGAAGTTCGGCGCCGCGGCGAACGTGCCGGCGCCGTCGGAGACCGCAGCGAGTTCCTTGATCCACCGGCCCGGCCGCTGCACGAAGGCGCGGGGGCTCATGATGGTGATGTACTTGCCGCCGATCGCCGGCAGGATGATCGTGAGCAGGCCCATGTCGTGGAACAGCGGCAGCCACGTCACACCACGCGAACCCTCGTTGAGTTCGATGGAGTCGGCCATCTGGATGCAGTTGGTGAGGACACCGCGGTGGGTGATCTCGACGCCCGCGGGCACCCGGGTCGATCCGGAGGTGTACTGCAGGTAGGCGATGTCGTCGGTGCCGATCCGGGGTCGCGTCCACGACTCGGCGACGGTGTCGGGAATCGCGTCGACCGCGATGATGCGGGGGCGCTGCGCGGCGGGCAGCGGCCGGAAGAACTGCCGGACCCCGGCCGCGGAGGTGGTGGCGGTGAGGATGGCGCTGGGCGTGCAGTCGCCGAGGACGGCATGCAACCGGTCGGTGTGGCCCGGCTCGTCGGGGTCGAACAGCGGGACGGCGATGGTGCCGGCATAGATGGCCGCGAAGAAGGAGACGACGTAGTCCAGGCCCTGCGGGGCGAGGATGGCGACGCGGTCGCCGGGCTCGGTGACCTGCTGCAGCCGGGCCGCGATCGCGCGCAGGCGGACCCCGAACTGCTGCCAGGTCAGCTCGTGGACCTCACCGTCACGTTCCCGCGAGTAATCGATGTAACGGTACGCAAGATCGTCGCCGTTCTCGGCGAAATGCTGCTCGAGGTGGTCGAGCAGAGTGTTGCCGTCGGGCAACACGATCTGTCCGTTCTCATCGATGAACTCTTCGAACCCGACGCTCATTCCTTCTCCCTGTCGAAGCGATCCCACAACCACTCGACATGGTTGCGCCCCGTCCTTGTCCTCGCGCTAGCGGATCGTCGTACCTGTACAGCTCAACAGCATCCGGCCGTGCGTCTCACGAATCTGTCCATCGATCCGAAATCACGATTATGTTACAGATCCGCATCGGTCATTCCCCCGCCAACAGCGGAATCACCGGTGCGAACGCCTCCATCTGAGTGGGGAAGACCCCCACATAGGACATCCCTGTCTTCGCCCGCACGTTACGGATCTGCTCGGCGATCTCCTCGTAGGAACCGATTGCGAGATACGGCGATTCGAGGATCTCGTCCACGGTGAGCCGGACGTCCACCTCGATGTTCGGGGGGAAGCCCTGGTCGAGAGCAGCCAGTGCCATCTCGGCAGTCTGCTCCCGATCATCCGTGACGAGAATCATCGTGATGGTCCAGTTCAGCTCGATGTCATCGAACCGATCCCCCGCTGCGCGACGGATCACGTCCACCCGCTCCACAGTCTTGCCCATCGTGATCCCCGACAGCAACAAACGGCCGTCCCGATTCGTGGGCGTGGCCACCGAGATAATGTCGGCGTACTTCGCCGCCAGGGCGAGCATCTTCGGTCCCCCGCCGCCGACCGCGATGGGCGGGCGCGGGCCCTGCCGCGGACGCGGACTGCCCTTGAGGCCGTCGATGCGGTAGTGCTTGCCCTCGAAGTTGCATTCCCGGCCGCGCAGGAGCACGTCCAGGATCTGCAGGGTCTCCTCGAGCTTCTCGATCCGGACGCCGGGACGTTCGTAGGCGATGCCCGCCTTGTCGAACTCCTCCTTCATCCACCCTGCGCCGATCCCGAGCTCGAGCCGTCCGCCCGAGAGGACGTCGACGGTCGCGGCGTCCTTGGCCAGGATCGCGGGATGCCGGAAGCCGTTCGCGAGGACGGCGGTGCCGAGGCGGATCTTGTCGGTGGCGACAGCGAGCGCACCGAGAGCGGCCATGGGTCCGACCTGGTTGCCCAGGTGGTCCGGGATCATGAAGCTGTCGTAGCCGAGTTCCTCGGCCTTGCGCGCCAGCTCAACGAAGCGCCGGGCACCGCCCTCCTCGGCATTGCCCTCGCCACCCGCGGCGAAACGGAACTTCCGCGGTTGCGTGACAGCCGAGCCGTCGGTGGCGCTCATCGAACCTCTTCTCGTGTGGCAGTGGTCGCGCGTCACGCCCCGGAAGGACTTCCCGGGTCGTGACCGAAGGTCGAGTCTAAGCGCCGACCGACCAGTGAGTGTATCGGGTGGTGATCCCCGACACTACCGGCCGGTAACAACGAGGAGTGGTCACTCCTCGGGAGGGGTCGGCGCCTCCTCGATCTTCTCGCTCGCCCAGTTCGCCACCCACTGCGTCGCCGTCGTACCCGAATCGTCCACGACGAAGGTGTTGTACAGCGCGTGCACGGGGTTGTTCATGTACTCGAGCAACCGCGGCGCGCTGGCGAGCCAGTTGCCGGGATTGAGCGCATTCGGCGGGGCGTCGCAGATCCCGTCCGTCGGTGCACAGATGTCCACCACCTTGTCCTCGAGCTCGCCGAATCCACCCGGCCGCGCGCCGGTCATGGTGATCCCCGGCAGACGCAATCCGTTCAGCGACAGCTCGGCGCCGACACCCGCGACGGGCGGCCCGATCGTCTCGACCGTCCCCGGATCGCGACGGCCGTCGGCGATGAGCGCCACCCCGAGCACGCGGTCCGCCGGAACAGGCCCGTCACCGGCACCGATGCGCGACGCGACGTCGCCCGCGATGACCGCGCCCTGCGAGAATCCGGTCAGCACGTAATTGGTCAGCGGGCACTCGGCGAACCGTCGCTCGAGGATGTCCTCGGTCGCCGCGGTGCCGGCCGTGCGGCTGTTGTTGTAGGACTGCTGACCGTCCGGCGGGAGCGCCACCGGATTCGAGAACTGGGCCACGTACGGAACGGTGTACACATCGGCACGCTGCGCGTCGAAGCGCTCCTGCAGCGGACGCGTGACGTTCAGCATCAGCGAGAGCGGATTGAACGTCGGGTTGTACGGATCGTCCCAGGCGGCCGACTCCCACGTGCCCGGCACCGCCACCACCTGGACGTCGGGGCACGAGGCCGGCTGCGCCTGGGGCTTCTCGGGCCCGAGCGGCCCCGGCGGCCCCGGCACCGGGAGCCGGCCCGCGAGGATGTACCACATCGCGAGCACGGCCGCCAGGACGACCAGGATCCCGAGTACGAGGATTCCCCGCCTCCGGCGTCGTTGCTTCGCTCGGGCCGTCATGGTTGCTGCTCCTAGCAGAAGGTGTCGCGGGCGACGGTGATGTAGACGTCGGCGGTCGTCGCGGCTTCGGCGTCGGAGATCTCCTTGCCGGCGGCCGTGGCCTCGCTGCCCACTGCGGCGGTGACGATCGTCTTGATCTCCTCGGGCGAGCTGCCCTGTGCGGTCGCGGCGCAGATGTAGTTGGCCGTGTTGATGGCGATACTGCCGTCGGCGGCGGGTTCCACGCCCTGCTCGCGCAACCCGTCCAGGAACGCCTGGCCGCGGTCGTCCACCGGCACCTCGGCCGGGCCCGGGAATCCGGGTTCGGTCTCCGGCTGCGCCGGGGGTGCGGTGGCGGCCTCGCCCGGACTGGTGGTGGCCGCGCCCTCGGGAGCGGTCGTCGTCGCCTTGGCGGCGGTGGTCTCGGCGGCGGATGTCGAGGTGGTCGCCGACACGGACGTCGACGGGGTGTTCGTCGCCGTGGAATCGTCGCTTCCGCAGGCGCCCAGGAGGGCGGTGGCGGCGAGCGCCGCGGCGCCGGCGCCCAGGACGCGGGTCAGGCTCGAACGGGTCCGTGCAGGCATGTGGTGGTGTCCTCGCATCCAATCGTCGGAAATGGGCAGTGCCCAGGCTACAGATGCGAACCGGGCGGTGACCGCGACCCGTGCGTCGCGGTCACCGCCCGATCCGGTGGTTGCGGGCCGCCGCAGCGGCACCGGAACTGCGGGTGACGATCCTAGGGGCGGACGGTGGCCACGTTGTCGACCACCGTGACGAATCCGCCCTGGAAGTTCTGCTGGACACCGCCGGGGATGGGGAACTCGTCGCCGACGGGGAAGCCGAGGCGACCGTTCTCGTAGCCGGCGCTCTTCCACGCCTCGAACACGGGCCCGTTGCGAACGGACCAGGCGCCGCTGAGCGGACTCCAGTAGATGTTGCCGCCCTCGAACTCGTTGAACCGGCCGCCGTCCTTGACGGGGATCTCGCTGGTCTTCGGGAATCCGAGCCAGCTGTTCTCGTAGCCGAGTTCGGCGTACTTGCCCATGATCATCCCCTGCACGGCGTGCGCGCCGAGCGGCTCGGTCCAGTAGAGGGCGCCGATCTCGAAGCCCTGCACCACTCCGGGCTTGTTCGGGGTGGCCACCTCGTCGGCCACCGGGTAGCCGAGCGGACCGCCCTCCCAGCCCTGGCGCGCCCACTCGTCACGGATGGCGCCGCGCACGGCGTGCGCCCCGGTCTGCGGGGTCCAGTAGATCGAGCCGTGCTGGAAGTGGTTGAACCGGCCGCGGCCGTCGGGGGTGCCACGTTCCTCGGTGGTCGGGTAGCCGAGCGGACCGGCCGGCCCGCCGGCGGCCTGGTAGGCCCCGCCGACGGCACCCGCCACCGGGCGGGCGCCGCCCTCGGTGGAGGAGAAGATCCGGCCGAAGCGGAAGTCCTGGACGCGCCCGCCCGCGACGGCGTACTCCGGTGTGAGGCAGTCGCCGATCCACGCGGCGGCGGCGTCGCCGATCGCGCCGGATGCGCTGCAGTTCGGCTTCGTGACCTCCACGCCGAGGGCGTTGGCGAGCTGCGGCCACAGCTGGTGCAGCTCGAATTCCCAGTACGGCCACGAATGGGTGCCCGACGGCCGGTAGACCACCTGCGCGGGGATGCCGACCTTGTTCAGTTTGGTGGCGAACGCCTGCGAGGTGAGCCGCGACAGGATCTCGAGGCCCATGCCGGCGTAGTTCGTGCTCACGCCCGGGACACCCGACGGCTGGTCGTACGGTCCGGTGCTGCCGCTGCCGCTCGAGACGTACAGGCTCACGCCCTCGAGCTTGTCCGCGAGCAGGTAGGGATCGTGGGCGGCCCATTGCTCGCCGCCGGGGGTGCCCCACATGGCCGACGAGTCGAAGCCGCCGGCGTCCTGCATCGCGTACTGGATCGCCTGCGGCATGCCGAGGGTCGTGGTGGTCAGGATGCCGGAGAGCGACCCCGCGAACTTGAAGAAGCCGGGGTTGCGCGCAGGCAGGAACATCGCGGCGGTGCCGCCCATCGACAGGCCGACGACGCCGCGCTCCTTCGTGGTGCGCCAGTTGCCCTCGAGGATCGGGGGAAGTTCCTTGGTGAGGAACGTCTCCCACTGGTAGTTGCGCCCGTTGTTCTGGTCCACCCAGTCGGCGTAGAAGCTGGACTGTCCGCCCACCGGCAGCACGACGTTGACGTTCTTGTCCGCGAAGAAGGCCTCGGCGTCCGTCTCGATCGTCCAGCCGTTCTCGTCGTCGCGGGCGCGCAGGCCGTCGAGCATGTAGACGGCGGGGAACCGCGCTTCCGGTTCGATGTTCCAGTCCCGGGCCAGCAGCAACTGCACCTGGATGGGCGTGCCCATCGCCGGCGAGTTCACCCACAGGGCCACGCGCCGGTCGGTCAGCCAGTCCACCCGCTGCACCGTCACCCCGGACGGCGCCTGCGCGGCGGTGGGCTCGCTGCGGTCCACCGGCACCGCATACGCGGCGCCGACGGCGAGGGTTCCGGCGACGAGGGGGGCGACGAGAGCTGCGGCGACCGCCCCGAAGACCCGCCGCCTCCGTCGTGCGGGCGGCACCGGCTGCCGGGCGCGCACGGTTGGACGTCCGCCAAGCACAGTTCGCATCGGCATCGCTCACTTTCTGCGTTGCTGGGGCGTCGACGGGCGACCGGGCCCCGCGTCTCGAAGACTGTTTCTACACGTGAACGGGCGCCGGGTGGGGGTGCCGCGCTGTGACGGCTGTGGTTTTTGTCAACTATCCGGGAAACGGCGCATGCCGCCCCTCGTCCCTCTCGGGTCGTGGGGCGGCATGCGGACCGTCAGTGTGTGCCGGGTGGTTCGGCGCGATCAGTAGGCGTTCAGTGCCTCGAGGATCTGGGGACGAGCCTTCCACAGCTCCTCTTCCCAGTACTTCCAGGAGTGCGTGCCGCGCGCCGGGAAGTCGAAACGGGCCTGGATGCCGAGGGTGGCCAGCTTGATCTGGAAGGCGCGGGTCTGGGCGAGGGCGAGCGCCTCGAGGCCCATGGCGTTGGCGGTGTTGTAGACACCCACCAGGCCCTGCGGGTTGTCGTGCTGACCGGGCAGGCCGCTGGCCGCCGAGATGTACATCGACAGGCCGGCGAGCTTCGGCGCGAACACGAACGGATCGTTGCGCAGCCAGGCCGGGCTCCACGGCGGGCCCCACATGGAGTCGACGTTGAAGCGGCCGGCGTCGAGCATCGCGACGCGGATGGCCTCACGCATGCCGGGAGCCGACAGGTTCAGGTAGCCGGAGAGCGACGACGCGAACTTGAACTGGTCGCGGTGGTAGGCGGCCAGGGTCAGCGCGGCGCTACCGCCCATCGACAGGCCCAGGATGCCGTTGTTGCTGCGGGAGACGCCGCGGGTGGCGAGGTAGTCCGGCAGGTTCTCGGTCAGGAACGTCTCCCACTTGTAGGTGACGTCCTGGCCGTTGAGGTTGCTGGGCGCGTACCAGTCGGTGTAGAAGCTCGACTGGCCGCCGACCGGCATCACCAGGGTGACGTTGTCGTTGGCGAACTGGTCGCGCGCGTTGGTCTCGAAGCTCCACGCGTTCGCGTCGTCCCGGGCGCGCAGGCCGTCGAGCAGGTACAGCGCCGCGTCACCGCCGCGGGCGGCCCACTGGATCTGCACCTTGATCGGGCCCATGTCGGAGTCGACGAAGACTTCCTCGAACCCACCGGCCGGTGCCCGGTGCGAGATCGGGGTGGCGGCTGCGGGAGCGGCGAGCGCGGCGGTGCTTCCGGCGACGCCGGCGGCAACCGGCAGAACGAGGGCTGCGGCGCCCACGCCGAGCACGCGCCTGCGGAGGCGCTGCGACAACCTCGGGACAAAACGCATGAACAATGCTCTCTTTCTCGATCTGCGGCGTCCGCGTGCGCGTCCCCCGTCGGATACCGGCGGCGACGACCGAGCGGGCCGTCACAAGTCACACTGCGGTCAAGACTGTAAAGGACACCGTGGGCTCTGACAAACCCTTGGTAACCCAGGTCGACGAACCGTGTGTCGGCTTCGATATCGGCCCACACTGCCGATGCGTTACTCGTCCGTTATCGGCTGTGATCATACCGAGATAATTCCGGCGGTCTACTCCGGGCCGCCCGGAACGAAACGACGCCGGTGTGATTCGCAGCCCGGACGCCCGCGTTCAGCCCCCGTCACGTGGGGGCGGAAGCTCGAGGCCGCAGCGCTGGATCTCGTATTTCGGCACCCGGTCGAGCCGATAGTCCGCATATTCGAACGAATTGCGAAGATTTCGCTTGAACAGCGGCCAGGTCAATTCCGCGCGGGAGGACGCGAGCAGTTCCTGCGTCTGCGGACACGTCAGCGCCACCTGCGCCTGCGCCGCCCAGTCCTCGTCCAGGTAGGCGGGCAGCCACGGGTGCACATCCACCATCCCCGTGTCGGCGACGACCCAGTCGGAGTAGAGCAGCTTGTCGTGCCCGATGCGCCCGTCCTCGAGCCGCTCGGTGTGCGCCGCCAACGGGTATGCGAGCCCCATCTGATCGAGCACCTGCACGTCGAGCCCGACGTTCATGCTGGTCATGCCGAGGTTGAGGAAGTACACGGTGTGGCCGGCACCGCCCGGCGGTACCGGTTCCGGCGGCGGGACGACGTCCCAGGCATCGAACGACGGTGTCGGCAGCAGCAGTCCGCCGTCGGGGGTGTTCGAGATCGCCTCGACCATCGCCCGCATGCGCGGATAGTCGAGGTAGTCCTCGGCCCGGACGGGATGCAGATGGCCGGTGTTGAGGGCGTAGAACGCCCGCTCGTCGACGATCCCGGAACGGCCCACCACCGCCCCCTCGGGCATTCCGGTGGTGTTCGCGGCGATCGCCGACCACACCACCACCCCGAGCCACAACGCGCCTGCCGCACCCGCGACGGCCGTCGTGCGATTGCGGCCGATCTCGGCGCGCGCGGGAAGACGCAAGGGAATCACAGCGACGGGAACGAGCAGACAGAACAGCGGCGGCAGCAGCACCCGGCCGTGCATGAAATCGCCGCCGACCCGAAGGGCGTAGAGCGTGAGCAACAGTCCGGCGCCGAGCATGAAGACGACCACGGCGGACGGGGTGCGCAACGCCCGCTGCGCGCGGACCACGAACGGCGCTTCCGTGTGACGGATTTCACGTTTCGGCGCACCCGCTGCGAGCGGTGTCAGGGAGCGCCACGCGAGCGCGGCGCCGAGCAACAGGAACAGCAACGGCAGCCACAGCAGGTACGGGCTCACCAGGTTCCCGAGATACTCGAAGCCCTGCGCCCACTTCGCGCCGCCCGCATCCTTGGCCACCGCCGTGTTCGGGTAGGGCAGTCCGTAGTAGCCCATCCGCCAGATCTGATAGGCCACCGGCACGGCACCGGCCACCGCCACCATCGCGATCCGCACCCGCCACGTGAGGCCCGCGGCGAGGAAGAGCATGAGCAGGGCCGGGAGCGCGAGGAGCGCCAGTTCGGGACGCACGAGCGGGCCGAGGCCGGCCACGAACGCCGTCGCCAGCACCGACGGCGCCGACGGGACCCCCGGCGCCGTCGCCCACCGCATGAGCAACAGCCACACCAGGGCGATCCAGCAGATCACCAGTCCGCTCTCGAGGCCGGAGGTGGCGAAGTCCCGCGCGGGGGGCACCGCGATGTAGACGAACATGCCGGCGGGAACCAGCAGGAAGGTGGCACCGCTGCCCCGCAGCCGCCACCGGTACAGCCGGCCCGTGCCGAGCATCGCCAGCACCACCGCCGCGGTCGACAACACGAGCGCCGTGGCCAGGACCACGTACTCGAGCCGCACACCGGTGAGCCAGCCCATCGCGTACACGAGATACGTCCACAGGGTCGACGTGTTCGCCTCCACGCGGTCGCCGGCGTTGAACACCGGGCCGTTGCCCGCCAGCAGATTGCGCACGGTGCGCAGCACGATCAGGCCGTCGTCGGCGATCCAGCGGCGCTCCCACGCGCCCCAGAACATCAGCAGGGCCGTCAGTGCGACGCCACCGGAGAACACCGCGGTCGGCACCCACGGCCGCACGCCGTCCCGGCGGGCCGGCCGGGCCCGGCGGGCCGGGGCGTCGAGATCCTCGTCGAGGTCAGAAGAGGTAGACAGCACCGCCGACCGCCCCGATCCAGGCCACCGCGAGGAGTTGCAGCACCCGGTCCTTCAGGGCGATCTCCTCGGGTTCGCCGGCCTCCCCGCCGTCCACGTCGACCGCGTACCGCAGGATCGCGATCACGAACGGAACCATCGAGATCGCGAACCAGTTGGTGTCGTTGGCCTGGTCGCGTTCGAACGCCCACAGGCCGTAGCAGATGACGACCGCCGTCGCCGACAACGTCCACACGAACCGCAGGTAGGTGCCCGTGTAGTACTCGAGCGACTTGCGGATCTTCGCGCCCGTCCGCTCCGCGAGCCGCAGCTCCGCGTACCGCTTGCCCGCCGCCATGAACAGCGAACCGAACGCCATGATCAGCAGGAACCACTGCGACAGCGGGATCTCTGCGGCCACACCACCGGCGATCGCGCGGATGAGGAACCCGGACGAGACGATGCAGATGTCCAGCACCGGCTGGTGCTTGAGGCCCAAGCAGTACGCGAGCTGGATGCCGATGTAGACGGCCATCACCACCGCGAGCTGCCAGTTCGCCAGGAACGACAGCGCGATCGCGCCGGCCAGCAGCACCACCGCCATTCCGTAGGCCAGGTTCACCGGCAGCACGCCGGCGGCGATCGGCCGGAACCGCTTGGTCGGGTGGGCGCGGTCGGCCTCGACGTCCATCGCGTCGTTGACCAGGTAGATGCCCGAGGCGGCCATGCAGAACACCACGAAGGCCAGGGCGACCGGGATCAGGACGTCCAGTTCGGTCGCCGAGCCGGCCGCGAGCGGCGCTGCCAGCACCAGCACGTTCTTCACCCACTGCCGGGGGCGGACCGCCTTGACGATGCCCTCGGGCAGATTCTTCGGAGGTGCCGCGACGGCTACCGGTTCCTCGCTCATCTCTCTCCAAACTTCTTCTCGGCCCGCACTACGGCCGCGGCGGACGCGGCGCCGAGCGCAGCCCCCGCCAGCACATCCGTCGGATAGTGGACTCCGAGCACGAGGCGGGACAGCAACATCGGCGGGACCAACACCGCCGGTAAGGGTAGCCCCGTCAGCCGGCCGAGCAGCACCGCAGCGGCCGTCGTCGAGGTGGCGTGCGAGGACGGGAAGCTGAGCCGGCTCGGCGTGGACACGTTGACCTGGACGGTCGGGTCCACGGGCCGCGGCCGCCGCACCACCCGCTTGACCGCGATGGACGCGGCGTGGGCGCCGACGGCGCCGATCGCGACACCGGCCCAGCGGCGCCGGCGCGGACGGTCGACCAGGGCCCCGATACCGCCGATCACCGCCCAGCCGAAGGCGTGCTCACCGAAGTGCGACATCCCCCGGGCCACCGCGAGGGCCCCGGGACGCGAACCGACCGTGGACTGCACGACCTGCAGCACCTGGATCTCGGCCTCGGTGGTCGGCCATTCACGATTCGAAGACACGCTCCCACTCCTCCTTGCTCGTCAGGGCGGGAACCGCGGCCTGGTACTCGTCCTTCAACTCGGGGAACCTGCGGGCAAGCTCGCGGCGCAGCCGCACGGCCTCGGACAGCAGCGCCTGCGCCTGCCGCGGGTCGCGCTTACGGTAGACGACGCCGCGCCCGTCCGCGGTGGTCACGGTCACACCGTCGACCTGCGACAGCAGGAACCAGCGGGCGTCGAGAGTCGGCACGTTCAGCTGCGGGCGCTCGTGGTGTTCCGGATGCGCCGGGCGCACGTTGTGCACCAGGCCCTTGGCGAGGCGCACCATCTTGCCGACGGCTCCGCGCGGCTCACCGACCGCCCCGACCTCGGCGCCCGACGGCAGTGGCAGCTCGGTCGACGACGGCAGCACCACGGCGTCGGAGAACCGCTGGCGCAGCGCGTGCACTTCCCCGAGCGCGGTCGGCAGCAGCTCGAACAGACGGTCCGGGCCGGCCAGGAAGTCCTCGATCGCCTTGTTCTGGATCGCCACCGTCGAGTACTCGAGGCACAGCAGGTGCTTGAGCGTGGCCTTGACGGTGTCGAGGACCAGGCCACGTCCGTCGCCCGGCATGTGCAGCGCCGCGACGACGAGACGGTTGCGCAGGTGGAAGTACGCCTGCCAGTCGATGGCGTCGTCCTTGTCGCTCCACGCCATGTGCCAGATCGCAACGCCCGGCATGGTGACGGTCGGGTAGCCGGCGGCGCGCGCCCGCAGCCCGTACTCGGCGTCGTCCCACTTGATGAACAGCGGCAGCGGCTGACCGATCTCCTCGGCCACCTGCCGCGGGATCATGCACATCCACCAGCCGTTGTAGTCGACGTCGATGCGCCGGTGCAGCAGCTTCGACTGCTCGCGGTCGCGCAGCGGCTTGGTGGAGAAGTCGTGGTCGTACTCGACGTTCGGCGCCGCCGTCCACATGAAGTTCGCCCGGTCGATCACCTCGCCCATCGTGTGCAGGTGACTGCGTTCCTGCAGGTTGAGCATCTGACCGCCGACGAGCATCGGGGTCTTGGCGAACCGGGACAGGGCGAGAGCGCGCAGGATCGAGTCGGGCTCGAGCTCGATGTCGTCGTCCATGAACAGGATGTACGGGCAGTCGGTCGTCTTCAGCGCCTCGTACATGATGCGGCTGTAGCCGCCCGAGCCGCCGAGGTTGCCCTGGTCGTGGATGGCGAGCCGGTTGCCGAGCTCGGCCGCCGCCTCGGTGAAGCCGGGCTCGTCACGAACCTTGCGGGTGCCCTGGTCCGGAATGATCACGGCGTCGACGACGTCGAGGACCAGCGGATCGGAGGCCAGGGCGACCAGGGCCTTCACGCAGTCCGTCGGGCGGTTGAAGGTGGGGATGCCCACGGCGACGGACGCCTCGCCGGGCGCCTCGACCGGCGCGTACCACCCTGCCGAGCGCAACGTGACGTCGGAGTCGGTGGTGATGTCGAACCAGATCCAGCCGCCGTCCTCGAAGGGGCCGAGGTCGATCTCGAATTCGACCGTCGCGGCGTCGTGCGCGGCGGAGAACTCGCGGCCCTCGACGTGGATACGGCTCGAGTCGGCCTTCGAGCGGTACACGTCGGCCCGGCCGTGCCCGGTGAGTTCGAGCCGCAGCACCACGGAGGTGAGGGTGCTCCACCGTCGCCAGTAGCTCGCCGGGAAGGCGTTGAAGTAGGTGCACAGCGACACCTCGGACTCGGCGCCGATGTTCAGCGAGGTCCGGCCGACGGCGTGGGCGCGCCGCGCGTTGGTGGGTGATTCCTCCAGGTAGAGGGTGCGCACGTCGAGCGGTTCGCCCGGACGCGGCAGGATCACCCGCTGCAGCAGTGCCTTGCCGAGCCGCTCGTCGACGGGTGCGTCGGGCTCGACGAGCAGGTGCCGGGCGCTCACGAGGCGTCCCCCGCCAGTGGGGTGCCCGATTCGAAGTACGGCGCGAGCGCGTTGTCGAACATGCTCAGGGCGCTCGCGATGGCCATGTGCATGTCGAGGTACTGGTAGGTGCCGAGCCGGCCGCCGAACAGCACCTTGTTCTCGGTGGCCTCCTGCTTGGCCCGCTCCCGGTAGGCCGTCAGCTTGGCGCGGTCCTCCGGGGTGTTGATCGGGTAGTACGGCTCGTCGTCGTTGCCGGCGAAGCGCGAGTACTCGCGCATGATCACGGTCTTGTCCGTGGGGTAGCTGTCCCGCTCGGGGTGGAAGTGCCGGAACTCGTGGATGCGGGTGTAGGGCACGTCGGCGTCGTTGTAGTTCATCACCGGGGTGCCCTGGAAGTCCGCGGTGGGCAGCACCTCGGTCTCGAAGTCGAGGGTGCGCCAGCCGAGCCGGCCTTCGGCGTAGTCGAAGTAGCGGTCGAGCGGGCCGGTGTAGACCACGGGGGCGTCGGGGCTCGCGGCGCGGATCTCGTCGCGCACCTCGAACCAGTCGGTGTCGAGCCGCACCTCGATCTTCTCGTCCTTCGCCATGTTCTCGAGCCACGCGGTGTAACCGTCGACGGGCAGACCCTCGTAGGTGTCGTTGAAGTACCGATTGTCGAAGGTGTAGCGGACCGGCAGCCGGGTGATGTTGCCGGCGGGCAGTTCCTTCGGGTCGGTCTGCCACTGCTTGGCGGTGTAGTCGCGCACGAACGCCTCGTAGAGCGGCCGGCCGATCAGGGAGATGGCCTTCTCCTCGAGGTTCTGCGCCTGCGCGGTGTCGATCTCGGCGGCCTGCTCCCGGATCAGTGCCCGGGCCTCCTCCGGGCTGAAGTACCGGCCGAAGAACTGGGACACCAGTCCCAGCCCCATGGGGAACTGGTAGGCCTGGCCCTTGTGCATCGCGAACACGCGGTGCTGGTAGTTCGTGAAGTCGGTGAACCGGTTCACGTAGTCCCACACCCGCTTGTTGGAGGTGTGGAACAGATGGGCACCGTACTTGTGGATCTCGATACCCGTCTCGGGTTCGGGCTCGGAGTAGGCGTTGCCACCGAGGTGGTGGCGGCGCTCGACGACGAGGACGCGTTTGCCGAGCTGCGTGGCGGCACGCTCGGCGATCGTCAGTCCGAAGAACCCGGAGCCGACGACGATCAGGTCGTGCTCACCGGTGGCAGGCTGGGGCGAGGGTGCAGCGGTCACGGAAGACCAGGGTAGGCGACCCGCGCGCCCGTGCGCGTTTCCGGTAGCGGGAGCGACCGGAAACACACACGAGTCAGGCGAGGCGGGCCCGGAGGGCAGACCGGACGAACTTCGCACCGTCCGGGCCGCCGTAGTTCGCGGCGAACCGCTCGTCGGCGACGTACATGTCGGCCAGGCCCAGGATGTAGTCCCGGTTCGGCTTCTCCCCGTACCCGGGGGTGCCAGGGATGCTGCCGAGCCACGCGATGTGGCGACGGGCCAGGTTCTGTCCTTCCGGGCCGGCGGGGTCGAGGCCGGCGGCCGCGGCGGCCGTCCAGTCCGCGCCCAGGCGGGCGGCGACGGTCTTCCAGTCCGCGCGCTCGTCGTCGCTCATGCCCCGCCACCAGCGGTCGCTGCTCTCGTAGGCGTCCTCGCCCCAGCGTTCGATCACCTCGTCGCGGTACTGGGTGTGGTCGAACCCGTCGAATACTTCGTCTGCCATCAGTTCCTCACCTCTCTCGGTTCTGCGGATAGTGGTGCGCACCGACTCGATCTGCCGGGCCAGCCGCCGCTGCTCGTGCTCGAGCAGTTCCAGGTGCACGCGCAGCGCCGCGGTGGCGTCGCGGTGCCCTTCGAGCACCTCCGCGATGGCCGGCAGGCCCAACCCCAGGTCGCGCAGCAGCAGGATGCGCTGCAACCGGACCAGGGCGTCGGCGTCGTAGAACCGCATGCCGCCCGGGCCGGTGCGGCTGGGCTCGAGCACGCCGACGTCGCCGTAGTGACGCAGCGTGCGGCTGGTGACGCCGGCTGCGCGGGCCAGTTCCTGGATGGACCATTCGCCCTTCATTCGCGGGCCTCTCTCGTCGGGTATCCCCAGGATGCGTCTTGACGCAACGTCAACGTCAAGTGCATTCCGGTCCCGTTCGTCCGGATCCGCGCCTACGGTTCTCCTGACGTCCCGGCCGACAGGAGAAGCGGTATGACACTGAGCGGTATGACACTGATCAGCGGACTGCCCGCCCACCCCCTGCTCGTGCACGGGGTCGTCGTTCTGGTGCCCCTGGTGTCGCTGGGCCTGGTCCTGTGCGCACTGTGGCCGGCCGCGCGCCGGCGCCTGCTGTGGCCGGTCGTGGTGCTCGCGGCCGCGGCGCTGGTCCTGACCCCGATCACCGCCGAGACCGGCGAGCAGCTCGCCGGTGTCCTGGGCCCGTCTCCGCTGATCGAGACGCACGAGGAACTCGGCGAGACGATGACCCTCGTCGTCGCGCTGTTGTTCGCCGCGACGATGTTGCTCACGGGTGCGCACGTGCTGCGCGGCCGCGGCGACGGCAGCGGGCGACGAGCCCTGACCGTCGTCGCGGCCGCGTTGGCCGTCGTCGCCGCGGTAGGTGCGACGGTGCAGACCGTCCGGGTCGGCGAGTCCGGCGCCGAGGCCGTCTGGACCGGACGGCTGCCGTGACGGCGGTGCGTCAGACCGTCGCGGGTGCCCCTGTGTCCGGTGTCGTTGCGTCCGGGGTCGCGACCGGGGTGCGTGCCGGTCGCAGCAGCAGCAGCGCCACTGCGGCCAGGACGACCACGCCGGCGACGGCGAAGTACAACTGCGCCGGCGACCAGCCCGCGTCGAGCAGCATGCCCGCGGCAGTGGGGGCGAGGATCGCGCCGGCGCGGCCGACGCCGATCGCCCAGCCGACGCCCGTGCTGCGCACCCGCGGGCCGTAGAGGGACGGGGCGAGGGTGTACAGACCGGCGATGCAGCCGTTGATCAGACCGCCGATCACGATTCCCAGCGCGAACGCGACGGCGAGTACCGAGATCGAGGCGATGAACACGGCCATGGCCGCCGCCGACAGGCCGGTGAAGGTGATCAGGACGGACCGGGTCGACCACCGGCTAGCCAGGACGCCGAACAGCACGGAGCCGACCGTGCCGCCGAGGGTGAGCATCATGCCGGCGGTCGCGCTCTGATCCTTGGTCAACCCGGCCGTCTCGAGCAGCGACGGGGTCCAGGAATTGACGAAGTAGAAGCCGAACATGGTGGTGAAGAACGCCGCCCACAACAGCAGGGTCGGGCGGGCGCGGCTTCCGGTGAAGAGGTCCGCGATGCGGCCGGCCCCCGCCCCGGTGCCGCGGGTGGAGCCGTCGAGCGAGTCGATCGGGTCCTGGCCGATACGACGGGCGATCCGGTTGATCGAGGCGAGATCGCCGTCTCGGCCGCGGGCGCCGAGGAACTCGATCGATTCCGGCAGCAGCGCAGCCAACAGCACCAGCACCGTTCCGGTCAGCAAGGCACCGACGACGAACACTGCCCGCCAGCCGTATTCGGTCTGCAGGCCCACGGCGGCCAAGCCGCCGAGAGTGGCGCCGACGCCGTACCCGGCGGTGTAGATGCTGATGGCCAGGCCGCGCCAGCGCGCCGAGGAGTATTCGCTGGCGATGACGGTGGTGCAGGCGAGCACTCCGCCGATGCCGAGACCGGTGAGCACCCGCCAGGCTCCGAGCTGCCAGGCCGATCCCGCGGTGGCGGACAGCGCCATTCCGGCGGTGGCGAGTGCGACCGACAGGAGGATGAGCGGCCGGCGGCCGACCCGGTCGGCGACCGGGGCGAGGGTGATCGCGCCCACGGCCATACCGATCAGTCCGGCGCTGAGGAGCACACCGATCGCCGAGCCGCCGAGCGCGAAGTCGGCGCCGATGCTCTTGGCCGTGAAGGCCAGGGCCATGACGTCGTAGCCGTCGAGGATGTTGAGCACTACGCACAGGGCGACGATCAGCCACTGGTAGGGGCGCATCGGCGACGTGTCGATGCGAGCACGAAGGTCCATGCCGAATTCCTTTGAGGGAGGGTGTATCCGATGACCAGGCCGTCAGTGGACGGCGAGGGTGACGGTGCCGGGCACGGCCGGGGCGCCGGGACGGCGCACCACTCGCGACACGCAGGCACACAACTTCGTCGCGGCCGTCTTCTGCTCTTCGCTGTAGAAGACGTCGCGGTGGTCGACGGTGCCGTCGACCGCGGCGATACCGACCTGACACAGACCGCATTCGCCCTTGCGGCAGTCGAACATCATGTCGACACCGGCACGTTCGAGTGCGTCGAGCAGGGACTCGTCGGTTCCGACGGTGGTTTCGACGCCGAGGTCGGGAACCTTGACGACGAACTCTTCGGCGTCGAACCAGCCACTGTTGCCGAAGGTTTCGTAACGGAGGTTCGGCAGCGGAAGCTCGCGGTCCACCCAGGCGCGACGGACCGCGTCCATCAGCCGGATCGGCCCGCACATGTACAACTCGGTGCGGGCATCGACGCCGTCGACCAGGGTGCCGACGTCGAGGCCGGTGCCTTCGTCGTCGATGTGCAGCTCGAGCCGGTCCCCGTGGAGCCCGGCCAGTTCGGAGAGGAAGGCCGTCGCCGAGCGGGTGCGGGCGACGTAGACGAGGCGGTAGTCGGCGCCGACCCGCTTCAGCGCCGTGCCCATCGCGGAGATCGCCGTGATGCCGATTCCGCCGGCGAGCAGGATGTAGCGCTGCGCGCCGATCCGCAACGGGAAGTTCTGCAGCGGTGCGGTGACGTCGAGTTCGTCGCCTGGTCGCAGCGCGTGCATGAATCGCGATCCGCCCCGCGAGGTCGGGGACAGGTGCACACCGAGGGTGACGGTCCGGCCGGCGGTGCCGGCGGAGACGACGGAGTAGGACCGCACCTCGCCGGTGTCGAGGCGCACGTCGACGTGGGATCCGGGTTCGGCTCGGACCGGGGTGTCGAGGGCGAGGACGATCCGGGCGATCGCGTCGGCCGCAGGGTCGATCGAGACGACGCGGCCGCGCTGCCAGGAGGGCTGGTTGGTGGCACTCATCTCAGCGCACCGCCTCGGCAATCGAGGTGCCGGCAGCGACGATCCGTTCGGCCTCGATCATGCGCTGGATGATCCTGCGCACCCACATGCCGCCGGCGTCGATGTTGAGGTTGTAGAACTCGTGGCCGGGGTTCGCCTCGATCGCCTTCTGCTGGGCGGTGAGCATCGCCTCGTCCTCCCCGAAGACGCCGTGCACGCCCTCGCGCAGTTGCGTGGTGATGAGCTGGCTGTCGAGCCGGTAGTTGCGCATGAATGCCCAGAAGTAGAGGGCGGTGCGTTCGTCGACCGGCGAGATGGTGTTCATCACGAATCCGTTGACGCCCTGGCTGCGGTCGCCTTCGGGGGCGCCCGTACCGGCCTTCGCCACCCCGACGTCGATACGGATGGTCGACGGCGCCTGGAATTCGATGATCTGCCAGCGATCGACCTTGCCCTCGAAGCCGGGGAACTTGTCGCGCATGTTCTTCAGCCAGAACGGGGGCGCGTCGATGTCGTGCATCCACCGGGTGACGGTGACGGTGCGGTCGTCGTGGGTGACGACGAAATCGGATTCGCTGAGTTCGTCCTGCCCGATCGACGACGAGTGCACGAACTCCTCGTGGGTGAGGTCCATGAGGTTGTCGAGCACGAGCTGGTAGTTGGCCTGCACGTCGATGGTGCGCCCGTCGCCGGCCCAGTCGGGTGAATCCATCTGGAACATGTCGGGGATGGTGCTGGGATCGGCAAGCATCGGATCACCGGGCCACACCCACACGAAGCGGTGCCGCTCGACGACCGGGTACGAGGCCACCATCGCGGACGGGTTGATCGTCTGCTGGGCGGGCATGTGCGTGCACCGTCCGGCGGAGTTGAACTGCAGGCCGTGGTAGGGGCACTGGATTCCGTCGGCGCCGACGAGGGTGCCCATCGACAGCGGGGCGAGGCGATGCCAGCACGCGTCGGCGAGGGCCACCGGCCGGCCGTCCTCGGTGCGGTAGAGCGCGAGCGGTGTGCCAGCGATGGTACGGGCCAGGATCTCGCGCCTGCCGACCTCGTGGTCCCAGGCTGCGACGTACCAGGCGTCGAGGGGGTAGGCCATGTTCTTCGCGGTCGCCCCGGCGGGCCCCAGATCGGTCATGTCGTTCCTTCGGGATGAGCGGAAAGACTACCTATCGACATAGATAGTTGGTGACGTGAACCACACACTAACTATCGATATAGTGGTTGGCAAGACCTGCCCCCGAAACGAGAGGTGAGGACGAGATGAGCCTCCGCTATGCCCTGCTGGCGCTGCTCACGGCCGAGCCCCTCACCGGGTACGACGCCGCCAAACGCTTCGGCGGCTCGGTGGGCTTCGTCTGGCACGCCCCGGACTCGCAGATCTACCCCGAACTCCGCCGGATGGAGAAGGAGGGCCTGATCGAAGGCGAGCAGGTCCGCTGGGGACCGAACAGCACCAAGACCCGCTACTCGATCACCGACGACGGCATCCGCGCGTTCCGGGACTGGATCAACGCCCCGATGGACTACGGGCCGATCCGCGACGCTCCGCACATGCGAGCGGCCTACTTCGAGTGGGCCGACCCCGACTGCGTCCGCGAGAACCTACAGCGGCACATCGACTACTACACCGAGCAACGGGCTCGATGGGCCGCCATGCGCGCCTCGATCCTCGACGCCTCCCACCCCACCATCGCCACTCGCATCGAGAAATACCCCGCGCAGGAACACGAACGGATCATCGCCTACAAGGCATTCGCCTACCAGGGGCTCGTCGAACGCGCGACCGCCGAGATCGAATGGGCGCACGACGGCCTGGCTCTCGTCGACAAGCTGTCCCCCCCGTCGCCCTGACGCCGGCCCCGGCGAACCGTTCCGGGTGGGCGGGAACTGCCACCTCATGGCGCACGCTCCGGAACCACCGCCGCGGCGCGGGAGGTTTCCGCGGACGTTCACCGCGCCGCCCGGCGTCGTTGGCGCGCCCGTCGCCGCGGTGCGGCTCACTGAGACCGGTGCGCATCGTTCAGCTCGCCAACTTCTACGGTCCCCGGTCCGGCGGCCTGCGCACCGCGCTGCACCAGTGGGGCGGCGGGTACGTCGCGCGTGGGCACGAGGTCGCGCTGGTGGTGCCCGGCGCCCGGCGCGGCGAGGAACTGCTCGGGAACGGGGTCCTGCGGATCACCGTTCCGGCGCCGGTCGTGCCGTGGACCGGCGGATACCGGGTGGCCGACCCGCGGCGTGTCGCGGATGTGCTGCGCGGCCTGCGGCCCGACGCGGTGGAGGTGTCGGACCGGCTGACCCTGCGCGGGTTCGGTCGGTGGGCGCGACGCCGCGACGTCCGCAGCGTCGTCGTCTCCCACGAGCGGCTCGACCGCCTGCTCGGCCAGGTGCTGCCGTCGCCGGCCGCACGCCGGGCCGCCGACCTGGCCAACCGCCGGATGGCCGCGGACTACGACACGGTGGTGTGCACGACGGAGTTCGCAGGTGCGGAGTTCACCCGCATCGGAACACCGAACCTCGTGCGGGTGCCGCTCGGCGTCGATCTCGACCGCTTCCATCCCGACCGTCACGATCGGAGCCTGCGCGAGCGGTTCGTACCGGGCTCGGTGCGGCTGCTGCTGCACTGCGGCCGGCTGTCCGTCGAGAAGAAGGTCGAGCGCAGCATCGACGCGACGCGTCTGCTGCGTCGTCGCGGGCACGACGTGCACCTCGTCGTCGCCGGTGACGGCCCGAGACGACATGCGCTGGAACACAAAGCCAGAGGACTGCCGGTGACGTTCACCGGATTCATCACGGACGCCGGCCGGCTCGCCGCGCTGTTCGCCACCGCCGACGTGTCGCTGGCCCCCGGCCCGCACGAGACGTTCTGCCTGTCGGCGCTCGAATCGCTGGCCGCCGGCACGCCGGTGGTGGCCTCGCGCTCGTCGGCGCTGACGGAGATCCTCACCCCCGATTGCGGCGCCCTGTCGGCCGATCGCGGACCCGCGTTCGCCGAGGCCGTCGACGAAATACTCTGCGGACCGGACGATGTCCTGCGCCGCTCCGCACGTCGTCGAGCAGAGCAGTTCGGCTGGGCGGCGTCGGTCGACGGGATGCTCGCGGCGCTCGGCGCCTGCGGATAGCTTTCCCCGACCCGGGGGGTTTGGCCGAATGTCACATCGCATCGATCGGATCGACGCAATGTGACATTCGGCCACGAAACCGGGTGCTACTCGGCGCTTCCCGTCCCCGGCAGCCACTCGCGCATGATGCTCGAGTCGATCACCTGCGCGCCGAGGTCGGGGGTCCAGACGATGATGCCGCCGGTGAAGACGCGGAACTTGCCGCGTTCGTCGGGCAACATCAGTTCCGGGCCGACCGGGGTGCCCAGCGCTCCGTCGTGTCCGCCGAGCTCGAGGTACTTCTCCTCGATGGGCGAGCCCTGGCCGGTCTCGAAGGGTTCGTCGCCGACCTCGGGACCGGGCTCGGGTGCGGGAGTGGACGGCGGAACCGCGGCCTCCGCACCCTCCTGGACGGTGAACCAGTCGGAGCGCAGACCCAGCTTGGCGCGCGCCTCGGCGCCGGTGGTCTCGACCGTGCGATCGGCACCGACGATGCGGACGTGGGTGACGCGGCCGCCGTCGGCACCGAGGTTGTTGCGGCCGACGATCTCGAACGCCTGCAGTTCACCGATCCCGAAGGCCGTGCCGATCTCCCCGGCGGTCATCGTCTTCGCCCACTGCCGGTTGGGCGCGACGGCGTCACCGAGGTCCTCGACGGAGGGGAACACGCCCCCGGCCGAGTAGCCACCGGTCGAGGCCGAGAACTCGCTGGCGACGACCTTGCCGTCCTTCATGAGGACGGTGCCGCGGGTGGAGTTCACCGCCTCGTTCGTGCGGGGGTCCTCCTTGCTCGATCCCGCATACACCTGACAGTTCTGACTGTCGCACGTCTGCCACAGCGGTGAGCGGTTCTCTGCCGCGGCATAGGAGCGGGCGGCGATGGCCTGCGCACGCAGCGCCTCGGCACCGCCGGTGTCGGCCCAGCTGGGCAGCGACTCGACCGGGACGACACTGAGCAGGTAGTCCTCCATCGACAGCCGGTTGACGGTGCGCGGCGCCGAGCCGTCGAGGACGACACCGAGCGAGCCACGGTAGGGGGCACTGTTGCCGCAGAGCTTCAGGTGTTCGGCGGCGGGCCGGGCCTCACCCATGTCGGCGGGGTCGACCCAGGGCAGGTCGGCGCGGCCCTGCCACAGCACCTCGCCGGAACATCCGGCCGTGACGACGACGTCCGCTCCCCCGTCGGCGGTGGGCGTCAGGTGGGCAGCCTCGCCGGGCCCGGTCTGCCGGCCGGCGACGGTCATCCCGGTGTCGGAGTAGACGTCGAGGGGCGCGTCGTCCTGCCCGACGAGCCGGACCGCGATCATGGTGTTCTCGGGGAGGGCGCCGAGGGTGGTGCCGCCGTAGTAGTGGCCGAGGATGCGATCGGCGGACCACCCGTGCTGCGAGGCGTAGCCGTAGGCACCCCACTGGCCCATGCCGCGTCCGTGACCGTGGCCGAAGCCCACGAAGGTGAACGGGGTGTCGGCGGCGACGGCCTGCGTCACCTCGGGTCCGGCGGTGCGCACGTGCATCACCCCACCGACTGCCGCGCCGATCAGCAGCGCGGGCGCGAGACCGACGGCCGCGGCGCGGGCCGTGGCGGGTCGCCAGCCGTTGCGGAGGGGGTGTCCGACGACGAGACGCCGCCGGCGGTGGGTCCGGCGGATGGACATTCGTGGCATGCGCTGCACTCCCTCGTTCTCGCACCGTGTGCCGCCCGGACGCAGGTCCGCGCGTATCGGACATTCGAGACGGATCCTCAAGCTCAGGTTGAGGCTTAAGGTTGTCTGCGACTAGTGTGGCAAGAGTGACTGGAGGAAGCAACAACAGCCACACCAGTAACAGCAGAATCACAAGTTGCACACGATTCTCGGCCGTTCCGCACTCCGGGTCGTCCGGATGACGGAGGATTCGGTTCGATTCGAGCCGGCTCCTCGGCCTCGGCCGAGCGCCGCCCGGCCGCCGAGGACCGCCGCGAACATCGACAGGGAGAAGCACCGTGCCGCATCGCCGACCGAAGCCGTCGATCGTCCTGGGTGCCGTCGCCGCCCTGGCCGTCGCCAGCCCATTCGCCGTCTACGGCGTCACGAGCACCACATCGGACGTCCGCTCCACCAACGAGTCCGTCCCGACCGTCGTACCACCCGAGATCGCGGAGGTCGTCCTCGCATCCGTGCCCGACATCGTGATCCCGATCCACGAACTCACCGGCCTGAACCTGCCCGACCTGAGCCTGAGGGAACTCGCCGCGGGGCTGCCGGAGATCGCCGCGCCCGCCCCGTCGACCACCCCGGCACCCGCCCCCGCGGCCGCGGACGTCGTCGACCGCATCGGAGCGACCGTCAAGCAGCTCACCCGGGACGCCCCGTTCAGCATGATCGCGCTGGCCGCCAAGGACGTCGCCGACACCGACGCACGTATCCGGGCCCAGCGGGAGGACGGCAGCTGGGGGCCGTGGACGGCCACCGAACCGATCGACACGAGCCGCGACGACCAGACACCCGACGAGCGGGCCGGCACCGAACCGATCTACGTCGGCGCCACGAAGGTCGTGCAGGTGCTGCTCACCCCGCGTCCGGGGCCTGAACCGACACTCGCCGGCGCCGAGATTCCGGCTCCGGCACCTGCACCTGAACCCGCACCCGCTCCCGCCCAGCCGGAGCTGGGCTATGCTCCCGCGTCGTCCTCACGGCCCCTGCGCGCCCAGGAACCCGCCGCCACCGAGGACGTCAGCGCCGTGCTCATCAATCCGGGGTCGAGCAGCGCCGACGCCGCGCTCGAGGACATCGCCGGTCCGGTCGGAGGGTCCGGGCCGAAGGTGATCACCCGAGCGCAGTGGGGCGCCGACGAGTCCATCCGCTGCCAGGACGCCACCTACGACGACTCGCTCGGCGGAGCCACCGTGCACCACACCGCCGGCAGCAACGACTACTCCAAGGCCGAATCGGCGGAGATCGTGCGCGCCATCTACGCCTACCACGCACAGACCCTGGGCTGGTGCGACGTCGGCTACAACGTGCTCGTCGACCGCTACGGCCAGATCTTCGAGGGCCGCGCCGGCGGCCTGGACAAGCCCGTGCAGGGCGCGCACGCCGGCGGCTTCAACGAGAACACCGTCGGCATCGCGATGATGGGCGACTTCTCCAACGTGGAGCCTCCGAAGGCCGCGGTCGACGCGGTGGGCCGCTTCCTCGGCTGGCGCCTCGCGAAGGCAGGCCTCGATCCCAAGGGCGAGACCACCATGTACTCGGAGGGCACGTCCTTCACCCCGTACCCGCAGGGCGCGGCCGTCGACCTGCCGATCATCTTCGCGCACCGCGACGTCGGCAACACCAGCTGTCCCGGCGACTCCGGCTACTCGAAGATGGACGAGATCCGCGACATCGCCGCGGCCACCGCCGCCGGGCAGAGCACCACGCCGTCCACACCGAGCGACGACTCGTCCGACCTCGTCACCGACAACCCGCGCGAACAGGTGCCCGACGTCGACGCGGGGGCCCCGGCCACCGGCTCGGCGGACCGCCTGCCCGACACCGGATCGGCGGACCGCCTGCCCGACACCGGCTCGACCGAGAAGGTCGCGGACCTCGTCGGAGAGCTGATCCGGCTCACCGACAACTCGCCGCTGGCCCAGAAGTGGATCGCCGAGGGCGGCGAGACCGGCCGTCTCGGGGCTGCTGTGTCCGGCGTCTTGCCCGCGAAGGCAGGGTACGAGCGCGCCGAGTTCGTCAACGGCGCCATCTACACCTCGCCGAACGGCGGCGTGTGGACGGTGCTCGGCGAGATCTACAAGACGTGGCAGCGCAGCGGCCTCGACGCGGGTGAACTCGGTCTGCCGACCAGCGACGAGTACCGCGTCCCGGACGGCTGGCGCTCGGACTTCGAGTTCGGCTCGCTGATCTTCAACGAGCTCACCGGCGCGGTGACGAAGGTGCTGCGCGCCTACAACGACGCGTACGAACAGGCACAGGCCCCGGCTCCCGCGGCTCCGGCTCCCGCTCCCGAGGCCCCGTCCCCGGAAGCGCCGGCCCCTGCTCCGGCGCCCTGACCGATCGATCCGTCACCGCCACCAGCGCTCGAGGATGCGGGCCACCCCGTCCTCGGTGTTGGTGGCGGTGACCTCGTCCGCGGCCGCCTTCGCGTCCGGGTGCGCGTTCTCCACCGCGACTCCGTGGCGCGCCATCGACAACATCGGAATGTCGTTGGGCATGTCCCCGAACGCGACGATCCCGTCGGCGGCCACTCCCAGGTGTTCGGCCATCAGATGCAGGCCCGATGCCTTCGTCACACCGGAGGCGGAGATCTCGATCAGGCCGTTGTCCGTGGAGTAGGTGACGTCCACCATGCCGCAGAGCTGCGGAGCCAGCGCCTCGGCCATCTCGTGGCTCGTCGCCGACGCCAACCGGATCAGTAGCTTGACCGCCGGCTCGGCGATCACCTCGTGGTCGGCGAGCTCGGTGTTGTCCGGATTCAGCCACGCATGCTCGTAGCCGGGGGCGCTGACGAACTGCGGTGTCGCAGCATCGTGGGCGCTCGCCCCGATCCGCTCGGCGGCCAGACCGCAGCCGGGCAGCACACTGTTGGCGACGTCGGCAACCCAGGCCAGCTCGTCCGCGGAGAGCACGGCGGCGCTGAGAACCCGGTCGGCGGCACTGTCGTAGAGCACCGCACCGTTGGCACACACCGCCAGGGGCGCGAAGCCGAGTTGCTCGACCACCGGCGGGATCCATCGTGGAGGACGGCCGGTGGCCAGGACGAACGGCGTCCCGGAGGACACCACGGCCTGTACTACTGCGCGGGTCCGGTCCGAGACGCGCTCCTCGTCGTCGATGAGGGTGCCGTCGACGTCGGTGGCAACCAGGCTCGGCAGATCTCGTCTCACTTCGCCATTGTGCCGGTCCCCCGCGGCGCGGCGCATCCGGGAGTCAGCGCGCCGTGCGGCCGTCACCCGTCGGTGCCGGCATCCTTCTGCGCGCGGCGGGCCTTGCGTGCGGCGGTGTCGGCGTCGTCGAGCGCAGTGGCCTCCGCGAGCGTGGGAGCGGTGCCGCCGAGCCGCACGGGCACCCAGTAGGCACCGGGCTCGTGCACGTAGCTGCTCTGCAGCTCCCGCAGCATGCGTTCCATCGTGCTGTGCAACTCCGCGGTCAGCTCCGATGCCGGCTCGTACGGCCGGATGGGCTCGCCCACCGCGATGGAGATGGGCGTCTTCGTGCGGCCGAGCCGCTTCGGGTGGCCCTTGGTCCACACCCGCTGCGATCCCCACAGGACGACCGGGATGATTGGGACGTTCGCCTCGAGCGCCATCCGCGCGGCACCGGTCTTGAAGCCCTTGATCTCGAAGCTGCGGCTGATCGTGGCCTCGGGGAACACGCCGACCAGCTCACCGGCCCGCAACGCGTCGACGGCGGCGCGGTAGGAGTCGGCGCCGTCGGCGCGGTCGACGGGGATGTGCTTCATGGCCCGCATCAGGGGACCGGAGATCTTGTGGTCGAAGACCTCCTTCTTCGCCATGAACCGGATGTAGCGCTTGGAAGTGCGGGCGGGCAGGCCGGCGTAGGTGAAGTCCATGTAGCCGACGTGGTTCATGGCGATCACCGCGCCACCGACGGCGGGGATGTTCTCGGCGCCGGTGACGGTGAACTTCAGTCCCTGGGCGGCGAAGACGGTCCGGGCGAGGCCGATGACGGTCCGGTAGAAGGGTTCCACAGTCGGTCAGAGTAGCCGGATCGGCGCCGGCGGGCTCTGCTCGATGTCCGCGGGCCGCCCGATTCGGGATCAACGGCCCGTATCCGGCCCGGGTTCACCGCCTGGGCGAGGCGTCCCACCGGCGTCCCCCTACCCTGGGAGGTACGTCGGTCAGCACGTCAGGAGGCAACGAAGTGCAGATCACCAGCGTCGGACACGCCGGGTTCCACATTCAGACCGAAGCGGGATCGATCCTGTGCGACCCGTGGGTCAACCCCGCGTACTTCGCGTCGTGGTTCCCCTTCCCGGACAACACGCAGCTGGACTGGGGTGCGCTCGGCGACGTCGACTACCTGTACGTCTCGCACCTGCACAAGGATCACTTCGACCCGGAGAACCTGAGCAAGCACGTCCGCAAGGACGCGACGGTGCTGCTGCCCGACTTCCCGGTTCCGGACCTGCGCCGCGAGCTCGAGAAGCTCGGGTTCACGAAGTTCCTCGAGACGACCGATTCCGTCAAGCACACCGTCAGCGGACCCAAGGGCGAGCTGGACGTGATGATCATCGCCCTGCGCGCGCCCGCGGACGGGCCGATCGGCGACTCCGGTCTCGTCGTCTCGGACGGCGAGACCACGGTGTTCAACATGAACGACGCCCGCCCGGTCGAGATGGACACGATGCTCGAGGCGTTCGGGACGATCGACGTCCACCTGCTGCAGTACTCGGGCGCGATCTGGTACCCGATGGTCTACGACATCCCGAAGCGCACCAAGGCGAACTTCGGTAAGCAGAAGCGCCAGCGCGGCATGGATCGCTGCCGCAGCTACATCGACCAGGTCGGTGCGACGTGGGTGGTCCCGTCGGCCGGTCCGCCGGTGTTCCTCGATCCGGCGCTGCGCCACCTCAACGACGACCACGGCGACGAGGGCAACATCTTCCCCGACCAGCGGGTCTTCCTCGAGCAGATGCGCCTGCACGGCAACGACGGTGGCGTGCTGATGATCCCCGGCTCGGTCCTCGACGTGCACGGCAGCGAGTCGATGACGCTGACCCATCCGATTCCCGATGCCGACGTCGAGAAGATCTTCACCGACAAGGCCGCGTACATCGAGGAGATGGCCCAGCGCCTGGCCCCGGTGCTCGAGGCCGAGAAGGCGACGTGGGCCCCTGCCGAGGGTGAGCCGCTGATCGGTCCGCTCAAGGCGAAGTTCGAGCCGATCATGGCGCAGTCCGATCTGATCTGCGACGGCATCGGCTACCCCGTCGGCCTGGTGATGGGTGAGGAGACGGTCGTGCTGGACTTCCCCAAGCGGGTCGTCCGCGAACCCATCGAGGGAGAAGGCAAGTACCGCTACGGTTTCCGGATTCCCCCGGAGCTGGTGCGCACGGTCCTGCGCGACGACGAGCCGGACTGGGTGAACACCATCTTCCTGTCCACCCGGTTCGAGGCGTGGCGGGTGGGTGGCTACAACGAATTCCTGTACACGTTCTTCAAGTGCCTCACCGACGAGCGGATCGCCTACGCGGACGGCTGGTTCGCCGAGGCCCACGACGATTCCGCGTCGATCGAGTTGGGCGGCTTCGAGATCCAGCGCCGCTGCCCGCACCTGAAGGCGGATCTGTCGAAGTTCGGCGTCGTCGAGGGCACCAGCCTCACCTGCAACCTGCACGGCTGGCAGTGGGACCTCGTCACCGGCCGCTGCAAGACCTCCCGCGGCCACGAGCTGCGCTCCCGCAAACTCTGACCCCTCGCGCCACGTGTGGTGACCGAATGTCACATCGGGTCGATGTGATCGACGCGATGTGACATTCGGCCCCCACCCAGGGCGGGGACGGCAAGCACCAGCGCCCCCGACGCGACGAGTGCGAACGGCCACCACTGCCGCTCGCCGGTCGTCTCCACCGTTACAACGTCGGATGACGAAGCGGCCGGCGACTTCGGCAGCGCGGCCGTCGCTTCCCGCACATTGTCGGAGACACCCTCGATCACCCCGGTGACCGGACCCACTCCGGCCACGAGCTGCCCGGTGCCGTCGACGAGTTGCCGGCCGCCGTCGTCGAGGAGCATCAGTCCGTCGCGCAGCTGCCGCGAGCCGTCGGCGGCCTGCGTCACGCCGGCGACGAACTGCGCGTCCGGGTCACTCAATTCGTAGGCGAGCTGCCGTGCGCCGCCGCGCAACTGCTCGAGCTGCGCGAGCGTCTCCGGTCCGAGCCCCTCGCTGTCCAGCCGGCCGACGAGCCCGTCGAGCCGGGCGGCGGCTTCCTGGGACACCGGGTCGGGTGAGCGCCGCAAGGTGCCGGCGACGGCCGTCAGCTGCTCGGTGACGCCCGCCTGCATCTCTCCGAAACCACCGAGCCGGTCGACGACCTCGTCGACGCCGCCACTGACCTGGGTCGCACCGTCGCCGAGCTGGTCCACTCCGCCCTGCAGCTGCCCGAGCCCGTCGGCGAGTTGCTGCCCACCCGCACTGGCCTGCGCGAGTCCGTCGGCGAGCTGGTGCGCCCCGTCGTCGAGCTGCCGGCTGCCGTCGGTGAGCTGCCCGATTCCGCCGCCGAGCAGAGCGAGCGGCAGGCCGGCCTGCTGCAGGTTGTCGCGGGTGTCGGTGAGCGGGTCACTGGTCGACGGGGGCGGCACCTCGGTCGTCGTCGCGACGGTGGGCGCGTCGGCGTAGGCGAAGGCACTGCCGGTGCCGATCAGGCCGAGACCGGCGGCGACGAACAAGACGGGGAGGAGACTGGCACGCACGGCGGAGGACGCTAGTCCGGCAATCTGAGAGGGCTCTGAGACGGCGGCAGCCACCGCACCGCGGCGGCGGCCAGGCCGAGCAGCGGCACCGCCCATGCCGCGAGCACCGCCGCCAGCGGCAGCCACACCGTTCCGAGTGCGAATCCGGCGTAGACCGCCACCGACACGACCTCACCGACGACGCCCGACACCGACGTGACGGTCGCGCGGGCGGTTCCGCTCATCGTGTCCTGCATCCGCGCCTCGGCGACGATCATCGCGTTGTTCAGGGCCCCGTAGCCGATCCCGATCGCCACGAAGCCGACCACTCCGCCGAGCACGGCCCCGGTCGCCAGCAGCAGGCCACCGACGGCGATCACCGCCCCCATCGCGCGACCGGTCGTCGCCGCGGTGCGGCCGGCGGTCGCGGCGCCGAGCACCTGTCCCGCCACGGTGATCGCCACCAGCGCCGGCGCCGCGGACGTGCTCGCCCCACCCTCGCGCGCGAGCAGCGCGAAATACTCCTCGAAAGCGAGGCACGCCGACAGCAGCGCCGCGAGCAGTACCACGCGCCGGATGGCGGCGCTGCGTCGCGCCTCGGCCGTCCCGGCGTGCAGCACCGCACGATAGCGAGTCACGAAACCGCCCGGGACGAAACCGGTCTCGTCCGCCGAGGTGTCGCGGGGTGCGGACGGCAGGGTCAGCACGAGCAACCCGTTGGCCACGGTGATTCCCACCGACAGCCATCCGACGAGCGGATAGCCGCCGAGCGCGTACAGCGGGGCGGCCGACAGCGTCGCGACGAGAACGCACGTCGTCTCGCCGGCGTTCGCGTAGCCCAGCACCGCCGTGAACCGGTGCGCCTCCCCACGCGCGGACAGTTCGTCGTACACCAGGGCCTCGAAGGTCCCGGACTTCAGCGATTCGCTGATCCCCCACGCCACGAAGCCCGCCGCGAACCCCCAGTAGCCGGGGAACAGCAGCCAGAGTGCGAAGCCCGCGGTGAACAGGGCGGAGCTGAGCAGCAGCAGACCGCGACGGGACACCGTGTCGGCCCACGCGCCCGACGGCACCTCCGCGACGAACGCGACGACGGACCACAGCACGAACAGCGACGAGATCTCGCCCGTACCGAGGCCGTAGTCCTCGAACAGCAGGGCGTACAGGCCGTAGAGCGGCACGAGTTCGCGGGTGGCCGCGTACGCCACCACACGAACGGTCAGGGAAGGAGCGGAGCCGGATCAACATCGGTGTCGCATGACTCCAGCGTGACACGCGCGGACGGGTTTGTCACCGCGCGATACGGTCGGCAGGTGACCGAACGCCAGCGCACCTACACCTGGGACGACCCCGCCCCGACGTCCGCCGCGAACCGCGACATGCACGGCCTGGACTTCCTGCGCGGACTGATCGACGGCTCCATCCCGCACCATCCGACGTCGCGCACCCTCGGTTTCCGGGTGACCGACGCCCGGGAGGGCTGGGTGGAGGTGAGCATGGAGCCGCAGGAGTTCCACGCCAACGCGGTGGGCAGCATGCACGGCGGGGTGATCGCGACGATGTTCGACACCGCCATGGGCTTCAGTGTGTCGAGCACGCTCGAGGCCGGTGTCGGTTACACGACCCTGGACCTGCAGGTGCGGTATCTGCGCGGCATCCAGGCGGGCAGCGGCGTCGTGCGCGTGCACGGCATCTGCGAGTACAGCGGCCGTCGCACCGCCACCGCCCGCGGCGAGGCCCGCGACGAGAACGACCGGTTGCTCGCGACCGCGTCGACCACGTGCCTGATTCTGCGCTGACAACCGTCGCCGGGCCTGCACACTGAAGAACATGAGCGTGGAACGCACCGCACTGGACCGCTTCTTCACCCTCTACGGGGAGGCACTCGCCGGGTTCGACGCCGAGGCCTCGGCCGCGCTGTGGGGGGAACCGGGCACGATCCTCACGG
Organism: Rhodococcus indonesiensis; assembly: GCF_047782815.1. Lineage (NCBI taxonomy): Bacteria > Bacillati > Actinomycetota > Actinomycetes > Mycobacteriales > Nocardiaceae > Rhodococcus > Rhodococcus indonesiensis. The sequence goes on along the minus strand of NZ_CP180630.1, from coordinate 277,502 downwards.
ATTCGTTCGCCGGATCGCTGGCGACCCGGAAGGAGATCACCCAGGCCCTCGCGCAGAGCAACCAGACCTACCGGGAGCACGGTCTCGCCGGTGTGGGGCACGAGTTGCTCGACCTCTCCCCGGTCACCGAGAAGATCGTGCGGGCCCGGGTGCGCTGGTCCTTCCGGGATGCGAACGACAGTGTGCTGGGCACGAGCGACTACGAGTACCTGTTGCGCGACGATCCGGAGGGCCTGCACGCGTACGTGGCCGTCGGCTGCGACCCGGGCAGCTGAACCCGCCCGCCCCACCGTCCGTGGCCTGCCTTCCGTGGCCTGCCTTCCGGGGCCGAATGTCACATCGGTTCGGTCAGATCGACGCGATGTCACATTCGGCCACCACCCCGCCGCCGGCCCCACACGCACGGGACGGCTCACGCCGGCGGTTCGAGCACCTCACGTCCGACGAACGGCACGAGCGCCGACGGGACGCGCACGGAGCCGTCGACCTGCTGGTGGTTCTCGAGGATCGCCACGAGCCAGCGCGTGGTGGCGAGGGTGCCGTTCAGGGTGGCGGCGATCTGCGGCTTGCCGTTCTCGTCGCGGTACCGGACGCCGAGGCGGCGGGCCTGGAAGGTGGTGCAGTTCGAGGTGGAGGTCAGCTCCCGGTAACGCTCCTGGGTGGGCACCCATGCCTCGCAGTCGAACTTGCGGGCCGCCGACGAGCCGAGGTCGCCGCCGGCGACGTCGATGACCCGGTACGGCACCTCGATCGCGGCGAGCATGTCGCGCTCCCACGCGAGCAGCCGCTGGTGCTCGGCGGTGGCGTCCTCGGGCTTGCAGTAGACGAACATCTCCACCTTGTCGAACTGGTGGACCCGGATGATGCCGCGGGTGTCCTTGCCGTAGCTGCCGGCCTCGCGACGGAAGCACGACGACCAGCCCGCGTACCGCTTCGGGCCGCCCGACAGGTCGAGGATCTCGCCGGAGTGGTAGCCGGCGAGCGGCACCTCCGACGTGCCGACGAGGTACAGGTCGTCGTCGGCGAGGTGGTAGATCTCGTCGGCGTGGGCGCCGAGAAAGCCGGTGCCCTGCATGATCTCCGGGCGCACGAGCACCGGGGGGATCATCATCTGGAAGCCGTTGGCGACGGCCCGCTGGGCCGCGAGTTGCAGCATGCCGAGCTGCAGCAGGGCGCCGTAGCCGGTGAGGAAGTAGAACCGGGCGCCGGAAACCTTCGCACCCCGTTCCATGTCGATCAGCCCCAGCGATTCCCCGAGGGTCAGGTGGTCCTTCGGCTCGAAGTCGAAGGTGGGCAGCTCGCCGACGGTCTCGAGGGTGACGAAGTCGTCCTCCCCGCCCGCGGGGGCACCCTCCTGCACGATGTTGGAGATCGCCATGTGCGCGCGCTCCAGCGCCTCCTCGGCGGCGGACTGCTCGGCCTCGAGCTTCTTGACGTTCGCGGCGAGTTCCTTCGCGCCCTCGAGCAGCGCGGGCCGTTCCTCCGGGGAGGCCTGGCCGACCTTCTTGCCCAGTGCCTTCTGCTCGGCACGGATGTTGTCGCCGGCCAGCACCGCGGCGCGGCGGGCCGCGTCGGCCTCGAGCAGCGCGTCGACGAGACCGGGGTCCTCGCCTCGGGTGCGCTGCGAGGCACGGACGGCGTCGGGATTCTCGCGGAGGAACTTGAGGTCGATCACGAGGTCACAGCCTACTCGGCGCCACCTGCAGGCGACTGCGGCCTACTGCGCCCACAGCTGCAGGCAGTCCTCGCGTTCGAACATCTTCGCCGAGTCCACGGCGTTCGGATGCCCGGCGCGCGGGTCGGCTCCGGCCTCGGTGAGCACCCGCACGACGTCGATCTCCCCTTTGAACACGGCGCCGGCGATCGGCGACTGACCGCGGTCGTTGAGCCGGTCGACGTCGGCACCCCGTTCGATCAGCGCCCGCACCGCGTCGGCGTGACCGTGGTAGGACGCCAGCATGAGCAGGGTGTCGCCCTTCTCGTTGCACAGGTTCACCGGCACCCCGGCATCGACGTAGGCGGCGAGGGTCTCGACGTGCCCGGCGCGGGCGGCATCGAACAGTTGCTGCGCGATCTCCTGAACTTCGGGATCGATGGGGTCCGTCATGGGCACTGAAGTTACCCGGGGCTCCGTGCACAGGCATGATGGACGGTGATGGCCGAGGAGAGTGAGCAGCAGTCCGACCGGACGGCACCGTCCGGGTCGCGGGTCCGGCGTGCCCCGTCCGCGAAACTGACCCGTCGCGCCCTGATGCTGGTTGCCGCGGGCGCGGTGCTCGCGGCCGTCGTCACGGCGGTGGTAGCGGGATTCGGCGGGTCCGACGACGAACCCGGCGATTCGACCGGTGCCGTCGTGACCACCGGCGCGGTGGCCGGCGAGGCCTTCGGCACTGCGGTCGCCGGGGACTGCCTGAACTGGACCGAACTCGATGCGAGCGACCTCGCGAAGGTGGACTGCGCCGAGTCGCACCTGTTCGAGGTGGTGAAGGACATCGATCTGAGCGTGTACCCGGGCGCCGAGTGGGGTCCCGGGTCGCGTTTCCCGTCGGTGCTGCGTTTCACCGAGCTGCGCGACGAACTGTGCGCACCGGCCGCGATGGACTATCTCGACGGCCGGTTCGACCCGCACGGCAAGTTCAGCGTGGGCCTGATCAACCCCGGGGAGGCGGGCTGGGCGGCGGGCGAGCGGACATTGCGCTGCGGCCTGCAGTTCTCCTCGACCACCGGCAACCTGCTGCCGATCGAAGGCAGCGTGGCCGACCAGGACCAGTCCAAGGTCTGGGACGTGGGCACGTGCATCGGCATCAACAACGGCGTGCCGGCGGACCCGGTGGACTGCGCCCAGCCACACGCCTTCGAGGTGATCTCCGTCGTGGATCTGTCCGGGCAGTTCCCCGGCGGTCTGCCCAGCGTCGAGGACCAGGACCGGTACCTCGAGGGGACGTGCACCGAGAACGCCAACGCCTACCTGGGCAGTCCCGACGCGCTACGCAACAAGACCCTCACGCTGTTCTGGGACAACCTCGACTTCGACAGTTGGCTCGCGGGCAGCCGCAAGGTCAACTGTTCGGTGGGCAAGCAGGTCGAGGGCGGCGGATTCGCGTCGGTCACCGGCTCGGCCAAGGGCGACATCCTCATCGACGGCCAGCCGCCGGTGCCGCCGCCCGCCGCGCCCGAGGGCCGCTCGCTGCCGACCCCGCTGCCGGGCGCGGGTCCCCTGCCGGGCTCCTGAGGTGAGGGCACGGATGGGCGACGAGCGGTTCGAGGAACTCGTCGGCGAGGCCCTGGATCTGATCCCCCCGGAACTCGCGCGGGCCATCGACAACGTGGTGGTGCTGGTCGAGCCCAGGAACGAGGAAGAGCCCGATCTGCTCGGGCTCTACCACGGGATCGCGCTCACCGAGCGCGACAGCCATTATGCGGGTGCGCTACCGGACACCGTGACCATCTACCGCGACGCGATTCTCGACATCTGCGACTCCGACGACGACGTGGTGCACGAGGTCGCGGTGACGGTCATTCACGAGATCGCTCACTACTTCGGAATCGAGGATGCTCGTCTGCACGAGCTGGGGTGGGGCTAGTGGCTCCGTAGCGCGGTCCCGTCGCGCCGTACTTCGGCTTGCGCTGCAGGAAGTGCGGGTTGATCGTCGAAATGATCAGCAGGGCGAGCGTTCCGATGATCACCTCTGCGACGACGATGTAGACGAAAGCAATACCGACGATCTTCGCGATCTCTTCCATGTGTCGATCACCTCCGGTCCGACCGTACCGCGGGACGGCGGTCCGGACGGGGTAACCGGCAGTGCTGTTGCCGGGCGACGGGCGCCCGGCAACAGCCACCGGTCACTCGATGCGGTCGAGATCGATGCCCTTGGTCTCGCGGCTGCTCAGCACCGCGACGACGGTGATCATCATGGTCACCACCAGATACGCGACGACGGTCCCGACCCCGAACCGGTCGACGAGCCAGACGGCGATGAACGGCGCGGGCGCACCGGCGATGATGGACGAGCCCTGGAACACCAGCGAGGAGCCGGCGTACCGGTACCGGGTCGGGAACAGCTCGGTGATCCAGGCAGCCTCGGGACCGGCGAGAGCGCCGTGGAAGAAGGCGCCGACGCAGACCCCCACCCACAACAACGGCACGCTCTGCATCTGTACGAGCCAGAAGAACACCGGTGCCCACACCACGAGCACCACGGCCGGGACGAGCATCGCGACGCGGCGGCCGACCCGGTCGGACCAGCGCCCGCCACCGATCATGCCGACGAACTGGAACACCGACGCGAAGGTCACGGCCAGCATCACGTCCCCCCGGGCGAAGCCGTGATAGGTGGTGGCGTACGCGATGACGAAGATCGTGTACACGTAGAACGCGATGTTCTCGCCGAGCCGCATGCCGATGCCGATCAGCAGCGGGCGCGGACGGGACAGCGCTTCGACGATGCTCGACCGGGACTCGGGGCGGTCCGCCGCGGCGGACTGCGCCGCCCGGAACACCGGGGACTCCTCGACGCCGTGCCGGATCCAGAAGCCGATGACCAGGAGGGGAACCGCGAACAGGAATGCGATCCGCCAGCCCCATGCGTCGAACGCGTCGGCCGGAAGCAGCAGCACCAGGATCGAGACGACCACGGCGGCGAGCACGGTCCCCGACGGTGCGCCCGCCTGGGGCCACGACGCCCAGAAGCCGCGGCGCTTCGGTTCGCCGTACTCGCTCACCAGCAGCACCGCCGCACCGAATTCACCGCCGAGCGCGAAACCCTGGATCATGCGCAGCGCGACGAGCAGAACCGTCGCCCAGATGCCGATCTGTTCGTAGGTCGGCAGCAGTCCGATCGACGCGGTGGCCGTACCCAGCATCACGAACGTGATCACGAGCATCGGTTTGCGGCCGAACCGGTCACCGAGGTGACCGAAGACGATGCCGCCGAGCGGTCGGGCGATGAAGCCGAGTCCCTGAGTGGCGAGGGCGAGCAGCAGTTTGGTGATGCCGTCGGAGCCGGGGAAGAACAGCGGACCGAGGACGGTGGCGGCGAGGATGCCGTAGATCGCGAAGTCGTACCACTCGAGCACGGCACCGGCCATACTGCCGGTGAGAACCCGCTTGAAGCTGCTGCGTGGCACGTCCGGCGCGGTGCGCACGGCGATCGGGTCGAGCGTGGATCCCATGGCGGGTCCCTTTCGGATCGGGTGAGTCAGAGTCGGAGGGTCAGGCGGTCGCCGCAGGCACGCGAACAGCAGGTCATCATCTGCCGGTTCGCTGCCCGCTCGGCCTTGGTGAGCACGGTGTCGCGGTGGTCGACCTCGCCGTCGAGGACGGTGACCTCGCAGGAGCCGCAGAGGCCTTCCTCGCAGTCGCTGGGTACGTCGATGTTGTTGGCGCGCAACGCATCGAGGACGGTCTGGGTGGACTCGACCCGCACGGTGAGCCCAGAGTCGCGCAGTTCGAGGTCGAAGGCGTGCTCGACGTCCGGGTCGAGTGCCGTGAGGGACGAGGTGAAATGCTCGACGTGCAGCGCACCGTCGGGCCAGTGCCGGCTCGCGTCCTCGAGTCCGGCGAGCAGCCGTCCGGGCCCGCACGCGTAGATCTGGGTGCCGGGCACCGGCGTCGCGAGGAGGACGGCGAGGTCGACCCGGGTGCCTTCCTCCGAGACGTGCAGGGTGGCCCGGTCCCCGTGCCCGGCGACCCGCTCGAGATAGGCCATGCCGGAACGGTTCCGGCCGCAGTAGTGCAGTTCGTAGCTCCACCCCCGGGCGCGGGCGTGGTCGGCCATGGCCAGGACGGGGGTGATGCCGATGCCGCCGGCGACGAACACGTAGTGCTCGGCGTCGGAGTCGAGCGCGAAGTGGTTCCGGGGGCCGCGAATCCGGAGCGAGCCCCCCACCCGGAGCTGTTCGTGGACGTAGCGCGAGCCGCCGCGACTCTCGGGGTCCAGGAGAACGGCGATCTCGTAGGTGGACGCGTCGGACGCGCCGCACAGCGAGTACTGCCGCGACAGCGCACCGAGGTCGACGTCGATGTGGGCGCCGGGAGTCCACGCGGGCAACGCGTTTCCGGCGGGGTCTCGCAGGACGACGCGTAGCACGTCGTCGGCGATCCGGTCCAGGCGCTCGACGGTGACGGTGCGCGAGACCGACCGGGTCGAGGGCTCGCCGATGGTGACCGGATGGCGCCGTTGCAGCACGGCCGGGTCGGTGCGCTCGGGATTCGCCTGCGGATCCCACTGCACCCACACGTGATCGGGACCGCGGAACGAGGTGTTCGGCAGGTAGGTGAACTCCTGATCGGGCACGAGTTCCATGTGGGGAAGCCGCGTGGTCAGTTCCTCGAGGAAGATCTGCATCTCCATGCGGGCGAGGTTCTTGCCCATGCACTGATGGCTGCCGTACCCGAAGGTGAGGTGGTCGCTCGAGTTCGGGCGCCGGATGTCGAACTCGTCGGGGTGATTGAAGTGCCGCTCGTCGTGGTTGGCGGACGAGTTGACCACGAGGAGCTTTGCACCGGCGGGGATGTCGACGTCGCCGATGCGGGTGTCGGCGGTGGCCACCCGTCGCCACGCCGCGACCGATCCCGAGTGGCGCAGGCATTCCTCGACGGCGTTGGGGATCAGCGACGGATCCGCGCAGATCTCCTCCCACACCGGGCGGTTCTCGAGCAGCAGCTTGAACGCGTTCGCGGACGCGTTGGCCGTGGTCTCGTGGGCGGCGACGATGCCGGCCATCATCATCGAGTGCAGGTAGGAGTCGGTGACGACGTCCGGCATCTGTTGCTGCATGCGGATCCCGAAGGGCATCCAGCCGTGTCCCGACGGGTCCTGCCGCAACTTCTCGAGCACCGTGCCCGCGTACTGCCAGAACTTGCCGACCGCTTCGGCGACGGCCACCTGCTCCTCGGGTGCGGGACGGCCCCAGGTGTTCACGGTGTGGGCGATCGAGTACTTGCGCATCGTCGCCATGTCCTCCTCCGGCACGCCGAGGAAGTGCAGGGCGACGGTGAGAGGAACCTCCCACAGCATCTCGTCCACGAGGTCGGCCTTGCCGGATTCGACGAAGCGGTCGACGTATTCGCGCGTGAGACGCCGCACCATCGGCTCGTGATGCGCCAGTTCCTTCGGGGTGAACGGGTCCATGAGCGCGCGGCGGCGCGGCATGTGGGCCGGCTCGTCCTCGTTCACGAGGGTCCGCGCCATGGCGTAGTCGTAGCGGGCGAGGGTCGCGGTGGCCTCCTCGGAGACCGGGGTGATCTTCTCGAGGGCGATCGCCGGTGAGAACACGAGGTTGTCGCGGAACACCGCCTTCACATCCTCGTAGCGGGTGACCACCCAGTAGCCGAGTTCGGGGCTGTAGAACACCGGCTCCTCGTCGCGGGACCAGCGCAGCGATTCGGCCGGATCGGCCTGGTAGGCGAGCCCGAACGGGTCGAACGCCGCGGCGTTCGCCGACACCGGACAGCCGCCGGCCAGGGCCGTGTGATCGACGGGGCACGCGGACGCCGACGCCGGAACTGATGCACTCATACTGACACCGAAAACCTCTCAACCTGCACTGTTACTTTTATCGAACAGTTTCGTCCTATATGAGGACAAGGAGCAGAGTAAGGGGCGTCACAGAGGAGGTCAAGCCGCAGCGGCGGTCACATCCGGCGGACTCCGCTCGAGGGAACACGCCTCTCCCCCGCGCCCGGCAACCTGTGCCCGACACCGGAACCCGGCAAACCGGACGTCCCGAGAAACACCCGCTCGGCCGGTACAGCCACGATCGCGCCCTCAGCCGGCGGCGGCACCGAACCACTCGGACAGCCGCCCGAGCAGATCCTGCTGGTCGTCACCGACCCACGCCACGTGGCCGTCCGGCCGCAGCAGCGCCGCGGGCACGTCCAGTTCCTCGCCGACGTCGACGACGTGGTCGACGCGATCCGCCCAGCCCGCCACCGACAACCGGCCGGTCCGATCGAGCAGCAACCCACGGCCGCCGTGCATCAGCTCGTAGAGACGGCCTCGCTTCAGCGCCACGTCCCGCATCCGCCGGCCGAGCAGCTCGTGCCCCTCGCCGAAGTCGTAGCGGACCCCGACGGCGGTGATCATCTCGGTGATGTGCCGGTTCACCTCCTCCAAATCCATCAGCTCGGAGAACAGTTCCCGCAGCGCGGTCGCGCCCGGATCGGTTCCCATCAGCGCGATCTGCGCGCGGGTGTTCGCCAGCACGCGGGCCCCCACCGGGTGGCGCTCGGCGTGGTAGCTGTCCAGCAACCCCTCCGGCGCCCAGCCGTCCACCGCCGCAGCCAGTTTCCAGCCCAGGTTGAACGCATCCTGGATGCCCAGGTTGAGTCCTTGCCCCCCGGTCGGCGGATGGATGTGCGCGGCGTCGCCGGCCAGCAGCACCCGGCCGACCCGGTAGCGCTCGGCCTGCCGGGTGGCGTCACCGAAGCGGGAGAGCCAGCGCGGCGAGTGTGCACCGAAGTCGGTGCCGGCGATCGACCGCAGCTGCTGCGTGAACTCCCCGAGGGTCGGTGCGGCCGCGCGGTCCTCGCTCACCCCGTCGGCGGGCACGACGACGCGGTACATCCCGTCCCCGAGCGGTACCGCACCGAACCGCAGCTGGGTCTTGCGGACTTCCGTGACGACGGCGGCCACCGTCGCCGGGTCCTCGGTCATCCTCATCTCCCCCAGCAGCGTCTCGACCCTGCTGGGCTCACCGGGAAAACCCACGCCGAGCAGCTTGCGCACCGTGCTGCGGCCGCCGTCGCAGCCGACGAGGTACCGCGAGCGCAGCCGAGCGCCGTCGGCCGTTTCGACCGTCACCCCGTGATCGTCCTGGCTCAGTCCGACCACCTCGCAGCCGCGCCGGACCTCGGCACCGAGTTCGAGGGCACGCTCGTCGAGCAACCGCTCGGTGACCGGTTGCGGAGTGGCGAGGCCGTACGGGTGCGCCGTGTCCAGCCGGTCCGGCCACGGCTTGACGATTCCGCCGAAAAGCCCGCCGACCCGGAACTTCTCGCTGACGGCGAGGAACCGATCCAGCAGGCCGCGCTGATCCATCATCTCGACGCTGCGCGCGTGCAGCCCCTGCCCGCGGGACTGCCCGCTCGGTGCGGTCAGCTTCTCCAGCACGAGCGTGCGCACGCCGTGCAGCCGCAACTCGGTGGCCAGCATCAAACCGGTCGGCCCACCGCCGACGACGATCACATCGATCATGAAAACCCCGTTCACTGGTTGAATTTCGGCCACCCCTCCACGCGGACCGGCACCCCACGCCCGCAGACCCCCACCCGGCGGCGCGACTCCCCTCGGGATCCCGTCCGCCGGCCGATCCCACCTGCGAATCCCCACTTTCCGCAGGTCCCGGCTTCGACTGGCGATTCTGCAGCACGACCGGGGCCTTGCGGCAAGGCCCCGTGCGCGATATACGTTGAAAGGGGCAGGGAATCGAAGACGTCCCGGCCGTTCTTTCTTCCGCACCGCATTCGATGCGCACCGGAGTTCCGTCGGTCCCCGGACTCGTGTCCGGTGGCGGGAGTGTCAGTCGGTGAGCAGAACGCTCAGCCGCGCGGCCGCGTCCTGGACGGCGAGCGCCGCGGCGTCGACGTCGAGACCGGCGATGGCCACCACCCCCACACTGCATTCGAGACCGGCCCCCCGGGGCGCGCGCACCCCGGCAGCGACACCCACGGCGCCGTGTTCGAGCTGCCCCCGGGTGACGCTGTAGCCGAGCTCCCGGGCCTGCTTCACCGCGTCGGGGTCGCGGGCGTCCTCGGGCCGCAGCGCGAGGATCGCGATCCCGGCCGCACCGCGGTCGAGCGGGTGCCGGTTGCCCACCCGGTACCCCACGTGCAGGAGCGCCCCCTCCGGCTCCGCGACGAGGATGACGATGCACTCGTCCCCTTGCGCGGCGGAGACGAAGGCCGTCGCCTGCGTGCGTTCGGCCAGCTCGTGCAGCACCGAACCGGCCGCGTGCTGGAACTGCGGCACGAACCGCGACGAAAGGACGGCGGCACCGGCGCCGAGCCGGATCCGGCCGTCGTCGGCCCGCACCACCAGCGAGTGGGATTCGAGCGTGGCAACGATCCGGTAGCAGATCGCCCGCGCGATCTCGAGCTCCTTGGCGAGGTCCGCGACCGTGATTCCGGCGGGCGACCGGGAGATGATGTCGAGCGCGCGCAGACCACGATCGAGCGTCTGCAGCGTACTCATGGTGTCCTCCGTCCGTCCGGATCCGACCCTACCGGCGCGGGCATCGTCCCCGATGCAGCGCATTGCAACGCTTGAGCACCGCGTGCCGCACTGATTGCCTTCGAGTGACACAGGTCACTACGGACAGGAGTCGGCATGGGCATCGAAGGCAAGGTCGCGCTGGTCACCGGCGCCGGACAGGGCATCGGACGGGCGATCGCGCTGCGCCTGGCGGCCGACGGTGCGGACGTCGCACTGCTCGATGTCGACGGCGGAAAGCTGGCGGCGGTCGAGGGCGAGGTGCGGGCGGCCGGCTCGAAGGCGATCTCCGTCGTCGCGGACGTGACCGACCGCGAGCAGATCCGAGCAGCCGTCGACCGGACGGAGGCCGAACTCGGCGGGTTCGACATCATCGTCAACAACGCCGGCATCGCACAGGTCAACCCGATCGCCGACGTGACGCCGGAGGAGGTGTCGCGGATCATGGCGGTCAACGTCGAAGGTGTGCTGTGGGGCATCCAGGTCGCCGCCGCCAAGTTCCGCGAGCGTGGGCACGGTGGCAAGATCGTCAACGCGTCCTCGATCGCCGGTCACGAAGGCTTCGCGATGCTCGGGGTGTACTCCGCGACCAAATTCGCCGTCCGGGCGCTCACGCAGGCGGCGGCCAAGGAGTACGCGTCCGACGGGATCACCGTCAATGCCTACTGCCCCGGCGTCGTCGGCACCGACATGTGGGTCACCATCGACGAACGCTTCGCGGCACTGACCGGGGCGCCGAAGGGAGCGACGTTCGAGAAGTTCGTCGGCGGCATCGCGCTCGGCCGGGCGCAGACACCGGAGGACGTCGCGGCCTACGTCTCCTACCTCGCGGGCCCGGACTCCGACTACATGACCGGGCAGTCCGGGCTGATCGACGGTGGCCTGGTCTATCGGTGACCCGAACCCGCTGCACCGGAAGGACATTCCCGTGTTGACCAGAACGGTACGGGCACTGGCGGTTCCCCTGCTCGTGTTCCTCGACCACATGATGGCACCGAAGCACTGCCTCGAGCTGCTCGAGCTCTCCGAGCAGCTCGCGGACCGACCCGACTGATCGGCGGGTTCCGGTTCGGCGGCGGACTTCGGCGCCGTTCTTCCCGTCCTCGCTGCACCCCGCCGCCACAGGTCGGCGAGCTCCGGCAGTTCCGCCGGGCCGGGAAGACCGGCGCGTAACGCTCGTACTGCGTCGACCGGTTGCGTGACGATGTGGCCGCGCACGAGTCGCGCCGTCGGCACGAGTGTTCAGCGGAACTTCCCGGCTCGGTGGCGGCGTACCGCGTCCGCATTTCCGCAACGGGCGCTGCAGTACGCCCGGCGGCCGTTGCGGCTGGTGTCGACGAACACAAGACTGCATCCCGCGTTCGCGCATGCGCCCAGCCGTCCCCCCTCGGCTTCGACGGTGAAGATCGCGAGCCCGCCCGCGGTGACCGCCGTCACGCGTCCGACGACGTCGTTCTCGTCCGGCGTGAAATGCAGATGGGGACGGCGGTTGTCGTGAGTGGTGAGGTACACGCTGGCTACCCCGTCGAGCAGCAGGGCGTTGATCGATCGGCAGCGTTGCTCCTCGTCGGGTGCCACGAACACCGTCCGGAGCCGGGTCGACCACCGGCGCAACGCCGGCAAGTCGCTCTCGCCGACATCCGACCACCGGATCGCGTGCTCGCGAAGCACCGCCTCGACCTCCGGGACGGTCCACACGCCCCGCGCCTGAAGGTTCACGAGGTCCGCGGCCAGCAGCGCGCCGGTCATGTTGTCATGGTTGAACTGCACTGACCGATTGCATCACGGTGGTCGCGTGCACCTGGTCACCACCGCCGTCCTTCCTGTCGTTCTCGTCCTCGCCCTGGGCGCTGTCCTCCGTCGCCGTGTCGTCACCGACGCCGGCTTCTGGCGTGGAATGGAGTGGCTGAGCTACCACGTGTTCACGCCTGCGTTGTTCGTCGAATCGATCGCACGGACCTCGCTGCGGGAGGTCTCGCCGGTTCCGTTGCTTCTCAGCCTGTCGATCCCGGTCCTGGCCGTGTCGATGCTGCTCGTCGCCCTGCGTCGACCGCTTCGGGCCGAGGGGCCGCAGCTCACCTCGCTGGTGCAAGGAAGCATCCGCATCAACACCTACATCGGACTGGTGTTCGCCTCGGCGCTCGAAGGCACCGCCGGGGTGGCCGCGTTCGCACTCGCGGCCTCGGTGATGGTTCCGTTGGTCAACGTCGTCTCGGTCACCGCGCTGTCGTTCTTCGGTGCCCGCGATCACGAGGCTGCGACGACGAGTACGTGGCGCCACCTGGCCACCAACCCCTTGATCCTGGGATGCCTCGCGGGCTTGACGCTCAACCTCACCGGAATCGGGTTGCCCTCGGCGATCGCGGTGCCGGTCGAGATGCTGGCAGAACCCGCACTCGTCACCGGCACACTCGTGGCAGGGGCGGCGATCACTCTTCGGGTGCGGCTGCGCGACGGCCTCGACATCACCATCGCGTCGACGATCAAACTGATCGCCCTTCCGCTGGCTGCCGCGGCCCTCGCAAGTGCACTGGGCTTGACCGCCGCGGCCCTGACCGCCGTCGTGCTCATCTGCGCCGTCCCCACCGCGCCCTCGGCGTACATCCTCGCCGGCCGCATGGGGGGCGACGCGCAACTGATGGCATCCATCACCGGAGCGCAGACAGTCCTTTCCACGGCGACTCTGCCGCTGGTCCTGCACCTGACCACAGCGACATGACCCACGGCCTGCAACGACGTGACGCGTGAGCGCAGCACCGTGCTGCACCGCCGGAAGCGACATGCCCGCCCAATCATCGCCGACGGCGAGACACCTCGCGGCAACGTCCCGCCCCACGCTCCCCAGTCCGGCCGAGTAAACAGTCGGTCGGCTGAGGACACGGAAGCTTCAGTAGAGAATCCGACCCCATCCACGCGCCCTCGCACTGTTCGCGCCCACGAGGACGGGAGTTGCCCCGGTCACCGTCCCTTCGGCAGCTCCCAATGCCATCCGACCAGTTCCAGGCGGTGCGCCACACACACCAGGGGACGCCGGCCCCGCGAACCCCCCGCCGGAAAGCTCCCACCGGGTGCGTCCCCGCGCCCCGACACGAGTTTGACTTTGTGCGGCGCGTCACATAACTTGTCGACTGCTAACCGAACGATCGATTGGCAACATACGTTCGCAGGAAGGGCAGCCATGGCCACCCCCTCGGTTTCACAGGCGCAGGAGACGACGCCCGGCGCGCCACAGCACGCCGCCCCGCAGAACACGCGGCGGGCGGCCCGTAAGGCCGCGTTCGCCGCAGCAGTGTCGACGTCCCTCGAGTGGTACGACTTCTTCATCTATGCCACCGCTGCGGCGCTCGTGTTCAACAAGACGTTCTTCGCCACCGGCAGCGAGGTCGTGGCCGCACTCAATTCGTTCGCCACCGTCGCCGTCGGTTTCGTCGCCCGCCCGATCGGCGGGATCGTCTCGGGCCACTTCGGCGACAAGTACGGGCGCAAGCCGGTGCTCGTGACCGCCATCCTGCTCATGGGTGTCGCGACCACCCTGATCGGCTTCGTGCCGAACACGTCGATCACCTGGCTCGCTCCCGCGATGCTGGTCCTGCTCCGCATCTGCCAGGGCCTGGCCGTCGGGGCGCAGTGGGGTGGCGCGGTCCTGCTGGCCACCGAGTACGCTCCGGCCGATCGCCGCGGCTTCTACGGGAGCTTCGCCCAGCTCGGCATCCCGATCGGCGTGGTGATGGGTAACGCGGTCTTCCTGGCGGTGGCGTGGGCGGTCTCACCCGAGGCGTTCACGTCGTGGGGCTGGCGCGTGCCGTTCTGGATCAGCCTGTTCATGCTCTTCGTCGCGTTCGCCATCCACCGCTACCTCGAGGAGACCCCCGAGTTCCAGCAGGTCGAGGCCAAGCTCGCGGCCGCGCCGGCCCAGCGACGTTCCCCGGTCCTCGAGGTCCTCCGGCACAACAGTGGCACCGTGCTCATGGCGGGCGGCACCTATCTGGTCGGCATCGTGATGTTCTACATCACCATCACCGGCTCGGTGCAGGTGGCTACGACGAACCTCGGCATCGCGCGCTCGGACGTGCTGGCGATCATCCTGATCGCCGCGGGCGTCCTCGTACCGATGGTGCCGCTGACCGCCTACCTGTCGGACCGCTACGGCCGCAAGCTGATCTACGGCATCGGCATCGTCGGCATGGGTCTGTGGGCCGTGCCGATGTGGCTGCTCATCGGGGCGTCGTCGTCGGGTGACATCCTGCCGTTGGCCGTCGCGCTCATCGTCTCCTGCGTGGTCATGTCGTTCCAGACCGGACCGCAGGCCGCCCTGTTCGCCGAGCTCTTTCCGCCGGAGATCCGTTACTCCGGAGCATCTCTGGGATACCAGGCCGCGGCAATCCTCGGTGGCATGGCACCCATGGCGATGGTCGCGCTGATCAACGGGGAGGTCGCCAACCTCTGGCGCGTGGGTCTGCTCATCGCGGCGCTCTCGGTCCTCGCCCTCGCCTGCCTGGTGGCCCTCGCCCGTCGGCGCCCCTGAGCTCGTTGCCACTGAGCTCGTTGCCACTGAGCTCGTTGCCACTGAGCTCGTCGCCCACCGAACGAACCCTGGAGAACCCATGTATCCCGGTGCCTATCTCGACACCGCTGCACACAAGCCCGCCGTGATCATGGCCGACACCGGCCGGACGGTCACCTTCGCCGAACTCGAAGCCGATTCGATCCGCATCGCCCGCCACCTCCGCGCGCTGGGACTGTGCCGCGGCGATCATGTCGCGGTGCTCGCCACCAACACACCCCGGGTGTTCGACATCTACTGGGCGGCGATGCGGTCGGGTCTCTACGTCACGATGGTGAACTGGCATCTCACCCCCGGCGAGGCCGCGTACATCGTCGACGACTGCGGCGCGAAGGCCGTGATCGTGGACGCCGCGCTCACGGAGATCGCCGGTGAGCTCCCTGCCCTGCTGCCGAACACCGAGCACCGCCTCGGCTTCGGCGGCACGCTTCCCGGGTATGCCGACCTGGATGCGGCCGCAGCTGCCGAGTCCGACGTGGCACTTGCGGATCAGCCGCGGGGGACGGACATGCTCTACTCGTCGGGCACCACGGGCCGCCCCAAGGGCATCAAGCCCGCCCTGCCCGACCGCCAGGTCCACGAACCCGGCGACACGATGACCGCAATGAATGCCTCGGTGTGGGGCGTGAATTCGGAGACCGTGTACCTGTCCCCCGCACCGCTGTACCACGCGGCGCCGCTGCGCACGTGCGCCGCGGTGCAGGCCCTCGGCGGCACGGTGGTCGTGATGGACCGCTTCGATGCCGAGAAGGCCCTCGAGTACATCGAGCGGTACCGCGTCACCTACAGCCAGTGGGTGCCCACCATGTTCGTGCGCATGCTCAAACTCCCCGAGGACGTGCGCGCCCGCTACGACGTGTCCAGCCTGCAGGTCGCCGTGCACGCCGCAGCCCCCTGCCCGATCGAGGTCAAGCGACAGATGATCGCGTGGTGGGGTCCGATCCTGTCGGAGTACTACTCCTCCACCGAACTCAACGGCCTCACCCTGGTCGACACGGACGAATGGCTGCGCAAGCCCGGAACGGTGGGCCGGGCCGCGCTCGGGATCGTCCACATCTGCGGCGAGAACGGCGACGACCTGCCCGCGGGGCAGATCGGCACGATCTACTTCGAGCGCGACGTGCTGCCGTTCGAATACCACAACGCGCCGGAGAAGACCCGCGATGCCCAGCACCCGCGCCACCCGGCGTGGACGACGACCGGCGACGTCGGTTACCTGGACGAGGACGGGTACCTGTTCCTCACCGACCGCGATTCGTTCATGATCATCTCCGGCGGGGTCAACATCTACCCGCAGGAGATCGAGAACGCGTTCGTCGAGCACCCCAAGGTCCTCGACGCCGGCGTGATCGGGGTGCCCGATGCCGAGATGGGTGAGATCGTGACCGCGGTGATCCAGCCCGCTCCCGGCGTCGACGGCGACGACACGCTCGCCGCCGAACTGGCCGACCACCTCCGCGGCCGCCTCGCCAAGTACAAGCTTCCGCGCCGGATCGTGTTCAGCGACGACATGCCCCGCACACCGACCGGCAAGCTCGTCAAGCGCAAGTTGAAGGAGCGCTTCGTCGACACTCCGGTGTGACACCGGACCACGAATCCTGTCGACTACGAATATGATTCGGCCTGCCGCTCGTTGCGAGCGGCAGGCCGAATCGTCGGTTCGAGGTCGCGTCCCGGCCGGTTCGGCACCCCTTGCGATCGCCGGACGCGTGCTCGGCGAGCTGCGCACCACCAGTCCGGTGCGCGTGGTGGATCCGGCCGGCATCGTTGCCGCGATGGGGGTGTGATCGCGCGATCCCTCTGACGGGCACTACCGGCCCGGGGCGCTGGTCACCGCACCTACGTGCACGGGGCGCTGTTCACCGCCCATGCGTGCACGGGGCGCTGTTCACCGCCCCTGCGTGCACGGGGCGCTGGTCACCGCCCACAGCGCCGCACGCGCCCCGTGACTGCCGCCGAGTGCGGCACTCACGGGGCGCGTTTATCCGAGCGGCGGAGGCACCTGCACGAGTTGCTCCGGGGGTCTGTCGACTGGGCGCCCCCGGGTGGTCCTATCCGCGCACCTCGTGCAGCACCGGGGTGGCGGCGAACTCGGCGCGGGCGAGGGACCGGCGATGCACCTGGTCGGGGCCGTCGGCGATCTGCAGGAACCGTGCCTGCGAGTACAGCATCGCGAGCGGAGTGTCCTGGGACAGGCCCGCACCGCCGAAGATTTGGACGGCGTCGTCGACGATCTCCTTCACCGTCTGCGGCACCAGCACCTTGGCGGCGGCGATGTCGTGCCGGGCGGCCTTGGCGCCCTCGACGTCCATCCGCCAGGCGGCCCGCAGCACCATCAGCCGAGCCGCATCCACCCGGATGCGCGCGTCGGCGACGGTGGCTTGCACGACCCCTTCGTCGGCCAGCGGCCTGCCGAATGCGACGCGGGTGCGCGCCCGTTCCGTCATCAGCGCGACGGCGCGTTCGGCCATGCCGATCAGACGCATGCAGTGGTGGATCCGGCCCGGACCCAGGCGGGCCTGCGCGACGGCGAAACCCTGGCCGCGCGGGCCGAGCAGATTCTCCTTGGGCACCCGCACCCGGTCGAAGACGATCTCGCCGTGCCCGCCCTCGTGCCGGTCGTCGAATCCGAGCACGGTCGTGGAACGGACGATGTCCAGGCCCGGGGTCTCCATCGGGACCAGCACGATCGAGTGCTTCGAGCCGGCGGGGGCGTCGGGGTCGGTGACGCCCATGACCATCGCGACGCGGCAGTCCTCCCGCAGTGCGGCGGTGGACCACCATTTGCGGCCGGTGAGCACCCACTCGTCGCCGTCGTCGGCGATCTCGAGGCGGACGTTGCTCGCGTCCGAGCTGGCGACGTCGGGTTCGGTCATCGAGAAGCAGGACCGGATCTCACCTTCCAGCAGGGGGCCGAGCCACTGCTGCTTCTGAGCGTCGGTGCCGTAGCGGGCGAGCAGCTCCATGTTCCCGGTGTCCGGTGCGGCGCAGTTGAGCGCCTCCGGGGCGAGATGCGGGCTCCATCCGGTCAATTCGGCCAGCGGGGCGTATTCGAGATTGGTCAGGCCGGCCCCGCCCGCCTCGGGGAGGAAGAGGTTCCACAGCCCCTGCCGCTTGGCGGAAGCCTTGAGGTCGGCCATGATCGGCGGGGCACCCCAGTAGTCGGGCTTGCTCGCCAGTTGCTGCGTGGCGATCGGCTCGGCCGGCAGGATGCGTTCCTGCAGGAAGCCGGTGAGGCGGTCCTGCAGTTCGCGGACCTTGGGGCTGTATTCGAAATCCATTGTTCCTCCGGTTCGAGTGGTCGCCTAGCGGCGCAATGCGGGAAGGGCCGAGGTGGCGGCGAGATCGAGGGCGCGCCGGAGCAACGGTCCGACCATGTCCGCGATGCCGTCGAAGCCCGCTCCCACCGTCTCGCCCCGCTCGTGGCGGGCACCGATACCCTCGAGGATCACGGCGATCTTGAAGTCGGCGAAGACGATGTACCAGTCGATGTCGGCGAGGTCGATGCCACGCGCTCCGGCGTAGCGTTCGAGCAGCTCCGCGCGGGTGGGGAAGCCGTCGAGGGTGGCGAGGCCGCGGGTGATGGGGTTGGGTGTCGCGCCGGGAACGTCCCAGAAGCTCAGCATGATTCCGACGTCGGCGAGGGTGTCGCCGAGAGTGGCCATCTCCCAGTCGAGTACGGCGGCGATGTGACCGCGGTCCTGCGGCGTAGCGAGGACGTTGTCGAGTTTGACGTCGCCGTGGACGATCCCCGGGTGGCGGGTCTGCGGCAGCGCGCGCCAGAGCTTGTCGAGCAGCACCGCGACCTCGGGCCGGTCGACCCTGCGGGACGCCTCCCACTGCTTCGCCCACCGGCCGAGCTGGCGCTCGAGGTAGCCGTCCGGGCGGCCGAAGCTGCTGAGCCCGACGGCGCCGGGGTCGAGGTCGTGCAGCGCCGCGAGCGTGTCGGCGAGCGAGAATCCGAGGCGGCGGCGTTCGTCCGGGGTGAGGGCCGAGGCCTGGTCGACGGTGCCGACGGCCACACCGTCGACGAGTTCCATCAGATAGAAGGTCGCGCCGAGGATGCTCTCGTCCTCGCACAGGTGCACCGCGCGGGGCACCGGCACGGACGTGCCGCCGAGGGCGTCGATGACGGTGAACTCGCGCCGCATGTCGTGCGCGCTCGGCAGGACGTGTCCGTACGGCGGTCGGCGCAGCACCCATACGTGCTCGTCGTCGGCGAGGCGGTAGGTGGGGTTGGAGCGGCCACCGCCGATGAGGGAGGCGGTCAGTGCCCCGGAGACTCCACCGTCGAGTACGCGCTGCAGGTGGGCGGTCAGGGCGTCGAGATCGAGGCCGGCGACGGCGCCCGCAGGCGATGCAGTCATCGCGGATTCCTTCCTGCGTCGGCCTGTCGGCCAAACGATCGTTCGGGTGACCTACAGAGTCACCGAACGAGCGTTCGGTGTCAACCTCGGTGCCGACGAGAGGATCCGAACTGAGGAAACGCTGACGGAGAGAGGGAAGACTGCCACGCTCGAGACCGGGCAGCCGATCGACCGCTAGGAAGCAGGGGCGCCGACGCGACGGGGGCGGTGCTGCACCATCGCCAAGGCGAGATCCGCGTAGCGGTCCGCGAGTTCCTCCGCCCGCAGCGGCCCGTCGGACCGCCACCAGGTGCACACCGACTGGCCCATGTTGATGATCCCGCGCACCGCATCGCGCGGGAACTCCACCTCGAAGGCCCCCTCTTCGACGCCCCGCTCGACGACGTCGCGGAACAGGCCCTCCTGTTCGTCGCGCAGCGCGACGACGAGCCGGCGACCGGCCTCGTTCAGGCTGCGCAGTTCCGTCGCACCCACCAGCGCATCGAGCTGCCGGGTGGTGTGGAACATGACCCACGCCCGCACCAGCGCCTGCAACTGCGCGTCCGGCGAACCACCCGCCCGCAGCAACGCCCCCCGGGTCATGGCGATCGCATCGTGCAGCGCCCGGGTCATGATGTCCTGCAGAATCTCCTGCTTGGACTTGAAGTGGTGGTAGATCGAGGCGACGGTGATGTCGGCGTCGCGGGCGATGTCCCGCATCGAGGTGCCGTGGTACCCGCGCTCGTTCATGTTCCGCAACGCCGAGTCGAGGATCGCCTGCCGGCCGTTACCGGTCCCGACCGTAGCCGCCTTCGCCGCGCTCATCGTCTACTCCGTCCCGCCGGTCGTGAACCGCTGACAGCGTAGTCGCAGGGCGGGTGCCCGAATCGGCCGGATCCGCCCCGCGAATCCCGAGACGGCCGTCTCCGCGTGCCGAACCGACGGATGTCGGTCCGACCTGGCAGCATCAGCCGCGGCAGCCTCGCCCGGGGCCGCTCACCATCGGACAACACAGGGGGCGTCATGCCAGCACCCGTTCTCACCGACGAACAGCGCACCGCCGCACTCGCCAAGGCCGCCGAAGTGCGCAAGGCCCGCAGCGAGCTGCTCGCCGCCGTCAAGGCCGGCGAGCTCGACGTCCCGGCCGTGCTCGAGAAGGCGGAGACCGACGAGGTCGTGAAGAAGACGAAGGTCTCCGCCCTGATCAAGGCGCTGCCGGGAGTCGGCGCGGTCAAGGCCGCCAAGCTCCTCGAGCAGCTGTCGATCCCGGACACCCGCCGCATCGGGGGCCTCGGCGCCAACCAGCGTCAGGCGCTGCTCGACGCCACGACGGCCGCCTGACCCGTCGTTCGGCCCGGCGCAGGTGTTCCCGCGTCCCGAAGGGGGAACACCTGCGCGGGCGCGTCGACCACGCGCTCCGCGACCACGGAAACCGACCGAGCGGGAGGAGTCGGATGACGACGTCCGTGCCCGAATCGCGGCAACAGCAGGACCGGCTGTTGTTCCGATTCATGCTGCTCTCCTTGGCCGCCGCGGTGGTCACCATCGCCCTCAAGGCGAGCGCCGCATGGGCGACCGGATCGGTCGGGTTCCTCTCCGATGCCCTCGAATCCGGCGTCAACCTCGTCGCCGCGGTGGTGGCGCTGATCGCGCTGCGGGTGGCGGCCCGCCCCCCGGACGCGAGCCACCACTTCGGCCACGGCAAGGCCGAGTACGTCTCCGCTCTGGTCGAGGGCGCGATGATCTTCGTCGCCGCCACCGCCATCATCTGGACCGCGATCGAACGCCTGATCAGCCCGGTTCCGCTCGTCCAGCCCGGGCTCGGACTGGCCCTGTCGACCGTGGCCTCGGTGATCAACCTCGGCGTCGGCCTCACCCTGCTGCGCGTGGGACGCACGCACCGCTCGATCACGCTCGTCGCGGACGGCAAGCACCTGCTGACCGACGTGTGGACCTCCGCCGGAGTGATCGTCGGCATCGCCCTGGTCGCCGTCACCGGCTGGGAGCCCTTGGACCCGATCGTGGCGCTCGCCGTGGGCGTCAACATCCTGTGGACCGGGTACCGGTTGCTTCGCGGCTCGGTCAGCGGCCTGCTGAGCGCCGCCCTCCCCCAGCACGAACAGGACCAGGTCAACGCCGTACTGGACCGGTTCCGTGCCGAGTGCCCCGTCGAGTTCGCGCCGCTGCGCACCGTCGAATCCGGCCGGCAGCGTCAGGTGTTCGTCGTCGTGACCGTGCCCGGCGACTGGACCGTGCGGACCGCCCACGACATGGCCGACCGCATCGAGGCGGCGATCGACGCGGTGCTGCCGCACACCGAGACCTTCATCCACGTGGAACCGGCCGGACCGGAGAACGCCTGACGGCAGCCACCTCGTCGCGGCCCGGTCGAGCGAGAGTTCGACACCTCGAGCGCGAGCGAACCGGAGGCGCGCCGAGCGATCCTGGCGGCACCCGTCGGGACGTTGGGCGACGGCGCGGAGACGCGGAGGGGGCGGAGGCGCGGCTACCGTGGCACGTGGACTACGGATACCAGATCACCATCGATGCAAGGACTTTCGTCTACTTCGGCGCCGTCGCGCGACTCAGCGACGTTCCTGGATACGGACCATGTTGCCCGCCGGGTCTCGGAAGGCGCAGTCGCGGATGCCGTACGGCTGCTCGGTCGGCTCCTGCACGACCTCGACATCCCCGGCCTGCACCTTCTCGAACGTGGCATCGAGATCGCGGGTGGCCAGCAGGATCCAGCCGTAGGTGCCCTTGGCCATCATCTGGGCGATGGTACGACGCTCGTCGTCGGTGATGCCCGGGTCGACGGCCGGTGGCGCCAGAAGGATGGACGTGTCGGGCTGACCTGCGGGACCGACTGTGATCCAGCGCATCTTGCCCTGCCCGACGTCGTTGCGGACCTCGAAGCCGAGAACATCGCGGTAGAAGGCGAGCGACGCCTCCGGGTCGTCGTGCGGCAGGAAGCTGGTGTGAATGGTGATATCCATGACGAGCAGAGTAGGAGCGTCTCCGCGTCCCGCGCTTCTCGATTCCTGATCGATCGAGGCAACCAGTTCGCCGCACCAGGACGGCTACACAGTGATCACCGCGAGGTGGGACGGTGGGTGTGAACGGCATGGCCGGCGAGGTGACGTGCGGTGTTGACCAGCGCCACATGGCTGAATGCCTGGGGCACGTTGCCGAGTTGCCGACGGGCGTGCGGATCGTACTCCTCGGCGAGCAACCCGACGTCGTTGCACACCGACAACAACCGCTCGAACAACGCCCGAGCCTCGCGGGTGCGGCCGGCCCCGTGCAGCGCGTCCGCGAGCCAGAAGCTGCAGGCCAGGAACGCTCCTTCCGGCTCGACGATGCCGTCGACGTGGTCGAGTTCCGGCCGATACCGCAGCAAGAAGCCGTCGTGACCGAGTTCGCGCTCTACGGTGGCCACGGTACTCAGCACGCGCGGATCGTCCCACGGCAGGAATCCGGTGCGGGGAATGAGCAGCGCCGCCGCGTCCACGCCGCGGCTGCCGTAGAACTGGGTGAAGGTGCCGCGATCGGAATCGAATCCCTTCGCCAGGATCTCGGTGCGGATCTGCTCGCGCAGCACGCGCCACCGATCGACCGGCCCGGCAAGCCCGAACCGTTCGACTGCCCGGATCCCCCGGTCGACCCCCGCCCACGCCATCACCTTGGAATGGACGAACGGGCGCCTCGGCCCGCGCACCTCCCACAGACCGTTGTCGGGTTCCTGCCAATGACTCTCGAGAAAATCCAGCAACGCCACCTCGATGTCCCAGGCCGGGTCACCGCGCAGGCTGCTCTGCCGGGCCTGGTGCAGTCCGTCGAGCACCTCACCCCACACATCGAGCTGGAACTGCTCGGCGGCGGCGTTGCCGATGCGCACCGGCACCGAGTTCTCGTAACCGGACAACCACGACAGCTCGTATTCCGGGACACGCCGGGCTCCGTCGAGCTGGTACATCATCTGCAGGTCCGCCGGGTTACCGGCCACCGCCCGCACCAGCCAGTTGCGCCAAGCCTTGGCTTCGACGACGAATCCGCAGCCGAGAAGCGCCTGCAGCGTGAAGGTGGCGTCCCGCAGCCAGCAGTACCGGTAGTCCCAGTTCCGGCTGCCGCCGATCTGCTCGGGCAATGAGGTGGTGGCCGCAGCCAAGATGCCCCCGGTGGGCCGATAGGTCAAGGCCTCCAGGGTGATCAGGGAACGATGCACGGCCTCGGAGTACTCCCCGGTGTAGTCGCACCGCTCGATCCACTCGGTCCAATACGCCTCCGTGTCGGCGATCGCCCGCAGGGCGTCGAGCGGACGCGGGGTGTGCCCGTAGGACAACGCATAGGTCAGCACGAACGGGACACTCTCGCCGGCCCGGACCTCGAACTCCGCGGTGGTCCTCATGTCGTGGCCGTGCAACGGCACCGGGGTGCGCAGCCAGGCCGCATCCGGGCCGGCGACCGCGGTCAGACATCCGGGAAGGCGGCGCACCCACGGCACGACGTGCCCGTAGTCGAAGCGCAGCCGCACCTCGGTGCTCATCCGCACCGATCCCGTCAGTCCTTCGACGACACGGACGACGTCGGCGGCCTCGGCCCGCACCGGCATACAGTCGGTCACCCGCACGGTCCCGGTCGCGGTGACCCACTCGGTGTCCAGAACGAGGGTGTCGCGGCGGTACGCCCGCCGGGTGCACACCCCGCCGTCAGCGGGGGCGAGCAACCATCGTCCGGCCTCCTCACCGTCGAGCAGCGCCGCGAAACACGCCGGAGAATCGAACCGGGGCAGGCACAACCAGTCGATCGAGCCGTCCCGGCCCACCAGCGCCGCAGTGTGCAGATCACCGACCAACGCATAGTCCTCGATACGCTGCTGCATCACCCATCGACCTCCCGGGGTGCCGGCACATCGCCCCGCCGGTGTGGACAGGCACCGACCATGAGCGCGACGTAGCCGTCCACGGGCGCTGTGCCCGTCCAGTATGCCGAGCCCGGCGAAACCGCGGGGTACAAACAGGGCCCCGCTACCGCTGGGCAACTCCGCTGCGACGTGGCACGATCGCGTAGGTGACCGGGGGACCTGCTGACGCGCAGCACCTGCGCGATCTCGCGCGGCTGCGCCGCGTTCGTGATCGGATCGATCGGGAGTACGCCCAGCCGCTGGACGTCGAGGCGCTCGCTCGCGGGGTGCACATGTCGGCGGGACACCTCAGCAGGCAGTTCCGGGCGGCGTACGGGGAGTCGCCGTACGCGTATCTGATGACGCGGCGCATCGAACGCGCGATGGCACTGCTGCGTCGCGGCGATCTGAGTGTCACCGAGGTGTGTTTCGCGGTGGGCTGCTCGTCGCTGGGCACCTTCAGCACCCGCTTCACCGAGCTGGTCGGTGTGCCGCCCAGTGTCTACCGGCGTCAGGCGGCGCACGCGGCGGCGGGAATGCCGTCGTGTGTCGCGAAGACCGTGACCCGACCGATCAGGAATCGAGAAGCGGGGGCTGCGGAGCCGCAACTAGCCTGACCGCCATGACGTCACCGTTGACCCGAGCTTTCCCCTCCCGGCGGATGGAGACACCATGAGCATGGCCACGAAGACGGACACGCAATCCCCCACGCTGCACACTGCCGACAGCCACGATCTGATTCGCGTCCACGGTGCGCGCGTGAACAACCTCCACGACGTCAGCGTCGAGATCCCGAAGCGCCGGTTGACGGTGTTCACCGGGGTCTCCGGCTCGGGCAAGAGCTCGCTGGTGTTCGGCACGATCGCCGCGGAGTCGCAACGACTGATCAACGAGACCTACAGTGCCTTCGTACAGGGTTTCATGCCGACCCTGGCGCGTCCCGACGTCGACCTGCTCGAAGGATTGACGACGGCGATCATCGTCGACCAGGAGCGGATGGGCTCGAATCCCCGCTCCACCGTCGGCACCGCCACGGACGCGCACGCGATGCTGCGCATCCTCTTCAGCCGGTTGGGGCAACCGCACATCGGTTCCCCCAACGCGTACTCGTTCAATGTCCCCTCGGTGAAAGCCAGCGGTGCGATCACGGTCGAGCGCGGCGTCGGCAGGACGAAGACCGAGAAGGCAACCTTCCACCGGCTCGGCGGCATGTGCCCCCGCTGCGAGGGGATGGGTTCGGTCACCGACTTCGACCGGTCCGCGTTGTACGACGAAAACCTGTCGCTGGACGAGGGCGCGCTCACGATCCCCGGCTACAGCATGGACGGCTGGTACGGCCGGATCTACCGGGGCTGCGGATTCTTCGACTCGGCCAAGCCGATCCGCAAGTACACCAAGAGGGAGCTGCACGACCTGCTCTACAAGGAACCGACCAAGATCAAGGTCGACGGGATCAATCTGACGTACGAGGGGCTGATCCCGAAGATCCAGAAGTCGATGCTGTCCAAGGACGTCGATGCTCTGCAGCCGCACATCCGGGCGTTCGTGGAACGGGCCGTGACCTTCTCCACCTGCCCCGAGTGCAACGGCACCCGGCTCGCCCAGGAGGCCCTGTCGTCGAAGATCGACGGCAGGAACATCGCCGACGTCTGCGCCATGCAGATCAGTGACCTGGCGGACTGGGTCCGCAGCCTGGACGAGCCGTCGGTGGCTCCGCTGCTCACCGGGTTGCAGCACCTCCTCGACGCGTTCACCGAGATCGGCTTGGGATACCTCTCCCTCGACCGGCCGGCGGGCACCCTGTCCGGGGGAGAAGCCCAGCGCACCAAGATGATCCGACACCTCGGCTCCTCCCTCACCGACGTCACCTACGTCTTCGACGAGCCCACCATCGGACTGCACCCGCACGACATCGCCCGGATGAACGACCTGTTGCTGCAGTTGCGCGACAAGGGCAACACCGTGCTCGTCGTCGAGCACAAGCCGGAGGCGATCGCGATCGCCGACCACGTCGTCGACCTCGGGCCGGGGGCCGGCACCGAGGGCGGCGAGGTGGTGTTCGAGGGCACCGTCGAGGGGCTGCGTACCAGTGGCACGCTCACCGGGCGGCACCTGGACGACCGCGCGTCGGTGAAGCCCGCGGTGCGGACCCCGTCGGGGGTGCTGGAGGTGCGCGGCGCCGACACGCACAACCTGCAGAACGTCGACGTGGACATCCCACTCGGCGTGCTGGTCGTCCTCACCGGCGTGGCGGGTTCCGGGAAGAGCTCGCTGATCGACGGTTCGGTGGCCGGGCGCGAGGGCGTGGTCACGGTCGACCAGGGGGCGATCAGGGGTTCGCGGCGAAGCAATCCGGCAACGTACACCGGGCTGCTCGACCCGATCCGGAAGGCGTTCGCGAAGGCCAACGGCGTGAAGCCGGCATTGTTCAGCGCCAACTCCGAGGGCGCGTGCCCGGCGTGCAACGGCGCCGGGGTCATCTACACCGACCTGGGAGTGATGGCCACCGTCGAATCCACCTGCGAGGAATGCGAAGGCAAGCGGTTCCAGTCCGCGGTGCTGGAGTTCACGTTCGGCGGCCGCAACATCGCCGACGTGCTCGCGATGCCGGTGACCGAGGCCGAGGAGTTCCTCGGGGCGGGCGAGACGCGGATCCCGGCGGCGCACAAGATCCTGGAGCGGCTCGCCGACGTGGGGCTCGGCTACCTCAGCCTCGGCCAGCCGCTCAGCACGCTGTCCGGCGGTGAACGGCAGCGAATCAAGCTGGCGACCCGGATGGCCGAGAAGGGCGGTGTCTACGTCCTCGACGAACCGACGACCGGTCTGCACCTCGCGGATGTCGAACAATTGCTCGGTCTGCTCGACAGGCTGGTCGACTCCGGCAAGTCGGTCATCGTCATCGAGCACCACCAGGCGGTCATGGCGCACGCCGACTGGATCATCGACCTCGGACCCGGCGCCGGCCACGACGGTGGCCGGATCGTGTTCGAGGGCACGCCCGCCGACCTCGTCGCCACGCGGTCCACCCTCACCGGCGAACACCTCGCGGCCTACGTCGGCGCCTGACCGTGCCTGTCGCGTGCGTACGTCCCGCCGGCACGACGGTCAGTTGGGGCGGAGAGTGAGGATCTGGGACACGGTGCCCACGGGACCGCGAGTGTCGTGGAGGACGCTGCTCGTCAGGCCGAGACCGTCGGGACCGAACGAGACGGTGGTGTCGAAGCCGAGCCAGTCACCACGAGGCTCGGTGAACAGATGGGCGGTGAGGTCGACGTTGGGGAAGGCGACGTCGTCCGGGGACGCCCGCACGGTCATGCCGTTGGCGATGTCGAACAGTCCGGCGGCACCGGCCAGCGCGCTGACCTTCTCGTCGAGCACCAGGGGCAGCGGCGTGCGCACCCAGTACGCCGCCCGGCCCGGCTCGAGCTGGGTGCGGCGGACTTCGGTGGAGGCGATGAACCCGCCCGGCCACACCGTCGAGGCGTCCCACGGGGCCATGGCCTCGGGCGGGTCGATCCGCGGCAGCGACGTCGCTTCCAGCGCCGGGGTGGGGCGCGGCTGCATGAGCCAGGCCCGCAGCCGTACCACGGCGCGACCGTCGTGCGCGAGGACGGCCTCGACGAGCTCGATGGTGCGCCCGGGACGCAGGACGGTCACGGTGGTCTCGACCGTGTCGACCGGGACGGTGCCGAGGATGTCGTAGGACAGGCGCGCGACGACCAGTCCGTCGTCGCGGCGGGCGTCCCGGTCGCATTCGACGGCGTGGACCAGTAGCCCCAGGGCGGGCGCGATGTGCTGTTCCTGCGGGTTCCAGGCGCCGCCCACGTGATGGGTCGGCCGGAACGCGGCCGGACCGATCCGTTCGAAGTAGGCCATCTGCTGCTCCAGAAATCGGGGACTCGTCCAGGCATGATCCCAGGCGGGCACGATCCTCCGCGGACCGGGCGGTGCGGGACGGCGACAGCCCGCCCCTGGTCGACCAGGGGCGGGCTGTCGTGAATTGCGGCGCCGGTCAGGCGGGGACGTGGGCGTCGGCCCAGGCGTTGTACCCGCCGAGCAGGTCCGACACGTTCTCGAAGCCCTGCGCCCGCAGCAGCGACGCGGCCACACTCGACCGCCACCCCCCGGCACAGTGCACCACGATCGGCTTACCGGTGGGCACCTGCGCCAGCCGCGCCCGCAGCTGCGCCAACGGAATCGGCACCGCCTGCGGAATCGTCCCGACCTCCCGCTCCCCGGGATTGCGGATGTCGACCAACGTCACCGCATCCGCGGCGAGCAACGCCTCGAGCTCGGCGACGGTGGTCCGCGGCGCCGGGACCACCAGCCCCGCCAGCTCCGCCGGGAACACCCCGTCCGGCCCGACCGTCAGATACCCCAACGCATTGTCCGACCCGATCCGGGCCAGCCGCACCGCCGCGTCCTGCTCCTGCCCCGGGTAGGTGATCAACACGATCGGCTCCCCCACCTCGGCGACCATCCCGCCGGTCTCGGAACCGCCCGTCGAACCCGACGTTGACCGACCCGGCCAGATGCCCCGCGGCGAAGTCGTCGACACTGCGCGCATCGAGCACCCGCGTCCCGGCGGCGAGCTCGGCCTCGACCCGTTCCGGGCTCAACTCGGGAATCGCGCGATCCTGCACCAGAAGCGGGTGTCTCCGCTTGTTCATCGCGGCGTCGACCGAGAAGTAGGACGGGGCCGCGGGCTGGCCCTCGGTGACCAGCGCCACGAACGCCTCCTCGCTCATCGGCTGCACCGACGGGTTGCTCACCCGCTGCTCCCCGATCGTCGAGGTCAGCTCGGTCGACAGGTTCTTCCCGCACGACGAGCCGGCGCCGTGCGCGGGCAGCACGGTGACCGCATCGGGCAGGGTCAGCAGCTTCTCGTGCACCGTGTGGTACATCGCCCGGGCCAGATCCTCGGTCGACGACTCCCCCAGGTTCACCAGATCGGGCCGGCCCACGTCGCCGATGAACAGCGAATCGCCGGTCAGCACCGCCGTCGGGGTGGCGCCCGGATGCTCGCGCACCAGCACCGAGATCGACTCCCAGGTGTGCCCCGGGGTGGCCAGGATCTCGAGGTCCACCTCCCCGAGCGAGAGGTGCTCGCCGTCGCGCAACCGGCGGATCGGGTAGTCGGTCTCGGCGGCCTCACCGAACCCGATCCACGCGCCGGTCGCCTCCACCAGTTCCAGGTGCCCGGAGACGAAATCGGCGTGGAAGTGGGTGTTGATCACACCCTCGATGGTCAACCCGTGCCGACGCGCGTCGTCGAGGTACTCGCCGACATCGCGGCGCGGATCGACCACGACCGCCCGGCCGGTGCCCTCGTCACCGATCAGGTACGACGCGTGCGACAGACACTCGATGTAGTACTGCTCGAGAATCATCGTGGTTCCTCCGTATGAGTCGATTTCGTCCTCGATGTGGACAACCCTGCCACATACCCCCTAGGGTATGTCAAGTACCCCATGGGGTATCCAAACGGACCCCGCGCCCCCTAACCGGAAGCACCACGATGAACACTCCTGCCGCCCCCGTCGCCCGGACCGCCGTCACCCCCGAAGCCGATACCCAGGTTCTGCACCGGCTGCGCCGCGCCCAGGGGCAGCTCGCGGGTGTCATCGCCATGCTCGAATCCGGCCGCGAGTGCCGGGACGTGGTGACCCAGCTCGCCGCAGTCTCCCGGGCACTCGACCGTGCCGGCTTCAAAATCGTTGCCGCGCAGCTTCGTCGATGCATGCTCGACGAAGAGGACGACACGTGCCCCGACCGGCTCACCGAGGAGCAGCTCGAGCGCCTCTTCCTCGCACTGGCCTGAGGGCTACCGCCGGCAACGCCGAGGGCTACCGCCCGGTGACACTGAGGGCTACCGCCCGGCAACACTGAGGGCTACCGCCCGGTGACACTGAGGGCTACCGCCCGGTGACGATGTTCGACGGGATCAGCGCCGTCGGGCCCTGACCACGGTGTCGTGCACCGTGACGACCCGTCCGTCCGGGTCGGTGGCCGGCCGCGCGACGGCGGTGTCGGTGACGACGTCCCAGCCGTCGGGATCGAGCAGCGCCACGACGTCCGCCCCCGTGAAGAACAACTCGGGTCGCGGCGGACGTGGCACGGTTGTCTGCAGGTCGGAGGGATGGTGTCCGACGACCAGGAGCGTGCCGCCGGGGGCGACCGCCTCCCCGAGCCGCCGGAAGAGGACATCACGTTCCGGCTGGGGCAGGTGCATGTACTGCGCGGAGACGAGGTCGTACCGCCCTCGGCCCGGATCCCAGGCCGTCAGGTTCTCGTGCAGCCACGAGATGCGGCCGGCGACCTCGGCGCCGGCCCGCTCCGCATGCTCGGCGGCGCGTTGCAGGGCGACGCCGGAGACGTCCACGCCGTCGACCCGCCAGCCGCGCTGCGCGAGCCAGATGGCGTCCGCACCCTCGCCGCAACCTACGTCGAGGGCGAGTCCAGGTGCGAGATCGGCCGCCTCCCCCACGAGGTGACGGTTGGGCTCACCGCTCCACAGCGCGGAACGGGAGCGGTAGCGCTCGTCCCAGAGTTCTTCGTCCTGGGGATGTTCGGACATCACGACTCCTTCGATCGTCGGGACGGGGATTCGAGCGGCCGGTTGCGGAACGTCTCGGACAGTCGGGACCACAGCGTCGTCGGCCGGGGCCCGACCAGCTCGCCGACCCGGCGGGGGAGATACCGCTCGATCGCCGATTCGATTTCTCGCACAGAGGGATTGACGAGTGCAACCGGTCCGATGAAGACGGTCGGCACGATCTCGTCACCGCCGGTCACCGCGCGGATCCGTTCGGCGGCGGTCCGGTCCTGCCAGATGTCGGTCTCGACGGTCTCGATGCCGCGCCTGCGCAGACCCCGGCGCAGCCCCGAACAGAACGGGCACCCCGGTCGCCACAGCACCTCGACGCCGTCGACGAAGTCGGCCGATGTCATCCCGACACTCCCTCCACGTAGGCTCGGCATACCCAAGGGGGTATACCGGCTTCACTGTACCGGCCCGGTCCGCGCTGCGCGTCCGACACCGTTCCCGGCACGGTGACCTTCGACCCTTTCCGGCGATGCCCCAGGGGTGGACCGTGGAACCACAGCCGCGAAGCGATGCGGAAGGAGAAGCCGTGGCCGCGTGGATCGTCCTGGCCGGCGTGCTCCTGGTGGTCGCGCTGTTCGTCCTGTCGCAGGCCGTGCATGTGGTGACCCAGTACGAGAAGGGCGTGCTGTTCCGGTTCGGCCGGCTCATCGGTGTCAAGGAGCCCGGACTGCATCTGATCATCCCTCTCGTCGACCGGTTGACGAAGGTGTCCCTGCGGATCGTGACGATGCCGATCCAGTCCCAGGGCATCATCACCCGCGACAACGTCAGTGTCGACATCTCTGCCGTGGCGTACTTCCGGGTCATCGATGCCGTGAAGTCGGTCGTCGCGATCGAGAACGTGGCAGCGGCGATCGATCAGATCGCCCAGACCACGCTGCGCAGGGTCGTCGGCCGGCACACGCTCGACGAGGCACTGTCCGAGACGAACGTGATCAACGCGAACATCCGCGAGTTTCTCGACGTGTCCACTCTGGAATGGGGCGTCGAGGTGACGCTGGTGGAACTGAAGGACATCCAGCTGCCCGACAGCATGAAGCGGGCCATGGCGCGGCAGGCCGAGGCGGAGCGGGAGAAGCGGGCCAAGATCATTGCCGCCGAGGGCGAGTCGATCGCCGCGACCGCCCTCGGGCAGGCATCCGACACGATGCTGGCCCACCCGCTCGCCCTTCAGTTGCGCAACCTGCAGACACTGGTGGAACTGGGCGTCGAGAAGAACACGACCGTGGTGTTCCCGGCCCCCATGATGAGCGCCATCTCCGAACTGAAGACATTCCTCGACCGCGAGATCACCGCCGCCACGGCGGGTCCGCCGCGTAGCGCCGCGGACAGCGCACGACCACCGGAATCCGAGATCGCCCGAAACGGCACCCCGGCACCAACGGTATCGGCACACGAGGGGTTGGGGTCATGACGGAACTCGACGGAGGTTCGGTCCTCGTCACCGGGGGCAGCCGCGGCATCGGCGCCGCCGTCGCCACGATCCTCGCCGGTGAAGGCGCCGGTGTCGTCGTCGCCGACGTGCTCGACGACGAAGGCACCCGCCACGCCGCGACACTCGGCAACGGCTCGAAGTTCGTGCACCTCGACGTGACCGACGAAGCGCAATGGTCGGAGGCGGTCGCCGTGGCCGAATCCATCGGTCCGTTGCGGGCGTTGATCAACAACGCCGGCATCCTGGCCGTCGGCACCATCGAGGAGCAGACCCGAGTCGAGTTCGAACGCGTGCTGCAGGTCAATCTCGTCGGCCAGTGGCTGGGAATGCACGTCGCCGGCCCGGCGCTGCGTCGCGGGCGCGGGGTCGTCGTCAACGTCTCCTCGACGGCCGGCCTCATCGGCTACGCCGGCCTCGGCGCCTACGTGGCGAGCAAATGGGCCCTGCGCGGCCTCACGAAGACCGCCGCGCTCGAGTTCGCCCCCGACGGGGTCCGGGTGTGCTCGGTGCACCCCGGCCCCATCGACACACCGATGACGGCGGGAATGGACCGCGGCATCGCCGCCACGCAGCCGATCCCCCGCTTCGGCAGTCCCGAGGAGGTGGCCCGGATGGTGCGATTCGTCGTCACCGAGGCCACCTACTCGACCGGCTCCGAATTCCTCGTCGACGGGGGCGCCACCACCGGCTCGGTGCTGAACCTGGAGACGGCGGATTCCGCTGCAGCGCGGTAGCTCCGGCGCGACAGCCCAAGACCGGCCAGCCGTGGCGGACGACCGGACCGAACGAGGCGGCTCTCCGGCGGTGCAGCACCGTTCCGTTTCCCTACGCCCACTTGATCGCCGTGCCCGGCTCGGGCAGTGTTCACCCGGCGTGGGCGCCGCACTCACTTTCGTAACAGAGCGGCGATGCGATGCACGCCGGGCGCGGCGAACGCCCAGTCCTGCACCGACAGGTAGGACGACGTGGGACCGACCACCACATGCCGCAAGCCGGCATCTCCGAACTCCCGCAACCGCGCAGCGATCCGTCCCGGTGTGCCGACGAGGAATCCCCTCTCGGCGACCTCGGGGGGTACCGCCTCGAGCGCCTTCTCCAGTGTGGTCCGGTCGTAGTGTTCCGGGAGCATGTCGACCGAACCTCGGAACTGCGAGCCGAACGGATGGACCGCCCCGGCGGCTGTCCAGTGCTCGGCGGAGAACAGCAACGCCCAGTACCGCACCATCCGGCTGTGCAGCATCGCCTGCGCCCGCTTCTGTGTGGGGGCGACGAGGACGTAGGCGAACAGGGCCGGCACGATCCGGTCGGGATCCCGGCCGGCACCTCGAGCAGCGGAGCGGATGCGCGCCAATTTCGCCGCATACTCGTCCGGGGTGTTCAGGGCGATGGTCATCGGTAGCCATCCGTCGCCGTAGCGGCCGGTCTGCTCCAGCATCCGGGGTCCGTGGGCGGCGACCCAGACCTTCGGGGTCCGCCCCGGCGGCGCCTGCAGGTCCATCAACGCCCCGTCGAGGTGAAAGTGCACACCGGCGAAGTCGAACGGGCCGCGTGAGTCCAAACAGCGGCGGACGATCCGGAGGGCTTCGTCGAGCCGGTCGACCGCGCGGCGCCGCGACAGCCCGTACGGTTCGGTGTTCATCTTCTCCCCGCAGCCGAGCCCGAGGATCGGTGCACGCCTGGTCAGATGGGCCAGGGTCAGCGCGGCCTGGGCCAGCAGCACCGGGTGGCGTCGGATCGGCTCACTCACTCCCACTCCCAGCTGCATCTTCCCGGTCCGGCCGGCCAAGGCGCCGAGCAGGGTCTGGTAGTCGAACACCTCGTGCGGACTCGAGACGCTGTCGCTGAAAGGGGTGAACGTCTCGTCCCACAGGACGGTGGGATAGAACTCCTGGAAATGGTCCCAGACGAACAGCGACGACAGCCCACCCCACCTCGCCAAGGCGGTGACGGCACGCACGTTGCCCCACGGCGGATTGGGCGGGACGTAGATTCCGGTCTCGATCGTGGACGGTGCCATCGGCTCCCCTCGACTCCTCCTCGTAGATCGGCGGTCCCCCGGCTGCCGACCATGAGAACGCCTACGTTCCGGTTCTGTTGGAAGGAAACGAATCCGCCCCTAACGGCGGCGCATTCCTCAACACCGTCAGGTGCGGCAACGCTGCGCCGGCTCGTTCGACGAGACTGCCCTCGGCCGAAAGTGCGCCGATCGCTCGACTGATCGGAACTCGACAGCTCGGGTGCGTAGCCGCTCTACGCTCCTCGGACACTTCGTCCGCTCCGACTTCCATGGCGATCGTCCCTCCGGACGAGGTGGGGGGCAGTCCATATCGAGGCTACGGCGTGTGGCCGATCACTGGTACCGGTTGTCCAGGATCGTCAGCAGGGCGCTCGGCACCGACCACGGTTCGGCTCGGTGGTCGCGAGGCGCACAATGCTGCAGCGCAGCACTCGGCTCGGATCGGGAAACGGGAACACCGGCGTCGGCGGAGTGTTTCAATGGCCGGGTGTGCAGATGGATGGCCTACTCGGGCGAGCCGATCCTCGTTGAGGACCTGCTGTTCAAGCCCGAGCATTCGCTCATCGACCAGAGCCTGCACTCCCATCTCGGAGCCACCACCACCAACGGTGACGGATTCGGAATCGGCTGGTACGGAATAGGTTCCGAGCCGGCCCTGTTCAAGAGCATCGATCCGGCGTGGAACAACCACAACCTGCGGGAGATCGCCGGGCAGATCCGCACCCCGCTGCTGTTCGCGCACGTGCGCGCCTCGACCGGCACGCAGGTGCAGCGCAGCAACTGCCACCCGTTCCGGCACGGGGAATGGCTGTGGATGCACAACGGCGAGATCCTCGGCTTCCGGGAGATCAAACGAGAACTGATGATGGCCGTGGATCCGTCGCTGTACCCGGACGTCGCGGGTACCACGGACTCCGAGGTGCTGTTCTTCCTCGCTCTCACGTTCGGTCTCCGGGACGATCCGTTCACCGCGGTCGGCCGCGCGGTCGGGATGGTCGAGAAGGTCGCCCGCGACCACGGAATCGACGACCCCGTACAGATGACCGTGGCCACCACGGCCGGCGACACGATCTGGGTGTTCCGCTACTCCACCGAAGGCCGGACCCGGTCGCTGTTCTACTCCACCGAGGTCGCCAAGCTCCGCGAGCTGCACCCCGAGGTGGAGATGTTCCATCGCCTGGGCATCGACGCCCGGTTCGTCGTGTCCGAACCGCTCCGCGATCTGCCGGGCGCATGGAACGAGATGCCCGAGTCCTCGGCCGCCGTGGTCGGCCCCGCGGGCAACGACATCCGGCGGTTCCGGCCGCTCGAGCCGGTGTAGCCGAGATCGGGGACGTTGTGCCCTGTAGCCGTGCGTCGGCAGCATGCGATGGTCTAACCTGCGTGAACGCAGCAGTGCCGAGGGCCCCGAGAGGTCGATGCCATGAGTCTCGAGAGTTCGCAGAAGGGGCCGGCGACGGCCTCGGGTTCCGCCCTGGTGCTCGCGGTGCTGGCTGCGGGCCAGTTCCTGATGACGCTCGACAGCTCCGTGATGAACGTGTCGATGGCGACCGTGGCCGCGGACGTGAACACCACCATCACCGGCATTCAGACCGCCATCACCCTCTACACGCTGGTGATGGCGACCCTGATGATCACCGGCGGCAAGGTCGGCACCATTCTCGGCCGGCGCCGCGCGTTCGGGCTCGGACTGATCATCTACGGTGCCGGCTCGTTCGTCACCGGCATCGCACCGAATCTCACTGTCCTGCTCATCGGCTGGTCCCTGCTCGAGGGCATCGGTGCGGCCCTGATCATGCCCGCGATCGTCTCCCTTGTCGCCGCGAACTTCTCCGCCGAACGCCGTCCCGCTGCCTACGGACTGGTGGCCGCCGCGGGCGCTGCGGCAGTCGCGGTGGGGCCGCTGCTCGGTGGGGCGGTGACTACGTTCGCGTCCTGGCGCTACGTCTTCTTCGGTGAGGTCGTCGTCGTCTTCTTGATCCTGCTCACGCTGCGCCGCGTGGAAGACATTCCACCCCAGCGGATCCGGCTCGACCTCGTCGGCTCGCTCCTGTCGGTGGTCGGCCTGGGAATGTTCGTCTACGGCGTGCTGCGCTCGAGCGAGTGGGGCTGGATCCAGACCAAACCCGGCGGACCGCAGATTCTGGGTCTGTCCCCCGTCATCTGGCTGCTGCTCGGCGGCCTGTTCGTGATCTACCTGTTCCTGCGCCGGGAGACGTACCTGGCGAAGACGGGCGGCGAACCGCTGGTCGATCCCGCGCTGTTGAAGAACAGCCAGCTCACCGGGGGGCTGAGTATGTTCTTCGCCCAGTTCCTCATCCAGGCCGGAGTGTTCTTCTCCGTCCCTCTGTTCCTGTCGGTGGTTCTCGAACTCAGTGCGCTCGAGACGGGCGTGCGGATCCTTCCGCTGTCGATCGCTCTGGTCCTGGCGGCCATCGGAATCCCGCAGCTGCGACCTCACGCGAATCCCCGGCTCGTCGTCCGGCTCGGTCTCGGGACCATGGCCGTCGGCATCCTCATCCTTGTGGGCGGAATGGATCCCGGCGCCAGCGCGGCGGTCGTGTCGATCCCGATGCTGCTGATGGGTCTCGGCCTGGGGGCGTTGGCCTCCCAGCTCGGTGCGGTCACTGTGTCCGCGGTGCCGGACTCGCAGAGCGCCGAGGTCGGCGGTCTGCAGAACACGGCGACCAATCTCGGAGCATCACTGGGAACCGCCCTGATCGGGTCCATCCTCATCGCCACCCTGACCACCTCCGTCATCGCCGGTATCGAGAACAACCCGGCGGTACCGGAGTCGGTGCAGCAGCAGGCCACCACGGACATGGCTGCCGGGGTGCCGTTCCTGTCCGACACCCAGCTCGAGGGAGCGTTGGCCGATGCCGGGGTGGACGAGTCCACCGCGGATGCGATCGTCGAGGTCAACTCGGACGCGCGGCTCGAGGCGCTCCAGGTGGCCTTCGCCGTCACGGCGCTGCTCGCCGTCGCCGCCCTGTTCGGCACCGGATCGCTGCCGCGCGTGCCGGTAGGCTCGCGGCCCGGGGAAGGTCAGCGCAGGCCCGACGAGACCGACGACGACGAACGCTGAGGCCGTAAGGCCAGGTCCCGGAGCCGCACCCAGTCCCAGGTCGGTGCCGAGACCAGGGTTCCCGGACGCCGTCGGGGCACCCGCACCCGCAGCGCCTGTGGTTCGACGGTGCAGCGCACCGGTGTTGGTAGCGTCAGCGCTTCCCCGTCCACTCCGACCGGTATCTCCGGGGTTTCCGCGTCGACGATCACCTCGGTGGCCACGCGCTGAACCAGCCCCCGGCTGTGTGTGCGGCGCAGCAGGTCGACCGCCTGCCCCGCGCCGGCTACCGAGATCGTCACCACCCCGAGCACCCCGCGATCCAGCCGAGGCCGGCGTCCCATCCCCGCGAGGTCGTCGGTCGCGTACGGGTCGTTGCTCACCAGGACGGCCTGCGCGCCCTCCACCGTCGTGTCGCCGTCGATGCGGGCCCGCAGCCGGGTGGCGCTGTCGCGGGCGAGCAGGTCGGGCATCATCCGCAGGGCCGTACCGGCCTTGTCGTCCCGGTATTCCGGGCTCTGCACCACGTCGGCGTAGACGCCGAACGAGGCGTTGTTGACGAATACCCGTTCTCCGATCCTGCCGAGATCGACGCGGAGTTCCACCCCGTCCCGCAGCGCGTCCAGGCCCGCGGCCGGGTCCTCCCGGTCCAGTCCCAGGTCCAGCGCGAAATGGTTCCGCGTGCCGGCGCTGATCACGAGGAACGGCAGCCCGTGCTCGGCCGCGATCGCCGCCACCAGGGCTTGTGTTCCGTCACCTCCGGCGACGCCGAGCAGGTCGGCACCCCGCTCCACCGCCTGCCGGGCCAGGGCCTCGACGTCGACGGGGCCCGGTCCGGCGAGCAGGGCCACCTCGGCGCCGAGTTCCTCGGCTTTGCGTTGCAGATCGAACTTCACGACCTTGCCGCCCCCCGAACGGGGGTTCATCACCAGGAACGGGCGGTGGACCGGCGGGGCGGGGTACTCGGGCATCCCGGTGTCACGGCGCAGGGCCGCCCGCGCGCACGCCAGGGCGAGCAGCACCAGCGCGACCGACACCAACGCGACCCAGAGCACGCGTTCCCGCACGAACAGCACGGGCAGGGCGAGGGGGACGACCACCGCGAGACCCAGCGACAGCGCACGCAGCAGCCCACGGGTCGCGAGGAACCAGTACAGGGCCGCGACCGTCACCGCTGCCACCGCCACGCTCACCGCCAGGAGCGCGAGGGCGCCACGCAGGCCCGCGACGATCACCGGAACGGCGGCAGCGCCGAGGACGGCGGCGAACGCCGCCCGCGCCCACCATCGGCGCGAGGTCGGCACGTGGTCACCGGGAACGGCGTCCACCGGGCTCACGTCCCCGTCTTCGTGCCCGGGAGTTTCTCCGTCGGTTGTTCGTCCGTCGGCGGTGCCGACACCACGCCCTCCGTCGGCGGTGCCGACATCACATCCTCAGTCGGTTGGTCCCAGGTTCGTGCCGGCCGGATCAGCACCTCGAGCGCAAGCAGGGCCAGCAGGGCACCGAGAACGATCCACACGACCACCATGCCGGTCGGATAGCGCCAGAACATCAGCATCAGCGCGGCGACGCCGATGATCGCCAGCCGCAACGCCGTCCGGGCCCGGTAGGCCCCGGCTTCCACCTGGTTCGGTGGTCGCGGCTTACGGGACCGCTGCACCGCGTCCATTCCTCGCCCGAATCCACGACGGACGGCTGCCGCGGAGGCCGATCCCCCGGTCAGGTACGCCCCGACCGCGATCACCAGGCCGAGGACCGCCACCGCCCGCAGCGCGGTCCGCAGCGGCACCAACACCGTGTCGACGATCGCCGAGGCGGCGTCCGGGGACAGCACGTCCGGGGGAATGTCGCCGAGGTAGAGCGATCGGACGACGATCAGCGCGACCGCGAGGATCAGCATCCCCACGAGCAGTGCCGCTCCGACGAACGCCAGGGCACGACGACGACGGCCGGGCGGAGCCACTGCCACCGCGGCCACCGCGGCGGCGATCGTGAGCCACGGCAGCACATCCGACGCCGTGTCCAGTGCACTGACCGCCCGTTGCGCCTTGATCAGTTCCGGGGACTGGAACAGCACGAACTGCTTGTCGATGTCGGGGATCCTCTCGACGAAGGTGAATCCCCGGTCCAGCAGACGAGCCTTGACGTTGTCGATGATCGTGCCGAGGGAGATGCTGACCGTGCCGCTCTCGTCTACCGTCACCGAGGACGGCCCGCCCTCACCGGTGACGACTGCCACCAGACCGGTGTGCGCGGCTCGGTTGGCCTGGATCCACAGGTCCTCGAACTGGTCGGTCTGCACCAGCGACAGCACCGTCTCGTACACGAAGTTGCGTGCCTGCCCGGCGATCACCGGCGCGAGGCCCTCCACCGCCCGGTCCACGCGCGGCGCGTCCGCGGTCGCCGGAACGGCATCGGTCAGGGCGGTCAGCGCGTCGGACGTGAGGCCTTCGACATCGACCCGCGCAAAGATCTCGTCGGTGATCGTGCCCGCGATCTCGGTCTGCACCGCGGGATCGGAACCGAGCGGTGCCACCGTGGTGACGTACCGGTCCGTGTCGAGGATTTGGCTGCGGACGAACCGTGCCGTCACCGACGTGATCGCCAGCAGAGCGACCAGCACGGTCAGGATCGCCACCGCAGTCCAGCGAAGCCCGTGCCGCGGCGGACGCGACACGGGCGGGGGCGACGGCGGGGGCGCCTCGGGTGCGGCCTCCGTCCGCGCCCGCAGTGCGGCCACCTCGGCCCGCAACCGCTCCAGCTCGGCCCGTTCGGCGGTGTCGAGCGGAGCGGTGCCCGTGCCGCTGCGCGTAGGCTCGCTGTCCATCGTCATCTCATTCCACTCGGTGTGACACGGCGGCGGACGAAGCGCTTCAGGGGGATCGAAACCTCTGCACCCTTTGATATTCCGCCGATCGGTGGACGGCCCGGGGTCGATCACCTCGGTCCGGCCTTCACGCGAACCTAGTAGTCCAGCCGTGGATCCCAGGTCGAGACCGCCCAGATGACCACCACGTCGAGAGCGATGATCAGGATCGACCACCACGGGTAGTACGGCAACCACATGAAGTTGAGCAGGATCGACAGGGCCGCGACGACGATCGCCGCGACCCGCCCCCAGGTGGCCCCGGTGAGGAGGGCAGCGCCTACCACGATGAGGACGGCACCGGTGACGATGTGGATCCAACCCCACGTGGTGAGATCGAACTCGAAGGTGTATTTCTGCCCCACCACGAACAGTTCGCCCTCCGCGACGGCCGCGATGCCCTGCAGCAGTTGCAGAATTCCCACGGTGGCAAGAACGACGGCGGCACCGACCGAAATGCCCGTCGCGATCTTCTGCCCGACGCTCCTTTCGGCGGTACTGCCCCGGCTCACGCCGCCGTGGCGCGCACCGCCCTGACCGACACGCACATCCTCGGACACGCCCCGTCCCCTTCCCTGAGATCCGGCTCGGTGATCTGCGTTGAAACGACCTGCCGTATCGCCTCCGTTCCTCATCCGGCGGGTGAGCTTCGGAGCCGGGACGCGACTCGGGTCTGCGCCCAGGACTCGGGCCTCAGATCGTCGACCTGCACGCGGGGACCGTAGAACTCGTGAACCAGGCCTAGGACGCGGACGAGCACCTCCGCGTCCGTGAGATCGTCGCGGAGCACCAGATGCAATTGAGCCGGACTGTCGCCGGAATCCTTCGGCATCGTCAGCCGGCACACCCAGTCGCTCATCCGGGCCTCCCGACGCAAGATATTACCCGGCAAGAAGATCGAGCATGCCGCTTCGCGCCGGCCGGCATCCCGACGGTCAACCCATCGACCATCCCGGGCTCCTTCCGACGTCGTTCCACTCCCGATCCAGCGCCGAGATCCTCCGCTTCACACCTGCCCGGTGCACTCCGTACAGGAGCATCAGCGCGACCCCGGAGCCCATCCCCCACACCGTGAGCGCCGCAATGACACCGGCTACGACGCCGTCCGAACCTGTTCTGGGCGCGGCGACGGGATCACCGTTCGAGTCGATCCAGATATCGATCGTCTCGCCGGGTTTCGCACCGAAGGGCACCTCCACCCTGCCCGAGCGTGTTTCACCGGTTCCGGTCGTCCACCGCGCGGTCGCTCGATCCGGGTTGCCCGGACCCCGTGTCGCGGTGTCCGTCAGTGCATCGGCCCGCGCAGGTGCCGGTTCCCCGAGAAGGACCGCCGCCACCTGGTGCCGTTGCTGATGCTCCTGCATCGCCAGTTGGCCGATCCGGGCGTAGGTCGCCGTCCCGTAGGCGGCGGCGAACGGAATCAGGACGAGCACGAACAGGGCCACGATCAGGACGAGTGCGGATTCCACTCGCTCGGATCGTCGCATCAGGGGATTGCCGCTCCACGGAGCGCGGCGCCACAACCGGAGGGCCAGGGGCTGCTCTGCGTTCATCTCGATACTCCTGCGTTGCTCGACTACAGTGTTCCGCCGCCGGCGGCCAGTGGTGTAGAGCACAAGGTCACCGCTCGATTCGGGTGGTCGCGGGAGGGATCCGGAGCCGCCGCCCGGCGGTGGGATCGAGGGTCTTTCTCCCCTGGGGAGAGGCCGGTCGCGGTGTGATTCTCGATGTGAGTCGCCCGGGTCCTCGGGAGCTCCGCCCCACCCGGGGTCCGCACACAGGAGGTGCACATCATGGATTCGTTCTGGGATTACGTGTGGTACACGGTCATCGTCTTCGCCTTCGTGGCCTACCTGATCGTGCTGTTCCAGATCTTGGTCGACCTGTTCCGCGATCACACCGTGTCCGGCTTCGCCAAGACCCTCTGGGTCATCGGGCTGGTCCTGTTGCCGTACCTGACCGCCTTCGTCTATCTGATCGCCCGGGGCCGCGGCATGGCGGAGCGGTCGATGCGCGCCCAGCAGGAGACCAAGCAGGCCACCGACGAGTACATCCGGCAGGTGGCCGGCAAGTCCCCGGCCGAGCACATCGCCGATGCGAAGGCGCTGTACGACTCGGGAGTGATCACCGAGGCCGAGTTCGAGCAACTCAAGGCCACGGCACTGGGACGGACATCCGCTGGGGAGACGGGCATGCAGGTCCGGTAGGGCCGGTCCCGCACGGCATCGCGAGGACGGGCGATCCGGTTCCGAGATGCTCGAAGCAGGCAACCAGTAGGCCGCGCACCGAACGACATGAGGTGGTTCCGGGCGGGGCCTTCCGGATGGGGTCGGAGGACTTCTGCCCCGAGGACATCACCGGCAACGTGCGAGAACGGACGACGGTGCCGACACCCACCCCGGCGGGTCCTCGAGGGCGGATCACACCTCTGCGCACCGACTGCCGGCGCTATCGGCCCGCAGCCAGGCAAGGGGAAAGCACGGAAAGGTCCACCTGCCTCATCGGGTTCCCCTGCCTCATCGCGCTTTACTGCATCGTGCGCGGTCGCTGAGCAACGCGGGTCAATCGATCGAGAACCAGGCCCGCACCTGCGCCTCGTGGTCGACGTAGCGTTCGCCGGAGACGTCGACGACAACCTTGTCGATCGTGCCCCCGGTGAAGCGGAACGGGGACACGTAGTCCGGGGTGACCGGCGAGGCACTGTCGCGCCCGACGCAGATGCCGTCCCCGACGAGGCAGAACGCCCCTGGCTGGGTGACGATCTCGTCGGAGGCCACCTGCTGATCGTCGACATAGAGAGTCAGGGTGCCGGCGAAACCCGGCATTGCCGGATCGGTGTTCTTCCCCGATACGGCGAATTCGGCGGTGCACACGTGAGCGCCGAGGGTCAGGTCCCGGTCGGCGACCACGGTCTGCAGGTGCGTGCCGACCCAGTTGAAGGCATAGCGCAGACGACCGTCCTTGACGTACAAGCTGTGACCACCGGCCAGACCGCCGTGGGCGTACAGGACTCCCTCGGCAGCGGCCGAGTCCACGTGCACACCGGCGACGATCGTGTAGGACCGACCGGTGATGGCGACGCCGGCCGCCTCCGGGACGTCCGCGCAGTCCGGATAGTAGACATACTGGTCGCGCTTCTTGCCCGGGTGGGGACGTTCGGCGAGCACCTGTTCGAGGGCGCTGCGATCGTCCAGCGGTAGCCCGTGGTGACGACCCGCGTAGTAGAACCACAGGCTCTTCAGAGCTTCCAGCCGCTCGGGTTCGGCGTCTGCGAGGTTGTGCAGTTGCGCCCGGTCCTCCGCGAGGTGGTACAGCTCCCACACGTCCTTGTCGAAGTGCCCCCACCCGGACAGGGGCGGATGCACGGAACAGACGAGCCACCCTTCGTGATACAGCGAACGCTGCCCCAGCATCGTGTAGAACTGCACGTCCTTGCCCCGTGCTGTGGGATCGGTCAGCGAGGCCGCGAAGCTCTCTCCTTCGAGGGGGCTCTGGGTGTATCCCTTCAGAACCGCGGGTGGGGTGATGCCGAGCAGCTCGTAGATCGTCGGGACGACGTCGACGGCATGGGCGTACTGCGAGCGAGGTTCGGCCGAGGCCTCGATCCGCGCCGGCCACGAGACCACGCACATGTCGGCGACTCCGCCTTCGTAGCCGGCCCAGCGCTTCCAGTACGGAAACGGGGTGTCGAAGGCCCACGCCCAGCCGGTGTTGTAGTGGTTGTACGACACCGGTGTGCCCAGCTCGTCGAGGTGCGGCAGGGTGGTTTCGGTGGTGTCGGGGATCCCGTTGAAGAAGCGCCATTCGTTGAACGATCCGTTGGGTCCGCCTTCCCCGCTGGCACCGTTGTCGGAAACCACGACGACGAGGGTGTTGTCGAGCTCGCCGCTCGCGTCGAGCATGTCGATCACCCGGCCGAGCTGGTCGTCCGTGTAGGAGATGTAACCGGCGAAGACCTCGGCCATCCGGACGAACAGGCGTTGCTCGTCGGCGGTGAGCGAGTCCCAGGGCCGGACGGTGTCGAGCAGCGGCCACGGCTGACCGTCGGGCCCGGTGGTGGCCGGCTCCCCGTGCGGATTGATCGGTGACAGCTCGGTGTTCTCAGGCAACAACCCGAGGTCCTTCTGCC
Organism: Rhodococcus indonesiensis; assembly: GCF_047782815.1. NCBI lineage: Bacteria > Bacillati > Actinomycetota > Actinomycetes > Mycobacteriales > Nocardiaceae > Rhodococcus > Rhodococcus indonesiensis. The sequence continues at coordinate 233,357 of NZ_CP180630.1, read as the reverse complement.
GCTGCAGGATCTCGACGCGGATGGCCTCGTAGCCCTGGTCGAACCTGCCCTTGTACCGGTCGGCCCATTCGGTGAACACGTGGTGCGGGGCGTGCCCGGCCTGCGGGGCCAGGTACATGAAGAACGGCTTGTCGGGGTCGATGGTCTTGGCGTCGCGGATGAACCCGATCGCCTTGTCCGCAAGGTCCTTGGACAGGTGGTAGCCGTCCTCGGGTGTTCCGGGGGCGTCGATCGGGTGATTGTCGTAGACCAGATCGGGGTACCAACTGCTGGATTCGCCGCCGAGGAATCCGTAGAAGCGCTCGAATCCGCGGCCCAGCGGCCACCGGGACTTGACCGCCGACATGTTCATTTCTTCCCCCGGCGTCAGATGCCACTTGCCGACGCAGTAGGTGTTCCATCCCCGCTCGGCCAGGACCTCCGAGACGAACCCGTTCTCGAACGGGATGTGGGTGCTGATGCCGGGGAATCCGGAGCTCAATTCGGCGATGGTCGCCATTCCGTTGGTCGTCGCGTTGCGTCCGGTCAGCAGCGACGCGCGGGTCGGGGAACACAGCGCGGTGGTGTGGAAGTTCGAGTACTTCACGCCGCGGTCCGCGATCCGCCGCATCGTCGGGGTCTCGATCGGACCGCCGAAGATGTCCATACTGCCGTACCCGACGTCGTCCCAGGCGATGATCAGGACGTTCGGGGCGTTCTCGGGTGCCTGGGCGGGCAGATACGGCGCCCAATCCGGGACGGAATCACGAATGTCGACCGCGATCTTTCCGTGGTGGGTTCTTGCCATGGCAACGCTCCCGATCTCGAGCAGACCTGTCGTTTTCCGGCATTCCGAGCGTATCGACCGGCCGAATCGCCGCACGTGCAAACGGCGCGATCCGCCGAAATTTCGTCGCACGATGTCTCGGATTCGGCAGAATATGACGACGCCGCCCCTCCGGTCGCGCCTGTCCCGGAACTCCGGTGCGGCGAGGCAAGGACCCGACTCATGATGTGGATCATCTTGGTGTTCCTGGGAGTTCCACTGTGGTCGGGTGTGGCAGCTCTCGTTCTGCCGCGCGGACGCCGATGGCCGGCCGGCGCACCCCGCCACCGCCCTCCGCCCGCGGAGGGGGCAGCATGACCTGGGCACTCCCGGCGATCGCCGGCATCTTGCTCGTCTTCGCGGCGATCTCCGGACGGGTTGCGGGCACTTCCGTCACGGCTCCGATGGTCTTCACCGTCGGCGGCCTCGTGCTGGGCGCACAGGCTGCCGGGCTGATCGACATCGAGGCGACCAGCGAAACGGTGAAACTCCTCGCCGAGGTCACCCTTGCCCTCGTGCTGTTCTCCGACGCCGCTGGTGTGGACCCGACCGCTCTACGGTCCGAGATCTCGCTTCCTGCACGACTTCTCGGTATAGGGCTACCGCTGACCATCGCGGCCGGCTTCGCCGCCGCGGTACTCGTGCTGGGCGACCTCTCCTGGCCCGAGGCGCTGCTGCTCGCCGTGCTCCTCGCGCCCACCGACGCCGCTCTCGGGCAGGCGGTGGTCACCCTGCCGATCCTGCCGACGCGGGTGCGCCAGGGACTCAACGTCGAAAGCGGCCTCAATGACGGCATCTGCGTACCGCTGTTCCTGATCGTACTGGCGATCGCACGCGCCGAGTCCGGGGCAATCGGCGGCGGTGCAGCCGTACGGTTGGTCACCGAGCAGATCGGCTACGGCATCCTCGCCGGGGTAGGTGCCGGGGCGGTCGCGGCGGCGGTACTGATCCTCGCCGGCCGGCACCGCACGATCGACCCCCTATGGGTTCAGATCGTGCCGGTGGCCGCAGCCACGCTGGCCTACACCGTCGCCCTGCCCCTCGGCGGCTCGGGATTCATCGCCGCGTTCGTCGGTGGGCTGACCTTCGGGACGATCCGGCGCCGCGCCGACGGGGAGGTCTCCCAACTGATCGACGAGGCCGGGGATGTGTTCAACGCCGTGACGTTCGTCGTCCTCGGGGCGGTGTTGCTCGGCCCGGCTCTCGAACACCTGTCGTGGCCGGTACTCGCGTACGCCGCGCTGAGCCTGACCGTCGTGCGCATGGTCCCCGTCGCACTGTCGCTGCTCGGCACCCATGCCCGCACCCCCACCCTCGCCTTCCTCGGCTGGTTCGGCCCCCGCGGACTGGCCACCATCGTCTTCGTCATCCTGATTCTCGAAGAACCCGGTACCCTGCCCCACGAAGACCTGCTACTGCTCACCGCTGTCGTCACCGTGGGCCTGTCGGTCCTCGCCCACGGAGTCACCGCCGCCCCCCTCGCCGACCGGTACGCCGCATGGTTCCGCCGCCACCCCCGACCCGAACGGAAGCCGGCACACGAGGCGTAGACGCCGCGGCACCTGCGTCCGGAATATCCGATCTGTCCTGCTCGGGTCCATTTCAGGCGCCGTAGGTCACCGGATCGAGCGGTCTTCACCGAGCTCCTTTCCGGGCGCAGCCATCAGGTCTACCGTCGATTGCGTAGAATTCACCGGCAGACCGACTTGCCAGGTCGTCATCGGACTCTCCGACAAGCCGGCCGTCCGGGACGAGGCGGCACGTGGACGCCGCCGAACCGGACGTGGAACCCGCCACGGGTACGTGGCCTTGCCACTCCATCGACGGCAACTCGGCAAAGGAGACGACGCGATGACCGAACAGGTCGAACGACAAATCGACAGTGACATCGACGAACTCGGTCCGGTGGACTGGATCGTAGTGGAGTTCCCGGGCAGCAGGTTCAGGGGCGAGATCGCGCCCGCCCTCCACGAACTCGTCGAACGCGGAACAGTACGCGTCCTGGATCTGCTGTTGCTGAAGAAGGACACCGACGGATCACTCGAAGCGTTCGAGCTCGCCGACCTGGACGAAGCCGAGATCGGCGCGCTGCGCTCCTACGAAGCCGAGCTGGCGATGCTGCTCAGCGAGGAGGACGTCGAGGCGGTCGCCGCGGCCGTCGAGCCCGGCAGCACCGCGGCCTTGCTCGTGTGGGAGAACCTGTGGGCCGCACCGTTCGCATCGGCGGTACGCCGTGCCGGGGGACAGCTGGTGGCCAGCGGCCGCATTCCCGTGCAGGCCCTGCTGGCCGCGATCGAAGCCGACGAATCGGAAGGAGACTGACATGCCTCTCGCAGCCAGGCGCATGCGCCGCGCCGCAGTGATCGGGCCCGCGCCCGTGGCTCGTACGGCCACGACTGTCGCAACCGCAGCGGTGGTCGCTCACGGCGTCCGCCGGCGTTCCGACCGCCGGGAAGATCGGCGAGAAGACCGCAGAGACCGGCGCTGACCCGACGGCCGGAACACGGCCGGCTCGTCCGTAAGCCCGACAGTGGAAGGGACTGCCATGGCTGTCACGACGTCAGCGGTGTCGCCGCGCCGGCCCGCCCTCGAACGATTGCGTGAGGCCGAACACCTCGTCCTGGAACTGCCTGTCATGGGCCACATCAGCCTCCCGCCGCCCGAGCAGCTCGCATACCTCGCAGGCGTCGGCACCCTGGTGGCCCTCGAGCTCCTCGAGTGGCCGGTGGCGGTTGCCATCACCGCGGGTCACCTCCTGGCCGAGGCGCACCACCACCGCCTGCTCCAGGGAATCGGCGAGGCGTTGGAGGAAGCCTGAGCTCCAGCTCGGCGAGGCGGTCCGGCAGGCGTCCGAACAGCAACGCCGGGACGGGGCGGGCGGCGCTCTCTCGGATCAGAGACCGCGCTGAGCGGTGATCCGCCCCGCGGCGATCGCATCGACGAGCGCAGCGTGGTCCCGGACGTTCTGCTCGGCGTAGGCGACCGCGAAAGCCGCTATGGCGTCGTCGAATTCGGTTCCGGACCCGAGGTATGCGGCGATCGCGATGCGGTCGCCGGATCGGGCGTGCCCGTACGCCAGCACCCGTCCGCACAGCCGCCCGTACAGCGTCATGCCGGTGGGAGTCATCGCCTCGACGACCGCCGAGCCCTTGCCGTCGCGCAGCTGCCGCAGGTAGAAGTCGCGCCGGATCCCGTCCGGGCCGGGGCCCTGCTGCCAGCCGAGGAAGATGTCACTGGCCGCCTGCATCAGCCGCTGGCCGTTGACCACCCGTTCGCCCTCGTTGGCGAACGTCGGTCCGTCCACGTAGTACGAGAGCACGGACCGTTGCGCCTCCTTGGCTTGCAGGAAGAGCGGGTCGTCGTCACCCGTGCCGCGCAGCAGGAAGATCCACGCCCGGGTCCCGACGCTACCGACACCGACCACCTTGCGCGCCGCCTGCACGAACTCGAACTGCTCGAGCAATACCCGCCGGTCCCACTGGAGGGTCGAGCGGTACTGGCGGAGGCGCTGGTGCAGGTCGGCGTAGAGTTCGTCCGCGTCCGCGTCGGGCAGCACCTCCTCGATGGGGACGATGAGCGGCGGGTTGCTGATGATCCGGCGCCGGCCGTCGACCACCTCGGTCAACTTGGCCAGCGCCTGGACGCTGTCCCGGTGCCGGGACTTCTCGAGAGTCTTGCGCAGGCGCTTCTTCATGGACGAGTCGAGTTCGTCGCGCAGCTCCGCGAGTTCCGCGCCGGCTTCGATGTGCGAATACCAGACCGCCAGATTCCCACGCTCCGCCTGCCGGGCGATCGTCTCGCGGTATTCGGCGGCACAGGCGCGGGCGATGCGCGCCTGCTGCTTGCTCGTGAAACCGTTGTCCTGCGCGGCGATCACGAGACTGGCGACGAGCCGCTTGACGTCCCACTCGAACGGCCCGGGATACGTCTCGTCGAAGTCGTTGATGTCGAAGGTCAGCTTGCGTTCCGGGGTGGCGAAGATACCGAAGTTGCTCAGATGCGCGTCCCCGCACAGCTGAGTGAGGACGGTCGTGGTCGGTCCGCGGGACAGATCGTCGGCCATCACCAGCGCTGCACCCCGGTAGAACGAAAACGGAGTTTCTGCCATGCGGCCGTACCGCACGGGGACCAGCTCCGGCACCCGGGACGTCGCCTGCCGCTCCAGCAGGTCGAGTGGATCGGGCCGACCGCTCGTCTCGAACTCGGCGAGCGCGGAGAGCGGGGTCCGGGCGCGGGCGGCCCGGCCGCGTTCCGCCCGCTCCTCTCTGGTGAGGTGTTCGACTGCGGTTGCGCTTCTCGAGGTCTCGGCCATCGGAATCTTCCTCTCACGTCTTCTTCTGCTGCTGGCGCCACTTCACGGCCGCGGTCAGGAACCGGAGGCCGAGCGCGATGAGGACAAGGTTGCCGACCATCTGCGCCGTGACGAGCGCCCGCGCGCCCTCGGTGGTCGCGACGATGTCGCCGAAGCCCACCGTCGCAAAGACGGTCATGCAGAAGTACAGCGCGTCGATCCGCGAGAGCGGTTCGTCGAACGCTTCCGGATAGTTGTACGACAGGACGTGATACACCGTCGAGTACCCGACGAGGTAGACGGCGACCGACAGCAGCAGCGCCTCGATCGCCTGCACGGCCGGGTACGGGGACCGCAGCACCTGCCGGATCTGCCAGGCGCACACTGCACACACCAGGAGGGTCCCGCCGATCAGCACCGTCAGGGTGGAGACATCGTCGATGTCCTCGAGCGGCAGCACGAAGTACGCGATCACCAGCAACACCGTGGTGAGCAGCGGCCGCAGCACCGCCAGCCAGAGCAGCCGTCGGCCTCCTACGTCCGGCAGGCCGGACGGGGCGTCACCGTCGGTCATCGGCGACGTCCCGGCCTGCCGGCGGTGCCGTCAGTAGGAGTCCCGGCGCGGGTTCCACGTCGACACCGCCCAGATGACGACTACATCGAGCGCGATGATGAGGATCGACCACCACGGGTAGTACGGCAGCCACATGAAGTTGGCGAGAATCGAGAGTGCCGCAAGCACGATGGCCGCAACCCTCGCCCACGTCGCGCCGGTGAAGAGCGCAAGGCCGACCAGTGCGATCACCGCACCGAGCACGATGTGGATCCATCCCCAGGTGGTGAAGTCGAACTTGTACGTGTACTCGATCCCGACGACGAACAACTCGTCCTCGGCCACTGCGGCGATCCCTTGGAAGATCTGCAGGATACCGATCGTGGTGAGGATGATCGCGGCACCGATGGACGTACCGGCCGCCACACCCTGTTTGACACTCGTGTCCTGGGACATGCCACTCGCCTTCCCTTCGATCCGGCCCGACGTACGGTATTGTGCGCGCGCCACCGGTCGCCCCGCATCGAGTTGACGATCTTCGTGCGATCACGACCGCATGGCTGCGCGGGAGGGATCCGAAAGGTCTTCGGTCACCACATCCACCGAAGGGCGAGTCGTCTGCGGCCGAGCGGAGAACAACGGCCACTGCCGGTCGTGCGCACCAGTCACCGCATCGACACAGCCGGACACGGCCCGGCCACCCGTTCCCGGCACAGTGGAAAGAGAAATCTCATCAGCGATGCCGACATCCTGAGTCCCGTCGACCATCTCGTCGTCCAGTTCCCGCAGACCGACGGCTCGGCCCTGCCGTTGCCGTACGACCTCGTCGCGCGCGGGATCATCGCGGTGCCGGACCTCGCCTTCGTCCGCCAGGACACCGACGGCTCCCTGGGCGGGATCGACGTCTCCGAGATCGGGCTCGCGGACGATATCGACGTGATCCTCTTCGCCGGGGCGGCCACCTGCTTGGTCGACGACACCGACGTCGGTGAGGCCGGTGCGGACCTCGGGTGCTCGGCGGCGATCGTCGTCTACGAGAACACCAGGGCCGCACCCTTCGCGGCCACCGTGCGCCCCAACGGCACCCGACTCGTCGCCTCACTCGAGGTGCTCGAAGACCAGACCTGAAGTGCCAGGGAGCACTGACCGAGCTCGAGGCCGAGAACTCGGACCTCGGCTCGTAGCGGTTTCCGGGAGTTCTCTACTCCGCGCGCCATACCGGCGCGCGCTTCTCGGCGAACGCGCGGGCGCCTTCCTGTGCGTCCGCGGAGGCGAACACGGGCTCGACGAGCGCCCGCTGCGACGCGAACGCCTCCGCATCGGTGTACTGCACCGCCGAGGACATGATCTGCTTGGACGCCCGGACGGCGAGCGGCCCGTTGCCGCTGATGCGGGCGGCGAGCGCCCGCGCCCCGTCCAGCGCCGCACCCGGCTCGGTGAGGGTGTTGACCAGACCGTGCGCGTGCGCCACCTCGGCGGTGAGCGGGTCGCCGGTCAGCACGATCTCCATGGCGAGCTGGTAGGGCAGCACCTTGGGCAGGCGCAGCAGGCCGCCGGCTGCCGCGACGAGTCCGCGCTTGACCTCGGGCAGCCCGAACTTGGCGCCCCGGGCAGCGACGACGAGGTCCGCCGAGAGCGCGAGTTCGCATCCGCCGGCGAGAGCCCAGCCCTCGACCGCGGCGATCAGCGGCTTCGTCGGCGGACGCTCGGTGAGCCCGGCGAATCCCCGGCCGGGCAGCGACGGCCGCTCGCCCCGGGTGAACGCCTTGAGGTCCATGCCGGCGCAGAAGGTGCCGCCGGCGCCGGTGACGATCCCGACGACCAGGTCCGGCCGCGCCTCGAACTCGTCGACGGCGGCAGCGAGCGCCTTGGCGACCTCGAGATCGACGGCATTGCGCGCCTCGGGCCGGTTGATGGTCATGACGGCGATGCCGTCGCCGAACTCGGTCAGTACAGCGCTCACGTGGCGTCTCCTCGTCGCGGGGGTTCCGGCCGCACCCGCGGCGCCGCCGGAGCGTCCCGTCGAGTCGATCACCGGACCGGCGCCCGGGACAAAGTCCGAACGGGAGATCGACCCATAGCCGAAACCTATGTAGCGGAACCCGGGCCGTGAGGTACCCGTCACTGTTCTCGCACCGAGGGGAAGAACCCGGGCGGCGGGGGGCGTTGGACTCGACCGATCGACGACGACCACGACATGGAAGGAGACACGCGATGCGCACAGCGCCACCGGCTGCCCCGCCGGAACGACCGGCGCCGCAGCCGATGCGACATCCCGTCGCGTGCGTCCTTCCCCCAGCGGGACCCCGGCAGGCGGGGTCGCCGACGACGCGACCCGACATCTGCTGACCGACGCCTCCGCGTCCGTCCGTTCCTCGACACCGTTCTGCGCCTCGACGCGTTTCGTTCTGCCACGACTTCGTCCCGGGGCACTGCGTCGCCCCGACCGAACCCGCATTCCATCCTCGGAAGGAGGACCTGCCCGTGACTACGATGCTCACCGACCTGCTCGCCCCGTCGGACACCACACCGGACTGGGACCTGGCCGCGTGCCGCGGCGACGCGACACCGGACGCCTGGTTCCCGGACCCGTCTGAGTCGTTCGACTACGCCCGCCGGGTGTGCGACCGTTGCCCCCTCGTCGCCGCATGCGCCACCTACGCCGGCGAAACCCGGCAGTCCGGCATCTGGGGCGGCAAGGAGTTCCGCCGCGGCCGCGTGACCCGCGGATAGCCCCCTGCACGTCGCGCCTGCGCCCCCGTCATCGGCTTCCGACGGGGGCGCCACGCTGTGCGCGACCCCACACCTACCGATCGCTCAGTAAACCTGGCATGCTGACCGACGTGGAACACATCGCCCTGTCCGTCGCCGACGGCATCGCCACCATCACCCTCGACCGCCCCGACCAGCTCAACGCCTTCACCACCACGATGGAGCACGAGCTGATCGAGGCCTACGACCGCTGCGACGCCGACGATTCCGTACGCGCCGTCGTGATCACCGGCGCCGGACGCGCCTTCTGCGCCGGTGCAGATCTCTCCGCGGGTGCCGACACGTTCGCGCAGCGGCTCGACGAACCGGGTGCCGACGACGTCCGGCGCGACGGCGGCGGTCGCGTCGTCCTGCGCATGTTCGAGTGCCGCAAGCCGATCATCGCGGCGATCAACGGCCCGGCCGTCGGCGTCGGCATCACCATGACGCTCGCGGCGGACTTCCGCCTCGCCGCCGACGACGCCCGCATCGGCTTCGTCTTCAACCGCCGCGGCCTGGTCCCCGAGTCGTGCTCCACCTGGTTCCTGCCCCGCCTGGTTCCGTTGCAGACCGCCCTGGACTGGGTGTACTCGGGACGGATCTTCGACGCGACCGAGGCCCACGCGGCCGGGCTCGTCTACGCGCTCCATCCCGCAGCCGATCTGCTCGATCGGGCCCGTGCGCTGGCCCGCAGCCTCACCGAACACTCGGCGCCGGTCTCGGTGGCGTTGTCACGGCAGATGATGTGGCGCACGCTCGGCGCGGAGCACCCGATGATCGCGCACCGCATCGAGACTCGCGGCATCAACATCCGCGGCACGGGCCCCGACGCCCGGGAAGGCATCTCGTCCTTCCTCGAGAAGCGCCCCGCGTCGTTCCCGGACCGGGTGTCGAGCGATCTGCCCGACCTGTTCGGCGACGACCTGCCGATGCCGCCGTTCCATCCCTGAACGGTCACCATTGACTGTTTAGGTCGGAGGCCCCTACGCTCGGGGGCGACGAACCGAGAGGGGATCCGCATGCCGACCCACGTCCGACCCGACGTCGTCGAACGCTGGCACCACATCGTCGAGCACGGTGACGAGGCAGCCCTGGACGATCTGATCGCCGACGACGCCGTCTTCTACTCCCCCGCGGTGTTCACGCCACAGGAGGGCAAAGCCCTGACCCTCGCCTACCTGCGGGCCGCGCTCGCCGTGTTCACCGGGCGGGACTTCCGGTACGTCGGCGAGTGGTACTCCGACGGGTCGGCGGTGCTCGAGTTCACCGCCGACCTCGACGGCATACACGTCGACGGCATCGACATGATGCACTGGAACGACGCCGGGCAGATCACCTCGTTCAAGGTGATGATCCGGCCGGTCAAGGGCCTGCACGCCCTGATGCCGCTCATGGCCGCCCAGCTCGGGCAATCGTAAGGCCGCACCGTACGACCGCACCGCCTGCAAGACCGCACCGTCTCAAAAAGCACCGCCTCCGAAAAAGCACCGTAAGACCGCACAGCACAAGGAGTTCCGCATGGCCCTGCCCCCGATCCTGCAAGACCGGCTGCGCCTGCCCGTGGTGGCGTCGCCGATGTTCATCGTCTCCGGCCCGGACCTGGTGATCGCCCAGTGCACCTCCGGCGTCGTCGGCTCGTTCCCCTCGCTCAACGCCCGTCCCCAGGCGATGCTGCGCGAGTGGCTCACCCGCATCACCGAGGCCCTGGCCAAGCACGACGCCAACCACCCCGAGGCGCCGTCCGCTCCCTACGCGGTCAACCTCATCGTGCACCGCTCCAACGACCGTCTCGAAGAAGACCTCGCCACCATCGTCGAATTCGAAGTCCCGGTCGTCATCACCTCCCTCGGCGCCCGCACCGACGTCAACGACGCCATCCACTCCTACGGCGGCATCGTCCTGCACGACGTCATCAACAACACCTTCGCGCGCAAGGCGATCGACAAGGGCGCCGACGGGCTCATCGCCGTCGCCGCCGGCGCCGGCGGGCACGCCGGCGCCCAGTCCCCGTTCGCGCTGGTCCAGGAGATCCGCGAGTGGTTCGACGGCCCGCTGCTGCTGTCGGGCTCGATCGCGCACGGCCGCTCGATCCTCGCCGCGCAGGCCGCCGGCGCCGATCTCGCCTACGTCGGGTCGGCATTCATTGCCACCGAAGAGGCCAACGCCGACGACCGCTACAAGGACATGATCGTCGACTCGACCGCCGCGGACATCGTCTACTCGAACCTGTTCACCGGCGTGCACGGCAACTACCTGCGCGGCAGTATCGAAGCCGCCGGCCTCGACCCGAACAACCTCGCCGTGTCGGACCCGTCGGCCATGGACTTCGGCACCGGCGAGAGTTCGGGATCGGCACCGGCGGCCAAGGCGTGGCGCGACATCTGGGGTTCAGGACAGGGCGTCGGCGCGGTCGACGCCGTCGTACCCGCTGCCGAACTCGTCGACCGGCTCACCACCGAGTACCGCGCGGCGCGCGAGCGGCTCGCCGGCCTGTAGGCGCACCGTCCGGCTGACGGCGGTCGCCACGAGCACCCCGCCGAGGAGCGCGGCGAGCACCCCCGCGGTGCTCGCCGCGCCGACGGTCGTCGTCAGCACGCCCACCGTCAGTGGAGCGAACATCGCCGGCAGCGACGTGACCAGACCGGTCGCCGCGCCGACCCGTCCCCGTACCTCGTCGGGTACCAGTTCGGCACAGCGAGCGGTCACCACCACCGACCACGACGGGGTCACCGCCAGCAGGGCCGCGTAACCGGCGGCCGCCGCGACCGGCGATCCCGTGGCCGCCGCGAGGACCGCCAGAGCCCCGAGGGCCGCCGAGAGCACGAGCAGACGGTGTGCCGGAACCCGACGCCGGAGCCACGGCACCGCCAGGGCTCCGAGCATGCCCCCGCCGTACGCACCGGCGAGCACGATGCCGACCGTCGAGGACGGCGCGCCGCTACCGACCAGGAGCACGACCACCACCAGGCCACAGCCGTTGACCACGAACTCGGCGACGGCCGTCAGCGCCGCGGTGGTACGAACGAACGGGTGGGATGCGAACCAGCGCAACCCTTCCCGGATCGCGACCCACGGCCGCTCCACGACCGGGCCGTGGACGCGAGGTGCCTGCAGCGGGGTGCGGACCCGGGACGCCGCTGCCCCTGCCACCACGAACGACACGGCATGTCCCGCGAAGGGCAGCGCGGCACCGAGGCCGTAGAGGGTGGCCGCGAGCGGCGGCCCGGCCACGCCCGTCGCATATCCCCGTGCCTCGAACAGCCCGTACGCCGCGCCGAGCTGTTCGCGCTCGACCACCTGCGGCACCGCCGCGTCCTCGGCGAGGCCGCGCACCGCCCACCCCGCCCCGAGCACCGACACGGCGGCGAGGACGGGCACCGGGTCGAACGCGCCGCGCCACGCGCAGAACGCCAGCACCGCGGCGGCGGTGGCCGAGCAGGCGTCGACGGTGAGCATGACGCGGCGGCGATCGAAGCGGTCGACGATCCAGCCGGCGGGCACCGTGGCGGCCGTGAAGGCACCCATCGTCACGGTGGAGACCAGGCCGACCGTCGCGGCCGACCCGCTGACCGCGAGCACCCACAGCATGATCGCGACGCCGTAGCCGCGGCTGCCGAGCTGCGCGACCGCCTGCCCGGCGCACAGCCGCGCGAAGTCGGGATTACCGAGCGCACCGGACACCGGACGTCACCCCAGTCCGGCGGCGGGGTGCCCGAGCGCCGTGACCGCCAGGACCGGTTCGGCGGTGGGGTCGCAGCCGAGCAGGTCTTCGAGCTCGCGGTCGCGCATCGCCGTCGCCGTCACCGCACCGAGCCCGAGCGCGGTGGCGGTGAGCAGGACGGTCTGACTGACGTGGCCGAGCTCGACGAGGATGTCGCGGTAGGCGCGGGAATGTTCGTACCGCCACCGGGTCCGGGCCGGTACCGCCGTGTAGATGAGCAGCGCCGGGCAGTCCGACAGCCACGGCTGCTCGCCGAGCGCCGCGTCCAGCACGGACCGGGGCACGCTCTGCCCGATCCGTTCCAGCCCACCGCGCATCGGCGCGTAGTGGAAGAACCCCGGCTCGAGTCCGTCGACGCGGTTCGCGTAGAGATACAGCTCGAGGGGGGTGCGGGCACCGGCGGACGGACTGGTCTTCAGCAGCACCTGCCCGACCTGCGGATGGTCGATCACTGTGACAGGCCCCGCCGCGACGCGGGCGACGGTGCCCACGGCGTCGAGAGACACGGAATCGGCGGTGAACTGCCGGACCGAACGGCGCTCGAACAGGGCCTCGACGAGGCCCGGACGCTGCCATCCCGACGAGTCCGGCCGGTCGCCGGGCACGGGAATCATCGGGTGCTGCGGATAGGACTTGGCGGCTGCGGGCGCCGGCTGCTCGCTCGCCTTGGCAGCCGACCGCAGTTCGTCGTCGACCACGTCCGCGAACCGGACGTCCGAGCCGGTGCGGGCCGCGAAGTGCAGGTAACGGGCCGACGGGCCCCACGTGCCCCATTCGACGAGCATCTGCTCCTGCTCGGCGTGCTCGGCCGAACCCTCGGCGACGAGCACCTGCGCCTCGAGCAGCCGGTGGGCGATTCCGAGGGGCAACTCCCCCAGTTCGGCGATGCTGTCGAGTTCGCGCCACGACGCGAACCAGCGCAGGACCCGCTCGCTGTCAGGGGTGAGGGCGAACTGCCGGTGGTGCAGGTAGTCGTCCCACACCAGCGTGCCGTTGCGCCAGAACAGCACCGCGTACTCGGCGACGGCGACACGGGTCATCTGTTCTCCCCTCGGTGTGCGGGGACGGCGGCGGCGATCAGAGCACGCACCGCGTTCGTGGTGTCGGAGTCACCGGCGCCGTGTTCTGCCCAGCGCCAGTCGAATTCGGGATTGACCTCGAGGAAGACGGGGCCGGTGGGGGTGTCGAGCAGGTCGACGGCGCCGAGGTCGAGCCGGAACCGGTCGAGGAGCCCCCGCACCGCTCTTCCGATGTCGGCCGGAATATCGCAGCGCCGCACGGTGATCGACTCCGGCCGGGTCCACAGCGACTCCGGGGTGGGTCGCGTGACGGCGTACCCGATCAGCGTTCCGCCGACGGCGTGGATGCGCAGCTCCCGGTCGGCGGCCACATATTCCTGGACGAGCACCGGGGCGCCCGTGTGCTGTGTACCGTCGAGCGCCGTGCGGGGGATGCGCTGAGGGTAGACACCGAGCAGACGGCCGGGCCGCGGTTCGACGCAGTGCCGGCCGAGGCTCTTGACCAGCAGATCGCCGGTGCCCGGCAGAGCCCGGGCCGCGACGTCGAGCCGTGTCGTCACGAGGGTCGCGGGGACGCGCAGCCCGGCCGCCCGCGCGGCGGCGAGCTGGGTGAGGCGATCGGGGGTTCCGGGCCGCGCGGCGGGATTGAGCGTGCGCACCCCCTCGTGCGCTGTGAGGGCGGTGACGAACGCCTGCCACTGGTCACGCACGTGCAGCGTCGCGTCGGGCGCGGGGTGCCCGCTGCGCAGGGCGTCCACGTCGAAGTACCGCAGCCAGCACACCCGCGGCCGGAACGTCCGGCCGTCACGGGCGAGCAGACCGGTGAGCGGATCCCACTGCACGTCCGTGCCGGCGCACCGGTCGCTGTCCAGCCGCACCAGCGCGGTGCCGCGCGCGGCCAGCCACAGCGACAGATCGTCGACCTCGCGGTCGGCGGCACGGGTGAGGACGAGAACGCACGGCGCGGGATCCGGCCCCGTGGGATGCCCGACGCGGGCCTGGAAGTCCAGGGATTCGGCGGAGGCGGCGGTGAGATGGGGGTGCGAGCGCAGCAACAGCGGCAGCGCAGCGGTCATGAGGGTTCCTTCGGTGGCGGTCGTGGGGACGGGACGGCCGGAGCACCGTGGTACTCCGGCCGCTGCACGTCCGTCGATCAGCCGCCGTGACACCCCTTGCAGCCGGGCCGGGTCATGGCCTCGACGTAGTCGCTCGCGTAGGCGGCGAAGGTGGCGTCCTCGATCGCTGCGGCGCTGCGCAGCGCCGCTTCGTCGTCGAGGGTGAGCAGGGTCCGGGCCATCTCTTCGACGTTCATGGCGTCCGCCTTTCCTGGGAGGTTCCGCCGTCCCGGGACCGGGTGGGCGGGCGTCGATCCGACATACCGATCGTCGGCGACGATGCCGCCCCCGCCCAGGCACCCCAGGGCGGAATCTGCTCACCCCCTACTGCTCACCCCTACTGTTCAGACCTCGTCGTAGTAGGTCAGCTTCGGCGCGCCGGCGAGCAGCGGACCGAGATCGGTGATGGCGCCGGGCCCGGCCCGGAACTCGCGGTAGGCGGCGTCGTGCTGCTCCGACTCCCACTTCTCCACGACGACCCAGTGCGCCTCGTTCGACCGGTCGGCGAGCACCTCGATGCCGAGGCAGCCGTCGAACGCACGGGTCTCCTTCAGAACCCGGTCCATCAGTGCGCGGGCCTCCCCGAGCGTCTCGGGCTTGAACTCGAGCTCCAGGAATGCGGTCAGTGCCATAGCTCCTCCTCGTGGTCGAATCTTGCTGGACAACACTTCCGGCGGTTCAGAAGATCGAGTATCCGCCGTCGATCAGGGTGGACGATCCGGTCTGGAACGCGGAGGCGTCACTCGCAAGGTACACGGCGATGCCGGCGAAGTCCTCGGGAGTTCCCCACCGGCCCAACGGTACCCGCGAGATCACGTGGGACTCGAACGTCTCCGAGTCCTGCAGCGGCCCGGTCATGCCGGTGGCGATCCAGCCGGGCAGCACGCTGTTGACGCGGATGCGGTGCCGGGCGAGTTCCACCGCGCAGCCGTTGGCCAGAGCCAGGACCCCGGCCTTGGTGGCGGCGTATGCCTGGTTGCGTCCGGCGCCCTGGATCGCACCCAGGCTCGACGTGACGATCATCGATCCGCCGGTGCCCTGGCCGACGAGGACCCCGGCCGTCTCGCGCAGGGTGAAGTACGCGCCGTCGAGGTTGGCCGCCATCACCTTCCGGTAGTCCTCGGTGCTCGAGTCGACGAACCGCGCGGGCCGCCCCCCGATTCCGGCGTTGACCACGACGACGTCCAGCCCGCCGAGTTCCTCGACCGTCGCGGCGACACCGTCACGGACGGCCGCTTCGTCGGACACGTCCACCGATCGGGTGAGCACGCGGACCCCGGTCGATTCGAGGTCGGCCGCCGCCTTCGCGAGACGTTCGGTGCCGCGGCCCCACAGCGCGACGTCGGCGCCCGCGGAGGCGAGCCCCCGCGCCATGCCCAGGCCGATGCCGGCCGAGCCGCCGGTGACAAGTGCCCGCTTACCGGACAGATCGAACATCGTGTCGCTCCTTCGAAGGTGGAGTGGATCAGGCGAATTCGGCAGCGATGTCGCGGCCGATGATCTCCTTCATGATCTCGGTGGTGCCACCGTAGATGGTCTGGATGCGGGTGTCGACGTAGGCGCGCCCGATGGGGTACTCCATCATGTACCCGTAGCCGCCGTGCAACTGCACGCACCGGTCCACGACGCGCTTCTGCAGCTCGGTGGCCCACCACTTGGCCTTGGCGGCGTCGACGGCGGTCAGCTCCCCGGCGTTCAGCGCGAGCACGCACCGGTCGACGTGCGAACCGGTCACCTCGATCTCGGTGAGCATCTCGGCGAGAGCGAAGCGGGTGTTCTGCAGGGCGCCGATCGGCTTGCCGAATGCCGTGCGTTCGAACACGTAGTCCTTGGTCCACTCGTACGCCGCCCGGGCCGCGGCGACGGCACCGACGGCGATGGAGATACGTTCGAGGGGAAGGTGTTCCATGAGGTGAACGAATCCCTGACCCTCGGTCCCGAGCAGGTTGCCCGCCGGCACCCGCACGGCGTCGAAGGACAGCTCGGCGGTGTCCTGGCCGGCCAGGCCCACCTTGCGCAGCTTGCGGCCGCGGGTGAAGCCCGGCATGTCGCGTTCGACGACGAGCAGGGAGAAGCCGCGGGCGCCGGCCTTCGGGTCGGTGCGGGCCACGACGATCACCAGGTCGGAGTGGATTCCGTTGGTGATGAACGTCTTCTGCCCGGTCAGGATCCAGTCGTCACCGTCGCGCACGGCGGTGGTCTTGATCCCCTGCAGGTCGGACCCGGTGCCGGGCTCGGTCATGGCGATGGCCCCGATGAGTTCGCCGACGGCCATGCCGGGCAGCCAGCGGCGCTTCTGCTCCTCGGTGCCGAGGTCGGCGATGTAGGGGACGGCGATGTCGTCCTGAAGGCTCATGCCGGAGCCGAAAGAGGTGGTGCCGGTGCGGGCGATCTCCTCGGCGACGACGCAGCGGAACCGGTAGTCGCTCACGCCGGAGCCGCCGTACTCCTCGGGAACGCCGAGGCCCACGACGCCCGCCTTGCCCGCGGCGATCCAGGCGGAGCGGTCGATCAGCCGCTCGTCCTCCCAGCGTTCGTAGTTCGGTTCGACCTCGCGGGCGAGGAACTCGCGTACCGTCTCCCGGTACGCGTCGTGGTCGGCGTCGAAGAAGTGGCGCTTCATGGAAGTCCTTACCTCGGTGTGCAGGGCGGGCGGTGCGGCACGACAGTCACCGTGCGCGCGCCGCCGCGGACGGGCACCCCACGATGCGCAGCGCGATGACGGTGTAGCGCGCGGCGACCTGGTGGGGGGTCAGTGGCCCACCGATCCGGTACCAGCGGGCGATGGACTGGCACATGCCGAGCAGGGCCCGCACCGCCTCGGCGATGTCGTCCACGACGAACACGCCGCGTTCGACGCCGTCGTCGACCAGGTCGAGGGCGATCAACTCGATATGTTTGCGGGTCTCGGCGTAGTGGCGGCGATTCTGCGGCGACACGTGGCGCAGCTCGGAGTCGAGGGCGGACTGCCGGGATCGGTAGGTCGAGTTCAGCACGATCGCCTCGACGAAGTGGGTGAAGCGTCGCACGGGGTCGTCGCCGCCCGTGGCGACGGCCGCGAGGGCGCGCTCGGTGAGATCACGTACGGCGGTGTGGAGGAGCGCGACGAGGACGGCTTCCTTGTTCTCGTAGTGGTAGTACAGCGCGGGTACCGTCACTCCGATCCGGCGGGCCAGATCCCGGACGCTGGTGCCGCGGAAACCGTTCTCGCCGAATGCGTCCAGGGCATGCTCGAGGATGGGGTCGAGCTGCAGCGCCTCGAACTCCCGCCAGTTCGCCAACCGGCGGGGTGTGGGCTGGGCAGTCATCGACCCCGTCCTCTCACATGTCGATCGTCCGCGACGATCAGCGGGGGGCCATGCGGATCGCGCCGTCGAGGCGGATGACCTCGCCGTTGAGCATCGGGTTGGAGACGATGTGCGCGGCCAGGGCACCGTACTCGGACGGGTCGCCGAGGCGGGCCGGGTGCGGGACCTGCTGGCCGAGGGACTTCTGGGCCTCCTCCGGCAGCGACCCGAGCAGCGGGGTCTTGAACAGGCCCGGCGCGATGGTGACGACGCGGATGAGCAGCGACGCGAGGTCGCGGGCGATCGGCAGGGTCATGCCGACGACACCGCCCTTGGATGCCGAGTAGGCGGCCTGCCCGATTTGACCGTCGAACGCGGCGACGGACGCGGTATTGATGATGACGCCGCGCTCGCCGTCGACGGGCTCGGTCTTCGCGATGCGCTCGGCGGCCAGGCGGATGACGTTGAACGTGCCGAAGAGGTTGACGTCCACGACCTTCTTGAACGCGTCGAGCGGGAAGGCGCCCTTCTTGCTCACGGTCTTGACGGCGTTGCCGATGCCGGCGCAGTTGACCGCCACCCGCAGCGGGCCGAGCGATTCGGCCAGGTCGAGGGCCTCGGTGACGGCGGCCTCGTCGGTGACGTCGGCGGCGGCGAAGCGGACGCGGTCGCCGAGTTCCTTGGCGACGGTCTCACCGTTGGAGGAGGGCAGGTCGATGATGACGACCTGGGCGCCGTCGGCGAGCAGGGCCTTGACGGTCGCGAGGCCGAGGCCGGAGGCGCCACCGGTGACGACGGCGACGCTGTCGTTGACGATCATGTGGTGGGGATCCTTTCGAGTGTGGTTGTCGGTCAGAGGCGTTCGATGACGGTGGCGTTGGCCATGCCGGCGCCCTCGCACATGGTCTGCAGGCCGTAGCGGCCGCCGGTGGCCTCGAGGTGGTTCACCAGCGTGGTCAGCAGGCGGGTGCCGGACGAGCCGAGGGCGTGGCCGAGGGCGATGGCGCCGCCGCGCGGGTTGAGCTTGGCCGGGTCGGCGCCGAACTCGTGTGCCCACATCAGCGGCACCGGGGCGAACGCCTCGTTGACCTCGTAGGCGTCGATGTCGTCGATGCTCAGCCCGGACTTGGCGAGGATCTTGCGGGTGGCCGGGATCGGCGCGGTGAGCATGAACAGCGGGTCGTCGCCGGCGACGGCGAACGAGTGGAACCGGGCCCGCGGGGTCAGGCCCAGCTTGTTCGCCATCTCCTCGCTCATGATCAGTGCCGCGGAGGCACCGTCGGTCAGCGGCGACGAGTTACCCGGGGTGATGAGCCACTGCGCCTCGGGGAAGCGCTGGGCGTACGCCTCGGTGTAGAACGACGGCTTCAGTCCGGCCAGGCCTTCGACGGTGGTCGCGGCGCGCACCGTCTCGTCGACGGTGTGCCGGACCTGCTCGCCGGCGGCGTCGGTGACCGTGATCGGGACGATCTCGCGGTCGAAGAACCCGGCGGCGATCGCCTCGGCGGCGCGCTGGTGCGACTGCGCCGAGAACGCGTCGAGCGCCTCGCGGTCGAACTTCCACTTCGCGGCGATCAGTTCGGCGGAGATGCCCTGGTTGACCAAGCCCTCCGGGTAGCGGGCGGCGATGCCCGGGCCGGAGGCGTCCTGGCCCATCGACGAGGTGCCCATCGGCACGCGGCTCATCGACTCGACACCGCACGCGATGACGATGTCGTAGGCGCCGGCGATGACGCCCTGCGCGGCGAAGTGCGCGGCCTGCTGGCTCGAGCCGCACTGGCGGTCGATGGTGGTGGCCGGCACCGACTCGGGGAACCCGGCCGACAGCAGCGCGGTGCGGGAGATGTTCAGGGACTGTTCGCCGGCCTGGTTGACGCAGCCGCCGATGACGTCGTCGACCAGCGCGGGGTCGAGGTCGTTGCGGGCGGTGATCTCCCGCAGGACGTGGGCGAGCAGTTCGACGGGATGCGTGCCGGACAGGGCGCCGCCGGGCTTGCCCTTGCCGACCGCGGTGCGGACCACGTCGACGATGACAGCGTTGGTCATGAGGAGTTCCTTTCGAGAGTTGGAGCGGCCCGGGGCCCCGGAGGGGTCGAGGTGACTGCCCCGAAGGGGATCGGCGAGACCCCGGGCCGAGATCAGGGGATCAGCGACCCGTCCAGACGGGGGCCCGTTTCTGCGCGAACGCGGTCGGGCCTTCCTTGGCGTCCTCGCTGGTGAACACCACCTTCAGCGCGGCGGCGTTGGCGTCCCAGACGCCCTGCTCCCAGTCGTCGCCGTGCGCGGTGCGGTGGATCATCGCCTTCGATTCGCGCACCGACAGCGGCGCGTTCGCGGCGATCGTCTCGGCGAGCTCGAGCGCCACCTCGAGCGCGGTCCCCGCGGGGGCGACCCGGTTGACCAGGCCCAGTTCCCTGCCCTGGGCGGCGGAGATCGGCTCGCCGGTCAGCGCGATCTCGAGGGCGATCTTGCGCGGGATCTGCTGCTGCAGGCGGATGACCCCGCCCGCCGCGGCGAACAGGCCCCGCTTGACCTCGGGCAGGCCGAGCTCGGCGTCCTCGTCGACGACCGCGAGGTCGGACGCGAGCACCAGCTCGGTGCCGCCGCCGAGGGCGAAGCCGTTGACCGCGGCGATGGTCGGCTTGCTGATCCAGTGCTGGACGTAGCCGGCGAAGCCCCATTCGGGATGCCCGTCGGCGGCGATGCTCCCGCCGGTGGCGAGGACCTTGAGGTCGGCGCCCGCGCAGAACGCCCGGCCGGCACCGGTGAGGACCACCACGCGCACCTGCTCGTCCGCTTCGGCCTGCTCGAGCAGCGTGCCGACCGCTGTCGAGAGCGCCGCGTTCACGGCGTTGAGCGCCTTCGGACGGTTGAGCGTAATGACGGCGACGTTGCCGCGCCGCTCGTACAGCGCGGCGGCTTCGGTGACGGTGGACTCGTCGGCCATGGGGCTCCTCCCGGAAACAGTCAGGTCTACTTATCGATCGCTAAATCACTATCACGGATCGATCGATCGGTCAACGATTTCCTCGAGCTAGCGTCCGATCAGGACGTTCTGGTATGGATGAGCGGTACGCGATCACCGGGCCGCGGAGCACCGAAACCCGCTCGGCCACAAGGACGGCAGGAGAGCCCATGCAGGCCGTGCAGCTGACCGACAGAACCGGGCCCGACGGCGTGCGGCTCGTGGACCTCCCCGAAACCGACCCACAGGGCAGTGTCCTCGTCGATCTCCACGCCGCCGGCGTCTCGTTTCCGGACCTGTTGCAGACCACCGCCGGCTACCAGGTCGTCCGCCCCCTGCCGTGTGTACTCGGCGTCGAAGGGGCCGGCGTCGTGCGCTCCGCCCCGGAAGGCAGCGGCCTGACACCGGGGCAGCGCGTCGCCGTGCTCGCCGCCGCGGGCGCGTGGCAGCAGACCGTCGCGGTGGCCCCGGAATCGGTGTTCCCACTTCCCGATTCGGTGTCCCTGACCGCCGGCGCCGGGTTCCTCATGAACTACCTCACCGTCCACTTCGCGCTGGACGAACGGGCCCGATACCGCGCCGGCGAGACGGTGCTCGTGCACGGCGCCGCGGGCGGTGTCGGCGTCGCCGCCCTGCACGTCGCGGCCGCCCTCGGCCTCGAGACCGTCGCGGTGGTCAGTACCGCGGAGAAGGCGGCGGTCGCGAAGGCCAACCGCGCCACCCACACCGTCCTCGCGGACGGCTTCAAGGGCCGGGTCCTCGAACTCACGGGCGGCCGCGGGGTCGACATCGTCCTCGACCCCGTCGGCGGGGACCGGTTCACCGACAGCCTGCGCAGCCTGGCACCGAACGGACGCCTGGTGGTCCTCGGCTTCACGGGTGGTGAGATCCCCACCGTCAAGGTCAACCGCCTGCTGCTCAACAACATCTCGGTCCTCGGCGCCGGCTGGGGCGAGTACGTGCGCACCTTCCCCGACTACACCGCCCGCCAATGGGCGCAGCTCGAACCGCTGCTGCGCTCCGGGGCCCTGCAGGTCCCCGAACCCACCGTCCACCCCATGGCGCACGCCGCCGAGGCACTGCGGTCGCTCGCCGACCGGACCGCGACCGGCAAAGTCGCCCTGAGCCTGCGCCCCTGATCGTCCCGAGCACCCGACCCCCGGAGGACCCTATGACCATCGACCCGATCGGTGTCGACGTGACCGTCGGCGACGGCATCCTGCGCATCACCCTCGACCGGCCCGCCCGGATGAACGCCGTCACCACCGCCACCCTCGAGGCCGTCGCCGACGCCTTCGAGAAGTACGCCGGCGACGACGCCGTGCGCGTCGCGGTCCTCACCGGCGCCGGCCGCGCGTTCTGCACCGGCGCCGACCTCGCCGGCAAGGACCTGTCCGCGCCGCCGTCGGCCGAGACCATCGACGCGGCCAACCGCACCGTCGCCGCGATCCGCGCCTTCCCCCGGCCGGTCGTCGGCGCCGTCAACGGTCCCGCTGCCGGCGTCGGTGTGTCCCTCGCCCTGGGCTGCGATCTCACCGTCGCGGCGGAGTCGTCCTACCTGCTGCTCGCCTTCACCCGGATCGGCCTCATGCCCGACGGCGGTGCGACGGCACTCGTCGCCGCGTCGATCGGCCGGGCCCGGGCGCTGAAGATGGCGCTGCTCGCCGAACGGCTGCCCGCGAGCGAGGCTCTGGCGGCCGGGCTGA
The DNA here is from genome assembly GCF_047782815.1 of Rhodococcus indonesiensis. NCBI lineage: Bacteria > Bacillati > Actinomycetota > Actinomycetes > Mycobacteriales > Nocardiaceae > Rhodococcus > Rhodococcus indonesiensis. The sequence continues at coordinate 211,144 of NZ_CP180630.1, read as the reverse complement.
TCGCCGAGGTGTACCCCGACGACGGCTTCGCGGCCGCCGTCGACGCGCTCGCTGTCCGGCTCGCCGCCGGCCCCGTCGAGGCCTTCCGTTCCACCAAGGACGCGATCAACGACGCGACCCTCGGCGAGCTCGACAACGCGTTCGGCCGCGAACGGGCCGGCCAGCTCGAGCTGCTGGCGTCCGCGGACTTCCACGAGGGCGTGCGCGCGTTCCAGGAGAAGCGGACGGCGGTGTTCGGGCGGAGCTGAGCCCGCCTGTCAGGACGTCGAGGCAGGGGTGGCGCCGACCGTCTTGAGGGCGATCGCGACGTACTTGCGCGCCACCTCCTCCGGAGTCAGGGAGCCCTCGCGGTGATACCACCGCGGGATGGACTGGCACATGCCCAGCAACGCGCGGGTGGTCTCGGCCGGGTCGTCGACGTCGAACACCCCGCGCCGGGTCCCGTCCTCGACGATCTCGAGGACGAGCTTCTCGATCTCCTTGCGCACCGCGCGGTAACGCTGCCGGTTCTCGGGACTGAGGTAGCGCACCTCGCCCTCGAGTGCGGCCAGCCGGGGACGGTTCGTCATGCGCAGCACGATGGCCTCGACGGCGTTGGCGAGCCGCTGCACCGGGTCGTCGCCGCCGTCGGCGTCCGCGGCGTAGGCGCGCGCCATCACGTCACTGGTCGAGAGCTCGAGCAGCGCGATGAGCAGGCCTTCCTTGTTCTCGTGGTGGTAGTACAGGGCAGGCACGGTGACGCCCACCCGGCGGGCGATCTCCCGTACCGAGGTGCCGTGGAACCCGGTCTCGTAGAACGCATCGAGCGCCGCGGAGAGGATGGGGGTCAGCTCCATCGGCTCGAGACGTCGCCAGTCCGGCCCAGCGACACCGTCCGCGACGGTGCCGTCGGTGGAAGTTCCCATGTGCCGTACCCAACCTATCGATCGCTACATTCGGACGGCTCGAGGATACCCGTGCGCCGGCAGCACGCGGGACGCCTCCGCGCCCGGACGCTCCCGGGTGCGGACGGCCGGGCGCGAACTCAGCCCATCGGATCGTCGGCGCCGGCGCGTCCGGTGTCGTGGAACGGCCCATGGAAGGTGCCCCAGCGCACGCACTCCCAGCCGCCACCCGGCCGCGGGACCAGCTCGACGCTCTCGGTGTTGGCGAGGTGGTTGCCGGTCGCGAAGCTGCCCGGCACCCGGCCGAGGTGGGCGGCGACGAGGCGGATGGCGGCACCGTGGCTGACCACCACGACGCTCCCCGAACCGTTGTCGAGATAGTCGGCCCGCACCGACTCGACCACCGGCAGGTAGCGATCCAGGACGTCCATGCCCGATTCGCCGCCCGGCACCCGGTCGCGCAGGTCGCCGGTGTGCCAGGCCTCGTACACCTTCATGAACAGCGTGTGGGATTCCTCGTCGCTGCGGTCCTCGAGCTCCCCGGCCTGCACCTCATGCAGACCTTCGCGGACGACGGTGGGCACCCCCGCGGCGAGTTCGACGTGCTCGGCGGTCTGCCGGGCGCGCAGGGCCTGCGAGGCGAACAGGGCTGTCGGCGGCTGCTCCGCGAACCCCCGCCCGAGGGTGCGGGCCTGCGCGACGCCGAGTTCGGTCAGTTCGGCGCCCGGCAGCTTGGTGTCGAGGCGACGCGCGACGTTCGCCACCGTCTGTCCGTGCCGGACCAGGATCAATCGGCCGCTCAACGCTCTTCCTCCCCGCGCCGCAGCCGTTGCAGCCACTGCGCATCCTCTTCGTCCGACACCGGGGCCACACCGTGCTGGGACACCGCCGCCCAGGAACCGAGGAACCGCACCTGCGCGAAGCGGTGCAGCGCCTTGAGCGCCTCGGCGACGAGTGCGTCGTCGATGTGGCCGACACAATCCAAGTGGAAAAAGTAGGTCCCGTATTCCTGACGGGTGGGGCGGGACTCGATGCGAGTGAGGTCGATGCCGCGGGTGGCGAACTCGGTCATGGCCCGCACGAGGGAGCCCGGTTCGTTCGGCAGCTGCAGGATCACCGAGGTGCGGTCGACGCCGGTACGGGCCGGGGTGGCGGCGGGCCGGGTGGCCAGCACGAAGCGGGTGCGGGCGCCGGCGTGATCGGCGACGCCGTCGGCGAGGACCGGCAGGCCGAGTCGCTGCCCGGCCAGCGCGGTGGACACGCCCGCGTCGGCCTTGCCGGCCGCGACGTCCTCGGCGGCCCCGGCATTGGACGAGGCGGCCACCACCTCGGCGTGCGGCATGTGCTCGGCGATCCACTGGCGCACCTGCGCGGCGGCCACCGGGTAGGCGTGCACGGTGCGGGCGTCGCCGAGCGTGACGCCGGGCCGGCCCACGATCGTGAAGGCCACGTCCAGCTCGGTCTCGGCCACGATCTGCAGGCGCGGGCCCACCGCGAGGGCGTCCATCGTGGGGGGCACGGAACCCTCCACCGAGCTCTCGATCGGCACCACGGCGGCGTCGACCGCGCCGTCGCGCACGAGTTGCAGCGCCGCGGGCGGGCTGGCGGCCGACACCCGCTCGACCGGACCGTCGAAGGTTCCGGCGTCCTCGAACCGGGCGAGGGCCATCTCCGTGAAGGTTCCGGTGGGACCGAAGTAGGCGATGCGTGGCACGCCTAGAAGGGTACGCACCGAATTCGTCCGGACCCTGTCGTCGCGGCAAACGGAATCATCGCGGCGGCAGGCCGAGGCCGGCAAGGTCCCGCGCGACGGCCGCCGGGTCGTCGACCTCGACGGCGAGCAGGATCTCGCGCACCGCGGCCGCGGCCTCGGGAATCAGGCCGGTCAGCCGGGCGGGGTCGGGTGCGGCGAGCGCGGCGCGCACGTCGTCGCCGCGCAGGGCGGCGACGGTGGCGGCGAGCAGGGCGAGCACCTCGCCGGCGTCGCGAGCACGCGCGGCGAAGCCGGTGCCGGCATGGGCGAGGACGGACAGGAAGTCGGCGATCTCGCCGGCGTCGCGTCCGGCGGGCAGACCGGGGCTGTGCCCGGCGCCGACGAGAGCGCGGGCCGTCTCGGGCAGGTCACCGGTGTCGACGTAGACGGTCAGGGGAGCGGGGACGGCGATCGCGAGCGCCTCGGCGAGCTCCGCCGCGGGGCATTCGAGCTGGTAGCGGACCGGGGCGGGGTGCAGGCCGGACAGGTGCTCGGCGTCGGGCGCGACGTCGAGTTCACCGACGATCCGCAGCGCGGCGGCCTCCCCGGGAGCCTCGGTCAGCGCGGACACCGGCACCACGGGGTCGCCGATCGCGGCGTGGTCGGGGGCGTCGAGGGCATCGGCGAGGGTCGGGTGCCGACGAGTGAGCAGGGCGGTGAGCAGGCCGCGGGGCTCCTCGCGGGACGGCGGCATTCCGAGCGTGAGCGGGATGGGCACCTCACCAGGTTAGTCGCCGGGGTGTTGCGACCCCGGTCACCATGACTTAGGTTTGCCTCACCTACTATTCGAGGAGGTTCCGATGCCGGCCACCACCGCACTCCCCGCGCCTTCCACTGCCGAGACCGTCCGCACCGCCGTGGTCCGTGCCGACTCGGCCGTGCTCGCCACCGACGGAGCCGCGCCCGTGACCACGGTGCTGCACCACCTGCACAGCGACGGCGACCTGTTCGTCGTCGTCCCCGACGACTGCGCTGCCGTCGCGCTGACCTGGCAGCGGGGTGCCGCGGGTCTGCACGCCGTGCTGGAACTGACCGACCATTCGCCGCTGCGCCTGCGCAACCCCGTCCGCTCGCTCATCTGGCTCCGCGGCACCGCTCACACCGTCCCCGAGCCCCGGCAGCTCGCCGCCGACATCGCCGCGATCCTCCCGCACCCCGCGCTGCTCGACGTCGGGCACCGCGCCGAACTGCTGCGCCTGCGGCTCACCTCCGTCGTCGCCGCCGACACCACCGGCGCCGAGGCCGTGGAGGTCGCCGATGTCCTCGCCGCCACCCCGGACCCGTTCGCCGCCGTCGAGTCCGCCTGGCTCGAGCACCTCGAGCAGGACCACAGCGACCTCGTCCACCGCATCGCCCGGCACATCCCCGCCGCCGACCGGCGTGGCCGCATCCGGCCCCTCGGCCTGGACCGCTACGGCCTGCGCCTGCGTCTCGAGTCCGGTCACGGCGACCACGACGTGCGAATTCCGTTCCCCGAACCCGTCGCCGACGCCGACTCCCTCGGTCGCGCCCTGCGCCGCCTCGTGGGCTGCCCCTTCGCCAACGGACTGCGCGCCCGGCACTGATCTTCCCGCCCGCTTCGGCGGTATCCTCGAGTCAGCAGTGCGTCGCATGTCGAAAGCCGCAAACCATGGCCGATTTCGATCCGGAAGCCACCCGCCCCGCGGGACAGGGGATCGCGGCCGAACTCGCCGCGGCGGGATTCGACGACGCCCTCGTCGTCGGCCGCGGCGGCTTCGGAGTGGTCTATCGATGCCGGCAACGCTCCCTCGGACGCACCGTCGCGATCAAGGTGCTCTCCTCCGACCTCGACGCCGAGAACCGCGAACGGTTCCTGCGCGAGGGGTTCGCGATGGGTGGACTGTCCGGCCACCCGAACATCGTCAACATCCTCCAGGTGGGCGTCACCTCCACCGGCAGGCCCTACATCGTGATGCCGTATCACCCCAACGACTCGCTGGCGGTGCGGGTCCGCCGCGACGGGCCGATGCCGTGGTGGGACGTCGTCCGCGTCGGGGTCAAACTCGCCGGCGCCCTCGAGACCGCTCACCGCGCCGGCACCCTGCACCGCGACGTCAAGCCCGCCAACATCCTCGTCACCGAGTACGGCGAGCCACAGCTCACCGACTTCGGCATCGCCCGCATCGCCGGCGGTTTCGAAACCGCCACCGGCGCGTTCACCGGATCGCTCGCGTTCACCGCCCCCGAGGTGCTCGAGGGCAAGCCGCCCACCCCCGCCTCGGACATCTACGGCCTCGGCGCCGCCCTGTTCGCCCTCATCACCGGCCGCGCCGCGTTCGAGCGACGCACGGGTGAGGAGATCATCGCCCAGTTCCTGCGCATCACCAGCCAGCCCATCCCGGATCTGCGCCCCCACGGCATCCCCGACGACGTGTGCACCGCCATCGAGCACGCCATGTCGGTGGATCCGGCCCGGCGGCCCGCCACGGCCGCCGACTTCGGCCGGGAGCTGCAGCAGATCCAGGCCCGGCACGGCCGCCACGTCGACGACATGGCCCTGCCGGGCGAGTCGCGGTTCCACGACCAGCCGACGGGCCGGCACCCCCTCGCCGGACCCCACCCAGCCGGGCCTGGCAGTACCGGGCCCGGCACAGCCGCGCCTGCCACGGTCACCGCGGTCTCCGCCGGGTCCACCCCACCGCGCCCGAACGGTCCACCACCGTCCTCCGGCCCCCCGCCCTCCTCCGGTCCCCCGCCCACATCCGGGTCGCGGCCGCCGTCCGGTCCACCCCGTCCGGGCGAGTCCCCCGTGCGACGGACCGTGCGTCTACCGGCTCTCCTCGCCGTGCTCGCCGTCGCGCTGCTCGCCGTCGCGGCCACGGCGGTCTACGTGGCGACCCGGCAGGCCGGCGACGCCGGGACCGCCGCGGCCGGTGAGACCACCGAGGTCGCCCCGACCGCCGAGTGGCGACCGCTGCGCGACGCGCCCACCGCCCGCCAGCAGACCGCCGCCACCGTCGCCGACGGCACCGTGTGGGTGTTCGGCGGCCTGGACGACTCCGGGGCGTCGCCCGCCCACGAGGGCTACGACCCGGCCATCGACACCTGGAAGGCCGGACCGGACCTGCCGATCCCGCTCAACCACGCGATGGCCGTCACATGGGACGGCGTGCCCGTCGTCCTCGGCGGCTGGATCCCGGACGGACCGGACCTCACCGCCACCCCGTCGAACCGGGTCTTCGCCGTCCGCAACGGCGAATGGGTGGAGATGCCGCCGATGCCCCGCGCCCGTGCCGCCGGGGCCGCCGTCACCATCGGGGACAAGATCTACGTCTTCGGCGGTCAGGCCGACGACACCCTGATCCGGCCCACCGACGTGTTCGACGGCACCGCCTGGAGCACGGTCGCCGACATCCCCACCCCACGCGAGCACCTCGCGGCCGCGACCGACGGCACCTACGCCTACGCGCTCGGCGGCCGGGACCTGTCCGCGGACAAGAACGTCGCCACCGTCGAACGCTTCGACCCGACAACCGGATCGTGGACCGCCCTGCCCGACATGCCCACCCCGCGCGGCGGGCTCGGCGCCACCTACATCGACGGCCGCATCGTCGCCGCCGGCGGCGAGGAACCCACCCGCGTCCTCGCCGACGTCGAGGCGTTCGACCTGACCACCGGGACGTGGTCCGAGCTACCGGATCTGCGGACGCCGCGGCACGGGCTGGCACTCGGTGCGGTCGGCGACACCGTCTACGCCATCGACGGCGCCACCGAACCCACCCACGCCGAGTCGACCTCCGTCACCGAGGCGCTGCAGATCCCGCCGCGCCGCGTCCAGCCCGGCCCGGCGTGGCGGCAGCTGCGCGACGCCCCCACCGCCCGCCAGCAGACCGCGTCCGCCGTCGCCGACGGCACCGTGTGGGTCCTCGGCGGTCTCGACAACAACGGATCCACGGCCCGGGTGGAGGGCTACGACCCGGCCATCGACACCTGGAAGGTGGGACCCGACCTCCCCCTTCCGCTCAACCACGCGATGGCCGTCGAATACGCGGACGAACTGGTGGTGCTCGGCGGATGGGTGCCCGAGGGCGCCGATCTCACCGCCCAGCCGTCCGATCGGGTGTTCGCGCTGCGCGGCGGCGAGTGGACCGAACTGCCCGCCATGCCGCAGGCGCGGGCCGCCGGGGCCGCCGTCACCATCGGGGACAGGATCTACGTGTTCGGCGGACAGGCCGACGACACCCTCCTCACCACCACCGACGTGTTCGACGGCACCAGCTGGAGCACCGTCGCGGACCTGCCCACCCCACGCGAGCATCTCGCCGCCACCACCGACGGCACGTACGCCTACGCGGTGGGCGGCCGGGACCTGTCCGCCGACAAGAACGTCGCCACCGTCGAGCGGTACGACCCCGGCACCGACACCTGGACCGCCCTGCCCGACATGCCTACCCCGCGCGGCGGGCTCGGCGTCACCCATCTCGACGGCCGCATCGTCGCCGCCGGGGGCGAGGAACCCACCCGCGTCCTCGCCGACGTCGAAGCGTTCGACCTGACCACCGGCACCTGGTCCGAGCTGCCGCCGATGGGCGTCGCCCGGCACGGACTCGTCGTCGCGACCGTCGGCACCACCGTCTACGCCGTCGACGGTGCGCAGCGGCCCACCCACGCCCAGTCCACCGCGCTCGCGGAAGCCCTCGACTTCTGGTGACAGGCCGCTCCGCGGCCCGTGTGTCCTTCGGGCTGCGGTGGCAGCCCGAACGACACACCGCCTCCACGGCTGCGTGCCCGCGCTCCGCGGATCAAGGCTTCGGCGTGGCGGAACGCGCCCGCCACCAGCCCACCGCACCCGTGACGAGCAGCGCCCCCACGAGCGAGCCGATGATCCCGCTCGGCCGTAGCGACAGTCCGTCGCCGGCCAGAAGACTGACGAGCAGCCCGCCGACGAACGACCCGGCGAGCCCGGCAGCGAAGGCGAGGGGCCAATTGATCCCTCCCGTCGACCTGCCCAGCAGCAACTGGGCCGCGGCGCCGACGACCATCCCGAACACGAGGATTCCGATGAGCAACATGGCGACAGCATAGACGCCGACTCCGAATTCGAATGATTATCGGAGCGAACGTCTTTCGTCATTCTCGCGGCTGCGGGGGTCCCGGCCGTCGGGCTGTCCGCCCGGGAGCGGGAGATACTCGCCTACCTCCGCACAGCGAGGACAGCGGAGGAGATCGCCCCGCTCGATCTCCCGCAAGCCGGGCCTCGACTCCCGCCGGGACGCGATCAGGAGGTGAGCGGTCCGCGGCGACCCGGCACAATCGCGACCGTGACGATCCGCACCTGGTTGACCCCGCCCCCGCGCCGACCGGCCGAACCCCTCGACCCGTCGGACCGGCGCGCGTTGTGGATCGAGATCACCATCGTCCTGCTCGTCACGTTCGGCCTGAGCGGCCTGTCGTCGATGCTGTCGCTGCTCGAGTCGGCGCTGGCGCCGGCGCCGCTGTCCGACCAGACCGTCGCGCTGAACGTTCCCCGCTCGTCGCAGCAGTTCATCGACCTGGCCCGGCAGTTGCTCGGCATCGTGCGGCTGCTGGCGTGGGCGGCGCTGGGCGTGTACCTGCTCTGGCGCAGCGGCATCGGCCCCAGGGCGATCGGTTTCGCCCGCGACCAGTTCCGGCGTGGCCTGCTGCCGGGAGTGGGACTCGCCGCGCTCATCGGGATCCCCGGCCTCGGCCTGTACCTGGCGGCGCGCGCGGTGGGGCTCAACCTCACCGTCGCACCCAGCACCCTCGAGGACTACTGGTGGCGGCTGCCGGCGCTGGTGCTGTGGGCGATCGCCAACTCCGCCGCCGAGGAGGTCCTCGTCGTCGCGTATCTGATCACCCGGCTGCGGCAGCTCGGCTGGTCGGAGAACTCGTCCCTGCTCGCGTCGGCGCTGCTGCGCGGCAGCTACCACCTGTACCAAGGGGTCGGAGGCGGGATCGGCAACGTCGTGATGGGCCTGGTGTTCGGCCGGTACTGGCAGCGCACGTCGCAGTTGTGGCCGCTGGTGGTGGCGCACGCCCTGATCGACAGCGTCGCATTTGTCGGTTACCAGGCACTTCGCGGGCACGTGTCCTGGCTGCCCTGACCCGGCCTGCGTACATTGGGAGGTCGTGAACGGCGACCATCCCGACCCTCGACCCCGGCCGCCGCGGCAGCCTCCGCAGATGCCGCCGCCGCGCCGACCGGCACCGATGGACCGGCCCCCACCGCCGGAGGGACCGCAGATCATCCGCCGCGACGGACGTCCCCCCGGCCCGCAGCAGGCCTGGTCGCAGGCGCCCACCCCGCAGTACCGGCCGCCGGCGCCCCCGCCGCGGCAGCAGCGGCCGACGCCACCACCACCGCCGCCACCGCCGAGGCAACAGCGCGACTGGGCGCCCACCCAGACTCCCGAGCGGTACGACGAGCCGCGCCGCGCAGCGCCGCCCCCACCGTCGGCGCCCCCACCGCGGCGCCGGCCCGCCCCGCCCGCGCCCGAACCGGCCCCGCGCCGCCGGCCCGGCGTCGCCCGTCGCGTCGTGCGCCGTGCCGCGATCGTCGTGCTCGTGCTGATCGCCCTCGTCGGCGCCGGTGCCGTCTACCTCGACGGCAAGCTCACCCGCGTCGAGGCGCTCGCCGACTACCCGGACCGCATCGGCGACACCCCGGGGACCAACTGGCTGCTGGTGGGCTCGGACAGTCGCACCGGCCTCAGCGCGGAGCAGGAGCAGGAACTCGCGACGGGCGGGGAGACCGGCCCGGACCGCACCGACACCGTCATCCTGATCCATGTGCCCAGCGGTGGCGGGCCCACCACGATGGTGTCCCTCCCCCGCGATTCGTACGTCCCGGTCCCCGGTCACGGCCAGGACAAGCTGAACGCGTCGTTCGCGCTGGGTGGCCCGTCGCTGCTGGTGCAGACCGTCGAGGGCGCCACCGGGGTGCACATCGACCACTACGCCGAGATCGGGTTCGGGGGCTTCGCCTCGATCGTCGACGACCTCGGCGGTGTGGACGTGTGCCTGCCGCAGGCCATCGACGATCCGCTGGCGGGAATCTCCCTGCCGGCGGGATGCCAGGAACTCACCGGTCCGCAAGCCCTCGGCTTCGTGCGTACCCGCGCGACGGCGCTGGCCGATCTCGACCGGATGAACAACCAGCGGTTGTTCATGTCCGCCCTGCTCAGCAAGGCCACCGGTCTCAGCACGCTGCTGAACCCGGTCCGGATGTGGTCGCTGGCCTCCGGGGTCGCCGGTTCCCTGCGGGTCGACGAGGGCGACCACATGTGGCACCTGGCCCGGCTCGGGTGGGCGATGCGGGGCGAGACGGTGACCGCCACCGTCCCGGTCGGCGGCTTCGAGGACGTCTCCGGGATCGGCAACGTGCTCGTGTGGGATCGGTCGCGAGCCGTCCCGTTCTTCGACGCCCTGGCCCGGGACGAGCAGATCTCACCGGAGTTGCTGACGCCGCCGTCGTGACCCGCGCCGGCCGGGTCGCTGCCGCGGCGCCCCTCGCCGAGCGAAGGTATCGCTCATCTCCGTAGACCGACGGAACGGCACGTTCGCTCGGCGGTGGGCGGGCGCCGGAACTCGCTCAGCGCAGAGTGACCTGACGGCTGCGCAGGCCGTCGCGCGAGCGCCGTTCGGCGCCGGTGAGCGGCGCGTCCACGGCCAGCGCCTCGTCGAGCCGGGCGCCGAACTCGGCGGTGGGTGCGACCCACTCGTCCGGGTGCCGCTCCGGATCGAGATCGAACACCGGCACGAGCAGCCCGTGGGTGCGGAACGACCCGGCGAACCGGGAACCGTCCCCCAGGTGCAGCCCGCCCGCGGCGTGAACCCGCGAGAGCGCGGCCATCAGCGCGTCCTCGTCCTCCGGTCGCACCCAGCGCAGGTGCGCCTTCTCCCCGGCGTCGACCCACCACGCGGCGACGAGTCCTTCGCCCTCGAGCCGCGCGGACGGCATGATCGCATCGTTGGCGTGCCGGACGGTGTTCGCGACGTCGGGCGAGACCTCGACGCCCTCGGGGATCCACCAGTCGAAATCCCGGTACACGGTGATCTCCGGGACGACGTCGACGTCGATCAGGTCGTGCAGGCGCGGCCGATCCGGTCCGGGTTCGGCAACGGCGAGGGACGACCCGGCGTCCGCCTCCTGGGCCCATGCGAGCGCGGCGCCGAGTTCGGCGGCCGGATCGGGGCCGGCGGCAGCGAGCTGCAGCCCGATGTACGCGGCGGTCTCGTCCCCTTCCTCGCGGACGAGAGCGGCGACGGCGCCGGGCAGCACCGTGGCCGCCCGGACGACCCGGCCCGGGGTTGTCGTCGGCAACGGGAACACCGCCGACGGCACGAATTCGCGCAGGGCCACCAGGTCGCATTCGAGGGCGAGACCCTCGAACGGCCGGGTGACCGTGGCGGCCTCCGCCTCGCGGGCGAGCCGCCGCTGCTCGAGCTTCGCGGCGCGGTTGCCGCCGGGCTTGGGTCCGCTGTTTCTCTTACTCTTCTTGGCCACGGCGCAAAACTACACGCCGCGGGAAGCGCCGAGCAGAAGCTTGGTGCGCCCCGGATGGTTGGTGGCCACCCAGCCGACGCCCAGGTCGCGGCACAGGTCGACGTCGGCGGGATCGTCGACGGTCCAGCAGTAGGTGGCGCGGCCCGCGGCAGCCGCCTTGTCGACGAGTTCGGGATGCTGACGCAGCGTGAAGATCGACGGGCCGATCGCGGTGGCACCGACGGTGGTGGCGGCACTGCCGCCGAGATAGCGCGACGTCTCGCCGAGCAGCACCGTCGGCAGCAGCGGTGCGGACCTGCGCACCCGCCACACCGCGGCCGCGGAGAACGACATCACGACCACGCGGGAGAAGTCCGCGGAGGCGGGGGTCGCGAGCCGGAAGCGGGCCAGCTCGGCGAGGAGTTTCGCCTCCACGAGACCGCCGTAGCGCACGGGATGTTTGGTCTCGACGAACAGCTTGACGGGCCGGCTGGTCCAATCGAGCGTCAGCTCGATCAGCTGCCGCAGCGTCAGCAGCCGCGCCGGCTCGCCGGGGGTGCCGTAGTCGAGTTCCTCGAGCTGGGCGAGGGTCATCTCGCTCACCATGCCGCTGCCGGTGGAGGTCCGGTCGACGGTGCGGTCGTGGATGCACACCAGATGCCCGTCGCGGGTCAGCCGTACGTCGCACTCGAGGCCGTCGGCGCCTTCCTGCAGCGCCAGTTCGTAGGCGGCGAGGGTGTGCTCGGCCTTGGCGGCAGACGCGCCCCGGTGTGCGACGACGCGCGGTTCCCGGCCCGCGCTCACGAGGCCGGCACCTCGTCGGTGCGAGCGCCGACCGGTTCGATCGGAGCGATGGGCTCGTACTTCGGGCCGGTCGCCACGGTGCGCCGGGGCAGGCGACGAGGACGGCCGCGCAGATCGTGGTCGTCGAACAGCCGCACGACGTGCAGGGCCGCGACGGCGACGACCGCGGCGAGGGCCGCGGTCACGGCGGCGAGCAGCACGCCGTCGGCCTGCGCCTGCAGGGCGTCCCGCTGCCGCCACAACACGTTGACGACGAACAGCACGCCGCCGAGCACCCACAGCACCCACCACGTACGCACGGCTCGTCGCAGCCGCGGGTCGTCGGGCCCGGTGACCTCGGTGAGAAAGACGCCGGGCAGCGCGAGGTTCACTCCGGGCACGAGGCAGCCGAGCAGCAGCGACAGCCGGCTGCGCGGGTCGGCGAGCCCGCGGGCGGCGAACAGTCGTCGCCGCACCCGGATCAGGCGCAGCGTCGCCGCGACACCCGCGGCGAGGGCGACGGCGGGTCCGCACAGCTGGGTGGCCCACACCAGGGCGTCGGAGGCGGCGAGAGCGAGGGGGTCGACGAGGCGCGTGCGGTTGTACAGCAGCAGCCCGTACCGGACGGCCTCGGCGACGGCGGCGAGGCCGAACACGACGGCCGCGCCCGCGAGGAGCGTCGGGGCGAGGTCGGCGAGGGTCTCCTCCCGCGACGGCTCCGCCGGTTCGTCGACCGGACGCGGGTCGGCAAGGCCCCAGCGCGGCACCTCGCGGTAGTGCGGGGTCGGTCCCGCGGACCGGCGCCGGGGCCGGTGGCCGTCCGCGGCGGACCGGGTCTGCGGCGGCCGTGCGACCCAGCGGAAGTTGCGGCGCCCCGGCGGCACGGGGGCGGCGGTGTCGTCGGGCGACAGCAACAGGCCGCGGCAGCCCGGGCACCACTGCCGGGGCTGCCAGGACACGGGCCAGCGGTGCCCGCAGCGGACGCAGATCTGGTAGGCAGCCATCAATAGATCTTCGCCGGGGTGCCGCCGTCGGCGGTGAGGGGTAGTCCGTTCTGCTGCCAGGACACCATTCCGCCGTGGACCTGAATCGCTTCGTAGCCGACGTGGGCCAGGTATTCGACGACGGCGAGGGAGCGTCCGCCCTGCCGGCACACGACGTACACCTCGGCGTCGATGTCGATCTCGTCGAGGCGGGCGGGAACGTCGCTCATGGGGATGTGCAGGGCCCCGGGCGCATGCCCGAGATCCCATTCGTCGGTTTCGCGTACGTCGAGCAGTACGACCTCGGGGCCGATCGGCGGCACGTCCGAGACGTTGACGGTGGGCACGTCGGAGAAGCTCACATCGTCAATACTGGCACGCCGCTGGGGCGTATGCAGCGAGCACAGGCATCCCGCGCGGCCCCGTAGAAACTGGAACCCGTCCGATTCGCCGGGTCCCGGGCGTCGCGTGAAATCGCCTCCGCGCGGGAGTTATCCACAGTTTCCACAGCTTCATCCACAGAAGGCACAGTTTCCACAGCGGCACATCGCCTCACTCCGGGAACATTTCAGCGGTGAGACGTTGGCATACCCACGTCATCCATTGCCCCACAGACATCTTCTGCACCACCACGCACAGCAGCGCGAAGATCGACCGCGTCGTCCGCTTCCCCGGCGGATCCGCCCGTGCGGCGAAAGGGCCTCGGCGACGAAACGTCGGGATCGGTTGCGCCCGAGGAGTGCGGCCGACTCCCGTACGGGTCCGTTCCGCCGAGAACGCCGGTGCGACGCAGACCCACATCGTCTTGGTCGAACTGAAATGATCGACGGCATGGAACTACGGATCTTCACCGAACCTCAGCAGGGTGCCACCTACGAGGACCTGCTCGCCGTCGCGCAGACGGCCGAGCGGCTCGGCTACGGCGCCTTCTTCCGTTCCGACCACTACCTCGCGATGAACTCCGCCGGCCTGCCCGGTCCGACCGATGCCTGGATCACGCTGGCCGGCCTGGCGCGGGAGACCTCCACGATCCGGTTGGGCACGCTGGTGACCTCCGCGACCTTCCGCCATCCTGGCCCCCTCGCGATCTCCGTCGCGCAGGTCGACGCCATGAGCGGCGGCCGGGTCGACTTCGGACTGGGCGCAGGCTGGTACGAGGAGGAGCACCTCGCCTACGGGATCCCGTTCCCTTCGCTCGGGGAGCGCTTCGACAAGCTGGAGGAGTCCCTGGCCGTGATCACCGGCCTGTGGCAGACGCCCGTGGGTGAGACCTTCTCGTACGAGGGAGCGCACCACCGCATCGTCGATTCGCCGGCGCTGCCCAAGCCGCACCAGCGTTCCGGTCCGCCGATCGTGATCGGTGGTGGCGGTAAGCGCCGCACCCCGGCCCTCGCCGCGCGGTACGCGGACGAATTCAACATCCCGTTCCAGTCGTCGGAGGCGACCGCGGCCCAGTTCGCGCGCGTGCAGGAGGCGTGCCGCGCGGCCGACCGCGATCCCGCCGAACTGACGTACTCCAACGCGCTCGTGCTGTGCTGCGGTCGCGACGAGGCAGAGATCGCCCGCCGCGCCGCCCGGATCGGACGCGAGGTGGACGAGCTGCGGGAGAACGGCCTCGCCGGCACACCCGCCGAGGTGATCGACAAGATCGGCCGCTACGCCGAGGCCGGGTCGCAGCGCATCTACCTGCAGGTGCTGGACCTGGCCGACCTCGACCACCTCGAACTGGTGGCGCGGGAGGTCATGCCGGAGGTGTGACGAACCGGCTCGGTCAGTGGCTGCTGGTGGAACCGAGGAAGGCCGCGATCTCGCGGCTCCACTCCCGGCGGCGGGTGCGATCCAGCCGCCACCGGCCGTAGCCGAACACCGCGGCGGCGAGCAGGGCCGCGGCGCACCAGAGGGCGACCCCGACCAGGATCGCGGAGATCTTCGCGCTCGTCGCGCTCAGCGGCGCGAGAGCCTGTTCGCCGTTCGGGTCGACCCAGACCTGCACGTCGGCGCCGGCCGGTGTGCCGTAGTCCACGGTCACGTCGCCCCGGCGCTTCTCGTCGCGCCACGTCCAGGTGGCGGGTGCGGACGCGGAGGCCGTCATCGCGAGTTCGCCGGCAGTGACGTCCGTGGTCTCGGCCGGGGCCTGCGTCGTCGCCGTCACGAGGGTGCGCTCGGCCGTCTGCTGCACGGCGAGGGCGGACTGGGTGTCCCAGGTACGGGCGCCGACCCAGCCGGCGAGGGGGATCGCCACCAGGAGAAGGACCAGCACCGCGACCGCGAGTCGCGCCTCGACGCGATCGGTGCGCCGGACCAGCGGGTCGCGACCCCGCAGCCCTCGCCGCAGAACCCGCAGATACTCGCTCGTGTTCCCCGTCATCTCGGCCTCGATCCTCTCCCCCGCGACAGCTCCCTCACTCCAGAGTGATACGCACAGCTAAGGACTGCAAGGTGTCGCGGCCAACGTCACAGAAGCTCCGGACGTCGCCGCGGCCGATCCGCCCGGGACGGGACGCTGCCGTCAGGCGCCGAGTCCGACCGGGCAGCTTACCCCGGTGGCGTGGACGGGGCAGTACCCGTTCGGATTCTTCGCCAGGTACTGCTGGTGGTAGTCCTCCGCGTAGTAGAACTGCGTGAGCGGCGCGATCTCGGTCGTCACGGCGCCGTAGCCGGCGGCGGCGAGGCGGGCGCCGAAACTCTCGGCGGTGGCCTCGGCGATCTCGATCTGTCCCTCGTCGAACGTGTAGATCGCCGAGCGGTACTGGGTGCCGTGGTCGTTGCCCTGCCGCATGCCCTGGGTGGGATCGTGGTTCTCCCAGAACTGCTTGAGGATGCCCTCGTAGGAGATCACCTTCGGATCGAACACCACCAGCACCACCTCGGTGTGCCCGGTCCGGCCCGAACAGACCTCCTCGTAGGTGGGGTTCGGGGTGTATCCGCCGGCATATCCCGCGGCCGTGGAGTACACGCCCTCGAGCTGCCAGAACTCCTTCTCGGCTCCCCAGAAGCACCCCATCCCGAGGACGGCGGTCTGCATTCCGTCGGGGAACGGCGGGGTGAGGCGGTGTCCGTTCACGTAGTGGGTGTCGGGGACGGGCAGCGGCTCGGCGCGACCGGGCAGCGCCTGCTCCTGCGCGACCATCACCGATTTCGAACCCGCACGGGCGAGGATGTCGTCGAACCAGGACATGCCTCGATGTTACGCGCGCGGCTTCTCCATGGGTTCTGCCTCGGCCGTGACCTGGGGCGACGGGCGGGGTGGGAGCCACCGGGCGCTGATCCAGCGGGCGGCCGGCACCTCGACGCCGCGGTAGAGCAGTTCGGAGACGGCCGCGCACACCACCAGGAACGCGAGCACGGCCCCGGTGCGCCCGAGATGGGCGACCGTGTTCTCGTACACCCGGTACAGCACCAGCGTGTGCACCAGGTAGATCGCGTAGCTGCGGGTGGCGGTCCAGTGCAGCACCCGCGAGCGGGCGAAGCGGCCGTCGATGCGGGAGACCAGCACCACACACGCGGTGACCACGACGATGGTCCACAGGTAGCGGCTGCCGGCCCAGTACACGTGGTAGTCGGTGGCCAGGTGGATCACCTGGACCTGGGCGAGCAACGCGACGATCAGCCAGCGACGGGACGTCGCCCGCGCCCAGCCCAGGTACACGATCTGACCCAGAAACACGGTCGGCATCGTGGCCGCGACCTTGGACAGGAACGGCACGGTGTACGGCTCGGGCAGGTACAGGTTGTACAGCAGCACCAGCATGCACACCACTGCCCCGAGGACGGGGACGACGATGGGCCGGGTGCGCAGGAGCGGCCGGGCGGCCACGCAGTACAGATAGAAGGTGATCTGCACGGCGAGGGTCCAGGTGACCCCGAGCACCGCCACCTCGGGCTTCAGGAAGAACCCGCCCAGGAAGAAGCTGAGTACGGCTTCGACGTCGGAGACGCCGGTCTGGCCGCTGAACATGCCGTTGACCCCGAGCCGCACCAGCAGGATCGCGACCAGGATCGCAACCCAGAACGCCGGGATCAGCCGCGCGCTGCGGGCGACGAGGAAGCGGCGCGGTTCGTCGCGGATGGCGGAGCGGGTGATGAGCAGCCCGGTCAGGGTCATGAACATCGCGACGCCGAGGAAGGACAGGTGCTGGTTGAGACCCGCGCCCTCGACGAACACCCGGTACACGACGTCGATGACCCACCAGCCGGTGCCGAGGTCGTCGATCAGATAGAAGGAGATGTGCGAGTACAGCACCGCCAGGACCGCAATGGTGCGGAGCAGGTTCACACCCGGCAGGTCCACGCGCGGCGCCGGGGCATCGCGCGTCCCGTCGCTCGCGAAGGGCCGAAACACCCGCCGATGTTAAGCGGGCGTTCACGTGCCGGCCGAATTGCGCGGCGTTTCCGCAGGTAGACGACCCGTCTGCTCCAGGTCGACGTGGCGGCGCCCGATGTCCCGGCGCCGACCGGCTGCGGGGGCGATCTTGCAGAGGGTGTACTTATGGGTTTGGGTGGAAACCCAGGAGTACTTGAAAATCACGCACGGGCCCCACCGGGCCCGAACAGAAGGGACCCTTCGTGGCTGAGTACACACTTCCGGACCTGCCCTACGACTACGCCGCGCTCGAGCCGCACATCTCGGCGAAGATCATGGAGCTGCACCACAGCAAGCATCACGCGACCTACGTTGCCGGCGCCAACACCGCCCTCGAGAAGATGGCGGAGGCGCGGGAGAACGGCACGATGGCGGCGCAGGCCACCAAGCTGGAGAAGGACCTGGCCTTCCACCTCGGCGGCCACACCAACCACTCCGTCTTCTGGAAGAACCTGTCGCCGGAGGGTGGCGACAAGCCGGACGGTGAGCTCGGTGCCGCGATCGACGACGCGTTCGGTTCCTTCGACGCCTTCCGCGACCACTTCTCGGCGAACGCCAACTCGATCCAGGGCTCCGGCTGGTCCATCCTGGCCTGGGACTCCATCGGCCAGCGCCTGATCATCGTCCAGCTGTACGACCAGCAGGGCAACATCCCGATCGGCCTGACCCCGCTGCTCATGCTCGACATGTGGGAGCACGCCTTCTACCTGCAGTACCAGAACGTCAAGGCCGACTACGTCAAGGCATTCTGGAACATCGTCAACTGGGCCGACGTGCAGGCCCGTTTCGAGCGCGCCCGCACCCAGACCTCCGGTCTGCTGGTCTAGTCGCGTCGCACGTCGTGGAGGGGACGCCGGATTCCGGCGTCCCCTCCACGTGTTCGAGGGGCTTCGGACGTAGCTGGCACTCGGGGGCTCTTGTGTGCCAGCGGACGAAACGGTCATTCTTCACCTACCCAACGGCGTGTATCGGTCATCGACTGTGGTCACACCGAGGAGGTAGCGGGATGAACGGGAACGAACAGATCGGCCTCGCCGCCTTCCACACCGCAGGATCCCTGCGCGGATTCGTGGTGTCGGGGCGGTGGCCGGAGAGCACGCGCGAGTGGGCGCAGTTGCTCGCGGTGACGGTGCGGGTGGCGTCGCTGCCCGGCCTGCTGACCACCTCGACGGTGTTCGGGGTGCGCGAGGAGCTGCCGGACGACCCCGAGCCGGGCACGGTGGGCCTGGTCCTCGCGGAGGGACCGGTGATCGGCGACGAGGCGGTGGAGCCGGGCCGGTTCGCGGCGCATCAGCCGCCCGCCCTGATCGTGCTCCACCCGCCGTCCGAGACCCGGCCGTCGCTGCCGGAGTGCACGGGGGCGGCCTCGGGCTGCGTGCTGCTGCCGGGGCTGCCGCACCTGGGTCTCGAACACCGGGCCGCGTGGGTGGAGGCGGAGGCCGACGGGACGGTGACGTCGCTGGTCAGCCGGGTTGGCGTGGACCCCAACAGCGATCCCGACACCGCGGTTCTGGCCATGCTGCTCGCCTCCTGACCGGTACCCGCAGCCGAAAGTTCGGGTTACCAAACTTGTTGGCGCCTTTGCGATTTCGCGCCGTGCCAATTATGGTTGCCTAAGCGAAGGGGAGTAGCCCGCAATCGCCCGGTCGACATACTGGCGTTCAGCCCGGCCCGGCGAACCGGAATCCGCACCGGTGGGCGAGACCTTCGGCCGTGACGCATCCGCGTCGCCCGGCCGGAGGAAGGTCCCCACCTCCTCCACATCGACACGAGGAGGAGCAACCCGGAATGTGGTCCGCCCTGGTTCTGAGTTTCGCCGTGGTGTTCGTGGCCGAGCTCGGCGACAAGTCGCAGCTCATGGCGATGACGTTCGCGCTTCGCTACCGGTGGTGGGTGGTGCTGTCCGGCATTCTCGCGGCCACGACCGCGGTGCACCTCGTCTCCGTCGCCGTGGGTCACTACCTGGGTCTTGCGATCCCCACCTCGGCCATGGCGGTAGTCGGCGGCCTGGCCTTCCTGTTCTTCGGCCTGTGGACACTGCGCGGCGACTCCCTCGACGAGGACGAGCAGGGTAAGGCCGCCCGCGTCACCCGCTCGGCCTTCCTGGCCGTCCTGTCGGCCTTCTTCCTCGCCGAACTCGGCGACAAGACCATGCTCGCCACCATCACCCTGGCCGCGGACAACGACTGGGCCGGCGTGTGGGTCGGCTCGACGGTCGGCATGGTGGCCGCCGACGCCCTGGCCATCGTCCTCGGTGCCGTCCTCGGCAGGCACCTGCCGGAGAACGCGATCCGGCTGGCGGCGGCGGCGCTGTTCTTCGGGTTCGGCGCCTGGATGCTCGGCGAGGGCCTGGTCCCCGGCTCGCCCGTCGGCCCCGTCGCAGGCGGTGCGACGTTCTCCCTCGCGCTCGCCGCCGTGGCCGGTCGTGCCCTGCTGCGCCGCCGCGCCGAAGCTCGACCGGTCCCCGTTCCCTCGGACTCCGCCGAACGGTAGAGGGCGCGCTCCGGACGCCTGCGCGGCCGCCCCCAGGAGTATGCTTGCCGATAGGCAACTAAATGGAGGTGGCATCACGACCGCACACGATCGCTTCGACGAAGAAGACGTCAACCGCCTGCGCGTGGCGCTCGGCCGCATCGCGCGCCGCGTCGACCGCCGCACCACCGGGGCGGGTGGACTCACCCGCTCCCAGTTCTCGATCCTCGCCACCGTCGCCCGCCGCGAGACAGTCGGCGTGCGCGAACTCGCCGAGATCGAGGGCCTCAACCCCACCATGCTCTCGCGGATGCTCGGCAAGCTCGAGGACGCCGGGCTGCTCACCCGCTCCCCCGATCCCGACGACAAGCGCGTCGTCCGCGCCCACATCACCGACACCGGTGCCCGCACCTTCGCCGACCTGCGTCGCATGCGTACCGCGGTGTTCACCGAGCACCTCGTGGAACTGTCCCCCGATCGGCTCCACGCCCTGCACGACGCCCTGCCGGCGCTGGAAGCGCTCGCCGAGCAGATGTGCCGTCGCTCCGCAGAGGAACGCCGATGACCGTCCTCGCCGACCTGCGCGGACAGACCTTCGCCGCCTTCCGCGGCGCCAACTTCCGTCGCTACATCAGCGGACAGGCGATCTCCCTGATCGGCACGTGGATGCAGACGGTCGCCCAGTCCTGGCTGGTGCTCGAACTCACCGGTTCCGGCACGGCCATCGGCCTCGTCCTGGCCCTGCAGACCGTGCCGATGCTGCTGCTCGGCCCCTACGGCGGTGTGGTCGCCGACCGCGTCGACAAGCGCCGGCTCATGATCGGCCTGCAGTCCGCGATGGGCGTGCAGGCCCTCGTCCTGGGCCTGCTCACCGTCACCGGCGCCGTCCAACTGTGGCACGTCTACGTTCTCGCCGTCGTCCTCGGCCTCGAGCAGTGCTTCGAGAACCCCGCCCGCCAGTCGTTCATGCTCGAGCTCGTCGGGCCGGAGGACCTGCGCAACGCCGTGAGCCTGCAATCGGTGCTGGCGTCCGTCGCGCGCCTGATCGGCCCGGCCGTCGCGGGACTGATCATCGCCGTCGGCGGCCTCGGGGTGTGCTTCCTGCTCAACGCGCTCAGCTTCGTCGCCGTCGTCGCCTCGCTCGCCGGCCTGGACCTGTCCCTACTGCGCCCGTCGCCACCGGCCGCCCGTGCCCGCGGGCAGCTCCGCGAAGGCTTCGCCCACGTGCGGCAGACCCCGGCCCTCGCGGTTCCGTTGCTGATGATGGCACTGGTGGGCTGCCTGGCGTACGAGTTCCAGGTGGTGCTGCCCGTCCTCGCCCGACAGACCTTCGACGCCGGCGCCGAGACCTACGGCTTCCTCACCGCCGCGATGGGTGCGGGTGCCGTCGTCGGCGGTCTCGCCGTCGCCACCTGGGGTCGCACCGGCACGACCGCTGTCGTGGTCACCTCCGCAGTGTTCGGCGTGGTGCTGCTCGCGGCGGCGGCGGCGCCCACCCTCGAGCTCATGCTCGCCGCGATGGTGCTGGCCGGCGTCCTCAGCGTCGCGTTCACCGCCACCACCAACAGTTCCCTGCAGCTCGCCGCGGCCCCCGGCATGCGCGGGCGGGTGATGGCGCTGTTCGCCGTGGCCTTCCTCGGCTCCACCGCCGTCGGCGGCCCGATCGCGGGGTGGGTCAGCGAGCAGTGGGG
This sequence comes from Rhodococcus indonesiensis, assembly GCF_047782815.1. Lineage (NCBI taxonomy): Bacteria > Bacillati > Actinomycetota > Actinomycetes > Mycobacteriales > Nocardiaceae > Rhodococcus > Rhodococcus indonesiensis. Next base: position 189,748 of record NZ_CP180630.1, on the reverse strand, counting down.
CGGGCGGGCCGGGCTGCTGCTCGGCGCCGCGGCGTGCCTCGTCGCCGCCGGAATCGGCGCGACGCGCCTCGGACGTGGCGACCGGCGGTAGGTTCCGGCTCTGCGCGCCGGCGAGTGTCGAGCGGCTCCACCGGCACCGGCAACCACGTCCGCGCCCTCCCCAGAGGACGGCATGCGGCCCGCCGCCGCGCACCGAGCGGAGCTAGCGCGCGCTAAGGTGCCACCGTCGACAAGGCGCACGCCGAACGGTGGCGCCACGAAAGGAGCACGGCAGTGGAAATTCAGGGAACCGCCGCACTGGTCACCGGCGCGGCGTCCGGTCTCGGCGCAGCCACCGCCCAGCGTCTCGCCGACGCCGGCGCGACCGTCTTCGGTCTCGACCTCGCACAGTCCATCGAACGCGTCGGCGACAAGGCGCCCGCCGGCGTCACCCTCATCGCCACCGACGTCACCAGCGCCGAGGACGTGCAGGCCGCCGTCGACCAGATCGTCGCCTCGGGCGTGCCGCTGCGCATCGTCGTCAACTGCGCCGGCGTCGGCTGGGCCGGCCGGGTGCTGTCGAAGAACGGCCCGCACGACCTCGAGCTGTTCCGCACCGTCATCACCGTCAACCTGCTCGGCACGTTCAACGTGCTGCGCCTGGCGGCCGACGCGATGTCCAAGACCGAGCCCGTCGACGAGTACGGCCAGCGCGGCGTCATCGTCAACACCGCCTCCGTCGCCGCGTTCGAGGGCCAGATCGGCCAGATCGCGTACTCGGCCTCCAAGGGCGGCGTCCACGGCATGACCGTCCCCGCGGCCCGCGACCTGGCCCAGTACGGCATCCGGGTCAACACCATCGCCCCCGGCATCGTCGACACCCCGATGCTCGCCGGCGTCACCGAGGAGTACCGCAAGGGCCTCGAGGCGGGCGTGCCCTTCCCGTCCCGCCTCGCCCAGCCGGCCGAGTACGCCCAGCTGGTGCAGATGATCGCCGAGCACGACTACCTCAACGGCGAGACCATCCGCATGGACGGCGCGCTGCGCATGGCGCCGCGGTAGGCGGCTCCGCCGCCGGTGTGTCCTTCGGGTTGCCAGGGCCGCCCGAAGGACACACCATGCAACTCATGCGCCTGGTATGGCTCGTGGTCGCGGTCGTCGCGGTGCTCGCCTCGGTGCTGTGGTTCGGGCAGCGCAGGCTGATCTACCTGCCCGACCGGTCCCCGCCCCCGCCGGCGCAGTCGCTGATCCCCGGAGCCCGCGACGTGCGGCTGACGACCTCCGACGGGCTCGAACTCGGCGCCTGGTTCGTCCCGGCCGGCAACGCCGAGCGCGGCTTCACGGTGCTGCTCGCCTCGGGCAACGGCGGCAACCGCCTCGACCGCGCTCCGCTGGCGACGGCACTCGCCCAGGCGGGTTTCGACACTCTGCTCTTCGACTACCGCGGCTACGGCGGCAACCCCGGCCGCCCGAGCGAGAACGGCCTCGCCCGCGACGTGCGCGCCGCCCGGCAGTACCTCCTCGAGCGCGAGAACGTCCCTCCGGACCGGCTGCTCTACCTCGGGGAGAGCCTGGGCACCGGGGTGGTGACCGGCCTCGCCGCCGAGCATCCACCCGCCGGCATGCTGCTGCGTTCACCGTTCGTCGATCTGCCCACCGTCGGCCGGCACCACTACCCGCTGCTGCCCACCGCGCTCATGTGGGACCGCTTCCCGGTCGCCGAGACCGTCGCGCGACTCGACGTGCCCATCACCGTCGTGTACGGGACCGCGGACACGATCGTCCCGCCCGGGCAGAGCGAAACCGTGGCCGCCGCCGCCCGTCGGCTCGTCGAGAAGGTGGCCCTGCCGGGCGCCGAGCACAACGATCCCGTGATGTTCGGCCCGCCGGTGGTCGACGCCCTGATCCGGCTCGCCGAGGCGGTGCCTCCCCCGCAGCAGTGACCTGGCGCCGCACCGCGGCAGTGACCTACAGGTCCGAGATGTGCGGGATCTCGTGCACCGCACGCTCGCTCATCCACTCGCGGAGCACCTTCGTGGCGATCACGTCGTCCTCGTTGTACTCGAGCAGCCGGCGTCGCTGCTGCGGGTCCGGATCCCCGTCGTAGCCGACGGCCTCGCGGTACCAGCTCATCGACGCCTCGCCGCCGGCCTCCTCGTCGCGCCAGCGGTGACCCGCGATCGGCGCGATCTTCTTGAGCCCCTTGCCGTTCGGGCACACGAACTGATCGGTGACGACCTGGTAGATGTCCACCCACTGCGGCGAGTCGATGAACTCGCGCACCTCGGCCTCGGTCGGCACCCCCGGGAAGCCGGCGAACCGACGGGCCGAGCCGAGCAGCCACTTGTCCTCCGCGGTACGGGAATAGCAATAGGCTGCAAAGGTTTTCCCGCTCGCCGCGGCGGCGGCCCGCTCCGCGGACAGCCACGTCCAGAACTCCGCGAACGAGCGGGCCTCGTCGTCGGTCGGCACCGGATCCCAACTGACGAACGCCCGGTACGCGGAGATCCCGTCGACGTTGAGCAGCGTGCCCCACAGGTACGCGCCGTGCTCATGGTAGCTCTCCATGTCGATGTCGATCTCGATGTCCGCCCGTCGCACGTGCACGTGGTCGTGCCGTCGCACCAGCGGCGCACCCACCAGCCACGCCTTGGCCACCACGACGGTGTCCTCGAACGAGCCCTGCGGCCAGACCTCGGGCGGGTCCCCCTCCCAGCGGGCCAGCTCGTCGATCGTGTGCACACCCAGCTCGCGCAGCACCGTCGCGCGTTGCCCCGGCGCCACCAGGGACACGTCGTGCGTCGCGCTCAGTTGCTCGCGGCACCGTGGCCACCACGGGCAGGTCTTGCACTCCCCGATCTGCGACGGTTCCGTCGGGGTCTCGCCCCGGGCGATCGCGAGCCGGTCGGCCAGCCGCGTGTCGTAGTCCTCGAGAATCGCGCCGAGGTCGTGCACGAGGATGCAGTCGCCGCCGTAGCCGATGGCGCCCCCGACCTGCGCGGGGCTGGCCAGCCCGTGACGCTCGAGCATCCGGTACAGGTGGGCGACCCGCATCTGGTCGCGCACCTGCCCGCGCACCTTGCGGGTCTCGTCGACCATCGGCTCCCACACGAACAGCCCGGAGGTCGTCGCACCGCGACCCGGGTCCGTCACCTTGTGATTGACCACAATCACCGGGATGTAGCCGCCGCGTTCGACGTCGCGCAGCAGGATTTCGGCCCGGCCGCGCCGACCGGTGTCGGGTTCCGCCGGCAGGACCGCGCCCCAGATCCGGTTCGCGCCGCGACGGCACGCATCGAGGGTGGCTTCGGCGCGCCGCGACGCCGGTCCCTCGGGGTCGATCGACACCCACTCACCGGGGTGGGCGTCGAACAGCCGCTGCCGCACGGCCTCGCGGTGAGTGGCCGCCGCCTCCTGCCGCTGCTTGGCTCCCGGGTGTTCCGGGGCCGCGCTCAACTCGTCCGGAAAAGCCGCGTCCAGATGGACACGGTGCCGGCACCGGGTCAGCGCGCTCGCCTCGATCAGGACCGGCGAGGTCCGCCTCTCGCTGGATACGTTCACACTGAAGAACAGTATTCGCCCACCTAGGGTCAACCGGAAACGACCGTCACGGATAGGCTGATCGTGGCGCCGTGGGTGCCGTACACCGAATGGAGGGTCCTGTTCGATGGCGTTGTTCAGCAGGCGGAAGCGCCGCGCCACCCGCAAGGCGGAGGCGAAGGCTCTCAAGCACAAGGCGAAGCTCGAGGCCAAACTCAACGCGAAGAACCAGCGCAGGCGCGACAGCCGCCTGGCGAAGGCCGAGATCAAGGCGGCCAAGGCGCAGGTCAAGGCCGACAAGGCGCTGATCGCCTCGCAGTCCCGGGTCGAGAAGCAGCAGATCGCCACGCTCAAGGCTCAGGAGAAGGCCGCCGCGCAGAAGGGCTTCACCGCGGCGAAGGTCCGGCGCTACCTCGCCGTCGTGCGACTGCTCGCACCGGTCCTCGTGCCGCTGGTGTACCAGGGGGTGACCGCGCTGCGCGGCCAGCTCGACGCCGCGCGCGCCCAGCGCATGGGCGTCGCAGTCGACCAGCTCGGCGAGTACACCGGACACGGCGCGCACCTGAGCGCCCGCATCGCCGGGGCCGAGAAGTCGCTCGCCGAGATCCTCGAGCGCCACCCCAAGGACGCCGAAACCCAGAAGTTCGCCGACGCCATCCGTGGCCGGCTCAGCGACCTGACGGCGGCGGTGCACGCGGCCGAACAGATGCCGGCGCCGCGCCGCAAGGCCGCACACACCGGCATCTCGCGGGAACTGGACGGCATCGAAGCCGACCTGCTGGCCCGGCTCGGCGTGCGCTAGCGACGACCACCGTGGTACCCGGCTCGACCCTGCGCGGCACCGCCGCGGGAGCGCTGACCGCCGCCCTGGCGGTCGCCGCCCACGGCAGTGCGGGCGGCGGCGTGCCCGGCGATGCCGAGGTGACGCTGCTCGTCGCCGTCGCAGCCGGGATCGGGCTCGTCGCGGCCCACCTGCGCGCGGTGCCCACCATCGTGCTGCTCGCGGGCGGGCAGGTGGCGACCCACCTCGTACTGGCCGCGGTGACGACGGGTCATCTGCACACGTCGGTGCCGATGCTCGCCGCGCACACCGTCGCAGCCGTCGCGTGTGCGGCCCTGCTCGAGGCGGCGCAACGCCTGTGCGGGCCGCTGACCCGGGCAGTGCGGGCCGCGTGGCTCACCGTGCCCCCTCGCGTCGAGGTGGTTCGGACGTTGCTGCCGCCCGCTACGGTGCGGCCGATCGCGGCGGCCCGGGCGGCACCGGGCATCTCACGGCGGGGGCCACCGGTCGCGGCATGACCGCGACCCACCCCACCGGAGAGAGAAGTCCATGAACATCCCGAACACGGTCGCCGCACGCCGGCGACAGACCCCACTCGTTCTCGCCCGGCTCGCCGGGCTCCTCGGCGCGATCGCGGCAGCGTTGCTGTTCGCTGCCGGGCCGGCCGCCGCACACTCGGTCGTCATCGCCAGCACGCCCGCACCGGGCGAGCAGATCGCCGAGGGCCCCGAGCGCGTGAGCCTGACCTTCAACGAAGCCCTGCAGGAATCCTTCGCCGCCCTGACCGTCGTCGGCCCGGACGGCAACCTGTGGTCCAAGGGCGATCCCCTCGTCGAGGACGCGACGGTGTCCGTGGCGGTCGGTGATCTCGGACCGGCCGGCGAGTACACCATCGCCTACCGTGTGACCTCCGCGGACGGGCATCCCGTCACCGGCACCCAGGTCTTCACCCTCACGCAGGACGGCCCGGGCGCCCCCGGTGCGGCGGCCGCCGCCGGTGCCGCGGCGCCCGCGTCCGACAGCGACGAGGACAGCGGCCCGGCCGTGTGGATCTTTGTCGTCGTGGGCGTCGTCGTCCTCGCCGGCGTGCTGTGGTTCGTGCTGCGCAAGCCGAAGAAGGCCTGACGCCGGTGGCCGAGCGTTGACGACGAGCGGCACCGGCACCGCCGCGCACCGCGCGTGGCTGCTCACCGCCGGCGTCGGCGCCACCGCGGGCGTCGTCGCCGGCTGGCTGCTGGCGGACCCGGCCGCGTCGAGCTGGGTCCGGGCGCTGTCGCTGTGCCTGGGCGCGACGGTGCTCGGCCTGGCCACGCTCGGCGTCATGGTGCGCGACGAGCGGCGGCCCCCAGTCGCCCCGGCCGACCTCTGGCGCGCGATCGCCGGGCTCGGCGGGATCTGGGTCCTGACGGAGCTCGTGCAACTCGTGCAACAGGCCGCGGACACGACGAACGTCCCGGTGTCCCGGCTCGGGCTGTCGCGTTTCGCGGAGTATCTCGGCAGCGCGGGCACCGGCCGGATCGGGGTGGCCGCGCTGGTGTGCGTGCTGACGTGCACCGTCGTCGCGGCACTCGCGTATCGCCGGTCGGCGACGTGGTCGACGGTGCCGGTCCTCGTCGCCGCGGCGCTGGCGCTCATCGCCCGGCCGGTCACCGGGCACATGTCGCAGCAGATCCTCGGATCGCCGCTCGACGCCGCGCACGCGCTCGCTGCGGCGCTGTGGTTCGGCACCCTCGTCGCGCTGGCGCTGACGGTCCGGTCCCGCGGCGCGTGGGCCCGGCTGCTCCCCCGCTACTCGGTGCTCGCGGCGCGATGCGTCGTCGTGCTCGCCGCGACGGGCGTCGTCGACGCTGCCGTTCGGCTCGGCTCGGTCACGGCCCTGATCGACACCGGTTACGGCCGCATCGTGCTGGCCAAGGCCCTGACCCTGCTGGCGCTGCTGACGCTGGCGTGGTGGTGGCGACGGACGTGGGTGCCGGCCGCGGCCGCGCACCGGGTCACCGCAGAGGTGTCGCTGCGCAACGCGGTGCTCGAGGTCGCCGCGACGTCCGTCGCGTTCGGGCTCGCAGCGGCGCTGGCCACCAGCGCCTGAACCGCTCGCGAATCTGGATTGCGGGCGGGCGGCCGCGCACAATGAGTGGGTGCCGACAAGTGTGCGACGGAACGGACAGACACAACCGACGGGACCGTTGCCGATGTCCGAAACCGATGTGACGACACGGGTCCGGCCTCACCCGGGCCGTCCGCAATGACCACCCCGGCCTCCCCGCTTCGGGTGGGATCGGCGATGCCCGACCCACCGTTCGAGTTCTACGAGCGGGACCGGCCCGTCGGATTCGACATCGATCTCACCCGGGCGCTTGCCCGCCGTCTCGGCCGGCGCTGGGAGTTCGTCCCGCACGAGGGCGACGACTTCGAGACGATCTTCGACGAGCTGGCCTCGGGGCGCTTCGACGTCGTGGCCTCCGGCACCACTGTCACCGGGTCGCGCCGGGAGCGGGCCGCGTTCTGCGCGCCGCACTTCGGGTCCGGGCAGTCCCTGGCGGTGGACACCGCCCGCCATCCCGCGGTACGAGGGGTGGCAGACCTGACAGGCCTGACCGTCGGGGTGCAGCAGGGCAACACCAGTGAGCCGGTGGTGAAACGCCTTCTCGCCGAAGGCCGTATCGGCGGAATCCGGGTGTATGCGTACCACGAGATCGACCGTGCCCTGGACGAGTTGTCGACCGGCGGCTGCGACGCCTTCATGAAACTCGGTCCCGTGCTGAGGTGGCTCACGCGCGACCGCCCCCACGTCGACGTCGTCGAGTACGGCATCACCCGCGAGGAGATCGCGCTTGCGGTGCGCCTCGGCGACGACGTGCTGCGTGGCGAACTCGAGGATGCGCAACGTGCACTCGCACAGGACGGCACCCTCGATGCGCTGATCTCACGCTGGCTCGCCCCGGACGACGGCACGTCGCTCGGCACGAAATGACGCCGGGCGGCCGACGAGCAGGACGATCGCCAGCACCGCGATCCACAGCACGAACGCACCGAACATCACCCGTTCGACCGCGCCCATGCCGGGGGTGGGTTCGGCGGCGGCGACGGCCGGGACGTACCGGCCCGTCCATGCGCCGAATACCAGGATCGTCGCGACCGTGACGGCGGAGTAGACCCGGAACCAGGTGCCGAAGGCAGCGGCCGCGAACCCGATGAGCGCGCACCACAGCGACACCGTCACCGCGCTGAGCACCAGGTGCATCGTGTCGGCGAGCGGCATCGCGGCCCCGGCCTCGATGTTCTCGCGTCCGGTCATCGGGAACGGTAGCCACAGTGGTCCCACGAATGCGTAGGCCACCAGGAGAACTCCCGCGATGCGCAGGGTGCGGACTCCACGGCCCGTGCGCCACACGCCGATTCCGAAGGCGACGATCAGTGCGTCGTACACGAATCCCACGACGGTCAGGGGTGCCCGCGTCGGTGCGCCGACCGACGTCAGCTCGCTGATCGCCTGATCGAAGCGGTCGTAGCCGTCGTAGAGGGCGGCCGCGACTACCTCGTGCGCTCCCACATACAGCAGCGACGACACGATCCCGCAGGCGAGCAGCACCGTCGACGTCGTGTCCGGACGCCGCGGACCGTCGCGCCGAAGCTGGGATGTGTACGGACCAGGAGTGGACACCGTCGACCTCCCCCCGGACGCCGACTCGGCGGTGCGGGCGCCCGATGGGTCCAGCATGATCCGGCCGGGGAGGCGGCGCCAGAGACCTTCGTCCCCGATTCCGGAGATCGGCGACGTGGGTCTGCCTGGGCTCGATCACGCCGAGCGCGACCGTCCGGGTGGTGAACTCGGCGTCAGCGCCGTACATTGTGCGTCGCCGTGTCCCGGTGCCCGGCGAAGATGGTGTACCTGTTTGCGTCCGGGTGTCCGTTCCGGCCGCATCCGGACACCTCCGAACCTGAGGGGCGTGTGTGATGCTGGATTCGTTGTGGGACCCGTTGTTGCACAACCCCATCGTCTTCGCGTTCCTCGCGTACCTGCTGATCCTGTTCCAGATGCCGACGGACCCGTTCCGTGATCGCTCCACGTCCGACGTAGCCGAGGCCCTGTGCTGACCGCCGCGGCCGAACTCGAGCACGAGCAGACGGGCACGCCGCGCGCTCGGCTGCGGGGCTACGGGCGCCGGTTCCACCCGGTCGGGCTGGGTCTGGCGCTGGTGTTCTTCGTGGGGTCGATGACGCCGTCGCTGCTGCCGCGCGTGTGGTACCTGCAGGGGGTGGCGACGGGGATCAGCGTCGCCATCGGCTACGGGGTGGGTTGTCTGATCGCCTGGGTGGTCCGGCGCTGCGGTGTCGATCCGCACTGGTCCGAGCGGGCCCGGCGGATCGGCTGGTGGGTGCTCGCCGGCGCGGCGCTGGTGCTGGTGCCGACCTTCCTGGTGCTCGGGTCGTGGTGGCAGCAGATCGTCCGCGATCTGGTGGGCGTGCCGCGGGTTCAGCGTTCCTTCTACCTGCTGGTGCTGCTGATCGCGCTGGCCGTCGCGCTGTTGCTGCTCACGGCGGCCCGGGCGGTGCGCCGGGGCACCGCCCGGTTGACCCGCTTCGCCGGCCGGTTCGTGCCCGGGCCCGTCGCCCGCGTGGCGGCGGTGCTCGTCGTCGTGGTGCTGGCCGTGTTCGTGCTCGACGGCGCCGTCGACCGGGTCCTGCTCGGCGTCGCGGAGCGGTCGGCGGCGGTCGCCGACACCGGCACCGCCGAGGGTGTCACCCAGCCTCAGCTGACGGAACGGTCCGGGTCGCCGGCGTCGAACGAGCCGTGGGACAGCCTCGGCCGGGAGGGCCGCACCTTCGTCGCGGGCGGCCCGACCGCCGAGCAGATCGAAGCCGTCACCGGCGCGCCCGCGCGCACCCCGATCCGCGTGTACGCCGGCCGCGAATCCGCGGACTCCGTCGAGGGCATCGCCGAGCGGGTCGTCGCCGAACTCGAACGCACGAACGCCTTCGACCGCCGCGTGCTGGCGGTGGTGACCACCACCGGCCGCGGGTGGGTGAACGCGAACGTCGCGGGGGCCTTCGAGTACGTCAACGGCGGGGACTCGGCGATCGCCGCCATGCAGTACTCGTTCCTGCCCAGCGCGCTGTCGTTCGTCGCCGACCGCGAGACCCCGCAGCAGGCCGGGCGGGCCCTGTTCGAGGCGGTGTACCGGCAGTGGTCGGCCCGGCCCGAGGGGCAGCGTCCGAAGCTGGTGGTGTTCGGCGAGAGCCTCGGCTCGTACGGCGGGCAGGCCGCGTTCGCGTCGGGTCAGGACATCGTGGCGCGCACCGACGGGGCGCTGCTGGTGGGCACCCCGAACTTCGCGCAACCGTGGGGCCGGATCACCGCCGACCGCGACCCCGGCTCCCTCGAGCGGCTGCCCGTGGTGGACGACGGCCGCAACATCCGGTTCGCGTCCCGCCCCGACGATGCGGACCTGCCGGGGCCGTGGGAGTTCCCCCGCGTGGTGTTCTGGCAGCACGCGAGCGATCCGATCACCTGGTGGTCGTTCCGGCTGCTGCTGCAGCGGCCGGACTGGCTGCGCGAACCGCTCGGCCCGGATGTGGACCCCGGCATGCGCTGGCTGCCGTTCGTCACGTTCTGGCAGGTCACGCTGGACATGGTGTTCTCCGCGGACGTGCCGTCCGGGTTCGGGCACGCCTACGGTCCCGAGGCCGCCGAGTTGTGGGCAGACATCCTGGCCCCCGAGGGCTGGAACGACGCGGTCACCCAGCGGGTGGTCGACGCGCTCGGCGGCGATACCTCACCCAGCTGAACATCCCTTCCCGGTCGAACTCCCTACGACGGAATGGGCACGGTCCCGGCCATGCTCGACAAGAATCACCGAAAAGTCCCTGTGTGCTCGTGGAACTCGCGGCGGGGCGAACGCGATGCCCTGACGCCGGTGCCCATGTCGCGCGCGAACACACGTTCAGGCTCGTTCAGGGCCGGGACCGCCCCAGTCGATCGATCCGAAATCCCATGAAAAGTGCTGCATCGCAATGTGACACGAGACTTCGATCGTCCAGATTTTTCAAGCAGAGGATCTGGAACTTCCAGTTGCGGGTTACCCGGCGCCTCGGCGATCGTCGGCCTTCGTGAGTTGTCCCGACGCGACCCTCTCGTGGCACGAAATGTGGTTCAGGCCCGTACTTTCTCCGCCATAGGGTGGGGCGTTGCCGGCGCGTTGAGTCGTTGCCAGATGGCGGCGGCAGCGCTCTGCAGCGGTATGCGGACCTGTTGCTCGTTGTCGACCCGCCGCGCCGACCCGAACACCGAGATGGCGGCGGGGCGACTGTACCCCTGCGGGCCGATGGGAGCCGCGAGGCAGGCGAATCCTTCCAGACAGCCGTCGCGCTTGTAGGCGATGCGGGATTCACGCACACGCACGATCGCGAGGTCGACGACGGAGGGTGCCGATTCGAGCGCAAGCAGAGCCGTGCCGATCGTGGATTGTCGTGCCGGCGTCCTGCTGCCTGCCCGCGTCTTGATCGCGGGAAGGGATTCACCGCCGATTCGTTCCAGGTAGACCACGTCGTCGCCGTCGAGAACCCCGAGCTGGACGATGCAACCGGTCTGCTGGTGAAGCCATCGCAGGCTGGGCAGGGCCGCCAGGCGGAGAGCGTCGGCGTCGACCGCCGCCGAACCCAGTTCGACCATACGCATCCCCAGCCGATACTCCATGCCCTCGCGGCGGAGCCAATCCAGCGCTACCAGCTGCTCCAGCGCCCGGTGCACCGACGCCTGCGGCAGACCGGTGGCCACAACTACCTGCGTCAGGGTCAGCCCCGCCGGGGACGTGCCGGCCTTGGCCGCGAAGACATCGAGGATCCGTGCCGCACGCCGCAGGACTCCGGTCGGCGGTTGTCCTGGGTCCTGTTCCTCCGGGTTTCTCGAGCTCATTCTGTGTCCTTACACACCATCGCTGGGTCGGTCGGTAGTGCCGCCCGTCAAGTAGTAACAGTCCGCATGTCCCACCTCACCGGTTCTTCCATTCACTGGAACAACGGCTAGGACAATGCGGTCGGCGGGCCTGTAATCGGGACATGACCGGAGCACAGCGGTTTACACCAACAGCGTTACTGGCGGGCCGGCGCGCTGTCGTCACCGGCGGGGCGGCGGGGATCGGCGCCGCGATCACCGCAGCATTCGCCTCACACGGCGCCCACGTCCTCGTGGTGGACAGCACACCGGCACCTCCTCCTGTCTTCGACGCCGCCGCCGGTGGTGCCGTCACCACCCTCGACTGGGACGTGCGCACCTCGCCGTGCCCTGCGGAAGTCGTCGATCACCGGCCGTCCATCATCGTCAACAACGTCGGACACTTCCTCCACGCGCAGCAACCGTTCACAGACAACGCTGCCTCGCTGTGGGACGAGCTGCACGAGATCAATTTCGCGCACGTCCTGCGCCTGACCCAGACGCTGCTGCCGGGACTGGTGGAGCGCGGCGGCGGCTCGATCATCAACCTGACGACAGTCGAATCGCACCGGGCCATCCCCGGGCAGTCCGTGTACTCGGCGTACAAGGCTGCGCTCACGCAGTTCACCCGGTCGTTGGCCGCAGAGGTCGGCCCGTCGGGGGTCCGGGTGAACGCCGTCGCGCCTGATCTCATCGAAACGGTGCAGGTCCCGTACGCCACTCTTGTTCCGCTCGACGACGTGCCGTTGTGGCCGAACTGGTCGCCACTCGGTGGCCCCGGACAGCCCGAGGACGTCGCCGGAGCCGTCTTGTTCCTGGCCAGTGACCTGGCGCGATTCGTCACCGGCGGAACCATTCACGTCGACGGCGGCACTCACGCGGCCGGCGGCTGGGTGCCGCGCGGATCCGGGTGGACCAATCGCCCCCGCAACCCCTGACCACACCCGACCCTGACCCGCCCACCTTCCCGAAGGACGTCCAGTAATGAAGATCCTTGTTGTCGGCGGCACCGGCATGATCGGCGCCACCACCGCGACTCTTCTCCAGCAGCTGGGAGACGACGTCACCGTCGCAGCGCGCGGCCCGGTACCGAGCGCTTCGCCGGTGGCCGGCCTTCCAGTCTCGGCCGGCGACTATACGGTCCCCACTTTCACCGCGGAGCAGTTGTCGGTGTTCGACGGCATCGTGTTCGCCGCAGGACAGGATGTGCGGCACAAGCCGCGGGAAAGCGACGACGAACGTTTCTGGCGTGACACCCAAAGTGCTGGCGTGCCTCGCTTCGCTGCTCTCGCCAAAGAGGCGGGAGTTCGCCACTTCGTGCAGGTAGGCAGTTACTACCACCAACTCGATGAGCGATTCGCCGACGGCAATCCGTACGTCGCCGCGCGTAAGGAAGCTGACGAACAGACCCGGGCACTCGCGGACGATTCGTTTGTCGCGTGCACGCTGAACCCGCCGTCGATCATCGGGGCCGTGCCGGGGCCTTCATCGGAGCGGTACCGCCGTTTCGTCTCGTGGGCGGCGGGCAACGAGCCGCAGATCCCGGACTTCGCCCCGCCGGGCGGCACGAACTACATGTCTGCCGAGTCGTTGGCGCATGCCATCGCTGGAGCGTTGCGCAACGCCGAGCCCGGTGCTGCATACCTGGTCGGTGACGAGAACCTTCGGTACCGCGAGTTCTTCCAACGTCTCGTCGACGCGGCCGGGGGTGGGCGCACGATCGTCGAACGTGACGAGCCGCACCCGCTCTTGCCGGATGCGGCGATCATGCAGGGACGCGGGAACACCCTCTCCTATGAGCCCAGCGCCGAGACGCTGCGTGTGCTCGGTTACCCCCGAGGCGACTGCACCCGCGCGATCCACGCCCTGGTGAACACGGTCCGCGAGTACGAACGGAGCGTCGCATGAGCACCGGCACCGACAAGCACATTCGGAAGGTCGCACTCTCGGCCCTGTTCGGAACGGTTCTGGAGTACTACGACTTCCTGCTGTACAGCACAATGGCCGCCCTGGTGTTCGGGGAGGTGTTCTTTCCCGGAGAGAACCCGGCAGTGTCGACGATCGCCGCGTTCGGGACCCTGGCCGTGGGTTACGTTGCGCGGCCACTGGGCGGGCTCATCTTCGGCCACTTCGGTGACCGCGTGGGCCGCAAATACATCCTGTTCGTGACTATGGCCCTGATGGGTAGCGCGAGCTTCCTCATCGGGCTGCTGCCCGGTTACGCGACCATCGGTGTGGCAGCCCCGATACTGCTCGTCGTACTGCGGTTCGCGCAGGGGATTGCCATCGGCGGCGAATGGGGCGGCGCGGCCTTGATGGTCGTCGAGCACGCTGATGCCGACAACCGCGGCAAGTGGGCCGGCGTGATGAACCTGGGCTCGCCCATCGGCTTTCTCATGGCAACCGTCGCGGTGGCGACCGTCAGTCTGCTACCCGACGAAAGCCTGGAGACTTGGGGCTGGCGCGTGCCGTTCCTGTTCAGCGCACTGCTGGTGGTGGTCGGTCTCTACATTCGCTCGCAGCTCACCGAGAGTCCCATCTTCGAGCAGGCAGTCAAGAAGGCTGCCGCCACTAGTGCCGACCGCATACCGTTGGCGCGCGTGCTGAGGACGCCGCGCCCCGTACTGCTCGCCTGCGGTGCCGGTATCGCGCCGTTCGCGCTGACGGCGCTGATCACCTCGCACATCATCTCCTACACGACCGGGATCGGTTACGAGCGATCCACCGTCATGCAGGTGCTGGTGCTGTTGTCGGTGGTCTCCCTGGTTGTCATCCCACTGTCGTCAGCGTTGTCCGATCGAGTCGGGCGCCGACCGATCGTGCTCACCGGCGCCGTCGCGGCAGTGCTCTACGCGTTTCCGTTGTACATGCTCGTGGACTCCGGCTCGGTGGTGTTGCTGGTCGTCGGCCTGGTCATCGGACAGGTCATCCAGAACATCATGTTCGCTCCGCTGGTGCCGCTGCTGTCGGAGATGTTCGGCGCCACCGTGCGGTACACGGGAGCATCGCTGGGCTACCAGGGCGCAAGCCTGATCGGTGCCGGCTTCACACCTCTGATCGCCAGCGCCCTGCTCGCAGCGCTCGGTGGGGGCAGTTGGCCGTTGAGCCTGATCATTGCCGCGACCGCCGGGATCTCGATCGTCGCCATTGCTCTGACCGCCGAAACGCGCGGGGTAGCGCTCGGAGCGGACTCTGATGCAGGTGAGCGTGGAAACGTCGACGCTTCTACGAGAGAGGACGCTGTCGGCGCCGGGTCCGAGAACTCGGTCTGACGAATCGACAGCTCGAGAAGGAGGTAGATCACGAAGTGGTCCTGGAGGACGCCCGTTACAGCGCCCCGGCGGCCACCCGCAGATCCGCGACCAACCCGGCGAGCGCCTCCTCCCGCTGCTCGCTCGGTCCGCGCAGAATCGCCGAGGGGTGGATCGTGGCGACGACGGCCGGATCCGACGGGATCTCCGCATCCGGGTGCAGGATCTCCCCGCGATGTGCGGTCACCCGGAACGACGGCCCGAGCAGCGACTGGGCCGCGGTGGCGCCGAGGCACACGAGCACCTCGGGTCGCACCGCCTGCAGCTCGGCGACCAGCCAAGGCCGGCACGCGACGACCTCGCCGCGTGCCGGTTTCTTGTGGATGCGACGCCCGCCCGCGGCGGCCCGCTCGAACTTGAAGTGCTTGACCGCGTTGGTCACGTACACCTCGCCGCGATCGATGCCCGCCTCCTCGAGGGCCCGGTCGAGCAGCCGCCCGGCGGGGCCGACGAACGGCTCCCCCGCCCGGTCCTCCTGATCGCCGGGCTGTTCGCCGACGAGCACGAGCCGGGCCGTGGCCGGGCCGGCGCCGAACACGGTGCGTTCGGCGTTCCGGTACAGATCGCATCCGCGGCAGCCGCTCGCCGCGGCAGCCAGCTCGGCCAGGTCGGTCGTTTCCGGCACGAACTCCCCGGCTCCCGGTTGCCTGCTCACCGCCACCTCCTTCACGTCGGTGCCGGACGGGTACCCGCCCTCGCTCAGGACATGCGCAGCCGCGACACCCAGGCCCGGGTGTCGGCCGGATCGATGACGTCGTCGAGCTCGAAGATCGTCGCGGCCTGCAGCGCCTTGCCGTGCTGGTAGGCGGCGGCGACGAGCTGCGCGAACAGTTCGTCACGCGCGGCCGGGTCGGGGGCGGCCTCGAGTTCCTTGCGGAAGCCGAGCCGCACCGCACCCTCGAGTCCCATGCCGCCGATCTCGCCGGTGGGCCACGCCACGGTGAACTCGGGGGCGTGGAAGGACCCGCCGGCCATCGCCATGGCGCCGAGGCCGTAGCCCTTGCGCAGGATGATCGTGCCGAACGGGACGGTCAGGCGCGCGCCGGCGACGAACAGCCGACCGAACCGGCGCACCGTGGCCTCCTTCTCCGACTCGGGTCCGACCATGAATCCCGGTGTGTCGCACAGGCTCACGACGGGCACGCGGTGCGCCTGGCACAGTTCGAGGAAGTCGGCGGCCTTGTCTGCGGCCTCGGCGTCGATCGCGCCGCCGAGGTGGTGGCTGCTGTTGGCGAGCACCCCGTACGCCGCGCCCTCGACGCGGACCAGGGCGGTGACGATGCCGACGCCGTAGTCGCCGCGCAGTTCGAGCACGGAGCCGACGTCGGCGATCGCGTCGATCGCGGCGCGCACGTCGTAGGCGCGCAACCGGTTCTCCGGAACCACGTGCCGCGCGAGCCGCGGATCCGGGGCCTGCCAGCCGTCGGTCGCGGTGGTGAAGTACCCGAGGTACTGCCGGGCCAGCTCGACGGCGTGTGCCTCGTCGCGCGCGGCGAGGTGTACGACGCCGTTGCGGCGCTGCACGTCGACCGGGCCGATGTCCTCGGGTCGGAAGACGCCGAGACCGCCGCCCTCGATCATCGCGGGACCGCCCATGCCGATGTTGGCCTCGGGGGTGGCGATCAGCACGTCGCACACGCCGGCGAGGGCAGCGTTGCCGGCGAAGCACCGACCGGAGACCACCGCGATCGTCGGGACGTGTCCGCGCAGGGCGGCCATCGCCCGGAAGGTCGACAGTTCCAGACCCTGTCCGGGTCCGGCGTCGACGTCGCCGGGACGCCCGCCGCCGCCCTCGGCGAACAGCACGAGCGGTACCTCGCGCCGGGCGGCGAGTTCGAGCAGCCGGTCGGTCTTGGCGTGGTTGCGCATGCCCTGCGTACCGGCGAGGACGGTGTAGTCGTAGGAGAGCACCACCGATTCGGCGCCGTCGATGCGGGCGAGGCCGCCGACGAGGCCGTCGGCGGGGGTGTTGGCGATCAGGTCCTCCTCGCTGCGGCGGCTGCGCTGCGCGGCGAGCACGAGCGGCCCGTATTCGACGAAGGTGCCGTCGTCGACGAGTTCGGCGATGTTCTCCCGCGCCGTGCGGCGCCCGGTCCGGTGCCGCTTGGCCACCGCGTCGGGGCGGGCGGCGTCGAGGGTGCGTTCGTGCCGGTCGCGGATCTCGGCGAGGTCGTCGCGCACGGTGTCGAGGTCGCGCTCACCGTCGTCACCGACGGCCGCTGCGCCGGACTCGGCGCGCACCACGGCCAGCACCTCCCCCGGTTGCACGGTCTGTCCGGGCCGCACCAGCAGACGCACCACGGTGGCGGGTCCGGAGGCGGACACCACGTGCTGCATCTTCATCGCCTCGAGCACGACGACGGGAGCGCCCGCGGTGAGCGCGTCGCCGTCGGCGGCGGTCTCGACGACGGTGCCGACCATGTCGGCACGCACCGCCTCCTCCCCGGCGTGCAGTTCCGGCGCGACGGCCGGTGCGTCGTCGGGGCCGGCGACGGCGAGGTCGGCGATCCGCTCGTCCAGCCACGACGTGTGCACGTCGCAGGCGGCGAAGTCTTTGTCGCGCAGGATGTTCTGCAGGAACTCGGTGTTGGTGGCGACCCCGGCGACGAGCAGGTCCCCGAGGGCCGCGTCCGTCTTGCGCAGCGCCGCGGCGAAGTCGTCGATGCGGGTGTGGGTGATCACCTTGGCCAGCAACGAGTCGTAGCGCGGGCTGGTCGTCAGCCCGGGACGGCCGTAGGTGTCGACGCGGACGCCCGGCCCGGTCGGCGGGGTGAACGCGGTGAGCGTGCCGGACGCGGGTACGGCCCGCCCGTCCGGCCGCATGGTCTCGGTGTTGACGCGGGCCTGGACGGCGATCCCCTGTGCGGCGGCGGGCTCACCACGCACCCCGGCGCCGTCGGCGGTGATGCCGCCGGGCAAGCCGAGTTCGCCGAACCGGGCGCCGCGGGCGATCGCCACCTGCGTCGCGACGAGGTCGATGCCGGTGACCTCCTCGGTCACCGTGTGCTCCACCTGAATTCGCGGGTTCACCTCGAGGAACACCGTCTGATCGCCGGCGACGAGGAACTCGACGGTGGCGAGGCCGCGGTACCCTACCGACGCGCACAGCCGGGCCGCGGCCTCGTGCAGCGTGCGTCGCACGGTCGCGTCGAGCCGTTGCGCGGGAGCGACTTCCACCAGTTTCTGGTGGCGCCGCTGCACGCTGCAGTCCCGGTCGCCGAGCGCGAGGGCGCGCACTCCGCCCGCGTCGTCGGCCGCGGCGACGATCTGCACCTCGATGTGCCGGGCGCGGTCACACAGCGCCTCGGCGAACAGCGCGCCGTTGCCGAAGCCGTGTTCCGCCTCCGTGGTACACGCCCGGAAGGCGTCGTCGAGGGTCGCGGCGTCGCGCACCACCCGCATGCCGCGGCCACCGCCACCGGCGAGCGCCTTGAGGACGATGCCGCCGGGGTGGGCGGCGAGGAAGTCGCGGGCCGCGTCGACGGTGACGCCCCCGTCGGTGGCGGGCAGCACGGGCACCCGGGCGGCGACGGCGGCGCGGCGGGCGGCGGCCTTGTCGCCGAAGATCCGCAGCACCTGCGGGTCGGGTCCGACGAACGTCACCCCGGCCGCGGCGCAGGCGTCGGCGAATTCGGCGTTCTCGCTGAGGAATCCGTATCCGGGGTGGACGAGGGTGCAGCCGGTCTCGGTGGCCGCGCGCAACAGGGCCTGACCGTCGAGGTAGGCGGCGGGCCCGGCACCGGTCAGCGCGACGGCGCGGGTGGCGGCGGCGACGTGGGGGCTGTCGGCGTCGTCCTCGGCATACACGGCAACGGTGTCGATGCCGAGTTCGGTGGCGGAGCGGACGACGCGCAGCGCGATCTCGCCGCGGTTGGCTACGAGCAGCATGGGTGGTCCTGTCGGTCGGGGGCCGGTCAGCGGAAGCCGATGAGCCGTTCGGACATCGCGATCATGTCGTCGATGTAGGAGAGCTGTTCCTGTCGCGGGGCATCGAGCAGGCGCACGGCGCCGGCACGCTGGGCGTCGACGAGGGTGCGCGCGATCCGTTCCGGGTGCGCGCTGAGCGTGACGTCGCCGGTGGCGTCGATGCGCTCGACGAAGCGGACGTAGCGCCCGACGAGCCGCTCGCGCACGCTCTCCCATTCCTTGCCCACCTCGTCGTCGAGGCGGGCACGGTGCTCGATCAGCTCGAGAATGCGGCCGTTGGCGTACATGGATTCGATGGAAGCCCGGGTCGTCGTGCGCAGCACCTCCCGCAGATCGTCCACCGTCGGTCCCTCCACGTGCTGGGCGTCGAGGAACTGCCGGCACACGAGGGTGGCGAGGGCGCGGAACAACTCCTCCTTGGAGGAGAAGTAGGCGTAGAAAGTGGCGCGGGAGACGGCGGCGCGGTCGGTGATCACCGCGACGGTGGTGCGCTCGTAGCCGAGTTCACCGAAGCAGTCGCGGGCGGCGTCGAGCAGTTCCCGCCGACGCGGTCCGTCGCTGTCGCGGCGCGCGGATCGGGCCCGCTCCTGGGCTTCGCTCGTGGTCACCCGCACAGCATGCGTGGACACTGACGTCAATGTCAACGATCGGGACCGAACCGGTCCGAGGCCCCTCCCGGGCGGTTGCGCCGGTCAGGACCCGCCGTCGCCCTCGCTGCGGGACGGGGACGGTCCGCGCGAACCCGCCGGACGGGGCCAGGGGTGTCCCGTGAGGCGCTCGATGTCGGTGTTGAACCGTGCGAGCCAGCGAGCGAACTCGGCGACCTCGGACGGATCCCAGTCCACCAGCACCCGCTCGAGGCCGGCGACGGAGCTGGCGCGTTCGTCGTCGAGACGACGGACCCCTTCCGCGGTGATGCGGAACTTGCGCGCGATCCCCCCGTCGGGGTCGGGGATGCGCTCGGCGAGGCCGGCCTTGAGCAGCGCGGCCGTCTGCCGGTTCAGCGTGGACGCGTCCAGGCCGAAGGCGTCGCTGAGCTGGCCGATGGACATCGGTCCCTGCACGGCGAGTCGGCTGAGCACGGTGTAGGCACTGCGGTCGAGCCGACCGGCGTCCCGGCCCTTGGGCCCGAAGAGGTTCAGGTGCCGGCCGAGCAGCATCATCTCGAACTCGATCGAGTGCGTGGGCTTGTCCATGTGTCTCTTCCGTCGGCGACAGCGTCCGTCCTCATTATCCGGCCGCTGATCGCCGCCAAATGTGCATAATGCATACTCTGTGTGTAGTACACATTGCGAGGCGCAGGCCCGCGCCCGGAGGGAGAACCCGCGTGGACGGATCGACAACGGCCACGGCACCGCCCGTACCACCCTCGGTGCGACCTGGCGCCCTGGTGGGGGTGCTGGCGTTCACCGGCATCGTCGCCGCACTGATGCAGACGCTGGTGGTGCCCCTCATCGCCGATCTGCCCGCCATCCTGGGCACGACGTCGTCGAATGCGTCGTGGGTGATCACCGCGACGCTGCTCGCGGGTGCGGTCGCCACGCCCGTCACCGGACGCCTGGGTGACATGTACGGCAAGCGGAGGATGCTGCTGATCTGCACCGTTCCACTGGTCGCGGGCTCGGTGGTGTGCGCGCTGTCGTCGTCGCTGCTGCCGATGGTGGCGGGCCGGGCCTTGCAGGGCGTCGGTGTGGGCCTCATCCCGCTGGGTATCAGCGCCCTCAAGGACCTGCTGCCCCCACACCGCCTGCACTCGTCCATCGCCCTGATGAGTGCCTCCATGGGCATCGGCGGAGCCCTGGGCCTACCGGTCGCGGCGGCAGTTGCCGAGCACGCGAACTGGCGGGTGCTGTTCTGGGCCGTCGCGGTGCTGAGCGTGGCGATCTTCGCGCTGCTGTGGGTCGTGATCCCCGAGATCCCGGTGCACGGCAGAGCCGGCAGCTTCGACGTCGTCGGGGCGATCGGGCTCGGCATCGCCCTGGTGTGCCTGCTGCTCGCCGTGTCCAAGGGCGCCGACTGGGGGTGGACGAGCACGACGACACTCGATCTGTTCGTCGCCGCCCTCGTCGCACTGCTGCTGTGGGGCTGGTGGGAGCTGCGCCGACCGCATCCGCTCGTGGACCTGCGGGCCACCGCCCGGCCCCCCGTGCTGCTGACCAACGCCGCCTCGATCGTGGTGGGCTTCGGGATGTACGCGCAGTCGCTCATCGTGCCGCAACTGCTGCAGCTGCCCGCCGAGACCGGCTACGGCCTCGGCCAGTCGATGCTGGCCATGGGCCTGTGGATGGCACCGGGCGGCCTGGTGATGATGGCCGTGTCACCGATCGGCGGCAAGCTGTCCGCGACCCGGGGCCCGAAGGTCACCCTGCTGGTCGGCTGCCTGGTCATCGCCGCCGGGTACGGCTCGTCGCTGCTACTCATGGGCTCGACGTGGGGTCTGATGCTCGTCGTCTGCATCTGCAGCGCCGGGGTCGGCTTCGCCTACGGGGCCATGCCCGCGCTGATCATGGGTGCGGTGCCGCAGTCCGCGACGGCCTCGGCGAACAGCGTCAACGCCCTGATGCGCGCTGTGGGTACCTCGGTGTCGGCCGCGGTCGTCGGCGTGGTCCTGTCGCAGATGAGCGTGCAGGCCGGCGGCTACACCCTGCCCACCGAGGCCGGGTTCCGCACCGGAATGCTCATCGGTTGCGGTGTCGCCCTGGTCGCCGCAGCCGTCACCTTCGCCATCCCCGCCCGGCGACCGGGCCTCGAGCCGGTGCACGAGCCCGCCCGGACGTGAGCCCACGGG
Organism: Rhodococcus indonesiensis; assembly: GCF_047782815.1. Classification (NCBI taxonomy): domain Bacteria; kingdom Bacillati; phylum Actinomycetota; class Actinomycetes; order Mycobacteriales; family Nocardiaceae; genus Rhodococcus; species Rhodococcus indonesiensis. The sequence goes on along the minus strand of NZ_CP180630.1, from coordinate 168,488 downwards.
TATTGCGCAACAGCGACGTGTCCGAAATGGGCGGCGTATCAACGACATCCGTCGGCCGATCGACCTGTCCGGACGCCTGGCGCGGCACTAGCATGGTGGGCAGCCCTCAGTGGACAACCCCCTTCGGGAAGGTTCGATCATGACCACGATGGAAATGCCGCACGTCACCGCGTGCAGCGTCAGCACCTGCTCCTACAACCACGACGGCTGTCACGCCTACGCCATCAACGTCGCCGGCCACAACGGCAGCGCCGACTGCGAGACGTTCATCCCGCTGTCGACCAAGGGCGGCCTGGACACCGTCACCAGCATGGTCGGCGCCTGCCAGCGCGCCGACTGCGTGCACAACCAGGATCTCGAGTGCACCGCGAGCGAGATCCGGGTCGGTGGCAGCGGCAGCGGCGAGCACGCCGCCAACTGCCTGACCTATCAGGCCCGCTAGCGGATCGAACCGGTCATCGTCCCACTCCCAGCACCGCACGCACGGCGCCGGTGAGCGCCGCGGCCGGCAGGTCGGGGCTGATCGCGCGCTGCAGGCCGAGGCCGATGCCGAGCCCGAGCAGCATCGTCGCCGCCTGTTCGGGCTCGACCGCCGGTTCGAGGCCGAACCGGGCGGCGAGCGATCGGATCAGCTCGGCGATCAGTGTCCGCACCCCGGCGGCACCGGCCGCGATGCGGGAACGGATCAGTTCGTCGTGCCGGGAGCGCACCGAGAACTCGATCTCGAGGAGGGTCCACCTCCGGTCGCCGATGGTGCGCTCGGCCCAGGCGCCGAAGGCGGCCACCACGTCGTCGAGCGACGCACCGCCCTCGAGCGTCGCGGCGATCTCGCCCATGCGCTCGGCCCGGATCCGGTCGAGCACCGCGAAGCACAGCTCGTCCTTGTTGCGGAAGTTCGAGTACACCGCGCCCTTGGAATAGCCGGCGTCCTCGGCGATCTGCTCGAGCGACGCCGCGGAGTAACCACGGTCGAGGAAGTGCTCGGTCGCCGTGGCCAGCAGATCCTCGCGTGTGCGTGCCTGAGTCTGCTGCCGGGTCTGTCGTGCCACGGCTCGACGGTACCGGAGCGGCCTAAATTCGGATACTGTGGTTATCCGAATACCGGCGGTATTCGGATCGGACGCGGACGAGAGGCAACGCAATGGGCGAACACCGGGTGGTGGTGATCGGCGCCGGGATATCCGGCATCGGCGCGGCGATTGCCCTGCGACGGCGCGGCATCACCGATTTCGTCGTCCTCGAGAAGGCCGAGAGCCTCGGCGGGACGTGGCGTGCCAACACCTACCCGGGCTGCGCGTGCGACGTGCCGTCGCTGCTGTACTCGTACTCCTTCGCCCGGAACCGGGACTGGAGCCGCCTGTTCGCCGGACAGCGGGAGATCCGCGACTACATCGAGCACACCGCAGACGCACAGGGCGTGACGTCCCACGTCCGGTTCGGAGTCGAGGTCCTGAGAGCGGACTGGGACGACGTGGACGCGCGCTGGACGATCACCACCACCGCCGGCACCGTCCGGGCGCACTTCCTCGTCGCCGCCGCAGGGCCGTGGAACGAACCGCTCGTGCCCGAGATCCCCGGTCTGTCGCAGTTCCCCGGCGAGGTGTTCCACTCCGCGCGCTGGAACCACGACTACGACCTGCGCGGCAAACGCGTCGCCGTCGTCGGCACGGGCGCCTCGGCGGTCCAGTTCGTCCCCGAGATCGCACCCGACGTCGCACGCCTGCACCTGTACCAGCGGACGGCGCAGTGGGTGCTGCCCAAACCCGACCGGCACCTGTCCGCGACCGAACGCCGGCTGCTCGCTCGCCTGCCGGGCGCGCGACGGTTGGTCGAGACGATCGAATACGGCCTGATGGAGGCCCTCGGCCTCGGCTTCCGGCACCCCTGGATCATGCGCCGGCTGCAGTGGATCGGCCGGGCCCAGCTCCGCGCCCAGGTGCGCGACCCGCGGCTGCGCCGGGTCCTGACGCCCGACTACACCCTCGGCTGCAAGCGGCTGCTCATGTCCAACACGTACTACCCGGCCCTGACCCGGCCCAATGTCGAGGTCCACCCCGCAGCGGTACAGGAGATCCGCGGCTCCACCGTGATCGCCCGGGACGGCAGCGAGACCGAGGTCGACGCGATCGTCTTCGGCACCGGTTTCCACATTCTCGACATGCCGATCGCGGGCCGGGTGTTCGACGGGCAGGGCCGCAGCCTCGACGAGCACTGGCAGGGCAGCCCGCGGGCCTACCTCGGCTCGTCGGTCGCGGGCTTCCCCAATGCGTTCGTCCTGCTCGGACCGAGCCTCGGCACCGGCCACACGTCGGCCTTCCTGATTCTCGAAGCCCAGCTCGACCACGTCGTGACGGCGATCGACACGGCCCTGCGCCACGGCTGGCGCACCCTCGAGGTGCGCGGAGAGGCCCAGGACGCCTTCGACGACGAGGTTCAGGCCGCCCTTCCGGGCACCGTCTACAACTCCGGCGGATGCCGCAGCTACTTCTTCGACGTCAACGGCCGCAACAGCTTCAACTGGCCGTGGTCGTCGGCCGCGCTCCGGCGCCGGGTGTCGGCGTTCGACCCGGACGTCTACGCCGTCACGCGCGATGACGAACGCGTGCCCGCCGGGTGATCCGGGCCTCGGCGCACGTATTGCCGGCGTACCGTCGGGGCATGGTCCGCAGGTCCGCCGTCCGCCGCCGTCCACCCCCATCGGACGGTTACCTGTACGAGCCCAGTGAGCGGCGGATCCGCGGAACCTGGGCCGGCCACACCGTGATCGACACCGTCCGCGCGCTGCTGGTGTGGCCGCCCGGCCACCCCGTCCCCTTCTACCTGTTTCCCCGCGACGACGTGCGCACCGATCTCCTGTCGCCCGCCCCGGTACCGGGCGACAGGAACGACGTCGGGCAGTGGTTCGACCTGACCGACGGCGAGACCCGTTCGCCCGCCGCGGCGTTCGACCTCGACGTCGCGGGGCTCGAGGAGTACGTCGGCTTCGAATGGTTCGGTCACCAGAGGCCGGGCATCGAGCACCCCGGCGGGCCGGGCATTCAGCACCCCGGCGGGCCGGGCATTCAGCACCCCGGCGGGCCGGGCATTCAGCACTGGTACGAGGAGGACACGGAAATCTTCGTTCATCCCCGCGACCCGTATCACCGGGTCGATGCGCTGCCCAGCAGCCGGCACGTGCAGGTGTCCGTCGCCGGCACGGTCGTCGCCGACACCCGCACGCCGGTGCTGCTGTTCGAGACCCGGCTGCCGGTGCGGTACTACCTGCCGCCCGCGGACGTCGACTTCTCGGTGCTCGAGGAAACGGACCTGCATACCTCGTGCCCCTACAAGGGCACGGCCCGGTACTGGACCTTCACCGGATCGCCGCGAGTCGAGAACGTCGCGTGGGCGTACCCGGATCCGATTCCCGCCGTCGCACCGATCGCCGGCCACGTCGCGTTCTACAACGAGAAGGTGGACCTCGTCGTCGACGGTGTGCCCGTGCCGCGTCCCGGCGGGTGACCACGCGGTCTCAGCGAGCGATCCGGATCCACGGATCGTCGTCCCCGGGCTGCAGGTGGGTGCCGAAACCGGCAGACGCTTCCTCGAGCGTCGCGCGCAGCCACCGCTGCTGCGACTGCGTGACGTGCTCGAGCCGTATCCGCCGCGCCCGCACCGGCAACATCCGCATCTCCTGCAGTTCCCGCGTGTCCGCATCGAAGGTGACGAGGTACAGCAGCCGCAGTTCGTCGTGGAAGCGTTCGTAACCGCCGATGCCCTCGTAGTCGTTGATCAGGTCGCCGCACCCGTAGAGCACGGGCCTGCCGCGGTAGATCTCCAGCGGGCGCGGATGATGGGACGAGTGCCCGTGCACGACGTCGACGCCACCGTCGACCAGCCGGTGCGCGAACCGCACGTGCGCGTCCGGCACGGCATAGCCCCAGTTGGACCCCCAGTGCACCGACACCACCGCCACGTCGCCGGCCTCACGGTCGGCGTCGATCCGGGCGAGCAGTTCGTCGGCGCCCGCCTCCGACACCGGCAGCAGGGCCACGCCGGGCCGCGTCGGCGTGGCGGCCCACGAAGGAGTGATCCCGCTCGACACCGCACCGACCGACCACACCCGGACCCGGGACGATCCGACGGGGACCGTCGCCGGCTGCCGTGCCGCCCGGTCGTCGCCGCCCGCACCGGTGAGCCGCAGTCCCGCCGCCGTGAGGACCTCGACGGTCTCGCGCAGACCGCGGATGCCGAAGTCGAGCACGTGATTGTTGGCGAGCGTGCACACGTCGACTCGCGCGACGGTGATCACCTCGACGTTCGCCGGGTTCATCCGGTAGTGGATGCCCTTGTCCGGCGCGTAGCCCCGCGACGTGGTCACCGATGTCTCCAGGTTGACGATCCGCACGTCGGGGGCGCATTCGTCGAGCACGGGCAGCGCGACACCCCACGGCCAGCCGAAACCCACCGGCCGCGGGATCACCCCGCTGTGGGTCTCTGCGAGCTCGACGTAGTCCCGGGCGTCCTTCACGTAGGACTCGCGCAGCCTCGGCCCTCCGGGGTGCGGGAGGATCTGGTCCACGCCCCGGCCGGTCATCACGTCTCCGGCGAGGAACAGCGTCACCGTGCGCGGCACACAGGAAAGGGTAGTCGCCGAACCCGGATCCGCGTGGTCACCGAGCGGCGGTCATCGGGATACGTAACTGGGCTGTTCGGTGACGTCGCCGAGCACCACCAGGGTCGCGAGGGTGTTCTCCCACCGGATCCGGGCGGCGCCGACCGTCGCCTGCACCACCGTCCCGTCCGGCCGGCCGAACTCGCACAGTTGCCCGGTCCGGTCGTGCAGCGAGCGGACGGTGACGGACCCGTCGGGCCATGTGCCGCCGGTGAGGATCTCGTTCAGCGGCCGATTCTCCACCTGTCGGGCGTCGACACCGAACAGCGCGGCGAAGGAGGGGTTGGCGTAGGCGACGGCCCCGCCGTCGCGCACGGCAAGGATGGGGACGGGCAGCAGATCGAGGACATCGGGCAGGGACAGTGGGGCCAGCCGGTCCGGCAGGTGAGCCCAGGCTGCGGCCTTGGCCCGGTACAGATCCATGTCGGCGTCGTGGTACAGGTCCATGGGGTCGCCCACGACGCCGGCTGCGACGCCGAAACTGACCGGTACGGGATTCGCGCGGGCCATGTTCTCGAGCACTGCGCGCCCCTCGTCCTCGCCCGTGTCCGGGAGGACGACGAGGAATTCGTCGCCACCGAGACGGGCCAAGATCCCGCCGCGTGGCACCTGCTGCGCGCACGCCTCGGCGGCATCGCGGAGCAGGACGTCCCCGGCGGGATGCCCGTGCTCGTCGTTGAACGCCTTGAACCCGTCGACGTCGAGCAGGCCGAGGCAGACCTGGTTGCTGCGGTCGCGTGGCCGTGAACGCAGTTCGAGGTCGAGGCCGGCGCGGTTGCGCAGCCCGGTGAGCGGATCCCGGGTCGCCGCGTTCACCAGCAGGCGCCCGACGGCCCCGAAGATCGCTCCGGAGCCGAGCAGGGCGGCGGCGACGATCACGTAACCGACCCACAGCAGGCGCGTCGGGGCGACGGCCGCGGCGGCGAGGGTCGCCGTGGTGAGCGCCCCGATCCACAGGACGGCCTGCCGCGGCGGCCAGAACGCCGCGAGGTACATCGACAGGAACATCGAGCCCATGACGCTGATGAGGATGCGGGAGGGGTCGACGTGGAACGCGATCACCGCCGGCATCGCGGCGACCGCGCATGCGGTGGCGGCGACGATGGGGATGCGTCCCAGACGCCGTGGTGCCCACCGCAGGATCGCCAGCCCGGCGATGCCCAGTGCCAGCGCCGAGGCCATGCCGACGAAGCTGCCGGATCGGGTGATCGTCGGATCCAGCAGAGCCGCAAGGATTCCTATTGCAACAAGTCCTGTGCTGACCGCCAGGTACCACGCGAGCAGGCGGCGCCGCTGGACACGGAGATTCTCCGTCGCACCGAGCAGCACCTGGCGATCGCCCACACCCGAATTATCCCGTTCGTCGCACCGTTCGTGTCCGGCTCGGGAAAATGCGCGGCGTCACCGGCCCGGCAGCCACTGCATCGCCTTGACGAACGGCGGCATCACCTTCGACCACAGCTTCGGCGGAACCCCACGGGGCCCACCGAGATTCATCACCCGGGTCGTCGCGATCGTCTGCGGCTCGGTGTACTTGAGCAGGCCTTCCGCGCCGTGGCGACGGCCCATGCCCGAGATGCCCATACCGCCCATCGGTGCGTCGGTGCTGCCCCATGCGGGTGCGTAGCCCTCGTCGACGTTGACGGTGCCGGCCCGAACCCGCGCCGCGATCGCCTCGCCCTGCGCCTTGGTGCCCGCCCAGACACTGGCGTTGAGTCCGTACTCGGTGTCGTTGGCGCGACGGATCGCTTCCTCGACGTTGTCCACCGGGTACACCGACACGAGCGGGCCGAACGTCTCCTCCCGATAGCACTCGGCGTCCTCGGGGACGTTGGTGAGCACCGTCGGCTCGTAGAACAGGGGGCCGAGATCGGGCCGGGCCTTGCCGCCGGCAACGACGGTTGCGCCCTTGGCGACCGCGTCGTCGACATGCCCGGAGACGGCCTTGACCTGCGTCTCGTTGACCATGCTGCCCATCTCGACGCCGTATTCGTAGCCCGGAGCGAGGGTCATGTTCCGCACCCGCTCGCCGAGCATGCGGATGAACTCGGGGGCGACGGACTTCTCGACGTAGATCCGTTCGATGGAGATGCACAGCTGTCCGGAGTTGGAGAAGCACGCCCGCACGGCGGCGTCGGTGACCTCACGCAGATTCGCCCCGGCGGTGACGATCATCGGGTTCTTGCCACCGAGCTCGGCGGAGAACCCGATCAGGCGACGGCCCGCCTGCTCGGCGAGGAGGCTGCCGGTCTGCGAGGAGCCGGTGAACATCAGGTAGTCGGCGTTCTCGACGAGGGCGGTGCCCACGACGGAGCCGGGTCCGGGCACGACGGCGAACAGGTCGCGCGGCAGGCCCGCCCGGTAGAGCAGTTCGACGACGGCCAGCGCGCAGTAGGGGGTCTGGCTGTCGGGCTTGAGGACGACGGCGTTGCCGGCGAGCAGCGCGGCGACGGCGTCGGAGACGGCGAGGGTCATCGGGTAGTTCCACGGCGCGATGACCCCCACGACCCCCTTCGGGTGGTAGTGCACAGTGGTCTTCGTCAGACCGGGCAGCATGCCCGTGGCGCGTCGCGGTCGCAGCACCTTCGGCGCGGTGCGCGCGTAGTAGCGCGCGGTGAGGGCGATGTCGAGGACCTCTTCCTGCGCCGAGGCGCGGGCCTTGCCGGTCTCGGCCTGGGCCATATCCATCAGCTCTTCGCGGTGGGCCAGCACCAGGTCGTGATACCGATGGAAGATCTCGGCGCGTTGCTCGACGGAGCGGCGCGCCCAGTCGGCCTGCGCGACGCGAGCACGCTCGATGGCGGCTCTGGCGTCGTCGGCGTTGCCGACCGGGACCGTCGCGAGTTCACGACCGGTGAAAGCCTCCACGACCGAGCGGGTGGGACGGCTCGCCGCGTCCGGGATGGCGATGAGCTCGGCCAACCGTGCGAAGGTGGCGGCGCTGGGAGCAGGCATGTCGAACCCCTACTGGTGAGTAGTTCTGGCAGTTACACCAACCTACCGTGTGGCGTGGCGCTTGTCACAGGGCGGACTGGTCCTCCCTCGTCCACCCCGCTGAACTGGGGGAATGAGTCCTCCTGCCACTCGGCATCTCCCCCGCGCCGACACGAGTTCGCGTTTCGGACGGAGCCGAACTCGGAGGCTCTCGGGGCGTCCGGTGCCGGGATTCGGCGGGGTGGGTGAGGGACCCGTTCCGGCACGACCGACCTTCCTCGAGTCATATTCTGGAGTGCACGGGGGTGACGAGGAACAGCGTGGCCAGGCGCAGGTGCGGCCGACGCGGTTGATGTTCCCGCAGAGATGTTCCGCCGACGCGGAGGGGGCTCTCCGGTGACCAAGTGGCAGTTCGAGGATCTGACCGCCCTCACGGGGGCGCCGACGGCATTGTCCGAGCCCGTCGCCTTCGTGTCCGAGGCGGCGGGCAGCCAACACATCGTCTACGCCGCCGGCGACGTCGTTCCGGCGGGCGGGCAGTCAGGAGCGACTCCGACGGTGTCGTCCATTCGCGAGCTGCGGTGGGACGGCACCGGCTGGCACGACACCGATCTGACCGCCGCCGTCGGCGCCCCGACTGGCTACCCGGCCACCGGTCACGCGTTCGACGCGGGCGGCAGCCGACACGTCGTCTACACCAGTCACCCCTACGACGGCCGCATCCACGAGCTGTGGTCGGACAGCGCAGGCTGGCACCACACCGACCTGACCGCCGCCACCAACACTCCGCCCGGGATCCCGACCACCAGTTACACGCGCGAGGACCAGGGCAGCCGGCACGTCATCTACATCAACGACAGCGCCGGGCCCGAGATACACGGCATCAGTCCTGATCGGCACGTCCGAGAGCTGTGGTGGGACAGCGCCGGCTGGCACCACACCGATCTGACCGCCGCCGTCGGCGCCCCGCTGCTGGCGCCTCTGGCCGGCTACGAATTCCGCGCACACGGCACGGCACACGTCGTGTGCGCGAGCCTGAACGGTCACATCTGGGAGCTATGGCAGGACATCCACGGTTGGCATCTGCACGATCTGACCGCTGCCACCGGCGCCCCGGAACCGAACTGGTCGTACTGGCTCTCCGGGTACGCATTCGACATCCAGTACACCCAGCACGTCGTCTACATCGGCCGCGCGGACGGCCACCTCCACGAGCTGTGGTGGGACAGCGCCGGCTGGCACCACACCGACCTGACCGCCGCCGCGGGCGCTCCTGCCGTACCCGTCGAGCGCAGCGCGGAACGCACTCGACGACTGACGAGCTACGCGTGTGCGGCCTGGTACACCCGGCACGTCCTCTACCCCGGCGCCGAGCCGGACGGCGAACACATCCACGAGCTGCGGTGGGACAGCACCGGCTGGCACCACACCGATCTGACGGCCGCCACGGGCGCCCCGCACCTGGACCGCGGCCCGATCGGCTACGTCTTCGACCCGCCGTACCTTCGGCACGCGTTCGGTCCCGAGCACACCCAGCACGTCGTATTCACCTCGCGCGACCCCGGATACGACCCCTCCGGGAAGAGCCACATCTGCGCTCTCTGGTACGACACCTCCACCGAGATACCGATGACGCTGCCGCTTCCGCCGTGGTTCACACCGCCACCTCTGCCGCCTCGAACCACGGCACCACGACAGTGAGCCGGCGGAATCCGATCAGCGTTCCATGAATGGGCGGCACGCAGGATCGAATCATGATTTCCGGCAGCGCTTTCGAGCCATTGTCGTCACGGGCGGCACGCCTGGAGCAGTTCGATGTCCGAACTCTCCTGCGCCACAACCGGAGCAGGGATGACGCTCGAGGGCAGACCGGCGCCCCGTCGAGGTTCACGAGGAGGGGAAGTGGATACTCGGGACAGCACGCAACCCGCGAATACCCCAGCGGACGGAAAAGGTCATACCCGACAAGGGTTTCGACGACGACTGCTGGCGGTGACAGCGGTGGGATGGGCAACCGTCGGCCTACTCCTTGGGCTCCTCGTCGTGCTGCCCACCCCGGCCGTGGGCTTGTGGCCGAGCCTGGTCCTCATGTACCTCGCCGTCCTCGTCGGCGGGTACAGCCTGCTGCTCGGTCTTTTCGCCGTACTCGGCCTCGGCCTGGCCGCTCTCGCGCGTCGTTCCGGGTTACGCAGGACCTCACTCGTGGCGGTGGTGCTCGGCGTGGTGACCGTGGCGCTGTCCCTGGTGCCCGTGGCTCAGGGATGGCGCACCGCCTCGCAGGAGGACGTCCCGCTCTCGCTCTCGGACTACTTCTCCCTTCCCTCCCTGGACAGTCCGCTCGAGACCGTCACGTACGCGCGGCCGGAGGGCGAGGAGCTCATGCTCGACATCCGCCGCCCACCGCCCGAAAGTCGTGAAGCCGGTCCGGAGCCGCGACCGGCGGTGGTCACAGTGCACGGCGGCGGAGGGGTCACCGGCAGCCGCACCGAGGACGTCCTCTGGAGCGCGTGGCTCGCCGAGGAGGGATACGTGGTCTTCAGCATCGACTACCGGCTCGGGCAGAGACCGCTCGGGCAGGAAGTGACCGCCGACGTGAAATGCGCGGTCGGCTGGGTCGAGCAGAATGCGGAGCGCTACGGCGTGGACCCCGACCGTATCGCTCTCCTGGGCCGCTCCGCCGGCGGCGTCGCCGCCCTGCTCGCGGCCTACGACGACGGCGACCCCCGGCTTGCGCCGAGCTGCGACGTCCGCGACACCGGCGTCGAGGCCGTGGCCGCCTTCTACGCAGCCACCGACCAGACAAGCCTCGACGAGTGGCAGCCACCGTGGTGGAGGCCGAGCCTCGGCGACGAGTACGACCCCGCGGGAGACCGCACCGAAAACGAAGCGGGGCCCTTCCTCTTCACCTCGCCGACATCTCACGTCGACCCGGCGGATCCGCCGACGTTCCTGGCTCAGGGTGGTGCTGATCAGGTCACTCCGCCGGAGCAGGCCGAGCTGCTGGCGAACCGGCTGGAGGACGAAGGCGTCCCCCACCGCCTCGTCCGGCTGCCCGAGGCCAGGCACGGGTTCGACGGAGCCTGGGGCGGCTGGGACACCCAGATCGTCCGCCACGAGCTCCGCGAGTTCCTGGAGAACGAACTCGCGGATTGATCCCTGTTGTCGAGCACGGAAGTGCCGGCGAGGAATTGGCCGAGACCATCTGTACCACCACCCAGCCGAACGACGCACCGTGCCGGGCTACCGCCCGCCCGTGACGAACACGTCGGCCAGGGCACCGGCGGCCGCCCCGTGATCGTCCTCATCCCTCCCTGCGGTGCACTGTTCGGCAGTTCGAAGGCTGACCGATCCCGGTCTGGACGCCAGACCCGATACCGCTGAGGTCGAACCGTCGTCGTCGGGGACGACGCTGCCGTCCGATGCGATCACCGGGCTGGTGTACACGTATCCCATTTCCACACTGGAGCTTTCGTGCTCCCCGGCGTGGGAAGCGAAGCACTCCTCGAGGGTACGACAGTGTTCTTCGGCTTCGGCGGTGTCTGATTCGACGAGTGGACGACGCGCTTGCGAAGGTCAGCGGCACCGACGTCTCGAAACCCGATCTACGAATCATCCGATTCGGTCAGAAGCCGGCACCATTGTCGGCAGTCCGATCGACTACACCGCAACCCGATAGGTCGTCCGTTGCCCTGGCGAAACGAGCGCGTCGACCCGCCCCGCGACGACGAGCCCTTCGAGCACCGCGAGCACGACCGTCCAGTCCATCTCGAGCCGATCGGCAAGCTCGACGACCGGACATTCCTCTTTCCCGAGGGCCTCCACAATGGAGTCGGCCAGCGCTGACGACACCGGCGTGGCCACCGACGACTCGGTGAATGCGGACGGCTCGACGTCGGACACGGCAACGATATCTGCACGATCGGAGGTGATGCCGCGCCGCTCGAGTTCGCCCCACAGCCCCGACATCGACGCGTCCGGGTCGAGGTAGTACTCGGATTCGCGGACCCGCCAGAACCTCCACCCGCTGCGGCGCAGTTCACGTTCCCGCTCGAGGTCGGCGCGCTGCCGGTCGGGAGTGATGTGCCACTGCTCGCCGTCGCACGCCACAACCAGCTTGCCTGCCGCACCGGTCACCACCAGATCGAGGACGTGACCGTTCACCTCCACCCGGGGGTTCACGTGATATCCGCGGGCAGCGATGTCGAGGAACACCGCCTGCTGGAAGAGACTGTCGAATGCCTCGTGCCGCTCCTCACCGGTCACCCCCGCCGGCATCGGCGCCGCCGGCATCGGCGAGGTCGACTGCAGGTAGGTGAGCAGCGAATACCGCAGGTCCGTCGGCCGCAACGTGTCGACGGTCCGCGAATGGAACAACCACAACTGGTCCTGTGCCCTCGAGGCGGCGACGTTGAACCGTCGTCGGTATTCGGTCCTCGTCATCGCCGCGATGTTCTGGTCGGGCGCGACCACCATGGACAGGAACACCACGTGCCGCTCGTCGCCTTGGAAATCCGGAGGGGTGCCGACGCGGAGTCTGCGTTCGTCCCATTGGTGCGGGGTGAGCCGGTCGAGCAGTTCGTTCTGGATGACGTCGACCTGCGACTGCCCCTGCAGGACCACCACGCCGAAGGTCTTCCCGTCGTAGGCGGGGTCGTCGACGCACTGCACGAGAGCCTCGACGAGGGCAGCGGCCTCGACACGGTTCGTCAACGTCGAGTTCTGCCCGGTGACGACACCACCGTCGACGTAGGTGGTGCGCAGGGGCGGAAGGCGATCGGACCCGTACTGCCGCAACGGAACCAAAGGGTCGTCTGCATAGAACTGTTCGCTCGACCAGGCGATGATCTCCGGCATCGATCGGAAATGCTCACGCAACCGGACGATGCTCCCGAACCGCGAACGCAACAACGAGAACATGCTCGAGCGGGGAGTGAAACTGTCGCGCAGGTACTTCGGGATATCGGGCAGGGAGGAATCGAGACGACTGAACACTCCGTCGAGCGCACCCAACGACACCGCACTCGGCGCGCATTGCTTGTCGTCCCCGACCACGATCACACGCGGCGCCAACCACAGCAGGAACAAGCTACCGATATCGGCCTGGCTTGCTTCGTCGACAATGACGACATCGAACAAGTTCTGCACGGGCGGAACCGAAGACAGCACCTGCTGCAACGGCATCACCCACGCCGGCACCGCGCCCTGCGCGACCTGCATGGCCTCACGCGCTGCAGCCCGATACCGCTCTGCGTATCTGCCGGTACCCTTTCCTATGCTCGCGACATGGTCGCGGTACGAGTGCAGGGCCTGGACCTGCTCGGCGGTGGTGCGGTCGAGACACGCGCTCCACGCCTTCTCCGCGACGAGCTGCGTGGTCAACCGCGAGAGGTCTTTCTCGACCGCGTCGAGGTCACGTTCGAGCTGCCCGTCCTCACGCCTCTCGTTGAGGTTCCGCACCCACTCCTTTGCGCGACGCCACGCCCACGCGCTCTCGATGTCTGCCAGACGAACCGGCCACTGCGGCCACGACGGATTTTCTGCGATGGCCTGCGCAAGCGCCGGTGCGGCGTCGGTCAAACGCGCGTGCAGCGACAAGAGTTCGAGCTCCTCACGCTGTTCACCGGCCGCACGATCCCATGCATCCAGAGCTGCATTGATGCCGTCGACGTCCGCATCGTGGAAGGCCCGTGCCAGGGCGCGCCCTTCGGGCGACGCTCCCCCGGCGATCTGGCCCCGCACATACAGGCCGACGGATTCGAGCCGGGCCTTGCTCGCTTGCGCAGTGCCGACCGCGGCGATTGCGCGCGCCGACTCCGCAACCGACCGCGCGTGTTCGACACTCACGATCCGCGGCGCACCAGGGTGGAGGTCCCGCAGCGCCGATTCGACATCTCGTACCCGGGTAACGAGGTTGTCCACGATGCCCCGGTCCCGGTTGATCAGGGCCAGGGTGCCGATGGCACGGCTGCGTGAGTCGTCGAGCGCGATGTCGATACCGAGATCGCGCAGGACGATCCCCACGACCCGCACCGCGTCGAGCGCCCGGAGGTGCTCGGCGACGATACGCACCGAGTGGGCGGTAGTGGCTGCGACCCCGTCGACGGTCGCGGGCTCGCCGAGCGCCTCGACCGCCGACTGCTCGTCGCTCCTGCGGAACCGGGAGAAGCCACTGCGCCATGGGTCCCCCGCCTCCAGCTTGCGCGCCAGCGCGTCGTACGCCTCGAACGCGAGCCGCCCGGTCACCGGCGTCTGCACCGTGCTGGCACCGACGACGCGATCGGCCTCCTGCGCGGCCTGCACGAGACCTGCGAACTCGGCGGTCTTTCCCCACAGGTGCTGCGCCCTCCCCGACAGGACATCGTCGGCCACGCGTCGAAATCCCACGTCGAGCCGTTCTGCATCGTGCAGAGCGCCCTGCAGTTGTTCGCAGAGATCGCGGATACGAGCGAGCCTGTCGGGGGAGGCGCCCTCGAGTACCCGCAGCAACTCCGGCATCTCGCCCGTCACGTCCTGCGATGCCTGTGCGACCGCGGCGCACGCGTCCTGCACCTCCTTCTGGGTGGGCAGGGACAAGTCGGGGAACGCTTGGTGCCGGCGACGCGCCCGCTCGACGCTCGACCGCTGATGAAGCGCATGGAGGGTGATGAATTCTCCGACGCTCAGAGGTGGGGTGTCGGTGAACAGCGGTGCGGGCAGCCACCCCTGTCGGGATTCCTGCGCGCGGACCCTCCGGACGATCGACGCGACCGTCCCCTCGTAACCGGCGGCGACCGCGGTGTGAACGACCGTCTCCTGCGCGCGCGTCTGCCGGATCTGTTCCGTCAGCATCGCCCGACGGCTGAGCACGTCGTTGCGGTGCGTGGTGAGCTCCTCGATGCGCTGCGCTGCGCGCCGCCCGTTGAATTGCGCCTTGCGGGTAGCGATCTCGCTGACACTGCGGTTGAGCTCCGCAGACCCTCCGCGCACCGGGTCGGTCACCGCCACGCACAGCTCCTGCAGTTCGGGCGGAAGTTTGTCGCGCAGTACACGCAGCGCCTGCGCCTTCTCACTGGTGACCAGCACGCGCTGGCCACCCGCGAGCAGCGCGGACACCAGGTTGGCGATGGTGTGGGTCTTGCCGGTACCGGGTGGGCCTTCGACCACGACGCCGCTGTCGCCGGTAAGCCGATCGAGGATGTCGCGTTGCTCGTCGTTCGCGGGTAGCGGGAACAACGGATCCTCGGCGAACAGCGCGGACGGTGTGCCGATGCGGTCGAGCCATGCGACACGCTCGGCCGGTTCGATCGCTTCGACGAGTTGCGCCAGACCCAGCGGTACCGGGTTCGACTCGTCGGCGATCGCCTCGCTCATGCGGTGGTAGTACTCGATGAGTGCATAGGCGCCGCGTTTGCGGAGCACCAGGGCCGGCGACGGTCTCACGAACGCCTCGGGCGTCGATGCCTCCTCCGCCTGGTCGACGACGTCCACGCGCACGGTCAGCGCCCGGTCGGTCCAGTCCTCGAGAAACACCCGAGCCGCGGGGTCGAGGGGCGACGCGACCTGAGTGGTGAGGGATCGGTGCAGGTCGCGGGTACTCGAGGGATCGAACACGTCCAGTCCGGTGAGGAGCTGGGTGTCTTCGAGCGACGGGACGGCGTCGGGATCGAGGCGGACCAGCAGGTCGCCGGATTCCTCGTGCCGCTCGACGAGGGCGGACTGGGTGATCAAGTGCGTGTGCACCCGCGCGCCCGCAACATCGTCGGACAGGTGCAGCAACCCCGATGCGACGACGAGCTCGAGCGATTCCGGTTGGGCGTCGAGGTCCAGCATCGCGTGCTGCAGGAACGTGTACAGCTGCGACGCGGGCCGTCGTTGCCGATCCACGGCCGCCCACGCCCCCCATCGCGCCAACCAGGTCCCGACACCGTCGACGGCGTCGGGGGCCTGGGGGTCGAGTGTGGGTTCGGCGGCAGAGTTGTCGATCGCCCCCTGCACATACTTCGCGACCAGCGCGGGAGGACGCGGGGGATCTTCGAGAACAACGCGCCGTACACGGAGGAAGACGTCGCCTGCCGCGGCGTCGGCGGACAGGCCGACGTCGAGGTTTTTCGCGTCGAGAGACAGCACGGCACGGTGTTTGTCGAGGGTGCGGACAGGTGCGCTCCGTGCCTTGACGAGCTCGGCCAGAAAGGCAAGCAGGCGCTGCACGCGATCCCTGAGTTCAGGTTCGCTCACCCTCGGCTCCACACCCACTCCACTCACCCTGCGGACGTCCTTCCGCCCGTCGACGGAAACGGGCAACCCCAGCTTAGGAACCCTCGCCGGCATGCCCGTGTCCGGTCTCGCGTGTCGCCGATTGCCTCCCACCGAACTGATCACTGCGATCGCCCCTGGCCGGCGGGAAGAACAGTTATCGAGTGCACGGGGATGGTACGGGCGGGTAGGTCACGGCGGACGCACGCTCATAGACGGTCCGTTCCCACCGATCGATATCTCCTGATGCGCGTCTGCCGCGGACCGGCGACGACACCGACGTCGACGCTGTCCCTCGCTGCATGAAAAGCGTTGTCCACCTTCAGATGGCAACCTCCCCCTTGCTCGGGTACCTGCCGCCGACCCGGCCGGGGTCGTCGGTCGTGAACCCCGACACGATGGGAAACGTCGAGCGGTGCCACGGGCTCGGCAACAGCGACCGGCGGTGCGCGGTAGGGGGTGTCGACTGCACGGTCGATGGCCTGTCTCGTCACGACCGTGCAGGCTCAGTCGAGTCGTCGCGCCCGCAGCACCGAGTCGCGGACGGTGACCTGCTCCCCGGAGTGCGGGTGGGCCGTGGTCCGGGACCGGACCTCGCAGACCTCGATCTCCCACTGCCCGTCCTCGAGCGCCGGAATCAGCGACTCGGGGGTGAAGAGGAACGAGTGGTGGCCGTGGCGGAGCCCGGTGGCCAGGTCGTCGGGGTGGTGACCGACCACGAGCAAGGTGCCGCCGGGGGCGACCGCGGAGCCGAGGCGCCGGGTCAGGTCGACCATCCCGCCCTCGGGAAGATGCAGGAACTGCGAGGAAACCAATTCCCATCGTTGCTGGCCGGGCTGCCAGCTGCGGACGTCGGCGGCAAGGGTGGTGACACGGTCACCGACGCCGGCCTCGGCGGCGTGCGCGGCAGTCTTCTCCAGGGCGGCGACGGCGAAGTCCAGGGCCGTCACCGACCAGCCGCGGCCGGCCAGCCAGACCGTGTCGGCACCCTCGCCACAGCCCACGTCCAGGGCCCGTCCGGGCACCAGGGACGAGGCCTCGGCCTCGAGTTGGGGGTTGACCCGTCCGCTCCAGACCCGCTCCCCGCTGTAGCGATCTTCCCAGGCGGGCTGCTCGAACATCTCGGCGCGGCGCTCGGCGACCGCACGGTCGGCGTCCTCGGTGGCCAGGTCGGCGTTGAGGAAGGCTCCCACACGGTTGCCGTGAGCGGCCGAGCCGATCAGGGTCATGCTGATGTCGGTGGCGTTGCCGGCCGCGTAGAGGCCCGGCACCGTGGTTGCCCCTACGGGGTCGACCGCAATCACCGAGCCCAACCGCGCCCCGCCCAGCTCGACGGGCTGCGGCTCGAGGCCGAGGGGTGCCAGGAAGTCGAGGTGTACCTGCGGCCGGGAGGCCACCACGATCGCCTCGCGCTCGAGCAGCGAGCCGTCGGCCAAGCGCAACCCGATCAGCCGGTCGCCGTCGGTGACGACCTCACGCGCAGTGCCGTGCTCGATCCGCACGCCGATCGCGGCCATCCGCTCCACGTCGGCGGGTGGCAATTCGACTCCGTCGGCGACGACGAGGACGACGTCGTCGGTGAGCTGGCGGAAAAGCAGACCCTGGTGTGCCGCGACTGGGCTGGTCGCCAGTATCGCGATCGCTCGACCGCGCACCTCCCAGCCGTGGCAGTAGGGGCAGTGCAGCACGTCGCGGCCCCAGCGTTCGGCCAGGCCGGGGACATCGGGTAGCTCATCGACTACCCCTGCAGCAACCAGCACCCGCCGGGCGGTGATTTCGCGTCCGCTTCCGGTGGCCACGGTGAAGCCGTGCTCGGTACGGGTCACGGCCGTCACGCGGTCGCTCGCCAGTTCCACGCCGTACGCCGCCACCTCGGCCCGGCCGTCGGCCAGCAGGCCGAGCGGGGGGACCCCCTCACGGCCTAGATAGTTGTGGGCATGATCGGCGGGGGCGTTGCGGGGCTCGCCCGCGTCGATCACCAGCACCCGGCGACGGGACCGCCCCAGCACCATCGCGCTACTCAGACCCGCAGCGCCGCCGCCGACGACCACCACATCGAAGCTCTCGTTCTCAGTCATGTCTCCAGGGTGCAGACCCCTCCCGCATATCAGCAAAAATTCTTGCCGAAATGGCAAAGCTCCGGCACACTGGGCGACATGGCGGACCAGGACGTATTGAAGAACGTGGGCCCGAGGCTGCGACAGCTCAGACTGGAACGGGAAGCCACCCTGAGCGATCTGGCGGAGGAGACCGGAATCTCGCTCAGCACCCTCTCACGACTGGAATCCGGACAGCGCAAGCCCACCCTCGAGCTGCTGCTTCCACTGGCTCGCGCCCACCGGGTTGCCCTGGACGAACTCGTCGACGCTCCGGACACGGGCGACCCCAGAATCCGGTCGAAGCCGGTGACCCGGCACGGCCGGACCTTCATCTCCTTGACCCGCCGCCCCGGCGGCCTCCAGTCGTTCAAAATGGTGCTGCCCACCGTGGACGACGCCGCCCACCCGACGCTGCAAACCCACGAAGGCTACGAATGGCTCTACGTGCTCAACGGTCGGCTGCGCCTGATCCTGGGCAGCCGCGACATGGTGCTCGAACCCGGGGAGGTAGTCGAATTCGACACCCGCACCCCACATTGGATCGGCAACCCCGGACCCACCCCGTGCGAAGTACTCGCAATCTTCGGCCCCCAAGGAGAACGAATGCACGTGCGCTCATGATGAGCGCCCAGTCCCCGCCCTCGCGCCCCCGACACCCCACCCCGGCGGGCCCCCGCCGGCTCGACGATGGGCCTCGACGGAGTCCTGTATCCAGCAGACGAACGACCTCACGTCGACCTCGGAGTCCGATCGACGCCCTTGCTCAGCAGTGGATTCGCTACGTCACAGCAGACGTGCCTCAGAGCTGGATCGCGGTGGAGTCCGGCGTGCTGCGGGAACTTTGGTGACGACCGTCAGCAGCACCGACGCCAGAGCGATGATGCCGATGGTGGTGTAGGCGAGGGTGTAGGCCTTGTCCTCGCCGATGAGTGTGGATGCGATGATCGGGCCGATGATGCCCCCGAGGCTCCAGCCGACGAGCATCAATCCGTAGATGGCACCGGCGTGGCGGACCCCGAAGAAGTCGCCGGCGGTGGCGGGCATGGTGCCGAAAGTGCCGCCGTAACAGAGGTAGACGATCGCAGCCAGGATCGAGAACAGGACCATGTTGTCGGCGTGCGGCAACACGATCAGACACACACCCTGGAGCACGAGAATGGCGGTGAAGGTCTTCATCCGGCCGAGGTAGTCGGAAACGGCCGCCCACACGATCCGGCCTGCTCCATTGAAGATCGCCAGCACACCCACCAGTGCCGCCGCACCGGTGACGCTGAAGCCCGCGATGTCCGTAGCGCTCGGCTTGGCCTGGGAGATCAGGGATATGCCCGCTGCCACGCTGAGGGTGAGGATCGCGGTCAGGAGATACCACTGGGGCGTGCGCAAGGCCTCACCCTGGGTGAACTCCTTACCACCGTCGGCTCCCGCCCCGTTCTCGGAAGCAGGCTCGTACCCGGGCACCGTATAGCCCTCGGGCGGATTGCGGAAGAGTGCTGCGCCGGCCAGGGACATCACGAGATAGGCGATGCCCAGGGGCAGGAACGCGCTGGTCGGGTCCTCGGGGTTCCGGTTGATCAGCCACTGCGCGACCGGCGACGTGAGCACTGCGCCGAATCCGAAGCCGCCCACCGCCAATCCGGTGATGAGACCGGTCTTGTCGGGGAACCACTTCTGCAGCATGGCGATCGGGACGATGTATGCAAAGCCCAGCCCGAAGCCACTGATGATGCCGTATCCGAGGATGAGCAGCCAGTAGTCCTCGGCACCGTTGGTGAGCGAGGCGAGGAGAATGCCGAGGGCGTAGACGACACCCCCGATGAGCGCGACGATGCGGGGGCCCTTCACGTCCTGTAGTCGGCCCCCGGCGTAGGTGCCGACGAAGATCATGCCGATGGTGACGGTGAACGGCAACGAGGCCTGGACCGTGCTGAGCTGCCAGGAGTCGGCGCTCTCCAGTGCCCTGCCGAAGACCGACCAGGCGTAGACCGCGCCGATCGAGAACTGCAGCAGTAGTCCTCCGGCCACCAGCAACCAGCGGAAGCTTCCCGGCGGTTGTGCGTCCCGTGCAGTGATGTCGCGCCGCTCGTGCGTAACCTTCTCGGAGTCCATGCCGTTCTCCTTCGTTGTGCCCGGGAGCCGGACCGTCAGCTCCGATAACGCACGGGTTCCCCGCGATCGACCCGGTCACGCTGCGGGACGACGGTGTACTTGGGGTCCTTCGCCGAGGCGATGCCGGCTTCGTAGACGCCGAGACGAGTGCACAGCGAACCGGCCATGAGTGCGGCACCGGAAACCATCGACAGCGCCCGGTTGCGACGGCCGACGAGGGCACCGACGGCACCTGCCGTCGTCAATGCCTTGCTGGCCTTCATGAGTCGTCCGGCCCTGCCCCGGTGGAGCGTCTCGGCCGGCAGACCCATCGACTGTTCCATCCGCTGCTCGGTCGCGAGTTCGACGAGCGCGCCGCCCACAGCGAAGGCGCGCGCGGGTCCGGCCTCGGCGACCGGCGCACCCAGGATGCCGAGACCGCCGGACGCGGCGGCCGCCGACCCGCAGAACACGAAGGGCAGTTCCTTGTAGGCGGAGTGCCAGGCCGGGGTGGCGGTGTCGGACAGCAGCACTCCGGTGTAGGCGGCCACGGGTGGCGCGGTCACGGCCCCCACGATCCCGGCGGGCCGGCCGAGGGCGAGCAGGAGCCGGACCGGTCCGCGCTGCCATCGAATGGGCAGCATTGCGGCCAGTTCCGCTGCCGCGGCGACACCCGCGAACGGACCGTGCAGGGACAGGATCCAGGTGCCGACCGACATCGGCGAGGTCGGCTTGGCCACCCGCAGCATGTTGAGGAAACGGCTCGGTTTGCCCAGGTCGTGGACGAGGGCGACCACACTGACGAGCAATGACGCGAGCGACCCGAACCGGGCGACCCGACGCAATGCAGGACGGCCGGTCAGGTCCGCGCCCGCGGCGAGCAACGAGGATCCGGCCGCCACCCCTCCGGTGAACAGGTAGACGGCGATGTCGTGTTCCCAGGGTGCCGGCTTCACGATGGGGCGCCCGTAGTAGGAGTCGAAGTCGGCCTCCGGCACCATCAGCTGGTCGCCACCGCGACCGGCTCCCGACCGGTGCGGGCTGCCCGGGCTGCCGCCGTGCTGCACCTGGGTCATCCGCGCCTCCTCAGGAACGACACGGCCGCGCCCGCCAGCATCGCGACCGCCGCGACGGCCGCCCGGTTCCACATCTCCGGCAGGTCCTTGGTGGTCACCACCGGGTCCGGAGGCAGTCCGTAGACCTCGGGCTCGTCGAGGAGCAGGAAGAAGGCGCCGGTTCCGCCGACCCCGTCCTCGGGATCGTTGCCGTACAGCCGTGCCTCCGCCACGCCCCGCTCGTGCAACAGGGCGAGTCGTTCGTCGGCCCGCGCACGCAATTCCTCGACGTCGCCGTACTGGATCGACTCGGTGGGGCACGCCTGCGCACACGCGGGCGTCTGGTCGTCGGTGAGCCGGTCGTAGCACAGCGTGCACTTCTGGGCAATGCCGACCTTCGGGTCACCGTCCGGTCCCTTGCGGCGGTCGATGACGCCGTACGGACAGGCGGCCACACAGTAACCGCAGCCGTTGCAGATCTCGTCCTGCACGACCACCGTGCCGAACTCGCTGCGGAACAACGACCCGGTGGGGCACACGTCGAGGCAGGCGGCGTGGGTGCAGTGCTTGCAGACGTCCGAGGACATCAGCCACTGGAAATCCGGCTTCTCCTCGTCCGGGCGGTCGCTCGCCGCCGCCCCGACGGTGGGCATCCCCAGCGACACCGATGCCTGCTTCTGGGCCGGTCGCTCGATGAAGGCGACGTGACGCCACTGGTTGGCGTTGAGCGAATGGCTGTTGTCGTAGGACGTGCCGAGCATCGCGAAAAGGTTCTCGGGAACGTCGTTCCACTCCTTGCAGGCGACCTCGCAGGCCTTGCAGCCGATGCACACGCTGGTGTCGGTGAAGAAGCCCTTCCGCGCCGGCGAATCCTCGTAACCAGCGTCGGGTGCCGGGTCGAGCGGTCCGAAAAGACTGTTGCGGCCGGTCACTCGTTCTCCTCCGGGGTGCGCGCACCGTCCGAGACGGTGCCGATGGGGTCGCTCGCGACCGTGCCGACGGGGTCGCTCGCGACCGTGCCGACGGGGTCGCTCGCGACCGTGACGATGGGCGGGTAGACGCTGTCGGTTACCCCGGCCCGGCGCGCATATCCCTCGACGTACTCCCGGAGCGCCGCTCCGGTCGGGCGGCGTCCTGCACGCACATCGCACGTGCCGACCTTGCTCTCCTGGATGAGCACGTTGGGGTCCAGCGTGATCCCGATCAGATCGTTGGTCGAGTCGCCCGTCACCTTGCCGCCGCTGCCCCAGTGATAGGGCATCCACACCTGGTGGACGGTCCGGCCCTCGACCTTCAGCGGTCGCAGTCGGTCGGTCACCAGCACGCGGCCTTCGATCGCCGAACGTGCGGTGATCACGTGGCACCAGCCCATGTGCTCGAGTCCGCGCTCGGCGGCCAGGGCGGGAGAGACCTCCACGAACATCTCGGGTTGCAGTTCGGCGAGGTGTTCGAGATAGCGACTCATGCCGCCCGCGGTGTGATGTTCGGTGAGCCGGCTCGTCGTGAAGACGAAGGGGAAGACGTCGACGTGTTCCTCCGGCGGTGCCGGATTCATCGGGTTGTCGTCGCGCCGGTATTCCACACGCGTCGGGTTGGCCTGCTGCCCGTAGAACGGATTGCGGAACGGCGACTCGACGGGTTCGTAGTGGGTCGGCATCGGGCCGTCGACGAGTCCCTGCGGCACGTAGAGCGCACCCTTGCCGTCGCCCTGCATGATGAAGGGATCGATGCCCTCGATGGCCTCGATACCTTCGGAGCCCACGGGCGAGCGGTAGCTCGGCGGCTTCGTCTTCTCGAAGTCCGGCACGTCCTCGCCGGTCCACTGCTGCATGTCGGCGTCCCACCACACGTAGGCCTTGCGCTCGCTCCACGGCCTGCCTTCGGGGTCGGCGGAGGCCCGGTTGTAGAGGATGCGGCGGTTCATCGGCCACGCCCAGCCCCACTCCGGAGCGACGAGCGACTGCTCGTGGCGGGACTTGCGGCGATCGGCCTGGTTGACACCGTCGGCATACACACCGGAGTAGATCCAGCAGCCACCCAGCGTGGAGCCGTCGGCCTTCATCTCGGTGAACGACGACAGCGGCCGTCGGGTCGCCAGGTCGTATCCGTTGATCTCCATCAGCACCGCCTCGGCGCTGGGCTCGTCGTGCTCCCCGTGCACGGGATAATCCCACGCCAGGTCGAGCAGCGGACGGTCGCGCTCGTCGGTCGACCCGGCCAGGCGTTCCCGCATCATGCGCCCGAGATGGTAGAAGAACCACAACTCCGACCGGCAGTCCTCCGGCGGCTCGACGGCCTTCTCGCGCCACTGCAGCATCCGCTGGGTCTGCGTGAAGGTGCCTTCCTTCTCCGCATAGGAGGCCGCCGGGAACAGGAACACCTCGGTGCCGCACTCCTCGGTCACGATCTCCCCGGTCTCGACCTCCGGCGCGTCCTTCCAGAAGCTCGCACTCTCGATCTCGAACAGATCGCGCACCACGAGCCAGTCGAGATTCGCCATCCCGAGCCGCTGGGCCCGGCCGTGGGCGGACCCCACCGCCGGGTTCTGGCCGAGGAGGAAGTAGCCCTTGACCTTTCCGTCGATCATGTCGAGCACCGACCGGTAGGTGCCGTGGTCGCCGGTGATCTTGGGCATGTAGTCGTAGCAGAAGTCGTTGTCCGCGGTGGCCGCGTCGCCCCAGTACGCCTTGAGCAGGTTCACCGCATACGCGTCGGCCTTCGACCAGAAGCCCTTGCTGCCGGGCTTGCGGACGGCGTCGATCCAGTCCGAGAGCGACCCGTGCTCGTCGGGATTGGGCATCGGCAGGTAGCCGGGAAGGAGGTTGTACAGGGTCGGAATGTCGGTGGAGCCCTGGATACTCGCGTGGCCGCGCAGCGCCATGATGCCGCCGCCCGGACGGCCCATGTTGCCGAGCAACAGCTGCAGGATCGCGCCGGTGCGGATGTACTGCACACCCACGCTGTGCTGGGTCCAGCCCACGCTGTAGACCAGCGCGGTCGTCCGCTCGCGACCGGAGTTCTCCGTCCACGCTCGGCAGACGTCGAGGAAATCCGCCTGCGAGACGCCGCACACCTGCTCCACCATCTCGGGGGTGTAGCGGGCGAAGTGCCTCCTGAGGATCTGGTAGACGCAGCGGGGGTGCTGCAGGGTGTCGTCGCGCCTCGGGTGGCCCGCAGTCTGGATGCCGTGCGCCTCGTGCTGCATACCTGCAGCGGTCGCCCGGTGCTTCGCGTGATCCTCCGAGGTGTCGGCCTGGGACTCGTGCAGGTCACCCGGCTCGTCCTCGACGTCGTACTGCCAGCTCGTCGGGTCGTAGGTCCGCTTCTCGGGATCGAAGCCCGAGAAGAGACCGTCGAGGTCGTCGGTGTCGACGAACTTGTCGCTGACGAGCACCGGGGCGTTGGTGTAGTTGACGACGTACTCGCGGAAATCCAGCCCGTTGCTCAGTACGTAGTTGACGATGCCGCCGAGGAAGGCGATGTCGCTGCCGACCCGGATCGGCACGTGCGTGTCCGCCACCGCGCTGGTGCGGGTGAAGCGCGGATCGACGTGGATGACGCGGGCACCCCGCTTCTGGGCCTCCACGACCCACTGGAAGCCCACCGGGTGGGCCTCGGCCATGTTGGAGCCCTGAATGATGATGCAGTCAGCGTTGGCCAGATCGGCTGTGTAGCCGGTGGCGCCGCCGCGCCCGAAGCTGGTCCCCAGACCGGGGACGGTGGCGGAGTGTCATATGCGGGCCTGGTTCTCGACCTGGATCGCCCCCATCGCCGTGAACAGCTTCTTGATGAGGTAGTTCTCCTCGTTGTCCAGCGTCGCGCCGCCGAGGCTGGCGATGCCCATCGTGCGCCGGACGCGGCGACCCTTCTCGTCGAGTTCCTGCCAGGTGTCGTGCCGGGTCTGCAGCACGCGGTCGACGACCATCTCCATGGCCGTGTCGAGGTCGAGGTCTTCCCATTCGGTGCCGTAGGGCCGGCGGTAGCGGACCCGGGTCTCGCGCAGGTCGCTGGTGACGAGATTCTTGCTCGCAGATCCCTTGGGACACAGTCGCCCGCGGTTGACCGGGCTGTCGGGATCCCCTTCAATCTGGACGATCCGCTCGTCCTTGACGAAGATCTTCTGTCCGCATCCGACGGCGCAGTAGGGACACACACTGCGCGCGACCCGATCGGCGGTCGAGGTGCGTGGTTCGATCTCGTCGGTACGTCGCGACCGCGCCGCCTTGCCGCGCCCGAGCAGATCCTTACCGAGGAACTGGCGCAGGACGGGCCACGGGAGGGACGAGTCCTTCTCCGCCATCGGTCCTCCTCTCCTGCGCGCTCGTTCTCGAAGTTACCGTCTACCCACACTTCGTGCCGAGTATTCGGGATCCCGTGCAGGTGTGCGGCCTGTCCGCCGGCCGTGGGGTCAGCGCACCCGGATCGCGTGCGCGCCCGCGGGAACCACTTCTCCGATGACGGGATGACCGGGCAGTTCCCCGACGACCAACAGGCCGCCGGACGTCTGCGCGTCGGCGAGCAGGAGCAGCTCGTCCTCGTCCACGTCGGCGTCCACCTCCTCGCGAACCCACTCGAGGTTGCGGCGACTCCCGCCCGGCACGAACCCCTCGGCGAGCGATTCCCTCGCCCCGCCGACATACGGCACGCTCGCGGCGTCGAGGACGGCAGTCGTGCCGCTGGCCCGCATCATCTTCATCAGGTGCCCCAGCAGGCCGAAGCCCGTCACGTCGGTGGCGGCACGGACCCCGCCCGCGTGGGCGAGCCGTGCCGCGTCGCGGTTGAGGGTCGTCATCACCGCGACCGCCTCGTCGAACCGCTCGCCGGTGGCCTTGTGGCGGTTGTTGAGGATGCCGAGACCGAGCGGCTTGGTGAGGGTGAGCGGCAGGCCCGGCTCGGCAGCATCGTTGCGTAGCAACCGATCCGGGTCCCCCAGCCCGGTGACCGCGAGCCCGTACTTCGGCTCGCGGTCGTCGATGCTGTGTCCGCCGGCGAGGTGAGCGCCGGCCTCGGCGCACGCGGCGGCACCGCCCCGCATCACCTCGGCGGCCAGTTCGAAGGGGACGATCTCCCGCGGCCAGCCGAGCAGGTTGACCGCAACTATCGGCGTGCCCCCCATCGCGTAGACGTCGGACATGGCGTTGGTGGCGGCGATTCGTCCCCAGTCGTAGGGGTCGTCGACGACCGGGGTGAAGAAGTCGGCAGTCACGATCACCGCCCGGCCGCTCCCGTCGGGCGCCGGGTCGATCCGGACCGCGGCGCCGTCGTCACCGTTCTCCACACCGACCAACAGGTCGCCCGTCGCGCGGCCTCCCGGTAGACCACCGAGCACTCGCTCGAGCTCACCCGGCGGGACCTTGCAGGCGCAGCCGCCACCGGCGGCGAACTGGGTGAGCCGGAAGGTGCCCTCGGGCAGGTCGACGTGTGCGGTCATGGCCTCAACATACGGCCGACTGCGACCCCGGGCCCGACTTCCGGTTAAGGTGAGCGCGGAGGCGGTTCTCGTCTGGTGACGGACGCGGTCTTCAAAACCGTTGTGGCCCAGTAGCTGGGCCAGGCGGGTTCGATTCCCGTCCGCCTCCGCCAGTTCTTCCGTCAGCCGTGGGATGAGGAGGCGCGTGCCGGATCCGAGGCGGGGAATCCCCCGCACCGACCAGGTCCTGGCGGAGCCGCGCCTGCGTGCGGCCGCCGACCGGCTCGGTACCCGTCTGGTCAAGGACGCGGTGGTCGCGGCCCAGCAGCGGTGCCGCGACGGCGAGATCGAGCCGGCCGCCGTCGTCGACCACGCGGTCGCCTTGCTGCCGGCCGGCGCGACCACCCTGCGCCGCGTGGTCAACGCGACCGGCGTGGTGGTGCACACCAACCTCGGACGCGCCCCGCTGTCTCGCGCCGCGGTGGACGCCGTGAGCACGGCGGCCGGCGCTACCGACGTCGAGCTCGATCTGGCCACCGGCAGGCGCGGCCGGCGCGGGCGCGGCGCTCTCGAGGCACTCGCCGCGCAGGTGCCCGACGCCGGCGCCGTCCACGTGGTCAACAACGGCGCCGCCGCCCTCGCACTGGTCACCCGGGTGCTCGCCCGCGGTGGCCGTTCGGTCGTGATCGCGCGGGGCGAGCTGGTCGAGATCGGCGACGGCTTCCGGATCCCGGAGTTGCTGGAGTCGGTGGGCGCCAGGCTGCGGGAGGTCGGTACGACCAACCGGGTGCGCCTGAGCGACTATGCCACGGCGGTCGACTCCGACACCGCCTTCGTTCTCAAGGTGCATCCCTCCAACTTCACGGTCAGCGGCTTCACGTCGTCGGTGTCGGTCCGGGAGCTGACGGGACTGGGCGTTCCCGTCGTGGCCGACATCGGGTCGGGACTGCTCGCCCCTCATCCGCGCCTGCCGAACGAGCCCGACGCCACCAGCATGCTGCGCGCCGGAGCCGACCTCGTGACCGCCTCGGGCGACAAGCTGCTGGGGGGCCCGCAGTCCGGGCTGCTGCTCGGCGAGGCCGGACTGGTGGAGCGGCTGCGACGCGACCCGTTCGCCCGTGCGCTGCGCGTCGACAAGCTCACCCTGGCGGCGCTCGAGGCCACGCTGACCGGACCGACGCCTCCCGTACCGGCTGCGCTGGCCCGCCGGCCGGACGACCTTCGGCACCGGGCCCGGACGATCTGCGCGGCGCTCCCGGCCGAAACGGAGCCGGAGGTGGTCGATTCCGAAGGCGTGGTGGGCGGCGGCGGAGCCCCGGACGTGGTCCTGCCCAGCATCGCGATCGCGCTGCCCGAGCGCCTCGCCGGTCCGCTGCGCCGGGGCGAGCCCCCCGTCGTCGGCCGCCTCGAGCGTGGCCGACTGCTGCTCGACCTGCTGACGGTCGCTCCCGAGGAGGACGACGACCTGGTCGATGCCGTACGACGCGCCGCCGAGCTCGAGGAGCGTTGATGCACGTCGTCGCGACCGCGGGGCACGTCGACCACGGCAAGTCCACGCTGGTGAAAGCGCTGACCGGGGCCGACCCCGATCGGCTGGCCGAGGAACAGCGGCGGGGGCTGACCATCGAGCTGGGCTACTGCTGGACCTCCTGGCCGGGGGTGGGAGAGGTCGCCTTCGTCGACGTCCCCGGACACGAGCGGTTCCTGACCACCATGCTCGCCGGGGTGGGCCCGGTCCCGGCCGCCCTGTTCGTGGTGGCCGCCGACGACCCGTGGATGCCCCAGGCGGCCGAGCACCTCGCCGCGCTCGACGCCCTGGGTGTGCGGCACGCGGTCGTCGCGGTGACCCGCGCCGACCTCGCCGATCCGGGTCCCGCCGCCGCGCGGGCCGCCGCGGAGGTCGCTCGCACCGGTCTGGCGGGGGCTCCCGTCGTCGCCGTGAGCGGCCACACCGGAGAGGGCCTCGACGACCTCCGCGCCGCTCTGACGACGATGGTCGCCGCCCTGCCGGACCCGGACCCGGACGCCGATGTCCGGCTCTGGGTGGACCGCCGGTTCACCGTGCGCGGAGCCGGGACCGTCGTCACCGGGACGCTTCCCGCCGGGACGGTCCGGGTCGGCGACACCCTCGCTCTCGGTGACACACCGCTGCGGGTGCGCGGGGTTCAGGCAC
The DNA here is from genome assembly GCF_047782815.1 of Rhodococcus indonesiensis. Taxonomy (NCBI): domain Bacteria; kingdom Bacillati; phylum Actinomycetota; class Actinomycetes; order Mycobacteriales; family Nocardiaceae; genus Rhodococcus; species Rhodococcus indonesiensis. Next base: position 139,846 of record NZ_CP180630.1, on the reverse strand, counting down.
TCGGGCGCGACCGGGAGGCGGTGAGCGGCGTGGCCAGGGTCGCTCTCAATGTCGCCGGCCGAATCGACGACCTGGCCCGGGGCAGTGTGCTCGTGACCCCCGGCGCGTGGCACCACACTTCCGTCGTGGACGTGCGCATCACGGGCTCGGACCGGCCCCCTGTCAGCCCCGTGCTGCACGTCGGGGCCGCGGACGTCGGTGTCCGCTGCCGCCCACTCGGAGACGATCTCGTCAGACTCACCCTCGACCGGACGTTGCCACTCCGAATCGGTGACCGTGCCCTGCTGCGCGACCCGGGCCGCCGAATGATCTGGCGGGCCGACGTACTCGATCCGGACCCGCCCCGCCTGCGGCGCCGCGGTGCCGCGGCACGCCGCGCCCGCCGACTCGCGGGCGCCGACGGCACTCCACACCTGGCCGACGAGCTCGGCCGCCGCGGACTCCTGCACCAGGATCGGCTACGTCAGCTGGGCATTCCTCGCCAGGAGGGCGACCACCTGGTGGTCGGGCCGTGGCTCGCCGGACCCGCCTTCGCGAAAGCGGTCGCCGACCGGCTGCCCGCACTCGTCGAGGAGCATGCCCGCGCACACCCGCTGGATCCGGCCGTCCCGTTGACCGTTCTGGCCTCGCAGCTGCGACTCCCTGCCCCCGACCTGGTCCGAGCGCTGGTGCGCCCGCCGCTGCGGGTCGTCGGAGGCCGGGTCGTCGGACCCGGCGCCGACGTGCTGCCGAGCGACGTCCGGAAGGCCGTCGACGCGGTGCGCCGCGACCTCCTGGCCGCTCCGTTCGTCGCCCCGACCGCCGACCGGCTTCGCGAACTCGGCCTCGACGACCGCGCTCTGGGAGCGGCGCACCGCAGCGGGCAGCTGTGGCGGGTCGCGCCGGGGATCGTCCTGCTCCCCGACGCCGGCGACGCAGCCGTCGCACGGCTCCGGGAACTCGAACAGCCGTTCACGACCAGTGCCGCGCGCGAGCGGCTGCAGACGACCCGCCGGGTGGTGCTCCCGCTGCTCGACCAACTCGACCGGGCCGGCCGCACGCGACGGCTCGCCGACGACCGCCGCGAGGTCGCCCGGTAAGGCCGCGACAGCGATACCGCGGCGAACCTCACCTGCGCGATCGATCCGGATCCGGAAGAACCCGTACAGCGGCACCATGGGTGCCATGGACACCGCGCCCGAACCCGCTACGCCCGACACGCGCGACTGGACCTTCGTGCTCGACGGAGGGTGCCCCGAATGCGGGTACACACCGCACGATCCGGCCACGACCGGTGCACGATTGCGAGCGGGCGTGCCCCGCTGGCAGGCCGTGCTGCAGCGGCCGGACGTCGCCGAACGTCCCGCTGCGACGGTGTGGTCGGCGCTCGAGTACGCCTGCCACTCGCGTGACCTCATCTCCGTCCTCGGACAACGGGTGCGGGCGATGATCACCGAGGACACCCCGGTGTTCGCCGATTACGACGGCGAGGCCGAGGCGATCCGTCGGCGGTTCTGGGCAGCAGATCCCGCCGGGGTCGCCCGGCAGATCGCGGCACGCACCGACGAGACCGTGGACATCGTCGAGGGCGTCGAGGACTGGGAGCGCGACGGCCTGCGCAGTGACGGCCGCAGGTTCACCGTCGCGCAGTTGTGTCGATACCTGCTGCACGACGTCGAGCACCATCTGCACGACGTCGCGGGCTGATCCGGCCGGGTCGGCACCTCGCACGACCCGTGACCGAACCGTTATAGTCGGCGTCATGACGTCAGTTCTCGGTGTGTCGGTCGGGGCCAGCGCTGTGCGCTTCGCATGCCGCGACGCCGAGAGCCCCGACGGCCCGATCTTCCGGTCACGGTCGGTGACCGCAACGCTCGAACGGCCGGGGGACCCGACCGCCGAATCCCTCGAAACGGTGCTCACCGAAACCGACGAGATCGACGAGGTAGACGCCATCGGCGTCGCGTACCGGAACCAGGCGCAGGCCGGTGCCGTCCAGGCCGCGATGGCCCGACTGGAGATCGGCAACTTCCACCTGGTGCCCGAAGTGACGGCCGCGCTCGAGATGCTGGAGACGTCCGGAGGGCTCGGCGACCACGAGACGCTTGTGTTCTACGACCTCGGCAGTTCCGGCCTCACCGTCACCGTCGTCGACCGCACCACCGGGATCGTGCTGAGCACCGCACGCTCGGACCAGATCAGCGGCGACCTCGTCGACCGGCTGATCTACGACCACCACCTCGCACTGCACCGCTTCACCCAGCCCGACGACACCGCAGCACAGCTCGCCCTCGCCGCCAGGTGCCGCGACGCGAAGGAGCAGCTGTCCACCAAGGGCGCGGTGTGCGTGCCGGGCGACGGTGGCCTGCTGCTGCTCTCCCAGGACAACTTCGATTCGCTCATCGACAGCCCTGTGAAGGCGTCGGCCCGCCTCACCCGTGAGGTCATCCGCCGCTCGGGACGCACCCCCGACGCCGCGGTTCTTATCGGGGGCGGCGCGAACATTCCGCTGGTCACCTCCGTGATGGAGTCGTGGCTCGAGCTTCCGGTGATCGTGCCCGCACAGCCCGAACTCGTGGCGGCGGAGGGGGCGGCGCTGCTGGCCCGCCCGGCAACCGGCGCGGTCGTGTTGCCGACCGAGGTAACCGCGCCACACGAGACGAGCGACACCGTCGACACCCGGCACACCGTCGACACCACCGCACCGTCGCGGAAGCGCCGGCGCCTTCTTCTCGCCGGCAGTGTCGTCACCGCCGTCGCTGCGATCGGCCTCGGCACCGCGTTGCTGCAGGGTTCCGACGCAGATCCCACCGTCACGCAAGAGAGCACCCAGGCACCGGCGCGGCAAGCAGTGTTGCCACAGCCCACGAAGATCCCGGCGGTAGCTCCGCCTCCGGGAAGCACCCCACCGGTGGCCGGCACGCAGCCGCCGGCCACAAGTCAGAGTGACGGTCGTACCGTGGACCAGCCGCAAACCCAGAGCACGACTCAGGCACCCTTCACCCCGCAGACGCAGAACAGTGCGCCTGCCGACGCATCGGCTCCTGCACCCCCGCCGGAACCAGCCCCGCTCGTACCCGGTCTGCCACAGTTCCAGCTACCGACACTTCCCCCGCCTCCGCCGCCGCTCCCCCTACCGGAACTGCCCCGGATACCCGGGCTCTGACCCCTGATCCCACATACCATCGACGACCTCCGAGAACGAGGTGTCCGACTTCGGCCGAGGCCGAAGTTGTCGACGGAGACCGACCTTTCGGTGTCGAGTGTTCCTCGCAGTGGTCGATACTCCACCGGCGCCGAACCAGGATTTGCGACAACTGCTGCGCAGCAATCGAAGCGGGTCCGATCCGCCGTGAGGTACACGGGTCGATTCGGGCGCTGGGGCCGGTGACCGCATCTCGGGCGACGCGGCCGGATTCGGGGAATCACCTTCGCTCCGAGTGCGACAGCAGGGCGGCATCATCTGGAGGGGCTCGCCCGGATGCGTACTAGGGTGTCGGTGTGGCCAGGCGTGCTCTCTACTCGCGGGACGAGATCCTGGATGCGACCGTCCGAGTGGCCTACGAGCGCGGACACGGCGCGACGGTGGCCGACGTGACGACGATGCTGGGGGCGCCGTCGGGATCGATCTATCACCGATTCCGGTCGCGGCATTCGCTGTTCGTCTCGGCGTGGGTACGGTGTGTGCGGCAGTTCCACGAGATGTTCGCCGCCGTGCGTGAGATCGAGGACCCGGTCGAGGGGATCGTCGCGACCGCCCTGCTGATCCCCCGCTTCTGCCGCGCCCATCCGCCCGAGGCCCGCACGCTGACGCTGTATCGCTATGCGGATCTGGCAGCCGACCCGCCCCCCGACCTGGCAGCCGACCTCGAGGGACTCAACGATCCGGTGGCCGAGCACCTCGCGGACCTCACCCTGCGCCGCTACGGGCGCGTGACGGCCCGGGGCCTCGAGCTGGTGGCACTGGCTTGCCGTGACACGCCGTACGGCATGATCCGGGGCCGGATCGGGGGGCCGATCCCGGAGTGGATGGACGAGCCGGTCGCGGCCGCGGTGCGGGCCATCGCTCTCCTGGACGACAACCCGGCTTGACCGCACCCACGCGGGTCTCCTCACTCGTGCAGTGTCGGTTCCGCGTCCGCGCTGCGAAGCCTGCGGGTCCGGGTCCACCCACTTGACGGCGACGACTCCGGCCCGCATATTAGAGATCGTCATCTAGATAGGTTCCTCCACATGAGGAGTGCGATGTCCCGGATGCATTTCCCCCTGCAGCAGACAGCCCTTGCGGTCGCGGTGGCAGCGACGGTGCCGTATGTGGTGTTGAAGCTTCTCTGGCTCACCGGGTCCACGGTCGGGACGATCGATGCCGCCGGGTCGGCCGAGATGGCCGGCGCCCGGTTCGTCGCCGGGAACGGCATCACGGTCGTGCTGATGCTGATCGCGGTGATCTTCCTGGCGGCCTTGACGCGGCCGTGGGCCCGACAGGTGCCAGCCGCGCTGGTGTTCGTCCTGGGCGCCGGAGCCACCGGACTGCTGGCCCCGATCCTGCTCGGTCTGCCCCTCGGACTGGCGGTCCAACTCGCGGTCACGGGCGAGGCGCAGCCGGCCGGTGACTCGGGCCTGGCGCCGTGGGTGTTCGGCATCGTCTACAGCGGGTTCGGGGTGCTGGCCGTGGCGACGGCCGTCCTGGTGCTCACCCATGTGACCGAGCGGTGGGGACATCTGCTCGTCTCGCCGCCCCGGCGACCGCCGACACCGGCGACCGTCGCCGGTGCCCTGGGGCTGGTGCCGTTCGGCGTGGCGATGGGGTATTGGGGCGTGGTCGGCCCCGGGGGCAGCGGCCCGCAGGGGATGGAACTGCCGGCCCAGCGGACCGTGCTGGTCGTCACCGGGGTGCTGAGCGTGGCGGCGTTCGTGGTCCCGTTCCTGTTCGCCCGACGGTGGCCGCGGCTCGCCTGGCTGATCGTCTGGACCGGATGCTGCGTGACCGCCCTGCAGTCACCGACCCAGATCCTGCTCGCGCACGGCGGTCAGGTCCCACCGGCCGTCGCCGCCCTCGCCCTGGCGGCTGCTCCCGGAGCGGGCTTCTACGGCCTCGGTGTCCTGCACCGTCATCTCACTCCCAGTCCGGTCCCGACGCGCTGAGCGCGCACCGGCGGCCGCAAACCGGATCCACCTCCGCTTCGCCCCGTAGTGACCAGGGGCCGCGATGTCGGCAGGTACTGCCGCGTACTGAGCCACCCCCACAGGATCCGGGCGCAACCGGCGCAGCCGTCGCGGGTCCCGGTGTTCGCGGGTCCTGGCGTTGCGGAGGCTCGAGGTGGTGTGATCGTCGGATGGACCAGCATTCGGGGAGCCATACGGTGGTGCGGGGCGCGCCAGCCCAGGAGCGGACGGTGCCGGAGCAGGCATGGGCGTCGCGTGCGGTGATCGAGCGGGCCACCGGAGTACTGATGGAGCGGTATCGGCTCGACGTCGACGGCGCCCGTGAGGTGCTGCTGCTGGCGTCGCGGCAGTCGGGTGAGCCGATGCAGCAGCTGGCCGAGGCAGTGCTCGGCTCCGGCCGTGGCGACGAGCCGACGCCGGTCCGGCTGGTGCTGGAAGCGGCCACCGTGCCGCCAGCCGTGCGGCGGGCAGTGGCGTTCATCGAATCGCATGCGGCCCAGCCGATCCGGTTGGGCGATATCGCTGCCGCAGCCGGAGTCGGCGCTCGGGCATTGCAGTACGCTTTCGTGCGGCACTACCACAGCACCCCGATGCGATACCTACGATCGGTTCGGCTCGAGCGAGCCCACCGGCAGCTGCGGGCCGGCGACCCGAGCCGAGGGGAGACCGTCGCTGCGATCGCCACCCGGTGCGGATTTTCCACCCCGTCCCGGTTCGCGACGCAATATCGCACTGTGTACGGCCGACCGCCGCATCGCACACTGTACGAGGAGCCCGACCGGCCGAGTTGATCTCATAGTCAGCTGCCGGATCGATCAGCGCGGATCGGCGCCGCCAGCTTCCGGGGGGTGCGGTCCCTCGAACGGAGCCGTAGAGGCGGGCATCGGCGCTTTCAGGGTTCTGGTTTCGCCCGGCGCGGCACGTCACCACGGCAAGGGCCCGCTCGCCGCGGCATCGTTGTTGCTCCCGGTGAGGGCCTGGAGATCGGCGTCGGGACTGTAGAAGTCACGAACCGAATCCAGGGCTCGGGCCTTCGCGACAGCACATCGTCCAGCACCGGCGCAGCACCGCGGCCTCGCGAGAACCACACGCTGCGCGCTATCGGTGACGATCCGTCCCTCCTTCTTCCGAAAAACGAATACACTCACCAGAAAACGAAGACAAGCGCCGACTGCGATGCCGTCGGCTGCCCATTACACCGTGCCGTTCCCGTTCATCCCACGGACCGACCGAAACGGCGTAACCTTCGACGTGAAGGGTCGTCCGTCACCCCCCTGCACCGACGACCCCGGCCGCCGGAGGCGAGTTCTGCATCACCTACGCCCGGCGGAGCCGACCCCGCCGGCCACGCCCCTGCTGCCGGCGGGGTTCGGCGTGTAGGCCCCCAGGCAACGCCCACACTGCGCTACCGATCCGACGCAGTTCCCCCGCCCTCGCCACCGCCGGGATCGTCGTCGCGCTCGTCCGCCGCATCGCTGTCACTGGGCTCGTCGCAGCCGTCAGGCTCGTTGCAGCCGGCCGAGGCATCCTGGTTCCCGTGCGTACCGGTCGAGCCTGTCGGCGCAACGAGTTCGGGAGGCAGCTCGGTGGCATACGGAGCCCGCGGTGGGGCGAGTTCGTCGAGACGTTCGTTGATCGCATGGGCGAGCAGATCGTGCTGCAGCGACGGCAGCGGCAGCAACCCGTTGAGATAGGCCTCGATCTCGACCTTGCCGGCTTCGCCACCGAGAGCGAAGTACCGCAACCACAATTCCTCCACCTCGAGCCCCGCAGCCCGCAGGGCAGCGAGGAACCGGTGACGATGCTCGCCGTCGGGGAAAAACCGCATCGCCAGGTCCTCACACCGATTCCGTGCCGGCGGAGGCGACGATTGCCGTGGCCACCTCTCGTACCGGGACACGCCGGCTCGCGGACAGCTCGAGCAGCCGGCGTGCGGCCTGTTCGGAATCGAGGTGTTCGCGCAGCATCAGCATGCCCTTCGCCGTGGCGATCACATCGCGGGTACGCAGAGCCTCGGTGAGCTTTTCGCCGAGCTGTTCGGCCGCGGCGAGGGTGTGCATGTTGGCCAACAGGATGGCCGCCTGGGCGGCGAACCGGCGCAGGATGTCCTCACTCGCCGCGGTGTAGTCGTGCGGTCGGGTCGAATACACCTTGATCGCACCCAGGCATCGGTCGGCGTGCAGCAGCGGAGCACTGAGCGTCGCGCGCATCCCTTCCCGTGCCGCCCGCGGGGACCACCGCGGCCACCGCCGCTCCTCGGTCAGGTCGTCGACCCGCACCACGACTCCGTCGTGCGATGCGGTCACACACGGTCCCTCGCCGAGCTCGTACTGCAGCGCATCGAGCCGCTCGACCACCGGTCCGGTCGCCGCCGACGTCCGTCGGCTGCCGCCCTCGCCGAGCAGGGTGACCCCGGCCCCAGCGGACCCAGGCAACGTGTCCTTGGCCAGCGAGGTGATCAATTTCAGAACCGTGGTCACGGTCTGCTCCGACAGCAGCACCCCCGACATGCGCGCAAACACTGCCGCCCATGCGTCGGGCGCCGACTCCTGCGGCGTCGCCATCTTCCGCCTCCTGTGGGTCGGGTGTGTGCGGTACGCGTACCTCGAACCTACCCGCCGCGACGGCCTTCGATGCAGTCCGGCGGCGCCGCGGGTGCGGCCCAACCCCGGAATCGCGGCGGCCCAGCCCCGGAATCGCGGCGGACCCGCACCGGTCCGGGAGGGCGGCCCGGTCAGGTCGAGCACGGACCCATCGAGGTGCCGTTGCCGGATTGTTTCGTGTGCGGTGTGCCCGCGGTCTTCACCGCGGGCACACCGGATCTGGAGCCCTCGACACTAGAAGGCGTGCTTCGTGGTCACACTTTCAAGCTGAGGCGTTGTGTGTCTTTCTCCGGCCGGATGAGAAGTGCTCCGGCCACGGCCGCAACGATCAGGACGAGGGCCAGAGCGTCGAATCCCTTGGTGAAACCGGACAGCGGATCGGTGCCGGCGGCGATGAGGTTGCCCATGACGGTCGGGGCGATGATGCCCGCGACGGTGGAGATCCCGACATGAAGGCCGAGTGCTGCTCCTCGGCGACGAAGAGGGGCGATCTCACTGATCAAGGTCTGCCCCATGGCGTAGACGGCTGTGGGTGCACCGACAGCGACCATGAGAAGCAGGAGACTCGCGATCGGAGAGCCGGTGCGGACACCGACGAAGGCAGCGAGACCGCCGGAAAGGACGAGGGCGGATCCGAAGATGCCTCGGGAGATGCGGGTGGGGATTCCCTTGGTGGTCAGGCGTTGGGAGATCCAGCCGCCCCCGATCATGAACACCGCGCCGATGGTCCAGGACAGGGCCACGAGGTTGCCCATCGTGGTGGTCGAGTAGCCGAGTCCGTCCTGCATGTAGCGCGGCAGCCATGCCACTGCGATGGACATACCCCAGTAGGCGGCGAAGACGAGGAGCGTGGCGCCGATCCAGGTGCCGGAGCGGATGATCTGGAGGAGGGATACCTCACTGTCCCGGCCGGTTTCGGTTTCGGTTTCCGTGTCGGGTGCAGGGGTGTCGAGGTCGACGGCGTTGCCGAGGGGGCCTTCTCGGCGGACGGTCGCCCACAGCGCGCACCAGATGAATCCGATGACGGCCAGGGCGCCGAACCCGGCGCGCCAGCCGTAGTTGACGATGACCCAGGTCAGTGCCGGTGCGGCGATCAGGGGACCGACGCATGCGCCGGCGGTCATGATGCTGCTGGGGACTTGCCGGTGGCGGTCGTCGAACCACTTGTGCAGTGCGTGGTTCGCTGTGCCGTATGCGGGGCCTTCGGCAGCGCCGAGGAGTACACGGGTGGCGATGAGTACTGCTGTGCTGGTGGTGAACAGCATGGGGATCTGCGTGAGTGCCCACATCAGGGCCAGACCTAGCAGCAGCCATCGGGTGGGGATGCGATCTCCCAGCAGACCGACCACGAAGGCAGCGATGCTGAACAGCAGATAGAAGCTGCTGGCGACGTGTCCGTATGCGACGGCGTCGAGGCCGAACTCTTCGCTGAGCGGTTTGGCGACGAGACCGAGGATCGCCTTGTCGGCGAAGTTGATCACCATGAAGATGAACAACAGGAAGGTGACCCACCAGGCGCCTTTGGCGTAGCGGGTGGTCGCGGATCGAAGGGGCGTGGTGACGGGATCTCCTGGGGGAGTTGCCGGGGCCTGGACTTGCGTGCGATCTACCATTGTCGCTCCGAACGGGAGAGTCGGTGAAGGGGGCGCGGGAGTTTTCGAGCTGAGGACGGGGTGTGGTGGGTGTGAGCGGGGCGCGGCCGGCGTTTACGTGGTGACGATGGCGCGACCGAGGACTGCACCGTGGGCGAGGTCGTCGACGGCGCGGACGATGTCGTCGAACGGGTACCGGTTGGTTACCAGTGCCTGCAGGTCGAGAGCTCCGTCGGCGTACCAGTCCAGGAAGGTGCCGATGTCTTCCTGCTGACACGAACCGGCGAGCGCCCCGGAGAGCGACTTCTGGCCGTACAGCAGTTCGGGGACGTCGACGGGAAATTCCCCCTGGGGAAGACCGACGATGGAGGCGGTGCCACCGCGGTGGCTGCCGAGCACACCCTTGCGGACGGATTTCAGTGCCTGGCGGGTGGTGATTTCAGCGCCGACGCAGTCGAGTGCCAGGTCGACGCCGGTTTCGTAGCCGGGGCGGTGGATCAGCTCGTGGATGCGTGCGACCGGGTCGGTCGTGGTGGCGTCGATCAGTTCGGTGGCGCCGAATTGCTTGGCGAAGTCGAGTTTTCGGGCGATGCGGTCGACAGCGACGATGTGCTGTGCGCCGAGTTGTCTCGCCCCGGCGATGGCGGCGAGGCCGACGCCGCCGACACCGAACACGGCAACGGTTCCTCCTGGCTCCAGCGCGCCGGAGTGGATCACCGAGCCGGCTCCGGTGAAGATCGCGCATCCGACGATCGAGACGGTTTCGTCGTGGGTGTGGCCGGTGAGGGGGTAGATGTAGAGTTCGTCGACCAGCGCGTGCTCGGCCCAGGTGTAGACGTTGGGTGACTGCGCGCGGGTGCCGTCCGGCAGCTCGACGCCGGAGACCTCCGGACGCCGCGAGACCGATGTGCGCGGCAGCCAGGTGACCATGACGGTGTCGCCGGGGGCGACGGTGGTGACGGCGCTACCGGTGGCGGTGACGACGCCGTAGCCTTCGTGACCGAAGAGCATCGGAGCGGTGCGATTCTGGTGCATCCAGAAGAGCTGGCTGTGGCAGACGCCGGTGGCGATCATCTCGACCAGCACCTGATGCGGGGTGGGGTCGGGCAGGGTGATCTCGCGGATGTCGAGGGGGCCGTCCTTGTCGTCCTGTACGACGATGCGGGTCGGGGTGGCCATGATTTGTCTCCTGGGTGATGAGGGGGATGTCAGATGGTGTGGTCGGCGCGCAGACGCTGCAGCTCGTCGTCGCTCACACCGAGTTCCCGGGAAAGGATCTCGTCGGTGTGCTGTCCGAGGCGGGGTCCGAGACTGCGGATGCGGCCGGGCGTGCCGGACAGGTGCGGGAGCGGGGCGACCATGTCGACGGCACCGAATTCCTCGTCGTCGACGGCGACGAGCGTGCCACGGTCGCGGTAGTGCGGGTCGACGGCGATGTCGGCCATGCTCATCACAGGAGAGGCCGGCACCCCCGCGTCGGTGAGTAGCTTGACGACGTCGTCCGCGCTGTAGGTGGCGGTCCACTCCTCGATGAGGGCGTAGAGCGCATCCTGGTTCGCCGAGCGGGCATGCCGAGTGTGGAACCGCGGATCCTGCGCGAGCCGCGGCTGGCCCATGACGTCGCACAGGCGGGCGAAAAGTGTGTCGGTTCCGGCGTGCAGGGACACGATGCGGTTGTCCTGTGTCGAAAAGTCGGACGCGGGCACGATGTACGGATTCTTGTTTCCGAGGCGTTCGCGGATCTCACCGTGTGCGGAGTAGGCGAGGTAGGCGTCTTCGGCCGCACGGAATCCGGCTTCGTACAGGGCCAGGTCGACGATCTGGCCCTCGCCGCCGTTGACCTCGCGTTCGCGCAGGGCGACCATGGCTGCGAAGGCGGACAGATAGGCGCTCATGAAGTCGATGACCGAGAATCCACTGCGCACCGGAGGCCGGTCCGGTTCGCCGCTGACGTAGGTCAGTCCGGAGTATGCGCTGGCGATTCGGTCGAACGAGCCCCTGTCGCGGTAGGGGCCGGTCAGGCCGTACCCGGTGATAAAGACGAAGATGCCGGCCGGGTGCAGTGCACGCAGATCGTCGGGGGCCAGGCCCCACCGCTCCATCGTCGGGGGCCGGTAGTTCGTGACGACGATGTCGAAGTTCGGGATGAGCCGACGCAGCAGCTCGCGCCCACGAGATCGACGCAGATCGAGAGTAATCGACTTCTTGTTGCGGCCCTCCTGGAGCCATTGGAGCGACCGGCCGCCGGGTTCGGCCGCCCGACCGCGGGTGAAGTCTCCGCGGCCGGGTTCCTCGACCTTGACCACCTCCGCGCCGAAGTCGCCGAGGAGAGTGGCGGTGACGGGCGCGGCGAGCACGGTGGACAGGTCGAGTACGCGGACGCCGCGTAGGGGAAGTGAAGGCATGGTGACTCCGATGACGACGGGGATGACGATGAAGCAGAAGGAACTGGTCAGATACTTACAGAACGTAAGTACACTTTGTAAGTACAGAATGTTATTATGACGCTCGTCACTTGGCAAGAGGCAATTCGACCGACCACAGGAGCGAGCGTGCCCAGCGAACCCGAGCCCACGACCAGCGACACAGCGACGCCGGTATCCCGCCGTCGCAAACGCGATCGCGCCCAGACCGAGGCGGACCTGATGGCGGCCGCTCTGCGGCTACTCGAGCGCAACGGTGTACTTGCCGGCCTGAACCTGCAGGAAGTAGCGGCGGAAGCGGGTGTCAACCGCGTCCAGATCTACCAGTACTTCGGCACCCGGGAGGCGCTGCTACGGGCGGCCTTGAACGAACGTTTCCTCGCGGACCGAGAGGCTCGTTCGACCCACCGCGTCATGGGGTTCGCCGACAGACGGAAGTGGATGTTCCGGCAAGCGCTCGCAGATCCGGAGCGGACCCGCCTCGAGGCGCTGCTGGCACACGACGGCGACGAGGATTTCACCGTTTTTCCCGAACTGGAGCAGACACTGGCGAACCTGGCCCGGGACCAACAGACCGGCCACCTGCCGCCGGACGCGGACGCCCTGGTCATGCACGTGATGACCGCAGCAACCTACATGGGGTACTGCATCTTCCGGGAAGCCTTCGCCCGGGACACCGGCATCCCGGTCGACGAACTCGACGTCCGCGCCCAACAGGTCTACGAGTTGATGCTCGAGGGCCTGACCGGCTCGTGAGCGCACTCGGACGCTGAGCCGGATCGGCGTCGACTTACCCAGCGGGTGACCGACGACCGATATTCGGCGTCACCGTCGTGCCCCTCGCGGATCGATGCCCGACCGGGGCACACGGTCACCAGATTTTCTGGATCTGTTCTGTGATGGCAGCATCGACGAAGGTGCGGTCCTCGTCGTTCAGTTCGAGAGCTTGGGCGAGGAACGGCTGGAACACGGTCCATCCGAATGCCAGCGAAAAAGCCGTTGCCAGAGCAGCTTTCGTCTGCGCGGCATCGTCCCCGCGCTGTACCGCCGTGGTGCGGACTGCCAGTTGCTCCCGGAGCAGGGGATAGTCCCAGCCGAGAATGACAAGCGAGTCGCTGTCCATGGCGGCATGGGCGAGGATCCGCCACAGGTCGCGGTACTCGGGATGCAGTCCCAACGTCAGCAACCAGTTGCGGTCGCCGGCTCGGCGAGCCTGCTCGACATAGCTGCCGGCAAGACGCTGGAACGCTTCCTTGCATGCGTTGTTCTTGCTGCCGAAGTGCCGATGGATCAGGCCGTAGTTCACGTCGGCCTTCTTGGCCAGCTCGCGGCCGGCTATCTGGCTGGGCGCCTTCGTCGCCATCAGACTCACGGCGGCCTCGAGGATGCGTTCCTGGGCGGTGGCCGGTGCGGCCCCGAAAGGTCTGTCCTGCACGTGCGTCCTCGGGTCGATCGTTGCGGTCTGGTCGTCGACGACCACGCTACCTCCTTCTCGTCCGGACAACCCGGGCCGGGCACAGGGTGTCTCACACGCCGGCCGTGATCACCTCAGCGAGCGCCTTCACCGTCAGACTGGCTCCGGCCGTGCCGCACACGACGACGACGGCGATGCGGGCCGTGCGGGGGTTGATGCGCCGGGCAAGGGGGCCGGACAACGCGAGACCGAGCACCGTCCCGGGAACGGTGAGGGCAGCGAGTACGAGGACGTCACGAGTGGCTCGACCGGCCAAGACCAGCGCCACCACGGCGATCGTCTGGACGACGGACAGATAGACCGCCATCGTCATCCGCAGCACCGCAGGGGGCAGCCGGTTGTAGACGATGGCCACTGTCGGTCCGGTCAGTCCCACCGTGGTGCCCGCCAGCGCCGACAACAACCCGCCGACGCCCAAATACCCACTGGTGGGGCGGATCCCCGAGGCGGTGACCGCCAGCGGGGCGGTAACGAGCACCATCAGACCCAGCCCCAGCATCAGCACCGTGGTCGGCAGAACCTGCAGCAGCAGCACCCCCACCGGGATACCGATGGGGATCCCGACCAGTGTCCAGACGAACTTGTCGGCGATACCGGACCGGCGATCACGCCACATCGTCCACACACTGGCGATCAACGCCGAAATCAGGGCGGGAAACGGGACGAAAGCCGGGTCGACGACGATCAGAGCCGGACTGGCCACCAGAGCAAGTCCCAATCCCAGGCTGCCCTGGACCAGGGCGGCCACCGTGGTCACCACCAATACCCCCGCCAAGAACATCATGGGGAACGCGCTCGCTACCACTCGTCGTCACCGTCCGTTCGAGATCGCGGGCACTCCGGGCGTAGACGCTCCGGACACAGCGGTCATGTGGTCACCTCTCGCAGGTCCGCAGCACGCTGGGCGCTCTTGGCGAACTCCTTGAGTTCGAATCCCTCCGCGGTCGCCGTCTCGATGCTCGGCCTGTGGCCCGGGGTCATCGACAACAGTCGCCGGACCGCGATGTGATCCCCGGGGCGGTTGATCGATTCCGCACCGACGAACACCCCGTCCTTCCAGCACAGATTGGTGAACTTGCGTGCCTCGACGTCGCCGAGGACCAGATTCGCGTCGTACCCGGTCAGCAGACCGGCGATCTGCAACTTGCAACCGTGCTGTTCGGTCCAGAACCACGGGACCTCGGGATACGGCTGCGGTCGGCCGGCGAGTTTGCCGGCCACGCACCGACCGTGATCGACGGCGTTCTGAACGGACTCGAGACGCATCGACTGATGGTCGTGTGGGAAGCGGGCGCAGTCACCGATGGCCGAAATCTGCGGGTCGGACGTGGTCAGCAACTCGTCGACGACGATGCCGTCGCCGACCCGTAGACCCGCCTCCTCGGCGAGCCCAGTGGCCGGGCAGGCACCGATACCGACCACGACGACGTCGGCCTCGAGGACTTCACCACCTGCCAGGTGCACCGCGCCGACCCGCCCGGCATCGTCACCACCGAGGGCTTCGACCAGGGCGCCGTACCGGACATCGGTGCCGTGGGAGCGGTGCACCCGATCGAAGAACGTCGAGGTCCGGGAGGTGACTGCGCGTTGCATGAGCCGTGTTCCCGCTTCGAGGACGACGACGTCGAGCCCGCGGGCCCGGGCGGCGGCGGCCACCTCGAGGCCGATGAAGCCGCCGCCGATCACCACCACCGAGCGTGCGCCGTCGATGCGCTGCAGAAACTGCTGCGCATCGTCGATCGTATGCAGATGGCACACGCCGGCGAGATCACTACCGGGGAGAGTCAGACGGCGTGGCACCGCGCCGGGTGCGAGGACCAGGTGGTCGTATCGGCGCGAGACTCCGTCGGAGCATTCGAGCGTCGCCGACGTCCGGTCGATCCGCTCCACCGTGACGCCCCGGATCAGGTCGATCTTCTTGTCGGCATAGGACTCCGGGCTACGGAAGTAGAGATCGTCCACGTGGTGGTCTCCGGCTTTGAGCCACGCCTTGGACAGGGGCGGCCGTTCGTACGGCATCCAGCGCTCACGGGTGAGCAGCTGGATGTCCCCGTCGTACCCTTCCTCGCGTAGCGAGAAGGCTGCCTGGACGCCGGCATGGCCGGCGCCGACGATGACGACGGTGCCCGGCGTGGTCATCGCTGACTCTCCGGCATGTGAACCACCAGCCCGTCGTGGGCGTCGGTCACCACCAGTCCGCAGGAGAGCCGGCTGGTGTCCAGCCGGTCGCATGCGGTGGCTTCGAGCATCTCGTCCTCGTCCTCGTCGACGGCAGGGAACGACTGGGTGAACTGGTCGTCGAGGTAGACGTGGCAGGTGGCGCACATGGTCTGGCCGCCGCACTCGGCGAAGATGCCGTCGACGCCGTTGGCGATCGCAGCACGCATGACCGTGGTGCCCTCGTCGGCATCGACGATCGTCGTGTGCCCTGTCGAGGAGACATAAGTGATCTTGGGCATTGTTCTTTCTCCGTTCGAAGGAGGATTCGAAGTGGTTGCTCTGCCGTGTGCTCTCGGCACGCGGCAGAGCAACCGGGTGCGGGTCGGTCAGTCCTCGAGGAAGAGGGCTTGCTTCGGGCAGCGGCGCACCGCCATGCGTACGCGCTTGTCGAGTTCGACAGTGTCCGGCTGCCGTCTGATGTGGAGGATGTCGTCGTCGTCGAGTTCGAAGACATCCTTGACCATCCGGGTGCAGACGCCGGCGGCCTCACATACCTCCAGATCGACCGCGACCACGGCGTAGGCGGCAGCGTCTACCGAGGTCGTGTCGTTCGTCGTGGTTTCGCTCATCACAGCCGCACCTTCAAAGACTTGATTCCGTTGACCTGGACAGAACGCAGCCGGACCGGGGGTTCGAGGGCCACTGCGTCGGGGAATCGCGCGAACAGTTCCTGGAAGAGCACCCATACCTCTCGGCGGGCCAGGTTCGCTCCGAGGCAGAAGTGGGCTCCGCCACCCCCGAAGCTTTGGTGCACGTTGGGATCCCGCGTGATGTCGAAGGTGAACGGGTCGGCGAACACCCGGGGATCCCGGTTCGAGGCGGCGTACCAGATGGCGATCTTCTCGCCCTTGCGCATGTGATGGCCTTTGTATTCGATGTCGTGCTCGAGTACGCGGCCCATGTGGCGTAGTGGTGTCGCCCACCGGATGATCTCCTCGGCCGCAGACATTTCGAGCCCGACCGGATCCTCGAGGAATTTCTGTTTCTGTTCCGGGTGTGTGGTGAACGCCCACATGCCGTGTGTGATGGCGGTGCGGGTGGTCTCGTTGCCGGCAGCGATCAACAGCGCGAAGAAGGCGCCGATCTGTTCGGGGGGAAGGTGGTGCCCGTCTTCTTCGATGCGGGCGATCTCCGAGATGAGGTCGTCTTTCGGGTCTTTCAGGCGCTTCGCCGCCAGGGCGACGCCGTACTCGCGCAACGCGAAGACCGCCTTCGTGCCTTCCTCGGGAGTGCCTCCGTAGTCGGGGTCTTGATCGCCGAGCGTCTGATTGGACAGATC
This sequence comes from Rhodococcus indonesiensis, assembly GCF_047782815.1. Classification (NCBI taxonomy): domain Bacteria; kingdom Bacillati; phylum Actinomycetota; class Actinomycetes; order Mycobacteriales; family Nocardiaceae; genus Rhodococcus; species Rhodococcus indonesiensis. Next base: position 123,110 of record NZ_CP180630.1, on the reverse strand, counting down.
CAGCAGGTACTGCCGGTCCTCCTTGTCGACACCCATGATGTCGCAGATGATCTCCATGGGGAGGCGAGCGGCGATCTGCTCGACAAAATCGATTTCCTGTCCGGCGGTGAACTCGCCGACGATCGACCGCGCCTGGTCGCGCACGTAGCCTTCCATCTTCTTGATCTGGCGAGGCGTGAACCCGCGGCTGACATGCCGGCGGTTGCGGGTCTGCTCGGGGGGGTCCATTTCGATCATGATCCCGGTGCCGGGCCGGACCTGGCCGGTGCCGTGATCGTGGTGGACACGGATGCCGTACTTGCTCGAAAAGTGCTCGTAGTCGCGGGTGACTTCGATGATGTCGTCGTAGTCGACGAACGACCAGAACCCCTTGCCGCTGTCGGGGTGCTGATGCCAGGAAATCGGCTTGTGCTCGCGCAGCAGCGTCAGAGCGGCGTGGTAGTCGTCCCGTAGCCAGAAGCCGGGATCGGCCAGGTTGATCTGATCGACGGTCAGCTCGGTCGGTGGGTTCGGGTCGTAGGTGGGTGCGTTCACTGCGGTCGGCCTTTCGTTTCGCGTGGGGTCAGTACTTGACGTTGGTGATGCGGGATTCGGTGAACGCTTTCAGGCCTTCGAGGCCGAGTTCGGTGCCGAGTCCGCTCTGCTTGACACCCCCGAACGGCACGTCGATCTCGGCCGGGCCGTGCTGATTGATCCAGCGGGTGCCGGCCCTGACCCGATCGCCGACCCGGACCGCAGCCTCGACGTCCGAACTCCAGATCGAGGCCCCGAGGCCGTAGTCCGTGGCGTTCGCTGCCGCGATTGCGTCGTCGACATCGCGGTAGGGCAGCAGGGGAAGAACGGGGCCGAACTGTTCCTCCTGCACCAACCGGGCGTGGGCAGCAAGACCGGTGGCGATCGCCGGCTGGACGAAGTAGCCCGGTAGGTCCGGCATCGGATGGGGGTACGTATGCAGCGTGCCGCCCTGGTCGCGGACCGAGCCCTGGATTTCCAGCAACGACTTGTGCTGTGCGGCGTTGTTGACCGGACCGATCGTGACCGACTCGTCCGAACCTTCGCCCACGCGCTGGCGGGTCAGGTACTGCCTGAACAGGTCTACGGCGTCGTCGAACCGACTTTCGTGCACGTACACCCGCTTCGGGGCAATGCAGACCTGACCGGCATTGCGGAAGGCCACGGCGGCGATACCCTCGACTGCCGAGGGCAGATCCGCATCGGAAAGCACGATCGCCGGGTCGTTTCCGCCGAGTTCGAGGGTCAGCCGCTTGAGACGGCTCGATGCGGTTTCCATGATGCGCCGGCCGGTGGGAGTGGACCCGGTGAACGAGATCTTCGGGATCTCGGGATGCGCAACCATCGCGCTGCCGAGATCGTTGCCGCCCACGAGTACGGTCGCCAGTCCGGCCGGAAGAACCTCGGCGAAAATCTCCTGCATCTTCAGGGAGGTCAACGGTGTGGTCGGGGCAGGCTTGACGATGACAGCGTTTCCGGCAAGCAGCGCCGGCGCGGCCTTCCATGCCAGCAGGGCCATCGGGAAGTTCCAGGCCGTGATGAGGCCGGCGATCCCGAGTGGGTAGTACTCACGCACCACCTCCTGCTCGGGTGTGTCGCGTAGGACATCGGGTGCAAGTGGCAGGTTCGCGTAGTACTCGAAGGCTCTGGCTGCGACGGCGACCTCCAAGCGAGCCTGGGTGATCGGTTTGCCCTGCTCCGCGGTCAGCAGGCGGGCGAGTTCCTCACTTCGCGCGGTGATGCGCTCGGAAATCACGCGCAGGTACTGCGGGCGGGAGGCCGCTGCACTCGTCCATTCGGCTATGGCAGGCGCAGCGTCGCGGACCGTGCGTTCCAGATCGCTCACCTGGTGGCACGGCACAGACGCGACGACGTGACGGGTCGCAGGGTTTTCGACGGCAATCTCCGGGGGGGTGGTGTGATCCATGTCGCAGACTGTAGCCTTAAGGCTACACTCGCGTCAACGGGGGTTCCCCGAAGACCGAAAACCAGCCTCCCTACCGCAAAGGGGAACCCTGCCTTGCCTTTCCACCCCGACTCCGAGCCTCTCCGGACTAAGAGCGTGTCTCACGTGGATGAAGTGGGTTGTGATGCATGATGTAGTTCGTGGTTGACGAGTTGTCTATCCGGTTGGTGCCGGATGCGTTGTGGGAGATCGCCGAACCGCTGATTCCGGCCTTCGCCCCCCGACCGCAGGGTGGTGGCAGTGCGCCGGTCGACGACCGGGCGGTGTTCACCGCAATCGTGTTCGTATTGACCAGCGGCTGCGCCTGGCGGCACCTGCCGCCGTCGTTCGGGGTCAGCGTCCCGACCGCGCATCGCCGCTTCACGGCCTGGGTACGCGCGGGGGTGTTCGAGAAACTGCACCGCGAGGTGCTCGATCGACTCGGCGGCTCGGGTGAGCTGGACTGGTCGGCAGCGATCCTGGACGCCGCGAGTGTCCGGGCGAAAAGGGGGGATCTTTGACCGGGCCCAGCCCGGTCGATCGCGGCAAGAAAGGATCGAAGATCCACGTCCTGTCCGAGGCCGAGGGAATTCCGCTGGTTGTCGGCGTCTCTGCAGCGAACACCCACGACAGCACCATGCTGCGGCCGCTGGTCGAGGCCATTCCCGCGGTCAGGTCCCGTCGTGGGCCGCGACGACGCAAACCGGGTCGCCTGCGCGCCGACAAAGGTTACGACTCCGCCGCTCACCGTTGCTGGTTGCGGGAGCGCCGGATCGTCCCGCGGATCGCTCGTCGCGGCATCGAACGCAACGACCGCCTCGGCCGGCACCGATGGAAGATCGAACGCACCCTCGCCTGGCTCACCGGCTACCGCAGGCTCACAATCCGCTACGAACGCCACGCCGAGCACTTCACCGGCTTCCTGCAACTCGCCGCGGCGCTCACCTGCTTCAAGAAGCTCTCCACATGAGACATGCTCTAAGGTTCCATCAGCGAGCGCATCCGTCCTTCACGTCTGTCGGCCCGTCCGAGTCCCCGTCGACATGGACATGGCGACAGCTCCGACGTCCGTCTCGCAGGCTTCGGTGCCCCAGAGATCGCGGCCGAGACCCCTTCGCAACTCCAGGGCTCGACGTCGATATCTCCGGTCACGGACCCACCGGAGAAGACTCACGACCCCCACCGAACCGGGTGAGCAATCACCTCGCCCGCCCGCCTCCGCAACAGATATGGGGTGCCACCCGCTTCGACTCACCACTTGCAGCGCGTCGACGCCTCGACCCCACCCTGGCCGACACAACGATGGGACTACCATGCTCGACTCCCCCGCACTCGACGACACGAACAGCCCCGGCCACCGGCCCACGGGCTTGGCCCATGCCGCATCCTGCGGTGCCCTGGAAGCCGCCGCTGTGGCGCTGCGAGCGCTGGGCGCAGAATCGGACGCCGAACATCTCGAACGTCTTACCCGCCCGACGCACCCGACCTTTTCGAGAGGGTAGAAGCACCGTCTCCGCAGAAACCGGCAGTAGCGCCGGCTGCGAAAAGGACTCGTGCGCAACTACGGCCGACTCATACCAGTCGGCGATCGACATCTCCCCTATCGGACTCTCGACGTGCCGCACCAGCGGAACTCGAGATGTCGCATTGCTCCGGTCGGTGCGGACGCGGAGCAATGTGCAGCCTGGCTCCTGCCTCCAACCACGCCAGGCTGCGGAACCCGCCGAGGAAACCCCTGCACTCGCCTCGGCGGGTTCCCCCGATTTCGCGTGCTGCCACGGCGGCAGACGTGGACCCGTATTACTGCTCGCAGCATCACGCGACACCCCGGCGTCTCGACCGCCGCACCGGATCGTCGGCCGTGTCGACCGAGACCCACTCCGTTCCGAGGACCGCTATCGTGACCGACCAAGAACCCGACTACCGCTTCACACTCGCCAACGAGCGCACCTTTCTAGCCTGGATCCGCACCGCCCTGGCGCTGTTGGCCGGCGGGGTCGCGGTCGGACACCTGTTCGCCTCCGACATCGAGGAGTTCCCCCCGAAGGCCCTCGGAGGGCTGTGCGTCGGCCTGGCCACCACCCTCGCCGTCGGCGCCTTCCAACGCTGGCGCCAGGTACAGGCCGCGATGCGCCGAAGCGAACCACTTCCGAGTTCGACCATGGTCCGAATAACCGTGGGCGGAGTTTGCATTGCAGCCGTAGCCTGTGCAGTACTGCTCGGAGCGTGAGGATCTCGATGACACACGACTCCGGATTGCAGCCCGAACGCACAGCCCTCGCGTGGCGACGTACGGTACTCACCGCCGCATGTGTGACCGTAGTCTGCTGGCAAAGTTGGACGGATCGACCATCACTGCCCATGCTGGCCGCCACTGCCCTGAGCGGCATCGCCATCGGTGCCACCTGTACAGGACTGGCTCAGCGACGCCGTCGCTACCGCGCCGATCCGCAAGACCCCCGTCCCCTGGCGACGGGCTATTTCGTCGCAGTGAGCGCTACTCCGGCCGTCGCGGCCCTCGCGTACTTCCTCTCATTGGTTTGAGTTCGACGACGAGTCGGTTCCGAGGGGCAGGTGTCACCTACCCCGAGGGTCAGGTGTCACCTACCCCGAGGGTCAGGTGTCACCTACAAGGCCCCAGCATTGATGGATAAGCACGATTATCCATCACTAGCATTGCGGTACAACGGGATTGGACTGAACGACCAGCTGTGAGATGCCGTGGCGCCGACGACGTCCGTAGCGCAGGAACACGAGTTCAGGATCGTTCAGGACCGAAATTGGCCCCGTCGAGCACTTCGGTCACGTCGCGGCAGCGAACCGTGTTCGGGCTGCGCCGGCACTGCCGACCGGACTCCGCATGCGCGCTCGCCCTACACCTCGTTCCCGCGAGACTGCGCGATATCGCACGAAAACTGCTGTTTCGCAACGTGACACGAATCGCCGATAATCTACGTTATGTCAACTATTAGCCGTGGCCTCGTTCACCAGACGCATCATCGCTTCGCCCGAACTGTCGGGTGACAACGTACTTGGGACCTTGACACCCTAGTGTGTTTCAAAAGTGATCTTGAACCGCGTTTCCGCCGGAAGGGGTGTCGCAGTCGTTGAATGAGTGAGGTCTCCGAGATATTCAGGTTTTGCTTGGTCGCTAAACCCAGATACCGGAGACCTCGCTCATTCAGTGGCAACGACACACCTACCGTGTCTGAACTCCCTCACAGTGAGCACTTTTGAAACACGCCCTAGCTGAGACTCAAGGCCGCGGAGGTGAGACTGGGCTCGCCTGACCTTCGGCTCAGCCGAAGATGTCCGGCAGTTGATACTTCCACTGCCGCACCTCGGTCTCATACCGTTGACTACGTCCTGCTACGGCGGCGAGCTGATCTGATGTCATGCCAGCCTCAAGAAGGAGCCTGAACGCCAGGACCCACCGCAGCGACTGGTTGAGTGCATGGACGTCGAGGATGTCTGGAGTGTGCCCCGCTCCTTCCTCACCCAAATCACCTCCCTCGAGAATCGTGACCGCAGCCACATCGAGGGCTTCCTCGTCTGGAACCGCACCCGCACCTGGCGCGGGCAACGCGCCGCTGCCGGCGCAGGACGAACCATCTCGAAAGCCGTGATCCAATCGACGGTGCTGAGTCTGCGCAACCTGCTCGACGACATCACCGAATGGGGCTGGGAGCAGGCACCGACCCGCCGGCTCGCCTTCGCCGCCGACGTCCCCAATCTCGACCTACCGCTTCCGCGGGCTCTGCCGCTCGACATCGACACCGCGGTCATGAATGCCGTTGCCCAGCTGATTGATCCGTTCGCTCGGATAGCGATTGACGGTGCTGCGTGGTGCCGGTCTGCGGGTCGGGGCACTGCTCGAGCTCGAGCTCGGCAGTGTCATCGACTACGGCCCGGCCGGGACCTGGCTGAAGGTGCCGTTGGGCAAACTCGCCCACCGAACGCATGGTTCCGCTCGGCCGGCACCATTGCCGCGTTGGACGAGTGGACCGGACGGCGTGGTGTCTGCCGCCCACTGCCGCATCCTCGCACCGGAGCTTCGACCGATTTCCTGTTCGTCGCGCACGGCCGCCGCCTGGGACAGACGCGACTGCGCAACGGTCTGGTCGCCGCCGTCGAATCCTGCGGGCTGCGCGGGACCGGTGGTGCACCGTTGGTGGTGACCCCGCACCAGCTGCGGCACACCTGGGCGACCGAGCTCGCCAACGCCGGGATGAGTCTGCAGGCGTTGATGGCGTTGCTCGGGCATGTCACCCCGCAGATGACCCTGCGTTACGCCACCCTGGCCTCGCCGACGCTGCGGGACGCCTACGACCAGGCCATGGGCACGATGCGGCGGCGGTTCACTCTCACCCCGATCGGCAACCCATCGTTCCCGACACGGTCAGTTGGCTCGGCAGTGAGATGCTCAAAACTCGTGTTGCCCATGGCTACTGCTCCCGCCACGAAACCGCCGGCGCCTGTCCCTACGCCAACATCTGCGAGACCTGCGATAACTTCGTCACCGGACCGGAGTTCCGCGGCGCACTCGAGGCGCAACGCACCGACATCGCGGCCCTCGAGGTCGATGCTCGTGACCGTGGTTGGGTCGACGAAGCCGGCCGGCACCACCGCGTCGCCGACGCGTTGACGGACCACCTGCACCGTCTCGACCGCTGAGCGGATCGAAGATCAGGGGTTGATCCGACCTTGAGGGCCGGATAAAGGAGCCGCTCAACAAGGAGATCCGCCGTCGGACCGACGCGGTGGGGATCTTCCCGGACCGCACCGCTCTGATCCGACTTGTCGGAGCGGTGCTCGCCGAACAGGACGACGAGTGGATCGAAGGCCGCCGCTACCTCGCCCGCTCCCGCACCGACAAGCCCGCCGACAGCGTCACCGAGGACACCGAGGAGGTGACACCGGCCTTGACCGCCTGATCCACCGACGAGGAATCACGCGACGACGTCGTACACCACCTCAAGGGACTTGACCGCGGGCCCGGTGGCCCGGGGAAAAGTTGTACGTGGTGCTCGACAACTTCTCCCCGCATCGGGACGCGGCAGTGCGGGCGTGGGCGGCGGACAACGATGTCGAGTTGGTGTTTCTGCCGACGTACGGGTCGTGGCTGAACTGGATCGAATCCGAGTTCGCGGCATTTCGGCACTTCGCATTAGGCGGCACCGATCATCGCAGTCACACCGAACAGAACGCCGCAATCGCCGCCTACATACGCTGGCGAAACACCCACGCCGAACCAAAGACCAGTTTCGCTCCCACTCCCCGATCCGAATCTGGACCGAGTACCCGCACTACCCGGTTAAGGTTGCCTGACGAGCCACTAGATGGTTCCGGACCGGTACAGGGTGACGACACACGCCCCACCGAGTCCCAGGTTGTGTTGCAGGGCAACCGAGGCACCCTCGACCTGACGGGCGTCCGCCTGCCCGCGCAGCTGCCAATTGAGCTCCGCGCACTGGGCGAGACCGGTGGCCCCGAGCGGATGGCCCTTCGAGATCAGGCCGCCGGACGGGTTGACGACCCACCGCCCGCCGTAGGTGGTGGCGCCGGACTCGACGAGCTTGCCGCCCTCGCCTGCCGCGCAGAGACCGAGGCCCTCGTAGGTGATGATCTCGTTGATCGCGAAGCAGTCGTGCAGCTCGATCACGTCGACGTCGTCGATCGTCAGTCCGGACTCGGCGAACACCTGCTCCGCGGCCGCGCGGGTCATCTGTGCGCCGACGACGTCGATCATCGACTTGTCAGCGAAGGCCTCCGCGGTGTCGGTGGTGATCGCATGCGCGACGATCTCGACCGCCTGGTCCTCTAGCCCGTGCTCGCGGGCAAACTTCTCGCTGACGACGATCGCGGCGCCGGCGCCGTCCGAGGTCGGCGAGCACTGCGACCGCGTCAACGGTGCGTGAATCATCTTGTCGGCCAGCACCTGGTCCAGGGTGTACTCGTTCTGGAACTGCGCGTACGGGTTGTTCACCGAGTGCCTGTGGTTCTTGACCGCGACGGCGGCGATCTGCTCGGCGGTGGTGCCGTAACGCTCCATGTGCTCGACTGCGGCATTGCCGAACAGCTGCGCGGTCATCGGGCCCCGGTTCCAGCCGAACTTCTCGATCATCACCTTCAGCTGGTCGTCGAGGGTGGTGACCTTCGGCATCTCGCCGGTCCCGGTCATCGACGTCTTCGTCATCTTCTCGAAGCCGACGGCCAGCGCGCAGTCGGCGAATCCCGCCTGCACCCATTCGCGGGCCATCAGCAGGGCGGTGGAACCGGTCGCGCAGTTGTTGTTGACGTTGACGATCGGGATGCCGGTCAGCCCCGTCTCGTACAAAGCCCGCTGCCCGGCGGTGGACGCCCCGAACACGTACCCCGCGGCGGCCCGCTGAACCTGCGAGTAGTCGATTCCGGCGTCCGCGAGCGCCTTGCCCACGGCCTCGGTGACCATGTCCGGGTACTCCCAGTCCCGGGACTCGATCTTCTCAAACTTGGTCATGCCGACGCCGACCACGAAGGTACGGTTCATGGGATACGTGCTCACTTTCCTGTTTCAGGATCGGGCGGCAGACCGCGGATCGGCTCGCCGATGAATGCTCATTCAGTTGTCGGACGAGTTCTAAGGCGCGCCTTTGGCGCTCAGCACGCGGGTTTGCAGGAATTCTTCGATTCCGGCCCTACCACCCTCCCGGCCGAAACCACTGGCTTTCATGCCTCCAAAGGGCAGTTCGACCTCGACGGCGTTGTGCTGGTTCACCCACACGCTCCCGGCCTCGAGTCGTTCGGCGACCCGGGTGGCGACCTCCTCGTCGCGTCCCCACACCGACGCCCCGAGACCGAATTCTTGACCATTGAGGAGCGCGAGCACCTGTTCTAGCGAGTGGTACGCCACCACAGGGAACACGGGGCCGAATTGTTCGAGGGCGACGAGGTCGTGGGAGTCGTCGACGTCGCGCACCAGCGTCGGTTCGAGAAACCACCCGGGTAGATCGGTGCCGCGTCCACCGCCGGTGACGACGGTGGCACCGTTGGCGACCGCTTTGTCCAGCAATGATCGAACGAACGCGAGTTGCGCTTCGTTGTGCAACGGCCCCATTCCGGTTCCTGGGGCAGCCCCGTCCCCAACGGTGATTTCGGCAGCAGCCGCGGCGAACGCCTCGCAGAACTCGTCCAGCCGGGTGTGGGGTACATACGCCCGTTTGGGTGCGACGCACATTTGTCCTGCGTTGAAGAAGGCTGAACGGGCCAGTGACGCCGCGGTTCGCGTCATGTCGGCGTCGTCCAGCACGATTGCGGGATCGTTTCCGCCGAGCTCGAGGGCGACGGGGGTGATCGTCTCAGCGGCCTGCTTCATGATCTGGCGTCCGACAGCGGTCGATCCTGTGAAGCTGATCTTGCGGACCGATCGGTGCTCGACGAGGGCACGCCCGATATCGGGTCCGCCTTGAACGATCTCGAGGACGCCGGGGGGCAGGATCGACTGCAGAATCGACACCATTTCGCTGACAACCAGAGTGACGGACTCTGCTGGTTTGACGACGACCGTATTCCCTGCTGCGAGTGCCGGCGCGATCTTCGCCACCGTCAGAAAGACCGGGAAGTTCCACGGTACGACCGCCGCCACCACGCCGAATGGCACCTTCTGGATACGGGCGGTCCGGCCCGGAGCCTCTGGGGCAGGCATCTCTTCGTCCCAGGTGACTGCGGCGGTGTGTTCGAGAACTCGGGCGCTGACCCACAGCTCGCCCTGCGCTTCAGGGGTGATCTTTCCCTGTTCCGCCACGAGAAGCGACGCGAGCCGGGCGGTGTTCTTCGTCAGCTCAAGCGAGCATCGGTGCAACAAGTCCTGCCGGAGGCGACGGTCGTTGCGCCACAAAGCGAACGCCTCGTGGGCGCGTTCGACAGCACTGTCCACCTCCTCGAGGGTGGAGGCCGGTACCCGGCCGACTTCCTGCAAAGTCGCGGGATTGTGGGAGATCAGTTCAGCCATGATCGACTCCGTTTCGTTCGTAGGTAGATCTTTCCGGTGTGCGACTGTCGCAGCCCTGAGCGTTGGTGTCGCACGAGTTCCGTAAGTCAGCCCTCACCGCGGGACGTGGTTCCTCACGAGGTTGTCGGCCACGTCAGGACGGGTGCAGGCTCTGTGAACCTGGGCGGTTGCCCTCTCATTGCGCCACTGGGGCGGACGGTTCTCGAAGAAGGCGTGGATGCCCTCTGTCATGTCGTCCGAGGCGAGGAAGACCTCGATCGCCCGTTCGGTTACCTGCCATCCGAGTGCGTCCTCGGTAGCTGTGAGGGCTTGTAGCGCACGCAGGCTTTCGCGTACCGACATCGGGGAGGACAGGCAGATGTCCTCGGCGAGGGCGAAGGCTCGATCGAGTGCATTCCCCGCCTCGGTCACCTCGTTGACCAGGCCGAGTTGGTAGGCACGATCAGGCCCCAGCGTGCGGCCGGAGATGAGTAGTTCTCGTGCGATGTTCGGCGGTAGTGCTCGGGCGGCACGGAACAGTGCGCCCGATGTGGCAACGAGTCCGCGGCGGGTCTCCGGAAGGCCGAAACTCGCTGTACAGGATGCGATGATCGCGTCGCAGGCGAGTGCGATCTCGAATCCTCCGCCGAGTGCCGGTCCTTCGACAGCCGCGATAAGCGGGGTACTGCGCTCTCGTCTGATGATCCCGTATTCGCCCCCGCGTTCGGTACGGAGGTCGACGCCCGCACTGAGGTCGGTGCCCGCACTGAAGATCGTTGGTGTTCCGGTGACGATTCCGACCCACAGATCGGGATCGTCGTCGAGACGATTGAGCGCGGCGTCGAGTCCCTCCGCTGTGGCGCGGTCGATCGCATTGCGCTTCGCCTCGCGCTCGATGCGAACGACCAGGATTCTCCCCCGTTGTTCGACGACGACGCTCATGCTCCAACCGCCTCCGCGACGACGGTGCGGGCCCAGCGGTAGTCCGCCTTTCCTGCGGGCGAACGCACGATGGCGGGGACGACCACGATCGAGCGGGGCACCTTGTAGCCCGCGATCGAGACGCGGCAGTGCTCGGCGACGTCATCGGTGTCGATGTCCGCGACACCCTCACGTAGCTGAATGACCGCGGACACCTGCTCTCCGTACCGCTCGTGAGGGAGCCCGGCGACGACGGCGTCCATGACGGCGGGGTGGCTCTTGATTGCCGCCTCCACCTCCTCCGGGAACACCTTCTCGCCGCCGGTGTTGATGCACACCGAGCCGCGGCCGAGCAGCACGATCGACCCGTCCGGTTCGACCCGTCCCATGTCACCGAGGATGGACATCCGCACACCGTCGATCACGGGGAACGTCTGGGCGGTCTTGTCGGGATCGTTGAAGTAGCCGAGGGGCACGTGCCCGCTACGGGCGATGTATCCCAATTCTCCGGATCCGGGCTCGATCGGACGCAGCTTCTCGTCCACCACCGACATGTTGGGATTGCCCACGACCCGCATGTTGCCGTCGGCATCCGTCTCGAGGGTGCCGTCGACACCGGACTCGGACGCGCCGAAGCCGTCCCGCAGGAAGAGGTTTGGCATGAGTTCGAGCAGCTGGTCCTTGGAGCTGCGCGACCACAACGCGCCGCCGGAACTGACCATCATCAGCGAGCTGAGGTCATACGATGACCCCAGCCGGGCAATCGCATCGGCGAGCGGACGGGCCATCGCATCGCCGACGACGGTGATGCACGACGCCTGCTCGTCCTGGATGAGCCGCAGGGCCTCGACCGGGTCGAACGCGCGCATCAAGACCTGCTTGGCACCGCTGAAGAACCCGCTGAACACCGAGTACACGGCCGCGCCGTGCATCAGCGGTGCGGGCAGGATGAACGTCATGCGATTGGCGTTGGCGGCTGCGGCGGCAGCCAGGTCCCGACTGTCGGTGAACGGCGCGCCGTTATGGTTGCCGCCGGCGAGGGCGGCCATGAAGAAGTCTTCATGACGCCACACGACGCCCTTCGGCATGCCGGTGGTGCCGCCGGTGTAGATGATGAAGTGGTCGTCGTCGCTACGCGCAGCGAAACCTCGCGTGGCCGGCTGTCCGGCGAGGGACTCGTCGAAATCGACGTGCGTGACGGCCGGTGTCTCGGCGTTGCCGGCGGGGCCGAACGTCACCAGGGTGGAGAGGGCAGGGCAGGACGGCAGCGCCGCTTCGATGACGGGCAGGAACTCGCCGTCGGCGACCACCGCGACAACCTGAGAGTTGTTGTACAGGTATGTGAGTTCGGTTTCGGTGTAGCGGTAGTTGATGTTGACGGGCACTGCCCGAATCTTCAGGCACGCCAACATGCCCTCGACGAACTGCACACTGTTGCGCATGTGGATGCCAACGTGCTCGCCCGCCCTGATCCCCCGACTTATCAGCGCATGCGCGAGTCGGTTTGCTCGTTGATCGAGCTGGGAGAACGTGCGACGTTCGTCGCCGCAGACCAGGGCTGTGCGGTCGGGAATCTCATCGACGACGGCTTCGAAGAGGTCTGCGAGGTTCAACGACATGAGGAAGATCCTTTGAAGTAGATGAAGGACGAAGGCGGGACTGATCACCGGCCACGCGACTCGAACTGTCGGGTCCGCTTGTCAGGACACCCAGGTGGTGACCGTTCCGATGTCGGCGCGGGTGGTGCGGAAACCGTTGGCGGGGTGGGTGTCGTCGGCGTAGCCGAAGGAGATCGAGCAGACCACCTTCCGGTCGGCCGGTAGGTCGAAGAAGCTGCGCAGGTAGGGCGCGCTGCCGGCCAGCGCGGCCTGCGGGACGGCGGCGACGCCGAGACTGTGCGCGGCGAGGAGGAAGGTGTTGACGTACAGCCCGCAGTCGACGGCGCCGTAGACTCCAAGCGCCTCGTCGGAGGTGATGATCGCGACGTGCGGGGCGTCGAAGAGGTCGAAGTTCTTCATCGTCTGCTCGGCCGAGGCACGCCGATCTCCCGCCGCGATGCCTACGCTCGCATACAACTGCATCGCGCATTCCTTGCGGCGTGCGCCATACTCGCCCCGGTACTCGGCGGGGAAGGGGAAGTCCGGTTCCTGCGCGGACGACCGAACATACTCGCCGAGCCCCTTCCGGAACCGTTCGGTGCCCTCACCTTCGGTGATCGACACCTGCCAGGGCTGGGTGTTGCACCAGGACGGGGTACGCTGCGCCAGTTCGAGGATCCGTTCGATCGTCGCGCGCGGCACCGGGTCCGGGCGGAAGGCGCGGCAGCTGCTGCGCGTCTCGAGCAGGGACCCCAGATCGGCGGGATGACTCGAGGTGGGCGCTTCGGTCACGATGACACTCCTACTTGCGGCCGGACAGGCAGCGCGTCCGGCAACGACGGGATTCCCTACGGTGGAGGTTGGCGCCGGCACGCCGGCTTCCAAGATTGACATTGAAGCCTTATTGATGTCGCCGATGTTCAACGCGCATTGCATTGGCTCAAAGTCCTGAAGCAGGCCAGAGCTGTCAATTTGTGCCCCTGTCCGACTGCGGGGCGGCTGGCCGTGCACACTGCGGCGGAAAGTACTCCCCCCTGCACGCTGCCGGTTTCATGATCGGACCGCGACGGGTGCAACGGTGTCGGTGGCGGGCTTCGAGGTGGCCACGGCTTCCTGTTGCAGACCGCCCTGGGCGGGTTGGCGGCCGTGCTTCATGATCAGCACGACGACCAGACCGACGACCCCGACGAGTGCCGCATACAGGTAGCTGCGGGTGATCGCCTCGTCCGCGTACAGCACCGCGTGAGTCTGGGGATTCACGGCGAGAACGTGATTCGACATCACCGTGCCGGTCAGCGTCGTCGCGATGCCCCCAGCCAGAAGTGCGCCCATCCCGCCGATCGTGTTGCCGACACCGCCCTGCGACGCAGGCAGTGCATCTTGCACCAGGTTCGCGTTCGACGAGTGCACGAAGCCGACGGCGAGGCCGGCGATCGTGCTCATGATGGCGACCTGCCACTGAATCGTGAACAGGCGCGAGCCCAGGAACATTACGACGAGGTACAGGATCGCCGCGCTCATCAGCACGTACCGGGCGCCGATGCGCTTGGCGAGGATGCCGCCGACCGGGCCCATGATCATCGACACGAGTCCCACCGGGAACGTCCAGATCGCGAGCTGTGTAGCCGACAGGCCCGAGCCATAGCTGATACCGGGCAGACCGGCGGGTGTCTGCAGCATGGTCGGGATGATCAGCGCGTGCGCGTTCATCATGTACGAGATGCAGGACACCGCAAGCACCGTTGGACCGAACTTGGGGCCCAGCAGGACGTTCAAATCGATCAGCGGGTTCGGGGCGACGCGCTGCCAGGCGACGAACGCGACAAGCATCACCACGCCACCGATCAGGGCGGTCAGGGTAGCCGCGGAGGTCCAGCCCCACTGCGTGCCCTTCGTGACCCCGAGGAGCAGCACGCCGATGCCCGGTCCCAGCAGTGCGGTGCCCAGGTAGTCGACCGGGCGGTCGAGTCGAACGGGACTCTCGGGAACAACCAGCGCGTAGAACGGCAGGAGCACTGCGACGTAGGCGGCCATGAACCAGAAGATGCCCTGGTAGCCGGTGCTGTCGATGAGCCAGCCCGCGATGAACGGGCTGGCGACAGCGGACATGCCGATTCCCGTGACGACGGCACCGAGGGCGATCGGGACGACCTCTCGCGGGATGATGTCGCGCACGAGCCCGTAGGAGACCGACACGATGCCCATCAGGGAGCCCTGCAGCGCACGACCTGTCAGCATTACGGGGAACGACGTGGCCAGCGCACACACGATGCTGCCTGCGACGAACAGGACTGCCATCGCGATAATGACGCGCTTCTTGCCCCACTTGTCAGATGCCTTGCCGACGAGCGGCATCATCGTCGCGCCCGCCAGGGTCACGATCGAGACGACCCACGCGATGTTGAGGGTCTGGAACTCGGGGACCATGTGCGGCAACGCCGGCAGCACCATGAGGATCTCGAAGGTGGCGATCTCGGAGAGGAGGATGATGAGACCGAGAACCGCAACGATTCGCCATCTACTCATCGAAACATTGTGGACATTCATAGTGTTTGGAGCCTCTGATTAGATGGTGAGACCGACCGGCCGGTCGCCGACGATCGAGATACGCTCCATGACCCGGCGTGCCGGATAGTAGTCGCTCGAAGCGTAGTGCTGGCAGGTCCGGTTGTCCCAGAACGCGATGGTGTCCGGCTGCCACCGCAGCCGAACCTGGAACTCCGGACGCATGACGTGGCGGTAGAGCGTGCGCAGCAACTCGTTCGACTCGTCCTCCGTGACACCGAGGATGCGCTGCGTGAAGGCGACATTGACGAACAGAACGCGACGGCCGGTCTCGGGGATCACCCGCACGACCGGGTGGGTGACCGGTGGGAAGTTAGGCCGCAGCATGTCGATCGCGTCCTGCGGCATTCCGGAACCGAACGAGGTGATCCAGTCGTGTTCGGCCTCGAGCTGGTCGATCCGCGACTTGATGTCGTCGGGCAGCAGGTCGTACGCGGCACCCATGTCCGCCCAGAGCGTGTCGCCGCCGATTGGGGGGATCTCGACCGCCCGCAGAACCGCTGCGAACGAGGGGAACTCGTGCCACGTGACGTCGTTGTGCCATACGTTCTCGGCGCCGACGGCGGTCGCGTCCTTGGCCAGGGTTGCGACATTGACATCGCTCTGGCCGGGCTGGGTGTACTTGAAGAACGGGTGCTGCTCGAGGTCGCCCCACCGCTCGGCGAACGCGCGATGGTCCTCACGGGTGATGTCCTGGTTCCGGAAGAACAGCACCTTCCACTCGATGAGTGCGCGGCGGAGCTCGGCCATGACCTCGTCGGTCAGGTCGCCGCCGAGGCGGATGCCGAAGATCTCGGCCCCGATCGTCGGCGTTTGCGGTTCCAGCGAGAACAGTTCGTAGGGGCGATCTTCCACGTTTGCTGCGGTCCGCGCGGCGACGATGGGCCCGAAGCAGGCGAGTGGGTCGGTCGGTGTGGGTGCGGCGGTCGCCGGAAGTGCATACGTCATGGGGTCCACTCCTAGGAATCCAGTGGCAAACGCCGAGGTCGGCGCCTTGAGTGCGGTCATGTGGAGGCCGGCCGGAGCCGGTCACCGTGGCGTTTGAAAGGTCTGATCCGGGCATTCCGGTGCGATGGAATCCATCGTTTTGGGCAGGACTACGTGGGGGTGCGGTATCTAGATCAGCGCCGGCCGGGACGAGGAGGTTCGCGTAGCGGCGTCTGGATCGGTCGACCCTCGCGCGTTCTGGGCCGTCAGGACGCCTTCGGCGTTCGCCGACGTTCCGTTCGCCGGCCTCTGCCTTCGCCTGCAAGACTGTGGTCCGGGTCACGCCAATAACATTAAGGGAAGGTCCTTAAGGTGTCAAGGTCTCGTGCAGCGAACCCTCCGACACGGGAGCTGATGCCGCGACCAACCTGCGCATGGCGAGGACGGCTCGATTCGCTGCCTCCGCCTCGAATGCGAGGTAGCCCACCTCGTCGATCACGAGCAACGGAGCGCGGCCTAGGTTGACCAGCTGGGTTTCCGGCCGGCCACTGTGATGGCTCGGCGAGCCGAGTGGTTCGCGAGCAGTCGTTGACCAGTTAAGGTAAACAACTTACTATTGCGGTCGTGAGCGAACGGGGAGCCCGTCAAGCGATGATTGACGCCGCAGAGCGGATCGTGGCCGAAGAAGGTATTGCTTCGATGACCTTGAACGGGGTGCAGCTCGCGGCGAATCAGGCCAACAAGTCAGCAGCCAAGTACCACTTCGGTTCTCGTGAGGGCTTGCTGGAAGCTATCGTCGAGGCCCGCATGGCTCCCGTTGACGCGCGCCGGCAGGAATTGCTCGATGACCTAGAGAACCTGGGACAGCCGGTGACTCTTCGGCAAGCTGTGGAGGCTCTCGTTCGTCCGCTCGCCGCCGAAACGTTGGGCCGTCCAGGTAGTCGATACGCACGGTTCATCGTTAATGCACTGACAGACCCCACGCTTGGTCGGATCCTGCCGAAGCACCTGAATGCCGAAAGCTATAGACAAGTCCATCGATTGATGGTCGAACTCAACACTGCCTCGTGTAGCGGCGCGCTGCGCCGAGCTAACAACGTTGTGGTGTTTGTCATGGCTGTACTTGCTACTCACGAAGGGCGAGCTCGATCCCCTGTGGAGACTGAAGAAGTCGTCTCAGACCTCATCGACAGCTGTGTGGCAGTCCTCGAAGCTCCGAATTCGTCGACTACATCGAAATCAGAGGAAGTCCTTCCGTGAATGAGTCACGGCGTACCCTGTCGGCTTCATCGAATCCTTGCTCGGTTTGAAGTTTTCGGTCTTTAGAGCGTGTCTCACGTGGATGAAGTGGGTTGTGATGCATGATGTAGTTCGTGGTTGACGAGTTGTCTATCCGGTTGGTGCCGGATGCGTTGTGGGAGATCGCCGAACCGCTGATTCCGGCCTTCGCCCCCCGACCGCAGGGTGGTGGCAGTGCGCCGGTCGACGACCGGGCGGTGTTCACCGCAATCGTGTTCGTATTGACCAGCGGCTGCGCCTGGCGGCACCTGCCGCCGTCGTTCGGGGTCAGCGTCCCGACCGCGCATCGCCGCTTCACGGCCTGGGTACGCGCGGGGGTGTTCGAGAAACTGCACCGCGAGGTGCTCGATCGACTCGGCGGCTCGGGTGAGCTGGACTGGTCGGCAGCGATCCTGGACGCCGCGAGTGTCCGGGCGAAAAGGGGGGATCTTTGACCGGGCCCAGCCCGGTCGATCGCGGCAAGAAAGGATCGAAGATCCACGTCCTGTCCGAGGCCGAGGGAATTCCGCTGGTTGTCGGCGTCTCTGCAGCGAACACCCACGACAGCACCATGCTGCGGCCGCTGGTCGAGGCCATTCCCGCGGTCAGGTCCCGTCGTGGGCCGCGACGACGCAAACCGGGTCGCCTGCGCGCCGACAAAGGTTACGACTCCGCCGCTCACCGTTGCTGGTTGCGGGAGCGCCGGATCGTCCCGCGGATCGCTCGTCGCGGCATCGAACGCAACGACCGCCTCGGCCGGCACCGATGGAAGATCGAACGCACCCTCGCCTGGCTCACCGGCTACCGCAGGCTCACAATCCGCTACGAACGCCACGCCGAGCACTTCACCGGCTTCCTGCAACTCGCCGCGGCGCTCACCTGCTTCAAGAAGCTCTCCACATGAGACATGCTCTTAGTGGGTAGCGTGAATTCTGAGACCCTTCGGCGCGTCGACCGGCCGAAAGCCCTCGTTTCCCTGTCATTTAGATGTTGTGGTGCATTGCGGATGCGGGAAGGACAACGCGTGATCGAGCGTGCGACAGGCTTGTCTGTGCCGTGAGAGTCACCAACGAGGACACAGTCTCTACGTAAGCGCTGACGCATGTTCGCATTCGACGTGCTCGGCTTCGCCGAGGGCTCGGTCCCGGACGAGAACGCCCTCTACCTGCGGATGGACGAGCGTTCCGCCCGCATCACGGTGGTGCCCAGTGACACCGACGAGATCGTCACCATCGCTGGGAGGTTCGCGACCACGCCGCCTTCGTGTGCGTGCAGAAGGCCGTCGAGGCCGCCGGCATCGCGGTCGAGCCGATCCCGCGAGGAGGCCGACGCCCGCCGTGTCGAGGAGGTCATCACCTTCCAGGATCCGACCGGTGCGACGCTGGAGATCTTCCACGGTGCGGTGCTCGACCACAGCCCGGCCGTGACCCCGTTCGGGGGAAGTTCGTCACCGGCGACCAGGGCCTGGGACACGTGGTGCTCCCGACCATGGACCCGAACGGCAGCTTCAACTTCTACACCGACGTGCTCGGCTTCCTGCCGCGCGGCGCGTTCCGGATCCCGGCTCCGGCGGAGTTCGGCCCGATGCGGGTGCGGTTCTTCGGCGTCAACGAGGGGCACCACAGCCTGGCGCTGTGCCCGGCTCCGCACGGCGGCGCGCCCGGACTGGTGCACATCATGGTCGAGGTCGACACCCTCGACGCGGTCGGCCAGGCGCTCGACCGGGTCGTCCCGGACGGCTTCTCGGTGTCCTCGACGCTCGGTCGGCACACCAACGACAAGATGGTCTCCTTCTATGTGCGGACTCCCGGAGGATGGGATGTCGAGTTCGGAACCGAGGGAATGCGGGTAGACGGGAAGTACTACTCCGCGGAGGAGATCACCGCCGACAGCTACTGGGGCCGCGACTGGTCCGGCAGTGAGCCGCTGGCGGCGATGTAGGACCCGACCCCTCACCTTCGCGCGCGGTTCCACCGGAGCCGCGCGCGTGGTGTATCCAAGACCAGTACAGGAGTTGATCGCAATGACGAGCAGTGCTGCGACTGTCCGCCCCAGGGCGGCAGGCGAGATCACACGGTGGGACCACGAGGCGGACGTCGTCGTGGCCGGCTACGGTGTCGCGGGCGCGTCCGCGGCCGTGGCTGCGGCCCAGGAGGGCGCCGACGTGCTGGTACTCGAACGCACCGGCGGTTGGGGCGGCGCGGCCGCGATGGCCGGCGGGTTTATCTATCTGGGTGGCGGAACTCCGCTTCAGAAGGCGTGCGGCTTCGAGGATTCCGTCGAGAGCATGAAGGCGTTCATGACGGCGGCGCTCGGCCCCGGCGTCGACGCCGAGAAGATCGACGCCTACTGCAAGGGCAGCGTCGACCACTACGGTTGGCTGGTCGAGTGCGGTGTGCCGTTTAAGGAGAGCTTCTGGGGCGAGCCGGGCTGGGAGCCGCCGGGCGACGACGGCCTCCAGTACACCGGCGGCGAGAACGCGGCCCCGTTCGCCGCGACCATCCCGCCCGCGCCGCGCGGCCACGTGCCGCAGATGGCGGACAAGCAGTCCAGCGGCGAGCGC
This sequence comes from Rhodococcus indonesiensis, assembly GCF_047782815.1. NCBI lineage: Bacteria > Bacillati > Actinomycetota > Actinomycetes > Mycobacteriales > Nocardiaceae > Rhodococcus > Rhodococcus indonesiensis. Next base: position 103,332 of record NZ_CP180630.1, on the reverse strand, counting down.
GGCGGCGGATACATGCTGATGAAGCCGCTCACCGACACCGCGACGGAGCTCGGGGTGCGCTCGGTGTACGACACCCGCGTACAGACGCTGGTGGTCGACGAGTCGGGCCGGGTGGTGGGCCTGGTCGCGACGCAGTACGGCAAGGAGGTCACCATCCGGGCCCGCCGCGGCGTGGTGCTCGCGACCGGCAGCTTCGCCTATAACGACCGGATGGTCGAGGCCCACGCGCCGCGGCTGGTCGGCCGGCCGGCCGCGGCGATCGAGGAACACGACGGCAAGGCCATCCAGATGGCCCAGGCCCTCGGTGCCGATCTGGCCCACATGGACGCGACCGAGGTGGCGTTCTTCTGCGACCCACAGCTGTTCATCCGCGGGATCCTGGTCAACGGCCGCGGCCAGCGCTACATCAACGAGGACACCTACCCCGGCCGGGTCGGGCAGGCCACGCTGATCGAGAACCATAACCAGTCGTTCCTGGTGATCGACGAGGCCGCGTACGAGGAGGGCATGGCCGCGCCCACCGCGACCGGGCAGCTGCGGCACCAGCCGAGCTGGGTGTGCGAGACCGTCGAGGAGCTTGAGTCGGAAATGGGGCTGCCCGCCGGCACGCTGCAGGCCACCGTCGAGGTCTACAACCGGCACGCCGCGAACGGCGAGGATCCGGTGCTCGGCAAGAAGTCCGAGTGGGTCCGCCCGATCGGCTCGCCGGTCGCGGCGATCGACCTGCGTGGGTTCACCGGCGGGTTCACGCTCGGCGGTCTGCGCACGAGTGTCGAGTCGGAGGTGCTGCACGTCTCCGGAGAGCCGATTCCGGGTCTGTTCGCGGCCGGCCGGTGCACCGCCGGCGTATCCGCGGGGGGCTACGCGAGCGGTGCGTCGCTCGGGGACGGAAGCTTTTTCGGGCGTCGTGCGGGGCGGTCGGCAGCCAAGGGGTGATCCCGCTCAGAGGTCGATAACCGCAGGTCCAGGGCAAGGGTTCCGGATCGACACAGGTCGAGCCGGGGCCCTTGTTCCATGTAGCGGAAAAACAGACCTCAAGGTCGTGCGTGACAGGCCACACCAGCCGTGGTATCAATAGCCTATTCCTATTGGAATACATCGGTTCGGAACCCCTCACCGGACCGAGGGGCAGCCCGCGAGCCAGGCTGCCGGGGTTCCCTTTCAGCCCGAGCCGCCATCACGCCCGGAGCCCCCATGACCACTCGGCTCGAAGCAGCCGCGATCTGCGACGGCCACCCCCTGCGCCCTCAGACGGGGGTCGAGGAGTAACTGTGCGCCACCCAGAAGGCTTCACCCGCGTTGCCTCCGACCCAACAGCCTCGCGGCTAGCCTGGAGAACGCCGAGCGAAAACCATTGCTCTGCAGCAGTTTTAAACTGGAATAGTGACGTGCTGAGGTGCGACGAGTTCCTGCTCTGGAGAGCGTTATCGTGCCGGGGGATAGATCGGACGGCGGGAGGGTCTAGAAGGTCATGGTCAACCAATATCGGTACCAGGGTCCGTCGAGATGCTCGAATCGCGAGAGGAATTTCGTAGCACCGTAAGTGACCGACTTGAAAGGCGCCGTTCCGGCCTAGGGCCTGTCCTGTGAATCATCGAAGCCATAGGACGATCGCAGCGATGATCAACTCAGACCGGAAGTAGGCAGCCCGTTTGGCATAGCGAGTGGCCAGGTCACGGAAGTGTTTGAGCCGATTGATGCAGCGCTCGACGACGTTGCGACCGGTGTACTCGACGCGATCGAAAGCCGGTGGGCGCCCACCACGTGAACCTTTCACCGCTCGGATGGCCTTCTGGTCCGTCCGTTCCGGGCACGTGAACCGGATTCCGCGGCCCCGCAGCAGCACGCGGGCACTCGGATGCGAATACGCCTTGTCCGCCACGATCGCCTCCGGGCGGGATCGAGGGCGCCCGCCACCGGGACGGGCGACCTCGATCTGGTCGAGCAACGGCACCAGCTGCGGATTGTCACCGGCCTGGCCGGCAGTGAGGACCACGCTCATCGGCATGCCGCGTCCGTCGACCGCGAGATGGATCTTGCTGCTCAGTCCTCCGCGGGAGCGTCCGAGGCATTCTCCGTCGACGGCGAGCGCTTCGACTGCTGGTGTGCAGCCCCTTTTTTTCCGGGCACCGGCCGAATGCTGGTGTGCCCGGACCACGGTCGAGTCGACCGAGACGATCCACTCGACCGCCCCGACCGCGTCGTCCTTGACGACCGCGGCATCGAGGATCATCTCCCAGGTGCCGTCCATGGTCCACTTGCGCAACCGCTCGTTGGCGGTTTTCCATGGCCCGTAGCGTTCGGGAAGGTCCCGCCAGGGTGCGCCGGTACGCAGTTTTCACAAGATCGCGTTGATCACCTGTCGGTGATCACGCCACTGCCCACCTCTCCCCGAGGCGGGCAGCAGCGGTTCGATCTGTGCCCATGCCTTGTCGGTCAGCTCGCCGCGTCCTACCACCCCGAATCTGTATCACGGGGATGTTCACCGATTCACAGGACACGTCCTAGCCGGTTCCCGAATCGACACCGCGTTCGCCGCATGGCCGGATCGGCTGCTGGTATCGAGCGATGCCTATTCGACGGTCGGAGATCCCGCTATATGGCGTGGATCGCTCCTCCCATCTGTTCGCGGTGATCGAGTGTTGCGCGCCATATTCTTCAACAGCGAACCTAAAAGTATGATGGCCTGGGTCAGTCGTCGGCGGTGCGGCCCGGATTGGTCAGTGCGGGGAACCAGATGTCGGTGAGGACGTCGGCTGCCCGTTGGGCGGACACGTCGATGGTTCCCTGGATCGCCCACCGGATGAAGAATCGCTCGAGTTGCGACAGCAGCAGTTCGATACGCAGCCGTGCTTCGTCCTGGCGTTCCTGCGGCCACCGTTTGAGATAGTTGGTCATGGCGTTCGGAAACGCCATGAGTTCCTGGCGGCTCAGGTCTCGCAACTCGGGTTCGAGAGCGACGGCTTCGTCGTATGCAGGCAGCATCCGGCGATTGTCGTCGAACCACTCGAAGGCGCGGTTGAGCCACTTCGCGAATTCGGTGCGCGACCGTGTCGTCAGGACCCGATCGAGGTCCTCGTAGTAGGACACGACGCTCGCGGCTTCGGCATTGACCGCTTGTAGGACCTCCAGTTTTCCGGGGAAGTGAACATAGAAAGTCGCCCGGCTGCAGCCGGCCTCGGCTGCTATATCGTCCACTGTCACAGCTGCGTAACCCTGGGACTCGAATAGTGTCCGCGCGGCGGCAACGAGCTTGGCGCGCGTCGTCCGCTTCTGCTCGTCCCGGAGAGTGCCGCGTCTGACCCGGCGTCCGGCTGCAGTGCTCATGATCTCCTCACCTCTCGGATTCTACGGCTACGAGCGAAACATTCACTGACGATGTGTCGGTGATTGACAGATTGTCAGCGAATGCATATTCTATGCCGCGGATCACAAGACTGATCCCTCCACCCAAGGCGGGACGACGCCCGCTCTGGCAGCGAGCTGCCTCTGCGACGGCCTCCCGCCTCCCGCCGCCCGCCTCAGTCACAGAAAGAGAGCGACATGAGCTCGTCCGAGCTGCCATTGACCTGCATCATCGGTGCCGGACCCTCGGGCATCACCGTGGCCAAACGCCTACAGGATTTCGGCATCCCGTTCGACTGCTTCGAGGCATCGGACGAGGTCGGGGGCAACTGGTACTACAAGAACCCCAACGGGATGTCCGCCTGCTACCAGAGCCTGCACATCGACACCTCGAAGTGGCGCCTGGCGTTTGAGGATTTCCCGGTGCCCGCGCAGTGGCCGGACTTCCCGCACCACTCGCTGCTGTTCCAGTATTTCAAGGACTATGTGGACCACTTCGGTCTGCGCGAGAAGATCACCTTCAACACCAAGGTCGTCACCGCCGAACGCACCGCAGCGGGGTTGTGGGACGTTACGCTGAGCACCGGTGAGCGTCGCATCTACGACGCGCTCGTGGTCGCCAACGGGCACCACTGGGATCCCCGACTTCCCGAATACCCGGGCGAGTTCGACGGCGTGCTCATGCACAGCCACGCCTACAACGACCCGTTCGACCCGATCGACATGCGGGGCAAGAACGTTGTCGTCGTCGGGATGGGCAACTCCGGCCTCGATATCGCGTCCGAACTGTCCCAGCGCTATCTGGCGAACAAGCTCACCGTCTCGGCTCGCCGCGGTGTCTGGGTGATGCCCAAGTATGTCAACGGCAAGGCCGGCGACAAGGAGATCGCCCCGGCCTGGATGCCGCGCACGCTGCGCCTGGCGCTCAGCCGCCGCTTCCTGAACAAGACCCTTGGTCCGATGGAGGGCTACGGTCTGCCGCGTCCGGATCACCGTCCGTTCGAGGCACACCCGAGCTGCAGCGGTGAATTCCTGGGCCGCGCCGGCTCCGGCGACATCGCATTCAAGCCCGCCATCGAGGCGTTGGAGGGCAGCCAGGTTCGGTTCGTCGACGGCAGCGTCGAGGACGTCGACGTGATCATCTGTGCCACCGGATACGACATCAGTTTCCCGTTCTTCACCGACCCGGACCTGCTGCCGGACGGTGAGCAGCGCATGCCGCTGTTCAAGCGGATGGTCAAGCCGGGCATCGACAACCTCTTCTTCATGGGTCTAGCCCAGGCGATGCCGACGCTCGTCAACTTCGCCGAACAGCAGAGCAAGCTGCTTGCGGCCTACCTCAGCGGCACCTACCGGTTGCCTTCCCACGCCGAGATGCACAGCATCATCGAGGTGGACGAGGCCTACAACCTCGGGCCGTTCTACAAGTCCCCGCGGCACACCATCCAGCTTGAGTTCGACCGCTACGTCCGTGAGATCACCAAGGAGATCGAATCGGGACGTAAGCGCGCCGAAACCGCAGGCAACCGACTTCCGGTGCCGGCCCGAGCGCTGCAGAACGCCTGAAAGCGAGGTTGACGATGACCACGACATCGATACCCGGAACGCACGGCGTGTGCCGGGACGACTTCGAGCCGGTCCGCCACGAGCTCGAACGCACACTGGCTTCCGGTGAGGAACTGGGCGCGTCGATCTGCGTGACCGTGGACGGTGAGCCTGTCGTCGACATCTGGGGTGGGTACACGGATGCTGCACGCACGAGCGCCTGGGAGCGCGACACCCTCGTCAACGTCTTCTCCATCACCAAGACGATGACCGCGCTCAGTGCGCTGCTCCTGGTCGACCGGGGCCTGTTGGATCTCGACGAGTCGGTCGCACACTACTGGCCGGAGTTCGCGTCGAACGGCAAGGCGGACATCGAAGTTCGACACCTGCTTTCGCACACCTCCGGGGTGTCGGGATGGGAGCGGCCGATCGAACTCGAGGACATCTACGACCACGAGTCCGCCGCCGCCCGATTGGCCGAGCAGTCTCCGTGGTGGGAGCCGGGCACGGCGTCGGGTTACCATGCGATCAACTACGGCCACCTGATCGGTGAGGTGATCCGGCGCGTCGACGGGCGGTCCCTGGGTCGCTTCTTCGCCGAGGAACTCGCCGGCCCGCTCGGCGCGGACTTCCACATCGGTACCGACCCGGCGCACTTCGACCGGATCGCGCCGATCGTGCCACCGCCGCCCGCCGAATTCGACATGTCCGCCCTCGATCCGGACAGCATCATGATCAAGACGTTGACCTCCCCGCTGCTCGACTACGCGCGCACCTCGGATGCCGCGTGGCGGCAGGCCGAGATCGGGGGCGTCAACGGGCACGGCAATGCCCGTTCGATCGCCCGACTTCAGTCGATCGTGTCGAACTCGGGCGTGCTCGATGGTCGAAACTGGTTGTCGGACAGGACGATCGATTCGATCTTCCGGCAGCAAGCCGACGGGCTGGACCTTGCCCTCATGGTTCCGTTGCGGTTCGGAATCGGCTTCGGTCTGCCACATGCGCAGACCGCTCCTGCGGTACCCGAGGGTCGGGTGTGTTGGTGGACCGGAATCGGCGGGTCGTTCGTGGTGAACGATCTCGACCGCCGCGTCACCTTCGCTTACGCGATGAACAAGATGTCCCCGCAGATCATCGGTTCGGAGCGCGCGGATGCCTACCTTCGTGCAGCGTTCGGGGTGGTCTCATGATGCAGGCGCTGCAGTTGACCGCGCCGGGCGTCCTCAAGTTGCGAGACGTCGAGGTTCCCGAGATCGGTCCCCGCGATCTGCTGCTGCGGGTCGGTGCGGCCGGCATCTGCCACTCCGACCTGCACGTGCTACATGCCCCGACAAGGATGCGGGCGGAACCGATGACGCTCGGTCACGAGGTGGCAGGCACCATCGAGGCCCTCGGTTCCGATGTCAGCTCCCTTCGGGCCGGCGAGCGTGGCCTGGTCTACCTGTGCTGGTCGTGCGGGGAGTGCCGGGAGTGCGTGAGCGGCAACGAGAACGTGTGCATCGCAGCCGGGCGCACCGCCATGCCGCCGTGCCCGGGTCTCGGACCGGACGGCGGAATGGCCGAGTTCATCCGGATCCCGGCGAGTTCGTTCGTGCCGATCGACGACCTCGACTTCGCGCAGGCGGCACCGCTGGCCGACGCCGCTCTCACCAGCTATCACGCCGTCGACGGGGCACGAGAGCACCTCGGTCCCGGCTCCACGGCGGTCGTGATCGGTGTCGGCGGGCTCGGACACGTCGCGGTGCAGATTCTCCGCGCGGTCAGCGCGACCAGGGTGATCGCGGTCGACACGAGCCGGGACAAGCTCGATCTCGCCGCCCGCTGCGGTGCCGACCTGGGCCTGCTCTCCCGTCCCGAGGCCGCAGCGCAGATCCTCGATCTGACCGAGGGCAGGGGTGCCGACGCGGTCTTCGACTTCGTCGGGATCGACGCCACCGCGAGGATGGCGGTCGAGTCGGTAGCGCCGAACGGCGCCTACCGGATGGTCGGCCTGGGCGGCGGCGTGCCCGGCGTCACGGCGGACCCGGCGGGCGGTCCCGGCTGGCCGTGGGGCGCCTCGGTGCGAAAGTCATACGCCGGCAGGAAGAGTGACCTCCTCGCATCCATCGCGCTGGCCCGGGCCGGCAAGCTCCGGATAGAGGTCGAGGAGCATGCCCTGGCCGACGGCGTCGACGCCCTCGGCCGACTCGAGCGGGGGCTGGTCTCCGGACGTGCCGTCTTGCTTCCCTGATCCGCGCCAACGCCAGACCGACGACGTTCACCGAAAGGACTGTGGGGACATGAGTGAAAACAGGTTTTCCGGCAAAACCGCGGTGGTCACCGGTGCAGCCTCCGGGATCGGTGCCGCCATCGCCACTCGGCTCGTCGCCGAGGGCGCGAACGTCGTGGGCATCGACATCGCCGAACAGGCCCTCGACACCATGGCGACGACCCTCGGCACCGCCTTCGCCCCGCATCGGGCGGACGTCGCGCAGGAGGCACAGGTCGCGGCCGCCCTGGATGCCGGGGCGGAGCGGTTCGGTTCGATCGACCTCGCCTTCAACGTGGCCGGGGCCTCGCGAGTCGCCCCGATCGTCGACCTGGACGAGAAGGATTGGGACTTCACCGTCGACCTGGTGCAAAAGGGCGTGTTCCTGTGCACTAAGAGCATGTCTCATGTGGAGAGCTTCTTGAAGCAGGTGAGCGCCGCGGCGAGTTGCAGGAAGCCGGTGAAGTGCTCGGCGTGGCGTTCGTAGCGGATTGTGAGCCTGCGGTAGCCGGTGAGCCAGGCGAGGGTGCGTTCGATCTTCCATCGGTGCCGGCCGAGGCGGTCGTTGCGTTCGATGCCGCGACGAGCGATCCGCGGGACGATCCGGCGCTCCCGCAACCAGCAACGGTGAGCGGCGGAGTCGTAACCTTTGTCGGCGCGCAGGCGACCCGGTTTGCGTCGTCGCGGCCCACGACGGGACCTGACCGCGGGAATGGCCTCGACCAGCGGCCGCAGCATGGTGCTGTCGTGGGTGTTCGCTGCAGAGACGCCGACAACCAGCGGAATTCCCTCGGCCTCGGACAGGACGTGGATCTTCGATCCTTTCTTGCCGCGATCGACCGGGCTGGGCCCGGTCAAAGATCCCCCCTTTTCGCCCGGACACTCGCGGCGTCCAGGATCGCTGCCGACCAGTCCAGCTCACCCGAGCCGCCGAGTCGATCGAGCACCTCGCGGTGCAGTTTCTCGAACACCCCCGCGCGTACCCAGGCCGTGAAGCGGCGATGCGCGGTCGGGACGCTGACCCCGAACGACGGCGGCAGGTGCCGCCAGGCGCAGCCGCTGGTCAATACGAACACGATTGCGGTGAACACCGCCCGGTCGTCGACCGGCGCACTGCCACCACCCTGCGGTCGGGGGGCGAAGGCCGGAATCAGCGGTTCGGCGATCTCCCACAACGCATCCGGCACCAACCGGATAGACAACTCGTCAACCACGAACTACATCATGCATCACAACCCACTTCATCCACGTGAGACACGCTCTAAAGAGCTGGGGTGTGACCGTCAACGACGCATTCTTCCTCGGCGGAGTATCCAAAGCGAAGATCCTTGAGATCCTCAAACCGCACATCTTCTTCGACGACCAGACGAAGCACCTACTTCCAGCAACCACGGTCGCCCCCTGCGTGCATGTTCCTTTCGGTGTTACCAACACGTCGGTGCCCGAAATTCCGGACGAGCGATCGCCGGATGCAATCACCGCAGAGGGCGCGGCCGGACACGACGCTCCAAACTGATCACACGGCGACCGTCTCACTTCCTTGGCAGTAAGATAGCCATCCGGCGTGCACGCGGGATCGAATCGACCCAGCTCGCGACGTCTCACAAGTTGATTCCGAAACAAGGTCTCGAAACATCGGTACGAGAACAATTTTCGGAACAACCAGACCGCAGGAGGCGCGTCGTAGAGTCTCAGCGACGCAATGCCGCGGCCGAGATCGGTAGACCCGCCGCGGCGAGGCGGTCGCATACGTCGGCCGGTGTGCCGGGTGGGTTGCGCCACGCTGCGGCAGTAGCACTGATCGCCTGGTGCACCCGCGCCCCGTCGAGCGTGAACAGGTCCATGACGAACTCGTCCGGATGCAGGGCCTCGATACCGAACTGGGCGAGTTCGCTTTCGGGGAAGTCGCGCAGGTTCGCGGTGACGATCACCTGCGCTGAGCAGCGGATCGCCGCGGCGAGTACATGCCGGTCGTCCTCGTCAGGCAGCGTCAGCGCCGGGATGAGTGCCTCGTACCCGGTGACTAGGCAGTCCGGGACCGCTCGGTTCATCAGCTCCCGCAGCCTGGCCAGGGTGTCGGTGGGGATGTCCGGTCGGTCGGCGGCGAGATTGCGGAACGTCTCGTCGAGAATCCGGTCGGTCCACCGGGCGTGCACCAGTCCGGTCTGGGCCAGGCGAATCAGCACGTCGCGAAGCACGTTCGGGTAAAGCACATTCGCGTCGTAGAGCACGGTGAAGGTCACGTCAGTAGAGTCCGAGGTCTTCGGACAGGGCGGCGAGGTCGTCGGCGGCCCGCCGCGCATCGCCCTGCTGGGTGCGTCGGTACTCGAGCAGTGAGGATGCCAGGATGCGGCGATGCCGGCCCACCAGCCGGTAGCGGATGAGGCCTTGGTCGAGGAGTTTGATCACGTGCGGGCGCGACACATTGAGTAGCTCGGCGGCCTGTTGGGTGGTGAGCTCCGCATGCGCAGGGACCACGGTCACGCCCTGACCGGCTGCCATGTTCGCCAGTACGTCTTTGATCAACTCCAGGGCGGAACTCGGCAGGTGCACGGACTCCGACGTTCCGCCGACGGTGACATCGAACGTGTCGTTACTCGGTTTCACGTCGCGGAGAGCGTGCAGCGCCTGTCGTGCCTGTTCCTGCTCGACGGCACTCGGATGTTCGATCGCGGACATGCCCCACCTCCTCTAAGTGAAATATACGCAGCAAACGAAACAAACGCAAAAGTGGGCGGTGTTCGAGCTGCAAGTCTGCCGTGGTGGAAATCTGCCGGGCCCGCTGTGTTCGGGTTCGGGTTCATGGGTGTGCTGTTAACGATCCTTCAACAGCACACCGTGTGGAGCTTCCAGACCTCCGGACGAAAGCGCCGTATCGTCCGACGATATGGCGTGGTTGATGCTTGGTGCTCTGGCACTGGTGGTGTTGGCGGCGGGCGTGGTGGTGCCACGACGAGCCCGGCTCGGTAGCGCGCCAGGGTTTCCGTGGTTCTGGGTGGCGTTCCCCGTCACCTGCATCGTCATCGCGACCGCGATCGGCGTCTTCGCTTGGCCTCAAGTGTTGACCGGCTCGGGAAGTTACTGGTGGGAACCGCCCACTGCGAATCGACCCGGTCTGCAGTTCTTGTCGAGCGAGCAGTACCAGCGGTTCGTGACACTGCGCCGGTGGAGATGGGTGCTGCCGGTGGTCTCGCTTGTGGGAATCGGGTTGTGCGTGTGGGCCTGGCGGCGCCGCCGGGTGTGACACCGCTGTTGCCGAGGTGTTACGTCGGCTGGGGGGTGTTGCAGGCCGATCGCCCACCGGGACTCCCTTGTGCAGCCCGGTGGCATCCGCCGGGTCTCTCAGAGCGGTTGCCGACTGTCCCGTTTAGCCGTGCTCCACGCCAGTCCGGTGCAGCTTCCTCATGCCGGACGGGAGGGAAGTGCCGGTTCTTCAGTACCTTCTACTGAGTCGGCGCCGCGAGCCACGGTGCGTCTTCACGCAGGTGTACGCCAGCCTTGTGTCGGGTCCGGCACGGAAGACCGGTGCCGCCGTTCTTGCACGGCAAACGGGGGGAGGTGGGTTGGCCACAGATGACGTGCCAGTCGCCGGTGGCTTCGTTGCGCGCCAGGAACCTGCGCTCGCCGCTCTCAGCGATACCGTCGATCGTGCGGTTGGCATACGTTCGCTGCACGGTCACGCGTTCGGGGGTGTCGGGACGCCGCTCCCACGAGGGTGGTTCGGGCGGCGTCCATCGCTTGATTTCGATGACCGATCCGATGACGGGTGGGGTGGCCATCTCGCGTTCCCACTGTTCGGCGGCGCGGGCTTGCTGCCGGGCGAGGCGATCGGCTTCCCGGGCTTGCTCGATTTCCCAGCGGCTGCGGCCGTGCGATCGTGGGTTGTGTGTCGCGCAGGGCTTTCCCTTCTTGCTGACGCATTGCGCGCCGGGCGCAGCGTTACAGACGGGACATTCGTGGTTCTCGCGGACGGAGTCGATCACTACGACGAGAGCGTCGTCGTCCAACCGGGTGCCGCGTGGGTCCAGGGATCGTGCGAAGAATTTCGTGGCGCCGTAGGTGGCCGACTTGAAGCCGCCGTTTCGGCCCAGTTCCACCTCGGTGATCGGGCCGTACCGCCGTACCGCGTCGGCCGGGCTCAGACGTTCGGTAATCGCTTTGTTGCCGTGCTCGGTCCACTCGTACCCGATGACAGGGTCGCCGACTCGCAACCAGGCGATGGGCTCACCGCAATAGCTGTCGAAGACAACGGCATCGCTCATCGCCCCATTCTGCCTCGGCGTTGTGGTGGTGCGGCGGTCTACGGTGAGACGCCGGGCGCAGGGACGAGCCAGCGGTGTTCATCGGGACTATCGCGGCGAACCTCGCTATGTCACCGTCGCGGTCCGGCGTCGAGCGCAGTGTCGGTTCGGGAAGTGCGTGTGTCGTATGCACGGCGTGCGTGCAACGCAATGCATATGCCGGCGCGGCCGAAGCGCTGCGTGCTGCTCCATCAGCTGCAGACTTGCGGCCCCTCCAGCACAGCGAGCAGCTCATCTAATAAGGCGTCGGCCCGCTGTTCGATCTCGTCGAAGACATCGGTGAGATCCTTGAGGGCCTCATGATCGCGGCGACGAGTAGCGATGCCGCGGTCGTAGTAGCCGGAATCGAGGATGAAGTCGGACTCGACCGGCGCACCGATGTCGTCCTGTGGGGGAACGGGAAGCGCCCGACGTAGCGGGGCGCGGCCCGACAGATGCGCCCGCACCAGCATCGACACCGACTGCGCGGTCATGGATTGCGCGTGCGGGAGGTGCCCCCAACGATCGATCGGACACAACAAGGGCTGCCGGGCCTGTTCTACATCGAGCGGATCGGTGACGATGTCGGTGGGGTCGGTGAGGTGGTGGCGCAGCAGATGCGTGCCCGGGTACCGGTCGAGAAACGCCTGGATCTGCGCCCACCGCCGGTAGATCCCAACCGCGGGATTGTCCCCGGTCTCGGGATCCGGTGCGATTCGGACGCGTTCATCGGCCCAGGTGGTGACCACCAGGGCGTCGCCGGTGAGGCGGATGTCGCGGCGACGTAGCCGGGTGATGTCGGTGAAGGTCATGCCGGTGGCAGCGAGGACCAACAGCAGCGCGTCGCGGCGGCCGAACAGCCCGCTCGGCCAGCCGGTGGTGGGCAGCTCAGCGGCTCGCTGCAGGAGTAGTCGGGCGAGCCGGTCGAGGCGGGAGGCGCGATTGGCATCGAGGTGCCGGCGCACGGTCTCGGTCCGCCCCGGGGCCGGGTAGCCGTGCCGGGTGTGGACGGCGTTGATCGCCGACAGGCGGCGCCGCTGCGTCGCGACCGCGGCGGGATGTTCATGCAGGAACAGCGCCAATGCCTCGGGTGCAGCGGGAATGAGCCGGTGGTCGGTGGCGGTGCCCCAGTCGGCAAACAGCGCCCAGTCGTGCCGATACCGCGCCGGGATCCGCAGACCCAGGTCTGCATCGCGGGGGACGCTGCGTCGGATGGCCGCGCTATCGGTGCTGGTCATCGGCTCACAAACCCAAATTCGTGACAGCGTTGCCGAGCAGCGGGGCGTGTTCGCGGGCGTAGACCTCGAGCATGGCGGGAGTGGTGTGTCCGGTCTGGCGCATGATCGCGTGCGCGGAGGCGCCGTTGCGGAAGGCCTGGGTGACGAACCCGGCGCGCAGCGAATGCCCACCCAACTGCGTCACGATCTCGGGGTCGTAGCCGGCGTGTTGGGCGCGGCGGCGAATCGCGTGGTGCACCGCCGCCCCCGACAGCGCGGTGTCGGAGAGGTTGCCGTTCTTGCGGATCGCGCGCAGCAGCGGCGCGCCGCCCCCGGTGCGGGGGCGGGTGCCCCGGCACACGTGCGCCGCGAACGGCTCGGCGCCCCGCAGCAACCGGATCACGCCGGGGCGCCCGGCGGTGTCGAACGCGGCGACGATCTGGGCCCACCGCAGCCACGCGCACGGCGGGCAGCTGGCGTGGCTGTGGGTGAAGGGCAGGGCCCGGACGGTGCCGCGGCCCTCCTGATCCGTCTTCGATTTCCGGAGCTTGATGTGCAGGCCGTCGAGCCGGTGCAGGGACACGTCGCCGCAGGTGAGGGCGACGAGTTCGCTGCGGCGGAACGCCCCGGCGAACCCCAACAGGAGGAGGGCGGTGTCGCGGCGTTCGGCCACCTCGTCGGCCCAGCCCTGGCAGTCGGCGCGGGCCGTGTCGACGATGGCGAGGATGTCGGCGGTGAGCAGCGGCGCCCGCGGAGTGCGGGGCCGGTCACCGGCGGTGGCGTAGTCCCGCCGGATCCCGGACATCGCCTGGCGGACCAGGTCGTCGCCGGTGGGGTTGGGGTGTCCACTCTGGCGGTGGTGGTGGGCGATCGCGGCGAGGCGATGGGCGAGGGTGGCCGGGGCGTAGGCCCGCTGTCCCGCCTCGGTGACGGTGTCGGCGCACGCGATGAGGTAGGCGGCGACGGTGACCGGGTGCGCCGGCACCGCGACATGGCCCTCGGCGGCGCACCAGGTGGTGAAGGCCCGCCACGCCGAGGCGTAGGTGCGGCGGGTGCCGGCGGCCCGCGCCGCGGCCACCGACTCGGCGATCCGCGCCGCCGTATCGGGGGCGAGGTCCGGCACCGCGGGCCCCGCCGGGGTCCCGGGCACCACGAGCTGCCCGTTCACCGCGTCATCCGTCTCGTCGTTCACGGGCGGGAACGCTACCGGACGGCGCCGACACCGTCCCCGAACGTAAAAACACGCTCAGCTGGGGGTTCCCGGCGATAGCTGCGTAAATGGGAATTTTCATCACTATCTGTAAGTCGTAGATCCAGACCGAATGCAGAAATGTCTTCATCGTCCCGCAAGCGGACGGCACCCCCAGGCAACGACGACCCCGCCGAGACAGCCGTCAGGTTCGTCGCGCAGTGGGTGCGGCTCACCGCCGCGATCACGGACCCGCCCCCGATCGCATACCTATTCCTCGATCTGTCCGTGCTCGACCGGGCCGTCCTCCGCACCGCCCGGCGCGCACCGCGGGTGCTGCGGACGGCCGTGGCTCTCGCCCACGCCCGGCAGCACCGGCAGGCGCGGTGAGCATGGACCGGAAGCCGGAACGAACAGGCCAAACCCTCCCCACGGTTCGAGCGGCCTTTCTAAACTCGGGGTATGACAGCGCTGCGAATCTCCGACGAGCCGGTCGACCACTCGAAGATCGAGAAGCGGGCCCCGTCGGTGGCTCAGCTCTTCCTCGACCGGATCGCGGCCAGTCCGGGCACGGAGGCGTTCCGGTTCCCGAAGGACGACGGGTGGGAGAGCGTGACCTGGCAGCAGGTCGGCGACCGCGTCCGTCTGCTCGCGGCCGGGTTGATCGCGCTCGGTGTCGAGCCCGAGGACCGGATCGCACTGGCGTCGTCGACCCGGTACGAGTGGGTGATCGTCGACCTCGCGGTGATGTGCGCGGGCGCCGCCACCACGACGGTCTACCCCACCACCAAGGCTCCCGACGTGGCGTTCATCGTGTCCAACTCGGGCAGCCGCGTGGTCGTCGCCGAGGACCAGGCCCAGGTCGACAAGCTCGTCGAGCAACGCGCCCAACTGCCGGACGTGCAGCAGGTGGTCGTGATCGACGGCGCCGGAGACGGGGACTGGGTGATCACCCTGGCGGACCTCGAGGAGCGGGGCCGCCAACTGATCGCGGAATCGCCGAACGTCGTCGAGGATCGGGTCCAGGCGATCCGGCCGGATCACCTCGCCACCCTCATCTACACGTCCGGCACCACCGGCAAGCCGAAGGGCGTGCGGCTGCCGCACTCGGCGTGGACGTACACCGCCGCCGCCGTCGACGCCCTCGGCATCCTCGGTCCGGACGATCTGCAGTACCTGTGGTTGCCCCTGTCGCACGTGTTCGGCAAGGTGCTGCTGAGCCTGCCACTGCAGGTGGGCATGCCCACCGCCATCGACGGCCGGGTCGAGAAGATCGTGGAGAATCTCGCCGTGGTGCGGCCGACCTTCATGGGCGCGGCGCCGCGCGTCTTCGAGAAGGCGCACGCACGCATCGAGGCGATGATGGAGGAGGAGGGCGGCGCCAAGAAGAAGATTTTCGACTGGGCCGTCGGCGTCGGAACGCGGGTCTCCAAGGCAAAGCAGGAGGACCGCGACCCGTCGCCGCTGGACCGGTTGCAGTACAAGCTCGCCGACAAGCTCGTCTTCACCAAGATCCGGGAGCGGTTCGGCGGCCGGCTGCGGTTCTTCGTCTCCGGGTCCGCTCCGCTGGACCGCGACGTCGCACAGTGGTTCGATGCCGTCGGCATCATCGTCCTCGAGGGCTACGGGCTGTCGGAGACCTCCGCGGCGTCGTTCCTCAACCGGCCGCTCGCGTACCGCTTCGGCACGGTCGGCTGGCCCTTCCCGGAAACCGAGGTCAAGATCGCCGAGGACGGTGAGATCCTCGTCAAGGGTCCCGGGGTGATGAGCGGTTACCACGATCGTCCCGACGCGGACGCCGAGGCGTTCGAGGACGACGGCTGGTTCCACACCGGCGACATCGGCGAGATCGACTCCGAGGGGTTCCTGCGGATCACCGACCGCAAGAAGGACATGTTCAAGACCTCGCAGGGCAAGTACGTCGCGCCGTCCGCCATCGCCGCGACCTTCAAGGGCATGTGCCCCTATGCGAGCGAGATCATCGTCCACGGCGAAGGCCAGCCGTACTGTGTGGCTCTGGTGGGCCTCGAGCCCGAGGCGATCCACGAGTGGGCCGAGAAGAACGGCCTGGGCGGCAAATCGTTCGAGGAGATCGCGCACGACGAGAAGACCCGCGACCTCATCGGCGGTTACATCGACCAGCTCAACGAGCAGCTCAACCGGTGGGAGCAGGTCAAGAAGTTCACCATCATCGACCGCGAGCTCTCGGTGGAGGCCGGGGACCTCACGCCGAGCATGAAGCTGCGCCGGAAGATCGTCATCGACAACTTCTCCGACCGGCTCAGCGGGCTGTACGGATGAGCGGCCTATCCTCGGTGTCATGAGGAGTAGTGCGCGACCGAGTTTCACCCAGTACGTCGGATACCTGTTCGGCCGCACGCTCCCCGACTCGCTTCAGGACTGGGTGCGCAACGACCTCGTCGGGCCCGGGGCGACGGTGCGGTACCTCGTGCGGTTCACCCTGCCGATCGTGCCGTTCCTCGCGCTGTTCCTGCTCATCCCCGGACCGGTGTGGGTGCCGCTGGCGATGATGGCGCTGCTGTTCATCCCCCTGGTGTACTTCGCGATCGCCCTGATGCAGATCTGGCGGCGGCACCGCTTGGAGCAGCACGGCCTCGACCCGAACCTGCTCGGCGAGAAGGCTCGTGTGCGGGCCGACCGCGAACGCGACGAGTACGAGCGACGTTTCGGACGCTGATCCGGCGCAGACCGAACGGGAGGTTCCGCCGCCGAACGGGTCGTTTCCGTCGATCTCACTCGCACGTCGGCGCGACAACCGCCCGCTCGCCGCGGGTTCCCCCCGGTTCGACGGCGCGGCTAGGACAGGACCTCGACGAGCGTGGTCGCCGAATCGCCCGTCATGTACCGCTCGACGCTGTCGAGGTGCCTGCGCCAGAATGCTTGTGCCGCTTCGGAATCACCTTCGCGCAGCAACGTGACGAGCTTGCGGTTGGCGCGCAACGCCGCCGACGCTCCGGGGCGTTCCGCCGCATCGGCGCGGGTGGAGAGATAGAGCGCGTTGTGGGCGTCCATGATGTCGAGCAGCATCCCCGCGAGGGCCGCCATCGTCTGGTTGCCGGCCAGTTCCATCACCGCGCGGTGCACCTCGGTGTCGTACTTGGCGAAGGCCGCCGGGTCGCCGAGAAGGTCCTCGCCCCGCTCGACCAGGTCGGCGAGCGTGTCGATCCGCTCGGCCGGGGCGGCGGCGAGCAGGCCGACGCCGTCCACCTCGAGTTCGGTGCGGGCGCGGTAGACGTCGGCGAGCGGGACTCCCCGGTACTGCAGCAGTAATCCGGTGTAGCGGGCGGCGGTCGAGCCGTCCGGTGCCTGCACGCGGGCACCGCCGTGGGCGCCGCGCAGGACGGTGATGATGCCTTCCGACTCCAGGATGCGGAACGCCTCCCGCAACGTAGGACGGGAGACGCCGAAGCGTTCCATCAGCGCGGCCTCGTTCGGCAACGGCTCGCCGGCGTGCAGTTCCCCGGTGATGATCTGGCGGCGCAGGCTCGCGGCGATCAGCTCACCTGCCTTGGGCACGCGAACGACCGCAGAGCTTCCGTCGAGTGGCATTTGACCGTCCTGTGTGCGTAATCCATCCCAGCCCCGATGGCTCTTAGGATACAAGAATCTACCGGTATGAAACCCAAACAGTCAGATGATCTGCCGGTATCATCCCAGCGCCGTACGGACGGCGTCGCCCCACTACTCTCGGCGACATGAGCGAACCCTCCACCAACGACGTTCCGGCCACCGCGGACCTCGCCGACGAGATCGGCCCCGACATCCGGAGCTGCGACACGCAGTTCATCCAGTTCGGCGGTCACGAGGTCTTCGCCGGCCGGATCACCACCATCCGCTGCTTCCAGGACAACCTGCTCGTCAAGCAGACCCTGAGCGAGCCGGGCAACGGCGGCGTCCTCGTCGTCGACGGCGACGCCAGCGTGCACACCGCCCTCGTCGGCGACATCATCGCCGGCCGCGGTGTCGACAACGGCTGGGCCGGGGTCGTCGTCAACGGCGCCGTCCGGGACTCGGCCATCCTGCGCACCCTCGGGATCGGCATCAAGGCGCTCGGCACCAACCCGCGCAAGAGCACCCAGACCGGGTCCGGCGAGAAGAACGTGCCGGTGGAGTTCGGCGGCGTCACCTTCAACCCGGGCGAGATGCTCTACAGCGACCACGACGGCATCGTCGTCCGCGCCGAGAACTGACCGGGGGCCGGCATGCTCATGGCGCTGCGTACGGCGCAGACCTTCCTTCGTGCCCGCAAGGCGGATCCGGTCCGGCCGCACGAGACGGTGCACACCCCGTTCCGCGTGGCCGTCGCCGACCTCGACGCGGCGATGCACATGAACAACGGCCGGTACCTCACCATCCTCGACCTCGGCCGGTTCGAGCTGTTCGTCCGCACCGGACTCTGGCAGGTGCTGCGCCGGCACCGGTGGCAGACGGTCGTCGTCGTCCAGACGGCGACCTACCACCGGTCGCTGCGGCATCGGCAGCAGTTCGACGTGGCGACCCGCCTTCTCGGTACGGATGCCAGGAACCTGTTCGTCGAACAGCACGTGACGGTGGACGGGGCGAGCAGTGCCCGGGCCGTGATCGGACTCCGCGTGCTCGATCGCGACGGCCGCTCCGTCCCGCCGGACACCTTCGCGCAGACGTTCCCCGCGCTCACCGATCTACCCGACCTGCCCGACTGGGTACACGACTGGGCGCAGAACGTCCGCACGGCGCACGCCTCCTGACCTCGCGTGACGCCGGAATGTGGCGCGGTTCGGCGGCAGTGCCCACACTGGAGGAATCACGGCCGCACGCGCGGCCCGCGACCTCAGGAGGCCCTCATGGGCGAGAACAACCCGTTCGGATTCGACCCGGAGGACCTCGACCGTGTCTTCCGCGACGCCGGGGAAGGGTTGCGCGACCTGGCTGCCAAGATCGGCCGGTTCGTCGAACAACCGGACGCCGGAATCCCGTGGGCGAGCATCTTCCCCGACCTCGCGGGCGCACCCCGCACCCGCCCGGCACCGCCCACCGCCGGCGAGACCGGCGACGGCGTATGGGTGATCTATACACTCGACGACGACGGGACCGCCCGCGTCGAGCAGGTCTTCCCCAGCGAACTCGAGGCGCTGCGCGCGCACAAGAACAACACCGACCCGCGCCGATCGGTGCGCTTCCTGCCCTACGGCGTCACCGCCGGGATCCTGGACCGGCGCGAGGAGACCGACGCGGGCGAGACCGGCTGACCTGGCCCGAGGAGGCGACCCGAACCGCGAGCGCCGCGGCCCCCGGAAGCGCACACTGATACCAGGAGGTCGTCATGAAAGCGCTACGGGGCCTGCTCGATGTGGTGCTGGGACTGCTGACAGCCGTGCTCGGCACGGTGCTGGGAATCGTCGCGGCTGTCGTGTGGCTCGTCGGCGGCCTGCTGTGCGTGACGATCATCCTCATACCGCTGGGCATTCCCGTCATGCGGCTCGCCCGCCGCCTGTTCACCCTTGCCCGGCAGCTGATGCACGTCCCTTGAGTCCTGTGCCCTGAGCCCTGAGCCCTGAGGGTCGAGGATTTCGCGGACCGGGACGTCGCCGCCGGGCCGATGACCCGGGGGGCCGTTCGGCCGGCGCCGCGTGGCAGCATCGGCCCGGTGACTTCCGTGGCGGCGGCGACCTTCGTGGCGTCGGCGCTGCTCGCCCTCGTGCTCGTCTTCGCCGTCGTGCGTCCGTGGGGACTGCCGGAGGTGTTCGTCGCCCTGCCGGCGGCCGTCGCGGTCGTCGCGCTCGGCATCGTCACGCCGGAACTCGCCGGACAGCAGCTACACACGCTCTTCCCGACGGTCGCGTTCCTCGCCGTGATCCTCGTGCTCGGTCATCTCGCCGACGCGCTCGGTGTCTTCACCTGGGTCGCGTCGGTCCTCGTCCGAGGTGCCGGCAGCGACCCCCGGCGGCTGCTGACCGCCGTGTTCGTCACCTGCGCCGTCGTTACTGCCGTGCTCAGCCTCGACGCCACCGTCGTCCTGCTCACGCCGATCGTCCTGCGCGCGGCGACCACACTGCGGATGTCACCGCGACCGCACGTGTATGCCACCGCCCACCTGGCGAACTCGGCGTCGCTGCTGATGCCGGTGTCCAATCTGACGAACCTGCTGGCCTTCGCCGCGACCGGGCTGACCTTCCTGCACTTCACGGCGCTCATGGCGCTGCCGTGGCTGGCGGTCGTGCTCGTCGAGGCCCTGTTGTTCCGGTGGTTCTTCGCACGCGACCTCGCACCGTCGCCGACGTCGCCCGGTGCGGCACCGGCCGTCCCCGTCCACGCCCCGCGCTACGCCCTGGGGGTCGTCGCCGCCACGCTCGCCGGGTTCGCGGCCACGGGCCCGCTGGGAATCGAACCGGTGTGGGCCGCGGCAGCGGGCGCAGTCGCTCTCGGCGTCCCGGCACTGCGCCGGCGACGAACCACACCCCGGCGCATCCTCGCCGCCGCCGACCTGTGGTTCTGCGTGTTCGTCCTCGCCCTGGCCGTCGTCGTTGCCGGTGTCTCGGCCGGGGCGGCCGGCGAGGCACTGGCGGCCGCGCTGCCCACCGAACCGACGTTCGTCGCGCTGCTCGGGGTGGCGGCCGCTGCCGCCCTGATCGCCAACCTCGTCAACAACATCCCGGCGACACTGATGTTCCTGGCCGCGCTCGGCCCCTCGGCCCCGCCTGCTCTGATCCTCGCGATGCTGCTCGGGGTGAACCTCGGCCCCAATCTCACCTACGTCGGCTCCCTGGCCACGATGCTGTGGCGACGGCTGCTCGACGGCTCCGAAGCCCGCCCGGACCTGTCCACCTACACCCGGCTCGGCGCGGTCACGACGCCGCTCACCCTGCTCGTCGCGGTCGCGGCGCTGTGGGCGGTCACCTGAGGTTCACGCCCCCGACGTCACGCGCGCGGCCGCGGCCCCGATCTCCACGACGTCCCCGACGTGCAGCTGCCGCCCACGCCGCACCTCGACCTCCCCGTTGACGCTGACGAGTCCCTCGGCGATCACTTCCTTCGCCTCGGCACCGGACTCGATCAGGCTCGCCAGCTTGAGGAATTGACCGAGCCGGATGGACTCGTCGCGGATGGGCACCTCGAACACGTCGGACATGGGGCCAGTCTCTCACCGGGCCGACAGCTACCCGCCCGCCCGGGCCCGTTCTCCCGCACACTGGACGGGTGAGCCGCCCCGGTATCGTCTGGTTCCGCCGCGACCTGCGGCTGCGGGACCTGCCCACCCTGCTGTCCGTCGCCGACTCCACCGACCGTGCTCTCGCACTGTTCGTGCTCGACGAATCGCTGCTGCGTCCCTCCGGGTCCCCGCGCCGCACCTTCCTGATGCGGTGCCTGCGCACCCTCGACGAGGATCTCGGCGGACGTCTGCTCGTCACCCAAGGCGACCCCGCCACGGTCGTCCCGGCGCTGGCCCGGGAGCTCGACGCCGACGCGGTGCACGTCAGTGCCGACCACGGGCCCTACGGCACCCGCCGCGACGAGGCCGTCGAGCGGGCGCTCGGCGACGTCCCGCTGCTGCGCACCGGCTCGCCCTACGCCGTCGCGCCCGGACGCATCCGCAAGGCCGACGACACCCCCTACAAGGTGTTCACCCCCTTCCAGCGGGCGTGGCACGAACACGGCTGGCGCGCACCCGCCGCCACCGACGCCGGCACCGTCGAGTGGATCGACCCCGGCGATCTCGACGCGCGCGTAGCGATCCCCGCCGACGACGATCTCGACGGCACCACGCTGCCACCCGCCGGGGAAGCTGCCGCGCTGCACCGCTGGCACGAGTTCCGCGACGACGACCTGCCGCACTACGACACCGACCGGGACCGGCCCGACCTCGATCGCACCAGCCGCCTCTCGCCGTACCTGAAATTCGGGTGCATCCATCCGCGCACCCTCCTGCACGA
Source organism: Rhodococcus indonesiensis (assembly GCF_047782815.1). Lineage (NCBI taxonomy): Bacteria > Bacillati > Actinomycetota > Actinomycetes > Mycobacteriales > Nocardiaceae > Rhodococcus > Rhodococcus indonesiensis. Next base: position 81,577 of record NZ_CP180630.1, on the reverse strand, counting down.
CGTGCGCTCCGACCGCAGCGCGGGCGCGAACCGTCTGCGCAGCGAACTGGCCTGGCGCGACTTCTACGCGGACGTGCTGCACCACCGGCCCGACACGGCCCGCCGCAACTACAACCGCCGCTTCGACGACATCGCCTACGACAGCGGACCCGACGCCGAACGCAACTTCGCCGCATGGCAGCAGGGCCGGACCGGCTTCCCGATCGTCGACGCAGGCATGCGGCAGCTGCTCGCCGAGGGCTGGATGCACAACCGGCTCCGCATGATCGTCGCGTCCTTCCTCGCCAAGGACCTGCATCTGCCGTGGTGGTGGGGTGCCCGGCACTTCATGGACCGGCTCGTCGACGGCGACCTGGCCTCGAATCAGCACGGGTGGCAGTGGACCGCCGGCAGCGGAACCGACGCCGCGCCCTACTTCCGGGTGTTCAACCCGATCACGCAGGGGGAAAAGTTCGATCCGACGGGTGAATACGTGCGCCGCTGGGTACCCGAGCTGCGAGGTGTGAACGGCAAACGCGTGCACCGGCTCCCGGACGGTCCGCCGGACGGGTACCCGGAGCCGATCGTCGACCACGCCCACGAGAGACAAGTAGCGCTCGACCGGTACGGGCGGATCGCCGGAAAAGGCTGACCCATCCGGGTCGCGCGCTACTCCGAATACCGAGGGGACGGAACGCCCGTCCCGGACGGACAACCGAGAGGAACACCACCGTGCGAGAACTCGTCGAGGCAGCATTCATGGCAATCCACACTCCTCTGGTGAACGCCTACACCATCCTGATCAACATGATCCCCAGCTGATTCCGCGGCGGCGCCGGGGTCGCTCCCGGCGCCCGCTTCCGCGAACCCGGACCAGGCGGAGGAAGGCACGATGGGCATCACGTATTCGAGCGTCGTCGACGCGCCGCGCGACGACGTCTTCGACTGGCACAGCCGACCGGGCGCGATCATGCGTCTGCTCCCCCCGTGGCAGCCGCTGCGGGTGATCTCCGAGGCCGAGTCCCTGAAGTCGGGCCGGGCCGTGCTCGGCCTGCCCGGCGGACTGCGCTGGGTCGCCGAACACCAGGCCGACGCCTACGACCCGCCGGCGCGGTTCGTCGACAGCGTCGGCCGCGACGGGCTCACCTCACTGCCCGCCGGACTGGTGATGTCCTGGCGGCACGAGCACACCTTCGAGGCACTCGGCTCCCGTCGCACCCGGGTCGTCGACCGGGTCGACACGCCCGTCCCGGAGTCGCTGCTGAAGCAGACCTTCTACTACCGGCACCGCCAGCTCGCCGACGACCTCGCCGCCCATCAGTGGTTCCTCGAGCAGGGAGTACGCCCCGCCACGGTCGCCGTCACCGGAGCGTCCGGTCTCGTGGGCACCGCGCTGAGCGCCTACCTGAGCACCGGCGGCTACCGGGTCGTGCGGCTCGTACGCGGCGAACCGCGCGGCGACGACGAACGTCGCTGGGATCCGGACTCGCCCGCGCCCGACCTGCTCGAGGGCATCGACGCCGTCGTCCACCTCGCCGGCGCCTCGATCGCCGGGCGCTTCAACGCCGCCCACAAGGCCGCCGTCCGGGACAGCCGGATCCGGCCCACGCGGCTGCTGGCCGAACTCGCGGCACGCACCCCCAACGGACCGGCGACGTTCGTGTCCGCGTCGGCGATCGGGCTCTACGGCTACGACCGCGGCGACGAACCGCTCGCCGAGGACGCGCAACGGGGGTCCGGGTTCCTCGCCGACGTCGTCGCCGACTGGGAGGCCGCCACCGCCCCCGCGGCCTCCGGCGGACTGCGCGTGGTGCTGGTGCGGACCGGCATCGTGCAGACCCCGCGCGGCGGGCCGCTGCAGCTGCTGCGCCCGTTGTTCGAGGCCGGCCTCGGTGGCCGGCTCGGCAGCGGCCGGCAGTGGCTGTCGTGGATCGACCTCGACGACCTGCTCGACGTCTACCACCGGGCCCTTGCCGATCCGAGGGTGAAGGGTCCGATCAATGCCGTTGCGCCCGAACCAGTTCGCAACGGCGAATACACCCGCACGCTCGCGCGGGTACTGCACCGACCGGCGCTGTTGCCGGTGCCGGGGTTCGGGCCCCGGCTGCTGCTCGGCGACGAGGGCGCGCGGGAGGTCGCCACCGCCGATCAGTTCGTCGTTCCGCAGTGCCTGGTCGATCACGGACATCGGTTCCGCCGGCCGAAGCTCGAAGCCTGCCTGCGACACCAGCTCGGTCACATCGTGGAGAACGAATGAACACCCCTGCGTTGCGCATCCTCGTCACCGGGGCCACCGGCTATATCGGGGGCCGGCTCGCGCCGCTGCTGGTCGACGCCGGCCACCGGGTGCGGGTCCTGGCCCGCACCCCGGACAAGCTGCGGGACGTGCCGTGGGCCGGCGACGTCGAGATCGTGCGCGGTGACCTGACCGATCCGCAGTCCCTGGCCGTCGCCTGCCGGGACGTCGACGTCCTGTACTACCTGGTGCATTCGATGGGTGGGCGCGGGGAGTTCATCGACACCGAGCGCGCGGAAGCCGAGAACGTCGCCGCCGCTGCCCGCGCGGCCGGGGTGCGGCGCATCGTGTATCTCGGTGGGCTGCATCCGGACACGGCCGACCTCTCCACCCATCTGCGGTCCCGGGAGCAGGTCGGCCGGATCCTCGTCGAATCCGGGGTGCCCACCCTGGTGCTGCAGGCCGGGGTGGTGATCGGTTCGGGCTCCGCGTCGTTCGAGATGATCCGGCACCTGAGCAACCGCCTGCCCTTGATGACCACCCCGAAGTGGGTGAACAACAAGATCCAGCCCATCGCGGTGCGCGACGTACTGCACTACCTGGTGGGCGCGGCCACCGCTCCGCTCCCCCGCAGCCGCACCTACGACATCGGCGGCCCGGACGTGCTGCGCTACGGCGAGATGATGCAGGTGTACGCCGAGGTCGCGGGTCTGCGCCGGCGGCGCATCCTGGTGCTGCCCGTGCTCACTCCGAAGCTCGCCGGGTTGTGGATCGGGCTGGTCACCCCGATCCCACCGTCGCTGGGCCGGGCGCTGATCGAATCGCTGAGCAACGACGCGGTGGTCTCCGAACACGACATCGACGACGTGATCCCGCCGCCGCCCGGCGGACTGACCGGCTATCGCGAGGCGGTCCGGCTGGCGCTGCGCAAGATCGAACGCGGCGACGTCGAAACCACCTGGGCGAGTGCGTCACCCGTCGGCGCACCGGCCGAACCGCTGCCGTCCGATCCGCACTGGGCAGGCGAGGTGGTCTTCGTCGACGAACGCTGCATCGACTGCGACACCGACGCCGGCACGGTGTGGGAGGTCGTCGAGAGCATCGGCGGCGAGAACGGCTGGTACTCCTTCCCCCTCGCCTGGACGATCCGCGGATGGCTCGACCGCTTCGCCGGCGGCGTCGGTCTGTCCCGGGGCCGCCGGAATCCGCGCACCCTGCACACCGGGGACGCGCTGGACTTCTGGCGCGTCGAGCGCCTCGAGCGACCCACCCTGCTGCGGCTGCGGGCCGAGATGCGGGCGCCGGGCGGGGCCTGGCTCGAGTGGCGTATCGAACCGCTCGATCCGGGCCGGGCCCGGCTGCACCAGCGGGCGATCTTCTTCCCGAAGGGGCTTGCGGGACGGGTCTACTGGTACGCGCTCGTGCCGTTCCACGGCATCATCTTCAAGGGCATGCTCGAGAACATCGCCGGCGCCGCGCACCGAGCCGCCCGCGATCCGGCACGCACCTCGTCTGCCGGCGACCCGATGTCACATCCGGTCGATTCGATCGACGCAATGTGACATCGCGTCGCCGCCGCGGCGGGGGGTCCGGGCGGGAGGTTGCGGCGAGCGTCAGCCGCGCGTGGCCGCGCGTCGCTCGTCGGCTTCCCGTTGCGCCACGCCCTCGGCGGACTCGGCGAACTCCGGGGTGTCGAACACCTCGCCACCGAGCGGGTCCTGCGGGCGGGCACCGTGGTCGATCTCGACCCGTCCGGTGTCGGCGTCGACGCTGACCGAACTGGCCGGCAGCTCGTGGACGGCGACGACCAGCGGTGCGCGGGTGTCCGGCGCTGCGGCGCCGTTCCCGTTGGTGTCGAGTCCGGCGAGCGTCGCGGAGATGCCCCGCCGGTGCGGGGCGCCGTGGCCGGCCGGGGCGGGTGCCGCCGCGCCCACCGCCACCTGCAGGTACCGGGGCGCGGTCGCCACCTCGTAGCGGAACGCCTTGAGCATCGACACGCAGGCGAGCACCATGACGATCGAGAACGGCACCGCCGTCGCGATGGATGCGGTCTGCAGCGCGGTCAACGAGCCGCTTCCGCCGATGAGCAGCAGCACCGCCGCCGCGATCCCCTCGAGCACCGCCCAGTAGACACGCGTGATGCGCGGGGTCTCGAGGTTGCCACCCGTGGAGAGGATGTCGATCACGAGCGAACCCGAGTCCGAGGACGTCACGAAGAAGAACACGACCACGAAGATCGCGAGCAGGCTCGTCAGCACGGCCAGCGGAAGGCCGTCGAGGAGGACGAACAGCGAGGTGTCGGTGTCCACGGTGCCGTCCGCGGCGAGCATGCTGCCCTCGTCGCGTTGCCGCAGGATTCCGGCGTCGCCGAAGATCGTGAACCACAGCGACGCGACGAACGTGGGGGCGAGCAGAACGCCGAAGACGAACTCGCGGATCGTGCGGCCGCGGGAGATACGGGCGATGAACATGCCGACGAACGGCGCCCAGCTCATCCACCAGCCCCAGTAGAAGATCGTCCACGCGCCCGACCAGCCGTCCTCGGCGAACGGTGAGGTGCGCAGCATCAGTTCCGGCAGGGCCTGCGCGTAGCCGCCGAGGTTCTGCACCCACGACTGCAGCAGGAACAGCGTCGGCCCCAGCAGCAGGACGAACACCGCAAGCGAGGCCGCCAGCACCATGTTGATGTTGGACAGCCATTTCAGACCGCGCGAGACGCCGGAGACCACCGAGAAGGTCGCCAGGCCCGTCACCCCGACGATCAGTGCAACGGTGAGCCAGTTGTTCGTCTCGATCCAGCCCAGGTAGTCGAGGCCCGCCGAGATCTGCTGGACGCCGAAGCCGAGCGAGGTGGCGACGCCGAACAGGGTGCCGACGATCGCGATCACGTCGATCGCGTGCCCGATCGGACCCTCGACGCGGGCACGTCCGAGGAGCGGTTCGAGCAGCCAGCGCACCGACAGCGGCCGGCCCTTGCGGTACGTCATGTAGGCCAGGCCGAGACCGACGACGACGTAGATCGCCCACGCGTGCAGACCCCAGTGGAACATGGTCAGTTCCATGGCCTGATTGGCGGCGGCATCCGTCGAACCGGGGATGCGGCCCGCCTGCGGGGGGTCGACGTAGTGCGAGAGTGGTTCGGCGACACCGTAGAACACCAGGCCGATGCCCATGCCGGCGCTGAAGAGCATCGCGAACCAGGACAGCAGGCCGAATTCGGGTTGTTCGTCGTCGCGGCCGAGTTTGATGTTGCCGACGCGGCTGAGGCCGCAGTACAGGGCGAAGATCACGAATCCGGTGGCGATCAGGATGTACCACCAGCCGACGCCGTCGGTGATGGCACGGTTGAGCGCGTCGACCGCCCCTTCTGCCGATCCCGCGTAGACGACCGCGAATACGATCATCCCCAGGATCACGAGCGAGGCGGGAACGAATACGGGCTTACGCAAACCCCGCCATGCATCGCGGATCATCTTCACCAGCTCCTCGTGTCGCGACGAGCGGGGACCGACGATCGGAAGGCTCGTCCACGTCGCGAATCGAACCTAACAGAGCCGGGGCGTGCCCGGGGGAAACGCATCCGGGCTCCGGCACCGCCCGCACGCGACCGAATGTCACATGCGATCGATCGAACCGACGCAATGTGACATTCGGCCGGGCGGGCGGGGCCGGAGCGAGACCGCTACGCGCAGAGCATCGTTCACACGGTGCAGAGCGGCTTGATCTCCTGTAGGCCCTCCGTGGTGGGCGAGGTGAGCATGAGGCAGCTGTTGTAGCCCTGCTGCTCGACCACCGACCGGATCTGTTGCCACGCGGCGGCGTCGACCACCGGTGACCGGGACAGGACGAACCCGGAAACCCGGGTCGGATCCCCCACGAGCGCCCACGAGTAGTCGTCCGCGAGGTAGGCGACGATGTAGTTGCTCGGGCCGTCCAGGGAATCCTGGGTCGGCACGCTGGGGAAGCTCACGTGCAACGAGGCGGTGTCGTTGACCCGCGCGTTGCCGACGATTCCCCGCCGCTCACCGGTGACGGTGGTGCACGAGTTCTCCACCCGCACGTTGCGCTCGTCGATCAGCGTGTAGTTCGCGGTGGTGTCGAGCACGCAGTCGAGATTGAAGGGCGCGGGATTGGCGGCCAGTTGATACCAGGTGCCCATGTACCGGTTCACGTCCAGCTCCGCCACCGGGGTGAGCGGAGCTGCCTGCGCCGGTGCCGCCATGAGGGCGGCGCCCGCGGCGGCCAGAGCAGCCGCCGCGAGGCCTCGGATCGTTCGTCTCACGTCACTCCTCGGGTGCTACCGGGTCACTGCTGCGGCGCCGGCGGCATCAGGACGGTGTCGATGAGGTAGACGGTCGCGTTGGCCGTCTTCACACCGCCACAGATGACGTTGGCGTCGTTGACCTTCCATTCCTCGCCTTCACCGGTCACCTCGACGGTACCGCCCTGGACGGTGGTCTGGGTGCCTTCGATGTCCGACGGCGCGATCTGACCCGGCACCACGTGGTAGGTGAGGATGCTCGTAAGGGTGGCCGTGTCGGTCTTCAGGCTCTCGATGGTGGCCGGATCGATCTTGGCGAAGGCGTCGTCGACCGGCGCGAACACGGTGAACTCGCCACCGTTGAGCGTGTCGACCAGGTTCACCTCGGGGTTGAGCTGACCCGACACCGCTGCGGTCAGGGTCGTGAGCTCCGGGTTGTTCGACGCGGCGACGGCCACCGGCTCCTGCGCCATACCCTCGATCGAGCCCGGCCCGGTCGGTACCGCGGCCGCGTAGGCGTCACAGCCCGGGCCGACGAGGCCCGCCGCCATGGCGTCCTCGGAGGTGGTCGGAGACATCGCCGACGTGGCGTTCTCCATCGCCGACGTGGCCGTCGTCTCCGTCGACGAACCGGAGTCGTCGGACGAGCACGCCGCGACACCCATCATCGCCATCGCGCCGATTCCGACTGCCGCCAAGCTCTTTCGCGTGTTGATAACCATGGCCCTCTTCCCTTCGGTGTCGTGATCCGTGCGACCACGTCGGTCAGGTGTGTCATCTGCCATTCGGCACGGTCGGGAAGGCGGATGGGTGGATGTCGAGAATTTTTTTCGACCCATCCGATTCGGGCCACGCTCCGAACACCGGGCATGGAGATCGCATCGAACCGGCCCCGCGCTCACGTGCTGGTTCTCCCGGGCGGCAAGCCGGTCAGCACGTCCGCCGCCCGGCCGTGGCACCTGTCCGCGCTGCGGATGACATTGCTGACCGAGTCCCTGCGTTCCCGGCTGAGCATGTACGACATCACCGTCGGCCAGGTGCGCTACACCTACCGCGGCTGGAACGGGGACCGGATGAGTCCCGTCCACGATGCCCTGCGCGCCCTCGACGAGGTGCACCGGCGGCGCGGCGACGTCCGGATCGGGCTCGTGGGTCACTCCATGGGCGGACGGGTGGCGGCCCACCTCGCGGCACAACCGGGTGTCGGGGCTGTCGTCGCGCTGGCACCGTGGTGGCCCGAGGACGACGGCGCGCTGATCCCGCCCGAGCGCCGGCTCCTGGTCGTGCACGGCACCGCCGACACGTGGTGCGATCCGCGCGTGAGCGCGGTGCAGACGGCCCGGGCCCGCGGGCGCGGCGTCGACGCCCAGTTCCGGCCGCTGGCGGGCGGCGGTCACTTCCTGCTCACCAAGCCGGGCTGGTGGCATGCGGTCACCGCCGAGTTCCTGCGGGAATCCCTGGCCCCGGCCGGCCGTCCCACCGGAGGCGACCATGTCTGACGTCCCACACGTTGTAGACCTCGGGCTCTTCCGGAGGTGATCGCGGTGCTCGATTCGACCCTCGCCCCGCCCCCCGGCCCCGGCCGCCGGGACGGTCCGCCGGCGGATGGCTTGAGCCGCCCGAATCGCCCGACTAGGCTTTCGCTCGATGAGCGGACAGAGCCGATGACCGGCGTCGGCGGACGTACCGACACACTCGACGCGTTGCTCGCGCGCGTAGCGGCGCAGGATGCGGCTGCATTCGCCGAGTTCTACGACCTGACCCGTGCCCGGGTGTACGGCATGATCCTGCGGGTCCTGCGCGATCCCGGCTACAGCGAGGAGACCGCGCAGGAGGTCTACCTGCAGGTCTGGCGGTCGGCCTCCGGGTTCGACGCCGCGCAGGGTTCCGCGCTGTCCTGGCTGATCACCCTGGCGCACCGCCGTGCCGTCGACCGGGTGCGGTCCGAACAGTCCGGGGCCGACCGCGAGGCCCGCTACGGCGCGAGCAACGTCGACTCGGCGTTCGACGTCGTCAGCGAGGAGGCGGCCCGGCGCGAGGATCAGCAGCAGGTCACCCACTGTCTGGGCACCCTGACCGATCTGCAGCGACGGTCCGTCGAACTGGCCTACTACGGCGGCCTGACGTACCGCGAAGTGTCCGAACAACTTTCGGTCACGCTACCGACCGTGAAATCAAGAATCCGCGACGGACTACTCCGTCTACGCAAGTGTCTGGGGGTGCAGGGCGATGAGGAGTGAGGCCCGGCCCGGTTTCGGCGATTCCGACCGCGAACTGATCGACCTCGCGGTCGTGTATGCGCTCGATGCGGTATCCGATGCCGAGCGCCGCGACATCGAGGCCCGGGTCGCCGGCGCCGATCCCGAAGTGGTGACGGCGTTCGACCGGGAGACGGCGGCCGTGCGGGAGACGATGGCGACGGTGTCCGCGTCGACGGCCTCCGAGCCGCCGGCACGTCTGCGTGAGCGGCTGCTCGACGCGGTCGCGGCCGAGTCCGGTCCGCCCGCCGCACCGGTCTCGCTGGACGAGCGGCGCAACCGGCGACGTAACTTCCTGCTCACCGCGGCGGCCGCGATCCTGATCGCCGTGGGTGGATTCGCCGTCGTGACCCAGCTGCAGGAGAAGACTGCGACCACTTCGGAGCAGGTGTTCGCGGCGGAGGACGTGCGCACCACCTCGGGTGAGATCGAAGGCGGCGGAGTTGCCACGGTGGTGTACTCGAAGGAAGCCGACGCCGGTGTTCTGGTGATGAACAACGTGGCACCACCCGCCGAGGGCAGTGTCTACCAGATGTGGCTGATCACCCCCGAGGGCCCGGAATCCGCGGGCATCATGGACGCCGAGGCGGTGGCGCCGTCCACCACGGCCGTCCTCGAGGGTGTCGGGCATTCGACCGCGCTGGCCTTCAGTGTCGAACCGCCGGGTGGGTCGACGCAGCCGACGCAGATCTTCGCGCAGTTGCCGCTGAGCTGACCCGCCGGACGGACCTGCCCGCCTCGTCGTGGCAGGTCGACGCAGCCGCGGTGCGGCAGGTCGACGCAGCCGCGGTGCGGCAGGTCGACGCAGCCGCGGTGCGGCAGGTAAACGCAGCCGCGGTGCGGCAGGTCAGCGCTGTGCCGATCGGACCAGTTCGATCAGAAGGGAGCGCAGGGTGCCGGGGTCGGATACCACCGCGGTCGGTTGCGCATCGGTGCGTTCGAGTTCGATCATCGCCCGGTACAGCTCGTTTCCCGACTCGGTGATCTGCACACGCATGCGCCGCTCGTCGGCGGGATCGACGGTGCGCGTGACGAGGCCGGACCGCTCGAGGTGCTCGACGGTCCGGCTCATCGTCTGGTCGGTCACCCGGCACGCCCGGGCGATCTCCCGCTGGGAGCGAGGTCCGTCGGCGATCGTATGCAGGGCCACCAGCCCGGCGTGGGTGAGACCGTGAGCGCGCAGAGTCGATTCCCAGGCCTGTTCCACCAGCCGGGCGGCCGTGGACAGCAGCCGGCCGGTAGGCCAGCTCTCGAGATCGTCGGTCATGAGATACCTTTTCACTATTGTTCAGCTCGCTGAGTAAAATGGGCTCGGCGTAGTCGCATTCTCCTGGAGGAAGATTGAACACCGTCACCGCGCCGGCTCGTTCACCTCGCCGCATCCGCTGGTTGCTGCCCGCGGTGCTGCTCATCGCGTGGCTCGCGATCGCGGGCGCCGGTGGGCCTTTCGCGGGCAAGCTCAGCGACGTCCAGCAGAACGACAACAGCTCCTTCCTCCCGGCGTCCGCGGAATCCACGCGGGCGGGCGAACTCTATGCGGACTTCACCGACACCCGGTTCGTGCCCGCGATCGTCGTGGCCGAACGTCCGTCCGGCATCACCCCCGACGATCTCGCCTACCTCGCGGGAGCGGCCGTCGGCCCGCCGCCGGTTCCGTCGCAGGACGGTCAGGCCGCCCGGTTGATCGTGCCTGTCGACAGCACCGGAGAGGTAGGCGAGGCCGTCGACGAGTTGCGCGCGCAGTTCGCGAACCCACCCGAGGGACTGACGGTCTACGTCACCGGTCCCGCCGGGCAGATCGCGGACCTGACGACGGCGTTCGAAGGCATCGACGGCCTGCTGCTGCTGGTCGCCGGTGGCGTGGTCCTGCTGATCCTCGTCGTCGTCTACCGCAGTCCGCTGCTGCCGTTCGTGGTGATCCTCTCCGCGGTGTTCGCCCTCGCACTGGCGAGCCTGCTGGTGTATCTGCTGGCCGACGCCGGCGTCATCGCCCTCAACGGACAGAGCCAGGGCATCCTGTTCATCCTTGTCTTCGGCGCCGCGACCGACTACGCCCTGCTGCTGGTGTCCCGATACCGCGAGGAACTGCGTCTCGAGCAGGACCGGTTCGCCGCGATGCGCACCGCGTGGCGGGCGACGTTGGAGCCCATCGCGGCGTCGGCGGGCACCGTCATCGCCGGCGTGCTGTGCCTGCTGCTGTCCGACCTGAACTCCAACCGCGGCCTCGGTCCCGTCGCCGCGATCGGCATCGTCGCCTCGTTCGTCGCCTCCATGACCTTCCTGCCGTCCGCGCTCGTGCTGCTCGGCCGCGCCGCGTTCTGGCCCAAGCGGCCCACCGTCGACCCCGATGCCGATCGCGACGACCTCGCCTCGGCGCACCGGTTCTGGAGTGCCCTCGCCCGGAAGGTCGGCGCCCACCCGCGCCGGATCTGGGTCGTGTCGAGCATCGTGCTCGTCGGCTTCGCGATGCTGCTGCCCCAGTTCAAGGCCGGCGGCGTCGCGCAGTCCGAGATCTTCCTGCTCGAGACCGAGTCCGTGACCGGCCAGGAGGTGCTCGGCCGGCACTTCGATGCGGGCACCGGATCGCCCGCGGTGATCGTCACCCGTGAGTCCGCGGCCGGCGACGTCGCAGCCGCCGCCCGCGTCGAGGGCGTCACCGAGGTGGTGCCGGTGACCGGGCCGGACGGCGCGACGACCGTCGTCGACGGCCGCGTCGCCCTGCAGGCGACCCTCTCGGATCCGGCCGACTCGCTGGCCGCCGAGAACACCGTCGAACGCATCCGCGACGCGGTGTCCGGGATCCCGAACGCCGAAGCCCTCGTCGGGGGCAACTCGGCCGTGGATCTGGACACCAAGAACACCGCCACTCGCGACCGCACGGTCATCATTCCCGTCGTCGTCGCCGTGGTGCTGCTGATCCTCGTGCTGCTGCTGCGCGCGATCGTCGCGCCGGTGCTGCTGATGCTGACGGTCGTCGTGTCCTTCGCCGCCACCCTCGGGGTGTCCTCGCTGGTCTTCGACCACCTGCTCGGCTTCCCCGGCGCCGACCCGGTGGTTCCGCTGTTCGGCTTCGTCTTCCTCGTCGCACTGGGCATCGACTACAACATCTTCCTGATGACCCGGGTGCGGGAGGAGAGCGCCCGCGTGGGCACCCGGCGCGGCACGTTGCGGGCCCTGACCGTGACCGGCGGCGTGATCACCTCGGCGGGCATCGTCCTGGCCGCGACGTTCTCGGCGCTGGCGGTGATCCCGCTGCTGTTCCTCGCGCAGATCGCGTTCATCGTCGCGTTCGGCGTGCTGCTCGACGCCCTGCTGGTCCGGTCGCTGCTCGTTCCCGCCCTGACCATCGACATCGGCAAGCGGGTGTGGTGGCCGAGCGCGCTCTCCCGCCGCGAACCCGAGAACGCCGACTAGACGGGTTGCCGCCCGCCGTCGCGCTCGGGTGGAATCGGAGCGGACGCGGTGCGGAGCCCGGGAATCCCCCCGGCCGTACCGCCGGACCGAGAAGGAGACAGATCGATGCAGATCCAGCTCAACAAGGACAGCCACATCCAGATCGACGACGACATCGCCGACCGCCTCGAGAGCGAACTGGCGTCCGCGGTCGAGCGGTTCGCCGACCGGATCACCCGGCTCGAGATCCATCTCAGCGACGAGAACGCCGGGAAGTTCGGCACCACGGACAAGCGGTGCCTCCTCGAGGCACGCATCGCCGGTCAGCAACCGATCGTCGTCACCCACAACGCCGGCTCGGTGAAGGAAGCGTTCGACGGTGCCGTCCACCGCCTGCGCAGCCTGCTCGATTCCAAGCTCGGCCGATCGACCGACCACAAGGGCGGTCCCTCCATCCGCCACATGGGCACCGAGGAGTAACGGCTGCGACCCGGAATCCGCGCGGGAAACACCGGGCGGATTCCGGGTTGCGCGGGTCACGCGCGACGGCTCATTCCACCTCGTGCTCGGCCGGGTCGACCGGCGACTCGGCCACGGTCCGGAACCGGGCGAGGTCCTCGGGGTGGTGCCCCGGCTCGGCGGCCACGGACTCCACAAGCAACCGCAGTTGACGCTCGAGCTCCGGCAGGTGCTCGTCCCGGCCGGCGGCCCGCACATGGTCGGTCAACATGCGCAGCACCCGCGCGACCGCGGTGGCCACGTGCAGTTGCCGCGGACACGCCTGCCGAATCTGCTCGAAGGCATGCTCGACGTACTCCGCCGGGGACAGCATCCACGGGCGCAGCAGCACCCGGCCGTCGGCGCCGGAGACCGACAGCGGCGGCACGTCGGCGGTCAGCAGCGTTCGCAGCAGGCTGCCGATGCGGAGCACCACCTCGGTCGCGGTGGTGGGGTCGTTGATCGCGGAACTGAGGGCGCGCAGGCCGATGTCGACCAGCTGGCGCAGCGCGAAATCCACGTCCTGCTGCATCGTGCGCGTGTCGGAGATCTCCACCGCGGACTCGAGCCGGCGACGGACCCTGTCGGCACTGTCCGGGACCGGCCAGACCCGCAGCAGCACTTCGCCACGATGGATGTAGGCGCCGGGACGCGTCTCCAGGCGCACCACCGTCGACGGGGGTACCGACGCGAGGAGATGCTCGGTCGGCGCCTGGGTGACCCAGCCGTCCCGGACCGCCGGCACCGTCATGATCGCGTCGGATTCCGGCCGGGACACCGCCGCCGCCGGGATTTCCGTGCGGCTCTCCCGGACCGCCGCGGCGAGCACCCCGTCCGCTTCACCGGCGATCGTGCGCACCACCTCACCGACCTGCAGGCCGTGCGCGAGCCTGTCGAGATAGGCGACGATCAGGACGACGGTGGCCACCGTCAGCACCAGGGCCACGGTCATCGACGCCCCCGGCGCCGGTTCGGCCGCCTCGGCTCCCACGTGCCGCAGCGTCAGCACGCAGTAGACGAACGTCGCCACGAGCATGCCGATCACCGTCTGGCTCACGCGGTCCCGGATGAACGAGCGCATCACCCGGGGCGAGAACTGGCTGCTGGCCAGCTGCAGGCTGACCACGGTCAGCGAGAACACCACCCCCGCTGTGGTGATCGTCGCTCCCGCCACGGTGCTGAGCAGCCACGTCGCGCCGTTGCTGCTCATCTGCACGGCCCAGCCTGCGACGTCGGCGGGGAAGGTGCGGTCGATGTACGCGGTGACCTCGGCGAGGATCACCCCGGCGGCGACGATCAACGTCGGCAGCGCGAACAGGCTCTCGCGAAATCGGTACGCGGCAGCCGCCATACGCAGCTGCGGCAGCGGTCTCGGACGGGCTCTCATACCCGCCGACGCTATCCGCCGTCGGGCTCGCGCGGCCGGGTACCGACGCCCGCTGCTGTTCCGTCCGTTGTCGTGCGCTCGATGTATTCCCGACGGTGGGTCACCACGTCCGAGGTGGGAGGCGATCCGTCGACACGACGGATTCGTACCGAATTGTCGGTTCCGAGCAGCACGAGGCCCTGTGCGGGGCTACCGTCGACGCATGTCAGCGGACGTTGCTGCGGCACCTGCGGCGCACCCCCACCTGTCTGCCCGGCCCCGCGGCCGCCTGAACTCGGTCCCGCACGTGGCGGGCCTGACCCTCGGGATCTTCGCCTTCGCGGTGGCACTGTGGTCCATCTCCCCCACCCTGCGCTACTTCGTCCACACCCCACGCGAATACGTCGACACCTACCTGTTCGACGCTCCCGACACCAGCCTGTCGTATGCACTGGTGCTCGGTCTGCTCGCGGCGGCCCTGGCCAGCCGCAAGCGGATCGCATGGTGGATCCTCACCGTGTACCTGGCCGGATTCGCGATCTACAACGGGTACGTGGCGGTGTCGGAGCGCGACATCGACGCGGCGATCGCTCTCGTGGTACAGGTCGCGGTGGTGGGGATCCTGCTCGCGGCGTACCCGGAGTTCTACACGCGGGTCCGGCGCGGCGCGGTGTGGAAATCGCTGGGTGTCCTCGTCGCCGGCCTGGCCGCCGGGACCCTGATCGGGTGGGGCCTGGTGGAACTGTTTCCCGGCACCCTGCCGCCCGACGAGCGGTTGCTGTGGGCGGTCAACCGGGTCACCGCCCTGTCCCTGCTCGACAACGATCAGTTCAGCGGGCGCCCACACGGATTGGTCAACACCCTGCTCGGCCTGCTGGGGGCGCTGGCGCTGATCGCGGCCGTGATCGTGCTGTTCCGGTCGCAACGGGCGACCAACGCGCTGACCGGGAACGACGAGTCCGCCATCCGGGGGCTGCTCGAGCGGAACGGCGACGATTCGCTGGGCTACTTCGCGACCCGCCGCGACAAGGCGGTGGTCTTCGCGCCCAGCGGTAAGGCCGCGGTGACCTACCGCGTGGAGGTCGGCGTGTGTCTCGCCAGTGGCGATCCCATCGGAAATCCGGAGGCGTGGCCGCACGCAATCGACGAGTGGCTCGCGCTCGCCCGGGGATACGGCTGGGCTCCGGCGGTGATGGGGGCGAGCGAGGCCGGTGCCACCGCCTATCGCCGGGCCGGTCTGACGGTCCTGCAACTGGGTGACGAGGCCGTTCTCCACACCACGGGGTTCTCGCTGTCCGGCCGGGAGATGCGGCCCGTACGCCAAGCGGTGACGCGTGCGCACAAGCAGGGCGTGACGGTGCGCATCCGCCGGCACCGGGATGTTCCGGAGGCCGAAATGGCGCAGGCGATACGCCTTTCCGACGACTGGCGCGACACCGAGACCGAACGCGGATTCTCGATGGCGCTCGGGCGGCTCGGTGATCCGCTCGACGGGCAGTGCCTGCTCGTGGAGGCGACGGTCCACGGCGAGGTGGTGGCGTTGCTGTCCCTCGTCCCGTGGGGAGCCGACGGCGTGTCGCTCGACCTGATGCGGCGGAATCCGCAGGCCCCCAACGGCGTCGTGGAGATGATGGTCTCGGAACTCGCCGCCCACGGCGGCGAATTCGGGATCACCCGGATCTCGTTGAATTTCGCGGTGTTCCGCTCGGTGTTCGAGGAGGGCGCACGGATCGGCGCCGGTCCGGTGCTGCGGCTGTGGCGTTCGGTACTGGTGTTCTTCTCCCGCTGGTGGCAACTCGAGGCGCTGTACCGATCGAACGTGAAGTACCAGCCCGAGTGGGTGCCCCGGTTCCTGTGCTTCGCGGACAACCGGGTGCTGCCCCGGGTCGGGATCGCGTCGGCGATCGCCGAGGGCTTCCTCACGTTGCCCAGCTTCGGCCGGGAGCGCAGCGCCCGCCGCCACACCGGAACCCACACGTCCGCTCCTCCGGCGCTCGTCGAGACCGGCATGCTGCGGGAGGACGGCAGCACCCCCGCCGCCGTGCCGGTGCCGGAGTCGCGCAGCGGCCCCCGCCGTCCGGAGCAGGTGCGGGTGCGGATGGCGAAGCTCGAACGGCTCGTCGAGGCGGGCGTCGACCCGTATCCGGTGGCGAACCCGCCGTCGCACACCTGCGCGGCGGCGCTTACCGCGCCCGAGGGCACCGCGGTGCGGATCGCCGGTCGTATCCTGCGGCTCCGCGACTTCGGCGGCGTGCTGTTCGCGGTGGTGCGGGACTGGTCGGGGGACGTGCAGATCCTGGTCGACCGCAGTCGCGTCGGCGGCCGCCGGTTCGTGTTCGACCTCGGAGACCTCGTCGAGGTGAGTGGGGTGACGGGCCGCAGCCGCAGCGGCGAGCTCTCGGTGCTCGCGGAGGACTGGCGGCTCGACGGCAAGTGCCTGCACCCGCTGCCCGACAAGTGGCGCGGCCTGACCGATCCGGAGGCCCGGGTGCGGCAGCGGTACGTCGACCTCGCGATCAACCGCACCGCGCGCCGGTTGCTCGCGGCACGCAGCGCGGTGGTGCGGTCGCTGCGCGAGCAACTGCAGGCGCGGGGCTACCTCGAGGTGGAGACCCCGATCCTGCAGCCCGTGCACGGCGGCGCCAACGCGGCGCCCTTCACCACCCACATCAACGCCTACGACCTCGACCTGTACCTGCGGATCGCACCCGAGTTGTACCTCAAACGTCTGTGTGTGGCAGGCATGGAAAGGGTCTTCGAGATCGGCCGGGTGTTCCGCAACGAGGGTGCGGACTTCAAGCACAACCCGGAGTTCACCATTCTCGAGGCCTACGAGGCACACGCGAACTACGAGGTCATGCGGGTGCTGGCCCGCGAGCTGATCCAGGCCGCGGCCGTCGCGGCCCACGGACGTGAGGTGATCGTCCGGCCCGGCCCCGACGGGACGCCCGTCGAGATCGACATCTCCGGCGAGTGGCCGGTGAAGACGTTCCACGGGGCGGTCTCGGACGCGCTCGGCACCGAGATCGACGCGCAGACCCCCGTCGAGGAGCTGCGCCGGCTGTGCGACGAGCACGAGATCCCGTACAACCCCGAGTGGGATGCCGGTGCGACGGCGCAGGAGATGTACGAGCACCTCGTCGAATCCCGCACCGAGTTCCCCACCTTCTACACCGACTTCCCCACGTCGGTCTCCCCGCTCACCCGCCCGCACCCCACCAAAGAGCTCGTCGCCGCCAAGTGGGACCTCGTCGCGTGGGGAATCGAGCTGGGGACGGCGTACAGCGAACTGACCGACCCGATCGATCAGCGGGCGCGGCTCACCGAGCAGTCGCTGCTCGCCGCGGGGGGCGACGAGGAGGCGATGGAACTCGACGAGGACTTCCTGCAGGCGCTCGAGCACGCCATGCCGCCCACCGGGGGTCTCGGGATGGGGGTCGACCGGATCGTCATGCTGATCACGGGTGGCAGCATCCGCGAGTCCCTCGCCTTCCCCCTCGCCAAGCCCCGCGCACGGCGGTGAGTGCCGGTTTCACGTGAAACACCGGGCCGACCGAGCGCGCGATCGGTCGCCGTGCGATCGTGGTGACGTGCAGCTTCTCCTGATTCGACACGCCCTACCCGAGATCTCCCGGGTCAGCGAGGGACGCGCCGACCCGTCGCTGACCGACGAGGGCCGCGCACAGGCCGCGCGGCTGCCCGCCGCACTCGAGCCCTACCGGATCGCGCGGGTGTTCAGCAGCCCGCAACGCCGCGCCCTGGAGACCGCCGCGCCGCTCGCCGAGGCCCGTGGGCTCCCCGTCACCCGGCTCGAGGGCCTGGCGGAGTACGACTACCACCTCGACCACTACATTCCGTTCCACCTCGCGCAGGAACTCGCCCCGGACGCCGTGGCGCGCATCCGCGCAGGTCACCTACCCAACTTCGTGGATGCGGACGAATTCCGCACCCGCGTTCTCGCCGCTACCCAGCACATCGTCGACACCTGCGCGCACGACGACACCGTCGCCGTGTTCGCCCACGGCGGTGTCGTCAACGTCCTGCTCCAAGACCTGCTCGGGCTCGACCGGCCGCTGATGTTCCCCATCGAGTACACGTCGGTGACCCGCATCCTCGTCTCCCGCACCGGTGCCCGGCGGGCGGCCTCGGTCAACGAGACCGGGCACGTGCGCGACATGCTGCGCGTCTGATCCGTTCGCCGTAACCGGTGTGAACCGGCTCGGATCCGGGTATCGGTACGACGTGGGCGGAACCGCGACGAGGCGGCCGCCGCGAGGGCGTAGCAGCCGGGCGGTAGGTAGCCGTCGGGGCCGCGACCACCGCCCGGCGTCGACGACGCCGGGCCCCGAGATTCGACGAGCAGGAGATTGCCATGATGAGAGCTCTGACCTTCGCCGCCGGTGCCGCCGTGGGCTTCGTGCTGGGCACCAGGGCCGGGCGTGAGACCTACGAGAAGATGCGCGATCAGTCCGTTCAGCTGTGGAACAAGCCCGAGGTGCAGCAGAAGGTCACCGAAGCGAAGGAGACCGTGCAGGAGAAGGCGCCCCAGGTGCAGGAGAAGGCCGGCGACCTGGCGAAGAAGGCCGCCGAGAAGGCGCACATCTCTGGCGGCGGCAACATGGCTCCCGACGCCGCCGGGGGCGGACCGGCTGTGACTCCCCCGGCCGCGGGCGCACCGATCGTCCCGCCTCCGACCGAGGGCAAGCACTCCCTCTAGCGCCCGGACGCATACCGGCCCGGTGCCGCACCGGGTGAGTTCCGGTGCGGCACCGCCGGGTGCACTCGCGTACGGGCACACCGAGCCCACGCAGGCGGGGCTCACACCATCGATTCAGGAGGCGACATGACCCGACCCGACGGCGACGGCGACCCTGCCACCGCAGACACCGACAGCGGCTCCCGAGGTGCCGACGACGACGTCCTGTCCGATCCGGCCGAGTGGGCCGGTGAAGGCGGTGCCACCGACGAGGGCCCGTCCACCGACGTCGAGAACGGGTGAGATCAGGCGCGCCGCGCGGGTTCGCAGTCGCTCGGCCCACTGCTCGGCGTCGTCCACGCCGATGACCAGGGCGTCGCGCTTGTGCCCCGACAGTTCCATGCGCAGGGCGGGCTGCCCGCGCCGCACGGCGACGAGTTCGTTGCGCCCCGCGCGGCGCAGACGAGGAGGCCCTCGCCCTGGTCACCGAGATGCGGCAGCTGCTGACGCGTCACGTCGAGCTGGGACCCGGCCCGGGCCGGCGCCGACGACTGCTGAGCACCGTCGTCGTACCGGCCCGCGACGTGTCGGGACAGGAATCCGGGGAGCGATGAGCGGCCGGTCCGGCTACGCGACGGCGGTGAGGGGATGGATCACCGGAGCGGACGCGAGATGCTCCCCCACCGTCGCCAGGGCGGACGTGACGTGTCGGGAGGTCATGTGCGCGTCGAGCGCCTCCTGACCCGACCAGACCTCGACCGTCACGAATGTGCCGGGCGCCGAGCCGGATTCGAACAGCTCGTACGAGACGCAGCCGTCCTCGTCGCGACTCGCCGCGGCCAGCGCCACCAGCGCGCCCCGCACCGCGTCCTCCGAACCGGGCTTCGCCGGAATGGTTGCCACCACACGCAGTTCCGTCATCGCTCGACGGTACCGCGTGCGGTTGCCGTGCACGAGCGGCTCGGACGAGGAAGATGTAGCCCATGAGATCGCGGATCGCGGAGATGCGTCGATGGCGCGCAGGGACAGTGGTACATCAGCGCCTGCACGACCTGACCGGGACGCTCGTCGTGGTCACCGGGGCGGGCAGCGGCATCGGCCGCGCGACGGCCCGGGCGTTCGCCGACGCGGGGGCGATCGTCGTGGTCGCCGACCGCAACGTCGACACTGCCCGCGAGACCGCCGAGATGCTCAACGCGCCCGTCCCCGGCGGCGGCGGCTCGCGGGCGGTCTTCGGTGGCGGCGCGCACGCCTACGAACTCGACGTCGCCGACGAGGAGCAGGTGCGGCGGTTCGCCGCGACGGTCCGTTCCCAGCACGGCGTGCCGGACGTGGTCGTCAACAACGCCGGGATCGGCGTGATCGGCACGTTCACCGCCACACCGCAGCAGACATTCGAGCACGTCATGGACGTCAACTTCTGGGGCGTGGTGTACGGGTGCCGGGCCTTCGGAGACCAGATGCGCGAGCGCGGCACCGGCGGGCACATCGTCAATGTCGCGTCGGCGGCGGCGTTCACCCCTCAGAAGAGCCTCGTCGCCTACTCGACGAGCAAGGCCGCGGTCCTGATGTTCACCGAGTGCCTGCGGGCCGAACTGATGGTCCACGGGATCGGTGTGAGCGCGATCTGTCCGGGGCTCGTGGGTACGAACCTGGTTCCCGGTGCCGAGATGGTGGGCCTCGGCGCACCGGAGCAGCGCACGCTCCGCGAGCGGGTCACGGCGCTGTACCGCACGCGCAGCTATCCGCCGTACAAGGTCGGCGAGGCGATCGTCGCCGCGGTGCGGCACAACCGCGCGCTGGTGACCGTGACCCCGGAAGCGAAGACCCGGCAGTGGGTGAGCCGCCTCGCCCCGGAGGCGATGCGATTCGGCGCCCGCTTCGAGCCGGACCGCTGAGCGCCGTGCGCCCCCGCCCGTGCACGGCGAACTCGATCTCCACGTTGTCGGCGGCCGGCGACGCACCGCTCAGGGGATGACCGTGAACGGGTATTGCCGTGTGCCCGGAACCGTGGTCGCCGGGTCGAGCGCGGTGGGTCCCTCCGGGCCGGGTCCCGACTCGGGCCTGCCGGTAACCTGACCCTGTGCCGGATCGTCCGATTCTCGTCAGTGCCTGCCTGGCCGGCGTCCCGTGCCGATACAACGCGGAGGCCCGGCCGGACGAGGACGTGGTCGCCGACGTGGCGGCCGGACGCGCGATCGCCGTGTGTGCGGAGGTGCTGGGTGGGCTTCCCACACCGCGCCCACCGGCCGAGATCGTCGGCGGCGACGGTCAGGACGTCCTCGCCGGCCGAGCACGCGTCGTCAGCGACACCGGAGCGGACCTGACCGATCCGTTCGTCCGCGGGGCCGAGATCGTCGCCGGGATCGCCGCCGAGCACGACGTGCGCGAGGCGATCCTGCAGGCACGCAGTCCCTCCTGTGGCTGCGGAGCGATCTACGACGGAACGCATTCGGGGACCGTGACCGACGGCGACGGCGTGCTCGCCGCTCTGCTCACCGCGCGCGGTATCACCGTGCGCGCGCGACGCGGCT
Source organism: Rhodococcus indonesiensis (assembly GCF_047782815.1). Lineage (NCBI taxonomy): Bacteria > Bacillati > Actinomycetota > Actinomycetes > Mycobacteriales > Nocardiaceae > Rhodococcus > Rhodococcus indonesiensis. Next base: position 60,356 of record NZ_CP180630.1, on the reverse strand, counting down.
CGCGGACCTGACGGACCGTCAGACCTTGGACGCCAGCCAGTTCCGCAGCCACGTCGTCGCCGAGGTGCCGTTCGGCTCGACCACGTAGTTCGTGTAGTCCTGGTGGATCTGCGACTCGTAGAACTGTCGGATCTTGATCTCGCGCTCGTCGTTCGCCTGCTCGGTGAGCTGGGACTGCAGGATGGGCAGCCCGCCCGCGCTCATCAGGTCCAGGTAGATCGCGTCGGCCTCGGCACGGTACCGGTCGATGGCGGACGGGTCGCCCCCGGAGGCCATCGCGAGGAAACCCGCAGCGCGGGTGACGAAATCGTCCTTGGGTGTCGAACAGTACAGGTCGCCCACGGCGCAGAAGGTGCGGACGTCGCCGCTGACGAACCCGAATCCGCCGATGCGGGGCCCGCCGGCACCGTTACCCGCGACGGGCGGTCCGATCAGGATGTCCGCCTCGGACCGACGGGGGTCGGAGAGCAGGCCGACCGCGGCGAGCCGATGCGGCGGAACCACACCGAAACCGGTGCCGATCTCGGCAGCGAGATCGCCGGCCGCGTCGGCACCCTGGCTGTAGCCGACGAGCGCGAACCGTGCCTCGGGACATGCGGCCGCGGTGGCGGCGATGATCCCGCGGGCATTGTCGACGGCCTGCTGCCGTGACACGCCGTAGACGTCGCCTTCCCATGGGAAGGCCGTCGCGGCGTACCGGACGTAGTCGACCCGGGCCCCGGCGGGAAGTCCGGAGGTGACCGCCGCGAGCATGCCGTTGCCTCGCTGCGGCGCGGGCGTGTTCGAGGTTTCCCACGTGCCCGGCACGGCGACGACCTGGAGCGACGGGCACCCGGCCGGATCCGCCTGGACCGCGGGAGCCGACACCACCGACCCCACTACGGTGGCCGCGGCGGCCGCCACCAGCGTCAATGCACTTCTCAGCCTCACCGCTGCCCCCTGAGGTCTCCTGCCGATCTCGACGTCGTCACGAAATGATGCACATGCAATATGACACAGAGATGAACGAGACGGGAGACCATCTTTACTCCCGCAGGACGGTCACCGCTCCCCCACCGATGTTGGTGACGAACACGTTCCCCGCCCCGTAGTCGACTGCCGTCCCCACGGTGCCGCGATCGACGACCCGTTGCAGCTGCCCCGGACGGTCCACGACGGTCACCGCCGAACCCCCGATGTTGGTGACGAAGACGTTGCCGGTCAACGGATCCGTGACCACGACGCCGGGCGGCAGCACCTCCGGCGGCAGCGGACCGGCCGCCGCATCGTGGTCCGCGATCGTCACGTGGCCGGCACCGAGGTTCGTCACGTAGACACCGTCCGTCCCGGCGTCGAGTGTGAGTTCCGGGGTGAGATCCGCGGGCGGCGAGGCCGCCGGGCTCGGCGCAGCCGGGGGCGGACCCGCCAGGACCCGGTCACGGTCGACAGTCACCGTACCGACGCCGAGGTTGGTGACCGCGACGTTGCCGTTACCGCCGTCCACGCGCATCTCGACCGGTGCTCCGGACGGCGTCGCAGCGGCAGCCGGACGCGGCGGCACGGACACGGTCACGACGCCAGGCCCCACGTTGGTGATGCACGAATTACCCGCTCCCCCATCGACTCCGAGGAGCCGAAGGCCGTCGTACCCGACCACGGGCGGCGCCTGCGGAACGCCGTCGACGGTCACGGCACCGCCGACGTTGCGCACACACTCGCCGGGGACCTGCGCGCCGGCAGGGGCGGCACCCAGGGCCGCCACGGTGCCGGCGCCGAGGACACCTGCCGCAAGTGATCGTCTCGTGATGCGGTGACCTATGCGCATCGTGATGCGGTGACCCATGCGCACGACCATAACGCGCGAACCGTCCCGAACGGACGAAACGGGAAGGGCGCGCCCACCGGATTTCCGGCGGACGCGCCCCGCGCGCTCAGCGCTGCCGCAATCGAGCGCTCAGCGCTGCCGCAATCGAGCGCTCAGCGCTGCGGCATCGTGGTGGTGGTGATCGGCGAAGGGAGCACCGTTGCGCCCTCGAGGTACCGATCGACCGCCGCCGCGCAGGAACGACCCTCCGCGATGGCCCACACGATGAGCGACTGACCACGGCCCATGTCACCGGCGACGAAGACGCCGTCGACGTTGGTGGCCCACTCCGTCGAGCGGGCGACGTTGCCGCGCTCGTTGAGGTCCACGCCGAGGTCGGTGAGCAGGCCCGGCTTCTCGGGGCCGACGAAGCCCATGGCCAGGAGCACCAGGTCGGCTTCGAGCTCGAAGTCGGTCCCGTCGACCTTCTCGAAGCGGCCGTTCACCATCTGCACCTCGTGCGCCTTCAGGGCGGCAACCTTGCCGTCCCTGCCGACGAATTCCTCGGTGTTGACGGAGAACACGCGCTCGCCGCCCTCCTCGTGCGCGGAGGACACCCGGTACATCAGCGGGTAGGTCGGCCACGGCGTCGATTCGGCGCGCTCCTCCGGCGGGCGCGGCATGATCTCGAACTGGTGCACGCTGGCCGCGCCCTGACGGTGCGAGGTACCGAGGCAGTCGGCGCCGGTGTCACCGCCACCGATGATGACGACCTTCTTGCCCTTCGCCGTGATGGTCGGCTCCGGCAGGTCGCCGAGCTGCACCCGGTTGGCGATCGGCAGGAACTCCATCGCCTGGTGGATGCCGTCGAGCTCACGCCCCGGAATCGGCAGGTCACGAGCCTCGGTGGCACCACCGGCGAGCACGACCGCGTCGAACTGCTCGCGCAGCTGATCGGCGGTGATGTCGACACCGACGTTCACGCCCGTCTCGAAGACGGTTCCCTCGGCCTCCATCTGCGCCAGACGGCGATCGATGACGGCCTTCTCCATCTTGAACTCGGGGATGCCGTAGCGCAGGAGACCACCGATGCGGTCCTCGCGCTCGAACACGGTCACCGCGTGGCCGGCGCGGGTGAGCTGCTGCGCCGCAGCCAGACCCGCCGGACCGGAGCCGACGACCGCGACCTTCCGGCCCGTCAGCTTCGACGGCATGACCGGTGCGACCCAGCCCTCGTCGAAGGCCTTCTCGATGAGCTCGACCTCGACCTGCTTGATGGTCACCGGATCCTGATTGATGCCCAGGACGCAGGAGGCCTCACACGGCGCGGGGCACAGCCGGCCGGTGAACTCCGGGAAGTTGTTGGTGGCGTGCAGACGTTCGATGCCGTCGTCCCATTTGCCCTTGTAGGCCAGGTCGTTCCACTCGGGAATCAGGTTTCCGAGAGGACAACCGTTGTGGCAGAACGGGATACCGCAGTCCATGCAGCGGCTGGCCTGGACCTGGAGGGTGTCGAGCGGGAACGGCTCGTACACCTCCTTCCAGTCGAGCAGCCGCAGCGGAACAGGCCGGCGAACCGGCGTCTCCCGCGAGCCGTGCTTGAGGAAGCCGCTTGGATCACCCACGAGCGGCCTCCATGATCGCCTCGTCCACGTTCGCGCCTCGAATCTCGGCGTCCTTGATAGCCATGAGTACCTTCTTGTAATCGCGAGGCATGACCTTCGCGAAGTGGCTGACCTGCTGCGACCAGTCGGCCAGGATGCGGGCTGCAACCTCGGAGCCCGTTTCGTCACGATGGCGCTCGATGGCGCCCTTGAGCCAGAGGAAGTCCTCGCCCTCGAGGTCCTCGAGGTCGACCAGCTCGGTGTTCAGGTTCGCCTCGAAGTCGCGGTCCGGGTTGTACACGAACGCGACGCCGCCCGACATGCCGGCGCCGAAGTTGCGGCCGGTCTTGCCCAGGATGACGACCTTGCCACCGGTCATGTACTCGCAGCCGTGGTCGCCGACACCCTCGACGACGGCCGTGGCACCCGAGTTACGTACCGCGAACCGCTCACCCGCCACGCCGCGGATGAGGGCCTCGCCACTGGTGGCACCGAACAGGATCACGTTGCCGGCGACGATGTTGTCCTCGGCGACGAAGCCCAGCGCCGCGTTGAGCGGCGGGCGGACGACGATCCGACCGCCGGACAGGCCCTTGCCGACGAAGTCGTTGGCGTCGCCGAACAGCCGCAGCGTGATGCCCTTGGGCACGAACGCGCCGAAGCTGTTGCCGGCCGAACCGGTGAACGTGATGTCGATCGTATTGTCCGGCAAACCTTCCCCTCCGTACACCTTGGTGAGCTCGTGACCGAGCATGGTGCCGACGGTGCGGTTGACGTTGGCGATCTTGGTCTCGATCGTCACCGGCGTACCCGACTCGAGAGCCGGCCGAGCCTGGGTGATGAGCTCGTTGTCGAGCGCCTTGTCCAGCGCGTGGTCCTGCTCCTTGGTGCAGTGCAGGTCCTGCTCGCAGAAGATCGGCGAACGAGTCTGCTCGAGCAGCGGCGACAGGTCCAGCTTCGAGGCACGGTAGTGGTCGACGGCCTTGGTGGTGTCGAGCATGTCGACGCGCCCGATCGCCTCGTCGAGGGAGCGGAAGCCCATCTCGGCCAGGTACTCGCGCACTTCTTCGGCGACGTAGAGCATGAAGTTCTCGACGAACTCCGGCTTGCCGGTGAATCGCTTGCGCAGCACCGGATTCTGCGTTGCCACACCCACCGGGCAGGTGTCGAGATGGCACACGCGCATCATGATGCAACCGGACACCACCAGCGGAGCGGTGGCGAAACCGAATTCCTCACCGCCGAGCAGGGCGGCGACGACGACGTCGCGGCCGGTCTTCATCTGCCCGTCCACCTGCACGACGATGCGGTCGCGCAGACCGTTGAGCAGCAGCGTCTGCTGCGTCTCGGCGAGACCGAGCTCCCACGGCGCACCCGCGTGCTTGAGCGAGGTCAGCGGGGACGCGCCGGTGCCGCCGTCGTGACCGGAGATCAGCACCACGTCGGCATGCGCCTTCGACACGCCCGCGGCGACGGTGCCGACGCCGATCTCGGAGACCAGCTTCACGTGGATGCGGGCCTGCGGGTTGGCGTTCTTCAGGTCGTGGATCAGCTGCGCGAGATCCTCGATCGAGTAGATGTCGTGGTGCGGCGGGGGCGAGATCAGACCCACACCCGGCGTCGAGCCACGCACCTCGGCGACCCACGGGTACACCTTGTGCGGCGGCAGCTGGCCACCCTCACCCGGCTTGGCGCCCTGCGCCATCTTGATCTGGATGTCGGTGCAGTTGGTCAGGTAGTGCGCGGTGACACCGAACCGGCCGGAGGCGACCTGCTTGATCGCCGAGCGCCGCCAGTCACCGTTCTCGTCCGGGGTGAAGCGGTCCGGATGTTCGCCGCCCTCACCGGAGTTCGAGCGGCCGCCGAGACGGTTCATCGCGATCGCGAGGGTCTCGTGTGCCTCCGCGGAGATCGAGCCGTAGCTCATCGCGCCCGTCGAGAACCGCTTGACGATCTCGCTGGCCGGCTCGACCTCCTCGAGCGGCACCGCCGGGCGCTCTCCCGTACGGAACTGGAACAGGCCGCGCAGCGACGCGAGCCGCTCCGACTGGTCGTCGACGAGCTTTGTGTACTCCTTGAAGATCGAGTACTGCCCGGTGCGGGTGGCGTGCTGGAGCTTGAACACCGTGTCCGGGTTGAACAGGTGGTACTCGCCCTCCCGGCGCCACTGGTACTCGCCGCCGACCTCGAGCTCGCGGTGGGCGTGTTCGGAGGGACGGTCCATGAAGGCGAGCGAGTGCCGGGCGGCGACGTCCTGGGCGATCTCGTCGAGGCCGATGCCGCCGAGCTGCGACTGCATCCCGGTGAAGTACTCGTCGACGATCTCCTGCGACAGGCCGATCACCTGGAACAGCTGCGCACCGGTGTAGGAGGCGAGGGTGGAGATGCCCATCTTGGACATCACCTTGAGCACGCCCTTGGACGCGGCCTTGATGTAGTTCGCGAGGGCCTTGTCGAGGGTGATGCCGTCCGGCAGGTCGCCGTTCTGCAGCAGCTCGTCGATGGTCTCGAAGGCCATGTACGGATTCACCACGGCCGCACCGAAACCGCACAGCGCGGCGATGTGGTGCACCTCGCGGGCGTCGCCGGCCTCGACCAGCAGCCCCACCTTGGTGCGGGTCTTCTCGCGGACGAGGTGGTGGTGCACCGCCGAGGTGAGCAGCAGCGACGGGATCGGGGCGAGGTTCTCGTCGGACTCCCGGTCCGAGAGCACGATCAGGCGAGCGCCCTTGTCGATGGCCTCGGAGACCTGGGCGCGGATGTTCTCGAGCGCGCGGCGCAGACCCTCGCCGCCCTCGGCGACGGGGTACAGACCGCGGACGATGACGCTGTTGAAGCCGGGGAACTTTCCGTCGTCGTTGACGTGGATCAGCTTCTGCAGGTCGTCGTTGTCGATGACCGGGGCCGAGATCAGGATCTGCCGGCACGATTCGGCGGTGGGATTCAGCAGGTCGCCCTCGGGGCCGAGCATGCCGCCGAGGCTGGTGACGACCTCTTCGCGGATCGCGTCGAGCGGCGGGTTGGTGACCTGCGCGAACAACTGCGAGAAGTAGTCGAAGAGCATGCGCGGACGCGAGGAGAGCACCGCGATGGGAGTGTCGGTGCCCATCGAACCGAGCGCCTCACCACCCGTCGCCGCCATCGGCTTGACGAGCAGGTTGACCTCTTCGCTGGTGTACCCGAACACCTGCTGCCGCAGCACGACCCGCTCGTGCGACATGTAGGTGTACTTGCTCTCGGGCAGATCCTCGAGCCGGGCGATGCCCTGGTCGATCCACTCCTGGTAGGGGTGCTCGGCGGCGAGGGCGCTCTTGATCTCCTCGTCGTCGATGATGCGGCCCTGCGAGGTGTCGACGAGGAACATGCGGCCGGGCTGCATGCGCAGCTTGCGCACGACCTTCTGCGGCTCGATGTCGAGCACGCCCACCTCGGAGGCCATGACGACGAGGCCGTCCTCGGTGACCCACACCCGCGACGGGCGCAGGCCGTTGCGGTCGAGGACGGCGCCGACGACGGTGCCGTCGGTGAAGCACACCGACGCCGGGCCGTCCCACGGCTCCATCAGTGCCGCGTGGTACTCGTAGAACGCGCGGCGGGCCGGGTCCATGGACTCGTGCCGCTCCCACGCCTCGGGGATCATCATGAGCACGGCGTGCGGCAGGCTGCGGCCGCCGAGGTGCAGGAGCTCGAGCACCTCGTCGAAGCGGGCGGTGTCGGACGCGCCCTCGGTGCAGACCGGGAAGATCTTGTCGAGCTTCTCCCGGCCGCCGAACACGTCGGAATCGATGAGCGCCTCGCGGGCACGCATCCAGTTGGCGTTGCCGGTGACGGTGTTGATCTCGCCGTTGTGGGCGACGCGGCGGAACGGGTGCGCCAGCGGCCACGACGGGAAGGTGTTGGTGGAGAAGCGCGAGTGCACCAGGCCCAGTGCCGACTCGACGCGCTCGTCCTGCAGATCGCGGTAGAAGCCCTCGAGCTGCGGCGTGGTGAGCATGCCCTTGTACACGAAGGTCGACGCCGAGAGGCTGGGGAAGTACACGGTCTCGCTGCCGGGGCCGTCCTGGCCGGCGCCCTTGCTGCCGAGCTCGTGCTCGGTGCGCTTGCGGACCACGTAGGCCCGGCGCTCGAGGTCGAGTCCGCCGAGGGTGCGGTCGGGCGAGCTGAGGAAGATCTGACGGAAGCTCGGCATGGCCTGCTTCGCCAGCGTGCCCAGGTCGGAGGGATCGACGGGAACCTCGCGCCAGCCGAGGACCTGCAGGCCCTCCTCGGCGACGATCGCGTCGACGGCGGCGACGGCTTCGTCGGCAGCCTTCTCGTCCTGGGGCAGGAACGCGATACCGGTGGCGTAGAAGCCGGCCGGCGGCAGGTCGAAGTCGACGACCTCACGGAGGTAGCGGTCCGGAACCTGGATGAGGATGCCGGCACCGTCGCCGGTGTTCGACTCGGAACCCGCGGCACCGCGGTGCTCGAGGTTCACCAGCGCGGTGATCGCTTTCTCCACGATGTCCCGGCTGCGGCGACCATGCATGTCGACGACGAATGCGACACCACAGGCGTCGTGCTCGTTCGCCGGGTGGTAGAGCCCTTGCGGCCCGGGAAGATGCTTCATACCTAGCCTTCGTTGCGTTTGACTGCAGCGACGACCAGCAGCGCTGATGGCCATCTACTTGCGTGAGCAAGTACCGACACCTGGTGGATCGGCACCGATCACCGTTCAGTATCCGCCCTTCCGCGACGATGCGGGTGCCATTTTTAGGCAGCTCGGGCCGGATCTCCCGGTCGGCTTGGACGTCGTGTGTCCACCGTGTTGCATACAACGATATGTCAGCCGCCGGGGGACGACGCAACCAAGGCTATCCTATCCATCCCTAACGACCCGGTGACCGCCCGTTAACACGCGGTTGACGCAGGCCCATGCGGCACCCGGCGTCACCGCAGCGCGCGCACCAGCCGGCGGAGGTCGTCGCGCGGGTCGGAATCCGCATTCTCCGAGGTCAGCCGGTGCAGGATCATCCCGTCGAGGTGGTCGGCGAGGATGCGTGACCCGCCGGCGGGATCCGCGGAGCCGAGAGCGGCGAGCACCGTGAGCCCCATGCCCTGCAGTTCGTCGCGCCGTCGCTGCACGGACCGTCGCAGCGACGGCGAGGCGGTGGCCTCGACGAACAGGGCGAACCGGGCCCGGGTACGCAGTGCATCGGGACCTGTCGCGAACATCACGTATCCCGCGAGCACGTCGACGAGTTCGTCCTCGGTGCGCGGGAGGTTTCCACCCCCCAGGGCGGCGATGTCGGACCGGTCGCGCTCGACGAGACGGTCGAGGACGCCCTCGAGCAGGGCCCGGCGCGTGCGGAAGTAGTTCGACGTGGAACCGGCCGGCGCGCCGGCGACCGCGTCGACGCCGCGATGGGTGAGCCCGCGCAACCCCTCCCGGCCGAGCAGCTCGATCGCGGCGTCGAGGACCGCGGCACGTTTGTCGGTCACCTCTCGACACTACAACAGTAGTGACACGGCACTACATCCGTAGTAGCTTGACATCATGACCAGGAGCAACGGCGGAAAGGCCGCGGTCCTCGGCGGAGGCATCGGTGGGCTCACCGCAGCGAACGCACTCGTCCAGCGGGGCTGGCACGTCGACGTATTCGAGCGCTCCCCCGCGTTGCCGGCCACCGGGACAGCACTGGGGATGTGGCCGGCCGCACTCGACGCTCTCGCCTCGGCAGGGCTCGCCGGCGCCGTCGAGCGCCTCGGCGTCGCCCTGGACCGCGGCGCGATCGTCCGGCCCGACGGACGCCCGCTCGCGACGATGCGCACCCGGCGGCAGGCCGTACTGCTCTCGCGACCGGCACTGCTGGGTCTGCTCGCCGCGAGTCTGCCCGGCGAGGTCCTGCGGCTCGGCCGGCCCGCCCCGCCACTGACCGAGCTCGGCGGCTACGACGTCGTGATCGGCGCGGACGGCCTGGGCAGCCAGACCCGCGACACACTCTTCGGCCCGGGTCACCGGCCCGTCCACGCGGGCCTCGCGGCCTGGCGCGGCTGGGTCGACGGCACCGCGGACACCGCGACCGAAACATGGGGCGCGGGCGCACTCTTCGGGATCACTCCCCGCGAGGGCGGCCTGATCAACTGGTTCGCCGCGGTCCGCGCGCCCGTCGGCACCACCGGCGGCGCCGACGACCTCGCCGCCCGGTTCGGCGAGTGGCATCCGGCCGTGCGCGACGTACTCGACCGTCTGGACCCCGCAACCGTGCTCCACCACGAGATCTACCAGTCCCCGCCGCTGCCGTCGTACGTGCGCGGCAACGTCGCGCTGCTCGGCGACGCCGCCCATGCCATGACGCCCAATCTCGGCCGCGGCGCCTGCGAGGCGATCGTCGACGCGGCCACCCTCGCGGAGCTGCTCGCCCGATTCGAGGTGCCCGAAGCGCTCGTCCGCTACGACCGGGCGCGGCGCCGCACCACCCGGCTCCTCGTGCGGGCGTCGTACGCCGCGAGCCGGGTGGCGACCGCCGAACGCGGGACGGCCCTGCGCGACGCCGTGCTGCGACTCGCGCCGCAGCGGACGTGACACTCCGTCGGCGTCATTGTATCCACCTGTACTACAACGCTTTTCGATACGTGTTCGCGGTCCGGCGCGGACGTCCGGCGCGGACGGAGTTCACCGAACCCGCCCCACGGCACTGCCCGCACCCGTACCCTTCGCGCCATGAGCCCGGACCTCGAGGGCCACGGCGGCGACCACGCCGCCGCGGTGGCCCGCGCCCACGGTGTCGAGACGATGTTCACCCTTTCCGGCGCGCACGTGTTCCCCCTGTACGACGCCGCCGTCAAAGGCGCGGCACGCATGCGGTTGATCGACGTGCGACACGAGCAGACCGCGGTGTTCGCCGCGGAGGCCACGGGCAAGCTCCTCCGGCACCCCGGACTGGCCGTGCTCACCGCCGGGCCCGGAGTGACGAACGGTATCAGTGCCGTCACCCAGGCGTACTTCGCGGGTTCACCGCTGGTCGTGCTCGGCGGCCGCGCACCCAACGCCCGCTGGGGCATGGGCAGCCTGCAGGAACTCGACCAGCCGCCGCTGCTGTCCACCGTCACCAAGCTGTCCGAGACGGCGAGGACGCTGGACCGCGTGGGTCCACTGGTCGACGAGGCGTTCGGTACGGCCCGCGCGTCGCACCGGGGGCCGGCATTCGTGGACGTGCCGATGGACGAACTGTTCGGACGTGCCACGCTGCCGTCGCCGTCGCCGCCGACCGTGGTCCGGCTCGAGCCCGATTCCGAGGCACAGGCGGAGATCGCCGCCCTGCTCGCCGGGGCGCAGCGGCCGTTGCTCGTGCTGGGCACCGACGTGTGGGCCGATCACGCCGAGGAGGCGGCGCTGCGGTTCGTCGACGAGGTCGGGATCCCGGTGATCACCAACGGCATGGGCCGGGGCGTGGTCCCCGGTGGGCACCCACTACTCGTCACCAAGGCCCGCGGCACCGCGGTGGGGACCTGCGATCTGGCGATCGTCGTGGGCACGCCGCTGGACTTCCGCCTCGGCTACGGCCGGTTCGGTGGACGCGACGGCGCGCCCGCGGCCCGGGTGGTGCACGTGGCCGACTCACCGGGGCAGGTGTCGGCACACGCCGAACTCGCCGCCTCGGTATCCGGCGATCTCACCGCCTGCCTCGACGGCATCCTCTCGGCGCTGCCCTCGCGTCCGGACACGGACGCCTGGGTGCGGGGCCTGCGCGAGGAAGCGACGGCCGCCGCTCAGCGCGACGCGACCCTTCTGGCTGCCGATACCGACCCGATCCACCCGGCCCGGATCTACGGGGAACTGCTGCCGCGGCTGGCCGACGACGCCGTGGTCATCGGGGACGGTGGCGACTTCGTGTCGTTCGCGGGCAAGTTCGTCGAACCGAAACGGCCCGGCCAGTGGCTCGATCCCGGGCCGTACGGATGTCTGGGCGCCGGGCTCGGCGCGGCCGTCGCGGCGCGCGTGGCACGGCCGGCGAGTCAGGTGGTGCTGTTGCTCGGCGACGGCGCGGCCGGGCTGTCCCTGATGGACCTCGACACCCTGGTGCGGCACGAACTGCCCGTGGTGATCGTGGTGGGCAACAACTCGGCATGGGGGCTGGAGAAGGGCCCGATGCAGCTGCTGTACGGCTACGACGTGGCCGCCGACCTGGCACCCGGCACGCGGTACGACCTGGTGGCGACGGCGCTGGGCGCGGGCGGCGAGCTGGTGACGGATCCGCGGGAGCTCGGTCCGGCGCTGGACCGGGCATTCGCGTCCGGGGTGCCGTACCTGGTAAACGTGCTGACGGACGTCACTGCGGCGTATCCGCGGGGCACCACCGGAATCTGAGCGCGGGCGAAAACTGTGGGCCGGGCTGTGGACAACTTCGAGGTCGGCCACAGCGGCGGTGAGCGGGCGGATTCCGCGTCCAGCGGGAGGTTGTCGTCGAACCCACTCGGCCGATGCCGCGAGATCCTCCCTCTCGGCTCACAGCAGGCTGCGGGGCGTCTCGCGGGTCCGTCGACATCCCCGTCCCCGCGGGAAGGTGACAACCCCACAAATAACAACTGACCGCAGCGAGTAAATCAGCTGCGGTCAGCGGTATCGAAAGGGTAACAGGCAGTTGTTAGGGTACGGAAACAAAAGTTCCGTGAAGTGAGTCACAGCAGGTTTGACCCTGGCCGACACCGGGAACCGTCCCGTGAACAGTTGCGCGGAGACGTCCGTCACGTAACGACTGATTGAACACTCAACTATCTGGGAAAACGTCCCGAATCGGGCAGAACAGACCGTGCATCCTGCATGTAATCCGATCCGAGATGCCAGACTGCTCGCCATGAGCACGACCCGCACCGCAGTCCCGAACCCACGCCACGGCGCGACGAGCCTGACGGATCTCGCGGCCGCCGCCGACGAGCACACCGTCGCCGATGTCCACCAGGGGCAGGTGTTCCTCGGCATCCTCCATCGCGAGAACGACAGCGTCACCGCGGCACTCACGACCGCCGAGACCTGCGCACGGATCGAACGCGGCAGCGGCTCCGTCGCCGCCGCACAGCGGTACGAGTCGGAGGTCCGGCGGTTACGCGAGACCCAGCGGGAGCTGCACTGCATGATCGCGAACCTGCGGGCACGCTTCGCGACGTCCGGCTCCTGAGCGGACACACCGAGCGGCCCGACAACGACTCGGGCCCCCGATCCGCGAGGATCGGGGGCCCGATGTGGTGGGCGAAGGGGGACTTGAACCCCCACGTCCCGAAGGACACTGGCACCTGAAGCCAGCGCGTCTGCCATTCCGCCACTCGCCCGAGCGACTGGAAAACAGTAACACACCCCCTCGGCGAACAACGATTCGCCTGCACAGAGGCCTTTCCGGACGCGGCGCCGGGCAGTGGGAGCGGGGCCGCCCCCACCACCCGGCCGGATCGGACGAAAAGTCGATACCATTCAGAAGCGAGCTCTGCATTGCGACACGCAGACCGGAAAGGGGGTCGCCGTGGGTATCGCGCAGCGATTCGAACGCAAGCTGCAGGCTGCCGTCAGCGACGTGTTCGCGCGCGTCTTCGGTGGCGGCGTCGTCCCGCAGGAGGTGGAGGCCGCGCTCCAGCGCGAGGCCACCGACGGCGTCCAGCAGCTCGACCGGGGCCACATGCTGGCCCCCAACCGGTACGTGATCACGATCAGCGAATCCGATCACGAAGCCCTCGCCGCGGATCGGGACTTGACGGTGAAGGCGTTCGCGCGTCACCTTGAGGACTTCATCCGCGAGCAGGGGTGGCAGACCTACGGTCAGATCCAGATCGGCTTCGAGTCGTCGGCGGCGCTGCACACCGGGCAGTTCCGCACGCACGGGTCGGTCGACCCCGACGTCGGGCGCGCCCCGGCCGCGCGGACACCGCACCACCGTTCAACCGTGACCCCCGACCCAGGAGTTGGCTCGATGACGCAGAATCCAGGCTACGACCCAAGCCGTGACCCCGCCGAGAGCGCCGAGCCGCAGTACGCGCGGAACGGTCACGCACACGTAGGCCAGGATCAGCGCTACCAGCAGGGCCAGCGGAACGGCGGGGCGTATCCCTCCGCGCAGGCACCGTACGGCGGCGAGCAGCAGGGCGGTTACGACGCCGGCGGGTACGACCAGCAGGGCTACGGCGCGCCCGGCGGGCACGAGGACCGGGGCTACGGCGAAGACCGGGGTTACGGCGGCTACTCCGGACAGGCGTACAGCCAGGACTACGGCCGTGACTACTCACCGCAGTACCCGTCCCAGCAGGCCTACGGCGACGACCGCTACCAGGGCGGATACGCCCAGCCCGGTGGTTACGACCAGGGCTATCCGGATCAGGGCTACGGCCAGCAGGGCTATGCCGGACAGGGCTACCCCGACCAGGGGTACGCGGACCCGGGTTACGGCCAGCCGGGCTACCCCGAGCAGGGGTACGCAGACCAGGGCTACGGCGCCGGCGCGTACCAGCCTCCGCAGGCCGGCCGGGTGCTGACCGCGACGCTCCAGCTCGAGGACGGCAGCGGACGCTACTACCAGCTCCGGGAGGGCAGCAACATCGTCGGACGTGGGCAGGACGCCCAGTTCCGGCTGCCGGACACCGGCGTCTCCCGCCGCCACATCGACATCCGCTGGGACGGGCAGGTGGCCATGCTCTCGGATCTCGGCTCGACCAACGGCACCACCGTCAACGGTGCGTCCGTGCAGGACTGGCAGCTCGCCGACGGCGATGTGATCCGGGCGGGTCACTCGGAGATCCTGGTGCGCATTCTCTGAGCGCCGAGGACCGAGACCCGATCGGAACCGGCCCGAGACCCATCCGACGCGTCGGCGACGCGCCGGACGATGCGTCTCGTCGCCCGGGGTCCGTATTGTGGGTGACCGCAGTGCACCGGACGACACCGCACCGGGCCGATACGCAGAAGGAGGGCGAGCCGTGCAGGGGCTGATTCTGCAGCTGACCCGGGCGGGGTTCCTGCTCCTGCTGTGGTTGTTCATCTGGGCGATCCTGCGCACGCTGCGATCGGACATCTACGCCGGTGCCGCACGTCCAGTCCCGCGCTACTCGCCGCGCAACCAGTCGGTGCTGCCGTCGCTGGGCCGCGGCAAGTCGGCGAAGTACCTGGTGGTGACCCAGGGCGCTCTCGCAGGCACCCGCATCACGCTCGGTTCCCAACCGGTCCTGATCGGCCGGGCCGACGACTCGACCCTGGTCCTCACCGACGACTACGCATCCACCCGGCACGCCCGCCTGTCGCAGCGCGGGTCGGACTGGTACGTCGAGGATCTGGGCTCGACCAACGGCACGTATCTGGACCGTGCCAAGGTCACCACCGCCGTCCGCGTACCCCTGGGCACTCCTGTCCGGGTCGGGAAGACCGTGATCGAGCTCCGCCCGTGACCCTTGTACTGCGATACGCCGCCCGGAGCGACCGTGGCCTGGTGCGTTCCAACAACGAAGATTCCGTGTACGCGGGGGCCCGCCTGCTCGCCCTCGCCGACGGCATGGGCGGCCACGCCGCCGGCGAGGTCGCCTCGCAACTGATGATCGCGGCCCTCGCCCACCTCGACGACGACGAACCCGGCGGGGACCTGCTCGGCAAGCTCGCCGCCGCCGTGCGCGAGGGCAACGCCGCCATCGCCGATCAGGTCGAGGAGGAACCCGAACTCGACGGCATGGGCACCACGCTCACCGCCATCCTCTTCGCCGGCAGCAAACTCGGCCTCGCCCACATCGGCGATTCGCGTGCCTACCTGCTGCGCGAGGGCCAGCTCACCCAGATCACCCGCGACGACACCTTCGTGCAGTCCCTCGTCGACGAGGGACGCATCACGCCCGAGCAGGCACACAGCCACCCGCAGCGCTCGCTCATCATGCGCGCTCTCACCGGCAGCGAGGTCGAACCGACCCTCACCGTGCGCGAGGCACGCGCCGGCGACCGCTACCTCATCTGCTCCGACGGCCTGTCCGACGTCGTCAGCGACGAGACCATCGCCAACACCCTGAGCGAAGGCACGCACGACGAGTGCGCCGATCGGCTCATCGAACTCGCCCTGCGTAGCGGCGGACCCGACAACGTCACCGTCGTCGTCGCCGACGTCATCGATCTCGACTACGGACAGAGCCATCCGATCGTCGCCGGTGCCGCGTCGGGGGACGACGAGGACACCCCGCCGCCCAACACCGCCGCGGGCCGTGCCGCCGCGATGCGCCCGCCCCGCGCCACGCCCAAGCGTGTCGTCGTGCAGAAGGATCCCGAGCCCGCGCGCAAGCGCAGCCGGATGTGGTGGCCGCTCGTCGCGATCGTGGTGCTCGGACTGCTCGTCGCCGGTGCGGCCGTGGGCCGGACGATGATCCGCAGCTACTACTACGTCGGCGACGACGACGGCCGTGTCACGGTGCTGCGCGGCGTGCCCGGCAACATCCTCGGCTACTCCCTGCAGGAACAGTCCCTCGTCGGCTGTCTCGCCGACGACGGAACGTTGACCCTGACCTCTCCGCAGGAGGCGGACTGCCGCGTCATGCTGGTCGACGATCTGCAGCCGGCGGCCCGTGAGCAGGTGCGGGCGGGCCTGCCGTCCGGGTCTCTCGACGACGCGCGCACGCAGATGAAC
This sequence comes from Rhodococcus indonesiensis, assembly GCF_047782815.1. Taxonomy (NCBI): domain Bacteria; kingdom Bacillati; phylum Actinomycetota; class Actinomycetes; order Mycobacteriales; family Nocardiaceae; genus Rhodococcus; species Rhodococcus indonesiensis. Next base: position 44,349 of record NZ_CP180630.1, on the reverse strand, counting down.
CGGCTCGCGGAGAACGACCTGCTCCCGGTGTGCGTCGAGGAACAGGCGGCTCCGTTGCCAGCCCCGGCTCCGGCGCCCGAGCCGGCCCCCGCCCCGGCCCCTCCGGCGGCTCCCGCGTCGGAACCCGCATCCGCCGAGACACCCGCCCCCGCACCGGCCCCGGCGCCCGAGCCGGCGGTCCCGCAGGTGCCGGGCCAGAACTGCCGGGTGGGCGCCTGATGTCGGTGTCCCACGCACCCGGAGCCTCCTTCCCCAGTCCTCCCGGAGGCTTCGCCCCGGCTCCCGCCGTGTCCACGCGGCGGAACACGGAGCTGCTGCTCATCGTCGCCGCCATCGCGATCACCACGGTGTCGCTGATGCTGGTCGAAGCCAGCCAGGAACAGACCCTGACCATGGACCTGGCCAAGTACGGGCTGACGTACGCGGTGCTGTTCCTCGCCGCGCATCTAGCGGTGCGCCGGTTCGCGCCCTACGCCGACCCGCTGCTGCTGCCGATCGTCGCACTGCTCAACGGCCTGGGCCTGGTCCTGATCCACCGGCTCGACCTCGCCGACGAGGAGAACGCGCGCTACCTCGGCCAGCCGATCCCCTCCCCCGACGCCAACCAGCAGGTGCTGTGGACGGCGCTCGCCATCGCCGGCTTCGTCGCGGTGCTGGCGCTGCTGCACGACTACCGGCTCCTCGCCCGGTTCAGCTACACCCTGGGCCTGATCGGTCTCGTCGCGCTCGCCGTCCCGGCCCTGCTGCCGTCCCGCTTCTCCGAGGTCAACGGCGCCAAGATCTGGATCAGGCTGCCCGGATTCAGCATCCAGCCCGGCGAGTTCGCCAAGATCCTGCTCATCATCTTCTTCGCGTCCGTGCTGGTGGCCAAGCGCGACCTGTTCACCACCGCCGGCAAACACGTGCTCGGCATGGACTTCCCCCGCGCCCGCGACCTGGGCCCGATCCTCGCGGCATGGATCCTCTCGATCGGCGTCATGGTGTTCGAGAAGGACCTCGGCACGTCGCTGCTGCTGTTCGGCACGGTGCTGGTGATGCTGTACATCGCGACCGAACGGGTGGGCTGGCTGCTCATCGGTGGCGCTTTGCTCGTCGTCGGCTTCTACTTCGCGTACCAGATGTTCGGTCACGTGCGGGTGCGTGTGGAGACCTGGCTCGACCCGCTGGCCGACTACAACAACACCGGTTACCAGATCTCGCAGTCGTTGTTCGGTCTCGCCACCGGTGGTGTCGCCGGCACCGGGCTCGGCAGCGGACGTCCCGCGCAGGTGCCGTTCGCCAAGACCGACTTCATCGTCGCCACGATCGGTGAGGAACTCGGGCTCATCGGCCTCAGTGCCATTCTCGTCCTCTTCCTGATCCTGATCACGAGGGGATTGCGCACCGCGCTCGCCGTCCGCGACAGCTTCGGCAAGCTCCTGGCCGCCGGCCTGTCGTTCACCATCGCGATCCAGCTGTTCGTCGTCGTCGGCGGCGTCACCAAGCTGATCCCGCTCACCGGTCTCACCACGCCGTTCATGTCCTACGGTGGTTCGTCGCTGCTGGCGAACTACCTCCTGCTGGCACTGCTGGTGAAGATCTCCAACGCGGCCCGCGAGCCCGCCGCCCCACGTAAGAAGGCACCGCCACCGATTGCGGACGCGCCGACGGAAATGCTGGGGCGCGGATGAACACACCGCTCCGCAAAGTCGCGATGGCGGTGATGTTCATGGTCGTCGCGCTGCTTGCCAACGCCACCTACGTCCAGGTCATCAAAGCCGACGACCTGCGCACCGACCCGCGCAACTCGCGGGTGCTCATCGACGAGTACTCGCGTCAGCGCGGACAGATCTCCGCGAGCGGGCAGGTCCTGGCGGTGTCGGTCCCCACCGACAGCCGCTACAAGTACCTGCGCACCTACCCGGCCGCCCCCGAGCAGCCGGCGAGTCCGCTCGCCTACGCACCCGTGACCGGGTTCTACTCGATGCAGTACGGCAGCACCGGGCTCGAGCGCACCGAGGACGAGGTGCTCAACGGGTCCGACAACCGGCTGTTCGGCCGGCGCTTCTTCGATCTGGTCTCCGGACGGGACCCGCGCGGCGGCAACGTGGTCACCACCATCGACCCCGTCATGCAGCAGGTGGCGTACGACGAACTCACCGCCAAGGGCTACACCGGCTCGGTCGTCGCCATCGAACCGAGCACCGGTCGCATCCTGGCGATGGTGAGCACCCCGAGCTACGACCCCAACCGGCTCTCCGGCCACGACGGCGCAGCCACCTCGCAGGCCTGGGAGGAACTCAACGCCGACCCCGACAAACCGATGCTCAACCGTGCCATCTCGCAGACCTACCCGCCGGGCTCGACCTTCAAGGTGGTCGTGACCGCCGCGGCGCTCGCCGCGGGTACCACCCCCGACGACCAGTTCACCGCCGCACCCAACATCACGCTGCCCGACACCGCGACCACGCTGGAGAACTACGGCGGCGCGACGTGCGGTGGCGGCCCCACGGCCTCCCTGCGCGAAGCCTTCGCCCGCTCCTGCAACACCGCCTTCGTCGAGATGGGTCTGAACACCGGCAAGGAGGCCATCGCCGAGCAGGCGGAGGCGCTCGGTGTCGGGGAATCCATGGACATCCCTGTCCCCGTCGCGGCGGGCACCATCGGGCCGATCCCCGACGGCGCCGCGCTGGGCCAGTCCAGCATCGGCCAGCGTGACGTCGCGCTCACCCCGCTGGAGAACGCCGTGATTGCCGGCACCGTCGCCAACGGCGGCGTCCGGATGCAGCCGCATCTGGTGTCCCAGCTGCAGTCGCCGGACCTGTCGGTGCTGGCGGAGACCTCACCGGTCTCGGCCGGGCAGGCGATGTCGCCGCAGGTCGCGGCCACCCTGACCGACCTGATGATCGGATCCGAGAACTTCTCCGGCGGCGAGGGGAAGATCCCGGGGGTCCAGATCGCGTCGAAGACCGGTACCGCCGAGCACGGCGACGACCCCCGTAACACTCCCCCGCACACGTGGTATATCGCCTTTGCGCCTGCCCAGCAGCCCACTGTTGCCGTGGCGGTCATCGTGGAGGACGGCGGCGACCGCGCTCTCGCCGCCACGGGAGGCTCGGTTGCCGCGCCGATCGGACGTGCCGTGATCGCGGCGGGAATGCAGAGAGGCTGATTATGGCTTTGCACAGCGGCGCCATGATCGCCGACCGTTACCGGCTGCAACGGCTCATCGCCACCGGTGGCATGGGACAGGTGTGGGAAGGGCTCGACACCCGCCTCGACCGCCGGGTGGCGGTGAAGGTCCTCAAGGCCGAACTCTCCGGCGACGCGGACTTCCTGACCCGATTCCGGTTCGAGGCGCGCACCACCGCACAGCTCAACCACCCCGGCATCGCGGGTGTGTTCGACTACGGCGAGACCACCGACGCCGAGGGACAGTCCATCGCGTACCTGGTGATGGAACTGGTGCACGGCGAACCCCTCAATGCCGTGCTCGCCCGGGTGGGCCGCCTGTCGCTGCCGCACACCCTGGACATGCTCGAACAGACCGGACGGGCGCTGCAGGCGGCCCATGACGCGGGAGTCGTGCACCGCGACGTCAAGCCCGGGAACATCCTCATCACCCCCACCGGCCAGGTCAAGATCACCGACTTCGGCATCGCCAAGGCCGTCGACGCGTCACCGGTGACGCGCACCGGGATGGTCATGGGCACCGCCCAGTACATCGCCCCCGAGCAGGCCCTCGGCCAGGAGGCGACGTCGGCGAGCGACGTGTACTCGCTCGGCGTCGTCGGATACGAGGCTCTCGCGGGCCGGCGGCCGTTCCTCGGCGACAGCGTCGTCACCGTCGCGATGAAGCATGTGCAGGAGACGCCCGCTCCGCTGCCCACCGATCTGCCGGCGGGGGTGCGTGAGCTCATCGAGATCGCCATGACGAAGGACCCGGCGCACCGGTACACCAGCGGCGGCGAGTTCGCCGACGCCGTCGCCGCCGTGCGGTCCGGCCGATCGGTGCCGCCGCCGGGCAACGTGCCGCCGGTCACCGGTGCCACGCGGATCCTGCCGCCCGGCGTCCCGGGCACCACGTCCCCGGCCGCGACCCGCGCGCTCGGGCCCACCCCGCCGCCACCGCCGTCGCGGCCGTACTACGCCCCGGCGTACGCGAACGGCGGGGACCAGCCCCCCACCGGATCCGCCCCGTCCGGGGACAAACGCTCACCGAGCCCGAAGGCCATCGCCTGGGCGGCCGGGGCGGCTGTGGCCCTCGCACTCGTTGCGCTGGCGCTGGTGCTGCTGGGCGGCGACAATTCCGGGGACGCGGGCCCCGCACGGTCCACGACCACGCAGGCACCGACGACCACCACCCGTGCCACGACGACCACCACGAGGCCGCCGCGGACCACCACCACGACGGTGGAGCCGACCACGACGGCACCCCCCACCACGACGCAGGCCCCCACGACCACCCCCGAGCCGACGACGACCACCCCACCGCCGACGACGACGGAGGCGCCGACCACCACCACGGCGCCCACCACGACGACGGCCACGACGACAGCCGCCACCACGACGACGGCCGAGACGACCACCACCACCGTCTCCCTGCCAGGTGACGGTGAGGGCGGTCTCGAACCCGGAGCCATAGACAACCCGTTCACCCCGATCGAGCCAGTCACCCGAGGACAGTCATGACCACACCCCGCAAGCTCTCTTCCCGCTACGAGTTGGGTGAGATCCTCGGCTTCGGTGGCATGTCGGAGGTGCACCTGGCCCGGGATCTGCGGCTCGACCGCGACGTGGCGATCAAGGTGCTGCGCGCGGATCTCGCGCGCGACCCCACGTTCTATCTCCGGTTCCGCCGCGAAGCCCAGAACGCCGCGGCGTTGAACCATCCGGCGATCGTCGCCGTGTACGACACCGGTGAGGCGGAGACCGAGTCCGGCCCGCTGCCGTACATCGTCATGGAGTTCGTCGAGGGCGACACGCTGCGCGACATCGTGCGCTCCCAGGGGCCGATGACCCCGAAGCGGGCCATGGAGGTCGTGGCGGACGTGTGCGCCGCCCTGGACTTCAGCCACCGCAACATGATCGTCCACCGCGACGTCAAGCCTGCCAACGTCATGATCACCCGTTCCGGCGCGGTGAAGGTCATGGACTTCGGCATCGCCCGGGCCATCTCGGACGCCGCGAGCCCGATGACGCAGACCGCCGCGGTGATCGGCACCGCCCAGTACCTGTCGCCGGAGCAGGCCCGCGGTGAGCAGGTCGACGCCCGCTCCGACGTGTACTCGGTGGGCTGCGTCCTGTTCGAGATCCTCACCGGTAAGCCGCCGTTCCAGGGCGATTCCCCCGTGGCCGTCGCGTACCAGCACGTCCGGGAGGATCCGCCGCTGCCGTCGTCGGTGAACTCCGCCGTCCCGCCGGAGCTGGACTCGGTGATCCTCAAGGCGATGGCGAAGAACCCCGCCAACCGGTATCAGAGCGCCGCCGAGATGCGCAGCGACCTGATCCGCGTGCTGAGCGGCCAGAAGCCCAGCGCACCCATGGTGATGACCGACGAGGACCGCACCACCATCCTCGGGGCCGTCGACGGTGCCGGGACACCTCGCAACGGCGCGGACCGCGGGGCCGCCGCAGCCGCTGCCGGCGGGACCGTGGCGACGCCCCAGCGCTCCCGGGTGCTGCGCAACACGCTGCTGGGCCTGGCGGCGGTCGTGATCGTCGGCATCGTCGGGGTGTTCCTGTGGACCTCGGGCCCGGGATCGACCGCCGCGCAGATCCCCGTCCCCGACGTGCGCAACCTCGCCGCGGAGATCGCGGAGAGCAGGCTGCAGGATGCCGGGTTCGAAGTCTCGGTGCAGATGAAACCCGACGCCGTGGTCGCCACCGGCAACGTCGTCAACACCCGGCCGGTCGCCGGGGTCCAGGCCGAGGAGGGCAGCACCGTCACCCTCGAGGTCTCGAGCGGCCCCGAACAGGTGGAGATCCCGCGGCTGGCGGGCATGAACCAGCAGGAGGCGCTGCAGGCCCTGACCGACGCCGGACTGCGCCTCGATCCGAACGTGGCCCGCGCACCGTCGGCGGCGGCCGAACGCGACACCGTCGTCGACCAGAGCCCCGCCCCGGGAGCCGACGCCGACCGCGACAGCGCGGTGCGGGTGACGCTCGGCAGCGGACCCGAGCAGATCCGAGTGCCCAACGTCGTGGGTCAGGCCACCGAGGTGGCGCGTGACAACATCGAGGCTGCCGGTTTCACCGTCGTGGTCGACGAGATCGACTCCAGCCAGCCGACCGGGACGGTGGTGTCGAGCAGCCCGGCGGGCGGTACCAGCGCGACGGAGGGCGACACGGTCACCATCCAGGTGTCCAACGGCAACCGCATCGAGATGCCCGCGTTGACGAACAGGACGGTGTCCGAGGCACTCGCGGAACTGCGGGCGGCCGGCTGGACGGGCTCGCCGGCACAGCTCGTGCAGAACCGCGAGGCCACCCTCGACCCGGAGCTGGTGGGCAAGGTCATCGCCCAGCAGCAGCCGCCGGGGTCGGAGATCTCCAAGTCGGAGACCATCACCGTGGGTGTGGGCGTGCTGGGTATCCGCTGAGCTGCGCTCGGATGCCGTGCGGACGGCTCAGGCGACGCCCCCGGCGAGCGCCTGAGCCACTTCCGCCTCGAGACGGGCGACCAGCGGTTCGTCCGGTGCCTCACCGCACACGCCGAGCCAGTTCGCCAGCATCCGGTGGCCGCCCTGCGTGAGGACCGATTCCGGGTGGAACTGGACGCCGTGGACGGGCAGCTCGCGGTGCCGCAGGGCCATGACGATGCCGCTCTCGGTGAATCCGGTGGGGACGAGTTCGTCCGGCAGCGTGTTGGGCAGCACCGTGAGTGAGTGGTAGCGCGTCGCGGTGAACGGATCCGGCAGGCCGGCCAGCACGCCGGTGCCGTCGTGCCAGACCGAACTGGTCTTGCCGTGCAGCAGCTCGGGGGCCCGGTCCACGGTCGCCCCGAAGGCGGCACCGATCGCCTGATGACCGAGGCAGACCCCGAGCAGCGGCGTGCCCGCGTCGGCGCAGGCCCGGACGAGGTCCATGCTCGCACCGGCGCGCTGCGGCGTGCCCGGCCCGGGGCTCAGGAGGATGCCGTCGAACTCGGCCGCGATCCGGTCCGCTGCGCCGGTGAGCCGCTCGTCGTCGTTGCGCCAGACTTCGGCCCGGGTCCCGAGCTGCCCCAGGTACTGCACGAGATTGAAGACGAAGCTGTCGTAGTTGTCGACGACGAGGATGCGCATGCGGAAAGGGTACCGACCCGTCAGCGCAGCGTTGCTCCGCCCGTGTAGGCCGGAACCGACAACGACTCCGACGACTGCTGCGTGTAGCCCAGCCCGTAGCGCGCCGCGTACTGCTTGTACACGCGGATGCCCGGCTCGGCCGCAAGGGCGGCCTCGAGTCGCGCCGGGTCGCCCAGCGCGGTGATCACGTACGGCGGAGAGTAGGTACGGCCGTGCAGCAGCAGGGTGTTGCCGATGCACCGCGGCGCCGAGGTCGCCACGAGCCGCTGATCCTGCATCGCGATCGCCTCGGCCCCGCCGGCCCACATCGCGTTGAGCACGCTCTGCACGTCCTGCTGGTGCACCACGAGATCGTCGGGCGACGCATCCGTCGGATACCTGCCGTCGGCGCCGCGCGGCGCATCGGTGAGGCTGACGGTGACCCCCGGGCCCCGTCGTGCGGTGAGCCCGGCCGGGTCCTCGAGGCCGGAGGTGTCGGCGAGCACTGCGGCGACGTCGCCGTCGGTGGCCGCGGCCTGGGCCTGCAGCTCGGCGACGCGTCCCGCGAGGTCGTCGCGGGTGGCGGCGAGCTCGTCCGCCTTGGCCTGCGCTGCCCGCACGAGGTCGGACAGCCGCGCGGAGTCGCTCACGCGCAGTTCCTCGCCGTCGGAGACCCCGCGGGTGGTGCCGAGCAGCAACCCGGCGAGCAGGCACACGGCCAGCGCGGCGGCAGTCCACCCGAGCGCGCGGGCCCGGCCGTCCGACACGTGGACCCTCCGTTCCGGATTCTGCGTTAGCGTGTACTCACACTGGTAGTACACGCACTGGTAGTACACGCCAGGTAGCTGCCCAACCTACCTGTCCGCCCCGCGCGGTACCGCACGAACGAGGACGTCATGCCCAAGTCGAAGGTCCGGAAGAAGACCGACTACACGATCAACCCGGTGAGCCGCACCCCCGTGAAGGTGAAGGCGGGACCGTCGAGCACCTGGTACGTCGCGGTGATGCTCGGCTTCATGCTGATCGGTCTGGCCTGGCTGGTGGTCTACTACCTCGCGGCCGAGCAGATCTCGTGGATGAACGACCTCGGCGCGTACAACTTCCTCATCGGTTTCGGGTTCATGATCGTCGGCCTGATCATGACCATGAGGTGGCGGTGAGGTTACAGGAGTGTAGTTCATCCCCACCTGTGGACAAACCTGTGGACGAACTGGGGAAAGCTCCCCGTGTCCGGTGAACAACCCCTCCGCTGGTCCACACCCCCGCTCGCGATCGTCGCGCTGGTGGTGGGCGGCATCGTGCTCGCGGTGGCCGCGGCGACGACTCCCGATCCTGCCGGCCGCACCCTCGTCGGGCTCGCGGCCGCGGTCGCACTCGTCGTCGCGGCTCTCGCGGCCCGGCAACGCCCGCGGCTCGAGGTGCTTCCCGACGACGCCGGACTGGCCGTTACCCGCCTGACGGGACGGCGTGAGCTGCCCCGCGCAGCCCTGACGCGGGTACGGATCGTCGCGTATCCGCGGCTCGGCCGGCGGGTCCCGATGCTGGAGATCGACGTGCGCGACCCCCGCGGCGACGAGCAACTGCTTATCTTCGGGCGCTGGGACCTGGGCACCGATCCCCGCACGGTGTACGACGCACTCGCGGTGCGGGGACTGGCGCCGGATCAGACCCCGAGCTGAGCCCGCAGGCGCAGGACGGCCAGGGCGAGGACGAGCACGGTGACCACCGTGACGCCGCCCAGGGCGAGCCATCCCGTCCGGACGAAGCGGGCGCGGTCGTCGCCCGCACCCAGTGCGCGCGGAGCGAACAACAGCGCCGCCGTCGCCGCCGCACCCGCGGCCAGGCCGCCGAGGTGTCCCCACAGGGAGATGCCGGGGATGGTGATGCTGATGACGACGTTGAGGACGACGATCGCCAGCACCGGCGCGGGGCTGCGCCGCAGCCGCATCAGGATCACCGCCTGCGCTCCCAGCAGGCCGAACACGGCGCCGGAGGCGCCGGCGGTCACGGCGTCGGTCTCGAGCAGCATCACCGCAGCGGACCCGCCGAGAATCGACACCAGGTACACGGCCAGGTACCGGAGCCGGCCGAGGACGAGTTCGGTGTCTCGGCCGATCACGTACAGCGCGAACATGTTGACCGCGAGGTGCAGCACCCCGAAGTGCAGGAATCCGCTGCCCAGCACCCGGATGTACTCGTCACGAGCGGCGATCATCGGCGGCCACAGCGCCCACTCGAAGAACAGGCTCGACGAGCGCTCGTTGTTCATCACGCTGCCGGACTGGGCGGCGGTGATCGCGAAGATTGCGGTGTTCAGCGCGATCAGGATGTACGTCACCAGCGGGGTGTTCGCCTGCGACCGGGCGGGTGCGCCCGCGACGGTGCGGGCCTGCGGGACGTCACGCTGCGCGGCCGCGACGCAGTCGACGCATTGCTGACCCACCGCGGCGGACCGCAGGCAGTCGGGGCAGGCCGGTCGTCCGCATCGGCTGCACGCGAGCAGCGTCGGGCGATCGGGATGCCGGACGCACCGCGGCTGGGGCGGGTGGCCGCCCCCGCCGGCCGCGTGGCCCCAGCCGGGGTTCGTCATGTCGGTCTCTCTCAGGAAATGGTGATGCTGTCGATGACGACCGGCTCGACCGGGCGGTCCGCACGGTCCGTCGCCGTCGTGGCGATCGCGTCGACGACCTTCTTCGACGCCTCGTCGGTGACCTCACCGAAGATCGTGTGGCGCCGGTTCAGGTGCGGGGTCGGCCCGACGGTGATGAAGAACTGCGAACCGTTGGTGCCCGGTCCAGCATTGGCCATGGCGAGCAGGTAGCCGCGGTCGAACTGCAGCTCGGGATGGAATTCGTCGCCGAACTGGTAACCCGGGCCGCCGCGGCCGGTGCCGGTCGGGTCGCCGCCCTGGATCATGAAGCCGTCGATGACGCGGTGGAAGACCGCACCGTCGTAGAACGGGCCGCTGGTCTCGCCCTTGGCGTTCTCGGTCTTGTACTCCTTGGTGCCGTTCGCGAGGCCGACGAAGTTCTCGACGGTCTTCGGGGCATGGTTGCCGAAGAGCTCGATCACGATGTCGCCGCGGTTGGTGTGCAGAGTCGCGGTTGCAGTCTTTTGAGGTGAAGTCACCCCTCCATCGTGCCATCCGGGTCTGCGACACCGGAGCGGTCCGTCTCGCGAACCCGGACGCGAGCGTCCTCTGTGCACGGACGCGAGCGTCGTCTGTACACGGACGCGGGGGTTCGCTGTGCAAAAGTGGGTACATGACGAGTGTGAGCGAGTCCAGAACCAAGAGCGGGTCCGGCACCGGTAGCGAACTCGTGTGCCCCCCGAAGGAATCCAAGGGTGCCGGTGGCTACCTGAAGCTTGCAGGTCAAGGCGCGACGGCCCTGGCGCGGGGGCCGCTCGTCACCGGCCTGTTCGTCGCCCGAAAGGGTCTCGACGTCGCCCGGAACATGGCCGGCAACCGAGAGTGCCGCCGCGCACAGGCCGCAGCGACGATCGAGTCCGGTTCCCGGGGCCGGGGCCGCAAGCTCCTGGTGACTGTCGGCGCGCTCGGCGTCGTCGCCGCGGGCGGAGTGGTGTTCTACCGCAGCCGGCTCGGGGATCACCCGCCCGTCGCGCCGGAACCGCCGCGGATCGAGTCGACTCCGCCCGCGCCGGTCGCAGCGCCCGAGGCTGCCGCACCGAAGGCCGAAGCACCGAAGGCCGAAGCACCGAAGGCCGAAGCACCCGCACCGAAACCGGCGGCCACGACAAACGCGAAGCCCGCGCCCGCCGCGACACCCGAAGCCGCAGCACCGAAGCCCGAGACCGCAGCACCGAAGCCCGAGACCGCAGCACCGAAGCCCGAGCCGGCCGCGACACCCGAGGCTGTGGCCCCCAAGCCCACACCGGCCCCGAAGCCGGCCCCGGCGGCCGACACGGCGCCGAAGAGCACAGATGCGGCACCGAAGGGCACGGCCGATGCGGCCCCGACCGGGAAGCACGCGGCCAAGGAGGAACCGGCTCGCAAGCCGACCCCCGCGTCGAAGAACGCGGCTGCCGGTGGCAAGGGAACCTCCGCGAAGCCGCAGCCGCCGAGCGGTCCTGCCGGGGGACCGAAGAAGCAGGACTGAGGTCCGCCCGGGATCACGGGACGGAGTCGGATCCGGGGCAGGTCGCGTCGTGCGCGGCCTGCCCTTCTTCGAGAAGTCGGCGTTCGGTGACGCGTAGTTCCAGGTCGACGATGCGGCCGGCGACAACGTAGATCAGGACGGTCAGCAGTAGTACGACGGGTACGGACGCAAGAAATTCCATGTCGGCCTCCAGGGTGGTCCGCGCGGGCGGGAAGGTGGAGGTGCTCGGGTGCGTCGTCGGTGACCACTCCAGCGTACGGACCGGCACGGGGTGCCTGTCGGGACGACCACCGCGCCGCTCCGTGATCTGCCGCACACCCTCGAGTTACTCACCGGTACCGATCCGGCGAATCTCGTGATACACGTCACAGAACAGGCGGATACTCGCCGGTAGCGATCTATCGGGGAGGCATCACATGGCACAACAGGTACAGGTCAGCGAGGAGCAGGCACGCGCAGTAGCCGAGGAGGCCCGAGAGGAGAACTGGGACAAGCCGTCCTTCGCCAAGGAGTTGTTCCTCGGACGTCTGACCCTCGACCTCGTTCATCCGTTCCCGCGCCCGGCGCCGGACGCCGAAGCCAAGACGGAAGCGTTTCTCGCCAAGCTTCGCCGCTACTGCGAGGGGCTCGACGGCAGTCGTATCGAACGCGACGCGCGCATTCCGGACGAGTACGTCGCAGGCTTCGCGGAACTCGGCTGCTTCGGCATGAAGATTCCGGAGGAGTACGGCGGGCTGGGCTTGTCGCAGGTGGCGTACAACCGGGCGTTGATGCTCGTCGCCTGCGTGCATCCCAGTCTGGGCGCCTTGCTGTCCGCACACCAGTCGATCGGTGTGCCCGAACCGCTCAAGCTGGCCGGCACGCCCGCGCAGAAGCGTGCATTCCTGCCGCGGTGCGCCCGCGGCGCGATCTCTGCGTTCCTGCTCACCGAGCCGGACGTCGGTTCCGATCCCGCGCGCCTCGCCTCGACGGCCGTGCCGATCGACGACGGCGCGGCATACGAACTCGACGGCGTGAAACTGTGGACCACCAACGGGGTGGTGGCGGAACTGCTGGTGGTGATGGCCCGGGTGCCACGCAGCGAGGGGCATCGCGGTGGGATCTCGGCGTTCGTCGTGGAGGCGGACTCGCCCGGTATCTCCGTCGAGCGCCGCAACTCCTTCATGGGACTGAAGGGCATCGAGAACGGTGTCACCCGCATGTACAAGGTGCGGGTACCGAAGGAGAATCTCATCGGCCGCGAGGGCGACGGCCTGAAGATCGCCCTGACCACGCTCAACGCGGGCCGGCTGGCGATTCCCGCGATGTGCGCCGGAGCCGGCAAATGGGCCCTGAAGATCGCCCGCGAGTGGTCCGCCACCCGCGTCCAGTGGGGCAGGCCCGTCGGCGAGCACGGCGCGGTCGCCGGCAAGATCGCATTCGTCGCGGCCACCACGTTCGCGCTCGAGGCCGTGGTGGAACTGTCGGGACAGATGTGCGACGAGGAACGCAACGACATCCGGATCGAGGCGGCGCTCGCCAAGCTGTGGTCCAGCGAGATGGCGTGCACGATCGCCGACGAACTCCTGCAGATCCGGGGGGGCCGCGGATACGAGACGGCCGACTCGCTCGCGGCGCGCGGTGAACGGGCTGTTCCCACCGAGCAATTGGTGCGGGACCTGCGCATCAACCGGATCTTCGAGGGCTCGAGCGAGATCATGCGGCTGCTGGTGGCACGCGAGGCTGTCGACGCGCATCTGCAGGCCGCCGGCGATCTGGCGGACCCGAAGGCCACCCTCGATGCGCGGGCCCGGGCGGCAGCCAAGGCGAGCGGCTTCTACGCCAAGTGGCTGCCGCAGCTGGTCGCGGGCAGAGGTCAGTTGCCCACCTCGTACAGCGAGTTCGGGCCGCTGGCAGCGCATCTGCGTTACGTCGAACGGTCCTCCCGGAAACTGGCACGGTCCACGTTCTACGGGATGGCACGGTGGCAGGCCGGCCTCGAGAAGCGGCAGGGCTTCCTCGGCCGGGTCGTCGACATCGGGGCCGAACTGTTCGCGATGGCGGCGAGCTGCGTGCGGGCAGAGATGTACCGCAGCGACAACCATCCCGACGCGAACGCGGCGTACGAACTCGCCGAGGCCTTCTGCCGGCAGTCGAGGCTGCGGGTGGAGGCGCTGTTCGATGCGTTGTGGACGAACACCGACGATGCCGACCGGCAGCTCACGACGGGCGTGCTCGAGGGGCGCTACACCTGGCTCGAGAAGGGTGTGATCGATCCCAGCGAGGGCACCGGCCCCTGGATCGCCGAATGGGCCCCCGGACCGTCGGCCGAGGAGAACCTCGCCCGCCGGTTCGTCCGGGTCGACCATCCGGTGGTGTGAATCGGAAGTTCCGGTCGGCCGCGGCAGCGATTCGGAGCGCTGCCACGGCCGACCGCTTCGCGGTTGTCGCTCAGAAGGCGCCGCAGTTGGACGGTGCGGGCCGCCCGGCGAACCGGTCGTTCAGGTAGGCGACCGCTTCGGGCATGCCGGCGACCAGCGGCAGCGCGTGATTGACGGCCAGTCCCGGCAGGATGGGCGGGGTGGTGTTCGTGGAGAACTGGACGGTGGCGCCGAGGGCGCACCAGTCCGTCGCGAGCCGGCGACCCTGACCGAACGGCACGATGTCGTCCATCGTTCCGTGCTGCACGAGCACCGGCGCCGACGGCTGCAGACGTCCGATCCGCTGCGCGGCGATGGCTTCCTTCGCCTCCGGCAACCGATCGACGACGGCGCTCAGCGGCTCGCCCGTGCGGGTGTAGTCGTTCGTGCGCTGGAAGCCGTAGCGGAAGATCGTCTCCGGGGCGCACTGGTTCGCCACCGACTGCAGCATCTCGCGTCCCCGGTCGTTGATCTCGGCATCGATGAGATCCCGGAGCTCGGGGTAGGCCTCACCGAGGCCGTTGATCGTGTAGCCGATCACGCCGGTCAGCGCCGTCCCGTCGACCTGGTTCAGCGTGGCCTCGAGGTCCGCGGGCGGCGCACCGGCATAGACACCCACCAGGTTCAACTCGGGTGCGTAGGTCGGCTGCAGTTCGGCGGCCGCCGACACGGCGCCACCGCCTTGGGAGTACCCCCACAGGCCGACCGGCCCGTCGGGGGTGACGGACGCGGCGGGCAGGCTCTGGGCCGCCCGGACCGCGTCGAGCACCGCGTGCGCCTCGGCCAGCCGGTTGACGTAGGTGTGGTGGCCCGGCGTGCCGAGACCGTCGTAGTCGGTGACGACGACGGCGATGCCCTGCAGCAGCATGGTGTTGATCGACAGCAGTTCGTACTCGGTGAACAGGTCGAGCGGCGGGGTGTAGGAGACGAGCGAGTTCAACTGCTTGGACGGCGCACACTGGTCGCCCTGCCCCTGGGTGCCCGGCGCGATCGCGACGAGCGGCCGCGGGCCGGGACCGTTCCAGGGCAGCGACGGCTCGAGGTAGGTGCCGCCGACGGCGTTGGGCTCGCCATTCGCGTCGAGGCTGCGGTAGAGCAGCCGGGTGCCCTGTGCCGGGAACACGCCCTGCGGCGTCGGGACGCGGACGGCGAGATCGGACGGCCCGCTACGGAGTACGGCGCCGGAGGTGCCGGCCAGATCGAACGGAGGATCGTAGAAGGACGCGTCCGCGCTCGCCGTCGCCGGCATCGCGAGCATCGTTCCCGTCAGCGCCGCGGTCGCTACCGCGGCGCCGGTCCATCTTCTGGCGCGCCCCATCCGTATCCCCATCCCACGGTCCCTTCACAGGTCGGTGCCTGTGTGTCGGACGACACAGGCGGTACGCACTGTAACAGCTAACTTACCGACGCGTAAGTGCGCTTTCCGCCTCTTGTGACCCGCACTCGAGGTCACGATCCGTCGTTCGTGCCACCGCATCACCGCTGGTCGAGGACAATCCGAGCATGACCGCGGAGCGCAGCGAGCCGCACCTGCACCGGCTGACCACCCCGCACACCGCCGCCGCCGTCGGGATCGTGTTCGCGGTCCTGTTCACGGCGAGCATCATCCTGATCCGTCAGGCGATCCCGGCGGATCCCTTCGGCACGACCGAGTGGCTGGAGGCCGGCCGCTCACGGCTCACCGTCGCGCTGACGCTGTCCCAGTTCGCCTGCATCGCGTTCCTGTGGTTCATCGGTGTGCTCCGGCACCGGCTGGGCGACCTCGAGGACCAGTTCTTCTCGACGGTCTTCGTCGGCAGTGGTCTGTTGTTCCTGGCGCTCATCCTCGTCACGATGGCCAGTGCCGGCGGCCTGCTCCTGACGGACCAGGCGGAGGCCGTCCCCGCCCAGGAGTCGGCCGCGTTCGCGCATGCGCTGATCCTGCAGATCAGCAATGTCTACTCGATCCGTATGGCTGCGGTCTTCATGATCTCGCAGGGCACCATCTGGATGCGCACCGGGCTGATGCCACGATGGCTGGTCGCCCCCACCTACCTGATCGCCCTGATCCTGCTGTTCGCGGTGACGGAGGCGCTGTGGCTCACCCTCGTCTTCCCGGCGTGGGTGGCCGTGATCAGCCTGTTCCTGCTGACCCATGCCCGGCAGGCGTTCCCGCCCCGGCGGACGATCCGGCCGAGAACCTGACGGCACCGGGTACGCGGACATCCGCCCACGACTGCACGCCTCGGGCCCGGCGACGCGCACGGGCTGTGCCGATGCGGCGCGCGAATCCTAGTGGTCACGGCAATCTCCCGCGCGGTGCTTCGGCGCGGCTTCCCCGGCTGTGGCCGAGTCGGTAGCAAGATGTACGCCGATCGTTGTCTACAGGAGGTTTGACATGGCTGTGGGAGTCGGTCTCCGGATCGGGAGCGTGGTGTCCACCGCGGTCCTCGCTTCCAACGACCCCGGCAGTCCCGATCCCGTGGTCATAGCCCGGGACACCGTCCTGCACATCGATTCCGACGGCACCACCGTCCTCGGCGGCGCCCCGCATCCTGCCGGTGAGGCCCGCTACCTGTCGGGATTCCTCGGCCGGGTCGGCGATCCCGCCGGCGTCACCGCCAGTGACGGACGCATCTACCGAGCCGAGGACTCGATGGCCACGGCGATCGCCTGCCTGCTGCACGAATGCCACCCCCTGCCACCGGACAGCGGGTCCGACGGCGGCCTGCCGAGTGTCACCGCCACCTACCCGTCACGGTGGGACCAGCCCACCGTGGCCGCACTGCGGGCCGCGCTCGACTATGCGGATCTGCGGCACATCGCCCTCGTCTCGGACGCCGAGGCGGCCGCGACGTGGTACGCCTCGGAGATCTCGGAAACTCCGGGACAGCTCGTCGGCATCTTCCACGTCGACGACGGCGGCTCGACCGTCAACCTCGTGCGGTCCGGCGTCTCGGCCGGCAAGGCGTTCCGGTTCGGCGCCAAGAGCGCCCCGTCCCCCGCGGCCCAGCTGGCCACCGCCCTCGGCGCCTTCGGCTGGCTTTCGCACAACCTCGACGCCGTCGTGGTGATGGGTGACGGGTTCGTCGCGCGCGACCGCTCGCACGTGCAGTCCATCGCGGACAGCCTCGCCGCGAAACTCGGGGTACGCACCCTCGTCGGACCCGGTCCCGAGCAGACCGCCGCCCTCGGTGCCGCCATCCTCGCGGCCGGTTTCACACCCGCGCGCGTGGTCAAGGCGCGGATCGGCCTGCCCCCGTCGTACGACGTCACCGACGTTCTCACCGGTGGCATTCCGCGTATCCGTGAACTCGAAGCGGCCGAACGTGCCCGGGCCGAAGCGGCGGCGGAACGAGACAGGGCAGCGGGCGCACCCGCGAGCCCCGCACCCGTTCCTGCGACGACCGCCGCCGACGTGCGATCCGGCGGTGCCCGGCCCGAGGACAGCGACGCCGACGACACCGCGGGCACGACGCTCACCACCACCGCGACGCCGCCGAGCCGCAACTACTCGGCGATCGGAGCGGTGGTCGCGGTGGTCCTGTTGCTGGTCTTCGCGGTCGTCGCGCTGCTCTGACCGCCCGGTTCAGTTCCCCGCGAGGCTGGTCAGCTCCGCGGCATCCTCCGCACCGAACTTGTCCTCGAGCACTTCCGGGCTGTAGTCGAGATCGATCTCCTCGACGGGCCGGCCGCGGGCGGATTCGATGGTCCCGAGCCGTCGCTGGGCGCGGTCCGCGGCGTAGGAGACGAACTCGTCGGGATCGAGACCGAAGGGTTGTTCCTCGAACTGGTCGTTGACCCACTGGATCATGCCGAGCGCGAGCGGCAGCAACTCGCCCATGCGTTGCTGCACGACATCCCAGTTCGAGTCGTCGGCGGCGACGTGGCGGCGGCACGTGAACGTTCCCCATGCCATGTGCCGGCGTTCGTCGTCGCCGATCCGGCGCACGAGTTCCTGCATCCCGGGCAGGATTCCGCGTTTCGTGCACACCTTCTGCCAAGCGTAGTACCCGGTGAGGGCGAGGCTGCCCTCGATGACGTGGTTGTAGGTGACGCTGGCGCGGACCTGGTTGGCGGGGCTCGGGTCGGTCTCGAGGACGCGCAGCGAGTGGGGCAGCTCCTCGTAGAACAGCTGCCGGTAGTACGGGTTGTCCGCGACATAGGGGTGCAGGTCCGCGGTCAGGCCCACCTCGTCCATCCACAGCCGGAAGACCTGGGTGTGCTTGGCCTCCTCGAAGCAGAACTGGGTCAGGTACATCTCGTCGCCGAGACGGCCCTCGGCGGCCATCGCCCGCAGGAACGGCTGGATGTCCTGGGTGACGGCCTCCTCACCGGCCACGAACTGCGCGACGAGGTAGGTGGCGCTGCGGTGCTGTTCGCTGTTGAGGTCGTTCCAGTCGGCGGCCTCGCGGCTGAAGTCCAGATCGAGCGGATCCCAGAACTTCGCGTTGCCCTTCGCGAACAGCCGCAGCGGGAAAGCGTCCCAGTGCAGACCCCCCGCGCGCAGGGTCCCGAAGCCCTGACGTTCCGGCAGTGCAGTGGTCATGAGCGTGCCGCCTTTCCTCGACGCGGATGGACGCGTGTCCTGACGGTAGCCCCATTTCCCTGGGGTGTGACGGGAACCATACAAACTGTAGGTACGGCGGTTCCCCCGGCCGGGATTCCACACGGATCCCGGCCGGGGGCGCGGCCCGTCAGCCCTCGAACAGGGTGTCGCCCGGGTATCCGCCGGGACCGAATCCGGGTGGGACGGCGAACACCGCCGACCCGACCGGGGTGATCCACGGGTTCAGCGCGTCGTGCTCGGCGAGCCGCTGCTGCACCGGGACGAACTGCGCGTCCACGTCGGCCTGGTACGCCGCGAACAACAGTCCGGCGCCGTCCGGATCGTCGTAGTTGTAGCCGCGGCGCAGGAACTGCTCGTTCGCGTTCCGGGGCCGCGCCCGGGCGACGTGCGATT
This sequence comes from Rhodococcus indonesiensis, assembly GCF_047782815.1. Taxonomy (NCBI): domain Bacteria; kingdom Bacillati; phylum Actinomycetota; class Actinomycetes; order Mycobacteriales; family Nocardiaceae; genus Rhodococcus; species Rhodococcus indonesiensis. Next base: position 25,646 of record NZ_CP180630.1, on the reverse strand, counting down.
CCGGAGGGATCACCGGAATGCCGTGGACGTCGGTGGCGGCGAAGTCCGGATCGTCGTGCTCCCGGCTGCCGGTCAGCGGCGCCCCGGCGGCCAGGTCCCGGCCCACCGCGAGTTCCCGGGCCGGCCGGTCGAGCTCGTCCCACGTGTCGAGTTCCATACGGATTCGCCGCAACACCAGGGACGTGCCCCCGGCCAACCAGGCCGGGGTACCGGGATTCCACACCTGCCGGTCGAAGTCGGTGCTTCCCGCAGCCGGGTTGACGGTGCCGTCGACCTGACCCATGAGATTGCGCATCGTGGTGCCGGTGGGCTTGGTGCCCACCGCGTTGCGGAATCCGCGCTGGGCCCAGCGCACAGTGGCCAGCGATCGCACGCTCTTGGAGAGCGTGCGAGTCGCGTGCGAGACGGTGACCGGGTCGTCGGCACATACCTGCAGCAGCAGATCACCGCCCGACCAGCGTTCCTCGAGGCGATCGATCGAGAACGCCGGCAACGGCCGCAACCACTCGGGTCGCTGCGCCGCGAGACCGGCCACGTCGAACACGGCAGGACCGAAGCCGACCGTCACGGTCAGCCGGGCGGGATCGAGGGCGAGTTCGGGCTCGGTGTCGCCGAGGGCAGGACTGCCCCCGGCCAGCCGGCGACCGTCCTCGGCCCACACCTTCATGAGCCCGACCAGCGCGCGACGGTCGAGTCCCGGACGCAGATCCAGGGCGACGAAGGCGGCGAAGGCCTGCGGCTCGGTATCGATGCCGGCCTGGTGCACGCCGTAGAAGGCAACCGTGCGCCCACCGGTGGGTTTGGGCTCCCGCGTGGCGGCGTACCCGAGACCCGTCCCGACTCCGGCCGCGCCGATACCGGCGACGCCCAGGACGGCGGCGCCGCCACCGAGGAGACGCCGCCGGCTCAGCTCAGCCACCGTGGTTCGCCCCCGCGCCCGCGCTCGGCTGGTAGTTCTCCTGCGCGCCGGAGAAGTCGCGGACCTGTGCGGTGAACTCGGTCGTCGAGCCGTCCTCGAAGGTCAGCTCGAAGGTCACTTCGGTGCCGGGCAGGACCGGCTCCACGAGGTCCATGAGCATCAGGTGGTCGTTGCCGGGTGCGAGCGAGTGGGTGCTGTGCGCGGGGATGACCAGTCCGTCCGCCTTCTCGCGCATCACCATGGCGCCGCCGTCGCCGGCCGCCATCTCGTGGATCTCGGTCCGGGCCGAGCTGGGGCTGGCAGCGGAGACGATGTGGATGTCGGTGTCGCCGGTGTTCTCGAGCTCGGCGAATGCGCCGGTCATGCCGGATTCGGCGGCCTTCGCCCACGCCGAGGAGACGGTGAGCGAGTCCGCGGACGCGGCGGCGGGCTCGTCGGACGAGCATCCAGCGGCAAACAGGGTCGCGGCCGCGGCGGCAGCGAGGAACAGGGTCTTCTTCATGGGGATTCTCCGATATCGGTCCGAATGCGCACGGGTGCGCGCGGTCACCGCAGAGGTGCGGCGACCGAAAAGGATGGGCTCAGACCGTGACGGGAGGGCCGCGAGTGCCGAGACCGGCGGCGACGAGCAGGCCCCGACGGAGCCGGGGTCGGTGGGCGACCGGGGTCCACGTGGGGACGGCGACGGGCGCCGGCGCGAACGAGGCGGGTAGCGCGCGGACGAGGGCGGCCAGCCCGACCCGGCAACCGTATTCGGCACCGCGGACGAGCAACGCGGCGACCAGGATCGCCCCGGCGTGCGCGGCAAGCATGCCCGGGCCGGGGACGTGGAGGTGTCCCGCATCGAGCGAGAGGGCGCCGTGGCCGATCACCTGACCGGCGGCGAGCACGCCGACGATCGGCACGCGAGTGCCCGCGGCGAGCAGGCCCACCGTCACGGCGGCCGCGAGCAGCAGTACCGCCGGCACCTGCCCCGGCACGGAACCACCGGCGAGGGCATGGGCGGCGACGCTCACCGCCCCCGACATACCGCCGACGAAGGCACCGCGTACGCGCGCGACGACATCCTCCTCGGCAGACATGCAGCCAGGATACGCGCCCGTTACTACGGAGAGTAGTAACAACTCTCACACGCGACACTCCGGCAGTTCGGCACGCATCGTGAAGAACCCGACCGCGGCAGCATTCGCGGCGCGTCGTTTCACGTGAAACCAGGAGCTGACTATTGACAACAAACTGTCAAATCGACAGTATATTGTCATGACTGAGACAGTGCATGTCGCCGTGTACGACACCCTCGCCGACTGGGAGGTCGGGCATGCGATCGCCCACATCAACAAGCCGCTCTGGCACAAGCACCCCGGCCGCTACACTGTCGCCACCGTCGGCACCACGCGCGAACCTGTCACCACCATGGGCGGAATCCGCATCCTCCCCGATACCACCCTGGACGAGGTGCGGCCCGACAACAGCGCGATGCTGATCCTGGCGGGCAACGACATCTGGAACACCGAGCAGTTCAGCCCCTTCGCCGACCGGGCGCGCGACTTCCTCGAGGCCGGTGTTCCGGTGGCCGCGATCTGCGGGGCCACGGGCGGACTCGCCCTCGCCGGACTCCTCGACGATCGCGCGCACACGAGCAACGCCGCCGAGTTCCTGGCCGGGCTGGGGTACGCCGGCGGCGACCTCTATCGCGACGAACCGGCCGTCACCGATCGAAATCTGATCACCGCGAGTGCCACGGCCCCGGTCGAGTTCGCCCGCGCGATCCTCGAACGCCTGGAGGTGTTCGAACCGCACGTCCTCGAATCCTGGTTCAAGCTCTACGGCCGACGCGACCCCGCCGGCTTCCACGAACTCATGGCCGGATGAGCGCGCGCCCGGAACAGGAACTGCTCAGCGACCTCGCCCTGACGTCGTTCCGCCTCAACGGCCAGTTCCTCGAGGTCGCCGAGACGCTGGCCCGCCCGGCGGGTCTCACGGCGGCGTGGTGGCAGGTCCTCGGTGCCGTGCTGCGCGATCCCCTGCCGGTCGCCGGCATCGCCCGGGCGATGGGGATCACCCGTCAGAGCGTGCAGCGGATCGCCGACCTACTGGTCGAGCGCGGCCTCGCCGAGTACCTACCCAACCCCGCCCATCGGCGCGCGAAGCTCGTCGCGCCGACCCCGGCGGGCCGTGCCGCGGTGTCCGGGATCGATCCGGCGCACGCCGCCTTCGCCCGGCGCCTGACCGACGCCGGGGGTGCGGAAGGCCTGGCCGCCACGCTGGCCGCGATGCGGCAGCTCTCGGCGGTCCTCGACGAACTCGCCGAACAGAAGTGAGCGCAGACGCCGACAGGCCCGGACATCGATGCTGTCCGGGCCTGTCGTCGAATCGTTGTGGAGCCTAGGAGATTCGAACTCCTGACATCTGCCTTGCAAAGGCAGCGCTCTACCAACTGAGCTAAGGCCCCGTCTGCCGCCTCAGCGGGCGGTGACCTCGTGCCATTCGTCCTCGCTCCGCAACATCCGGGCGAGTCCGACGGTCACCAGCACCACGGTTCCCACAAAGAGAAGAACCTTCATGCTCGCTGCCCTTTCGGCACGGGGAGTGGGCCTAGGAGGACTTGAACCTCCGACCTCTTCGTTATCAGCGAAGCGCTCTAACCGCCTGAGCTATAGGCCCTCGAACCGAGTTGGAACACTACCCCACCGAGCCGCGAAGTCCAAAATCGGCCCGGTGGGGACTCGTTTTCCCAGCTCAGTCCGGGTCCGCGAGGGTCACCTGCACGCCGCCGACGAGGTCGGTGCACAGGTTGTAGATGAAGGCCCCGAGAGTGGCCAGGGCGGTGAAGAGGATCGTATTGACCAGCCCGATCACCGTCGCGTATCCGAAGACCTGACCGGCGGTGATGAGGCCGCCCCCACCGGTGTCGGACACCATGTCGGTGAACGCGCTGTTGAGCCGTTCCCACACGCCCATGCCTTCGAGCACGCCGTACAGCAGGCCCACGGCGACCATCCACACGAAGAACAACGAGACGGAGATCACCGAGGAGATCTTCAGCATCGACCACGGATCGATACGACGCACCTGCACCGTCGCACGCAACGGCTCGCCTGCGACCGGAGCCGCGGTCGCGACTGCGGCGGCCGGCTGCGCGGCCGGGGCTTCCTCGGCCGGCGCGGACGGCAGCGGATGCTTGACGGTGGACAGGTCCGGCAGGTCCTTCGCCAGGTCCTTGCGTTCGATGTGCCGCGTCGGGCCGTCGATGACGGCGGCCTTCGTCTTGGCCGCCGACCGGTCCGCACCTGCTGTGGGCGCGTTCATCGAGGCGGCCGCGGTGCCGGTGACCACAGGCCGCGTCGGGGGCGTCGCGGCGCCGGGCCGGTTCCCGGCCGGGTTTCCGCCGGAACGAGCCGCCGCCTGCTTCGCCGGGCCCGGCTGCTGTCCACCCTGCTTCTGCCCGCCCGGTGTCTGCCCGCCCGGCTGCGCCGATCCGGCCGGATCCGTCCCGGGGCGCGCAGCGGGCTTGTCACCGGGGGTGTCGCTCGGTGTGGGCACCGCGGGACGTCCGGTCGAGGGCGATGCCTGACCGGGTCGGGCCAGGTTCGTCTGCGGCACGTTCTGCGGTGTCTCCTGCTGGTTCCCACGCTGCCACGGCGGTGTGGGGGGCCCGCCCGGACGTTGCTGGCCGGGACGCGACGTCCCGCCCTCCGCCGTCTGGGGCTTCGCCGTGCCGTCGGCCGGCACGCCCGGGTTCGCTCCCGCTCCGGGGTTCCGGGCGGCACCGTCCGACGGCGTCGCACCGCCGGCCGGCTTGCCGGGCACCTCTCGTCCGTTCTGCCCCTTCGGCGGCTGCTCGGCGCCGTTCGGGCCCTGGGGAGTGCTCACTTACGACTCCTTCGCTTCGAGTGCGGCGCTCTCCTCGGGCTCGTCGGCGTTGCGTGCGATCGCCAGCAACGTGTCCCCCTCCCCCAGGTTCATCAACCGCACACCCTTCGTCTGTCGGCCGGCCTTGCGCACCTGCTTCGCGGGGGTCCGGATGACGCCACCGCCCGAGGTGATCGCGTACAGCTCGTCGTCGTCGTCCACGATGAGCGCTCCGACCAGAGTGCCACGCTTGCGGTCGTACTGGATGGTCAGCACGCCCTTGCCGCCGCGTCCCTGCGCCATGTAGTCCTCGATCGGGGTGCGCTTGGCATACCCACCGGACGTCGCGACCAGCAGGTACGTGCCCTCACGGACCACGTTCAGCGAGAGCAGGGCGTCGTCCTCGTTGAACCGCATGCCCTGGACGCCCGAGGTCGCCCGGCCCATCGGCCGCAGCACCTCGTCGCTCGCCACGAAACGGATCGACTGTCCCTTGGCGGAGACCAGCAGCAGATCGTCGTCCGACGAGCACAGCACCGCACCGACCAGTTCGTCGTCGCCGCGCAGGTTGATCGCGACGATGCCGCCGGACCGGTTGGAGTCGAAGTCCGACAACCGCGACTTCTTGACCAGGCCGTTGCGGGTCGCGAGCACCAGGTAGGGGGCGTCCTCGTAGGTCTTGAGCCGGATGACGCCCTGGATCCGCTCGTCCGGCTGGAAGGCCAGCAGGTTGGCCACGTGCTGGCCGCGCGCGGTGCGGTTGGCTTCCGGCAGCTCGTAGGCCTTCGCCCGGTACACCCGGCCCTTGGTGGTGAAGAACAGCAGCCAGTCGTGCGTGGACGTCACGAAGAAGTGCTTGACGATGTCGTCCTGCTTGAGATCCGCGCCCTTGACGCCCTTGCCGCCGCGCTTCTGGGACCGGTACAGGTCGGTCTTGGTGCGCTTGGCGTACCCGGTCTCGGTGATGGTGACGACGACGTCCTCGCGGGCGATGAGGTCCTCGTCGGAGACGTCCCCGTCGGCCGCGACGATGCGGGTGCGACGGTCGTCGCCGTACTTGTCGACGATCTCCTTCAGCTCGTCCCGCACGATCGCGCGCTGACGCTCGGGCTTGGCGAGGATGTCCTTGAGGTTGTCGATCTCGCGCTCGATCTCGGCGAGTTCGTCGACGATCTTCTGCCGCTCCAGAGCCGCGAGGCGACGCAGCTGCATCGCCAGGATCGCGTCGGCCTGGATCTCGTCGACGTCGAGCAGTCCGATGAGGCCGGTGCGTGCGTCCTCCACCGTCGCCGAGGCGCGGATCAGCGCGATGACCTCGTCGAGCGCGTCGAGCGCCTTCACGAGACCGCGCAGGATGTGGGCCCGCTCCTCCGCCTTGCGCAGCAGGTACCGGGTCCGGCGGACGATGACTTCGATCTGGTGGGTGACGTACAACCGGATCATCTGGTCGAGCCGCAGGGTGCGCGGCACGCCGTCGACGATCGAGAGCATGTTGCAGCCGAAGCCGGTCTGCAGCTGCGTGTGCTTGTAGAGGTTGTTGAGGACGACCTTCGCGACGGCGTCCCGGCGGACGGTCACGACGATGCGCATGCCCGCACGGTCCGACGACTCGTCGTGGATGTCGGAGATGCCGGCGATCTTGCCGTCCCGGACCTGCTCGGCGATCGAGGTGATCAGATTGTCCGGGTTGACCTGGTACGGCAGTTCGGTGATGACGATCGAGGTCTTGCCCCGGGCGTCCTCCTCGATCTCCACGACACCGCGCATCCGCACCGAGCCGCGGCCGGTGGTGTATGCGTCCTTGATGCCCTGGCCGCCGACGATCAGGCCCGCGGTCGGGAAGTCCGGGCCCTTGATGCGCTCCATGACGGCCGCCAGGGTGGCTTCCTCGTCGGCCTCGAAGTTCTCGAGCGCCCAGTAGATCGCGTCGGCCACCTCACGGAGGTTGTGCGGCGGGATGTTGGTGGCCATGCCGACCGCGATACCGCCCGAACCGTTGATCAACAGGTTGGGGATACGGCTGGGGAGAACCACCGGCTCGAGCGTGCGGCCGTCGTAGTTCGGCTGGAAATCGACTGTCTCGTGGTCGATTTCGCGCAGCATCTCCATCGCGAGCGGGGTGAGCCGACACTCGGTGTTGTGGCTGACGAATCCGTTGGTGATGAACGCGTGATCGTCGGTGTCGACCCGCAGGCTGTAGACCGGCTCCACATCGCCCTCGACGACGAAGGCCACCTCAGCGTAGTAGAACCGGCCGTCGGTCAGCTCCTCAGCAATGGCTCGGGCATCGGGTTCCGTGATGTGCGACGCGATCTCGTCGCCACGGTGCTCCCAACGTTCGATCCGATCGATGTTGTGCCGCCGGAGCCAGTGCGCGTTCGCCGGATCCGTCGCGCCGTGCGTACGGAGGAACGCTGCGAGACCAGGGACGAAGTCCGTGCTCATGGAGCGTGCCGCCGCCGCGGGGCTGCTCGCTTCTGCTGCGGCAAGGACCTGCTCGAGCTTGCGCTGCTTGCAGCCGACGAAGCCGATACGTTCGGCGAACAGGCGGGCGTCACGTCGGTTGGTGACGGCGACCTTGTACTCACCGGTCGCGTGCCGATACCGGCGGCTGACGACACCGAACTCCAACAGCAGCTGCTGCACGTCCTTCGCCAGCTGCATGCTCCGGGTGGAGTACGACACCTGCACCGTGTTGCGTGGCAGCGACGAACACGATCCGTCGCCCTCGAACAGGGCACCGAGGAAGATGCGCTTGAGTGGGGTCGGCGACTCCCAGATGAAGTCGGGAACGCTCTTGTGGTCGCTGCGCTGACCGATCACGTCCGCCAGAACGCTGCGTCGCAGCATCGTCAGGTCCTGGACGTCGAGCTCGTGCAGCGTCGAACCCGACTTGCTCACCCGGCTGTAGACGTAGCGCCGGCCACCGACGACCCGATCGAACGCATCCACGACGCGATCGAAGAAGTCCCGGTCGAGATTGTTGAATCCCGCGCGGTTCTCCGAGACGAAGCCCTCGCTGACGAACGCACCGAGCAGCAAGGCCGCAGCCGCCTCGTACTCGTTGTGCCTGCCGTGCTCCTCGGCGGAGGGAACACGCTGCAGCACCACTCGGTCACCGCTGCGAATCTCGTCGAGCAGCTTCCACAGCAGGGTGGGAACACCCGCCACATCCACCAGGCAGAGCACCGGGTGATTGGCGGTTCCGCGCATCTCGTAGCCCTCGACCGTGCTGAGGGTGTACGTGCGATGGGTGCCCGAGTGGAACAACATCTCGGCCATCACCGGGTTGCCGTGACGATCGAGAACCTTCAGGTCGATCTCGTTGTCGCTGTCGGGCTCGACGCCAGGCAGGATTTCCGAGATGCGGATGCTCTGGCCGTGGGGCATTCGCACGAGCGTGTCGCCTGGGACGCAGTACCTCATCGCGGCTGCGCCGTCGTTACCGCGGGACCCGAAGTTGCCCTGGCCGTCGACGAGCGGGTAGCGCATCGACCACGGCTGCGCGAGCCGCACGAGGGTGTCGTAGATCGAGGCGTCGCCGTGCGGGTGGTAGTTGCCCATCGTCTCGGCGACGGCACGTGCCGACTTCACGTAGCCGCGGTCCGGGCGGAACCCGTTGTCGTACATTGCGTACAGGACGCGGCGGTGCACCGGCTTGAGACCGTCCCGCACATCGGGCAGGGCGCGGCCCACGATCACGCTCATCGCGTAATCGATGTAGCTGCTCTGCATCTCCTGCTGGATGTCGACGGGCTCGATGCGGTCGTGCCCCGGCCCCTCCGGCGGCAACGTGGTGTCGGTCATGAGCTCCTTCTTCTACTCGGCTCGAACGCCGCGGACTTCCGTCCGGCGCGCGTCTCGCAACCACCCGAGTCTATAGGTGCAGGTCAGCTCGCACAGCGACCGATGCGGCGATTCCGCTCGGCCGGTCCGTCCCGGCGCCCGAAATTTCCGTCACGACCGCCCCGGAACGGAGGCGTCGTCGTCGGTGGCCCAGCGGGCGAACTCCTCCTCCAGTGCCATGTCGCCCCGGCTGGGGGCGAGCAGCAGCGCCGCGATCGGCACGGCGAGAACGGCGATGCCGAGCACGAACGAGGGGAACAGCAGAGCGGTGACGGTCCGGCCCGACGGCAGCGGGACGGTCGGATCGACCTCGACGCGTACGCCGGCCATGCCGGTGTAGTGCAGTGCGACGACCGCGCAGCCCATGAGCAGGGCGGCAGGAACGCGGAGCACCCATCGGTCCGCGGTCTGCGCGAGCCACAGGGCGGCCGTGGCCGCGACGACACCGATGGCCACCGAGGCGACGACGAAGCTCGGGTCGTGCTCGAGCGAGCCCTGGATCCGGATGGCCCACATGCCGCTGTAGTGCATGAGGCTGACCGCGAGACCCATCCCGAGGCCGCCGACGAGCAGGCGGGCGAGGGACGGCACGCGATTCACCCACGAGGCACGGGAGCTGACGAGCCAGAGCCCGAACCAGGTAGCGGCCACCGACAGCGCGACGGAGAAGGCGGTCGGTCCCAGCGCGTACCGAATTGCGGTACCGGGGATGTCGAAGCCCATCATCCCGATGAAGTGCATGAGCCAGACGGCCACACCGCCCACCGACAGTGCCGCCATGGCCATCCAGCGGCGATGGCCGCGGGCAGTGGGCGCGGTCAGCGACTGACGGGCACAGGAGAGACCGACGAACGATCCGACGACGGAGGTGGCACAGGCGAGGAAGAACACCCACATCCCCATGGAGAAGTGGTGCATTTCGTGGGACATCGTGACCTTCCGAGCACGGCGCGCGAAGCGGTCCGTGCTCGTGGTGGCGCGCCTCACCGAATCGATACGGGCTGCGACTCCGCCCCCCTCGACAGCCATCGGAGCGTATCGCATCGATGTAATTCGGGAGGGTCCCGGTCCCGCAGCCGTCGGATCAGGCGACCGAGCTCCGCGGGTCGATCGGACGGTGTTCCTGCGCCCACGCCTCGGCCTCGGCCTCGAGGGCGGCCGCCACCCGATCGGGGGCCATGAGCAACGCCATGATCGGAACCGTCAGGATCAGCATGCCGAGCACGAACACGGGGAAGAGGACCGCGAACACCTCGACGCCCGAAGGCGCCGCCGTCGACGAATCCACCGTCACGCGTACCGCCGCCATCGCGAGGAAGTGCACGCCGATCACCGCCGCCCCGGCGACGATGCTGCCGACGATCCGCATCCACCGGCGGTCGGCGACCGTCACCAGCCACAGGATCACCACCGCGGTGAGCCAGGCCGCCACCACGGAGACCGCCACGTAGGTCGTGTCGTATGCGACGGTGCCCTGCAGTTCCATCGCCCACATGATCGAGTAGTGCACGCCGGCGATCCCGGCACCGAGGACCAGCGAGCCGCCCAGCAGCCGTACCGCCGCGGCACCACGCGAGGGCCGGGCACGGCGCGACATCCGCTTCGGCTGCACGACCACCATGGCGACGAAGGCGGACACCAGCGCCACCGCCATCGAGAAGACGATCCCGGGCAGGTCGTATCGAATGATGCTGCCGTCCACCGTGAACCCGGCCATCGGCAGGAAGTGCGCCAGCCACACCCCGACGCCACCGGTCGAGAGCGCGGCCCGCATCAGCCAGTACAACCGTGACCGTTCGGATCCGGCCGTCAACGATTTGCGGGCACTGGCCAGCCCCACGAGCAACCCGATCGTCGCCGTCACGTACGCCAGGACGAGCACCCACGTGCCCATGCCGAACAGGTGCACGTGTGTGTCCATCAGGGCGCTACCGGCTGGTGCAGTTTGCGCAGCGCGTACTCGGTCACCGTCACGAGGGCCGACTTGGCGGACTCGCGATCGCGCGCGTCGATCGAGACGATCGGCACGTCCGCCGAGACCGCGAGGGCCTGGCGAATGTCCTCGGTCGGGTAGCGCGGGGCGTCGTCGAACTCGTTGATCGCGACAATGAACGGCAGGTTCCGGGCCTCGAAGAAGTCGACCGCCGCGAAACTCTCGTCCAGCCGCCGGGTGTCGATGAGCACGATGGCCCCGATCGCACCTCGGATCAGGTCGTCCCACATGAACCAGAACCGGTGCTGACCCGGCGTGCCGAACAGGTACAGCACGAGATCCTCGGCGAGGCTGATCCGGCCGAAGTCCATCGCGACGGTCGTGGTGGCCTTCTGCGGTGTCGCGCTCAGGTTGTCGACGCCGTCGCTGGCGTTGGTGACCAACGCTTCCGTGCGCAGCGGCACGATCTCCGAGACCGCCCCCACCAACGTGGTCTTGCCGACGCCGAAGCCCCCGGCGATCACGATCTTCGTCGAGGTCACCCGCTTCGGGGAGTTAGAGTTCGCGAAGTCCACTGAGGACCCTTTCAATCAGCTCACGACGCTCCGCGTCGCTCGAATCGTCTTTCAGGGTGGCCAGGATCCGTACGTGCCCGGCTTCGACGAGATCCGCCACGAGTACGCGCGCCACCCCGATCGGCACACCCACCCGCGCCGCGATCTCGGCGACCGACGGGGACTCCCTGCACAACGCCACGATCGTGGCGTTGATGTTGTCCAGGTCCCGGGCACGGTCGTCCGTGCCCGGGAGGACCTGGATCAGTGCCTCCAACGCCAGCTCGACCGCGGGGCTGGTCCGCCCCGAGGTCAGTGAGTACGGCCGGACCAGACTGGGCTGGGCCGGCGGCGACTCCGCCTTGCGTTCTTCCATGGCCACCTCGACGTCAGGACCCCAGACCGATGCGCGGAGTGGCCTCGACCGATGCCCCCACACGATCGACCAGGAGTGCCATCTCGTAACCGACCTGCCCGATGTCGCACTCCGAGGCGGTCAGGGCCGCCAGGTGCGATCCGTCGCCCACGCTCATCAGCAGCAGGTAGCCGTGCTGCATCTCGACGACGGACTGGAGCACTCCGCCGCCCTCGAAGAGCTGGGACACGCCGTTGGACAGGCTGGCGAGTCCGGACGTGACGGCAGCGAGCTGCTCGGCACGGTCGACGGGCAGGTGTGCGCTGGCCGCCATGAGGAGGCCGTCCGCGGACACGAGCACGGCGTGGGAGACGCCGGGAACCTCGCGCGCGAAGTTCGACACCAACCAGTCCAGAGGACGAGTCACGTCGGATCCATGGTCAATGTTCATCGAACTCCCTGTTCGTCGGTCTGGGTGGACGCGTGCGCGGAGGCCCGCCCGTTGCGAACCCCTTGCTGGTGACGGCTCAGGTTGGCCCGGATGGTCTCCGGGTCGCGCCGCCGGACAGCCGGCACGGATCCGGTCGCCGGCGAGGCGACCGCACCGGGCACCAGCCTATGACCGGGTGCACGCCGCGGAAGACCCGCGGTGGTGAGTTGCTCCACCGGAGCCTGTGCGGCCTCCTGCGCGGCCCTCCACCCGGCATCCGCCCGTGAGTTCCACTCCGGACGGCGGTCCTCGGGCTGAGTCGTCGGATCGACGAGCCAGCTCGACATCATGTCGGCGAAGATCGGCGTGCCGGCACCCGGACGCAATGCGTTGGCTTCGGTACGCGGCTGGAAGAACGACGCCGTCTTGGCCGGGTTCGTCCGGTACCGGTGCCGGGCGGCGCGGCCCGCCTGTCCGTCGGCCGCAGCCGCCTCGTCCCGAACGGCGGCCGGCTCGGAATTCCGTTGCGGAAGCGCGGATTCCGATGCGGCCGGCGGTGTCGGCAGACCGGGGGTGCTCCCCGGCCGGCGCTGCGGCAGACCGTTGCCCGAGGCACCGTTGGTCGAAGCACCGTTGCCCGAAGCACCGTTGTTCGGTGCGGCCGTCGTCGGCTGGGGCGAGATGCCCGGCGTGGCACCCGGCCGTCGCTGCGGCAGCCCGTTGCCCGGGGACCGTGGCGCCGGTGCCGTCGGGGCGGGAGCAGGAGCGGACGAGACCGTCTCCGTGCGACGCGGCGGCAGGACCGGCGTCGGGCCGGGTTGCCGCCGGGGCAGGTCGGACAGCGGCGTGGGCTGGCGCTCCGCGGCGGCACCCGGCTGACGCTGCGGCAGGCCTGGAGTGGATCCGGGCCGGCGCTGCGGCAGACCCGGCGTGGCACCCGGCTGGCGCTGCGGCAGACCCGCAGCCGACTCCGAAACCACGGGTGCCGGCTGCCGCTGCGGCAGTGCGGATGCCGGCTCGCGCTGCGGCAGTGCGGACGCCGGCTGCCGCTGCGGCAGTGCCGGTGCAGAAGCATGGTCCGACGCGGCCGGGGCCGTGACATCGCGGGGCGGCCGCGGCGCGAGCGTCTCGGCCGGACGTCCGTCCTCGCCCGTGCGCGGCTGCGGCCCGGTCTGCGACAGGGCGAGCGGCGAGACGAGGAGCACGTCGGGGATGTGGACGCTGGCGGTGATGCCCGGGTTGCGCGCGGTGTCGAACGTCGGCCGCAGCCGCACGGTGAGGCCGTGCCGGGCCGCGAGGCGCGAGACCACGAACAGACCCATGTGACGGGCGGTGTCGGGACCGACCTCGCCACCGAGGGCGAGACGCTCGTTGATCGCGTCGAGTTCCTCGGCCGGGATACCGATACCGCGGTCGGCGATCTCGACGAGCAGGCCACCGTCGACGGCGCGCGCGAAGCTGAACGTCACGGTGCTGTCCGGCGGCGACGCCCGCAGCGAATTGTCGACGAGCTCGGCGAGCAGATGCACGATGTCCGTGGCGACCGTACCGCTGAGGGCGCCTTCCGGCGTCGAGCCGATCTGGACCCGCTGGTAGTCCTCGACCTCGGACATCGCGGCACGGAGGACATCACCGAGCTGCACGGGTGCCGAATGGCCGCGCCGCATCCGGGTTCCGGAGAGAATCAGCAGGTTGTCACCGTTACGGCGCATGCGCGCGGCCAGGTGGTCGAGCCGGAACAGGCTCTCGAGCCGGGCCGGATCCTTTTCCTCGTACTCGAGCCGTTCGATGAGGCCGAGCTGCTGCTCGACGAGCGACTTGCTGCGCCGGGCGAGGGTTTCGAACATGTCGTTGATCTGCAGGCGGAGGTGGGCCTGCTCGCCGGCGAGGCGCAGGGCCTGCCCGTGCATGTCGTCGACGGCGCGGGCGAGCTGGCCGATCTCCTCGGTGGTGTGCACCGGGACCCGGGTGAACTCGATGTCCTCGACGTTGTCGCCCACCTTGATGCGGTCGATCGCGTCGGGGAGTTCCTGCCGGGCGACCTTGAGAGCGCCGTAGCGCAGGCGCCGGATCGGGCCGACGAGCGACCGCGACACCAGAAGCGCCAGGACCAGCGCGGCGAGCAGGGCGCCGAGCACGATCGCGGTGTCACGCAGGGCGGCGGAGCGGGTGTCGGAGGCGCGGGCGAGAACGGTGCTGCTGATCGCGTCGGACGCCTCGTCGATGAGGGTGCCGTAGACCTCGACACTCTCCAGCAGCGACGAGCGCAGGTTCAGGATGGGCAGCGGGCCGTCGCCGGCGGCGTCGATCATCGCGGTGCGCTCGGCGACGCCGCTGCGCAGCTCCTGGATCTGCGCATCGGAGGCCGGGTACGACCGGGCGAGCGTCTCGAGCATGGCGAGCTCGGAGCCGGACGCGGACACCAGTGCGGTACCGGGCTGGTCCGGGTCCCGCAGGATCGCCACGATGCCCATCACCTGGTCGAACAAATAGCGCTGGGAAGCCCACGCATCGACGAGTCGGGTGCCCTCGGCGAGCACGGACGGATCCTCGATCGGCTCGACGATGGCTTCGACGATGCGGATCAGGTCCTTGCGGATGGTGTTGGTCTGCTCATTGAGCTCGGGCAGCGGGATGTCGCCGGCCGCGATGCGGTCTCGCAACGACTCGGCGGCAGCCACCGTGCGGGTGAGGTCGGCGGCGATGACCGGATCCAGCTCCGGATTCTGCGACACCGCCCGGACGCGTTCCAGTGCCGTGTCGAGGTTCTCGATCTCGTTCGTGACACCGGTCCCGGCCGCCAGCGTCGCGGAGGCGGTACCGAAGGCGGTACCGAAGTCGACGAGGTCGGGCACGACGGCCACCTGGTCGGCAGCGGACGAGAAGTGGACGGCGTTGGAGAGCTCCTGCTGCACGCGCAGGCCGCCCAGCACCATGGCCACGGTCACGGGAACTGCGAGAACGGCGGTCACCTTCCAGCGAAGGCCCCACCCTTCGATGTTCCACCACCGCTGCCGAGGTGGCGATTCGTCACTCATCTTTCCAGCTCACTTTCCACCCGGTTTCCGCCGCCGACCCACACCCGCGCCACACCGCTCGGCGTCGAGGAGGTGCGTCTGCGGGTGGAGTGGTCGGAAGAGACGTTCCTGAGTGCACGCACCATATCCGCCCGAGCGCGGATCACGAAAGGAGCACGATCACTCCCCCGACCGGCGGCAGTCGTGTATCGAACCGGTCACCGAGCCGAAAACGATACCGACCAGTAACATTCGCGGGGCCACCCCGCGCCGCCGACGCGCCGAAGGGCGGCGAAAGCGACAGTGTGAACCTCGTCACACCGCCACTCGCACCGCCCTTCCGGCGTCCGCAAGACCGAGTCAGACGTCCAGGAAGCGGACGTCCTTCGCGTTACGGGTGATGAAGCTGCGACGCGCCTCCACGTCCTCACCCATCAGCACGCTGAACAGTTCGTCGGCGGCGGCCGCGTCGTCGAGCGTGACCTGACGCAGCACGCGCACGCTGGGGTCCATGGTGGTCTCCCACAGTTCCTTGGCATTCATCTCGCCGAGGCCCTTGTACCGCTGGATGCCGTCGTCCTTGTTTATCTTCTTGCCGGACGCGAGCCCACGCTCGAGCAGACCGTCGCGCTCGCGGTCGGAGTACGCGAACTCCGGCTCGGAACGCTGCCACTTGAGCTTGTACAGCGGGGGCTGCGCCAGGTAGACGTGCCCGTGCTCGACCAGCGGGCGCATGAAGCGGAACAGCAGCGTCAGCAGCAGAGTCGCGATGTGCTGGCCGTCCACGTCGGCGTCGGCCATCAACACGATCTTGTGATAGCGCAGCTTCGAGATGTCGAACTCGTCGTGGATACCGGTGCCGAAGGCGGTGATGATCGCCTGGACCTCGTTGTTCTTGAGGACCCTGTCGATGCGCGCCTTCTCGACATTGATGATCTTGCCGCGCAGCGGCAGGATCGCCTGATACATCGAGTCCCGGCCCGACTTGGCGGAGCCGCCGGCCGAGTCACCCTCGACGATGTAGATCTCGGACTTGCTCGGATCGTTGGAGCGGCAGTCCGCCAGCTTGCCGGGCAGGCCCCCGAGGTCGGTGGCGGACTTGCGGCGGACCAGTTCCCGCGCCTTACGAGCGGCGACGCGCGCCTGCGCGGACGAGACCGCCTTCGTCACAATGGTCTTCGCGTCGGCCGGGTTGGCTTCGAGCCAGTGCGACAGGTGCTCGTTGCAGGCCTTCTGCACGAACGACTTGACCTCGGTGTTGCCGAGCTTGGTCTTGGTCTGGCCTTCGAACTGCGGTTCGCCGACCTTGACCGAGATGATCGCGGCCAGTCCCTCACGGATGTCGTCGCCGGTGAGGTTCGGATCCTTGTCCTTGAGGAGCTTCTTGTCCTTCGCGTACTTGTTGACCACCGAGGTCAGCGCCGCGCGGAAGCCCTCCTCGTGGGTACCGCCCTCGTGGGTGTTGATCGTGTTGGCGAAGGTGTGGACGGACTCGGAGTAGCCCGAGTTCCACTGCATCGCGACCTCGAGTTCGTGGCCGGTGCCCTTCGCGGTGAAGCCGACGACCGAGTTGTGGATCGGCTGCTTGGTGCGGTTGATGTGCCGCACATAGTCCTCGAGGCCGCCCGGGTAGTGATAGACGCGGACCTTGACCTTGTGCTGCTGCTCGATCTCGGCCTGTTCCTGCTCCTCGGCCTTCTTCGGCGCCTCGGCGAGCTCACTGACGACCTCGTCCGTGACCTCCTCCGGTGCGACCCGCTCGTCGGTCAGCGTGATCGTCAGGCCCTTGTTGAGGAAGGCCATCTCCTGCAGTCGCCGCGCGACCGTCTCGAAGTTGTAGGTCGTGGTTTCGAAGATGTCCGGGTCCGCCCAGAACCGGACGGTGGTGCCGGTGGCCCTCGTGGGCTCGCCCTTGACCAGCTTCCCGGGCTTGGAGGACTGGTAGGTCTGCTCCCAGTGGTAGCCGTCGCGGTCGATCTCCACCTGGAGCTGGGTGGACAGCGCATTGACCACCGAGATGCCGACGCCGTGCAGACCACCCGAGACCGCGTAGGCATCGGAATCGAACTTGCCGCCCGCGTGCAGCTGGGTCAGCACGACCTCGACGGTCGGGACACCGGAGGCGTGCATCCCGACGGGGATGCCGCGGCCGTCGTCGACGACCTGCACGCCGCCGTCCTCGAGGAGGGTCACCTCGACCTTGGTGGCGTGGCCGGCCATCGCCTCGTCGACCGAGTTGTCGACGACCTCCCAGATCAGGTGGTGCAGACCGCGCTCACCGGTGGAACCGATGTACATGCCGGGGCGCTTGCGCACCGCCTCGAGCCCCTCGAGGACGGTGATGGAGGAAGCACCGTAGTCACTGTTGCTCTTGTTCGACTTCTGGGCAGCCACGGGTTGGTAGCTCTCCTTCTTCCGCCTGGGCCTCGCGCACACGCGCGCATTCGGATTCATCCTACTGCCCGGGACCGTACTTGCCCCGTCCGACACAGAACGGGCCGTCGACGCCGCTCACCGGCCCGCAGGCGCGGCGTCGCGAGGGCGGGAAGGTGAATCGCTAGAGCGCGGGGGTCTAGAGCGCAGGGGTTCGGGCAGTGTGCCGCGCTTCGACGTCGCGCACGAAGCGCGCGGCCGCGGCCGCGAGCTCCCCGGCGTGCGAGCGGGGCGACCAGTGTCCGGCGTCGAGTGGTTCCCGGCGCAGATCGGTCACCCACTTCTCGGTGTCCTCGTACCCGACCGGCCGCACCGCCCGGTCCCGCAGCCCCTGGATCAGTTGCACGGGCACGTCGGTGTGCCGCTCGCGCGGTGCACGCAGACGCCGGCGCAGGTTCGCCCGGTACAGCTTCAGTCCGTGCACCATGTCGTCGGCCAGCGTGGGCGCGACCGGTCCGATCAGCGCCGGATCGGAGCGATCGAAGAATCCGACGAATGCGGGCCAGTGCCGCGAGAACCACCACCGGAGCGCCGGCACGGGCAGGCCGGGGGTCTGGAACAGCACCGTGTAGGCCGACGCCACAGCCTGCTCGAGCGGACCGAGCGGGCGCCGATCCCGCAGCCGACGGCGCATCCACGAGGCGAGATGGTCGAGGTTCGGCCCGGACACCGAGGTGTAGGACGCGATCCGCTCGGCCGCCCCGGGTTCGCATACGGCCTCCCAGCACAGCACCGCCCCCCAGTCGTGTCCGAGCAGGTGGACGGGCACGTCCGGGCTCACCGCGTCGATCACCGCGAACAGGTCCCCGGCGAGCAGCTCGAGCCGGTAGTCCGCGACGTCGCGCGGCACGGTCGAGGCACCGGCACCGCGGTTGTCGAACCGGACGATCCGGAAGTCGCGGGCCAACTCGGGTACCACGCGGTCCCACAGGGCGTGGGTGTCGGGCCAGCCGTGGACCAGCAGCAGTGCCGGCCCCGCCGGGTTGCCCTCCTCGACGACGTGGAGCCGGACGGGTCCGTTCGTGACGGTGCGAGTGGTCATGCGTTCTCCTCAGAGATCGAGTACGAGCCGGCCACCGTCGGCGCGGGAGACGCAGACGAGCATCTCCTCGCGACGTTCCTCGGGGGTGAGCCGGTTCTCGCGGTGGTCGGGGGTGCCGGACAGGACTCGCACCCGGCAGGTTCCGCAGAAACCCTGGCGGCAGGAGTAGCCGATGCCGGGCAGGCGCCGGCGGATGATCTCGAGCGCCGACTCGTCGGCCGGGACGGCGAGCACCTCCCCGGTGCTTGCCAGTTGGACCTCGAACGCCCGGCCGGCGACGACGGGCGGGGCACCGAACCGTTCGAAGTGCAGGGCCGACGCCGGTGTGGCGTCGATGCCGGCCCGCACGGCGTCCAGCATCGGGGTGGGCCCGCAACAGTAGACGGCTCCGCCGGCGGGTGCGCCGGCGAGCAGATCGGACCCCGTCGGCGTGCCGAACTCGTCGTCCGGTCGCACGAAAACCCTTGACGAATCCCATGTTCCGATTTCGTCGAGGAACGGCATCGCGGACCGGGTACGGCCCGTGTAGACGAGCCGCCAGTCCATCCCGGCGCGGTGTGCGGCGCGGGTCATCGCCAGGACGGGGGTGATGCCGATCCCGCCGGCGACGAACAGGGCCGTCCCCTCGGCGACGAAGGGGAACCCGTTGCGCGGACCGCGCACGGCCACGAGGTCACCCGGTTCGAGAGCATGCATCTCGA
This sequence comes from Rhodococcus indonesiensis, assembly GCF_047782815.1. NCBI lineage: Bacteria > Bacillati > Actinomycetota > Actinomycetes > Mycobacteriales > Nocardiaceae > Rhodococcus > Rhodococcus indonesiensis. The sequence goes on along the minus strand of NZ_CP180630.1, from coordinate 6,564 downwards.
GCGACCCTCCCCCACCGCCGGGGATCCGGCGCACCGCGACGGTGTAACGGCTGCGGTCCTCGTGATCCCCGCACAGCGAGTACTGTCGCCGCCGCCCGGACGGCAGATGGAAGTCGAGATGGGCGCCCGGGTGCCACGCCGGCAACTCGGCACCGTCCGGGGCGCGCAGCGTCAACCGCACCACATCGCCGTCGGCCGTGACGGGAATCTTCTCCGCCACAAGAAGATCCACCTGCCGATCGATGTCCGCGGCGCCGGCGGCACCGGCGTAGTCGAGCGTGGTGACGAGGCTCAGGTATCTGTCCACGACGGATCCGAGCACGCCCATCGCCCGGTCGGGGCGGTTCCGGCCCCGCAGGTCCGACGGGCGACCGTGCCGCGGCAGCAGGCCGGTCATCGGGCTGCCGCCCGGGCCGCGGGCGAGGACGCCAGGTAGCGGACCGCCTGGGCGGTCGAACCCTCCTGGCTGGGATGGTACGAGCGGCGGAAGTATCGCGACATGCGCCGGCCGAGGTCCACGGGCCCCGGCATCGTACCGCGTCGACTGGCCGCCGACCAGTCCGAAAGATGAGGTGCGCGAGCATGTCCGGGCGCAGCCGCCAGCACGGGGTCGTGAGCCATCAGGAAGCGGGCACCGCGGATCCACAGCCACAACAGGACCGGGGCGACGATGAGCTGCGTGCGGATCCGGCGCGCCTCCCCGGGGTCGAAGTAGCGCATCACGTCGTAGGCGACGCTGCGATGCTCGACCTCCTCGGCACCGTGCCAGCGCAGCAGGTCGAGCATGGTCGGATCGGTGCCCGCCGCGTCGAGACCCTTCGCGTTGAGAACCCAGTCCCCCAGGAATGCGGTGACGTGCTCGACGGCGGCAATGATGGCGAGCCGTTCGACGAGATAGTTCTCCGCCCGCAGTCCCGTGAGCGGTCGTCGGCCGAGCAGCCGGCCGAACAGCCACCGCATCTGGTCCGTGAAGGGGGTGGGATCGAGACCCTTCGCCTCGAGTTGCTCGAGTACCCTCCGGTGCGCGTCGGCGTGCACCGATTCCTGACCGATGAATCCCACGACGTCCTCGCGCAGTTGTTCGTCGCGGATGAGCGGCAACGCCTCCTTGAACGTCTCGACGAACCACTCCTCCCCCGCCGGCAGCAACAGATGCAGGACGTTGAGCACGTGGGTGCTGAACGGATCACCGGGCACCCAGTGCAGGGGCAGGGCGCTCCAGTCGAACTCGACGTCGCGGGCCTGGAGCAGCACCCGGTCCGGTTCGGTGAGCGATGTGGACATGGACGAACCTCCCGATGCGGAGTGTGGAACAGCGCACAATCGACGCGTTTGAACGTAACATCGGGTTACAGATAAATCCAGGCTGGGTTCAGCCGTACGTGTCCCGCGGGCCGCGGCCGCGGACGTGCCGCTCCCCCTTGCGCCAGCTCGGCGCCGTCGGCCCCGTGATCCGCAGTTCCTCGACCACCCCGTGCCCGACCGCGGCAGCGATCTTCGCGAGGATCTGCGCCTGCATCATGCGCAGCTGGGTCGCCCACGCGGTCGACTCGGCCGAGACGTGCAGCACCTTGTCGCGCAGCGTCGTCGGCGTCGCGTGCGAGGCGATGTCGTCGCCGACCACGCGTGCCCAACTCCCGAGCACGGTGCCCTCCGACACGCGGCCTACCCATCCCCGCTGCTTGGCTATCGCGTTCGTCAATGCGCCGAGCGGCTGCGGATCCCGATCATCGGGGCCCGGACCGGACCATCCGCGGCGGCGACGCCGTGGTCGCAGCGCCCCGCGCGAGGCGCGTCCCTGCCCCACCGACTTGCCGCTCGCCTGCGCTGCCGCCCGGGCCTCCTCCAGTGCGCGACGAGCCAGGTCGATCCCGCGCAACGGCGGCTGAGACGGCTGTTCGTCCGGGTTCTCGATGCTCATCGCAGTGCTCCGTCCACGGTTCCGTCCAGATCCGGCTGTGCGGGATCGTCGCCGTCGAGCGCGGTCAGCGCCGAGAGCCGTCCCCGGTCGGTGTCCTCGGCCCGCACCCCGAATCGGACCGCGGCCAGCTCGGCCGGCACGTCCTCCGGGACCGCGGCGGTGATGAGGACCTGCTCGGCCGAGGCCGCGACGGCGGCGAGCGCCGTGCGGCGCCGGCGATCCAGCTCGGCGAACACGTCGTCGAGCATGAGGACCGGGTCGGTGCCGTCCGCCCGCAGGAGCGAGAACGCGCCCAGGCGCAGCGCCAGCGCGAACGACCAGGACTCCCCATGGCTGGCGAAACCCTTGGCCGGCTGGTCCCCCAGAATCAGGTCGAGCTCGTCGCGATGGGGACCCACCAGGCACACGCCCCGCTCGATCTCCTTCGGCCGCGCCTGCGCCAGCCGGGTCAGGAACGCGGCCTCGATCACCTCCCGGTCGTCGGACAGCGGCGCGCGGTCCGGGTCGGCGAACTCCGGCGGCAACGCCTCGCCCACCGTGCTGCGGTAACGCAGCAGCGCCGGCCGCGACTCGGGGGCGATCGACCGGTATGCCTCGGCAACATGGGGGGCGAGTTCGTGCAGCAGGGCGACGCGTGCGGCGAGCAGCTCGGAACCGTGCGCCGCGAGATGACCGTCCCACACGTCGAGCGTCGCGAGTGCGTTCGCTCCGTCGCCGGACCGGCTGCCGCGGCGCAACGCACCTCCGGCCGTCTTGAGCAGCGCGGAACGCTGGCGCAACACCTTGTCGTAGTCGGCACGCACGCCGCTCATCCGGGGGATGCGGGTGGCGAGCAGTTCGTCGAGGAACCGGCGCCGGTCCCCCGGATCACCCCGCACCAGGGACAGATCCTCCGGCGCGAACAACACGGTCCGCAGAATGCCGAGAATCTCCCGTGGGCGCCGGGTCGGTGACTGGTTGATCCGGCCGCGGTTGGGCCGGCCCTCGTTGATCTCGACGTCGATGCCCAGTTCCCGGCCACCGTTGACGACGACGGCGCCCACCAGGGCGCGCGACGTCCCGGTCCGCAGCAGCGGCGCATCACCGGAGACCCGGTGCGAGGTCAGGGTCGACAGATAGCCCAGCGCCTCGAGCAGGTTGGTCTTGCCGTGTCCGTTGCGGCCGAGGAACACCGTCGGTCCGGGTGCGAGATTCAGCGAAACGGCTTCCCAGGAACGGAAATCGCGTAGCGAAAAGGTGCGAACGTACACGGGCCCACCGTTTCCTCCCCCGGGTCAGCCCGGCAGGCGCACCGGCATCAGCAGGTAGGTGTAGTCGCTGTCCGGGGCGGCGAACGTGCCGGAGGCGTCGGGCTCGGGCGCCTCCTCGAGCGCCGGTCGCAGTACGGCGGGACGGCTCGGCGTAGTGAAGCCGAACGACACCTTCTCGCTGTGCAGCGAACCGAGGCCGTCGAGCAGGTACCCGGGGTTGAACGCGATGATCAGCGGCTCGCCCTGGAACTCCGCCGCGAGCGACTCCTCCGCCCGGCCGGCGTCGTCACCCCCGGCCGACAACAGCAGGCCGCCCTCGGTGAACTCGAGACGCACCTGCGCCCCACGCTCGGCGACGAGCGCGACGCGCTTGATCGCGTCCACGAGCGGCGCGATCTCGACGGTCGCCATCGCGGTGTGCTCGGTGGGCAGCAACTGACGGAACTTGGGGAACTCGGCGTCGAGGAGACGGGTGGTGGTACGACGGCCGTCCGCGACGATACCGAGCAGGCCCTCCGCGCCGACCGACGAGCCGGCGCCCAGTGCGAGCTGGACAGGCGAATTGGAGGATCCGCCAACGGTTTTCGCAGACTCGGAGAGAGTCTTGGCCGGCACGAGCACCGCGGCGCTCGCCGACTCGACGGTGGGCATCCACTCGATCTTGCGGACCGCGAGACGGAACCGGTCGGTGGCCGCGAGGACCATGTGGGTGCCGTCGATCTCGACCCGGATGCCGGTCAGCATCGGCAGTGTGTCGTCCTTGCCCGCCGCGACGGCGACCTGGCTGATCGCCTCGGCGAACATCTCGACGGGCAGCGAACCGGTCTGCTGCGGTAACTCGGGCAGCTGCGGGTAGTCCTCGACCGGCATCGTCGGCAGGGAGAACTTCGCGCTGCCGCAGTTGATGAGCACCCGCGTTCCGTCGAGCACCACGTCGACGGGCTTGTTGGGCAGCGCGCGGGTGATGTCGGCGAGCAGGCGGCCCGAGACGAGCACCTGCCCGGACGTGATGACCTCGGCGGAGACGTGGACCTGCGCGGAGACCTCGTAGTCGAACCCGGAGACTGTCAGTCCCTGGTCGTCCGCGCCGAGGAGGACGCCACCGAGCACCGGCACCGGCGGTCGCGACGGAAGACTGCGCGCAACCCACGCGACGGAGTCGGCGAAGTCCTCGCGAGCGACACGAAACTTCATGCTTCCAAGCTCCATCGCCCCGCGGATCCTTTCGCTGTTCCTGGCTGTCGATCGATTCAACGAAGTCTGGCACAAGGCCCCGACACCGACGTCGGCAGCGGGGACGTCGCTCCACGGTATGCGCTCGTCGATCAGTTGGAAAGCCGGAGCCTCGAGGGGGACATGGCTCTCGAGACCCTGTGCACTCGAGTCCTCCACAACCCTGTTTTGAAAGAGAAGTCTCAGAGAGAAAACACAGAAGTAGTAATAGGGGTTGTGGAATCTGTGGACCGACGACCGTCTACGCTGGTGGGGCGGGCTTCTCGAGACTCGGACTCTCGAGGATGAACTCGAGGAATTCTCGAGGACGGATGTGGACAGCTCGAGAGTGTTCAACATCGGTACACCGTCCGTCCACAAAGATCCCACGTTGTACACACCGTTGTCCACAGGTGTGAGTCACCGTCGATTCGTCTCGAGAATCACGCCCGCCGCCGGCCGCCGGCCGGGTTCCGGACACGAAGAAGGGCCCGGACACGATCGTCCGGGCCCTGTGCGCCAGTTCGGCGGGGCTCAGCGCTTGGAGCGTTGCTTGATGCGCGCGGTCAGCTCCTGGACCTGGTCGTAGACCTTTCGCCGCTCGGTCATCTCCTTGCGAATCTTCTTGTCCGCGTACATGACCGTCGTGTGGTCCCGGCCGAAGGTCTGCCCGATCTTGGGCAGGGACAGGTCCGTGAGCTCCCGACACAGATACATCGCGATCTGCCGGGCCTGGGCCAGCGGTCGCGCTTTGCCGGGCCCGCACAGGTCGTCGATCGAGGTACCGAAGTACTCGGCTGTCACCGCCATGATGGTGGCGGAGTTGATCTCGAGAGCCGTCGAGTCCGGGATGAGGTCCCGGAGCACCACCTCGGCCAGCGTCAGGTCCAGCGGCTGCCGGTTGAGCGACGCGAAGGCCGTCACCCGGATCAACGCCCCCTCGAGTTCCCGGATGTTGCGTTCGATCCTGCTGGCGATCAACTCGAGGACGTCGTGGGGTACGTCCAGCCGGTCCATGCGGGCCTTCTTGCTGAGGATCGCGATGCGGGTCTCGAGTTCGGGCGGCTGGACGTCGGTGATCAGGCCCCACTCGAACCGGGTCCGCAGGCGCTCCTCGAGCGTCGCGAGCTGCTTCGGGGGACGATCGGACGACACCACGATCTGCTTGTTCGCGTTGTGCAGGGTGTTGAAGGTGTGGAAGAACTCCTCCTGGATACCTTCCTTGCCCTCGATGAACTGGATGTCGTCGACGAGGAGGATGTCCGTCTCGCGGTACCTGCGCTTGAACGCCACCTTGCGGTCGTCGCGCAGGCTGTTGATGAAGTCGTTCGTGAACTCCTCGGTGGAGACGTACTTGACCCGCATCCCCGGGAACAGTCGTTGTGCATAGTGCCCGGCAGCGTGCAGCAGGTGCGTCTTGCCCAATCCGGAGGCGCCCCAGATGAACAGCGGGTTGTATGCGCGGGCGGGGGCCTCGGCGATCGCCACCGCGGCCGCATGGGCGAACCGGTTGGACGCTCCGATCACGAACGTGTCGAACGTGTACTTCGCATTGAGGCTGCTGCTGCCGGTCGGGGACGCGGTGGCCGGGGGCGGCGGCTGCGTGAAGTAGGACGGCCACGACTCGCGGACCGCGGTCATCGCCTCCCGGTCGTCGTCGACCTCCTCGAGTTCCCCCGTGTCGACCTCGAGCATGCCGTGGTCGAGGGAGGACGGGCGGCGGCGCCGGAACGGGTGCGCCATGTCGTGGCGCTCGGACTCGCGCGGGCGGGACTCGGGCGGGCCGGCGACGATGGGCCGCGTGTCGAACGAGTGCGGCTCGGGCGAACGGGGGTCCGGCGGCAGACCCTCGAGAGGCAGCGTGTCCCGCGGCACGGCGTACGGGTCCTCGGCGGGATCGTCGACGGTCGCGGACGGCTCGATACGGACGCCTAGTCCTTCCACACGATGCCCGAGGGTGCGGTGGAGTGCACGAAGGATCGGCTCGCGCAGATCCCGCTCGATGGCTTCCTGCGCAAACGAGGACGGAACCGACAACAGTGCGAATCCCTGTGCCAGTGTGATCGGCTTGACCAGGGCGAGCCACGCCTTCTGGCCCTTGCTGAGGCCCTCGCCGTCGGCGGTCAGCTCCGCGACGACGTCCGGCCACACGTCGGCCAGCGCGTTCGGCTCGTCGGTCAC